>NZ_JSZO01000001.1 GCF_000801955.1 Ralstonia sp. A12
AAATCTCGGACAGGCCCGGCGCTCCCTAACTGCGCCCCCCAAATACGGCCCCAATAACCTCTCCATCCGGCCCATAAACACCTGCGCCCTCGCTAACCCCGGCGAGTTGGTGCCCAGCATCCCGCGCTTCAGCGCCCAAACCTCTCCACAACGCCGCGCCACAACGCCTCCCGCTCTGCGCCTAAATGGGCGCCGCTCGCATCGCCCGCCGCATCCTGCCCCACCGCAAGATGGACCATGGTCAGCCTGGATCGCGGGTCCACGTAGATGGCTTGTCCATGGATGCCGAGCAGCACGAAGCGCCGCGCTTCTCCCGGCGGAAGCCAGACCTGGAAGCCATAGCCGTAGTAGCGGCTGCCGTGATAGACCATCTGCCCAGGGCGAAACGGATCGGGCTGGCGGGATGCGTCGGTCATGTCCAACAGGAACTCGCGCGGCACGACTTGCTGGCCTTGCACCACGCCATCGTTGGCCAGCATGGATCCGAGGCGCGCGTAGTCCCGAGCCGTCGCATTGAAGCCGCCCTGGGCAAACGCGGATCCGTCGGATTCGCGCACAAGATAGGTTGCCTTCGCTTGTGCCCCCATCGGCTTCCATAGCTTGTCGTCAACGAAGTCGCACAGGCTGCGCTGCGTAGCCGCCTGCAGCACCAGCGCCAACACTTCGGTTTGCACGCCCGCATAGTTGAAACGCGTGCCCGGCGCATCGGCGCGCTCGTTGACTTGGGCGGCTGCCGCGAGCACGCCTTGCCTGGCTGCCGTTTTGAGGAAGCGAGCCCGGTCGTCGGTGGGGGTGTAGTCCTCGACGTACTTCGCGCCAGAGGCCATGCGCAGAAGATCGATGATGCGCGTTGCGCCGTACAGCGTGCCCGCAAGCCCGGGCACGTATTGGTCAACGCGGTCGTCCAGCGAGCGCAGGCTTCCATCCTCCAGCGCCTTGCCGATGGCAAGTGCCACCAGCGTCTTGGCCATCGAGTTGGACAGCATGCGCATGTCTTGGGTACGGTCGTAGCCGTAATGCTCAGCCAGGATGACGCCATCCTGAACGATCAGCACGGCGGTCGCGCGCTGATGCTCCATGTAGTCCGCCAGCGTGTAGTCATGGTTGCGGAAGCGATACCGGACATCCGCCTCCTTTTCTGCGATCTTGAATGGCGCCGGTTTGTCGGCCGGCGCAAGTTCGCAAGACGGCGAGATATGGTCCATGCCGCTGAAGGCCCCCACGATGTATTGGGCGTCGTGGATGCGTGCCGCGCTTGGCGCAAGCGGATAGCCTTGCGCCTTGCCGAGCCGATCTTCATCGGGCGATGCGAGGGCGACGCTACAGGCGAGTAGCGCGCACATTGCACAGTATTGGAGAGCTTTCATGACGGGGGCGAGGGTTAGGTTGCGGGCAGCGGCAAGCCCTCTTTGCCATGCCGTAGCGGGCGATCAGGCTGCTGCCAGTGAGGGGCCGATGCGCAGCATGCGATTGAAGCCTTCGCGTACCGGGTCGACGAGACGATCACACTCGTGAGGCGGCTCGCCAGCCGCCCTCGTTCCCACACATCAGGACGCGTGCGTCGATGTCAGATTGAGTGCCACCGCTTGCGCCACTTCGATGCCGTCGATGGCCGCCGAGTAGATACCACCGGCATATCCGGCGCCTTCGCCGGCCGGATACAGACCTTCGACGTTCATGCTTTGGTAGTCGTCTTTGCGTCGAATCCGGATCGGTGACGAAGTGCGCGTCTCCACGCCGGTGAGCACGGCATCGTGCATCGCGAAGCCTGCGATCTTCTTATCGATCTGGGGGAGCGCCTCACGGATGGCTTCGATCACGTAGTCAGGGAGTGCCGTGCTGAGATCGGTCGGGTGCACGCCCGGCTTGTACGACGGCATGACGGAGCCAAGCGACGTCGACGGCCGGCCGGCGATGAAATCGCCAACCAGTTGACCGGGCGCCTGGTAGTTGCCGCCGCCGAGTTCGAATGCCCGCTCTTCCCATTTGCGCTGAAACGCGATGCCCGCCAGCGGCCCGCCGGGATAGTCTTCCGGCGTGATGCCGACGACGATGCCCGCATTCGCGTTGCGCTCGGCCCGCGAATACTGGCTCATGCCATTGGTGACGACGCGGCCCGGCTCAGAGGTTGCCGCGACCACCGTGCCGCCGGGGCACATGCAAAAACTGTAGACCGCCCGGCCATTGCTGCAGTGGTGGACCACCTTGTAGTCGGCCGCGCCGAGTTCCTTGTGGCCCGCAAACTTGCCAAAGCGGGCACGATCGATCAGCCCCTGCGGATGTTCGATGCGAAAACCCAGTGAAAACGGCTTGGCTTCGACATAAACACCGCGATCGTGCAGCATCTGGAACGTGTCGCGGGCGCTGTGGCCAACGGCCAGCACGACGTGGTCGCACCGCAGCGTTTCACCGTTCGAGAGCTTGAGCGAGCGCACCTTGCCCTGTTCGATTTCGATATCGTCCACCCGGGTTTCGAAGCGCACTTCGCCGCCCAGTTCGTGGATGGTCGCGCGCATTTTTTCCACCATGCTGACGAGGCGGAACGTGCCGATGTGCGGTCGGCTCAGATACAGGATGTCTTCCGGTGCGCCCGCCTTGACGAATTCCTCGAGCACCTTGCGGCCGTAGTGGTGCGGATCCTTGATCTGGCTGTACAGCTTGCCGTCGGAAAACGTCCCAGCGCCGCCTTCGCCAAACTGCACGTTGGATTCCGGGTTGAGTACGCTCTTGCGCCACAGGCCAAAGGTGTCCTTGGTACGCTCGCGCACGGCTTTGCCACGTTCGAGGATGATGGGACGGAACCCCATCTGCGCGAGGATCAGTCCCGCGAACAGACCGCACGGCCCCATGCCGATCACCACCGGACGCGGACGCGTCATGTGCTCGGGTGCCTGCGCAACAAAGCGGTAGGTCATGTCCGGCGTCACCCCGCAATGCGGCTTGCCGGCGATCCGCTTGAGCACGGCCGCCTCGTCCTTGACTTCGACGTCGACGATATAGGTCAGCTTGATATCCGAGCGCTTGCGTGCATCGTGGGCACGGCGGAATACGGTGTAACGGACGAGCCCGTCTGCCGCTACGCCGAGATCCGCGAGGCGCGCACGAACTGCGGCTTCAAGATCGTCTTCGGCATGGTCCAGAGGGAGTTTGACTTCGCTTAAACGTAACATGGGTGCTGAGTGCGGTTGCCACGGGAATCGTGGCGAGTCCGTATTTTATAGGTTCAGCGGCTTCTCAAATGGAAAGGAGCTGACCTGTTCGATTTCTTCGTGCCACCGATTCCTGTCAAGGCCAATGGCGGGCGCAATCCGCTCCAGGCGCGAGGTCGATGTGCTGCGATCCAAAGCGAGTGGGGCAGGACCCAGTTGCCATCCTTGGCATGGTGTTCTGGCTCTTCATGGTGCTCCTTGTCCGTCGGCAGATTATCTGAGGAGCGATTTCCCTAGCCCCCCGAACCACGCTCCGCCATATACCCCTTCAACAACCCCTCCATCCAATTCATAAACACCTGCACCCGCACCGGCAGATTCCTCCGGTTCGGATATACAAACGACACCGGCATCGGCGGCGGCCGGAAATCGGGCAGCACCTCCACCAGCGTGCCATCCGCAATGGCAGATGACAGCCCGGCATACACCGGCGCCTGAATCATCCCCAGCCCCGCGCGGCACGCAGCGTCATAGCTCTCGGCCGAGCTGACCGTCACCGCACCCTGCATGGGCCTAAATGCGGAGCGGCCATCCACGGTGTACTCCCACCCCGGCGATTTGGTGCCCAGCGTTTGCACGTAGTGGACGATGCGATGGTGGTCGAGGTCTTCCAGCATTTTCGGCATGCCGTAGCGGGCGATGTATGCCGGGCTGGCGCAATTGATCTGTGACAGCTGGCCGAGCGGGCGGGCGATCAGGCTGCTGTCGGTGAGGGTGCCGATGCGCAGCACGCAATCAAAGCCTTCGCGCACCGGGTCGACGCGGCGGTCGGTGCTGGAGAGTTCGATTTCCAGCTCAGGGTGCGCATCCAGCAGGCTGGGCAGGGCGGGGATGACAATGCGGCGGGCGACGCCCACCGGCATGTCCACACGCAAGCGGCCGCGTAGCGCCTGCGGGCTCTGGCGGAACATAGTCTGTAGCTCGTCCATGTCGGCCAGCAGGTCCTGGCAGCGCTCGTAGAAAGTCTGGCCGTCTTGCGTGAGTTGCACCTTGCGGGTGGTCCGGTGCAGCAGGCGGGTGCCGAGCATCGTTTCCAGTTGCTGCACCGCTACCGAGGCGGCGGGCTTGGGGATGCTCAGGGCTTCTGCGGCACGCGTGAAGCTGGCGAGTTCGGCCACGCGCACAAAGATCTGCATGGCTTCGAGTCGGTTGGTGGACATGACGGTAGCGAGTCGATTGTTATCTGTGAGCAAACACAGCAATAGGATAGGCGAGATTTATTCTTCGTTTGTCGCCCAATACCATGCTCTCACGGTGTTCGACACCCTTAACCCGACGGAGAGCAACATGACCCAATCCCACCCCCCCATCGCCATCGTGACCGGCGGCAGCCGCGGTCTTGGCAAGAACATGGTCCAGAAGCTGGCCCAGCGCGGCACCGACGTGATCTTCACGTACCGCAGCAACCGCGCGGAAGCCGATGCCCTGGTGGCCGAGGTGACTGCCCCGGGCCGTCGCGCTGCCGCGCTGCAGCTCGACACCGGCAAGATCGCCACCTTCCCGGCCTTTGCCGATGCCGTGCGCGGTGTGCTGGCGCAATGGAAGGCTGAGCGTTTCGATTTCCTTGTCAACAACGCGGGCGTTGGCGTGCACGCCACCGTGGCCGAGACAACCGAAGTGCAGTTCGATGAACTGATGAACGTGCACTTCAAGGGCGTGTTCTTCCTCACGCAGATCCTGCTGCCGCTCATGGCCGATGGCGGACGCATCGTGAACATCTCGTCGGGGCTGGCGCGCTTTGCTCTGCCGGGCTACGGCGCGTATGCGGCGATGAAGGGCGCGATCGAGGTGCTGACCAAGTACCTGGCGAAGGAGCTCGGCGCGCGCGGCATTGCAGTGAACGTAGTCGCACCGGGTGCCATCGAGACGGACTTTGGCGGCGGTGCCGTGCGTGATAACGCCAATCTGAATGCGATGGTGGCCTCCAACACGGCGTTGGGCCGAGCTGGAGTGCCAGACGATATCGGTGGTGTGGTGGCGTCGCTGCTGTCGCCGGATAACCGCTGGATCAATGCTCAACGCATCGAAGCCTCGGGCGGCATGTTCTTGTAAGCAGGCACAGTCCAGCTGGCAGGCCCCGGGCTCGATGCGTGAAAGCGCAACGCGCCGGACGGCCTGGTCAGTCGCGAGGCAAGCTTCGCGCTGAAGCTCCCCGGAGCGTGTCGGAGCCGTCAAACTGGGCCGTGAAGGCGGGCTGAGTCCCGTCCGCGAATCCGGGGCGTAACGCGAATGCAAACCTGCCGTCGGTATCGGTTTCGGCTGTGCCGAGCTGTGCTTCGGTGGTTTCGAGGCGGATCATTCTTCGCTGCACTTCGTGCCCCAGCGCGTCGACGAACAGCACGCCGACGCTGCTGGCGTGTTCTGCCTGTGTCCGAACAGCCACGGGTATCTCGAACGTGAAGCCGGCATCGGGCTGAATGGGAAACTTGGCCGAGTTCGTGGCCATCGTATGCGTTGCCGACACATCGATGACAGCGGGCGTGAAGCGCTGGTCCGTCTCGCCGCCCTCGGTGGTTTCCCGGTAGGTGGCGGGGCCCAACCTTGCGACGACGGCGCCCGTACAGGCCATGCAACTCAATTCCTGGTTGACGCGTACCGCAAGCACAGCGGCGCGCGCGTTGGCGGGGACCTTGCCGGTGACGGTCTTTCGCACCATGCCGCCGTCGTGACTTGTGTCTCCGAACGTGCTGAGCAGGATGGCCGCATGCGCAACCGGCGTGCCTTTTCCGTCAGTCAGTCGGCCCTCTAGGCGGGCACCTTTTTGCGTGAGTGATAGGCGGCTGGGTGCGCGCAGATACCGAAGCGCGATGTTGGTCAGGGTGCCGCTTTCCGTTTCCGGCAGCAGGCGTGTCGGAAACGGCTCCCAGGTCTGAAACAGCGCATCATCCGGCTGCAAGGCGAGTTCGCTTTCTACCTGATCTGCATGCCGGGTGGCGGCTTGCGCCCAGAGCGCATCGCTCGTCCCTTGCGGGCCGGCGTTATAGATCACGCCAAAATGGATCTGCCGTTGTTTCAGAAACGCGGCCAACGGCACCAGTTGCTGTGTTGCCTGCGGCGACCAGCTTTCATCCGCATGGAAGAATGCCAGCGGGGTGCCGGTTGCCTTGGCGTAGGCGTCGATCCACTCCTTGGTAGCGTCGAGAAACGCCGCTGAATCGTAGACCACCTCCACATCACCGATCTTGATGCCGGGGAAGATTGTCTTTGCAATGGCGACATTGGGCGCAATGTCCTGTGCCAACTGCGATGCGGACAACTTGCACGCATCGGGCCCCGCATATTGATGGCCATAGAAGAACGGCTCGTCCATCGCAAGGTAATCAAGGTGGCCGCCGAGCCGTTTGATCCGCTGCAGTACACGTTCGACCAGGCCGGGTTCGCCGTAGGCTTCGGTTTTTTCGTGGCAATGATCCGAGATGCTCAGCAGGCCGATCTCCAGCGCCAGCGCGATATGCCTGCGTTGCAGGTTGGCAAAGAGCTGCTTCAGGTCGGCATCACTGCCTTGCGATGCAAAGCCTGGCCCGATCTTGAAGACGCGCGTGTGCTTGGCGACCGTGGCCCAGGGCGCGTCGGGCAGGAACAGGTCCATGTAGTCCGCGCTCGCGTCCCAGTGGTGGGCGGCGCGGACGACGGGGTCGACCGCAGCGAGCCAGATGTCTGCGGCATCGGCGATGCGCGAGGCGCAGCCAAAGGTGATGAGTGCTGCCAGGGCGACTGGCATCCGCGCCAATCTGCGCAGTGTCTTCAGGAAGATCATCGATGGCCCTCGATATCGGACAGCGCGGCGAACGAAATGTCGGGCAACGGCCCGATGCGGGCCGGATGGCGGCCTCGGGCGAATTCTAGGTAAATCCGCCTCCGATTGGCCGGTGCAACGGTATCGATGGAGTCGTGACAGGCGAGCTGCGCTTGGCAGCCCGCGAGGTGATGTTCAGGCCACCGCCTTGGCCGCCGCCCGCCCGCGCAACCACTCAAACGTCAGCAGCAGGCAGGTCGAGAACACGATCAGAATCGTCGCCAGCGCAGCAATCGTCGGCGAGATGTTCTCGCGAATCCCGGTAAACATCTGGCGCGGCAGCGTGACCTGATCGGCGCCGGCCAGGAAGAGCGTGACCACGACCTCGTCGAACGACGTAGCAAAGGCAAACAGCGCACCCGAAATCACACCCGGTGCGATGACAGGCAGGGTGATGCGGAAGAAGGTCATGACCGGGTTCGCACCCAGCGACAGGCTCGCGCGCACCAGGTTGTGGTTGAAGCCCTGCAGCGTGGCCAGCACGGTGGTCACCACAAACGGCACGCCCAGCGCCGCATGCGCGAGGATCAGCCCGATATATGTGTTCGCCAGCCCCAGCGGCGCGAAGAACAGATACATACCCACGCCCACCACGACCACCGGCACGATCATCGGCGACACCAGCACGGCCATCAGCAGCGCCTTGCCGCGAAAGTCCGCCTTGTTCAGGCCGATGGCGGCAAGCGTGCCGAGCACCGTTGCCACGATCGTAGCTGCGGGCGCCACAATGAAGCTGTTCTTGGCCGCCATGCGCCATTCATCCGACGTGACGAGGTTCTGATACCACCGCAGTGAATAGCTCGGAATCGGGTACGAGAGGAACGTGCTCGACGAGAACGACAGCGGCACGATCACCAGCACCGGCAGCACGAGGTAGAGCAGCGTCAGCACGGCCAGGCCGCGCAGCGCGAAGTACCAGATGCGCTCGATGAGCGAGGTGTGTGGGGCGAACATCGGTTTGGCGAGTTTCATAGTCAATGCGCTCCGTTCAACCGACGCGAACCTTGGGCCGCGTGAAGCGCCCATACACCCCGTACAGCACCAAGGTGGCTGCCAAGAGCAGAGCGCCCAGCGCGCACGCCATGCCCCAGTTGATGGTGACGTTGGTGAAGTACGCCACGTAGTAGCTGACCATCTGGTCGTTCGGCCCGCCCAGCAGCGCGGGCGTGATGTAGTAGCCCAGCGCCAGGATGAACACCAGCAGCGCCCCGGCGCCGATGCCCGGATACGTCTGCGGCACGTACACGCGCCAGAACGCGGCAAACGGATGGCTGCCCAGCGATATGGCAGCGCGCTGGTACGTGGGTGGGATCGACTTCATCACGCTGTACAGCGGCAGGATCATGAACGGCAGCAGGATGTGCGTCATGGAGATGTACACGCCCACGCGGTTGAACAGCAGTGCGAGCGGCTCCTTGATGATGCCGAGGTCCATCAGGCCGTGGTTGATCAGCCCCTCGGTCTGCAGCAGCACGATCCACGCGGCCACACGCACGAGGATCGAGGTCCAGAACGGGATCAACACCAGCACCATGACCAGGTTGGCGCGGCGCTCGGGCAGCGACGCAATCCAGTACGACAGCGGGTACCCCAGCAGCAGCGCAAACAGCGTGACCATCGCGCTGATGACGAAGGTGCGCACGAACACGGTCACGTAGATCTGCTCGTCGGGATCGGTCGCTTCGATGTGGCCGAAGGCGTCTTGCTTGTGGTCCAGCGCGGCCAGCAGGTAGAACGGCGATGTGCGGCTGCTGTTCTTGGCGATGGCCTGCCAGTAGGTGGCGTCGCCCCAGCGCTCGTCGAGTTCGAGGAGCTTGGCGCGGGTCTGGTCGGGCGTGAGCGTCAGCGCCTTGCCCTGGTCGTCGGCCAGCGGCATGGCACGCGCGGTCTTGGCGACCAGCGAGCGGAAGCCGGGAATCTCCGTGTTCAGGCGGCGGGCCAAGGCGCCCATCGCTTCGCCTTCGCTCACCGTGGTCAGGTCTGCGGCTAACGCAACGTAAGCGGTATCAGCGGGTGGGGTCTTGCGGTCCCAGTTCTTGAGCGCGGCTACCGTTTTGGGTAGCGCGTCGGCCACCTCGGGGTTCTGCACGGCGCGCGTGAGCAGGGCGCCGATCGGCACAACGAAGATCAGCAGCAGGAAGATGGCGAGCGGCGCCACCAGGGCCAGCGCCATGGCACGCCTGCGCGCCTCAGCGCTCTTCAGTTCGCGTTTGAGTTTGGCCGTCGATTCCGGAACCGATTCAGCCGCGATCGTCATGGTGTTCAATGCTGCCTCGCCAAATGCTGCGGAGATTCATCCGGCGGACGCCGCGCCACGATCAAGTTGGCAGGGCATCCGCGCGGTCACTGCACTACGTCCTTACTTCGACGCCCACGAGGCGAAGCGCTGTTCCAGCTCGTCACCGTGGTCGGTCCAGAACTGCAGGTTCTGCAGCACGGCGTTCTTGGCGTTCTCGGGCGAGTTGGGCATGTTGGCCTGGGTCTTGGCATCGAGCGCCTTGATGGCCGCTACGTTGGCCGGGCCGTACGCGATGTGCTTGGCGTATTCCTGCTGCGGCTTCTGCGACAGCGTGTAGGCGATGTACTGCTCGGCCAGCGCCTTATTGGGCGTGCCCTTGGGGATGGCCCAGTAGTCCAGGTCGTAGATGCTGCCGTTCCAGACCACCTTCAGGTTCTTGCCTTCGCGTTGCGCGGCGTCGATGCGGCCGTTGAACGCGGTGGACATCACCACGTCACCCGCCACCAGGAACTGCGGCGGCTGCGCACCGGCTTCCCACCACTGGATGTTCGCCTTCAACTGATCGAGCTTCTTGAACGCGCGGTTCTGGCCGTCCTTGGTGGCCAGCACCTTGTAGACGTCCTTGACCGGCACGCCGTCGGCCATCAGCGCGAATTCCAGGTTGCCGCGCGCACCCTTGCGCATGCCGCGCTTGCCCGGGAATTTCTTCACATCCCAGAAATCGGCCCAGCCGGTGGGGGCGGTCTTGAGCTTGTCGGCGTTGTACGCCATCGCGGTCGACCACACGAAGAAGCCCACGCCGCAGACGCTGGGCGACTCGGGAATCAGATCGGTCTTCTTGGCGATCTTGCTCCAGTCGAGCTTTTCGAAGAGGCCTTCATCGCAACCGCGGCCGATGTCGCCGGATTCGACTTCCACCACGTCCCAGTTGACGTGCTTGGCTTCCACCATGGCCTTGATCTTGGCCTGCTCGCCGTTGTACTCGACCACGGTGACCTTGTTGCTGGTCTGCGTCTCAAACGGCTTGTTGAAGGCGGCCTTCTGCGCGTCGCCGTTGGCGCCGCCGAAATTGACGACGGTGACTTCTGCAGCGTGCGCACCGAATGCAATGGCGAACGCGCCGGCAAGTACGCTCAGATGCATCTTCGCGATGTGTTTCATTCCTGGCTCCTCTTTTGGCTTTGGCTTGTAGTTACGGCTTGTGGTCGTGGTACGTGGGCGCATCGGGTGATGTGCCCGCGTGGTTTAGGCAAAAACGCGCAGGTGTTCGGGTGCGAACTCAAGCTGGATCGGCGCGCCGGGCGCAAAGCCTTCGAGCGCGCGCGTGCCCAGCGGCACCTTGACGAAGCATTCGGGTTGGTCGGGCAGGGCGCAGCGCATGCGCACGTGGTCGCCAAAGTAGACGAGGCCGCGTGTCTGGCCAGCGATTGCATTGCCATTGGCAGGTGCGCCGTCAATCAGGCGCATGCGCTCGGGGCGAATGCAGCCGGTGGCGGTGGCACCCACGCTGGCACCGGCGATGTTGCGGCCCATGATGCGGGCGCCGTCATTGAGTTGCAGCTCGCAGTAGTCGCCGTCGATGCGGGTGACGGTGCCGCGCAGCGTGTTGCTGTCACCAATGAAGTTGGCGACGAACTCGTTGCAGGGGCGTTCGTACAGGCTGTCCACCGTGTCGAGCTGCTGCACGATGCCCTTGTCGAACACGGCCACGCGGTCAGACATGGTGAGTGCCTCGCCCTGGTCGTGCGTGACGTAGACAAAGGTCACGCCCAGTTTTTCGTGCAGGGACTTCAGCTCGTACTGCATGTGTTCGCGCAGTTGCTTGTCGAGCGCGCCCAGCGGCTCGTCCATCAGCACCAGCTTGGGCTCGAACACCAGCGCGCGGGCCAGTGCGATGCGCTGCTGCTGGCCGCCCGAGAGCTGTGCGGGGTAGCGCTTGGCAAAGCCTTCCATACGCACCATCTGCAGGGCCTTGTGCACGCGGTCGGCGCGCTCACTGGCTGGAATCTTGCGCACAGTCAGCGGGTATTCCACGTTCTGTGCCACCGTCAGGTGCGGGAACAGCGCGTAGTTCTGGAACACCATGCCGATGTTGCGCTTGTGCGGCGGCACGTTATTGAGCAGCGCGCCTTCCAGGCGGATCTCGCCGCCGGTCGGGAATTCAAACCCGGCCAGCATCATCAGGCACGTTGTCTTGCCCGAGCCGGAGGGGCCGAGCAGCGTGAGGAACTCGCCCTGGTAGATGTCGAGATCCAGGTGTTTGACTACAAGGGTCTCGCCGTCGTACGTCTTGCGTACACCGCGAAAGCTGACGATCACGTCGTCGGTCTTCATTGCTGCCTCCTGCCGTTTCCCGCGTGTGCCGGGCTGGTCAACATGTCGTGTTGTGACGATCTGTGGAAGGACTATAGCGGCTCATTGTTTTGCCAAGTGGACCCAATTCTGGTTATTTGATAGAGCCAATTGGAGTCACTAAGCTTGCACTGCGAGCGGGCAAAAGGCCCTCCGGCACCACAATAGGGAAAAGCCCCAGGGCCTTGCCCAGGCAAGCATGGCGGGGTGTTCGGGTGGATGGCGCAATCGTTTGAGTGTAGATCGCTGCCGGGGCAGGTGCGGTGGCGGCTGCCGCAGACCGGATGGAACCAATTCGAGGGCAAGGAGAGGCGCGCTTGCACGCCTGAAAATGGTGCGGCGCGTCGTCACGGAAGCGGTGCACCGCAACTGGCACGACACACTGTTACGGCCCGGCCATGTTGTCTTGCAGCAACCCGTCAGGTGACGTGCGATCAGGTTGCTGGCTCGTCAACCGGGGCGAGCGCCAGGCACACACTCACGGTCAGCCCGCCGCCGGGCGTTTCCGATAGCGCCACGGTGCCGCCATGCACGCGGGCGATCTCCCGCACGATGGCCAGGCCCAGGCCGCTGCCATCCTGATCTTGCGCGGCGGCCGCAGCGGCACCGCGATAGAAGCGGCTGAACACCGCATCGCGCTCAGGCACGGCAATGCCGGGGCCGTCGTCTTCCACCTGCAGCACAGCCTGGTCACCCAGCATGGCCATCGTCTGGCGTTTGACGCGCACGGTTACGCGGGCGCCGTGGCCTGCGTAACGGATGGCGTTGTCGAGCAGGTTGCCGATCATCTCCTGCAGCCATTGGGGCTCACCGGCCACCATGACGGGGTCGCCTTCAAAGCCGAGGTCGATGCCGACCTTGCGCGCGACCGGCGCGAGCTCAAGCGCCACGTCGCCGGCCAGCGTGTCGAGGCGCAGCGGTTGCAGTTGCGGGGCGTAGCCGCTGTCCGGCTCCAGCCTTGAGAGCGACAGCAATTGCTGCACGCCCTTGGCCGCCTGTCGCACGGTGCCGTGCAGTGGCTCCAGATGGCGGCGGATGCGATCGCCGTCCGGCTCGCGCAGCGCGAGTTCCGATTGCGCTTGGATCACGGCGAGTGGTGTCTTCAACTGATGGGCCGCATCGGCAAAGAAGCGCTTGCGGGCCTGCACCATGCGCAGCAGGCGCGCCACGTATTGGTTGATCGCCTCGACCAGCGGGGCGACTTCGGCCGGCAAGCCGTGCTGGGGCAGGGGCGCCAGTTCATCGGTGCCGCGGCTGGCCATGCTTTCGCTCAACTGCCGCAGCGGCCGCAGCCCGCGCCGCACGCCCAGCCAGACAATGCCTACGGCCAGCACCACCAGCAGCACCTCCTGCTGCAGCGAGCCCGCCAAAATCTCGTGCGCTAGCGCTTCGCGTGGCTCCAGCGTTTCGCCCACCAGCAGCCACACGAGCCGGATCTGTGCGGATTGCGTATCGCGCACCGGTATCGGCTGGGCCGCCATGCGCACCTGCATGTTGCGGAACGTCGTGTCGTAAAAGACGGTGTGGTACGGCATGGGCTGACGCCCGCCGGGCAGGGGTAGCTCGTTGTAGCCGGTGAGCGTGTTGCCGCCCGTGTCGGCGATCCGGTAGAAGATGCTGCTGCCGGTTTCGGACTCCAGGATTTCCAGCGCCAGGTAGGGCAGGTCGATGGCGAAGTGCCCCTCGCGCAGGCGCACGCCTTCACGCATGGCCTTGAGCGATGCTTCCAGCGTGCGGTCGAACGCAACGTGCGCGGCGTTCATGGCGCGCGTGTAGGTCAGCCACGCATCGAGCGCGAGCAGCCCCAGCAGCGGCAGCAGCAGCCAGAGCGAGAGCTGCCGGCGCAGGCTCGGCGGGCTCATGGGGCTGTGCCTTCCGCCGCTTCCAGCAGGTATCCGAGCCCGCGCAGCATGACGATGGCCACGCCGCTGCCGTCGAGCTTCTTGCGCAGGCGGTGTACGTAGATCTCGATGGCATCGGCATTGACGGATTCGTTGATGCTGAAGATTTTCTCGGAGATGGCCGCTTTGTTGACGGCGCGGCCGTCGCGCAGCATCAGCACTTCCAGCACGGCACGTTCACGACCGGTGAGGGCGAGCAGCTCGCCGTTGAGTGTGAAGGCGCCGCTGATGCCGTCGTAATGCAGCGGGCCGCATTGCAGTTGTGTGCTCTCGTGGCCGTGGCTGCGGCGGATGAGCGCGCGGGCGCGGGCTTCCACTTCGGTCAGGTCGAACGGCTTCGCAAGGTAATCGTCAGCACCGAGGTTCAGGCCGCGCACGCGCTCTTCCACGGCGCCGTGTGCGGTCAGGATCATCACCGGCAGTGGGTTCTTGCGGGCGCGCAGGCGGCGCAGCACTTCCAGCCCATCCAGGCGTGGCAGGCCGATGTCGAGAATGGCCAGTGCGTAGTCCTGCGTGGTGAGCAGCAGATCGGCCGCGTGGCCGTCGTGCACGCAGTCAACCGTAAAGCCGGCCTGGCTCAGGGCTTCTTCCAGCGTGCTGGCCAGCTTCAGGTTGTCTTCCACCAACAGGATGCGCATATCGGACGTGTCTCAATCAGCCGCAGAGAGATACAGACATCCCCGCACGTTTTGAAGCTAGGGGAAACCCCCGATACCCCCTGAGTACACCCCTCCAATTTCCGGCCAATCGAAAGTGAACTGAAAGTGCGCCCCTCATACGATCCGTGCCGCCCCAAGGCCCCGTCACAGCGGCGCTTGCGGCAGGACAACGATTAAGGGAGACCTGATGAAAATGACTTCGATGGCGCTGGCGGCAGTTGCGTTCGCCACCGCCGGCACTGCAGCCGCACAATCGTCCAACGTGACCCTGTACGGGATCGTCGACTCGGGCATCGAGTACGTGAACCACGCCGGCCCGAACGGTGGCGGCGTCACCCGACTGGTGTCGGGCGGCAAGAACACCTCGCGCTGGGGCATGCGCGGCACGGAAGACCTGGGCGGCGGCCTGAAGGCGGTCTTCAACCTGGAAAGCGGCATCGCCGTCGACACCGGCAAGCTGGACACCGACAACACGCTGTTCGACCGCCGCGCAGTGGTTGGCCTGGCAGGTGGCTTTGGCCAAGTCGTGGCCGGTCGCACCTTCACCACCACATACGACTTCATGCTGCCGTACGACCCGATGGGCTACGCGCCGAACTACTCGTGGGCCACGTCGTCCACGGCAACGGGTGACCGCAAAGACGGCCTGTTCTCGCGCGCCTCCAACGCCGTGCGCTATGACGGCACGTTCGGCGGCCTGAAGCTGGGCGCCACCGTGGGCTTTGGCGAGGCGGCAGGCAACTTCAAGAGCTCGTCCAAGTACGACCTGGGTATCGGCTACAGCGTGGGCGGCTTCTCGGCCGCTGCCACGTGGGACCGCCAGAACGGCGCAGGCACGAGCGTGACGCCGGCTGATACGACCGACTACATCCAGGGCATCCACGCTGGCGCCAGCTACGACTTCGGTGCGCTGAAGCTGTTCGCGGGCTACCGCAACTACAAGCGCGCGTTCACCACGGCCGCCGCCACACAGCGCAGCGACATGTACTGGGCAGGCGCCAGCTACGACTTCACGCCGGCGTTCACACTGTACGGCGCGGTGTACAAGCAGAACATCAAGGGCGTGAACAACTCGGCTGACCCGATCATGTTCTCGCTGCGCGGCCAGTACGCGCTGTCCAAGCGCACCACGGCGTATCTGTCGGCGGCTTACGCCAAGGCCCAGAACGGCCAGAACGTGAGCCTCTCGCGTGATGTAGTTGGCTACGGCAACAGCCAGATTGGTGTGACGGCGGGTCTGCAGCACCGCTTCTGATCGCATTACCGATCGCTGTAAAGAGAACGGGCACCTTCGGGTGCCCGTTTTGCTGGATTGGACTGTTCCTCGAAAGGGCATCAGTCAACGGCTGATTGCGCCTGCGTGCGGGATTTCAGCATGCGCCTCAAATGCATGATGTCGTCGCATGCTGCAAGGTCCTGCTCGATGCTGCGAATACTCACCTGGAGCGCGTCGATGTTCGTGGCGAGATGCTGCAAGACCGCGTCCGGAGACAGCGCCCCGTGCCGGTGGTATCCGTAGGTGTGCCGGAACCCCATCTCGGCACGATGGATCTGCCGGTCCAGCTCGCGCACCTGGTCCTTCAGGATCTCGTTGTAGTGCGTCAGCCGGGCTTCGCTGAGGTGGTTGATGGAGCGCTGGTCAATGTGGTCAAGCTCAAGCTGCAGCTCCAGCAGTTGCAGCAGGTTGTTCTTGTCATAAGCCTCGTTGACGCGCTGCATGAGCCGGGTCTTTCGGTCGCGCTCCTGCGGATCAGGCTCACGGTCGGGGTGCAGGGCGCTGGCAAGCTTGCGGTAGACCTCGCGGATGGACAGGCTGATCTGTGCCTGCTCCTCCTGCTCGCGTGCCTCTTCCGCAAGCTGCTTGGGGGATTTTTTCCGGGCGGCTCGGCGGGCTTCGCGCTTGCTTGCGAGGGCGGCTTTCTTGGCGGTCTGTTGCTCGACGTGCGCACGGGCGCGTTGCAATAGCGCTTCCTGCGAAGGCAGATCGTCGTCATCCCCCAGATCGACACCGAATATTGCCTCCAGCCGCGATTTCATCTCCGCGGTGTGTGCTGCGGCTTCACGGTCGAAGTCCGTTCCGCTGTACTTGTTGTAAATGGCTTTCAGGCTGGCGTCTTCGTCAATCAGATTGCCGGCCAGGTCGACGATGCGGGCGGATATTTTGCGACGCTCGGGCTTGGTGAGCGCCTCGTGCTCGTAGGCTTGGTCCAGAGCGCGCACCAGCCGGATCTTCAGGTTGGTGTGGGTCCGCGCAAGCGGCAGGAACTCGCCGGCATAGCGCGTCTGAAACTGCGTCGTGGCGGCCTCCCAGTCGGCCAGCCGCTTGCGCCGATTTTCGATCTGCTTGATCAGCGCGTTGAATGACTTCTGCCCTCGCGAAAGCGTTGGCGTGTCCTGCTCGTGCTGGTCGGGCGCAATGCGGATGGCCGGACGGTGTGCCTTGGTCATGGCAAGGTGTTCGAGAATGCGGGAAACATCATGGTTGACTGTGCATTGTAGGCAGGCGGCTCCGCGCGGGGAGATGACTCCGTCAGTGCAAAAAAACGGGCACCCGAAGGTGCCCGTTCTTCATGGTGCGTTGGAACGCGACGCTGGCATCAGCCGAGCAGTAGCGCGTCGTCGTCCACCTTGGCGCCGCGCGTTTCCTCGAACTTTTGCAGCAGGTGCGGCACGTCGAGGCCTTTGCGCTCCTCGCCCTGCACGTCGAGGATCACGTTGCCCTGGTGCAGCATCACCGTGCGGTCGCCGTAGTCGAGCGCTTGACGCATGGAGTGCGTGACCATCATCGTCGTCAGCTTGCTTTCCGAGACGATCTTGGCGGTCAGCTCCAGAACGAAGGCGGCCGTTTTGGGGTCCAGCGCGGCGGTGTGCTCGTCCAGCAGCAAAATGCGCGACGGTTGCAGCGAGGCCATCAGCAAGCTCACCGCTTGGCGTTGGCCGCCCGAGAGCAGGCCGATGCGATCCGTCAGGCGGTTTTCCAGCCCCAGGTCGAGCCGGCGCAGTTGCTCGCGGAAGATCTCGCGCCACTTGCGGTTGGTTGCGAACGAGAAGCCACGACGCTGCCCGCGGCACATGGCCAGCGACATGTTCTCTTCGATGGTCAGGTTCTCGCAGGTGCCGGCCATCGGGTCCTGGAACACGCGGGCGACCTTGTCGGCGCGCTGCCAGGCGGTCTTGCGGGTGACGTCTTCACCGTTGATGGTGATGCTGCCCGAATCGACCAACTGGTCGCCGCTGATGGAGTTCAGGAACGTCGACTTGCCGGCGCCGTTCGAGCCGATCACGGCCACGAACTGGCCTGTGGGGATCTCCAGCGACAGGCCACGCAGCGCGCGGGTTTCGATCGGCGTGCCGGGGTTGAAGGTGAGGGTGAGTCCTTGTGCGCTCAGCATGTCAGTTCCCCTTGGAGCCGTTCTTGGCCAGCTTGCCGAACACCTTGCGGCGCACACCGGGAAGCACGAGAGCGATCACCACCAGCGCGGCGGTCACCATGTTCAGATCCTGCGCCTGCAGGCCGATGAAATCGCTGTTGAGCGCCAGGGCGATGAAGAAGCGATACAGGATCGCGCCCACCACCACGGCCAGCGTGGTCAGCACCAGGCGGCGTGCCGGCAGCACGGTCTCGCCGATGATGACGGCGGCCAGGCCGATCACGATGGTGCCGATACCCATCGACACATCCGCGCCGCCTTGCGTTTGCGCGTACAGCGCACCGGCAAGGGCGACCAGCGCGTTGGACAGCGCCATGCCGGCCAGCGTAGCGCGGCCGGTAGCCACGCCTTGGGCGCGTGCCATGCGGGGGTTGGCGCCGGTGGCACGCAGCGCGAGGCCGACCTGCGTGGAGAAGAACCAGTCCACCAGCAGCTTGACCACGACCACCACCACGGCCAGCAGCACCGGGCGGAACACGTAGTCGGGCATCCATTCCGGCTGCAGCAGCGAGAACACGGTCGGCTCGGTAATGAGCGGCACGTTCGGCTTGCCCATGATGCGCAGGTTGACCGAGTACAGCGCGATCATCATCAGAATACTGGCGAGCAGATCCATGATCTTCAGGCGCACGTTGAGCCAGCCCGTGATGAAGCCCGCAGCGGCACCAGCCAGCGTGCCGCACAGGGTCGCCGTGAACGGATCGTGTCCGCCGGCGATGAGCGTGGCTGCAACAGCGCCACCCATAGGGAAGCTGCCGTCGACAGTGAGGTCAGGGAAGTTGAGGATGCGGAAGGAAATCAGCACCCCGAGCGCCACGAGACTGAAGATCAGACCGATCTCCAGGGCGCCGAGTAACGAAAAAAGTGACATGACAGAGTAGGGCGAGGTGGTTGGGCACCACGCCGTCAGGCAAAGAAGGCGATGAACGGGGACGCTTGAGGGTAGAGCGCGAGCGCCCGGCCATTATGCGGCGGATAACCGCGTTTGGATTCGGGCTGCTGGACCCGCGCCGGGCGGCTTCCGTTGGGTGGAAGCCGGTCCGGCGCCTTGCGACTTACTTGATGACTTCCTTGGCGTCCTTCAGCAGGTCTGCCGACAGGGTCACGCCTTGCTTCTTGGCGGCGCCTTCGTTCACGAACAGTTCCAGGTTGGAGCTGCCGGCCGAGGCGATTGCGCCCGGCTTCTCGCCCTTCAGGATGCGGGCAACGACAGCACCGGTCTGCTTGCCCAGGTCGTAGTAGTTGATGCCCAGCGCGGCGATGGCGCCACGCTTCACGCTGTCCGTATCACCGGCCACCAGCGGGATCTTCGCTTCGTTGGCCACCTTCACCAGCGACTCATACGCCGACACCACGTTGTTGTCGGTGTTCGTGTAGATCACGTCGACCTTGCCGATCAGGTTCTTGGCGGACGGGGCGATGTCCACGGTGCGCGGGGCAGCCGATTCCACCAGCGTCATGCCCTGGGCCGTCAGGAGCTTCTTCAGTTCGTTGACGACCACGACCGAGTTGGCTTCACCCGGGTTGTAGACCATGCCCACGCGCTTGGCGCCCGGCACCACGCGCTTGATCAGGGCGATCTGCTTGTCCAGCGGCAGCTTGTCGGACACGCCGGTCACGTTGGTGCCCGTCGGTTCCCAGCTCTTGACCAGTTGGGCGGCAACCGGGTCAGTCACACCGGAGTAGACCACCGGGATGCTCTTGGTGGCGGCAACCACGGCCTGCGCCGACGGCGTGGCGATGGCGACGATGGCATCCGGCTTGTCGCCGATGAACTTGCGGGCGATCTGCGCGGCGGTGGCGGTGCTGCCTTGCGCGCTCTGGTATTCCCACTTCAGGTTCTTGCCGGCGTCGAAGCCTTCGGCCTTGAGCTGTTCCTTGGCGCCGTCGCGGATGGCGTCGAGAGCCGGGTGCTCAACGATGGCCAGCACTTCGACCGACTTGGTAGCCTGGGCCAGCGCCGGGGTGGCTTGCAGAAGTGCCATCGGAATGGCGGCAAGCGCAGCGAGGCGGAAGGCGTGCTTGAAGCTGGACATAAGGATCTCCTGTTTTCCTTTTGGGTGGTTTCGCTCTGGCGACGGGCGGGATGAGCCCCTGCTGGCGTGGTTGGTTTTCAGACGTTCTTGAGCGCACCGAAGCAGTGCAAAGCCGGCGCACGTGGGCGCACATTATGAGACAAATCTCAGCGCTTTTCAGCAAACACTTCAGAAGCGCTTTGAGGCATACCTGATTGACCGGGCAAGGGTTTCACGTTGCGTGCGATCGATCCTGGGCCCAAAAATCAAAAAGGGGCACGAGGCCCCTTTTCTACAGCCCCCTGCGGGGCGGTGATTACTGGATCTTCGCCTTTTCGCGCAGATCCTTCAGCATTGCCTGGAACTTGCTGCGTTGCCAGTTCTGGTCGCCCATCATCATTTCGAGCAACTGCGGCTTGACCTCTTCGTAGGACGGGATCTTCGCGTCGCGCGTGTCGTCCAGGCGGATCACGTGCCAGCCGAATTGCGACTTGACCGGCGTCTGGGTGATCTCACCCTTCTTCAGGCCCGTGAGGGCGGCTGAGAACTCCGGCACATAGGTGCCCGGGTTCGCCCAGTCCAGATCGCCGCCGTTGGCGCCCGATCCCTTGTCCTTCGATTGGGCCTTGGCAATGGCTTCGAAATTGCCGCCAGCCTTGAGCTTGGCGATGATCGCCTTCGCGTCGGCTTCCTTGTCCACCAGGATGTGGTGGGCGTGGTATTCCTTGCCGTTGCCGAACTGCGCCTTGATCTTCTCGTACTGCTTTTGCAGTTCGTCTTCGGTGGCGGGGCTGTTCTTGACGTAGTCCTCGAACTCGGCGGCCACCAGCACGTTCAGGCGGGATGCGGCCAGTTGTTCTTGCACGTCGTCGCGCTCCAGCAGGCCACGCTTGGCGGCGTCCTGCTCGATCAGTTCGCGGTCGATCAGCATGTCGCGGGCCTTGCTGCGCAGCTCCGGCGATTCGGGCTGGCCCGACTTCTTGATCAGCGCGTCCACCTTGGCGCTCGGGATGGCTTTGCCGTTGACCACGGCGGCGTTTTGCGCCATGGCGGGTGCAACGGTCGCAGCAAGGGCAACAGCCAGCAGGCTGGCGGTGAGGCTGGAAATCTTCATGGGATTGCGTTCGAGGGAAGGACGAGTGAGCGTGGAATGCGCTTACGTGTTTTCTTCGGGAGTGACCGCGCGGATCGCCAGGGCATGAATCGCCGCTGGCCACAGCGTGTGCAGCGCATCATACACCATGCGATGGCGCGCAACGCGGCTCTTGCCGGCGAAGGCTGAGCTGACGATTTCGACGTTGTAATGTCCGCCGCCGGAGGCCGCGCCGGCGTGGCCGGCGTGCTTGGCGCTGTCGTCTTCAACGACAAGGTGGATGGGCTGGAAGGCCTCGCGCAGCAGGCGCTCGATTTCGCGCGGGTCTGCGGCCATCAGATCTGTTCCTTCGAGTTGTCGACAGTTTTGTCGGCGGGGCGCTCTTGCATGTGACGGGCGAGCCAGACGCTCTGCACGAGGATGAACAGCACCATCAGGCCCATCGAGCCGAACAGCTTGAAGTTGACCCAGACGTCGGTGTCAAAGTGGTAGGCCACGTACAGGTTCAGGCCACCCATGGCCAGGAAGAACACGGCCCACACCAGGTTCAGTCGGCCCCACATCTGTTCGGGCAGCGACACCTGCTGCTCCATCATGGCGCGGATGAGGTTCTTGCGAACGAACACTACGCTGCCCAGCAGCACGACGCCAAACAGCCAGTACAGCACCGTCGGCTTCCACTTGATGAAGGTGTCGTTGTGGAAGATGAGCGTTGCGCCGCCAAACACGCCGATGATGAGCAACGACAGCCACTGCATGGCGTCCACCTTGCGGTGCTTGAACCACACCCAGGCGATCTGCAGCACGGTGGCGACCATCGCGACGGTGGTCGCCACATAAATACCGGCCACCTTGAAGGCAGCAAAGAACAGGATGACCGGGAACAGATCGAACAGGAATTTCATGCGGGAACGCGCTTGTGCGGGCCTATGCGGAGGATCAATCGCCGAATTTTAGCGCAGCCGAGTTGATGCAATACCGCAGGCCGGTCGGCGCAGGGCCATCTTCGAAGACGTGGCCGAGGTGCGCGCCGCAGTTCTTGCATTGCACTTCGATGCGCAGCATGCCGTGCGAACGGTCAGTCTTCTCGGCGATCACCTCGCCGTTGATGGGCTGGAAATAGCTTGGCCAGCCGCAACCCGCGTCAAACTTGGTCGACGATTCGAACAGCGGCGTGCCGCAACACACGCAGTTGTAGACGCCGCGCTCCCAGTGGTCCCAGTACTCGCCGGTGAAGGGGCGTTCGGTGGCGGCTTCGCGGGTGACGCGGTATTCAATGTCGGAGAGCTGGTCACGCCATTCGGCGTTGGTTTTCTGGACGGTCATGTGATGAGACTCCTTGTTGGTGTCGCCAGCCGCTTCGTGGGCGGCTGACGTTGTTTTGTCGTGTTGCGGCGGCGATCCTGACAGGCGCGGATTAGAGCATGGCGTCAGTTCCAGCACATCACGCGTACCGCATGTCCGGTTACGACGAGCAGCTCACCTCGAGCGACGACGCCCAATCGGGCGCGGGCTGCGCGTAGTGCTCGAAGCCGGGGTGATTGTCAAACGGACGGGCCAGCACGGCGCGCAGGTTTTCGACCTCAGAGAAGTCCTTTTCCTTGGCGCGGCGGATGGCGATTTCGGCCAAGTGGTTGCGCAGCACGTATTTCGGGTTGACGCGGTGCATGGCTGCAGTGCGTTCCTCATCGGTTTGCGGCTCGGTCTGGAGGCGCTGGCGATAGGCGGCCAGCCACACGTCAGCGGCGGCGCGGTCGAAGAAGAAATCGCGCACGGTGCGCGCTTCTGCCGCGGCGGATGTGTCGTCGCGTCGCACCTCGGCGAGGTGGCGGAAGAAGAGCGTGTAGTCGGTGCGCTGTGTGTGCAGCAGCTTGAACAGGTCGCCGAGGAGGGCCTCATCGGTATCCCGCGCGGTCGACAGGCCGAGCTTGACGCGGTAACGGGCGTGGAAGGCTGCGCCGTAGCCGTCACGGTAGGTGAGCAGTGTGTCTTGCGCGGCATCAATAGCGGGTTGGGCCTGCGCTTCATCGCTCAAGTCGACGAAACCGTTGGGATCTTCGCCAAACAGCGGCAGCAGGGCTTGCGCCAGGCAGAACAGATTCCAGTAGCCGATCTGCGGTTGCTGGGCGTACGCGTAGCGGCCACCAGTGTCGGAGTGGTTGCAGATGTGGTTGGCGTCGAAGCCATCCAGGAAGCCGAACGGGCCGTAGTCGAGCGTGAGGCCGAGGATCGACATGTTGTCGGTGTTCATCACGCCGTGGCAGAAGCCGACGGCCTGCCATTGCGCCATCAGCTCGGCGGTGCGGCGGGCGACTTCACGCAGCATGGCCAGGTAGGGCTGCGGTGCGGTGCGGCAGTCCGGGTAGAAGCGGTCGATCACGTAGTCGGCCAGTGCGCGCAACTCGGGCAACTTTTCGTTGGCGGCAAAGTGCTCGAAGTGACCGAAACGCACGAATGACGGCGCCAGGCGCGTGACCACGGCGGCGGTTTCGATCTCTTCACGGCGGACCGGCGCATCGGTGCCGGTCACGCACAGTGCGCGCGTGGTCGGGATGCCGAGGCCTGCCATTGCTTCCGAGCACAAGAACTCGCGGATGGACGAGCGCAGCACGGCGCGCCCGTCGCCCATGCGCGAGTACGGTGTGCGGCCCGCGCCCTTGAGCTGGACTTCGCAGGGGCCGTCGGCGGTCTGCAGCTCAGTCAGCAGCAGCGCGCGGCCATCGCCCAACTGGCCGGCCCACACACCGAACTGGTGACCCGAGTAAACCGTGGCGAGCGGATCGCTCCAAGCGGCAATCGTGTTGCCTGTGAACACATCGAGCCCAGCAGGCGTATCAAGCGCTGCACGCGAAAGGCCCAGCGGCACGGCCGCTTGGGGCGAGAAGCCCACGAGATATGGCGCGCCTGCCGAGGACATTGGCATGGGCGACAACCGTGTCAGAAAACGCTCACCCAATGCAGAGAATCCGGGGGCAGCAGCAGGGCGGCTCGACCAGTCGAAGGTGCTGATAAGGGAATCGTCAGGCAGGGCGGCAGGGGAAGTCGGCATGAATCAGGGCGATCGATTAGCACAGGAAACGGCGCAAAAACAGTGCCGAATCGTCAAGAGTTGTGGTTGCCGCGGTGCGGAAAAATGCGCTCTGCGTAGGGGAAAACGCCATGTTGAGACGCAGCAACGCTATCGCGTATTGTACTTGGCAGTAAAAAAAGCTGCAGCCTGCGAACCCTTGCACCACAACGGTTCGCAGGGTTTTTCAGATGGCCGGGTAAACATGGGGGCCGATGTGGCAGCGCACAACAACAACCCGTTGACGTGCTAGACGATCACGGGAACAATCGGCCAAAAAATAGAACGGTTGTTCAGTTTTTCTAGGAGACACCATGGCCCTGATGGGACAAATGATGAGCAACCCTTTGCTCATCTCGACCATCATCGAACATGCAGCGCGCAATTCCGGTTCGACTGAAGTCGTGTCACGCCGTGTCGAGGGCGATATCCATCGCACCACGTACCGGCAAGTGCGGGATCGCTCCAAGCAACTGGCAAATGCGCTGGCCGCACTGGGCGTGCAGCCCGGCGAGCGCGTCGGTACGCTGGCCTGGAATGGCTATCGCCACCTTGAAATCTATTACGGCGTGTCCGGCTCGGGTTCGGTGTGCCACACCATCAACCCGCGGCTGTTTCCGGACCAGATCGCCTATATCGTCAATCACGCTGACGATCAGTACGTCTTCTTTGACCTGACCTTCGTGCCGCTCATCGAGGGCATCGCGGCACATTGCCCGAACGTGAAGGGTTGGGTGGCGATGACGGATCGCGCGCACATGCCCAACTCCAGCGTGCCGATGCTCTGCTATGAAGAGTTGCTGGATGCGCAGAGCGCTGAATACACCTGGCCGCAGTTCGACGAGAACACGGCCTCCAGCCTTTGCTACACGTCGGGCACGACGGGCAACCCGAAGGGGGCGCTGTATTCGCATCGTTCCACGGTGCTGCACTCGTACGCCTCGGCATTGCCGGATGCGCTGGGGTGCTCGGCGCAGGACGTCATCCTGCCCGTGGTGCCGATGTTCCACGTCAATGCGTGGGGCTTGCCGTATTCGGTGCCGCTGGTGGGGGCCAAGCTGGTCTTCCCGGGGCCGAAGCTGGATGGCGCTTCCGTCTACGAGTTGTTCGAGCAGGAGAAGGTGACCTTCTCCGCCGGTGTGCCGACGGTGTGGCTGGGGCTGCTGCAGCACGTGCAGTCCAACAATCTCAAGTTCTCGACATTCCGCCGCACCGTCATCGGTGGATCGGCTGCGCCGCCGGCCATGATCCGTACGCTGAAATCGCTCGATGTGGAAGTCATCCATGCCTGGGGCATGACCGAGATGTCGCCGCTGGGCACGACCTGCAAGCTGATGGGCAAACACGCCGACCTGCCCGAAGAAGCCAAGCAGCACGTGCTCGAACGCCAGGGCCGTGCCATCTACGGCGTCGACATGAAGATCGTCGATGCAGAAGGCCACGAACTGCCGTGGGACGGCAAGGCCTTTGGTGATCTCTACGTGCGCGGGCCGTGGATCATCGATAGCTATTACCGGGGCGATCATTCACCGCTGGTGGACGGCTGGTTCCCGACCGGTGACGTGGCGAATATCGATGCCGACGGTTACATGCAGATCACCGATCGCAGCAAGGACGTGATCAAGTCCGGCGGCGAGTGGATTTCGTCCATCGACGTGGAGAACGTGGCCGCCGCGCACCCTGCCGTGCACATGGCCGCATGCATCGCTATCCACCACCCCAAGTGGGACGAGCGCCCGCTGCTGGTGGTGATGAAGAAGCCGGGCGCCGAGCTCACGCGTGAGGAGATGCTCAAGTTCTTCGAGGGCAAGATCGCCAAGTGGTGGATTCCGGATGACGTGGTGTTTGTCACCGAGATTCCGCTCACGGCCACCGGCAAGATGCAGAAACTCAAGCTGCGCGAGCAGTTCAAGGACTACCAGTTCCCGGCCGCACAGGCCTAGCAGTCAGAACAGAAACCGCCGCCCGCGCACCAGCATCAAGCCGGGCGTGAGGACGGCGGACGCAAGACAACCGGATCAGGGCCAGCCACTGCAAGAGACACGCGGTGGAATGAAGCCCGGGCGCGTTGCAACCTGGAGACGCCAACAGCCGACGTACCCGCCAGAGGTGCGCCGGAGAGTGACTCGCGGCTGCCTCCACCACCTGAAGGAGACACGCATGACGAAGTTCCGTCCGTTGATTGTGGCTGTTGCAAGTGTCGTGGCAATCGGTGGGGCGCTGGGGAGCGCTGCTGCATCCGCCGCCGAAACCGTCAAGATCGCCTGGATCGACCCGTTGTCGGGCCTGATGGGTGCGCTGGGGCAAAACCAGTTGCGCAGCTGGCAGTACATCGCCGACATGGCCACGCAGAAGAACTGGGCTGGCGACGGCACCAAGTTCGAGGTGGTGGGGTTCGACAACAAGCTCTCGCCGCAGGAAAGCCTGACCGTGCTCAAGCAGGTGGCCGACCAGGGCATCCACTACATCGTGCAGGGCAATGGCTCGAGTGTCGGCATGGCGCTGGAAGACGCCGTGGCCAAGTACAACGAGCGTAATCCGGGCAAGGAAATCGTCTACCTGAACTACGCGGCGGTGGACCCGGACATGACCAACAGCAAGTGCAACTACTGGCACTTCCGCCTGGACGCGAACTCCGACATGAAGATGGAGGCCCTGACCAGCTTCCTGGCCAAAGATCCGAAGGTCAAGAAGGTCTACCTGATCAACCAGAACTATTCGTTCGGTCATCAGGTGGCGCGCGCGGCCAAGGAGTACCTCAAGCGCAAGCGTCCTGACATCGAGATCGTGGGTGAAGACCTGCACCCGCTGGCACAGGTGAAGGATTTCTCGCCGTATGTCTCGAAGATCAAGTCGTCGGGGGCGGACACCGTCATCACCGGCAACTGGGGTAGCGACCTCGCACTGCTGATCAAGGCGGGCAAGGATGCTGGCCTGAACGCCAACTTCTACACCTACTACGGCGCCACCACGGGCGTGCCGACTGCGATGGGTGCAGCCGGTGCCGACCACGTGAAGTTTGTCGGCTACTGGAACGTCAACAACGACGGCTACAAGGGCGCGGACATCGTCGACGGCTTCAAGAAGAAGTACAACGACGACTTCTACCTGATGGCCTCGTACACCGGCATTGCCATGCTGGCCAAGGCCGTCAAGCAGACCAAGTCTGCCGAACCCGCCAAGGTTGCCAAGGCCTTTGAAGGCATGAAGGTCGACAGCCTGAACGGCACCTTCGAGATGCGCGCTTCTGACCACCAGGGTCAGCAGCCGCTCTACATCGCCACCTGGGAAAAGACCAACGGCAAGAACGTCAAGTACGACCAGGAAAACACGGGCTACGGCTGGAAGACCGATGCAGTGCTTGATCAGTACATCGCGTCGCAGCCGACCTCCTGCCAGATGAAACGTCCCTAATAGCGTGGGGATGTGAAACGGTAGGTGGTGTGCCGAAGGGCCGCCCGATGCTATCGTGCGGCGATGTTTTAAACGAGCAAGGGCATGGACCGGTATGCCGTGTCCATGCCTTGCCGAGAGGGCTGTAGCGTGGAATTCCTAGTCATCAATCTCTTGAACGGCATCAGCTACGGGTTGCTGCTGTTCATGCTGTCTTCGGGCCTGACGCTGATCTTCAGCATGATGGGCGTTCTCAACTTTGCGCATGCCAGCTTCTACATGCTGGGCGCGTATTTCGCCTACGTCGTCAGCGGGTATCTGGGCTTCTGGACCGCGCTGATCGTGGCGCCGCTGCTGGTGGGCGCACTGGGTGCGGTGGTCGAGCGATTTGGCCTGCGTACCGTGCACCGTTACGGCCACGTTGCCGAGCTGCTGTTTACCTTTGGCCTGGCTTATCTCATTGAAGAAGGCGTGAAGCTGGTGTGGGGTCTGCCGGCCGTGCCGTACCGCGTGCCGGATGCCTTGGACGGCCCGCTGTTCACGCTGTTCACGTCGTCGTTCCCCAAGTACCGCGCTTTCATGATGCTGGTGTCGCTGCTGATGCTGGTGGGCATCTTCCTGCTGCTCACGCGCACACGCATCGGGCTGGTCATTCAGGCAGCGCTTACGCATCCGGACACAGTGGAAGCGCTCGGCCACAACGTGCCGCGTGTGTTCATGCTGGTGTTCGGTGGCGGCTGCGCGCTGGCTGGGCTGGCAGGCGTGATCGGCGGGAATGCCTTCGTGACCGAGCCGTCGATGGCGGCGGCAGTCGGCTCCATCGTCTTCGTGGTGGCGGTGGTGGGCGGCATGGGGTCGCTGGTTGGTGCCTTCATCGCGTCGCTACTCATCGGCTGCATTCAGACGTTCGCTGTCACGCTGGATATTTCGGTGACGAGCGTGCTGCAGACGATCGGCGTCACGCTCAATCCGGAGGTGCCGCTCATCTCGGTCTGGAACCTGACGATTGCGCAAGTTGCGCCGGTGCTGCCGTATCTGCTGCTGGTGCTGATGCTGATCTTCCGCCCGCGTGGGCTGATGGGTACGCGGGAGAGCTAAATGGAACGCGCTATGCACCAACAAGCGAAACAACAAGGGGCCGCATCGACCAATGAAGCGGCCAATGATCGTGCGCGAACGATGAAGTTCAAGCCGGTCAACCTCGCCCGCTGGCTGATCTGGAGCACCACCGCGCTGGTGATGATCGTGCTGCCGCTCATCTGGCCGCAGGGTTTTGCCATCACGCTGCTCTCGCAGATGGGCATCATGATCATCTTCGCGCTGTCGTACAACATGCTGCTGGGGCAGTCGGGCATGCTGTCGTTCGGGCACGCGGTGTATGCCGGTCTGGGTGCCTTCATGGCCGTGCATCTGCTCAACAAGATCGGCGCCATGCAGACGCTGGGCGTCGCCGGGCCGCTGGCCGTGGCCTTGCTGCCCATCGTGGGCGGCCTGGGCGGCGCGCTGTTCGGCGTGATCTTCGGCTATGTCACCACCAAGAAGGCGGGCACCACCTTCGCGATGATCACGATGGGTATCGGCGAGATGGTCTTTGCCAGCGCGCTGATGTTCCCGGATTTCTTCGGCGGCGAAGGTGGGGTGTCGACCAACCGTAGCATCGGTGATGCGCTTGCGGGCGTCTCCTTCGGGCCGGCGCGCCAGGTGTACTACCTGATCGCCGCGTGGTGCCTGATTTCGATGGCGCTGATGTACGCGTGGACGCAGACGCCGCTGGGCCGTATCGCCAACGCCGTGCGCGACAACCCCGAGCGTGTGGAGTTCATCGGCTACAACACGCAACGCGTGCGCTTCCTGGTGGTGATCCTGTCGGCGTTCTTCGCGGGCATTGCCGGGGCGCTGTCGTGCATCAACTTTGAGATCGTGACGGCTGAGAACGTGTCGGCCGTGCGCTCGGGCGCGGTGCTGCTGGCGGCGTTCATCGGTGGCATGGGCAGCTTCTTTGGCCCGATCATCGGCGCGGTGCTCACGGTGTTCTTTACTGTGGCGCTGTCCGGGATCACCAAGGCGTGGCTGCTGTATCTGGGCCTGTTCTTCGTGCTGATGGTCATGTACGCACCGGGCGGCATTGCCAGCCTGCTGGTGATGCATTTGCCGATTGCACGGCGCGGCAAGCTGAAGACGCTGCTGCCGGCCTATAGCGTGGCATTCGTGCCGGCAGCGATCCTGCTGGTGGCGCTAATTTCTACCGTAGAGATGATCTATGCCGTGCAGGACGAGGGCTCGGGCGGCGTGGCAACGCTGTTCGGCATGTCCGTCGCACCGACCACCTGGATGCCGTGGGTCGTGACCGCCGCGCTGTGGTTGGTGGGCGCCTTCGGCCTGCGTACCGCAACAGGAAAACTGCGCACCGCCTGGGACAACGCCTTGCAGGAGCCGCAACCATGAGTCAACCCGCATTGGGACCCACCCCCGCGCTTGAACTGCGCGATGTACGCAAGCGTTTTGGCGCCACCGAGATCATTCGAGGGGTCAACCTCACCGTCGGTAAGGGCGAGCGCCATGCGCTCATCGGCCCAAATGGTGCCGGCAAGTCGACGACGTTCAATCTGATCTCGGGCCGCTTCCCCGCCAGCTCGGGCAGCGTGTGCCTGAATGGGGAGGAGATCAGCGGTCTCGCCCCGTTTGAGATCAACCGCAAAGGCCTGTCGCGCAGTTTTCAGATCACCAACATCTTTCATCGGCTGACGGTGTTCGAAAACCTGCGTTGCGCGGTGCTCTGGTCGCTTGGCTACAAGTACTCGTTCTGGCACAAGCTGGCCGAGTTGCGCGACGCACGTGAGCGTGCCGAGGAAGTGCTGGAGCAGATCGGCATGACACACCGGCGCGATGCCGCTGCAGGTCTGCTGACGTATGCCGAGCAGCGTGCGCTGGAGATCGGCATCACCATCGCGGGCGGTGCAGATGTGATCCTGTTGGATGAGCCGACCGCGGGCATGAGCCGTTCTGAGTCGGACCATGCTGTGGACCTGATCCGTAAGGTCACGGTCGGCAAGACGCTGGTGATGGTCGAGCACGACATGAGCGTGGTGTTTGGCCTGGCCGACCGCATCTCGGTTCTGGTCTATGGCGAAGTCATTGCCACCGACACGCCCGAAGCCATTCGCAACAACCGCCGCGTGAAGGAGGCCTACCTCGGCACCACGCTGGATGAACCTGCAGGAGCGCATTGATGGCAACCAACACTCCCATGCTCGAAGTACGCGACCTGCACGCGTACTACGGCAAGAGCCACATCCTGCACGGCGTCGACATGCACGTGGGCGAGGGCGAGATCGTCGCCCTGCTTGGGCGCAACGGGGTGGGGCGCTCGACGCTGGCCAAGTCCATCATGGGGATGGTCAAGCACGAAGGCGAGATCCTGCTGCGCGGCAAGAACGTCAGCGGTATGCGCACCTTCGAGGTGGCGCATCAGGGTATCGGTTATGTGCCGGAGAATCGCGACATCTTCCCGACGCTGACCGTGCGGCAGAACCTGTTGCTGGGCGAGAAGCGCAACCCCAGTCAGCCGAAGCCGCGCTGGCAGCTGGAAGACATGTACCGCATGTTCCCCCGGTTGCAGGAGCGGGAGAACACGCCAGCAGGTGTGCTCTCCGGCGGCGAGCAGCAGATGCTCACGCTGTGCCGCACGCTGATGGGCGATCCGGATTTCATCATCATCGACGAGCCGACCGAAGGGCTGGCACCGCTGATCGTGACCCTCGTGGGCGAGTATCTGAAGACACTCAAGGAGCGGGGGATTTCTGTCTTGCTGGTTGAGCAGAAGCTGGCCATTGCCCTGGATATTTCACAGCGCGTGTATGTGATGGGCCACGGGCAGATCGTGTTTGAGGGCACGCCTCAACAGTTGAAGGCGGATGCGAAGGTCCGGCAGGAGTGGCTGGAGGTGTAAAGGTGTAAGCGCCGCGCTTTGCGCCATGTTCGAAAGATGGCCCGCATGGATTACCGTGCGGGCCTTTTCTTTTGCCGAACGGCAGCCAACAGTTGACAAATTTCTCCTTGAAGTTGGAGTGGCTGGTCATTACGACATCGAATGGGTCATGCATTCGACACGGCCCGGTTCATTCGATAACTCTCAATGGAGACACCATGCGCAGAAGCCTTCTTCGACAGCGTCTTTGCCGTGCAGCAGCGATTGCCCTTATCTCGGTAGCCTCTTCAACGCTACATGCAGGCGAGGGTAACGGGGCAAACGGATTCAACGGCCGATGGGTGGCGACCTGGACGGCCAGCGCAGATCGCAACATCTATCCGACTGCCCCTAAGAGTTTTCCCGCGGCAACGACTATTCGGCAGATCGTCCATGCCAGCGTGGGCGGTAATCAACTGCGCTTGCGGCTGAGCAATGAGTTTGGGACGGCGCCCGTGATCGTCGGCCCGGTGCATGTTGCCCTGTCTGCCGGGGGCGCGAAAATCCTCCCCAACTCTGACCGCACTGTCACGTTTGGCGGCAAAGCCTCCACCACGCTCCATGCTGGCGCACCGTTGATCAGCGACCCGATCGATCTTCCTATCGCGCCGTTGTCGGACGTTGCCATCACGCTGTTCCTGCCCAATGCGACGACGCTGGGGACGATCCATGACTACGCGGCGCAAACCGCCTATGTCTCGAGTGGCGACAACACGGCCTCGCCGGATCAGCCATCACCAACCCCATACACGAGCCGCTTCTATGTGTCCGGCCTGCTGGTCGAGGCGCAAAACCAGCCGCGGACCGTTGTTGCATTTGGGGATTCGATTACAGACGGCCAGAACTCCACGACCGATGCCAACAAGCGCTGGCCGGATGTGCTCTCACGGCGCCTGAACAGTAATGGCCCGTGGGGCGCGTTCGCCGTGCTCAATCAGGGCATTGCTGGTAACCGTGTTCTTGCAGACCTGGCGGGCGTCAGCGCGCTGGCCCGGTATGACCGAGATGTCCTGAGCCTGCCGGGCGTGCAGTGGGTGATCTTGCTGGAGGGGATCAACGACATCGGCTTTCCTGGCGGATCGCTGGCCCCCACCAGCCCACCCGTGACAGCTGAAGAGATCATCAACGGGTACAAGCAGATCATCGTGCGTAGCCGGCAACATGGCATCAAGATCATGGGCGGCACGCTGACGCCATTCAAGGGCTCGGAGGTGCCATATCCGAACTACTGGTCGCCGGAGAAAGAGGCGACGCGCCAGGCGGTGAACCGCTGGATACGCACCAGCGGCGCATTCGATGCCGTTGTCGATTTCGATGCAGCGGTGCGTGATCCAGCAAGCCCGCAAAACCTGCTGCCGGCGTTCGACAGTGGAGACCGCCTCCACCCCAATGACGCGGGCTATGCGGCGATGGCCAACGCAATCAACCTGTCGACGCTGCGATCGGTTGGGCCGTAATCGCAAGGTGCGGCGCCTCGGCTGAGGCGCCACACGGCTGCGGACGCGTCATTGCTTCGCGTACCGCAGTCGCCCGCGCTCGTTATCGACGAGCGAGCCATCCTCGTTCTGCACGAGTACCACGTGCAGTGGGGAGCGGCTGGCGGATTCAGGCAACGCCAGATCGATGCGAACCGAGCGCGTGGCCGGGTCGAGCGCAGAGATATCCACCGCATGCCAGCGCTTGCTTGATGGCAGCGGCAAGAACACGGACAGCGCCTTCAACTTGCCCGGCGCGATGGGCGCTGCAACGCCGCTGGCTTCGTCCGAGTCGGTCCCTTTCCCGGGCACACCTGCGTAATCCGCATCCGCCGACGACATGGCCACCTTTACGTTGACCGGGCGGTTCTTTACGTAGACGCGAACCGTCAGCTGATCGGCGGGGTCACCAGCCTGCGTTTGCGAGTGCACACCAGTAATGACGGAGAGGGGTTCGATGGGCGGGGTATCGAGATAGACCCGTTTGCCATCGCTGCGCCACGCGCCTTGCGCGACGATGTCCACCGCGCCATAGCTCATCACGTAGTCGAAGCGGCCGTCCTTGGACAACTGTAGTTCGCTGCCAACTTCACGCACGCCCTGCAGGTAGTAATGACCGGGCAGGCTCATCGCAGTGCCTTGCTTGCTGGCGCCCTTGGCGCTCGGGAGCATTGTTACCGGCGCAACGCATGCCACCTGTTTCAGCTTGACGCCAGCATTCTTCAAAGCCGTGGAGAACGCGGGGGCGGCATGACAGGTCAGCGTGGTGCTGAACGATTGGCCAGTCGGCGCTGCGGTTTTGTCAAAGCGGGCGCCGCGTCGTGCCAGCAGGGCCAGCATGGCGGGCTGCCCGGTTTCCAGCGCGATCCAGGCAGGGCTGCGGCCGCTCGCGTCGGCGGCATCCGGGCTGGCGCCGGCCGCCAGCAGTGCGTCGGCCAGCTCTGCGCGGCCCAGTTGGATCGCGCTGCCCAGTGGCGTAGCGCCGTCACGCACAGTCGTATTCAGGTCAGCCCCGGACGCCTTGAGTTGCCGGAGCACATCCACCACGGTGTCGTGCCGTGCCAAAGCCAGTTTCTGTTCGTTCAACAGGCTGAGCACAACGCGCTGCGACAACGGAACGGCATCCCGCACGCACTCATCGTGCGCGCCCGTGAAACCCGCCTCTCGCAGCGCGGCAAAGTAGCCGGGCGTATCCAGCAAGACGTCTTCGGCACCCGAGAGCAGGCAAGCGTCGGCGGGCGGCTGGCCGTTGGCCTGACTGATGCGGCGGAGCACGGCTGCGTCGCCGGACAACAACGCGGCGTTCAGCAGGGCGTATTCCGTGGGCGCTTTGGGTAGGCGTGGGTCATCCAGCTTGGCGCCTGCGCGCTGCAGGCGGTCCAGCATGGCGTCATCCCGCCGCGCGATCACCTGGAACAAGGTGCTTGCGCCATCTGGCGTCAACGCCAACGGGTCGGCTCCCTTGGCAAGCAATTGCTCGACGATGGCGTTCTGCCTGTAGGTCACCGCCAACTGTAAGGGTGGCGAATCGACATAACCCTCGCCCCGCGCCGACGCGCCGGCCGGCGGATTGACTGGTACGCCTGCGTCGATCAGATACGTCGCCAGTGTCGTATCCCGCTTCCGCAGGGCTTGGGCAATCGCGTTCGAATTCAGCGTCTTGAGGTCTGCGCCAGCGCTTACCAGTTGCCGCAACATCTCGACGCTGTGTTTGGAGCGCTGCTCCAGGACCACCTTGACCGGCGAGCGTGCAGGATCATGCAACAACGTCTTCAGAGCGTCGGGCTTGGATGCGGCCAGTAACTCGCGCAGCATGGAAGGGTCATCCGCCTTGATTGCCACCGTCAGCGCGGACTGCGAGCTGTACTTGCTCTGCGTGAGGAGGGGATCGGCGCCCGCTGCCAGCAGCACCTTCACAGCCTCGGGCTTGCCGGCCTGCGTGGCATCGATCAATGGGCTGGTGCCGTACTGTCCGGCGGGGTCTCCCTCGACCGGTGCACCCAGCGCCAGCAGGCGCTTCAAGGTCGTGACATCTCCCTTGCTGGCCGCCAGGTTCAGGATGGGCGTGTTGCTGGCCTCGACTTTGACGAACGTGCCTTCAACGCGCTCGGATCTCTGCTCAAACGGCATGCCTTTGCGCAGCAGTTGCCGTGCGATTTCCGGATGGTCGCCCGCCATTGCGGCCTTCGCGGCGTCCATCCACGCGTCGCGCTGGTAGGTGATTCCGTACGCTGTGCCCGAGATGATGTGCGGGCCCCAGTCCATGAGCAACGGCAGCGCACCCGAATTGCCCGTGTAAGCGGCGATCACCAACGCGTTGAGGCCGTCGTCATCGGCTGGCTTGCTGCCAACTGCCGCCAATGCCAACAAGGGCGCGGCGCCTTCAGTCAGCTCCACCAACCGCGACCACGCCAGGTGGTCGGCAGCAGGCCGGACCCGGCCCTGCTTGTCGGTCAGCCAACTGAGCGTTGCAGCGTCGGGCCGCTCTTCCATCGACAGGTAGGGTCGCGAGGCACCGGCCTTGAACAGCGCCACCACCATGCGCGTCATGGCTGGACGGTCCACCAAGCGGGGCAGATACGTCATGCGCACGGCGAACTCGAAGTCGCGGTTCAACAGGAACTCCAGCGGCGTGCGGTTGCTCTCGCCCCGCTGGTCGGGCTTGGCGCCCGCCGCCAGCAGCATCTCCATGATCGCCGGCGTGCCATACAACAGGGCCAGATGCAGGGACGGTCGGCGCGATTCGTATGTCGCATCATCCAGCGCAGGATGCGTGGCCAGCAATGCTGCCAGCATGCGCGTGCGCGCCGGCAGCAGCGCCTGCCAGGCTTGGCGGCGCTGCGCCGATTCCTCTGGCGTCATGCTCCAGTAGGTCTCACTCTTGGAGCGCAAGCTGCGCGGTGGCGTCAGCAAGGCATGAAGCAGTGGCTTGCCGTTGAGGGCGTAGTCGCCCGGGTGGTCTACCTGCGCCAACGCAGCAGAGAACGCCGCCTCGCCACTGGCGTCGACGGCGGCAAACAGTGCGGTTGTCTGCGGCGTGTCGGCCGCTTTGTATTCTCGGTGGGGAGAATCGCAGTCGCATTTGCTTTGCTGCGTTGGCGTCGCGGCATTGGCGGCGGCTGGAGCGGGTTGCGCAGCCGTTGCAGTCAGTGCGATGGCTGAAAGCAGCGATGCCACCAGAGTTTTCGGTGGCATCGCAGGTAGTTTGCGCTTCGAGATACGCGACATAGGGAGGTCTGTTCAGAATCTGGCGTCAGCATTAGCCAGCCTGGTTTTCGAGAGCCAGGCCGTCGCTTCTTTTGCCGATCGATGATCTTAAGTATTCCCAGCGCATGCTGGGTAATGCTTTGATCATGTTTCCGAACGAAACACCCTGTCTGACAGGGGGTGCGCTCAATTGTCGCGCTTGAGATGCTCCCCACTGAATTGCATCTCCGAATACTTCACAAACCGCGTCTTGAACTTCCAGCGGTATCCCAGCCAAATCACCACGAACAGGAACACCCCGCAGTACGTCGCAACGAAGGGGCCGAAGTTGGCAATCGGTGCAAACAGCGCCGTGGTGTTCTGCCCAAGAATGATCACCACGCACAGGATCGCGACCATGATCGGCCCGAAGGGGAAGAACGGTGAGCGATAAGCCAGTTGATCCACCGAGTGCCCCTGGCTCACGAACCCTTTGCGGAACCGGTAGTGCGCTACGGCGATGCCGAACCACGCAATGAAGCACGTCACCGCAGACGTATTCAGCAGCCACAGGTACACCACCTGATCGCCAAACAGCGAGCTGAAGAAGCACAGCCCGCCCACGGCCGAAGTGGCTAGCAGCGAGCGGATCGGCACGCCATGGCGCGACACCTTGGCAAACCAGCGCGGTGCCTGGCCTTCGAGCGACAGGTCGTACAGGATCCGCGTCGATACATACAGGCTCGACGTGCCCGACGACAGCAGCGCGGTCAGCACCACTGCATTCATCATCCCGGCGGCAAACGCCAAGCCGGCGTGCTGGAATACCAGCGCGAACGGGCTCACGGCAATATCCGTCGCTTCATTGCGCAGCAGGCTCGGATCCGTGTACGGCAGCAGCACACCGATGATCAGGATCGCCAGCACATAGAACAGCAGGATGCGCCAGAACGTCTGGCGGATCGCGCGTGGGATCGTGCCGGAGGGGTTCTCCGCCTCGCCGGCAGCCACGCCAATGGTTTCGACGCCCTGGAACGAGAACCCGGCGATCATCGCCACGCCCACCATGGCCGGTAGGCCGCCGACGAACGGCGCCTCGCCCACAGTGAAGTTCTGCCAGCCCGACTGCGGCCCGCCGTGCATGATGCCGAAGATCATCGCCAGGCCGATCAACAGGAACACCACGATGGTCACCACCTTGATCATCGAGAACCAGTATTCCGCCTCGCCAAAGCCGCGCACGGAGAAGGCGTTGAGACCGAACATGAGCAGCAGGAATGCGGCGCTCCACACCATGCCCGATACACCCGGGAACCAGTACTTCATTACCAGTTGCGCTGCCGCCAGCTCCACCGCTACCGACACCGCCAGCGCAAACCAGTAGTTCCATCCCAGCGCAAAGCCGAAGCCTTCTTCCACATACAGCCGGCTATACGTCACGAACGAACCCGACACCGGCAGATGCACCGCCAGTTCACCCAGGCTCGTCATCAGGCAATAGACCATCGCGCCAAGCAGCACGTAGGTGAGCAGAGCGCCGCCGGGGCCGGCCTGCGCAATGGACGCACCGGAGGCAACGAACAGCCCCGTGCCGATGGCGCCACCCAGGGCGATCATCATCAGGTGGCGCGAGCGCAGGCGTCGGCGCAGTTCGGATTGGGCTTCGAGGCCGGTAGGGGTGATGGGTGTGTGCATAGCGGCAGACGCCAAGGTCGGCGCCCAAATCAAAACGCCCACCGAATGCAACGCAAACGGCGGGCGGGTAGCGGAGTTACTGCTGCGTGTGGGGAGCGACGGTCGGCAGCTCAGGGCCGGGGTCCTGGCCGGCCAGCGGATCACGCACCACGGGCGGGCGCGGGAAGTGCATGTCCTGATAGCGGACGATGCCGCCGCCACGCACCAGCCGGTAGCCGGTCCAGATCAGGAAAAAGACCGGGATGCCGATGTACGTGGCAATCACCGCGGGCCAGTCGATCGTGCCGCTGGTGAATGCCTGATAGTTCTGGCCGAGCGTGATGATCAGGCACAGCCCGAACGCGAACAGCGGGCCATATGGGAAGAACTTCGAGCGATACGGCAACTGCGCCGGATCGTGCCCCTGCGCCACCAGCCCCTTGCGGAAGCGATAGTGGCTGATGGCAATGCCCAGCCATGCCACGAAGCCGGTCATGCCCGAGGTATTCAGCAACCACAGGTAGACCGTCTTGTCACCATATAGCGAACTCAAGAAGCACAGCGCGCCGACGGCGGTGGTTGCCAGCAGCGCATTGCGCGGCACGCCGTTCTTCGTGAGTTGCGCAAAGATGCGCGGCGCGCGGCCTTCGGTGGCCAGGTTGTAGAGCATGCGCGTGGACGCATACATGCCCGAGTTGCCCGCCGACAGCACGGCGGTCAGAATCACCGCGTTCATCAGCCCGGCGGCAAAGGCCAGGCCCGCATGCTTGAAGACCAGCGTGAACGGACTCACGCCAATGTTGGTGATTTCCGTCGAGAGCAGGTTCGGATCGGTGTACGGCACCAGCACGCCGATGATGAAGATCGCCAGCACATAGAACAGCAGGATGCGCCAGAACACCTGTTTTACCGCCCGCGGAATCGTGCGTGCCGGGTCCGCTGATTCCCCCGCTGCCACGCCGATCAGCTCCGTTCCCTGGAACGAGAACCCCGCAATCATCGCCACGCCGATCATCGCCGGCAGCCCGCCCACGAACGGTGCGTCACCCAGTGTCAGGTTCTGCAGGCCCGATTGCGGGCCGCCTTTCAGGATCCCGAAGATCATCGCCAGGCCGATGCCGATAAAGAAGATGACGGTGACGACCTTGATGAGCGCGAACCAGTATTCCGCCTCGCCAAAGCCGCGTACCGAGATGGCATTGAGCAGGAACATGATGAGGAGGAAGACCGCACTCCACAGTACGCCCGGCACATCGGGGAACCAGTAGTGCATGACGAGTTGCGCGGCTGCCAGCTCCACGGCAATCGTCACCGCCCAGTTGTACCAATAGTTCCAGCCGAGCGCGAAGCCAAAGCCTTCGTCCACGTACAGCGCGCCGTAGGTGGCAAACGAGCCGGAGACGGGCATGTAGGCGGCAAGCTCGCCCAGGCTGGTCATCAGGAAGTAGACCATCACGCCAATCAGGATGTAGGCGGCGAGAGCGCCGCCGGGGCCTGCTTGCGAGACCGTCGCGCCCGAGGCGACGAAGAGCCCGGTACCGATCGATCCGCCAATGGCGATCATGGTGAGATGGCGCGCGCGCAAGGTGCGGCGCAAGCCCGGCGTCTCTGCAGACGGGGTAGCGTGTTCTGACATGTGTACAGAGTGGACGATTCTGCTCGGATCGCGAACGGAATCGACGAAATGTGACGAGACGTCCCCGCGCCTGATGGGCACCCGGCGAACGAAATGCGCGACTCTATCAAAACCGTCATGTGCCGGGCAAAAAATCGATGCTGCAGCACATGTGTTTGAACCTTTCGCAGCCCGCCGCGCTGCCCGCGGAATGGCCCATTGAATGGCGCCGTGCAGCGCAAAAATAAAAATTGAACGACCGTGCTATTTTGTGTATTCTTTGTCGAGTCGCGGACCTACCGCGCGTTAAAAAAACGATAGTTGAGAGACAGTTCAACCGCGAGGCGTGGTGCGCCTTCCAGCCGGCCCTCGCATCACCAAAGGAACCAGCATGACAGCGGAGTACAAGGTCCAGGACGGCGTTGCCGTCATTACGCTCAGCAACCCGCCGGTCAACGGCCTTGGCCACTCCACGCGCCTGGGCATCGTTGAAGGTATGGTCAAGGCTGGCGACGACGCCAGCGTCAAGGCCATCGTGATCACCGGCGCAGGCAAGGCCTTCTCGGGCGGCGCCGACATCCGCGAGTTCAACACGCCCAAGGCGACCCAGGAGCCGACGCTGCACGCTGTCATCAAGGCGGTGGAATCGAGCAGCAAGCCGGTTGTGGCGGCCATCCACTCGGTGGCAATGGGCGGTGGCCTGGAACTGGCGATGGGCTGCCACTATCGTGTGGCTGCGCCGGGTGCGCAAATCGCGCTGCCGGAAGTGAAGCTGGGCATCCTGCCGGGTGCAGGCGGTACGCAGCGCCTGCCGCGTGCGATCGGCTTGGAGCCCGCTCTGAACATGATTGTTTCGGGCACGCCCATCCTGTCGGAAAAACTGGCCAAGAGCGGCCTGTTAGACCAGATGGTCGATGGCGATCTGATGGCCGGCGCCATTGATTTCGCGCTCAAGGCTGCTGCCGAAGGCAAGCTGCCGAAGCTCCGCGATCGCAAGGTCGAGCACGACAATCCGCAAGGTTTCCTGCAATTTGCCCGCAATACGGTGGCTGCCGTCGCCAAGAACTTCCCGGCACCGGGCAAGTGCGTCGACGCCGTGCAGGCCGCGGTGGAAAAGCGCTTTGACGATGGCATCAAGTTCGAGCGTGACCTGTTCATCGAGTTGGTGAACACGTCCGAATCGCGCGCGCTGCGTCACGCCTTCTTCGGCGAGCGTGCGGCCAGCAAGATCCCCGACGTGCCGGAAGACACCCCGGTGCGCAAGGTCGAAAAGGTTGCCGTGATCGGCGCCGGCACCATGGGCGGCGGCATTTCCATGAACTTCCTGAACGCAGGTATTCCGGTCACGATGCTGGAAACCAAGCAGGAAGCGCTCGACCGCGGCGTCGCCACTATCCGCAAGAACTACGAGAACAGCGCCAAGAAGGGCAAGCTCACGCAGGAGAAGGTCGAGCAGCGCATGGCCCTGCTGACTCCGACGCTCTCGTATGACGATATCAAGGACGCCGACCTCGTCATCGAGGCCGTGTTTGAAGAAATGGGCGTCAAGGAAGTCGTGTTCAAGAAGTTGGACGAAGTCGTCAAGCAAGGCGCGATCCTGGCGTCGAACACCTCCACGCTGGACGTGGACAAGATCGCCAGCTTCACCAAGCGTCCGCAAGACGTGGTCGGCATGCACTTCTTCAGCCCGGCCAACGTGATGAAGCTGCTGGAAGTGGTGCGCGGCAAGGACACCGCCAAGGACGTGCTGGCGACCGTCATGAAGCTGGCCAAGGCCATCAAGAAGACGGCCGTGGTGTCGGGCGTGTGTGACGGTTTTATCGGCAACCGCATGATCGAGCAGTACAGCCGCCAGGCCGGCTACCTGCTGGACGAAGGCGCGCTGCCGGAGCAGGTCGACAAGGCCATCGAGAAGTTCGGCTTTGCGATGGGCCCGTTCCGTATGGGCGATCTGGCCGGTAACGACATCGGCTGGGCTATCCGTAAGCGCCGTGCCGTGGACAAGCCGGACATCGTCTACTCCAAGACGGCCGACCTGCTGTGCGAGATGGGCCGCTTCGGCCAGAAGACCGGCGGCGGCTGGTACGACTACAAGGCGGGCGACCGCAAGCCGTACCCGAACCAGCAGGTCAACGACATGATCGTCCAGCACTCCAAGGATCTGGGCATCACGCGCCGCAAGATCTCGGATGAAGAGATCGTCGAGCGCCTGGTGTTCGCGCTGGTGAACGAAGGCGCGAAGATCCTGGAAGAGGGCATTGCCTCCAAGGCGTCGGACATCGACATGGTCTACCTGACCGGCTACGGCTTCCCGCTGTTCCGCGGTGGCCCGATGCTCTACGCAGACACCGTCGGCCTGTACAACGTCGCGCAGACCATGCATCGCTACAGCAAGGGTTACCACGGTGAAGCGTGGAAGGTCGCGCCGCTGCTGCAGAAGCTGGCCGACGAAGGCAAGGGCTTCAACGGCTGATCAATCGACACGCGACGCAACCGCACCATGCAACTCACGCCCACCGATTGCCTGCTGATCATCGACGTGCAGAACGACTTCCTGCCCGGCGGTGCGCTGGCCGTGCCGGACGGCGACCAGGTCATCCCGGTCGTCAACCGGCTCGCCCAGGCATTCGGTCGCGTGGTGCTGACGCAGGATTGGCACCCGCGCGAACACGTGTCGTTCGCGGCCAACCATGCCGGCACGCAGCCGTTCGGCACGATCGATTTGCCGTACGGGCAGCAGGTGCTGTGGCCTGTCCATTGCGTGCAGCACAGCACCGGCGCCGCACTGGCCGATGGGCTGGACGTGCCGCATGCGCAGTTGATCGTCCGCAAGGGCTATCACCCGCACATCGACAGCTATTCCGCCTTCTTTGAAGCGGATCGCAAAACGTCGACCGGCCTGCTGGGCTACCTGCGCGAGCTTGGGATCAAGCGCGTGTTCTGCGTTGGATTGGCCACGGACTTTTGCGTGGCGTGGTCGGCGCTGGATGCGCGCGCTGCGGGGCTGGAAGTCGTTGTCATCGAAGATGCCTGCCGTGCGATTGACCTGAATGGGTCGCTCGCGCAGGCGTGGCAGCACATGACGGATGCGGGCATCGCGCGGTTGCAGTCGCACGAGGTTCTGAACGGATAACGGAATACAACGGGCGCGCAACAGAAGCCGCGCTCGCCACCAGATACGAGGAGCAACACCATGACCGAAGCAGTCATCGTTTCCACCGCACGTACCGGCCTGGCCAAGAGCTGGAAGGGCGCCTTCAACATGACGCACGGCGCCACGCTGGGCGGCCACGCGGTCCAGCACGCCATCGAGCGCGCCAAGATCGAGCCGGGCGAAGTGGAAGACATCCTGATGGGCTGCGCGAACCCGGAGGGCGCGACCGGTGCCAACATCGCTCGCCAGATCGCTCTGCGCGCCGGCTGCCCCGTGACCGTGCCGGGCGCGACCGTCAACCGCTTCTGCTCGTCGGGCCTGCAGACCATCGCCATGGCCGCGCAGCGCGTGATTGCCGATGAAGGCGATATCTTCGTCGCAGGCGGTGTGGAATCCATCTCGTGCGTGCAGCAGGAGATGAACCACCACATGATGCGCGAAGGCTGGCTCAGCCAGCACAAGCCCGAGATCTACTGGAGCATGCTGCAGACGGCGGAAATGGTCGCCAAGCGCTACAACATCGCCAAGGAGCGCATGGACGAATACGGCGTGCAGAGCCAGCAGCGTGCTGCCGCTGCCGCTGCCGCCGGCAAGTTCAACGACGAAATCGTGCCGATGACCACGGTGATGGGCGTGGCCGATGCCAAGACCGGTCAGCTGATGACGCGTGAAGTCACGATCTCCGCTGACGAAGGCATCCGCGCTGATACGACGCTCGAAGGCGTGTCGAAGATCCGCACGGCCTTGCCGGGCGGCGTGGTTACGGCGGGTAACGCCAGCCAGTTCTCCGACGGCGCATCCGCTGCCGTGGTGATGAACGGCAAGGTCGCCGCCGCCAAGGGCCTGCAGCCGCTGGGCGTGTTCCGCGGCTTTGCCGTGGCGGGCTGCGAGCCGGACGAAATGGGCATCGGCCCCGTGTTCGCCATCCCCAAGCTGCTCAAAAAGGCCGGCCTGAAGGTCGAAGACATCGGCCTGTGGGAGCTGAACGAAGCCTTTGCCGTGCAGGTGCTGTACTGCGCTGACAAGTTGGGCATCCCGATGGATCGCCTGAACGTCAACGGCGGTGCCATCGCCGTGGGTCACCCGTATGGTGTATCGGGTGCGCGGTTGGTCGGCCACGCGCTGATCGAAGGCAAGCGCCGCGGCGTCAAGTACGTGGTCGTGACCATGTGCATCGGCGGCGGCCAAGGCGCTGCTGGTCTGTTCGAGGTGCTCTAAAGACACAGGCTCCCGCTTCAAACGGGAGCCTGTTTCACATCGTCGCCCCTCGCGCGCTTGCAGCGCAGGGACGGCATGGAGCGTCTGTTCGGAAATCACCCCCTAACATCGTCATGTCTTCTCTGCTGCTGTCGCGCCGCGACCTGAGCTTTTTGCTCTATGAATGGCTCGACGTGGAATCGCTCACCCGCATTCCGCGTTTTGCCGACCACTCCCGCGAAACCTTCGACGCTGCGCTCGATACCTGCGAGCGCATCGCGACGGATCTCTTCGCTCCGCACAACAAGAAGAACGACCAGCAGGAGCCGCATTTTGACGGCACCACGGTCCACATCATTCCCGAAGTGAAGGTGGCGCTGGATGCCTTCAACAAGGCGGGTCTGATGGCCGCTGGGCAAGACTTTGAACGCGGCGGCATGCAACTGCCGACCGTGGTCGAGAAAGCCGGCTTCGGCTTCTTCAAGGCCGCCAACGTCGGCACCAGCTCGTATCCGTTCCTTACCATCGGCAACGCGAACCTGCTGCTTGCACACGGCACGCCCGCGCAGATCGAGACGTTCGTGCAGCCCGAGATGGAAGGCCGCTTCTACGGCACGATGTGCCTGTCGGAACCGCAAGCCGGATCGTCGCTGTCGGATGTCGTTACGCGTGCGGAATACGAAGGTGAATCGCCGCTGGGCCAGCAATACCGCTTGACCGGCAACAAGATGTGGATCTCCGCCGGCGAGCACGAACTGTCGGACAACATCGTCCACCTCGTGCTGGCGAAGATCCCCGGGCCGGATGGCAAACTGATCCCGGGCGTGAAGGGCATCTCGCTCTTCATCGTGCCCAAGTTCCTCGTCAATGCAGATGGCTCGCTGGGTGAGCGCAATGACGTGGTGCTGGCCGGCCTGAACCACAAGATGGGCTATCGCGGCACGACCAACTGCCTGCTGAACTTTGGCGAGGGCACGCAATTCCGCCCGAAGGGTGCGGATGGCCAGCCGCGCGCCGGTGCCATTGGTTACCTCGTCGGCGAGCCGCACAAGGGCTTGGCGTGCATGTTCCACATGATGAACGAGGCGCGCATCGGCGTTGGCATGGGCGCGACGATGCTGGGCTACACCGGCTATCTGCATGCGGTGGATTACGCACGCAATCGCCCGCAAGGCCGCCCGGTCGGCCCGTCGGGCAAGGATGCGGCCTCCCCGCAAATCCGCATCGTCGATCACGCTGACGTGCGTCGCATGCTGTTGGCGCAGAAGGCCTATGTGGAAGGTGCGCTCGGCTTGAACCTGTATTGCGCCAAGCTCGTCGACGAAGAGCGCGGTGCGGAAAGCGCTGGCGATGTCGCCAAGCGTACCAAGCTCGGCCTGCTGCTCGACATCCTCACCCCGATCGCCAAGAGCTGGCCGTCGCAGTGGTGCCTGGAGGCCAACAGCCTGGCGATCCAGGTGCACGGCGGCTATGGCTACACGCGCGAATACAACGTCGAACAGTTCTACCGCGACAACCGCCTGAACCCGATCCACGAAGGCACGCACGGCATCCAGGGCCTCGACCTGCTGGGCCGCAAGGTTGTGATGCAGGACGGCGCCGCGTTTGCAGCACTCGGCGAGCGCGTGCAGGCCACCGTCGGCCGCGCGCTGGAGTCCGGCGATGAAGCGCTGATCAGCTACGGCCGCGCACTCGGCATGGCTACGCAAAAGCTGGCCAAGGTTACGCAGACGCTGTGGGCCGCTGGCGACCCGCGTGTGACGCTGGCCAACGCATCGGTGTATCTGGAGGCCTTCGGCCACGTCGTCATTGCGTGGATCTGGCTGGAGCAGGCCCTGGCTGCTGCCAAGGCACTGCTGAATGCGCAAGGCGAGGACGCCGATTTCTATCGCGGCAAGCTGCAGGCCGCGCGCTACTTCTTCCAGTGGGAACTGCCGAAGATCGACCCGCAGATCGTGCTGCTGGGCTCGCTCGACACGACCACGCTGGATATGCAGGACGCTTGGTTCTAACTAAGACAACGATACATAGGAGACACCATGGGTACGCTCAAGCATCTGTTTGATCTTTCAGGCAAGACGGCGCTGATCACCGGCGGCTCGCGTGGGCTCGGCCTGCAGATTGCCGAGGCGCTGGGTGAGCAGGGCGCACGCATCGTGCTGTCGGCGCGCAAGGCCGATGAGTTGAAGGAAGCGCAGGCGCACCTGAAGTCGCTCGGTATCGAGGCCGACTGGATTGCCGCAGATGGCGCGGTCGAAGCGGACATCCAGCGCCTGGCTGACGAGGCACTCGCCAAGCTGGGTCATATCGACATCCTGGTCAACAACGCGGGCGCCACCTGGGGTGCTCCGGCCGAAGACCACCCGGTCGAAGCCTGGGACAAGGTGATGAACCTGAACATCCGTGGCCTGTTTCTGCTCTCCCAGCAGATCGGCAAGCGGTCGATGATTCCGCGCAAGTACGGCAAGATCATCAACGTGGCATCGATTGCTGGCTTGAAGGGCAACCCGCCGGGCTCGCTCGACACCATCGCCTACAACACCAGCAAGGGCGCAGTGGTCAATTTCACGCGCGCGCTGGCAGGCGAATGGGGGGAGCACAACATCACCGTCAACGCGATCGCCCCGGGCTTCTTCCCCTCGAAGATGACGCGCGGCTCGCTGGAAAAGCTGGGCGTGGACAAGCTGTCGGAGAAGACCCCGCTGCACCGCATTGGCGACGAGGAAGACCTCAAGGGCGTGGCCGCGCTGTTCGCTTCCAATGCGTCCAAGCACATCACCGGGCAGATCCTGGCCGTCGACGGCGGCGTGAGCGTGGTCTAATTTCGGCTGGCTTTCACTCCATTGAACGCAGCATGAGCGCAGACAACAACGGTTTTCCGATCGAGATTCCTTTCCTGAAGCTTCTGGGCATGCGCTGCCTGAAGGCGGAAGGCGGCGAGGGCATCGTCGAACTCCCCCTCGAGGCCCAGCACATGAATAGCTGGGAAATGGCCCACGGCGGCGTGACCATGACGATGCTCGATGTGGCGATGGCCATGGCCGGTCGCTCAGCAGACGTGCATGGCCGCGGCGTGGTGACGATCGAGATGAAGACGGCGTTCATGCAGCCCGGGCGTGGCACGCTCAAGGCCAGCGCGCGTTGTGTGCATCAGTCCACCACCATGGCTTTCTGTGAAGGTGAGGTGAGGGATGACGACGGCAAGCTCGTCGCGCGCGGTTCGGGCACGTTCAAGTTCGTCAAGCGCATGCCGCCGCCGCGCACACCCGAATCGGCCCCACAAGCGGGCGCGGACGGCTGATCTACACATACCGCAGTTGCAGTACCCAGTTGCACGCCGGCCGGCCGGGCAGGCAGTCAGGCCCGGTCCATAAAAAAAAGCAATCACGGAGACAACCATGCAACAACTCGCGCGGCGGAGGGCGTCTGCCCTTGCCATCACTCTGCTTTGCTGCACCGGACTGACCATGACCCTGGAAGGATGCGCCTCCAATTCCGCGCCGGCTGATGCGCCTGCCGCAGGTGCACCGACCACCGTGCTGGCGCCGCCGGCACCGAAGCCGCCCATGCAGAAGCCGCTCACCGCGGACGAATCCGACCCGAACAAGATGGGCTGGATGCAGGGTTTTCCGCCACCACCCGATCGCATCATCCGCTTCGATATGGCGGGCAATATGTTCCCGCGCACGCGTTACGGCTTCAGCCATGTGCGAGAGTTTCTGCCCACGCGCGTGATCTGGCGCGGCGACGGCGCGGTGAGCAAGCTGCCCCGTGCCGAGCAGGATATCGACGGCGTGCTCTTCACCGATGCCGGCGGCACGCGTCGCACCTTTGCCGAGATGCTGAAGCTCACGTACACCGACGGCATTCTCGTCATGCACAAGGGCAAGGTGGTGTACGAGCGCTACTCTGGCGCGCTCGATGCACACACGCAGCACATCGCCATGTCGGTCACGAAATCGTTTGTCGGCACGCTGGCGGCCACGCTGGTGGCAGACGGCAAGCTCGACCCGGCGGCACCCGTTACGCAGTACGTGCCCGAATTGAAGGACAGCGCCTATGGCGACGCCACTGTGCGCCAGGTGATGGACATGACGGTTGGCGTGCGCTTCTCCGAGAACTACGCCGACCCGAACGCCGATATCTGGACGTATGCACGCGCTGGCGGCGTACTGCCGCGCCCGGCTGACTATAAGGGCCCGGGCAGCTTCTACGAGTACCTGGTCACGACGCACAAGGAAGGCCAGCACGACGAGGCGTTTGCCTACAAGACCGTCAACGCCGAGGTGCTGGCCTGGATCGTGCGCCGCGCATCAGGCAAGTCGACCGCAGCGCTACTGTCCGAACGCATCTGGCAGCCAATGGGCGCGCAGAGCGACGCGTACTTCTCACTGGACAGCATCGGTACGGAGTTTGGCGGCGGCGGGTTGAGCACGACACTTCCCGACCTGGCCCGCTTTGGCGAGATGATCCGCAACGGCGGCCGCTTCAACGGCAAACAGATCCTGCCCAAGAGCGTGATCGATGACATCCACAAAGGTGGAGATCCGGCCAAGTTTGCCAAGGCAGGCTATGCCACGCTGCCGGGCTGGTCGTACCGCGACATGTGGTGGATCTCGAACAACAGCCACCACGCCATCGAGGCGCGCGGCATCCATGGTCAGGCCATCTATATTGATCCGGTGGCCCAGATGACCATCGTGCGCTACGCCTCGCACCCCATTGCCGCCAATGGCGCCAACGACCCGATCACGCTGCCGGCGTTCGGCGCGCTGGCCGAATTCTTCATGCATCAGAAGTGATTTACTCGAATACCTAGGAGCGCATTTATGTCGAAGACGTATCAACGCATTGTTCTGGCCTCCCGCCCGCAGGGTGCCGTGACGCCGGACAACTTCCGTCTGGAGACGGCTGACATCCCCGAGCTGCAGGACGGCCAGGTGCTGGTGCGCAACCATTTCCTGTCGCTCGATCCGTACATGCGCGGCCGCATGAACGACAGCAAGTCGTATGCGCAGCCGCAGCCGCTCGATGAAGTCATGATCGGCGGCACCGTGGGCGTGGTGGAAGCATCGAAGAACCCGTCGTTTGCCGTGGGCGACAACGTGGTCGGCATGTTCGGCTGGCAGGAAGTGGGCGTGTCCGATGGCCGCGGCATCCAAAAGGTGGATACGCGCCACATTCCGCTGTCGGCGTATCTGGGCTCGGTGGGCATGCCCGGTGTGACGGCGTGGTACGGCCTGAACAAGATCATGCTGCCGAAGCCCGGCCAGACCGTGGCCGTGAGCGCTGCTTCGGGTGCCGTGGGCAGCGTGGTCGGCCAGCTTGCCAAGCTCAAGGGCTGCCGCGCCGTGGGCTTTGCCGGTGGCAAGGACAAGTGCGACTACGTGGTCAACGAGTTGGGCTTTGATGCCTGCATCGACTACAAGGCTGCCAAGGACTCGAAGGAGCTGTACCAGATGCTCAAGGAAGCCACGCCCGACGGCATCGACTCGTACTTTGAAAACGTCGGCGGCTCGATCCTGGATGCCGTGCTGTCACGCATGAACGCCTTCGGCCGTATCGCCATGTGCGGCATGATCGCCGGTTACGACGGCCAGCCGCTGCCGCTGCAGAACCCGCAACTGATCCTGGTATCGCGCCTGACCATCGAGGGCTTCATCGTCTCCGAACACATGGACGTGTGGCCGGAAGCACTGCGCGAGCTGGGCGGCTTTGTGGCGCAGGGCAAGCTGAAGTTCCGCGAGAGCGTGGCAGACGGTCTGGCCAGTGCGCCGGAAGCCTTCATGGGCCTGCTCAAGGGCAAGAACTTCGGCAAGCAACTCGTGAAGCTGGTCTGACGTTTTAACGTTGATGTGCGGACTGTCAATCGCTTGACAGTCCGCGGGATGAAGGCCCCCACAGAATGGCTCCACCCACAACGACTGCGTGAAGGAGACACCATGAACGCACCCGATACCGCCCACGCCAAGCGGCCTGATGACATGGCGGCCAGCCTCAGCCCCGAGGCCGCTGCCCGCTATCGCAATCTGCCGCGTCCGCCGCAATTCGCCACCGTCGCCGAAGAGCGCCTGCATCGCAAGCAGCGTCTGGCAGCAGCATTCCGGCTGTTCTCCAAATTCGGTTTCGATGAAGGCGTAGCCGGGCACATCACGGCGCGCGATCCAGAGCACCAAGACAGCTTTTGGGTGAACCCGTTCGGCGTGCATTTCAGCCAGGTGACGGTGTCGAACCTGATCCGCTGCGATCACCATGGCAACGTTGTTGAGGGCGACTATCCCGTCAACGCTGCCGCCTTTGCCATTCACTCGCGCGTGCATCAGGCGCGGCCCGATGCCGTGGCTGCTGCGCACTCGCACAGCACGTACGGGCGCGCGTGGTCGACGCTCGGTCGCAAGCTCGATCCGCTCACGCAAGACGTGTGCGCCTTCTATGGCGATCATGCGGTGTATGACGATTTCGGCGGCGTGGTAGTCGAGCTGGATGAGGGCCAGCGCATTGCCGAAGCACTCGGCGACAACAAGGCCGCCATCCTGCAGAACCACGGCCTGCTGACGGTCGGCAAGACGGTCGACGAGGCTGCCTGGTGGTTCATCACCATGGAGCGCTCCTGCCAGGTGCAGCTGCTGGCCGAAGCCGCAGGCGCGCGCACGGGCGAGGCACCGCGCACGATTTCCGATGCGGCCGCGCGGCAGGCGTATTCCATCGTTGGCTCGGCACAGGCAGGGTGGTTCCAGTTCCAGCCGCTATACGCCCGCATCGTCAAGGAACAACCCGATCTGCTCGACTGATCGGCCTCGCAACCTTTTGGAGCACCCATGACGGATCTGATCCTGCATCACTACGCCACGTCGCCGTTTTCGGAGAAGGTGCGTTTGATCCTCGGCTACAAGGACCAGCCGTGGAAGTCCGTCACGGTACCCGTGATCTTGCCCAAGCCGGATGTGATGCCGCTCACCGGTGGCTACCGGCGCACGCCGTTCCTGCAGATCGGCGCGGATATCTACTGCGATACCGCGTTGATCGCGCAGGTGCTGGAGTCGATTCACCCCCTGCCCAGGCTCGTGCCGTCCGAACATGCGGCAGCGGTGTTTGCCATGGCGCAATGGGCCGATACGACGCTGTTCTGGGCGTCGGCCACCTTTGTCATGCAACCGGCGGGCTTCCAAAGTCTGTTCGGCAGCATGCCAGAGGAATTCGTCAAAGCCTTCGTGGAAGACCGCAAGGCCATGCGCGCAGGTGGTACCGGCCTGCGCACGCCGCCGCAGGAGGCCGCGTCCACGCTGCATGTCTTCCTCGCACAACTGGAGCGACAACTCGCCACCGGTGAGCACATCTTCCTATTCGGCGAGCAGCCGACGGTGGCTGACTTCTCCGTCTATCACTGCCTGTGGTTCATCCGCCGTGCGACAGGCGTGGCGGGCATTCTGGACGCCCATCCGGAGGTCGTGGCGTGGATGCATCGCGTCGCCGCGCTTGGGCACTCGCAAGCCCAGCCGATGACACCGGCTGAAGCGCTCGACGTCGCCAAGGCTGCCACGCCACGCGCACTGACCGAACCGAATGCGCCATTCGACGAGCGCTACGGCCTGCCGAAGGGCACGCGCGTGACGGTGGCTGCAGTCGACTACGGTGTCGACCCAATCGAAGGTGAACTGATCGTTTCCACCCGCGACACGGTGGGCGTGCTGCGCGAAGACGCACGTGTCGGCCAGGTGGTGGTGTATTTCCCGCGCGTGGGTTACGCCGTGCGCAAGGTTGAAGCTGCAAGCTAGGCGTTGGACACGCGGGCATTGCCGCTTTGATCGCCTTTCATGACAACAACACGAGAGAGACACGTATGAAGCAATTCGCAGGCGGCGTGGCCGTCATTACGGGTGGTGCGTCGGGTTTCGGCAAGGAGTTCGCCAAGATCGCTGCCGGGTTGGGCATGAAGCTGGTGCTGGCCGATATCCAGCAAGATGCACTGGACGCCGCCATTGCCGAGTTCCAGGCGCAGGACGTGGAAGTGATCGGTCTGCGCGTCGACGTGTCGAAGGTGGAAGACGTGCGGGCGCTGGCCGATGCGGCCATCAAGACGTTCGGCAAGGTCAACCTGCTGTTCAACAACGCAGGTGTGGGCGCCGGTGGCCTGATCTGGGAGAACTCCGAACGTGACTGGGATTGGGTGCTCGGCGTGAACCTGCATGGCGTGATTCACGGCGTGCGCATCTTCACACCGCTGATGCTGGAAGCCGCCAAGAAAGACCCGTCGTACGAAGGCCATATCGTCAATACGGCATCGATGGCGGGGCTGCTGAACGCGCCGGCCATGGGCATCTACAACGTGTCCAAGCATGCGGTGGTGGCGCTGTCGGAATCGCTGTATCAGGACTTGAGCCTGGTGACCGAGCAGATCCATTGCTCGGTGTTGTGCCCGTACTTTGTGCCGACCGGCATCACGCAGTCGGACCGCAATCGACCGCAGGATCTGGCCAATACAGCGCCGCCCACCAAGTCGCAGTTGGTCTCGCGCGCCATGTCGGAGAAAGCCGTCAGTTCCGGCAAAGTCACCGCCGAGCAGGTTGGCCAGATGACCTTTGACGCAATCCGCAACGCGGGCTTTTACATCTACTCGCACCCGCACGCACTTGCACCGGTACAGCATCGCTTTGAAGACATCGTCTCGCAACGCAACCCGTCGGATCCGTTCGAGGGCAAGCCGGACGTGCGTGCGCGTCTGGTGGATGCGTTGCGCGGGTAACTCCATTTCCACGACTCCGGAATCGCCATGACTACAGCAACGGCTGCCGCATCATCAGTCACCATCGCCGAATCGCAGTTCGCCGATCTGCCCAACGGCACGCGGCTGCACTACGCCAGCGCCGGCAAGCGCGGTGCGCCGCTGATGCTGTTCGTGCACGGCTTTCCGGAGTTCTGGTACGAGTGGGAGGCACAGCTCGCGGCCTTTAGCGACACGCACTTTGCCGTGGCGCCTGACATGCGCGGCTACAACCTGTCGAGCAAGCCGGCAGCGGTGGAGGCGTATCGCCCCAAGCTGCTGGTGCAGGATCTAGCGCAGTTCATCACGGCGCTGGGGTATGAACGTGCCATCGTGGTCGCGCATGACTGGGGTGGGGCGATCTGCTGGAACCTTGCCATCCAGCATCCGGAGTTGGTTGAGCGATTGGTGATCGTCAATTCGCCGCATCCGTGGGTGTTTGCGAATGCGCTGCTGAGCGATCCAGCGCAGCAGGCTTCGTCGGCATACATGAACTGGTTGCGCCAGCCGGGCTCGGAAGAGGCGCTGGCCGCCAACGAATTCGAGAAGCTCGAAGGTTTCTTCCATGGCATGGGCCAGCCCGTGGCCGAGTGGTTCACGCCAGAGGTGCGAGCGCGTTATCACGCAGCCTGGAGCCGACCGGGTGAGGGCGGCTCGCATGGCCTGACAGGCGGTGTGAACTACTACCGCGCCTCGCCTTTGCACCCGCCCACCGAAGGTACTGCGCCGCTGCGCATCGATCAGATGCCGCCGGAGGCGTTTGTCGTGAAGATGCCCACGCTGGTGATCTGGGGTGAGATGGACATGGCGTTGCCCAAGGGCCTGCTCAACGGGCTGGAGCGCTTCATTCCGGATATGCGCCTGGAGCGCATTCCCAACGGCACGCACTGGGTCGTGCACGAACAGCCGGAGCGCATCACTGCGCTGATCCGGCCATTCGTTTCGTAACGTTCCCGCTTACATCGACTCCGCCAGCATGCGGCGGTAGTCATCTGCCGTGGCGATGCGCGGGTTGGTCTTGTGACAGTGGTCGAGCAGGGCACCTTCCACCACGTGCTCCAGCGCATCATCCGGCACACCCATCTGACGCAGGCCAGTCGGCAGGCCCAGGCGCGCCGTCAGGTCGTGCACGGCCTGGGCGAGGTCCGCACCAGCCGGCAGGTTCATCACGCGGCGCATACGCGCGTAGCGGTTGTCCCGCACCACCGTTTCCGCCGTCTCGTTAAAGCGCAGCACCGCCGGCAGCACCACCGCATTGAGCGTGCCGTGGTGTAGTCCGGTCTTGCCATTCACCTTCACGCCGCCCAGCGGGTGCGATAGCGAATGCACGCACCCCAGCCCCTTCTGAAACGCCATCGCGCCCTGCATCGAGGCACTCATCATGTTCAGCCGCGCATCGCGGTCGGCGCCATCACGCGTGGCGCGCTCGATGTTGGCCCAGGCACGCTCCAGACCGTCCAGCGCGATACCGTCAGCGGGCGGGTTGAAGGCTGGGGCGAGGAAGGTCTCAATGCAATGCGCGATGGCATCCATGCCGGTGGCCGCCGTGAGCGCTGGCGGCAGGCCGAGCGTCAACTCAGCGTCGCAGATGGCCGACTTGGGCAGCAGATGCCAAGAGTGGAAACCCAGCTTGCGACCGTCCTCTAGGATGAGGATCGCGCCGCGCGCCACCTCGCTGCCGGTGCCGGCGGTGGTGGGAATGGCGATCAGCGGCGCCGCCGCTTCCGTGATCTTCGTGCTGCCGCCCTCGATGGTGGCGTAGGTGGTGAGTGGCTCCGGGTGCGTCGCCGCAATGGCGATGCCCTTGGCCAGGTCGATCGACGAGCCGCCACCGATGGCGATCAGCCCATCACAGCCCGCGTCCTTGTATTGCGCAGAGGCTTTCAACACCATCGCCTCGGTCGGGTTGGATGGCGTCTCGTCGAACACCGTGACGGGTAAGCCGCCCGTGGCATCGATGGCGCGCTGGGCGAGGCCCGCGGCAGCCACCCCCTTGTCCGTCACGATCATCGGCCGGCGGATGCCGACGCGAGCGCATTCGCTTTTCAGTTCGTTGACCGTGCCAAAGCCAAGGTGAACGTGGGTGAGATAGAAGATGAGGGCCATGCGTTGTCTCCGGATGGTGTTGTCTGCATCGCCCGTCTTGTCCTGCGGGCGTGGTTCAATGGATACTCCGATGATAGCCAAATTAGAACGATCGTTCAGTTAACGCCCTCATGCAGTCCCCGTCTCTCGACCCGCACGTTGCCCAGTTGCTCGATCTGGTGGCGCGTGCCAAGCGTCCGCCGCTGAATGCGCTCGACCCCGCCGACGCCAAGATCGCCTACGAAAAGAGCAGCCCCATTGTCGACATCCCGACCATCCCGTTGGAGGCTGTGCATGACCTGACGGTCACGGCGCGCGATGGCTATGTCATTCCGATCCGCACGTACGCGGCGCGCGAGGCAAGCTGGGCCGATCCGCTACCGTTGCTGGTGTACTTCCATGGCGGCGGCTTCACGGTGGGCAGCATCAAGACGCACGACCAGCTCTGCCGGTCGCTCGCGGTCAAGTCTGGCGCGATGGTGCTGTCGGTCGATTACCGGCTCGGGCCGGATTGGAAATTCCCGACCGCAGCAAACGACGCCTTCGACGTGCTGCAGTGGGTGTTCGATGAAGCCGCCACGATCGGCGCCGACCCCACGCGCATCGCATTCGGTGGCGACAGCGCGGGCGGTACGCTGGCCGCTGTCACGGCCATTGAAGCTCGCAATTGTGGCTTTCAGCCCGTGCTGCAACTGTTGATCTACCCCGGCACCACCGCACGCGAGACCACTTCGTCGCACCGCGAATTCGCCGAGGGCTATCTGCTCACGCAGGAGATGATCCACTGGTTCTTCTCGCAATACCTGCGCACCGATGCCGACCGTGACGACTGGCGTTTCGCCCCGTTGGACGCGGGCGGCCACGGCGCAGACGTGAGCAGTGTGTGCCCCGCGTGGATTGCCGTGGCGGGCTTCGACCCGATTCGCGATGCCGGCATCGGCTACGCGAACAAACTGCGCGTCGCAAAGGTACCGGTCGAGCTCAAGATCTACGAAGGCATGATCCACGACTTCTTCAAGATCGGCCGCTTCGTGCCGGCCGTCGAAGACGCGCACCGGGATGCTGCCGACGCGCTGCGCCGCGCTTTCGGCACCGTGACTGAATAAGCCATAACGAGAGGAGACCGGCATGGCGATCGAGGATTTCCGCCACAGCACGCCGCTGCGCGTGCGCTGGGCCGAAGTGGATGCGCAGCGCATCGTCTTCAACGGCCACTACCTGCTGTATGTCGATGTCTGCATTACCGAGTACTGGCGCAGCATCGGCGTGCGGTATCCATTGGATGTGGTGGATACGTTTGGTGTCGATTTCTACGTGGTCAAATCCACGCTCGAATACCATGCGTCCGCGCGCTTTGATGATGAGCTGGATCTGCGCTGCCGCGTCGCGCGCCTGGGCCGCTCCAGCATGCGCTTTATCATCGAGATGTATCGCGCAGACGAGCACCTCGTTACCGGCGAAGTCATCTATGTGTGCGCCGATCCGGCGACGCAGACCTCCGCGCCGATTCCCGACACGCTGCGCGATCGCATTCTCAATTTTGAAGTCCTGAAGCCTGAATTCTGAAAACTGAGCATGACTGCCCCTGAATCTATCCGCCCGCTTGCTGGTGTTGAAGTCGACCGCTGGGATGCCGTGCGCGAAGACGCGCGCGCCATCCGCTACGACGTGTTTGTCATTGAGCAGGGCGTGCCCGTCGAACTTGAATGGGATGAGTGGGACGACCAGTGCTGGCACGCCCTGGCACGTGACACGGCTGGCCGTGCGGTTGCCACCGGCCGTCTGCTACCTGACGGCCATATCGGCCGCATGGCGGTGCGCAAGGAAGCGCGCGGTACGGGCGTTGGCGCGCGCGTGCTGGATGCGTTGATCGACAAGGCCAAGTCGCTCGGTTACCCCGAACTGATCCTGAACGCGCAAACCCACGCCATGCCGTTCTACACCCGCGCCGGCTTCGCGGCCGAGGGCGAGGAGTTTGAGGAGGCAGGCATTCCGCACTGGACCATGCGCCGCGTGCTTACACGTTGATTGCCACGGCGGCCCGCACAATCGCTGCGATGGCCGCCTGCGCTGCCGGCGATGCGGTTCTGCCGTGCAACCGCACAATCCCGGTAATTGACGGCGGCGATAGCCAACCCTTCACTGCCAGCCGTATGAGCGCACCGGACTCCAACTCCTCCCGTACCGCAGCGTCCGTTGCCCCCAGCACGGTGTCGGTGGTGAGTGCCACTGTCTTGAGCACGCCGTAGTTGTCGCATTCGAGCGCGATGCTGGCTTCCTGTCCTGCTGGCAGGCCCAACAGAGCGGCCAGTTCCACCTTGGACGGGCTCAGCAGCTTCGGCACGGCAATGCCGTATTCCCAGACTTCGCGCAGCGTGTGTTCGCGCTCCGCCAGCGGATGGCCGGCCCGCACATACAGGTGAGGTGGCTGGCCGCCGATCGGCTGGATATCCAGCGCGGCATCTTTCGGCATATCGCGCACATCGGCGGCGAAGAACTCGATGCTCTCCGTACGTAGGCTTTCCAGCAACTGCACCCAGTTGCCGACTTCCATGCGCAGCGCCACCTGGGGATGCTGCTGCCGCAACTCACGCAGTGCCTGCGGCATCAGGGTGGCGGTCAGCAGCGGTCCCACGCCGAAGGCGGTGTCGCCCAGTTGGCTGTCGCGGTAGAGATCCACGTCGCGCTGTAGGCAACGCGCCTCGAACAGCAGCTTGCGTCCGCGAGCGATCACGAATTCACCCGCGGCAGTGGGCCGCACGCCACCCACGTCCCGGTCGAACAGGCGGATGCCAAGGTCATCCTCAATGGCCTGGATGCTGCGGCTGAAGGCGGGCTGGCTCAGGTGCGCCAGCTCGGCAGCACGGGCGAAGTGCAGGGTGTCGGCCAGGGCAACGACGTGGCTCAGACGGCGTAAATCCATGGTGTTGCGTCCATTGCATTGAACGGATGTTCATTATGCATTGGACGCATTGAATCGACACTCCTAGGCTTGTCTCCACAAGAATTCGCAACAAAAGCGAGGAGACACCCCGATGAGTTCACAGCAGCAACTGCTCCTGATCAGCGCCTGCATCCTGGGCTTTGGCGCCATGGAGTTCGTCACCCGGCGCTACCAGGCCAGTGTCAGTGGCAAGGCCACCGCCAACGACGCGTGGCTGGAAGTGCTGATGTTCGTCAGCCTGGTTGCCGTCACTCAGCCGATTGCGCTGCTTGGCAGTAACGCGCTGTGTAACTGGCTGATGCCTGCGCAGCACAACGCCTGGGCCAATCTGCCCTGGTGGGCGATGACGGGCCTGCTGCTGATCGGTGATGACCTCACACAGTACCTTTGGCACCGCGCCTCGCATTCGCCGCTGCTGTGGCCGCTGCACCGTGCGCACCACAGCTCGTCGTACATGAGCGTGCGCATCACGTACCGCAACAACTTCTTCTACTACCTGATGATGCCGGGCCTGTGGATTGGCGGCGTGGCGGTGTACCTGGGGTTCGGCAGCGTCTACGGGGTGTATCTGGTGGTGAAGGTGGCAGTCATTCTCGGCGCGCACTGTGCCTGGCCGTGGGACGCGCCGCTGTACCGCATCCGTGCACTGCGCCCGCTGATGTGGGTGGTTGAGCGCACCATCTCCACGCCGGCCACGCACTGGGCGCACCACGCGCTCACTAACGCAGACGGCATTGGCCACTACAAAGGCAATTTCGGCAACCTGCTGTTCTTCTGGGATGTGCTGTTCGGCACCGCCCACATCACGCGCAAGTACCCCGCGCAGATCGGCCTGCAGGATGACGTGCTGTTCGGGGAGGAGCGCTGGACTGCGCAGATGTTCTATCCGCTGGTGCAGTCCAAGCGCGAGCATTCGGCGCTGCGCCCGGGTGGTTATGGCTTTACGGAAGCGGACGCCGTGCAAGAGCAGGCGTAGCTCGTGTGGCCGGGCTTACGTATCGGCGTGCGTGACGGTATCGAGCACGCCGAGGTAGCGCGTCTCGCCAATCTGGCCTTGTGCATCGAAGCGGCGTTCGGTCACGTCGAAGCAGCCGTCGTGGCGGATACGCAGTACGGTGGTGGCACGCGTGCCATAGCGCGGCGAGCGGATGAACGCAGCAGACAGCAGTTTCTCCCACTCAGGCGCCACGCCGGTTGCTGGTAGGGAGCGCGTGGGAGCTTCTCGTGTCTCAGCCATCAGATTGATGTAGCGCGCCACGTCCAGCGCGTTGCCGTGCCGGCCCGTATCCGCAGCCAGCGCTTCGGCAAACGCCGCCATCCGGTGGCGCACCTTGAACCACGGCGTGTCGAGCAAGGCATTCGACAGCCCATACACGCCGGGCGCCAGCTTGCGCGGGGCATCTGCGCGGTTGCTGGTCCACCAGAGTTCGTCGCGCGTGGCGGTCAGCAGGTTGTAGCCGTTGTAGGCGCGGTCGCGCGCGGTGAGGCTGTCGAGATACGCCGGGATCGACGCCTCTTCGGCCATCAGAAAATTGGAGACCAACTCGCCGCGTGAACGCGCATCCGGGCGGCGCTCGGACGGCGCGCGGTAGTTGGTCAGCGCGGCAAAGCGGCCGTCGCGTGTCATCCCCATCCACGTGCCTGCGTGGCCGACCACCTGGGCCAGGTCCCGCCCAGCCAGCACGTTGGGCGCATCGCTCCACCACGCCAGCGGCGCGGCAGGGCGGTCATAGAATTCGTCCCGGTTGGCGGCCACCACCAGCGCATAGGCGGGGTGGGCGTGCCAGGCCGTGAGAATCAAACACATGAGCACTTCCTTTGAACATGCCGCGCGAGTGGTCAATGTGACGACCTGTGTCGCGAGGGCTTCGGCCAAGCATAGCAGCCAGCCGGACTTTTGCGATGACGATTACGTGGGTACGTCGCTAGCCGCGCAGTTAGCCATTTTCTAGATCGACGAAAAGCTCTGCATGGCGCTCGCCCGCGACAAATTCACGCGGGCCGCCGGTCTCCCACAGGCCGGCCAGCGTGGCGGCAAAGGCGGGCGGGATGTCGTGATAGCACTCCATCCACGTGGCCTGGCCGTCGCGTAGTTCGGGCCGGCGCATGACGGTGCCGGTCACGCCTGTCGCTTCTTCCACGGTGTCGAGCCAGCGCTGCCAGCGCGGCAGGGCAGTGGCAGCGTCGCGCTCGGCGATGCGGAAGTAGACGAACAGGTGGTCAGCCATGGTGGGTGTCCGCTATGAGGTGCTTGGGCGCGTCAGGCGTCTTGCGCCACGGGAATCGTGTACGGCAGGTTCTGCAGCGTCAGCACCGGGCCATCAAATGTGGCAAGGTGGATGACGGTATCGAGCGCATCCAGCTTCAGCTCGACCAGCAGGTCAGTACCGCCGTCTGGCGCCATCGCGGCGTTGACGACCATGCCGCACGGCTGGTTCGGATCGGCCGCGCTGTACACCTCGGCACCGGCAGAGGTGGGCGCCTGTACGTGTGCACGCTGCATGCGCCGCTTGAGCGTGCCGCGATACTGGCTGCGCGCCACGATTTCCTGGCCGGGGTAGCAGCCCTTCTTGAAATCGACACCGCCCAGCAGCTCCAGATTCACCATCTGCGGCACGAACTGCTCTTGCGTGGGCAGGGTGATTTGCGGCACACCTGCCTGCAGGCTCAGCCAATCCCACACCTCGGTGCCAATCAGCGACAGGCGCGACGACAACGTCTTCCATGCGTGCTGGAAATGCTCGGCGTGCACCATCCATTGATAGCGCGGGCGGCCGTTTGCGTCAGGCAGGCGGATGACGGCGCCAACCTGCTGGCCCACCGTAGCTGGCTGCTGTGCAACGGCGTAGATGGCGTCCGCGCCGGTGTCCGATTCAGGCAGCACGGCGCCGGCTTCGCGCAAGGCATCGGCTGCATCCGGCCCGGCGACGCCGATGGCGATGAACTCGTCCATCGGCCGCAGCTTGGCCTTGGCGCGCAGCACGAACATCGACAAGCGCTTGGTGAGTGCGGGGGCGACCAGCTTGTCAGCCTGCAGCACGATCGTATCGGCCTGGCGCCACATCAGCAGCGTCGCCAGCAAGCGCCCCTTGGGCGAGCAGTAGCCGGCCAGACGTGCCTGGTTTGGCCCCAAACCCGTCACGGCGTTGGTCAGCTGGTTATGGAGAAATTCGGCCGCATCGGCGCCTTCAACGGCGATGCGCGCAAGATTGGTTGGCGCAGACAGCACGCTGCCGTGCGCGGCGGCGTCAAATTGGACGTCGAGCGGCGGAAAGCTGAGCGTATCGACGAAATCCTGAAAAACGTCATTCATGGTGTGCAGGCTGCCTGAGGTTGACCCGGTATTATATGAGGCTGTCTGAAGGGCAGTTTGTGCCCTCTCAACCCATTTCAAGAGTGCGGGCAAGGCCATGGTCGGGCGGTTCCGCGCATAGATTCAAAACGCAATGTTCTCTTTTCTCAAACGGCTGGTTGTTCTGGCGATCCTGATCGCGCTTGCTGCGGCAGGCGGCGTGGTGTGGTGGGCACAGCAACCGGTGAGCCTTTCTGCCCCGTCGCTGGAAGTCGTGATCAAGCCGAACTCGAGCGTGATCTCGGTCGGCAAGCAGCTCGCCAGCGCGGGCGTGGGCGTGCAACCGCAGTTGTTCTCGCTCGTGGCGCGCGCCACCGGCAATGCCAAGAGCCTGAAAGCTGGCGGCTATGAGCTGGAAACGGGCGCCACACCGCTGTCCATCCTCGACAAAATGGCGCGCGGCGAGGTCACGCACTACGTTGTCACCGTCATTGAAGGCTGGTCGATGCGCCAGATGCGTGCGGTGGTGGATGCCGAGCCCGCGCTCAAACACGACACGGTGGGCCTGTCCGATGCGGACCTGATGCGCAAGATCGGCGCGCCCGAGGCCAATCCGGAAGGTTTGTTCTTCCCTGACACCTATCTGTTCGCCCGCGGCAGCTCTGACGTGGAACTGTACCGCCATGCCTACCAGGCCATGCAGAAGCGCCTGGCGGACGCCTGGGCCAAGCGGCCGCTCGACCTGCCGTACAAGACGCCGTACGAAGCGCTGACCATGGCTTCGATCATCGAGAAGGAGACCGGCCAGAAGATCGACCGGCCGATGATCGCGGCGGTGTTCGTCAACCGCTTGCGCAGGAACATGCTGCTGCAGACCGACCCGACTGTCATCTACGGCATCGGTGCCGGATTCGACGGCAACTTGCGCAAGCGCGACCTGCAGGCCGATACGCCGTATAACACCTACACACGGGCTGGTCTGCCGCCTACGCCGATCTCGCTGCCGGGCATGGCCTCGCTGCAGGCGGCGCTGAACCCGGCCACGTCCGATGCGCTGTACTTCGTGGCACGCGGCGACGGCAGCAGCCAGTTTTCGACCAACCTGACGGACCATAACCGGGCCGTCAACAAATATCAGCGCGGCCAACCATGACCGGCAAGTTCATCACATTCGAAGGCATTGACGGCGCGGGCAAGAGCACGCACCTGGCGTGGTTCGCCCAGCAGTTGCAGGCAAAGCTCGCGCCGCAGGGCAAAAAGGTGGTTGTCACCCGCGAGCCAGGCGGCACCCCCCTGGGTGAGCGCCTGCGCGAAGTGTTGCTGCACGAGCGCATGCACCTGGAAACCGAAGCGCTGCTGATGTTCGCCAGCCGCCGCGAGCATATCGCCGAGGTGATTCAACCCGCTCTCGATCGTGGCGACTGGGTCATCTCCGACCGCTTCACCGATGCCACCTTCGCCTACCAGGGCGGGGGCAGGGGCTTGGCCATCGACCGGCTCGAAGCGCTGGAGCAATGGGTGCAGCAGGGCCTGCAGCCGACCAAGACCATCCTCTTCGACCTGGCCCCGGAGATTGCCGCCGCACGCCTGGCCGATGCCCGCACGCCCGACAAGTTCGAGGCGGAGTCCGCCCAGTTCTTTCTGCGCACGCGCGCGGAATACTTGCGCCGAGCCGCCGCCGAGCCGGGGCGCTTTGTCGTGCTGGACGCCAACCGCGAACGCATTGAACTCCAGAAAGACTTAGAGCAATTGCTTGCAACGCTTTGATTTCGCGAGCAATTTCCGATACCGAAATAATGGTTTCACAGCGAGTTTTCGCATCAACAATCCAGCACAACCCATTGATTTATGATGCTTTACCCCTGGCAATCAGCTGATTGGACACGCCTGCAGGCGATGCGAGCCAAGCTGCCGCACGCCATCCTGCTGAACGGCCAGGCCGGCACCGGCAAGCGCGATTTCGCCATGCACTTTGCGCAGGGCCTGTTGTGCGACACGCCTGCTGCCGACGGCCAGCCATGCGGTACGTGCGCGGCCTGCAACTGGTTCGCCCAGGGCAACCATCCTGACTTCCATCTTGTGCGGCCCGAGGCCATGGAAGAGGCACCTGAGACGGAGAAAGACGCCGAGGGTAAGAAGAAGGCGCCCAGCAAGATCATCCGCATGGAGCAGGTGCGTAACCTGATCGAAGCCATTGGCGTGGGCACGCACCGGGCGGGGTTGCGCGTGGTGGTGCTGTATCCGCTCGATGCGCTGCAGACCGAAGGCGCCAATGCACTGCTCAAGACGCTGGAGGAGCCGCCGCAGGACACCGTCTTCCTGTTGGTGACGGACCGCATCGACCGTATCCTGCCGACCATCCTGTCGCGTTGCCGGCAGTTTCCGCTGCAGCCGCCGCAACCTGAGGCGGCACGCCAATGGCTGGAGCGGCAGGGGGTGCCGCACGCACAGAACCTGCTGGCCGAATACGGCAACGCACCGCTGGCCGCATTGGCGGCTGCCGAGTCGGAAGACCGGCCGCTGTTGCAGTTTTTGCTCGAACAGCTTGGTCAGGGCGCAAAGCTGGACGCATTGGCCACCGCCGATCATTTACAGAAATTGTCGGTTCCAGCCGTTCTCAGTACCATGCACCGATGGGTCTTTGATCTGATGGCGGCGCGGCTGGCGGGGCGCCCGCGGTATTTCCCAGGGCAGCGCGACGCATTGCAGCGCTGCGCAAACACCATCCCGCTGGACCGCCTGGAACGTTTCGCGCGTGCTTTGCCCGAGCGGCGCCGCACCGAGCAGCACCCGCTAGCCGCACGGCTCGTCATTGAAAGCCTTTTGCTGGATTACCGGCAGCTCTTTCCGGCTGCCTGACACTGAACTCCTGGAACCTCTGTGAGCACTGCACCTCTTCGTACGCCTGGTACACCGGTCACCCCTGGCGCTCCCGGCATGGCTGCTGGCGCCCCCAATGCGCCAACCCGCCCGGGCATCGTCTCCCTGGCCATCAAGGATGAGGCTGGCCTGCACGCCGCCTACATGCCCTTCCTGAAGAACGGCGGCATCTTTGTGCCGACCCAGCGCCCTTATCGCATCGGGGAAGAGGTCTTCCTCGTGCTGTCGTTGCTGGACCGTCCGCAGAAGTACCAAGTGGCCGGCAAGGTGGCCTGGATCACGCCCGTCGGCACGCCCAACAAGACGCCGGGGATCGGCGTGCACCTGGGTGAGGACGAACCGTGCCGCGTGTTGCGTCGCGTGATCGAAGAGCTACTGGGCAAGCAGATCAACTCGCAGCGGCCCACGCAAACGCTCTGAGATTTTTCCTGATGCGGCGCGCGAAGTTGGCGCCGTAACCTTCTGATTATTCGATGTTTGTTGATTCCCACTGCCATATCAATTTCCCGGATCTCCGGGCGCGCCTGCCGGAACTGCTGACCCGCATGCGCGAGAACCGCGTCACGCATGCGCTGTGCATCTCCGTCACGCTGGAAGACTTCCCGAGCGTGTTGGAGATCGCCGAGCAAGAGCCGAACGTGTACGCCACGGTGGGCGTGCACCCGGATGCCGAAGCGGATATTGAAGAAGGCACGCGCATTGAAGAGCCCACGCTGGAGCGCCTGCTGACGTTGGCCGATCACCCACGTGTGGTCGGCATCGGCGAAACCGGGCTCGACTACTACCGCCTGGGCGATCGCACCGTGGCCGATATGGAATGGCAGCGCGAGCGTTTTCGCACGCATATCCGCGCCTCCAAGCAAACCGGCAAGCCGCTGGTGATCCATACCCGCTCGTCGGCGGATGACACGCTGGCCATCATGCGCGAAGAAGACGCCCAAGCAGCGCGTGGCGTCATGCACTGCTTTACCGAAAGCTGGGACGTGGCCAAGGCCGCGCTGGATCTGGGCTTCTATATCTCGTTCTCGGGCATCGTCACGTTCAAAAATGCGGTGGATCTGCAGGAAACCGCCAAGAAGGTGCCGCTGGATCGCATGCTGATCGAGACCGATTCGCCGTACCTGGCGCCGGTGCCGTTTCGCGGCAAGACTAACGAGCCGGCGTACGTGCGGCACGTGGGCGAGTTCATTGCCACGCTGCGCGGGGAACCGCTGGACCGCATCGCCGGTGTAACGACTGAGAATTTCTTCAATCTATTCAATGCAATACCGCGATAACTTGAAGCATGGCATGAGGAAAATCGCATTGGCCGCTGGGCTGACCGTGGCGTTGTCGGGCGCCGCATTCGCCACACCGCAGGACGACCTGCGCGCTGCGGTCGAATACAACCGGCCAGTGCTGGTGCAGCGGTACGTCGCGCAGGGTGTCGACCCGAACCTGAACACGCGCGAAGGCTCGCCGCTGCTGGTGGATGCGCTCAAGGACAAGAACCTCGAAGTGGCTGCGGCGCTGATTCGCGCCAAGAACATCGATTTCGAGCGCACCAACGCCGCCGGCGAGAACGCCTTGATGATGGCCGCCTACCAGGGCCTGCTGCCCATGGTGAAGCTGATGGTGGAAACGTACGAGGTGGAGGTCAACAAGACCGGCTGGACTGCGCTGCACTACGCCGCCACCAATGGGCATGATGACGTCGTCAAGTACCTGCTTGACCACGCCGCGTACATCGACGCGGAAAGCCCGAATGCCACGACACCGCTGATGATGGCAGCCATGAACGGCCATATCACCACGGTCAAGCTGCTGCTGGATGAAGGCGCGGACATGAACCTGCGCAACCAGCAGAAGATGGACGTGATCGACTTTGCCAAGCGGTATCACCAGGACGAGATTGCGACGGGGCTGGAATCGCGCCGGCGCAAGCTGGCGGAGCAGGCGGGTAAGCCCGCTCCCGTACAGGCGCCAGCGGCGGCAACTGCTCAGCCTGCCAAGCCTGTGGTGCCTGACGCGCCAACGCCGATGCCGGCAGCCAAACCGGCTGCAGCGGCACCGCGTAGCCCGGATACGATCGGTACCCCAACCAACATGCTGTTCGACAGCAACCGCTAGGCACCCGCCGAAATGCGGCCGGGCTTGATGCTCCTCATGCCCGCCGCGCCAGCCGCACGCCGGTGAACTGCCACCGCTGGTGCGGATAGAAGAAGTTGCGATACGTCGCCCGCAGATGCTCTTCGGGCGACACGCACGACCCGCCGCGCAGCACCATCTGGCTGCACATGAACTTGCCGTTGTACTCGCCCACGGCACCCTCGGCCGGCTGAAAGCCCGGGTAGGGGCCATAGGGGCTGGCGGTCCATTCCCACACATCCCCGAAAAGTTGGCGCAGGCCGCCGGCTTCGGCGACGCCGTGGTCGGGCAGCGGGCGCAAGGCGCCACGGCCTGCGAAGTTGCCCTGCACGGGCAACCCCTCTGCGGCGTGCTCCCATTCGGCCTCGGTAGGCAGGCGGGCGCCGACCCAGCGGGCGTACGCGTCAGCCTCGTAGAAGCTGATGTGCGTGACGGGCGCATCCGGGTCAACCGGTTGTAGACCGTGCAGCGACATCTGCTGCCAACCCTCTGCGTCATCTGCGTCATCTGCGTCATCCGTGCCGGCGCGCCAGTAGAGCGGGGCGTCGATGCCTTCGCGCTGCACCCAAGCCCAGCCGTCGGACAGCCACAGCGTGGGCTGGCGATAACCGCCGTCCTCCATGAACGCGATCCACTCGCGGTTGGTGACGGGGTGCGTGGCCAGTGCGTAGGGCTCCAGCCAGACGGTGTGGCGCGGGCCTTCGCAGTCGAACATGAAATCGGCGCCGGAATCGGTTTTGCCGATTTGCACAGCGCCGCCCTGAAATTCAACCCAGCCTGGTTGCACGCCGGTGGCCCGTACAGGTGCGGGCCGCGTTTGCATGTAAGCCGGACACAGCGGGTTCTGCGCAAACAGATGCAGCAAATCGGTCAGCAGCAGCTCCTGGTGCTGCTGCTCGTGATGCAGCCCGAGCGTGATCAACCTGGCAAGCTCTACCGACACGCCCTCAGCCAGCAGCCGCTGCATGGCCGCATCCACATGCGCGCGATAGACCCGCACCTCATCGAGTGTCGGGCGCGTGAGCATGCCCCGGCGCGGGCGCGGATGCCGCGCGCCAACGGTCTCGTAATACGAGTTGAACAGGTAGCGGTAGCGCGCGTCCGGTGAGCGGTAGCCAGGCACGTTGGGGCCAAGGATGAATTCCTCGAAGAACCACGTGGTATGGGCGAGGTGCCACTTGGCGGGGCTGGCGTCGTCCATCGACTGGACGGTGGCATCGGCATCCGACAGCGGCGCAGCCAAGGCCAGGGACTGTGCCCGTACGGCGTCGTAGTGCAGCAGGAGGTCGGGCGGGGCTGACAGGGTATTGGCAGGCACATCGAAGGCGGGCGATGGCGATACACGCATGGCGTCTTCAGTCTCCAGGCAGTCGGTAAGAGCGACTCAGCAGCAAGCGGGCCACGCGGTAAAGCGCACGCTGGTGCACCGCGCTGACTCACGCATTTCCGAATTTCGTAAGAAGCATATGCGAGCTTTGAAATTTTGTTTCGCGCAACGATGTGCATGCAGCGTTGCAAGGGATATCGCAGTGCAGCATCGGCTTTCATGGCCACATCACCGCAATCGTCAGAAGTGGCGCTCTGCTGCGTGCGAGCGGGATGTCACACTGCGCCGGTCTATCTCGTCATGGCATGGGACCCACCCGATGACAAAGGAGAATCAGTGGACCTCACCCCCGACCAGGACGCTGCGGCAAGCTTCGAGACGTTGCGTCCCAAACTGATCCGCGTTGCGTACCGGATGCTCGGCTCGGTCGCCGATGCACAAGACGTCGTTCAGGAAGCGTTCTTGCGCTGGCTTCACACCGAGCGCGATGCGGTGCGCGAGCCGGCTGCGTTCCTGCGCCGCGTCGTGACGCGCCTTGCGCTCGACCAACTGAAATCGGCTCGCAACCAGCGCGAAACCTACCTTGGCCCCTGGTTGCCCGAACCCGTCGTCGAGGCGGAGGAAGACGTGACCGACGATGTAACGTTGCCGTTGATGATGGCGCTTGAGCGCCTCTCGCCGCTGGAGCGTGCGGCGTTTCTGCTCCATGACGTGTTCGGCGTCGGCTTTGACGAGATTGCCGAGACGCTGGGCCGTGAGCCCGCGGCTTGCCGCCAGCTCGCCAGCCGCGCCCGGACCCGCGTGCGTGCGGCCCGCCCACGCTATGCCGTGCCGAAGGAGCGCGGCCTCGAAATCGCCGTCGCCTTCTACCAGGCCTCGCGCGACGGCAATTTGCAGCGGTTGCGTTCGCTGCTCGCCGCCGATGTCGTTGTGTATGCCGACGGCGGTGGCAAGAAGGTGGCACTCATGCAGCCCATCAGCGGCGCAGACAAGGCGATGCGGCTCTTTGCGTCGCTCGCATCGCTCTTTTCCAATGACATGTCGGTGCTTGTGCGATACGGCCTGATCAATGGGCTGCCCGGCTTCGTCACGCTCGAGCAGGGGGACACGCTGCAGACGACGGCGCTGGCGATCGAGGGTGGCCAGATCACAGCCATCTACGTCGTGCGCAATCCGGACAAGCTCCGGCATCTCGATACAGCGTCCATTCACTGAGCCGTGTTCACGCATTCAAACAAGGAATCCAACCATGTCGAACACTCGCATTGCGATCGTCTACCAGAGCGGCTATGGGCACACGGCACGTCAGGCTGCAGCCGTCAGGGAGGGCGTTGAGCAGGTCGAAGGCGTTGAAGCGCTCCTCCTGACCGTTGACGAAGCACAGACGTGCTGGGACGAACTGAACGCCGCCGAGGCCATCGTCTTCGGCACGCCAACTTACGTGGCCGGCCCTTCCGCGGCATTCAAGGCCTTTGAAGAGGCCTGCTCATCCGCCGTCATGTCGCGCGGCTACACCTGGAAGGACAAGCTCGCCGCCGGGTTCACAAACTCGGCCTCACGCTCAGGCGACAAGCTTGCGACGCTGATCCAGCTCTCGCTCTTCGCCGCGCAGCACGGCATGCACTGGATCAACCTTGGCCTGCCGCCCGCCAATTGCTCGTCGACGGGATCGGAGGAGGACCTGAATCGCCTCGGCTTCTGGCTCGGCGCCGGTGCGCAGTCGAACGCTGACGAAGGGCCGGAGCGGGTGCCACCGGCCGCGGATCTGGCGACGGCTCGCCATCTCGGTCGGCGTGTCGCCGAGGTGACGCTGCGGTTCGTGCGCGGACGGCAGGCGCTGGCGGAATGTGCATGACGCGCTTTAAGACGTAAGCGGCCCATGCTGCGCTGCGATGATGATTGCAGCGCAGCATCGCTTGTCATGAAACAGTCACTCCAATTGCCTAGGATGTAAACGTTTACAAATTCAAGCGAGGGCGCTGTGGCAAGCAGCATCAAGGACGTGGCAACGCTGGCTGGCATTTCCATCGCTACCGTGTCGCGTGCGGTCAATACGCCCGAACGCGTGAGCGCTGAGACGCTCGCCCGCGTGCAGGCCGCCATGGATGCGCTGCAGTACCGCCCCAACGCGCTGGGCCGCCAACTGCGGGCAACGCATACAGGCCTGCTGGGCGTGGTGCTGCCGTCGCTGGCCAATCCGGTGTTTGCCGAGTGCATGCAGGGCATTGACGAGGCGGCATCGACCACCGGTCAGCGCGTCATGCTCATGACCACCGCCTACGACCGCGAGCGCGAAGCCCGCGCCATTGAGACGATGCTTGAGCAGCGCGTCGACGGCCTGATCCTGACGGTGGCCGATGCTGCCGCGAACGCGCAGCTCGATCGGCTGGACGCCGAGCGCGTGCCGTACGTACTGGTCTACAACGACACCGTTGGCAGGTTGGACCTTGGGCGCATTTCCGCACGCTGCTGCGTGACGGTCGACAACCGTGCCGCCGCACGCGATGCCATCCGCGCCTTGCTTGGGCAGGGCCACAGACAGATCCGCATGCTCACGGGCACGCTGTCGGCGTCTGACCGTGCCGCGCTGCGCCACGAGGGCTACCGCGAAGCGCTGGAGGCCGCCGACATTGCCCCGCAGCCGCCCGTGGAAATCGACTTCAATGCCGATGCCATGCTGCCCACGGAGCTGGCACGCCTGCTGGCGCCGCCACGCCCGACCGCCATCTTCTGCAGCAACGACCGTCTGGCGCTGCTGACGATCCGCTCGCTGCGCGAGATGGGCCTGCGTGTGCCGGAAGACGTCAGCGTGATCGGCTTCGACGGCCTGGCAATGGGGCAGTGGCTCATGCCCACGCTGGCCACCGTGGCGCAGCCGCACCGCCTGATCGGTATGGATGCAGCCCAGGCACTGGCCCGCCGCATCGCCGGGGAGGTCGTGCCGTCGATCACGCTGCCGCATCGCCTGCTGCATGGCGGCACGCTGGCCAGGGCGCCGGCTGTGCCCACATCGCTTTCCGTTGTGTCTTCTTCCCTCACGTCTGATACGCAAGGAGCGTCTCGATGAAACGTCTCGTTCAATGGCTGCGCGCGTGCGGCCTCGTGGCTGCTGGCGCGTTTGCGCTGGCTGCGCCGGTGCAGGCTCAACCGGCCGGTCAGCAGGTCGCCATCTGCTACAACTGCCCGCCGGAATGGGCTGACTGGGCCAGCCAGATCAAGGCCATCAAGGACAAGACCGGCATTACCGTGCCGTTCGACAACAAGAACTCCGGCCAGGCCATCGCGCAGATGCTGGCTGAGAAGTCGCACCCGGTGGCCGACGTGGCCTACCTGGGCATCACGTCCGCCTATCAGGCCAAGGAGAAGGGCTTGGTCGCCAACTACAAACCCAAGCACTGGGAAGACATTCCCGCAGGCATGAAAGACCCGGACGGCGCCTTCTTCTCGATCCACTCGGGCACGCTGGGCTTCTTCGTCAACAAGGATGCGCTGGAAGGCAAGCCCGTGCCGCGCTCGTGGAAAGACCTGCTCAAGCCCGAGTACAAGGGCATGGTCGGCTATCTGGACCCGAGCAGCGCTTTTGTCGGCTATGTGGGCGCTGTAGCCGTCAACCAGGCGCTGGGCGGCACGCTGGACAACTTCACCCCGGGCATCGAATGGTTCAAGCAACTGAAGAAGAACGCGCCGATCGTGCCGAAGCAGACCGCCTACGCGCGCGTCGTGGCCGGTGAAATTCCCATCCTGCTCGACTACGACTTCAACGCCTACCGCGCGAAGTACAAGGATCACGCCAACGTGGAATTCGTGATCCCGCAAGAAGGCTCGATTGCCGTGCCGTACGTGATGAGCCTGACCGCCAACGCGCCGCATGCCGACAACGCCAAGAAGGTGCTGGACTTCGTGCTGTCGGATGAAGGCCAGGCGCTGTGGGCCAACGCCTACCTGCGCCCGGTGCGCGCCAATGCCATGAGCAAGGAAGCCGCCTCGCGCTTCCTGCCGGCCAGCGAATACGCCCGTGTGAAGACCGTGGACTTCAACAAGATGGCAGCCGGTCAGCAGGCATTTGGCACGCGCTATCTGGACGAGGTTCGCTGAGCATGAGCACCGTCACCCGAACCACCTTGCCAGACGATGCGGTATTGCCCGCACGGTGGCGGGTGGCGTTGCTGGCACCGGCCGTTGCACTGTTCTGCGCGTTCTGGCTGCTGCCGATGGCCGCGCTGCTGCGTGTGAGCGGCAGCGAGGGCCTGATCGCCACCTACACAGCGGCGCTGACCACGCCGCGCTATCTGAGTAGTCTCGTCTCGACGGTGGTGCTATCGGCAGCCGTCACGCTGGCCACGCTGGTGCTGTCGACCATTTCCGGGCTGTTCCTGGTGCGACACAACGTGCCGGGCAAGCGGTTGATTACCGCCATGCTGACGTTCCCGCTGGCGTTTCCGGGCGTGGTGGTCGGCTTTATGGTGATTTTGCTGGCCGGGCGCCAGGGCCTGCTGGGCGACCTGACGCGCACGCTCACCGGTGAGAAATGGGTCTTCGCCTACTCGATCGGCGGGCTGTTTCTCGGCTACCTGTATTTCTCGATTCCGCGTGTGGTGCTGACGGTGATGGCGGCGGCGGAAAAGCTCGACCGTTCGCTGGAAGAGGCGGCACGCTCGCTGGGCGCATCGTCGTGGCAGGTGACGCGTGATGTGCTGGTGCCGGGGCTGGCGCCCGCGCTTATCGCCTCCGGGGCGATCTGCTTTGCCACGTCGATGGGCGCGTTCGGCACCGCCTTCACGCTCGCCACCGAAATCGACGTATTGCCGATGACGATCTATACCGAGTTCACGCTCAATGCCGGGATTGCGATGGCGGCGGCGCTGTCGGTGGTACTGGGCGTGGTGACGTGGCTGGTGCTGGCGATTGCGCGCACGGCTAGTGGTGGGCAAACCGGAGCGGCAGCATGAAGCGCGCCTTGTCCGTTGCGCAGTGGCTGATCACGCTGCTGCTTTGCCTGTTCCTGATCGTGCCCGTTGTGCTGTCGATGGCCGTGGGCCTGACGCGCAACTACATCCGCGGGTTCAAGAGCGGTTGGACGCTGGACTGGGTCGCTCAGGTGTGGGACATGTATCAGGCGTCGATCTGGATGTCGCTGCTGGTGGCGCTGTGCACGCTGGTGATCGTGCTCGCGGCGGGCGTTCCCGCCGGTTATGTGCTGGCGCGCCGCCAGAGCCGCACAAGCCGTCTGATCGAAGAATTCCTGACGCTGCCGGTAGCGTTGCCGGGCTTGGCGACGGCGCTGGGGCTGATCGTTGCGTACGGCGGCTTCGGCAGCTTTCGCGAGAGCCTGTGGTTCATCGTCGTCGGGCACGTGGTGTTTACGCTGCCGTTCATGGTGCGCTCGGTCGCGGCTGTGGCGGCGGGGCAGAACCTGAAGACGCTGGAAGAGGGCGCGGCCAGCCTGGGCGCATCGTTCTGGCAACGTTTTCGCACCATCGTGCTGCCCAACGTGCAGCCCGGCATTCTGGCCGGCGCGCTGACGGTGGTGACGCTCTCGGTGGGTGAATTCAACCTGACCTGGATGCTGCACACGCCGCAAACCAAGACCCTGCCGGTCGGCCTGGCCGACACCTATGCGTCGATGCGCCTGGAGATTGCCAGCGCCTACACGCTGATCTTCTTCGTCATGATCGTGCCGCTACTGGTGCTGATGCAGCGCTTTGGCGGCCTGCGTGTGAATAACGGAAAGGCTTCCTGATGCGTACTGAATCCCTTAACCTCGCACCCGTGCCAATCCAGTTGCGCGGTTGCGGTAAACACTTTGGCAGCCAGCAGGTGCTGGCCCCGCTCGATCTCGATATCGGCGCAGGCGAGACCGTCGTGCTGCTCGGCCCCTCCGGCTGCGGCAAGACCACCACGCTGCGCATCGTCGCCGGGCTGGAAGCGCCGGATGCCGGCGGCACCGTGTGCTTTGGCGACGAGGACGTCACCGCACGCCCGATCGAGCGCCGCCGCGTCGGCATGGTGTTTCAGAACTACGCGCTGTTTCCCAACCTGAGCGTGCGCGGCAACGTGGAATACGGCCTGCGCATCCAGCGTCGGCAAAACGGCTTGTCCGACGCGCAGATCAGCGCCCGCGCGAACACGCTGCTGGAAATGATGCACCTCACGCAATTCGCGGACCGGGGCGTGGATCAGCTCTCCGGCGGCCAGCGCCAGCGCGTGGCCTTGGCCCGTGCCCTGGCACCCGAACCGCGCGTGCTGCTGCTCGACGAACCGCTCACCGCGCTCGATGCCAAGCTGCGCGAATCCGTGCGCGCCGAGATGGACCGCCTGCTGCGCAGCCTCGGCATCACCACCATCTACGTGACGCATGACCAGGAAGAGGCGATGGCCCTGGCTGATCGCATCGTCGTCATGGAAGCCGGCCGCATCGCGCAGATCGGCACGCCACGCGAAATCTACTTCCAGCCGGCCAACCGGCACGTGGCGGATTTCATCGGCATCATGAACCGGCTCGACGGCCTGCGGCGGGATGGCGCGTTTGTCTGTGCCGGCGGCCGTGTCCCCGTGTTGGCGGGCGAGGGCGATACGGTGTTCTTCCGGCCGGAAGACGCCGTGCTGGCCGATCCGGCGCACGCTGCACTCAAGGGCACGGTGGAATCGGCGGTGTTTCTCGGTTTCCGCACCCGTGTGCGCGTGGCGGGAGTATCGGCCACGCCGCTGTTCATTGACGTGCCCGGCCGCCAGCATTTTGCGCCGGGCCATGCCGTCGGCTTCGATGTTCCGGCTGATCGACTTCTGACCTTGCAAGCCTGATGCACTTCCTGCAACTGACCGATCTTCATATCAAACGCCCGGGGCGACTGGCTTACCGGCGCGTGGATTCCGCCGCCTATCTGGCACGCACCGTGGCGCATATCCTCGCGCAGCCGGAGCGGCCCGAGGCCATCGTACTGACCGGCGACCTGGTGGACGCCGGTGCCCCCGAGGAATACGCGCATCTGCGCGCCGTGCTGGCGCCGCTGGATGCCGCGGGCATTCGTATGCTGCCGGTGCTCGGTAACCACGACGCCCGCGATGCCGCGCGTGAGGCCTTTGCCGACTGGCTCGCCCCCATTCCGGCTGCCGCACAAGACCCGCACGCCTTTCAGTACTGGACCGACATTGGCGACGTGCGCCTGATCGTGCTCGATACGCTGGATAGCGGCCACCCGGGCGGCCGCTTGGGCGTGGAGCGGCTCGACTGGCTGGCCGATGCGCTCTCGCAGGAGACACAGCGCCCAACGGTGATTGCGATGCACCATCCGCCGTTTGCGACCGGCATTCGCCACATGGATGTGCAGTCGCTGGCCGAAGACGACATCCCGCCGTTCGCACAGATCGTGCGCGCCGCCAGCAATGTCGAGCGCATCATCTGCGGGCATCTGCATCGCTCCATCGACGTGCGCTTTGCGGGCACGGTCGCGTCGACGTGCCCATCGCCAGCGCATCAGGTGGCGCTGGATCTGGACCCTGCAGGCGACCCCGGCTTCGTGATGGAACCGCCTGCCTATAAAGTGCACGCGTGGGTGCCAGGCCAAGGGCTGGTGAGCCACCTTGCCTATGTGGGCGAGTTCGACGGCCCACACCCGTTCTTCGAGCCGGATGGCCGGTTGATCGATTAGGCGGTTTCGATAGCGGCGTCTGCCGTCATGCTCTCGACCAGCGCATCGACATCGGCTTCTGCGGATGCAATCGACGCGCGCAACCGCTCATCCGCAAATTCGTCGTATTCAATGGCGGCGGACGCCACATCGGTGACGCCGATATAGCCAAAGGCCGTGGCAACGCCGCCTTCCACGTGGTTCATGTGGGCGATGCGCTGGCCGGGGCCGTAGCCGAAATCACCGCGTGAACTGAGGATGACGAGGCGCTTGTTCATCCCAGCCAGCAGCGGCCAGTAGGGCTCACCTGCGCGGCTGCGGTCGAAGCCGAAAGTGCGGCCCACACGCACGATGTTGTCGATATAGGCCTTGAATTGCGCGGGCATGCCGAAGTTGTACATCGGCACACCGGCCACGATTACGTCGGCAGCGAGCAGCTCGTCGATCAGAGCGTCGCTTTGCGCAAGCCGGTCGTGCATCCAAGGTTCACGTTGTTCGGGCGGCGTGAACGCAGCATGGACCCAGCGGCCGTCGACGGGTGCAGGTGGTTCGGCACCGACGTCGCGATAGACGATCTGTGCATCAGGCTCACGCTCAAGCCAGCGTTGCACAAAGCGTGCGGAAAGCCGGCGTGTGTGTGAACCATGGCGTGCCGTATCGGAGCTGCCGGGCCGGGCGCTTGAATCGAGGTGCAGAAGGCGGGTCGGGGTGGTCATGTTGGGAATCCGTTGTGAGTGAACCTGTGGCCACTCTACGAACCACGCTGCACTGCGACAAACGACATGTTTTGCACGGCATGGATGACTTGGATTCATCCATGCAGGCCATGAGGACATTGCCCCCGTGACACAATCCGCGCATGCGAAAACTCCCACCCCTGAGCGCGCTGCGGGCCTTTGAGGCCACCGCTCGCCACCTCAGCATGCGGCGTGCTGCCGACGAGTTGTCGGTCACGCCCACCGCCATCAGCCACCAGATCCGCCGCCTGGAAGATGCACTGGGCGTGACGCTGTTCGAGCGTCAGGTGCGGGCACTTCGGCTGTCTGAAGCCGGCGAGCGGCTCTATCCGGTGCTCAACACGGGCTTTGATGCGTTTGCGCAGGCCATCGACGCCATCCGTGCGCCTGAGGCACAACCGGTACGCCAGCGCGTCACGCTCACCGCGCCGATGGGGTTGGCTGCACGTTGGCTGGTCCCCAGGCTTGGTGACTTCGCCACGCGGCATCCGGAGGTGGACCTGCGCGTCCATGCGTCCGACACGGTGGTCGATCTGCAGGGCGGCAGCGTTGATCTGGCCGTGCGCTATGGCGACGCACCCGCCGCCAACCATGGCTTCGTCGCAGAACACCTCTTTGACGATGCGTATGCGCCGGTCTGCCATCCGGGTCTGAACGTTCAGTCGCACGATGATCTGGCGCGCGTTCCGCTCATCCATTCGGAATGGCAGCGCACGCTGCCGCAACCAATCGGTTGGCCCCTGTGGGCGCGCACCGCCGGGATCGAGCGCATGCTCAAAACCGATACGGGCATCGTGCTGTCCGACGATGGGCATGCGATGTCGGCCGCTACGGCAGGGCAGGGTGTGATCCTGGCGAACCTGCCGCTGGTGCGCGACGCGCTGGAGGCGGGCACGCTCGTGCAGCCGTTCGAGGGGCCCGTCATCCGCCGGTATGCCTTCTGGGCACTGGCACCCGCCGCACGCCTGGAAGACGCCGCCGTGCGCGCGGTATGGGATTGGCTACGCCTCGCCCGAACCAGCGGCCTTTGACGATTCGATCCAACTGCGCAAGCTGACGACCTGGCTGCCGCCTTGCGCGGTGCCGGCCATGCTGCGCTCGCGCGGCTCGTGGTCATGGATGGTGGCGCGCACCATCGGGTAGATCTGCGTCTCCCACTTGCGGCCGTTGAACACGCCGTAGTGTCCTACGCCGGTCTGCACGTGGTGCCGCTTCATGTACGGGCGAAGGCCGCTGCACAAGTCCTGCGCGGCCACAGTCTGGCCCACCGAACAGATGTCGTCTTTCTCGCCCTCGATGGTCAGCAGGGCCGTGTGGCGGATGGCGCGCGGTTCCACCCGCCGGCCGCCCACGCGCAACTGCCCGAGCGGCAGGGCGTACTGCTGAAAGACCGTGCTCACGGTTTCCAGGTAGAACTCGGCGGTCAGGTCGGTGGTGGCGAAATACTCCTCGTAGAACGTGCGGATCGCCTCGGCCTTGGCCGGGTCGCCCTTGGCGCGCTCGTGGTGCAGATCAGAGAACGACGCGGCATGCCGATCCAGGTTCATCGACATGAACGCGCATAACTGCACGAAGCCCGGATACACGCGCCGCTGCGCCCCGACGAAGCCCGCCGGCACCACGCTGATGAGGTTGTGCTCGAACCACTCGATCGGCCGGCTATTGGCCAACGCGTTGACCTTGGTCGGGTTGATGCGGCAATCGATTGGCCCGGCCATCAGCGTCATGCTGGCGGGCTGGGCGGGGTCGCCGTCTTCGGCCATGAGTGCCACGGCAGCCAGCGCAGCCACGGTGGGCTGGCAGATTGCAACGACATGGGCGTCCGGCCCGAGTTGCTGCAGGAACCCGATGACGTGGCCAACGTAGTCGCCAAAGCCAAAGCTGCCTGCAGAGAGCGGGATGTCGCGCGGGTTGTGCCAATCGGTGATGTACACATCGTGATCGGCCAGCATGGTGCGTACGGTGCCGCGCAGCAGTGTAGCGAAGTGCCCGGACATCGGGGCGACGATCAGCACCCGTGGCTGCGGTGGCCCGCTGGCCTTGCGGAAGTGGAGCAACGCGCCAAAGGGTGTGTTCCAGACGATCTCTTCGGTTACCTCAACAGGCTCACCGCTCACGCACACGGTGTCGATGCCGAACGGCGGCCGGTGGTGCGACAGGCCGGCCATCTGTATCAGCTCGCAGCAGGCATCGAGGTAGCGGCCGTGCGGGCTCTCAGCCAATGCCGGTGTGGCTGCAATCGTTGCGCGCGCAACGGCTGCGCCATCTCGCCACGGCCGCATCAGCTCCGTGAGTGCCTGGTAGGCGGGATAGGCAAGGAAATTCATGACGTCGTTGGCGCAAGCCTGCAGCGTGGGCGTATCGGTCAGACATCGGACAAGGCAAGTCATATGCCAGACCGGTTTACATTGGCATGGTGTTTGCAAATTGCCGGGCACGGCGCGCCAAATGGGGCGTCAGGCGACGGCGATGCGCTTTGCGCGGGTCGCGCGCCACGCCATGCAATGGTGCGCATGCGGCGTTTCAGTGCAGAACGTCCCGATTTGGTGAAGCGCGCCCAGGCAGGCACCTACGGAGACCGCCATGAGCCGGACGACCACTACGCTGACCATCAGCAGCCGCAACTATTCGTCGTGGTCGTTCCGTGGCTGGCTGCTCGCGCGGCTGGCCGGCATCGAGTTCGAAACGGTGGTCGTGCCCGTTGACGATGCGGCCGCGCGTGCGGAGTTGCTGCTGCTCTCGCCGTCCATCCTCGTGCCGTGCCTGCAGCATGAGGGCATCAAGGTGTGGGACACCCTCGCCATTGCCGAATATCTCAACGAGATCCGTCCGCAAGCGCATCTGCTGCCGGCAGACCGCGCGGCGCGCGCACATTGCCGCGCGGTCTGCGGTGAAATGCATTCCGGCTTCAGCGCGCTGCGATCCGCGCTGCCGATGAACCTGCGGGCGCAGTTTCCGAACTTCCGGGTGTGGTCACGCGCGCAGGACGATATCGAGCGTGTTGTTGCCATCTGGCGCGAATGCCTGCAGCGCTACGGCGGCCCCTGGTTGTTCGGCAAGGCGCCCACCATGGCCGATGCGATGTACACGCCGGTCGTCACACGCTTCCTGACATACGACGTCCAGCTCGATCCGGACATTGCCGCGTACTGCGCGACCGTGCTCCGGCACCCATTCGTGCGTGAATGGATGGAGGCCGCCCAGCTTGAAACCGAGGACATCGACGAACTGGATGTCGAGTTCTGAACGCGGCACGCTGCACTGCAGTAACTGAAGCGTTGATCGCGACTCAGCCGAAAGGCGGGTCTTGTTTTCGGTCGCCCAGCGTCTAGTGTGGAAACAGGCGCGGGCAGCATCGCTCTCACGCGCCCCACCACCAGAAGAAAAACAGAGGGGCTGCAGTCATGACCACAGTCGGCAGCTTTGAAATTGATTTCCTGCAATACCTGGACCGCGAGGGCAAGCCGGTCCAGCCGCTCCCGGCGTTTGCGCAGGATGCGCAGGCGCTCATCGCGCTGTATCGCGCGATGGTGCTCACGCGCGCGTTCGACACCAAGGCGGTTGCGCTGCAACGCACAGGCAAGCTCGGCACGTTTGCCTCATCCGTGGGGCAAGAGGCGATTGGCGTGGGTGTGGCCAGCGTCATGCTGCCAGACGACGTGCTGTTCCCGTCCTATCGCGACCATGCCGCACAATTGCTGCGCGGCGTCACCATGGCCGAGAGCCTGCTGTACTGGGGCGGCGACGAGCGCGGCAGCGACTTCAGCGCGGTGCCTGGCGACTTCCCGAATAACGTGCCGATCGGCACCCAGGTCTGCCATGCGGCCGGCGCAGCATATGCGTTCCAGTTGCGCGGCGAGCCACGCGTGGCCGTCACGATCCTCGGCGACGGCGGCACCTCCAAGGGCGATTTCTACGAAGGCATGAACTTCGCCGGCGTATGGAACGCGCCGCTGGTGATCGTCATCAACAACAACCAGTGGGCGATCTCAGTGCCGCGCAGCCGCCAGACAGCCGCGCAGACCCTCGCGCAAAAGGCCATTGCCGCGGGCATCGTGGGCTTGCAGGTCGACGGCAATGATGTGATCGCCGTGCATCAGGCCGCGCAGAAAGCCCTGGACAAGGCCAGGGCAGGGGGCGGCCCCACCCTCATCGAAGCCGTGACCTACCGCCTGGGCGACCACACCACCGCCGACGACGCCACGCGCTACCGCGATTCCGACATCGTCAAGCAAGCCTGGGAGGCCGAGCCGATCCTGCGATTGCGCAAGTACCTGACCAGCGTGAACGCATGGGACAAGACGCAAGAGGAACAACTCGGCCGCGCCTGCTATGCGCAGGTGGAGGAAGGCGTTGCCGCGTACCAGGCCGTTCAACACCCGGGACCATCGGCCATGTTCGATCACCTATACGCGACCTTGCCGAGCGCGCTCGAATGGCAACGTGCAATGGCGCTGGCATTTGGCTCCAACGGGGGCACACATGGCTGACGTCAACCTCGTCGAAGCCGTCAACCTGGCACTGGCGCACGCGTTGGAGCACGACCCATCCGTCGTGCTGCTGGGCGAAGACATTGGCGTCAACGGCGGCGTGTTCCGCGCCACGGTGGGCTTGCAGGCACGCTTCGGGCCGCAACGCGTGCTCGACAGTCCGCTGGCGGAAACCGCGCTGGCCGGTACGGCCATCGGCATGGCGGCCGTCGGGCTCAAGCCCGTGGTCGAAATCCAGTTCAGCGGCTTTATCTATCCGGCCATCGACAACATCCTCAACCATGCGGCGCGGCTGCGACATCGCACGCGCGGGCGCCTGTCGTGCCCGATGGTGATCCGCGCGCCAAGCGGTGGCGGCATCCATGCGCCCGAGCACCATTCGGAGAGCCCGGAGGCGCTGTTCACGCATATCCCGGGGCTGCGCGTGGTGGTGCCGTCGTCTCCGGCGCGGGCGTATGGACTGTTGCTGGCCGCCATTCGCGATCCGGACCCGGTGATTTTTTTCGAGCCGACGCGGCTGTATCGCGTGTTCAAGCAACCGGTGCAGGACGATGGCCAAGCCCTGCCGCTGGACACCTGCTTCGTGCTGCGCGACGGCACTGACGTCACGCTGGTGAGCTGGGGCGGTGCGTTGCAGGAAACCTTGGCCACTGCCGACAAACTTGCCGAAGAGGGCATCGCCGCCGAGGTGATCGACGTGGCCACGCTCAAGCCGTTGGATATGGAATCGATCCTGGCGTCGGTGGCCAAGACGGGCCGCTGCGTGATCGTGCACGAGGCCGCGCGCACATCGGGCGTGGGCGCGGAGATTGCCGCCAACATTGCCGAACACGGCTTGTATTCACTACTGGCGCCCGTGCAGCGCGTGACGGGCTATGACGTGGTCATGCCGCTGCCCCGGCTCGAACACCATTACCTGCCGAGCGTGGAGCGCATTCTCGCGGCGGTCAGGAAAACGCTGGAGGGCGTCTAAGCGATGATCGTCTTCAAACTGCCGGACCTCGGCGAAGGGCTGCAAGAGGCGGAGATCGTGGAATGGCACGTCAAGGTTGGCGATGCCATCCAGGCAGATCAGCCGCTAGTGTCCGTCGAGACCGCCAAGGCAATCGTGGAGATTCCGTCGCCGCAATCAGGCCGCATTGCCAAACTGTTCGGCCAGCCTGGCGATATCGTGCACCTTGGCGCAGCGTTGGTGGCCTTTGAAGGCGCTGGCGGGGATGACGCCGATGCCGGCACCGTGGTCGGCCAGATGCCGGCAGGGCAGCACGTGGTGCACGAAGCGCCCGCCGTGGTGGGGCGAGGCGCTGCAGGCGCCGGCGGGAACGGCATCAAGGCGATGCCCGCCGTCCGGGCACTGGCGCGCAAGCTGGATGTGGACTTGTCGATGGTCACGCCATCGGGGCCAGACGGCGTGATCACCGCCGCAGATGTTGAGCGCGCCGCCAAGACCTTTGCCGACCTCGGCCCACCCGAAGTGCTACGTGGCGTACGCCGTGCGATGGCCCAGAACATGGCCCGCGCGCAGAACGAAGTCGCCGCCGCCACCGTCATCGACGACGCGGACATTCACGCCTGGGCGCCAGGCACCGACGTCACCATCCGCCTGATCCGCGCGCTGGTGGCTGGCTGCCGCGCAGTGCCCGGCTTGAACGCCTGGTTTGATGGCAATGCCGGGCGACGCCACGTGCTGGAAAAGATCGACGTAGGTATCGCCGTGGATCTGCCGGACGGGTTGTTTGTGCCCGTACTGCGCAACGTCGCGCATCGGGATGCCGCCGACCTGCGTGCCGGGCTTGATCGCATGCGTGCCGACATCAAGGCGCGCAAGATTCCGCCGGAAGAGTTGCGCGGCAACACGATCACGCTATCGAACTTCGGCATGATCGCGGGCAAGTACGCCGCGCCGATTGTCGTGCCGCCCACGGTGGCGATTCTGGGCGCAGGGCGCATCCACGAGCAGGTGGTTGCGGCCGGTGGCGCCCCGGCCGTCCACCGCGTCCTGCCGCTGAGCCTCACGTTCGACCACCGGGTCGTGACCGGTGGTGAAGCGGCAAGATTCCTTGCCGCGGTGATTGCCGATCTGGAAGCGGCCGCGTAGTCAGCTCAGCAATGGCGATGTGCTGCACGCGGGCGCAAACGCTTCGTGCCACGCGGCGGCAAGCTGCAACAAGGCAAAGTCAGCGCGCGGCGGCGCAATGACCTGCAGACCCAGCGGGAGGCCATTGGCTGTGAAGCCCGACGGCAAGCTCGCCGCCGGCACACCTGCAAGCGTTGGGCCGATGACGACTTCCATCCAACGGTGATACGTATCCATGGCACGGCCCGCAACGGTCTTGGGCCAATGCTCTTCCGCCGAGAACGGTGCGATCTGGCTGCTCGGCAGGACCAGGAAATCGTACTTGGCAAACTGCGCCAGCAACGCTTGATACCAACTTGCGCGCGTGGCTGCAGCGCGGTTGATGTCGACAACCCCGCGGCGATGACCTTGCTCGACTTCCCAGATGGCTTCGGGCTTGAGCAACGCGCGCGTGGTCGCATTGGCGTACAGCTGACCCAGATTGCCGGTCACGATCATTGAACGCAGCGTGCACCAGCACTCCCACAGCGCATCCATGGGGAAGAACGGTTGCACCGCTTCCACGTGGCAGCCCAGGTTGCGGAAGGTGCCCAGCGCGCGCTCATTGACCGCCAGTACCTCCGGCTCAACCGCCAGATAGCCGCCAAGATCACCCAACCAGCCAATGCGCGCCTGCCGGAAATCGCGGTGCAGCGGGTGCATGAGGCCTGCTGGATCGTCCTGCAATGCAAGCGGCGTACGCGGGTCGTAGCCTGCTTGCGTGGCGAGCAGCCAGGCAAGGTCCTGCGGGTTGCGCGCCATCGGGCCTTCGGTGCCGAGTTGCTGGAAGAACACGTCACCGGTCGGGCCATACGGCACGCGGCCGAGGCTGGGGCGCAGGCCGTAGATGTTGTTCCACGCAGCCGGATTGCGCAGCGAGCCCATCATGTCGCTGCCATCCGCCACCGGCAGCATCTGCAGCGCAACTGCTACCGCAGTACCGCCGCTGCTGCCACCCGCCGAGTGCGCCGGGTCCCACGCGTTGCGCGTAATACCGTAGACCTGGTTGTAGGTGTGCGAGCCCAGGCCGAACTCGGGCGTGTTGGTCTTGCCGATGAACACCGTGCCTTGCCGGCGTATGCGCTCCGCCATGATGCTGTCGCGCGCGGGCACATTACGCGCCAACGCACGGCTGCCCATCGTCGTCACCATGCCGGCAACCGCCGTCAGATCCTTGGGCGCTTGCGGAAAGCCATGCATCCAGCCGCCAGACAAGCCTTGCGACAGCAGCACATCGCGCTCGCGCGCCTGGTCAATCGCCCACGCCGCATCCACACGTGCCACCACGGCGTTGACCTTCGGATTGAGGCGGTCGATCTGCGCCAGGAAGGCTTCCATGACCTCCACGCAGGAAACATCCCGCGCGTGGATGCGCCTGGACAGTTCGATCGCGCTCCATTGCACGATCTCGCGGTTGGCCGTCGGGGGCGTTGCTGTGAGGGGCAGGGCGGCGTTTTGCATGGCTCTCATCTGCGATTGGCGTTCAGGCAGTCAGGTAAGTTTGCGCCAGTCGCACCCAGCACGCTGCGCCCAGCGGCAGCACCTGGTCGTTGAAGTCGTAACCGGGGTTATGGACCATGCAGCCGCCGAATTCGCCCTCGCCGTTGCCGAGAATCAGGTAGCAGCCGGGCACCTCATTGAGCATCCACGCGAAGTCTTCGCTGCCGTTGAGTCCCTTGGGGGCTTGCATGACGACGTTGTCCGCGCCGACCAGTTCGGTGCAGACCTGTTGCGCGAGCTGGGTCTCGGCCAGGGTGTTGACCATGGGTGGGGTCAATTGACGATAGTCGATCTGTGCCTCCACGCCATGCGCCTGCGCGGTCAGGCTGACGATCTCGCGAATGCGCATCTCCACCATGGCGCGCGTTTCCGGCCGAGCCGCGCGTACGTTGATGCCGATGGTGACCGACTCAGGAATCACGTTGTGCGTCATACCGCCACGAATGAACCCGACCGACACCACCGCGGTGTCATCCGGCGCCACATTGCGTGCCACCACGGTTTGCAGTGCAGTCACGATCGCCGCAGACGCCACGATCGGATCGCTCGCACGATGCGGCATCGCACCGTGGCCGCCCACGCCCTTGATGATCACATCCGCCACGTCGGAAGACAGGCTGACCGGCCCCGGCAATACGCGGAAGCTGCCCGCCGCCACACCCGGCATGTTGTGCAGGGCGAACACCGCATCGCACGGGAAGCGCTTGAACAACCCATCTTCGATCATGGCGCGCGCGCCGCAGAGGTTTTCCTCGTCCGGCTGGAAGATCAGGTTGAGCGTGCCGTCAAAGTTGCGGCTGTCGGCCAGCGCCTTGGCGGCTGCCAGCAGGATGGCGGTGTGCCCGTCGTGGCCGCACGCGTGCATCTTGCCGTGGTTGCGGCTGGCATAAGGCAGGCCGGTTGCTTCGATGATCGGCAGTGCATCCATGTCAGCGCGAATGCCGAGCCGACGCGTGCCATTGCCGAGCTTCAACTGGCCCACCACGCCGCTTTTGCCAATGCCGGTGTGTACCTCGTAGCCCCAGCTTTTCAGCAGGTCGGCCACCAGCGTGCTCGTGGCGCCCACCTCGAAGCCAAGTTCGGGTTGGGCGTGGATCTGGCGACGGATGTTGACGAAGGTTTCTGCGTCGATGTGAACAGGGGGCAGCAAATGCGGCAGCAACTGGAAGGGCGTGAGCGTAGGCGCTTTGGTCATGTCGGGGCTCCTGGCTGGAATGAGATGGTTAGTGGGACTCGCGTACTTCGCGCAGGCTCAGCACGGTCAGCAGCGTGATGGCGCTGCACGCCATCATGTAGAAGGCAGGGGAGAGCGGATTGCCGGTGCGGGCCAGCAGCCACGTCACGACAAACTGGCACGAGCCGCCAAACACCGTGACCCCAATCGCGTAGATCACCGACAAGCCGCTGGCGCGCACCTTGATGGGCAGCAGCTCCATCATCATGAGCAGCAGGGGCGTGGTGCCCAGGTACAGCGTGCCGGTCAGCAACGCCGACAGCGCCAGCACCAGCGGCACGCTTGGGTAATGCGTCATCAGCCAGAAGGCCGGATAGAGCAGCACCACGGTGACGAGCGTTGCACCCACCACCAGCGGCTTGCGGCGCGGCAGCCGATCGGCCAGCCAACCGGAAAGCAGCGAGGCACCAAAGCTGGTCAGCCCCGTCACGCAACCCGCCAGCAGTGACAGCGACGCCGGCAGATGCAGCTCGCGGATCATGTAGGTCGGCATGAAGTAGATCACCAGATACGTGCCTACCGTCCCGCCGATGATGGTGAGAACGCCCTTGGCCACTAGGCCGCCGTGTTCGCGGAACAGCATGCCGAGCGGGCTCGGCGCATGCGCTTCGGCGGTATGGGTTTCGTCCAGGTGCGAGCGGATGTAGAGACCCACCGGCGCGATCAACAGGCCCAGGAAGAACGGCACGCGCCAGCCCCAGCTCTGCAGCGCTTCCGGCGACAGGCTGCCGTACAGAATGGCCGCAGTCAGCGCGCCACACAGGGCGGCGATGCCCTGGCTGCCCAACTGCCAGCTCACGCGAAAACCACGTCCCTTGATACCGCCGGATTCCATCAGCATGGCGGTCGATGCACCAATCTCGCCGCCCAGCGAAAAGCCCTGCAGCAGACGCCCCGCCAGAATCACCAGCGGACCGAACAAGCCTGCGGTCGCGTACGTCGGCGCGACTGCCAGACAGAGCGTGCCGATCACCATCAGGCCGATGGTCAGCGTCATGGCGGCCTTGCGGCCGTGGCGGTCGGCATAGTTGCCGATCACGAAGCCGCCCAGCGGCCGCATCACAAAGCCGATACCGAAGGTCGCCACCGCCAGCAGCAATGAGCCATAGGCGCTATCCAACGGGAAGAACAGCTTGCCGATCATCAGCGCAAAGAAGCTGTAGACGGTGAAGTCATACATCTCCAGCGCATTGCCGATCGAGCACGCGGCAATCAAGCGCGCCTGGCTGGTTGGCTTGCGTGCAGCAATGGCCGAGGCGGGCAGGGCCGGCTGCAGGGTGGCGTCGTTCATGGGGGTCTCCATCCACGATGTTGGGGAAGGGCTTCTGCGAGTCCTTGGCAACGAAGTATTCCGGGAACGCGCGGGCAGAAAAAATCGCAAATATTCATCCCGATAACCAAATAGAATCACCGTCATAACCGGCAGTCATCCGCTATCCGGGAAAGCCCGCGAACGCATGACGCAGCAGGCACAAAAAGTTGCACAAGACGAGGAAGGAGAAGCACGGTGAAGCTGCACCAGTTGCGCATCCTGCTGGCGGTGGCCCAGCACGGCAGCATTCACGAGGCGTCGCGTGGGCTGCATATCTCGCAGCCGGCGTTATCCAAGGCGATCGCCGAACTGGAACGGGAGCTTGGCGTCACGCTGCTGTCGCGCTCGGTGCGCGGCGTGAGTCTGACGGCGTATGGGGTGGCGCTGGTCAAGCGGGCCAGCGTGGTCGAACAGGAGCTTCGCCACGCGCTGGAAGACATTGAATCCATCCGCGGCCATGCGGAGGCCGAACTCAACATCGGCTTTACCGCCGTGGCCTCCAGCGGGCCGCTGCCGGATGCCATGGCGGCATTCCGCATGCGCTTTCCCAATGTCGCGTTGCGCGGTTTCGAGCAGCGCTCGCAGCAGATTCTGGAAGGGCTGCGCGAAGGCCGGCTCGATCTGGGGCTGATTTCCACCAACAGCGGGCCCGGCACGGGCAGCTTTCAGTGGGAGCGGTTGTTCTCTGTGTCGATGCGCCTAGCTGTGCGGCCCGGACATCCACTGCGACGCACGCGCAAGCTGCGGTCGCTATTGGATGCCGACTGGCTGGTGCTGGACCCGCTGGACGATCCCGGCAGCCCGATGGCAAGCCTGATGCGGCTGCACCGGCTGGAGATGCCGCGCCGTATCGTGCAAAGCGGGTCCAACCTGCTCGGGCTGCAGCTGGCCACCAAGACGGACCTGGTGAGCATGTGGTCGAACTTTGTCTTCGCCAACTCGCTGGGGCCGCTGCGCACGATTCCGGGCGCGCTGGAGATCCTGCCGATGGAAGACGAGCTGCCGGATTTCACCGTCTACATGGTCTATCGGTCGGCAGATCTGATGACGCATGCCTGCGCTGAGTTCAGCAAGGAGATTCAGCACTTTGCACAGAGTTACCGCCACCGCTGAACGTTGCCCCGAGCGTCAGGCCTCGACTTCCGTACGCATGGCCCCCGGCGGTCGCCCGACCACCCGCTTGAATGCGCGGCTGAACGCGGCGAGCGAGCCGTAGCCGAGCCGGTACGCAACGGTTTCGATCGCTTCACGGTCACGCGTGATCCATTGCGCGGCGAGCCGCATGCGCAGCTCGGTCAGGTAGCGCACGGGCGTCATGCCGGTTGCCGCAAGAAAGCGCTCGGCAAACACCGAGCGCGACACGCCGGCTTCTGCCGCCAGCTCCGCAACGCTCCAGTTGCGACCCGGATCGCGATGCAGCGCGACGATCGCGCGACCGAGCTTTGGCTCGCGCAGCGCTTGCACCCAGCCTGTCGCGTCACCACAGCCGCACTCGACCCAGCCGCGCACGATGAACGCGGCCACCACATCTGCGAGCCGCGCGAGGATGCCCGCGAAACCCGCGCGCTCGGAACAGGATTCACGCTCCATCGCGTCAAGCATTGGGCGGATTTCGGGGTAGCGCGCGAGCAGGGTGCCGACGTGCATGAACTCAGGCATGGTGCCGACGAGCGGCTGCATGCCGCCCAGATCCAGTTCCATGCATGCGCTGAAGATGAGCGCGTCGCCAGCGCTCTGCTCTGTCCCAGAGCACGGCTGCGGCGCACCAACCGACGCGACGGTGTCACAGATCTTCGCGGCCTCGAAGCCGCCGATTTCCCGGCATGGCGCATCCAGATCAGACATCAACGCATGCAGACTGCCGTGCGGCAGGAGGACCGCGTCGCCAGCCTCAAGCCGCATCGTCGCGCCGGTCGCATCGCGCAACAGCACCGGCCCGCGCCCGACGAAATGGAACTGTGCGCGCCCCGGTGCCTGGCCAAAGCTCAACCCGAATGGCCGTGCAACCTGGATGCGGCGGTACTGGACACCGCTCAGGCGCATTCCAAGCAGCAGTTCACTGACGAGGTCGTGCGCGTCGGGCAGGGGAGTGGGCATCTCGAATCCGGACGATAGATCAACAAGATCGGATTGTATGTCATAGACCGTCCGTTCATCGGGACCTACCATGCGGTCTCATTGGTACTTTCCCTGATTTTTCCTGAGACGGAACAACGCATGAACCCCGGAACTTCAACAGCCGCCTCAATCGCGGCGCCCCGTGAGCCCGCCTGGGGCGCAGTCTTCGCGATGGCACTTGGTGTGTTCGGCCTTGTCACGGCCGAATTCCTGCCCGCGAGCCTGCTCACACCGATGGCGGAAAGCCTCGGCGTGACCGAAGGCGTGGCCGGGCAGGCCGTCACGGCCACCGCAACGGTCGCGCTCGTCACGAGCCTGCTGACCGCCGCCGCCACGCGCAAGATCGACCGCCGGCGCGTGCTGCTCGCGTTCTCGGTGCTGCTTGTGGCGTCGAATCTGGCAGTGGCGTTTGCCACCAACCTGACGACGATCCTGATCGGCCGCGTGGTGCTCGGCATCGCGCTCGGCGGGTTCTGGACGATGGCGACGGCCACCGCCATGCGGCTCGTGCCGGCCACGATGGTGCCGCGCGCGCTGTCGATCATCTTCAGTGGGGTGGCCGTCGCAACGATCGCCGCCGCGCCGCTGGGCAGCTATTTCGGTCACCTGATCGGATGGCGTAACGTGTTCCTGGCTGCAGCGGCACTCGGCGTGGTCGCCTTTGTGTCGCAGGTTGCAACGTTGCCGTCGATGGCGCCGAGCGGTACGACACGGCTGCGCACACTGATCGACGTGCTGCGCCGGCCAACCGTCGGCCTTGGGATGTTCGCAACGATCCTCGTGTTCACCGGGCATTTCGCGTTCTTCACGTACCTGCGGCCGTTCCTTGAGCAAGTCGCGGGCGTTGGCGTGAACGGGCTGTCGGCGATTTTGCTCGGCTACGGTGTTGCCAACTTCGTTGGCACGTCGCTCGCGGGCCGTGTGCTGGAGCACCGGCTGCGGCCCATGTTGATCGGCATGCCCGCGCTGATGGTCGTGCTCGGCATCGCACTCGTGGCGCTGGGTCGTGCGCCCATGATCGACGCCGTGCTCATCGCGCTGTGGGGCATGGCGTTCGGCGGCGTGCCGGTGGCGTGGTCAACGTGGGTCACGCGTACCGTGCCCGACGAAGCCGAGAGCGCTGGTGGCTTGATCGTTGCGGCTGTGCAGCTCGCCATTGCGACTGGCGCAGCAGCAGGCGGCGTCGTGTTCGACGCGAACGGCGCAGCCGGTGTGTTCATTGGGGCTGCCGTCGTGTTGGCCGTTGCGGTGGCGACGATCGTGACGGGCGTGCCGAAGCGCGTGGAGACGGTGGCTGCGCTGATTGAGTGATATGTGTGCGGTCGTGCTGGCCTCACATCAATTGTCCAGGCGGTTGCGCCATACAGGCTGTGTATGGTGCGATCTGGATTGATACGCTGCGAGCATTAGCTAGACCGCCGCTGCATTTTTCACAGCAGCGCTTCTGAGAGAATGGTTGATGATCAACGCTCATAAAGCTCATGCGATACCTATGCCATCCAACAGCATCCTAGCGCCGCTTTACAGGAGCGCTGATCTGCTGGATGCATATGCGGTTCAGTTGCCGGCGGGGGCCAGTGACGATCTGGAAGTGTTGGCGCGCGCGGGATTCGAGCGGCAGGCGTGGTGGATTCGTGCGCTGACGCGGGTGCGGGACATGATTATGGCGACAGTCGGCGTCAAATCGTCTCGTGCGGTCGGTATTGCTGCGGCGGCGCGGGGGCCGGTGATCGGTTTCTTTCCACTGCTGTCGAAGAGTGCGGAGGAACTGGTGATGGGCGAGAACGATCGGCATCTCGACTTCCGGCTTGCAATCCAGCTGCGCGCGGGTGCGGCAGGCGGCAGGGAGCTCGTCGTGGTGACCGTGGTGCATTGCCATAACTTGCTGGGGCGGACGTACCTCGCGGCAATCACGCCGTTCCACCGTGTAATCGCGCGGGCTAGTCTGGACCAGGCGGCAAGCCGTGCTGTCTGAACTGGTCTGCTCCAACACCAATTCTCTAGGACATACGATGGCTTGGAGATCCCCAGCTTCTCCGCGGCACGCCAGACCATCATGCCGTCCTCGACGACCGCCTGGATGACCTTGCAGCGGTCCAGCTCCCGCATGCTCATGGTGATCGTGTCGGGTCATCCCATGATCGCGCTCCAGGCTGGCTTGCAAGGCCGCCAGCTTGGCACGCTCAGGAACGGGGTACGACATTTGAATTCATCCCATGTACGACATTAGAAAAAATCCCCAACACCATTTTTTCTCATAATTATGATTATGTTAAATTGATGGCGAAGCAATTGACCGGGTGTGAGTTGACTATCCGACGGAAGCAACTCTAATCACCCTTCGCCAAAGCTCAGTCTCAGTAAAGTGATTGCACTGCGTGCTGCGCTGCCACCCACTCCTCGTTGGTCGGCTCCACCGCTATACGAATGCGGCTAGTCGCTCTGGAGATGATCGCGGCATGCGCTTGGTTGGCTACGTCGTCCAAGTCGGCGCCCAAATAGCTGAGCGCGTGCACGACGCGCTCGCGCAGCGCGGCGTTGTGCTCACCAATGCCGGCCGTGAAGACCAGCAAGTCCAAACCACCGAGCACGGCCACCAAAGCGCCGATCTCGCGGACGATACGGCGCACGTAGAGCGCCAACGCCGCCTGCACGCGTGGGTTGTCAGCTTCATGCGGCAACAGGTCACGCGGGTCGGACGACAGCCCTGACACGCCGAGCAGCCCCGATTCGTGATACAGCACGTGCCCGACCTGTGCCGGGGAAAGATGCTCCGTTTCCATCAGGTAAAGCACCGCCCCGGGGTCCAGCGCTCCGCAGCGAGTGCCCATCATCAGGCCATCGAGCGCGGAGAAGCCCATGGTGGTGGCCACGCTGGTCAGCCCCTGCATGGCGCACAGGCTGGCACCGCTGCCAAGGTGCGCAACGATGGTCCGGCCACGTGCAGCTTCGCCATGCCGCTCGGCAAGCGCGATCGACATGTACTCATACGACAGCCCGTGAAAGCCGTAACGCCGCAGCCCACGTTCCCATGCTGCGTAAGGCAACGGCAACATCATCTCGACCTGTGGCAGCGTGTGGTGGAACGCCGTGTCGAAGCACGCCACCTGCGGCACATCGGGCAGCGCGGACAGCAGCGCCTCGATAGCTTCCAGGGCGAATGGCTGGTGCAGCGGTGCAAGCGGGATGTAACTGCGCAGATCAGCCAGCACACCGGCATCCACACGTACCGGCGCGAAGTACTTTGACCCGCCGTGCACCACCCGGTGGGCCACGGCAGTAAGCCGACGGCCGTCCAGCATCTGCTCGACACGCTGGCGAATGTGCAGCAGCGCGGCGTGATACGGCTGCGCGGCGTCAAGCTCCACCGCCTGCGTTGGCAACCCGGTTTCCGTCGCCACGGGGTGATCGGTGCCGATCCCCTCCACTTTGCCGTTCCACACGGGTGTACGCGGCAGCGGGCGCAGTGTTGCATCGAACAGCGCAAACTTGATGCTCGATGACCCGCAGTTCAGTACGACGATGCAATCGTTCATGGCGGCAAGATGCGGTAACGGTGTGCCAGCAGCGTGGCGATGGCGCACGACGCGATGCGCGATTCGCGTGAATCGGCTCGGCTGGTCAGTACGATGGGCACGCGTGCGCCGAGCACAATGCCGGCGCTGGCTGCCCCGCCCAGGTATTCCAACTGCTTGGCGAGCATGTTGCCGCTCTCCAGATCCGGCACCACCAGCACATCGGCCTGCCCTGCTACCTCCGAGACGATACCCTTGATGCGCGCGGCAGCCGCCGAGACTGCATTGTCGAAGGCCAGTGGCCCGTCCAGCACTCCGCCCTCGATCTGGCCGCGGTCGGCCATCTTGCACAGCGCCGCTGCGTCAAGCGTGGCGGGCATCTGCGGATTCACCGTCTCAACGGCCGCGAGGATTGCCACACGCGGCCGCTCCACGCCAATCGCATGGGCCAAGTCGATGGCGTTGCGGATGATGTCCGCCTTCTGATCCAAGGTCGGTGCAATGTTGATGGCGGCGTCCGTCACGATAAACGGGCGCGGATACGCAGGCGACTGCATCACAAAGCAATGGCTGATCCGGCGCTTGGTGCGCAGCCCCGCATCGGCACGCACCACAGCGGCCATGAGCTCATCGGTATGCAGACTGCCTTTCATGAGCGCCTCTACCCTGCCCTGCGTCACAAGCTCTACGGCACGGGCTGCGGCGGCGTTGCTGTGCGGCACGTCTTCGATCTCGACGCCATTCAGGTTAAGCCCCGCTTCTGCTGCAACGCGCATCAGCTTGGCGCGCGGCGCAACCAGGCACGGCACGATCAGGCCTTCAGCACGTGCGTCCAGCGCGGCCGACAGACTCAGCGCATCGCACGGGTGTACCACTGCCGTGCGGATCGCCCCCAGGGGCCGCACGTGGTCGAGCAGCCGGTGGATGCCATCGCCGCCGACTGTGATGCGCACGTCGGGCAGCGTGGTGCGCGGCCGCTCGATCCGCTCGGTGGGCGCGATGACCTCGGCCTCCCCCGAGATGGCGACCGTGCCGGTGTCGTTCGTGCAGGTACACGCCAGCTTGAGCCGCTTCTTGTCGTCTTCCTTGCTGGTCACCGTGACGCGAATGGTCAACGTATCGCCAATGCGTACCGGCGCGTGAAATTGCAGTGTCTGCCCAAGGTAGATCGTGCCCGGCCCCGGCAGGCGCGTGCCGAGCACGGCAGAAATCAACGCACCGCCCAGCATGCCGTGAGCAATCACGCCATGAAAACGCGTGGACGCCGCAAACTCTGCATCCAGATGCTGCGGGTTGACGTCGCCCGACAGCACGGCAAAGAGTTGAATATCCTCGGCTGTGAGCGTGCGCTGGATGGCTGCGCTTTCACCAACGACGATCTCGTCGAAGGTGCGGTTGCGCACCACGCTCAAGTCGCCGCCGGGTAGCGGTGCGGGTTGTGCAGACAGGTGGTCGGTCTTCATGGGCGTTCCTTAGGAGGCTACCCTGGCTAGTTCGCCGTTACCCTTCCTGCGCGGTGGCACAGGGCTCTGTGGTGCGGCTTCCTGGCGGACAAACAGGTTGGTCGGTGCGCCAAACGTGCTCAGCATGTCCTGCAGCATCGTATGCGCCGGCATGGCATTGCGCGCCGCGCTCAACGCCTGTACCGAGGCTTGCTGCCATTCCAACACGGCACGCTGGTATTCGGTAGCAAAACTGGACTGGTTGGCGATGGCCGTCTGCACCACGCCCTGCAGCATCGTCACTCCACGTTGGTTGGCTTGCCAGAAAGCACTGGGCAGCAGCGCCCCGAACGCCTGCCAGTTCTCCGCGCCCTGCAGATCGGCCAACGCGGATTCCGTGCGCGCAACGTCATCGGCCAACAACTGGGCACCGAGTTCAAACCAGCGTTGCCGCGCCGCCTTGAACAAGCCCAGCGTTTGCAGCCCGAGCGCAACCTGCGCCTTATAGAGTGCGAAGGGAAGATCGGTCGGTGTTTCCATGTCGGCTCCTTAGGTCATCTGGCTGATGGTTTGACGAAAACGTGTCAATGACGCGACAAACAGCACGGCACCGATCCCGCAGATGGCCAGACATTGCGGCCACACCACAGACAGCCCCGCGCCCCGGTAAAGAATCGCTTGCGACGCCGATACAAAATGCGTGGTCGGCGCGGCCAGCATGATGTCTTGCACCAGCACGGGCATGCTCTCGCGCGGGGTGGTGCCGCCCGAGAGCAGTTGCAGCGGCAGCAGCACCAGAACCAGCAGCATGCCGAATTGCGGCATGGAACGTGCCACGGTCGCTAGAAAGATGCCCATGGAGGTGGTGGCAAACAGATGCAGCGCGGCCACCAGCATGAACAGCGAGATCGAGCCCTCGATCGGCACGTGGAGCGCACCTTGCACCACGCACAGCAGCGCCACCAGTGCGGCCAGCACCACCACCAGCCCCATCGACCACACCTTGGCCGTCATGATCTCGAACGGCGTGACGGGCATCACCAGCAGATGTTCGATGGTGCCGTGTTCGCGTTCACGGATGAGCGCGGCACCGGTCAGGATGATCGACAGCATCGTCACGTTGTTGATGATTTCCATCAATGAGCCGAACCAGGTCTGCTCAAGGTTGGGGTTGAAACGCATGCGCAGCACCAGGTCGACCGGCGCAGACGGCGCGGCGCGGTGGCGCTGCAGAAACTCGTTCACCTCGCCCGAGACGATCTGCTGAATGTAGCCGTTACCGGTGAAGGCCTGGCTCATACGGGTAGCGTCGATGTTGAGCTGGATGGTCGGCGCACGCCCGGCCAGCACGTCGCGCTGGAAGTTGGGCGGAATGTCGAGCACGAACGTATAGCGCCCGCTGTCCATGCCCGCATCCATCTCGGTCAGCGGGATCAGCGCGGGCGTGCGGAAATGTGGCGGATAGAAGCTCGAAACGATACGCGCCGACAACGGCGAGCTGTCTTCATCCACGATGGCAATCGACGCGTTGTGCAGGCTCTCCGGCATGGCAGTGGCTGCCACGTAGATCGACAGCGTGAAGGTGTAGGCGATCAGCACCAGCATCATCGGGTCACGCGCCAGGCTCCACAGCTCCTTAATGCCCAGGCGGAAGATATTGCTGAGGCGGGCAGACCGACGATCGGACAGGCGGCTTGGCATGACCGGCTCCTAGTGGTCCTGCTTGCGCAGCATCAGTAGCGTCGCGCCCAGGATGACCGGCACCGCAGCCAGCAACGGCCAGAACGCGCTGCCAAGTGCCCCCGCGTCCAGTGCCTTGCTGAACACGCCCCGGCTGATGGTCAGAAAGTGGGTGGCCGGATACACGTGCCCGATCAAGGCCCCCACCCCTTCCAGCGACGACACGGGATTGAGCAGCCCCGCAAACTGCACGCACGGAATGATGGTGCCGATCATGGTCACGAACATGGCCGCAATCTGGCTTTGCGTGAACGTTGATGCAAACAGCCCGAAGCCCGTCGAGCACGTCACGAAAATCAGCGCCCCCAGCGCGAGCGTCGCAAAGCTGCCCTTGATCGGCACACCGAACACCGTGACGGCCAGCACCGCCAGCAGCAGGAAGTTCAGCATGGCCAACACAATGTACGGCGCCTGCTTGCCCAGTACGAATTCCGCCCGCGTAACCGGCGTGACGTAGAAATTGATGATGGAGCCCAGTTCCTTTTCGCGCACCACCGACAGCGCCGCCAGCATGGCGGGAATCATCATCAGCAGCATCGGGATCACGGCGGGCACCATGGCGGGCAGGCTTCTCACATCGGGGTTGTAGCGATAGCGCGTCTCGATGGTGCTGGGCACAGAAAGCCGCAGCCCCAGCCGGTGCACTGCGGCGTCCGCCAGCCAGAGCTGGTGGATGGCCTGCACGTAGCCGCGTACGGTTTCCGCGCGGGTGGGCATGGCGCCGTCTACCCAGGCGCCGACCTGCACCGCCGCCCCGCGCTCCACATCACGCGCAAAGCCGGGCGGAATCTCTATCGCCAGCGACAGCTCGCCGCTGCGCATGCGGCGGTCTAACTCAGCGTAGTCGCGAATCGGTGGTTTTTCGATGAAATAGCGCGAACCGGCCAGGTTGAGCGTGTAGTCGCGCGAGAGCGCGGTCTGGTCTCGGTCGAGCACGGCGTAGGTGAGGTTCTCCACATCCAGGCTGATGCCGTATCCGATGATGAACATCAGGATGGCGGTGCCGAGCAAGGCCAGCGTGGCGCGCACCGGGTCGCGGCGCAGCTCCAGTGCCTCACGCTGCGAATAGCTCAACGCGCGCGCAAAGCTGAAGTGGCGGCGGGCGGGCAGCTTGGCGGGCGTTTTGGCGGATGTTGCGTGCGCAGGCGTTGGCGCGGCAACCACATCAGCGCCGGCAACCGCCTCAGATGCCGCTTTGGAGGCTTCCTGCAGATAGGCGATGAATGCCTGCTCCAGCGTCTGCGTGCCGCGTGCGCGCACCAGCGCGGCGGGTGCGTCGCTCACCAGCACGCGACCGGCATGCATGAGCGAGATGCGGTCGCAGCGCTCGGCCTCGTTCATGAAGTGCGTGGAGATGAAGATGGTCACGCGGTCCTGCCGTGCTAGGTCGACCATCAGGCGCCAGAACATGTCGCGCGCGACCGGGTCGACGCCGGAGGTCGGTTCATCCAAGATCAGCAGCTCTGGCTTGTGCACCATCGCCACAGCCAGCGACAGGCGCTGCCGCATGCCCAGCGGCAGGCTTTCGGGCAAGCTGTCGGCCACGTCCTGCAGCCCGAAGCGGGTGAGCATCTCCGCCGCGCGGGGCTGCACCTCGGGTTCAGGCACCTGGAACAGGCGCGCGTGCAGCACGAGGTTCTGGCGTACGGTCAACTCGCCGTACAACGAGAACGCCTGCGACATGTAGCCCACACGCCGGCGCGTGTCGATATCTTTCGGATCGACCGGATGGCCGAACAGCCACGCTTGGCCCTCGCTGGCGGGCAGCAGGCCGGTGAGCATCTTCATGGTGGTCGACTTGCCGCAGCCGTTGGAGCCGAGAAAGCCGAAGATTTCTCCACGCCGGATACGGAAGTCGACGTGGTCGACCGCCACAAAATCGCCAAAGCGCATGGTCAGCCCGTTCGCCTGCACGGCCACCTCGTCTTCTGCACCGGCTACCAGCGGCGGCACGACCACGGCCTGGTGGCCCTGGCGCCGTGCCGGCGGCAGTAGCGCGATGAAGGCGGCCTCCAGAGATTCGGTGCCCGTGCGGCTGCGCAGGCTGGCCGGCGTGCCGGTGGCCAGTGCCTGCCCAGCATCCATGGCGACTAGCCAGTCAAAGCGCTCGGCCTCTTCCATGTAGGCGGTAGCCACCACCACGCTCATGCCCGGGCGCTCGGCCCGAATGCCGGCGATCAAATCCCAGAACTGGCTGCGCGAGAGCGGGTCGACGCCCGTGGTCGGTTCGTCGAGGATCAGCAGATCGGGGTCGTGGATCAATGCGCAGCACAGCGCCAGCTTCTGCTTCATGCCGCCCGACAGCTTGCCCGCCGGGCGTGAAAGGAATGGCCGCAGGCCGGTGCTGGCCGTCAGCGCGTCAATGCGGCGACGGCGCTCGGCCGCGTCATGACCGAACAGGCGACCGAAGAACTGCAGGTTCTCCTCGATCGACAGCGTGGGGTACAGGTTGCGCCCCAACCCTTGCGGCATGTAGGCGATGCGCGGGCCGACCGCGGCGCGCGCACGCCGATCCGACATGTCGCTGCCCAACACATGCACAGCGCCGTCCTGCAAGGCGCGGGCCCCGGCCACCAATGACAACAGGCTCGACTTGCCCACGCCGTCAGGGCCGATCAGCCCCACCATGCACCCGGCGGGCAGGTCGAGTGTGACGTCATCCAGCGCCAGCGTCTTGCGGTAGCGCAGGGTCACGCCAGCAAGGCTGACCACCGGCGGCACGAGCCGCGCATCCTGCATCGTGAGCAGGTCGGCAAACTGGGTCACTGCGGAACCTTGATCGCCAGATTGGCCGGCCAATCAGCCTGCGCGTCGAGCTTGAGCCACGCCATGCCGGGCAGACCGGTCTTCACCAGCTTCAGGTGCTTGCGCAGCAGATCACGGTCAATCTGTGCCTTGATACGGAACATCAGCTTCTGGCGCTCGCTGGCGGTTTCCACCGTCTTGGGCGTGAACTGCGCGGTGCTGGCGACAAAGGACACGCGTGCCGGAATCACGTACTGCGGCGCGGCGTCGAGCACGATGCGCACCTCGCTGCCCATGGCAATTCGGCCTGCGTCCGTCTCCGGCACGAAGAAGGTCATGTAGACGTCTGACAGATCGACCAGATTGAGCAGTCGCCCGCCGCCGGCCAGCACCTCACCAGGCTGGGCAATGCGGTATTGCACACGGGCGTCCCGCGGGGCGGTCAGGGCGCTGTCGTCAATGTCGGCCTTGATGCGCAGTACCGTCGCGTCCGCCGCCTTGACGGTGGCATTGGCACCGGCCACCTGTGTGCGGGCCGAGGCCACCGCCGCCTGCGCCGCCTCGGCCTGCGCACGGGCCGCCACCAGCGCGGCCTTGGCGCTGCGTACGCGGGCACGGTCGTCGTCCAGCTCTTGCATCGACGAGGCGCCTTCGTGCGACAGCGTTTCAGAACGCGTCAGCCGGCGTTGCGCGGCATCCAGATCGCTTTCGCGCAGCGCGATCTGCGCCAGCGCCGCCTGCCGGTCTGCCTCCCGCACCGCCACCTGGGCCTGTGCGCTCGCCACGGCCGAGATGGACTGCTGCTGCCGCGCCTGGGCTTCATCGCGTTGCGCCTCCAGGGTCTGCACCTGCATGTGTGCGAGCGGCTGGCCGGCGTTCACGAAATCGCCCTCTTCCACGAGGATGTCCTGTACGCGGCCGGGGAGCTTGGTGGCCACGTCGATCTCGGTGGCCTCGATACGGCCATTGCCGCTTGCAAAGCCCTTGCCGGGGCCGTCTTGTCGCAATGTCTTCCACGCAAACGCGCCACCGGCTGCCACCAGTGCGGCGGCGAGCAGTGCAATCCATCGCTGTCGGGGGGATATCGTCATCATGGTGTGGCTCCGCCCAATGCGCGCGGGGGTGGCGCCAGGCTCAGATGGGGTTTCGGATCAGACGTGGTTCCGGCAGCCAGCATGCCGCCACCCAGCGCCGCATATAAACCAACGCGGCTGGACAGAAGCGCGCGGCGTACCTGCACCTGTTGCTGTTGCGCGGCCAGCAGATCCCGCTGCGCGTCGAGCACCTCCAGATACGTCGATGACCCGGCATCGAAGCGCAGTTGCGACAGCCGTGCGCGCTCGGTCTGCGCGGCCAACGCGGCCTGCGCGATCTCAAGCTGTTCGGCCAGCCACTTGCGGGCGGAGAGTGCGTCGGACACATCGCGGAAAGCGCTTTGCACGGTCTTCTCGTAACCAGTCACCGCCAGATCGCGGCGGGCTTCGGCCAGGTCAAGGTTGCTGCGCAGCTTGCCGCCCTCAAACAGCGGGAGCGTGATGCTCGGCGCAAAGACCCAGGCGCGTGTGCCGGGTGCGAACAGGTTGCCCAACTCGGGGCTGATCGTGCCGTAAGCGCCAGTCAGCGCTACGCGTGGGAAGAACGCCGCGCGTGCCGCACCAATGCTGGCGTGCGCAGCACGCAGCCGGTGCTCGGCGGCAGCAATGTCGGGGCGCTGCGTCAGCAGATCGGAGGGCAGTCCGGCACGCAGTTCGGCCAGCACGCGGCGTTCATCGAGCGGCTCTGCCACCGGTGGCAGGTCGATGGGCTTGCCCACGAGCAGCACCAGACCGTGCGCCTGCGCGTCACGCGCTTGCAGCAATTGCGTAAGCAGTGCCTGCGCCTGGGTCAGCAGGGTCTCGACCTGCGTTTGGTTCAGCCGTGAAGTTGCCCCCACGGCCACACGGCGCGAGAAGATGCGCAGTGTCTCAGTGCGGCTGTCCACGGTCTGCTGCGCCAGCGCGATGCGCTCGTCCAGTTCTCGCAGCGTCAGGTAGCTGTCGGCGACTTGCGCGATCAGCCCCAGCGCCACCGCGCGACGTGCCGCGTCGGAGGCCACGTAGCTTTCCAGCGCTGCCGCATTGAGGTTGCGTACACGTCCCCAGAAATCGATCTCCCAACTGGAGACGCCCGCCCCCACTTGGTACTGGCTCACGCGCAGGGGCATGCCCAACGGGTCAATATCGGCGGGAATGCCCAGCCGGTTGAGACCCGCCCCCGCATTGAGGTGCGGAAACGACTCCGCCCGTTGGATGCCAAACGCGGCGCGCGCCTCTTCCACGCGCAGCACGGCGGTACGCAGGTCGCGGTTGTTCTCCAGTGCCTGGGCGATCAACGATTGCAGGCGCGCATCCGTAAAGTACGCTTGCCAGCCTGTGGCCGCAGCGGACAAACCGTCGCGGCCATCGTCGGCGTCGTAGCGCTGAGCCACAGGTAGCGAGGGTGCCTCGTAAGGCGGCGCCATCGAGATGCAACCGGACAGCGCCAGTACAACGAAGGCGGCAATGGCGGTTGCACGCGGGCCCGCGCCCCGGCCTCCTGCCGGGAAATGTTTCTGCGCACGCATTTACTTCTCCAGCACGTAGGTGCCGGGCGCGCCGTCCAGCGGCGGCAAATCTGCGGCACCCATCTTCGGTGGCTTGACCGGCGTTGGGTCTGACGCATGCGCGACGAGCCATGCCTGCCATGCAGGCCACCAAGATCCGCCAGTGGCGGGGGCCGAAGCCAACCAATCATCCGGCCCTACCGATACGTTGCCAACATGGCGGGTCTGCATCTGGAACTGCCGATGCGAGTTCACCGGTGGGCTGACAATGCCGGCGTTATGCCCACCGCTGGTGAGCACGAACGTCAACGCCGCCTCGGTCAGGTGATGCAGCTTGTAGACCGAGCGCCAGGGGGCCACGTGGTCGGTCAGCGTCCCCACCACGAAGATGGGCGCGCTGATGTCGTTCAAGACCACCGGCTTGCCATTGACGGGGTAGCGGCCCTCGCTCAGGTCATCGTTCAGGAACAGGCGTCGCAGATACTGACTGTGCATGCGCGCAGGCATGCGTGTGGCATCGGCGTTCCAGGCCATCAGGTCGTTCATGGGGGCGCGGTCGCCCATCAGGTATTCCCCCACCACGCGTGACCACAACAAGTCATATGAGCGCAGCATCTGGAAGGCGCCGGCCATCTGGCTTGCGCGCAGGTAGCCGGTCTGCGCCATCTGCGCCTCAAGCAGGCTGACCTGCGCCTCGTCGATGAACAGGCCCAGTTCGCCCGGCTCGCAGAAATCAGTCTGCGCGGCAAAGAGCGTCATGGATGCCAGTCGTGCGTCACCATCACGCGCCATGGCCGCTGCGGCAATGGTCAGCAACGTACCGCCGAGGCAATAGCCCGTGGCGTGCACACGCCGGCCTGGCACGATGGCATTGACAGCATCCAGCGCGGCAAAGACGCCAAGCTTGAGATAGGCGTCCATGTCCAGGTCACGGTCGGCCTCGTCCGGGTTTTTCCAGGAGATACAGAACACGGTATGGCCCTGTTCGACCAGATAGCGGATCAGCGAGTTCTGCGGCGACAGATCGAGGATGTAGTACTTCATGATCCACGCCGGCACGATCAGGATGGGCTCGGCCTGGACCTTGGGCGTGGCGGGCGCGTACTGGATCAACTCGATCAGGCGGTTGCGCAGCACAACCTTGCCGGGGGTTACCGCCACGTCGCGGCCCACCACGAAGTGTTCGGTGCCGGCGGCTGGTGCGCCACTCATCAAACGCTCGATGTCGTCCACCGCATTGAGCGCGCCCCGCATCAGATTGCTGCCGCGCTGCTCTGCAGTCTGACGTAACACCACGGGGTTCGTCGCCAATTGATTGCCTGGCGACATCATGTCGAGCCATTGGCGTGCGGCAAAGGCAACCACGTCCTCATGATGCTTGGCGACACCCCATACGCCGTGCGTGGCCGCTTCCCACCATTGCTCGGTCAGCAGAAAGGATTGGTGCAGCACGTTGAATGGCCACAAGCGCCACGCTTCGGCCGAGAAGCGACGGTCCTGCGCCGGCGGCTGAACGCAAAGACACGGCTGCTGCGGGCCGGCTGCCATGCAATTCTGGAGGTAGCTGCCAAGCTGTTCAGCCTGGGTCAGTGCCAGGCGCCACAGATCCAGCCGCTTGCCGGGGGAGACCGCCAGATGCAGGGCCCAATCGAGCAAGGCCAACTGGATCGAGACAAACGACAGCGAATTCGACCCACGCGCAAGGGCGGCGTGAAATGGCGGATCGATCTGCTCGGCGGCCGAGGAGGATGGCACGGGGGCGGTGTGCATGGTCGGGGGCGTCAAACGATTGCGGATTTGCAACCCATTAGATGCCAGCTGCAGCAGCGCGAACTTGATGCACCTCAAATCGAGACAAGAGTGCTGACTCTAAAAGTCTTCACTCCTGCAAGACATCACAACGGCCGTGGCGGTGGCGCACCACGATAAAGCGCGAAGTCGTGCCGCTTGTCTTGCGTGGTGACGCGAATCGTGTCGCTGTCATCAAGAAAGAACGTCGCCGGAACGGTGCGATTCATGGTGAAACCGACATCCGCGGTCAGTTCAGAGAGTTGCGACTCCAATTCGACACTAAGCCAATCGCCGATCTGCCTGCACACCCTCTCCCGCCTGAGGTGGCCGAAGGCGCAATAGGCGCGCGCAGCGGCGGCGGGAACGTGGACGGCCAAGGCGCACAGTATCGCGTTGCCATGCGCGCTCAGCCAAGGCCATTTCGCCTCGAGGTTGTAGCCGCCGCATTCCGAGCGCGTCGCACGAATCAATGCGCTCCAAGGCAAGGTTGCCGCCACGGTTGCTTCAAGCTCCCAAAGCGTGGCCGCAACCACTTCGTCCGGCTGTTTTTCCAACATGGTTTCCCCCGTTTGGGGCGTATTCCCGCCCCTTCTTTGCCTGGTTCGAGGTTACGGCGGTCAACCTTCCGCACGGCTGACGGCGATCAAAGGTGCGCGTTCGAAACCGCACTGAGTGGCGCCCCTCCCACAGAAAACACTTGGTGACTTAATCAAGTCCATAACGCCTCACGTACCACGTTTTCATCACATGCGTGACCAAGGCATAGACCACGACAGTTGCCGCCAGACATGGCCAGTAGGCAACCGGCAGCGGCACGAAGCCGAACAGCGTGCCCAATGGCGTCAGCGGCATGGCAACCCCAACGCAGGCGATGGCGACGCTGGTCGCGATCAACGCCGTGCTCGCCCGGCTTTCAATGAAGGGCACCTTGGCGGTGCGGATGATATGGATGATGAGTGTCTGCGTCAGTAGCGATTCGACAAACCACCCCGACTGGAAGAGCTGCGGATTGCCCCATGCGTGGAAGACACCCAGCATCAATGCATACGTGACAAAGTCGAACAGCGAGCTGACGGGCCCGATATACAGCATGAACTTCAGGATGTGACCGATTTCCCAGCGGCGTGGCTTGACGAGGTAATCCTCATCCACGTTGTCAGTCGGGATGGCGGTCTGCGAGAAGTCGTACAGCAGGTTGTTGAGAAGCACCTGAACCGGCGCCATCGGCAGAAACGGCAGAAACAGACTCGCACCCAGCACGCTGAACACGTTGCCAAAGTTGGAGCTGGCGCCCATCTTGATGTACTTGACGATGTTGCCGAAAACCTTGCGCCCCTCCGTCACGCCCTCCCCCAATACCGCCAGGCTCTTTTCCAGCAGGATGATGTCGGCAGATTCCTTGGCAATATCGACGGCGCTGTCCACGGAGATGCCGACGTCTGCCGCCTTGAGCGCGGGCCCATCGTTGATACCATCGCCCATGAATCCGACGGTGTGCCCTTTGCGATGCAATGCTTCGACAATCGCCGCCTTCTGTGCGGGGGACACCTTGGCGAATACCGACGCGCGCTCGGCAACCTCGGCCAACTGATCGGGGGACATGGCGGACAACTCCGTGCCCAGCACAACTGGATCGACATCCAGACCGACCTCTCGACAGATCTTGCGCGCGACGATTGCGTTGTCTCCGGTCAGAATCTTGACGGTCACCCCACCAGCTTTCAGGGCAGCGATAGCATCCGCAGCTGTCTCGCGCGGCGGATCAAGGAATGCGATGTAGCCGAGCAACGTCAGGTCTGATTCGTCCGCTACGGCGTATTGGGCCTGCTGTGCAGGCAACTCTTTGTAGGCCACCGCCACCGCGCGAAAGCCATCAGCGTTCAGGTTGTCGGCCAGGCGCTTGGTGTGCTCAAGATGGCTTGCCTCGAGCGGCCCGCTTTCGTCGCCGCTGACATAACGCGTGCTGATGGAAAGTACTTCCTCCACCGCCCCCTTGCAGATCAGCACGTGACTGCCGTCATCCCTCGAAAGCACCACCGACATGCGCCGACGCTCGAAGTCAAACGGTAGCTCATCAATCTTGCGAAAGCGCGCGTGCACGTCCAACCGCTGCTCCAACTCCACGTGCTTGAGCACCGCCACGTCCAGCAAGTTCTTCAGGCCCGACTGGTAGAAGCTGTTCAGAAACGCATACTCCAAAACCAGATCGGATTCTTCACCACGCAAATCCAGGTGGTGCTTGAGGATGATGCGATCCTGCGTGAGCGTGCCGGTTTTGTCAGTACACAAGACATCCATCGCGCCAAAATTCTGGATGGCATTGAGCCGCTTGACGATGACCTTCTTCCGCGACATGGCGATCGCGCCCTTGGCCAGATTCACGGTCACGATCATCGGCAGCATCTCGGGGGTCAAGCCCACCGCAACAGCCACGGCAAACAGCATTGCCTCGAACCAGTTCCCCTTGGTCAGCCCGTTGATGAGGAAGACGATTGGCGCCATCACCAAGATCAACGTCAACATGAGCCAGGTGAAGCGTGTGATGCCCCGATCGAAGCTGGTTTGCACGCGTTGCGCGGCAATCAGGTCTGCCACATGGCCGAAGGAAGTCCGTTGGCCGGTCGCCAGCACCACCCCCGTACCGAACCCGCTGACGACCGCACTCCCCATGAAGCACAGGTTGGGCAGGTCGAAATCTGCATCAACGGCGCCGTCATATGGCTCGGCAACCCTTTCTTGCGGCATGGCCTCGCCGGTCAACGCTGACTGGTTGACGAACAAATCCTTGGCGCTGAGCAGCCGCATGTCGGCCGGCACCATATCGCCGGCGGCAAGTTGCACGATGTCGCCCGGTACCAATTGCTCGATCGGTATTTCTTCGGGCAGCTCGGCACCATCAGTGCCCACACGGCGCACTGCGGCAGTGGTGTGAACCATTTTCCGCAGCGCCTCTGCGGCCCGGTTTGAGCGATGTTCCTGCAAGAACCCGAGCGTCACACTCAGTACCACCATGACTGCAATCAGCACTGCAGCACGGACGTCCCCAAGCGCGGCGGAGATGCCAGCCAGCAAGATCAGCAGCACGTTGAGCGGATTGATCGAACGACCCGCCAGCTCTTCGAGTATCGATGCGTGATGCCCATTGGCCACGCGGTTCGGGCCGTACTCTCGAAGGCGTTGGGCGGCTTCCTGCTGTGTCAGCCCCTGCAATCGCGTCCCCAGACCGTCCAGCACATCCGGCGGCGGCATCGCCGCCCATGCGGCTGGGGACGAGCCCGTCGAATGCGGCTGCTTTGCCTTCAGACCTGCGCTCCAGGATGGCTGGCCGCGCATCGGTCACTGCCCTTGCTGATGGGTTGGCGTGGAAGACGCACGCAGGGATGCAGGTGCGTCCTGGGTCAGACACACCGCTGGGTGCATCCGCGCATAGGCAGAGGAATACTCCAATTCGCCTGACGCCTGGGCGTGAATGGTGAAGAGCGGCTGACCGGCCTTGACCTGATCGTGCAGCCGCGCGTGCATCTCCACACCAGCAACCTGGCGCATCGGGGCTCCCGCAAGCTTCGCAATACGGGCAAGATGCCGGTTGTCGATCTCGGCGACGACGCCGTCCTGCTCCGCCACCACATCGCGACGAAAAATCGCCTCACCCGGCACGCGCAGGCCGCCTTGCGCTTCGCAGATTTCTTCGAACTTGCGCCATGCGGCACCGCTGTCGAGTACGCCGGTGGCCATCTCGAGCCCTGCCCCTTGCTCGGCAGCGCCGCAAAACTCCAGCAGTGCAGCTGCAAGCAGCAGCGAGCGGTCCCGCAGGTCAAACGGTGCAGCGGGGGTGCGTTGAAGCACGGCCAGAACGTCTCGCGCTTCCAGTGCCGGACCAATGCCACGACCGACGGGCTGGGAGCCATCGGTACGCACGATCATGACGTGCACGCCAAACGCTCGCGCTACCCGCTCAAGCAGCATGCGCAGACGCTCCAGATCCTGCAGGCGACGTACCTTGGCTGTCGGCCCCACCGGCACGTCGATCAAGACATGGGTGGACCCTGCCGCGATCTTCTTCGAAAGGATCGAGGCCACCAGTTGGGCATCGCTGTCCACATCCAGCGCGCGCTCCACACGAATCAGCACGTCATCGGCGGGGCTCAGGCTGAGTGCGCCACCCCACGCAAGCGAGGCACCGACCCGATCGACAACGCGCCGCAACTCCGTGGCGCTCAGCGCGACACGCGTCAACGTTTCCATCGTGTCAGCGGTGCCGGCGGGAGACGTGATGGCACGCGATGATGTCTTGGGCAGCAACAAGCCTGCCGCAGCCGCAATGGCAACCACGATGGGGCTGGTGCGGTTGCCCGGCAGCCCACCCACGCAGTGCTTGTCCGCGACGACCTCTCGGTCCCATTTGAGACGTTCACCTGAGTCGACCATCGCCTGTGTCAGGTCGATCGTCTCCTTGACGCTCATGTGTCCGCCTGCGCATGCGCTCAGAAACGCCGCGATGTGGACGTCGGCATACCGTTCCTTGGCGATATCGTCGACGATGCTCGCCAGCTGGCGCGTATCCAGATGCTCCCCATAGATCTTGGCGCGTACCGCCCGCATCGACTCCAGCGCGGGCGCGTGGCTGACGGTCACGATATCGCCGGGACGCGCCATCAGCGTCTCAACGGCGCTGACGGACAGGCTGACCTCACACATCTCCAGCACACCGGAACCGACAAGGTTGAGCGTGGCAATCAAAGCCCGTTGGCCGATCCGCACCCCCACCCGGGCCTGTGCAGTGAACCCTTCGGCACGGCAAATCGCGCAGTCCGGATGCATGTAGATGACGTGCTCCTGCCACGTGTCGATGCCCAACGGCTTGAAGACAAGCCGATCGGGCAGCACCATCGCCTCAGGCGGAGCAAGCATGGCCACGGCTCCGGAGCGCCTTACAAGCGAAAGCGGAAGTGGCCGCTATGCAGTGTGATCTGCTTGGACCCTGTCATTTCAAACAGGGCGCGTGCAACGGCCTCGATGTCGTTGCGGTGCCCGGAGAAAGCCTGCACGAGATCTTCCGAACGGCATGACCGGGCACCAAAGTGGTCTTCAAGTGCCTCTGCCGTGATGGCATAGGTGGCGTTGCTGCCATCGATCGACGCGCGGCACTGCAGCGTTGGGCCGGCTGCGCAATAGATGGGCTCACACGCTTGAAATTCGATCTGTTTCATGATGCATCTCACGGGGGTTGTCGGCTTGCCATCGTTAGCGTAGAAACCCTGCCCTCACCCGGCAAGGCGCTGAGTGGCCATGGGCAGAGGTAGATCAAACAGGGGCAAGATCGCCTCGACCAAGGGTTCCGTCAGTTCAATGCGATTGGTCGGGTGTGCGATGGTGTCGCAAGTCACCACGTCGGCGGCCACGGCACTGAGCTCGCTGTAGGCATCACCGGCAAACACGGCATGCACGGCCACACACAATGGACGTGGCAGCCCAGCGCGACATAACAGGTGCGCGGCCGCGACCATCGTGCGGCCCGTAGAGATGATGTCGTCCATCAAGACGGGAGTGCGCGCCAAATCCAGATCGGCCCCGACCGCCGATACCTCCACTTTCCAGGCACTGTGGCGCGTCTTTTTCAAGACCGTCCAGGGCGCACCGCAAAGGGTCGCCAAGCGCTCAACCCATTGCCGACTCTCCTCATCCGGGCCAACCAGCAGCGGGTTGGCCACGTGAGCTTGCACCCAGGCAGCCACGGCTGGAGCCGCCTGCACGGCGGTAGCAGGCACGCCATAGATGTCCGACAGGTTCGGAATGCGATGCAGGTGCGGATCCACCGTGACCAGCCAATCGAAATAGCCGGTCAACAACTTGGCAAAGTGCTCTGCCGTGCGAATTTCCCCTGGCCGGAAAACGGCGTCCTGTCGCATGTAGGCCAGATACGGCGCCACCAGCCCGACGCGGCGCGCACCGCCCTGGCGGGCAGCGATAGCAAGCCACAGTAGCGGCAACACCTTCTCGTCCGGCCGATCCAGCGTGCAGACGATGACGACTTCGGCATCGCTGACAGGCGTTTGCAGACGCACATGGACCTCTCCGTCCGGAAACCGCCCGATCTCTGCATAGCCGACCTCAGCAGCCAGTGGCACTGCCAATCTGGCGGCGGCGGCTTGGTTGCCGGGCAGGGACAGCACAATGCGTCGTTGCGGCTTGCCAGTGAAAGGGAGAACAGTCGTCGAGGGGTCCATGGTCAGCTCAATGCGTAGGACTGCCGGTACTCGGGCATGCACACCGGCCATTGCAACTCGTGTTCGATGCGCTGGCGAAGCGCATCACTGGCCGCCGGCTCGCCATGCACAATGAACGTGTGCTCCGGCGCGCGTGAGAATCCACGCAGCCATGTCATCAACTCGTTCGCGTCTGCATGGGCAGACAGATTTGCGATCTGCTCGACCGTGGCGCGAATGGCAATCTCGCGGCCGTGCACGCGCAGTTGCCGTTGACCTGCCAGCAGCGCGGCACCACGGGTGCCGGCAGCCTGAAATCCAGACATCAGGATGGCGTTGCGCTTGCCCCCGCCAAAGCTCTTGAGGTGATGCAAGACGCGGCCGCCCGTGGCCATGCCGCTGGCGGCAAGGATGATCTTGGGCGCGCGATCATTCGTCAGATGCATCGACTGCTGCGGGCTTTGCACCGGAACCGCCAGTGCACAGGCCGCCTGACAATCCGCAGCATCAATGTGGAGCTCGTCGACATGACGAGCAAATACCTCGGTGGCGCGTTCGGCCATCGGGCTATCGAGGTAGATCGGTACATGCGGTATCCGATGCGCGCGGATCAATGCGTACAGGCAGTACAGCAGCGCTTGTGTCCGCCCGACCGCAAACGCCGGAATCAGCAGGGTGCCGCCCTGCTCGATGGTTCGCCGCACGATGCGTTCGAGTTCATCGAGCGGATCACCGGATGGATGCAATCGATCCCCGTAAGTGGATTCGACCAGGAGGGTGTCGGCTTCGGCCACCACTTCAGGCGGACGCATGACCGGATCGGTCTGCCTTCCCAGATCGCCCGAGAACACAATGCGCCGCCCCTCTGCAAGCAGCGTCACCGTGGCGGCACCGATGATGTGCCCGGCACGGTGAAACTCCGCCTCCACCCCATCGGCCACGGAGAACCGCTCTCCGTAGTTCACGGGATGCAATCTGCGCAACGCTTTGGCGGCGTCTTGCTCATCGTAGAGCGGCAATGCGGGATGGTGGCGCGAGAAGCCCTGCGCATTGGCGTACTGAGCATCTTCAACGGCAAGCCGGGCGCTGTCAGGCAACAGGATGTTGCACAGCTCAGCCGTGCCCTTCGTGCAATACACGGGCCCACGAAAGCCATTGCGAACCAGCAGCGGAAGATAGCCACTGTGGTCGATGTGGGCATGCGTCAGGATGACAGCATCGATGTGGTGCGGGTTCATGCCCAGCGTGTCCCAGTTGCGCAGTCGCAATGACTTGTAGCCCTGAAACAGCCCGCAATCGACCATCACGCGATGCGCGCCGGTCTCCAGCACGTATTTCGAGCCGGTTACCGTTTCGGTGGCCCCGAGAAACTGCAGTCGCACGATGGGTCCTCGTGCTCAGCGAATGGTGATACGTTGTTGCGGCGAGGCCTCTTTCTTGGGCAGCGTCACGCGCAGCAGCCCGTTCTCGTAGGTCGCTTCCACCTTGGCTTCGTCGATGGCTGCATCCAGCGTGAACATGCGCTGCATTGACCCGCTATAACGCTCACTGCGGATCACACGCTCGCCTTCTTTCTTCTCGGACTGACGCTCCACCTTGGCAGAAAGCATCACCGTGCCGCGGTCGACAGTGACGTCGATATCTTCCTTCTTCGCGCCCGGGATTTCCGCAACGACGTTGTATGCCGTGTCGGACTCCGTCACATCCACCTTGAACGGCAGCGCGCCCTCCACGCCGCCGCGAAACGAGCGCAGAAGCCCTTGAAAGATATCGCCCACCGGTTCGATGGCAAATGGGTCGTAACGCCTGAGTTGGCTCATGGCAGCCTCCTGATGAACGGCCCCATCACAGCAGGGCCAACAGATTCATCGTGGCACGGCAGGCCAGGCGCGTTTTGCGGCAGATCAACTGCAGCGCGACATCACCCCATGCACGCGTCTCATCAGGCGCTTGTCGGACGGCCCGGATCGGCTTGCTCGCGCCTCCCGGGAAATTTCCACAACGCCTGTCAGGCTTCCCTGACGTCGCAACCCGCAGCGCCGACGGCATTCTCAGCCCTGCCTGCATGACTCCCTTGCTCGCGCCGCCAATACTGGGGTCATGCAAACGCGCCACACCTGAGTCCGTCGAATCGCCCCCAGTACACGACAACCTCAGGCCAATACAAACGGAGCGAGCGATGAACCTGACCCTTGAAGCCATCGGTGCCTGGGCTGAACAGGACTGCGATGCCGCGTCCGGCAACACGCTGCCTCTTGGCGCGCACCTCGTGACGGAGCGCAAAGGCTACGAGCATCACGGCATCTACGTCGGCAATGGCCAGGTGATCCACTATGCGGGCTTCTCGCGTCGGCAACGCCGGGGCGCCGTGGAAAAGACCTCCATCCCCAACTTTGCCTGTGGCTTTGCGGTGTACATCAAAGCAGACGTCTGCCCGCGCTACGACCGCGAGGAAGTCGTACGCCGTGCTGGTTCACGTCTTGGCGAAAACGAATACCGGCTGCTCACCAACAACTGCGAGCACTTCTGCTCGTGGTGTCTGGCCGGTGAGTGCCGTAGTGCGCAGGTCGAAGCTTGCATCAAGAGCCCCGCACGGGCTGCACGAACCCTGTTCCGGCTGATGCTGCTGGTGCTTGTTGCCAAGTGGAGATCTGTCCCGTTCCAGGCACAAACCGCCTGACACGCGGAACGATGTCCGCCTGTGCGAACGACCAGTCAACCCAGACGTAGCCGCAGACGACGGAGGCCAAGATGGCTCAGAACAACACCTCACTGCGCGAGCTGATCGCCAAATGGTTTGGCCCGTCCGATACGCCGCACTTGCGGATTACGCGTGTGTATTGTCCAAAGCTCGAGTGCGGTTGCGTGCGCGCCGAATTGACCACGTCGACTCAATCGCTGGCGATCATCTTTTTTCGCCATCAAGCGGGTTGCTGGCGACTTTTCCCGCCCTCGCGCGAGCGCACGAGATAGCTGCCACGCCTGACAAGGTCACCAGAAGCTAAGTCTCCCGCGCCGTCGTGCGCAGCCAACGCCATAGCAACAACCCACTGCCAGCCATGCCCCCAAGATGGGCGAAGTGCGCGACATTGCCTTGTGTTCGGCTCACACCCAGCCCCAGTTCAACAATCGCGTAGAGCGTCGCCAACAACCAGGCCGGCATTGGAATCGGAGGAATCAGCGGAACGATCGTTCGATTTGGAAACAGTACGCAGTACGCCAGAAGCAGCCCGAACACGCCACCCGATGCGCCAATCACCGGGGCGGAGGGCAGGATTCCCAATGCCGTACAGATGATTTGAGCGAAGGCGGCACTCAATATGCTCGCCGTGTAAAGCAGCCATGTGCGCAGCGCGCCGAACGTGCGCTCAACATCGCGCCCGAACATGTAGAGGCCGAGCATGTTGAGCGCCAGATGGGCGCCGTTTGCGTGCAGGAATGCGTAGGTCAGTGGTTGCCACGGCATGAACACGCCTTGCATATCGCCCGCCGAGGCCGCTGGCGGCCACAGCGCGAACGCACGTATCAGCGCATCGCCAGCAAAAAGCTCAGCGAGAAATACGACCACGTTGGCGACGATGAGCAGCTGGACCATGGAAACCTCGTTGATCTGTGCTCACGATACGAGGGCTTGCGTCTGACGGGTTGATCTTGCGCAAGCCGGCTTTGCGACCAGTCAATGCACATGGAAAGAAGAGACCTTGACCAAGCGATCCTGGTCAGACCAGCAGGAAGCTACCCTCGCGAGGCGGCCGGAATTTTCAATGGCGAAACACCATTACCCTCGCCTACTGAGCTTGCAGGAATGCGGCGACCGCTTTCGCTTGTTCGTCCGTCAGGGTGTGTGCGACGGCACTCATCACGGGGGCATTGGCCCGCGTGCCATTCTTGAAGACGCTGATCTGTCGTAACAGATAGGCCTCGTGTTGCCCTGCCAGCCGTGGGAACGTGTCGTTGCCCTCCGCGTGAGCCCCATGGCAAGACGCGCAGGCCGGCACGCCCTCCGTTGGCAAGCCATGCTCGAAAATCTCCTTGCCGCGCGCGGTCAAGGTCGGATCTCCTGCCGGGCCTGCCGGTGCGGTCTGGCGCGCGTAGTACTCGGCAAGCGATGCGATGGTCGTGTCGTCGAGCTGTGAAGCGATGCCCCACATGAAAGCCTGTGCGTCGGTCTCGCCACGGCCACGATTTCGGAAGCCCTTCAGTTGCGCCTCCAGGTAGTGCGGCACCTGCGCATCCAGGCGCGGAAACATGGGTGACTCGCTCTTGCCATGTACGCCATGACAAGACGCGCATAGCTGCGCAGCCAGCTTCTCGCCTGCCTGCGCGATGGCCGTGCTGGACCAACCGACTGCCGCCAGGGCGACCAGGCCAGCAAGCCAGATCCGCCCGGATTGGTAGAATCCCTTCATCGCGCCCCTCCCCTTACATTGTCGTGATGGTGCAGCGGCTAAAACATGAACCAGCCAAGCAGATAGATTGTGTTGTTGCCGATCGCGTTACGGCCGTTGCCGTCGTAGTTGGTGTGGGCTCCGTTGAACTTGAGGTACCACGTGTACTGCAATGCCAGTTTGACCTGCGGATGCGGAAGGTAGTCGAGTTCCAAGATCATGCCCTGTGTATCGGGGCGGCCATTGGCACTGCCGGTCACGGGGGCCGGGGCGTAGAGTCCTGGGTCCGCGTTGCCAGTGGTCGAGAAGTACGCGAGCGTGGCACCGTACTTGCGCTGGTAGTAGTACGACGCCTTGGCTTTGAACGTGTTGAGATGATCAGTCGGGTTAGCGGGCGTCGGACCAGCGCCGATGCCGCCGCTTGGAAAACTGGCGCGCCAGTCCTGTTGCTCGTAAATCCAGGTCATCTGCGCCGTGAAGGCGTGCGTCATGGTGAGGTCTGATACTGGGCGTCGAGTGCGTAGTCCCGAAAGCGGTCGGTAGGTGTGCCGGGCATGGTGTTGTCGGGATACCTGTTGGCCAGCAATCCGAAGGTGCCGAACATGATCGAATGCGCCCCCCATTCCTGGTTGTACGCGACGCGCCAGTACGGATTGGCACCGCTCAGGCGCGCTACGCCACCCGGTGTGGCGGTGTCTTGCCCAGCTCGGAACACAGAGAACGCTTGGTCGGCAGTTCGATAGGCGCCGAACTCAGCGTAGATGTGACGCTGCCAGAACGCGTACGCGCTCGCGCCCACCACCTGCTGCGCCAAGCTGCCATCGATGAGCGTGCGGGCCAGCGGGGGTACGCCGACATTGGGCGCGGCATATGGATAGCCGAAGGCCGGGCTACTGTTCCAGACATCAGATACCGTCGGATTGTTGTTGACGGTGATGCCGTAGATGAATTCAACGTCCTCGCGTGTCAGTTGGCCCGCGGCGCGGATGTCGGTGTTGTCCAGCGCGCTGTGGTGGGCAATGCCGTCGTAGGTCCACTGCGCGAAGGCGCCGACCGGACCATAGATGCGCCCGGCGTAGAAAAGACTCGCCTGCTGCGGGACGGTGTCGCCGTTGCGCACGAAATCGAAGTTCTCTTGATCGATCGTCCGCGTGTTGGTGCGTGAAACCTGCACCATGCCGGAGACCGGGATGGTGTTGTAGTTCGATAGGGTGTAGCCAGTCATTTTGAAGAACCGGCCGAAGGGGGTGAGCTCAGGAAAACTGACGTGGCAGGCCATGCAGGCCATGCCGGTCTGGCGCGCGAAAGCCGGTACCGCGTTCGTCTCACCAGACCATGCCAGGAGACCACCCACCAACAGCCACACGAGCGCGTTGAGCGCGGCAGCGAAATGTCGCATGGTGCCCCTCCCCTTTTTCTTGGTTTTCACCAGCACACGCAACCATGAAAGGTGGGGCGGCCGCTCTTGTCAATCCGCTGATAGGAGCATGCTGATATGGATCAAAGCACCGGGTCTTTGCCTACGGGCGATGATGTTCCCGTTGAAGGCTCACGCCCTAGCGCCCAATGCAGGTTGTACGTTTGCGCGCATCCCGCATGCCTTGCACAGGTAGCTCGATACCCGCGGTCCAGGCGGACATGAAGATCTTGAGCGCGTCCGTTTCCGCCGCGTTGCGGACGGTGTCGGCGAGGATGTCGTCAAGCGTGGCCACCTTGGCAACAAAGAGCAAACAGGCCATGAGAATCCCTTTTTCTCTGTCCTCACGGTATGAGCAGTTGGGGCTGCCGGGTTGATCTCGCGCAACCCCCCTTCACGCATTGATGAAACGATGGGATATCCACGCACGGCGTGTCTGTTCGGTTCGGCCAACACGCGCATGCGCCGGGTGACGGAACACACACACAGTGGAGGTTCTCCCATGCCGCAAACGGTTTCGGCTCAGAGTCAGACGAACCAGACGATCGCGGCGGTCTTCAACGAGATTGCTGATCTTCTTGAGGTTGAAGACGCCAACCCATTCCGGATACGCGCCTATCGCAACGCCGCGCGCGTCGCCGAGGGGATGACGGAGGGTATCGATGCCATGCTGGCACGCGGCGCGGATTTGACCAAGCTACCGGGTATCGGTAACGACCTCGCAGCAAAGATGCGCGAAATTGTCGAAACCGGCACGTGCGCCATGCTCACCCGTGTGCGGTCTGAGGTCTCACCTTCTATGGTGCAACTCCTCCAACTGCCTGGGCTCGGCCCGAAGCGGGCCCGCGTGCTTCAGCATGAACTGGGGATCGCCACGTTAGATGAGTTGGCCAGGGCTGCGACTGCACACCAGATTCGCGAGCTTCACGGCTTCGGCGCTCAGAGCGAGCAGCGCTTGCTTGAGGCCGTCAATGCGCGTCTGGAGCGCCATCGCCGTTATGGGCTTGTCGTCGCCAAACCATGTGCCGAGGCTTTGACGCACTACTTGTTGGCAAGCGGCACAGTGGAACGACTCATCGTCGCAGGCAGCTACCGAAGGGGGCTCGACACCGTTGGCGACCTGGACGTCCTGGCAACTGCCCGGCAACCGGCGCAGGTCATTGAACACTTTGTCCGCTACCAAGAGGTGGCCAGTCAAATTTCAGCTGGCACAACCCGCGCCAGTGTCGTGTTGAAAAACGGCATGCAGATCGACTTGCGGGTCGTACGCCCCGACGCATTCGGGGCAGCGCTCGTGTATTTCACAGGCTCGAAGCCCCACAACATCACACTGCGCAAGATCGCGCAGGCACAAGGCCTGAAGATCAACGAGTACGGCGTGTTTCGAGAGAAAGAACGCGTGGCCGGTGAAACCGAAGCGTCGGTCTATCGCGCAATCGGCCTGCCGTGGATCTGCCCGGAACTGCGTGAGGACCGAGGCGAGATTGAAGCGGCGCGCCAGGGCAAACTGCCATCACTCGTGGAAGAGCGCGACATCAAGGGCGACCTTCACGTTCACACATCCGCCAGCGATGGCGCTGCCAGTCTGGAAGTGATGGCAGAGCAGGCTCGCCTGCGTGGCCTCCAGTACCTGGCCATTACTGATCATTCGCCGCGGATCGCCATCACACACGGGCTGACCGCAGAGCGCCTGGCCGCACAGGCAGACGCGATTGACCGCTTCAATGCTGAACACCGTGGATGGCCCGTGCTACTCAAGGGTATCGAGGTGGATATTCTGGAAGACGGCTCGCTGGATCTGCCCGACGCCATCCTTGGCCACCTGGACCTTGTTGTTGGGGCCATCCACAGCCACTTCAACCTGCCGGTGCAGAAGCAGACCTCCCGCATCCTGCGCGCGATCGACCATCCGCATTTCAGCATCCTCGCACACCCGCTGGGCAGGTTGATCGGTGAGCGTAGCGCCTGCAATGTCGACTTGCAGCGGGTGCTGCGGGCGATTGCACAGCGCGGCTGCTATGTCGAAGCGAACTCACAGCCGGCACGTCTCGACTTGGCTGACCATGGATGCCGGCTGGCGAAAGCCGACGGCGTACTGGTGAGCATCGCTTCGGACGCCCATAGCCCCGCCGATCTGGCAAACCTGTCCTTTGGTGTCACCCAAGCACGGCGGGCATGGCTCGGGACTGCAGATGTACTCAATACGCGCTCGCTCCAAGCGCTGCTTCCGCTATTGAAAAAAACCATGTAGTCGCTTGCCGCTGTACAACGATCAATAGGCACCCTTGTGCGGATGCAGCACAAACTTCACCCAAAGCGGTGAAGCATTGACGCGAGTCAACCCGCCAGAGGATCAATCAGCAAGAATGAACACGCGTCATTCAGTTCCTGAGGCTCCGTCAGCAGGCGCTACCCGTACGGAGTCACGGCTTCGATTCTCTTGTTTGATGGAGTACCACAGTGCCATTGCCGATTGATATCTCGTTTGAAGACATACCGCATTCCAAAGCCGTTGAAGAGTTTGTGACACATCAGGTCAGTCACCTTCACCGCATCTGCGGCCAGATCATGCGCTGCCGCGTCAGCCTCGCTCTGGGTGCGAAACATCAACAACAGGGCCGGCCGTTCAACGTGCATGTGGGCGTCACGATGCCTCGTCAAACGTATCTCTCCAGCAAGGCGTCGGATACGGACCCGTACGTCGCGCTTCGCGAAGCCTTTGCGCACGTGGAGCGCATAGTGGTTGAAACCGTCCGAAAACACCGACCAAGCGCTGACCAACAGACCGGCCTCACGGAAGAGGCATAGAGCGCGCGGCCGTCACTGCGTTGATAGGGCATCGCACAAGCCGATGCCCTGTCAAGCTACTGCATAGGTAACCCGCCATTGATCGCGAATTCGCGCCCATCACGTAAACGGCATCCTCTGAGCAGAGATAGGCAGCCAACGTAGCCAATTGGCCTAGCTGACCAAGGCGCCTCAACGGAACTCCTGCCACTCACACCTCATCGCCCCATCGGCTGACTTGATGACCGCTGGGCACATCCACGCTTGCACAGCAACCACTCTGCCGCCCCGGGCTCCGCGGGCAAGCGGACAACCGCATCGATCGGTTGCATGCCTGCGCGAAGGTTCAGCGTCTGCGCCGCGCCCTGATAGTTCACATGGATCTGATAACGCCCATTCGGGAGTTTCATGTACAGCAGCGGCCCCGCCGTACGCAACCGCAAGCACAGCTTCCCATGGCCGTCCACCACGGAGACGTCGGCATCGGACAATGCTTCCCCATTCCTTGCAGAGACCACGTTCAGCCGAACGTTGAACCGGCTGGCCATCGCGTGCATGGCGTCCCGTTCGTCGCGTCCGACACCTCCAGAGACATAGGCGATCTCGTTCTGGAAATGCACCTCCGGCGCACCGGTGGTGCCAGGCTCGGCTGCCATGACTGCCTGGCTCGCGAGCAGCGCCAACGCAGCCAGGCAGTACCGTGGAAAGAAGATGGTGGTGACCCAACGCATCATTCACCTCATCCGGCAAGCGGACACCCCACCGTCTGCGCCAGCACAGGCACCTCATCCTCGTTGAGTGACAAGGCTTCGGCCAACCGACGGTGGTTGATCCAGCCGCGTACCACGCAGACCAGCCCGGCTGACGCGCAGTAAAGCGACACGTTCTGCGAGATCGCGCCCGCAGCAACTCCCGCAAACGTCTCACGCTGCGGTTGCGGCATCTGATCCGCACGCGCATGGTTGACCACGTACACCAGATCCAGCGGCGCCTCGCCGACAAAGTCTTGGTAACCGGTCAGATTGCGCGCATCCACGGCATGCTTGAGCCGCAACCGGTGCGGCTCCGGCTCGTAGCGATACACACCTTCCGGCAACGCGACGTAGATGTCGATCTCGTTCAGGCCGTGCGCTGATGGCGCGGTACGTCCGCCCGTCTCGGGGCGGTTGACGCCGTCCGCCGCCCATAGCAGTTCACTGAGTTGCTGGAGCGCCAGCGGCTTCGGCGCAAACACGCGCACGCTCCTGCGCTGGGCCAGCGCCGTCATCAGCACCACGCCCCCACCCAAGTGCGGCGGGGGCAGTGCAATGGTGGCCGGTGCCGAGTGTGCCACCGGCTTGGGCAACACATCGTGCACCGGCTCATAGGACAGCAGCATCGATTCACTCATGGCATTGGCCTCGGAAGCTGAATGATCGCGTAGCGGCAGACCGCCGCGTCCGCACTACGTCTGTCTAGGTGGAGATGATGACCTTGAGCGCATGCGTTTCTCCCGCGTTGCGAAAGGTATCGTAGGCAGCAAGGATGTCGTCTAGCTTGAACCGGTGCGTGATGAGCTGCCCCGGCTGGAGTTTCCCAGCACGCACCGTCTTCAACAGCATGGGTGTGCTGACCGTATCGACCAGCCGCGTGGTGATGGCAATGTTCTGGCTCCACAATGTTTCCAGATGCAGATCCGCCTTCACGCCATGCACACCGATATTGGCGATCACACCGCCCGGGCCGACCAACTCCTGGCAGAGCTCAAACGTAGCCGGCACGCCCACTGCCTCAATTGCGCAGTCGACGCCCGCGCCATCGGTCAGCCGCTTCACGGCAGCCACTGCGTTCTCGCTCGAGACGTTGATGCAGGTGCTTGCACCCAGCGTGCTCGCCACCTCCAGCCGTGCGGCGTTGGTGTCGATCATGATGATCTGGCCGGGCGAATAGAACTGCGCGGTCAACAATGACGCCAGCCCGATCGGCCCCGCGCCGACGATCGCCACGGTGCTGCCCGGCTGCACCCGGCCGTTCAGCACACCGCATTCGAAGCCGGTGGGAAAGATGTCCGACAGCATGACCAGCGCTTCTTCATCAACGCCGGGCGGCAATTTGTAGAGACTGGTTTCCGCATGGGGGATACGGACGTACTCCGCCTGCACACCGTCGATGCGATGACCGAGAATCCAGCCGCCGCTCTCGCAATGGGAGTACATGCCGCGCCGGCAGTTGGCGCATTTCCCGCAGGAGGAGATGCACGAGATCAGCACATGATCGCCGGGCTTGAGCGACGTGACGGCCGCCCCGACAGACTCGACCACACCAACGCCTTCATGACCAAGCGTGCGGCCCGGCTCACAGGTCGGAACGTCGCCCTTGATGATGTGCAGATCAGTACCGCAGATCGTGGTCAACGTCACGCGTACCACCGCGTCACCGGGTGCCTGCAACTCAGGCTTCGGTTTGTCCGCTAGCGAAATCACTCCCGGGCCTTCATAGACCAGCGCTTTCATGGAAATCACCCAAGAAACTGATGATTTCATGCTAGGCAACGGTCCTGCCTGTACATTGATCTGCATCAGACGCGCAGGGCCCGAGCCAAACGATATTGATGCTCAGGAGGCCGCGTATGCCCACCACCGAGCAACAAGACCCTACCCTCCACGCCCCGTATGCCGAGGCGCTACCCGCGTGCATGCTCGATGTGCAAGCGTACCCACACCCTGCGGCAGACCTACGGATGATTGAGACCCATCTTTCGTGGGTATTCCTGGCCGGCGATTTCGCTTACAAAGTCCGCAAACCGGTCGCGCTCGATTTTGTGGATTTCTCCTCTCCCGCCGCACGGCGTACGGACTGCGATGTGGAACTGCAGCTCAACCGCCGGCTTGCGCCTGACGTCTATCTTGGCGTCGTGCCAATCTCGCGCGATCCGCTGACGGGCGCCGTTCAGGTAAATGGGAAAGGCGAGCCCATCGAATACGCCGTCTGCATGCGACGGTTCCATCAGCAGGACGTGCTGCGCGCGATGGCGCTCGACCGACGCCTCCGCTCTCAAACGCTCGATCCGCTGGCTGACCTGCTTGCAGACTTCCACCGCGCAGCGCCCGCTGCAGACCCGAACACCGACTATGGAACGCCGGCAAGCATCCGGCGCACGCTTGAGGACTGCGCGGCCGGAGTCATCGCGTTAAACACAGAATCGCAGCAGACGTTGGCAACCGTCTGCCTGCTGCGCAAGCATGCAGACCGGTTGGAGAACGCTTTCGCGTCACGCCGGCGCACCGGACATATTCGCGAATGCCATGGCGACCTCCACCTTGGCAACATCGCCCTGGTACAAGACAAGCCGACACCGTTCGACTGCCTGGAGTTTTCAGCGCCATTGCGATGGATCGACACCATGTACGACGTCGCATTCCTGTTCATGGATCTCCATGCCGTGGGCTTGGCGGGACTGGCGTACCGGTTCACCAACCGTTACCTCGAGCGTTGTGGAGACTACAGCGGGCTGGCGCTCCTGCCCTTCTATGCAGCCATGCGGGCCCTGGTGCGCGCTCGCGTACTGCTGGAGCGAGCACACCAACTGGCGCACGCGCCCCAACTGTCCGCTACGTATCGGGATGAGGCCCAGAGGTTGCTCGCCCTGTCACGAAGCCTGCTCGACCGGAACGATGGTTGCATCATCCTCATGCATGGCCTGTCGGGCAGCGGGAAATCGACCGTGGCCGCACAACTTGCAGAAACAGAGTGCATGGTCCGCGTACGCTCGGATGCCGAGCGCAAGCGCCGAAGCGACATCAGCACGCTCCGCCGCTACACGCCTTGCGCGATCAATCACACCTACCGCCGGCTCGCGGCCATCTGCAAGATGGGTGTTGGCGCTGGATTGCCGATGATCGCCGACGCCACGTTCCTGGCAGATAGCCAGCGCAAACGGTTCTTCTCGTTGGCGCTGCGACTTGGCGTGCCAGTGGCGATCATCGACTGCGTAGCTGCCCCCCACATCTTGCGTGCACGTATCCAAGCAAGACTCCGCGCCGGTCGGGATGCCTCTGAAGCCGACCTGTCGGTGTTGGCTACCCAGATTGCCACGCAAGAACCACTGACTGCGGAAGAACGTGCCCATGTCATCTCGAGCGACGGCCCTCCGCTGCTGCTCAAGGCTAAGCAATTGCGGATGATCCGTTCCCAATAAGCGCCCTCGTCTGGACAGCGTCCCCGGAACGCAGGTGGTTACACGGAGGGTGCAACAAGCACCGTCGACTATTTCGAATGTGCACCGTCAATGTCCGGATCTCGTGTTTCCGTATGCGCGCGCTGTTTAGCGCCTTCCGTATACGGATCGAATTTGCCCCGCCGCGCGCCCTCTGTATACGGGTCGAACTTGCCTCGCCGCGCGCCTTCCGTATAGGGGTCGCGTCTTGCTTGTTTCGCACCTTCTGTGTAGGGGTTGAGCTTGCCTGCCTTTTCCCCATCGTTAGATGGCGATTCCTGCGTCTTCTCCGCGTATGCCGAAGCGGAGGCTGCTACGGCGACGAGCAGTGCCATCCATAGTTTCCAGTTCATCTCTTGCTCCCATAGGGAATCCACGATGAATCGTTCAATCAAAGCCCTCCAAGCCTGCGGTTTTCGTTAAGGCCTGAAGGCAATCAGAAGAATAGTGAACCGCCTGGGTTCCTCGTTGACTGAGGTCAAGGCTTGGTTTCCGATGCCGGCAACAGCCTCGGGGTTCAATCATGAGCCTACCCACGGAACGCGTTTGCAGTCACGTTCAGGCTCCGTTTTCTCGTTTGCTGGCGTAGGCAATCAAGCATCCCGAAAGCGCCGGCCGGCGCCATGGACACACGCTTTGCCTCAGCCCATTTGCGCCACGTCAATCCGGATCACGGCAAAGTGCCTACTCTGCATATAGATCAATCCTCCGGCGGGAATGCGTACCCGCCGGCAAGCCCGAACGGAGACAGCAATGCAGCAACCTATTGATGTGACCTGCAACCTGGCATCTGCAGCAATGCGTGACATGGGTCGCAACGCCGAATTCCTTGTCGAAGCGCAGATCGAGTCCCTGCGCTTGCGTCTCAAGATCGCAGAGGCAACGCTGGAAGACCTACACGAGATGGAGCACACGCTGGGCAGCGTGCCCGACTGGTCGTCCTTGGCGACAACGCAGAACCTGTTCATGAAGATGCAGTCAAGCCATGGCGCCGCGGCCGTAAAGTCGTGGGTCGACTTCGTCAACAACCTGCAAGCGGCATATCTCCGCCAGTTGACGGATTGGAACGACCAGATGCAGAGCCCAGCGGGACAAGGATCCTCGGCGCAATTGTTTGCTGCATCCGCCGATTCGCTGCGAGCGTTCTTCAACAGCTTCAATGTCGCGAATGTCCCCAACTCCGAAGCTGTGAGAAGGGTTGCCCCACGCACCACCGCAGAGGCAAACAAGGCACATGCCGCCTAGCCTCCAGAAGCCGGAGCCCGCTGTACGAGCACGAGCGCGAGACGACCGGTAGCGTCGAGCCGCCGCTGAGCGTCTGAGGCGGCAGTTTTTCGGCACAAGGAATGCAACCTCATGAATGCCGAAACCCACCCCCTGGCCATGGACATCGTGACCGATGGCCAGGTGCTGCCAGGTCACCTGATTTGCCCAAGCAATGCCATCGGGCTGGTGATCTTTGCGCATGGCAGCGGCAGCTCCCAATGGAGCCCGCGCAACAAATACGTTGCCGATCAACTCAACGCATCCGGGCTGGGCACGTTCCTGTTTGATCTGTTGACTGCCGAGGAGGCCGCACACGCCTCCTACCGCTTCGACATCCACCTGCTTGCGCGCCGCCTGCGCGCAGCCACGCACGCCGTTGGCGATATTGCCCGCAAACACAAGCTGCGCCTGGGATACTTCGGGGCCAGCACTGGCGCTGCCGCTGCCGTTCAAGCTGCAGCGACACCGGGCGATCTGTATCGGATTGACGCCGTGGTCAGCCGCGGCGGGCGCCCGGATCTGGCCGGCCCGCATGCGCTGGCGCAGCTTGCATCCCCCACCCTGCTGATCGTGGGTGGCGCCGATCTGGACGTCCTTGACCTCAACAAACAAGCCCACAGCGAGATGCGATGCGTAAAGGCCCTCGAGACAGTGCCCCACGCGACGCATCTGTTTGAAGAGCCTGGTGCACTCGAACATGTCGCGGAGTTGGCACGCGCCTGGTTCGTACAGTATCTCGGCGGGAACGAACAACCCCGCCCGCAAGCGAGGTAAACCGTGCGATTCAAAGATCGATTGAACGCGGCACAACTGCTTGCGCTCGCGCTCGACAAATACCGGGGCAGTCATCCTCTGGTGCTCGCCATCCCACGAGGGGCTACCCCCATGGGCCAGTTCATCGCCGCGGCGCTGGACGGTGAACTGGATGTCGTTCTCGTTCGCAAGCTGCGTGCCCCCTTCAACTCCGAACTGGCCGTCGGAGCGGTTGAGGAAAGCGGCTGGACCTATGTAGCGCCACATGCCGAGCGCGTGGCCGCCGACACCACCTATCTTGAGGAAGAACGGGCCCAGCAAATGGATGTCATTCGGCGGCGGCGAGCGCTCTATACGCCGCACCGCGGCCCCTGCGACGTTCAGGGGCGCGTCGTGATCGTGGTCGATGACGGCTTGGCAACGGGCGCGTCCATGAGGGCAGCATTGCATGCCGTGCGCCAGCGCCAACCAAAATGGCTGGTCTGCGCGGTCCCGGTGGCTGCGCCGGATAGCCTGGAGAACATTCTCCCCTTGGCCGACGAGGTCGTCTGCCTCTATGCACCGCCGGCCTTCCGCACGGTTGGGGTGTACTACGACGCTTTTCCGCAAGTCGAAGATGCTCAGGTGCGTGCGGCGCTGCATGCCACACGACCCAGCGATAGCCCGCAGCGGCACTGACAGCTCAACAGCTCACCGTATACGCACGTCACAGACCGGCTCTCAACATTGTGGGTTGCGGGATTCAGTTCCACGCCAGGACGCCGGAGCCCCGCGATAGAACATACGCGAATGACTGCGCCGCGCATCGCCTATCTCAGCCCGGCGGTTCCGCCCTGCCGGCCAATGCAGCGCCGCGCCAACCTCCGCCCAAGGCAAGGAACAACGCCACAGTGTCCTGCAGCCGTTGCGCCCGCACTTGAACGGTGCCGAGCACCGCCTGCTGATATTGCAGATCGGCGCTCAGCACTTGAAGGTAGCTGGCTACGCCCGCGCGGTAGCCGGCATTGATCTCATCCAGCGCGGCGCTCGCTGCCGCCTGCTCGCGCAGTTGCGCATCGAGTTGAATCGCATCGTGCTCTAGCGCGCGCAGCACATCCGCCACCTGCTGGAAGGAAGCGAGCACCACTTGCCGGTAGTCCGCATCCGCGGCCTGCAGGGCTTGCTTTGCTGCGCCGCGCCGGTAGTACAAAGTGCCTCCCTCGAACAACGGTGCGAACAGGCTGGCCCCGATACTCCACGCGCCTGCCTGAGCGCCAAACAGGTCGGCGCTGCGGTTGCCCATGCGCGCGTAGTCTGCGCTGAGGGTAAGGCTTGGCAGCATCGCGGCCGTTGCGACGCCGACATCCGCGGTGGCTTGATGCAAACGCGCTTGGGCGGCCAGGACATCCGGCCGCTGCCGCACTAGCTCGGAAGGGACAAGGCTGGGCAAATCGGCCGGCAGCCCAAGGCTGCTGAGGCCAACATTCTTCGTCTCGGCCTGCGCCGGAAAGCGCCCCATCAGCACGGCCTCCAGGTGCGCTGCCTGGTCGCGCTTCTGCTCCAGCGGTGGTAGCGAAGCTTCCAGCGCGGCCAACTGAGTGATCAGGCTGAGTTCGCTGGAATGCGCCATCACCCCGGCGTCAACCTGGGCGTGCGCGATGTCGACCTGTTCGTGCACCACCGCAATCAAGCTGCGGGTCGTGTCGATCTGCGCGGTATAGGCCGCGCGCGCGATCACGGCGTTGACGAGGTTGCCGGTCAAGGTGAGGTACGCAGCGGCAACCGCATAGCGCTGGCCTTCTGCCTGGGCGGCCAAGGATTCAACCGTGCGCCGGCTGCCACCAAAAATGTCGAGCGCGTAGCTGATCGAGGGCCCGAGCGTCCACAACGTGAAAAGACTCGGCGCCCCCATCTGGCCAAGCCTTGCAGGCACGACAGCCTGGCGCGACACATCGGCCGAGGCCGTCACCTGTGGGTAGAACACGCCGGCGCCAGCCCGCAGCAGGTCTTGCGCCGCGCGCAAATTGGCCTCGGCCTGTTGCAGCGTGGGGTTGGCCGTGATGGCCGACTCCATGACGTTGTCCAGCGTCGGGCTGCCAAACGCATGCCACCAATTGGAGGATACGGGTGCAGCAGTAAATTTCTGGGCAACGCCGTCCACCAGGATGGACCCGGCAGGATCACCGTCATGGAGATAGCGGTCAACGTTTGGCGCGGCGGGTTCCCGGAAGTCCGGCCCCACGGCACAGCCCCCGGCGGCCAGCACGATCGCAGCCAAACACGCTGCCCGGCACACGGCCTTCATCACGAGGCTCCCTGCAGGTAGACGTCGACCAGTTGCCCCGGATAGACCGTGAGCTTGTCCGGCTGTTTGAACCGGAAGAGCAAGGGCAGCACGCGCACATCCACCCGCTCCGAGCGCTGATCGGAAAGCTCCACCTTGGGCGAGACATAGGGTTGTACCCGCACGAACTCCAGTGGCACGCTCACATTGGTACCCCGGAAGAACATGCGCGCCTGCACCGTGCTGGACGGCAGGCGGTGCACCAGGATTTCGTCCACGTACACGCGCACCGCCAACTTGCTCTGGCCTGAGCTCATCATGACCAGCGGGACATAGCCCCGCGTATAGGCGTCATACGTGCCTTGCGGCGACACATAGGCCCCGGGCGAGGTATTGATCGACATCACGATGCCATCCGTCGGCGCACGCACGGTGTATTTGTTGAGCAAAGCGCTGGCCGCGGCCGCGCCTTTCAGCAACGCGTCGCGCTGCTTCTGCAGGGTGCGGATGTCGTAGCTCCATGCGCCCGCTCGCGTGAGTTCATACTGGCGCTGTGCGACGGTCAGATTGCCATGGGCCACGCGTACGGCATTGGCGGCATTGTCCATCGCATCACGGCTGACGGCCTTTGGGTTGAGGCGAGCGGCCGCCTCGAGCTTGTCCAGTTGGTCCTGCACCGTGCGCAGGCTTGCATCCGCCGCTGTCACCTGCGCGCGCGTGACTTCCAGCGTCTCTTTGCGCGGCTGCGCCAGCAGCGCGTTCAACTGCGCGTCAACGGAGTCCGCCTGCGACTGCTGTTGCGCCGTCAGGGCACGCTGCACAGAATCTTCGATCTGGATCAGTGCATCGCCCTGCTTCACCGCCTGCCCCTCCTGGACAAGAATGCGCGCGACGGTGCCTGAGACCTCGGAATACAAGTTCAGATTGGCGCCACTGGATTGATCGCTTTCGATGATCCCGTTGGCGTAGATGCCCGTTGCATACGGATTCGCGGCCGCCTGAAAAACGGGCGGCAGCGGCGGGCTCTGCCGCGCGTAGTAGATGGCAGCTCCGAGCCCGGCCAGCAGGCCGATTACCGAGAGCATCAATAGCCAGCGGATCTTCATCGCGCGTCTCCCGATTCCGCATCTCCGCGTTCGATACGGCTCAGGTGGCCGTCCTCCATGTCCAGGATGCGGCTGGCCATATCCAGAATGCGTGCATCGTGCGTCACGATCACGATGCAGCGGTGCTCGTTCAGAATCTCCGTCTTGACGAACTGCATGATCGAACGGCCGGTATCGCCATCGAGCGATGCCGTCGGCTCATCCAGGATCAGGATGTCTGGCTGGGTGACGATGGCCCGTGCAATGGCCACCCGCTGCTGCTCCCCGCCGCTTAACTTGACCGGCGGCAATTGAGCACGGTTCTTCAGGCCAACCACCTCCAGGTAGTGCATGGCACGCTCCAGTGCCTCATCCCAGTCGACGCGTCTAAGAATGAGCGGAATGGCAACGTTCTCCAGCGTGGTCAAGCGCGGAAACAGGTGGTAGTCCTGGAACACGAAGCCGATCTTGGCGAGGCGGAAATCCGCCAGGGCATCGGCCCCGAGGCTCCAGATATCGACACCGTCGACCACGGCATGGCCGCCGTCCGGGCGCAGGATGCCGGAGATCACGCTCAGCAGCGTGGTCTTGCCGCTGCCCGACGGCCCGACGATGAACAGCACTTCGTTGAAGTAGGCCTCGAAGCTGACCTGCTGCAGCGCACGCGTGCGCGCCTCACCTTCGCCAAACCATTTGTCGAGCGCCTGTGCGGCAATGGCGACGTTGGCCACGATTACCCCCGGAAGATGTCAAAGGGCTCGATGCGCAGCACTTTGCGTACACCGATATAGCCCGAGATGGCGGCGATGACGATCACCATGGCCAGGGCGAGCACGAGGTTCGCGAAGGTGATCATGGCCGCGTAGTCCGGAATGCGAAGCCGCGCCAGCGCAATGGATGCCGCGCATAAGCCGATCCCGAGCCCATAGCCCACCAGTGCTACGAAGGTGGCCTGAAACACGATCATCATGACCAGTTCATGCCCCTTGGCCCCAATGGCCTTGAGCGCACCAAACCGTTCGAGGTTTTCCAGGATGAAGGTGTAGAAGGTCTGCCCCGAGATCGACAGCCCCACGATGAAGCTGATCACCGTCATCAACAGGATATTGGTGCCCAACCCCGTCTGGTACGTGTAGAAGTGCGAGATGCGGCCGATGAACTCTTCCTTGGTCAGGGCGCGATACCCGAGCCGGTCAACCGCATGTTCAATGGCGGCAACATCGGCTTCGCTCTTGGGTTCGATCAGGATGTACGACATCGTGTAGCGCGTACTCGGCAGGTACTGCAAGGCGCGGCTGTACGTGGTGTACAGCGTGGGGACGCCAAACAGTCCACTGCTGACAACCTCCCCTACCCCCACGATCACGCCGCGGTGGTCATTGATCTCGAACTCCGAGCCGATATGCGGGTTCTCAAGTTTGCCGAACTCGGCATCCTGAATGACGATGAAACCGTTCTCGCCGTAGATATCCTCGATGCGACCGTTGAGCATGCGCGGTCGCCCAAACAGAGTGGTGTCGTCGATGCCGACCACGGTCACGGGTTGATACGTTCCGCTGGTCAGGCGCACGAGCGCCCCACCCGAATACAGCGGCACGGCAAACTTCACGCCATCAATGCTGCGCACCGCATCCAGCACGTAGTCCGGCATGCCGATGGTGTTGGCCACCGTATTGACAGCCGGGTCCATGACCCACATGCGCGCGCCGATGTTGTACACAGCGGACGACGACCGGTTGAGGACCCCAGCAAATAGCGAGGTCATCTCGATCATCAGAAACACGGCAAAGGTGATGCCCACCAACAAGCCGCTCAGCTTGGCCTTGTCATTGACCAAGAGCTTGTAGGCGAGTTTGAGAATGGCTGGCACGTGCCCCCCCGAGGCGATGCACGGCGGCAAGTGTCAGGTCTCGGGGTAACGTTCGAACAGCCCAAAATGGGCCGCATGCCGAGCCATCAGAAGCCGGTGCTTGTGCCTCAACGATAGCGAGTCATGCGCCCAGGCATTTGATATGCCGCAAAGCGGGAGCGTGTCGTGCGGCGGCTGCGCTACAGCGTGTCGTCGTCAGAAAACAGGCGATGACGTATCGCATAGCGCACGAGCGCGGCTTCGCTGGACACCTGCAGCTTGTCCATGAGCCGCATCTTGTACGTGCTGATGGTCTTGGCGCTGACGCACAGGCTGGTGGCGATCTCGGTCAGCGGCTCTCCGCGCACGAGCCTGCGGTAGACCTCCATTTCTCGGTCAGATAAGCGCGTGTGTGCGGCCTCTTCGCTGGCCTCACCCAGGCTGTGTGCAAGCTTCTCGGCCATCGGCGGGCTGACATACGTGCCGCCGCGCGCCACCTTCTGCAGCGCCGTCACCAGTTCAGTCGCGGCGCTTTCCTTGGTCAGGTAAGCTGCCGCGCCGGCGCGGAAAGCGCGGGCCACATATTGCTCTTCCGCATGCATGGTCAACACCAGCACACGCACCGTCGGATGATCGTCGTGCAACTGGCGCAGCAATTCCAGGCCGCTGCGCCCCGGCATTGACAGGTCAAGCACAATCACCTGCGGCTGGTGCTCACGCACGAGCTGCAGTACCTGTGTGCCGTCGGACGCTTCGCACGCGACCTCGAAATCGCCGGCACGCTCCAGGATATGGCGCACACCGTCGCGCATCACGGCGTGATCGTCGGCAATCATCACGCGGATCATGATCCGGCCTCCTCGCGCGCATCGTGGGTGATGGGAAAACGCACACTCAAGCGAAAACCGCTGTCGGGCGCATGCACAATCGTGGCTTGACCACCCAGCAGACGCGCACGTTCACGAATGCCCAGCAGCCCCAGCGGCTTGCGCTCACCGGGGGCGGGTGGCGCACCGCTCCAGCCACGGCCATTATCTTGAATCGACAACTCAAGCATGTCGCCAGCCTGGCCGAACGCAATCTCAACACGGGTGGCATCGGCGTGGCGCACCACGTTGTTGAGCGCCTCCTGCACGATCCGGAAAACAGAAATCGCCGCGCGCTCCTGCATCGGTATCTCCTGAGCGTGCACATTGACGATCAGCCCAAAGCGCTGGCGGAAGGTCTTGGCAATCCAGTCGATGGCGGGTACCAGCCCGAGCTCATCGAGCAGCGGTGGCCGAAGATCCGCTGAAATCTGTCGCACTGCCGCAATGGTCTCGTCAATCACGCGTTGCATGGCCTCCGTTTGGGCAACCAATGCCTGGGCACCCTCCGCTGCCTGCAGATCTGCCGCCAGCAGCGAGATATCCATCTTGAGCGCGCTCAGGCGCTGACCCAGATCGTCATGCAGCTCACGGGCGATCCGATGCCGCTCTTCCTCGCGCGTCGCCAGAATGCTATCCGACAGATGCTGCAACTCTTCCTGCGAGCGCCGCAATGCTGCTTCCGCCCGCACCCGCTCGGTGGTGTCACGCAGCATCACGGTGAAGAGCTTGCCGCCGTTGACCTCGATCTGCGAGATGGACGCTTCAATCGGAAATTCGCGGCCATCCGCATGCAGCGCGAACAACGGGCGCTGCTTGCCCATCTGGCGCTCCGATACACCGGTCACCCCAAAGCGCCGTACATGTGCCTCGTGTGCACCGCGAAACCGCTCGGGCATGAAGTCAGACAGCGGGCGGCCGATGGCGTGTTTGGCCGGGCATCCAAACAAGGTTTCCGCCATGGGATTGAATAGAACAACGCGCTGGGCATCGTCCACGGAAATAATCGCCTCCATGGAGGAGCGGATGATGCCCGCCAACCGAGCCTCGCTCTTCTCCAGGTCGGTCAGATCCTTCGCCACCGCCGCACGCAGCATGCGAAGCCGCAGCCAGTAAAAGACCAGCGCCAGGACCGCTCCCATGCTCGCCAGGGCAAGCAGCACGAACGGTGCATCCCGAGCCTGAAGCGCCACGGCAAGCCACGTGACCGACGCAGCCAGCAACAGAATGGCCAACCCGCCCGCCGCCAACTCGGCCGGTGTGGAACGCGATAACAGCAGGCGCCTGCGCGACGCCTTCGAGGAATGCCTGTCTTGTTCCGCCACGAACGCCACCAGGAGGGCTGAGATGGACACAAACATAGCCCATTCCGGCGGCTGGAGATACTAGCCGTGTGATTGAGGCGCCTCAGGAAAAACCGTCGTGGCTGTCAGGGATTCCTGACAGTGCTACGGCATAACCGGACGCACATCTCAGCGCCGCCTGATTTCGCGCAAACGCGCCACCTCCGATACTGAGCATACGGACACCGAACCACGGCTGCATGCGGTGACCGATCCCGCCGCCCCAGATCCAGTGCGGGAGCCACAGACAACGCATGCTCTTTCGGAGACCTTCATGATTCAGAGCACACTCAAAGCCCCAACATCTGCCGACGTGGTCCACCCCATGCCCGTGCGTCAACTCACGCTGGTCCGCGATGCAACCCAGGGCTGCCAAACAGCGAGCCCGGCGCTGAGCACCCAGTGCGGCAACTGCATGATGCATTGGGCCTGTATTACGGGGGCTGTGCCATCTACGCAACAGGAACGGCTGGATCGGATGGTGCATACCTGGCGCAAGGTCGGCAAGGGCGAATCGCTCTTCCGTGCCGGGGATACCTTTCATGCGCTGTATGCAATCCGTTCGGGCTCCTTCAAGACGGTGGTGTCGCACCCCAACGGCTCGAACCATGTCACGGGCTTCCAGTTGGCAGGGGAAACCCTTGGCCTTGACGGTATTGCGGCAGATCGCCACACGTGTGACGCGATCGCCCTGGAAGACAGCACCGTCTGCTCGATGCCCTTCCATTGCGTCGAAGACCTGTGCCAGGACATTCGCCCGCTGCAGCGCCGGCTTCACCAGTTGATGGCAGAAGAAATCGTGCGCGAGTCCGGGCTCATGCTGTTGCTGGCAGACCTGACTGCCGAGGCACGCGTGGCGACCTTCTTGCTGAACCTGTCCTCACGGATGCAAGACCGGGGCTATTCGGGTTCCAGCTTTACGCTGCGCATGACACGTGAAGAGATCGGCAGCTATCTGGGTATGCAACTGGAAACAGTGAGCCGTGCACTGTCGAAGTTCCAGCGAGAAGGCTGGATCGCCGTGAACGGCAAGCAGATCGAGATTGCCAACAAGACTGCCCTCAGCGAGCTATAGCACTTGAGTCATGCATACCCGTCGGAGCAAGAAAAGCGAAAACGCCGCCCAAATGGGCGGCGTTCCTTATTCGTGCTTGGTGGTCATGGCGCCAGTTGCAGTTGGTCAATGACTTCCGTCACCCCAGGCGCCGACCATGCAGCCCCCTTGGCGGCATTACGCTCCGATGCAGAGTCGACGCGCCCGCTCAGCGTCACCGTCCCGCCGTGAACGGAGATCTGGATATGGTTGGCTTCACGCTCGGCATGCCGCTTGAGTGCAGCTCCGATCTGGTGGGCAATGTCAGCCGGCACCGCGCGTGCCTTGATCGTCAAGCGGTTGATCAATCCGGCCACGCCGCGCAGCGAGCCGACCGCATGTGCCGCCAGCTCACTCTGGTACGGCCAGTCCACCTCGCCCGAGAGGGTTACCCAGCCGTTCTCCACCAGAACCGCGATACGGCTGGAAGGCAGACTGGCGTGCCATTCCAGTGCCGATCGTGCCGCTTCAGCAACATCCGCATCCGTATGGGCGCCGGGCAAGCGCACCTCGACCTTCTGGACCACCCCGCGCACACCCGCAACCCGCTCGGCGGCGCGCTCGGCGGCGACTTTCTCCAGGTAGCTGTGCACGTGCCCGGTGAGTGTCACCACCCCGTGGTCGACCTCCACACCAATGCCCGCGGCATCCACCGCGGGCTCCCAAAGCAGCTCATCGTTGACGTCCTGCTTGATACCCAGATCGCTTTTCATACGTCACCTCTACTGTGCTCACACCGCCCTTGCTAGCCCCACCGGCGCTCGCGTGCTGCCTGACAGGTCAGGCAGCACTGCGCGGTCGGCTGGGCTTGCAGGCGCAAGAACGGAATCGCCTCGCCGCAATCCACGCAGATGCCATACCGATCATCCTGCATCCGTTCGCGTGCAGCCTCGATCTGCACCAGTTCATTTCTGTAGTGCGCGAGCATGACGTCATTGGCCTGATCGCCCGCTTTCTGGTCCGCCAACTCTGCATACTCCGTCAGTTCCCCACGCGGCACCGGCTTGATTGCCGCATCGAGCGCAGCCAGCTGGCGCCGTGCACGCGTCTCCTGCTCATCCAACAACGCAACGAGCCGCTGCCATTGCGCCTCGGTAAAACGGGTCATACCCAGGCTCCTGCGATTGATCGGGTGTGAAGTGGGTGCGCGAGGTTCAAGCCTCGGTAGGGGAAAGCCACGCCGGCCGCCGTTTGGATTGCGCCCACTTGCCAGCCGTTTTCACCTGGTCGATAAAGCCCGCGATCTCACTGTGCGAAAGGCCATTGAGCACATCTCGCTGGCACAGCGCCAGCACCGGCGCCGGGACCGCGGAGGTCACGCGCATGACCTCTTCAATGGCATTGAATGCCCCACGCGAAGCCATGACGCAGATCACCGACAGATTCGCCGAGAACGGCGACTGGTCAATCAGGAAGTCCCGCATGGGCGAGGCCAGGTGCCCCATCCAGATCGGCGCCAGCACGACAACCTGCTCGACCTCATCAAGTGGCGGCCCTGCATAGTGGTACTTGGTGCGCTTGCGGAATAGTGTCTCGATCACGCAGCGCAGATCGCCGAGCAAGCCGGCGCGCGGATACTCATCCGAGACTTCGGCAAGCTGCCAGCCACTCTGCGCTGCCATTTGCTCTGCCACCAGACGCGCCGTACCGGTGCGCGAGTAATACACGATCAAGTTCTTTTCCATGACAGACATCCCGTGATGTGCAAGAGAGAGCGGTATGCTGGTCCTGGTTAGGACCCCACCCACAAATGGTCGATGACGGCGCGCACGCCGGGCGCATCCCAGGCAGCGTCTCGTGCGGCACGGCATTCATTCAGGTTGCGCAATGGCCCATAGAGCGTGACCGTGCCATCTGCCACCAAGACATTGACCCGTTTGACATCCAATGCGGCTTGGCGTTGAAGTGCCTTAGTGATGCGCTCGGACAAGTCGGCCGGCCCAACGGCGTCGCGTAGCGTCAAAGCGTTGGCCACCGACGTCACGCCGCGTACCCTGCGCACGGCATCCAATGCGGCGCGGCGTTGGAAATCCTGATCGACCTCGCCCCGCAGGGTCACGGCACCGTCCTCGACGGTTACGCGAATAGCTTCTGCGGGCACGGAGGTATTCCAATGCAGGGCATCAGCGATGGCCTGGGCGATTTCCTCATCCGGGCGCCGCATATCAGGCGGCACGCGCACCTGCACATGCACAACGAGTGCGGTCACGCCAGACACGCGGCGAATGGCCTCCTCCGCGGCATGCTTGTCCGCAAAGGTATCGACGCTGCCCGAGATCGTGACCACGCCGTTCTTGACGCGGACGGCAAACCGGTCGGCGTCCACCGCCGGATCCCATTGCAGCTCGTCCTCCACATCGCGCTTGAGCTGGATATCGTTCTTCATGGTGTTCTCCTGGAACAGCACGCACTCTCAGTGAGACATCAGGACCGGAACGGTCATCGTCTTCAGCAAGGTGCGCGTGACCCCGCCCAACACCAATTCGCGCAGGCGGCTGTGCCCGTAGGCACCCATCACGATCAGGTCGGCACCGAAATCGGAGGCGCGCGACAGCAGCATCTCGCCAATCGCCACGTCGGAATCGACGCAACGCGCTTCTTCAACTGTCGAGTCAATGCCGTGCGCCTTCAGGACACGAGCGACCTGGCCAACCGTTGTGTCTTCCGCCCAGTGTTGGGGGCGATCTCCTGTCATTTGCAGCACCTGCACGGTCGCCCCCGGCATCAATGGCATGGCGTCGTGAAGCGCGCGCGCAGATTCGCGCCCACCGCCCCATGCCACCAGGAACCTCCGCGCCACGCTCGTAAAGTTCCCTGCATATGGCACGACCAGCACCGGCCGGCCCGACTCAAGGATCAGCGTTTCGACAAAGTCGGGCGCAACGAAGCCCTCCATGTCGCTTGAATCCTCTTGGCCGACGACCAGCAGATCCGCCTCGCGCGCCTCGCGCAGAACCAGCGCCAGCGGATCGCCTTCGACCGCTCGCCATTCCGTCTCGATGGCAAGCGACTGCGTCGCCTCACGAAACCGCATCTGCACGACATCTCGCACACGGGCTTGACGATTGCGGTCTTCCTCCAGATAACGCGCTGCGCTTTCCATCCTGTAGAACCAGGTCGGCGGCGGAACAAAGCTGGCGTAGACGGCGATAAGCTTGGCGTGATGCGCTTGCGCATAGCACGCGGCAAGCTTGAGGCGGTGCACTGCGCGCTCGCTGGCATCCAGATGCACCATCACACTGGCGTAGGTCATGATCGGATTCCGTTCGTTGTCAGAAAAGGAGGCGGACTACGCGATGGCAAGATTCGAGAGTGGTTCCGTGATGGTGTGCTCAGATTCGGGCGGAACGGCCCGCACCAGCAGCACCGGCAGCTTGCTCTGCCGTGTGACGCTTTCCGCCACGCTGCCGAGCAGCAAGCGCCGGAACCCGCGTCGGCCATGCGTGCCGAGCACCACCAGCTTGGCATCGGCGTCGCTGGCGGCCTGTTCAATCGCCAAGCCAACATCGAAGCTGCCGAACGGGTCATCCACGACTTGCGCCTTGACGCGCACGCCGGCTTTTTCGGCCTTGGCTTTCGCGGTGGCGACGATTTGCTTGCCGGACTCGATCAGAATCTCGGTGAATCTAGAGACGTCGATATAACCAACGTCGTACTTGAGGTAGCTGTTGTCGATCACGTGGGCGATGACGAGCTCGGCGTCGAGCTTGCGTGCAAGCTGAATCGCCTCGTCCAGCGCGCGATCTGCCGTAGGGCTGCCATCCACGGCTACCAGAATCCTGTCGTACATGATGTGCCTCCGCACAGAATCAGTCAGGCGCCCAACCACGGGCTTTCGTGATTCCATGTTGGCTCACCGGATAAATCGCCCCTTGATTTACATCAGCGTTTTCCCATCGGTGAAGATGCCGACCACCACTTGATCTACCTCAAAGAGGTGGGGCCGCCACTCGCTAGACTCCTCCGCTATCCACCGCGACCAGCGACCAAAACGGAGGGTTACAACATCTTGTGCGGGATCAACCTCCGAAACTTGTCCGTTCATATAGTGAAAACGTACGCGCATCGGAGTTCAGCATGAGGATCAACGAGATTTGCTCGCGCCGCATCGTCCACGTTCCGGCATCGGCCACATTGCAGGCGGCGGCGCGCCTGATGCGAGATCAGTCCCTACGCGCACTGTTCGTAACGGAGCACGGTGTGACCGGCATGCGGGTCGTGGGCATCGTCACCGACCGCGACATGGTGGTGCACGGCATTGCCAGCCGCACCGACTGCGCGCAGACCAACGTAGCCGACGTCATGACCCGCGGCGTACTGACCATTCATGGTCACGCGGTCATCAGCGAGGCGCTGCGCACCATGCTCGGCCACGGTTTGCACCGCCTGGCGGTGATCGACGATCAGCAGCAACTCATCGGCATGCTGACGCTGGACGACACCATTCGCGCAATGGGCGGTGAATGGACGTTGCTGGCCGGCATCCTTGGCCGTGATCAATGCGCGGATCGCGGCTCAGACACACCATTGCCTCTGACCGTCTCAGACGTTCACCCCATTCCATTTCATTCGTAGGAGTGCCGCCATGTTTCCCAATGTTGGAACCGCCGATCGTGCCGTCCGTATCTTGGTTGGCGTCGTGATGATTCTGCTCGCCTTCTTCGGTAAGGTACCGGCGTGGGTCGGCTGGCTTGGTCTGGTGCCGCTGGTTACCGGCTTGATCCGCATGTGCCCGGTCTACTGGATGCTCGGGATCGGCCGCGATTGACTAGACCGTGATCCAAAACACAGCCCAGATTGCGGCCAGCGCCGTCAGCAAACCAGCGGCGACTTGAACGGCGAACGCCTTACCTCCGCTGCTGGCCACGATCAATTTGGTCAAGGTGTTGGCGGACAAAGCCAGCATGACGAGCACGGCAGCCACCGCGTGCTCTAGCGCTCCGCCTGCCGCCTGGGTTGCGATTGCCGCAGTGGCGGCATGGACATCCGCCAATGCGCCAAACAGCGTAACGGCGGTGACGGCCGCAGCTCCGAACCATTGCCGCGCCACGGCAGCAATCAGCAGTAGCGCCGCCGTCCATAGCCCAAAGCCGATCGCGGCACGCCAATCTATCGACGAGGACGCGCTTTCCCCCACCCTTTGAGCCGGGGCCCTGTCACGCAGGTCCCAAAGCACTGCCCACGCCACCGTCACCAGCACGCCCGCCGCAATTGGCACAGCCAAAGGCCGGAGCAGCGCACGATCGATGGCAGCAACCAGCAACGCCATCTGCAGCAACGTCGCGACATTGGACAGCAATGCGGCAGCAACGGCCCCGCCCACTGGTGAATCTTTCGTGCGCACCCGCGCCGCCATGGTCAGGATCGTCGCGACACTCGACGCAAAGCCACTGAGCAGCCCCGTCAACGGCAGGCCGATACGCTCGCCCAGCCACCGCGCTGCCAGGTGACCTGCATTCCCCGTCACCATGACGAGCAGCACCACCAACCAGAGTGTGTGCGGATTCCACGCCTGCAGCGGGCCCATTGGGCGATCAGGGATCGCTGGCCAGATGAGCAGTGCCGCGACAGCGAGCGTAAGCAAGTCGGCAAGCTCGCGCTGCGTGATGACCGTACGGGCGAACCGATGCAAAGCCGCTTTGGTGTACAGCAGCACCAGCAATACCGTCCCAAGCGCAGCCGCCATTTCCGGCTCGCTGACGGCATAGGCACCCAATAGTGTGGTCGCAACGAGCGCGAGTTCTGTGGTCACGCCCGGATCGGCGTCGGCCGAGTGGTGATAGCCAACGGCAGCGAGCATCGCCACGGCAAGCAATACCGTTGGCACGGCAAGCGGTATCGGAAGGCTCGCCGCAATGGCGCCGGCCAACCCCGCAATGGCAAACGTCCGCATCCCGGCAGGCTGCTCGGCGGTGTCCGGATGGCTTCGTTCTCGCTCAAGACCGATCGCCAACGCCAGACCCAAAGCAACAGAGAACGACAGTAACGAAGACATTCCGGCTCATGGAAGCGACATGTCGATGATTCAGTATGGCCAGCCGTGGCGCGTTTCCATTGATCTGGCGCAGTGTTGCCGCCGCTGCCCACGAGATGGCTGCGCGTCGCTCGTCCATACTGAAACCACACTTCGCACGCGGAGGCCGAAATGACCGATTGCATGCGGGCGATGGTTCTCGAAGCTGCGCGAGCGCCGCTGCACCTGCAACACGTACCCACGCCTGCCCCCGGGCCGGGCGAAGTGCGGATCGCTGTGTCTGTGTGCGGGGTCTGCCGTACCGACCTGCACATCGTCGACGGCGAGCTTCCGCACCCCAAAGCGTCACTCATTCCCGGCCATGAGGTCGTGGGCATCGTCGAGTCATGCGGCGAAGGTGTCTCTTCGCCCGCACTTGGCGAACGTGTTGGCGTGCCCTGGCTCGGCTGGACATGTGGGGCCTGTCCGTTCTGCCTGCGCGGGCATGAAAACCTGTGCGATCACCCTGCCTTCACGGGCTATACGCGCGACGGCGGCTACGCCGAATACATCGTCTGCGACGCCCGGTACTGCCTGCCCATTCCCGAGCGCTATGACGATGCGCATGCCGCCCCGCTCCTGTGCGCCGGCCTGATCGGCTATCGGACGCTACGCATGGCGGGAGATGCACGTCGGCTGGGTATCTACGGCTTCGGCGCCGCAGCGCACCTGGTCACCCAGATTGCGGTGGCTGAGCAGCGCGAAGTCTTTGCCTTCACCCGCCCGGGAGATACCGCCGCGCAGCGGCTTGCGTTGGAGACAGGGGCATGTTGGGCCGGGCCAAGCGACCAGCCTGCGCCGGAGTTGCTGGACGCGGCGCTGATCTTTGCTCCCGTCGGTGCGCTGGTGCCTCAAGCGCTGCAGGCGGTCACCAAAGGCGGCACCGTGGTCTGCGGCGGTATCCACATGAGCGATATCCCCGCATTTCCATATCGGCTGCTATGGGAGGAACGCAGGCTCGTGTCGGTGGCCAATCTGACGCGGGCGGATGGCCTTGCACTGATGCGCGTGGCGGCGACTGTCCCACTGGAAGTTCACGTGACACCGTATCGGTTGCAAGACGCCAATACCGCACTGGATGACCTGCGTGCCGGGCGTGTCGTCGGTGCCGCTGTGCTGAGGGTCATGCCGGAAGAGCGTTGATGTGGGTCAATGGGTTGCGCACGACGCAGCCTACGCTGGTGATATGCGGCACCGTCCCGCACGCACTTTTTGGAGACCGTCATGTACCAACGCATCCTGCTCGCTATCGATGGAAGCCACGCATCGCTCCTTGCACTGCATCACGCCATCGTCGTTGGCAAGGCTACCGGCGCGGAAGTTGAAGCCCTGTTCGTGGCGGACAGCACCGACGTCACGTTCGACATGGTCGGGACGGATACGATTGCCTATGCAAAGCAGGTGGTCGAATACGGCCGCGACACCTTGGCAAACGCCGCGACCAAGCTGGAAACCGCAGGCATCAAGCATTCGACCAAACTGCTGGAGAAGTCCATTGCACCAGGCCAGATCTCGTCCACGATCGTGGCCGAAGCCAATGAAACTGGGGCGGACCTGATTGTGCTCGGCACCCATGGTCGCCGTGGGCTCAGCCACCTAGTGCTGGGTAGCGTGGCCGAAGATGTGGTCCGCAAGACAAACAAGCCGGTGCTCATGGTTCGGAGTGAAGCGGCGGACTAAGGGGCAGCACAGCTTCCAAACGCCTTGTTGTTGCGCAAGATTCGGATATGTTGGACGTCAAGACAGATGACGAACCTAGTCAGACGTCAGGCGTCGTTCGATGAAGCATCAATCATGGCGACAAGCTCCCCGGGCCGCTGTTCTCCAGCCAATCAGTCGGTCACGATGGCGTGATCAGCGGTTGCCACAGAGCGCATCGCTTGATAGCGACCTCGATCGAACAGGCCACGTGGACTGGACTGGCGATGAGCCCGACCGCCCCAAGCACCGCCGCCACGCGCAGCATTAACTCGATGGCCAGCGGCGTTGGCTCGATCTCGCGGGGGATACGAATAAAAAGCTGACCAGAAAAGGCAATACGCGGTGGCCCATTTTTTCCAAACCGCTCCGCCGCTCGCCAAGCCTCAAACGTCGATGGCCGACGTCGAGTTCACCTTGCGGCGCAACTCGTATTTCTGGATCTTGCCTGTCGACGTCTTGGGCAGCGGGCCGAAGAACACCGCCTTCGGCACCTTGAAGCTCGCCAGTAACGTCTTGCAGTGTGCGATCAGCTCTTCGGCGGTGGCGTTGGCGCCGTCCTTCAGTTCAACGAAGGCGCAGGGCGTCTCGCCCCACTTGGCATCGGGCTGAGCGACCACGGCGGCAGCGAGCACCGCTGGGTGGCGATACAGCGCGTCCTCCACCTCTACGCTGGAGATGTTCTCGCCGCCCGAGATGATGATGTCTTTGCTACGGTCTTTGATCTTGACGTAGCCGTCTGGCATGCAAACGCCCAGGTCACCGGTGTGGAACCAGCCGCCAGCAAAGGCCTCGCGCGTGGCCTTCTCGTTCTTCAGGTAACCCTTCATGCAAATGTTGCCGCGGAACATGATCTCGCCAATGGTTTCACCATCGGCAGGCACGGGCTGCATGGTGTCCGGATCGAGCACCGCCACCTGCGACTGCAGGTGATAGCGCACGCCCTGACGCGCCTTCATGGTCGCGCGGTCGTGCTCGGGCAGCGCGCGCCAGGCATCTTGCTCTGCGCAGACAGCTGCGGGACCGTAGACCTCTGTGAGGCCATAGACATGGGTGAGTTCAAAGCCCATCGCTTCCATCTGCGCCAGCACGGCAGCGGGCGGCGGCGCACCGGCCACCATGCCACGCACCGGCCCGCGTAGCCCTTCACGCCAGGATGGCGGCGCGTTGACCAGCGCGGTGTGCACGATCGGCGCGGCACAGTAGTGCGTCACGCCTTCGTCGCGCATCAAATCGAATACCACCTTGGGCTCGAACTTGCGCAGGCAAACATTGACCCCCGCGCGCGCCGCAATCGTCCAGGGGAAGCACCAGCCGTTGCAGTGAAACATCGGCAGCGTCCACAGATAAACGGGGTGCTTGGGCAGATCCCACTCCAGAATGTTGGACACCGCGTTGATGGTGGCGCCGCGATGGTGATAAACCACCCCCTTCGGGTCGCCCGTGGTGCCGGAGGTGTAGTTGAGCGCAATGGCGTCCCACTCGTCGGCCGGCAGTTGCCACGCGTAGTGCGGGTCGCCCGAGGCAAGGAACGACTCGTAATCCGTTTCGCCGAACGGCTCGGCCTGTGGGCCTAGCGCGTCGTGCACGGCAATCACCGTGAGGCCTGGGATTTCCAGCGCCATCTGGCGCGCCAAGTCGGCAAACTCAGAATCGGCCAGCAATACGCGCGCCTCACCATGGCGCAGCATGAAGAGCAGGTTGGCGGCATCCAGGCGGATATTGAGTGCGTTGAGCACTGCGCCCGCCATGGGCACGCCAAAATGGGCCTCAACCATGGCCGGGGTGTTGGGCAACAGCGCGGCCACTGTGTCGCCCCGGCCAACGCCGGCAAGTGTCAGCGCGCTGGCCATGCGGCGGGCACGCGTGTAGGTGTCGCGCCAGTTCTGGCGCACCGGGCCGTGCACGATGGCCAGGCGGTCGCCATACACCTCCGCTGCGCGTGCGAGAAACTCGATCGGAGTGAGCGGTACAAAGTTGGCTGCGTTGCGGGCCAGACCGCTATCAAAATCTGTGGGCATTACGGTGTCTCCATTGCGTGGCGGGCGCTGTTGCTTTTTGTTGGGCAACGCTATCATCGGGCAGCTTCCGCACTCTGTCATCCGGATGACAAATGGCCCGGAAACCGGCGCCACTCCAAGGCTGACAGGATTCTTACAAAACGAACGCGGGACCCATGCACCTGCCTCCACTCCCCTGAGTCACGCACGCCTTCACCATGACCGCACCTCGCGTCCTGTCGCCCGCATCCCAGTTGGAGGGCCACGCGTGGTTTACCGCGCTGGCCCCCGAACACCAAGCGCTTGCCGCACGCGAAACCCTGCTGCAGGCGTTCGAGCCCGGCGCTTTTATCGCGCGGCGCGGCGAACCCTCGCGTTACTGGATCGGGGTGGACAGCGGCCTCATCAAGTTGGCGGTATACACGTCGGATGGGCGTGGCTGCACGTTCTCGGGTGTGCCTGCAGGTGGCTGGTGCGGTGAGGGCAGCGTCATCAAACGCGAAGATCGTCGCTACGACGTGATTGCGATCCGTACCTCGCACGTGCTGCTGGTGCCCGAACACGTGTTCAACACGCTGCTGGCACAGAGCCTGCCGTTTGCCAGCTTTGTGGTGCGTCAACTCAACGAGCGCATGGGCCAATTCATTGCCACCGTGCAGAACGACCGCCTGCTGAGCGCTGATGCGCGGGTGGCGCAAGCGATTGCCCAGTTGTTCCATCCTGCCCTGTACCCCCGCACAAGCACGGTGCTGGAACTGTCACAGGAAGAGATCGGGTTGCTGACGGGGTTGTCGCGCCAACGTGTGAACTTGGCGCTACGGCGGCTAGCCGATGGCGGCATGATCACACTGTCGTACCAGACCATCCGCGTAACCGATCTGGAGCAGTTGCGCCTGTTCGGGCTCTCGGAGCTATAGGCCGCGCCAACACTGTCGTTGCAATGACATTGCCCCGCTTGCGGGCAGGCATAGAATCCTGCGACAGTTGCCGCCTGCCCTTGCCTCGTCACCCATGCCACTCACTAGCAGCACCTACGTTCGACTGTCGCGCCTGCGCTTTCCCTTTGCGGTACGCGTTCAGGCTGAGCAAGGTGACGCCTGCCTGCGTGATGCGAACGGCCGACGCGAGGTACGCCCCGGGGACCCATTTATCGTGCCCGCTTTCGCCCATTTCGGCTGCGACTTGCTGGGCACGCCTTGGCAGCCGATCACCATTACGCTCGCGGCAGTGCCCGATGCCAGTTGTCCACGCATGGCAGCCATCCATCACGACAAACCATGGTCACGCACCTTGGCCAACCTGGTGTTCGAGCACCCGGCGCAGGTATGGAGTGCAGCGACGCTGAGCGAGCGTTGGCAGACGGGCACGCGACAGATGCGCGCACGCCTGTTTGCAGAAGGTGAAGCGTTCAATGCACTGGTGCGCGAACAACGCGCCGCGCAGGCGCTCTATGCGCTGGCCTCGCTGGAAGGCAGTACCGTTCCGTCAGCAGACAAGCTGGGAATGACTGAGACGTTGAAGACGCTTGCTCGGCAAAGCGGTTTGCAATCTATCAACGCATTGAACGCAACCTGCGCCAACCTGTTTGGTATCGAACTCGAACGGTTGATGCCTGCATACGCAGCGACCTCGGACACCACCGAGCATGCTGGCTCTGCGACCTGGACCGGCTGGGACCAGCCACTGGCGTTGAGGGCCTAGGCACCGTCCATCACTACTTCGAGATGGGACGCCCCCTAAACTGAGCAACTCCGTGGTAAAACCAGCGCGAGCGCCTCATCCATCCGATTTGCGCTGATCTTTGCTTGCGCACCCCACCCTCATTCCTTTTGCTCACAGTTTTACTTATTCTGCCGGCCCCAATCAGGGGAAGAAGCCAATTTTCCGGACTGGTAAAAGTGCATGCAATTTCTTACGAATGGCGCAGTACAGCCATTTTTTGACTGAAACATTGCATCCAGATTTACATCGCCGCACTCTTACGCCTTCTTCAAAAACTCCGGCTTCAGCAGATAGCTCACGCCATCGATCTTGCAATCAATCGGATGGTCGCCCGAGACGAATCGAATGTTCTTGATCTTGGTGCCGGCCTTGAGCGTGCCCGACCCGCCCTTGAGCTTCAGGTCCTTGACCAGGATGGCCGAATCGCCAACGCTCAAGGTATTGCCGTTGCTGTCCTTGATCACGAGTTCGGCTTCCGCTTCGTCTTGCTCTGCCGCCGGATTCCATTCGTGTGCGCAATCCGGGCAGATGAAGAGCTCGCCGTCCTGGTAGGTGTTCTCAGAAGCGCATTGCGGGCAGGCGGGAATCGTAGACATGTCGAAGTGCGTGAAAATAGCTAAGGCGCGCACTATATCAGCCGCGGCACCGCAGGTTGGTTGACAACCGTCACGGTGACATCGCGCTTCGGTATCATCCCGTCTTCAACGTTTTTACCCGATCTGGGAGGTCATCATGGGCGAAGCCAAACGACGCGGCACGCAAGCCGAACGCGTTACCCAAGCGAAATCCCGCCTGGACGCGCTGCGTCCTGAAAAACTGGTCTGCGGCGCCTGCCAGACCGCCTTTACCGAATTCGAAGGAATGGAGCCGCGCGACATGCCCGGCATCCACGCCATCTTCGGCGGCGAATGCCCGAACTGCGGCGAAAGTGTGATCTCCTTCAACGGCGAGCCCGAGGCCGTGGCCGCCGCCATGCTGGCCTACCAAGACGCCATGGAGAACGCCAAGCTCGGCGCGCAGACGCAAGAAGGCAAGCACGTGCCGTACGTGGACGAAGAAGACAAGCCCACGCAGCACTGAGCCGACCATGCAAGACACCCCGGTGCAACGCTACCGCCACTACAAAGGCGGCGAATACGAATGGCTGTGCGAGGCCACGTACGAGCCCGATCCCACCATCAAGATGACGGTCTATCGCGCCGCCAACGGCACGATCTGGACGCGCCCGGCAACGATGTTCCACGAGATGGTCGAAGTCGATGGCCGTCAGGTGCCGCGCTTCGCGCGCATTGACTGAATGACGAGCGACAGCGTTTCAGTACGAGCGGGCCTGCGGGCCCGTTTCACATATTGGCGCGACCTGACCGGTGCCTGGGCCGCGCGCCACGGCCGGTTGGCGGCGGGGCTGCACGAGTTTGTCGTCTTCGGCATCAAGCAGGCGTGGGCGTGCCTGTTCGGCGGGCTGATGGTCGCCCTGCTGATCGGCACGCATTTCTGGTATCCGGCCGATGCGCCGCTTGCCCGGTACGACGCGCTAACGATTGCTGCGGTCAGCATCCAGATCGCCCTGCTCTGGTTGAAGCTGGAGACGTGGGACGAAGCCAAGGTGATCCTGATGTTCCATGTGGCCGGCACGGGCATGGAAGTCTTCAAGACGGCCGTCGGCTCGTGGATCTACCCGGAAGCATCGGTGCTGCGCATTGGTGGTGTGCCGCTGTTTACCGGCTTCATGTATGCGTCGGTAGGTAGCTACATCGCGCGGGCGTGGCGCGAGTTCGATCTGCGTTTCTCGCATCATCCGCCGCTGGCAGTGACGGCCCTGCTCTCGCTGGGTATCTACGTCAACTTTTTCCTGCACCACTACTGGTGGGACTTGCGCTACGTGCTGATGGCGCTGATTGCGGTGGCGTTCCGCCGCTGCTGGATCCACTTCCGCATTGATCGCGTGCACCGCCGCATGCCGTTCCTGCTCGGTTTCACGCTGGTGGCACTGTTCATCTGGCTGGCAGAAAACATCGGCACGTTCACGCGCACGTGGCTTTATCCAAACCAGCTGCAAAGCTGGGAAATGGTGTCGATCAGCAAATTGGGGGCGTGGTTCCTGCTGACCATCATGAGCTACGTGATGGTGACGCTGGTCAACCCGCCGCGGCCCGTTGACGCTTGAGCCCGGCATGTTCGTCCGGTGCCCGGTCGCGCAGCTCAAAGGTCACGCGCACGCGGCGTGAGAGCTGCAGGTACACACCGCAAGTCAGCAACATCGCCACGGCCACCACCACGCCGTCAATCACGGTGGCGCGTGCACCTGCAACGCCGCCCGCCATCAGCATCAGCCCAATCATCGGGGGCAGCAGCGCCATGTGCACGATCATCGCCAGCCGAAATGCGCTGTCGTGCGTGGTGGCCAGCACCAGCACCGTCACGCAGGAAATCAGATAGAGCAGTGTGGTCAGATTGACCGCCCCGCTGCCCGGCGTGTTGGCATCGAAGAGATCCGAGCCGGCCAACTGCAGCGCATCGACCGACAAGCCCTGCCAGAAGACCCACGTTGGCCCCGCGATGGCAACGGCAAGCACCCACGGCAGCCAGCCGGCAATGCCATACAGCGGATGGTGTTCTGCTTCGATCGGGTCAATGTCGACCCAGCGATGCGTCAGCATGATGCACCCCCAATAATGCGCGCCCGTTCTGATGGCGGGTTGCCCCGGCAGGTAGCCAGCGACACCCGCCTCTCCTAGCTCTTAGCTTAGGTCGCCGCGCAAAGCGCGCAATGCCGGAGGAACCCTGAGCGCACAAACAGGTTGTGCCAGATCAAGGTGCGGCTTATCGACGAAAAAAGCGCGGTCGGTCGGGGTCGTACAGCGGGTCGGGCGTGATCTGCGTGAGTTGCAGTACGCCAGCCGGGTCAAAGTAGAAATGCATCAGCGACGGCCAGACGTCGTCCGACTTGAAGCGGTATGACCAGACCAGCCGGTCCATGCGCGAGAAATACGCGGTTTCGACCGGCTTGCCGAAATGCCGCAGCACGTCGTCCTTGGTCCAGACACCGATCTTGGCTTGGGCAAACTCAAGGCTGCGCAGCACCTGCTTGAAGTCGATGAGCTTGCCGCTGGCATCGAAGTCCGCCGCGTAGGTGACCTGGCCGTAAGGCTGCGTCGGATACAGCCAGCGCACCCCTCCATTCAGGCCATCCAGCGGATAGATCTCGCGCGGCGGGCCAAACTGCGCCTGTACCGCGGACTGGTCATTGCCGACCAGCCGCTGCCCCTTCGTCACTGGGGATTCCAACGCGGCACACCCTGCCAGCGCGGTTATCACCGTCATCGCTGCCAGCCAACGCATTGCGCGCATGACAACCGTCTCCATCCGATATTTCGAGGGTGGACAGTGTAGCGCCGGCCAGCGTTTCAGCGCGCGAGCAGCGGCGCAATGTCCAGGTGTGCGGCAGCAAGGCGCGCGTCTGCACGCGGCAGGCGCGGAATGGTGCCCAGATGCGGTGCGCCAATCCAGCGGCGCAGGGTGGAAACGTTGTCGTCCAGCCCGGCCATGGCCGGATCCACCACGTTGCCAACCCAACCGGCCAGATGCAGCCCGCGTGCGGCGATCGCCTCGACAGTGAGCGCGGCATGGTTCAGGCAGCCCAAGCGCAGCCCGACCACCAGCACCACCGGCAGGCCCAACGCTACTGCCATCTCTGCCGTATCAAAGCTGTCCGACAGCGGCACACGAAACCCGCCCACGCCCTCCACCACCACCGCATCGGCCAGCGACTTGGTCTGCACGAATGCGTCGAGGATTGGCGGCAGCGTGATCGTCACGCCCTCGCGCGCGGCCGCCAGGTGCGGAGACATCGGCGCATCCAACAGCCACGGGCAGATCGTTGCGAGCGGCAAATTGACCGAGGCGGCAGCGCGCAGTTGCTCGATGTCTTCATTGGTACGCTCTGGCGCGTTTGGCACGGTACCGGCGGCAATCGGCTTGAGGCCGGCGCTGCGGTAGCCGGCATCGGCCAACTTGGTCAGCAGCGCGGCGCTGACCAGCGTTTTGCCGATCTCGGTGTCGGTGCCGGTAACGAAGCAATCGAAGCGCGGTGGCATATCAGGCAGCCTTGGCAGGCGAGTGCAGCGATTGGCCGGCCACTTCCAGCGCCTGCGCCAAACGCTCAATGTCTTCTTCAGTATGCGCCGCGGATAGCGTGATGCGCAGCCGGGCCGTGCCTATCGGTACCGTTGGCGGGCGGATGGCAGCGATGCGGATGCCCTCGCGTTCCAGCGCGGCAGCCAGCTCCAATGCGGGTGCGTTCTCGCCGATCACGATCGGCTGAATGGCCGTGGGCGATGACATCCACTGCCAGCCGAAGCGGGCAGCCAGACGCTGCGCGTGTGCGCTCCACACGGCGATATGGCGGTTGAGGCGCGCACGGCGTTCGGCGCCCTCCTCGCTCGCAATCACGTCCAGTGAGGCTTCCACTGCGCAGGCAATCGCTGGCGGCGTGGCTGTCGTGAAGATATAGGTGCGCGCGCGCTGGACCAGCCAGTCGATCACCATGCAATGCGCCACGATGGCTGCGCCCGCGCCGCCCGCTGCCTTGCCGAACGTGCCAACGTAAACGAGGCGCTCCGAATGCAGCCCGAAGTGCGACAGCACGCCCGCGCCGCTCTCGCCGATCACGCCCAGGCCGTGCGCATCGTCCACGATGAGCCAGGCGTCGTAACGCTCAGCCAGCGCAAGCAGTTCAGGCAGCGGCGCAATGTCGCCGTCCATGCTGAACACGCCGTCGGTCACGATCAGCTTGTTGCGGCTCGTGCTGGCGGCAAGGAGCGCCTCCAGCGCAGCCACATCGGCATGGGGATAGACCTTGACTGGCGCCCGCGAAAGCCGCGCGCCGTCGATGAGCGACGCGTGGTTCAGTGCGTCGGAGAAGATCGTGCAGTCTTGGGCCGGCTGGATACCGCCAGACTGCGCCAAGGCACTCACCACGGCCAGGTTGGCCATATAGCCGGTACAGAACTCCAGCGCATCCGCCTCGGGAATGTGCGGCGCCTGCAGCGCCGCCATGCGGGCCTCCAGGCGCGCGTGCGCAATCGAATGGCCGCTGACCAGAGACGATGCACCGCTGCCGAACCCATACTGCCGCGCCCCCTCCGCCATCGCCTCAATCAAGGCGGGATGCGCCGCGAGGCCCAGATAATCGTTCCCGCAGAAACCAAGAATGTCGCGCGGCTCACCGCCGGGCACGCTGATGCGCTGGCTGCGGTCGGTCGGGCTGTATGCGGTGCGTCGCACACGGCGCAGGTGCGCGGCGTCGATGGCGTCCAGGCCCGCCTGCAGGTCGTCAAGCAATCGCATAGGTGTCTCCTTCTTGTCCATCGGGTGAATGGATCGCTTGGGCGAGCGTATCTTCCAGGGTTTGCAGCGTGCGGTCGATCAGGGTGTCGGTTTCTTCGTCGGTCAGCACATACGGCGGCAGCAGATAGACGGTGTTGCCGATGGGGCGCAGCAGCAACCCATGCGTGCGTGCTGTCAGTGCAAAGCGTTCAGCAAAGCGCGCGCCGGCCACTTCAGCGTGCACATCAAACGCGGTGATCATCCCTGTCTGCCGCAGATGTGCGAAACGCGCGTCGTGCGACAGCGATGCCAGCCCCTGCGCGATGCGTGCGGCGGTCACGCGGTTGCGGGCGAAGACATCCTCCTCCGCAAACAAATCCAGCGTGGCGAGCGCCGCCCGGCAAGCCAGCGGATTGCCCGTGTACGAGTGCGAATGCAGGAAGCTGCGTACCGGTGCGTCGTCATTGAAAGCGTGATAGATCGCATCGCGCGACAGCACGATCGACAGCGGCAGATACCCCCCGCTGATGCCCTTGGACAGGCAAAGCAGATCCGGCCACACGCCCGCCTGTTCGCATGCGAAGAAGGTGCCGGTGCGGCCGCAGCCGACCGCAATTTCATCGGCAATCCAATGCACGCCAAATTCATCGCACAGGGCGCGCACGCCACGCAGGTAGCTCACGTCATGCATGGCCATACCGGCGGCGCATTGCACCAGCGGTTCGATGATGACGGCAGCGATGGTGCCGGCGTTTGTGCTCAGGCAATCGCGCAAAGCGGCCAGCGCGCGGTCGGCCACGTCGGCGGCGGTTTCACCGGGCGCAGCCAGGCGGGCGTCCGGCGACGGCACACGGTGCGATTGCAGGATCAGCGGGTCATAGGCATCGCGAAAGATCGCCACATCGGTCACGCCCAGCGCGCCGAGCGTTTCACCGTGGTAGCCGTGTTCCAGGCAGATGAAGCGGCTGCGCGCGCCCTGCCCTGCATTGCGGTGGGCGTGGAAGCTCATCTTGAGCGCGATTTCCACAGCGGAGGCGCCATCCGAGCCAAAGAAGCTGTGGCCGAGCACGCCGCCGGTCAGGTCGATCAGGCGCTCGGCCAACTCCACCGCTGGGCGATGCGTGGCGCCGGCCAGCATGACGTGCTCCAGCGAATCGAGCTGCGTCTTGAGCGCGGCATTGATATGCGGATTGGCGTGACCGAACAGGTTGACCCACCACGAGCTGGTGCCGTCCAGGTAGCGCTTGCCGTCAAAGTCGATCAGCCACGGCCCCTGGCCGCGTGCGATCGGCAGCGGCGGCATGGCATCGAGCCGTGCGTTTTGCGTGCACGGATGCCAGACGGCCGCACGACTGCGTGCCTGCCACGCCGTGTTGGCGCTGGGCGCGCCATCGGCTGGCACGGGGATGGGGGGATACGCCATACGAGGCCTCCTCGAAACAGAACCGGGGGATTCGGCGGCGTATGGTAGGGGGCATGTTGATCAAAGAACAAGCCCGCACGTTGGATGAAATTGGCGTCACATAAAAAGCAAAAGCAAGAAGAAGCGCACTTCTTCGTCGGACGCTCAAGCTCCTGCGTGGAAAACGTGGTTAAAAAATCTTTTGATTTAATTGAAAAAGATATTTTTGAATCACATCCAATGGCTGCTCAATCCGTTTCTGTACCGGTGACGGCCCCCTGCTCCGCCAGCCAATCAAAGAACTGCGCGACATAGGGGGACCGCGGCTCGCCCGCCACGCGCGATATCCACCACGTCATGCCCTGCGAACGCTCGTAGCCCGGCAGTTCAACAAGGGTGCCCGCACGCAGCCCGCCGTCGGCGAGGGTCTGCGATAGGCAGGCGATGCCCACTCCGCGCTCAACGGCGTCCAGCACGAGCCGGGTGTCATCAAAGATGGCGCGCCGTGCGAAGTCGGCCAACGGCCCGCGAAACACGGCGGCAGTCTGTTCGCCAGTCATGTCCTGCTCTGAACAAACCAGCCCTGCATGCTCGGGATGGCGCTCAAACGGCACCTCCAACAGCCGCGCGGCAACGTTCCGGCTGGCTACGGTCACCCACGTGTCGGTCAGCAAGGGCTGTTGCTGCAGATCGGTCTGCGGCAGTGGCCGGTCGCTGATGACGATGTCCACCTCAATCTCATCAACGAAGCGCGCGGATTCATCGCAGGACAGCAATGGGCACAAGCCAGGTACGGCCTCGCACAACGCGCCGATGCGCGGCATGAGCCAGCCGTGCAACAGCGGTGCCGGCGCGACCAGCGTCACCAGCCCGGGATCGAGGTACGTGGCAATGCGGCCCAGGCCGCTGCGCAAGGTATCTACCGAGCGCTGCACGGAGCGCTGGAGCACCTCCCCTGCCACCGTCAGCTCCACCCCGCGGCCAAGGCGCCGGAATAGCGGCTGCCCCAATTGCTCTTCCAGTTGCTGGACTTGATGGCTGACAGCCGATTGCGACAGGCATAGCTCGTCGGCGGCGCGCGAAAAATTGCCGTGCCGTGCGGCCGCCTCGAAGCCCATCAGCAGCCGGAGCGAGGGGATTTTGGGGTTAGCCATGAGATAACTTGATAAATAACGGCAATAAAGCTCAATTTTCTTCCAGGCTCGTGGTGGGCACAATGCGCCAACTTATCAACACGTGACAACGCCTCGTCGTTTTTCCCATGTCCCGCACCCGCCGCCAGTTTCTCCGTACCTCCGTATCCACCGCCTATTCCGTGATGGCCGCCTCCATGCTCGGCGCCTGCGGTGAGAGCATCGGGCAGGAAGACGGCCCCACCACCGCGCCGCAGCAGTCCTCGACGGTTTGGACCATGCCGGACGAAGCCGCGCCGCACGTCGGCACGTGGATGGCGTTTGCCGCGTCGGATGCCATCTGGGGCAATCGGCTCAAAGGTCCGGTGCAGGACGCGCTCGCCCGCATTGCCAACGCGATCGTCCAGTTCGAGCCGGTTCACATGTTGGTTGGCGAGCGCGACTTGGCCGCGGCACGCCAGAAATGTGATCCGCGCGTCAACTTGATCGTGCAGGCCGTTGATGATTTGTGGATGCGCGACTCCGGCCCCGTTTTCGTCAAAAGCCCGGGTGGTGAGTTGGGGGCGGTCAACTTCAATTTCAGCGGCTGGGGCGGCAAGCAGGTGCATGCGCTCGACAGTCAGGTGGCAGCCGGTGTGGCGAGTCGTGCACGCGCCCGCCTGATCGGCACCAAGCTCGTGCTGGAAGGTGGCGCCATCGAGGTAGACGGCAACGGGACGGCCATCCTGGCGGAAAGCTGCGTGCTCAACCGCAACCGCAATCCGGGCCTGACCAAGCCTGACTGCGAACAAGCGCTCAAAAACCTGCTGGGCCTGCGCAAGATCATCTGGCTGCCGGGCATTGCTGGCCGCGATATCACCGACGGTCATGTCGATTTCTATGCACGCTTTGCACGCCCGGGCACGGTCTTCGCTGCCAGCGATACCGATCCCACGTCGTACGACCACGCGGTGACCCGCCAGCACCTGCAGATCCTGCGTCAGGCTACGGATGCGGACAACAAACCACTGACGGTGATTGAGTTGCCCGCACCGGAGAAAGTCCGTCCTGCCTTCGACAACCGCGACTTTGCGGCCGGCTACGTCAACTTTTACGTGTGCAACGGCGGCGTGGTGATCCCTGAGTTTGGTGACGGCCAGGCCGATGCCGTGGCCAAGCAGCGCATTGCGGCCGCGTTCCCAGGGCGCACCGTAGTGCAGGTCAACATCGACCCGATTGCGGCCGGCGGCGGTGGAATCCACTGCACATCGCAGCAATGGCCGGCCTGACGGATTATTTACTTCTGGTGATGTTCAGAATGGACTGAATGTTTGCGCTGCATCATTGCTCAACCCTAGGGATAACCCTATACTCGGGAAAACCCTAGATAACGCACTGAGAGAGAACATCATGATCCAGCAAGCCTATTACACCCCGAAGTTCGCCGGCGAAGCCCAAGTTCAAGCCGCTCGTCGTCCGTCGCTGCTGCGTGCAGTCATCAACTACTTCCGCAAGGGTTGGGATGACAACCTGGCGTACGCTGAAGTGGTTGGCAAGTCGGGCTCGTACCTCGGCTAAACGTCACGGCTGAATCTTCAGCCATGCCGCAACGGCACATCGCGAAACAAAACGGCGCATTGGCGCCGTTTTGTTTTGGGGCGAATCATCGACGCGCCGGCTTGAGTATCAGCGCCGCCACCGAGCCAATCACGATGCCCCAGAACGCCGAGCCCAGCCCGAACAGCGTCAACCCCGACGCCGTGGCCAGAAAGGTGATGATCGACGCCTCCCGATGCTCACCGTCCTCGATTGCGCCCATCACGTTCGATGCGATAGCGCCAATCAGCGCCAACCCGGCCAGGATCGCGACGAACGGTTTGGGCAGCGCCGCAAACAGCATCACGATGGCACCCGCAAACGTGCCGCCAATCAGATAGAACACCCCGTTGGCGATGCCGGCCACGTAGCGTTTGGCCGGGTCGTCGTGCGCATCTTTGCCGGTGCACAGCGCTGCGGTAATCGCTGCAATCACGATGGTGATTCCGCCGAAGAACGCCACGGCAATCGACGCCACGCTGGTGGCTGTCATGATCGGGCGGGCTGGCGTGTCGTAGCCCGAGCCACGCAGCACCGCCATGCCCGGCAGGAACTGCCCTGTCAGGCTGACGACGACCAACGGAATGGCCAAGCTCAGCGTCGAACTCACGGTCCAATGCGGCGCGATGAAAACCGGGCGAGCCAGCGCGAACGACACCCCATCGAAATGCGTCAGGCCCAGTGCCATCGCCAGCGCAGTCCCCGCCAGCAACACCACCACGATGCAGTAGCGCGGCCACCAGCGCCGGCCCAGCACATAGACCGTAATCATGGAGAACGCCAGCACCGGCATGGCAGAAGCGGCAGCAAAAGCGTGCGTGCCGAACTGGAACAGGATGCCCGCCATCATGCCGGCGGCAATGCCCTTGGGAATCAGCCGCATCAGCCGATCGAACGTGCCCGACACGCCGATCAGCAAAAGGATGATCGCCGCCGTGATGTACGCCCCCACCGCTTCGTTGAGCGACAGCGCTGGGAACAACGACACCAGCAACGCCGTCCCCGGCGCCGACCACGCGGTCACCACCGGCGCCTTCCACCGCCAGCTTGCGTAGATGCCGGACACGGCTGCACCGATGGAAATCGCCCAGACCCATGACGTGACCATCGCATCCGGCATGTGCGCGGCCTGCGCCGCCTGAAAGAAGATGACCAGCGGCCCGGCGTACGAAATCAGCACTGCCAGAAAGCCTGCCGCAACGGCAGAGATCGACCAATCAGAGAGAACGCCGCGCGGCGTGGCTTGGGTGCTCAGAGGTTGCATCGTGGGCACCCCGCGTCAGCGCGCAATGACCGAAGCCGACCGCTGGTGATTGATGAACGCCACCGCAATCGTGGCAATCACTGCCGGCACGGCCATGGCGAAGAAGTTGTGGTGCAGCGGCAGCGCCATCCCCACCAGCATGCCGATGACGATGGGCGCGAGAATCGCCCCGCTGCGCCCAACGCCCGATGCCCAGCCGATGCCGGTGGAGCGGATGCTCATCGGATAGAACTGCCCAGCGTAGGCGTACGTGACGATCTGCGTGCCAATGGTGCAGCCGCCGGCCACGGCCACCAGCAGGTACAGCGCTTCGGTCGAGGTCTTGACACCAAGCAGCGCGATCGACACGGCCGCCAGCGCATACATGGCCATCAGCACGTACTTGATGTTGAAGCGATCCGCCAACCATCCGCCGCCGATGGCACCCAGCATGGCGCCAAAGTTCAGCACCAGCACAAAAGTGAGCGCCGAACCCAGGCTATAGCCCGCTGATGCCATCAGCTTGGTCAGCCACGAACTGAGCGCGTAGACCATGAACAGGCACATGAAGAAAGCGATCCAGAACATGGCTGTGCTGAAGCCGCGTCCATCCTGGAACAGCTTGCCCAGTGGGGCCTCGTTGCCGCGATCGGCTTCGGGCAGGACCAAGGTATCGTCCGGCTGTAGTGCGGTGCCTGGGCTGAGCTTGCGCACGATCTCTCGCACGGCATCGAGCTTGCCTATGCGCAGCAGGAACGGCATCGACTCCGGCAGCCACCGCAGGATGGCCGGCACCAGCAGCACCGGCAACCCCGCCGCGATGAACACCGATTGCCAGCCATAGCGCTCCAGCAACCCCTTGCCCAGCAGCGCCGCCAGCATGCCGCCGACCGAATAGCCACTGAACATCAGTGTGACGAGCGTGCTGCGCACCTTGCGCGGCGAATACTCCGTCATCTGCGCCACGACATTCGGCATCACGCCGCCAATGCCCAGACCAGCCAGAAATCGCGCCACGCTGAAGGTGAGCGGATCGGTGGCAAAGCCAGCTGCTGCCGTAAACACACTGAACAGCACGATGCACACCGCAATCGCCCAGCGCCGGCCGATGCGGTCGGCAATCGTGCCGAGAAAGATCGCGCCGAACATCATCCCGAACAGCGCCGCGCTGACCATGAAGCCAGCGCTGGTGGGCGTCACGCCCATGTCTTTCATGATGGACGGCAGCGCAATGCCCGCGATGGCGAGGTCATAGCCGTCAAAGATGATGATGAGCGCGCACCAGAACAGCGTGATGGCGTGGAAGCGGCCGAACCGGGCGTGGTCGGCCACTGCGTGCAGGTCGATCTGACGCATGGGTGGTCTCCTTTGGTGTTGTTCTTCTGAAGGCGTGGTCGCCTTTCTCGTGCTGGGTTGGTTTCTTCGACTGATGGCGCGCTCTGCCGGCGCGCTGCAAGCTTCAACCCAGGTCTCCGCCCCCAACCGGCAACACCGTCCCGGTGATGTACGAGGCCTCGTCCGAAGCCAGAAACAGGATCGCCCGCACTTGCTCGTCGATCGTGCCGTAGCGGTGCATCAGGCTGCTGGCAAGGGTCTGGTCGACAATGCCTTGGTACCAGACGGTTTCCTGTTCCGACATGGGTGCCGCGTTGCGCGGAATCTTGCGCGGCGGCGCCTCCGTGCCACCCGTGGCGACGGCGTTGACGCGGATGTTGTCTTCCGCATGCTCCAACGCCAGGCTGGCTGTGAGTGCGTTGACACCGCCCTTGGCCGCCGAATACGGAATCCGATAGATGCCACGCGTGGCGATCGACGACACGTTCACGATCGCACCCTGTTTGCGCTCCACCATGTGCGGCAGCACCGCGCGGCAGCACCACAGTGTCGGAAACAGCGAGCGGCGGATTTCCGCCTCGATCTGCGCCTCTTCATAGTGCTGATACGGCTTGGCCCAGATCGTTCCGCCGACGTTGTTGATGAGCACATCAATGCGGCCAAAGGCGTCGATCGCTGCCTGCACGGCGTGCTGCGCACCAGCGTAGGTTTCGAGATCCGCCGTGGTGGCGTGGGCGTGGCCGCCCGCTGCCGCAATCTCGGCCTGCACTTCGTGGACGAGTTCGGCGCGATCCACCAGCAGCACCTGGGCGCCCTCTTTTGCGGCCGCCATTGCCACGCCGCGCCCGATGCCCTGTGCCGCGCCAGTCACGACGACGGCCTTGCCTGAGAATCGTTGCATGCTCATGCCGCCTTGGAAGTCATGTTGGCTGCGTTGGGGGTGAACTTTTCGTAGTGGAAGCTATTGGGCTTCACACCTGCGTCGTCAAAGTACTTGCGCACGGCATCGACCATTGGCGGCGGCCCGCACAGATAGACATCCACGTCACCATCGTTCAGGGCATCGGCCGGGATGTGCTGCGTCACCCAGCCCTTGCGCGGGTGGCTCGATGCGACATCGGCCACGACGGTGGCGTAGGTGAAATTCGGCAACCTCGCCGCGTAGGCGTCGATCGCGTCGACCTGCACCAGATCGAGATCACGGGTCACGCCATAGATCAGATGCACCTGCTGCTGCGAGTTGCTGCGCGTCAGCACTTCGAGCATCGACAGGAACGGCGCGAGGCCCGTGCCGCCGGCCAAGAACAACAGCGGCCGCTGCACGTCGCGCAGATAGAAGCTGCCAAGCGGCCCCTGCAGATCGAGCTTGTCGCCCGGCCGCGCGGCTTCGAGCCAGTTGCTCATCACGCCGCCGGGAATCTTCTTGATCAGGAAGCTGACCTTCGCTTCCCCCGGCGCCGATGAGAACGAATACGAGCGGTGCTGGCCGCTGCCGGGCACGCCGATGTTGACGTACTGGCCGGGCAGGAACACCGGCGCCGTGGCATCCACGTCCAGTTCGAGCACGACAGCGGCATCGTTGTGCAACTCGACTTTCGACAGTGTTGCCCCGAAGCTGCTCTGCCCAGTCTTGCAGGTGGTCGACGTGGTCGGTACCGCGATCACGCAATCGCTCTGCGGCACCATCTGGCACGTCAGGACGAGGCCGGTGTTCTTCTCGTCTTCGGTCAGCGCGTCTTCGATGTAGTCGTCACCGAGGTCGTAGCTGCCGCTCTCGGCACGGCACTTGCAGGTTCCGCAAACGCCATCGGAGCAGTCCATCGGCAGGTTGATCTTGGCGCGGAAGGCGGCATCGAGCACCTTCTCCCCCGCTTTGCAGTCGATGAAACGGGTGACGCCGTCCTCGAAATTCAATGCAACTTTGAAACTGGACATGGGATACCTCTGCTGCCGTTGGTGCGTATGAACCCGACGTCAAACGTGATAGACGTCGAGCACCTGCCGGATGTAGTCGTTCTTCAGGACGATCTTCTTGGATGCGATCAGGAAGCCATCACCGGCGCGGCGCAGGGTGACGAACATCGTGCCGAAGAAGTGGTCGGTGGCCTTGTACCGGTGGCTGAGCGTGTGGAAGTTGTAGCGCACGTCGACAGCATCGTCGCGGTCGGCCAGGACTTCCACGTTGGTGATGCTGTGGTTGGTTCTCGGCTCCGGCGTTGAGGCACCGCTGCGCTCGGTCTTGATGCGGAAGACGCGATCCTCAAGCCCGCAGCGATTCCCGTAGTACATCAACGAGATCTGGCTTTGAGGGTCGTCGGTCAACTGGTCGTCGTCATCCCAGGCGGGCATCCAGTACGTGACGTCTTCGGCGTAGCACTCCAGCCATGCGTCCCACTGGCGGTCGTCGAGCAGTCGCGCCTCGCGGTACAAGGCCGCGCAGATGTTCTGGTAATCGGCGCTCATGCCCGCACCTCTTCGCGTTCCGTCTTCAGCGCATCGCGCATGACCCGCACCCAGTATTCGTGCTGGCAGACGAACAAGCCTTCGTCTTCACTGCGCTCGCCCGAGATGAGCGGTTTCAAGCCCATCTTCGTGGCGTTCTCGTCGGGGCCGTGCACCCACAGCGGCGCGCCGCGCGACAGGTCATTCCACAGGGCCGTGGTGCCGGCATAGCCGTTCTGGCAGGCGCGGAATTCCTCCAGGTCGTCTGCGGTACCCATGCCGGTGACGTTGAAGAAATCCTCATACTGGCGGATGCGCGTCGCACGGTCAGTTGCGCTCTCGCCTTTCGGCGCGAAGCAGAAGATCGAGACCTCGGTCTTGTCGACGCTGATCGGCCGGACCACGCGAATCTGGGTGCTGAACTGGTCCATCAGAAACACGTTCGGATACAGGCACAGGTTGCGGGTCTGGTTAATGATGAAATCCGTCTGTGTCTCGCCCACGCGTGCCTTGATCTCGTCGCGGTGCGCATAGACCGGCCGCACTTCCGGGTTCATCGTCTGGGTCCACAGCAGGATATGGCCGTGCTCGAAGCCATAGACGCCCGCCACCGACTTGCTCCAACTGTTCGCATCCACCGCCTGCGTGCCGCCCTCCTTGCGCCGGCCCATCGTCGCGGCGTAGTTCCAGTGCACGGTGCTGACGTGGTAGCCGTCGCAGCCGTTCTCCATCTGCATCTTCCAGTTGCCGTCGTAGACGTACGAGGAATTGCCGCGCAGCACTTCCAGGCCGTCCGGCGCCTGATCGACGATCTGGTCGATGATCACCCGCGCCTCGCCAAGGTACGTTTCGAGCGGCTGCACATCGGCATTGAGACTGCCGAACAGGAAGCCACGGTAGTTCTGGAACCGCGCAACCTTGCGCAGATCATGCGAGCCATGCGTGTTGAACTGCACCGGGTACTCGGTGGTCTTTTCGTCCTTCACCTTGAGCAGCTTGCCGGTGTTGGAGAAGGTCCAGCCGTGGAACGGGCACGTGAAGCTGCCCTTGTTGCCGTGCTTGCGGCGGCACAGCATCGCCCCCTTGTGTGCGCAGGCGTTGATGACCGCGTTCAACTCCCCGGTCTTGTCGCGGGTGATGACGATCGGCTGGCGGCCGATCCACGTGGTGTAGTAGTCGTTGTTGCTCGGAATCTGGCTTTCGTGCGCCAGATACACCCAGTTGTTCTCGAAGATGTGCTTCATCTCCAGTTCGAACAGCTCGGGATTGGTAAAGATGTCTCGGCGGCAGCGGAAAACGCCGGCCTCTTCGTCATCCACCACCGCGGTCGATAGCAGGTGGTCCAGTTCGTTGGCTTTGTCGATCAGGGCGGACATGGTCGTCTCCACGTTGAGGCGCTAGGCCTCAGACCTCGGCCGAAGCGCGCAGGCGATTCACGCGCTGGTTGTCCTTGCCCTGTACCAGCGGCGTCAGAACGACATTGAATTCGATGTCCTTGTACGCATCGGCCTTCAGGTCCAACGCAGCGCCACCGGTTTTCTCGACCACGTGCGGAATCAGCTCTTCGCGGGTGGCGTAGGCGAAGTCATCCCAGATCAGCGGATCGCCTTCGATGTTGAACTGCGTCGTCAGCTTGCGGTGTCCGTCGCTGGTGACGAAGAAGTGCACATGCGCCGGGCGATTGCCGTGGCGGGCCAGCCCGTTGAGCAGTTGCTGGGTCGCGCCGTGCGGCGGGCAGCCGTAGCCCACCGGCATGAGCGTGCGGAATTCGTATTTGCCATCGGCACCCGTCCGGACTGCGCCACGCAGGTTGAACGGGCTCTGTTCGCCGGTCGGGTCGAAGTGCGAGTAGAAGCCGTTCGAATTCGCGTGCCAGCACTCGACCAGAGCGCCGGCCAGCGGCTTGCCATCCGGGCCGGTGACCGTGCCGTGAATGATCAGCGGGCCGGCAGCGGGGTCCGGGTCGAGGTCGATCCGGGACACACCATCGCGCACCTTCGCACCCGCCACGTACAGCGGGCCTTCGATCGTGCGCGGTGTCCCGCCGTCGAGGCCAATCGCCGCGTCCGCTGCATCCATGCGGATGTCGAGGTACTTCTCCAGGCCCACACCGGCGGCCAGCAGTGCCGCCTCCCCATCCTGGCCGAGCTTGTTCAGGTAGTTGATGCCCGCCCAGACCTCATCCGGCGTGATGTCGAGATCGTCAATGGCCTTGAACAGATCGGCCAGCAGACGGTGGGTAATCTGCTTCAGGCGGGCGTTGCCCTGAGTGCCATCCAGGTTGGTGGCGGCCTTCAGCAGGTCCTGCACGTCTTTCGTTTGGAATACGGTCACGCTCATGATGGGTGTCTCCAGTGGGTTCTTTTGGGGAAATGTCCAGGCGATCTTTCAGAGTCAGCGTCAGGCGTCGTCGCCATGAATCGACGACGGGTGACGGCACAGCGGCGTCACGGCAATCTGCATGTACGGAAACAGCGGCAACGCGGTCAGGATGTCGTGCAGTTCAGCGTTGCTCTGTACGTCGAAGATGCTGGTGTTCGCGTACTCGCCAACCAGGCGCCAGATGTGGCGCCACTTGCCGCTGCGCTGCAGCTCCTGCGAGTAAGCCTTTTCGCGCGTCTTGATCTCGTTGGCGACATCGGCGGGCATGTCGGCCGGCAGGTGAACATCCATGCGAACTTGGAACAGCATCGTGGTCTCCTTGGTGGGTTGTCTTCGGTCTAGGTGTTGTCAGTGGCGGCGCAGACGGGTGAGCTTGTCGCGGTCGATCTGGATGCCCAGGCCGGGGCCCGTGGGCACCTGCAACATGAAGTCGCGGTACTGCAGCGGCTCGGTCAGCAGTTCTTGCGTGAGCAACAAGGGGCCGAACAGCTCGGTGCCGAATTGCAGATCGCCGAAGGTGGAGAACACATGGGCCGAGGCCGCCGTGCCGACCGCGCCTTCGAGCATCGTTCCGCCGTAGAGGCTGATGCCCGCAAGCTGCGCGATGGCGGCAACTTGCATGGCCGGAACCAGCCCGCCGGACTGCGCGATCTTCACGGCGAACACGTCGGCGCTGGCGCTACAGGCCAGTTCAAACGCATCGAGCGGGCCGTGCAGCGCTTCGTCAGCCATCATCGGCACGGCGAACTGGCGAGCGAGGCGTTCCAGCGCGGCGCGGTTCTCGGCACGCACCGGTTGTTCAATCAGGTCGATGCCGCCGGCCTGCAGCGCGGCGATGCCGTTGGCGGCGTCGAGTTCGCTCCACGCCTGGTTGACGTCGACGCGCACGCTCACGGCGTCGCCCAGGGCGCGCTTGATGGCCAGCACGTGGGCCACGTCATCAGCGACCGGGCGCAGACCGATCTTCAGCTTGAAAATGCGGTGGCGGCGCTCGGCGAGCATCGCTTCTGCCTCGGCAATGTCTTTCGCCGTGTCGCCGCTGGCGAGCGTCCAAGCCACCGGCAGCGCATCGCGCAGGCGGCCGCCGAGCAGTTCCGACAACGGCACATTCAGCCGGCGCGCCTGTGCATCGAACAGCGCCGTTTCCAGCGCGCACTTGGCGAACCGGTTGCCCTGGATGGTCTTGCGCACCTTTGCCATGGCAGCCGCCACGTTGCGCGCGTCCATGCCGATCAGCAGCGGCGCGATGTGCGTGTCGATGTTGACCTTGACACTCTCGGGGCTCTCCTCGCCGTAGTTGAGGCCACCGATGGTGGTGGCCTCGCCCCAGCCTTCGATGCCGTCTTCACAGCGCACATGCACAAGCACCAGCGTCTGCACGTGCATGGTGGCAACGGAGAGTTTGTGCGGACGAATGGTCGGCACATCCACTAGAATGGCCTCGATCGAGCGAATCATGTTTTCCAGGTATCAGAGTGATGACGATCAACTTGGAAACCAGATTACGCAGCGCAATTTACTGCGTCCAACACCGATTTAGTATCAGATTCATACCTATAAGGTTGGATATGGAACTGCGCCACCTGCGCTACTTCGTGGCCGTTGCTGAAGAGCTGAACTTCACGCGCGCGGCCGAGCGGCTGCATATCGCCCAGCCGCCGCTCTCGCGGCAGATTCAGCAACTGGAAGAGGAAATCGGCGTGCTGCTGCTCGAGCGCGGCAGCCGCCCGCTCAAGCTGACGGAAGCCGGGCGCTTCTTCCACGCGCACGCGCGCCAATTGTTGGCGCAGACAGCCGAACTGGCCTCGATGACACAGCGTGTCGGCCAGATCGAGCGACGCATGTCGATCGGCTTTGTCGCGTCAACGCTGTACGGGATGCTGCCAAAGGTCATCCGGCGCTTCCGGGCGGAGTACCCAATGGTCGACCTGTCGATGCACGAGATGACCACCATGGACCAGATCCAGGCGCTCAAGGACGGCCGCATCGACGTGGGCTTCGGCCGCATCCGCTATGAAGACCCGAACGTGCGGCGCATCCTGCTGCGCGATGAACGGCTGATCGTCGCCCTACCCTCGGGGCATGCGCTGCTGGGCGCCAAACCGGCGGTGTCGCTGCGCGATCTGGTGGGCGAGACGCTGATCATCTACCCCCGTGCGCCGCGCCCGAGCTATGCCGACCAGGTCCTCGCCCTGTTCCACGACCGCGCGCTGGAACCAGCCAGGATTTACGAGGCACGGGAATTGCAAATCGCTCTGGGGCTGGTGGCGGCGGGCGAAGGCGTGTCGGTGGTGCCGCGCAGCGTGGCCGGCCTGCAGCGCGAAGATGTCAGTTATATGGAACTGGACGATCCGCAATTGGTCTCGCCCATTATCTTCAGCACGCGTCTGCTGGATGAGTCCGAAGACATCCAGGCCATGCTGAACCTGACGTATCGGCTGTACGAAGAGCAGAAGATTCCGCACTACCGGCCGTCGTAAGCATTGCAACGCGAGGCGCAAAGTTACACGCTAGTTCGTCGGTTGGATGGACACGATGGCTGCATGGGCTAGATTGAATCCAGACGCCCATCCACCTGCGATTGGAGCGTAGCGAGGGAAAACAATGCGCCGCCCCGTCAAGTTGGCTCTGATTGCTGCGCCGCTTCTGCTGCTTGCCGTGGCTGCCTGGCTTGTCTCCGACGAGCTGAAGACCTCAGCGTGGCAGGCCAGTTACCTCGCCCAGCTCGGCAAGTCGCAAACCTTTCCCGTCAAGCCGGGGCCCAGCGCTTCCGCGCGCTACCCCAACTCTGGCCCTTACGACGAGCGCCTCGGCTACCACCAGCTCTCCGCGTTTCTTGATCGCCTGCACACACGCGGCTACATCGTCGCCCAGCAGGCCGTGCCGTCAAACGACATGCTCTCGCTCATGGATCGCGGCCTGAATGCGCCCTACCGAGAGAAAGACCAGGCCGGCCTGGAACTGCTTGATGACGATGGCCGACCGATCTACCGCGTGCGTCATCCCGAGCGCATCTATGACCGCTTCGACGCCGTACCGCCTTTGCTTGTCAACTCGCTACTCGGGATCGAGAACCGCACCCTGCTCCAAACGGAGTACCCCAAGCGCAACCCGGCCGTTGAGTGGACACGCTTGGCGCGCGCCGTATGGGACCGCGCCTTGCGCATGGCGGATTCGGAGCACGAATCCCCCGGCGGCAGCACGCTCGCCACGCAAATCGAAAAGTACCGCCACTCCCCCGAAGGCCGTACCGATTCACCCAGTGAGAAGCTGCGGCAGATGGCCTCGGCCTCCGTGCGCGCCTACCTGAACGGCGAAGATACGACCGCCACGCGCCACCAGCTTGCTGTCACGTACCTGAACACCGTGCCGCTGGGCGCGCGCGCCGGGTTCGGTGAAATCCAAGGCATTGGCGATGCACTGTGGGTCTGGTACGGACGCGACTTTGCCGAGGTCAACAAGCTGCTGGCCGCAGATTCCACCGCGCCGGTAGCCGCCCGCGCGCTGGCGTACAAGGAGGCTCTGAGCCTGCTGGTGTCGCAGCGGCGCCCGTCGTACTACCAGGAGAATCTCGACGATCTCGAATCGCTGACGAACGCCTACATCCGCATCCTGGCCGCAGCGGGCGTCGTTCCGGCGGACTTGCGAGACTCGGCACTCGCGCAATCGCTCAAGCAGCAGGCCCAGCGCGCGCGCCTACCTGCCGCACCCATCGAGCACAAAGGCACCAATGCCGTGCGCGTCAACCTGGCAGGCATGCTGGGTGTGCCGCGTATGTATGCACTCGACAGGCTGGACCTGACGGCCAGCAGCACACTCGACGCGCCGCTGCAACACGAGATCACCACCGAGTTGCGCAAGCTGCAAGACCCCGCGCGCGCCAAGGCTGCCGGCCTCGTCGGCGACAAGATGCTCGAACACGGCGACCCACGCGGCGTCACCTACAGCTTCACGCTCTACGAACGCGCGCCCGGCGGCAACCGCGTGCTGGTGCAGGCCGATACCTTCGACCAACCATTCGACATCAACGAAGGCGTGAAGCTGGACCTGGGTTCCACCGCCAAGCTGCGCACGCTGGTGACCTATCTGGAAATCGTGGCCGAGCTGCACAAGCGCTACGCAGACCAGCCCGCCGCCGCACTGCGCAAGCTCAATATCTCCGTGCAGAACCCGATTGAGCGCTGGGCCGTTGACTACCTCGCCCACGCACAGGATCGCTCGCTGAACGCCATGCTCGAAGCCTCAATGGAGCGCAAATACTCTGGCAACGCCGGCGAATGGTTTGCCACCGGCGGCGGCATGCAGAGTTTCGAGAATTTCGAGAAATGGGAAGGCACCCAGAATTTCACCGTACGCGAGGGGCTCAAGCACTCTGTCAACCTCGTCTTCGTACGGATCATGCGCGACATCTCGCGCTACTTTCAGCACCAGTTGCCCAGCGCCGGTGCGGAGGCGCTGGAGGACACGGATTCCCCTCAACGGCAGGTCTATCTGCAGCGCTTTGCTGACCGCGAAGGCAAGCTCTTCATGGGCCGCTTCTATACGAAATACCGGAGCAAAACCCCGCAGGAGCAGGAAGACACGCTCGTACAGAGCACGCACGCAACCCCCGTGCGGCTGGCCACGATCTTCCGCAGCATCGACCCGCAGGCCGGGCCAGACAAGCTGGCCGCGTTCATCCGCGCCTACTTGCCCGGTGCCAAGCTGGATGACGCCACGCTTACCAAGCTCTACAACAACTATTCGCCACAGCGCTTCGATCTGGCGGACCGCGGCTACATCGCGCGGCTGCATCCGCTGGAGCTGTGGCTGGTGGCCTACCTGCGCGCGCATCCGCAGGCGACGCTCGCGCAGGTCAACCAGGACAGCGCCACCGAGCGGCTGGCGGTCTACAAATGGCTGCTGCAATCGCATCGCAAGGGCGCGCAGGACAAGCGCATCAAGCAGATGCTTGAGATCGAGGCGTTCCAGTCCATCCACACGATGTGGAAGCGGCTCGGCTATCCGTTCGAGTCACTGGTGCCTTCGTATGGCACCGCCATCGGCGCCTCGGCCGACCGCCCCGCCGCGCTGGCCGAGCTGATGGGCATCATCGAAAACGACGGCGTACGCCTGCCCAGCGTGCGCATCGACCGCCTGCGCTTTGCCGCCAACACTCCCTACGAAGTGCTGCTATGCCGCGACCCAAGCGCGGGTGAACGTGTGCTGCCGCCGGAGATTCCAGCCATCGTCAAAGCCGCACTGGCCGGCGTAGTGGAAGGCGGCACCGCCAAACGCATCGACGGCACCTTCGTCGACACAGACGGCAAAACCGTCAAGGTCGGCGGCAAGACAGGCACCGGCGACAACCGCTTCAAGACGTTCAGCCGCGGTGGCGGGCTCATCTCCGAACGCGTCGTCAGCCGCTCCGGCGCGTTCGTCTTCTACTTGGGGGATCGCTACTTCGGCACGGTCGTCGCTTACGTGGCCGGCAAGGACGCGGCCAAGTACAAGTTCACCAGCGCCCTGACGGTGCAAGTGCTCAAAGTACTGGCCCCCACGCTGATGGGCTACCTGGATCTGGCCGAAGCCGCCCCCGCGTTCAACTGCAAGGTGCCGCAAGCCACCGCATCCGAGCAAAAACTCGATTGATCTCAGCCCAGATACGCTTTGGCGCCAACGCATGCGCCCAGACGGTTTGGCCGTACCCTGCCCTAGATGGCGCCTTGAATTTTTGTAAGCGGGCGGAAAAAAGAAGGAGGCTTGTCTGAGCGAAGCGAGTTTGCCTCCTTCTCCGCCCGGTTACAGAAATTCAAGGAGTCTTTCGCCATCTCGGGCGCGCCTTTCTTTGCTTACCTTTCTTTGGCAAGACAAAGAAAGTAAGTCGGCCCCGTCAGGGGACGAAACAAGGGATGCACCACTAACGCAGAGATCGCTGCAACCAAATCCCCCCCGCACACACCAGCGCAACCACCGCCCCCCAAGCAAACAGATCATTCACCGCTAGCAGCGTCGCCTGCCGATCAATTTCCGCCGAGATGCGAATCAACTCCACCCCCTGCAGCGGATGCGGCCACTGCCAAGCGGGCGTGAGTGCATTCACATGCCCCACCAGATCCGTACGATGCTGCGCCTGCCCACGCTGCAGCAGCAACGTGGCGCCCATCGTGCCAAACGCCTGCGCCCAAGCGCGCATGATCCCCTTGAACTGATAAGCGTGGCCGAAATCCTTGGCCGGCAGATCCACATATGTCAGCCCCGCCACCTGGATCACCACAAACATCCCCACCATGCCCTCGATCATGAAACCCGGCACCAGCATGGAGACCGACGCACCGGGCATCGCCACATGCGACATCCACAACAGCGCCGTCGCCATCAGCACAAAGCCGATGGAAATCAGCACCCGCTTGGGCGGCAGCACATTGGTCAGCTGAAAGTTGAGGAACCCCAGCACGATCGTCACCAGCCCACCCAGGCTCATGAGCTGCGCAGTGGTCTCATAACGGAAGCCCAGGCCGTTCTGCACAAGGCTCGACGAGAGAAAGCCCCACGCGCTCGCAAACACGTAGTAGATGGCATAGAACACCATGCCCACCATGAAGCGGCGCTGCAGCGTGGCACGCAGGTCCACCCACGGCAGCGGGTGACCGGTCTGGCGAATGCCGATCCAGATAAGCAACGCCACCACGGCAATGATCGGCAGCACCTGCGCAGGCGAGCCATCCGGGTGGACGAAGCGGGCCTGCTGGAAGCCATGCAGCGCAATCAGCGCCGCCAGCCCGAACGCAATGGCCGACGGCCAATCCAGCGAGGCAAAATCGCCCTTGCGCTCCTGCATCTTCGGGTGCGGATAGAACGCCGCCACCAGTGCACACACCACCACGGCCACCAGCAACTGCGCAATGAAGATCGCGCGCCAGCCGAACTGCTCGGTCAGTGCCGCTGACAGCATGGGCGACACGCAACTTAGCCCGAAGATGCCGTAGATCATCCCCTTCATCAGCGTGCGGCGTTCGTGCGCGGGGCTGTGCTGCACGAAGATGCGCGAGGTAGACAACATCGGCCCCGCCCCAAACCCCTGCACCGCTCGCCCGACGACCAGCATCGTGCCGCCCTCGGCTGCCGCGCAGATCAGCGTGCCGGCAATGAACACCAGCAGCGACAGCAGCGTGTGCTTGCGGTACGTCATGTGATCAGCCAGCCGCCCCATTACCAGAATCGCCAGACTGGCCGCCGCCGCATAGGCCGTCACAGCCCATAGGTAAACATCTTGTGACGCCAGCACCCCACCCTCGATATGGGGCCCGGCGATCGAGAACATCAGGTTGGTCATGTAGTCCACGCCCGTGGCCAGCCCGATCACCACGCCGACCATGCGCAATTCCAGCCGACTGCCGACCGTCGATTCGGCAGGCTGACGGCGAGGCGCAGGGGTGGGGGAAACCATGTGGTCTGTGCTTGGCGTGTTCATGCAGGGATGGTAATTTGCCTGAAAACCGGCGGAAACCGCCATCCCACAAATTCATTGTTCAACCATGCGAACGACGGACTGGAACGACTGGGACACTTTCTGCACCGTGGCCACCCTCGGCAGCTTCACGCGTGCAGCCGACCGGCTGGGGTTGCCCAAGTCATCGGTCAGCACCGCCGTGTCACGGCTGGAGGGCAAACTGGGCGCGCGCCTGTTCGAACGTAGCACGCGCCGCCTGCGCCTGACCGACGCTGGCGAAGCCCTGTTGCGCGACGCAGGCCCATTGTTCCAGCGGCTGCGCGAAGTGTCGGAAGACGCGGCGGCGACGTTTCAGTCGCCGGCGGGCACCTTGCGCGTTGCCATGCCCTATGAGTTTGCCGCCAGACAATTCGCCGAGGTCGTGCTGGAAGTCATGCGCGAGCACACCGGCCTGCGCATCGAGGTGGATGTGGCCCCACGCCAGATCGACCCGCTTGCCCAGGGCTACGACATCATGCTGACCGTACCGCGCGGGCCGCTGCCCGATTCCGGCCTGGTCGCTCAGCGCGTGTTCGATCTGCGGCGTGCGGTGGTGGTTGCCCCGCAATTGCTGGAGCGCCTGGGGCCGCTCACACACCCTGATCAGCTTGTCGATTGGCCCTGCCTGGGTGTCTCAAACGAATCCGAATGGCAGTTCCGCACGCCCGGCGGCGAGACCATCAACCTGCCGCTGGATTTCCGCATGCGCACCTCCAACAGCGAACTGCGCATGCAGGCGGCCATTGCCGGCTTGGGTGTCGCTCGCATCACGTCGGCGTTTGCCACCGACCTGATCGCCTCGGGCGCGCTGCAAGAAGTACTGACCGATTTCCAATCCCCGCCGATGCGCGTGTACGCCGTCTTCCCCGGCCGCCGCCTGATGCCGGCCAAGGTGAAGGTGTTCATGGACGCCCTGCACCACAGGATTGAGCAATCCCGCGAGCACACCCGCCAGCACGCCGACATGCGGCCCACCTTCGTGGATGACACCGCACCGCCGTGGCCGCCCGAATCCCTGCTCTGATCCCAAGACGCTCTCTTCTAGACCTCAATACGACAATGCGCCCATTTGCCCGCTCCCTCGCCCTGCTCCTCACTGTCGGCACGCTTTGCACGACGGCCTGCTCCCGCGCTGAGGACATCGGCAGCGTCAGCACCAATTTCCGCATCACCGGCTCGGACAAGATCGTCATCGAGGCGTTTGACGATCCGCTCGTACAGGGTGTCACCTGCTACGTATCGCGTGCCCGCACGGGCGGCATCAAGGGCACGCTGGGCGTGGCGGAAGACGTGAGTGAAGCCGCCGTGGCTTGCCGCCAGGTCGGCGACATCACCTTCGTGAAGCCCGTGCCGCAGCAGGACGACATGTTTACGCAGCGCCTGTCGCTCGTCTTCAAGACGCTGCACGTGGTGCGCACGGTGGATCGCAAGCGCAATGTGCTCGTCTACCTGGTGTATTCCGACAAGGTGATCTCGGGCAGCCCCAAGAACAGCGTAACGGCGGTACCCGTCCCGGCCAGCCAGCCGATTCCGGTCAAATAAGGCGTGGAAGTGGCGTCAGCACCATATTGGTGCGGCGCAACGTGAGCGTGGCGGCCGAGCAACGCGTCGTGGTGCATACGTAAGCCTACGTATGGTGCATTGCATCATCTGGTGTATTATGAGGGTATTCCCTAACCGGGATTTCCCTAAGAGGCCAATCATGCAAAACACGAACGACCTGAAGCTGACCGACCAACTCGAACGCGAACTGATCGAGCGCGAGATGTCCGAAGGTATCTACTACTATCGCCGCCCGTCGGGCCACGCGTTCTCCTTCGCCCAGTTCTTCTCGGCAATCGCGAACCTGTTCAGCACGCAGCGCACCGCCAAGGCCTAACCCGCCGTTATTGTCGATGGGCATGTGCCCGAGCTAGCTGTAGCGTAGTAGTCGCAATACCAGCAGTACCGTGCGCCGGTCTGTGTCTTCACACAGCAGCCGCCACACCCGCCAGGTCATGACCGCCTGGTGCCAATCGAGGGCCGGATTCCGGCCCTTTGTCATTTCTGCGGCGCATGTCTTGCGTGCCGCAGCATCCTCTCCTGCCTCCTCCCTCCCCCAACTGCGCCGCAGTTGTGTTCTGCACTGCCTGTGCTTAACTGATTAAAGCCGCGACCACCGATACCCAGAATCCGCGCGCATCTTCGCTGCAAGGAAGGCGCATAGCGGGACACACGGCGACCATCCCCCAAGGAGACTCCCATGGCGATCAGCCTCAAGCTGTCGGTCAACGGTGCGCCTGTCACCGTCAGTGTCGAACCCCATACCCTGCTGGTCCAATTGCTGCGCGAGCACCTGCGCCTGACCGGTACGCACGTTGGCTGCGATACCGCGCAGTGCGGCGCGTGCACCGTGCATATGAACGGACGCGCGGTGAAGTCGTGCAACATCCTCGCCGTGCAGGCCGATGGCACCGAGGTGACCACCATTGAGGGGTTATCCAAGGATGGTGCGCTGCACCCAATGCAGGAGGCCTTTCGTGAATGCCATGGCCTGCAATGCGGCTTCTGCACCCCCGGCATGGTGATGGCGGCGACCGCCCTGGTCGCGCAACACCCGCATCCGGATGAACACATGGTGCGCGAGCAACTCGACGGCAACCTGTGCCGCTGCACCGGTTATCACAACATCGTGCGCGCCGTGATGAAGGGGGCTGAAGCCATGGCCGAAGAAGGCGATGCCTCCTCCCTGCAAAGCCTGGCCGCCGCGCGCGCCCACGCCGCCTGAACCCAGCGAGGAGACCACCATGAACGCTCCCGCAGAACCCAACAACCACCTGATCGGCGCGGCCGTCAAACGCAAGGAAGACTATCGCTTCCTGACCGGCGCCGGGCAGTACACGGACGATGTCGTCCAGGCCCATCAGTCGTACGCGGTGTTCCTGCGCTCGCCGTACGCGCATGCCCGCATCAAGCACATCAACGTGGATGCGGCACGCCACCATCCGGGCGTGCTGGCCGTGCTCACGGGCGACGACCTGGCCACCGACAAGGTCAACGGCCTGCCGTGCGGCTGGCTGATCCACAGCATTGACGGCACGCCGATGAAGGAGCCGCCCCACCCCGTGATCGCCCAGGGCAAGGTGCGCCACGTGGGTGACCAGGTAGCGCTGGTGGTGGCCGAATCGGTGAAGATCGCCAAGGATGCCGTCGAGATGATCGACGTTGAATACGACGAGCTGCCCGCCGTGGTCGACACCGCCACCGCGCCGACAGCCGGTTCCGCCGTCCACGACGAGGTGCCCGACAACACCTGCTACACCTGGGGCCACGGCGACAAGGCCGCCACCGATACCGCCTTTGCCAAGGCCGCGCATGTGACGCAGCTCCATATCGTCAACAACCGGCTGATCCCGAACGCCATCGAGCCGCGCGCCGTCAACGCGAGCTACTCGCGCCAGGACGACAGCTACACGCTCTACGTCGCCAATCAGAATCCACACGTGGAACGCCTGCTGATGTCGGCCTTCGTGCTGGGCCTGACCGAAGCCAAGGTCCGCGTGATTGCGCCGGATGTGGGTGGCGGGTTCGGCTCGAAGATCTTCCTGTACCCGGAAGATGTGGCGCTCACCTGGGCATCGAAGAAGGTGGGCCGGCCGATCAAGTGGACGGCCGAGCGGTCCGAATCTTTCCTCACCGACGCGCATGGCCGCGACCATGTCACGCATGCTGAACTGGCGCTCGATGCGCATGGCAACTTCCTCGCCATGCGTGTGCATACGACGGCCAATATGGGCGCGTACCTGTCGACGTTTGCCAGCAGCGTGCCGACCATCCTGTATGCGACGCTGCTTGCCGGGCAGTACAAGACGCCGGCCATCTATGCCGAGGTGAAGGCGGTGTTTACCAATACCGCACCGGTCGATGCGTATCGCGGCGCCGGGCGGCCGGAAGCAACCTATGTGGTCGAACGGCTGGTCGAAACCGCCGCGCGTGAAATGCAGATCGATCCGGCTGAACTGCGACGCCGCAACTTCATCCGCACGTTCCCGTATGCCACGCCAGTCGGCTTGACCTACGACACCGGCGACTACGAACCCTGCCTCGACCGCGCCATCGAACTGGCTGACGTCAAAGGCTTTAAGGCTCGCCGCGATGCCTCGCGCGCCAAGGGCCGGCTGCGCGGCATGGGTTACTCCTGCTATATCGAGGCGTGCGGGCTGGCGCCATCGAATATCGCTGGGGCGCTGGGAGCGCGTGCCGGCCTGTTTGAAGCCGGCGAAATCCGCGTGCATCCGACAGGCTCCGTCACCGTCTTCACCGGCTCGCACAGCCACGGCCAGGGCCATGAGACCACCTTTGCGCAAGTGGTGGCCGATCGCCTGGGCGTGCCGCTGGAGAACATCGAGGTCGTACACGGCGACACCGGGCGCATTCCCTTCGGCATGGGCACCTATGGTTCGCGCTCGATTGCCGTGGGTGGCTCGGCCATCATGAAGGCGCTCGACAAGATCGAAGCCAAGGCCAAGAAGATCGCCGCGCATCTGCTGGAGGCCTCGGCTGAGGACATCGAGTTCAAGGATGGCGTCTTCCGCGTGGCCGGCACCGATCGCACCAAGACCTTCGGCGAAGTCGCTCTCACGGCGTACGTGCCGCACAACTATCCGCTCGACAAGCTCGAACCCGGGCTGGATGAAAACGCCTTCTACGACCCGACCAACTTCACCTACCCGGCTGGCGCCTACATCTGCGAAGTGGAAGTCGACCCGGATACCGGTGAAGTCCACATCGACCGCTTCGTCGCCGTGGACGATTTCGGCAACATCATCAACCCGATGATCGTCGAGGGTCAGGTGCATGGTGGGCTTGGTCAGGGCATCGGCCAGGCACTGCTGGAGCGCTGCGTGTACGACGAGACCGGGCAATTGCTGACCGGCTCCTACATGGACTACGCCATGGCTCGCGCGGGTGATCTGCCGAGCTTCACGGTGGAAACCGCCAAGGGCACGCCGTGCACGCACAACCCGCTGGGTGTGAAAGGCTGCGGCGAGGCGGGGGCGATCGGCTCACCACCGGCGCTCATCAACGCCATCGTCGACGCGCTGGCGCCGCTTGGTGTGAAAGACCTCCAGATGCCTGCCACACCGCACCGTGTCTGGCAAACCATTCAAGCGGCCAAGGCCTAGGTAGAGGAGCCCACCATGTACGACTTCGAATACCAGAAAGCCACCGACGCCCAGACCGCAGTCACCGCGCTGAAAACGCATGCGGACGCCAAGTACCTCGGCGGCGGCCAGAGCCTGCTGGCGGCAATGAAGCTGCGGTTGGCGCAGCCCTCCACGCTGGTCGATGTCACGCGCATTCCCGGCATGTCGGGCATCCGCTCGCAGCCGGGCGTGATCACCGTGGGTGCGGCCACGCGTCATGCGGATGTGGCGGAGAACGCAGACATCGTCCGCATGTTGCCTGCGCTGGCAGACCTTGCGGGCGGTATCGGCGACAGGCAGGTGCGTGCCATGGGCACGCTGGGCGGCTCGCTCGCCAACAACGACCCCGCCGCGTGCTACCCGGCGGCCGTGCTGGGCCTGAACGCCACCGTCGTCACCGAGCGGCGCAACATTGCGGCGGACGATTTCTTTCTCGGCATGTACGAGACAGCACTGGCTGCGGACGAGTTGATCACTGAGGTGCAGTTTCCCGTGCCGGACCAGGCCGCCTACGTGAAATTCCGCAACCCCGCGTCGCGCTTTGCGCTGGTGGGCGTGTTCGTCAGTCGTAAGGGCAACAACGTGCGTGTGGCGGTGACGGGCGCGGCGCCTTGTGTGTTCCGCTGTACGCCGCTGGAGCAGGCGCTGGCGGCCAATTTCACGGCAGAAGCGGCGCGCAAGGTGGTGGTGTCGCCCGATGACCTGGTGGGCGATCTGCATGCCTCGCCGGAGTATCGGGCGCACCTGATCCCAGTGCTGACAGCCCGCGCCGTGGAGCACGCCCTGGCGAAACACCATTAAGCGCATTGGCCAAGGAACGGCATGCCGGTCGACTCCATTGACGACTGCATCGCGCAACTGCAAGGTCAGGGTTATTTCGCCAGCCGCGAGCTGGCCACCGCCCTGTTCCTCGCGCTGCGTATGCAGCGGCCGCTGTTTCTGGAAGGCGAGCCCGGTGTCGGCAAGACCGAGCTGGCGAAGGCGGCGGCCGGGCTGCTGGGCACGCCGCTGCTGCGGCTGCAATGCTATGAAGGGCTCGACACCGCCAGCGCCCTCTACGAGTGGGACTACCCGCGCCAGATCATGGCGCTGCGCCTGGCAGAAGCCGCCGGTGAAAAGCCCCACGCCGACACGCTCTACCGCGATGAATTTCTCCTCAAGCGCCCGTTGCTGCAGGCGCTGTTGCCGGACCCCGCCCACCCCGATACCCCCCGCGTCTTGCTGATCGACGAGATCGACCGCGCCGACGAGCCGTTCGAGGCGTTCCTACTGGAGCTGCTGTCGGACTTTCAGGTATCGATTCCGGAGTTCGGCACCGTGCGCGCACACGTGATTCCGTTGGTCGTCATGACCTCCAACCGCACGCGCGAGGTACATGACGCGCTCAAGCGGCGCTGCCTGTATCAGTGGATCGGCTATCCGGACAAGGCACGCGAGCTGCAGATCGTGGCGCAGCGCGCGCCCGAGACTGCCGCCAAGTTGCAGCAACGCGCCGTGGATTTCGTGCACCGCTTGCGCGGCATCGATCTGTTCAAGGCACCGGGCATTGCCGAGGCCATCGACTGGTGCCGCGCGCTGGCCGCACTGAATGTGACTGAGCTCGACCCGCAATCGGTGCAGGACACGCTGGGCGTGCTGCTCAAGTACCAGGACGATCTGGCCCGCGTGGATGCGCCGACCATCGAGCAATTGCTGGCCTCGCCGGCGTTGCCGGAGTAGCCGTGGACACATCGGCCGCGCCGCCCATGTCGCTACCCATGCTGCCCCGCAACGTGACGCACTTCGTGCGCTTGCTGCGCAACGCCGGCATGCCGCTGGCACCTTCGCGCGCGGTGGATGCCATCGAAGCCATGGTTCACATCGATATCGGCCGCCGTGATGACGTGAAGGCCGCCCTGTCCGCCCTGCTCGTCTCGCACCCCGACGAACGCACGCTGTTCGATGCGGCGTTCAACGTGTTCTGGCGCGATCCGGACTGGGAAGGCAAGCTGCGCGCCCTGCTGCTGCCCAAGGTGCGCGGCGGCATTCCCGTTGCGCGGAGCAACCGCCTGGCCGATGCGCTACGTGCACAGCCGTCGATCAACCTGCCACCCGGCCCCCAGCCCGACGGCGAACGCCATGACATCGTTGCGCCGCTGGCGTTTTCCGCAAACGAAGCACTGCGCACGCGTGACTTCGACACACTCAATGCGGCGGAATGGCGCACGCTGCAGCACATGATCCGCCGCCGGCGCGTGCATCTGGCACAGGAACGCACACGCCGGCTGAAAGCGGCCTCGCGCGGGCGACATCCAGATCTGCGCGCCACCGCCCGCCAGGCCGTGCGCGCCGGTGGCGAATGGACGGGCTGGAAATACCGCCAGCCGGTCGACCGCACACCGCCGCTCGTGCTCCTGCTCGACATCTCCGGATCGATGAGCCGCTACTCGCGCGCGGTGCTGTACTACTGCCACGCGCTGGTGCAGTCGCGCGAGCGCATCCAGGCCTTCCTGTTCGGTACGCGACTGACGAACGTGTCGCTGCATCTGCGCGAGCGTGATCCGGACATCGCCGTGCAAGCCATCGCGCAGCTTGTGCCGGACTGGTCTGGCGGCACGCGCATCGGCGCGGCGCTGGCCGAGTTCAACCGCCGCTGGGCGCGCCGTACGCTGTCCGGCCGTGCCACCGTGCTGCTCGTGACCGATGGGCTCGACCACGAACACATCGACCTGCTCGACGCCGAGATGGCCCGTCTGGCCCGCTTCGCGCACCGCATCGTCTGGCTCAACCCGCTGCTGCGCTTTGCCGGCTTCGAGCCCCGGGCACGCGGCGTGCGAGCCATCCTGCCGCATGTCGACGCGATGGTGCCGGCGCACCATTTCGACAGCCTGGCTGCGCTGGAGCAGGAATTGGCGCATGCTCGGCATGGCCCCACCCCAGTCCGCCCGACCGCACCATGGAACTGACCCAGACCCACCTCCTGCCCGTGCCACTGCAGACCGCCTGGGATGCGCTCAACGATCCCGCCGTGCTGCAGCGTTGTATCCCCGGCTGCGAGAGCATCACCTCCGCTGGCGAGGGCAGCAATCCCGCCTACGAGGTCGCCATGACCGCCGCAGTCGGCCCCGTCAAGGCGCGCTTCAAGGGACGCATGGAACTCACCGACATGACGCCGCCGCGCAGCTACACCCTGCATTTCGACGGCCAGGGCGGTGCCGCCGGCTTCGGCAAGGGCAGTGCGCAGGTACAACTCTCGCCCGAAGGCCCGACGGTCACGCGGCTGTCCTACACCGCCACCGCGCAGGTGGGCGGCAAGCTCGCGCAGATCGGCTCACGCTTGATTGATGGCGCTGCGCGCAAGCTGGCGGATGAGTTCTTCCAGCGTTTTGCGGCAGAATTCGGCCCCGCCGCGGATGAGGCAGCCGCGCTCGACGGCAAGCCTGCTGAACAGGCCATCCCGGATCTGGCCGCCGGCGAACTGCGGGCGCATGGAGCGCCGCCCACTGACTATGCGGCGCCGATCATCAGCCCTGCCGTGCAGCCTCGCAATCCGTGGCCGTGGATCATCGTGGCCGCTGTGGCCGTGGTGGCTGCCTACCTGTTTTTGCACCACGGGGCATAATCCGGCATCCCCGCATTGAATACTGCTTAATAAGCGCAGGAAACGCATCATGGACAGCGTCGATCTTGAAGTTTTGAAAACCAGCGTGCGCTGGCTGGAACAGGGACGGCGCGTGCTGCTCGTCACCGTTGTGAAAACCTGGGGCTCATCCCCCCGGCCCGAAGGCGCCATGCTCGCGCTGCGTGATGACGGTGTGGTGGTCGGCTCGGTCTCGGGCGGCTGCATTGAAGACGACCTCATCGACCGCGTCCGCCGCGAAGGCCTGCTGCAGGTCAAACCTGAGGCCGTCAAATACGGCATCAGCGCAGAAGAAGCCCACCGCTTCGGCCTGCCGTGCGGTGGCACGCTGCAACTCGTGCTCGAGCCGCTGAACGCCGCCAGCGGTCTTGACGCGCTACTGCATGCCGTGGGAGCCGGCCAGCTTGTCGCCCGTACGCTCGACATGGCAACGGGCGCGACGCTGCTGCAGCACGCCACCGTGACCGATGGCCTGCAGTTTGACGAAAAACGCCTGGTGACGATTCACGGCCCGCGCTACCGGATGCTCGTCATTGGCGCGGGGCAGCTCTCACGCTACCTATGCCAGATTGCCGTGGGCCTGGACTACCAAGTGACCGTGTGCGACCCACGTGAAGAGTACAGCGAGGAATGGGATATCCCGGGCGTTGCCATGGTCCGCACCATGCCCGACGATACGGTGATGGCCATGAAGCTGGATGAGCGCTGCGCCGTCGTTGCCCTCACGCACGATCCCAAGCTCGACGATCTGGCGCTCATGGAAGCGCTCAAGACACCGGCCTTCTACGTGGGCGCGCTCGGCAGCCGCCGCAACAACGCCAGCCGCCGTGAACGCCTGAAGGAGTTCGACCTGACCGAGGCGGAACTGGCCCGCCTGCACGGCCCGGTGGGCATCTATATCGGCAGCCGCACGCCGCCGGAGATCGCCATCTCCATCCTGGCCGAGGTGACGGCGGCCAAGAACGGCGTCTCGTTGCCGACCATCCTGCAGGTGGAAGGCGCCAAGGCCGCGCGCGAAATTGCGGCAAATGCCACGTCCAGCTGCGCTGTGCCCCACGGGTGAGGTCAACTTTCTAGCGTGAAAGGTCTACAAAAGGACGTGCCGAAAGGCGCCTGAAAGGTTACATTCTTATAAATCGCTGATTCTGCGTGGGTTTCTGACCGCATCGCATCACACCTGTCATGCGGCGCGGCGAGCCTCGCACCCTGCGCGCCTGGCGGATGCATCCGCTCTGGGCTTGCGCGCACCACCAGCGTTCCGCGTCCGCATCTGCGGCACCGATAACGTTGTTTGCAGGTGGGTTGGTCGCCCGCTTCGCACTTCAAAGATTTCGAGCTTTCTCGCATGAGTATTCTGCTAACCGGTGCGACCGGTTTTGTGGGCGGCGCCATTGCCGCAGATCTGGCTGCCAAAGGTTTGCTAGCCGATACGCGCTTTGCCGTGCGCGGCGACACGCCGGCGGACGGGCTCGCGCGCCTGCGCAGTAACCTGCGCCGGTTCCAACTGCCGCAGGCCGTGCTGGACGGCATCACCGAATCGCAGATCGTCCTGTTCGACCTGCGCGAAGGCGGCGCAGCCACGCTGGGCGATCCGGAAGTCATCATCAACTGCGCGGCGCTGGCAACGTTTTCAAACCATCCGTCGCTGTGGGATACCAACGTAGGCGGCGTGCTGGCGCTGGGCAAACTGGCGGCGCAGGGCAAACGGCTCAAGCGCTTCCTGCAGATCGGCACGGCCATGTCGTGCGGCCAACTGGCCAATCGCCATGTGCATGAGAGCTGGGATGTGCCGCCGATCGAGCAGCACGCCGTGCCGTACACCTACTCCAAGGGGATGGCGGAGCTGAAGCTGCGCGAAGCCGTGCCCGAACTGCCGCTGGTCGTGGTGCGGCCGTCCATCGTGGTCGGCCACAGCACGCTGGGCTGCGAGCCCTCGGGCAGCATCTTCTGGATGCTGCGCATGGTGGCCATGCTGGAGACCTTCAGCTGCCAACTGTCGGATCGCGTCGACATCCTGCCGGTCGATGACTGCGCCGAAGCCATCGTCCGTCTGGCAACCAAGCCGACGCTGGCGCACGACCTGTACCACATCAGTGCCGGCGACAAGAACTCCGAGCGCATCGAAACGCTGTATCCGCGCTTCAAGCGCTGCAAGACCCCGGAAGAAGAGGCCCAAGCGCTGGCAGGGTACGTGTATCAGGAAAAAATCGCCGAGAAAGCATTGGCACGTAAATTCCTGAGCATGACGGGGGATGGCAATGTGCGACTGGTCGCGCGCTGCATCCACCTGTATGCCAAGTTCGCCAGCATGAGCTACGTGTTTGACAACACGCGACTGGTGCAGGAGACCGGCTTCCAGCCGCGCTCCCTGCTCGCTTACCTTGACCGCTGCCTCGAGACGTCGGACGCCGTGCCGATTCCCGAGCAGATGCAGTGGGACTATAAGTAGCCGTCGGATCTACCCGGTCCGCACGGCGTGTCATGGCGCCGTGCTATAACCATCGGCGCCTTATCTAGCACCTGAGCAAGACTCCGGTCTGCATAACAAGGAGCCGCCGATGCAGCTGCAAGCCCTCGTCCATCTCAATGTCGCCACGCTGGTGGATTCATTCATCAGCCTTGCCGCCGCGTTTGCGCTCGGCTCGCTGATCGGCTTTGAGCGACAGGTCAGACAGCGGACGGCGGGCTTGCGCACCAACGCCCTGGTGGCAGTTGCAGCGGCCGCCTTCGTCGACATGGCTGCGCAGATCGGCACCGCATCGGACACCACCCGCGTGATCGCCTACGTGGTCTCGGGGGTAGGCTTCCTGGGTGCCGGCACCATCATGAAGGAAGGGCTGAACGTGCGCGGGCTGAACACAGCAGCCACGCTGTGGGGCTCTGCCGCAGTGGGCGCGGCGGCGGGCTCTGACCTCATCGGCCAGGCGGTGCTGATCTCGTTGTTTGTGTTGGCCTCGAACATTCTGCTGCGCCCCGTGGTAAACCGCATCAACCGCACGCCATTGGACAACCAGGCCAGCGAAGTCACGTACACGATGTGCGTCATCTCGACCAGCGAGCGCCAGAAAGAAGCCCTGGCCGATCTGGAGCGCCTGCTGGAAGAAGCCAGCTATCCGATCAGCGATCTGTCGGTCGAACCGTTTGGTGAAGACCACGTGGAAATCGAAGCCATGCTGATGTCCACCGCCGTCAACGCCGGCGAGTTGGATCGCATCGTCGCATCGCTTCAGGCGCAGCCGCACATTGCCCAGGCGTTCTGGAACCCGAGTACGACCGAGTAATGGCTCAAAGCTCCTGCGTGGCTGCCAGGGCGAAGATCTTCGCCCAGCGCTTTGCTTCCTGGCGGTTGCGCATCGGGATCAGCCAATCCGCTTGTGCCTGATGCTTCAGCCGCAATGCCAGAGACCACGCGCCGTCGCGTTCAACCGCATCGGCGCCGGCAATATCGGCAAAGAGGAATCGTGCGTCCTGGTCATGCAGGCGCAATGACCCGCGCTTCTGTTCAGCGTCGACGGCAACCTGGCCCCAGCTCCCGCTCAGGGACACGATCCGCTGCCCCTTCACGTTGACGCCGTGTACCGCGCGGTAGCGGCGAACAAGATTGATGACGGCCGCAGCGAGGAGCGCCGCTGCAATCAATACCGCAGCACCGCCCGCCACCGCACCGTAAGCCGAAGCCACCGCTACATACAACCGGATAGCGCCATAGATGAGCAAACCTACCAGCGCAAACGCGGCAATGATGAACGGCATGGTGTGATTCCTTGATCCTTGAATAAGCGTTCCGGTTATATCAACCGAAACGGCGCTCAAGGCAAGTCATTGCCACACATCCAGATCAAACCGATACATCGTACCGATCAGATCAAGCCAGTCGGAAGGCAGCAATGGCGGCGTTCAGCACCTGCGCCTGCTCTTCCAGTGATTCGGCTGCTGCGGCCGCCTGCTCGACCAGCGCGGCGTTCTGCTGCGTGGCTTCGTCCATCAGCGTGACGGCCTTGTTGACTTGCTCGATGCCCGAGCTTTGCTCGTTGGAGGCGGCGGCAATCTCGCCCATGATGTCCGTCACGCGGCGGATGGAGGCGACGATGTCCTCCATCGTAGTGCCGGCGCGTTCGGCCAGCGCGCTGCCCGTCTCGACCTTGGACAGCGACGCCTCAATCATCTCCTTGATCTCCTTGGCCGCTGCTGCGCTGCGCTGCGCGAGGTTGCGCACCTCGCCGGCCACCACGGCAAAGCCACGGCCCTGTTCACCTGCGCGGGCCGCTTCCACAGCGGCGTTCAGCGCCAGGATGTTGGTCTGGAAGGCAATGCCGTCAATCACACCAATGATTTCAGACACCGTGCGCGACGACGCGCTGATCTCGCGCATGGTTGCCACCACGTCGGTCACCACCGCGCCGCCCTGGCTGGCCACATGCGAGGCGCTGTCGGCCAGTTGGCTGGCCTGGCGGGCGTTGTCAGCGTTCTGGCGCACGATGGAGGTCATTTCTTCCATGCTGGAAGCGGTTTCCTCCAACGAGCTGGCCTGCTCTTCCGTACGTTGCGAAAGGTCGGCATTGCCGGCAGCGATCTGTTTGGTGGCTGCGCCGATCGATTCGGAGCCGGTGCGCACGCGGCGCACGGTGTCGGTCAACGCGCCCTGCATGCGGGCCAGGCCTTCGAGCAGGCGGCCCATCTCGTCTCCACGGTCGACATGCACAGGCTGCGTCAGGTCCCCTGCGGCAATGCGGTCGAACTGTGCCAGTGTGGCGTTCAGCGGCCCGACAATGGCGCGCAGCAGCGACCATGCGCACACCAGCGCCACCAGCAGTGCAAACACAATCGCGGCAATCACGATCATGCGGAAACGCGCGTAGGCTTCGCGCGATTCATCGTAGTTGGCCTTGGAGAAGGCGAGCTGCTTCTTGCTCAGCGCCAGGCTCGTGTCGTTGGAATCGCGGAAGGCCTTGGAGACGCCCTTCTCCATGATCTTGTCGGCCGTGGCGCGATCACCTGCGCGCAGTGCCTTGATGATGTCGCGCAGCGTGCCCGACGCGGCGTCACGCTTGGTGGCGACTTCCTTGGCCAGGCGCTCCTCTTCATCGTCGCGCGGCAGGGCCAGATATTTCTTCCACGCCTCGTCCGAGCGGGCGATCAGCTCTTCAGTGCGATCGAGCAACTGCATGGCGCCCTTGTCTTCCGGATACAGCATCGCCTTGTCGAGCGCGGTGCGGGCGCGCGTCAGGCTCAGGTCGGATTCGCCCAGGGCAAGCGCGGACGGAAACTGGTTGGTGAAGGTCTGTTCGTGCGCGCGATTGGCGTCCCGCAGGCCAAGCAGCCCGGCCACGCCAATCAGCAGAGCCAACAGAAACAAAATGGAAACCGTGAGCACCAGACGGGTGCGGATGGTCAGACGAGCAGACATGGGCGCTGGAGAGTGGCAAGGGTAGCGTGCGCGGCTCTTCACGCAGGCGCGACCATCGCGCCGGGCGGCCGGCTACCTTGGCACTATCGGTCACCCGGGGGCGGAACTTGAGGGCGAAGCGCTCAATGCATCACCCGATGCCACCTCGCACCCAAATTTTCAGTCTGTCTTGCTCTTGCGCGCCTGCCGGTAGTCCTCCGCAAACTCGGCCCACTGCTTGAGCGATACCTTGCGCCCGTGCGTCGCCAGCTTCAGCGCCGATTTGCGCCACGCCGTGCCGGCTGCGTAGTCCTGTACCTTCTCGACTAGGTCGGTGCCAAGCCGGCCGCAACTGCGCAGATGGCACCATGCGGCCACGCGCGCCATGGTCTGCAGCGCATCGTCCAGGTTGGCCACGACGTGCTTGCCGGAGCCCAGCTCTACACGGTCCGCCGTCGGCTGCAGGCTCTTGACCACGTACGACTTCGGCTTTTCCCCCTTGGCCCCGTAGACCACGCCGCGCAACAACGCCGGCGAGATTGCCTGCGAGATGCGCTGGATGCCGACCACGCGCCCGGCCTCGCTATGCCACGGCGCCACGCTGCACGAATCGCCCAGCACATCGGCCCAGACGCTCGGCACCGAGAGCTTGATGTCGATCAGGCGCAGGGTGTCGGGGTCGTTCTCGGGGCGGGCCAGCACCGAATAGCGCTCCAGCCCCAGGCTGCCGGTGCCGGCAATGCGACGCGCCACATCCACGGCGACAAAGCGCTGCCCGTGTCCATTGCCCTGCTCGGAATAGGCCTGGAGAATGCGACGCGCGCGGCGGGCCTCATCCTTGCTGGCACGCAAAGTGCGGCGCCCATCGTTACGCAGGTTGATCTGGTTGCCGTTGCGTTCTGTGCGCTCGGCAATGTAGGCCGCGCGGTTGCGCCTGCGCAGGTCGCGCAGCAGGGTGCGCACGATGCCGGTGGCAGTGGCGCGCTCGACCCAGCGCGGTTTGCCGTCGACGAGCGTGGTTGCATAGGTATCGAGAAACCGGCGGCAGAGGTTGTTTGCGTCTTCATCGGCCAGCTTCCAGCTATATGCGGCCACCTGCAGACTCGACAGCACGCGTACGAGATCGACGGTAAACGGCGCGGTCAGGGCTTCGTCGAAGTCGTTCATATCGAAGTAGACCAGGCCGTTGTCGCCCTTGAAGCTGCCGAAGTTCTCCAGGTGCAGATCGCCGCAGACCAGCGTGCGAGGTGCCTCGTGCATGAGCGGTGCGTCGATCATCGATGCCGCGTACAGGTTGTTGGTGCCGCGGAAGAACGAGAACGGATCGGCGGCAATGGCGGCCAGCTTGCGCGTGAGGCGCTCCGGGTCTCGCCCGGCGTTGTACTCAAGGATGACGCGGGTACTGTCGTGCATGGTCACGGCCCTATCGATTGTTGGAGTGGAGTGCAATGCCCTCGAAAATCGAAGAGTACGCTCTGATCGGCGATTGTGAAACCGCTGCGCTGGTCTCGCGCAACGGTTCGATCGACTGGTTGTGCTGGCCCCGATTCGATTCGGGCGCCTGTTTTGCCGCCCTGCTGGGCACACCCGATCATGGGCGCTGGCAAATTGCGCCACAAGATGACGTTCGTCATGTTCACCGCCGTTACCTGCCCGGCACGCTCGTGCTGGAGAGCGTCTTCGAGACCGACACCGGCTCCGTCAGCCTGACCGACCTGATGCCCGTACGCCTGCCGGGCACGCCCAGCGTGCGCGGCGATACGTCCGACCTCGTGCGCATCGTGCGGGGCCTCTCGGGCACGGTCGCCATGCACATGGACCTGACATTGCGCTTCGACTACGGCACCTCCGTCCCGTGGGTCAGCCGCGTGGAGGAAACCACCGGCAGCCCTGCCGACGGCCCATGCGATACACCCGACTGCGTGCTGCGCGCCATTGCCGGCCCCGACATGGTGACGCTGCGCACGCCGGCACCCATTCGTGGCGAGAATCTCTCCACCGTGGCCGAATTCACCGTTGCCGAGGGCGAGGCGATGCCTTTCGTACTGACGCATTCGCCATCGCACTTGCCGTTGCCGGCCTCCATCGACGCACTGGAAGCCCAGTTCGACATCGAGGCGCGCTGGCGTGCGTGGTCCAGCCAATGCCATGGCGCGGGCGAATGGACAGAGGCGGTCGAGCGCTCCCTCATCACGCTCAAGGCGCTGACGTATCACCGCACCGGTGGCGTGGTCGCCGCGCCAACGACGTCGCTACCGGAACAACTCGGCGGCGTACGCAACTGGGACTACCGCTACTGCTGGCTGCGCGACGCCACCCTCACACTGCTCGCCCTCATGAACGCCGGCTACTACGACGAGGCATCTGCCTGGCGCGCCTGGCTCGAACGCGCCATTGCCGGTAGCCCAGCGCAGGGGCAGATCATGTACGGCATTGCCGGCGAACGCCGCCTGGGCGAATGGACGGTCCCCTGGTTGCCCGGCTACGAAGGCGCACGACCAGTACGCATCGGCAATGCGGCTGCACTGCAGCTCCAGCTCGATGTCTACGGCGAGCTGATGGACGCGCTCTATCTCGCCCGCAAAGGCGGCCTGGCGGGTGACGACACGTCATGGCGCTTGCAGGTCGCGCTCATGACGCATCTGGAAGACACCTGGCAGTCCCCCGACCAAGGCATCTGGGAGGTGCGCGGCCCATCCCGGCACTTCACGCATTCCAAGGTGATGGCGTGGGTCGCGTTCGATCGCGCCGTCAAAAGCATCGAGCAGTTTGGCGTCGATGGCCCAGTTGAGCGCTGGCGCGCGGTTCGTGACCGTATTCACGCCGAGGTCTGCACGCACGGCATCCACCCGCGCCGTGGCTGTTTCGTGCAGAGGTACGGCGGTGAAGAGGTCGACGCCGCCTTGCTGATGCTACCGCTGGTTGGCTTTCTCCCCGCAACGGACTCACGCATCCAGGCCACGGTGCGGGCTATCGAACAAGACCTGCTCGTCGATGGCCTTGTCCGCCGCTATCGCACAGAAGCCATGGCCGATGGGTTGCCCAAAGGCGAAGGCGTGTTCCTCGCGTGCAGCTTCTGGTATGTCGACAACCTCGTCCTGCAGGGTCGCGATGAAGAGGCGCGCGCGCTGTTCCTGAAACTGCTGGCACTGCGCAACGACGTAGGCCTGCTCTCGGAAGAGTACGACCCGCGCGCGCGCCGGCTGGTCGGCAACTTTCCGCAGGCGTTCTCGCATATCGCACTGGTGAACTCAGCGTTGGCGCTATCCGCCGCGGCCGATCATGTCAGCCAGCGGACAGGTGCCCAGGCCCCGAATCCGCCGTCCCGGTAAAATAGCGGCCCAACCGATTTTCACCGCCCTCGCCACCATGCCCGACGACATCTCCAGTGCGCCCGAAAGCACCCTGCTCGGCCGCCCCGACAGCCCGTGCGTCGGCATTTGCTCGACCCTCTTCGACGAGGTCTGCCAGGGCTGTGGGCGCACCCAGCTGGAAGTCAGCAACTGGGTGTTCATGACCGATGAGGAGCGCAACGCCGTCTGGACGCGCATCCTGGCCGAAGGCACAGCGCAAGGCTACAACCCCGACGGCAGCCGCAAGTAAGCCCCAAAAGAAAACCCGGCCGAAGCCGGGTTTTTTGTTGATGCAGAAGACCGATCAGGCCGTCTGCGCGGGTTTGAGCTGCAGCGCCTTGTACTCCAGGAACTCCTCCAGCCCGTACTTGCCGTTCTCGCGTCCGTTGCCGGACTGCTTGTAGCCGCCAAACGGCGCTTGCATGTTGAAAGGCCCGCCATTGATGTCGACCTGCCCGGTGCGGATGCGCCGCGCCACGCGAATCGCCCGCGCCTCGTCGCCCGACCACACCCCGCCGCCCAGGCCGTAGATGCTATCGTTGGCAATGCGGATGGCCTCGTCCTCGTTGTCGTAGCAGATCACGGTGAGCACGGGGCCAAAGATCTCTTCACGCGCCACGGTGTCGGTGGTCTTGACGTTGCCCAGCACGGTCGGCTTGACGAAGAAGCCGGTGGACAGGCCTTCCGGAGCATCCGCCCCGCCGGTGATGAGTTCAGCGCCCTCTTCCAGGCCCTTGCGGATATAGCCAAGCACGCGGTCGCGCTGCACGGCGGAGATCAGCGGGCCCAGGCGCGTGGTTTCCTGCGCAGGGTCACCCGGCACGTAGCCCGCCGCAAACTGCGCGGCCAGCGCCTTCACCTCTTCGTACTTGGCGCGCGGTACCAGCATGCGCGTGTGCGCCGAGCAGGTCTGCCCCGAGTTCAGGAAGCAGGCCGACAGCGTGCCCTTCACCGCCGCCGACAGGTCCGCATCATCCAGGATCACCGAGGCGGACTTACCGCCCAACTCCAGCGCCACGCGCTTGACCGATTGCGCTGCCAGCTCGGCCACGCGCTTGCCTGCGCGCGTCGAGCCCGTGAACGACACCATGTCGACATCCGGATGGCTCGCCAGCACTTCGCCCACCACCGGGCCGTAGCCGGTGACGAGGTTGAACACGCCCGGCGGCAACCCGGCCTCTTCAATGACTTCCGCCAACACAAACGCATTGAGCGGCGCCACTTCCGACGGCTTGAGCACCACCGTGCAGCCCGCGGCCAGTGCCGGCGCAACCTTCAGCGTGATCTGGTTGAGCGGGTAGTTCCACGGCGTGATGGCGCCCACGACGCCCACCGGCTCGCGCACCACCAGCGAGTTGGCGACCTGCTCTTCAAACTCGAATTTGCCGAGCAGCTTGGCGAAATTGCCCCAGTTGAACACCGGGCCGCCCACCTGGATAGCGCGCGCCAGCTTGATCGGCATGCCGACTTCACCGGCAATCAGCTGGGCCAGTTCTTCGCTGCGGGCCTTGAGGCCGTCAGTGATCTTCTGGATGTATTCGGCGCGCTTGGCCACGGGCGTGGCGGCCCAACCGTCAAACGCGGCGCGGGCGGCTGCCACGGCCGCTTCGGCATCGGCGGCGCTGCCTTCAGGAATCGTCCCCATCACCTCTTCGGTGGCCGAATGAATCACTTCAATGACGCCCTTGCCTTGCGGCGCCACCCACTTACCGTTGATGAAAAGCTTGTCGCGTTGCTGCATCGTTGCTTGTCTCGCTCTGGTGGATGCGCGGTTTGCGCGTTGTGCTATCCGGGTTGCGACGGAGATGCCCACCGCACCCGGGCGGTTATGATCGTCCTATTGTAGAGCCAGCAGAGCGCGCACTGCAGACGCGCCGGCCGAGGGAGACAGCATGACGACAACCATCTACCAGAAGACCGACAAGGGCCAGGACGAGATCCGCACGCGCGCCAACCGCCTGGATCAGAAGCACCGTGCGTTGCTGCTCATGGTCAATGGCGAGAAAACCTGCGACGAGATCCTCATCCAGCTTGCGCCGCTGGGCATGAACCAGGCGGTGTTCGAAGAATTGGAGCAAGCCGGGTATATCCGCTCACAGATGGTGGGGACGATACCCGTTAAAAGTGAACCGGCCACCGCACCCGGTCTGCCCGCTGCACCTGCGCCAAACACCGCCTCCGGCGAACAGGGTGTCGAGGGCTATCAGCGCCTCTACCGCTTCTATACGGAAACCATCAGCCGCTACCTCGGCCTGCGCGGCTACCTGCTCGAGATGAAGGTGGAAAAGGCCGGCAACGTGGCCGACCTCGTCGCCCTGCGCGAAACGCTCAAGGCCGCGCTCGCCAAGGCGCGCGGCGAGGCGGAAGCCAGCAATGTCATCGCTCAGCTGGATCTGCTGATCGACGAAGCAACCAGCTAGGCTTGCACCACGCGGGCAACAAAAAAGGCGGCTGTTGAGGCCGCCTTTTTGTTTAGTGCGTGTAGTACTCAGACTTCCACGCCCTGGCTCTGCAGGTATTCGTCATACGTGCCTGCGTAATCGCTGAGCGTGCCGTTCGGGCGCACTTCGATGATGCGCGTGGCCAGGGCGCTGATCAGTTCGCGGTCGTGCGATACGAAGATCAGCGTGCCTTCGAACTTGTCCAGCGCGATCTGCAGCGACTCGATTGACTCCATGTCCATGTGGTTGGTCGGCTCATCCAGCGCCAGCACGTTGTGGCGGCCCAGCATCAGCTTGCCCCAGATCATGCGGCCCTTCTCGCCACCGGACAGCACCTTGACGTTCTTCTTGATGTCGTCGGCCGAGAACAGCAGGCGGCCCATCGTGCCGCGCAGCGATTGGTCGTCGTCACCGGCTTGCGTCCACTGGCTCATCCAGTCCATCAGGTCGCGATCTTCGGGGAATTCTTCGTACGTGTCCTGCGGCATGTAGCCGACATTGGCGTTCTCCGCCCACTTGACGCTGCCACCGTCGATCTCGATACCGCGCTGCACACCAGTCTTGACCGAGTGGTTCAGCAGCGAGCGCAGCAGCGTGGTCTTACCCGCGCCGTTCTCGCCGATGATGGCGATCCGCTCACCTGCGCGCACAGCCATGGTCAGGTTGTCGAAAATCTTGCGGTCGTACGTCTTGCGCGCGCTCTCGGTTTCCACTGCCAGGTTGTGCAGCTTCTTCTCCATCTCGAAGCGGACGAACGGGTTCTGACGCGACGACGGCTTGATGTCTTCCACCTTGATCTTGTCGATCATCTTCAAGCGCGACGTGGCCTGACGCGCCTTGGACTTGTTGGCTGAGAAGCGGCGCACGAAGTCCTGCAGGTCCGAGATCCGCTCCTTGGCGCGCGCATTGGCGGCCTGCAGGCGTTCACGCGCCTGCATGGAGGCTTCCATGTAGTCGTCGTAGTTGCCCGGGTAGACCTTGAGCGTGCCGTAGTCCATGTCGGCCATATGCGTGCAGACCGAGTTCAGGAAGTGGCGATCGTGGGAGATGATGATCATGGTGGAATTGCGCTCGTTGAGCACCGATTCCAGCCAGCGGATCGTGTTGATGTCGAGGTTGTTGGTCGGTTCGTCCAGCAGTAGCACGTCCGGGTTCGAGAACAGTGCCTGTGCCAGCAGCACACGCAGCTTCCAGCCGGGGGCGACGCCGCTCATCGGGCCGTTGTGCTGATCGGTCGGGATGCCGACGCCCATCAGCAGTTCACCCGCACGCGCTTCGGCGGTATAGCCGTCGTATTCGGCGTACTTGGCCTCCAGGTCGGCGGCCTTCATGTAGTCGTCGTCGGTGGCTTCCGGGTTGGCGTAGATGGCATCGCGCTCCTGCGCGGCGGCCCACATTTCGGTGTGGCCCATCATCACCACGTCCAGCACGCGCATGTCTTCATAGGCGAACTGGTCCTGGCGCAGCTTACCCAGGCGCACGCCCGGCTCCAGCATCACATTGCCTGCGCTCGACTCCAGATCGCCGCCCAGGATCTTCATGAAGGTGGACTTGCCGCAGCCGTTGGCACCGATCAGGCCGTAGCGATTGCCCTCGCCAAACTTGACCGAGATGTTCTCGAACAAGGGCTTGGGCCCGAACTGCATGGTGATATTGGCGGTGGAAAGCACGTGGAAACCTTGATTTGGAAAGCGGTGATCTGGCGCGGCAACCAGTTGCTGCACGCCATTTAGAGAACCTGGGATTTTACCATCCGAGCGTGACCCGGATGGGTAGACGACCTAACCGCGCAACGTCGGATAGCCCGACAAGTGCAGCGTAAAGCCCGTGGCATCGATATCCAACTCGGCCTGCGCGCCGATCGGCAGCGTCGCCTTGGTCGGGCAATGGCCGAACGGCAAGCCCGTGACGACCGGAATCGGCAGACGCGCGGCCAGGTAGTCGCACATGGGGCCGAAGTCGTAGCCAGCGTCGTACGGCGTGGTGCGGTAGCCCGAGAAGTCACCCAGCACCAGCGCCTGCTGACGCTCTAACACGCCAGCCTGCTGCAGTTGCAGCAGCATGCGCTCGACGCGGTACGGGTGCTCGTTGATGTCTTCAACGAAGAGGATGCCGCCGTCGATCTTCGGCAGATGCGGCGTGCCGATCAGGCTGCACAGCATGGCCAGATTGCCGCCCCACAACGTACCGGCAATGCGTCCTGCGCGCGCCGTGGTCTGCGGAACCTCCACCCGCAACGTGTAGTTCGGGTTGCGCAGGATCCCCCAGAAGTGCTCGACCATGTAGGCATCAAGCTCGGGCAGCGCGAAATCCGAGCACAGATGCGGCCCCGCAAAGGTCACCCCACCTGTCGCGGCCAGATACGCCAGCGAAAACACGGTGAAATCACTGTGGCCGACGATGATGCCGTCCGTAGCCTGTGCACGCTTGTGGATCGACGCAAAGTCGATGCGGTCCAGCAGTCGCGTCAGGCCGTAGCCGCCGCGGATAGCCATGGCGATTTCCTGCCCGCTGCCGATGGCAATCTGGCGCAGGTCAGCCAGCCGCGCATCGTCATCACCGGCAAAGCGCTGGTGCTGGCGCGTGAGGCATTCCGTATTCACCAGATCGCAGCCCTGCGCCTGCAGCACCGCCACGCCGCGCTTGGCGATCTCAGCATCGTTCGGGTAACCGGAGGGTGCGATCAGGCGGACGGTGGTCATGTAGAGGAATCGTCGGATTCGGTAGAGGCCAGTCGCGCAGCGCGCTGACTGGCGCGACGCTCGGCAAAGAAGGCACGCAGCATGTCGCCGCATTCCTGCGCGAGCACGCTGCCGGTGATGGCGGTCTGATGGTTCAGGCGCGTCTCGGCAAACAGGTCGAGGATGCTGCCGGCTGCACCGGTCTTGGGGTCGGGTGCGCCGTAGACGACGCGTGCCACGCGGGCATGCAACATGGCACCGGCGCACATCACGCACGGCTCCAGCGTGACGAAGACTTCGCAGTCGGGCAGGCGGTAGTTGCCGAGCTTTTCAGCGGCCTGGCGCAGCGCGCGCATCTCCGCATGGGCAGACGGATCATGCGTGCCGATCGGCGCGTTGTAGCCAACGCCCACGATCTCGTTACCGCGCACGACCACGGCGCCCACCGGCACCTCGCCCTGCCCCCACGCAAACTTGGCCTGCACCAGCGCCTGCTGCATCCAGTAGCCGTCGCGCTCGTGAGCGGACATGTCGGCAGGCGGCGTGAGAACGTGGGGCGTGGTCATGCGTATCGGCTGTATCCGATCAATCCTGCTCGTGCGGGCGCGCGAGCTTCACGTCGGCCCAGCAGTTGGGAGTTTCGTACAGCACCAGCTTGGACAGGCGCAGATGGTGCCCGAACGTATTGCGGAATACCGGCTCGAGAATGTCGAACGCGATCTGCGCGAGGTTCTCGACCGTCGGCACGTCGTTCAGCACGACGGTCTTGTGACCGCCTTCCATGTCGTTCAGGAATTCGACCAGCTTGGTGTCGCCGCGGTAGACCAGGAACGCGTGGTCCCACAGGTCAACGAGGTGCTTGTTGGCGAGCTGCTTGACGTCGCCGAAGTCGAGGATCATGCCGTCGTCGGCGGCCTTGTCGTTATGCAGGACTTCGCCGGTGAGCGTGAGTTCGAGCTGGTAGCGATGGCCGTGCAGGTTGCGGCACTGGCCGGCGTGGCCCGGGATGCGGTGGCCGGCATCGAATTCGAGCCGGCGCGTGATGGAAACGGTCTTGGTCATGGAGCGAGGGGGCGGCAGCGGACGCCGCAAAACGGCTGGAACCGGTGAAAACCGGGGACAAAATGCTGCGGCCCGCCTTAGCGGATGCCCAGCATCTTATGGGTTTGCAGCGACAGGCGCCAGCGCGGCCGGCGCTGGCACAGCTCAACGGCGAGCGCCGTATTCTGCCGCGCAAGCGGGCCATCCATGGCCTGCAGGAAGAAATGCTGGAAATCCAGCCGTTCATATGCGTCGAGGTCCTGCCCGTCTTGCGGGATCACGACCTTCAGCTCATCGCCACGCGTGACGACCAGCTCCGAGCCCATCTTCGGGCTCACGCACACCCAGTCGATGCCGGGCGGGACGGCGATGGTGCCGTTGGTCTCGATGGCGATCTCGAAGCCGCGTGCGTGCAGGGCGTCGATCAGGGGGGTGTCCAGTTGCAGCAGTGGTTCGCCGCCGGTGCAGATGACGAGCGGCTTGCCGCCCGTGGCACTGGCCGGCCATTCGGCGGCAACGGTATCAGCCAGGGCGTCTGCGGTGGTGTATTTACCGCCTTGCGTGCCGTCCGTGCCGACAAAGTCGGTGTCACAGAACTGGCAGACGGCGGTGGCGCGATCAGCTTCGCGCCCGCTCCAGAGATTGCAGCCGGCAAAGCGGCAGAAGACGGCTGCGCGGCCAGTATTGGCACCTTCGCCTTGCAGCGTGTAGAAGATTTCCTTGACGGCGTAAGTCATGTCTGAACGGTGGCATTCACAGGAAAACTGCTGGATTCCCGCGCAAACCGTACCAGTACCCACTAAGTGATTAACCCGATATTGTTTCACAAATCGGGCGTTTGCGTCGTTCTACCCGCAGAAGGATGCCAACGTCACAAAGGAGAACGCCCCCTCCGGCGTCAACCACGCCGAGAAGATCAGCGCAGCGCCAGCCGCCGCCAGCGCCCATGCCGCACAACCCTTGAGTTGCCCGCTCATGCCGCACCTGCCAGTTTTGTCATCGGCGTGCGCGCCAGTTGGCGGTCATCGATCGGCCAGTGCAGCAGCGCAGCCACCACGCCCAGCACCATCGCACCAAACCAGATCGTGTCGTATGAATGCAGGTGGTCGTACACCACACCGCCCAGCCACACGCCCAGGAACGCCCCGATCTGGTGCCCGAGGAACACGAAGCCGAACAACGTGCCGATATAGCGCACCCCGAACACCTGCGACAGCAACCCGTTGGTCAACGGCACCGTGCCCAGCCACAGCAGCCCCATCACGATGGCAAACCCATACAACGTGATCGGCGACAGCGGCAGCAGGATGAACAGCGCGATCGCCGCCGTACGGATCAGGTACAGCAACGACAGCAGATACTTGCGCCGGAACAACCCGCCCAGCGCCCCGCAGTAGTACGTACCGATGATGTTGGCTGCCGCGATGAGGGCCAGCGCAATCATCCCGTGCCGCGCAGTCAGCCCCTTGTCGAGCAGATACGCCGGCATATGCGCACCAATGAACGCGAGTTGGAAGCCACACGTCAGGAAGCCGAGGTTCAACAGCCAGAAACCCGGATGCGCGAAGGCCTCGCGAATGGCTGCGCCCATGCTCTGGTGCGCTTCCTGCGCGACGGCTGTGGATGCCTTCTCGCGCAGCGGCGCGGCCAACGGCAGAAACACTGCCATCACCACAGCCATGACCACCAGCGCTGTCACCCACCCAACGTTGCTCAGCAGACCCTGCGCCGTCGGCACCATGATGAACTGGCCGACACCGCCTACCGCCCCTGCCACGCCCAGCGCCCAGCTACGCCGTTCGGGCGGGGTGAGCCGGCTGATCGCGCCGTACACCACGCCAAACGACGTGCCCGACAGCCCGATGCCGATCAACCCACCTGCTGACAGCGTAAAGCCCAGCGGCGTGCCCGCATGTGCCATCAGCACCAAGCCCAGCGCATAGACGGCAATGCCCGCCACCACCACCTTGGCAGCGCCATAGCGGTCCGCCAGCATGCCGGCAAACGGCTGCGCCGCGCCCCAGATCAGGTTCTGCAGCGCGATGGCCAGGCCAAAGGTTTCACGCGTCCAGCCGTGGCCCATCGTAATGGGCACCAGAAACAGGCCCTGCACGTGACGAATGCCCAGCGCTAGGCCGATCACCGCCCCGCCGGCCAGTACCGGTAGCCAGGGCGATTGCGCGAGAGATTTCGATGTCATGGATGTTTCTCCTGTGCGGCTGGCATTCCCATTTTGCAAGCGTGCGTTTAGCTGGAATGTCGCCCGATGGCTTATTAAACTTCGTCAAACGTGCCTTCTCAATTGATCTTTGAGAACGCTTCACATGAGGAAAACGCATGTCGACACCGTTGGTTCGATTGGCCTCGCTGGATCTGCTGCGCGGCTTCGTGGCCGTAGGCCGCCGCATGAGCATCACGCTGGCCGCCGATGACCTGTGCCTGACGCAATCGGCCGTGAGCCGGCAGGTGTCAGTGCTGGAAGAGACGCTGGGCGTGAAGTTGCTGGTGCGTGGGCACCGCTCAATCGCGTTCACGCCGGAGGGCGAACGCCTGTTCCGCAGCGCCGACAGCGCCGTGCAGCAGTTGCAGGACGCCATCGGCGCGATCCGCGTGGCCGCAGAACGCCGGCCCGTGACGATCACCGCCAGCATCGGCGTGACTGGCCTGTGGCTGCTGACGCGCCTGGCGCGCTTTCAGCAGCAGTACCCGGACATCGACGTCCGCGTCGCCACCAACAACCGGCTCGTCGACCTGAAGAGCGAAGGGATCGAGCTGGCCATCCGCTACTGTCCGCCCGGCGATGCGCCGCCCGGGGCGATTCGGCTGTTTGGCGAAACGGTGGCGCCGGTCGCGCACCCATCACTGGGGCTGCGTTCGATCGACTCCGCCGATGCGCTGGCCGGCCAGACCTTGCTCGACTTCGACGACCGTGACTTGCGCCGCCCCTGGCTCCAGTGGACCGACTGGCTGGCGGAAGCCGGCTGGAGCCACGCCAAGCCCCGCACCGTGCTGCGCTTCAACCAGCACGACCAGATCATCCACGCGGCGGTGGCGGGCCAGGGCATTGCGCTTGGGCGGCTGGAACTGATTGCGCCCCTGCTGGCCGATGGCCGTCTGGCGATTGTTCCGACCACGGCCCCTGGCGTGCGCAATACGCATGCGTACTGGTTGATTCAATCCGAACCCAACCCGCGCCGTGACGTGCGTGACGTGGCTGAATGGATTCGCTCCGAAGCCGCCGCCCAGGTTTCGCATGCGCCTGGCGCATCCGAACTTGCATGAAATGCGCTTGAGCGCACGCGGTGCAGCACGTGTAATGCAGCCAACGACACCCACGTTGGAGGCTGCATGGACACCCGTACCCAACCGCAAACGGTGGTTGGCGGCCTGAGTTACGTCAAACCCGACGGCCCCTACCCCATCAACTACATGTACCCGCCGCCCGCCGGCGAGCCATGGCAGACCTGCGAATACGAACTGCGCGACGTCAGCATCGCCGACATGCGCACGGCGCAAGCACCCGAACTGGAGCGCAACGGCTTCATCCTTGCCGATGCACCCACGCGCGTGACGGACTTTGGCGACGAAAATGCCATCCGCGCCATCTACTACGCAGAAGCCACTGAGCTTGCCCTTGCCGCCACAGGCGCGCGCGGCGCCTATGTGTTCGACCACCTGGTCCGCCGACGCGACCCGAACCGCCCTGCCCTCACCTTCGGGCGCGAAGGCGACGGCGCGCCCTCCGCCGTGGGCCGCATCCACAACGACTACACCGAAACCTCCGGCCGCCTGCGCCTGGGCCGTGTGCTAACCGACCCGGCACGGGCCGCCGCAGTCAGGCGCTACAGCATCGTCAACATCTGGCGCTCGATCCGCGGGCCGGTGCTCGACACGCCGCTGGCCCTGTGCGATGCGCGCAGCGTGAATGTCGCTGACCTCGTCGCCGCTGAAATCCGCTACCCCACGCGTACCGGCGAGCTGTACCTCGCCACGCACAACCCGCACCACCGCTGGTGGTATGCGTCAGCCATCGACCGGCACGAAGCGCTGGTCTTCAAGCAGTACGACTCGCAGGTCAGTGGTGTCGCGCGCTTCACGCCGCACGCCGCGTTCGTCCACCCCGATGCGCCGGCCGGCACGCCGCCGCGCGAGAGCATCGAAATCCGCTGCCTGGTGGTCTATGACTAAGCCCGTCCCCTACAACGCGACCTGGGAGGCCCTCGTGCCCACACCCACTATCGAGTTCTGGTTCGACTTCGCCAGCAACTACAGCTACCTGAGCGTGATGCGTATCGAGGCCGCTGCCACTCGCCTGGATGTACGCATCGGCTGGAAGCCGTTTCTGCTTGGGCCGATCTTCCAGTCGTTCGGCTGGAGCAACTCACCGTTCATGCTGCAGAAGGCCAAGGGCGATTACATGTGGCAGGACATCGCTCGCGAATGCCAGAAGATCGGCGTGCCGTGGACACGGCCCAGCACCTTCCCGAGCGGCTCCGTGCTGCCACTGCGCGTCGCGCTGGTGGGGGCGGACCAGCCCTGGATCGGCGCGTTCTGCCAACGCATCATGCTGCGCAACTTCGCGCAGGACCGCGACATCAACACGCCCGAAGCCGTGAGCGAAGAGCTGACCGCACTGGGCTTGCCCGCGAAAGCGATCCTGACCGAAGCCCAATCCGACGCCAACAAGCAGCGCCTGCGCGAGCAAACGCACGCCGCGCAGATTCGTGGCATCTTTGGCGCGCCCACGTTCTTTGTCGGCGACGCGATGTTCTGGGGCAATGACCGCCTGGACGACGCGCTCGCCTGCGCCGCAGCTTTGCAGTCCAACCCCCATCCACTCCACACCGGATAGCCTATGCCGACTCAGATCGAAAAAGCCCACACCTTCCGCGCGCTGCACGAGCGCAGCGGCACCTTCGTCATCCCCAACCCGTGGGACCCGGGCTCGGCCCGGCTGCTGGCGACGATGGGCTTTGAGGCGCTCACCAGCACCAGCGCGGGTTTTGCCTTCTCGCGCGGGCTGCCCGACTACGGCGTGGGTCGCGACCTCATCCTCGCGCACGTAGCCGACCTGGCTGCGGCAACCGATCTGCCGATGGCCGCCGACCTGGAAAACGGCTTTGGCGATGCCCCCGAGACCGTGGCCGAGACCATCCGCCTGGCGGGCGCCACTGGCATCGTGGGCGGCTCGATTGAAGACGCCACGGGTTATGCCGATGCGCCCATCTATCCGCTGGAGGCCTCGGTCGAACGCGTACGCGCTGCCGTGGAAGCCGCACGCTCGCTGCCGTTTCCCTTCACGCTCACCGCACGCGCAGAAAACCACCTGCACGGCCGCAACGACCTGGCCGACACCATCCGCCGCCTGCAGGCCTTTCAGGATGCCGGCGCCGACGTGCTCTACGCCCCCGGCCTGAAAACGCGAGAAGAGATCGCTACGGTGCTGCGCGAGATCGACCGCCCGCTCAACGTGATGATGGGTTTTGCCGATGGCAACCTGAGCGTAGCGGAGCTGACCGAACTGGGCGTCAAGCGCATCAGCGTGGGCGCCGCACTCGCACGTGCGGCACAAGGGGCGTTCCTGCGCGCAGCGGAAGAGCTACGGACCAAGGGCACCTTCGACTTTGCGCGCGATGCTGCCAGCGGGGCCAAGCTCAACGGGCTGTTTGCGCCGTTCGTCTGACATTCACGGTTGTCACGCCAAGGTGATGCCCTGTGCGTATCGCCTTGGCGGGGGTGCTTCATGGCGCCCTTCGCACATCGTTCATGCTGCGCCCGGCAGCACCTTGAACCAGTCCACCAGAAAATCCAGCATCGCCCGCAACGCCGCAGGCATCTGCCGGCGCGAGCTGTACACCCCGTGGATACCGAGCGCTTGCGGCACATGCTCGGGCAGCAGGCGCACAAGTTGGCCGGTAGCGATGAGCGGCGCCGCGGCAAACACGGGCTGCAGCGCCACACCCGCACCCTCCCTGGCCGCCGCCAGCAGCGCCATCGACTCATTCGCACTCAGGTTGCCGCTCACCGGCACATCGGACGGCGCGGCCGTCTTTGCGTCGGTGAACTTCCACAGACTCTTGCCGAAATACGAGTACGTCAGGCAGTTGTGCACGGCCAGATCCTCAACCCGGCGCGGCACGCCATGCGCGGCCAGATACGACGGCGCGGCCACCACCACCGACTCACACTTGCCCAGCGGCCGCGCGATCAGGTTCGGGTCCAGATCATTGGTGATGCGCACGGCAAGATCGATGCGCTCTTCCACGAGGTTGATGGTTCGGTTGTCGACCACGAGGTCGACGGCCGTCTGCGGATAGCGCCGCAGGTAGGCCGTCACCGCCGCACTCAGCACCTCCTGCGCGAGCGATTGCGCGCACGCGATACGCAGCAGCCCGCGTGGGGTATCGGCTTCGGAGCCATCGGCCACCATCATTTGCGCTGCGATCTCCACAATCTGGCGGCAGCGCGCGAGCGTGGCCTCACCGGCAGGAGTCAGGCCGATGCGGCGCGTGGTCCGGTGCAGCAGGCGCGAGCCTGACCAGTCCTCCATTTGCGCCAGATAGCGCGTGACCATGGCCCGCGACATGTCGAGCCCCTCTGCAGCACCGCTCAGGCTGCCACGCTCGACAATCGCAACGAACACCTCAGCTGCCTTGATTCGGTCCATATTTGATCGATCCGCGAAACAAATATGCGCATCTTAGGTGGTTTTTCGATCGAATCAAGCAACGTACAGTGGCGACATTGCCATCACACCTACCCAGGAGCGTCCGATGACCTTGATCCGTACCCTGCTTGCCGCCGGCCTTGTCAGCGCCGGTCTCATTGCCCATGCCGCCGCCCCGGCGCCGCTGCACCTGGAGGTCTACAACCCCGGTGACAAGGGCGTGTTCCCGGTGTCGTCAGAAATCATCACCGGCGCGCACGAGGCCATCCTGATCGACGCGCAATTCCAGCGCAGCGATGCCGAAGCGCTGGTGCAGAAACTCAAAGCCAGCGGCAAGACACTCACCACCGTCTACATCAGCCAGAGTGATCCGGATTACTACTTTGGGCTGGACGTCATCCGTGCGGCCTTCCCGAAGGCGAAGATCGTGGCCACGCCGCAAACCGTTGCAGCCATCCAGGCATCGATGAACGGCAAGCTGGCCTACTGGGGCCCGATCCTGAAAGACAACGCGCCCAAGGCACTTGTGCTGCCCGACGTGCTGCATGCAGACCACCTCACGCTGGAAGGCCGCACCATCGAGATCAAGGGCCTGAACGGTCCGAACCCAGCCCGCACGTATCTGTGGATTCCGTCGCTCAAGACCGTGGCCGGCGGCGTGGTGGTCAACCACGGCGACCACGTATGGGTAGCCGACACGCAAACGCGCGAATCGCGCCTGGGCTGGCTGCAAACGCTCGATAACATCACCGCGCTCCAGCCGACCACGGTGGTGCCCGGGCACTTCACCGGCCCGATGCCCAAGGGGCTGGAAGCGGTACGCTTTACGGCGGACTACCTGAAAACCTTCGAGGTGGAAGCTGCCCGCGCCAGCAACTCAGCCGACCTGATCCAGGCGATGAAAGCGGCGTACCCTTCGCTGCCCGGTGATGCCTCGCTGGAGTTGAGCGCCAAGGTCATCAAGGGTGAAATGAAGTGGCCGCAGTAACCAAGGATTGTTCATGACGACGTTGCATTACATCTTCGACCCGCTGTGCGGCTGGTGCTACGGCGCAGCACCACTGGTGGACGCCGCCCGCACGGTGCCGGGCCTGACGGTAGTCTTTCATGGCGGCGGCATGCTGGCCGGCGCAAACCGCCGCATGGTCACGCCCCAATGGCGCGACTACGTGATGCCGCACGACCACCGCATCGCCGAGATGACCGGCCAGCCGTTCGGCACGCCGTATTTTGAAAGCCTGCTGCGCGACACCAGCGCGGTCATGGATTCGGAGCCACCCATTACCGCAGTGCTGGCTGCCGAAGCGCTTGGCGGGCATGGGTTGGACATGATCCATCGTGTCCAACGCGCGCATTACGAAGAAGGCCGGCGCATTGCCGACCTGCCGGTGCTGCGTGAGTTGGCTGTGGCGTTGGGCTTGTCGCCCGAGGCGTTTGACGCGGAATACGCCCGGCAAGCCGGTGCGCTCACTCAACAGCACATCGCGGCGAGCCGGCAGTGGCTGGACCGCGTGGGCGGCCACGGCTACCCGACGTTTGCACTGGAAGATGCGGAGGGCCGCCTGGGCACCATTGACGTCGGCCCGTGGCTTGGCCGCCCGGAGCAATGGGCGCAAGCGCTGACGCAGCACATCGGCGCACCGGCCCCGGCAAATGAAGCTGACGGCCCTGTCTGTGGGCCCGATGGCTGCGCGTAAACGTAGCGGCGCGTAACGGTGCGTAACGGCGGGCGCGAAGCTCAGCCTCCGAGTGCCCAACGGCCAAGCTCGTCGTAGCGCGTCTTGCCGAGCCAGCTATGGATGAGGACGAACTCGCGCACCGTCCAGGTGACGGGTTCGACCGGCTTCAGCGCAAAGCCGCCACGGTCATACAGCAACGTGATGTGCGGCTTGAAATGCCCAAGCGGCACAGGCACACCGGCATGCCGCAAAGCCTCACCCAGCGCCTGCTGAAACGCCATCAGCTGAGTAACACCTTCACTGCCCAGCAGCACGAACGGTCGATGGTCACGTCGGCCATGAAAGCTCACCACCTGATCGAGCGTGACATCAAAGGGCGATGCCGCAAGCTGCTCGGCGGCCAGGCGCGCCCGCGCAACAAGATCCTCAGCCGGCGGTTGAACAAAATCACCCAGGTGATGCAGCGTGATGTGCAGGCGCTCCGGGCGTAGCGCTTTCCCTTTGAACCCGACTACTGGCCGCAACTGCTCAATCAACCGTGCAATGCGCTCTGCAGTGGCGGCATCGGGCTTGATCGCCAGAAACACGCGATGTGCAGGCAACTGCGGTGTGGCTTCGAATCCGGGAAGGGTGAGTTGGGTCACAGCGTTGGTGTCACGTGTAAAGCATCAAGGCCTCCATTATCGACACACGCATGACGTCTTGCGCATTGCGCCAAAAAACAACGCCCGACGGGGCTAACCCGCCGGGCGTTGTTGCATGTGGTGCAGCGATCGATCAGATGTCGAAGAACACCGTTTCCGCACCACCATCGGGCGTGTCCTGCAGGCGCACGTCGAAGGTGTAGACCACCTCGCCACGCTCACCATTCGGCTCGCTGCGATGGGCAATCAGCGTCTTGCGACGCACTTCCCATTCGATGCCGTTGAGCACAGCATCGGTGCCGTTGGCGGCAACCTCGTCGCTGAAGTACACGCGGGTGTGCAGCCCCAGATTGATGCCACGCGCAAACAGGATCATGCAGATATGCGGTGCCTGCGCTGCGCTTGCGCGCCCGGCCACGGCGCCGGGCTTGATGGTGTCAAAGCGGTAGACGCCCGTGTCGAAGTCCGCGCCCGCCCGGCCCCAACCGCGGAAAGCTGGATCGACAGGCTTGTCCTGGCGATCTGCGGGGTGGGCGTATTTGCCGTCGGCATTGGCCTGCCAGATCTCGATCAGCACATCGCGCACGAGCGACCCGGTGCCATCGAAGACACGGCCTTCCAGCGCGATACGTTCACCGCGCGTGGCCGGCGTGGTCAACACGTTGCCGAATTCTTTCTCGTAGATGTCGAAGCCGGCCTGGCGCGGTGCAAGGCCGATGTGCACATACGGGCCGCCCGTCTGCGAGGCCGTTTCACTGAAATGTGCAAACGGCGGAGTCGTCGTCATCGTCATCACTTGGCTCCTTGCACAGCGTTCTCGAAATGCGTGGCACGGCGGCCGCGCAGCGTGATGTCGAAGCGGTAGGTGCGCGCATCGAGCGGCACATGGTTGGCCGTATCGAGCAGCGCAATCAGGCCGCGCACCTGCTCTTCGCTGGGGATGGTCTTGATGATGGGGCACTGCGCGATCATCGGATCACCTTCGAAGTACATCTGCGTAATCAGGCGCTGCGCCCAGCCATCGCCCGAGAGCGAGTAATGGATGTGCGAGGGGCGCCAGTCGTTGATGCGGTTACGCCACGGATACGGGCCCGGCTTGATGGTGCGATAGACGTAGTAGCCGTTGGCATCCGTCAGCATGCGACCGCAGCCGCCGAAGTTCGGGTCGATCGGCGCGATGTACTGGTCTTTCTTGTGGCGATAGCGGCCGCCGGCATTGGCCTGCCACACCTCCACCAGCGCATTCGGCACGGGGCGGCCGAATTCGTCGCGCACATAGCCGTGCACGATGATGCGCTCGCCGATCGGCAGGCCTTCCTGGGCGTAGTTGAGGATGAGGTCGTTGTCGAGTGCGCCGAGGTCATCCGGGTGGAACACCGGTGCGGTGATTTCCGACAGCGTATTGAGCGTGGAGATGAGCGCGTTGCGCGGCGAGCGCAGCACGCTGGTCTTGTACACGGGGGTGAGCGCGGGCGGGTGCTGGGCGGTATCGCGCTGGGCGAACTCGCCGGTACCCGAAAGCGGCAGGGTCATGGGGCGTCTCCGTTGGAATCTGTGGGAACGACTGTATCGCCGCCAAAAAGTGAAGTAAATTGACTTCTGATCGAAAAATCGATAACCCCAAGTTATGGATAAACCAGACCTGCTCGGTGACCTGCCCTCGCGCATCCGCTTCCGCCACCTGAGCTGTTTTGTCGCCATCGCGCAGGAGCGCAACCTGCGGCGCGCCGCCGAGCGGCTGCACCTGAGCCAGCCGGCGGTATCGAAAACGCTGGGCGAACTGGAAGCGCTGGCTGGCGTGCAGTTGGTCGAGCGCGGACGCCAGGGGGCGCGGCTCACCGCAGCCGGCGAGCAGTTTCTGCGCCACGCCGTGGGGGTGACGCAGGCATTGGAATCTGCCACCGCCGCGTTGATGGGTTCGGGCGAAGCCTCTACCCCTGTCGTGCATGTGGGCGCCCTGCCAACGGTGGCCAGCGGCCTGCTGCCCCAGGCGATTGCCACACTGCATGCGCAACGCCCGCATGCCGGCGTACGCCTGCGCACCGGTACCAATGCCGAACTGCTGGCTGCGCTCAAAGCGGGCGAACTCGATTTCGTGGTCGGCCGCATGGCCGAGCCGACCATGATGCAGGGGTTGTCGTTCGAGTTGCTGTATGCAGAAGCGCTTGCGCTGATTGTGCGGCCACAGCATCCGCTGGCCGCGTCTGCAAATGGTGTGACATCCCTGCAGGCGGTGCTCGACTATCCGCTGGTGATTGCCACGCCCGGCACCGTGCCTCGTCATCACACCGACGCGCTGTTCCAGACCCACGGCCTGCGGCTGCCGGCGGGCGTGACGGAAACGCTGTCGGTATCGGTCGCGCGGCTGCTGGCCCGCCGCTCCGATGCGGTCTGGATCACGCCGGAGCGCGCCGCCCAGGATGATTTGTCACAAGGCTGGCTCACGCGCCTCAATCTGCCGACACCCGGCACCGGGGAACCCGTTGGCCTGCTGCGCCGCAGCGCCGCCACGCCTACCGAATTGGCTGATGCGTTCTTGGAGACCCTCCGCGCGCTTGCGCATGCCGTTCCGGAAAAAACCCGCTGAACCTGCAACGTTAGTCGACCGATATGTAAACGTAACGGCTTGCAAGACGCAGATAATTAAATAACAACTTCATTAGCCATCAAAAATATTCGATGAAAATAACCTGATTGTGCGCTGTTTGAAACGGCAGAAAATCGCCAATCAATTTTATTGAAAGCAGATCAAAGAAAATATCAGCAATCACCTGAACAGCCTATGCAACATTGATCATCATCCTGCCCTGACAGTCGCCCCCTTCAGGATATACATCGAAAAATCAATGAGTTGAGTGCAAGCACAGCCCCCGCCTGCCTTTCACATTACCTACCCGCCGTTCAAAAAATTCCGATGCATGTGGGATCGCCTTGCCAATCTAATAATGATTAGTTCCAGATAGCGAGGCGCGACATTTTCTGGAAAATATAATGACCCGACCAAGTGCATTCATGCCTTGGCACCCAGACTCCAGGACAACCCCATTAAACGAGGCGCCACAATGACGGAACAATCTCTTGCTGAACGCGTGCACGCAACTGAAAACCAGGCAAAGGAAGCATTGGCTGTCAACGACTGGACGAAGTACGACGGAGAACGGGTCACAGGCAGCAATTCCTCCCCGGTCTACCTGGTTCTGCACGGCCAACTACGCTGGATCCCCAACCCGGCCACGTACACCAACCTGTTCGCCTCGTGGGACGGCATCATCGTGAGCGACTACCTGGTCGATAACGTCCCGCGCGGACCGGCACTCACCAATGGCGCCGTACTGGCCAAGGGCAGCGGCTCACCTGTCTACCTTGTCACCAACGGCCAGAAGCTGTGGATCCCCAACCCGGAGACCTTCAACAAATTTGCCTTCAACTGGGACAAGATCGTGACGGTGCCGGATGTCGTCATCGACTTCATCCCGACCGGGCCGAACATCGGCTGACGCGTCCCCGCAGACAAGCGAAAGCGCCGGCCGAAGCGGTTGGCGCTTTTTCACTTGGGGCTTTCAAAGAACAATGCCGACCACAAGGTCGGCATTTTCTGTATTGGCGCAGAGATCAGCGATGCATCAGTTCTGGCTCGTCGCCGGCGTCAAACACGCTGCGATCGGTCTGCCGCAGCAACTGGCTGGTAATCGTACCGGCGGTCATCGAGCCGTTGACGTTGAGCGCGGTGCGGCCCATGTCGATCAGCGGTTCGATGGAGATCAGCAGCGCCACGAGCGTTACCGGCAAGCCCATCGCCGGCAGCACGATCAACGCGGCAAAGGTGGCGCCGCCGCCAACACCCGCCACGCCAACTGAGCTGAGGGTGACGATGGCAACCAGCGTTGCGATCCACACGGGGTCCAGCGGGTTGATGCCCACGGTGGGCGCCACCATCACCGCCAGCATGGCGGGATACAGGCCAGCGCAGCCGTTCTGGCCAATGGTGGTGCCAAACGACGCCGCAAAGCTGGCGATCGACTCCGGCACGCCAATGCGGCGCGTCTGCGCTTCGATGCTCAACGGAATGGTGGCGGCGCTCGACCGGCTCGTGAACGCGAACGACAGTGCCGGCCACACCTTGCGGAAGAAGCGGATCGGGTTGATGCCGTTGACGGTCAGCAGCACGGCATGCACGCCGAACATGATCGCCAGCCCCAGGTACGACGCCACCACGAAGCCGCCGAGCTTGATGATGTCCTGCACGTTGGACACGGCCACCACGTTGGTCATCAGCGCCAATACGCCGTAGGGCGTCAGGCGAATGACGAGTCGCACGAGCTTCATGACCCAGGCCTGCGCGGTATCGATGGCCGTCAGCACACGCTCGCCCTTCACTGCGTCGTCCTTGAGCAGATTCAGTGCAGCCACACCCAGGAACGCCGCAAAGATCACCACGCCGATGATGGACGTGGGCTTGGCGCCGGTCAGTTCAGCAAACGGATTCTTCGGGAGAAAGGACTGCAGCAGTTGCGGCACCGTGAGGTCCGCCACCTTGCCCACGTAGCTGTCCTGGATCGCGGTCAACCGGGCGGTTTCCTGCGCACCTTGCACCAGGCCCTGCGCGGTCAGGCCAAACAGGTTGGTGACGAACACGCCGACCAGCGCGGAGATCAGCGTCGTGAGCAGCAGCGTGCCGATCGTCAGCACGCTGATCTTGCCCAGCGACGCGGTGCTGTTGAGCTTGGCCACCGAATTGAGCACGGAGACCAGCACCAGCGGCATGACGATCATCTGCAGCAGCTGAATGTAGCCGCCGCCAACGATGCTGAACCAGGAGATCGACTGCTTGAGCGTCGCGCTGTCGTCGCCATAGATCAGGTGCAGCACCAGACCGAACACGATGCCCAGCACCATGCCCAGCAGCACGCGTTTCGCCAGGCTCCAGTTCGCGTTAACGCGGCCCAGAGCGATCAGGATGGCGACGAAAGTCGCGATATTCAGTAGAAGCGGAACGTTCATTTTCCCTTTGCGTTGCAAGCTGCGAGCGAAATCGAGCCGGCATCTTACGCCAGATGCACAAAGGGCGTCGGCGCACAGGTCGCCTCAAAAACATGCCGACCGATGCGCTGTGGCTTCTGCAACCGCCCTAGCCTGGCTGCTGCCCGCGTCCCGCTCGCGCCGCGCGCAGTGACGAAAACTGCCCATGCGTGACCGCGCGCAGCAGCCACTCCACCGGGCCATACGCAAAGCGCTGCAGCCACCAGCGGCTGATGACCGTTTGCACCGCAAAGATGGCGAACGCGATGAGCAGCGTGCCCAGCGGCCCGACCTGCCCCATCATGCGGAACCCGTACGCCAGAAAGATCACCGAGCACACCAGCGACTGCATCAGGTAGTTTGACAACGCCATCCGCCCGGCCGGCGCCAGCACGCGCAGCCACCACTGCCCCCAACGGCTGCGGAACAGCAACTGCATCCCGCCGATGTACGCGGCGGTCAGCAACGGCGCCGTCAGCAAGCTCAGCGACAGGCCCAGCAGATCCCACGGTGTGCCGGCCAGCCGGGTTGTGCCATACGCATACGCCACCGCTGCCGGCAGGCCCACGCAGACACCGGCAATCAGACATTGCTTGAACAGCGTACTGGTGCCCGCGGTTGGCGACGATGCCGAGAACAGCCCCCGCCGCCCTGCAATGCACCCGATCAGGAACATCGCCAACGCGGTCGGAGCCTGCATCAGCACCGTCACAACCCACACGCCCTTGAGCTCTTCCACGTGCTGGGCAATGACGCCAGAGGGGGTGCTGCGAAATGCCGTGAGCGCCGAGGTGATCTCCGCCAACGCCTTTGAATCGTGCGTTGCATCGACATCAAGCACGGAAAGCACGCCGACGATGGCCCACACCGCGGCAGTGCCCACAATCAGGCCCACCGCCAGCTTGGCCAGCTTCTTGTCTGCCAGATTGCGCAGCATCAGCAGCGCAGCGCCCACCACCGCGTACGTAGTGAGGATGTCGCCGTGATACAGCAGCACGCCGTGCAACAGCCCAAGCACCCAAAGCCCGGCAAGCCGCCGCAGCATGCGTGGCACGAATGCCTTGCCGTCGCGCTCAGCCGACTGCATCTGTAGCGTGAAGCTGTAGCCGAAGAGGAACGAGAACAGCAGGTAGAACTTCCACTCGAACAGCAAGGCGATGCCGTACATGACCACGTGACTGACACGGCTCTGCGCCATCGGATCGGGCACACCGGTGCCGTAGTACGGCGTTGCAAAGGCGATGATGTTGACGACCAGGATGCCCAGCAGGGCAAAACCGCGCAGCGCGTCGAGACTGGATTGACGCTCGATTGAAGACAGGGCCATGACGGATTCCGACAAGACAGCTTGAACGGAACGCAGGATATTCCGCATGCTGACGCGTCGCCTTGTGGCCCACTGACTGTGCACACAATGCCCTCAGCCGGCTGCAAGAGTCTGGCGCACAAACGAAAAAAAGCCCGCACGCATGCGGGCTGACAAGGCGCTGAGCGATCAGGAGGTCACGCCGCTCAGAACGAGTGTGCGATGCCGGTATAGAAGCCCACCTGATTCTTGCCGGGTGCAGGGTTGTTGTTGGTTGCTTCCACCGAGAAGTTGGCGGTGGCGCTGTTCTGCACCGTCCCCACGCTTGCATACAGCAGCGTGCGCTTGGACAGGTTGTAGTTGGCGCCGAGCATGAACAGGTTGGCGTTGCCGCCGCCGTTGTTGACGTTCACGCGGTAACCCGCACCGATGAGCGTGAGCGCCGGCGTGAGCTGGTAGTTGGCGCCGATCCAGTAGTGGTTGGCCTTGGTGGGCGCCCCGGCTGCGGCATCCGGGGCGGAGAGATTCTCGTAGCCGGCAAACAGCTTGAGCGCGCCGATGGTGTACGTGCCGCCGAGCGTCAACTCCTTCGACGTGTTGAAGAGATCGCTGTACTTGCCGTTGGCATCGCGGGCCACGTCGTAGATGGCGCGCAACTCAAACGTCGGCGCCGTGTACGTAAGCGAGATCGCATCCTTGCGCAGGTTGCTGAACGAGCCCGCCTGCTCACCCAGGCTGGTCAGCACCTGCGCGCTGAAGCCACCCCAGTTGGGCGTCTCGTACATCACCATGTTGTTGTTGCCCTGCCAGTTGCGGCCGCGCACCAGCGTGGCCGAACCGATGAACTGCTGGCCGGTCGGGTCCAGCGCCCACAATGCATCGGCAATCGGCTGGTTCTTGCCCAGCGTGAGCGTGCCCCACGAGCCGCTTTGCAGGCCCACATACGCACGACGATTGAACAACGCATCGCCGTTCGTGCGGCCCTTGGTGGCACCGAAGCCCGATTCGAGCTGGAAGATGCCCTTGAGCCCTCCGCCCAGGTCTTCGCTGCCCTTCAGGCCGAACATGCTGGTGCCCCATTGGTTATCGGCGCCCCGCCACAGGCTGCCCGACGAACCATTCGCCGTCTGCACATTGCTCTGGAAATCCACGCCTGCGACCACCCGGCCGTACAGCGTGACGTTGCTCTGTGCGTGCGCCGCGCCGGCGGCCGCACACAGGATGGCCGCACCCAGCGGCCAGGTTGCTCGGTTCTTCATTGTCGTCTCCTCTCTGGTGTCATGCCGGCCACGGCCGGTATTGCTACTGCTACTCCTGTTGCTGCTGCAAATCGAAGATGCGGGTCATCGGTGTCCACTTCTGGCTGGCGGGCGTCCAGGGCGTTGGGGCCTGGAACTGCCACATCAGCGTTTCCCACTCGATGAGCTTGGGGTCGGTGCTGGTCGCTTCGGCCATGCGATCGGCGTTGTAGATCGCATCGTCGGTGTCCATGAGCATCACCATGCGCGTCCCCACGCGGTAGATCTCCATGCCGATCACACCGTGCTTGCGCAGGTGCCGCGCGACCTCCGGCCAGATGCGCTGGTGATGCGCTTCGTACGCGGCAATCAGCGCCGCGTCGTCTTTCAGGTCAAGAGCAAGGCAATAGCGCATTGCAGCCTCACGTCAGGGCGCGGTCGAGGTGCGTGTAGCCACCATCGACAAACACCCACTGCCCCGTCGTATGCGACGCCTGCGCCGAGAGCAGGAACACCGTGGTGCTGGCGATCTCATCCGCCGTCGTCATGCGCTGGCCGAGCGGGATCTTGGATGCAATCGCCGTCAGTTTGGCGTCGGGATTGTCGAACGTGGCGATCCAGCGCTCGTACAGTGGCGTCAACACCTCTGCAGGAATTACCGCGTTGACGCGCACCCCATCCGGCGCCAACGATGCCGCCCACTCCCGCGTGAGTGACAGCTGCGCACCCTTTGCGGCGGTGTATCCACTCGTGTTGCCTTGCCCCGTCACCGCCGTTTTCGACGAGATGTTGACGATGGTCCCTTGGCTCGCTTTCAGGTGCGGCAGGCACAGATGCGCCATGACGTAGTAATGGATCAGGTTCTTTTCCAGCGAGCGCACGAAGGCGTCGCGGCCCGCCTCCAGGCCGATGCTGTCGTTGATGCCTGCGTTGTTCACAAGGCCGTCGATATGCCCGAAGGCGCGCGCTGTCTCGTCCACCATGCCGCGGCAGTCCACTTCCTGCTCCAGGTCGAACTGGAAGAAGCGCGCCTTGGGCTGACGGCGCATGAGTTCGGCTTCGAACTCGGCGGACATCGGGCTCTTGCCGCAGATGACTGGGATGGCGCCTTCAGCGGCCAGTTGCAGTGAAATGGCCGCGCCGATACCCGCCGCGCCACCCGTGACGATTACGACTTTGTCTTGCAGATGCAAATCCATGGTTCAAGCCTTGAGTTGCAGGTTGTAGCAGCGGGTGGCCGTGCCACCCCATAGGTTTGCGCGCTCGCTGGGGCTCAGGCGCTCTTCGGCCCAGACGTGCAGGACGTCATAGACGGTGCCGTAAGACGCCGCCAACAGGCACACCGGCCAGTCGGAGCCGAACATCAGGCGCTGCGGGCCGAACACGTCGAGCGCCACATCCAGGCATTGCCGTGCGTGCTGCACATCGCGCACGGTCACGCCCTTGCGCCAGTCGGCTTCCGTGAGCAGGCCCGAGAGCTTGCAGGCCACGTGTGGCATGTTCTTGAGCGGCATGAGCGCGGCCTTCCAACGTGCGAGCGCATCGGCATCACGTGCGAAGGCCTCCAGCGGTGGCTTGCCCAGGTGGTCGAGCACGAGCCAATGGTTGCCATGCCGGCCGCAGAACTCCACCGCTGGTTTCAGTTGGTGGCCGAACACCAGCACGTCGTACGTGTAGCCCCAAGCCTGCAACAGTGCGATGCCACGGTCGAACGCCGGGGCCGACAGAAACGCCGCCGCGTCGGGCTCGTCTTGCACCACGTGCCGGAACCCGGCCAGCTTGTGTTCGCCGCTGAGCGCTTCCAGGCGCGTCTCCAGATCGACGGCGCACAGGTCTTCCCAGCCCACCACGCCCAAAATCCAGTCGTGCGTGTTGGCCAGCTCAAGCAGAAAGCGCGTCTCTTCCTGCTCGCCGCGCGCCTGCACGGCAATCGCACCATCCAGCCGTTGCTCGCGCAGTTCGGGCAGCAGATCCTCCGGCAGCCGATTGGTGGCCAGCACTTCCATACCGGGGCCGATCCACGGATAGGCCTCTGGCCGATAGCGCCAGAAATGCTGGTGCGCGTCAATGCGCGGAACAGGCAGAACAGAGGCAGCCATCGTCTCAGCCACGGAAACGGTACTGCTCGAGCGAAGCAGGCTTCATCGTGATCGAGAAGCCGGGCGCCTGCGGCGGCAGATACGCCGCGTTGCGCACCACGCACGGGTCGACAAAATGCTCGTGCAGGTGGTCCACATACTCGACCACGCGGCCTTCACGCGTGCCCGACACGCAGATGTAGTCGATCATCGACAGGTGCTGTACGTATTCGCACAGGCCCACGCCGCCAGCGTGCGGGCACACCGGCAGGCCGTACTTTGCCGCCAGCAGCAGCACGGCCAGAATCTCGTTCACGCCACCCAGGCGGCACGCATCGATCTGCACCACGTCAATGGCGCCGCGCATGATGAATTGCTTGAACAGGATGCGGTTCTGGCACATCTCGCCGGTTGCCACCTTGACGGGGGCAATGGCCTTGCGCACGGCGCGGTGGCCTTCCACGTCGTCCGGGCTGGTCGGCTCTTCAATGAACCACGGCTTGGCGAAGCCGAGTTCGCGCACCCAGTCGATGGCCTCGTTCACTTCCCAGACCTGGTTGGCGTCGATCATCAGCTCGCGGTCTGGCCCGAGCACCTCGCGGGCGATGGAGACACGACGGATGTCGTCCTTCAGATCACGCCCGACCTTGAGCTTGATATGGCGGAAGCCGCTGTCGACTGCTTCCCGACACAGGCGGCGCAGCTTGTCGTCGTCATAGCCGAGCCAGCCGGCGGAGGTGGTGTAGCAGGGATAGCCTTCTGCCTCGAGCGTGCGGATGCGCGCAGCCTTGCCGGGCGCCTGCTTGCGCAGCAGATCGAGCGCTTCCTCGGGCGTAATGCCGTCGGTCATGTAGCGGAAGTCGATGCAGCGTACGAATTCCTCCGGCGTGAGATCGGCCACCAAGCGCCACAGCGGCTTGCCCTCGGCCTTGGCCCACAAATCCCACGCGGCATTGACGACAGCGCCGGTGGCCAGATGGATAGCGCCCTTGTCCGGGCCGATCCAGCGCAGTTGGCTATCGGAGGTGACGTGGCGCCAGAAACGGCCCATGTCTTCACGAATCCAGTCGAGGTCAAGCCCTTCCACCAGATGGCGCATCGCCTCGATGGCGGCGCAGCACACTTCGTTGCCGCGCCCGATCGTGAAGGTCAGGCCGTGGCCCTCCAGGCCCGGTTGATCCGTTTCCAGGATCACGTAGGCCGCGGAGTAATCCGGGTCCGGGTTCATCGCGTCGGAGCCGTCGAGATGCTGGGAAGTCGGAAAGCGCACGTCCAGCACGCGCAAGGATCGGATGATGGTCATGTGTCTGTGGTTCTGGATTGCGGAATGCTCAGTCTTCAGCCTTGCGCGTTCACCGTGCGCTGGTGCTGCTCACCGAGGCCTTCGATGCCCAGGCGGATGGTCTGGCCAGCGTGCAGGTAGACCGGCGGCTTCTGCCCCAGGCCCACGCCCGGCGGCGTACCGGTCGAAATCACATCGCCCGGCTGCAGGCTCATGAAGCGGCTCAGATAGCTGATGAGATGGGCCACGCCAAACACCATGGTCGACGTCGATCCGTTCTGGTAGCGATGGCCATCCACCTCCAGCCACAGGTGCAGCGCCTGCGGGTTGGGCACCTCGTCGGCGGTCACCAGCCACGGGCCGATCGGGCCGAAGGTGTCGCAGCCCTTGCCCTTGTCCCACGTGCCGCCACGCTCGATCTGGAATTCGCGCTCCGACACATCGTTGATGACGCAGTAGCCCGCCACGTGCGACAGCGCATCCGCCTCGCTGATGTAGCGGCCTTCCTTGCCGATCACCACGCCCAGCTCGACTTCCCAATCGGTCTTGACCGAATCGCGCGGGATCTCGATGTCGTCGTCCGGGCCGCAGATGGCGCTCGTCCACTTGCCGAAGACCACCGGTTCGGCCGGCACTTCCAGCCCGGATTCGGCAGCGTGGTCGGCATAGTTCAGGCCAATGCAGATGAACTTGCCGACATCGCCCACGCACGGGCCGAGACGGAGACCATTCGGCAGGCCAGCTTGCGGCGTGCCATCGACGACGGGCAGGCTGCTGATGTCGAGCGTGCGCAGGCGGGCCAGGTTCTCGGGCAGCAACGCGGTACCGCCAACGTCTTCGATCACGCCAGACAGATCGCGCACTTGGCCTTGAGCATCGAGCAGACCGGGTTTCTCGTGGCCCTTAGGGCCGTAGCGGAGGAGTTTCATAACGTTATCGTTGTGGACTGCAATCAATCAGTGCATCAGTTAGACCAGCCGCCATCGATCACACAGCACGTGCCGGTGGTGAAGCGGGATTCGTCCGAAGCCAGGTAGGTGGCCAGCGCGGCAATTTCATCGGCCGTGCCGACGCGGCCCATCGGCTGGCGCCCCACGAAGGCCGCGCGGATGGTGTCGATGGACACGTTCTGCTCCTGGGCCTGCGTGGCAATGCGCTGCTCAAGCGAGGGCGATTCCACCGTGCCCGGGCAGATGGCATTGCAGCGGATGCCGCGCGCCACAAAGTCGGCGGCAATCGCCTTGGTCATGCCGATCACGGCTGCTTTGGTGGCGCCATACACAAAGCGATTGGGCACGCCCTTCACGCTCGATGCGGCGGAAGCCATGTTGATGATCGATGCGCCGCCGTTATCCAGCATCTTGGGCAGCAGCGCACGCGTGAGCCGATACATCGCCGTCACGTTGAGTTGCCACGAGAATGCCCAGTCGTCTTCCGAGCATTCGAGAATGCTGCCGTGGTGCACGAAGCCGGCGCAGTTGAACAGCGCATCAAAGGCGGCTTCTTCGCGCGCCAGAACGGCAACGGCGTTGGCATCCGTCACATCCAGGCGCAGGGTGCGGATGCCGGCCGTCTCTGCCAGCGTGGCAAGCGCGCCTGCGTTGATGTCGGTGGCGAGCACCTGTGCGCCTTCCTTTGCAAACATCATCGCGCTGGCACGGCCAATACCCTGCCCTGCCGCCGTCACGAGGATGCGTTTTCCTTGGAGTCTCATTGCGTTTGCGTACCGGTGTGAGGCGAGGTGTGAAACGAGTCAGCACCCGCCCATTCCGGCAACTGGGTTAGAACACCGCATCGTTCAGAGAGAGAGGCCAACCGGCATGGCGGCGAACGACACTCCGCCACGCCTCTCCGTGCTGTGCGTCGTCAGTACAGGACGTTCTTGGCTTCGGGCGAATCCAGGTTCTGCTTGTTCACCAGCATCACGCCGGTATCCACCTGTTTCTGAACCGGCTTGCGCTCGATCGTGCTGACGACCGTCTCGATGCCCTTGAAGCCCATCTGATAGGAGCTTTGCACTGCAACCGCGCGGATCGTGCCGTCACGCACAAAGCCCTGCAGATCCTGGTTGCCATCAAAGCCGATGGCGGCAACCTTGCCGGTCTTGCCGGATTGCTGCAGGGCGCGGCCCATGCCGACCGCCGTCGGCTCGTTCGCGCCGAAGATGCCCTTGAGGTCAGGGTTGGCGGCAAGCACATCCGTGGTCTGGTTCAACGCCGTTGCCATTTGCGACTGCGAGTAGAACGGCCCAACGACCTGCAGCTTCGAGTGCTGCTCGATGTATTTGCGGAAGCCACCGACGCGGCCGATTTCAGACCCGGCACCCGGCACGTACGACATGATTGCGATCTTGCCCGTCTGGCCGACGGCCTCGATCATCGCCTTTGCGCACAGCTCACCGGCCTTCGCGTTATCCGTGGACAGGAACGACTGGTAGTACTGCTTGCCCGAGTCCGACACCATGGAGTCGATCAGCACGACAGGGATGTGCGCTTCCCAGGCCTTCTTCATGGCCGGCACCAGCGCATCCGGATCAGACGGCGCGAGAACAATGCCGGCGACTTTCCGAGTCACCGCGTTCTCGACCATGTTCACTTCATCCGCAATGTTCGATTCGGCGGCGGGCCCCTGAAAGGTCATCGTGTAGCCCTTCGCGCTGGCCATGGCTGCGGTGGCACCCTTCTGCACGTTCTGCCAGTAATTCGAGTTGGCCGATTTCACGATCACGGCAATCTCACCGCCAGCGGCCTGTGCATAGGCAGAAAACATCGCACACGTTGCAGCAACCACCGCCAGCACGGAAAACTTCTTCATGGTCTCACTCCTTGGTTTTGGTTTGCACTTCGCTTCCGATTTACGACTTACAACTTGCGGTTTCTGAGCTGATCGATCCACACCGTGCCGAGGATGACCACGCCGATGATGATCTGCTGGATGAAACTCGATACGCCGTTCATGTTGAGCCCGTTGCGCAACACGCCGATCACGAACGCGCCGATGGCGGTGCCCGAGACCGTTCCGACCCCGCCCATCAACGAGGTGCCGCCGATGACCGCGCTGGCAATGGCATCCAGTTCGTACATCACGCCTTCGTTCGGTTGCGCCGTGACGAGGCGCGACATGAGCACACAGCCCGTCACGCCGGCGAGCAGGCCCGACAGCACGTAGGTGAACAACTTGACGCCCTGCACGTTCACGCCGGACAGCCGTGCCGCCTCTGCGTTCGAGCCGACTGCATAGATATGGCGGCCCAGGGAGGTGCGTGCCAGCAGGATAGAGATGGCGACGAACAGCACAAGCATGATCACCACCGGGTAAGGGATGCCCGGGAAGACCGTATCGGGAAAGCCATCTGCCCCAATGTGCGAGATGCGGAAGAGCGCGCCGTTACCGAGTTCGCCAAAGGCATCCCCAAGGCCCGACACCGGCCGCGCTCCGGTGATCTGCAAGGCAAGGCCGCGCGCGACCAGCATCATGCCCAGCGTGGCAATAAAGGGCGGCAAGCCCATCCGGGTGATGCAGATACCGTTGACCCAACCGCACATGGCACCCACAACAATGCCGGCCAGCATCGCAAACGGAACGGGCACGCCCATCTTCACAAGCAATGCGGCCACCACGCCGGACAGCGCCAGCACCGAGCCCACAGACAGATCAATGCCGCCCGTGATGATCACGCACGTGGCTGCCACACCCAGGTACGCAATCGACGTCACCTGAAGCGCGACCGTCATGAAGTTGCCGACGGAAAAGAACGCCGCACTCGTTGCCGAGAACGCAATGACGAGCGCAACCAGGCTGCCCAGCGCCGCGAATTTCTGAATCAAGTCCCGATGGTGTTGCTTGCGCTGTGTTTTCACGACTTGTGAGGGATCTGATGTCATTTCAAGCATGTGTTCGCCCCGATGCGTAATGCAGAATCTCTTCTTGATTGGTCTTTTTTGTTTCGAGAACCGCGGTAATGCGGCCTTCGTGGAATACGGCAATGCGGTCGGTCATGCCGAGCAGTTCAGGCAGTTCCGAGCTGATCAGAACAACGCCGACTCCATCGGCCGCGAGTTCATCCATCAGCCCGTAGATCGCATATTTCGCGCCCACGTCGATGCCCCGCGTCGGCTCGTCGAAAAACAGGATGCGTGAACCCCGGTACAGCCATTTGCCGATCACGATCTTCTGCTGATTGCCACCGGAGAGGTTGCGTACGGTCTGCCCGACCGACGGGGTGCGGATATTCAGTTCGCGCACGTAGCGCTTGGCCACCGCGGTTTCTTCCGAGAAGCGCAGGAAGCCGCGTGATGAAATCGCCCGCACGTTGGCCAGGGTGATGTTGACGGCCACCGGCATCGACAACGCCAGCCCGTCCTTCTTCCGGTCTTCAGACAAGTAGGCAATGCCTTGCCGGATCGCCTCGCGCGGCGAGCGGATCGTGACCGGTGAATCACCCAGCATGATCGAGCCGGCATCGATCCGATCCGCACCGAAGATGGCACGCGCCACTTCCGTGCGACCGGCGCCCATCAAGCCTGCGAAGCCAAGGATTTCGCCCTTGCGCAACTCGAACGACACCGGGCCGAATACCCCTGCCCGGCTCAGTTCGTTGACGCGCAGCAAGACCTCGTCCGTCGGAACCGACTGGCGAGCGGGAAACACGTCATCCAGCGAGCGCCCCACCATCCGCGCCACGATTTCATTGACCGTGATGGATGCGAAATCGCTCGTTGCGATGTAGCGCCCGTCACGCAGCACGGTCACGCGGTCGACAATCTCAGCCATCTCGTCGAGCCGGTGCGAGATATACAGAATCGCCACGCCGTCGGCGCGCAGTTCCTTGATGATGCGAAACAGGTGGACGGTTTCCGACTCCGTGAGCGAAGACGTGGGCTCGTCCATGATCAGCACACAGGCATCGAGCGACAGCGCCTTGGCGATTTCCACCATCTGCTGCTGCGCAATCGACAGCGCGCTGACCAACGTGGTCGGCTCGATGTTCAGGCCGATGCGCTGCAGGTAGCTGCGCGCGTTGGCATTGAGCTTGCGGTAATCGATGAACGGACCGCGCTTGGGCTCGCGCGCCAGAAAGATGTTCTCCGCCACCGACAGATGCGGGACGAGATTGAGCTCCTGGTGAATGATCGCAATGCCGGCCGCCTGCGCTTCGGTGGTGGACGAGAACCGTACGGCCTCCCCCCGGTACCACACCGTTCCATCGTCCGCCGTGTACTGGCCGCTGATGATTTTCATCAGCGTGGATTTGCCGGCGCCGTTTTCACCGCAGATCGCGTGGACTTCTCCGGCGCGCAAGTTCAGGTCCACACCGTCCAGTGCGACGACGCCGGGAAAGCGCTTGCCGATACCTTGCAATCGAAGCATCTCTTGCGGTATCGACGGTTTGGAGCCGCTTCCGTGCGCGAGCACGGCATCAGCACTCGTCATCCTTGTCTCCGTATTGTTCTGAGTCTGGCGATCTTCCGCCTGACGGACTGGTAAGTCCAGTTCAGGCGCATCATGATCGGCCAAGATGTTTTGGTCAAGCCAATACTGCTTATAACGAACCTGCCTTACCACTAGTGCAAACCCTGAAATACCGGGATACCCTAGGCGTGGCAACGGATTACGGCACACATGCTAGACTCGGCGCGTACATACCGGGGCATCACCTCACCCAAATTCGAAGCCCAATGAAGCAGACAGAACCCAAGCGGCTTTACCAATCTGTCGCCGCGCAGATCCTGGCGCTGATCCGGCAGGAAAACCTCCAACCAGGCACGCGCCTGCCGCCAGAGCGAGAACTGGCGCAGACCTTGGGCGTTTCCCGCCCTTCGCTGCGCGAGGCCCTGATTGCCCTGGAGATTGGCGGCCAAGTCGAGATCCGCATGGGCTCGGGCGTGTACGTGCAAGACGCCAGCGCCGCGAGCGAGACCACCGCAATCCCGTCGCTGGGTGAAAGCCCTTCAGAACTGATGCAGGCCCGCGCCGTTCTGGAAGGCGACGTGATTGCGCTGGCCACGGTGCGGCTGACCGCTGCAATGCTCGACAAGCTGCAGCGCACCGTCGAGCGCATGAAGAAGCTCGCTTCGACCGGAAAATCCCCCACCGATGCCGACCGCCAGTTCCACATGCTCATTGCCGAGACCGCGGGCAACTCGGTCCTGAGCCGATTCGTCGCCGAGCTGTTCGACAGCCGGCATGACCCGATCGCCGTGGCCATCCGCGACCATGCCGAAGGTGCGGCAAGCTGGCACGCCGCCGTGCATGAACACGAGGAGATCCTCAAGGCATTGCAGTCCGGCGACCCCATCGCCGCACAGACTGCGATGCGGGCGCACCTGAAGGCATCGGAAGAACGCTGGATCGCGGGCGCCATTCAGCAGGACAACGCTTCGTAGCCCGGCCTGTAGCCCAGTCGAGTGCGGCCGCGCCACCGGCCGCACTTGCACATCGCCGCACGGCCCCTCTCCCGACCAGCCCCCTCCCTGCCACCGCTTCAACCGCACCAAACCGGTCTGACCAAATATCAGGCCGCGCCGAAAAGACCGCATAAAATCAACGGTTCTACGGCATCAGGGTTTCCCCGATAAGTAAACTTGCCCCAGGATGTTAAATTGGCCTGACCAAATTAACCGGGGCTCGGCACGCGCGTCCGCATGCCGTGTGGCCCGTCTTATCGCCCAAGGAGACCATCAGGTGATCCCTCGTTCGCACCTGCCGCACGCGCCGGAAGCTTCCGGTCGTGGGTTGCGCCACATCGGCGCCCACCGCAGCACTTCACAGCCGGAGGGCGCGTCATGCTGACCGTCGTTTGCGAAACCCCTGGGACTCTGCTCGCCGAGGATCGCCCTGTACCTGCAGTCGTTGAAGGCGAGGTGCTGTTGCGCGTGAAGCGCGTGGGCATATGCGGTACCGATCTGCACATCTTTACCGGCAACCAGCCATATCTGAGCTACCCGCGCGTGATGGGGCATGAGCTGTCCGGCATCGTCGAACAGGCACCGGCTGGCAGTGCGCTCGCCAAGGGTGACGTGGTCTACGTGATGCCTTACCTGTCGTGCGGCCACTGCGTGGCATGTCGGCAGGGCCGGACGAACTGCTGCGTGAACATCCAGGTGCTGGGCGTACACCGTGATGGCGCCTTCACCGAATACCTCAGCGTGCCGCAGGCCTTCGTTCACAGGGCAGAAGGCGTGAGCCTGGACCAGGCGGCCATGGTGGAATTTCTCGCCATTGGCGCACATGCGGTGCGGCGCGCGCAGGTGCGTGCCGGGCAGCGCGTGCTGGTGGTGGGCGCAGGCCCGATCGGCATGGCGGCCATGATCTTTGCCAAGCTGCGCGGGGCCACCGTCACGGCGCTGGACTCACGCGCCGACCGGCTCGCGTTTGCCACGCAGCAACTCGGTGTCGATGCCAGCGTCGCGCTGGGTGACACGGACGAAACACAACTCGCCGCGCTCACGGCCAACGAGTTCTACGACGTCGTGTTCGATGCCACCGGCAATCCCAAGGCGATGGAGCGCGGCCTGCGTTTCGTGGCGCATGCCGGCACCTATGTACTGATCTCGGTCGTGGCGGCCAACATTTCGTTCTCCGATCCGGAGTTCCACAAGCGCGAGACCACGCTGCTCGCCAGCCGCAATGCCACCACGGAAGACTTCGAGACCGTGCTCGACGCCATGCGCGCGGGCCACATTCCGGCCGCGCTGAACACGCACCGCATGGCATTGGCAGAGGTGCCGGAGCGCTTCAAGACCTTGCTCGACCCGGCCGCAGGCGTGGTCAAAGCCATCGTGGAGTGCTGAGCGCATGACGGAGCCCATCCTCCAGTTCGGCACGAGCCGCTTCCTGCAGGCACATGTCGATCTGTTCGTGTCGGAAGCGTTCGATGCCGGGCAGGCACTGGGCGGCATCACTGTCGTGCAGACCACCGCTAACCCGGCTAGCACGGCGCGGGTGGCAGCACTGGCGAGTGGCGCGGGATACCCGGTGCGCATTCGCGGGTTGAAAGACGGCGCGCCCATCGACGACGTGATCACCTGCCGCGCCGTGCACCGCGCGCTCCAGGCCGATGCCGACTGGGTACAACTGCGCGAGGCGATGGCATCGCACGTGCGGGTGGTGGTCTCCAACACCGCTGACCAGGGCTACCAGCTCGACCCCCGCGACGATGCCGGCCTGCTGCTCGATCCATCGCGCGTGCCGCACAGCTTTCCCGCCAAGCTCGTCGCGCTGCTGCATGGCCGCTGGCTGCGGCAACCCGAAGCGCCACTATCGCTATTTCCATGTGAACTGATCGAGCGCAATGGCGACACGCTCTGCGCGGTGGTGTGCACGTTGGCAGAGCAATGGGCGCTGCCGGCAACGTTCATCGATTGGCTGCGCATGCATTGCGTGTGGGCCAACTCGCTGGTCGATCGCATCGTCTCCGAAGCCTTGCACCCGGTGGGGGCAGTGGCCGAGCCCTACGCGTTGTGGGCAATCGAGCGTCAGTCGCGGCTGGTGCTGCCTTGCACCCACCCGGCCATCGTGTTGACGGATGAGCTTGACCACCACGAACGGCTCAAGCTCTTCCTACTCAATGCCGGCCACACTTTCCTGGCCGAGCGCTGGCGCGCAGATGCGCACCCCGCAGACCTGACCGTGGCACAAGCCATGGCCCATCCGCACTTGCGGCCGGAGCTGGAAGCCCTCTGGCGCGACGAGATCGTCCCGGTGTTCGAAGCCCTGGGCAAGCGCGAGGCCGCCGAGGCGTATCTGATCTCACTACGCGAACGGCTGCTGAACCCGTATCTCGCGCACCGCGTGGCAGACATCGCGCAGAACCACGTGCAAAAAAAGCAGCGCCGCCTGGTGCCCATCATTGCGCTGACACTGCAGTTGGGCCTGGACGTAGCCCAGCCTCGCCTGAATGACGCGTTGGCCAATCCGAACTGAACCCGCAAAGCACCATGCCCCACCATTCTTTGATCCTCCTCGCCCCCGACGATGACGTGGCTGTCGCACGCATTGCGCTGGAGCCGGGCACTGCGCTCGACGCCGCACTCGTCACGCTCGCCCCCATTCCCGCCGGCCACAAAGTTGCGTTGCGCGACATCGCGGCGGGGCAACCGGTGCACAAGTACGGGCAGGTCATCGGCGTGGCAACGGCGCCAATCCGCGCAGGCGAGCACGTGCACGTACACAACGTCGGCATGACCGGTTCTGCTGCCGAGCACAACGCCGGCCACGCTTACCGCGCGACCGTGCCGGTGGATGCGCCCGCCACGTTCGAGGGCTACGTGCGTGCAGACGGCCGCGTCGGCACGCGCAACTTCATCGGCGTAATCGCCAGCGTGAACTGCTCGGCGACCGTCTGCCGACACATCGCTCAGGCGGCGCAGGCAGAGGTGGCTGCGTTCCCGAATGTCGATGGTGTGGTCGCCATCACGCACGGCAGCGGCTGCGGCATGGCGGGCAATGGTGAAGGGCTGACGCTGCTGCAGCGCACGCTGCGCGGCTATGCCGATCATCCGAACTTTGCCGGCGTGCTGGTGGTCGGCCTGGGCTGCGAGGTCAACCAGGTCGCACCGCTGGTGCAGATGCTCGGGGCACGCGCGCCCGGGCTGTTCGCGTCGCTGACGATCCAGGAGGAAGGTGGTACGCGCGACGCCATCGCGGCTGGCCAGGCCATGCTGCGCGACATGCTGCTGATCGCCAATCAGGCCCAGCGCAGCACCGTGCCCGCGAGCCAACTGACGGTGGGCCTGCAATGCGGCGGGTCGGATGGTTATTCCGGCATCAGCGCCAACCCCGCGCTTGGTGCGGCGGTCGATTTGCTGGTGAGGCATGGGGGCACGGCGGTGCTGTCTGAAACGCCCGAAATCTACGGCGCGGAACACCTGCTGACCGCGCGCGCCGCCACACCCGCCGTCGCCGATGCACTGATGGCCCGCCTGACCTGGTGGGAGGACTACACCCGCACGCTGGGCGCTGACATGAACAACAACCCTTCGCCCGGCAACAAGGCCGGCGGGGTCACGACCATCCTGGAAAAATCTCTCGGTGCGGTCGCCAAGGGTGGCAGCAGCGGCTTGATGGCGGTGTATGAGTACGCCGAGCCCGTGCAGACGCATGGTCTCGTCTTCATGGACACACCAGGCTACGACCCCGTCTCAGCCACCGGCCAGGTCGCGGGAGGCGCCAACCTGATCTGCTTCACAACGGGCCGTGGCTCCACCTACGGCTGCAAGCCGGTGCCGTCCTTAAAGCTCGCCACCAACAGTACGCTGTTCCGGCACATGGAACTCGACATGGACTACGACTGCGGCGGCATCGTCGATGGCCACCTCAGCATTGCGCAGGCCGGCGAAGCCCTGTTCAATTTGATGCTGGCCACCGCCTCAGGCACACACACCAAGAGCGAGCTCAACGGTCTGGGCGACAACGAGTTCGTACCGTGGCAACTCGGCGCCGTCATGTAACGCACGCGCTACGCAGCGTCAGGAGCAAACCGGCCGCGATGGCCATCGCGCCGACGCTGCGCGCGACAATCTCTCCGTTTGGGGCAAGGCGTTCCAGCGCAATTGCCACGGACACGGCCGCCATGGTGCGCAGATCCATGACGCCCATCATCAGCAGCATTGCTGTCAGGCCCGCACAGGAACGCGCGCAACGCATGCCCATGTGCAGACCGTATTGCCACGCTGCGCCCGCCTTTGTGCGAGATGTGTTGCCCGGCCCTAGCGCCTCACGGCATTGCGCAAGCTGACGCGCCTTCCACACGCTGATTTGCAGCACACCGGCGGCAACAACGATGACGCCGGTCGCCGCAGGCGCAGCGCGCAACAGTGTCGGCCATGTCATTTCAACTGCCGCCAGCGCAGCGCCCAGCGCAAAGACCGCGACGCCGATCGCCGACCAGATCGCGAAGTACCCGGTACCTGCCAACGCCGTCAGCGCATCAAGGTTCGATGTGCCCGCTGCACGCAGCACCACCCGATACTGCCGCAACATCGGCAGCAATGACGGCAGCATCATCGCGACCATCATCACCGCCCACATGCCGATGAACGATGCGCCAAAGGTCAACCACGTTTGGCCGCACATCGGCATCCAGCCCATCGGCATCGTGTTCATGGCCGACATGGAGCGGCACCACGCCACCGTCGCGGCTGCGCTGGTGACGAACAGCAGCGCCGAGGCGGCCAGGAAACCGCGCTCGGACACTGCACGCTCGCGTGGCAGCTCAACGCTGCTGAGCGTACTCGTCATGGCGACGCCACCAGACACCGGTTTCGTTGCGACCCAGCGGTGCGCGATCGAGCCATTGATACGCGCCCCACAAGCCATCGAGCCCACGCGCATAGGTGGAGTACGTGTGGTACACGACGCCATCTTCCAGCACGAACGCGCTCATGCCGGGCCGGTCGCGCACATAGGTCGGCGCATCGGTGCCGCACATGTTCGCGAACTGCTGCACGGGCTCGGGCAAGTCCGAGGCGTCCATGACGTGACTGCCGCGCACGTAGTTGTAGTCGGCGCTGCCGGCGCGCTGCTGGTCTTCCGTGATGGAGACGTTGAAGTCGTAGTTGAAATCGGTGCCCACCGACGACACCCACGGGAAGGACCAGCCCATCCGTTCGCGATACTCCATCAGCTTGGCCAGCGGCCCGCGTGACACGGCCAGCAGCGTGACGTCGTGGTTTGCCAGATGCGTGACGAATCCATCAAAGCCGTCGGCAATCATCGAGCACGACGGGCAGCCCGCCTTGTAGTCCGGCCCAAACATGAAGTGATAGACGAGCAACTGCGAGCGCCCGCCAAACAGATCGGCCAGCGAGGCGCTGCCACTCTCGGTTTCAAAGCGATAGTGCTTGTCGATGCGGACCCACGGCAGTGCTTGCCGGCGGCGTGCCAGCTCGTCGCTGCGACGGGTGAGTTCCTTCTCTGCCTTGAGCAATTCAATGCGCTCTGCGAGCCAGGTTGCGCGGGTTGCTGTGGGGTGTGTTGCACTCATGCTTGCCTCCATTTGGGTGAGTGGTCGTGTGCTAGATTAGGCGCCGACCTCAAACGGCGGGAGTGACAAGTGTGGCGGGATTCGAATGGATTCACTGATCACAGCCGCAGCGCGCGCACTCGCTGCCGGTGATCCATTTGGAGCACTGAACCGCGTCGCGCTGCGCGACGATGCCGCCGCGCTCGCGCTGCGCGGCATCGCCATGGCACAGCTTGGTGACCTGGCCCGCGCCAAGCTGCTGCTGCGTCGCGCAGCACGCGCCTTCGGCTCAAGAGAAGCGCTGGCCCGCGCGCGCTGCATCGTCGCTGAAGCCGAAATCGCGCTGGCTTCCCGAGACCTTGGCTGGCCCGAGAAAACGCTGGACGCAGCGCGTGTCACGCTCGAAGCGCACGGCGATCACGTCAACGCCGCGCACGCGCGCTACCTCCACATTCGACGCCTTCTCCTCATCGGCCGGCTGGACGATGCCGAGCACATGCTGGAGGGGCAGAACCCTGCCGCCCTGCCGCCTGTATTGCGGGCCGCGCATGAACTGGTCATTGCAGGCATTGCGCTGCGTCGTCTGCAAACGGCGCCCGCACGTGCGGCACTTGCGCATGCTGAGCGCGCCGCGCGCCAGGCCGGCATTGCCGCATTGACGGCGGAAGTGGAAAGCGCCGCCCTCGCCCTGAATGCGCCCGCCGCCCGCCTGATTTCGCGCGGCGACGAACGCATCCTCCGGCTCGAAGCGGTGGAAGCATTGTTCGCATCGAAGGTGCTCGTTGTGGATGCGTGCCGCCTTGCCGTGCGCGAAACGGATACCGTGGTTTCGCTCGCCACGCGACCGGTGCTGTTCACCCTTGCCCGCGCGCTGGCCGAAGCGTGGCCGGCAGACGTGCCAAGAGACACGCTCATCGCCCGCGCATTCCGCGCCAAACACGCCGATGAATCGCATCGCGTGCGCCTGCGTGTCGAGATCGGGCGGCTGCGCACGGCACTCGGCGATCTGGCAACGGTGAGCGCAACCAAGCACGGATTCGCACTGCGGCCACGGCGCGCTCGCGAGCTTGTCGTGCTGGCACAGCCTGTTGAGGAGCCGCATGCGGCCGTGCTCGCGTGTCTGGCGGATGGGGAATCGTGGTCCAGCTCGGCATTGGCGCTTGCGCTGGGCAGCAGCCAGCGCACCGTGCAGCGCTCGCTCGATGCGCTGGCGACGGCCGGCAAGGTGCAGTTCTTCGGTCATGGGCGCGCGCGCCGCTGGATGACGCCACCGGTGCCCGGATTCGCGACCACCTTGTTACTCCCCGCGCCGCTGCCGAGTGGCTAGGATGAAGACTCCACAACCGAATCCACAGGACAAGAACATGAAACGATCCGCCGCCGAAATCGTGCGCGAATATGGCCCGTTCCCGGGGGCTGACAACGTAGGTGGCGTGACATACGACGGCCAGCATGTCTGGTTTGCCGCCGGCGGCCATGTGCAGGAAGTCGATCCGGCCAGCGGTGAAGCGCTACGCGCGATTGACGTGCCCGCCCATGCCGGCACCGCCTTCGACGGGCGGCACCTGTTCCAGATCGCCGAAGACCGCATCCACAAGATCGACCCGCAAACGGGCAAAGTGCTTGCCACCATTCCTGCCCCAGGCGCCGGCGGTGATTCCGGGCTCGCCTGGGCAGAAGGCACGCTCTGGGTCGGCCACTATCGGGACAAGAAGATCCGCCAGATCGACCCCGAAACCGGCGCAGTGCTGCGCACCATCGAGTCGAACCGCTTCGTGACCGGCGTCACCTGGGTCGACGGCGAACTCTGGCATGCCACCTGGGAAGGCGATGAAAGCGATATCCGACACATCGATCCGCGCACGGGCGAAGTGCTCGAGCAGATCGACATGCCGACAGGCGTAGGCGTGTCGGGGCTTGAATCAAATGGGACGGATCAATTCTTCTGCGGCGGCGGCACCACTGGGAAGATTCGAGCCGTACGCCGCCCCGGAAAAGGCGCGAAAACGCCGGCCGATAGCGCCGCCGAATAGCCAAACCGGAGCCCTAGCATGAAGCCCGCCATCGCGCGGGCATTTTTCTTTGTTGCGCGCTCGCCTATTTGAAAGCCCCATAACATTCCGCCGAAGCACTCCTTGTACGATGACCGCGCCCGCACTCGTCTTTCAGGAGAGACACGATGCCCTACGATGGAAACCGCGCCGCCAACTACGCCGACAGCCACGTGCAACCGAACAGCACCGGAAACTGCGCAAAGTATGTACGCAAGGCCCTCGAATGGGGCGGCGCAACGCTTGGACGAACCCACTACGCCAAGGACTACGGCCCCGTCCTCGAAGACGCCGGCTTTCACACCGTACTGACCGCCCCGCGCAAGGGCGACATCGTCGTCATCCAGCCGGCACCGGGTCATCCGTCCGGGCACATGGCGATCTATAACGGCACGGTATGGGTATCCGATTTCACGCAGAACGCAGGTGAGCAGGGTTTCTACCCCGGACCGGCCTATCGGACCGCGCAGCCCGCCTACAAAATCTATCGCCACGACGACTGAGGGCCGCCATGAAGACACGACTTTCCAGGGTGCTGGCATGGCTGGTTCTGGCAATCGGCATGCTCGGCATGCAGGCCGTCATGGCACAAGGCAAGGCCGCCACGCCGGAAGCCGATACGAAGGCGTTCTACGCGTGGTACATCAAGCTGCAAACCAAGTCGGTCTACCCGCTCACAGACAGCGGCATCTACACCTACGTTGCGAAAGACACGGTGGACCGCCTGCGCGACGCCTACCGCCGCAACGAACTGCCGGGTGATACCGACTACTTCATGAAAGTCCAGGACTACGACGAGAAGGATTGGACCGAACACACCGTGGCCCGCGCCCCGATCCTGCTGGAGGGTGTTGCCGTCGTACCGGTCACGTTCGGCTCGAAAGACAAGGTGAGCGTGCTTGTCTTCCTGCGCAAGCTGGACGATGGGTGGAAGATCACCAAGGTGGAAGACACGCTGGACTTCCAGTAACGCCCGCCGCCCCCATGAAAAAGCCCGCGTCACTGCGGGCTTTTCGTCTTTGTGCGCCACGCCAAACATTACAGTCAAACTGCACAGTTAAACTGCATTAATGCTATGCTTCGCGCATGGCCAAATCACCGTCCTCGAATGATCCCTCCCCGCCGGCGTCACTCGCGGGTGATCTACGCATTGCCCTGGGCAAGCTGTCCCGACGGTTGCGCGAGCAAGTGCATCCGAACGATCTCACCCACGCACAAAAGTCGGTTCTCCTGCGCTTGGACCGTGACGGCCCTGCTACGGTTTCTGCGCTTGCCCGTGCCGAGAGCGTGAAACCGCAGTCCATGCGCGTCACCGTTGCGGGACTGGAGGGGATGGGGGCGGTTGCGGGCAAGCCGGACCCGACTGACGGGCGGCAGACGCTCATCGAGCTGACGCCCGGCTTCCGCAGGGTGCTCAAGGAAAGCCGCGCCGCCAAGGACGACTGGCTCTTCCGTGCACTGCAAGCCCAACTATCAGCTGAGGAACAAGCGGAACTGGCGCGCGCCATCAGGCTGCTGCAACGGCTTGCCGAATTCTGACTTCTGACCAAGGAGCCCCTGACATGGCATCACTGCATCTCGTATCGTGGTTCTTCGGCGGCGCATTCCTTGCCAACGCCGTGCCGCATTTCGTGTTCGGCATCGCCGGCAGGCCGTTTCAAAGTCCGTTTGCAACGCCGCGTGGTGAGGGGCTCTCGTCCTCGACCGTGAACGTGCTCTGGAGCCTGTTCAACCTGGTGGTCGGCTATGTGCTCGTTCTCCGCGTGGGGGATTTCAACCTGCGAGACACGGCGGATGCCACTGCACTCGGCCTGGGCATCCTGGCCCTCAGCGTGCCGTTGGCGCGACGCTTTGGCCGCTTCAACGGCGGCAACCTGCCACAACGCCAATGAGTAGTACATCGTCAACGGGCGTCTTCCGTTCACTGCGTGTTTTCAATTACCGCCTCTGGGCGGCGGGCTCGCTGGTCTCCAACGTGGGGACGTGGATGCAGCGTACCGCTCAGGACTGGCTGGTTCTGACCCAGCTCACCCACCACAACGCATCTGCAGTGGGCACGGTGATGGCGCTGCAGTTCGGGCCGCAGCTTCTGCTGCTGCCCTGGACGGGCGTTGCCGCAGACCGCTACAACCAGCGCAAGCTGCTGATGGCCACCCAGGCGACGTCGGGCGTGCTGGCGTTGATACTGGGGCTGTTGACCGTGACCGGCGCGGTTCAGCTTTGGCACGTCTATCTGCTCGCGTTTCTGTCTGGCTGCGCATCGGCGTTTGATGCGCCGGTGCGCCAGACGTTCGTGGCGGAACTGGTGGGCGATGGCGACTTGCCCAATGCGGTGGCGCTCAACTCGACATCATTCAATGCGGGGCGCATGGTGGGGCCCGCGGCGGCCGGCATCGCCATTGCCACCATCGGCACAGGCTGGGCGTTCCTGGCCAATGGGCTCTCATTCATTGCCGTGCTGACTTCGCTGTTCTTCCTGCGCAAGTCCGAGCTGCGGCCCAATGCGCGGGCACGGCGTTCAGAAGGCGGTTTCGCCGAGGCCATCCGCTACGTGTGGGCCCGCCCCGACCTCAAGGCCATGCTGGTCATGCTGTTCCTGATCGGCACGTTCGGGCTGAACTTCCCGATCTTCATCTCGACGATGGCGGCGAGCGTCTTTCATTCGGATGCGCGCGGCTATGGCGTGCTGTCGTCAATGATGGCAGTGGGCACGATGTCCGGTGCGCTGTTCGCCGCCGGTCGTGAGCGCCCTGAGTTCAAATCGCTGCTGATCGGTGCGGCAATGTTTGGCCTGGGCTGCACCTTGGCAGCCATCGCACCGAGCTACTGGCTATTTGCGGCGGCGCTGGTCCTCACAGGCATCGCTGCACTCACGTTTACCAATACGAGCAACAGCCTGATGCAGCTCTCCACCGAGCCGGCCATGCGCGGTCGCGTCATGGCGTTGCGCGTGGCAATCGCGCTGGGCGGCACCCCCATTGGCGCGCCGATCGTGGGTTGGGTGGCAGACCATCTCGGGCCGCGCTGGTCGCTCGGGGTGGGTGCGCTTTCAGGCTTGCTTTCGGCCGCCGTTGCCATCTATGTGATGCGACAGCAGATTCATCTGCCTCAGCAAGCACAGCCGACGTTGGGGCAAGGCACGTCCTGAGATCACGAACCCGTGCATATCGCTATCTGGCGGTGCATCGCGCCAGCAGGCGGGGCGTCGTGGGAGCGCCGCCCTTCATGCAAGGCCTAGTCCTTTCTGGCCGTGGCCCCTCATACGAACGTGCTATGCAGAATGGGACGAATCGTCCGCTTCTTTTGCATAGGCCATGTCAAACACATGGCCGCCCTGTCACACCCAAAAGAAGTGCCATGCCGCTGCCCCCCCCCTGTCGCCGACCGGTTCTGGGATAGCGCCGTTCATGGTCGTCACGCCAATTCACGCTGCAACTGCCGCATATGCCCTGGGCCCTGCCCCGACCTAGTGCTCTGTCGTTGCCCATCGTGTCGGAGTCCTGCTCGCACCCCGACCGTTTCGAACCCTGGAGCGTTCCATGAACATCAGAACGTTTGCGAGCACCGCCATTCACTTCATGGGGGTGTCCTCGGACAACCCCGAGCTGCTCAAAGCGCAGTACCGCGCGTTCTCGCGCCAGTTGCCGATGATGTATTTCATCCTCATCACCAGCACCTGGGCCGTCGCGTTGACCTTCCGCGCCGTTACCCCTGTCTGGCTGTCGATCGGGATTCCGCTGCTGCTCACCGCGGCCTGCGCCGTGCGTGTGACGCACTGGTGGCGATCCAGACGCATCGACCCAACGCCTGAGCTTGCGCTCAGCGCCCTCCAACGCACCAACCGGCTGGCGAGTGTCATCGCCGTGTCGTTCACGACCTGGTCGCTGGCGCTGTTTCACTATGGCGATCCCTATACGCGCTCTTACCTGGCCTTCTACATGGCCATCACCGTGATCGCCTGCATCTTCTGTCTGATGCATCTGCGCCCGGCCGCCGTCACGGTCACGGTGATCGTCAATGGCGCATTCATCGCGTTCTTCGCGGCGACGGGGCAACCCACGTTTGTGGCCATTGCCATCAACATGGCCCTCGTGTCGTTTGGTCTGCTGGTCATCCTGATGATCAACTATCGGGACTTCACGCTCATGGTGAACGCACAGACCGAGGCCCGCCGCCGAGAGGCGGAACAAGGCCGCCTGCTGCACATGATCGACGACATGCCGATCGCGGTGATGACGGTCAAGCCGGACACGTTCACCATCAACTACGCCAACAACACCTCCAAGCGCCTGGTCGATCGGATCGCGCATCTGCTGCCGGTTAGACCAGACGCCTCGTTCGGCACCTCGATTGATATCTTCCACGCCCATCCGGAGGTACAGCGCCGGTTGCTTGCCGACCCAACCAACCTGCCCTACAACACGCGCGTGCAGCTTGGGCCGGAAGTCCTGGACCTGAAGATTTCGGCCGTGCACGCCAACGACGGCAGCTACATCGGCCCCATGCTCACCTGGGGGCTGGTGACCAAGGAGGTGGAGGCCGAAAACCGCATCCGCCAGCTTGCCCATTACGACATGCTCACCGGGCTGGCCAATCGCACCAACTTCCGGGAAGAGCTGGATGCCCGCCTGGCAATACCGGAGACCCGCCTCGGGCTGCTGTATATCGACCTGGACGGCTTCAAGCTCGTCAACGACACCAAGGGCCACCGCGCGGGGGATGCGCTGCTGGAGCAGGTCGCAGCGCGCTTGTGCGCGGTCTGCAACCACGCCAGTTCAACCATCGCGCGCTTAGGTGGTGATGAGTTTGCCGTGCTCGTGTCGCACGACGATGCGGATCACGCCAACGCGCTGGCCTGCGCCATCATCACAGCCCTCAGCGCACCGTACCCGCTCGGCGTCGACCAGAGCGTGCGGATCGGGGCATCGGTCGGCATTGCGCTGGCGCCTGCGCATGGTCAGGATGCCGAGAACCTGCTCTCGCGCGCCGACATCGCGCTCTATGCCGCCAAGGCGGCCGGCAAGGGCACAGCACGCCTGTTCAGCACTGCCATGGAAACCTGCATCCAGGAACGCGCTCGGTTGGAAGCCCAGTTGCGCGCCGCGCTGGAGAGCCAGGACCGGCTGTTCGTCTTCTATCAACCGATCATCAATCTCGAGACCGGTGACGTGACCGCGCGCGAGGCGTTGGTGCGCTGGCACCACGCGGAGCGCGGCTGGGTCCCGCCGGCGGAGTTCGTGCCGATTGCCGAGCAGAGCGGCCTCATCGACCAGCTCGGCCGCTTCGTACTCCACCAGGCCTGTCGTGAAGCGACGCGCTGGAAGGACGGTGCCCGTGTCGCTGTCAATATCTCGCCCATGCAACTGGGCAAGGCGACGCTGGCGCAGACGGTGCGCGCCGCCCTGCTCGACTCGGGCCTCGCGGCCGACCGCCTGGAGATTGAAGTCACGGAAACCGCCCTCATCCAGAACGAGGCGGAGAGCTTTGAAGACCTGCGCCAGCTCTACAACATGGGCGTACGTGTCGCGCTCGATGACTTCGGCACCGGCTACTCATCGCTGGCGCATCTGCGCGCTTTCCCATTCGACAAGATCAAGATCGACCGCTCGTTCGTCTGCGACCTGCCCGAGCGTTCTGACAGCGCGGTGCTGGTCAAGGCCATCGCCGATCTGGGCCGCCAGCTCGGTGTAACCACCGTGGCCGAAGGCGTGGAGACGCAGGCGCACGTCAGGATGATCTGTCAGGCAGGCTGCACCGAAGCGCAGGGGTACTTCTACGCTCGGCCCGCACCGTCCGATGAAGACAAGGCCTCCGTGGAGGCGTGTTACGTAGAGGCACCGGAACCCTCGGCACTTCGAGCGTGTGTCGGTTGACTGGGTTGCGCTGCGAGCTTTCTTGCCCTTGCTGATGCGGATCACGCACCGCATCAACGGCTACTCAACGAGCTGCACCTGCAACCGCCGCTGATCGTTCCGGCCGTGGTCATCAACCACGCGCACGTTGTAGTCACCCGCAGTCGGCGGCTGCCAGAACAGGACTTCACCGGCCGCCGTCTTTCCGGCATAGGCGTCGTTGACGAACCAGTACAGTGCATGCGCGCTGGCATCGGCGGTCGCGTTGAATGCAATGCGCGTTTCGGCCGACTGCTTGATCCGCACGGCATACACGCTGCCGCGCACCGGTGAGGTGATCTGCGGCGGATCGCCCTCCACCGTTCCGGCACCGCGGCACGCCGGGTTCTGCGGCGGCTTGCGGCGCGGGATGCCCGCCTGCGTAAACACCTGCTGCAGGTCTGTCGGCCAGAACTCGTAGATTTCCTGGTGCGTGCGCTTATCGGTATAGGGCGGACAGGCCGCAAGCCCAGTGGCGTCGTCAATCATGACAGGGCGATGCACGCTGCTGACGCGAATCGGCGAAACGCCCGGAATAAACCACGTCGAGCCGGTTTGCGGACACCACTGGTTAGGCAAGTCACCGCTGGCCAGGCAGATCTGCACGCGTTTGACGTTCGGTGGAATGCGTCGCAACGGCTCCGTCAGTTGCGGCTGCTCGGCCTGGAGTGCATCAACGATCTGGAAGAACAACGGCGCCGCCGCATCCACGCCAACGAAGGAGGCGTTGCCGGTGTTGTCGAAATTGCCCACCCACACCACCAGCACATAGGGGCCGAAACCACCCGCTGTCCACGCGTCGCGAAATGCCCATGACGTACCGGTCTTCCAGTACACCGGCAGGCGTGAAGGCTGGGCGCCACTGGTTTCATCCGGACGCAGGTGCTGGCGCAGCATGTCCGTCACCATGAAGCTGGCTTCAGCGCTCAACAGGCGCTTGCCTGGCACGGTGGGGGCATCTGCGCGCAGGCGAAGCGGTTTGAACAAACCGCCGTTGGCCAGCGTGGCATACAGGCCGGCCAGATCCTGCATGGTGACCTCGCCACCGCCCAGCACCAGCGCAAGGCCGTAGTGCTGCGGGCTCGCCAGCCGGCTCACACCGGCCTGCTGCAGCAACCGGTAGAGATCGGGCTCGTGGAGTTTCGATGCCACCCACAGGGCTGGAATGTTGCGACTGCGGTTCAGCGCGTCGGTTGCCGTGATCGGGCCGAGAAAGTGGCCATCGAAGTTCTCCGGCGAGTACGGCCCGAACGAGGTCGGCACATCGCGCAGCACGGTCTGCGGGTGCAGCACGCCCTGGTCGAAACCCAATCCATAGATGAACGGCTTGAGTGTCGACCCAGGCGAGCGGCGCGCCAGCGTACCGTTGACCTGCCCCTGGATCGTTCGGTCGAAAAAGTTGGCCGACCCCACCAGCGCTTTCACGCCCATGTCCCGCGTATCCACCAGCAGCGCCGCCGCATTGCGGATACCCCGCCCGCCGTTGCGCGCGACATAGCGGTTGATCTGGCGCTCCAGCACATGCTGCAGATCAAGATCGATGGTTGTCACGACGCGAGCATCGCGGTTGTCGGCGCCGTTCCAGTCGCCCAGTGCGCGGCGTGCCGCCAGGATCTGGTCGGCAGCGTGCGGCGCCTCGAACGGCAGGGCCATCAGCGGCCGTAACGCAAACGGCAAAGCAAACAGCGGTTGCAAGGCGGCGTCTTGCGGATGCAGTTGGAGCCAGCGCGCATACAGCCGGTTGCGCGCGGTGGTGAGCTGCCGGTTGATCTGATCCTGCGTCGGCAACCCACGCAGCCGGCGCACTGGGTCTTGCGGAATCACGGCCAGTGCCAGCGCTTCGGGCAAAGTCAGGTTGGCGACAGGTTTGTCGAAATAGGCAAGGCTGGCTGTTCCTGCGCCTTCGACGTTGCGGCCGTATGGCGCATCGTTCAGGTAGGCCTCAAGAATCTGCCGCTTGGAATAGAACAGCTCCAGCTGCACAGCCCGCGCCACCTGCTTGAGCTTGCCCAGCGGCGTGCGCGTGTTGAGCTGCCACAGCGAGCGCGCAAGCTGCATGGTGATGGTGGAGCCCCCCTGCGGATTGCCGCCGCGCACGTAGGTCACCCAGGCGCCGCGCGCGAGCCCATACGGGTTGAAGCCCGCGTGCCAGTGAAACCAGCGGTCTTCGTGCAACAGCACCGCCTCGACCAACTGCGGCGACATCTGATCGAGCGGCACCCACAGCCGGTAGCGGTCGTCCTTGGCGAGGGCGAGCCGTAGCAGTCGGCCCTGATCATCCAGCACCGCGATCGACGAAGGCTTCCAGTCGCGCAGCGGCGGATGCGGCCACAGCCGGCAAGCGCCCAGCACCGCCCCAATCAGCAAGGCGCCGACCAGCCAGTTCTGCCAGCGAACCAGCCAGCCGCCCAACGCCCGCACCACGTTACGGTGCCCGCACCACGTTGAGCGCAGCACCACCCGCGGCCTGCGCCTGCACGCGCCGGTCATACATCGACTCGCCATAGGCCGGCGGCACGATGAAGCGGCCGGCGTTGGTCGCCTTGATCCGGTAGACGAACTCGCCCACATCGGCGGTGGCTGTGCCGTAGATGACCACGCGGTCCTCGCGCACGTCCGCATACTGCGGCTGCCAGCTGGAGCCCGGCAACCCTACCGGTGAACGCCACGGCGCCGGCGCAGCATTGGCCGCTGCATTCTGGTCACCCTGCCCGTCACCATCTGCCGCATCGGTTGCTGGCGGCGGAGTGGTGACCGGATCGAAACCACCCGGCAGCAGATCGACAATCGCCACGTTGCCGAGGCTCTTGCTGTCGGTCGCGCGGATCTTCAGGTGCACGTCGATCTCCTGGCCGAGCGTGACCTTGTCCAGCGGCTTGCCGTTCGCATCGGTGTACTCGCGGATGATCTCGAGGCCGTTCTTGATCGCCTGCGTAGATGCGGTACGGTCGTAACCCGACTGGCTCGTGATCTGCCACGCAGGCAGGCTGCTGCCATTGACAAAGCGCAGTTGCGACGCTGCTGCGCTCCACGAACCTGAGCGCATCACGCTGCCCTGAACCGCGGAGATGTCCTTCGCGCTGCCATCCGGGCGCACCTCCTCAATCGCCAGCTTGTCCAGCCCGCTGGCGTTTTGCGAGGCATAGGCGTCCAGCGCCAGGATGGTCATGGCGGACGACAGCGTGTTGTAGCGGTTGTGCTGCACCGGCCCGGCAAGGTTGTCCAGCACACGCGGCGGCAACGCCTGCGCGCGCTCCGGGAAGTGCTTGGCCAGCAGGTACAGCACACTGGCGTCGCGCGTCAGCGGATCGATGTAGTAACCATAGGCATAGGGCTCGTCGCGCGACGGTTTGCGCTCCAGCACCTCCTGCGGCCCGGCGATCAGCTTGTTGGCCTCCTTGTCCTGCTTGAGCAGTTGATACGACGCGGCCAGCCAGCCCGCGGCCAGGTCGCTCTTCCACTCGTTCGGGAAGGCATCCTGCAGGCGCTTCTGCACCGCAGCCAGGCTGTTGGTCGTGACGTTGCCCAGGCGCGTCAGCAGGTAGACGGCGTAGGCGCGCTGCCGCAGTTGATCGAGCGTACCGAGACGGTCGTTGGCCGCAAGCTGCTGCAGGTACGCGGTGCCGGCGTCGAGCATCTCCTTCGGCACAGTCGTGCCATGCTCGCGCGCACCGATCAGCACGTGCATCGTGTAGGCCGACACGAACGGGTCAGCATCCGGCGTTGCCGTCCACACGCCAAAGCCACCCTGCCCGTTTTGTCGTGCACGCAAAACGTCCAGGAACTGCGCGATCGACGCGGCATTCGCCCCCTTGTCGTCGGCAGGTTGCGGCGCCAGGGCGTTACGCAGCGATGGCGTCGACATCCACTTCGATGCAAACAGGCGCGGCACGGCGGCGCTCACCACCTGTTCGCTGCAGTAGTGCTGGTAGTTGACAAGATAGGACGCCAGCCCTTGCGACAGCACCAGCGGTCCGGTGGACATGCTTGCCTCACGCGCCGCATAGGCGTCATACATCTTCCGCAAGTTGGGCAGGTTGGCCTTCTTGTCCGCGTCGATGCGCGCGACGTCCAACTGCGTGCGGAACGCTGCGGCTGGCCGGATCGACACATCCACGCTCTGCTGCGCAGACTTACTGCCCGCGCGCGCACTAAAGCTTAGGTTGCCCGAGCCCAGCGTGTCAGTCGCTTTCACTCGGAACAGCGCCACGCCTTCGTGCATGGGTGCCAGCGTCACGTTCTGCGTGGCCGGACCGACCACCTGCAACTGGGGCCCGACCTTCAGCGTCACGGCAATCGGCATGGGCTTGTCCCCGGCGCCGGTCACGTTGTTGGCCACGCCCACGCTCACCTCGGCCTCATCACCGGGGGCCAGTGTGGTCGGCACGTTTGGCGACAAGACGAAATCGCCGCGCACGGTGGTCGCCCCTTCATAGGTGCCGACCAGATCAGGCGACACCGACACCGCCATCACGCGCAGCTTGCCGTTGAAGTAATCCGGCACGGTGTAACTCAGGCGCTTGTCACCATCCACATCGACGATGCCCGACCAGTAGACCACCGGCTTGTCGCGCTTGCGCTTGAACGGGTTGAGCTGCCGGCCGATCGCGTCGTCGGCATCGCCGCCCGGCGCGGCCATCGACATCAGCTTCTCGAAGTCGGGCAGGATCAGATCGAGAATCTGCGATGTGCCGACCTCCAGCATGCGCTTACGGAAGAAGTACTTGAGCGGGTCGCCCAGCTTGTAGTGCGCGACCTGCAGGATGCCCTCGTCCACCGCGAACACCACCACCTTGCCCGGCCGCGCGGAGTGCACGTTGAAGTTGACCGTCTCACCCGGCTTGACCAGCGCCGGAGCCTCAACCTTCAGCCCATTGCGCCGCGCATCCATGTTGACCGAGAACGGCACCACGCCGTAGCTCAACGGGCTCATGAAGATCTCGTCGGATGACGGATCGCGGATGTACTGCACGTTGATATAGCCGTTGCCCTCAAAACCAGCCGGCACGGTGATGCGCTGCACGGAGCTGGTCGTGTCGGCATGGAACCACGCCTGCGCATAGACCTTGTCGCGCTCGATCGTGATCAGGCCACTGCCGGCGTACGGCGCGCGAATGGCCACCTCCACTGACTCGCCCGCTTTGTAGTCGTGCTTGCTCAGGCTGATCTGCAGCTCGGTGTTGCGGTCGAGCGAGCGCGATACGTTGGCCTCCCCGGTCACTAGGTACTGGATGCGGTTGACCTCGGTGCGGTCTGCGCTGCGGATCACCAGCGCGTAGTTGCCCGGCTTGTCCGTGCGCAGGGCGTAGTCGAGCCCGGCAGCGGGAATCGCCAGCGGCTTTTCATCGACCGGCACCTCCTTGAGCCTCGAGTCGTACTTGTAGGCGCCGGAATCCTGCTTGGTCAGCACCGACACATAGCGCAGCTCAACCAGTTGCGCGCGCAAGTCCTTCAGGTCGATCGCCTTCGCGCCCGGATCAATGGCGACGAGCTTGACCGTGCGCGGGCTGCCGCGCTTCACATAGCCCAGGTCGTCGACGGCCTTGTAGCCAACCAGCCACGGGTTGTTCGACACCAGCCCCTGCGCGTTCGCGGCCACGCTGCGCCCGCCCTCGGCTTCGAATGCCTTGGTCTGGAAGTACAGCTGATACGTGGCATCGGCGTACTTCTTCAGGTCGAGGTCGAATTCCGCATGGCCCTTCTCATCGGTCTTGCCGTCCTGCAGCTGGGTCGTATAGCCCTCCTTTGCGCGACGCGCATCAAAGAACTGGTAACCCGGCCAACTGCGGAACGCCGGCCATGCCGGCCGCAGCGTGAGCGACGCCGTTACGCGGCGGTTTGCGGCTGGCGTGCCGAACAGGTTCTGCGCATCGACGATGCCCTTGAGCTGATCCGGCTTGACCCAGCCCTCGGCCACCTGCTGCGACAGCTTGGCCTCGACCTTCATGCGATCCGGCAGGAACTCCTTGATCTGCACCGTGGTGCTGCCGATCGGTGCATCGATGGCCTGGCCGTTCTTGACGATGTAGAGGTTGACCGCCCAGGTACCGGTGGGCGCCGTCTCGGCCGGGGTGTAGTCGAGTTCCGTAAAGCCCGAGGCATCGACGGTCACGGGCTGGCGCTTCACCGTCATGCCGCGCGGGTCGACAATCTCCGCCTGCAGCGGAATGCCGGCGGGGCTGCGCGCCCAACTGGCGGCGCGCACGATCAGGCCGATATGGAACTGGTCGCCCGGCCGGTAGATCCCCCGGTCAGAGAACAGGTACGCCGACAGTTGCCCCTGGTTGGTCGCGTTGCGCTCGCCACCCACGTCAAAGCGCGAGAAATCAAGTTGCCGGTCGGAACTCGCAATCGGCAGGAACGACAGGTCTTCGCCCTTCTTGACGATGTACAGCTTCGGCCGCTTCTCGCGCTCCAGGCCCTTGAAAGTCGGGAAGTGAACGACGCCGTCGGCACTGGTCGTCTGCGTATAGAGCGTCTGGCCATTGACCGCCACCACCGACACAGACGCACCCGCCACCGGGCGCCCGGTACGGATCGACTGCACGAACACGTCCTGGCTGCCGTCCAGCGCGCGCTTGACCAGCATGCCGAGATCCGTCACGACGATCAGGCGGGTGTCCGTTGGCACTTGGCCGTCGTTGCCGTCGCTATCGCCGTTGCCGGCTTCGGTGTCACCGCTGCCGTCGGTGTCGCCGCTCGACTGGGCATCACCATTGGCCTGATCTGCATCCGCCTTCTTCTTGTCCGCCGCTGGGTCATAGCCTGACAGGTGCAACAGGAAGACGCCGCGCTTGCCGTTCTTCAGGTACTGGCCAAGGTCGACGCCCTCGTAGTGCGCTTTGCCGGGGTCCGTTTCCGGGAAGGCGAGCTTCTGCTCGAAGCGCTCGACGATGTGATCCTCGCCAAAGCTGTAGCTCAGTTGGGGGCGCGCGTACGTGCCCTGGTTGAAACTCACCAGATGCTGAAGCTGATCAGGCCGCACCCGCCCGATCTCCAGCTTCATCCCCGGCAGGTTGCGCGACACTACCGAGATGCGCTTGCTGCCACTCATGGAGAGCAGCGAGCCGTCCGCCATGAAGCGCAGCAGCTTCGGATAGTCCGGCACGGTCAGGGCCTGCTGCACCGGCTTGCCAAGCTCATAACCACCGAACGACTTCAAGCCGGCATCCACCCGCACGTAGACGCGCTGACCTGGCTGCGCCTGGTATTTGAAACTCTGCAGCGGGGCGTACTCGCCTTCCGTCGGCGTCAACTCAAGCTTGAGCGGCTGCGACTGGCGCAACACGTCTTCGCCCACTTCCGTGGTATTCCAGGGATACGGTGGCTCGTCATCGCCCTGGCTGACGCCAGGCTTGCGCTTGGGCAGCACCCAGGCCTTGACCAGGCCCGCCAGATCGCTGCCGCGCACGGCGCCGCTCATTTCCGCCAGCAGTACCTGCTCTGGCTCGTAGCGGTCGTTGTCGACCAGCGTCGGAGCAAGCTGGTTGACGGCCAGGCTGTACAGTCCCGGCACACGGACAGCCGTCTGTAGCGGCGCCTTGGTACCGTCGCCGCCTCGGATACTGCGCACGCCGCTGTCCAGCGTCAGACGCGCCGACAGATCATCACGTGGAATGTCGAGCTGCTGGGAGTGCACCCAGGCATTGAGCTTGGCCGCATCGTAGGTAATGCTGAAGCGCAGCGGCGTGGTGGTTTTCCCATCGCGGCCGACCATCTCCAGCGCGATGCGCTTCTCAAACTGTGCTGCATCCACCGGGTAATTGAACCGGATCGGGAAAATCGTCTTCTTGCCCGCGGCATTCTGCGGGTCCTGATAGAACTCGCTGGCGCCAAACTGCACGTCAAATGCGGGCACATTGAATTCGAGATGGTCGTCTGCCAGCAGCACGTGCTTTGCAAAAACCTGGAGCACGTCGAACTTGACCTCAACATGCGCACCAATCGGCCAGTCGGCGGCCGGCATGAAGCGCAGTGTGCGGTCATTGAGCCACGTCCACTCGCCCTTCAGCGCGGGCTGTATCGAAATACCGTTGCCAGCCGGTTTGCCAACCAGTTCGATCGGTGCCGCTGAACGCGAGAAATCAATGTCGAGCGGATGGATGGTGACCTTGGGCTTGCCCTCTTCATCCATATAGCTGGTCAAGGCAGGTGCCCTGACCTTGAACGTGATGCGCTCGGGCTCCACGGGCTTCGGGCGATGCTGATACCAGTGCCAGCCGAACGCGCCGGCCGCCACCAGTGCAATGGATGCGGCGACGCCCCCACCGAAGTGCCAAGGGCGACGCCGAGCAGCGGCGGCCGTGGCCGGCATCCATGCGGGTGCGGACCAGGCGACGCTGCCGAATACCGGCCGCAATAGGCGAGCAATCAACGAGAACAGAAAACCGATGACCCGAACGGGCAATCGCAGCAGAAAGCGCAGCAAGTCCATTGTTATTATTCCTTAGCAGAACGTTGCCACTTTGCGGCACGCCCTTCTGTCTTCTGTTTGTGTCGCCGTGGTGCTTCTTATTTTCAGAAGACCATGTGCGCACAAAATTATCCAACAGCTCTCTGGAAAAAATACAACGGCAGATGCTCGCGTCGAGAAAAACAACGGTTCTCCAATCCGCGTCGCCCACGTTCGGCTTAACTCTTCGTCTCTCCAATTTGCGTATATCCAAACACGGCAAAATCGGGCCCGTCACCAAGACTGTTTGTTAATGCTTTAAAACACACCAGGCACCCCATCTACAGAGCGTTCCTGGACGAAAAAAAAGCCCGCGCAATGCGGGCTTTCCTCTCAATGCCTGGGGAAGCGCAACCTCACTCCCACTCAATCGTCGCAGGCGGCTTGCCCGACACGTCGTACACGACACGGCTCAGGCCACGCACTTCATTGATGACCCGATTCGACACACGGCCTAGCAACGTGTAGGGCAGATGCGCCCAATGTGCGGTCATGAAGTCGGTCGTCTGCACTGCACGCAATGCCGTCACGTAGTCATACGTGCGGCCATCGCCCATCACGCCAACGGACTTGATCGGCAGGAACACCGCAAACGCCTGGCTGGTCAGGTCGTACCAGCTCTTGCCGACATCGGCTTCGGCACACAGGCCGGCAGCAGCGTCTTGCGCCGTCGCCTTGGTGCCGCGCAGCTCTTCGATGAAGATAGCGTCAGCACGACGCAGCAGGTCTGCATATTCGCGCTTGACCTCGCCCAGAATGCGCACGCCCAGGCCCGGGCCCGGGAACGGATGGCGATACACCATCTCGTGCGGCAGGCCGAGTGCGACGCCCAGTTCGCGCACTTCGTCCTTGAACAGGTCACGCAGTGGCTCGAGCAGTTTCAGGCCCAGCGTTTCCGGCAGGCCACCCACGTTGTGGTGGCTCTTGATGGTCGTGGCCTTCTTGGTCTTGGTACCACCCGATTCCACCACGTCCGGGTAGATCGTGCCCTGCGCCAGCCACTTGGCATTGCTCAGCTTCTTGGCCTCGGCCTGGAACACCTCGACGAACTCGCGGCCGATGATCTTGCGCTTGGCTTCCGGGTCGGTCACCCCAGCCAGGTGGCCGAGGAACTGCTCGGACGCATCCACGTGCACGACCTTGGCGTGCAGACGGCCTGCGAACATGTCCATCACCATCTTGCCTTCGTCCAGGCGCAGCAGGCCGTGGTCGACAAACACGCAGGTGAGCTGGTCGCCGATGGCGCGGTGGATCAGCGCAGCAGCCACCGACGAATCGACGCCGCCCGACAGGCCCAGGATCACTTCCTCATCGCCCACCTGCTCGCGGATGCGCTGAACGGCTTCCTCGATGTGATCGCGCATGACCCAGTCCGGCTTGGCACCGGCGATCTCCAGCACGAAACGCTCGAGCAGTGCGCGGCCTTGCACGGTGTGCGTGACTTCCGGATGGAACTGCACGGCGTAGTAGCCGCGCGCCTCGTCGGCCATGCCGGCAACCGGGCAGCTCGGCGTCGAGGCCAGCAGCTTGAAGCCCGGGGGCAGTTCGGTGACCTTGTCACCGTGGCTCATCCACACCTTGAGCATGCCGTGGCCTTCCGGCGTGGCGAAGTCCTGGATGTCCTTGAGCAGGCGGGTGTGGCCGTGGGCGCGCACCTCGGCATAGCCGAATTCGCGATGGTCACTCCACTCGACCTTGCCGCCAAGCTGCACGGCCATGGTCTGCATGCCGTAGCAGATGCCGAGCACCGGCACGCCCAGGTCCCACACGGCCTGCGGCGCGCGCAGCTGGTGGTCTTCATACGTGCTGGCGTGGCTGCCGGACAGAATGATGGCCTTGGGCGCGAACTCGCGCACAAAGGCGTCGGACACATCGTTCGGGTGAATTTCGCAGTAGACGTGCGCCTCGCGCACGCGGCGCGCGATCAGTTGCGTGACCTGCGAGCCGAAATCAAGGATGAGGACTTTGTCGTGCATGTTGTGGAGGAATGGAATCGGCAATCGTGTCGACTTCAGTGCCGGGGCCGTAACCAGGCGGCGGCATGTAGGCGGGTTCTTTGCGCTCAGAGGTTTCCGTGCGCTGGCGTTCGCGCTCGGCAGCGGCATCTTCGCGGGCTTTCTGTGCACGCTCGCGCTCATTGGTGCGCACACGGCGCGAGGCGGGAATCTGCACGGCGGAGAACGCCGCCAGCACCGCAGCAAACGTCGGCAGCCAGATGCGGCCAGCACCTTCCACTGGCAAGTGGAAGAACAGCAGCCATGCAATGACCAGCACCGCCACGGCCAGGTTCACATGGCCGATCACCTGCGCCACGGCCGTGGTCAGTTGCCCGTTGACGGTGGCATGCCACAGCAACCAGGCCAAGCCGATCAGCGTGACGCCGAGGAGCTGGCCGTACATTGCCGGTTCCGGCTGCGGCAGTTGCAGCGCGCCGAAGATGGACGTCATCGGCGAAGCCAGGAGGACGAGACCGACGCACAGTGCGACAGCCGCATCCAGAAACAGAACGAGTCGCAAAAGCGCTTTCATCAGTGTCTCCAGTTGCGGGTGGCCGCCCGTGCTCCGGCCACCGGGTTCAATCTCGCCAGAGCGCCCGCGCGCTCCGGCGGCAGTACTGCTTGCCTTCTATCTTGTCTGCGGTGATCAGGCTGCTGATCAATCGCGGTGATAGTTCGGCGCTTCCTTCGTGATCTGCACGTCGTGCACGTGCGATTCGTTCATGCCAGCGGCGGTGATCTCCACAAACTGGCTCTTCTCGTGCCATTCGGCAATCGATGCGCAACCGCAGTAGCCCATCGACGAGCGAACACCACCCGTGAGTTGATGCACGATCGGCAACGCGGAGCCCTTGTACGGCACGCGGCCTTCGATACCTTCGGGCACCAGCTTGTCGACGTTGGCGGTGTTGTCTTCCTGGAAGTAACGGTCGGCAGCGCCATCCTTCATGGCGCCCACCGAGCCCATGCCGCGGTAGCTCTTGTACGAACGGCCCTGGAACAGGAACACCTCACCCGGGGATTCATCCGTACCGGCGAACATGCCGCCCATCATCACGGTATGTGCGCCGGCAGCCAGTGCCTTGGCAACATCGCCCGAGTAACGGATACCGCCGTCGGCGATGAGCGGCACGCCGGTGCCCTTGAGTGCTTCGGCCACATTGGACACGGCGAAGATTTGCGGCACGCCCACGCCAGCGACGATCCGCGTCGTGCAGATCGAGCCCGGGCCGATACCGACCTTGACGCCGTCTGCGCCATGGTCGACCAGCGCCTTGGCTGCCTCACCCGTGGCGATGTTGCCGCCAATCACCTGCACCTGCGGGTAGTTGTCCTTGATCCAGCGCACGCGGCTGAGCACGCCCTGGCTATGGCCGTGCGCGGTATCGACCACGATCACGTCCACGCCGGCCTTGACCAGCAGGTCGATACGCAAGTCGTTATCCGGGCCCACGCCCACGGCAGCACCAACGCGCAGCGAACCGCGCTCGTCCTTCGAAGCCAGCGGGTATTCGGTCGCCTTCTGGATATCCTTGACGGTGATCAGGCCGCGCAGCTCGAAAGCCTCGCCCACCACCAGCACGCGCTCCAGGCGGTGCTTGTTCATCAGGCGCTTGGCCTCTTCCAGCGAGGCGCCTTCCTTGACGGTGACGAGCTTCTCGCTCGGCGTCATCTTGGCGCGCACCGGGGCGTCCAGTTCTTCTTCGAAGCGCAAGTCGCGGTTGGTGATGATGCCCACCACCTTCGTGCCTTCCAGCACCGGGAAACCCGAGATGCCATGCTGCGCCGACAGCGCCATCACGTCGCGGATCTTCATGTCCGGACCGATGGTGATCGGATCGCGCAGCACGCCCGATTCGAAGCGCTTGACCTTGGCGACTTCGCGCGCCTGTTCTTCCGGCTTCAGGTTCTTGTGGACGATACCGATACCACCTTGCTGCGCCATGGCAATGGCGAGCCGCGCTTCCGTGACCGTATCCATGGCGGCGGACACGAGCGGAATGGCGAGTTCGATCGAACGGGTGAGCTTGGTGCGAAGGGACGTATCGCGGGGCAGGACGGCCGAGTAAGCCGGGACGAGCAGCACATCATCGAACGTGAGTGCTTTCTGGACAAGACGCATAGCCATTTCCTCTAGGCGCAAAATCGGATTATACGGGAATTTGCACCACCCTGTAATAACCCGTGCTATGCTCGATAAATTTTTCTTCGCGCACGCACCTCAAGCGCCCTGCGCCGCCAGCGGCCGCGCAGAATCAGCCTCGCGAGTGTTCGAATGGGAATTGGCGTATTGTGCGCCCTGCTGGCCGGGGCGATGTGGGGCATGGTCTTTATTGCGCCCCGCGCGCTGCCAGCGTTCTCACCCTGGGAACTGACCCTCGGACGCTACCTCGCCTACGGCGCCATCGCGGCCATTGCCGCCACCCCCATCCTCCCCCGCATTGCCCGCAAGATCACCCGTGCCGATTGCCTGGCGCTGATCAAGCAATCCTGCAGCGGCAACCTTGTCTATTACGTTCTGGTGGCGTTTGGCGTGCAACTGGCCGGAGTTGCGCCCACCTCGCTCATCATCGGCATCCTGCCCATCACCGTCACGGTGCTCGGCCGGCGTGACCACGGCGCCGTGCCGCTTTCCCAGCTGATCTGGCCGCTGCTGGTGGTAGCCGCAGGCATCGTGTGCATCAACATTGACTTGTTCGGCCATGATGGCACTGCGGCTGCAGCCAACGCTCGACCGATCTGGCAGCGCATCGCCGGCATTGCCTGCGCAGCCGGTGCGCTGGCCAGCTGGACCTGGTACGCAGTGGACAACGCGCGCTACCTGCAACGCAACTCGCATTTCTCGAGCAATGAGTGGTCAGCGCTGTACGGCATTTCGAGCGGCGTTCTGTCGACGGCCCTGACCGCAGTTGCCCTACTCGTGGCCGGCACCAGCTGGGCCAGCGGCGGCGGACGTGTCTGGGGCACGTTCTGGGCGGTGAACGCTGCCGTGGCACTGGGCGCGTCGCTGATCGGCAACAACCTGTGGAACATCGCCTCACGTCGGCTGCCGCTTACGCTGTCGGGCCAGATGATCGTGTTCGAGACGCTGTTTGCGCTGGCATATGGCTTTGTGTACGACGGGCGCTGGCCCCGCCCACTCGAAATCGCTGCAATCGCCTTGCTGATCGCGGGTGTCGGCTGGTCGGTGCGCTTGCACGCAGAAGACAAGTCTGCATAAACTGGGCGCCTTGCCGGGGGGCGAGTCGATGCGCCAAGCTGGGCCATCGGCCTACATCATCGAGTGGCGATCACGCCACCGGGCTCCCGTGCGCGTCGTGGGGCCGTCGTCGGGTCGGCCAACGCGCCGTCGGCAGGCCATCGAACGAGAACTCCATGAAACGACTGCACGTCCTGCTGCCCGCCACTGCTACCCCGCTTGTCACCCTCATCCTGGCCCTCGCCTGCCCGGCGGCCCAAGCACAATGGGCCTGGCAGTGGCGTGATGAGAAAGGCCTGATGGTGTACAGCGACGCGGCGCCGCCGCCGTCGGTGCCGCCCAGCCGCATCATCCGCAACCCGAACAGCCGCACCGCCACCGCGTATGAGGCAATGCCGGCACCGGCCTCCGGTGTCCAAGCGGCCTCCGCGCCCAAGACCGCCCAGCCCGCATCAAGCGTGGCGGCCGTCGACCCGGACGAAGCCCTGCGCAAACGCATGGCCGACCGCGCCAAGAAAGAGCAGGACGAAGCCCGGCAGGCAGAAGCCGCCCAGCGCAAGCAAGCCGAATGTGCTCGCCTGCGCAATGAAACCACCTATATGCAGGAAGGCCGTCGCATCGGCACCGCGCAGGCCGACGGTTCGATCGCCTATATGGATGACAACCAGCGCGCCGCCGCCGTTGCGCGCAACCAGGCAGCCCTCAGCGCCAACTGCAACTGACCGATTACGACTTGAGGACGTCGTCTTTGGGCGGCGCCTCGGGTGGCGCTCCATTACGCAGCCACTTCAGGCCTTCGCGCGTACCCGTTGCCCGCACCTTCTGTACACGGCGCCGGCGCGCCGTCTTCGGGTCGGCAATCAGCGGGCCCAGGATCTCCACCCGGTCCCGCGCGTGCAGCGGCGCATCTGGCGTCTTGCGCTTACCGTAGACGCCCAGCCGGCAAGTTTCGATCGCCAGATCAGTACCCTCTAACACGCCGGACATGCGCACGGCTTCGGCCAGCGTCGCATCGGCCGGAACCTGCACGCTCACCAGTCGCGGCGGCGTCACCGTCGCCAGGCAGACCATCACGTCAATCGGTTCAGGATTCGCCATAGACAATCTCGGCGCGCTTGACGAAGGAATCGACGAACGTGTTCGCAATCATGCTGAACACCGGGCCGATCAGCTTTTCCAGGATCACATTCGAGAATTCGTAGTGCAGGTGGAAATTGATCTTGCAGGCGTCAGCACGCAGCGGCGTAAACACCCAGAAGCCGGTGAAGCTCTTGAAAGGCCCGTCTGCGAACGTCATATCGATGCGGGTGGGCCGTGTTTGCACGTTGCGCGTGCGGAAGAACTGGTGGATGCCCTTGAAGGCGATGTCCACGCGCGCATCGAGCGACGTTTCCGTCTGCTCGTAGATTTCCACCCCGCCGCACCAAGGTAGGAAGTTCGGATAGTCCTTGACGTTGGTGACCAGGTCGAACATCTGTTCGGCCGAGTGGCCAATCAACACGGTTTTTTCAACGTCTGCCATGCGCCATCCGAAAGCTTTGCACGCCGCACGCCCGTAAGACACGCGGCGGATTTGTTAAACTCACCATTTTATCGCAGCGCATGCAGGGATCGTCACCCCCGGTGCGCTCACCGCACATTCCAACGTATGACCATCGCCGACAACAAGAAAGCCTTTTTCGATTACTTCATCGAAGAGCGCTACGAGGCAGGCATGGCACTCGAGGGCTGGGAGGTGAAGGCCATTCGCGCCAACCGTGCGCAGATCAAGGAAGGCTACGTCGTCATCCGCAACGCCGAGCTGTTCCTGATCGGCGCACACATCAGCCCGCTGCAATCGGCCTCCACCCACGTCAACCCCGACCCCGTGCGCACCCGCAAGCTGTTGCTGCACGCCGAGGAGATCAAGAAGCTGATCGGCAAGGTCGAGCAGCGTGGCTATACGCTCGTGCCGCTCAACCTGCACTACACGCGCGGCCGCGTGAAATGCGAAATCGGCCTCGCCAAGGGCAAGAAGCAATTCGACAAGCGCGAGACCGAGAAGGACCGCGACTGGCAGCGCGAAAAAGCGCGCCTCATGCGCGAGAAGGCCTAACCGAGGCCTTCCTCACCCCTACACCTTTAAGCGTTCGGCCGCTGTTGCTTCACGATCGTCAACGCTGACGCAATCATCGTGCTCAGGTCGCCCATGTTGCCCGGCACGATCAGCGTGTTGCCCTGCTTGGCAAGGTTGCCGAACGCGCTCACATACTCCTCCGCCACCTTCAGGTTGACCGCGTCGATGCCACCTTCGGTGCGGATCGCCAAGCCAATCTTCTGAATTGCCTGCGCGTTGGCCTCTGCCACCGCCAGAATCGCGGCCGCCTCGCCCTGCGCCTTATTGATGGCGGCTTGCTTCTCACCTTCCGATTTCTGGATGGCCGCCTCGCGCGCGCCTGACGCCAAGTTGATCTGCTCCTGGCGCTTGCCCTCCGATGCAGCGATCAAGGCACGCTTCTCGCGCTCGGCCGTGATCTGCGCCTGCATGGCATGCAGGATTTCCTTCGGTGGCGTCAGATCTTTGATCTCATAACGCAGCACCTTCACGCCCCAGTTGGAAGCCGCCTCATCCAGCGCGTTGACCACACTGTGGTTGATGAAGTCGCGTTCCTCAAAGGTCTTGTCCAGCTCCAGCTTGCCGACCACCGAACGCAGCGTCGTTTGCGCGAGTTGCGTGATGGCGATGACGAAGTTGCTCGAACCGTACGACGCCCGCATCGGGTCGGTCACCTGAAAGTACAGGATGCCGTCCACCTGCAGTTGTGTGTTGTCCTTAGTGATACAGATCTGGCTCGGTACGTCGAGCGGGATTTCCTTGAGCACGTGCTTGTAGGCCACGCGGTCGACGAACGGCAGCACGATATTCAGGCCCGGTGACAGCGTTGCGTGGTATTTGCCCAGCCGCTCCAGAATCCAGGCGTGCTGCTGCGGCACGATCTTGAACGATTGTGCAATCAGTACGATGGCGGCAAATAAAACGATGAGCGCGAGAGTCCCCAGCTCGAACATAGAACCTCCGGTTGTTGGTTTTGGGTGCTAAGGCTTAAGGCTTGGGCGCGACAACCAGCACGTTGCCGCGCACCTCGACGATGCGGAATTCACCACCTGAAGCGGTGACATCCGGCGCGAGTTCGACATCCCAGGCGGCGCCGCGATACTGCACGCGCGCACGGCGCTCAGGTGACCACGCATCCACGCGCAGCACCTCGCCGATGTCCAGATTGACGTTGCGATTGCGGGCGGCATCTTCGCGCGTCACGCGCCCGTAGCGCGTGCGCCGCAACCCCACGATGCCGAACACCGCCACGATGGCGGCCACGATGGCCTGCGCCGGAAACGCCAGTCCAACCAACGCCGCCAGACCACCGGCCAGCAGGCCGATCGCCACCATCAACAAGTAGAACGTACCCGTCATCAGCTCACCGATGACAAGCAGCACAGCCAGCGTGAACCAGACGATCTGTTGCGCCGACATGCTCCCTCTCCCAGAAAAAACCCCCGCGACGCTGCACGTCTGCGGGGGCATGTCGCTCGGCCCCCACCAGCGTTGGACGCCGCCGGGCACTTCGCGTTCTTGTCGGTGCGCGCCTCGGGGGGCGGGCACCGTTTCTACTTTACTGCAAGCTCAGGCCGAACCCAGTTTTTGCCACGTGTCGACCACCGAATCCGGGTTCAACGAGATCGACGAGATGCCTTCCTTGGCCAGCCACTCGGCAAAATCCGGGTGGTCGGACGGGCCCTGGCCGCAGATGCCGACGTACTTGTCCATCGACAGAGCCGTGGAGATGGCACGCTGCAGCATGAACTTGACTGCCGGGTCGCGTTCATCAAAGTCGCGGGCCAGCAATTCCATGCCGGAGTCCCGGTCCAGACCCAGCGTGAGCTGCGTCAGGTCGTTCGAGCCGATCGAGAAGCCGTCGAAATGCTGCAGGAACTGCTCGGCCAGGATCGCGTTGGACGGCACTTCGCACATCATGATCAGGCGCAGGCCGTTCTCGCCGCGCTTCAGGCCGTATTTGGCCAGCAGCTCGACGACCTTCTCGGCTTGGCCGAGCGTACGCACGAACGGCACCATGACCTCAACGTTGGTCAGGCCCATCTCGTCGCGCACGCGCTTCATGGCACGGCACTCCATCTCGAAGGCTTCTGCGAAGTCTTCAGCGATGTAACGCGAGGCGCCACGGAAGCCCAGCATCGGGTTTTCTTCGTCCGGCTCGTAGCGCGAACCACCTATCAGCTTCTTGTATTCGTTGGACTTGAAGTCCGACAGGCGCACGATGACAGGCTTCGGATAGAACGCGGCGGCGATGGTGGCGATGCCTTCGGCCAGCTTGTCGACGTAGAACGCGCGCGGGCTGGCATGGCCGCGGGCCACGCTTTCCACGGCCTTCTTCAGGTCGCTGTCGACCTGCGGATAGTCGAGGATGGCCTTCGGGTGAACGCCGATGTTGTTGTTGATGATGAATTCCAGACGGGCCAGGCCCACACCACCGTTCGGGATCTGGCAGAAGTCGAAAGCCAGTTGCGGGTTGCCGACGTTCATCATGATCTTGGTGCTGATCGCCGGCATTTCGCCACGCTGGACTTCCGTGATTTCGGTTTCCAGCAGGCCGTCGTAGATCTTGCCTTCGTCACCTTCCGCGCACGAGACCGTCACCAGGGTGCCATCCTTCAGCAGGTCGGTGGCATCGCCGCAGCCGACCACGGCCGGCACGCCCAGTTCACGCGCGATGATGGCCGCGTGGCACGTACGGCCACCACGGTTGGTGACGATGGCCGAGGCGCGCTTCATCACCGGTTCCCAGTTCGGGTCGGTCATGTCGGCGACCAGCACGTCGCCGGGTTGCACGCGTTCCATTTCGGCCGGATCGTTGATCACGCGCACCGGGCCCGTGCCAATCTTCTGGCCGATGGCGCGGCCGGTGGTCAGCACCGGTGCCGAGCCCTTCAGGCGGAAGCGCTGTTCAACCTTGCCGTGTGCCTGGCTCTTCACCGTTTCCGGGCGGGCCTGCAGGATGTAGATCTTGCCGTCCTTGCCATCGCGGCCCCACTCGATGTCCATCGGGCGGCCGTAGTGCTTCTCGATGATGACCGCGTACTGGGCCAGCTCCGTCACGTCAGCATCGCTGATGGAGTAGCGGTTGCGCAGTTCGCCCGGCACGTCGACGGTCTTCACGCGGCCAGCTTCGCCCGGCGCGGTGAATTCCATCTTGATCAGCTTGGAGCCGATCGAGCGGCGGATGATCGGGTACTGGCCGGCGGCCAGCGTCGGCTTGAAGACGTAGAACTCGTCCGGGTTCACGGCGCCCTGCACCACCGTTTCGCCCAGGCCGTAGCTGGAGGTGATGAAGACGACTTCCTGGAAGCCCGATTCGGTGTCGATCGTGAACATCACGCCCGACGCGCCGCAGTCCGAGCGCACCATACGCTGGATACCGGCCGACAGGGCCACCACGTCATGGGCGAAGCCCTTGTGCACGCGGTACGAAATCGCACGGTCGTTGTACAGCGAGGCGAACACGTGCTTGATCTTGTCGAGCACGTCGTCGATGCCGAGAACGTTGAGGTAGCTCTCTTGCTGGCCGGCGAACGAGGCGTCGGGCAAGTCTTCGGCCGTGGCCGACGAGCGCACTGCGAACGATGCCTCGGCACCTTCACGGGCGGACACGCGAGCGTACGAGTCACGGATTTCTTGCTCCAGGCGCGGCTGGAACGGTGCGGTGGCAACCCACTCGCGAATCTCCTTGCCGGCGACGGCCAGCGCCTTGACGTCGTCGACGTCCAGCGCGGCCAGGCGCTGCGAGATGCGCTCGGTCAGGTTGTTGTGTGCCAGGAAGTCACGGAAGGCCAGTGCCGTTGTGGCAAAACCGCCCGGAACGCGCACGCCGGCGCCGTCCAGCTGGGAGATCATCTCGCCCAGCGAAGCGTTTTTGCCGCCAACGACCTCAACATCGGTCATCCGCAGTTGCTCGAACGGCAGCACATAGGCGCCGTCTTGCGACAGGTTAGTCATACAAGTCCCTAAACAAAGTAAGAAAACCGGTCGGATACGTGCGGGGCATTGTTCTTGTCGTCTGGCCGCACGAATCGCTTGGCTAAATGATCCGGGGCGGCCGCTGTGACATTGTCTGGCAGGCGGCGGGCCCGAATTGCTTAGCGAAACGATCGCCGCTATTCTACCGTGCCGCAGCACGATTTCTTGCCTGCGTGCTGGAAAAACCCCTCGTTTTCGATGACCGACCTCGCCGCCGCATCTGCCACCCGCGCGGCCGTCCGCACTGTCTTTATCGTGTCGGATGGCACTGGGATCACCGCAGAAACCTTCGCCCACTCCATCCTGGCCCAGTTTGAGATGAAATTCCGCCAGGTGCGGATTCCATTTGTCGACACGGTCGAGAAAGCGCATGTGGCGGTCAGCAAGATCAACGAGGCATTCAATGCCGAGGGCGTTCGTCCGATCGTCTTCACCACGCTGGTGGATGCTGATGCCAATCAGATCGTCCATCGGGCCAAGGCCACCATCCTGGACATGTTCCAAACCTTCATCGAGCCGCTCGAGAAGGAACTGAACCTCAAGTCCACTCACGCCATCGGCCGCTTCCACCAGAACGCCGACACCGAGGCGTACAAGAACCGCATCGAAGCGATCAACTTTTCACTTGCGCACGATGACGGTCAGTCACACAAGAACCTGGCCGAGGCCGATGTGATCCTGGTGGGTGTGTCGCGCAGCGGCAAGACGCCGACCAGCCTCTACCTGGCGATGCAGTACGGGGTGAAATCGGCCAACTACCCGCTCATTCCGGACGATTTCGAGCGCGGCAAGCTGCCGTCGGTGCTGTACGACTACAAGAACAAGATTTTTGGCTTGTCGATCGACCCGCAGCGCTTGTCCGAAATCCGGAACGAACGTCGCCCAGGCAGCAAATACGCCGCCATTGAGAACTGCCGCTACGAGGTCAACGAGGCCGAATCGATGATGCGGCGTGAGGGCATCAAGTGGCTGTCGTCCACACACAAGTCCATCGAAGAGATTGCGACGACGATCCTGCAGGACGTCAAGATGGAGCGCGACAACTACTGAGCGTCACCCCCAGCAATGAAAACGGCCGGACTTGTACCGGCCGTTTTGCTTTTCCGGCGCGCGGCCGGGTCCGGGTTCAGGCGCGATCACGCACCCAGTTGCCGCCATGCGCAGCTGCTTGCGCTGCTGGCGAAGTAGCCAAGTAGGCCAGCGCCTGCTCGGTCGAGCCCTCATGATGCGGCGTGTAGCTGGGCCGGAAGTAGCGCAGCGCGGCCCCCAACATCTTCCAGAACGACGGCAGGCAATTGCGCCGCGAGCCATGCCACCAGCCGCGGATGAAGCCCGGAAACCGCCCCGCGCCCGGATCGCGCTTGTACATGAAGCGGAAGCCCGTGACCAGGAAGTACAGCAACAGCAGGATCGTGGTCAGCATGTGGAAGCAGCGTTCGAGATACGTGCCGCCCATGTGCCGGAAGATATCGAACGCCACGGTGCGGTGTTCGACCTCCTCGGCGCCGTGCCAGCGCAGCAGGTCCAGCATGACCGGATCGGCGCTGGCTGCGTCCAGCCCCTTGGCGTTGAGCACCCAGTTGCCCAGATAACCGAAGAAGTGTTCCAGCGCGGCGATGATGCCCAACTGCTGCCGCAGCCAGAAGCGCGTGTGGCCAATCTTCAGGCCGAGTGGCTGCTCGCCGAGCACCTTGGAGAACAACCAGTCCAGCCGCTTGGTGAACGGCTGGGTGTCGATGCCGTGATCCTTGTAGTAGTGCGTGAGCACGCCGCCATGCGAGCGCGAGTGGACAGCCTCCTGGCGCAGGAAACCCTCGGCGTCAGAGCGCAATTTTGCGTCGGTGATCTGCGGCATAGCCTTGTTGTAGACGCGGCAGAACCACAACTCACCTGCCGGAAACAGCAGGTTCAAGATGTTGATGATGTGCGTGCTGGACGGATCGCCGGGAATCCATTGGATGGGCGTTTCTTTCCAATCGAAGCGGACGTGGCGGGCCTTGATGTAGTAATCGGGCGCGGTCATGGTGGTCTCCTGTCGTTCTTGTGTGCGTGGGACGGGCTGCCGGCTCAATGCCCAGCCATGCTCACGCGTGCGATCAGCCGACTGAGCCATTGCGCATAGCGTGAGATGAAGCGCGACGAATGCGCCTCGATGCCAATCGTGACCACCGGCTTGTTGCGCAGCACGGCACGCAGCATGGCTTTGGCAACGGACTCGGGCTTCAGGCCGCGCAGTTGATAGAGCTTGGTCGCACGTGCGCGCAGTTGGGCCTGCTGCGCCTCGGTCGTGCCGGCGTAAACGGTGGAGGCCATGATTCCGGTCTCGGCAAAACCCGGGCAGATGGCCGATACGCCAATACCTTGCCCCGCCAGTTCGCCGCGCATGCACTCGGACAGCATCAGCACGGCGGCCTTGGTAGTCGCATACGCCGCGAGATCACGCGACGGAGCAAAAGCAGCGGCTGACGCGGTATTCAGGATGTGCCCGCCCTGCCCGCGCGCCACCATCTGCTTGGCGAACAGCCGTGCACCATGGATCACGCCCCACACGTTCACATGCAGGATGCGTTGCCAATCGCGCTCGGAGGTGTCGACAATGCCGCCGGCCATGCCGATGCCCGCGTTGTTGACGACGATGTCTGCGCCACCCAACTCCTTGCCGACCCAAGCGACCAGAGCCTCCATCTGCTCAGCATTGCCCACGTCAGCGACGCGTGCCCAAGCCTTGCCGCCGGCAAGGCGGATCAGCGTCGCGGTGCGTTCAGCGTCTTCTGCGCGAATGTCGACCGCGGCGATGGCCGCGCCCTGCTCGGCAAATTCCAGTGCCGCACAACGGCCGATACCGCTGCCCGCGCCGGTGATGACAGCCAGCTTGCCCGTGAGCGGTTTGCGTTCGCCATACTGGCGAGCACGCTGCAGCACTTCGGATTCCGGCTTGCCCTCAGCGTGCTCGATCAGCTCGCGCGCCATCTCGGCCATGCGCTCGGCATGCGTCACAGGCAGCCAGTGGCGCGCCACAACTTCGCGCCGCCAGTAGTTAGGCACCCAGCGCGACAGGTCTTCAGACAGCGCGGGGCTGACGTACTTGTCCAGCGTCGGCACGATCACCTGCACGGGTGCATGTGCGTAGCGCTTGCGCGGCGTGAACAGGCTGCGGATGAAGTTGGCGCGATACAGCGAGACGCCACGCACGCCATCAGCCGTTTGCGTGGCGCGCGGCACAATGGGGGTCTTCTCCACGCGACGCAGCACGCGCGGCCAGGCACGGCCCAGCCATAGGCGCCAGCTCAACTCCGGCACGATCGGCAGGTGGAACAGCAGCACGTACCATGAGCGCACAAGCTGCCCCAGCATCTTGCCCAGTGACGACGGCGTCGGCCGCAACAACCGCGCGCGCATCCAATGGCCCACGTGGTCCAAACATGGCCCCGAGCACGACGTGTATGACGCGACGCGCCCACGCAGGCGCTCCTCCGTCACGAACTCCCACGACTGGATCGAACCCCAGTCGTGCGCAATCAGGTGGACGGGCTTGCCCGGGCTGAGCGCATCGATGACGGCGATGAAGTCGTCGGTCAACTTGGCAAAGGTGTAATTGCGCATGCCCCTGGGCGCGCTCGATTGCCCCGCACCGCGCACGTCGTAGGCGATGACGTAGTAGTCGCGGACGAGCAGCGGTGCCATCTCGTGCCAGACCTCGCTGTTGTCCGGATAGCCGTGGACGAGCACAACGGTCGGGCGCGCTGGATCACCCCAGGTCTTGACGGCGAGAGCGACGTCGCCCGATTGCACCGTTCGCTCGGCACGTGGAAAAGCAGTAGCCGGCTCGAACAGCGCCAGCGGGGCCTCTTCAAGAAGCGTTTTCATCTGGGCCTCCGCGAGCGTCAGGCGGCGCGCTGCTGCGCAAGCTGGCGCTGCTGCGAGCGGCGCACGTGCGGCAGGTCATCGTCGAGCCAGTAGGCGTCGTCTTCGGTGATGACGAGCAGCTCTTCGAACTTGGCGCCCACGCCATGGAAGCCCAGGTGCGGCTCAACGGCCCACAGGCCGGGCACGGGTGCGTGCTCGGAGCGGCGGTCGATCGACCACAGTGGCGACCATCCCTCCTGCTTGCCGCTACGCACCTGGTCGAGAATCAGGTTGCGCGTGGCGTTCAGCCCGAAGCGCGCCACGAAACGCGGCTTGGATGGGCTGTCCAGCTTGGCCACGCGATGCGCCAGCACTTTGAACGGATAGGCCTTGTGGCGGGGCTCAACGCCCTGCTTCATGCAGAGCTGGTCAACCGCGCGCGCTACCTCGGCCATCGGGCGACGCTCGCGGATCAGGCGCACGATCAGCTCCCGGTGCGCCATCAGATCGTCCAGAAGTTGTTCGAGGATGGCGTTCTGGCCCAGACACGTGGCATAGCCCACATCGGCAATCACACCATTGCGCACCGGCGCCACGTCCAGGATGACCGGCATGTTCTCCTCCAGCCGCCGCGACGACGGGAAGAACGCCATGTTGAAACCCGCCATGTGCGTCAGACCCGAAAAACCCTGGAACGCCGTGCGATCGCCAAACCAGGCGAACGGTTTGTGCAGCCAGTCGTGCACGCCGCGATCACCCAACCACTCGGTGAGCAGCTTGGCCGCGTCTTTCTCGGTCATGCCCGGGCGCAGCATGCCTCCGACGGCCTCGACGCATTGATAGGCGAGTTGTTGGATTTCGCGAAACTGCGCGAGCTCGTCGACATTGACGCGCGCCAGGGCGGGGTTCGGCATTGCCGGTCTCCTTGAGGCTGGTTATCGAGGGGCGCTCAATGGCACCACGCCCAATGTTCCATTACTCAATGGCAAAGTCAATGCGGGACTTTTCTGGCGTTTGAAAACGCCGTGTGACCGGTAATCAACAGGAAAATGAGATCAGCCAGCGCGGCGCTGGCGTACCGCCTCGAACAGGCAGATGGCGGCTGCGGCAGCCACATTGAGCGATTCCATGCCGCCCGGCTGGGGAATCGTCACCGGCGTCGTCACGGCCGACAACCACGTGTCAGACACGCCCGCGCCTTCGTTGCCGAACACCCAGCCAACAGGTGCACCCAACGGCACATCGAAAACCGCCTGCTTGGCGTGCGACGACGTTGCCAGCAACGGCACCTGGAGGCGCGAATGCACGCTTTCGAACGTGCAATGCTCGACGATGTTCAGGTGGAAATGCGCACCCATCGCTGCGCGCAACGTCTTGGCCGACCACGCGAACGCGCAGCCTGCCGTCATGAACACATCGCGCACGCCCGCCGCCGCCGCGCAGCGCAGGATGGAGCCGACGTTGCCTGCATCTTGAATGCCGTCGAGGATCACACAATCGGCATCGATGGCATGCGGCAGATGGCCTTCCGGCGTTTCGATCAAGGCGATCAGATCCACGCCGTTGACAACCGTGGTGAGCTGAGAAAACAGGTTGTCGGCCAGCAGGATGATGGTCTGCTGATCGATGCGATCGAGCAGCGTTGCGACTTCCGGATGCGCGACATGGCGCTCTGAAACCAGAATCTGGTCCGGCGTATGGCCAGCATCCAGATAGGCGGCGACGAGGTGCACGCCATCCAGCACGGATTGCCCCGCGCGCCGGCGCTGCTGCGTCGAGCCCGACAGCGCCTTGAGGTGCTTGAACACCGCGTTATCGCGGGAAGTGATGTGCTTCATGAAAATCAGTTGTCCCAGGCAGGGCTGACATCGGCCCTGGTTGCGGGCTGCGCTTCAAGCGCACGGCGCACCGGTGCGAACGAACGGCGATGATGCGGCGTCACGCCATGCGCCTCAATGGCAGCCAGGTGCTGGGGCGTACCGTAACCGGCGTGCACGTCAAAACCGTACTGCGGAAACTCCGCATGCAGTGCAACCAACTGCCGGTCACGCGTGACCTTGGCAAGGATCGACGCCGCTGAAATCTCCTGCACCAGCGCATCGCCCTTGACGATGGCCTCCACGGCAAACGGCACCTGCGGGCAACGATTGCCGTCCACCTGCACAAGATCCGGCAACGTGCCTTTTGCTGCCACGCCCCGCACGGCGCGCTGCATGGCCAGCATGGTCGCATGCAGGATGTTGATGCGATCGATCTCTTCGACGGTCGCTTCAGCCACGTGCCAGGCGAGCGCCTTTTCGAGGATCTCGTCGTACAGCGCCTCACGCTTCTTGGCGGTGAGGATCTTGGAGTCGGCCAGCCCGGCAATCGGCTTGCGCGGATCGAGGATGACGGCCGCGGCCGTGACCGGTCCAGCCAACGGCCCACGTCCTGCTTCGTCCACACCGCACAGGATGCGTGCGCGCTCGCCTGCCGGCGCTTGCGACAGCAGCAGGCCGAGCTGATCCGGATTGGGTTTGCGGGAAGCCATGGCGTCAAAGTTTCCCACGGCTGCGCAGCAGATCGACCACGACCTTCGCGCCGATCTCCGCCATGTTCTGCTTGAGCGTCAGGTGCATCTGCGTGAAATGCTCGCGCAGGAATGCCGCATTGGCGTGGTCGCTCAATTGCAGCAGCGTCTCACGTGCCAGTGCCTCGGGCGTCGCGTCATCCTGCAGTAGCTCGGGCACGACAAAGCGGCCGGACAGGATGTTCGGCAGCCCCACGTACGGCAGATAGCCCTTGCGCTTCATGATCTGCGCCGTCAACCAGGGCACCTTGTAGGTGATGACCATGGGCTTCTTGTACAACGCGGCTTCCAAGGTGGCTGTGCCACTGGCGAGCAGAATGACATCGGCGGCTTCCATCGCTGCGTGCGACTGACCGTCGACCACCCACAGATGCAGGCCCGGATGCTCGGCAAGCAGGGCATCGATCCGCTCACGCAATGTCGCGTTGGCGGCCGGCAGCACAAATGCGATGTCCGGCTCGACCGCCTGCATGCGCGCCATGGCGGCAAACAGCGTCGGCCCCAGGTTCTTGACCTCGGAGTTACGGCTGCCCGGCAGCACCGCCACGACCTTGCGGCCCAGCGGAAGACCCAGGCGTGTGCGTGCGCCTTCCACGTCCGGCACCAGCGGAATCACATCCGCCAGGGGATGGCCGACATACGTGGCAGGAATGCCCGCGCGAGCATAGATCTCCGGCTCGAACGGGAACAGGCAGAGGATGTGGTCAACCGCACGCGCGATCGTCTTGATACGCCCGGCGCGCCACGCCCAGATCGACGGGCTGACGAAGTGCACCACAGGCACACCTGCCCGCCGCATGGCGATCTCGACGTTGAAATTGAAGTCCGGCGCGTCAACGCCGATGAAGGCCAAGGGGGGCTTGGCCAGCAGGTCCTGCTTGAGTTCCTTGCGAATGGCGAGAATCTCACGCAGTTGACCAAGCACCTCCACGTAGCCGTTGACCGACAGCTTGTGCATCGGCCAGTTCGACTGAAAGCCCTGCTCCGCCATGCGTGCACCGCCGATGCCGTTGTAGGCAATATCGAACGGCAGCTGCGCATGCAGCCCCTTGAGCAGCAGCGAGGCCAGCAGATCGCCGGACGCCTCGCCGGCTACCATGCCGATGCGGCGTACCGGCGCAGCCCCCTGGGCCTGCTCGGTCAACGTACGATGCCGCGCTTGGTGGCGGCGATGAAGTCAGCAAACGCGGTCAACACTTCACGCGTCGGGGCATCGTCGGTCTGGGCGGTCTGCGCCGCAATCTCGGCCTTGGCCTGATCGAAGCTCAGGTCGCTCTTGTAGAGCAGCTTGTACGCCTGGCGCAGGCCGGTGATCTGCTCGGCCGTGAAGCCGCGGCGGCGCAGGCCTTCCACGTTGATACCGTGCGGCGCGGCCTTGTTGCCGCCCTTGTCGCTAGCGGCGATCACAAACGGCGGCACATCCTGCACCAACGCCGATGCACCGCCCAGCATCGCATGCGCGCCGATGCGCACGAACTGATGCACACCCGACATGCCGCCGAGAATGGCCCAGTCGCCCACTTCCACGTGGCCGGCAATCTGCGCGTTGCTGGAGAACACCGTGTGGTTGCCCACGCGGCAATCGTGCGCGATGTGCACGTAGGCCATGATCCAGTTGTCGTCGCCAATGGACGTAATGCCGGCATCCTGTGAGGTACCGGTGTGGATCGTGGTGAATTCGCGAATGGTATTGCGGTCGCCAACGATGAGCTGCGTCGGCTCATCGCGGTACTTCATGTCCTGCGGACGGCCGCCCACCGAGGCGAAGTGGCCGATGCTATTGTCGCGACCCAGCGTGGTGTAGCCCTCGACCACCGTGTGGTGGCCAACACGCGTGCCCGCGCCCATGCGCACATTCGGCCCGACGACGGTGAAGGCACCAATCTCGACGCTCGAATCCAGCTCGGCCTTCGGGTCGATCTGCGCGGTCGGATGGATCTTGCTCGTGGTCATGCGGCTCCCTTCGGTTCGTCCTTGACGATCGCGCACATGATTTCGGCCTCGGCGGCAAGCTTGTCTTCCACCATCGCATACACCTTGAACTTCCAGAAACCGCGCTTGCCGCGCAGCACTTCTGCATGCAGGCAAAGCTGGTCGCCCGGCACCACCTGGCTCTTGAAACGCGCGCCGTCAATTGCCGTGAACAGGTAGAGATCGTTCTCGTTACGCTGGTGGCCTGGCTCACCGAAGGTCAGCAGCGCGGCAGTCTGCGCCAGCGCTTCGAGAATCAGCACGCCCGGCATGACCGGATGCCCCGGGAAGTGACCATTGAAGAATGGCTCGTTGAACGTGACGTTCTTGATTGCCTTGATGCGCTTGCCGGCTTCCAACTCAACCACGCGATCCACCAGCAGCATCGGGTAACGATGCGGCAGCAAATCGAGGATCTTCTTGATGTTGAAATCGCTGACGAGGCTCGTCGTCGCGCTCGTCACATTCGATGCTTCAGTCATGATTCTTTTCGCAGGTCTTTGACCCGCTGTTCCAGTTGTTGCAACCGTTCGCGCATGCGCGTCAGGCCTCGGACGATGGCCGCGTTACGTTCCCAGTCGCCATGCGGCATGAACGGGAAGACGCTGGTGAAATGGCCACCGGGTTTGGTGATGGATTTTGTGATGGACGTACCGCCCGAGACGGTCACACGATCCGCAATCGTCAGATGGCCCGCAAAGTTGGCTGCGCCACCGATGATGCAGTAGCGCCCGATCTTCGTGCTGCCGGAGATGGCCGCGCAGCCTGCAATGACGGTGTACGCGCCAACGTGCACGTTGTGCGCGATCTGCACCTGGTTATCGATCTTGCAGCCCTGCTCGACCACCGTATCCGCCATGGCACCGCGGTCGATCGCAGTGTTCGCGCCGATCTCCACGTCATCGCCAATCACAGCGCGGCCGATCTGCGGAATCTTCACCCACTCGCCGCCTTGCGGACCGAAATCCGGTGCGAAGCCGAAGCCGTCAGCGCCGATCACCACGCCGCTGTGCAAGATGCAGCGCGCACCCACCACACAGCCGTGGTAAATCGAGACGTTGGCGTAGAAAAGCGTGTCGTCACCAATGCGTGCATCCGCGCCGACAAAACTGTTGCCGGCAATACGCACGCGCTCACCAAGCACAGCGCCCGCTTCGATGATCACGTTCGGGCCGATCGAACACGATGCCGGCACCACGGCGCCCTCGCCGACGCTCGCGCTCGGGTGGATGCCAGGCACCACCGGCCGCGCAGTCAACGCAACGAAGCGTTGGGCAACACGGGCAAACGCAGCATACGGATTGGCGGCCACAAGCCAGTTGCGGCCGTCGGCATGACCTTGGGCGGCAAGCGTTTCCAGATCGCGAGGCGACACGATGATCGCACCCGCGCTGGAGTCCACAGCCTGATTGAGGTACAGCGGATTGGAAAGAAAGGCGAGCTGATCGGCGCCGGCCTGATCCAGCGGCGCGATCGACTTGACGATCAGGCCTGCGTCACCCTGGACGGTCGCGCCGAGCGACGCGGCAAGTTCACCAAGCGAAAACGACATGGGAGCAACCTCATTTCGCCGATTGCGAAGCCGCGTTCAGCGCCTTGAGCACATCGTCGGTGATGTCGATACGCGGATTCACATACACCGCTTCCTGCACGATCAGATCGTACTTGCGCTGCTCGGCGATCGAACGGATCACGCGGTTGGCGCGCTCGAGCACCTGGGCCAGCTCTTCATTGCGACGCTGGTTCAGGTCTTCACGGAATTCGCGCTGCTTGCGCTGGAAATCGCGGTCCAGATCGGACAGCTCGCGCTGACGGCGCGTGCGGTCAGCATCTGCCAGCACGGCCGAGTCCTTGTCCAGCTTGTCGGACATCGCCTTGAGCTTGGCAGCCGTGTCCTGCAGATCGCGGTCGCGCTTGGCGAACTCGGCTTCCAGCTTGGACTGCGCTGCCTTTGCCGGCTGCGAGTCGCGCAGGATGCGCTCGGAATTGACAGCGGCGATACGCGCTTCCTGCGCAGCAACCGGCAGCGCAAAGCTGGCAGCAGCAAGTGCGGCAAAAGCGGCGGACACACCCATGCGGGACAACGTGATGCGCGTGGATTTCATGATGAATGCGGCCATTAGAATGCAGTCCCGATCTGGAACTGGAAGCGTTGAGTCTGATCCTCGGCCTTCCGCTTGATCGGGAAGCCCATGCTGATCTTCAGCGGACCAATCGGCGACAGCCACGACAGGCCGAAACCGGTCGAGTAGCGCATATCGCTCAGCTTGTACGGTTGAGCGGCTTCCGCGAACACGTTACCGTAGTCGAAGAAGGTGAACAGGCGGACGGTGCGGTCCACACCCGACCCCGGCAGCGGGAAAATGAACTCCACGTTGCCGACGATCTTGCTGGAGCCACCAATGGCGATGCCGTTGGCGTCGCGCGGGCCCAGCGTGCTGGTCTCATAACCGCGCACCGAGCCGATACCGCCTGCGTAGTAGTTCTTGAAAATCGGGAAGTCCTTGCCGCCGTAGCCTCGGCCGTAGCCGAACTCGTTGTTGAAGGCCAGCGTGAACGACTTCGAGACCGGGTAGAACCACTGGTGCTGGTAGTACGCGCGGTAGTACGTGACACCGCCCGGAACGCCGACTTCCAAATTGGCCTGCTGATAGCGGCCACGCGTCGGAACCAGGGCGCTGTCACGCTGATCCTTCGACCAACCGATCGTGAGCGGGAAGTTGGTGGTAACGCGACCGTTCTTGGCAACCCAGTTCTGATAGGCCAGCGGCGTGTTGGTCGACACGTCAATGGTCGTGCGCTCAACGCCGATACCGAAGAACACGGTATCGGTTTCCGAGAACGGCACGCCAAACTTCATGTTGCCGCCCTGTTGCACGATCTTGTAGTTCGAGTCGCCGGTGTAATACAGCGGCTGATACGTACGGTAGTACAGCTCGGTCGAGCGGCTGATACCGTCAGTCGTGAAGTACGGGTCGTACTGCGTCACCGCAATGGTACGGTTTGCCTTGGAGGTGTTCACGTCCAGGCCCAGGCTGGTACCGGAACCGAACACGTTGTCCTGACGGATACCGGCCGAGAGCACCACCTTGTCAGTCGACGAGAAACCCACGCCCAGGTTGATCTGGCCGGTCGGCTTTTCCGTCACGTTGACGTTCACGTCCACTTGGTCAGGCGTGCCCGGCACGTCTTCGGTGGTGATGTTCGCATCGGTGAAGTAGCCCGTGCGGTTGATACGATTCTGCGAGAGCTGCAGCTTCTCGCCGTCAAACCACGAGGCTTCCATCTGGCGCATTTCACGGCGCACCACTTCATCACGCGTCTTGCTGTTACCCAGCACGTTGACGCGACGCACGTAGACGCGACGCCCCGGATCGACCACCAGCGTGAGCGCAACGGTACGGTCCTTCTGGTTGATCTGCGGCTGCGGGTTGATCGTGGCGAAAGCGTAGCCGTACGTGCCAAGCAGATCGGTGATCGACTTGGTCGTGGCCGACAGCTTGGCCGAGGAGAACACATCGCCCTGCTTGAGCTTGATGAGCTTCTCCATCTCGGCCTGCTTCGAAAGCAGTTCGCCGGTCAGCTTGATGTCCGACACCTTGTACTGCTCACCCTCGTGGATGTTCAGCGTCAGGTAAATGTCCTTCTTGTCCGGCGTGATGGAAACCTGTGTCGACTCGATGGCGAATTCCAGGTAACCGCGGTCCAGGTAGAACGAGCGCAGTGCTTCCAGGTCAGCCGTCAGCTTCTGCTTGGAGTACAGATCGTTCTTGGTGTACCACGACAGCCAGTTGGGCGTGGACAGCTGCATCTCGTCGCGCAGGTCGCTTTCCTTAAAAGCCTTGTTGCCGACGATATTGATCTGGCGGATCTTGGCAGTCGGGCCCTCATCCACCGTGAAGGTGATCGACACACGGTTGGCATCGACGGGCGTGACAGTGGTCGACACGTCGGCGGCGTAGTAGCCGCGCGAAACGTACTGGCGCTTGATTTCCTGCTCGGCGCGGTCGATCAGCGATTTGTCGTAGTAACGGGCTTCGGCCACGCCCACACCACGCAGCGTCTTACGCAGCGCATCCTTGTCGAATTCCTTGAAGCCGATGAACTCGAGCTGCGAGATAGCCGGACGCTCTTCCACGCGCACCACCAGCACGTTGCCTTCGGCGCGGATCTGCACGTCCTTGAAGAAGCCGGTGTTGTAGAGCGCGCGGATCGATTCTGCGCCCTTTTCGTCGGTGAAGGTCTCACCCACCTTCACGGGCAGATAGCCGAACACGGTACCCGGTTCGACGCGCTGTACCCCCTCCACGCGAATGTCCTTGACGACGAACGGCTCCACTGCATGAGCCTGACCGGCAGTCACGGTCAGCACGGAGGCCGCCAGCACGCTGAGCGGGAAGCGATGTTGTCTGATCAATCTAATCCCCTAATTGGATCCAGTTGGAATCCACTTCCGAGTGTTTTCAAAACTTTGGGTTGCCCACTCACGCTAGTGGCAACGATGAGGCCTGCCGATCAAGCTTGATTCGGTCTAGCCTCGAGTCAGAAACAGCCGACTCAAATCGTTGTACAAGGCGAGCGAAGTGAGAAGCAGAATGCAGGCGACGCCGATCTTTTGAAGTACTGCTTGCCAGGATTCCGGCACGGGTCGGCCTGTCAAAAATTCCACGCAATAATACAGCAAATGCCCCCCATCCAATACCGGAACGGGCAACAAGTTCAAGACACCGAGACTGACGCTGATCAACGCGAGAAAGCCCACAAAGGTCTGCCAGCCAAGGCTTGCCGCCTTGCCTGCAAAGTCGGCCACCGTGATCGGGCCACTCAGGTTCTGCAGCGAAGCTTGCCCCACGATCATCTTGCCCAGCACCTGCAGCGACAGCACCGAGGTCTCCCAGACCTGATGCAAACCGTGCACCAACGCGGCGCCCGGCGCGTCACGCATCAGCGCTGTCTCGACCTTCTGGTTGAGTTGGGCACCCAGCTTGCCGACCTTCGGCCCGCTCGGATTCTTCGGGTCGGTATCAGCGTCGGGACGCACCGGCAGCGTCATCGGCTCGCCATTACGCAGAATGTCGATCGAAGCGTTCTGCTCCGGCATGGCGCGAATCTGGCGGATGAGATCCATCGCCTGGTCTGCGGGCTGGCCTGCGAAGCGGACGATCTGATCGCCGGCACGCAACCCGGCGCGGGAGGCAGCGCTATTCGGCAGAACGTCGACGATGGTGACCGGGCCACCAAGCAGACGCAAACCAATCTGGTCAATCACATCGGCTTGGGGCGTACGGGCGGGGCTCGGCAGCCCCTGCAGATGAACCGTACGCTCCGCGCCATCAGTACCGCGCACTTGCAGGAGCGCGTCATGTCCGCCAATACCGGCGGAATACAGACGCATACGTACATCGCTCCAGCTACGCACGGGGCTTGGGGCTTCCACGTCAGTGCCGACGGCGATCACACGATCCTTTGCGCGCAGATCAGCCTGAGCGGCAATGCTGCCCGGTGGCGGCGCACCAAGGATGGGCAGCGGCTCAATCGCTCCAACCCACGCCAGCACGGCATACAGAACGATCGCCAGCAGAAAGTTGGCGATCGGGCCGGCGGCCACGATGGCGAAACGCTTGTAGACAGGCTGGTGGTCGAAGGTGCGCGGCAGCTCTTCGGGCAGGATGGGCGGGTCTTTCTCGGGGTCTCTTGCACCCTCGCCCAGCATCTTGACGTAACCGCCAAGTGGGATGGCGCAGAGGGTCCACTCGGTGCGGTCCGGGCCGCGGCCGACATGACGGAACAGCACCTTGCCAAAGCCAACCGAGAACCGCAGCACTTTCACGCCGCACAGGCGCGCGACGCTGTAGTGGCCCAGTTCATGAATGACGATCAGTACCGCGATCGCAAAAACAAACGCTAAAACGGTCTGCAAGAACCTTCTCCGGATGCACTGATGGGCGCGCACGGGCACAACCCGAGCGAGCGCACTATGTTACCCGCTCGCGCTGACAGAGCACTTGTCACGCGGCTGGCAGATGCGCACACGCCGTCGCAATGTAGTGCTCGGCGCAACTGCGCGCCTGCGCATCAGCTGCGAAAACGGTGTCGAGCGAATCTGCCGGCACGATGGAGGCACGCGCCAGCGTGTCACCCACCACGGCAGCGATGTCGGTAAAACGGATGCGGCGCTGCAAAAATGCCTCGACCGCCACCTCGTTGGCCGCGTTCAGTACAGCAGGTGCCGTGCCACCGGCGCGCAGCGCATCGAAAGCGAGCGCCAGGCACGGGAAGCGGCGCAAGTCCGGCTCCTCGAAGGTGAGCGTGCCAGTGGCGGCCAGATCCAGCAGCGGCACGCCGGCTTCAATGCGCTCCGGATACGCCAGCCCGTAGGCAATCGGCGTGCGCATATCGGGGTTGCCGAGCTGCGCGAGTACCGAGCCATCATCGTAGCCGACCATCGAATGAATCACGCTCTGCGGATGGATCAGCACCTCCAGGTGCTCGACCGGCACGCCGAACAGCCAGTACGCCTCAATCACCTCCAGCCCCTTGTTCATCATGGTGGCGGAGTCGACCGAGATCTTGCGCCCCATGACCCAGTTGGGATGGGCGCAGGCCTGGTCGGGCGTGACGTCGGCGAGCGTGTCGACCGCACGTGTGCGGAATGGACCGCCCGAAGCGGTCAGGACGATACGCGACACACCGCGCCCAAATTTCGGGGCCTGCTGTGGCAGGCACTGGAAAATGGCGTTGTGCTCGCTGTCGATCGGCAACACGGTTGCGCCATGCTGATGAACGGCGTCCATGAAGAGCGCGCCGGACATCACCAACGCTTCCTTATTGGCCAGCAGCACACGCTTGCCGGCACGCACAGCGGCTAGCGTCGGACGCAAGCCCGCGGCGCCAACAATGGCCGCCATCACAGCATCGCAATCGGGGTGCGCCGAGGCCTCTTCCAGTGCCTCGGGGCCAAAGCGAATGTCGATACCGACGGCATCGGCGCCAAGTTGATCGCGCAACGCATCCGCTGCGACGGCCGAACCGAGCACAGCCATCCGCGGACGAAACTCGCGGCACAGTGTGGCGAGCTTGTCGGCCTGTGCGTTGGCCGTGAGTGCGAATACGCGGTACTTGTCCGGGTGACTGCGCACCACGTCGAGCGTGCTGTCACCAATGGAGCCGGTCGCGCCAAGAACGGTCAAACGCATCATGTTCGGAAGACGCCTCAGGAAATCAGCAACGCAGCCAGCGGGAACACCGGCAGCAGCGCATCGATACGGTCGAGCACGCCGCCATGACCGGGCAGCAGACGGCTGCTGTCCTTCATGCCGACCTGACGCTTGAGCAGAGATTCAAACAAGTCGCCGCCGATGCTTGCAGCCACCAGCACGATCGTGAGCGCCAAGGCTACGACCGCACCGTTCTGGTCGAACTGATGCGAGAACCATGTCGGCGCAAACCAATGCGTAACGCCCGCCACTGTGGCGATGATTGCCACGAGCACCGCCCCGCCGATCGCACCCTCCCATGACTTGCCCGGGCTGATGGTCGGCGCCAGCTTGCGGCGGCCGATGGCCTTGCCGACGAAATACGCGCCCACGTCTGCCGCCCAAACGAGCACCGCCACGGAAAGCAGGAAGGCAACCCCGTGTGTGCGCAATTCAATCGCGGCATGCACAAACGCCGGCAACATCACCAAGCCCAGCAGCGTGAAGACGACTTTGCGCGTACCGTGCAGTTCACGCACACCACCCGCCAGCAGCCCCCAGGCGACCACCCAGGCGATCACCGCACCAAGAAACAGCGGCCGCACGTCGCCACGCACAGGGATGTCATGCCAGGCGATCGTCAGCACAACCACGACCACCGCATACAGCACCGGCCCCCACCAGCTCGGCAAGCGCACGAGCCGCCCCCACTCCCAGGCTGCCAGCACGGCAAACACCGTCACCAGCCCGTCAAGGCCGGCTGGCGGTGCAAAGAACAGAATGGGCAGGATGACAATCAGCAGGCAGACAGCGGTAATGACGCGAGTCAGCAGCATGTGTCAGGCTCCGGCAGATAGCGCGGGGGGAACATCGGGCTCGAGCTGCGCGCTGGTGCGACCGAAGCGGCGCTCGCGGTTGCGATACCAGGCAAAGGCGCGATCCAGCTCGGCGGCGTCGAAATCGGGCCAGTAGCGATCGGTGAAGTACAGCTCCGAGTACGCAAGCTGCCACAGCAGGAAGTTGCTGATGCGCTGCTCACCGCCGGTGCGGATGAACAGATCCGGCTCGGGCGCGTAAGCCAACGCCATGTACGGCGCAAGAACATCTTCCGTGATGGCTTCGGGCGCGATGCCCGGCTGCGCCACCATCAAGGCGCGCATGGCCTGGAGGATGTCCCAGCGGCCGCCATAGTTGGCGAGGATGGTGACCGTCAACCCCGGATTGGCAGCCGTCTTGGCCTCAGCCTCGCGGATCAGCAATTGGATCCGCGGACTGAATGCCGAGAGATCGCCCACCACGCGCAGCCGGATGCCGTTGTCGTGCAGCTTGCTCACTTCACGGCGCAGCGCTGTCATGAACAGCTTCATCAGGAAGGTGACTTCGTCGGCCGGGCGGCGCCAGTTCTCGGAGCTGAAGGCGAACAGCGTCAGGTAACCGACACCTCGGCGCGCTGCGGCTTCAACCGTCGCACGCACGGCGTCGAGGCCGCGACTGTGTCCGGCCACGCGCGGCAGGTGGCGTTCAGTGGCCCAGCGGCCGTTGCCATCCATGATGACGGCAACATGACGCGGCGTATCGGCGGTGTCCGGCACCGCCTGTGTGGAACTGATATGCATGAATCGGGCTTCCCGCAGCCGGCACCCAATGCACCGGCCTCGGGAGACGGCCTTACACCGTCATGATTTCCTTGTCTTTCTCGGCGACCAGCTTGTCGATTTCGGCGACGAACTTGTCGGTCAGCTTCTGCACGTCGTCGCCACCACGGCGCTCATCGTCTTCCGAGATGGCCTTGTCCTTGACCAGTTTCTTGAGCTGCTCGTTCGCGTCGCGGCGCAGGTTGCGCACGGCAACCTTGGCGTCTTCGCCCTCACCCTTCACGACCTTGGTCAGCTCCTTGCGGCGCTCTTCGGTCAGCGCGGGCGTCGGGACACGAATGATGTCACCCATGGTGGCAGGATTCAGGCCCAGATCCGCTTCACGGATGGCCTTCTCCACGACCTGCACCATCTTCTTTTCCCACGGTTGCACGCCGATCGTGCGCGCGTCCACCAGCGTCACGTTGGCGACTTGGCTGATCGGCACCATCGAACCGTAGTAGTCGACTTGCACGTGATCGAGCAGACCAGTGTGGGCTCGCCCAGTGCGGATCTTGGCCAGATCCGTCTTGAGAGCCTCGATCGACTTCTGCATCTTCTGCTCGGCATTCTTCTTAACATCGGCGACGCTCATACTTCCTCCGAACGATAACGGCGGCCTGCCAGATAAACGCCCCGGAACACGACACAGGGCACAGGCAAAACCAAAAAGACAATAGGCGATTTTACATGGAAGCCGCTCGCCAACGCCATTTACGCGGAGTCAGCGAACGGTAAAAAAGGGGCTTACCAAGCGGCGGAGCGCCCGCCTCAGACGTGCACCAGCGTGCCCTCGTCTTCACCCATGATGACGCGCTTGAGTGCGCCCGGCTTCTGGATCGAGAACACCTTGATCGGCAGCTTCTGGTCGCGGCACAGCGCGAAGGCAGTCGCATCCATCACCTGCAGGTTGCGCGAGATGGCCTCGTCGAACGTGATGGTGGTGTAGCGGGTGGCACTCGGATCCTTCTTTGGGTCGGCAGTGTAGACGCCGTCAACCTTGGTGGCCTTGAGGACGATTTCGGCGCCGATTTCCGAACCACGCAGCGCAGCTGCGGTGTCGGTGGTGAAGAACGGGTTGCCGGTGCCAGCCGCGAAGATCACGATCTTGCCCTCTTCCAACTGGCGGATCGCGCGCGGGCGGATGTACGGCTCAACCACCTGATCCAGGCGCAGCGCCGATTGCACACGGCCTTCGAGGTTGGCGTGGCGCATGGCGTCCTGCAGGGCCAGCGCGTTCATCATCGTGGCCAGCATACCCATGTAGTCGGCCGTGGCGCGGTCCATACCGGCTGCACCACCCGCAACGCCGCGGAAGATGTTGCCGCCACCAATCACCACTGCCACCTGCACGCCCAACTTCACGATTTCGGCGATGTCGTTGACCATCCCTTCGATGGTGCTGCGATTGATGCCGAAGGCATCGTCGCCCATCAGGGCTTCGCCGGAAAGTTTGAGTAGAACGCGCTTATAGGCAGGCATGGAGATCCTCGTGACGATTCCTGGTACGGGAAACAGGAAAGGGGGAAATGACGCTGCGACCGGCAAAGCCCTGGGGGCTCCGCTCATCCCGCAACCTTCTTGCGCGGAAGCCGTCCTGGCGTGATAGCCGGCCGACGCCCGCGCAAGCAGGCTGCACCTGCAAACAGGGCACCTTGCGGTGCCCTGTCTGTTCGGCATTATACGATCGCGCCGATGGAGAAAAGTTGCTCTGCCGGCCCGTACTTATGCCGGCGGCGGGCTGACTGCCGCCCCATCGGTAGCAATCGCTGCAGCATTACGCCTGTTGCTTTGCAGCAGCCACTTGGGCAGCCACTTCCGCAGCGAAGTCGTCCTGCTTCTTCTCGATGCCTTCGCCCACCACGTACAGCGTGAAAGCCTTCACGGTCGTGTTGGCAGCCTTGAGCATCTGCTCAACGGTCTGCTTGTCGTTCTTCACGAACGGCTGGTTCAGCAGCGAGACTTCCTTCAGGTACTTCTGCACGCTGCCTTCCACCATCTTGGCGACGATTTCAGCCGGCTTGCCCGATTCGGCAGCCTTCTGCTCGGCAACGCTACGTTCCTTGGCGACCAGCTCGGCCGGCACGTCATCCGCCGACAGCGACACCGGCTTCATGGCCGCAGCCTGCATTGCAGCGTCCTTGGCGGCCACTTCGTCACCCTGGAACGCCACCATCACGCCGATACGGGTGCCGTGCAGGTACGACGTCAGCTGCGTGCCTTCGAAGCGCTGGAAGCGGCGGATCGTCATGTTCTCGCCGATCTTGCCGATCAGGCCCACACGCACATCCTCAACCGTCGGGCCGAAACCGTCTTGCGACAGCGGCAGCGCGCCGATAGCCGCAACGTCAGCCGGATTGCTCTTGGCGATCAGCGCAGCCACCGAGTTGGCGAAGGCCAGGAACGAATCGTTCTTCGAGACGAAGTCGGTTTCGCAATTGATCTCGACCAGCGCGCCGACCGTACCGTCCACCGCAGCCGCCACCACGCCTTCAGCGGTGATGCGCGAGGCGGCCTTGCCTGCCTTGTTACCCAGCTTCACGCGCAGAATTTCTTCGGCCTTTTCCAGGTTGCCTTCGGCTTCCGTCAGGGCCTTCTTGCATTCCATCATCGGCGCGTCGGTCTTCGCGCGCAGTTCTGCAACCATGCTTGCGGTAATTGCCGCCATTCTCATGCTCCTTGTTTCAGATCGTCGTCCGGCTACGCGCTGAATCCGTCTTTGCGTCTTCGCTTCGCGCCGGCCTGTCGTCCGGGTTGTATCCGGCCGCCCCACGAAATACGACGCGCGTGGGACATCCGCATGACAAATTTCAAAAAAAAGGGGCGTTTGTTACGCGCCCCTGTCTGGCCATTGATTTCGATGCACTGCATCGAAAGCGGCCTGACGCACTCCCCGCCCGGTAATGCGGCGGGTGCACGCCTTTTTGTGTTTTAGCCTTCTTGGACTTCGACGAAGTCGTCGCCGCCGCGAGCAGCTTCCACGACTTCCTGAACGGCGTTAGCACGGCCTTCCAGGATCGCGTCGGCCACGCCGCGCACGTACAGCGCAACAGCCTTGCTCGAGTCGTCGTTACCCGGGATAACGTAGTCGATGCCTTCCGGCGAGTGGTTCGTGTCAACCACGCCGATCACCGGAATGCCCAGCTTGGCAGCTTCAGTCACGGCGATCTTGTGGTAACCAACGTCCACCACGAAGATGGCGTCCGGAATGCCGCCCATATCCTTGATACCGCCGATGGACTTTTGCAGCTTGTCCATTTCGCGCTCGAACATCAGCGCTTCCTTCTTGCTCATGGTGTCGGTCGCGCCAGCTTCCTTGGCGGCTTCCATGTCCTTGAGGCGCTTGATCGAGGTCTTGACCGTCTTGAAGTTGGTCAGCATGCCGCCGAGCCAGCGGCTGTCGACGAACGGCATGCCTGCACGAGCGGCTTCCTCAGCCAGGATCTCGCGCGACTGACGCTTCGTGCCGACGAACATGATGGTGCCCCGGTTGGCTGCCAGTTGGCGCACATACTTCAATGCGTCCAGGTACATCGGCAGCGTCTTTTCCAGGTTGATGATGTGAATCTTGTTGCGATGGCCGAAAATGAAGGGGGCCATCTTCGGGTTCCAGAAGCGGGTTTGGTGGCCAAAGTGGACACCGGCTTCCAGCATTTCGCGCATGGTCACGGACATGAAATTCTCCAGTCGGGTTAGGTCTAAAGCCGCCTCAGACATCCCTCGCATGCGATACGACGGACACCCGCGGTGAAGCGGCTCGCGATTTCAAGCACCGCCAGCCACATGGCCAGCAATCTGCTCAGCCAGCGATTATAGCCACAAAAACCCAATCAACTCAAGACCTTCCGAGCATTGACGCCGGATAGACCAAGACCAGCGCCCGACGCCCAAAAACCCCGTCCGGGCCGCTTTGGTGCGATAATTCATCCTTTAGATACAACGTGGCGCCTCGCGCGCCTGCGTGCAGAAAGAGTCACAGCATGGCCGTTACCATTCACACCGCCGAAGACATTGCGCACATGCGCGTGGCCTGCCGGCTTGCGTCCGAAGTCCTGGATTACATCACCCCGTTCGTCAAACCGGGTGTCACCACGGGCAAGCTGAACGAGTTGTGCCATGCCTACATGCGTGACGTGCAAGGCACTGTGCCGGCGCCGCTCAACTATGCGCCGCCCGGCTACCCACCCTTCCCCGCGTCGATCTGCACGTCGGTCAACGACGTGATCTGCCACGGCATTCCGACCGACAAGGTGCTTAAGAACGGTGACATCGTCAACCTGGACATCACCGTCATCACCAAGGAAGGCTACTACGGCGATACCAGCCGCACCTTCATCGTCGGCGAAGGCTCGATCCTGGCCAAGCGACTGACGCAGGTGACCTTCGAGTGCATGTGGAAGGGTATCGCCGCAGTGCGCCCCGGCGCACGTCTGGGCGACATCGGCCACGTGATCCAGCAGCATGCAGAAGCCGCCGGCTACAGCGTGGTGCGCGAGTATTGCGGCCACGGCATCGGCAAGGTCTTCCACGCAGATCCGCAGATCCTGCACTACGGCCGTCCGGGCACCGGCATGGAGCTCAAGGCCGGCATGATCTTCACGATCGAGCCGATGATCAACGCAGGCAAGCGCGACATCCGCACGATGCCTGACCAATGGACCGTCAAGACGCGTGACCGCAGCTTGTCGGCCCAATGGGAGCACACCCTGCTGGTGACAGAAACCGGCTACGAAGTGTTGACTGTGTCGGCACTGACGCCACCTGCACCGGAATTCGTGCGCGAAGGCACGCCGGCCACGGCCTGATTGAACCAAGCGGTGCATTCACCCGCGAGTGCACCGTAGCGGCCGGCCCTGCGCCGGCCCGACTCTTGCAGCGACCGGACATTTCCTCCGGTCGTTGTTCCATTCACGCTCCACTCATGCACACCGCCGCTGCCGTCAACCCCGAGATTTCGCCGCGCGACACCCTGAAGGCCGAACGCACGCACCTGTTTGCGCAGTTCGACCAGCATGCCAACGTGCACCAACTTGTGACCAAGTTGGCCCGCGCGGTGGATCACGCATTGGTGCAACTCTGGCAGGACGAGCAGATGCCCGCCGACTGTGCGCTGATCGCGGTGGGCGGTTACGGGCGCGGCGAGCTGTTCCCGCATTCCGACGTCGACATCCTCCTGTTGCTGCCGCAAGCCGCAGACAAGGCACCCGAATCGCTTCAAGCACGCCTGGAAGCGTTCATCGGCCGCTGCTGGGACATGGGGCTGGATATCGGCTCATCGGTGCGCACAGTGGACGAATGCATCCACGAGGCAGCACAGGATGTGACGGTGCAGACATCGCTGCTGGAAGCACGCCTGCTGACCGGTGACGAGGGCCTGTACCGCACGTTCGAGACACACTACCAGGGCCATCTGGACGCCACGGACTTCTTCCAGTCCAAGCTGCTGGAAATGCGCCAGCGGCACGCCAAGTACCAAGACACGCCGTACTCGCTCGAGCCCAACTGCAAGGAAAGCCCCGGCGGCCTGCGCGATCTGCAGGTGATTCTGTGGATGACGCGTGCGGCGGGCTTTGGGTCGAGCTGGAACGAGCTGCTTGCCAACGGGCTGCTCACGCGCCGTGAGGCGCAGGAACTGGCAAGCAACGAGCGTCTGCTCAAGACGATTCGCGCGCGCCTGCACATGCTGGCCGGGCGGCGCCAGGACGTGCTCGTCTTCGATCTGCAGACGCAATTGGCCGAGGCCTTCGGCTACCGCGCGACCACCGCCAAGCGCGCCAGTGAGCAGATCATGCGCCGCTACTATTGGGCGGCCAAGGCGGTCACGCAGCTCAATACGGTAGTGCTGCAGAACATCGAGGCGCGGCTGTTCCCGACCGAGCTCGGCATCACGCGCAAGATCAACGAGCGCTTTGTCGAGCGCCAGGGGATGCTGGAGCTTGCCGCCCCCGACCTGTATCAGCGCGAGCCGACGGCCATCCTGGAAACCTTCCTGCTGTACGAGCAGGTGCGCGGCATCAAGGGCCTGTCGGCCAATACGCTGCGCGCGCTCTACAACGCCCGCACGCTGATGGACGTGAAGTGGCGCAAGGACCCGGCCAACCGCGCGCTGTTCCTGGAGATCCTGCAGCAGCCGCAGGGCATCACCCACGCATTGCGCCTGATGAACCAGACCAGCGTGCTGGGGCGCTACCTGCTCAACTTCCGGCGCATCGTCGGGCAGATGCAGCACGACCTGTTCCACGTCTACACGGTGGATCAGCACATCCTGATGGTGGTGCGCAACATCCGCCGCTTCGCCATCGTTGAGCACACGCACGAGTTCCCGTTCTGCAGCCAGTTGATGGCGAACTTCGACAAGCCGTGGGTGCTGACCATCGCTGCGCTGTTTCACGACATCGCCAAGGGACGCGGCGGCGATCACTCCGTGCTCGGTATGACCGACGCGCGACGCTTCTGCAAGGACCACGGTCTCGCCAAGGAAGACAGCGACCTGATCGTCTGGCTGGTCGAGCACCACCTGACCATGAGCCAGGTAGCGCAGAAGCAGGACGTGGGCGACCCCGATGTCATTCGCCGCTTTGCCGATCTGGTTGGCAATGAACGGCGCCTGACCGCCCTGTATCTGCTGACGGTGGCCGACATCCGCGGCACCAGCCCCAAGGTGTGGAATGCCTGGAAGGGCAAGCTGCTCGAAGACCTGTATCGCATGACGTTGCGCGCGCTCGGCGGCGCCACCACCGATCCGCACGCCGTGCTGGAAGGTCGCAAGGAAAGAGCGCGCGCCCTCCTGCGCCTGGCCACGGTGGATGACACTGCGTATGACGCGCTGTGGAGGCAGCTCGACGTGGGTGTGTTCCTGCGCCATGGCGCGAGCGACATCGCCTGGTTCACGCGACACTTCCACCACCGGATCGACACCACCATCCCGATCGTGCGTGCGCGCATCTCGCCCGTGGGCGAAGGGTTGCAGGTGGCGGTGTACTCGCCCGACCGGCCCGACCTGTTCGCGCGCATCTGCGGTTACTTCGAGCGCAAGAGCCTGACGATTCTCGACGCCAAGATCCACACCACCAAGCACGGCTACGCGCTCGACACCTTCCAGGTGGCCGACACGGGAACCGGCCTGGTGGAGCCCGGCCACTACCGCGACATCATCACGCTGGTCGAGCACGAACTCGCCGAGCAGATCTCGCGCGAAACCGCCCTGCCCGAACCGCCGCGCGGACGCATCTCGCGCCAGTCGCGCAGCTTCCCGATCAAGCCGCGCGTCGATCTTCGCCCCGATGAGCGTGGGCAGTACTACCTGCTCTCCATCTCGGCCACGGACCGCACCGGCCTGCTGTATGCCATTGCCCGCGTGCTCGCCCACCATCGCGTGTCGGTGCACACCGCGCGCATCAACACGCTGGGCGAACGCGTGGAAGACATTTTCCTGGTCGACGGCGCACGCCTGACCCAGGACACCAAACTGCAGCTCGCGCTTGAAAGCGAGCTGCTTGATGCGCTCGCCATTTGAGCGCCAGCCTTACCGGTCTTGATTCATGACTACCGATTCTGACGATTTCCCGGGCGACGACGACAAGCGCCGCAGCGACCCGACCCAACGCGCCACCCGCCCGGGCAAGCGCGCCACGCTCGGCGTACGCCGCGATGACGAAGGCAACGCCGTGAAAGCCACCGGCAAGCCGCTGCGCGCGTCCGACCTGAACCGCGATCGCCTGCCGCTGCGCCCCTCGCAACGTCGCCCCGAGCCTGCTGAAGGCGAGCGCAAGCCGCGCCCGCCACGACGCGACGGCGGCAACAATAGCGGCCAAGCACCGCGTCGCGCGCAGAGCGATCGCCCTCCCCGCCGGTTTGACGACGAACGCCCGCCGCGCAAATTTGGCGACGACCAGCGCCCGCCACGTCGCTTTGAAGATCGTCCTCCGCGCCGGTTTGATGATGAGCGTCCGCCACGCCGGTTCAGCGACGATCAACGTCCGCCACGGCGCTCCGATGACGGGCGCCCTCCGCGTCGCTTCGAAGACCGTCCTCCGCGCCGGTTTGACGACGAGCGCCCGCCGCGCCGGTTCAGCGACGATCAACGCCCGCCCCGGCGCTTTGATGACGAGCGTCCGCCGCGTCGCTTCGAAGACCGTCCGCCGCGCCGGTTTGAGGATGAACGTCCGCCACGCAAGTTCAGCGACGACCAACGCCCGCCCCGTCGCTTTGATGACGAGCGTCCGCCGCGTCGCTTCGAAGACCGTCCGCCGCGCCGTTTTGACGATGAACGTCCGCCGCGCAAGTTCAGCGACGACCAACGCCCGCCCCGTCGCTTTGATGACGAGCGTCCGCCGCGTCGTTTCGAAGACCGCCCACCGCGCCGGTTTGACGATGAGCGCCCGCCGCGCCGGTTCAACGACGATCAACGCCCACCCCGCCGCTCCGACGACGAGCGGCCACCGCGTCGTTTCGAAGACCGCCCGCCGCGTCGTTTCGATGACGAGCGCCCGCGCCGCTATGGCGACGATCAACGCGCCCAACGTCGTGATGGCGACCAGCGCCCGCCGCGTCGCTTTGACGACGAGCGTCCTCCCCGTCGATTCGACGACGAGCAACGGCCGCCGCGTCGCTATGGCGATGACCGCGCACCGCGTCGTTTCGACAACGACCACCCGCCACGCCGCTTTGAAGATCGCCCGCAGCGTGCCGAGCGTGAAGAACGCGCGCCGCGCCGCACAGAGCAAGAGGCACCGCGCCAGACTCCGCAAGCCGACGAGAGCGGGCTGGTCCGCCTGTCCAAGCGCATGTCCGAGCTGGGCTTGTGCTCGCGCCGCGAGGCGGATGAGTGGATCCCGCGCGGCTGGGTGCTGGTGGACGGCGAACCCGTGACGGAACTGGGTTCGCGGGTGAAGCCGGATGCGATCATCGAAATCCATCAGGCTGCGCGTTCTGAACAGGGCGAACGCGTGACCGTGCTGCTGCACAAGCCGGTCGGCTATGTGTCGGGGCAAGCGGAAGACGGCTACCAACCGGCGGCGGCACTGTTCGTGCCGGAAAACCAGTGGGAGCAAGACCCCACGCGCAAGCGCTTCGCACCGTGGCAGCGCAAGGCACTGGCGCCGGCCGGCCGACTGGATATCGACTCCACTGGCCTGCTCGTGCTGACGCAGGACGGCCGCGTGGCACGCCACCTGATCGGCGAAGATTCGACTGTCGAGAAGGAGTACCTGGTGCGCGTGGTGTGGGACTCGCCGGAAGGCCGGGTCGAACACGACATCTCCAAGGTCTTCCCGGAAGAGCTGCTGGAGAAGCTGCGCTTTGGCCTGTGGCTCGATGACGAAGAGCTCAAGCCCGCGAAGGTGAGCTGGCAGAACGAGGAGCAACTGCGCTTCGTGCTGCGCGAAGGCAAGAAGCGCCAGATCCGCCGCATGTGCGAACAGGTGGGGCTGGAAGTGATTGGCCTCAAGCGCATCCGCATGGGCCGCATCGTGCTGGGCGACCTGCCGGTCGGCCAGTGGCGCTTCCTGGGGCCGTTCGAGAAGTTCTGAGGCACACCTCTGCCCCAAATAAAAAACCGGTCAACGCAGAACGCGCTGACCGGTTTTTTTATGGCCGCTGCAGCTAGATCAACGCTGCGGCGGCTGACAGGCGGCACCCGTGGTATTGGCCGACGCCGGCGTACCGAACACGGCCTGCGCACCGCAGCGCGAGCCGAACATCTTCGCCTGATCGTGCCCCACGCCAACCACCTCGTGCGACTGGTGATTGATGCGCTTGCGCGGGCCGGCCAGGTGACGCTCATAGCGCCAGTAGTTGCGTGCGCGGTCCAGTCGCGTCGGGCCTTCGGCCTCGGCGCCGCAGGTCTTGTCGAGCACGCGATGGTTCGGGTCGTTGTCGCTCGTGCCCACCAGGTACGTCACGTGACGCTGCGCGTAGCGGCTGAATAGCACCTTGCCGCTCTTGCCGGCGGCGTACGGAACCATGTCGACCATGCCGTACTTGTAGTGATCGTAGTCCGGGCAGGTGTGGGGGCTGTAGCGAGCGAAGCTCTTGCCGTGCGGACGATCCGGCGTGAAGTACAGGTACGACGACGGATTGGCGACGACGTAGTTCAGGTCGATGCCGCGCTTGCGGATGCCTTCGTCCACGTTGTTGAGCACGGCGTAGCGCTGCACGATCTGGCCGCCGCCCGAGTGGCCGGCCACCGTCACGCGCTTGACGTTGGGTGCGCGCGCCGGGTCGGTCACGTAACCGATCAGGTCATCCAGCACCTTGAGCGAGCTCAGCTCGGTGTAGGGCGCATTGGTGGCATTGAAGCCGCCGATCCAGCCATCCACCGACCACACCGGCATACCGTCGAAGCCCTTGCCCGCGTCCGGCTCACCGGGGAAATTCGGGGCGATCAGCAGGATTTCGTCGGCGTTGCGTCCGCTGGCTACAAGCAGATCAGCACCGGCGGCGTAGTAGTCGTTACCGTTGCGCTGCAGACCGTGCTGCACGAGCACGACCTCGCGGATGCCGCTCAGGTCGCCGTCAAGCGGATGGTTGGCGTAGACGGGGAAGTCATAGGCAACGGCATCGCGGCCCAGATGCACGCGCTGCCAGACCGGGCCCTGGGGCTTCTCAGCGACCGGCGCGGCGGCAGTGTCCGTTGTCTGCGGACCGGCGCACGCCGCCAACCCCAGCAAGGCCACCGCGGCCATCCCAAGCGCCAGCCGGCGCCACCCCCTCAAACCATCACGCTTCATATCATCTCCGTCGTGGATGAAAAACGCGCCCACCCGCCCCCGCAGGTGCAGCGCTCCCACAGTCACGATCTGCTGTTGTCTCAGTCGTCGTGATTTGCGGGCAATTCTGGAAACAGGATTTCGGTAAAGCCGAAGCGGGTGAAGTCTTTCACGCGCATGGGATACAGCACGCCGTGAAGGTGGTCGCACTCGTGTTGCACGACACGGGCATGGAAGCCCTCGGCAATGCGGTCGATGGTGTGGCCGTGCTGGTCAAAGCCGGTATAGCGCAAGCGCGTGTAGCGCGGCACCACTCCGCGCAGGCCGGGCACCGAAAGGCAGCCCTCCCAGCCTTCTTCGGTCTCTTCAGTCAGCGGCTCGATGGTCGGGTTGATGAGCACCGTCTTGGGCACCGCTGGTGCGTCCGGATAACGCTCGTTGCGATCGAACCCGAAGATGACGACCTGCAGATCAACACCGATCTGCGGAGCCGCCAGGCCGGCGCCGCGCGCGGCATCCATCGTGTCGAACATGTCTTCGATCAGCGCGGTCAACTCGGGCGTGTTGAAACGCTCGACCCGTTTTGCCACACGCAGCAGGCGGCTGTCGCCCATTTTGAGGATGTTTCGGATCATGCCGAGTCTCCTGCCTATTTCTGGCTATTTTTGCAACAGCGCGAGCATACCCGCTTCGTCCAGAACCTTCACCCCCAGCTCTTCGGCCTTGGCGAGTTTGCTGCCGGCCTCTTCGCCGGCAACCACGTAGTCGGTCTTCTTGGACACCGAGCCTGAAACCTTGGCGCCTGCCGCTTCCAGCATGGCCTTGGCATCGTCGCGCGTCAGGTTGGGCAGCGTGCCGGTCAGCACCACGGTCTTGCCGGCGAGCACACCTTCTTCCGCCGCCTCAGCCGGCATGGCTGCAAGCAGTTCCTCGCGCAACGCGTCCAGTTTTGCCAACTGCGCGCGGTGGTCTGGAACGCCAAGCCATTCGTGCAGTGATACAGATACGTCGGCGGGCAAGCCGGCCACTTGGGCACCATCCACACTCGCTAGTTGTGCGAGCATCGGCACAGCCACGGCCAATTGCTTGGCGCGTGTGGCTGTCAGTTTGGGCACGCCGAGCGTGGCGTACAGTTCGGCCGGCTCCAGCTTTTCGCGCAGCTTGGCATTCGGCGCGTGTTCACCCTGCGGAGCGACGCCGGCATCGAGCAACGCATCCAATGCCTGCTGGTTCTTCGGTTCGGCAAAGAAATCTGCGATGGCTTCTGCCACCGTGCCTCCCACGTCCGGCAATGCCAACAGCAACGGCGCCGGTGCACGCCGAATCATGGCCAGGCTGCCCAGCCAATCGGCGAGCGTCTTGGCAGTCGATTCGCCCACGTGGCGGATGCCCAGCGCGAACAGAAAACGCGCCAGCGGCGGCGTCTTGCTGGCGTGAATGCCGTCGAGCAGGTTTTCCGCCCACTTGGTAGCGATCTTGCCGGCGGCGACGGTTTCAGGCGTCACGCCATCACGCTCGTCGGCGCGGCGCTTCATCTCAAGGAAGTCCTCGAGTTTGAGCTTGTACAGATCGGCAATGCCGTGCACGTAGTCCAGCTCGACCAGGTTGTCGATATAGCGCTCGCCCAGGCCTTCGATGTCCATCATGCGGCGGCCGGCGAAGTGGCGGATCGCCTCCTTGCGCTGCGCGGAGCAGAACAGCCCGCCCGAACAGCGGGCTACCGCTTCGCCCTCTTCGCGCACCACGTGCGAGCCACATACCGGGCACGTCTTCGGCAACAGGTAAGGGCCGTGCTCGGGCACGCGTTCTGCGTTGAAAAGATCGCTACCGGGCTGCTCCACCATCGGGCGCCGCTCAAGCACCACGCTCACCACCTCGGGGATCACGTCGCCAGCGCGGCGCACGATCACGGTGTCGCCCACGCGCACGTCTTTGCGGCGGACTTCGTCTTCGTTGTGGAGCGTCGCATTGGTGACCGTCACGCCACCAACGAACACCGGCACCAGGCGCGCCACCGGCGTAATCGCACCGGTACGCCCCACCTGCACGTCAATCGCCTCAACGGTGGTCAACGCTTCCTGCGCCGGATACTTGTGCGCCACCGCCCAGCGCGGCTCGCGCGTGCGGAAGCCCAGCTCGCGTTGCAGCGCCAGGTCATTGACCTTGTAGACCACGCCGTCGATGTCGAACGGCAGGCTGTCGCGCTTGGCACCAATGGCTGCGTGGAATTCGACCAGACCCGCACCGCCCTGCACCGCTGCGCGCTCCTTGCTAACCGGGAAGCCAAACACTTGCAGCGCGTCGAGCATGCCGGCGTGCGTCTTGGGTTGGCCAGTCCAGCCAACGACTTCGCCCAGGCCATAGGCGAAGAACGACAGTGGGCGCTCGGCGGCCATCTTCGGGTCGAGCTGGCGCACGGCACCGGCCGCGGTGTTGCGCGGGTTAACGAAGGTCTTGTCACCGCGCTCGCGCTGACGGGCGTTGAGTTTTTCGAAATCGTTGCGGCGCATGTAGACCTCGCCGCGCACTTCGAGCACCTCAGGCACGGCGCCATCCACCGCGTGCAGGCTCAGCGGAATCTGGCGGATCGTGCGGATGTTCTGCGTGACGTCTTCGCCCGTTGCGCCATCGCCGCGCGTGGCGGCTTGCACAAGGAAGCCGCGCTCGTAGCGCAGGTTGATCGCCAGGCCATCGAACTTCAGCTCGGCGGCGTATTCGATGGCGGAATCGGAATCGGCTAGGCCCAGCTCGCGACGTACGCTGGCGTCAAAGGCAAGCGCGCCGTTCGCAGTGGTGTCGGTCTCGGTGCGGATCGACAGCATCGGCACCACGTGCTTGACGGGTGCGAACTCCGGCAGGATCGCGCCACCTACCCGCAGCGTGGGCGAGTCAGGCGTCTTGAGTGTGGGATGTTCTGCTTCCAGCGCCTCCAGCTCACGGTACAGCCGATCGTACTCGGCGTCCGGCACGCTGGGCAGGTCGAGCACGTAGTACTCGTGGGCGTAACGGTTCAGCGTGGCGCGCAGCCACGCTGCCCGCGTCTCGGGCCGATCTTGCGATGACGGGCCAGACGCGGGTTCTACAGTCTTGCTCATGGTGATTCCGTCAGTGGCTGAACAGGCGCACCGCAGCACTGGAACCGGCGGGCACGCCACGCGATTCAAGCTTGTCGTACAGCACCCGCAGATGCTTCTGGATGGCAACGAAGGACTGCTCCGTCAGCGGGCGCAGGTTATCGTCCACCACCTGCGCACCCATGCGCTGCGACAGCGTGTAGGCATATTCGCAGACCAGCTTGAACGGCTTGGAAGCCTCTTCGGCCACCGGCACGTCCAGCAACAGCGTGATCTGGCGGCCGGCCTTGACGGTCAGGTCGTCGCGCAGGAAATTGGTGTCGCCAAACTGCAGTGTGAACAGCGCGCGCTGCACGCCGTCGGTACCGGCGTGGTAGCGCGTGAAGCGCGTGCCGTCACGCGAGAGCACGAGGCCGTCCTGCGTGGCCACGGTCTGCACGTAGGCAGCCGACCACGGCGCACCGTCGGAGATCACACTCACGCCGAGCTGCACGTCGCATTCAGCGGCAAACGCATCCAGCTCGCGCGCGTTGGCGATGGTCTCGTTCATGTCCGGCAGCTCGGGCACAGCATCCGCCGCATCCGATAGCGGGTCGATCGCGTTGATGAATTCCGAGAACTCCAGCGCGTTGAGCGGGCCAGTGCGGTTGGCCAGCTGCACGGCCACCTGCAGATCGAGGTAGCGCTGGCCGGCGCGAATGGCTTCCCATGCATTTGCCGCCGGGTTCAGGCCTTCCACGTGGATCTGCTTGGTCCCTGCGCGGCGCAGCTTGGACAGCGTCGGCAGCAGGCGGTCCCCCGACACTTCACGCTCGGGGTGGAGTGAAACGATGCAATCGATCAGCGGATCGATCACGCCGTTTGCAGGCTCCAGCGAGCCGGGTGCAGGCTCGGCAGCCTCTTGCGTTTCATCAGCCTCGGCAGCTTCTAGCGCAACGTCCTCCCCGGTGGGAGTGAGTTCGGCACCAATCACGCCAGCTTCGGTTTCTGCGCTGCCGGTGGACGGCGTATGCGGCTTGGCTTGCGGTGCGAGACCGGGCTCGAGGCGCGGTTCAACGCGACCAATGTCATCACGCTCACCACCCAGCGCCGGTTCGTGGCGCTCTGCCCCTGTCCAGCCCTCGCCGCGTGGCGCCTCATCCGTGGGCGGGTTGTAAGCCTCCGGACGGCGCGCCTTGCGAATCTGCCATTGGTTGTAGACAACGATAACCAGTACGAAAACCAAACCGGCGCCCAGCAGCGCCATGACCAGGTTGTTGTCTTGCATTTACGCGGCCTCCGCCATGGTCAGCGCGGCATCCATATCCACCGCCACGATCCGGGACACGCCTTGTTCCTGCATGGTCACACCGATGAGCTGTTGCGCCATTTCCATCGCAATCTTGTTGTGAGAAATAAAAACGAATTGGGTCTTGTCGGACATGCGCTTGACCATGTTGGCGTAGCGCTCGGTGTTGGCGTCGTCCAGCGGCGCATCCACCTCGTCCAGCAAGCAGAACGGGGCCGGGTTCAACTGGAACATCGCGAACACCAGCGCAATCGCGGTCAGCGCTTTCTCGCCGCCCGACAGCAGGTGAATCGTCGAGTTCTTCTTGCCCGGCGGTTGCGCCATCACCTGCACGCCTGCATCGAGAATCTCTTCGCCGGTCATGATCAACTTGGCCTGACCGCCGCCGAACAGCGTCGGGAACAACTCGCCGAAGTGGTGGTTGACCTGGTCGAACGTGCCTTGCAGCAGCGAGCGTGTTTCCTGGTCGATCTTGTGGATCGCGTCTTCCAGCGTGGTGATGGCGTCGGTCAAATCTGCCGACTGCGCATCGAGGAAGCCCTTGCGCTCGCGCGCCGCCGCCAGTTCGTCCAACGCAGCCATGTTGACCGGGCCCAGCGCGTTGATCGCGTTGTTGATGCGCGTGACTTCACCTTGCAGATACGAAGGCTTGAGGTCACCCGTCAGGCGCTCGGCCAGTGCAACTTCATCCACGTTGGCCGTAGTGAGCTGCTCGGAGAACTGCTCCTGGTTCAGGCGTGCGGCTTGCTCTTTCAGCTGCAGTTCGGTAATGCGATCGCGCAACGGCTGCTGCGCACGTTCGGCCGTCAGACGCTGCTCATCGAAGGTACGCAACTGGGCGGTCAACGCATCCAGTTCGATGCGCGCAACGCCGAGTTTTTCTTCCTTCTCGGCACGGCGCTCCAGCGCATCCTGCAGGCCCGTGTGGGCGGTCTGCTCGTTGATGGTTTCGAGTTCCGCGCGGGCGTTTTCCAGCGTCAACACGATCTGCTGCGCCTGGTCGGTCGCGACCTGGATGTTGCGCTTCAGTTCGGCGATGCGGTTCTGCGTATTGCGCTCGGCAAAGTGCGCTTCCTGCGCACCGCGCTCCAACTCGCGCAGCGCGTTGCGGGCATCGCCCAGGCTCGCTTCGAGTGCTTCGAATGCCTGCTGGCTGTCTTCAAAGCGCGCCTGCATATCGGCGAGTGCCGCGTCGTGCTGCTCGAAGGTGGCTTCAGATTCAGCACGGATGGCGCGTTGCTCTTCGATCTGTGCGCGAATCTCTTCCAGCTCACTGTCGATCTGGCCACTGCGGGCGTTGTAGCGCTCCATCGCCTGCGAGAGCTTGAGCACATCCATCTGCAGCACGTGCACGCGGCGTGTCGCCTGATCAGCGCGGGCGCGCACATGCAGAAGCGCCTGGCTGGCTTGTGTGTAGGCCGCATCCGCACGCACGGCGGCGCCCTTGGCTTCGTCTGACAGCAGCATCTGCGCACGCACCTGCTTGTGCAGGTTTTCAATCTCTTGCGCGCGGGCCAACATGCCGGCCTGTTCGGAATCCGGCGCGTACAGCTGCACCGACGAACGACCGATCAGATGCCCAGCCTTGACGACAAACGTGCCTCCCTCGGGCAGCGTCTGGCGGTGCTCAAGCGCAGCCTGCATGTCGTCGGCGATATAGACGTCGGCCAGCCAATCCTGCAGCACGGCGCGAATGCCCGGCTCCGTCACTTGCAGCAGCGACATCAGCGGGCGCAGCCCTGCCGGCGCTTCTGCCGGAACCGCTGCTGCCGGTGGCGCGTAAAACGCCAGCTTGGCGGGCGGCGCATCAGCGGCAAACGCCTTGATCCAATCGAGGTTGGAGACTTCCAGCGCGCCCAGCTTCTCGCGCAGCACGGATTCCAGCGCAGGCTCCCAGCCCTGTTCGATCTGCAGCTTCTTCCAGAAGCGCGGCAGTTCGCTCAGTTCATGCTTGGCCAGCCACGGCTGGACCTTGCCGTCGGTCTGCACGTTTTCCTGCAGTTGCTTGAGCGCAGCAAGGCGGGCTTCCAGCGTGGCGATGGCGGCAGCTTCGGACTGCACGCGGTCCTGCGCGGCGCGGCGGGCCTCGTCGAGCTGCGGCAATTGCGTCTCTGCGTCTTCCAGCGCGGCTTGCGCTTCGGCCAGGACTTCTTCCTGTTCGGCCAGTTCGGCGCGCAGCGTTTCGAGCTGCACGTCGTCCGGCTTGTCGAGACCGCTGGACTCTTGCGACAGACGTTCGCGGCGCTGGTCAAGCTGCTGCAGCGCCTGGTCGGCGTTGCGCTGGTGCGCGGCTTCGAGCTTGAGCGCCTGTTCCGATTGCAGGATGGCGGCGCGCTGATCATTCAGCGTGGTCTGCGCGTCGCGCCATTGCGTTTCCATGCCCGGCAGCTCGTCGGACTTGCGGGCGACTTCCTCGGCGGCCTGGGCGGCACGCTCCTCGGCCATGGCGAGTTCTTCCTCGGCCGCGGCAAGATCTTCCTGCGCCTGATCGCCCTGCGTGTGCCATTGGTCCTGCTGCGCGGTCAGCGTGGCGATCTGTTGCTGGATGCGGTTACGCGATTCCACCACGTAGCGGATTTCGGCTTCCAGGCGGCTGACCTCGGCGTTGGCCTCGTACAGCGCGCCCTGTGCGGCGTGCATGGCGTCGGATGATGCGTAGTGCGCCACGCGCTGCGTTTCCAGCTCGGCCTCGATGTGGCGCAACTGCGCGGTCTGCGCTTCGAGGTCGATCTGCGCTTGTTCGATGGCACGCTGGTGGCGTTCCTGCTCACCTTGCGCTTCGCGCTTGCGCAGCAGCCACAGCAGGTGCTGTTTCTCTTCGCCGTCGGCCTGCAGGGTCCGGAAGCGCTGCGCCACTTCGGCCTGGCCCTCGAGCTTCTCAAGGTTGGTGCCGAGTTCGCGCAGGATGTCTTCCACGCGCGTGAGGTTTTCGCGCGTGTCGGACAGGCGGTTTTCGGTTTCGCGGCGGCGCTCCTTGTACTTGGACACGCCCGCAGCCTCCTCCAGGAAGATGCGCATGTCATCGGGCTTGGCCTCGATGATGCGCGAGATCATCCCCTGCCCGATGATGGCGTAGGCGCGCGGCCCGAGGCCCGTGCCGAGGAAGATGTCCTGGATGTCGCGGCGGCGCACCGCCTGGTTGTTGATGAAGTACGACGAGGTGCCATCGCGGCTCAGGACGCGCTTGACCGCCACTTCGGCGTACTGGCTCCACTGGCCGGCGGCGCGGCCTTCAGCATTGTCGAACACGAGTTCGACGCTGGCCCGGCCGGCCGGCTTGCGCTGCGTGGAGCCGTTGAAGATGACGTCCTGCATCGATTCGCCGCGGAGTTCCGCAGCGCGTGATTCGCCGAGCACCCAGCGCACGGCGTCGATGATGTTGGATTTACCGCAACCGTTCGGGCCGACGATGCCGACGAGCTGGCCCGGAACATGGAAATTGGTCGGATCGACGAAAGACTTGAAGCCTGCGAGCTTGATCGAGGAGAGGCGCACGTTGAGGTCGTCTCGAAGGGATCAGTAAGAGTGATGAAGCGAGCGCCCGTGGCAGGCACCTTTGCCGTCACATTGGCGTGAAGCGGCAAAGCACCCGGCGGGGCGCGGATGGCGTCATCATACCATTCGCACCCTGGGCCCCCGCCAACCAAATCGCTACAAAAATGGACGAAATTTGCAGCATGGGAAGGCAAATTGCTGCAGATTTGTGAGCAGTTTCACCTTCCAGACAAATCCTGTCAGTCTGGGCGACGTGTGCGCGAGCGCTCCGGGCTCGCCAGCCAGTCCAGCAAGGCCTGGTGCAACGCAGCAGCGTCCTGGATCTGTGGCGCATGGCCCGCATCCGGAAACTCCACCAGCGTCGCGCGCGGGATGGCCTTGGCAGTGGCCCGGCCCAGCTCCGGATAGTTGCCCAGACGCGCACGCACTTCCGGCGGCGCCGTGTCCTTGGCAATGGCAGTGGTGTCCTTCTGGCCGATCAACAGCAGCGTCCAGGGGCGTACTTGACCGAATTCGTACACCACGGGCTGCGTGTAGATCATGTCGTACAGCAGTGCCGAGTTCCAGGCGACCAAGTCCCGCCCCGGGCCACGATACATGCCGGCCAGCATCTGCACCCAGGGTTCGTATTCCGCGCGCCATTGGCCTGCGTAGTACGTGGATTGCTCGTAGGCACGGATACGCTCGGCAGTCGTCTGCTTCTCACGCGCAAACCACTGGTCGACCGTCATGGCCGGCACACCCTTGGCCTTCCAATCTTCCAGGCCGATCGGGTTGATCATCACCAGCCGCGACACCTCGGTCGGATACATCAACGCATAGCGCGTGGCCAGCATGCCGCCGGTCGAATGGCCGATCATGATGGCCTGCTGAATCCCCAGCGACGCCAGCAGAGCATGCGTGTTGCTCGCCAGTTGCTGGAATGAGTACTGGTACGCACTCGGCTTGCTCGACTTGCAGAAGCCGATTTGGTCCGGCGCGATCACACGGTAGCCGGCCATCGTCAACGCCTTGATCGTGCCTTCCCAGGTGGCCGCGCAGAAGTTCTTGCCGTGCATCAGCACAGCGACCTGGCCGTTGGCCCGCTCGGGCTTGACGTCCAGATAGGCCATCTCCAGCGCATTTCCCTGGGATTCGAACTTGAACAGGTGGACTGGCGCCGGGTAGTCGAAACCCTCCAACCGGGGGCCATACGCGGGGCCGCTCTCAGCGGGTGCGGCTTGCGCGGAAACGCTGGCCATCGCCACGGTGGCAGCCAGCACAACGAACATCGAGCGAAGCAACATCAATGCACTCCTTTGGACCCGAGGCGGCTACTTCCGTCGCGAGAGCCCCGACAGCGCGCCAGCCAGGATGATGCAGGCACCGCCCACCATCTCCTGCACCGACAAGCGCTCCGACGTGAGCAGCGCCGACGACACCGCCGCCACCACGATCTCGAACAACATCAACAGCGCAGCACGATTGGCCGGCAACCGCTGCAGACCGCGCTGCACCATCGCATTGCCGCCCACCAGCACGCAGGCCATGCCGAGCAGCAGCATCCACGTGTTGGTTTGCGCGATTGCTGCGGGCACCGCGTGCACACCATCGAACAAAATCGCCGCCAGCAGCCCCACTAGGGCACTGCCCGTGAAAACGACCACGGTGCGCATTTCGGGCCGCATTGTCGGGTGACGCTGCCCAGCCAAGCGCGAGAGTACGTTGTTGCACGCGAAAGCCAATCCGGCAATCAACCCGGCCCATTCCGCAGGGGAACCCGGCCAAGGCGTACCCGCCTGCCCTGACCACAGCATCAGCATGGCGCCTGCCAAGGCCAGTGCGAGCAAAGCGCCGCCGCGCCAGCCCAGACGCTCGTGCAGCCAGAAGCGCGCCAGCAGCGCCGTCCACACCGGCGTCAGATAGAACAGCAGTAGCACACGCATGATCGTGCCGTGCACCGTGCCCCAGACAAAACCGGCGTTGGTAATGCCCGCCGCCAACCCCAGCGCCGGAATCAGCCAGGACCACTGGAAGGTCGGAAAGTGGCGCCGCAGTACCACGGCTGCGAGCACGGCGGCCACCGCGCCCGTGACCGACGAGGCCAGCATGCTGCCCAGCCCCCAGCCGGCCAGCAAGCGGTACGGGTACCAGGAAATCCCCCAGACCGAGGCGCCGACAAGGATGAACAGCGCGGCCGTCCATTGCGGCTCGTAGTGGGTGGCGCTGTCCGCCGGGGTGCCCGATGAAGGCGCCGAAGAAGCAATCGTTGTCATGAATTCAATAAAAAAACGGCGGAAAACCGCCGCTTCCTGCAATGTCCGAGGTGGCTGATCACGCGGCCAACACACGTTGGCCGTATAATTTCGGGCTTCCTGCCAAGCGCCGCGCTTGGCTCACCAACCAAGCCCAGCACCGTGAATCCGCGCCTGTCCGCCCTGCAGCCGTATCCGTTCGAGAAACTGAAAGCGCTCGTCAAGGACGTGACGCCCAGCGCCGCCCATACGCCGATCAGCTTCGGCATCGGCGAGCCCAAGCACCCGACGCCTGCGCTCATCAAGGATGCGCTCGTGGCTGCGCTCGGCGGGCTGGCGAATTATCCCACGACGCTCGGCTCCGATGCACTGCGACAGTGCATCGCCGCGTGGCTGGAACGCCGCTACGGCCTGCCGAAGGTGGATCCCGCCACCGAGGTCATCCCTGTGAATGGCTCGCGTGAGGCGCTGTTCTCGTTCGCCCAGACCGTCATCGACGGCAGCAAGCCCGGCGCACGCGTGCTGTGCCCGAACCCGTTCTATCAGATCTACGAAGGCTCAGCCTTGCTGGCTGGCGCGACGCCGCTGTTCGCGAACAGCGACCCGGCGCGCAATTACGCGCCCGATTTCGACGCCATTACGCCGGAAGAATGGCGCAACGTGCAGCTCGTCTTCGTGTGCAGCCCGGGCAACCCGACCGGCGCCGTGCTCACGCTGGAAGACTGGAAGCAGCTCTTCGCGCTGTCGGACGAATACGGCTTCATCATCGCGTCGGACGAGTGCTATTCCGAGATCTATTTCGACGAGGCCAACCCGCCGCTGGGCGCGCTGCAGGCTGCGCACCAACTGGGCCGCGGCTTTGATCGACTGGTGATGTTCTCCAGCCTGTCCAAGCGCTCCAACGTGCCGGGCATGCGCTCCGGTTTCGTGGCAGGCGACGCCAAGCTGCTCAAGGCCTACTTGCTGTATCGCACGTATCACGGCAGCGCGATGAGCCCGTCGGTGCAATCCGCTAGCATCGCTGCGTGGAACGACGAGACCCATGTGCGCGACAACCGCGCGCAATACGTCAAGAAGTTCCAGCAAGTCACGCCGATGCTGGCTGAAGTGCTGGACGTGGCCCTGCCCGACGCGGCCTTCTACCTGTGGGCCAACGTCAAACGCACCGGTCTGTCGGACACCGAATTCGCACGCCAGTTGCTGGCCGCCAAGAACGTCGCCGTGCTGCCTGGAAGCTACCTCGCACGCGAAGCACATGGCACGAACCCAGGCCAGGACTACGTGCGCATCGCCCTGGTGGCCGGTGTGGACGAATGCCTGGAAGGCGCGCGCCGCATTGTTGATTTCTGCCAGCAACGCTAATCCCTTTTCTGTTCCCTCTTCGAGAGCTAACACAGCCATGACGCAACAACTGCAATCCCTGATCGATCAAGCGTGGGAAGACCGCGCCAACCTGTCGCCTAAGGCCGCTCCGGCCGATGTCCGCGAAGCCGTCGCCAACGTGATCGGCCAGCTCGACAAGGGCGCGCTGCGCGTGGCCGAGAAGAAGGACGGCGAGTGGATCGTCAACCAGTGGGTCAAGAAGGCCGTGCTGCTGTCGTTCCGCCTGGAAGACAACGCGCCGATGGCTGCTGGCGGTTTCACGCAGTTCTACGACAAGGTGCCGAGCAAGTTCGCCAACTACACGGCCGAAGACTTCGCCAATGGCGGCTTCCGTGTGGTGCCGCCGGCCGTGGCGCGCCGTGGCTCGTTCATCGCCAAGAACGCCGTGCTGATGCCGTCGTACGTGAACATCGGCGCCTATGTGGATGAAGGCACGATGGTCGACACGTGGGCCACCGTCGGTTCGTGCGCACAGATCGGCAAGAACGTTCACCTGTCGGGCGGTGTGGGCATCGGCGGCGTGCTGGAGCCGCTGCAGGCCAACCCGGTCATCATTGAAGACAACTGCTTCATCGGCGCGCGTTCGGAAGTGGTGGAAGGCGTGATCGTTGAAGAAAACTCGGTGATCTCGATGGGTGTGTACCTGGGCCAGAGCACCAAGATTTACGACCGCGAAACCGGTGAAGTCAGCTACGGCCGCATCCCGGCAGGCTCGGTGGTGGTGGCGGGCAACCTGCCGTCGAAGGATGGCACGCACAGCCTGTACTGCGCTGTGATCGTCAAAAAGGTGGACGCCAAGACGCGCGCCAAGGTTGGTCTGAACGAACTGCTCCGTGGTGACTAAGGGCGACTAAGCCGGAACGGCTGGCGTGTCGTGTAGTCTCATCGGCACGCCAACCAACCTGAACGCAGCATGTCTGGAAAACTCGACAAACTGCGCCAACGCATCATGGGTCTTGATCCGAACACCATCGGTACCGTCTTGTCTCTGCTGCCCACCATCCTGGAGCAGGCCAACAAGACCATCGACAAGTTCAAGAACCGCAAGAAGACCGGCACCGAACCTGCTCGTACGGACGGTGCCACGTCTGACCCGAATACCCGCATTGCCGAGCTGGAAGCGGCGATCCTGCAGCAGGCCGAATCCGTCAAGCTGCTGGCCGAGCAACACGCCATCACCATCGACGCCCTGCGCGATGAAGCCGCGCGGCTCGAACGCCGCCTCAAGCGCATGACATGGCTGGCCGCCATCGGGTTTGTGCTGGCCATCGCGGCGCTCATCGTCGCCACCCAACATTGACACCATGACGACACTGCACGGCATTCCCAACTGCGACACCGTGAAGAAAGCCCGCACGTGGCTCGAATCGAACGGCGTTGCCTACACCTTTCACGATTTCAAGAAACAGGGCGTGAGCGCCGACATGCTGGCCGGCTGGCTCAAGCATGTGCCGCTCACCACGCTGCTCAACCGCAAAGGCACCACGTGGCGTGCGCTGTCGGATGCCGACAAGGCCCGCGCTGAAGATGAAGCCGGCGCGATTGCCCTGATGCAGGCCAACCCGTCGCTCATCAAGCGGCCGGTGCTGGTGCATGGCAAGAGCGTCAATGTCGGCTTCTCGGCAGACCAGTACGCCACCCTGTTCTAACAATAACGACACCACCGCTACTGTCATGCAGCCCACGCTTGCCCTCACTGAAGACCTGATCCGCCGTCGCTCCGTCACGCCCGAAGACAAGGGTTGCCAGGACGTGCTGATCGAACGCCTGACCGCTGCCGGCTTCGAATGCGAAACCGTGGTCAGCGGCCCTGACCACTTTCGCGTGACCAACCTTTGGGCCGTCAAGCGCGGCACGGCTGGCACCGCAGGCAAGCTGCTCGTCTTCGCGGGCCACACCGATGTGGTACCCACTGGCCCCGTCGAGCAATGGCACTCCGACCCGTTCGAACCCACGCACCGTGACGGCAAGCTCTACGCCCGCGGCGCGGCAGACATGAAGACGTCCATCGCCGGCTTCGTGGTGGCCTCGGAAGAATTCGTCGCCAAGCATCCGGACCACGCCGGCTCGATCGGCTTCCTGATCACCAGCGACGAAGAAGGCCCTGCGCACGACGGCACCATCAAGGTGTGCGACCTGCTGCGCGCACGCGGCGAGCGCCTCGACTACTGCGTGGTCGGCGAGCCGACCTCGGTGTCGACGCTCGGCGACATGGTCAAGAACGGGCGACGCGGCTCGCTGTCGGGCAAGCTCACTGTCAATGGCGTGCAGGGCCACATCGCCTATCCGCATCTGGCCAAGAACCCGATCCACCTGGCTGCCCCCGCACTGGCTGAGCTGGCTGCCGCCAAGTGGGACGACGGCAACGAATACTTCCCGCCGACCACGTGGCAGATGTCGAACATCCACAGCGGCACGGGCGCGACCAACGTGATCCCGGGCCACGTCACCATCGATTTCAACTTCCGTTTCTCCACCGCGAGCACGCCGGACGGTCTGAAGGCCCGCGTGCACAGCATCCTTGACGCGCACGGCGTTGATTACACGATCGGCTGGACGCTGGGCGGCGAGCCCTTCCTGACTGAGCGCGGTGACCTGTCAGAAGCCCTCGCCTCCGCCATCCAGGCCGAGTGCGGCGTGACCACTGAACTGTCGACCACCGGCGGCACCTCGGACGGCCGCTTCATCGCCAAGATCTGCCCACAGGTGATCGAATTCGGCCCGCCGAACGCGAGCATCCACAAGATCGACGAACACGTCGAAGTGGCCTTCATCGAGCCGCTGAAGAATGTGTATCGCCGCGTGCTCGAAACGCTGGTTGCCTGATGGCGCGCAACGTCGAGATCAAGGCGCGCGTGCGCGATGTGGCCGGGCTGGTCGCCCGCGCTGCCGCCATCGCTGATTCCGGCCCGCAACGCATCGACCAGGACGACACGTTCTTCGCCTGCGCCAACGGGCGCCTGAAGCTGCGGCAGTTCTCGCCCGAGCACGGCGAACTGATCCACTACTTCCGCGCCAACAGCACCGGGCCGCGCGTGTCGAACTACCACATCGTCCCGACCAACGCGCCCGACGCCTTGCGTGACACGCTGGCCGCCGCCATCGGCACGGCCGGCCGCGTCATCAAAGTGCGCCAGCTTTACCTGGCTGGCCAGACGCGCATCCATGTCGATGCCGTGAAAGACCTCGGCGATTTTGTCGAACTCGAAGTCGTGCTGCGCGATGATCAATCCGAAGACGACGGCGTGAAGATCGCGCACCAACTCATGGAATCGCTCGGCATTGCCGAGACTGACCTGCTCGACGTGGCCTACGTCGACCTGCTGGCCGCAAAACAACACTGAGCCAAACATGACCGCCCATACCCTCCCCGCCTCCCATCCGTTCACCACGGTGCGCGACCTGTTGCGCTACGCCGTGTCGCGCTTCACCGCCGCCGGCGTCGTCTTCGGCCACGGCAGTGAGAACGCCTACGACGAAGCCGCCTACCTGATCCTGCATACGCTGCACCTGCCGATCGACACGCTGGAGCCATTCATGGACGCGCGCCTGCTGCCCGAAGAAGTGGCCGCCGTGCTGAAGGTGATCGAGCGCCGCGCCGTCGACCGCGTGCCCGCCGCGTACATCACGCACGAGGCGTTCATGCACGGCATGCGCTTCTACGTGGACGAACGCGTGATCGTGCCGCGCAGCTTCATCGGCGAGTTGCTGGAAGACGGCCTGGAACCGTGGCTCGACCAGGAAGATGGCCCGACCGACGTGCTGGAGCTGTGCACCGGTTCCGGCTGCCTGTCGATCCTGGCGGCGCTCCAATGGCCGAATGCGACCATCGATGCGGTGGACCTGTCGCCGGATGCGCTGGTGGTCGCCAACCGCAACGTCGACGATTACAAGCTGGAAGACCGCATCCGCCTGCACGAGGGCGATCTGTATGCGCCGCTGCCCCCGGGCGTGCACTACGACGTGATCCTTACCAACCCGCCGTACGTGAACGAGACGTCGATGCAGGCGCTGCCGCCCGAGTACCGTGCCGAGCCGCACATGGCGCTCGCTGGCGGCAATGACGGCATGGACATCGTGCGTCGCATCCTGGCTGACGCACCGCGCCATCTGAAGCCGCACGGCGTGCTGGTGGTGGAGATCGGCAACGAGCGTGAGAACGTGGAAGCGGCGTTTCCCGATCTGGACTTGATCTGGCTGCCGACCAGCGCGGGCGAAGACCAGGTCTTCCTGGTCACGCGCGAGGCGCTGTAACCGCGTTCGACGGCAACGCATACAAGACCGTCATGGCGCTATCAGCCATCATCGTCAAAGTCCCGGCCGCTGAATTGCTGGTGGGTGACCTCCGGCAGCGCTTTGATAGCACGGCGGCGCTGGGCGTTCCTGCCCACATTACGGTGCTGTCGCCCTTCATGCCGGCCGAGCAGATCACGCCGGGCGTCTTGCATCAGGTGCAAGACGCGCTGGCGGACATGCGGGCGTTTGACTTCTTGCTGGAAACGATCGGCCGCTTTCCGGCAACGACCTACCTTGCTCCCACGCATGCGGAGCCGTTTGTTGCGTTGACGATGGCGGTGGTGGCGCGCTTTCCCGCGTATCCGCCGTATGGCGGGATTCATCCGCGCGTGATTCCACACCTAACGGTCGCGCATGGGGATGCCGCCAACGCAGCCGAAGCGGAGATCGAACTGGGCCACCGCCTTCGCAACCACGATCCAGTCCGCGCCAAGTGCGAAACCTTGGCCTTGCTCGAAAACACGTCCGGCCAGTGGAAGACCTTGCACGAGTTCAGCCTTCCACCCGGCTGACGTCAGGACCTCACCTCATCACACGCGTCTTTCACGACGCAGATCGAAAAGCGCTTGTCGAAGACTTGGCCGCTCGGGCAGTGGTCGAGGACGGCTTGCGACTGTGCGTCGCAGGTGGCGTAAGCGGTGGTGCAGTTGGTGCGGATGGGCTGGTTGGGGCCGCGGTTGGTGCCGTCGTCAACGAGGAAACGTGCGGATGGCCCGGGGCATTTGAACTCGGCGGCGGCCTTGGACAGGGCTGCAGCGGCCTTTTCGGCTTTCGAGGTCTGAGGCGTGGGCGGGTTGGACGGGGATGGGCGGCGGTCGCAAGCCGTCAGCGCAAGCGCACAGAGCAGCATGCCAAGTGTGAGTGCGCGGGGCATGGTGTTCTCCTTCGGGATGGTCATTCCGAAAGTTTGACGCTTGCGGCGGGGGACTGCAATGACCCGTATTGGACCCTGGTGGTCCATCTCCCATTTCATCCCCTGCCGGGGCTGACTCACTTTCTTTGTCTTGCCAAAGAAAGTAAGCAAAGAAAGGCGCGCCCGAGATGGCGAAAGATTCCTTGAATTTGCGTAACCGGGCGGAGACGGGAAAAACTCGCTGCGCTCAGACAGTTCCCCGTCTTTTTTCCGCCCGCTTACGAAAATTCAAGGCGCCATCAAGGGCAGGAACGGCCAAACCATCTGGGCGCGAGTGTTGACGCCAGGTTTGCGCTCTTCAGCGCAGCATCGCCGACATGGCGGACAGGCTGTTGAGCATGCGCACGGCGTGCTCGACCGAATCTGCGGCGAAACGCAGCATCGTTCCATCCATGCGTTCCAGTGCGGGCCACTGGCAGAACAGGTCGGCCAGTGCGGGCGTTTGCGTTTGCAGGCGGCAGACAATCGGGGCCTGGATGCGCAGCGGCATGCTGAAATGCCCGCGCTGCACCGTTGCCTTCACTGCTGCATAGATGGCGTCGCATGACTGTTCGGGCGAGAGCGATGTTCCTGCGTTCATCCCCTCGGCTTGCTTGGTCTCAACAAAGGTGGTGTGCGGTAGCAGCGGCAGCGTCTCTTTGATGAAGACATCGTCACCGCTGGCGACGGCCACGGGCACGCCGCGCTCACCGGCCAGGGCGCCGTACAGGCCAGCCTCGCCCAGTTCCTGTTCGTTGAACCAGACGCGCGTGAACGCGAAGCTGTTGATGGTGTGGGCCAGTACGCCACGGCTGCCGGCGCGCGCGTGGTAGCCGATCATGCAGACGGCATCGCAGCCGTCCACGCCGGCCATCATGCTCAGGTAGCGCGGTTTGCCGAGCACGAAACGTGCACGGCGGTCAATCGAATCGGGGATGAAGTTGCGGAAGCCACCATGCGAATCGTTGACGAGCACTTCGGTGGCGCCGCCGTCGAAAGCACCGCGTACGGCGGCGTCGGCTTCGGCGGTCATCCAGCGGCGTGCACGTTCGTATTCGCCATTGCCGGCGCGCGTCTGCTCGGTGTGGAAGACGTTGGCCACGCCTTCGATGTCGGCGGAAATCAGGATGCGCATGAGGTCAGAGTAAGTCGGTCAGGGCGCGACGTGCGTTGCCGTCGCGGCCAGTTACAGCGTCTGCATGAAAGAGCGCATGAACGATGGCTTGCTCCACGCTGTCGGCGGCGGCCTGGAACAGCGGGTCGAGGTGCGCTTCGTGGGTCATGGCGATGGCGGGCATTGCGCGCGTGCCCTCGTGCGGCACGGTGTAGGCCGTGGAGAACGCCATCGCAATATCACCGCTGCCGTGGCCGAAGACGGAGCCGGTGCGCGCCAGGCCCGCACCCGCGCGCAAGGCGAGGCGCCGCAACTGGCGTGCGTCGAGCGGTGCATCGGTGGCGAGCAGCATGATGATCGAGCCCTTCTCCGGCTCGGGGGCGACAGCGGCAAGCGCATTCGCCAGTTCGGTGCCGACGTGGCGTCCGGCCAGCGTCAGGTTTTCCGTCACGCCAAAGTTGGATAGCACCAGCGCGCCCACCGTGCGTTGCGTGCCATCGGCCAGCGTCACCACGCGCGAAGCAGAGCCGATGCCGCCCTTCACGCCAAACGACGACATTCCACGGCCCGCGCCGACGGCGCCCTGCTCGAACGTCTCGGCGGCGGCAGCGTATGCCGCGTCGTAATGCACGTCCTGCACGGCAAACGCCTGCAGGTCGTTCAGGTAGCCGTCATTGCATTCGAAGACGAGCGGATTGACCGTCGACCACGCGCGGCCGATCTGCGGGTTGGCCGCAACGGCCTGGCGAATCTGTGCCTGCGCCACGGCACCGACGGCAAACGTGTTGGTCAGCGCGATGGGTGTTTCCAGCACGCCCAGCTCGTCCACCTGCACGAGGCCGATACTCTTGCCGAAACCATTGAGCACCACGCTGGCAGCGGGGACTTTGTCGCGGAACGGGTCGCCGGCATGCGGGCGCACGACGCTCACGCCGGTCTGGATGTCGCCGCCGGCAAGGGTGGCGTGGCCGACGGTCACGCCGGCCACGTCAGTGATGCTGTTGCGGGCACCGGCTGGCAGCGCGCCGATGTGCGGAAGGCTCAGGGGCATACGAGCGACTTAGCGGCGGTCGATCTTCGGGTCCAGCGCGTCGCGCAGGCCGTCGCCCAGCAGGTTGAATGCCAGCACAGTCAGGAAGATCGCCAGGCTTGGGAAGATCGCCACGTGCGGTGCGGTCACCATGTCGGCGCGCGCTTCGTTGAGCATGGCGCCCCACTCCGGCGTGGGCGGCTGCGCACCCAGGCCCAGGAATGAGAGGCTCGCGGCGGTGATGATCGAGGTGCCGATCCGCATCGAGAAATACACGACGATGGACGAAATCGTGCCCGGCAGAATGTGCCGCATGATGATCGTCCAGTCGGATGCACCGATGCTGCGTGCGGCTTCCACGTACGTCAGGTGCTTGAGCATGAGCGTGTTGCCACGCACCAGGCGCGCGAACGCCGGGATGCTGAACACCGCCACGGCAAAGATCACGTTGATCATGCCGTTGCCCAGGATGGCGACGATGCCGATCGCCAGCAGGATGCCGGGGAAGGCAAACAGCACGTCGGAGATGCGCATGACGATGCGGTCCCACCAGCCCTCGTAGTAGCCGGCCAGCAAGCCCAGCACGGTGCCGATGATCGCGCCGATGATGACCGACACAAAGCCCGCTTCCAGCGAGATGCGCGTGCCCATCAGGATGCGGCTGAAGATGTCGCGGCCGAGCGAGTCGACGCCAAACCAGTGCTGCGCCGACGGACCCGCATTGAGCGCGTCGTAGTCGAAATAGTTTTCCGGATCGAACGGCACGATGTGCGGCGCGAGGATCGCGACCAACACCAGCGCGATCACGAACACACCGGCGCCCATCGCCAGATGCTGCTTGCGGAACTTGCGCCAGAACTCCGTCCACGGGGTGCGGACGGGTTCGGTAGCGGCTTGCGGCACGACGGCCGGACTGGTTGTCTGGGACATGGCCGTCTCCTTACTTCTTGTAGCGGATGGTCGGGTTGATCACGGTGTACAGCATGTCCACCACCAGGTTGATCAGGATGAATTCCAGCGAGAACAGCAGCACTTCGGCCTGGATGACCGGGTAGTCGCGCATCTCCACTGCATCCACCAGCAGGCGCCCGAGGCCCGGCCAGTTGAACACCTTCTCCACCACGATCGAGCCGCCCAGCAGGAAGCCGAACTGCAGGCCCATCATGGTCACCACCGGGATCATCGCGTTGCGCAGGCAATGCTTGATGACCACCACCGTTTCACGCACACCCTTGGCGCGGGCGGTGCGCACGAAATCTTCCTGCAGCACTTCCACGAACGAGGCACGCGTGAAGCGCGCCATCACTGCGGCCACAGCGGCGCCCAGCGTGATCGACGGCAGGATGTAGTGCTTCCAGCTGTCCGCCCCGATGGACGGCAGCCAGCCGAGCTGCACGGAGAACACTTCCATCAGCAGCATGCCCAGAGCGAAGGCCGGGAACGAGATGCCCGATACGGCCAGCGTCATGCCCAGGCGGTCCGGCCACTTGTTGCGCCATACGGCAGACGTGATGCCGATCACCATGCCGAAGATCACCGCCCACACCATGCTGGCGATGGTCAGGTTGAGCGTCGGCCAGAAGCGCTCGCCAATCTCTTCGCTCACCGGACGCTTGGTCCGCAATGAGGTACCAAACTCGCCGCGCACGGCGTTGGTGAAGAAGCGGACGAACTGCTCGGGCATCGGCTTGTCCAGGCCCAAGTCGCGGCGCACAAGGTCAACGGTCGCCTCGTCGGCTTCGGGGCCGGCAGCCAGGCGCGCCGGGTCCCCCGGCAGCAGGTGCACGAACAGGAACACCAGCACCGCCACGATCAGCAGTGTCGGGATCACGCCCAGTACACGTTTGAGGAAGTAATTCAGCATGGCAAATCCACTGCAGCAGAAATTCGATGGCCCGCGCACGGGTGCGCGCGGGCCTGACCAACAATGAGGCTTACTGCTTGATGTCGATGTCGTCGAAGCTGAACGAACCATCCGGCGCCACGTAGGCACCCGACAGGCGCTTGGAACGCGCGTAGACGATCTTCTCCGTCACCAGGAAGGCCCAGGGTGCGTCTTCCCAGATGCGCTTCTGTGCGTCGCTGTAGAGCTTGGTCTTCTCGGCACGGTCAGTGGTGCGCAGGGCGCCGGCAATGTCGGCATCCACCTGGTCGTTCTTGTAGTACGCCGTGTTCAGCTGCTTGGGCGGCATCGATTCCGAGGCCAGCAGCGGACGCAGCGCCCAGTCGGATTCACCGGTCGAAGACGACCAGCCGATGTAGTACATGCGCACGCCGGCGTCTTCCGGCTTCTGCACGCTCTCGACCTTCTCGACACGTTGACCGGCTTCCAGCGCTTGCACCTGCGCCTTGATGCCGACCTGCGCCAGTTGCTGCTGGACGAACTGGATGATCTTCTGCGCAGTCGTGTGGTTATAGGCCGACCACAGTTGCGTCTCGAAGCCGTTGGGGTAACCCGCTTCCTTCAGCAGCTCTTTCGCCTTGGCCGGGTTATACGGCCACGGGCCCAGCTTGGTGGCGTAGTCCACGCCCTGCGGCACCACACCGTCGGACGGCACGGCATAGCCCGAGAACGCCACCTTGGTCAGCGCATCCTTGTTGATGGCGTAGTTGATGGCCTGACGCACCTTCGGGTTGTCGAACGGCTTCACGCGCGTGTTGAACGTGATGTAGCGCTGGATGATCGACGGCGCGGCGATCAGGTCCACCTTGGGGCTGGTCTTGAGCACGGCAGCCTGCTCAAACGGAATGCTGAACGCGAAGTCCGCTTCGCCCGTTTGCATGACGGTGGCGCGGGTGTTGTTGTCCACCACCGGCTTCCAGGTGATGGTGTCGATCTTAGGCAGGCCGTGCTTCCAGTAGCCGTCAAACTTCTTGCCCTTCAGGTAGTCGGTCTGCTTCCACTCGACAAACTCGAACGGGCCGGTGCCGACCGGATGGAAGGCGATGTCCTTGCCGTACTTCTTCAGCGCGGTGGGCGAGATCATGGCCGCCGACGGGTGGGCCAGCACGTTGATGAACGGCGAGAACGGCTCCTTGAGCGTCACGCGTGCGGTGTACGGGTCCACCACTTCGGTCTTGGCCACGCGGTTGAACAACACGAAGCGCTTGAGCTTGTTGGCCGGGTCCGTCACACGGTCCAGGTTGGCCTTGACGGCGGTGGCGTCAAACGTGGTGCCGTCGTGGAACTTCACGCCCTTGTGCAGCTTGAACGTGTAGACCAGGCCGTCCTTGCTGACTTCATAGCTCTCGCACAGCACGTTGACCAGCTTCATGTCCTTGTCGAAGCCAAACAGGCCTTGATAGAACGACTTGGCGGCGCTGAACGACAGCGTGTCGTTGGCGTCGTACGGGTCCATCGTGGTGAAGGTCGAGTAGACCGCCATTACGGCGTCCTTGGCGGCAAAGGCCGGCATGGTGAATGCTGCCAGGGCCAGGCCGCTGGCCACCATCGCTGCGCGCGGAGCGAATGCAAATCGATTGAACATGTCCTTCCTCCTCAAAGAAGTTTCTGACTTCACTGCGTTCTTCACTGCTTTCAATACGCGCCGCCAATCGAATGGCGGGCAACAAAGTGGTCTGGCGCCACTTGCACCAACGGTTGCACCACCGGCATGTCGCCAATGGCACGGATCGGGCTGGGGATTTCGTGCGTGGAAAGCTCACGCTTGAGATGACGGCGCGCCGGGTCTGCAATCGGCACGGCCGACATCAGCTTCTTCGTGTACGGATGCTGCGGGTTCTCGAAGATCGCGCGGCGCGGGCCGATCTCGACGATCTGGCCGAGGTACATCACCGCCACGCGGTGGCTGATGCGCTCCACCACCGCCATGTCGTGCGAGATGAACAGGAAGGCGACGCCAAATTCCTTCTGCAGATCAAGCATCAGGTTGACGATCTGCGCCTGGATCGACACGTCCAACGCAGACACCGACTCGTCGGCAATCACCACCTTCGGGTTCAACGCCAGTGCACGTGCGATACAGATGCGCTGACGTTGCCCGCCCGAAAACTCGTGCGGATAGCGCGATGCATGCGCGGCCTGCAGGCCCACCTTGTCGAGCAGCCACTCCACGCGCTGCTGCGCCTCTTTGCCAGAGGCCACCTTGTGCACCAGCAGCGGCTCCATGATGGAGTAGCCGACCGGCACGCGCGGGTCCAGCGAGGCGAATGGGTCCTGGAAGATGAACTGGATGTTTCGACGCAGCGTCTGGAGCGCAGGCCCCTTCAGCTCGCCGATGTTCTGGCCGGCAAATTCGATGCTGCCGCTCTGGCTGTCCACCAGACGCAAGAGCGACCGTCCCGTCGTCGACTTGCCGCAGCCCGATTCGCCGACCAGCGCCAGCGTCTCACCAGGGTAGAGATCAAAACTGACCTGCTCCACCGCATGCACCCGGCGCGTGACGCGGCCGAAGATGCCCGTGGGCACGTCAAAGCGCGTGACGAGATCACGCACGCGCAAAATCGGTTGGCCGTCGTGCGAAGCCGCCGGCTGCGGCGCCGTGTCGACCGCCACCTCAGTACCGTCCACACGCACCAGCGGGAAACGCGCCGGACCATCGGTGCCCGCCATTGCACCCAAGCGCGGCACCGCCGACAGCAGCGCGCGCGTGTACGGATGCGCCGGCTGCGCAAACACGGTGGCCGACGGGCCCTCTTCCACGCGGTCGCCCTTGTACATGACGAGCACGCGGTCGGCCACTTCGGCCACCACGCCCATGTCGTGCGTGATGAAGACCACGGCCATGTGCAGTTCTTTCTGCAGTGCACGGATCAGTTGCAGGATTTCTGCCTGGATGGTTACGTCCAGCGCCGTGGTCGGCTCGTCCGCAATCAGCAGCGACGGCTTGCACGACAGCGCCATCGCAATCATCACGCGCTGGCGCATGCCGCCCGACAGTTGATGCGGATAGCGCCCCAGCACATTGCGCGCTTCCGGAATGCGGACCAGCTCCAGCATGCGCAGCGCTTCGGCCTTGGCCTCGCTGGCCGACTTGCCCTGGTGCAGGCGGATCGACTCGGCAATCTGCTCACCCACGGTAAACACCGGATTGAGCGAGGTCATCGGCTCCTGGAAGATCATCGCGATGTCAGCACCGCGCACGCCGCGCATGGCAGCGCCGCTGGCGTTTGCCAAGTCCAGCACCTCGCCATTGCGCCGGCGCAGGTGCATCTGCCCGCCGACGATCTTGCCGCCGCCGTGCTCCACCAGCCGCATCAGCGCCAGCGACGTGACCGACTTGCCCGAGCCCGATTCGCCCACCACGGCCAGCGTTTCGCCGCGATCCACATGGAACGACAGGTTGCGCACCGCGTCGACCACGCGCTCGGACGTGGCAAAGCGCACGCTCAGGTCTTGCACCTGCACGATGCGCTGATCAGGCATCGCAATGACGGTGGACTGTTTGGTTGCTGTCACGACAAATCTCCCCTACTCACCCTTAGCGATAGATCGACACGACAGGCGCCTCGGCGCCGCGTGCGAACCCGCGGTACATCCCTTCGGTGTTGAACGGCAAGGCGACGTTGCCCTGCGCATCCACGGCAATCAGGCCGCCGCGGCCGTTGATGGCCACCAGCTTGCGCATGACCACGTCGTCGCCCGCATCGGCCAGCGACTTGCCGGCGTATTCCATCTGCGCGGCCACGTCGTAGGCGGCCACGGCGCGGATGAACATCTCGCCGGTACCCGTGCACGACACAGCCGCCACGTTGTTGGCAAAGCAACCCGCGCCAACGATGGGCGTATCGCCCACGCGGCCGACCTTCTTGTTGGTGACGCCGCCGGTGGAGGTGGCTGCCGCCAGGCGACCTTGTGCATCGCACGCCACGGCGCCCACCGTGCCGAACTTGGTGTCCGGATCGATGGGCTCGCTTTCCTTAGCCAGGAGCGACGCAGCATCATGGTCGAGGAACATCGCCATACCTTCTTGCTGGCGAGCGCGCTGCCATTGAGCGGTGCGCGCTTCGGTGTAGTAGTAATCGGCTTCGACGAATTCCAGGCCCTGTGCCTGCGCAAAGGCTTCTGCGCCTTCAGAAGTGAACAGCACGTGTTCGCTGCGCTCCATCACGGCACGCGCGGCCAGGATCGGGTTGCGCAGGCGCTTGACACACGTCACTGCACCAGCGGCCAGCGTGGTGCCATCCATGATCGACGCATCGAGTTCGTACGTGCCGGCGCTGGTGAGCACCGCGCCCTTGCCGGCGTTGAACAGCGGGCACTCTTCGAGTAGGCGCACGGCTTCGGTCACCGCATCCAGTGCGCTGCCGCCCTCAACGAGGATGCGCTGGCCCGCGGCCAGGATGTCGTTGAGCGCCTGCTCGTAAGCGGCTTCCTTCTCGGCGCTCATGGCTGTGCGGGTGATGGTGCCGGCGCCACCGTGGATGGCGAGGATGGGCGTAGTCATGCTTGGCTCTATGAAAATCAGTTTTCAGCGGTGCGCTTGCGGCCGCGTCGGGTGGTCGTGGGCGCATTGGCCGCATCGTTGCCGGGCGCCGTACGTGGCTGTTGACTGGTATGCAGCCACGGCAACACGAATTCGGTCAGGCGCTCAGCCGATTCCAGTGAATGTGCAGAGCGGTGCGCCACGGCGCCGCACAGCGCTTCGAAAAGCGCCACGGCAGCCGTATCGGACGTCGCCGAAAACTGCCGTTCCGGGCGCGCATACAGCGCGATGTCGGCCAGCGGCGCCAGGGGTGAGGTCGGGCTGTCGGTCAACGCCAGCACCTTGCAGCCCTGCTCGCCGGCCTGCTTGGCCAGCGTGATCGTGTCGGCCGCGTAACGCGGAAACGCAATGGCGATCAGCAGATCCTTCCGCCCGATCTTGCGCAGTTGGCGCGCCGCATCCGACGCCCCACCCGGCTGTGAAACGGAGATCACCGTGTCGCAATACAGATCCAGCCCGTGGCGCAGCAAGCCCGCCAGATAGCCGCTCGCGCCAAAGCCCATCACATAGATGCGCTGCGCACCCAGGATGGCGTCCACCGCGCGCTCACAGGCGGCGGGGTCGAGCATGCGACGCGTGGCATCCAGGTTGGCGATGTCTTCGTTGAGTGACGCAGCAAAGATTTCCGCGCTGGTAGCCGGACGCGCCAGTTCGTGGCGCAGCTTTTCCACCGGCGCGAGGGTTGCCTCGAAGCCGCGCAGCAGCCCGGCACGGAACTGCGGATAGCCGTCAAAGCCCAGCGCCAGCGCAAAGCGGTTGGCGGTGGCAATGGACATTTCCACCGCCGCAGCAAACTCGTCGATGCGCATGGTGGCGGCGCGAAACGGGTTCGCCAGCACGTATTCGGCCATGCGCTGGTGCGCCGGCGTGAGCGTGGCAAGCGCCGCCCCAATGCGCTCGGAGACCGTCGCATCGGCGGCAAATGCGCCTTTCGACACATCCGTACGCTTGCTGGTGGATTTCGCCATCTTCCTGGGCCGTGAAAATTTTGTGTAAATGTATTTTCACGAATCAACCAAGTAAAGAAAAAAACTTTCACAAAGGCCTATGGTTTTCCCTAGGTCGAAAGCGGGTGCACAGATTGCGGGCCGGCGAGGCCTCCCTACGGTGCGATGCACCAGTCCAAACGTTCAGGGTGCGCCAGGATCGTGCGCCGCAGCAGGCTACAATCGCACCCTTCTTCGATTGTCCAAAGCGCAGTTTTTCGTGATCCGATTCGACGACCTCGTCCTCCAGCGCGGCACCAAGGTGCTGTTCGACCACGCCACCGCCACACTCAACCCCGGTGAACGGGTCGGCCTTGTCGGCGTGAACGGCAGCGGCAAATCCACGCTGTTCTCAATGCTGCGCGGCGAGCTGCATGCCGACGGCGGCGAAGTCGCCATCCCGCCCACGTGGCAAGTCGCCCACGTGGCGCAGGAAACGCCGGCGGTGGACCGCAGCGCACTCGACTACACGCTCGACGGCGACACCCGCCTGCGCGACATCGAACAGCGCCTTGCGGCCGCCGAAGCCGCCCACGATGGCCATGCCCAGGCCGAAGCCCACACCGCCTTCGCCGATGCCGACGGCTACACCGCCCCGGCCCGTGCGCAGGCGCTGCTGCTCGGCCTCGGCTTCACGATGGCGCAGACCTCGCAGCCGGTGACGAGCTTCTCGGGCGGCTGGCGCATGCGGCTGAACCTTGCGCAGGCACTGATGTGTCCGTCCGATCTGCTGCTGCTTGACGAGCCGACCAACCACCTGGACTTGGACGCCGTGGTCTGGCTGGAAGACTGGCTCTCGCGCTACACCGGCACGCTGGTGATGATTTCGCACGACCGCGAGTTCCTCGACGGTGTGTGCAACGTCACGCTGCACATCGAGCACCAGAAGCTCAAGCGCTACGGCGGCAACTACACGCAATTTGAGACGCAGCGCCTGCAGCAGATGGCGCTGCAGGAAGCGTCTTACGCGCGTCAACAGAAACAGATCGCGCATCTTGAATCGTTCATCACGCGCTTCAAGGCCAAGGCCAGCAAGGCCAAGCAGGCGCAAAGCCGCGTCAAGGCACTGGAGCGCATGGAGCGCCTCGCGCCCGTGCATGCTGCAGCGGGCTTCTCATTCGAATTCCGAGAGCCCGATGCAGCGCCCAACCCGATGCTCACGTTCGAGGGCGTCGATTGCGGCTACCCGGGCGCCAGCGAAGATCAGCCCATCACCATCCTCAAGCACCTGACGTTCTCGATCCAGACCGGCCAGCGCATCGGCCTGCTGGGCGCCAATGGCCAAGGCAAATCGACACTGGTGAAGACGCTGGCGGAAACGCTGGCGTCGCTGTCCGGCACAATCCGCCGCGGCAAGGGCCTGCAGATCGGCTACTTCGCCCAGCACCAACTGGAAACGCTGGACGACCACGCCTCGCCGCTGCTGCATCTGGCACGCTTGGCGCCTGACGTGCGCGAGCAGGAGCTGCGCGACTTCCTCGGCAGCTTCAACTTCCGCGGCGACATGGCAACCGCGCCGATCGAGCCGTTCTCCGGTGGCGAGAAAGCGCGCCTGGCGCTGGCCCTGATCGTTTGGCAGCGCCCCAACCTGCTGCTGCTCGACGAGCCGACCAACCACTTGGATCTCGACACGCGTGAAGCGCTGACGATGGCGCTCGCCCAGTTCGACGGCACGCTGATCCTCGTCTCGCACGACCGGCACTTACTGCGCGCCACGACTGATCAGTTCCTGCTGGTGGGCCAAGGCACCGTCGCCCCGTTCGACGGCGATCTGGACGACTACCGCGACTGGCTGCTCAAGCAAGCCGCCGCCAAGCGCGCAGCCGCAAGTACGCCTGCCGCCTCCACCGATGCGGATGGCGCCCAAGCCACCAACCGCCGCGACCAGAAACGCGAAGAAGCCGCCGAACGTCAGCGCCTGAACGCGCTGCGCAAGCCGCTGCAGAAGAACGTCGATGCCATTGAAAAACGCATGGCGCCGCTGCAGAAGGAAAAGGCCGAGCTTGAAGCCTTCCTGGCCGATGGCGCCGCGTACGAAGAGGCCAACAAGACACGCATGATGGACAGCCTGCGCCGCCAGGCCGAGCTGAACACCGAACTCGACCAACTGGAAGAACGCTGGCTCGAGCTGCACGAACAACTCGAACAAATCGGTTAATGCCGGCGCGTCCGGCCAAGGAGACCTTGTTGAAGACAACCCCGTCGCCGGACACCGCCACCACCACAGGCCAGCCGCTGACTGGCGTGCGCGTGCTCGATCTCACGCGCCTGCTGCCCGGCCCTGCCGCCACGCGCCACCTGGCGGATCTCGGCGCCGAGATCATCAAGATCGAAGATCCCAGCCCCGGCGATTACGCCCGCGGCATGATGCGCTCGCCCGCCGACCGCGCGGCCGAGCGCCCGAGCCTGTTCTTCCGCTCACTCAATCGCGGCAAGACCGAGATGCGGCTCGACCTCAAGCTCGCCGAAGACCGCGAAGCGCTCATCGAGCTCGTGCGCCATGCAGATGTGCTGATCGAGAGCTTCCGCCCCGGCGTCATGGCACGCCTCGGCGTTGGCTGGGACGTGCTGCGTGCCGCCAACCCGGCGCTGGTGATGTGCTCCATCAGCGGCTACGGCCAGGACGGCCCGCTCGCCCAGGCAGCGGGCCATGACATCAACTACGTCGGCTATGCAGGCATGCTGGACCAATTGGCCAGTGCAGACGGCACGCCCATCGTCCCCAACGTGCAGATCGGCGATCTGCTGGGCGGTGCGTTGACAGCGGTGGTCGGCATCCTTGCTGCGCTGGTCGATGCGCGTGCCACAGGGCACGGCCGCTATGTCGACGTGTCGATGACGGACTCGGTGTTCGCGCACAACCTGATGGCGTTCTTTGCGGTGGGCACGCGCGGCAATGCGAGCCTGGCCGGCGCCGATCTACTCAACGGCGGCGTGCCCTGCTACGGCGTCTACCGCACGGCAGATGATCGCTTCATGGCCGTCGGCGCGCTGGAATTGAAGTTCTGGCAGGTGATGTGCGACGTCATCGGCAAGCCGGAATGGAAGGACAAGCACTGGGCACTCGGCCAGCGCGTAGGTGGTGAGGATGCACGCACCATCCGCGATGAACTCGCCGCACTGTTCCTCACCGCCACGCAAGCCGAATGGACCGCACGTTTTGCCGACGCCGATTGCTGTGTCACGCCCGTGCTGCGCATGGAAGAAGCCCTGCAGCACCCGCTCTTTACCAAGCGCAATAGCGTGGTGAAGGAGAACGGCGAGCCCGTACAGCTCGCCCTGCCGCTACGGTTTGCCGACTGAAGCGGCGCGGTCCAGTTCGTCCAGCAGCCGTGCGGCCTCCTCCAACTGGTGCTGGCTGAACACGCGAATGCCATGCTCGCGCAGCAGCGCCGCCGTCACGCCCTCACCGGGCTGCAGTTGGCTGGAGAACGTGCCGTCATAGAGGAAGGTGGAACCGCAGGACGGGCTGCGCTCGGTCAGCACGGCCACCTGCACGCCGGCCTCCTGCGCGGCCTCCAGAGCGCGTTGCGCGCCCTGTACAAAGGCATGGGTTACGTCATGACCGTGATGCTCGACCACGCGGGCGGCACCACGCAGAACTGCAGCACCGCCGCCCTCGCCGTGGATTTCCGCCGGCAGGCGCGGCACCGGCAGGCCACCGGCCATCTCAGGGCACATCGGGACGATGCGTCCTTCCATCTGCCAGCGCGCCAGGATGCCGCCCTCGGTGACAACCGTGCCGCCGTCATAGCGCACTGGCTGACCCAGCAGACATGCGCTCACGAGGACGCGTTGCACCGTCGATCGCCCCGGTTTAACGACGCTCGCGGCGGATCATCGCCACCACCAGGGTCAGCGCCAGGATCACCAGCCAGATCAGCGACCACACTGGCACCGACAGGCCCAGCACCGGGGGCATCGGCCCGACGCACAAGCCATCCGCCTCGAACACCTGCGGCAGCCACTTGGCAGTGGGTAGCGCATTGACCCAGTTTTCGATCGGGTCGATACCGCACGTCGCCTTCGGGTTCAGCAGCAGCGACACGTGGTACCCCGCCACGCAGAGCCCCGCCAGCCCCGACAGCATGCCCAGCCCGTGCCACAGCAGCCGCGTGGCCGACGACAGCGCCGCCAGCAACGAGAACACGCCAATCCCCAGGAACGCGAATCGCTGCAGGATGCACAGCGGGCACGGTTGCAGCCCCTCTACGTGCTGTAGGTACAACGCATAGCCGACCACCCCGAAGGAGATCACGGCAATCAGCAGGAAAAAGGCACGCGAATTGGCTTGCATGGCGGCGTCAACTCAGAGGAGTCGTAGAGAAAAGTTGGAGGATTATCGCATTGCAACAGCTCGCGCACTTTCAAATGATGCGAGCGATACCATTGCGAAATTTTGAAGGATCAGGCCTCCAGCGCACGCACCCGGTCGATCGCCTGCTCGATACGCTCGACGGCAATCACCTCCAGACCATCAATCGGCTGCTTGGGCGCATTCGATTTCGGGATGACAGCAATCGAGAAGCCCAGCTTCGCCGCTTCCTTCAAGCGCTCCTGACCGCGCGGCGTGGGGCGAATCTCGCCCGCGAGGCCGATTTCTCCAAAGACGACCAGCCCACGCGGCAGCGCCTTGTTGCGCATCGACGAATGGATCGCCAGCAGCACCGCCAGATCCGCCGCCGGCTCGGTGATCTTCACCCCGCCTACTGCGTTGAGGAACACGTCCTGGTCAAAGCACGCAATGCCCGCGTGGCGGTGTAGGACCGCCAACAGCATCGCCAGCCGGTTCTGCTCCAGGCCCACGGCCAGGCGACGCGGGTTCGGCACATTGGCCGTATCCACCAGTGCCTGAATTTCCACCAGCAACGGTCGCGTGCCCTCCTGCGTCACCAGCACGCACGAACCCGGTACCACCTGTTCATGCTGCGACAGGAACAGCGCCGACGGATTCGCCACGCCGCGCAGGCCCTTCTCCGTCATCGCAAACACGCCCAATTCGTTGACGGCACCAAAGCGGTTCTTGAACGCACGCACCAGCCGGTAGGCCGAATGCGTATCGCCCTCGAAGTACAGCACCGTATCAACGATGTGTTCGAGCACACGCGGGCCGGCCAGCACACCTTCCTTGGTCACGTGGCCGACGAGGATGGTCGTCACATCCAGCCGCTTGGCAATGCGCGTGAGTTGCGCCGCGCATTCACGCACCTGCGCCACAGAGCCTGGCGCCGAAGTCAGCGCCTCCGAATACAAGGTCTGGATCGAATCGATGACGACGACTTCAGGCTTTTCCGTCTCGATGGTCGCCTGGATGCGTTCGAGTTGAATTTCCGCAAGCAGCGCCAGGTTCTGGCTTTCGATGCCCAGGCGATGCGCACGCAGCGCAATCTGCGAGCCGGACTCTTCACCACTCACATACAGCACGCGGCGCGTTGCCGAAAGATTGGACAGCGCCTGCAGCAACAGCGTCGACTTGCCGATCCCCGGATCACCGCCGATCAGCACCACACCACCGCCCACCAAGCCACCGCCCAGCACGCGATCAAACTCATCGATGCCGCTGGAGAAGCGCGGCACGTCTTCGGCGTCGATTTCTGACAACCTGCGCACCGTTGCGCTCGATGCCAGCGACTGAAAGCGCGAGCCCGCACCGGACGTCGGCTGCGCGACGGTTTCCACCAGCGTATTCCACTGCTGGCAATGCGGACACTGCCCCGCCCATTTCGGCACCGTGCCACCGCATTCGGTGCACGTATAAACCGTCTTGCTCTTGGCCAAACAACCCCCTGCTTGCGGCCGCTACGGTTGCCCGGCGGCCGCTTGATCTTCGTATTGCGTGTGTAACTCGATACGGCGCTCAGGCCGCCTTGCCAAGGTCGCCTGCGTCAGCCGTTCCAACTGGCTCAACGGTCACGGGCACACGCGGCGCCACCGCGCACATCAGCTCATAGCCGACGGTGCCGGCGGCATGGGCCACCTCGTCAATCGGCAAGCCTTCGCCCCACAGCGTAACGGGGGTACCGATACGGGCATTCGGCATGCCCGAGAGGTCAACCGTAATCATGTCCATCGACACACGGCCCACTGTGTGCGTGCGCACGCCGTCCACCAGCACCGGCGTGAACTGCTCACCCCAGCCGGGTGCGTGGCGCGGGTAGCCATCTGCATAGCCGCACGCAACGATGCCGATGCGCATCGGACGCTCCGCGACAAAACGCGAGCCGTAGCCGATGGTGTCACCCACCTGCAGATCCTGGATGGCGATCAGCTCGCTCTTGAGCGACATGGCCGGCATCAGGCCAGTGCCCTCGATATCGCTGGCAAGTCCCGTCGGCGAGGCGCCATACATGATCACGCCCGGGCGCACCCAGTCGCGATGGGCCTTCGGGTGCCACAGCGTGGCGGCGGAATTCGACAGCGAAGCCTCGCCCGGCAGCCCCTGCGTAGCCTGCTCGAAGGCGGCCAGTTGATGCTCGATGCCGCGCGGGCCATCCGCATCGGAAAAGTGCGTCATGTGGACGATGGTGCCGATGCCGGAAATGGCACGGGCGCGCTCCCACGCGGCACGGTAAGCCGCCGGCACAAAGCCCAGGCGGCTCATGCCGGTGTTGATCTTGAGCTGCACGCTGATAGGCCCTTTCAGGCGAGCCTGCTCCAGCATACGCAACTGGTCTTCGCTATGGACGGTGCTAGTCAGGCGGTACTGCTCAACGATGGCGAGGTCTTCGGGCTTGAAGAAGCCTTCCAGCAGCAGAATCGGCCCCTGCCAGCCAAGCTGGCGTACACGGACGGCTTCATCGAGATCGAGCAGCCCGAAACCATCGGTCTGGCGCAGGCCTTCGTAGGCACGCTCGATACCGTGGCCGTAGGCATTGGCCTTGACGACCGCCCACACGCGCGAGTTTGGAGCATGGCGACGGGCAACCTGGAGATTGTTGGCAAGTGCGGGGCCGTGGATGACGGCCTGAATGGGTCTTGGCATGACGGCAAACCTGCAGAACGTTGGTGCGATGACGCGCTTGTGGTGCGGCATCGGTGTTGCAATGCAATAAGTATTGCGAGGCTGGCAAAGCCATTGCGGCCAGTCCCGCGCGATCAGCGTTCTATTTGACCACAGGACGCCAACTGGTTCGCGCTGCCGGGCCGATCGGCAAAAAAGAAAGTGCGCCGCCGTCACCGGAAGCGCACAAGTTTCATGTTATAAAGCCGTTCAATTTAGGCATGGGCAAACATACGTGATGCATTGGCGGCATAAGGAAAGTTGGGCAACCACCACTTCTTTTTTGCATGACGGCGTCGCATACGGTTTGACCATGTGCGCAGGCGAGACCAAAAGACGCACCGAGCGGAACGCATGTCTCGGACGCCTGTCAGTGAAGATTCCTGCGGTTGTCCGGCGATGCATGTCTTGCAGCACCGAACGGGTCCGGTAAAGGGAACCACAGCTAGGGGAGCCCGTGCGGGCAGCGGCATGTATGCCGCACTCGTGCACCTGCGCGCTGCACGGCCGGTCAGCCGATGTATCGCTCGGCCGGCGACCTGGGAGGGAAGCTTCCGCACGCCGGCACCGCGCCTGCGCGTTGTGAAGACGGGATTGGCACCGCGCTCTACGGGGACGAATTCGAAGGTATGAAGAAGGGCTTTTACACCATCATGGCGGCGCAGTTTTTCTCGTCGCTCGCCGACAATGCGCTGCTGATCGCAGCCATCGCCCTTCTCACAGAGATGCATGCCCCGCAGTGGATGACCCCGCTGCTCAAGCTGTTCTTCGTGCTCTCTTACGTTCTGCTTGCCGCCTTCGTGGGTGCCTTCGCCGACTCCAGGCCCAAGGGCAAGGTGATGCTCATCACCAATGCCATCAAGCTGCTGGGCTGCGGCGTCATGCTCACCGGCCTGCATCCGCTGCTCGCTTATGGCGTGGTCGGTTTTGGTGCGGCAGCGTATTCACCGGCCAAGTACGGCATCCTGACCGAGCTGCTTCCCCCAGAAAAACTCGTTGCCGCCAACGGCTGGATCGAAGGCCTGACTGTCAGCTCGATCATTCTCGGCACCGTGCTGGGGGGCGCGCTCATCTCCAAGCATGTGTCGACGTGGCTGCTGTCATTCGACATTCCAGGCCTCGAAGCCATTGATACGCCGGCTGAAGCGGCCATGCTCGTGATCATGGTGCTCTATCTGATCGCGGCACTGTTCAACCTGCGCATTCCCGACACAGGTGCACGCTATCCGCAGCAGGAAAAGAACCCGGTACGCCTGATCTCTGAATTTGCCGACTGCTTCAACGCCCTGTGGCGCGACAAGCTGGGCCAGATCTCGCTGGCGGTGACGACGCTGTTCTGGGGCGCCGGCGCCACACTGCAGTTCATCGTGTTGAAGTGGGCCGAGCAATCGCTTGAGCTGAACCTGTCGCAAGGTGCCATCCTGCAGGCTGTGGTGGCCGTGGGTGTGGCTGCCGGCGCCATGGCGGCGGCCGTGAAGATTCCGCTGCGCCGCTCGCTCGACGTGCTGCCGGTGGGTGTGGCGATGGGCGCCGTCGTCATGCTGATGGCGTTCTATACCAAGCACACGATTCCCGAAGTCACCTTCCACATCGGCTCGATGAAGCTGCCGCTGTACATGCTGATCGCCTACCTGTTCCTGATGGTGGTGGGCGCCATGTCGGGTTATTTCGTGGTGCCGATGAATGCGTTGCTGCAGCACCGCGGACACGTGCTGCTCTCGGCGGGCCACTCAATTGCCGTGCAGAACTTCAACGAGAACGTTTCAGTGCTGCTGATGCTGTGCCTGTACGCGCTGCTCATCAAGCTGAACGTGTCGGTTGGCGTGGTGATCGTGTCGTTCGGCATCTTCGTGTGCATCACGATGGCGCTGGTGATGCGCCGGCATCGCATCAACGAAAAGCTCTATCACACCGCCGCACTCATCGGCGAAGACAAGCACCACTAAGCGCCGCCGCGTGCCTCCGCCAGGAGCCACGCGCGGAACGCAGCAACCTCGGGCCGCCCGGCCGAGGCACGCGGATACACCAGCCAGTAGCTGAAGTCGTTCGGCATGCTCATGTCGAACGGCTGCACCAGCCGCCCCGCCGCCAGATCGTCGGCAGCCAGCATCAGCCGGCCCAACGCCACGCCCTGGCTTTCCACAGCCGCCTGAAGCACCATCCCCGCATCGTTGAAGACCACAGCCGATGTGCGCCGGGGCGGTGTGACGCCGGCATGCTCGAACCACGCACGCCATGCGTCCTTGGGCTCGTCGTGCAGTAGCGTGGCATGGCGCAAGTCCGTCGGTTCCACCAATGGCTCACCTAACGCGGGGCTGCACACGGGGCTCAGGTATTCACGTGCAATGAGATCGGCTTTGAGACCGGGCCAGCGCCCTAACCCCGAGCGGATGCCAATGTCGAAGCTGTCATCGGTGTGAGTCCACAACGTGGTGGAAGTTGTCAGCTTCAGCTCGATCTCCGGATGCTGCGCCCGGAAACCGCCTAGCCTCGGCAACAGCCAGCGCGAGGCAAACGACGGCAATGCGGTGATGCGCAGGGTGTCTTGTTGGCGCCCGCTCAAGCGCGCAGTCGCCTCCGCAAGACCATCGAACAGCTGCGTCAGTTCAGACAGGTAATTGCCGCCCTCTGCCGTCAACGTCAACGCGTGCCCGCGTCGGGCAAACAACTTCAAACCAAGCCAGTCCTCCAACTGCCGTACCTGATGGCTGATGGCGGCTTGCGTCACGCACAACTCAGCGGCGGCACGGGTGAAGCTCAGGTGGCGCGCGGCAGCCTCAAAGGCCCGCAGCGCACCCAGCGGCGGCAGTCGTCGCATGGCGTTTGCTCGATAACCCTGTTTGATCGAAGCTATGAGGATAGATCGTTTTGCGCCGCATCGTGCGGCCCGTCTAATGGCGGCTTCGGCGCACACCGCGCCGCTGTCATTGGAGACCGACGCCATGCTCGCTTGGGAACTGTGGGCCGCCTTCTTCGGCTATGCCATCCCGATGGTCATCAGCCCCGGCCCAGGCAACACGTTGCTGGCCACCGCCGGCGGGCGCTTCGGCATCCGCGGGTCGGTGCCGTTCTGGCTAGGCTTTGAAGCCGCCAACCTGGTGCTGTGCCTGATCTATGGCCTTGGGCTCGGTCGTGTGCTACACGACTACCCAACCTTCGAGCAAACGCTGAAATGGGTGGGCGTGCTGTACCTGCTCTACCTCGCCAAGGGCTTCCTGATGCCATCCTCCAAGGGCGTGGTGCAGGAAAGCGACGCCTCGCATCTGGGTTTCGGTACGGGCTTCTTTTGCGTGATGGTCAACCCGAAGATTCATTCGATGATCGTCGTGATGTTCGCGCAGTTCCTGAAGCCGGATGCGGGCATGGCGACGCAGGTGGCGCTACTCACAGCCGCGTTCCTGGTCGTTTGTGTGGCATGCCACTTCCCATGGATCGCGGGAGGCAAGGTGGTGCTGCAGCGCTTCCGCTCGCCGCGGGCGCTGCGCATTCAGGGGTGGACTTTCGGAGGGTGCATGCTTGCGGTGGCGGCGTATGTTGCCCTCACCTGAGTGCCGGGCTATTGGCCGCCGCGCTCCGCGTAGACCTTGCGCGCAAGGCACAGGTCTTCCCACGCGCGGGCCTTGTCGGTGAGCGTGCGTAGTAAGTAGGCCGGGTGATATGTCACCACCACAGGCACGCCTTCCACCTCATGCACCTGACCGCGCAGCTTGCCCACCGGCGTTTGCGTCTGCAGCAGATTCTGTGCGGCAACACGGCCCAGTACCACGATGATGCGTGGCTTGACCAACGCAATCTGACGCTTGAGATACGGATCGCACATCGCTGCCTCGTCCGGCTCTGGGTCGCGGTTGCCAGGCGGGCGGCATTTGAGCACGTTGGCGATGAACACGCCCTTCTCGCGCGACAGGCCAATCGCACGCAGCATGCTGTCGAGCAGCTTGCCGGCTTGGCCGACGAAGGGCTCGCCCTGCTTGTCTTCCTGCTCGCCCGGGGCCTCGCCGATCAGCATCCACTCCGCCTGACGATCGCCAACACCAAAGACGGTGTTCGTACGGCGCTCGCACAGCTTGCATGACGTGCAGCCGGAAACCGCCGCCTCAAGCTGCGCCCAGTCAAATGCGGCGATGCGTTGGGCGCGGGACACGGCGACATCGCTTGGCACAACGGCGATCTCGTCGGGCGCAGCAGACACCTCGACGCGCGCAACGACCGGTTTCGGAGCGACAAGCACAGCTTCGACAGCAACCGGCTCAGCGACGGCAACCTCGGCGGCCTCAACAACCTCCGCCTCAATCGACTCGGCACCACGCAACATCCATTCATTGGAGACACCCAGCGCCTCCAGCATGCGAGATCGACGATTCATGCTGCCTCCACCCCGCTTGCTTCGCAGACGATGCGCATGACGAGCGCGTCTTCCCGCGTGTTGTTTTCGGCCGGGTAATAGCGTTTGCGGCGGCCGATCTCGGCAAACCCGACGCGGCGATACAGCGCAATCGCGCCGGTGTTGGACGGCCGCACTTCCAGCAGCAGGCTGCCAAAGCCGTGTGCCAGCGTCAGGGCCACCGCCAGACGCAGCAGCCAGCGGCCCAGCCCCTGCCGTTGCCAGACGGGTGCCACCGTCACATTCAGCAGGTGCATCTCGTCAACGACCGGCATCAGGATCAGGTAGCCGGCGACCTCGTTGCCACCGTCACGCAGCACGATGCCGAGGTGACCCGACTTGAGCGAATCCTCGAAGTTGCCGCGTGACCAGGGAAATGCAAATGCGGCCTGCTCGATGGCGGCCACGCCGCCCAGGTCCAGCGCCGTCATGCGTTCGGCACGCCAGCCGGCGGGCAGCGGCGTCTGCGCGGTCACGCTGGCCAGTGCGCTGTCGATCAGGCTCATGCGTGGGACCCTGCTGCAGCCTTGGCCTGCTGCACGGCCTGGCGCTCTTCAATGGTGAGCGCAACCTTGTCGCGCACGTACAGCGGTGCAGCATCTTCCGGGCGGACCGTGTGGCCGGCAGCCAGCAGGCGCAGCCCGAGCGTGGCGATTTCGCGCGCGTGCGGTGCCACCTCGGGCAGCACCGCAGCAGCGCCGGCTGCGACGCTCAGTTGATCACCGAATACCGTGGCGGCATTACCTGCCAGCCAGTACGGCTGCGCTGGCGCGATCACGGTTTGTGGGCCACTCACCTGGATGGCCGACAGCGCGTGCCAGCCCGAAGCATCCTGTGTCGCATCGGCGGGTACGAAGCTGGCCCAGTAGCACTCGTCCATGCGCGCATCGAGCGCAACGGTCACGGCCGTGCCGGTTGGTAGCGAGGCGCGCGTCTGCTCGGCACAGGCCACCAGCGAATTGACGGGCACAACCGGGAGATCGGCCCCAAAGGCCAAACCCTGTGCCACACCACATGCTGTACGCAGGCCGGTAAACGAACCTGGCCCGACGCCAAAGGCAATCGCCGCGCAATCGGCCAGGGCGATGCCGGCTTCGGCCAGCAATTCGCCGGCAGCCGGCAGCACGCGGCTGCTGGAGCGCGCGCCGGTGTGCTCGTGACGGAACAGCGTGCGCGTGCCGTCACCAAGGGCGACGGAACAGAACTCGGTGGAAGTATCGAAAGCAAGAATCCAGGGCATGGCGGCATTGTACCGGCTGGTGTGACGGCTGAATGCCCAAACTCTCGGCGGCAGATGTGGAAACTGAGCGGAAAACTGGCCGAAAAACCGAAGTCATCCTCGAATTCAAACGGCCCGGCAGGGCGACCCCGGCGCTATCATCGCCGGACCATTGTTTTCAGCCGGGAATCATCATGAGCGACCTGCAAGCCCGTTTCGACCAAGCCCAGATCGACATCAAGGGCCTCTCCGAGCGCCCCGCCAACATGACGCTGCTGCGCCTGTACGCCCTCTTCAAGCAAGGCGCCGAAGGTGACGCGCACGGCGACAAGCCGGGTTTCACCGACATCGTCGGCCGCTACAAGTTTGAAGCGTGGGAAGGCCTGAAGGGCACCTCGCAAGACGACGCGAAGCAGAAGTACATCGACCTCGTCGAAGAACTGAAGAGCGGCGCAACGACCTGATTGTTGCCGCGTCAGACGAAAAACCGGGCCTTGCGCCCGGTTTTTCATTGCGCGGCCGGCACGGCGGAGGGCACCTCACGCCGCCGCATACGCCACGCAGCCAACACTGCCAGCGCGCACAGCGTGCCGAGAAAGATGAAGGTCTCATCGAAGGCGAGAATGCGTGCCTCTGGGTCGACCGCCGCGCTGTGAATGGTCTCGATGCCACGCGAGGCGAGCCGCCATTGCAGAAAGATGCCCGTGGCGGACACCCCAATCGCCCCACCCAACTGGCGCAGGAAATTGACAGCGCTGGAGCCTTGCGGAATCAGCGTGAAATCGACACCGCGCATGGCCCCCAGGCTCAGGGACGGCAGCACGAAACCCAGTCCAATGCGGCCGATGATGGCAATCGCGATCAGCAGCAGATAGCTCGTTGCACGCGTGTTGGTCGCCATCAAGAAGAACGACAACGCCAGTGCCGCCAACCCGAACGACACCAGCCGGAACGGCTCGATACGGTTGGTCAGGCGCCCGGCCAGCATGATGGTCACCGCCAGCACCAACCCAGCCGGCAGCAGCACCAGCCCCGCGCGTGACGGCGCATATGCCAGCGCCACCTGCATATACACCGGCACCAGATAGGTCGAGCCGTACAGCCCCGCCCCGTAGATGAACGCGACCACCGCCCCCATCGCAAATTGCCGATAGCTGAACAGCCGCAAATCCAGCAACGGTGACTCCACCCGCCGCTGCCAGAATACGAAGCCCGCCACGCACGCCGCCGCGACCACCATCAGCACCATGCCGTGCGCGGCATCCGCATGCAGCGCCACCAACCCATTGAGCAGCGACACCGTTGCCGCGCCAATCAGCAGCAGCCCGCGCCAATCCAGCGGTTTGGGCTCACCCGCCATGGACGAATTGAGCGCCATGAAACGTCGCGCCATCAGCCAGCCCACCAGCGTGAACGGCACCACCACGAAGAAGATCGAGCGCCAGCCGAACAGCTCCACTAGGAAGCCGCCCACGCTTGGGCCCACCGCAGGCGCCAGCACTACGCCAAAACCGAACAAACCAAACGCCTTGCCCTGCTCCCGCTCCGGAAACACACGCAGGATCAGGATGTTGGGCAGCGGCTGCATGATGCCGGCGGCAATGCCCTCCACCACTCGCATGGTGATCATCACCTCGTAGTTGGGTGACAGGCCGCCTGCCAGCCCTCCCACACCCAGCAACAACAACGCGCCGATGAACGTGCCCCGCAACCCGAAGCGCAGCAGCAGCCACGGCGTGAGCAGCATCGACAACGTCATCGCCACCATGAAGCTGGCCGACACCCACTGCGCGCGCTCCTGTCCGAGCACGAAATGCCGACTCAGATCGGGAATCGCCACATTGACGATGGTGGCCGAGATGACGGACGACACCGCGCCCACCATCAGCGTGAGCAGCACGAGCCATTTGAAGCGCTCGCCATAGCGAGCGCGCAGGGCTTCCAGGGTGGGCGTGAATGTCGTCATGGTCTCGTTCTAGTGATGTGAGACGACTTGAGGGCAAACCCGGCCCGGTGCGTCCTCCACGCATCGGGCGGGCAGAGAAACGATCAGCCGAGGCGGCCGGTGGCGGCAATCTCGCGGATGCGGCGCACGGTATCGATATCGCTCTCGCGATAGGCCGATTTGACGATCTCGGCGTAGCGCGTGTCACCGGTCTCATCTGCGCTGGGCAGCGTGGTGTCGTAGACGAAGCGGATGAACGCCGCGTTGTTGTCGTTCGTCTCGATCGTCATCGTGAGCGAGCCGCCGGCGTGCTCGCCCGTGGCGGCCGTCGTGTACGTCACGCGCTTGTGCGGTTCGAGGGTCACGCGGTCTTGAATGCGCGCCTTGCCGAACACCAGCTCGCGTTCGACCCAGCCATCGCCTTCCGCAGTGATGATGCATTCGTCCAGGCTTTCGACAAATTCGGTCTGTTCTCGCACGCGCAGCACCAGGCCTTGCCAGATTTGGTTCAGGGTCAGCGTGTCGATGAGGGGGTTCAGTGGATCATTGACTTCCACCAGATGTTCAAAGCGCAAAGCGGCCTCCGCAAGATTTCCCGACATTATCGCGCGGCACGGGCAACCCTGCGCCAAATGAAAAACGCCGGTGGGTTGCCCCAGCCGGCGTTTCCATTGCGACCCAAGTGTCGCTTAGATTTCTTCGTACAGCGGCAGCGTCAGGAATTCCGCAAAGTCTTCCGACGTCGACATCTGTTCGAAGATCACTGCTGCGCGGTCAAAGTGGCCCACCGCGCCCGTCTCCTTCACCTTGGCCAATTCTTGCGGGATCAGCCCGCGCACGAGTTCGGCCGTGACCTTCGTGCCGTCTTCCAGCTTGCCCTTGGGCGAGCGGATCCACTGCCACACTTGCGAGCGGGAGATTTCCGCAGTTGCGGCATCTTCCATCAGGTTGTGGATCGGCACGCAACCGTTGCCGGCCAGCCAGGCACCCAGGTAGTGGATACCAACGTTGATGTTCATGCGCAGGCCGGCTTCGGTGATCGGCGTTTCCGGCTGGAAATCCAGCAGGTCGGCGGCCTTCACTTCCACGTCCGGGCGTTGCTTCTCGAACTGGTTCAGCTTGTCGCCCAGCACGGCCACGAATTCCTTCATGGCTGGCTCGACCAGACCCGGGTGCGCCACCCAGCCGCCGTCATAGCCGTCGGTCGCATCGCGCTTCTTGTCGCCGATGATGCCGGCCATGGCGATGGCGTTCTTCTCCGGATCGTTCTTGATCGGGATCAGTGCGCTCATACCGCCGATGGCGGGCGCGCCGCGCTTGTGGCAGGTCTTGAGCAGCAGCAGCGCATAGGCGCGCATGAACGGCGAGGTCATCGTCACCTTGGCGCGGTCGGCCAGGCAGAAATTCTTGTCGACCTTGAACTTCTTGATGCACGAGAAGATGTAGTCCCAACGGCCGGCGTTCAGGCCAGCGCTGTGCTCACGCAGTTCATACAGGATTTCTTCCATCTCGAACGCGGCGAGGATGGTTTCGATCAGCACAGTGGCCTTGATCGTGCCTTGCGGCAGGCCGATCTCGTTCTGGGCCATCACGAAGATGTCGTTCCACAGGCGCGCTTCCAGATGGCTTTCCATCTTCGGCAGGTAGAAGAACGGGCCGGCGCCGCGGGCAATTTGCTCCTTGGCGTTGTGGAACAGGAAGAGCGCGAAGTCGAAGATGCCGCCCGACACGCGTTCACCGTCGATCAGCACGTGCTTTTCGTCCAGGTGCCAGCCGCGCGGACGCACTTGCAACGTGGCGATCTTGTCGTTGAGCTTGTAGGACTTGCCGTTGGATTCCAGCGTGAGCGTACGGCGCACGGCTGCCTTCAGGTTGACCTGACCCTGGATCTGGTTGTGCCAGTTGGGCGAGTTCGAATCCTCGAAGTCGGTCATGTAGCTGTCCGCGCCCGAGTTGAACGCGTTGATGACCATCTTGGCGTCGACCGGGCCGGTGATTTCCACGCGGCGGCAGTGCAGTGCCTGCGGGATCGGGGCAACCTTCCAGTCGCCTTCACGGATGGCCTTCGTTTCAGCCAGGAAATCCGGGCGCTCGCCGGCGTCCAGGCGCTTGGCGCGCTCGACACGGACAGCCAGCAGTTCTTTGCGACGCGGCGCGAAGGCACGGTGCAGCTTGGCGACCAGCGCCAGTGCTTCGGGGGTCAGAATGTCTTCGTAGGCCGGCAGGATCTCGGCCTTGATCTCCATGCCTTGGGGCAGCGTGAGCGCCATGGTTTTCTCCAGAGGATGATGTGAGGGTTGAACGGGTTCGGCCCTATGGCTGGGCCGATTCAATGCCATGCCTTACGTTTTACGTTGCTTGTGTTGCCTGCACGAACTGCAGCAGATCGCGCATGTCGTGGCCAGCCGCGGTGGGCGCCACGTCGAGCGCCTCGGGCGGATGCCCCAGGCGGTTGATCCAGAAGGTCGTGAAGCCATACCAGGTCGCTCCGCAGGCATCCCAGCCGTTGGACGACACAAAAAGAATCTGTTCCGCCGGTACACCGAAAGCCTGAGGTGCCAGCGCGTAAGCCTGCGGTGCGGTCTTGTACAGCTTGACAGCATCCACCGACAGCACGTGGTCGAACAGGCCTGACATACCCGCACTCTTGACGGCGATGTCCAACATCTGCGGATTGCCGTTGGAGAGAATGCCCAGCGGCAGCCCCATCTCACGCAGGCGGCGCAGTGCGGGCACGTTCTCGGGAAACGCCGACAGGCACGCGTATTCGCGCATCAGTGTGGCTTCGTCGTGCTCCGACAGGGGCAGCCCCAGCCGTGCCGCCGCGTAGCGCAGCGCATCGATGGTGATATCCCAGAACGGCTTGTAGTACTCGCCCGAGAGGCCGGCCAGTGAGCGGATACGCGTGTAGTCGATCTGCTTGTCGCGCCAGAGCACCGACAGTGCCTCGCCTTTGCCGGCAAAGAGTTGCTCGGCGCGCGCAGCCACGGAATACACGTCGAACAACGTGCCATAGGCATCAAAGACCACCGCGCGAATCGAACTCATGCAAAAGCTCCACGGACCTCGAAGGCCGCGCGCTCCGTTTGTTCTACTGCACAGAACGCCTCTCCGACCTTCGCAACGGTGGCCATTGTAGAAAAGGTGACGCACCGCACAAAGACGGCAATGGTCACTTGATCTTTAACTTTTACCATCTGAATGACGAGTGATAACCTTTATATTCGTCACAATCCCGCGCTTTCCGATACATTCCAAACCCTATGTCTCTGTGGGCTCAATTCTGGTCGATTGCACAACTCGTGCCGGTCGCAAAACTGACGCTATACGCCGGACTGGCATTGCTGGCCGGACTGGTGCTCGGCGTCATGGCGACATGGGGGCTGCATCGCGCCGGGTTGCTCCGCCGACGCACGCGCGTCGGGCGCTGGGCTGCACGCCTGTACTTCCTGTACCTGCCGATCGTCCTGGCGATCTGCGCAATGCAGGCCGCCCTGGCACTCTGTGTGGAACGCACGCTGGCGGAGCACCTACAGGCTGCCCGCCCCGTCATCCGGACATTGACGCAGCAAGCGCTCGGCACGATACAGACGCAACTGCAGACACTGCTGGATCAGCATCCGCAGCTCTCGACGGTTTCCATCGAGCATGTGGTAGACGTTACGGTTGCCCAGGCAGTGCAGGCCCCCGAGGCGGTCGGCAACGGCGCGCTACGACAACTGGCAGCAGCAGGTGCCGTACTCTTGGGCGCGCAGACGTTTCGCGAGACGATCAAGAATGTGCTGGTGGAGCGCCTGCACACGCTCGCGCACATCGACGAGCAAACCACGCGCATCGCGCTGCGCCAATCCTTGGCGACGCTGGCTGACGGCGAGTTCGTGACGAGCGTCCTGGCCCAGCGGATACATGCATTCTTTGTCGCAATCTATCGCGGGGTCGGGTTGCATTGCCTCTTCTGGCTGGCCCTAGCGGCACTAGAGATCGGTCTGGCGCAATGGCGCTTGCGCCGGACATCGACACCGGCGGGACTTCCCGCCTAACAGCGCTGGTATCAGCATGGATCATTTCAAGCAACTCGAAACCTTTGTCGCCGTGGCCACGCGCGGCAGCCTGTCTTCCGCAGCCGCCGCCGAAGGCGTGGCGCCTGCGATCATCGGCCGGCGTATCGACGCACTGGAAGAACGTCTGGGCGTGAAGCTGCTGGTACGCACCACGCGGCGCATCACCCTCACCTTTGAGGGTTCGGCGTTCCTGGAGGATTGCCAGCGCATCCTCAACGACCTGCACAACGCCGAGGCCAGCGTGTCTGCCGGCGGCGTGAAAGCCAGCGGACACCTGCGCGTGACGGCCCCGGCCGGTTTTGGCCGCCGCCACGTTGCGCCGATGGTGCCGGACTTCATCGAGGCACACCCGGACGTGTCGATGACGCTGGATCTGGGCGACCGCGTGGTCGACCTCGTCAACGAAGGGTTCGACTGCGCCATCCGCCTGGGTGACCTGCCCGACTCCAGCCTCGTGTCGATCCGCCTGTGGGAGAACCGTCGCGTGGTAGTAGCTGCGCCCACCTATCTGGAGCGCCATGGCGTTCCGACGCAGTTGGAGCAGCTCTCGGGTCACAACTGCCTGGCCTTCGGCGCCAGCGCCAACGTGCAGCGCGGCTGGGTCTTCCAGCAAGGCGGCAAGACCGTCACCGTCAAGGTGTCGGGCACGATGGAGTGCACCGACGGTGCCGTGCTGCGCGAATGGTGCGCGCAGGGCTACGGCCTGGCCTGGCGCTCGTGGTGGGAGGTCGGCCACGACATCGCCACCGGCAAGCTGGTGACGGTGCTCGATGCGTTCGAGGCGCCGCCGATCGGCATCCACGCGGTGTTTCCGCAACGCAAGCACCTGCCGCTGCGCGTGCGGCTGTTTATCGACTTCCTCAAGAACACGTACGGCAACCCGGCGTACTGGCGCCGGGCCGACGCCCTCATCGGGATGGACTAGCGATCACTCCGAATGTGTACTGCGATACGTGCAGCCTACAATCAAGACAGCACGTATCCCCACACATGAAGGAGGTCGCATGTTCCAGCACATCCTCATCCCCACCGATGGCTCCGAGTTGTCGCGCAAGGCGGTGGCAGGCGCGCTCGACTTTGCCAAAACGCTGGGCGCGCGCCTGACGGCCTACACCTGCCTAGAGGAATACCCCTACACGCCCTTTTCCGAGATCGTCGTGGAGACCCCCCAGGCCTTCAAGGAGCGTGTGGAAGCGCAGGCGCGCGTGGTGCTCAAAGACGTGGAAGAGGCCGCCCGCAGCGCCGGCATCCACTGCGACACCGACATGAGCTGCTTTGCCGTGCCCTACATGGGCATCATTGATGCGGCAGAACGTCACGGGTGTGACGTGATCTTCATGGCCTCGCACGGCCGGCGCGGGCTGGCGGGGCTGCTGCTCGGCAGCGAGACGCAAAAAGTGCTTACGCACACGGAGATTCCGGTGATCGTCTACCGCTGAAGCAGCACAACTCCGGCATCACATACAGTCGCCCACAGCCGCCCTCTTCGGGCGGCTTTTCTTTTGCCCTTGACACTTGGTCTGCCACTGCATACAACTTTGTACACAAAACTATATAACTTTGTGTACGCACTTGCGCACAATGACTGCACGGCAGAAAAAACGCAACTTCATGCCGGCAATACCAAAGGAGATGACTGCATGACCACGACCACCGCTTCAGCGGCCAACGCGGCGCATCCGCCCGACACGCACCCCAACGTCGTCATCAAGGCGAACTACGACCCCAAGCTCACCAACGAAGACCTCGCCCCGCTGCGCAAGCAAACCTGGGGCACCTACAACATCTTCGCGTTCTGGATGTCGGACGTGCACAGCGTGGGCGGCTACCTGACGGCAGCAAGCTTGTTTTCGCTGGGGCTGTCCAGCGTGCAGGTGTTGTTTGCCCTGATCGTGGGCATCTTGATCGTGCAGTACTTCTGCAACCTCGTCGCCAAACCTAGCCAGGCCACTGGCACACCGTATCCGGTGATCTGCCGGGCATCGTTCGGGGTGCTGGGCGCTAACATTCCGGCCATCATCCGCGGGCTGATTGCGGTGGCGTGGTACGGCATCCAGACGTATCTGGCCTCGCACGCCTTCCTGGTGCTGGCACTGAAGTTCATGCCAGAGCTCGCGCCGTATGCCGACGTGAAGCAGCATGGCTTTGCCGGCCTGTCCACGCTGGGCTGGGGCGGCTTCATGTTGCTGTGGGTGCTGCAAGCCTGCGTGTTCTGGCACGGCATGGAATCCATCCGCAAGTTCATCGACTGGGCCGGCCCGGCGGTGTATGCGGTGATGATCGCGCTGGCGGTATGGCTGGTGCACAAGGCAGGCTGGGAGAACATCAACTTCACGCTCTCCTTCCTCAAGTACGAAGGCTGGGATGCCGTGCCGGTCATGCTGGGCGGGATCGCGCTGGTGGTGTCGTACTTCTCGGGCCCGATGCTCAACTTCGGTGACTTCTCCCGCTACGGCAAGGATTTCGGCTCGGTCAAGCGCGGCAACTTCTGGGGCTTGCCGGTCAACTTCCTCGGCTTTGCGCTGCTGGTGGTCATCACCACCTCCGCCACGCTGCCCGTGTTTGGCCAGTTGATTTCCGATCCGGTGGAAGTCATCGCCCGCATCGACAATACGACAGCGGTGGTGATTGGCGCGCTGACGTTCATGATTGCCACCATCGGCATCAACATCGTCGCCAACTTCGTCTCGCCGGCGTTCGACTTCTCCAACGTGGCGCCGCAGCACATCAGCTGGCGCACGGGCGGCATGATCGCGGCAGTGGCATCGATCTTCATCACGCCCTGGAACCTCTACAACAACCCCGAGGTGATCCACTACACGATCGACGTGCTGGGCGCCTTCATCGGCCCGCTGTTCGGCATCCTGATTGCGGATTACTACTTCGTGCGCCGCCAGCAGGTACACGTGGATGACCTCTATTCGATGCGCCCCACGGGCCGCTACTGGTTCCGCAACGGCTACAACCCGGCCGCCGTCTGGACGATGATCCCCTCCGCGCTGATTCCGATGGCGTGCGTGGTGTTCGAGCGTCTGCAGTGGTTGGCCAACTACAGCTGGTTCATCGGCGTGGGCATCTCGCTGGTGCTCTACACCGTGTTGAGCCGCAGGCAAGGCACCCTCACCCCCTAATCCGAACCCATCCGCGCACGCAGAACATGGACATCCGCATCATCAACCCCAACACGACCGCCAGCATGACCGCGCTGATCGGCCGCTGCGCACAGGCGGCAGCCGCACCCAGCACACGCACCACGGCAGTCAGCCCGAAGATGGGCCCAGCTTCCATCGAGAGCCACTACGACGAGGCACTCTCGGTGCCCGGCATCCTGGAAGAAATCCGCCACGGCGAACGCGACGGCGCCGATGCCTACGTCATCGCCTGCTTTGGTGACCCAGGCCTCTACGCCGCACGCGAACTGGCGCATGGCCCCGTCATCGGCATTGCAGAAGCGGCCATGCACATGGCGAGCCTGATCGGCAACAGCTTCAGTGTGGTGACGACGCTGGAACGCACCGTCGGCATGGCCTGGCACCTGGCCGAGCGCTACGGCATGCGTCATGCCTGTCGCAACGTGCACGCCAGTGACCTGCCCGTGCTTGACCTGGAAAAGCCCGGCTCCAACGCACGCAACATCATCCTGCAAGCCTGCCACGACGCGCTGACGCAAGACCGCAGCGACTGCATCGTGCTCGGCTGCGCCGGCATGGCAGACCTATGCGAAGACTTGAGCGCCGAACTGGGCATACCTGTCATCGACGGCGTGGTGGCGGCTGTAAAGCTGGTGGAGGCGCTGGTCGGCATACGGCTTTCCACCAGCAAGCGTGGCGATTGGGCCCGCCCTCTGCCCAAGGCCTACACCGGCATGCTCGCACCGTTTGCACTGGCCTAGTGCAGCGCGGGGTGGCGCATTTGCTACCATGCACCATCCCGTTTTTTCTTCTGCACCGTCATCTGCCATGCCCGCATCCGAACGGGAAACCGCCGACAACCAGCCGGCTGCCGAACCGATCTACCAAGGCCTACTGACGGCCATCATGGAACACCGGCTTCCAGCCGGCACCAAGCTGGTCGAAGAGCGTCTGTGTGAAGCCACCGGCGCGGGCCGACCGCGCATCCGCCAAGTGCTGGCGCGGCTGGCGCATGAGCAGTTGGTGACCCTGGTGCCCAACAAAGGCGCCTTCGTCGCGCAGCCTTCCGTGGAGGAGGCGCGCGACGTTTTCCAGACTCGCCGTATCATCGAACCCGAACTGGCCGCCATGCTGGCACGTGCATGCAGCCGCGCACAGGCCGCACGCCTGCGTGACCACATTGCCGCTGAGCATGCCGCACGTGAGCGTGGAGATCGCGCAGCCACCATCCGCCTCTCCGGCGAGTACCACGTGCTCATCGCGGAGATGGCCGGCAACCACGTCCTGGAGCGGCTGATTCGCGAGACCGTCTCGCGCACCTGCCTGATCATCACGCTGTACGACCGCCCCGGCCTGCCCGCCTGTCCCGAGCACGAGCACGACACCCTCGCCAAAGCCATCACTGCCGGCGATGCCGCACGCGCGCACGACCTGATGCGCGAGCACCTCGAGCACATCGAGCATTCGCTCGACCTGCACACGACGCCCACGTCGGCGCTGGACCTCGAATCGATTTTCAAGCGCGCATAAAAAAACCGCGCTGTTGAGGGAGCGCGGTTTGAGAGGCCAGCGTGTGGTCAGCACGCGGGCCCAGGTGACTTGGATGCCGGATGCGTCGGCAACCTCAAGCAACCTTCTTGGCTTGCGCCGTTTCTTCGAAGAATTGTTCGTCTTCGGTCGACCCCTTCAGCGCCGTGGTCGACGCGTCGCGTTCGATCGTCTGCGTCACGGCGTCGAAGTAACCCGTGCCGACTTCGCGCTGGTGCTTCACTGCGGTGAAACCCTTTTCGGCAGCCTTGAACTCGGCCTCCTGCAGCTCGACAAAGGCGCTCATCTGGTTGCGGGCATAGCCGTAGGCCAGGTTGAACATCGAATAGTTCAGCGCGTGGAAGCCGGCCAGCGTGATGAACTGGAACTTGTAGCCCATCGCGCCGAGTTCCTTCTGGAAGCGGGCGATCGTGACGTCGTCCAGGTTCTTCTTCCAGTTGAACGACGGTGAGCAGTTGTAGGCCAGCATCTTGCCCGGGAACTTGGCGTGGATGGCTTGGGCAAACTTCTTGGCGTATTCCAGATCCGGCTTACCGGTTTCGCACCACACGAGGTCGGCGTACTCAGCGTAGGCCAGGCCGCGCGAGATGGCCTGCTGCAGGCCAGGTTTCGTACGGTAGAAGCCTTCCACGGTGCGCTCGCCGGTGCAGAACGGTTGGTCGTTCTCATCCACGTCGGTGGTCAGCAGGTCAGCGGCTTCCGCGTCGGTGCGAGCGATCAGCACGGTCGGCACACCCATCACGTCGGCAGCCAGACGCGCGGCCACCAGCTTGCTCACGGCTTCACGCGTCGGCACCAGCACCTTGCCGCCCATGTGGCCGCACTTCTTCACGGCAGCCAGTTGGTCTTCAAAATGCACGCCCGCAGCGCCCGCTTCGATCATGGCCTTCATCAATTCGAACGCATTCAGCACGCCGCCGAAGCCGGCTTCCGCATCCGCCACGATCGGGGCGAAGAAGTCGATGTCGTCCTTGCCTTCAGACCATTGGATCTGGTCAGCGCGCTGGAACGTGTTGTTGATCTTCTTGACGACCTTGGGCACCGAGTCCACTGAGTACAGCGACTGGTCCGGATACATTTCGCCGTTGCTGTTGGCGTCGCCGGCAACCTGCCAGCCCGACAGGTAGATCGCCTTCAGGCCAGCCTTGACCTGTTGCATGGCCTGGTTGCCCGTCAGGGCACCCAGTGCGTTGACGAAGGGCTCGTTGTTCATCAGCCCCCACAGCTTTTCGGCACCACGCTTGGCCAGCGTGTGCTCGATCTGCAGCGAGCCACGCAGGCGCACCACGTCTTCGGCGGTGTAACCACGCTTGATGCCCTTCCAACGCGGGTTGGTGTCCCATTCCTTCTGCAGTTGCTGCACTTCCTGTTCGCGGGTCATCACACTCTCCTGTCCGATCGCATCCATCAAATCAATGCTGAGGTCACTCACTCATCGCTTTGAGCCGCCGGCACTTTCTTGGGGTACCGTCGGGCAGCTCATGTCCTATGTCTTATATAAGAGTGTAGGGAAGCCCCGTGCACCGCAACAAGAAGAACCTCACCTCGAAAGTAAGTTTTTATCCTTTTGTTTTCAAATACTTGCGATCAATATTTCACAATACGGCAAGATTTTCCCCATCATGAAAGATGCAGATGGTGCCCTGCGATGCCAGATTTTTGCGGACCAAAAAGACTTTCCGCATTATGAAAAATCAGCACCCACAACCATCACATGGGCGTAAGGAATAAAAAAACGCCGCGGTTGCGGCGTTCTCCGTGGCTCGGGCGGATGAAATCAGCCGCGCGCCAGCCGATGCGCGACCCAATCCCCGCCCGTAATGACATGTCGCCCAGCAATGTGCGCGGGGCTGACCGGATAGACGATGCACTCGACAGGCTCGCTACCCAGCATCACGGCGTGGTTCTCGCGCAGGAAGAGCGCGTCGCCGCCGGGGTACACCTCTTCGATTTCGTCGAGCACCGGCACGAGCGCCGCGTCGATACGGTAGACATCACCGCGCACGGCCGTGCCGGTCGGATCCAGCACGAGGCCCGGATACGTGCCGAAGTCGTACAAGCGGCCGTGCAGCGTGGCCGTGCCCAGCAGTTCGGGCTCCGGAATGCCGCGCTTGACCGCCGCGACACGCAGGTCATTGGCCTCTCCTGCGCGCAACGTGCCATAGACGAACACGTGAATGGCATTGGCGTGGCTCATACGAGTTGATCCTGCGAAACCAGCACACCGTCTTCATCGGCATAGACCCACTCGCCGGACTGAATGTACGCACCGGGCATCTGCACGCCCACCTCGCGTTGGCCCGTGTTCTTCTTGATGCTCTTGCGCGGATGCACCGCCAGCGCATGAATGCCGACGTTGCACTCGATCAGCTCACGCGTGTCACGCACGCAGCCATTGACCAGAATGCCCTCCCAACCGTTCTCTTCGGCCAGCTTGCCGAGGTTGCCGCCCACCAGCGCGCAGCGCAGCGAGCCGCCGCCATCAATGACAAGCACACGCCCCGCGCCCTGCTCTTCCAGCGCGGCCCGCACCAGGCCGTTGTCTTCAAACACCTTGAGTGTGGAGGCCGGGCCGGCAAAGGCGGCACGCTTGCCAAAGCTGCGGAACACCGGCGTGAGCACGCGCAGGCTTCCGTAGACGAGCTTGTCTTCGTGCATGTCGCACAGGTCGGTCACTGGGGTCATCGTCATGGCAGTGTCGAAGGGGTGGGCGTTGGTAGAAGGAGATTAGCTGCGTGACTGCGCGCGCAATGAATCGATCGTTGCGCGTGGGCTGATGATATTCGGATCGGTCTGCACTTCGATGATCGTGGCAACCGGGGCAACCAGCGCGGCCTCCACTGCCGACTGGAAGCCCTCCAGCGAGCGCACCGTATGCCCCTCGGCGCCGTAAGCGCGGGCCAGCGCAGCGAAGTCCGGGTTGCGCAACTCGGTGCCGCTCACGTGCTCGGGATACTCGCGTTCCTGATGCATGCGGATGGTGCCGTACATGCCGTTGTTGACCACGATGAAGATCACCGGCGCGTTGTACTGCATGGCGGTCGCCAGCTCCTGGCCGTTCATCAGGAAGCAGCCGTCACCCGCCATGCAGATGACGGGCGTGTCGGGGCAGACGATCTTGGCAGCCACGGCAGCGGGTGCGCCGTAGCCCATCGCCCCGCTGGTCGGCGCGAGTTGCGTGCGCGAGCCGTAAGCCAGCCCACCGTATTGATAGAAGCGATGCAGCCACGTGGCGTAGTTGCCCGCGCCGTTGGTCAGGATGCTGTTGTGCGGCAGACGCTCACGCAGCCATTGCATGGCGCGGGCCATGTCGATGCCCTTGCCGTTGAACGGCGGCGGCGCGATGTTGGCGAGGTAGTCGGCATGGGTCGCTTCCGTCCAGGCAGACCAGCGCGGTGTCACATCAGGCGAAATACCGTCCAGTGCCTCGGCCATCGCGGGCATGGATGCGTGGATCATCAAGTCCGCCTGGTAGACGCGGCCCAGTTCTTCCGCACCGGCGTGTACGTGAATGAGCGTCTGCTTCGGGCGCGGCACGTCGAACAGCGTGTAGCCGGAGGTCGTCATCTCGCCCAGGCGCGGGCCAATGGCGAGCACCACGTCGGCCTCTTTCACGCGTGCGGCGAGCTTCGGGTTGATGGCGATACCGACATCGCCCGCGTAGTTCGGGTGGCGGTTATCGAACAGGTCTTGCCGGCGGAACACGCAGCCAGCGGGCAGGTTCCAGCGCTCGGCAAAAGCCTGCATGCGTGCGGCGGCTTGCGGCGTCCAGCCGGAGCCGCCCAGCAGCAACAGCGGGCGCTCCGCGTTCTGCAGCCGCGTCTTCAGTTGGGCGAGGTCATGCGGGCCGGGCCACGCCATCGCGCGCGGCATTGGCGGCACGTCGGCCACCGTGGCCACTTCAGTGAGCATGTCTTCCGGCAGCGCCAGAACAACCGGGCCGGGCCGGCCGGCAGTGGCGGTCTGGAATGCCCGGGCAATGTATTCGGGAATGCGCTCCACGCTATCGATCTGCGCCACCCACTTGGCCATCTGGCCGAACATGCGGCGGTAGTCGATCTCCTGAAACGCTTCGCGATCGGCGAAATCGCGGCCGACCTGGCCGATGAACAGGATCATCGGCGTGGAGTCCTGAAACGCGGTGTGCACGCCGATGCTGGCGTTGGTGGCACCGGGCCCGCGCGTGCAAAAAACGATGCCGGGGCGGCTGGTCAATTTGCCGTAGGCGTCGGCCATATTGGCGGCGCCGCCTTCCTGCCGACAGACGATGAAGCGTGCGCGGTCACGACGTTGGTAAAAGCCTTCGAGCACCGACAGGTAGCTCTCACCCGGCACGCCAAAGGCGATGTCGACACCGTGCTCAACCAACGCATCGACTAGGATCTGCCCGCCGTGGCGTGGCGTGGGGTTGGTACCTGCGGGGTGTACGACTGCGGTCTCCATGGCGGGTGGTCTCGCGCTTGACTCGTTGACGACACAACGGATCATAGCGGAAGGCCCGCACGCGTACACGCCCGAATCGGTCTACATCTGACGGAATAGATGCGCGTATTGCCGCGCCACCGGCAACGTCTCTGACCGCCCACGGATCTTCAGGCCCAACCGGCCCAGCGACGAGTGCACGGCGCTCGACACATGCGTCACGTTGACCACCGTGCCGCGGTGCACCTGCCAGAAGTGTTCAGGGTCAAGCTGCGAGAGCAACTCGCGCAGGCTCATGCGGATGAGCGATTCACCACTGCTAGCGACCACGTTGACGTACTTGTCTGTCGCTTCCAGATACAGCACGTCATCCACGGGGATGAAGCGCACCTCCTGGCCGACCAGCGCCTTGATGAAACGCAGATAGCCGCCCTGCGGCGTCACGCGCGTCTGCGCGGCGCCTTGCAGGCCGGCAAGACGCTCGACGAGCTCGGCCAGCGTCTGTGCCGGGTCTGCGGTGCCGTTGCTGCTGGGGCGCACGGTCAGACGATCCTTCAGGCGTTTGACCGTCTCGGCCAGCCGTTCGGTCTGCACCGGCTTGAGCACGTAGTCAACGGCGGCCTGCTCGAAGGCATCGAGCGCGAACTGGTCGTAGGCCGTGACGAACACCACCAGTGGGCGATCCTCCCGATCCGACAACTCACGCGCCACGTCGATGCCCGAGAGCCCCGGCATGCGGATGTCGAGAAAGACGACGTCCGGCCCCTGCCCGGCTTGCGCATCGTCAATCTCGTCGAGCACGGATTGCCCGTCATGCACGGCTGGCAGCAGCGTGGCCTCAGGCCAGAGTGCAGCCAGCTCAGCAACCAGGTTGTCGGCCAGCGCCGGTTCGTCGTCAGCAATCAGCAGGCGGGGGGAAGACGGCATCGGTCAGGTTCCGGCGGGCGCGCGCGAAGACAGCGCGGGGTTGGTAGCTGGGCGTGAGGATTGGGAGAAGCGGCAGCGCCATTCAGGTGCATCGGCCTGTGCAGGCGTCTCGGCGGTCTCACGTGCGAGCGGCAGCTCAACGATGATCGTCACGCCGTGCGGCGCGGTTTCGGTGATCGTCAGGCGCGCGTCGCCATCAAACAGGCGCGACAAGCGTTCGCGCACGTGGGTGAGGCCAAGCCCGGAGCCCTTGCCGCCATCGTTGCCGAAGCCGACACCGGTATCACGCACCTCGAGCACCAGGCGCTCGCCGTCGCGCCGGGCAGAGAGTGCGATCTCACCGCCCTCACGCGCTGGCTCGATTCCATGCACGACGGCGTTTTCCACCAGCGGCTGGATCAGCATGGGCGGGATGACGATGTTGGCAATGGCGTCATCAAGCGCCAGCGAGAACCGCAGCCGATTGCCGAAGCGCAGCGCCTGGATGTCGAGATACGCGCGCAGCAGCGCAAACTCCTGCGCCAGCGTGCATTGCTCGGCGCGGGCATGCGAGAGTGACGTGCGCAGAAAACCGATCAGATGCTGCAGCAAGCGCCGCGCGCCGGCCGGGTCACGTGTAATCAGTACATCCACATGGGCCAACACGTTGAACAGAAAGTGCGGCTCGATCTGCGCCTGCAGCGCCATCAGTTGCGCGCGCACGACCTGCTTCTCGGCCTCTTCACGCTCCAGTGCGTCCAGCGCGGCCTGGCGTTGCAGCGCGGCCAGCTTGCCACTTGACCAGTAGTAATACGATGCACCCAGCGACGCCAGCACCGTGATGATGAAGCTCATGCGCAGGCTGTCGGCGCGCCACGGCATGGAACTGCTGCTGTTCATGCAAAGGATCATGCGGGCAATCCATTGTCCGAACGGCACGCCGACCACCACCGCGCCCAGCACGATCCACGGAAATACCTTCTTGCTGGGCGGCCCATCCCCCCAGAACGTATGGCGTGGAATCGCGATCAGCGTGAACACCGACAGGCCGATCGCCTGGCTGAACACGAAGTTCTGCCAGAACGACTCCTCCGGCCGGATGCCGAATGCCAGCGCCGCCGCAATCGCCGTGTCCGCGACGATGATGACGGCGTAGCGGATCAGCCAGCGCCGCAGGAGGCGCAGGCAGTCGGCAAGCGAAGGGAACGACACATTGGCGAACATGCGGGCGATCTTACCGGAGGGTTCTCCGGCGTTGAAGCTTGGGGTTTCCCGCATCACTGGCGGCCGGATTGGGACTGTCCGGCCTGTGCCCGCAGACGCGCGAGTTCCTGGTCGACCATGCGCTGGTAGCCGTTGCCCCTGCTCCAGGCCAAGCTCAGGCCGTGCGCGGCCAGCCCCATCCCCCAGCCGAGCAACGGCCAGACAAACCAGAACTGCCCGCGCGACAGCGCAATCGCTGCCAGCACGGCGTTCACAGCCAGGAACGATAGCAGGTGGAGGCGGAACCCCATGCGTGCGCCGGCGCGGTGGCGCGCGCGGCGCAGCAGAGCATCGTCCGATTCAGTGGAGGTGTTGTAGGGGATGGCGGACATGGCAGTCTCAGGTGGAACCGAGGATGTCCGCAGTATAGGAATGGCGCCTGAGCAGGCGCCATTGGTGTGCGACGAATGGTGAGATTGGGGGGATGAACGGCTGCCATCCCGCCCCGCTGGCGTGGCGCCTACGCCGCCAGCACCTCCCGTACCCCCTGGGTGACCACCGTGGAAGCCACCGCCTCCGCCACCGTCTCGCGCGACAGATGCGGCGCAAACATCCCGATAAAGTCGTGCGCATAGCCACGCAGGTAGGCGCCGCGACGCACCGCCACACGCGTGGTGTTCGGCTCGAACAGGTGATCTGCCCCAATGCAGACGAGGTTGTCGTCCTTGCGCCCGTCGTACGCCATCGACGCGATGATGCCCACGCCCACGTCCAGCGCCACGTAGGTCTTGATCACGTCCGCATCCATGGCGGTCAGTACGATCTCGGGATGCAGGCCGGCGCCGGCAAACGCAGCATCGATGTTGCGGCGACCCGTGAAACCGGCGTCGTAGGTAATGAGCGGATACTGTGCCACGTCTTCCAGCGTGGGCAGCGGGTTCTTGGTCAGCGGATGGTCCGGGCTGACCACCAGCACGTGGCGCCAGCGATAGGCCTCGAACGAGGTCAGCCCCGGCTCATTGGCCACGGCCTCGGTGGCGATGCCGATATCGGCCTGGCCCGTCAGCAGCAGCTCAACGATGTGCGAAGGCGATGCCTCCTGCAACGCCAGCGTAACGTGCGGATACTCTTTGCGGAACGACTGCACCACCTTCGGCAACGCATAGCGCGCCTGCGTGTGCGTGGTCGCTACCGTCAGGCGGCCGGACTGTCGGCCGGAGAATTCCTCACCCGCCTGGCGCAGGTTCTCGGCTTCGAGCAGCAGGCGCTCAACGATGCGGACGATTTCACGGCCTGGCTCGGTCAGCCCGGTCAGGCGCTTGCCGTAGCGCTCGAAAATCTCCACGCCCAGCTCGTCCTCCAGTTCGCGGATCTGCCGCGACACGCCCGGCTGCGACGTGTACAGCGCGTTGGCCACTTCGGTCAGGTTGAACTGGCGGCGCACCGCCTCGCGGATGGAACGCAGTTGTTGGAAGTTCATGGCTCGTGTCCTCTCGTATTGGTTGTCATCCGAGCTGCGGAATTAAGCGGTGGCTTGCGCAACGGTGGGCCGCGCGTTCTGTGCAAACACGCGAATGGCGCGCGGGCGCACCACCAGCGTTTCGCCTTCACGGAAGCCCTCGGCGCGGAAACGCTCGATGGGCAGGGAGACTTCAATGATGTCGTCGGTGTCCTCGCGCTCCAGCTCCAGTTGCGCGATGGCGCCGAGCGTGAGCGCACGACGCAGCGTCACGGGAATGCCCTCGGCGCCGGGTGCATAGCGCTCCAGGTCGATCTCGTGCGGGCGCACGAACGCCACCGCCTGATCTGCACGCGACGAATCCACACCGCCCGACGGCACGGCAATGGACGAATCGCCCACGTGCAGCACGCTGCCGCCCTCGCCTTCTTCCAGGCGGCCGTGGAACAGATTCACGTTGCCGAGGAAGCCATAGACAAACGGTGTGGCCGGCGTGTTGTAGACCGCATCCGGGCTGCCGACCTGCTCGACTTGGCCGCGGTTCATCAGCACCACGTTGTCGGCCACTTCCAGCGCTTCTTCCTGGTCGTGCGTGACGAACAGGCTGGTGACATGCAGATCGTCGTGCAGGCGACGCAGCCAGCGGCGCAGCTCCTTGCGCACCTTGGCATCGAGCGCACCGAACGGCTCGTCGAGCAACAGCACACGCGGCTCCACCGCCAGCGCACGCGCCAGGGCAATCCGCTGACGCTGCCCACCCGACAGTTGCGGCGGATAGCGATCGGCCAGCCAGTCAAGCTGCACGAGTTCCAGCAGCTCCTTCACCTTGGCGCGGATCTGCGCTTCGCTCGGCCGCTGCGCACGCGGTTTCACACGCAGGCCAAAGGCCACGTTCTCGAACACCGTCATGTGCTTGAACAGCGCGTAGTGCTGGAAGACGAAGCCGACCTGGCGCTCGCGCACGTGCTGGTCCGATGCGTCTTCACCGTTCAGATGAATGCTTCCCGAATCCGCATGCTCCAGCCCCGCGATGATGCGCAGCAGCGTGGTCTTGCCGCAGCCCGACGGACCCAGCAGCGCGGTCAGCTCGCCCTGCTTGAAGTCGAGCGAGACATCGTTGAGGGCGTAAAAGCTGCCAAAGCGCTTGGTGATGTGTTGAACCTGGATGCTCATGCTGCGCTCCCTTCGAGCGGAGATTGCACGGAGATGTGCGAGTTCGAATTGGATGTCTGTTGCTGGGCTACGCGCTGCCCTGGGCCCTCGCCCACACCCGCGTCTGCGTCAGCCAGCTCACGGCGGCTGCGCCATTCGACCAGCGTCTTGAGCGCAAGCGTCACCAGTGCCAGCAGCGTCAGCAACGAGGCCACGGCAAATGCGGCCGCAAAGTTGTATTCGTTGTAGAGGATTTCGACATGCAGCGGCATGGTGTTGGTCAGCCCGCGGATGTGGCCCGACACCACCGACACCGCGCCAAACTCACCCATCGCCCGCGCATTGCACAAGATCACGCCGTACAGCAGGCCCCACTTGATGTTGGGCAGCGTCACGCGAAAGAAGGTTTGCCAACCCGATGCACCCAGCACGATGGCTGCCTCTTCCTCTTCGCTGCCTTGCGCCTGCATGAGCGGAATCAGCTCACGCGCGACAAACGGGAAGGTGACGAAGATGGTCGCCAGCACAATGCCCGGCACGGCAAAGATGACCTTGAAATCGTGGTCCGACAAATACGGTCCGAACCATCCCTGCGCACCGAACAGCAGCACGTAGATCAGGCCCGCAATGACCGGCGACACCGAGAACGGCAAGTCGATCAGCGTGAGCAGCAGGTTCTTGCCGCGAAACTCGAACTTGGCGATGGCCCACGCTGCTGCCACGCCAAACACCACGTTGAGCGGCACGGCAATCAGCGCGACGGTCAGCGTCAAGACAATCGCGGACAGTGCATCGGGCTCGATCAGCGCTTCGAGATAAACATCCACGCCCTTCTTGAACGCCTCGTAGAACACGCTCGCCAGCGGCACGAACAGGAACAGCGCGAGGAAGACAAACGACACGAGGATCAGCGTCGCACGCACCCAGGCGGATTCGGCGGTGGCACCCTTTCGTGCGGAAGGGCCAGCCGCCGGTGCCTGGCCGAGTTGACGGGAAACAGTACCGGCCATGTCAGGCTCCTGCCGCGCTGGTGGTCAAGGTTTCAGGGGCACGCTCGATGGTGTCATTGCGATTGCTGCGGCGGCGCGTCCAGGCCTGCAACAGGTTGATCACCAGCAGCAACGTGAACGAGATGCCGAGCATGACGACGGCAATGGCCGTGGCACCTGCGTAGTCGAACTGCTCGAGCTTGGAATAGATCATCAACGGCGTGATCTCGGAGATCATCGGCATGTTGCCGGCGATGAAGATGACCGAGCCGTACTCACCCGTGGCGCGCGCAAAGGCCAGTGCAAAGCCAGTCAGCAGCGCGGGCAGCAAGGTCGGCAAGATCACGCGGGTAAAGGTCTGCCAGCGCGTGGCACCCAGGCTGGCAGCAGCCTCTTCCAGCTCGGTCTCCAGATCTTCGAGCACCGGCTGCACCGTACGTACCACAAACGGCAGGCCGATGAACGTGAGCGCCACCACGATGCCCAGCGGCGTGAACGCAACCTTCAGGCCCAGTGGCTCCAGGCGCGAGCCGATCCAGCCATTCGGTGCATACAGCGCGGTGAGCGCAATGCCGGCCACGGCGGTGGGCAGCGCAAACGGCAGATCGACCAGTGCATCAATCAGCCGCTTGCCCGGAAAGCGATAGCGCACCAGCACCCACGCCAGGATCAGCCCGAATACCAGATTGACCACCGCCGCAATCAACGACGCGCCGAAGGTGAGCTTGTACGAGGCCACCACACGCGGCGCGGTGACCGTGGTCCAGAACGCGTCCCACGTCATGGTGAACGTCTTAAGGACAGTCGCCGACAGCGGGATCAGGACGATCAGCGCGAGGTACAGCAGCGAAAAGCCCAGCGCCAGCCCGAAGCCGGGGAGCACATTGGCGGGCTTATTGGCCAGCTTAGGCCGCTTGGAGAGGGACAACGCAGAAGACAGGCTCATCAGCGCAACCGATAAAAATGGCCGCAGAGTCGAAAACACTACGGCCGATATGCAGATGAACCAATTGTGGCGAACTGTTCTTATGACGAAAACGAATATTTGCGCATGTGCATCATCGTTTTAGATATAAGGAGTGCTCGGTAAGACATCCCACTGTGCTTGCCAGTCGGCACCATCACAGGTGGTGTGTTGCGCACTTGCGCGGCCGATCAGGCGATCGAGCAGTGCGAGGCCGGCGTCCCAGTCGCCAAGGTTGGAATCGGCATTGATGTGGCCAGCCTCCCCCGCGTCGACCAGTTCGACGCCCCAGCGCGAGCCCCAGTCGACGGCATAGCAGTGCGGCATCCACGGGTCATTGCGGCTGGCAACGAGCACGGCAGGAAACGGCAAGGTGCGCTGCGGCAACAGCTCGCGCACGCCAAACTTGTCCGGATCGGCCGGTGCGACAAGCAGGATGCCCGCCACCGAATCGCGCACCTCACCTGCTGCGTGTGCCTGGGTGGCCCAATGGAGCGACGCCAGGCAGCCGAAGCTGTGCGCAACAAGAACCACGCGACGCTTCTGCCGAGACGTCGCACGCTCGGCCAGTGCCGCGCGCACCGTTTCACCCACGCGTGCCGACCAGCGCGGCAGCTCGGGTGTCGACCAATCCGTCTGTTCCACACGGTGCCACGCCGGAAAGCGCGCCTCCCAGCGGGTCTGCCAGTGCCCTGGGCCGCTGCCATGCAGACCGGGCACCGTGACGATCGTCACGTCAGCCGGCCAGTGCCAGTCGCGTGCCGCGCGTTTGTCCGGCGAGGTATCGGGCGAAGTTGCCAATGCACTGCGTGCCATGAACACATCCTTGCAGTCGCCTGCCGGGTGACCCGGCCAGGCGGCTATTCAATGAGAGAAAAACCTGCGCATTGCTGCTGCACCAGCGGCGCCTGCGCCATCGGTGCGCGCGTCGGCGATGTCATCACCAGTGGCTCGGGCGCTGCCGCGGGTTCCGGTTCTGGCTCGGCACCGGGCAGCACGCTCCCTTGCACGTAAGTGATACCGGCAGCGCGCGCCAGCTCGAGATCGCTCGGGCGCTCGCAGCGGCGCAGGGTCAGCGTGACACCCAGCTCGCGTGCCGAATCGGCCAGCGACACCACATGCCGCGTCACCCAATCGCGCCGCGCATCGAGCTTCAGATACGCCGGCTTGGCGTGCACCAGCAGCGCGCCTGCTTCCGCCGGGTCGGATGCCTGCACCGCCACGGCAAAGCCGTTGCGCCGGTAGTTGTCCACCACGAACAGCAACAGGCCCAGATCGTCATTGGCCGTGGACGGCACCTGGATGACGAACTGCTCCGGCGACAGCCCCAGCGCTGTCACCGCACGATGAAACGCCTTGCCGTGGTCGGCCGCCACCGCTGCCAGCAGGCGGCCGTGCACGTTGAGAACCAGCCGCCGCGCATCGGTACGGGCAAAGTAGTTGAGCGTATGCACCAGCCGGCACAGGCGATCGAGTTCCACCAGCGTGCTGTCGTCCGACGCCAGCGAAAACAGCTTCCAAGGGTTCAAGCCCAGATCACCATCGCGCGCCCACGTGCGCATGAGCGCCTCGTGGCCGGCGGGGGCAAGGGAGCCATCGGCGGCAAGCTGCCAGACCGGTTCAAACAGGCTGGTGAGCGCGCAGTGGAAGAACTGGCCCTGCACGCGGCCGGCGGCGTCGCGCCACAGTTGGCGGTCGGGCGTCGGCGCGCTCGGCAGGGTGCCGAGAAATTGTGCGAGTGCGGTGGTGTGCATGAGACTCATGGGATTGGGCTCCTTGTTGGGTCGCCGCCTCCTCCCCGTCCTTACAACTTGGCGATCGATACTTCAGTCGCCTTCACCAGCGCAACCACTTCACTGCCGATCTTGAGGCCGAGGTTGTCGACCGAGCGCGTGGTGATGACCGAAGTGACGATGCCGGCCGGGGTCTCCACGTCGATCTCCGAGAGCACGTCGCCCCGGATGATCTCCTTGATCTGCCCGCGAAATTGATTGCGTACGTTGATCGCTTGAATACTCATGATGATGATCCTTATTAGATGACAACGGCACTACGTGCCAATGAATGTTTTCGGGAGAAACTTCTACAGCGGCTTACACGGCCCAGCGCACGGCGGTGGCCGACACATCAAAGGGTGATGCCCACGCCGTGTGCGAACGCACATCGGTCACTTCATTCGGATCGATCTTGCGCTGCATCACGCGGTTGAGGATGGCCTCTTCCAGGCGTGCAAACGCGGGCGAACCCCGGTGGCGCGGACGCGGCAGATCGATGCGCTCATCCAGTGCGATGCGGCCGTCTTCGATCAGCACCACACGGTCGGCCAGCGCCACCGCCTCGGCCACGTCGTGCGTGACCAGCACGGCGGTAAAGCCCAGGCGCTGCCACAGGCCTTCGATCAGGTTCTGCATGTCAATGCGGGTGAGCGCATCGAGCGCGCCCAGTGGCTCGTCGAGCAACAGCAGACGTGGGCGGTGCACCAATGCGCGCGCCAGTGCAACACGCTGGCGCTGTCCGCCTGACAGACGTGCCGGCCACTCACCTGCACGCTCGGCCAGGCCCACTTGCGCGAGCACTTCGGCGGCCTGCGGGCGCTGCGCTTTCGGCAGGCCCAGCGCGACGTTGTCGAGCACCTTCTTCCATGGCAGCAGGCGGGCATCCTGGAACATCACACGAGCATCGTCGTGCAGCCCGCCTTCGGTCTCGCCGTCGCGGCGCAGGTGTCCATCGTCAATGCCTTCCAGCCCCGCAATCAGCCGCAGCAGCGTGCTCTTGCCGCAGCCGCTGCGCCCGACGATGACGACAAACTCGCCCGGCGTGATCTCCAGATCGATGCCGTGCAGCACTTCGCGGTCGCCATAGCGTTTGACGACGTGTTCGATATGCAGCGCCGTGCCGTGGTGTTCCACGCGTTCCAGCTCAGCCTGCTCGGTCGCGTTGCTTTGCATGTGTTTCTCCAATTCAGCTTAAGCAGCCGCTTGATAACCGGGGTGCCAGCGCAGCCAGAAGCGTTCCAGCGCACGCGACAAGAGATCGGCCAGCTTGCCCAGCAGCGCGTAGAGCAGGATGCCCAGCAGCACCACATCGGTCTGCAGGAACTCGCGCGCATTCATGGTCATGTAGCCGATGCCGGCTTGCGCGGAGACTGTCTCCGCGACGATCAACGTCACCCACATCAGCCCCAGCGAGAACCGCACCCCCACCAGGATCTGCGGCAACGCACCGGGCAGGATCACCTCGCGGTAAAGCTGCGCACGCGACAAGCCATAGCTACGCGCCATCTCCACCAGCGCTGGGTCCACCGAACGGATGCCGTGATACGTGTTCAGGTAGATCGGGAAGAACACGCCCAGCGACACCAGAAACAACTTCGCCGATTCATCAATCCCGAACCACAGGATGACGAGCGGAATCAGCGCCAGCACCGGGATGTTGCGCACCATCTGCAAGGTCGTGTCGAGCAGTGTTTCCGCCGTGCGGAAGGTGCCGGTCAGCAGCCCCAGCGCCAGCCCCAACGAACCGCCAATCGCAAAGCCCAGCAGCGCGCGCCACGTGCTCACGGCCACGTGCGTCCACAGCTCGCCCGAACGCGCCAGTGCAACGGCGGATTTGGCCACGTCCAGCGGCGCCGGCAGGATGCGGTTCGACAGCCAGCCCCACTGGGCGGATGCCTGCCAGAGCACCAGCAGCACGAGCGGCACGATCCACGGTGCAAGCCGTTGCCGGGCCGCACGCAGGAAGGCGTTTGCCTTGGGTTTCGATTCGGATGCCATTGCCCTGCTCCTCTCGTTTCAGCTTGCGGCCACGCGCGGCACGATGCCGGTGGCAATCACTTCGCCAAACGGCCCGTTCAGCACGTTGCCAGGCAACCGAGTGTGATCACCCCCGCGCACTGAGCGCGGCAGCAGCGGGAACACCAGCTCGGCAAAGCGGTACGCCTCTTCCAGATGCGGATAGCCGGAAAGCACGAACGTATCGATGCCCAGGTCTGCGTACTCCTTCATGCGTGCGGCCACGGTTTGCGGATCGCCCACCAGTGCCGTGCCCGCGCCGCCGCGCACCAGGCCCACACCGGCCCACAGGTTCGGGCTGATTTCCAAGTCGGCTCGGCTGCGTTTGACGCCGTTGGCGTGCAACGCGGCCATGCGCTGCTGGCCGGCGGAATCCATCTTGCGGAAAGCCTCCTGCGCGCGGGCCACGGTGTCGTCATCCAGTTTGCTGATGAGCTTGTCGGCAGCGGCCCATGCTTCCTCGTCCGTTTCACGCACGATCACGTGCAAACGGATGCCGAAGCGCACCGTGCGGCCATGCTTGGCCGCACGCTTGCGCACGTCGGCAAGCTTCTCGGCCACAGCGGCAGGCGGTTCGCCCCAGGTGAGATAGGTGTCGACCTGCTCGGCCGCCAGTTCATGCGCAGCTTCCGACGAGCCGCCGAAGTACACCGGCGGATGCGGCTTCTGCACCGGCGGATACAGCACCTTCGCGCCCTTCACGCTCAGGTGCTTGCCGGTGTAATCGAGCGCAGCGCCTTCGTGGCTGGCGGCCAGCGTCTCGCGCCAGATACGGATGAATTCTTCCGATGCCTCATAGCGCTCCGCATGGTTCAGGAACAAGCCATCGCCTGCCAGCTCAGCCGGGTCACCACCCGTGACGAGGTTCACCAGCAGACGGCCCTGCGACAGGCGGTCGTACGTGGCGGCCATGCGTGCGGCCAGCGTGGGCGCCATCAGGCCTGGGCGCACTGCCACCAGAAAGCGCAAACGCTTGGTGACCGGAATCAGGCTCGCGGCCACGATCCACGGGTCTTCGCACGAGCGGCCTGTGGGGATCAGCACGCCCTCGTAGCCGAGGGTATCGGCGGCCACGGCCACCTGCTGCAGATAGGTGTGATCCACCTGGCGTGCGCCCTCGGCGGTACCGAGGTAGCGGCTGTCGCCGTGAGTCGGAATGAACCAGAAGACTTGCATGACAGCTCCTTGGAATATGTGCGGATCAGGCTCGGGCGATGGCCTGTTGTGCAGCGCTCGGATGCCAGACGATCTCCACCGGTTTGACCGCACGCGGGATCAACCCAAGCCCATGGAAGGCATCGGCCACGCGCTGCTGCTCGGCAATCGCCTCGGGCGTGAGCGGTCGCACCGGTGATGGCGGCCGGCGCGAGAGGAACAGATGTACCGTCGCCAGCGACAGGCCAGAAAAGTCCGCAATGCGCTGCGCCGCTTCCTTGCGGTTCTCCTGCACCAGACGATCCGCACGCGACAGCTCGGCAAAGATCGCGGCCAGCGTGTCGCCGTGCCGCTCGGTAAAGGGCGTCGGTGCGAAGTAGAACGAGTTGTTGGACGTCAGCCCGCGCCCCGTGGCCAGCACACGCGGCTTGATGGCGAGTTCGGTGGCGGCGTAGTACGGGTCCCAGATGCCCCAGGCGTCTACCGCGCCGCGCTCGAAGGCGGCGCGTGCATCGGCAGGTGTCAGGTACACGGGCTGGATGTCGGCAAACGTCAGCCCGCCCTTCTGCAGCCCGCGCACGATCAGGAAATGCGCGCTCGAACCCTTCTGCAATGCGACGCGCTTGCCTTTCAGGTCCGCCAGCGTCTTGAGCGGCGAGCCCTGCGGCACGAGGATGGCCGAGCTGTCCGGCTTGGGCGGCTCCACACCCACGTAGCGCAGGTCCTTGCCCGCTGCCTGTGCAAACACGGGCGGCGTATCGCCGGTAATGGCCAGATCCAGGCTGCCGGCAGACAGCGCCTCCAACTGCTGCGGCCCGGCCGGAAACTCCAGCCAGCTCACCTTGGTGTCAGGAAAGCGCTGCTCCAGCGCACGGCTCTCCTTGACGATGACGAGGTTGACCGCGCTCTTCTGAAAGCCCACGCGCAACTGCGCGGGCGGTGTGATCTTCGGCAGGCTGGCGGGTGTACCCGCCGCGTTGGCAGCGTGGGCAACAGGGCCGAGCGCGGCCAGCGATGCACCTGCAGCTGAAGCCGTCAGCCAGCGGCGGCGTTGAATATCGATGGTCATGGCGATCAGCGTGCGGCTTGTTGCGAGGCAGACTGTGCGCTCGGGTTCCAGGCGGAATCCGCCACCTTCACCTGGCGCGGGATCAGTTTGAGCGTGTGGAAGGTGTCGGCAATGCGCTGCTGGTCGGCCAGCGCTTCTGGCCCCACCGGCTGGATGCCGTATGCAATGCGCGAAACCGAACGCGCCACCACGGCCGGGTCCAGCCCCAGTTGCGGGCCGAGGATGACCGTCACGTCCTTCGGATTGGCCGCCGCCCACGTGTCGGTCTTCTTCAGTTCATCGAGCACGATGTTCAGCACGTCGGGACGCGCAGTCGCATAGCCCTTCGATGCAAGGAAGTACTGCGAGTTGTTCACCACGCCCGTGCCGTCGGCCAGCACACGTGCGCCAAGTTGATGCTCTGCTGCGGCAAAGAACGGGTCCCAGATCACCCACGCATCGATCGCGCCGCGCTCAAAGGCGGCACGCGCATCAGCGGGAGTCAGATAGACCGGCTGGATATCGCTGTAGGGCACGTTGGCCTTCTCCAGCAGCTTCACCAGCAAGTAGTGCACGTTCGAGCCCTTGTTGAAGGCAACGCGCTTGCCCTTCAGATCGGCCACGCTCTTGAGCGGCGAATTCTTCGGCACGATGATCGCCTCGCCGGCCGGTGCGGGCGGCTGGTTGCCGACGTAGACGAGGTGCGCACCGGCAGCCAGCGCGAAGATGGTCGGCGCTTCACCCGTGGTGCCGAAGTCGATGGCGCCCACGTTCAGCCCCTCCAGCAACTGCGGGCCAGCAGGAAACTCGGTCCACTTCACTTCAATGCCTTGCGCGGCAAGGCGCTTTTCCAGCGTGCCGCGCGCCTTGAGCACCGTCAGCGTGCCGTACTTCTGATAGCCGATACGGAGTTGCTTGGCGGCGGTCGGGGGCGGTGCATCGCTGTTGGCAAACGCGGCGGGCGCGCCAAGCGTGGCGAGCAGCGTAGCGGCGATAGTCAGGGTTCTGCGCAAAGGCGAATGGTTTTTCATGGCGAGTTCAGTCGATGCGGGATGTAGGGGCGGCACGCGCCGCGCGCAGGTGCTGCGCGGCATGACAACAACGGGAAAGCGTTGAGCTGCTGGTGTAAGGCGACGCGCGTTCAGCGCATCACGCCAGACATCGCATTCGCTGGGCGTCAGCTTGTGCGGCCGCACGTGCGGCGCTGCGGCTGGAGACGATCACTTGCGCCACAGTCGGATGCCGTGCCAGCGCCAACGCCTGATGCACGCGCTCCACGCCGTCGTCCAGACGCTGTTGCAGCGATGGGTCGACCACCACGCCGTCATCGGCCACGACGATCTGCGAATCGACGGCAAAGATGCCGGGCAGGATCGAGCGCGCAGCCAGTGCCGTCAGCACCGGGCGCAACGCGTAATCAATCGCCAGCGTATGGGCGAGGCTGCCGCCGGTGGCGATCGGCAGCACGACCTTGTCGCGCAGCCCGCTCTGCGGCAGCAGATCGAGAAAGGTCTTGAGCAGGCCACTGTACGCAGCCTTGTAGACCGGCGTGGCAAGAATCACCACCCCGGCAGCCTCCACCCGCGCCACCGCATCGGCGATGGCGGGGTCGGACACCTGCGCGCCCAGCAGCGCATCGGCTGGCAGGCTGCGCAGGTCCAGGTGGTCCGCCCGCTCGCCGGCGCGCTCAAGCTGCGCGCGCACGTGGCCCAGCAGGCGCGCAGACCGCGATTGCGCCGAAGGGCTACCGGAGATGGTCAGGATTTGCATGATGCGGATCACCCGATGTCGTGTTGGCTTGGGCCTTACTTGCCCGGTTGGTAGAGCTGGTCAAACTGGCCGCCATCGGCAAAGTGCGTCTTCTGCGCCTTCTGCCAGCCTCCAAACGTGTCGTCGATGGTCACCAGCCTCACCTTCGGGAACTCGCTCTCGTGCTTCTTGGCCACCGTCGGGTCGGTCGGACGATAGAAGTTCTTCGCGCCAATTTCCTGCCCTTGCGGCGTGTACAGGAACTTGAGGTAAGCCTCTGCGGCCTTGCGCGAGCCCTTCTTGTCGGCCACCTTGTCCACCACCGCCACCGGCGGCTCGGCCAGGATGGAGACAGACGGCACCACCACATCAAACTTGTCCTTGCCTTCCACGCGCGAGGCCAGCAACGCCTCGTCTTCCCACGCGATCAGCACGTCGCCGATACCACGCTCGGTGAACGTGGTGGTTGCACCGCGTGCGCCCGAATCGAGTACCGGTACATTCTTGTAGAGCTTCTGCACGAAATCCTTGGCCGTTGCGTCCGAGCCGCCCGGCTGCTTGAGCGCATAGGCCCATGCGGCCAGGTAGTTCCAGCGTGCGCCGCCTGAGGTTTTCGGGTTGGGCGTAATGACGGCAATGCCCGGCTTGACGAGGTCGTTCCAGTCCTTGATGCCCTTTGGGTTGCCCTTGCGCACCAGGAACACGATGGTGGACGTGTACGGCGAGGCGTTGTTCGGCAAGCGCTTCTGCCAGTCCTTGGCGGTCAGGCCCTTCTCAGCAATGGCGTCAATGTCGTAGCCGAGTGCCAGCGTCACCACGTCGGCTTCCAGGCCATCGATGACCGAGCGGGCCTGCTTGCCCGAGCCGCCGTGCGAGGCGCGCAGGGTGATGTCTTCACCCGTTTCGGCCTTCCACTTCTTGGCGAACTCGGTGTTGATCTCTTTGTACAGCTCGCGCGTCGGGTCATACGACACATTCAGCAGCGTCGTAGCAGCGTGCGCGCCTACGGTTCCCCCCGCCACGATGGCAGCCGCCGTCGTACGAACAATCGCGTTGAACACAAACTTGCGAATCATCTTGCTGGCTCCGTTTCTTACGTCTTATGGATTTGGATAGGAGCAAGACTACCGAGCGGGCCTTGTACGGGGAACGAATGGTTTCAGGGAATGTTCATCGTTTTTTGCATAAGAAGGCGTGGGAGCGCCTCTGGTGAGAGGCAAACCCTCAGGGGTGAGAGTTCGAAGGTCGTGGTTGTGTGTCAAACCCTCGTCGTTGAGTGTCGGACGGTCATGCGTGACGGTTTACCCTTCACCGTTGAACCTCTGACCGTCATGGATGGCGGTTTACCCCTCACCGTTGAACCTCTGACCGTCATGGATGGCGGTTTACCCCTCACCGCTGAGCCTCAGACGGTCATGCGTGACGGTTTACCCCTCACCGTTGAACCTCTGACTGTCATGGATGACGGTTTACCCCTCACCATTGAACCTCAGGCCGTCATGCGTGAGAGCTCACGTTTGAGTGTTTGAGGGACACCACCCTTTCGTTCCCTGCCCGGGCCGAGAAATCCAAGCACGCCCGGAGTGTTGAACCGGTTGAAGTGCCTGAAAAATAGGCGCCATAGGCTAGACTGAATAACAGTCGCCTCTGTTCTGAGGCGGCCAACGCCCTGGGCACAGTTCACTGCGCAGGGGTAGGTACGACTTCAGATGCGCAGCGAATCGCCCAGGGAACCAGTGCGGCGCCTGCAACGTTTGCCTCGGTAGCTTTCGCGCTCAAGCTTGCAGACGCTCAGAGTGTTCCCCAGCGGCTCACGCGGCCGGGGCGCTCTGCAAAAAGAAGGAGGTGCCCAATGAAAACCTCGCGTCTGCTGTCTGCCGTCGAATCACCCTCACGGGTGATTCCTCAAACCAGAATCCCTCCCCCAACCCAGTTCATGCCCCGGCATCTACGCGGCGCCCTATGCGGCATCGGCCTCGTAGCGCTGGTATTGGGATCCCCCCTTGCCGGCGGACAAACCATCCTTCCACCCACATCCACGGTTGCGTCGACGGTGCCGAGCAACCACGACGTCAATCCGTACGGCATTGCCTTCGTGCCGGCCGGCGTACCTGCGGGGAACATGCTGCAGCCTGGGGACGTGGTGGTGTCGAATTTCAACGCGGCCTCCAACAAACAGGGCACGGGATCGACCATCGTGAAACTGGTGACAGACGGCAAGCCCGTCACCTTTTTCCAGGGACCGAATCTAGGACTGACCACCGCGCTGACTGTGCTCAAGAGCGGGTATGTGCTGGTGGGCAACCTACCGACGACGAATGGCACGGTGGTGACCACATCCGGCTCGCTATTGGTCATCACCCCGCAAGGCAAGCTGCTCACCGAGCTGAAAGATCCAGTCCTTCTGGACGGCCCGTGGGACCTGACCGTCCTCACTGATAACGGCCCGCAGGTTTCCGTGTTCGTATCGAACGTGTTGAACGGCACGGTGGCCAGGATCGATCTCAACATCGGCGCGGGCGGCGCCACGCTCTTGCAAAGCTCGCACATCATCGCGAATGGCTACACGTTCCGACCCGATTCGGCAGCGCTGGTGGTCGGCCCAACGGGATTGGCCTATGACGCGGGCCACGATGTGCTGTATGTCGCGTCAACGAACGACAACAAGGTGTATGGCCTATCGAGCGCGTCGGCAATCGCACATGCAAATGGAAGGGGAACGGTCATCTTTGCAGACGCGAACTACCTCGCCGGGCCGTTGGCATTGGCCTTGGCGCCCAATGGAGATCTGGTGACAGCAAACGGCGACGCGATTGCCTCGGGTCAGAATCAACCCAGCGAAATCATCGAGTTCACACCCCAGGGGCAGTTCGTCGCAGAGATGCAGGTTGATCCGTCTGCGGGCTCTGCATTTGGCCTCGCATTTGGACTGAGCAGCAGTGGCCAACAGCAATTCGCGGTAGTGAACGACAGCACGAACACCGCTATCGTCTGGACGTTGCGTTAGATGGCGGGCAATTGACCTTGGGGAGGCAGGGTCCGCCGGCCATCGGCAATCTGCGCTTTGCGCGAGGGGATGAAGCAAGGAGACACCAGCAACAATCGCACAATAAAAAGCCGCCCTGGATCACGCCAGAGCGGCTTTTCAGCCTTTACCGCACCACTCAGTGCACCACGCGCTCAAGGTCCCCTCGCCACAATGGCAGCCGCGATAGCGGTGGACACAAACATGCCAATCATCTTGCTGGCTCCGTGTCTTACGCCTTATGGATTTGGATTTCAGAATGAAAAACACCCTACGAGCGAGATCCACGCGTAGGGTGAACGTCGTCATTTCAATGGCCGCGAGACAGGCGACGTGGCCTAGTCGTTACCCGCGAGCTGTTCATCACGATTCCACCAGCCACCGCCCAGCGCCTGCAGCAGCGCAACAGAATCAGTCAAGCGATCGGCGCGTGCCTGTACAACCGTCACCAACGCTTGCTGATACGCCTGCTGGGCCTGCAACACGGCGGGCGAGCCGACCATGCCAGCTGCCAGTTGGCGTTGTGCCATGCCCAGACTCTTGCGGGCGGCCTGTTCGGCTTTGTGCGCGCTCTGCAGGGAACGCGCATCGGCGGCAATCGCATGCAGCGTATCCGATACGTTCTGGAATGCTGCCAGCACGACGCTGCGATATTGCGCGGCGGCCTGGTCATAGGTGGCCTCTGCCGCGCGCTGCTGGTGCATCAGACTGCCGCCGCGAAACAACGGCATGGCCAAGCCGCCCGTGAGACTCCAGAACCCGGTCCCCGTGGTGAACAAGCTGCGCAGCCCCTCCGCCGAGCTGCCGATGTTGCCCGTGAGCGTGATGCTCGGCAGGCGTGCCGCCTTGGCCACGCCAATCTCCGCGCTGGCCGCATGCAGCTGTGCCTGCGCGGCGCGAATGTCAGGCCGCTGCTCGACCAGTTCCGACGGCAGGCTCAATGGCAATGCTGCCGGCAGGTGTAGCGTGTCCAGCTCGAACGTCTGCGCAATCTCTTCGCTCGGGTAGCGCCCCGCCAGCACGGTGATGAGGTTGCGCTGTTGCGCCAGTTGTTTTTCAAGCGGCGGCAAGGTGGCCTCGACCTGCGCAAGCTCCGCTTCCTGTGCGGCCACATCAGCACCGCCCTGCAGCCCGGCCCGCTGCTGCTTGCGCGTGGTCTCCAGTAACTGGGTGGCCACCCGCACGGCCTCCTGCGTTGCCTTGACCTGCGCACGCAGCGAGGCCTCGGTAATCGCCGCGTTCACGACGTTGGAAGTCAGCGTCAGGTAGGCCGCCTCGTACTCGAAGCGCGCGACCTCTGCCTGGGCTGCTGCCGATTCCACCTGCCGCCGCACCCCACCAAACACGTCCGGCGTATAGGACACGGCCAACTGCGACGTATGCAGCGTGTAGAGATTGGCGTTAGATGACAGCGGGCTGGCGATGGCGTTGGCCTCTTGCGCACGCTTGGACCCATGTTCAGCGTCGAGCGCGGGAAAGAAGCCGCCCTTCTGCGCGGCCAGCGTCTCCCGTGCGGCGCGCAGCGCAGCCTTGGCCGATTGCAGGTCGGGGTTCGCCTTGAGCGCCTCTTCCACCAGCGTATTCAACGCATCGGAGCCGAACAGCGTCCACCACTTTGCCGAGACGGCCTGCCCCTGGTTCACCCGCTGGGATTGCCCACCTTCTGTGGGTGTCGCTACGGTGGGCGCGGGCGTGTTGGCCGTGTACCCAGGCACGTCAGGCGCATCAGGGCGCTTGAAGTCCGGCCCCACGGCACAGCCTGCCACCGCTGCCGACAGCAATACGCCTGCGGCGATACGCGTGATCTGATGCATTACAACTCCCCTTCCATTGCGACACGGACGGCTGGACCTGCCGCGTGCAGGCGTCGAGCGGCGTACGCCTCAATCAGGTAATACAGCGCGGGCAGCAGCACCAGCGTGAGCACGGTCGCGCTCACCAGCCCGCCCACCACCACGGTGGCCAGCGGCCGTTGCACGTCACTGCCAAGGCCATGCGCCAGCGCTGCCGGGATCAGGCCGAGCGCCGCCACGGTGGCCGTCATCAGCACCGGACGCATGCGCTCGCGTGCACCGCCCATCACCGCATCCTTCAAGCCAATACCCGGCTGTTGCCGCCAACGGTTCAGGTTGGAGACCATGATGATGGCGTTGAGCACCGCCACCCCAAACAGAGCAATGAAGCCCACGGCAGACGACACGTTCAACGTCATACCGCGCAGGTGCAGCGCAACCAGGCCACCCAGCGCCGCCAGCGGCACCGCGCAGAGGATCAACGCCGGCTGGCGCAGGTTCTTGAATTCGGCAAACAGGAGCACGAACATCAGCGCCAGCACCATCGGCAGAATCAGCGCCAGGCGAGCCTGCGCACGCTGCTGGTTCTCGAACTGGCCACCCCACGCGATCTGGTTGCGGGTGTGGTCGTACTGGATCTCCTGATCGATGCGCTGCCGGGCTTCCTCCAGAAACGAGGCCAGATCGCGGCCACGCAGGTTCAGGCGCACGGTCAGGTGACGCTTGTTCATCTCACGGGTGATGGTGGTTTCGCCCTCGGCAAAGCCGACACGCGCGATCTGGGCCAGCGCCACATGTGCGCCGTTGGCTGCGGTCAGCGTCAGGTTGCCGATCGCCTCGGGGTTGTTGCGCGAGGTGCCGACAAAGCGCGCGGCCACGTCGTAGCTGCGGTCTTCCGCAAACACCTTCGTGACGGGGCTGCCGCCAATACCGGTCTGAACGAGGTCCATCACGTCGGCTATGTTGATGCCCAGGCGGGCAGCGGCCGCGCGGTCCACGTCAATACGCACCTGCGGCAACGGCGGCTCCTGATCGATGATCACGTCCTGAGCGCCGGGCACTGTCTTGAGCAGACGCTCGATAGACGTGGCCAACTGCCGGGTCTGCGCAAAGTCGTTGCCGTAGATCTTGACCACCAGATCGCTGTGCGCGCCGGCCAGCTTGTCGAGCACGCCATCGATCATCGGTTGCGAGAAACCCACCTGAATGCCGGGCAACTGCCGGAAGCGCGCGTCCATCTTGGCAATCAGCTGCTGCTTGTCTCGGCCGGTCTTCCACGTGCTGTACGGGTGCAACGTCACCGCGCTCTCAATATGCGACGGCGTGAACGGGTCGGTACCCTCGTCATTGCGCCCCACCTGCGTAACGATGTGCTCGACCTCCGGAAACTCCAGCGCGGCCTCGCGCAGTTGGCCGGCCATCTCCGATGCCTTCTCCAGCGAAATGCCGGGCGGCAGTGTCACCTGCAGCCAGATCGAGCCCTCGTCCAGGTACGGCAGAAAGTCTCGCCCAATGGTCGCGCCCAGGATCACCACGCCGGCCAGCGTGGCCACGGCCAGGCCGATCACGGCACGCGACTTGCCCACCACGCGGTTGAGCAAACCCTCGTAGCGCGGCGTGAGCCACTCCAGCACCTGGTTGTGGAACACCTTGGCCGGTTTGCGATACGCCCAGTACGCCAGGCCGGGAATCAGCAGCAGCGCCACCAGCAGCGCACCCAGCAACGCAAACCCGACTGCAAACGCCATGGGCGAGAACAGCTTGTACTCAATGCGCTGGAAGGCCAGCAGCGGCAGGTAGGCCACGATGATGACGAGCATGCCGAAGAAGATCGGGCGCGTGACCTGGCGTGCGGCGGCCAGGATGTCAGCCCCCTCCAGCTCGCGCCCGGCATCTTCTTCGCGCTTGCGCAGGATGTTCTCCATCATCACGATCGCACCGTCAACGATGATGCCGAAGTCGATGGCGCCCAGCGACAGCAGGTTGGCCGGAATCTTGAAGTGGTGCATCAGGATGAAGGCCGCCAGCAACGACAGCGGAATCGTCACCGCCACGATCAGCGCGGCGCGCGGGCTGCCCAGGAACAGCAGCAGCACCAGCGACACCAGCACCATGCCCTCGATCAAGGTCTTGCCAACCGTGTGGACGGTGGCGTCGACCAGCTTGCTGCGGTCGATGTACGCCACCACCTTCACGTCCTTGGGCAGGACGTGTTCGTTCAGGTCACGCACCGCCTCGTGCACACCCTTCATGACGCGCGACGGGTTCTGGCCGCGCAACAGCAGTGTGATGCCCTGGATGGTGTCCGGGTTATGGTCCTTGCCGAGAATGCCGTTGCGCTCGTGGTTGCCAAGCACCACCTGGCCGATGTCCCTGACCAGCACCGGCACACCCGCCTTCTGGCTCACGACAATGTTGCCGAGATCATCCAGGTTGCGGATCAGGCCAACGCCGCGCACCACCAGCCCTTGTTCACCGCGCTGCATGATGCTGCCGCCCGCGTTGGCGTTATTGGCCTGGATGGCCTGTGAAATCTGGCTCAGTGACACGTTGTACTTGGTCATCCTGGCCGGATCGAACTCCAGCATGAACTGCGTGGTCAGGCCGCCAAAGTTGGCGACATCCACCACACCGGGCACCTGCTTCAGGCGCGGGATGACCTTCCAGAACTGCAGCTCGGACAACTCGCGCAGATCGCGCGTCTTGGATTCGAGCGTGTAGCGGTAGATCTCGCCGATGGGCGAGGTCAGCGGGTCCATCTCTGGCTTGGCGCCGTAGGGCAGATCGACGCCGTTGATGCTCTCCTGCAGGCGCTGGCGCGACCAGTAGTCTTCCACGCCATCCTGAAACACCACGGTGATCAGCGACAGCCCGAAGGTGCTCTTGGAGCGCATCACATGCATGCCCGGCGTGCCCATGACCGCGCGCTCGAGCGGAATGGTGATCTGCTGCTCGACCTCTTCCGCTGCCAGCCCATTCACCTGCGTCACGATCTGCGAACTGGTGTCGGCAATGTCGGGATAGGCTTCCAGCGGCAATTGCTTCCACGAAACCCACCCGTACAGCGCCGCGAGCAGGAAGACCAGCACGACAATGCCGCGCCGGTTGAAGCACAGGGTGACGAGACGTTCAATCATTGAGCAACACTCCGTCCTTGGTCACCACACGCTCGCCGGCCTTCAACCCTGCGAGCACCTCGATCCGGTCGCCCACTTGCGCGCCCGTCTTGACGACACGGGCTTCGAACTGCCACGGCGCGACCTCGACAAAAGTGCGTGTGTTGAAACCCGACTGCACCAGCGCCGACATCGGCACGACCGTGCCCGTGTGCGGTTGCGCATACAGCGTCGCCTGAGCAAACATGCCGGGCTTCAGACGCCCATCCTTGTTGTCGAACACCATGCGCACCTTGACCGTACGCGTGTCGGGGTCGAGCATTTCGCCCACGTAGCGCACCTTGGCATCCAGCGGCTCGGCATAGGCATCCAGCTTGACCACGGCCGATTGGCCGACATGGATCTTCGCGACATCCTTCTCCTGCACGTTCGCGGTCACGAACACGCGCGAGAGATCGGCCACCGTCATCACCGATGCGTTGTTGTCGTTCCAATACCCGCCCGTGGCGCCATTGAGCTCGACCACGCGGCCCGAAATCGGCGAGCGCACCGACAGGATGTGCCCGCCCGACACCTTGGCGCCACCCTTGGCACCAAGCTGCGCCAGACGGTTGTTAGCGCGGTCCGCCTCGCTAGCAGCCTGCGCGTGCTCGCTCTGCGCCTGCTCAAGATCGCGCCGCGGCGTGATTTCCGATTTGTCGAGATCCTGCAAGCGATCCAGGTTCTTCCTGGCCAGCACCAGCGCCGCCTGCGCCTTGGCTGCCGCGCTGGTCGCTTCGGCCAGATCGGCGGAATCGAGCGTGAACAGCACATCACCAGCCTTCACCTCATCGCCCAACTGCTTGTTCAGGCTGACGATGCGGCCCGCCAACGGCGGCAGCACCTTCACAAGCTTGCCCGGGTCCGCCTCCACCGACGCAGGCAGCACGAACGCCGCGGAAACAGCATCCTCAGACACCGGCGTCACCACCAGCGAGCGCCGCAGCGGCGAGGTTTCAGGCACGACGATGCGGTCATTCTTGTGCAGCACCGCCGCCACGGTGGGCGCACCAGGTTCCTTGGCATGCAGGGACAGTGCACCCCACGTGCACACGCCCGCCACAGCAACCGCAATGACGCTGTAGAGAAATCGTTTAGAAGAATTCGAGGAGGCCTGCATGGCGTGCTCCAATACATGCATGTTGATGTTGTGGGCACCCGTTCGATGTGGATGCGGGCGCTATGCTACGTATTCATGCTGCAGTGCAACCTGAATTCTTCTTCAGGAACTCGCGCAGGTCGCATTGCTAGAATCCCGCCGTTTCCTGGACCCTCCTCCCGGCCATCCGATGAACATCCTGCTGATCGAAGACGACCGAAAAGCCGCTCGGCTGCTGGCGCGAGGCCTTGAAGAAGAAGGCTTTAAGGTGGCCACGGCACACGCGGCGGAAGAGGCCGAACCGCTGGTCCGGTCGGCCGATCTGGTCATCCTCGACTGGATGCTGCCGGGCAAAGAAGGTGTGACGTTTTGTGCAGAGTTGCGCCAGCGTGACATCCAGACCCCGATCCTGATGCTGACCGCACGGGACGCACACGCCGACCGGATCGCCGGCCTCAATACTGGCGCCGACGACTATCTGACCAAGCCCTTCGTGTTTGACGAACTGCTGGCCCGCGTGCGCGCCCTCTTGCGGCGGGCAAAGCTGGCGCCGTTGCCCGTGCTCGCCATTGGCGACCTGCGGCTCGAACCGGCCACGCGCTCCATCAGGCGCGCAGACAGCGCCATCGACGTCACCCCCAAGGAATACGCCCTGCTGGAGCTACTGATGCGCCATGCCGGTGAGGTGGTGAGTCGAGCCCAACTCGCTGAGCACATCTGGCACGCCGATCTCATCGCCATCGACAACCTGATCGACACGCACATGAAAAACCTGCGCCGCAAGATCGACCCGCCGGGCCTGCCGACGCTCATCCAGACGGTGCGCGGACAAGGTTTTCGCCTGAGCGCACAAACGCATTCCCATGTTTAGCTTTCAGCGGCGCCTGATCCTTGCGCACTGGGCCGTGATCGTCGTGATCGTGACCGGTGTGGCATCCGCCGCGTGGTGGGAGCTTTCGCGTATCGCGCATCGGCAACTGGATGCGGCACTGCTGGCGCTGGCGGAAACCGAGGCCGGCATGCTGCACGCCAGCAGTGGTCAGCCGATCCGCGTGCATGAAAAACCGACCGGTACGGCACCGCCCTCGCTGGTGCGCCTGGACCGTCTGGTGCAGATCGTCGATGCACAGGGCGACGTGCTCGCGCGCAGTGCCAACCTGGGCACGACCCGCCTGCCATCGTCCCCCGTATTGCTCGGCCGTCTTGCACAAGGCGAAACGGTATTCGAGACCCTGCAGAACTTCAGCGAGGAGCCGCTGCGCATGGTGTCGCTGCCAGTGCATACCGAACCTGGTACGCCGCCCTTGGTCGTCCAGGTTGCCGGATCGCTCGATGACGTCAATCGCATCCTGGACTCGGCCGTCGTGCTGTTCGTCGGCCTGGCCGCTGCGCTGCTGCTCGCCGTCGGCACGGCCGGTGCCATGCTCACGCAACGGGTCTTTCGCGCCATCGACAACGTCGTGAAGCAGGCCCGCAGGATCGGCGACAACAACCTTGATGAACGCCTGCCCCATCCCGGCACCTCCGACGACATCGGCAAGCTCGTGGATACGCTCAACGACATGCTCGACCGCCTCGAACACGCCTTCGACATGCAACGCCGCTTCACGGCCGACGCCTCGCACGAGTTGCGCTCGCCGCTCTCGCGCTTGCGCACCGAGCTTGAGGTGACGCTGCGGCGCGAGCGCAGCCGAGAAGACTACATTGAGACCCTGCACTCTTGCGTAGACGAAGTCGGGCGGCTCACGCAAATGGTGGGAGAGCTGCTGATGCTCGCGCGCCTGGATGCAGGCCAGGGCCAGGAGAGCGAAGATGCAGTGTTGATGACCGATCTCGTGCAGGAGTGCATCCAGCGCGTCACCCCAGCCGCCCAAGACCGCGGCATCGTGCTGAACACCCAGGCGGGGACACATCAACCGATCTGGATTGCCAAGGCCCCTGCAACGCTGGCCCTGGCCAACCTGCTGGATAACGCTGTGAAATTTTCACCGGCAAACACAGCGGTTGAGATTGCGTGGTCGACCGAGCACGGCGATGCCATCCTCCAGGTCAGCGACCATGGCCCCGGCGTGGCTCCCGCAGAGTTGCCGCACATTTTCGAGCGCTTCTACCGCACCGCCCAAGCGCGGGCCAGCGATACACCAGGCACTGGCCTGGGGCTGGCACTCTCGCAAGCCATCGTGCAGGCGCATGGCGGGCGAATCGACGTAGCCAATGCCCTGGAAGGCGGCCTGATTTTCCGCATCAGCCTGCCCTTAGCCACCGTGGCCCTCGGCTTCTAATCAAAAAAAAGCCGCCCCGGACCCCTCCAGAGCGACTCCCAAGGAAAACCACTCAACCAATCACCTCCCCGCCCCGCGAATCGAATCCGGCGAGAAATACGCCTCATTGAACTGAGCGCTGTTGTTCAACCGCGCCGGCCTCCCCGCATTGGTCAACCGATCCGCCAGATACGACCCCGCCATCAGGTCCTGATAGAACGTGACCGCCGGGTAGTACCGATGCGCGTCATAGGCATAGAACGAGGACTGCAGGTTCGTGCGCCACAACTGCCCACGCGCGTCGTAGTTGTCGGCCAGTGCAGCCATCCAGGTGTCTTCGTCCAGGTACAGCACGCGCTTGGCGTACTGGTGGCGGAAGCCCGATTTCAACGTCGCTTCCAGCACCCAGACGCGGTGCAGTTCGTAGCGGATGACATCCGGGTTGGGATGGTTGGGTTGCAGCAGATCCGCGTATTTGACGCTGGGTTCGGCCAGCTTGTAGTCGTGATACGGGATGTAGATTTCCTTCTTGCCGATGACCTTCCAGTCATAGCGCTCGCCGGAGCCGTTGAACAGGCGGTCGTCATCCACGGTGCGGAAACCACCCGGGCCCTGCGGCTGGTCAAACCCAAACTCCGGAGCCTGTCGCACCCGCCGCGTGCCGGGGTTGTATGCCCAGGTCTTGGCGGTGTCGGAGCCTTCGCGGTCCCAGTAGGTTTGCGAGACGATGATGTTGCCCCGCTCGCGCAGCGGCAGCTCGGTCTCGACACGGGCGAAGGTCCGGTTGATGAGCGACGGCGCGTTGTCGAAGGTGCTGCCGTTCATCGGCGACCAGATCTCGTACTTCCACTTGCCCCAGGCGATCTTGCCGTCGGGGTACACGACCGCCTGGTCATACACGGCCGCTTCGTCGGCAATGGCCGAAGAGAACCGCAGGTTCCACATCACCTCCAGGCCGCTCTTGGGCACGGGGAACGGCGCGGTGGGCGGATAGTCCTTGAGGCCGTTCGCGTCGGGCGTGAGCTGCGTCTTCTGCGCGTGCTCACGGATCGCCTTGTAGAGGGCGCCGTCGTAGCGGAAGTCGCGATGGCTCGGATAGATCACCATCTTGAACGTTGCGGGGTACAGCTTGAACATTGCGAGCTGGCCGTCGCTCAGGTGCGCGCGGTACTGCGCAACGTTCTGGGCGGTGATCGTTGCCAGCGGCTTGTCGGCTGCATACGGGTCGGGATACGCATCGCCCGGCCGGAATGCCACGCCCGGCGGCGGGCCCTGCCATTTGCCGCTCCAGGCAGGGATGGCGCCGTCACTGCTTGCGGCGCGCTCGGCCCCCATGGGCGTGAGCGAACCGTCCAGGCGTTTCACTTCATCCGGCGTCATCGCGGCAAAGGATGGTGCGCCCAGTTGGGCGCCGGCCATCACGCCGGCGATGGCGCACAGCAGGAATGTCCTGTTCTTCATCGTCTCTCCTCCAGTCTTGTTGGGTGATCCTGGTCTGGGCCTGTCGGCCCTAGGCTTGCGCAACTTGCAGCACCAGCTTGGCCGCGGCCGTGCCCAGGCGGACCCGTTCGAGTGCGCGTGTTGCATCTGCCAGCGGCAGGCATTCGTTGCGGGGCGGTTGCAGCCGGCCGGCGCCGAGCCGCTCGGCAATTTCCTGCAATCGCGCGCCGCTGGGCATCTTGCTGAACGCGAGCGCGGTGCGCAGGCCGCGGCGGGCGGCTTCAGCGGCGTCGGGGCCGGGGTCGCCCGGGACCAGCGTGAGGATGGCCACGAGGATGCCGCCCGGCTTGAGCAGGTCCAGCCCGTTGGGCAAGGTACCGCAGCCGACTGCGTCCAGGACGAGGTCAGCGCCTTCCGGTGCCCAGGCCTTGAGCGCATCGGCGATGTCGCTGCCGCGGTAATCGATGGCGAGGTCGCAGCCGAGCTGCATCAGCGCTTCGCGGCGCGCGGCGCTGCACGTGGCGGCCACACGCGCACCGGCTGCCTTGGCCAGTTGGATGGCGAACGTGCCGACAGCGCCCCCGCCCCCGTGCACCAGAACGGTCTGGCCGGGCGCGAGCCCGCCTTCATCAAAGAGCCCGGTCCATGCCGCCAATGCCGGTGTGGGCGATGCTGCGGCATCTGCAAAGGCGATGTTGTCGGGCAGGCGCACCACGGAATGCTGGTTGACGGCGACGTACTCCGCAAAGGCGCCCCACTTGCCGGCACCGACATCCGTCTGCGTGAAGACGCGATCGCCCGGCACGAAGCTGGTGACCCCTGCTCCCACCGCTGCCACCACGCCGGCGGCATCAAAGCCGATCACGAAGGGGAAGCGGTACTCCATGAAATGGCTCAGGCTGCCTTCGCGGCATTTCCAGTCGGCGGGGTTGACGCCCGCACAGACCACCCGGATCAGCACCTCTCCAGCGCCGGGTTCGGGCACTTGCACGTCGGCCATCCTGAGCACGTCCGGTCCGCCCACTTGATCGATCACCATGGCACGCATGCTGGTCTCCGCGCGGTTCATTGCTGTGCTGCGCCGGGGCGCCCCAGCGCCGGATGGGCATACGGCGGAATCACCGGGGCCGGCAGCGTGCCTTGCGCATCGAGCGTGCGGACCTGCAGGCCCTGCTCCAGCGGAAAGTGCAGGCTGTGCGCCACCGCGCCGGTGCGCTCACGCGCCGGAACACGGCATAGTGCGAGCGCCGTTTCCACCAGGTACTCCACGGGTTCGGTCGGATAGCCCTCGGGGATGTAGCGCTCGCTGCCGGGCGTGAGGATGGCCGTGCTCGGCCCCACGGAATTCACGGCGATGTTGTCGGCGAGCAGTTCAGCGGCCAGCCCTTCGGTGAACCGGTTGACGGCAGCCTTGACGGCGGCATACACCGTGACGCCACCAGCAACGTCGAATTCGTTGTACGGGCGCGTGGGCGACAGTGCCGTCACCGATCCAAGATTGAGGATCGCCCCGCCGCCACGGGTGCGCATCAACGGGATGGCCGCGCGGCTCAGCACGAAGGGCACGCGCAGGTAGTGCTCGATCGTGCGGTCGAACATGTCGAGCGACATCGACTCAATGGGGCTGTACTCCGCAATGCCGGCGTTGTTGACGAGGATGTCGAGCCCGCCGGCTGCGCTTGCCGCGCGCGAAACAAGGCTGTCGCGCTGCGCGGGGTCGTCAAGATCGGCGGCCAGGGCGATCGCCTTTCCGCGCTGGCGTTTGATGTGCGCGACCGTTTCGGCCAGCGTGTTGGGCTCGTCCCCGGATTGGCCCATGCGCCGCCCCGTGACGACCACCAGCGCGCCCTCCGCAGCAAAACGCAGGGCAATGGCGCGGCCGATGCCGCGGCTGGCGCCCGTCACGAGCGCGATGTTTCCAGTCAGTGTTCCGTGTGTGGACATGGGGCTACTCCTCGGTACCGGGTTGGCGTGAAATCAGGCTGGCGGGCAGCAGGCAGAAGGCGTGGGAGATGGCATCGACCGTCCACTCCGGAAACTCGGGGTCGAACCAGCGGTCGACACGGCCCCAGTGAAACGGGTGCATCAGGTACTCGCCCAGCAGGTCATCGACGGTGGCAAATTCCTGCTGCCAGACGTGGGTCCACGCGCCGGGTGCATCAACGTGGTCGACGCGGGCAAGGCGCCAGTTGCGGATGCTGGGCATGTAGTCGGGCATCCGCAGGAGGTCTTGCTCCAGGCTGGCGACCTGCTGCGCGGAAGCCTCGGGCCGGACGCGGAACATCAGCGTGCGCCAGATGCCGTCGCGCAGTTGCTGCGCGCGCTGTCCACCGCCGATGGGCGTGTACGCGACGCCATCCACATCGGCCAGGCCAGTGAGTGCGGCGGCCAGGCCGGACGCATCGGGTGCCGCGTTGGTGTAGTGCACATCGAGCGTGTAGTCGCCCGCGCCCCAGCACCCTTGCAGGTTGCGCCCGAGTGAGGCGTGGTACACCCCGGGCAGCGCGCGCACGCGGGAGAGGATCGCCTGTTCGAGCGCGGTGGAATCTGCCTGAGCACGTGCATCGGCAGACAGACCCAGCTGTGCGGTTTCAAGCGGCATGACGTTGCTCCCCGCGTTGCGGCAGCGGCTGTGACGCATCCGTCATGACGTGGCGGCGGCGGTCTTCACAGAGCGCATCCACCTGCGTCCAGAACGCGAACGCCGAGGCGTCGATGCTGGCGCGCATCGCGTAGTAAGCAGGCGCGTCGGGCACTTGCCACAGCAGCCAGAGCGTATTGGGCGCGTCGTCCAGCGCCACCGGCGGGCAGACCCAGCGCTGCTGCAGCGTCAGGCCCCTGGCGGCGCTATTGGGCAGGTACGTGTTTTCCAGCAGGCCAAGCACCGTGTTCAGGTGCGTGGGTGCCAGCACGATTTCATCCAGCACGTGAATCATCGGCGGGCCTCGCGCGGTAAGGCTGTCATGGGTACTCCCGGATAGGCAGTGGCTGTATTCGTTGGCACTCTTTTCGATACCTGCCGTGCACGCCCTGAACCAGGCGCCGGCGCGGACTGAAGTGCTGGATTGATTATGGGAAGCCCGGCCCTGACCGATCCCTACCCGGCCGATCAACAATCGCTACCGAAGCAATCAGAACGAACATCCATGAACGCTGAGTTGTCGGGACGCACCGTCCCACCCGGTATGGAGCAGCGCCTGCTGGATGAGCTGAAGCGGCAAGGCACCGAGGCCCCGCCCGTGTCCGCTGGCGGCACGCCGGGGCTCCTGCAGCCGGCGCAGTTCATTGCGCTGTATCGGGCCTGCATCGAGCAGTTGGAAGCGCTCGTTGCCAAGGGCAACGGCCACCCGCCCATGCGCAAGCAGGAGGTGGACTTGCTGTGCCGGTGCGTGTTGAGCACCGACTCGCTCAGGCAGGCGATCGGCTGCGCGGCCGAGTTCTGCACGATGCTGTATCCGCGCGCCGGCACGCTCTCGCTCGGACAGAACGGGAGGCAGGCCGTCTTCCGCATGGATTCGCTGCGCCGCGTAAAAACCTCGGCCGCGTGCATGGTCGACCTGACGGGGCTCTTCTACTACATGCAGCTCTTCGGCTGGCTCATCGGCCAGCCGTTGCGCCCGACGCATGTGTTTCTGGCGCACCCGCAGCGCGAGGATGCGATGCCGTTCCTCGGCCTGTTCAATGCAACCGTGACGACAGGCGCCCAGACCTATGGCTTTGAATTCGATGCGGCGTTGCTGGATCGACGTGTCGTGCGACAGCCCAGCGAGCTGGCCGCGTTCCTGGAGGATTTCCCATACCGGCTGATTGGGGCGCCAGCCGAGGTGGTCTCGCTCACGCAGCAGGTGCGCGCCGTGCTCGATGCAGCGCTCGCGCACGGCGCGCGACTGCCGACACTGCCGGAACTAGCCGTGCGCTTTGATGTGAGCGAACCCACGCTGCGCCGCCGCCTTGCTGCGGACAACTGCAGCTACTCGGTCCTGCGCGAGCACTGCCTGCGCGAAGCCGCCGAGCGCTGCCTGAGCACGACAAACTGGTCGGTCGGAAGAATCGCTGAGCAGTTGGGCTTTGCCAGCGACGAAGCCTTCCGGCGGGCGTTCCTGCGCTGGACCGGGCACGCGCCCAGCCAATTCCGGCGCGAAGCAAAGGCCGCCACCGCAACAGCCGAGGCGTGACTGGGTGGGCAGGGCAAAAAAAATGCCGCTCAGCCGAAGCTGAACGGCATACCGCTCACCAGAGTGCGCCGGGCTTAGTGCACGACGCGATCAAACGAGAAGTTCCCATCCTGATAGCTCACCGGCACCACATCCTTCGGGCTGAACTTGCCCTCCAGAATCATCCGTGCCACCGGATTCTCGATCTGCTGCTGAATCGCACGCTTCAACGGCCGCGCCCCAAACACCGGGTCGTAGCCCGCCGAGGCCAGCTTGGCCACAGCCTCGTCGCTGATCTCCAACGTCAGGTCCATATGCGCCAGACGTGCCGCCAAACGCTTGAGCTGAATGCGTGCAATCGACTCGATGTTGCTCTGATCCAGCGAGTGGAACACCACCACCTCGTCGATCCGGTTCAGGAACTCGGGGCGGAAATGCGTCTTCACTTCCTGCCACACGGCGCCCTTCACCGCGTCAAACGGCTCGCCCGTCATCGACTGGATCAACTGTGAGCCGAGGTTGGACGTCATCACGATCACCGTGTTCTTGAAGTCCACCGTGCGGCCCTGGCCATCGGTCAGACGCCCATCGTCCAGCACCTGCAGCAACACGTTGAAGACGTCCGGGTGCGCCTTCTCCACCTCATCCAGCAGCACCACGCTGTACGGCTTGCGGCGCACGGCTTCGGTCAGGTAACCGCCCTCCTCGTAGCCGACATAGCCCGGGGGCGCGCCGATCAGGCGGCTCACGGAATGCTTCTCCATGAACTCGCTCATGTCGATACGGATCAGGTGCTCTTCCGAATCGAACAGGAAGCCGGCCAGCGCCTTGCACAGCTCGGTCTTGCCCACACCCGTGGGGCCCAGGAACAGGAACGAGCCGTAGGGCTTGTTCTCGTCCGCAATGCCGGCACGCGAGCGACGGATGGCGTCGGACACCAAACGCACGGCCTCGTCCTGGCCGACCACGCGCTCGTGCAGGCGGTCTTCCATCTTGAGCAGCTTCTCGCGCTCGCCGGTCATCATCTTGGCCACCGGGATGCCCGTGGCGCGGCTGACGACTTCGGCAATTTCTTCAGCGCCCACCTGCGTGCGCAGCAGCTTGTTCGGCTGCTTCTGGCCGGCGGTCTCAGCGGCCGTAGCAGCCTTGAGTTTGCCTTCCAGCTCAGGCAGCTTGCCGTATTGCAGCTCGGCCACCTTGTCGAGCTTGCCTTCGCGCTGCAGTTTTGCGATCTCGAGCTTGATCTTCTCGATCTCTTCCTTCAACGCTGCGGCACCCTGCGCGGCGCCCTTCTCGGCCTTCCAGATTTCATCCAGATCGGCGTATTCCTTCTGCAGGCGTTCGATTTCCTGCTCGATCAGTTCCAGACGCTTCTGCGAGGCTTCGTCGGTTTCCTTCTTCACCGCCTCGCGCTCGATCTTGAGCTGGATCAGGCGCCGGTCGAGCTTGTCCATCGCCTCGGGCTTCGAGTCGATTTCCATCTTGATGCGCGCGGCAGCCTCATCGATCAAATCGATGGCCTTGTCCGGCAGGAAGCGATCGGTGATGTAGCGGTGGCTCAGTTCCGCCGCGGCCACGATCGCCGGGTCGGTGATCTCCACGCCGTGGTGCAATTCGTACTTCTCTTGCAGGCCGCGCAGGATGGCGATGGTCGCCTCCACGCTCGGCTCGCCCACGAGCACCTTCTGGAAGCGGCGCTCCAGCGCGGCGTCCTTCTCGATGTACTTGCGGTATTCATCCAGCGTGGTCGCGCCAATGCAATGCAGCTCGCCACGCGCCAGCGCCGGCTTGAGCATGTTGCCGGCGTCCATCGCGCCTTCAGCCTTGCCTGCGCCCACCATGGTGTGGATCTCGTCGATGAAGAGGATGGTCTGGCCCTCTTCCTTGGCGATGTCGTTCAACACGGCCTTCAGGCGTTCTTCGAACTCGCCGCGGTATTTGGCACCGGCCAGCAGGCCCGCCATGTCGAGCACCAGCACACGCTTGTTCTTCAGGCTCTCGGGCACTTCGCCGTTGACGATGCGCTGCGCCAGCCCTTCGACGATGGCCGTCTTGCCCACGCCCGGCTCGCCGATCAGCACCGGGTTGTTCTTGGTGCGGCGCTGCAGGATCTGGATGGCGCGGCGGATTTCGTCGTCGCGGCCGATGACCGGGTCGAGCTTGCCGATCCGAGCCATCTCGGTCAGGTCGATGGTGTACTTCTTGAGCGCTTCACGCTGGCTTTCAGCCTCGGCGCTGCCGACGGTCTGGCCGCCACGCACGGCGTCGATGGCGGATTCCAGTGCCTTGCGCGCCAGGCCATGTTCGCGTGCGATGCGGCCGGCCTTGCCCTTGTCATCGGCGGCGGCCAGCAGGAACAGCTCGCTGGCGATGAACTGGTCGCCACGCTTGATGCCCTCTTTTTCGGTCTGCTGCAGCAGGCTGCCCAGGTCACGGCCGACCTGTACCTGTTGCCCGCCCTGCACCTGCGGCAGGTTCTTGATGGCGCGGTCCAGCGCGGTGTCCAGCGCACCCGTATTCACGCCGGCGCGGGCCAGCAGGTTCTTGGTCGCCCCATCCGGCTGGCGGAGCATCGCCAGCAGCAGGTGGATCGGTTCGATGTACGGATTGTCGTTGCCCAGCGCCAGGCTCTGCGCGTCGGCCAGCGCTTCCTGGAAGCGGGTGGTCAGTTTGTCCAAACGCATAAAAAACCCCTTGCGGAAAATGTTTCACTGTTCCGAAAGATAGGGAGCATCGGTGGCATTTCAAGCATGGAAACGCCGGTTTTCATGCAGATTTGTACAAAATCAAACGGCGACGCGCTTTTGGGCGCGTCGCCGCTTGATGTGCTGCTTTCGCCGCGTCAGTTCGGCACGGAGACCGTTGCCACACTGCCCGAGGTCGTCACCGAAATGCGGTCACCCGCGGCCGGCGTGTTGGTGAAATTCGGCACATTGGCCGCGCTGATGGCCGGGGCCGAGCCTGCCGTGCCCCCACGCGGCGTCGTACGTACCACCTGCGACGGCGGCAGCGGCGTGCCGTTCTTCAGGTTGGCGTACATGGCATCCAGCGCACGTTGCTCATACAGCACCAGCGGCACGAACAGCGTGTCGTAGCCCGGCACCAGGTCGATAAAACCGTCGAAATGCTGCGCGTTCATCACCTCGATATACGACAGCTTGCTCGACCCGCCCTCCACCAGTGCATTCAGCCCCAGGTATGGCCGCGAACCATGGTTGACCGGCAGCAGCGCATCGTTGCGCCCCTGCACGATCAGCGCGGGCTTGCCCTGCAAGTTGCCGGTACGCAGCGTCTGGCTGATACCGGTCTGCAGCGCCTGCGACGTGGCATCCGCGCCGGTCAGCAGGTTGCGCAGGCAGCGTGCGGCATCCAGGTTGGCCGCCTGTGTGCCGGTGGAATCAACCGACTGGTTGCTGCGCGTCGGCCCGCCCTGCGCGTTGTTGTTGACGAGCTGCACACCGGAGGTGGGCGGAATGCCATTGCCCAGCGCCGCCATCTGCGCCAGCGCCGTGGCGTTCACCGTCGTCGGGTGGAACGACGCATCGGTCGCGGCAAAGCTCAGGCCACACAGATTGTCGGCCACGCTGGAGCGCGAGAGCGCGTTGCCAAAGGTGGTCGCCACCGACGGATCGATCTCGAAGAACGCCATCGACGCGTGTACGAGGTCCGACTCGGGCTCCCAACCATAGGCACGCATTCTCTGCAGTGCTTCGTCAGCTTGCGTAGCGGCGGTGCTTGCATTGAGCAGGCCAGCCGCCTTGAGCGCTGCACAGCGGTTCACTTGCACGCTGGTCGGGAACGTTGGCGTCGACGCGAACAACCCTTGCGCCGGCGCGCTCGACACGCTGGCCGATGACGCTGCGCACAGCCGGTACACGTTGGCATAGCTCACATAGTCGAACAGCGGCTTGCCCGACACCGGCAGCAGAACACCGCCGCGCACCACCTGCACGCTCGGGGTGGACGGCAGGTTCAGACCGGGCTCGCCAACGGCGATGCCGTCAATCCAACCGCCCGTGTCCTGCTCGGCCGCTGCGATGGCTGCACCGCCGCCGTTGGAAATGCTCGATGCGATCACGATGGTGTTGTTGGGCCGCACCGGCAACGCGCTGCCGCCCTGCACACCGCCCGCGGGCGCGATCTTGTCGTTGATGGCCCAGAACGCGAACTGCACGGCCTGCAGCGTGAAGCGGCCCCAATCCTTCTCTGGGTTGCGCTGCGAATGCGCATGCTTGAACGCCAGCCGATTCGGCGTGGCCGCATTGAACGCGGCAAGCTGGCTGCTGGTGAGTGGCGCGGCAAACTGCGCGTTGGAACCCGCCGCCGTGCGCGTCGTACGCGTGCCGTCCTGCAGGGCGACGGTGTCGGTGGCCAGATCGTGCGGGCCGGCGCCGGTGCCCTTGTCGGTATAGGCGACGGCGCACTTGCGTTTGAGGCCCCATTCACCGGTGGAGATCGCGCCGTAGATGCCGCGCGAGCCCGATGACGTGGCGGTGATGATGCAGGGGTTGTTGACGTCGAAGCTATCCGGAATCTGCACGAGCAGCACAACGTTCTGCTGGCCGGTGCCATCGTCGGAATAGGCCACGTATTCGCTGCCGGCGATCATGCCCGAGCCTGACGTGACATTGCCGCTGGCGTCGACATTCGGCCCATACAGCGTGCCGTAGCCGCCCTTCGCAGCGGTATCAACCAGTGCGCGGTAGTTGGCGTAGATGGCCAGGCGGCGCAGCTCGGCCGCCGTGGGCGCGGTCGGGTTGGCAATGGTGGGCGCGGTGGCCGATGCCAGACCGCTGGCGCCCAGGCCGGCGGTCAGCAGATCGTCGGTGGAGCCATCGTAGTGGTTGGTGGTGACCTTGCCGACGAAGGCCGGCTTGACGTTGCCCGGCACATTGTTGCCGTCGTTGCCGCCGCCGCAGGCGCTCAGCACACTGCAACCCGCCAGGAGCATGGCCCCGGCTGCGACAAGGTTGGTTGCTGACACGTGCCGTCGCAGGCGCGTGGTTCGGGTTGATTTCATTGCGTCTCCTTCTCGTTATGGATGGAACAACACAAGACAACCCGCGGCAGCCTCCGATACTGCCGTCCCTACGCCGCCGCAGGCACCACCAGTATGTGAATCAAACTGCTCATTCGCAATCTCATTTGCACAATCGGCCTTGCGATCAACTGAATGTGCGCACCGTCCAGAGACCGAGCAGCGTGAGGAACAGCGAGCCGCCCAGATGCGCCACGATGTGCAGCACACCCACGCCGTAGTCGCCAGCCAGAATGTTGGCGACAACCTCGCTGGAAAACGTCGAGAACGTCGTCAGACCGCCCAGGAACCCGGTGATGACCAGCAGGCGCCATTCCGGCGGCAGCCCTGTATGCGTATCGAAGACGCCGACCGCAACGCCAATCAGGTAGCCCCCCACCAGATTGGCCGCCAGCGTGCCGTACGGCAAGGCCGGATTGATCGCATTCCACAGAACGGCGAACCCCCAACGCAGCCAGGCTCCCAGCGCAGCCCCCACCCCCACTGCCAGAAAGCCCATTCCGCTCATGCGGTCGCGTCCTTGTTATTCGTAGTCGTTGGGTTGCGCCGATACGCTGGCCGCGTTGCTGGTGGTGATTCCCCAGCGGGCGAGCGCCTTGTCGTCGGTCACGCGCGCATCGACCCAGCGCGCACCTTCGGGCGTCTGTTCCTTTTTCCAGAACGGTGCTTCGCTCTTGAGGTAATCCATGATGAATTCACACGCGGCAAAGGATTCGCCGCGGTGCTTGGAAGCCACTGCCACCAGCACGATCTGGTCTTCGGGCTTGAGCTTGCCGACCCGGTGGATGACCAGCGCGTCGATCAGTTCCCAGCGCTGCATGGCCGCGCTCACGATGTTGGCCAGCGCCTTCTCGGTCATGCCAGGATAGTGCTCAAGCTCCATCTCGGACACACCTGAGCCATCGTTGATATCGCGCACGGTGCCAATGAAGCTGGCCACCGCACCGATGTTCGGGCGGCCGGCACGCAGCGCTGCGATTTCGGCGCCGAGATCAAAGTCGGCCTCTTGCACGCGGACGGGCATGGTCACTCTCCTGTGCTCAGCCGCCAGTCACGGGCGGGAAGATGGCGACTTCGCAGCCCTCGTGCAGCGCAGTGTCGGCCGGAAGGATCTGGTGATCCAGTGCCATGCGCAACGCACGGCCCTGGGCCAGCGTTTCACTCCACACGGGGCCGCGCTGGGCCAGCCAGTGGCGCACGTCGCCCAAGGTGCGGACGGTGTCCGGCACAATCACCACCTCTTGCGAGGTCCCCAGTTGCTCACGCACGCTGGCAAAGAAACGCAGCTCGATCTGCATGGCCATCGCTCCTTACACCAAACCCGCAAACGGCAGGAAGCTGACCACGTCACCCTGCGCGATCGGCTGGTTGGGCGGGTTGTCGATCAGGCCGTCGCCCCACACGGTGGAGGTCAGCACGCCCGAGCTCTGATTCGGGAACAGGTCCAGCCCGCCGTTGGCGTTGATGCGCGCGCGCAGGAATTCGTTGCGGCGATCGCCCTTGGCCAGCGCAAAGTCGGCGCGCATCGGGATGCGCTTCGGGGCCACATCCGTCACGCCTTGCAGGCGCAGGATGAACGGCCGCACGAACAGCAGGAACGTGACGAAGCTCGACACCGGGTTGCCCGGCAGCCCCAGGAAAAACGCGGTCGGCCCGCCCACCATGCCCTCGGGGCGGCGCACCTCGCCAAAGGCCAGCGGCTTGCCCGGCTTGATGGCGATCTGCCACATGTTCAGACGTCCCTCGGCTTCCACGGCGGGCTTGATGTGGTCTTCCTCGCCCACTGACACACCACCCGAGGTGATGATCAGGTCGTGCGCCTCGGCAGCTTCGCGCAGCGTCTCGCGCGTGGCCTGCAGCGTGTCGGGCACGATGCCGAAATCGGTGATCTCGCAGCCAAGGTTTTCCAGCAGCGCGCGCAGCGTGAAGCGGTTGGAGTTGTAGATGGCGCCGGGCTTGAGCGGCTCGCCGGGCATGGCGAGTTCGTCGCCGGTAAAGAACACGGCTACGCGCGGGCGGCGCACCACCTGCAGGTTGGCACAGCCAACGGAAGCGGCCAGGCCCAACTGCTGCGCGCCAAGGCGCGTGCCGCGCGACAGGATTTCGGCGCCATCGGCGATGTCTTCACCGGCGCGGCGGATCCATTCCCCCGACTCCGGTACGTGATCGATGGTGACGGTGCCCGTGTCCGGGTCGGCCTTGCATTGCTCTTGCATGACCACCGCATCGGCCCCTGGCGGAATCATCGCGCCGGTGAAGATGCGCGCGGCCTCGCCCACATTGAGCGGTTGGCCTACGTGGCCAGCGGGAATGCGCTGCGCCACCTTCAGGCGTGTACCCGGCGCGGTAATGTCGGCTGCGCGCACGGCGTAGCCGTCCATCGATGTATTGTCGGCCGGCGGCACGTTCAGGCCGCTGTGCACGGCCTGCGCGAGGATGCGGCCGTTGGCGTGCAGCGTCGGCACGGTTTCGGTGTCATGGAGAACACGCGCGGCGGCAAGCAGTTGCGACAGCGCCGCATCGAGCGTCAACAAAGACGGTTTGACGGCGGGAGCATCGTTGGCAGACATGCGGGAATGGGAAAACGAAATCGAAAGGGAGATTTCGATTGTATCGGTTCCAGGCCGATGCCATGCATCAGCCCAGGCGTATCAAGCGAATGCGTTTGCCAGCGCCGCCCGCAGCGCCGGCACGATGCTCACGTCGAACCACGGGTTGTGCTTGAACCAGGCCAGGTTGCGCGGACTGGGATGCGGTAGCGGAAACAGCACACGGCCATCGCCATCCTGCACGGGTCCATTGCGGACGACATCGGTGAGCGACCAGTCGCGCGGCACGTCAAGGTAATGACGCTGCGCGTAGGTGCCGACCAGTAGCGTGAGCTTCACTTCAGGCATGGCCATCAGCAAAGAGCGATGCCATTTGGGTGCGCATTCGGGGCGCGGCGGCAAATCGCCGTTCGCGCCAGTACCGGGAAAGCAGAAACCCATTGGCACCACGGCGATGCGCTTGTCGGCGTAGAAATCGTCGTACGTAATTTGCAACCACTGGCGCAGGCGATCTCCCGAGCGATCATTCCAGGGGATGCCGGTTTCGTGGACGATGCGCCCTGGCGCCTGCCCGATGATCAGCAGACGGGCCCGGCGATTTGCCACGACAACGGGGCGAGGCTCGTGCGCCAGCGCACCCTTGCACTCGCGGCAGGCGCGGATGTCGTGCAAGCAGCGCTCAAATGCTGCCCCGGCTACGTCATCCGGCACTGCTTCCATCGCTTAGAACCTGTTCATGATCCGTAGCGAGCGGCCCGAGGTTGGCCCGAGAAGCGCTGCCGTACACGTGTACGGCGAGCATCGCAGGACCAAGATCGGGACGCGCAGTAGGATCATGGGCAGGTTTACAGGCCGGTGTGCTGGGCGATGTAACCCTTGATGCGGTCAGCGTCAGCCGGCATGACTTCGAAACGCTGCGGCAGCGATTCAATGTCAGCGTAGCCAGCCGGACGCTCCGGCTCGCGGTCCAGCGCTTCGCGGATGGTGTCGCCAAACTTGGCCGGCAGCGCCGTTTCCAGCACCACCATCGGCACGCCGGGCGTCAGGTTCTCGCGCGCCACCTTCACGCCGTCGGCAGTGTGGGTGTCGATCATCGTGCCGTAGGTGGCGAACACGTCGCGGATCGTGTCGACGCGGTCTTCGTGCGAGCTGCGGCCCGACACGAAGCCAAACTCGGCGATACGGTCGAATTCCGGCTTGCCGGTCATCGAGAAGCCGCCCTTCTCGTCCACGTCGCGGAACAGTTGCGCAAGGCGCGCCGGATCCCGGTCGAGCAAGTCGAATACGAAGCGCTCGAAGTTCGAAGCCTTGCTGATGTCCATGCTCGGGCTCGACGTGTGATACGTCTGCGCGGCGCTGCGCACGCGATAGGTGCCGGTGCGGAAGAACTCGTCGAGCACGTCGTTCTCGTTGGTGGCGACCACCAGCTTGTCGATCGGCAGCCCCATCATGCGCGCGATGTGGCCAGCGCAGACGTTGCCGAAGTTGCCTGATGGCACGCAGAACGACACCTTGTCGCCAATCTTCGGGGCAGCCAACAGGTAACCCTTGAAGTAGTAGACGACCTGGGCAACAACACGCGCCCAGTTGATCGAGTTGACCGTGCCGATCTTCTGGCGGGCCTTGTACTCGTGGTCATTCGAAACGGCCTTGACGATGTCCTGCGCATCATCGAACACGCCCTCGATGGCGATGTTGAAGATGTTCGCATCTTGCAGGCTGAACATCTGCGCGGTCTGGAACGCGCTCATTTTGCGATGCGGGCTCAGCATGAAAACGCGCACGCCGCGCTTGCCGCGCATGGCGTATTCGGCCGCGCTGCCGGTGTCGCCGGAGGTGGCGCCCAGGATGTTCAGCTCGGCGTGCTCGCGGTCGAGCGCGTATTCGAACAGGTTGCCCAGCAGCTGCATCGCCATGTCCTTGAAGGCCAACGTCGGGCCATTGGACAGGCACAGCAGCGACAGTTGCGTGCCGCCCTCTTCGCCCAGGCGGTGCAGCGGCGTGATGTCCGCCGCGTTGTCGCCCTGGCGCGTGTTGCAATAAACCTCTGGCGTGTACGTGCGGCGGACCAGCGTGCGCAGGTCGTCTTCCGGAATGTCGGTGGCGAACTTGCGCAGGACCTCGAAGGCGAGATCGGCATACGGCAGGTCGCGCCAGCGCGTCAGTTCTTCAATGCTGACTTGCGGATAGTGCTCGGGCAGATACAGGCCGCCGTCCGGCGCCAGGCCACCCAGCAGGATGCGCGAGAAACTCTGCGGCTCGGCATGGCCGCGCGTGGATCGGTATTGCATGCTCATGTCCTGCACTCAGTTCAGTTCTTCCATGCGGATACGCTTGACCTTCGACAGCACGGTCGGCAGCGCTTCGATGGCGGCGATGGCACCGTTCACGTGCTTCTCGACGGCCGTGTGCGTCAGCATGATGATGTCGGTCTGCGGCTGCGGCTCGCCTTCGCGCGATTCCTTCTGCAGCATCGCGTCGATCGAGATGCCGGTCTTGGCCAGAATCTGCGTGATATCGGCCAGCACGCCCGTCTGGTCAGCCACGCGAATGCGCAGGTAGTAGCTCGAACGCACTTCGTCGATCGGCAGCACGGGCGTATCGGACAGCGCGTCTGGCTGGAAGGCCAGGTGCGGCACGCGATGTTCCGGGTCAGCGGTATGCAGGCGCGTCACGTCCACCAGGTCAGCGACGACAGCCGAGGCGGTCGGCTCGGCGCCGGCCCCCTTGCCGTAGTACAGCGTCGGGCCCACGGCGTCGCCGTTGACGACCACGGCGTTCATCGCGCCTTCCACATTGGCAATCAGGCGCTTGGCCGGCACCAGCGTCGGGTGCACGCGCAGCTCGATACCAGCCTCGGTGCGGCGGGTCAGGCCCAGCAGCTTGATGCGATAACCGAGTTCTTCCGCATAGCGGATGTCGACCGCTTCCAGCTTGGTGATGCCCTCCACATACGCGCGCTCGAATTGCACCGGCACGCCAAAGGCGATCGCGCTCATCAGCGTGAGCTTGTGTGCGGCGTCAAAGCCCTCGATGTCGAAGGTCGGATCGGCCTCGGCGTAACCCAGGCGCTGGGCTTCCTTGAGCACCGTGTCGAAGTCCAGGCCCTTGTCGCGCATCTCGGACAGGATGAAGTTCGTGGTGCCGTTGATGATGCCGGCGATCCACTCGATGCGGTTGGCCGTGAGGCCTTCGCGCAGCGCCTTGATGATGGGGATACCGCCGGCCACTGCGGCCTCGAACGCCACCATCACGCCCTTGTCCTGGGCTGCCTTGAAGATCTCGTTGCCGTGCACGGCCAGCAGCGCCTTGTTGGCGGTGACGACGTGCTTGCCGTTGGCGATGGCGCGCAGCACCAACTCGCGCGTCAGGTCATAGCCGCCGATCAGTTCGACGACGATGTCGATCTCAGGCGAATCCACAATCGCAAACGGATCGTTCACCACCGGCACGGTCGCACCGGCTTCTTGCACAATGGCGCGCGCCTTGTCCAGATTGCGCACGGCAATCATGGCGACTTCAATACCGCGCCCTGCGCGACGACGGATTTCTTCCTGGTTCCGTTGCAGAACCTTGAGCGTACCGCCACCGACGGTACCGAGCCCGAGCAGGCCGATCTTGATGGGATTCATGAGACGTGTCGTAGAGAAACGAAAAAGCGGAGAGGCAGAAAACACACAGGGCAGACACTTCGGTCTGCCCCGCAATAACAACTGATCTGGCGGATGACCGAGTCTATGCTGCCCGGATGCCAGTACCGTGACGCTGACGGTACCGCTCCAGGAAGCGCGAAATTCGGCCAATCGCTTCGCGAAGGTCGTCTTCGTGCGGCAGGAAGACGATGCGGAAGTGGTCCGGCGAGTGCCAATTGAAGCCCGTGCCCTGCACCAGCAGCACACGCTCTTCTTCCAGCAGTTGGCGGATGAATTGCTGATCGTCTTCGATCGGGTACACGGCCGGATCGAGGCGCGGGAACATGTACAGCGCAGCCTTCGGCTTCACGCAGGTCACGCCCGGGATGGCAGTGATCAGCTCGTGCGCCAGGTCACGCTGACGGCGCATGCGGCCACCCGGTGCCACTAGGTCCTTGATGCTTTGATAACCACCCAGCGCCGTCTGGATCGCCCACTGGCCCGGCACGTTGGCACACAGGCGCATCGACGACAGCATGTTCAGGCCTTCGATGTAGTCCTTGGCCGGGCGCTTGTCGCCGGACACGACCATCCAGCCAGCGCGGTAACCGCACGAGCGATAGCTCTTCGACAGGCTATTGAACGTGATGGTCAGCACATCTTCCGACAGCGAACCGAGGGCGGTGTGCTTGTTGTCGTCAAACAGCACCTTGTCGTACACCTCGTCGGCGAAGATCACCAGGCCATGCTCGCGCGCAATGGCGATGATGCCGCGCAGCAGCTCGTCGGAATACAACGCGCCGGTCGGGTTGTTCGGGTTGATGACGACGATGCCCTTGGTGTTGGGCGTAATCTTGGCGCGGATGTCGTCCAGATCGGGCATCCAGCCGTTGGACTCATCGCAGTAGTAGTGCACCGGCGTGCCGCCCGAGAGGCTGGTCACAGCGGTCCACAGCGGGTAATCGGGGGCCGGCAGCAGCAGTTCGTCACCAGCGTCGAGCAACGCGTTGGTGGCCAGCGAAATCAGTTCAGATGCACCGTTGCCCAGATAGATGTCATCCAGCGTGACGTTCTTGATGCCCTGCTCTTGCGTGTAGTGCATCACCGCCTTGCGCGCCGCGAAGATGCCCTTGGAATCCGAATAACCGGCCGAGTTCGGCAGGTTGCGGATCATGTCCAGTTGGATCTCTTCCGGGGCATCGAAACCGAACGGGGCCAGGTTGCCGATGTTCAGCTTGATGATCTTGTGGCCGTCTTCTTCCATCTGCTTGGCCTTCTCGAGCACGGGGCCGCGAATGTCATAGCAGACGTTATTGAGCTTGGCGGATTTCTGGATCGTTTTCACGGGCGATGTCGAGCGGGCTTGGATTGCGGATGATTTTGTATTGCAGCAAGGCGGCGGAGGTAGTGCCGCGCAGCAACAGGCAAGCGCTGCGCTCTTCCTTACCGGGCGTCGCTTGTGGCGCGGCGGGCAAAGGAGAGAAAAAGATATAATTTAGCCCATTATGACAGACTTCGGCGGGCATTTTTGCAACGCAGCGAGATCGCGCCGCTTGTCTGAAACCTAGTGCCTCGCTGCTGTGTGCGCCGCAGCCATCGCGCCTGATGGGATTCCGCCTTGAAGCTCCATTCATCTGATCCGTCCACTGTTCTCAATACCGTCACCGGCTATGGCGACGGCTATATCGAAATCAACAAGGTGCGCTACGAGCATTCTGTGCTGGTGATGCCCGAAGGGGCCGTCGTACCGTGGGATGTCGCGCGTTTTGAAGACCTCACGCCCGAGCACTTCGCCCGCCTGCTGGAAATGGGCGCAGAAGTGGTGGTGTTCGGCACCGGCAACAAGCTGCGATTCCCCCACCCGCGCCTGACCGCGCCGCTCACCGAGAAGCGCATCGGCGTGGAAGCGATGGACCTGCAGGCCGCAGGCCGCACGTACAACATCCTGATGTTGGAAGGCCGCAAAGCGGCGGCCGCATTGCTGATCGAGCGCACCTGACCGCATGCCGATCGACCGCTCTGCCAACGCGCCCGCCCTGCCCTGGCGCAATGCATCCCTGTGGCTGCTGGCCGCTGCCTTTCTGGCCGTCTGGCTGGGCACGCTGGGCTACCGCCACCTGATCCCCACCGACGAAGGCCGCTACGCCGAGATCGCCCGTGAGATGTTCACCACGGGCGACTGGGTGACCATCCGCTACAACGCGCTGAAGTATTTCGAGAAGCCGCCGCTGCAGATGTGGGGCACGGCACTCGCCTACACGCTGTTCGGCGTGGGCGACTGGCAGGCGCGGCTGTTTACGGCGCTCTCCGGCGTCGCCGGCCTCGTCTTCACGGTGCTGGCTGCAGGGCGCTGGTGGGGAAAACGGACCGCCGTCATCACTGGGTTGGTACTCGTGAGCGCGCCGATGTGGAACGTGGGCGCGCATTTCAATTCGCTCGACATGGGTGTGGCCGGCTGCATGACGATGGCACTGGCGGCACTGCTGCTGGCGCAGCATCCGGATGCCACGCGCAGCCAGCAACGCAACTGGATGTGGGTCTGCTGGGCGTCCATGGCGCTGGCAGTGCTCAGCAAGGGCCTGATCGGCGTGGTGCTGCCGGGCTTTGTGCTGGTGGTTTACACGCTCGTCGCACGTGATTGGGCGCTGTGGAAACGGCTGCACCTAGTGACCGGCCTGATCGTCTTCTTTGCGGTGGGTGCGCCGTGGTTCGTGCTGATTTCTGCACGCAACCCCGAATTTGCGTGGTTCTTCTTCGTGCACGAGCACTTCCAGCGCTTCACTTCCACCGTACACAACCGCAATGCGCCGCTCTGGTATTTCGTACCGCTGCTGCTGGCGGGCTTCCTGCCTTGGCTTGCGCAACTGCCGAGTGCTGCGCGGCTGACCTTCGCCCGCGGTGAAGCTGCCTCCAATGGCTTCCGACCAACGTTGATTGTTGGTCTGTGGGCCATCCTGATCTTCGCGTTTTTCAGCATTTCCGACTCGAAGCTGCCGGGCTATATCTTCCCGATCATCCCAGCACTGGCGGTTCTGGCTGCGCTCGTGCTCGAGAACACCAGCGAGCGTGCCTGGCGCTGGCAGCTCAAGGCCTTCCTGGCGCTGACCGTGGTCGGCCTGGCGGCCAGCGGCTATATGGCGACGATGTCATCGGACATGTACCCGAATGCAGTGTTCGCGCGCTTTGGAGTATTCCTGGCAGTAGCCTTCGCTGCCGGCGCGGTATTCACGTGGCTGGCACTGCGCTTGGCGGACAAGCGCTTCGAAAGTCTCGTTGCGTTCGCCTGCGCATGGTTCCTGACGTTCACGACCGCCCTGCTCGGCCACGAGGCGTTCGGGCGTTCGATGTCGGGCATCGATCTCGTGCCGGCCGTCAAGCCGTGGTTGCAGCCGGGCGTGCCGTTCTATGCGGTGGAGCGGCTGGACCATACAATGCCGTTTTACCTTGGCACGCCAACCACGATGGTGCAGGAGCCCGACGAGCTGGCCTTCGGCGTCGAGCAGGAGCCCGCCAAATGGATTCCGACCACCGAGGTCTTCGTGACCCGCTGGAAGGAAGGTGGCCAGGCGGTCGCCATGATGGGGCCAGGCACATATGACCGGCTGGCAACTCAGGGGGTACCGATGATCGTGATCGCCCGTGACGCCCGCCGCGTGATCGTGCGGCGCAACTAGGTGCCACCCGCTTGTTACTGTCCGGCCCCTCCGAAAGGGGCGTGCAAGCGGAATTGTCGTAACATGCGCCCCGCGGCAGCGTCACGGGGAAACCGCCGCAGTTGGTAAAACACTAAAAGAACACATGAATCTGGTCACTTTCGGGCTGATCCTGACGGGCGTCATGCTCAATGCTTGCGCCCAATTGCTGCTCAAGGCGGGTGTCAACAACATCGGCCGCTTTGCGTTTTCGGCCGAAAACATCCTGCCGATCGGCATCAAGCTTGCAACACAGTTGCCCATCATCGGCGGCCTGTCGTGCTACGTAATTTCCGTGGTGGTGTGGATCCTTGGCCTCTCGCGCGTGGATGTGACCATTGCGTATCCGATGCTCTCGCTGGGCTACGTGGTCAATGCCTTCCTGGCGTGGTATCTGTTTGGCGAAGTGCTGTCGATCCAGCGCCTGGTCGGCATCGCCATCATCCTCGTCGGTGTGCTCGTGCTGGCCCGCTCGTAAGCGGTTTGGCGCCCTCATCCAATTCAAGTCCGCCTTTGCCACAATGACGCAAACCAACGCCACTGCTGAACAACCCTTCCTGCCGTTTGTGCGCCCGACCATTGACGAGGCGACCATCGCCGCCGTGGCCGACGTGCTTCGCTCGGGCTGGATCACCTCGGGGCCGAAGGTCGCCGCATTCGAAGCGGCACTGTCCGAGTATTTCGGCGGCCGTATCGTGCGCACCTTTGCCAACGGCACGGCCACGATGGAAGTCGCACTGCGCATCGCAGGCATCGGCCCCGGCGATGAGGTCATCACCACGCCGATCTCGTGGGTGGCCACGTCCAACGTGGTGCTGACGGTCGGTGCCAAGCCGGTTTTCGTCGACATCGACCCAGTCACGCGCAACATCGATCTGGACAAGGTCGAAGCCGCCATCACGCCGCGCACCAAGGCCATCATCCCGGTCTACCTGTCCGGCCTGCCGGTTGACATGGACCGCCTGTACGACATCGCCCGCCGCCGCAAGCTGCGCGTGGTGGAAGACGCCGCACAGGCCATCGGCTCGCGCTGGGGCGACAAGCGCATCGGCCAGATCGGAGATCTGGTCAGCTTCAGCTTCCAGGCCAACAAGAACATCACCACCATCGAGGGCGGCGCACTCGTACTGAACACGCCGGAAGAAGCCGTGCTGGCCGAGAAGTACCGCCTGCAGGGCGTCGTGCGCACCGGCTTCGACGGCATGGAAGTCGACCTGGTGGGCGGCAAATTCAACCTGACCGATGTGAACGCTGCCATCGGCCTGGGCCAGTTTGCGCAGCTTGAAGCCGTCACCGCACGCCGCGCTGCACTCGCACGCCGCTACTTTGCCGCCATGCGCGCGGCCGACATCGAATCGTTCGGCGTCGAGCTGCCGGTGGAGAACTTCACGCAGACCAACTGGCACATGTTCCAGATCGTGCTGCCGCTGGATCGCCTGAAGGTCGATCGCGCCGGTTTCATGGCCGGCCTGAAGGCGCTGGGCATCGGCGCGGGCGTGCACTATCCGCCCATCCACCTGTTCAAGCTCTACCGCGAACTCGGCTGGAAGCCGGGTATGTTCCCAGTGGCGGAACGCATCGGCCGCGCTATCGTCACGCTGCCGATGTTCGCCGGCATGGAAGATTCCGACGTGGATCGCGTGGTTAACGCGGTCCGCCAACTTTGCACCCAATACCAATAATGAAGACACCTGCTCTCTCGGTCGTCATCCCCGTATACAACGAAGAAGACGGGCTCGCCGCGCTGTTTGCGCGTCTGTATCCCGCACTCGATGCGCTGGGCATCTCGTACGAAGTCGTGTTCGTCAACGACGGCAGCCGTGATCGCTCCGCCGCGATGCTGGCAGAGCAGTTCCGTGCGCGTCCGGACAGCACGCGCGTCGTGCTGTTCAACGGCAACTACGGCCAGCACATGGCCATCCTGGCCGGCTTCGAGCATGCGCGCGGTGAACGCGTCGTCACGCTCGACGCCGACCTGCAGAACCCGCCGGAAGAAATCGGCCGCCTTGTCGAGAAGCTCGACGAGGGCTACGACTACGTCGGCACCATCCGCCGTGTCCGCCAGGACAGCTGGTTCCGCCGCACCGCATCGCGCGCCATGAACTCGCTGCGCGAGCGCATCACGCACATCAAGATGACCGATCAGGGCTGCATGCTGCGCGCCTACAACCGGACCATCGTCGACACCATCAACCGCTGCCGCGAAGTCAACACCTTCATCCCGGCGCTGGCCTACACCTTCAGCAAGAACCCGACCGAAATCGAGGTCGATCACGAAGAGCGCTTTGCGGGCGAGTCGAAGTACTCGCTGTACAAGCTGGTGCGTCTGAACTTCGACCTGGTGACGGGCTTCTCGGTGGTGCCGCTGCAGTGGTTCTCGGCGATCGGGATGCTGCTGTCGCTGGCCTCGGCCATCCTGTTCATTCTGCTGGTGGTGCGCCGCTTTGTGCTGGGCGCGGAAGTCCAGGGTGTGTTTACGCTCTTCGCCATCACCTTCTTCCTGATGGGCGTGCTGCTGTTCGGCATCGGCCTGCTTGGCGAATACATCGGCCGCATCTATCAGCAGGTGCGCGAGCGTCCGCGCTATCTGGTGCAGGGCGTGCTGGAAGACACACCCCATCTGCACGAAGCCGGCCCGGCTGACCTGAAGAATGGCTCGCAGCGAGGTGTGGCATGAATGGTGACATCAAGCGCCGCGCTGTCGTCTTTGCCTATCACAACGTCGGCGTGCGCTGCCTGCGCGTGCTGGCTGCGCGCGGCATCCAGGTCGAACTCGTCGTCACACTCGAGGACAACGCCACCGAGAACATCTGGTTCGGCAGCGTGCGCGCCACGGCACAAGAACTGGGTATCCCCTTCATCACGCCGGACAACGCCAACGGTGACGACCTGCACGCCCGCATCGCGGCCATCGCGCCGGATTTCATCTTTTCGTTCTACTACCGGCACATGATCCCGATGTCGCTGTTGAGCCTCGCCAAGTTTGGCGCGTTCAACATGCACGGCTCACTGCTGCCGAAGTACCGCGGCCGCGTGCCCACCAATTGGGCCGTGCTGCATGGTGAGACCGAAGCCGGCGCCACCCTGCACGAGATGGTCGAAAAGCCGGATGCCGGCTACATCGTCGACCAGACCATCGTTCCGATCCTGCCGGACGACACCGCGCACGAAGTGTTTGAGAAGACCACCGTGGCGGCCGAGCAAACCTTGTGGCGTGCACTGCCCGCAATGATTGCCGGACAGATCCCGCAGCACCCGAATGTGCTCGCCAACGGCAGCTATTTCGGCGGCCGTAAGCCCGAAGACGGCCGCATCGACTGGTCGAAACCTGCCCAGCAGGTCTACAACCTGATCCGCGCCGTCGCTCCACCCTACCCCGGCGCCTTTACCGATGCCAGCAGCACGCGCTACATCGTCGCGCGCGCCCGTCTGGCGCATCAAACCTTCACGAATTTGCCCCCGGGCTTGCACGTCGTGGATAATGCGATGTTCGGCGTGTGCGGCGATGGGGGAGCCATCGCCATCCACGAGCTCTGGCGCGTCGAGCCCCAAGCTGCCAACGGCACGGTTACCGTGACCGCGCAGCAGCTCGCCAACCAGCTCGCCACCTCCTGATTTTGAGTTTGCCTTCATGAAAAAAGTACTGATTCTCGGCGTCAACGGCTTCATCGGCCACCACCTGTCCAAGCGCATCCTGGAGACCACCGACTGGGAGGTCTATGGCATGGACATGCAGACCGAGCGTCTGGGCGATCTGGTCAACCACCCGCGCATGCACTTCTTCGAGGGTGACATCACCATCAACAAGGAGTGGGTCGAGTATCACGTGAAGAAGTGCGACGTGATCCTGCCGCTGGTGGCCATCGCCACGCCGTCGACCTACGTCAAAGACCCGCTGCGTGTGTTCGAGCTGGACTTTGAAGCCAACCTGCCGATCGTGCGTTCGGCTGCCAAGTACGGCAAGCACCTGGTCTTCCCGTCGACCTCCGAGGTCTACGGCATGTGCAGCGATTCGGAATTCGATCCGGAAGCCTCGTCGCTGGTGTACGGCCCGATCAACAAGCCGCGCTGGATCTACGCTTGCTCGAAGCAGCTGATGGACCGCGTGATCTGGGGCTACGGCATGGAAGGCCTGAACTTCACGCTGTTCCGCCCGTTCAACTGGATTGGCCCGGGCCTGGACTCGATCTACACCCCAAAGGAAGGTTCGTCGCGCGTCGTGACGCAGTTCCTCGGCCACATCGTACGCGGCGAGAACATCAAGCTCGTCGACGGCGGCAGCCAGAAGCGCGCCTTCACGTACATCGATGACGGCATCGACGCATTGGTGCGCATCATCGCCAACAAGGATGGCGTGGCGTCGGGCAAGATCTACAACATCGGCAACCCGTCGAACAACTACTCGGTACGCGAACTCGCCAACATGATGCTGGAGCAGGCTGCCAACATCGACGAGTACAAGGACACCGCCAAGCAAGTCAACCTGGTGGAAACCACTTCGGGCGCCTACTACGGCAACGGCTACCAGGACGTGCAGAACCGCGTGCCGAAGATCGCCAACACCATGGAAGAGCTCGGCTGGAAGCCGACCACCGTGATGAAGGACGCGCTGGCAAAGATCTTCGAAGCGTATCGCACGCACGTGGCCGACGCCCGCAGCCTGGTCGAAGAAGGCAACGGCAACAAGTAAGCAGCAATACCCGCGCAGGTTCATGGCCCTCATCGTCCTTAAGATCGACGTCGACACCCTGCGCGGCACTCGCGAAGGCGTGCCCAATCTCTCGCGCATGCTGCGTGAGCACGAGGCAGGCGCGACCTTCCTCTTCAGCCTCGGCCCGGATCACACCGGGTGGGCGCTGCGCCGGGCGTTCCGTCCCGGCTTCCTGAAAAAGGTTTCCCGCACATCAGTCGTTGAGCATTACGGCTTGCGCACGCTGATGTACGGCGTGCTGCTGCCCGGCCCCGACATCGGCCGCAAAGCTGCCGCAGAAATGCGCGCCATTGCCGAGGCAGGCTTCGAGACCGGCATCCACACGTGGGACCACGTGCTCTGGCAAGACAACGTTCGCGAGCGCGATGCCGCCTGGACCGCGCGCCAGATGGGCGCCTCGCACAAGCGCTTTGCCGAAATATTCGGCCACGCGCCTGCCACGCACGGCGCCGCCGGCTGGCAGATGAACGACCACGCCTTCCGCCAGATCGACGCTTGGGGCATGGCCTACGCCTCTGACGGCCGCGGCACGCATCCATACATCCCGAGCGTTGATGGCCAGGCACTGAACCACGTGCAGTTGCCGACCACGCTGCCGACGCTGGACGAACTTATCGGCGTGGATGGCCTGACGACAGAAACCGTCGCCCGGCACATCCTGAAGATGACCGAATCTGACCGCGATCAGGTGTTTACCTTGCATGCGGAGCTTGAAGGACAGAAACTCGCCCCGATCTTCCGCGAGTTGCTGCAAGGCTGGCGCGCGCAGGGCCATCGACTGGCGTCGATGGGCGACTACTACGCGACGCTGGACCGCAGCACCCTGCCTGTACAGCCCGTCACGTGGGGCGAAATTGCTGGCCGCAGCGGCAGCCTGATCGTCCAGCCGGCTTGATCGTCCGACCCGGTTGTACGACGGGCGGCGTGCTGCACGTTTTGCCCGTTCAAGCGTTCCCCGTCTCTCTCCGCGGTTTTCCGGAACACCACCATGCCCGTCTCTCTCGACAAGCCCCTTCCCGATTTCTCCGCGCCGGCCACCAGCGGCGTCACGTTCTCGCCGGCGTCGCTGCACGGCAAGGTCGTCGTGCTGTATTTCTACCCGAAGGACAACACGCCCGGTTGCACCACCGAGGCAATGAACTTCCGCGACCAGTACGACGCCTTTGAAGCTGCTGGCGCCGTGGTATTCGGCATTTCGCGCGACAGCCTGAAATCGCACGAGAATTTCAAGGCCAAGCTCGAGATGCCGTTCGAGCTGATCTCCGACACCGACGAAGCCGTCTGCAACCTCTTCGACACCATCAAGATGAAGAAGATGTACGGCAAGGACGTGCGCGGCATCGAGCGCAGCACATTTCTCATCGACAGCAAGGGCGTGCTGCGCAAGGAATGGCGTGGCGTGAAGGTGCCTAATCATGTGGATGACGTTCTGACGGCAGTGCGCGCGCTGTAACCAGTCAAGCACGAAAGCGCCGCGCAGGGCACGCCGGCGCCTGCTTTTCTGTCAGTTTCGCGTGACAGCAACGCGCCACCAGACGTCACATGTGACAGATTGCAAATCACAAAAGCTTCCGATAAAGTCGGAACCGATGAGTACGAAATCCGGATGCCATTCCGATTGCCCACGACGGTACCGGCGGCCAAGTTGGCCTGATACCGCATCGGCGTTTTTCCCGGCAAACAGGCTGGGCAGAACGCCCGAATCGTGCAGCTTGTCGTGGCGTTCATCTAGGCCGCCCCACCTCTCGCAGGTCATGGCGGCTTTTTTGTGGCCGTCGTCCGTAAGACGTGCTCGCCTGTCCCTCAGCGTTTTCCATCAGCATCGCCCCGCCATGAGCGGGTGCGGTGTTTCGTCGTTGTTCCCTCCAGAGAGGTAATCGAAGCATGCCGCTGCCGACCATGCCCACCCAGCCAGCCCAATTGCTAGACCCGGCTGAATTCAAGCCTTTCGGCAAAGCCGGAAAGCCGAAGGCGGGTCAGGAACCTCGAAAACCGGTGCCCGCGCTGGAGCGCGAGGCGCTGTCCGAAACCGGCCGTGCACAACCCAAGCGCAGCACGGCCCGCGCCCGCTCGGGCGAAGCCCCGCCGATGGCGAAGGAAGACGCTCGCCAGCGCCCAACCGTTGTCGCCAAGACGGTCGACAAGGTGCCTGCGTCCGACAAATCAACTGAAACCGCCGCTCGCCGGCGCGCCCGCCGCGACGACGGCCCGACCAAGCTGTTCGTGCTCGACACCAACGTGCTGATGCACGATCCGTCGTCCCTCTTCCGCTTTGAAGAACACGACGTCTATCTGCCAATGATGACGTTGGAAGAACTGGACAACCACAAGAAGGGCATGAGCGAAGTCGCGCGCAACGCCCGTACGGTCAGCCGCACGCTCGACCAGTTGGTTGCCGGCACCGACGGCGTGATGGACGACGGCCTGCCGCTCGAGAAACTCGGCAACCGCGATGCGCAAGGCCGCCTGTTCTTCCAGACGCGCCTGAACGACATCAAGCTGCCCGACGGCCTGCCGCAGGGCAAGGCCGACAACCAGATCCTGGGCGTGGTGGCGGCGCTGCAGCAGCAGCGGCCGGATCGCCATGTCGTGCTGGTGTCGAAAGACATCAACATGCGGATCAAGGCGCGCGCCCTCGGCCTGCCGGCTGAGGATTACTTCAACGACCGCGTGCTGGAGGACACCGACCTGCTCTACAGCGGTGTGATGGCCCTGCCCGCAGATTTCTGGCAGAAGCACGGCAAGAACATCGAAAGCTGGCAGGATCCGAAGACGGGCACCACGTTCTACCGCCTCTCGGGCCCGCTGGTGCCGTCGTTCCTGGTCAACCAGTTTGTCTTCCTGGAGCCGAATGACGGCAGCCTGCCGCTGTACGCGCAGGTCAAGGAGCTCAACGGCAAGACCGCCGTGCTGCAGACGCTCAAGGACTACACGCACCAGAAGAACAACGTCTGGGGTGTGACCGCGCGCAACCGCGAGCAGAACTTCGCGCTCAACCTGCTGATGCATCCGGAGGTGGATTTCGTCACGCTGCTGGGCTCGGCCGGCACGGGCAAGACGCTGCTGGCGCTGGCCGCAGGTCTGGAGCAGGTGCTGGACCAGAAGCTCTACAACGAAATCATCATCACGCGTGCAACGGTGCCCGTGGGTGAAGACATCGGCTTCCTGCCTGGCACGGAAGAGGAAAAGATGCAGCCGTGGATGGGCGCCTTCGACGACAACCTCGAAGTCCTGCAGAAGTCCGACGACAACGCGGGTGAATGGGGCCGTGCCGCTACGCAGGAGCTGATCCGCTCGCGCATCAAGGTCAAGAGCATGAACTTCATGCGCGGTCGCACCTTCGTCAACAAGTTCCTCATCATCGACGAGGCGCAAAACCTCACGCCCAAGCAGATGAAGACGCTGGTCACGCGTGCGGGCCCGGGCACCAAGATCGTCTGCCTGGGGAACATCGCGCAGATCGACACGCCGTACCTGACGGAAGGCTCGTCCGGTCTGACCTACGTGGTGGATCGCTTCAAGGGCTGGAGCCACAGCGGTCACATTACGCTGGCGCGCGGCGAGCGCTCGCGACTCGCGGATCACGCGTCCGACGTGTTGTAACCGTCACACCGCGGCAGTTTCACCCGCCGCAAACCGATGTGCCACAAGGCCGCGCGATTGCGCGGCCTTTTTCTTGCTGCGTACTCGTTGCCGATCATTCACCTGCCGGAGGCTCGATGATGTTCATGCAGCGAAATCCGCAGTTCCGTACGCGCTCGACACTCCCCTGGGTCGCGCTGGCGATGTTGTTGTCCGCCGGCGCGTCCACCGCGCTTGGCAACAACCTCACGCCGCAGACCGCCGGTCAGATCAGCTACGTCTGTGGTGGCGTTGCCCAGGATGAACAACAAGCATTGAACGACGAAGCGCGCAACTACAACCTGTCCCTGCTGTTCACACAGGGGCCGCGCGGCGAATACCTCGCCGACGTTGACGTTCAAATCACCCGACACGGCAAGGAAGTCGCGAGCTTCCGCGCTGATGGTCCGCGTTGTCTGATCAAGGCGCCGCCGGCCAGCTACAACGTCATCGCCACCTACGAAGGCACGACCAAGCGCGCTACGGTGCAGACCGGCAGCACGCGTAACGTGCAGTTGCGCTGGTAACACCGCCCGCAAACCGCGACGCCATCGGGGCCAATTCCACAGACCCGCGCCCCGCTTGGCGTTGCGCCTCACCAACACGCCATCTGGCCTGGTTTGGCTTTATGGCGCCGAGCGCATAGCATGCGAGCTATCCGGACTTTCCTGATGGCGCATGCTGACGCGGCACAGCTTTCCTCATGGCAATACCCGACTGGCAGGCGCTGCCCTGCTGGCCCTGGTGTGCCTGCTGTCCGCCTGTTCGTCAACGCCTACCCGCTCCACCGCCTCGCGCGACACCACTGGGCTGCGCACGCGCGGCGCCACGATCAACGATCCGAGCGCGGGGCTGGAAGAAATCTCCATTGAGGCGATGGCGCTGGTCGGTACGCCGTACCGCTACGGCGGCAATACGCCTGACACCGGCTTCGACTGCAGCGGGCTCGTGCGCTACGTCGTACAGCGCGCCGCCTCCGTCAATCTGCCCCGTACTGCCGCTGAAATGGGGCGGCGCGGCACCTCGCTGGAACGCCGCGATGTGGCCTCGGGCGACCTCGTCTTCTTCAACACCACTGGTCAACCAAACTCGCACGTTGGCATCTACGTTGGCCAGAACCGCTTTGTGCATGCACCGGCGACTGGCGGCACGGTGCGCTTGGAAGACATGACCAAGTCGTACTGGGCCCGTCGTTACATGGGCGCGCGCCGCGTGGTGGCCGTCAGCAACCTGCCGGATGAGCCTGCTCCCGCCGTCACCCCGGCCCTGGCAACGCCTGCCGCACCGGCCCGGACGCTCGACGACGATCCGCTTGGCGCCCTCGCCCGCGCGCGCAACACGCCGGCCGCCATGCCTGTGGACGACGACCCTATCGCCCGTTTCGCCACGCAATAGCGCATCGGCAATCCCAAAACAGAACGCCCACCGATTGGTGGGCGTTTCGCTTTCCGCGTTGGGAATCGGCTTACAGCACGTGCCGGCCGATCCACCAGGCAATCGCAGCCATGAATGCGGACGCCGGAATCGTCAGAATCCACGCCCACACGATGTTGCCCGCCACGCCCCAGCGCACGGCGGAAGCCTTCTGTGCCGAGCCCACCCCGACGATGGCACCGGTAATCGTATGTGTCGTCGACACAGGCACACCCAGCGCCGATGCGAGGAACAGCGTCAGCGCACCACCGGTTTCAGCGCAGAAACCGCCCACCGGCTTGAGCTTGGTGATCTTCTGCCCCATGGTGCGCACGATGCGCCAGCCGCCCATCAGCGTGCCCAGGCCGATCGCCACATAGCAGCAGACGATGACCCACACTGGGGGTGCATCCGCCGTGGCCGAAGCGTAACCACCCGCGATCAGCAGCATCCAGATGATGCCGATGGTCTTCTGCGCGTCATTGCCGCCGTGACCCAGGCTATACAGCGAGGCCGACAGCAACTGCAGCCGCCGGAACCACCGGTCCACCTTGGATGGCGGCGTTCGGAAGAACAACCACGACACCGCCACCATCAGGATCGACCCGAGAATAAAGCCCAGCAGCGGAGAAATCAGGATGAAGGCCACCGTCTTGAGCAGACCGCTCGCCACCAGCGAACCCGTACCGGACTTGGCCACGGCCGCACCAATCAGGCCGCCGATCAGCGCGTGCGACGAGCTCGACGGGATGCCGTAGTACCACGTGATGATGTTCCACGCGATGGCCCCGACAAGCGCCCCGAAAATGACGTAGTGGTCGACGATCGACGGATCAATGGTGTCGCGCCCAACCGTGGTGGCAACCTTGAGGTGGAAGATGAAAATGGCGATCACGTTGCAGGCTGCGGCCATTGCCACTGCCTGCTGCGGCTTGAGCACGCCGGTCGACACCACCGTGGCGATGGAGTTGGCCGCGTCGTGGAAGCCATTCATGAAATCGAACACGATGGCCAGCCCCACCAGCAGGACGACCACCCAGAGACTGATCTGAAGCGTATGCATGAGGCGTCGTCTCGTCAGGCGTTTTCGAGCACGATGCCTTCGATGATGTTGGCGACATCCTCGCAACGGTCGGTGACGCTCTCCAGTTGCTCGTAGATCGCCTTCAACTTGATCAGCAGTTTGATGTCGTTTTCGGTACGGAACAGCTTGGCCATGGCGGCGCGCATCACGCGGTCGGCTTCCGATTCGAGGCGGTCGATTTCCTGTGCGATGGTCAGGATCTGGCGGCCATTGTTCATGTCGCTGAGCAGCGCCACGGCCTTGCGGACTTCCTCGCAGCAAGCCACGCAGATCGTTGCGAGCTGGCGCGATTCGTCGGTCACGTTGGTGACGTCGTACAGCGAGATGGTGAGCGACACGTCCTCCATGAGGTCGAGGATGTCGTCCATCGTCGTGATCAGCTTGTGGATCTCGTCGCGATCGAGCGGCGTGATGAAAGTCTTGTGCAGCAGCTCGATCGTGTCATGCGTGATGCGATCGGCCTTCTTCTCGAAGTTCTGCACGTTGCGCGCATGCATTTCTGCATTGGGCAGGTCGTTGACCAGCTCCTTGAGCGCATGGGCTGCCTTGACGGCGCACTCGGCGTGCTGGTTGAAGTATTCGAAAAACTTGCCTTCGGTGGGCATGAAGCGACCGAACATGATGATCCTTGAAAACGGAAAACGCAGGAGAGTCGTAAAAACAGCGCCGGACGGGATCACCGCGGGCGCTGTCATCAAAACGCAATATTTTACCGGAACCGAGCGCGCATCATGCGTGGCACGTTGTGGCAGGCCGACACGAAAATGCGTTACGTGTCGTTGTCGAAGAAGGCGTTGCCACCGGTGAAATTATCGAACTTCGTATATTCGCCCAGGAACGTGAGCCGAACAGTACCGATCGGGCCGTTACGCTGCTTACCGATAATGATTTCGGCAGTGCCCTTGTCCGGAGAATCGGGGTTGTAAACCTGATCGCGATAGATGAACAGAATCACGTCAGCATCCTGTTCGATAGCGCCGGATTCACGCAAGTCCGACATCACCGGGCGCTTGTTCGGGCGCTGTTCCAGGCTTCGGTTCAACTGCGACAGCGCAATCACCGGGCAATTCAGCTCTTTCGCCAAGCCCTTGAGCGAACGCGAGATTTCCGAGATTTCCGTCGCGCGGTTTTCGCCACCGCCCGAGCCCGACATCAGCTGCAGGTAATCGATGACGATCAGGCCGAGTTGACCGCACTGGCGCGCCAGCCGGCGTGAGCGTGCACGCAGCTCCATCGGGTTCAGCGCGGGCGTTTCGTCGATGAAGAGCTGCGCGTCGTTCATCTTCTGGATGGCATGCGTCAGGCGCGGCCAATCCTCGTCGAGCAGGCGGCCCGTGCGCAGACGGTGCTGGTCCAGCCGACCGACTGAACCCAGCATACGCATCGCGAGCTGCGTGCCCGCCATTTCCATCGAGAACACCGCCACCGGCAGCCCCTGCTCCACCGCAACGTGTTCGCCGATGTTCAGCGAGAACGCGGTCTTACCCATCGACGGACGGCCGGCCACGATGATCAGGTCACCGCCCTGCATCCCGCTGGTCATACGGTCGAGGTCAACGAAGCCCGTCGGCACACCGGTGATGTCGCTCTGGTTGTCCCGGTGGTACAACTCGTCGATACGCTCGACCACCTGCGTCAGCAGCGGCTGGATTTCCAGGAAGCCCTTCTGCCCGCGCGAGCCCTCTTCGGCAATCGCGAACACCTTGGATTCCGCTTCATCCAGCAGTTGGCGTACGTCACGGCCCTGCGGGTTGAAGGCGCCGGCGGAGATCTCGTCGGCAATCGTTACCAGTTGGCGCAGCACACCACGGTCACGGACGATTTCCGCATAGCGGCGGATGTTGGCCGCGCTCGGCGTGTTCTGCGCCAGTGCGTTCAGGTAGGCCAAGCCACCCACCTCTTCCGCCTTGCCCGCCGCCTGCAACTGCTCGTACACCGTGATCACGTCGGCCGGCTTGGCCTGCGAGATCAACTTGCCGATGTTGTGGAAGATCAGCCGGTGGTCGTAGCGGTAGAAATCGTGCTCGTTGATGAAGTCGGCGATGCGATCCCAGGCGGCGTTGTCCAGCAGCAGGCCACCGAGCACCGATTGTTCGGCCTCGATGGAATGCGGCGGCACTTTGAGGGAATCGAGCTGGGGATCGGAGGGCGCATTCATGGCGGGATTATAGCGGCGCTGCTCGGTCTTCAATCTGAACCCCTGACACAAAGGACAACAAAAAAAGGCAGAGACTTTCGTCCCTGCCTTCTTGACTCGCGCCAGCCGGAAGCCCCGGGAGCCGCGAGGTGCAGCGTACGTACTTAGACGGTCTCGCCCTGCACCGACACGTTCACGTCGACTGCCACATCGGTGTGCAGCGACACGACAACCGGGTGATCGCCCGTGGTCTTCAGCGGGCCGTTCGGCAGACGCACTTGCGCCTTCTCGACCTTGAAGCCTTGTGCGTTCAGCGCGTCAGCGATGTCGTGGTTGGTGACGGAGCCGAACAGGCGACCATCCACACCAGCCTTTTGCGACAGTTGCAGCGTCAGGCCGTTCAGCTTTTCGCCTTCGGCTTGTGCAGCAGCCAGCTTTTCAGCGGCCAGCTTTTCCAGCTCAGCACGGCGAGCTTCGAATTCCTTGATCGCCGACGCCGTTGCACGGCGTGCTTGCTTTTGCGGGATCAGGAAGTTACGGGCGTAACCGTCCTTCACACGCACCACGTCGCCCAGGTTACCCAAGTTGATGACTTTTTCCAGCAGAATGACTTGCATCGTTTTTCTCCTTATCCGCGCCGATTACTTCTTGTGCTGATCGGTGTACGGCATCAGCGCGAGGAAACGCGCGCGCTTGATGGCCGTATCGAGCTGGCGCTGATAGATCGCGCGCGTGCCGGTCAGGCGGGCCGGAGTGATCTTGCCGTTCTCGCCGATGAAGTCCTTGAGCAGATCGACGTCCTTGTAGTCGATTTGCTCAACGCCTGCCACGGTGAAGCGGCAGAACTTCTTGCGCTTGAACAGCGGGTTTTGCTGCTGGAAGCGCTTCTTGTTCTTCGCGTCGCGCTGCTTCTTGTTCATGAATGCCATGATTCAATCCTTTACGAATACGTTACATCCGGAGATGTGAAAGACCAGTGTCTTGCTGCTGCGGTGCTTGCGAGCCAGGAATCCGACGCAATCCAGGACAGTGCCTGGTGCAATGCGGTCCAGAACGGAGGCCATCTTGCCGGCGCCCAGCGCTTCGATCGAAAACTCGACCTGTCGCGCTGTCTGCGCTTCCATCGCCTGCCCGCTGTAGGTCAGCAGACAATTGACGATGGGCACGCCGGCTGGGGTGTATCGCATCACCTCACGCTCGACCAGTGTGGCGACGAGCTGCAGATGGTTGATGGCGTTGTCCCCGTGACTTCCGTTCATGCTCGCGGTGGGCGTGGGTTAGCTACGCGCCGCACCGCGCGACATCAGGCGGCCTGTTCGGTTTGAGCGGCGGCCTTCTTGGCCTCTTCGCGTGCCACTTCCTTCATCATCGGCGACGGAGCCGTTTCAGCCTTCTTGGTCTGAACGATGAGGTGACGCAGCACAGCGTCGTTGAACTTGAACGCGTGCTCGAGCTCGGCCAGGGTTTCCTTGCCGCATTCGATGTTCATGCACACGTAGTGAGCCTTGGCCAGCTTCTGGATCATGTAGGCCAGTTGGCGACGGCCCCAGTCCTCGACGCGGTGCACTTGGCCGCCTTGCGTGGTGACCGTGCTCTTGTAGCGCTCGATCATCGCGGGCACTTGCTCGCTCTGGTCCGGATGGACGATGAATACGATTTCGTAATGACGCATTGACGCTCCTTGTGGATTAAGCCGCCCGGGCGTCACACTCCGGTGCAGCAAGGTTGGTTAGCCTGCCATTATACGCAGGCTTGGACGATTTTTTCAATACCGATCAATGACTTGCTGCAGGGAGGCAGTTTCTGCCTGAGCACGCCCAGCTGCGATGAGCAGCATCAGCAGCACCCGCGCCTTATACGGATTGAGCGCGCCACTCGATGCCCAGCCCTGCCCGCCGGGTTGCGCCGGCACGACACCCGCGCCTGTACGCGTCGAGCGCAGCACAAAAACACCTTGCTGGCTGGCGCGCTCAAGCGCGGCCTCCAGATTCGCGTGGATGGAGCCTGCACCGGTGGCTGCAATCACCAGCCCCCTCACGCCCGCCGCAACCAACGTATCGACCAGCCGCGCATCCGGCTGCGCGTAGCTCGCCAGCACTTCCACCCACGGCCACTGACCCGCCGACGGCATCGGTAACACATCGGCCGCAGCCGGACGCTGAGTCGCGCGCGAAAACTGCACCTGCGCGTCCAGCACAAAACCCACCGGGCCACTGTCCGGCGAGACAAACGCCTCCACCGCGTAGGTATGCCCCTTCTGTACGTCACGTGCCGCGTGCACGCGTTGGTTGAGCGCCACCAGCACACCGCGCCCGCGCGAGCCCGGATTGGCCGCCAAACGCACAGCATTCAGCAGGTTCAGCGGGCCATCCGCCGACAGCGATGTCGACGGACGCATCGCCGCCGTCACGACGATGGGCGTATCGCCCTGCTGCGTCAGGTGCAGCAGCATGGCCGTCTCTTCGAGCGTATCCGTGCCGTGCGTGATGACCACGCCATCCACGCGCTCAACGTCGATCCAGTGACGGATCCGCGTGACCAGCTTTTCCCACACATCGAAGGTCAGGTCCTTGCTGTCGATCTGCGCGACCTGCTCGGCACGCACATTGGCGATGCGCTCCAAGCCAAGCTTGCTGGCAGCAAGCAGCTGATCGATGGGCACGGCGCCCGCACGGTAGCGGGCAGCGGAGCCGGCATCATCGGCAGATCCGGCGATCGTGCCGCCGGTGGCGAGGATGGCAATGGTAGGCAAGGACATCATTGCGGACATGCGTTGTGGGCAAGGCGCGCATTGTATCCGCGCGCCCCGCCTTTGCCGACGCGGGATTGCCCTTGGGCGAGCACCAAAGCAAAACGCCGGCACACAGGCCGGCGTTTGCAGCACAAGCAGCGTCGCTTACTTCTCGACGAAGGCGCGTTCGATCACATAGTCACCGGCTTCGCCCATGCGCGGAGAAATCTTGAAACCACGCGCGTCGAGCAGCTTGCAGGTGTCTTCCAGCATAGCCGGACTGCCGCAGATCATGGCGCGATCCACGGCCGGGTCCATCGGCGGCAGGCCGATGTCGGCGGACAGCTTGCCGTTGTCGACAAGGTCGGTCAGGCGACCCATGTTGCGGAACGGCTCGCGCGTAACAGTCGGGTAATAGATCAGCTTGTCGCGCACCTGGTCGCCGAAGAATTCGTTGTTCGGCAGCTCGCTGGTGATGAAGTCGGCATAGGCGAGTTCGCTCACCTGGCGCACGCCGTGCAGCAGCACAACCTTTTCGAAGCGCTCGTAGGTGTCGGGGTCCTGGATGATGCTCATGAACGGTGCCAGACCGGTGCCGGTGCCGAACAGGTAGAGGTTCTTGCCAGGCAGCAGGTCGTCCAGCACGAGCGTGCCGACCGGCTTCTTGCTCACCAGCAGCTTGTCGCCCACCTTCAGGTGCTGCAGGCGCGACGTGAGCGGGCCGTTCTGCACCTTGATGCTGAAGAACTCCAGATGCTCTTCATAGTTCGGGCTGGCGATACTGTAAGCGCGCATGAGCGGCTTGCCCTCGACTTCCAGACCGATCATGACGAAATGGCCGTTATGGAAGCGCAGCGCCTGGTCGCGCGTGGTCTTGAAGCTGAACAGCGAGTCGTTCCAGTGATGGACGCTCAGAACGGTCTCTTGATTGAAAGCGGACATAGTGACGTTCGGGCCAGCCCAAGGAGGCTTTATGGCGGTGCAAAATCGGTCAAGGCCTTGATTTTATGCGATTCGCTCCGCCTGCGCCTGCATCGATTGCGCATAAGCTTCTAACCAGCCGCATAGGTTTTGACGTGGATCAGAGGTGACGGCGTGCTCGCGCAACACGTCACAACGAAATCACTTGCGCTTCCCGCATCACTGTATAAAATCACAGCACCTGTTCAGATATACAGTGCATCCATGGCCACCCTCACCCCCCGCCAGCAACAGATCTACGACCTGATCCGCCAGACAATCCAGCGCACCGGCTTTCCGCCCACCCGCGCCGAGATTGCCGCGGAGTTCGGTTTCTCGTCGGCCAATGCCGCCGAAGAACACCTGCGGGCACTGGCGCGCAAGGGCGTGATCGAACTGACACCGGGGGCCTCGCGCGGCATCCGGTTGCGGGCGACAGGCGCCGATGCCACCCAGCATCAGTTCTCGCTGCCGTCGATGGGGTTGATGCAATTGACGCTGCCGCTGGTTGGCCGCGTGGCTGCAGGCAGCCCGATCCTGGCTGCCGAGCATATTGATCGGCAGTACCAGGTCGATCCGTCGCTGTTCTCTACCCAGCCCGACTTCCTGCTGAAGGTGCGCGGCATGAGTATGCGCGACGCTGGCATTCTGGATGGCGACCTGCTGGCCGTGCAGCGCGCTACCGAAGCCGCCAACGGCAAGATCATCGTCGCGCGCCTGGGCGACGACGTCACGGTCAAGCGCTTCCAGCGCAAAGGCCGTCATGTTGAGCTGATTGCCGAGAACCCGGATTTTGAGCCGATCCACGTCGACCTGGATCGCGATGAGTTCCACCTGGAAGGCTTGGCTGTTGGCCTGATCCGGCCAGCCGCCCCGTAAGTCTCAGGCGCACCCGCGCCGTTTCCTTCGCTGTTTTGTGCTACCCGGAGGTGAGCCATTGGCTCGCCGGGGCGGCGTCTTGCCGCCCGCTTTTTCACCTGAACTCACGAGGTCTGCCATGCGACTCGGATCGATGTCTTCCCGCCGCCCGGTACATCCGGTGCCCTATCGCCAAACCCAAGGCGTGCGCATCTATCAAGGGGAACAACGCCGTACGATGGTCGGCAGCATGGCCGCGATCTGCCGCATGCTGGACGCCATTCCAGCAGCCGCGCGCCCGGCGGGTGCCGAGCGTTGTTGACACCAATGCATCAGATGGTGGCACCGATCAGGGCATTCCCCAATGCTGCCGCCGCAACTGATTTCATACACTGGCCGGGCCCTGAGGACAGGGCTTTCTTCAACTGATTTTCGGCCCGCCATTTGAGCGGGCTGTTTTTTCTGTCCACATGTTGACGCAGCGCCACATTCGCGATGTGTTTCGCTGGCAAAACGGACGTTTACCCGGATTTTGTTTGGCGTGCGTGACAGTAGTATTGCTAGTGCCCTCAGGGGCAATTGAGATCGCTGAATTCGAAGCCCGCTGACCGCGGGCTTTTTTTTCGCCGCGGCGGCCCCGGCCAGCAACTAGACGCTGCCGGCCCTCTCCACGACGAGAATCCGCGCCGCACCGCGCGGATGTGCCACGTGCTCGCAGCCAATGCCCGCAAAGAAGATGTCGCCCGGCTCCAGCGCCGCAACCTTCTCTTCGCCGGCTTCTCGATAGTGCATGTCGACGATTCCGTCGAGCACCACGAAGACTTCCTCGCCATCGTTCACGTGCCAGCGGTAAGGGTGATCAGTCCAATGCAGGCGCGTCGTGATGCCGCCCATGTTGGCGATGTCGAGCGCACCCCAGGCACGCTCTGCAGTGAACGATTTCGCGCGGATGATCTTCATGGCGATCGTACGGCAGTTACTGCATCGACGGCAGGTTGCCGATACGCACCAGCATCTCGGTGAACATCTGCATGTCCAGATCGAGATCCGGCACTTCCTTGTACTCGTTGGCGTTGTGTGCGGTGTACTTCTTGCCGGGCATGGCCGGGCCAAAGTTGATGGCATTCGGCATCAGCTTGGCGGTCGTGCTGCCCGCAGTTGGCACGGGCTTGGCGTCTAGGCCAGTCGTGTCACCGTAGATATTGAGCAGCGTCGACAGCCAGGCGCCCTTCGGATCGCGCGCCATCCAGTTGCCCTGGTCGTGGTTGATTTCCAGCGCGACGTGGTTGGTGTTGGCCCATGCGTTGATCTTGCCGGCGATCTCACCGCGCAGCGCATCGGGCGTCTTGCCGCGCGGCATGCGCACGTTGGCGGTCACCTCCACACGGCCGTTCTTGTCGCCGATCACGGTGGGCGAGATGGTGAACGGGCCCATGAAGTCGTCCTTGTAGGCGAGGCCCATGGTGTTACCTAGGTAATCGGTGCCGTACAGGTCGGCGAGGTAACGCACTGCGTGGGCGTAGGCGTTGTCGGCCAAGCCAATATCTGCTGCGCGCAGGAACAGCGCCAGGCGCGGCAGCGGGTTGACACCCTCTTCCGGACGCGAACCGTGCGCCGACGTGCCAGTGACCTTCACGACAATGCTGTCCGCATTGCGCGTGATGTCGATCGAGAACTTGCCCTGCGCGGCCAGGCTGCTTACAAAGGCATCGCGCTTGGCTTCGAGCGCGGCGGCGGCCACACCCAGATCACCCCCCTTAAGCGTGGCGGTCGCCGTCTGCGGGATGGAACTGGCCGACGCCGCGCCCGTCATCGAAGCAATGGCCGTACGCGAAGCATCGCCAGCCTGAGCCGGGAAGAACACCTTCAGCGCGCCCGTGCCCTTTTCCGCCACCACGGCCGGATATTTGCTGTCGAGCACGATGTTGTACGCCGGCAGTTGCGTGCGCTCGCGGTAGTACTTCATGCCATCGCCGCCGGTTTCTTCCGTGGTCTCGATCATCAGACGGATCGTGCGCGCGAGCGGTACACCGCTGTCCTTGACCGTCTTCATGGCATACAGCGCCGCGGCAATCGAGCCTTTGTCGTCGATGGTGCCGCGACCGTACAGCAGGCTGCCTACGCGCGTGACCTTGAACGGATCGAGCTTGGTGCCATCGCTGAGCACCCATTCTTCGGCCTTGGCAGGCACGACGTCGGCGTGCGTCAGGATGCCGAATTCGTCCGAGCCGGTGCCGGGCAGCGTGACTTCGAACACGCGATTGTCGACGTTGCGATACTTCAGGCCGAAGTCATTGGCCATGCCCTCGATCAGCTTGCCGAACGCCACGATGGCAGGGTTCTCATGCTGCGGAACCTTGTCGTCGCGCACGGTGGGCAGCGCGACCATCTTCTCGATCGACCCAATCACGGCTTGCTGATTGTGCAAACGGTTATAGACACCGAGCAGGCGGCCGATGTTGACGAGATCATCGCCCGTCAGCGCAGCCTTTTTCTGATACGCGGCAACGCTGCCTGCAACCTGCGGATCCGCCTTGGCCGCGGCAGCCAGGAAGCTATTCAGGTCAGCCGAAGCCTTGGATTGCTCCGCCGCGACCAGCGCGTCAAGCTGAGGTTTTTGGAGCGTGACAGCAAAGGCGCCGGTACCGAACGCGAGTGACAAGACGACCGTCAGCGAGGACAGACCCATATGGACAGTGCGAGCAGTGCGTTGCATTGAAACGTTTCCGAAAAAGGCGAAGGCGCCATCATAGGGGCGATGCCTGATGTGCGCATTGTGCAGTGCCACAACCCCGGCTGCTCGGGCCGTGCAGCGTTGCGGGTTATGCTTGGTGCTTTCCCAGGAGGCTCGCCACATGGAACCGTGTCTGGACACCGCCCCCACGCTGCTTGACGTGCTGGAAGAATTGCGCCGGCGCGAGCCCATCTTCCACCGGCCGGAATTCGGTACTCGCCGCGAAGATTTCGAGCGCATGACCACGGAGGATTTCTGGGAAACCGGCGCCTCAGGCCAGCGCTATAGCCGCAGCTACGTGCTCGGCGTGCTGGATGCCCGGCATGGACACATCGGGGAAGAATTCTGGCAAACGCGGGACTTCCGCTGCCAGGAGATCGCGCCGGACAACTATCTGCTGACGTACACGCTGGTGCAGTCGAATCGCACGACACGCCGGGCAACGCTTTGGCGACGCACCGCAGACGGCTGGAAGGTCGTGTACCACCAGGGGACGGTAGTCGCAGACGCCTGAACGCAAAAAAGCCCGCAGAAGCGGGCTTTTCTACTGAAACTTTGGGGTGACCGATGGGATTCGAACCCACGACAACCAGAATCACAATCTGGGACTCTACCAACTGAGCTACGGCCACCGTCGTACGAACAGTACAAACTGACTACTGCTCGGCGAAAAACGAAATTATACGAGCATTCTGTCGGTGTGACTAGGGGGTGCTGCAATTTATGCTGCGACCGCCTCCTCGCCCGATTCATCACCCCGCCGCAAGTGCGCACGCGCCTCATCAAACAGTGCATGGGCATCCGCCAGCGTCCTGACGCGAGCAAGCGCCTTGGAGTCCGACAGCACACGCCGCCAGCCGCGCGCACCCGCCACGCCGCGATACAGCCCCAGCATGTGCCGCACCGCCGCGCCGGCATAACCGCCACGCTCCACCCAGCGACCGACGTAGGCAATCATCGCGTCCTCCACCTCGGCGCGCGTGAGGGCTTGCGTGCCGGCGTCGTAATAACGCGCGTCAAACGCGGCCATCAGATGCGGATGGTGATACGCCTCGCGGCCGATCATCACGCCATCGACGTGTGCAAGGTGCGTGTCGATCTGCTCCAGCGTCTGTACGCCGCCGTTGAGCAGGATCTCCAGATGTGGGAAATCGCGCTTGAGCTGGTAGACGACCTCGTAGCGCAGCGGCGGAATCTCGCGGTTTTCCTTCGGGCTCAAGCCTTTCAGGATGGCGTTGCGCGCATGGACGATGAACGTCTCGCAACCGACTTCAGCGATGGTGCCGACGAAATCGCGCACGAAGTCGTAGGTCTCGACGGCGTCGATGCCGATGCGATGCTTGACCGTGACCGGAATCGATACTGCATCACGCATCGCCTTGACACCTTCGGCCACCAGCTTGGGCTCGGCCATGAGGCACGCGCCGAACGCACCACGCTGCACACGCTCGGACGGGCAACCGCAATTGAGGTTGATCTCTTTGTAACCCCACTGCTCGCCGAGGCGTGCAGCCTGTGCCAGATCGCCGGGTTCGCTGCCGCCAAGCTGGAGCGCCACGGGGTGCTCGACCTCATCAAAGTCGAGGTGGCGTGGTACGTCGCCGTGCAGCAGCGCGCCGGTTGTCACCATTTCCGTGTAGAGCCAGGTGTGGTGCGAGATCTGACGATGGAAAAAACGGCAGTGGCGGTCCGTCCAGTCCATCATGGGCGCGACGGACAGGCGACGTGGGTTCGGCGTGGGGCGTTCAGCGGTCACAGCAAAATCAACAGTTCAATTCAGGCGCGCAGTTTACCGGTTTCTAGTCCGACAACCCCAGCAGCGGGTGCTGCTCACGGCGCCAGGGCGAGACGAAGAAGGCGGCCACCTCATCGTCACGCACAGCATCGATGCCCGCGTGCTTCCACTTGGGAGAATGGTCCTTGTCGACAGCGAGTGCGCGAATACCTTCGACACCGTCGCCTTCAGCAAACACGTGCGTCATCATGTCCAACTCGCGACGCAGTTCGTCGGCCAGCGTGGTATGGCGGCCGCGGCGGATCAATTCCAGCGTCACGGCCATCATCATCGGCGAACGCTTGGCCATGTGAGCTGCGGTCTGTGCAGCCCAGTCGGCATCGGTACTGTCAGCCAGTGCGGCCAGAATGGCGGGGACGGTTGCTTGACCAAAGCACGCGTCAATTGCGGTGCGGTGCGGACCAATAAGCGCTTTGGCGGCGCCCGGCGCGGTTGCCGCTTCGGTGAAGCACGCGACGATCTGCTCGGCACTCTGCCAAGCCCCTTCGCGCAAGCGCTGCACGACGGTGGCCAACGCCTCAGTCGTGACATGGCAATCCGCCAGGCCGATCGACAGCGCATCTGCCGCCTCGATCATCTGCCCGGTCACGCCCAGGTATTCGCCCACATGGCCCGGCACGCGCGCCAGGAACCAGCCGCCGCCCACATCGGGGAACAGGCCGATGTTGGTCTCAGGCATGGCCATCTTCGTGCGCTCGGTCACCACGCGCAGCGACGCGCCCTGCGAGATGCCCATGCCACCGCCCATCACCACGCCGTCCATCAGCGCGATGTAGGGCTTGGCGTATTGGAAGATCAGGTGGTTGAGGCGGTATTCCTCGGTAAAGAACGTAACCAGTTGCGGGTCGCCCGCCGTGGCGGCGCGGTGGAAGAAACGGATGTCGCCACCCGCGCACAGGGCCTTGCCGCCCTCGCCGCGCAGGATGACGGCGTGGACTGCCGGATCGTGCTGCCAGGCCATCAACGCATGTGACATCGCGCGGATCATCTCCAGCGACAGTGCATTGAGCGCCTGCGGCCGGTTCAGCGTCAGCCAGCCGATGCCACCGCGTACTTCAGCGATCACGTTGGGCTGGACGTCAGTCTGGGGCGCGGCGGGAGCAGTGGATTGCATGTGTCTCGTGTTGTGTTTTGGGAATGACGGGTCGCACTGTACACGACGCACCGCGCAAGCGAGGAAGGGCTCTAGCGCACCCTCTTTCGCGGCGCAGATGTTGGGCGTATATCTGCGAGTTGGAGACAACACACACCACAACAATCAATGAATCCTGCCAACGGCGCCCCGGGCGCATCCAGTTTTGACCCAGGCCTGATCCTGCTGGCCTTCGCGCCGGTCTTCCTGCTGACCATCGGTGCGGAGGCCTGGTACTGGCGCAAGCGCGATCCGTCCGTCTACAGCCTGAAGGACACCGTTTCAAACGCCTGCCTCGCACTGATGCACCAGGCGTCGGATGCGTTCTTCCTGTGGCTGATGGTCAAGACAGTCTATTCATGGACGTACAGCCACGGCCTGCGCGCGGTGCCCGAGACATGGTGGTCGTTCGCCCTGCTCCTGCTGCTGCAGGATTTTCTCTACTACTTCTTCCATCGCGCCAGCCATCGCGTGCGCTGGATGTGGGCATCACACGTGACGCACCACTCGTCGGAAGGCATGAACTTCTCGACTGCCTTCCGCCAGAGTCTGACCTACCCCATCTCGGGGATGTGGCTGTTCTGGATTCCGCTCGCGTGGATCGGCTTTACGCCGGATTGGGTGATCCTGGCCGTGGGCCTGAACCTGGCGTTCCAGTTCTTCGTGCACACGCGGCTGGGTGCACTGGATTCACGCTACGCGGGTTTCTGGCGCTGGCTCGGGCAATACATCAACACGCCGTCTGTGCATCGTGTGCACCACGCCAAGAACCCACAGTACATCGACCGAAACTACGCCGGTGTGCTGACCATCTGGGATCGCATGTTCGGCAGCTTTGTCCCCGAAGAAGAAGCGCCCGTGTTCGGCATCACGCGGCAAGTCCATACGCACAACCCAATTACCCTCACCTTCCACGAGTGGCGCGACATGTGGGCGGATGTGCTTCGTGATCGGGACCTCCGCTATCTGTGGAAGCCGCCCGAGTGGCGCAGCCCGCGTTCGACGATGACGGCCGAAGCGATGCCGCTCACATGAACGGCGGCCCGAAGCGCGTCGCGATATGGTTGGTCGAATCAAACAGCTCGCGCAACACCGGGCTCGTGCACGTCGGCTGCACATACAGGTAGAACGCGACTTCCGGCAGGCGCGGCAAGCCATCTGCCTCGGTCAGCACGCGCATGTTTGCGTCGAGCAGTTCAGTCGTGCGTGCGGTCACGCCCAGCCCGGCGCTGATCGCGGCCCGGATGCCGGTCAGGGTTGGCGAGAGATAGCTCGTGCGCCACGGAATATGGTGCGCATCCAGGCACTCGATCGATAGCTGGCGGAACAGGCTCAACTCATCCGCCATCACCAGCGGCACCGGCGCGGCGGAATTGAAGATGAAGTCTTCCGCGCAGATCCACACCATGGGCGACGTCCGCAGCTTGATGCCCGGAAAGGCATCGTCATAGCGGGTGGAGATCGCCAGATCGAGCGTCTTGTCGCGCAGTGCGTCCATGAGGAACGGGCTGCGGCCGACGTTGATTTCCATCTGCAACTCAGGCGAGAGCTTGGACAACCTGCGCAGCAGGTTTGGCAGGATCGAATCCGCCACGTCGTGTGGCGAGCCGATGCGGATCTTCTCAGCCGGACCACCCGTCTGGATCACCTGCACGGCCTGGTCATTCAATGCCAGGATCTTGTGCGCATAGGCGACGAGCCGAACGCCATCCGGCGTCATCATCTTGTGACGGCCGCGCTTCTCGAACAGCGCACACCCCATCTCCTCCTCTAGACGCTGCATCTGCTGGGTGACGGCAGATTGCGTCCGCCCCACGCGCGCAGCGGCTGCGGCAAAGGTTTCATGCTGCGCAATCGCCACGAAGGTGCGCAGCAGGTCGATATCCAGGTTCCGCATCGCGTTGTCTTTGCCCGAACACTTCAGAGCCTCTAATGGATTCAGGCCAATTATTAAATTGTCCTGGGTAATTTTGGCCGATAACCTGCAGAAAACCCAAACAAAACTGAAGTAATTCAGGCAGACACCCGGGCCGCTGGGCAAGCGGTCAAGCGTTGGACCCGTTTCATACAAAGGAGGAAAGACATGTGGGCACGAAACGTCGCGGCCGGGATGATGGCCGCCCTGACCTTGGCAAACTTCGCACACGCCGATGCGCTGGCTGACATCAAGTCACGCGGCACCCTGGTGTGTGGCACGCAGAATGCCAGTGAACCCTATGCCTTTCCTGACGCCGCCACGCGCCAGATCGTGGGCTTTGATGTCGACGTGTGCCGTGCGCTGGCCCAGGGGCTCGGGGTCAAGCTTGAGCACCCCGCGCTGTCGACCGACGCGCGCATCCCCGAGTTGAAGACGCATCGCGTGGATGTGCTGGCCGCCGCTGTGGCATGGATGCCTGCCCGCGCAAACCAAGTCGATTTCAGCAACCAGTATTTCGTTGCGCCTATCCGTGTGCTGGTGCGTGCGGATTCGCCCATTCAGACGCTGGACCAGCTCGCCAACAAGAAGATCGCCGCGTCGGAAGGCTCCAGTTCGGCAGCGGTCTCGGTCACGCGCCTGCCGGATTCACGCCTGCTGACGTTCCACGATATTTCGTCGGCATATTTGGCCCTGCAGCAAGGCAAGGTTGATGGGCTGGTGGCGGGGCAACTCGTGCTGGCGCGCTTTGCCAATGAGGCGGCGCAGAAAGGCGGGCAGCAATATCGCCTGCTGACGGCACCGGTCTATGAAGAGCGTTGGGGCGTGGTGATGAACAAGAACGAGCCCGCCCTGATGGCCGCCATCAACAAGGTCCTAGCGGATTACGATCAATCCAGCGGCCTGCAGACGAGCTTCGACAAATGGCTCGGCGCCAAGTCGGTCTACAAGTTCTCGCGCGACTACAAGGTCGAACCGATCAAGGCCCAGTAACCCACGGGCCGCCGACATGTTCGATCTCTCGTTCCTGCTCGAAGACGGCTACCTGCGCCTCTTCCGAGACGGCATCCTGACCACCCTGCGTCTGTTTGTCGTCTCGGGCCTGCTGGCCATCGCAGTCGGTATTTCGCTGGCCACGTTGCGTGCGCTGCCGGTGCGCGCGTTCAAAGCGTTCGTCATCGTGATCGTGGAGTACCACCGCAACGTACCGATGCTGGTGCAGATCCTGGTGTGGTACTTCGGCGTGCCGCAGTTGCTGCCCGAATCACTCAGGGAGTGGATCAACGCCGGCAACACCGAGTTCTTCTTCGCGGCCATTGCGCTGGCGCTGAACTCGGGTGCGTTCATCTCCGAAGACCTGCGCTCCGGGCTGCGTGCCATTCCACATACGCAGCAGGAAGCCGCGTGGTCGATCGGACTGACGCACCTGCAGTCGCTGCGTTACGTGATCCTGCCGCAGGGGATTCGCGTGGCACTGCCGGCGCTGCTCAACCAGGCGCTGCTGCTGTTCAAGAACAGCTCGCTGGCGATGGCCATCGGGGTGCATGAGTTGCTCTACCGCACGCGGCAGATCGACAACCTCACCTTCCGCACCTTCGACGTATTCCTCATCGCCACGCTGCTGTATCTGCTCGGCACGCTGGCGTTGATGTCGCTGTCGGATCGGGTTGCCAAGCGTCGCACGACGCCACTGGGGGTCTGACGCCATGCTTGAAATCCTGCATGACTATCTGGCGCTGTTTCTGGTAGGTGCGTGGCCGAATGGCCCGCTGGGCGGGGTCGCCGTCACGCTCATCCTGTCGGTGTTGGGGCTGGTGATGTCGTTTCCGATTGCCGTGCTGATCGGCTTGGCACAGGTCAGCCCCTGCAACTGGCTGCGCAAATGTGCGGGCGTCTGGACACGCCTGGTACGCGGCATCCCCCTGTTGATGATCATCTTCTGGGCGTACTTTGCGGTGCCGCTGGTGGTTGGCACGGAGGTATCGGCATTCACGACGGCCGTATGCGCCATCATCGTGTACGAAAGCGCATTCCTTGCGCAGATCGTCCGCGCCGGGCTCGAAGGATTGTCGCGCGGCCAGATGGAAGCCGCGCGCTCGAACGGCCTGTCATGGCTGCAGAGCATGCGCTACGTGCAACTGCCGCAGGCGCTGGCCAACATGCTGCCGTCGATCGTCAACCAGTTCGTGTCGATCATCAAGGCGACGTCGCTTGCCTATGTGATTGGCGTGCCGGAGCTGACCTACTCGGCCGCCCAGGTCAACACCATCACGCTGACCAAGCCGCTGGAGACCTTTCTCGTGCTGGCCGCCTTCTATTTCGTGCTGTGCTTCGCCATCTCCCGCTTTGCCGGGCAGTTGGAGCGCCGCATCGCCCGCCGTCGCGCTGGGCTTGCCTAGGAACAAACCCTTGCCGGAGACAACATCCCATGCTGGCATTTGAAAACGTCGATAAGTACTACGATGACTACCACGCGCTCAAAGGTATCGACGCCACCATCGAGCGCGGCGAAGTCGTGGTCGTGTGCGGGCCGTCGGGCTCGGGCAAATCCACGTTGATCCGCACAGTCACCCGGCTGGAAGCCATCCAGGGCGGCTGCATCCGCTTTGACGGGCGCGACGTGCATGCGCGCGACGTGCGCGTCAACCAGCTGCGCGCGCGCATCGGTTTTGTGTTCCAGAACTTCAACCTGTTCCAGAACCTGTCGGTGCGGCAGAACCTGATTCTCGGGCCGACCAAGGTGCTCGGCATGTCGCGCGACGAGGCGATGGCTCAGGCAGAAACGCTGCTCGCCAAGGTCGGGCTCGCGCACAAGATCGACGCGATGCCGGCCAACCTCTCAGGCGGCCAGCAACAGCGCGTGGCCATTGCACGCGCATTGGCGATGAAGCCGCCGCTCATGCTGTTCGACGAGCCGACGAGCGCGCTCGACCCCGAGATGGTGCAGGAGGTACTGCACGTCATGCGCGAGCTGGCCGACGACGGCCTCACGATGATGATCGTCACCCACGAGATGGGCTTTGCGCGCGATGTATCGAGCCGCGTCTGGTTCATGGACCAAGGCGCGTTGCTGGAGGACTCGCCGCCGGACCAGTTCTTCAGCCGCCCGAAGCACGCACGCGCCCAGCGCTTTCTGCAAGACGTCCTGCGTCCGGCACCGTTGGCTGCCGCGCTGGTCGCCTGAAACCCACAACCATAACAACACCCAACGCGCCCAAACTCGCCAGGAGAAATCACTGATGTCCACCTCGCTTCCTCAACAACGCCAAGCAGCCGTGAACGATGCCATTGCAGCCATGAAAGCCGCGCTCGCCCCGGAAGGCGAAACGCGCCCCGCACTGGCCGATGTGCTCAAACAAGTCAAAGGGCTCGCCGCGCGCGCGGAGCTTTGGCAGGAAGCCGACTTCCCACCGCCGACCGACGGTGAGCTGCAAGCCCGCTACCTGATCCACGAAGATGCCGACCAGACCTACGCGCTGTATCTGAATGTCATGCGTCCCGGCAAGAAGATCACGCCGCACAACCACACCACGTGGGCCTGCATCGCCGCGGTGGATGGCACGGAATACAACTACGTCTACCGCCGCACCGACGATCGCGCCACGCCCGGCGTCGGCACGCTGGAGATGACCGGCACCGTTGTCGTCGAACCCGGCACCGGCATCGCGCTGGCGGCCGAAGACATCCACGCCGTCGAGATCAAGGGCGAAGCGCCGATCCGCCATCTGCACATGTACGGGCGCGCGCTTGAGACGCTCAGCGAGCGCATCACGTTTGACCTGGCGACTGGCCGTTACCAGACCATGGGCATCGGCGTGAAGACGCGCCGCTAACCGGCCAGCCTCAACCCAAAACGCGTTGCTTGAAATCCGCGCTGCGTGCGCGGAGGACCGCGCTCACCCTTTTTATTCGATCCCGCATCGATATGACATCGTTCGTTACCGCCCAGACCCTGAAAGCGTGGCTGCACGACGGCGCTGAGATCGCGCTGTTCGACGTGCGCGAGCACGGCCAGTACGGTGAAGCCCATCTCTTCTACGCCATCCCGCTGCCCTACAGCCGCCTGGAGATCGACGCCCCACGCCTGGCGCCGCGCCGCGCGGTACGCATGGTCGTCTATGATGACAACGACGGCGTTGCCGCTCGCGCTGCCGAACGCCTTGCCGCCATCGGCTACACCGATGTGCACGTGCTGCAAGACGGCGCGCAAGGCTGGACGCGCGCCGGCTTCACGCTGTTTGCCGGCGTCAACGTGCCCTCCAAGACGTTCGGCGAACTCGTCGAGATGGCGTATCACACGCCGCGCGTCACCGCACGCGAACTTGCCGCCATGCGCGAGCGTGGCGATGCGGTCGTCATCCTCGACGGTCGCCCTGTCAGCGAATACCTGAAGATGACGATTCCGTCGTCGATCTGTTGCCCCAACGGCGAACTCGGCTACCGCGTCCGCGAACTCGTACCGGACTCGGAGACACCGATCGTCGTCAATTGCGCGGGCCGCACGCGCAGCATCATCGGCGCGCAAACGCTGATCAACCTCGGCATCCCCAACCCGGTGATGGCACTGGAGAACGGCACGCAAGGCTGGTTTCTGGAGGACCTCCCGTTGGAGCACGGCAGCACACGCCGTTACCCCGACACGGTGACGCCGGCCACGGTCAAAGACATGCGCGAGGCCAGCCAGCAACTGGCGACCCGCTTTGCTGTGCCGGAAGTGGATGCAGCAATGCTCGCGCGCTGGGCTGCACAAGGCGAACACAGCGTGTTCCTGTGCGATGTCCGCACGCCAGAAGAATTCGCCACCGGCAGCCTGCCAGGCGCGCAGCATGCGCCGGGCGGCCAGTTGATCCAAGCGACCGACCAATACGTCGGCGTACGCCATGCCCGCCTTGTGCTGTTTGATGCTGACGGCGTACGCGCGCCGATCGTCGCCGGCTGGCTGCGGCAACTCGGTCACGATGCCTACGTGTTGCATGGCGGGCTACATGAGGGGTTGGCGAGCGATGCGGCGTTGCCCATTCCCGCCCCGGTCTCGCAGCAACCGCTGCCGGAGATCAGCGCAGATGCACTCGCCGGTGCGCTTGCGGCTGGCACCGTTCAGGTGGTCGACCTTCGGCCGAGCATGGCCTTCCGCCGTGCGCATGTGCCGGGCGCCACGTGGGCCATTCGCCCGCGCTTGCCAGCATTGGCGGCCGACCGCGATACCGTACTGATTGCCGACGACCCGCGCATCGCAGAACTCGTTGCCGCTGAGTGGCACACCACATCGCGCATCAAACTGCTCGCCGGCGGCTTTGCCGCGTGGACAGCTGCAGGCCATGCCACCGAAGGTGCCGAGAACGTCCCGCCCGACGCCGACTGCATCGACTACCTCTTCTTCGTGCATGATCGGCATGACGGCAACAAGGCTGCGGCCCGGCAATACCTGGCCTGGGAGACCGGCCTGCTCGCCCAGCTCGATGCGCAGGAACTCGGCGCCTTCCGCGTGGGCACCGGTGCCACGCAGCCATGACACGCAACCAACGGGGTCTACGCACCATGTCATCGCAAAAAACGGAGCCACGATTGGCCACCCGCTTGGTCAAGGGCGGCACTTCGCCGGCCTTTGAGGGCGGCCGGGCCGTCAACCCGCCGGTCGTGCGCGCCTCCACCGTGCTGTTCGACTCGATGGACGCCATGAACGACGCGCGCCGCCGTCGCGGCACCGAGCGGATGTTCACCTACGGCGCACGCGGCAACCCAACGGGCTTTGCGCTGGAAGACGTTGTCGCGCAGCTCGAAGGCGGCTATCGAACGCGGCTCTTCCCCACGGGCCTCGCCGCCATCTCGATGGTCTTTCTGGCTTTCGTGCGCCCCGGTGATCACGTGCTGATTGCCGATTGCGTCTATCAGCCGCTGCGCCATTTCGTCGATACGTTCCTGCGGCCCTGGGGCGTGGAAGTCAGCTACTTCCGCGCAGACGGCACCGACGTCGCACAGCAGCTCCGTCCAACGACCAAACTCGTCTACGTGGAGTGCCCCGGCTCGCTTGTCTACGAGATGTGCGACTTACCCGCGCTGGCCGAGATCGCACATCGCCATGGCGCGCTGGTCGTCGCCGACAACACGTGGGGCTCGGGCGTGCAATACCGCCCGCTCACGCTCGGCGCGGATGTGTCGGTCATGGCGGCAACCAAGTACCTCAGCGGCCACTCCGACGTGATGATGGGCACCGTCACCACCACGCAAGCCAGCTGGCAACCGCTCGCCACGATGTGCGACGCCCAGGGCGTGGCCGTCAGCCCCGACGACGCTTATCTCGTGTTGCGCGGCACGCGCACATTGGGCGCGCGCTTGGCGATGCATGAGCGCCACGCGCTTGCAGTCGCGCACTGGCTGATCGCGCGTCCGGAGGTGGCGCGCGTCTTCTGCCCCGCCCTCCCCGAAGATCCTGGGCACGCGCTGTGGCAACGCGATTGCACCGGCACCAACGGGCTGATCTCGTTCGAATTCGCCCAAGCAGACGCGCAAGCCGCCGGACGCTTCGTCGATGCACTCGCGCTGTTCGGCATCGGCGCCTCCTGGGGCGGCTTCGAGAGCCTGGCGACCGTCAGCAACGTGGTCGGCACGCGTACGTGCACGGATTGGTCTCTCGCAGGCCCGATCGTCCGTTTGCATATCGGCCTGGAAGATCCGCAAGACCTGATCGACGACTTGGCACAAGCATTCGCCCACATTCAGGAATAGCGCTCGGCGCCAACGCCAGACGAAAAAAAGAACGCCCCGAAACCTCGGGGCGTTCTTCTTGGCAGATCGACCGTCGATCAGACCGCTTCTTCACGCGATGCGCGCTTGCGCTCGTGTTCCTTCAGGTGACGCTTGCGCAGGCGGATGCTCTTCGGCGTGACTTCCACCAGCTCGTCGTCAGCGATGAATTCCACAGCGTATTCCAGCGACATCTGGATCGGCGGCACCAGGCGAACGGCTTCGTCGGTACCCGACGCACGCACGTTGGTCAGCTGCTTGCCCTTGATCGGGTTGACGACCAGGTCGTTGTCGCGGCTGTGGATACCGATGATCATGCCTTCGTACAGCGCATCGCCGGGCGACACGAACATACGGCCGCGATCCTGCAGCTTCCACAGCGCGTAGGCCACGGCAGCGCCGTCGTCCTGCGAGATCAGCACGCCGTTGTGGCGCTCACCCAGGTCGCCTTCCTTGACCGGGGAGTAGTCGTCGAAGATGTGGCTGATCAGGCCGGTGCCGCGCGTCAGCGTCAGGAACTCACCCTGGAAGCCGATCAGGCCACGGGCCGGAATGCGGTATTCCAGACGCGTACGGCCCTTGCCGTCCGATGCCATGTCGAGCAGTTCGCCCTTGCGGCGGCCCAACTCTTCCATCACGCCGCCCTGGTGGCCGTCTTCCACGTCCACGGTCAGGCGCTCGAACGGCTCGTGCTTCACGCCGTCGATTTCCTTGAACACCACGCGCGGACGCGACACGGCCAGCTCGTAGCCTTCGCGGCGCATGTTTTCCACCAGAATCGTCAGGTGCAGTTCGCCACGGCCCGACACTTCGAAGATCGTGTCGTCGCCAGTGTCCTTCACGCGCAGTGCCACGTTCGACTTCAGCTCGCGGTCCAGACGGTCGCGCAGTTGGCGGCTCGTCACGAACTTGCCTTCACGGCCAGCCAGCGGCGAGGTGTTGACGCAGAAGTTCATGGTCAGCGTCGGCTCGTCCACCTTCAGCATCGGCAGCGCGTCCTGGGCGTCCGGGGCGCAGACGGTGCAGCCGATGCCCAGTTCTTCAATACCGTTGATCAGCACGATGTCGCCGGCTTCGGCTTCTTGCACCAGCTCGCGCTCCAGGCCGCGGAACTTCAGCACCTGGTTGACGCGGCCCTTGATCGGGTTGCCTTCCGGACCGAACTTGACCACCACGTCCTGCAGCGGACGCACGCGACCACGCGTGATACGGCCCACGCCGATCTTGCCAACGTAGCTCGAGTAGTCCAGCGAGATGATCTGCAGCTGGAACGAACCGTTCGGGTCGTCGTTACGCTGCGGCACCTTGTCGAGAATGGTCTCGAACAGCGGCTTCATGTCGCCTTCGCGCACGTCGTCAGTCAGGCCGGCGTAACCGTTCAGGCCCGAGGCGTACACCACCGGGAAGTCGAGCTGGTCATCATTGGCGCCCAGCTTGTCGAACAGATCGAAGGTCTGGTTGATCACCCACTCCGGACGTGCGCCCGGACGGTCGACCTTGTTGATCACGACGATGGGCTTCAGGCCCAGGGCCAGCGCCTTGCGCGTCACGAAACGCGTTTGCGGCATCGGGCCTTCCACGGCATCCACCAGCAGCAGCACGCCGTCGACCATCGACAGCACACGCTCCACTTCACCGCCGAAGTCCGCATGCCCCGGGGTGTCGACGATGTTGATGTGCGTGCCGTTGTATTCGACCGCGCAGTTCTTGGCCAGGATGGTGATGCCGCGCTCTTTTTCGATGTCGTTCGAATCCATCACACGCTCAGTGAGCTGCTCGTTCTCGCGGAACGTACCGGCTTGGCGGAGGAGCTGGTCGACCAGTGTGGTTTTGCCGTGGTCAACGTGGGCAATGATGGCGATGTTGCGAAGCGCGCGCATGGGATGTGAACTCGAAAAGACGTGACACGAGCTCAAAAACAGCTCGCGGAATAACCTGACATTCTAGCATGCTGCGATGCGCAAGACATGACACACCCTGACGAATCTATGAAGGGATATTGCGAAAGCGACCCATGAGTCACGCATTATTTCCAAAACTGGAATCACACATTCAGTACCTTGCTGTTTGCTGCGCAGATTCGTATATTTGTCCGGACAATGATTGTGCATACATAAGATGTCCGAACAGACAAGACCCGCCACCGAAGTTGCAGCTACCGGAGCCCTGTTCCGGGTGGAGGACTACCGCATGTGCGAAAGCGTGGGCTACCTCGTCGGGCGCGCCAAGACGGCGCTGTCCATGGCAATCGAGCAGGAAGTCGCGCAGATGGACGTGACGCATTCCCAGGCCAGCTGCCTGGTGCTGCTCGCCAACGGCCGCTGCCAGACCGCCACCGACCTCGGCCGCGAACTGAATACCGACATCGGCTCGCTGACCCGCATGCTGAGCCGCATGGAAAAGCGCGGCCTGATCGAGCGCGTGCGTAGTGAATCCGACCGCCGCGTCGTGCACCTGGAGTTGACCGCAGCCGGCCGCGAACTGGCCGACCGCATGCCGGCCATCTATACCCATGTGCTGAATCGCTTCTTTGCCGATTTCACGCACGCCGACGTTGACACACTGCGCGGCCTTCTCAAGCGCATTCTCGACAACGGCGCCGCCACCGAAGGCAACCGCCTACGCACAGCTGATCACTGACGCCGACCTGCCCGAATTGCACCAAACGTTTTTCGCTCTCCCGATCGCCTGATACCTCAAACAACATGAACGCCTCGAACTCCGCCTCCCAGGCACTTGGCTCCCGCGGCCACACGGGCAACACGCGGGCGCAATGGCCAGCGCGCCTGGGGCTGGCGCTTTCCGCCGTCACGCTCGCCGTGCTGGCCGGCTGCGCCAACCTCGGCAACTCGCACAGCACGCAGACGCTGACCCAACCGGGGCAGCTGGCCAGCGCGCAAACGCTGCCCTCGCAGGGTGGCCAGTGGCCGACGATGAACTGGGTCGACCAGTTCAACGACCCGCAACTGCACGCGCTGGTCGACGAGGCGATCAAGGACAACCCCAACCTGCAAGTCGCTTTCGCCCGCGTGCGTGCGTCGCGCGCGATGGCTGATGTGGTGCGCGGCAACCTGTACCCGAGCGTGGGCCTGGATGCCGAGATGACGCGCCAGCGCCTTTCCTCGTATGACCTGTTTGAAGGCACGCCGCTGGGCGGCAACTGGTTCACCGAATCGAAGATCCAGCTGGGCGTGAGCTACGACCTGGACTTCTGGGGCAAGAACCGCTCCGCGCTGGAAGCCGCGCTGTCTGACGACAAGGCGATGGAAGCTGAAAGCCAGGCCGCCCGGCTGATGCTCTCGACCTCGGTGGCACGCACCTACGCCAAGCTGGCGGCGCTGTACGCCCAACGCGACGTGGCCCAGCGCACCATCGACCAGCGCAAGGACCTGACCAACCTCGCCGGCCAACGCCTGCGTGCCGGCCTGGATACGCAGGTCGAGACCACGCAAGCGCGCGCCAATGTGGCCGCAGCGCAAACCGAGCTGGAACAAGTCGACGAGCAGATCGCACTCGCACGCGACCAGTTGGCTGCGCTGCTCGGCAAGGGCCCGGACCGCGGCCTGTCGATTACCCGCCCAACGCTGCTGGCACAGACCACGCCCAAGCTACCGAACAACCTGACCATCGACCTGATCGGCCGTCGCCCGGACCTTGTGGCCGCGCGCTGGCGTGTCGAGGCCGCGTCCAAAGACATCGACGTGGCCAAGGCGGAGTTTTTGCCGGACATCAGCCTGACGGCGTTCCTGGGCGTGGCGTCGATCCTCCCTGAGAACCTGCTGCTCGGTAATTCGCGCCAGCTTGGCATCGGCCCGGCGCTGAAGCTGCCGATCTTCCAGGGCGGCAAGCTGCGCGCCAACCTGCGCGGCAAGTACGCCACCTATGACGCGGCCGTCGCCAGCTACAACCAGACGCTGACCGAAGCCCTGCATGACACGGCTGACCAGATCACCGCGCTGCACAGCATCGATACGCAGATCACCATTCAGCGCACCGCCCTGACGGAAGCTGAGCGCTCGTACAGCCTGGCCCGCACGCGTTATGGCGCCGGTCTGGGCACGCAGCTCACCGTGCTGAATGCCGAGACCACGGTGCTGCAGCAACGCAAGCTCGCCACCGACCTGCAAGCGCGTCGCCTGGATGTGCAGATGGCGTTGATCAAGGCACTCGGCGGCGGCTACACGACAGAAGAACTGCCCGGCGCCAAGCGCGAACACCCGACGACCGGCGAGGCGGCGCAACTGGCCCCGTCGCATAGCTGATTTGAATTGAACCGACCGTTCCAACGCATTCTTTCGAGCCAACATCATGAGTGACAACAAGCCCCAAGCCGCCGCCCCGTCCGCAGCCCCCGCGCCTGCAGCGGCCGCCCCGAACGGCAATGGCAACGGAAAACGCAAGCGCATGCTGACCACGCTGGCTGCCGCACTGGTGGTCGCCGGCGTCGGCTACGGCCTCTACTGGGGCCTGTATGGCCGCTGGTTCGAGTCCACCGACGATGCGTACGTGCAAGGCAACGTGGTTCAGGTGACGCCGCAGGTGGCCGGCACCGTGGTGGCCATCCGCGCTGACGACACACAGCTCGTCACCTCGGGCCAACCGCTGATCGAACTGGACCGCGCCGATGCGCGCGTCGCGCTGGAGCAGTCTGAGGCCGCGCTCGCGCAGACCGTGCGCCAGGTGCGCACGCTGTACTCGAACACCAGTGCCTATTCGTCTGCGCTGGCACAGCGGCAGTCGGATCTCGCCAAGGCGAAGGACGACCTCGCGCGCCGCAAGCAGATTGCCGGCACGGGTGCCGTGTCGCAGGAAGAAATCTCGCACGCACAGACTGCCCTGCAAGCCGCCGAGGCCGCCGTTGAAACCGCCAAGGAACAACTGCAAGGCAACCGCGTGCTGACCGAGCAGACGACGCTGGAACGTCACCCGAACGTGCTGCAGGCCGCCGCCAAGGTGCGTGAAGCCTATCTGGCCTATGCACGTACGAGCCTGCCGGCTTCGGTGACGGGCTATGTGGCCAAGCGCTCGGTGCAGGTTGGCCAGCGCGTTGCGCCGGGCACGCCGCTCATGGCCATCGTGCCGCTGGACCAACTCTGGGTCGATGCCAACTTCAAGGAAGTGCAGGTGCGCCACATGCGCGTGGGCCAACCGGTTGAGTTGGAAGCCGACGTGTACGGCAGCAGCGTGACGTACCACGGCAAGGTGGTCGGCTTCTCGGCAGGCACGGGCTCGGCGTTCTCGCTGCTGCCGGCACAGAACGCCACGGGCAACTGGATCAAGGTGGTGCAACGCCTGCCGGTGCGCGTGTCGCTCGACCCGAAGGAACTGAAGGACCACCCGCTGCGCGTGGGCCTGTCGATGATCGCCAAGGTCGACATCCATGACGAAGGCGGCCAGAGCCTGGCCTCCACGCCGGCCGCATCACCGCTGGAGACCAACGTGTACGACCAGGCCGGCAAGGACGCCGATCAGGTCATCGCCAGCATCATCGCTACCAACGGTGGCCGCGCAGCCGCTGCGGCACCGGCAGCAGCCGGCGCTGTTGCCCCTGCCGCCGCGCCCGCATCGCAACCCGCACCCAAGGTCTGACACGCATGGCAACCGCCGCGCCCAAGCCGCCACAACCACTGACCGGCGCCAAACTGGCGATCGGTACGGTGGCGCTGTCGCTGGCTACCTTCATGAACGTGCTGGATTCGTCCATTGCCAACGTGTCGATCCCGGCCATTTCGGGCGACCTGGGCGTGGCGCCGAACCAGGGCACGTGGGTCATCACCTCGTTTGCGGTGGCCAACGCCATCTCGGTGCCGCTCACGGGGTGGCTGACGCAGCGCTTCGGACAGGTGCGCCTGTTCATCACGTCGATCATCCTGTTCGTGCTGTCGTCTTGGGCGTGCGGGCTGGCGCCCAACATGGGCATGCTGATTACGGCGCGGATCATTCAGGGCGCGGTGGCCGGCCCGATGATTCCGCTGTCGCAAGCGCTGTTGCTGTCTACGTATCCACCCGCCAAGAGTTCCATGGCCCTGGCGCTATGGGGTATGACCACGCTCGTTGCGCCGGTGATGGGCCCCATCCTCGGTGGCTGGATCTCAGACAACATGAGCTGGCCGTGGATCTTCTACATCAATATCCCGGTGGGCATTCTGGCTGCGTATGCAACGTGGGTCATCTACAAGGATCGTGAATCGCAAACGCGTTCGCTGCCGATCGACAAAATTGGCCTGGCATTGCTCGTGCTCTGGGTCGGCTCGCTGCAGTTGATGCTGGACCGCGGCAAGGAACTCGACTGGTTCAATTCGACAGAGATCGTCGTGCTGACCGTCGTCGCCATCGTGGGCTTCGCCTTCTTCTTAATCTGGGAGCTGACTGAAGACCACCCGGTGGTGGATCTGACCTTGTTCAAGGGGCGCAACTTCAGCGCTGGGGTGGTGGCCATCTCGGTGGCGTACGGGCTGTTCTTCGGCAACCTGGTGATCCTGCCGCTGTGGCTGCAGACCATCGTCGGCTATACCGCCACGGACGCGGGCCTGATCATGGCACCGGTTGGCATCTTCGCCATCATCCTCTCGCCCGTCATCGGCAAGAATCTGCCGAAGATGGATGCGCGCTGGGTAGCCACGACAGCGTTCCTGACGTTCGCCCTGGTGTTCTGGATGCGCTCGCACTTCACCACGCAGATCGATACGTGGACGCTGCTGATCCCGACGCTGATCCAGGGCGCAGCCATGGCGATGTTCTTCATCCCACTCACGTCGATCATCCTGTCTGGCCTGTCGCCCGAGCGAATTCCGGCGGCATCGGGCCTGTCGAACTTCGTGCGGATCATGTTCGGCGGTATCGGTGCGTCGATCTCGACCACGATCTGGGACAACCGCTCTGCCCTGCACCACGCGCAGCTGGTCGAGCATGCGAACGCGTACAACCCGGCCTACACGTCGTCGATCAACCAGTACACGCAACTGGGCATGCCCAACCTGCAGGCCAATGGCGTGATCGAGCGTACGATCTCGCAGCAGGCCGCGATGCTCGGCGCCAACGATATCTTCTGGATTTCGGCGGTGCTGTTCATCGGGCTGATCGGCTTCATCTGGCTGACCAAGCCGGCGAAGTCGGCCGGTGGTGCAGAAGCAGCAGCCGGCGCACACTGACGGAAACGTCGCCCAAACAAAAAGCCCGGCCAATCGACCGGGCTTTTTCTTGTCCGCCGAGAACAGCAGCTCAGAGGTGAACGAGACGCTCGGGCCTCAAGGCCCCTTCGCGCCAAACGGCCACGCCGAGCAACGAGATGGCGACATCACCGCGTACGCCATAGACACGGACCTGCTCAGCGTTCGGCAACGCCAGTCGTAGTGGCAAGCGCTGACCGTGCAGGAAACGACGGCTATCTTCGGCATCCAGCTCCACGCGCGGCAGTGTTTGCAGCAGCGCGTCCACAGGCGCCAGCATTGGCGCGCGCCGATCTTCCGGCACGGCTTCCAACGCTTCAAGCGTCACCGCCCCCTCCAGCGTCAGATTGCCAACTTGCGTACGGCGCAGTGCGACCAGATGCCCACCACAACCCAGCGCCTCACCAATATCCTCGCCCAGCGTACGGATATACGTGCCCTTGCTGCATGCCACGCGCAGCGTAATGGTCGGCGTGGCGGACTCCAGATCCGTCGCCAACACATCGATGGCGTGAATCGTCACACGGCGCGCGGCGCGCTCCACCGTCTGCCCGGCACGGGCGTATTCGTACAGCGGCTTGCCGTCTTTCTTCAACGCGGAGTGCATCGGCGGCACCTGGTCGATTTCGCCGACAAAGCGATCGACGGCGGCCTGCACCTGCGCGAGCGTGACCGACACCGGCCGCTCACTCAGCACCTCGCCTTCGGCGTCTGCGGTGCTCGTCTTGATGCCCAGACGCACGATGGTCTTGTACGTCTTGTCCGCGTCGAGCAAATCCTGTGAGAACTTGGTCGCCTCGCCAAAACACAGCGGTAGCAGCCCCGTTGCCAGCGGATCGAGCGTACCGGTGTGCCCGGCCTTCTTCGCCCAAAGCAGTCGCTTGGTGCGCATCAGCGCATCGTTGCTCGACCAGCCGATCGGCTTGTCCAGCAGCAGCACGCCATGCACATCACGGCGCGGCGGTTTCTGCGGCTTGGGCGTGTGTTGCTCTGCCATCGTCAGTCGTCTTTGGCGCGCGTGGCGTTGGCTTCGTCGATCAGGCGCGACATCTCGATGCCGCGTTCGAGTGAACCGTCAAAGTGGAAGTGCAGCGTCGGCACGGTGTGGATGTGCAGGCGCTTGAACAGCAGCGAGTGCAGATAGCCGGCCTTCTCGTTCAGGATGGCGGCGGCGACTTCCGCCTCGGCGCCCAGCACCGTGAAGTAGATCTTGGCGTGCGCGTAGTCTGGCGTGAGCGTCACGGATTGCAGCGTCACCAGGCCCATCGCCGGGTTCTTGATTTCGCGCTGGATCAGCTCGGCCAGATCGCGCTGGATCTGGTCGGCGATGCGCAGGTTGCGGCCGGCGGCCGATCCCGATTTTTTCGGCATAGCGTGTTCCCCATACGGCGCCGCCGGCACACGCCAGCAGCCCCAAAAAGACAAAACGGTGGCGCGGGACGCGCCCGGGCCACCGTCGCAAAGTCGAGCCGGACACCGCAGCGTCCGGCCAACGTATTACAGCGTACGCGCCACCTCGGTGATCTCGTAGATCTCGAGGTGATCGCCTTCCTTGACGTCGTTGAAGTTCTTGATCGACAGGCCGCATTCGAAGCCTTGCTTCACTTCCTTCACGTCGTCCTTGAAGCGCTTGAGCGAATCCAGCTCGCCCGAGAAGATGACCACGTTGTCGCGCAGCACCCGCACCAGCGAGTTGCGCTTGACGAAGCCGTCCAGCACCATACAACCGGCCACCGCGCCAACCTTCGGCACGTGGAAGACTTGGCGTACCTCGACGGTACCCGTGGTCTCTTCGCGCTTTTCCGGCGACAGCATGCCCGACATCGCCGCCTTCACCTCATCCACAGCGTCATAGATGATGTTGTAGTAGCGGATGTCGATGCCGTTGTGCTCGGCCAACTTGCGCGCACCCGCATCGGCACGCGTGTTGAAGCCGATGATGACAGCCTTCGACGCGGTTGCCAGGTTGACGTCCGACTCGGTGATGCCACCCACGGCGGCATGCACAACCTGCACACGCACCTCGTCGGTCGACAGCTTCTTGAGCGAGTGCACCAGCGCTTCCTGCGAACCTTGCACGTCCGCCTTGATGATCAGCGGCAGCGACTTCACGTCGCCTTCGCTCATCTGCTCCAGCATGTTTTCCAGCTTGGCAGCCTGCTGGCGTGCCAGCTTCACATCGCGGAACTTGCCTTGGCGGAACAGCGCGATTTCGCGCGCCTTGCGCTCGTCCGGCAGCACCAGAACTTCTTCGCCGGCACCCGGCACTTCCGACAGACCCTGGATTTCCACCGGGATCGACGGGCCGGCTTCCTTCGCCGGCTTGCCATCTTCGTCCAGCATGGCGCGCACACGACCATAAGCCGTGCCAGCGAGCACCACGTCACCGCGCTTGAGCGTACCGCTCTGCACCAGCACCGTAGCGATCGGGCCCTTGCCCTTGTCAAGCTGAGCTTCCACCACCAGACCCTTGGCCGGCGCGTTGATCGGCGCCTTCAGCTCCAGCACTTCAGCCTGCAGCAGTACGTTTTCCAGCAGGCTGTCGATACCGGCGCCCGTCTTGGCGGACACAGGCACGAACGGCACATCCCCGCCGTACTCTTCCGGGATCACACTCTCCGCCACCAATTCCTGCTTGACGCGGTCTGGATTGGCTTCGGGCTTGTCGACCTTGGTGATCGCCACCACGATAGGCACACCCGCTGCCTTCGCGTGGGAAATGGCTTCCTTCGTCTGCGGCATGACGCCGTCGTCGGCAGCCACCACCAGAATCACGATGTCGGTCGCCTTGGCACCGCGAGCACGCATGGCCGTGAAGGCCTCGTGACCCGGGGTGTCCAGGAAGGTGATGACGCCGCGATCGGTTTCGACGTGGTATGCGCCGATGTGCTGCGTGATGCCGCCGGCTTCGCCCGCTGCCACCTTGGCGCGACGGATGTAGTCCAGCAGCGAGGTCTTGCCGTGGTCGACGTGGCCCATCACGGTCACGACCGGCGGGCGGGTTTCGGCTTCGGCGTTGGTTTGCTCCTGCACGTCCCCAACCAGCATCGCTTCCGGATCGTCCAGCTTGGCTGCGACCGCCTGGTGGCCCATTTCTTCGACCACGATCATCGCGGTCTCTTGGTCCAGCACTTGGTTGATCGTGACCATCTGGCCGAGCTTCATCATCTGCTTGATGACTTCAGCGGCCTTGACCGACATCTTGTGCGCCAGATCGGCCACAGAGATGGTTTCCGGCACGTGCACTTCACGCACGACCGGTTCGGTCGGTGCCTGGAAGGCATTGCGGTTGTCGTCACCATGGCGGTTGCGGCCGCCCCTGGAGCCGGCACGCCAGCCATCGCCACCGCCACCGGTATCGCCACGCGTCTTCAGACCACCGCGTTTGTTGCCACCGCGGTTATCGTCTTGCCAGCCCGACTTGCCGCGACCACCCTTCTTGTCGCCGGAAGGCGAGCTCGGTGCCGCTGCAGCAGGTGCCGGTGCGGCCGGCTTCTTGACAGCCGCCGCCGGGCGCGCTTCGCCTGCCGGCTTGACCGGCTTGTGCAGCGTACCCGATTGCTCGGCCTTCTTCGTCTCTTCAGCCTTACGCTCGGCCGGCGTCTTCAGCACGCGGGCTGGGGCGCTCATCATTTCGCGGATGGCGCGGGCTTCGGCCTCGGCAGCTTCGCGGCGCTTGCGCGCGGCGTCTTCCTCGGCCTTGATCTTGTCAGCAGCAACACGAGCCTCGTCGGCAGCCTTCTGCGCGGCTTCGCGCTCGGCGGCCAGGCGTGCAGCGTCTTCCTCGGCCTTGCGGCGCGGGGCTTCGTCTGCAGCTTCTGCGGCAGCACGAGCGGCCACAGCTTCCTCTTCCGCCTTCTTGGCGGCGAGTTCCGCCTGACGCTTCTGCTCTGCTTCAGCGGCTTCCTGGCGGGCGCGGCGCTCGGCTTCCTCCCGCTCCATCGCTTCCTGGCGGGCCTTCAGCTCGGCTTCCTGGCGGGCCAGCAATTCCGCCTGCTGGCGTTGCTCTTCCTCGCGGCGTGCGACTTCCTCGGCGTCAACCACTGACGCAGCAGGTGCGCCTTCGTCTTCCGAGTGGGCCGCATTCGGCTCGTCACGCTTGACCAGCACGCGCTTCTTCTTGACTTCCACTTGCACGGTGCGCGTCTTGCCGGTGGCATCCGCTTGGCGGATCTCACTGGTTTCACGCTTGGTGATCGTGATCTTCTTGCGCGCGCCATCCTCGGCATTGCCGTGCGCTCGCTTGAGATAGTCGAGCAGACGGGTCTTGTCCGATTCGGTGATGACGTCTTCCGGCGTCGCCTTCTGCACGCCCGCGGCTTGCAATTGGTCCAGCAGCGCCGATGCGCTACGGTTCAATTCGCCTGCGAGTTGGGCAACTGTTGTGCTTGCCATTCAAACCCTTTCGATGCTTGGTTTTAGTGAGGATTGCGAGAAACGATCAGTTGATCGATGTGGGTCGCAACGTCACGAAAACCAGTGTTCACGCGCCTTCATGATCAGCGCCTTGGCCTGTTCTTCGTTAACGCCAGTCATCTCGACCAGTTCGTCCACGGCCAGCTCAGCCAAGTCGTCACGCGTCTGGATGTTCCCCTCGGCCAGCTTGCCGATCAGCTCCGGGGTCAGCCCCTCGAGGTCGCGCAGGTCTTGCGACACCTTCTCGACCTTCTCTTCCTTTGCCAGCTCCATCGTCAACAGCACGTCACGGGCGCGGTTACGCAGCTCGTTGACGGTGTCTTCGTCGAACGCCTCAATCTCCAGCATTTCCTGCAGCGGCACATACGCCACTTCTTCGAGCGAGCTGAAGCCCTCTTCGATCAGGATGTCGGCGACCTCTTCGTCCACGTCCAGCTTCGCCATGAACAACTGGCGAACGACGGAGCTTTCTTCCGCCTGCTTCTGCGCGGACTCTGCCGGCGTCATGATGTTGATCTGCCAGCCGGTCAACTCCGATGCCAGACGCACGTTCTGGCCGCTACGGCCGATGGCGACGGCGAGGTTTTCGTCGTCAACCACCACGTCCATGCTGTGCTTCTCTTCGTCCACGACGATGGACTGCACTTGCGCCGGTGCCAGTGCGCCGATCACGAACTGCGCCGGATCTTCCGACCACAGCACGATGTCCACGGCCTCGCCACCAACCTCGTTACGCACTGCCGTCACGCGCGTACCACGCACGCCAACGCAGGTGCCGATCGGGTCGATACGCTTATCGTGCGCCACGACCGCAATTTTCGCACGCACGCCCGGATCGCGCGCTGCCGCCTTGATCTCCAGCAGGCCCTGTTCCATTTCCGGCACTTCGTTCTCGAAGAGCTTGATGAGGAACTCGGGGCACGTGCGCGAGAGCTCAATCTGCGGGCCGCGTGCGGTGCGATCGACGTTCAGGATATATGCGCGGACGCGATCGCCCGTGCGCAGGTTTTCCTTCGGGATCATCTGATCGCGTGCCAGCAGCGCTTCCACGCGGCCGGATTCGACGATCAGACCCTTCTTGTCGGCACGCTTGATCGTGCCGGTCATGATCTTTTCGCCGCGATCGAGGTAGTCGTTCAGGATCTGCTCGCGCTCGGCGTCGCGGATGCGCTGCAGGATCACCTGCTTGGCAGCCTGTGCGCCAATGCGGCCGAACTCGACCGACTCGATCTGCTCTTCGATGAATTGGTCGATGTCGATGTCGGCGTCCTGCTCTTTGGCTTCGAACAGCAGAATCTGCTTGTCCGGCTCTTGCAGCCCGGCATCATCGGGAACGACCAACCAGCGACGGAAGGTTTCGTGCTCGCCCGACTCACGGTCGATCGCCACGCGCACATCCACGTCTTCTTCAAAGCGCTTCTTGGTCGCCGAAGCCAATGCGGCTTCCAGCGCCCCGAACACCACATCCTTGTCGACGTTTTTTTCGCGCGCAAGCGCATCGACGAGCAACAGAACTTCGCGGCTCATTGCTTGTTCCCTTTGTTTCGATTTCCTTTGAAGTCCAGCACAGGCACCAGCCGGGCGCGGTCGAGTTCCGACAGCGTGAATTCCAGCAGTGCCGAGCCTTCCTTGCCCTCAAACTCGAGGCCGACCCGTTCTTGGCCGGGCTCCCCCGTTGGAGCCTGAATGATCCCCGTGAAGTTCTTCTGGCCGCCCACCGGCAGACGCAGCGTCACCTTGGCCTCGAGGCCCGCGAAACGCGTGAAATCGGACAGCGTGCGCAGCGGACGATCCAGCCCAGGCGACGACACTTCCAGCCGTTCGTAATTCACGCTTTCGACTTCGAAGACGCGCGTGAGCTGATGGCTCACCTTCTCGCAATCTTCAATGACGATGCCGTTCTCCGCCTGATCGATATACACGCGCAGCAATCCAGCCGGCGCGCGTTCCACTTCCACCAGCTCGTAGCCCATGGCGGCGAGGGTTTTCTCAATCAGATCAGTCAGATGCACGTTTTTCCTGAAGAACTTCCCGGTACTGCCAACCTGCCGAAGCAAAAAAAAATGGGCGCAACGCCCATATCATTCGCCCATCTTCTGCAGGATGACTTTTGATTAGACTCATATTGTAATCCGTCTCGAGGCAAAACGCAAAAATTGCCCCGGACGCACCACAAAATCGGGCGCTGCGACGAATACCGCACACAGCGCCACCATGCTTAACGCTTGCCGCCGCGGTTACCACCGCCGCTGCGCGCTTTGTTACCCACCTTGTTGCCATTCGGCGCGCCGCCGCCCTTGCCCGGGCGTTTGTTGCCCGGCGTGCGGTTGCCGTCACGCATACCACCGCCCGCACCAGCACCACTACGGCCGTCCGGTCGAGCGCCCGTACGGGTGCGGGCCGTCAACGTGGTCGGGCCACCTACATTGATGTAGCCCATGGAGGTCTGCATCGGGTCCGGCTGGCGCGGATTGGCCTGGCGGCGCGGCGCAGGCGCTGCACGATTGCCGTTCTCGACACCCATGCCGCGCGACTGGAAGTTCGCCTCGCCGGTAAAGCCCGACGACATCGGCCCCATCAGCACCGGCGCTTCGCGACGGCGGTTGCCCTGGCGGTTGCTCTGCTGACCGCCCGAGCTCGCTGCCGGCACCTTCATGCCCAGCGTACCCATCAAGGTGCGCACATCTTCTGCCGACACTTCCTGCCAGCGCCCACGCTTCAGGCCGCGCGGCAGCACAAAGCTGCCGTAGCGCGTACGAATCAGGCGCGACACAGTCAGGTTGACCGCCTCGAACATCCGACGCACCTCGCGGTTTCGGCCTTCGGTCAGGGCAACGTGGTACCAATGGTTGACGCCCTCGCCGCCGCCGTCGGCGCAGCGCAGGAAGTTGGCCTCACCGTCTTGCAGCTGAATACCGTGGAGCAACTTCTGGCGATCAGTTTCGGCCAGTTCGCCCAGCGTACGCACCGCGTATTCACGCTCGACGCCATAACGCGGATGCATGAAGCGGTTGGCGATGTCACCAGACGTCGTGAAGATCAGCAGACCTTCGGTATTGAAGTCCAGGCGGCCGACGGCAACCCATTTGCCGGTCTTCATGCGCGGCAGTGCGTCGAATACCGTCGGACGGCCATCCGGATCGGATTGGCTGACGATTTCGCCGGCCGGCTTGTGGTACAGCAACACGCGCGGCGGCTTGTTGGGTAGCTTGCGCTGAATCAGCTTGCCGTTCACGCGCACCTGATCGGTGGCGAGAATGCGCTGACCAATGTGCGCCGGCAGGCCGTTCACCGAGACACGGCCTTGCAGAATCAGGTCTTCCATGTCGCGGCGCGAGCCCAGGCCCGCATCGGCCAGGATCTTGTGCAGCTTGGGCGCATCGTCCTCGGCGGTCAGCTCACGCACCTTGCTCGGCTGCGACGCGCCACCGGTGTCGACTTCGGAGTCGTACGCGCCGGAAATCACGTACTGGAAGACGTCGTCAGAACCCTTGCCACCCCTACCGCCTTGATTGCTACGGCCCTGGCCGCCTGCCTTGCCCTGCTGCGGCTTGCCGTTACGGTTCTGGCCCTTGCCGCGACCCGCATTGGCACTCTTGCCACCGGTGTTTTCGGTACGCTCGCCCGCCGGCTGGCCTTCGCCCTCACGGCGACGATTCTTGCCGAACCGACCACGCGGGCCGCGTCGCTCGCCGCGTTCGCCCCGGCCTTCTGCCGGAGCACCTTCGGCTGGCGCGGCGGCTTCCGCTACCACCGGCGCGTCACCTGCAGCGGCCTCTTTCGGCTTGCGGGCGCGCGGGGCACGGCTCTTGCGCGGCTGGGCAGGTTGCCCGGCATCAGCTGCGGCCTCGCCTGCCGGCGCCTCGCCCTCCGGGCGACCATCCTGCTGCTGGCGGCGCGACGCCACCAAGTTGCGCAGGCCCCGGCGCAGCCCTTTGCGGCGCGGCGCGGACGACTCAGCGCCATCGCCTGCGCCCTCTTGCCGGGGTGCGGAAGCGTCGGCGTCAGCCGGCATACGTGTATCCATGGAATCTGGCAGGGTGCTCACAACGTCTTTCAATTCAAGTGGTTCAGACCATGCGCCGATTGGTCGGCCGACATGGCATTACGAGTGTTCGTTCGTGGAAGCCGCTGACGGCTCAGCCACGGTCTTGTTCGGATCTTCCGATTGCAATTCGCTGGCTTCCGACTCAGCTACGGGCACGCTGGCATGGCGCACGTCGACCTCAGCGACCGACAAAGCAGCCTCTTGCACAGCGACAACCGTCTCCAGGGAGACCTCCGCAGCAACAGCCTCGACCTCGACCACCGGCAGCTCGGTTGCCTCGACAGAGGACGCCGCAGCGCCCTCGCCTTCCGTACCCGCCGGAGCATCGTTGACGAGCGCGGTCAACTCCTCCACCGCGATCGCACCGCCCTCAAACTCGATTGCGCCTTGCTCCAACAGGCTTGCCTGCGCCTGGGCACGGGCATCTTCGAGCGGCGGCAGCTCGTCCAGCGAACGCAGCCCGAGATCGTCCAGAAACTGCTTGGTGGTGGCATACAGCGCCGGGCGCCCCGGCACATCGCGATGGCCAATCACCTCGATCCAGCCGCGGTCCTCGATCTGCTTGATGACCTGCGTGTTGACCGTGACGCCGCGGATATCTTCAATATCCCCGCGCGTGACCGGCTGGCGGTACGAAATGATTGCCAGCGTTTCCATCACTGCACGCGAGTACTTGGGCGGCTTTTCCGGATGCAGGCGATCGAGATACGCGCGCATCTCAGGGCGGCTCTGCAGGCGCCAGCCCGAAGCCAGCGCGACCAGTTCGACACCACGGTTGAGCCAGTCCTGGCGCAGCTCTTCAAGCAGCACGCGGATGGTGTCCGCGGAAACATCTTCGTCGAAGAGCTTGCGCAAGTCATTGACTCGCAAGGGATCCTGCGCGCAGATCAGCGCGGTCTCGAGGACGATCTTCGCCTCTTGGGTATTCATTCGGTTGAGCGGCTCGTCATTGCTCGCGGTCGGCAGGTCGCCGTCACGCTTGAGGTTTGTCGTCCCGCCGCGACGCACGCGGCATGTCTGAATGCTGTTGCCCGCCCGGGCCCGGCGCGCGAGGGCCAATTAGACCAATTGGGCCTTGCACCGAAACGCAGTGGCTGTGCCCGCAAGAAGGGCCGGAGGAGCGAGTTGATCCGGTGCCGGTCAGGCACCACAAGGGCAATTTCTTCCGCCGCCATGGGGACGGATACTGCACCGGGCGGCTGCCAACGAAGACTGGCACCCTGCCCGAATCGACTGTCCAGGGCGGCCTTTTTTGTGGCTTTCGCGCTGGATGGTGTCGCTTGGCGCCGCGCTTGGGATTGTTGATCTGCGCGGTGGGCGAGTCGAATTGTGTTTGATTGTAGGGCAATTTCCTGCGGTGCCGCAACCGGGAAGATGTCCTAACCCCTCGCCCCCGGCCCGACGCTGGCCCGCAGGTGCTTCAAACGGCTACAGCACCAGGCAGAAGCCGTGTGCGTTGAGCATCTCCGGCAGCCAGGCGGCGCACACCAACCCCCAAACGCCAAAAGCGGCGATGGCGGCGCCCGCCGCGCCACGCGCCCACTTTCGGCGAGATAGCCCTCGCAACCAGCCGGCCAAGCCGGACATCATCAGCAGATTCGGCAGCGTGCCCGCACCAAACGCCAGCATCACAATTGCACCCGACGACGCGTTGCCCGCCAACAACGCCACCGCCAGCGCTCCGTAAACCATGCCGCAAGGCACGAGCCCCCATGCCAATCCCGTGACATAGCGCCGCACCAATGGTGGGCTGCGATGCAGATTTCCGCCCAATCGCGCCCCCATTTTCGACAGCACGCTGGCCACCCGACCAAGCACGCGCTCTAACCGAGGATTGCGCCAAGCATCACCCGTGGTACGCACGAGTAGCAGCACGCCGTAAGCCAGCAGCAAAGCACTGGCAAATGCGAATAAGCCGCGTTGAATCGGCAGCCACTGCTGGCGCCAAACCGTCGCACCAAGCGCACCCATGATTGCCCCAAGAACCGCGTACATACTGATGCGCCCGGCATGCATGACCGCCTGCTCGAACGCCAATTTACGACGCGAGACGATGCGCACTTGCACGTGCCCACGCTCAGCGGCCAATGCGATACCGCTGCACATTGCCAGGCAATGGACACCCCCAAGCAGCGCAATCAGAAATACGCTCACGAGCGCGGCAACATTCATCTTTTTGACGCTCTTTTGATATGGGCCAAAATTATTGGTCTGCTGACGGGAATTCCGTGCATTTCACGCGATTCACACTATCGGAACAATCCGATATCAGCATGGTCGCCGTTATAATAGGCCGCGGTTGCATCACAAGAATTTCTCATTTCACTTACTCGAAATTCACTCGCCCCCTGTGCTCACACGAATCGCACTCACCGACCAAGCTTCCCGTTGTTCCACCTGCGTACTCGGCCAGATCTGTCTGCCGGTGGGCATGAATTCGGAAGACGTGCGCAAGATGGATGAGTTGGTTGCCGAGCGCATCCGCATCAAGAAAGGTCAAACGCTCTACGCTCTCGGCGAGCCGCTTGAAGCCGTGTACGGCATCCGCTTCGGCACGCTCAAAACGCACCTGACACTGGAAGATGGCCGCCACCAGATCACCGGTTTCCACCTGCCCGGCGAGATCGTCGGGCTCGACGGCATTGGCGACATGTGCCACGTATCGGATGCCACCGCGCTCGAAGACACCGAAGTCTGCGTGGTGCGTTACGACGAACTGCAACAGCTTTCGCGCCGGCTGCCATCTTTGCAACATCAGTTCCTGCGCATCATGAGCAAGGAGATCTCGCAGGATCACCAGATGCTGCTGACGCTCGGCTCGATGCGCGCCGAAGAACGCCTTGCCGCCTTCCTGCTCAGCCTGTCCAAGCGCTCAGCCCAGCGCGGGTACTCGTCGACCGAGTTTGTGTTGCGCATGAGCCGCGAAGAACTCGGCAGCTACCTGGGCCTGAAGCTCGAAACCGTGAGCCGCCTGTTCTCGCGCTTTGCTGAGGCCGGCCTCATCCAGATCCGCCAGCGCCACGTCAAGCTCATCGACATGGCAGGCCTGCGTCAGGTGATGAGCGGCCAAGCCAACTAAGCCGCCCCCCTTCTCCATCACGTCCAAGACATCCGCTCATACGAGCGGATGCTCATGCGCCTCCAGCTTGCCGATGCCCGGCGACACATACAGCGTGAGTGCGCTCGACAATCCGCACAGCAGCCAGAACACAAAGAACGACACCGTGTAGACCGCCTCGGCCGACACGGCAATCTGCTCGCCGAAGAAGCGCAGGTCCGCCGGATCCACCACCGCAAACACGACCAACTCGGCCAGCGCCGCGCACAAAAACGCGGGCCAGAGAATCCACATCAGCAGGCGGCGCTTCATCGGACCTCCCCGTGAGCGGCGTGGGCCGGCACGGAGACGGTCTTCTCGACGACCAGGCCGCGCCGCACGACGTTGTCATGGATGGCGGGATCCGGATGCGACACGGCCAACCAGATGGTGACACCACACCCAATCATGGCGACAAAGGGGCCGGCCATCAGCAGCCACGGCCAAGGCTCGCGCCACCAAGGCCGGGCCGGAGCGGAGGATCGCATTGTCTGCATCTGTGTCTCCTGTTTTAGAGGCCGCATCAGCGCGGCACGATGAAACTCGATGGCTCGCGCAGCACGAGGCTGTCGCTGCCGCTGTCTGCCTGGATCACAAACTGGATTTTGTGCGAGCCGGCTGCCACATCATCTGCCGGACGGCGCACGCGGATCGGCACCAGGCGGTTGGCCGCCGGCGCGAGCTCGAGCGTGGTCGATTCACCACGACCGCCCTGCACGTCCAGTTGCGGCAGCCCTTCGGCGGTGATGGTCACGCGCAGGGGTTGCTCGGACGCGTTCATCAGTTGCAGTCGATAGACGTTCTCGATCTTGCCGCCGTCGACTTCGCGCGCCAGTGCGCCGCGATCCCGAATCACATCCACCTTGAGCGGCTGGCGCATCGTCAGCGCAACGATGAAGCCAGTGATAAGCACCAGCATGATCCCGGTATAGATCAGCACGCGCGGACGCAGCAGATGCCGACGCGCTTCCTTCGAGCTGAGCCGGTCGTGCATCGCACGCTCGGACGTGTAACGGATCAGGCCGCGCGGGTAGCGCATCTTGTCCATCACCTGGTCGCACGCATCAATACAGGCGCCGCAACCGATGCACTCGTACTGCAGGCCCTGGCGGATGTCGATGCCGGTCGGGCACACCTGCACGCAGATGCTGCAGTCCACACAGGAACCGAGCCCCTGCGCTGCGAAGTCTGCGCTGCGCGAGCGGCTGCCGCGCGGCTCACCGCGTTGCGTGTCATAGGTGACGACGTAGGTGTCGGGGTCAACCATCACGCTCTGAAAGCGGGCGTACGGGCACATGTAGAGGCACACCTGCTCGCGCAGGAAGCCGGCATTGCCCCAGGTGGCGAACGCGTAGAACAGCATCCAGAAGGTTTGCCACGGCCCGAGCGACAGCGTCCACGTCTCCATGCCGAGGTCGCGGATCGGTGTGAAGAACCCGACGAACGTAAAGCCCGTCCACAACGCGATCACCACCCAGGCTGAGTGCTTGGCGGCCTTCAGGCGCAGCTTGCGCAGGCTCCAACGTTCGCCATCAAGGCGGATACGCGCGAAACGGTCACCTTCGATATGCCGCTCGATCCACATGAAGATTTCGGTGTAGACCGTCTGCGGACACGCATAGCCGCAAAAGAGCCGCCCCGCCACTGCCGTGAACAAAAACAGCCCCAGTGCAGACAGCACCAGCAGCAACGTCAGATAGATCACGTCCTGCGGCCACAGCACCAGCCCGAACAGATAGAACTTGCGTGCCCCCAGGTCGAACAGCACCGCTTGACGCCCATTCCATTCAAACCAAGGCAAGCCATAGAAGATGGCCTGCGTGGCCAGCACCATCCACACGCGCCAGCGCGCAAACGCCCCCGTAACGGAGCGCGGATAAATCTTGCGCCGGACTTCGTAGAGTGCCTGTTCGGTGGGCGCGTCGTCTGCGCCCGCCGTTGCTGCGGCGGACGTCATGGGGCGCCAGGCGGGTTCGTGTTCGCTCATTGCTGGGCGCTCGTGTTGTTGTTCGACAGCCCCCACACATAGGCCGCCAGCATGCGGATCTTCTCCGGCGACAGGAGGTTCTCGTGCGCCGGCATGGTGTTGTCGCGGCCCTTGAGGATGGTCTCGACGATGGTCGCCTCGGAGCTGCCGTACAGCCAGACGCGGTCGGTCAGATTGGGCGCACCAAGCGCTTGATTGCCCTTGCCGGTGGCCATGTGGCAGGCCGCGCAGACCGACTTGAAGGTCGGCTCACCACGTGCAGCCTTGATCGGGTCATAGGCCAGGCCCGACAGCGAACGCACGTAGTTGGCAACGTTGGCGGCCTGGTTGGCATCCACCACCGCTGCCAGCGACGGCATGACGCCATGGCGGCCCTTGGTAATGGTGGTGAGGATCGTTTCCGGGTCACCGCCATACAGCCAGTCGTTGTCGGTCAGGTTCGGGAAGCCCTTGGAGCCGCCCGCGTCCGAGCCGTGGCATTGCGCGCAGTTGTTCAGGAACAGGCGCTGGCCGATCTCGTGTGCCTGCGGGTCAGCGGCGATCTGCTTGATGTCCATGCTGGCGTAGCGCGCATAGAGCGGGCGCACCTTCGCTTCGGCTGCGGCACGCTGCGAGGCCAGCTCGCCGCGCGTGGAAAAGCCCAGCACGCCGCCATACGCACCCAGCCCCGGATACAGGATCAGGTACGCCAGCGCAAAGATGCACGACAGCAGGAACATCCACATCCACCAGCGCGGCAGCGGATTGTTCAACTCGCGCAGGTCGCCGTCCCACACGTGGCCGGTGTCGTCACCGGCGTTCTGCCCCGGCGCAATCGTGATGCGCCGCTGCGAGAACAGCAGCCACACGCACCAGACGATGCCCACCAGGGCAATCGCCGAGATGTAATACCCCCAGAACTCGGAAATGAAGTCGCTCATGATCTTGTGTCCTTATTGATGCGGGCGCGACGCGTTAGCGCGTGCGCCGGCGACCTCGGCTTCATCGGGCAGCAGGAACGGCAGCATGGCCGATTCCGCATTGGCCTCACGGCGATGCGCCGAGAACGCCCACCAGCTGATCCCCACGAACAGCACCAGGAAAACCGCTGTAGCAATTGCACTCAGCATGGCCATGGCTTACTCCTTCGCAGCAACACTGGCCGCCGACTCGTCGGCAGGCGTGCCAGCCATTTCACGCACGTTGCGCAGCTCCACGCCCAGGCCTTGCAGAAAGGCCACCACAGCGTCTTCTTCGGTCTTGCCGGCAAGCTGTTCACGTGCACCGGCAATCTGCGCGTCCGTGTATGGCACGCCTAGTTGGCGCAGCACGTGCATCTTCTTTTCGATGTCGCTGTTGTCGAGCGGCGTCTTGGCAAGCCATGCGTAGGCCGGCATGTTCGATTCCGGCACCACCTCGCGCGGATCACGCAGGTGGATGCGATGCCAGTCGTCCGAATAGCGTTGACCCACGCGCGCCAGATCCGGACCCGTACGCTTGGAGCCCCACAGGAACGGGTGATCGAACACCGATTCACCGGCCAGCGAGTAGTGGCCGTAGCGCTCGGTCTCGGCACGCAGCGTGCGCACCTGCTGCGAGTGGCAGCCGACACAGCCTTCGCGGATGTAGATGTCGCGCCCGGCCAGCCGCAGCGGCGAATACGGCGCGATGCCCTTGACCGGCTCGGTGGTCGAGTGCTGGAAGAACAGCGGCAAGATCTGCACCAGCCCGGCGATGCTGACGACGACCAGCGTCATCACGATCAGCAGGCCGATGTTCTTTTCCAGCGTTTCGTGCGAGAAGAACTTGTTGGATTGGTTGCTCATGTTCGTCTCCTCACTGTGCCGCGACCAATGGGGCCTGGGCTGGTTGAGGAATCGGCGCGTCCACCGCCTTGCTGCCCTGAATGGTCTTGATCACGTTGAATGCCATCAGCAGCATCCCGCTCAGGAAGCACAGGCCACCCAGCAGACGGATGATGTAGAACGGGTACGTCGCCTTCACTGCCTCGACAAAGCTGTAGGTAAGCGTGCCGTCAGCCTCGGTGGCACGCCACATCAGGCCTTGCATCACGCCGGCGACCCACATGGCAGCGATATAGAGCACCACGCCGATGGTGGCGATCCAGAAGTGCACCTCAATCAAGCGCGTGCTGTACATCTTCTGCTGCCCGAAGAGGCGCGGGATCATGTAGTACATCGAGCCGATGGTGATCATGGCCACCCAGCCCAGCGCGCCGGAGTGCACGTGGCCGATGGTCCAGTCGGTGTAGTGCGACAGCGCGTTGACGGTCTTGATGGACATCATCGAACCCTCGAACGTCGCCATGCCGTAGAACGACAGCGCCACCACCAGGAACTTCAGGATCGGATCGGTACGCAGTTTGTGCCAGGCGCCCGACAGGGTCATGATCCCGTTGATCATGCCGCCCCACGATGGCGCCAGCAGAATCAGCGAGAACACCATGCCCAGCGACTGCGCCCAGTCGGGCAGCGCGGTGTATTGCAGGTGGTGCGGGCCCGCCCACATGTAGGTGAAGTTCAGCGCCCAGAAGTGGACGATCGACAGGCGGTACGAATAGATCGGACGCTCGGCTTGCTTGGGCACGAAGTAGTACATCATCCCCAGGAAGCTGGTGGTCAGGAAGAAGCCCACCGCGTTATGGCCATACCACCACTGCACCATCGCATCCTGCACGCCGGCGTAGGCCGAGTACGACTTCCACATCGTCACCGGCAGCTCGGCGTTGTTGACGATGTGCAGCAGCGCAATCGTGATGATGTACGCGCCGAAGAACCAGTTGGCCACGTAGATGTGCTTGGTCTTGCGCTTGATGATGGTGCCGAAGAACACGACCGCGTAGACCACCCACACCAGCGTGATGAGGATGTCGATGGGCCATTCCAGTTCAGCGTATTCCTTCGAGCTGGTGTAGCCCAGCGGCAGCGTGATGACGGCGGCCAGGATCACCGCCTGCCAGCCCCAGAACGTGAACGCGGCCAGCGCGTCGGAGAACAGACGCACCTGGCAGGTGCGCTGCACGATGTAGTACGACGTGGCAAACAGCGCGCTACCGCCAAACGCAAAGATGACTGCGTTGGTATGCAGCGGACGCAGCCGGCCATACGTCAGCCAGGGCACCCCAAAATTCAGTTGCGGCCAGATCAACTGGGCCGCGATCAGCGCACCGACCGCCATACCGACGATGCCCCAGACGATCGTCATGATCGAGAACTGGCGTACAACGCGGTAGTTGAAGGTCTGGGTGTGCTGCAACGCGCTGGACGATTCCATGCTTGCTCCCCGAGTGTGTTGGTTTGATGCGGTCATGTTAAGAATCGGGCGGCCTTGGGGTCTTGATGTGCATCAAGGCACCCCGGTCAATAGGGTTAAGCGGCTCAGTCCCGCGGCCTTGTGTTGCGCACAGGCGTATCCGGGTCCAGCAGAATCGACTCAGCGGGCGTCTTCAGATCGTCGTACTGGCCCGAGCCGACGGCCCACCACAGCACACCGACGATCGCCATCACCAGCATCAGCGACAGCGGAATCAGCAGGAACAGCGTTTCCATGCAGCCTCCTAGACCACGTGCCGTGGGGCATGCGATAGCCGCCACGCATTGAGCGCCACCAGTAACGACGACACCGACATGCCAATGCCCGCGGCCAATGGCGACAGCCACCCCAGCGTGGCGAGCGGGATGCTGATCGCGTTGTAGGCAAAGGCCCAGCCGAGGTTCTGGCGCACCACACGCAACGCGCGGCGACCGATTGCCACCGCCTCGCTGATAGCGGACAGGCGCGGCTCGGTGAGAATCGCGTCGGCACCTGCCTGCGCAAGCGGTGCGCCGGTTCCGATGGCGATGGAGACCTGTGCCTGCGCAAGCAAAGGCGCATCGTTGATGCCGTCGCCAACGGCCAGCACACGGGCCCCGCGAGCCTGCAGCTTCTGCACGTAGGCGCGCTTGTCTTCCGGGCTGGCGCCGCCGACCGCGTGGTCGATGCCCAACCGGTTGGCCCACCAGCGCACGGTCTCCGGCGCGTCACCCGACACCAGATGCAAACACAAACCCTGCGCACGCAATGCATCTAGGCAGGCAGGTGCATCGGCGCGCGGCGTATCGGCCAGGGTGAAGCGCGCGAGTGGATGTCCGTCACGGCCAAGCCAGACCACGGTACATGCCGCGGCGGGCGGCACTTCTTCCATCGGCGCTTCATAGCCGTAACGGGTGGTCTGGATCGGCTGATCTGCGTACTGCGTGGCGGCAAACAACTGCGTACCCAGGCGCAGCAACTGCCCGTCGATTGCCGCGTGCACACCCTGCCCCGGCACGTTGGTGGCGCGCTCCACGGCAGGCAACTGCAATGCATCGCGCGTGGCAGCGCGCAACGACTGCGCGATCGGATGGTTTTCCGATTGCTCCATCGCGCATGCCATCGCCAAGCAGGTTTCGGCGTCCGCATCCGCAAATGTTTCGATGCTCAACAGGCGCAGGCGCCCTTCGGTGAGCGTGCCGGTCTTGTCGAGCAGCACGTCTGTCACCGCGGCCAGACTTTCGACGGCATGACCGCGCGTGACCAGCACGCCGCGCCTTGCCAATGCACCGCTGGCCGCCGCCAACGCAGACGGCGTGGCGAGGGACAACGCACACGGGCAGCTCACCACCAGCACGGCCACCGTCACGGCAAACATGCGGCTCGGATCGATCCACCACCACGCAATTGCTGTCAGCACGGCCCAGCCGAGCAGTACCGCCACAAAACGGCCGGCAACGTGATCGGCGAGTTCCGCCATGCGAGGCTTGTCGGTCAGCGCGCGATCCAACAATTCAACGATGGCGGCCAGACGCGTCTGCGTGCCGACGCGGCCCACGCGCACGCGGATGGCACTGGCCACGTTGTAGCTGCCGGCAAGCACGGCGGCACCTACGTCGCGTTGGCGCGGCACGCTCTCACCGGAGAGCAGCGATTCGTCGATCTCGGTGGTACCACGCTCGATGGTGCCGTCTGCGGGGAGCACTTCGCCCGCGCGCACCTCCACGCAATCGCCCGCACACAGCGTCGCAACGGGGATGGTTTCCACCGCGCCGGAAGCCTCATCGATACGGCGGCAGGTGGCCGGCAACTGGCGCACCAGGGCTTCTGCGCCGGATGCGGCACTCTGCCGCGCGCGCAGTTCCAGATACCGCGCTGCCAGCAGGAAGGCGACGAACATCGTCACGGAATCGAAGTACGTCTCGCCATGGCCGCGCACGGTGGCGAACACGCTGGCAACGAACGCCGCGCCAATGCCCAGCGCCACCGGCACATCCATGCCGACGTGGGCATGCCGCACCTGGCGCCACGCGCTGCGGAAGATGGGCGCAGCGGAAATCAGCACCACAGGCACAGTCAGCACCATGCTTGCCCACTGCATCAGGCGGGTCTGATCGACGGGGATGTCGCTGCCGTGCAGATACACCGGCCACGCGTACATCATCACCTGCATCATCCCGAGCATGGCGATGCCGAGCCGGATCAGCAGGCTGCGGCGTTCGCGCGCCTCCGCCGTGCGGCGGGCCGAGGGTTGGTCGAGCCAGGCCTCGTAGCCCACATCCGCAATGGCGGCAAATACGGCGGACAGGCGCACAACGCCTGGCTCGCAGACGAGACGAGCGCGCTCGGTAGCGTAATTGACGGTGGCTTCGCGGATGCCGGCAACGCGCGAGAGCGCACGCTCGATCAGCCAGACGCATGCGGCACAGCGCATGCCGGTGATCGCGAGCGAAACCTCCTCTGCGCCATCCGCGCGGGCGCGCACAAAGCGCTCGCGCATGACGGGAAGGTCGTACGTCGCCCACACGGCTTCGGCTTCGGCGCGCTTGTCGCCGTCCAGGGGGCGGGCAAAGGCGATCGGGCCGTCATAGACATGGCCCATGCCGGAGGCATGCAGCGTCTGCGCGATCGCCAGGCAACCGGCACAGCAAAATGTGTGGGATTGGTCGGCGATGTTGCCGCGCAACACCGACGCCGCGTCGAGCGTGGAGCCGCAGTGGTAGCACGTCGCTTGTGACGACTCCGCCTCGCTCGCCAGATGTGGCGGGGCCGCGCCGCAGTCTGCGGCGGAAAGCGTGGGGGCGTAGGTCGTCGTCATTATGTGGCCAATGCTAGCCACACGCTGCCTTATGCCCCTTGATGTGCATCAAGAGCCGTCACCGCGAATAAACAAGACGCCAAGCGCTGCACAAGCCACTCGCGGACGACCTCGCCCCTGTCGCAAAAGATTCCGCGTCCTATAGTGTTAGCTGGACCAGGCAACTAGGAGGGCGTCCTATGGCAACCGAATTCGGCCTGTACAACATCCACTGCGAGTGGGGCGAGCACGGTGCATCCGCGCTGGCACCGCATTGCGACGTGGTCATCGTGGTCGACGTGCTGTCGTTCTGCACCTGCGTGGACATTGCGGTGGGGCGCGGCGCGCGCATCTACCCGTATCCGTGGCGCGACAGCAGTGCCGAGGTCTTCGCCCGCCGGGCCGGCGCCATGCTGGCCTGCACCAATCGCAGCCAGCCTGGCTATTCGCTCTCGCCTGCCTCGTTGAAGGAGTTGCCGGTAGGCAGCAATCTGGTCCTGCCCTCGCCCAACGGCGCAACGCTGGCCCTGGCGACCGGGTCTACACCGACGTTTGCCGGCTGCCTGCGCAACGCGCGTGCTGTGGCGGAAGCGGCATCGCGACTGGGCCGCCGCGTGGCCGTGGTGGCATCCGGCGAGCGCTGGGCGGACGGCAGCCTGCGCCCAGCCCTGGAAGACTGGCTGGCAGCCGGTGCCATCGTGCATCACCTGTCGGAGACGGTTGCGGGCTTCTTGCCGCAGGCGCTGTCGCCCGAAGCACTCGCCGCACGGGCGATCTATCGGGAAGCATCACAGACCGGAATGATGAAAGCGTGGCTGCTGGATTCGGTGTCGGGCCGCGAACTGTGCGAACGCGGTTTTGCCGAGGACGTGGCCATCGCCTCGCAAACGGACGTGAGCAACATCGCCCCGATGCTGGTGGAAGGTGCGTTCCGCAACGTCAATCGCAAGAACGAAAGCCTACCGCAGGACTTCCTGGGGGCGACGAGCCTGCGCCCATCGCACGCGCCATCCTCGCATCGCAATCCGCCGCCTTCGCATTGAGCGCGTCAGCGCGGCGGGCGGCGATCAGGTCAACGACGTATCCACCTCGCGGCGAGGCGCCTCGAGGTATTCGCGCGACTGCATCTCGACGATGCGCGACACCGTGCGCTGGAATTCGCCGGCCATCTGGCCTTCGGTGTAAAGCTCGTCTGCCGACACTTCGGCCGACATCAGCAGCTTGACCTTGTGGTCGTAGAACACGTCGATCAGCCACGTGAAGCGACGCGCTTCGGACGCCATGCGCGGCGTCATCTTCGGCACATCGGCCAGGATGACGGTGTGGAAGCGCGAGGCGATTTCCAGATAGTCGTTCTGCGAGCGCGGGCCGCCGCACAGCGTGGCGAAATCGAACCACACCACGCCACCGGCCTTGCGCGCCGCGCGAATTTCACGGTGCTCGATTCGCAGCATCGGCGATTCGTCCGGCACTTCCGCCACCGCCGCAAATGCATCGCGCAACGCAGAGTTCGCCTTGGCGCCCAGCGGCGTGTAGTACGCCTGCACCTGCTCCATCGCGCGCTTGCGATAGTCGACCCCGGCATCCACGTTGAGGATGTCGAGCTTCTCCTGCAACAGTGCAATGGCGGGCAGCACGCGGTCACGGTGCAGGCCGTCCGGGTACAGCAGGTCCGGCCGATAGTTAGACGTCATCACGAACTGCACGCCGTTGGCGAAGAGCTGATCGAGCAAGCGGTGCAGGATCATCGCGTCGGCAACATCGCTGACGTGGAATTCATCAAAGCAGATCAGGCGGTAACGCTTGGCAATGCGGCGCGCCAGTTCATCAAGCGGGTCAGCACGGCCGCGCAGCTCTTCCAACTGGCGATGCACCTCACGCATGAACTCGTGAAAGTGCAGACGCGTCTTGCGTACCAGCGGCACGCAGCTATAGAACGCATCCATCAGGAACGACTTGCCGCGCCCCACCCCGCCCCACATGTAAACGCCGCGAGGCAAGTCAGGGTGCACGAGCATCTTGCGCAGCGCGCTCGAGCGGCGGGCCTTGTAAGCCACCCATTCGTCGTAGCACTGCTGCAGGCGATCGACGGCGCGTTGTTGCGCTTCGTCGGGCTGATAGCCGCGCGCCTTCAGTTCCTGTAGGTAGGTTTCCTGGACGTTCATCTGCACGTTCTTCTGCATGCGGGCCGCCGTTTGCGGGCCCAAATGGACTGATGCCCGGCATCTTGTGGATAGCCGGGCATCGTGCTTGCCTTGCGGCTCGCGATTACATATTGAGCTGACGCTTGTCGACAGCCAGCGCAGCTTCGCGCATCACTTCCGACATCGACGGGTGCGGGTGGCAGATACGGCCGATGTCTTCAGCCGCAGCCTTGAACTCCATCGCCACCACGGCTTCGGCAACCAGATCCGACGCGTTGGCCGCCACGATGTGCACGCCCAGGATCTCGTCGGTCTTCGCATCGGCGATGATCTTGACGAAGCCGTCGGACGCGCCCATGCCCAGTGCTCGGCCGTTGGCCATGAACGGGAACTGGCCAGCCTTGGTTTCGCGGCCTTCAGCCTTGAGCTGCTGTTCCGTCTTGCCGACCCAAGCGATTTCCGGGAAGGTGTAGATCACCCACGGAATGCAGTTGTAGTCGATGTGCGGCTTCTGGCCGACGATGCGCTCGGCCACGGCCACGCCTTCGTCTTCGGCCTTGTGCGCCAGCATCGGGCCACGCACCACGTCACCGATCGCCCACAGGTTCGGCAGCTTGGTTGCGCAGTGGTCGTCCACCTCGATAAAGCCACGCTGATCCGCTGCCAGGCCAATCGCTTCCAGACCCAGGTTGTCGGTGTTCGGCACGCGACCGATCGACACGATCAGCTTGTCGCACTCCAGCACTTGGGCAGCGCCGGCAGCGTCGGTGTAGTTGACCTTCACACCCTTGGCCGACGACTCGATCTCGCCAACCTTCACGCCGACGTTGATCTTCAGGCCTTGCTTGGTCAGCAGCTTGTTGGCTTCCTTGGCAACCGATTCGTCAGCCGCACCGAGGAAGCTCGGCAGCGCTTCGAGAATCGTCACTTCCGAACCCAGACGGCGCCACACCGAGCCCAGCTCCAGACCGATCACGCCAGCGCCGATCACACCCAGCTTCTTCGGCACTTCGCCAAACTTCAGTGCGCCTTCGTTGTCGGCAACAATCACGTTGTCGACCGGCACGTTCGGCAGATGGCGAGCCTTCGAGCCCGTGGCGATGATCACGTGCTTGGCGGTCACGACTTCCGTACCAGCCTTGCCCGCAACTTCCACTTGGTAGCCAGCGTCAGTCTTGCCGACGAACTTGCCGTAGCCCTTGAGCAGCGTCACCTTGTTCTTGCGGAACAGGAACTCGATGCCCTTGGTCATCTTGCCGACGATGTCGTCCTTGCGCTTGAGCATCTTGGCCACATCGACGCGGGCGCCATCCACCGTGATGCCGTGGTCGGCCAGGTGGTGGTTCACGTTCTCGAACTCTTCCGACGAAGCCAACAGCGCCTTCGACGGAATGCAGCCCACGTTCAGGCACGTGCCGCCCAGACGCGGCTCGCTCTTCGGATCGTCGTAGGCGTTGCCTTCGCAGCAGGCCACGTTCAGGCCCAGTTGGCCAGCGCGGATGGCGGCGATGTAGCCGCCAGGGCCGGCGCCGATCACCAGCACGTCAAATTCTTTGCTCATGGAGAAATCCTTTAGTCCGTCATTCCTAGCGGTTTAAACCTGCTCACGGTCCGTAGCGAGCGGCCCGAGGTTAGTCCGACGAATTTGCCAAAATCGGCAGCCGTACACGGGTACGGCGAGCATCGCAGGGCCAAGATCGGGTCGCGCAGTAGGACCGTGGGCAGGCTTACAGGTCCAGCAGCAGGCGGGCCGGGTCTTCCAGCGCTTCCTTCATCGCCACCAGGCCCAGCACGGCTTCGCGGCCGTCGATGATGCGGTGGTCGTAGGACATGGCCAGGTAGTTCATCGGGCGGATGACGATCTCGCCGTTTTCCACCACAGCGCGGTCCTTCGTGGCGTGCACGCCCAGAATGGCCGATTGCGGCGGGTTGATGATCGGGGTCGACAGCATCGAGCCGAACGTACCGCCGTTCGAGATCGAGAACGTACCGCCGGTCAGGTCATCCAGCGTCAGCTTGCCGTCCTTGGCCTTCTGGCCGAACTCGGCAATCTTCTTCTCGATGTCGGCCAGGCTCATCTGATCTGCGTTGCGCAGGATGGGCACCACCAGGCCACGCGGCGAGCCGACAGCGATACCGATGTCGAAGTAGCCGTGGTAGACGATGTCGTTGCCGTCCACCGACGCGTTGATGACCGGGTACTTCTTCAGTGCGTGGACAGCCGCCTTCACGAAGAACGACATAAAGCCCAGCTTCACGCCGTGGGTCTTCTCGAACTGGTCCTTGAACTTGGCGCGCAAGTCCATCACCGGCTTCATGTTGACTTCGTTGAAGGTGGTGAGGATGGCGTTGGTCGATTGCGACTGCACCAGACGCTCGGCGATACGGGCGCGCAGGCGGCTCATCGGCACGCGCTCTTCCGGACGGTCGCCCAGGGCAGCGAAGTCCACCGGAGCAGCCACTTGCTGCAGCGCCGGACGCGCAGCTTGCGGAGCAGCAGCGGCAGCCGGCTTGGCGCCACCAGCCACGGCACCCAGCACGTCGCCCTTAGTGATGCGGCCATCGCGGCCCGTGCCGGCCACTTGGCCAGCCGACAGGTTGTTCTCAGCCATCAGCTTGGCAGCCGACGGCATGGCCACGCCACCGGTGGCAGCAGCGGCGGCCGGAGCGGCAGCAGCCGGTGCGGGGGCAGCAGCTGCAGCTGCCGGTGCAGCGGCGGCCGGAGCAGCAGCGCCTGCCTTGCCTTCAGTGTCGATCTTCGCCAGCAGTTGCTCCGACGTGACGGTCGCGCCGTCAGCCACCAGCACGTCAGCCAGCACGCCAGCCGACGGAGCCGGCACTTCCAGCACAACCTTGTCGGTCTCGATTTCGACCAGGACTTCGTCCACGGCCACGGCTTCGCCCGGCTTCTTCTTCCAGGAGATCAGCGTGCCCTCTTCGACGGACTCGGAAAACTGCGGGACCTTGACATCAACAATAGCCATTTCGATGGTTCCTTGGATTCTGTGTGCGCTGCCCTTGCAACCTGTTTGGCGAGGCAGGCCAGCGCTTCAATTCGTTTGCGTTATTCGGGAGTGAAGATGCGCCAAGGCGGTAGCCATTGCCACCGCCCTGGAGCTGATCTCGCTTACTTGGTCAGCACGAAGCCCTTGAGCTTGGAGAACGACGCATCGATCAGCGCCTTCTGCTGCTCGTTGTGCTTGGCGTAGTAGCCCACGGCCGGCGATGCCGAAGCCGGACGGCCTGCATAGCCCAGCTTCTGGCCTTCAGCCATGTTCTCCATGATGTAGTGCTGCACGAAGAACCAGGCGCCCTGGTTCTGCGGTTCGTCCTGGCACCACACCACTTCGGCGAGGTTCGGGTACTTCTTCAGCTCGGCCGCAAACGCCTTGTGCGGGAACGGATAGAGCTGTTCCACACGGATGATGGCGGTGTCGGTCTGGCCGCGTTCCTTGCGAGCGTTGACCAGGTCGTAGTAGACCTTGCCCGAGCACGCCACGACGCGCTTGACCTTGGCGGCGTTCAGATCTTCTGCCGTATCGGCGATCACCGTCTCGAAATGGCCCTTTGCCAGATCGGTCAGCGGCGACACTGCGTCCTTGCTACGCAGCAGCGACTTCGGCGTCAGGATGATCAGCGGCTTGCGGAACATCCGGATCATTTGGCGGCGCAGCAGGTGGAAGATCTGTGCCGGCGTGGTCGGCTGCACCACTTGCATGTTGTGGTCTGCGCAGAGCTGCAGGTAGCGTTCCAGACGCGCCGAGCTGTGCTCCGGACCTTGGCCTTCGTAGCCGTGCGGCAGCATCAGCGTCAGGCCCGAGGCGCGGCCCCACTTCACTTCACCCGACGAGATGAACTGGTCGATCACAACCTGTGCGCCGTTGGCGAAGTCACCGAACTGGGCTTCCCAGATCACCAGCGTGTTCGGCTCGGCCGACGAGTAGCCGTACTCGAAGCCCATCACGGCTTCTTCGGACAGCACCGAGTCGATCACGGTGAACGGTGCCTGGCTCTCCGACACGTTCTGCAGCGGGATGTAGCTGCCGGCGTCCCAGCGCTCACGGTTCTGGTCGTGCAGCACGGCGTGGCGGTGCGTGAACGTACCGCGGCCAGCATCCTGACCGGTGATGCGCACCGGGTAGCCCGAAGCGACCAGCGAGGCGAAGGCGAGGTGCTCGCCCATACCCCAGTCCAGCGACACATCGCCCTTGCCCATCTTGGCGCGGTTGTTGACGACGTTTTCAACCAGCGGGTGCAGCTTGAAGTGCTCGGGGATGGCGGTGATGCGCTCAGCCAGACGCTTGAGCTCGGCCATCGGCACAGCGGTATCCGCCGAGTCCGTCCACTTGCGGTTCAGGAACGGCAGCCAATCCACCGCGAACTTGTTCTTGAAGTTCGACAGCACCGGGTCAACCGTGTGCTTGCCGGCGTCCATGGCGGCGCGGAATTCCTGCACCAGGCCGTCCGGCTCTTCGGTCTTCAGCGTGTTTTGCGTGACGAGACGGTCTGCGTACAGCTTGCGCGTGCCGGGGTGCGTACCGATCTTCTTGTACATCAGCGGCTGCGTCATCGCCGGCGTGTCCTGCTCGTTGTGGCCGAGCTTGCGGAAGCAGATGATGTCGACGGCGATGTCCTTCTGGAACTCCGTGCGGAAGTCCACGGCCAGTTGCATGGCCAGGACAACGGCTTCCGGATCGTCGCCGTTCACGTGCAGCACCGGCGCTTCGATCATCTTGACGACGTCGGTACAGTACAGCGTCGAGCGCGAGTCGCGCGGGTCCGACGTCGTGAAGCCGATCTGGTTGTTGATGACGATGTGGATCGTACCGCCCGTGCCGTAACCACGCGTTTGCGCGAGGTTCAGCGTTTCCATCACAACGCCCTGGCCGGCGAAGGCCGCATCACCGTGCACTTGCACAGCCAGCACTTGCGCGCCGTGCTTGTCGTCGCGACGCTCTTGGCGCGCCTTGACCGAGCCTTCCACAACCGGGTTGACGATTTCCAGGTGCGACGGGTTGAACGCCAGCGACAGGTGAACCGGGCCGCCCGGGGTGGTCACGTCGCTCGAGAAGCCCTTGTGGTACTTCACGTCGCCGGCCGGCAGGTCGTCCACGTGCTTGCCTTCGAATTCGGCAAACAGGTCGGCGGGCATCTTGCCCAGCGTGTTGACCAGCACGTTCAGACGGCCGCGGTGGGCCATGCCGATCACGATTTCCTGCACGCCCTTGGCGCCGGAATGCTGGATCAGCTCGTCCATTGCCGCGATGAAGCTCTCACCGCCTTCCAGCGAGAAGCGCTTCTGACCGACGTACTTGGTATGAAGGAAGCGCTCGAGGCCTTCAGCGGCCGTCAGGCGTTCCAGGATGTGCTTTTTCTTTTCAGCCGAGAACGTCGGCTTGGAGCGGATGGTTTCCAGACGCTCTTGCCACCAGCGCTTCTGCGCCTGGTCGCTGATGTACATGAACTCGGCACCGATCGAGCCGCAGTACGTTTCGCGCAGGTTGTTGACCAGCTCGCGCAGGCTCATCGATTCTTTGCCGAAATACGTGTTGCTGGCGTTGAAAACGATGTCCTGGTCGGCTTCGGTGAAACCGTAGAAAGCCGGGTCCAGATCCGGAACCGGCGGGCGCTCCTGACGCTTGAGCGGATCAAGATCGGCCCAACGCAGGCCCACGTTGCGGTATGCCGCGACCAGTTGCGTCGCCGCCACGCGCTTGCGACCCATATCGGAATCGGCAGACGCGACGATCGTCTTGATCGGGCCAGCTTTGGCGCGCTCAGCGAACGAGGTAACGATGGGGGCGTGGGCGATATCCCGGGCGTTGGAACCGTCGACGGCGGGGACGTTCTGCAGCGCATCGAAGTACGCGCGCAGGGCCTCGCTAACGGACGTGGGATCTTGAAGGTACGCTTCGTACTGATCTTCAACGTAGGCGGCGTTGCCGCCGGACAGGTACGAAGTGTCCAGGTACTGCTTATACAGCTCAGTCATGGGGCGCTCACTTTTCTCCGGGTCTGCCGGAGTTCAGCGGGTTCATCAACCTTCCGCGACACGGCTTGACCGGTTAGCGGATCGCAAACTAAATCGCCTGAAATCACCTGATCGGACCGGATCGCGCATGGCAGAAAGGAGGTACCGAGACAGCTTTTACAGACAAGTTGTGCGGGAAGGACCTAAGTCTTCACGGGCGGGAAGCATAGCACGTTTATAAGCAATATTCAGATTCTTTGACGTGACAACGGCGCGTTGTTTTGCTACGTCAAAGAACCGTTTTCATCACATTCCGGCGGGTGAAATTCGATCGACCCAATCGGTGATCAAGCCGTCCAGGCCGGCGCCCCACAGCAGATGCGCGCGATCGATATCGTTGACGGTATAGCAGCAAACGCGGAAGCCGGCGGCGTGTGCCTCGGCAATGATTTCGGGCGTGAGTTCACGATGGTTGGCGTCGAGCGCAACACAGTCGAGAGCACGCAGGCGATCAAGCCAGTCGGCCGGCAGCTTGTCGAGCAGCAGCGCGCGCGGCAATTCCGGTACGGCTTCCCGCGCGGCGGCCAGCGCCTCTTCCGAGAACGACGACAGCAGCGGCGGCACATCGGCGCCATCCCACAGCGTGCGGGCATCCAGCGCCACCGCTGCGCCCGTGCGCCATTCCGCGCCGGGCACGGGCTTGATCTCGATGTTGGCGAGGAAGTTGTTGGCACGCAGGTAGCGGGCGATGGCCGCCAACGTGGGCACGGGCTCACCGGCGTAGGCGGGGCTGTGCCAGCTACCGGCATCCAGTTGCGCGATCTGGCCCAGCGTGAGCGCGTCGAGGCGGCCGTGGCCGTTCGTGGTGCGATCGAGCGTGGCGTCGTGCAGCAGCACGGACACGCCGTCGCCCGAGAGCTTCACGTCGAACTCGAACATGCGATAGCCGAACGAGGCGCCGTGGCGGAAAGCGGCCAGCGTGTTCTCCGGCGCCAACTTGCCCGCGCCCCGGTGTGCAATGGCACGCGGATACGGCCAAGCCGGCAAGGTGCGTGCGTCGCTCATGCCAGCGCCTCGATGCGGCGTGTGGTCTGCGGATCGAACCAGTGCAGGTGCTCGGCGGAGGTGGTGATAGGCAACTTATCGCCAGCCTTCACGCCGGCGTGCGGCTCCAGGCGAACGACGACCGGATGACCGGCCAGCGCGCCGTACGCAAACGCATCAGCGCCAAGGGCTTCGACCACGCGCACGTCGACAAAGGCGATGGCTTGATCGGCCGAACACGGCTCGATGTGCTCGGGGCGCAAACCCATCAGAGCGCGCTCCGGCAAGTGCAGGCTCATCGGTAGGTGGCCGAGTGTGGCCGCAGCATCGCCTTCCTTCGCGCCATCCACTCGGATCTGCGCGCCCTCACCCGCATGACGCGACACTGGCACGAGGTTCATCGGCGGCGAGCCGATGAAGCTGGCCACAAACGTGCTCGCGGGGCGCGAGTACACCTCAAGCGGGGTGCCGATCTGCTCAACCCGGCCGCCGTTGAGCACCATCATGCGATCGGCCAACGTCATGGCTTCGACCTGATCGTGCGTCACATACAGGCTGGTGGTACGCAGGCGGCGATGCAGATCCTTCAGCTCCAGGCGCATCTGCACGCGCAGCTTGGCATCCAGGTTAGAGAGCGGCTCGTCAAACAGGAATACAGCAGGCTCACGCACGATCGCGCGGCCCATGGCCACACGCTGACGCTGACCACCCGAGAGCTGACGCGGTTTGCGATCGAGCAGCTTGCCGAGTTCGAGAATGCCCGCAGCCTGTTCCACGCGTGCCTGAATGTCGCTCTTGGGCAGGCCGCGAATCTTCAGGCCGTAGGCCATGTTGTCGAACACGCTCATGTGCGGATACAGCGCGTAGTTCTGGAACACCATCGCGATATCGCGCTCGGCGGGTTCCAGTTCGTTGACGACGCGCTCACCAATCCACACCTCGCCGCCGGTGATGGGCTCCAGGCCCGCCACCATGCGCAGCAGCGTGGATTTGCCGCAGCCCGACGGGCCGACGATGACGATGAATTCCCCATCGCCGATTTCCATGTCGATGCCGTGCACGACCTGGAGGTTGGCGTAGTGCTTTTGGACGTTGCGTAGAGACAGTTTTGCCATTGCGATGTGTCTTTTGCTTTTCGCTTACTTTTCAGTTTCCACCAGGCCCTTCACGAACCACCGCTGCATGCCAATCACGATTGCTGCGGGCGGCAGCATGGCCAGCATCACAGTGGCCATCAGCAGGTTCCAGTCGGTGGCGGAATCGCCGGAGCGGGAGATCATCTGGGTCACGCCCAGCACGATGGGGGTCATGTTCTTCTCGGTCGTGATCAGCAGCGGCCAGAGATACTGGTTCCAGCCGTAGATGAACTGAATCACGAACAGCGCCGCGATGCTGGTACGCGAAAGCGGCAGCACCACGTCCCAGAAGAACTTGAGCGGCCCGGCGCCATCAATGCGCGCGGCTTCTGCCAGCTCATCCGGAATGGTCAGGAAGAACTGCCGGAACAGGAACGTGGCCGTGGCCGACGCGATGATCGGGATCGTCATGCCAGCGTAGCTGTTCAGCATGCCAAGATCCGACACTACCTTGTACGTGGGCAGAATCCGCACCTCCACCGGCAGCATCAGCGTGACGAAGATCAGCCAGAAGAACGTCTTGCGCAGCGGGAACTTGAAATAGACGATCGCGAAGGCCGAGATGATGGAGATTGCGATCTTCCCGAGCGAGATGCCCAGCGCCATGATCAGGCTGTTCATCAGCATGGTGCCGACCGGTGTGGCCGAGTTGCCCATGCCCTGCGTGAGCACCGTGCGGTAGTTCTCGATCAGGTGCGGACCGGGAATCAGTGTCATCGGCGCCTGCAGCACCTGCTCGGTCGTCAGCGACGACGCGACGAAAACCACATACACCGGAAACGCCACGACGATCACACCGAGAATCAGCACGACGTGGGTGAGGAAGTCCAGGAATGGACGGCGTTCAATCATGGTTCCATGCCCTCCTTTTAGTATTGGACTTTGCGTTCAACATAGCGGAACTGGACGATCGTCAGTACGATCACCAGACCCATCAGGATCACCGACTGCGCCGCTGAACCACCGATGTCGAGCCCACGCACGCCGTCCTGATACACCTTGAAGACCAGCGTCTCAGTGGCTTTGAACGGCCCGCCCTGCGTGACCGAATCGATGATGGCGAAGGTATCGAAGAACGCGTACACCACGTTCACCACCATCAGGAAGAACGTGGTGGGCGACAGCAGCGGGAAGACGATCGACCAGAAGCGCTTCCACGGCCCGGCACCGTCAATGGCGGCCGCTTCGATCAGCGATTTGGGAATGCTCTGCAGCCCCGCCAGGAAGAACAGGAAGTTGTAGCTGATCTGCTTCCACGCCGCGATGATGACGACCAGGAACAGCGCCTGCTCGCCATTGAGCACGTAGTTCCACTCCACACCCATCTTGTGGATGACGAAGGACACGATGCCCAGTGTCGGGTTGAACAGGAAGCTCCACAGCACGCCTGCCACGGCCGGCGCAATCGCGTACGGCCAGATCAGGAAGGTCTTGTAGAACGTGGCGCCACGCAATGCGCGATCGGCAAAGTACGCCAGCGCCAACGAGGTGCCCAGACCGACAAGCGCTACGCCGATGGCGAATACCGCCGTGGTCTTGAACGATCCGAGATAGGTTGGATCGGCAAAGAGATCACGAAAGTTCTCCAGCCCCACGAATTCGAGGTTGATGCCAAAGGCGTCCTGACGCAGCAGCGATTGATACAGCGCCTGCCCTGCCGGCCAGAAGAAGAACACCAGAGTGATGATGATCTGCGGGGCCACCAGCACATAGGGCAGCCAGCGCGATCGGAAAACAACGCGTTTTTCCATGCGACATTCCAAAAACGCACCGCCGGCCGGTGCAAGTGCACAAGGCCGGCGGTTGACGACGAGCGCAGTGTCGCGCTTATTCCTTGACGGTCTTCTCGAAGCGGACGAGCAGCTCATTGCCGCGAGCCACGGCCGAATCCAGCGCTTCCTTCGGCTGCTTCTTGCCGGCCCAGACGGACTCCAGCTCTTCGTCGATCACCTGACGAATCTGCGGGAAGTTGCCCAGACGGATGCCACGCGACTTGTCGGTCGTCTTGACGATCATCTGCTTGACGGCCACGTCGGCGCCCGGGTTCTTGTCATAGAAGCCCGACTTCTTCGTCAGCTCATACGCTTCCATCGTCACAGGCAGATAGCCGGTTGCCTGGTGCCAGTCCGACTGGATATCCGGGCGCGACAGGAACGTGAAGAACTTGGCAACGCCCTTGTACTCCTCGGCCTTATGACCGCCCATCACCCACAGCGACGCGCCGCCGATGATGGTGTTCTGCGGTGCGCCGGGCACACCGGCCTCGTACGGCAGCGGTGCCGGGCTGAAGGCGAACTTGGTGCCCACGCTCTTGCGGATGTTCGCCAGCGCCGCCGACGAACCCGTGTGCATGGCGCACTCACCGGCGATGAACTTCGCCTTTGGCTCGTCCTTGCGGCCGGCGTAGGTGAAGTAGCCCTTCTTCTGCATGTCGAGCAGGTTCTCGATGTGCTTGATCTGCACCGGGCCATTGAAATTCAGGCGCGCCTTCGGGCCACCGAAGCCGTTGTTCTCGGTCGCGAACGACACGTTGTGCCAGGCCGAGAAGCTCTCCAGATGCACCCACGACTGCCAGTCGGTCGTGTAGCCGCACGGCACGCCGGCAGCCTTCAGCTTGGCCGCATCGATGGCGACTTCCTGCCACGTTGCGGGCGGCTTGTTCGGATCAAGGCCGGCCTTCTTGAAGGCGTCCTTGTTGTAATACATGATCGTCGTCGAGCTGTTGAACGGGAACGACAGCATCTCGCCCTTATTTGACGTGTAGTAGCCCGCCACCGCCGGCACGTAGGCCTTCGGGTCGAACTTCTCACCGGCGTCCTTCATGATCTTGGCCACTGGCACGATGGCGCCCTTGGCGTTCATCATCGTGGCAGTACCCACTTCGAACACCTGCAGGATGGCCGGCGCATTGCCGGCACGGAAGGCCGCAATGCCCGCCGCCAGCGATTCGTCGTACTGGCCCTTGTAGACCGGCACGATCTTGTAGTCAGACTGACTGGCGTTGAACTTGGTGGCGATCTCGTTCACCTTGTCGTTCAAGGCGCCTTCCATCGAATGCCACCACTGGATTTCCGTCACTGCGTACGCGCCTTGCGCAAACGTACACGCGGCCAGCACTGCCGCCGCCCCCGCAATCTTCTTGATCGACATTATTTCTCCTGGTTTCGACCCGGCGGGCTCCCTCGCTCCGCCCACGGCGCGCCGACTGTATAGGCACGGTCGGTCATTTTTGTGACAGCGGGATGTTACGTGTCTTTCTGTCATAAAGAAATTGGGAGTTCCCTCCAAGGTTTGACTTGCAACGGCCGTTAGAATGGATTGAAGCCATCCCTTTTTTGCACACGCAGCATGCTCGCTCCGCCGACCTCCTCCACCCCGTCCGCCTCTGCCGGTTCGCCCGATTCCGCACCTGAATCCACCCCGGTGATTGCAGCCCGGCGCATTCCGTTGGCCTTGCACCAACTCTCGGATGATGCGCTGCGCAATATCACCGGCGTGTTTACCGACGTGGACGGCACGCTCACGACGCGCGGCAAGCTGCCGGCCCAGGCGTACTCGGCGCTGGAGCGGCTGCACCGCGCGGGCATCAAGGTCGTACCGGTCACCGGCCGCTCGATTGCCTGGTGCGAAGTCATTACGCGGTTGTGGCCGGTCGATGCCGTGATTGGTGAGAACGGCGCGTTTGCCATGCGCATCGATTCACGCGGGCACCTGACCACCGATTTCGTCGACGACGCGCAAACGCGCGCGCGCAACCTCGAACGCATCCGCGAAATCGGTGCGGAAGTCATGCGTGCGGTGCCAGGCTCAGCGTTGGCGACCGACCAGGCCTGGCACGCGGCCGACCTGGCCGTCGATCATGCCGAACAAGTCCCGCCGCTGCCGCAGAACGCGGTGCAGCACATCGTCGACATCATGCGCACGCACGGCATGCATGCGACCGTCAGCTCGATCCACGTCAACGGCTGGTTTGGCAGGCATGACAAGTTGAGCGCCAGCGTGGCACTCGCCCGCCGCGCCTTCGGCACCGACCTGCATGACGAACGCGAGCGCTGGGTGTTCGTGGGCGACTCCGCCAACGATGCAGCGATGTTCGAGTTCTTCCCACTCTCGGTCGGTGTGGCCAATGTGGTGGAGGTGATCGACACGCTGCCCATGCCGCCGGCCTACCTGACTGTGGCCGAAGGCGGCGGCGGTTTTGCAGAAGTGGCCGAGCGCATTCTTGGGGCACGCGCGCCCGCGCTTCCCGCCCCGCGCGGCTGACGACACGGCCGCCGGCCCGAGCAGCGGCGGGCGGCCGTCAGCCGTTTCTCAGTTTCCCCCAACTCCTCTCACGTATCGGTGCGCGCACGCGGCACGCTGTTTGCGCCACGTTAGTGCGCCGCACCGATTTGTGTCACGCACACGCCTCATCGTGGTGCGCGAGGCGTATCCGTAGCATGCGGCGCGCCCTTCCCATCCGATCTCCATCCGATAGGAGCCTCTCATGCAAACCCAGAAAATACGACAGCGACTCGAGCACGCCGAGCACACCATCGCCGAACTCTCTCAGTTGTGCATGTCACAGCACGGCGTGCCCGACGCGCTCAAGCATTCAGTCGAGCAGTTGGATGAACAAGCTCGCGAATGCCACGCCCGGCTCGAAAACACCCAGGACACGCAGGCACTCGTACAGGCCGTTGATCAGTTGGAGGCCGCCTCCGACCGCGCCAAGATGGCATGCCGAAGCGCCGGCAAGATTGACCACAGCGTGCACGCCGCCGTCATGCGCACGCACGACGAGCTCTCGCGCCTGAAGCACCATCTGCACTAAGCGCCCCCCCAAAAAAAGAGGGCGGACTCCCTTTCGGAAATCCGCCCAATCCCAATCGCCAAGCTCGACGATATTCGGTGGGGCCGGCTTTGCTGACAGCGCGTCAGTCGAAGCCGAGCTCCTGCAATTTGCGTGTGATCGTGTTCCGACCGATGCCCAGGCGCGTTGCCGCTTCCACACGGCGCCCGCGCGTGACCCCAAGCGCAGCTTCGAGGATGGCCTTTTCGAACCGGCGCGTGAGGGCATCCATGACCTCGGGCTGGCCGGCTTCCAGCATGGCTTTGGCCTCGCCCGCGAGCGCGCGCTCCCAACCCGCCGAAACCGAAGCGCCTGCAGCGGTGGTCGCTGCCAACGTATCGCTAGACAGCCCCGCGCCATACGGCTCGCCACCATACGAAGGCTCGCCGACAAACACCGGCCGCACGCCCCCCGCATCGCCCGCCGCCGGCAACGCCTGCGCGCTGCCGCGCACGAGGTCGTACGGCAAATCCTTGATTTCGATGGTCTGCGCCGGCGCCATCACGGTCAGCCAGTTGCACAGGTTCTCAAGCTGACGCACGTTGCCCGGGAACGGCAGCGTAGCGACGTGTGCGAGCGCCTCGTCCGACATGCGCTTGGGCTCGACACCCAGTTCCTTGGCACTCTTTTGCAGGAAATGGCGCGCCAGCAGCGTGATGTCTTCCGGGCGCTCACGCAGCGCCGGCAAACGCAGGCGGATGACGTTCAGACGGTGGAACAAGTCCTCGCGGAACAGGCCGTCCTTGACGCGCGTTTCGAGATTCTGGTGCGTGGCGGCAATCACGCGCACGTTGGCCTTGAGCGGGTTATGTCCGCCCACGCGGTAGAAGTGCCCATCCGACAGCACACGCAACAAGCGCGTCTGCAGGTCGAACGGCATGTCGCCGATTTCATCGAGGAACAGCGTGCCGCCCTCGGCCTGCTCAAAGCGGCCGCGGCGCATGGTCTGCGCTCCGGTAAAGGCACCACGCTCATGACCAAACAGCTCGGATTCCAGCAAGTCTTTCGGGATGGCCGCCGTATTCAGGGCGATGAACGGGCCGCTCGCGCGTGGGCTGTGCTTGTGCAACGCGCGCGCCACCAACTCCTTACCCGTACCAGACTCCCCGGTGATCAGCACCGTCACGTTCGACTGCGACAGGCGGCCGATGGCGCGGAACACGTCCTGCATGGCCGGCGCCTGGCCGAGAATCTCGGGTGCATCGCCCAGGCGATCGTCGATCTCTTCCTCGCGCAGGCTTTCTTCCAGCGCGCGGCGGATCAGCTCGACCGCGCGATCCACGTCGAACGGCTTGGCGAGGTATTCAAAGGCACCGCCCTGGAACGCCGCCACGGCGCTGTCCAGGTCGGAATACGCGGTCATGATGATGACCGGCAACCCCGGATGCTTGGCCTTGATGGCCTGCAGCAGGTCCAGCCCCGAGCCGCCCGGCATGCGCACGTCTGAAATCAGCACCTGCGGCGTTTCTTCATCCAACGCGTTGAGTGCATCGCGCGCGTTGGTGAAACTGCGCGACAGCAAGCTCTCGCGCGCCAGTGCTTTTTCAAGGACCCAGCGGATGGATTGATCGTCGTCGACTATCCAGATTGGCTTCATGTGTTGGTTCGTCTGCTTGACTTCGTATCTCGACACTGCGGCCTGGGTCCTTGTGCGCTGCGTGCGCCGACAAAGCGTCAGTGCAGCGGCACAAGAATGCGGAAATCGGTCTGCCCCGGCCTGCTCTCACACTCGATCAGACCATCGTGCTGTTGCACGAACGTCTGCGCGAGTGTCAGGCCCAGTCCGCTCCCCCCCTCCCGCCCGGACACCAGCGGGAAGAAGATGCGCTCGCGGATGTCGTCCGGAATCCCAGGACCGTTGTCCACCACATGCAAGTCCAATGCCAGCTTGTAAAGACGTTTTGCAATCGTGACTTGTCGCGCGACACGCGTGCGCAACACAATCTCGCCGTCACCTTGTGCAATGCGGTGCCCCAGCGCATGCGCCGCGTTGTGGACGATGTTGAGCACCGCCTGGATGAGCTGCTCCTTGTCGCCACGGAACTCGGGCAGGCTGGCGTCGTAATCGCGCACGATGCGCAACCCCTGCGGAAACTCCGCCAACACCACCGAGCGCACCCGTTCCAGTACCTCGTGGATGTTCACATCGCCCACGATGTGCGGGTGCCGGTGCGGCTCCAGCAGGCGGTCCACCAGCGTCTGCAGTCGGTCGGACTCCTTGATGATGACCTGGGTGTACTCCCGCAGCGAGCGCTCGGGCAACTCGAACTCCAGCAACTGCGCTGCGCCGCGAATGCCGCCGAGCGGGTTCTTGATCTCATGCGCCAGGTTGCGGATCAGCTCCTTGTTGGCGGAGGTCAGGTCCAGCAGACGCTCTTCGCGCTCGCTGCGGATCTTCTGCTCGTTGGGAAGTAGCTCCAGCAGCACGGAGCCGGGCGCAAAGTCGACAGCACCGACCACCGCATGCGCATGCAGCGGCTCATGACCGGGACGATCGAGCGAGACATCGCGCCGCTTGGCATCGAACTGGCGGCCCGCCACGGTGGCGATCATCTCCGCCAGTTCGGACGGATCGGCAAACAACTCGTGCAGCGACATGCCCACCAGTTGCCGACGGGACACCGCCAGCACGGCTTCAGCGGCGGGGTTGGCGTAGAAGATCGTCAGCGCCGGATGGCGGACGAAGAGGATGGGATTGGGCACAGCATCGAGCCCGGGGTACGACGGCGGTGCTCCATGAGAAAACGGAATGGGCGGCGGCCCATCGATGCTGTCGCCAGCGGAAATGTCCTGACCAGCGAAGACTGACGGCGCGGGTGGCGTCGTCTGTTCCTGGTCATCGCGGCGTGCCGCTTTGCGGATCAGTCGACGCATCACTCGGCTACTCCTTGAGGTTGCCCAACTCCCGGCGGATGGAATCGACATTGGCTTGGCTGCGCTCAATGTCGCTCTTCAACTGCGCGGTGCGGTCGAGATACTTCTGATAGTTACGTTCATTGCCCTGGCGCTCGGGCTGGCCGTTGTTGTACTCGGCCTTCAACGCCTGGAGCTTGCGCTCCTCGTCTGCCAACTCGGTTTCCAGCACTTGGCGGCGCTCACCGTCACGGGCCTTCTGCGTGGCGCCGTCCACGCGCGGGAAAGCACCGCCCGCATTGTTCTGCGCCGGCGCCGGTGCTGCTCCTGCGCTGCGCGGGCTGCGCGTACCAGGCACGGTCACCACATCGGGCAGCGTCAGCTTCTTGCAGCCCTTCGTGTTGCCGCTGTTGCGATATTCCGGCACGCCGTTCGGGCCGCTGCACAGATAGACATCATCCGCGTGCGCGGGCACCTGCACGGACAACGCGGCAACCGCTGCCACGGCGGAAAGCAGTCCGGATGCGATGCGTGAAGAAGGACGGAACATGTGATGGGACCTAGCTGAAACGTCGATCGGGCGCCGAAATCCGGCGGACGATCATTCTAGCCACAAAACCCCGCCCCGCAAAAAGGAAGGGCGACCTTCGCCGCCCTTCCCCTCACAACCGTCTCTTCGCCCCGACACATCGACCGGGGCGCTCGCACATTACAGCGAGTAGTACATCTCGAACTCGAGCGGGTGCGTGGTCATGCGGAAGCGCGTGACTTCTTCCATCTTCAGCTCGATGTAGGCGTCGAGCATGGCGTTGGAGAACACACCACCACGGGTCAGGAACTCGCGATCCTTGTCCAGGTACTCGAGGGCTTGATCCAGGCTGTTACACACGGTCGGGATCTTTGCGTCTTCTTCCGGCGGCAGGTCGTACAGGTTCTTGTCGGCAGCTTCGCCCGGGTGGATCTTGTTCTGCACGCCATCCAGACCGGCCATCATCAGTGCCGAGAAGCCCAGGTACGGGTTCATCAGCGGATCCGGGAAGCGCGTCTCAATCCGGCGGCCCTTCGGGTTCGCAACGTACGGAATACGGATCGAAGCCGAACGGTTACGAGCCGAGTAAGCCAGCTTGACCGGTGCTTCGAAGCCCGGCACCAGACGCTTGTACGAGTTCGTACCCGGGTTGGTGATGGCGTTCAGCGCGCGAGCGTGCTTGATGATGCCGCCGATGTAGTACAGCGCGAATTCCGACAGACCGGCATAGCCGTTGCCTGCGAACAGGTTTTGGCCGTCCTTCCAGATCGACTGGTGAACGTGCATGCCCGAACCGTTGTCGCCCACGACCGGCTTCGGCATGAACGTGGCGGTCTTGCCGTAGGTGTGCGCGACGTTCTGGATCACGTACTTTTGCAGTTGCGTCCAGTCGGCGCGTTGCACCAGCGTGCTGAAGCGCGTGCCGATTTCGTTCTGGCCCTGGCCTGCCACTTCGTGGTGGTGCACTTCAACCGGAATGCCCAGCGATTCGAGAATCAGGCACATTTCCGAGCGCATGTCTTGGAACGTGTCGATCGGGGCAACCGGGAAGTAGCCGCCCTTCTTGCCCGGACGGTGGCCCGAGTTGCCGTGTTCGAATTCCTTGCCCGACGACCACGGGGCTTCTTCGGAATGGATCTTCACGAAGCAACCCTGCATGTCGATGTTCCAGGTCACGCCGTCGAAGATGAAGAATTCGGGTTCCGGACCGAAGAAGGCGGTGTCGCCCAGGCCGGTGCTCTTCAGGTAGGCTTCAGCGCGCTTGGCGATCGAGCGCGGGTCGCGGTCGTAGCCCTTGCCGTCCGACGGCTCAACCACGTCGCAGGTCAGCACCAGGGTCGGCTCTTCGTAGAACGGGTCGACGTGGGCGGTGTTTGCATCCGGAACCAGCAGCATGTCCGATGCTTCGATGCCCTTCCAGCCGGCGATCGACGAACCGTCGAATGCGTGGCCGCTTTCGAACTTGTCTTCGTCGAAATGCGACACGGGAACCGAGACGTGCTGCTCTTTACCCTTGGTATCGGTGAAGCGGAAATCGACGAACTTGACGTCGTTTTCCTTCACGAGCTTCATCACGTCTGCAATGCTTTGGGACATGCCATTCTCCTGGTAGCGCAATAACGCAAAGTATTGTGAGCCGGTTGTGTGACGGATCGCTGCGACCGCCCTCACCCCCGAAACATCTTCTTCTCGCCAAGGACGTTCAGCACCGCCAAACGCCTTGGAAAAGACCGCGGGAATCTTAGCAGAAAGCATGCCAGTGTCGACCCGATGACGGGCATACGCTCCCGCAAATAGTGCAGCGCCGCGCCAAACCATGCCTGACACGGTGCGACGGCATCGAGAAGCAGGTGCAGGCACCTGGGCTGGAATTGCCCCGTACTGGCGCCACGCTGTCCAGGCAGGATAGTCAATGCACACGAACGGTGCATAGAAACCACCTTGGCACCGTTTTTGTGCGCCAAGATGGTGACCGCACCGTTCCGGTGAATTCCACCCGTTTCGTGTGACGGCAACGCTAAAATGATTGTTTTACCTTCCATCGATTGCCATGACTGCCACCACACTCACCCGCGAGTCCCTGCTGGAAGCGGCTACCGCCCGCCGCGAGGCCGACCAACTCCAGTATTTCGGCGCCCTGTCGCCGCAAGAAGCCGCAGCCCTGCTCGCCGCCGATCCGCAGGCGCACCTGGTGGACGTGCGCACGCGTGCTGAACTCGACTGGGTTGGCACGCCGGACGTAGCGCCTGACCAGTTCACGCATGTGGAGTGGAACCAGTACCCGGGCGGCGTGCGCAACCCGAACTTCCTCAGCGCGCTCGAAGCAGCCGTACCAAAGGATGTGCCAGTGCTGTTCCTGTGCCGCAGCGCTGCGCGTTCCAAGCACGCCGCCGTGGCTGCCGCACAGGCCGGCTACACGCTGGCGATGGATGTGCTGGAAGGCTTTGAAGGCGCCAAGGACAGCGAAGGCCATCGCAAGACGGTGGAAGGCTGGTGCTTCCGCGGGTTGCCGTGGCACGGCGCATAAGGCCGCCCACAGCACGCATCAAGACGCTCAGGACGCCGTTGCGGCGTCCGTTTCAATAATCTCGCCACCCAGCGCCAGCGCACCTTCGCGCAGCACCGCATAGGCGCGCGCCACGGCCTCGGGCGCACCCTTCACCCCCAGGTCGATGTGCGAGCGGGCATAGCGCTCACCGCGTGCCGCATCACCCACGCTGGGCAGGCTGAAGACCTTCACACCGTCGAACTCGGCTTCGATGCGCTCCATCAGCGGCGTCAGCCTTGACTCCGGCAGGCCGAACACCAGAAACGAACGCTCCTCACGTGGGGCACGGTGGAATTGATCGGCGTAGTAGGTGTCGAGCACCCACGCCATCATCGGCCACGCCATCACCGGAAAGCCCGGCATGAAATGGTGATGCGCCACAGAGAACCCAGGGATGCGGTTGTAGCTGTTCGGGATGATGCGCGCGCCCTGCGGGAACTCGCCCATCTTGAAGCGGTGCTGGTTCTCGGGCGTGGACAAATCTGCCTTGACCGGATCACCCGCAGCGGTATCGGCGATGCGCTGTGCAATCAGTTCGCGCGCTTCCGGCTGCAGCACCAACGGCACGCCCAGCGCGGCGGCTGCGCACTGACGCGTGTGGTCATCGGGCGTGGCGCCGATGCCGCCGGTGCAGAACACCACGTCGTCGCTGGCGAGCGTGCGCTTGAGCACGCTGGTGATGCGCGCCGGCTGATCGCCGACGTACTCGGCCCATTCCAGCGCCAGGCCACGCTCACCCAGCACTTCGATCAGCTTGCGCAGGTGCTTGTCTTCGCGGCGGCCGGAGAGGATCTCGTCGCCGATGATGATCATGCCAAAGGCCATGTCAGTCCTTGTTACTCGCTTACTCGCGGGGCAATTCGATGGGGATGACGTCGATGATGGACGCTTCGACCATGCGCGCGGGCGGCGCTTCGGCACGCAGGCGCGTGAGCGCACGCAGGCAGAAATGGCCGAACCACAGCGCCGAGAAAATGAAGATCAGCACATACAGCCAAATGACGGCAATGGCGATGATCGGGAACAGCACGATCGTCACCACCGACGATACCCACAGCAGCGTCGGCGCCGAGCCCAGCATGCCGACCGCAATGCCGATGCCCAGCAACGGCAACCGGTAGCGCTGCATGATCGCGCGGCGCTCTTCCGGCGTGGCGTGATCGGCCAGCGCGTCGTAGGTCATCAGACGGTAGGTCAGCCAGCCCCACAGCAACGGGGGAATCAGCGCGAAAAACGGCGGGATCAGCCACAGTGGCAACGTGACGATCGCCACCAGAATGAACACCAGCGTGCACAGCAGCGCATGCATCACGCTGCCCACCACCGAACCGCCCTTGCGACGCTCAAGCTGCGGGTAGCTGCGATCCAGAAAACGCATGACGGGCGGCACCGCTGTCACACTCACAAAAACGAGGATCGACACGACAATCACCGGCACCAGCAGCGTGATAACCAGCAGCGGCGCGATGGCCGACCACAAACCCGTCATGCCGATGGCGTTGAGGCCGCTCTTGATCCAGCCCATGAACGTCCAGCTTTCCACGGCGTCCCTCGCCATGCCGTTCATCGCATCCCAGCCGAAGTACAGGACAGCACCCCACACAGCCAGCGCCACAACAAACGGCAGCACCGTCAGGAACAGCATGCGCGGATGCAGTTGCGAAAGCAGCGCGCGGCCAAATGAGCGAATCAGGTCGTTCATGCGGGAATCGGGAAATCAGGGAGCGGACAGCCTAGCACAGCCCAAGGCCGCCCAGCGTGGCCCTCAGGCGCGGCCAATCAGACGCTTGAAGCCCAGCCACTGCTGGCGCAGTACGCCGCGCCCGTAATCGCGCGAGCGGCCCTGCGGCGCGGGAAGCTGATCGCGGATGCCGGTGGCGTGGTACTCGGGCGAGAAGACGGCTGTGCCAAACAGCATGTCCCACCACGGGAACAGCACGCCGAAATTGCAGCCGCCCAGCACGCCCGGCTTGCCCGGCACTTCATGCCCGAGGCCGATGGCATGGTGCAGCCGGTGGAAGCGCGGTGAGATCAGCAGCCGCTCGCCCAGCCAGCCGAAATGCAGCCGCACATTGGCGTGCTGCAGGCTCTGCAGCAATTGCGAGACGGCGACCAGCAGCACGTACTGCGACGGCTCCACACCAATCGCCAATGCGGCGATGGCAAACACCGTACCGCGCAGCACATCGTCGAGGATGTGGTTACGGTCGTCCGACCACAGCGTCATCTGCTGCTGGCTGTGGTGCAGAGAATGCAGGCTCCACCACCAGTTGAATTTGTGCGACAGGCGGTGGTACCAGTAGTCGAGCAGGTCGAACAGCACCAGATAGATCAGAAAACTGACGATGGCGACCGACGTGACACCCGGCCACCAATCCTCCACGTTCAAGTGCGCCCAGCCCCAGAAACGCAGCTTGCCATCCAGGTCATCGATCAGCGGCTGCAGCGTGAAGAACATCAGCAGCGGGAAAAAACCAAGGCGATGGAACAGCGTGTAGAAGATGTCGGCGCGCACGGCCTTGCGATCGTGCATCGGCTCCACTGGACGCCAGCGCTCCAGCGGGCGGAAGATCAGCAGCAGCACGGCAATCTGCACGAGCCCCATCAACAACCATTCGGTGCCGGGATACGCATCTTCAACGTAGCCACCCAAGCCAATGGCATAGGTAAGCGGCATCACGATGTGCTGGAACAGCACATCCTGCGCTTGCGTGAAGGCGTCGGCGATCCAGTCAAACATGTCAGCGGGCCGCCGGGTGAGTGGCAAACCAAGCCTTGTACTGCGGATGGTCACGCAGCGTGGCGAAGCAGAACCCCTTGCGCTCCAGGCCGGCGATCAACGGCTCCAGATCAGCGGGCGCCCACGGGTCCTTGCGCGACCAGATACCCAGGTGCGCCATGGTGATGTCGCCATCGCGCAGGTTGGACAGCGCTTTTTGCAGCAGCGCGTCGTTCGGATAGCGCTCGGACGGCAACTCGTCGCCGAGGAAGCCGGCGGGTGCCCAAGCCACGTGGGCAAACCCGCATTGTTTGGCCCACGCCTCGGTCGTCGCCGAGAGATGACCGCCCGGCGCACGCCACAGCGGATCCATCGACTGGCCGGTCATGGCCTTGAAACGCTCAGCGCTGTGTTTGAGTTCGGCACAGAATTCAGGCTCGCCCCAGACGACGTTGCGACCGCCCTGCTCGCCAAACTGCGGGCGGAAGCGCACCTTGCCGGCACCAGCTTCGCCCTTGTAGTAGACGTGGTCAAACGTGTGCGTACCGAAGGCGTGGCCATCGGCTGCCAGCGATTTCCAGTACGGTGCCCAGCCGTCATCCAGCGTGCTGTCGCCGTGGATGGTCTTCTCGTTGGCGAGGAAGAACGTGGCGTGGATGCGATGGCGACGCAGCGTATCGGCAATCAACTGTGCCTGGCTCATGCTGCCGGTATCGAACGTCAGGTAGACGGTGCCCTTGCAAGCACCCGCATTGACGCCACCAGGCGCGGCCGTGGCCAGCGCACACAGCCCAAGCGCCACGGTAGCGGCTGCCGCTTTGGCCACACCATGAAGCATCGACAGGCCAGTTTTCATGATCGTCACGCTTTAGAGGAGCGGAGCGCGCGAGCGGAAGTAGATGCCGTGCGGCGAGCGCCCGACCTTGATCTCTTCCACCACCTTGCGGCTCGCCACATCGACGATCGCCACGCGCTTGGCCCAGCGGCAGGTCACCCAGAGCTGCTTACCGTCGGCGGTCAGTTCCATGTCATCCGGACCCGGCGGCAAACCGGTGATGTCACCCACCTTGGTCAGCGTCTGCTGATCGATGATGCTGATCGTGCCCGACACGCGGTTGGACAGGAACAGGTGGCGCTTGTCGCCCAGCGCACGGAAATTGTGCGCGCCCTTGCCGGTCTGGATGCGCTTGACGCTAGTGCGGTTGCGCCAGTCGATCACCTCAACGTAATCGGCGCCGGTCATGCCAACCAGCAGATATTTCTGATCGTTCGTCACCCAGACACCAGCCGGTGCGGAGCCAATGGTCATGCGCCACATCACGGTCTGCGTGGGCAGATCGATGGCCATCACCTCGTTCGAATCCTGCAGCGTGATAAAGGCAATCTTGCTGTCTGCCGTAAAGGCGATATGGCTGGGCGTCTTGGCCGCCGGGATTTGCTTGGCGATGGTCAGCGCGTGGCCGTCCCAGCGGTAGATATCAACACGGTCCAGACGGTTGCCGGTGGTCAGGAACCACTTCTGGTCGGGCGAGAAGCCGATCTGGTACGGATCGTCGATACGTGGCACGCGCTGCTGGATCTTGCCCGTGACGGGGTCCAGGAAGACCAGATCGTTGCCGACCGCGTTGGCGACGATCAACGATTTTTCGTCCGGCGTGGCGATCAGGTGGTGCGGCTCCTTGCCGATCGGGAACGTCTCCAGCACCTTGCGGGTGTCTTTATCGATCAAAGAGACGCTGGCATCGCCCGAGTTGAGCACAGTGACGACTTCAGCACGCGCCGCGTGCGCCGCCATCAGGGCAGCGGCCGACAGGACAAGCGTGGAAAACCAACGGGAGGCAAACGAGGCGCGCGAGGCAGACATAACGAGAAGATTCAGCAACTTAGCCAGCCATTTTAACGGTTGCTGTTATTGCATCGCTGACACAAATCAAAAAAAGAAAGTGGGAACTTTCACGGCACCCCGCAAAGCACAACGGGCTATCGCTGCATCGATTCCCACACCTTCTGCAGCCGCTTGACCGACATCGGCACCGGCGTGCGCAACTCCTGGGCAAACAGGGCGATACGCAACTCCTCCAGCATCCAGCGGAATTCCTCCATGCGCGGGTCATTGCCACCCTGCCCCTGCACGCGCAGCGCCTTTTCCGCGCGCTGGTACTGCTGGATGAGCGGCGCCATCTCCTGCATGCGCTGCGTGTCGCGCGTGGGGTCGGCCTTGAGCTTGTCGATGCGCAGCGCGATGCCCTTCAGATAACGCGGGAAATGCGTCAGCTGCGCATACGGCGTCGCCTCAATGAAGCGCTTGTGCATCAGCGTTTTCAGCTGCGCGTCGATATCCGCATAGGCGGCGGCAAATGGCTTGGCGATCTGCAGCTTGCGCGGCATCTGCGCGTATTCCGCCAGGATGGCGCCGACCAGCCGCGCAATCTCCTGCGCCAGCAGCGTCAGGCGCGCGCGGCTTTCATCCTTGCGGGCGCCGAAACTGGCGTCGTCGGTGGGGAGCGGGTCCTGCAGGCAGGCGCGTTCCAGCGTGGCATCCAGGATCTGGTCGCGCAGTTCGTCCTGCGTGCCCAGGTTCATGAACTGGATCGCCATCTGCGACAGGCCCGGGATGTTCTTTTCCAGGTACTTCAACGGCTCGCGCAGTTGGATCGCAAACAGCCGGCGCAGGCCCAGGCGGTGAATGCGGGTGGCTTCGGCCGGGTCGTCGAAGACTTCCACATCGCAGTGGTCGCCCGCGTCGACGAGTGCCGGATAGCCGAACAGCGTTTGACTGCCCTTTCGGACTTCCAGCAGCTCCGGCAACTCACCGAAATTCCAAGTGGTCAGGCCGGAGTACAGCGCGGCGTTGGCCGGTGCTTCCGACTTGCCGCCTTTGCCCGGCTTGGCGCCAGCACCTTCGCTCAGCGCGCCGGCCACGGCCGCATCCTGGGCGGCGATCGATTGGAACGTCTGCTGCGCACGTCCGCCCAGCTCAGCGCGCAACTGGGCCAGATTGCGCCCCATGTCGAGCTGCCGACCATGCTCGTCGATCACCTTGAAGTTCATGAAGTGATGCGCAGGCAGCGTTTCGAGCTTGAAGTCGGCGCGCTTGAGCGCTGTGCTCGTCTGCTCGCGCACGTCGGCGATCAGGCGGTCGAGCAGGTCGCCGTCGCCCAGCCGCACGCGCGTGACGAAGCCTGCGGCATAGTCCGGCAATGGCACGCAATGGCGACGCAGCTTCTGCGGCAGGCTCTTCAGGAGCAGGTGCACCTTCTCCTTGAGCATGCCCGGCACCAGCCATTCGGCGCGCTGCGCGGGCACTTGGTTGAGCGCGTACAGCGGCACCGTGAGCGTCACGCCATCGCGTGGGCTGCCGGGCTCGAAGTGGTACGTCAGCCCCATGTCGATGCCGGCAATCGGCAGCATCTTGGGGAACAGATCGGTCGTGATGCCGGCCGCCTCGTGCCGCATCAGGTCGTCGCGATTCAGGTACAGCAGCTTCTGGCCGCCTTTGCCACCTGCACTGGCGGCCTCCGCATACCAGCGCTCGAACGAGACAGTGTTGTGAATGTCGGCCGGAACCTGGCTGTCGTAGAACGCGTAGATCAGTTCGTCGTCCACCAGCACGTCTTGCCGGCGGGACTTGTGCTCGAGGTTTTCGATCTCGCGCACCAGACGCTGGTTGTGCGTGAAGAATGGCAAGCGCGTTTCGAATTCACCGTCAACCAGCGCGCGGCGGATGAACATCTCGCGCGCCTCCTTCGGCTGCATCGGCCCGAAATGCACGCGGCGCTGCTGATAGATCGGCAAGCCATACAGCGTGCCACGCTCGAAAGCCATCACCTGGCCGGCTTTCTTCTCCCAGTGCGGATCACTCCACGACACCTTCAGCAGGTGCGCGCCGACCTTCTCCACCCATTCCGGCTCGATGCGCGCCAGCGTGCGGCCGAACAGGCGGCTGGTCTCGATCAGCTCGCCGCCCACAACCCACTTGCCCGCCTTGCGCGCGATGACCGAGCCCGGCCACAGGAAGAACTTGATACCGCGTGCGCCAAGGTATTCGCGGCCCTTGCCGTCGGCCTCCTCTATGCGCACGCCGATGTTGCCGAGCAACCCCGTCAGCAGCGCCAGATGCAGCTGCTCATACGTCGGATCGGATTCATTGAGCTTCCAGCCCTGCTCCGCCACGGTGGTATGCAGTTGCGAATACACGTCACGCCATTCACGCAACCGCAGGTGCGACAGGAAGTGCGATCGGCACTGGTCCTGCAACTGCTTGTTCGACTTCTTGTGCGCGACGGCCTCTTCAAACCACTTCCACAGCTTCACCCAGCCGAGGAATTCCGACTTTTCGTCGGCAAACTGCCGGTGGGCCTGATCGGCTTGCTGCTGCAGCTCCTGCGGGCGATCGCGCGGGTCCTGCACGGATAGCGCGCTCGCGATGATGAGCATTTCGCGCAGGCACTGATGGTCGCGCCCGGCCAAGATCATCCGCGCCACACGCGGGTCCAGCGGCAAGCGGGCGACCTGCTTGCCCAGCGGCGTCAGCGCATTCTCGTCGTCGACGGCGCCTAGCTCCTGCAGCAATTGGTAGCCATCAGCAATCGCGCGGCCCAACGGCGGCTCGATGAAGGGGAATTGCTCGACATCGGTCAGCCGCAGCGCCTTCATGCGCAGGATGACCGCCGCCAGCGACGACCGCAGGATTTCCGGATCGGTAAAACGCGGCCGCGCGATGAAATCCGACTCTTCATACAGGCGAATGCACACGCCATCGGCCACCCGGCCGCAACGGCCCGCACGCTGGTTGGCGGCGGCCTGCGACACCGGCTCGATCTGCAGTTGCTCGACCTTGTTGCGATACGAATAGCGCTTGACGCGCGCCAGCCCTGTATCGACCACGTACCGGATGCCCGGCACCGTGAGCGAGGTTTCAGCCACGTTGGTTGCCAGCACAATGCGCCGCGCGTTGGACGGCCGGAACACACGCTCCTGCTCCTGCACAGACAGGCGCGCAAACAGCGGCAGGATTTCAGTATGCGCCGGATGGTGCTTGCGCAACGCCTCAGCCGCCTCGCGAATCTCGCGTTCGCCCGGCAGAAAGATCAGCACATCGCCAGAACCTTCACGGGCGAGTTCGTCCACCGCATCGACTAGCGCTTCGTAGAGATCGCGCTCCTTGTCTTTCTCGTCGCGCTGGACGGGGCGGTAGCGCACCTCGACCGGATACAGCCGACCGCTGACTTCAATGACCGGCGCCGGCCCCTTCGGCCCGGCGAAGTGCTCGGCAAAGCGCTGCGCGTCGATGGTCGCCGAGGTGATGATCAACTTCAGGTCCGGCCGGCGCGGCAGGAGCTGTTTCAGGTAGCCCAGCAGGAAATCGATGTTGAGGCTGCGTTCGTGCGCCTCGTCGATGATGATCGTGTCGTAGGCGCGCAGCAGCGGATCGTTCTGCGTCTCAGCCAGCAAGATGCCGTCGGTCATCAGCTTGACTGACGCGCCCGCCGACAGCGTGTCGTTGAAGCGCACCTGGAAACCCACGTGCTCGCCGACCGGCGTGCCGATCTCCTGTGCGATGCGCTTGGCCGTGGACGTGGCGGCAATCCGCCGCGGCTGTGTGTGGCCGATCAGCCCGGTGCCGCCCGCGCCGATGCCCCGCCCGATCGACAGGCAGATCTTCGGCAACTGCGTGGTCTTGCCCGAGCCGGTCTCGCCCGAGACGATCACCACCTGGTTGGCGGCGATGGCCTCGGCGATCTCGTCGCGGCGAGCCGAAACAGGCAGCGCTTCAGGAAACGTGATCGGCGGGACGCGGTTGGCGCGTGCGCGGCGAGCCTCCAGGGCGGCGGCGAGTTCTTCCGGCGTGGGTTTCTGGCGACGCGGAGGACGGCCGCTGCCACCGGGCTTGCGTCCTGGTTGGGCGGCGTCGTTCTTCTGGCGTTGGGAGGGTGCCGCAGAGCGCGGCTGGGCATGGGAATCTGACATCGGGCGGGATTATAATCCGCGCATCTTTCCTGCATCGGCCGCCATTGGTCAATGCCTTGCGCCACACTCCCCATCTGCCCGTGACCGCTCGTTCCTCCGCCCCCGCCCCCGGCGTTTCGCTGGTGGCGCACACGCCTGCCCCCGTCGACGTCGCCCCGATCCCGCCCACACCCGAACAGCGGCAGTTCGTGGACTGGCTGCGCGAGGTGGCGCCCTACATTCACGCCTTCCGCGACAAGACCTTCGTGATCGGCTTTGGCGGCGAGCTGGTCAAGGCCGACATGCTTGGCTGGCTGGTCAATGACATCGCCCTGCTGCACGCCATGGGCATGCGCATCGTGCTGGTGCACGGCTCGCGCCCGCAGGTGGAAGAGCAGCTAGCGCTGCGCAACGTGCAAACCCAGTTCGTGGATGGCGTGCGTGTGACGGACGCTGCTGCGCTGGAATCTGCCAAGGAAGCCTCAGGCGAACTGCGCCTGGACATCGAAGCCGCCTTCAGCCAGGGCCTGCCCAATACGCCGATGGCCGGCGCACGCATGTCGGTGGTCTCGGGCAACTTCGTGACGGCGCGGCCGGTCGGCATCGTCAACGGCGTGGATTTCCAGCACACGGGGCTGGTACGCAAGATCGATGCGGATTCGATCCAGCATTCGCTGTCCAACCGCAAGATCGTGCTGCTCTCGCCGCTGGGCTTCTCGCCCACAGGCCAGGCGTTCAACCTGTCGATGGAAGACGTGGCCGCCAACACCGCCACGGCGCTCAAGGCCGACAAGCTGATCTTCATCACCGAGCTGCCGGGCATCATGGACCGCGTGGGCAAGCTGCAGCAGGACCTGTCGATGGAAACGGCCATCGAGCGCCTGCGCGACGGCAGCCTGTCGCACGACACGGCCTATTACCTGCAGCACATCGTCAAGGCGATGCGCGGTGGCGTGCGCCGGGCACACGTGATTCCGTTTGCGCTGGACGGCAGCATCCTGCTGGAGCTGTTCCTGCACGACGGCGTGGGCACCATGGTGTCGCATACCGATCTGGAATACCTGCGCGACGCCACGCTGGATGACGTCGGCGGCATCGTCTCGCTCATCGAACCACTGGAAGCCGACGGCACGCTGGTACCGCGCGAGCGCCGGCTGCTGGAGCGCGACATCGCCAACTTCTCGGTCATCGAGCACGACGGCATCATCTTTGGCTGCGTGGCGCTGTATCCGTACCCGAAGGACGGCATGGCTGAAATGGCCTGCCTGATCGTCTCCCCCGACAGCCAGGGCACCGGCGACGGCGAACGCCTGCTCAAACACACGGAGGTTCGCGCCCGTGCGTTGGGCCTCAAGCAGCTGTTCGTTCTCACCACGCGTACGGAGCACTGGTTCCTCAAGCGCGGCTTCGTGCGTGCCAACGTGGACGACCTGCCGGAGGACCGTCGCAAGCTGTACAACTGGCAGCGGCGCTCGATGGTGCTGATGAAAAAGCTGTAAATCCCCGGGCGCCGTCGTGGAATCAAAGCCCGACAGCGCGCGGCCTTTACAATACCGGCACCGGCGCCGCGCAAGAGCGGCGTTCCCGCCACACAAGAGGAAACCCCATGGCCCGCATGGTCCACTGCATCAAGCTCGACAAGGAAGCCGAAGGCCTCGACTTCCCGCCCCTGCCCGGCGAACTGGGCAAGAAGATCTGGCAAAGCGTCTCAAAGGAAGCATGGGCAGGCTGGCTCAAGCACCAGACCATGCTGATCAACGAAAACCGCCTGAACATGGCGGATTCGCGCGCACGTCAATACCTGCTCAAGCAGACTGAGAAGTACTTCTTTGGCGAAGGCGCCGACGAGGCTTCGGGCTACGTGCCGCCGTCAGCCTAAGCTGCCGGCCCCCAACAAAAAAGCCGTTCAGTTTGCGCTGAACGGCTTTTTTTGCTTCTGTGTGCTAGCCCTGGCTATGCCGGCATCGCCGCACCATCCAGCTTGAAGATGGCGACCGCGCGGCGCAGCGCGTCGGCCTGATCCGCCATCGCCTGCGCGGCAGCCGAAGCCTCCTCCACCAGCGCGGCGTTCTGCTGCGTCACCTCCTCGATCTGGCCAACGGCGATGTTCACCTGCTCGATACCCGTGCTCTGCTCTGCCGACGCGGACGAGATCTCCGACACGATCTGCGTCACGCGATGCACCGAGGCAACGATGTCGTCGATGATGCCGCCAGCTTCCTGCACCAGCTTCGCCCCTGCCTCCACGCGCTCGGTCGATTGACCGATCAGCCCCTTGATCTCCTTGGCCGCAGAGGCGCTGCGTTGTGCCAGCGTACGCACCTCACCCGCCACCACGGCAAAACCACGCCCCTGTTCGCCGGCACGCGCGGCTTCCACCGCAGCGTTCAGCGCCAGGATGTTGGTCTGGAACGCAATGCTGTCGATCACCCCAATGATCTCGCCAACCTTGCTGGAACTCTCCGAGATGCCCTGCATCGTCTGCACCACATCGCTCATCACCTGACCGCCACGCGCTGCCGTATCCGACGCGTGGCCGGCCAGCGTGGAGGCCTGCACGGCGCTCTCCGAGTTGCGGCGTACGGTGGAGGTCAGCTCGCCCATGTTGGCCGCGGTCTCTTCCAGCGAAGCCGCCTGCTCTTCCGTACGCGACGAGAGGTTCAGGTTGCCCGACGCGATCTGCGAACTGGCAGAAGCCACACCCTCGGCGTTGTGGCGCACTTCGCTCACCACGTTGGCAAGGCTGCGCTGCATATCTCGCAGGGCGATCAGCAGTTGCGCGATCTCATCCGTGCCGCGTGCCTCAAAGACATTGGCCAAGTCCCCGTGCGAGACAGCGCTGGCAACATCCACCGCACGCGACAGCGGCCGCGTGATCGAGCGGCTGAACAGGAACGCGCCGCCCAACCCCAACCCGAATGCCGCCAGCATCAGCACCACGCTGACCAGCAAGGCGGTATGCGCGGCCTCGGCGGTCTTGGCCGACACGGCCTTGCTCTCTGCAGCAATCTCCCTAGCAGCTTCGTCCAGCAAACGTGCTGGTTCGCGGTCCACACCGGCCACAACCTTGTCGCCCACCGTCGGGTCAAACGACGCGGCCACAAACATGTCGTGCCCCTTGCGATAGCCCTTTCCCATCTCCGTATGTGCGGCTGCGAACTGGGCGATCAGATCCCGGCTCTTGCCAGCTGGCAACGACGCCTGCAGCGCCTTCGCCTGGTCGGCCACGGTCTGCTCGCCTTGGAGGAACGCGCCCCAGTATTTGTCCAGCTTGTTCGGGTCTTCACCGCGCAGCAGGGTGTCTTTCCACTCCTGCACCTGGCTCTTGAAGGTGACGAGCATGTTCGTCACCGCACGTTCGTCGGCCACGCGTGCCTGCACAGTCGTGTTGTATTCGACGATCGAGTGATTGAGGGAAGCAATGCCGTAGATGGCCCCGGCAAACATCAGCAGCAGCGCGGCTGCAAACGCCAGGGGAAGTTTGATTGCGAGTTTCATGATGTTCCGGGTAAGACAACTGCTCTGGCAGCATCGCACGCCTTCAGGGAAGGCGGTCAGTGCAGATGGCATGCAAGCCACCGTGCCCGTCTTATCGGCCACTTAACGCATGACTTAATCCTGTTTTCAACAACATGCACATCGCAAACGATCAACTCGCGTAAAGAGTGATGCACTCGTCGCAAATGGAAGAGCCGCTCGAACATCCGAGCGGCTTTTCTGTGCCTCTTGCTCCATACGGCAAATTACTTGGCGCTGGCCATCTCCTCCCGGGGTCGCTCCACCGCATGCGGTGTGCGGCGCGCATTGGCCAGCCGAACGGCATCGTAGTACGCGGCCGCCGGTGGACGCTTCAGGTATTGCCCGGCACCACGCACCGCGCGCAGGTCTCCATCGGCCCAGACCAGTGCGCCGCGCGTGAGCGTGTGCGTGGCAACCCCGCGCACCGTCATCCCTTCGAAGATGTTGAAATCCACCTTCTGGTGATGCGTCTTCACCGAAATCGTCTTGGTGGCCACTGGGTCCCACACCACCAAGTCTGCATCCGCGCCGGGCTGCACAGCGCCCTTGCGTGGATACAGGTTGAAGATCTGCGCCGCGTTGGTCGACGTGATGCGCACGAACTCGTTGGGGGTGATGCGCCCGGCATTGACGCCGTGATGCCAGAGGATGGCGAGGCGGTCTTCGATACCACCACACCCGTTGGGAATCTTGGTGAAGTCTTCCCGCCCCATGGCCTTTTGCGAGGCGCAGAACGTGCAGTGATCGGTGCCCGTGGTGTGCAGTTGGCCGGCCTGCAGGCCGCGCCACAATGCTTCGCGATGCTCGGCCGTGCGAAACGGCGGGCTCATGACGTGGGCGGCGGCGCGCGTCCAGTCGGGGTCGCGGTACACCGCCTCGTCAATCACAAGGTGGCCCGGTAGCACCTCGCCGAACACGCGCAGGCCTTCGTTGCGCGCGCGGGCGATCACATCCACGGCATCCTTGGCCGATACGTGCACGATGTACACCGGCACACCCAGCACCTGCGCGATGCGGATCGCACGGTTGGCCGCCTCGCCCTCCACCTCGGGCGGACGCGACAACGGATGCGCCTCCGGCCCCGTGATGCCGCGTGCGAGCAACTGACGCTGAAGCTGGAAGACCAGCTCACCGTTCTCCGCATGCACGGTCGGCAAGGCACCGAGTTCCAATGAACGCGAGAAGCTGTTCACGAGGATCTCGTCGTCGGCCATGATCGCGTTCTTGTAGGCCATGAAGTGCTTGAAGCTGGAGACGCCGTGCTCGTGCACGAGCGTACCCATATCGCGATGCACGGATTCATCCCACCAGGTGACGGCGACGTGAAAGCCATAGTCCGCCGCAGCTTTCTCGGCCCAGCCACGCCATTCGTTGAAGGCGTCCATCAGCGGCTGGCGCGGGCTGGGGATCACGAAGTCGATGATGCTGGTCGTGCCGCCCGACAGCCCCGCCGCCGTGCCGGTGAAGAAGTCGTCGCTGGCCGTGGTGCCCATGAAGGGCAGCTCCATGTGCGTGTGCGGGTCGATGCCGCCGGGCATGACGTACTGCCCATGCGCGTCGACGATCGTGGCGCCGACGGGCGCGTCGATCTGTGCCGCCACCTGGAGGATGGTGCCGCCATCCTCCAGGCTCGCGCAAAGCACGTCCGCACGCCAGGTGCGGTCCGCATCGATGACCGTGCCGCCACGGATCAGGGTCGTCATGTCGCAGTCTCCTTATGGGTTGTAAGCGTGCTCAGGCGCTCGCCACACTCGCGCTCGGGCTGCCGCGCAGCCTCATCCACGCGCTGTAGACAATAGCTGCCAGCACCAGGCCGACGAACCACGCATACGTGTAGAGCGTGTTGAAGAACGCCGGCACGTTCGGGAATGCACTCGGGAAGGCGGTATGCAGAAAGCCCGGCAGATTGGGCAACACGCCCACGGCCAGCGCCACCACCGCGCCGATGTTCCAGCCGCCGGTGTAGGCGTATTCGCCGTTCTCCTCGAACAGCTCGTGTGCGTTCAGGCGCGTGCCGCGGATGAAGAAGTAGTCGACCATCATGATGCCGGCCACCGGCCCCAGCAGCGCGGAATAGCCGACCAGCCACGTGAAGATGTAGCCCTCGGACGTGGCGAGAATCTTCCACGGCATCATCACGATGGCGATGGTGGCGGTCATCAGGCCACCCGTCTTGTACGAGATGCCCTTCGGCCACAGGCTGGAAAAGTCATACGCGGGACCGACCAGGTTGGCGGCAAGGTTGCAGCACATGGTGTCCAGCGTCAGGATCACCAGCGCAATGCCTACGCCGATGCCGGTCATCCGGCTGGTCAGGTCGATCGGGTCCCAGATGGCCTTGCCGTAGATGACCACGGTGGCGGAGGTCACCACCACCGAGATGACCGACAGCAGCGCCATCGGAATCGGCAACCCGATCGACTGGCCGACAATCTGGTCACGTTGGGATTTGGCAAAGCGCGTGAAGTCGGGAATGTTCAGCGCCAGCGTCGCCCAAAAGCCCACCATTGCCGTCAAGCTGGGCCAGAACGTCACCCAGAACAGGCCTTCTTTCTTGCCGCCCGCCACGAACTGCGACGGTGCCGACAGCATCGACCCAACACCGCCCGCCTGCGACGTCGCCCACCACACCAGCACGATGCACATCACGATCTTGATCGGGGCGGACCAGCTCTCCAGCCAGCGGATCGAATCGGTGCCGTGCAGGATGAAGTAGAGCTGCAGCGCCCAGAACAGCAGGAAGCACGCAAGCTGGCCGAACGAGATGTCCAGAAACGGCAGCGGCGCGCCATGCAGCGCGTTGCCGGTCAGGATATTGGCCAGCGTGTAGATCGCACTGCCGCCCAGCCAGGTCTGGATGCCATACCAGCCGCACGCGACGATGGCGCGCAGCAGTGCCGGCAGCTTCGCGCCCTGCGTACCGAACGAGGTACGCACCAGCACCGCATACGGAATTCCGTGCTTGGCACCGGCATGGCCGATCAGCAGCATCGGCACCAGCACGATGGCATTGCCCAGCAGCACCGTCACCACCGCCTGCCACGGCGACATGCCCTGTTCCGTCAGCCCGGCAGCCAGCATGTACGAGGCGATGTTCATCACCATGCCGACCCACAGCGCTGCGAAGTGGTACCACTTCCAGGTGCGCTGGGCTAGACCCGTGGGCGCCAGGTCGTCGTTGTAAAGACTGCTACTGGCCGCTAGCGGCTCGGCGGGTTGCGCTGCCTGCTTCATTGAAAGACCTCCACGGATAGTTGGCGCGCTCTGCGGCGCGCGTCAGGCTCATTTGTAGGAATCAAAACCGGTCTGCACAAGCCCATCCGGCACCGCACAACCCAATCAGGCTGCCTTGGCCGGCACCTGCGCACTGGCTTCGGGCGCCTGTGCACCAGCGCTTGCCGGGTTGTTCGGGTGTGTGGTCCAGTTTGCGTAGTCGCCGGCGTCCACACGCTCCATCGTGATGCATTGCTCGACGGGGCACACATGCATGCATAAATTGCACCCGACGCATTCGGCATCGACCACCTCGAAGTGCCGCTTGCCGTCCTTCTCGCGCGTGATGGCCTGGTGCGAGGTGTCTTCGCAGGCGATATGGCACAGGCCGCACTGGATGCAGCGGTCCTGATCAATGCGGGCCTTGATGTCGTATTTCAGGTTCAGGTACTTCCAGTCGGTCACGTTGGGGACCGCCCGGCCGCGAAAATCGTCCAACGTGGCGTAGCCCTTCTCGTCCATCCAGTTGGCCAGGCCGTCGGCCATGTCCTGCACGATGCGGAACCCGTAGTGCATGGCCGCCGTGCACACCTGCACGCTGCCTGCGCCCAGCACGATGAACTCCGCCGCGTCGCGCCAGTTGGAGATCCCGCCGATACCCGAGATCGGCAGATTGGGCGTCTGGGCATCGCGCGCGATCTCGGCCACCATGTTCAGCGCGATCGGCTTGACGGCCGGGCCGCAATAACCGCCATGCGTGCCCTTGCCGTCCACGGTGGGCATCGGGGCCATCTGGTCCAGATCCACCGCCACGATCGAATTGATGGTGTTGATGAGCGACACGCCATCCGCCCCGCCCTTGTACGCCGCGCGCGAGCCCAGTCGGATGTCGGTGATGTTGGGGGTGAGCTTGACCAGACACGGCAGCTTGGTCGCCTCCTTCACCCAGCGCGTGACCATCTCCACGTACTCCGGTACCTGCCCGACCGCCGCGCCCATCCCCCGCTCGCTCATGCCGTGCGGGCAGCCGAAGTTCAGTTCAACGGCGTCGGCACCGGTGTCTTCCACCATCGGCAGGATCCATTTCCAGTCCTGCTCGTTGCACGGCACCATCAGCGAAACGATCAGCGCGCGGTCCGGCCAGTCGCGCTTGACTTGCGCGATCTCACGCAGGTTCACATCCAGCGGCCGATCGGTGATCAGCTCGATGTTGTTCAACCCCGCGATGCGCTGGCCATTCCATTGCACCGCGCCGTAGCGCGAGCTGACATTGACCACATGCGGATCGAGCCCCAGCGTCTTCCACACCACGCCGCCCCAGCCCGCCTCAAACGCGCGGTTGACGTTGTAGGCCTTGTCCGTGGGCGGCGCAGAGGCCAGCCAGAAGGGGTTCGGCGATTTGATACTGGCAATCGTGCAGCGCAAGTCGGCCATGTTCGGCTCCGGGAATGTGGTGTGTGAGGGGCGGATCAGGCCGCCATGACCGTCAAGCTTGCCAGGTAGGCATCGATGGATGCGGCGGCCACCTTGCCGTCCTGCACGGCCTGCACCGTCAGGTCGATGCCACCAGTGGCCGCGCAATCACCACCCGCCCAGACATCGAGCAGCGTCGTGCGCCCGCCTGCGTCGACAGCGATACGAGCGCCATCGACCGTCAGCAATTCGCCATCGATACCGATCGGCACCAGCGTCTGGCCGATGGCCTTGAGCACCATGTCTGCGTCGATCGTGAAACGCTCCACAGCCTCACCCGACGTGCGCTCAAACTCCACACCCGTGATCTGCCCATCGCGGCCGATCAGCCGTACGGGTTTCGCGTGCGTGACGAGCGTGACGCCGTTTTTTTGCGCAAACTCGCGCTCCGCCCAGGTGGCGCTCATCGATTCAACGCCGCGGCGATAGACCATCGTCACGCTCGTTGCGCCCAGCTTGCGGCTTTGCACGGCGGCGTCCACCGCTGTGTTGCCGCCGCCAATCACCACCACGCGCCGGCCAACCGGCACGGCCTCCAGCGCTTCGGCCTGGCGCACCTGTTCGATGAAATCGACCGCGTTCATCACGCCCGAGAGGTCCTCGCCCTCCAGCGCCAGGGCGCGCACGCCCCCCAAGCCGATCGCCAGAAACACCGCATCGTGCTGCTTGCGCAACGCGTCGAGCGAGACGTCGCCGCCCAAGACCACGCCGGTCTTCAGCTCGATTCCGCCCACCGAGAGCAGCCACTGCACTTCGCGCTGGGCAAAGTCGTCGACCGTCTTGTAGGCGGCGATGCCGTATTCATTCAGGCCACCCGCCTTGGCATGCGCATCGAACAACGTAACGCGGTGCCCTGCGAGTGCCAGGCGATGCGCACACGCCAACCCCGCTGGCCCGGCACCAACCACAGCGACATGACGACCGGTGTCGGGCGCACGCCTGAACAAAGTCACGCCCTTGGCCATCGCCCAATCGGTGGCATGGCGCTGCAGCGCGCCGATGGCCACCGGCTGGGCGTCCTGGTCGTTGCGCACGCATGCGCCCTCGCACAGGATCTCGGTCGGACACACCCGCGCGCACATCCCGCCGAGCGGGTTGGCCGACAGGATGTCCATCGCCGCGCCCTTCAGGTTGCCGTTGCCGATCTTGCGGATGAAGCTGGGGATGTCGATCTGCGTGGGGCACGCTTGCACGCACGGCGCGTCATAGCAGTAGTGGCAGCGGCTGGCGGCGGCCGCTGCGGCGGTAGGGTCGAGCAACGGCGCAATGTCGGCAAACTCGCACGACAACTGATCGCGCGACAGACGATGTGCGGCAATATCACCGGTTTCCTTGACGGCCATGAAGACTCCTTCGTCAGTGTGAGGACACGGCCGTGCCCGCCGGCCTCACGTGGGCGAGGTCGGGACGGCGTTTCTTTTGGGGTGCTGCGAAAGCGAACTACAGGTGTGGCTATGAGGCGGGCTCGCACGCACGCGACAGCATCGCGTGCAGCAGCACATTCGCGCCCGCCTCGATCCACTCGGGCGTGGCGTCTTCGATCTCGTTGTGGCTGATGCCGCCGATGCACGGCACGAACACCATCGACGTGGGTGCCACCTGCGACAGGTAGCACGCATCGTGGCCCGCACCAGACACCATGTCGCGATGCGAATAGCCAAAGCGCTCGGTCGCTGCGCGGACTGACGCCACGCACGCAGCGTCGAACTTGACGGGCTCGTAGTAGAAAATCTGCTCAAGCTGCGTTTCCAGCCCGATGCCATCGGCGATCTTTGCGACACCCTCGCGCAATGCAGCGTCCATCTTTGCAAGCACGGCATCGTCCGGATGCCGGAAATCGACAGTGAAGAACACGCGCCCCGGAATCACGTTGCGCGAGTTCGGGTGCACCTGCATCATGCCGACCGTCGCGCAGGCAAACGGCGCGTGGTCCAAGCCGATGCGATTGACCAGATCAACCACACGCGCGGCGCCCAGCAGCGCATCGCGGCGACGCGGCATCGGCGTTGGGCCCGCGTGCGCCTCCTGGCCTGTCAGCGTGATCTCGTACCAACGCTGCCCCTGTGCATCCGTCACCACGCCGATGGTCTTCTGCTCGGCCTCGAGAATCGGCCCTTGCTCGATATGCAGCTCGAATGCCGCATGCAGCTTGCGGCCGCCGCACGGTACATCGCCGGCATAGCCGATGCGCTTGAGTTCGTCACCGATGGTCTTGCCGTCGACATCCTTGCGCGACAAGCCGTACTCCAGCGTAAAGACGCCCGCAAACACGCCCGAGGCCACCATGGCAGGAGCAAAGCGCGAGCCCTCTTCGTTGGTCCAGATCACGACTTCGATCGGGTGCTCGGTCTCGATACCGTGATCGTTCAGGCTACGGATCACCTCCAGCCCGCCGAGCACGCCGTAGATGCCGTCGAAGCGGCCGCCGGTCGGTTGCGAGTCGGCGTGCGAGCCGGTCATGACGGGCAGTGCGTCCGGGTTGCGCCCCGCGCGTCGCATGAAGACGTTGCCCATCTGGTCGACCGTGACCGTGCAGCCCGCCTCCTTGGCCCAGCTCACGATCAGGTCGCGGCCCTGCTTGTCGAGATCGGTCAGCGCAAGTCGGCACACGCCGCCCTTGGGCGTTGCGCCGATCTTTGCCATCGACATCAGGCTGTCCCACAACCGCTTGCCGTCGACCCGCATTGACGTGTCGAGTTGGGCCATGTCCAACGTTTCGGATGCTGCAGGCATCGTGTGTCGCTCCTTTGGGGGCTGCCATATCAGCCAGCCCAAGCACACGCATGCGGTGCATCGGCGGCCATGTTTTGGGGCATCTCCGCACGCTGGCAGTGCATGCGGCCTGGTCTGTCGCGGACGATGTTTTGGAGGTCTTGCCCGCCAATCCAATCCTGTCCGATTGGACAGGTTGTAGACGACGATTCCAGCCAAATCAATGTCTTTCGCAGACAGGCTTTCAAAGCGAGAAGCGTGCCATTGCGATGCAGCATGGCGGATGCGACGGTGTCGACAAGAGGTGTCGCGCTGTCGTCCAGCGACTAGAATGAGGCGCAGCAAGGCACCCACGCCGCACAAGACGATCATGCGAGACGACCCAGCAGCAGCCACCCCGTCAGAGCCCACGGAAACTGCCGCGCCAATGCGGCGGCGCAAGGCGCATATCCGCGCGTCGAACGAAGCGCACCTGCTGGCCTGCGCGGAGGCGGTGTTTGCGGAGCGTGGCCTCGAAGGTGCCAGCACGGCCATGATTGCCGAGCGCGCCGGCCTGCCGAAAGCCAACCTGCACTACTACTTCCCGACCAAGCTGGCGCTGTACACGCGCGTGCTCGAAGACCTGTTTGAGGACTGGCACCGCGCCGCCAATTCGTTTGAAGACAGTGACGATCCGGCCGAAGCCATCGGCGGTTACGTACGCGCGAAGATGGAGTTGTCACGCCGCCGGCCGCTGGGCTCCAAGGTCTGGGCCAACGAGATCATCCACGGCGCGGAGCACATGCAGGACATCCTCACCGAGCGCGTCAAACCGTGGTTTGACACGCGCGTGCGGGTGATCGATAGCTGGATCGCACGCGGCCTGCTCGCGCCCATCGATGCACAGACGCTGATGTACCTGATCTGGTCGACCACGCAGCACTATGCCGACTTCGAAGCGCAGATCCGGGCGCTCTCGGGCAAGCGCGCGCTCACGCAAAAAGCCTTTGCCGAACGGACGGAGGAAGTCGTGCAACTCGTGCTGCGCGCCTGCGGCGCGGTGTCGGACAGGCCATCCGACAAACGTTGAGGGGCCAGAGCGGCCGCCAAACAAAAATGCCGTTCAGCGTGAACTGAACGGCATCTTTTTTACGTCCGACGGTGGTCGGCGTCGCGTTTAGAAATCGCGACGCTGCACACCCGTTTCCGTGCCCAGCAGCAACACGTTCGCGCCGCGCTTGGCAAACAGGCCAACCGTCACCACGCCTGGAATGTCGTTGACCACCGTTTCCAACCCCTTCGGATCGGCAATCCGCAGGCCCACCACATCCAGGATCACGTTGCCGTTGTCGGTCTTGTAGATCTGGCCTTCCTTGGTCATGCGCAGGCGCGGCTGACCGCCCAGCGCAGCGAGTTGGCGTGCGACGGCGGCACGTGCCATCGGCACCACTTCCACCGGCAGCGGGAACACGCCCATCGTTTCGACCAGCTTGCTGCCGTCGGCAATGCAGACGAAGACGTTGGCCACCGAGGCAACGATCTTCTCGCGCGTGAGCGCACCGCCGCCGCCCTTGATCATGGCGCCCGAAGCGTCGATCTCGTCGGCGCCGTCCACGTACACGGGAATCGCGTCGACTTCGTTCAGATCGAGCACCGTGAAGCCGTGGCCCTGCAGGCGGCGCGTCGAGGCTTCCGAGCTCGACACTGCACCGGCAAAACGTGCTTTGTGCGGCGCCATCGCGTCGATGAACAGGTTGGCGGTCGAGCCGGTGCCGACGCCCAGCACGGCGCCCTCGGGCACGTTGGCCAATACGTAATCTGCGGCGGCCTGCGCCACCAGCGCCTTCAGTTCATCCTGCGTCATCGCAAACACTCGGTCGGGATCGGAAAACCCAGTAGTGTACCGGATCAACATAACGGCCCTCCTCCGGCTAGCCGAGGCAAACCTGCGGAGTACAATCGATTCATCCTTCACCCTCCAGCGCAATGCTGGAACGCATTCCGGACTCGCTTTATGACTCAGCTCGATCAACTCAAGCAGTTCACCACCGTCGTCGCCGACACGGGCGATTTCCAGGCCATGCGCGCCTATGCGCCACACGATGCGACCACCAACCCGTCGCTCATCCTGAAGGCCGTGCAGAAGGCCGAGTACCGCCCGCTGCTGGAGCAGGCCGTGCGCGATGCGCGCAGCGACAGTGTGGAAGACATCATCGATGCCGTGCTCGTGGCCTTCGGCTGCGAGATCCTGTCGATCATCCCGGGCCGCGTGTCGACTGAAGTCGATGCGCGCCTGTCGTTCGACACCGAGGCGACGGTCGCCAAGGCCAAGCATCTGATCTCGCTATACGAGGCGCGCGGCGTAGCGCGCGAGCGTGTGCTGATCAAGATCGCATCGACGTGGGAAGGCATTCGTGCGGCGGACCAGCTTCGCGCCGAAGGCATCCGCTGCAACATGACGCTGTTGTTCTCACTGGCCCAGGCCGTGGCGTGCGCGGAAGCGGGCGTGCAGCTCATCTCGCCCTTCGTCGGCCGCATCTACGACTGGTACAAGAAGGACGCCGGCGCCAACTGGGACCCGGTCGCGCAAGGCGGCGCGAGCGACCCGGGCGTGCAGTCTGTCCTGCGCATCTACAACTACTACAAGAAGTTCGACTACACGACCGAGGTGATGGGCGCGAGCTTCCGCAATACCTCGCAGATCGTCGAACTGGCCGGTTGCGACCTGCTGACCATCAGCCCGGATTTGCTCGCCCAACTGCAGCAATCGGACGCGCCCGTCGAGCGCAAGCTGTCGCCGGACAACGCCAATGCCGCCAACATCGTGCGCCTGCCCGCTGATGAGAAATCGTTCCGCTGGCACATGAACGCCGACGCCATGGCCACGGAAAAGCTGGCCGAAGGCATCCGCCTGTTTGCGGCGGATGCGGTCAAGCTCGAAGCGTTGATTGAGCCGCTGCGCGTGGCAGCGTAAGAAAGGGTAGTGCCCTACCCCAGCATGGCGGGCAAGCACACGCCCGCCGGCTGGTGGATCACCAGATCCGCCGTCGTGTCCAGCGCACTCGGCTCCGGATTCACGACGATCACCTTGGCGCCGTGGTCCTTCGCCAGACCCGGCAACCCGGCCGCTGGATACACCATGCCGGACGTGCCCACCACTAGGCATACGTCACACGTGTTGGCCGCTTCTTCGGCCCGGTAATTCGCTACCAGCGGAAGCTGCTCGCCAAACCACACCACACCCGGACGCAGCATTGCGCCGCATGTCGCACAACGCGGCGGCCGGCCCGGCTCGGCCGTCGCAACATCACATTTGCCGCAACCGCCAAGCCACTTGTCGACGAACAGGTTGCCGTGCAATTCAATCACGCCTTCACTGCCGGCACGCTGATGCAAGCCATCGACGTTCTGCGTGACCAGCGTCACCGTCTTGCGCTTGGCCAGCGCGGCAATGGCAACGTGCGCCGGATTCGGCTGGGCTTGCAGCACGCGCTCGCGACGCTCCAGATACCAGTCCCACACCATGCGCGGGTGCTTGCGGTATGCGGCCTCGGTGGCCATGTCTTCCGGGTTGAAGCGCGACCAGAGGCCGGTCAGCGCATCACGGAAGGTCGGCACACCGGATTCTGCCGAGACACCCGCACCGGTGAGCACCATGATGCGCTCGGCGGCGTCGATCCAGGCGTGCGCCTGGGCAAACGCAGCCGCATCGGATGCGGCCGTCGGTTCGGTGCTCATCCCTTCTTGGCTGGCGCCGCGGCGCGCTGGCGCACGGCCTCGAACAGGCACACGCCGCTGGCCACCGACACGTTCAGGCTTTCCACGCTGCCCGCCATCGGAATGCTGACCAGCCCGTCGCACGTCTCACGCGTGAGGCGGCGCATGCCTTCGCCTTCGGCGCCCATCACGATGGCGATCGGGCCCTTGAAGTCGGCCTGATAGAGATCCTGCTCGGCTTCGTCCGCCGTGCCGATCACCCATACGCCACGCTCCTGCAGCTCGCGCAGCGTGCGCGCCAGGTTGGTCACGGTGATGTAGGGAACGGTCTCGGCGGCGCCACTCGCCACCTTGGCAACCGTGGTGTTGATACCGACGCTGCGATCCTTGGGAGCAATCACCGCATGCGCACCGGCCGCATCGGCCACACGCAGGCAGGCGCCCAGGTTGTGCGGATCGGTCACACCGTCGAGCACCAGCAACAACGGCGTGCCCTCGATGCTGTCGAGCAGCTCATCCAGGTTGAGCGCCAGCGACAGCGACTCTGCCTTGGCGACCACGCCCTGGTGGCGATCGGTGCCGGCAATGCCGTGCAGGCGGTTGTTGTCAGCCGGAATCAGGCGCACGCCCGCTGCTTCCGCCGCTTTCAGGAAATCCTGCATGCGGCGGTCGCGGCGGTTAGCCTCGAAATAGATTTCGTCGATCGACTTCGCGTCGTGGCGCAGTCGGGCGGTAACGGCATGGAAGCCGATGAGGAGCTTGGACTTGGACATGGCGCGATTGTACCCGTCTGCCCTCGCTCCTCAGCGGTTTTCCAGGCTTTACCGGCCCTTGGGCTTGCGCGGCGCCTTGGTCGGCGCCTTGCCCATCGTCTTGCGTGCCGTGGTCTTCGCACCGCCCTTTGGCTTAGGCGCGCGCGTTGCCTGCTTCTTGCGGGCCGGCTTACCGTGCGCATGGCCCGGCGGTTGAGCGCGCGAGCCCGGCTCAAACACCGGCTGCTCTTCGAAAACGCGATCGAGCGTCTCGTCGAACGACTCCTCGGGCTTGGCGGTACCACCCAACAGCGCGGCCAGTTGGCGGGGCTTCTTGCGGCCAACCGGCGGTGCAGATGTGGCCACGGCCGGCTGACGACCCGCTGTGGCTTCCGGTGCACCCGTCACCTTGGTCGGGCGCAACGCCTTGGCCGACGGCTCCTGAATCAGACGGAAATCCATCTTGCGCGCATCCAGATCCACACGCAGCAACTGCACGCGCACACGGTCGGTCAGACGGTAGCGGATGCCGGTGCGCTCGCCGCGCAGTTCGTTGCGGGCTTCGTCGTACTGGAAGTAGTCGCTGCCGAGTTCGGTCACGTGCACCAGACCTTCCACATACAACTCGTCGAGCTGCACGAAGATGCCGAACGAGGTGACCGCGCTGACGGTGCCCGAGAACTCGTTGCCGAGCTTGTCGCGCATGAAGTAGCACTTGAGCCAGGCCTCGACGTCACGCGAGGCTTCGTCGGCACGACGCTCGTTGGCCGAGCAATGCACGCCCAGCTCATGCCAGATCGCCTCGACCTTGGCCTTGTTGACGATGGCTGCCGGCACGCCCTTTTCGGCTTCCGCCTGCAAACGGCGTGCCTTGGGCGACAGCGCGCTGTTCAGCTGCACGCCCGGCGCCAGCGCCGGCACATAGCGCGTGTGATGCAGGATCGCCTTGATGGAGCGATGGACCAGCAAGTCCGGGTAGCGGCGGATCGGGCTGGTGAAGTGTGCATACGCCGGATACGCCAGACCGAAGTGGCCGATGTTGTCCGGGCTGTAGACCGCCTGCTGCATCGAGCGCAGCAGCATGGTCTGCAGCATCGGTGCATCAGGGCGCGCGGCGATCTTTTCCATCACCTCCGCGTAGTCGGACGCCTGCGGCTTGTCGCCGCCGCCCAGCGTCAGGCCGCTGGTCTTCAGGAAAGCGCGCAGCGCCTGCAGCTTTTCTTCCGTCGGGCCCGCATGCACGCGGTACAGCGCCGGATGCTTGTACTTCTCCAACATCTCGGCCGCGCAGACGTTGGCCGTCAACATGCACTCCTCAATCAACCGGTGTGCATCGTTGCGCGTGCGCGGCAGGATCTGCTCGATCTTGCCTTGCGCATTGCAGACGATGTACGTCTCGGTGGTATCGAAGTCGATCGCGCCACGCTCGCGGCGCGCCTTCAGCAATGTCTGGTACAGCTCGTACAGGTCTTGCAGATGCGGCACCAGCGGCGCGCGCTTGGCAGCCTCCGGGCCCTTCACATTCGACAGAATCGACCAGACCTCGTTGTAGGTCAGGCGCGCCTTCGAATGCATAACGGCCGGATAGAACTGGTAGGCCTTGATCTCGCCCTTCGCGCTGATGACGGCGTCGCAGACCATGCACAGGCGATCCACTTCCGGATTCAGCGAGCACAGGCCGTTGGAGAGCTTCTCCGGCAGCATCGGGATCACGCGGCGCGGGAAGTAAACCGAGGTGGCACGGTCAATCGCATCTGCATCGAGCGGATGCCCCGGCCTGACGTAATGCGACACGTCGGCAATCGCCACGATCAGACGCCAGCCTTTACTACGCCCGATCTTCACGGGCTCGGCATACACCGCGTCGTCGAAGTCGCGTGCGTCTTCACCGTCGATGGTGACGAGCGGCACATCGCGCAAATCGATGCGGCCCGCCAGATCGGCATCACGCACGGCATCCGGCAACGCCTCGGCCTCGCGCTGCGTCGGCTGGGAGAACTCATGCGGCACACCGTACTTGCGCACGGCAATCTCGATCTCCATGCCAGGGTCGTCGATCTCGCCCAGCACTTCGACCACGCGGCCGATCGGCTGCACGTAGCGATCCGGATACTCCAGGATCTCCACGCTCACCACCTGGCCAACCTTGGCCTTGCCCTGCCCCTTGGGCGCAATCAGGATGTCGCGACCCAGGCGCTTGTCTTCGGGCGCCACCACCAGCGTGCCGCTCTCCGAGAGCAGGCGGCCGATGATGCGTTTGTTGGCACGCTGCAGGATCTCGACGATCTGGCCTTCCGAGCGCCCGCGGCGGTCGTATCCGACGGCACGCACCAAGGCGCGGTCGCCGTGCATGGCCTTCTGCATCTCGCGCTCGGGCAGGAAGATGTCGGGCTCGCCGTCATCGCGGACGAAGAAGCCGAAGCCATCGCGGTGGCCGATCACGCGGCCTTCGATGAAGTTAGGTTGGTGCGCCAGTTCGTAGCGCCCCTTGCGGTTGAGTTCGATCTGACCATCCCGCTCCATGGCGGTCAGACGCTTGATGAAGCCGTCGTGCTCTTTACGGGTGACCGACAGCGCCTTGGCGATATCGGTGGCAGACAGCGGAGACCCCGAAGTGCGCAGCACGCCAAGGATTTCCTCGCGGCTCGGGATCGGATAAGTCGGCTGATTCAATTTTTTCTTCTAGAGTATTGACAAGTTCGCTGGATAACGTAATAATCACAGCTTCGGTACACGCACACCTGCCCAGGTGGCGGAATTGGTAGACGCACTAGTTTCAGGTACTAGCGGGTAACTCCGTGGAGGTTCGAGTCCTCTCCTGGGCACCAGAGTTTAGGAACGGCGCAACGCAAGTTGCGCCGTTTTTCTTTTCTGCGACCGGATTATTGATCCGTTGTTGACGCGACATTCCGCGAAGGACGACAGGCATTGTGTCTCGACTATCGCACCGGGGCTGGGCCAGGATCACCGGCTCGCACATCCCAAGCGCTGGGTGGGCTCGATGCCCGACGCATCCATCAAGACACGCCGCGCTTCGATCATCCGCGCAGAGGAACCGCAAAGCCAGTCCGTACGCGGGTTTCGGGCCCGTATTGCGACCCGTCACGTGAGGTTACCGAAGTGGCACGCACGGCGCAAGCCGCACACGCCACCGCCCTCTTGCTTCGACGCAATCCACCAACGAATCAAACTGCTGCCGGGGCTTCGCCGTTGCCGGCTGCACGCGCCTTACCGCGCTTGATCCACGCCGAGAGATTGTGCGGACGCAGCGTGTCGTACTCCTCGAACGGCTGGTGGATCCACGGGTTGGTCGGCAGGAACTGCACGGCGTAGTCTGGCTTGATCTTCGAGCACCCCTTGTGCCACAGCACAGCGGTACGCACGTCGGTGACGGCGGGATAGCGCTCCTTCAGGTGGCGCCCTACTCGCTCCAGCGTAATGCCCGAATCCACCAGATCATCAACCAACAGCACACGACCCGACAACTCGCCACGCGTCATGGTGATGTACTGCGCGATATCGAGATCACCCTGTTGCGTACCGGCAGCTTCGCGATAGCTGCTGGTCGCCAGAATCGCCAGCGGCAAATCGTAGATGCGCGAGAGCTGATCACCGACGCGCAGACCGCCGCGCGCCAGGCACAGAATCTTGTCGAACTTCCAGCCCGACTCATGCACAACCAGCGCCAGGCGCTCGATCAGGCTGTGATAGTCATCCCAGGACACCCACAGGTGCGAGTCATCGTTGATCGGCTGGTTCATGGTGTTCCTCGTCTTGATCATGAATGCGGCGTGGGTTGCCGCTGTCTTGTTCTGTAAAAAGCGCTGCTGAATACAAATTCGCCCGGCGAATCACCGGGCGAGCAAGTCAACTGCGTGGTCTGCTACGCGTCAGCCCTTGTACGGATGACGCAGCAGGATGGTCTCATCTCGGTCGGGACCGGTCGAGATCATAGCGATCGGAATACCGGCCACTTCCTCCACACGCTTGAGATACGCCTGCGCGGTCTCGGGCAGCGCGTCCCACTCCTTCAGGCCGAAGGTCGACGTGTTCCAGCCCGGGAATTCTTCGTAGATCGGCTGGCAGCGCGCCACGGCGTCAGAGCCACGCGGCAGGATGTCGACTTCCTTGCCGTCGAGCTTGTAGCCGACGCACAGCTTGATGGTTTCCAGGCCATCGAGCACGTCGAGCTTGGTGATGCACAGGCCCGACACACCGTTGATCTGGATCGCGCGACGCAGTGCAGCGGCATCCAACCAGCCGGTGCGGCGCGGACGACCCGTGACCGAACCAAACTCCTTACCAACGTTGGCCAGACGCACGCCGGTCGGGTCCTGACGCGCGGGATTGTCCGCGTCGTACAGCTCGCTCGGGAACGGGCCGGAGCCCACGCGCGTGCAGTATGCCTTGGTGATACCCAGGATGTAGTGCAGTTGACCCGGGCCCACGCCCGCACCTGCTGCGGCGTTGCCGGCCACGCAGTTGCTCGACGTCACGAACGGATAAGTGCCGTGGTCGATGTCAAGCAGCGTACCTTGCGCGCCCTCGAACATCAGGTTCTTGCCCGCGGCGTTCACGGCAAACAGTTCGGCCGACACGTCCGTCACCATCGGTGCGAGACGCTCGCCGTACGGCAGCATCTCGTCCAGCACTTGCTGGAAATCCAGCGCAGGATGGTTCAGGTACTGCGTCAGGACGAAGTTGTGGAAGTCCAGGTTCTCACGCAGGCGCTCGGCAAAATACGCCGGGTCGAACAGGTCTTGCACGCGCAGCGCGCGGCGAGCCACCTTGTCTTCGTACGCCGGGCCAATACCGCGGCCAGTGGTGCCGATCTTGGCGGCGCCGCGCTTGAGTTCGCGCGCCTTGTCGATGGCAACGTGGTACGGGAGGATGAGCGTGGCGGCTTCCGAGATACGCAGGCGATTCTGCACCTGCACGCCGGCCGATTCCAGCTCGTCGATTTCCTTGAACAGTGCCTCGGGCGAGAGCACCACACCGTTGCCGATGTAGCACGCGACGCCGTCGCGCATGATGCCCGACGGGATCAGACGCAGGATCGTCTTTTTGCCGCCGATGATGAGGGTATGGCCTGCGTTATGTCCGCCCTGGAAACGAACCACGCCTTGCGCGTGATCGGTCAGCCAATCGACGATTTTCCCTTTACCTTCGTCACCCCACTGGGTGCCGATGACGACGACATTGCGTCCTTGGCTCACTGCTGGTGCGGACATGTTGAATTTGCAGATGGGTTAAAAACGTATTCTACCCTTGTTATCAGGGTCTTCCCTGAAATTACCGGGTATTTACAGAACGTTATGCAACACGCTCAGGCCAAAGCCTTGCGTGGCTTGACGATCCAGCTTCCGCCCTCTTCCACGAGCTGGCGGTCGTAGGCGAATTCTTCGAGATCTTCCGGGTGGCCTGGCAACGATTGGATGACGATCTCGCCGGCAGCGCGCAGGGCGGCAATCGCCTCGCGCAGCTTGGCGTCACCCGACCACGGTGCGTGGATGGCGGCAGCGCGTGCCTCCACCGGTGATATGCCGGCCACCTCGCGCAGGTCCAGCGAGAAGCCAGTCGCCGGGCGGGCACGACCGAAGGCCTCACCGACCTTGTCGTACCGGCCGCCGCGCGCCACGGCATTGGGTACGCCCGCCACGTAGGCCGTAAACATCACACCACTGTGGTAGTGATAGCCACGCAAGTCGGCAAGGTCGATGTTGACTGCGGCGCCGCCTGCACGTTCGGCCAGGCTGGAAAGGTCGTCCAGCGCACGGCCGATAGCTGGCAGCGCCGGCAGTTGCGCGCGGGCACGGGCAAGCACATCGACACCGCCATACAACGACGGCAGCAGGTTAATCGCATCGCGCTGGGTCGTGGGCAGATCAGCCGTCAACACACGAAGCGCCGGCACGTCCTTGGACGCCAGCGCCGCAAACAATTCGTCCTGGACGCTCAACGCGACCGGCGCCTGCTCCAGCAACGCGGCCAGCACGCCAACGTGACACAGATCGAGGCGCACATCGGCCAAGCCTGCCGCCGATAGCGCGGCCAGCATGAGGTCCTGGATTTCCAGATCGGCTTCCAGACCGGCGTGGCCGTAGATTTCGGCGCCAATCTGCAGCGGCTCGCGCGTGACGTGGAAACCACTCGGTCGCGTGTGCAACACCGAACCTGCGTAGCACAGGCGCGTCACGCCAGCCCGATTGAGCAGGTGGGCGTCAATGCGGGCGACCTGCGGGGTGATGTCGGCACGCAGGCCAATGGTGCGGCCGGAGAGCTGATCGACTAGCTTGAAGGTCTTCAGATCCAGATCGTGGCCAGTGCCGGAGAGCAGCGATTCGATGTACTCCAGCATCGGCGGCATGACCAGTTCGTAGCCATAGGTACGGAACAGGTCGAGCATGCGGCGGCGCAACTCTTCAATCTTGCGCGCCTCGGAAGGCAGCACGTCGGCAATGGATTCAGGCAGCAGCCAATTGGTCGGCATGGCGGTCTCGGTCAGAAATCGAGGGACAGCGGAAATTCGGAAAGCTGAGGAAAAGTGGAGCGGTGGCTCAGTGATGCAGCAGACGCAGCAGGATCAGCCCCACCGCCATCGACACCAGGCCGATCACGCGCAGCTTTTCATCGGGCAGCTCGATCAGCGCCTGGAAGGCACGGCGCCAGGCCTGCGGGGCGACAAACGGCAGGATGCCCTCGAACACGAGCACCAGCGCGCACGCAGCCAGCAAAACGGTGGGGAGTGACTCTTCCATGAGATGCGAGTGGCGAACGAACAAAACCCCGGCAAGCCGGGGTCTGTCCGCCTCAAATACGATCAACGACGCATTGTACTAGCGATGGCGCCCCGTCTGGGTAGCTGCTGGCGCTGCGGCCGAGCCGCCACCGTTCGGGCTGCGCATGTACTTGAAGAAATCGCTATTCGGCTGCAACACCATCACATCCTTGCGGTCGCGGAACGAGGCGCGATAGGCCTCCATGCTGCGCCAGAACGCGGCGAACTGCGGGTCGCGGCCAAACGCGTCGGCGTAGATATCAGCGGCACGGGCATCGCCCTCACCTTTGATCTTCTGCGCATCGCGGTAGGCATCGGCCAGCACGACTTCGCGTTGGCGGTCGGCATCAGCGCGGATCTTTTCACCTTCGGCGGCGCCGGTCGAACGCAGCTCGTTGGCCACGCGCTTGCGCTCGGCTTCCATACGGCGGTAGACCGATTCGGTCACGCTGGCCAGCAGGTCCACGCGCTTCAGACGCACGTCGATGATGTCCACACCAACCGACTTGCCGTACTCCTGCACGCCCTTGAGGATGCTCTGCATCGCGGCCTCACGGTCAGTGGAAACCACATCGGAGACAGTGCGGCGTGCAAACTCATCGCGGGCAATGGAGTTGATTTTCTGCGTCATGCTGTCCTGCGCGAGGCGGTTGTCGCCCTTGAAGCTCACGTAGAACAGACGCGGATCGGCAATCTTCCACTTCACGAACCAGTCGACCAGCAGGTTCTTCTTCTCGGCCGTGATGAAGCGGTCTGCGCCGGCCACATCAATGGTCTGCAGGCGCTTGTCCATGAACACCACGTTCTGCAGCGGCGGCGGCAACTTGAAGTGCAGCCCCGGCTCTTTGATGACCTGTTTGATCTCACCAAAGGCGAACACCACGGCGTACTGCCGCTGATCCACCACGAACACCACCGACGAGAACACCGCCAGGGCAATTACCAGCGCCACGAGGGCGGAAATCAGACGATTCATATGCCCTCCTTTAGCGGGAATCGCGGTCACGGTTACGCAGCGCCTCGCGCGAACGCGAGTCGGCGTCACTCATCGACGACGGGTTGGAGGGCGTGGGTGCGCCTTGCGCCGACCCGCTGTCCTGCGGCGAAGCGCCGGGCGTGGGCGCAGGGCGAGACGTATCGCCCTGCGTCTGCGCGATCAGCTTGTCCAGCGGCAGATACAGCAGACTGCCATTGCCGCTCTGATCGACCAGCACCTTGTTTGCGTTGGCGTAGATGTCCTGCATGGTCTCCAGATAGATACGGTCGCGCGTCACCTGCGGCGCCTTCGCGTACTCGCGCTGCACCGAGGCGAAACGGGCCGCGTCACCTTCTGCACGTGCCGTGACACGCGCCTTGTAACCTTGCGCCTCTTCAACCAAGCGCGCAGCCGTACCCTTGGCACGCGGCACCACGTCATTGGCGTAGGCCTGACCTTCGGAAATCGCGCGCTCGCGATCCTGGCCCGCCTTGGTCACGTCGTCGAATGCGGCCTGCACCTGCTCGGGCGGCTGCACGCTCTGCACGTTCACACTGAGAATGCGGATGCCAGTGTTGTACGCCGTCAAAATGCGCTGGATCGATTCAGCCAGGTTACGGCCGACAGCATCGCGCCCTTCGTACAGCACGGAGTCCATCTTGTTGCGGCCGACGATCTCGCGCACCGAGGTCTCAGCGGCTTGCGTCACGAGCTCTTCGTCACCACCACGGTCCGTGCGGTTGAAGAACAGGTACTTGACCGGATCGGCAATGTTGTACTGGACCGAGAAACGCACGTCGACGATGTTCTCGTCCTGCGTGAGCATCGACGAATCTTTCAGGTTCGTGTCCTTGATCTGCGTGGTGCGGCCGATTTCCAGCGTACGCACGCCCGACAGGTTAACGATCTCATGCGATTCGATCGGATACGGCAGACGCCAGTTGATACCCGGCGTAGCCAAGTACTTGAAGCGACCGAACTGCAGGATCACACCGGTCTGCCCTTCCTGGACGATAAAGAAGCCGCTGGCCTGCCACAGGCCCGCCAGCACAGCCAACAACACGCCGACACCGAGACCGGAGCCACCGCGGCCGGTGCCCGGCCGCAGCGGCGTCGGACCACCGTTGCCGCCGTCACCACCCTCCTTGCGGCCGAACAGGTTGTTCAGACGACGGTTGAAGTCGCGCCAGAGCTCATCGAGATCGGGCGGACCATCCTGGGGCGGCTTGCTTTGGCGCTTCGGCTCATCTTTGTCTTCGCGCTCGGCGTTGTTGTCATCGCCGCGACCCCAGCGCGGATCGTTCAGTGAAAGCAGCACGCGCAGGCGGTGCCACATGCCCCGCGCCGGACGGGGCGAGGCCATGGAAGAAGACTGGGTCGAAATCTCGGGCATGAGCGGTTGGGCTTGTCCTGATTGTCTGACTGCAAAAGAAGTAACGGGTGATTCTATCAGCCCTCTTCGTCACCTTCGGCGGAAGAGCCGCTGCCAGGCAAGTTCTGCGACAGTTCGTCACGTTGCACAGAGAGGTGATCCCGACGGGTATCGAAGCGCGGATCGAAGTCGCCGCCATGCGACGCCGGGTTCTCGCGCAGGCGAGTCGCTGTTTCGACCAGCGCCTCACGCAGCAGATCCAGCCCGACGCCTTCGATCGCAGACACGAACACGCGCCGCACGGCACCGTTTTCGTCACGCTCGATACGCGGGCCCTGCGCACGCAGCTCCTCGGCAGCGTCGATCTTGTTCATCACCAGAATCTGCGGGATGCCGCTGGCGTCAATTTCATCGAGCACGCGGTCAACCTGCTCCATCTGTTCATGCTTGACAGTGCTGGCAGCGTCCACCACGTGCAGCAACACATCGGCGTGCACGGTTTCTTCCAATGTGGCGCGGAAAGCGGCCACCAGTTGCGTCGGCAGATCGCGGATGAAGCCGACCGTGTCCGACAGCACCACGTTGCCCAAGCCTTCCAGGTACAACCGGCGGGAGGTGGTGTCCAGCGTGGCGAACAGCTGGTTGGCAGCGTAGGTACGCGCCTTGGTCAGCGCGTTGAACAGGGTGGACTTGCCCGCGTTCGTATAACCGACCAGCGAGACGGAGAATGCATCGTTGCGACTGCGCGAACGGCGTTGCGTATCGTGCTGGCGCTGGAGCTTGTCCAGCTCGGACGACAGGCGCTTGGCGCGTTCGTCCAGCATCCGGCGATCCAGTTCGAGCTGGCGCTCACCCGGGCCACCACGCAAGCCGACCCCGCCCTTCTGACGCTCCAGATGGCTCCACGCCCGCACCAGGCGTGCCGCCTGATAGCGCACACGCGCAAGCTCCACCTGCACCTTGCCGACGTGGCTCTGCGCGCGCTGGCTGAAGATGTCGAGGATGAGGCCCGTCCGGTCCACCACGTGGCGGCCGAAGAAGCGCTCGAGGTTACGCTGCTGCGCAGGGCTCAGCGCGTGGTTGAAGATGACGATCTCGGCGTCTTCCTCGTCCGCGGCGATCTTCACCTCCTCCGCCTTGCCCGAGCCGATGAACAGCGATGCGTCCGGCCGGGAACGTTTGCCAGTGACTGCACGCACAGGTTCGGAGCCGGCAGTAGAAGCCAGCAACGCCAGTTCACTCAGGCTTTCCTGAAAATCGTGTTTGCCGAAATCGACCGCAACCAGAATGGCGCGTGTCGGCTCCGGGTTGGAGGTGGGATGAGATGCCAAGCGGGGAAATGAAGAAGGGGTGAAACCAGGGTGGGTGCGTCCCGCCGCGCAGAGGGCGGCGGGAGCGAGGCAGAATCAGGCGTCGGACGCTTCGTCCACGCGGAAATTCACGGCACGAGCCGGCACCACGGTGGAGATTGCGTGCTTGTACACCATCTGCGTAACGGTATTGCGCAGAAGCACGACGTACTGGTCGAACGACTCGATATTGCCTTGCAGCTTGATGCCGTTGACGAGGTAGATCGACACCGGCACATGCTCCTTACGCAGCGCATTCAGAAACGGGTCTTGTAGCAATTGCCCTTTGTTGCTCATGGCACACTCCAGATTTATAGGTTTAGTGATGGGTTATGGGGCTGGGAAGCCCGGGTTCAAGCAGGCGACGCAAAAAAAGTTCGTCAAAAGAGTCCGCCAGGTGAATCTAAACGACACCAATGGCGCACGAGGCGCCATGTTTCGTGAATTTAGCCTTAGAAATCTGGGAAAGCAAACGGAAAACTGCGCTGACTTCGCTATACGAAATAGCTAGCTCAGCCTTCTGGTGATCCCCCGTTCGAATGCCCTGCGTCGCCCGTGCCCTCGGTTGAGCGCGACTTACGCAGCGCTCACTCGTTGGATTGGGCGTACGGGTTTTTGTTCGTACGAAATTCGATTCGCAGCGGGGTGCCCTTCAACTGGAAAGCCTCGCGGAAACGCCCTTCCAAGAAGCGACGGTAGGTGTCGGGAATGTTCGACAGCGCATTGCCGTGGATCACCACAATCGGCGGGTTGGAACCACCCTGGTGCGCATAGCGCAGCTTCGGACGGGAAACGCCTGCGCGACGCGGCTGCTGGAACTCAACCGCTTCCTGCAACACGCGGGTGAGCTTGGGCGTCGGCAGCTTGACCATGGCGGCAGCGTAAGCCGCGTCCACCGACTTCAGCAGCGCGCCGATACCCGTCTTTTCCTTGGCCGACACGTAGTGCACGTTGGCGAACGACAGGAACTGCAGCTTGCGCTCCAGATCGTGTTTGATACGGTCACGCGCGTGGCCCGTGAGCCCATCCCACTTGTTCACGCCGACCACCAACGCGCGGCCCGACTCGACGATGAAGCCGGCGATATGCGCATCCTGGTCGGAAATATCCTGCTGCGCGTCGAGCAGCAGCACCACCACGTTGGCATCCGCAATCGACTGCAGCGTCTTGACCACCGAGAATTTCTCGATCGCCTCGAACACCTTGCCGCGCTTGCGCAGGCCCGCCGTGTCGATGAGCGTATAGGGCTTGCCGTTGCGCTCGAAATCCACGTAGATGGAGTCGCGCGTGGTGCCCGGCATGTCAAACGCGATCACACGCTCCTCGCCGATCAGCGCGTTCACCAGCGTCGACTTGCCTACGTTCGGACGGCCGACGATAGCAATGCGCGTGCCGTGGTCGTGCGCATCGGCTGCCTCGGCAAGCTCCGGACGCTCGGCAAATGCGAGGTCGAGCGCTTCCGCCACCAAATCGTTGACGCCATCGCCGTGCGCAGCCGAAATGGCGGCTGGATCGCCCAATCCAAGCTCGTAGAAATCGGAGGCGACCGAGGTGTAGCGCATGCCCTCAGCCTTGTTGACGGCCAGGAGAATGCGGCGCCCGGTCTTGCGCAGATAATCGGCAATCACGCGATCCTGCGGCGCCAGCCCCAGGCGGCCATCGACGATGAAGATAACCACGTCGGCCTCAACCACGGCCTGGCGCGTCTGCTTGGCCATCTCGGCGACGATGCCTTCTTTGGCGACGGGCTCAAAACCGCCGGTGTCGATGACGATGAACGGACGCTCGCCGATGCGACCCTCACCATAGTGACGGTCGCGGGTCAGGCCGGGGATGTCCGCGACCAGCGCGTCGCGCGAGCGCGTCAGGCGGTTGAACAGGGTCGATTTGCCGACATTCGGCCGCCCCACGAGGGCAATGACTGGTTTCATGCTTGTGTACCGCACGCGAATGGCGTCACGGCAAATTCCGGTTGTTGCAACTGCAGTTGGCACCCGCACGGCCTACCGAACAGATGCAAGACGCCCGCGGGATACGCGGGCGCAGGTTCGAGGCGCCGGCAACCGCCTGCCGCCCCGAGTGATTCGCTTGCCGTCGCGGCGTTATCTGCCCGCGACGGCTGGTGTTACTTCGGCAGGTAGCCGTAGACGCCACCGCCGCTCGTCTGCACGACGAGCGTCTGGCCGACCACTACCGGCGCCGCGCTGATGGCGCTGCTGTCCGCCTTCACGCGGGCAACGAACTTACCGCTGTCGCTCGCCAGGAAGTGCAGCCAGCCCTCGGCGTCGCCGACGATGACCGCGTGACCGAATGCCAGCGGCGCGCCCAGATCACGCCACAACAGCGCGTCGTTCTTCCAAAGGTCTGCGCCATTCTGGGCATTGAAACCATAGACGACCGACTTCTCATCCGCCGCGAACAGCGAACCACCATCCTGCGTCACGCCGGTCGGCGAGGAGAAATCGCGGCCCCAGCGCGGAGCACCGGTGCTGACGTCGAAGCACGCCACGCGCCCCTGGAAGCTGGCTGCGCAAACCTGTTGGCCGTCGATCGACGGCGCACCTGTCACGTCATTCAGGCGCTCAATTTCCGACACGCCACGCGGATACGATACCGCCGCTTCCCAGCGCAGCGCCCCGTTGTTAGCCGCCAGTGCACCCAGCTTGCCGCCCGCAAAACCCAGGATGACATTGTCACCAGCGAAAATCATCGGCAGGCTGCTGCGCAGGTTCAACGCCGACGGCGAGCGTTGGTAGATCCACTTGCGATCGCCGTTGCCGCCGTCCAGGCCCAGAATACGGCCGTCAGTCGTACGCACGATCACCAGCCCCTGACCAACCAGCGGCGCGGTCAGCACTTCACCGTTGACGGTGGCCTTCCACTTTTGCGCACCCTTTTCATCAAATGCGACGACGGTACCCTTCTCGCCGGCCACGGCGGTAAGCGTGCCGTCGCTGCCCGGACCGGACGTCAGATCGACATCCGCCTTGCCTTGCCATACGGTGCGGCCGGTTGTGCCATCCAACGCCGTCACACCGCCGTTGGCGGCCGACACGTAGACGTTGTTACCCCAGACGAACGGCTGCATCACGTAGCGGCCGCTCTTGCCAACGCTCACGCTCCACGCCTGGCTCACGGCCAGCGCCTGCTGAACTTCCTTCAGCTTGGCGGGCTCATGCTTGCTCTTGCTGCTGAACAGCGAGCAACCGCCCAGAACGGCCGTCGCCGCCAGTGCCAGCACCGCGACACGCGCTGCGCGCGCGAGACCACCCTGCTCAAGTGCGTGAATCATGAAATCGGGATCCTTTTGTTATGCGTTGAAGTGCTACCCAAGCGTTGCCGATCAGGCGCCGCCCAGAGCATCCAGCTTGAACTGCACGATCTGGCGAGCCGAAGCGTCTGCCGAGCCGAACTTCTCCAGCGCCAGCTTGTAGGCGGTACGCGCGTCTTCGGTCTTGTTCTGTGCCGCAAGCAGGTCGCCGCGACGGTCAGCAAACAAAGCCGTGAACGCCGGCGCAACGTCGCCGGAGACTAGCGCGAGGCCCTGATCGTAGGCTTTCTCATCGAGCAGCAGACCCGCCAGGCGCAGCTTGGCGAGGGCTTTGTATTCGTCATCACGTGCGTGGTCGATCGTCCATTGCAACTGCGCCTTCGCGCTGGCTGCATCGTTCGCCTCGTAGAGTGCCTTGGCAGCAGCCAGTGCTGTCATCTGCGCATAAGCGGTGCGGCCGAACTTGTCTTCCATGTCGGTAGCGGCGCGCTTGATCTTCTCAGCATCCTTGCCTTCGACAGCCTTCTGCACCTGCTCATACAGCACAGACGCTTCGCCCGCCTGCTTGCGTTGCCAGTTCTTCCAGCCAAACCAACCGGCTACGGCCAGCAGCACCACGATGGCGATCCACGTCACCACGTTGCCGTTGTCGCGCCACCAGTGCTTGAGGCTCTCTAGTTGTTCCTGTTCTTCGAGATCGTAGGCCATGCTTTGCAGAGCTTGAGGTTGGGAGTTAGTCGCTGTTTGCCACCATGGCATCAATCAGACGGTCGACCAATTGGTCAGCCGGCACGGTCTGCTGGGCGTCGGCGCTCGGGTCGCCACGCAGCGGCTTGATCTGCGCCACACCTTGGGCGACTTCATCGTCGCCAATGATAACCGCATAGGATGCGCCACTTGCGTCGGCACGCTTGAACTGCGACTTGAAGCTGCCGTTGCGCCCTTCCGCCGAGGCGTGAAGAATGACGTCAAGGCCTGCATCACGCAGACGCTCGGCGGCCACCAGCGCCTGCACCTGTGCGTCATCGCCTTGGTGAACGATGTAGACGTCGCAGCCTTGCGCCTCCGGCTCCAGCTTTTCTTCACGCAGCAACTCGATGATGCGCTCCACGCCCATCGCCCAACCGCATGCTGGGGCCGGCTTGCCGCCGATCTGCTCGATCAGCGGATCATAGCGGCCGCCACCAGCCACCGTACCTTGCGCGCCGAGCTTGTCGGTCGTCCACTCGAACACGGTGAGGTTGTAGTAGTCCAGCCCGCGCACCAGACGCGGGTTGATCGTGAACGGGATGTTGTTGGCCTTGAGCAGCTTCTGCACGCCCTCGAAGTGCGCGCGCGATTCTTCGCCCAGATAGTCGATCAGCTTGGGCGCGCCGGCTGCCATCTCCTGCAGCGCAGGATTCTTCGTGTCGAGCACGCGCAGCGGGTTGGTATACAGGCGACGCTTGCCGTCTTCGTCAAGGATGTCCTGGAAGCCTTCCAAGTACTTGATGAGATCGGCACGGTGCGCCGCGCGCTCGTCCGCCTGGCCGAGCGAGTTCAGCTCGAGCTTCAGGCCGACCAGACCGAGGTCGTCCCACAGGCGCTGGCACATCAGGATGACTTCCGCATCGATGTCCGGGCCGGCAAAGCCCAGCGCTTCCACGCCCACCTGATGGAACTGGCGGTAGCGGCCGCGCTGCGGACGCTCGTGGCGGAACATCGGGCCCGTGTACCACAGCCGCTTCGGGCCGTCATACAGCAAGTTGTGTTCGATCACAGCGCGCACAGCGGCAGCAGTACCTTCCGGGCGCATCGTCAGTTGCTCGCCGTTCAGGGCGTCGGTGAAGGTGTACATCTCCTTCTCGACGATGTCCGTTACCTCGCCGATGCCGCGCACGAACAGTTGTGTCTGCTCGACGATCGGCGTGCGGATCTGCTGGTAGCCGTAGGCGCGCAGCATGCTGCGCACGGCGTTGTCGAAGTGCTCCCACAGCGGGGCGTCGCTGGGCAGCAGGTCGTTCATGCCCTTGACGCCCGCGATCTTCTGCGCGCGTTGTTGTTTGGGTTCGCTCATGATGTCACGTTAAAAGCCGGCCTATTCTGTGGGCCGACTTGTCGTTTCTTGCTGTGAAGCCTTATGCCGTCTCGGTTTGCGCGCCGTAATGCGTGCGCACATACTCGTCGACGATCGTCTGGAATTCTTCTGCGATGCGCTCGCCGCGCAGCGTCTTCACCTTCACGCCGTCGACGAACACTGGCGCCGCCGGCGACTCGCCCGTACCCGGCAACGAAATGCCGATGTTGGCGTGCTTGCTCTCACCCGGCCCGTTGACGATGCACCCCATCACGGCCACGTTCATCTCTTCAACGCCAGGGTGCGTCACTTTCCACGTCGGCATCTGCTCGCGCAGGTATGACTGGATACGCGCTGCCAACTCCTGGAACACCGTGCTGGTCGTGCGACCACAACCGGGGCAGGCAATGACCATTGGCGTGAAATTGCGCAGGCCCATGGTCTGCAAGATCTCTTGCGCGACGATCACTTCCTTCTCGCGCGGCGCACCGGGCTCTGGCGTCAACGAAATGCGGATCGTGTCGCCGATGCCTTCCTGCAGCAGCACCGACAGTGCCGCCGTCGAGGCAACGATCCCCTTGCTACCCATACCTGCCTCGGTCAAGCCGAGGTGCAGCGCGTAGTTGCAGCGGCGCGCCAGTTCGCGGTACACCGCGATCAAATCCTGCACCGCCGACACTTTGCACGACAGGATGATCTGACTACCCGGCAGACCAATCTCTTCCGCCTTCTGCGCCGATTGGATCGCCGAGGTGATCAACGCCTCGACCATCACCGTGCGTGCATCCCACGGGGTTGCACGCTGGGCGTTCTCGTCCATGATGCGCGCGAGCAGGTCCTGGTCCAGGCTGCCCCAGTTCACGCCGATGCGCACCGGTTTGTCGTAGCGGCAGGCGATCTCGATCATCTGCGCAAACTGCGTGTCACGCTTCGCGCCCTGCCCCACGTTGCCGGGGTTGATGCGGTATTTGGACAGCGCCTGCGCGCACTCGGGATAGTCCTGCAGCAGCTTGTGGCCGTTGTAGTGAAAATCGCCGACCAGCGGCACGTCCACGCCCATGCGGTCGAGCTGCTCACGGATGGCGGGCACGGCTGCAGCTGCAGCCGGCGTATCAACGGTGATCCGCACCAGTTCAGAACCGGCCCGCGCTAACTCTTTCACCTGGATCGCCGTGCCGATGGCGTCCGACGTGTCGGTATTCGTCATCGATTGCACGCAGACCGGCGCAGCGCCGCCCACGTGAACGATGCGGTCACCCCAGCGGATCTCCGCCGCACGCGAGTTCCGGCGCGGCAGCGGGCCAGGCAAAGCGGGAGCGCAATCGAGAGGCGTGAAGGTTTCCATGATCAGGCGAGGCACGGCGCCCAATCAGACGCCGCGCCGCTCAACAAAAACGGTTCAGGGCAACGTAGCCCGTGCCACGCGATTGCGGGCGTACTTCTGGATGTCGACCGATGCGCCACCCACAGTCAGCGACTCGACGGCCTCGGCATTGCCGAAGGTCACCTTGAACGGCGGGGTGCCGGTCAGGTCGCGTGCGTCACCTTCCTTGGCCAGGCCGCTAGCAAGCGTCTTACCAGACTTATCCTTGATCTCGAACCACGACGCGCCCGAAAAACGCACCGAGACCGTACCACTACCGGTTGCCGACTCAGCCGGCTTGGTGGTTGCGTTTGGCACGGCAGCGACAGGCGCATCGACGTTGATCACGGCGGGCTTGGTGCTAACAGCATCAGCCACAGGTGCCGGTGCAGCGCTGTTGTCGGAACGCGGCAGCGTGGGCGGCGGCGCCAGCGGCGCGGTCACCACACCAGAGGCCGGAGCAACCGGTGCCACAGGCGTCAACGGCGTCGGCATCGAGGCAGCCGGCGTTTCTGTCTGGGCCGGGGCGGGTGCTTGCACGGCCTCGGCCGGCGCCGGTTGCGGTTGAGCCGGCGCGACTTCCTTCGCGGCAGGTTCGGTGGCCTGCGTAGCGGCCGTCTGCGCGGCAAACCACTGCTTCAGGCGATCCATGCCAGCCAGTGCACCACCAGCCACAACCACAGCCACCAAGGCACCGATGAGCCAACCGCTGCCACCGCGACGCTTGCCAAAGCTCGGCTTGTCGGAGAACGACTCACCCAGCCCACCTTCAGGACGCAAACCAATATTGGTGACCTGAGCGCGCACGTTCAGTCGGACAAGCTGGTCGTCGACATCCACCTGCAAAGCACGCGCATAGGCGCGGATCAGCCCCTTGGTGAACGTCATGTCAGGCAACGCGCTCACATCGGCAGCTTCCACAGCCAACAGCTTGCCCGGCGCCACCTTCAGGCGCGTGGCAAGATCTTCGACCGTCAAGCGCTGGCGCTCACGGCCGGCACGCAGGCGTTCAGCAATCTCGCGCAGCGCATCGTCGCGCTCCGGCGATGCGGCCGCGGGCGAACCCGAGGCAGGCGCGGCACCTTGAGAAAGGTCAGCGGCGCTTGCCACGTCGCGGTCAGTCATCCCACGCTCCTCGTTCGAAAGCCGCCTCTTCGGGCGCATTGGGGAAACGGCGCTGCAGTTGCGCGCTCCATGCATTCTGTTGCGAGACATCGCCCACGCGGCGCGCAATGCGTGCGCCCAACCACAGGCTCTCGGCCGTCGGATTGCCGCGACCGTTGACACGCTCAACAAACGGCATGGCGCGCGAATATTCGCGGCGCTTGTAGTAGAGCTGCGCCAACGTCATGTTGGTCAGCGGATTGTTCGCGTCGATGTAGGTGGCGCGCGTCAGGCTCTTCTCTGCACCATCCAGATCGCCCTGGCGCATCTGGCAAACACCCAGGTTGGTCCACGGCTTGGCCGGGCTGCCGGCTGCCGGCGCCTCAATGGCCTGACGCAGCATTGTCATGCCTTGATCAGGCTTGCCACCCTGCGAGCACAGGAACCAGCCGTAATTGTTCAGCAGATCGCCATCTTGCGGCGTTGCCGCCAGTGCGCTGCGAAAACTGTCGTCGGCCTGCTCGCGTTGCCCCAGGCTCATGTAAGCCAGCGCACGGATGTGATACGCACCCGGCACGTTCGGGTCGATCGTGATGGCGTTCTTGATTTCCTCAAGCGCCGTTGCGGCCTGGCCAGCTTCCAGGTACTGCGTCGCGAGCTGCAATCGGATCGCAGCCCGGCGGCCGGTGTCGGCCTTTTGATCGGGGGCTGTCGTAACTTCTCGTGTCTGTGTCTGAGCCGGCGGCGGCAATGCGCACCCGGCGGCTGCCAGCGTGAAGACCAGACTGACAGCAGTCGACCAACGCTTCATGCGGTACCCATACGGTGAGTGGAGTCGGCCCCGACCACGGGGATCTCGACGATCTTGCCAAACTTGCCGCGCTCGGCCAGGCGCGTGCGATCCTTGACCTCGCCAGCCAACTGGCCGCAGGCTGCATCGATGTCATCACCGCGCGTCTTGCGGATGGTGGTGACGATGCCGGCGTCCAGCAGCACTTGCGAGAAACGGCGGATCTGCTCGTTGTTTGAGCGCTTCAACCCGGACTCGGGGAACGGGTTGAACGGGATCAGGTTGAACTTGCACGGCACGTCGGCCACGACGCGCAGCAGTTCACGGGCGTGCTCGACGGTGTCATTGACGCCATCCAGCATGCAATATTCGAAAGTGATGAAATCGCGCGGCGCGAACTCGAGATAGCGGCGGCAGGCTGCCATCAGCTCGGCCAGCGGGTACTTCTTGTTCAGTGGCACGAGCACATCGCGCAGCGCATCGTTGGACGCATGCAGCGACACAGCCAATGCCACGGGCACATCACGCGCGAGACGATCCATCATCGGCACCACGCCGGAAGTGGACACCGTCACACGACGGCGCGACAGACCATACGCGTTGTCGTCCAGCATCAGACGCAAAGCCGGCACCACAGCGTCGTAATTCAGCAGCGGTTCACCCATGCCCATCATCACCACGTTGGTAATGACGCGGTCGTCCTTGGGGCCGCGACCGAGCTGCTGGCGCATGGCGAATTCGGCCATCCAGAGCTGACCAATGATCTCGCCCACGCCGAGATTGCGCGAGAAACCCTGTTTGCCGGTCGAACAGAACCGGCAGTTGACGGCACATCCCGCCTGAGACGACACGCACAGCGTGCCGCGCGTCTCTTCGGGGATGTAGACCGTCTCGACGGCATTACCCTGCCCCACATCGACCAGCCACTTGCGCGTGCCGTCCGACGAAAGGTGATCGGAAATGACCGCCGGCGCCTGGATGTTGGCGCGGGTCGCGAGCTTTTCGCGCAGCGACTTGGCGAGATCAGTCATCTCGCCAAAATCGGACGCGCCCGACTGGTGAATCCAGCGCTGCAATTGCTTGGCGCGGAACGACTTCTCCCCCAGGCTCTCGCAGTACGCGAGAAGACCCTGTGCGTCGAAATCGAGAAGATTCACCACATCGCTCATGACTTGCAACCCAAAACTACCAATCCCAGTCTAGTGTTGACGCTTAGCGGCTGTAAATGTTCAGGCCCGGGAAGAAGAAAGCGACTTCCACGGCTGCCGTTTCAGCTGCGTCCGAACCGTGCACGGCGTTGGCGTCGATGCTGTCTGCAAAGTCAGCGCGGATCGTGCCCTTCTCAGCCTTCTTCGGGTCGGTTGCACCCATCAGGTCACGGTTCTTGGCGATTGCGCTTTCGCCTTCCAGCGCCTGCACCATCACCGGGCCCGAGATCATGAAGTCAACCAGATCCTTGAAGAACGGGCGCTCCTTGTGCACAGCGTAGAACTGCTCGGCTTCGCCGCGCGACAGGTGGATCATCTTGGCCGCGACGACCTTCAGGCCTGCGCCTTCGAAACGGGCGTAGATCTGACCGATGACATTCTTGGCCACTGCGTCCGGTTTGATAATCGAGAGGGTGCGTTCGATCGCCATTAAAAACTCCAAAAAATGAAGGTGTTACGTGAAAGATAAACGTTAGATTCTAACACGGGGAGCAGCCGGATTGGATGTCAAGCGGTGCAACCCACCTTGACTTCCGATTGCGACGCAAGGCGACCCATGCATCACTCTGCCTGCCGCCCGCGACACAGCAAGGACAAGGGCCTTAGGATTGCCTTACCGGGAGCACAAGAAGTCACCCCTGATGGGCATTTTTACGCGCAATTCCCGTCTGATCGCTGGAACCGCATGGCATCCTGCCTCCTCAAAGTAAGGACGATGCGACTTGCAAAAGCGCACTTCGGATGTCACATTCGGAGCGTCGTCGTATTGTCTGCAATGTCATTCACCCAAGGAGTTCGCATGGACAACCAACTCAACTCGTACGGCTTTGGCGCTTCCGGCACCGCCGGCGCGTTGGCCGTCCGCAATCGCGTGCTGCGCAATACCTATTGGCTGCTCGCGCTTTCGATGATCCCCACCATTCTCGGTGCGTGGATCGGCGTCACCACCGGCTTCAACCTGATGGGTGGTCGCCCGCTGATGGGCTTCATCATCTTCATGGCGGTGGCCTTTGGCTTCTTCTACGCCATCGAGCGCTTCAAGAACAGCGGCTTGGGTGTGGCTTTGCTGCTCGGCTTCACGTTCTTCATGGGGCTGATGCTGTCGCGCCTGATCGGCTTCACGCTGGGCAGTTACTCGAACGGCGCCGCGCTCATCATGACGGCGTTCGGTGGCACGGCGATCATCTTCGGCGTGATGGCGACGGTGGCCACGGTCAGCAAGCGTGACTTCTCGGGCCTGGGCAAGTGGCTGTTCATGGGCGTGCTGGTGCTGATCGTTGCATCGGTGGCCAATATCTGGCTGCAGATGCCCGCGATGATGCTGACGGTCTCGGTGCTGGCCATCGCGATCTTCTCGGCCTACATCCTGTTTGATGTGCAGCGCATCGTGAACGGTGGCGAGACCAACTATGTGACCGCCACGCTGGCAATCTACCTGGACGTCTACAACATCTTCACGAACCTGCTGGCGATCCTGGGGATCTTCGGCGGCAATCGTAACTGAGCATCCGCACCGCGCTGGCGACAGCGCAGCGAAAAAAAAACCGGCGCCTGGTGCGCCGGTTTTTCTTTGCCCGTGAGAGTCGCGCGATAACGGATCAGTCGCGCTCGAATACCGCGATCGATTCGACGTGCGACGTGTGCGGGAACATGTTCACCACGCCCGCGCCTGCCAGCCGGTAACCGGCCTCATGCACCAGCAAGCCGGCGTCGCGCGCCAGCGTCGCTGGATTACACGATACGTAGACGATGCGCTTGGGCAGTAGATCGGCCGCTTCGCCACCGCGCTGCGACAGTTCCGCCAGCGCCTTGGAAACCGCCAGCGCCCCTTCGCGCGGCGGATCGACCAGCCAGCGGTCAAACTTGCCCAGCGCGGCAATATCGTCTGCCGTCACTTCGAACAGGTTGCGGCAAGCGAACGTCGTCTTCGCATCCAGCCCATTGTGCTGAGCATTGGCGAGCGCGCGCGTAGTCAACGCCTCGCTGCCCTCGATACCCATGACTTCACGGGCGCGCGTGGCCATCGGCAGTGTGAAGTTGCCGATACCGCAGAACAGATCGAGCAAGCGATCGCCGGGTTGCGCGCCCAGCAGCTTCAGCGCCCGCGACATCAGCACACGGTTGATATGGTGATTGACCTGCGTGAAATCCGTCGGCTTGAACGGCATGGTGATGCCGAATTCAGGCAGCGTGTACGTCAGCGCGCGATCCAGCGGGTAGAACGGATACACCGTGTCCGGCCCCTTGGGCTGCAGCCAGAACTGCACGTTGTGCTGATCAGCGAATGCACGCAATTCAGCCTCGTCTTCCGGGGTGAGCGGCTCCAGGTTGCGCAGCACCAGCACCGTCACATCTTGGCCGACAGCAAGTTCGATCTGCGGCATGCGCTGGAAGATCGAAAGACGCCCCACTAGCCCCCGCAGCGGCACCAACAGCGCGGACACGTGCGGCGGCAACACCTCGCATGAGGTCATATCGACCACGTAACTGCTCTTGCGCTCGTGGAAGCCCACCAGCACACCTCCCTTGGCTGCCACGTGGCGCACTGTCAGACGAGCACGGTAGCGGTAGCCCCAATCCGGCCCGGCAATGGGTCGGAATACAACGTCCGGGCGCAGTTTGGCGAGATGCCACAGATCATCTTCCAGCACGCGCTGCTTGATGGCGACCTGCGCGCGCGAATCCAGATGCTGCATCGAGCAGCCACCGCACACGCCAAAGAACTCGCACTGCGGCGTCACGCGCGAGGCGGACTGGCGCAGAATGTTCACCACGCTCGCCTGCTCGTACGAAGGCTTGACACGATGGCTGCGATACATCACCAGCTCGCCCGGCAGCGCGCCCTCCACAAAGACGACCTTACCCGGCGTGCCATCCTCGTTGGCCAAGCGACCGATACCGCGCGCCTCGCCGTCTAGCGAGACGATCTCCAGCGGGCCGGCCACAGGCATCTCCGGCTTCCTTCGCCCACGCGGGGCCTTGGCCGGCGCAGCAGTTGCGGAATCAGGAGACGACGGCATGGCGTTGGGTGCAGCTTGAGACACGGGCGAGCCTGGGTAAATTGGGGACAAGGGCGGCATTGTAAGACACCGGAGAACCTGCATGGGCACCGTCATTCTTACGTGGAACATCCAGTGGGGCCGCGGCGCGGATGGGAGCGTCGACCTTGCACGCCAACTTGCCGAAGCACGCGCCATGGCGGACTTCGATGTGCTCTGCCTGCAGGAAGTCACCTCCGGCTTTGGCAACCTGCCAGGCTATCCGGGCGCCGACCAGTGGGGTGAACTCGCTGACGCGCTCGGCTCGGAGTACAGCGTCATCGGCGGTTTTGCGCTGGAGCGCCACGACGGCGCACACGTGCAGCGCTTCGGCAACGCCATCGCCACACGCTTGCCTGTGCTCCACATCATGCGCCACGCGCTGCCCTGCCCGCCTGATGCCACGCCGGTCATGCCACGCATGGCCATCGAGGCGATCGTGCAGGCCGTATTCGGGCCACTGCGCGTCGTCACGACACATCTGGAGTATTACTCCGAAGTCCAGCGATTGGCGCAGATCGATGCGCTGCGGGCAATTCATGCAGAAGGTTGCGCCCGCGCGATTCATCCACCCGTGCTCGGTCCTGAACCGGACACCGGACCGTTCCGCCCACTCGTGCAAACCACCGCAACAATCATCTGTGGCGACCTCAACTGCAAGCCAGATTCCACGCCCAAGCGCCTGGCCACCGTTCCGTTTTCGCGAGAACCGGCGTTGCATGATGCATGGGAAATTGCACACGGCTCGACACCGCAGCCGCCAACCTTCGGCGTACACGACCGCACTGATTGGATCGAGCCGGCCTACGCATGCGATTACATGCTGATCAGCGAACCATTGAAAGCGCGCGTGCTACGCGTAGAGGTAAACAGCGCCACGCAGGCATCGGATCATCAACCGATGCTGCTGGAACTGTGTAACGACGATTAGAAATCGAAGAGACGGGACAGCTGCGCCTTACAGCACCGCGTCCTTGCGCACGCCCTGCGAGGCAAAATGGCGCTTGAGCTTGACCAGCGCCTCTTGCTGGATCTGGCGCACGCGTTCACGCGTCAGGCCCATCTCGGCGGCCAGCTCCTCGAGCGTAGCGGGTTCGATATGGTTGAGGCCGAAACGGCGCTCGACCACGTAGCGATGCTTGTCAGACAAGCGCGCCAGCCACGACTTCATCAGTTGCGACAGCTCCCGATGCGCGACTTCCTGATCCGGCGAGGCGCCGTGTTCGTCCGACAAGAAATCGAGCAGGCTGGTGCCCGGATCAAGATCGAACGGCGTATCCAGAGAGGTTGTGTGCTCATTGAGCGAGAGCACATCCTGCACTTCATCCGTGGTCTTGCCGAGCAGATGTGCAATGTCTTCGAGGCTCGCATCACGTCCGTCCACCCCGCTCTTTTCCAGATGGCGCTTGGCGCGCAGCACTTGATTGAGTTCGCGGATCACGTGCACGGGCAAACGTACCGTACGCGCCTGGTTCATGATGGCGCGCTCGATGCTCTGCCGGATCCACCACGTAGCGTAGGTCGAGAAACGGAAGCCACGCTCCGGATCGAACTTCTCGATCGCGTGCATCAGGCCGAGGTTACCCTCTTCGATCAGATCGAGTAGCGGCACGCCGCGGTTCAGATAGCCCTTTGCAATGCTGACAACGAGGCGCAAGTTGCGCTCGATCATCACCTGCCGCGCGGCAAACTCGCCCGCCTTGGCCAGCGTCGAGAAATGCAACTCCTCGGCCGGGGTCAGCAGCGGCTTGATGCTGATGCGATTGAGATAGTGCTGGACGGTATCGGCAGCCAGTTCGGCCTGCAGCACCTTGCGGAAATCCTCTTCCGGTGCGGCCTCTTCAGCCTCCTCGGCGTCTTCCTCGTCTTCGTCAGGCTCGTCGGCGCTATCAGAAGCGTCGTTGGCATCTGCAGACTCGGAGACTGGCAGGTCGTCGATCAGCGTGTCGACAACCTCGATCTCTTCCGCCTGAGGTTGCGCCGCGCCGCGCGCACGCCGCCCCGCGCGCCCATTTTGGGTGCTCTTGCCATCTGCAGCGTCGATGTTGTCATCGGCGGGGGTGGCGGGAGTGGCGGCTTTCTGACGCGGCATGCATTCCTCTATTGAGGCGGCAAGTAGCGCATCGGATCGACCGGCTTACCGTTGCGGCGCACTTCAAAGTGAAGCTTCACGCGATCCGCATCGGTACTGCCCATTTCGGCGATCTTTTGCCCTTTCTTAACCGTGGATTGCTCGGTGACCAGAACCTTGTCGTTGTTGCCGTAGGCGGTCAGGAACGTGTCGTTGTGCTTGATGATGACAAGATTCCCGTACCCACGCAAGGGTCCGACGTGGATCACTTTTCCGTCGTCGGCAGCGACCACGGCGTCACCACGTTTGCCACCGATGTCAATGCCCTTGTTGGCCTTGTCATCGAAGCGATTGAGCAGCGCGCCGCGTGCCGGCCAAGCCAGCGCAATTGCGCTATCGCTTGCCCCGGCAGAGGCGCCCGACGAAGCCGCGGTCGACGTGGAATCAACCGGTTGCGCGCTCGTGTTGCCCGGGCGGACCGGCGTGACAACCGCACCGCTGCTGCTGACATCGGCGTTGGGCGGCACCACACGTATCAGCTGATCAACTTCGATCTGATTCGCATTGGGGATGTTGTTCCACGCCACGAGATCACGCGGCGCCTGGCCGTTGCGCAAGGCGATGCTGTACAGCGTATCGCCGCGCTTGACTCGATAGTAGCCAGGGGGCGGCGGCTCTTGCGAGGCGGTGGAGGTGGTACCGGCACGCGAGGTGCGGTCGAGAACGGGCGCCTGGTTGCCGGAGGATGCGCAAGCCGCCAGGAATGCGGCCGACACCATCGCCACGGCAAGCCGGCCGGCGCGTGCGGGGCTTGGAGGGTTCATGGAACTCCGGGAAATGAACATGCTAAACAGTTCCTGATTTTAAAGGGACAAAGAAAACGCCTTCAAGCGCGGTACTGTGAAACTGGAAGCGGCTACGGCGCTCGATCAGCACGAGCTGTTGCGCCGGGCCGCTACTACGATCGGTCGCCACCGGGGCGATCAGCCGACCGCCAATGGTCAACTGGTCGAGCAGCGCCTGCGGCACCTCCATCCCAGCCGCGGCCAGGATGATGGCATCAAACGGCGCCGCCTTCGGCAGCCCCAACATGCCGTCGCCATAGTGCAGACGGATGTTTGGCACGCGGAGTGGCCGCAAGTTCGCTTTGGCTTTCTCGTGCAGCGGACGGATGCGTTCGATCGAATACACCTCGTCGGCCACCTGCGACAGCACGGCGGCCTGGTAGCCGCAACCGGTTCCAATTTCGAGCACGCGCGCAAGCGGCAAGTTTTGTGCACGCGCGGGGCGCTCGCGCAGCAGCAATTCAATCATCCGACCGACCACCGAAGGCTTCGAGATCGTTTGCTGATGACCGATTGGCAGCGCGGAATCTTCATAGGCCTGCGAGGCCAGGCCGGCGTCAACGAACAAATGGCGCGGCACCGTGCCGATCGCGGCAAGCACACGCTTGTCGCTCACGCCTGCCGCTTGTACACGGCCGACCAATGCCTGACGCGCGCGGTCTGACGCCATCCCCCCCGCAGCAGCATGCGCCGCAGCCGTACGCGCCTGTACGGCGCTCGCCGCGACGGCACCGACCGCAGCATCGACACCGGCCACACGCTGCGGCGCAGGTGCGGGTGCCGACGCAGGCTGCACGCGCTCGACCGACGCCACGCGTGCAGGCGTTGGCTTCGACACGGCACTCACACCGGACGAAATGCGCGTCTCGCGCTGGCGCTCCACGGGCTTGCGCTCGACCACCGCATCGAGCGTCAGGGGAAAGCGCTGGCCGCGCGAACGTTCAGACATGGGCTGCCGTGGCGATCATGGGGTCTGCCAACGGCGCACAGTGCGCAGTTGCGCCGTGTCGGTCAGATCGAGCTGCAGCGGCGTCAGCGAGACGAAGCTGTGCGCGACCGCATGGAAATCGGTGCCTTCGCTGGCGTCCTTGGCATCGCCGGCAGCGCCGACCCAGAAGATCGGCTCGCCGCGCGGATTGGCCTGGCGGATCACCGGCTGCGACTGGTGCCGCTTGCCCAGGCGCGTGGCACGCCAGCCAGCCAGTTCGCCATACGGCAGATTCGGAATATTCACATTGAGGAGCATCTGCCCCTCGAGCGGATCGGACAGGTAACGCTCCACCACCTCGCGGACGACGCGCTCGGCGGCGTCCAGGTGCGTCCAGCCCTTGTCGACTTGCGAAAACGCAATCGACGGAATGCCGAACAGATAACCCTCGATGGCGGCGGCGACGGTGCCGGAATACAGCACGTCTTCGCCCATGTTCTGACCCTGATTGATACCGGAGACCACCAGGTCAGGTTTCTCCTCGATCATGCCGGTCAGGGCGATGTGTACGCAGTCCGTCGGCGTGCCATTGACGAAGCGGAAACCCTTCTGGGCACCATCGGTAGCTTCAAACACCGACAGCGGACGCTGCAGCGTGAGTGAGTTGGATGCGCCGCTGTGGTTCTGCTCGGGCGCCACCACCGTCACGCGCCCCAGCGGACTGAGTGCACGGTGAAGCGCGGCGAGGCCCGGTGCGAGGTATCCGTCGTCGTTGGCGATAAGAATATGCATGGCGCGGATTGTAACCGAGCAACGTTAACGAATCGTGCTCACCAGCGCGTTGTACACGCTTACAAAAATCGCTCGACAAACCGCCCATCTCATCGCCCACAAAATCGCCCACGATCGAATCGAACGACCGTGCTTTTATTCGGTTACACTGCCTGACGAAATCGCGCACGAAGCATGCGAGATGGCCAACAATCCAACGCAAGACCGATCAGGAGACACAAGATGAAAGCCGTCGTCTGCAAGACCTGGGGCCCGCCCGAATCGCTGGTGATTGAAACGCTGCCGGACCTGTCGCCTGGCGCCGGTGAAGTCGTCATCGACGTGAAGGCCGCGGGGGTGAATTTTCCCGACGTGCTGATCATCCAGAACAAGTACCAGTTCAAGCCGGAACTGCCGTTCACGCCGGGCTCGGAAGTGGCGGGCGTGGTCAATGCGGTGGGCGAAGGCGTGTCGCACGTGAAGGTGGGCGACCATGTGATCGCCTTCCTCGGCCAGGGCGCGTTTGCCTCGCAGGTGAAGGCATCGGCCAAGGTGGTGATGCCGATGCCGCCGGGCATGGCGTTCGATACGGCTGCGGCATTCACCCTCACCTACGGTACGTCGCATCATGCGGTGGTCGATCGTGGGCAACTCAAGGCCGGTGAGACGATGCTGGTGCTGGGCGCGGCTGGTGGCGTCGGGCTCGCTGCCATCGAAATCGGCAAGGCTCTCGGTGCGCGCGTAGTTGCTGCGGCGTCGAGCGATGAAAAGCTCGCTGTCTGCAAGGACCACGGCGCCGATGCGCTGATCAACTATTCGACCGAAGACCTGCGCGAGCGCATCAAGGAACTGACCGACGGCAAGGGCCCGGACGTCATCTATGACCCGGTGGGTGGCATTTATGCCGAGCCCGCGTTCCGCTCGATCGCCTGGCGCGGTCGCTATCTGGTGGTGGGCTTTGCCAACGGTGAAATCCCGAAGATGCCGCTGAACCTGGCGTTGCTCAAAGGCGCATCGCTGGTGGGCGTGTTCTGGGGCGAATTCGCCCGCCGCGAGCCGAAGGCGAATCTGGCCAACATGATGCAGATGCTTGGCTGGATGCAGGAGGGCAAGATCCGCCCGCATATTTCGGCGCGCTATCCGCTGGAGCAGACTACGCAAGCGCTGCTGGACATGGCGGCGCGCAAGGTGACGGGCAAGGTGGTGATCCAGCCGTAAGCGGCATCCGCCATCCAGAAAAAAAAGCCGCGTCGGGCGACACCCCGACGCGGCTTTTTTGTTGGTACGACGCCCGATCAGGCGGCTTCTTCCAGCGTCGGATAGTCGGTGTAGCCCTTTTCCTGGCCGCCGTAGTAGGTGTTGCGATCCGGCTTGTTGAGCGAGGCCCCGGCGCGGAAGCGAGCCACCAGATCCGGATTGGCAATGAACGGACGGCCGAACGCCACTGCATCTGCGAGACCGGAGGCAACCATCTGCTCCCCCTCTTCTGCGCTGTATTGGCCGCAAACGATGAGCGCGCCCTTGAAGGCGTCGCGCAGTTGGCGGCGGAACTCGGTAGACAGCTCCGGGCCGCCCGCCCAGTCCGGCTCGGCGATGTGCAGATAGGCGATACCGCGCTTGGTCAGCTCACGTGCGAGGTAGAGCGCGCTGGTCTCCGCTTCCGCATCGGCAATGTCGTGCGCGACAAAGTGCGGCGACAAGCGAATGCCAACGCGATCGGCGCCGATTTCGGCAATGGCCGTGTCGACCACTTCCAGAATCAGGCGTGCGCGGTTTTCCAGCGAGCCGCCATATTGGTCCGTGCGCTGGTTGCTGTTGGTGGACAGGAACTGGTGCAGCAGGTAACCGTTGGCGGCGTGGATTTCAACGAAATCAAAGCCAGCGCGGCGTGCACGCAGCACGGCTTGGCGATACTGCGCAATGACGCCTGGGATTTCTTCCGTGGCCAGCGCACGCGGCTCGCTGGTCGGCACGTTGGCAGGCGTGCCGTCCGGCTGCACAACGAAGCTCTGCGCGCCCTTGGCGACGATGGCCGACGGCGCGACCGGCGCCTGACCGTTCTCTTGCAGCAGCGTGTTCGAGATGCGGCCTACGTGCCAGAGCTGTTGCGAGATGCGGCCGCCCTTGGCGTGCACGGCGTCCACCACGGCCTTCCAACCGGCTTCCTGCGCATCGGTATACATACCTGGTGTCCAGGCGTAGCCCTGACCCTGGCGGGAGATTTGCGTGGCTTCCGTCACGATCAGGCCGGCCGTGGCGCGTTGCGCGTAGTAGGTCACGTTCAGCTCAGTCGGCACGTCGCCGGGCTGGCCCGCACGCGAGCGTGTGAGCGGCGCCATCACGACGCGGTTGGTGAGGGTCGCGCGACCGACTTGAACAGGCGACAACAGTTGTTGGGTCATATCCGCTCCAGAAAGAGAAACTATTCGACCGGTCATCTAGAACCGGGTTAAAAGAAAAGCGAGGAACGTGCCCCGCTGATAGTGCATTCGGTTGTGTTCAATGTTTCGGCTTGACCAGCAGCGCTTCGGTTTGGTCCATGCAGCTCCGAAACGGTGCGATGGACCGATGTGCCTTGGCCAGCAGCGCCCCGCCCATCCACATCGCGTACAGCCCTTCCGCCACGTTGCGCGCGTCTTCCACCGGTGCGAGCGAGCCATCGGCCACGCCCGCTTCCACCGCCACGGCAATACGCTCCACCATCCGCGTCATCCCCGTCGACAGCACCTTGCGCATCGGCTCGGACAGATCAGACACCTCACCTGAGAGCTTGACCGCCAGACACGTGACCTCACATGCGCTGCGCTCGTGCAGGTCGATCCAAGCGGCAAAGTAGCGCAGCAGCCGTTCACGTGCGGTCATGCGCGTGTCGTTGAACAGACTGACGACGCCAGCGTCGTAATCCTGGAAATACCGCTCCAGCATCGCGACGCCAAAGTCTTCCTTGGAACCGAAGTAGTAATAGAACGAGCCCTTGGGCACTTGCGCGCGGCCAAGGATTTCCGCCAGCCCGACGGCCGAGAAGCCGCGCCCGAGGATCAGCTCGGCACCGGCGTCCAGAATACGGTCGCGGGTGTCGTGCCGGGCTTCGGCGCCTTCAGCGGTGACGGGTTCGGGGTGCTTGCTCATGGTGAATCGGATTGTAGTAGACCGACCGTCTAGTTGCATGACCCTTCTCATAGCAGGGTTGATGTGATGCCTAGGGGTTCATAGCTTTTCGGTCTCGCCGGTTTTGGGCTGCCAACGCATCAAGCGTTTCTCCACCAGACCGACCAGCCAGTCGAGCACTAGCGCAAACACCGTCAGCACGACGATGCCGGCAAACACGGTGTTGATGTCGAAGGTGCCTTCGGCCTGCAGGATCAGGTAGCCGACGCCGCGCGCTGAACCCAGGTACTCACCCACCACCGCGCCCACGAACGCCAGGCCCACCGACGTGTGCAGCGATGAGAACACCCAGCTCGTCGCACTCGGCAGATAGACGAAGCGCAGCAGTTGCCGCTGCGATGCACCTAGCATGCGCGCATTGGACAGCACCACCGGGCTCACTTCCTTCACGCCCTGGTAGACGTTGAAGAACACGATGAAGAACACCAGCGTCACCGCCAGCGCGACCTTCGACCAGATCCCCAGCCCGAACCACACGCCGAAGATGGGCGCCAGAATCACGCGCGGCATCGAGTTGGCAGCCTTGATGTACGGATCGAGCACTGCAGACACGGCGGGACTCAGTGCCAGCCATAGCCCGGCGCCCAAGCCTGTGGCCGTACCGATGACGAAGGCCAGCACGGTTTCGGCCAGCGTGACGCCGAGATGTTGATAGATATCGCCTTCGGTCACGAACCATGCCCAAATGCGCTGGGCGACGATGAGTGGCTCACCAAAGAAGAATGCGACGTCTTGCGAGCGCGTGGCGAAGTGCCAGACGGCCAGCGTGACGACCAGGAGCCCAAGCTGCCAGGCGCGTAGCGTGAACGGAGAGAGCGGACGATTAGCCATGAGAGAGATCGTTCAAATTCAGTTCAGGCCACACGGCGATGCTGCGCATAGCCCTTCAGCACTTCTTCACGCAGCACATCCCAGATGCGGGCGTGCAGGTTGACGAAGCCGGCTTGGTCACGGATCTCGGCCACATCGCGCGGGCGCGGCAAATCGATCGTGAATTCGCCGATCGGGTGCGTGCCCGGCCCGGCCGACAGGACAACCACGCGGTCGCTCATGGCAATGGCCTCGTCCAAGTCGTGCGTGATGAACAGCACGGCCTTGCGCTTGGCGGCCCAGAGGTCGAGCACCTCGTTCTCCATCAACTGGCGCGTCTGAATATCAAGCGCGGAGAACGGCTCGTCCATGAGGATGATGTCGGGGTCGAGCACCAGCGTTTGCGCCAGACTCACGCGCTTGCGCATGCCGCCCGACAGTTGATGCGGGTAGCGGTCTTCAAACCCGGCCAGACCCACGCGCGCCAGCCAGGACATGGCCAGTTCACGCGCCTCCTTGTCGGGCGTGCCACGAAACTCCAGCCCGGCCAGCACGTTGTCCAGCGCGCTGCGCCACGGCATCAGCGCCTCGGCCTGGAACATGTAGCCGGCGCGCCGGTTGATACCGACAAGCGGCTCGCCAAACACGCGCACCTGCCCTGAGGACGGCTGCAACAGCCCCGCCGCCAGGTTCAGCAAGGTGGACTTGCCGCAGCCGGTCGGGCCCACCACCGAGACGAACTCACCCGCCTGGATGTCCAGCGTGGTGTTCTGCACGGCGGTGTAGCGCTGACCCGGTTTGTCGGGCGAGATGAAGGTGCAGGTGATCTGATCGAACGAAAGTGCGGGGTGGGACATGGTGTCTGCCTGATGGCTACCAAGAAAGCAATGCGCCCGGCTAAACCGGGCGCAGGATGGAAGTCTGCTGGACTCAGTGGTACTTAGCGTTGGCCTTCTGCACGAAGGTGTTGGTGAAGGTCTGGTCGAGCTTGATCTGCTTGCCCTTCACTTCCGCATCGAATTCCGACAGCGTACGCAGCGCCGTGGCCGGGCCGTCGGCAGGCATTGCGCCATCCGGCGAGATGGCCTCACGCACCTTGTCCCACGCGGCCAGATACAGCGCGCGGTCGCCCAGCAGGTAGGCTTCCGGCACGGTCTTGACGATGTCCGACGGGCCCGCCTTCTGCAGCCACTTGAGCGCGCGCACCATGGCGTTGGTCAGCGCCTGCGTGGTGTTCGGATTCTTCTGGATGAACGCCGTCGAGGCATACAGGCAACCGGCCGGCATGTTGCCGCCGAAAACCGCCTTGGTATCGGCCAGCGTGCGGGTATCGGAGATGACGCGCACTTCGTTCTTCTGCGTCAGCATCGACATCACCGGGTCCAGGTTGGCCAGCGCATCGATCTGCCCGGCGCGCACGGCGGCAATGGCGCCGTTGCTCGGGCCCACACCGATGATCGACACCTCATTCGGTTTGATGCCGGCACGGGCCAGCACGTAGTTGACCATGATGTTGGTCGACGAGCCCGGCGCCGTCACGCCGATCTTCTTGCCTTTCAGGTCGGCAATCGACTTGTAGTTGGGCATCGTCTTGTTGTTGACGGCCAGCACGATCTGCGGGGCACGGCCCTGCAACACGAACTCCTGATACATCTGGCCCTTGGCCTGCAGCACCAGCGTATGTTCGTAAGCGCCGCTCACCACGTCGGCGCTGCCGCCCACCACTGCCTGCAGTGCCTTGGCTCCGCCGGCAAAGTCGACGATCTCGACATCCAGGCCTTCGTCCTTGAAGTAGCCCAGGCGCTCGGCAATCGTCAGCGGCAGGTAGTAGAACAAGGCTTTGCCGCCCACGGCGACGGTGACCTTGCTCTTCTCAGGCTTGCCCTGCGCCAGCACGGCGGGGCTGGCGGCCAGCAGGCTCGTTGCGCACATTGCTGCGCCCATCCATTTTGCCCAGCGGCTGATGCCTCGTGTCCCCATGCTTGTCTCCTGGATTACCTTTTATGGCATTCACTGCCTTGGCGGCGATATTACCGCAACGATTCGCCACACAACATGCGGGATCGTCCTAGCTCTTTAGCCTGCGGCCTCGGCAATCACGCCTTGCGCGGCCAGCGCGTCGATCTGTGCATCGGTCAGGCCATGGCTGCGCAGCACGTCGCGCGTGTGCTGGCCCAGGCGTGGCGCGCTGGCCTGCACGGCACCCGGCGTGCCGGAAAGCTTGGGCACCACGCCTGGCATCTCCACATCGATGCCCGACTGCGCCCGCACAGTCTCAATGACGCCACGCGCGCGGTAGTGCGGGTCCGCGGCAATGTCGGCGACGGTGTAGATCGGGCCGCTGGGTACTTCGGCTTCTTGAAGCGCAGTCAGGACTTCGGCAATGGGCAATGTGCCAGTCCAAGCATTGATGGCGGCGTCGATCTCTTCCGCACGAGCGGCACGGCCGTCGTTGCGCGCAAGGCCTGGATCGTCAGCCAGATCCTGCCGGCCCATGCGCTGCATCAGGCGGCGGAAGATGTTGTCGCCATTGGCGGCAATCAGCACATACTCGCCGCCCGCGCAGCGGTACGCATTGGACGGCGCAATGCCCGGCAACGCCCCACCCGCCGGCTGGCGAATCGCACCAAACACCGAGTACTCTGGCAGCAGACTCTCCGTCAGGTTGAAGACGGACTCATACAGCGCCACGTCGATCACCTGCCCCTTGCCGCCGCGCGCATCGCGCTCATACAGCGCGAGCAGCACGCCCAGCGCGCCGTGCAGACCTGCAATCGTGTCGCCCAGCGACAGGCCAGCGCGTGCGGGAGGACGCCCCGGCTCACCGGTCAGGTAGCGCAGGCCCGCCATGGCCTCCGCAATGGCCGCGAAGCCCGGCTCATCGCGCTTGGGGCCGGTCTGGCCGTAGCCCGACACGCGCAGCATGATCAGCTTCGGGTTGATGGCGGACAGCGCTTCGTATGACAGGCCCCATTTCTCCATCGTGCCGGGGCGGAAATTTTCGATCAGCACATCGGCTTCACTGGCGAGCTTGCGCACGACATCCTGGCCTTCATGCACACGCAGGTCGACGCAGACGGACTGCTTGTTGCGCGACTGCGCCTCCCACCAGACCGAGGTGCCCTCATGCAGCATTCGCCATTTGCGCAGCGGATCACCCTGCCCCGGCGGTTCGATCTTGATAACCTGCGCGCCGAAATCGGCGAGCGTCTTGGCGGCAAACGGCCCGGCAATCAATTGCCCGAGCTCGAGCACGCGGATGTTCTGCAAAACCTGTGTCGACATGGTCGTATCAAGAACGTTGAATTCAGAGTGCAGCAGGATTGCCGAGTAGATGCGTCATCAACAGACGCGCAGAGCTGGTGAGCGCATCCGGATCGCGCACGCCGACCAGCAGGCGGCGATGCGCCCAATCGTCTTGCAGCGGTACCAGCGCGAGGCCCGCGCCGTGCAGGCTCGACACGTGCCCCTGTGCTGCAATGCGCGGCAACACACCGACGCCCAGCCCTGAGGCCACCATGCGGCAAACCGCTTCAAAACTGCGCACCTGAATCCGCAAGCGCAGCGGCTTACCCAGGCGCTGACTCTCTTCCAGCAATTGCGCGGCCAGCGAGGTGCCCGGCGGCAGACTGACGAAATCAAACTCCACCGCATCGGCAAAGCTCACCTGCTTGCGACCGGCCAGCGGATGGCTGCGCGGCGTGACGAGGGCGAGATCGTCCTCGCGGTAATCGAACGATTGCAGCCCATCGCACGGCGTGCCGGCGGCGAAAATCCCGAGGTCTGCGCGGTTCTCGCGCAACGCGGCAACGATATCGCCACTGTCCTGTTCTTCCAGCGCAATGCGGATGGCCGGGTTGGCCAGCATGAAGGCGGCCAGGTCGTCAGCCAGAAACTGCGTGATCGATGATGTGTTGGCCCACACGCGCACCTGCCCGCGCGTGCCTGCCGCAAAGTCCGACAGCGCACCGGCCATGCGCTCGACGTCCTGCAGAATGCCCACGGCGTGGCGGAAGCAGGCTTGACCCGCCTCGGTCAATTCCACGCCGGCGGCATGGCGATACAGCAGTGGCGCGCCCACGGCGGCCTCCAGGTCGGAAATCCGCTTGCTTGCCGCGGCCACCGCCAAGTGTGATTGCCGCGCCCCAGCGGAAATGCTGCCCAGCCGGGCCACCGCCACAAACAGGCCGAGGGTGACGAGATCAAAGCGGGCAAGGTTCATCGTGGAGCCATCTGGCAAAGTTGGGGAAACGCGACAGGCTTGCGAAAACAGCCCGGTTTTCACCGGCTGGTCACGACGCGGCGTTTACTATCGCCGGGTTTTTGCCTATTCCGAGCGCACAAGCTTGGAATTCTAGCGGCTGCCCCCTCTGTTGCGCCCATGCCATCGTCGTCTCTTCACCTCGAATCTCGGTCTTTTCTCCGCCGCGCCAGGCGTGCCGGCACCGCTCGGCAGGCTCTGATGGCCGCCATGCTGGTTCTAGGCCTGCAAGGGATTGCCCTGGCAGCAGACGCCGATGCTTCCGAAGCCCCCAACACGGACATCCCTGAACCGGAACGGTGGAACATTCACGGGCAGTTCACCAATGTGACGCAGTGGCACCCGTCGTTCCGCTCGCCCTACAGCGGTACCAACAGCCTGACGGCCGACAGTAACAACAAGGAAACGACCGACATCACGCTCTACCTCGGCCTGCGCCTGTGGAAGGGGGCCGAGTTGTATGCCAACCCGGAAATCGACCAGGGTTTCGGCCTGAGCAATACCGTAGGCTTGGCCGGCTTCTCCAGCGCAGAAGCGTACAAGGTCGGCAAGAATGCTCCATATCACAAGCTGCCCCGTCTCTTCCTGCGGCAGGTGATCGACCTGGGCGGCGAACAGCAAGCCGTTGAGTCGGGGCCCAACCAGCTTGCCGGCAGCCATTCGGCCAACAACCTGACCATCACCGTCGGCAAGTTCTCGGTGGTCGACATCTTCGACACGAACACCTATGCGCACGACCCGCGCGGCGATTTCCTGAACTGGGCCGTGGTCGACGCCGGCGCATTCGACTACGCTGCCGACGCCTGGGGCTACACACACGGCCTCGCGGTGGAATGGACGCAGTCCTGGTGGACGCTACGCGGCGGCCTCTTCGCGCTGTCGAAGGAGCCCAACAGCGTCACGATCGACACGACGTGGAAGCAGTACCAATGGGTGGGCGAATTCGAGGCGCGCCAAAGCTGGTTCGGCCGCCCCGGCAAGGTCAAGCTGCTCGCCTTTGCAACGCGCGGCCGCATGGGCGGCTACGGCGATGCAGTGAACCTGGCACAGCAGACCGGTACTACGCCCGACACTGGCCTCGTCCGGCGGCTCGCCTGGCGCCCCGGCATTGCGGTGAACCTGGAGCAGGAAGTCACCGACGACTTGGGCGTCTTCGCTCGTGCCAGCATGAACGACGGCAGCAAGGAAACGTTCGAATTCACCGACATCAACCAATCGGTATCGGCCGGGCTCTCGCTCAAGGGCACGCGCTGGGGCCGACCGAACGACACGTTCGGCGCAGCGGTGGTGGTGAATGGCTTGTCAGGCGCGGCGCGCCAGTACTTTGCGGCCGGCGGCATGGGCGTGCTGATTGGCGACGGCGCGCTGAACTACGGCACCGAACGCATCGCCGAGCTGTACTACAACGTCGCCGTCATCAAGCACCTGACGCTTGGCCTGAACTACCAGTACGTCGTCCACCCCGCGTACAACCGGGATCGCGGCCCGGTGTCCATCGGTGGCGTACGCATCCACGCCGAGTTCTAAGCAGCGCTTCGAAGTATCAGAGCTGACGCCGGTCCAGCACGGCACGGGCGATGGTGCCCGCATCGACATACTCCAGCTCACCGCCCACCGGCACGCCGCGCGCCAGACGCGTCGCCTTGATGCCGCGCGCCTTGAGCATCTCGCCGATGTAGTGCGCTGTGGCCTCGCCTTCGCTGGTGAAGTTGGTCGCGAGGATGACCTCAGTGCACGGCCCGCCCAGCGCAGGGTCGGTCGCGCGGGCCAGCAGGCGTTCGAGGTGGATTTCCTTGGGGCCGATGTTGTCCAGCGGCGAGAGCCGCCCCATCAGCACGAAATACTGTCCGCGATACGTGAGCGTCTGCTCGATCATCATCTGATCGGCGGGCGTTTCCACCACGCACAGCACAGAGGCATCACGACGCGTATCCAGGCAGGTTTCGCAGACTTCCTGCTCGGTAAAGGTATTGCAGCGGCTGCAGTGGTGGATCGATTCGGTGGCCTCGCTCAGCGCCTGCGCCAGGCGTTCGGCCCCATCGCGATCATGCTGCAGCAGGTAATACGCCATGCGCTGCGCTGACTTGGGACCGACGCCCGGCAGCACGCGCAGGGCCTCGACCAGCATCTGCAGCGCCGATGGCGTACCTGAGCCGCCGCGCGTCATGCGTGCTCCACAATCAGTGTGTGGTGCAGCACTTCCGGCATCGGATCGTAGAAGTGATGCAGCAGCGCACGCCAGCGTTGGTATTCAGCCGACTGCCGGAAGCCGATGGTGTGGTCTTCCAGCGTCTGCCACTGCACCAGCAGCAGGTAGTCGCTGGACTTCTCCACGCAGCGCGACAGCGTCAGCGAAACAAAGCCCCGCATCGCGCCGATGATGTGGCGGGCCTCGCCGAAAGCCGCCTCGAAGGCGGCTTCCTGGCCAGGCTTGACGTGCAGCAGCGCAGATTCCAGCACCATGGCGCGATCCTGATGGCTCTAGCCTGAGCTTAGAACGGCAGCTTGAAGCCCGGCGGCAGCATGCTCGCCATGCCGCCCAGACCGGAGGTGAGCGAGCCCATCTTCTCCTGAGTGGTGGCCTCGGCCTTGCGCACGGCATCATTGAACGCAGCGGCCACGAGGTCTTCCAGCAGCTCCTTGTCTTCGCCTTCAGCCAGCAGGCTCGGATCGATCGACACGCGCTTCACGTCGTTCTTGCAGGTCATGACCACCTTCACGAGGCCGGCGCCGGACACGCCTTCCACCTCGATGAGGGCAAGCGCTTCCTGCGCCTTCTTCATGTTTTCCTGCATCTGCTGGGCTTGCTTCATCAGCCCGGCGATCTGGCCTTTCATCATGGTCGTTGCTCCTTGCAATGGGTCATACGAGGCGCGCCGCTTGATTAGGCGCGCCGGTGTTCAGTTTGGGAATGCGATTTTAGTGCGCGTGCGGTTGGATGGAACCCGGGACGACCTGCGCGGCAAAGTCCCGTACCAACGCCTGTACAAACGGGTTGGCAGCGATGGCGTCTTCAGCGTCACGCTGGCGCTGGGCGCGCAATTCGGCATCGGCAGCCGCGGCTGTCGCACGTGCTGTGCCAATGTCGCACGCCACCCGCACAGGCGTGCCGAAGTGTTCCGTCAATGCAGCTTCCAGCCGCTCCACGACACCGACTTCAGTCAGTGCCGGCAGCGGCACGCGCAGGCGCACGGTAACGCCCTCCACCGCCACCAGTTCGCTCTGGTGTGCAAGCTGCTGGGCCAGGCCGCGCATCGGCAGGCGAGCCGCCAGCTTGGGCCAGTCGCCATCGAACGTGGTGAGGCTGCTGGCACTCAGGTCGGGCGGCGTAGCGGCAGCCATTGGCTCCGGTGCGACAGGCTTGGCTTGCACCGGTTCCGGCACAGCAGCGGGCGTCTCGACCTGCGGGGAGCGCGCTGCAGATGCAGCCGACGCAGAAGCGCCAGGGCGTGCACTCGAGGCCGAATCCCAGCCGGCGAACGCGGCATCGATCTCTTCCAACGACGGCGAAGCAAATTCACCGGGCATTTCATCCCACGGCGGCGGGCCATCGTCGGCTGACGCTGCCGATGCAGCCGGCGGCTCACGACGTGGCGGTGGCGATGCAGGTGCAGCCACCGGGTTCGGACGCGGCCCAACCGCAGCAGCAGGACGTGCAACGGGTGCAGGAACGGCCGCCGGTGTAGCGGCAGGTGCCGAAGCGCCACCACGACCACGGTTCGACGCTTGACGAGCTGCGGCCAGTGCCTCCATGGCCGGTGAACGGCGAGCCGGAGCACTGACGGGCGCCGCAACCGGCGCTGCGGGCGTTTCAGCCGCGGCCACCACCGTGACCGGCGCGGGAGCAGGCGGCGTAACTTGATACGCTGCACGCGGCGCCTCAACCACCGGCTCCGGACGCGCCACACGCGCGGACTGCACAACCGGCGCCGCCACAGGCGCACTCGCCGCCATGGTCGGACGTGGCGATGCAGCCGGAGCCGACGGCACAGCCCGCTTGCCACCACCACCCGAAGGCGGCGTCGCATCCCCACCCGACTGACCGGGTTGGAACGCCAGCATGCGCAGCAGCGTCATCGTGAAGCCGGCGTACTCGTCCGGCGCCAGGGCCAGCTCGCTGCGGCCGAGATTGGCAAACTGATAGAACAGTTGCACCGACTGCGCATCGAAGCGCGCAGCCAGGCGGCGCACATCGTCGGCTTCGGGCCAATCGTCCTGCACGGCGGCCGGCACGACCTGCGCCAGCGCAATCTTCTGCAGCAGCGACGCCAGATCCTGCAACGCCCCCGAGAAGCTCAGGCTGCGCCCGGCCATTTCGTCTGCAATCTCGACGAGCGCCGCACCGTTCTCGTCGGCCAGCGCATCGAGCAGGCGCACGAGGTAACTTTGGTCAATCGCACCGAGCATGCCGCGCACGGCAGCTTCGCTCACCTCGCCGGCGCTGTAGGCGATGGCTTGGTCCGTGAGTGACAGCGCATCGCGCATCGAGCCCTGTGCGGCAGCGGCCAGCAGGCGCAGCGCGTTGGCTTCGTGGGCGATGTGCTCTTCGCCGAGGATGCGCTCCAGGTGCGACACGATGTGCCCCGGCGGCATCTGCTTAAGGTTGAACTGCAGACAGCGCGAGAGCACCGTCACCGGAATCTTCTGCGGGTCGGTGGTCGCGAGGATGAACTTGACGTGCTCGGGCGGCTCCTCCAGCGTCTTCAGCATCGCGTTGAAGGCGTGGTTGGTCAGCATGTGCACTTCGTCGATCATGTAGACCTTGAAGCGGCCGACCGTGGGCGCATAGACCGCGCGATCGAGCAACTGGGCCATCTCATCGACACCACGGTTGGACGCGGCGTCCATCTCGATGTAATCGACGAAGCGCCCGGCATCGATCTCGGTGCAGGCGCGGCACACGCCGCACGGCTGCGCGGTAATGCCGCCCTGCCCGTCTGCGCCGACACAGTTGAGCGATTTGGCGAGGATGCGCGACAGCGTGGTCTTGCCGACACCGCGCGTCCCGGTAAACAGGTAGGCGTGATGCAGGCGCTGCTGTTCGAGCGCATGCGTAAGCGCGCGCACCACGTGTTCCTGACCAACCAGCGTGGTGAAATCGCGAGGGCGCCACTTGCGGGCGAGCACTTGATAACTCATGCGGCGGATTGTAGCAAAGCGAGGTGGATTTCCGACGTGCTTTCCGAGGGTTCGAACAGGATGCGCGCCGAGTGAATTGCAAGGATATTCAGGTGGGGATGCGCGAGTCGGTTACAATGCCGGTCGGACGGGCCTCCTCGCATGGTGGCGCGGTCAACCTGGTCAGGTCGGGAACGAAGCAGCCACAGCCGTTTTCCGCCAGTGCCGAGGGTCAGGCTCGTCCCCCTTCTCATCTCCCTTCCGCATTCCCCTCCCCCTTTTTTGTCATATCGCCCGCGTCAGAACAGCGCGCCTTGGCTGTCGTCATGTGACGTCTGTACTGGCTTGGGGAGCGATTCCAGATCGATCCACTCGCCCTGCGCGGTTGCGACACCGGCACGCACTGTGCGGCCTGGATACATCGGCGTGACGGCAGCTACGTAGCCGCGCAACTGGTCAGCGTAGGCTGCACGCTCGACCGGCAAGAGACGTAACTTGTAGTCCACCACCAGGATGTCGTCGCCGCGCTCGATCAGGCGATCGATGCGCAGCAGTGCGCCGTCAGGGCTAAACAGCTCGATCTCGTTGTGGGCCGCGTCGAAGCGCGCGGGGTCGAACACGTGCATCAGTGCGTCAGCGGACAGCATGCGGCGCACGGCTTCGGCGGCGCGGGCGGCATCGGCTTCCGTTACACCGGTTGCGCCGAACCAGCGCACGATGGTTGCAGTGTCCGGCGCCTGTTCAGGCATGCCGCGGCGCGTCAGACGCTCCAGTACAGCATGCAGCAGTTCGCCCTGTGCGACGGCGCCCTGATCGAAAACAGGATCGGCGGCACCTTCCGCCTGTGCAATGGCGCTACCGACACGCACCGCCACCGTGAGCGGCGCGCGGAAGTCGTGATACGAGACAACGTCGGCCTCAGCCGCAAGGACATCCGCGTTGGCCGCGGCCTCAAGCATTGGCGCAGGCGTGGCCACGCCTGCCGTCGCCAACAAGGTGTACCAGCTTGCGGTGCCATCCACGTCCGGCACATCGCCTTCATCAGTCGCCTGGGCGGCTGACGCGTCGCGCTTGTTGGCCACGCCGGAAACAATCAGCGCCTGCCGTGCGCGCGTCATTGCCACGTACAGCAGGTTCCAGTTCTCGCGCTCGGCAAGGTCGTCTTCCTGCTTGAACAGCGGGTCGCGTGCACGGCCACGTTCCGCCGTCTTGCCGAAGGCAGAGAAATGCGTGGGCGCTGGAGCGCCGGGCGGCCAGTCGATCAGAATGCCGGCGCTGTCGGCACGCGTATCGCTGTGGTGCGTGTCGAGCAGCACCACGAACGGCGCTTCCAGCCCCTTCGATGCATGCACGGTCAGGATCTGCGCGGCATCGAGTCCTTCGCTTGCGAGTTCAGCGTCGATAGCGTCTGGCGCGTCCGCGGCATCGCTCTGCACGCCCTCGTCGGGGCTTTCGTCTTCATCACCCTGGCGGATGGCGCGCAGTTCGGCCATGAACTTGGGCAGACTCGGATAGCGGCCACCATCCAGATCGAGGGCGAGCTTGAGGAATGCATCGAGGTTGGCGAGCACCTGTTCGCGATTGGCAGCGGGTGCGCATTCAGCGTAGCGGCGCTTGAGTTCGCCGGTGTACACGATGTGGTCGAGCAGGTCGTGCACGGGCAGCGTGGGCGCCACGGCCAGCCAGCGTGACAGCATGCGATGTGCCTGGCGCAATGTCGGGGCCGTCTCGGCTTGCTGTGCCAGCGCAGTCAGGCGTTCCCACCACGGGCCGTCGGCGGACTGCGCAAGCTGGATCAAATCATTGTCAGTTGCCGCAAAGATCGGGCTGCGCAGCACGTGCGCGAGCGAGAGATCCGCCTGCGGCGTCATCAGGAAATCGAGCAGTGCGCACAAGTCCAGCGCTTCGAGCGTCGCCAGCAGACCGCCTCTGCGGGGGCTCAGGTACGGCACACCGCCATCGCGCAGCGCGCGCTCGTAGTCGGCGAGATAGCGCTTGCGGCGGACGAGCAGTTGGAAATCGCTCCAGCGCACAGGGCGTTGGACGCCGTTCTCGCGGATACGCTCTCCGGCATGCAACGCGCGCAGGCACGCGGCGACTTGGCGGCCCTCTTCATAGCGCTGCGAATCGCCAGCTTCTTCGCGTGGCTCGGTGAGCGTGTCGCGCGGCGTGGTCTCATCGACCTCCGCAGCTTCGGGCACAGGCACTAGCGGCAACAGCAATGCCTGCCCAATAGGCGCACCAACAGCGGTGCTTTGCTCCGCATAAATCGGATAGTCGTTGCGCGCACGCGCCTGCAGGAACACCGCGTTCACCCACTCCAGCACAGCTGGCGCATTGCGGCGTGTCCGGTTGGTCCGCAGCACGGTGGCGTTGAAGTCCGCAACGAGCATCTCGCGCGCCGCCTCAAACAAGCGCGCATCAGCACGGCGGAATCGATAGATCGACTGCTTCGGATCGCCCACCAGAAACACGCTCGGCTGCGTACCGGTGCCCGCATAGCCTGCGAGCCAGCCTCGCAGGATGCGCCACTGCATCGGGTTCGTATCCTGAAACTCATCGAGCAACAAATGCTTGTAGCGCGCGTCGAGCCGCACCTGCAGGTAGGCCGCCGTGTCTTCATCCTGCATCAGGCGGGCGGCTTCCCATTCCAGATCGGTGAAGTCCATTGCGCGCGCCTGGCGCTTATAGGCCTGATAGCGATCGATGAGCGCATCGCCGAGGGTGAACAGCGCCGCGTTGACGGCGCGCACGTGCATCTCCTGGCGACGCGCCTGATAAACGGTCAGTGCCTCACATACCGTGGCGTGCAGGGCAACCAAGGTTTGCGCCTGATCATCGCCGATGGCCTTGATGAGCGCCTTGGTCGGCTTGCAGGCGCGTGCCTTGCCGGCTTGCGTGTGGAACGCGCTGAACAAGCCGTCGAAAGCCTGCGCACGGGCAGAGTCATTCGACACATCGATCGAACGCGCAGACGTGACTGCCATTTCAATCTGCGTCGCGCGCTTGCCCTCGGTGGCGCCGCCCTGCCCCAACCAGCCGGATAGGCGCAGCATATTGGCCAGCAGGGCTTGGTCTTGCAGCGCCTCGATCAGCGGATCGGTATGCGCATCGTCGCCAAGCACGTCATCAAGCGGGCGCAACGGATGCTCGCCGGCCTGCGCCTTGTACGCCCACCAATCGCTGCGCTGATGGAACATGGCATCAAGCAAGCGGCCCGCCTGGAAATCGCCGACCAGGTCTGCAAGCGCCTCGTACACAGCGCGCAGCTCGGCCTGATCTTCTGCAAGCAGGCCACGCCAGAACGGCGCCCAGGCTTCGCGGCGCAACCGCCCAGCATCTTCACGCAGCGACGCCCCTTGCGGCACGCCAGACGACAGCGGAGCCCCGCGCAGCAACGAACCAAACCAACCGTGGAACGTATCGATCGCCATGCGCTGCGGCGATTCCAACACCCGTGCATACAACCCGCGAGCTGTCTCGATCAACACTGAGGCATCGCGCTCGTCGACTGTGCGGGCGATCAGCTCATGCACCACGCCTTCGTCATCCGCGCTCGCCAGTTGCGCAAGGATGTCCAGCAAGCGCTGCCGCATCTCTTCGGCGGCCTTGCGCGTGAAGGTGATGGCGAGGATGTCAGACGGCGCCGCGCCGGCCAGCAGCAAGCGCAGCATGCGGGTGACCAGCAGCCACGTCTTGCCGCTGCCCGCGCAGGCCTCCACCACCACCGAACGCAGCGGGTCACACGCGGCGCGCGAGAAATCCTCGGGGGAGACGGGAGCGCTATCCCGCTCGTAGGCGTGATCGCTCATGCTTCGCTCCCCGGCTCGCGTTGTGCACCCTTGGTCCAATAGCCCTTGCGGCACAGGCCACGCGCGGCGCAGTAGCGGCATGCCGATTCATCGCCAAACGCCGGCAGCGGCGCGCCGGCGGCCAAGGCGGTCATGTCCTTCTCCATCTGTTCGAGCAGCCAGTCGACCACCTGCGTGAAATCCGGCAGAACAACGTCGCGCTTGTCTCCGCGCGCCTCGCCGTCGAGCGAGACCCAACCGCCCGCATCAGCACGTGCATCAAGCACACCGTAGAACGGCAACTGGCAATCCTCGAACGGTGTCTTGGCGCGGCGCGCCAGCACCATGGATGATTGCGTCTTGTAGTCCAACACCGCCACGCCGTGCTCGCGATGCACATCGATGCGGTCAATACGGCCTCGCAGGCGCAGCGGACGTTCATTCGGCAACGTGATCGAGGTATCGACATCGACCTCGCCCGACTCAAAGTGCCAGCCCTCGGCCTCGCGCGCGGCCTGCCACGCCAGATACGACGGCATCACGCCTTGCCAGCGGCGATAGAAGCGCAGCGCGTTGCCATCCTCCGCCAGCATCGGACCGAACTGCTCATCGGTGATGGCCCGTAGCAACGCCAATCGATCCGCCGGATCGTGCATTGGCGTATCGAGCAGGTGCCGATGAAAGCGGTGCAGGATCGCGTGCAGGACCTCGCCGATGTCGCGCTTCTCCAGTTCGTCGGACACCTCCTCCAACTCGCCCAACCGCAGCATGCGGCCGACGAAGAACTGGTACGGACAACGGCGCAGGCTGTTGTAGGCAGCGGCACTGAGCGTGGACGGCACCAGCGCGGGGGCTGCTGGTGCAGGCATGTCGGTCGGCTGACTGCGGGTCTGCAGGTTTGGCAGAACGACCGGCATATCGATACGCACGCCGGCCACGGCCAGCCGCCGCTGCAGGCGCTCGAGCCAACCCGAAAGGCGATTGGGTTCACCACGCCCGCCGTGCCGCTGCCAAGTCAGCACGACTTCAGGCTGATTGAGCAGCACCTCCGCCAAATCCCGCGCCTGCTGAGCGAAACGCTGCGCGCGGTCCGGCAACCCCAGCTCGCGGCGCACGTCGTTCGAGAAGAACAGCCATTCCGGCTGCGCAGACGGCAACTGCGCATCATCGCAACCGACCACCACCACACCGTCGAAACGCCGCATGCGCGCACCGTTCAGCGGCAGGATGACGACGCGCCGATCCGCCGGCGGCGCTGGTTCGCTGAAGACAGCCGATTCGAGGAGCATCGACAGCAATGCGCGCCATTCCGTCAGTGAGAAGCGCGCGCTCGCATCGGTACTGCCGTGCACGGACACCCGCAGTCGGTCGACCCAGTCGAGCAACTGCCGACCCGCATCATCGTTCTGCAGGCCAGTGCGCATGTGCAGGCGATCCAGCGTGCCGACCAGCAGCGTGACCCACGCCTCCAGCGTAGCGTTGCCGGCGCGGCGCCATAGCGCGGCTTCGTCGGCCAGCAGGCCAAGGCGGTCTGACAGGCGGCTGACTTGCGGCTCACCGTCAGCTTCCTCAGCAGGACGATCCGCCACCAGCCGACGCAGCCGGCCCCATCCGCCTGATACGTTGTGCCTGCGGATGCGGCGCTCCAGCTCGGCAATCCACGCAGGCGTCGCGGTGCCGGCATCTGCATCGCGCAAACAGAATGGACTCTTGATGAGATCGAGCAGCGCGGCGGTATCGCCGTCGCCCTGCACCACGTCCACCCAGCGCATGAGCGCCGCGGCGGCGCGGGTCGTGGAAAGCTTCCAGCCGGTTTCATCGCGCACGGGCACATTCACGCGCGCCAGCAGTGCCCGCACGCGCCGCGCAACGATGCGGTCCTGCGCCACCAGCGCCAGCGAACGCCGCCCCGCATTCAACCAATCGACCAGCGTGTGCGCGGCAAAGGCCGCCTCATCCTCAAAACGCGCCGCACCGGCGATGTGCAGGACCGGCGCTGGAAGCGCGGCGTCGGAATCCTCGTGCGCAGCCTGCGCCGGCGTGGCGCACTCCGGCCAGGCATGCAGCAGCAGATCGCGGAAATCCGCATGCGTGGCCGGGCTGGCGCCAGACGCCACTTCCGGCGCGTTCCAGTCGTAGCCGATAGTCAGCACCGGTACGTGTTCGGCTGCACGTTGAAGGAAATCGAGATCAACGGCTTCAGGGTCGGTCGGGCTCATCCAGACAATCGGCCCGCGCAGTTCACCGAGCAGACGCCGCATGGCATGCAGCCGCACCGGAATCGGGTCAGCCGCGCCCGACAGCAACCGCCAGAACGTCAGCACGATGCGCGACTCCGTGCCGAGAAAGCGCTCGGACAGCTGCGCGTAGGTGCGCTCCAGCGCCTCGGCCAACGCAGCTTCCAGCGCGTCGGGGCGCTCTTGCGCATCACTGTCAGCCGCATCCAGCGTGAGCCATCGCTGCGACAGCTCGTCCGACACTGTGACCATTACCTGCGCCACGCCCCATAACGCCGCATCGTCCTGCGCACCGAGCGCTTCGCGCAGCCATGCTTGTGTCTTGAGCGCTTGCTGTACAGCCAGCAGCCGCGAGAGCGTCGTGCGCGCCGCCGGCAAACCCGGCTCGGGCGGCAGATCGAGCAGCCAGTGGCCCAGCGTCAGAATGCGCGGCAGCAGGCGTGGCGTGCCACACGCCTGGGCGCTGGCATGCAGGGCGCTGCGCACACCCGGGATCTGTGCGGCAGTCGGTACAACAACGGTGCCGGTGCCGGACGACTGCGCATGCGCGTCCAGAAAGCGCCACGTCGCATCAGCGGCACGGGAGAGAAATGCTGGGCCGGGCGCAAAGGCAAGCGTCTGCATGCGGCGAGGGAAATGGGCGATGAACTGCGGCCGTGGCTATCAGCGTGATAGCAACAATCAACGGTTGAAAATGGGGGCGCCGGTACTATATCAGCAGCATCCGCACTGGCAGTGGCCGTAATGCACGCCGGCACGCGTAATCGTGTAATGTATGGGTTCGGCGCACGTCGCCAGCTTTTACGAAATAACAGAGGTTCCCGCCATGAGCGAACAGATCAAGTATGTGAGCGACGCGTCCTTCGAGGCCGATGTGCTCAAGTCCGACAAACCCGTGCTCGTCGATTTCTGGGCTGAATGGTGCGGTCCGTGCAAGATGATCGCCCCGATCCTGGACGAAGTCTCCAAGGACTACGGCGAGAAGGTGCAGATCGCCAAGATCAACGTTGATGAGAACCAGGGTGTGCCGGCCAAGTTCGGCATTCGCGGCATCCCGACGCTGATCCTGTTCAAGAACGGCGCTGTGGCCGCCCAGAAGGTGGGCGCCCTGTCCAAGTCGCAACTGACCGCGTTCCTGGATAGCCACCTGTAAGTCGATATTCGACCGCGGCGCGGAGTGCATCCCGCCGCAAAAGCACGCGCTGGCAATCTTCCGCCTGGAAGCCCGCCAGCGTTGTGCTAAGATTGCATCGAATCTGTTTCCCCGAGCGTTCGCTCGACCTTTTCCCCCTCCCCCCGTTTCTCGTTTCGCTGCCCGTTCGGGCCCTTCCCATTCTTTCGTCTATGCATCTGACAGAACTGAAATCCCTGCACGTGTCCCAATTGCTGGAAATGGCGGGACAGCTGGAGATTGATAACGCCCAGCGCATGCGCAAACAGGAATTGATGTTTGCCATCCTGAAAAAGAAGGCGAAACAGGGGGAAACGATTTTCGGCGACGGCACGCTGGAAGTGCTGCCCGACGGCTTCGGTTTTCTGCGCTCGCCGGAAACCTCGTATCTGGCGAGCACCGACGACATCTACATCAGCCCGTCGCAGATTCGCCGCTTCAACCTGCACACCGGCGACACGATTGAAGGCGAAGTCCGCACGCCCAAGGACGGCGAGCGCTACTTCGCACTGGTGAAGGTCGACAAGGTCAACGCGCAGCCTCCTGAAGCGGTCAAGAACCGCATCATGTTCGAGAACCTGACGCCGCTGCATCCGAACAAGCCGCTCACGCTCGAACGCGACATCAAGGCCGAAGAGAACATCACCGGCCGCATCATCGACATGATTGCCCCGATCGGCCGCGGCCAGCGCGCGCTGCTGGTGGCGTCACCCAAGTCGGGTAAGACCGTGATGCTGCAGCATATTGCGCACGCCATCGCGACCAACCACCCGGAAGCCGAGCTGTTCGTGCTGCTGATCGACGAGCGCCCGGAAGAAGTGACCGAAATGCAGCGCACCGTGCGCGGCGAAGTGGTGGCATCGACGTTCGATGAACCCGCCGTGCGTCACGTGCAGGTGGCCGAAATGGTCATCGAAAAGGCCAAGCGCCTGGTCGAGTTGAAGAAGGACGTGGTGATCGTGCTGGATTCGATCACGCGTCTGGCCCGTGCTTACAACACCGTGGTGCCGACCTCGGGCAAGGTGCTGACCGGTGGTGTTGACGCCAACGCGTTGCAACGCCCGAAGCGCTTCTTCGGTGCCGCGCGTAACCTGGAAGAAGGTGGTTCGCTGACCATCATCGGCACGGCGCTGATCGAAACCGGCAGCCGCATGGACGACGTGATCTACGAAGAGTTCAAGGGCACCGGCAACATGGAAGTGCACCTGGAACGCCGCTTGGCCGAGAAGCGTGTCTACCCCGCCATCAACCTGAACAAGTCGGGCACACGCCGCGAAGAACTGCTGATCAAGCCGGACATCCTGCAGAAGGTCTGGATCCTGCGTAAGTTCATCCACGACATGGACGAAGTCGAAGCGATGGAATTCCTGCTCGACAAGCTCAAGTCGACCAAGAACAACGCCGAGTTCTTCGACATGATGCGACGCGGCGGCTAAGTCTCTCCAGACTCCCCTCCGTACGTACAGAGAAGCGCACCCGAAACGGTGCGCTTTTTTATTGCCGCATCAACCGCTTGATTTTCGAGCGAGTGTGTCCGGCACCTTTGTGAAACTCGCTAGTTCATTTGCATTACAAGCCGCGCGCGCAACCGTTTGCTTCCCTCGTCCTTAAACGTCATCGCAAAAGAGAAACACGGCAACCATACTGCAAACCTGCCTGGGCCGAGCCGCTTGATCCAGAGCAGGAGGGAATCACCAAAAATCGAACGGGGGAAACCATGCGCGAAGAGTCGCTGGAATGTACTGGTGCGTGCCGAACCGTCGTTGTCGCGTCACGTGCAGGGATGGGGGAGATCGACGAAACAATCCTGGGAGCAGACTGGCACGTGCGGCGTGTAACGTCGATGCGCGAGCTTGGCTGCGCCATTCGTGACGGTGTGCCCAAGGCCGGGTTGATCGATTTCAGCAGTGCCTTTTCTGCCGCCGAACTGGATCTGCTTGAACGCTGCATGCAGGTGTCGCATGTAGGCTGGGTGGCCGCACTGCCGCCCGCCATGCTGACCCATGAGCGCGTGCGCCAGCTCGTGCGCGACTACTGCGTCGACTACGTGCAGATGCCGCTGCGCACCGAAGAAACCGCCTATTCCCTGCGCCATGCATGGGGCATGGCATCCCTTGCCCAGGAAGTCGCACCGATCCCCAAGGTCAGCAACGCCCGCATGCTGGGGGAATGCCCGTCCATGCACAACCTGTTCCGCGCCATCCGCAAGGTTGCGCAGAACAGCGCACCGGCCTTCATTGCCGGCGAATCAGGCACCGGCAAGGAGCTGACCGCTCAGGCCATCCACGAAGCCTCTGCCCGCGCGAGCGGCCCGTTCATCGCGATCAACTGCGGTGCGATCCCGCCGCACCTGATCCAGTCCGAGCTGTTCGGCTATGAGAAAGGCGCCTTCACCGGCGCGCACCAGCGTCATATCGGCTGGGTCGAGCATGCCAACGGCGGCACGCTGTTCCTCGATGAAATCGGTGACCTGCCGCTGGAAAGCCAGGTGAGCCTGCTGCGCTTCCTGCAGCAAGGCACCATCACGCGGCTGGGCGGGCATCAGGCGATTCCGCTGGACATCCGCATCATCTCGGCCACGCACGTGGACCTGGAAGCCGCCCAGCACCACGGCGGGTTCCGCACCGACCTCTTTCACCGGCTGTGCGTGCTGACGTTGTCGGTACCGCCGCTGCGCGAGCGTGGCAGCGACATCGTGCTACTGGCCGAACACATCCTCGCGCAGCACGCCAGCGAGGCCTCGCACCGCATCCGCGGCTTCACGCCCTGCGCGCTGCACGCGATGATGCATTACCCGTGGCCGGGCAACGTGCGCGAGCTGATCAATCGCGTACGCCGCGCGCTGGTGATGACGGACAACCGCAAGATCTCCGCCGCAGACCTCCACCTGGAGGGCTACGCGTCCGTATCGGGCCAGACGCTGGAAGAAGCGCGCGAGGGCGCTGAATCGGACGCCATCCGCACGGCCATCGCCCGCAACGGCTTCCACATGGGCATGACGGCGCGCGAGCTGGCGGTCTCCCGCGTGACGCTGTACCGGCTGATGCAGAAGCACGGCATCCGCGCGGAACATCCGTTGCATCCGGCCTCTGCCTGACTCCATCGCTTGGTCCTCCCCACAGCGTCGGGGCGTCGCCTGCGTGCTGCGTCCCGATTGTTCTTGGGCGTCCATTCGGTTCAATACAGTCCTGGTCACCGTATGAGCGGTGGCGCCAGGGCTGCGAAAGCAGTCAAATTGGCTTGCATGACGATCTCCCGTTCCTGAATTGCCGGTATAAAAAAGTGCCCGCCGGGGGACGGAGCACGAAAGCGTTGGACGTGACATTCCCCGTCCGTGCCACCGCGTCCGGCAATGCGAAGCCGGCGGGTGGTTCAATCTGGTGAAGCTGCCTGGATGCAATGGACGTCTGGCGCCGACGCGCACGTTGCGACAACGCGACGCTTGCAACGCACATTGACCGCGCGTTGGGCCACGCCGGCCGATTCATGGCGGCACATCGACTCGTGTACCAAGCGGCTGCGCCGTCACAGACGGTCTCAAATTGAGCGCTACGCACCCGCGCTGCAGCCGCGCCGATCAAGGTTGAGGCAAGCCGCAGATGGCTTAACAATGCGGCTTTCAACACTGTCCCCAAATCTGGGGGCGACATCCCTATGTGGTTGCTTTCTGCGACCGCGCCAGCAATCGCCGGCACGTCCAGCCTGCACACATTGTGGAGAGTGGCCAGATGGGCGCTCAGCATGGCGCCGGCCGACCACCCACCCCCCACTTCCGAGGGGATTGCGCCCGCCCCCCTGGGCGATGGATTGTTAAGCCACGCATGCGACGTACTCAGTTCGCCGTCGGAGAGCACCGACATGACAGAAGCGATGGAAAGATCGAATGCGCGGGTGGGATAAAGACCGAGCGCGATTCGCACCGGCAACGTATCGGTGGGAACGCCTCGATAGGCGATACGCGGCGCGAATGCGCGCTGCCTGATGATGTCGCCGTCTTCTGCGAGCGCCGGCACCATGACGACCATGGCCGCATGACTCGCGACCATTCCGGTCATATCGATCGTCCACCAGAACGGCAAACGTCGAGCACGGCGCTGCATGGACATTGGCATGGCTCGCCCCTCCCCGAATGGCGGTGGAGCGACATCCGTGCCAAGACGATTAAAGCCTTGTTTTTACGGGATATTCAGCACATGGAAGACGGATCGCTCCGGTTTGGCGCGCGTTTTTGTGTCTTGGCCGAAACAGCCACCGCCACAAAACCGGGCCAGAGGGCCGAACGGCTTCCCACGCGTGAGTTGTGCGCCCTGGCAAACACTGGTCTACAGTAGCCAGAACGCGTCAACGAGAGTCCCGAGGCATGGCCGTGGCGTCTGTTATTTTCGTGATACGCCACTAAAATGATTCGGAACGGGGGTCTGCTCCGGCCTGTTTCTCGCTTGGGGCGACGAAGGATGTTCGCAAGATCGGTAACAGGTCGAGAACAACGATGAACACTGTTTTGATCGAAGCCCATCCGTTGGTGCGTACGGGCATTGCGCACCTGCTGCGGACGCTCAAGGGCGTCACCGGCGTCACCGTCGTCGAACCGGACGACGGCATGTTTGACGCCATCGAAGCCAATGCCGACGCGGGCCTGCTGGTGATCGGCCTGCCGCTCCCGCATCTGGACGAGCTCTCTGCCATCGGCGAGATCATGCATCGGCCGCACGCGCGCCACGTGGTCGTGCTGGCCGAGTCCGAATCCTCCGACATCATCCGAACGCTCATGCAGATGGGCTTGTCGGGCTATACGCTCAAGCATTCGCCGGGCGAGGTCATCGCGGCGTCGCTGGAGCTGGTGCTCGTGGGCGGGCAGTACATCCCGGCCAGCGCCCTGCTGCCGGAGTCGCGCCTGGACGGCGCCCCCAACCCCGCGCTTGCCGGCGATCCGCAGACCGACCCCAAGCTGCTCGGCATCACGCCGCGCCAGTATGAGATCCTGGTTTTGCTGTCGCGCGGACACCCGGTCAAGACCATCAGCCGCATGCTGAACATCTCCGAGGCCACAGCCAAGGCGCATATCAGCACGCTGTACCGCCGTCTGAAGGTGCGTAGCCGCACCGAGGCCGTGTACGTGGCCAATCAGCGCGGCGCGCGGCTGCTCTCCGTGGCCTGATCCCAACTGGAACGGCAGCACGCGCCGATATACTGGGCGCATGCTTTCATCCGTCTTCCGCTGGTTCTCCGGCCGCGCACGTTCGCGGCGTCTGGCGCGCTACGCTATCTCCGACACGCATTGGTCGCGCGCGCTTGCCGGCCTGCCCTTTCTTCTGGATTGGCCCGAGGCCGACCTCGCGCGCTTGCGTGAAACGGCCACGCTCTTCATCGCCGAAAAGGAATTCACCACTGCCCACGACCTGCCGCTCACCGACGAGATGGTGATCAGCATCGCCGTGCAGGCTAGCGTGCCGATTCTGGAGTTGGGCGTTACGTGGTATCGCGGCTGGCGCGGCGTGGTCATCTACCCCGGCGAGTTCGTCATCCGCAAAGAGGTGATGGACGAGGACGGCGTCGTGCACAACGTGCGTGAAGAAGCTGCCGGCGAGGCCTGGGAGCACGGACCAGTCATCCTCTCGTGGCAAGACATCGAGCTGGGCGGCGCCCAGGCCGAGCCCGGCGCGCAGCCCTACAACGTGGTCATGCACGAGTTCGCACACAAGCTCGACATGCTCAACGGCGAGTCGGACGGCATCCCGGCGTTCTCCTCGCACCTGCATGCCGGCATCGACCGCGAGCAATGGGCCGACGATCTCTACGCTGAATACGATGCCTTTGCGAATCGCTGCGAGCAGATCCCGGAATACCGCTGGGATGCCGATCCGATCCTCGCGCTGCTCGATCCGTACGGCGCGCAGCATCCGGCGGAGTTCTTCGCCGTGGCGTCAGAAGTGTTCTTTGTTGAGCCGGCTGCGCTGCTCGATACGCTGCCAGCGCTGTATGCACTGCTGCAGGCGTTCTACCTGCAAGACCCGGCGCAACGTACGCTACATGCCATGCAGCTTCAGACAGAACGTCCGTCGTGACATCCCCGCCACAAAAATGCGACTGATGTACCACTTTCCGATGTTTGCCGGCCACGGAATTTGCGGCCAGCGCGTTGCCCAAGCCCTTGTTTCTCTGGCATAATCACCGTTTCTCCACCCGGCAAGTGACTCGACGGCTGGTCGCACGGTGCGGTTTCTCACCAGAGCACCTGAAGCGCGTCTCGAGTTGGCTACCTCAACACCAGGGCCCATCATGAAAGAAGGCATTCACCCGAATTACCGCGAAGTCGTGTTCCAGGACATGTCCAGCGACTTCAAGTTCGTCACCCGCTCGACGATCCAAACCAAGGAAACGATCACGCTGGACGGCAAGGAATACCCGCTAGCCAAGATCGAAGTCTCGTCCGAATCGCACCCGTTCTACACGGGCCAGCAAAAGGTTCTGGACACGGCCGGCCGCGTCGAAAAGTTCCGCAACAAGTTCGGCAGCAAGATCGGCAAGGCTGCCAAGTAATACCGGCGCCGGAGACGGCTCACCACATGGCCCGTCTCACTGGTCAGAAAAAGGCAGCTCCGGCTGCCTTTTTTGTTTCTCGGCACAATGGCAGACCTCTCACCTGCCGCCGTTCTTTACGATCTGCACGCCAACGTGCAACTGTGACCGGGTCCGCCCGGTCTGACACCCGATGAACACCACACGCGTCTCGCGCATCCGCCTGACTGCCGCCGCCACCCGTGAGTTGCCGCGCTGGCTGCTGCTCGCCATCTGCGTGATCTACGGCCTGTCGGGCCTGTTCTCGCGCGACCCGTGGAAGAACGAAGACGCCGCCGGCTTCGGCGCAATGTGGACGCTGGCCACTGGTAACGCGCAAGACTGGCTGATGCCGAACATCGTCGGCCGCCCGGTCGTGCAAGCCGGCCCGCTGGTGTTCTGGATCGGCGGTGCATTCATCCGCGTGTTCGGCCAATGGTTTGGCCCGTCAGATGCATCGCGCCTGGCGACTGCTCTCTTCTTCTTCGTCACCTGCGCCTGCATCTGGTACGGCGCGTACCTGCTCGGCCGCCGCGCCGAAGTCCAGCCTTTCGAATTCGTCTTCGGCGGACAACCGAACTCGCGCGACTATGGCCGTACGCTGGCCGACGGCGCACTGCTGATCTTCCTCGCCTGCGTGGGCCTGGCGCAGCGCGGCCATGAAACGACGCCGCTGGTCGGCTCGCTGTGCTTTGTCGCGGTGACGGTGTACGGGCTGATCCGCGCGCTGGACAAGCCAGTCCAAGGCAGCCTCACTTACGGCATCGGCGTTGGGTGCCTGGCGCTCGCGGGTGGGCCGATCCTGCCGCTGGGCATCACCGTTGCCGTACTCGCCACCGCGCGGGCCACACGCGTACTGCCGCTGCGCCCGCTGCTGACCGTGGCGCTACCCGCCTCACTGGCGCTCGGCTGCTCGTGGCCAGCCATGGCTTACCTGCTCGCCAGCAATCCGGACGATGTCGTTACCTTTGTTCGCGAGTGGGCACGCTTCGACCGCCACCAGTACGCCGGCCCAACCACCCATTCGCTTGGCTACATTGCGCGCAACCTGCCCCTGTTTGCCTGGCCGGTATGGCCGCTGGCCGCGTGGGCCTGGAAAAGCTGGGGTGGCATGCGCACCGCCCCGCACATCACGCTGCCGCTGGCGGTGCTGGTACCGCAGTTGTTCCTGCTGCTGATGCAACAGCAGCCAGGCGACGACGGCTTCCTGCTGCTGATCCCGCCGATGGCCGTGTTAGCGACGTTTGCCCTGCCCACGCTCAAGCGGGGCGCCATCAGTGCAATCGATTGGTTTGCGCTGCTGGCCTTCACCGTTCTGGGCGGTACGGTGTGGTTGCTGTGGATCGCGAAGATGACGGGCTTTCCGCCGCAACTCGCACGCAACGTATACCGCATCGTGCCGGGCTATCGCCCCGAGTTCAGCTGGACGGCGCTGGCCTGCGCGCTCCTGGTAACGGCAGCATGGGTGCTCATCGTCGTGTGGCGCACGTCGCGCGCACCCAAGGCCATCTGGCGCGCGGTGGTGATCTCGGCCGCCGGCACCACGCTGATGTGGGTGCTGATGATGACGCTGTGGCTGCCTACCATCAACTACGCCAAGACCTATCGCGACGTCGCGCAGTCGGCCGCGCTGGCGCTGCCGAGCACCTACACGTGCGTGCAGCCGATTCGCATGGGCGATGCCCAACTCGCCTCGTTCGCCTACTTCGGCCACATCCGCTTCGGCAGCCCCGAAGACAACTGCGACATCCTGCTGCGCCACGACCCGTATGACTACGGCGCGCCTTCGCGCGTCTCGAACTACGAATGGCGCCTGATCTGGGAGGGCCGCCGCCCCGCTGACCGCGACGAGCACTTCCGCATGTACCGCTTGACGGAAGCCGCCGCCGCCACGCATCCGCCGCCAACTCCGTCCACCTCACGCCGGCGCAAGCTGCGCCAGTAACACCGGCAGCGCCCCATGTTCCTCTCTGATGTCCGCCGTATTACCGCGCTGGCCTGGCCAGTTCTGATTGGCCAGCTGGCCGTGATCGCTTTCGGCGTACTCGACACAGCGATGGCGGGGCGCGCTTCAGCAGCGGATCTGGCGGCCATCGGGCTTGGTGGGTCCATCTATGTCACCGTCTACATCAGCCTGATGGGCGTGCTGCAGGCACTCTCGCCCGTCGCAGGACAACTGTATGGCGCGCAGAAACATGGCGAGATCGGCGAAGAAGTCCGCCAGGCCATCTGGCTCGGGATCGCACTGGCGGCCATTGGCATGCTGCTTCTGTGGTTTCCGGCCCCGCTGCTCCAGCTGGCAAACGCGTCACCAGAGCTGACAGAAAAGGCGACCGCCTACCTGCGCTATGAAGCGCTGGCACTGCCTGCGGCACTCGGCTTCCGGATCTACTCGGCACTGAACAACGCGCTGTCGCGCCCGGTGATGGTGACGGTGCTGCAGCTCGGGGGCCTCGTGCTCAAGTTCCCGCTCAACGCGCTGTTCCTGTATGGCGGCATGGGCATCCCGGCGATGGGCGGCCCAGGTTGCGCGCTGGCCTCCATGATCATCAGCTGGGTGTGGTTTATCGCCGGCGCGGCCATCCTGATGCGCAATCCGGCATACCAACCGTTCGAGATCTTCACGCAGTTCTCGCCGCCGAATCGCGCGCGGCTTTGGGCGCTGATTCGCCTGGGTGTGCCGATGGGCTTGACCTACCTGATCGAGATCACCTCGTTCACGCTGATGGCGATCTTCATTGCGCGGCTGGGTACGGTCGTGCTGGCTGGGCATCAGATTGCCGCCAACCTCGGGGCAGTGGCGTACATGGTGCCGCTGTCATTGTCGATTGCGACGTCCACGCTGGCAGCACAATCGATCGGCGCCCGTGACCGCACGGCAGCGCGACGCATCTCGTTGAACGGCATCAAGCTGGCAGCGATCTGCGCGGCCATTGTCGGCACTGCGGTACTGATCCTCCGCCACGATCTGGTCAGCCTCTATACGCATGATGCGGCCGTCCTGGCGATTGCGGTTCCGCTGCTGCCCTTCATCGCGTTCTATCAGATGTTCGATGCGCTGCAGGTGATGGCCGCATTCATCCTGCGCGCCTACAAGATCGCGCTGATCCCAACCGTCATCTACGCGCTCTCGCTGTGGGGCGTTGGCTTGGGTGGCGGCTATGTGCTCGGCTTTGGGCTTCTGGGAGATGGTGCCGCAGCACTGCGTGGCGCCGCTGGCTTCTGGGCAGCCAACGGCATGAGCCTGATGGTGGCTGGTGCCCTGTTAGTCAGCTATTTCAATCGCGTCAGCCGCACCGCCAATTAAAGCCGCACGTTAAACGACGGGTTGCCCCAGCTTTAAAGCACGGGGCAATCACGGTAATTGAATGGGAAGCGCAAAAGAAAAAACCCGCTGCAAGCAGCGGGTTTTGATTTGGCGGAGCGGACGGGACTCGAACCCGCGACCCCCGGCGTGACAGGCCGGTATTCTAACCGACTGAACTACCGCTCCGTGTCGGTTGCAAAACCAGCTAGAGACTGACTTTGCGAATGAGCTTCTGGTTAAGCTCTTGTTTTGGCGTCCCCTAGGGGATTCGAACCCCTGTACTCACCGTGAAAGGGTGATGTCCTAGGCCTCTAGACGAAGGGGACAGAAACTGCTTTGCAACGCTTTCTGTCTTACGCTGCGAAGTCCGCTATCATAACGTACTTCTTTGCGTTTTGGAAGCTTCTTTTCAAATTTAATTTTGAATCGAATCTTCCGGCATTTTGGTGGAGCTAAGCGGGATCGAACCGCTGACCTCTTGCATGCCATGCAAGCGCTCTCCCAGCTGAGCTATAGCCCCAATCACTAACTGCACTTTACTGCTTGCTTCTTACTGCGTTTCGCTTCGTGTTGCAGCGAAAGCAAGAGTATAGGGGAAGTGTTTAGCGCTTGGCAATACCCTTTCGCAATTTTTTTTGCGGCGCACCCATCACGCTGCCAAACGGCGCAGAACAACGTCGCGGCCGAACAGTTCCAGCACGGCATCGATCGACGGCGTTTGCAGTTGCCCCGCCACCAGCAGGCGTACCGGCATAGCCAGCTTGGGCATCTTCCAGCCGTGCGCGGCCAGCACTTCCTTGAAAGCAGCGCCGATGGCCTCGCGCTTCCACTCGGGCAGCGCGCTCAGCTTCTCGGCCAGGGCGGCAATACCAGGACGCACGTCGTCGGTCAGATGCTGCGTGGCGAGCTCCGGCTCGATGGTCAGATCCGTGCGGTAGAAGAGCAGCGCGGTCTGGGCGACTTCACGCAGCGTGTTGGCGCGATCCTTCACCAGCGCAATCACATCAGCCAGCACGGGGCCACCGTCGACCTTGCCGCCCAGCTCTTCAATGAACGGCTTCACCAGATCCGCCAGGCGCTCGTTATCGGCTTGCTTGATGTAGTGGTTGTTCAGCCAGGCGAGCTTCTCGGGGTTGTATTGCGCGGGCGACTTGCCCAGGTGCTCCAGGTCGAACCACTCGACAAACTGCTCGCGCGAGAAGATCTCAGCGTCGCCGTGTGCCCAGCCCAGGCGGGCGAGGTAGTTGACGATGGCTTCAGGCAGGTAGCCGGCATCGCGGTAGCCGGTGACGCTCATGGCGCCGTGGCGCTTGCTCATCTTCTCGCCCTGCTCGTTGAGCACGGTCGGCAGGTGGGCGTAGACCGGGGGCGTACCGCCCAGTGCACGCAGGATGTTGATCTGGCGCGGCGTGTTGTTGACGTGGTCATCACCGCGGATCACGTGAGTAATCTGCATGTCCATGTCGTCGACGACCACGCAGAAGTTGTACGTGGGCGTGCCGTCTGGGCGTGCAATGACGAGATCGTCCAATTCATCGTTGGAGATTTCGATGCGGCCCTTGACCGCGTCGTCCCACACCACGCTGCCACCGATGGGGTTCTTGAAACGCATCACGGGCTGCACACCGGCCGGCGGGGTCGGCAGGACCTTGCCGGGCTCGGGGCGCCATGTGCCGTCGTAGCGGGGCTTCTCGCCGCGCTCGCGTTGCGCGTCACGCAGGGCATCCAGTTCTTCCGTGCTCATGTAGCAGGGGTAGACCAGCTCCTGCTGGACCATCTGGGCGATCACCTCGCGGTAACGGTCCATGCGCTGCATTTGGTAGAACGGGCCTTCGTCGATGTTCATGTCCAGCCAGTCCATCGCTTCGAGGATCACGTCGACGGCTTCCTGGCTGGAGCGCTCGACGTCGGTATCTTCAATGCGCAGGACGAAATCGCCCTTCATCTTGCGAGCGAAGGCCCACGGATAGAGCGCCGAGCGGATATTGCCGAGGTGGATGAAGCCGGTCGGGCTGGGGGCGAAACGGGTGCGGACGCGCTGAGTCATAGGAATGGCGGAATGCGGAATGAACAAAGCCGCACGATGGGGGTCATCAGCGGCCTCTGTCAAAACGCAAATTATAGCAACGGCGCCCTGCTCCCTTGCCATCGCGTTCGCGTGGGGATCCCGCAGTTGGTGTCGCCAGCCGATGGCTTACCGGGCCAGCGGCAGCCACAGTGTGAATGCGTCCCCGTCGGCCCCGAACCGCCAGTCCAGCGTGCCGCCAATGGCATGGGCGCGGCGCTGCTGATTGCGTAGCCCCCGCCCGGTGGTTGTGCCCAGCGCCCGCTTGACGTCGAAACCCTCGCCGTTATCGTCAATGCTCACGACCACACCTTCCCCCACTCGCGCCGTGGCCACACGGATTTCACTAGCGCGGGTGTGATGCAGGATGTTGGCAATGCTTTCCTGCACGATGCGCAAGATGTGCAACGCGCTGGAGGGGTCCAGCCACGGCAGCGCGGGCAGCTCTTGCACTTCCCACCGCAGGGCGACGCCGGAGCCCTCCAACCAAGGCTCCAGGCGAAAGCGCAGCGTGGCCAGCAGAAGCAACAGGTCGGCTTCGATGGGCTCCACGGATCGATGGTCAGCTTCAGATCATCCAGGCAGCCCTTGAGGATTTGCGAGACCTTGAGATCGCTCACGCCGCTGCGCTCCACTGACCGAATCGCGCTGATCAGGGACGCACCAAGCCCGTCGTGCATGTCCTGCATCAGGCGCTGCCGCTCGTCGCTGATGATTTGCAGCAGCTCGGCCTCGCGCAGCAGGCGGTGGCTCTCTTCCAGCTCAGCTTCACGCGCCTGCAGGCGATGCGCCAGATTTGCGTTGACCTGCTCGACCTCCACAATGGCGCTGATGTAGCGCCGGTACATCAGGAAGCCGAGTACGCCAAAGGTGACGGCATTGGCGTACGCACCAAGAAACCAGCCCTCCACGCTGATCACATTGTTATAGAGCAGCCATTCCGACATCCCCAGCAATGTGCAGACGCTCAGGCCAGCGGCAACCAGGAGCCCATCCGCCGAGCGCCGCCAAGAACTGACAGCCCCGACCATGCTCACCATCACGCCCTGCACGACGGCAACGCCGTAAATCAGCGGCACGAGAATCGACGTGCTTGGGTAGACCGGCAGCACGCCCACCGCAGGCAGTGACAGCACACTGACCACCAGCGGTATGCCAATCACGGCGCGGGTCAGCCATTTGAGCCGGCGGCAAGGTGGAAGAACAACAGATAGCGGCGCTCGTGACCACGCCGGAACCATACGAACAGGGCAAAGACGCCCACCGCCATGAACGCCGCACTAAGCGTTGCCGGCAGTTCACGTTGCAGCCACTGCCGCAGGTAGTAGCGTCCCTGCAAGGCATCGGCAGGCCCGAGCCAGAACGAGGTGATGGCTTCTCGCGTATGCGGCGGGTGTTGGATACGAATCAGGATTTCCGTGAGCGGCGCTTCCGGCGCGCCGTCCAACACCACCCACAGGGGCGTGAACAGGCTGTTCCATAGCGCCCCCTGTTCCTGCGCACGATGCACGAGCCGGCCATTGGCATACACGGCGATGGTGCCCCCCGGTCTTGATGCGACAACGGGAACGGCAGCGCATGGGGCAATGCAACAGGTTGCCAGGCACCTGACAAGCTGCTGCTATCGACTGTTGCGGGTGACGGTGTTCGATCCGGCGCGTCGGCCGTCAGCAGATCCGCTTGCGTGAGATGCAGTGCGGCATCGGGCTGCTGCCAGCCATCTGCTTCCAGATACCCACCGCCATCAGCAATGCCAGCGACAGAACAAATGCGGCGTTGGCAAATAGAGAGGCGGGCAGGATTTTCATGCAGCAAGCATATCGCCGACGGCATCAAGTCGAGTTTCCGGCTTTACCCCCTCCAACAGGGAAATGACAAATGGGTTGTCTCTCGAAAAAAGCTGAAAGCAAAGTTAACGCGTTAATCGTCCAATAATCCGAGCTTTCTCGCTTCGTAAATGGCTTCGGCCTTGGACGTCACCTTGAGCTTGCTGTAGATACGTCGCACAAACGAGCGCACGGTGAAGTGGGAAACCTGCATCAGCTTGGCGATTTCCTGCGCGGTAAAACCTTTAGTGATGAGGTCCAGCACCTCTTTCTCCCGCGCCGACAACAGATCCGGCGCGGCCGCCGCCTGTTCACGCGCACCGCCACCTTGGCGAAAGCGGGCCAGGATCTGCCGGGCAATGATCGGGCTGATCGGGCTGCCGCCGCTGGCGAGGCTGCGAATCTCATCGAGCATCCGCGCTGGCGAGCTGTCTTTGAGCAGATAGCCCGCCGCTCCGGCTTCAATCGAGCGCATCACGTTCGTCTCGTCGCCAAAGTTGGTGCTGACCATGATGCTGCAGCGCGGCCAGCATTGCGCGGCGGCCTGGATGACGTCGATGCCCGAGCCGTCCGGCAATCCCAGATCGACCAGCAGTACATCCACCGGCACCCCCTGCAATATCGCCAGCCCCTCGGCGCGCGTGCCGGCCTGCCCGGCCAGGCGCATATCCAGCGCCGCATTGACGGCATGACTGACTGCCGCGAGAAAACCGGCATCGTCCTCGACGATGGCGACGCGAATATGCGGCGGGGCTGAATCGGTGCGTGCAGTTTCCATGGGGAAATAAATGTACGACGGTTCAGGGCCGGCGATTGTAGCGCCTTTGTTCTACAGACACCGGGTACCGCATCACCGATATTCACGCTGATTTTGAGGCACGGGAAATGGTTTTATCCACCTGCAGCCGTCGGTCGCAACAGCAGCAGGTGCTCTCTCAATGCGGCCCTTAAGGAGTGCATAACATGACGCAAATCGTTGGTGGTTGGACTGAATTCGATTATGAAATCACTACCGAAGCCAAGGCGGTACTCAAGGAGGCCATCGGAAATCTCGTGGGCGTGCAATACACCCCGACGGCCTTTGCAACGCAGGTGGTTGCCGGCACCAACTACGCCTTCCTGTGCACCGGCACGTCCACCTACATCACGCCGCACACACAGTTCCCGGCATTGGTCTACGTGTACAAGCCGCTGTCGGGCGAGCCGCACGTGACCGAAATCCGCCGTATCAAGCCGTAACCCCAAAAGATCGCTCTCAAGCGACGCCTTCAGGAGCAGAGCACATGGCTGGTTTCAAAGTGTTCAATGACTCAGACCAGAACATCTGGGTGACGATCTACGATCCGTTCGGCCAGCAGATCGGCTACGGTAACGTGGATAAGGGCAAGAGCCACGAGTTCACGTCGGGGTTCTATGCGATCGGCTCGCAGTACAAGCTGCTCGCCGAGTATCCGACCGCGGAACCGCACCGCTGGACGACCACGACGAAGCAATACCTGACCAAGACGGACCACGACTCCATCCACTTGCGGGGTGATCCGTCGGGCGGGCACTGGCACAACCCTTGATCCTCCTGCGTACCCAAACCTAAGGCACCGCGAGGTGCCTTTTTTGATGCCGCTGAAACAACGCCGCACAGAAACCGGCATCGCCAACATCGCCCTTGGAGTCAACGATGCGTACACCGCTTCCAGTTGCCGTACTGCTTGCGCTCACCCTGCCCTCGACCGCAGCACTCGCCCTCAACATCTCTGTCAAGAACGAGACCAACAACTGTGCCTGGATCACCGTCTACAGCGCCGTCAACCTGATGCCCTGGAATCAACAGGGCGCTCGCTTTGTCAAACCCGGCGCCGTCGAAGACTTTCGCATTGCCAGGAAGGCTGATCTCAGAGTGCGCGCAGAAGTCAAAGGCTCCGCCGAATGCGGCAACACGCCGAATGTGGCGGATGTGCACGATTGGCGCAAAGGCCTCAAATTCACCGATGGCCCCAACTTCAATGCACGGGTCGTCAAGACGGGAGACGGGAAGTTCCATCTCTGGATTCACGACTGACGGTAGCCGCGCGCTCAGTTCGTCGTCGATCTTTGGCACAATGGCGGCCGGCCGCGCACCTTCGCGCGGCACCTGGGCCTTCCAAATCGATCCATGCAACGCCGCCTCTTTCTGGGCGCCGCCGGCGCCTCCCTGCTCTCTGCCTGCACCGTGACGGGCTTTTCGTCCGGCAAGACTGAAACCCCCGCGACGCCACCCACGGCCGTGCTGCCACCCACTGCCCAGGGGGCCACGCAGCCCGTACGCATCGGGCTGGCGCTGGGCGGTGGTGCCGCGCGCGGTTTCGCGCACATCGGCGTCATCAAGATGCTAGAGGCGCAGGGCATCCAGGTCGACTTCGTTACCGGCACGAGCGCCGGTAGCGTAGTGGCAGCCATCTACGCATCGGGCCTGTCCGGCATTGAGATGAATCGTCTGGCGCTCAAGATGGACGAGGCCATGATTGCCGACTGGGCGCTGCCGTTCGGCACACGCTTCGGTGGCGTCATCAAGGGCGAAGCGCTGGAGAGCTACATCAACCGCCTGGTCAAGCACAAAACGATCGAGCAGATGCGCATTCCGCTGGGCATCGTCGCCACAGACCTGGCCAGTGGTAAGCCGATCCTGTTCCGGCGCGGCAATACCGGCCAGGCGGTGCGCGCGTCGTCCAGCATTCCGGGCGTGTTCCAGCCCGTCACCATCAGCGGCCGTCAGTATGTCGATGGTGGGCTGGTAGCGCCGGTGCCGGTCTCGTACGTCAAGCAGATGGGCGCGACGTTCGTGATTGCGGTGAACATCTCGGCAGACCCGTCCAATCAGTCGGTCTCGGGTCAGGCCAGCATGCTGCTGCAGACGACGGCCATCATGGGCCAGAGCATCAACAAAACGGAACTGGCACAAGCCGATGTGGTGATCACGCCGTCCTTGCCGTTTGTGAAGGGTAGCGACTTTACTGCGCGCAACGAGGCCATCCTCGCCGGCGAGCAAGCCGCACAGGCCGCCATGCCCCTGCTGCGAGAGAAGCTGCGACTGCCGCAGACCACGGTGTCCGCCCCGCTGCCCGCACACTGACGCCAATCGTCGGGCAACAAAAAAGACCGCAGCGGCGGTCTTTTTGTTTGGAGCCGAGCAGATCAGCCGCCGTACAGTGCCAGCGGCTTGCCGGCAGCGTTCGGATCCACGCGCTTGAGTTGCTCGACAAAGTTGTCGGCACCGTCCTTGATCGGGGTGCTGGAGTTGCCTTCAATGCGGCGCGCGCCGTTGTAGCGCGTCACCCAGTACGAGGCGGTCATGTCATCCACGCGGATCTTGCTGCCGGTGGACGGTGCATGCACGAACTTGTTATCGCCAATGTAGATGCCAACGTGCGAGAACGTGTGGCGCATGGTGTTGAAGAACACGAGGTCGCCCGGGCGCAGTTCAGCCGTCTCGACGCTGGTGCCAACGCGGCTCATTTCAACGGCGCGGCGCGGCAGCAAGAAGCCAAAAGTGTCGTTGAAGACGTAGCGGACGAAGCCGCTGCAGTCGAGGCCCGATTCCGGCGTGTTGCCGCCGAAACGGTAGCGCAGACCAATCATGCCCAGCGCGTTCATAACGACGTCGCCGGTTTTGGTCATGACGTTGGAGATCAGGCCAGGCTTGGCTTCCGGCTTCACGTCGGCACGAACCTCCGTGTCCTTGAAGACCGTATCAGCCTGCACTGCATTCGACACGATCACGCCGCAGCCGATCACAACCCCTACCGCCAGGCGCGCCATGGAATGAAGTACGAAGTGCTGCATCGGTTCTCCTGGGAAAGTCGGAATGATCGGCTCTTTATGCGTGAATGCAAATGAGACGCGTCCGAATCCTGCGTAAAACAATCTCGCAGGATAATAAAAGTGACACCTTGACTTGTCAAAGGTCGTTACAAATTTGCCTGAATTCATATGCGAATCAGGCACTTAGACATGATTTTGGAGGCGCACTCTTACAATGCAGCCCCATCAAACCGCACCTTCCTGGGGCATCACCGGCCGGTTTTACGGGTTATCCCTCGACGGGATCAGTGACGCAGCGGCCATCAGCTTGCAGGTGTAGGGGTGTGAGGGTGATGCCAACACCGCCTCGGTGTCGCCCTCTTCCACCACTTTGCCGTCCTTCATCACCACCACGCGATGAGACATCGCACGAATGACGGCCAGGTCATGACTGATGAATAGATACGACAGGTTGTATTTTTTCTGAAGGGCGCCCAGCAGCGACAGCACCTGCTGCTGAATCGACACGTCCAGTGCTGAAGTCGGCTCGTCGAGCACCAGCACCTGCGGTTTGAGGATCAGCACACGCGCAATGGCAATACGCTGGCGCTGCCCGCCAGAAAATTCGTGCGGATAGCGCCCCAGCGCCGTGCGATCCAGCCCCACTTCGCGCAGCGCCTCGATCACGCGATGCCGACGCTCGGTCGGGTTCACGTGCGGCTGGTGCAGCGCCAGCCCCTCGCCGACGATCTCCTCGATCGTCATGCGCGGCGAGAGCGAGCCATAGGGATCCTGAAACACCACCTGCATGCGCGCACGCACCGCGCGACGCTCATCGCGCGAGACGCGCAGCAGCGAGTTGCCGAGAAAGCGCAGATCGCCACCCTTCGGCGTCTGCAGCCCCAGCAACGTCTGCGCGAGCGTGGTCTTGCCCGAGCCAGACTCACCGACGATGCCCAGGGTCTCGCCTTCACGCAATTGCAGCGAGACGGCGTCGACCGCGGTGAACGGATCGGCGCGGAACCAGCCAGCAAACCCCGGGCGATGGCGCTCGTAGGTGACGGTCAGCTTGTCGGCTTCAAGCAGCACGGGGGCCAGCGGCACAAGCGGCAGTACGTCGCGTTGCGGGCGGCTCTCCAGCAGGCGCACGGTGTAGGGGTGTTGCGGTGCTGCGAACACGGTTGCGGTGTCGCCCGCCTCAACCAGCACGCCCCGCTCCATCACGCCAACGCGCTCGGCAAAGGCACGCACCATGTTCAGATCGTGCGTGATCAGCATGATGGCCATGCCGAATTCGCCTTGCAGCTCGCGCAGCAACTGCAGGATCTGCATGCGCACGGTCACGTCCAGCGCGGTGGTCGGCTCATCGGCCAGCAGCAGCTTGGGCGAGCACGCGAGCGCCATGGCGATCATCGCGCGCTGGCGCTGACCGCCTGAGAGTTGGTGCGGAAAGGCATCAAAGCGGCGCGGCGCCTCGGCGATGCCGGTGCGCTCCAGCAAGGCAATCGCGCGCGCCTTGGCAGCACGCTTGTCCAGCCCTTCATGCAGCTCCAGCGTCTCGACGATCTGGTTGCCGATGGAGTACAGCGGGTTGAGCGCCGTCATCGGCTCCTGGAACACCATGGCCACGTCGGCGCCGCGCAGGCCGCGCATCTCACGCTCGCTGGCGGCCAACAAGTCGCGGCCTTCGAGCAGGATACGGCCGCTGTACTGCGCGTCGGCCAGCAGACGCATGATCGACAGCGCCGTGACCGACTTGCCCGAGCCCGACTCCCCTACCAGCGCGAAGCGCTCGCCGGCATGCAGATCGAGGGAGACATTCTTGACGGCCTCGGTAGCCTCGCCGTGTTCGGATTCGAAGTGCACGCACAGATCATCCAGCCGCAGCAGCGGGCCGTCGTACTTGGGTGCAGAGGAACGCAGATCGACGCGGGTCATTTCACCACCGTCGGTTTCTGGCGCGCGCGCAGTTGCGCGAACGACAGGCGCGTATCGAAGGCATCGCGCAATGCGTCGCCCATGAAGGTCAGCAGCACGAGTGTCAACACGAGCACCACGAAGGTCGACAGCGAAATCCACCACGCGTCGAGATTGGCCTTGCCCTGTGCCAGCAGCTCGCCCAGGCTGGGCGTGGATGGCGGCACGCCGAGGCCGAGAAAATCAAGGCTGGTCAGCGCCAGGATGGCTGCGCTCATGCGGAACGGCAGGAAGGTGATGACCGGCGTCAGGCTGTTGGGCATGATGTGGCGCCACATGATCTGCCAGTTGGAAAGGCCCATCGCCCGCGCAGCCTTCACGTAGTCGAGCGAGCGGTTGCGATAGAACTCGGCGCGCACATAGTCAGACAGGCTCATCCAGCCGAACAGCGACAGCAGGATGATCAGCAGCCCGAGACTCGGCGTGAAGATCGACGCAAAGATGATCAGCAGGTACAGCTCCGGCATCGAACTCCAGACCTCGATCAGCCGCTGCGCCCACAAATCAAAGCGCCCGCCAAAAAAGCCCATCAGCGCGCCGGTAAGCGTGCCGACAACCACGCCGATCAGCGTGAGCGCCAGCCCGAACAGCACCGACACTCGGAAACCGTACAGCAGCCGCGCAAATACATCACGGCCACGGTCGTCGGTGCCCAGCCAGTTCTCGGCTGAGGGCGGCGCCGGGTTGGGTTCCTTCGAGAAGTAGTTCAGCGTCTCGTACGAATACGGATTGGGCGGGTAGATCGCAAAGCTGCCCGGTTCCTTGAACTTGTCGCGGATATAAGGATCGAGGTAGTCCGTGGGCGTCGGGAAGTCGCCGCCAAAGGTCGTCTCGGGATAGGTCTTCACGATCGGGAAATACCACGTGCCGTGGTACTTCACCACCAGCGGCCTGTCATTCGAGATGAGCTCACCGCCCATGCTGAGCACGAACAGCACCACGAACAGGATCAGACTCCAATAGCCCAACCGGTGTTGCTTGAACCGCCGCCATGCACGCTTGAGTGGCGACGGGGAGTGGCGCACCGCATGTGGCGCCGCCACGTTTGATGGGTGTGCAGAAGTGCGGGAGTACTGAGTCATATTGGCTGCCCGCCTATCGCCCGACCGAGCCAAAGTGGATACGCGGATCGACCAGTACGTAGCACACGTCAGAGATCAATCGCGTCGCCAGCCCGATCAACGTGAACAGGTACAGCGTGCCGAGCACAACCGGGTAGTCACGGCGCATCACCGCCTCGTACGACAGCAAGCCCATGCCATCGAGCGAGAACAGTTGTTCGATCAGCAACGAGCCCGTGAAGAACGCACCGATGAAGGCCGCCGGGAATCCGGTCACCAACGGCAGCAGCGCATTGCGGAAGATGTGCTTCCACAGCACGCGCCGCTCCGACAATCCCTTACTGCGCGCGGTCAGCACGTACTGCTTGCGGATCTCCTCCAGAAACGCGTTCTTCGTCAGCATGGTGATGACGGCAAAGCTGCCCACCACGGATGCCGTCACGGGCAGTGCGATGTGCCAGAGATAGTCCGTCACCTTGCCGAGCAGGCTGAGCTGGTCCCAGTTGTCAGACGTGATGCCGCGAATGGGGAACCACTGGAAAAACGTGCCGCCGCCAAACAGCACCAGCAACAGCACGCCCAGCACGAAACCCGGAATGGCATAACCGACCAGCACGATGATGCTGGTCACCAGATCGAATCGACTGCCTGCCCGCACTGCCTTGGCGATACCCAATGGCACCGCGATGAGATACGTGAGGAAGAACGTCCACAGTCCAATCGAGATCGACACCGGCAATTTGGACTTGATGAGTTCCCACACACTGCGGTGCTGGAAGTAGCTCTCACCCAAGTCAAAGCGGGCAAAGCGGCCCAGCATCAAGAAGTAGCGTTCGACCGGCCCCTTATCGAAGCCATACAGCGCGCGGATCTCTTTGATCTTCTCAGGGTCGACACCGCGGCGGCCGCGGTAGTCGAATGCGCCCCCGCCACTGGCCTCGCCGACGCCGTTGCGCCCTTTCATCTCCAGCATCATTTGTTCGACCGGCCCCCCGGGCACGAACTGGATGACCGCAAAGGTCAGCGTGACCACGCCAATCAGCGTCGGAATCAGGAGCAGCAGCCGTTTGATCAGGTAGGCAAACATGGTGTCACCGATGCGGTCATTGGGCGGCTCATTGGGCAGATTCGGGCTTGCGCCACCAGGCCGTCAGCACCCAGGCCTCGGCCGAGTAGTAGTACGGCAGGCGGTCCGGATACATCAGGTTCTTGTTGTAGGCGACACGGTGCACGGCCGAGTACCAGTGCGGAATCACGTAATAGCCGTGCATCAACACGCGATCGAGCGCGCGCGAGGCGGTAACCAGTTCATCGCGGTTGTCGGCGCGCAGCACGTCGTCGATCAACGCATCCACCGCGGGCGACTTCAGGCCGATCACGTTATCGGAGCCCTGCTCGTCGGCCGCCGCAGTACCAAAGCGATCCTTCAGCTCGTTGCCGGGGCTCTGCGAATCGGGAAAGCGCAACGAGATCATGTCGAAGTCGAACTCTTCGAGCCGCTTCTGGTAAAGCGCGAAATCGGTCATGCGCTGGTTGACCTGGATGCCAAGCTTCTCGAGGTTGCGCACATACGCTGCCATGACACGGCTCATTGCCCCGCCGTCATCGAGCATCTCGAAGACGAAGGGCTCGCCACGGGCGTTGCGCAGCGCACCGTCGGAATACGTCCAGCCGGCCTGGGCCAGCAGGCGGCGCGCCTGGCGCAGGTTGTCACGCAGCGAACTGGGCGGGTCCGTCGATGGCGGCGCAGGCAGGATGCCGAACACATCTGGATCAAGCTGGCTGCGCAACGGCTCCAGCAACGCCAACTCGCCCTTGCTCGGCATGCCGGTCAACGAATCGGAGGCCGCCAGCTCACTGTTCGTGAAATAGCTGTCGAGCCTGCGATACGCGCCGTAGAAAAGCTGACGATTGAGCCACTCGAAATCCAGCGCCAGTGTGAGCGCCTTACGCACCCGCAGGTCCTTGAACAACGGCCTGCGCAGATTCATCAGGAAACCCTGCATGCCCGCGCCATTGCGATGCGGGAATTCACTCTTGATCAACTCGCCGCTGCGGAACTTCACACCCACGTAGCTCTTGGCCCAGTTCTTGGCGAGGTACTCGACCATGGCGTCATACTCGCCAGCCTTGAATGCTTCCAGGCGTGCCGTCTGGTCCTTATAGAGCTTGTACTGGATGCGCTCGAAGTTGAACGAGCCGCGCCGGACATTCAGATCACGGCCCCAGTAGTTTGGATTGCGCCGGAAAGTGATGCCGCGCGATGGGTCAAAGCGCTCGACGGTATACGGACCGCTGGCGATCGGATCTTGGAACGTCAGTTTGTCGAAGGCAACGTCCTTGCCACCGTCCGGATCGTCCGGCTTGCCGCTGCCCTTGCCCCACTTGGGCGAGAACACCGGCAGCCCACCAACGATCAACGGCAGTTCCTTGTTGCGGCGCTTGAAGTCGTAGCGGATGGTGGCGGCATCCACCACCGTGATCTTGGACACATCCGCAGTCATGCTGCGATAGGCGGGGCTGGCGCCCTTGCCCATCAGCATGTCGTAGGAGTACTTCACGTCGGAGGCGCGCACCGGGTCGCCATTGGAGAAACGTGCACGCGGGTTGATATGGAACGTGACCGAGAGTTCGTCAGGCGCGACCGTCACGTCGTCAGCCAGCAGGCCGTAGCCGCTGGCGGTTTCGTCCCAGCTTGTGATGAGCAGGGTCTCGAACACAAGCTGGTTCAGCCCCGGTGCGGACGTCCCCTTAATGGTGAACGGGTTGAACTTGTCGAAGCTCGTGCGCCGGTCTGGATTGCCGAGCAGCAGCATGCCGCCAATGGGCGCCTTCGGATTCAGGTAGCCGAAGTTCGAGAAACCGGCCGGATATTTGAGATCGCCGTATTCCGCATAGCCATGTGCCGCCCAGGTCGGTGCCGCACAGAGGGTCGCCCCCAGGCAGGCCAGCGCTGCCAGGAGTCGTCGACGGAGTTGCCAAGATGGCTTGTGTGCCGCTGCAAGTACGCCCATTGCGCTCATTGCGCCCTTTGCCCCCGTTGTCCCTGCATGCGTTGATCCAGATCGATCACTGTATGAAAACCTGTTTCAGACAATTCTAACGCCCTCTCCAGGCTTTCCCGTCAATTCTGGCCCGGGGATCGTCCCGCATTGACAAGGCTGACGCGGCAGCGAATGCAGCAGCGGCCAAAAGCGCAGACGCCCAGCGCTTTCCGGTATGATCGCGCCGACCTTATTGCCTCGCGCCCCGGATACCGCTGCTGAGTGACCACAGTGGCATGCGAGCGCGACGGTGCCCCACATTTGTACGGAGAAACCATGGGATTCCTCGCTGGCAAGCGCATTCTGATTACCGGCCTTCTGTCCAACCGCTCGATCGCCTACGGCATCGCCAACGCCTGCAAGCGCGAAGGCGCTGAACTGGCCTTCACCTACGTCGGCGAACGCTTCAAGGACCGCATTACTGAATTCGCCAACGAGTTCGACAGCAAGCTGGTGTTCGACTGCGACGTCGGCAGCGATGAGCAGATCGCCAAGGTGTTCGAAGACCTCGGCCAACACTGGGGTCGCTTTGACGGCCTGGTGCATTCAATCGGCTTTGCACCGCGTGAGGCGATTGCCGGCAACTTCATCGATGGTCTGTCGCGCGAGTCGTTCCGCATCGCGCACGACATCTCGGCATACAGCTTCCCGGCACTGGCCAAGGCTGCCCTGCCGATGCTCTCGCCCAATGCCTCGCTGCTCGCCCTGACCTACCTGGGCGCTGAGCGCATCGTCCCGAACTACAACACGATGGGTCTGGCCAAGGCGTCGCTGGAAGCTGGCGTGCGCTACCTGGCTGGCGCGCTGGGTCCGAAGGGCATCCGTGCCAACGGCATCTCGGCTGGCCCGATCAAGACGCTGGCCGCGTCGGGCATCAAGGATTTCGGCAAGCTGCTCAAGTACATGGAAGACGTGGCCCCGCTGCGCCGTAACGTCACCATTGAAGAAGTCGGCAACGTGGCCGCCTTCCTGCTGTCGGACCTGGCAAGCGGCGTGACCGGTGAGATCACCTACGTCGACTGCGGCTTCAACGTGACCGCAGGCGTGCCGGAGAGCGTCGGCCAAGGCTGATGCGCTGAACGCGTGCACGCGCCATCTTCGGGTGGCGCATGTGCAAGCAACGCAGACAAAGAAAAAGCCCGCATGGCGCAAACCATGCGGGCTTTTTGACGTGCATTGCAATGCGAGCCGTCACGTCAGCTCGACTCGCATCCGCCTGTTAGATGCGCTTCCCGCGAGAAGCGCCAAACTGGCGGAGACGGAGACCGCCATATTCAGATCCAGCGGACGCCAAGCAAATCCAAATATTGTCTAATAATTCAATAGGTTGCATCATCCAAGCATCCAATCTACGCTAGCAACTTCCAACACCATCCAGCGTCTGCTGATGGGCCGCATGATGGGCTAGAAACCGATGCTAACTGACAAACAAGCAAGAGCGCTCAAGCCGGACGACAAGCCGGTCTTCGATGGAAAGGTAACTGGGCTGCTGCTGTCGCCAACCAAATCCGGCTGCAAGTGGACGCTGCGCTTCACCAGTCCGGTGACCGGCAAGCGTCGAGACGCCGGCCTCGGCACCTACCCCGAAACGTCGATCGCGGAAGCACGCGAAAAGGCGCTCGCCATGCGTAAGCTCATCGACAATGGCGAAGATCCCATTGACCAGCGCAACCGGGAGCGCGAGGCGGCAGTTGTCGCCGCTGCCGCCCTCACCTTTGAGAAAGCTGCCCGGCAGGTCCATGAAGACCTCAAACCAGGCTGGAAGAACGAAAAGCATGCTGCACAGTGGATCAGCACGCTTGAGACCTACGTCTTTCCCAAACTTGGAAACCGCAAGCTGGACGCTATCAGTCCCGCCGATTGCGCAGAAGTCCTCCGCCCGATCTGGTTGACGAAGGCGGAGACCGCCAGCCGCACTCGGCAGCGGATGCACGCCGTCATGCAGTGGGCATGGGCTCACGGCCATATCACGGCAAATCCCGTGAGCGTTGTGGATCACCTTCTACCCAAGCAGTCCGCTAAATCCGAGCATCAACCCGCCATGCCTTGGCGGGAAGTACCAAAATTCGTCACGGTGCATCTCGCGGAACATGAGGTCGGCGATAGCACGCGTGCGGCTCTGCTATTCCTGATCCTGACAGCAACACGCAGCGGTGAGGTGCGCGGCGCAACGTGGAGCGAGTTTGACCTGCACGCGCGAGTATGGAATATCCCGGCAGCTCGCATGAAGGCCAATGAACCCCATCGTGTTCCGCTATCTGAAAAGGCGCTGACTCTGATTAAGACCCTGAAGCAGCACCAGTTGCACGAAACCCTGCTTTTTCCGTCGCCGCGAGAAAAGGTGCTGAGCGACATGACGCTCACCGCGCTGCTTCGCCGCGTCAAGGCGGAGAGTGATACCCCTGGGCGGATTGCAACCGCTCATGGCTTCCGCTCCAGCTTCCGCGATTGGGCAAGCGAAAGCGGCTATGCGCGAGACCTTGCTGAACGTGCTCTCGCTCATACTGTTGCGAACAAGGTTGAAGCCGCGTACCACCGAACGGACCTACTTGAACAACGACGACCGCTGATGGAAGCGTGGGCTGAACACGTCTACACCGGCTGACACGGCAAGCTCCTCCCCGATACGATCAACTGCAAAGCTCCCCATGGGATCTCGATCCCTTGGGGGCTCATCATCAGCGGCGACTCTCCGCCGCCGTGTCGTGCGTGTCGTCCTCTGCGGGCTTCTCCGCAGCGTCCATATGCAATCGGAGTAAAACGCTCTGAGCTGCGTCCGCGATGACCTCCGAAGGCTTGCCAGCAGCGTACGAGCGCAACACCGTCAGACACTCCAGCGCCGCCATCACAACCGCCTCGCTAACCTCACCTCCGTTGATATCTTGCATCGCCTGCCGAAGGGGCTCCACATCCGGACAAACCGGATCGCGAGAACGCAGTACGGTGAAAATCTCCACGTAGGCCCTGATCGTCGCCGCCACCTCATATGGTTTGTGGCTGCTGGGAGATACATAAATCAAGGCTCCGTGGTCGGTCTCATGCAGTTCGCCACCACGAGCTATATGCTCCAACACCTCACTGAGCGGACCGAACGTTGTGTCAAGCAGCCACGGCTGCGTGCGGAGCGCCGTCGCAGCGTTGTGCGTGCGAGGGCGGTAAGTTTTGCGAGGTCTGCTACTACGTCCCATGCTGCAATGTCGTTCTAGTCAACATCCGGTCATTGAAGAACCAGCACGGTAAACTGGACGCGGGCCGGAGGAATGGTCATGTGCGCCACAGATACGTGATCTAAGTTTTCCTGGACACTTATGAAAGTGGTCGATCGTTCATTGGGGCGAATCTATCCGCTCAAGTGCATCAGGATGGAACGGGCTTCTCGCGATCTGACCATCCGCTTCATGCCACTCGCAGATGACCGGCACCGAGGCGGCATCGACCGCCAGACCGATCGCGTTCGGGGTCTGCGCTACACGCATCGCTCGCCCGCTCTCGTGATGCCGGACCCAGTCTCCCTTTCGCAAGGGTCGAGGTTTCGACGCGCCCATTTCCCGTTGCAATTGCAACGTACGTCCTCGTCCCGCAACCGTTAAGCTGCAAATATCGTTATCCCACGGGTTGCGATTGATCAGCCCCCGCCGAGTCAATTTGTCCGCGGTCGACTGGAACTCGAGCGCCGAGTGACCGGGATTACTGAGCGCCAGACGCCCGAGATAGATCGTGTGGTCAGTTGCCTTACCCAAGGTCAGCAAAAAACGCACTTCGTCATCCTCAAGTTTTCCGCGCGCCGCCACCCAGCGATACACACCGCGAACCGCGCGCCATAACAGCCACGCTCCACCCAAGAGCACCGAAATCCCCAACAGAGCGCCGCAGAACACGAGCACAAACCACGGCGCCCATGCCCATTCCTTGGGAAGCTCCGGTATCACACCTGGCGCATAGTGCGGTCCCCCAATAAACAACAGCGCTGCCATCACCAAACCGAAGGCCGCGGCCTTCGATTTCTGGGCAAACTCCACCAGCGATTTCAGCAAGTCCATCTTGGGTGATTCCCCGTGTTGTTCCTGGATGTGCAGACCGTTGGTGCACTATTGCACGTCAAAATCAAGGCTCTGCATAAGCCTACGCATCGTCTTGACGGGCACCCTCGCTACACTGCGGATCATGCCCTGCCCAAAAATCAATCGAGACTCCTCGTCTTTAAGAGCAGTCTCATCATCGCGGAGCTGCGCCAGTGAGACCAGACTGGTGAGAGCTTGCACATAGTCGGAGACCCACCCTTCAAGTTGTGCAATCTGCCGTACCACCTCTTGTAAAAGGGCAACACCCTGCTCATTCGCTTCGGAATCGTCCCGGCGAATGCCATCGAACAGTTCGGGATGTTTAACCCGTAGTGCAACGAGGAAAGTCAACAAGGCCGGCCAGCGCGGTTCCACCAAGAAACACATTGCGCTCGCCCGCTCGACGTCTCGCAGAGACAAATGAAACGCCTCGGCCCAGACGGTCAGGTAGCGCCCGAGATCGCCGCTATTGTCCTGGAAGTTATAGCGACGCAGGACATGGGCGACAAAGCCACGCATGAAATGCGAACCGTGGTCCAACTCCCAAGAACGGACCCGCGGCAACGCGAGCGACAGGTGCAGAAACTTGCCCAGATAGATCGTAGCGTCGGTTTCCGCACCGTACACGCCTTTGACGGCAGTCTCTAGCTGGCGTCGATTCATGACCAAGACAAAGACGAGATTCGGCACCTCAAAGTAGTGCTTGATACGCTCGAGCAAACGGACCGCGAAGGCCGGGCGGCAGCGGTCCAGCTCATCGATGATGATGACCACGGGTTTGTCGTCTGTACCCCGGGCAAAGGTTTCCAATTCGCGGCGGAAGGCGCGCATCGAATCGCGCTCCTTGTCATGCTGCTCGATGCGCTGTTTGACCCAGGCCTGCGCCACATCGCCGCCCTTGTCCCCCGCTTTCGCGAGTTGCTCTCCCCATTCTCCAACGAGATCCTCCGTGCCAACCGCCCTGCCGACCAGATTGAGGGTCATCTTGGCAGCCATCGGCATCAAGGCCTTGCCGACCTGAGCCGCCTGGCTACCCAAACGCTCGGCCAGCGATTGGTCGGCCGCACTCAGGCGCCGCACCTCGGCCGCTAGCAAGAGAAACGGATCTTCAACGTAGTCGTTTTCGAAGGCGTCGATCCAGCCGAAGCGGAAACCTTCTCGGCGAAGATAGGCGGACCAGTGGCGCGCGAACCAGGTCTTGCCCTCGCCCCATGGAGCATCAAGGGCGATCACCGCGCCCGTACGCAGGCGTGCGAGATAGCCCGTCAGTTGCTCGGCCAAGCGCCGTCGGCCCAAGACGTCGCCTTCGAACGGTGTTTCTATCGCATCCCAGCGATCGCTGGGCAAAGACAAGGATTGAGGTGTTTGCGTCATGATGGAGAGGCTCGTTTCGTGCAACGTTCGATGTTAGGGGCGGCACCCGGCCTCAGCGTCTCATGCACGCCAGATAGTGGGTCTTGGACGAGGTCGTATCTAGGCCACCTGTATGCCGCGCCATGATGACTATCACAATTTCTGGGTTGCTGTGCTTGCGCACCCCCGCAGCTCAGCTTGCTTCAATAGCAGGTCGGTAATCGCATCAAACGCCGCTAAACGGGCACTCTCAGAGGAACGATATCCATCGCCCGATTGGCAAATCTCTGTCGTCCTAATCGCGCGAATCTCGAAGCACCAAGCATTGGTCCCTGCCTTAACGGTAGTCACATAGCCATCCGCATTCAGGGAGGCCTCGCCTGCCACATTTTTCCGCCAATAGCGGGCAGTCCACTGTTCGCGTTTTCTTTGACGTAGGCGCTTCCAAGTAGCCAGCGCGTCCAAGGGGAGCCCATCTATTGCTTCGGGGTACGCAGACATCTGATGAATTGAGCACGTTGCCGTAAAGCCCGCCATGCTAGCGGGAGCCCGATCCCACTCATTCTGAAAGATATTGAAGTCAGATTTACCAGTTCGCCTGCCGATCGGCACAGCTTCCCAGCATGGCCCAAGCGCGCATCGGCAGGTCAGACGTGGCAGCAATGGCATGAAACTCACGGCGCGCGGCCACGAAGTCACCACCATGGAGCAAGGCTGCCGCTTGCTGGTTGGCATAGAGAGCTTTCAACTTTGCCGGTGCGCGGGCAGCGCAGGCGCTGGAGTGTTGCTTGGCATCCATGATGCAACGCGCAAAAGCAGCATCCTGGCGAGTGATCCACACTTGGCGATCGTTGTCCTTCAGCGACGCGCAGTCAACAGGTCACTCAGTGTGCGCTTCGCAAATGCGTAGGCGTCCGGACCGCACTGCCCGTCTCGGGGTTGCCCCCCCAAACACCCGCCACCCGCAACTTCCCATGGCGGAAGTATTCAGGGGCCACAACCGGAGCCTGAGGCACTACCGCACCACGCGCACTCAGCCAGGCAGCGATTTAATCCTCCGCCGGAGCGGCAACAAGACTGTCATGAACCTAGCGTGAGGTTGGCCGTGCGTCAATCCCAACCTCAATATGCACGAGTGGGTGAGGCGCACGCCAGCAGACACACTCAGCGGTTGAGTACGCCCACCACGCTCAACACCATCGGCCAGCAGCACCAGCGATTCCACAAGGACACTGCCACGCGGTACGGCGCTTTACCGCTGGACACAATCTGCGGTCCATTGCTACTGGGCCAGATTCACGCAGCACCTTGTGCTAACGATGAGGTGACATCCTCTGCGGAAGCAAGCCGGCGCATTCGCCTGTTGTCTAAGAGTCGGAAGGTATACATGAGCAAGCCAATCGCAAGAAGGACGACGCAGATGAGACTGGTCATCGCAGGTAGCGACGGCCACCCGACGGCGCCCCTCATTGCCTGCCGGTTTCTACGGAGCACGGCTTAGTAGGCATTTTCACCGCCCACCACCATGCAACTGTGCCAACGATTGCTCCGAGAAGAAATGGGTGAGACCAACTGTAGCGAACACCCCATCCAAAAAACGACCAAGCAAACCCGGTGGTTGCAAGCAGCAGGCTGTGCTTGACCCTACGGCCGGTAAGCAACCGAACAATCCCCACATAAAGCAGCACACACGAGATCGTTGAAATCAAGGCGGTCAACAAGGACGTCACGCCAACGCGTGTCAACTCCCAGTAGGCCCAGCCGTACCGCACCGTGAAGCCAGCCTGTACGGCAGTTGATATACCGAGCAGATCTCGGGGGATCCTTGTAGATGAATCGGTCGGTGGCACGGTAGGCGCAGCGTCATGCTGATGTTGAGGCGTTGAAGCCATACCTAGTTCTCTCGCTTCAGTTCAGAGCTTCTGGTCTCAGCGTCACCTGCTCCAGCGAGCTACTTGTTCGACACCGTCGTTGGACTGACAAACTTCGTTGCTGCCAGTTGTCTCTTTCCCCCATCGGAATCGATCTGGACGATCTTCGCACACGTCAGGTTTGGACTGATTTCAAAGTAGTTCGCCTCGCTGGCCGCTGCCGCGAATTGGATGCCATCTTCTTTCCAGGTCGGTGACCAGCCCCCGAAGCACTTAACCGACACCGTGTGCGAGCCCATCGGAATAGCGAACTGTGTATTCTCGCCCGAACGGATGGAGAAAATATCCTTGCCGTCCAAGGCGACGTAGTAGCTATTTGTGGCACCGACCAAGCTACTCGATCGGATCAGCACCAATTTAGATGCGGAGACATCCGCAGGAATAGCCGGTAGCTCACCGATTCGACCGGAGGTTGCGCAGCCGAAAAGCATGGCGCAAAGAGCCACAACGGTAGTAGTCCTACTCAAGAACATCGGTTTCCTCATTTTTCTTAGTGAGTTTTCTAGTTCGCCCCTTTCCCCCTAACCACACGAGGCTATTTCCATACACGCGCAGCCGGCTGTTGGCCCCTTCATCGACAACCGCTGCCCAATTCAAACCAACCCAAGCAACCCACATTTTGGAGGTGATGGCATCGATGTGCGTTTTTGGTGCCGCAGGCACAGAGAACAGCAGCGCAAGCTGCCGCCAGGCTCCATGCGTAATCAGACTCGCCTCCATGTCCCGGCGCCGGTGCACGCTTGCAGTATCCAGCGCCTCGCCGCTGACGCGATCAAACACGGGATTTCGATGACCGATCACCCCGATCAATTGGGCACTTCAGCAGCCGTGCCCGCCGACCAGCAGCACGACGAATGGCATTCAAGCGCTGCCGAGTGGCCCCTCAACGTGCTGGACGGAACCAAGCAAGTGCACGAGAACGAGGACGAGTGCCACGGGGTGGACCGGAGGACCTTTGAGCGGGCGAGTCCTAGCGCTGGCGCGCAGACCGGCGAAGAGCAACCGTGAGCCTGTAGCGCATTTACTTCGCTAAGGGCAGGAACACATTCACAGCAACCTCCCTAGTTATGCGGTCAACGTTTGACGGGCAAATCACTCATGCGTCTTCTGGCAGGTCCCCCGCTACATAAAACAACTCGAACACTCCGCATCAGCCACACGTTGTAGCTCGGCGCAGTCGGCGCGTCGGATGTGTCTCCGTTGAGGTCCGCAAAGATACTGTTGGTTCTCGTGCCGGCTCCATAGTTGGGTGCCGGCGCCGACGGACCATAAAAGCCATACAACAGCCCAATCCAGGCAACATCAGAGCAATGGCCCGGTGCACTCCAGATCGGCGGTAGCTGCCACTCCGCAATCTTCTGGCCCAGCATGCCGGTTTTGCCAACTATTGGTGCTATCGGCATTTTCGGCCAAGCGCCCACCCAGCGCACTACCGGCGGCGCGCTATGCTGCTCCGGCTTTGGTACCCGCGCGGATCACTCTGAGTTCGCAGGTTTCCGTTGCCATGCAGAATTTTTTGTGTCGCGCCATGCGTGCCAGCCGAGAGGGAGGTCCGCAAGTTCCAGAATCGACGGATCTAGTTGAACAATCGCCCGCAAACTAACCACCATCGATTGGACTTCACTACTCCCTTTTAGCGAATCTGTATGAAACTGCCACGCCCCGTCTTCCGCGTCATGAAAGACATGGGCGATCCAGCGATCCCCCTTGGCAATCTCGCGATCTGCAATGACAGCGACATTTGGTGGATCCGTAAATTTCCATTCAAACACAATCACTCCTAGTCATTCGATTTGTCTCTGTTTTGAGCCCTCGAAAGTACAGCAGCATTACTGTAACTGTTAGAGCCCGGAGAAACCATAGGATCAGACGGTCGACGAGGTACGACGTGATCAACTTGAGCCTCATTTGTTGGTGGCGTTACACCAGATTGACTCTTACTAGGCAGCACAAGTATTTCACCATCTAGATCAGAACGAAGTACCCCTCCATTGGCCTGAATATTCTGTATGTATATATTCTGCTTTTGCGCTTGCGTGAAATTCTTGCCCTGTCCAACACTGGCCGGATCCTCCAACTTGCTGTAGTCGACAGGACCGCCCCATTCTGGTTTAAGTTTATCTTGGGCGCCCTGGTATTCTAGCGCAGACGGCATCCCTACCTTGGCAGCGCCGGCCGAACCAAACGCAAAGAGTGTCCCATCTGCTGCTCTTGCCAGCGTCAGAACGTCTTGCCTTCTCTCTGGATCAGAGTTCTGCGTCGCGATAACTGCAGCCGCGCCTACCAAGCCTCCTGCAGCCGTATCGACTGCCGCCAGCGTCGGATCGTACTTACTTGGATTCGAAATTGCATCCACACGCGTGCGCGCGATCCCTTGCAGGGCAGCTAACTCAGCCTCTTGATCAATGGATCTAACTGGATTGGGGGTGATCCCGAGTAGGTTATCCAATCCAACCTTGAAATCATGCCATGCACCCGGGCTGTCGTAATTCGAGTCAAGTTCGGCCGCCCGCTTGCTAACAAAGTTGTAGTCATTACCCGAAAGCGTCGCACCTAGCCCGGACATGTCCGCAGGCGTAAAGGTGATTTTCCCTGTTTGCGGGTCAGTCACGCTATACCCATTGGCATAGGTTTTGACCACCGTGCCGTCCGCCAAGGATTGCTCTGAAATTGCCGCCCCTCTTCCATCTCGGTACAACATACTGTTGCTACCTGTTATGACGACAGGTGCGAGTTCGTTGGCACCGCCTCCACCGGCATCCGACGTCACCACAGGTTGCCCTGGCTCCTTCACATCGTTAGCAGCCAGCGTCGCGATGGGCGCATACTCCGGGCCTGGCACGTATGTAAACGCTCCGTTGTTCATCAACTGGTTAGTAAACTGAACGACGCGATCTGCATCCCCCTCATGCGCTGCGGGAATGGGAACCTCCTCGTTACTATCCCGGCCATAGATGAACACGGCCTGACCCGGCGTCACCTGCCCGCCTTGAGCCGTTTGCGGCCCACCGTTCCACGCTGGCGGCACCTGCTGCTCGATCGCTTGATCCAGCACGCCCTCTTGCTGCGAGTTGCTCTGACTGCCCGCATTTTCCGCAAGGCTCTGACCCAGCGCATTGCCAAACGCATCCACGGCAACCTGCTCGATCTGCACCTTGCCACCGCGCATCACCGCCATCGCGGTTCCGCTTGCAAGGCTCGATACAGCCCCCGAGATCAGGCTCTTGCTGAAGTCAAACGCCTGTTGCGGGTTGTAGCCCATGGCCGTATTGGCTGCGCTACCCGCCACCGAGCCCACAGCGCTGCTGGCTGCGGCCATAGCAACTTGCCGCCAACTGAATGAGTGCTGCAGCCCAACCGCTACCTCAATACCCTGCGTAACGACGCTGCCTGCGGCTGCCCGTCCGATTCCAGTTGCAAGACCGCCTCCGGTACCGAAGACCGACCCCATACCAGCACTCACGCCGGAGCCTATGGCGCTGAGTGCGACCTGATCCCAGCTAAAGCCGTGCTGTGCACCAATCAGATTGCCGACCGCTTGACTAGCAATCGACCCAACGGCCCCGCCAATCGCTGCGTAGCCCAAACCTGCTATTCCGTAACCACCTTGCACAACTGACAGCCCTGCGCTGAACGTGCCTCCGATCGATGTTGCCGCCGCGTCAGCAGCAACTCCTTCGGTCGCCCCCAACGTTCCAGCCTCAGCGCCCGCTTCCACTCCTGCCTCAGTAGCCGCAACGGCACCCGCCTCTGCGCCCGTCTCGGCGGCGGCAAACGCCCCTGCAGCGGCGCCTGCGGTATAAATCGTGGCCACCACCGCCACCACGATCATCACGATCTGCCCGATCACGCCACACCCGCCGCCGTCGCCGCTATCCTGCTGCGGCACCGGCAAGTTCGGCGTGGTGTCCCCCACAACCTTGCCCGGGTCGTACGGCTTGAAGCTGCTGCTCGTGTTGTGTGCCGACGCCACCCGGTTCGGAATCGTCAGCGTCTGGCCCACGCGCAAGTCGTTGTCACTGCGCAGGTCGTTCGCGTCCGCGATCTGGTACCACAGTTCGGCATCACCGTACGCCGACTGCGCAATGGAGCGCAGAGTGTCGCCACTGCGGATCGTGTACTGGCCCGTCGCCGCGCCCGGGTAGGCGTTCGTGATCGGCTGGTAGCTCAGGTTGAAGTTGGTCAGGTCCGCGTAGTTCGGGTCGCCGTTGTCGTTGGTCGGCTTGGTCGGGTCCACGCCCGTGCCGTAGGTGCCATACACCTGGCCGTCCACCACCAGTTGCTGCAGGACATTGCCCTGCTGCGTCTTCTGCAAGATGTTGCCGTTGGCGTCGTTGACGAAGACGCGGCTGTTGGCATCCTTGGTCGTGTCTTCGACTTCGATCAGGTTGCCATTGACGTCGTAGTGGTCGAGCGTGGTCCCGCTCTGGCCGGCATTGTCGCTACGGAAGCCAGTGACGCTCGCTTCCTTGTAGCCCTCGAACTTGGTGTAAGTGGTGCTGAAGGTTTCCGTCACACCGCTGCTGTCGGTGATCCGGTAGTTGGTGACGTTGCCTGCGGCGTCATAGCCGCTGCTGGTGGACGTGTGGGTGACGGTCTGGGTGATGTAGATTGGCGCGCCGGATTCGTCCGTGCCCGTCTGCACTTGCTCCTGGGTCTGCCAAGTGTTGACCTTCTCATACACCTGATCGCTGCTGAACGAGCCGTCCGGCTTGGTGGTGTGCAGGCTGAGCAGGTGACCGTCCGCGTCGTAGTGCGAGACGCGTGTCACCGCACCGTTAGCGTCGCTCTTGCCGTTGGTCAACGCCTGGATGTACGCATTCGACAAGTGCCCGGCCGGGCCGCTTTCCACCACGCGCGACGCGCCGTCGTACTTGCGCGTGTCGAGAAGAATGCTCTCCCGGATCGATAGCGCCTGCCAGTTCTGGTCGAACGCGCCGGTCGATACCGTCGACAGGCGGTTCATCCTGTCATAGGTGTAGTACTCGGTGATCCGGCCTGCATGGTTGACGTAGTTCACGCCATTGCTAACGGCGTGCCCGGATTCATCATAACCAATGATGTTCTCCTGGCGCACCACCTGCTCGCCCCAGCTCATGTCACTGGTGCGGTTGCCGTTCTTGTCGTAGGTCAGGATGTGGCCCTGGCCGCCGACCACGTTGGCGATGTCCGTTGCATTGTTGTTGACTGCACCATCCACCAGAATCTGGCGGTTCATGCTGTCATAGGCGTACCACAGGTTCTGCGTGGTGGTGGTCGGCACACTGTGCTGAACCGGCATGTACGCGTACTGCGGCGATCCCGCTTCGTCGTAGCCGGTCACCACGTACTCATAGTCCGTTGTGGTGGTGTACGTGGTGTGGCTCGTCTGCTGGAGAACGCGATTACCGACTTTGTCGTACTCAAAGTGCAGGCTTACCGTGCCGTCCGCCGTATTCACTTGCGCCAAGCGGCCCAGCGTGTCATACGCCAGCGTCTGATCTTGGTAAGTCGCGGCCCCGGTATTGAGGAAAGTACGCTCGTGGACGTGCTTGCCCGCCAGGTTGTAGTCGTACTGCGTGATATGGCCCGTACCCGCATCCGTGATCTGCACTAGCTGGCCGGCCGAGTCGTATTGATAGTAGAGCAGTTGGTTGTGATTATTGCTCTGTGTAATCAGTTGCCGTGCATTGTCATACTGGAACGAATACACCGCGCCACCGATGTCGGTATGCGCCTTCAACTGGCCGAACACATCGTAGCCCCACGTCGCCAACGCGCCGTTGGCGTCAAGGGCACCGATTTGATGGCCCAGAGCATCAAACGCTGCGCGGCTGACTTCGCCCATTGGCTGCGTCGTTGCGACGACATTGCCCCGCAGGTCGTAGGTGAACCGCGTAGTCTCGCCGTTGCCGTTCGTCGTGGAAAGCTTGCGCCCGGCCTGGTCGTACGTCATGGAGACGACGTCGTTGGACTGAACGCCGGTGACGTTGTTGTTGCCGTCTACGGTGTATTGGTTGACGACATCGTTGATGACGGCTGTGTTCCGGCCCAGGCTGTCGTACGCGTATCGGGTGGTATTACCCATCGCGTCAACGGCAACCGTGCGGTTTCCGAATGCGTCGTAGTCATACTGAACTGTGCCTCCGTCCGCATGATCCTCCTCGACGAGGTTGCCGCCCGCATCCCACACCTTTCCATTGAAGTGCCCGTTTGCGTCAAGTACGCCTACTTGCTGACCCAGCGCATCGTAGAACAGACGGGTCACGGGGCTGTCCTGAGTGATCGCGCCATTGCCGTCAGGTTGTGTTTCCTCAATAACCTGGTTGTTGGCGTTGTACCGGAACGTCGTGATCCAAGCGGCGTTTCGCACGTCGCTTTGAGAGGCCACATTGCCCCACCTGTCGTAGGTTTGGTATACGACGGGCCTGACCGATCCGACGTTCTGCGCAAAGCGCGCCGGCAATGTCTCCTGTGTTACGCGGCCAAGTAGGTCACGTGTGCTGTCTGTACGGCGCTCGAGGGTCGTCTCAAAGCCGAATAGCTCTACATCCCGCGCGCTGCTGAACCCCGTCAGATCCACGCCAAGGTCACTCGCCCCATTCACCTGACCCTTACTCGTGATCTGGGCTGTCTGATACCCCTGTAGGTTGTATAGGAAGACTTTTTCAACACCGTCGCCACTGTTGGTGCGCCACAGATGGCCGGCCGCGTCATAGTCGAAGTGCTCCTGCCAGGCGAAATCGTCGCCGCCGACCTTGCCTCCGGTTGCGACTGCCGACTCGATGTGCATGACGCCATCGACTCCGCTTATGTCCCCGCTGCCGGTTCCGCGCAGGATCATCTCCCCAAAGCCGTTGTAGGCCATACGGGTGTGAATGACGCCCGCAGCTTGCTGGCTGATCGTCTCGATCGTGCCATCAGCCACTACGCTGGTTGAAGCCGGGGTGATGATGTCGGTCTGGCGGCCCAGGGCGTCGTATTGGAAGGCAGAAAACAGCGTATGGGTAACGCCATCGTTGCCCGTCACTCCCATCCATTGCTTGGCCAGATGCCCGAAGGCGTCGTACGAGTAATAGTGGTTATTACCGCCGGCATCTGTTGTCTGCGTCAGGTTGCCGTGGCTATCGTATTGATTGAAGGTGACATGGTCGTCCCCACTTGCTGCGCCAGGCACATACCCTGATTCTGATGCGCTCGCGGCGCCCCTAGCGAAATCGATCCGGACGACCGCGTTACCCAGTGCATCGCGATAGAACACAGACAGTGGTGTAAGAGGTAAGCCATCGTCCGTGTTTGCTCGCACGGGGGCTACAACGGCAACCGTGCGACCCATCGCATCGTAGTAGGTATAGGTGCTGTGCCCCTTCGCGTCGGTCGTACGTGTCAGGTTGCCGACTGCGTCGTATCCATACGAGGTAGTCAGGTCGCCACGTGTCGATATACCGTTGTCGCTTGGACTGTATTCGACATTGACTCGCGTCTCGCTCGTCTTGCGGTTGTTCTGATCGTAGGTGGTCGCCGTGATGCGGTCGTCATTACTGACAGCCGGCATTGTGAGGCTGCCAATCGACCAGTTCGACGTGGCGTTGGCAAATTCGGTGCGCCGAACCACATTGCCAGCGGCATCATAAGCTTGCGTGGTGACATAGCCCAGAGCATCGACAGTCGCCGTTTCACGGCCATCCTGATCGAAGTAATGCGTGGTCGTGGCCCAGGTATTAGTGGTAGGGTCCGCCAGCGCCGCGCTTTGGAGCAGTTGCCCAAAGGCGTTGTACGTGTTGCGCGTAACGGCCGAAGCCATGTAGCTCGGCCCGTTACTGACCCAGGTCGGCGGCTGCGTGACCTGAATGGCTCGACCCAACTGATCGTACTGCGTGACGATCGTACGATCGTTGCTGTGGTCAAGATCAGCAACTGCAAGCGAAACTTGCTCCGTGCTCAGCGCTAGTGCACCGGCGGTCTCGAGCGCAGTCCCACCTGCATAACGCGTCAGCGCCGTCACGTCGCCGAACGTATTGCGTCCGTAACCCGTGACGTAACCCACCGCGTCTACGTCATAGGACACCCTACCTAGCGCATCGTAGGTCTTGTAGCTAACGTTACCGGCTACATCGACATTCGACACCGCATCGCCAAATGCGTCATAGATAACGCTGGTGCTCAGTTGCCGGACCGCGTCGGTGCGCGCGGCAACACCGTCAGCACCATTGCTGGCAAGATCATCCGCGGCTGCGTTGTAAACGCCAACCGTCGGGTAGATCGTCTGAATTTGGCGCCCCAGTGCATCGTATCGATACTGGGTCGTGCGCTCCTCGGGCCGCCCTGCCGCTTCGGTACGGCTAATCAGGTTGCCCAGTGCGTCGTATGCCAGACGCGTGATGACCGGCGCAGACCCAGCCTGGCTGATGGCAAGCTTCCCGCTGGCGCCTACCCCCACAGTCACCAACGGTACAGCCGGCGACGTTTCAGACACCATGCGCCCGGCCGCATCGTACGCGTACGTCCAGGTATCGCCCTTCTTATTGGTGTAGCTCAGCTTGTCGCCAACGCCGTTCCAAGTGTACGTCTCGGTATTCCCAAGAGGGTCCGTACTGCTGGTCAGGTGCCCTGCTGCGTCGTAGCTGAATACGTTGGTCTGATCAACCGTTGCGTTGGCCCGGATGGCCGCTGACACGTTCGCCTCAGTGGCCAGCGTGTTCAGTGGAATGGCATTCGCATAGAGCGTCGTGCTGGCCACACGCCCCGCGCCGTCGTATTCCGTCTGCTGCACGTTACCCAGCGCGTCGATGGCGTAAACGGGCCGGCCTGCGGTATCAAAGACGTGGCGAGTCGTGCGGTCGTTTGCGGCGTTCGGCTGCAGTCGACTCTGCATGTCGGAAAGAAGAGCCACTTGTGGCAGGACACCACTATCGATGCGGTTGGCGTAGGCTGTGGTCTGAACCGCATTCCCGTCCGCGTCGTAGCGTGTCTCAACTACGGCGCCCGTGCTATCGACACTGAAAATCTGGCGGTTGGCCGCGTCGAATACCGCGCGTGCGGTTCGGTCGTTTGCCGAATCAGACGTTACGGCAGATGCGATAGAAGCCGCGGTCAGTACAGCACCCGCCCCAGGTGAGGCAACACGATTGGCATACGAAATCCGCTCCGCCACATTGCCGTTCGCGTCGTACACAAGGTGGGTGACACCACCCATTGCATCCACTTGCCAGGTCAGGCGGTTGGCGCTGTCATAGGCCATCAGCGTGACACGGTCGTCTGCGCTGGCGGCGACGCTGTCAGCCGACGCGCCACTGGCGATGCGATTCGCGTAGGCGACTTGCTTGACCAAGTTACCGTTGGCGTCGTAGCTACGCTGAATGACGGCACCGGTTCCGTCGGCGCTCCAAATCAGCCGATTGCCGGCATCGTAGATGTTGCGGACATGCACATCGCGCGAGGCGTCCGCGATGGTAGTCACAGCAGCGCCTAACGCAGCTTCCGTGGCCTGCGTTCCAGTGGGGATCGCATTGGCGTATGCAACACGGTCCACGACGTTGCCATTGGCATCGTACGAGTAGCGGACCACGCTGCCGGTCCCGTCCACCGTGTAATTCAGGCGACCATCGTTGTCGTACACCCGGCTCTGCGAGCTATCTTGAGCAGAGTTGGCGCTGATACGGCTGGCGACATCAGCCAACGAAGGTGCATTGCTCAGCCCCGCCAGGCTGATGCAATTGACGTAGGCCGTTGTGTTGGTCAGCTGGCCTTGTGCGTCATAGGTGTTTTGCTGAACGTCGCCGGCTGCATCGATTGTGTAGACAAGGCGGTTGTCGGCATCGTAGACATACCGCGTCGTGTTGCCATTGCCATCGGTAGCATTAACGACGTTGCCGTTGGCGTCATAGGCATAGAGCCGTGCGATGTCAAGACCTTGGGGATCAACGTGCGTCTCCACCCGTCGGCCCAGCGCATCGTAGACGTATTGGGTGGTGATGCCCTTCGGGTCCGTGACGGTCAGGACGTGCCCAACGTCATCGTAGGTGTAGGTCGTGGTGAGATTCAGCCCGTTCGGATCAACCGTCTGACTTGCGACCTGGCCCTTCAGGTCATAGGCGGTCAGCGTTACCGTGCCGTTGGCATCAGTGGTGCTGATGCGCTCACCCTTGGCGTCATACTGGTAGCGCGTGACGAGATTCAGTCCGTTCGGGTCAACGGTGCGGCTCAGCAGTCGATTGGCCGCATCGTAGGTGTAGTCGACCTTGTTGCCATTGGCATCGATTGTCTCGATCAAACGCCCTGCATGGTCATATTGGCTGGTGCTCTGCCCAGTGGGCGACGTGGTGCCAACCAGGTTGCCGTCGGCATCATAGCTGTAGACGGTCGTATTACCGTTGCCGTCCGTCACGCTGTGCGCCTGACCTTCGGCATTGTGCACCGTGGTCACGGACACGCCTTCGGGCGTTGTGACCGTCATGCTTCGGTTGGCTGTGCTGTAGCTGTACTGGGTGGTATCGCCCAACGCATCCGTCTGGGTCAGTACACGGCCAAATGCGTCATAGCTGCTGCTGCGCTGCGCGTTGGTCGGATCCAGTGCCTGCACGACTCGCCCGAGGCGGTCGAATGTCTGTGAGCTGACATGACCATTGCCGTCAACCGACTCGATCAGGCGGCCGAAGGCATCATACTGCGCACGCGTGACGATGTTCGCACCACCGACATCCGATACCACTTCGGTCTGCAGTCCACGACGGTCATAGCTGCGCGTGGTCGTGACGCTGCTCGAACCGTCAATGGATTGCGTACTGCTCACCACGTCGCCAAAGGTGTCGTAGCTGGCGGTCGTCACGCCACCGTTGGCGTCGGTGGTCGAGACCAGCTCGTTGACGCCGTTGTAGGTGTATTGCGTGGTGCTGTTGAGCCCGGCTCCGTTCTGCTTGGCGGTAGCGAATGCCTGTTCAGCTTGCTGACTGTGCGTGTCCTCGGTCAGCACACCGCCTTGCAGGTTGGCCAGCGTGCCAGCGTCCACTCGAGCACCGTAGGCCATGGTGCTCGTGAGATTCCCGAAAGCGTCGTACTGACGCTCCTGCACCTCGCCTTCTGCGTTAACCGTGTAACGCAGGCGGCCGTCCTGATCGTAGTAGAAGAGACTGCGATTGCCGTTGGGGTCCGTAGCGCTAATACGGCGGCCCGCGGCGTCATAGCTGTATTGGGTGGCGTACTGAGCCCAGATCGCGTCGAGTTGGGTGGGCGTCTCGTTACCCGTAATCAGCGCCGCACCTCGTGCCGACAGTTGTTCAGTCACCCGGCCCAGCGAGTCATAGCGCACCAGTGCGGTACGCTGGTCGGCCGTCCCCGCAGCCGTGACGCTGGCCACCACATCACCAACGCTGTCGTAGCTGAACTGCGAGACGGAGCCTTCGGCATTGGTCTGCGACTTCAGCCGATTGAGCGCATCCCACGTGTTCAGACTGACATGGTCTTCCACGCTGCGGGTCGGGCGCAGGGCGTCCAGCGTGGAATTAGCTCCCACAGGCCCATTGGCGCGGTTCGCATAGCGGATGGTCTGTGTCAGGTTGCCGTCTGCGTCGTAGACCGATTCCGTTAGATAGCCTTCGCCATCGACGTGGCCAACCAGACGACCGTGGCCATCGTAGTAGTAGAAATCCTGGATGTCCGCCGCGCCGCTCACGGGCAACAGGCTCGCCAGGGAATCGGTACTGGATGCCGTAGCAATGGCGGCATTACTTGTCACCGGTTCCGCGTAGGCAATGCTCTGAATCCGCTGCCCCGCCGCGTTGTAGCGGAATTCCGTCAGGAATCCCTCGCCATCAATCGTGGCGCGCAACAAGCCGTCCTTGTCGTAAAGGCGATTGACGGTACGATCGTCCGATGCGCTGCCAAGATTGGTGGCATCCCCGCTGTAGACCGCGCGCAACGTGCCAGCGCCAGCCGGCAGTGCAGCAACGGAAAGCGTCGCGACACCACTTGCGTTCAGCGTACCGGTACCGAGGAGCGTCTCGCCAGCATAGAAGTCGACCGTGCCGCCTGGCTGCCCCGAACCCGTCACCGTCGCCGTCAAGAGATGCGACGCGTTGGCACCGACGCCGGCCACGGCATCATTGAGCGAGACCGCTGTCGTCTGGCCTGACAAAGCCTGCGCGACCGCTGCGGGGTCACCCAACACACTGGTATCCAGGCGCGTGGCCATTTGCGTAACCGAAGTCACACGTGATGCACCGTCGTATTCGGTGTGAACCACATACCCTTCGCCGTCGACCTGCCACGTCACCCGACCAGCGGCGTCGTACAGCGTCACGTTGATCTGGTCGCCCGACGAGCGCTCCGGCAATGACAAGCTGGGCAGCGCCAGCGCGGGGGCCAGACCGACGTTCTGCCACGGCAAACCGCTGTCCGGCGTGCCTCCCTGGCTGTACCACTGGTTCTGCCAAAGCTTGCCGTCGTATGAAACCACCGTACCCGCTTGATACGCGGCGCCAGCATTCCAGGAGGGATACGTCCCCGGCGCGGACACTTGCGCCCACGCCGCGCTATGCTCAGGATCGACGCCTTGCACATACCACTGCGCCTGGAATACCTGGCCGGCATAGGCGACCTTCTCGCCAGACTGGTACACAGCCGTGGTCGACCACGTGCGCAGGGTGTTCGGCAGCGCGACCTCAGACCATGCCCCCGAGTTCGCACTGTCGGGCTCAATGCCCTGCACATACCAGTTCGCCTGATAAACCTTGCCACCGTAGACGACCTGGCTGCCCTGGGTGTAGATGCCAGCAGCAGACCACTGAGGGATGTTTTGCGCAGGCGCGGCAGGGACTGCTGTCGAGGCGGTATTCAACCCAGCGTCCAGCGCTGCCATCTGTGACGCGCTCAACAATGTGGCGTAGCGAACGGTCTGGACCTTCTGCCCCAGATCGTTGTAGACGAACGCCGTCACTTGGCCTGTTCCGTCGACCTGCGCCTGGAGACGACCGGCGGCATCGTAGAAGTAGTGCTGCTCGACCCCGGTGGGATCGATACTCAGAACCAGGCGACCAAGCGCGTCATAGCGATACTCGCTCTGGGCCTGCCCGCCCTGGATCGTCGAGACGAGCTGCCCAGCCGTATCGTAGATGCTGGTATCCACACGACCATTGGCCAGCGTGTGGCGAACCACGTGATCCGCATCATCGTACTGGTTGACCGTGATGTTCCCAGCAGCGTCGGTACTGCTCAGCAGTCGATTGAGCCCGTCATAGGTGTAGCTGGTCTGGTTGCCGTTGGCATCGACGCTGAACAGCAGGTTACCGGCAGCGTCGTAGCTGAAGGTTTGCACGGACTGCGTTCCGTCAGAAACACCTGCCCCCGTCGCGTCGACGCGAGAGTAAGTCACCGTGCCAACGACTTGACCGCGGGTGTTGTATTGATAGTCGGTGCGCGTGGTCTGTGTGGCGTTCTGGGCGGCTGCCCAGTTAGTCATGCCCTGCAACGTGGGGGCTTGTCCGACACTGAGCGCCGAAACGTCATAGGTCTGCGCCGGGTACCCGATCTGGCTGGTCCGTTCGCCGTAGGCGTCATAGCGATATTCGACAACGCGCCCTTCGGGGCTGATAGCAAAGCGCAGATTCTCGTTGCTGTCGTAGACGTATCGGGTGGTCAATGGCTCAGCGGCCGCCTGCCCCACCGTCGCGGGCTGCTGATACAGGGTACTGGCAATAAGACGGTTCTTGGCGTCGTAGCTCTTTTCGACGCGATTGCCAAGACTATCCGCTTGCGTCAGCAGGTTGCCATTCGTGTCGAATGTTGATTGAACCTGATTGCCTTCTGCATCCGTCGACTGAACGAGGTTGCCAGCGCTATCGTAGGTGTACTGCACCTGCTGCGTCACACCGCTCACCTGGGGGCCGGTGATCTCCGTCAAGCGATGATTTGCGTCGTACGTGTAGACGTTTTGATTGCCGTACGGATCGGTGACTGTCGTCTTGTTGTCCGCCGGGTCGTAGGTGAAGCTGACGGTGCGGCCCAGACTATCCGTCACGCTGGCGACTTCCGAGCGCCCGTTGACCGTTGTATAGGTGAAGCTCAGTTGCGAACCGTCGGTCTGAGTGACACTCGAGATCAGGTTAGTGTTGTCGACGTAGCTATAGCTGGTGACATAGACGTTCCCGTCGGAAATGCTGTCGTCCGACGGGCTCAGGTCCACCTTGACCTGCTGCAGCCGGTTCTGATAGTCGTAGCGATACGACGTCCGGCTATAGAGCGTGCCGTCGGCCTTGACCACCTCTTCCTGCGAGAGATTGTTGCCTTGATAGGTGAAACGGACGCTCTCTCCGCTTGCATCCGTAATGTTGGTCAGCAGGTCGCCCGTATAGGCGTAGGTCGTTGTATTGCCATTCAGGTCGCTGGCGGAAGTCATCCGCCACTGATTGCCGTTGGCGGTGTAGGTCTCCGTGTTCTGCGTGCTGGACTGCGTCCACGTCCATTGGTTGCTGCCGGCATCGTAAGACAGGGAGTCGAACTGGCCGCTCCCTGTTGCAGCCAGGTAATGCTGGCTGGCCGTGTCGTACGTGTAAGTGAGAATGGAACCATCGGCCGCGACGCGTTGAATAGAACTGCCGGGCTGATTTACTGTTCCGGTCTGGTTGATCAGGCGGTGATAGCCGTTGCGCCACCATGCGTCGCTATTCTCGTTGTTGTACGTCCCCAGGCTGTTATAGGTGCGCACCACGCCGATACCCACGCCACGGCTCGCCAGGAAATCGTCTTGGCCCTGCAGCACCAGGTTGCCAGTTGCGACGTTCACGTAGGCCTGCTGGCTGGCGCTGCCCTCGCCCGCCGTACCAAGCAGTCCACGCTGACCCAGTCCTGCAAGGCTGTTACCGGTCAAACCGAAGAAATCGCCGCTGATGATACCGACCATGGTGTCGTCGTCCTGTCAAGTTCAGTGCTGGCAGACACCAATCCCGGTGGTCCAACAGCATCGCGTTCTGTTGCTCTTGACTAAGTTATCCAGCGATCGGCGACGAAGTTTAGGGCGCTCTCCAACTTTTTTCAGGGCGCCGCCTTTGCCATTGGAGACACTCCATGCTCTTGAAATGAACAACCGCATCTTTTTTCTATGCGTCCCTAAACTTTTGCGGCCAGCCACGGATAAGTTGGGGAAAGGGCATGACTGCGTGCAAGGTCGCGTCGAACTGAGCAACAAGAACAGGTGCCTCAAGTTAGTCAGTACTCAGCGGCGAGTGCCCGCACAATTTGGAGATTTGTTTCGTGCTGCCATCCAAGAACAGCTTTCTCGACCATGTGAAGTGGCTACGCAAAGCCGTTGCCGCAGAGCAGGCTGAGTTCATCCTGGCTGGCGACACAATGCAGGCGCTCGTTCGCAAGGGCAACGCACACTGGCTGCTGCGTCCACAATTTCTCACCACGATTGACGGCACGCGCCAGTATTCCTCGACTCCGTCGGACGGCTCGCAGATGTTCGCCGGCTGGTTTCCGTATGACACTCGGCGCTGGCGCTTGGCCTCGGACAAGCTCGCCTTTAAGCACTTTGCGCAAAGCGCGGGCTTTCACGTACCAGAACATGATGTGTCGCCAAACAGCCAGATGACGGACGTTGTCGTGAAGCGGGTGGCATCGTCGTTCGGCACGGCGGTCAGCGGCCCGTATAGGAAGGCACAGGAAAACCCGATCGATCCGTCGGTGGGCGAGTACTACGAGCGATTCATTTTTGGCGATCTCCTGAAGATCTGGTTCTGGAATGCAACGCCCGTCTGTGCCGAGCTGGACAGAATGCCGTACGTCATGGGTGACGGTGTACTGAACCTGCGCCAACAGATCATCGTGCGCGCGCGCTACGCGCGTAACTATTCGGAAGAGGAGTCGCGTGAGCTGGTGAAAAGCTGCGCCCCTCTGCTGAAGTACTACGGCGTGACGGAAGACACGGTTCTCCCGCGAGGGAAGGAGCAACGGATCGAGTTCCGCTATGGGTCTGACCTCATGCACCCGCGAAACCGACGCATCGTGGATCTTCAGTCTGATCCGCTCGAGCCCTGGGCACAGCCCATCCCGGAAATCGGAAAAACGTTGTACGGCGCAATCCCCGGCGACTTGCGGCAGCACATTGTCTATACCGTGGATGCGATTCGCGACCCAGCTGGACAGCTGTGGCTGCTGGAAATGAATAGCAACCCGACGCTGCATCCACTCGTCTACGTACCGATGATGCAGGGTCTCCTGAACAACGTGGCCCAGCCTCACGTTCAAGACCTGCCTCAAGTCAGTCAATCCCTAGAGCCTGCTCAGGCCTGATTCCACATAAGGAGCAAGTATGTTCAGCGAAAGCCTGCGATCCGATGCGTTGCCCGCCTGGGTCGACAGCGGCAGACCACTACCCAGTGCTGTCTTTCCCGATGACACCATTCTCGAGCCCGGCCAATGGGTGCCGGCTTTCTTTGGCGACTACGGCGGCGATTACGGCGGCGGATCCGGTGAGGGCGGCGACAGCGGTTCCGACGGCGAGAACGGCAGCGATGGCGAAAGCGGCAGCGATGGCGAGAGCGGTAGCGACGGCGAGAGCGGTAGCGACGGCGAGAGCGGCAGCGATGGCGAAAGTGGCAGCGGTGAAAGCGGCAGCGGTGAAGGCTCTGGCGAAGGAGCCGGTGAAGGTGGTGGTGGTGGCGGTGGCGGGGAAGGTGGCGGTGGCGGTGAAGGCGGCTCCTAAGCCGTAACGCACACCGAATCCGCCGGACAGTTGGTACTCGCCCGGCGGATGCCAGCCATCGTAGTGAAAACCTGATTCACAAGGGCCGTAATTTGACTCAAGTTGGCGATATCCCGGACGCCCAGCGGGAGGTTCGGGAAATGTTGCGTCGAGCAATCTACGAGCGCGCCGTCCTGCTCGGGAACGCGGTCACCTTCGACTTCCGCGATCTGCTAACTCAAGCGCGGTACGCAAGAGCCGCTGGTCAACTCATGTGGCCGCTGATCAAACCGTTCAATCCGGAAGTCCTTGTAGGTCCGGGCTATGGTGCAGCACCGCTCCTCTACGCCATCGCAATGGCGGCACTGGAGGACGGCGTTGACCTAAGCATTCTCATGGTTCGCAGCGAGCGCAAGGACCACAATCGCAAGCGCTGGGTCGAAGGCGCACCTTGTGCCGATGGCGCTCGCGCCGTCATGATCGACGACTTCTTAGGACGGGGTTCAGCTGTCTCTCTAGTTGAAGAAGCCCTCGCCGCAGACAAACTCTCTCCCAACATCTGCGCATTGGCCGTCTTGTTCGACCAATGGAGGCCGCTCGGGTCCCGACAACTATCGGTCGGCACGTTTCCGGTGGTTTCCGTCTTTAAGCGGCATGACATCGGGTTGACACGCGATTGCCACGACGCGAAACCGCCCCTGATGCAGGGCGCGTCTCCAGCGTTTATCGGGATGCCAGCATGGTGGCGTTTTGACCTGAACGGGTACTTCAAGCACCCCCTCAAATGCGCTCCCGTCATAGCGGACAACGCCGTTTTTGTCGCTGATGATCAATCCCGTGTCTGGCGATTCGACGCTCACACCGGCGAAGCTGTCTGGTGCTATGAAAGTCTTGCGAAGCCGTACAAAGCCATCGTTCAGCAACTGCAGCATGTAGATTCCAGCTTGGTGTTTGGCTGCTACGACGGGACCATTACGCGGTTGAATGCGAGTGATGGCTCCATCATCTGGCGCTGGCGTATCGGTTCGCACGTCCACGCCACGCCGGTCGTCGATCTGCCCAACCGGCGTCTGTATATCAATGCCGAGCAGGACAACTTTGGCGATGAGGCATTCGGCTATCTACATTGCATCGATTGGCAGACCGGCAGAATCCTCTGGAGCCATACTCATGCGTCTTGGCCCCCCGCCACCGCTGCCTATAGCGCAGAGCATCGCGCGGTAATCTCGACTTGCAACGATAAGTCCGTGATTTGCGTAGACGCGGACAGTGGATCCCTTCGCTGGCAGGTTCTATCAAAGGGTCTAGTGCGAGGCAGGCCTGGCTTGGCAAACGACCTAGTACTCGTCGCCACCGAAACCGGCTTCCTACAGAGCTTTGACATCGAGACCGGTGAGTTACTTCATAGCCGGCGACATGGAAAAGGGCTTCACCATCAGTTCTTGCACGTTGCAGACTCCGTTGCCTACGTCCTGGACGACACATCTCATCTCGTGGCATTCAACGTCAGCGACCTCAGCATCCGTTGGATGTCCAAGTTCAGAAGCCCAGGGGTATGGGCCCCCATGCAATTCGATAAGCATCTCGTTGTCCTCTCCCGCGAGGGCCATTTGGCCGTGCTGGATCCACAGCGGGAAGTCAAACTGTGGGAAGGCAACGTCGGGGGCGAGTTCCGACAACCGCCTGCGCTGGGCTATGTAGATGGAACACCAATGCTCGTTGCGGCAAGCCATCACTCCGGCCTCAAAGCATTCAAGATTCACCCGTTTTACTGTGAGCGACGTCAATGAATCACCCCTACTCGACCGAAACACAGGCTGTTGTAGCCGCGGAATTTGATACCACCCGTTCCCCCGGGACGAACTGGATCATCGTGGCGCAGGTCAAATCCAATCGGGTGGTCTACTTTACAGATGACCCGGAGTACCAGCCTGCCATGGACGGCGACTGGTACTTCGTTTCGCAGTATCTGGGCGAGTTACCCGCAGCAATGACCCTGCGCAATTGCTGGAGTTGGCGGTTCAACGGTGGTGTGTTCAAAGACGTGCGGGAGCCAGAGGCGAAGCCACTTCTGCAGCGCATGCTGGACAGCAACAGAAGCGCCCTACTCGCGCTGTTGCGGGACAAGGTCTCACAAGCGCGCAATCGGTTTGCGGCGACGTGCGCGCTCGGGAATGACGTGCGACACCTCAAACACGCTGAAGCTCAGCGCTATTTGAACGAAACAGGTGCCTCATCATCGGAGGGAGATACCGGACAGTTCCCCATGCTCAGCGCAGTTGCAACAGCGCGCGGAATCGCGTTGCAAGAGGCGGCATCACTCATCGAACACCGGCATCAAAACACGCTACGCATGCTCGAGCAAACGGAGCAAGTGCGCGAACATTACGTACAGGCCATTCATCGCGCCCAAACACAAGAGGACATGTTCCGGTTGCGTCGTGAATTGCTCGATACAGTACTGCCCGACCTCTCTGCTCGCTTCAAGTTTCCCGCTGCCCCGTTTGAACCGGGGGACTGGAGCAAGCCTCTATCCGAAGTCCACAAGATTCATGAAACCGCACGCCTGCGCGCGCAGCTTCGCGGAATTATCAACGCAAAACGTGCAGCGCTTCACGATGGCTATCTTGGCGGGGATCTCATTGCCCGAAGACGGCTTGAACAAGCTCAGGCATTGCTAAAGAACGACAGTTGCTGCTCCGAGCAAGACTGTGCGCTAGTGGAAAGCCATGCACGGCAGATGGGAATGCTACCGATCGACGCCGCAAAACAGTTGGTCCAAGCCAATCATGATGCGGAAGCAACCCTAATCAGCACGGAACTATTGAAGGATGCCATGCTGGGGAGAATCGACGCCATTGCGAATCTGCGCGACATCCGCACGATTGGTGAAGTGCTGGAAGCGCTTGCAGCAGGCAAAGAACCCGCCATTGCTTAAGCCTTGTACGACTCCATCCTATCCGACCAAGCAAAGTTTCGAGGCACCGCATGATTGCCGATCAGAATCCAATCCGCGACTTGGTCCAGCAAATCGGCACATGTGACGCCGACAGTGCGATGACGCTTCTCGAAGCGGCCGCCACACGCTACCCCGCGAATCCTCACGTACTGTTCCTACTGGCTGCACAGTACATGCAAGCGAAACACACGGATCAGGCCGAGGCAGCGTATATCGCGGTGCTGCAAGTTGCACCCGACTATTCGATTGCGAGATTCCAGCTAGGGCTATTGCAGATGACCAGTGGCCGCCCAGCAACCGCGCTGACCACCTGGGGGCCGCTCGACTTGCTGGAAAACAGACACCCCTTAAGGCTATTCAAGCGTGCCTTTGAATTGCTGCATCAGAACCAGATCGCGGATGCGTGCACACTTTTGCGCGAGGGTATCGGGCAAAACGTCGAAAACGATCCCTTGAGCCGCGACATGCAGATGCTGCTTGGAAGGCTCGAAGCGGCAATGGCGGAAGAAGCGCGTCATGGCGCCCCTACTGCAGCAAAAGCCGCCAGCCAGTCCATCGAAGCCGACGAGGGTGCGCATTTTCTCTTGTCGACGTACAAGAGCTTGCACTAACGCCATCTTTTGCCCCGAACTAGGGCCGATACTTTCCCGCCAAATCATCGTGAGCTATACGCGTATCCACAAGCCGGGATCTCTCTCGCCCTTTGCGGGCCTCGAAAACGGCAATGACTACATACGCCGCATCGTTGCACTTGGGCTTGGCCTGTTGGTAGCTTGCGGCGGACTCCATAGCCAACCGGTTACGGCAGCAGAGACTCCAGGTTCAGTTGAAACTCCGGCTCCAATCCCTGCCCCAGCTTCGTCACCTGCCCCGGTAGAGCCAGAAATCGTTTCCATCACAGTTCCAGGAGCAGGCACATTCGGTGGCGACATCGCCATGCGTGCCGAAGTCTATAAGCCGGCAGGATCCGGCCCTTTCCCAACCCTAATCTTCTCCCACGGGCGCACGGCCGACCGCGTAGATAGGGCGAATTTCAAGAATCCGATTCCGAAGGGGCATGTGCGATATTGGTTGGCAAAAGGCATCGCCGTTGTTGCGCCTATCCGCATCGGCTACGGTGCCACCGGGGGCCCTGACCTTGAGGCCGCAGGTGCCATATTCAACTCCACCGGCATGTGCACAAGCAGACCTGATTTTCGGCATCTGGCCAAGGTCGCACAAGACATTACCCTGATCGCACTAGCATGGACTCGTACGCAACCTTGGGTGGATAAAGACCGCATCATTCTGGAGGGCCAGTCAGTCGGGGGGTTTGCCACTGTGGCGACAGTAGCGGCGCAACCCTCGGGCGTGATCGGCTACATCAACTTCGCTGGCGGCGCAGCGGGTTGGCCTGAGGGCGCGCCGGGCCACAGTTGCGATCAAGCTCAATTGCGCGAAGTCATGGGTGAACTTGGAAAAACTACAAAGATCCCAGGCTTGTGGCTCTACGCAAAAAACGATCGGTACTGGGGGCCCGACGCCCCCGGGGAGTGGCACCAGGCGTTCGCATCCGGAGGAAGTTCTGCGGAGTTCATCCATACTACCGAACTGCCGGGGCACGATGGCCACGCTCTGATGTACTACGGCGGCAAGCTGTGGTCTGTTCACGTCGACCGCTTCGTCAAACAACTCGGACTCTAGTCGCTGCCTATAATCGCGGTATATGCGTGGTGGTGAGCGGCGAGAGAGTCAGCCCGGCACGAGCGGTTCACCCTGCACAGACGTACTGCTTGCCGAAACATCCAGCCATCCCGCCTGCGCCCATGAGTGCCATTGACCCAACCAGTCAGCTTCTTGCCTACATCCGCACGGAGGCACAGAACTGGAAGCGTGAAGTCACGCGGAGCGGACGGAACGCGACCCCATCACCGACTGGGGACGCATCAAGCGGCCCCAAAGATCTTCTAACTCGTGTTGCCCAGGCAGTCGTCGCCATCGACCCGGATGATCCTCAGCGCAGAAAGAAAGCCTTCCGGGTATATCTAGGCTCAGTTCTGGCGAATGAACTGGGGCTTCATCTCCTCAACGACCCCGGCTTCGATGATCTGGTCGGTCAGGTACAAGCATCGATGGAGCATGATCCCAAGCTGTCCGTCGCTATGGAACGCGCTGGGCAACTGCTCCTGGAAACGGCGAGACCAACGACGGCACAACGTTAGCTATGTGGGTTCCGCAAGACCACGTCTGCTAGGGATTGGCCCTTTACAGGACCAGGATGCTGAGCCAGCACGCGCACCGCGAGTTTGCGGAATGCAACCGGATCATTCACCTCGCCCGATAGCACGGCCTGGGCGTAGCGAGCGGACAGGCATCCCTTGTCGAGCCCAAGCGCCAATTCGATCTCCCAGGCTGCCTCGGCGCGCTTGCCTTCAGTCGCCAGAATCACTGCCATGGAACCGTGGCTCTCGGCAAAATTCCGATCCAAGGCAAGCGCACTTGAAAACGCACGGCGCGCGGCTGACAAATCGCGGCGCATGAACTCACACCACCCCAGCCCAATCCAGGTGCCAATGTGACGCGTCATGTGAGCGACTGCATTCCCAAATGCAGCGTACGCCTGGTCGAAACGCTGTTCCAAAAGATTTGCGAACGCCAAGCCTGACCAACTACGTCCATCATTCGCGTTAAGCGTCAGCGCATGTTGGAAAGTGGCGATTGCAGCCTCGACATCTTGCCTTCCCAACGAAAGCGAGCCTTGGCATGCCAGCGCCTCAAGCTGGTCCGGCTCCACATTGAGCGCTTGCGACGACCATGCGGCGGCGTCGGACAATCGGCCGGCATCAAAAGCCATCAGACTTGCGACACCTATCGCTTCGGTAGAAGCCGGCTGAGTTGTGATCACCTCGCTGAATCTGCCCAGTCCGTCATTCAACTGCCCGAGGTGATGCTGACACCGAAGCCAAAGCGCCAGAGCCGATTGAGCCTCCTCCTGACTTTGGCCAATGAGTCCAGATAGTCGATCACGCGCGGCCTCGAACTGGCCTTGGCCGAACAATGAGAACGCAAGGTTATAGACGACCACAGGATTGTTCGCCCCTGCGATGACCAAGCCCTCCAGTACGGACTCGGCCTCGGCGTACTGTTTTTGAGCCAACAGGAGCAAGGCGCGACGATGTTCCCACGGTTGAGAACCGGCATCCTTGTCCAGCATGGCGTCGACATGCTGCGCCGCAAGTGACAGGTTCCCCGCCGCCAAGGCAGCCTCAAACAAATCCGCCCGCAGTCGCTCATTCTGCGGATCTGCCTCCAAGTAACTCTGCAGGCGCTCTAGACGTTGGGATTGAACCGAATCGGCAGTCATGGCTGTTCTCTTGTATGGTGGCCCTCTGCAGGCCTCGTATGTTCCGTGTGGCTAATACGCGATATCGCATCGAGCCTGCTTCGTTACCAACGCATGCAATCGCTTCAAACCCTGTTGATGCAATTGTGAGACCCGTCCTTTCGTGAGACCTAACTCTGCCGCCACCTCATCGAACGACTTCAGTTGCTGATAGTGGAGACGAACGACTTCGCGCTCACGTGGCGTCAGATGGTCCACAAGGTGCCATATCTGCTGTCGCAGCTGACGCAATTCGACACGGGAGTATGCGTTGTCTGGCAAGACTTCATCTTGATCTGCCAGCATGCCGGTTCCCTCAAGAAGGATGCCAAGCGCGATACCGACACCGATCTCCCCGAGCTCTCGCAGCAGCTTCTGTGGACTTCCATCACTCAACGGTTCGCTGGCCAGTGAGGCAGCGCGTTCGGCGGCAAGTCGGCGACGCAGACCGATCTGCTGCTGTTGCTCACTGAGTCGTTCGATTCCATTTAGCATGGCGCCGATGATTCGTGGTGTCGCATACGTCTTGAACTGAGCCCCATGCGCGGGATCGAAACGTTCAAGTGATTCCATCAGGCCCACTACTGCGAACTGCAAGTATTCCTCGAATTCGAACGCGTCGTGCGTTCGGCGAGCGTAGGTGGTTGCGGCTTGTGCCTTCGCATAAGGAAGATATCGCGCAACCAGCGCCTCGCGCGCCGCAGTATCACCCTGCCTGTGCAATCTGCCCCACAAAGCCGACTCGTCCACGCGAGCGTCCTCAGCGGACGCCTCGACTGGGAGCCTCGCTCGATCACCCGACAATGGTTCGTCGCTGGACAGATCCATCCCAGAGCTCACTGGTGTCTAGTGGAACGATCCAACCAGGGCCTTTATCAGTAGACCCCATCCGTCCATGAGCACAAACATCAAGATCTTCAGCGGCAGCGAAACGGTGGACGGCGGCATCATCATCATGCCCAACGCCATCAGGATGCTTGACACCACCAAGTCGATCAGGAGAAACGGCAGGAACACAACAAAGCCAATCTGGAATGCCGTGCGCAGCTCGGAAAGCATGTAGGCCGGGACAAGCTGTACGTTGCTGATGTCATCCATCGTCTGCGGCGGCTTGGCCTTAGACAGTTCCACCATCAACGCCAGATCCTGCTCGCGCGTCTGGCGCACCATGAACTCGCGCAACGGTGCACTGCCCCGCTCGTAGGCCGCCTCCATGGAGAGGGTCCCTGCCATGAATGGCTGGAACGCTTGCTGGTTGATCTGCTCGAGCACCGGCGACATCGTAAAAAGTGTCAGGAACAGCGCAAGGCCAATCAGCGCAGTGTTGGGCGGCGTCTCCTGCATGCCGATGCCATGCCGGAGCATGGAGAGAACGATGATGATGCGCAGGAACGATGTCACCGAAACCAACAGCGCCGGCAGAATCGCGAGCACCGTGAGGCCCAAAACCACGCGCAGCGCCTGCGCCGTTTCAACGGCAGGCGTTGTGTGCTGTACCGATTGCGCTGTCGGCCGCAGCGTCGGCGCGACGATGGCGGTGGACGGCGACGCCGCGTGACTCTCGATTGGCAGGAACAGCGGCACCATACACGCGAGCGCGCACAATACGCGCCTCACCAAGCTCAGGCAAACTACCAGCAGGTTCAGAGAGCCATGCTTACTCATGCCTCGCACCCTCCTGCTGTGCACGCAGCGTGCTGGAGGTGCCATCCTTGCCGACAGGGCGTTTCGCGAGCACGGAGACGCTATGCTCCGTGCACCCGATAAGCCATTGTTGCCGATCCCATTCGACTACATGCAGGCTTGCCTTACCCGTCAAGCGCGAAGAGCTGACGACTTGCGCAGCATCGATTCCCGAGCGGCCGGCAAACCGGCCTAGCCATCCTGTAGGCCGACTCTCCGCTGAAGACGCTCTTGACCGAAGCCACCTGGACAGTCCCCACGTTGAGACGGCCAGGACAGCCACCACCATCAGCAACTGCGTTGTACCAAACATGGCGCTACCATCCGCCTCAGCTTCCCGACGCAAAGGAATGCTGGCAGGAAGGCGTCCCGACTCTGCATTGGCTTTGTCCGAGTCCGACATCCCGGCCGCTTCATGGGCGGGAGACTCTGCGGAAGCAGCCGGCACCGAAGCAAGCCTCGTCTGCGCAGTTGCCGGGAGCCCAACCATGGCGAGTGCGCAAAGCAGGAGGAGACTGGTCGCAATGCTGAGGGCCGAGGCCCCAGGCACAAGCCCCAGCATGTTCAAACAAGGCATACGGCGCACTGAAACGGCTTCCTTATAGCTTGAGGTCAAGCGGCAATTCCGTGATCCGCACGCCAAAATGATCATCCACGGCGACAAGTTGGCCACGAGCCACAACTTTCCCTTCCAGAAGCAGATCGACCGGCTGTGCGACCTTGCTGTCTAGGCGCAAGACCTGTTGTTCCCTGGCAGCCATCAGTTCGCCCACTGAGATCGTTGCCGTTCCGACGCATACCGTCAGCTGTGCTTTCACGCGATGCAGCGGGTTAACGCCTGAATCCAAGGTGTTGCTCAACAGCGGCGCATCCGGAACTGTCTCGCCCGTCGCGTGCAAATCGCTCAACGCAAGCGTCTGCGCTGCGGGCATGACATCACCGTCTTCTTCAGCGTCCAGATTTCGGCCATGCGTGGCTGTGCTCAATAGGTGCTCCATGGGGGTACTCGTCAGGTTAATTCTTGGATGTTGTGGCATGTCGCCGTAGCCGCGCGCTAGTGCGCTGTGTCGAGCGGTTGCAGTTCAACTGCTTTGTGATCATCGATCCTTCCCAGAAACGCCTGGAACAAAGGCTCGGCATCAGCTATGCGAACGCGCAGTGGTGTCTCCAGTGCATGCGGGATGCGTACGACGTCGCCAAGTCGCAATCCGGACACAGTCCCGAGCTCCAGTTCGACCGGGCTCAGTTCCACTGTCATGGACAACACTTCAGCAGACAACGCAGACAACACGGGAACCAACGCCGCAACTGCGACCGGTTGCGTAGCCTCGGCACCCGTCGAAACAGCGCAGTGCTGCCCTAGAAGACGAGTGGCACAGGAGAAATCCATCACCAACTGAAACCTAAGCCCGCACCAATCCAGAGCCAGCCACACCGCACCAGACCAGGGCTGCAGGATTTCTTCCCGCAGAACGCTCTCCGTCTTAGCTATTGACGCGCTCCCCGCTCCGTCAGGTGCTCCGATCCATTTGCGCAATTGCGCGCACCAATCCTCGACGGCATCCGCTGCGACGCAGGTCGCCACCCATGGCGCAGACGCATCGACCAGCATCATTGGTGCCTCATGGGATGCGGCAAAAAGCGCCGCCAACAGCGACGAACCGGCTTGCCCAAGCGGCGTACGATCGTGCCGGCCTTCAGTACTGTTGACACAACTGCTGTCGCCCGGGGCACCCACCGTCCACCAACAACGCTCTGTGGTACTGCCTGGCCTCAATGCAATCCACGACCGCTCGATGGCGTCCGCCGCTCCGTCACCGAGGAAATGCTCCGAAGCCGCCATGGCTTGAGGAGCGCATGTCGCGCCGGGCGCCGCCGTCGGCAGTCCCCAATCACGCGCCCATTGGGCGAGCACCTCTTGCAAATCCCCCGCCAGCCGACCCAATTGAGCGGCCGGCCACCAGCGCAATGGCCGAACCTCAGCATCTGGCAAGACAGGCGCTCTCCGTAGATCCACCTCGGGATATTCAACGATCATGCTCATTTGCCATGCATTGCAAAGAGTTCGGTCAGCATGTCATTCGCTGTGGAAACCACTTGAGACGATGCCTGATAGCCCCGCTGCATGATGACCAAGTTGCTGAATTCCTGAGACAAATCGACGTTGGAGATTTCCACCATCCCCGAGCGCACGTTGCCAAACGCATCGCTGCCTGCCACACCGGTTTCCCATGCGCGGCCGTCAACCGCCTTGAACTCGTTGTCACCAACAGACTGCACTGCGTCGGGAGAACTGAAGTGCCCAAGAGCCAGGCGTGCTCCCTTCGCGGTCTGTCCGTTCGAGTAGTTCAGAACAAGCGTCCCCGTGGTATCGAACGTAGCCTTAGTCAGGCTGCCGGCGCCAAAGCCATCCTGCGACGCTACCGCCAGCGTCGACTGACTGCCAGAGTCAAACGACGTGACGTTGTTAGAGAAATCGAGCGTAAGCGGAATCGCAGACTGACCGCTCGGCGTGTAGTTGACCGAAACCGTTGCATTGGCCGGATCCGGGCGGCCATTGATGAACGCAATCGTTCCACTACCGACCGTGGTTGTGCCGTCAAGCAACGTCACGGTCCAACTGCCCGATTTACCGCTGACGGGCGCCAGCTTTGCCGACAGCGTATGGGCACTGCCAGCAGCGTCGTTGACGGTGACACTGCCTACGGTCTGACCCGTGGACGTGCTCGACAGGTTGCCGCTGAATGTGACCGTACTCGTTGCCTTCGCCGCGTTCGTCTTGAGCGATGCAATACTGATGGCCGTCAGACTGCCGGTGGCGTCCATGCCCATTACTTGCTCGCCGGTCGCGCTCGAGATCAGGTTGCCATTGGTATCAAACTTGAACTGCCCATCCCGGGTGTAGTGAATCGTCCCGTCAGCCGCCTTCAGCACGAAGAGCCCTTGGCCATCGACCGCCAAATCAAGGTCGTTACCCGTGTTCTGCAACTGTCCTTGCTGAAAATTCAGCACCGTGCCAACGGTGTTGAGCCCGAAGCCGAATTGGCTGGAAGCGTGCCCGCCGGCTTGACCACCGAGCCCACCGGTCGAATAGAAGAGATCTGAGAACTGGAGCCCAGACCCTTTGAAACCTGGCGTGTTCATATTGGTCGTGTCATTCGAGATCACGCGCAGCCCTTCTTCGAAACCGTGCAGGCCGGTCATCGCAATGTAGATGGAATCAAGCATCAGTGGCTCCTAGTATTCAGGGATGATGGGTATTTACCGAACGGCAATGACTTGACTCAGAGCGATGCCGGTCAGCGTCCCGCCGGCTCCCGCGTTGATGGTCAACTGAGGCGAGGTTCCGGATAGGGACAGTGCCGAAACAGTGCCCGTCATGGTCCCCGAACTGGTCGTGATATCCACCGTGCGGCCAATCAGACCAACGGATTGCAGAGATGCCTGGTTCGACACCAGCGTCTCAATGTTGCTGTTCATCTGCTGGGTCTGCCCAAGCGCAGTGAACTGGGCGACCTGCGCCATGAACTGCTGGTTGTCCATGGGCTTGAGTGGATCCTGATAGGTCAACTGCGTGAGCAGGACCTTCAGGAAATCCTGCATGTTGAGGTTGTTGACCTGGGATCCGGCGGTACTGCTGACGGTGCTTGCTGCGCTGATTGTCATCGTCCTACCTGCTGATAAACGTGAAACATCGGCTGGCCGGCAGACCAGTCCCCATCCTGAAGTACCTGTCGGTACTGCCCTTCATGTAGTCTTGCTAACGGTGCTCGCTTGGCCAGATCGTCCTGCGTGGTACCCGTCAGCGAACGACCGTTGCAGACCAAGCTGAGCAGTTGGTGACCGCTCTCGGCCAGCAAACGATCAAGCTGCCGCTGAACCTCCGGCAAGACCACGTTTTCGTCACGGCTGACTCCCAGCCATATGCGCACGCCCTGTTCGGTCCACTCCGCGTGGATCCGTACGGCCGGAGTGTCTTCATTCGAAGCGGTCGCCTCCTGCTTGCCGGATGCTGGCGGCGACTCGTGTTCATCAAGGCTCTGCATCACGTCCTCCGGCTGAACATCGCCACCAGTCCAGACCTGCAACGGCATGCCAGGAACAACCGGGGAATTCATAGCAATTTCCGCTCGGGTGGGCACAACTACCACCGTATCCAGGACGCCGCTCGTTGATGCACTCATCGCCGCAAGAAGCTGTGAAACCAACGGTGTCGGCAACCCAACCGGAAAGGGAACGCTGGCTGCTGTGTCAGTCGGAGTCACCACACCAAGTCCGACCTGCCCGAAGTTGGCGGACACGGCTGATGTCACGTTAGGTTGGGAAACCATGGTTCGCCCAAACACCTGTTGGGCCTGCGGCGTCGAGCCTTGCCAAGACCGCGTTGCGCCTACTTCGGCAACCGAAATAGCCTCCTCAGCAACGGGTCGTGCGTTCGGCTGCATCAACTCCTGCGCCCCGGCATTCGCTTGCGCGACGTTGTCCGCCTGGAGAGCCTCCTGAGAGGGCGATACCAATGTGCGAGCGCGGGTACCGGGACGGGCGAGCGAAGCAGCTTTCACCATTTGTTGGTGTGTCGTGCGTCCCTCGCGCTCCTGCTCCCCACCCACGCCCTTGAACCAGTTGGCCAGTTCCGCCTGTTCCATGGCGCGCTGCCACCCCTGGTACCGGTTGGACAGACCATAGGCGCCGCTTTCCTGTCCAGCCGGCAGCGGCCTGCTGTCTGAATTGGTCGCCGGAAACGCGATGTCTCGCTGTAGCTTCATACGCTGGCTCCTGCTGGCATTTGCCCTTGCCTGCCGATCCAATCCTGATCGGCCTGCGCCAGTGCTCGACTGCTCTGTGCCTGCACATAGTCCACGATGCTGTCGTCCCGATGTCGTTCCATCACATCCAGTTTCTGCTGCGCATCCACACAAGCCTTCTGCATACCTTCTTTCTTGAGCAGCAATGTCTCCAGAGCGGCCTCCTGTTCAAGCATCTGGCTACGCAACCCTGCTAACCAGTGCAGCCCGCGCCTGTAGACATCCATATCGAAGTGCCGCTGTATGGCATCTGAAATCGCCTGAGCATGCTCCCGATGCCGTGCCTGCAACCGGTCCAGTTCGGCCCGTGCGCGTGCAATATCACGCTGCAGGCTGCCCAGGTCGGCGAGCAGTTTGTCCAGACGCCACTGCCGCTGCTGCCGCAGTGGCTCCAGCGCATACTCAAATCCGCGCAGGTCAGCATGCATGCCGGTCGCCCCGAACAACGTGCTGCGGCACCACAGAATTCATGGCGGCTTCCATCACTTGCCTTCTGCAGGTGACACTGCGTCAGCCAGCAGACGCAATGCATCGCTTCGGCCTGCTCCACCCTCTGCCTGGCTCAGCCAGGCCTTCAGTCGAGACGCACAGATCAACGCGCGATCCAGCTCTGGGTTCGTGCCGTGTTCGTAAGCACCCAGTTCCACCATCTGGCGATTTCTTTCCAGCATGGCAAGAACCTGGACAGCCTTTGCACCCAGTTCCCGCTCCTCCCGCGTGGCCAAATCCGGCAGCAGGCGGCTTGCACTCTTGAGAATGTCAATGGCAGGGTATTGCCCCTGATGCGCAATTTGTCTCGACAACACAATGTGGCCATCGAGAATGGCACGCAGCGCATCCGAGATCGGCTCGTTCAAGTCGTCGCCCTCGACCAGCACGGTCAGCAGCGCAGTGATTGAACCTCCTGATGGAGCGGTCCCACAGCGTTCGCAGAGTTCCGGCAACTCGGCAAACACTGACGGCGTGTAACCGCGCGCCGTCGGCGGCTCACCAGCTGCCAGACCAATCTCACGCCTAGCCATCGCGAAACGCGTGATCGAATCCATGGTCAGCACGACTTGCTTACCCTGGTCTCGGAAATACTCCGCCACCGCAAGCGCTGCATGGACAGCTCTGACCCTCGCCAAAGCTGGCTGATCCGCTGTAGCGACCACCACCACAGAACGTTTGAGCCCCTCCGGCCCAAGCTGCTTGTCGATGAACTCCCGGACCTCGCGACCGCGCTCGCCGATCAGCGCAATCACATTGACTTCGGCATCCACGTGACGCGCGATCATGCCGAGCAACGTGCTCTTGCCGACACCGCTACCTGCAAAAATGCCGACCCGCTGCCCCCTGCCGAGCGTGAGCAGCGCATCGATACTGCGGATACCGGTTTCCAACACCGTGTGGATACGTGGGCGCATCATCGGATTGAGCGGCGACGACTTCAGCGTGCGAGTTTCAGTCAGCGCAGGCGCGGGAAGTCCATCGAGCGGCTGTCCAAATGCATCAATCACCCTGCCCAGCAACGCTTCGCCCACCCGCAGCTCAGCGCGACTGCCCAGTGCTGTCACCTCATTGCCGGCAGCCAGCCCTTGCACCCCTCCGAATGGCATCAGGATGACCTGACCGCCTTCGACGCCAACCACTTCGGCCAGCGTCTGAGCCGCCTCGGCCTCGGTTGACTGGATCGCGCACAGTTCACCCACCTTCGCAATCGGCCCCTGCGCAACGATGGCGAGCCCCGACAAGCGGCGAACGGTGCCCGTACGCCGTGTCAGCTCGGCGTCGCGCAACTCGGAACGCAGTTGCCGGAGGCTTCCAGTGGTCATGCTGCAATCTCCGGCGATCGGGAGAGGCCGCGGGATATCGCTTCGCGCACTGCCGACAACTGTGTCTCTAGACGGGCATCCAGGTTGCCGCGAGGAGACCGCAAAATGCATCCCCCCAGCTTGACGCGATCGTCCGCCACCCACTGCACCGCTGAGCCTTCCTGGAAGCTTTGGCGAGCAAACCACGCATTCAAGTCGGCATCGCCTTGCAGGTGTGCCAGATCGGCCGGGTGAACATGAATCGCTACCAGTTGCGTACTCGCCTGCTGCACAGCGTGCCGAACCATATCCTGCACGGCCTGCCGATTGGTGGCAGCGTCCCCAACAATCCGGCAGATCACCTCGAAGCACAGTGCCGCCATCTCGTCTTCAGACTGATGCAAGCGCTTGAGCATCTCGGCTGGAAGTGCTGACAGCAAATGGTCAAGCTGACGTAGGCGGTCTTCCACTGCCTGCTTGGCGATGGTGTGTGCTTCCTGCTGGCCGTCTGTTCGCCCCGCTTTCAAGCCTTGTTGATAGCCATCCTCACGGCCCGTCTCAAATCCGCTGCGATAACCTTCTTCGTGCCCCAGGGCAGTCCCTTCCCGCTGCCCCGCCAGCCAGCCCGCTTCATAACCAGCCGACTCGGCCGCCGCGCTCGCTGGATTGGCGGGCCCGCTGCGCCCATCATCCCCGGGCATGCGAAGCTCATGGACCGCAAGCGCAGCCGGTGTGCCGGCATGACCTGCGCCACGCCGGCGCGTCAGAAGACGCGGCACCTCCTGTACCGCGACGCCGCGCAGGACCGGGGCGAGCTCCTGCCCGGCACGCGCAATGGCGCCGTGGACCAGAACGGTATCGCCACGCTTCGGGGCACTCATCGCCAAGCCCTCAACTTTGTGAGCCACCCAGACCATGGTGCGCGGCGGTGCGTCGCCTCACTTAAAAACCGATCACGCGGCCCAGCAAGACCACCTGCCCGCCCCTCTTTTTGCAAAAGCGCCCATTGCTTGCTCGCCATGAAGGCATCCAGACGCGCACACACATGCTTCAGCAAGCTCGCCTGAAACGCGGAGGCCGCTCGAACACGCGCGGTATCTCGCTGCAGTTCGGTGATTGCGGTCTCCACGCGGCCACGGATGGACGGGCCCATACGTGTTAGAAGCTGTGCCCGCCAGGGCCAGTCGGCCAGCAGCAGGACATACGCGATCGCCTGGGGGGGCTCAGCCCGAAACACCTCAGCCAGAGCGACCGGAGCAGCCTGTTTCAGCCACACGATGCGGTCTGCATCGGTAGTTGCGGACAGTGGACCGGGCATACCTCCCCGTGCAGTATCAGCACCGGCTCTGGAGTCAGAGCCGTCGAGAAAGGGCACTTCATGCAGCGCGCTGCTTACCAGAGAGCGTTCTGCAGGTATCCCCATCTGGCGCAATTCCGCCAACATAGGGCCCAGCATGGCACTCTCTTCCGGCCGCAAGCGCTGTAGCAGCCAATGACGGTCTGCCTCGGACAGCGCGTGCAGCAACAAGGCCGCGCTTCTCGTCGGCGAGTCGGCATCCAGCGCAGACAGGTCCCCGCGCGGGTTCATGATGTCCCCTCTCTGCGATTGCGTACAGCGGCCCCCCGCATCCAGGCTTCGACCTGGGCCAGCGCCGCTTCTCGCTGCGCCGGAGAGAGCGGCTCCTGCGTCCCCACCATCGCATTTCGTCCGCCGGCCTTTCTGGTGTAGCGGGACATCAGTACGCCGATGCCCGCTCCCGCAGCCAACAGCAGCAGCGCAGCTCCTGCCAGCAAACGGCTGGATGGCACCCCCGCCGCAGCCGCCTGATCGGCAACTGCACGCTCAGGCAAGAGCGTCGTAGTAACTGAGGATGTAGCGGTGGTCGAGGAAACGGCACCCGCGGGCAGCAGCGCATCCAACGGCTGCACCACCACGGTATCGCCACGCTCGAACGACGCACCCACTGCGGCAGCGACCAGCTTGCGCAGCCGCTCCTGCTGATCGGCATCCAGCGGCTGGCGAACCATGGCGACCACCTGAATACGGCGTACCGAACCCGGCTGGCTCACGACCTGCTCGACGCGCCGGCCCACTGCGTAGTCAGTCTCACGCTGCGAACTGCCGCCTCGCGCACCGGCGGAAGCATCCGCCACCCGCGCATCCAGTGGGGCCCCGGTTTCCCGCACGCTCTCGCGTTCGCGGGTCACCACGCCGCTGGGGGCTTGGCCACTGCGACCAGCCGACGGCATCACGTCCTCAGTCGTCGTCTGGATCTTGTCCATATCCAGCGTCACATCCACGCTTGCAATGGCCTGACCGGGACCAAAGCTGCGCTCCAGCACGTCACCGATCTTGCGAAGCAAGTAGCTTTCCGTTTCCTTCTTCAGATCCAGCCTGCCGGAGGCCGCGTCAAACTCGCCCTCCGAACCCGACGCGCGTGTCAGCGCCACGCCGTGCTGATCGACAATCGTCACGTCCTGCGTGGCAATCCCTGGAACCGAGGCGGAGACCAAGCGCTGAATCCCGGTGATCTGCTCCGGCCGCAGCACCTGTCCCTGCTTCAAAGTCAAGGTGATCGCTGCCTTCGCCTTGCTGCTGGCCTGCTTGAACAGCCCCTGCTCCGGCAACGCCAGATGCACGCGGACATCCCGAATCTCAGAAAGCGACAGGATGGTCCGCGTCAGCTCGCCCTGCAGCGCCCGCTGATAGTTGATCTTCTGGGCGAACTCGGTCATACCGAAGTCGCTGTTGTTGAACAACTCCAGCCCGACGGCACCGTGCAGTGGCAAGTCCTTGCCCATCAGCTTGATCCGCGTCTTGTAGACCTGATTGCGGTCCACCAAGATGGAGGTGCCTTGGTCGCCCAGCTGATAGGGAATCTTGAGCCGATCGAGTTCGGCGACCATCGCCGCCGAATCCTGAGGTGTCAGATCGGCGAACAGAACTTGATAGTCGGTACGCAAGGCCCAATAGCTGAACAGAGCCATGGCGACGGCAATGCAGACCGCGCCAACAACTAGTCCGGTCCGGGCCAGCGCGCTGAGGTTGTGCCACAGATCGCGAATCACCGAGCGTCTCCCCAAAGGCGATCAAAACAGCCACGCATAGAGCAGCGCTCCTCCCTCTTCGATTCCTGCATCGTGCCTTCCCTTTTCCCTACACCTGCATCTTCATGACGTCTTGATACGCTTCCAGCAAGCGGTTGCGTACCTGCAGCAACAACTGGAACGAGAGCCTGCTTTCCTCAAGCCCAATCATGACTTGATGCAGGTTCTGCACATTCCCCGTTGCGAGTTGCTGCAGGCCGGTCTGTGAGACCAGCAACTGCTGGTTCACCTCGCCCAACCCCTGGCTCACCATGTCGCCAAAGCCGACGCCGTTCACCGCTGCTGCGGTTGAATTCCCGCCAGCAAGCGGCTCGACGACGGCATCGCTCTGGCTTACCTGCGCCGCAGCTTGAATCGCTTCCCAAGTCATCACGCCCCCCCAATATCGAGTGTCTTCAGGGCCAGCGTGCGAGCGGTATTCATCGCCGCTACATTGGCCTCATAGGCACGCAGCGCGCTCATCAGCGTCACCATTTCGGTTGCGGTATCGACACCCTGGTAGGCGACAAAACCCTTGTCATTGGCAAGCGGGTGTCCGGGCTCGTAGACCATCCTGGGTTGCGCGCCGGTCGGCTCGGTCCTGACCTGGGGAAGGCTGATCGGGACAGCCTCCAATGCATCGAGCCCCTGCTCAACGCGATCCGAGAAAGCGGCCGGTCCAGCGTCCTGTCCAATCCCCAGCTGGGCGGCCTGTGCCACCACGCGCAGCGGCTGATAGTTCGCGCCGTCCGTACCCAATATGGTGTTGGCATTGGCCAGATTGAGCGCCGCAACGTCGACGCGCGTCCGTTCGACCGCCATGCCCGCTGCACTGATTGCGAAAGCGCGTGCGTAATCCATCTCGCCTCCTCCTTATTTCTTGCCGTCGCTCACAGCACTCGACAGGATTGCGTAGTGCTTCGCCAGTCCTTTCACCAGGGCCTGGTATTGCACGGCGTTCTGGGCCATGTTTGCCACCTCGACATCCAGCATGACTTTCGCCGGCAACCCACCCGCATCGAATACCGGCTCGATCCTCGGCCGCATGGCTTCGAGCACCGTCGAATCCAGTTGACCAACGCCTGCCTGAGAACGCTGAATGTCCGCCATCTGCGCCTCAAAGCTGACTTTCATGGGCACGTAGCCTGCGGTCTCGACATTCGCGATATTGGCCGCGGTGACTTGCTGGCGCAGACTGGCGGCGTCGAGCGCCAATCCCAGCATCGTCGTCGTAACTGCCTCAATTCCTTCCGTCATCGCCTTGACTCCTACTCCCAGTCGGGTCTGTTCTGTTACTGGACAACCAGTTCTGCATGCAACGCGCCAGCAGCCTTGATGGCACGCAGGATCGAAATGATGTCGCGCGTATTGGTATTGAGCTTGGCCAAGGTCTGGACCAGATCGGCCACTGTGTTGTTTCCTGGAGGGACGAAGCCAGGGCCGTTCTGCTCCGAAGCCTCCATCCTCGTGTTGCTCACGATGGCGGTGCGTACGCCCGGACCAGGAAAAATCACGTCGCTCGGCTGCGATGCTGTGTTCTGCGTGGCGATCGAAATCTTCAGGTCACCATGCGACACGGCGACCTTGGATATCTGCACATCACCACCCGACACCACGGTACCGGTGCGCTCATTGATGACCACCTTCGCCCTACGGTCCGGCTCGACCGTGACGTTCTCGAGCTTGGCGACAAAGCTGACCAGTTGGTCTCGCTGACCTTCGGGCACCCGAATCTCGATACCAGAAGCATCCCTCGCCCTGGCAATACCACCACCCACTTGGCCGTTGATGGCCGAGGCAATGCGATTCGCCGTCGTGTAATCAGGGTCGGATAGGACAAACGTGACCGTCTGATTCGCGCTCAGCATCTCCGCATTGACGCCAACCTCCACCGTCGCCCCGTTCGGCAGCGAACCGACCGTGGGATGGTTCTTCTGCAAGACGTTGCCGTTTGCGTCGTAGCGATAGCCGCCCACCGTCAACGGCCCCTGCGCAAGCGCGTAGATGCGCCCGTTCGGACCCTTCAGCGGCGTCAGCAGCAGGCTTCCGCCCACCAGGCTGCGCGCGTCGCCGGCCGACGATACCGTCACGTCCAAGGTGTCCCCTTCGCGCGCAAATGGCGGCAGTGATGCGGACACCATGACCACGGCGACGTTGCGACTTTGCACCTGCTCCGGCGCCACCGTCAGATTGAATTGCGAGAACACGTTGGACAGCGCCTGACGGGTCGTCCGATTGGTCGGCGAATCTCCTGTGCCCGCCAGGCCAGTGACGATGCCGTAACCGACAAGTGCGTTTTCCCGCCACCCCTGCACCTTGCCCAGGTCCTTGATGCGCGTACTTTCAGCGTGGGCCACGCTACCAAGTACCGCGACTGCAGCTAGCAGCCAGGCAGATACGGTGTGATAGAACGTACGATGACCGGTCCGCATCACAACCCCAACAGATCCAACAGTTTTCGCCACCATGCACGCCGCTGGCGGTCCGACAGTTCGCCCTCGCCCACATAGTTGATGCGTGCCTCGGCCAGTCGCGTCGAGAGCACGACATTGCCGTCCGAAATGTCCTGGGGTCGAACACGTCCCTCAAGCGACACCTTGTGCTGCTCATCGTTGACCGTCAGCAACTGCTCGCCCCCAACTTTCAGATCGCCGTTGGGCAGAACCTCAAGCACGGCCACGGTGATGGTCGCCAACAACTTGTTGGCGCGCTGCGTGGTGCCGCCGCCATCAAAATCGCCAGCAACGGTCGCAGTACCACCAACCTGGCGCCCCGTGGGCAACGTACTGATGCCGACATTCAAGTTGTTTTTACGCTGGCTCGTCGTGTCCGTGCTCGTCGTCGCACTGGAATTCTCAAAGACCTGCACGGTGATGACGTCGCCAACCCGGAACGCCTTGTTGTCCGACGTGAGCTGCCGGTAGGTGCCCTCCTTGTACAAACTCTCCGCACGCGCTGCGGGATGGGCAATCGTCATCCCAAGAAGGCAAATAAATAGCGGAATCAGCAAGCGGACATTCATTGCCTGACCTCCACCATCCGCGTCCCCACGACACGCGCCAGCATGGGTACCGTCCCATTGGACAATTTCACATGCACCATCTGTCCGTCCCGGCCATCCTCGAGAACTTCGACGCGGCTCTCAAGATTGACGGCCCCCGACACCGCGTGAAGCGTCGCCCAATCACCACGCGTGACGGACGGACGCGATTCGATACTGTCGCGCGTCATGACCTCCCCGGCAGCAACTGTGCGGCGCAGGCGCAAATTAGCTGCTGTCTCGGGTGCCAGCCCCGTCAGTACGGATTTGGAAGGCAACACCGCAAGATCGACTTCCCTGGGCTGCAGAGCAACTTGGTCCAGGGGGCTTCCGGACGCAGCCGCTGAATCTGCGACGTAGCCCTGCTCATAAGCGCTGACTTCAAAGCTCACTGGCACCGTGCGGATGAAGCGATCATCGACCCAGACATCCACCCAGACCGACATGTGTTTGGTCAACATCGCGGCGTTGGAGATCGGACGGACTTGCACCCTGACCTCACCCGCAGGCACGGGGATGTCACGCGGCGTCCGACTCAGTTCAACGCTGGAGCGCGCACTCCTAGCTGCAAGCCATTCGTGCAGGCTCGCCTTGGCGACAGAAGCCAGTTGCTCGCCACTAAGTTCATGCATCGAGAGATGGACATTGACCACTTCAGCACCGCTCCACGCGATGCGCTGGGGATTGATTCCGGTGCGGGCGCGAATCCAGCGGGCCAGCGTGGCCTGGTCAAGACGCGCGGACTCACCTGACCTGGGCAGCCTGCCGAGAGGCAGACTCATCAACCGGCGCAACGTCGACAGATCCGAAGATGCCAGGGCCGCAACATCTCCAAGCGAGACATCGCCATGCCGCGCCTCGACCATCGGCGGCAGCTCAATTCGGGCGATTGCGCCGTCTCCCGCGGAGGCCCCGAGGGTCGTCGGCTCCGGCAACGGTAAGTCACGCGCACGCACTCCCTGCGGCGCGAGCATCCAACCGGCCATGATGGCCGCGGCTACCAACAACTGGTGGGCTCCGTGACGTCGCTTGGTCAACTGCATCGGCATTGGTGTCACGCTTACTTGCGAAGGTTGTTGACCATGCCAAGGATTTCATCCGAAGCCTGCACGACTTTGACATTGGCCTCATACGCACGCTGCGCGACCATCAGCCCGACCATCTCGTCGACCATCTTGACGTTCGAGCCTTCAAGAAATCCTTGTGCGAAAGTGCCCAGGTTGTCCTGGCCTGCCTTGCCGACCACGGGCTCACCCGACGTGTCGGTTGTTCGGTACAGGTTGTCCCCCTGGGCCAGCAGCATCCCGGGACTCGCGAAATGCGCCAGCTCGAGTTGCCCCGCATCCACCGGTGACGCTTGGTTGGGCACAGAAATCCTGACATGACCGTCGGCGGAAATCGTCATGTCTTTGGCATTGCTGGGTACCGAGATGCCGGGCTTGACCACGTAACCGGCCTGCGTCACCAGCATGCCATCAGCGTTGACCTTGAGCGTGCCACCCCGTGTGAAAGCACGACTACCATCGGGCAGCGCCACTTCCAGGAATCCATCCCCCTGGATCGCCACATCGAACGATGAACCGGTCTGTTGCAGATTGCCGACATCGAACAACTTGGCAACACTCGAGATGCCAACCCCGGCCCCCAGATGCGGCAGCGTCGACAGCGGACCCAATTGGGCATCGGCAGCCGGCTGTACTCGGCTCGCTTCCTGGGCGACCAGATCAGTAAAGCTCACCCGGCTCTTCTTGAAGCCCGTCGTGTTGACGTTGGCCAGGTTGTTGGCAATCGTGTCAACGTTGAGCTGCTGCGCCTGCATGCCGGTCGCGCCGATATAGAGTGCATCAAACACGGTCTGTCATTCCTGTAGAAAAATCTTCGTGATGGAACATCCGCTTACGACAGATCGCCCAGCTTCCTGATCGCGGTTCCAAGCATGTCGTCGTAGCCCTGGGTCATCTTCTGCATCGATTCGAAATGACGCATGGTCTGGATGAGCTGCATCATTTCCTGCATCGAGCTGACGTTGCCGTTCTCCAGTGCGCCCTGCCGGATCTGCACACTGGTGTCGTCCATGACGGTCATACCAGTGCCGGCAGCCACCATCCCGTCGCCCAGGCGCTGGAGCGTTTTGGGCGCGTCAAACTTGACAACCTTCAATTGCGCGATAGGCGTGCCGGGATTGACCGCGGACGGGCCCGTCGTAGCGTTTGGCTCAGTGACGTTCCCCACCGCATCGATTACGGGCGTCTGCGTCGTGAGAAAAATCTCTCCGTTCTTGCCCATGACTGGATAGCCTTGGGCGGTCACCAGGCGACCAAGGGCATCTGTCCTAAAGTTTCCTTGTCGGGTGTACGCAGGTCCGGAGGGTGTCGTCACTTCAAAGAAGCCGTCGGCGGCTAGCGCAACGTCCATCACCTCGCCGGTCAGCTTCACCGTGCCAGGACGCATATCGCTCAGAACCTGGACACCGGTCGCCTCTCCAGCGTTCATGTTCGCCCCGCCCGCAACAGCGTCGACAATGCTGGAGAACGGCTGGGTGGTCACAATTCCGCGCTTATAGCCAGGCGTCGAAACGTTTGCGAGATTGAGCGCTACGCCGTCAAGACGGGCCATGTCCTGATGCATGCTGGCGAGCGTGGCGGCGAAGATTTCCTGCATAGGTCGGTTGCTGGAGGAAGGGTCTGGGTGAAGGTTGGGGGCTGGCGCTCAGATTGAGACCACGCCCCATGACTTGAGCTCGATGTTCTGGGGAATCTCCGCCATCGAAAGCACACGCAGATGCGGCATGACGCGTTCGGACATGGCACGGATATGCCTACGCAATTCGGGAGAACACAGCAGGACCGGCAGCAGATTGCTCTTCATCATCTTCTCTGCCTGCTGCACAAGGCGACCAATGAATTGCTCTGCCAGCTTCGGTTCGACGACAAACAGTGCGGACGCCGGTCCTTGGCCGCCCGCTTCCGCGACCTTCGCACCCTGAACGCTTTGCAGAAATTGACCTTCGATGGCGGGATCCAGCGTTAACACGTGTAATGAACTGGCATCCCCCAGCAGCCCTTGGCAGATGGCGTGGCCAAGACGACGCCGAACCGCTTCGGTCAGCAGGTTCGCATCCTTCGTGCTACGGCCGGCATCGGCCAGCGCTTCGAGAATGGCATCAACGTTGCGGATCGAGACCTTTTCCCGCAGCAGGTTCTGCAGGACCTTCTGGATGTCGCTCAACGACAGGACAGTTGGGACGATTTCTTCCACTAGCCCCGGTTGCGACTGCCGAACGCGGCTCAGCAGCTTTTCCGTTTCCGAACGCGTCAACAAGCTGGCGGACTCCCGCCGCAGGATCTCGCTCAGGTGAGTCATGAAGACGGTTGAAGCATCCACCAGCGTGAATTTAGCTGCCGTCGCCGCCTGCCGTTGATGTTCCTCGATCCACAACGCGGGGAGACCGTAGGTCGGATCACGGGTCACTTCCCCCGGGATCGCCCGGGTGTCGCCGGCAGGATGAATGGCGAGAACACGGTCCTGCCTCGCTTCGCCCTTCGCGCACACCACCCCATCCAGCGCGATTTCATACTGGTCAGGCCCGAGTCTCACGGAATCCTTGAACCGGACACGCGGCAGAACCACACCTAAGTCCTGTGCATGCTGTTTCCGGAAGGCCGCGATACGCTCCATGAAGAGGCTGCCCGGCTGGTTAACAACGGGCACCCAATTGGCACCGACATTGATCTCGATCGGGTCGACCGCGAGCAACGCGTACGGATCATCTTCCGCACTGGCCGGCACTTCTTCGGCCATTCCGCTGGGGATGGCATCCTCGCCCTCCTCGGCTCCCTTGGTGGAGCGATACACGGCAACCGCAACCACCACGACGATCGAGAAAAGCGTCAACGTAGGACCGGCCGGAATGCCGGGGAGCAACATCAGGCCCATGAGCGCCGCTGCGACCAGCAGCAGCGTCTTCGGGAACGAGGTGACCTGGCGCAGCACTTCCTGGCTCAGATTTTCGTCGGATGCGGAGCGCGTCACGATAATCCCGGTGCCGACGGCGATCACCAGGGCGGGCACCTGTGTCACGATCCCATCGCCAATGGTCAACAGCGTGTAGGTCTGCAGGGCTTGCGCCCATGACATGCCGTGCTGCATGACTCCGATGACCAGACCGCCTACGACGTTGACCAACATGATGACAATGCCGGCTATCGCATCGCCTTTGACGAATTTGCTGGCGCCGTCCATCGCACCGTAGAAGGCGGCCTCCTTCTCCAGATTCTTCCGTCGCTTCTGGGCCTCCGCTTGGTCGATGAAGCCCATGTTCAGGTCGGCGTCGATGCTCATCTGCTGACCGGGCATGCTGTCGAGCGTGAACCGCGCCGCGACTTCGGACACACGCTGCGCGCCGCTGGTCACCACCACATACTGGACGACAATGAGGATCAGAAAGACAATCAGCCCGATGACGTAGTTGCCCCCGACGACGTAAGAGCCAATCGCGGCAATGACCTTCCCCGCATCGCCGTCAGACAGGATGAGTCGCGTCGCGGCGACGTTCAGCGACAACCGAAACAAAGTGGCGATCAGGAGCAGCGACGGGAACGTCGAGAACTCCACCGGACGCGCCATGTAGAACGTCAGCAGCAGAATCAGGAATGCAAAGCTGAAGTTCGTCAGAATCAGAAAATCCAGCAACCCAGACGGGATGGGCGCGAACAGTACGACCAGCACGCCGAGAATCAGCAACACCATGGCCATGTCGCTGTTCGCGCCGAAAAAGCGTTTGAGCAATGTCATGCCGTGCGCTCCGCCAGAGCTTTCTCGCGTGTCCGCCGCATGGCAAATACCCAAACGATGATGCGTGCCACGTCCGCATAAAGCGCTGGCGGCACCGATCGGTCGACCTCCAGCGAATGAAACAGGGCACGTGCCAGCGTCCGGTTCTGCACGACGGGAATGTGATGCTTTGCTGCGATCTTGCGCATCACCATTGCGAGCGCACCTGCCCCTTTGGCAATCAGTTGCGGCGATTCCATCTCGCCGTGCACATAGCGCAGCGCAACGGCGACATGCGTCGGGTTGGTGATCAGCACATCGGCATGCCGGGTCTTGCTCAGCGAGCGGCTACGCTTGAGCATCTCCTGCCGCAGCTTGCGCAGACGGCCACGGATTCTCGGATCGCCCTCCCGATGCTTGAATTCGTCCTTGAGCTCCTTTCGGCTCATCCGCATCTTCTTGCCGAACTCCCTCCGCGTATACAGGAAGTCGAGAATGGCAATGAAGATCAGCATGGCCGACATCCTCAAGCCGAGGGCCGCGAAATCGTCCAACAGCGCATGCACAAAGCGGGGGGCTGGCAGGCTGGCGAGGTGATAGAACTGGGGTGCCAGGTTTTTGAGCGAGAAGTACGCGACCAGCCCGAGCAGGACCAGCTTCAAGATGGCACGCGCGCCATCGAACAGCGTGCGCAGAGAGAAAATCTTCTTGAATCCCTGGACAGGATTGACTCGCTCCCAGCTCGGCTTAATGGGCTCGAACGACAGTATGGGACCAGTCTGCAGCAGGTTCCCCGCAATAGCCGAAAGCACCAGCGTCACCAAGAATGGTGCCCCCAGCTCCAGCGCTGCCCGAACGATCTGTTCGATGAGATGCCACATCGCCGGCTGCGTTGCCTCAACGCTGCCGACTTGTGCAAGGATCAGGCGATCCATCTGAAACAATCGGCGCCAGGTATCCCAGCCTTGTGAAGCGAGAAACGCCATGGAAGCAGTGAAGGTCACAGCCGATATCAGGTCACGGCTCTTTGCGACCTGCCCTTGTTCCCTGGCCTTCTGTAGCTTGTAAGGCGTGGCCGGCTGGCTCTTGTCCATATCCTGGTCAGCCATCACCCCTCCTTGGCAACCAGTTGGCGCATATCACCATCCACTGCCCCGCTCGCAGCCACCGATGCAAAAATTGCATCCCAGCAACGGTAGATCTCTTCGTAAGCCCGTGACATCACGCTGCCGATTCCGGCAAACCACACGGATCCAGCGATCACTCCGACGGCAATCTTTACCGGAATGCCCATCGTGAGCATATTCATCTGAGGCAGATTCTTGGCGATGACACCCAGCGCCATTTCCGCCATGAGGACACAGAACACGACGGGTGCTGCCAAGGCAAAACTCAAGCTCAACAGACCCGCAGCCTGTTTGGTGACAGGTGCCAGTGCTGCCATCAACGGCCAAGGCGTCCCCAGAGGAAATCGCTCCAGGCTGTAAGCCAGACCGCGGAGTAGCGCGTGGTGTCCGTTGATCAGAAAGAACACCACAACTGCGGCTTGGTTGTAGGCAGTCGCGAAAATCGGCATTCGAGTGTTGGTCGCGGGATCCAGCACCTGAGCGATACCAAAACCAATCTGGATATCGAGCAGGCGCCCGGCTGTCACGAACGTGGCAAATGCGAGCAGGATGCCTAGTGCCAGCGTCATTCCCAGTGCCAACTCGGAGAGCGCTGCCTGGAACAGACTGCCGGCATGACCATCGGCCCCGACAGAGATGCCAGTCCCTGGTAGGCCAAACGAAAGCGCTGTAGCCAATGCCAGCACCACCAGCACCCGAACGATAGCGGGAACCCCTGCGGCCGGAAGGACCGGTGTCGCAAGGAATGTAGCCCCCAGCCGCAATGACAGGAGGAACACCGTCTCAAGACGATTGACGTCGAATGCCGGAAATACGGATACGGCCACGGAATCCTCAAATCATCGATGGAATTCCGGACCACAGGTGCACGGAAAATTGCACGAATTTGCGTAGCATCCAAGGCCCGAAAACAACTAGGCTGATAACCGCGGTCAGAAGCTTGGGCACAAACGTGAGCGAGTTCTCTTGCACCTGCGTCACGACCTGGAACAGGCTAATCAGAAAGCCGACGGTCATGGTCAAACCAAGCACAGGCGCGCAAACGACCACGCCCGTCCAGAGCAGGTCGCTAAGCATTCTCAAAGCCATATCCGCGTGCATCGTGTGACAATTCCGTGTGCTCAACTACGCCCGGCTTTACTGCTACATGCTCAAAGCTGGCGACTTCTAGAGACTGTTTGGCGTGACAGGGGATAGCCAACTGACGTTGACTCACCTCCAAGGACTGGTAGTTCGGTTGCACAGTCCCACTGCATTTCCGCGAAGCCAATCTGGGCGAGCTACCGCCCCACGCGGAACAGGCGCAGCAATGTCGATGCGAAATCGACTAGAGGTGAATTCAATGCAGGAGTCTTTTTGGCAGGCGTTTGCCCAGCCGGATAGGCATAGGCGGCCCGCCAGATAGCGGCGCTGTCGCTGGATACTCTTGCTTGGCATAACCACCAAGCATCCACGTAGTCGCGCCACGCGCGACCATGTTCGGCCGTCGGCACATAGTGAAACTCCCCCGAGTTCATATTGGTGGAGCGTTCGATTGACATGAATCGACGCCCTCATCTCTGATCGCAGGGGATAGTAGAGACGGCTCTTCACAGTGAGAACCCCTCGTCGTGGGGTTCTGCGCCTGAAATTTCTTAAGACCTGATCTTATTGATGTTGAATTTGCATCGGGCCACGAAAATTCAGGAATTAAGTACTCACTGAATCACTAGCTGAATACCTAGGCGGCACGCCAAATGCACTCGCGCTGTGAATTCCATCACAGATGACTGTAGGCCGATCTAAGCCCTTGCAGCCTGCAGAATCGACTCACTGACATGCTCAGCGGCCCTGTCTGGTGAGAAATCCCGGTATTTGTCTGCGAATGTCTGAGCGGCATGCCTAAGCTCGGCATTTGCTAGGGTCGCATCCAGAATGTCGCACGCGCTCGCCGCCGTGCGCGGCGCGTGCCACAACACCCCTGCCCCAAATGCCTCGATGCGCTCTGCCATCAGCGCCTGCTCGACAACCTGAGGCACCATCAGCAGCGGCACGCCAGCCAGGAGCGCATCCGACATCGTCCCAGTGCCATAGACGATCGCCAAGCTAGCACCATCCAATATCGGGCCAAGCGCGACAGGCTGAGTCACGATGTCCAACGATGGCGAGCGATATCGCTCTGCAACGTCAGCCGCAATGCCTGGCGCGACGCAAATTGCAGACACATCCGCATCACGCATAGCTCCGAGCATATTTTCAAAGCCGGGGACGGTCGGACGTAGATAAGCGAACACGCGCGTACCGCCAGCTTCGGGCCAAGCGCGATGCCCTCCATCACCCTGAGACGAAAACATACCGACATATTTGCCGTCCACGCGAGCACCATAGTGATCGAGCTCGGCAAATGTAGTGAACAGGGTAGGAACACCTTCAAACAAGGTCGCCACATGCTCAAACATGGGACGTCCGTACTGACTCAGAACTCCGTTGATCCGCTCGAGCACGAAGGCGTCCGCCGACTGCAAACGCTCCTGTGGGATTTCCTCCCATGGTCGAATACTGGGAAGCGGATCAACCTGCGGCGGCACCTCAAATCCAATACACGTAAGTACCGACGGCAGGCCGAGCGCTCGCACTGCGAGCAACGCCGTGGGCGCATGGTTGATCACCACCACGTGCGAGCCGTGCAGCTTAAAAAGAGCGGCCCAGGCCCGAACGCGGCCATAGAGACTCGGCGACTCGCCGTAGCCTGCAGCCATCAGCATTTCTGAATAGTTGGCCGGTGCCTCCCTCTTCTGCGGGGGAGGCGCCACGGGAGCCTGCACGAAGCTGAAACCCCTTAACGACAGTAACCGCTCCGCCATGGCGACATCTTTCACCGCGAACAGAACATCGTGCCCCTGCGCGCGCAGCCGCTCAGCTACCGGGATGTCCCGTGCAAGGTGGCCCAGGTTCGCCCCAAGTTCCCAAGCAAAAAGTATTCGACTCATACCGCCGTTGTGTTTAAACAGTTCTATCGGGCTCGACTGCACAACGCGAATTGATGCGTGCAGTTCGGGGTATATGTCGCAGGCTTGTTCAGGAAGTGGATCACCATCGCTCTCTCCTTTCCCTTCTGCCGGCGCGGCCGGCGTTTCCCCTACTAGCGAACTTTGTGGCTAGCGAACTTCGCCTGTGCCTGTTCCACGGCTTTGATAAAACAGTCCCCATAGCCCCAAACCACTGTACCGAGGACAGTCAGAGCTATCGCAGCCGAAAGCCCCATCTGATGTGTTCGACGATATTTCCCTCTCAGGGACTCAAACGCCGCACTAGTAAATGAACCAGGCGTAAGCAGAGCACCGAGATACTGGGATTTGTTCTGGGCGATAAACGCGAATACGGCAACTGGGGCCCCCGCTCGCTGCCACCATGTTGCGACCGACTCCCCGGCAGGCCGAAAGGCATCGACGAACGGCAGCAGAAGGGCCAGTACGGCAAGAGATAGGAACGCTGCAATCGACCGCACGGCCCGCCTTATCTTGAGTTCGTGTGGCGTCAAGTATTCGGCGTTCATCGCGTTGCTCCCGTTCTGGTTGTTTTCTGCGCCGACGTAGCCGGAGCTTTCCTTGTCATCAATAAAGCGCATCGGGGCCGAACGGCGGAATCTGCTCCAGCATCTGCCGCAGGTATCCAAGCGACTGTTCCCAGTCTTGCAGAGCGGTTTCGTGGCTATCGACCCAGTGTGTGTTTACAGTGATTGCACAGGAGTATCCCGAGGCATTGTCACGCTCGACAAACGTGCAGGGCTGCAGCTCCCAGTGGTACATCACCGGGCGAACATTTGGCGTCTCGGTCAGCCTCCGGTCGAAGTGAAAGAACGCTGGGAAGTAGTGCTGGGCGTCACTGATGCCAGTCCGCGAGTTGAAGGCAAACTCGAAATAGCCCATGTACCGATGACGTCCATCTTCATGCAGCGGACCGCTGACACACCCGATAGATAACAGGCCAGTTGCGGGGCCGTTGATGGCAACCGCAAGCTGCTTCATTGTCGAATCTCGCTGCAGCTCCGGTACCTCGTCAGCGCGATGCAGTGCGCCTTTCAGGCACTTAAAGCCAAAGTTTGCGTCACCATCTGCGCGCACGATGCCAGAACCACCATAGGGGATCGCTTTAGGCTTATGGCTGATGCATAAGTAGTTTTCGAAATTTGGCATGGTTCTCCCCTGTCATGTACTGTCTTGTGCTGACAGGTTCGGCCGTTCTGTAGACCCTGGCACCTCAGACAATCGCGCATGGGTTCGCTGGATGCTCTTCATCGCCGAAAACAGCGCAATGCGATCCCTGCCTGCTTGGAAAAACGCAACAACGACGCTGGCGTACTCCTCGGCGCCCAGTGATGCACCATCCGCTTTGAGGATGTCGGCAAGCTGGATTGCTTCGGTCAGCTCTCTCGCCATGGGTGTGCGACCAGCGTCACGAAACAAGTTGTCGCGCATCTCTGCGAACTGGGCCAGTTCGGCGTCAGAAAGCTCGCCGCGCTCTCGCCTTTCGTCCAAGGCAAAAAGCTCGTGAAGGCGGCCGCGGCTGTCAGTCGGCATGGGCATGTTTTCCTCTGCGCAAGTAGTGATCATGCAGAGGCACGACGCCTTGGTTTCCGATCCGGATTTTCGGTTTGCAGGAAGGACAGTTCAACTTCGGTAGCGCCGATTGAAACGCACTTCGGTAGCAAATTTCCGGCGCAGCACGATAAGCAGCCAGACAAATATCGCTATGAACGTCCAGACGGAAACGATGCCCAACGCGCGGGGCAAAATCCATTGCACAAAAAAGCCTGCGATCAACGCAGCAATCAACGCAAGACCGACTGCGAGGAGCGTGTTCCCATACTTCACCTCGGCCTTGCAGCCGACACACACAAAAGCACCATATGGCACCTTGCTGTGGCAATGGGGGCAGGTCATCTTGTTCATCCCACCCTTCGGACTACTCGCCGTAAGTTCTCTTTCTTTCATGGAGATCGGTCATGTCGAAACCCGCAGATAGGCGGTCCGACTGATTTTATCTCGGCAGAAAACAAAATGGGGACGACAAGACTGCTTACATACGTGGCCACCTCCGGGCCGCCACGGCATCTCCGTTTGAACACCTCCGGCTTCATTGCCTTGTCGCAATGAGGTCTCAAGGAGATTCCAGCAGCGCTACCAATGCCGCGACATCTTCGTCAGACCCTGTACCACGGCCGTCTTTTCCCATGGCTTTCCGCCAACTCGGCAGATCGTCGACGATGGCCCGGACCATTGCCAAAGGCGTCTGCCCCATCATATTGCGCATCAATGCCAATCCAGGGAATTCCTCCAGAATGATGCGTGCACACCCCGGAGCTGCGAATTGCACCGCCGTGTGCAATGCAGAGTTTCCCCCTCCCCCCGTCACCCTGCCGACGTCTGGATTGCGCTCCAAGACCGCAGCAACACACTCTAATGATCGCCCACCCGCAGCCGCGTGCAAAGCGGTTCTCCCAAGATAGTCCTGGGCATCGACATCCGAAATGGGGGCAAGCAAGGTTGTCAGAGCGACATCGCCCGCGGCAGCCACAAACATCAGGGCCGTTTGCCCTTTGAAATCAGCAATTCGAGCCTGCTCGGGCCATACTTCGACCAGCAGCCGAATCGCGTCCCGCCAGTGGTTGAGATGAGTGAAGATCTGCCCAAGGGCACTGGCACTCTCATGGGTAGCGAACATCACCACCGTTGACTCGACCTTGTGCAGCATCTTTAGCCACATCAGCAAGACGCTGTTCCGGCGAGCATCTTTCGTATTCGCCTTTCGGAATGTCTTGGCATGCCGCTGCATCCAGCACTGCAGCCCATCCCAGTCAGCCTTGGCTATCAGCCCGAACGTCTCTTTAAATATTGGCTCGAACTCCCGTACGGCTGGCGGCGTCTCCCGCTCGACTCCAGGATACGGATGGTAGAGATCGCCCCAGAAATACTCCTCGCACGCGACTGTAGCATCTTCGAACGACGGCACTCCGGCAGGGAACATCCCATACGCCATCATGTTGCGGTAGTAGCGTTCCTGACCTTTGGGCCTGAATCCAAACTCCGCAATCTCAACGGCGAAGCCATCCCGGGCGATCTGCCCTGCCAAGTCACCATAGCCGCGTTCCAGGCACGCTCTCAACGCCTGCTGGAAGACGTCGCAGGCGTCCGCGAACTGGTTCTGCATCAGCAGATGTTTCGCGCGAAAACGCAGCAACGGCGCTTTCCATTCCTCGTAACCATCGGCCCCCTCCGGCACGGAGTCCAGCAGGCGCTGAACCGATTGGCACACGCCGGTCGGGCGCTGTGTCGGTGGTCCATTCAGAAGGAAATCCAGTTCAAGCACAACCGCGCCCACAGCCTGGCCGGGGGGTTTTGCCATTTTGTGCAGTCGCTGCGCAGCCATCGCGCGCACTTTCTTTGGCAGATCTTCGTTTTGAACCAGTTGGCTGACGATCCAGTAGCTATCCTCGCCTTGCAACGCCCGCCACGGGGACGCGACTCGAACCCGATCCAACAAAGCGGCCTGCCGCGCGTCTTCTGCTGCCTCGCGATGAAGAGCCTCAACGCGCGCCAGGATCACTGACTGTGCGCCAGCCTCGCCCAATGCAACCAAGTCCTCCAACGGGGAGTCAGGTTCAAGGACGAGGAACTTGCGCGTCAGTCGTTCTGCCAACTTGGAATGCACGCTGCGCCCTTGCAGCGACGGCAGAATGGAGAGCAGCAAATCGGCGCGATCCCAGGGTGCCAAGCGAGCTTCGAAATAGGCATCCTCTTCTGAAGGATCACTACCGTTCTTCCAGGCTTCGATCGTCAGGTTGTAGATGGTCTGGAACAGGCCGATCAATTGCAGCAGCTTGTTCTGCGTCGGATCGGCACAGGTTGGTGCAACGCCAGGGCAGAGGAATTTCAGGAGGCGTTGATACCCGTCTTGGACCATGCGCGCGACTTTGAGCCGCTGGCGAATGATGCGCATCGTCGGCTTGCTGTAGCGCAATGAGACGAGCCTGACGAACTCCTGCTGGTCGTCCTCTGGTGAGCTGCCGCCCAGGATAGCGGCCAAGCGCTCGATCGTCATGGGGATCTGGTCTCGCAATGCCGTGGCGTCAAGTCCTTTGTGCCCGACAAAACGCATGGCTGCCTGAAATTGAGCGGCTGTGGATACCCCTTCCTCACACTCGAACGCCCCGAGAAACTCCAGTTCGGCTTCGTCGTCGAACAGCTCGTCGATTTCCTTGGCGCTTTTCGGTAGTCGGCCCTCCAGACGCCATCCTTGCAGCCGCCGGAGAGCGTGTCCGTTCAGGTCCTTTCCGCTCTCTTTGCGCGCAAATCCGTGGGTTGCCTCCTCAAGCGACTGGCCGCCTAGGATGTCGATCAGCCAATCGGTCACTTGCTGCACCGGCAAATCGATCCGCTTGTGTTCTGGGTTCCCGTTCGGGCAGAACCAGAACTCCCCACCTGGCATACCGGCATCAAAGGGCTGCTGATGCTCGACGCCGGCGAGGCTCCAGAAAGCCACCCTTCGCGCCAGCGACGGAATGTAGGAGTAGGCAAGTAAATGCCATAACACTTGCCGCTGGCTCGCAGGACCCGTCCATACGTGCAGTTCAAGCGCCTTGTGGAAGTCCCCCCATTCTTGGACGTTTGCGATCATGTCGCGGCAAGCCACCGCATCCAGATCGAGCGCCGCCATCACCGATGCAAGCAGCTCCTCGCCCATCCCCACGTGCCTGCTCAGAGGCATGTCGAGGTCGCGGAACTGATTGATGTATTTGGATTGAGGCCGTTCGAGCCCAAGGCTCTGGTGGACTTCTAGCAGAACCTCTTCGAACGAAGGAATGCGGGCCATGGCGTGACGGTTGAAATGCGAGATGAGGCATTCTGCCGGACACCCTCTCCAATGCACCATGAAACATCCCGTACCGCCAGCGTGACAGCCGTCAACTGCGCCGTACGGGATCTGTCATCGACCTCAGCGACCATCGAAATCGATACTTCGACCCGTCGAGTGCAGTACTGCACCCGATCCTGCCCGAGCCCTGAACCCTCGGGGTGGGCAGGAATACTCAGGGGGTATGGAAGAACGCAATGACCAACAATCCGAACTGGCCCAGCACCACAGGCAACAAATCTGGCGGTGGACGCGGCAACAATCCCCCGCGCCGAAGCGGTAAGCGATGAACCTGCGGATGCCGTTTGGTGCGGCATCCGCTATGGCGCTCAGAACTCTATTGATCGTGTGGGCGGTGCCGAGTTTTGATCACCCAAGTGCTACAGGAATCCAGGAATCCTGATCGCCATAGTTCCTCTCTGGCGAAACACGGCCTGATACGCTCCCTTTAGACGGGGCGGTCAAAAGGTGACCAACTTAACGAGACCGCTTGCAGCACGAGCGCGTGGCCATAGCTCCCATCGGAGAGCGTTGAAATCGATCGGTAGTTTGCCCATCGACGAGTAGCGCACCGGATTGCTACCACGTGGCGCCCACACCCCTGGAACGTTCACTCTGGCAAACCGCGTCACGCCGACCACGATACGATTTTCGTAGCCGGGCTCCCGACGCATGTAAATACCTCTGCCGATTTCCCCAACGAAAAATGCTGCACCGTGATCCTCATCGCCGCCGGGCTCCTCGTAGCGATCATTACGGTTCCGCGTGGCGATCACGTACTTGCAACCGCTCACGCGCTCGGCGTTCGCAACCCAATACGCAACCCCTCCGCGTCGAACAATTTCATCGATGGAGTTGGCGGTCAACACCATCAGTACGTCGTCGCAAGCCCGTTCCATCGCATTCCTGGTTAAAGGTTTCAGGGCCATGGCACATCGCAGCCGCCGTTCAGTCTGACGGCCACCACTACGACAGTCATGTCCCCAAAGCAACGTACTAGGATCGATGGCATAGGTCTACCATCGTCGATGCTCATCAACCATTGAGAATTTTCGTCGTGATCACCCATTTTTCAATGGGCGGTGGCTCAGAAGCTGGTGCTTGGTGCGTCGGGTCGAACTGGGCAAGCTGCGCTCGAAGGAATTCACTGACCCGACGCTCAGCACCGGCTTGATCTTCCGCTGCGGCAAAATCTTGCACTGCTTCATGAGAAACAGCGATCGAAATTGTTTTGGATCGTTTGTTCGGAAGCTCAGGATCATCGTGGAGCAACCACGAAACACCTACGTTCAATGCGTCAACTCCTCGCACTATCTGGATGTCCGCGCCTTCCGGCATCACCTTTTCTATTGTCTGCAGGATTGCCTTCTCGGTAGACATAGCTCCGCCTCAAATCAATTTGAACATGCATGCCCCAGGATGCAGTCGGTCAACAAGCTGGGCGCATGTCCAGCATGCAATAAAAGTCGGTGACCGGCACCGATACGTGCACAAACATACCTGGGCCCGGCACAATGTGCTGCCTTCCATCGAGTCATTCGTATGCTGAAGGCTCTACCGGCCCATCGCTCCTTTGGAGTCGGCAATGTGCTACGTGTCCTGCATGACCACTGCGATCCGTCTTTGAGCGTGAGCGACGAAGTATCAGAGGTATACCAAGCATACGTCCGCGACATTTCGGACCGAACCGGCTTGCCACCACAAGTCGTTGCTCCCGTCTTCCACGACATCTTGAGGACGTTGAGCTCTGACGCCACGGTGGAAACCTTTGTAATTTTGCTTGCGGCCAAGAAGACACTGACAAAGCTCAAGACGATGCCAGGCCACCATCCAACATCGCAACGATAGAGGGCTGCCGTTGCCTACTTCCTCTCGTCGGTGACGATGAATTCGCTAGCGGCTATGTGCTGGATGGTCGCCATGGTTGCCAGATCACGCTTGGTAGTTGGCTCGCTGGCGGTGATGCCGGTGGCGTGTTTCGCCTTCGTCCCCTGCGGATAGAAGACGAACAGGGTGCCGGGTGAGGCATCTGGTTCGGCACGTAGGCGCTTGTTCAGGATCTTGAGGTACTTCTTCTTCGAGACCTTCTTCGCAGCCATGACGTCCTCCTGCGCAGTTGTGGTTGGGGCAGCATACCAGCACAACTGTTTGACCGTCGCGACAAAGGGAGCCCACGAGGTTCGATCGGCGAGACGCTGATCTGGCGGGATATGGACGGCGACGACGATTTTCAGAGAACAGCACCGACTCAGTAGCCAAAGGTATTTGGCGGGCACTGCGGGCAGCCCGTATCTTGCCGTGCCTCGGTAACAAGATTGCTGTCACCGTATGACATGCTCAGTCCCCAGCCAAACTTGGGATCGAGAAGGCTTTTCCATTGCGTGCCGTTGCGGTAAGTGACCGCGAAAGACGTCCCTGCCAAATCGACAGCCGTAATGAGGGCTCCGGTGTAGCCGAGTTGTACAACCGATGTCCGGCCGCTGGCGAGATCGATCTTCACGTTTTGGAGGACGCCGTTCGAGATGGTATAGGCGTAGCGAGCCACCTCCATCACCTTTTCGTCCATAAACACGGTCATGAGCGTCGGCAGACCAGGTACCCGAGGGTCTGCATACTCGTACGTGACTGTCACCGGTGCCGGGTTCGGGCATTCGCTATCCAACGCCTGCCGCATGATAGCGAGCCGCCCGTCCTTGTTGTACGTGAAGGTGTAGCGCACCTTCTGGCCGCCAACTGCCATGCAAAAGTTCTCGGCCGTCTGCAGACGGTAGGGCAAAACCGCGTTATACGCAAAACTGAGCTTCGTTGGCGGCGCGTCGTATCGCGTAGCGACGATTTCACTCAGCATGCCGTCCGGAGAGTAGCTGTTTGTCTGTGACCAACCTGCGATGCTGCTGGTTTTTGGAAGGCAGCCCATCACCGGGCCGGCGCCAAACAGGTCGACGAGAAACCAGCCAGCCTGCGCGAACATGTCCGGTGTTGCCGAATTGCCTGGCGACGCGATCATCGACGTGGCCGTCATGCCAAGGTCGGCTGTCGTGCTGATCGTGCTGCCGGGACCGAATGTCCCGCATGCAAAGGGAGACTCTGCATGGGCGCTAGCGCCTACGAGGCACAGTAAGGCTACGGCAGCGTATTGGGAGGTTTGCATTGTGTGAGTTCCCGTGGATTTCAATGAGGGTAAGCTGGCCCTGGCGAGCAACACATGAAAAGCGTGGCCGCGAAAGCGGCCAAGAGCGCTCACCCCTATCCCATGCGGCACGCGCTCGGGTCAAATGATCTGGATCGTTCCGTGATCCACTAGGCCATCGAAGTCAGCAGCTGTGAAACCTGTGTTCGATCTGGTGAAATCGGAGATATAGAAACCTACATCGATTCGCAGACGGTCGCGGAGCTTCTTCTGATCACCAGTCGCAGCCGCACGGACCTGTCGCAGGAGATCCCGAATGCGCTCCGCGTCGGCTTGCGAAAAGGTGCTCTTCCCTTTCATGCTGGTCCCAACATCTACAAATCGAGCTAGTGCTTGCGTTTTGCTGCGTTGCGTATGTCCTTCTCGCTCGTCTTGCCGGTCGCATCGCGCATCTTCTTGAGTGTCGTTTGTGGTCCAAATCCGGGAATCGGTCTCGGTAGATTTTTGTTCATGGTGTTGCCATGCTTCTGCTCAATCTGACCATCCTTATCGCGATGCCTACCGTCTAGTCCTGGCTGCTTCATCAGTGGTCTCCTCGACAAGGTTGTTGGCAACCGAACGGCTGGTTGAAATGTGCTTGCCCACCCGGTCTCCCCGCGTGTGTTTCGCTCATATCTCCGCACTGCAGCATGCGGAAGGTTATAGATTTGAAACGCACCACATGCCACCAGCATGAGGGACTAGCTCGAACGTAGTAACAGTCCTGTCATCAACAGGCAGTCTGACAATCTCCCGCTCTTTCGCGCTCGGGACCCGGACCATCCAGATTCGGGACAACGTAGTCAGGCATACGCTAGCAACACTAGTCCCGCCTTGATTGACGGCCTCGGCTGAAAAATTTCGGGCAATCCGAATAGTTGCTGCATGCCGCTCGATGGAAACCCTTCACATAGCTTCCTAGATAGCTGTCGCCAGCGCACCCGCAACATTCCATTCAGAACAGGCTCGCAACAATTCGCCAACCGAGATTCCAGAATTTCTGAATCACATATCACCTCCCCGAGCCGGCAAGAGCCCTGCTCCGTCCGAGTAATTCCGCACGGGCGCACCACTTGGGAGAACCCGTGGCCTCCACGACCAATCCACCGATCGCCTTGACGATTTGCCTGATCGTCGTTTTCGTTGTGCTCTTTGCGCTCGGAATCTACTGGCTGCTGTTTCGCAAAGGAGGGCCCGTTCAACCGCGTCCCACCCGCCCACACGCTAGCTCCTGGCCTCCCCTACCTCATGCGTCAGAGGACGAGTGGGAAGCCTCCGCACCGTACCCTGAATTCGCTACGCAGCATGCGCGCTTTGCGAACCAGGCAAGGCACTCAGTCTCGGCATTCCACGACATATGCGAGCCCACTCCAGACGACGCCCATCCCGCCCAAGATCTTCACGACGTTTGGGAATCTCTTCAGGAAGCGGTTGAGCCAGCGTCGTTAGCATCCCCTTCCCCACCCTCACCAGCCTCGATGTCTGCGGGCCAAATCCGATGCCCACGCTGCCTGTCTTCGCGCATCGACACCCGCAACCTCGCCCGCAAGGCCGGCAGCACGATCGGCAGCGTTGCGGGCGCGACCGGCGGCATGGCAGCGGCGCTCGCCGGTGCCGAGACCGGTGCTGTAGTCGGTTCCTTCGCGGGACCGCTTGGCACGGTGTTCGGCGGACTGGCCGGCGCCGTGATCGCCGGCCTCGCGGGCAGTGCCGCCGGTTGTGCGGCAGGCTCGGTCGTGGGGGCCGCCATCGACGCGAACGTGCTGGACAACTACCGGTGCCTGGCCTGCCAGCATGTCTTCAGCGTCGTGCAGGACTGATTCCCTCGCCTTCACCGGCCCACCGCATTCCCCTTCTCTTCCATCTTTTCATCCGCCTGGCTCTAGCCGGGCTTTATGCACTTGTTTTCAGGAGTTCACCATGCACCTTGTGCAATCCATGGCATATACCGGCGAGCGGCCTTGGCACGGCCTTGGCAACAAGCTCGCACCCAACCAACCGCTCGAGGTCTGGGCCGAACGCGCCGGCATGAACTGGCAGATTGAATCGTCCGACGTTCGCTTTGTCGCCAGCAGCGCCAGTTCCCACATCGGCGCCATCCACGCCTTCCCCGAACAAAAAGTCCTCTACCGTTCAGACAACAAGGCGGCCTTGGCTGTCGTTTCCTCGCGCTATCAAGTTGTTCAGCCTCGAGAAGTGTTGGAGTTCTATCGTGACTTGACTGAAGTGGGCGGCTTCGAACTGGAAACGGCTGGCGTGCTCAAAGAAGGCCGCCGTTTTTGGGCATTGGCCAAGACGGGCCAAACCGGCACGCTCAAGGGCAAGGACACCATCAAGGGTTACTTGCTCCTTGCCTCCGCATGCGACGGGTCGCTGGCCACGACAGCCCAGCCAACAAGCGTCAGGGTCGTGTGCAACAACACGCTGCAAATCGCCCTGGGCGACGGCGCTGGTGCCGTCAAGGTCTCCCATCGGACGCGCTTTGATGCCGATGCGGTCAAACGTCAGTTGGGGCTGGCCGTGTCGAACTGGGAAGCCTTCATGGCCCGCACCAAGGCGATGGCCGAATGCAAGCTCACCGACGCGGCGGTCGAGACGTTTTTCCGGCGAGTGCTGACCTACCCCACCAACCAGCCGTCCGAGCGGGCCGCACCTGTCGTCAACGAACAGGCGCTCAAGGTGGTCGGCGAGTTGTACGCCGGGCGCGGCATGGGCGCCCAGTTGCCCTCTGCGGCGGGAACGCTGTGGGGCGCGGTGAATGCCTTGACCGAGTGGACAGACCACCACCGCCGCGCACGCAGCGATGACCATCGCCGCGACGCGTCCTGGTTTGGCTCTGGCGCCACGCTCAAGCAACGTGCTTGGGATGAGGCCATGCGACTCATCGCGTGAACATTGATGTGCTTTTCCCAATACGCCCGGCCGGGTTTTCCCGCCGGGCGTTCTTCTTTCTGGAGGTCAGCATGACCCTGTCTGAAACAAAGGTGCGCCGACGCCAGCGTCCTGCGCTGCGCCTGGTGCCCACCAAGGACTTGCCGCGTGAAGACTGGCTGGCCGTACGCAGGACCGGCATCGGCGGATCGGATGCCGCCGCAGCGGTTGGCCTGAACCCCTATAAGAGCCGGCTGGAGTTGTGGCTGGAGAAGACCGGCCGGGATGCCGAATTGCCCAAGCCCGACCCCAACGACACGCGAGAGCCCGTGTATTGGGGCGTGCTCTTGGAAGGCATCGTCGCAGCGGCCTACACGCAGCAGACGGGTCATCGTGTCCGCAAGGTCAATGCCGTACTGCGGCACCCCACCATTCCCTTCATGCTGGCGAATCTGGATCGCGAAGTCATTGGCGTGCCCGGTGTGCAGATCCTGGAGTGCAAGACCGCTGGCCTGTTCGGTGCGCGCCACTGGCAGGACGGCGTCCCAGAATACGTGGTCTTGCAGGCTCAACATCAGCTCGCGGTATCCGGCAAGCAAGCTGCTGATGTGGCCGTGCTGCTATGCGGACAGCGTCTGGAGGTCCACCGCATCGAACGCGATGACGAACTCATCGCCGGGCTCATTCCGCTGGAAGCCGAGTTCTGGCGCTATGTGCAAACCGATACCCCACCACCAGGAGACGGCTCCGAATCGGCCGACCGTGCGCTACGCGTTCTGTATCCGCGTGATAGCGGCGGCACGGTGGATTTCTCGGACGACCGGCACTTGAGCGCGGTGTTCGCCGATCTGGTCAGCGTGCGCGAGCAGATCGAGGCCCAGGAAGTGGCGGCTGCCAAGCTCAAACAAACGATCCAGTCCGCCATGGGTGAAGCGTCATGCGCGCTCTTCGAGACCGGCGAAGTCACGTATCGGCGCAGCAAGGACGGCACCAGCATCGACCTGGAACGGCTCCTGGCCGACCACCCCGAGCTTGCTCAGCAGTACGCCCTCCCCAAAGCGGGTTCACGCCGCTTTCTCATCTACCCGTAATCTGGAGTCCCCTATGTTGAAAGGTTTGATGATCACGCCGCCCATCATTGGGCGCATCACCATTGGTCGTGTCGTCGAGAAGAACGGTAAGCGCCTGCCCGAGAAGGATGACCAGTTCACGCTCACCACCCAGGTGCAGCAGCGTGGCGAGTGGATCTTGCATCCGCTCAACGAATCGTTGCGCAAGGCCTCGCCGGGCAAGCTGCGCTCCATTCCCGTGCGCTTGCTCTTCAACGATCCGACCCTCTCGCTGCGTGCGGATTACACCCTGTTCGACAGAGATAGCGGTCGCCCGGTCTGCGTCGGGAATGGCGAGCGCTGCAAACGCGTGGAGGACAGCGGCATTGCGGTCCTGCCCTGCCCGTCGCCGGAAGGCTGTCAGTTCGGCGGCCCGGGCGGCTGCAAGCCGTATGGCCGATTGAATGTGATAGTAGGCGACGAAGACGAGATGGGTTCGTTCATCTTCCGTACCACCTCGTTCAACTCCATTCGTACGCTGGCAGCACGCCTGCACTACTTCAGCGCGGTATCCGGCAACCTGCTGGCCTGTCTGGCGCTGGAATTGAGGCTGCGGGGTAAATCCACCGCGCAAAGCTACCGTGGCGCCATCTATTACGTCGATCTGGCGGTCCGGGTCGGCACGACGCTGGAAGCGACCATTACGGAGGCGCGAGAACTGGACGCACGCCGCAAGGCAGCCGGCTTCGATCAGGCGGCGTTGGATGCGGCCGCCAGGGCGGGCTTTGCCAACGGGGAGTTCGAGGACAGCGCGGAAGAAGCGGCAGCGGTGGCCGAGGAATTCTATCCGGGGCAAGTCCAGGGCGATGCAGCACTTGGCTCAGAGGCGGCGGCTAATGAGGCACCCGGACCTGTCCCCACCCTGCGCGACAAGCTCACGCGCAAGGCGGCTTTGCTGGGCGGATCGGCCGCATGAGCCGGGGCGCCTCTCGGGCGCTGGCGGTCGCGGCGACCGGCACCGCGCTCTGCCTGTCGTTGTTGGCCGGCTGGCAGCGCGGCGGCTCGTCTGCCGAACGGCTGGTGTGGGTCGCCATCGGTGTCGTGCTGGTCGCCTGCGCCCACCTGCTGCCGGCGCTGGTGCGGGGCGCGTCGGCTGGAGTCCGTGGCGTGGCCGCCGTCCTGTGGCTTGCCTGCATGGCGGCGGCGTGCCTCGGTCACGCCACGTTCTTCGTCCTGGCCCAGCGGCATGCCGGGGAACTGCGGATGTTGGCGGCGCCTGTCCCAGAGCCGGCGGCGGCCAATCGGAGTCTCACAGCGGTCATGACGGAACGGGCTGAGGTTGTTGCGCGGCTGGCGACGATCACGACTCAGCGCTGTTCCGGCAACTGCCCGACACTGGAGGCGCGTCGCGTCACGCTGACTGCGAGACTTGCTGCGCTGGACGCCGAAGTGGAAAACGTACGGCGCAGCATGGCCGAGCGTGACCGCGCGACGGCACAACGCGACGCGCGACTCACCGATCCGGTCACGGCGCGACTCGCCGCGCTACTGGGCACAACGGTGGTGCGTGTTGAGCTCCTGACGGCGCTCACCTTCGCTGCGGTTCTGGAGGGCATTGCCTGTCTGCTCTGGACGCTGACACTGGTGTCGCGCCAGCGCTCGGAGACTCCAGTCGCGCCCAGTCATGCCCTAGCCGTCGCACCAGCAGGGCCGTTACCCGCAGCGGTCGCATGTGCGACTGACGTGACTGCACCCCCAGTCACGGCCGTCACGCTAGGTGCCGTCGAAACGGCAGGCAGTCACGCCCCACACGACGCTCCAGTCACGCCGCACCCGCCAAGCGCGTCGCACGACCCCGACGTGACGCAACTCGTCCAGGCCATCGCCACCGGACAACTGCGCCCGACCGTCAACGGCATCCGCCAGTTTCTTGGCTGCTCCCAGGCCCGGGCCATCGCCCTGCGCCGCCGGCTCGCTGAACTCGCCTCAGCGGCATAACGCCGGGCTTGGCGCCCGGCATTTCTGCCGTTGTGTTTCCCATCCATTTTGGTGTGCCCGGTTCCGGTTGGCCCGGAGGCTCGCGCACGCCCTTACACCTTAGGAGCCCCCAATGGGTGCAACCGTCCTCGTCGACCTCAAAACGGCGGCCTTACGCCGCCCCGATGGGTCCATCGTCTACTTTCTGTTCGAGAACACGTACGAGAAAAACCTCTACCCACACGAACCGCGCTGGTCCTGCGTCGCCATCGGGTCGTACGACCAGGTGCTCAAGCGCATCTTCCAGGGCGCCGCCGCCTGCGAGGGCGGGTCGCTGCAGGGGCGCGGGCGTGGCCTTCTGCCAGAGACGTTCATTCCGCGCTGGCAGCGTGCCTTACGAACCCCGCTCACCATGCCGGATGTCACCGTTCGTGTGGAGCCGACTCTGCCTTACTCCCGGGATGAGGAGAACGCCCGGTATCGAGACAAGCTTGCCGGGGTGCTGGCCGACCAAGGCCGCCCGGAGCTGGCGGAGACCATCCGTGCGGGAGACGCCATCACGCTGGAGCTATACGCCGACCTCGATCTCGTGCTGGCGCTGCATGGCATGGATGGGCCGGTGTCGCCCTGGCGAGCCGTACGCGCGGAGCAGGCTCGGGAGCCCGCGGCGCCGGAGTTGGCACCGCCAAGATCCCGGGAGCCGGCGATGGCGCCGCTCTATGCGGTGTGGGCACTAGATCAGGATCTACGCATCGGTAAGTTCGGCGATGCGCCCGTGGCTGTCCTGGGCTGGACGTACCGGGCGGTGGGGCATTTCCTGGGCCAGTACATCTACCCGCTGGAGTTGCGGCGGACCGGCATCTCGGCGGAGCTCATCCGACGCTTCCGAGAGGCCTGCCTGTCCGCTGCGCTGCTGCCCGACACCGTGCGCATCACGATCCGGCTCGATGAGCCCCCCGATGTGCAACCGTGGCAGTGGAAATGCGCCAGCCGGATTGCGGCGGCGCTCGGCGGCACGCAAGAAACGGCCTTGAGCACCACCTTGGGCGAACTGCGGCGCGCAGGCGCCCTACGCGATCTGTCGTCGCTCAGCGCCGCCCAGCTTCACTGGGACGAGGCCACCTTCCCGCCCAGCTTTCCTGCCGACACTGCACCGGCGCCAGCGGCATAAGCCCCGGGCTGCGTGCCCGGGATGGTCTTCCTACGACGGACAGGATTCTCATGAATACCACCACAGATGTCGTCCCCAGCGTCAGCATCTCCAATCTCGCCAACCAGCGCGCCGCCGTGGTTGAACGCATCCGCGCCGCGCTCGACTTGCTTGCAGAAGCCGAACAGCTCGCACGCTCCGCCCACCTGGGCTTTCCGAGGCTGGTGCTCGACAATAGCTATGCGCGCCGGGGCGTGGTCACGGTGACCGGCGAATATGCGACGCGCGCCGAGGCGGAACAAGCGATCCTGCACACCATCGACGCCCAGGGCTGGAACTACTTGCTCAGCGAATCGGGCCTGCGCACCTTCATGGATGCCCGCGCCCGCGCGCAATGGCACCAGCAGATTGCCGATGGCAACGTGCCCGAGTTCACCGCTGCCAACATCGAAGCCACGTTCACCGAGCTGCACGGGGCCCGTGGCGACATGTTCGAGCGCGGCGTGCTGGAGTGTTTCCGGCGGCTGTCGTGGGACTACAAGAGCAACCAGCCCTTCAAGTTCGGCAAGCGGGTCATCTTGAAGTCCCTGTTCAGTTACGGATCGCTCAATCACCACGGCGCGAATGAGCTGGACGACCTGCTGCGCGTGTTGCACGTGCTCGACGGCAAGCCCGAGCCGGATCACCGTGCCGGCGTCTACTACCTGATCAGCCACGCGCGAGGGCAACGGCAGGTCGAGGCAGAGAACGATTATCTGCACCTGCGCTGGTTCCAAAACGGCAATGGACACCTGACGTTCAAGCGGTCGGATTTGGTAGACCGCATGAATCTGATCCTCGCCAAGCACTATCCCAACGCACTGCCTTCCCAAGTGCGGTAGCCCCTTGGGGCGCGTCCTGCGTCCGGTTTCTTCCCCTTTGACCCCGACGACCCTGCATCCGGCACCGCTGGAGGCCCGCGCTCGTCCGCATTTTTTGGAGAACACCCATGACGGAACCCGCTTTACCCGCATTGACACCGCCACGCTTGCCGCTCGGGCAACTGGTGGCAACCCCGGCGGCGATTGCCGCCCTGTCCGAGGCCGGCGTATCGGTCTACCTGCTGCTCAACCGCCACGCTCGTGGCGACTGGGGCGAGTTGCGCGAGGCAGACCGCTTGCAGAACGTGTTGGCGGTCAATACCGGAGAGCGCGTGGTCTCCTCCTACCGGTTACCCAATCAGCAAAAGGTCTTGATCATTACGGAGGCCGATCGTGCGGCGACGACGGTCCTGCTGCCGGAGGATTATTGATGAACTTGCTGATCCAGAAACTGCACCCGGCCATGCAGCCCGGACGGCAGCTCGTCGTGAAGGACTCTGGCAAGCCGCTTTTCAGCCGCCAGGGCGACTGGGATGGCGGCAGCCCATTGCACTGCGTCGCCATGGCGCTGGCACTGTTGGGCAAGCTCGCCGATCCAGTCGATATTCGGCGGCACACAGACGGTCCCGACGCCCGCTTCTGGGACCGCGCCTGGCCGCACTACCTGCACGGCCTTACGCTCTCAGAACTAGCGAGCTTCGTCTGGGAACTGAACTGCGGGGTGCGCCCCGTTACTGGCGAAGGGAATCCCTCAGCCGTGCTGCGCTTTTGCGTCCGGGAACTCGCCAAAGGCTGGCCGGTGATCGTGGCGCTGTGCACCCGGCGGCGCACCCATGCAGCGCTCGTGGTGGGCATCGAAGGACGGCAGTCCCATCGCCATTTCACGCCCCACGCCCTGCTGCTGCTCGATCCCGCCGCACCCGAGCCTGGGCTGGCCAGTTTCAACGCCCGCCTGGAGACCGCCAAGCGTCCGCTGCTGCTCACCACTGCGGCGACGCAGCGCGTGACCATAGAGGGCGCCGTGTCGATCCGGCGCAAGCCGCCGTAGTTACCGCAGGCGGCTGCGCTTGATCTCGGGCGGCGTGGCGGCGTTGACGCGCCGGTGCCCGGTGGGCTTGAGCGACACGCCATCGAGCGGTGCAAACAGTTCGGAGAGCGTCACGCCCAAGCAGTAGCAGATGTTCGCCAGCGTCTCCACCGACGGATTGGCAATACCGCGCTCGATCGAGGAAATGTAGGTCCGGTCGACGTGCGCCTCGAAGGCCAACGTTTCCTGTGACTTGTCCGCAGCGTGGCGGCACTGCTTGATGCGTTTGCCCAGGGCCACCGAGATCGGAGCCGGTCGAGCGGAAGGGGTCTCTGAGCGCTTGGCAGTCATGGCGTGCAGAATGCCCACCTGACGACTGATTCACGACGCTGTAAACACGTCATTTTAGGACGTGTTTACTCTACAATCCAATTCGGACACACCCAGTGCCCGCTTTGCGCGGGCTTCTTCATACGAAGATTTGTAGAGTAGACACGACAAAACATCCCAAGCCGCCCATGGGACGGTTTCCAAACACTCAACACCAAAACGAACATGAACATGAACAACGCTTGGTATTACGAAAAGAACGGCCAACGTCTGGGCGGACTGCCGGAGGCGGAGGTCGTTGGCCTGATTGCGCAACACGCCCTCACCGCCGAAACCTTGGTCTGGAAACAAGGCTTGGCGACCTGGACGCCGCTGGCACAGACCGAGCTTGCGGCGCATCTCGCCTCGGCCGATCTGCCGCCAACGCTGCCGGCCACCCATGTGAGCAACCTCGTCGTCTGGTTCATTGCGGCCGCGCCACTGATCGGCAGCTTCCTGCAGGGTGTTCTCGCCTACGTCGTGGCGGGTAACGAATGGATGGCGCAACGCGCGCTGGCTTCCGGCCGGTATTGGTGGGTCACCGTGTTGCTGAATGTCGGTCTGTGCATCGTGGATGAGCGCCGGCTCAAAGTGGCCGGCGTGGATACCTCCACGTTTGGGAAGCTCGTCTTCATCGTGCCGGTCTACCTGTGGAAGCGCGCGACCTCCCTGAAGCAGCGCCCGGCCTATTTCTGGACGTGGATCGGCGTGTTTGTGCTCAACCTGCTGTCAGCGCTTTGATTACTTACAGCGAGTTTGCGCTATCCGCAGTCTGTCATTCCCTTACCCACCTTCTCACCCACTACCCCCAACTCGACCATGAAATCGATGCTCCGTATCGCCGCAGCGGCCTGCGCCGTTGCCGTTGTCTCGCTTGCCCACGCTAGCAGCCATGTGGGCCAATGCGTGTTCCCGAAAACGAAGACCGGACCGGGAGGCAGGCTCGTCCTGGCGCATCCGATCCAGGTTTACGAAACACCCAGCGCTGCGGCGGCCAAACGCCCGCTCACGCTCTTGTCGGCCTTCACCATCACGGCTGACGCACCTGGTGGCTATGTCCGCTTGGCAACGGTGCCGAACTACGACCTCCCGAACCCGCAGAGCGCTGCAGGCAAGCTGGTCGGCTGGGCAAAACTCAGCGCGTTCGACTTCCAGGACCTGCGTAACTGCAACTGACCGCGCCGGCAACAACCAACGTCATAGTGAGAGCCACGCCGGTCGGCGTGGCTCTCGTCCTGTCTCAGGTCTTCTTTTTTCTTTGCTGCCCTATGTCGATCGACATTCAGAAATTCACCACCGATGAACTCGACTCGGAAAAGCTCGACACCCTGATCTCGCAGCACCAGTCGTTCCAGGTCGTTGGCGTGGGCGACATCAGCGTGACCGCTTCCAGAATCGAGGGTTGGATCGAGAAAGCCGGTTTGCGCTGCCGCGTCTACACAGAGTATCGGGCAGCGGCCATGGCGGGCTCACTTTTCTCCGGTATCGCCAGCGTTGTCGGCGTCGCCTCTGCGGTGGGCATTGCCGCGCATCGCCTAGCGACCATGAACCCCGATTATGAGATCGGGAAAAACAAGCTGGCCGGCACCATCACTGTCAGATACGCCAAATAGTTCTAACCGGACGATGACGCGGCGCTCCCATGCCGCTTTGCCAAAAACCATGAACAGCTCTCAATCGCAAGGTCTCGTGGTCGCGGCTTGCCTGATCGGCTGCACAATCTTCTCGGTCGTCCTTTGCATCAAGGTGTTGCCCAGCCCGGCAGAAAGCCTATCAGCGCCCGAGCAAGCCAATATCAGGCGGCGAAACGGCCTCGTGTTGGCCTGGGTGGCGCTGGCTTGCACAAGCATCGTTGTGGGTCATCTCATCGTTCACTACGTTCTAGGACCGACCATCAAGTGCTAGCCGATCTTGACGAGCGACATAAAGCCTTGCAAGGCGAGTGGCGTTTGATTCTGGGAGCCGAGGACCTTCGCAAAACCCATCCACAGCGGGGTGTTGCCATTCCAACTTGCCTGCACGCAGCCAACCCGTAGCATGCCGAGCACACCTGACGTCGATGCGGTGGTGATCGGCGCGTCGGGATACTGCTGAACGGCGTACTAGTAAATGCCGGGATACGCGATGTTCTGGCCGGCGGCGAACACCATCTGGGCAGGAAGCTGGTAAGTGTCGGTAGTCAGCACAAGGATCTTGGCGCTCCCGATAACAAGGTAGACGCCAGATGGGATGATGATCGTACCGTCGTTATTTGCGGTGTACGGAAAGCCGTTGTACGTGTCGACGCCCACCCGGAAGTCAAGTTGATACCAACTGCCCATGTCGATGCCGCGCCCACCGTTCGCTTGCCCTGAATGGCCAAGTTCAATGGTGAACACTGGCGAAACGCCCTGCGGGACTGGCAGATTGGTGAGTTGGCTACCATCTATGGCTGGCAATCTGCCCTGGGCGTCGAGCACAACGACATCACCGGGCCCGGTTCCCTCCTGGGACTTCGGAATCGCGGCTTTGGCGGTGGTGGCGATCGCCTGAAGCCGTGCGCCCAGTCCAGCCGTCGCATTGTTGAGAGCGGCAAGGGTCGAGGAAAACTGTTCTTGTTGGGTCATCGCATACACCGTGAAGAGAAGGAGCACACAAGATGGGGCGGCGTGCTACCGCCCTGGAGTGGAGTCTTTCTTCTTTCAGCCCTGCACCACTGCAACACCTGCGACGGCATATAGGAGAAAAATGCCCGGCCACGTCGGCGAACGGACCGGGCGTCCCAAGATCGCGACGGTAGTGCAACTCGCTCGCTGGTCGGGGGTAAATCCCCTACCGCCCACACCATTGCAGGATTACATAGCCGAGAGCACGAAGGCCGGAGCCTGACCGCCATCGGGCCGCAGCTCCGTCTGCTATGCATAGGATTGCAGTTGATACTGAATTTGCTATCCTCGCTCCCAGCGAATCGTCCGCGATACGCTAAACGTGCATGCCTCATTGACTCAATACCGGATTTTTCTATGGCGACCAAAGCGAAGACAGCAGTAAAGAAGGCAGCACCGAAAAAGGCAGCGCCGGCGAAGAAGACCGCCGTAGCGGCAGCACCGGTGAAACCGTTGAAGGGCACGTTTACCAAGTCTGGCCTTGTGGCTCACCTAGCCGAGCAAGCGCAGGTTGAGGCCAAGGCGGTCAAGGCGGTGTTGCTCCATCTGGAGAACACCATCGTGGGCGCCCTGCACAAGAAGGGCGCCGGCGAGTTCACCTTGCCGGGGCTCTTCAAGGTGATGTCGGTGAAGGTGCCGGCGACCAAGCGCCGCTTTGGCAAGAATCCGTTCACCGGCGTGGACCAGTGGTTCGAAGCCAAACCGGCGACGGTGCGCGTCAAGGTGCGCGCCTTGAAGAAGGTCAAGGATGCCGCTCTGAACGGCTAACCCATGAAACGACAAAGGGAGCCTGCGGCTCCCTTTTTCATGCTGCCTTGCGAAGACGCTCGCCCTGTCGAACCGACGAAGAACGCGTTACTTCGCTTGACTGAATTGGCTGCGGCCATCGACACCGCCGCTGGACTGTTGACGCCATCCGCCGCGGAGGCGATCCGCCACGAACTCGGCACTATTGCGCGCGCACTCAAGCGCCTCGACCATATGCAGCGGTCACGCCAGATAGCCAGCGCTCCGATAACTGCGGCCCCCATGCAGGGGGATCTGCTGGGATAGCATTGCGTCGCAGTACGCGTGGTGAATGCCGACGAGATCAGCACTCGCCCTGGAGTGCCCCCGTCACGTCCAATGGCCGTCGACGTCATGCGCCAAGTGGCCGGCAAGAAGGTAATCACCCAATGCAGTAGCCTTGGCCTCCAGCCGTACCAACTCGCCCGCAGGGAGCGCGCCTAAATCGAACAAGCAATAGAGGTTGCGCTGGCGGAATGTCAGCTTGGGACGGGAAAGTCCAGCAACTAGTGCAGTCAGCGATCGAACGGCGATGTTCTCTTGGCCACGGAACTCGACGCGAATTCCGACCTTCTGCCCCATGCGGCCCAACTCCACGGCATCCTGCCAGCCGGTTTCATAGTCCAGCTCGATGACTGCGATTCCATCCGTCTTCAGCAGTCGCAGCGCTTCTTCTCTTGTACCAGCACGCGCTGTTGCCATCTCTTCCTCAATTCCGCTCTGCATGCCGTCCAACTCCGCGCCAGCATGCCACAGATAAACGCACCGCAATGAAGGCTGTTTATCTCAGTTGGAGTCTGCGCAAACACCCAAATCATGCCATTGGGCCTTGCTACGACGCTGACGCGACGTCTGCAGCCAAACCAGCGCCTTCGAATCTACCGAGGAACGGTGCCTCAACTGGCGTGACCAGCCGCCGTGTTTTCAAACAGAAGGGCAAGACCCATAGTCGCAATTCGGTCGTCTTGGGGAACTCAAATACCGGCAGTGGCTTATCGAAACTAGCCGTCCTAGGGAAGATCAGGACAACGTCGCCTTTGCCCTCCAGATAGCTTTGACCGTATGCCTGAAGCTGGTAGAAATCGCTCTGAGCGAGACCGTACTTGGCTGTACCGTTCGCTTTCAGGCTCTCCAGCAGCTTCCACTTGGTGTCGAGTACCAGCACATCGCGCGTGGCATCTTGGACAAGCAGATCCGGCTTGAGGCGAAACCAGTCCTGCCCGCAATGGCGAACCAGGTGATGACTTCTGGCTTGGGCCTTTAGATGCAACGGACGAATCAACTGGCCGGCGATATGCTTCGCGACGAAAGCCTCGAATACCGCCTCCATTGGGAACAGGAGCGAAGGCGCACGATGCCTGCCAATTCCTGTCAAGGGAGATTCCTCGTCGAGAATCAGGCGAGCCCAAGCCAACGCATCGTTGTAGTAGCTCATCCCTCGGTCAAGCCGCACGCATTGGAAATCACGATCCGGCAGATTAGAGGGCGCAATCTCGGCGAACACAAAACACAGTTCTCGCGCGAACTGTTGATTTGCCTGCGATGTCGACAATGCCAGAACGCGACGCAGCGCCGCATGGAGCAGCCGATTTTCAGGGCGGTTCGGAGTGTACTCGTCATGCTCAGTGAAGAACCGATCCGCCCGGCAGAGGTTTTCTCGCAGATGCGGTGCCATTCGCAATTTGCCGCGCAACGACACCAAGTTGCCCTGCCGACTCGTGTAATCGCTGCGAAGCCCTCGTTTGACGACATGTTCGACGCTCAGCAGGAACTCGCCGATGAAGACTTCGAGCAAAGGCATGTGGGCAGCCGCGACCTTAGCCCGGTCGGTCCGAATGTGCCGGAAGCCGTTGAGGCACCACAGCATGTCGAGCAGCAGCTGTCGCGCCTCGACGGCCCCGCCACCGATCACCTTGCCAACCTTGGGCAACACCTCAATCTGGAATCCGTCGGGGGCGCGGACAACGCCAACGAAACTCGTTACCTGAACGGCACGCCGACCGCGCCGCCGCACCGGACGCAACCACGCAGCCTCGCCATCCTCTCCCCGCAAGCTCTCAAGGTCCAGCCAGTCGAACACGTTCGTCGGAATGGCGTGCACCCCTTCCGCCTCCGTCAGGTTGGTGCCGTCGGCCACCAGAGCGTCGAACTCGTAGATCGTAATGCCACTCATCCAGTCTCTCGTGGCCTCACGCGGCGAGCGTCTGGTAAATACCGATGTAGGCGTCCGGATTGGAGAAGGCCGCATCCTGAACGCCGTAGCACCGCTTGGTACCGTAAATATCCAGACCGTGATCGTTGCCGAACAGACGCGTCAGTTCCCCGTCGTGGTCCCGACTCTCCGTGACAAACCTCACTGCCTCCGGCTTTTGGTTGTCTGCAAGCACCAGCCGGATCTTCTGCCAGTCTTCGAAGAAATACTCCTCCAATAGTGGCAGGATGCGATTGCTGAACACCTGTTGCAACGCCACCAAACGCTCGTCGCCGTCAGGCACCTGGCCCAGCGCGGTGAAGTAGGCGTGACCGATGCAATGATCTCTATCGTAGAGGGCTTCGATTCGCTGATTGATGGCAGCCAACATGCGGGGAACGTCGATGACCTGCTCTCCAATCGTCACACGCAGACCATGCAGTGGCGCCCCTGGCTCGTCCCGAGCGTCCGGCATGATCGCCACAAATTCGAACCGTCGGCGCAACGCCGTATCCAACAGCGCCAAGGAGCGGTCCGCTGTGTTCATCGTGCCAATGATGTCGACATTTTCCGGTACGGAGAACGGCTCGCCAGAATACGGCAGCGTAACGGACACCGCGTTTTCCGTACCCTCGCGCTTATCTGGCTCGATCAGCGTGATCAATTCGCCGAAGATCTTACTGATGTTGCCCCGGTTGATCTCATCAATCACCATTGCGAATCGCTGATCCGGTGCTGAGCGAGCCCGGCGGCACAGGTCCTTGAAGACGCCAGAACGGATCTCGTATTGGATTTCACCGCTCTCGGCTTCGCCGTTGAGCACGGGCCGAAGCCCTTCAACAAACTCCTCGTAACCGTAAGATTGATGGAAGGTCACGAAGCTGTAGCGGCGCACCGCCCCCGACATTGGCGCACCCGCTCGATAGGCCTTCGCCGTCTCAATGAGATCCGCGCAAGAATCCATCCATTCGCCCGCAAACTGCCAGACTGAGTCCACCGATTTGTCGAACACGGCAGGGGCCAGCCGTAGCTTGGTGTTAACAGTCTGCGACTCCTCGATGGTGTGATGCTGCAACGTATTCCACAGCGTCGGCCTGACGTTCTGAATACGCCCTTTGGCAGTGGCGATCGCTTGAATGAACGGATGCTCGTAGAGCTCCCCAACTTTGGCTTTACCGCCCAGATCGACTAGCGCGGCGGCAACGCCTTCCCACCAAGTGAGACCGGCAATACGCGTGGCTATAAACTGCTCTCGCCATTCTTCGCCGGATACCGCAGCCATAGCTTGTTCGTATTCCCGTTTGAGCAGGCGCGATAGCTCATAGGTCTTTCCCGTACCGGGTGGACCGTAATAGATGCGATTGATAGGCTGCCGGACCGTATCGACGTCGGTGGTCTCCTCGTCGTCGGGCTCGTCTCCCGGCTCCGCCGAATCGTCGCGCAAGTCATCGGGCCACAAACCGGGGCGCTGTACCGACCAATCGTCCAGTGAATCGCGCTCGGACAGTGCCACCTCGATCTTCGCGACCAAGTCCGATGTCAACGGCGCGCGGTTGAGTTTAGATAACGGGCCAATGTCTCGCGTCCATGAGATTTTTCGCGTCCGCGTGCCGCGAATGACGCCCAGCACACCAACCGCTCGCTCGCTTCCGGGGTTCTTTCTGCCAAAACGTACCTGGACGCCTTTGCTCATGTGCCACCAGTCTAGGCCAGCGGCATGAACGGTCCGTGCCAACTGGCAAAAAAGTGCTTTGTCGTGGGATGACCATGAGGCACGGAACGTCTTGAAGGCTGGCTTGCCGTCGAAATGCTTCAGCAAATCCTCGTCGCTAAAGGTGGCATCCAAGTTGAGCTTTCCCACAACTTCGTCATAGCGAAGCTTGAACCCACGTATCGCTTCTACGCTCCATGCGGTCAATTGCTCCAGAGACATTGCCAGTCCGTCTGACGCGGGCAACCTAGCTACAAAGGGGGAGGTGTTGTCGTAGGGTCCTCGCAGCGCAACATAAGCCTTGCGAAGCGGATCTGTGTCGTCTAGGCCAACGGTGTCGATCTTGACCACAAAACCGTCTTCAGCGCCGATACCAACTGTGTAAGCAAGCTCCTTGGGAGCTTCTGCGGAGGGGTAAACCTTGGCCCAGTTATAACCGGCGAAGTTGTTGCCCTGGTTCGTTGGGCGCTTGCGAATCTCTACACGGCCCAGAGGAAACAACGTCTCCTGGACGGACTTCGCCCATGCCTCGGTAATCTCATACGCGCGCTTCAGGTCCTCGTAAGCACGGTTCTGCTCCGGATTGGTCTCGTCCCGCTTCTGCCCTCTCCACTTATTGAGCAGCTTGAAGTGATCACTGGTAAAGAATTCCGCCATCGTTGTTAGATTCCTTCGACATCGATTCCGTGTTCCGCGAGCCAAGCTTTGCGTTGCGCGAAATCAGGCATCGCTCTCTCGACACGCAGCCAGAACGCGGGGGTATGGTGGGGTTCATGCAAGTGAGCAACCTCGTGTACCACGACGTACTCGGCGATGCGAGCTGGCAGAAGGATCGACTTCCAATGAAAGTAAAGCCAATCGCCCTTTCCGCACGATCCCCAGCGATAACCGAGATCTTGAACCTTGACACCCGCAGGCGCTACCTCCATGCGAGACCGGTACTCAACCACCTTGCCAGCCAACCAGGCTTTTGCCCGCTCGCTGTACCAGCGGATGAAGTGCTCACGCGCGGCCGGCAACGCATCCCGCCGCAAAGCAAACCAGCCGTTGATAAGTTTCAAGGGCACATCCTGTTCATCCACCAACTTCAATCGATAGCTGCGGCCCAAATACAGGAACCCCTCGCCACCCACAAACTCCTTGCGAGGTATCGAGCGTTGTAGTCGGTCCTTCTCTGCCAGCTTGGTGTAAATCCAGAATCGTTTGTCCGCGACGAATTCGCGCAAATGAGCCTCGTCCACACCTGGCGGCACGCACAAGACCAGTTCACCGGTTCGTTCGACGGTAATTTGCATCGTCCTGCGCCGCTCACTGCGCCGCACGGTAAACCGCAGATCATCGACAGTGAAGTGGCTGCTCAACCCCGACGCAGTGCTGGCAGGCTGCGGACTGATCAACTTGACTGGCGCCAGCATCGCGTCACACCTGCACCAGCGTGTCATGGTTGGCGCGGGCTTGCTCCATCAACCGATCCGCCAACACCCCAGCCTTGTCAGCATTGGCAAGCGCCGGCCTCAGACGCATCACGTAGTCGAAGAGCCGCCCATTCAACTCGTCCTGCGCGGCGAGCTTATGCGGGCTCCAGATGTTCCGGTTGCTCTGCAGCTCCTGCACCAACAGTTCCACCAGCTCCACAGTCACGTCTTTGAGGCGGAGCAGTTCGACATCTGTCGGCACCGCACCGGCACAAATCACGTCCGTTACCGTTCTGAGAAACGGCGCGCAATATGCGGGGAGATCGCTCGGGGTGTCCTCGGCCCCGGCCTGGCCGGTACGCAATTCATCGATCATGGTTTGAAGTTGAGCAATGACGTCATTCCATTGCTCTCCCAGCGTTCTGAGGATGTCATTCAGCCGCTCCGAGAGCCTACGGTACAACACAGGGTCTTCGTTAACGTGTTTGCGGATATGCGATCGAATCGCATGCTCCATCTCAGAGGCCTTGGCACGGTCATTGGCTACGCGCGACAGATGGGTGTCGAACTCGGCATCGGTGAGTTGAATCGGCGGGATCTTGGGGTCGATTCCCAACGAGATCACATGGTCGTCGATTAACCTACGAACCTTGGCGCCAATATCCTTGCCGAGAACTGGCGTGTCCTTGTAGCGATTCCGGGCTCTAGCGTAAATATAAGCTAGACGCTTTGCGTCCCCGGAATACGGTAGCCCGTCGGGACGCGGCAAGACTGTATCGAGCGAGGCAAGAAAAGCCTTGAGTTTGACTGCAAATTCAGCCCTCAGCTTTTCGCTGCCGAGCACGTCGACGCAGGCGTCGGTATCGTCCAACGATTCGATGCCGCACTTGCGAAACAGGTCCACCACGCGCAGATGTCGATCACGCAACACCGGCACCTCGTCTTTCAGGCTAGCCAGCGCACCTTCCACATCCTCGTCAGCATAGGCAGCAAGCGCCTGCTTCAAATGTTGCGCAACCCCATAGTAGTCGACCACGATGCCACAGCGCTTCCCGAAGCCCGTTCGATTGACGCGAGCGATGGCCTGCAATAGTTCGGCCTCGCGAATGGGGCGATCCAAGTACATGACACCTTCGATAGGTGCGTCGAAGCCAGTAAGCAGCATCGACTTCACCACCAAGAATGCAAGTGGATCTGCCTTATCAGGCTTGACGTGAAAAAGCGGCTTTTTGAAGCGCTTGATGAGCTGAGCTTGCGCTGCACCGTCCGTCCATGGCTTCCATGTCGGGTCATCGTTGTTGCCACCGGAGACGATGGGCGCAAACTCCAGTTGCGCTAGCGTTTCGCGGTAACGCCAAGCCTGAACCGCTGCTCGCAACTTGCAGGACCGTCGACACAAATCCTCATCATCAAGCTCCTTGTCTTCGGGAGACAACGCCTCAGCTTCAGCGAGCAGCTCATCGCGGGCAGTTCGGAGTGCGTCAAAATAGCGGATCGCCGCCAGCCGACTGTAGGCGACCACCTGCGCTTTGTATCCGTTCGGTAGGATGTTCGCCGCGTAGTGGCGAAGCATGTCGCGAGCCTTGTCGGCAATCAACGCCGGGGCGTCGAATATGTGCCCCTTGGTGGCGTACCGCTGTTTGATTGCTTCCAACTCTTCCGGAGTATGCTGACGAAATAGATCCTCGAAAAGCCCATCAAGGCTGGCTCCGTCCTTGATCGCCCCCTTGGCGGTCCGTCCCTCATACAACACGGGCACCGTTGCGCCGTCGGCCTCAGCCTCCTTGATCGTGTAGCGATCGACAAACTCACCGAAAATTTCATGGGTGCGCTTCTTTTCACCCATGATGATCGGCGTGCCAGTGAAGCCGATCCGGGCGCAATTTGGCAATCCCGCCAGCAGGTTCGCGTGTAGATCACCGGCCTGCGTGCGGTGCGCCTCATCGATCAGGACGAGGATAGTCTCATCCTCGTTCAACACTTCGAATTTTTCGTCAGTCTTGCCAGAGGCCTTGGAGGCTACTCCTGCGACCGTACCGACCGCCGCAGGCAGCGTATCGCCTTGCGTGTCGGCATTCCGATATTTCTGAATGGTGGCAAAAACCAGGGCTGGCCCTCGGCGCCGCGCAAGCGCCTTCACGCCATCGGCGCTTTCGGCCACCTCGACCGTTTCCCCTGTCAGCGTCGCTGTAACGGACAACTGGCCCTGCAGATCCTTGCGGTCGGTGACGACGATAATCTTGAAGCGACGAAGCTCCGGATCGGTGCGCATCTTGCGCACCAGGAACACCATGGTCAGGCTCTTGCCCGAACCCTGTGTATGCCAGATGATGCCGCCGCGTTGGTCATGCTCACCATGCTGAAGGCGAGTCTGTCCATTCTTTAAGCGAGAAATCGCACGGTTGACGGCACGGTACTGCTGATATCGGCAGACCGCCTTTATCGTCTGTCCGCCCACCTGCATGAACAGCATGAAGTTCTTCACCACGTCCAGCAGATGACTGGGTGCAAGCAAGCCCGCAACGTGGCGCTCTTGTTCCGAAAGGGCAGCCTTACCCAGAGCGTGTGCGATCTCTGCCTCGTTGCCCGCACCGTCCGGACCCACTACGGTCTTCCACTGCGCATAATGCTCAAAAGCAGCACCTACGCTGGCGACGCGCGCCTCATCGAAGGATGTCGCAATCAGAAGTTGTACGGTCGAGAACAGTGCCTCGCACCCCTCGTTGTCGTCCACTTCGAAGGCGGCCTTACGTGCATTGCTGTAGCGCCGCAGTTGGTCAACCGCCTCGGCCAGCGGTTCCGGGATGGACGGACTCTTGCATTCCACCACGACCAGCGGAATACCGTTCACTAACAGCACCAAATCGGGCACGATGAACGCCTTGCCCGCGTTGAAGCCAGGTGGGCAATCGACTCGGTATTGATTGACCACCGAGAAGCGGTTGTTGGCCGGCGTCTCCCAGTCGATATAGTGAATCGTCTGGCCACGTCCGCCATCCCAACCGGGTAGCCCTTCAAGGGTAATCCCCTTGATCAGCAACTCAGTGGCCTTCTCGTTGGCCTCGATCAATTTGTGCGTGCCCAACCGGGTAATGGCCGCTACCGCTTCCGATAGACGCGTATCGTCCAGCCAGCACTGGCCGTCGGGGCGCAGGTTCAGAGCACGCAATTGTTCGCGGAGCACGCCTTCCTGGAATACCTCGACAAAGCTGGCGCGGCGTGTGACTCTCGGATCGTCGAGGCAGCCCTCAATGTGCGTCCAGCCCAGTGCCTGCAATTGGGCGACGAATGGCTTTTCGACGTCATCGAGTTCCCAACCCATCACGCGCTCCTTTGTTGTTAGGCGGCTTCAGCCAGCAATGGTGTAACGCGGACGCGGCCGGTAAGGAGATCGTCCATAAGGCCAGCCTTGAGGTCACGTAGAGCCGCCGCTTTTTCTAACTCAGTATTCAATCGAGCATCACCCGCAGCCAATAGCGCGAGGATCTGGTTCTGCTCGGTTTTTCCTGGTACTGCCACCGCTAGGTTACTTACGATCTTGCCGCTGATCTTGACCATGCTTCCAGATGTCCCAACTGCATGCGCCTGAACTTGTCGACGAACCGCTGGTGCCTGCAGGACAAACTGCAAGAACTCAGCGCTCGTTTCGGATGATGGCCGCAAACGCATCATCAGATCAGGGTAGGTGCAGGGTGTTCCAACATCCCGATACACGCCGACCATGCCCACGAGATCGCGTGTATTTGCACGGCTCATGAGTAGGTCCCCATCGGATAGCAGCGCATTTGAAAGCCGCTTGTCACCGCGTGGTGCTGGTTTTAGTTGAAGAGGCTGGAAGCCTTGCAATGTTAAACATCCAAGCCCCAGCATTTGGATGCCCGTCCATTCAGCCGCCTCTTGCGGGGAATACCCGTTCTTCGGTTTACCGTCGAGCCAGGAATTGAGAGTTCCGCTCATCCAATCATTCGGAATCCACCCAATCGGCGACAGCTTGTAAAGGTGCGCAGCCTCAGCCCGATGCAGGCGGATTTCGCCATTGGCGTCTATGCCGCGCGTAAGCAAGTCATAGAGTAAACCTTGTCTGACAATCTTGAGTTTAGCGATAATCGCATCGGATTCTTGAATAACGGCGTCGAGAATCGACAGAGCATCAGCGATGTACTTCTGCTCAAGATCGCTCTTTGGTATTGAAATGCGAACAGCATCGACAAATTTGCTGTTCAAGCCTGGCTGCGCGGAACCAGTAATCATCCGCGCAATTGAACGCTGTGTGTCGCGCTGCAGCAGGTAATAGTAGAGAAGACGCTGATTAATAGCGCCATTTGTTGATCTTAAGATGAATAGGTGTTCGTTTATTGCAGCCTCTTCAAACTCACCTTCGTAGAAGCCGACCTTGCCAGTTTGAGCACCGTCTTTGTTGATCAGGACGTCCCCCATTTGGAGGTGCCCCTTTGTCATAAGCGCAAAGAATTTGCGTGGGATTCGCTTGAGAACATCGAATGTCAACCCGCCATCAATAAGGATGTTTTCTCCGCCAAGGCTGGGAATACCCGCAGTATCTTCGCGTACCCCACCGGAAGGCCTCGATCCAGATATTGGTGCGGCAACCAGCTCACGCAAACTGTGCTGACTCCAATCACACATAGCCAATATCCTTCAAGAACCGTTGCAGCGCCTTTGCGGCACGATCTCGCTCGCCCTCAAGCTCTGTCAGCGTCATCCGGTACTTATCCCACCAGTTCTCGAACGTGCCCACGATCTGCTTGCGCTGCGCGGCAATATAGCGCTCCACGATGGCCTGCATGTCGTTGTGCAGGATGGTCAGCAGCAACTCGGCGGCGGCCTCCGGCGTCAGTCCTTCCACGGCGGCACCGATGTGCTGCTTGAAGCTGTCGTTCTTGGCCTTGAGTTGCTTCTTGACGGCGGAGAGCTCCTTCTTCCAGGTTTTGAGTTGGACTTCGTCCACAGCGTTCTCTTCATCGGCATCGTCCTCTACCGCCTCGGCCGCTTCGCCGTCCTCGCCCTCGGCATCCTTGGGACTGGCCGCTTTGATCTGACTGTCCAGTTCCGCTTTCCTGGCTTCCAGTTCGGTGATGGCCTCGACGAAATCGCTCATCAGGAACTTGACCAGCTTGTGCTCCAGCGGGCTTTCTTTGCTGGCCTTGTCTTCCAGCGCGGTGACGATGCTGGTGCGCCAGGCGTCCGCCACGCCCTTTGCGCCGCGCGCCATCAGGGTGAGGAAGTCGTACTTGGTCTGGTACCAAAATCCGGCAACGATGCCGCGCACCTGGAAGGGATCAAGCAGTCCGATGGCCTCCAGGCTTTGGCTAAAGCTGGCCAGCAAGTCGCTGCGCAGGGCCACCAGGCTGGCGGCGTTGTCCATTTGCCCAGACAATGCCGTGATGCGTGCACTGTGCTCTTGCCACCATTGCTCGAATGCGACGCGGATGGCGGCTTCCTTGGCGACCAGACCTGCATTGCTTTCGATGGTCGGCTTGAGCGCCTGCCGTTTGTCTAGGCTAGGCAAGAAGTCGTAATACTTGGCGTCTCTTTCCACCAACAGGTCCATCGGATTCAGGCCGTGGGCGCTGAACATGCTGGCTTTGCTGGCCACCTCGGCCTTGGGGATACCGCCCACTAAATGGGCGCGCACGTCGTGCGGCTCAGGCGGCGGCGCGTTGTCGGCGTAGCGGCGGATGTTGAGATTCCAGTCGTTGGCCTTGAGGGTGGCGTTATCGACGATGGCCGAGAAGCCGTCGATGGCTCGGAATTCGTCGAAGGTGGTGACGATCTTTTCGATATTTTCAGGCAGCAGGTAATTCTGGGCCCTGCCTTCGAAGTATTCCCTGTCGGCGTTGATGAACAGCACCTTGCCCTGGCGCTCTTTGGGCTTGCCGCTGACACGGTTGGCGCCGTTTTGCGCGCGTTGACGTAAAACAAGGATGCAGGCTGGGATGCCAGTGCCATAGAAAAGATTAGGTGCGACGCCGATCACGGCTTCCAGAATATCGTCGTCGATGATGCCAGCGCGGATGGTCCGTTCTTCGCCTCCCCGAAACAGCGCGCCATGTGGCATCACGGTCGCGACCATGCCACCATCACGGGTGACGGCCAGCATGTGCTGTAGGAACATCAGGTCGGCTTTCTTGGCGCCGAGCGGCACCTGACCATACTTGAATCGCTCCGGGAACTTCGGCGCCCAGGCAGGCGTGCCGTCAGCGTTCTTCTCCGTATTGCCCCAGTTGATAGAAAACGGCGGATTGGTCAGCACGCGATCGAAGTGCATCAGTTCGCCACCCTCGACGTGCTGAGGCTCAGCCAGAGAGTCGTCGTTCTGCAGATTCGCTGTGCTGATGCCATGCAACAACATGTTCATCTTGGCGATGGACCACACCGTACCGTTGAACTCCTGCCCGAACAAGTTGGCCTTACGGCCATCCTCGCCATGCTCATCGATATATTCTTTTGCAGCGATCAGCATGCCGCCAGAACCACAGCACGGGTCGTAGATGTCGTGCTTCAATTCAGGCTTGAGTAGCCGTACCATCATCCGGACGACCGAGCGAGGGGTATAGAACTCGCCGCCCTTCTTGCCTGCGGAATCAGCAAACTCGCCGATCAGGTACTCATAGGCTGCGCCAAGCAGATCCGGAAACTCGAAGTCCTCGTTACGCAGCTGGTGCAGGCTGAAATGGGTGATGAGTTGCCGAAGCCTGATGTCAGGGATTTTGCTCTGGCCGACCTTGCGCGTGAAATCGATATGCTCCAGCACGTCATACAGGCTCGTGTTAGCGGTCTCGATACCGGTCAGAGCCTTATTCAGATAGTCACCAACGTTATGCTGAGCTTCGTTGAGCAGGAACTCGTAGCGAGACTGCTGCGGGACCCAGAAGGAACCCTCCTTCTTGTACCAGCGCGAGTTCTCGGCCGACTGGCGTGCCTCCGCTTCGGTTTTTCCGGCCTCAATTTCCAGCCGAATCACCTCCTCGCGACGCTGATTAAATACGTCGGAACATCGCTTGAGGAACAGCATGCCGAAGATGTATTCCTTGAACTCTGAGGCATCCATCTTGCCGCGAAGGATGTCAGCGGCTTTGAACAAGTGACGTTCGAGTTGTGGCAGAGTGAGTGGCATTAGTAAATTCCGGATTCGTCATCGCCCATCAGCCCTGGCTTGCGTTGCAGCGCAGGTCGATGCTCGTCTCGTTGCGACGCGCATGTTGGACGAGGTGTTTCATGAATTATGCAATACAGAGCCGGACGCCCACGATCGAACTTCGATGGGTCTGTGACGTCGGATGAAGTGAACCGCCAATTCGGCGAAGACAGCATCAGAATCGAACGCTAGGAAGCGCGGCGCCTGTCCGGCAACAACACTTAGCGATAAGGCGCCTTGGGCCCGATATAGCGCTTGTAGGCCGCGATCCAGTCGTGCGCCATCTCCTGCTGGGCTTTCGCTAGAGGAAGCTTGCGATGGCACACCAGCGTGTGCAGGCGGTTCTCCAACCGGTCCTTGGCGAGGCTACCCCAGTTGCCAATCACGTGGTGAGGCTGGGGCCAGAGATTCCTGGCACTGTCCGGTGAGCCACCAATCTCCAGCGCAACGAGATGGTCTTCTTCATAGTCCCGCAGCCGCTTGTCCGCGTAGCCGTACTGCCGGATCTGTCGCACCTTGAGGTCATGCGTGAATTGCTGCGGTGGCCGCACGGTCTTGGTGTAACCGCGCACGCAGATCGTCTCGCGGATGTTGGCCTGCGTGACGCGCGGGTCAATGGCTCCTGGTGTCAGCTTTGGATTGGGCCTCGCCCGCTCGATCGGTGCAACGGCGGCATACACGCCTGTCGCATCATCAACGCCGCCCATATTCCTCCGCGCGTGCGCCGGAAGCGAAGTCAAGACTGCCACGCACAGCGTGGCGAACAACCACCGATACTGCCTTTGCACAACCACCCCATCGAACAACCGCATTGAAGTTCGATATTGTACGTTCTGCGCCCCACTCCCCAGATTGGAGTGAGCCTAGGAATCGGTTTGGATCAACTCGCGCGCCGAAGAGTTGATCAGCGACTGCAGCTCGGCAAGATCCACAGTCGCGAGGCGCAGGCCTTTCGTAAGCAATTGGAAAACGGATTCACATCCTCCGCAGATCGCTGCATGGCCACTATCCGACATGGTCGAAGCTGATGCAACCTAGCTAGGTTATGACTACTTGTCAGCACTAGCCGCGCTAGTTCGCGCACATTTCGGATCGCACAGGCCATCTCTCGCATACCGTGCGATGCGCCTCAGTGGTACTTGACCCGTCGATTATTGAATGCGGGCTTCGTCCCCTCAAGCACATCCACGACACGACCATTGATTAATGAGTTTTCGATGGAGCCAGCAACATACGAAATCTTCGACCCACCCTTTCTGTCGAAGCTACACCAGATGACCTGTTCGGCATCACACACGACAGCAAGATTGGGGTTGTGCGTCACCATGATGATCTGCCTACGCTTCTTCGCCTCGGTCAGCACAGGCACAAGCAGGCCCACAACAGTTTCGTTATCAAGGTTCTCCTCCGGCTGGTCGAGAATAATCGGATTCCGTCCTTTGTCAACGAGCAGGTAGAAGATCAGTAACAACGCACCTCGCTGACCGGGTGACAACTGCTCAATGGGCGTATCCTGAAATAGCAGTGAATATCGTGGCTCGAGAAACGACAACCCAAACAGCAAGTCGTACACATCCGTCGGAGACTTGTCTTTGCGCAGCATGGTTCGGATGCCGATGGACGCTTTCCCACCATTTCCCGCAGCGGCCGCAACGATCTTGTCGCAAAGGCTACTCACAAAACCGACAGCTTCATCGCGTTTGTTGAAATCGTGTTGTTCTGCCAGCCTGCGAACAACACCGTAGCTCTCGTCATCTCCCCCACGAAACTCGCCTGCATTTTGCTTAATCAGGGTGAAGAGGCTATCCGAGAGCGGTTCGAGCGAACCACCGAGGGTTGCCCGGAACTGGAGCTTGTAGTCATCGCGAATAAGGCTGTTGCCCTGGATCAGGTCCTGCACCGGCTTGAACAGGTCTTCGCGCGCTTTCCTCTGCGCTCCGAGCACGTCAAAAATTTCACCGGCAAGCTGCGTCCGTTTAGCACGGTACCCCTCCCAAATCCCTGGAAGAGCATCAAGTTGTGCCAGCCTCGCCTTCAGGCCCTCGAGCGTATCGGGAGCGTCGGCAGCCCCAACCAACTCGGCTAATTTAGTATTCCAATCCTCGACCGCCTTCAAGTTCTGCTGGTAGAGAAGCTGCGGCGCATTGAGCTTCGCCTGGAGGTTGGCCCGCTCCTTGAGCAACGCGTCCCTACTGGTGGCCGCAACGATAGCAGCCTGGTCGAGCTTTGCCTGCTCGCCTGACGCGTATGCAACGACGTCATCTAACGGCTGAGGCGTTATCGCGAGAGTGACAAGATCCTCCACTTTCAGACCTAGGGTCGCCAAATCCTTGACCGTCTCGTCGACAAACTGCTTGTGCGCCCGCTCAAGGAGTCGAAGACGTTCTCTCGTGTTTTGAACGGCCTTCGACTTGCCTGCAAGCAGCGCTCGGGTCGCGGCCGCCTGATTGGCCGACTCGTCAAGGGCTCTTAGTTTCTCGGATACTCCCTCAAGATCCGCTGCTGCCGTTTTCTGTTCCGGCGACAGGGCCTCCCCTGGTGGGGAAACGGGAGCAGGTTTGATCTTGTTGTGTTCCTCGATCTGGCGAGCTTTGAGTGCAAGCAATTCCTCAAGCGCCCGCCGCCCCTCCGGTTGAAGCTGCTCCTCACTTGCGGTGATTCGTTGATTGACGTCTCGAAGGTCTTTGCGAAGCTCGTTCAGTTGGGACCGGAAGCTTTGTTCCTGCTGCTCAACCAGTTGGTCGAAATCGAGCGCGCCAAGCCGGATCGTTTCGTCAGTATGCGAGAAGATGACATCTCGCAACTCTTTCTCAAACGCATCGGAACGGCCAGAGACGTGAGCGTTACAAAGCTCTTCGAAGTGGCCCTGCGGGATATACCGGACCATTTCGACCTTGTCTTGTGGCGGATCCTCGTTCAAATTTCGCTGCTCGATGCTTCCTTCAAGCCAGGCCAGCTTGCCCAGGAACTGCCTCGCGGGGTCCCCCGATTTACCCCTAAAGCGGTCCTTCTTGAGAAAGGTAAAGTGCGCCTTTTGACGCGAATTCCCGAGCAGCGCCAACACGTCCGCGAGCGCGCTCTTGCCACTACCCTTGTTGCCAATGATCGCGACGAGGTCTTGGTTAAGCGGCAGCTTCACCCCGTCGAGCCAATCTCCGACAACTGTAGCGCCGGAGACCTTCTCAATCTCGACAGCGCCGATGAAATAGGTCCTGTTGTTCTCAATCTCGACCTGCTTGGGCGGACGCTCGCCAATGTAGGAACGTTTCGCCGGCTCCATAATGGCTTGCAGAAGTCCTTGGAAAGTCGGATCGGCTTTGATCCACGTGGCCTTCCCAGACGGGAAATCGCCGTAGCCTCGTTTGTCGTTGTTGCCTTTGACGCCTACGAAACAATGCGCGTCGCTCCCAGACACGACCAGCCGAGGGACGTGATTGAGTCCAACCTGAAAGTTCTTGAAAAATTTGGCGTTACCTGGCGTCTCCTCTCCCACGAAGGCGCCTCTGAGGTCGCTGTTCCGGGACTCGAAGATTGGTGAGCTTTGGAACAGGTCAAGAAAATAGGCGTAGTGATCCTGCCACTTGACTTCGCCAAGCCCGTCGCTCGTATCGTAGGGCATGAATCCGATGGCTTGGCCATGAGGCACACGCTTGATTGCCTCCTTGTACGACTCGCAATTGATTTCGGCTATCGTCGAACCGGCTTGCAAAGCAAGAGCATCGTCCGTGTCGACCAGGGTTTTGTCGAAACCATGATGTTTAAGCTTGTCGGCACCTACGTGTCGTGCAAGGGCGACCAGGGCTGCATTGGAGAGAGGCCGCTTGACCAGCTCGACCTCAAGGGCCGATTTGAAATCGTCGAGCGCTTGGTCCTCGATCTCGTTCGAGAACAAGACATGTGCGTTGAGCCGGCACTTGGTGGGCGCGGCCAACCGAAGCTCAATTCCGGGGAAGACAGTTTTTTGCAGCGCCGGCGCACCAACTTCCTTCAGGCGGCGTTTAAGCGCAAACCAGCCATCAAATGTCCAATAGTCCATGAGCGTGAATACGGCCGGCTCGGCAGCATTCAGCGCCTGGATCATTTCGTCGACGAGAGCTCGATTGACATCGGACGCTGGATCGGCGTCGAACCGCTTGCCAGTCCAATGAAACGAAGCCGGCGTGTGGATGTGTAAGTCCCACTGCCGCCACTCTGAGCCGCGCTGGTATATCCCCGCCATGCGATTACCCCACCGATTATGGTCTACGCTCTGGTTCGCGGCAGGCGGCACACTACTAGTTACCTACGCCGCGGCCCCTGCCGTATTCCCACCATTTTCCGGACTGCATCGAACTGTTGCCATAATAACCGGCGCTGCAGTTGAGAGAAATCAATCCGCGAAATCAGGTCAGACAGGCTAGCGAGCCCAGCCAAGCTCTCTGTAGATAAGGCCAAGTAGCGCGATGGCTGCTTCCGCATCTGCCTCGGTGGGCGGTACGGTCCCCCTCTTCATCTGCTCGGCGGCTTTGCCCCGCGAGTGCAAAAGAGCAAGGATTTGCGCCGCCTTAGCAAGGACATATCTGCCACGGGGCTCAAATGATTTTCCGAGCTCCGACAGATCCGCTACCTTGTCAGTTTCTCCAGCATTCAATCGCTCTGCGTTCAATGCAGCAGAGGCAGCTTCCCGGCATCGATCAATCACGCTCTCAGCATCGTCACGAAACGCTGAACTAGCAGCTTTCTCGTAATGTTCGAGGATGTGGTTGGCGTACTGCTGCGGCAGCAACGCCGCAATGAGCTCGGGCAAACCACTCAGATTGCCTCTCGTCCTGATGGTAATCAGTTCCTCCCCGGTTGCCAGCCGCTCGACATCAAGGACAGGGTAAGCCGTAGCACGGTCACCCGAGCCCAACACCAGCACAGCATCCCTTCGTGTGTCGAATAGCTGAACTGGTGCCGTCCACGACAGAAACGTTACAAGCCGCGTTAGGATAAAGCCTTGTGGATCAGCAGTTACGTAAGTACTCGGGCCCGATCGGTTACTCTGAGCCTGCGCAGCGTACGCAGGATGCCGTTGGACGCGCCAATCCGCTGGATTCGCATCAGTGCGCCGGGTGTACAAGCGGCCGCGACGTACACGTGCGACGGGGTCAAATGAGTCTTCGCGGAACAGCATGGGCGCATCCTCAAGGCGAACAACATGCTGGCCGCGCTTCCAGTCGGACGATTGACCGACATAGGCCGCGATGGACATGAATGGCGAAGGCCAAATCGCGTGCCCATAGAGACTTGGGGAACCCTCATAAAAGAGAGAAGTGTTCTGGTCAATCCCGATCGCTGTGTTGCTCATGACGCTCCTACTTGCTCCGATGCAGAGCCGTACCGAATGGAGTTTGACCGCACACCCGCTTTCGCTCTTCGTTCATTGCATATAACCGCAGTGATCCCCTTTCGGCAACATAATCGGAACAGCCTGGCGAGCGTGATGGCGCGCTGGTCCTACACCTTTGATATCGCAATGGCGTAGCGCCACCTGTATCTTGAGCGCTATTCGCAAACGGCGCGAGCCAATGCTGGCCTAGACGACGGCAACCTGTTGCCGAAAGATGCGAACGAGATCAACCCGCATCCCCAGGGCATCTCTCTGAGAAAGGCAGGTACTTCGCACAAATCACCAGTACCGCTGCAGGAAAGGCGTCGGAGGATGCCAAACGTCAATCGACCCCGCGACTCTACGGGGCTTTCAGCCGCGATTGAATCAAAACTCCGCACATCGGCCGACGCTTGCCTAACAGCGCCGGCCTCCTCCCGCGGCTATGCGATGTGCGGACGCTCCAATGGCAGCGCCTCATGCTCGTGGCGCGTGCCGAACAATGGGCCGTCTGCCCAGCAGCTCATGCGCAAGTACCGACTCGCCTGGGCCATGTAGCGGATGTTCCTGCGCAGTGCCTGGCGCTTTTGCTGATCCCTCCAATCGACCGCCCCCATGAAGACACCATGCCGGTGCTTTGCGTGGAAGCCCTTGTTGGGATAGCCATTCCACCATTGGCCCACGTCACCTGTCAGGCTCAGCCATACTTCGCCGAGCAAGTCCGAGACGGCGAAGTCATGACATGTGTCCTCTGTGCAGAAGAACAGTACGTGCAGACGCAAACCAGACTCCTCCCCGCCATCGAGCATCCAGATGTCATCAACAACGACGCGGCTTAGCACTGGATCGGTGCGGCAGAGCTCAAGGAACGCGCGGCTGTGGGCTTGTATCTCCGTTGGCGTGATTTGGGCTCGATCCGGATAGCAATAGCCGAAGCTCAGCATCAGCACGGTACGCGTGGACTGCGCCGCGAATACCTGTCGCTCGACCGCAAGGCCCATGGCTTCATCGTGCTGCATGTCGTGTTGGTGCGCGCGTAGTTGATTCGCGAATGGCGCCGAGCGGAGGATTTCCTGCGCCTTGTCTACCACCTCGTCAAACACTACCCGATGCGGTTTCCCAAGCCGGCGATCATAGGCATCAGGCTCGCCAAAGGCGAAGCGATCGGGATACAGCCCCAACGCGTAAAGCGCCTGGCGGATGGTCTCGACGTGGGGACTGAAGACATATCGATCAGAGAAGGCGCAGTGTTTTTGAAACCGTTTCAAGGCATAGAAGTAGCGCGTATCCTTGAAGCTCACACGAGCTTCGCTGGACGCGATGTCACGCGCCATCTCTTCCATCGGGACAAGCAGGGGCATGAGCACGTTGAAGCTTGGAAGCCTGGCCACCGCCGGCTGGCCGTTGAACTCGATGCCGTCGGCGTTGCGCATGCATTCGATGAATTCGTGAATCTTGGGAAAATCATCGGCCACCTCGTCTGCGATCGTCGCGACACCCTCGCCAGCCTGGCGTGCGGCCGAGGCCGTAGCGCCCGTGTCAAGCCCTGGGGATGGGTGGGCCGGCTGACACACAGATTCCTCTACCACTTCCCGGATCAGGCTCGTCCCAAACACAGCGCAACGTTCAAATCGCGGCATGCATAGAAGCTGATCCGCGTTGGTCATGTAGTGGATGTACATGCGCAGCGCCTCACGCCTCTCCTCGTCGTACCGATCAATGATGCCGGTGCAGATGGGATAGTCATACTTCTGGTGCAACGCCGCGTGGGCGTTGTCATGCCAGCACTGCCCCTTTCCGCCAGTCGCCGTCCTCCAATGCGCGCCGAGTAACGTGGGTAAATGGTGCTCGCGGAGCGAATCGGCGGTAAGAAAGAGCATCATTTGCAGATGCAAGCCGCTCTCAGCGCCCTCGCCCTGTGTCCAGATATAGTCAACGATGATGCGGCTCAGTAGTACGTCCGTGCCGCAGAGGTCCAAGAGTGCTTGGCGGTGCTTCTCAATCTCATCCGGCTTGATCTGACGTCGGTGCTGCTCCTGGTACCCCATGGTCAACAGCAACACCGCGCGCTGAGACTCGGCCTCGAACGCCTGCCGCTCAATCGCCAAGCCCATTGCCTCGTTACACTTAGCATCCGCACAACGGGCCTGCATGCGCTCCTCGAACTGCGGGGAGCGCATGATCTCAGTCGTCTTGGCGATCACCTCGTTGAAGATCTCGGCATGCCGCTTGCTGGTGCGAGCGTCACGCGAATTGGGCTTGGCAAAGGTGAAAACGTCGGGAAACAGGCCCAACTCCATCAGTGCCTCGCGCACTGCCTCAACGCGGTCGCTGAATATGTAGCGCCCGGCAAATGCGTGAGATCGCTGAAACCGCTTCAATACGGGAAAGTATTCCTTGCCGAACGCAGAGGGCACGGCAATCTCACGTCCCCGTTTCCGAGGAGCGATTTCAAAGCCGATGTCGCCCCAGCCGCTTCCAATGCTGCGCGCCATGTCCTCCAGCTTAATCAGCGTAGGTCCCAGCAGATTGAAGCTTGGCAGCAAGGTTGTCACCTGATCATCCCGCTCCATCTTGCCCTCGGTATTCCTCGACCACTCGATGTATTCGATCACCCTTCCATAACCACGCTCATTGATCATGATTGACTGCCTCTCCAAAACGGTTGCATGCGCGACGTTTCTTCATCGCGTTCCACTGACTCGGTTTCATGAGTCAATAGATGAGGCAGTCATGTATTTTTTTGCTCAGCGCCACGTGCGCCCACTCGTCAGCGCTCGAGAGCGCTCAGTCGGCTTCGCGAAGAGCAACTGATCGTCCGAGGCGAAGTAGCCCATTACGTACTGCTTCAACTTCTCCCAGCGCTCGACCTCCCTGGGATGCTGCACCTCCAGCACCCATTTGCCCTGCGCCTCCAACTCGCTGCGGTCCTCACGCTCATGGGAATAGAAGACGTAGCCGCGTCCACCCGTCACCCGTGCCCAGCGAGCACTGAACCGGCTCTGTAGCCATTGCAGAGTCGGCAACTTGCTAACGTCGATTAGGTAAACGACATGCAGATGTAGTGCGCCATGGCGGCCACCGACTTCCACCTTACCCAGATGCGGACCCAATACGTCAAACAGATCAGAGTCGACTCCGCGTTTATCGCCGAAGAACAGGTCACGCGCATCCATGGCAGCATGTACATCGATTCGGCAGTGATACTCGGCATTGCCATCTCCGAGTCGATCTATAGACGGTAGCTGTACCCATTGCCCGTCGATAAAACGCCAACACAGGTGCGGCAGCATTTCCGACTCCACAGCCGCACACTCTGGGAACAGTAGTTCTGCTCGAAACGGGAGCATTCCGCGATCCAGCGCCGCAGCACCAGAGAACCACCTGTCGATGGATTCTCGCTGGTAATTCACTCCCTCCTTTTTCAGCCTCCACAATGCCTTTGCTACCTTACGCTCGATAGCCTGTTCACGTAGATAGCCAACGAAGTCATTGAACATCTCGGCAGCCAGCATTCCATTGGGGAGTCGTTGAGTAAAAGACCCACCCAACCCGAGACGCCCAAACATGTGGTTACGGTAGCAGTCGAAGAACAACTGAAAGTCAGGACGATACGCCTCCTCTGGCGAATACAGATCCATCAGACCCTGACACTTGCTAAAGTAGCTGGATAGGTTACGAGCATCTCCAGCACGGCGAGTACGGACCACCTGCTTGCGCCCTCCCTCACCTCGAATCTCAAAAGGAATCTGTTCTCCTTCCAGTGCCGCCCTCATGAAGAGCATTAGATCAAAAGAGCGCCTGTGGTATTCACCCAATGCCCAGTAGCTAAGGCTCAAGCCAGAGTGGGAGTACGTATTGCATTCAGGTACTACAACGCTTTCAGCGCAAGGGTTCTCGACATTGACTCTCATGACAACTTCTCCAGTGGATTGAATCAAGTCATGAGGGAAGCGAATTCTTTTCTATGCCGTTAACGTATACCGAGGCTGCGGAGTCTTGACACACCTGCCTGTCACTTGAGCGACACAAGCACTCTCTCGTCAGCTCTTGGAGAGGATGTTTGGGCAACCCCTCCTTTCTGGGTGAGTAGAAGGAGAGAAGAAGCGGAGGACACGACCACTCCCCTGAAAGCAGAAGGATATCTTCAGGAGATGCTGAAAAGGTGCAGAAATATCCTGATACATACTCCGAGAAGGGGTAGAAATACTCCGAGAAAATGTAAAAACAACTCTATATAGCAGGAATACCGTTTCAGTATGGAGAGATCACTACGAAAGCCTCGTAGACAATGAGATTCGACAAACATGACTCCCGAAAAACATAGGAACTTCATTAGCAAACAAAATTCCGGAGTTATCCGGAATAAAACCATTATTCGCTCACCAAAGCCTCGCCCGCGAGGGACAAACTTGAACGCTTCCGGCAACAATGAGGAGTCGCGGTTTTCGGCCACAGATGTCTCCACATCGCTAGCGACCTCATGGCACCAATTCGGTACATGAAGGGGGCTAATGCGCCTTGAGGGCTCCACAGGCCCCCTGCGCTACGTTGCTACATTGCTACCGTAGCAACGTAGCACGATCAAATTTGAAAACAATGTCACACATCCCTCGACCTTACCTACCATTCCATCAATAAAGTGAGCAAGCCCGCGGACCCACGGGAGCAGACATGCAGAGCTTCAAGTAGTAAGCGCCGATTTGGGAGACAAAAAAAAGCGCGTACAGTCCGCACGCGCTCATCAACAATTTGTCGGCTTTTAGTTAGTCACGATAATAGTAGGTACTCGTCAACTCTACGTGACCTAGACCAGCCTCCCCTGCCTGCTTCTGAATCTCCTGCTTGACTGCACGAAAATCCTTCGAATCGTGCACGACATGTTTCGGATCGCCTGCTTGAGCTGCAGTGTGTACCATTTTGTCGTTCGCCCGCACGACATATGTCCCCTGCTTCGCGGACACAACCGCACCGAAATTACTCTCCCCCATGTCTGCAATCGCTTTTTTCACGCGAGCAGCAATCATACGAGGGTGAGTCGCATGAAAATCGGGCATGATCTCGGCAAACTTGTTTGCTGGAAACAATATAATCCGCCCTCCTTTTCTTCCTGGAACAATAGAGATGTACCCCTGTCGCTGAAGCGCATCAATTGCACTTGCCAGCAATGCGGGATTTTTTCGGATCGGCGAGAAGTTGTTCAGATCTCGCTCGGTATACTGCCCTGGTTTCAACTGCGAATATCGAAACGGATTCGCCGCCGCCTCCTGAAGCCATTCCAGAAGTTTTTGCATTGCCTCGGCCTCCTGTTGCAGCTTGGACGGTGCATAGGGCGTGAACACGCGAATGTATTCGTCTGCGTACCACTCGCACAGGGCAATCGCGCTCTTCATCGCTTCGGGCGAAATATCACCAGGTTTCCCCTCGAAATAGTGAAAAAGCGCAGCAATTCGGCTTGCGTTTTGCGCGAGCTTGCGAAAGAAGAACTTGATGCTGTCGGAATGGCACGAGCCAACCAGCCATCGGTTAATCGCGTCCTTGAAAAGCTTCCAATAGCGTTTGGCGCCCTCGGACAACCTCTTCACAGTGCGCTCACGAGGCGCAGGAACAACCTGCCCCAGAATCTGCTTGACCCGCTCGTTAAAAAGTCCGAGCTTCGGCTCGGGCACATCCTCAACGCACGTCTCTTGCCCAGATACATCACTGTATTGAGGAGCCACAATCAGTGTTCTCGCTAACATGCCCGTTCCGAAAGCGTCCCTGCCTCGGCTCTCCATGTAATCCGAGAACCTATCGGTTTGGCTCATGACCGATATGGTCAACTGTGGCGCCACAGGTCGACGATTTCCGCTGACAAGGCCGACCGGTCGGTCCTCGCCACTCCAGTAGCCGCTGAACATCGCTGGCTGGCCGAAAGTCATGCCGTTGATAACCGGTCCGGCCTCGGCCGATATGATGCTGATGGTGCCGTTGGCAACCAGTGCATCCCGCAGCCCCTGCGGCGACAATTCAGCGTACCGTTGCTCCCGGACCGCAGGTTTCACCGGTCGCTGCTGCTCATGCTGCAGACGCATCTCGCGAATGCTCAGGGCTTCATCTGAAGCGGGCTCTGCGCTGCGGTAATCCTTGGCCAGCCGCCGCTCATCATCTTGCCAAATCTTCAGCTCTGCCAAGTAGATCGGCATCTTGGCCGCAACGTCTTCCTCTTGCTGGCGCTCGCGGGCCACCACCGCGCGAAGAAAGCGCTGTTCCACCGGCGACTTTCCGGCGCTGGAATTGCTGACCCCCATTAGAAAAAGGGAACACGGCGCCGGATCGAAGTTTGGACACTGGACGCTAATGAAGTCTTGGCAAACGTGCGACACCGTGCCCAACGCCGCTTGAGCCGACAATTCGACCGGCAGCGTGAGAATCTGGCTAACCTCCCAAATGGCCTCTCCGATGATGGGCGGAAAGACGTGCGTCGGGTAACAGCCCTGGGCCATCGGCGATTGATAGAAGGCCTCTCCGTTTGGATACTCCACGATTGGCATGCTTGATCCTCCTCACGCGTACGCCATGGCGGGCATAGCGATGCTTGGCACATGGATCTTGTTCTGCTGCCGCACACGCGTCACGTCCGACAAGGCGTGCGGAGATGCGCCACCAAGCGACATTTCCACGACATTCTTCCCAATGTGGCTCCCTTGGCTGGGTGTGCTGCCATAGCGAGCAAGGTATTGACGGTTCAGGCTGCCCGCCGTCCATTGCCGGCAGCGGAGAAATTTGCGGATCGACTCCTGTGTCGGCTTGAGGTGCCCAATCAGGACAGCCTCATGGATTCGGGCAAGCAGAAGTTCATCTTCTGACGTGTCCGGGCCACCTGGGTTTTCCACAGCGGTAACCGCTTGGCCTGACGCGACCGCTGCACGACCATCGGCCGGGACTATTCGGTCGCCGGTCGCAGGGCTGCATACAGGTAAGACCACTTGACGTTCCGACACGACCGCCTCACGGTTCGGCGCATCAGCGTCGCGATCGGATGCGACCACTGCGCGACCGCCTGTACGAGCCAAGGCAATCTGCACCAGCAGCCAGCCAATGATGGCAGCGCCTTCGAGCACGACCGCGCAGGCGACCGCAAGAAACAGTTCGAGTCGGCGTTCGGTCGTGCCAAACCAGGATGCGACCGTCGACGCGACCGGATCGGCACGCAACGTCGCGCGCAGTGCTTCATCGCGGTCAGCTTGGTCGTTCCGGCGGTCTTCTTCGGCTTCGCGGCGGCGTGCCTCGCTCGCCTCAGTATCCAATGCCGCAAGCTGCGCTGCGAGGATGGTCTTGCGTGTCTTAAGCGCCGAGCAGTCGGCCACGCAACGGCGCATTTCCGCACGGGCGAGGTCAGCGCTAACCTTGGCAGCATCCTGCGCGATCTCCGTAAGACTACGGCCTGATGGAGGACTCGCACCGGGCGGCATGACGGTCGCAGGAACCGCTGCTGCCCGCTGATTGCTTGCATGCTGCTGCGAGACCATGAAGAAGCTGACTTGCCCATACAGTACGACCGCAACGCTGACACACCACAATACGAACGCGGTAGCTCGCGGCATTGCGCGGAACGTGCTCCAGCACATGGGCAACAGATGCGTGCAAAGGACCACCACGCCGCCGAGCGCCACGCTCGTCACCTGCTCGATGAACGTGCCGCCACGCTGCCAGCCTCCGTACATCGCAATACCAAGCGACACCGCACTGGCCGACACTGCGCACACTGCCGTTAGCGACAGCGGGATAATGGATTTGCCGACAGGCAACTGGTCTGGTCGTTCGGATGCGCGAATATGAACATCGCTGGCGTGAACGGCATCAGTACCGATCGCTACAAATTGAGTTGAGTGCATGCAAGACTCCTTACGCCAAAAAATAGGCGGCATGAGGCGTCCGGCCACAGGCGTACCGGGCCGGAAAACTATTTACGGGATATATGGATTTAGAAAAGCTGACGCGATGGTTAGCCGCGCCGCCGCACAATACCAATTACTACGGACCGAAGCTGCCCAACAGCCCCGAACGTGATGACCATGTCATCAGCGTTCGACTTGCGTCGGAAAATATGGTGGAACCGTTTCTTTACCCGATGTGCATTCCGTTCATGCCCTCCTGATCGAGAGGGTCCGACTGGCCCGGACCCAAGCAACAGCACCACAACGGCGCCAATCTCTTTCACAATAAGCAAGCCAGAAACTACCGGTCAAGTGCCGTAAAAATTGGACTTTGAGGTGATTATTTCCAACCTAATTCAGCCGAATCCAACGCTTTCCAAAACATCGATTTTGATCTGTGAAAATACCGCAGCGCAATTGCAACACCTGAGTTGCGAAGCCCCGGCATGCCGACCGGCAACGATCGGACGGCGAAGACGCTGTTTTCTGGTGGGCGTGTGAAGAACAGCCAAAGCTCGATGTGAATTCGTCAAGCAAGTGCCTGACGCGTAGCTGTCAACGCGATGACGTTGAAAGGCCCATCCATGGGCAGTTGCATGATCTGCTCCATGGGCCAGCACAGGGGCATTTCGCAGCTTCCATCACTTCAAGATGGTCGCCCTTGTTGGAAAAGCCCTTCCTAGTTGACTGCCGACCGACGCAAGGGGCCATACGTTCGCCAACCGGCGCTTGCCTGCCGTTCGCAGGGATGGTCGCGGGAGAAAGCGTGCAGCAGATCCTCTAGCCATGGCCTCACCGCAGTCGAGCCAACACCTACGCTGTATCAGACCGCTTTCCTCTGCGCGGACTAGGCTCAGGTACTCGTTCTGCCTGGGTGGCGACCCAAGTCTCGACCTCAGCCGCATCCCAGCCGACTGCACTGCCTACCGTCAGACCCAGGGGAAATTGGCGGGGAAACGTTGGATCGTAATGCGGCGATCGTTCGTCCATCCGGTTATAGATGGAGCTCCGACTCAAGCCGGTCAGCGCCCGGACCTGAGCCAAGCGCACGACCTTACCTACCTTCTTGATCGCTACGCCCGATGGTGCCGGAGAGCAAGCTTCTGCATCAGCGGCTGGCACGGCCTCTTTTGGGCTTTCAGGCACATTTGGCGCTGGCAGCGCTGCTTCGTTGGGCGCGGCCTGTACAACGGCGTCCAGCTTCGCCGGCATAGCTGCCGGAGCCACGCCTGGCTCCGGCTCAATTGAGCGCTCAGTAGGCGCGACATCAAGGGCGACATCAACATCTCCTCCCGTAAGTCCACGCTCCTTCAAGTAAGCGATGGCGTCCTCGCGCAGAATGTAAGTGCCAGCCATCAGCGCCTTTACACGCAGGTGGCGGCGATCCACGGCAACAAAGCGTCCAGCCGCAAACTCCTCCCGCAGTTCGCGCTGATGTTGCTCCATCACGCGCATCTGCTCGTCCCGGCGTCGCTCGATATACACAGCATCCATCAGGACCGGCTCCCACGCAGGGCGTCCAGACAGGTCGCGGTAGGCGTCAAGAAAAGCGGCGGCGGCCTCATCCGACATCGGATAGCTCAGTGGCGGCAACTGCGGCAAAAGAGCCTCCAGCACACGCCGATCATTGTCGTCTAACGGGTATGGCGACAAGAACTCAACGACTTGCTTGCCCAACGGCAATTCCGGCTCAGCGGGTTCGGCACCGTTGTATTGGTCGGCAACCATCTGGTCGAGCGTACGGCCGTCTGCGGATAGGAGCACACTCTGAAATCCCGCTCGGAGTGCCCAGGCCAGCGAATCCGCTGACGGAGCCGTGACGACCTCGTGCTTCGCCACCTTCCCCACGACACACTCCATCCCCTTAAGCCCGCGCTCCCTCAGCGGGCAGACCGTCTGAGCGATTGCCCTGCAAAAACCTTGGAACTCGATCAGGGGGCCGGACGGCAGTTCGACGCGGAGTTGCACACGTGCCTCGTTGGGTGGAATGTCGGATGGCCGAAGTATACGGAGCCGGAATCTTGTCGTCACGATGCCGGTCACGTCTTCACCCTGGCCACACTGCCCAACTCCCGGTCGGCCCACCTGCAAGAAACCTAAACATGAGCCAAACCCCATCCGAAACCTAGCCCACATCGAGTGATGGGCTGTGTGATGGGCCAGAAAAACAAAAACCCCGGAAGACCGCAATCTTCCGGGGTTTTCTCCACCAAATTGGCGGAGACGGAGGGATTCGAACCCTCGATCCAGGTTTTGGCCCGGATGCTCCCTTAGCAGGGGAGTGCCTTCGACCTCTCGGCCACGTCTCCCAAACTTGCGTCACACGAAGGAGCCCGTGCAACGAAGCGCGTATTCTAGCCACTTCACCCCACCCGGTCAACGACAACTGCATGACATGCGGTGAGAATCTGTGGCCCCGGGTCGCCACCCGGCGCCAGCTCAGTCGATTACGCCTGATCCAGCTCGAACGCCTTGTGGAGCGCGCGCACGGCCAGCTCCATGTACTTCTCGTCGATCAGCACCGAGATCTTGATCTCCGAGGTGGAGATCATCTGGATGTTGATGCCCTCTTCCGACAGCGTGCGGAACATCTTGCTGGCGATGCCCACGTGCGAGCGCATGCCCACACCCACCACCGACACCTTCGACACCTTCGGGTCGCCCGACACGCTGGCGGCGCCGATGTGGCCCTTCACGCTGTCATTCAGGATCGCCAGGGCGCGCTGATATTCGCCGCGCGGCACGGTGAACGTGAAGTCCGTCTTACCTTCGACCGACTGATTCTGGATGATCATGTCGACGTCGATGTTGGCGTCGGCAACCGGACCCAGGATCTGATACGCGATGCCGGGCTTGTCCGGCACACCGATCACGGTGATCTTGGCTTCGTCGCGGGCAAAGGCGATGCCGGAAATGGCGGCGGCTTCCATGTTCGAATCTTCCTCAAAAGTAATCAGCGTGCCCGAGTTCATCTCAACGTCGAGCGACATCAGCGGATCAGTCAGCGACGACAGCACGCGGGTCTTCACGCGGTACTTGCCGGCAAACTCCACCGAGCGAATCTGCAGCACCTTCGAGCCGAGGCTGGCCATTTCCAGCATCTCTTCGAAGGTGATCTTGTCCAGGCGGCGGGCGTCGTCCACCACGCGCGGGTCGGTCGTGTAGACGCCGTCGACGTCGGTGTAGATCAGGCATTCGTCGGCTTCGAGCGCGGCGGCAACCGCCACGGCCGAGGTATCCGAACCACCACGGCCGAGCGTGGTGATATGACCTTCGCCGTCGATACCCTGGAAGCCCGTGATGACGACCACGCGACCAGCGTCGAGGTCGTTCTTCACGCGCTCGTCATCGATCGACTGGATGCGGGCCTTGGTGAAGGCCGAATCGGTCTTCACCGGCACTTGCCAGCCGGTGTAGCTGCGGGCGTCAATACCTTCGGCATGCAGCGCGATGGCCAGCAGGCCCACGCTCACCTGCTCGCCGGTCGAGGCAATCATGTCGAGTTCACGCGGGTCAGGCTGGGCCGAAATCTCTTTGGCCATACCCAGCAGGCGGTTGGTTTCGCCGGACATGGCCGACGGAACGACCACGATCTGGTGACCGGCACGGTGCCACTTGGCAACGCGCTTGGCGACATTCCTGATGCGTTCAACAGAACCCATCGAGGTGCCACCGTACTTGTGAACGATGAGAGCCATCTTGGAAAGATCGAGAGGAGGCGGAACGGTGCAAAAGCTTTTGAAAATACAGCAATTTGCATCGATCGGCAAGCAATTCGCCAGTGAAGATGTGTATCAGCGCGCACCCTCGGCGGTGGCAAACCATGCAATCCGCCAGCCGGGGCCGCCGCCTGCGGCCGCCCGATCCATGCCTAGCCCCGCCGCAAAAACCAGGGTTTCACCGGCATAGAGCAACGGCAAACGCTGGCGCTCCCAGGCTGGGATACCAGCTTCCTGATAGGCCTGTTTGAGCGCACGTGATGGCCCACCCGGGCGCAGCACGATGCGCTCTCCGCCACGGCGGGGCGTCAAGGACAATGACGCTTGCAAGACTTGCGCTGCAACGCCGTCCGCTGCAACGGGCGAAAACACCAACGCCCCACCCCACTCAACCACATTCACACGTTGATCGATCCGCCGTGCGGGGTCGAACTGCTCGGCAGCAATAACGACAGCAGCCGGCTCGGATGTATCACGGGCACCGGTTTCGATCCGCGCAACACCGCGATAACGTCTGATTTGCCCTGCCGGCAATGCAATGCACAGCGCACCGTCGCCGCGTGCCTCAATCAGTTGGATACGCAGATCCTCAAGGCGGCGTGTGGACAACGCGCGCATACCGGCCTGGGCCAGCCACGCCCGTAGCACCGCACGCTGGCGCGGCGTGGACAACGCCATCAGCGCAGCCACCTCAAGCTCTCCTGCAGAAGCCATCTGCGCCAGATCCGCCTGCGCCACCTCTTCGATCAGCGCAGCGGCATCTGCCAGATGGGCCGCACTGCGTGCAAGCGCCTCGCGATACGCAGGGAAATGTGTCGCCATGCCCGCCAGCAGCGGCCGCAGCGCATTGCGCGCATAGCGCGCATCGTCGTTGGAAGGATCGTCGACCCACTCGAGCGCATGGGCGCGGGCGTAGTGCTCAATGTCGCTGCGCGGCACATCAAGCCAGGGGCGCAGCAACGTCACATCGCTCGCTCGCGTCATCGGCATGGCGGATAGACCATCGAGACCGGCACCGCGCATCAGTTGCAGCAGAACAGTCTCAGCCTGATCGTCCTGGTGATGCGCAGTGAGCAGAATCGTCGCGCAGGTCTGCGCGCACAGGTCAGCGAGTGCGGCATAGCGGGCCTCGCGCGCCGCCGCTTCCACACCACGCCCGGCATCGATGGCAACGCTCACACGGCGCGCATGAAACTCAACACCGGCAGCTTGGGCCATGCGAGCACAGGCAGATTCCCACGCATCCGCATCAGCTTGCAAGCCATGGTGAACATGCAGCGCGACGAGGCGCACGTGCACACCGGCATCACGCCACGCGGAGCACGCGTGCAACAGCGCCGCGGAATCACGCCCGCCCGACAAGGCAATCGCCACCGTCGGCACCTCGTCAGAAACAACAAAGGCCGCACACGCGGCAACGCGTTGTGCGACCTTGTCGACCAGGCAGGCTGACGAATCAGCGAACTTCGGTTTCCTTGAACTTGCCATAGGCCATCAGCCGCTCGTGACGACGCGCCTGCAGTTCCGACGTCTTCATGCCCTGGAACTGGCGCAGCGACTCAGCCAGCGCGCGCTTGAGCATCGAAGCCATACCCCTAGGATCGCGATGTGCACCGCCCAGCGGTTCGTTGACGATCTTGTCGATCAGGCCCAACGCCTTCAGGCGATGCGCCGTCAAACCCATCGCTTCGGCGGCTTCAGGTGCCTTCTCAGCGGTCTTCCACAGGATCGACGCGCAGCCTTCCGGCGAGATCACGGCGTACGTGGCGAACTGCAGCATGATCACCGAATCGCCCATCGCAATGGCCAGCGCACCGCCCGAACCGCCCTCACCGATGATGGTGGCGATCAGGGGCACCTTCAGGCCGGCCATCACAAACAAGTTGTGGCCAATGGCTTCCGACTGGCCGCGTTCCTCCGCATCGATGCCCGGGAACGCGCCCGGCGTATCGACGAAGGTGAAGATCGGCAGGCCGAACTTGTCGGCCAGTTCCATCAGACGCTTGGCCTTGCGGTAGCCCTCGGGCTTGGACATGCCGAAGTTGCGCAGCGCGCGCTCCTTCGTATCGCGGCCCTTCTGGTGACCGATCACCATGCACGGCTGGCCGTTGAAGCGGGCCAGACCACCCACGATCGACAGGTCGTCCGCGAAAGTGCGGTCGCCGTGCAGTTCGTGGAAGTCGGTGAAGATTTCGCGGACGTAGTCGAGCGTGTACGGACGCTGCGGGTGCCGGGCAATCTGTGCGACCTGCCAAGGTGTCAGGTTGGCGTACAGATCTTTGGTGAGCTGCTGGCTCTTGGAGGCCAGGCGGGAGATTTCTTCAGAAATATCGACAGCGGAATCGTCTTGAACGAATCGAAGTTCTTCGATCTTCGATTCAAGTTCTGCGATCGGCTGCTCGAACTCCAGGAAGGTTGTTTTCATGGATCTTCTGAAAGGCTCTTGAAGGCGCGCATTCTACCGGATTTTGACCGCCGGACGATGCTGTGCGTTTCATCGAAATTAACAGATCAATAGGTGGTCGCCGTGTCGAGGCTGCGCCACATATACCACGTGGCCACTGTGCGCCACGGTTCCCAGTTAGCGGCCACTTCGCGCGCTTCGCTGCGAGTGACTGGCTCGCCACTGAAATAATTCTGCGAGATTGCGTTGATGAGTCCGATGTCGTCCAGCGGCAGCACATTCGGGCGCATCAGGTTGAACATCAGGAACATCTCCGCTGTCCAGCGACCGATGCCGCGGATCTGCGTGAGCTCAGCGATCACATCCTCATCGTCCATCTCAGCCCACTTGGCAACGTGCAGGGTGCCGTTGCGGAAGTGATCGGCGAGATCCAGGATGTACTCGGCCTTGCGCTTGGACAAACCACAGCTTGCCAGCTTCTCTTGGCCGGCGCGCAGGAACTGTGCGGGCACCAGCTTGGGGCATACCGCCACCACCCGCTCCCAAACAGACTGCGCCGCCTTGACCGAAATCTGCTGACCGACGATCGACCGCGCCAGCGTGACGAACGGATCGCCACGCGACGCCAGATGCGCCGGACCATACGCGGGAATGATCTTGCGCAGGATGCGGTCGCGCTTCATCAGATCGGCACAGGCTTCCTGCCAGTAATCAGGCGGGCCGGACAGCACGACTTCGGCCGGCACCGGCTCATTGGTGGCAAGCGTTTCGGGCAAGGGCACCTTCGATGCGGGCGCGCGCTTGGCTGGCACCTTTTCGATGACCTTGGCAACCTTGCCTGCCTTGATGGTTGTGCTCTTGGCCGCCACCGTCTTGCTGGCAACGCCGTCAACCTTCTTGGCGTCTGCCTTCTTCGCAGGTGCCTTCACGGCCGGCGCCTTCTTGGCAACCGTACTGCGCACTGCGCTGGCTTTCTTGGCCACCGCGTTCATGCGCGTCTCCACTCGGTCACGCCACCCGGTTTGTCTTCCAGCACGATGCCGGCTGCCAGCAGATCGGCGCGAATGGCATCTGCACGTGCGAAGTCACGCGCAGCCTTGGCGGCACGGCGCTCTTCGATACGCGCGTCCACTTCAGCGGCGTCCAGGCCATCGGCCGTCACGCCGCCTTGCAGGAAGGCATGCGGATCACGCCCCAGCAAGCCCATCACCCCTGCCAGCGCCGCCAGTTGATTGGCCAGCTCGGGCGAGCGCGTCTTGTTCACTTCGCTTGCCAGCTCGAACAGCACCGATACCGCCACCGGTGTGTTGAAATCGTCGTTCATCGCTTCCAGGAAGCGTTTGCCGTGCGGCTCGTTCCAGTCAGGCTTGGCGTTGGCAGCAGCGGGCACGTCCTTGAGCGCCGTGTACAGACGTGTGAGCGCGTGGCGCGCGTCGTCCAGATGGGCGTCGCTATAGTTCAAGTCGCTGCGATAGTGCGAACGCAGGATGAAGAAGCGCACGACTTCGGCGTCGTACACCTTCAGGACCTCGCGGATGGTGAAGAAATTGCCGAGCGATTTCGACATCTTCTCGTCATTCACGCGCACGAAGCCGTTGTGCATCCAGGTGTTGACGAACGTCTTGCCGGTCGCGCCTTCAGACTGGGCAATCTCGTTCTCGTGGTGCGGGAACTGCAGATCGGCGCCGCCGCCGTGCAGGTCGAAGTGCTCGCCCAGCAGTTCGCAGCTCATGGCCGAGCATTCGATATGCCAGCCAGGGCGGCCCTCGCCCCACTGCGACGCCCAACGCGACTCGGCCGGCTCGTCAGCCTTGGCAGATTTCCACAACACGAAGTCGAGCGGATCTTGCTTGGCGTCGTTGGCGGCCACGCGCTCGCCGGCACGCAGGTCTTCGAGCGACTTGCCCGAGAGCTTGCCGTAGCCCGGGAACTTGCGCACCGCATAGTTCACGTCACCGTCGGTGGCCTGATAGGCCAAGCCGTTGTGCTGCAGCTTGCCGATCATGCTCAGCATCTGCGGCACATATTCGGTCGCGCGCGGCTCGTGGTCGGGGCGCTGCGTGCCCAGCGCGGCGAAGTCCTCATGCATGGCGTCGATGAAGCGCGTAGTCAGCGCGCTCATGGTCTCGCCGTTCTCGACCGAGCGCTTGATGATCTTGTCATCGATATCGGTGATGTTGCGCACGTAGGTCACGTCATAGCCCGACGCACGCAGCCAGCGCTGCACCATGTCGAACACCACCACCACCCGCGCATGCCCGACGTGACAGTAGTCGTACACCGTCATCCCGCACACGTACATGCGCACGCGGCCGGGCTCGATGGGGACGAACGTCTGTTTCTCACGCGCGAGCGTGTTGTAGATCTTGAGTGATTCCATGAAGCGGTGTCGGGAGATTCGGTGCGCCGCCACGTACTGAGGTACTGGGCTGGATGCCGGCGGGCGCAGAACGTCGGCTGGCGACGCACTGTAAAACCAGCGGCATATCTTACCGGAACTGCCTGAACAGGGCCGACGAGGCGGGCGACCAACGTGCCCGGCTGCTTCCCGCCAAGAACCTTTTCCGGTGCGCATTGCCGCTGCTGCGCACAAAGACGGTTTGTTAGAATGCGGCGGAGTATAACGGAACCGATTCTCATGAACAGACCGCTGCGAGATCGCGCTGTAACCCCGCACGCTGCAACCCTGTGCGCTGCCATCGTGGGCGCCCTGCTTGTCACGTCAGCCGCGCCCGCCTTTGCCCAGACCGCCGGCATTGCCCTGCCGGCCGATCTGACGCCCAGCACCCAGCAGCAGCCGCAGGTCGCGCGCCAGAAACGTATCGACGACTGGCTCGCCAAGAAGCAATACACCCAGGCGCTGACGGAGCTGGACAAGGAGATCACCGAACAACCGCGCAACGCGCAGGCCCGCTTCCAGCGTGGCGTGGCGCTTGCCGGCCTGGGCCGTGGTGACGACGCCATCGTCGCATTCGGCCAGATGACGCAGGATTTCCCCGAACTGCCCGAGCCGTATATCAATCTGGCGGCACTCTACGCAGAACGCGGTGAATTGCTGCGCGCCCGCGACAGCCTCATCATGGCGAGCCGCGTGGCGCCGGAGAATGCGCAGGCGCAGGCCAACCTCGGCGATGTCTACGTCCGCCTGGCTGCGCAGTCCTATCAGGGCGCGCTCAAGCTCAATCCCAAGAACGCTACGGCGCGCGCCCGTCTTGATGCCCTGCCCAATGTGCCGGGCGTGCATCCGGCGGCTGCACCCGCAAAACCCGCCGCGCCTGCTGCCGTGGTGCCCGCTGCCAGCAGCGTGAACGCCAAGCCGGCCAAGTAACCACAAGAAACGGCCGACCCCGTTTTCCCCACCCCAAAGCTCTCCTAGACCATGCTCCGTATCCGCTCTCTCTTTGCCGGGCTCGTGTGTGCACTGGCTGTGTCCGCTGCTGCTGCAGCCGCGCCGCAAGCTACGTCAACCCAGCGCGTGCAGTTCAAAACGTCGATGGGCAACTTCACCGTCGAGGTCTATCCGGACAAGGCCCCTAAGACCGTCGCCAACTTCCTGCAATACGTGAAGGACGGCTTCTACAAGGGCACGATCTTCCACCGCGTGATGGATGGCTTCATGATCCAGGGCGGCGGCTTCACGCCCGACATGAAGCAGAAAGACACGCGCCCGCCCGTTGAGATCGAATCGAAGAACGGCCTGAAGAACGACAAGTACACGATCGCCATGGCTCGCACCATGGACCCGAACTCCGCCACCGCGCAGTTCTATGTGAACGTGGTCGACAACAACATGCTGAACTACCCTGGTCAGGACGGTTACGGCTATACCGTCTTCGGCAAGGTGGTCGACGGCACCGACACCATCGACAAGATCAAAGCGGTGGAAACCACCACCAAGTTCCCGCACCAGAATGTGCCCGTGAAGCCGATCACGATTGAATCGGCCAGCATCGTCACCAAGTAACGCCCGAGCAACACCCAAGCAACGCATTCCGCAATACCCCAAGGAACTCACCATGACCCAAGTCAAGCTGCACACCAACCACGGCGACATCACCCTGGCCCTGGACGCCGAAAAGGCACCCAAGTCGGTTGCCAACTTCGTCGCCTATGTGAAGGACGGCCACTACAACGGCACGGTGTTCCACCGCGTCATCAAGGGCTTCATGATCCAGGGCGGCGGTTTCGAGCCGGGCGAGAAAATGAGCCAGAAGCCCACCAAGGCCCCGATCGACAACGAAGCCAACAACGGCCTGAAGAACGAGCGTGGCGCCATTGCCATGGCACGTACCAACGATCCGCACTCGGCTACGGCCCAGTTCTTCATCAACACGGTCGACAACGACTTCCTGAACCACACCTCGCCGACGCCGCAAGGCTGGGGCTACGCCGTGTTCGGCAAGGTGACCGAGGGCATGGACGTGGTCGACAAGATCCGCTCGGTGCGCACCGGCAACCGCGGCTTCCACCAGGACGTGCCGATGGAAGACGTGGTCATCGAAAGCGCTGAAGTGATCGAATGATCGACACGGCGCACGCCTCACAGGCATCCGCGCTGAAGACACCGGTCCGGGTTTCCGGGCCGGTGTTTTTTATTTCGGATCTGCACCTGACGGCCAGCATGCCGGCCACCGCCGCCGCGTTCGAGCGCTTCCTGCGCACGCGCGCACGCGAGGCACGCACGCTCGTCATCCTGGGTGACTTCTTCGAATACTGGGTCGGCGATGAAGAGCTCGCCGATCCGTTTCATCAGCACGTCGCCAACCTGCTCGCCGAACTGGCGAAGGCCGGCACACGCGTGCTGTTCATGCACGGCAATCGCGATTTCCTGCTCGGCAAGCGCTTCCTGGCTGCCGCGCATGCAACGCTGTTGCCCGATCCCAGCGTGCTGGAAGTCGATGGCCAACGCATCGCCCTCGCCCACGGCGATGCCCTATGCACACGCGACGTGGCCTACATGCGCTTTCGACACTGGACGCGCAAGCGCTGGGTGCAACGGATATTTCTGACGATGCCGCTGCGCTGGCGGCTGAAGATCGCGCAGAAGATGCGAGCGGAAAGCGAAGCCGGCCGCGCCATGTCCGCCAATGTGGCCGGCGAACCGCGCGCCGCCGCGATGATGGGCGACGTGGCCCCGGAAGCCGTCGATGCGCTGTTCAAGGCCGCAGGCACGCCCACGCTGATCCACGGCCACACGCATCGCCCGCAACGGCACCACGAGCCGAGCGGTGAACGCTGGGTGCTCTCCGATTGGGATTTCGATCAGGCGCAGCCGCGTGGCAGCTTCCTCAAGCTGCAAGACGATGCACTGACGGTCGAGCAAGTGACAGCATAGGCTGCCGTCACCCGCCCTCCTTACTTCAGCATCCGCTTCAGCTCACTCGCATCGAACGGATCGTTCGGCGAGTTCTCCAGGTGCGCGCCCAGCCGGTCCAGCGCAGAAAGGATCGACTCGATGCGTTCCTGCTGAAGCTCGCTGTGGTCGATCAACCGCTTGAGCGCCAGCGACACCGGATCGTCCGCATCCGGCGTGATGCCGTAGGCCGAGAACTCCTGCTTGAGCGCCGACGGGGCCTCGGTGGCCACATCGCGTTCGATGATGCGCGCCGGAATGCCCACCGCCGTCGCGCCCGGCGGCACCGGCTTGAGCACCACCGCGTTGGACCCAACGCGCGCGCCATCCCCGATGACAAAGCCGCCGAGCACCTTGGCACCCGCGCTCACCACCACGCCCTTGCCGAGCGTCGGGTGGCGCTTGGCGCCCTTGTACAGCGAGGTGCCGCCCAGCGTTACGCCTTGGTAGATCGTGCAGTCGTCGCCGATCTCGGCCGTCTCGCCAATCACAACACCCATACCGTGATCGATGAATACACGCCGGCCGACAGTCGCGCCCGGGTGGATCTCGATACCGGTCAAAAAGCGCCCGAGGTGCGAGAACCACCGCCCCAGCAGCTTGAAGCCGCCGTGCCAACACGCATGTGCAACCCGATGGATGACGATGGCATGCAGACCCGGATAGCAGGTCAGCACTTCCCAGCGGCTGCGCGCGGCCGGGTCTCGCTCCATGATGGCGCGGATATCTTCGCGGGTGCGTGTGAACATCTTGGGTCGTGTGTGAAGCGTTATATCTATATGCGCAATGCGCTGAGGGCAGTGTAAGGCATTCCCTTGACCTTCTACGGCAAGGGTTTTCGCCCGACATGCATGGGGATGCCGCCCTGCTTGGTCAACAACGGGCGGCTTCTGGGAGGTCAGCGACAGTCGTCGGCGGCGCCAGTGGGGGGCGTGACAACCTCGGCGCGGCGGCCGAGCATGCGCTTGGCAATCCCGCGCAGGATGTTGACCTCTTCGGCCTCCAGCTGCGTACGGGCAAACAGCCGCCGCAGGCGCGGCATCAGCTTTTTCGGCTGGGCGGGGTCGAGAAAACCGATCTCGACCAAGCCCTGCTCCAGGTGTTCGAACATGCCGTCGATCTGCTCGGCGGTAGCCGGCTCGCCGACGAAGCCCACGCCGTCCATGCGGGTGTCGCCAGTGCCGGTGTCGGCCAGCAGCGCCATGCGTACTTCATACGCAATCAACTGCACTGCCTGCGAGAGATTGAGCGACGCATACGCCGGGTTGGCAGGAATGTGCGTGACGACGTGGCAGCGCTCCACCACCTCGTTAGGCAAGCCGAAGCGCTCGTTGCCGAAGACGAAGGCAACGGTGGTGTCCGGGGCAGCCAGCAGCGCGGCCACCTCTTCCGCTGCGGCACGCGGACCGATGCGACGCGGGCCGAACTCGCGCGGGCGGGCCGTCAAGGCGATGGTGAGCGAGGCACCGGCCAGTGCCTCGCCAATGTCATCAACCACGCGGGCTCCGGCCAGCACATCATCCGCGCCGCTTGCCATGGCAACGGCATCTGCATGGGACTGGGCTTCGGCTTCGCGCGGGCGCACGAGCACGAAGCTGCCGGACGCGCCAAATCCCATGGTCTTGAGCGCACGTGCCGTCGAGCCGACATTGCCAGGATGGCTGGTCTCGACCAGCACGAAACGGCAACGCGCGGCGCGCTGGCGCAACGTTTCGGGGTCAGCGGGCGCGGCGTTCGGCGTGTTTTCCAGGGCGCTGGGGGCGGGGTTCATATACAATACGGCCACTCTTTTGACGGCGGGATCTTGCCCGCCGCTCGTTCTTCTACAATTCGCTGTGTTGTTCGCCTGCCGCCAAAAAAGCGCGCTGGCGCGGAGATCCGTCATGCATCCGATGCTCAATATCGCCGTCCGGGCTGCTCGTAAGGCCGGCACCATCATCAACCGCGCGTCCTTCGACGTCGATAGCCTGCGCACCGAGCGCAAACAACACAACGATTTCGTCACCGAAGTCGATCGCGCAGCTGAAGCCGCGATCATCGAAGTCATCAAGACTGCATACCCCGATCACGCGATTCTAGCGGAAGAGTCCGGCCAATCCTGGGCCGATGGCGAAACCGTGAGCGAAAACGTCTGGGTGATCGACCCGCTGGACGGCACCACTAACTTCATCCACGGCTTCCCGCAATACTGCGTGTCGATCGCGCTGATGCAGCGTGGCGTGGTCACGCAAGCCGTGGTGTACGACCCGACGCGCGACGAACTCTTTACCGCTTCCAAGGGCGCGGGCGCTTTCCTGAACAACCGCCGCATCCGCGTCACGCGCCGCGACAAGCTGGCAGACTGCCTGATCGGCACTGGCTTCCCATACCGCGACATGGAGGGCCTGTACGACTACACCCGCCTGTTTACCACGATGACGGAAAACTGCGCCGGCCTGCGTCGCCCGGGTGCTGCTGCGCTGGACCTGGCCTACGTGGCCTGCGGCCGTCTCGACGGCTTCTTCGAGCAAGGCATCAACGCGTGGGACATGGCCGCCGGCTCGCTGCTGATCACGGAATCGGGCGGCCTGGTTGGCAACTACTGCGGCGAAGCCGGCTACCTGGACCAGGGCGAAATCCTGGCCGGCAACCCAAAGGCCTTCGTGCAGATGCTCAAGATCACAACGCCGTTCTCGCGGTCGAAGGCATCGGAATAAGCCCGCCCTGCCGGAAAGTAAAAAAGCCCGCTAGAAAGCGGGCTTTTTTGCTGCTGCGGTTTCGTTACTTCTTGGCTGCCGGCGGCTCGTTCGGTGCGAAGCTCAGCGACGGCAGCTCAGCCTGCGCTTTTTCCGGCGTTTCCAGCTCCGGCACAACACGGCCGACGATCAGACCCAGCGACGGCGAGGTGCGCACGTACTTGGTCTCACCCGCGTCCAGCGCGAAGCTCAGCGTCTTCTCGGTCTCGGTTGCGGTCGACACAACGTACTTGCCCGCAGGGCGATCCACGAAGAAGAAGCCACCCGGCTTGGACTGCCCCACCACTTCGCTGTTGAGCTTGATGTCCGGTTGCAGTGCGGCGCCGATCAGCGACGACGAGCGGAAGAAGTACACGCGGCCCTGGTCCTGCTTGATCGTCGGGATGGTCGAAGCCATCTCGGAATACTTCACGCCCGAGGCGCACCCTGCCATAAGGACGGTGATACCAATGGCCGAAGCCAGTGCGCGCAAAACTCCCTTCATTGTGGTTCTCCTGTTGTGATTGGAACGGCTTTGGAAAGCGGGGAATACGCCTGCTCGCCCGGCAGGTAGAACCCGACCAGACGTTGATCAGCGATGACGAGATAGGCTTCATGAACCTGGCGGCCTTCGATCGTGAAGATTGTGCCAACCGGGCGATACACCGCGCCTTGGGACAGCGTGCCCACACGCTGCCAGTTGGAGCCTGCCGCGAGCGTGCGCGTGTAGCCCGTCTCCAGGCGAATCTCGGTGGGCGTTTTCAGTTGGAGGCGCGACGAGCCTGTCGCGTTATCGGTGGCCAGCGTGGCCGGTGCGGTGGATACCATCGGCGCACAGGCGCCAAGGGCGGCTACGGCAATGCATGCCGCAACCACATGCAACATGGGCTTTCGCACAACTCACTCCCTGATCTTGTCTTGTTATGGGTGCCACGTGATGCGGCCCTTTCGGGGAGCGATCTTAGTGAAGTGCCGTAAAGGTGACATCCCCCCGAGTCTGATTTTTCGAGGGGATGACGATGCAATTTTCTAAAGGCTGATTTAAGCGATTTTTAGCCGGCGGCATCTGGCGCACTGACCACGACCAACACTTCCGCCTGTTCCACCCCTACCGAACGCGTCCGATGCGGAATGCGCGCATCGAACACCACGGAATCGCCCACCGCCAGCAGCACGGTCTGGCCGGCAAAGGCGACTTCCACTTCGCCGCGATGGATGAACAGCAGCTCCTCGCCGTCGTGCTCCTTGAATGGCGACGCGCTGAAATCGGCGGGTGGATAGATCACGAACGGCAGCAGCGTCTTGCCGCTGCGTTGCGTGGCAATCCCCTCGTACAGCGGCTGCGTGCCGGCGTTGCCAACGCGCGTGCGCTCGTCCGCCCGGACGATGGTGATGGCGGCGGACGAAGCGGTCTCGCCAAACAAGTCTTCGGTGGGCACACCGAGCGCCTGCGCCAGCTTCATCGCCACGGCAATCGACGGCACCGAAACCCCGCGCTCGACCTTGGAGAGGTAGCTCTTGGTCAGGCCGGTGCGTTCGGCCAGGGTCTCAAGCGTCCAGCCGTGGTTCTTGCGCAGCGGTTTCAGGCGTACGGTCATGGGGACGATCGTGTCATTGGTATCGCCAAGATTGTCACATATGACACCTTGTGTCATACAATGCAAACCTGCCGATCCTTCTTGCCTGGCCATGAAAACCGCCCTCGCCTTGCGCCACGTTCCGTTCGAGCATCTCGGCATCCTGCAGCCGCTGTTGGAGGCTCGCGGCTATGCGGTGCGCTATGTGGACGTGGGGGTGCAATCCGTGCCGGCCGGTGACATGGCCACGGCCGATTTGCTGATCGTGCTGGGCGGCCCCATCGGCGCGTATGACGATGCGACGTATCCGTTCGTGCGCGGCGAGGCGGAGGCCGTTGCGCAACGGCTGGCGGCGCGCAAGCCGCTGCTCGGCATTTGTCTGGGCGCGCAGTTGATGGCGCGAGCGCTGGGTGCTGCGGTCAAGCCGATGGGCGTGAAGGAGATCGGCTTTGCGCCCATCACGCTCACCGCCGAGGGTGAAGATTCGCCGCTCGCGCCGCTGGCCGACGGCACGCCGGTGCTTCACTGGCATGGTGACCGCTATGACCTGCCGCCCGGTGCGCGACGGCTTGCGTTCACAGCGGTCTGCGCAGAGCAGGCCTTCGCCATCGGCGATCACGCGCTCGGCCTGCAATTCCACCTGGAAGCGAATCTGGATGAACTGGAGGCGTGGCTGATCGGCCACGCAGCGGAACTCGGCGCGGCGGGCATCGACCCATGCACGTTGCGTGCACAAGCGCCGGCAATTGCTGAACGTCTGGCGCGGTGCGCTCGCGCTGTGTTCACCGCCTGGCTCGATCGCGCGGAGGCGGCATGACGTTGCCCGCGCCCATCCGCATCGACACGATCCTCACCGGCCGCGCTGTCGACTACACGCGCCCCGGCTCACGCAGCGCCATCGACAAGCACCCCGTGACCGATGCGGTGCAGGTGGACATCAACGGCATCCTCGGCGACGAACAAGGCGACCTGCGTGTGCATGGCGGCCCCGACAAGGCGATCCACCACTACCCGTTCGACCACTACGCCGCGTGGCGGGCAGATATCGGTGCGCTGCCGGTGCTCGCGCAACCCGGCGCGTTTGGCGAGAACCTGAGCACCACCGGCATCACCGAAGCGGACATCTGCGTGGGCGACCGCCTGCGCGTGGGCAACGTGGTGCTGGAAGTGTCGCAACTGCGCCAGCCATGCTGGAAGCTCAACGACCGTTTCGACACGCGCGACATGGCGCGCCGCGTACAACACACAGGCCGCACAGGCTGGTACTACCGGGTACTGGAAGGCGGCACGCTGCGAGCGGGCGACACGCTTGCATGGCTCGAACGCCCGTGGCCGCAATGGCCATTGGCGCGTGTGCTGGACGTGCTCTATCGCAACATGCTGGATCGCGCCGCGCTGGAAGACATGGCGGCGCTGCCGCTCACGCCGTCGTGGCGCAAGCTCGTGGAAGGCCGCCTCGCGCGTGGCGAGGTGGAGAGCTGGGCCAAGCGCATTGATGGCCCAGCGAGTACTACGCCCTGATCAGAAGGTTTCCCAATCGGCATCAGAACCGCCACCAGCCACGGCCAGCGGCGGCTTCTTGGCAGGCGTGGGAGTCGTTGCGAGGGAGGTCGTCGGCGGAACAACCAACTTCGGTTCACGCTTACGAACCACTGGGCTCGGTGACTTGACGGGCTTGGCCGGCTTGACGGCCGTGGCTGTTGCGGCAGCAGGCTTGGCGGGTTTCGCCAGCTGGGATGCTGCAAACGCGACCGTCTCGGCACCATCCAAGCGGAACTGCGATACCACCTGCGTGAGGTTCTTCGCCTGCTCTTCGAGCGACTGCGCGGCGGCGGCAGCCTCTTCCACCAGCGCGGCATTCTGCTGCGTCACCTGCTCCATCTCTGACACGGCTTGGCCGATCTGCATGATGCCCTGCGTCTGCTCGGCCGATGCCGCAGCAATGTCTTCGACGATGTTGGCAACGCGGCGCACAGCTTCCACCGTCTCGGTAATCGTCTCCCCCGCCTGCGACACCTGCGTGTGGCCGGCCTGCACGCGCGAGACCGAATCGTCGATCAGCGTCTTGATTTCCTTGGCAGCGGCCGCACTGCGCTGGGCCAGCGCACGCACCTCGCCGGCCACCACGGCAAACCCGCGGCCCTGCTCGCCGGCACGCGCGGCTTCCACGGCGGCGTTAAGCGCAAGGATGTTGGTCTGGAAAGCGATGCCGTCAATCACACCGATGATGTCAGCCATCTTGCGCGAGCCCGCGCTGATGTCGTCCATGGTGGCCACCACGCCGCGTACCACCTCACCGCCACGCGACGCCAGATCGGCGGCGTTCGAGGCAAGTGCACTGGCTTGACGGGCGCTCTCGGAGTTGTTGCTGACGGTGGACGTCATCTGCTCCATGCTGGCCGCTGTCTTCTCCAGCGAGGCCGATTGCTGCTCGGTGCGTGTGGACAGATCGAGGTTACCGCTGGCGATTTCATGCGCGCCGGTGTTAACCGAATCCGAACTGCTGCGTACTTGGCGCACGGTATTCACCAAGCTCTCGCGCATGCGTGCCACCGCCGCCAGCAGGCGACCAAGTTCATTGCGGCCACCGGTCTCAACATGGACTGCCAGATCGCCCTCGGCCACGCGTGAGAGCACCGTCACCGCTTCATTGAGCGGCGTGATCACGAAGGCCCTGAGCGCGTAGAACACAGCCACGATCAGCGCCAGCGCCATGGCGATGCCCAGCGCAACGAACTTGAGGATCGTCTCGTAGCGCGCGCGACCACCATCGGCCTGGTCCTTGGCCAGCTTCTTGACGAGTTGCTGGAAGTTTTCAATCTGGGTCGACCAGGCTGCGCCCGTGTCGGTCACGTCCTTGTAGTTGAGGGGCGCATAGGCCGCAGCGTCGCCGGCACGCAGTGCTGCCAGGGCGCGCTGGACGGCTTCGATGTGCGTTTGCGCAGCCTGCACGATCGACTGGCGCAGCGCATCGTCCACACCCTCGATGGGTGGCGCGTTCTTGAACGCTTCCACCTGCGCGATGGACTTCTTCAGGCCCTTCTCCGAGCTTTCAAGCGCGGCGGTCTTGGCGGCATCGTCCATGTTCTCGCGCAGCACGCTGTACAGGCGCGACATACCGGTGCGCGCACGTTGCATGTCCTTGTAGGCGTCGTTCAGGAGCATGCTGCGATCCGAGATGTCATGCACACGCTCGGTCGCGGCATTGGTCGTGCGCAGTGCGATCACGCCAACGGCAGCCCCGACCACGATCATCAGCGCGAAGGTGATCAGAATCGCCAAGAGGCCAGCGCGCACGCTGGTGTTCTTCAGAACGCGGTCCATCTTTGTCTCCAGAGCCCGGTCAGCACACGATTGCGCCGCGCCGGAAGCAGGTGCGCCATGGCGCCCGCAAGATCAGCGAAGGGAATCGATCAGAAGGTTTCCCAATCGGAATCGTCGCCGGCGGCCACCAGTGGCTTGGGCTTCGCAAGGCTGGCGGGGGCAGCAACAGATGCTGCAACCGCCGGTTTGTCGATCGGCTTGCCTGCCGCCTTGCGCAGCAGCGGTGCCTTGCGCGGCGTCAGCTTTGGCTTGGCCGCGTCAGCGCTCGGCTTGGCAGGTTCTCGGCGTGGCGCTTCGGCCTTGGGTGCAGCCGGCGCTACCGGTGCAACAGGTGCGACGGTCGATTCAATCTTGGCAACCATCGCCGGCGCACGCAGCGCGTGGGCATCCAGGCGGAACTGCGCAACCACTTGCGTCAGACTCACGGCCTGCTCTTCCAGCGATTGCGCAGCAGCGGCCGCCTCTTCCACCAGCGCGGCGTTCTGCTGCGTGGCGTCGTCAAGCTGGGTAACGGCGTGGCTCACTTCTTCAATGCCCGAGCGCTGCTCCTGGCTCGCGGAGGAAATCTCGCCCACGATGTCCGTCACGCGCTTCACGCTCGCAACGATCTCGCGCATGGTCGTGCCGGCTTCTTCCACCAGCGCGCTGCCTGCATCCACGTTGATGACGGAATCGTCGATCAACGCCTTGATCTCCTTGGCCGCCGCCGCACTGCGCTGCGCGAGGCTGCGCACCTCGCCAGCAACAACGGCAAAACCACGGCCCTGCTCGCCGGCACGTGCGGCTTCCACAGCGGCATTGAGCGCGAGGATGTTGGTCTGGAAGGCGATGCCATCAATCACGCCGATGATGTCGACGATCTTGCGCGACGACGCGTTGATCGAGCCCATCGTCTCCACCACGCGCGTCACCACTTCGCCGCCGCGCACTGCCACGTCAGATGCGGATACGGCAAGCTGGTTGGCCTGCTGTGCGTTGTCGGCGTTCTGCTGCACCGTCGACATCAGCTCTTCCATGGCCGAGGCTGTCTCTTCCAGCGAGCTGGCCTGCTGTTCGGTGCGCGACGACAGATCCAGGTTGCCGCTGGCGATTTCGCGCGTGGCCGTGCCGATGGTGTCCGACGCGCCCTTGATGCGGCCGATGGTCTGCACCAGCGCGCCGCGCATGCGGCCCATGGCGTACAACAGGCTGTGGTTGTCGTCGGCGCGGGTGTTGATCTCCACCGTCAGGTCACCGCCGGCAATGCGGTTGGCCACGTCGGCCGCGTAGGTGGGGTCACCGCCCAGCGTGCGCTGCAGGCTGCGGTTGGCGACACTCGCCAGCGCCACCAGCGCCAAGGCCACGAGCACCAGCAAGCCGCCCGTCTGGTACAGCGAGGTCATGAACGCGGCGTTGATGTCGTCCATGTATACGCCGGTCGAGAACACCCAGTCCCACGGTTCATAGCGGATGGCGAAGGCGGTCTTGGGCACCGGCTCCGTGCCGCCGACTTTCGGCCAGACGTAGCTGGTGAATCCACCTGCCGGGTCTTTGGCAGCGCCGGTCAGGAGGACGTACACAGCGTTGCCCTGCGCGTCTTTGAAGCCAGATTGGTCTTTGCCGATGAACTCCGGCTTGATCGGGTGCATGACCACCACGTTGCTGGAACTGGTGATGGTGAAGTAGCCGTCCTTGCCATAGCGCAGCGCCTTGAAGCGGTCCAGCGCCTGCTTCTGCGCCTCGTCCTTGGTCAGTGCGCCACTCTTGGCCAGATCGTCGTACTGCTTGGCCAGGTTCATGGCCATGGTGCTGACGCTCACAAGGTTGTTCTTGCGTTCCTCGATGCGGATCTCGCGCGCCTGGTAGGCGTTGAACACCGAGATCAAGGTCAGCGCGATCAGGCTGATCACCAGCGGCAGCCAAAGCTTTTGGCGGAAGCTGAGCTTACTCATTCCAGAGTCTCCGGAGTGGGAATCGATTGCGCAATGTGCGCAATACGTCTCCCTATGGTTTTAGAGTTCCGGATGGTCTATCGGCACCGTATTCACCAATCTTGAGTAGTCCGCATAGGCAAGCAGTCAGGCGCAGGTGGCGAGCACCCCAATGGTCAGCACGGTCGAGACGCGCGTGACTTTGCAAAAATGTCCGCCTTGTGCAGAATATTCTTGACTAGAAATTGACAATCAACGATGAAGACCACGCTCGAAGAACTGCTCGCCTTCCGCACGGTGGTGGATACCGGTTCTGTCACGGCCGCTGCCGAGCAGCTTGGCCAGACCGTCTCGGGTGTGAGCCGTGCGCTGCGCAGGCTGGAAGAGAAGCTGGAAACCACCCTGCTGTCGCGCACCACGCGCCGTCTGTCGCTGACCGACGAAGGCACGGTGTTTCTGGCACAGGCGCGGCAGATCCTATCCGCCGTGGATGAGGCCGAAGAGCAGATCGCTCTGCGCCGCCAGCAACCCGCCGGGCGCCTGCGCGTGAATGCCGCCATGCCGTTCATGCTGCACGTGATCGCGCCGCTGGTGCCCGACTTCCGCGCGCAGTATCCGCAGATTGAGCTGGAGTTGAACACCAACGACCTGATCATCGATCTGCTGGAAGAGGACACCGACATCGCCATCCGTATCGGCACACTGCGCGATTCCACGCTACGTGCGCGGCTCATGGGCACCCGCCGGTTGCGCGTGCTGGCAAGCCCCGCGTATCTCAAGGCACATGGCCGGCCGCGCTCGGTAGACGACCTGAAACACCACACCCTGCTTGGTTTCGTGCAGCCGGAATCGCTCAACCAGTGGCCCCTGCGCGGCCCGCACGGCGACCATCTGCGCATCGAGCCTGCGCTCAAGGCATCGAGCGGCGAAACCTTGCGCCAGCTCGCACTGCAAGGCGCCGGCATCGTCTGCCTGGCCGACTTCATGACCGCCGAAGACCGCCGCGCAGGTGATCTCGTACAGGTCTTGCCGGATGCCACGGTCGAGGTGCTGCAACCCATTCACGCGGTCTATTACCGCAACACGCAACTGGCTTCACGCATTGCGTGCTTTCTTGATTTTCTGGAGGCGCGACTTGCCGCCTGACGCCATGACTTCACACGTATTGATCCGCCCCGAAGCCCCTGCTGACGCACAGGCCATCGAAGCCGTCACCATCGCCGCCTTTCGCGAAGCGGAGCACACCAGCCACAACGAGCAGGAAATCGTCCGTGCGCTGCGCGCGGCGGACGCGCTCACTGTTTCGCTTGTCGCCGAGATGGATGGCAACGTTGTCGGGCATGTCGCCACCTCACCTGTATCGATTGCCGATGGCGCACCTGGCTGGTTTGGACTGGGGCCGATTTCCGTGCTGCCTGCATGCCAGGGCAAGGGCGTCGGCGCTGGTCTGATGCACGCTGCGCTGGACGCGTTGCGCAAGCTGGGGGCAGCAGGCTGCGTTGTACTCGGCGACCCGGCTTACTACGGTCGATTCGACTTTCGCGCAGAATCTTCGCTCGTATTTCCAGGCGTGCCGACCGAGTACTTCCAGGCCCTGATCTTCCGGGGCGTGCTGCCCAGCGGTGAAGTCACCTACCACCCCGCGTTCTACGCCTGACGTTCTGCCCCTTCCGTTGCGGACAATTCGCCAGGAAGCCACTGCCCACCTGTGCAACAATTGCGCGATTCAACACCTTCCGCGCGCGATCGATCGATTGCGCGCTAAGCATTGACACCGCATGGCTGAACACTCCGCTCCGGCTCTGGAGATCGACCCGAAATACGGCCCCTTCGACAAGCACACGCCAATGATGCAGCAGTACCTTCGCTTGAAGGCTGGGCATCCGAACACGCTTGTCTTCTATCGCATGGGCGATTTCTACGAGCTCTTCTTCGAAGACGCCGAGAAAGCCTCCCGCCTGCTCGACATCACGCTTACCGCACGCGGCAGCTCCAACGGGCACCCGATCCGCATGGCGGGCATTCCGTTCCACGCTGCCGAGCAATACCTTGCCAAGCTGGTCAAGCTGGGCGAGTCGGTCGCCATCTGCGAGCAGATTGGAGACCCGGCCACCACAAAGGGCCCAGTTGAGCGCAAGGTCGTACGCGTGGTCACGCCTGGCACGTTGACGGATGCGGCGCTGCTGTCCGACAAGGTCAACAACCACCTGCTGGCCATCGCAAACCTGCCAGGCAAGCGCGGCAGCGCACCACTCATCGGCCTTGCATGGCTCAACCTGGTTGGCGGCGAGCTGCGCATGATGGAGTGCAGCCCCGACCAGCTCGAGCGCGAACTCGAACGCATCCGCCCCGCTGAAGTGCTGGCCGATGATGCAACGCTCAACGCCATCCAGATCGACGTTGCCCGCACACGATTGCCCGATTGGCACTTCGACGTGGAAGCCGGCACGCGCCGTCTGCGCGAGCAACTCGGCGTCGCAAGCCTCGTCGCCTTTGGCGCGGAAACGTTGACGGCTGCACTGGCCGCCGCCGGCGCGCTGCTGAACTATGCAGCCGCCACGCAAGGCCAGTCGCTGCGCCACGTGATCGGCCTGACCGTCGAGCATGAGAGCGAATTCATCGGCCTGGACACCGCCACGCGCCGCAACCTGGAATTGACGGAGACGCTGCGCGGTCAGGAATCGCCGACGCTGTTCTCGTTGCTCGATACGTGCGCGACCAGCATGGGCAGCCGCCTGCTGCGCCACTGGCTGCACCATCCGCTGCGCGATCGCGCGGTGCCGCAGGCGCGTCAGCAGGCCATCGAGACCTTGCTCGAAGGCGATTGGCAGACGCTGCGTGCAACGTTGCGCACGCTGTCGGATGTGGAACGCATTACCGGGCGGCTGGCGTTGTTGAGTGCACGCCCGCGCGATCTGTCTTCACTGCGCGATACGCTCGCGCGCCTGCCTGAGATTCGCGAAGAACTCCCGCAGAGCGATGCCGCGCCGCTGCTGGCTGAACTGTATGCAGCGCTCACGCTGCCCGAAGACGCCCACGCCCTGCTGCAGCGCGCCGTGATGGCTGAACCCGCTGCCATGGTGCGTGACGGCGGCGTCATCGCCCGCGGCTACGATGCCGATCTGGACGAGCTGCGCGATATCTCCGAGAACTGTGGCCAGTTCCTCGTCGACCTGGAAGCCCGCGAGCGCGAGCGCACCGGCATCGCCAACCTGCGCGTCGAATACAACCGCGTGCACGGCTTCTATATTGAGGTCACCAACGGCCAGGCAGCCAAGGTGCCCGATGACTACCGCCGCCGCCAAACGCTCAAGAACGCCGAGCGCTACATCACGCCTGAACTGAAAGCGTTTGAAGACAAGGCGCTCTCCGCGCAAGACCGCGCGCTGTCGCGCGAAAAGCTGCTCTACGAAGAGCTGCTGCAGAAGCTGCTGCCGCACCTGGCCGAGTTCAAGCGCATCGCCGCCGCTCTTGCGCAGGCCGACGTGCTGGCCACGCTGGCCGAGCGCGCGTATGCGCTGTCGTGGTCGCGCCCGACGTTGACGGATGCCCCGGGCATCGAACTCGCGCGCGCACGCCATCCCGTGGTCGAACAGCAAGTCGAACAGTTCGTCGCCAACGACTGCGTCCTGCAGGAAGCACGCAAGCTGTTGCTCATCACCGGCCCGAACATGGGCGGTAAATCAACCTTCATGCGCCAGACCGCGCTGGTTGTACTGCTCGCCTACGTGGGCGCGTTCGTACCGGCGGAAGGCGCGACCATCGGCCCGATCGACCGCATCTTCACGCGTATCGGCGCAGCGGATGACTTGGCGGGTGGGCGCTCCACCTTCATGGTCGAGATGACCGAAGCCGCCGCCATCCTGCATCGCGCCACGGCCAACAGCCTGGTGCTGATGGATGAGATCGGGCGTGGAACGAGCACCTTCGATGGTCTCGCACTCGCCTGGGCGATCGCGCGCCATCTGCTGTCGCACAACCGCAGCCACACGCTATTCGCCACGCACTACTTCGAGCTGACACAACTGCCGCAGGAGTTTGCGCAGGCCGCCAACGTGCACCTCTCTGCGGTGGAACACGGCGACGGCATCGTCTTCCTGCACGCCGTGCAAGAAGGCCCCGCCAGCCAAAGCTACGGCCTGCAGGTCGCACAACTGGCGGGCGTGCCGCAGCCGGTCATTCGCGCCGCGCGCAAGCGGCTGGCCTGGCTGGAGCAGCACTCCGCCGATACCGGCGCCACGCCGCAACTCGATCTCTTCGCCCTCGCAGCGGAAACCCCCATCGACGATGAGGATGAAGACGAGACACCCGCCGACGTAGCCAACAGCGCGCTGGCGGATGCAATGGCCGACATCGACCCCGACGACATGACGCCGCGTGAAGCGCTCGACGCGCTGTACCGGCTCAAGGCGTTGTCCAACCCATCTGCCTGATGACCCGGCTCGGCTCGGTTTCGCACACGCTCAAAGGCATCGTCATTGCGTTGGCGATGCTGGCGCCGGTTGCCTCGATGGCGGCCACCGCCGCGCCCAAGGATTCCAAGCCTTCCGCCCCGTCCAGCTTCACCTTTGCGGTCATCGGCAATGTGCCCGAACGCGCCGACGAGGAAGGCCCGGTACGCACGTTGCTCGACGCCATCGACGCCGAACACCCGGCCTTTGTCGTCCACCTGGGCAACCTGAAAGGCCGCGACGAATCCTGCGCGGACCGCCTGCTGGAAGCACGCCACGATCTGCTCGACAGCCTGAGCGCGCCGCTCATCTACATTCCGGGCGACCATGATTGGAGCGACTGCCAGCGCCCCGCCGCTGGCCGCTTCGACCCGATCGAACGTCTGCTGCGCCTGCGCGAGTTGTTCTACCCCGACGACAACACACTCGGTCAGCGCGCCATGACGATCATGCGCCAGTCCGATCAGGTCAAGTTCCGCAGCTACCGCGAGAACACGCGCTGGGAAACCGACGGCGTGCTGTTCGTCACCCTCAACGTGCCTGGCGACAACAACAACTACAAGACCGCCGGCGGCCGCAACGGTGAGTACGAAGACCGCCTCGAAGCCAATCGCCAGTGGCTGGCGCGCGCCTTTGCGGTTGCCCGTCAGCGCAAGGCGCCCGGTGTGGTCATCATGATGCAAGCCGACCCACTGTTCGAAGATGGCTGGGAGCGTCGTCGCGCACCCAACCTGCTGGACGGTCTGCTGCGCCGCCGCCCGCATGACGGTTATCTGGCGCTCAAGCGTCAGTTGCGCACCCTCACGCGCGACTATGACGGCGCCGTCCTGCTCATTCACGGCGCAAGCCAGAGCTTCCTGCTCGACCGCCCGCTCAAGGACGAGGACGGCCGGCCAGACCCGCATGTCATGCGCGCCCGCACGTATGGCTCACCCACGCTTGATCAATGGTTGGAAGTGTCGGTCACACCGGGCCGCATGCCGCTGTTTCACGTACGCGGCCGCCGCGTCGCCAGCGAGCCACTGCCAGAAGCCTCACCCGCACCGGCACAAAACTCGGTGCAATAAAAAACGGGAGCCGAGGCTCCCGTTTCTCATGTGTGCATCAGAATCAGACGATCAGTGCAGCGTGTGCGGCTTGTCGTCGTCTTCGTCTTCGTCAACCACTTCGATGCCGCTTTCGCCGTGCACGTGACCGTGCTCGATCTCTTCGGTAGTGGCTTCACGCACGTCCGTTACCTTCAGTTCGAAGCGCAACGCCATGCCAGCCAGCGGGTGATTGCCATCCAGCACAACCTTGTCTTCCGCCACGTCGGTGACAGTGTAGACAACTGCGTCTTCTTCGTCGCCGTCTTCGGGCACGCCCTCGAACTGCATGCCGACTTCGAGCGGCTCCGGAAAGCGGTCTCGCGGCTCGATCTTGATCAACTCCTGGTCGTACTCGCCGAAAGCGTCATCCGGTTCCAGTTGCAGTTTGGTCTCGAAGCCTTGCTCCTGGCCGTCGAGCGCTTCCTCGATCTTGGGGAACGTGCCATCATAGCCGCCGTGCAAGTACACCATCGGCTCATCGGATTCCTCGATGACGTTGCCCTGCGCGTCGGACAGTTTGTAAGCCACCGACACCACCGTATTCTTCGCGATTTTCAATTGCGCACTCCATGAACGAAGTCCCATTATACGCTGCCGATGGCGGCGTCCAAGGCAGCGCACAAACTGCCCTTCCGGCGGGACGTCCGGCACAGTTGCTGGGCGGTCTATCACCGCGCGATTTCATGCGCACGCACTGGCAGAAGAAGCCGCTGCTGATCCGCCAGGCGCTATCGCCTGAAGAGATGCGTGCGCTGCACTTTCCGCTGTCACCCGAGCGCGTATTGGCCCTGGCTGAACGTCCGGACGTCGAATCCCGCCTGATCGCCCAATCACGCGGGCGCTGGTCGTTCACACAAGGCCCGTTCGACGAACGCCCCCTACCCTCGCGCAAGACGCGTAACTGGTCGGTGCTCGTGCAGGGTGCGAACCTGGTCGAACCCGCGGTTGAAGCGCTCATGCAGCGTTTCCGCTTCATCCCCGACGCGCGGCTCGATGATGTGATGATCAGCTTTGCCACCGACGGCGGCGGTGTCGGCCCGCATTTCGATTCTTACGACGTATTCCTGCTGCAAGCCCATGGCAAGCGGCGTTGGCGCATTTCGGCGCAGGATGACCTCACCCTCGTACCGGACCTGCCGCTCAAGATCCTCGCCAACTTCCAGCCCGAAGAAGAGTTTGTGCTGGAGCCCGGCGACATGCTGTACCTGCCCCCGCACTACGCGCACGACGGCGTGGCCGAGGGTGACTGCATGACGTATTCGATCGGCTTCCGATCACCGTCGTACCGCGAGCTGGCCGGCCACTTCCTCGGCTTCCTGTCGCAGACGCTGGAAGACGACACCAACTTTGAAGGCCGCTACACCGACCCGGAGCAGAAACCCACGGAGCGCCCCGGCGAACTGCCTGCGGCCATGGTCAAGGCGCTCGCACAGAAGCTCAACGCGCTGCGCTGGACGCCCGAGCTTGTCGGCGAATTCCTCGGCGCCTACCTGACCGAGCCGAAGGACCACATCGACTTCATCACACAGCCGCGCCTGCCCCTCGCGCGCTTCACTGCCCGGGCACGCAAGGAAGGCGTCGTGCTGGATGCACGCACACAGGCGCTCTACAGCGGCCAGCACTTCTGGATCAACGGTGACACGTTCGAACCACCGGGTACGCTGCTTGCGTGGCTCTCAGCGTTGTCGGACCAACGCAGCGCCAGCGGAGCATCCGTCGACGCGGCAGCCGATCAGCCGGACCTGATGGACACGCTGCATGCCTGGTATGAAGAAGGTTGGCTGCGTTTGGCAGGGCCGGGTTCGCGCTGATCCGCGTTGAAACAGATCGTTACAAAAGCGCATGAATCCCGTGTGCAGCAAGCCGGACTCAACTACACAGGGTGTGTAAAGGTCGCTATAATCCGTCGCTAGCTTGCTGGCCGGGGTTGCCTTTGTGCAGCTTGGCTGGAAGCACAGAAGAAGGTGTAGTTCCAGAGCGATAATTACCGGTAATTATTCATCGCGCTTTCTGTTGTCCGCTTTCCATATTCAGTTTAAGGATCGAAAAAATGAAAAAGTCTCTCCTGATCGCCTCGCTGATGGCTGCTGTGGCTCTGGCTGCTTGCGGTAAGAAGGAAGAAGCTGCTGCTCCGGCTGCTGCTCCGGAAGCTTCGGCTCCGGCCGCTGCACCGGCTGCTCCGGAAGCCTCGGCTCCGGCTGCTGCTCCGGCCGCTTCGGACGCTGCTGCTGCTCCGGCCGCTCCGGCTGCCTCGGACGCTGCTGCTGCTCCGGCTGCAGAAGCTTCGGCTCCGGCTGCCAAGCAATAATCGCGTTTCTCGCGAGACAAAAAAGCCGACCTTCGGGTCGGCTTTTTTCATGGGCGCATGATCGAACAACGTCGTTGCCGTCTCCACTCGCCACTCAAAGTTGTATCTGAATCTTACAGGCCACCCGCACCCGCGTTAGACGGCATACCAGGGCAGCCCCTCCTCCTGATCGGCGATCGGCACATCGCCAGCATCAATGCCCAACGCCACTGCAATTGCCTGGCCCGCCAACAGCGGCGTGTTGTTCTGCTTGGACAAATGCGCAGCCACCACGGTATGCAATGCCGCGTGCCTCACGCGCGCAAGAATCGCGCTGGCGATGTCATTGGCCAAGTGACCGAAATCCCCACCGATACGCTGCTTCAATGACCATGGATACGCCGAGTTGGCCAGCATCTCGCGGTCATGATTGCACTCCAGCACCAGCGCATGCATGTTTTCCAGATGTGCGCACAGGTACTCGGTCGACATGCCGGCGTCCGTCAATACACCGAGGCGCCGCGCACCATCATTGAAGACAAACTGCAGCGGCTCGCGCGCATCGTGCGGCACGGTATACGGCAGGATCTGCAGGTCACCAACGCTGAACATGTCATCGGCACGGCAAAAGCGCACGGCGGCTCGATCGGCACCGCGCAAGTTCACGGTGGCGCGATATGTGCCATGGCTGGTCCAGACCGGGATGTTGTATTTGGCAGCAACCGCATAGGCACTGCCAACATGATCACCATGCTCGTGCGTGACGAGAATGGCGTTGAGGGATTCCGGTGCGCAGCCAAGACGCTCCAGCCGGCGCACGGTTTCGCGGATACCGAATCCGCAGTCAAGCAGGATGCGCGTACTCGTCGTTCCATCCGTGGATTCGACGAGCAGCGCATTTCCTTCACTGCCACTGCCGAGGCTGGCGAATCTCAGTGTCATCGCCCACCCAGGCAGCCGTAACGCATGATGCCGATTACCGCAGTTGCTCGTCGAGCAGCGACAGGATGCGCTTGCCGATGTCGCCGGTCTGTGCCGAGCCGTCGTCGTTCTGCACCAGCACGGTCGACGAGGCGCCGCCGTCCTTGACCACCACGCGGTAACGCTTGGCGCGCTTCAGGTCTTCGATCTTCGTGCCCGAGAACAGGCGCGAGAAGAAGCCCGGCGCATTCGCTTCAGCCTTCGTGTCGGCATAGCGGACGAAGTACACGCCTTGCGAGCGGTCGCGGTCATCCACGGTGAAGTTCACGCGATCGAGCGCCAGACCCACGGTGCGCCATGCACGATCGAAGGGTTCCGGCACGTTGAGCACCGGCTGACCATTCGCCTGCGCCAGCAGCGACGGCCCGGCGGTGCGTGCAGCCTGCACACCTTCGGTAGCCTTCGCGCCCTCTTCCACCGGATGCGCGGCTTGCGTCTGCGCGAGTTTCTGCTGCGCAGCTTCCTTGCTGGCGCCCAGACGCTGCATCAGGCGCGAGAGGAATTCGGCTTCCAGCTCAGGATCTGCCGGACGCGGCGTCCACACAGTCTGGTCCTTGGACGAGCCAACCAGTTGTTCCTGCGCACCGCGATGCGAGATGTAGACCTCGACCGTGCCGTTCGGACCCTTCTCGATACGGGTGCGGAACTTGTCGCGCTCGCCGGTCGAATACAGGCCATCGAACACCTTGCCGACCGTGCGGCGGATGATGTCCTGCGGAATCTTCGCGCGGTTCTCGGCCCAGTCGGTTTCCATGATGCCGGTCTCAGGCGAGTCGATCACCAGAAGGAAGCCGAGTTCTTGCCAATACGTACGCAGCTGCGGCCACAGTGCATCCGGCGTGGTCTTCACCACCAGCCAGCGCTGATTGCCGTCTCGCTCGATGCGCATGTCCGACACAGAGGGCAGCACGTTGCCAGAGCCAGAACCGGGCGTCGTGACCTTAGGGGCCGTCGACGTGTAGGCCGACAGCGTGGTCGTGCCAGTGTCCGGTGCGGCATAGCGGCGATCAGCCTGAACGCTGGTCAGGTCGGGCGGGACCTCCAGCGTCGGGCCCTTCTTGGCCTGCGACTTGTAGTCGATGCGGTCCGGCTGCATCACCTCATTGACGGTATCGCAACCGGAAATCATGGCAACCGACAGCGCGGCCAGCAACAGTTGAGCGGACGTCGCCACAGCCCCGCGACGGGTTTGGAGCAGTTTCATTGACTTGCGATCCTTCAAACGAGAACGATGGCTGGTAAGCCGGTGAACATCAGGAGAGCAGTCCGGCATCCTTCAGGGATGCACGCACCACTTCGTGATACTGAGGAGCCAGCGGCGTCAACGGCAGGCGGATACCGCCCTCCATCATGCCCATGGCTTGCAGGGCCCACTTGACGGGAATCGGGTTCGATTCAACGAACAAGTTCTTGTGCACCGACAACAGTTGCATGTGGATGCGGCGAGCCGTCTCCACGTCGCCGCGCATGGCGGCAGCACACAACTCGTGCATGGCGCGCGGCGCCACGTTGGCGGTGACGGAGATGTTGCCATGACCGCCCAGCAGCATCAGCGCGATGGCAGTCGGATCATCCCCGCTGTAGATCTTGAACGAGGCCGGCGCACCCTTGATGAGCTGTGCGGCACGGTCGATATTGCCGGTGGCTTCCTTCACGCCGATGATGCCCGGCACGTCAGCCAGACGCAGCATCGTTTCAACCGTCATATCGGCAACGGTACGGCCCGGCACGTTGTACAGGATGACCGGCAGATCGACCGCCTCGGCCACCTTGCGAAAGTGCAGGACCATGCCTTCTTGCGTCGGCTTGTTGTAGTACGGGACAACCTGCAGCGAAGCATCGGCGCCCACCTGCTTGGCGTAGGCCGTCAGCTCGATGGCCTCCACGGTGGAGTTGCCACCGGTGCCAGCAATGATCGGGATGCGCTTGTTGGCCTGCTCAACCGCCACGCGGATCAGCTCACGGTGCTCTTCCACCGACACGGTCGGGGATTCACCGCTGGTACCGACGATGACAATGCCATCGGTGCCTTCAGCGATGTGCCAATCGATGAGCTTGCGCAGGGACGGGTAATCAAGGCTGCCGTCCTCGTGCATGGGCGTGACGATGGCGACGAGACTGCCGGAAATCTGGGTCATGGTTTCGAAAGCAAACAAAAGCGTCAACGTAAACAGTCGGATTGTACCGGATCGTCAAAGCGAATTCGCCACATCGGATGCCCGCCAAGAGACGGGTAAGCCCCTGCCGTCAGCAACTTCAAAGTGCGTACCGGGGCGCCAACGCCCCTGAGCGCTCGCGTACGGCGCAAACCCGCTGCACGTATGCATCTCGGGGCGACGAGGTAAAACCGTCTTCGTAGCCGATGACACGCAATTGACCTTGCACTGCGCTGAGCAGTTCACCCGGCAGCAGCAAGAATGCTGGGTTGGACGGCTTGCCGACAGTTTCGTTTCCGATGGCGAAGGTTTCGTAGATCAGGCGCCCGCCCGGCGCGACTGCCGCCAGCAATTTCGGCCACAGCGGCCGGTGCAGGTAGTTGGTGACCACCACGGCATCGAACACTGCGCCGGCCGCCAATGGCCACGGGCCGCCCTCGATGTCGGCGACGACGGTTTCGGCGATACCAGCTAGGCTTGCCAACGCCGTCGCATCGCGGTCGATACCGGTCACACGCAAACCGTGCGCAGCGAGCCAGCGCGCATGCCGGCCGCTACCGCAAGCCACATCCAGCACGGACGCACCGGCCGGCAATTCGGCCGCCCAGCGCGCCACCCAAGGAGATGGCGCGGCGAGTGTATGCGGATCGAGCACAGCAGTGGACATCAATGGCGTTAGCTGTAGGTCAGGCCCATCGCCTCGCGCACCTCGCGCATGGTCTCTTGCGTGACCTTGCGTGCGTTGTCGCAGCCGTCGGCGATGATGGCGCGCAGCAGTGACGGATCGTCCATGTACTTCTGCGCGCGTTCGAGCATCGGTTGCTGCTCGCGCAGGATGCCTTCGATCACGGGTTGCTTGCACTCCAGGCAGCCAATACCGGCGCTGCGGCAGCCCTTCTGCACCCACTCCTTCGTGTCGGCGTCGGAGTAGACCAGATGCAGTTGCCAGACCGGGCACTTGTCCGGGTCGCCCGGATCGGTGCGGCGCACGCGGGCCGGGTCGGTCGGCATGGTGCGAACCTTTTTCTCGACGCTTTCCTTGTCCTCGCGCATGCGGATGGTGTTGCCATACGACTTGGACATCTTCTGACCATCGAGGCCGGGCATGCGCGACGCTTCGGTCAGCAGCACCTGCGGCTCGGGCAGGATGATCTTGCGGGCGCCTTCCAGGTAGCCGAACAGGCGTTCGCGGTCGCCCATCGAGAGGCTCTGCGATTCGGCAAGCAGCGCGCGGGCCTGCTCCAGGGCTTCGTCCTCGCCGCGCTCCTGATAGGCGGTGCGCAGTTCCAGATACAGCTTGGCGCGCTTGCCACCGAGCTTCTTGGCGGCTTCCAGCGCCTTCTCTTCAAACCCGGGTTCGCGACCGTACAGGTAGTTGAAGCGGCGGGCGACCTCACGCGTCATCTCGACGTGCGGCACCTGGTCTTCGCCCACCGGCACGAAGCCGGCGCGGTAGATCAGGATGTCGGCAGCCTGCAGCAGCGGGTAGCCGAGGAAGCCGTAGGTGGAGAGATCCTTTTCCTTGAGCTTCTCGATCTGGTCCTTGTAGGTCGGCACGCGTTCGAGCCAGCCCAGCGGCGTGCCCATCGAGAGCAGCAGGAACAGCTCGGCGTGCTCAGGCACGCGGCTCTGGATGAACAGCGTGGCCTGCGACGGATCCACGCCCGCGGCCAGCCAGTCGATCAGCATTTCCCACACGGATTCCTCGATCACCTCGGGCGTTTCGTAATGCGTGGTCAGCGCATGCCAGTCGGCGACGAAGAAGAAGCACGGGTATTCGGCCTGCAGCCGGACCCAGTTTTTCAGAACGCCGTGGTAGTGCCCCAGGTGCAGGGCACCGGTCGGACGCATGCCGGAAAGTACGCGATCAGGAAACATGTGGGATGGTAGGTGGAGACTCAGGAATTCAGGAAAACAGCATCTGCAGCGGACTCAGAATCCACTGCAGCAGTTGAAACAGCAGCGCCATGATCGGGCGCATCCAGACGTTGGTGATGACGTTGGAGATGATCAGCGCCATCACGATGAAGAAGCCAAACGGCTCGATGCGCGACAGGCCCAGCGCCATCCGAGGCGGCAGCAGTGCAGCCAGCACGCGCCCGCCATCGAGCGGCGGCAGCGGAAACATGTTGAACGCCGCCATCACCATGTTGACCAGGATGCCTGCGCGCGCCATGCCGATCAGGAAGGGCTCGTTGACGCCGCCTACCGCAAACAGCACCGCCAGCACGCCCCAGACAATTGCTTGGATGAAGTTGGTCGCCGGCCCGGCTAGCGCCACCCACATGCCATGCCAGCGTGGATCGCGCAGGCGGCCGAAACGCACCGGCACCGGTTTGGCATAGCCGAACACGAACGCGCCCTTGGTCGCGAAGTACAGCAGCAGGGGCATCGCAATCGTGCCGATCGGATCGATATGGCGCAGCGGATTGATACTGATGCGACCCATGACATAGGCCGTGTCGTCGCCAAAGTGCTTGGCGACATAGCCGTGCGCCGCCTCATGCAGCGTGATGGCGAACAGGACGGGGATCGCGTAAACCGCGATGTTCTGGATCAGTGTGGGGTCCATAAGCTGGCTATTGTAGCAAGCGCATGCAGCACAATGAGGGCCGTCCGATGCACCCGCCTACAGACCGACGCGGGCCGGATCGCCCCGCCCGAGTCGCACGAGTTCCGGCTCGCCACTGGTCAGGTCGATGACGGTAGTGGGTTCGGCCGGAGCCGGGCCGCCGTCGATGACGAGCTCGAGCTGCTTTTCCAGCCGCTCACGGATGGTCTCGGCCTCGTTCAGCGGCGCGTCATCGCCAGGCAGTTGCAGCGTAGAGGTGAGCAGCGGCTCGCCCAGTTCGGCCATCAGTGCCAGTGGGATCGGGTGTTCCGGTACGCGCAGGCCGATCGTCTTGCGTGACGGGTGAGAGAGCCGGCGCGGCACCTCCTTGGTCGCCTCAAGCAAGAACACGAATGGGCCCGGCGTGGCCGCCTTGATCACGCGGTACTGCTTGTTGTCGACGCGTGCAAACGTGGCCAGTTCAGCAAGATCCCGGCACATCAGCGCGAGGTGTTGCTTCTCGTCGATGCCACGGACGCGGCGCAAGCGCTCCACTGCTGCCTTGTCATCCAGATGACAGGCCAGCGCGTAACAGGAGTCGGTAGGCAAGGCGACCAGGCCGCCGGCACGAATGATCTCCGCCGCTTGGCGGATCAGGCGCCCTTGCGGGGTGGTCGGATGAATCTGAAAGAACTGGGACATGCGGGGCGCTGGGGAGGGTTGGGTGGACGATGGGGTTAAGACATCCACCGGTTCCATACCGGCGTCAGGTTGTCGGGCAGCGGCGGCAGCTCGCCCAGTTCGATGCGGCCTTCGCCCGGGCCGTGGAAATCCGAGCCGCGCGAGGCCAACAGGCCATAGCGGCGCGCCACATCGGCGTAAAGCGCGTATTGATCGGGCGTGTGGCTGCCGGTGATGACCTCGACAGCCTCGCCGCCCAGGTCCTTGAATTCATCAAACAGCGCGCTGTGCTCGACCAGCGAGAGCGTGTAACGGCCCGGATGCGCCATCACCGCGACGCCGCCCGCACCCTTGATCCACCCTATGGCCTCCGTCAGGCGCGACCAGCGATGCGGCACGTAGCCTGGTTTGCCATCGCCCAGGTAGCGGCTGAACACCTCTTGGATATCGCGGCAATGGCCGTGCTCGACCAGGAAGCGCGCGAAGTGGGTGCGAGAGATCATGTCCGGGTTGCCGGCGTAGCTGAGTGCGCCTTGATAGGCGCCCTCGATGCCCAGCTTGGCGAGCGCTTCGCTCATGTCTTCCGCGCGGGCACAGCGGCCCGAACGCGTTCGCTCCAGCCCCTGCACGAGTTCGGCGTTGTCCGGGTCGATGCCCAAGCCGACGATGTGCAGCGTGCGCCCTGCCCACGTGACGGAAATCTCCACGCCCGACAGGTAATCCATGCCAAGCGACGTGGCCGCCTCGCGTGCGGCAGCCTGTCCGCCCACTTCATCGTGATCGGTCAGCGCCCACAGCGTCACGCCATGCGCGGCGGCACGCGCCGCCACGTCTTGCGGCGCGAGCAAGCCATCCGACACGGTGGAATGGCAGTGCAGATCAGCGTTACGGGAGGAAGCGGCGGAAAGATTCGGCATTCCGCCATTTTACTGCTGCGACGCGGGATCGGGGGGCTACCCCCCACCACTTGCCGCCGATCAAGAAAAACCGGGAAGACCCGACTCCCCGTGGCGGTGTTGGCGGCCCAGCGCCTGCTGCGCGCTATAGTGGCCGCATTGTTTCGTTCTCTTCGCTTTGCCATGACTACCGCAGCCACCCTCCCCGCCAATTCCCCCAAGCCGGTCGAACAACGCGTCGACGTGCTCGTGGTGGGCGCCGGGCCGGTCGGCCTGTTTGCGGCGTTCCAGGCGGGTGTGCTGGGGTTGTCGTGCGTGCTGGTGGACGCGCTGGACCGCCCGGGTGGCCAATGCACCGAGCTGTATCCGGAAAAGCCGATCTATGACATCCCTGCGCTGGTGTCCTGCACCGCGCAGGAACTCGTTGACCGGCTGATGGCCCAGTGTGCGCCATTCGAATACCCGATCCTGTGCGGCCGTCGCGCGGAAACCGTAGAAACGCTGGAAGGCGAGCACGGCCGGCGTTTCCGCGTGACCACCAGTGCCGGCGATGTATTCGATTGCGCCGCCGTGCTCATCACCGCGGGCAACGGCGCCTTTGTACCCCAGCGCGTGGCCCTGCCGGAGGCGGCTGCGCTGGAAGACCGCCATCTGCACTACGCCGTGCGCGATACCGCGCGCTTTGCCGGCAAGCGCGTCGTGATTGCCGGCGGCGGGGATTCCGCACTCGACTGGGCGCTGGCGCTGCGCAAGACCGCTGCACGCGTCACGCTGGTGCACCGGCGTGAAGGCTTTCGCGGTGCCGATGCGTCGGTTGCCGAGATGCGCGCCGCCGTTGCCGCTGGCGAAATGGACTTCGTGCTCGGCATGCTCTCGCGGCTGGACAGCACGCTCGACGGCGCGCTCACCGGGGTTGCCATCCGTGGTCGCGAGGGCGAAGTCACCCTGCCCTGCGATGAACTGATTGCACTGTATGGGCTGGTGTCCGAGCCCGGCCCGATCGCCAACTGGGGCGTGGAAATGCGCGCCGGCCGCATCGCTGTGGAAACCACGGCGTATGAAACCTCGCGCCCCGGCATTTTTGCCGCCGGCGACATTGCGCTGTACCCGAACAAGCAGAAGCTGATTCTCTCGGGCTTCCATGAAGTGGCGATGGCGCTGCGCCGCGCATACCGCTATGCCAATCCTGACAAGGCGCTGGTGCACACGCATTCGAGCAACGACGCAGGGCTGCAGACGAAGCTGCATGTGGCGGCAGGTTGAATGACCGCAGCCCCACGTGAAGCGCACGCCGTTGTCATCGGCGGCTATGGTTTCTTCGGGCGGCGTCTGGTCGAGCGCCTATCCGTTCACCCATCGCTGACGGTGACGATTGCGGGGCGGTCGCTTCCGCAGGCACAGGCCCTGGCCGATGCGTTGCAGCCAAAGGCGCGCGCCGCACTACGCCCGGCAGCCATCGACATTCACGCGCCCGACTTCGACGCACATCTGCGAGCCCTGTCGCCCGATCTGCTGATCCATACAGGTGGGCCGTTTCAAGGCCAGGACTACCACGTGGCACGCACATGCATTGCTGCGGGCGTGCACTACATCGACCTCGCCGACGGTCGTGCATTCGTGCAGGACATTGCGGCGCTAAATGATGCCGCCGCGCAGGCCGGCGTGCTCGTTGTCAGTGGTGCCAGCTCCGTACCGGCGCTGTCTGCCGCCGCCATTGATCACCTGACGCACGACATGGCATCGGTGCGCTCCATCGACATCGGCATCAGCCCCGGCAACCGCACAGAGCGCGGGTTCTCGACCATCCAGGCGATCCTGACGTATTGCGGCAAACCGCTGCCCTCTTCGGGCGAGCCTGTTTTTGGCTGGAGCGGCACGTGGCGCCATACCTATCCGGCGCCGGTGGGGGAGCGGCTGATGTCGCCGTGCGATGTGCCAGATCTGGCGCTGTTCCCACAACGCTACGCAGGCACGCCCCACGTGCGCTTTGGTGCGGGGCTGGAGTTGCGCTTCCTGCATCGCGGCATGAACGTGATGGCCGCGCTCGTTCGGGCAGGCGTCATCAAGGATTGGTCGCGCCACACGCGCTGGCTAAAGGCTGTGTCCGACTGGTTCCTAAACTGGGGGTCAGACGTGGGCGGCATGCACCTGCGTGTCGAAGGACTGGACGCCGACGGCACGTTGCGCTCGCGCCTGTGGCACCTGCTGGCCATTCGCGGCGATGGCCCCTACGTGCCAACACTCGCCGCCGCAGCGCTGGTCCGCCGCTTCCTGGAAGGCACGCTGCCGCAGCGCGGGGCGATGCCCTGCGTCGGCCTGCTGACACTGGACGACTTTGCGCGCGAAGCCGATGGCCTGGCAATCACCATGCAAGAGGCACAGGCATGACGGCCTCGCTCTACGAGACAGTACTCGGCGCACAGTACGCACAACTGGCGCCTGCCGTGCAGACATTCCACCGGATGGCCGGGCTGGTGGCCTTGCGTGGCGAGGTCGAGACCGAACCGCCCGCCACCCGCATCGCACGCTGGCTCGGCTGGTGCATCCGCACACCTCGCACGCCGACACGCGGCCCGATCCGTTTCACGCTCAACGCCATGCCCACGGAAGAAACCTGGACGCGCCATTTCCCCCGGCAAACGATGCGCTCCACGCTGTCGCTGCACCGGGGACACATCATGGAGCGGCTCGGCGCCGTGCGCCTGTTCTTTGCGCTGGAAGCGGAGCACGGCATGTTACGGATGCGCCTGGAAGGATTGCGCTTCCTCGGCATCCCCTGCCCCGCGTGGCTACGGCCAGCCGTCGTGGCCGAGGAAACTGGCGATGGTGACCGCTTCCACTTCAACGTGCGCGCCAGCGTGCCGTTGCTCGGCATGGTTGCTGCGTATCGCGGCTATCTGGACCTGACGACGGTGGAGCCCGCATGATCGTCGTCTACGACGCGCACTGCCTGCTGTGCAGCGGCTTCACACAATTCCTGCTGCGACACGATCGACAAGGCGTGTTGCGCTTTGCGTCGATGCAGGGTGAGACCGGACGCCAATTGCTCGCACAGGCCGGCGTGAATCCGGACGACGTTGATACGGTGCTATTCGTGCGCGACGGCCATGCATGGCGCGAAAGTGCTGCCGTGCTGCGCATCCTGCATGTGCTCGGTTGGCCGTGGCGGTTCGCGTGGGCCGGCTGGCTGATCCCGGTGCCGCTGCGCGACGCGCTCTACCGCTGCGTCGCACGCAACCGCTACCGGTGGTTCGGACGTTCCGATGCCTGCATCCTGCCGCCGCCCGACGTAGCGCAGCGATTTCTCGACTGAGGCTTGCGCGGATCAGCCGAGCTGGCAGAACTCCTCAATCAGCATGGCCACCTGTTCTGGCTGATCGTGATGCAGCATATGGCCCGCTTCAGCGATCAACACTTCGCGGAAATCGGGAAACGCTGCAAAGCGCGTCTTGAACTCGGGCAGCGGCATCTCACCCGCAATTGCCTTGAGCGTGGGTGAATCGACGGCCTCGACGTGCAGCACGGGCGCGGTCACGCGGCGCCAGATTTCCATCACTTCGTCCAGGCGATAGAGCTGCGGATTGATGATCTTGTGGGCCGGATCGCCGAGGATTTCCCAGCGACTGTCGGCGTTCTGGCGTGACCAATGCTGCGCGAGGAATGCTGCCTTATCGGCCGGCAGGCGTGGATTGGTTTTCTGCAGGCGCGCAGCGACGTCTTCCACCGTGGCGTAGGTGTTCAGACGCGGCTTGTCCTTCAGCTCATCCAGCCAGCGCGCATAGCGGCGCGGCGCCTGCGAAGCCTTGGAAGCCGTCATGCCGAAGCCCTCCAGATCCACTACGCGGCGCACGCGCTCGGGCCGGATGCCGGCATACAGACACACCACGTTGGCGCCCAGGCTGTGGCCGACCAACGTGACCTGCCCTTCCGGCTGGTAGTGATCAACGATGGCTTCCAGATCGGCCACGTAATCGGCAAACCAATAGCTCTCGACGCCGGGGGCGTCCGTCGAGCGGGCCGACTCACCGTAGCCACGCCAATCCGGGGCCACGATGTGCCAGCGCTCGCGCAGCGCATCCACCAGAAACTGGAACGACGCCGACACATCCATCCAGCCGTGGAACAGGAACAGGATGGGCGCGCCGGGCTCGCCCCATTCGCGGACGTGATAACGCAAGCCGCGCACATCCAGGTAAGTCGAGCGGGAGGCTTGGCGCGTGGCCAGTTGCGTGGTCGAGTTCATGGTTGCCATCATCAAATAATCGAACGATCGTTCTTTTCCGATGATTATAGCGACGATGACCTAACCGCGTGCCGCTTAGAACGAGGCTTCCAGCGCGGCGATCTCGTCGTCGTCGAAACCGGCCTGGCGGCGCGCTTCGAGGTTAAACGGCCCGCGCAGGCGCGGCGCACCGTATTGCTCGGCCAGCTTGCGGTAGGTGGGCACGGGGTCGAGCCCCGCGCGCTCGCACAGCCAGCGGTACCAGCGGTTGCCCACCGCTACGTGGCCGATCTCGTCGCGCAGGATGATGTCGAGGATGCCCGCCGCCGCCATATCGCCTGCCTGCGCCAGCTTGGCGCGGATCGGGGGCGATGCGTCGAGCCCACGGGCCTCCAGCGTACGCGGCACCAGCGCCATGCGGGCGAGCGGGTCGGCGGCGGTCTTCTCGGTCATCTGCCACAGGCCATCATGGGCGGGGTGATCACCATAGCGGCAATCGAGCGTGCCCAGATGCGCCGACAGCAGCGAGAAGTGTGTCGCCTCCTCCGCTGCCACGCGCATCCAGTCCTGGTAAAAGGCAACGGGCATGCCGGCAAAGCGCCATACGGCGTCAAGCGCGAGGTTGATGGCGTTGAACTCGATGTGCGCGAGCGCGTGTAGCAGCGCGGCGCGCCCGCGCGGCGTATCGATCGCCCGTCGGCGCGGCACTTCGGAAGGCGGCACGAGAATCGGCGTATCAGGTCGGCCGGGGATACCCACGGCCGGCGCAGCGATCACTTCATCGGCACTCCAGGCTGGGGCATCCGCGATTTGCGCGCGCTCGCCCAGGCGCAAGGTGGCGTCTACCTTGCTGACGGGGTCAGTGATGCACAAGGCGGCCAGGGCGGCGTTGCGCAGGGTATCGGCAGGCTGGGAGGCGGGCTGGGAAACGGTCATCAGCGTACAATTCGGGCTTTCCGCCATTTTAATTCGACGCATCGGCCTGCCCCACCCGGCAGGCTTGAAGACGCGCGCTTTTTCCCCACTTATTGGCCCACTCAGGCAGATTCTGGAGACCGATCGCATGGCCCTCTACCAACTCGGCGACGTTGCCCCGACCATTGACGAAAACGCCTACGTGGCACCCGAAGCGACCGTAATCGGCCGCGTGGAGCTCAAGGCGCGCGCCAGCGTATGGCCCGGCGCCGTCATCCGCGGCGACAACGAGCCGATCACCGTGGGCGAGGCCAGCAACGTGCAGGAAGGCTCAGTCCTGCACACCGACCCGGGCTGCCCGCTGAACATTGGCGACCGCGTGACGATCGGCCACCAGGCCATGCTGCACGGCTGCACGATCGGCGAAGGCTCGCTGATCGGCATCCAAGCGGTGGTGCTCAATCGCGCGGTAATCGGCAAGAACTGCCTGGTGGGTGCGGGTGCGATCGTCACCGAAGGCAAGGTCTTCGAAGACGGCACGCTCATCCTGGGCGCGCCCGCCAAGGCCGTGCGCAAACTGACGGAAGACGACATCGCCAAGATGCACCTGAATACCGAGACGTACGCGGTGCGCCAGGCGATGTACAAGCAGCAACTGAAACGGATCGATGGATGACTGACGAGCTGAAGAAATTCGTATTTGACGCCGCGCCGGTGCGCGGTGAACTGGTGCGCCTGGAAGGCACCTGGCAAGAGGTCCTGCGTCGCCGCCACTACCCCGCCCCGGTCAGCACACTGCTGGGCGAGATGATGGCGGCCGCCGCACTGCTGTCAGCCAACCTGAAGTTCAACGGCGCACTGGTCATGCAGTTGCACGGTGACGGCCCGGTGCGCATGGTGGTGGTGGAGTGCAACTCCGATATGTCGATGCGCGCGACCGCCAAGATTGCCGAAGGCGCCGAGATCGCCGACGACGCCACGCTGGCCTCGATGGTCAACGTGCATGGCCACGGCCGCTTTGCCATCACGCTGGATCCTCACGACAAGCTGCCGGGCCAGCAGCCATATCAGGGCATCGTGCCGTTGGCGGACGAGAACGGACCGCTCTCCAGCATGACCGAAGTGCTTGAGCACTACATGCAGGCCTCCGAGCAGCTCGACACGCGTCTATGGCTGGCTGCCGACAACAAGGTCGCCTCGGGTATGTTGCTGCAGCGCCTGCCCTCGTATGGCGGCGCCATGGAAGGCCGCCCCGACCGCGAGCCGGCGCAGGTGGGCGAGACCGGCCAGCCGCTGCACAAGGACGTGCAGGAGCAGGATCTCGATACGTGGGAACGCGTCTGCCAGCTCGGCAAGACGCTGCGCCGCGAAGAACTGCTAGAACAGCCGGTCGACACGCTCATCAAGCGTCTGTATTGGGAAGAGATGGAAGCCGCCGGCATCCGCATGTTCGAGCCGCTGACACCGCACTTCCGCTGCTCGTGCTCGCGCCTGCGCGTGGGTGCCATGTTGCGTACGCTCGGACAGCCCGAGATCGACAGCATCCTGGAAGAGCGCGGCAAGGTGGAAATCGACTGCGAGTTCTGCGGCCAGCACTACATCTTCGACGCCGTGGATTGTGCGCAGCTCTTCGCGCAGGAGACCGTCGCACAAGCAGTCCAAAGCGCACCCGACCAGCGCCATTGAACGCGGCGACATAGTATGAAGAAGCGTGGCGCGCGGCACTTATCGCTGCCGCCCACGCTCTAAGTCGCCAGTTCCCTCATCTGCCGCATGCCGCGGAGTGCATCATGTCTGAGCCCATCACCCGGTCGTTGAATCTGCCCCGCGCTGGCGCGCTTCTGCTGCCCATCGTGGCAGCCGTGTTGGCATCGGCATGCGTTGCCGTTCCGCGTGGTCCGGGCGGTACACCCTACACCGCACGCCTGCCCGCAGATGCGCAAGCCCCTGCGCCCGCGACACTATCCGCGGAAGAACGCAAGAAGCTGGATGACTTGAACGCCAAGGCACTGCGCGAATCCGACCAGGCAATCAAGCGTGACGCCGAAGCCCGCGCCTACGCGGCCACGCCCTACTACGCCCCGTATCCGTACTACGGCGGCTATTCGGTCTACTACGGCAGTGGATGGCGCCACCACGGTGGCTGGGGTGTCAGCTACGGCGCACCCGTCTGGGGCTATCCGTACTACTGGTAAATCCGGAAGTGATGCCTGAAGCGGGCGCGGCCAGAACGGCGCGTTCACCAAGCAGGCTCAATGCTCAATGATGGGTTTTCTGCCCTGCCGGAGGCGGCGGGGGCGGAGGTGTGTCGCTGGTCTTCGGCGCCGGTGCCACGAACTGCACGAAGCCTTCGTCGTCCTTGACCATCCCCAGCTCATAGCGCGCGCGCTCTTCGATAGCGCCCGTGCCATCCCTCAGGTCCTTCACTTCGCCTTCGAGCTTGACGTTGCGCTGCTTGAGATCAGTGTTGTGCTGATTCTGCGCGGTCACCTGCTTCTGCATGTCCCAAACGCGCAGCCAACCGCCCTTACCCAGCCAGAGCGGGTATTGGATGGCAAGCAACAACAGCAGCAGGAACAGCGTAATCAGGCGCATACGGTCAGGCGTTGGCGATACAAGCCACAAATACCACGCGACCGCCACAGTGGCGGTCGCACGGTCATCCGAGGCAATTTCCGCACAAAAAGTGCGAAGAATTATCGCAGGTTATAGAACGCCGACTTGCCCGGGTAGCTGGCGATATCACCGAGGTCTTCCTCGATACGCAGCAGTTGGTTGTACTTGGCCATACGGTCCGAGCGCGACAGCGAGCCGGTCTTGATCTGGCCAGCATTCGTGCCCACAGCGATGTCGGCGATGGTGCTGTCTTCGGTTTCGCCCGAACGGTGCGAGATCACGGCGGTGTAGCCAGCACGCTTGGCCATTTCGATGGCGGCGAACGTCTCGGTCAGCGTACCGATCTGGTTGATCTTGATGAGGATCGAGTTGGCGATGCCCTTCTCGATGCCTTCCTTCAGGATCTTGGTGTTGGTGACGAACAGGTCGTCGCCCACCAGTTGGACCTTCTTGCCGAGCTTGTCGGTCAGAGCCTTCCAGCCCGCCCAATCGCTTTCGTGCATGCCGTCTTCGATCGACACGATCGGGAACTTGTCGGCCAGGTTCGCCAGGTAGTTGGCGAAGTCTTCCGACGACAGTTGCAGGCCTTCGCCTTCCAGGTGGTACTTGCCGTCCTTGTAGAACTCGGACGCGGCGCAATCCAGCGCCAGCAGCACGTCTTCACCGGCCTTGTAGCCAGCCTGCTCGATGGCCGACAGGATGGTGTTCAGGCACTCTTCGTTGCTGGCGAAGTTCGGTGCGAAGCCGCCTTCGTCGCCCACGGCGGTGCTCATGCCCTTGTCAGCCAGGATCTTCTTCAGCGCGTGGAAGATCTCGGCGCCGCAGCGCAGAGCTTCGCGGAAGCTCGACTGGCCGACCGGCATCACCATGAATTCCTGGATATCCAGGCTGTTGTTGGCGTGTGCGCCACCGTTGACGATATTCATCATCGGCACCGGCATCTGCATCGCGCCCGAACCGCCGAAGTAGCGGTACAGCGGCAGGCCAGCTTCTTCAGCAGCGGCCTTGGCCACGGCCATCGACACGGCCAGCATGGCGTTGGCGCCCAGGCGACTCTTATTCTCGGTGCCGTCCAGGTCGATCAGGGTGCGGTCCAGGAACGCTTGTTCCGAAGCATCCAGGCCCATGATGGCCTCGGAGATTTCGGTGTTGATGTGCTCGACGGCCTTCAGCACGCCCTTGCCGAGGTAGCGCGACTTGTCGCCGTCACGCAGTTCGATGGCTTCGCGCGAGCCGGTGGAGGCACCCGACGGCACAGCGGCGCGACCCATCACGCCCGATTCCAGCAGCACGTCGCACTCGACGGTGGGGTTGCCGCGCGAGTCCAGCACTTCGCGACCGATGATATCTACGATGGCACTCATGAAAATCCCTCTTGGTGTCTTTAAAGCAGGTGAAGCAAGTGGCCGGGGCTTAAATGCCTTCGACCACGATCATGTTCATCTTCGCGGCCTTCTCGCGCGATGCACGGGCGGCCCGATATTCCTCGCTGTCATGGAAGGCCTTGGCTGCCTCATAGCTCGGGAACTTGAGCACGACGATGCGGGTGGGGTTCCACTCGCCTTCCAGCGACTCGGTCTTGCCGCCGCGCACCAGGGGCTCGGCGCCATGCACTTGCATGGCCTTGGTCGACAACACCTTGTATTGCTCGTATTGCACGGGGTCCGTCACGTCCACGTACGCGAGGATGTAGCCAGCGGCCATGTGTCTCTCTCCGGATGCTGAAACGAAAACTGAGCTGAAAACGACAGCGGCGGCTGGTGGAGCCGCCGGTCGTCGGGGGAAATCAGTCGAACTGATTTTCCAGGAAACCGCTGCGCTTGGTGAGCGCATCCAGTTCTTTCAGTACTGACAGCAAGTCTTTCATGCGGCGCAGCGGCACGGCATTCGGGCCGTCTGATTTTGCGCATGCGGGGTCCGGGTGCGTTTCCATGAACACGCCCGACACGCCCGTGGCGATGGCCGCGCGGGCCAGCACCGGCACGAACTCGCGCTGACCGCCCGAAGTGGAGCCCTGGCCGCCCGGCAGTTGCACCGAGTGCGTGGCGTCAAACACCACCGGAGCCCCCGTCTCTCGCATGATCGCCAGCGAGCGCATATCCGACACGAGGTTGTTGTAGCCGAACGAGGCACCGCGCTCGCACGCCATGAAGTTGTCTTCCGGCAGGCCGGCATCGCGGGCAGCGTGACGTGCCTTGTCGATGACGTTCTTCATGTCGTGCGGCGCGAGGAACTGGCCCTTCTTGATATTGACGGGCTTGCCGCTCTGCGCGCAGGCGCGGATGAAATCGGTCTGGCGGCACAGGAACGCCGGCGTCTGGAGCACGTCCACAACGCTGGCCACCGGCTTGATCTCGTCGATCTCGTGGATATCGGTCAGCACCGGCACGCCCACCTGGCGACGCACTTCCGCCAGGATGCGCAGGCCCTCTTCCATGCCCAGACCGCGGAACGAGGCGTCCGACGAGCGGTTCGCCTTGTCGAACGACGACTTGTAGATGAACGGAATGCCCAGCGCGCCCGTGATCTCCTTGAGCGTGCCGGCGGTGTCGATCGCCATCTGCTCGGATTCGATCACGCAGGTGCCGGCAATCAGGAAGAACGGTTTGTCGAGGCCGACTTCGAAATCGCAGAGTTTCATGATGTTCCCGTGCGCTTACCGCTTAGGCGACAGCGCGTTGCGTAGTCTGCTGGTGATGTGCCAGCGCGGCTTCCACGTAGGCCTTGAACAGCGGGTGGCCGTCACGCGGCGTGGAGGTGAATTCCGGGTGGAACTGCACGCCCACGAACCACGGGTGCATCGACGCCGGCAATTCCATGATTTCCGGCAGGTTTTCCGACGGCGTGCGGGCGGAGATGATCATCCCGGCCTTTTCCAGCTGCGGCACGTAGTGGTTGTTCACCTCATAGCGGTGACGATGGCGTTCGTTGACTTCCGCACCGTAGATCGTCGCCGCCTTGGTGCCCGATTGCACCGGCACGCGCTGCGAACCCAGGCGCATCGTGCCACCCAGGTCAGAATCCGCCGAACGCTTTTCCACGCGGCCGTCACGATCCAGCCACTCGTTAATGAGCGCTACCACCGGGTGTTCGGTCTCGTCGTTGAATTCCGTGCTATTGGCGTCCTGCATACCAGCCAGATGGCGGGCGAACTCGATCACGGCCAACTGCATCCCCAGGCAGATGCCCAGATACGGCACACCCTTTTCACGGGCGTACTGGATCGCGCGGATCTTGCCTTCCGTACCGCGCTTGCCAAAGCCGCCTGGCACCAGAACAGCGTCCAGCGAGTCCAGTACCTGCGTGTGGCCCGACTCCAGCTCTTCGGAATCGATGTACTCGATGTTGACGCGCGTCGAGGTGTGCAGGCCGGCGTGGCGCAGCGCCTCGATCAGCGACTTGTACGACTCGGTCAGGTCCACATACTTGCCGACCATGCCGATGGTGATCTCGTGCTGCGGGTTCTCCTGCGTGTGCACCATGTGTGCCCACACCGACAGATCCGCCGGCGGCGCATCAATGCGCAGCTCTTCGCAGATGATGCGATCCAGCCCTTGCTCGTTGAGCATCTGCGGGATCTTGTAGATGGTGTCGACGTCCCACACCGAGATCACCGCGTCTTGCGGCATGTTGGCGAAGAGCGAAATCTTTGCGCGCTCATCGTCAGGGATCGGGCGGTCAGCGCGGCACAGCAGCGCGGTCGGCTGCACGCCGATTTCGCGCAGCTTCTGTACCGAGTGCTGGGTCGGCTTGGTCTTCAGCTCGCCGGCGCTGGCGATAAACGGCACCAGCGTCAGGTGGATGAACGCAGCCTGGTTGCGGCCCAGGCGCAGGCTCATCTGACGCGCAGCTTCCAGGAACGGCAGCGATTCGATATCGCCCACCGTACCGCCGATTTCCACGATCGCCACGTCGGCCTTGCCGTCGTGCGACGCGGCAGCACCGCGCTCGATAAACGCCTGGATTTCGTTGGTGATGTGCGGAATGACTTGCACCGTCTTGCCCAGATACTCGCCGCGACGCTCCTTGCGGATCACGGATTCGTAGACCTGGCCGGTGGTGAAGTTGTTCGACTTGCGCATCTTGGCCGAGACGAAGCGCTCGTAGTGGCCAAGATCGAGGTCGGTTTCTGCGCCGTCCTCGGTCACAAACACCTCGCCGTGCTGAAGCGGGCTCATCGTGCCCGGGTCGACGTTGATGTAAGGATCGAGTTTGAGGAGGGTGACTTTGAGGCCGCGCGACTCAAGAATGGCCGCGAGCGAGGCGGCGGCGATGCCCTTGCCGAGTGAGGACACTACGCCACCGGTAACGAATACGAACTTGGTCATGACCTAGCTTGCCGGGGAAAGCCGGATTATAGCAAAGGTGCCCTGCCCAATCCGTGACAGATCGGTGGAATTTGCCGCAGATGTCCTCGCTTAGGCGGCGTGCCGCATGGCGCCTGCGTTGGCGCGCATTTCATTGATCAACTGGCGGATCAACCCGGCGGTTTCCAGCGGCTTTTCCATCGGATACAGGTGGCTGCCCTCGATCCAGCGCAGCTTGCTGCCGACAATGCGCCGGGTTGCACCCAGGCCCACTTGCCGAATCTCACGCGAGCGCGTGCCGGCCACGAAGCTGACCGGGAACGGGGTGCCGCCTGCGACCTTGCGCCCCATGTTGGTCGGCAAGGTACGGTAGATCTGGTACTCGATCTCGCGCGAGAAACGCAGCGTGCGCTCGCGGTCGCGGCCGGTAGGCTCAGTGCCGTGCTCGACGTAATCGCGCAGCACGTCTTCGTCCCAGCGATCGAACTTGCGCTTGGCTTTGAAGTGGCTCCAGACCGAATCGAGATCCGGCCACAGGTTACGGCGATTCTTGGTAGCGGCGGCTGGCGACTGACTCTCGTCAATGTCGAGCCACTGGGCAACGCGCAGCAGCTTGGCACGCCAGCCCGCAATGATGGGCGAATCCAGCATCAGCACGCCTCGCACGCGCTCGGGCCTGCGCAGCGCTGCCATCAAGCTCAGGAAACCACCTAGTGAGTGGCCGACCAGCCAGACCGGCTCGGGTTGCGCGTCAATTTCCGCCAGCAACTCCTTCACCAGCCCCGGCCACGACCGCGTCACCGGAAAGCGCGGGTCATGGCCGAAGCGTTCAACGGCGTGGATGTCGAATTCGTCATCCAGCATGCCAAACATCTTGCGATAGGTGCCGACCGGAAAGCCGTTGGCATGTGAAAAAAGAATCACGTCACGCATCGAACCCGCTCCCGCCTGGCGCTCAGTGCGAGTCTTGCGAACCGCTACCAGCCACGCGCTGGAGCGTCGACACCTGCTCAAGCACCGGGCCGGGCGCACGCTCCGGCTTGGCCGGCGCATCTGCCGCCGGCGGGGCAATGCGCACAGGCTCGACCTTGGTCGAAGGGTGTCCCTCGCGGCGCAGCGGATGCGCCGGACTGGTATGCGTCTCCCAATCCGGGTCGTCGATCTCGGCAAACACCTGGCGCAAGCGCTTGCCCCACGTGCCGCGGATCATCGCGAAATACGGGTTCTCTTCGTCAATCGCCACGAAGCGCGTCACGCGCAGCGAATCCGTTTCGTAGACCAGCAAATCAAGCGGCAACCCCACCGAAATATTCGACTTCAGCGTCGAATCCATCGAGATCAGCGCGCATTTTGCGGCCTCGTCCAGCGGCAACCCGGGGGAGACCACGCGGTCGATGATAGGCTTACCGTACTTGGCCTCGCCGATCTGGAAATAGCAGTTCTCGGGCGTGGCCTCAATGAAGTTGCCGGCAGCGTAGACGTTGAACAGGCGCGGACGCTCAGCGCCGATCTGCCCGCCGAAGATGATGCTGACATTGAAGTCGATCTTGGCCTTGGCCAGCGCCGCCGCATCCCGGTCGTACACCTCGCGCACGGCTTCACCAACGATGGTGGCGGCTTCAAACATATCGCGGGCCGTCCACAGTGAGCGCGGCTTGTCGCGCGCCTCGGTCAGCACCTGGCGCACAGTCTGGCTGATGGCGAGGTTGCCGGCAGTCAGCAGCACCATGACGCGATCACCTTCGCGCTCGAAGACGGTCATCTTGCGGAACGTGGAGATGGCGTCGACGCCCGCGTTGGTGCGGGAGTCCGACAGGAAGACCAAGCCAGCGTCCAGGCGCATGGCAACGCAATAAGTCATGGGAGCAGCGACAAACGAAATCAGTGGGTTGCAAACATTCTAGCGTGTTGGCCGCAAGCCTTTGACACGCTTGGAAGCGGCGCTCAGTTCACTCAAGCAGCCTCGTCAGGTAGTGGCTCGATCGAGATGCTGACGTCCAGCGTCTCCGCGCCACCACCCTGGCGGATCCCGCGGATCGGCGCGGCGGATTGATAATCGCGGCCGACTGCCAGACGGATATGGCGCCCGTCGGTAAAGCACTGGTGCGTCACGTCGATGCTGCACCAGGTGTGTGATTCGGCATCCAGGCAAACGTCAGCCCAGGCGTGGCTGGCGAGGTCTTCCTCACCGACCGCATGGAAATAGCCGCTGACATAGCGTGCCGGCACGCCCAGCGCACGACAGCACGCCACCATCACCTGCGCCTGGTCCTGACAAACGCCGGCGCTGAGGTTGAACGCTTCGGCTGCAGTCGTGCCGACGTCGGTGGCGTTAGGTTTGTAGCGCACGCGTTGCGCGATGGCGCAGGCGAGGCGCAGCGCTGAATCGGCATCCCCGCGCACCAGCGCATGCTCGCGCGCGAAATCGGCCATCTCGGGCGGCGCGGAAGTCAGCGGCGTGGCGCTCAGAAAGTACAGCGGCGAGACGCGGTAGCGCCCTTCCCCAGGTGCATCAGTAAAGCTGCGACTGCCCGGCGCGGCGGATGGGAATGCCTCGACGATACCCCGGGCGTCGATGGTGACGTCGTCCGTGCGGTTGCCCAAGGTGAAGTGATGCACCACGTTGCCGAAGCCGTCGGTGGCACGCGTCAGGTTGCCAGGCGCCTGGATCTGCCAGTTGTCCACCTGTTGAAGCGGTCCGCTGCGCGGGGTCAATCGCAGCTCATGCACGCTGTGGCGCAGCGGCTCGGCATAACGGTAGACCGTCGTATGTCGAATTTGGTATTTCACGATGGTGCGAGCGCTGCCCGAAAGCAACGCCCTGATGTATACAAAATGCCCCGCGCGTCACACTGCATCGAGCGGCACCAGGAAGTCCTGGCTGATGCCGTTGCCCAGATCACCAATGCGCTCCAGGAAATTGGTCAGCCACGGGTGCAAGCCGACCGCAAAAATATCTTCGATGCGGGCGTACCGCAGGTCGGCATGCAGTTTACCAGCGCGTCGCTCCGTCTCTGAGGACTGGCTGTTACGTACGGTGGAGAGGATCGCCACCACTTCATCCATGCTGGCCAGCAGCGAGCGCGGCATGTCGCTGCGCAGGATCAGCAACTCGGCCACCCGCGTCGGCGTGATGATGTTGCGATAAATCTTGCGGTAGACCTCGAAGCCCGACACCGAGCGCAGCGTGGCGGCCCAGTGATAGAAGTCCCCCTGCTCTGCGGCGGCTTCATCGCGCGTGGGCGTGGACTGGAATTTCACGTCGAGCAGCCGTGCGGTGTTATCAGCGCGCTCCAGGAAGGTACCCAGACGCATGAAATGGAAGGCGTCGTCCGTGAGCATGGTGCCGACCTGCACGCCGCGCGACAGGTGCGAGCGGAACTTGACCCACTCGAAGAACTGCGACGGATCATCGCGCAGCATGCCCTCGGCCATCAGGCGCTGCACGTCCAGCCAAGTGGTGTTGATGGTCTCCCACACCTCGGTCGTGATGGAGCCGCGCACGGCCCGGGCGTTCTCGCGCGCGCCGCGTAGGCAGCTCATGATCGACGACGGGTTGGTCATGTCGCGGACCATGAAGTCGATCACGTCGTCGCGCGAAAGCAAGCCGTAGCGTTCATCAAAAACCTGCGTCAGCTCGGAGATATCGAGCATCGCCCACCAGCCCTGCTCCGCCACTTCTGCCGATTGCGGCAGCAGCGAGGTCTGGTAGTTCACGTCGAGCATGCGGGCGGTGTTCTCGGCGCGTTCGGTGTAGCGCGCCATCCAGAAGAGGTGGTCTGCAGTGCGGCTGAGCATGGCGATCCCTTTTACGTATTCGATTGATCGATTGAAGGTTTCGATAACGAGCGAGCCTTCAGCGCTCCAGCACCCACGTATCTTTTGTCCCGCCGCCTTGCGACGAGTTGACCACCAGTGAGCCCGCCCGCAGCGCCACGCGCGTCAAGCCACCCGGCACCATGCGTACATCCTTGCCCGACAGCACGAACGGCCGCAGATCGATATGGCGCGGCGCGATGCCGGCGTCCACATAGGTCGGGCAGGTCGACAGCGCCAGCGTCGGCTGGGCGATGTACTGATCGGGACGCGCCTTCACCACCTCGCGGAACGCGGCGATCTCCTCCTTGGTAGCCGCCGGACCGACCAGCATGCCGTAGCCGCCCGCGCCGTGCGTCTCCTTCACCACCAGTTCGCCCATGTGGTCGAGCACGTACTGCAGGTCATCCGGCCGGCGGCACATGTAGGTCGGCACGTTGTTCAGGATCGGCTCCTCGCCCAGGTAGAAGCGGATCATGTCGGGCACGTACGGGTAGATCGACTTGTCGTCCGCCACACCGGTACCGATGGCATTGCAGATGGTGACGTTGCCCGCACGATAGACCGACAGCAGCCCCGCCGCACCCAGCGAAGAGTCGGGGCGGAACACCAGCGGATCGAGGAAGTCGTCATCGACGCGGCGGTAGATGACGTCGATGCGCTGCGGGCCCTGCGTGGTGCGCATGTAGAGGTGGTCGTCCTGCACGAACAGGTCATGCCCCTCCACCAGTTCCACACCCATCTGCTGCGCCAGGAACGCGTGCTCGAAGTACGCTGAGTTGTACATGCCCGGCGTGAGCACCACCACAGTCGGGTCGGCAATATTCTGCGGCGACACACTGCGCAGCATGTCGAGCAGCAAATCGGGATAGTGGGCGACCGGCGCTACGCGGTTGCGCGCGAACAGTTCAGGGAACAACCGCATCATCATCTTGCGGTTTTCCAGCATGTAGGACACACCCGACGGCACACGCAGGTTGTCTTCCAGCACGTAGAACTCGCCCTCGCCGGCACGCACGATGTCGATGCCGGCCACGTGCGCGTAGATGTCGCGCGGCACGTTCACGCCGAGCATGTCTGGGCGGTACTGGGCGTTGTTGTAGATCTGATCGGGCGGAATGACGCCGGCGCGCAGGATGTTCTGCTCGTGATAGATGTCGTGCAGGAAACGGTTGAGTGCGTCCACACGCTGGCGCAGGCCGCGCTCGAGCGTGGCCCACTCACTGGCCGGGAAGATGCGCGGAATGATGTCGAACGGAATCGTGCGCTCGGTGCCGCTGTTCGATTCGTCCTTCTCGCCGTACACCGCGAAGGTGATGCCGACGCGGCGGAAAATGAGATCGGCCTCGGCACGCTTGTTCTGCAGCGTGGTGGCGGACTGCGCGCCCAGCCATTCGGCGAAGCGTCCATAGTGGCCGCGCACCTCGCCCTGCTGGACAAGGGCTGCCGGGGCCGGTTCGGCGGCATGCGGGCTGCGCTCGCCATGCCAGTTGAGCATTTCATCGTAGAACCGGACTGCCATGCTGTTCTCCCCTGACGGACTGCCATGTCGCACGGGTGCACGACATGTGGTTTTTATAGCACAGCGGTTTTAGGCGCCACAATGGGGCCAACCCGCGATGCAACCAAGTTTTACGGCAGCGCATCAATCCCGTCTGCGGCTGTCGCCAGGGCTTCCACTTCCAGCGCGGAGGACCAGTAGCGCGGTCGCATCGACCGTGCCGTCTGCACCTCCAGCACATCGCCGCGCGTCTCGATGACGACGGCGCCGGTTTGGTCCGTACGCAGCCGCTCGATGTCGCGCGCCACGTAGCGCTGCCACACTTGGCGGTGCGGATGTCCGTACCGGTTGCGGTAGCCGACCTGGAAAACCGCCACCTGCGGTGATACTGCGTCCAAGAACGCGCCGCTGGAGCTTGTCTTGCTGCCGTGATGCGGTACTAGCAAGATGTCTGCCATCAGCCGCTCTGGCGCTTCCCTGGCAACGAGCGCCGCCTCCTGCGCAGTTTCGATGTCGCCGGTCAGCAGCGCGGCATGCCGGCCGTTGCCGATGCGCAGCACGCAACTGCGTGCGTTGCTGGATACGCGCGCACCGTCAGCGGGCAGCCGCACCGGGTGAAGCATCTCGAACGTCACCCCATCCCAGTCCCATGCTTGCCCAGCCAAGCAGCTTGTGAGGCCGACATCGTGCGCGGCGGCCACCTTGTGTAGCGCATGTCCGTTCGGCAGGGACGCCAACATGGTGCGCACGGGCACCGCGTCGATCACCGTTTCGGTGCCACCCGCGTGGTCGCTGTCTTCATGACTGATGATCAGCGCATCCAGGGCTTCGATTCCATGCCCGCGCAGGTAAGGCGTGATGACGCGGGCGGCCGCATCGGCGTGGTCGCCGTAACGTGGGCCGGTATCGAACAGGAGGCGGTGATTGGCCGTTTCAATGAGCGTGGCTGCGCCCTGACCAATATCGAAGGCGACGACGCGAAACTCGCCCGGCAACGGCACCGGAACACGCGCCAGCACCATCGGCACGAGCAGCAAAGCGCCCTGCGCGCGCCACGCCCATGCGCGATGTGCGCCCGGCACCAACAGCAGTGCGACACCGCCGATCGCCAGCAGCAACGCCCAGGCAGGTGCAACGGGCGCGACCCAAACCGACCAAGTCGGCCGTGCCAGCCAATCGAGCCACACAACCAGCCAACCAAAGCTCATCTCTGACAACGCCAGCACCGGCTGCGCAAACGGCGCGGGCAATGCAGCCCCCATCAGCGCGAGCGGCGTGGTCACAAAGCTGACAACCGGAATCGCCAGCCCGTTGGCCGCTGCAGAGACGACCGACGTCTGCTGGAACAGCAGCAATGTCATCGGCAGCAACCCGAACGTGACGGCAAACTGGATGCGTGTGGAGCTGGCAAACCCGCGTTGGTAGCGCCCCCACCATCCTTCCGCCTCACGGTTGCGCTGCCCATCAAGCACCATCTGCGCCGCCAGGAAGATGATCGCCACCGCGCCAAACGACAGCCAGAACCCCGCCGACATGACCGCCCAAGGGTCGACCACCGCAACCACGGCTGCCGCCCAGCACAGCGACAGACTTGCCGGCACGTTGCGATCGGTCAGCCGCGCAATCGCTACGGTCGACAACATCAGCAGCGTGCGTTGTGCCGGCACCCCCATCCCCGCGAGCAGGCAATAGGCGAAGGCCGCGAGCATAGCGGCGATGGCGCCCGCACGCGGTGTCGGCATGCGTAGTGGCAACGGTGTGCGCAGCCAGCGCGCCAGCCCGAACGAACGGCGCCACAGCGCCATCCACAGCGTCGCGAACAACCCGGCAATCATCGTGATGTGCAGACCGGAAATGCTGACCAGATGGCTGATGCCGGTGCGGCGGAAGAGCTCCCAGTCCTCCCGGGCGATGCCGCTTTGGTCGCCCACCACAAGCGCGGCGATGACGGGCGCATAGCGTGCATCAGGCAATGCAGCGAGGATGTGCCGGCGCACGGCGGCGCGCCATCGTTCAATGCCGATCCAGAAACCGACCTTGGCCTCACCCAATGCAATGTTCTGGGCTCGCTTGCCGGTGTGCACGTAGCCGGTGGCGCGAATGTCGCTGGCGAGCATCGCGTACTCGCCATCGAAGCCGCCGGGGTTGGCCAAGCTGTGCAGGCGTTTGACGCGTAGCGTCAGTTGCCAGCGCTGGCCTGGCTGCAAGTCGGGGATGCCTGCACGACGGTCGGGCGCAGCGCCCTCCTCGCCCGGCGCGCTCCAGTTGCGCGTGCCGTACCACGACAACCGCACGCGTGGCGGCACCGAATCACCGGCGTTGCTGGATTCGATATGAAAGAGAAAGCGCGTGGCGTCTTCCGAGACCTGCGGCAGCTCGGCCACCACGCCGGTCGCGATGATGTCCTTGCCTTCCCATTCCGGGCTGAGCACGACGGACAGCCGCTGCTGCGCACGCCAGTCGCTCCAGCCGAAACCAGCAACGACAGCGCTCACAATGAGCAAAACGGAGAGCAAGACTGACCGCCAGCGGGCGACGCATGCCAGTGATAGGCACAGCACCAGCGCAGCAGCAACTTGCCAGGCAGGCACAAGCGCGGCTTGCATCTGCAGCGCCATACACCCGGCGACGAACCCAACCAACCCCAACCGCATGGGCTGGCGTCAGGAGTTCAACAACGCGGCCAGGCGAGGAATGGCTTCGATGCTGTTCCGGCGCGCCTGGGCGGCCAGTGCATCGATGGAGATGCCACGCAGTTCCGCCATGGCGGCGGCAATGCCCGCCACCTCGGCGGGTGCATTGCGCGTGCCGACCTGCTCGCTGAACTGGTCGTCGGCGAGCCAGGCGGGGGCGAGGTCCGGGGCATCGGTTTCCAGCACGATCGACTCAATCGGCATGTCGACGGCAAGCCGGCGGACACGGTTGGCGCGCGAGAAGGTGAACACGCCGCCAAAGCCAAGCTTGAAGCCGGAATCCACGTAGGCACGCGCCTGATCGGGGCTGCCGTTGAACGCATGGGCGATGCCGCGCACGCCTGCCTTGGCGGCCGCGCTGCGCACCTGGTCCTGTGACTTGCGCACATGCATCAGCACCGGCAGATCAAACTCGCGCGCGATCCGCAGTTGCGCCTGATAGACGGCGCTCTGCCGCTCGACATTGGGATCTGGGATGAAGAAGTCGAGCCCGATCTCGCCAATCGCAACGAAGCGCGGGTCATCCATTGATGCTGCGACTTGTCGCCGCAGTTCTGTCAGATCGTCATCGCTGGCCTGGGCGGCACACATCGGGTGAATGCCGAGCGCATAGCTGCAGCCAGCGTGCCGATGCGCGAGCGTGCGCACCGTATCGAAGTTCCAGCGCGCGACGGCCGGCACCACGATGTGGTTGACGCCCGCCGCGTGCGCCTGCGCGACGACCGTGTCACGGTCTGCGTCAAATTCGCGGGCGTCGAGATGGCAATGGGTGTCAATCCACATGATCGGCTCAGGGGGCAAAACAGCCAACCTACCGGAAAGGCGGGGATTCTGGAATCCGCCATTTCCGATAGTGTGCCCCTGTATCAGCGCTCCACGTGCAGATGGCCGTCGCGCAGGCGCAGGATGCGATCGCAACGGCCGGCCAGTTCGATATCGTGCGTGACGATGACGAAGCTGGTGCCGAGCGTGCGCGTAAGTTCCAGCATCAGGTTGAAGACTTCACCGGCGGTGTGGTCGTCAAGATTGCCGGTGGGCTCGTCGGCCAGCACGCAGGCGGGTGACCCGACCAGCGCACGCGCAATCGCTACACGTTGACGCTCGCCGCCGGACAGCTCACCCGGACGGTGCGCCGTGCGCGGGCCCAGCCCCACACGTTCGAGCGTCATCTGCGCGGTATGGCGCGCCTGCGCTTCGGCCACGCCACGGATGCGCAGCGGCATCGCCACGTTATCCAGCGCCGTGAACTCGGGCAGCAGGTGGTGGAACTGGTAGACAAAGCCCAGCGCCTGGTTGCGCAGCGTGTTGCGCTCACGCTCCTTCATGGCGGTAAAGGGCTTGCCGAGTAGCGAGACGCGGCCGGAGGTCGGCTCATCCAACCCGCCCAGCACATGCAAGAGCGTGCTCTTGCCCGAGCCCGAAGCCCCCACAATCGCCACCTTCTCGCCCACGCCGATGCGGATGTCGACGCCCTTGAGCACGTCGACATTCAAGCCACCCTGCTTGAATGACTTGGACAGCCCTTCGGCGTGCAGTACCGCACCCTGCCGTGCATCGGCCGGCGCATCCATGGAAGTCATGACGGCCTCACTCATAGCGCAGTGCCTCCGCCGGGTTCACGCGCGAGGCATGCCAGCTCGGATACAGCGTCGCCACCGAGGCGAGGACGAAGGAAATGATGCCGATGGTCGCAATGTCGTTCACGCGGGGGTCCGAGGGCAGTTCGCTGATGAAATAGATGTCCTTCGGCAGGAACTGCACGCCGAAGAGGTGTTCGATAAACGGCACGATCACGTCGATGTTGTAGGCGATGAGCGTGCCCAGCCCCACGCCCAGCAGCGTGCCCATGAAGCCGATCGCCACGCCCTGCACGATGAAGATCTTCATGATGGAGCCCGGCTGCGCGCCCATGGTGCGCAGGATGGCGATGTCGGCCTGCTTGTCCGTCACCGTCATCACCAGCGTGGAAACGAGGTTGAACGCCGCCACCGCAATGATGAGCGTGAGGATGATGAACATCATCTTCTTCTCGGTCTTTACCGCGGCAAACCAGTTGCGGTTCTGGCGCGACCAATCACGGATGTACAGCTCGCCGGTCAGCGTGCGCGAGAGCGCCTCGGCCACCTGGGGCGCGCGGTCCATGTCCGTCAGCTTCAAGCGCACGCCGGTCGGACCGTCCAGACGGAACAGGCGCTCGGCGTCATCCATGTTGACGAGCGCGAGCGAGCTGTCGAACTCGTAATGCCCCGATTCAAACGTGCCGATCACGGTGAACTGTTTGAGCCGCGGCAGCACGCCGGCCGGGGTGATGGTGCCCTGCGGCGCCACCAGCGTGACCTTGTCGCCCTGGTGCACGCCCAGGCCATTGGCCAGTTGGCTGCCCAGTGCGATGCCGAATTCGCCAGGCTTCAGGTCGTCAATGCTGCCGGACTTGAAGTCCTTGGCGATGTCCGACACCTTCGGCTCATCGGCCGGCGACACCCCGCGCAGCAGCACGCCACGTACGGCGTCATCGCGCGTGATCATGGCCTGCGCGCCCACGTACGGCGCCGCGCCGATGACTTCCTTGTTTTGCATCGCCTCATTGGCGGTGCGTTGCCAGTCGGGCAGGCTGCCCGGCGCCATGACCTCGATGTGAGCGAGCACCGACAACATGCGGTCGCGGACTTCCTTCTGGAAGCCGTTCATGACCGACAGCACGATGATCAGCGCCGCCACCCCCAGCGCAATGCCGAGCATGGAGATGAGCGAGATAAAGGAAATGAAGCTGTTGCGGCTGGCACGCTTGCCCGCGCGCGTGTAGCGCCAGCCGATCTGCCATTCGTATGGAAATTTCAAAGGGATGTCCCTATGGTGTGCTTATCGATGTGATTCAGCCGGCGCACTCGCCGGACAGCCGGAAGTTTACAATCTCGTCGCCATGATCCCTGAACTGACCCTGATTGTCCCGTTTTGCGCCCCCGCCGCCGAGGTGGCGGACGACGCTTACCGTCAATTGACCTTGCCGGGCCTGGAAAGGTTGCTTGCCCGCGCCCGCGAGGCCGAACACGAGCGTCACGACGACGCCTACCTGCCCACGCTGCCGCACGAGCGCTGGCTGGCGGCGCACGCCGGGCTGCCAGTCTCGCCGCTCCCCTCCGCGCCGTACATGCGCCTGGCTGACGGCGCCGCCGCCGATACGCGCACGTGGGCCTGCCTGCAGCCGGTGCACATCCATGCCGCGCGTGACCACCTGGTGATGCTCGATCCGGCACAGCTCAGGCTGGAGGCGGCTGACGCGGATGCACTGCGCGCCGCCATCGCCCCGCTGCTGGCCGACATGCGCCTGCACCTGGACGCCCCACAGGCCGCCCGCTGGTATGTCGCTGATGCACCGTTCGGGGACCTCATCGCCGCCGCCCCGCAGCGCGCCACCGGCCACAACATCGACATCTGGATGCACAAGGGCGAACAGGAACGCGCCTGGCGCAAGTTCCAGAACGAGATCCAGATGACGTGGTACGACCACCCCGTCAACCAGGCCCGCGAGGCGCGCGGCCTGCTGCCGGTCAACTCGGTTTGGCTGTTCGGCCAGGGCGCGCTGCTCGACACGCGCCCGATTGCCGAGCGCATGATCGGCGCCGATCCGTTCTTCGCAGGCCTGTGCCATGCCGCCAACGCGACCGAACTGTGCGCGAAAACGCTCGCCGCCCTGCCCGCTGACGACACCGGCGCCGCCGTGCTGCTGGACGGCGCCGCCAAGCCCTACCTCTCGGCGGACTGGTACGACTGGATCGAAACTCTGCGCGCCTACGACCGCGACTGGTTCACCCCCGCCGCCGACGCACTGGCTGACGGCCGTATCGACGCCGTCTCGCTCGTGCTGACCGGCGACTCTCACTACGCCCACTACCGCGTCACGCGCCGCGAATTGGCCAACGGGCCATTCGGCTGGCTGCGCCGTTTCCGCCGTGCACGCACCCTGCGCGATGCGCTGACCCCGCTTTCCATGGCCGCCTGACCCTGCATGACACGCATCGCCATCCGTTCGCATTCCGCCCAGGCCGCCAACACGCTGGCCGGCCACGGCATCCACCCGGTACTCGCCCGCATCCTGGCCGCACGCGGCGTCGCCCGGCCCGATGAGCTGTCGACCGAGCTGGCCGACTTGCTGCCGCCCGCGCAACTCAAGGGCATTGACGATGCCGCGCGCTACCTGGCCGACGCCATCGCCGCCAACAAGCGCCTGCTGATCATTGCCGACTACGACTGCGATGGCGCCACGGCCTGCGCCGTGGGCGTGCGCGGGCTGCGCATGCTCGGTGCGCAGGTCAGCTACATCGTCCCGAACCGCTTCGAATACGGCTATGGCCTGTCGCCCGAGATCGTGGCACTAGCCGCGCGCGAAAAGCCGGACGTGCTGGTTACTGTCGACAACGGTATCGCCGATGTGGCGGGCGTGGCGGCCGCCAATGCGCTGGGCATCGACGTGGTCGTCACCGATCACCATATGCCAGGCGCGCAGTTGCCCGAGGCGCGCGTGATCGTCAACCCGAACCAGCCGGGCTGCGGCTTCCCGAGTAAGAACCTCGCTGGCGTGGGCGTGATGTTCTACGTACTGCTGGCGCTGCGGGCCGAGCTGCGCAGCCGGGGCGTATTCACGCCGCAGGACCAGCCGCGCCTGGATGCGTTGCTCGATCTGGTGGCACTCGGCACCGTGGCTGACGTGGTCAAGCTCGACGCCAACAACCGGCTGCTAGTCGCGCAAGGCCTCAAGCGCATGCGCGCGGGGCGGATGTGCCCCGGCATCGCCGCCCTCTTCCGCGTAGCCGGTCGTGAAGCGCGTCGCGCATCGACGTTCGACCTCGGCTTCGGCCTGGGCCCGCGCCTGAACGCGGCCGGGCGGCTGGCCGACATGTCGCTCGGCATCGAATGTCTGCTGACAGACGACTACGACCGCGCCATGGCCATCGCCGCCGAACTCGACGGCATGAACCGCGAACGCCGCGAGATCGAAGCCGGCATGCAGCAGGAAGCGCTGGCCATTCTCGACAGCATGCATACCTTGGACGGCGCCAGCCGCCATACCATCGCCGTCTACAACGAGACGTGGCACCAAGGCGTGATCGGCATTGTTGCCTCGCGCATCAAGGACAAATTCCATCGCCCCGTCTTCACCTTTGCGCCTGGCGACGATGGTGTCATCAAGGGCTCGGGCCGCTCGATTCCCGGGTTCCACCTGCGCGATGCGCTGGACGCAGTGCACAAGCGCAGCCCTGGGCTGATCGTCAAGTTCGGTGGGCACGCCATGGCGGCCGGTCTCACGCTGCGCGAAAACGGTTTCGACGAATTCGCGGCCACTTTTGAAGCCGTCGGTCGCGAATGGCTGACCGAGGCCCTGCTCTCACGCGTGCTGGAAACCGACGGCGAGGCCGACCCCGAGTGCTTCTCGCCGCAATTCGTCGAGCTGCTCGAAACCCAGGTCTGGGGCCAGGGCTTTCCGGCGCCAAGCTTCTGCGGCGAGTTCGATGTGCTGTCGCAGGCGGTGCTCAAGGACAAACACCTCAAGCTCAAGCTCGGCCGCGGCAAACAGCAATTCGATGCGATCTGGTTCAACCACGCTGAGCCGCTTGGCGCCTCGGCTTATGTGGCTTATCGGCTCGACAACAACACCTTCAACGGCATCACACGCGTGCAGATGGTGATCGAGCACGCGCAATAGCCGTGCGCCCAAACCTTGCGCCAGCGCATAAACACATGCCAAAACTGTCTGACGGTGCGCAGATGAGGCAGCCGTCGGGCACGGCGGCTGCGTTACAATGCATGTTTGCCGGCTTGGTACCTGCCATGACTGCGCACCCCACGAATTCCTAGCATTAACTTCCAAGCGAAATGACTCACGTCGTTACCGAAAGCTGTGTCCGCTGCAAGTACACCGACTGCGTGGACGTCTGCCCCGTCGACTGCTTCCGCGAAGGCCCGAACTTCCTGACCATCGATCCGGACGAGTGCATCGACTGCGCCGTATGCGTGGCCGAGTGCCCGGTCAACGCCATCTACGCCGAAGAAGACGTGCCGGCCGATCAGCAGAAGTGGATCGCCATCAATGCCGAACTCTCCACCATCGGCTGGCCGTCCATCACCAAGACCAAGCAACCCCTGCCCGACGCCGACGACTGGAAAGACGTGAAGGACAAGGAGCAGTACCTCGACCGCGGCTGAACACGGCCGATCGAACATGCCCGGCACACTTTTTTTAGTGCATCGCAAAAAAGGTGTTGACGGGCAGATCAGAAACTAGCTAGAATTCATTTCTTCGCTGTTGCAGCGATTCCTCGATAGCTCAGTCGGTAGAGCGCCGGACTGTTAATCCGTAGGTCCCTGGTTCGAGCCCAGGTCGAGGAGCCAAGTACTTAAGCCCTTGCGAGAAATCGCAAGGGCTTTTTACTTTGGCGGATGGACGTCAAGATTGGACAGCCGTCCAATTTCATTTGTGGCATCGGTGTCGTCGCCGGTATCGTGTACCGTCTTGCACCGATCGTCGTGCCCGAGTGGTGAAATTGGTAGACACCGCGGACTTAAAATCCGCTGCGCCCTAATCGGCGCGTGCCGGTTCGATCCCGGCCTCGGGCACCAATCCCCTTCTCTTCTTTTTCCTGCGGCTTCACGAAGCGTGACATGCGTGCGCCTTCGGTGCGTCGTCGTATTCATCGTGACGGCGTACCCATGACATGGGGCCGGTCTCGTTACGGCCCAGCGGTGCGCGGTCGAGCAACAGCAACGTGCCAACTATGTCTTCCAATCCGCGTGCGTAGGTCGAATACGTGTGGAACACGTTGCCAGCCTCGTCCTTGTAGAACGCGCTCATGCCGGGCAGCTCGTCGTGAGCTTCGGCTCTCGGGGTGGCCGTGTAGTTGTAGTCGACCGCTCCGCTTTCCAGCTCTTCGGGCGAGAAGCTCACGCGGTAGTCGTGGTTGAACGTGGTACCGAACGACGACACCCACGGGAAATGCCAGCCCATGCGCTTCTTGTAGGCCGCAATCTCCGCCATCGATGCACGCGACACAGCAACCAGCGTCACGTCATGATGATTCAGATGCGGCAGCATGCCACCCAGATGATCAGAGAGAAAGGAGCACCCAGGGCATCCTGCTTCCCAGCCTGGGCCCAGCATGAAGTGATAGACGATCAGTTGGCTGCGCCCGTCGAATAGCTCAGCCAACGTCTTCTTGCCGTCGGGCGTATCGAACACGTACGCCGTATCGACCTTGACCCACGGCAACGCCTGGCGTTCGGCGTTGATGGCGTCGCGCATGTGGATCGCCTCTTTCTCACGCGTCAGCAGTTCGCGACGCTTGATGAGCCACTCGTCTCTCGAAACCACGGGATGCTGCTGCATGATGAGTCCCCTCGACTACGACAGTCAGACAGGACTTCATACTAGGCCGCCTCCCGCGAATGAAAAGGCGCGGCGCGCAAGTCGCGATTCCGATGCGACTTGCGCGCCATGGAAGAGAATCTGCCGTCTCTACACACCTAGTGTCAGGTGCCGAGATCAGCCCACCAGCAAGCGCACACCCACGTTGATCAGCGCACCACCCGCCACCAGCCCGACCCACAGCACAGCCGCGCACAGCAGCGGACGCACACCAGACTTCAGCAACATCGGCACATGCGTCTGCGTGCCGATAGCGAACATCGCGCAGGCCAGCATGGCGGTGTCAATCGAATCGATGGGGGCGTGCCATGCGGCCGGGATCGCACCCGCCGAGTTCAGCAACGTCACACCCAGCAGGCCGACCGCAAACCACGGCATCGCCTTCCATGCATGACCGGCGGCCTTTCGCAATGCACCTTGACGGGATTGCGCGGAAGACGCGTCATCATCAGCAGGCGTCGTACACGCCAGCACCACCAGCAGCGGCGCCAGGGCCAGCACACGCACCATCTTGCTGACGACAGCCGCGTTGGTAGCGTCTTCGCCCAGCGGCTTCGCGGCAGCAATCACTTGCGCAACCTCGTGCATCGTCGAGCCGATATAGACACCGAAATGCTCCGGCGCGACCGCCATGCCTGCATGCGCCAACAGCGCATAGAGCCACGGATACAGAAAGATGCCGAGCGTGCCGAACAACACCACGCTCGCAATTGCCACGGCCGTCTCGCGCGGTTGAGCCTTGACTGCCGGCGCCACCGCCAGCACTGCCGCCGCGCCACACACCGCACTGCCCGCAGCCACCAGCACGGCCTGCGTGCGTGCGAGACCGAACCAGCGCGTACCGATCCAGGTGCCGGCCAGCATGGTCAGCACCAGCACCAGCAGCGGAATCGCCACGCCGGAAGCACCCAGGTCGTGAATCTGGGCCAGCGTCAGCCGAGCACCGTAAAGAACCACCCCGGCACGCAGCAGCGTGTGGCGTGCAAACTGGATCGCCCCGGGTGTCAGCCAGCGCTCGTGCCCCGGCACATGCCCCATCACCATGCCGAGCAGAATGGCCAACGTCAGCGCACTCAAACCCAGGTGGCTCGCCCAGCCCATTCCACCCAACACCACCGCCACGCCCGCGCATCCGAACAGCACGCCCGCGCTCAACAGCGTCCGGCCATCAAACCCGGGCAGCACGCCCTGGGAAGGCAACTGTTTCTGTGCAATTGTCATCACATCCGCCTTGCTTATTCGCTATACGCATAACGATATGCGGCACGTGATAACATGTAAAACGGGTAATTTTTCTAAGAATGACCAGTTTTATGGATAGCAAAGCCCCTCGCGTCACGCTGCGTCAATGGGCGGTCTTCGCGGCCATCGCCCAGTGCGAGACCACCACGGCCGCCGGCGAGCAACTCGGCCTGTCGCAATCGGCGGTGAGCGCGGCACTGGCAGAGCTGGAGTCGACGCTCGGACACCCGTTGTTCGACCGGCACGCACGACGCCTTCACTTGAATGCGCTGGGGCGACAACTGCTGCCGCAAGCCCAAGCCCTGCTCGACCACGCCAGCGCCCTGGAGCACGCTACCGCGCAACCCAACGTGCGCTTGAAGCTTGCCGCCAGCAGCACGATCGGCAACTACGTGTTGCCCGCCCTGCTCGCGGGCTTCCGGCAGCAGATTGCCCCCGACAGCCAACTCGACGTGCTGATCGGCAATACGCAGGACGTGGTCGACGCGGTGCAGCGCTTCGAGGTCGACATCGGCCTGATTGAAGGCACGTGCCGTGGAGAGTCACTGGAAATCGAAACGTGGATCGACGATGAGATGGTGATCGTCGCGGCGCCGGAGCATCCGCTTGCGCGCGGGCCGGTCTCGCATGCAGCGTTGCGCGAAGCCGGCTGGCTGATGCGCGAACCCGGCTCCGGCACGCGGGAGTTGATCGACAGCCGCATCGCCTCGGCCGTCGGGCCACTGCACGTGGCACTCGAACTTGGACACTCAGAAGCGATTCAACGCACGGTGGCAGCAGGCTACGGCATCAGTTGCCTGTCGCGCCACGTGGTGGCCGATGCGTTGCGCGACGGCCGGCTCGTAGAAGTGCAGAGCAACCTGCCACGCATCGCCCGCCCGCTGCTCATCGTGCGCCATCGCGACAAGCATCCGACGCACGGCCTGACGCAATTCATCGACGCGCTGCACAGCCACGCGGACCTGCATTCGAGCGTTTCATAAAAAAATCGCACAAAGGACTAGCGCGATCTGAAAAAGGTTGATATAGTCTCATTTCTTCGCGGGGCGTTAGCTCAGTTGGTAGAGCAGCGGACTCTTAATCCGTAGGTCGAGTGTTCGAGTCACTCACGCCCCACCAGAACTCGCGTAGAAAGCCCAGTCCTCACCGACTGGGCTTTTTGCTTTTCTGCAGCCCTTCGCGTTTGCCGCTGCCCTGCCGAGGGCCTGGAGCCGAACGACTCAGCGGCCGGGCCATCGAATAGTCATCACGCACGGCCCTCGTCTCGCTCACGCCTCCACAAACGACACGAACTGGGCTGACGACCACACCTTCTGGTCGCCCCGCTCGCGCCCGTGGAAGTACACCGGTCGGAAGCCGAACGGCCCGTTCACCGGTTCAACCTCCAGCGCCCCGCTTACGTTGATCGGCAAGGCCTGTTCCGTCAATCGCTCCACCGCAATGAAGAGCTCGGTGCCGCCCAACTCGAGCCGCAACCCATCCTTGGCAAGCAACTCAGCCCCGCTGATCTCCCAGTGGAAATCCGGCGCATGCGCGAACGGATTGCGCTGCAGCGGGTCGCCGACCTTGATGTAGCTGTCGATGTGCCCCTCGATCACGATCCGTGCAGCAGCGAGGTTGCCGATGTCGATCTCCACGCTGTCGGCATCGCCATAGGTGTCGCTGCGAAAACCGATGTCGGTGGTGCCTTCGCGCCAGCAGGATTCCTCCAGGTGCTCGAAGCCGTGGCCACCAAAGCGGTGGATGGTGCCGTTGAGAATGCGGATGCGCCCTTGCCAGGCTGCCCAGCGATAACGATCACGGATGCGGGCGCCGCCCCAGCGTACGCGGACCAGCCGATCAGAGAAGCCGGCCTCCTGATGCAGGTTGCGCTCCCAGATCAGGCCGGTGTGGTCGTACGCGGCGAGGTATTCCCAGCCGGCTTGCCCCAGGAACCGGTAATCGAAACGCGCGGAGCCTTGATGCGTGAAGGCATCGCCCTGGATATGTTTGCCGCTGCGCACGAGCAGCGCCGTGTGCTCTCCGGTACTGGCCCAGGTGTGGCGCGCGCGCAGGGCGCGGCCGATCGATTGACGATCGAGCCGCTCCGCCAGCACGCCCGTCAGGCCGCCGCGCACGCCGAACACCTGCACGCCGGGTGCGCCACCTGCGGGCCGCCCGCGATGCTCATCGCCGCTGGCGGCCACGCCGAGCTGGTAGCCGCGTGCGATCACGTCGCGGTATAGCCAGTCGAAATGTCCCCAGCTGGAGGCGATCTCGACCAGCCGCTCAAGCTGTGGATGGTGCCAGTCCGGGATATAACGGCGCCCACCCACGTGCGGCATGATCAGGTGTTCTTCAGGCGCGTCGATGTACGCGTCCCACAGCTCCTCGATCGGCCAGCGGCCAAGCTCAGCCGCGCTGCCCTTCATGTCTTCGTTCCACACCAGCGTGCGGTTGTGTTCGCCGCGCGCGTTGTACGGAAAGCCCGGTGCCTCATCGCCGAGGAAAACGACGTTGTGGTCGCCACCGGCCGTGGAACTGCCGCACCACTCCTGCACCGGGTACACGACGAAGCGGCCCGGCTCGTTGAATGCGTTGACGGCATCCAGCCCGAGCTTCCAGTTGGCATCGGTGATCTGGAAATCGTTGACGGTGTAGCCGAACACATCGATGCCGCCGATATCGCGCGCGTAGGCGGCGTTGTACGCGGGGCTGTTGGTGCCGACGGTGTCGTGGGCGTGCACGTGCAGGTCTGCATAGAACGCACGCGGCGCGTAGGGCGCGTCGAAGATCGACAGCCAGGCCGTGGCCTTGCTCACGTGCGGAGCGTTCAGCAAAACGGCCTCCAGCCGGAGCGAGCCTGCAGCGGTGGGCAGGTCGTCGATACCAAGCGTGGCCCAACCGTCTTGCGGCACGGGGTAGTCGCGCTGGTGCACGGGCGTATTGCCGTCCCACGCCGTCAGCCGGAGCGTGCCGCCCGCATCTGAACTGATGTTTCCCCACGTGTCGAGCAAGGATGCGCGTACCACCAGCGGTGTGCCCGGCCTGGCAAAGCGCGGCGCCTGGAGTAACACCTGCGAGGGCTGCCCGGCATGGATGTCGATCACCACGTCGCCCGGCACGGCCACAAAGCGCGAGGTGCCCAGCGGGTCCACATAGAGGCGGAAGCGGAAGCTGTCTTCGATGAAGGTCTGCACGCGCGTGCCTGGCCCGCCGCGCCGCCGGTCACCCAGGCGGATCAGGATATGGTCCCCCGCGTTCAGGTAGCCGTCGACCACGTCAACGATGATCGCCTTCTGGAACGGCCGCTCGTGGCCCTTCTGTTCGAAGCGCACGTTCAGCGCCTGGACGGTCGCCGGGCTTTGGCCCGCCACCAGCGGGCCGGCCTGGTATTCAGCGCTGAGGTAGTTGGCGCCAGATGGGTCGGTCGTCTGGAACAGCGCCCAGTCGGAATAGAACTTGAAGGTGGCCTTCAACCAAGCACCGTCGGCGATGCCCGAGGCGCCGACTTCATAGTCGATCAGGATCTCCGCCCACTCGCCCGCCTCCAGCCGGCTCACTGAGCATGTGGCCCGGCCGGCGAACGGCAGCGCCTTGTTCTTTTCATACAGGCCAGCCGGCGCGTAGTGCTCGCCCAGCCGCTCGCGCAGGGCGGCATAACCCACCGCTGGGGATGCTCGGTCGTTCATGGAAGGACTCCGATCAATGGAAAGGCCACGGCGCACCCGCGTCCCACACCGGGATGCCCAGATACGCGTACCACGGTGCCATCACGAACACGCCATAGGCGATGCCGATCAGCACGGACACCACGCCCACCTTCGCGTAGTCTGCGGTGGTGAAGGTACCGCTGCTGTAGGCCACCACGGCAGCGGTGATCTGCGTGGGGAGGATGTAGGCAAAGCTGTCGCTGTCGCACACCAGCAGCGTGAAGGCCACCGGATGCAGCCCCAGCTTGGGTGCAAGCGCCAGCATGATGGGTGCGATCATGGTGACGGCGGCCACGTTGGAAAGCATGGCCAGTCGCGCCACATGCGTGCCGACCATCACGATCAGCAACGCCAGCCACCACGGGTGGCCTTGCGCGAAGCGTCTCAGCCAGTCAGCCACCCACGGCGCGAGGCCGGTGTCGCTGATGGCGGCAGACAGGCTCAGCGCACCTGCCAGCAGGAAGAACGTGCCCCAGATCGTGCGGTTCTGAATGTCTTTCCACCCCAGCCCGGTCAATCCCGGCACAAACAACGCCGCCAGGCCGAGCAAGGCCACGATCTCGGAAGGCAGGCCGTGCCATGCCTCGGTGGCCCACAGCACCGCCACCGCCGCGAATACCAACAGGATGGCCTTGGCGTGCATATCCACCGGCGGCAGCGCGGCACGTTCAGCCGTGATGGCGGAAGCGCCGCCGGGCAGACGCACCGCGCGCGACTTGAAGTAGAACTGCACCCACAGTTGCGTCAGCACGAACATGCCCAGGTACGGCCACTGCAGCTTGAACCAGTCCAGATAGGACAGATGCAACCCGAGCTGCTTCTGCAGCAGGCCCACGATCACCAGATTGGGCAAGTGCGCGGTCAGGATGCACATGCCGCTGATCATCGAACCATAGACCAGCGACTGAATGACGATGGCCTTCTTGGCGCTGCGCTCGCGTGGCGTGTCGCCAAACAGATCGGCAATGCCATTGACCACCGGCAGCAGCGCCGCCGCGCGTGCATTGGCCGCCGGCACCAGAAAGCTCAGCACGAAGTTGATGGCGAACATGGACCAGATCACGCCGTTGGCCGTGCTGGTCTTGAGCTTGTCGAGCAGCCACAGGGCGATACGGCGGTCCAGCCCGGCCCCCTGCATGATCGACGAGAACAGGAACGCCGTCAGGCACAGGAACACCACCGGCGTAGCGAAGCCACTGGCCGCCTTGGAGAACGGCGTCACGGCGTGCGCGAGCACCAACAGCGCCGGAATGAGGATGCCGCTCACCCCAACCGGCACCGCTTCGCTCATCCAGATCACGGCTGCCCAGGCCACCACGGCCAAGGTAGCGCGCCCCGCAGGCGACAGACCTTCCGGTTGCGGCAGTACAAACAGGACAAGGAAGAACGCTGCCCACGCCGCAAGAAAACCGAGGCGGGCCTTGAGCAACGGGTTCAGCCGGAAGCGAACGCCGGCGCGTACCTGGCTAGCTTGCCAGCCGGCCTGCGAAGACAACGATGATGGATTGACTGGGCTGCTCACAATGACCCCATGACGGTTTGCCGGATGCACAAAGACGCCATGCTGGTCAATCTGCTCCTTCCGGAGCCATGCTACGGACTAATCCTGGGCCGCCAACGAATCAGTTTGCATATCGTCATGACCCGGCTGTTGGCGCGGGCCAAGCGGCAATCATCCGTGGCCTGTCGATCCGCAATGCGGGTTGGAGAACACCCGCCGCGCGGCCTCCCTTTCAGAGGTCAGCCGGCGGCGGTGTCGATACGCAGTTGCATGCGCAAGTGCAATGTCTCGCCCGGTGCGAGAACACGAAGCCCAGTCCCCTCCCAGCCTTGCTCGGCCAGGTTGACCGCATCGGCCACGTGCGAAACCGGCTCCAGGCAGAAGTACGCCTGCCCACCCGGTGCATGGAGGATGAAGTGATCGAGAGGATCGTCAGCGCTCAACGTGAGCGTTGCCCCATCGGCGCGTGATACGACGGCCTGCCGCTGCCAGTTGCTGTAGTACACGCTGAGGCCGTCGTCCGGCAACGCAGGTGCATTGCGGAAATCCTCGCGTGGCGTGATCGGCTCGCATCGGATGGCGACCTCGCCGGCGTCGGTCGGCCACATCGTCGCGGCAGCAAACTGCACGTGCGTGCCGGGCACGCGAGCGAAGTACGGGTGAAAGCCGCCGCCGGCAGGCATGTCGCTGCTGCCGTCATTGCGCAGGGTCATGACGGCCTCAAGCCCCTCCGGGCTCAGCACCAGCGTTTGCGTGGCGGTAAACGCCCAAGGCCAGTTGTCGGCTTCAGGCACATAGCGCAGGCCGAGCACGATCGACGAATCGGTCTGTTGTTCGACCGTCCACGCGCGCGCATGTGCAAGACCGTGCATGGCATGCGGCTGACCTGGGTGCGGCGCGAGACGAATCTCGCGGCCACGCCATTGGAAGCGACCATCGCGGATACGATTGGAGAACGGCAACAACGGATAGCAGCCCGTCTTGGGCCATGCCAGACCATCGAAGCCGTCACGCAAGCTCGCCTCAGACATCGGCGCCAGCCAATCGATGCGCTGGCCGCCCTCACCGGCCGAAGCCAGCGAGGCGATCCGGCCACCGGCTGCCGGCGCGACATCCATCGCCAACGCGCCGGCACGCAGCGTATGCACCGGCCCCGGTGCGAGCCAGGTCAGCGTCTGCATCAGAACGAGTGGCGCACACCCACCATGCCGACGAACTGGCTACGGCCGTTCGACGGCGTACCGTTCTGCGAGTCGCCCACCGAAGCGACCGCATCGACAATCGCACCATTTGCAAGCCGCTGACCACTAGCACGTTGGTAACCTTGGATCGCATAGAAGGCCGTGCGCTTGGACAGCGAATACAACTGCTCCATCGTGAACTGGTTGTACTTCGCCGGCGAGGTAATGCCGTTACGCGCCTTCTCAGCCGTATAGCTGTAGCCAACAGCCCAACGGAATGCAGGCGTCAGATCGTAGGTAGCAATCACGCCCACGGTGTTGAACGTGGCGGATTGCGCAAACGACGAAAACGCGCCCGGCTTGTACTGCACGTTCGAGTAGTTCAGGCCCACCATCGCCTTGCCGAAGGTGTAGCGTGCCGCCGTGGCAATGAGTTGTGCGCTATCGGCCGACGCATATCCAGCATTGACTGGCGAGTTGATGGCGAAGTCGCCAACATTGCCAAAGCTGGCCGTCTTGTTGGCCGTTGTGCTGTCGGCCAGGTTCTTCAGGCGCGTATAGCCCGCACCCCAGCCAAAGCCTTGGTAGTCATAACGCAGCGCCGCGCTCACGCTGCTGCCGTTCGAAATGCTACCCGCCTGCTCACCCAAGCCGTACTGCACACCCGCCTGCAGACCGCCAAACACGGGGAACGTATAGGTGATGGAGTTTTGCATGCGCAGGGTGGTATCCAGCGCATCCACGTCGCCGGGGTGCGCGCCAACCGCGCCCGTCAGCACGTTGGTCGGACCCAGCGAAGCCACGTATTGGAAGTACGGCGTATAGGCACGACCCAGCGTGATCTGGCCATAGTTCGTGTTGCTCAAACCAACATAGGCTTGGCGATTGAACATGTACCCCGACTTGCTCTGCGCGCCCGTGGCAGAGTTGATCCCGCTTTCCAAGCGGAACAGGGCCGTGTTGCCGCCGCCCAGATCCTCCGTGCCATACAAGCCGAACTTGCTGGCCAGCAGCGCGCCCGAGTTGATGTAGGTATTGGAATGCCCGCCCTGGTTGCTCGAATACGCAAACGCGTTATCGACCACGCCATACAGCGTGACCGACGTTTGTGCCGATGCCTGCATCGACACACCCGCGCACAGCAGCGCGGCACATGCACAGACTGGGTTGATAGAAAATTTGGCTCGTGTGGTTTTCATCGTTGTTGTCTCGATTTTTGGTTATCTCCAGCACCTGGAGAAACCGTGCATCTCCGGGTTCTCCGTACCCGGTTGTGATGCACGGGGAATGCGGCACTAGGCCAGCAACTGCAGCGTCAGACGGCGCCAGCCGCCCGCAACGGTGGCGTCAACAATGCGGGCCTGCGGAGTCTGCATCTGCCGCGCTTCCGCAGCGGGCAAGTGAATCTCAATGGTGTCGGTCTGCACGGGCATGCGGCCTTCGCGCGCCACATGTAGCGTGACCGTGAGCGCATCCGACGCGGCGCGCACATTCCAGCGGCCTTGCTCGCCGTTACGCCAGGCTTCGGTTTCACCGTCGTCCTCAATGCAACCGCCAGATGCCTTACCAGCGCCGCTCGTGGGCACCACAAGAAAGGCACGCTGATCGGCACGTTGGTCGAAATGCTGCTCGGCCACGTTCAACGCAATCACACCGCCCTCGCGAATCAGCATGATCGGTTGGTCCCACGGTGAAGGGAGCGTGACGGTTTGCCCGCCATCAAATGCCTCGCCGCTCCAGTACGACACCCAGCGTGCGCCGGCAGGCAGGTAAACCTTGCGTTCGGCCTGCCCTTCGTCCACCGTCGGCGCAACCAGCAGCGACGAGCCGAGCATCATGTCGTCGCACTCGTCATAGCAACGGCGGTCAGCCGGGAACTCGGCAAACGTCGGGCGCAACACAGGCTCGTAAGCCTGCGTGGATTGCCACAGCAGTTCGTACAGATACGGAATCAGGCGATAGCGCAGCTTGATGAGCGAGGCGATCTGCGAGGTGACCTGCGGATACATCCATGGCTCGTTGACGGTCTTGTCGTCATTCCACGAGTGGATGGAAAAGCGCGGCATGAACACGCCAAACGCCACCCAGCGCACCAGCAGTTCCGGCGAAGGTGCCGGGCCGGAGAATCCGCCGATGTCGTGGCCGATGTTCGACACCCCCGAAAGCGAAAGCCCCAGGCCCATCTTCAGGTTGTAGCGCAGCGTTTCCCACGAGGTGTAGTTATCGCCCGACCAGGTCTGCACATAGCGCTGCATGCCGACACCGCCCGAGCGCGACACCAGGAACGGCCGACGCTGCGGCGCGTACTCGACTTGCGCCTCGCGCGAGGCACGCATCATGAGCATGGTGTGCAGCACCTTGGCCTCGCGGATCGGATGCTTCTTGCCAAACCCCTGCGCGAAGGCATCCGGCGACCACACCTCGAACTCGTTGTTGTCGTTCCAGGTAGACGCCATGCCGTAGTCAAGCAGCGCGCTCTTGACGTTCGCCTTCCACCAATCCAGCGTCTTCGGGTTGGTGAAGTCGAGATACGCTCCCACCTCGTCCCAAAACTGCACCCAGGCCGGCTCGCCCTTTTCATCGCAGATCAACAGACCCGCTTCCTTCGCCTCGGCAAACTTCGGGTGGTCCTGCAGCAGGCACGGCTTGATGTTGGGGCACAGGCGAATGCCGGCATCCAGATAGCTCTGCACGAAGCCGCGCGCATCAGGAAACTTATCGGTGTTCCAGTTGAAGACGTAGCGCTTCGGTCCGATGGACGTGTAACCCGACGACAGGTGGAACGAATCGCACAGGATGTCGTGCTCACGGCAACCCTTGATGAACTCGCCCATCTGTTCCTGCGCGTTGGGCGCGTCGGTGTACGTCATGGTCGAGCCGGAATAGCCCAGGCCCCACTTCGGCATCCATGCCGGGCGGCCGGTCATCCACGTGAAGCGGCGCGTGGCGTCGAGCGGCGTGTCGGGCGAGGCGATGAAGTAGTAGTCGAGATCGCCGAACGGTGCTGCGAAGTAGCGATAGTGGCCGTGGTAGTTGTCCAGCTCGCGGCCCATGTCAAAGCTGCAATCGGACAGCGTGTCGTAGAACAGCCCGAAGCCGGTGCCATTTTCCGGATGCCACGTCACGTAGAACGGGATGTGCTTGTACAGCGGATCGGTCGTGCGCGCGCTGTAGCCCATCGCATCGATATTGCGCATCTCGTAGCGCTGATGCGCGCGGTTGAGCTCACCGGCGCGCTCACCCAGGCCAAAGTACATCTCGCCCGGTTCACGGCGCACGTAGTGATAGACCTGATCGTCCCAGTAGCCGAAGTTGTAGGCCTGCGTGACGCGGTCGTGCAGCACCGCTTGCCATTGATCGGCGCGGCGGATTTCCCATGTGCAGAAGCCCCCCGCCAGCGCAATGCTCAAGCGGATCTTGCTGGTTTGCACGCGCAGCGTGTCGGCATTGGTGTGCAGTTCAAACGCCGGTAGCGAGAACCCGCTCATGTCACGTCGGTCACGCCCTTCGAGCGGCGTATCGTCGGCGCCCGGGGCAATCGACCACGTGGCCGGGCCGCGCAGGTCGCCGTGCGGCAGCACCAGCACGCGGATGATGTCGTCTTCGAGCACGAAGAGTTCGATCGCAGCACCGGTGCTGCTGGCCAGGCGAAGGCGGTTGCCTTCTTGCGCCTGGAATTCGAATCGGGGGGGATGCAACATGGACATCGGTTTCAGCTCAATTTGAAGCGGAGAGTTTCATCTGGCGTGCGGTACGCTCTTCCTGCGACTGGCCGCGGATCAGGATGATCAGCAGCACGGCCGCGATCACGTCAAACGCGCCAAGCAGGCTGAACAGCGGACCATAACCCACCGTATCGGCCAGAGCACCCACCACGGCGGTGAATGCCAGACCACCAATCCAGCCGGACATTCCCGCGAAGCCGCTGGCCGTACCAACTTCTTGCGGATCGAACACGTCTGCGCTCAGCGTATTCACCGACACAGAAATCATCTGGTGCGCAAAACCGCCCACGCAGAACAGCGCGATGGCCACATACGGTGATGCCACCAGGCCCACGCACGCCGGGCCGATCATCATCAGCGCGCCCAGCACCACGCCGCCCACACGCGACCACACCAGCTTCAGACCAGCGAACTTCATGAGGAACGGCGACAGATAACCACCAGCCATACCGCCCAAATCCGCCGCCAGGAACGGCAACCACGCAAACATGGCGATCTGTTTCAGATCCATGCCGCGCTCTTTGAAAAAGTACAGCGGGATCCAGAAGCTAAGCGTCTGCCAAGCGGGTTCGGTAAAGAAGCGCGCCAGCGCAATCGCCCAGAAACGGCGCGAGAGAATGATCTCGGAAAGCGGGCGCTTTTCGCGCGGAGCATCGGCCGAGCGCAATTGCCCATCGGTGATCTTTTGCAACTCTGCCTTGGACAAGTTCGGATGCTGCTTTGGCGAGCGGTAAAACACAAACCACAACGCCGCCCAGAAGAATCCCAGCGCGCCCGTCACCACGAAGGCGGCTTGCCAGCCATGCTGCATCGAGAGATACAACACCAGCGGCGGCGCCAACATGGCACCAAACGACGTGCCTACGTTGAACCAACCCGTCGCGACTGATTTTTCCTTGTCAGGAAACCACTCCGCCACCACCTTCATGCCAGAGGGAATGGCGGCCGCTTCCGTCAAACCCATGAGGGTACGGAAGCCCGCCAGCGACAGCCAGCCCGTCGCGCCGGCATGCAGCACGCCGGAGAACGACCACAACACGGCAAACAGCGCAAAACCGATGCGCAAGCCGATCAAATCGACAATGAAGCCGCACACCGGCTGCATGAGCGTGTAGCCGAACTGAAACGCCATGACCACATAGCCATACTGCTGCGTGGTCATGCTCAGCTCTTCCTTGAGCGTTGGCGCCAGCACGCCCAACGAATTGCGCGCCAGGTAGTTCATGATCGTGCCCAGACACACCAGCACGATGATCCACCAGCGCAAACCCTTGATGGTCTTCAAGATTCGTCTCCAGATACTTCTTATTATTTGAAAGGCGGTCTGAGACCGCCCCGGGATCTGCCTACATCAACGCACCAGACACGGACGCTTGTTGTTGAACGTCCAGTTCTGCACCAGGCACTGCATGGCGGCTGCATCGTCGCGTGCACCCAGCCCGTGCTGCTTGTACAGCGCGTGCGCTTTCTCCACTTGCGCCATGTCGAGCGTCACGCCCAAACCCGGCACAGCGGGTACGTCGATCTCGCCGCTAACGATCTGGAACGGCTCACGCGTCAGGCGCTGACCGTCTTGCCAGATCCAGTGCGTGTCGATGGCGGTGATGTTGCCCGGCGCGGCAGCGGCCACATGGGTGAACATCGCCAGCGAGATGTCGAAGTGGTTGTTGGAGTGCGAGCCCCAGGTCAGGCCCCAGTCATCGCACATCTGCGCGACACGCACGGAGCCCTGCATGGTCCAGAAGTGCGGATCGGCCAGCGGAATATCGACCGAGTGCAACTGAATCGCATGACCCATCTGACGCCAGTCGGTGGCGATCATGTTGGTGGCGGTCGGCAAGCCGGTGGCGCGGCGGAACTCGGCCATCACCTCGCGGCCGGAGTAGCCGCCCTCGGCACCGCACGGGTCTTCGGCATAGGCCAGCACGTCGTGCTTGTCGCGGCACAGGCGGATGGCCTCTTCCAGTGACCACGCACCGTTCGGGTCCAGAGTGACGCGTGCGTCGGGAAAAGCCTCGGCCAGCGCAGTGGTGACAACCATTTCGTCATCACCGCTCAGCACACCGCCCTTGAGCTTGAAATCTTTGAAGCCGTAGCGGGCGTGCGCGGCCTTGGCCAGGCGCACGACGGTTTCGGGGGTGAGCGCCTCTTCGTGGCGCACGCGGGTCCAGTCGTCGGTGGCGTCGCTGCCGTCGGCATAGTCGAGGTTGGTGCGCTTGCGGTCGCCCACGAAGAACAGGTAGCCCAGCACCGGCACCTTGGCACGTTGCTGCCCCTGCCCCAGCAGGGCGGCCACCGGCACGCCCAGGTGCTGTCCCAGCAAATCCAGCAACGCGCTTTCCAACGCCGTGACCGCGTGCACGGTGGTACGCAGGTCAAACGTCTGCAGCCCGCGCCCGGTCGCATCGCGGTCGGCAAACTGCCGGCGCACCGTGTTAAGCACGTTGTTGTATGCGCCAACCGGCTGCCCCACCACCAGCGGCGTCGCGTCTTCAATGGTCTTGCGGATCGCCTCGCCGCCCGGCACCTCGCCCACGCCGGTATGACCGTCGGAATCTTCCAGGATGACGATGTTGCGGGTGAAGAACGGGGCGTGCGCGCCGCTCAGGTTCAGCAGCATGCTGTCGCGTCCGGCCACGGGAATGACCTGGAGGCGGGTGATGCGCGGCGTGCGCAGGGTGGATTCAGCAGAGTTGTGATTCATGGCCGTCACGTACGTTATCAGTCGTCATACAACATGGAACGGAATATAATGGACGCATCCACTCAGAACTACCCCTGGTAAACCCGAAACCCCTCCGGAGACAGCATGCCCACCCCAGGCTCCCCCGCAACGCTCGCGCGCCGCACCCAAAGCCTGGCGGAAGTGGTGGTCGACTACGTCAAGCAGCGCATCACCACCGGCGAGTTGCGCATCGGCGACAAGCTACCCACCGAATCGGAGCTGATGGAAGCACTGGGCGTCAGTCGCACCGTGGTACGCGAGGCCATTTCACGCTTGCAGGCCAAGGCGCTGATCGAGACACGCCACGGCATCGGCAGTTTTGTGCTGCCGCCGCGCCAAGACAACACCATCCAACTGGGTGCCGCCTCCACGCTGCACGACATCCTGGCCATGCTGGAGCTGCGCGTGGCACTGGAAACCGAATGCGCCGGCCTGGCCGCGCAGCGCGCGACACCGGAGGCGCTCGCTACGCTGCGGCAGGCGCTCGAAGCCATTGAAGAAGATCAGGCCGCCGGCCGTGACAGCGCAGCGTCTGACCTGCGCTTCCACCTGAGCATTGCGCGCGCGACCGGCAACCAGCACTTCGTGACCGTGCTCGACCAACTGGGTAAGACGCTGATCCCGCGCAGCCGCATCGACGCATCGCAGGTCGGCTATCTAAACTCGCAGGAATCGCGCGCCACCGTCAATCGCGAGCACCACAGCATCTTCGAGGCCATCTCCCGCAAGGAGCCGGAAGCCGCCCGCGCCGCCATGCGCATGCACCTGTCGAACAGCCGCGAACGGCTGCGCCGCGCACACGACTTGGCCGACACACCCGCGCCGGAAACCTTTACCTGAACCCTTGCAGCGCCCGAATGGGCGATCAGACCCCTAGTTGTACGACGTCTTATAACAAATCGACACACATTGGCGAACCTCAGTATCTGGTCTGGTGTTGATAAAGATTTGCATTGTGTCGGTGCCAGCCACGTAACCTGAATAGGCACCGACCCCTCGTGGGTGCGCTCCGGTCGCGGAAGAGAGAGCCGCGATCTACTTGGCCCTGATGCTGCTGTCCCGAGTGTCAGGGCGTTTTTCTTTGGGCATTGCCCCCTCTCCTTCCCCAGCAAACGAAAAAGCCCCGACTGGCGGGGCTTCGTACTGCGCGGGGGCGCGCTCAGCGCGACTGCATCAACCGACGACGCTTTCCATCACACGCTCCAGGCAGAAACCCTGTCCGTAGATTGCACGCAGGCGCAGGCCATTTTCGTTGCCCAGCAGCAACTTCTTGCGCAGGCGGGAGACGTGCGTATCGAGCGTGCGCGAATACGGGCTCAACTCACGGCCCCACAACGCCAGCTCAATGTCCGCACGGGACAGCACGCGCCCGGCATTCGCAAACAGCAGCAACGCCAACTCGAACTCGCGCGCATGCACAGCCACCTGGGTGTCCCGCAGGCGGATCGAACGGTTCTGCCGGTCAATCGTATAGGGCCCCAGGCAGATTTCGGAGGCGCGCACCGCACGGCTGACGGCAAATCGACGGATCAGCGCATCAAGGCGGGCGAGCAGCTCGGGCGGGCGGATATCGCCCTGGAAACATAGATCGGCACCGTGATTCAGTGCGTCGGCGGTCTCGACATCGGCCTGACCGTCGGCAAGGTAGACGATGGCCATGCCGGGGCCCACGCGTTCGCGCACGGTGCGCACCAGCGACAGGCCCGGCATGTCATGGGCATGCGCGCCGACCATCAGCAGGTTGATGCCGTGCAGGTCGATGGCCTCGAACACCTGACGGGAGAGGAACAGCGGCACACATTCAAAGCGCGAGGGCTGCAGCGCAGAATGAATTGCCTGTTGGCGGGCGACGTGCGTGTCGATCAGGCCGATCTTCATGGCTCGGTCTCTTTCTGGAGGGGCCGCGAGGCGCATAAAACGCGTGCATCGCGTAAATCAACTGCAAGCAACATCGCGCTGGCGCGCATCAACCCAAACGATGCCCTCGCCGCGCGGAGCGGATAAACGCCGACCAGCCAGCCAGACCCGCGCATCCTGCGGCAGATTCCCGTTGCCGCGCAGGGCTTGGTGCAGTTGCATGCGAACGTGTTCGTATTCGCATTCGCTCAGCACATCGGTTGCGGTCTTGCTCAACATGGGTAGCACCTCGGCGCCGGTTTTGCGTGGTTCGCTTCTGCCTGTGCTTCCGGCTCTCGCTCAGGTGCTGCCGTCTCTCGATCGGGTGCATCACCCGAGTACGTTGTGCCAGTCGGCCAATGAACTGTAGGGCCACCAGACAAGCGGATTGCAAATGATTGAAAAAGGAAAGTGGCAGACGCCGCACCGTGTGTGCGGTTGCCGATGGCGCCGACGGCTCCGTGGTCAGGCGTTGCGGTGAAGCGGCCCGCGCGGCAGCCAGATCGTGAAGGTGGAGCCCAGCCCCGGTGCGCTTTGCACGGCAATGCGACCGCCATGGCGCTCAATGGCGGTCTTCACGAAGACGAGGCCGAGACCTGCGCCCGCCGGCGCATTGGCCCCTGTTTCGTGCAGACGATGGAACGGCTGGAACAGCCTTGGCTGATCCGCCAGCGCGATGCCCGCGCCCTGATCGGCCACAGCCACCGTGAACATCGCGTCGTCGACCCCCACCGAGACCGTCACCACCGAGCCCGACGCGCTGAACTTGATAGCGTTGTTGAGCAGGTTCACCAAGGCACGCACCAGCAAACGCGGCTCGCCGCGCACGGGCGCTTCGATGTCGGCGTGCACGCGCACCTCGACCTGATGGCGATTCGCCAGTGCCCAGACCTCGTCGGCGGCATCGAGCACCAGGCCGACCAGATCCACATCCACCAGCTTGAGCGCCTGCGATTCGGCGCGTGCCAGGTCGATGAAGGTGTCAGCCAACTCCAGCGTGCGCGACGATAGCTGCTCGATACGCGAGAGCAGCGTTTCGCGATCCAGCGCCCGCGAAGCATCGCGCTGCAATTCAATGAGCGCGAGGATGGCGCTCTGCGGTGAGCGCATGTCGTGCGAAATGAAGCGCAGCGCTTCTTCACGGTGGCGCTCGGCCTGGCGCACGGGCGTGATGTCGGCAAAGCTGACGATGATGTCGACGGGGCGGCCCGCGTCGTCGCGTAAGGCGGCGGCGTGCATGAGCATCGAACGGCCGTCATGCGTGTGCAGCTCGACGGGTTCCAGCCTGGCGTCGGGCTCGGTCAACCAGTGCGCCCAGTAGCGCTCGCCGGCGGTCGGGTCGGAAAACGCGCGGGCCAGCAGGCTCGACAGATCGCGCAGCGCGGCAGCGCGGTTCTGGCCCGGCGTGCTCGATTGCCCAGCAAGGACTGCGCCGCGGCCGTTGGCTAGCCGGATGGCGCCATCCGGTGCGCAGATGACGGTGGCATCGGGCAGGCTCTCCAGCGCATCCGCCAGGAAACGGCGCAGCCCGCGCAGCTTGTCGATGAGCGAGGCTACCGCATCCATGTGTGCACCGAGCGTACGGCCCGTGCGGGCCAGCGGCGCCGTGTCCGTGAGCACGCCGGGCTCGCGCGCGAGGCGATAGAGTTCGGCGCGCAGAAAGCGCAAAGCCGCTTCCTGCTGGCGCCAGCTCCATAGCGGATACAGCACCAATGGCCCGACCAGCGCGGCAAACGGCGGCAGCCACCGGTTACCCAGCACCAGCATGCCAACCACGCCCAGGAGCAGCGCCGCCGCACTCGCCAGCGACACGGCAAGCGCCATACGCGGCGTGAGCCACCGCACCGCGCATGCGGTCATCAGCAGCGGCAGCAGCGTGATCACCCAGAACGCGCCCGTCGGCGCGGGCAGGATGGCGGTGCCGTCCAGCACCGTTTGCGTGGCGTTGGCCAGCACCTCCACGCCGCTCATCGTGCGCGAAGTGGGCGTGGCGAAAATATCCGACACGCCCGAAGCCGTAGCCCCGATCAACACCAGCTTGCCCGCAAACACATCGGGCGACACGCGGCCATTGAGCACATCCAGTGCCTGCACGTGCCGGAACGTACCCGCCGGCCCGGCAAAGTTCAGGCGGATATGCGCCTGCCGCGTCCAGCCGCCGGCGTCGGTTTCCAGGTCGATCGATGCAGGCGTCGAAGCCGGTGCCTGTGGCGCCAGCCGTGCGAGTTGAACCGCGAGGTGATCGAGCACATGTCCGTGCGGGCCTTCGGCCAGATACACGCCGCGCACCACGCTGTCCGCGTCGGCAGCAGCATTGATGTGCGCAACCGTGGCCTCGATGCCGAGGAATGGATAGTGATAAACGCGCCCCTGCTCCGTGCGCTCCGGCAGCGCCGGCAGGATGACATGCCCGGCCTGGGCGACAGCCGCGGTCAACGCGCGATCGCCCTCTGGGTGCGCGAGATCCGGTTCGATGAACAGAATATCGACGCCGATGCCGCGCGGGTGTGCGGCCCCTACACGTGCCAGCAGATCGGCCAGGCGACTGCGCGGCCACGGCCAGCGGCCCGCCGCATCCAGGCTTTGATCGTCGATGGCGACGATGACGATGTCATCACGCGCCGGATGCCCGTGCAGCGTGATCACGGTGTCGTACAGCGCGGCGTCCAGCCGCTCGACCACGCTCCAGCGCACCGCACCGATCGTCAGCAGCGTGGCCAGCAGCACCAGCACGCCCCACTCCGCCAGCGAGCGCAGCCTGCTGTGCGGAGCCGCACGCATCGGGTCAGCGAGGGGTGCTGCGGCCCGACCAGTCATTGAGCAGGAGGTTGCCGCCGCCGCTCTGCACTGGGCTGCGCGACGAATCACCAACGAACGCGCCGACGTCGATGCGCTGCGGCTTGGCATACACGACGGATGCCGGGTCGCCCAGATCAACGCCCGTGCGGAGGTAGTACGTACCGGCCGGCGGCTGCGGAATTGCGGCCTCGCTGCCGTCGCTCACGATGTCGGCAACGGGCTTGGCGAAGGTCGGGTCACTGGCAAGCTGCACGCGCGTGCGCGCACCGGCTGCTGCCAGTTCGGGCGTCAGCGCAGACCAGTGAGCGTGCAGCATGCCGTCGTCACCCGCATCGACGGAGGCCGGCGGCACGGCGCCAAGTGGAATATCGAGTGTCTGGAAGCGCAGCACATCGCTCCACGGGCCGGTCTTGCCGTCCTCGGCCACCGAGCGGGCACGCCACCACCAAGTACCCGCGCCCAACGTCTTGGTCACGCGCACGTCCTGCCCACGCTGCTGAACGGCCGGCGCTGCGAAGGTCTCTGCGTCGGCCACTTCCACGTCATAGCTGCGCACGTCAGACACCGTCGCCCATGCGAAGACCACCTCGCCGCTGCGATAGGTTTTTCCACTTGCGGGCTGAATCGTGTACGGCGCTTCCGGGTGCAGGCGCACCGTGAAAGGTCGCGTGGCCGACTCGCTGGTCAGACCGAGCCCATCGATGCTCTGCACGACCAGCGTGTAGTCGCCGTCTTCATTGCCGCACAGCGTGGCACCTGGCGTCTTGCTCGATTGGTAGGCGCTCAGCTCAGTCATCGCAGCATCGCTCGCAACCGCCGCACGATAGGCAACCGCACCCTTGACGGGCTGCCATGTCGCGCGGAAGCACGGCTTCTGCACCAGATCCGGAATCGCATCGAGTTTGGGTGCAGCCGGCAGCGCCGCACGCTTGAGGTGCCCGCCCGCAACCTGCACGCCAAACCCCGCCTTGACTGCCTGCGCTTGGCGGCCAGCCTTGGTGGCCACCTCACCTTCGAGCACGGAGCTCGTTGATACGGACGCGCTTGCCTGCACACGGAAGCGCGTGCCGCGCACGCCCGTCACAAGTGCCGGTGTGGAAATCTCATAGCGGCCGACACCGGTTTTCTTGGGCGACACATTCGACTCGGCTTCGCCCTGCTTCACGTGCACGCGCACGTCGATCAGCCCGGCGCGCGCAAACGCACGTACGCGCGACAGCGCCACGCGGCTGCCCGGCGGCACGGTCACGCGCGTGCCGTCATCAAACGCGAGCGTGACGGCGCCCTTGTCGCCGGTTTCGATCTGCGTGTCTTCTGCGAGCTTCATACCGGCCTGCAGCGGCTTGTGATCGGCCGTTGTGGCATCGCGCGCAAACACGACTTGCGCCGTAGCCGGCACCACCGGAATGCGATCAAACGGAATCCGCAGCACAGAGCCCGGCTGCAGACGGTACGGATCGGCGACGTGGTTGCGCTGCTGCAGCAGGCGCCAGCCCTCGACGCTGTTCATGTAGCGGTCAGCCAAGCTGATCAGCGTATCGCCCGGCTGCACGCGATACAGGAAATCGCTGCCGTCTGCGCCAGAAGGCTGAGCCACCGCCGCCTGCCAGACACCCCCAAAAACAACAAGCGCGCCGACAACCGCGGCGCGCCCGAATCCATCGCGTCGAAACGCTTCAACCTGCTTCGCCATCTTCTTGTGTGGTTTCGAGTCGATAGCCATGCGAGTACACCGAGACCAGCCGCACGCCATTCTTCTGATTGAGATCCAGCTTGAGCCGCAGCTTGGAGATATGCGTGGCAAGCGTGCGCGAATCCGGACCGATACTGCGCCCCCAGACTGCCTGCTCGATCAGCTCGCGCGGCACCAGCTTGCCGACATTGCGGAACAGGTACAGCCCCAGGTCGAACTCGCGCGGCGACAGCTCAACCTGTGAGCCGTTCAGCGTCAGCACGCGCCCGATCGGGTCCACTGCGTACGGGCCCACGCGAATGCGCTCCAGGGATTCGCTCGTGCGCGGTGCCGCGCGGCGCAGCAGCGCGCCCACGCGCGCCACCAGCTCGGCACGGCGCACTGGCTTGATGACGTAATCGTCCGCGCCGGCAGCCAGCCCGCGTACCACGTCGTCTTCAAGCGAGCGATTGGTCAGGAACAGCACCGGCAGCGCCGGGCCGACCGTCTGCCGCACCCAGCTCACAAGCTGGATGCCACTGATGTCCGGCAACTGCCAGTCAAGCAACAGCAGATCGAAAGTTCGATCCCGCAGCGCCTTGACAAAGGCGTCCCCGCTACTGAAAGACTCGCATTCGTATCCGGACGAAATCAGGATCTCTCGAATCAATTCCGATTGCGCCTGGTTGTCTTCTACCGAGGCAATTCGTATCGCCATCTGGACTGCCCTTTCCCCGCTCCGGGCCCGGCTGTTGAGCCGGCTCCCGCCGCCGCTACATGGGACGCCGGCTCGCTCCCTTTGTCGTTGTGATCGGGGTCCCGGACCAGCGCATCATGGTTTGATCCACCGGCCACCTCCGGCGCGGCACCGACTCCCGCGCAAGACCTTACCCAGGCCGCCGACATGCCTTACCTATCGACTTGAGCCCAGGTCATCCTAAAAGGCCGCCCCTGTCATATTGCAAACAATTGTGAAAACCTAGACACAGAGCCAAGGATGTATCGTGTTCTATCATTTTTCACTACGCAAGAACAAGGCAGACCTCTTCGAAAAGTATAGGGCCCGGCTTATCGAATGGCAGGCCTGCCGGGTATACACCGGTCCGGCAGGCCCCACCAAAGCGGGGATTGGCTAGCGCGCCTCCGGCTCTGGCCGGCGCATCCACGCCGCGCTTGCCGCCCAGAACCCCAGCGCCGCCAAGCTGATGGCCGCGCCCAAGAGACACACGCCCGACCAACCCGCCCGCGCGTACATCGCTGTCGAGGCCATCGCGCCGAGCCCGCTGCCGGCCGCATAGAACAGCATGTAGGCACCCACCAGCCGGCTATGCGCCTCCGGGTGCAAGCGGAAGATCAGGCTTTGGTTGAGTACGTGGACGGCCTGCCCGCCCAGGTCAAGCAGGATGACACCGACCACGAGCCACGCCAGATGGTGCAAGCCCCACCCCAACGGCAGCCAAGCGATGAGCAGCAGCCCCAGCGCGGCGGCCGTGGCCGGCTGCGCCCAACCCCGGTCAGCCAGGCGCCCGGCACGTGCTGCCGCCAGCGCGCCAACCGCCCCCACCAGCCCAAACGCACCAATGCCCGCCGGCGAAAACGCATACGGCGGCGCGCTCAGCGCCAAGGCCAGCGCGCTCCAGAACACGCTGAACGCCGCAAACATCAGGAAGGCGATCAGGCCACGCACCTGCAGCACGCGCTCGCTCAGCAGCAGTTGCCACATCGAACGCAACAGCGCGCCGTAGTGCATGGGCACCGACGCCATCGCCGGTGTCGGCAGCCAGCGCCACAGCGCAGCCAGCATCACCGCCGAGACGCTCGCCGACACGGCGTACACCGCTCGCCAGCCCCAGGCGTCGGCAATCCCACCCGCCACCGTCCGAGCGAGCAGCAAGCCGATCACCACACCGCCCTGCACCACGCCGAGCACGCGGCCGCGCTCCGACGGCGATGCCAACGCGGCCGCACAAGCGATCAAACCCTGCGTCATCGCGGTCCCCAGCAAACCGACACCCAACATCCCCAGCAGCAACGGCCAACGAGTTTGCGCCAGGCTCACGCCCAGCAGCGCTGCAGTCAGCAGCACAAGTTGGGCAAGCAGTAGCGGTTTGCGTGGCCAGCGGTCGCCCAGCGGTACGACCAGCACCAACGCCAGCGCGCATCCTGCCTGGGTCGCGCCGATGATGCCGCCGGCCCAGGCCTCGCTCAGCGCAAAGTCATGTGCCAACGCATCAAGCAGTGGCTGCGCAAAGTAAACGTTGGCCACGCTGACAGCTGCACACATCGCCAGCATTGCCACCCAAGCCCGCGATAAAGGAGGCGCAGGAACGGCACCCGCCCTCGGTGAATCAGCAGCAAGAGAATCGACAGCCATGCATCACCCCATCTAGTTTCAAATTAAAACCAGATGAGTCTAGGCAGACTTGTTTTATCATGCAACCACTTGACCGAAACGGCCATTCGCGGCCAATGGACCATGGTTCAACGCAAACGCTTCGACGATTCCTCCTGCCCTGTCGCCCGTGCACTCGACGTGGTTGGCGACCGCTGGATGCTGCTGATCGTGCGCGACGCCTTCGACGGGCTGCGCCGCTTCAGCGAATTCCAGAAGAGCACTGGTGCCGCGCGCAACATCCTGGCCGACCGCCTGCGCCTATTGGTCGAGCACGGCATCTTTGCCGTGGCCCCAGCCTCCGACGGCACGGCGTATCAGGAGTACGTGCTGACCCCCAGGGGCGAAGCGCTTTTCCCGCTGGTGGTTGGTCTGCGGCAATGGGGGGAAGCGCACCTGTTTGCGCGCGGCGAAAAGCATTCCGTGCTGGTCGACAAGCAGACCGAGCAACCGCTCGCGCCAATGCAACCCATGACGCGCGACGGCCGTGCGATACAGGCGACAGAAACAGAGGTGCGGAAGGTGGCGGTCAAAGTACGCAGCTAAGCGCGACGCCAAAGAAAAAGCCCCGAACCAGTCGGGGCTTTTTGCATTCTGGAGGCGGAGGCCGGAATCGAACCGGCGTACACGGCTTTGCAGGCCGCTGCATAACCACTTTGCTACCCCGCCAAGGGCTCAGCACCGCATTGTAGCAATTCGTGAAGAACCGCGTGTTTGCCGTGCCGATAAAGAAAAAGGGAAGCAAGGCTTCCCTTCGGGATTGGAGCGGGAAACGAGGCTCGAACTCGCGACCTCAACCTTGGCAAGGTTGCGCTCTACCAACTGAGCTATTCCCGCGTAACCGGTTATGCCGCCATGCCACCACATCAGCACGGCCACACATGTAAAACTGGAGCGGGAAACGAGGCTCGAACTCGCGACCTCAACCTTGGCAAGGTTGCGCTCTACCAACTGAGCTATTCCCGCATTTTGGCTACCAGCACTGCCGTACTACCTTTGTGCTGCCAGACCGTTTGCGTCACATCACTGCAACGCGAGAAAGAGATTATGGCAAAAAAGAATCCTGCTCGTCAACACTTTTTGCGCAAGAGTTTTTGCAGGCTCATTTTGCGCGCTCGCGAATCTGCGGCCAGGCGAGTTTCATGTAGTACGCCATCGACCACAGCGTGAGCACCGCCGCCACGTAGATCAGCCACGTGCCCCACACATGCGCGTCGATCACGTCGAACAGTTTGCCCTCAAACAGCAGCAGCGGAATCGCGATCATCTGGAAGGTCGTCTTCAACTTGCCGAGGAAGTTGACGGCCACACTCTTCGAAGCGCCGATCTGCGCCATCCATTCGCGTAGCGCCGAGATGGTGATCTCGCGGCCAATGATGACGAGTGCGATCACGTCTGACACGCGGCCCAGCGCCAGCAGCACCAACAGTGCAGCGGCCACCATCAGCTTGTCGGCCACCGGATCGAGGAAGGCACCAAAGGACGAGGTCTGATTCCAGCGGCGCGCGAGAAAGCCATCAAACCAGTCGGTCAGGCTTGCAACGATGAAGAACACCGCGGCTGTCAGGTTCTTGGCTGGCAACGCCATCCAAGTGTCCGGCAGGTAGAACACGCCCACCACCAGCGGGATCATGGCCACACGCAGCCAGGTCAGGAGGATCGGGAAGTTGAAAGGCATGGCAAGTCGAGAGAGCAACTGCTGCGCCGGGTCATGCACCGACGCAGCAAGATGGGGCATTGTCGCCGATCAATGCAGCTGGCGGTAGATTTCTTCGGCCAGGGTCTGGGAGATACCTTCCACAGTGGCCAGCTCATCCACGCTGGCGGACATCACACCGCGCAGGCCGCCGAAGCGCGCCAGCAGCCGCTGCCGACGCTTGGCGCCGATGCCTTCGATCTCTTCCAGCCGCGAGGTGTTGCGCGCCTTGGCCCGCTTGGCACGCATGCCGGTAATGGCAAAACGGTGCGCTTCATCGCGGATCTGCGCGACCAGCATCAGTGCAGCGCTGCCCTGCCCCAGCTCCAATGACGGACGGCCATCGGCGAAGATCAGCGTCTCCAGGCCGACCTTGCGACCCTCGCCCTTGGCCACGCCGACGAGCAAACCGATGTCGAGCCCCAGCTCTTCAAACACCTGGCGCGCGACTTCCACCTGCCCCTTGCCGCCGTCGATCAGCACGATGGTCGGCATGTTGGGCGTGTCCTCGCCCGCCTGCTCGACGATCTTCTGATAGCGGCGCGTGAGGACCTGGCGCATGGCCGCATAGTCGTCGCCGGGGATGATGTCCTGGATGTTGTAGCGGCGGTATTCGCCGTTCTGCATGGCGTGGCTGTGGAAGACCACGCACGAAGCCTGCGTGGCCTCGCCGGCGGTGTGGCTGATGTCGAAGCATTCGACGCGCAAGGCGGCGAGGTCCTCAAGATCGATGCCGATAGTCTCGGCCAACGCTCGGGTACGGGCCTGCTGACTGCCTTGCTCGGAGAGCCGTCGCATGAGGGACAGCTCGGCGCCCTTCTCGGCCATCTCCAGCCACGCGCGACGCCCGCCCTGCGGCTGGCGAACGACCGACACCCGGCGCCCGGCCTGCTCGGCCAACGCGTCGATCAGCTCGGTCGCGTGGATCGGGTGACTGACCACAAGCACCGGCGGCACAAACTGATCTAGATAGTGCTGCGCAACGAAAGCTTCGAGGATGTCGCTGGCCATGCGCTCTGAATCGCGTGCCGACTCGGTTGCGGTGGCGACCTCGGCTTCCACGTCTTCACCGACGATGGCGGCGCCGTCCTCCACGTGCGTGGGGAAGTAAGCCTTGTCGCCCAGATGCCTGCCGCCGCGCACCATCGCCAGGTTCACGCAGGCGTGCCCACCCTTGATGGCTACGGCCAGGATGTCGATGTCGCTGGCCTGACCAACCTCTTCCACGGACTGCTGCGTGAGCACCGTCGACAGCGCGCCAATTTGGTCGCGCACAACGGCGGCCTGCTCGAACTGAAGCGCTTCTGAATAGCGCTGCATCTTGTCCTGCAGTGTCTGCATGACTTCGTCCTGACGACCCTGGAGGAAACCGGCCGCGTTGGCAACGTCGCGGGCATAGTCCTCGGGGCTGACCGCCTGCACGCAGGGGCCACTGCAGCGATGGATCTGATGTAGCAGGCACGGGCGCGTACGGTTGTTGAACACCGTGTCTTCGCACGTGCGCAGCTGGAACACCTTCTGCAGGATCTGCATGCTCTCGCGCACGGCATGCGCACTCGGGAACGGGCCGAAGTACTGGTGCTTGCGGTCCGTCGCGCCGCGGTAGTACGCCATGCGCGGATACGCATGCTGCGTGAGCTTGAGATACGGATACGACTTGTCGTCGCGAAACAGGATGTTGTAACGCGGCGCCAGCGCCTTGATGAGGTTGTTCTCCAGCAGCAGCGCCTCGGCCTCGCTGCGCACGACGGTGGTGTCGATGCGCGCGATCTTTGCCACCATCATCGCAATGCGTGGAGACAGCAGCGTCTTGTTGAAGTAGCTGGAAACGCGCTTCTTCAGGTCACGCGCCTTGCCCACGTAGAGCACGTTACCCTGCGTATCAAAGTAGCGGTACACGCCGGGCAGGTTCGGCAGGCGCGCGATGTACGCTTTCGCGTCAAAGTCGGGCGCGCTGGGCTCAACGCTCTCAGGCGTCTCAGGCAGATCGGGGGGCGTGGGGTCGGACGGCATGGCGTTCGCAGGCTCGGAGGGCGTCAGTGTAGAACAAGCTGCCGACTACAATGTCGGCCTTCTCCGGCCTTCCCTGCTTCGCCTCATGCGCACCATCACCTCCTGGGATCTCTTCTGCAGCGTCGTCGACAACTATGGCGACATCGGCGTGTGCTGGCGGCTGGCCCGGCAGCTCGCGCAGGAGCACGGCCACACTGTACGGCTGTGGGTCGACGATCTGCGCTCGTTCGAGAAGCTTTGTCCCACCGTTGATGTGGCCGCCGAGGCGCAGCGCGTCTCGGGCGTCGACATCCGCCACTGGGGCGACGATGCCCAGGTTGCCGCACTGCTCGCCGCCGACGCGCACCCCGCGCCGCATGACGTGGTGATTGGCGCCTTCGCATGCGCTGTGCCAGAGCCAATGCTGCGGGCCATGGCCGAGCAAGCATCTCAAGGGGCAGCGCCGGTCTGGATCAACCTGGAGTATCTCAGCGCAGAAAACTGGGTGGCCGAATTCCACGCGCTGCCATCGCCACATCCAAGCGGGCAGATGAGGCTCTTCTTCTTTCCCGGCTTTGCACGCAACACGGGCGGCGTGCTGCGCGAATCGCACCTTGGCGCCCAGCGCACGACGTTCAACGCCAGCCCAGCGGCACATCAAGCGTTGTGGCACCGCCTTGGGGTGGACGACCTGATGCGCGACAACCCCAACGCACTGCGCGTGAGCCTATTTGCGTACGCCAACCCAGCCCTGCCGACGCTGGTCGCCCAATGGGAAGCCTCCGCGGAGCCGGTGATCTGCCTGGTGCCCGAGGGCTTGGCCGCTACGCAGATCGCCGAGTTGCTCGGTGACACTGGCGCCGCCAAAACAGGCGCGCGCTGGACGCGCGGTCAACTGACCGTCGCCGTGGTGCCGTTTGTGCCGCAAGAGCACTACGACCCCCTGCTGTGGGCGTGCGACATCAACTTTGTGCGCGGCGAAGACTCCTTCGTGCGCGCCCAATGGGCGCTGCAGCCCTTTGTCTGGCATATCTACCCGCAAAGCGACGATGTGCACCTCACCAAGCTCGACGCCTTCCTGGCACGCTACACACCCGCTCTGCCCCAAGCCGACGCTGACGCACTCATCGCGTTCTGGCACGCCTGGAATGGCGCGCCGGCATCACTCAACTGGGCCGAGTTCGCCGCCGCCGCGCCTCGTCTGCGTGTACGAGCCACCACCTGGGAGCAAAGCTTGATGCAACTCGGCGATCTCACCGCGAATCTGGTGGCATTCTGCGAAAAACAGGTAAAATAACGGGCTGATCTGTATGCGGCCCCGGCTTTGACCTGGTTCGCGCGACCCGAGGGTATCGCGCGGTGCTTCGTTGCTTGGCGCGCATCGAACCCTCTTACTCTCAGGAACTGTGAAATGGCTTTGAAAATCGCGCAAGAACTCCGCGCTGGCAACGTGTTCATGTGGGGCCCTCCCGGCAAAGCCCAAGAGGCGTTGGTTGTGCTCAAGACCGAGTACAGCCGCTCCGGCCGTCAAGGCGCCGTTGTCAAAATGAAGTACAAGAACCTTCTTAACGGTGCTGGTGGCGAGTGGGTATTCAGCGCCGACGACAAGCTGGATCAGATCATCCTCGACAAGAAGGAAGCTGAGTACTCCTACTTCGACGGCACGATGTACGTGTTCATGAACATGGGCACCGGCGAACAGTACGAGGTCAACGCCGAAAACATGGGCAGCGCGCTGAACTATCTGCAAGACGGCATGCAGGTGGAAGTAACCTTGTACAACGACAGCCCCATCTCGGTGGAACTGCCGACCACGGTCGTCCGCGAAATCGTCTACACCGAACCGGCCGTCAAGGGCGATACGTCGTCGGGCAAGGTTCTGAAGGCTGCTCGCATCAACGAAAACGAAGAATTTGTGATCATGGTCCCGCTGTTCTGCAACACCGGCGAGAAGATCGAAATCGACACGCGTACCGACGAGTACAAGAGCCGCGCCAAGTAAGCTGGCGCAGCACCAACAAAAAAGGCAGCTTCGCGCTGCCTTTTTTGTTGTCTGCAAGAAGGAACGAAGCGGGCTCGACACCCGCCTTCGCGCTTATGCGATCAGCCGAGCCTCACGCAACGTACGCAGTGCCTGCTTGTAGGCGGACTGCTGTTGCAGCTTCGACCAATCCTTGACCGCCCTGCCGCCGAACAACCGCCGCACACGCCGCTGCGACGATTTGCCCATCGCCACGTCCAGTTCACCCAACAGGCGATCGGCCTTGTCCGGCGCATTGCAGATCAGCACCATGTCGCAGCCGGCAGCCAGCGCCGCACGGGCACCGTCCACCACCGAGCCGGCGACGCTCGCACCCTCCATGCTCAGGTCGTCGCTGAAGATCACGCCATCGAAGTTGAAATGCGCGCGCAGCATGTCCTGCAGCCAGAAGCGCGAGAAACCCGCCGGATTCGGATCCACCGCCGAATATATGACGTGCGCCGGCATCACCGATTGCAGGCCGAGGCCCATCCAGCCGTAAGGCTGCGCGTCGTCGGCAAGGATGGCTTCCAATGGGCGATCGTCCACCGGCACAGCGATATGCGAATCGGCCTGAACGTAACCGTGGCCAGGAAAGTGCTTGCCGCAGTTGGCCATGCCGGCCAGGCGCAGGCCAAGCGTCAGGTGGTTGGCGAGCATGGTCACCACACGCGGATCGCGGTGGAAGGCGCGGTCGCCGATGACGCTGCTGCTGCCGTAGTCAAGATCGAGCACCGGTGTGAAGCTCAGGTCGATGTCGCATGCACGCAGTTCAGCGGCCAGCAGGTAGCCGCACGCGGTCGCGGCGCGCGTGGCGGCCAGCACGTCGCGGTCCCACAGTTGGCCCAGCGCACCCATAGCAGGCAGGTGGGTGAAGCCATCAGCCTTGGCGCGCTGCACGCGCCCGCCTTCGTGGTCGATACAGATCAGTACGTCGTCGCGGATGGCGCGGATCGCCTGGGTAAGCGCCGTCAGTTGCGCACGCGATTCAAAGTTGCGCGCAAACAGGATCACACCGCCCGTCAGCGGGTGCGCAATGCGGCGAACATCGTCAGGCCCGAGCTGAAGGCCAGCCACATCGAGAACGATCGGGCCAGGGCGTTTTTGCGTCTTTGCTGTGGAATTCATGCGATGGGTTTCGTTTGCAACTCGGCGACGGCAAAGGCGACTGCGTAGTCGCGCTCGTCCGTCACACTGATCTGGATATGGAGACCGTGCTGCGCGATCCAATCGGCCAGCTCGCCGCTGTAGCGCACCACGGGTTGCCCGGAAGGCAGATTGAGCGTCTGTACCGCACGCCACGTCATCGGCCAGCGCATGCCCAAGCCGATGGCCTTGGACACGGCTTCCTTGGCGGCAAAGCGTGTCGCCAGAAAGGCCAGCCCGCGACGCTCGGAGCGCGCCTTGCGTGCGTGGTAGACGCGCAGCTCATCGGGGCCGAGCACCTTTTCGGCAAAGCGGCCGTTGGTCCGCTGCATCACGCCTTCAACGCGCTCGATCTGGATGATGTCGGTACCGATGCCGTAGATGGCGCCGGACGCCGTGGCGGCTACGGCCTTCTCGTTCATACAGGCACACCCGGGTGGGCCGCGGTGGGCGTCATGGACGACAGGCGCGCTGCGACCATAATCGCTTTCATCTCACGCACTGCGTTCTGCCAGCCGGCAAACACGGCGTGCGCCACCACGGCATGACCGATGTTCAGCTCGTGGATACCCGCGATGGCGGCAATCGGCTGCACGTTGGTGTAGTGCAGGCCGTGGCCGGCATTCACGCGCACGCCCCAGCGGATGCCCTCTTCCACCGCCGTTTCGATGCGGACGAGTTCGGCCTTCAGTTCGGCATCGTCGGTGGCTTCGGCGTAGCGGCCGGTGTGCAGCTCGATGACGGGTGCACCAGCGGCGGCGGCGGCCTCAATCTGCGCTGCGTCCGGGTCGATGAACAGCGACACGCGGATGCCCGCGTCAGCCAGTTGCTTGCACGCTGCCTGCACCTTGGCAAAACCGCCCACCACGTCAAGGCCGCCTTCGGTCGTCACCTCCTGGCGACGCTCGGGTACCAGGCAGACGTCCTGCGGGCCAATGTCGCAGGCAATGTCGAGCATCTCCTGCGTGACCGCGCACTCCAGGTTCATGCGCGTGCGCAATTGCGGGCGCAATGTGCGGACGTCAGCATCCTTGATGTGGCGACGATCTTCGCGCAAGTGCAGCGTGATGAGATCGGCGCCCGCCTCTTCCGCCAGCAATGCCGCGGCGATCGGGTCCGGGTAGGTGGTGCCGCGCGCGTTGCGCAGCGTGGCAACGTGGTCGATGTTGATGCCCAGGTCGATAACGCCCGGCGAAGCATGAAAGATCATAGTTTCTGCAAGTCGATCAGGATCTGGCGCGTCGAAAGCGGCGTGCCGTGCAAATGATAATGCAGCAGGAAACGCATCAGGCTGCGGCTCTGCTGGGCAGTCGTGGGGCGAGAGGCGTAATCGTCGCGTTCCATGTCGATCAGGGTCTGGCCGCGTAGCACGGGCCAGGAGGACGGATCGCTCGGCAACGCGCGGCGGATGCCACGTTCCGGGTGATAGACGTAGTCGCCCTCGGCTTGCACCGGCTCGCCGTCAACGCATCGATCGAGCTGGGCAGCAAAACCGGTTTCTCGCAGGAGCACCCGCTCGAACGCGCGCAGCGTGAGGGCGGCGGGTTCTCCGTGAGCGAGTTTGTTGAGCGTTTCGACATAGTGCGCGAACAGCACCGGGTGGCCATCTTCGCGGGCAACGAACTTGACCAGCAGCTCGTTCAGGTAGAAGCCTGACAGCAGCCCCTCCCCGCCCAGCGGCACCATACCGCCGACCCATTCTGCGCGGGTCAGCGTGCGCACATCACCGCGACCACTCCACGACAACGACAGCGGCTGAAACGTCTGCAGCACTGCGCGCAGCGCTGAATGCGGGCGCTTGGCGCCCTTGGCCACCAGCGCCATACGCCCGTAGTCGGGCGTAAAGACGTCGATGATGAGACTGGTTTCGCGATACGGATAGCTGTGCAGCACGAAGGCCGGCTGCGCCGCAACGCGGGTCTCAGAGCGCCCGGCAGGAAAGCTCCTGCGCGGCGCGGCGCCGGAAACACCTTCTTCGGCCAGCCATTCCGCGGCTTCGTCCGGAATCGGATCGGATCGTCCCGCCATCGAGCGTCTGTGGAGTGACCAGCGAACGGTGAAAGGCTAACGGTTACTCGTAGCCGTAGGCGCGCAGCCCGGCTTCGTTGTCGGCCCAGCCGCTCTTGACCTTGATCCAGACCTCCAGATACACCTTGCCGTCGAACAGTTTTTCCATGTCCATGCGGGCTTCGGTGGAGATCTGCTTGAGCTTGGCGCCTTTCGCACCAATGATCATCGCCTTGTGTGCATCGCGGTCGACCAGGATGGTCACGAACACGCGGCGCAGACGGCCTTCGGTTTCGAACTTGTCGACGACGACGGTGCTGGAGTACGGCAGTTCATCGCCAGTCCAACGGAAGACTTTCTCGCGAACGATCTCGGCGGCCAGGAACCGCTCGCTGCGGTCCGTCAGCGCTTCCGGGTCGTACATCGGCTCGCCTTCAGGCAGGTACGGGCGCACGATGCCGAGCAGGCGCAGGATGTCGTCGCGGTTCTTGGCCGACATCGGCACGATTTCCTTGAACGGGAACACCTGCGCCATGTCTTGCAGGAACACGGCGACCATCTCGGCGCGCGTGTAGGCATCGAGTCGGTCGACCTTGTTGACGATCAGGATCACCGGTGTCTCGCGCGGAAGCAGCGAGAGCACTTTCTCATCGTCCGGGCCATAACGGCCGGCCTCGACCACGAACAGCACGGCATCCACTGAAGAAAGCGTGGACGTGACGGCGCGGTTCAGCGAGCGGTTCAGCGCGGTGGCATGGCGCGTCTGGAAGCCCGGCGTATCGACGAAGACAAACTGCGCGTCCTCCGTCGTCTGGATGCCGGTGATGCGGTGGCGCGTGGTCTGCGCCTTGCGCGACGTGATGCTGACTTTCTGGCCCACCAAGGCATTCATCAGCGTGGACTTGCCGACGTTCGGCCGCCCAACGATGGCGACCATGCCGCAGCGGAACCCCTCCGGCACGCCAGATTCTGACTGCGGAGGCTGCAATGGGGTGTCGCTCATTTACCTGATTATTCCTTCAACCTGAGGGACAACTGCGGATCGGGCGGCGTGGCCTGTTTGCGCGTTTTTCCGGTGCGCTCGGCGCGGCTGCGCTTGACGAGCTGCGGCACCAGGCGATGCGCTTCATCCAGAGCCAGTTTGGCCGCCGATTGTTCAGCCGCGCGCCGCGATGCCCCGCTGCCGGAGACGCGAATCTCCAGCTTGGGGATCGTGCACTCGACCTCGAATTGCTGATTATGCGCCGCGCCGTGGGTGGCAACCACCGTGTACAGCGGCAGCGCGATCTTGTGACCTTGGAGGTACTCCTGCAGCAGCGTCTTGGCATCCTTGCCCAACGTGCGCGGGTCGACCTGCTCCAGGATCGGGATATACAGTTTGCGGATCAGCGTCTTGGCCGCATCAAAGCCGCCATCGAGAAACACCGCACCGAAGATCGCTTCCAACGCATCCGCCAGGATGGACGGCCGACGGAAACCGCCGCTTTTCAATTCGCCCTCGCCCAAACGCAGCGCATCGGGCAATTGCAACATCTGCGCGATCTCGTACAGCGCCTGCTGTTTGACCAGATTGGCCCGCACGCGTGAGAGATCACCTTCATCCAGCTTGCCAAACATGCCGTAGAGCATGTCCGCGACGGCGCAATTCAGGATCGAATCACCCAAAAACTCCAGGCGCTCGTTATGCATCGCGCTGTGGCTGCGATGGGTGAGCGCCTGCTGCAGCAACTCCGGTTTGCTGAAGCGATAGCCAAGGCGTTGCTGCAATGCATCCAAACTCATGTCAACGCTGGGTTCCCGAGTAGGTGATCACCAAACCGATCGGACCATACAACTGAATCTCGCGCTTGTAGGAGAAATGCACGGCGGAGATGGTGCCGCCGGCATCCAGCACCTCCAGGTCCGCCCCTTTGAGCGACGTGATGTCATCAATGGCGGCCTGCCTGTCGAACAGGCCAGAGATATCCTCGCGAGTCGTTCCTCGATCGCGTGCTTGCTTCACGGCACGGGTGATCGCTTGATACTCCATCAGGCTTGGAACGGACCGGATTGCCGGCAACACAGCCGTGATCAGCACAATGATGCCGATCAGAATTCCGAACATCGTAATCCCGCGCGACTGGCGTTTCAGACCGGCCTGACGAATCCGCATTGCATTTTCCCCGTTGTGCAATTGCCGAGTTTCAATAAGAGATTTTTGAGTCACTTATCGGATCAGTGGAAGCCGCCGATCCGCTTGATGTCACCCAGATTCATCCAGATGAAGAACGCCTTCCCGACGATGTTCTTGTCGGGCACGAAGCCCCAGTAACGGGAATCTGCGCTGTTGTCGCGATTATCGCCCATCATGAAATAGTGACCCGCAGGTACCTTGCAGGTAAAGCCGGTCTGATTGTAAGTGCAGTTCTCGCGGAACGGAAAATCGTCCGGACCGGACACATAGGCCGGACGGTCGGCGTCGTTCAGAATGTTGTGCGAGACGGTGCCGAGCGTTTCCTGGTACTGCTTGGAGTACGTCAGGCGTTCGCCATCGAGGTAATCGGACTGCGGTGCGTACGTGGCAGGCTGGCCGTTCACCGTCAGGCGCTTATTGTCGTACTTGACCACGTCACCCGGCACGCCGATCACGCGCTTGATGTAGTCCATCGATTCGTCTTTCGGGTAGCGGAAGACCATCACATCGCCGCGCTGTGGCTGGTTCAACTCGACCACCTTCTTGTTCACGATCGGCAGGCGAATACCGTACGTGTACTTGTTGACGAGGATGAAGTCACCGATCTGCAGCGTAGGGATCATCGAGCCCGACGGAATCTTGAACGGCTCGATCACGAACGAGCGCAGCAGGAACACGGCGGCGATCACCGGGAAGAAGCTCGCGGTGTACTCCAGCCACCACGGCTGGCGCAGTTTGTCTTCAGCCAGTTGCAGACGCGCTGCGCCAATGTCGCCAGCGCCACCGTATTGCGCCTGCACCTGCGCGCGCGCATCGAACTCAGCCAGTGCGGCTGTTGCGGCAGCCTGGCGCTGGCGTTGGAACACAAGCTTGTCCGCCACCCACGCAATACCGGTAATGACGACAAGAACAAACAGAATCAGGGCGAAATTCATGGATGCGATTCGTCCGAGTTATTTTTCTTCGACGCGCAGAATAGCCAGGAAGGCCTCTTGCGGGATTTCAACAGTGCCCACCTGCTTCATGCGCTTCTTGCCTTCCTTCTGCTTCTCGAGGAGCTTCTTCTTGCGCGAGATGTCACCGCCGTAGCACTTGGCCAGCACGTTCTTACGCAGCGCCTTGACGTTTTCGCGCGCGATCACGTTGGCACCAATGGCAGCCTGGATGGCCACGTCGTACATCTGGCGCGGAATGATCTCGCGCATCTTGGCTGCCACTTCGCGGCCACGGTACGTGCTGTTGGAACGGTGGACGATGATGGACAGCGCATCGACCTTGTCGCCGTTGATCAGGATGTCGACCTTGACCACGTCCGACGGACGGTATTCCTTGAACTCGTAGTCCATCGAGGCATAACCGCGCGACACGGACTTCAGGCGATCGAAGAAGTCCAGCACGATCTCGCCCATCGGGATTTCGTACGTCAGCTGAACCTGGCGGCCGTGGTAGCTCATGTTGATCTGCGAGCCACGCTTCTGCTCGCACAGCGTGATCACGGCCCCCACATATTCCTGCGGCATGTACAGGTTGACCGTGACGATCGGCTCCAGGATCGCCTCGATCTTGCTCGGGTCCGCCGGCATCTTGGCCGGGTTTTCCACCTGCACCATGGTGCCGTCGCGCTGTTGCACCTGATAGACCACCGTCGGCGCGGTGGTGATCAAGTCCATGTCGAATTCGCGTTCCAGGCGCTCCTGCACGATCTCCATGTGCAGCAGGCCGAGGAAGCCGCAGCGGAAGCCGAAGCCCAGCGCCTGAGACACTTCCGGCTCGTACTGCAGCGAAGCGTCGTTGAGCTTGAGCTTCTCCAGCGATTCGCGCAGCGCTTCGTACTGGTTGGCCTCAACCGGATACAGGCCCGCGAACACCTGCGGCTTGACTTCCTTGAAGCCCGGCAGTGGCGCCTCGGCCTTGCGCGGCGCCACGTGGGTGATGGTGTCACCCACCTTGGCGGCCTTCAGCTCCTTGATGCCCGCGATGACAAAACCCACCTGCCCGGCGGACAGCGATTCACGCGGAATCGACTTCGGCGAGAACACACCCACCTGCTCCACCAAGTGCTGCGCACCCGTGGCCATCAGCAGGACCTTGTCCTTGGCGCGCAGCGTGCCGTTCACCACGCGCACGAGCATCACCACACCGACGTAGTTGTCGAACCATGAGTCGATGATCAGCGCCTGCAGCGGTGCAGCCGGATCGCCCTTGGGCGCAGGCACCTTGGCAATCAGCGCTTCCAGCACGTCTGCCACGCCCACGCCGGTCTTGGCCGAGCAGCGCGTCGCGTCCGTCGCGTCGATGCCGATCACATCTTCGATTTCCTGGATCGCGTTGTCCGGGTCAGCCGCGGGCAAGTCGATCTTGTTGAGCACCGGCACCACTTCCACGCCCAGCTCAATGGCGGTGTAGCAGTTGGCGACCGTCTGCGCTTCTACACCTTGCGACGCGTCGACCACCAGCAGCGCGCCCTCGCAGGCGGACAGCGAACGGCTGACTTCGTAGCTGAAGTCGACGTGGCCCGGGGTGTCGATCAGGTTGAGGTTGTAGACCTTGCCGTCCTGCGCCTTGTAGGACAGCGCGGCGGTCTGGGCCTTGATGGTGATGCCGCGCTCCTTCTCGATGTCCATCGAGTCCAGCACCTGGGCTTCCATCTCGCGGTCGGAGAGCCCGCCGCACAACTGGATGATGCGATCGGCCAGCGTCGATTTGCCGTGATCGATGTGGGCGATGATCGAAAAATTGCGGATATTGTCCATCGAATGCGTCGAAAAGCGCGCCCATCCCGGGGACGCGTTGCCGGGCCGCGTGTGGCGACTCCGACATGGCCGGCGCGCTCAGGACGGCACCGGCAGGAGAATTGGATTTCAAGCCGAGACTGCAGCACAAAATCGTGCGATGCAAAAATCGGCGCTAACAGGCGATTTTACCGGATTTCAGGGGGCCTCCCGCGCCTCTTTTTGCGGCGCCGCCAGCATCAGGCCCCGGGCGTCTGTTCAGCCTGCACGGCCAACCATCCCTGCACGGCTGACACATCGAGGAAATAGTGGCACAGCTCGCGCGCGGCCTCGGGCGGCGTATCGGGCGCGCCGGTCATGAGCACCGGTACCAGTTCGCCGAAACGGTCTTCCAGCGACGGATCGCTATCAACGTCCACCTCGTGCAACTGAAAAGAAAAATCGCGCCGGAGGGGTTCCAGCGCGACCTTCATGTCGTCGCACAGATGGCAGTAGGTGCGGCCGTAGAGCGTCAGTTCGATCACTGACCGCCACCCGACCGCGCCGTGCTCGGGCGCATCGTCACCACTTGCGTGGCGTCGCCGCGGCGTACAAACACAGCCACCATGCGGCTCTTGTCGAGCTTACCGACCACGTCGTTGAACTGCTTGGCGCTGGTGACATCGGTATCGCCCACCCGCAGGATCAGATCACCCGCACGAATGCCAACGCGCGCAGCCGGGCCTTCCGCCACCTGCACCTCGACACCCACCTTGGTCTTGAACTCGCGCTGTGCACCTTCGGACAGATCGGCCACCACTAGCCCCAGTGCATTCGGCTTACCCGGGCCCTGCTGGCTGTTATCCGGCTGGGCACCCTTGCCGCGCTGCGCGACCTTGGTATCGGACGGCAGCTCAGCCACGGTCACGGTCAGGTCACGCGTCGCACCCTTGCGCCACACCTGCACGGTCGCGCGTGTACCAGGCTTCGTCTCACCAACCTGACGCTGCAGGTCACCCGCCTTCTCAACATCGCGACCGTTGAACTTCAGAACGATGTCGCCAGCCTCGATGCCAGCCTTGTCAGCCGGACCGCCCGATTCGACATTGCCCACATACGCGCCGCGCGCACGGCCCAGACCCAGCGATTCGGCCGCATCCTTCGGTACGTTGTCGATTGCTACGCCGATACGGCCGCGCGTCACGCGCCCCGTCGCCTTGATCTGCTCGGCCACGCGCATCGCCTCATCGATCGGAATCGAGAAGGAGATACCCATGTAGCCGCCGCTCTGGCTATAGATCTGGTTGTTGATGCCGATCACCTCCCCGCGCAGGTTGATCAGTGGCCCGCCCGAGTTGCCCGGGTTGACGGCCACATCCGACTGGATGAACGGCAGGTAATCGCCCGTATCGCGCCCCTTGGCCGACACGATGCCAGCCGTGACCGTGTTATCCAGGCCGAACGGCGAGCCGATCGCCAGCACCCACTCGCCCACGCGCACCTTGTCGGAATCACCCTGCTTCAGGCTTGGCAGACCGCTGGCCTCAACCTTGACCAGGGCCACATCGGTACGCTTGTCCAAGCCAATCAGCTTGGCCTTGAACTCGCGCTTGTCGAGCAACGTCACGTAGATGGTCTCAGCGCCGTCAACTACGTGGGCGTTGGTCAGAATGAATCCATCACCAGAGATGATGAAGCCGGAACCCACGCCACGGCTCTGCTCTTCTTCCTGTGGCTGCGGCGCATTGCGGCGCTTCTGGCCCTGCCCCTGACCAGGCATGCCCGGCATCGGCACACCAAAGAAACGACGGAAGAACTCAGCCATGTCGTCGTCGTTCGGGCCACCTTGCGTGCGAACCTTCTCGGTCGTGCGGATGTTGACGACGGCCGGGCTAACCTTCTCGACCAGATCAGCAAAATCGGGCAAGCCGTACGTGCCCGTGGCCACGCTGCCCGTCGCGTTCTGCGCGTAGGCCGGCGCGAGCGCACTTCCGGCCGCCATCAGGGCGGCGACGCACAGCAGGCGCAAGGCATGAACGGTTCGAGCGGTACGCATGAAGGCTCCCCGGAACAAAGACAGAGTGAGAAATGCGCCGCGTGATCAATTCACGCAGCTTAAGCTTAAGACAGGCGTCAGCTTATTGCGGCGCGCTGGCTGGCTTGTTGGTTGTCGAGTTGGCCGCGTTGGCGGAAACCGGCTTGTAATCAACCGCTGCACCAAACTGCTTGATCGTAGCAAACGGCACTTCGCCCACCACTGTCAGCCAGAAATCGGCAACGCGGCGCACCATCACGTGCGTAGCGCCCTGCGAGATGAAGCCTTCGCGACGCGTACGCTTCTCGGAAACCGGCTCGATGAAGAGCGACAGCCCCGCCAACCCATCGCTGAACACGACCTGCTGCACCTCGAAGCTCGAGCTGCCCTTGCCTGCCGGCGCAATGTCGCCCAGCGGACGGCGCACTTCACGGATCTTCTGGAATCCCTTGATGGGAGCGCCAATGGTCCAACCCTGATCAGCTAGGTTGGTCGGCTGCGTGACGATTTCGTACTGGTTCCAGCCGCTCAGGTTCTTGAGCGCCGCGATGATCTTCTGCTTTTCTGACGGCACACCCACTTCGACCTGCGAGAAGGCGACCTGCTCCAGCACCTTGCCGTCGTCGCCAATGGTCTGTGCACGCATCAGCAAACCACTGTTGTGGTCGGCCCAGATGCGGTAGGCATAACGGAACCCGTCTTTCGGATCGAGCTGGAACACTTCGCAATCCATACCGGCCACGCGCTCGGACGGCAGGTGGCGCATGTCGTACTGGTCAAGCACATCGCCATTAGTGGTGGCGAGCAGCGCCGGGAAGCTGTCCTTGTGCTCCTGCTTTTCAGTCACCACCAGCTTGACGTCGTAGATCAGGTTCCGGACGACGTCGTTCTGGCGCAGCATTTCACGCTGCTTGCCGTCCAGCGCCTCAACGCGCTCGTACTCGTTGTTGAAGAGATCGGCGTAGTGCTGAATCCGCGTGGAATGCATGCCGGTGCCACGCTGATAGGTCAGCGTGCCGACATAGTTCTGCTTGAGCGCTGCGCGATGGATTTTGGCCAGCCATGAGGCGGCCTCCTTGCGCGGCATGGGTTCGACTTGCGGCTGCGCAGCGGCAGCCAGCGTCGACGCACAGAGAAGGAGAAAAACGGACCGACGAACGGCCTGCAGCTTGCGGGCGCCTGCCCCGGCAACGGGGTGCCACACCTTCGACATGGATGCCCGCATTATTCCTGATTGGAGTCCTGAGTGTTCGACACCCCGTTGGCCACCGCACGCAGGTACGGAACCACCATGCCGTTGGTCGCCGATTGGCGATGGGCACTCAGGTATTCGTCCAGTCGGGCGTCGCGGATCATCGGCGTGCTGTCGGTCGAGGCCAGCGTCATGCCCGGTGCGTCGGCACCCTGTACCGCCTTGGCAACCAGTGCCGGCGAGGCATTGCCGCCGTCGGCGGGACCGCGCAATTGCGGCACGACCACCCAGCTAACGGCCGCCACAGCAGCAGCCACGGCGGTCGAAGGCATGATCCGGCGGACCCACGAGGGGCGAACCAGGAAGCGATGCCTCTCTTCGGCTTGCTTGCGCTGTGCCACAGCCGGTACCAGCAGGTGCGGCTCGGCTTCGAGCTTGGCCGAGAATCGGCTGAGGAAATCTTCGGAGGAACGCGTGTTCAGCAGATCTTCCGATCGGAGCACATCGCCGATCAGTTGATACTCGCGCCAGTGCGCCGCGCCCTCGCCGTCCTTGGCGAGTTCGACAGCCGACGACACCTCGTGCGCCGCCAGTTCACCGTCCATCAATGCGGAGATACGCTGCGCGAACTCCGCTTCTGCTGTCTGCATTTGAGCCTGACCCATTTCCCGACCCCAAAAACTCCAACGTCCAATCAACGATCCGAGAGAAGACTTCCCGAGGTTTCACCGTTTGCAGCCGGGGTTCACACCCTCGGCCACCGGCTTGTCATATCGGCTGGCTACCACCGTTTGCCCTCCACCGTTCCCAGCAGGGGGCGCAATTTCTCGGCAATCGCCTCGCGAGCCCGGAAGATCCGTGACCGGACCGTCCCAATCGGGCACTCCATCGCTTCGGCGATTTCCTCATAGCTCAGACCCTCGATCTCCCGGAGCGTAATTGCGGTACGCAATTCCTCGGGCAGCGCTTCCATCGCACGGTTGACCGTTTCGGCCACCTGCTTGGTGTGCAGCATGGAGTCCGGCGTATTGATATCCCTTAGTTGCTCACCGTCGGCAAAAGTTTCAGCCTCTTCGGTGTCAATGTCGCTGGACGATTCAGGGCGCCGGCCCTGGGTTGCCAGGTAATTCTTGGCCGTGTTGACGGCGATGCGATACAGCCACGTATAGAACGCGGATTCACCCCGGAACTGGGGTAACGCACGGTAAGCCTTGATAAAGGCATCCTGTGCCACATCCTCGACTTCGGCCGGGTCACGGATCAGGCGCGAGACGAGACGAATGATCTTGCGGTGGTACTTGACCACCAGCAACTCAAACGCCCGCTTGTCGCCTTGCTGGACGCGTTCGACGAGGATCTGGTCGGCTTCGCGTTCACTCACGGATTCTTCACCTGCAGTGTATCGCCTTGAATTTTTATGACTTCGAAACGTTGTATTTTACCTACGACACACCAGTCACCTGCGTGGCCATCGGTGGTGGCCCCAGGCGCAACAGACTTCGCATACGGCGCAATGGCCCGACGGCAAACCAAGGCGGCATCAGCACGAATATCTGAGGACACCACCCGCGATGCGCAACGCCAAGAACCAAGACGCGCTGCCCAAGCGACCACGACCATAACAGAGGTGCATTTCGGACCGCTTGAGGCACCTCCAGCCGCACCTGCCAGACCGGCTGACCGGGCTCGTCATCTGCTTTGAGACGGGCGCGCCACATCAGTTCCATAGCAAGCGGTGAACGGTTCACTGCCAGCGGAATGCATGCTGCCACCGCCAGCGCGCCGATCACAATCCACGTCAGCACTGGCAGCGCGCCACCCCACGCGCCGACCAGCCAGAGCAAGACAAAGCAAACAAGGCCCGTCATGCTAAGCCGGCCGATCATGCACAGCCGCCGATACGGCGCTGGGAAAACGATGCGCTGAACAACCAAGGTGGGAAACGAAAAACGGCGCACAACCCAGAGGCTGCACGCCGTACAGCGTTACGGACGCGTGAACACCAGCGTGCCGTTGGTCCCGCCGAAGCCGAAGTTGTTCTTCACGGCAACGTCGATCTTCACATCACGCGCGGTATTGGCGCAGTAATCGAGATCGCACTCGGGATCCTGATTGAAGATGTTGATGGTCGGCGGCGATACCTGGTTGTGCAGCGCCAGAATCGTGAACACCGACTCCAGCCCGCCCGCGCCGCCCAGCAAGTGGCCAGTCATGGACTTGGTGGAGTTCACGACGACCTTGCTGGCGTGATCGCCGAAGGCCGCCTTGATGGCGTCAGATTCGTTCTTGTCGCCCAATGGCGTCGACGTGCCGTGCGCGTTCAGGTACTGAACCTGATCAGCGTTGATACCGGCGTCGCGGAGCGCATTGAGCATGCAACGGCGCGGGCCGTCCATGTTCGGCGCTGTCATGTGGAATGCGTCACCGCTCATGCCGAAGCCCGAGACTTCTGCATAGATCGTGGCGCCACGTGCCTTGGCGGCTTCGTACTCCTCGAGCACCACCACGCCAGCACCTTCACCCAGCACGAAACCGTCGCGATCCTTGTCCCACGGACGGGACGCGGTTGCCGGATCATCATTGCGGGTCGACAGCGCGCGCGCTGCGGCAAAACCACCGATGCCCAGCGGCGAAACGGTCGATTCAGCGCCACCGGCTACCATCACGTCGGCATCGCCAGCCTGAATCAGGCGAGCCGCCAGACCAATGCTGTGCAGACCCGTCGTACAGGCAGTCACGGCCGCCAGATTCGGGCCCTTCAGGCCGAACATGATGCTCAGGTGACCCGAGATCATGTTGATGATCGAGCCCGGCACGAAGAACGGCGAAATGCGGCGCGGGCCGCGATTCGTGTATTCCGCGTGGGTATCTTCGATCATCGGCAGACCGCCAATGCCGGAGCCAACCAGCACGCCGATGCGGTCGGCGTTGGCTTCGGTCACTTCCAGTCCACTGTCTTTGAGCGCTTGCACGCCCGCGGCAATGCCGTAGTGGATGAAGGTATCCATGCGGCGCGCCTCATTGGCGGGGATACCGTAATCCTCGACATTGAAGCCCTTCACTTCACCTGCGAAGTGCACGGCCAGCGCGGAATGATCGAATTTGGTGATGGTGGCGATCCCGGTCTTGCCGGCGACCAGATTGGCCCACGCTTCGGCGACCGAGTTTCCCACCGGAGAGACCAGCCCCAGGCCGGTTACGACTACGCGACGACGGCTCACTATGCTTTCCTGCAACTCTGTATCAGCGACAAAGGCCACAGAAAACGCGCCACCCGGTCAAACCGGACAACCGCCCTTTCTGTGGCCCGCGATGTCAAGAGATCGATTGACGCTTACGCCTTGACGTGGGCGGTTGCGTAGTCGATAGCTTGTTGCACCGTGGTGATCTTCTCGGCTTCCTCGTCCGGGATTTCCATACCGAACTCGTCTTCCAGTGCCATCACCAGCTCAACCGTATCGAGCGAATCCGCGCCCAGATCGTTCACGAACGACGATTCGTTCTTGATGTCGCCTTCAGCGACGCCGAGTTGTTCAGCGACGATCTTCTTGACGCGTGCTTCGATGTTGTCCATTTAACCCTCCAGGGAAGTATTCGACAAAAAGTGCGCGCATTCTAGCAGGTTTGGGCGGTGAAAAACCGCGCCTGAATCCTTGCAAAAATTGCGCCCAACATGATGCTAAAAGCCTGTTAAATCAGCGATTTCACAGGATTCTGCGCATGCGCAAGACCCTACACAATCGCCGCCGGGACGGCTTCCTTATCCCATGTACATGCCGCCGTTGACGTGCAGCGTCGAGCCCGTAATGTAGCCCGCTGCCGGTGACGCCAGAAAGGCAACCGCGCTGGCAATGTCTTCCGGTGCGCCCAGGCGACCCAGCGGAATCTGCGCCTTCAGCGCGGTGTGCTGTTCTTCCGACAGAACCTTGGTCATGTCGGTATCAATAAAGCCCGGCGCGATGCAGTTGACCGTGATGTTGCGGCTGCCGATTTCGCGCGCCAGCGCGCGGGCCATGCCCTCTACGCCAGCCTTGGCCGCAGCGTAGTTCGCCTGACCCGGATTACCGGCCGAACCCACCACCGAAGTGATGTTGATGATGCGGCCACCGCGCGCCTTCATCATCGGACGCAGCACGGCGCGCGACAGGCGGAACACCGCGGAGAGGTTCGTGTCGATGACCGACACCCACTCCTCGTCCTTCATGCGCATCGCCAGGTTGTCCTGCGTGATGCCGGCATTGTTGACCAGAATGTTCAGGCCGCCGTGCGTTTTGATGGTCTCATCGATGACAGCTTCGCAGCGCGCAGCTTCGTTCACGTTGAGCACCACGCCCACGCCCTTCACACCAGCTTCGGCAAAGTAGGCCGTGATGGCCTGCGCACCGGCTTCCGACGTAGCCGTACCGACCACCGTCGCGCCCTGACGCGCCAGCTCCAGCGCGATGGCACGGCCGATGCCGCGCGATGCGCCAGTGACGAGCGCGACCTGGTTGTTCAATGCTTGGGTCATACGAATCCCGTTGATTATTTGAGTTGGCCCAGCACGGCCTCGAGCGAAACCGGATCGAAGATCGCATCACCGATGATCTCACCGTCGATACGCTTCACCAGGCCAGCCAACACCTTGCCCGGGCCGCATTCAACTACGCGCGTGATGCCATCGGCCTTCATCTTCTGGACAGTCTCGACCCAGCGCACCGGCGAAGCCGCTTGGCGCACCAGCGCATCCTTGATGGCAGCCGGATCGCTCAAAACCGCTACATCCACGTTGTTGATGACAGGAATAGCCGGGGCGCTGACCGTCACGTTGGCGAGATACTCGCGCAGACGATCCGACGCCGGCTTGAGCAACGACGAGTGGAACGGCGCCGACACCGGCAGCGGCAGCGCGCGCTTGGCGCCCTTCGCCTTGGCGATCTCGCAAGCCTTCTCGACAGCCGCCTTGGCTCCGGCGATCACCACTTGAGCCGGCGCATTGAAGTTGACAGCCTCGACCACGCCTGCGCCCGATGCTTCCGCGCATGCGGCACGCACATCGTCATCCGACAGACCGAGGATCGCGGCCATGCCACCCTCGCCCACCGGCACGGCTTCCTGCATCGCCCGCGCGCGGAAGCGCACCAGCGGCACAGCATCCTTGAAGGCGATCGCACCGGCAGCCACCAGCGCCGAATACTCACCCAGGCTATGGCCGGCCACGACGGTCGGCACCGGGCCGCCCGCAGCTTGCCATGCGCGATAGACGGCAACGGCAGCCGTCAGCATGACCGGTTGCGTGTTGGTGGTCAGGTTCAGCTCTTCAGCCGGACCTTCGGCGATCAGCTTGCCGATGTCCTGGCCCAGCGCTTCAGACGCCTCAGCCAGCGTAGCCGCAACAGCCGGATGATCGGCAAACGTGTTGAGCATGCCGACCGATTGCGAACCCTGGCCGGGAAAGACGAAAGCGAATGTCATGGCTCGTATTGTTCGTTCTGGAAATTCGTCGATCAGAAACGCAGCAGTGCCGCGCCCCAGGTAAAGCCGCCGCCCACGCCTTCGAGCATCACATGCTGACCACGTTGGATGCGACCGTCGCGCACAGCGACGTCGAGCGCCAGCGGAATCGAAGCGGCCGACGTGTTGCCATGCTCGTCAACGGTGACGATCAGGCGCTCGTTCGACAGACCCAACTTCTTGGTCGTGCCTTGCATGATGCGGATGTTGGCCTGATGCGGAATCAGCCAGTCGACCTGCGACGCATCAAGCTCGGCAGCAGCCAGCGCTTCGCGGGCAACCCTGTCGAGCACCGTCACGGCCAGCTTGAAGACCGCCTGGCCATCCATGTATAGGAAAGCACTGCCTTGGATCGCACCCGCGGCCACATTACCCGGCACGCACAGGATGTTGGCGTGGCTGCCATCGGCGTGCAAGGCAGTCGACAGAATGCCCGGCTCGTCCGAGGCCTGCAGCACCACGGCGCCGGCGCCGTCGCCAAACAGCACGCAGGTGGTGCGGTCGCTGAAATCGATGATGCGCGAGAACACTTCCGAACCGATCACCAGCACGTTGCGGTGAGCACCCGCGCGGATGAACTTGTCGGCCGTCGACAGCGCGTAGACAAAGCCGGAGCACACGGCTTGCACGTCGAACGCCGCGCAACCGTTGGTGATCCCCAGCTTCTGCTGCACGAGACATGCCGTGCTCGGGAAGACGAAATCCGGCGTGGACGTCGCCACCAGAATCAGGTCGATCTCGGAGCGATCAATGCCGGCCGCCTCGATGGCGCGCTCGGCCGCCTTGACGGCGAGATCGCTACACGAGACATCGGGCTCGGCAAAGTGGCGTGCACGAATACCGCTGCGCGTGACGATCCACTCGTCGCTCGTTTCGATGCCCTTCTCGGCCAGTTGTGCAGCCAGTTCTTGATTGGTGACCCGCTTGGGCGGCAGGTAGCTGCCCGTGCCGATGATCCTTGCGTAACGTGTCATGTGCGGTGAGATGAATGCTGTACCGGGGGCCGATGCGCTCAGGCAGCGTCGGCGGCCGGTGTAGACGTGGAGACAGGCGCAACAGCGGGCGCAGCGCCAGCCGCGTCATGGTGCGATTCGAACGCCTGCGCAATGCGGGCGATCACGCCGTTGGCCGCCGCGTCGTAGGCGCGCTTGATCGCCCATCCGAACGCGTAGGCATCGGCCGAACCGTGGCTCTTGATAACCAAGCCACGCAGACCGAGCAGCGCAGCGCCATTGTAGCGGCGATGGTCCATGCGGCGCTTGAGGCTAGTGATGACAGGCAGCGCCACCAGGGCCAGCAGCTTGGTGAACCACGAGCGGCTGAACTCTTCGCGCAGCATCTCGCCAATCATCTTGGCGAGGCCTTCGGTGCTCTTGAGCGCCACATTGCCGACAAAGCCGTCACAAACAACGATGTCCGTGGTGCCCTTGAAGATGTCGTTGCCCTCAACGTTGCCGAAGAAGTTGAGATCTGAGGCGCGCAGCAGCTCACCGGCCTGCTTGACGACCTCGTTACCCTTGATGACTTCTTCACCGATGTTGAGCAGGCCCACCGTCGGGCGCGGCTTCTGCTCGACCACCGACACCATCGCCGAGGCCATCTGCGCGAACTGCAGCAGGTGCGCGGGCTCGCAATCTGCGTTGGCACCGAGATCCAGCACCGTAGTGCCGGAGCCCTTCTCGTTCGGGATGGCGGTCGCAATGGCCGGGCGATCGATGCCGTCCAGCGTCTTGAGAACGTAACGCGACACGGCCATCAGGGCACCGGTGTTGCCGGCGGAGACGCACGCTTGCGCGGCGCCTTCCTTGACCTGATTGATGGCCACGCGCATCGAAGAGTCTTTCTTCTTGCGCAGCGCGACCTCCACCGGATCGTCCATCGACACCACCTCGGAGGCGGGGACGACATGGATGCGGGGGTTCGCGGTAGCGTGAAGTCGCTTGAGCTGCGCAGCAATGACATCGGGCTGCCCGACGAGCAGCATTTCGACGTCTTCGTGTGCGGCGAGGAATTGGATCGCTGCAGGGATCGTCACGCCAACGCCGTGATCGCCACCCATGCAGTCGATGGCAAGCTTGATGGTCATGCGAGTCTGAGTTGCGGTTTCACGTGCGGCTTCCGACCATAGGCGCCGTATGGTACACAAACCCGTACGCGCATTGCCGAATTTCGCTCAACAAAAAAGCGGCAAATTGGCTTGCCGCTTTCTTGTTTGCATCATGAACCTGTGCGTTCAGACCAACCCAACGCGCTTGCCAGAGAACTGGCAAATCGCATCAGTCGTTCTTGGTCTTCACAACCTTGCGGCCACGATAGTAGCCGTTCGGGCTCACGTGGTGACGCAAATGGACTTCACCCGTGGTCGGCTCGACAGCGATCGGGGCCGTGGTGAGGAAGTCGTGCGAACGATGCATGCCGCGCTTGGACGGCGACTTCTTGTTTTGTTGAACAGCCATGACTGACTCCTAAGCAATTTGATCGATTTTATCACATCACACGGAGCCGGAGCGTAGCCATTCCGGTAGGCGTGTGAAACGTACTGCCATCAACGCGCGCAAACCTGCGTGCGCCTAATGTTTGGTCTTCAGATTGGCCAGCACCGCAAACGGCGACGGCTTCTTTTCGGCTTCCGCCTCTTCCGGCAAGACCTCATCCGGGCAGACCGCATGACGAGGCGACACCGGCAACGCCAGCAGCAACTCGTCTTCGATCTGCGCGATCAGGTTGAAGCTGCGTGAGCCGACGATGACATCTGCCTCGTCGTCGTCCAGCGGCGCCGCATCAGCCTCTTCCTCGGAACGCATCACTTCCAGGCGCGTACGCACCGGCAGCGATTGCTCGTAGGCGTGCAGGCAACGCTGGCATTGCAACCAGATCGAGCCATCCACCTCTAGATCAACGAAGAGGCGCTGACGGGGCGACTGACCCGCGGTGGCTTCCTCGCGCACTATGCCCTGCATCTGCCAACGAAACTGCCCGTTGACATCAGCCGGCGCATCGGCGGCTTGCTCAGCCTGCAGACGGGGCATGTCGGTCAGGTTGACCGTGTCGTTTACCTGCTCGCCCGCGCGGATGAACGCGAAAAGATCGAATGCACGAAAATTCACAGATCGAACCCGCTGAAGCCGTTGGTGCGCAAAACCTGATTTGTGCCGCCTCGAGCGTCGCTCCGACACCTTGCGCCTGGGCGCCCGGTTTGCGACACTGCGCGGCCAAACCGCGAAACGCGGGATTATAACGAGAAAAAACCTCTGACGTCAAAAGGTTTTCGCTCAAAATCCACTGCATCTTCAAGCACTTATGACCTCTGCCTCGCGTCCGCCGTTGATTCTCGGCTCCAGCTCGCCCTATCGGCGGGAATTGCTCGAACGCCTGCGCCTGCCGTTCGAAATCGTCGTACCGAACATCGACGAGACCCCCGCTCCGGGCGAATCGCCCGACCAGACCGCGCTGCGCCTCGCCCGGCAGAAGGCCGAGAAGGTGGCACTGGACTATCCGGGCGCCCTGGTGATCGGCTCCGACCAGGTTGCGACGCTGGACGGCAAGCAGGTCGGCAAGCCCGGCGACCATGCCCGCGCGCTCGCTCAACTGCACTGGATGCGTGGACGCACCGTCACCTTCCACTCGGCGTTGTGCCTGTACGACGGCCGCACCGGGCAGCATCAAAGTGAAGACATACGCACACTGGCAACCTTCCGCGACCTCTCTGACGAGGAATTGGACGCCTACCTCCACCTGGAGCACCCGTACGACGTCGCCGGCAGCGCCAAATCCGAAGGCCTGGGCATTGCCCTGCTCGAGCGCGTGGAATCGTCGGACCCGACGGCGCTGGTGGGCCTGCCGCTGATCGCGCTGACCAGCATGCTGCGCAACGTGCACTACCCTCTTTTCGTCTAAACCATGGCCGGCACGCTTTATCTCATCCCGAATACGCTCGGCCTGCGCGATGCGGCCGACCCGCTGCCTGACGTAATTCCCGCAGGCGTGCAGCAGATCACGGCGCAACTCGACTACTTCGTGGCCGAACACGCCAAAACGGCGCGCGCCCTGCTCAAAAAACTGGCGGAAACCACACCGCTGGCGCGGCCGCTGCAGGAAATCACCATCCGCGAACTGAACGTCAAGACGCCGGAATCGGAGTTGAAGGACCTGCTTGCGCCAGTGATTGCCGGGCGGGATGCGGGGCTGATGTCCGAAGCCGGCGTGCCGGCGGTGGCTGATCCGGGCGCAAATCTCGTGCGACTGGCCCACCGGCACGGGGTGCGTGTGAAGCCGTTGGTGGGGCCCAGCTCGATTCTGCTGGCGGTGATGGCTTCCGGCCTGAACGGCCAGAGCTTTGCGTTCAACGGCTACTTGCCAGTTGACGCGGGCGAGCGCAAAACCAAGCTGCGCGCGCTTGAGCAGCTTTCGCGCTCGGCAGGTCAAACCCAGGTATTCATCGAGACGCCATACCGCAATGGCGCGCTGCTGGAGGCGATCCAGGCTGGCTGCGCGCCGGGCACGCTGCTGTCCATCGCGGTGGATCTAACGCTGCCCAGCGAACAGGTAGTCACCCTGCCCGTGAGCGATTGGCGGGCCGACCGCATGGACTTGCACAAGCGGCCGGCCATCTTTTCGCTGCTGGCGCGCTGAAGGCGCCAGTGCGGCTTACTCCTTCATCAGCAGCTTGAGCTGGCCCGTGGAGGCCAGCGCCTTGACGGCCCCCGCACCCATCGCCGTACCAAGCTTGCGGGCAACGCGCGAGGCGAAGTTCTCCTTGACCGTGTAGTCGACCACGTCCGGCGCCTTGATGACGTTGCGCGCCACGAAGTCTGCACTACCGAGCCCATCGGCCAGACCCAGCTCAACCGCTTTCGAACCGGTCCAGAACAGGCCCGTGAACAGCGTCGGATCGTCTTTCAGACGGTTGCCGCGGCCTTGCTTGACCACATCGATGAACTGCTGGTGGATGTCGTTGAGCATGTCCTGCGCGTACTGCTTCTGCTGCGGCGGCAGCGGCGAGAACGGGTCGAGCATCCCCTTGTTCGAGCCGGCCGTCAGCAGGCGGCGCTCCACACCGATCTTGTCCATCAGGCCAGTAAAGCCAAAGCCGTCCATCAGCACGCCGATCGAGCCGACGATGCTGGCCTTGTCGACGTAGATCTTGTCGGCAGCAGCGGCCACGTAGTAACCGCCCGAAGCACACATCTCCTCGACCACGACGTACAGGGGGATGTTCTTGTACTTGGCGCGCAGACGGCGGATGTCGTCATTGATCATGCCCGCCTGCACGGGCGAGCCGCCCGGCGAATTGATCTTGAGGATCACGCCGACCGTGTTGTTGTCGGCAAACGCCGCTTCGAGCGATGCGTTGATGTTCTCGGCGCTGGCGTTCGTGTTGGCGGCGATTTCGCCGTCGAGGTTCACCACAGCGGTGTGACGGCCGGTGCTGACCGTTTCGCCCTCAAAACTGGCGAACGCCCAGAGAATCAGACCAACGATACCCAGCGACACAAAGCGGAAGAAGATGCGCCAGCGGCGTGCAGCGCGTTGCTCGCGCACCGTCGCCATCAGCACTTTTTCGAGCACCTCGCGCTCCCAGCCACTTGGCTGCGCTGGGGCCGCCGCGGGAGCCGCCGATGCAGACTTGCCGGCAGCCGAATCACGAAGCTCGGCTTCGAGCGGGTGATCGGCGTGCTGCGTAACTTCCAGTGTTTCCGGCTTGCCGGCGCCCTCTTCGGGTGCGTTTTCAGGCCCTTTCGGCGGATTCGAGTCGGTCATAAACGAAGTGGGGAACGTTCGAAGAAGTCGAGAGAACTGGCGACACCATCATGCCGGTGGAACGGGCGCCGGTGCGGGGGCCGGCGCACGAAACAACGCATCGGGCTGCCACCAGACGCCGCCGTCGCGCTCGGCAATGTCGAGCTTGGACAGATGTGAGCCCCGGCACGGCCCGCCGACACAGCGGCCAGTGTCCGGCTCGTAGATGGCGCCGTGCGTCGCGCACATCAGATACAGCCCGGAGCTTTCAAAAAACTGGCCTTCCTGCCAATCCATCTCCATTGGCACGTGCGCGCACTGATTCAGGTAAGCGTGCACACCGCCGGCATAGCGGACAACGAAAGCGCTGATCGTGCGCCCTCGCACTTCCACAGGAAAACGCACGCCCAGGCCGCCATCTTCCAGCACGGCGCTCTCGCAGATGCGAACCGGCTCGGTCATCTCAGGCATGGTCAGCCAACCAGCGATGCAGATCAGCGACCGATTGGGCGCAGTACAGCGGCGTCAGCGTATGCAGCACGTCGGCAGGATGCGCGCCATATGTGACGGCCACACCGGCGGCCCCTGCATTGGCAGCCATCTGCAGGTCATGCGTGGTGTCGCCGATCATCACCGTGCGCTCAACATCCATGCCGAGGTCGCGCGTGAGTTCAAGCAGCATCGCCGGATGCGGTTTGGAGAACGTCTCGTCAGCACATCGCGTGTTGTCGAACACGCCGGTCAGGCCGGTGACTTCCAGCGCCCGCTGCAGGCCGATGCGCGATTTGCCAGTCGCCACGGCCAACAGGTAGTTCTCGCGGCGCAGTGCGTCGAGCATCTCGCGCACACCCGGGAACAGCACCAGTTGCGAATCGCGGCTGAGGTAATGAAAACGATAACGTTCGGCCAACTTGCCGTAGTCCGCCGGGTCAAGCGTCGGCACTGCATATTCGAGCGCGTCGCGCAGGCCCAGACCGATCACGTGACTCGCGCGCGTATCGTCCGGCACGGGCAGGTCGAGATCCCGGCACGCCAACTGGATCGACCGGGTAATGGCCGACGTCGAATCCATCAAGGTACCGTCCCAGTCGAAAACGATCAGGTCAAAGCGCTGCTGAGGCATCGGAATCGGGACTCTGAGATTGGAACGCGTTGAGGAAATCGGCGCACTCGGCCGGCAACGGCGCATTGAATGTGACGATTTCGCCGCTGTGCGGGTGCGTCAACTGCAGGCGGTGCGCATGCAGGAACATCCGCCCCAGCCGCGGCGACGCATTTGCGCGCGATAGCGCCTTGTTGAGCGCGAAATCACCGTATTTGTCGTCACCAAGGATCGGGAAGCCCGCATGTGCCAGATGCACGCGAATCTGGTGCGTGCGACCGGTTTTCAGCTCGGCTTCGAGCAGTGTGTACGGTCCAAACACGCCCACCTTGTTGAAAATCGTATGCGACGGCTGCCCGTCGGCCTGTACGCGCACGCGGCGCTCACCTTCGGGCGTGGTGAACTTGTGCAGCGGCGACTTGATGTGCTGGCGCTTGTGCGGCCAGACACCCTTCACGGCAGCGAAATAACGCTTGTCGAGTTGCCCTTCGCGAATCTGCTCATGCAGCGCCACCAGCGCCGAGCGCTTCTTGGCCAGCAGCAGGACACCGGAGGTCTCGCGATCCAGACGATGCACCAGTTCAAGGAACTTGGCTTCCGGGCGCGATTGACGCAACTGCTCGATCACTCCAAACGCAACCCCCGAACCGCCATGCACAGCGACGCCGGCCGGCTTATCGATCACCAGCAGGTGCGCATCTTCGTGAAGAATCGTGAATTCAGCCGCCGGCACCGCACGCGGCGCCTCAGTCTGCTGAGCGATCCGAAGCGGCGGAATACGCACCAGATCACCGAGTTTCAGGCGGTATTCGGCATCAATCCGGCCTTTGTTCACGCGCACCTCGCCTGAGCGCAGGATGCGGTAGATATGGCTCTTGGGCACGCCCTTGGCCAGGCGCATCAGGAAATTGTCGATGCGCTGCCCTTCGGCGTCTTCACCGATTTCCACGTAGGCGACGGATTTGCCATCGAGTGCGTCACGCGCGGCCTGTTGAATGCGGCCATCAAATGGATGGCGTAACTCATTCATTTTCAATATAATTTTCTCGCTGGACAGTCGTTTAGGCGCCAGCAAAGCCGGTCGGGACGAAACAACAGCTATTGTACACAGCCACCGTTTCCGTCCGGAACGTGCCGCACCCCCGCCCACTTGTGTTACAAAGCTAATCACGTGGCCGGTCCAATCGGCACGAAAGCAGCACGCACCGCTGTCCCATCGCGCAGGACGTGAACCAAAGATCACGTCGGCAAGATCGGCCAGCGTAGAACGAGCAGCTGGTAGAACAGAATTCAAAAGCGGGCGCCACATGGTCTCCATACGGCGCCCGCTTGGTGAAAGAAGCCCTTGCCGCACCACAGTTGGTGCCGGCCGGCTCAGTATCCGGTTACCGCGTTGCCATGGCGGTCCGGCGGCAAAACTCCAACAAGCAGCACGCCGCCCGATTCGCCCCGCCGCGGGTTTCGCCCGGACACGCCGTCCGTCAATTCGCTCTTTGTGGTCGCTTCACGCGACTCGCCGCCGCCGGCCCGCCGCCCGTAAAACAAACGCGCTGGGCCCACGGCACGAGTGACAGGACGCGCAAACCAGCGAAACGCAGCGCCAACCGCGCACGCCAATTTCGCCCTGCCATCCCCACCGTGACGCCCTCATTTCTTTCGCCCGTGCCCCGTTGCGCCGTCTTTTCATCGGCCGACACCCCGGCAATTCGTTGACCACCCGCTCCGCCTTCGCGTGCTCCATAAAGCGCCGTGCATGCACGGCATTGGAGTGAGGTTGCAATGAAACGCATGTTGTTCAATGCGACGCAGCAAGAAGAATTGCGCGTTGCCATTGTCGATGGTCAGAAACTGATCGACATCGACATCGAAACCGCCGGGCGCGAACAGCGCAAAGGCAATATCTACAAGGGTGTCATCACCCGCATCGAACCGTCGCTGGAAGCGTGCTTCGTCAATTACGGCGAAGAGCGGCACGGTTTCCTCCCCTTCAAGGAAGTCGCCCGCGCCTATTTCAAGGACGGCGTGGACGTGCGCAATGCGCGCATCCAGGATGCGCTGCGCGAAGGCCAAGAACTGATCGTTCAGGTTGAGAAGGAAGAGCGTGGCAACAAGGGCGCGGCCCTGACCACGTTTATCTCGCTGGCCGGCCGCTACCTGGTGCTGATGCCGAACAACCCGCGTGGCGGTGGCGTGTCGCGCCGCATCGAGGGCGAGGACCGTCAGGAACTGCGCGAAACCATGGCGCAGCTGGAAGTGCCGGACGGCATGAGCATCATTGCCCGCACCGCCGGCATCGGCCGCTCGGCGGAAGAGCTGCAGTGGGATTTGAACTACCTGATGCAGTTGTGGAAGGCCGTGGACGGCGCCGCCGTCGACAACAAGGCCCCGCTGCTGATTTATCTCGAATCCAGTCTGGTGATCCGCGCCATCCGCGATTACTTCCAGCCGGATATCGGTGAAATCCTGATCGATACGGACGATATCTACGATCAGGCCCGCGCTTTCATGAGCGTGGTGATGCCCGACAACATGAATCGGGTGAAGAAATACCGCGACGACGTCCCCCTGTTCTCGCGCTTCCAGATCGAACACCAGATTGAATCGGCGTACTCGCGCATGGTGATGTTGCCCTCGGGCGGCGCCATCGTGATCGACCACACCGAGGCGCTGGTCGCCATCGACGTGAACTCGGCGCGCGCCACCAAGGGCGCTGACATCGAGGAAACGGCTGCGCGCACCAACCTCGAAGCCGCCGACGAAATCGCCCGCCAGCTCCGCCTGCGTGACCTGGGCGGCCTGATCGTGATCGACTTCATCGACATGGAGTCGAGCAAAGCCCAGAAGGACGTCGAAACCCGCCTGAAAGATGCGCTACGCCACGACCGCGCCCGCGTGCAGATGGGCAAGATCAGCCGCTTCGGCCTAATGGAACTGTCACGCCAGCGCCTGCGTCCGTCGCTGTCGGAAGGCTCGCACGTCACCTGCCCGCGCTGTAACGGCACGGGCCACATCCGCGATACCGAATCGTCCGCCCTGCAGGTGCTGCGCATCATCCAGGAAGAGGCGATGAAGGAAAACACCGCCGCGCTGCACTGCCAGGTGCCGGTGGAGGTGGCTGCCTTCCTGCTCAACGAGAAGCGCCAGGACATCAACCTGATCGAGACGCGCTTCAAGGTCAATGTGCTGCTGATCCCGAACAAGCATCTGGAGACGCCGCACTACAAGCTCGAGCGCCTGCGCCACGACGATCCACGCCTGGACGACACCAAGGCCAGCTACAAGATGGCCGAGGAAGCCGCCAAGGAACTGGAAGCCGACACCGCGTACAGCACCCGCAAGGAAGCTGCGAAGCCGCGTCAGGAAGCTGCCGTCAAGGGCATCACGCCGGAACAACCGGCGCCGGTGTCGGTGCCGCGTCCTGAGCGCCCGGCCCGTACCGAGGCTGCCGCTGCCCCGCAAGTGGCTGCGCCGGTGCCCGCGCAAGGTGGTTTCATTTCGTGGCTGAAGTCGTTGTTTGGTGGCAAGCCGGCTGAGCCGGTGGTTGCAGCGCCAGCCGAGGCTCCGAAGCAACGCGCTGAAGATGCCAACCGCCGCGACCGTGGCGGCCGCCAGGATCGCGGTGGCCGTGGCCAGCGTGGCGAACGTGCAGAACGTGGCGAGCGCCAGGGTCAAGGTCAACAACAAGGCGGTCGCGACGGCAACCGTCAGGGCCGTGACCGCAACGAAGCCCGCGAAGGTCAGCAGCAACAAGGCCAGCGCGAAGGGCAACGTGACGGCCAACGTGGCAACCGCGATCGCAACCGCCAACCGGCGCAGGTCGAAGGCGGCGCGCGCGAAACCACTGAAGCCCGCCAGCCGCAACAAGGCCAGGAAGCCCGTGGTGAAGGCCAGGGCCGCCGCGAGCGCAACCAGGAACGCCGTGAGCGCCAACCGCGTGAAGGTCGTGAGGCCCGCGAACCGCGCGAGCCGCGTGAAAACCGCGAACGTGACCAACAAGCCAAGGAAGCCGCTGCAGTTACAGCCCCGCTGGCAGCCGAGGACCTGATCGACCAGGCTGCTGCTCCGCAAGTGCCGCAGACCCTGCTCGACACCACGACCCCCGCGGAAGCCACTGGCGCAGAAGGCGTGGTTCCGGGCGCGGAAGGCAACGGTGATGGCGAAGAGCGCCGCCGCCGTGGTCGCCGTGGTCGCAACCGCTATCGCCGTGACCGTGAGGGCGCAGAAGGCGTGCGCGCTGAAGGTGAGGGCGAAGGCGAAGCTGAAGACGGCGAAAACGCTGCTGCGGAAGCCAACGTGCATGCAACTCCCGAAGGTGGCCAGCCCACTGAATCGGTTCTGCACACGACCGTGACCGAGCCGGTGCAAGCCACCTCGTTCGCGCCGGTCGAGGCAGCTGCCCCGGTGGTGCATGAGCCCGTGCACGCGGCAGAATCCGTGGCACCGGTGTCCGCTATGCCTGCCGTACAGCCGATCGAACCGGCCGTGGTGGCCGCTGCGCCGGCAGTGGAAGCTGCTCAGGCTGCCATCGTGACGGCACCGGCCGAAACGCCGGCACCGGTCAGCACTGTGGTCAAGGCATCGCCGCTGTCGGTTCAGTCGCTGCAAGGCATGCTGACCGACGCTGGCATGACGTGGGTTCACACGGACGCACAAAAGCTACAGGCTGCACAGGAAGAAGCTGCTCGCACCGTCGTGGCGCCGCGTGTGCCGCGCGAGCGCAAGCCGCTGCCGCCGATCCAGCAAGGTCCGATGATTCTGGTCGAGACCGGCCGCGCATCAAGCGGCGCTGATCAGCAATAAACGCCTCACCCGGCGGCGGGGAACTCAACCCCTGCGCCGGCGCGTTGCCTGAGGGCGGCTTCGGCCGCCCTTTTTCCTGTGCGCTACGCGCGGAGCGAGAACTGTGCTCCCCGCGTCAAACAGGGGCTGCGCTACACTCGAAGATGTATCCAGCGTGATCGTCCTGCTTTCTGGATTGACGCGCCGCAACACACCATGACCGAAACCGTCATCCCCCTCTACGATCTGCGCGACGGCCAGCACCATCGCGCCACGGTGCCTGCCGTGCCGGACATGCTCGTCCCCGCGCAGGGTTGGCTGGCAGACACGCGCGGCCGCCGGCTGCACGATCTGCGCATCTCGGTCACGGATCGCTGCAACTTCCGCTGCGTCTATTGCATGCCGAAGGACGTGTTCGACAAGGACTACCGCTTCCTGCGTCACTCCGAGTTGCTGTCGTTCGAAGAGATCGAGCGCATGGCGCGCCTGTTCATTGAGCACGGCGTCGAGAAGATCCGCCTCACAGGCGGCGAGCCGCTGCTGCGCAAGGACATCGAACGCTTGGTCGAAATGCTGGCACGCCTGACCACGATGCAAGGCAAACCGCTGGACCTGACACTCACCACCAACGGTGCTCTGCTGGCACGCAAGGCGCAATCGCTCAAGGATGCCGGCCTGAACCGCGTGACCGTCAGCCTGGATGCCATCGACGACGCGGCCTTCCGCCGCATGAACGACGTCGACTTTGCCGTGGGTGAAGTGCTGCACGGTATCGAGGTCGCGCAAAAGGTGGGCCTCGCGCCAATCAAGGTCAACATGGTCGTCAAGAAAGACGACAACGACAGCCAGATCGTGCCGATGGCGCGCCACTTCCGGGGCAGCGGCATCATCGTGCGTTTCATCGAATACATGGACGTGGGCACGACCAACCACTGGGAGATGGGCTCCGTCGTGCCTTCGGCCGAGGTGGTCAAGCGCCTGTCCGAAGCGTTTCCGCTGGAGCCGGTCACCGCCAACTACAGCGGCGAGACCGCCGAACGTTGGCGCTATGTGGATGGTGCGGGCGAGATCGGCGTGATCTCAAGCGTCACGCAGGCGTTCTGCCACGACTGCACCCGCGCGCGGCTGTCGACCGAAGGCAAGCTGTACCTGTGCCTGTTCGCGACCGAAGGCTTCGACCTGCGCGCCCTGCTGCGTGGTGGCGCGTCCGACATCGAACTCTCCAATACGATTCGTGCCATCTGGCAGGGCCGTGCAGATCGCTACTCCGAACTGCGTGCCAACGGCCAGGCCCATCCGGCCGGCCGGCGCATCGAAATGTCCTACATCGGCGGCTGAGCCCGCTTAGCCAACCACATGATTCCGACATCCGACATCACCGGCCTGATCCTGGCCGGCGGCCGGGGCAGCCGCATGGGCGGCGTCGACAAGGGCCTACAGACCTTCCGCGGCGCGCCGATGGCGATGCATACACTGATGCGCCTGTCGCCGCAGGTGGATCACATGCTGATCAACGCCAACCGCAATCTGGCCGCGTACGAGTCGTTTGGCGTGCCGGTGGTAGTGGATTCGGTGCCGGACTTTGCCGGGCCGCTGGCCGGTGTGCTCGCGGGGCTGGAGCAATGCCAGACGCGCTATCTGCTGACTGCACCGTGTGACTCGCCATTCGTGCCAACCGACCTTGCAGCCAAGCTCTCGGCCGCGCTTGAATACGCCGACGCGCGTATCGCCATGCCGGTGACGATGGAGCCGGATGCACACGGTCAACCGCGCAAGCAGGTACAGCCGGTATTCTGTTTGATTGATGCACTGCTGGCTGACGACCTGATCGCCTACCTGCAAGGCGGTGGCCGTAAGATCGAAACCTGGACAGCGCGCCACTCAACGGTGGAAGTGCTGTTCGACGACACCGCCGCCTTCGCCAACATCAACACGCTGGAAGAACTGCACCACCTGGCCGAGCGCCGCTAGAGCGCCGCCCTCTCCCTCACCGACGTCATGACCACCCTCGCCTCCGTCGTCTCCTGCTTGTCCGATTACGATCCGAACGCACTGCCCGTCGCGCAAGCGCAAGCCATCATGCGCGGCTTCGTGCAGCCGGTCAGCGGCTTTGCACGCGTGCCGATCCGCAGCGCGCTCGACCGTGTGCTGGCTGAAGATGTGCTGTCGCCCATCGACGTGCCTTCGCATGACAACTCGGCGATGGACGGTTTCGCCTTTGCCAGCACAGAACTCTCGCGTGGTGAAGGTGAGGTGTCGTTGCGCGTCATCGGCACGGCGTACGCAGGTGTCGCCTTCGACGGTGCACCCGGCGCCGGCGAGACCGTACGCGTAATGACCGGCGCCGTCATGCCCGCCGGCTGCGATACGGTGATCCCGCAGGAATTCACTCAGTGCGATGCGAGCACCGTCCGCTTTGCCCGCGATGCCGTACGTACCGGCGACAACCGCCGCCTGCGCGGCGAAGACCTCGCCCAGGGCAGCGCAGCGCTGGCGGCCGGCCGCATCCTCCGCCCGGCCGATATCGGCATGCTCGCCTCATTGGGCATCGCCGAAGTGGCGGTGCGCCGCAAGCTGCGCGTAGCGTTCTTCTCCACCGGCGACGAGCTGCGTTCCATCGGTGAACCACTCGACGCGGGCTGCGTGTACGACTCGAACCGCTACACGCTGCACGGCATGCTCTCGCGCCTGGGCGTGGAACTGATCGACATGGGCGTGGTGCGCGACGACCCGGCCGCGCTCGAAGCCGCCTTCCGCAGCGCCGCCGAAAACGCCGATGCAATCATCACCTCAGGCGGCGTGTCCGTCGGCGAGGCCGATTTCACCAAGCAGATGATGGCCAAGCTCGGCGACGTGACCTTCTGGAAGATCGCCATGCGCCCAGGCCGGCCGATGGCCTTCGGGCGCATCGCTTCCAATGGCCGCAGTGCATTCCTGTTCGGCCTGCCGGGCAACCCCGTGGCGGTGATGGTGACGTTCTATCACTTCGTGCGTGGCGCCCTGCTGCGCATGATGGGTGCCACCGAACCGGGCGCGCCGCTGGTGCCGGCCGTGAGCGTGGCACCGATCCGCAAACGCCCTGGCCGCACGGAGTATCAGCGCGCCATTGCGGCGTTGAACGATCGCGGTCAGCTCGAAGTGCGCCTGACGGGCCAACAAGGTTCGGGCGTGCTGCGTTCCATGAGTGAAGCGAACTGCTTTGTGGTGCTCGCACATGAGCAAGGGCAGGTCAACGCGGGCGATGCGGTGCAGATCCTGCTGTTCGACGGACTGGTCTAGCCCGTTGCTGCGATAGGGCAGCCCCATCACGGTGCGGGCGTGGCGCTCACGGCGCCTTGTGCTGGAAGCAACGTCGCATGTTGTCGGTTTTTTGCGTCACCCTCGGGGCGCGGGTATCGGCGGGTCGGTCGATTCGCTACACTTTGCGCCAGTTTGACTGTTTGAGCTTGTGTGACGCCATGATGACCAAGGAGATTGCCTACCTCCACCCCGCCCACACAGCGCGTGCGCTGGTGCTGGTCTACCTGTGTTTCTCGCTTCCGGTCGTGGGGCTGTTCTTCTTTGTCGGCTTTGTCCGCTATGGTGAACTGCCGACGATCGTGGTGCTGAGCGGATTGATACTCAATGCGCTGGTTGGTTTTGGCGCGCTGTGGCTCGCCTGCCATGCCTACAACTGGGTCGCTGAGCGTTTTGGCGGCATCGAAATCTTGCTGCGCGACGTGCCGGAAGAAACCTGATCTAGGTACCTACGGATAAAAAGAAGGGGCGGAAATTTCCGCCCCTTTTCTTTTGCTGATGCTAATGCTGATGGCCTATTCCGCCTCGGCTTCGTCATCCTGCCCATTCAACGCCGGGGCCGTTTCCAGCCCCAGCACGTTCTGCGCGGAATCGCTCGGCAGCGCTTCCACAGCCTTGAGCTTTCGATTCATCTGACGCGTGCGCACCTCGGCCTGCTCGATGTTGCTGACGGCGCGTTCCAGTGTCTTCTTGGTCGCGGCCAGCACGTCGCCGAATTTGCCGAACTCGCTCTTCACTGCACCCAGCACTTGCCAGACTTCGCTGGAACGCTTTTCCAGCGCCAGCGTGCGGAAGCCCATCTGCAGGCTGTTCAAGATGGCCGTGAGCGTGGTCGGCCCCGCCACCGTCACGCGGAATTTGCGCTGCAGCTCATCGGTCAAGCCCGGGCGGCGCAACACCTCGGCGTAGAGGCCCTCCGTCGGCAGGAAGAGGATCGCGAAGTCGGTTGTAGCCGGCGGCGCGATGTACTTCTCGTGGATGGTCTGCGCTTCCTTGCGCACTGCGACTTCCAGCTCTCGGCTGGCGGCAGCAGCGGCATCCGCATCAGCACGCTCCTGCGCGTCGAGCAGGCGCTCGTACTGTTCCTTCGGGAACTTGGCGTCGATCGGCAGCCAAACGGTGGCGTCGCGGTCCGCATCGGTCTTGCCGGGCAGGCGGATGGCGAATTCCACGCGTGCGCCGGTGCCTTGCACGGTCTCGACGTTCTTGTCGTATTGCTCTGGCGTGAGCATCTGTTCCAGCAGCATCTCAAGCTGGACTTCGCCCCAGGTGCCGCGCGTCTTCACGTTGGTCAGCACCTTCTTCAGGTCGCCCACGCCTTGGGCCAGCGCCTGCATTTCACCCAGGCCGCGGTGCACCTGCTCCAACCGATCCGACACCAGCTTGAACGATTCGCCCAGGCGTTGCTCCAGCGTGGCGTGCAGCTTTTCGTCGACGGTGCGGCGCATCTCGTCGAGCTTGGTGGCGTTGTTGGCCTCGATGTCCTTGAGCTTTTGCTCCAGCGTGGCGCGCACCTCGGCCAGACGGCGTTCGTTGCCCTCGCCCAGTTGGGCGAGCTGCTGCTGCATGGTCTCACCGAATCGGCGCAGCGCATTGCCCTGCTCTTCGCGCGCCTGCTGGGCCTGCTGCTGCAGGCTCTGACGCACGGCTTCGAGCTGCTGGGTATTCGTCTCGGTCAGCTTGGTGAGCTGCTGGGCGAACGTGTCGATCTGGTTGTTCTGCAGCGTGGCGACGCTGGTGAGTTGGGTCGCCAGCACTTGCTGGAACTGGCCAAGCTGCTGCGTGACGTCGCTGCGGCCGATGCGGGCGGTCTCGGCAATCTCGCCTCGCAACTCGCGCTCGATGCGTTCGTTGCCACGCGCAAGCTCCCGCATGAGCCCATCCTGCAGCGCAGCCAGCAGTGGCGACACATCGTTCACAGCCGGGCGCGACACGCCACGCCAGATCAGCACACACAGCACGGCCACGATGGCCACGCCAAGCAACGTCAGTAAAGCCAACCAATCCATAGGGGTGTTCGATCAGGAAGCGGTGCGCTGCACAGTCAGCGCATCTGGGTTCAACAGGTTGGGCGGCTGGCCTGCGCGCGGGCCAAAACCGAGTGCGGCGATCAAGTTGTCAGCCGCCATGTTGGCCATGCCGAGGCGAGTGCCCAACGTGGCACTGGCAATGTGCGGTGTGAGCGCGACATGCTCGGCTTCCAGCAGGGCCGGATGCACCTTCGGCTCGCCCTCGTACACATCAAGGCCGGCCGCGAAGATGCGCTTTTCAGCCAATGCCTGCGCCAGCGCTGCATCATCGACGATGCCGCCACGCGCGAGGTTGACCAGCGTGGCGGTCGGCTTCATCTGCGCCAGCTCAGCCGCACCGATGGCATGGTGGCTTTCCTTGGAATACGGCAGCACCAGCACGAGGTGATCGGCTTGCTTCAGCAGTTCTTCCTTGCTGACATACGCGGCACGTGTGTCCTGCTCGATCTCGGGCGCAAGCCGGCTGCGGTTGTGATAGATCACGCGCATCGAGAAGCCGCTCGCACGCCGCGCCAGCGCCTGCCCGATACGGCCCATGCCGAGAATGCCCAGCGTGCTGCCGTACACCTCGGCACCAAGAAACATGTCATACGTCCAGCGCTTCCACTGCCCCGCGCGCAGCCAGTGCTCGGATTCCGGCACGCGGCGCGCAGCCGCCATCAGCAGCGCCCAGCCGAAGTCGGCGGTGGTCTCGGTCAGGATGTCCGGCGTGTTGGTGGCGAGAATACCCGCGCGCGTCATCGCCGCGAGGTCGAAGTTGTTGTAGCCGACGGCCATGTTGCACACCGCGCGCAGCGTCGGTACACGGTTGATCAGGTCGGCGTTGATGGTGTCGGCGGCGTTGGACAGCAACCCCACTCGGCCCTGCAGGCGCTCGGCCAGGGCCTCGGGCGGATAGACGACGTCCGCCTGGTTGTCGATCACGTCGAAGGTTTCGCGCAGGCGTTCCAGCACTTCGGGAAACATCGCGCGGGTGACAAGGATTCCGGGTTTCATACGCTCAGCACACGTTCGGTTAGCGGAAGAAAACGAAGGTCATCAATACAAAGATCGGCACCAGAATGCACACCGACCACAGCATGTAGCCGAAGAAGCTCGGCATCTGCAGGCCGCGGCTTTCGGCGATGGCCTTGACCATCAGGTTCGGCGCATTGCCGATGTAGGTGTTGGCGCCCATGAACACCGCTGCAGCCGAAATGGCGGCCAGCGTGGAAGCGCCTTCGGTCATCAGCATCTTGGCATCGCCGCCCGCGGTGTTGAAGAACACGAGATACGTCGGCGCGTTATCCAGGAAGGACGAGAGCAACCCCGTCGCCCAGAAATACATCGCGTTGTTCGGCTGCCCGGCGCCGTCGTTCACGAGACGAACGATCATCGCGAACGGACCATCCACGCCCGCCTTGAGCATGGCGATGACCGGCCCGATGGTGATGAAGATGCCGGCGAAAAGCTTGGCGACTTCCAGGATGGGCTCCCAGTTGAATTCGTTGCCGGTGCGGGCGCTGGCGGGCGTGAGCCACAGCGATAGCAAGGCGATGCAGACCAACCCGATGTCACGCACCACGTTCTGCAGCAACACCTCAGTGCCCATCACGTGGAAAACGATACCGGGCTTCCACAGCCCGCTCATCAGCACGAGGCCCAGGATGCCGGCCAGCAGGATGAAGTTGACGTTGCCCTCGAAGCGCAGGGGGCCGGCATCATCCGGTGTGGCATCGGTGATGTTGGGCAGCTCTTCCTTGCCCGTGTGGTAGTAGTAGCTGTCGACCGCGAAGAAGATCGCCAGCAGCAGCACCCACATCATCAGTGTTTCGCGCCAGAGGTATTTCGCAGTCCAGAAGAAGTCGACGCCCTGCAGGAAACCGAGGAACAGCGGCGGATCGCCCAGCGGCGTCAGTGCCCCGCCCGCGTTGGCCACCAGGAAGATGAAGAACACGACGACGTGTGCGCGGTGCCGGCGTGCCTCGTTGGCGCGCAGCAGCGGCCGGATCAGCAGCATGGCTGCCCCGGTCGTCCCCATGATGCTGGCCAGTCCCGTGCCCAGCGCAATCAGGCCGGTATTGAGTTTGGGCGTGCCGTGGATGTTGCCGCGAATACAGATGCCGCCAGCCACCACATACAGTGCGGCGATCAGCGCGATGAAGGGAATGTACTCTGCAAGCGCCGCGTGAACTACCGAGGCGATGGCCGCCTCACCGCCGAAGCCGATGCCGAACGGCACCAGAAACGCCAGCGCCCATGCTGCTGCGATCTTGCCGTAGTGGTCGTGCCAAAGCTTGGGGGCCAGAAGCGGCGCAATCGCAATCGACAGCAGGATGCCGGCAAACGGCACACCCCACCCGAGCGACAACTCCGCGCCATTCACGTCGGCCGCACGCGCCAGACCACAGACAAACAGGAAGACAAGGGGCCAGAGGCGTTTCACGTAGGCGTTCTCCTAAACGTTGGCGCGCTGCGAAACCACGCGCCGCACGAACAAAGACGCCAGTGTAAACGCCTAGGGCCTATCAGCCGATGAAACGTACACACATGTTTGACAGGGCTGCCTGGGCCGCCCCAGAGCGTCAAGCGCCCGTCACGACGATCACGTGCACGCGGTACGGGCCGTGCGCGCCCAGCACGATGGTCTGCTCGATATCCCCCGTGCGCGACGGCCCGCTGATGACGTTGGTGGCGCGCGGCAATTCGCCCCGCTCCGCACGCATCAGCGCGTAGGCATCCTCCAGGTGGGCAACGATGCGCGACTGCGGCACCACGGCGATATGTGTCTCGGGAAGCAACGCCGCGGAGGCCACGTTCTCCGGCCCCGACAGCAGCATCAGCGAGCCAGTCTCGGCAATCGCGCAGAAGCAGCCGGTGATGCCGACAAGGTCGCCGTGGTCATGGTCGGCTTGCGGCTCACGCACAGGCGGGCGGAATTCAACGTTGATGCCAGCGGTAGCCCAATCAAGCGATTGCAGCGTCGTCCACGCCACCGCCTGCGGCTTGAAGTTCAGTCCCGACAGGTAGCGAGCAGCGGCAGCGGGCACATCAGCCAATGCGGCGACGGACTCCAGCGTGGAAGCCATCTTCAGCGCCTGCTCGGCAAAGTGGGCGGCGAGGTTCTCGGGCATCGGCGGGCGTGGACCGGCCGGATGGCGTGCGAGGTAGTCAGCCACAGCATCGCGCTCGCCCTGCGTGGGCTGCTCGGGACGATGCTGCGCGTTGCGGATGCGCGCGAAGATGGCGTCGCGTGCGCGGGTCGTGTCGAGCGGATCAACAGGATCCTGCGTGGGGGAATCGGCTCGTGTGGTCATGTCCGGAACGGCTTGCGTGGGATCGGTCGATTATACGAGCCGGTTGTGAGCGCATCGCGCCAGCACCAGGCAATGCCGTTGAAAGTTATTGGACGCCCGCGTGAGCCCGATTGCATGCCACGCTACTGCACGCCAAACACCTGCTTGAGGTACGTGAGATAGGCCGGGTCGTCACACATGGTCTTCTCGGGCGCGTCCGACAGCTTGGCGACGGGCTGCCCGTTGCAGCGGACCATCTTGATGACGATCTGCAGTGGTGTGTAGCCGAGATCGTTGGTCAGGTTGGTGCCCACGCCAAAGGCCAGCTTGCAGCGCCCATGGAAGCGCTCAAACAGGGCGATGACCTTGGGCATGTCCAGGCTGTCGGAGAAGATCAGCGCCTTCGACTTGGGCTCGGCGCGCATGTCTTCGTAGTGCTTGAGCATGCGCTCGCCCCACTCGAATGGGTCGCCGGAATCGTGGCGCACGCCGTCGAAGAGCTTGCAGAAGAACATGTCGAAATCGCGCAGGAAGGCGTCAAAGCCATAGGTATCCGACAGCGCAACACCCAGGTCGCCACGGTATTCCTTGGCCCAGGTTTCCAGCGCGAAGGTCTGCGAATCCCGCAGGCGCGGGCCGAGCGCCTGGCAGGCCTGCAGGTATTCGTGCGCCATCGTGCCCAACGGCGTCATGCCGTGCTTCATGGCGAAATAGACGTTGCTGGTGCCCGCGTACTGCGCGCCAAGCTGCGTGCGCGTCTCCAGCAGCACATGCTCGTGCCAGGTGTGCGAGAAGCGGCGGCGCGTGCCGTAGTCGGCGATGCGGCAGTCTTCCAGGCCCGGGCGCATGAGCGAGCCCAGCTTGTTGGTCAGGCGGCGCTTGCCTTCATCCCATTGCGGGTGGCTCTGCGTGCGGCTGAAAAACACCTCGTTGACGATGGCCAGTACCGGCACCTCGAACATGATCGTGTGCAGCCACGGTCCGGCGATCACGATCTCGATCTGGCCGTCGTTGCCGACGTCATTGACAACAGCCGGGCGCACCTCGATGTACTTCTCGTTCAGGTGGAACAGGCCGAGAAAATCGACGAAATCGCTTTTGATGAAGCGCAGGCCGCGCAGGTACTCCAGCTCCGCCTCGGTAAAGCGCAGCGTGCAGAGATGGCGGATTTCGGCGCGGATCTCCTCGATGAACGGCACCAGATCAACGCCGGCATTGCGGCACTTGAAGCGGTATTCGACGTGTGCACCAGGAAAGTGATGCAGCACCACCTGCATCATGGTGAACTTGTACAGATCGGTATCGAGCAGCGAGTGGATGATCATTGCTTCATTGCGGCGGCGCGCCAAAAACCACGTGGATTGGGCGTCATGCTAACCGAAGCCCACGAAGTCACCTGCGGCCGTCATAGAAATCCGCCCGAAACACCGCTTTTACGCCCTCGCGCAGGCGGGAAACCCCTTGATTCCGCTATAATTTCTGGTTTCCGACCGGATTTTTTGCACCATGGAAGCAGAACGCCTCAATGCCATTCAGAACACGTTGGCCGACCTGAAGACGCGCGCCGACGACCTTCGGGGGTATCTTTGACTACGACGTCAAATCTGAACGTCTAGTTGAAGTCGATAAAGAACTCGAGAACCCCGAGGTCTGGAACGACCCCAAACGCGCCCAGGAGCTGGGCCGCGAGAAAAAGTCGCTTGAAACCGTCGTGCTGGCACTGACCAAGCTCGACGAAGACCTCACCGGCGGTGCAGAGCTGTTCGAACTCGCCCGCGAAGAGGGTGACGACGACACCATCGAGGCCATCGAAGCCGACGCCGCCAGCATGCGCGCCATTGTCGAAGACATGGAATTCCGCCGCATGTTCTCCGGCCCGATGGACGCCGCCAACTGCTTCCTCGACATCCAGGCCGGTGCCGGCGGTACCGAGGCGTGCGACTGGGCATCGATGCTGCTGCGCCAGTACCTGAAGTACTGCGAGCGTAAGGGCTTCAAGACCGAAGTGCTGGAAGAGTCCGAAGGCGACGTCGCCGGCATCAAGAGTGCGTCGATCAAGATCGAAGGCGAATACGCCTTTGGTTTCCTGCGCACCGAAACCGGCGTGCACCGCCTGGTGCGCAAGTCGCCGTTCGACTCGGCGGGTGGCCGCCACACGTCGTTCACGTCGATCTTCGTGTACCCGGAAGTGGACGATTCGATCGAGATCGAGGTCAACCCGGCGGACCTGCGTGTCGATACGTACCGCGCTTCCGGCGCGGGCGGCCAGCACATCAACAAGACCGATTCGGCCGTGCGGATCACGCACATCCCGACCGGCATCGTCGTGCAGTGCCAGAACGACCGTTCGCAGCACCGCAACCGCGCTGAGGCGATGACGATGCTGAAGTCGCGCCTGTACGAGCACGAGCTGCGCAAGCGCCAGGCCGAAGCCGACAAGGCGGAAGCCGCCAAGACTGACGTGGGCTGGGGCCACCAGATCCGTTCCTACGTGTTGGACCAGAGCCGCATCAAGGATCTGCGCACCAACGTGGAAATCTCCAACACGCAGAAGGTGCTGGACGGCGATCTTGATCCCTTCATTCAGGCCAGCCTGAAGCAAGGCGTCTAACCGAGTCTGAACGACTGCCATGTCCGACACGTCTTTGTTCATCCTGACCGGTGCCTCGCGCGGCCTGGGCGCCGCACTGGCCCAGGCACTGATGCAGCCCGGCCATCGCCTGATCTGCGTGGCGCGCGGCGATAACGCCGAGCTACGCGCGCAGGCGGCTGCCGCTGGCGTGACGCTCGACTGGGACCAGGTCGACCTGTCCGACGCATACGCCGCCGAGGCCTGGATGACCAAGACGCTGGCCGCCCTGCCCGCCCACGCCAACGTGACGCTGGTGATCAACGCCGGCGCGGTCGAGCCGATCGGCACCATCGACACGCTGCGCGCCGACACGCTGCTGCCGCACCTGCAATTGAACCTGGCGGGCCCCATCGCACTAACCGCTGCCATGCTGCGCGGCACCGCCGCGTGGAACGCACAGCGCCGCGTGCTGGCGATCTCGTCAGGCGCCGCGCGCCGGCCGATCGCCGGCTGGGCTGCGTATTGCACTGGCAAGGCTGGGCTCGACATGTTCGTGCGCGCTCTCAACGCTGATGGCGACGCCAGCGTGCGCGCCGTGGCGCTGGCCCCGGGCGTGATCGACACCGACATGCAACGCACCATCCGTGGCGCCGACTTTGCCGGCGTGCAGCGCTTCCGCGATCTGCACGCGCATGGCGAACTGGTCTCGCCGCAAGACGCCGCCGCGCGCATCGCCGCCTACCTCGCCCGCCCCGACTTTGGCGCGACCGAGATTGACGATCTGCGCAATTACGCCGCTTGATCCTCACCCTCAGCGCCTGACACGACTCTCCTCTCATCACCACCATGACCGAACAGAACAACCCGGCCGAATCGAACGCCGTCGTGCCCGCGCAGGATGACAACAAGATCATCGCCGAGCGCCGCGAGAAGCTGGCAGAGATCCGCCAGCAAGGCGTGGCCTTCCCGAACGATTTCCGCCCGACGCACCACGCCGGCGATCTGCAAGCCAAGTACCGTGAGCTTGAGCAGACCGCACTGGAAGCCGAGCCGGTGCAAGTGGCGATTGCCGGCCGCATGATGCTCAAGCGCGTGATGGGCAAGGCCAGCTTTGCCACCGTGCAAGACAGCACCGACCGCATCCAGTTCTACATCAGCCGCGACGCGGTAGGCGAAGACGTCTACGCCAGCTTCAAGAAGTGGGATCTGGGTGACATCGTCGCCGCCCGCGGCACGCTGATGAAGACCAAGACCGGCGAGCTGTCCGTCGCCGTGACGGAGCTGCGCCTGCTCTCCAAGAGCCTGCGCCCGCTGCCAGGCGACTTCTATGGTTTGGCCGACCAGGAAGTGAAGTACCGCCAGCGCTACGTCGACCTGATCGTCTCGAAGGAAACGCGCGACACCTTCCGTGCCCGCACCAAGGCCATGGCCTCGCTGCGCAACTTCATGGCCGGCAACGGTTTCATGGAAGTGGAAACGCCGATGCTGCACCCGATTCCGGGCGGCGCGGCGGCCAAGCCGTTCATCACGCACCACAACGCGCTGGACATGCAGATGTTCCTGCGCATCGCGCCGGAGCTGTACCTCAAGCGCCTGATCGTTGGCGGCTTTGATCGCGTGTTCGAAATCAACCGCAACTTCCGTAACGAAGGGGTGAGCCCGCGCCACAACCCCGAGTTCACGATGATGGAGTTCTACGCGGCCTACACGGACTACCGCTGGCTGATGGACTTCACCGAGAACCTGATTCGCCAAGCCGCGATCGACGCTTCGGGCACCGCGACCCTCACCTACGGCGGCCGCGAGCTGGATCTGGCCAAGCCGTTCCACCGCCTGACGATTTGCCAAGCGATCCAGAAGTACGCGCCGCACTACACCGACGCGCAACTGGCTGATGTCGACTTCCTGCGCGCCGAGCTGAAGAAGTTCAAGATCGACACCAACGCGCCGCAATTCCTGAACGCCGGCGTGGGCACACTGCAACTGGTGCTGTTTGAAGAGACGGCCGAGTCGCAACTGTGGGAGCCGACCTTCATCATCGACTACCCGGTCGAAGTGTCGCCGCTGGCACGCGCCTCCGATACGCAACCGGGCATCACCGAGCGTTTCGAGCTGTTCATCACCGGCCGCGAAATCGCCAACGGCTTCTCGGAGTTGAATGACGCGGAAGACCAGGCGGAACGCTTCCGCAAGCAGGTCGAACAGAAGGATGCCGGTGACGAAGAAGCCATGTTCTACGACGCTGACTACATCCGCGCCCTGGAATACGGCATGCCCCCGACGGGCGGCTGCGGCATCGGCATCGACCGCCTGGTGATGCTGCTGACCGACAGCCCGAACATCCGCGACGTGATCCTCTTCCCGCACCTGCGCCGCGAAGACTGATCGTCCGGAACATTGGCCTGAAAAGAACGCCCCTCCGGGGGCGTTTTTCATTGCACGCGCGAGCGCAGTTCACGCGCCCACCCCGCTATTTGTAACATCCCCCTGACTTTACAATGTGTATCAAAGCGCGCCAAGCACATGATTTTTAAAGAGAAAATCGAGCTACAGATGCTTACAAATTAAAACGGCATCCGTTTGGGCGATGAACCACACTGTGATCATCGCAGGGCCAAAACGATCACTAACGATCACGGCCGCAGGAGAACGATGATGAACAACAACATCCAACCGAACCAAGGTCAACCCTACGGCGGCACGTCGCCGGGCCAAGTGACCCCGACCCCGAATTCGCGCCGCATGCATCCGCTGATGGCCACGGCCGCTGTTGCCGTGATCATCGCCAGCCTGACGGCGGTGGCCGCCATTACCGGCGTGCTGCCGATCTCGAAGGCTACGCAGGGCAGCACCGATCCGAACGTCGCAGCGCAATCGGCAACGGCAGCGCCAGGCGCTTCCGCTCCGATGGCACTGGCCGCTCCGGGCCAGACGACGCAGCCCAACCAAGCCGCACCGTATCCGGCACAGAACATGGCGCCGCAGCCTTCGCCGGCACGCCAACCGGCCTATGCAGAGCGAGCACCGTCAACTAGCCCGAGCTATGCACAAACGCAGCAGCCGCGCCCGACAGCCAGCCCGTACGCTGGCCGTGTGACGTCGATCACCCCGATCACCACGCAAGGCAAGGAAACCGGCCTCGGCATGATTGGCGGTGCAGTCGTGGGCGGCTTGCTGGGTAACCAGATCGGCCGCGGCAACGGCCGCACGCTCGCCACGGTGGGCGGCGCGGTGGCGGGCGGCTACGGGGGCCACGTGGCGGAAAACTACTACAGCCGTGACACCCAGTACCGCGTGAACGTGCGCATGGACAACGGCACGAACCGCAGCTTCACCTACAAGGCAGCACCGGGCTTCCAAGCTGGTGAGCGCGTGCATATCGAGAACGGCACGCTGGTGGCTGGCTGACTCGCAGTCGCTCACGCGCCAAAAGAAAAACCGGCCTTCAGGCCGGTTTTTTCATGCGTGTGCGTTTGCGCTGCACGCTTATTCCGCTTCGTCGATCCACGCCTGCTGGATCGCTTCAAGGAATTTTTCGCCGCCGCGTTTGTGGTCGTCGTCAAAGCCATCCAGTTCGACGACCTTGTTGTGCAGGTCGACGAAGCTCAGGCGCGTCGGATCGACGTCCGGGTACTTGTCGTACAGCGCTTCCGCGATCTGCTGGATGTCATTCCATTTCATGTTGAGGCTCCCGTTCCACCACCGGCCGCGCGGCTCAGTGGTTTTCCTTGGCGTGGTTGATGGTGTACTTCGGGATCTCGACCGTCAGGTCCGTATCCGCCACCTTGGCTTGGCACGACAGGCGCGAGTTCGGCTCCAGGCCCCAGGCCTTGTCGAGTAGGTCTTCTTCCTTCTCAGTCGCCTCATCCAGCGAGTTGAAACCCTCGCGCACGATCACGTGGCAGGTCGTGCAGGCACACGATTTCTCGCAGGCGTGCTCGATCTCGATGTCTGCACCCAGCAGCGCATCGCAGATGGTCGTGCCGGTCTTGGCTTCGATCACGGCCCCTTCCGGGCAGTACTCGACGTGAGGAAGGATGACGATTTGTGGCATGAAAAAACTCGTTCAATAAAAGGTTGGGAACACGGCCGCCGATCGTGAATCGGTCAGCCAAGCTCCTCGATACGTTTGCCGGCCAGCGCCTTGCGAATGCCGCGGTCCATGCGGCGTGCAGCAAATTCGTCGGTGCCGTGCGAGAGCGCATCCACAGCGTCCTTGATGGCGCGGTGGTCTTCGCCCTCGATGGTGGTGCGCAGCGCAGCGATTTCGGCATCGATGGCGGCACGCTCTTCGGGCGACAGCAGATCGCCATCAGCCGCCAGCGCCTGCGTCAGCGCTTCGAGCAGGCGTTCGCCTTCGACACGCTCTTCCGCCAGTGCGCGGCGTCGCATGTCGTCCTCGGCAGATTGGAAACCTTCTTGCAGCATGCGTGCGATGTCGTTATCACCCAGGCCGTACGAAGGCTTGACGGCAATCGATGCTTCCACGCCCGACACCGTTTCGCGTGCGGCCACCGACAGCAGGCCATCCGCATCCACCTGATACGTCACGCGGATACGTGCGGCGCCCGCCACCATCGGCGGAATGCCGCGCAGTTCGAAGCGCGCCAGCGAGCGGCAGTCGCTCGCCAGTTCGCGCTCGCCCTGCAGCACGTGGATCGCCATGGCGGTCTGGCCATCCTTGAAGGTGGTGAACTCCTGCGCGCGCGCCACGGGAATCGTGCTGTTGCGCGGGATGATCTTCTCGACCAGGCCGCCCATCGTCTCGACGCCCAGCGACAGCGGAATCACGTCGAGCAGCAGCCAGTCTTCGCCCGGTGCGCGGTTACCGGCCAACAAGTTGGCCTGCATGGCCGCGCCGATGGCGACCACTTGGTCCGGGTCCAGATTCGTGAGCGGCGTACGGCCAAACAGTTGGCCGACCGCGCGTCGGATGATCGGCATGCGTGTCGCGCCGCCCACCAGCACCACGCCTTTCACCTCTTCCACGGTGACCCCCGCATCGCGCAGTGCGCGGCGCACGGGCGACAGCGTCTTCTGCACGAGATTGGCGGTCAGCTCGGCAAAGGTCTCGGTGGTCAGCACGAGGTGCACGGTCTCGCCGGTGGAAAGCACGGCGTCAACCTCGGTGCTATCGGCAGTGGAGAGCCATTCCTTGGCGGCACGCGCCTTGTTCAGCAGCAGGCGCGTGTCTTCGGCCGACAGCGGCTGCAGACCAGCCTGCTCGACGATCCAGCACACGATGCGCTGGTCGAAATCATCGCCGCCCAGCGCGGAATCGCCACCCGTCGACATCACCTCGAACACGCCCTTGGTGAGTTTGAGCACGGAGATGTCGAACGTGCCGCCACCCAGGTCGTAGACCGCGTAGATGCCCTCGGCTGCGTTGTCGAGGCCATAGGCAATGGCAGCAGCGGTCGGCTCATTCAGCAGGCGCAGCACGTTCAAGCCAGCCAGCTTGGCCGCGTCCTTCGTAGCTTGGCGCTGCGCATCGTCAAAGTACGCCGGCACGGTGATCACGGCGCCGACGAGATCATCGCCCAGCGTGTCTTCCGCGCGCTGGCGCAGCGTGGCGAGAATCTCCGCCGACACCTCCACCGGGCTCTTCACGCCGGCCACGGTCTTGAGCTGCACCATGCCGGGCGCGTCGACAAAGTCGTACGGCGTGTTCTCGATGTGAACGACGTCCTTCAGGCCGCGGCCCATGAAGCGCTTAACCGAAATGATGGTGTTCTTCGGGTCACGCACGGCTTCGGCCTGGGCCTTGTAGCCGATATGCGCGCCGCCCGTCGGCAGATAGCGCACCACGGAGGGCAGCAGCGGGCGGCCCTGATCATCGGGCAACACTTCCGGCACGCTACTGCGTACGGACGCTACCAGCGAGTTGGTCGTGCCCAGGTCGATGCCCACCGCCAGACGGCGCTGGTGCGGTGCGGGCGATTCGCCGGGTTCGGAAATCTGCAGTAAAGCCATGGGATGTCTCGATTGCGCGGGTGCGGTTGCCAATGCAGCAGGCTGTGCCCAACCCAATATTGTCGCAAAGTCTCGTGTTCTAGTCGTCCAGCCGGTCGATTGCCTCGGCAGTGTCGCGCTCGATCTTTTCAATGAACATCAGCTGGCGAACCGCATCTGCGGCTGCGGCGCTGTTGCCGTCACCGTTGAGCAGCCCCGCCAGCGCAGCGTAGCGCGTGCGCTTTTCCTTGCGCAGCATGCCGAGCAGCGAGTCCAGCGCATCGACGTCGCGCTCGGCCTTGGCATCGCCCAGCGACTCGCGCCACTCCATCTGCTGCATCAGGAACGCGGGCGGCATGGCCGTATTGTTCTCGGCCTGCACATCAATGCCGCGCAAATGCAGCAGATACGTGGCGCGCTTGAGCGGATCGCGCAGTGTCTGATACGCCTCGTTGGCGCGCGTGGCCCATTGCATGGCGACACGGCGCTCGGCGTCACCCGCATGGGCGTAGCGATCCGGGTGCGCCTGCGATTGCACGGTGCGGTACGCGGCGTTCAGCGTGTCGTCGTCGACCTCGAAGTGTTCGGGCAGACCGAAGAGGGAGAAATGCGTATCGCTGGAGTTCATGAATAAAAAAAGCGGCTATGCCGCCTTTGTGTTGCTTATTCGACCGGTTCGCCCCGATCGCACTTCAGGCACTCCACCACCACGCCGATCTTGCTGGCGCGCCCGGCTTCGGTTTCGGTCCAGGGCCGTTGTTGCCAGGGCGGATCATGGCGCATGTGCTGGCCGTGTCCGCAAGCGAGACGGGCGACCCAGTGGCCTTCCTCGTCCCGCTCGAAACCGACAATCGCTTGCTTCAAATCTTCCCGCTCAGACGCGGAACGACTCGCCGCAACCGCACTCGTCCTTCACGTTCGGGTTGTTGAAACGGAAGCCTTCGTTCAACCCTTCGCGTGCAAAGTCCAACTCGGTACCATCAATGTACGGCAGGCTTTTCGGATCGACGATCACCTTGATGCCGTTGGATTCGAACACCTGGTCTTCTGCGGCAATCTCGTCCGCGTATTCGAGCTTGTAAGCCAAGCCCGAGCAACCCGTGGTCTTCACGCCCAGGCGCAGGCCCACACCCTTGCCACGGCGGGTCAGGTAGCGGGAGACGTGCTGCGCGGCCTTGTCGGTCAGGGTGATCATGCTGCGTCCTTTCTATCGATCCGGCCCAACACTCAAGCAGCCTTCTGCTCGGCAGTGCCGTGCTTTTCCTTGTAGTCGGCCACAGCCGCCTTGATGGCGTCTTCCGCCAGGATCGAGCAGTGAATCTTCACCGGCGGCAGGGCCAGTTCTTCAGCGATGGCCGTGTTGCGAATTTCCAGTGCTTGGTCCAGCGTCTTGCCCTTCACCCACTCCGTCACCAGCGACGACGAGGCGATGGCCGAGCCGCAGCCGTAGGTCTTGAACTTTGCGTCTTCAATCACGCCCTGCTCGTTGACCTTGATCTGCAGCTTCATCACGTCGCCGCAGGCCGGCGCGCCGACCATGCCGGTACCGACCGTGTCGTCGCCTTTCTCGAAGGAACCGACGTTGCGGGGGTTTTCGTAGTGGTCCAGAACTTGGTTGCTGTAAGACATTTCACACCTCTTTCAATCGTTGGCTGGCGCCTACTGATACCAGTACCGCCGTTTATCCGTTGTCCGTCAAACGCCGCGCTTAGTGCGCCGCCCATTGAATGCTGTTCAGATCCACGCCGTCCTTGTACATCTCCCACAGCGGAGACAGGTCGCGCAGCTTGCCGATCTTGCCCTTGAGCAGTTCGACCACGTAGTCGACTTCTTCTTCCGTCGTGAAGCGGCCGACCGTGAAGCGGATCGAGCTGTGCGCCAGTTCGTCGTTGCGGCCCAAGGCGCGCAGCACGTACGACGGCTCCAGCGATGCCGATGTGCAAGCCGAGCCCGACGACACGGCAACGTCCTTGATCGCCATGATCAGCGACTCACCTTCCACAAAGTTGAAGCTGATGTTCAGGTTGTGCGGCACACGGGCTTCCATGTCGCCGTTCACGTACACCTCTTCCATCGTGTTCAGGCCGCGGTACAGGCGGTCACGCAGCATACGGATGCGCTCGTTCTCGGTGGCCATCTCTTCCTGAGCGATGCGGAAGGCTTCGCCCATGCCAACGATCTGATGCGTGGCCAGCGTACCTGAGCGCATGCCGCGCTCGTGACCACCGCCGTGCATCTGCGCTTCGATGCGGATACGCGGCTTGCGGCGCACGTACAGCGCACCGATGCCCTTCGGGCCATACGTCTTGTGTGCCGAGAACGACATCAGGTCGACCTTCAGCTTCTGCAGGTCAATCACCACCTTGCCCGTGGCCTGTGCGGCATCGACGTGGAAGATCACGCCCTTCTCGCGGCAGATCTCGCCGAGTTGTTCGATGTCCTGAATGACGCCGATCTCGTTGTTGACCATCATCACCGAGGCGAGGATGGTGTCCGGGCGAATGGCTTGCTTGAAGACTTCGATATCGATCAGGCCGTTGTCCTGCACGTCCAGATACGTCACTTCAAAGCCCTGGCGCTCCAACTCACGCGTCGTGTCCAGCACAGCCTTGTGCTCGGTCTTGACGGTGATGATGTGCTTGCCCTTGCTGCTGTAGAAGTTGGCCGCGCCCTTGATCGCCAGGTTGTCGGACTCGGTGGCACCCGACGTCCACACGATTTCGCGCGGATCAGCGTTCACCAGCGCGGCAACTTGCTCGCGCGCGGTCTCGACAGCCTTTTCAGCTTCCCAGCCAAACGGGTGGCTGCGCGAGGCCGGATTACCGAAGCTCTCACGCAGGTACGGGATCATCTTGTCGACCACGCGCGGGTCCACCGGCGTCGTCGCGGAATAGTCCATGTAGATGGGAAGATGCGGGGTGCTCATATCTTGTCTGCCTTGTGTGGGGGGCGATGTTCTATGTGTGGGACTGGCTCGGTGGCCGGACCTCACGCTGGCGCAATCACGACTGCGCCAGGCTGAAAACGGAGTTGACCAACGGCGGACGCTTGACTGGCTCGGCGGCCACCGACGTGGTGACGGACGTATCAACGCTACGGGCACGGGCCGGCGCACGTTCGCGGCGGGCCGGGCGCGCGTCACGCATGTCCTGAATCACTTCGGGCTGGCGTTCGCGTTGCTGGTCGACCAGGTTCTGCAGCGACACCGAGTCGAGATACTCGACCATCTTCTGGTTGAGCGTCGCCCACAGGTCATGCGTCATGCAGCGGCCGCTCTGCCCGGCGGCATGCTCTTCGCCGCCGCAATTGCCCTTGCCGCCGCACTGGGTGGCATCGAGAGGCTCATCCACGGCGATGATGATGTCGGCAACGGTAACGTCGTCGGCACGGCGCGCGAGGCTGTAGCCGCCGCCCGGACCGCGCACGCTTTCCACGATTTCGTGGCGGCGCAGCTTGCCGAACAGTTGCTCAAGGTACGACAGCGAAATCTTCTGGCGCTGGCTGATGCCAGCCAGCGTGACCGGACCCTGCTCTTGGCGCAGCGCCAAGTCAATCATGGCGGTGACCGCAAAGCGGCCTTTGGTGGTCAATCTCATAGCGTCGGGGAAATACCTGATCGTTTTGCTCAAGTATAAAGGAACCCGACAAAATCGGTCAACTAAGGTGTCGGGGGATTCCGCGTCGCAGCAAGGGGATTTGCTGGTCCCACCTGGGTGGGCAACCGCGCGGCAGGCCGTATTGTGGACTAAAACAATCAACCACGTCGGGTAGGGCCATCTCGCCACTCCTGCACTGCACCTTGCTAGCGCCATGCGCGAAGCGCCACCAATGCGGGTTTTCCTTATGCAACGGACAACCTAAATCCATTGACTTTTGTTACGGGGCCACCGAGACTGTTGGATACGCAAACGTTTGCGAACGACGCGGCGCGATTGCCCTTAGGAATAGCTTACGAATCCCAGGGTAACGACGACCGCCTCCACCCAAGCCCTAGACAGGCCCCCTTCCTGGAGGAGACACCATGGATATCCGTCGCCGCCGCGCCCTGCAACTTGGCGCGGGCTCCGCTGTAGCCCTTGCTCTGCCGTTCTCACTCGCGCGTGCCGCCAATCAGCCCCCCAAAGTGGCGCTGGTGATGAAGTCGCTGGCCAACGAGTTCTTCCTGACCATGGAGACCGGTGCGCGCAAGCATCAGAAGGAGCACGCCGCCGACTACACGCTGCTGTGCAACGGCATTCGTGACGAGACCGATACCGGCGGCCAGATCCGCCTGGTCGAACAGATGATCGTCGCGCGCGTGGATGCGCTGGTGCTGGCACCGGCCGATTCCAAGGCGATGGTGCCGGTGGTCAAGAAGGCGGTGGACGCGGGCATCCTCGTCATCAATATCGACAACCGGCTGGACCCGGCTGCGCTCAAGGAGAAGGGACTGAACGTGCCCTTCGTTGGCCCGGACAACCGCAAGGGTGCGCGCCTGGTGGGTGATTTTGTCGCCAAGGCGCTCAAGCCGGGCGACGAGGTGGGCATCATCGAGGGCATTCCGACCACCACCAATGCCCAGCAGCGCACTGCCGGCTTCAAGGACGCGGCCGAGGCTGCCAAGCTGAAGGTCACCGGCGTGCAGTCGGGCGAATGGGAAATCGACAAGGGCAACAAGGTGGCCGCCGCCATGCTGCGTGCACAGCCTGATCTCAAGGCCCTGCTGTGCGGCAACGACAACATGGCGATTGGCGCTGTGTCGGCCGTGCGTGCGGCGGGCAAGCTGGGCAAGGTGCTGATTGGCGGCTACGACAACATCGATGCCATCAAGGCCATGCTGGCCGACGGGCGCGTGGTGGCCACGGCAGACCAGCACGCCGACCAGCAAGCGGTGTATGGCATCGAGACCGCGCTGAAGGCCTTGGCCGCCAAGACGCCGCAGGCGAAGTTGTCGGGCGTTGTAGAGACGCCGGTCAACCTCGTCACGCGCGCCTGACCTGATAGATAGACAGGCAAGCCGCCGCCAGCCATGTCCACCGCCCACGAACCGCGCCCGCCACTGCTGCGCGCCTCGGCCATCAGCAAGCACTACGCCGCCCCCGTGCTGCGCGAGATCGATCTCGACGTGTACGCCGGCGAGGTGCTTGCGTTGACGGGCGAGAACGGCGCGGGCAAGAGCACGCTCTCCAAGATCCTCTGCGGGCTGGAGACGGCAACGTCCGGTTCGATGACGCTCGCGGGCACGGGGTACGCGCCGGCTTCGCGCAGCGCGGCGGAAGCGCTGGGCGTGCGCATGGTGCTGCAGGAACTGAGCATGGTGCCCACGCTGACAGTGGCCGAGAACCTGTTTCTCGGCCAGTTGCCGCGCCGGCTGGGCTTTGTCGACCGCCCCACGCTGCGCCGCCAGGCCGAGCAAGCCCTCGCCCGTGTCGGCCTGGACCTCGATCCGTGGACACCCGTGGACACGCTCGGCATTGGCCACCGGCAGATGATCGAGATCGCCCGCGCGCTGGCCAGCGCTTGCCGCGTGCTGATCCTCGACGAGCCGACTGCCATGTTGAGCGCGCACGAAAGTGCGACGCTGTTCGCGCGCATCGACGCACTACGCCGCGAGGGCGTGGCGATCATTTACATCTCACACCGGCTCGATGAGTTGGCGCGCATTGCCGACCGCATCGTCGTGCTGCGCGACGGCAAGCGAATGACCGATGCGCCCGCCGCCACCGTCACGCAAGACGCGTTGATTCAGGCGATGGTCGGGCGTGACGTCGCCGCTTCATCTGAGGGGGAACGTGCCGTACGCGAACCGTGGCCCGGCGATGGGTCCCCCGCCCTGCGCGTGACTGGACTCACACGTGCATCGGCAGTGCGTGACGTGTCGTTCGAGGTGGCGCCGGGCGAAATCTTTGGCATTGCTGGCTTGGTGGGTGCGGGACGCACGGAGTTGCTGCGCCTGATCTTCGGCGCGGACCGCGCGGACGCTGGCACCATCGAAGCGGGCTCGCCGCTCAAGCCGGTGCGTATCCACTCGCCCGGTGACGCAGTGCGCCAAGGCATCAGCCTGCTCACCGAAGACCGCAAGGACGAAGGCCTGATGCTGGGCCTGCCCATCGCCACCAACATCGCACTGGGCAATATGCCGGGCGTGACCAAGCGCGGCTGGCTGCAGCCTGCGCGCGAGCGAGCACTGGCGGAGCGGCACATCGGCGCGCTGCGCATCCGCTGCGCCGGGCCGGAGCAGCCAGTAGGCGAACTCTCCGGCGGCAACCAGCAAAAGGTAGCGATTGCCCGCTGGCTGGAGCGCGATACGCCCGTGCTGCTGTTCGACGAGCCAACACGCGGCGTGGATGTCGGCGCCAAGTTCGATATCTACGCCCTGCTCGATGCACTGGCCGCACGCGGCAAGGCCCTCGTGGTGGTGTCCAGTGATCTGCGCGAGCTGATGCAATTGTGTGACCGCATTGGCGTCATGCGCGCCGGGCGCCTCACGCAGATCTTCCCACGCGGCGGTTGGAGCCAAGACGCCCTGCTCGCTGCCGCTTTCGGCGAATCCAACCCGCCGGCCCCCAAGTCATCTCCGGAGACCGCCGATGCGCTCTGATTCCACCCTGCCGCCGGCCGGTACCAACAACACGCCAGCGACATCACGCGCCGCGGTGGGCATGTCGCTCGGCGCCATCGGTGGGCTGCTGGCCGCGCTGATCGCGATGCTCGTGCTGTTTGGCACGCTGTCGCCCACGTTCTTCACGCTGCCCACCTTCACCACCATCGCCAACGAAATCCCCGACCTGCTGGTGATGGCGGTGGGCATGACCTTCATCCTGATGATCGGCGGCATTGATCTATCGGTGGGCTCGGTGCTGGCGCTGGCGGCCTCGGTGCTGTCGATTGCCATGACCAGGCTGGGCTGGGGCGTGCTGCCCGCAGCGCTGGCGGGCGTGGTGGTGGCGACGGCAGCCGGTGCGGTGACCGGCACGGTCACGGTGCACTGGGGCATTCCGTCGTTCATCGTCTCGCTGGGTGTGCTGGAAATGGCGCGCGGCCTCGCCTACAGCCTGACTGATTCGCGCACCGCCTACATCGGCAGCGCGGTCGACTGGATGGCCAACCCGATCGCGCTGGGCATCGCGCCGTCGTTCCTGATTGCGATTGCGGTCACGGTGATCGGCCAGATCGTGCTGGTGCGCACGGTGTTCGGGCGCTACCTCGTCGCCATCGGCACCAATGAAGAGGCCGTGCGGCTGGCGGGCGTGAACCCGCACCCTTACAAGATCGCGGTGTTCGCGCTGATGGGGCTGCTGTCGGGCCTGGCCGCGCTGTTCCAGGTATCACGACTGGAAGCAGCCGACCCGAACGCGGGCGTGGGCATGGAACTGCAGGTGATCGCGGCCGTGGTGATCGGCGGCACGAGCCTGATGGGCGGACGCGGTTCAGTCGCGCGCACGCTGTTCGGCGTACTGATCATCTCGGTGCTTGAGGCAGGCCTCGCACAGATCGGCGCCTCCGAGCCCACCAAACGCATCATCACGGGCGCGGTCATCGTCGCGGCCGTGGTCATGGATACGTATCGCAGCAGACGCAACAGCCGATCCGGCAACCAATCCGGTCGTAGCAAGCACCACTAAAGAGACAGAGGAGATCGACATGGCAACCATCAAGGACGTGGCCGCATTGGCCGGAGTTTCGTTCACCACCGTCTCGCACGTCATCAACAACACCAGGCCGGTGAACTCCGAGACCCGCAAGCGCGTGGAGGAGGCCATCCGTGCCACGCGCTACGTGCCCAGCGCAGTGGCGCGCTCGCTCAAGCACCGCACTACGCGCACCATCGGCGTGCTGGTGCCGACCGCCACCAACCCGTACTTTGCGGAGCTTGCACGCGGCATTGAAGACGTCTGCGCTGCGGCCGGCTACAGCGTCATCCTCTGCAACTCCGACGACGACCCGCGCAAGCAGCGCGACTACCTGCGCGTGCTGATGGAGAAGCGCGTGGACGGCATCATCGTCAGCAGCGCCGGGCCGGACAACGCGTTGATCGAGGCACTGGGCGAATCCGCCCTGCCCGTGGTGATGGTGGACCGCCCGACCGAAGGTATCCAGGCCGACCAGGTGCAGGTCGATCACGAAGAAGGCGCGTACATGGCGACCAAGCATCTGCTGGAGCTTGGCCACCGGCGCATTGCCTGCATCAGCGGCCCGTCGGAACTGAGCGTGACGGCTGGCCGCCTGGCGGGTTTCCATCGCGCACTGCGCGAAGCCGGTGTGCCGGAAGCCTCCGCCCGCATTGCCGAAGGCGACTTCACCAGCCCCGGTGGCTACCGCGCCGCACGCCAACTGCTGACCGAGGGCGAAATGCCCACCGCCATCTTTGCCAGCAACGACCTGATGGGCATCGGCGCACTGCGTGCTGCGGCCGAGTTGGGCATTCCGGTGCCGAAAGCACTCTCCATCATCGGCTTCGATGACATCGAACTCAGCCGCTACGTCTACCCCGCGCTGTCCACCGTCGGCCAGTCGATCCGCCAGCTCGGCGAAACCACCGCCCAAACGCTGCTCGAACACCTGAGCGAAGCCGCCATGCGCCATCCGGTCGACGAACGGCAGGCGCGCCGCATTGTGCTGCCGCCGCGGCTGTCGCTGCGCGAGTCGACCGCCGAGCCGGCCCGTCCGGCACGTGCGGCCTGACATCGAACCACTTTCCTCTCTCTCAACGTAGTCCGCCATGGTGGCCAAGCGCCCTTCCGCCTCTTCTGCCCACCCGGCTGCCGACGTGCTGATCGTCGGCAGCCTCAACATGGATCTCGTGATCCGCACGCCCCGCTTGCCCCGCCCCGGGCAAACGGTTGCGGCCCCCGCATTGGAGACGATTCCTGGTGGCAAGGGTGCCAACCAGGCCGTGGCTGCAGCGCGCCTGGGGGGCCATGTCGCCATGCTCGGTTGCGTGGGTGACGACGCATATGGCACGGCCCTGCGCGACGGCCTGCGGCGCGAAGGTGTGGATACGTCGATGGTGTCGGTACATGCCGGTGAGGCCACAGGCATCGCCTGCGTGACGGTGGCCGACAGCGGCCAGAACACCATCGTGATCGTGGCGGGGGCCAATCAGTTGCTCACGCCGGCCATGATCGAAGCACAACGCGCGGCGTTCGAGCGCGCCCGCGTGATCATCTGCCAATTGGAATCGCCGCCGGATGCAGTGGAGTGCGCGCTCAAGCTCGGGAGCCGGCTGGGCAAGACTGTCATCCTGAACCCCGCACCGGCCATCGGCCCGCTGCCGACACCCTGGCTGGCGGCGTGCGACTACCTGATCCCGAATGAAACCGAAGCGGCGCTACTGACCGCTCGCTCGGTCGATTCCCCTGAAGCCGCGCTGGATGCGGCGGCTGACCTGCATGCACAAGGCGCGCGACACGTGATGGTCACGCTGGGCGCGCATGGCGTTGCCTATGTAGATGCCACCACGCGTCTGTTGATGCCCGCGCCTGTTGCGCAAGCTGTCGACACCACGGCGGCCGGCGACACCTTTGTTGGCGCGCTGGCGGCCGCGTTGGCCGAGGGCGCGGCGCCGGATGCCGCCATCGCGTTCGGTCAGGCGGCGGCGGCCGTGTCGGTCACGCGGCTCGGCGCGCAACCGTCCATCCCCTTCCGCAGCGAGCTGGGTGTGCTCGCCACGCACGCACATTAAGCCGGCGTGCTGGTGCCCGGCGGCGTGGCCTCGGTTGGGGCACGCGGCACGAGCAGGCACAGCGGATCGCGCAGAATGCGCCGCCACACCGCACCGGTGATGCGCTTGCGATCAAGCCCGCGCAGGTTGCGTGAGCGCATGGCCATATTGAACGCCAGCGCAAACGACACCATCACGTTCAGCACGCCCATCAGCGCAATGCCGGCCACCGCCAGCCAGAACGGGGCCGTATGCATCACGCTGGGGCCCAGCACACCCACCGCCGTTGCCACCGCGCCAGTCGACAGCGTGACGTGGCGCACCTCCATGTGCGGCCCGAAGAACGACACGATCTCCGGCCCCAGCCCCAGCATGAACCCCAGCGACACGTTGGCCACGATGCCCGAGAGGTTGCGTTTCCAGAACCCGGCAATACGATGCGCACCACGCTCGCCCACCATGAAGCGCAGGCGCCGGTGGTGGGCAATCACGTCGCCCACGCGGTGCAACGCAAACCAGTTGTCGGCCCAGCCGGCAGCCAGGCTTGACGCCCACAGCAGCACGCCCGTGAAAATCGCGTACAGCGGCGTTGGTCCAAGAATCGAGAACGAATCAATGGTCGCCACCGCCTTCTCCGGCGAGATCAGGTTCGCATGAAACAACCGCCCCGCCGCCCACTGCACCAGAAACGCCACCGGCGCCACCGCCACGAGGTTCCCGACGATCGCTGCCGCGTTCGTGCGGATCATGGCCACGGTATCGTCCACAAAGCGGTCCAGCCCTTCCGGGCGGCCCACCTGGTCCAACCGATGCGCCAGCGCAGGCGCCGTCATAGCCGGCTGCTTGGTCGCCAGCGTGAAGTGCGCAAAGTGGATGCCGAGAAAGCTCACCGCGTAGTTGATCGACGCGAACAGGCCCTCGGTGAACCGGGACAAGTGCGCACCCGCGATGAAGAACTTGATGTAGACCGTAGCCGCGGTGATGACACCGCCGCCGGCCGCCGCCTTCACCATCGCCCCGTATTCCTTGTTGTCTCGGGTGATGTAGTGCTCGCCGCTCTCGGCTGAGCGCTCGACCACCTTGCGTGCCAGATCGGCAAACGTGGAGCGGATCAGGTAACCAACGCTGCGGCGATGCTGGCTGGCGGATACCAGCTCAGCCGTCAAATGCGCGAAGCGGCGCGAAGCCTTTGCGTCGGCCCAGGCTGTCAGCAGCAGGTCGATGCGTCCCAGCCACGCCTTCATGCGCTCGACCTGGAACACGACCTCGACGGAGACGCCGTTCTCGTCCAGATGCTGGTAGACGCTGGCGGTGGCGGTGCGGCATTGGTCCAGCACCGCGCGGAAGTAGTTGAGTTGCTGCGGAAAACGCTCCGGCGTGGCAAGCGCCTCGTCGGGGCGTTCAAGGAAGATGGCGTTGGCCGCATCCGCCAGCCGGTAGAACGGAGAATCCGTGACTTCTGGATGGTCCATGCGCATCCGGATGCCACGCGACAACCCCGCCGCCCGCACCTGGCTGATCAGGATCTGGATACCCACCCCCAAGCTGCGCTCCAGCCGCGTTTGGCCGGCGGCTTCATCCTCATCGCTCAAGCCGGCACGGAACAGCGCATGCAGACGCGTGACCAGCTCATCGTCCAGGCCATCCACCCACTGCGCATCGGTCGGGCCGATGAACAGGAGTGCAAACAACGTGGCCAATTGCGGCTGATTGGGTGCGGGCGGCAGCCAGCGCGCCTGCCAACGGTCGACCAGCTCGCCCCAGAAACCAGAGCGCGAAGACAGGCCCGTGTCGCACAGCAGCGATACCGGATCGTTGTCCTGCACGATGGCGCGTAACGTCTGCCCGACGCGCTCGGCGAGTTCTGGGTTGTTCTCCAGCACCTGCAGCAGGTAGCGCAGGCGTGCGTAGCGCCACGATTCCGACGTGGCGCCCGTGGGCCGGTCTGCGCGGCGCAGCCAATAGGCCAGCTCGATCAGCCATTCATTGCGTTCGGCCAGGCTGCGCGTGGGCTCGAACTGCGCCAGGATGGCATCGAGTTGATGGCTGGCATGCCGGGAAGCGCGCCATTTGCGCCACGGATTGAGCAAAAATTTGAACATCAAACTCCCTAGTTGGCGGACACGCTCAGCTCGGCCACTCCCTGGGCCGATGCTTCTGCTTAACGTGTAGATGCCGCGATCAGGCGACGCGCAGCGCCTGAATATGTGTCCGCAATTGTGTCATGACTCCCCCGCCGCCGGCCTCGGGCGAGGCTGCAGTGCATGTCCGACGCATCAACCGCCCGAGAGGTTCAGGCGGCCGGAACGATATGGTCTTCGCCGCTGGCCCCGAAGAGCTGCGACTTGAGCTTGGCAAGCTGATCGCGCACCGACGCCGCCTTTTCGAATTCGAGGTTCTTGGCGTGATCGAGCATCTGCTTCTCCAGGCGCTTGATTTCCTTGGACGCCTGCTTCTCGCTCATGTCTTCGTACTTGGCGGCCTCTTGCGCGGCCTTGAGTTCGGCGCGCGCATCGTCGACGTTGTACACGCCGTCGATGATGTCCTTGATGCGCTTGACCACGCCGCGCGGCGTGATGCCGTGGGCCTCATTGTGGGCGAGCTGCTTAGCGCGGCGGCGCTCGGTCTCGCCGATGGCCTTTTTCATCGATTCGGTGATGCGATCCGCATAGAGGATGGCCGTGCCGTTCACGTTACGCGCCGCGCGGCCAATGGTCTGGATCAGCGAGCGCTCTGCGCGCAGGAAGCCTTCCTTGTCCGCATCCAGAATCGCCACCAAAGACACTTCTGGAATATCCAGGCCTTCACGCAGCAGGTTGATGCCGACCAGCACATCGAATGTGCCCAGGCGCAGGTCGCGGATGATCTCCACGCGTTCCACCGTATCGATGTCCGAGTGCAGGTAGCGGACCTTGACGCCGTTCTCCGATAGGAACTCGGTCAACTGCTCGGCCATGCGCTTGGTGAGCGTGGTCACCAGCACCCGCTCGCCGGCTTCCACGCGCAGGTGGATTTCCGAGAGCAGATCGTCGACCTGCGTGGTCGCGGGCCGCACGTGAATGACCGGGTCGACGAGGCCGGTCGGGCGCACCACCTGCTCCACCACCTCGGTGCCGCTGACAAGCCCCTTCTCGTAATCGCCCGGCGTGGCCGAGACGAACGTGACCTGCCGCATCTTGGTCTGGAACTCAGCAAACTTGAGCGGCCGATTGTCCAGGGCAGAAGGCAGCCGGAAGCCGAACTCGGCCAGCGTTTCCTTGCGCGCACGGTCACCGTTGTACATGCCGTTGAGCTGGCCGATCAGCACGTGCGATTCATCCAGGAACATCAGCGCATCGGGCGGCAGGTAATCGACCAGCGTCGGTGGCGGCTCGCCCGGCGCGGAGCCTGACAGGTGCCGCGAATAGTTCTCGATGCCCTTGCAGAAGCCCAGCTCCTGCAGCATCTCCAGGTCAAAGCGGGTGCGCTGCTCCAGCCGCTGCGCTTCCACCAGCTTGTTTTCCTTGTAGAAGAAATCCAAGCGCTCGCGCAGTTCGGCCTTGATGGTCTCGATGGCACGCAGCACCGTCTCGCGCGGCGTCACATAGTGGCTCGACGGATACACAGTGAAGCGCGGAATCTTCTGCCGCACGCGCCCGGTGAGCGGGTCGAACAGTTGCAGCGATTCAACCTCGTCGTCGAACAACTCCAGGCGCACCGCCATCTCGGCGTGTTCGGCCGGGAAGATGTCGACCGTATCGCCGCGCACGCGGAAGGTGCCACGCTGAAAGTCGGTCTCGTTGCGCGTGTACTGCATGGCGATCAGGCGTGCGATCACGTCGCGCTGGCTGATCTTGTCGCCCGCGCGCAGCGTCAGGATCATCTGGTGGTATTCGGTCGGGTTGCCGATCCCGTAAATGGCCGACACGGTCGCCACGATCACCACGTCGCGCCGCTCCAGCAGGCTCTTGGTGGCCGACAGGCGCATCTGCTCGATGTGCTCGTTGATCGACGAATCCTTCTCGATGAAGAGATCGCGCTGCGGCACGTAGGCCTCAGGCTGGTAGTAGTCGTAATACGAGACGAAGTATTCGACCGCGTTGCGCGGGAAGAACTCGCGAAACTCCGAATACAACTGCGCCGCCAGCGTCTTGTTGGGCGCAAACACGATGGCCGGGCGCCCCACCTGCGCAATCACGTTGGCCATGGTGAAGGTCTTGCCCGAGCCCGTCACGCCCAGCAGGGTCTGGTACGACAGGCCATCCCCGATGTTCTCGACGATCTGGCGGATCGCCTCCGGCTGGTCGCCGGCCGGCGGATACGGCTGGTACAGCTGAAACGGCGAGCCCTCGAAGGTGACGAATTTCGACTCGTCGTGCGGGCTGGGGACTTGGCTCAGATCGGTCATGGCGGCGGGGTGGATGGCAGCGCAGAAAGTCGACAAAGTGACTCGCACGTCCCCAACAAATGAGGACGGCGGCGGCAATTGCAACCAATCGTCTAGTGTAGCGCGCGCCTCCGGCAATCGTTTGGACATCCGGATCGGCACATCTGTACCGGCCCCTGAAACGCTTTAGGCCCCTGTTCTGCAAGGATTTTTCGGGCGATTAGAGCCTGTATTCGGTACAATCGAGCCTTGTGCCTATTGCGCCGGGCGATCCGCCCCGGAGTCCGCAGTGCACCGCCTGCAGCATCCCATCAGATTCCGAACCAACTGAACGTAGAGACATCATGTCGCTTTTTTCCGCCGTCGAACTGGCCCCGCGCGACCCCATCCTGGGCCTGAATGAAGCTTTCAACGCCGATACCCGCAGCACCAAAGTGAATCTGGGCGTGGGCGTGTACTTCACCGACGAAGGGAAAATTCCGGTGCTGCGCGCCGTGCAGGAAGCCGAAAAGGCCCGCCTGGCCGCCGCTGCCCCGCGCGGCTACCTCCCGATCGAAGGCATTGCCGCCTACGACCAGGCCGTGCAGAAGCTGCTGTTCGGCGCAGAGTCCCCGCTGATCACCGAAGGCCGTGTCGTGACGGCGCAAGCCCTGGGCGGCACCGGCGCACTGAAGATCGGCGCCGACTTCCTCAAGCGCCTGTACCCGGACGCCAAGGTCGCCATTTCCGACCCGAGCTGGGAAAACCACCGCGCGCTGTTCGAGTCGGCCGGTTTCGACGTCGTCAACTATGCGTACTACGATGCCCCGTCGCACGGCCTGAACTTTGACGGCATGCTGGCGTCGCTCAACAGCTACGCGCCGAACACGATCATCGTGCTGCACGCCTGCTGCCACAACCCGACCGGCGTGGACATGACCACCGAGCAGTGGAAGCAGGTCGTTGAAGTAATCAAGGCCAAGAACCTGATCCCGTTCCTCGACATGGCTTACCAAGGCTTTGCTGACGGCATCCAGCAAGACGGCCTGGCCGTGCAACTGTTTGCTGAATCGGGTCTGCCGTTCTTCGTGTCGAGCTCGTTCTCGAAGTCGTTCTCGCTGTACGGCGAGCGCGTCGGCGCCCTGTCGATCGTGACGACCAGCAAGGACGAAGCCACCCGCGTGCTGTCGCAGGTCAAGCGCGTGATCCGCACCAACTATTCCAACCCGCCGACGCACGGCGGCACGGTGGTCGCCAGCGTGCTGAACAGCCCCGAGCTGCGCGCGATGTGGGAGCAGGAACTGGGCGAAATGCGCGATCGCATCAAGTCGATGCGCAACGCACTGGTCGACAAGCTGGCCGCCAAGGGCGTGAAGACCGACTTCTCGTTCGTGAAGGCCCAGCGCGGCATGTTCTCGTACTCGGGCCTGACCTCGGCCCAGGTGGATCGCCTGCGCAACGAGCACGGCATCTACGCTGTGTCGACCGGCCGCATCTGCGTGGCTGCGCTGAACACCCACAACATCGACGCCGTGGTCAACGCCATCGCCGACGTGCTGTAAGCGCCACGCCCAGTGGGCAATTGCAAAAAGAAAAGCGGCTTCGGCCGCTTTTTTGCTGCATAACGCTAGGCTGACACGGGCGCATCATACAAACCTTGCAACACTCTGTTATCAGGGTTTCTGCTGCATCGCAGTATCATGCACCGAGGTGCATAATCGTTTGCGTTGATCCCGCCACCACGAATCGGTCCAGCCATGCTTTACCAGCTCCATGAATTCCAGCGCGCCCTGCTCAGCCCCATGACGGCTTGGGCCCAGGCGACCGCCAAGACCTTTACCAACCCCCTGAGCCCGCTGTCCATGGTTCCCGGCGCACAACGCTATGCCGCGGGCTACGAGCTGCTGTATCGCCTAGGCAAGGAATACGAGAAGCCGGAATTCGGCATCCGCTCTGTCAAGTCCAACGGGCGCGACATTCCGATCGTCGAGCAGACCATCATCGAGAAGCCGTTCTGCCGCCTGATCCGCTTCAAGCGCTACGCCGACGACGCCGAAACCATCAAGCTGCTCAAGGATGAGCCGGTCGTGCTGGTGTGCGCACCGCTGTCGGGCCACCACTCCACGCTGCTGCGCGATACCGTGCGCACGCTGCTGCAGGATCACAAGGTGTACGTGACCGACTGGATCGACGCACGCATGGTGCCGGCCGAGCACGGTGCATTCCACCTGTCGGACTACATCAGCTACATCCGCGAATTCATCAACCACATCGGCGCTGACAAGCTGCACGTGATCTCGGTGTGCCAGCCGACCGTGCCGGTGCTGGCGGCCATCTCGCTGATGGCCTCGGACGGCGAGAAGACGCCGCGTACCATGACCATGATGGGCGGCCCGATCGACGCGCGTAAGAGCCCGACCGCCGTCAACTCGCTGGCGACCAACAAGTCGCATAGCTGGTTCGAGACCAACGTGATCTACACGGTGCCGGCCAACTACCCGGGCCACGGCCGCAAGGTCTATCCGGGCTTCCTGCAGCACGCAGGCTTCGTGGCCATGAACCCGGATCGCCACGTCTCGTCGCACTACGACTACTACCTGAACCTGATCGAAGGCGACACAGAAGACGCCGAAGCGCACGTGCGCTTCTACGACGAATACAACGCCGTGCTCGACATGGCCGCCGAGTATTACCTTGAGACCATCCGCGACGTGTTCCAGGAATTCCACCTGGCCAACGGCACGTGGGTGATCGACGGCAAGCCGGTGCGCCCGCAGGACATCAAGGGCACCGCGCTGTTCACCATCGAAGGCGAACTGGACGACATTTCCGGCAGCGGCCAGACCGAAGCCGCGCACGGCCTGTGCAGCGGCATCCCGAAGGCACGCAAGCAGCATCTGACCGCACCGAAGTGTGGCCACTACGGCATCTTCTCGGGCCGCCGCTGGCGCGAGCAGGTGTATCCGCAACTGCGCGATTTCATCCGCCAGTACGATCAAGGCGCACCGCGCATCAAGGCCGTCGCCTGACCCGCTGATCCAGCTACGCCAAAGAAAAAGCCTCGCAACCGCGAGGCTTTTTTGTCTTGGTGTGGCGTGCCAATCAGCCCTGGGGCCGCTCCAGATACGCCAGCAGCATCTTGATGTGCAACTGCGCGAAGGCTTCATGCTCATCAGCCGAAGCAATATCGCGGCCGATCACTGCGCTGATCGTGTAGCGGTTGGAAAGCACGTAGTAGCCCAGCGCGGAAATCGTGAGATACAGCCGCGAGACATCCACATCCTTGTGGAAGACGCCGCTGCGCTGACCGCGCTCGACCACACCACGTAGCACATCGATGACCGGATTGACCAGCTCGCCCAGGTGCGGTGACGTCTTCAGGTGCCGCGCCTCATGCAGGTTCTCGCTGTTGAGCAGGCGGATGAACTCGGGGTTCTCGTAATAGAAATCCCAGACGAAACGCGCGAGTTGGATGACCGCCTCGCGCGGGTCGGACGACTCGATCTGCACCTGCTCTTCCGCCTGCTTGAAGCGAAAGTACATGTGTTCGAGCACGGTCAGGAAAAGCTTCTCCTTGCTGCCGTAGTAGTAGTACAGCATGCGCTCGTTGGTCTCGGCGCGACGGGCGATGGCGTCGACGCGGGCACCGGCAAAGCCGCCACGTGAGAACTCTTCAAGCGCTGCGGCAAGGATGCGACGGCGTGTACCGGCGGGGTCGCGACGTGCGCGGGGTGTGGCGGAATCGCCCGAGGAATCGACCGGATCAATGTCGGCGAGCGGCGCGGCTGGGTAAGACGGCATGGCACGTCGGTCCGTTTAGAACCTGAGGATTATGTCATATGGTCAAGACATGGCCGCCGCGGCCAATGTCAGGGCATGCACCCCTTGCGCAGCCGGCAAATCGGCGATAATGGCAGGCTATTCAAACGAGAAGTCCCATCGTGGTTTCCTTGGTCCCCACATTGACCACATCCTTGGCCGACCGGCTCGAAAACCTCCTGCCGCAGACGCAGTGCACCAAGTGCGGCTACAACGGCTGCCGCCCGTACGCTGAAGCCATGGCGAGCGGTGAGGCGCTGCCCAACCGCTGCCCACCCGGCGGCGTGGAAGGCGTCCGCCGCCTGTCCGATGTGCTTGGCCGCACGGGTGAGCTGCTGCCGCTGGACCCAGCCAACGGTATCGAGCAACCGCGCGCGGTGGCTGTCATCGACCCCGAGCGCTGCATCGGCTGCACGCTGTGCATCCAGGCGTGCCCGGTCGATGCCATCGTCGGTGCACCCAAGGCGATGCACACGGTACTGGAAGACTGGTGCACCGGCTGCGACCTCTGCGTGCCGCCCTGCCCGGTCGATTGCATCGACATGATCCCCATCACCGGCGAACGCACGGGCTGGGACGCCTGGAGTCAGGCACAGGCCGACGTCGCCCGCGACCGCTACGACTTCCGCAACGCGCGCCTCAAGCGCGAGCAGGCCGAGAACGAAGCACGCCTGGCCGCCAAAGCCGCCGCCAAGCTGGTTGCGGTGAGCGCAGAACAACCTGCCGATGACGCCGAGCGTGCCGCGCAAGCGCGCAAGAAGGCGATCATCCAGGCCGCCATTGAGCGCGCGCGTCAGAAGCAAGCCGAGATGGCCGTGCGCGGGCAAGGTCCGCGCAACGTGACCGACGTGCCGGCAGACGTGCAGGCCCAAATCGACGAGGCCGAAGCCCGCCGAAAACGCATCGCCGACCAGATCGAGCACGGCGCCAAACCTGACGCCGACAAACCCTAACGCTGCCCTGCCCCGACGATGAATCCCGCCAAGCGCCACGCCATCTTCGAGACCCTGCGCGAGAACAACCCCACACCGACCACCGAACTGGAATACACCTCGCCGTTTGAGCTGCTGATTGCGGTGCTGCTCTCTGCGCAGGCAACCGATGTGGGCGTGAACAAGGCCACGCGCAAGCTGTTTCCGGTGGCCGATACACCGGCCAAGATGCTGGCGCTGGGCGAGGAAGGGCTGGCCGAATACATCAAGACCATCGGGCTGTACCGCACCAAGGGCAAGCACATCCTGCAGACATGCCGCATCCTGCTCGACCAGTTCGGTGGCGAGGTGCCGCGCGACCAGGCCGCGCTGGAATCGCTACCCGGCGTGGGCCGCAAGACCGCCAACGTGGTGATGAACACCGCCTTTGGCGTACCGACGATTGCGGTGGATACGCACATCTTCCGCGTGGCCAATCGCACCGGGCTGGCGCCGGGCAAGAACGTGCTGGAAGTTGAGTTGAAGCTGCTGAAAGTGGTGCCGGAGGAATTCCGCCAGGATGCGCATCACTGGCTGATCCTGCACGGGCGTTACGTGTGCAAGGCACGCAAGCCCGAGTGCTGGCATTGCGCGATCGAGCCGCTATGCGAGTTCAAGCCGAAGACACCGGCGCCGAAGGAATAGAAAAACGGGGACATCAAGTCCCCGTTTTTCTGAGCACGACACGCAGGTCGATCAGACGATCTTGCACGCCTCTTCAAACGACAGACGCGGGTTGCGCGGGTGCAGCTTCTCCACATCGCCGTAGCCGATGTTCATGATGAAGTTGACCTTCCACTGGCCATCGGAGAAGAACGTCTCGTTGACCTTGTTGGCATCGAAGCCGGCCATCGGACCGCAATCCAGGCCCAGCGCGCGGGCCGCGATCACCAGGTAGCCGCCCTGCAACGAGCTGTTCATCAGCGCGGCAGCGTTGATCTTGGCCTGGTCACCGGCGTACCACGAACGCGCATCGGCATGCGGGAACAGCTTGGGCAGTTGCTCATGGAATTGCGTGTCGTACGCAACGATCACGGCCACAGGTGCCTGGCGGGTCTTTTCCTGATTGCCGGCCGACATGCACGGGATCAGGCGATCTTTGGCAGCCGCGGTCTTCACGAACACGAAGCGGGCCGGCGTGCTGTTGGCGGCGGTCGGGCCGTATTTGACGGTCTCGTACAGCGTGTTCAGCAGTTCATCGTCGACCGGCTTGTCCAACCACACGTTGTGGGTGCGGGCTTCATGGAACAGTTGGTCCAGCACGGACGGTTCAAGCATGGGCATTGCTAAGCGCTCCTGAAAAGAGTCAAGGAGCGCATTGTAATGCGCTGCACTGCGCGCGCGCTGCCCCTACGCGCACCCAGGGATTGCGGCGCGGCAATCACCAACTTCACCGCAACAGTAGAAACGACATGCTTTCTTTGTATTTAATCGTCGTTATTGCAGCGCGCCATCGCACGAGCACTGTCATTTTTACCAGTCAACTACACACTGTGAAAAACAGACCTTTACAACGGTTTCCTTACGAACTACTTTTTCGTTCGTCATTGAATTACCAGCAGGGTTGAGCGAACCGGATTCGCACTTTGATTTCCCTAAAGTGCGCGGATGCATTCGCGCTAACGTTTCCGCATTGCCATTACTGGCTTTGCGCAAACATCCTGTCACCTTGACTCCGGCGCTGTTCCTATTTTTTGAAACCCGATCAGGTTTCAGGGGGATTATTTTGCCGAATAAAAATGCATTGAATTAGTTCCCCCGCAAGAGGCGGGAAATCAGAATATCTGCTTTGCGCTGAATCGATATTACAAAACGCAAATCAGATATGGAGCCAACTTAAAACTATCCGTTTTAAGTGATGGCGTTCGTCATCCTGAAAAAGGCCTTTATCGCCATGAAAAAATCCAGGTTATCGACCAGTGATTTTGCAGGTTTGCCCAAAGCCCTGGGCGCATCGCTTCTGGCTGCAGCGCTCTCTGCAGCACTGCTGGCAGGTTGCGGCGGCTCAGACTCCTCCGCCACGGCCAACCCCAGCGGCACCGCTGTGGATTCCAGCAAGACGACCGCACCGGTGACGGCAGCCACGCCGCCCGATCAGCCCTACGTGGACCCGAACGTCTACGGCACTGGTCCCAATGACGCCCTGGCTGCAGACCCCGGCGAAAGCGCCGCCGTCACCCACCACACGGTGAGCATCGGCGGCAAGAGCATCGCCTACACGGCCACCGCCGGCCACCTGACGACCATCGACCCCGTCACGTCGAAGTCCAATGCGACGATGTTCTACGTGGCATACACACAGGACAATCCGGACCCGTCCAAGCCGCGCCCGGTGACGTTCTTCTATAACGGCGGCCCCGGTTCGTCGTCGGTGTTCCTGCTGCTGGGCTCGTTCGGGCCGAAGCGCCTGCAATCGTCGTTCCCGAACTTCACGCCGCCGGCACCGTACAAGCTGCCAGACAACCCGGACAGCCTGCTTGACCGCTCCGATCTCGTGTTCATCAACCCGGTGGGCACCGGATATTCGGCCGCCATCGCCCCGGCCAAGAACAAGGACTTCTGGGGCACTGACCAGGACGCGCACTCGATCGACCGCTTCATCCAGCGCTACCTGACCAAGAACGCGCGCTGGAACTCGCCCAAGTTCCTGTTCGGCGAGTCGTATGGCACGGCACGCAGCGCGGTGCTGTCGTGGATCCTGCATGAAGACGGCATCGAGCTGAACGGCATCACGCTACAGTCGTCGATCCTCGACTACTCGAATGCGCTCTCGGCGATCGGCACCTTCCCGACGCTGGCCGCAGACGCTTGGTATTGGAAGAAGACGACGGGCAACCCGCCGCCGGGCGACCTCGACAGCTACATGGTCCAGGCCCGCAACTACGCGGACAACACGCTCACGCCGCTGGCGCAGGCGCCCAACCCGCAAGACGGCGGCCTCGTCAACGTGCGCCTGAACCTGAATCTGCAGGCCGCACAGACGATGGGCTCGTACATCGGCACCGATCCGATCTCGTTGATTCAGACGTTCGGCAACCCGGCTGCACTGGGCAACGTTCCGTCGCAGAACAACAACCCGCCGTACACGTTTTTCCTGACGCTGAATCCGGGCATCCAGATCGGCCAGTATGACGGCCGCGCCAACTACACGGGCCAGGGCATCGCACCGTTCATCCTGCCGAATTCAGGCAGCAACGATCCGTCGATCTCCAACATCGGCGGCGCCTACACGGTGCTGTGGAACAGCTACCTGAACACCCAACTCAAGTACACGTCGACCTCGTCGTTCGTGGACCTGAACGACGCCGTGTTCAATAACTGGGACTTCAGCCACATCGACCCGACCGGTGCCAACAGGGGCGGCGGCAACACGCTCTACACGGCAGGCGATCTTGCCTCGACGATGAGCCTGAACCCGGACCTGAAGGTGCTGCAAGCCAGTGGCTACTTCGACGCCGTCACGCCGTTCCACCAGACCGAGCTGACGCTGGCGCAGATGCCGCTTGACCCGACCATCAAGGCCAAAAACCTGACGATCAAGAACTACCCGTCGGGCCACATGATCTATCTGAACGATGCGTCGCGCACCGCGCTCAAGGGTGACCTGGCCTCGTTCTACGATGGCGTGATGGCCGACCGTCCGGCCTTGATGCGGGTGCAGGGCCTGCAGCGTCTGCCGGAGGGCGTGAAGAAGTAATCGCCTGAAGGTGCAATGCAAAACCGCCCGGCCGAGTTCGCACAAGGCCGGGCGGTTTTTTGTTTGCAGCCGTCGATGAAGCTCAGGCCATGTCTTGTGCGCGGTGGCCCGTGGGCTTCGCGTCGGCACGCGTCAACCACAGCACGCCGGCCAGAATCAGCGCCCCGCCGATCATCTGCGTGGGCGCGATCGACTCGCCCAGCAGCAACGCAGCCAGCAGCACCGTCACCACCGGCTCCAGCGTAGAGAGCATCGACGCCTGCGCCGCGCCCAGCTTCTGCAGGCCGGCAAAGAAGGTCAGGATGGCCACCACCGTCGACAGTCCGGCAATTGCCAGCGCAGCAGCCCAGCCACCCACTGTGCCCGGCAACTGCGCCGGCGCACCGGCCAGCGCCATGCCCGTGTAGACGACACCCGCAGCTGCACAGATGATCGTGGTACACGCCAGCGGGTCCACCCCGTGCGTCACGCGTGCGCCCACGGTGATGTAGATCGAGTAGATCACGGCAGATGCCACGCCCAGCGCAATGCCGAGCAGGCTGCCACCCGACAGGCCCGCACCGCCCACTGTCAGCCCCGCGCCCACCGAACACAGCACCAGCGCCACGATGGCCGCCGTAGTCAACCGTTCGCGCAGGAACACCGCCGCCAGTACCGTCACGAACATCGGATACAGATACAGCAGCAGCGCCACCAGGCTGGCCGGTGCATAGTTCAGCGCCGAGAAGAACGTGAACGACTGCCCCGCATACCCAATGCCGCCCATGGCCGCCAGCCCGAGCACACGGGACCACGGCGGAATCCCGATGCGCCGCACACGCATTACCACCATCAGCGCCAGTGCCGCGACGACGAAGCGCACCATCAGCAAACCCACCACGTTGGCGCCGCTCGCATAGGCGTAGTGCGTGAAGATCGCCATCGCCCCGAACGAAGCGGCGGAAATGGCGATCAGCAGCACACCGAGCAGCTTGTCTGCGGCGCGTGCGGCGAGGGTGGAATCGGTGCGTTGTCTCATGGTGCGCGGCGTTTTGTCGCCGTCTGCGGTGTGGGCCGCCATTGTAACGTTGGCGCCGCTCGGGGCCCCGGCACGCACCAAGGCGGGCCGGTACAATAGCGGGATCATGTTTAATCCCTCCCGCGACGAAGTCCGTCAATTCTTTTGCGGCGCCTGGCGCAAGCATCGCCAGGCCGAAATCATCACGCCGCTTGAAGCCATGGCGGTCGACTGGATGCAAGAGCATCCCGAATATCACGACACCCTGGATGCGGGCGAAGACGCCCTCGCCCGCGACTACGCGCCTGAGAGCGGCCAGAGCAATCCATTCCTGCACCTGTCGATGCATCTGTCGATCAGCGAACAGGTGTCGGTGGACCAGCCGCGCGGCATTCGTGCTGCGTATGAGTTGTTGGCCCAACGGCTGGATTCGCCGCACGAGGCGCAGCATCAGGTGATGGAATGCCTCGGCCAGATGTTGTGGACGGCGCAGCGCACCGGCCTGCCGCCCGACGGCGAGGCGTATATCGAGTGCGTGCGCAAGCGCGCCACGGCCCGCTGAATCTGAAGCCATAAAAAAACCGCTCCGAAGAGCGGTTTTTCTTTGCCGATGCACCGGCTTACTTCTTGAGCACCAGCGAGCCCGGCAGCGATTCGATATAGGCGGCGATGTCCTTCAGTTCCGCCTCGGTGAACGGACGCGGCTTGCCGTCCGCGCCGATGGTGGCCGGGTTGCTGTTGACCTGGCCCGCCATGATGGCGTTGCTGCGGCCCATCAGCGGATTGTTGCTGGTCTGATAGGCCAGCAGCGCGTGGTAGATGTAGTCGCCGTGCTGGCCAGCCAGCTTCGGGTAGTCTGGCGAGATCGGGGCATTCAGGCCGGCACCGTGGCAGGCCGCGCACGTGCCCTTCTCCACCAGTTGCTTGCCCTTTTCCAGATCAGCGGCTTGTGCCGACACAGCAGCACCCAGGATCAACGCGCCCAAGCTGAGCGAGATCTTCTTCATGTTCGTCCTCGTCACTTCCGGGGGTTGTTGGGCGTGGCAGCCGTCTGCTGCGAGTAGTACGCAGCGAGGTTGGCGATGTCCTGATCCGTCAGCGACCCGGCGATGGCGCGCATGGTCGGATGCTTGCGGTCACCCTTCTGGTACGCATGCAATGCGGACTCGATGTACTTGGCGTTCTGGCCGCCCAGGTAGGGCACGCGATACACCTCGGGGAACGACGTTTTGTAGTCGGGGATGGCATGGCAGCCGATGCACATGGCGACCTTGCTTTCAGCGGCGGCCGGATTGCCCTGGACGTCGGCAGCGGTGGCTGACGCAGCCAGCGCGCCGAATGCGCCCAAAGCGGCCGCCATGGTGAGGATCTTTTTCATCTCGTTCTTAAGCGTGGAGTTTCAGAATCCTGCTCGCCCTGCCAGCTTGTGTCAGCCGGCTGTCTCTCTGGGCGCTTCCACCGGCTGCAGGCAAGGTGCCTTAAGACGGTCGTTTGAGGTGTGTCAAACCGGCGCATTGTAGCGCACCCGTTTTTTTCCAGTCCAGTTAGGGGTCCCGTGACTTGACAGCGGGGAATGGCGCGCCCGCGCGCCCTGGCAGCGTTGGGCAGCAAACGCCCAAACTCTCTTATACTGGCCGTTTCCGATTCTTTTACCGCCCAGTAGGCTTGCCCGATGAACCCCACTACCACGCCTGCCCCGTCCGCACGCTTCGAGGGCTCCGACCAGTACGTCGCCACCGATGACCTCAAGCTTGCTGTCAACGCATCCAGGACGTTGCAGCGTCCGCTGCTCATCAAGGGCGAGCCGGGCACGGGCAAGACCATGCTGGCCGAGGAAGTGGCCGCCGCGCTGGGCATGCCGCTGCTGCAGTGGCACGTGAAATCCACCACCAAAGCGCAACAGGGCCTGTACGAATACGACGCCGTTTCGCGCCTGCGCGACTCGCAACTAGGCGACGACAAGGTCCACGACATCCGCAACTACATCGTCAAGGGCGTGCTGTGGCAAGCCTTTGAGGCCGACCAGCAGGTCGTGCTGCTGATCGACGAGATCGACAAGGCCGACATCGAATTCCCCAACGATCTGCTGCGCGAGCTGGATCGCATGGAGTTCTACGTGTACGAGACGCGTGAAACCGTCCGCGCCAAGCATCGCCCGCTGGTGATCATCACGTCGAACAACGAGAAGGAACTGCCCGACGCCTTCCTGCGCCGCTGCTTCTTCCATTACATCAAGTTTCCGGATGCCGAGACAATGCAGGCCATCGTCGATGTGCATTACCCGGGCATCAAGCCGGCGCTGGTCAAGGCCGCGCTGGACGCGTTCTATGAGATGCGCAACCTGCCGGGGCTGAAGAAGAAGCCGTCGACCTCTGAACTGATCGACTGGCTCAAGCTGCTGCTGGCCGAAGACATTCCGCCGGAATCGTTGCGCAGCCAGGACAAGAACGCCGCCATTCCGCCGCTGCATGGCGCGCTGCTCAAGAACGAGCAAGACGTGCACCTGTTCGAGCGCCTGGTCTTCATGAACCGCGCCAACCGCTGAACGAGACCGAGCCATGCCCCGCCTGATCGAGCCCGTCACGCTGGCCGGCCAGCACGCCTGGCTGGAGCCGCTCGGCCCTGAGTACGAAGAGGAAGTGCGCGCTGCAGCCGCTGATGGCGAGCTGTGGAAGCTCTGGTACACCTCTGTGCCGTCGCCTGAGAAAACCGGCGATTGGCTGGCCATTGCGCTGGACATGCGCGAGCGGCTCGGCGCCATGCCCTTTGTCGTGCGCGAGGTGCATGATGGCAAGCCCGGCAAGGTGGTCGGCGCCACGCGGCTCTTCAACGTGGACGAAGCCAACCGCCGGCTGGAAATTGGCCACACCTGGTACGCCAAGTCCGTCCAGCGCACCGCCATCAACACTGAATGCAAGTTGCTGCTGCTCACGCATGCGTTCGAGACGCTGCGCTGCATTGCCGTGGAGTTCCGCACGCACTGGATGAACCATCAGAGCCGCGCCGCCATCGCGCGCCTGGGTGCGAAACAGGACGGCGTGCTGCGCAATCACCAGCGCATGCCGGACGGCAGCTTTCGCGATACGGTGGTGTTCTCGATCATCGAATCGGAATGGCTAACAGTGAAACGTCATCTGCAATACAAGCTGGAGCAGCCGCGATGAACGCGTGGCTGCTGCTGGCCGGCACCATCGTCGCCGAGGTGATCGGCACGCTGTGCCTGAAGCTCTCCGAGGGCTTCTCCAAGCCGCTATGGATCATCGGCACGGCCATCTGCTACGGACTCGCCTTCTGGGGCCTGGCGATCGTCATGAAGCGCATCGACATGAGCATCACGTATGCGGTGTGGTCGGGCGTGGGTACGGTGCTAACGGCCATCGTGGGCGTGATGCTGTTCAAGGAAGGCCTGTCGATGGCCAAGCTGTCGGGCATCGGCATGGTGGTGTGCGGCGTGGTGCTGCTGAACCTGAGCGGCACCTCACACTGAGCAGGAGACCAACATGCTCATCGATTTCTTCTTTACCCTGCGGCACGCCAAGCTGCCCGTCTCGGTCAAGGAATACCTGACGCTGCTTGAAGGGCTCAAGCAGCAGGTCATTGCGCCATCGCTCGACGAGTTCTACTTCCTGGCGCGCATGACGCTGGTGAAGGACGAGAAGCACTTCGACAAGTTCGACCAGGCTTTCGGCGCGTACTTCAAGGGCGTGGAAGGCGCGGTCGACTGGAAGGCCGACATTCCGCTCGACTGGCTCATCAAGAAGCTGGAGCGCGAGCTCTCGCCGGAAGAGAAAGCCAAGGTCGAAGCCATGGGCGGTCTCGACAAACTGATGGAGCGCCTGAAGGAACTGCTGGGCGAGCAGCACGAGCGCCACGAAGGCGGCAGCAAGTGGATCGGCACCGGCGGCACGTCGCCGTTCGGGCACGGCGGCTACAACCCGGAGGGCATCCGTATCGGCGGGCCATCGAAGGGCAACCGCACGGCGGTCAAGGTGTGGGAAGCACGCGCGTACAAGGACTACGACGACACCGTCGAACTCGGCACACGCAACATCAAAGTGGCGCTGCGCCGCCTGCGCAAGTTCGCGCGTGATGGTGCGGACATCGAGCTGGATCTGGACGACACCATCCACTCCACCGCCGCCAATGCCGGCATGCTCGACATCAAGATGCGCCCCGAGCGGCACAACAACGTCAAGGTACTGATGTTGATGGATGTGGGCGGCTCGATGGACGACCACATCAAGCGTGTGGAAGAGCTCTTCTCCGCCGCCAAGACCGAGTTCAAGCACCTCGAGTACTACTACTTCCACAACTGCGTGTACGAGCACCTGTGGAAGAACAACCGCCGCCGCCATGCGGAGCGGTTCTCCACGTGGGATGTCATCCGCAAGTACCCGCCCGATTACAAGCTGATCTTCGTGGGTGACGCGACGATGAGCCCGTACGAGATCCTGCAGGCTGGCGGCTCGGTGGAATACAACAACGCCGAAGCCGGCGCCACGTGGCTCAAGCGGCTGATCGAGCAGTTCCCGAAATTCGTCTGGCTCAACCCCGAGCCGGAAGGCTTGTGGGAGTACCGCCAGTCCATCTCGGTCATCAACCAGATCGTGAAGACGCGGATGTATCCGGTGACCATTGCCGGGCTGGAATCAGCGATGCGGCTGCTGTCCAAGTAGCGAACCTCCCTCCTGTTTCTCCGGGCGTGGATGCGGTGATTACCTGCCGCGTAATCGACACCATCCACGCCGGTGCCGAAGATGAAGCCATGCAGCACGGAAGACGAATCACCGTGCTCTGCAGCCTCCCCCACTTCGAACGGAGAAACGCCATGACCGCCACGCAACTCGCCGCCAACGAAACCCTTGCCGACACGCTGGTCGATCACTACATCGCGGCCTGGAATGCGACCGACACCGCGCAACGCCGCACCCTCGTCGCGCAGACCTGGACCGAAGGCGCCACCTATGTCGACCCGCTGATGCAGGGCGCCGGCCATGACGGCATCGATGCGCTCATCGTTGGCGTGCAGGCCAAGTTTCCGGGCTTCCGCTTTGCACGTGATGGCGGCGTGGACGTGGTGCAGGACACGATCCGTTTCCGCTGGACGCTCGGGCCGGACGGCCAGGCGCTGGTCAAGGGCACGGACTTCGTGCGCATTGAAGGCGACCGCATGCACGTGGTAACCGGCTTCATTGATCAGATGCCCGGCATGGGCGACGCGGCCTGAGCACGCAGCCTCGCAAAAACAAACGCCCCGGAAGTCCGGGGCGTTTTGCATTGGCGAATTGCTGTGATGTCAGATCGTCAGCATGCCGTCTTGGCCCGCATTGGCGTTGCGCAGCCCTTCTGCCCAACCCTTGGTCGGCAACTTGAGCGAAGCCTGCAGCGCCGCAGCACGTTCTTGCACGGCCTCCCAGCTCACATGCAGCGGCGGCCCGTTGAATGCCAGCGCAATCACGTTGCCGTCGTGCACTTCGGGGAAGACGAGCACGCGGTTGTCGAACGCATCGCAAATGCGCTCGATGTTGCGCGGGAAGCTAGTGTGGTCGCCAAACAAGTTGATGGTCATCACGCCCGGCGAGCGCAGCACTTGGCGGCAAGCCTTGTAGAACGCCGGCGTATCGAGCACCGGGCCGCGTGCGGTGGCGTCGTAAAGGTCGATCTGCAATGCATCGACGCTGCCGTGGTGGTTGGCGTCCATCACCCAGTCATAGGCGTCCTGCTCCAGCACGCTCAGGCGCGCGTCGTCGAATTGCATGTTGAACATGCTGCGTGCGGCGACGATGACCGACGGATTCAGTTCCACCGCCGTGACCTGTGCTGGCGCGAGCTGACGATGGCAGAACTTGGTCAGCGCCGCAGCGCCCAAGCCCAACTGCACAACATGGAAATCCGGGCGTGAGTTCGGATCGAGAAACAGCAGCCACGCCATCATCTGCTGGGCGTATTCCAGTTCGATGGCATCCGGTTTGGACAAGCGCATGGCGCCCTGCACCCACTCGGTACCGAAGTGCAGATAGCGCACGCCGGCCAGTTCCGAGAACGTGACCGGGGCAAAGCGCGGGGCCATGCGCTTCGGTTCATCGTCATGGTCCAGACGGTCTTCGCGCTTGGCGCGAGCAGGACGGCGCGAGGCCACGGCCTCGATGGATTTACGTTTCAACAGCGTCATAAAGCGGATCAACGGGAAGAAGTCTGAGCGGCTGCAGCGCGCTGCAACCATTCGCGATTGTGGTCTTTGGCGTAGCGCGTCCAGTGCTTGGCGTCGCGCAGGATATCGTCAAACAGCGTCTGGGCGCGCTGTTTGTCGGCATCGTTGTTCTGGGTGAGCAGCCATTCGCCGAACAGGCAGCGGGCGGCGGCATCGTTGGCACAGGTCAGAGCTTGCTCGAATGCGTCGCGGGTGTTGGGTGCGTTGATAGCAGCCAGTGCACGGGCGTAGAGCAGCGTCGGATCGGGCTGCTGGCGCGTCACGCGATGCGCCTCGAACAGTTTCTCGAGCGTGCCCTTGGCGAGCGCCGCATCGCCGGTGGCGAACTGCGCGCGGGCCAGACCCAGCAGCACGGCCGAATCCCCAGCAAACGGGCCGGTGGCCGCTTGCTCGAAATGCTGGCGCGCTTCCTTGGCATCGCCCGCTTCCAGCAGCGCTTCGCCCAGACGCAGGCGGTGTTGCACAGTCGGCGCGCGGTCGAAATCATTGCGCGCCTCGCGCACGGCGCGGTTCGGGTCGATCAGTTGGGTAACGGCACGGCTGGCCACGCGGGCACCGCGCGAGTGGCGCATCTCCGGCAGATAAATGGCGAAGAAGTACACGACGCTACCCAGCAACGGAAACGCGAACAGGATGAACAGCCAGTACATGTTCTGGTTGCTGCGCACGACGTGCACGGCAAAGAACAGCGCGACGATGACGTGAAAGCTGATTCCAACGAACGGCATGTTGAGGCCCGGTAACAGAATTGCGCCGGCACCCCCGCGCCAGCCACGGGCGCGATTGTGACAGATGCGCGGGAACACGGCCGTGACCTCTCCTTAACGTTTGCGGGTCGAGTACCGGCAACGCCCGATGTAACCGATCTTGACAGTCAATTAACTCATTGGTTAAATGAACGCATGCCGACATCAGACGACACCCTCTCGACCGTGTTCGCTGCCCTGGCCGACCCCACCCGCCGCGCGATCCTTGCGCGCCTGGCGGAAGGCGAAGCCCCGGTAAGCGAACTCGCCCGCCCGTTCGACATGTCCGCCCCGGCCATCTCCAAGCACTTGCGCGTGCTGGCCGAGGCCGGGCTGATTGAGCGGGAAATCAACGCACGCTGGCGCATCTGCCACCTGCGCCCCGGCGCCCTGCGCGATGCGCACGGCTGGCTGGAGCGTTATCGCCTGCATTGGGAAGGCAACCTGGATCGCCTGGTCGCCTTTGTCGAGCAAACCCACGCCACGTCCGCGCCGCCAGACGCGGACACCCCGACCACCAAGGACTGACAACAGCCCCCCGGAGACCACCATGGACCGCGCCGCCACTTTCGAACTGGAGATGACCCGCCACATCCGCGCGCCACGCGAGCGGGTATTCGACGCCTTTACCGATCAGGCCGCGCTGGCGGTCTGGCATTGTCCGCGCGGCATGGGCGTGGTGGAGGCCAGCACAGATGCGCGCGTCGGTGGCCAATACCGCATCGTCATGGGCGGGCGCGATGGCGGCAAACACATCGCCGCGGGGGAATACCAGTCGCTCGATCGCGCCAACTTTCTTGCCTACACGTGGTGGTGGGAAGCCGGCTCCATGTCGTCCGAGCTAAAGACGCTGATAGAAGTCACGCTCACCGACAAAGACGGCGGTACCGACCTGCACATGCGCCATACGGGCTTCCCCGATGCGCAAGCGCGCGACGGCCACATGGGCGGCTGGCAATCGGTGTTCAACCGCCTGAACGACTACCTTGACCCCGAAGGCACGGCAGGCACTGTCACCGTCTATGGCAACCCCCGCAGCACGTACTGCCGCACAGTGCGCATGGCGCTTGCCGAAAAAGGCGTGCCCTACAAGCTCGACCCGCTCACGCCGCACACGCCCGAACTGGTGGCACACAATCCGTTCGGCCGCGTGCCGGCGTTCAGTGACGGCCCGATCGAGTTCTACGAAACGCGCGCCATCCTCAGCTACATTGACGAAGCCTTCGACGGCCCGAGTCTGCTGCCGCAATGGGGCGCCACCGCCCACGCACGCGGTGAGCAGTGGATCAGCCTGATCAACTGCCACGCCTACGACGCGATGGTGCGCCGCTATGTACTGCAGTACGTCTTCCCCAAGGGCGCTGACGGGCAGCCAGACCGCGCCGTGATCGACGCTGCGCTGCCGGAAATTGCGGCGCAGCTCGACGCACTTGAGCAAGCTTATGGCGACCGCGACTATCTGGTCGGCAGCACCGTATCGATGGCCGATCTGTTCTTCGCGCCAATTGCGATGTATCTGGAGATGTTCCCTGAAACCAAGGCGCTGCTGGACAAACGCCCGAACATCCAGCGCGGGCAGGCTGCCATGCGTGCGCGCCCAAGCTACGCCGCCACCATGCAGCAACTCGGTTGAGTCGTCAGCCAAGAAAAACGCCGGCGCCTGTGACCAGGCAGCCGGCGTTGTCCTTGCCGTGAGGCGTCGCTCAAGGGCGGCCGAGAAAATCGAACTTGCCGATCTCCACGCCGTTATGACGCAGCAGCGCGTAAGCGGTGGTGATATGGAAATACATGTTCGGCAGCACAAAGCCGCGCAGGTAATCGAGGCCGCTGAACTGCAGTTCGCGCGTCGGGCTCTTGAGCGTGATCTGGCGATCTTCGCTGCCGACAAACGCTGCAGGGTCGATGCTGTTGACGAACGCCAGCGTCTTGGCAATGCGCGCCTTCAGTTCAGGAATCGTCGTCTCCACATCCGGGTGCGAAGGCGCCTCAGTGCCTGCAAGACGTGCCGCTGCGCCCTTGGCCGTGTCGCAAGCAATCTGCACCTGGCGCGTGAACGGATGCATGTCTGGCGCCAAACGCGCGCTCAGCAGGTTGGCCGGGTCGAACTTCTTCGCTTCTGCATGGGCAGCCGCCTTGTCGAGCAAGGCTGACAGGTTGCCCAGCATGCGGTTCGCGGTCGGCACCAGAAATTCGTACATCGACGGGGTGGTCATCGGCAAAGCTCTCCTTGGGTCTGTCAATCGCCGCCAGCCGCCCGTGTCCCCGGGACTTGCCAGCCGCTGCGCATTGGCGCGCTGGCGACAGTGTAGGCGGAGCGCTGCATGGTTGCTCAACAGCCACACACGCCCCGCCATGAGGCATCCGGCACGAGATGAGTGCGCGCCGGTGCTCCACGATGCGCCTCAGGGCCAGCGTGCCGGTGCGCAAGATGTGGCATAGCTATTGCATAAGCAAGCACGGGGCCAACGGCGGCCCCGATCCAACGCTTCCCAAAAAGCGTTCGGGGCAACGGCGCTCCGAAGCGATACGGCAGTGGCCCGGGCAACCGGTTCGCAGGCCTGTCGCTTCTGAGCGCTTTTTCTTTGGTCAATGCGCATTCGCCAGCGTCGACTTCACCTGCAAGGCACGACATGAACGCTTCCTCCACCCAGGCATTTCCGGCCGATGTGTCTGTCGAGACCATCGGCGAGCTGATCAACCTGTCCGGACGGCAACGCATGTTGTCGCAACGGATCGTGTTGCAGATGCTGCTGGCTGCGCAGGGCAAGGAAGGTGATGGGGCCGCACTCGACATCGCGCGCACATGCCTGTCGATGTTCGAGTCCGCCCACGCTGATCTCGTCAAGGGCAACGCGCGTTTGCCGGGCGCATTCTCCAGCGCGCTGCAGCAGTTGTACTTCGGCAGCCCGCGTGGCGACGCGCGCATCCGTGAGTTCATCACCCTGGCCAAGACCGCCATGGACACCGTATCTGCCGGCAGCGCCAAGAAGACGTCTTCCCTTGATGCACTCGTGACGCAGGCCACGCCCATGCTCGAACTGCTGCAGACCATCACGCAGGCCTACCAGGAAGAAATGCACGTGTGCGAAGTCGCCCTGCGCAAGCGGCAGACGGAAATCGCCGAGCACCTTGGCCGCATCTCGATGCAGGCCAACATCGTCGCAATGAATGCACGCGTCTCTGCCGCACGCGCGGGCCCTTACGGGCGGGAGTTCTCGGTCATCACCACCGTGCTGGCAGACATCATCCAGGAGATGGATCAACTGATCCGCAACGTGGTCGGCTCAAACGACACCACACATTCCGGCACGAGCGCACACCGAACACCAACGCCGACATCGAAAACGTCGTGGCGCATGTCGCTGCGTTGATCAGCGCACGGAGACACTCTTGAAGCCCTGCCTGCATTTCATCCGCGTGCTGCTCTGCACTGCCCTGCTGTTTGGCCTGATCGGAAGCGCTTGCGCGCAGCCGCTGACCATCAACGCCGCCATCAACAAGGCGGGCCGCCAACGCATGCTGTCGCAGCGCATGGCCAAGGCGTACTGCCAGATCGGGCTGGGGGTGGAGGTCGAGCGCTCGAAGAAGATTCTCGATCAATCCGTCGCGCTGTTCGACCGCCAGCTCACCGAGCTGAAGGCATTCGCACCCACGCCGGAAATCAAGGACACCTACGCCAGACTTGAGCAGACGTGGCGCGCTGACAAGCAGTTGCTCACGGGCAGCGATCCGAGCGTCGACAACGCAAGGAAGATCGCGCTGGCCAGCGAAGACGTGCTCAAGCTCGCGCAACAAGGCACGGTGCAGTTGGAGAAGTATTCAGGTACGGCAACCGGCAAGCTGATCAACGTGGCTGGCCGCCAACGGATGCTCTCGCAACGCATCGCCAAGCTCAGCATGTTCCGCGCTTGGGATGTCACCTCCCCGCAGATGGCGCAGGAGCTGGACGCAGCCATGAAGGAGTTCACGGCGGCGCAGGCCCTACTCACGTCCACGCCACAGAACACCGCAGCGATCAGCAACGAACTGCAGCTTGCCAACACACAGTGGCTGTTCTTTTCGGAGGCACTCAAACAGACGGAAGGCACGCGCGCGGAGCAGTTGAGAAACGTCGCGACCACGAGCGAGCGGATTCTTCAGGTCATGGATGACGTGACGGGGCTGTATGAAGGCCTCGCCAAATAGCGCCGAACGGGGTGCCATCGTTGCCCGTCCTGCGCGGGGGGCTTTACTCCGCCCAGTTCACCTTCGGGAACCGGCTCGCAAACGCCTCCGGCATCGCCACCACCTTCTTGCTTACGTAGTCGAAGAACACAAAGCCGGACTTGGCCATGGCGATCAGCGTGCCATCCGCCGGGCGCGTGATGCGGAAGATGATGTCGCCGCCGTACTTGTTGAAGTCCATCACGCCCACTTCGAACAGCAGTTGATCACGCGCATGTGCCTCGTTGCGATACATGGTGGCAAGATCGGTCACGATGATGCCGCTCCCTTCCTGGCTGACATCCTCGCTGGCGAACTCGTACAGGAAGCGTGCCCGCGCCTCGGAGATCATCGAGATCATCGAGTCATTGGCAAGGTGGTTGGCCGAGTTGATATCGGTCACGCGTACGGTCAGATGCGTGTCATAGCAAAACTGATCGGCCGGCAGGTCGAGTTTGAGACGGGCCATGTGGGAGTCGCAGAAATGGATTGAGCGCCGCACCGGCAAGGTGGGCAGGCGCCAATCATACGGGAGACGCAGGCTCGAATGACGGCATTGCAGCCCTCACGACCACACCACCTTACCCGTCATCGCGCACCGGCAATGCGGTCGAATACTTGATCTGCTCCATCGCGAACGACGAACTGACGTCCGATAGCGGTACCGCCTTAATGAGCTGCTTGTAGACCCGGTCATAGTCCTCGATGCCCGTCACGGCGACGCGCAGCAGATAGTCGACCTCCCCGCTCATCCGATACACCTCGACCACTTCCGGCATATCGCGCACCACCTGCGTGAAACGCTGCGCCCACTTCTCGGTGTGCTGATCGGTGCGCACCGCAACGAACACAGTCGTACCGACGCCCAGCTTGCGCGCATCGCACAGCGCTACCTGTGCGCGAATCACCCCGGTCTCCTTGAGCCGTTGCACCCGCTTCCAGCACGGCGTTTGCGACAGATTCACACGCTGTGCGAGCTCCGCAATGGGCAGCGTCACATCGGCTTGCAGCAACCTCAGCAGCTCGCGGTCAATGGCATCCATTTCCCAACCCTTTTCTTGGCGCGGGCGACTCTTCCCGCTGAATAGAAAATTTTTTTCCTTCATGAATATTATAAGGAACATTTTTCTACCAAGAAGGCAAATTCATAGGTGATTTTGAACTAATTTTCTTGGCCATCCACCGTATCATTTCCTTGCCCCCGCCCCTACAGCAAGACAACGAAATGAGCGATAGCAACACACTGCATTACCTCGACTACGCAGCCACCACGCCGGCCGACCCGCGCGTGATCGCGGCGATGACCGCCTGCCTTGGCATGGAAGGTGCGTTTGGCAATCCTGCATCGAGTTCACATGCAACCGGTCGTCTTGCGCGGAACAAGGTCGAGCACGCCCGCGAACAAGTCGCCACGCTCATTGGTGCCGATGCCGACGAGATCATCTGGACGTCGGGCGCCACTGAATCGAACAACCTCGCGCTGAAGGGCTACGCAGACAACGCCACAGACAAGCGCCACCTGATCACAAGCCGCATCGAGCACAAGGCCATTCTGGACACGATGGCGAACCTGTCGACGCGCGGCTGTACGGTGACCTTTCTCTCGCCGACAGCGCAGGGCGAAATCACCGCTGATGCGGTGGCCGCGGCGATTGGCCCTGAGACCGGACTCGTCTCGCTCATGCTGGTGAACAACGAGCTGGGCACGCTGACCGACGTTCGCGCGATCGCGCAGATCGTGCACGCCGCGGGCGCGCTGCTCCATGTCGACGCAGCGCAGGCGCTCGGCAAGACAGCGATTGATGTGCGTGCGCTCGGCATCGACATGCTGTCGATGTCCGCACACAAGTTCTATGGCCCCAAGGGCATCGGCGCACTGTACGTCCGCGGTGACATTGCATCCCGCATTGCGCCGCAGATGCACGGCGGCGGACACGAGCGCGGTCTGCGCTCGGGCACGCTGGCAACGCATCAGATCGTCGGCATGGGGGTCGCGTGCGAGTTGGCGGCGGAAGAACTCGCGAGCGAAGCCGCTCGGATTGCGGTGCTCAGTCAGCGGCTGAAGGCATCGGTGCTTGCGCTCGGTGATGTGGTCCACAACGCTGACGTCGCGCTGCGCATTCCTCACACCCTGAGCCTGACGGTCAATGCGCCTGGCTTTTTCCCGTTCATGCTGGGCGACGATCTTGCCGTGTCATCCACGTCGGCATGCAACTCTGCTGCGGGTACGCCATCGCACGTGTTGTCGGCAATGGGCCTGGACGCAGACGCAGCGGGTCGCACCGTGCGCATCAGCCTCGGTCGTTTTACGACGGAGCAAGACATCGACTTCGCCATCGCGTGTTTTCAACGCGCCATCGAGCAATGCCGGTCCACGGCATCCAATGGCGTGGCCGCGTCCCGACAAATCACGCCGGCGGATTTGAAGGCCATTCGCAGTGCAGGTTTCCGCTCCGTGATCTGCAATCGCCCGGATGGTGAAAGCGCCGATCAGCCTGCCTTTGAAGAGATTGCCGCAGCCGCCCGCGAACTGGGCCTGGAAGCGCGCTACTTGCCCGTTGTGCCGAATCAAATTGGCGCGGCAGAAGTCGACGCGTTTGGCGCATTGGTCGATACGCTGCCCAAACCCATTCTCGCCTACTGCAGAAGCGGGAACCGTGCAGCCATGCTCTGGAACAGCCTGGTGGATCAGCGTAAGGCCTGAGGAAAAACGGAAGACGCGTCCAGCCAAGGCCACAGCTCATGCCAGGCACGCAGCTTTTCCGCGTAGGCCATGGTATGTGCTGGGCTGCTGGAGGGAAGTGTGAGGATATGGTGGCCACCGCCATGCGCACCGAGCACCTTCATACCAATGCGCGCAGCGGTGCCGCCGTTGAATGCGATCACCGCCAGTTCCGGCAATGATGCAATGAGGCCAGCCAGGTCGTTGCCGGCGTGGTCTCGAATCTTGCTGTCAAGGCTGCCTTCGCGCTTGGCCTCGGCCACTACATCCCACAGGCCGATGCGATGCGCCAGCAACGTCTGCAGGCGCGCATCGTAGCCCATGCCCGGCAGGTCCTGACCGATGACTTCACCGGCCAGGCGCCAGAACTGGTTGTGCTTGTAGGCGTAGTACTGCGCTTGCGCGAGCGATGCCTCGCCGGGCAGGCTGCCCAGGATCAACACGCGTGTGTGCGCGTCGACCACGGGCGGGAAGCATCGCTTGAGCATCAGGCCAGCAGACGGTTCACGCGTTGCACGTAAACCGCCGGGTCCGTCAGCGAACCGCCTTCGGCCAGCAATGCCTGATCGAACAACACGTGCAGGCGATCCTCAAACGCAGCGCGATCGGCTTCGTTGCCCGTGATGGTTTCCAGCAGCGCCAGCTTGCGCACCAGCGGATGCGTCGGGTTCAGCTCCAGCACCGGCTTGCTGTCCGGCGCCTGCTGGCCAGCCTGCTTGAGCAAACGCGCCAGCGTGCCGCTGATGTCGCCATCGTCGGCCACCAGGCACGACGGCGAATCGGTCAGGCGGTGCGTGATGCGCACGTCCTTGGCCTTGTCGGTCAACACGGCCTTGGCGCGCTCGACCAGCGCTTTGAACTCGCCTTCCACTTTGGCGTGCTCGGCCTTCTCGGCTTCGTCCTCCATGGCGCCGAGATCAAGATCGCCGCGTGCCACCGACACCAGTTCCTTCTCTTCAAAGTCGTGCAGGAACGAGAGCATCCACTCGTCCACGCGGTCGGTCAGCAGCAGCACTTCCACGCCCTTCTTGCGGAAGATTTCCAGGTGCGGGCTCGACTTGGCGGCCGTCCAGTTCTCGGCGGTCACGTAGTAGATCTTGTCCTGACCTTCCTTCATGCGGCCAATGTAGTCGGCCAGGGAGACGGTCTGGGCGCTGTCTTCGTTGTGCGTGGAGGCGAAGCGCAGCAGCTTGGCAACGCGCTCTTTGTTGGCGTGGTCTTCGCCAATGCCTTCCTTGAGCACTTGGCCGAAGTGCTGCCAGAACGTGGCGTACTTTTCCTTTTCAGCTGCATCATCCGACTCGGCCATCGATTCGAGCATGCCCAGCACGCGCTTGGTCGAGCCCTCGCGGATGGCCTTCACGTCGCGGCTTTCCTGCAGGATTTCGCGCGACACGTTCAGCGGCAGGTCTGCCGAATCGATCACGCCCTTCACGAAGCGCTGGTAGCCCGGCAGCAGTTGTTCGGCGTCGTCCATGATGAAGACGCGCTTGACGTACAGCTTCAGGCCACTGCGGCGCTCGCGGTCCCACAGGTCGAACGGTGCGTTGGTCGGGATGTACAGCAGTTGCGTGTATTCGCTGCGGCCTTCCACGCGGTTGTGCGTCCAGGCGAGCGGCTTGCCGTCTTCGTGCGCAATGTGCTGGTAGAAGGCGATGTACTGCTCGTCGGTCACATCGGCGCGCGGGCGGGCCCACAGGGCGCTGCCCTGGTTGATGGTTTCCCACTCGTCCTGGGCGACCATCTCTTTCTTCTCTTCGTCCCACGCTTCCTTGCGCATCTGGATCGGCAGGGAGATGTGGTCCGAGTACTTCTGCACCACCGACTTGACGCGCCAGGCGCTGAGGAAATCGTCCTCGCCCTCGCGCAGGTGCAGCGTGATGGTGGAGCCACGCTCGGCGCGCTCGATGGTGTCGACGGTGAATTCGCCGTCGCCCGCGCTTTCCCAGCGCACACCTTCATTGGCGGCCACGCCGGCGCGGCGCGATTCCACCGTCACGCGGTCGGCCACGATGAAGGCCGAGTAGAAGCCCACGCCAAACTGGCCGATGAGTACGGCGTCCTTCTGCTGATCGCCCGAGAGCTGGCTGAAGAATTCGCGCGTGCCCGAACGGGCGATGGTGCCAAGGTTGCGGATGGCCTCGTCGCGGCTCATGCCGATGCCGTTGTCGGCAATGGTGATGGTGCGCGCGGCCGCATCAAAGCCGATGCGGATGCCCAGCTCACCACCGCCTTCCAGCAGTTGCGGGTTGGCGATGCCCTCGAAGCGCAGCTTATCCACCGCATCCGACGCATTGGAAACCAGCTCGCGCAGGAAGATTTCCTTGTTGCTGTACAGCGAGTGGATCATCAGATGCAGAAGCTGCTTCACTTCTGCCTGGAAGGCCATCTTCTCTTGCGGTGCGCTCATGTGTGTGTGGTGTGCAAAAAGTCTGGAAATGGAAAGCGAAGCGGGCGGCACTGCGAGAGTGCGTCCGCATGAATGTTTGTGTGGCTAGATAAGGCGTACGGCCGTCTTTTCAACCCCGGGAGATTACCCACCCCGGTCGAGCTGCTCGGCCAGGAAGCGGAGCATATCCGGGTCCGTGCTGGTGGCGATGTTGAAGCGCATCCACGTAGACGGCATCTGCGACGGCGAAAACAGGCTCCCCGGTGCAAACACAAAGCCCTGCTCGTGCCCGGCGCGGGCAATGGCATTGGCGTCTTGCCCGGTGTCGGTCCAGAGGAACATGCCTGCGCCCTGCTGCGCAAACAGCTTCAGGCCCATGCGCTCCAGGTTGCGTTGCACACTATCCCGGGCGCGATCCAGGCGCCCGCGCACGCGCTCGACGTGCTTGCGGTACTGGCCTTCGGTGAGGATCTTGTAGAGCACGCGCTCGTTGATCTCGGGCGTAGTCAGGCCCGTCAGCAGCTTGCCATCGGTCAGGTTCTTGGCCAGCTCCGGGTGACAGGCGATAAAGCCCACGCGCAAATTGATCGCCAGCGTCTTGGAGAAACTGCCCAGGTAGATCACCCGGCGCAACTGGTCCAGGCTTGCCAGGCGCGTGCCCTGGTGTCCGGGCGGTGCAAGGTCGCCATAGATATCGTCTTCCACAATCAGGAAGCCGTACTGCTCAGCCAGCCGCAACAACTGGAATGCCTTGGCGGCGGAGAGCGACGTGCCCGTCGGGTTGTGCAGGATCGAGTTGATGATCAGCAGCTTGGGCCGACGCACCTGCACCAACCCTTCCAGCGCGACCAGGTCCGGCCCCTCGGTGGTGTAGGGCACGCCGATCACCTGTGCGCCCTGCGCGGCAAAGCGGCCAAACATCAGGAACCACGCCGGATCGCCTACCAGCACCGTATCGCCGGGCTGCACGTACTGACGCGCAATCAAATCCAGCGATGATGTGATGCCCGAGGTCACGACGATCTGCTCGGGGCGCGCGCCAATCTCCAGTTCCGCCAGGCGCGTCTGCAACTGCTGGCGCAGCGGCAGGAAGCCTTGCGGCAAGCCCGGCGCCAGAAACTGGTTGCCGTTCTGGCGGCCCAGTGCGCGCAACGCATTGGCAATCAACTCGCCATCCAGCCAGCCGTTGGGCAAAAAGCCGATGCCCGGCGACTTGCGCGGCTCGGCTGACAGAAACATGTTGCGCAACAGCCAGGTCACGTCAATCTTGCGCCCAACCGCCAGCGGCGGCGCGGCGGGCTGCTCTTCAGGCAGCGGCGTGTGGCGCTCCTTCACATAGAAGCCCGAGCCGCGGCGCGATTCCAGATACCCCTGCGCCACCAGCCGTTCATACGCCTCCACCACCGTGAAGCGCGAAATGCTTTTCTCCTGCGCCAACTGCCGGATCGACGGCATGCGCATGCCGGCACGGAAGACGCGCTCGTCGATGCGCATGCGCGCCCACTCCGTCAGTTGGTCGACCAGCGTCATCTGCGCCGACGGGATCGGGTCGGGCAGTTGCTCCGCGACCGGCCGGGCGGCGGCGCGGCGAGCATCCAGGCTGACGATTCGGGAAGAGGCGGTCATGACGGGTCGACTGAAACGAGGCAAAAACTGTACAGAAAGCACCACGATAAAGTGTACAGGTACTGTACAGACACAGTTCGGTAGGATCAAGGTCAGAATTCCGCCCCCAGCGAATCGGAGACCCCACGATGCCAACGTTGAAACGCTTTGACGAAGACGCCTACCGCACCACCTGCGATGCCACCGTCGTCGCCGTGCACCCGGAAGGCATCGAACTGGACGCCACAGTGTTCTATGCCCGCAGCGGCGGTCAGGCCGGCGACACCGGCGTGCTCACACTGGGTGGCGACCAGACCGTGGCGATTGCCGACACGGTCTACAGCCCCGATCGCCAGACCGTGCTGCATGTGCCAGCAGACAACGCCGACCTCTCTCTGCTCGCCCCCGGCACGCGCGTCACCGCCTCCATCGATTGGGAGCGCCGCCACCGCCTGATGCGGCTGCATACCTGCCTGCACCTGCTGGGCTCGCTGATTCCAGTGCCGGTCACGGGCTGCGGCATCTCGCCGGATTCGGGCCGCATCGATTTCGACCTGCCCGAATCGACGCTCGACCGCGACACGCTTACCACGCAACTGAATGAACTGATCGGCCGCAATACGCCGATACGCATCGACCTGATCACGCCGGAAGAACTGGCCGCGCAGCCTGAACTCGTGCGCACCATCGGCGCGGCGCCGCCGGTGGGCGCAGGGGCCATCCGCATCATCCATATCGACGGCATCGACCGCCAGCCGTGCGGCGGCACCCACGTGCGTGCCACCGGCGAGATCGGCCGCGTGGTCGTCACCAAGATCGAAAAGAAGAGCCGCCAGAACCGCCGCGTCGCCGTGGCCTTTGCAGACTGAGTGCTCAGCCATGAACAAGTCCGCCACCCTGCCTCTGGGCCATGCGCCCGACCACGCTGAACGCCGGGGCATGCTGCTCGGCTTCATCGGCGTGGCCATCTTCAGCCAGACGTTGCCGTTCACGCGCATGGCCGTCGCCGAGCTGGATGCGACCTTCGTCGCACTGGTGCGGGCGGTGCTGGCCAGCGTGCTGGCGCTCGGCCTGCTGGCAGCGACCGGCGCGTTCTCGGCCGCCAAGCGCCCGCAGGGTCGCCAGTGGTGGCAACTCGCTGTCACGGCGATGGGCGTGGTCGTCGGCTTTCCGCTGTTCTCTTCGCTGGCGATGCGCGATGTGCCGGCCGCGCATGGCGCCATCATCACCGGCCTGCTGCCGCTGGCGACGGCCATCTTTGCCGCCTGGTTCGGGCGCGAGCGGCCGTCGACCGGATTCTGGCTGTGCGCGATGGTAGGCAGCGTGCTCGTCGTCTCATTTGCGTTGCTGCAAGGTGCCGGCACCCTGCACCGTGCCGACTGGCTGCTGTTCGCCGCCATGGTGACCGGCGCCCTCGGCTATGCGACCGGCGGCAAGCTCTCGCGCGAGTTGGGCGGCACGCAGACGATTGCCTGGGCGCTGGTCATCTCGCTGCCGGTGCTGCTGCCGATGGTGGGCGCGCTGGCGTGGCTGCCCTCTACGCACCAGGCTGAAGCGCTGGCGCATGCCTCGTCCCGCGCCTGGATCGGGCTGGCTTACGTGTCGGCCTTCTCCATGTTCATCGGTTTTCTGTTCTGGTACTCCGGCCTGGCCGCGGGCGGTGTTGCGCGGGTCGGCCAGATACAATTGCTGCAACCTTTCATGACGTTGATCGGCGGCTGGCTGCTGCTGGGCGAATCGCTCGATGCGCCCACCGTGCTGTTTGCGCTGGCAGTGATTGCCGTGGTCGGCATCGGCCGGCGGACATCGGTGCGCCGATAACGTCGTTACCCGTATTTGTTCACCCAACACATCAAGGAGTCCTCATGACCGCCACGCACGACGCCCAGGCCAAGCTCAAGCAACTCGGCATCGAACTGCCCGCCGCCGGCGCACCGGCCGCCGCCTACGTCATGGCCGCGCAGACCGGCAACCAGGTCTTCCTGTCCGGCCACATTGCCAAGAAGGACGGCAAGCCGTGGGTCGGCAAGCTGGGCGCCAACATGACCACCGAAGAAGGCAAGGCTGCCGCGCGCGCCATCGCCATCGACCTGCTCGCCACGCTGAACACGCACCTGGGCGGTGACCTGAGCCGCGTCAAGCGCATCGTCAAGGTCATGAGCCTGGTGAACTCCACGCAAGAGTTCACCGAGCAGCACCTGGTGACCAACGGCGCGTCGGAGCTGTTCGCCGAGGTGTTTGGCGATGCCGGCAAGCACGCCCGCAGCGCCTTCGGTGTCGCACAGATTCCGTTCGGCGCGTGCGTCGAGATCGAGCTGATCGCTGAAGTCGCCTAAGCGTTGTATCGGCCCTGCCCATTGGGGCGTTGCCTGCTATCCTGATCGTTTTGCCCACCCACGGCGCCCGCTCACGAGGTGGGCGCCGCAACACAAGGACCACACCATGGACCACTCCGCCTGTACCTTCTCCCGCCGTGCACAACAGCTCACCAGCTCGGCGATCCGGGAAATCCTCAAGATCACTGAACGTCCTGAGGTCATTTCGTTTGCCGGTGGCCTGCCCGCCCCGGTCACCTTCCCGGTCGAGGCGATTCAGGCGGCGTGCGCCCGCATGTTTGCAGACAACCCACAGGCGGCGCTGCAGTACGGCCCGACCGAAGGGCTGTCCGGCCTGCGTGAATGGATTGCCCAGCGTCATGGCACCACGGCGTCGCGCGTGCTGATCACGACGGGCTCGCAGCAGGGCCTGGACCTGCTGGGCAAGATCTTCATCGACCCGCAAAGCAAGGTGATGGTCGAAACGCCGAGCTACCTGGGCGCACTGCAATCGTTCTCGCTGTTCGAGCCGGCGTACGCATCGGTGCCCAGCGACGACAAGGGCCTGCTGCCCGAAGCGCTTACGCCCGAACTGACTGCCGGCGCGCGTTTCTTCTACACGATCCCGAACTTCCAGAACCCCACCGGCCGCCGCCTGCCGCTGGAACGCCGCCAGGCCCTGGTGGCCCGTGCCAAGGAACTGGGCGTGCTGCTGGTGGAAGACGATCCGTACGGCGAGCTGAGCTACACCGGCGATCAACTGCCCTCGCTGCGTTCGCTCAACCCGGACGGCGTGGTCTACATGGGCTCGTTCTCGAAGATCCTGGCACCGGGTATGCGTCTGGGCTACATCATTGCGCCCGAGCACATCCACTTCAAACTCGTGCAGGCCAAGCAGGCATCGGATCTGCACACGCCCAGCTTTACGCAGCGCGTGGCCTACGAGGTGCTGAAGACCGGCCTGCTCGACACGCATATCCCGAGCATCCGTGACCTCTACGGCAAGCAGTGCGACGCGATGCTCGATTCGCTCCAGCGCCATATGCCGGCCGGCGTGCACTGGAACCGCCCGGAAGGCGGCATGTTCATCTGGGTGGAGGTGCCGGAAGGCATCGACACCATGGCCCTGCTGGAAAAGGCCGTCGCGCGCAATGTGGCCTTCGTGCCGGGCGCGCCGTTCTACGCTAACGCCCCGCGCCGCAATACCCTGCGCCTTGCCTTCGTGACAGTGGCGCCGGAGCGGATCGAACAAGGCATTGCCGTCCTGGGTGAACTGCTCCGCACGGAAATTGCGGCACTCACACCCAAGGCCGCCTAAATTAGGTAACACCGTTCATTCATCCACCATCAGAAAGGAGCCGTCGTCGATGTTGCGGATCTGGGGAAGACTCTCTTCGGTCAACGTGCAGAAAGTGGTCTGGTGCGCGCGCGAGCTGTCGCTCGACCACGAGCGCATCGACGTCGGCGGCGCCTTCGGGGGCGTCGACACGCCGGAATTCAAGGCGATGAACCCGAACGGCATGATCCCCGTCATCGAAGACGGCCTGAACGATTCCGGCGACGAGCGCTTCGTGCTGTGGGAATCCAACGCCATCGTGCGCTACCTGTCGGCGCGTTACGGCCCGGGCAATCTGTACCCGCTCGAACTGCACGAGCGCGCCGATGCTGACCGCTGGATGGACTGGCAGACCACGGCATTCAGCCCGTCGATGGTCGATGCATTCCTGCAGCTCGTGCGTACGCCTGAAGACCAGCGCGACGCTGCCCGCATCGAGCGCTCGCGCCAAGCCGCCGAACGCACCAGCGCCGTACTCGACACCGTGCTCGCCAAGCAGCCCTATGTGGCTGGGCACCGCTTCACCATGGCCGACATCGCCTGCGGCTGCGCCGCGCACCGCTGGTTCGGGCTGCCAATGGAGCGCCCGGCGCGTCCGAACCTGGAGCGCTGGATGGCCGAACTGCGCGATCGACGTGCGGCACAGGAAGTGCTGGCGTTGCCGGTCGTCTGAGCAGACATTACGCCGATGTCCGGCGATTTTCTGGCTGACGGCTACGCCCTCGTCCCAAACGTATTGGCAGATGCAGTCTGTGAACGCCTGGCCGACAAGTTGCAAGCCGGTGGCGCAGGCTCACGCGAGCTGCTTTCTCAGTCTTGGTGTGCAAAGCTCGCCGCTGAGCTGCATCGGCACCCTGCCCTTGCGCCGCTGATCCCAGCTTCGCATGTCGCCGTGCAGTGCACCGGCTTTAATAAATCCGCCGGGCAAAACTGGCTGGTGCCGATCCATCAGGATCTGAGCATCCCGGTGGCAGAACGCGTGAGCGATCCCTCGCTGACCGGTTGGTCTGAGAAAGATGGCCAACTGTACGTACAGCCACCGCGTGAAGTATTGGAAGACTTGATCGCCTTGCGATTGCACTTGGACGACTGCGGTCCGGCGGAAGGCCCGCTGCGCGTCGTGCCAGGATCGCATCGGCAGGGCCGGGCAAGTCAAGCCGAGACGCTGAGCGCACGGGACCGGCTCGGCGAGACCACGTGCTTGGCCGATCGTGGCGGCGTGCTGCTGATGCGCCCACTTCTGTTGCATGCGTCATCCAAGACCACCAGCGGGCGACCGCGTCGCGTACTGCATTTTGTCTACGGGCCGCAGACATTGCCGCTCGGCCTGCGCTGGCCTGAGCCAGCCCTCTGAATCGCCGCGATTAATAGGCTGTTACAAACCTCCGGTCATCCCCATCCTCCCGGCTCCCGTTCAAGAGCGATAGGTGCAAGCGTCATTCAATGCGATGCGCCTCTTGTCCAGGGGCCCGTCCTGGAATGACTAGGAGATATCTTCATGAAGCACGTTGGATTCCGTCTTTTGCTGCCCGCGCTGGCGCTGAGCTGCGCGCTTGCCGGGTGCGTGGTCGCGCCGGTTGAGCCGCCCACTGTTGCCCCGGCTGGCGTGGTGTATGTCGCCCCCGTGGCTGTCGCCCCCGGACCGGGCTACTCGTGGCGCTATCACGCGCATTACGGCTGGGGCTGGTGGCACCCGCACCATGGCTGGCACGAGGGTTGGCGCTAGGGCCTGACGCCTACGCCAACTCTGTAGCTGATTGCGGTAGCATCATCAACCGCGCACGGCCTCCAACGCCGGCGCGGTTTTTTGTTTTCACCGAGGGAAACCCGGATGCAATTCCACCGACCTTCCACCACCATCGCCACGATCCTGTGGGGCGTGCTCTATCTGGTTGCCGCCATCGTGTCGCACCGCCTGAACGGGCCGGTCGACATGACGGGCTATATCTGGTTGCCGGCAGGCGTGACCATGGCGGCCTTCATGATGCGGCCGTACCGCGAGTGGCCAGGGCTGGGCGCGGCCTTTGCGGTAGCACAACTGGCGCTGGCCGCCATCGAGCACACCAACCCTGCGCACGCCATGCTCTTCGTGTTGGACGAAGCCGGCAGCTCTGCGCTGGCCGTGGCCGTGATCCGACTCGTGGGTGTGCCGGTGGAGGGGCTGTATTTCCTGCGGGCGATGCTGACAGCAGGCGCGATCAGCAGCGTTGTCGGCGCCGTGTTTGGCGCTGCGTGGTTTGCGTGGTCGCAGAACGGTGCATTCGGGCACGTCTTCCGCGTGTGGGGTGCCTCAGATTTTCTGGGCGTGCTGATTGTCACGCCGGTGCTGGCGGCATGGTCTCGCTTTCGCGCGTTCCGCTCCGGCGGCACGGATCGCACTGACTTCCTCCTCGGCCTGGCAGCGTTCATCGCGCTGACGCTGTCTTCGTACGTGATTTTCGACGGCAACAGCGCCAGCAAGTTTGGCGATGGCATTGGCTTTGCACTGACCTATGTGCCGCTGTTCTTTGCCGTGGTGGTCGCCCTGCTGTGGGGTGGGCGCGGTGGCTCGGTGGCAGTGCTGCTGCTGGCGCTGGTGGCGCTTACGCAAACAGCCGAAGGCGATGGCCCGTTTGCGGTGCTCGACCGCCACTACGGCCAATCGCTGCTGGAAACGCAGTTGTACCTGGGCGTTGCCGCGCTGCTGGTGCTGCTGGTGAGCGCACTCAAGACCACGCGCGAGCAGCTGCACGAACAAAGCGCGCACTGGCAAAACCGCGTGGAGCTGGCACTGGCCGCATCCAGCCAGCTGGTCTACACCATCGATCCTGCCAGCGGCCGCATCGACTGGGGCGGCGACGTGACGCTGGCCTTCGGGCACGACGCGCAAACCATGGCTTCGGTCTCCACCGTGCTGCAGCTCGTGCATCCGGACGACCGTGCGGCCCTGAGCGCCCGTTGGCTAGGCACCCCCGTGTTTGACGATGAAACCATCGCCCCCGCACGCCGGCAGATACTGCGCCTCACCGCCCGCGACGGCACGCTGCATACCGTGGTGGATACCGGTGGGCCGCTGACGGATGCTGTCGGCAACACGGCGCTGGTGGCCGGTACCTGGTCGGTCGAGACCGCACTGTGACAACGCCGGCGTCCGGCAGCACGGCTGTGCTGCTGATCCATGGCCTGGGCGGCACGTCCTATGACCTGGGCGTGCTGCAGAAAGCGCTGCGCAACGCCGGCGCGGTGGCGCACGCGCCTACCCTGCCCGGCCATGGCACGCGCCCGGAAGACTTGCTCGCCACGCATGCCGAAGCGTGGCTCGATACGCTTGCGCAAACGTACAACCAGCTCCTCACCGAGCATGAGACCGTACACATCGCCGGCATGTGCATGGGCGCGCTGCTGGCGCTGGTGCTCGCACACCACGTGCGGCACGGCGTGGATCGCCCGCAAGACCGGCTGGCGCTCTTGGCCACGCCCTTGTACATCGATGGGTGGTCGACGCCGTGGTATCGGGAACTGCGCCATGCGGTGTACCGGATTCCCGGCATGGCCGCGCGCATGCGCGTGGAAGAAGACGAGCCGTTCGGCATCAAGAACCCGCTGTTGCGGCGGATCATCAAGGCCAAGCTCGCACGCGGCGACAGCTTCCACTATCCGTGGGTGCCGCTCACGTGCATTCGCGAAGTCGATCGGCTGCGCGTCAAGGCACATGCCGCCATGCGCGCCACCACCTGCGAGACGCTGATCATCCACGCCCGTGAAGACGAGCTGACCAGCCTGCGTTCCGCCGAGACACTGCAGGCCACGCTGCCGCGCGCCCGCACCGTGGTGCTGGAAAACAGCTACCACATGATCTGCGTGGACAACGACCGCGATCAGGTCGCGGCCGAGGTGTTGGGCTTCTTCGGATTCGATCCGGCGGCCGCCAGGCGCAAGGTCCCGGCCGCCGCGGATTGATCGAGTCGATCAGGCAGTTGGCCCAACCGTCTCGTGCTCGTGCGCCGCATCCAGCCGGCGCTGGCGCTCACTGCCCTTGAACACACCCCGCACCACCACAAAGAACACCGGCACCAGAAACACCGCCAGTACCGTCGCGGTAATGATGCCGCCCAGCACGCCCGTGCCGATCGCACGCTGGCTGGCGGACGCCGCCCCCGTCGCAACCGCCAATGGCACCACCCCGAAGGCAAATGCCAACGACGTCATCACGATCGGCCGGAAGCGCAGGCGTGCGGCCTCCAGCGTGGCCTCGATCACGCCCATGCCCTGCGCCACCAGATCCTTGGCGACTTCGATGATCAGGATCGCGTTCTTGGCCGACAGGCCAATCGTGGCGATCAGGCCAACCTTGAAGTAGATGTCGTTGGGCAGGAAGCGCAGCGTGGCCCCAAGCAGTGCACCGAACACACCCAGCGGCACCACCAGCATCACCGCCAGCGGAATCGACCAGCTTTCATACAGCGCCGCCAGGCACAGGAACACCACCAGGATCGACAGCGCGAACAACGCCGGCGCCTGCGCACCCGACAAGCGCTCTTCGAACGACTGGCCTGACCACTCATAGCCAAACCCGTCGGGCAACTTGCGCACGATGGATTCCATGGCGGCCATGGCCTCGCCCGAGCTGTGGCCGGCGGCAGGCGAGCCGTTGATCGCCATGGCCGGGAAGCCGTTGTACCGGTCCAGCTTGAGCGGTCCGACAATCCACTGGGTCTTGGTGAAGGCGGACAGCGGCACCATGGCGCCCGCAGCGTTGCGCACATGCATGCGGCCCAGCTGTTCGACGGACACACGCTGCTTGCCATCCGCCTGCACGATCACGCGACGCACCTGGTTGCGGTAGACGAAATCACCCGCGTAGTCGGAGCCGAACATCACGGCCAGCGTGCGGTTGATGTCGTCGATCGACACACCCATCGACAGCGCCTTCTTGCGGTCCACGTCGATCAGGATCTGCGGGGCATCGCCCTGGCCGGCAAAGGTCACCTCCGACAGTGCCGGATGCTTGGCGGCTTCGGCCAGCACACGGTCACGCGCTTGCGCAAGGCGCTCATAGCCGGCGCCACCGCGATCTTGCAGACGCAGATCGAAGCCGGGCTTGCTGCCCAGTTCCGGCAGCGCGGGCGAGTTCATCGCCATGACCATCGCGCCCTTGATTTTGCCGAATGCGGCGTTGGCGCGAGCAACCACGGCGTCGACATGCTGGTCGTCACCCTTGCGTTGCTTCCATTCCTTGAGCGTGAGGAACAACATGGCCGCGTTCTGCCCGTTGCCGTACAGGCTGAAACCAGTAATGGCCAGCGTGGAGGCAACGGCCGGTTCCTTCGTCATGAAGTACTGCTCGGCCTGGCGCACCACGTCGAGCGTCTGTGCCTGCGTGGCGCCCGTGGGCAGCATGACGACGGTCATGAACTCGCCGGTGTCTTCTTCCGGCAGGAAGGCGGTCGGCAGGCGCATGAACAGCAGCACCACCACGCCGATGATCGCGCCATAGGCAATGAGCGCACGGCTCGTACGGGTCAGCAGCCGGGCGACGCCCCCCTGGTAGCGCGCCGTCAGTCGTGCAAAGCCACGGTTGAACGCACCGAAGAAGCCCTTGCGCTCCGTACTGTGTCCGGGCTCCACCGGCTTCAACAACGTTGCGCACAAGGCCGGCGTCAACGTCAGCGCCAGGAAGGCCGAGAACACCATCGACACCGCCAGCGACAACGAGAACTGCCGGTAGATATTGCCCACCGCGCCGCCAAAGAACGCCATCGGCACGAACACCGCCGTCAGCACCAGCGAGATGCCGACGATGGCCCCGCTGATCTGGCGCATCGCCTTGGCCGTCGCATCACGTGGCGAGAGCCCTTCTTCATGCATCACGCGTTCGACGTTCTCGACCACCACGATGGCATCGTCGACGAGGATGCCGATAGCCAACACCAGGCCGAACAGCGTCAGCACATTGATGGAGAACCCCATCGGCAGCATCACCGCAAACGTGCCCAGCAGCGCAATCGGCACCACCAGCGTGGGGATGAGCGTCGCGCGCAGGTTCTGCATGAACAGCATCATCACCAGGAACACCAGCACCACGGCTTCGAGCAGTGTCTTGACCACCTGCTCGATGGCGATGCCGACAAAGCGCGAGCTGTCGTAGGCCACCTCGTAACGCACGCCCGGCGGGAAGTGCGCCTGCGCCTCGTCCAGCACCGCACGCACGCGCTTGGCCACACCCACAGCATTGGCCCCCGGCGCGAGCTTGATGCCGATGGTCGTGGCGGGCTTGCCGTTCATGCGCGAGAGATACAGATAGTCGCTGCCGCCAAGTTCCACGCGTGCGACATCGCGCAGCAGCACCATGCGGCCCTGTGCGTCTGCACGCAGCGGAATCTGGCCGAACGCATCGGGCGTGGTCAGCCCGTCGTCACCGGTGATGCTGGCGTTGATGGGCGCGCTGCCCGGCACCGCCCCGCTGCCGATTTCCCCCACAGTGATGCGCGCGTTGTAGCGGCGCACGGCATCGCTCAGGTCACCGGCCGTCAGGCCGAGCGCGGTGAGCTTGTCCGCATCGGGCCAGATGCGCATGGCGTATTCCGCATCGAACAACTGTGCGGTACCGACGCCGGGCACGCGACGCAGTTGCGGAATCAGGTCGGACGAAGCGAGGTCACCCAGGTCGATGCCGTCAAAGCGGCCACGCTCGGCCGCCAGCGACAGATACATCATGTAGTTCTCGGCCGCCTTCTCGATGCGGATGCCGTTGCGGCGCACGACTTCGGGCAGGCGCTCCTCGACGATCTTCAGGCGGTTCTGCACCTCCACCGCCGCCAGATCGGGGCTGGTGCCCTGCTTGAACGACAGGTTGATCGACACGTTGCCCGCCGCATCGGACGACGACGACATGTACAGCAGCCCCGGCGCCCCGTTCATCTCGCGCTCGATGATGGCCGTGACGGCCGACTCCACCGTGCGCGCGGAAGCGCCCGGATAGTTGGCGCTGATGCTGACGTTGGGCGGCGCGATGTTCGGGTACTGCGCCACCGGCAAGCTGGGCAGCGCAAGCAGGCCGGCCAGGATGATGGCCAGCGCAATCACCCAGGCAAAGACCGGGCGGTCGATAAAGAAACGTGCCATGGTCAGCTCTTGGTGCGCTCGATCGGCTTGGCGTCAGTGGCCGTGGTGGCGTGCTTGGTGGCAGGCACCGGCTTGACGGCCATGCCGGCTTCCAGCGCCTGCATGCCGGGGATGGCGATGCGCTCGCCGCCAGTCAGACCGCTCGTCACGAGCCATTGGTCACCGGCCAACGTTTGCGCAGCCACGGGCTGAGCGGCCAGCGTGTTGTCGGCCTTCACCACGAACACGGTCGCGCCATGACGATCACGCTGCAAGGCACCCTTCGGAATCGTCACCGCGCCCTGCTGCACGGCGTGCGACAGCTTCACGCGCACGTACATGCCGGGCAGCAACAGGCCATCCGGATTCGGCAGCACCGCGCGCATCGAAACGTTGTCCGTCGCGCGGTCCACCGCCAGATCGGAAAACAGCAACCGGCCCGGGCGCTCATAGGCCACGCCGTCGCTCAGGATCACCTGCACGCCAATGTCCTGACCCGACAACGCAGAAGCCTGCCCCTTCTTAAGCGCACGCTGCAGGGCGAGCACCTCGGCAGCGGGCTGCGCAAAGTCGACGTAGATCGGGTCGATCTGCTCGACCGTGGTGAGCGGCGTGGCGGCATCTTCCTTGACCAGCGCGCCTTCGGTGACTTGCGCGCGGCGCGAGCGGCCACCAATCGGCGCGGTCACCGTGGCGTAGCCCAGGCGCAGTTGCGCCGTCTCCAGCGCTGCGCGGGCGGAGACCACGTCGGCTGCGGCCTGACGCTCGGCGGATTGCGCTTCAGCGTATTCGAGTTCGCTCACGGCGCGCGTTGCCGCCAGGCCCTTGTAGCGCGCCGCCTTGTCGCGAGCAATGGCGGCCTGTGCCTGCGCACGGGCCAGGGCACCCTGCGCCGCATCCACCTGCGCCTTGAGCGGCGCCGGATCGATGCGGAACAGCACCTGCCCCGCTTTGACGACCTGCCCTTCTTCATAGACGCGCTTGAGCACGATGCCATCGACGCGGGCACGCACTTCTGCCGTGCGATATGGCTCCAAGCGGCCAGGCAGTTCGGTCACCAGCGGCGCGTCAGAACGCTGCGCAACAGCAAACTCAACTTCTGGCGGGCCCGCAGGCTTGGCGGCCTCATCAGCGTGCTTGCTGCAGGCCGCCAGCGCAGCCAGCGCACATGCACACAACAAGAGCCAGGACGGACGGATACCACGAAACAGCGACGGGAACATCATGAGAGGGGGGGCTGGGCGCGTGTGCGCCCGACGTATCAGAAAGCGAAACGGAAGGCATCCTAGCACGCTAATCCGTCATGATTGATTAATTAAATCCTCAATCTGATCAACGCCTTACGGTTCACCACTACAATGGCGCCGTTTGCAGAACGGCAACATCCCACGTTGACATCATGGCCCGCAAGACACCCCTCGAATCGCAAAAAACCCGCGACAGCATCCTCGACGCCGCCGAGCGTGTCTTTGCCGAAAAAGGGGTCGCCGGCACCACCATGGCCGAGATTGCCGACACCGCCGGCATCTCGCGCGGTGCGGTCTACGGGCACTACCGCAATACGGGCGAGGTCTGCATCGCCATGGCAGAACGTGCATTCACCACCGCGCCGGAAGCCGCGCACCTCCAGGCCGGTGTGGATGGCACAGGCGATGACCCGCTGGGCGCGCTATGGCGCATCGTGGTGGGTTACTTTGATCTGCTGCAACGCCCGAGCCGGCTGCGCACAGTGCTGGAGGTGCTCTATTACAAGTGCGAGCACGTAGAGGGCAATCGCCCCATTCTCGAATGGAACAACCGCGTCAACCGCGCGGAGCTGTTGCAGATGGAGCAGCTTCTTGAAAGCGCGATCGCACGCGGCCAGTTGCCCGCAGACCTGGACGTGCGCCGTGCCAACGCCTATATCAACGCCGTGCTGTTTGGGTTGATCGACCTGCGCTACTTCGCCAACCTCCACTTTGATGTCGCCAGCGACGGACGCGAGGTGCTGGAAGCGAGCCTGGAAACGCTGCGCTACTCCACCCGCCTGCGCAAACCCGCCGCCTGACCCTGCGTCAGAACACGCGGCCCAACTGCAGGTACACGTTCCACACACCCTGCGGCGCCATCGCAAAACCGAAGTACAACGGGCCGATCGGGCTGGTGCCGCCAACGAACACGCTGCCGCTCTTCAGGTAAGGTCCGGTGCCGAAGTTGTTGCGCAACTGCCAGACATTGCCGGCCTCCGCACTGACGCCAAACACCGGCGCCCGCAAGCCGAGCAGATCGCTGACACGCAGGTCGTACAGATAGGTCAGGCGGCCATACAGCATGTACTGGCCGTTGAACTGATCCTGCGCATAGGCCGAGAGGTGCTGGAAGCCGCCAAGATAGAAACCCTCGCTGGTGCTGTTGCCGGTACCGCCGTCGTTCTCCCGCGTCGGGCTGTTCGCACCGAACTGCCCTGCGCCTTCCATTGCAACGTTGAAGGTATGACGGCCGTAGCTCGTTGCCCACAACCCCTTGGCCTGGGCAGTGTTGAACTTCTTGTCGAGTGAGCCGAAACCCGCCTCTACACTGCTGTAGAGGTAGTAGCCACTGCGGGGGAACAGCGCATCGTCGAGTTGATCCAGCGTGAGCTGTGCACGAAACGCGGGCTGCTTGACGCGCTCCGTCGGGAAGTTGAATGGCGTGACGTCCCCGCTGGCCTCGTCGAGCAACAACCCCTGGTAGGCGACGTCCAGGCTCTTGCTGACGTAGTTCACCCCGAGCCGCAATTCGCCCTTGCGGCCAAGCGGAATGCCCAGGTCGACACCCGCACGCGCGGTCTCGATCGTGCCGGCGTTGTACGGCTTGGTGTCCTTGCTCGGCGCCTCATCGCCAAAATAGATGTCTGCACGCCGGCGCGAGTACTCCGCATACGGTGCGATGTAGAACCCGCGTGCCTGCCACAGCGGCTGACGCAACTCGGTATGGATACTCGCCCGGTTGCTGCCCAGCACGATGTCGTTGCGCCACTCCAGCCCGCTCTTGGTGAGCCACGGATACCGATGGCCGAGGTTGATGTTGAACGCGCCGCGCCCGTCAAAGTTGGTCGACATGCCCAAGCCGAACAGGAAGAACTGGTTGCCCCAGGATTTCTCGTGCGCATCGATCTTGAGCGTGTGTACGCCGTTGTCTTCCACCAGCTGCTGCGTCACGGTTTCGAAGTCGCCGGTGGTGGCCAAGGTTGTCAGCTCACGATTGAGTGCCTCCGCGTCGTAGCGGTCACCTTCGTGCACGTTGAGCAACTGGCGCACACGCGCCACCGGCACACGGCCGCTGGTGGTTACGTCAATCGCGTCAATGCGTGTGCCCTGCGCCAGCATGCCCTGCGGCACATGGGCGGCACGGTAGGCGGCATACGCCTGCGGCGAGAGCGACAGCGCCGCCAGCTTGGCCTCAACGCCCTGCGCCGACTTCTCGCCCTGTGCCACGCCCTGCGGGCCCTTGGCAAAGTCGGTGAACGACAGATCAGAGAGCTGCGGCTCGATCAGCACGTCGCGCCCCCGCAACAGCGCCTTCTGTGCGCGCACGTTCTGGCCGACCAGGATGGTGATCATCTGCTGCGTCACCGCCGCCGGCGAGGCGAGGTCTTCCGGCCGCTGCAGGTCGGAGCCGATGTTGACGGCAATGATGATGTCCGCGCCCATGTCGCGCGCCAGCTGCACCGGCAGGTTGGCCACCAGGCCGCCGTCGACCAGCGTGCGCCCGTCCACCTCGATCGGTGCAAACAGGCCGGGCACCGCCATGCTGGCGCGCATCGCCATCGGCAGCGAACCGCGGTCGAGGATCACCGGATCACCCGTCGCCAGATCGGTCGCCATGGCCTTGAACGGAATCGGCAACTGCGAAAACCTGATGTTGTCGGGCCACTGTGCCGTCCAGTTCTTGAGCAGCGCCAGCAGGCGGTTGCCCTGCACCAGCCCGGCCGGCAGTTTGAGCTTGCCGTCGCCGTAACCGGCGGACAGGCCAATCGGGTACTGGAAATCATCCTCGCGCAGCGATTGCGGCAGCTTGGCGCGCTCGTTGCGGTCGAAGGCGATGTCGCTCAGGTCCACCTGCGTGAGCTTCTCCTCCAGCGCGTCTGCCCGCAGGCCGCTGGCGTACAGCCCGCCCACCACGGCGCCCATGCTGGTGGCGGCAATCACGTCCACCGGAATCCGCATGCGCTCCAGCGTCTTGAGCACGCCGATGTGCGCATAGCCGCGCGCCCCGCCGCCCGACAGCACCAGGCCGATACGCGGGCGTGAAGATTCACTGTTCGCGGGTGCGGGTGCCGATTGGGTTGCCGCTTGGGTTGCAAATTGGGGCACCGTCTGGCCGTGCGCCGCCGGCAAGAACGCGATCAGCAACACCAGCCCGGCAGCGGCCAGGCGGCGCAGAGAGAGAGCCGTCAGGAAAGCCATGAAAGTGGGATCGATCCGGGCTGATTTGTTATGGATTGAAACTTTGCAGGCGCAATGATTCCACAACCCGGATTTACCCGGTGCAAATCCTGCTCGCCGCACCAAGCCGCACAACATCGGGCCTCAGTATTGAGTACCGCGCGCCGATGAATACTTTTCAGGTCGAAAGTGACAGAATATTGCGCAGCCCCCGACACGCTTGTTCCTAAAATCCGCGTTCGCCTCGTTGACCTATCCGACGCGGGCAACAGAAGACGTTCGGTATCGCCAAGAACTGAAACGCCCAGAAACAGGAGGAGATCAAGATGTGGAATCAAGTCTATGACCCGCTCGGCAGTGCCGTGTGGTCAACCATCGCAGCCGGCATACCGGTGGCGGTGCTGCTGTGTTCGCTGGCCTTCTTTCATATGCAGGCCCATCTGGCTGCGGGTCTGGCACTGATTGTCGGTATCGGCATTGCCTCGTTCGTGTTCGGCATGCCGGCCGCCATGGCGGGCAAGGCAGCCGGTCTGGGCATCGTCTCGGGCCTGTTCCCGATCGGCTGGATCGTCCTCAACATCATCTTTCTGCACCGGCTCACGACCTTGAACGGCTCGTTCAAGGTCTTACAGAGTTCGATCTCCGGCATTACCGAAGACCGCCGCCTGCAACTGCTGCTGGTGGCCTTCAGCTTTGGCGCGTTCTTCGAGGGCGCAGCGGGCTTCGGCACGCCGGTGGCCGTGACGGGCGCCATCCTGATCGGCCTGGGCTTCTCGCCGCTGGCAGCGTCTGGCCTGGCGCTGATCGCCAACACCGCGCCGGTGGCCTTCGGGGCATTGGGTGCACCGCTCATCGGGCTGGCCTCCGTCACGGGGCTGGACTTGCTGAAGCTCTCAGCAATGGTCGGCCGTCAGTTGCCGCTCTTCTCGGTGCTGGTGCCGTTCTGGCTGATCTGGGCGTTTGCGGGCTTCCGCGGCATGCTGCAGATCTGGCCGGCGATCCTGGTGGCGGGCGTGTCGTTCGCCATTCCGCAGTTCCTGGTGTCGAACTTCCACGGCCCGTGGCTGGTGGACGTGATTGCGGCGCTGGTGTCGATGGGCTCGCTCACGCTGTTCCTGAAAGTGTGGAAGCCCAAGACCATCTGGACGTCGACCGCCCTGCGCAACCGCGAAGACAACTCCCGCGTCGACCCCGAAGCCGCAGCGGAAGCGCGCGAAGCCACCACCGCCACCGACGGCAAGATCAGCCGCATGCAGGCGTGGCTGCCGTGGGTGATCCTGACCATCTTCGTGTTCATCTGGGGCGTGCCGCAGTTCAAGGCGCTGGTTGATGGCATCTGGCAGTTCAAGTTCCCGATCCCGGGTCTGGACAAGATGGTCGTCAAGGGCCCGCCGGTGGTCGCCAAGGAAACCAAGGAAGGCGCGGTATTCCTCTTCAACGTGCTGTCGATGGCGGGCACGGGCATCCTGGTCTCGGCCGTCGTGGGCGGCTTGCTGATGGGCTATTCCATCCCGCGCATGGCGAAGGAGTACTGGAACACCATCAAGCTCACGCGCTATTCGCTGCTGACCATCTGCGCGATGTTCGGCATCGGCTACCTGACCCGCTACTCGGGCCTCGATGCGACGCTGGGCCTGGCGTTTGCGCATACCGGCGTGCTGTACCCGCTGTTCGGCACCATGCTGGGCTGGCTGGGCGTGGCGCTCACGGGGTCGGACACGGCGTCGAACGTGCTGTTCGGCGGCCTGCAGAAGACCACGGCCGAACAGCTTGGCCTGCCACCGCTGCTCATGGCCGCGGCCAATAGTTCGGGCGGCGTGATGGGCAAGATGATCGACGCGCAGTCCATCGTCGTGGCGTCCACTGCCACCAAGTGGTACGGCCACGAGGGCGACATCCTGCGCTACGTGTTCTTCCACTCGATCGCGCTGGCCTTCCTGGTGGGGCTGATGATCACGCTACAGGCGTACGTGGAGCCGTTCACGCGGTTGGTGGTGCACTGAGAACCGCCACCTCGGATGAAGAAGGCCGCTCAATCGAGCGGCTTTTTTTCATGGTGCACCACCCGCGACGGCCCGCCAACGGACCTGGATGCCTCATACGCCGCGCTCTGAACCCCGAACGCCGAGCGAAAACACTCGCGCGCCGAGCTCCTACGGTCGGTTTCGCCTCTGCACTACCGGAAAGCCCCGTCTCAGGCGGGGCTTTTTTGTCGCGCGTATCATGGGTAGCTCTCCCGCGCACGCCCCGCCCTGGGGCGTCGGTCACATCCCCCCCGCCCGATCCGACATGCCGCTGCGCCGCCTTGAACAACTGATCGACCCCTTCCGCCCCCTGCCCGACAGCCAGCCGCCGACCGATGTCTGGCGCTTCTATGCCTACTTCCTGCGCGAGGTGCGCGGCGTCTTCGCGTTTCTGCTGCTGGTGGGGCTGCTGGGCGCGCTGATCGAGGTAGCGCTATTCGACTTCCTGGGCCGCATCGTCGACATGATCCAGGCGACACCCGGCGACGTGTTCTTTGCACGCCACCGCAATGCGCTGTTGTTGATGGCCTTCGTCGCGCTGATCGCGCGGCCTGTGATCTTCGGGCTGCACGATGTGCTGGTGCATCAGGTCATCAACCCGAATCTGTCGAACCTGATCCGCTGGCAGAACCACCGCTACGTGCTCAAGCAGAGCCTGACGTTCTTCCAGAACGACTTTGCCGGCCGCATTGCCCAGCGCATCATGCAGACGGGTTTTTCACTGCGCGATTCGGCTGTGCAGTCGGTGGATGCGATCTGGCATGTGCTGATCTATTCGGTCAGCGCGCTGGTGCTGTTTGCCAAGGCCGACTGGTGGCTGGTCGTGCCGCTGCTGGTGTGGATCGGCTGCTACATCGCCGCGCTGAGCTATTTCGTGCCGCGCGTGAAGGCGCGCTCGGTCATCGCCACGGAGTCGCGCTCCAAGCTGATGGGACGCATCGTCGACGGCTATACCAACATCACGACGCTCAAGCTGTTTGCCCACACGCAGCACGAAGAAACGTACGCGCGCGATGCGATGGCCGAGCAGACCGACAAGACGCGCCTCTCGGGCCGCATGATCAGCGGCATGGATTTCACCATCACGGCCATGAACGGCCTGCTGATTGCGGGCACGACGGCACTCGCGCTGTGGCTGTGGAGCCAGGGCCGGGTGAGCGCCGGCACCATCGCGCTGACCACGGGGCTGGTGATCCGCATCAACAACATGTCGGGCTGGATCATGTGGGTGGTCAACGGCATCTTCGAAAACGTCGGGCAGGTGCAGGACGGCATGCAGACCATCGCCCTGCCGCGCACGGTGACGGACCGCCCCGATGCGAAGCCGCTGCACGTCACGCGAGGCGAGGTGCGCTTCGAACAGGTGGGGTTCCACTACGGCAAGGGCGGTGGCGTGATCGAGGGGCTGGACCTCGTGGTGCAGCCGGGTGAACGCATCGGGCTGGTCGGCCCGTCAGGCGCGGGCAAGTCAACGCTGGTCAACCTGCTGCTGCGCCTGTACGACGTGGAGCGCGGCCGCATCGTGGTGGATGGCCAAGACATTGCGGCCGTCACGCAAGAGAGCCTGCGCGCACAGATCGGCATGGTCACGCAGGACACCTCGCTCCTGCACCGCTCCATTCGCGACAACCTGCGCTACGGCAAACCCGACAGCAGCGAGGCCGAACTGATGGAAGCCGTGCGCGGCGCACGCGCGGACGAGTTCATCCCGCATCTGTCCGACGCGCACGGCCGGCGTGGTTTCGATGCCCTGGTGGGCGAGCGTGGGGTGAAGCTGTCGGGCGGACAGCGCCAGCGCATTGCCATCGCCCGTGTGCTGCTGAAAGACGCGCCGATCCTGATCCTGGACGAAGCGACGTCAGCGCTGGACTCCGAAGTGGAAGCAGCCATCCAGGAAAGCCTGGAGACGCTGATGCAAGGCAAGACGGTCATTGCGATTGCGCACCGACTGTCGACCATCGCGCGCATGGACCGCCTGGTGGTGCTGAACGGCGGCCGCATCGTCGAGAGCGGCACGCACGCAGAACTGCTGGAACACGGCGGGCTGTATGCCCGCCTGTGGGCGCACCAAACCGGCGGCTTCGTCGGGGTGGATTGAACTGAGCCTTACGACAAGCGGCGGCCCAGCGTTTCCGGCACCATCGCCAGGCCGATCAGCGACACCAGTCCGCAGCCGATCACATACAGCGCGGGGGCATTCGCGTTGCCGGTGAGCTGGATCAACTCGGTCGAGAAGAACTGCGCGAAGCCGCCAAAGATGGCGATGGCAACGCAGTAGGCAATTGACAGGCCGGTGGCACGCAGGCGCTGGGGCAGCACTTCGCTCACGAGCACCATCGAAGCCGGCGAGGTCATCGACATCGGCACCGACAGGCAGCCCACCACGATCAGCAGGCGCGCCAGCGAGGGCTCGGCGTTGATCAGCGCGAAGGCCGGATAGATCATCACCAGCAGCGCCACGCGCGACCACAGCACCACCTTGCGGCGCCCGACCTGGTCTGCAAGCCAGCCCGCGAACGGTGACAGCAGCACCTGCACCAGCGCTGCGATGCACGCCGCCCAGATGCCCAGCGACAGCGGCATGTGCAGCACGCTTACCGCGTAGTTGCTGAGGTAGTAGACGATGATGTACGTCGACGAGGCCACACCGATCATCAGCAGGATGCTCGCCACGAGCGCGCGGCGGTGTTCTCGCAGGAGCGGCAGCGTTGCGTCAGCTTCACGCGTGCTCGACGGCGCGGCGGTTTCTTCAAGATGGCGGCGAATGATGAGGCCAACCGGAATCACGAGAATGCCGATCAGGAACGCGAGCCGCCAACCCCACGATTCCAGCGACGACGGCGCCAACACGTTGCTCAGCAACAGGCCCACCAGCGCGCCGAACAGCGCCGCCAGCCCCTGGCTGAACGGCTGCCAGCTCGTGTAGAAGCCACGCGAACGGTCATCGGCGTATTCGAGCAGCAGCGCGGTCGAGGCGCCCATTTCGCCGCCGATGGCAAAACCCTGCACGAGCCGCGCGAGCACAACCAGAATCGGCGCGAGGATGCCGATCTGGGCATACGTCGGTGTCACCACGAAGATCAGGGACGACAGGCCCATCAGCCACAGCGTGAGCGCCACGGCCGGCTTGCGGCCCACGCGGTCAGCATACATGCCGATCAGCAGACCGCCGAGCGGGCGCATCAGAAAGCCCACGCCAAACGTGGCGAAGGACATCAGCAACTGGCCCGTGGCGTTGCCGACCGGGAAGTACAGCCGGCCGATCAGCGTGGCGAAGAAGCTGTAGACCACGAAATCGTAGAACTCGAGGCCGTTGCCGATGGTGATGGCGGCAATCGCGCGCGGGCGCGACAGGGGGCGTTCATGCGCCGTTGCCTGGGCACCGGCCGTTCTGCCGTACGACGCTGCGGTGGTGTCGTTGGACATGGGGGTTGTCTCCGGATTGGTTCTTCTCGGGTGGGCTAGCGGGCTCCCCTCCCCCGCATGCGCGGAAGACGGAAGCCGTTGCATGACCTTGATGACAGTGGCGTCAGTGGGCCAGGCTCAGGCCCCGCGCGCCTCGTTTGCCAGGGTGCCCGTCTCTGCCGGCTTCACGCGGAGGTACCACGCAGCCGACATCAGCACGATCCAGCCTGCACCGACGTACAGCGCCACGCGGGTGTCTTCCACATAGCCCAGCACACCGATCACGAACAGCATGAAGGCGATGGCGATGGCCGGGCCAACCGGCCACAGCGGCACCTTGAACTTGAGCGCGCGCACTTCCTCGGCCGACAGGCGGCGGCGCATGGCCACCTGCGAGAGCAGGATCATCAGCCACACCCACACGGTCGCAAAGGTGGCGATGGACGCAATGATGAGAAACACGTTCTCGGGAATCAGGTAGTTCAGCACCACGCCGCCCAGCAACGCACCGGCCATGGACAGCACCGTCACCCAGGGCACGCCATGGCGGGACGTCTTGGCAAAGATGCGCGGCGCCTGGCCCTGCTCGGCCATGCCGTACATCATGCGGCCCGCGCCGAAGAGGTTGCTGTTGATGGCCGAGATGGCCGCCGAGATGACGATCAGGTTGAGGATCGCCGCGGCGGACTTGATGCCCAGGCCCGAGAAGATCTGCACGAACGGGCTGCCCTGGCCGCCGATGCCCGTCCACGGGAAGATCGCCATCAGCACGCACATCGTCAGCACGTAGAAGAGCAGGATGCGCGCCGGCACGGCGTTGATCGCCTTCGGAATCACCTTCTCAGGGTTCTGCGCTTCGCCGCCGGTGATGCCGATGATCTCGACGCCGCCGTAGGCGAACATCACCACCGCAAGCGACGCGACGAGGCCGCCCACACCGTGCGGCAGGAAGCCGCCGTGCGCCCACAGGTTGCTCAGGCCGGGTGCGTGCTCGCCATTCATCTGCACGCCGAGGAACAGGATCGCGATGCCGCCGACGATCATCGCGCCAATCGCCACGATCTTAATCAGCGCGAGCCAGAACTCCATCTCGCCGAACACCTTGACGTTGCACAGGTTCAGCGCGCAGATCAGCATGACGATGCCGAGCACCCAGATCCACTGCGGCACATCGGGAAACCAGAAACCCATGTAGATGCCGAAGGCGGTCACGTCTGCCAGACAGACGATCACCATTTCGAGGATGTACGTCCACCCGGTGAGAAAGCCGGCGAGCGGCCCGAGGTTGTCGCGCGCATAGCGCCCGAACGAGCCCGAGACGGGCTGGCGCACCGCCATTTCACCCAGCGCGCGCATGACCATGTAGACGGCCGCGCCACCGAGAATGTACGCCAGGATCACCGCGGGCCCGGCGAGCTGGATGGCCGATGCGGACCCATAGAAAAGGCCCGTGCCGATGGCCGAACCGAGCGCGAGAAAGCGGATATGCCGCGCGCGCAGGTTGCGTTGAAGGTGTTCCAATCTGTCTCCTGTCCTGTCTGGGTAAGCGAGGTGGCCTTTGGGGCGTATCGCTGCGGCATACGGATCGTCGTCCGCTTTACGCCAGTGCAACGCGGTTCGGACACGCAACAGCGCGCCGAAGCATAACCACCATATCTAAGCAACACCGCAACAATTCGTATACTCTTGTATATACAAGATAAGGTGCACTAGGGTGTTCCCGAGGTTTGCGGATGGGAAGCGGCGATGACCCGACTTTTGTGAATCGCACGCCAAGAAAAAAGGCGAACCTCGTTCGCCTTTTGAGAACCGCGCTGCCGATGCAGTCGACCGGCTACACCCAGCCCAGCCCGCCCACGAGCGCACCAAGCCCGACCAGCAATAGCGGATGCACGCGTGTGAACGTGCATGCCAGCACCGTGGCCACCGTCAACACAATGGTGCCGATGCTGTGGTCTGCCCCGCGTGTCAGCACCCAGCCCGTGGCGAACATCAAGCCAATGGTCAGCGGTGCCAGGCCGCGGCGGATCAGCGTGACCCAGCGGGCGTCGGGCGCGCGATCCATCACGCGGGCAATCACACCCGCAATCACGCAAGACGGCCCGCAGATGCCCACCAGCGCGACAATCGCGCCGCCCAGCCCGGCGGACTGCCAGCCGAACAGCTCAACGAACAGCACGTTCGGCCCCGGTGCGGCCTGCGAGATGGCATACATGGCGCTCAACTGCTCGCTGGTCATGTAGTGCCGTGTGTCGACCAGGAAACGATGCATGTCGGGCAGCGTTGAACTGGCCCCGCCAATGGCGAGGAACGACAGCGTCAGGAAGTGCCAGAACAGGTCGAACAGCGTGGTGAGGTAGCTCATCGCGTTGCTCTCCACTCCAGCACCAGCGCGAGCGGAATCAGCACCAGCATGACCGACAGCAACGGCCACTGCAGCACGCCGATCGCCAGGAACACCGCCAGGCCGATACCGACGGCGCGCCACGTGCGCGACTGGCCCTGCGCCAGCCGGATCGCCGTCGAAAGCACCAGCCCCGCCGCCACTGCCGCCATGCCTTTGAGTAGGTTCTGCGTGAAAGCCAGCGCGCTGAAGTGGTCGTACACCATCACGATCAACAACAGCAGCACCGCAGGCACCGCTACCAGGCCGGCCGTCGCCGCGGCAGCCCCGCGCACGCCGTGGTAGCGGTAGCCCAGCATCACCGAGAGGTTGACGACGTTCGGGCCAGGCAGCACCTGCCCCAGGCTCAGCAGCTCGGCAAACTCGGCGTTGGAAAGCCAACCATTGCGGTCGACAATGCCCGCACGCGCAAACGGCAGCACGCCGCCGAAGCCTGACAGCCCCATGCGCGCAAACTCGGTGAAGAGCTTGTTGCACGATGGAACGTTTGCCGTGGAGCCGGCAGCGTGGTTGTCAGGCTCGGCGCTCAGGTCGGTCATTGAGTCGGGCGGTAAATCAGGCGGCTTCGGGCGCAGGCTTGGGCAGCGAGAGCTTCGGCTCGCGCAGCTTGGGCTCCAGCGTCTTGCCCTTGCGTGCGCGCTTGCCGGCGTACGCCTCTTGCGCGCGGGTCGTCATGGTCTGCTCGACCGCCTTGCCGCCGCGCGGGCCGGTGCCCGAGAGCACGAAACCCGTCGCGCCAAAGGCCAGCGCCTGAAGCAGCGTTTCGTTCTTCTCCAACTCCATCAGGATCACGCCACGGCCACCGCTGGCCAGCGTCTTCAGTTCGCTGATCTGGAACAGCAGCATGCGCCCGCCTTCCGACAGACACGCCACGCCATAAGCGTCAGCCGGTGCCGGTGCCGGCTTGTTGGGCTGGTCGCCCTCGTCCAGCGTCAGGAACGCCTTGCCGGCCTTCTGGCGGCCGACCATGTCGCTCACCTTGGCCATGAAGCCGTTGCCGCCGCGTGTGGAGATCACCAGGTTCTGCTCGGCATGGCCGGCGAACGTGTGGGCGATGTGCGTGCCCGGCGCGAGTTCGATCAGCGTGGTCAGCGGCACACCGTCGCCACGGCCGCCCGGCAGGTTGGCCACCGCCACGGAATACACACGGCCCGTGCCCTTGTCGTCGCGCGTGCCGAAGATCAGCAGCGCATCGGTGGTGCGGCACTCGAAGGTGTCGTACAGCGTATCGCCCGCCTTGAAGCCGAACTGCGTGGCGTCGTGGCCGTGACCCTGACGTGTCCGCACCCAGCCCTTCTGCGAAACGATCACCGTGACGGGTTCGTCGATCACCTTCACCTCGGCAGCAGCACGGCGCTCTTCCTGGATGAGGGTGCGGCGGTCGTCGCCGTATTGCTTCGCGTCGGTCTCGATCTCCTTAATGATGCGACGGCGCATCATGGTCTCGGACTTCAGCAGCACGTCCAGCTCGGACTGCTCTTCGCGCAGGTTCTTCAGTTCCTGCTCGATCTTGATGGCTTCCAGGCGTGCGAGTTGGCGCAGGCGGATTTCCAGGATGTCCTCAGCCTGACGGTCGCTCAGGTTGAAGGCCTGGATGAGGGCGGCCTTCGGCTCGTCGCTCTCACGGATGATGCGGATGACATCTTCGATGCGCAGCAGCACCATCTGCCGGCCTTCGAGGATGTGGATGCGGTCTTCCACCTTGCCCAGGCGGTGGCGCGTACGGCGCGTGACTGTCTCGAAGCGGTATTTGACCCACTCGCGCAGGATCTCGACCAAGCCCTTCTGGCGAGGCCGGCCATCGGTGCCAATCATCACCAGGTTGATGGCCCCACCGGATTCCAGCGACGTGTGCGCCAGCAGCGCGTTGGCAAATTCCTGCTGGTCAGTGTTCTTGCTCTTCGGCTCGAACACGAGGCGCACCGGGGCATCCTTGCCGGATTCATCACGCACCGCGTCGAGCAGGCCGAGCATGGTCTGCTTCATCTGCAGCTGATCCGGCGACAGCGACTTCTTGCCGGTGCGCACCTTCGGGTTGGTCAGCTCTTCAATCTCTTCCAGCACCTTCTGCGACGAGCTGTTTGGCGGCAGCTCCGTCACCACCAATTGCCACTGGCCGCGCGCCATCTCTTCGATCTTCCAACGCGCGCGCACCTTCAGGCTGCCGCGGCCGGTCTCGTAGACCTGCGCAATGTCTGCCGCAGACGAGATGATCTGGCCGCCGCCCGGATAGTCCGGACCCGGCATGTACTGCATCAGGTCGGTGCTGGTGAGCTTGTCGTCGCGAATGAGCGCAACAGCGGCGGTGGCCACTTCGCGCAGGTTGTGCGACGGAATCTCGGTCGCCATGCCCACTGCGATGCCCGATGCGCCGTTGAGCAGCACGAACGGCAGACGCGCAGGCAGCAGCTTCGGCTCGTCCATCGAGCCGTCGTAGTTCGGCACGAAGTCAGCCGTGCCCTGATCGAGTTCTTCGAGCAGCAGGCGCGAGATCGGCGTGAGGCGCGCTTCGGTATACCGCATCGCGGCGGCGCCATCGCCATCGCGCGAGCCGAAGTTGCCCTGGCCGTCGATCAGCGGGTAGCGCAACGAGAAATCCTGCGCCAGACGTACCAGCGCGTCATAGGCGGATTGGTCGCCGTGCGGGTGGAATTTACCCAGCACGTCACCCACCACGCGAGCCGACTTGACGGGCTTGGCATCGGAGCGCAGGCCCATCTCGTGCATGGCGAACAGGATGCGGCGCTGCACGGGCTTCTGGCCGTCGGCCACCTCGGGCAGTGCGCGGCCCTTGACCACGCTGACGGCGTAGTCGAGGTAGGCGCGCTCGGCGTAGGCGCCAAGCGTGAGCGCTTCGGCCGGCTCGCTGGGGTCGAAGAGGATGTCTTGTTGTTCCATGGAAGCTCAAGCGAAGGCGGCGCGCATACGTGCGGCGCCGCCAGGATCAATGTTGTAGTGCGTTCGTGACCACGCCGGTGGCCGGGTCCAATACCACTTCGATGCGTGCGGGCCGGCCCGTGCGGCCGGGCTTGCGCGTGACCATGGCGCCGTTGGCGCTCACCGTCATGAAACCGCCCGCCCCGTTCATCTCGGCCATCGGGTTGTAGTAGCGGTAGAACTGCAGCACCGTCTTCACGTAGTTCTGCGTCTCGGCATAGGGCGGGATGTCGTTGCCGTGCTTCTGCACCGCGCCCTCGCCTGCGTTGTAAGCGGCGAGCACGAGTTCGAGATTGCCGGAGAACATGCGCAGCAGATCGCTCAAATAACGCACGCCTGTGGTGATGTTGATCTTGGGGTCGGCCAGCTTCTGCGCGGCTGTGCGGCGCGCGTCTCCGGTCACGCCGTAGCGTGCGCCGGTATCCGGAATCACCTGCATCAACCCGATCGCGCCCTTGGGCGACACAGCCTGCGGATTGAAGCCCGATTCCGCGGCAATCACGGCCTTCACGAAGGCCGGGTCGATGCCGCGCTTGTTGGCCGCTTCGCGAATCAGCGGTTCGACCATCGGCACGTTCGGGTGCTGCAGCACCGCGCGCACGAGGCGTTGACGCATGCCACCCGCGTTGTCCAGCGCATCGCGCTTGCTGGCATTGAGGTAGGCATCAGCGTCGGGCAACTCGGTGGCAGGCAGGGCGATGGCGTTGTCGCTCTTGTCGTCCGACCCACCGGCCACCGCTGCGCCCTTCATGAAGAGCACGTAGCGGTCGTCCAGGCGCTCGGAGGCGAAGTGCGCGAGGCCGTTTTCGTCGATGTAGCCGTAGACGTCCGCGCGCGCCGGCTGACTGGCCAACAGGGCCAGCGCCGTCAGTGCGAGTGCGAAACGTGAGAACAGCTTCATCGTTGTCCGTTAGCGATCAGATGTCGGCTTCGACTTCGTTGCCGCGCGCTTCCAGCCACGTGCGGCGCGCGCCGGCCTCGCCCTTGCCCATCAGCATGTTCATCATGTTGACGGTCTGTTCCTGGTCCAGCGCACCCAGCGCCACCGGCAGCAGGCGGCGCGTGTCGGGGTTCATGGTGGTTTCCCAGAGCTGCTCGGCGCTCATCTCGCCCAGGCCCTTGAAGCGGGAGATCTGCCAGGCGCCTTCCTTGACGCCGTCCTTGCGCAGCTTGTCTTCAATGGCTTCGAGCTCGCCGTCGTCCAGCGCGTAGAGTTTCTGTGCGGGCTTCTTGCCGCGCGCGGGCGCATCGACACGATACAGCGGCGGGCGGGCCACGCATACATTGCCGCGATCAATCAATTGCGGGAAGTGCTTGAAGAACAACGTGAGCAGCAGTACCTGGATGTGCGCGCCGTCCACGTCCGCATCGGACAGGATGCAGATCTTGCCGTAGCGCAGGCCGGAGAGATCAACCGTGTCCGTCGGCCCGTGCGGGTCCACACCGATGGCCACCGCAATGTCGTGCACTTCATTGTTGGCGAACAAGCGGTCGCGCTCGGTTTCCCACGTGTTCAGCACCTTGCCGCGCAGCGGCAGGATGGCCTGGAATTCCTTGTCGCGGCCCATCTTGGCCGAGCCACCGGCGGAGTCGCCCTCCACCAAGAAGAGTTCGTTGCGGGTGACGTCGTCGGATTCGCAATCGGTCAGCTTGCCGGGCAGCACGGCCACGCCGGAGCCCTTCTTCTTCTCGACCTTCTGCGCTGCACGCGTACGGGCCTGGGCCTGCTTGATGACGAGTTCGGCCAGCTTCTTGCCGTGCTCGACGTGCTGGTTCAGCCACAACTCCAGCGCCGGGCGGCTGAAGGTGGAAACAAGCCGCACCGCATCGCGGCTGTTCAGGCGTTCCTTGATCTGCCCCTGGAATTGCGGGTCCAGCACCTTGGCCGACAGCACGAACGAAGCGCGTGCAAACACGTCTTCGGGCATCAGTTTGACGCCCTTGGGCTGCAGCGCGTGCATCTCGACAAAGCTCTTCACGGCCTGGAACAGGCCTTCGCGCAGACCGGACTCGTGCGTACCGCCGGCAGGCGTCGGGATCAGATTGACGTACGACTCGCGCACCGGCGAGCCCTCTTCCGTCCAGGCCACCACCCACGACGCGCCTTCGCCGAGGGCAAAGCCCTCTTCGCCCGACTTGTCGGGGTCGGCAAAGTGTTCGCCCTCGAACAGGGGGATCACCGGATCGGCGCCGCTACCCTGCGCGAGCGCTTCCACCAGATAGCCGCGCAGGCCCTCGGCGTATTGCCACTCGAGCGTCTCACCGGTTTTTTCCAGCGTGAGCGTAACCTTCACGCCCGGCAGCAGCACGGCCTTGCTGCGCAGCAGGCGCTGCAGCTCGGCCTGCGGAATGTTCTCGGAATCGAAATACTTGGCGTCCGGCCAAGCGCGCACGCGCGTGCCGCTCCTCTTCTCGCCGCGCTCGGCCTTGCGGGTCGCCAGCGGCTCAATGACGTCGCCGCCGGAGAACGTGAGCGTGGACACATTGCCGTCGCGCCAGACTGTCACTTCCAGCCGCGTCGACAGCGCGTTCGTGACCGACACGCCCACGCCGTGCAGGCCGCCGGAGAACGCATACGCGCCGCCACTGCCCTTGTCGAACTTGCCGCCCGCGTGCAGGCGCGTGTAGACGATCTCGACCACCGACACACCCTCTTCCGGGTGGATGCCGACGGGAATGCCGCGCGCCTCGTCTTCCACGCTCACGCTGCCGTCCTTGTGCAGCGTCACGGCAATCAGCTTGCCGTAGCCGCCCAACGCCTCGTCGGCGGCGTTGTCGATCACTTCCTGCACGATGTGCAGGGGATTGTCGGTGCGCGTGTACATGCCCGGCCGTTGCTTGACCGGTTCCAGGCCCTTGAGGACCTTGATCGACGATTCGCTGTATTGGGAGGTTTTGCTCATGGAAGGCGGAAAAACTGGCGGGCTCAGGGTCTGCCCTGAGCGCCGGAATGCAGCGCGCATTGTAAAGGAAGCTGCCTTCAGCAATGCGGAGGGATTGTCAGCATGGGGATGCGACGCACAACCGACATCCCGCTGACATGTTGACGGACTACTGCGGAATCGGCGTCACACCGTACCGGCGCGCTTGCCTTCGAGTGCTTCCCAGCGCTCAAGCGCTTCCAGCAGCTCCAGCTCGATCGCCTCATGGCGTTCGGCCAGCTTCTGGGCGCGCTCCGGGTCACGTCCGTAGATCGTGCCGTCTTCCAGTTCAGCGCCGACCTGCTTCTGCTCGGTCTCCAGCGCCTCGATGGCGGCGGGCAGCGCTTCCAGCTCGCGCTGTTCCTTGTAGCTGAGCTTGACCGCGGCGCGCTCGCGCGGCTTGGCCGCGTCCGGCTTCTTCTCTTCGGCGACGGGCTTGGCAGCCTGTGCGATCTGCGCGGAACGTGCGGACTGCACCTGCCAATCCGAGAACCCGCCCACGTATTCGCGCCAGCGGCCCTCGCCTTCAGCGGCAATCACGGAAGTGACCACGTTGTCGACGAACGCGCGATCGTGCGAGACCAGGAACACGGTGCCGCTGTATTCCTGCAGCAGCTCTTCCAGCAGTTCCAGCGTGTCGATGTCCAGATCGTTGGTCGGCTCGTCGAGCACCAGCACGTTGGCCGGGCGCGCGAACAGGCGCGCCAGCAGCAGCCGGTTGCGCTCGCCGCCTGAGAGCGACGCCACCGGCGAGCGCGCACGCTCCGGCGGGAAGAGGAAGTCGCCCAGGTAGCTCATCACGTGCTTACGCTGGCCGTTGACTTCGATCCAGTCGCTGCCGGGGCTGATGGTGTCGGCCAGCGAGCGGTTGAGGTCCAACTGCGCGCGCATCTGGTCGAAATACGCGACCTGCAGGTTGGTGCCGTTGCGCACCGTGCCCGAGTCGGGCGCCAGTTCACCGAGGATCAGCTTGAGCAGCGTGGTCTTGCCGACGCCGTTGGCGCCGAGAATGCCGACCTTGTCGCCGCGCATGATGGTGGCGGTAAAGTTGTCTACGACAATCTTGTCACCGTATTGCTTGGTCACGTCGGTCAGCTCGGCGACGATCTTGCCGGAGCGGTCGCCCTGCGAGACTTCGAGCTTGACGTTGCCCTGCACCTCGCGGCGTGCCTGGCGCTCCACACGCATCTGTTCCAGGCGCGCGACGCGGCCAACGCTGCGCGTGCGGCGGGCTTCCACGCCCTTTCGAATCCACACTTCTTCCTGCGCGAGCAGCTTGTCGAAGCGCGCATTCTCCAGCGCCTCAGCTTCCAGCTCCTGCGCCTTGCGCGTCTGGTAGGCCGTGAAGTTGCCCGGGTACGAGCGCAACTTGCCGCGATCCAGTTCGATGATGCGCGTGGCGACACGATCGAGGAACGCGCGATCGTGCGTGATGAACAGTACGCTACCGCGGAAGGCCAGCAGCAGGTCTTCCAACCAGCGGATGGAGTCGTAGTCGAGGTGGTTGGTCGGCTCGTCCAGCAACAGGATGTCGGGCGCGCCCACCAGCGCCTGCGCCAGCGCCACGCGCTTGGTCAGGCCGCCCGAGAGCGAACCGATGCGCGCGGCTGGCTGCAGACCAAGCTGGGCGATGGTCGTTTCCACGCGCGTGTGCAGTTGCCATGCATCAGCGGCGTCGAGCTGCGCCTGCAGGGTGTGTAGCTTGTGCAGCGCCTCGTCATGATGGGAGTCGGGCGAATCCCCCATCGACGCAACCAGCGCTTCGTATTCAGCAAGCAAGCCAGCCGCATGCGGCACGCCCATCGCCACGGCTTCGGCCACGGTCTGATCCGGATCGAATACGGGCTCTTGCGGCACATAGGCCGAGGTGACACCGTTTTGACGGGCGATCAGGCCGTCGTCAGGGGCGGTCGTGCCCGCCACGATCTTGAGCAGTGACGACTTGCCGGTGCCGTTGCGGCCGATCAGGCCGACGCGCTCGCCGGCTTCCAGCGAGAAATCGGTGTGGTCGAGCAGCGCCACGTGGCCGAACGCCAGTTGCGCATCGGTAATGGAAAACAGGGCCATGCTGGAGTGAAGAAGAATGCGGGCCGCGTGCGGCCGGAAGGCGCGTATTGTAGTCGGCCCGCGCGGCAGCCATTCGGTGTCATTGCGCTTGTGCGTGTCGGTGCTATAACGCTTGTGCCGCCGGGCTCGCTTTTCCGGCCGCTTCCATTCACAACGCTAATGAAGGGGAACACCCATGCGCGGACTGTTCGGGCTGTTGATCATCTTGATCGTGGCGGGCATTCCGGTGCGGCAAATTCTGCTGCGGACCGGCTTCTCTCAATGGTGGGCGCTACTGGTGCTGGTGCCGCTGGTGAACCTGGTGGCGCTATGGATCTTCGCGTTCTCGAACTGGCCGCGGCAGTCGTCGCAGCCGGGCGACGTGCTGCCGAATCAAAGCTGAACCGGGCAGCGGTGAACGAGGGGGTGCGTCAAAGGTTCGCACCAAAAGATGCGCACCAAAGAAAACGGCCCGCTTTCGGCGGGCCGGAAGAGTCTCTCCTCGATGCCTTGCGAACAAGACATGGGCGGAGCATAGCGCCCCTTGTCCGTCTCGGGCAGTCAGGACAAACCCGGTAGGGAAAAACGCCGAGATTGCCCATAACGCCAAGCTCCGTGCGGCTTCGCACCGCAACAACGCATGCCGCGTCAAGCATGCGCACGTCGCACGCCATACGGGTGCGACGCACCAGCCGGATCGTTGATGCGGTGCGGTCTGCGCACGCTTGATGTGCGCGGCGCACCACCGCAAAGCCCCCTTCGCCTCGCACCTGCAAGCAGATTTCTAGAGCGTGGAATCCAGCCTTGCGGCCTGCTTACAACACAGCAAAAGTGGGGGCCTGCAGGTTGCCTCTTCGCGCCGTATCATGCAGCAGGCTCTCCGGTCACAAGCTGGACATAACGATAAAGCGGGCCACCATTCTTTCCCGGGGGATACAACCATGCTGTGCTTCAAGCGCACGCTGCCGATCGCAGCGCTGCTTTCCGCGTCTCTGTCCGTCTTTGCGCCGGGCTCTGCCCTGGCCTCTGCCACACCCGTTCTCGATCGCATCCGCGATACCGGCACCGTGCGAGTCGCGCATCGCGAAAGCTCCGTGCCTTTCTCGTTCTACGACGCGGACAAGAAACCCATCGGCTATGCGATGGATCTCTGCCTGCGCGTGGTCGACAAGCTCCGCACCGAACTCAAGCGGCCCGACCTGAAGGTGCAGTACGTGATGGTGACGTCGTCCTCGCGCATTCCGACCATTGCCGAAGGCAAGGCGGATGTCGAATGTGGTTCGACCACCAACACGCGTGAGCGCCGTGAAAAGGTGGCCTTCACCATCCCGCACTACATCGCGGGCAGCCGGATGATCGTCAAGACATCGTCGGGCATCCGCAAGTGGGACGACCTGCGCAGCAAGACGGTGGTCTCGACCAAGGGCACCACAAACATTACCGAGCTGCGCAAGGTGAACGACGCCCGCGTGCTGGGCATGAACATCATCGAAGCAAAGGACCATGCGGAGGCCTTCGCCATGGTCGAAGCCGGCAAGGCCGATGCCTTTGCCATGGATGACGTGTTGCTCTACGGCTTTCGTGCCAACGCCAAAAAGCCGAACGACTACGCCGTGGTCGGCGACATGCTGACGATCGAGCCGTACGCGATCATGCTCAGCAAGGACGACGCCGAGTTCAAGCGCCTGGTTGATCGCGCGATGACCAACATCATCCTCGACTACGAGGCCGATAAGCTCTACAAGAAGTGGTTCCAGCAGCCGATCCCGCCTAACGGCGCGAAGCTCGACATTCCGATGAGCTTCCTGCTGCGCGATTCGTTCAAGTATCCGAGCGACAAGGTCGCCGACTGAACACCGCAGTTGAACGTTCAACGCCGCCAAACTTGGCGGCGTTTTTCTTTGTACAACTAGCGCTGCGGCTTGCCGAGCATGCGCGAGAGCACGGCTTCTGGCGAATGCGTGCGATCGGCAATCGCAGCCGGATCCAGATAGAAGGTCTGCTCCATCATCGCGCGACCACGCATGGCTGCATGCAGCGCCTGATCGCTGAAGACCACCCACGTCGCACCCGGCGCAAACTCGAAAGTCTGCTGTGGTGCGGTGCGCTGGTATTGCAGATCGGCTTTCGCCAAGTCATGCAGCTGCAGCATGCGGTGGTCGTACTCCGAGCGCGGGCACTTGGTGATACGCAGCGCGCGCATCAACCATGACTGACCGGGCAGCATGGCACGTGTTTTCGGCACGAAGCGCTTGGCGAAGTCTGCAAACGGTTCACCCATGCGCCAGATGCGCGGCGCATCCGGATCGATGTTGTGGAACACACGCAGAAGGCGCTGGCCGTGCAGTGGGTTCGACGGAAAGGCATCGACATGCAGGCGCGTGTCGTCCTTGCGCCAGCTTACTGGCCGCCCGGCAATCTCGGCGGGGCGCAGCGACGCACCTGCTCGCTTGAGATGTGGGCCGTAGTCGGGAAACAGCGCGAGCACCAGGCGCTCGGCGGCATCGGCATAGCGGCGGATCAGCGCGGAAAGATCGCGCAAGTCGACGGGGGCACCCACCGCGCCTCGCACAGTGGTTTCGTTGGCGCGCAGGTTGATGTTTTTCGTCTTGCCGTCAGACCAGCGCGCATCGAGAAAGCGCTGCTCGCGCGTGCTCAACGGAAAATCGAGCGCAGGGAAATGCAACACATTGCCGCGTTCGAGAGCGGCACGCATGGCAATCGCTTCGGTTACGGTAACGGCGGGTGCCCATTCGCGGACCGGCCAAGGCACCACCATATCGATGGCGGACGGTGCAACTGTGGTCAACTCCCCGACGCATTCTCCGCGGACCGGCTGTTGAGCCGGCGCAAACCCCTGCATACTTCCCATGAACTTATCAATCGCTTATTCGAAATTATTCGCGAATGATAGGACGTTCACCAACTCAGCGCATCGCCAGGGAACACAACGCTGCATGTCGTACGGCGCGTCACAAGTGTGACGCTCCCAGCGATTGGGAGAGGAAAGTAGGCTTTACAGGAAGTGCTTGACGACCTGTTCTTCCAGGCCGATAAAGCGCACAAGTTGGCGCGAACCGTCCGGGAACTGTTTGATGACGTGGCCGTCAGGGGTATCGGTATGACGAAAGTAGATCGGGCGATCGATCGTCCCAGGCCGTTGCTTCGGTAGCAGGCCATCCAACGACGACTCCACCGTCCACGGATCGTCCCGTTCTTCGGATGTCAGCATGTTGGTTGCCAAGAGGTTTTTCCGATGAGGGATGAAGCATAACTTCCGTGAACAATCATGCAAAGTTCGTAATACTTAAATCTGATTCGGTGACCGATCGTTCGTTCGATTTAGCGTTTGCGACACCACAATCGCATCCAAATTGTGGGGCGTGGCCTACAAAACCCCCACCATCATCAAAGTTTCACGCAGTTCCGATAGCCCCGCGGCCTTCCCATGAGCGACACCCCCTCCCCACCCTCATCTCCGCTTGCGGCCTTGCGTGAACGCTTGTTGCGCGCCTTCGATCGCAAGCTGCGGCAAACCTCGCGCATGTCGCGCAACGGGCTGCGGTTTTCCATTTTTCTGGCCGGTGCAATGGGCGTGGCGGTGTTCTCGCTGGTGTTCTCGTGGGTGGCGGATACCGCGCTGGCGTGGCAACACGCCCTGCATGCGCACTACACGTGGGCGGCGTTCGTGCTGCTGCCGCCAGGGTTGGCGGCACTGCGCTGGCTGACGTTGCGTGTGGCACCACAGGCGCGCGGCAGCGGTATCCCACAAGTCATCGCCACGCAGCATCTGCCGCCGTTTGGGGTGGCGCAGACGACGCTGGTGTCCTTTCCGCAGGCGCTGTGGAAGATCGGGCTGACGGCGGTGGCGTTGTTTCTGGGCGCATCCGTCGGGCGCGAGGGGCCGTCCGTGCAGGTGGGTGCGGCGGCCATGCTGGCCTGGGGCGCTTGGTGGCAGCATCGCGCTGGCGTGCGCGTGGGTTTCCATGCACAGGCCCTGCTGACAGCCGGGGCGGCCGGTGGCCTGGCGGCGGCGTTCAACACACCACTGGCCGGTGTGGTCTTTGCCATTGAAGAGCTGGGCAAGGGTGCCTCACTGCGGTGGGATCGCCTCGTATTGGCGGGCGTGCTGGCCTCCGGCTTCCTGTCGCTGGCCATCGTGGGCAACAACCCGTATTTCCAGGTGCACGAGCCCATCCTGTTCCTGCGCGAAGCGTGGCCGTGGATCGTGCTGGCCGCGCTGGTGTGCGGCGTATTCGGCGGGTTGTTCGCCAAGCTGTTGCTAGGCGGTGTCGCGGGAATCCTGCCCGCGGCCATCGGGCAGCGCGTTCAGCAGCATCCGGTATGGACTGCGTTTGGCTGTGGCGTGGTCCTCGCCTGCATTGGCGCCAGCACGCACGGCGATACCTATGGCACCGGCTACGAGCAGGTGGCCGCCCTGCTCAACGGCCATCCGATCGAAACGCACTGGTTTGGCGTGTCCAAGCTAGCCGCGACAGTGGCGTCGTATTTTGCGGGCATTCCGGGCGGCATCTTCACGCCGTCACTGGCGATCGGTGCGGGGCTGGGGCAGCACCTGTGGCAACTCACCGCCGGCTTGGCCGACGAGCGCGTGCTGGTGCTGGTGTCGATGGCCGCCTTCCTGGCGGCAGCCACACAGGCGCCCATCACGGCCAGCGTGATCGTCATGGAGATGACGCGCAGCCAGAACATGATGTTTCATTTGCTCGCGGCGACCTTGCTGGCGTCATTCGTAGCCCGGCAGTTCTGCCCGCGGCCGTTCTATCACGCAGCTTCGCGCAACTTCCGGCGTGAGGCACTAGCCGTCGAAGCCGCCTCAGAAAAGGCCGCGAAGGCCTAGGCAATCTGGCCTTGACGGAGCAAATTGCGTAGAATCGCCGCTCGCTCGGGCGGCCTTTTGCGTCACCCAGAGCAGGTCACTCGCCGTAGCACAATGGATAGTGCACGCGCCTCCTAAGCGTGAGATACAGGTTCGATTCCTGTCGGCGGGACCAGCGCATAGACAAAAGCCAGGCAAACATCACCTGGCTTTTCTGTTTTTCCGGCCCCAGAAACGACGAGGCCCGCCACAATCGGGCGGGCCTATGGTAGCGGATGGCCCCGGGTCATCTAGGTCAGCACCGGCAGCGCTTCGAGCACGAGCAGCCCGATCAACACCCCAATGATCGTCAACAGCACACGGATCCCTACCCGCGCACCTCGGATCGCCAGTGGCGCTGACACCAGTCCGATCACACCCGCCACGCAGACGGCGAGCAACAGGTATAGGTTGGAGAAGGCCATCGGGAATTCCATCATCCGCCCCTTGCCGGCCCTGAGTGACCGGTGTTTTGAGTATAGGACGCGCTCCCATTCCGGCAACCTGCTGTCATGCAGTTCGCGCTGGTTGTTTTTGCGCACTGCAAAAAATCGTGCTATAGTTCGAGGCTTGGCTGCTTACTGCCCTTTTGCGGTTGGCCGATGTGCTGGTTTCGACACCAGCGCCCATCGCTCAAAATTCCGCCCCAAAGCATGCGCAGCCGATTGCCATAGAGCTTGGCATCGTCTCCGATCTCCCGCGTGGATTCACATCACGCCGCAGGGACCGCCGCCCTACCTCGCTGATTCAGTCAGCTTGTGGCCGGCCCACTCCCCCGCCTTGTCCGTTTTGCAGCCTCGTCTGTCGAACCGGCCTTATCCGATTGGCGCCGACGCCCGTACTTAACCGGTCGCCGTATCCCATTTCCGTCGTTTGCATCGTGTGATGCAGGCGGCGCGGCAGCCTTACTACCTTTTCGACATGACGCAGCCTCAAGACGGCAGCGGCGCTATTGCGCACGCTGAAACCACCATTCAGAATTCCGACGCGCTGCTGGCCGACGCCGCAACCCGCGCCAGCGCCTTTGCTGAGCTGGGCCTGGACGAACGCATCGTCCGCGCGCTGGGCGAAGTGAACTACACCACCCCGACGCCGGTGCAGGCGCAAGCCATTCCGGCCGCCTTGGCCGGTAGCGACCTGTTGGTCACGAGCCAGACCGGTTCGGGCAAGACCGCAGCCTTCATGCTGCCGGCCATCCAACGCATCAGCGAGCAGCCTGAGCCGCAGCGTCCGCGCATGGACGGCCCGCCGCAACGCATGAAGGGTCGCCGCCCCCGCCCGGCCCCGGCCAAGCCGTCGCTGCTGGTGCTCACGCCCACGCGTGAACTCGCCCTGCAGGTGACGACCGCCGCCTCGCAGTACGGCCGCCATATGCGCCGCATCGTCTGCGCGAGCATCCTGGGCGGCATGCCCTACCCGAAGCAGCTCGACATGCTGGCACGCATGCCGGACATCATCATCGCCACGCCGGGCCGCCTGCTCGACCACATCGATTCAGGCCGCATTGATCTGTCCGCGCTGAACATGCTGGTGTTCGATGAAGCGGACCGCATGCTCGACATGGGCTTTGCTGACGACATCGAAGCGATCGTCGGTGCCACGCCGGCCACGCGTCAGATGCTGATGTTCTCGGCCACCATGGACCGCCGCATCGAACAACTGGCCGAGCGCATGATGCGCGACCCGCAGCGCATTGAAATCGCCGCTGCCAAGGTTGACCAAAGCAACATCGAAGAGCGCCTGCACTTCACCGACGACGTCTCGCACAAGCAGCAACTGCTCGACCACCTGCTGCGCGATGCGTCGCTCAAGCAAGCGATCGTGTTCACGGCTACCAAGCGCGATGCCGATTCGCTGGCCGAGCGCCTGACCGAAACCGGCTTTGCCGCCGGCGCCCTGCACGGCGACATGCACCAAGGCGCGCGTAACCGCACGCTGACGGCACTGCGCCGCGGCCACCTGCGCATTCTGGTGGCTACCGACGTGGCGGCTCGCGGCATCGACGTGCCGGACATCACCCACGTGGTCAACTTCGACCTGCCGAAGCAAGCCGAAGACTACGTGCACCGTATCGGCCGTACCGGTCGTGCCGGTCGTAGCGGTATCGCCATCAACCTGGTGAACCACAACGACACGTTCCAATGGCGCCGCATCGAGCGCTTCGTTGACCGCCGCATCGACGCGAGCGTCATCGAAGGCCTGGAGCCGAAGCGCACGCCGAAGCCGCGCAGCGGCGGCCCGCGTGCCGGTGGCGACCGTGGTGGTTACCGCGGCAATAACGGTGGTGGCGGCTATCGCGGCCAGCGTGAAGGCTACGGCGCACGCCAAGGTGGCTTCGGTGGCAATGGCGGCAACAGCGAAGGCCGCTTCCAGCGCAGCTTCGGCGGCGACCGTGATGGCTTCGCTCCGCGTCGCGACGATCGCAACGGCAACAGCAACGGCGGTGGCTACCAAGGCGGCCAGCGCGAGTGGAACCGTGACGACCGCGCCCCGCGCCAATCGTACGGCCAAGGCCAGCAAAACCGTGGCGACTGGCAACAGCGCCCGGCCCGTACGCAAGACGGCAACCGCGGCTTTGGCAACAGCAACGGCGGCGGCTACGGTAACCGCGATGGTGCTCGTGATGGCAATCGCGAAGGCTACGGGAACCGCGAAGGCGCCGCACCGCGTCGTTTCGGCGACAACAACGGCAGCCGCTTTGGCGATAGCAATGGCACCGGCGCACCGCGTCGTAGCTACGGCAATCGTGATGGCAACCGCGACAGCTACGGCAGCAAGGGCCGCTCGCGCGATTTCGATCGTTGATCGGCTAAGCGCATCGCCCCAATGAAAAAGGCCCCGCAAGGGGCCTTTTCTTTTGCCTGCGCCAACGTCAAAGCGCGCAAGTCCGGAAGCCGACAAAGATGTCATCGCGCTCCGGCAGCAAGAACCCCCGGAAGCGAGGATGATGCGCCCGCTGCGGCGTATGGGCAGCAGCGCCTCGCACCGTTTGCATCGTCATGAAATGCGGCGCTGACAGACCCGCGACACGGCCGCGCGGCACACCCGGCACAAAATCCGGATACGGCTCGAACGGGGACGCAGTCCACTCCCACACCTGCCCCCAATGGAAGCCGGCACGACCCTGCACAGCGGCCATTTCCCATTCATCTTCGGTCGGCAGGCGGCGGCCCGCCCAACGGCACCATGCCTGCGCTTCGTACAGGCTCACATGGCGCACAGGCTCGTCGCGGTTGATCGTGCGCGCCTGACCATAGCGCAGCGCCTGCCATGTGCGCGTGGCAAGGTCACGCTGCCAACCCAGCGGCGCAGAGCGCTCCTGCATCATCAGCCACTCCATGCCCGCGGGCGACCACCACTGCGGATGGTCGTAGCCACGATCTTCGATGAACTCCAGGTACTGAGCGTTGGTGACCGGCTGCGCGTCGATCTCGAACGCAGGTACGTACGTGCGGTGCGGCGGGCATTCGTTGTCGAAGAAGAAACCGTCTGCATCCGGCCACCCCATCTGGAAACGGCCACCGGGCAAAGACAGCGTCTGCGCCGCCGGCACGGCCACGGCAGCCAGCGGCGGTTGCCCGGCGGGCTGCAGGCCCAGCACCTGCAGCAGGCCGTGCAGATGTTCGGCACGCAGGTCTTCGTGAAAAACGGCCCAGCGGAACGGTTCGAGCGCCGCATCGTCATCGGTGCCAAGCGTGGCCAGCTTGCGCAGCACGCGGTCGAGCACATCGTGCGCGTATTGCTTGACGGCCGTGATGCCGGGCAGCGTCAGCTCCCAGCACGCATCGGGCGGCAGGCGATCCATGTCGAAGAAGCTGTCAGCGCCTTCGAGTGCAGCGGGCAACGTGGCCTGCCAGCGCGAGAGATCCCATTCGGTGCCGGCGCCATCTTCAATGGTGTCGCTGCCATTGCGACGCGGCTCACGCAGACACCAGAACTCGGCAAACCACGCGAGTTGACCCAGCGTCCACAGCGGTGGCGCGTGGTACGGCACGCGTTCGATCTGCCAGCCGCGCTGCGTGTCGCCAAACGCGGCGAGCAACGCCAGCGTGCGGTTACGCGCATCCACCAGGCTGTGTGCGATGCCCTGGCGTGGCAGGCGGCGGCCGTCGGTCCAGTCGGAAAGCGATCCGATGAACGTCGGATCAGGAAGCATGAAGAACTCAGCCATCGCGGCACACCTCGGGCGGCATCTCAAGATCGAGAGCCATTATCGCACCGCCCGCCCTGCCCTTCTGCCCGCGCCTAGCGGCTGACGCTGGCGTGGCAGACGGCAAAGTCCTCGCCCGCGTCGGTCCACGCATACAGATCCTCAAAACCCGCATCGGCAAAGAGGCCCCGCAGACGTGGTAGATCGTATTTGACGGAATTTTCGGTATGCAGGCGCTCGCCGGCAGCGAACGCACGCTCTTGATTACCCCAGCGGACCGTCACGTCGCAGCGGGCTTCGAGATGCATTTCGATGCGGTGCGCGTCAGTGCGATACAGCGCGAGGTGGCGCCAATCCCGCACGTCGAAATTCGCGCCCAGCAAGCGGTTCAGATTGCGCAGCACGTTCAGGTTGAATGCCGCCGTCACACCGAGCGGATCGTCGTAGGCCGCCTCCAGGCGGCGCGCATCCTTGATGAGATCGATGCCAATGAGCACGCTGTCGCCGGGGGCTGAGGCTTCGCGCAGGCGCGTGAGGAAGGCCCGCGCATCGTCCGGCGTGAAATTGCCCAGGCTGGAGCCGGGATAGAACCACACGCGGCGCCCATCGCCCACGGCATCGGGCAACACGAGCGGCGCACAAAGGTCGGCACCGATGCCCACCATGGGGAGCTTCGGATGCTGCTGCGCCAAGCCGCGCAGCGTGTCGCGCAGAAAATCCGCCGAGATGTCGATGGCCACGTAGCGCGATGGCGCCAGCGTGCGGAACAGACGTGCGGCCTTCTCGCAGTTGCCGGCACCCAGGTCGATCAGCGTGGCGGCACGCCCAACGCGCAAAGCGATCTCGGCAGCGTGCAGACTGAAGATGGCGGCTTCGGTGCGAGTCGGGTAGTACTCGGGTAGATCGGTGATCGCCTCGAACAAGCGGGAGCCAAGCGCGTCGTAGAAAAATTTGGGGCTGACGCTGGCGGCCGATGCCAGCAGACCGGCCTCTGCCTCAACACGCAGGGCCGCGTCGTCCTCGGTAAAGAGCTGATAGAACGTCAGGCCCGCGCCGATGGCGTCGACGGTCGGCTGCGGCTGGATCAGACGGGCCAGCGCGCGGCGGGCATAGGCGTCGGCGGAAGGCTTGGTGGCCTGCATGGTGTCTCCCGTTGGGGGTGGAACGGCACGGAACAGCATGGTCATGAAGGCCAGTGACAGCGAAAAATGTGCCACTAGCTCCGCACTGGTGAATTTGCAGCGTAGACGCCGCTTCGTGACAACGCCACCGTTCTTTCACACGAGAGCGCGGCAATGCTGTGTGGCACATCGCGTAAAAATCGCCCGCGCCGCTGAAAAAATCGCGCGTACTCCCCCGTGATGCGGGTGTTGTATTTGCGCAGCGCAGCAATCGCTGCCTGCGCTATAATGCGGGCTTCCTCAAAGGGGAGTAGCTCGGGGGTTCTTCAGCCCCAGGCACGATCGTCAAGACGAGGCAGAAAATCGCCTCCGGTCGTGTCGGCAGCAACAGGTTCCCAACCTGTTCATGTCGAGCAAGACCTTTGCAACCGGATTCATGGTCTGCAAAGCGTCTCGCCCCAGCTTTCCATGTCGTTCGGTCAACCGGTTTTTATTGTTGTTTGACTTGGAGCCACCATGGAATGGTTGTCTGACATTTTCACCATGCAGTTTGCTGCCGCGCTGGCGTCGATCATCGTGATCGACTTGGTGCTCGCGGGCGATAACGCCATCCTCATCGCGCTGGCCGCGCGCAACCTGCCGCCCGAGCTGCAGAAAAAAGCCATCATGTGGGGCGCAGCGGGTGCCATCGTCGTGCGCGCGTTGATGACGCTGGCGGTGGTGTGGCTGCTGAAGATTCCTGGCCTGATGCTGGTGGGCGGTCTGGCGCTGGTGTGGATTGCGTGGAAGCTCCTGGCGGACGACGGCCAGGACGGCGGCGAACACGGCACCGGCAGCACCACGCTGATGGGCGCCATGAAGACCATCATCATCGCCGATGCGGTGATGGGCATCGACAACGTGCTCGCCATTGCCGGTGCTTCGCATGGCAGCTTCCTGCTGGTGGTGCTGGGCCTGCTGATCAGCGTGCCCGTGGTGGTGTGGGGCAGCGGCGTGGTGCTGCGCCTGATTGAACGCTTCCCGCTCATCATCTATGGCGGTGCTGCGGTGCTGGCCTATACGGCGGCACACATGATCGTGGCCGAGCCCGTCCTCAAGCCGTTCTTTGCCGCGCAACAACCGCTGGTGTGGACTGTGTACGCGGTGGTGTTCCTGATCGTGCTGGGCGGCGGCTGGCTGGTGCAGCGTCGCCGCCAGCAACTGGCTTAAGCCGCAACGGACTGACCGGCGAGGACACGCGCCAGCATGGCGCGGTCAATGTTGCCGCCGGTCAGCGGCAAACCAACGCGCAGGCCGGCAATCTGGTCGCGCTGCTGCCATGCGCCCGCCAGGCCCGCGGCAGCAGCGCCTTCCGCCACGTTGTGCGTGGTCGAGAAATACAGGCGAATGGCCTCGGCCACTTCATCGTCCGTCACCGCAACAATCTCATCGACGCCCGCGCGGATCACCTCCAGCGCCTTCGCGTCCGGCGTGCGGACCGCCAGCCCATCGGCCAGCAGCGTCGACACTGGCGCCGACACCACTGCACCGCTCGCGAACGAGTGTTCGTAGGATCGGGCATGCGCCGACACCACACCAACAATGCGCGTCGACAGTCCGAGCGCATCGCGTACACGCACGGCCGCACAGATGCCCGAGCCCATGCCGATCGGCACATACACGACATCCAGCGGCGTAGCCTCAAAGAACTCCAACCAGTAGCTCGCCACCCCCACGACCAAATCCTCGTGATACGAAGGCACATAGTGCAAGCCACGCTCGGCTGCGAGTTGTGCCGCCACCTCACGGCTGGCCTGGAAATCGTCACCGGCTTCGATCAGCTCCGCACCAAGCGCGCGCATGGCAGCATTTTTTTCCACGCTATTGCCATGCGGCACGACAACAGTCGCCGTCATGCCGCTCCGGCGTGCCGCCAAGGCAATCGACTGACCATGGTTGCCGCGCGTCGCAGAGATCACGCCGCACAACCCAGGCTCACGTCCACGCAATGCGTGCAGGTAGGTCAGCCCACCACGCACCTTGAATGCGCCCACTTCCGTATGGTTCTCGTGCTTCACCCACACCGCCGCGCCCACAGCTTGCGAGAGCAGCGGCCAGCAGTACTGCGGCGTCGGCGGAATCACCGCGTTGACGACGCTGGCAGCCTCGCGCAGGCGGCGCAGTTCGGCGGCAAGGTTGAGCGAGGCGGCGGTGGCGCTGTGTGACATCGTGTTCTCCGGCAGACAGTTTGAAGCGATGGCCCTATCTTGCGCGCCCGCCCTGTCCGGCAACATCGACAATTCCGCAATTTATCAGTCCAACTGTGCCGCCAGTCCGACCGGGCCAGTTTTCTGACACAGCCAGTACAGTTTCAAGCTGAGTCCCCCTCAGCGGCTCACGTTACAATGCGGCTCAATCGATTTCCGACGCCTGCCCCTCGTTCGCGCTCGTATGCAGCCTTATCTCGACCTGATGCGCCATGTCTACGAACATGGCACCGACAAAGCCGACCGCACCGGCACGGGCACGCGCTCCGTGTTCGGCCACCAGATGCGCTTCAACCTGCAGGACGGCTTTCCGCTGGTGACCACCAAGAAGGTCCACATCAAGTCCATCGTCTATGAACTGCTGTGGTTCCTCCAGGGCTCGACCAACGTGCGCTGGCTGCAGGACAACGGCGTGACGATCTGGGACGAATGGGCCGATGCCGATGGCGAACTGGGCCCCGTCTACGGCTCCCAATGGCGCTCCTGGCCGACGCCCAACGGCGAGCACATCGACCAGATCGCCGAGCTGATCGCGCAGATCAAGCGCAACCCTGATTCGCGCCGGTTGATCGTGTCGGCCTGGAACGTGGCCGACATCCCGCGCATGAAACTGCCGCCCTGCCACGCGTTCTTCCAGTTCTACGTGGCCGACGGCAAGCTCTCGTGCCAGCTCTACCAGCGCAGCGCCGACATCTTCCTCGGCGTGCCGTTCAACATTGCCAGCTACGCGCTGCTCGTGCACATGGTGGCGCAGCAGACTGGCCTGGACGTGGGCGACTTCGTCTGGACCGGCGGCGACTGCCACCTCTACAACAACCACTTCGAACAGGTGGAGACGCAACTCGCGCGTGAGCCGCTCGCCTTGCCGCGCCTGCACATCAAGCGTAAGCCCGAGAGCATCTTCGACTACCAGTACGAAGACTTCGAGATCGTCGGCTACCAGAGCCATGCTGCGATCAAGGCTCCTGTCGCCGTATGACCATCCTCACCCTCATCGTCGCCCGCGCGCGCAACGGCGTGATCGGCCGCGACAACACGCTGCCCTGGCGCCTGCCCGAAGACCTCGCACACTTCAAGCGCACCACCATGGGCGCGCCCATCGTGATGGGCCGCAAGACGTACGACTCGATCGGGCGCCCGCTGCCGGGTCGTCGCAATATCGTGGTCACGCGCAACGCTAAGTTGGAACTGCCGGGCTGCGAGATCGCGTATTCGATGGAAGATGCACAGCGCCTGTGCGTGGGCGTCGAGCAGATCTTCCTGATTGGCGGCGCGCAGCTCTACGCGGATGCCCTGCCGAGCGCAGATCGCCTGATCGTCACCGAAATCGATGCGGACTTCGAGGGCGATGCGCACTTCCCGAAGCTGGACCCGAAGGTCTGGCACGAAGTCGCGCGCGAGACGCACCACGCAGCCGCGCCCAACGATTTCGACTACGCGTTCGTCACGTACGAACGCCCACCATCGGACGAGCAGTAAGGCAGCTGGCAACAAAAAACGCGCTCAGTTTCGAGCGCGTTTTTCATTTCGGCTGCGGCAATTTATTCGCCAGCGATCGTCATCTGTTCGATCAGGATCGAGCCGGTTTCCTTTGTGCCGCGCACCAGCGCATCCGCACCGATGGCGACAATCTGGCGGAACATGTCGCCCAGGTTGCCGGCAATGGTGATCTCTTCCACCGGATACTGAATCACGCCGTTCTCGACCCAGTAGCCCGATGCGCCGCGCGAGTAGTCGCCGGTCACGTAGTTCACGCCCTGGCCCATCAGCTCGGTCACCAGCAGGCCCGTGCCCATGCGGCGCAGCATCCCGGCAAAGTCGTCCTCGGGCTTGGTCTTGTCGGAGAACAGCGTCAGGTTGTGCGAGCCACCCGCGTTGCCGGTGGTCTGCATGCCGAGCTTGCGCGCGGAATACGTCGACAGGAAGTAGCCTTCCACCACGCCGTTCTTCACCACATCGCGGCGCTGCGTGCGTACCCCCTCCTCATCGAACGGCGCGCTGCCCATGCCACCCGCCACGTGCGGGTCTTCCTTGATCTGCACGTGCGGCGCGAAGACTTCCTTGCCCAGCGTATCGAGCAGGAAGGTCGATTTGCGATACAGCGCCCCGCCCGACACGGCCTGCACGAACGCACCCAGCAGGCCCGCTGCCAGCGGCGCCTCGAACAGCACCGGGCACTTGCGCGTGGTCAGACGGCGCGCAGACAGACGCGCCAGCGCACGTTCCGCAGCATACTTGCCGATGGCTTCCGGCGCGGCCAGATCGGCAGGCGAGCGCTTGGACGAGTACCAGTCGTCGCGCTGCATATGCGCACCCGTCCCGGCAATCGGCGCGGCCGAAATGAAGTGACGCGAATACGGATAACCCGCCATGAAACCGCGCGACGTGGCCAGCACGAAGTGCGAGTGCTGCGCGGAGATGCTCGCGCCATCGCTGTTGCGGATCTTCGGGCTCACGGCAAAGGCAGCGGCCTCAGCAGCGCGCGCGATTTCGACTGCAGCTTCCGCATCGATCATCCACGGGTGGTAGAGCTGCAGGTCTTGCGGATGCTTCTCCAGCAGCTCTTCTTCGGCCAGGCCGGCGCAATCGTCATCTGCTGTAAAGCGCGCGATGTTGTAAGCAGCCTCCACCGTGGAGCGCAGCGCGGCCGGCGAGAAATCCGACGTGCTGGCGTTGCCGCGCTTCTTGCCCAGCATGACCGTCACGCCGACGATCTTGTCGCGGTTCTGCTCAATGGTCTCGATCTCGCCCTTGCGCACCGAAACCGACAGGCCCTGACCTTCGGAGATTTCCGTCGCCGCATCAGTGGCGCCAAGCTCGCGTGCAATGCGCAGCACATCGGTGGCCATCTCTTCGAGCTGTTCGCGGCGGTAGGCAAACACAGGGGCAGTCTTGGAATCGAGCGTTTGAGACATAGGCAATCAAAGGGGGAAAACGGGTGCCGCGATTTTGGCAAAAGCGGGCGGAAGTGCCCATCATAGCAAGATACAATGCGCGCCATGAGCCGAGCATCCCGACACAACCCCACGTATCTGCAACCCGTCGAGCGCCTAGACATTGGTGACGAGGACGATCCGGATACGCCCAAGAGCAAATCGCAGCGCAAGCGCGAGGTGAACGCCCTGCAAGACCTGGGCACCGCCCTGGAGGCGCTGCCCAAGGACAAACTCGCCAAGGTGCCGCTGCCCGAGAAGCTGGTTGACGCCCTGCGCGAAGCCAAACGCACCACCGCCCATGAAGGCAAGCGCCGCCAGATGCAGTACATCGGCAAGCTGATGCGCGCCCTGACCGACGAAGAAGTTGAAGCCATCCGCCGTGTGATGGCCTCCTTCGTTGGCGCCTCCAAGGCGGAAACCGCGCGTCTGCACGCCATCGAGCGCTGGCGCGACCGCCTGATCGCCAGCGACGACGCCGTCACCGAGTTCATTGCAGCGCACCCGGACACCGACGTGCAGGCCCTGCGCACGCTGGTGCGCAATGCGCGCAAGGAAGCACAATTGGCCAAGCCGCCCAAGTCGTCGCGCGAGATCTTCCAGATGGTCAAGCACGCGCTGGATGGCAATCGCCGCGAAGACGACGAAGCCGATCAACCCGAAGCCGAAGACGACGAAGCATGACCGCCCCCGCCACTTCCTCCCCGCTCACCCGCAATCACCCCGACGAGCTGATCGTCGGCTTTGTGTCGATTTCGGACCGCGCCTCGGCCGGCACGTATCAGGATGAAGGGATTCCGGCGCTGCGCGACTGGTTTGGCGCCGCGCTATCGTCGCCGTGGCAAGACGTGGAGCGGCTGATTCCGGATGATCAGGCCGCGATTGCCGAAACGCTGATCGACCTGGTCGACCATGTCGGCTGCGATCTGGTACTCACCACCGGCGGCACCGGCCCGACGCGCCGCGATGTGACGCCCGAGGCCACGCTGGCCGTCGCCACCAAAGAAATGCCGGGCTTCGGCGAGCAGATGCGCCAGATCAGCCTGCATTTCGTGCCGACGGCGATTTTGTCGCGGCAGGTGGCGGTGATCCGCGAAACGCCGGCACGCGCCACGCTGATCATCAACCTGCCAGGTCAGCCGCGCGCCATCAAGGAAACGCTGGAAGGCCTGAAGGATGTGGAAGGCCGCGCCACGGTGCCCGGCATCTTTGCTGCCGTGCCCTACTGCATCGACCTGATCGGTGGTCCGTACGTGGAGACGCACGACAGCGTGGTCAAGGCCTGGCGACCCAAGCACGCTGTCCGTGCAAAACCGCTGCAGGCCTAAGGGACGATTTATGGAGCAACCGAAGACGCCAGCGCTTCAGCGTCCGGCGTCTGCGGCACGTCGCGGATGAAGTGCTCGCGGTAATAGCGCAGTTCTTCGATCGATTCGATGATGTCTGCGAACGCGGTGTGCCGCTGGTGCTTGGTAAAGCCCTTGGCAATGGCCGGCTGCCAGCGCTTGCACAGTTCCTTGAGCGTGGAGACGTCCAGGTTGCGGTAGTGGAAATACTCCTCCAGCTTGGGCATGTAGCGGGCCATGAAGCGGCGATCCTGGCAGATCGAGTTGCCGCACATCGGCGATTTGCTCTTCGGCACCCACTTCTTCAGGAAGGCCAGCAGTTCGGCTTCCGCTTCGGCTTCTGTGGTGGTCGACGCCTTGACCTTGTCGATCAAGCCCGAGCGGCCGTGCGTGCCCTTGTTCCAGGCGTCCATGCCGTCGAGCAGCTCGTCGGACTGGTGAATCACCAGCACCGGGCCTTCGGCCAGCACGTTCAGCTCCGAATCGGTCACCACCACCGCCACTTCAATGATGCGGTCGTTTTCGGGGCTCAGGCCGGTCATCTCCATGTCGAGCCAGACCAGGTTGTTGTCGCTCTTGGCGGCAACACGGTTGGGGGTCGAGGACGATGCTGCCGGCTGGGAAACTGGGGTACTCACGCGAGGGCCTTGAGAAAATGACTGAAGGCTATAATTTTCGCATATCTGATAGGTGTTTCCCCACATGCCCGCCTTTACTGCAGTCTTCCTGATCGCCCTTGTTCTGATGTCTGCCACGCGCCTGTGGCTGGCTGCGCGACAGATCCGTCACGTGGCACGCCACCGCAATGCCGTGCCCGCACAGTTCGCTGACTCGATCACGCTGGACATGCACCACAAGGCCGCTGACTACACGATTGCACGCACGCGCCTGGCAATGCTGGAAGTACCGGTACAGGCCGCCCTGCTGATCGCGCTGACGCTGCTCGGCGGGCTGAACTGGATCAACCAAGCGTGGCTGGGCGTGTTCGGGCCGGGCTATGCGTATGGCGTGGCGCTCATCGTGTCGGTCATCGTCATCAGCAGCGTGATCGAACTGCCGTTCTCGCTGTACGCGCAGTTTGTCGTTGAGGAGCGTTTCGGCTTCAACCGCATGACGTGGAAGCTGTGGGCAATTGATCTGGTCAAGGGCATCGGCATCGGCACCGTGCTCGGCCTGCCACTGCTGCTGGCCGTGCTGTGGCTGATGGACAAGATGGGCGCGTACTGGTGGCTCTACACGTGGATCGTGTGGATGGCCTTCATGCTGTTCGTGCAAGCCATCTACCCGAACGTCATCGCGCCGCTCTACAACAAGTTCACGCCGCTGCAAGACGAAGAGATGCGTACGCGCATCGAAGGCTTGCTCAAGCGCTGCGGCTTCGCCAGCAAGGGCCTGTTCGTGATGGACGGCAGCCGCCGCAGCGCGCATGGCAACGCCTACTTCAGCGGCTTTGGCGCAACCAAGCGCATTGTTTTCTTCGATACGCTGCTCGCGCGCCTGAACCCGTCCGAGATGGAAGCCGTGCTCGCGCATGAGCTGGGCCACTTCAAGCGCCATCACATCACCAAGCGCATCGCCGTGACGTTCGTGCTGAGCCTGGGCGCGCTGGCGCTGCTCGGCTGGCTGATGACGCGCACGTGGTTCTACCTGGGCCTGGGCGTGGCGCCCAACCTGTTCTCCGACAACCACGCGCTGGCGCTGATGCTGTTCTTCCTGGCGCTGCCGGTATTCACGTTCTTCGTATCGCCGGTGGCGAGCCTGTCGTCGCGCAAGGACGAGTACGAAGCCGATGCCTTCGCCGCTGAACACGCGGATGCCAAGGAGCTCGTCTCGGCGCTGGTCAAGCTGTTCCAGGACAACGCCTCGACGCTCACGCCAGACCCGGTCTACTCGTCGTTCTACTACTCGCACCCGACCGCGTCGCAGCGCGTGGAACGCCTCGTGCAGGCCGGCGCGTAATGGGCAACAACTTGCGGGGCAAACCGGGCCGCGCCCATAAGCAGGCTGCCGCTGGAGAACGCGGGCTCGTCATCGCCGCGCATGGTCGTCACTACCTCGTTGAGCGCGAAGGCGGCGGCTACCTGCAGTGCTTCCCCCGCGGCAAGCGCAGCGAATGTGCGGTCGGCGATCACGTCGTCTATGAAGCCACCGCGGTCGACCAAGGTGTGGTCGTGCGCGTGGACGAGCGCCGCAACCTGCTCCACCGCTCCGACCAGTTCAAATCGAAGGTGCTGGCGGCCAACCTGGACCAGGTCATCATTATGCTCGGCACCGAACCGAGCTTTTCCGAAGACCTGCTTGGCCGCGCGCTGGTGGCAGCAGAGTCGCTCGGCATCACGCCGCTGATTCTGCTCAACAAGATCGACCTGATGGCTCGCCTGGAGACGGCTCGCTCGCGTCTGGCCCTGTATCGGGAACTCGGCTACACGATCGTGGAACTGACGGTGCATGGCGCGCCGGAAGCCGCGCACGCCGCGCTGGAACCGCATGTGGCCGGGCGCGCATCGATCCTGATCGGGCAATCGGGCATGGGTAAATCATCGCTGCTGAATCTGCTGATTCCGGGTGTGGATGCGCAGACGCGCGAGATCTCCGAGAAGCTCGATTCCGGCAAACACACGACCACGTTCACGCGGCTCTATCACCTGCCCGCTGATTGGGGCCAGGGCGGCGTGCTGATCGACTCACCTGGCTTCCAGGAATTCGGCCTGCACCACCTCAGCGAAGGCATGCTGGAACGCGCCTTCCCCGAATTCCGTCCGCGCCTGACAGAATGCCGCTTTTATAACTGCCGGCACCTGCAGGAACCCGGCTGTGGCATCCTGGGGGCGATGGCCGAAGGCAAGATCGATCCACGCCGGCACCAGCTCTACGCGCAGTTGCTGCACGAATCAGAGCAACAGAAGCCCTGGTAGCGGCTTCACAGTACGTTCGGGGAGGCTGAGATGAAGTTGTTGATCAGCAGTCCATCGCTTGGCATGGCGGCGCACTGGCAGAACGTGCTGTCCGCTGCCGGCATCCGCACCGAGCTGCGCAACATCTACCTGAGCAGCGTCGCAGGCGACGTGCCACCGCAGGATTGCGCGGCGCAAGTCTGGCTGGTGAACCCGGAACAGGAAGCGCAGGCGCAAGCCTTACTCGATCAGGCCCGTCATCCACCGACGGGCCCAGCTTGGCGCTGTGTACATTGCGGGGAGATGCACGAGCCGCAGTTTGCCCAATGCTGGCGCTGCGGCAAGGATCGTGAGGACGCCGCCTAGCCATAGCAAGGCGGCGCCTGGAAGAGTCAGCCCAACCAAACAGCGATCGACAGCATCGCCAGCAACAGCATCCACAGCACCACCGCGCGCCACACCAGCCCCACGGCCGATTGCAGCGTACGCACGGTGGGCTCCTGCCCCACTTCCATCGGATAAGCACCGTCCTCATCGGCGATGCTCTCAGCCGAGTCACGTTGCGCGATCGGCTTGCCCAGGCGTACGCCCAACGCGCCACCGCCGGCCGCCAGCAGGATGCCGTTGACCTCGTCGCTCCACTTGGCCGCGCGATTGCGCCATGCGTACACAGCGTCTTCAAAGTCCCCGACGATAGCGAAGCCGATGGCCGTCAGGCGTGCGGGAATGTAGTCGATGATGAAGAACGCCTGGCGTGCAAACAGGCCCAGTGCGGGGCTGCGCTCCATCGACGACTCGCTCCAGTGGCGGGCCAGGTATTCTGCGCCGCGATAGAGCACCACGCCCGCCGGCCCGATCGGCACGAGGAACCAGAAGAACACGCCAAACACATGACGATGCACGGCCACGATCGCGCATTCGAGCGTATGGCGGACGATCTCGTTGACCGGCATGTCGGTTGTGTCCTGCCCCGACCATTCGTTGAGGATCAGCCGCGCGGTGACAACATCGTCTCTGCGCAGCGCCTCATGAATGTCGGTGAAGTAGTGGCTGAACTGGCGGAAGCCGAGGGTCAGGTAGACCATCACCACGTTCCACAGGAAGGCCAGCCCGATGCTGATCGATGACAGCAGGTAGTGCACCAGTGCCACGACCACGACGGCGGGCAGCGTGACCACACACCAAGCCAGCACCGCGTCACGGCGCTGCCCTGTGTCGAACCATTCTTCCGCCCGCGCAGCCAGGGCGCGTACGACGTCGTAGATCGGGTTGTCCCGGCTGAGCGCACGGAACTGCTCGAGGATCAGCGCGCAGAGTACGGAGAAAAAAGTCATTGGAGAGGCGTTGCGAAGGCGTGCATCACGCCGTGAATGCGATGTGCAAGACGATAGCACACGGCGTGCGCGCAACAGCGCACAGTGACGTGCGCGCTACGCTGCCAGCAGGTGATACAAGTTGCGCAGCATACCCGCCGTCGCTCCCCAGATGAAGTGATAGCCGCCGTCGGCCTTGCGGTACGGCATGGCGTAAAAGCGACGCACGCGATCCTCCCAGCGCAATTCACGCACTTCGTGATTGGCCGGATTCATCAGGAACGCAAGCGGCACCTCGAACACTTCGGCCACTTCGCTCGGATCTGGGTGCAGGGTGAAATCTGTTGTCAGCAGCCCAACGATCGGGCTCACATGGAAGCCCGTGCCGGTGATGTAGTCCGGCAGGTGACCGATCACATCAATGTGGTCGGCGCCGATCCCCACCTCTTCCATCGTCTCGCGCAGTGCAGTCTCGACGGGGTCACGGTCGATGGCCTCGCGACCACCGCCTGGGAAGCTGATCTGCCCGGCGTGCTGGCTCAGCGATGCATTGCGCTGCGTGAGCAGCACCGTCAAACCGCCATCGCGCTGCACCAGCGGCACCAGCACGGCCGCCTCACGCAGCTTGAGGGAGGCGTCGATCAGTCGCGACTCGTCGGTCTGCTCGGGTTCCCACACCGGCTGCGCGCGCAACCGTTGGCGCACGAAATCAGCAGACAGCTGCGCAGCCCCGAGCGCCGGCAGCGATGCCGCAGGGGGCATCACCGGCAACTGCTCAGGATCGAACACGGGGCGGCGCATGGTGGGGCGTGTGTTGGTAGGCAGAGAGAAGATTCACGTGGGGGCAATCTTCCGCCCCAAAAGAGAAAAAAGGCACCCGAAGGTGCCTTTTCGCAACGCGCGCAGATTATGCTGCAGCGGTTTCCTTGCGCTTGAAGGTCAGCTTCTCCTTGATGCGTGCCGACTTGCCCGAGCGTTGGCGCAGGTAGTACAGCTTCGCACGGCGCACATCACCGCGACGCTTCACTTCGATGCTGGCCAGCAGCGGCGAGTACAGCTGGAACGTACGCTCCACGCCTTCGCCCGAAGAGATCTTGCGAACGATGAACGACGAGTTCAGGCCACGATTGCGCTTGGCAATCACGACGCCTTCATACGCCTGCACACGCTTGCGAGCACCTTCCACAACGTTCACGTTAACGATCACGGTGTCGCCAGGGGCGAACGCGGGGATCGTCTTGTTGGCCGTCAGGCGCTTGATTTCTTCCTGCTCGATTTGCTCGATGAGATTCATCTTTTTCTCCTTGACCATCATGCCGGCGTTTTGCCTGGTCAACAGACCGTGGCCCCGGTAGAGGATGGGAACTTCACTTGGCCGAGGCTCCCGGTGTGGAAGCATCCGACCCCTTTGCCGTCGTCGCCGCGGCAGCGAGGAAAGCCTCATCGCTGCGGGACAACAAACCCTGCTTGCGCGCCGCCTCGATCAGATCGGGGCGCTTGCGCATCGTATTCAACAGCGCCTGCTGGCGGCGCCATTTCTCAATCTCGGCGTGGTGGCCACCCAGCAGCACATCGGGCACACGCACACCTTCGTACTCTTCCGGCCGCGTGTAATGCGCGCAGTCCAGCAAACCATTGACGAAGCTGTCCTGTACCGCAGACTGCGCGTCGCCCAGCACGCCGGGCAACTGCCGCACAACCGCATCGATGATGGCCATTGCTGCGAGCTCACCACCGGAGAGGACGAAATCGCCGAGGCTGATTTCCTCATCCACGCGACGGTCGACCAGACGTTGGTCAATCGCCTCGTAGCGACCGCACAGCAGCGTGAGTGCCGGCAACTGGGCCAACTCCATCACCCGCTTGTGTGTGAGCGGCTTGCCTTGCGGCGAGAGCAGCACCACATGCGAGGCCGCCGGCGCTTGTGCCTCGCGGATTGCATCCAACGCGGCTTCCAGCGGTTTGGCCAGCATCACCATGCCGGGGCCACCGCCGTATGGCCGATCGTCCACGGTACGGTAGTTGTCCGTCGTGAAGTCGCGTGGGTTCCAGGTGCGCAACGTGTACACCTGCTGTTTGGCTGCGCGGCTGGTGATACCCCAGTCCGTCAGCGCCCGGAACATGTCCGGAAACAGCGAGATGACGTCGAACTGCATCGCCGAATTCTCCGGCCGCATGTTCAGTAATCCAGACCCCAGTCGACGACGATGCGCTGACCAGCCACATCCACCGACTTCACGTAAACCTCGACAAACGGCACGAGCCGCTCAACATCGCCTTCGCCCACGATGCGCAAAATCTGGTGCGCACCGTTGTCGATCAGCCCTGTCACCGTACCGAGCGTTTCCTGCTGTTCGTTGACGACGGTAGCGCCGATCAGATCGACCCAGTAGAACTCGTCATCATCCGGCGCAGGAAAGTCGGCACGGCTAACCCACACGGCACAGCCGCGCAGCGCCTCGGCGACATTGCGATCCGGCACGGCAGGCGAACCTGCCACCACCGTGCCGCTATGCTCGCGCGACGACCCGACGGGGAATACCCGCCAGTCCGCCGACGCTGCCCTCGCACCTGTTGTCGGCTTGAGCCACCACGCGCGGGCATTGAGCAACGCGTCGGCTTCACCGTGCGGCTGAACCTTGATCCAACCGCGAATTCCATAGGCACCACCCACATAACCAACCTCGACGAGATCGTCGGGCAGCGCTGGGTTGGCGCCAGCACCCGGACACATGGCTTGCAAGCGCTCAGCGACCTTTTGCGAGGTCGCCTGCGTAGCAACGGCCACGGGGCCGGGGCGAGTCGATGCAGCGCGCGTCACAGCAGAATGTGCTCGGACGGCACCGTCGATCGACGCATGCTAAAACTTAGGCAGCAGCCTTGGCGGCGCCTTGCTTCACCAAGCGGGCAACCGTCGGCGACAGTTGTGCGCCAACGCCTTGCCAGTAGGCCAGACGGTCTTGCACGAGGCGCAGACCTTCTTCGCCATCCTTGGCGAGCGGGTTGTAGAAACCGACGCGCTCGATGAAACGGCCATCACGGCGGTTACGCGAGTCGGTCGCAACGATGTTGAAGAACGGGCGCTTCTTGGAGCCACCGCGGGCCAAACGGATCACGACCATGGATCTATTCCTTGAAAAACTGGGTATGCGTACAGAGAAACACGCAAGTATAGCGCAGTTTTCCAGACCAAACAAACACTTAGGCTGGACGCGACTGCGCAGAGGATGGGCTGCGTGGCGTAGGCGGTACGTACGGGCCGCCATTGTGCTTGCGGCTTGGCTTGGCGCGGCGTTACCCGCGCTGGCAAAACTGCCGATCGAGATGCTGCATGTGCCGCCCGGTTTCCAAGTCGAGGTACTGACCGATGCGATGCCCTCAGCACGCGAAATGGCGATCTCCCCTGCGGGCATTCTGTATGTGGGCAGCCGCGCGGGCAAAGTCTACGCGATATCGTTGCAGATGCCTGATGCGCCAGTGCATGTGGTGGCCTCGGGCCTGCAATTGCCTGTGGGAGTGGCCTGGCGCGGCGGCAACCTGTATGTATCAGCGGTATCGCGCATCGTGCGGCTCGACGGCATCGACAAACGCCTTGATCACCCGCCCGAACCGGTGGTCGTCAACGACAAGCTGCCCACGGAGACACACCACGGCTGGAAATTCATCGCGTTCGGCCCCGATGGCAAGTTGTATGTGCCGGTGGGCGCACCCTGCAACATTTGCCGCCCCGATGAAAACCGCTACGCCAACCTGATGCGCATGAATGCCGACGGCAGCGGCCTGGAACTGGTCGCACGCGGCATCCGCAACACGGTTGGTTTCGACTGGCACCCCGTCACGCACCAATTGTGGTTCACCGACAACGGCCGCGACCTGATGGGCGACGACATACCCGACGACGAACTCAATCGCATCACCGCATCAAATCAGCACTTCGGCTATCCGTTCTGCCACGCCGGCGACGTTCCCGACCCAGAGTTCGGTACGGGCCACCCGTGCAGCAACTACGTGCCGCCGGTTGCCAAGCTCGGCGCCCACGTGGCAGCGCTCGGCATGCGGTTCTATACCGGCAGCAGCTTCCCGACCGAATATCGCAACAACATCTTCATTGCCGAGCACGGCTCATGGAACCGCTCGTCCAAAGTCGGCTATCGCGTGATGCGCGTGGTGGTGGATGAGGCCGGCAAAGTCATCAGGCAAGAACCCTTCGCGCAAGGCTGGCTGCAGCCAGGTGAACGCGTCTGGGGCCGCCCTACCGATGTACTCGTCGCACCCGATGGCAGCCTACTCGTGGCGGACGATTACGCAGGCGCCGTGTATCGCATCCGTTACATCGGAAAATGACGCAAGCGTCGCCTACCGCCTGGGCAACGCGTGCGGGAAACATCTCGTTACACAGGAAACCTTTGGACAGTGGATGCGACCTGAGTGAAGCCTTACATTGACAGGCATGAACACGCGCTGCTGTTTTCTCGCTCAAGCCGGAACACGTGCGGTGCGTGGCGCTTTCGAACCCTCGTCAGACAGGAGATAGCCATGCCGATCCGCGCATTGCTTCGCCCCTTGGCGACAGGTGTTCTGATCGTCGCCTCTGCGGGCGCCCTGGCAGCCAACGCATCGGCGCGTCAGGCCGCCGTTGCCTTTGCAGGATCCGTCATGCCCGCATGGACGCAGGCGGCCGCGCAGTCAACCGATCCTGTACCACAAGCGCGCCCGCTGGTCGCACAACAGATGTTCTTCGTCGATGCCCGTGGCGATCAGGCGGCTCGCATCCGTGCGCAAATGGAGCGCATGGAAGCCCGCGCCCGCGCGGACGATCGCCTCAACGGCCGCGTGCAACCCCGTGAAAACGGCGGCCGCGGTGACTGGCAGCAACAACAGGAACGCGAGCGCATGCGCCAAGAACGCGGCAACGGCGACCAAGGCGGCAACTGGCGCGGCTCGCGCCGGGGCTGAACACAGCGCCCTCCGCGATTTCACATTACGGAACTTGGCCCAAGCACCCCAGTCGTATTGAATGGTGAATGGCACACGTTTGGCATGCCCTTTCCATCACACCAATCACAACGACAACAGGTGCTTCAATGCTGTCCCAACTCCACCGCCATGTGCGGCTTCTCCTGGGTCTGACATGGACCTCGGCCTTCATGCTGATGCTCGCTCACTTGCTTTACGGTGAGATCAGCCTGCGCCAACAAGCGCCCCAACTGCTGCAAGACCTGACGGCCTCGCTGAGTGTGCCGTCGCTGCATCTGGTGCCGATTTAGCGCCCCTGCCCTCCCCGCCACAGCCCCATCGCTACGCTGTGCGCGTCCGGCCGAGTTGAAGGCCTCCTCCTCAGATTTCCCAGATTGCTGATGCGTCCTTGAGACGCGCCCCCGGTGCTGCCCCTAGGCTGCGCCGCGGTTCGTGTTGGGCGTAGAATGCGCGGCGCCATTGCTGTCTTGCCTCGTGTTCTCCGCCCCGCCATGTCTACGATCGCTCTTCAGAAAAAATCCAAGCTGTTGACCGTGCTGCTCGCCTTCCTGTTCGGGAGCGTGGGTGCGCATCGTTTCTATCTCAAGGGTGGACGCGACTTCTGGGCGTGGACGCAGGTGTTTGCCATGATGCTTGGCGCCATTGGCGTGGCATTGCTGTTGTCGACGCAACGCGCGAGCGTGCCGGGTTGGGTCTGCGCGATCGTCGGTGGCGCGTCGGTGCTGGCGGGTTATCTGTCGGCGCTGGTCTATGGCCTACGCCCCGACGACAAATGGGACGCGCAATTCAATGCCGACGGCACACCCACACAATCGGGCTGGCCGGTCGTGATGCTGACCATCCTCACGTTGATGATTGGCACCGGCCTGCTCATGGCCGGCCTTGCCATCACCTTCCAGACGTACTTCGAAACGCAGGTGCAGGCGTCGAAGGAACTGTCGCAATAATTCGCGCTTCGATCAGAACAGACTGCCCTGACGCTCGTCGACCGGCTTTCTTGGTTTGATGGCGCCGATTGCACGTTCTGGCGGCTTGAACTGCGATGTGTCGAGCACCAGTTCGTTGTAGCGGTGGTAGCTGAAGCCGAGTTTGTCGGCGGCCTTGTAGAAGCGCTGCCGCAGCAGATCCGCCCAGATGCCGGTGCCGCGCATGCGCGTGGCGAAATCCGCTTTGTAATCCTGGCCGCCGTGCAGGTCGCGGATGCGGTTCATCACGCGTTGTGCGCGGTCGGGAAAATGCGCCATCAGCCAATCCTGGAAGACAGCGTTTAGCTCGTTGGGCAAGCGCAGCACGATGTAGCTCGCATACGTGGCGCCGGCCTCGCGCGAGGCTTCCAGGATCTGCTCCATGTGGTCGTCGGTGATGAAGGGGATCATCGGTGCGACGCTCACCCCCACCGGAATACCTGCCTCAGCCAGCGTGCGGATCGTGCGCAGGCGGCGCGATGGCGTGGCCGCACGCGGCTCGAGCTTGCGCGCAAGCTCCGAGTCCAACGTCGTGATGGTCACAGCAGCAGCAACGAGGTGCTTCGCGGCCATCGGCGCAAGCAGATCGATATCGCGCTCGATCAACGTCGACTTGGTGATGAGCCCGACCGGGTGATCGCAATCGTGCAGCACCCGCAGCACGTCGCGCGTGATGCGCAGCTCGCGCTCGATCGGTTGATACGCATCGGTGTTTACGCCCAGTGCAATTGCCTCGCAGCGGTAGCCGGGCTTGGCGAGCGTTTCGCGCAGCACCTCGGCAGCATTGGTCTTGGCGAACAGCTTGGTTTCGAAGTCGAGCCCCGGAGACAGTTCCAGATACGCGTGCGTCGGCCGCGCGAAGCAATACACGCACCCATGTTCACACCCGCGATATGGATTCAGCGACACGCCAAACGGAATGTCCGGCGACTGGTTGTGGCTCAGGATCGAGCGCGCGCGTTCGATGGAGACACTGGTCTCGATGCGCGGCGGCGTGTCTTCCGGATCGAGCTGCCCGACAAGCGGCTGCCAGCCGTCATCAACGCGCGTGCGTTCATCGCGCTCGAAGCGGCCTTGCAGATTGGAGGTAGCGCCGCGCCCCTTGCGTGGGGCGTGGCGATCGGACATGTCGGGCACAGCGGAATGGATCGGATGCGGGGGCTCGCTGATCGTATCGCATCCGCCTCCTCTGCGCTGTGGGTGACGTGGGCTACGCCTCGGGATCGAGCTTCACGTCCCAGAGCGACTTGCCATCGAGGTCATGCAGGGACACATGCATCGTGCGCGTGGCCGGATCGATCTTGGCGCGGCCGTAGTACTGCTGCAGCGCGGCGGGCGACTGGTTCTGCGGATTGTCCTTCGGGATGCTGATGTAGCGCAGGTCCGGCCCGAAGGTCTGGTCGACTTCGTTCGGCCCAAACGTGCCCGCGTTGATCGGCCCGCCGACGAATTCCCAGAACGGCTTGAACTCTGTGAACTTGGCGCGCGACGGGTGGTAGTACGTCGCCTGTGCGTAGTGCACATCGGCCGTCACCCACACCACGTTCTGGATGTTCTCTTGCTTGATGAAGCGCAGGATCTCGGCCAACTCCAGCTCGCGGCCGGACGGCGCGCCGTCATCGGCATTCGCCCAGGCTTCGTAGGTGCCCTTGGGCACGTCGGGGTTCAGGTCGGGCACCACCAGCGAGATCGGCATGTCGCTGGCGATCACCTTCCACGTTGCCTTCGACTGCTTGAGCGATTGCTTGAGCCACGCCGTTTGCGCCGCACCGAGGAAAGCCGAATCCGCATCGAGCGTGGTCTGCCGGTTTGGCGAGTTGCGGCCGCGGTAGCTGCGCTCGTCCAGCATGAACACGTCGAGCAGCGGGCCGTACTGGAATGCGCGGTAGATCTGCTCCGGGTCGATCGGGTTGAAGCGGAACGGGTTGTATTCGAACATCGCCTGCTTCGCGCGGGCGGCCAGTACCGACGCACTACGCTCCTGATAGCGCTTTTCTTCCGGGCCGATCTGCTGGCCGGGGTACCAGTTGTTGCGCACCTCGTGGTCGTCCCACTGCACGAGGAACGGCACTTCGGCGGCGAACGCGCGCTTGTTCTTGTCGAGCTGGTTGTAGGCGAACGCGCCGCGGTAGTCGTCGAGCGTTTGCGCGACGTGCGACTTGGCTTCGGTCGTGAGGTTGGTCCAGAGGGAGCCGTCAGGCAGCTTCACCTCGGCTTCGATCGGGCCATCTGCATAGATCTGGTCGCCGGAGTGGATGAAGAAGTCGGGCGATTCGCGGCGCATGGCTTCATACAGGCGGTAGCCGCCGAAGCGCTCGTTGATGCCCCAGCCCTGGCCGGCTTCGTCGCCGGAGAACACGAAACAGATCGGGCGATTGGCTTGCACGGGCGCCGTGCGGAAACGCCCGGTGACAGGTTCGCTGAAGGCCCTTCCGTGCACAAGATCTTGGAAGCGGACGCGGTAGAACAGATCGGCACCGGCAGGCAAGCCGGTCAGATCAACGCGCGCGGTGAAGCCACTGGCTTCAGTGGCGGTCGGGCCGACGCGGCGCGCGACTTTCTTGAAAGCGGCGTCGGTCGAATATTCAACGATCATGCGCGCAGCGCGATCAGTGCGGCTCCAGACGATGGCGCTGTCGGCGGTGATGTCGCCGCTCATCACGCCGCCGGACAGTTGCGGGCGCAGGCGTTCGGACGTCACCACAGCCGGTGCAACGCCCTGGGCCAGCACATCGCCGATGCGCGAGCCGAGCAGCGCAGTGCCGCTGACAGAAACAAGACCCTTGATAAGCGTGCGGCGGTTCGGCTTGAAGATCGGCTGGTCGGACATGATGTCTCTGCATGGCGGTGGTGAGGGTGCCGGCCAGCGTAAGGCGGTTCCGTGACAGCCTTAGGTCACCTGCCGGGTCACCCGCCCTCTTCCGTCACGTCGATGGCGAGCGTTTCCTTGATCTCTTCCATCACGATGTAGCTCTTGGACTGCACCGCACCCGGAAGCTGCAGCAGGATGTCACCCAGCAGGCGCCGGTATTCGCCCATCTCGCGGATGCGCGCCTTGATGAGGTAATCGAAATCGCCCGAGACGAGGTGGCACTCCAGCACCTCGGGAATGCGCAGCACTTCGCGCCGAAACTGCTCGAACATATTGCCCGCCTTGCTGCCCAGGCTGATTTCCACGAACACCAGCAGCGAGGCGCCCAGCATGGCCGGATTCAGTCGCGCGTAATAGCCGAGGATGAAGCCCTCGCGCTCCAGGCGTTTGACGCGCTCGATGCACGGCGTGATGGTCAGTCCGACGGCTTCGGACAGCTCCTTCATGGACAGCCGCCCGTCCTTTTGCAGCAGGTCGAGGATGCGGCGATCGAGCTTGTCGAGGGCCCGGACGGGCTTGCGCTGGGTTCGCATGGTTAAAAACACCCCAAAATCGAAGTTGTTCCTGTTTCTCGAAAATATACAGAAACAATTGCTGGTGTTGTACGAATACGATAGCGACATCTATCGTAAATGCATCTCCGGGGAGTATCACCATGCGCGTGCTCGTTCTTGGCAGCGGTGTGATCGGCGTTACCAGCGCCTACTACCTGGCCCGCGCGGGCCATGAAGTCACCGTCGTCGACCGCGAAGCCGGTCCGGCGTTGGAGACGAGTTTTGCCAACGCAGGTCAGATCTCGCCGGGCTACGCATCGCCGTGGGCTGCGCCAGGCGTGCCGCTCAAGGCCATCAAGTGGATGTTCCAGCAGCACGCGCCGCTCAGCATCCGCCCCGACGGCACGCTCTTCCAGCTCAAGTGGATGTGGCAGATGCTGCGCAACTGCGACGCCGCGAGCTACGCGCAAAACAAGGAACGGATGGTCCGCCTGGCTGAGTACAGCCGCGACTGCATCCGCGACCTGCGCGCCGACACCGGCATTGCCTACGAAGGCCGCCAGCAAGGCACGCTGCAAATCTTCCGCACCCAGCAACAGCTCGACGGCGCCGCGAACGACATCGCCGTGCTCGAGCGCGCCGGCGTGCCCTACGAACTGCTTTCGCGCGAAGACCTCGTGCGCAGTGAACCAGGCCTGGCCTCGACCCGCCACAAGCTGGCCGGTGGCCTGCGCCTACCCAATGATGAAACGGGCGATTGCCAGCTCTTCACCACGCGCCTCGCCGCGATGGCTGAGAAGCTGGGCGTGCGCTTCCGTTTCAACAGCACCATCAACAGCCTGATCTTCAAGAATGACGCCGTGCGCGGCGCGCTGGTCGATGGGCAGCCGATCGACGCCGACCTCGTGGTCGTGGCGCTGGGCAGCTACAGCACGCCGTTCCTGAAGAACCTGGTGAACGTGCCGGTGTATCCACTCAAGGGCTTCTCGATCACCGTGCCGATGACGGACGCGGCCAAGAGCCCCGTCTCCACCATCCTGGACGAGACCTACAAGGTGGCTGTGACGCGCTTTGACGACCGCATCCGCGTGGGCGGCATGGCGCAGATCGTCGGCTACGACAAGCGCCTGGACCCGGGCAAGCGCAACACGCTGGAGTTCGTCGTCAACGATCTGTTCCCGGGTGCCGGTGATGTGTCGCGCGCCTCGTTCTGGACTGGCCTGCGCCCGATGACGCCTGACGGCACGCCGATCGTCGGTCAGACGCCGGTGCGTGGCCTGTGGCTTAACACCGGCCACGGCACGCTGGGCTGGACCATGGCGTGCGGCTCGGGCAAGCTGCTGTCGGATCTGGTGTCGGGCCGCTCGCCTGCCATCCGTGCGGATGACCTGTCGGTGTATCGCTACATGGGCGGCGCCCCGACGCCGGCGACCAAGCCTGCGTTGGCCTGATCGCCAACAGCTCCGCATCAACGAAGAAGGGAGGCCGAAGCCTCCCTTTCTTTTTGCCTGCTCAAACCCAGAGCCGGTACGCCCAGAACGATTCGTCTTCGACAAAGCGTTCAACAAACTCGCTCGGTGAAAAACCCGTGATGCGCTTGGCCGTGCGGCTGAAATGTGCCTGGTCGGCAAACCCCTCATCCTGGGCCAGCGCGGCCCAATCGAACGGCAAGCCGGCTGCGTGCCGATCCATCGCGGCAAAGTAGACGCCTTCGGTCTTCACCAGCGCTTGCCACTCGCGCAAAGACCGTCCGCTGAAGGTCTTGATGCGTCGCTCCACTTGCCGCGGACTCTGTGTGCGCCGCCACTCATGCGCCTGCCATGCCAGACGCTCCACCCAATGACGGCCGGCCCGGCGCATTGACGACATCACCGTACCCGGCCCCTGAAGCGCTTGCCAGCGCGCAGCCAGATGCTGCTCCAGTACGGCCAGCACGGCCGCATCGTCATGGGTGTCGAGCAACGCATCCAACAACGGCTGCCAGGCGGCACCCAGCACGGCATAGGCGTCGACAAAGCGGTCGGCTGCCACAGCCATGTCGACACCGAACAAGGTCTGCGCGACATCCGCCGTCAAGCAGATCATGCCACCCCGCCCGGTGGTCGGCGCCCAGCTCACCGTAGGCTGGGATTGGCTGCCCGACAGCACGACCGCCGCATCAAACGGCCGCCATTGCGGGCTGCCATCGGTGCGCTCGACAAGCCCCGCATTGATGCCCTGAAACCACGACAGCGACACCATGGGCGACGCTGGGAAATGGGACAGGCGCTGCGCATCGGTCAACACAAAGCCGCGCGTGTCGCGGCAAAGAATGGCCACGATTGCGCCCTGCAAAGCCGGCGGCGCAAGATACAGGCGCGTAGCCGGTACGCGGCCATCGTGCATGACACGCGGCGCGCGTGCGAGGGGGTCTGGGCACTCAAATTGGGAGGACATGGCGGCGCAGTATAGGCAGGCGCCACAAACGTGTCGATGTCGTTTGCGTTCAAGACAGGTCACGCCGCCAAGCGAACAATGCCAGGCATGCCCAGATGCACCTAGAGACCCCAAATGAATCCGACCACTTCCGGCCAATGCCCCTTCCACACGAAGGACGCATCGTCCGCACCTGCCGGCCATCCGCCCGGTGTATGGCCGCCGGGCCCCTCCACCGCGCTGACTGGCTGGAGCCTGCTCGCCCGCATGTCGCGTGACTTGCTGGGTACGTTAGCGACGTGGCAACGCGAGTTCGGCGATGTCGTGCATCTGCGCTTCTGGCCCGAACACGAAATCGTCGTTACCGACCCAACACTCGCGCGCGAACTGCTGGTGACGCATCACGATGCGCTGGTCCGCTGGGAACGCGGCATGCACGTGTTCGCCCAGTTACACGGCCACAGCGTGCTCATTGCCGAAGGCGAAGCCTGGCGCGGCAAACGACACACCTTGCAACCGAGTTTCTCCCCCAAGGCCGTCCAGGCTTTCGTGCCCACCATCGCCGCTGCCACGGAGAAAGCGCTCGCACAGTGGCCAGAACACGATGCGCGCTGGCCGATGGAAAGCGCGATCACCTCGCTGACCATGGACGTCATCACGCGGATGATGTTCTCGAGCGAAATCGGCGAGGAGGCGCGCACCGCGGAACAGGCCATCCGCGTTGTCGGTGCCGCTGCCAACGCGGAGTTCTACTGGCCCGCAAGCTGGCCGGACTGGGCACCCTGGAAGCGCAAGAAACGGCGTGCCCTGGCGGAACTGCATGGCCTGATCGATCACCACCTGCAAGCACGGTTGGCCCAGCCAGAAAACGCCTGGCCCGACGATTTACTGACCCGCTTGCTGCAACTGCACCGGGATGACCTCGCCGCATGGCCGCAGCACGCCGTGCGCGACGAATGCATGACCGCGTTCCTGGCGGGGCACGAAACCACAGCCGCCACGCTGATCTGGTGGGCCTGGTGCATGGCATCCAACCCGGCTGCACAGGCCATTGCACGCGAAGAAGTCCGACAAACGCTGCAGGGCCGCGCACCAAGCCCCGACACACTGGCTTCGCTGCCCTACCTCACGCAGACGATCAAGGAGACGCTGCGCCTCTACCCGGCTGCACCAGTACTCGTCAGCCGGCGAAGCACCCGGCCCATCACCTTGGGTGTGTGGCAATTGCCTGCGCGCACCATGTTCCTGATTCCGGTGCAAGTGATGCACCACGACCCGCGCTGGTTCCCCGAGCCGCTGGCGTTCCGCCCGGAACGCTTTGCGCTCGATGCCCTAGAGCTGCCACGCGCACGCGGTGCCTACCTACCCTTTGGCACCGGCCCGCGCGTCTGCCTTGGGCAACATCTGGCCATGTCCGAGATGACGGTGATTGCCGCAATGCTGCTGCAGCGTTTCACGTTGTCGGTGCCGGATAACATGCATGCCCCGCGCCCGGTGATGAACGTCACGTTGCGGCCGGACCAACCGCTGCACCTGGCAATCACGCCCATCTGACGTCAGCAACGCACCAACAAAAAGGGAGGCCGAAGCCTCCCCCTTTTCATGTCCGTCGATACGGCTTAGAACTGCACTTCCGGCACCGCGCCGATCGTTTCACCACCCGTCAGCACGCTCTGCGCAATGCCCGGCGCCTGCGTGAGCAGCACGTCGGCAAACACGCGTGCCGTGGCGATCTTCGCGCCGTAGAAGTTCGGGTCTTCGCTCTCGCGATCAATGGCCACCAGCAGCGCACGCGCCATCTGCCAACCCGACAGCACGATGCCGCACAGGCGCAGATACGGCACGCTGCCCGCAAACACAGCGTTCGGCTGCGCCTTGGTTTGTGCAACCACGAAGCGCACCACCGATTCCATCGCCTCGCGGCCCGCTGCCAGGCGCACACGCATCGCCTCACAGTGCGCACCGCCCTTGGCGGCCAGCGCGGCTTCCACCTTGGCGATCTCCGCGCAGATGCCCAGTGCCACGGCGCCGCCATCACGCACCGTCTTGCGGCCGATCAGGTCGTTGGCCTGGATGGCCGTGGTGCCTTCGTAGATCGGCAGGATGCGCGCGTCGCGGTAGTACTGCGCGGCGCCCGTCTCTTCGATGAAGCCCATGCCGCCGTGCACCTGCACGCCCAGGCTCGTCACGTCGATCGACATTTCGGTGCTCCAGCCCTTCACGACCGGCACCAGGAACTCGTACAGCGCTTCGTTCTGCTTGCGCGCAGCGTCATCGGCGGCGTGGTGACCAGCATCGCACGCAGCGGCGGCCACATAAGCCAGCGCGCGAGCGCCTTCAGTCATGGCGCGCATCGTCAGCAGCATGCGCTTGACGTCCGGGTGATGAATGATCGCAACGGCCTTGCCTGCGGAACCATCTACCGGGCGGCTCTGCACGCGCTCGCGCGCGTAGGCGACAGCCTTCTGATACGCGCGCTCCGACACGCCAATGCCCTGCATGCCCACCGCATAGCGCGCGGCGTTCATCATGATGAACATGTATTCCAGGCCGCGGTTTTCTTCGCCGACCAGCGTGCCGATGGCACCGCCGTTATCGCCGAACTGCAGCACCGCTGTCGGGCTCGCCTTGATGCCGAGCTTGTGCTCGATCGACACGCAATGCGCATCGTTGCGCGCGCCCAGCGAGCCGTCTGCATTGACCATGAACTTCGGCACCACGAACAGCGAGATCCCCTTCACGCCTTCCGGTGCCCCCGGCGTACGCGCCAGCACGAGGTGGACGATGTTCTCGGCCATGTCGTGCTCGCCCCAGGTGATGAAGATCTTCGTGCCGAAGATCTTGAACGTGCCGTCGCCCACCGGCTCGGCGCGCGTGCGCACGAGTGCCAGGTCGGAGCCGGCCTGCGGCTCGGTCAGGTTCATCGTGCCGGTCCACTCGCCCGAGATGAGCTTGGGCACGAACAGCTGCTTCTGCTCTTCGGTGCCGGCCGTGAGCAGGGCCTCGATAGCGCCGTCAGTCAGCAGCGGGCACAGCGCGAACGACAGGTTGGCCGCGTTCAGCATCTCGATACACGCCGTGGCGATCAGCTTGGGCAAACCCTGGCCGCCGTATTCGAGCGGGTGCTGCACGCCTTGCCAGCCGCCCTGGCCGAACTGCGCAAAGGCCTCCTTGAAGCCGGCAGTGGCCGTGACGACGCCGTCCTTCCAGCTGCTCGGGTTGCGGTCGCCTTCCACATTGAGGGGAGCCACAACTTCACCGGTAAAGCGCGCGCTTTCTTCCAGCACGGCCTGTGCGGTGTCGGCGGTGGCATCTTCAAAGCCGGGCAGCTTGGCGACGTTGTCCAGGCCGGCAAGTTCGTTCATCACGAACAGCATGTCCTTGACTGGGGCTTGATAGGTCATGTCTCTCTCCAATGCTTCGTTAAGTGCGATCAGGACAGTTCGTCACCGGGGTGCATGACACGCTCTCCTGATGGCGCTCGCGTATAAAAAAGCCGTTTCCAAACAGGTCGGAAACGGCTTTGCGTGGGGCGTTGCATGCGTCTCGAATGAAACGCATGCGCGGTTCGATCAGCCCAGTGCGCTCACCAACTCCGGCACCACCGTGTTCAGGTCGCCCACAAGGCCGTAGTCGGCCACCTGGAAGATCGGCGCCTCCGGATCCTTGTTGATCGCAACGATCACCTTGGAATCCTTCATGCCAGCCAGATGCTGGATCGCGCCCGAGATACCGACGGCGATGTACAACTGCGGCGCGACGATCTTGCCGGTCTGGCCAACCTGGTAGTCGTTCGGCACGAAGCCGGCGTCCACGGCCGCACGCGAGGCACCCAGTGCAGCGCCCAGCTTGTCGGCCAGCGGCGTCAACACCTTGGTGTAGTTCTCGCCCGAGCCCACGCCACGGCCACCCGACACGATGATCTTGGCGGCGGTCAGTTCCGGGCGGTCGCTCTTCGTCACTTCGCGCGAGACGAACTGCGAGATGCCGGCGTCAGCCACGGCGGTCAGGTTTTCGGTAGCAGCCGAGCCGCCGGTGGTGGCAGCGGCGTCGAACGCCGTACCACGCACAGTGATCACCTTGACCTTGTCGGCCGATTGCACGGTGGCGATCGCGTTGCCGGCGTAGATCGGGCGCTCGAAGGTGTCCGGGCCGTCGACCTTGGTGATGTCGGACAGTTGGGCCACGTCCAGCTTGGCGGCCACGCGCGGCAGGATGTTCTTGCCGTAGGCGGTGGCGGGCGCCAGGATGTGGCTGTAGTTACCGGCAATGGCCAGGGCCTGCTCGGCGACGTTCTCGGCCAGGCCATCGGCAAACTGGGGCGCGTCGGCCACCAGCACCTTGGCAACGCCGGCGATCTGCGCAGCGGCTTGTGCAGCGGCGCCGCAGCCAGCGCCGGCCACCAGCACGTGGACGTCGCCGCCGCATTGGGCGGCTGCCGTCACGGCGTTCAGCGTCGCGGCCTTGATGGATTGGTTGTCGTGTTCAGCAATTACGAGTGCGGTCATCTTGATCTGCCTATTCGGTGTGCTTGAAGTTGCGTGCAGTAACGGATGACCGCTTACAGCACCTTGGCTTCGGTCTTGAGCTTGGCGACCAGCGTGGCCACATCGGGCACCATCACGCCGGCGCTGCGCTTGGCGGGCTCAACCACCTTCAGCGTCTTCAGGCGCGGTGCAACGTCCACACCCAGGTCTTCCGGCTTGACCGTGTCGAGCTGCTTCTTCTTCGCCTTCATGATGTTCGGCAGCGTCACGTAGCGCGGCTCGTTCAGGCGCAGGTCGGTGGTGACCACGGCCGGCAGCTTGACCGACAGGGTTTCCAGACCGCCGTCCACTTCACGGGTAACCGAAGCCTTGCCGTCGGCAACCTGCACCTTCGAGGCGAACGTGGCTTGCGGCAGGCCGGCGAGCGCAGCCAGCATCTGGCCAGTCTGGTTAGCGTCGTCGTCGATTGCCTGCTTGCCCAGGATGATCAGTTGCGGCTGTTCCTTGTCGACCAGCGCCTTGAGCAGCTTGGCCACAGCCAGCGGCTGCAGCTCTTCGTTGGTTTCGACCAGGATGCCGCGGTCGGCACCAATGGCCATGGCGGTGCGCAGGGTTTCCTGGCACTGCGTCACGCCGCACGATACGGCGATCACTTCGGTAGCAACGCCCGCTTCTTTCAGACGGACCGCCTCTTCCACGGCGATTTCGTCGAACGGGTTCATGCTCATCTTGACGTTGGCAAGATCGACACCGCTACCGTCCGTCTTCACGCGAACCTTCACGTTGTAATCGATCACGCGCTTGACTGCGACCAGGACTTTCATGCGCTCACTCCACTCATTAATAAGACATTTGTTACAAGACGCCGGCCATTATAAGGGTGGTCGGTCGCTCGCGTTAAATTTCCGAACGGTCGTGCTATTTTAACCGTGAAAAATTGCCGGACACCAGTCAAACGTCCGGCAATTCGTTGGGGAAAACCCTCTAACTGTGTGTAAACGTGCTTACCACGCCACGATCACAGCGTCTTTGTACTTCGTCTTGACGAAGGATTTCACTGCGTCCGAATGATACGCCTTCACGAGCTTGGCGACCCAGGGTTGATCCTTGTCGACGGCACGAATGGCGATCACGTTGGCATACGGGCCCTTGGCGGCTTCAATGGCGATGCCGTCTTTGGTCGGGTCCAGGCCAGCCTTCTCAGCGTAGTTGCCGTTGACGGCAGCGGCGTCCAGATCATCCAGCGAGCGCGGCAGTTGGGCGGCGTCCAGCTCGATGAACTTCAGCTTCTTCGGGTTCTCAGCCACGTCGCGCGGCGACGCCTTGAAACCAGCGTTCGGCTTGAGCTTGATCACACCTTGCGCCTGCAGCAGCAGGAGCGCACGGCCACCGTTGGTCGGATCGTTCGGCAGACCGAAGCGCGCGCCGTCCTTCAACTCCTTCAGCGACTTGATCTTCTTCGAGTAGATGCCCATCGGGAAGGTGATGGTCTGGCCGACGCTCACGAACTTGTAGCCACGCGTGGCAACCTGGTCGTCCAGGTACGGCTGGTGCTGGTAGCTGTTGGCATCCAGATCACCGGCGGCCAGGGCGGCGTTCGGCTGGATGTAATCGTTGAACTCGACGATCTGAAGCTTCAGGCCGTCCTTCTCGGCGACCTTCTTCACTTCCTCCATGATCTCGGCGTGCGGGCCGGCGGTCACGCCGATCTTGATCGGCTTGCTCTGCGCCATTGCGCTACCCGCGACCAGTGCCAGCGCGGCACCCAGGCTCGCGGACCATTGCAGCAGTTGACGACGATTCATTGCGTTTCCTCGTGATGTGTAAATAGATGAAGGAGGCGTCGTAGAACGTAGCGAGCGGCCCGAGGTTGGCGCGAGAAGCGCAACCGTACGCAAATACGGTGAGCATCGCAGTGCCAAGATCGGGACGCGCAGTAGTTCTGCGGCGTCTCCTTAACGATGGCTGAGACGGCGCACTAGCCAGTCGCCCGTCGATTGCACCGCCTGCACAAAGACGATCAGGATGACGACGACCGCCAGCATGATGTCCGATTCATAGCGCTGATACCCGTAGCGGATGCCCAGATCGCCCAGGCCGCCGCCGCCGATGGTACCGGCCATGGCCGAGTAACCGACCAGGCTGACGAAGGTGATCGTCAGGCCGGCGAGGATGCCGGGCATGGCTTCGGGCAGCAGTACCTTGTAGACGAGCTGGCCAGTGGTCGCGCCCATCGATTGGGCGGCTTCGATCAGGCCGCGGTCCACTTCGCGCAGTGCGGTTTCCACCAGGCGTGCGACAAACGGAATCGCTGCAATCGTGAGCGGCACGATGGCCGCAGCGGTACCGATGGACGAACCGGCCAGCAGGCGCGTGAACGGAATCACCGCCACCAACAGGATGATGAACGGCACCGAGCGCACGGCGTTGACGACGAGGCCCGCAACGCGGTTGAACACCGGTGCAGACAGCACACCGCCCGTCGTCGTCAAATACAGCAGCACGCCCAGCGGCACGCCGAACAGCGCGCCAATGCCGCCGGACACGCCCACCATGGCGAGCGTTTCCCAGAACGCCGGCAGGAACAGATCGGTCATGTCAGACCACATGGTTGATCTCCTCGACCACCACGCCTTGCTCGCGCAGGAAGTGCATTGCGTTGTTGATATCGGCGGTTTCGCCCGTAGCCAAAATTGCCAGCGAGCCAAAGGCTTGGCCCTGGATCTCGTCGATATGGCCGTGCAGGATGTTGAAGTCGAACCCGTAAGTACGGACGGCTTGCGCCAGCACAGGTTGGTCCACGCCCTCACCGGTAAAGGCGAGTCGGAACAGGTGGTCACGTCCGCCGTGCTCGCGGGCAACCAGGCGGCTTTCCACGCGTGCCAGCACGGAAGGCGGCAGCTCTTGCGAAATGACCTCGCCGATGAGCGCGCGCGTCACGTCATTCTGCGGTTTCAGGAATACGTCGATCACGCGGCCGATTTCCACCACGCGGCCGGCGTCGAGCACCGCCACGCGGTCGCACACCTGCTTGATCACCTCCATCTGGTGCGTGATCAGCACGATGGTCAGACCCAGCTCGCGGTTGATCTTGCGCAGCAGGTCGAGGATCGAACGCGTGGTCTCGGGGTCCAGCGCGGAGGTGGCTTCATCGCACAACAGCACCTCGGGCTGACTGGCCAGCGCACGAGCAATACCGACGCGTTGCTTCTGGCCACCTGAGAGCTGCGCCGGATAGCGGTCCTTGAACGAGGCCAAGCCGACCAGCTCCAGCAGCGGCAAGACGATCTCACGAATACGTGCGCGCGACGTGCCCGCCAGTTCCAACGGCAGCGCCACGTTGTCATACACCGTGCGCGACGACAGCAGGTTGAAATGCTGGAAGATCATGCCGATCTTGCGGCGCGCCTGGCGCAGTCCATCGGCATTCAATGCGGTGAGATTCTGGCCCGCCACGGTGACGGTGCCGGAGGTCGGCCGGTTCAGCAGATTGATGACACGCACCAGCGTGCTCTTGCCCGCGCCGCTGCGGCCGATGATGCCGAAGACTTCGCCGCGGTCGATGGCGAGGTCGACGTCGCGCAGCGCGTGGACGTCGTTGCCGCCCGCCCCCCGAAAGTGCTGCGATATCCCCTTGAGTTCGATCATGCGTACATACAAAAACGGCAACCGCCCTGGTTCCAGGCCGTTGCCGTCTCTTTTTTGTTTTGAATGAGGCGCTAGTGTAAGGCAGCCGCTACATGCGAGGAACGATTCTTTAACGATGTATTTATTACTTTTTCGAATGTCATCGACGATTCGTCACCACCCCCCGCCTAAAGCTCGGCAAGCGCCTTGACGTGCGCCACCACACTGCGGCCGAGCGCGCTGAGGTTGTAGCCGCCCTCCAGGCAACTGACGATGCGGCCCTTAGCATGCTTGCGCGCCACCTGCATGAGTTGCTGCGTGATCCAGGCGTAGTCAGCTTCGACCAGGCCCATCTGGCCAAGATCGTCTTCGCGGTGCGCATCGAAACCGGCGGAGATGAACAGCATCTCGGGTTGAAACGCGTCCAGGCGCGGCAGCCAGATGGTCTCCACCACCTCGCGCACGGTCAGACCGTTGGTGTACGCCGGCAACGGGATGTTGACCATGTTGGCCGCCACCATCTCGGTGCCGGAATATGGATAGAACGGGTGCTGGAAGATGCTGCACATCAGCACGCGCGGCTCGTCACGGAAGGCTGCTTCTGTGCCATTACCGTGGTGCACGTCAAAATCGACGATGGCGACGCGCTGCAGGCCGTGGTGCTCCAGCGCATGACGCGCGGCCACGGCCACGTTGTTGAAGAAACAGAAGCCCATCGCGCGGCCGGGCTCGGCGTGGTGACCAGGCGGTCGCACGCTGCAGAAGGCGTTCTCAAGCTCGCCGGCGATCACCTTGTCGGTCGCGTCCACCGCCGCACCCGCAGCCAGCACAGCGGCCATATAGGTGTGCGGGTTCATCGAGGTGTCGGGGTCGATCGGCGCGTAGCCGGCAATCGGCACGCTAGCCACCAGCTCGCGCAGATACTCGGGGCGGTGCACGCGGCACAGCTGCGCCTCGGTGGCGGGCGGTGCCTCGCAGGGGACGAGCAGATCTTCGATGCGGCTGGCGATCAGTTGATCTTCGATCGCGCGCAGACGGTCCGGGCACTCGGGATGGTGATACCCCATCTCGTGCTTGAGGAATTCAGGATGCGTGTAGAGGCCGGTCGCCATGTTCGTTTTGTGTGCCGGTTGATGCATGTGTCTCCAGCCGCTACGTTAGCACGGCGACGCGCAGTCGCACGGCAATCCGATCCGGCAAGTCCATCCGCTACAATGCCCCGATCCTGTTTGAAGCCTGCTCATGAGCCAATCGCCTTCTTCCCGTCGTCCCGTATTGCGCGCCCTGGTAGCGGGTGCCGCGCTCTCCGCGCTGTCCCTCCCCGCACTCTCGCTGGCTGCCAAGAAGGCAACCAAGTCGCCCAAGCGCCGCGTGCAGGTGCATGAAGAAGAGATCGACCCGGACCGCTACCGCAACAACCCGCAAACGCAGGCCTTCGTCAACGAGCTGGTCGGCCAGTACAACTTCGACCGCGCCTCGCTCGACGCGCTGTTTGCCGGCACGGCCTACTCTGCCACGGTGGCACGGCTTATCATGCCGCCCGCCACGCCCGCGCGCCGAAGCTGGACGGCCTATCGCGGCCGCTTCATCGAGCCCATCCGCATCAACGCCGGCGTGCAGTTCTGGCAGCAATACGGCGACACGCTGCGCCGCGCCGAAAGCGAGTTCGGCGTGCCAGCTGACGTGATCGTCGGCATCCTGGGCGTAGAAACCATCTACGGTCGCGACATGGGCAACTTCCGCGTGATGGATGCGCTGTCCACACTGGCCTTTGATTACCCCGACACGCCCAACCGTGCAGACCGCAGCACGATGTTCCGCAACCAGCTCAAGGATTACCTGATCTGGTGCCGCGACACCGGCACGGATGCGTTCTCGGTGCTGGGTTCGTATGCCGGTGCGGTGGGCATTCCGCAGTTCATGCCGACCAGCATCCGTGAATACGCCGTCGACTATGACCATGATGGCCACATCGACCTGCGCAACAGCGCGGTGGACGCCATCGGCAGCGTCGCGCACTTCCTGCAGATGCACGGCTGGGAAGCCAACCGCCCGGTGATGTGGAACATCGCCGGCGACACCGACAGCCAGGGCATTGCCGCCGCCGCCGCAGACGGTCAGCCGTATCCGCGCATGACGCTGTCCAAGCTCACGCGCGCCGGCCTGGCGCTGGCGCCCGGCGTGGATAGCGCGCGCGAGCAGGAGACCGAGGTACTGGTGGTCGACCTGCCCACACCCGGCCAGTCGACCGAGTACCGCGTTGGCCTGCGCAACTTCTACGTGCTCACACGCTACAACCGCAGCTTCTTCTATGCGGCGGCTGTGTACGAGCTTGGTCAGGCCGTGCGGCAGGCAATGCGTGGCTGATTGCCAGCGTTCGCACAAAGAAAAAGCGCAGCCTTAGCTGCGCTTTTTTATTGGCTGAGCCACCCGTACCGATTATTTCCAGCGAGGGAGGTACACCATGCGCGTGTCGCTCGACGCTGGGTCGAGAACCTTGTCGTCGATACGTATCACAGCCAGGTTCCGCCCCTGGCGCACCAGTCGCATCTCCCCAAACGGCGCGCGCCCCAGTTGCTCGACATTGTCGACCGAAAACCCTGCCAGCCGAGCCTCGGCGCGCTGCGGCGGAATATCGAACCATTGCCAGGCGTCGCTGGTGCCCTTGCGGCGCAAGCCCGCGCGTGCCCACACCTCCGTGGCTGGCATATCGACCTGAGCGTCGCCGTTGGGCAGGGTGACCTGGGTGACGGTCTTACCCGAACGCGCCTCGAACTGGACCTCCACGTCCGCCATTGGTCCTTTGCCGGGCAGCCCCACGATCGCCAGCCAGGTGCCCGCTTCTGCAGGCTTCGTGCGGGCAAGCTCTTCGTCGCGGAACAGGGAGAACGTCGGCTTACCGGGCGTGTAGGCCTGCAGCACGATGGTCTCGCCGTCGAACTTCCAACTGCCCTCGGCGTGCTTGTCTGCATTGGAGACCCAGCGCCATTCGAACCCGCCGTCGTCGTGAAGCTTCAGCATCGAGCCGACGTCGCGCCCCGCATCAAGGTAGTACTGGTCCGCCACAGCCCGCACCGCGGCGTCCGGCTCAGCGTCAGCAGCTAGTGCGGAGCTGAGCCATCCGGCCAACGCCAGCACGACGGGCGCAGCCCAAGCCTGCATACGTGTCATTCGCATCGTCATCGCGGCACGCTCCCGATCAAGCCGGGAACACGCCGGTCGACAGGTAGCGATCTCCCCGATCGCACACCACGAACACAATCGTCGCGTTCTCGACTTCTTCGGAAATCCGCAACGCCACGCACAGCGCGCCGGCTGCCGAGATGCCGCAGAAGATGCCCTCTTCGCGCGCCATGCGACGCGCCATGTGCTCGGCGTCGGATTGGCTCACGGGCTCGGTGCGGTCGATGTACTTCGGGTCGTAGATCTTTGGCATGTAGGCTTCCGGCCATTTGCGGATGCCCGGAATGCGCGAGCCTTCTTCCGGTTGCGCACCAATGATCTGGATGGCCGGATTCTGCTCTTTCAGGAAGCGCGAAACACCGGTGATGGTGCCCGTCGTGCCCATCGCCGAAACAAAATGGGTGATGCGGCCTTCCGTGTCACGCCACAGCTCAGGGCCGGTGGTCTCGTAGTGCGCGCGCGGGTTGTCCGGGTTGGCGAACTGGTCAAGGATGACGCCCTTGCCTTCCTTTTCCATCGCGTCGGCCAGATCACGCGCATATTCCATACCGCCCTTGACGGGGGTGAGGATGATCTCTGCGCCGTAGGCGGCCATGCTCTGGCGGCGCTCCACCGACAGGTCTTCCGGCATGATCAGCACCATCTTGTAGCCCCGAATGGCCGCCGCCATCGCCAGCGCAATGCCGGTGTTGCCGGAGGTGGACTCGATGAGCGTGTCGCCAGGCTTGATACGGCCGCGCGCCTCGGCGTGCTTGATCATCGACAGCGCGGGGCGATCCTTGACCGAGCCCGCCGGATTGTTGCCTTCGAGCTTGCCGAGGATGACGTTGCCGCGTCGCGCATTGCCTTCGCCAGGAATACGCTGGAGCTGAACCAAGGGCGTGTTGCCGATGGTGTCTTCAATGGTGAGATAAGCCATGATGCGTGGGAAACGGGAATCGGATGATTGTAATGCAGACCCACAACCCTGCCCCGCGCATGGCAAAACGCCCCACTCGGGGCGGGGCGTTGTCGGTAGCGCAATCGGGGCGCTTACTTCTTCTTGGTGTCCTTGCCATCCTTCTTGGCAGCGGCCGGTGCGGGGGCCGGTGCGCCGAACGTCAGCCCTTCGTTCTCAAGCTTGACGAGCGTCTTATCGCCGATGCCGGATACGCGAGACTTGAAGTCGGCAGCGTCCTTGTACGGGCCGTTCTTGGTGCGCTCTTCAATGATGGCCTTGGAGCGCTTCGGGCCGATACCGGACAGCGTTTCCAGCCCAGCGTGATCGGCCGTATTCACGTCTACCGACGCCCAGGCAGCCGACAGCATGGACAGCGACATCAACGCAGCAGCCAACAATTTCTTCAACATATGCTCCTCCTGATTCTTGGGTTCAGAGATGAAAAAACCGCCACATCGGGTGGCGGTTTCAACGCATCTTAAGGAGCATCACTGGGATGCTGCGGCGCACTGACAAAAAGTCACGTGCTGTCTGATTGCTGGTGGTCAGGCCGGCTGCTTCAGCAGCCACTGGCAGTAGCGCTCCACGCCTTCCTGCACCGTCAGGAACGGCGCCGTGTACCCCGCGGCACGCAGGCGCGACTGATCTGCCTGCGTGAAGCACTGGTACTTGCCGCGCAGCGCATCCGGAAACTTCACGTATTCGATCAGGCCTTCCTGCGCCAACTCTTCAGTGGTCAGCACCGGTTTGCCTTCTGCCCCGCGCAGCGTGTTCACCACCGTCGTGGCGATGTCGTTGAACGGTTGGGCGCGGCCGGTGCCGAGGTTGAAGATGCCCGACTTGTCCGGGTGGTCGAAGAAGAACAGGTTGACCTTCACCACGTCTTCCACCGACACGAAATCGCGCATCTGCCCGCCCTGCGGGTAGCCGTTGTATTCGCCGAACAGCTTGACGGTGCCTTCCGCCCGGAACTGGTTGAAATTGTGGAACGCCACCGAGGCCATGCGGCCTTTGTGCTGCTCGCGCGGGCCGTAGACGTTGAAGTAGCGGAAGCCGACGATCTGCGACAGCGCCGTCGGCATGACACGGCGCACCACCTGATCGAACAGCAGCTTGGAGTAGCCATACACGTTGAGCGGACGCTCGAACTCAGGCTCTTCGCGGAAGGTTTCCGACGCGCCGTACGTGGCCGCTGACGAGGCATAGAGGAACTGCACGCCCTGGTCCAGGCACGCGCGCATCACCGCCAGCGTGTAGCGGTAGTTGTTGTCCATCATGTAGCGGCCGTCGGTCTCCATGGTGTCGGAGCAGGCACCCTCGTGGAAGATCGCGCGAACCTTGCCGAAATCGCCGCGCGCAAAGCGCTCCACGAATTCGGTCTTGTCGAGGTAGTCGCTGATCTGGCAGTCGACGATGTTCTTGAACTTGTCGGCGCGCGTGAGGTTGTCGACGGCGATGATGTCGGTCTCGCCGCGTGCGTTCAGGCCCTTGACGATGTTGGCGCCGATGAAGCCGGCCGCGCCGGTGACGATGATGGTCATGATCAGTTGAAGAGTTCTGCGTAAGTCACAACGGCCGTGCCCAGCTTGCCGACGACGATGCTGCCGGCGCGGTTGGCGTATTGCACGGCTTCCTTGAGGCTGGCGCCGGCGCCCAGCATCGTGGCCAGTGTGGCGATCACGGTGTCGCCCGCGCCCGATACGTCGTACACCTCACGTGCCTGGGCGGACACGTGCAGCACTTCGTGCTCGGTGTAGAGCGTCATGCCCTCTTCCGAGCGCGTGAGCAGCAACGCTTCGAGTTGCAGTTCGCGACGCAGGTTCTGTGCTCGGATGGTGAGATCCTGCTCGGACTTCCACGTGCCGACTACCTGGCGCATCTCGGCGCGGTTGGGCGTGATCATGGTCGCGCCCTTGTAGCGCGAGTAGTCATCACCCTTCGGGTCGACGAGCACGCGGCGACCAGCCTGACGCGATGCCTCGATCATCTTGCCCACGTGCGTCAAGCCACCCTTGCCGTAGTCGGACAAGACCACCACGTCGTGCTGCGGCACGAGGCTGCTGAAGCGATCGAGCACCGACATCAGCACTTCGTGCGTGGGCGGGTTCTCGAAATCAACGCGGATCAACTGCTGCTGACGCGCCAGCACGCGCAGCTTGATCGTCGTGTTGACGGCGGGATCGCGATGCAAGTGGCCGGCGACCTGGCTCTCGCCGAGCAGCTTTTCGATACTGCGCCCAGGTTCGTCGTCGCCGATCACACCCAGCATGCCCACCTGCGCGCCAAGTGCTGCGGCGTTGCGCGCCACGTTGGCGGCACCGCCCAAGCGCTCATCCGAGCGCTTGATCTGCACAACAGGCACGGGTGCTTCGGGCGAAATCCGTTCAACGTCGCCAAACCAGTAGCGGTCGAGCATCATGTCGCCCACCACGAGGATGCGGGCAGCCTGGATCTGTTCAGAAGCGAGAGCGTTTTTGGTCATGGGCGGCGGCGGCGGCCGAGGGTCACGGCAACGTAATTACGATTGGGTGGAGCGCCCGATGGCCTGGTATTCAAAGCCCGCATCGCGCATGGCTTGCGGCTCGAACAGGTTGCGGCCGTCGAACACCATCGGCGTCTTCAACAGGGCCTTCACCGCGTTGAAGTCCGGGCTGCGGAACGCCTTCCACTCGGTCACGATGACCAGCGCATCGGCGTTCTTGAGCGCGTCCATCTGACCGGCGCAGAACGTCACGCGTTCCAGCTGTTCGGCAGAAAGATCGAGCGCCAGCGCATGGCGTGCCTCTTCCATGGCGACCGGGTCATACACCTGCACACGTGCGCCACGCGACAGCAGCGAGGCGATCAGGATGCGGCTCGGCGCTTCGCGCATGTCATCGGTATTCGGCTTGAAGGCCAGCCCCCAGATGGCGAACGTGCGACCGGTCAGGTCTGCACCCATGCGGTCTTCAATCTTGCTGACGAGCACTTCCTTCTGCTTGTCGTTGACAGCCTCGACGGCCTCCAGCACATGCAGCGTCTGGCCATACTCCTGCGCAGTGCGCACCAGCGCCTGCACGTCCTTCGGGAAGCACGAACCGCCGTAGCCGGTGCCGGCGTAGAGGAAGCTGTAGCCGATGCGCGGGTCGGAGCCGATGCCCAGGCGCACGAGCTCGATATCGGCGCCCACCTTGTCGGCCAGGTTGGCCATCTCGTTCATGAACGAGATGCGCGTGGCCAGCATCGAGTTGGCGGCGTACTTGGTGAATTCAGCCGAGCGCACGTCCATGTAGAAGGTGCGTTCGTGGTTACGGTTGAACGGCGCGTAGAGCGTGCGCATGATCGCCTTGGCACGCTGGCCGTCGTTGTCGGCATAGGTGCCGAGCACGATGCGGTCCGGGCGCATGAAGTCGTCCACGGCGGCGCCTTCCTTCAGGAACTCGGGGTTCGACACCACCGAGAAGCCGATCTCGGACTTGCCGCGCGTGGCCAGCACATCAGCCACGGCACCACGCACCTTGTCGCCAGTACCGACGGGCACGGTCGACTTGTCGACGATCACCTTAAAGCCGTTCATGTGCTGCGCGATGTTGCGCGCAGCTGCCAGCACGTACTTCAGGTCAGCCGAGCCGTCTTCATCGGGCGGCGTGCCGACGGCAATGAACTGCACGTCGCCATGCGCCACGCTGGCCGCCACGTCGGTCGAAAACTGGATGCGGCCGGCAGCGCGGTTGCGCTCGATCAACTCTTTCAGGCCCGGTTCGTAGATGGGCACGCCGCCAGCGTTGAGCAGGTCGATCTTCTTCTGATCGACGTCGAGGCAGAACACGTCGTTGCCCAGCTCCGCCAGACACGCGCCGGTGACCAGACCGACATAACCGCTACCGATGATGGTGATTTTCATACGAACACTTCAAAGATTAGAAAAGCGCCAGCGCGGTGGAAGATCAACCGCGCCGGACTGAATTACATGCTGGCCCCACCGCTGCCACCGAGCGTCTCGGTGCGGCGTGGAGAGTAGGTTTCCCAACGGTTGCAGCCCGGGCACTGCCAATAGAACAGACGCGCGCGGAAACCGCACTCCTGGCACGTATAGCGCGCCAGATTGCGTGTGCGGCTTTGCAGAAGATCGCGGATGGCGCCCAGATCCTGTGCGCGCTGGATGTCTGCATTGCTGCCAGCTTCCACCGGATCGGCCAGCGCGCTCTCGGCAACATCAGCTGTTGTGGCAGCTTCATGACCAACCGCTTCAGAAGCACGCGTCGCTTCTGCTTCCACCAGACGCGTAAGCGCCATCAGCGACGGCTGGCGACGGATCTGATCGCGCATCAACGCCACGGCATCGTCGATACCGTGCACGTCCAATTCATACTTGTAGACCGTGTCGAGCAGTTCCGGCCCCAAGCGCGCATCCATCTTGGAGCGCAGCCACGCCAGTCCTTCTGCCGCGCGGCCAAGCTGGGTGTACAGCTTCATCAAGCGTTCGGCCACCAGCGGCAGAAATGCCGGGTTCTGCTGTTCGATGCTGCGCCAACGCTTGATCGCGCCTTCGGTATCACCCTGACCCTGGGCCACGTCGCCCAACTGGATGGTGGCGCGCACGTTCTTCGGGTTCTCCTGCAGCGCGCGCTCCAGCCACTCAACGGCGGTCGGAACGTCCTTGCGTTGCAGCGATTCCTGGGCGAGTTCGCAACAGAACTGTGCGATCTGGACTGAGTAATCCTTGCCTTGTAGCGTCTGCAACTCGCGCGCGGCATCGATGGCCTTGCGCCATTCCTTTTCGACTTCGTACAGCTCCAGCAGCACGTGCTTGGCGGGCTCGGCAAACGTGCCTTCCATGAGCCGGCGCAGCGATTCTTCTGCGCGATCCAACAGGCCCGCGCGCAGAAAGTCCTGGCCGAGTTCATACATCGCGTGATCGCGCTCGTTGGCCGGCAGATCGGGTCGATTGACGAGATTCTGGTGCACGCGAATGGCGCGCTCGGTTTCTCCGCGGCGGCGGAACAGGCTGCCGAGCGCAAAGTGCAGCTCGGTGGTCTCCGGGTCGAGGCGGGCAACCTCGATAAAGGCGTCGATGGCCTTGTCCGGCTGCTCATTGAGCAGGAAGTTCAGCCCCTTGAAATAGGAGCGCGGCAGCGACGACTGTTCGGTGCGCAACTGGCGGGCATCGAGCCGCGCAGCGACCCAACCCAAGCCAAACACCAACGGGATGGCCAACAGCCACCAGAGATCGAAGTCCATACGTCAGACCTTGGGGCCGGGAACGCGATAAGGGGAGTCGGCAACGACGGGCGCAGGCGGCTCGACCACTTCTTCCGCCTTCTTCATACGGCCGATCTGGCGACGCAGGCGGCTTGCGGTAAAGCGGTGCCGCACCACACGCGGCGTCATCGCCAGCATGGCGAGCAGAATCCCGGCCACGAAGAATGCCAGCGCGATCAGAATCAGTGGCGCATGCCACGCCACGCCAAACGGCAGCACCAGCGAGACTTCCGCCGTGTTGTGCAATGCCAGTGCAAAGAGCAGCACGAACAACAGGATGCGGATGACCCAGACGAGAAATTTCATGCGGATTCGGAAACGAACGGCGGTGCAGCAATGCGGCACACGATTGCCGGGTTGTGCCGCATTGTAGCGGATTCACATGACGGCCAACCACGGTAGGGACCAAGCGGGACCGCGCGAAAAGCCATCGCCACAATAGAAAACGCCCCGGTAAAACCGGGGCGCTTCTGAAACTGCCATCTGCAACCAAGGCTTAGCGTGACATGGCCAGCGGCACCGCTGCCTCCGCCGGGAAACCGGCAGCCTGGCGGTTGCTCTCAGCCTGTCGCGCCACCTTGACAGCCATCAGCGACACAGCTGGCTCGCCCTCCGAAGAAGGTTCGCCCTGTCGCTCCAGGCTGCGGTCGACCCGCTCGCGCAACTCCTTGCCCGCCTTGAAGTGCGGCACCCGCTTCTCGGGGACCAGCACCTTCTCTCCAGACTTGGGGTTGCGACCAACGCGCGGCGGACGGCGATTCAGACCAAAGCTGCCGAATCCGCGGATCTCGATACGGTGGCCGTCCGCCAGGGCGTCGGACATCGCATCCAGGATCGTCTTGACCGCGATGTCCGCATCCCGCAGCAACAGCTGCGGAAAGCGGGCGGCCAGCTTCTCCACGAGTTCGGACTTGGTCATGGGCATCGTGCGCGCGTCCTTGTAGGTCGACCCGGTGGATGCTTACTGGTTGGTTTCGTTCAGCTTCGCCTTCAGCAGCGCGCCGAGGTTCGTCGTACCAGCAGCGCCGGTATCAGCCGAGAACTTCTGCATCGCTTCTTGTTGGTCGGCGCTGTCCTTGGCCTTGATCGAAACGTTGATGTTGCGCGACTTGCGATCGATGTTGACGATCATCGCGGTCATCGTTTCGCCTTCCTTCAGCACGTTGCGGGCATCTTCCACGCGGTCGCTCGAGATTTCCGAGGCACGCAGGTAGCCTTCCACGTCGTCAGCCAGTTGCACCACGGCGCCCTTCGGATCAACGGTCTTGATCGTGACTTGCACGATCGAACCCTTGTCGTTGGTCGACACGAAGTTGTTGAACGGGTCGCCCGACAGTTGCTTGATACCCAGCGAGATGCGTTCCTTGTCGATGTCGATGGCCAGCACAACGGCTTCCACCTCGTCGCCCTTCTTGTACTTGCGAACGGCTTCTTCGCCGGTTTCTTGCCACGACAGGTCCGACAGGTGCACCAGGCCGTCGATGCCGCCCGGCAGACCGATGAACACGCCGAAGTCGGTGATCGACTTGATCTGGCCCGACAGCTTGTCGCCCTTCTTGTGGTTGCGACCGAAATCGTCCCACGGGTTGGCCTTGCACTGCTTCATGCCCAGGCTGATACGACGCTTGTCTTCGTCGATATCCAGGACCATGACTTCCACTTCGTCGCCCAGCTGGACAACCTTGGACGGAGCAACGTTCTTGTTGGTCCAGTCCATTTCCGACACGTGCACCAGGCCTTCGATACCGGCTTCGATCTCAACGAACGCGCCGTAGTCGGTCAGGTTGGTCACCTTGCCGAACAGGCGGGTGCCTTGCGGGTAGCGGCGCGAAATGCCGACCCACGGATCTTCGCCCAGTTGCTTCACGCCCAGCGAGACGCGGTTCTTCTCTTGGTCGAACTTGAGGATCTTGGCGGTGATTTCTTGGCCAACCGACAGCACTTCGCTCGGGTGACGCACACGACGCCATGCTAGGTCGGTGATGTGCAGCAGACCGTCGATACCACCCAGATCCACGAACGCGCCGTAGTCGGTGATGTTCTTGACGATACCGTTGACGATCGCGCCTTCCTTGAGCGTTTCCATCAGCTTCTGACGCTCTTCGCCCAGCGTGGCTTCAACCACGGCACGGCGCGACAGCACAACGTTGTTGCGCTTGCGGTCCAGCTTGATGACCTTGAATTCGAGGGTCTTGCCTTCGTACGGCGTGGTGTCCTTGATCGGACGCACGTCGACGAGCGAACCCGGGAGGAATGCACGAATACCGTTGACCATAACGGTCAGGCCGCCCTTCACCTTGCCAGTCACGGTACCGGAGATGATCTCGCCGGATTCCAGTGCCTTCTCAAGGTTCAGCCACGAAGCCAGGCGCTTGGCCTTGTCGCGCGACAGGATGGTGTCGCCGTAGCCGTTTTCCAGTGCGTCGATCGCGACCGAAACGTAGTCGCCGACTTGCACTTCCAGCTCGCCCTGGTCGTTCAGGAATTCTTCGACCGGAACAAATGCTTCAGACTTCAGGCCCGCGTTCACAACGACGAAGTTGTGGTCGATACGCACAACTTCCGCAGAGATCACTTCGCCAGCCTTCATATTGGACTTGGCGATCGACTCTTCGAACAGGGCGGCAAAAGATTCGTTAATTTGGGACATAAAAAATAGGCATCCGCAGAACATGCCTCGCATGGCTTTCGCTCAGGATGGGCGAAGACAGGTATGCGGGGTTATGAGTTGAACAACCGCCGACGGCAACATGCCGCCAGCACCGATCAGACCAGTTCAGCCGATTCAGTTCGCCTTGTTGGCGCCCTGCACCTGCCGGTACCAGTCCAGTACCTGCGCGACCACTTCATCGACCGTCATATCGGACGAATCCAACTGCCGCGCATCTTGCGCCGGACGCAGCGGCGCGACGCTGCGGGTGCGATCCCGCAAATCACGCGCTTCCAAGTCCTGCGAAAGACTTTCCACTGTAGCAGAAAAACCCTTTGCAATCAATTGTTTATAGCGCCGCTCAGCGCGCGCCTGCACGCTTGCCGTGAGGAACACCTTGAGCACGGCTTCGGGGAAAACCACTGTCCCCATATCGCGGCCATCTGCCACGAGGCCAGGCGCCTCCAGGAACGCGCGCTGACGCGCATGCAGCGCCTCACGCACGGCCCCGTGCACGGCAATCGCCGAGGCTTGGTTACCGACCGACTCGTGACGTAGCGCTACGCTCACATCTTCGCCCTTAAGCCAGATGTGATCAGCCTTGAAGCGCACATCCAGGGTGCTGGCGATGCCCACGAGGCTATCCACATCATGATCGTCGACGTTCTCGCGCATGCTGGTGAGCGCCACCAAGCGGTACAGCGAACCGCTATCCAGGAGGTGAAATCCAAGCAAGTCGGCGACCTGATGGGCGACGGTGCCCTTGCCAGACGCAGTCGGGCCGTCGATGGTGATGACCGGGTACGGCATGGAAGCAGCGGTGTCGGACATGATGAAATACTGGTGGTTAATTGCGTTTCAAGCGGTGATACCGCCGAACGCCGTGAAGTATTCCGGGAACGTCTTGGCAACGCAGCGCGGGTCGTTGATGCGCACCGGCACCGGGCCGAAGGCGGCCAGCGAGAAGGCCATCGCCATGCGGTGGTCGTCGTAGGTGTCGATGCCGCCGGCGGGCGGGGTCCATTGCGACGGGGGCGTCACGCGGATGTAGTCGGTGCCCTCTTCCACTTCGGCGCCGAGCTTGCGCAGTTCGGTGGCCATGGCGGACAGGCGGTCGGTTTCCTTGACGCGCCAGCTTGCGATGTTGGTGAGCGTAGTGGTGCCGTCAGCGAAGAGGGCCGCCACGGCCAGCGTCATCGCGGCGTCCGGGATGTGGTTGCAATCCAACTCGACCGCGTGCAGCTTGCCGTCATCGCGCTCAACGCCGCGCACTTCGATCCAGTTGTCGCCGGCCATGACGTTGGCGCCCATGCGGTTGAGCGCGTCGGCAAAGCGGACGTCACCCTGGATGCTGGACATGCCCACACCCTCCACGCGCACCGGCCCGCCGCCGAGTGCGCCGGCTGCCAGGAAGTACGACGCCGACGAGGCGTCGCCTTCCACGAAGATCTCGCCCGGGGCTTTGTAGGTGATGCCGGTCGGCACAGTGAATGACGCCCAACCATCACGCTCGACCTGCACGCCGAAGCGCGCCATCAGGTTCAGCGTGATCTCGATGTAGGGCTTGGAGATCAACTCGCCAACCACTTCGATCGTGACATCGCCGGCCGACTCAACCAGCGGCAGCGTCATCAGCAGCGCAGTCAGGAACTGGCTCGACACATCGCCACGCACGCGGATCGGCGCATCAATCTTGACCGACGCGGCGTGGATCGCCAGCGGTGGATAGCCTTCGTTGCCGGTGTAGTCGATGTGCGCGCCAACTTGGCGCAGGCCGTCGACCAGATCGCCAATCGGCCGTTCGTGCATGCGCGGCACGCCATGCAGCGTGTACTCGCCGCCTTGCAGCGCCAGTGCGGCAGTCAGCGGGCGGATGGCGGTGCCGGCGTTACCCATGAACAGATCGGCAGACTTGTTCGGGAAGCGGCCGCCGGTGCCGGTCACACGGTAGGCGTTATCGCCCAGGCCTTCAACCGACACGCCCAGCTTGCCGAGCGCATCCAGCATGACGCGCGTGTCGTCGGAATCGAGCAGTTCGCGCACAACGGTTTCACCCTGCGCGAGCGCCGCCAGCAGCAGCACGCGGTTGGAGATGCTCTTCGAGCCCGGCAGTTTGATGGTGCCGCGCGCTGTCTTCAGCGGACCGACGTCGAGATGTTCCATGAATCCAGTCAGATCAAAACAAACGTTATTCGGGTTGCGTGGTCGGGGCCACGCGTTGCGGCCAAGCCAGACGCGCCTCACTGGCGCGGCGGAACACACGCTCAAGCGAAGCGCCATCGCGCTCGGCAATCATTGTCTTCAGGCGGCCGATCACGGCTTCGTAGGTATTCAATTCACGCAGCAGCGCTTCGCGGTTCGACAAGCAGATGTCGCGCCACATCTCGGGCGACGATGCAGCGATGCGCGTGAAATCGCGGAAGCCGCCGCCGGCAAAGTCGAGCTTGAGTGCGCCGTCTTCTGCATTGATGATCTGCGCGACCAGTGCGTATGACAGCAGGTGCGGCAGATGGCTGACCGCGGCAAACACAGCGTCGTGCTGGACGGCCGACATGATGTGGCAATACGCACCAGCTGCTTCCCACATGGCCTGCACGCGTTCGATATCGACACGGCGGTTTTCCTGCAGCGGACAGATGACGGTTTTCTTACCGACGTAGAGATCGGCCAGCGCCGCTTCCACGCCATTCAGTTCGCGGCCGGCAATCGGATGCGCCGGCACGAACTGGCTGACCTGATCGCCCAGCGCCGTCTTGGCGGCCATGATGACGTCGGATTTCGTGCTGCCGGCGTCCGTGATGATCGTGTCGGGGCCCAGATGCGGTTGCATCGCAAGCAGTAACGGCAGCGTCTGCGCCACGGGCGCGCACAGCACGACCATGTCGGCGCCGCGCACGGCTTCTTCCATCGGCAGCGCTTCGTCGATCACGCCCAGGCGGATCGCCGCTTCAAGCGACGCTGCCGAACGTCCGACGCCCACGATCTGCCCGACCACGCCCGCGCGGCGCAACGCCAATGCCAGCGAACCGCCGATCAAGCCGACACCAACGATCACCAACCGGGAACTGGAAAAAGAAGAGGCCACAACACCGCCCTGCCAGAAAAAAAGCAAAGCGGCATTGTAGCCCGATGTGCGCAGCGCCCGATGCCCAATCCAGGGCGCTGCAACGGTTGCGACAGAAGTTACGCGGCGGCTTTTTCCTGCGCCAGGGCCACTTCCAGCGCCTCGATAAAGGTGGCGTTCTCTTCGCGCAGCCCGATGCTGATGCGCAGCCATTGCGGCAGGCCGTAGTTGGCAACCGGACGCACGATCACGCCTTGCTTGAGCAACGCAACGTTCACGCGTGCGCCAGCGCTGTTGTCGTCACCCACGCGCACGAGCACGAAATTGCCTGAGGACGGCACGTACTGCAGGCCGAGTCGGTCGAACACTTCAGTCAACTGCGCGTAGCCCGCAGCATTCAGTTCGGCCGATTGGCGCAGGAATGCCGCATCGTTGAGTGCCGCTACGGCTGCGGCCTGCGCTAGGCTGTTCACGTTGAACGGCTGGCGGATGCGGTTGAGCAGATCGGTCAATTGCGGCTGCGCGATGCCATAGCCCACGCGCAGGCCAGCCAGCCCATACGCCTTGGAGAACGTGCGCGACACCAGCAGGTTCGGATACTGACGCACCCATGCCGTCGAGTCGTACTGCTGCTCGGGCTTAAGGAATTCATTGTATGCCTCGTCCAGCACAACGACAACCGTCGGCGGCACCTTGGCGAGGAATGCGGCGATCTCATCGGCCGACAGGAACGTGCCGGTCGGGTTGTTCGGGTTGGCGATGTAGATCAGGCGCGTGTCCGGCGTGATGGCGGCGGCCATCGCATCAAGATCGTGGCCGTAGTCGCGGGCCGGCACTTCGATGGCGCGTGCGCCGACTTCCTGTGCCGCCAGCGCATACACGGCAAACGAATGCTGCGCGTAGATCACGCCCTGCTCTGGCGCCACCAGCGCGCGGGCAGCGAGTTCGAGGATGTCGTTGCTGCCGTTGCCAAGCGTGATCCACGCTTCCGGCACACCAAACTTGTCATGCAGCGCGGCCTTGAGGCTGAAGCCGTTGGCATCCGGGTAGCGGGCCAATTCGTCAATGGCGGCGGCCATGGCGCTCTTGGCCGATTGCGGCATCCCTAGCGGGTTCTCGTTCGATGCCAGCTTGACGATGCGTGCGGCATCCAGACCGAACTCGCGTGCCACTTCGGAAATCGGCTTACCGGCTACATAGGGGGCGATGGCGCGGACATACTCTGGGCCGAACTGCAAAGACATGGGGTGCTCCTTTGGTATCAGCGCCCCGCCCGTGCGAGGCGCGCTTTTGAATCCCTCGGGAGCGCTGCAAACCAGCGCCGGTCTGCCTCGTTCCCACTAGTGTGCTGTGGGATAGGACCCCAGCACTTTGAAATACGCCGCGTCGTGGCGCAGCTTTTCCAGCGCGCGCGCCACTTGCGGGTCACGCTGATGGCCTTCCACATCGACGTAGAAGTAGTACTCCCACGCGCCGCTGCGCGCCGGGCGCGATTCGAAACGGCACATCGACACGCCGTTCTCAGCCAGCGGCGCGAGCAGCTTGTAGACCGCGCCGGCCTCATTCGGCACCGACAGGATCAGCGACGTCTGATCGCGCCCGCTCGGCTCCGTCTCGTAGTTGCCGATGACGACGAAACGCGTGCGGTTGTGTGGATCGTCTTCCACGTTGGCACGCACCACGTGCAAGCCATAGCGGTTGGCCGCCTGCACGCTCGCCAGCGCTGCAACCGTTTCGTCCTCACCGGCCATGCGCGCAGCTTCGGCATTGCTAGACACAGCCTCGCGCGGCAGGTGCGGGTAATTCGTGTTCAGCCACCGCTGGCACTGCGCCAGCGCCTGCGCATGCGCACGCACCACCTTCACCTTGGACATATCGTCCGTCTTGTGCAGCAGGTTGTGGTGCACCCGCAGCGCAATCTCGCCGCTAATCTTCAGCGACGTCGTCAAGAACAGATCGAGCGTGCGCGACACCACGCCTTCCGTCGAATTCTCAACCGGCACCACGCCGCAATCGACCGTGCCGGATTCCGCCGCGCGGAAGACCTCGTCGATGCTCGGGCATGGCAGCGGCTGGATCTCGTGACCGAAGTGCGCGATCACCGCCTGCTCCGAGAACGTGCCCGCCGGGCCAAGGTAACCGATGCGCAGTGCCTGCTCCAGGCCGCGGCACGCCGACATCACCTCACGCCAGATGGCGGCGATGCTCTCGTCGTGCAGCGGACCCGCGTTGCTCGACTGCATCTTGCGGATGACCTGCAACTCGCGATCCGGCCGGAACGCCGGCGACGAGTAGCGTTTCTTCACCTCGCCCACTTCCTGCGCCACCTTGGCGCGGTCGGAAAGCAGCTTGAGCACTTGGTTGTCGATCGAATCGATCTGCGTGCGCAACGGCGCAAGCTCCGCCGCCAATGCGGCGTCCTTGTTTTGCTTCGTATCGTCTGACTGACTGGTCATTGTAGGAATCGGGTTCGGCAACGGATTGCAAATTGCCGCGCGAAGCAGGCGCTTCGCGCAATGTTCTGCCTTGATTTGGCGTATGCCTTAGGCGGACGCCCGCTCAAAGTCACGCATAAAGTCGACCAGTGCTTCCACGCCTTCCAGCGGCATCGCGTTGTAGATGCTCGCTCGCATACCGCCCACGGACTTGTGGCCCTTGAGCTGCACCAGCCCGCGTGCACGTGCCTGCGCAAGGAAGGCATCGTTGCGGGTTTCATCGTTGAGGAAGAACGGCACGTTCATGCGCGAACGGCACGTCGAATGGATTTCGTTGCGGTAGAAGCTACTGGCGTCGATAAAGTCGTACAGCATCTTCGATTTGACGATGTTGCGCGTCTCCAGCGCTTCGACGCCGCCCTGGCGCTTGATCCACTGGAACACGAGCCCGGCGATGTAAATCGCGTACGTGGGCGGCGTGTTGTACATCGAGCCGTTTTCGGCTACGAGGCGCCAGTTGAACGCCGACGGGCACAGCGGGTGTGCGTGGCCCAGCAGGTCCTTGCGGACGATGGCGATGGTCAGGCCGGCCGGGCCGATATTCTTCTGCGCGCCGCCGTACAAGACTTGATAGCCATCCCAGTCGATCGGTCGCGAGAGAATGTGGCTCGACACATCGGCCACGACCACGCGCCCATGCGCTTGGCCGACGTCCGGCGTCTCCTGGTATTCCACGCCAACGATGGTCTCGTTCGTGCACAGGTGCACGTAGGCCGCGTCGTCCGACAGCTTCCAGCTCGAAACGTCAGGAATCTTGTGGAAACGCTCGGCCTCGCTGGTGGCGGCGATGTTCACCTCGCCGTACTTGCGCGCTTCCTGTTGCGACTTGACCGACCACGTACCGGTGACGACGTAATCCGCCTTGGGAGCATCCACCGACAGGCGGCGCATCAGGTTCAGCGGCACGATGGCGTTCTCGGCAATCGCCCCGCCTTGCAGGAACAGAATCTCGTAGTTTTCGGGCACCGCCAGCAGTTCGCGCAAGTCCGCAAAAGCGTGCGCAAGAATGCTCTCAAACTCGCGGCCGCGATGGCTCATCTCCATCACGCTCATGCCGCTGCCCTGCCAGGAGAGCATCTCGTCCGCTGCCTGCTGCAGCACCTCGGCCGGCAGCACGGCTGGGCCCGCCGAAAAGTTATAGACACGTGCCTGGCTGGCTTGGATGGCGAGATCGGCTTGGCTCATGAGAGGGAGGGCAAAAGAAAAATGGCTGTCTGGGCGTGAACCCAAACAGCCATTATCTACCAACTGGCGGCCCGACGGGGACCGTGCCCCGATCGTCCGCGTACGCCGGTCAATTACTTTGCAGCAGCCGAAACTTCCTTGTCAGCCATGTCACGCATGGACTTGCCGACTTGCGGACCGTACTTCTGCATCACGTTGCCCCACACTTCCTGCATGGCCTTGCCTTGGTTTGCCATGAACTTCTGGCCGCTCGGCGTCTTCAGGAACGTGGTCAGATCCTTGATTTCCTGGGTCGAGTAGTACTTGCCCAGCGAATCGTAGTGCGCTTGCAGGGCATCCTTGCGGAAGGCATCCGTTTCGAACGCCTTGCCGGCGCCGTCGGTCATGCGCTGCACAGCGCCATTCTTCTTCAGCTTGTCGACAGCAGCCTGCTTTTGCTTGTCGTTCAGCGACTTGTTCTCGACCAGCGATTGCTCCAGCACCAGCGGGGCTTCCTGCTTGGCACCGTTTTCCAGCACTTCACCCTGACCCTTGATTGCTGCGTCGACGTTCATCGTCGTCAGCAGTTCCTTGATGGCCGCGGTCTTGTCAGCATCGCCAGCCTGGGCGAAAGCAAACAGCGGAGCGAAACCAGCCACCACGATCAGATGTTTGAGTTTGAGACTCTTGTGCATTGTTGCTCCCTTGAAATAAGCGTTGCGTTTAGGCCGGGCAAGTGACGCAAAAGTTCCAGCCCCTGCCGCGCACAGGTCCGGCATCATGACCAGAACTGTGCTCAACGGCAAGCAAAAGTTGTTTCCAATTATGACTCGGCGCTGTCATCCGACTGTGTATCGGCGTCCGGTGCGGCATCTGACGCATCCACAATTTCATCACCTTCTGCGTCGGACTCCACCACACGTTGCAGACCGGACAGCTTGTTGCCTTCGCCCACATTGATGAGCGTGACGCCCTGCGTGGCCCGACCCATTTCGCGGATCTCATCCACACGCGTGCGAATCAGCACGCCACCGGTGGTGATCAGCATGATTTCGTCTTCCGGCGCCACCAACGCAGCGGCGACCACCTTACCGTTACGCTCGGAGGTCTGGATAGCGATCATGCCTTTGGTACCGCGGCCGTGACGGGTGTACTCAGCAATCGGGGTGCGCTTGCCATAGCCATTTTCAGTGGCCGTCAGCACGCTACCGACGCTCGCTTGCGCGCCCTCGCCTTCAGCTTCAGTCTCAGCCGGCGCAACCAGCATGGCGATCACCTGCTGGCCATCTTCCAGGTTCATACCGCGCACACCGCGCGCCTGACGCCCCATCGGACGCACGTCGTTCTCGTCAAAACGCACAGCCTTGCCGGCATCCGAGAACAGCATCACATCGTGCTGACCATCAGTAATGGCCGCACCGATCAGGAAGTCACCCTCATCCAGATCCACCGCGATGATGCCGGCCTTGCGCGGGTTCGAGAAGTCGGTCAGCGCCGTCTTCTTGACCGTGCCCTTGGAGGTGGTCATGAACACGAAATGCTGCTCGTCGAACTGCTTGACCGGCAGGATCACGTTGATCTTCTCGCCCGGCGACAGCGGGAACATATTGACGATCGGGCGACCGCGCGAGTTACGGCTGCCTGCCGGCACTTCCCACACCTTCAACCAATACAGACGGCCGCGGTTCGAGAAGCAGAGAATGTAATCGTGCGTGTTGGCAACAAATAGCGTATCGATCCAATCGTCTTCCTTCGTGGCGGCGGCTTGCTTGCCACGCCCACCGCGCTTCTGTGCGCGGTATTCGGAGATCGGTTGGCTCTTCATATAGCCGCTGTGGGACAGCGTCACCACCAGATCTTGCGGCGTAATGAGGTCTTCTGTATCCAACTCGGTCGCATTGTGCTCGATCTGCGAGCGGCGCTCATCACCGAATTCCGCGCGGATGGCGGTGAGTTCCTCGACGATGATGGCGGTAATGCGTTCCGGGCGCGCCAGGATGTCCAGCAGATCAGCAATCTGCGCCATCACTTCGCGGTATTCCTGAACGATCTTGTCCTGCTCCAGCCCGGTGAGGCGTTGCAGGCGCATCTGCAGGATTTCCTGCGCTTGCGTGTCCGACAGCTTGTACAAACCATCGCCCTGCATGCCGAATGCGGGCAACAGACCTTCCGGACGGTATGCAGCACCGCCACCCGAGGTTTCGCTCTCGGCGCGCACAAGCATGTCACGCACCAGACCCGAATCCCAGCTGCGGTTCATCAGCTCGGCCTTGGCGACCGGCGGGGTCGGTGCGGCCTTGATGATCGCGATGAATTCGTCGATGTTGGCCAGCGCAACGGCCAGACCTTCCAGGATATGGCCGCGCTCGCGCGCCTTGCGCAGATCGAACACAGTGCGACGCGTCACCACTTCACGGCGGTGCAGCAGGAAGCACTCCAGCATCTGGCGCAGGTTCAGCAGGCGCGGCTGCCCGTCGACCAGCGCCACCATGTTCATGCCGAACGTGTCTTGCAGCTGCGTATTCTTATAGAGGTTGTTGAGCACAACCTCCGGCACTTCGCCGCGCTTGAGCTCGATCACCACGCGCATGCCGGACTTGTCCGACTCGTCGCGGATATCGGAGATACCCTCGATGCGCTTTTCCGTCACCAGCTCGGCGATGCGCTCGAGCAGCGTGCGCTTGTTAACTTGATAGGGCAGCTCGTCGACGATGATCGCCTGGCGCTGACCGCGGTCGATATCCTCGAAGTGCGTCTTGGCGCGCATCACCACGCGGCCGCGGCCGGTGCGATAACCCTCGCGCACGCCAGAGATGCCGTAGATGATGCCGGCAGTCGGGAAATCCGGCGCCGGGATCAGCTCGATCAGCTCATCCACCGTTGCGTCCGGATTGCTCAGCAGGTGCAAGCAGCCGTCGACAATCTCATTCAGGTTGTGCGGCGGAATGTTGGTCGCCATACCGACCGCGATCCCGGACGAACCGTTAACAAGCAGGTTTGGGATACGCGCCGGCAGAACCGAGGGCTCGCTTTCGCTGCCGTCGTAGTTCGGCTCGAAATTGACGGTTTCCTTGTCGAGGTCAGCCAGCAGTTCGTGGGCGATCTTCGACAGGCGGATTTCGGTGTACCGCATGGCCGCGGCGTTGTCGCCGTCGACCGAACCGAAGTTGCCCTGACCATCCACCAGCATGTAGCGCAGTGAGAAGTTCTGCGCCATCCGCACGATCGTGTCGTATACAGCGGTGTCGCCGTGGGGGTGATACTTACCGATCACATCCCCGACGATACGGGCGGACTTCTTATAGGGACGATTCCAGTCGTTGTTCAGCTCGTGCATCGAGTACAGCGCACGGCGATGCACCGGCTTGAGACCATCCCGTACATCTGGAAGGGCGCGGCCCACGATCACGCTCATGGCGTAAGCGAGATACGAACTGCGCATTTCCTCTTCGAGCGATACCGGGAGTGTCTCTTTGGCGAATTGATCCATTGGGCGAACGATGGGAGGCCCGACAGCACTCACTGCGGTGAGCACTGCAAGGCGCTACGGTTGCGCGAATAACAGAACATTTTACCATGCCGCAAGCCCCCTCCCCCTCATGCGGGCGAGCGACGCATCCTCAACCCCGGTCACGTTCCCTGCGAAGGCGACCAAAACCCGCGACCCAGTCCCCACAAGGGTTTGCGAGCAGTTTTTCGCCTTGTTGCGTACACACCACAAGGCCATGATGCCCCGTCCGATTCGCTTATATTTGCTTTTTAGGAGTGAGTGCTTGTGGCACAATCCCCCAGCGAAGAGGCAGACATTGTTCGAAGTGGCGAATTCGCTACATCGAGGATGCTACACTCCGAAGAATGTATGACTTGTTTTCGTCCCATCTGCTCGCAGTCTTCTGCGGTGATCTCATCCTGAGAGGAGAAATATGAAAAAATTTGCCAAGCTCGCGTTCGCTGCAGCTGCGGTAGCTCTGACTGCATCCGCTTACGCTCAGTCCGTGCCCTACGAAAAGAAGGCCGTCAACGACAACTGGGGTAACGGCACGAGCGAGTGGGTCTGGAAGAACGGCACGAACGAACTGTGCTGGCGCAATGGCTTCTGGACGCCGGCAACCGCCAACGCTCAGTGCGACGGCGCTCTGGCTCCGGCGGCTGCTCCGGCAGCTGCTACGCCGGGCGCTCCGGCTGCTGTTGCTCCGACCAGCGAGAAGGTTACGTTCGCTGCTGATACCCTGTTCGACTTCGACAAGGCTGTGCTGAAGCCGGAAGGCAAGGCTAAGCTGGACGACCTGGTCTCGAAGCTGCAAGGCATCAACCTGGAAGTCGTGATTGCCGTCGGCCACACCGACTCGTTCGGTTCGGACAAGTACAACGACCGCCTGTCGGTCCGTCGTGCTGAAGCCGTCAAGGGCTACCTGGTTAGCAAGGGCATCGAAGCCAACCGTGTTTACACGGAAGGCAAGGGCAAGCGCCAGCTGAAGGTTGATCCGAAGTCGTGCAAGGGCGCTCGCAAGGCACAAATCGCCTGCCAGCAACCGAACCGTCGCGTTGACGTTGAAGTGGTCGGCACGAAGAAGTAATTCGGTTTCTACCGAAGAAGAAGCCCAGCGAAAGCTGGGCTTTTTTTTCGCTCGCCATGCCCGCGGTTAGACCGGATTGATCAGTTCATCAGTCATCCCGTCTATCGCCAAAGCAATAAAAAAGCGGTGACGCGCATGCGTCACCGCTTTCTGTTTCTCAGGGGTTCGAAACCCCTTTTGCCCTTCTCTATTAGTAAGACGGCGTCGCCTGATCGTTGGCGACCATGGCGCGGTCACCCACGCGCAGGTTATTCGGGTTCTGCTGCGTGACCGTCGCGACACGGCCATCATCCAGACGCACGCTGATGCGGTACACGGTTTGCCCGCCCGCAGCCGCACGTTGCTCAACCTGGTTACCAGCATAAGCGCCAAGCGCCGCGCCACCGATCGTCGCCACCGTGTTGCCGGTGCCGCCACCAACTTGGTGACCCAAGATACCGCCCGCCACACCACCGATGATCGTGCCCAGAATGCCCGGGCTGTTGACCGGCGCCTGCATCGGCTGGATCGACTCGACCCGACCGTACAACGCGCCAGGCTGTTGCTGCGGCTGACCGCCGTACGCCGGAGGCGGAGCATACCCGCCACCACCGTAGCCGCCGCCATATCCACCGCCGTACCCCGGCGCGGCGCAGCCCGCCAGCACCGTCAGGCCCGCAACACCGAGCCCCGCCAGAATCTGTTTGGATTTCATTGATCTCTCCTTGAGGGAAGGTGACGGTTGGAGAAAACGCATGCGCGTTCGTTCACCTTTGTTTCAATGTGAAACCTTTTTCCCGGCGTGCCCGATTTGGTCAGAACGACGCTTTTTGGTACATTTCCTCACCTAGCCGTTATGCCCAGGCGCAGCGCAACATGACTACCACTCACGCGAACGCCGATCCCGGCGAACTCGAAAAATTCAGTGAACTCGCCCACCGCTGGTGGGATCCGAACAGCGAGTTCAAACCCCTGCACGAAATCAATCCGCTGCGCCTCGACTGGATTCAATCCATCGCGCCGCTGGCGGGCAAGCGCGTTGTCGACATTGGTTGCGGCGGCGGTATCCTCTCCGAGAGCATGGCGCGTGTCGGTGCCAACGTCAAAGGCATCGATCTGTCACGCAAAGCATTGCGGGTTGCCGATCTGCACAGCCTGGAAGCGGGCGTCGCTGTCGATTACGAAGAGATCGCCGCAGAAGCGCTCGCGGCACGTGAGCCCGGCAGCTACGACGTCGTGACTTGCATGGAGATGCTCGAACATGTGCCCGATCCGGCGTCGGTTGTGCGCGCTTGCGCGACCTTGGTGAAGCCAGGCGGCCACGTGTTCTTCTCGACCATTCATCGCAATGCCAAGGCGTATTTGCTGGCGGTCATCGGTGCGGAATACGTACTGAACATGCTACCGCGCGGCACGCACGACTACGCCAAGTTCATCCGCCCGTCAGAGCTTGCCTCGTTCACACGCACGGCAGGTTTGCAGCCTGAGCAGATGCGCGGAATGGAATACAACCCGATCACCGGGCGCTACGCCCTGACGCAGGACACCAGCGTCAACTATCTGATGGCTACGCGCCGTCCGGGCAACGCATGACGGCCAGCACATTCCCGGCCCCGCTGGGCGCGGTGCTGTTCGATCTGGACGGCACACTGGCTGACACAGCGCCAGACTTGGCAGCGGCGGCCAACAAGGTGCGCACCGACCGCGGCCTGGAACCGCTGGCCTACGAAGCGCTCCGACCCGTTGCCTCGCATGGCGCGCGTGGGCTGCTTGGCGTGGCCTTCGGCATCGGCCCCGAAGACGCGGAATTCGAATCACTGCGGCTGGCGTTCCTTGCCAACTACGAGGCGGAAATCTGCGTGCGCACGACGCTGTTCCCGGGCATGGCAGACGTGCTGGCCACACTCGGCCGCGCGGGCATTCCGTGGGGCATCGTCACCAACAAGTCCGGCCGGCTGACCGTGCCGCTGGTCGCCCAGCTGACGTTTCCGGTGCCGCCGGCCTGCGTCGTTGCGGGTGATACCACGCCGCACGCCAAGCCCCACCCTGCACCGCTGCTGCACGCGGCAGAGTCCATCGGCGTGGATGCGCGACAGATCGTCTACGTGGGCGACGACGTGCGCGACATCGAAGCCGGCCGCGCTGCCGGCATGCCTACCATTGCTGCCAGTTACGGCTATTGTGGTAATGGGCCGCCGCCCTCGGAATGGCGCGCAGATGCGTTGATCGCCAACGCCGCCGAACTGATTCCGCTGCTGCTCGAATCGCAACGCGCTTAATCGCCGCGCCAGGGCTGACGCCCAGCACCTTCCAGGACCGCCGCCTTCCACACGGGACGCGGCGGTCGACCGACTGACGAAGTACGCCACATCGTGGCCGGACCGACACCAGCATGAGCACCTCCCCCGACTCGCGTCCTGACCTGCAATCGAAATCCAACGGCTGGCGTGCACGGCTTGACCGCATCCGCGGCACCGCCAGCTGGCAACGCGCCGCACAGGTCGGTACATCACGGCGCACCAAGCGCATCGGGTTGGGCGTTTTGATTTTCCTGGTGGTGTTTGGCCTGCTGGGTGCACTGGGCGGGCCGCCGCTGCTGCACCACCTGGCCGAGACGCAGTTGAGCAAGGTGCTGGAGCGGCCTGTGACGGTGGGCAAGATCCGCATCAACCCATACACGCTGCGGCTCGACGTCGACCAGCTCCACATTGCCGAGCGCGACGGCAAGACGCCATTCGTGGACGTCGGCCACCTCCACGTGAATGCCGCGTGGAGCTCGATCTTCCGCCGCGCCCCCGTCATTGAAGAGCTGCGCATCGACGCGCCGCGCGTGCACATCGTGCGCACTGCCGAGCAGCGCTTCAACTTCTCCGACATTGTCGACAGGCTGACCCAGCCCGAGAACCCGCCCAAGCCCAAGTCGACCGAGCCGGCGCGCTTCGTGTTCGCCAACCTGCAGTTGACCAACGGCGCGATCGAGCTCGTCGACCAGCCGCTGGGCACGCAGCACAAGGTGGACAACCTGCAGATCGGCGTGCCTTTCCTGGCGAGCCTGCCGGCCGACGTGAACATCTTCGTACAGCCGCTGCTGGCGGCAAGCATTGACGGTGCCCCGCTCCATTTTTCGGGCCAGACCAAGCCGTTTGCCGATTCGCTGGAGTCGAACCTGAACATCAAGCTCGATGGCCTGGATCTGCCCCGCTACCTCGGTTACGTGCCCGGCCCGCTGCCGGTGGCCGTGCCACAGGGCAAGCTGACGACCGATCTGACAATCGACTTCCAGAAGCCCAAGACTGGCGCCCCGGTGCTGCGCGTGCACGGCACGGCCGGCCTGGACAATCTGGAAGTGATCGACACCAAGAAGGCGCCGCTGGTGGCGGCCAAGCAGGTACGCGCGACGCTGGCGGATGTGCGCCCGCTGGACAACGTGTTCCACCTGGATGCACTGACGCTCGACGGCGTACGTGTTGATGCCGTGCGTGCCGCCGATGGCTCGATCAACTTCGCACAGCTTAGCGGCAAACCGGCACCGGCCGAGTCCAAGCCCGCCACACCGGAGCCCGCCGCCAAGCCGAAACCGCTGGACGTCGTCGTCAGCAAACTGCAACTGGCCAACAGCACCGTGCACTGGCGCGACGCCACCACGCAACCGGCGGCAGACCTCTCGCTGGAAGACCTGCACGGCGACGTGGCCGCACGCACGCTGGGTGGCCCGATTACGTTTGATGTGGGCAGCAAGCTGTCTCAGGGCGGTACGCTCAACGTCAAAGGCAACACGTCGCTGGAGAAGAGCAACGGCGAGCTGGAGCTGAAGCTCGACGGCGTGAAGCTGGCCGGCATCGGGCCGTATCTGCGCCAGGCAGGCGCGCCGCAACTGCAGAACGGTGCACTGTCGGCGGACGGCAAGATCGAGCTGGACTTCGGCGCTGACAAGTTCAACGTGCGCGCCGAACCGCTGACGGCCAGCCTGGCGGACCTGTCGATGGCGCCGTCCACCGGCAAGGACACGGCGCTGCGCGCCAAGCTGCTGCACGCCGACGTGAAGAGCTTCGACCTGGCCGCCCGCACGATCGCGCTGAACGAAGTGCGCGCTGATGGCCTGCAGCTCGATGCGCTGCGCAAGAAGGACGGCACCACCACGCTGACGCTGCTCGACGGCGCACCGGCTACCGCAGCCAAACCCACTGCAGCAACGGCAAAATCCAAAGCGAACGCACCGGCCGAGAAGCCCTGGGCTGTGACCGTGCAGACGTTCAAGCTGGACAATAGCGCCGTCGGCTTTGAAGACCAGACGAACTCGCACCCAGTGAAGGTGCGCGTCGAACCGCTGAACGTGGTCGTGCAGAACGCATCGACCGATCTCGGCAAGCCGATCAGCGTACAGATTGGCGCAGGGCTGGGCAGCAAGGGCAAGCTGGACGTGCGCGGCGACGTTGTGCCGCAGCCGCTCAAGGCCGACCTGCGCGTGAACACGCAGAATCTGTCGCTGGCGGGCTTTGATCCGTACCTCGACAAGGCGCTGAATGCGGCCATCACCAGCGCGCTTCTGACGATGGATGGCCGCCTGGTGCTCAACCAGGGCAAGGCGCTGACGGTCAGCTACCAGGGCAACGCCACGCTGGGCAACGTGCGCCTGCAAGACCGCGTGACTTCCGACGACTTCCTGCGCTGGCGCTCGCTTGCACTCAATCGCATCCAGGCAAACTACGACGGCAACACGCCGCGCGTGCGCGTGGGCGCGGTGGCGCTGTCGACGTTCTATGCGCGGATCATCATCAACCCGAACGGCCGTCTGAACTTGCAGGACATCCGCGTGCAGTCGGATGAGGAGCGCCGCTCGCTCACGCAGGCTCAGCCAGCGCCGGGCTCCGCCCAGGCTGCCGCACCTGCCAGTGCGCCGGTCGCCGCCGCCACTTCAGAACCGGCAGCCGCGCCTGCATCAGCAGTCGCTGCCACGACGCCCACGCCCAAGGCCGGCGGCGCCGACTTGCGCATCGACGCCATCACGCTGCAGGACGGCAACATCCGCTTTACCGACAACTTCGTCAAACCCAACTACACCGCCAACCTGACAGCCATCGGCGGCTCGGTGGGCACCATCAGTACGGCCGCCAACCAGACACCTGCCGACGTGACACTGCGCGGCAGCGTGGACGGCACCGCGCCGGTGGACATCCACGGCAAGATCAATCCGCTCGCACCCACGGCGTCCATCGACCTGACCGCCAAAGCCGACGGCGTGGAGCTGACCAACCTCACGCCCTACTCCGCCAAGTACGCCGGCTACCCGATCACCAAGGGCAAGCTGACGATGGATCTGCACTACCTGCTCGACAGCGGCAAGCTGACGGCAGACAACCACATCTTCATCGACCAACTCACCTTTGGCGACCGCGTGGAGAGCAAGGACGCGACCAACCTGCCCGTACGGCTGGCGGTGGCACTGCTCAAGAACTCGCGCGGCGAGATCGACGTGCACTTGCCGGTGTCGGGCTCGCTGGATGATCCGCAGTTCAGCGTCGGCGGCATCGTTATCCGCGCCCTCGTCAACCTGATCGCACGTGCCGTCACGGCGCCGTTCTCGCTGCTTGCCAGCGCCTTCGGTGGCAGCGGCGGTGAAGAGCTCGGCTACATCGAATTCGATCCGGGCACGTCGGCCATCAGCCAGGCATCGGTCGCCAAGATGGACAAGCTGGCCACCGCGCTCAAGGATCGCCCTGCGTTGAAGGTCGACATCGTCGGCCGCGTCGATCCGGAATTCGACCGTGACGGCCTGCGCCGCGAAGCCGTGAACCGCCAGATCCGCGAGCAAAAGCTCAAGGACGCCGGCGACGCCGCCGAGGCCGACACCACCGTCAAGCCGGAAGAGGAGAACAAGTACCTTGAACGCGCTTACAAGGCCGCCAAGTTCCCGAAGCCGCGCAACATGATCGGCCTGGCCAAATCATTGCCGCCGGAAGAAATGCGCAAGCTGATGGAGACCAACGTGCAAGTGACGGATGCGGATCTGCGTGAACTCGCCCAGCGCCGCGCCAACGCCGTTCATGTGGCGTTGGCAGAACGTGTGGATCCGGGCCGTCTCTTTGTGGTGGCACCCAAGCTGAACGCCGAGGGCATCAAGGACAAAGGCAAGACGACACGGGTTGATTTCGCGCTGAAGTAGCCCATCTATGGGATAATCGTTCTTCTTCTCTGGGGCCGACCTGGTTTCGACGTGGGTTGCGAAGCAGTGGAGGGCATACCGAGGACCCGTCACCTCGTTAATCAATGGGAATGCAATAACTGCTAACGACGAACGTTACGCACTGGCAGCCTAAGGGCCGCCGTCCTCGCACTGGCTCGCTGACGGGCTAGGGTTGCAAGACCAGCGAGGTCATTTACGTCAGATAAGCTTTAGGTGAGTCACGGGCCTAGAGACGAAAACCTAGTGAATCGCCGTCGTAGAGCGTGTTCGTCCGCGATGCGGCGGTTAAATCAAATGACAGAACTAAGTATGTAGAACTCTCTGTGGAGGGCTTGCGGACGCGGGTTCGATTCCCGCCGGCTCCACCAAACACCGCAGTACCAAAGATTACGAAAGACAATCTACGCTGTTGATTTGACGGGCCTTCTGGCCCGTTTTTCATAGGTGAAAATTATCTTTGGTGATCTTCAATTTTGTACGCAGTACATGCCAAGTACACATGCCCAAGGACCGCATGATCAGCTTGATGTTGAGGATGATGAATCCTACTGGGGCACCGTCGTCAGAACGGATCACCAGTTCGCCCAGTACCTAGGCAGGGACACCGTGGGATTCCGGCGGGCCGTGCAAGCGGACCAAGACGACTGAATCGCGCCAAGCGAAGAAGGCGCGCTCATGTTGCTACAAGATGATCCACATTAGGAAAATAGTGCTCACATTTCTTCGCTATGCTTGGCTCATGGCTGTTGGCAAACGAATGCCAGCACAAGCGTTGCATTTCTTCAATTACTCAAGCGCCTCTAGAAGCAAGCGCATCAGGGTGTTGAAGGTGGCAATGCCAGGGCTCAACAAAAAATGCACGGTCGAAGGGCCTCTCTTTGTGGAGAGATTCGACCAACTCTCAATGGGCAACGGAGCCTTCCTGAACACGGGCGCCAATATCCTGAACAGCGCCATGGTCACGATAGGTGACGGGGCGCACATTGGTCCCACAGTCCAGTTCTGCACCACCTACCATCACAGCGATCCCGATCTGCGCGCGTCAGACCCTTCCGCGTACGCCAAGCCAATCACCATCGGAAAGAACGTTTGGATTGGGGCAGGCGCGATTCTGTTGCCCGGGGTCACCATTGGTGATGATGCACTGGTTGCCGCTGGCAGCGTCGTGACTTGTGACGTAGCGCCCAGAACAGTCGTCGCCGGGAGTCCTGCGACTGCCAAGCGCACCTACCCGCATCCGAACCAGGCGGCAGCCCTTGCAAGGAACACTATCAACCCATAAGTCGACTGCGGCATCGCACGCTCCGCCGCTCCATGCTGCGGGCCGCTTTTTCACCTGCACAACAACAACTCGATGAAGCGCGCAGGTGAGGCGAGTTCCCAACCGCACACACTGGGGCACTGCCCCCGAACGGGGCGTCCGCGCCTCAAACCTCATCAGCAGTCCGTAGGCATGCGATCCGCCGTTCGACGCTCTCGCTTGAGTTACCTCTGAATCCCCGCCACCAAACCCGTATCGGACGCGGCACACGTACGCCTCAACGCTGCTGCCAGCCAGCGAGAACGCAGTGGCTCGCCGGCCAGAAAACGCTGCTGTGCAAGACTGTGCGGGCGGATGGGCCGGGGTTCGATTCCCGCCGGCCCCACCAAATTCCGCTCTCAAACGTCTTCGATGTTTGGCAATGAACCCCGCCGGGCTTAGCTCTGCGGGGTTTTTTGTTGCCCAGCCCATCGCCGGCATGCCCCGAACCACACGCAGCCAGCCGCCCTGCACCGCTTACCGGCCTTCGTGACTCAACGCTGACCGGTCTTGCGGGTCGCTTACGAATTGCTGGTAATACGCCAACGAAATTTCACACGGCATCAATAGCCTGCGTCCTGCCGCTGCACCAAGGGGGGGCGAATGCGCTCATGCCATGCGCGCCTGGTCGACGGCGGCGACTTCCTTTCACCCGAACATAAGTTGAGATAGACAGTGAAGAAAGCTTTCCTCGCAATGACAGCGATTGCCGCAGTGTGCGGCGCTTCCGGGGCGTTCGCGCAAACCGCATCTGGCGTGACCCTGTACGGTCTGGCAGACATTGGCATCGAAGCCATCAACCACGTGCCGGGCAACAGCCCGGGTGGCAACACCGCCGTCCGCATGAATGCCGGCAACCTGAGCGGTTCGCGTTGGGGCCTGCGCGGCACTGAAGATCTCGGCGGCGGCACGAAGGCGATCTTCACGCTCGAGAGCGGCTTCGACCTCGACACCGGCATGTCTGCCCAGGGTGGCCGCCTGTTCGGCCGTCAGGCTTTCGTTGGCCTGCAGAACAACTATGGCGCCATCACGCTGGGCCGTCAGCAGACCGCGCTGTACGACCTGTTCGGTGCCTATGACCCGATGGGCGCAAACCCGCGCTACTCGCTGGCTGCTGTGGACTCGGCGTTCAACGGCCGCGCTGACAATGCCATCAAGTACACCGGCAAGTTCGGTGGCCTGACCGCCATCGGCTTCTACAGCTTCGGCCGCGACAACAACGGCGAAGTGCCGGGCGCATCGAAGGTGGCCCGCAACTACGGCCTGGGCTTCGCCTATGCCGCAGGCAACCTCTCGATCGGTACCGCATATGACCAGTACCAGGGCGGCACCGTGGCACTGCAGGATCGCAGCGCCAAGCGCGCCGCGATCGGTGCTTCGTACGCCTTTGGCGATGCCAAGGTGTTCGGCGGCTATCGCTGGCTGCGTGACGACGGCACGGCCAGCGCCACGGCCACCATCACGCGTACCAACGTCTATTGGCTGGGCGGCCAATACCGCGTCATGCCGGCACTGCTGCTGACGGGCGCCGCTTACTACACAGACAATCGCAACTCGAGCGCCGATCCGTGGATGTTCGTGCTGTCGGCGGACTACTCGTTCTCCAAGCGCACCGACGTGTACCTGAACATCGGCTACGCGAAGAACAAGAACGGTTCGACGCAGGGCCTGAGCGGCTCGGGTTCGACCTTCGTTGCAGCTGGCGAGAATCAGACCGGCGCCACCATCGGCCTGCGTCACCGCTTCTAAGCATTGCGCGCCGGACGACGGCGCCTCACCAGATCGTCGTCACCCGCGCCTCCTCGCGAGGCTGCGGCGTGACGGCATACGTTCATATCGACCTTGCCTCCTTGCAGGGCTCGTTGGGCCGATTCTTGAGGCTTGAATCGGCCTCTTTTTGTTTCGCCCCGCTCCCCCGCAATCCGGTACACACGAACAGCCTCGTGCGCAGCCGACGCTGCACTCAGCGCGTTGCCCGCCCGGTGACTTCACGTCGGCTTCGGACCATGGGAATGCACAGCATCAACGCACCAACAACCAGCCCCGCAAGGTGCGCAGCGGCTAACGGCGGCGCACCGAGCCAAACCACCGCGTCCGCGTTGACGCCGCCGAACCACTGCCAGACAGCGCGGCCTACGAGCGTGACCAACACAGCGGCGGCAATCGGCTCTCCACGCGCACGCGGCAGTAGCACCAGCACAGCAAGGCCGTAGTTGATGCCGGAGAACCCGGCGTAGTGCTGCAGCCCAGGCAGGGCCGAGAAGAGAATCAAACCGATCAGCGCGGCGAGCGCCACGCAGCAGCGCCAGGCGCGCAGCGAGGCGGGCAGGATGGCCGCCAGCGCGACCAGCCCACCCACATTGAGCAGGCAGTGCGTCCAGGTGAAATGGACGAAGTGGCCGGAGACCAGCCGCCACACCTCACCACTGGTAATGGCGACACGGTCATAACGCAGAGCATCGACCACCGTTACGCCGCCGGCCTGCAGCGCGAGCATCAGCAAGGCGGCCGCCAGGAAGCCCGGATGCACCAGGCTGCGCGACCGCCAGTCAGGCCAGCGGCGTATCCAGGCGCTCAGGCGCGCCACGAACGGCGGCGTACCAGGGCGGCCATGCCGGCCGTCAGCATCAGCCACATCAGCGGGTCCAGCGAGCCTGCGCCCGAATCACCCGCGTTGCTACCACCGGGCGTGCCCGTGCTGCCTTCCGGGGCCGTGTTGCCGGTGCCCGGCGTGCCGCCCGTCGCTTGCGTGTTGAGTGCGAGGTCGACCAGCACCGGATCGTGGTCCGAAGAACGGTAGGCATCCGGTGCATAGAACGTCTGTTGCTGCTCGGCGCTCTTGTAGGCGAACGAGTATTCCAGCGCGATCGGTTCATCTGCGTTGATGTGCCACTCATGCACCGCACGCACGCGATCGGCCAGACCGGATGTGGCCAGCGCGTGGTCGATGTAGCCGGACTCGCCGCTGAACACGTAGCTGTAGGCGTCCTTGCCGACGAACTTGGCCACCATGTCGGCATAGCCTTTCTGCGCGAACAGCAGCACCGGGTCTTCCTTGGCGTAGCTGTTCAAGTCACCGATCAGCAGCTTGCCCACATCGGCCACGCCTGTCGGCGAGGTGGCGAGCCAATCGGTGATCAGGCCAGCCGCACGCAGACGCGTGGGGTTCCAGCAGCTTTGGCCGTCGCCCTGATCGGCATCCTTGCCGGTGGCGCCGGTACAGCCTTTGGACTTCAGGTGATTGACCACCACGGTGAAGTTTTGCGTGCCACCAATGCGGCGGAAGCTGCGTGCCAGCGGCTGGCGATTCTTGTCGTCGATGGCCAGCGTCGCGGCGGTGCCGACCGGCTCCACCGTGCGGCTGTTATAGATGATAGCCACCGTGATCGCGTCACCGCCCAGCTTGGGCACACCCGGATCAACGAAGCGCCAGTCAGCACCAAGCTGGCTCGTCAGGCGGCGGATGGCACTCAGGTCGCCGTAGCCGTCGTTCTCGATCTCCATCAGGCCGACCACATCGGCGTTGATGGCACGGATGGCCGCGACGATCTTGGCTTCCTGGCGCTCGAACTCGGCTTGCGTCTTGGCGCCACGGTTGTTCGGGTCGTCAAAGCCGGCACCTTTGCCGTCCCCGTTGAAGTAGTTCAGCACGTTGAACGAGGCCACACGCACGTCCGCCTGGGCGTGACGCGCAGGTGCGCCAGTACGCGGGTTGCCTGCAGCATTGAAGACCGGGGCAGCAGCACCAGGCACCGGTTGCAGGCGCCACGCGTTGTAGCGCATCTCCAGCACGCCCTGCATGCCGCTGACGGTGTAGCCGGCACGGACCGGGTTGGCCGCAGACAGGCCCGGCGCCGGGTAAGGCACGGTACCCGGGTTCTGCTGGTTGGAGCCATCGTCGAGCACCAGGCGGTTGAGCGCGTTGGCGGCTGCTTGTGCCGCTGCACCGTTCGCGGCCGGGGCCACGTTGGTCGGCAGCGGCAGGCGGCCATTGCTGAGCAGCACACTCCCATAGCGGCCAAGCTCGTAGGTCTCGCTCACGGTGAGCGTCTGCGGCAGGCGCACCAGCATGCCTTCATAGGCCGACAACGCCTTGGTATCCGCCATCGGCAGGGTCACATCCACCGGCGTCACGCGATTGCCGCTGGAGCAGCTCGCGAGGCCGTTGGTGGCCAGCGTCAGTTGGGTCTGGCCGTACTTCTCCTCGACCTTGCCGACCAGGTGGACCAGATCGCCCGCGCGTGCGGTCACACCGGGCGCATAGATGAACAGGCCTTCGGACACACCGGGCAGCTTGCGGCGCTGCGCGTCCGGCTGTTGCACGAAGAAGCCACTGAAGCCGTTGGTGCCGCTGTAGTCGGCGGTGACCACAGCTTCGATCTCGACGTTCTGGCCCGCCAGCGGCGACGTTGCGCCCGCGCCTTGCACGTCTGCGATATGGGTAGCAGCGGCGCCGCACACCGGCAGCACCGGCGGCGGCGTTGGGGTACCGCCCTGGCCGTTGTACAGGCCGAGATCGGAGAAGTCATCAACGTTGAACGCATCCCACTGCGCAGCCGGATCGAAGACTGCGGAGATGTTCGTATCGCCTTGCTTCACCGTGCCCTTGCGGCGCAGCGTGTGGTCCATGGTGCCGGCGGCAGCGGTGCCCCAATAGCCCGCTGCGGGCCGGTAGCCGACCTGGCCGATGTGGTCCACCACGGTGCCGGAGCGCGTGAGCGTGATGGCGTCATCGCCATTGAAAGTGAACGTGACGGTCTGGTTGACCTTCGAGCCGAGCACGCCGGCCAGCGTGCTGTGGGCCATCACGTACACCGCGCCCGGCGCGAGCTTGCCGGTGAGCGCGAACGACGTGGTCGGCGTGGTGGCGCCGTTGTTGTACTGCTCGACCTTGTAAAGCGACAGATCCACCTCGGTGCTATCGGGGTTGTAGATCTCGAGCGCCTTGTTGTTCGAGGTGCCTTCAACGTATTCGCTGAAGATGAGCTCGGCATGGGCCGGCAGCGCCATGAAGAGCGCGACTGGGATTAGATGATGTAGACGCATGGATGGGGTCGGATGATGCGGTGCGACGGGGCACCGCTCGTTGTTGTCGTGATGTTGTCGTGATGGCAGCCGCAGAGACGCTCGTGACGCTCTGACGGCTGCAAGGGGTGATCACGTCGCGGTTGGACGATCACCAACGCGGCACGCGTATCAGGGCGTATCGATATAGCTCTGCGTGCTGTAGTCGGCCACCGGCAGCTTGTTGAGCTGCTTGGTGGTGCCGGGCAGGCCATCCACGTAGGTGAGGAAGGCCTCGGCGTAGTCCAGGCCCACCTCGGTACGGCGGGCACCGGTCACGCTCTTCATCGTCGTGTAGCCGTCCTGGCCATCCGCGAGGAAGTTGATGGTGACCACGCTGTAGGTCTTGGCCAGATCCAGCGGTACGTAACCCGAGGTGGTCTTCACTTCGAGCTGGCTCAGGCGCGCGCCGGCGGCCTGGTTCAGGTCCACCTTCCAGCGCAGGCCGCCGGTGTAGGGGTATGAACCGGTGTTGTTGGCCACCACCGAGGCGATGGCGTCTTCCAGCGTGGCCTTCACCTCAGCGCCCGTCATCTTGAGCTGCACGAGCGTGTTCTTGAACGGCAGCACGCTGTAGATGCCACCCACCGTCACGTTGCCTGCGGGCAGATCAACACGCACGCCACCACCGTTCTGGATCGAGATGTCGGCATTGAAGAAGGCCTTGCCGCGTTCCAGGAACGCCTGGGCCACGAGCTGCTGCACGTCGCCGCCGTGGGCGATGACATCGGCGTCCTTGTTGCAGACGTCACCCAGCGTGGAACGTGTGGCATCACGCTTGGTGCCGGGCACGCGGCGCAGGCACAGATTGGTCGGCGCGGTAGCGACCACCTTTTTGCCGAGCGCGTCCTTATCGGCCTTGTAGCTGGCCAGCTTGGCAGCAGCAGCGGCGTCTGGTGTAGTCACACGCAGGACACCACTGGCAGCGATGTCCTGGCGGATGGCAGCAGCGTCTGCATCGGACACAGCCACTGTGCCGCGCTTGAAGGTGTCGCCAATCAACACGTGCGGTGTGCCCTGGCAGTTGACGACATCGCCGTTCTTGTCGAAGTCCACCTTGAGCTCACCGACCACGTAGCTGTACTGCCATGCCTGCACCACGCAGACAGGCTTGCCGTCCTTGTCGGTCGTGCGGGTCGGGTAATCGCCTTCCGGGGTCAGACCCAGCGGCTGCATGGTGGCCTTGGGCCCGAGCAGCGAATGAGAGTCCGCACCCACGATCACGTCGACGCCGCTGAGTTGCTTGGCCAGCGCAAGCTCACCCGTGTAGCCCACGTGCGAGGCAATCACGATCTTGTTGATGCCCTGCGCACGCAGACGGTTGATCTCCGCCTGCGCAGCCACGGCTTCGTTGGCAAAGGTGGTACCCGCATCCGGACGCGAAGAATTCTTGGTCTTGTCTGCAATGGTCAGGCCGATGATGGCGATCTTCTGCCCGTCGCGCTCCACTACCGTGGAAGCCTTCACAGGGCCAGCGGCCAGCGCAGAGGTGGCGGCAAATTTTGCGTTGGCGCTCAGCACCGGTGTCTTGCAGTTGCCGGCGTGCAGGTAATCGATGAAGGTCTTCAGGCCGCTGTCGGTGTTGTCGAACTCGTGGTTGCCCAACGTGAACGAATCGAAGCAGACCGTGTTCATCATCTCGGCATCGGCCTTGCCGTTGCTGAGGTTGAAGTACAGGTCACCGGTGACGGCGTCACCTGCGTGGATCTTCACCACGTTGCGCGATGCGCTGGCCAGCGATTGGATGGCCGACGTGACACGCGCGAAACCGCCGTACTCCACGTCGATGGCTTCGCGCTTGCCTGCGGCCGTCATCAGGTTGAGCTTGACCGACTCCGGATCCAGATGGGAGTGGTGGTCGTTCACATGCAGCAGCGTGACCGACAGCGGCTTGGCCTCGGCGGGCTGTGCAGTTGTCGGTGGCTGGGTAGATGCGGTTGTATCGTCACCGCCACCGCAGGCGGCGAGAGCGAACAGTGTGGAAAAAAGGACGAGCGAATACCCGCCCGCCTTGCGTGTGGTTTGGCGTGCCATGAGCGACTTGCTGTGGGGTTGTGCAGCCCACAACCTTCAACAATGCGCATGACGTGACCATGGCGCGTTGTCACAGATTTTTCAGCGATCCCTAAGCTACCTTTTTGTTTCCTTCTCGCCGGCCACACGCATCCGCGCAATTCACGCTGCCGCACCTGCAAGCAAAAACCCCGCGACGCTTTCGCTGTCGCGGGGTTTTTTATGACGCAACAAATGGGCGTGCTATCCGCCAATGTTCACGTTGAGGACGATGCCACTCGGCTGCACAAGGTAGTAGCCACCGTTGACGCCAATCCAGTGAGCCCCGCGCGGCGGCGGCGCCAGGTGATGGTCACGCCAGTTGTCGATGATGTACTGGCGATCGCGGTACTCCGGCGGAATCCGTTCGCCCCGATTCCAGCGATGCGGCATCTCGCGGTCGGCACGGCGGTCCATGTCGACGCGCTCTTCGTGGCGGTCACGATCCCCGCGATGGTCGCGGTCACGGTCTTGAGCGTGGCTCGCAAGCGGCACCAGCGCGGAAACCGCAAGCATCAAGGAAGTCAGAATCTTGGCCTTCTGCATCGATCTTCTCCTATGGAACGTCCGGTCAGCGCCGGACCTTGTTTCCAGTCTAGGCTTAAGGGGGCCTTAAGGCTGTGACGAACACGGTTAAGGATGTAACGGAAGATTATCGGGCGTCACTCACTGGCTGGCCGCGCCTTGTCCGCTCAAGGCATCGTTGCTACGCTGGCGAACGCAACCGTTTTCCACGTCTGGGATAACCGAAGCCCTGCCTCGAAACCCGACCGAACCGGCCGTGTGTGCAAAGCACAACATGGTCATCCACTCGGAAGGGTCACATGGACACACGCATCTGGCTGCTCGCCGCCACCGTCTTTCTCGCGGGCATCGACGAGAACATCTGCATCGGCATCCTGCCTGGCATTGCAGCAGACCTGCATGTCTCGCTTGCCGTGGGCGGGCAACTCACCACCATTTTTTCGCTGACGTTTGCGCTGGCTGCACTCGCGTGTTCTGCCTGGCTTGCGCATCGTGACCGCAAGCGCCTGCTGATTGCGGCGTTGGGCGTATTCGCACTCAGCAACCTGCTTGCAGCAGCCAGCCCCGGTTACGCCGCCCTCTTCGTGCTGCGCATGGTGATGGCCGCAAGCTGTGCCACCGTCATCCTGCTTGCCACCATGTTTGCCACCGACCTGGCGCCGCCGGGCAAACAGGGGCGCGCTATCGGCATCATCTTCATGGGGATCAGCGGGTCGCTTGTGCTCGGCGTGCCGGTGGGCATGACGCTCAACGGCTGGCTTGGCTGGCGCGCAGTGTTCGTGGCCATCGGGGTGCCGGTGTTGCCGCTGGCGTTCTTGCTGGCGCGGCGGTTGCCGATGTCGCCTGCGCGGGCGCCGGTGTCGATCAGCGCATGGCTGCGGCATGCGATGACACCCAAGATCCTGACCGGGCAGCTCGTGTCGATTGCCATGATCGGCGGGCATTTCATTCTGTTTGCCTATCTCACGCCGTATCTGCAGGCGCGTCTGGGAGTGTCACCCAGCAAGCTGACGGCGCTGTATTTCGCCTTCGGCGCGGCGGGCGTCACGGGGGCTTGGTTGGGCGGCTGGTGTTCTGATCGCGCGGGGCCGGTGCGTGCGCTGCTGCTCTGCCCCGCCGTGTTCCTGATGGCGTTGGCCGCGCTGCCGGTGGCGGGGCAGAACATCGCCTTCTTCCTGCCGGCGATGATGCTGTGGGCAAGCCTGAGCTGGTCGATCTCGCCCATCGTGCAGAACTATCTGATGCACAGTGCGCCGGAGCGGGCTGACGCGAGCCTCGGCATCAACGTCTCAACCATGCACTTGGGCGTGGCGCTCGGCGCGGGCCTGGGTGGGCTACTGGTGGACGCAGGCGGCCTGCTGCTCGCGCCGTGGGCGGGTGCAGGCGTCGTGGCGATTGCGTTGTTGCTGGCGATCGCGTCTGTGCGGCTCGGCACAGGCACGGCAACCGCGCCGCAGCCTGCGGATGCCTGACGCTCAGCGCATCTCGAACCGCTTGCGCCAATCACGTGGCGACAGTCCGGTGCGCTCCTTGAACACACGCGACAACGCCGACGGCCCGGCATAGCCCAGTTCCTCGGCCAGCAACTGGATGGGCCGGCCTTCGCGCAATCGCGTCTGTGCGAGCGAGACGCGCCAATCTGCCACATAGTCCGCCGGCGTCTGCCCGACGATCTGCTTGAAGGCCGCGGCAAATGCGCTGCGCGACATACCGGCGCGGGCAGCCATGGTGTCGAGCGTCCACGCTGCGCCGGGCGCTTCGTGCACGGCCACCATCGTGCGGGCCAGGCGTGGGTCCGACAGCCCAGCGATCAAACCGGGCTGAATGCCAGCGCTCTCAGGGTGATCGAGCAACCAGCGCAGAAGCTGGATGCAGACCACGTCGAACAGGCGGTCCGCCAGCACGCGCTGGCCGCAGCGCACACGATCCGTCTCGGCAAACAGCAGGGCCAGTGCCGCGTCCAAGCCCTCCACTTTCTCCAGCGGCAAAACGACTAACGCAGGCAGCCCGCGCGCCAGCGGGTTGAGTACGCCACCGTCGAAGTCGAGCGTGGCGCAGGTGAAATCTGATCCGTCGACAGGCGGGTTGTGGAAGCAGTGCGCCACCGGGCGCGGATAGAACAGCACGGCCGGCGCCTGCACGCGAAGGTGTGTCGGCAAACCCTCCACAGGGTCTGGGTGCGTGAGTTCCAGCTCCCCACGCCGCAGCACGTGCAGAAACCCTTGCCCTGCGTCTGGCGCGAACTGCGTCACACCGCACAGCGGCCCCGAATGGAACAGGCGCGCCCGCACGCGAAAGCGCTCCAGCAGGCCAGACAGGCGATCCAGGGGATCGATCGCATTCATTGGACGAATTGGTATGAAATTGAAACGAAATCGTCCAAATCATACATCCCCAGACGACATACTGCTTGCACGTCGATGGCGTACCCCACACGCCCGGCGCTCCGATCCAACCCATCCATGAGGAGTGTTTCCATGACTGCCCGCGTTCCCCTGCATGACCGCACCAGCGCCCCGATCGACAGCAAGGCCGTGCTGGACCAGATCCAAGGTGCGTTTGGCGCAACGCCCAACATGTTCCGCGCCGTGGCCAATTCGCCGGCGGCGCTCACGTCGATGTGGGCCGCATTTGGCGCGCTCAGCCACGGGCGCATCCAGGCCGTGCTCGGCGAGAAGATTGCCGTGGCGGTGGCCGACCGCAACCGCTGCGAGTACTGCCTGGCCGCCCACACGGCACTCGGCAAGAAGGCCGGCGCCTCAGGTCACGACATGGCCGAGGCCCAGGCTGGCCGCGCGGCCGATGCCAAGACAGCCGCTGCGCTCAGCTTTGCGCTCAAACTCGTCGAGCACCGTGGCCAGATCACCGATACCGATGTGCAGGCGTTGCGCACGGCCGGTTTCGACGACGGTGAAATCGTCGAGATCCTGGCGCACGTGGCGTTGAACCTGTTCACCAACTACGTGAACGTGGCCTTCAACGTGCCGGTGGATTTTCCGGGCGTGAAGCTGCTGGTGGCAGCCTGATCAGCCCGAGCAACGGGAGGACCGCCCACGCGGCGCGCCTCCCATTTACGCGTTCTTTACACCGCGGGCGATCTCTTTACACCATCTTTGCGGGGCGATCCGTATAACGAAATCAGGCCGCATGCCCTGGCAGTGGCCCCGCCCGGCAACCTCAGGCGAACCCGACCCAGCCTGCCGCCGATCGCTCAACGTGTGTAAGGAACAAGCGATGCTCAAACTCCTCGTCCCCGTCAATGGCTCCCGGCATGCGCTGGATGCCGTGCGCCATGCAGCCTTTCTCTATCGAGACCGTTGCGCGTCCGACATCGTGCTGCTCAACGTGCAGGAGCCGATCGAGGGCGGCCGCGCCAGCGCCTATCACCCGCTGGAGATGCTGCGCAAACTTGAAGAACAGAGCGGCGAAGAAGCGCTGCGCCCCGCACGCTGCATCCTGGACGACGCAGGCGCCCACTATGTCGCCCAGGTCAAGATTGGGCGCGTAGCGGAAACCATCGCGCAAACCGCCGCCGCCAACCAGTGCGACATGATCGTGATGGGCACGGCGGGGCGTACCGCCGTCGGCTCGCTCATGTCGAGCCGGCTGTCCAACCGGCTGATTCGCCTGTCGGCCATTCCGGTGACGCTGGTCCGGTAAGCGTTTCCACCCAACCAATACAGAATCCGTTGAATTTCTGGATTTCTGTACCTGTTGGCCGATTCCCGACGGGTGCTAGCCTGCAAGCTCATCGTTCCCTCGCCTGCAGACTTCACACCATGCCCACCCTCACCAACCTGCTCACCTTTGCCCTGGTCGCGCTCGGCATGGTGCTGACGCCCGGCCCGAACATGATCTACCTGATCTCGCGTTCGATCTGCCAGGGGCGCAACGCGGGGCTGATCTCGCTGATGGGCATTGCCACGGGGTTCGTGTTCTACATGCTGTGCGCGGCGTTCGGCATCACGGCGCTGCTGATGGCGGTGCCGTTTGCCTACGATGCGCTGCGCTTTGGCGGCGCGATCTATCTGCTGTATCTCGCTTGGCAGGCCGTGCGCCCCGGCGGCCGTGCACCGTTCCAGGTTCGCGAGCTGCCGGTAGACAGCCCGCGCAAGCTCTACACGATGGGCTTGCTGACCAGCATGCTCAACCCCAAGGTGGCGGTGCTGTATCTGTCGCTGCTGCCGCAGTTCATCGAGCCGGCGCACGGCAGCGTGCTGGTGCAATCGATCTGCCTGGGCGTCACGCAGATCTGCGTGAGCGTGACCGTCAACTCGATGATTGCCGCCACGGCCGGCAGCATTGCCGCGTTCCTCTCGCGCAAGCCGAGCTGGCTGTCGATCCAGCGCTACCTGATGGGCTCGGTGCTGACGAGCCTGGCGCTGCGCATGGCGATGGAAGCACGCAAGTAGGTCTTGCCGGTGCGCCGTCACTGCAGCGCACCATCCTGACCGCCGACAACCCTGATTGACACACCTGTCGCCATGTCCTTGGATACCGTGAGGTGACTCCAAGGAGACGACGGCATGCACCCCGATGATCCGCAGCAACGCGCCACCCGGCGCGGGGTACTCAAGGCGCTCAGCACGCTCGGTGCGGGCGCCGCACTCAGCCACCCGGCACTGACCGCGCTGGCGGCCACCGCAGGCAACATCACCCTACCCTTCGACAACGGTGAGCGCGAACTGGTGGCCTTTCCGCAGAAGCGCCCGCTGATCCTGCTGACCAGCCGTCCGCCGCAACTCGAAACACCGTTCGCGGTGTTCAACGACAGCACCATCACGCCCAACGATGCGTTCTTCGTGCGCTACCACTGGGCCGGCATTCCCACCTCCATCGATCCGGCCACCTACCGGCTGCAGGTCGGCGGCAACGTCAACACGCCGCTCGACCTGTCGCTGAACGATCTGAAGGCGCTGGGCGAGGCGCGCGAAATCGTCGCCGTCAACCAGTGCTCGGGCAACAGCCGGGCCTACTTTCAGCCACGCGTGGGCGGCGGGCAGCTCTCCAACGGGGCGATGGGCAACGCACGCTGGACAGGCGTTTCGCTCAAGCAGGTGCTGGACAAGGCTGGCGTGCGCGCAGGCAGCGTGCAGGTGGTATTCGACGGGCTCGACCATCCGCCGCTCGCCGACGCCAAGAGCCCCGATTTCATCAAGGCGCTGGAGATCGACCATGCGCTCGACGGCGAGGTGATGATCGCCTGGGCCATGAACGGTGCCGACCTGCCCATGCTCAACGGCTACCCGATCCGCCTGATCGTGCCGGGCCACTATGGCACGTACTGGGTCAAGCACCTCTCCAATATCCAGGTCGTCGACAAGGCGTTCGACGGATTCTGGATGCGCACGGCCTATCGCATTCCCGACAACACCTGCGCCTGTGTTGCGCCCGGCACCGCGCCCGCGAAGACCGTGCCCATCGGCCGCTTCAACGTGCGCTCGTTCATTACCAGCCTGGCCGACGGCACGACCGTGGCAGCCGGGCGTGAGCACATCGTGCGCGGCATCGCCTTTGACGGCGGCTACGGCATCACCGAAGTGGCCCTCTCCTCCGATGGCGGGCACACATGGGTTGAAGCGCAGTTGGGCTAGGACCTGGGCAAATACTCGTTCCGCGAATGGCGAGCGCCATTCAAACCGACGCGACGCGGCGCCTACGAGCTCAAAGTGCGTGCTGTCAATCGCATCGGTCAAAGCCAGCCGATGACGGCACTGTGGAACCCGCCGGGCTACATGCGCAACGTGGTGGAAACCACGCGCGTGACCGTTGCGTGAGGAGGCCACCATGCTCGATCGCAAGACGCTGTACACCTGCCTCGCGCTGGCAACGCTGATGGGCACAACGGCTGCGCATGCGCTGGATATCGCGCTGCCGCCCGAAACCGCCCAGTACAAGCCGAACGACCTGCCGGGCTACCGACTCGTGCTGCAGAACTGCATGATCTGCCACGCCGCGCAGTATGTGCAGACGCAACCGCCCACACTCCCGCGCAGCTACTGGGAAGCCACCGTCAAGAAGATGAAGGTGCCGTTTGGCGCGCCATTTCCGGAGGAAGACATCCCGGCGATGGTCGACTACCTGGTGAAGACCTACGGCGCCGAACGCCCGCAAGCCAGTCCCGCCAAATGACAACGGGGCGATCCAGCCAACCCGGATCGCCCCGCTTGTGTTCAACGCGCTGCCGGATCAGCGGCGGCGCATGTAGAACGTGAAGACCTTGTCGTGCTCGCTGTGCTCCAGCAGTTCGTTGCCAGTCTGCTTGGCGAACGCCTGGAAGTCGCGCGTGGCGCCCGGGTCGGTGGCGAGAATCTTGAGCACGTCGCCGCTCTGCATGTCGGCAAGCGCCTTCTTCGTGCGCAGGATGGGCAGCGGGCAATTCAGGCCGCGTGCATCAACTTCCTTCTGGAACTCCATGTCTTCCTCTGGGTTGCGAGCGGGCAGCTGATGGGGACTGACGACTGCCCGCGTAAGTCATTCCGTTATTGTAACGAGCCGCGTGGGTTGCCACTGACGTGGCGGCGGCTCGGCGGGCTCGCCGGTGCGGATATCGATGTAGCTGACGGGCAAGCCGCGCGCCGTCAGAAAATCGGCCACGGCGTAACCCGTGCCGGCCGTCCATGGGCGCACCTTCTCGAACGGCTTCAAACGGTATTCCACCAGCTCTTCCGACAGTGCGATCTCACCATCGGCCACCACGTGATACGCGATGATCAGCTCGTTCTTGCGGATGAACTCGTACACGCCGATCAACGAGATCGATTGCGCATCGAGGTTCGTCTCTTCCTTCAGTTCACGCGCGATGCCCTCTTCGGGCGTCTCGTCGCGTTCCATGAATCCGGTGACGAGCGCAAACATGCCTTCGGGCCACAGCGCATTGCGCGCGAGGAACATCTGCCCGCGATATTCGACCACCGCCGCCAGCACCGGCAGCGGGTTGTTCCAGTGCACGAAGCCGCAGTCCGGCGCCGGGCATGCAATGCGCAGCCGGCCGGCGTTGTGCTGCTCAACGAGCGGCGTGGCGCATTGCGGGCAGAAGCGGTAGTCGAAGCTCATGGTGGTGAGATGGACGGGTTGACGACGAATCAGGCGGCTTGCTCGCAGGCGAGGCGGATGTCGGCGGCAAAGGCTTCCACCGTTTCGGGCTGCACGTCCCACGAACACATCAGGCGGCAGCCGCCCGCGCCGATGAACGTGTAGAACTTCCAGCCGCGTGCACGCAGCGCTTCAATGGCAGGCAGCGGCAGCTCGGCAAACACGGCGTTCGATTCGGTCGGGAACATGATGCGCACGCCGGGCACATCGACGATGCGCGAATGCAGCAGTTGCGCCATCGCATTGCCGTGGCGCGCGTTGCGCAGCCAGACGTCGTTCTCCAGCAGGCCCAGCCACGGTGCCGAAATGAAGCGCATCTTCGAAGCCAGTTGCCCTGCCTGCTTGACGCGATACGCAAAGTCTTCAGCCAGACGTCGGTCGAAGAAAACCACTGCCTCGCCCACCGGCAGGCCGTTCTTCGTACCGCCAAAGCACAGCACGTCCACGCCTGCGCGCCAGGTGATTTCCGACGGATGCACGCCGAGCGACGCCACTGCGTTGGCAAAGCGCGCGCCGTCCATATGCACGCGCAGTTGCCGACGTTTGGCAATCGCCGCAATCGCGCGCACTTCTTCCACCGTATAGACCGTGCCCACTTCCGTCGACTGTGTGAGCGAAACGACTTTGGGCTTGGGGTAGTGGATATCGGAGCGGCGCGTGACCAGCGCTTCCACCGCATCAGGCGTGAGCTTGCCGTTCTCGCCCTTGGCGGTCAGCAGCTTGGAGCCGTTGGAGAAGAACTCCGGGCCGCCGCACTCGTCCGTCTCGATATGCGCCAGCTCGTGGCAAATGACGGAGTGGTACGACTGGCACAGCGATGACAGCGCCAGCGAATTGGCCGCCGTACCGTTGAAGACGAAGAAGACCTCGCAGTCGGTCTCGAACAGGTCGCGGATGCGATCGCACACGCGCTGCGTCCAGGAATCGTCGCCATAGGAGGGCTCGTGGCCGCTGCCGTTGGCTTCCAGGAAGTACTTCAGCGATTCGGGGCAGAAGCCCGCGTAGTTGTCAGAGGCGAAGTGCTGCATGGCGGCCACGTGTGGAATGGTGGAAAAGGCGTTACTTCTGTTCCGACCAGAGCACGCCGCCGGTCGCCCAGTTCTCGCGCTTGATGTCGGCAATGATGATGTCGACGGCACCCGGAGCACAGCCCAGGGTTTCGCAGGTGACACGCGTCACTTCTTCGACGAGCTTCTTCTTTTGCTCGACGGTGCGGCCTTCAAACATCTCGATATGGAAAGTCGGCATGGTGTCTCCGGTGTCGTTAGTCTCGATAGGAAGCGTCAATTTTATCCAGTTTGCGCAGCAGGGCTGGCCACTCCATCACACCCTCGATGGCGCCACCGTCTTCGAGTTGCTCGGCGGCGCGGTCGGCCACCTGCGGTGCGGGCGAGACAACTTCACCGCCCGTCAGCGCCTGGATCTGGATCTCGCACGCCTTGATGAGCGTGGCCATCAGCACGTGCGCCTCGGCCACGGTGCGGCCGATGGTGAGCGTGCCATGGTTGCGCAGCAGCATGGCAAATTGCTGGCCGAGGGATGCAGTCAGGCGCGTACCCTCTTCCGGCGTGAAGGCCAGGCCTTCGTAGTCGTGATACGCCATGCGCTTATGAAAGCGCAACGCATGCTGCGACAGCGGCAGCAACCCGTGCTTCTGCGCCGACACGGCAATGCCAGCCGTGTTGTGCAGGTGAATCACGCAATGCGCATCGGGGCGCGCCGCATGCACGGCGGCGTGCAGCGCAAAGCCCGTGACATTCACAGACGGCCGCGTGGCGGCGTCGGGCCAATCGCCGACGAGCTGGCCGGCGCGGTTGATCTTGACCAGATTCGACGCGGTGATCTCGTCGAAGGCCAGGCCGAAAGCGTTGATGAGGAAGTGATCCGGCTCGCCCGGAACGGTGGCCGACAGGTGGGTGTAGATCAGGTCATCCCAGCCGTTGAGCGCGGCCAGCCGATAGGCGGCTGCCAGGTCAACACGTACGGCGCGCTCGGCTTCGCTGATCTCGCCGCCGGGGACAACAGCACCGGGGCGCAGGGCAAAAGACATGGGGCTCCTCCAATGGAGGAGGCATTCTAGAACGTGCGCGCCGAATGAGCACCATGCGGCGTGGCGACCTGCGCTACATGCTGTCCATCACGCACGTACGGGCAAGAGGGGCGAAGCACGCTTGACCACGATAAAGATCAGCACGCCCACCACCAGCGACGCCGCCGCCACCGCCAGCGATGCACTGAAGCCACCCGTGGCTGCAAACAACCGATTCGCCAACGGCGGCCCGACGATCTGGCCGATGCCGTAGGCGGCCGTCATCAGCCCCATCAGGCGTGGCGCAGCATGCGGCCACAGGCGACGCGCCTCGCGCATGGCAAACAGCGTGATGGCAGTGAATGGCAGGCCGAGCAGCGTGCTGGAGAGCGCCAGCCCCGCCACCGTCGGCCAGACGATGCTGACCGCCACGGCAACCGCCTGCATGGCATACGCCGTGGCCAGCAGCGAACGGTTGTCGCGCGCCAGGCTAATCCGCGTGGAGAGGAACGCGCCCAGCGCCACACCCGCGCCGAACATCGGCCAGAACAGGTCCGGCCAGATCGAGCCCGTCGGCAGCACCTTGCGCGCAATCACCGGCAGAAAGGTGGCGGTGATGATGTAACCGAAACCGGCCAGGCCGTAGGCGAGCGTGATGGCGGTGGTGGGCGCATCCAGGCCCGGTGTGGCGCCAGCGGCAGCCGCTGTGGGCGCCGCATGCGGACGCGCCTCAGGTCGAATGGTCGACCACACTGCCGCGGTGAGCAGCGCCGACAGCACACCAAACGCAATCCACGCGGACGTTGCATGCCACCCCAGCGCCACCATGCCGCTGGCCGCCAGACCGGGAATGGCAATGCCGAGGCCCGGGCCGCAGAAGATGATGCCGCCCAGCGCCGCGTGCCCCAGTTCCGTCAGCTTGTGCAGGCACCAGCCCGCGGTGAACACAAACACCAGTGCGCTCGCCATGCCTGCTGCAAAGCGCAACCCAAGCCACGCCGGCTGGCCTTGCAGCACGCCCATCCCCGCTGTGAGCAGCACCGTGGCGATCAGGCCGATGCGGATGAGCCGCGCTGCATCGCCGCGCACCGCCATGCAAGCCAGCGCACCGAGGAAATAGCCCAGGTAGTTGCCCGTTGCCAGCCAGCTCCCCTGCGTGAGGGTGACGCTGCTGTCGTGCAACATCATCGGCAGGATCGGCGTGAAGGCGAAGCGGCCGATGCCCATCGCCACCGACAGCGCGACCATGCCGGCAATCGCCACGCGCCAGGCCGCGCCGCGCGTGTCATGCGCGACAGACAACGAAGGTGAAGAGGTAGACGAGGACGACAGCACGGATTGCATGGTGATGCCCGGATGGGGAAATCGGTACCTCATCGTACGCAACGCGGTACATTCCGAAAAATGAATTATATTGAACGAATCGATTAGCATTTGAGATGCATCATGGATCTGGCCTCGCTTGAAATCTTCCGGACCGTTGTGCGTGAAGGCGGCGTCACACGGGCAGCCCAGCAACTGCACCGCGTGCAGTCGAACGTGACCACGCGCATCCGCCAGTTGGAAACCTCCCTGGGCGTGCAATTGTTTGTGCGCGAGGGCAAGCGCATGGTGCTCACGCCTGCTGGCCAGACGCTGCTGACCTATGCGGACGACATCCTCCGCCTGGCCGCCGAAGCCCGGCAGGCCGTGCAGCCGCGCGAGCCGCATGGGCGCCTGCGCATCGCCTCAATGGAAAGCACGGCCGCCAGCCGCCTGCCCAGCCTGCTCGCCACGCTGCACCAGCGCTGGCCGCGCGTGCAGCTGGAACTGGTGACCATGCCCACGCGCCAGTCGATCCAGGCGCTATCGAGCTTTGAAGTCGATTGCGCTTTCGTTGCGGAAACCGCCTGCCTGACCAACACACGCGCCGCACTCACGACGCTGCCCGCCTTTACTGAAGAGCTGGTGCTGATCGCCCACCGCGCGCATCCGCCCATCCGCCGCGCTGTCGATGTGCAGACACCTGCCCTGCTCGCCTTCGAGTCCGGCTGTGCCTATCGGCAACTGATCGAAGACTGGTTTGAGGCCGATGGCGTGGTGCCGTCTCGCGTGCTGGAGCTGGGCTCGTATCACGCCATCATCGCGTGCGCGGCAGCGGGGATTGGCGTGGCGCTGGTGCCGCGCTCGGTGCTGGAGCTGTACACGAACGCGCCGGACATCAGCATCCACGCACTCAACAAGCCGGGCCGCGTCGACACGATCCTGGCATGGCACCGCGACATGGCGGGGCCAGCGCTGCAAGCGCTGGTGCAGGTGCTGAGCGAGCCGCATACCACGGCAGACGCATTGACCACGACCGCCTCCAGTGAAGCCATCGCCGCCTAAACTGGATACAGAGACCCCGCCGCCGGTCTAACAGCAAAGGCGGTCACCAACGGAGGCTGTCATGCGACGGTCGTCTCGTGCAGCACAGTGTATGGCATGGATGGCGGGCGTGCTGACCGCCGCGTGGAGCTGCCTGGCGCTGGCATCGGCGCCGGTCGTGGTGCTGCCGCTCACGGATGCCATTGGGCCGGCCAGCGCGGCCTATGTCGTACACGGGCTGGAAGACGCGCACAAACAAGGCGCGCAGCTCGTGGTGCTACAGATGGATACGCCCGGCGGGCTGGATGCGTCGATGCGGCAGATCATCCAGGCCATCCTCGCCTCTCCAGTGCCTGTAGCCGGCTATGTTGCACCGGGTGGCGCGCGTGCGGCCAGTGCTGGTACCTACATCCTCTACGCCTGCCACATCGCCGCAATGGCGCCGGCCACCAACCTGGGGGCGGCGTCGCCGGTGGCGATCGGCATTGGTGGGCACGCGCCGTCCGGCCCCGCACCCAACCCCGCAAATCCGGCTAACCCAACAGCCAACCCGGCCAGCGCGCCCGCAGCCCCTACCGCCCCAGCCGCCACGTCGAGCAACGAAGACACCCTCGCCCGCAAGCAGATGCACGATGCGGCGGCCTACATCCGGGGCCTGGCGCAACTGCGCGGCCGCAACGCCGAATGGGGCGAACGCGCCGTCCGCGAAGCCGTGAGCCTGGATGCGGCCGAAGCCGCCAACCAGCGCGTAATTGACCTGATCGCCAACGATGTTCCCGACCTGCTCAAACAGGTAGATGGCCGCGTACTGCGCACCGTCACTGGCCCCGTCACGCTGCACACCGCAGGCGCCCAGACCGTGACGCTGGAGCCCGGCTGGCGCAACCACTTCCTCGCCGTGATCACCGACCCAAGCCTCGCGCTGTTGCTGTTGACGGTGGGCGTGTACGCGTTGATCTTCGAGTTCTCGACACCGGGCATGGTAGTGCCGGGCATCCTGGGTGCGATGTGCATTCTGGTGGCGCTGTATGGGCTGCAGATGCTGCCGATCAATTACGCGGGGCTGGCGTTGATTTCGCTGGGCCTGGGCTGCATGGTGGCCGAGGCTTTCCTGCCAACCTTCGGCGCGCTGGGTGTGGGCGGGATCGTCGCGTTCATCCTGGGCGCGGTGATGTTGATCGATACGCAGACACCGGGCTTTGGTGTGCCGCTGCCGTTGATCGTGTCGATGGCCTTCATGAGCCTGACGGTGATCCTGCTGCTCTCCAGCATGGCGGTGCGTGCGCGGCGGCGGCCGGCAGTGGCCGGCGGCGACACGATCATCGGCATGACGGGCGAATTGCTGGAACTCGATCCGACCGACCCCAATGACCCCGCAGCAGGCTGGGCACAGGTTCATGGCGAGCGCTGGCGTGTGCATTGCACAGGCCGTCTGGCGCGGGGTGATCGCGTACGCGTGACGGCGCGACGTGGGCTCACGCTCGACGTCGTGCCTGCGGGTTAGCCATCCTAAGGAGAAGAAAAATGCTCTATGGATTCTTCAGCGCAGGCGGCCTGATCTTTCTGGCCGTGCTGCTGATCATTTCGTCGTTTCGCGTGCTGCGTGAGTATGAACGCGGGGTGGTGTTCCTGCTGGGACGCTTCTGGCGTGTGAAGGGGCCGGGGCTGGTGCTCATCATTCCGGCGGTGCAGCAGATGGTGCGTGTGGACTTGCGCACGGTGGTGATGGACGTACCGCCGCAGGACGTGATCTCGCACGACAACGTGTCGGTCAAGGTCAACGCGGTGGTGTACTTCCGGGTGGTGGACCCGGAGCGCGCCATCATCCAGGTGGCCAACTTTCACGAGGCGACGAGCCAGCTTGCGCAGACCACGCTGCGGGCCATCCTCGGCAAGCACGAACTGGATGAAATGCTGGCGGAGCGCGAGAAGCTCAACCTCGACATCCAGAAGGTGCTCGATATCCAGACCGACCCGTGGGGCATCAAGATCGCGAACGTGGAGATCAAGCATGTCGACCTGAATGAATCAATGATCCGCGCAATTGCGCGTCAGGCTGAGGCCGAGCGTGAACGGCGCGCCAAGGTCATCCATGCGGAAGGGGAATTGCAGGCTTCGGAAAAACTGCTGGAAGCGGCGCGCATGCTGGCGCAGCAGCCTGAGGCGATCCAGCTTCGCTATCTGCAGACGCTTACGCAGATTGCAGGGGATCGGAGTTCTACGATTGTGTTTCCGTTGCCGATGGATGTGTTGGGGGCGGTGAAGAAGGCTTAGCGCTTGAGTCGCAGCTCCATTGATTGAGGCTGGTGGTACATCCCTTGTTTCATCCCCTGCCGGGGCTGACTCACTTTCTTTGTCTTGCCAAAGAAAGTAAGCAAAGAAAGGCGCGCCCGATGCGGCGAAAGATTCCTTGAATTTCTGTTGCAAGGAGGGAGAGGAGGCAAACTCGCTGCGCTCAGACAGCCTCCTCTCTTTTTCCGCCTTGCAACAGAAATTCAAGGCGCCGCATAGGGCAGGGAAAATCAAAGGCCAAAGCCAAACCCTCTGGGTGTTAGCCCAAACGACAAGGCCAACCTCACGATGGGTTGGCCCTTGTCTTTTGACGTTCTGCCCTTGATGGCGCCTTGAATTTTTGTAAGCGGGCGGAAAAAAGACGGGGAACTGTCTGAGCGCAGCGAGTTTTCCCCGTCTCC
>NZ_JSZO01000010.1 GCF_000801955.1 Ralstonia sp. A12
AAGCCACCTGCGGGTGGCTTTTGTTTGTGGTGTTGCTGAGGGGGCTGGGGTTGTGTGCGCGTTTGTGGCGCGTAAAAGCAAACACCCCAGCTCGGGTTGAGCTGGGGTGTTTTATGGGAGAGCCTGGCGATGACCTACTTTCACACGGGAATCCGCACTATCATCGGCGCGGAGTCGTTTCACGGTCCTGTTCGGGATGGGAAGGGGTGGTACCGACTCGCTATGGTCACCAGGCTATGACTTGTCGCGTCGTTGATTTGAGGATCAACGCCGCCAATATGGGAATGTAGATTTGGGGTTGTGTTTTGATTTGTATCAGGCACAAGGCAGACCCAGCCGGAAACATACCGGTTATAGGATCAAGCCGCACGGGCAATTAGTACTGGTTAGCTGAACGCATTACTGCGCTTCCACACCCAGCCTATCAACGTCCTGGTCTCGAACGACCCTTCAGGGAGATCAAGTCTCCAGGGAATCCTCATCTTCAGGCAAGTTTCCCGCTTAGATGCTTTCAGCGGTTATCTCTTCCGTACATAGCTACCCTGCGATGCCTCTGGCGAGACAACAGGTACACCAGCGGTACGTCCACTCCGGTCCTCTCGTACTAGGAGCAGCCCCCGTCAAGATTCCAACGCCCACGGCAGATAGGGACCAAACTGTCTCACGACGTTTTAAACCCAGCTCACGTACCTCTTTAAATGGCGAACAGCCATACCCTTGGGACCGGCTACAGCCCCAGGATGAGATGAGCCGACATCGAGGTGCCAAACACCGCCGTCGATATGAACTCTTGGGCGGTATCAGCCTGTTATCCCCAGAGTACCTTTTATCCGTTGAGCGATGGCCCTTCCATACAGAACCACCGGATCACTATGTCCTGCTTTCGCACCTGCTCGACTTGTCGGTCTCGCAGTTAAGCACGCTTTTGCCATTGCACTTTAGGTACGATGTCCGACCGTACCAAGCGTACCTTCGAACTCCTCCGTTACACTTTGGGAGGAGACCGCCCCAGTCAAACTGCCTACCATGCACTGTCCCCGACCCGGATTCACGGGCCAAGGTTAGAACCTCAAACAAACCAGGGTGGTATTTCAAGGTCGGCTCCACCGAAACTAGCGTCCCGGTTTCAAAGCCTCCCACCTATCCTACACAGATCGGTTCAAAGTCCAATGCAAAGCTACAGTAAAGGTTCATGGGGTCTTTCCGTCTAGCCGCGGGGAGATTGCATCATCACAAACACTTCAACTTCGCTGAGTCTCGGGAGGAGACAGTGTGGCCATCGTTACGCCATTCGTGCAGGTCGGAACTTACCCGACAAGGAATTTCGCTACCTTAGGACCGTTATAGTTACGGCCGCCGTTTACCGGGACTTCAATCAAGAGCTTGCACCCCATCATTTAATCTTCCGGCACCGGGCAGGCGTCACACCCTATACGTCCACTTTCGTGTTTGCAGAGTGCTGTGTTTTTATTAAACAGTCGCAGCCACCATTTTATTGCAACCCCTTCGTCCTTCTGGCGCGAGCCAGTCAAACTACAAGGGCGTACCTTATCCCGAAGTTACGGTACCAATTTGCCGAGTTCCTTCTCCCGAGTTCTCTCAAGCGCCTTAGAATACTCATCTCGCCCACCTGTGTCGGTTTGCGGTACGGTCTCGTATGACTGAAGCTTAGAGGCTTTTCTTGGAACCACTTCCAATTGCTTCGCGACCTAAAGTCGCTCGCCCCACACCCTTGAATCACGCACCCGGATTTGCCTAAGTGCCATCTCCAATGCAGGGACCGGGACATCCAACACCCGGACAACCTTCCGCGATCCGTCCCCCCATCGCATCATACGACGGTGCAGGAATATTAACCTGCTTCCCATCAGCTACGCATCTCTGCCTCGCCTTAGGGGCCGACTCACCCTACGCCGATGAACGTTGCGTAGGAAACCTTGGGCTTACGGCGAGGGGGCCTTTCACCCCCTTTATCGCTACTCATGTCAGCATTCGCACTTCTGATACCTCCAGCATCCTTTACAAGACACCTTCACAGGCTTACAGAACGCTCTCCTACCATGCACTTACGTGCATCCGCAGCTTCGGTATATTGCTTAGCCCCGTTACATCTTCCGCGCAGGACGACTCGATCAGTGAGCTATTACGCTTTCTTTAAAGGGTGGCTGCTTCTAAGCCAACCTCCTGACTGTTTTAGCCTTCCCACTTCGTTTCCCACTTAGCAATATTTAGGGACCTTAGCTGGCGGTCTGGGTTGTTTCCCTCTTGACACCGGACGTTAGCACCCGATGTCTGTCTCCCGTGATTGCACTCTTCGGTATTCGGAGTTTGCTATGGCGGGGTAATCAGCAATAGACCCCCCAACCATGACAGTGCTCTACCCCCGAAGGTGATACACGAGGCACTACCTAAATAGTTTTCGGAGAGAACCAGCTATTTCCAAGTTTGTTTAGCCTTTCACCCCTATCCACAGCTCATCCCCTAACTTTTCAACGTTAGTGGGTTCGGTCCTCCAGTACGTGTTACCGCACCTTCAACCTGGCCATGGATAGATCACTTGGTTTCGGGTCTACACCCAGCGACTGAACGCCCTATTCGGACTCGCTTTCGCTACGCCTTCCCTAATCGGTTAAGCTTGCCACTGAATGTAAGTCGCTGACCCATTATACAAAAGGTACGCCGTCACCCGTTTCCAGGCTCCGACTGTTTGTATGCATGCGGTTTCAGGATCTATTTCACTCCCCTCCCGGGGTTCTTTTCGCCTTTCCCTCACGGTACTGGTTCACTATCGGTCGATTACGAGTATTTAGCCTTGGAGGATGGTCCCCCCATCTTCAGACAGGATTTCACGTGTCCCGCCCTACTTGTCGTACACCTAGTTCCACAATACTGCTTTCGCATACGGGGCTATCACCCGCTATGGCCGGACTTTCCATTCCGTTCTGCTAGCAATACTGCTAAAGAGTACAAGGCTGATCCCATTTCGCTCGCCACTACTTTGGGAATCTCGGTTGATTTCTGTTCCTGCAGCTACTTAGATGTTTCAGTTCGCTGCGTTCGCTTCTGTGACCTATGTATTCAGTCACAGATGACCCATTCGGGCCGGGTTTCCCCATTCGGACATCTGCGGATCAAAGCTTGTTTGCCAGCTCCCCGCAGCTTTTCGCAGGCTACTACGTCCTTCATCGCCTGTAATCGCCAAGGCATCCACCACATGCACTTATTCGCTTGACCCTATAACGAGTATGTCTCGTTACAGGCTGAGTTCTCGCGTTGTGCCGTATTCCAAGACAATCTTTCGATTGCTCTGGTAATACTGGTTGATACAATCACAACCCAGTGTCGCGTTACTACCGAGCGTCTCATCAACGCTCCGCGACACCTTTACTACATTCCATATTGTTAAAGAACAGCCGAACTTTTACGCTCGTCTTGGCTAGGCCAAACGCAAACACCATCGACACAGCGTCGATGCTTGCGTTTGGTAACCAAAAGGTTTTGGTGGAGGATGACGGGATCGAACCGACGACCCCCTGCTTGCAAAGCAGGTGCTCTCCCAGCTGAGCTAATCCCCCAGTCACGGCAGAGAACTTCTTCCACCGTCCGTAACTTGGTGGGTCTGGTAGGACTTGAACCTACGACCCCCGCCTTATCAAGACGGTGCTCTAACCACCTGAGCTACAGACCCTTGGCTGTAACATCAAACAAACCGATAAGTGTGGACGCCTAACGTCGGATGCACGCTCTTAAAGGAGGTGATCCAGCCGCACCTTCCGATACGGCTACCTTGTTACGACTTCACCCCAGTCATGAACCCTGCCGTGGTAATCGCCCTCCTTACGGTTAGGCTAACTACTTCTGGCAAAACCCACTCCCATGGTGTGACGGGCGGTGTGTACAAGACCCGGGAACGTATTCACCGCGGCATGCTGATCCGCGATTACTAGCGATTCCAGCTTCACGTAGTCGAGTTGCAGACTACGATCCGGACTACGATGCATTTTCTGGGATTAGCTCCACCTCGCGGCTTGGCAACCCTCTGTATGCACCATTGTATGACGTGTGAAGCCCTACCCATAAGGGCCATGAGGACTTGACGTCATCCCCACCTTCCTCCGGTTTGTCACCGGCAGTCTCTCTAGAGTGCCCTTTCGTAGCAACTAGAGACAAGGGTTGCGCTCGTTGCGGGACTTAACCCAACATCTCACGACACGAGCTGACGACAGCCATGCAGCACCTGTGTCCACTTTCTCTTTCGAGCACCTAATGCATCTCTGCTTCGTTAGTGGCATGTCAAGGGTAGGTAAGGTTTTTCGCGTTGCATCGAATTAATCCACATCATCCACCGCTTGTGCGGGTCCCCGTCAATTCCTTTGAGTTTTAATCTTGCGACCGTACTCCCCAGGCGGTCAACTTCACGCGTTAGCTACGTTACTAAGGAAATGAATCCCCAACAACTAGTTGACATCGTTTAGGGCGTGGACTACCAGGGTATCTAATCCTGTTTGCTCCCCACGCTTTCGTGCATGAGCGTCAGTGTTATCCCAGGGGGCTGCCTTCGCCATCGGTATTCCTCCACATCTCTACGCATTTCACTGCTACACGTGGAATTCTACCCCCCTCTGACACACTCTAGCCGTGCAGTCACCAGTGCAATTCCCAAGTTAAGCTCGGGGATTTCACACCGGTCTTGCACAACCGCCTGCGCACGCTTTACGCCCAGTAATTCCGATTAACGCTTGGACCCTACGTATTACCGCGGCTGCTGGCACGTAGTTAGCCGGTCCTTATTCTTCCGGTACCGTCATCCACACCTAATATTAGTAAGTGCGATTTCTTTCCGGACAAAAGTGCTTTACAACCCGAAGGCCTTCTTCACACACGCGGCATTGCTGGATCAGGGTTGCCCCCATTGTCCAAAATTCCCCACTGCTGCCTCCCGTAGGAGTCTGGGCCGTGTCTCAGTCCCAGTGTGGCTGATCGTCCTCTCAGACCAGCTACTGATCGTCGCCTTGGTGGGCCTTTACCCCACCAACTAGCTAATCAGACATCGGCCGCTCCTATAGCATGAGGCCTTGCGGTCCCCCACTTTCACCCTCAGGTCGTATGCGGTATTAGCTAATCTTTCGACTAGTTATCCCCCACTACAGGGCACGTTCCGATGTATTACTCACCCGTTCGCCACTCGCCATCAATCTAGCAAGCTAGATCATGCTGCCGTTCGACTTGCATGTGTAAGGCATGCCGCCAGCGTTCAATCTGAGCCAGGATCAAACTCTTCAGTTCAATCTGCTGTTTTCGCTCTTTACGAGCGGTCGCTCACTCTCAGAATCTGACTTGAACTTTCGTTCAAACCTTACTTCTGTGCGAGCACTTCATTACTTGTTAGCTAACTGACTTACGTCAGTCGCATCCAGTATTAAGCGCCCACACTTATCGGCTGTTTGCTTGTTAAAGAACTTCGCGATCAACTTTGTTCACCGCGTCGCTGCGTTTGCTGCAGCAGAGAAACGAGATTATGCAGAGCTTTTTCGTCGCTGTCAACAACTTGCTGAAGAATTTTTATCATCAACTCGCTGCTAACTCACTACCGCGACACCCACCCGATTCAC
>NZ_JSZO01000011.1 GCF_000801955.1 Ralstonia sp. A12
CCGTTTCGTCCCCTGCCGGGGCCGACTCACTTTCTTTGTCTTGCCAAAGAAAGTAAGCAAAGAAAGGCGCGCCCGAGATGGCGACTTCCCCTTGGATTTTTGTCACGGGGAGGGGAAGGAGCCAAACTCGCTGCGCTCAGACAAGGCTCCTTCCTTTTTCCTCCCCGCAACAAAAATCCAAGGCGCCATCTAGGGCAGGGTACGGCCAAACCGTCTGGGTGCGTGGGTTGGCGCCAAGGCTCGCTGCGATACTGGCGCGGGTTTAGTTCTGCATACCCCAGCGTTTGACGGTACGGTTTTCCAGCGTGCGGAACACGAGGTTCTCCACCAGCAGGCCGATGATGATGACGGTCAGCAGGCCCGCAAACACTTCCGGAATCTGCAACTGGTTCTTGTTCTCGTAGATGTACCAGCCGAGGCCGCCCTGGCCAGAGCTGACGCCAAACACCAGCTCGGATGCGATCAACGTACGCCACGCAAACGCCCAGCCGATCTTCAGGCCGGTGAGGATGGACGGGAACGCCGCCGGGATCAGGATCTTCGTCAGATACCCCATGCCTGAGAGGCCGTAGTTGCGGCCGACCATGCGCAGCGTGTTCGAGACCGACAGGAAGCCCGCATGCGTGTTGAGCGACACGGCCCACACCACTGAATGCACGATCACGAAGATCAGGCTGCCGTTGCCCAGGCCAAACCACACCAGCGCGATCGGCAGCAGGGCGATGGCGGGCAGCGGGTTGAACATGGCGGTAAGCGTTTCCAGGAAGTCCTGCCCCAAGCGGTTGCTGATGCCCAGCACCACCAGCGCGCACGACAGCGCCAAACCAAGCGCATAGCCAGCGAGCAAGGTCTCCATGGAGGTGCCGATGCGCGCGAACAGTGTGCCGCTGGCGAGCCCTGCCCACAGCGCCTGTGCCGTATCCGAGAAGGTCGGCAGCAGCAGCGGGTTGTCGAGCCAGCGCGCGCCGCCTTCCCAGACGAGCGCCAGCACGACGAGGATGATCAGCTTGCGCAGCCACACCTGTTCGTAAAGTCGCTCGGCAATCGACAACGGTTTTTCAACCACGCCGATACGCTCGAACGCCACCGGCGTGCGGTACACCGGCTCGCGATCGCTCACGTTGGTGGTGGGCATGGAAAGGGTTTCAGTCTGCATGGGTTTCCTCCACCGCGCGGGCGAACAGCATGTCGTGGATCTCGGCTTCGAGGGCCTTGAAGCGCTCGGGGTCGCCATCACCGCGCGCGAGGCTTGGCAGTTCGGCGCGGACCTGGCCGGGGTGCGGCGAGAGGATCAGGATGCGGCTGCCGCAGCGGATCGCTTCCGGAATCGAGTGCGTGACGAACAGCACGGTGAAGTGCGTTTCGTCCCACAGTTGCAGCAGCTCATCCTGCATCTTGCGGCGGGTGAGCGCGTCGAGCGCAGCAAAGGGCTCGTCCATCAGCAGCACGTCGGGCTCCATCGCCATGCCGCGCGCAATCGCCACGCGTTGCTTCATCCCGCCCGACAGCATATGCGGGTGGTGGTCGGCAAACTTGGTGAGGTTGACCTTGTGGATGTAGTGCAGCGCGCGTTCCTCCGCTTCGCGCGCACCGAGCTTGGCCGTCGACAGCAGCGGGAACAGCACGTTCTCTTTCACCGTCTTCCACGGCAGGAGTTGGTCGAACTCCTGGAACACCATCATGCGATCCGGCCCGGGCTTGGTCACCGGTTGGCCCTTGAGGCGGATCTCACCCTCCGTGGGCGTGAGGTAGCCGCCGATGGCCTTGAGCAACGTCGACTTGCCGCAGCCCGATGGGCCCAGCAGGATGTAGCGCTCGCCGGGGTAGACCTGGAAGTCGACGCGGTACGTGGCGGTGACCAGATGCTGGCGTGTCTTGTACTGCAGCGTCACGCCGCGTACGTCCAGCAGTGGCGGAGGGTTCGCCTGCATGGTGTGTTGTCTCCTGTTTGTGTTTTGTAGGTATGGGTGTGTCGCGTGCGGCTGTGGCGCTACCGCTACCGGATGTCGACGTGATATCGGAAGTGCGCCGCCGCGCCGCGTGAGCGCCGCCATTCGAGCGGCGTACGGTCATAGCCGCGCGCCACGCGCTCGATCACCATGACCGGGTCACCGGCCTGGATGCGCAGCAGGCGCGCGTAGGTGGCGTTGACGGCCTCGGCGGTGAGCGTTTCTTCTGCGCTCGCGATGATCTGGCCACAGTGCGATTCGTACAGCGGGTAGAGCAGGTCGCCAAAGGCACTGAGGTCCAGCGTGGCGAGGTCGGCAAAGCGGTCGTGCGGCAGCCAGATTTCTTCGGCCAGCAGCGGAGCGCTGTCGAGCAAGCGCAACCGGGTCAGGCGGATAACGGGGGCACCGGTTTCAATCTGCAGGCCTGCGGCGGGCGCGGAGGGTGCGTCGAGCACATCGCGCTTGAGGATGCGGCTCTCGGGGATACGTCGCTCGCCGGTCTCGCTCTGGAAGCGGAAGAAGCGGAAGAGCGAGCTGGCAAAGCTGGCGCGCCGCACGAAGGTGCCGCGCCCCTGGAAGCGCTCGAGCAGGCCTTCGGCCACCAGCACATCCACCGCTTTGCGTACCGTGCCGACGGCCACGTTGTACGTCTTGGCGAGTTCCGCTTCAGTGGGGATGGCGTCACCCGGGCGCCAGTGCTGTTGGGCGATCTGCGCGGCCAGGTCGTCGCGCAATTGCTGGTAACGGGGCAGGCGGAGATCAGCGGGCATGAGGAGCAATGCAGGTCAACTATTCATCTATATGACTCCGCCATTGTAGAGAGCTTGGTCTCAATGGGCAGTACAGGAAAACCCGTGCCCGTGCCGGTCGCCTTGCGTGTGCCTTAGCTGGGGCGATAGACGCCGTGTTCGTCCACCTGCACTCGGCCATCGGCTAGGAGTTCGGCCAAGTGCTGCGAGATCGTGCGGGTTTCGGCACTCACTGCCCAGAGGCTCTCGTAGCCCGGCGGATACAGCAGCCGTTGCTCGACCAGTTGCTCCAGTGTCTTGGGCGATGCGTTCAGCAATGCCAGCAGGCGCTGCTCACGCTCATTGAGCTTGGCCGTGTACGCGGCGAGATCACGCAGGAATTGCGCGCGATCGGTGTACACGCCCCGATGGTGCGACGTGACCCACACCTTTGCGGGAATCTCCGTCAACCGTGCGAGGCTGCGGCGGAAGTCGCGCAGACTCGAACACGCATCGCCGTAATAGGGGCCGAAGCCGGTCAGGTCGATATCGCCGATGAAGGCCACGCCCTCCGGCTCGACCAGCAGCACGGTGTGGCCTGCCGTGTGGCCGGGCATGTGGATGGCGCGAATCCGCGTCTGGCCTACGTCCCACGAGGCACCGTCCGCGTACCCCAGCGCATCGGGGCGGGGGGCGTAGAAAAAATCGCGCTGGATGTTCGCCAGCATGGCCGGAGCATGTGCCGCGTCCAGGCCGTAGTGAGTCACCATGCCGTCCCAACTGTGCACGGCAGCCAGATCGGCTTCGTTCACGTGCACGGTGGCATGCGGCAGGCGATGCAGGCCGGCCATGTGGTCTTCGTGCGCGTGACCCATCACCACCAGTTCGGTTGCGTCGAACTCGGGCCCGATGTGGTTCGAGACGATGGGCGTGTCGAACGCAGCGCGGGTGTCCGAGCCGCGGATCACTACCTGATTGCCATCGGGGTACTTCCCGCTTTTCTCACCAAAGAAGACAGACACGCGGCCAAAGTCGACGCGCTGGACGGGTACGTGGGGAGCGGGTTTGCCGGCAGTGGTGCTCACGTTGATCCTTTCTTCAATGGGCGTAGCCGCCGCGTGCTCGATCGCGCTTATGATCCCGCCATGGAGGCATGGCGATGCGCATTTCGAAGGTTGACCTGAATCTGTTCGTTGTATTTGAAGCGATCTACCACCACCGCAACCTGACGCGGGCGGCGGAAACGCTGTGCATCACGCAACCTGCTGTCAGCAACGCGCTGGCGCGCATGCGCAAGACCTTCAACGACCCGCTGTTCGTCAGCACCCCTGCCGGCATGGTACCGACACCGATGTCGGAGAACATCATCGGCCGGGTGCGCGAGGCATTGCAGTTGCTCGATGCCAGCGCGCACGAGGGCGATGTGTTCGACCCGGCCGCGTCGGAGCGCGTCTTTCCCGTCAGCATGAGCGACCTGACTGAGGCCCTGGTGCTGCCCGCGCTGGGCGAGCGGCTCCAGCAGCAGGCGCCCGGCATGCACATCCGCAGCTACTACACCGACCGTGCCGAGGTGCCCATTGCGCTGGCGAATGGGTCCATCGCCCTGGCCATCGACGCCCCGCTCATTGCCGATCCGCAGTTGTGCCAGACCGCACTGGGGCGCGACCGCTACGCTTGCATGATCCGCCACGACCATCCGTTCAAGGGGAACGTGATGTCGATGGAGGACTACCTGGCGATGGGGCACGTCCACGTGTCGAGCCGCCGCAAAGGCAGTGGCTATGTCGACGCGGAACTCACGCGGCTCGGGCAACGCCGGAACATCCGGATGCGCGTGCAGCACTACATGGTCGCGCCGCTGATCGCCATGCGGACGGACCTGGTGCTGACGGCGCCGCTCAGGCTGCTGCAACGCTATCCTGTCCGCATTCTCGAGTTGCCGTTCGAGATTCCCGATCTTGAGTGGCACTGCTACTGGCACCGCAGCGTCGACCGGGACCCCGGCAACCAGTGGCTGCGCGAACAACTGATGAGCCTGATGCGCGACGCCGCGGACTGACCCGCGCTAGCGGGCCATCAACCATCAACCATCTACCGTCAGACCGTCATGCCACCGTCCACGACGATGCACTCGCCGTTGGTGTAGCTCGCGGCATCGGATACCAGATAGAGCACCGTGCCGGCCATCTCGCGCGGCTCTGCGTGGCGGCGCAGCGGGATCTGGCTGATCCAGCGGTCGTAGGTTGCCTTGTCTTCGAACAGCGCACCGGCAAACTTGGTCTTGGTCAGGCCGGGCAGCAGGGCGTTCACGCGGATGCCGAACGGCCCGCATTCCATGGCAAACGCACGCGTCATGTGGGCCACAGCCGCCTTGGTGATGGAGTAGATGCCTTGCTTGTCTCCAGGGTGTAGCGCATTGACCGACGCGGTATTGACGATTGCGCCGCCGCCCTGTGCCTTCATCATCTTGCCGGCTTCGATCGACATGAAGAAGTAGCCGCGGATGTTCACTTCCACCGTCTTCTCGTATGCGCCGAGATCGGTGTCGAGGATGTGCCCGAAGTGCGGGTTGGCGGCCGCGTTGTTGATGAGGATGTCGAGCCGGCCATGCGTGCGGCGGATGGTGTCGAACGTGGCGGTGATGTCTTCCATGCGGCCGACGTGGCAGGCGAGGGCCTCGGCCTTGCCGCCTGCTGCGCGGATGCTTTCTGCAACGGCTTCGCAATCGGCCAGCTTGCGGCTGGAGACGATCACGTGTGCGCCTTGGCTTGCGAGCAGTCGGGCGATTTCCTCGCCAATGCCGCGGCTTGCGCCGGTCACCAGGGCAATCTTGCCGGTCAGGTCGAACAGGTTGGTGCTCATGTTGTGCTCCTCCAATGGTTGGAATTTTGTTGGCTGCGGCGGTGTCAGTGTTGGGCGTCGATCAGGCGCACCGCGGCTTCGGCCAGCGGCCTGGTCATGTCTCCGGCCTTGCTGGCCTGTGCGTTGGATGCGTTGCCGTTGAGCGCGCGCCGCTTGACGCCTTGTGCAATGGACGCAAGGCGGAAGAAGCTGAACGCCAGGTAGAAGTGCCAGTTGTCGATGGGGGGCAGGCCGCGCAACTCGCAGTAGCGCGCCACCATCTCGGCTTCTTGCGGAATCCCCAAGGCGTCGCGGTCTTGTCCTGCAAGGCCGGGAATGTGTGAGCCCGACGAAGGCAGCCGCAGGCACATGCAGAAGTACGCCAGGTCTGCCAGCGGATTGCCGAGGGTCGACAGCTCCCAGTCGAGCACCGCCTTCACACGCGTGCTGTCCGGCTCGAACATCATGTTGTCGAGGCGGAAATCGCCGTGTACGAGGGCTGGTTTACCGTCATCCGCCGGGCAGGCCGAGGGCAGCCACGCGATGAGCCGCTCCATCGCGTCAATCCGTTCCGTTTCGGCCAGGCGGTACTGCTTGGTCCAGACGCCGATCTGGCGTTCGAAGTAGTTGCCGGGCTTGCCGTAGTCGGCCAGCCCCACCGAGTCCACATCAATGTCATGCAGCGCCGCCATCGTGCGCAGCATGGCGTCGTAGGCAGCGGTCCGATCCGTTTGCGACAGCTCGGGCAGGGCTGGATTCCAGAAGATGCGCCCGTCTTCAAAGCTCATCACGTAGAACAGGCTGCCGATCACCTCACGGTCTTCGCACAGGTGATACGGGCGCGCCACCGGCACCGCCGTGCCCGACAGCGCGGTCAGGATGCGGAACTCGCGGTCGACCGCGTGGGCGGATTTCAGCAACTCGCCTGGTGGTTGCCGGCGCAGCACGTAACGGGCGTTGGGCGTGCGCAGGAGAAAGGTCGGGTTCGATTGGCCGCCGGAAAACTTCTCGGCAACCACCGGGCCTTCGAAGCCGGGAACATGGTCTTGCAGATACCGCGCCAGCGCGGCGATATCGAGTTGCTGCGGATCGTTCGTCATGGTGAAACGCGTGGAGCGCTTATCCGTAGGTCTGGAAATCGTGCCGCTCGGAATGGTCCAGGTGCGGGATGCCGTTGAAGGTGGCGAGCTGGAATGCGTCGGCATTGAAGAAGTACTGCGAGATGCTGCAGTTGCGCACCTGCAGATTCAGCGCGATGGCGCTGGCCGCCGGTGCCGCCAGTACCTGCTGTGCGGTGACGGCAATCGGGCCGCCTGAGCTGACCGTCAGCACACGCTGCCCGCCACCGCGTTGGATGGCGGCGCGCGCATCGGCCACGCGCTGCTGGAACTGGGCCCAGGTCTCGGGAACGGGGCCGCGGATCTTGTCTTCGGACCACAGTTGCAGCACCTGCTTGAGCGCGCGGTAGTGGTCGCGCATCGACCCGGTGGCCATGCGCGTCAACTCGGGAAAATCATCGCCGAGCGCGGCAAACAGCCCTTGGAAGTCGTATTCGTTCAGGCCGGCGTGCTGTTCGCACTGGGCGTCCGGGCGGCCCATGCCGCGCAGGATGGCGTCGACGGTTTGTTCGTGCCGGCGCAGCGTGCCGCAGATCACCCGGTCGAAGACGATGTTTCGCTGCGCGAAGTACTCGCCCAGCCAGGCGCTCTGTTGCACGCCGCGTTCGGAGAGCTGGTCGTAGTTCGCCGCGCCAAACGATGCCTGTCCATGCCGTACGAGATAAAGCTCCGCCATCGTCTGCTCGCTAAGTAGGGGGCCCCAGCTTAGCGGCAGGACATCTATTTTTGAAATTTATTGTTTTAATGGTTGGTCATTCATGCGAAGAATGACCTGCGGCCCCTGCTGGGGCCGCGTTTGGGTGGGTTGCACTGAACTATGGACGGCGCGTCAGGCGCTCTGCGCTTCACGCAGCGTCGGGTAATCCGTGTAGCCCTGTGCCGTGCCGCCAAAGAAGCCGTTGCGGTTTGCCTCATTCATCGGCGCAGCGGTTTGCAGGCGGGTCACGAAATCGGGGTTCGCCAGCACCATCTGGCCATAGGCTTCCAGATCGGCCAGGCCGGATGCCACATCGGCGCCGATCTGCTCACGCGGGCGGCCCGGCCGGTTCAGGATGAGCGTGCCCCTCCACAGCCGGCGGATGTCGGCCAGCAACGTTTCGTTGCCCTGATGCATGACGTGCAGGTAGGCCAGCCCCAGCGTGTCGAGTTCTGCGACGAGGTGGCGGTAGAGGTCCGGGCCTTCTGCGCCTTCATCGATGCCCCACATCGTCGTACCCGGCGACAGGCGGATGGCAGTGCGGTCCCCGCCGATTTCCTCGGCAATGGCCGTGGCCACCTCGATGGCGAAGCGCGCACGGTTCTCGAGCGTGCCGCCGTAACCATCCGCGCGCGTGTTGGCGCTGGGTGCGAAGAACTGCTGGACCAGGTAGGCATTGGCGCCGTGGATTTCCACGCCGTCGGCGCCGGCCTCGATGGCGCGGCGGGCGGCGTGACGGAAGTCCTGCACGGTCTGGCGCACCTCGTCGGTGGTCAGCGCACGCGGCGTGGGGATGTCCTGCATGCCCTTGGCGGTGAACATCTGCGTGCCCGGCGCAATGGCCGACGGCGCAACGCCCGGCCGGTGGTGCGGCGTATTGTCCGGATGCGACATGCGCCCCGCATGCATGAGCTGGATGAACAGACGGCCGCCCTGCGCGTGCACAGCGTCGGTGGTTGTCTTCCAGCCGGCCACATGCGCGTCGGTATAGATACCGGGCGTCGTGAGGTAGCCCTGGCCGTCATCTGAGGGCTGCGTGCCTTCGGTCACGATCAGGCCCACGCTTGCCCGCTGGGCGTAGTACTCGGCGGCCAGTGCGCCCGGCGTGCCGTCGACCTGGGCGCGGCTGCGCGTCATCGGTGCCATGACCAGGCGGTTGCTCAGGGTGGTGCGTCCAACGCGGGTGGAGTCGAACAGCGTGCGCATGATGAAACCTCGAAATGGGGTGGGATGGCGGCATCATCGTCTGCTTCTTCGGCGGGATAAATAGGATAATCTGCAGAACATTGATCCATTGATGGAGCAATCAGCATGGAGTTGCTGAACGACATGGCCTTGTTCGTGGAGGTCGTCAAAGCCAAAGGTTTCCGCAGTGCTGCGGAGGCGATGGGCGTGCCGAACTCGACCCTGTCACGGCGCATCAGCGCGCTGGAGAAAGCGATCGGCCTGCGCCTGCTGCATCGCACGACTCGCAAGATCGAGTTGACCGAAGCCGGGCAGATCTACTTCGAGCGCTGCAAGCGCATCGTTGACGAAGCGCGCCTCGCGCACGAGCAGTTGGGCGACATGTTGGCGCAGCCCAGCGGCGTGCTGCGCGTGTCGTTTCCGGTGGATTTTGCGGTGACCTACCTGGCGCCGTTGATTGTCGAATTCGCCAACCTGTATCCCGGCATCACGTTCGATTTCGACCTGACCTCACGGCGGGTCGATCTGGTGAGCGAGCCCTTTGATGTGGCGATCCGCATGGGCGAGTCCGATGACTCGCAACTCATCGCGCGCCAGCTGGTACAGCTCACGCCCAGGCTCTACGCATCGCCCGGCTACCTGCGGCGTGCGGGCGAGCCCGCCAGGCCCGCCGAGCTGGCGCGGCACGAGTGCGTGGGCATCCTGAAAGCGGGCGCGTGGACATTGCATGACGGCAAGCGAAGCACCACGGTGTCGATCGGCGGCCGCTTTACGCTCAACAGCGTCGGCATGATCCGGCGCCTTGCCACGCTGGACATGGGCATCATCCTGGTGCCGGAAGAGGTGGTGGCCGATGAGCTGGCCAGCGGCAAGCTGCACCGCATTCTGCCGGCATGGCATGGGACCCCCACGCCTGTTTATGCGATGACCGAAACGCGCCTGCTACCGGCGAAGACGCAGCGCTTCATCGAATTTCTTCGCGAGCGTCTGGGCGCGGCCTGAGCCTATTCCGGAGCACCCGGGCGGACGTTCTGAACCGCGCCGCTCGCGAGCGTGGCGTTGGTGTCTGACAAACCGCCCCCCAGCGCCTTGTAGAGCGCGACAGCATTGCCGAACTCGCTGCGGCGCAGGTCCAGCAGCGCCTGCCGTGCGGCATACAACTGGCGCTGAGAATCCAGCAGCTCTAACCGTCCATCGACTCCCGCGCGATAACGCAGGTTGGACAGCTCGGTCCGGCGCTCGGCGCTGGCAACGACCCGGGCTTGGGACGCGATCTGCCGGCCGAAGGTTTCACGCCCGGCCAAGCCATCCGCCACTTCACGGAAGGCACCCTGGATGGCGCGTTCGTACTCCGCCACCGCGCTGGACTTGCGCAGCTCGGCCAGACGCAGTTCAGAGCGCAGCCGGCCGCCCTGGAACAGCGGCAGCGTGACCTGCGGCGCAAAGCTCCAGGCGCGGTGGTCGCCATCAAACAGGCCGCGCATGGCTGGGCTGACGAAGCCCAGCGAGGCCGTCAGTGATAAGCGCGGGAAGAACGCTGCACGTGCCGCGCCAATGTCGGCATTGGCGGCCACCAGTTGCTGCTCCGCCTGCAGGATGTCGGGCCGACGCAGCAGCAAGTCGGACGGCAGCCCCGCCGGCAACTGCGTGACCACCTGCTGCTGATCCAGCGGCAGCGGGGCAGGGAGGTCCACCGGCAGTTCGGTGCCCACCAGCAGTTGCAGCGCGTTGCGGGCTTGCTCAACGGCACGCGTGCGGGCGTCCAGATCGGCCTCGGCACTGGCGACTTGGCCTTCCGCCTGCGCGACATCCAGACCGCTGTTCTGTTGGCCTTCTTTCAGGCGGCGTGCCAGCTCCAGCGACTGGCTCCAGTCGGCCAGCGTGCGGGTGGCCAGCCGCCGCTGTTCGTCGGCCAGGCGTTCCGCAAAGTAGGCGTCGGCCACTGCGCCAACCAGCGCGATCTGCGCGGCGCGGTGCCCCTGCTCGCTCGCCAGGTAGCGCGCGAAGGCGGCGTCAGACAGCGATCGCACACGGCCGAACAGGTCGATTTCGAACGCGCTCAACCCCACGTTCACGCCAAATTGCTTCTGCGTTTGCGCGGGAACGGCGGGGTCGACGTCTGCATTGGCCGCCGTGCGCTGCCGCGTGGCGTTGCCGGTGGCGTCAATGCTGGGCAGGCGTGCAGCACGTTGGATGCCGTACTGGGCCTGCGTGGCCTCCACGTTGAGCGCGGCCAGGCGCAGGTCGCGGTTGTTGGCCAGCGCCAGCGCAATCAGGCGCTGCAGGCGCGGGTCGCCAAACATGGCGCGCCAGCCCAGATCGGCTGCGTGCGCCTGCGCATCGGTTGTGGCAAGAGCGTTGACCGGATACGTGCCCGGCACCGGCAACTCCGGCTTGACCATCGCGGGTGCCAACGAGCAGGCCGACAAGGCCAGGACAAGAGGAAGGATGAGAAATCGCATGACTTAATGTTCTTGTTCGGGGCTTGGCAGAGCGAGCTTGCGGCGAGACGTCAGCCACTGCCCGATGCGCTCCTGCAGGCCCATCACGAATACGAAGAAGACGGGAACGAAGAAGATGGCCAGTACGGTGGCCGTCACCATGCCGCCGAATACGCCGGTACCGATGGCGTGCTGCGTCTCGGCGCTGGCGCCCGAGGCGATCATCAGCGGCACCACGCCCAGGCCGAAGGCCAGCGAGGTCATCAGGATCGGGCGCAGCCGCAGCCGCGAGGCTTGGATGGCCGCTTCGATCAGCCCCTTGCCTTCTTCGCGCAACTGCTTGGCAAACTCGACGATCAGGATGGCGTTCTTGGCGGACAGACCGATCACCGTGATCATCCCGACCTTGAAGAACACGTCGTTCGGCAAGCCGCGCAGCAGCACCGCACCAATCGCGCCGATCAGGCCCAGCGGCACCACCAGCATGACCGACAGCGGGATCGACCAGCTCTCATAGAGCGCTGCCAGCACCAGGAACACGACGATCATCGACAGCGCCATCAGCATGGGCGCTTGCGATGCCGATTGACGTTCCTGCAGCGACTGCCCCGTCCACTCGACTGCAAAGCCAGGCGGCAGTTGTGCAGCCAGACGTTCCATCTCGGCCATGGCGGCGCCGCTGGACTGGCCGGGCGCGGCGGTGCCCGAGATGCGCGCAGACGGGTAGCCCTGGAAGCGCACCATCTGCAGCGGTGTTTCAGACCACACGGGGCGAACCACTTCAGACAGCGGCACCATGCCGCCGCCGGCGTTGCGTACGTAGAGCTTCATCACGTTGTCGATCTGCATGCGCGCCGGTGCATCGGCCTGGATGATCACCTGCTGCATGCGGCCCGCGTTCGGGAAGTCGTTCACGTAGGTCGAACCCATCGCGGTCGACAGCGTGTCGCTGATGGTCGTGAACGATACGCCGAGCGCCTGCGCTTTTGCGCGATCGATCTCCAGGCGGATGCTTGTGCCGGCCGGCAGGCTGTCTGGGTACACGCCCGACACGATCTTACTTTGCGCCGCGAGTTCGAGCAGCTTGGTCTCGGCCGCCTTGAGCGCTGCATTGCCCTGGTTGGCGCGGTCTTCCAGGCGCATGGTGAAGCCGGAGCTGTTGCCCAGTTCATCGATTGCCGGTGGCAGCAGGCTCATCACCGTGCCTTCGGTCACGCCGGCCATCGCCTGCTGGGCCAGCATGCCTTCCTCGAGGGTTGACGAGCCGCCGCGGTTCTTCCAGTCCTTGAGCACCGCCCAGTTCATCGCGGCATTCGAGCCGGAGCCGGAGAAGCCATAGCCGATGACGGAGATGCTGGACTCGATGGCCGGACGCGAGGCAAGGTGCTTTTCCAACGTGTTGACCACATCCTGCGTACGCTCGGTCGTGGCGCTGGCGGGCAACAGGAAGCCCGTCATGAAGTAGCCCTGGTCTTCATCCGGCAGGAACGACGACGGCAAGCCCTTGAAGCCGAACACCAGCGCGCCCGAGATTGCAACGAACACCAGCATCACGCGGCCCGCGCGGCCGATCAGCCGGCCCACGCGCGTCTCGTACCAGTCTGTCAGGCGTTCGAAGCGGCGGTTGAACCAGCCGAAGAAGCCGCGCTTTTCGTGGTGCCCCGGTTCCACCGGTTTGAGCATCGTGGCGCACAGGGCCGGCGTGAGTGTCAGCGCGAGCAGCGCCGAGAACAGGATCGACACCGCCATCGACAGCGTGAACTGCTTGTAGATGACGCCCACCGAGCCGCTGGCGAGCCCCATGGGGATGAACACAGCGGTGAGCACCAGCGTGATGCCGACGATGGCGCCAGTAATTTCCTTCATCGCCTTGATGGTTGCGTCCTTGGGCGAGAGGCCTTCTTCCGCCATCAAGCGCTCGACGTTCTCGACCACCACGATGGCATCGTCGACGATGATGCCGATCGCGAGCACCATGCCGAACATGGTCAGCACGTTGATGGAGAAGCCGGTCATCAGCATGACCGCGAAGGTGCCGAGCATGGCCACCGGCGCGACGATGGCCGGGATCAGCGTGTAGCGCGCGTTCTGCAGGAACAGGTACATCACCGCAAACACGAGCACCATCGCTTCGAGCAGCGTTGCGATGACCTTCTCGATCGAGATCTTCACGAACGGCGACGTGTCGAACGGGATCGAGTAGCTCATGCCCGCCGGCATCGTCTTGCTCAGTTCCGTCATCCGCGTGCGGATGGCGTCGGCGGTCTTCACCGCGTTGGCACCCGGTGCGAGCTGCACGCCGGCAAGGGTGGCCGGCTTGCCGTTTTCGCGGTTGACGAACGCATAGCCCTGCGAGCCGAGTTCAACACGTGCGACATCGCCCAGCACGACCTTGGAACCGTCTGCGTTGGCGCGCAGCACGACCGCCGCGAATGCTTCCGGCGTGGTGAGCTGCCCTTGCACCGTGAGCGGCACGGCCACGCGCTGGCCCGGCAACGCGGGCGAGGCACCCAGGCTGCCCGGCGCGATCTGTACGTTCTGCTGGCTGATCGCTGCCGTCAGGTCGCCCATCGACAGGCCGTAGTTAATCAGCTTCTGCGGGTTGACCCAGATGCGCATCGCGCGCTCGGAGCCGAACTGCTGCACGCGGCCCACGCCTTCAATCCGGCGCAGCTCTTCAGCGAGGTTGCGCGACATGTAGTCGGCGAGTTCGCTTTCATCAAAGCGGCCGCTCTCGGAGCGCAGGCCGATGAGCATCAGGAAGCCCGATGACGCGGATTCCACGACCACACCGTTCTGACGCACGACGGCAGGCAGGCGCGGCTCGATGGTCTTGAGCTTGTTCTGCACGTCGACCTGCGCCATGGCGGGGTCCGTACCGGGCTTGAACGTGACCGTGATCTGCGCGCTGCCGGACGTGTCGGACGACGATTCGAAGTACAGCAGGTTTTTGACGCCGGACAGCTCGCGCTCGATCAGGCTCAACACGCTGTCGTTCATCGCCTGCGGCGTGGCGCCGGGGTAGTTGGCGGTAATCGTGACGCTGGGCGGCGCCACCGTGGGGTAGCGCGCGACCGGCAGTTGCGGGATGGCGATCGCGCCCATCAGGATGATGAACAGGGCGATCACCCACGCAAAAATCGGGCGCCGGATAAAGAATTGAGACATGGCTGGATGCTCCCCGAGGCTCAGTGCGCGGAGGCAGTTGTTGTCGCATCAGGCGACTTCCAGTCGGACGCGGTCACGGCCGCGCCGTCGATCAGGCGTTCCATCCCTTCAACGACAACCTTCTGGCCGGCCTGCAGACCCGACTTGATGCGGTAGCTGCGGTTTGTCAGCTCGCCGATCTCAACGGCTGTCAGGTGCGCCTGGCTCTTCGCGTCGAGCACCCACACCTGCGGTTTGCCGCCCGCGCGCAAGATTGCCTGTTGCGGCACCGTCAGCGCGTTTTCGTAGTGCGCACGTGGAATGCGGGCGCGCACGTACATGCCCGGCAGCAGTTGGCGCTTCGGGTTGTCGACCAGCACACGCAGCAGCACGTCACCGGTGCCGGGGTCGACATTGACCCCCGAGAAGAGCATGCGGCCCTGCACGTCGTAGCGCGTGTCGTCGTCGCGCAGTACGTCGACGGGCAGGCCGTTGCCCTTGGCTTCTGGCTGTGCCGCCAGCGCGCCACGTAGGGTTTCGAGCGATGCGGCCGGCTGGCGCACGTCCACATAGACCTGGTCGATCTGCTGGATGCGGGCCATCGGGTTGCTGTCGCCGCTGCCGACCAATGCGCCCTCCGTCACGAGTGCCTGATCGATGCGGCCCGGGATGGGGGCCTCCACCGTGGCGAACTTCAGGTCGAGCTGGCGGCGGGCGAGGGTTGCGCGGGCTTGCGCTACGTCAGCGGCAGCTTGGTCTCGCTGGGCAACGGCGTCGTCGTAGACCTGGCGGCTGATCGCGTCAGCCTGGACCAGCGGCTGGAGCCGGGTGGTCTGTACGCGTGCACGCGTCAGGGCAGCTTCTGCGCGTTGCAAGGCGGCCGCGGCGGTTTCCATGTCGGCCTTGAAGGGTGCCGGGTTAATCTGGAACAGCGGCTGGCCGGCACGGACTTCGGTGCCTTGCTCGAACAGCCGGCGCATCACGATGCCGCTGACCTGCGGCCGGATTTCCGCCACGCGCACCGCGGCCACACGGCCGGGCAGGTCTTCCGTCAGTTTGAGAGGGGCGGGCGCCACGGTGGTCGTCGCCACCTGAATGGCCGGCGCAGCGGCCTGCTGCTGGGACTCCCCACACCCCGCGAGTATCGCCACCGCCAGGGCGCACACCACCCCGTAGCGGCAACGTCGTTCGTTCTTCATATCGACTCCATAAGGCGCAGGCAGCCACCTGCCCGCTAAGACCAGCCGGAGTCTGAGCGCGTCGAATGGGGGTTTCCGTGCGGTAGTATGGAGATTCGATGGAGATGTTGAATGGCTGTGAAGTCGACGACGACCGACGCTACCCCCTCGCCCGGAACAGTACCGGGCCCGCAGGCCCTGATCCTCATAGCCGAGGACGAACCCGAGATCGCCGAGATCCTGGCCGCCTATCTGACGCGCAACGGCTTGCGCAGCGTGCATGCCCCCGATGGACGCAAGGCACTGGAGCTGCATCTGGCGCTCAAGCCAGACCTGGTGCTGCTCGACGTGCAGATGCCCCACGCCGACGGCTGGCAGGTGCTGGCGGAAATCCGCCACCGGGGTGACACGCCGGTCATCATGCTGACGGCGCTGGACCAGGACATCGACAAGCTGACCGGCTTGCGCATCGGCGCGGATGACTACGTGGTCAAGCCGTTCAACCCGGCAGAAGTCGTGGCGCGTGTCCAGGCCGTGCTGCGGCGGTCCATGTCCGGCTCGCGTCAGCCGGAGCAGCGCGTGTTGCGCGCCGCGCCGTTCGAGATCGATCTGGACCACCACGAAGCCACCGTGCAGGTGGGCAAACAGCGCCATGCGCTGGCGCTGACATTGACTGAGTTCAAGCTGCTCGCCCAGTTGGCGCGTGCCCCCAGGCGGGTGTTCAGCCGCGGTGAACTGCTGGCAACCTGCCTGCCCGAGGGAGATGCACTCGAACGTACCGTAGACAGCCACATCAGCAAGCTGCGCAAGAAGCTGGAGGATCTGGACGTCACCGGTATTCCGGTAGGCGTGCGCGGTGTCGGCTACAAACTCTGGAGCGGCGAATGAGGCTGCAGGGGCTGAGCCGCCAGATTGCACTGACCATGGCGGCGATGGCGTTTGGCGTGATGCTGCTGGTGGTCGTGTCGGCTTACGGGTTCTACTACCTCGCGTTTCTGTACTGGCCGGCACATCTCGAGACATCCGACTGGACCATCACGACGCCGGAATGGCTGGTACTCGGTGTGTCGACGCTCGCAGGGCTGGCCGTCTCGGTTGCGGTGGCAATCAAGTTGGCGCGTCGCATTCTGGTGCCGCTCAACTCCGTCACGGACAGTATTCGTCGCGTTGCCCGGGGCGATCTTGGTGCTCGTGCCATTGCGGGCGACCGCTCGCTGCATGAAGCGGCCGCGCTGGCGGACGACTTCAACGCGCTGGCAGACCAGTTGCAACGCGTCACCAACGAACAGGTGTTCTGGAACGCGGCCATCGCCCATGAGTTGCGCACGCCCGTCACCGTATTGCGCGGGCGGCTGCAAGGGCTGGCCGAGGGCGTCTTCACCCCCGACGAGGCGCAGTTCCGCAACCTGCTGACCCAGGTTGAAGGCTTGGCCCGGCTGATCGAGGATCTGCGCGTGATCAGCCTGGCGGAGAGCGGACACCTGAGCCTGGATGTCCAGCATGTGGATCTGGCTGCGGACATCAAAGCCGTCGTCGCGGTGTTTGCCGATGCGCTGCAGGCCGCTGGCCAACAGCCCGTGCTGGATCTGGATGACCGGCACATGCATTGCGATCCGGTTCGGATTCGGCAGGCGCTGCTGGCGTTGCTGGAGAACGCGCGCAAGCACGCGGTGCCTGGCGCGGTGCGCATTCAGACGCGCGTCGAGCAGGGCACGTGCCAGTTGTCGGTCGAAGACGATGGGCCGGGCATCCCACCGGAATTCGCGCCCCACGTTTTTGAAGCGTTCAGGCGCGCAGACAGCGCACGTACCACCCGGAGCGGAGGCAGTGGGCTGGGGCTGGCTGTGGTTGCCGCCATTGCCCATGCTCACGGCGGGCAGGTCACTTGCAGCCCAGCCGCCGGTGGCGGCACGCGGTTCGACATGTCCTGGCCCGACGCTGTCACGCTTGCAGGGAAGGCAAGCTAACCGCTTACGCCAGCATGGCCGCCAACGCTGGCGGCAAGCCGCGACTGGGCTTGTGCGGTGGGCGCGCAAAGCTACCTTCGGCGGCGCCCTTCGGGGCGAGTGCGATCAGGCTCTCGCAATGGCGGATGGCGCTGGACACGCCATCGACCACCGGCACAGGAATGCGGTCCTTGAGCGTGCGGGCCAGCCCCGCGAGCGGGGCGCCGGCCACGATGATCACGTCGGCGCCGTCTTCGCGCACGGCCTGCAGGCTGAGTTCTTCCAGCCGCGCTGCATGGTCTTCCTGCACGCTGCCGATATCGCGCAGCGGCTGGTGCAGCGAGCGCACGCTTGCCAGTCGCGACGACAGCCCGTTGGTCGCCACGCACTCGCGGTACCACGATTGAATGCGGTTCGAGATTGCGATGATGGAAAAGCGCTGACCAAGCAGGCACGCACTCGCGAGCGCCGCTTCGGTCATGCCAACGACCGGCACGTTGCAAAGCTCCTTGATGCCGGCTAGGCCCGGATCACCAAACGCCGCCACGACCACGCCGTCGAACTGGCCTTGATGTTCAGCGACGGCGCACGCGGTGGCATAGCCGCCCACCAGCGCTTCGAAGCGCGTTTCGATATAGGCCACGCCAAACGGCGCCGTTGCCATGGTGAGCGTGGTGCAGGGGGAGATGGAGCGCTGTGCCTCTGCATGGATCAGCTCGGTCACGCTCTCAGAGATGTTGGGATTGACGACGAGAATACGCATGATGGAAATCTGAAGATCAAACCAGAGACGGCGCACCCGCCGGCAGGAATTGTCCGCGGCCCGGTGCCGGTTCGAGGTACTTGCCGTTCTCGACCAGCATCTCGCCGCGCGAGAAGCAATGCACTGGCCAGCCGGTCACTTCAATGCCTTCGTACGGGGTGTAGTCCACCGCGTGATGCAGCGCATCGTTGGTGATGCGCACGCGGCGCTCCGGGTCCCACAGGGCGATGTCGGCATCGGCGCCCACGGCGATGGTGCCCTTGCGCGGGTATAGGCCGTACAGGCGCGCCGGGCGATACGACGTCAGTTCCACAAACTGATGCAGCGACAGCTTGCCTTGCGCGATGCCGTCGAACAGCAGCGGCAGGCGCGTTTCGATGCCGGGCACGCCGTTGGGAATATGGTCGAACGGCTGCGCTTGGCCGCCGAGCTTCTTGCCTTCCGGGTCGTCATAGTTGAACGGCGCGTGGTCGGACGAGAACACGCTGAACACGCCGCCGGCCAGCGCACGCCACACGGCCGCCTGGTTCTCGGGGTCACGCGGCGGCGGGCTGCAGACGCACTTGGCGCCTTCGTAGCCGTCGTCGCCTGGCAGGCCCATGTCTTCGGCGGTCAGGTAGAGGTACTGCGGGCAGGTCTCGGCCAGGATCTGCAGGCCGCGGCTTTGCGCCCAGCGGATCTGCTCGATGGCTTCCTTGCCCGACACGTGCACGATCAGGATGGGCACGTCCACCAGCTCGGCAAACGTGATGGCGCGGTGCGTGGCTTCACGCTCGACCGCGGCCGGGCGCGACAGACCATGGAAGCGCGGCGAGATGCGGCCTTCGCCCACCAGCTTTTCGGTCAGCCACGAGATGCAGTCGGCGTTTTCCGCGTGCACCATCACCAGCGCGTTGTTCTGCTTGGCAACGTCGAGCACGTCCAGCATTTCGCGGTCGGAGAGCTTCAGGTCGTCATAGGTCATGTAGACCTTGAACGAGGTGTAGCCCTTGCGGATCAGCTCCGGCAGTTCGTGCTTGAGCACTTCGGGCGTTGGGTCGGCCACGATCAGGTGGAATCCATAGTCGGCCACCGCTCGACCTTCTGCGCGGCGGTGGTAGTCGTCCACCGCGGCCTTGAGCGAATGCCCCTTCTCCTGCGCGGCAAACGGGATGACCGTGGTGGTGCCACCGCACACGGCGGCGCGCGTGCCGGTGAAGAAGTCATCGGCCATGCGCATGCCGTCGGGCATGGGTTGGTCGAGGTGGCAATGGCCGTCAACGCCGCCTGGCAGCGCGAGCAGGCCGGTGGCATCGATTTCGCGCGCGCCACGCGGCAAGCCGTGGCCGAGCACGGCGATGCGGCCGTCGCGCACGCCGATATCGCACGTAAAGCGGTCGGAGGCGGTGACAACATCCGCGTTGCGAATCACCAGGTCGAGTTCGGTGGACATGATTGGCGCCTCCTTATGCCACTTTCGAAAACAGGCGGCCCCAGCCGTGCAGCTCGCGCGTGTCGACGCCGGCCAGGCGCAGCGATTTCCACACGACCGTCGAGATGGTGTCGTAGACGGGGATGCCGGTTTCCGCTTCCAGCGCTTCCACCAAATGCGCCGCGCGCAGGTTTGTGCAGAACGTGGTGATGGCAGCGGGTTTTTGCTGCGCCACTTCACGCACCATTGCGCGGATCGTGTCTTCTTCCACATCGGCAAAGCTGTGGTTGACGTGCAGATCCAGGTGGCGCTCGGCGATGCAGTTGAAACCGCTACGCTTGTAGTTCTGCACGATCAGCTGCTGCACGTCGTTGAGGTACGGCGTGACGAGCGCGAAGTCACGCGCGCCCGTCTTGGCGAGGATCTCATTGAGCGCCAGCACCGACGTGGTGGCCGGAATGCCGGTGGCCTCGGTGATCTGGCGGCACAGCGCTTCGTCTTTCTCAAAACCGAGCCAGCCGGAGGAGGTGCCGTTCCATGCGATCACATCGACGTGCGCGTCAGCCAGCAGCTTGGCCGCGTTCAGGATCTTCTCCAGATCGAACTGGCCCAGCGCCTGATCGCGCAGCGAAATTTCCGTGACGGTAAAGCGCGAGAAATGCGCGCTGACGTTGGGCAGCCCGCTCACCATGGCGCTGGTGATGGGTTCCAGCGCCGTGTTGGACGACGGCGTGAGCATGCCGAGCTTGATGCGTTTGGTCATGGGAGTCTTCTTCGTGATTGGTGCGGCCCTGGCGTGCGGATGGTCACGCGCGGGGCCTCGCTCATTGATTGGGGGTGGTTCCTCTTCTAGCGTCAGACCGGCAGCTTCTTGCCGTAATCGATCAGCATCGTGGAGCAGATGAACAGCCCAGCACCGGCAGCGGCAAATAGCATCAGCGCCATGTCGTAGGAGCCCGTTGCCTGCACGATTACGCCCACGATGATGGGCATGCCGATACCGGCCACGTTGCCGCCCAGATTCATCGTGCCGCCCAGGAAGCCCACGCGCTTGCGCGTGCCCAGAATCGACGGCACGCACCAGAACAGGCCGCACCAGCGCAAGAAGAACAGCGTCACCGACAGCAGCGCCACAACGACGATCGGGTCCTTGAAGCGCGCCACGGTGTAGATGGCCACCGTGGCAACCACCGATGCAATGCCGAACAGCGTGCGCAGCACCTTGGCCTGCGATGCGCCGGCTGCCTTCCACTTGTCGGCCAGCCAGCCGCCGAACATTTCACCAACGAAGCCGGAGAAGAACATGGCGAACACTGCGCCGCCCATCTGCTTGATATCCAGGCCGTGCACCTTCGAGAGGTAGGTCGGCATCCAGGTCAGCAGGCCGTAGAACAACGCGTTGAAGCACATCCAGCCGAAGAACATGCCCCACACCGAGCGGTACTTGAAGAAGTCCAGCACGTTGCCGCTCACGTTGGCCGGCTCTGCTGCCATGTCGGCAGCGTGCGCGGCCTCGATGTAGGTTGCTTCGGCGTCATTCACGGACGGGTGCTGGCGCGGATGGTTGCGGACGTACCACCAGGCGAAGAAGCCCGCGATCATGGTGCCGATGCCGGCCACCACGAACGAGGTGCGCCAGGATTGAAACTCGGTGATCAGTCCCGCGATGATGAGCGCCCCCAGCGCCGCACCCAGCGGCGCACCGCCGTCGAGCAGCGTGGCACCGCGGCCGCGCTCGTTTTGCGTCATCCAGATGGCATTGAGCTTGCCGCCGGCCGGATAGATCGGCGCTTCAGCGGCGCCCAGGCCCAGGCGCGTGAGCATCAGCGGTACCCAGCCGGTGCAGACCGCCGCGATCGCCTGGAAGAAGCCCCAGCCCAGCGTGGCGCCGGCAATCACGACGCGCGGACCGAAGCGGTCGGCCAGCATGCCGCCGGGGATCTGCATGAAGGCGTAGGTCCAGAAGAACGAACTCAAGAGCAGGCCTTGCACCGCCGGGCCGATATCGAATTCCTTGGCGATCAGCGGCATCGCCACTGACAACGATGCCCGGTCGACGTAGTTGATGGAGATGAGCATCAACATCATCAGAAAGATCTTCCAGCGCACGGAGCTCTTCGTCTCCGTTAGCGCCATGGCCGGGGCCTGGCTTGCGGTTTCCATTACGCGTGTCTCCTTGATCGCTCCTGAAGCCGTTTCGAGAAGCGCCCGACGGACCTGGCTGTCGTCGCCAGTTTGCTGCGGGTGGCGCTGTTCGAAACGACCTCAAAAGTCGGTTTGATTGAATAGTGTTGCGCAACGTGGCCGAGTATAGGATACGTAATCTGTAATTACAACACTTGTAAGTTATTGATTTATATAAAGTGAAATAGCAGAATAGTCGCGTGTGGTAGCCTTCTTGTGGTGCCTGTTCCTCATTCCGGTGATGCCTGTGACTCAATCGTTGCTCCAATCCACGCGCCTGCGCACGCTCGGCATGTCGGCCGAAATTGCCACGCGTTTGCGCACCCTGATCGAAGAGGGTGAGCTGCCGCCTGGCGCCCGCATTGACGAGCGCGCCTTCTGTGAGATGTTCGATGTCTCCAAGACGCCGCTGCGCGAGGCGCTCAAGGTGCTGGTGGCCGAAGGGCTGGTGCTGCATCGGCAGTACATCGGCTATCGCGTTGCACCGCTCGATCTTGATGAGCTGCGCGCCACCTTCGAGACCTTGCACGGGCTGGAAGCCACTGCCGGCGAGCTGGCAGCGTCGCGCTTGTCCGAGGTGGCCATGGCTCGCCTGGAGCGCAAGCACCAGGCCATGCTCGATGCGCACGAGGCAGGGCGGCGCACCGAGTACTTTCGCATCAACCAGGAAATCCACCAGCTCATCATCGACGGCGCGGCTAACCCGGTGCTGGCCGGCATCTACGCTGCGCTGATGAGCAAGGTCCACCGCGCGCGCGGTGCCGCCAATGCCGACATGCTGCGCTGGCAGGAATCGCACGAAGAGCACGAAGTCATCATGGCTGCGCTGCGCGAGCCGGGCCGCCCGCGCTTGGCGCAGGTGCTGCGCGAACACTCCGAGAACACGGCCAAGGAAGTGCTGAGCGTGGTCGCGCGAAGCTTGTCCGAAACGTCCCGAACCAAGAACGAAGCCAAAGGAAACCGATGAAACTCGTACGTGTAGGCCAACCGGGGGCAGAGCGCCCCGGACTGATCGATGCACAAGGGCGCGTGCGTGACCTCAGCGGTGTGCTGAGCGACGTAGGGCCGCAGCAGTTGTCCGATGCAGCCTTGGCGCAACTGGCACAAGCGGACATGGAGGCGCTGCCCGTGGTCCAGGACGCGCGCTTTGGCGTGCCATGGCACGGTATCGGCAAGATCATCGCTATCGGCCTGAACTATGCCGACCATGCCGCTGAAGCCGGCATGGCGCCGCCGGCGGAACCCATCGTCTTTCTCAAGGCCAACAGCGCGTTGAACGGCCCGAATGATGCCGTCATGCTGCCGCGCGGGTCGGAGAAGACCGACTGGGAGGTTGAACTCGGCGTGGTGATCGGCAAGACGGCGCGCGATGTGTCACGTGAAGCGGCGCTGTCGCACGTGGCTGGCTATTGCGTAGTCAACGACGTGTCGGAGCGCGAGTTTCAGCTCGAACGCGGCGGCACGTGGGACAAGGGCAAGGGCTGTGACACCTTCTGCCCGGTGGGGCCGTGGCTGGTCACGCGCGATGAGGTGCCCGACCCGCAGGCGCTCAACCTATGGCTTGAAGTCAACGGCGAGCGCGTGCAGAAGGGCAACACGGCCACCATGATCTTCGGCGTGGCGCACTTGGTGAGCTACGTCAGCCGTTTCATGACGCTGCACCCTGGGGACCTGATCTGCACGGGCACGCCGCCGGGTGTCGGCATGGGTTGCAAGCCCCCGCGCTATCTCAAGGCCGGCGACACTATGCGTCTGGGTGTGGATGGCATTGGCGAGCAGACCCAACCGGTGGTGGCTTACGCCAAGGATTGAAGCGCGGATACGAAACTAGGGCAGCGGCGCATCCTCCAGCACGGCATGCGTCAACGCGCGGATGCGCTGATCCACGAAGTAGCCGCCGCCCTCTGTATAGCGCAGGAAGACGCGCGAGCATGCCGTGCACTCCCAGACATCGCAGCGGTTGAACGGGTAATACAGCGCTGCGATGGGGGCTACGGGTGACCAATACTCCGTGTCCTTCGGATGAAACTCCACCAAGGTGGCTTCGTCGACGTCGCCCTGGATCAAGGTGCCGATGCGGTGCACCTGTTCATCAGGAAACGAAACGGGTCGGCTTGCCCATCCGATGAGCGGCGTTGTGCAACACGTGCATGCTGATGTGACGCGATCCGAGCGCGTCGCTAGCGCTTCGAGTGCTGCAAAGTCCAGATAGGGGAGCGAATCCATGCCGTGCACGAGGGGAGTCAGTTGAAGCCGGCAAGGGTAGCATCCGCGTCGCGCGTGGGCGCATGCACCTGCACCTGAACGTGCACTATTGAAGCGCGCCCAGCGCCGCTGCCATTCGATCCGCCGCCAGCGCAAGCTGTGCATCCGACGTTGCATACGACAGCCGCAGGAAGCCTGCCATGCCAAAGCCCGACCCCGGCACCACGGCCACGCCCTGTTCCAGCAGATAGGCCGCCAGCGCGACATCGTCGGTCACAACGCTGCCTTCGGGTGCCTTGCGGCCGATGAAGGCGCGCACATCCGGAAACAGGTAGAAGGCGCCCTCCGGCTTGGGCGTATGCAGCCCGTCAATCGCGTCAAAACGCTGCAGGAGGAAATCCCGTCGCGCCTGGAAGATGCCGCAGCGGCGCGCCACCTCATCCTGCGGACCATCCAGCGCCGCCACTGCTGCCGCCTGCGACACCGACGACGTATGCGAGTTGATCTGCATCTGGATCTTGGTCATGGCCTCGATCAGGGTGCGCGGCCCGCTGGCGTAACCCACGCGCCAGCCTGTCATCGAGTACGCCTTGGATACGCCGTTGACCGTCAGGATGCGCGGTGCCAGATCCGGTGCAATTGCCGCCAGCGTGGCTGCCTTGCGCCCGTCATACAGGATGTGCTCGTAGATGTCATCCACGAGGATGAAGAAGCGCTGGTTGGCGCTCTTGCGCAGGATCTCGGCAAACCGCAGCAACTGGTCAGCCGTGTAGGCCGTGCCGCTCGGGTTGCTGGGCGAGTTCAGCACCAGCCATTTGGTGCGCAGCGTGATCGCCGCTTCCAGGGTTTCGGGCTGCAGCGCGTAGCCGGTCTCGGGTGACGTGAGCAGCGGCCGCAGCGTGCCGCCGTTCATGGAGACGATGTCGGCATACGAAGCCCAGTACGGTGCGGGAATCAGAACTTCATCCCCCGGGGTCAACGTTGCCAGGAACGCCTGATAGATGACCTGCTTGCCACCACAACCCACGCTGATATCGGCCGGCGTAGTGATCAGGCCGTTCTCACGCAGCAGCTTGCGCACGATGGCCTCACGCAATTGCACCGTGCCATTGATGGGGGTGTAGCGGGTCTGCCCCTCGGCAATCGCGCGCACGGCGGCCTCGCCAATGTGCTCGGGTGTCGGAAAGTCGGGCTCGCCCAGCGTCATGTCGACAACGCTGTGCCCGGCTTGCTGCGCCTGACGCGTACGTTCTGCCATGACCTGGATGGGAGAGGGGCGAAGGGTGGAGACGGTCTTGGAGAGCATTCGGGCGGCCTTTCGATCAGCGTGATCCATGGGAATGCGCACTAATCTAGAATTCATGTTGTTCAATCTCAATTGAGTTTTGCTTCAGCATGAAGAACACCCTTGCGCCGCAGTCCCCGACGCTTCGTCAGTTGGAGCTGCTGCTGTCACTGGCCGGCGCCGATGGCATTGCCAATGCCGGCGCCAGGATCGGAATGACACCGTCCGCAACCAGCCACGCGTTGCGCGCCCTGGAAACCGCGCTGGGCACGGCCTTGGTGGATCGTAATGCGCAGACGGTGGAACTCACGCACGCGGGGCAGCAGATCCTTCCACACGTGCGGGATCTCTTTGCCGCGCTGAACCTGATTCAAGCCACAGCCAGCGCCAGTACCGGCCTGCAGAGCGGCGTGCTGCGGATCGGCTCGTTTGGTGCCAGTTCATCGCTGCGGCTGCTGCCACCGCTGCTGGAACGCTTTCAGGATCGCCACCCAGGCATTGAGGTGTATGTCACGGAAAAGCCCGATGCGGAAATCGAGCAGGCGCTGGTTGAGCGCCGTATCGAGTTGGCTGTGGTCACCTTGCCCAAGCCGCAGTTCGACACGCTGCCGCTGGCCGTGGACGAACTCGTTGCCGTATTGCCGACGCGACACCCGCTGGCGCAGGCCGATTCCGTTGACCTGCGCACGCTGGCACGGCATCCGCTGATCCTCACCCATGCCGGCTCGCAAGACCTGGTGGCGCGCATGTTTGCGCGGGCCAACGTGCAGCCGAAGGTCACGCATGAGCTGTCGCAGTTGCTGTCGATCCTGGAGTTCGTGGCGCGCGGGCAGGGTGTGTCGATTCTGGCGTCGTTGGCGCTGCCCGAGCGGCATGATGGGGTGGTGGTTCGCAAGATCACCCCGCGCGCCTCACGCCGCGTGGGGCTGGCCTGCCTGAACCAGCGCAGGCTATCACCGGCTGCGGCGGCATTGTGGCGGCAGGCGCAGGCCATCAAGCTGCGTCGATAACGCTGGCGCTGGCATGCCATGCGCTATCCTCATCCGATCGAACCTCGCTCCCGATCATGTCTTTACGCGCACTGAGAACGCTCGTCGCCATTGCCCGCCACCGGACGTTTGCCCGCGCGGGTGAAGCCATCGGGCTGACGCAATCAGCGGTCAGCCTGCAGGTCAAATCGCTGGAGGAGGAGTTCAACGTCCGCTTGTTCGACCGCTCGCGCCGCGAGCCTTCGCTCACGGAAGCGGGGCGCATCGTGCTCGCGCAGGCCGAACAGATCCTGGCGCTGTATGACCGTATTCCCGATGCGTTGAGCGATGAGAAATCACTGGTCGGCCGGCTGCGCATCGGCGCCATCCAGACCGCGATGTCCGGGCCCATGCCCAATGCGCTGCTGACCTTGCGGCGCGATCACCCTGGACTGCGTGTGCACGTGGCGGCTGGCATGTCGGCCGAGCTTGCGCAGCGCGTGGCCGATGGTGAACTGGATGCCGCCATCACCTCGCAGCCCGTGCGGCCGCACCCGGCAGAGCTGGTGTGGTCAACGCTCTATGAAGACCGCTTCTGGCTGCTGGCCCCGCCGCAATATGCCAAGCACGACGCGCGTGCGCTGCTGACCGAGCTGCCGTTCATCCGCTTTGATGCGCAGGCTTGGGCCGGCCGCATGATTGCCGCGGAGCTGCGCCGCCTGGGCGTACGGGTGCGTGAAGAGATGGTGCTCGACAACAAGGACACCATCGTGCGCATGGTGGCGAGTGGCCTGGGCGCGGCCGTGGTAGCGCTGTCCGACTCCGTGCTGACGCAACTGCCGCCCATTACACGCTTGCCGTTCGGCCAGCCGCAGACGCGCCGCGCAGTCGTTCTGCTTGAACATCAGTCGCGCCCAGCACAGTGCTTTACCCAGGCATTGGCCGATGCCGTGGTCGAATCTGCCATGAGTATTTCTCGTTGATCACACGATCAATCACAATCATTACTGCTGTCACGGCGTGATAGCGTGATGGTGTTCCTGTTTTGATCGAGCACCGCCATGTTGTCCCGCCTCTTTCCCCTGATCCCTTCCATACCGGGCATGCATTGCCGTGCGGGAGCATCGCGATGACTGCCGCCATCCTGCTGGCGCTGGCGCCAGTCGCCCTTCTGGTTGCGCTCGGTTATGGGCTCAAGCACACCGGATTCATTGCCGATGCGTTCTGGCCGCAGGCAGAGCGACTTTGCTACTACATCCTGCTGCCCGCGCTGTTTACGCACGGATTGGCGAGTGCGCACCTGCAGGCCCTGCCGGTCCTGCCGCTGGCCGGCACGCTGATCGTTGCAACGGTGGTGGTGGCGGCGGTCTTGGTGCTGACCCGACCCTGGATGCGTGTGGATGGCGCGGCGTTCACGTCGGTGTTTCAAGGCGCGGTGCGTTTCAACAACTACGTGGGCGTGTCGCTTGCTGCGGGGCTCTTCGGCGCGAAAGGCATTGCGCTGGCTGCCGTGTGCAACGCGGCCATCGTGCCGACCGTCAATCTGCTGTGCGTGCTGGTGTTTGCGCGTTTCGGTTCGGTGCGGCTGAGCGGCAAGGCCCTCGCGCGCCAGATTGTGACGAACCCGCTGGTGGTGGCGTGTGTGCTGGGCATCGGTATGCAGATCGCTGGCGTGCAGGTTCCAACGTTGATCGAGCCCGCGGTGCGCTCGCTCGGCGTGGCTTCCATGCCGCTTGGCCTGCTGTGTGTGGGCGCGGCGCTGAACTTCAGCGGCGTGCGCTCGTGGGCGCAACCGGTGTTCGTGTCGTCGTTCGTCAAGTTTCTGGCCATGCCGGTGTTGACACTGGTGGTGGGCCATGCCATCGGGCTGACCGATGTGGCGCTGATGGTGGCGCTGCTGTTCCAGGCACTGCCGACAGCATCGTCGTCTTACATCATGGCGCGCCAGCTTGGCGGCGATGCACCACTCATGGCGGGCATTACCGCCGCGCAGACGGTGCTGGCCGCCGCCGCCATGCCGGCGGTGATGACGCTGCTGGTGGTGACGCGCGGGTTGCCGCAGGGGTTGATTTCGGCGCTCTAAGTCCGGAGCCAGTCGACTGCCATTGAAGAGGCTGCGCCACGATGTACAGCGCAGCCTCAGCACGCAGACGCAGATCCGCCGCATCTCAAAGCCGTGCCACATCCAGCATTGCCTGTACAAACGCCTTGGGCGCTTCCTGCGGCAGGTTGTGCCCAATGCCGCCGCCGATGTTGCGGTGCTGGTACTTGCCCGCGAACTTCTTCGCATAGGCCGACGGTTCCGGATGCGGTGCGCCGTTGGCATCGCCTTCCATGGTGATGGTGGGTACCGTAATGGAGGGCGCAGCGGCCAGGCGCTTTTCCAGCGCGTCGAACTGCGATTCACCCTGGGCCAGCCCCAGGCGCCAGCGGTAGTTGTGGATGACGACGGCCACGTGGTCTGGGTTGTCGAACGCGGCGGCGCTGCGGTCGTAGGTGGCGTCGTCAAACTTCCAGGTGGGCGAGGCGAGTTTCCAGATCAGGCGGTTGAAGTCTTTGCAGTTGGCGGCATAGCCCTGCGCGCCGCGCTCCGTCGTGAAGTAGAACTGGTACCACCAGGCCAACTCCGCAGCCGGTGGCAGCGGCTTGCGGTTTGCCTCCTGGCTGCCGATCAGGTAGCCGCTTACGGAAACCAGCGTCTTGCACCGTTCCGGCCACAGCGCCGCGATGATGTCCGCGGTGCGTGCCCCCCAGTCGTAGCCGCCAAAGTGGGCCTGCTTGATCTTGAGCGCATCCATGAACGCGATGATGTCGACCGCCAGCGCCGCCTGCTGCCCGTTGCGCGGCGTATCGGCCGAGCGGATGCGCGTCGTGCCATAGCCGCGCAGGTACGGCACGAGCACGCGATAGCCGGCGGCTGCCAGTGCCGGCGCCACCTCTGCGTAGCTGTAGATGTCATACGGCCAGCCGTGCAGCAGGATCACGGCGGGGCCGTCCTTGGGGCCCAGATCCGCATAGCCAATGTTGAGCACGCCCGCATCAATCTGCTGCAGGGTGCCGAACGGGTTGGCCTGGCCGCCCAACAGAGCATTTGATGCGGAAGGCGCAGGCTGCGCATGCACAAGCTCGGCCAGCCCGAGATCGAGCACGCCAATGCTGGCGATGGTGGTGCCGAGAAGGCGGCGGCGACGGAGGTTGATGGGGTTCGACATTGGGGACGCTCTCAAGTGGTTGGATGAATACGGTTACTGGGCGAGTTGGACGAGCGGCTCGCCCTTTCTGACAACGTAGGTCGCCAACTCCGATGCCTTGCCGCTGCCGACATTTCTTGCCGAATGCGCCACACCGGCCGGAATGAACAGCGATTCACCGGCTTGCAGCGTCACCGGCGGTTGGCCATCCAGGCGGTACTCAAGCGCACCCTTCAACACGTGGGCGATCTCTTCGCCCGGATGTGCGTGTTTGGGGGCGAACGCCTTCTCATCAAAGTCAACGCGCACCTGCAGGGTTTCGTAGCCATTCGCGCTCAGGTCGTGGTGAACCAGGTCGGCACGTTGCACGCCGCCGGCTTGAGCGGATGCGCTATGGGAAACAACGGCGCCTGCGAGCACGAGCAGGGCGGCGGCGATTCGGATCGGTTGCATGGGAACTCCTGTAATCAAGGATGGATGACGAGGGAGGGTCCAGGAATGGTCCAGCCGACCTCGTTCCCTGCATTGGACGATCGCGGTGTATCCCGCATGTTTCACCGTTCTGCCGATTTGTATCGCTGTGTACCAACGGACTGCGGTGACCGGGGTTTTGTATGCGTATGTATCTGGCCATGACGGGGGTACACGGTCAGACAAAACGGGCTGCTTGCTGCTACGTACGGGATACGTCCGTCCGCTTAAATGCATTCCGTGGCCAGACGCTGCACCGATACGAAGCAACGCCGGACCGCGCAATCCCCAACGCAGTCTTCACTCTTCTTAGGAGAACGATCATGACCCGCAATCTCGCCAAGTCTTTCGCTGTTGTTGCACTCGCCGTTGCCGCTGTTGGTGCGCACGCTGCCACCGCGTTTGGCAGTGCACGCGACCCGTACACCGAAGGTGCGCGTTCGGTTCAAGAGGCACGCGACGTGTACACCGAAGGCGCTCGCTCGACCGACATCTACACGGACGGTGCACGCGCAGCCGATGCCTATACCGACGGCGCACGCAGTGCTGACCCGTACTACGACGGCGCCCACGCCTGACGCAGCGCGTGCCCCGCGACCACCTCATCCTCTGAACACTCGCTTAAAGACTCAGGAATCGACATGTTGAAACGCAACGCTGTCTCCCTCGCAATGCTCGCGCTCGGCATGGCCACCAGTGCGCCCCTCCTGGCTGCAGGTGCCGACCAACCTTCCGTGGTGATCGTGCACGGCGCCTTTGCCGATGGCTCCGATTGGGCCAAGGTCATTCCGCTGCTGCAGGCCAAGGGCGTGAAAGTGCAGGCCGTGCAGAACGGGCTGAACTCACTGGCCGACGACGTGGCCGCCACACGCCGCGCCATCGGCAATCAGGCCGGCAAGGTCGTGCTGGTGGGGCATTCGTGGGGTGGTACGGTGATCACCGAAGCCGGCGCAGACGGCAAGGTTGCCGGGCTGGTCTACGTGGCTGCCTTTGCGCCGGATGCAGGCCAGTCGACAGAAGAGGTTGGCAAGGACTACGCGCCCGCGCCCGGCATCGGCAAACTGGTGGCAGATGCCAACGGTTATCTCTCGCTACCCGCCGCGGCGCTGGCGAGCGATTTCGCGCAGGACGTGCCAACTGCCCAGGCTCGCGTGATGGCGGCTACGCAGGGGCCCATCAAGGCAACGGCGTTTGGTGAGCGGACCACGGTGGCCGCATGGCAGAGCAAGCCTTCGTGGTTCATCGTCAGTGAACACGACCGGATGATTCAGCCGGACCTGGAGCGTGCCATGGCCAAGAAGATCGGCGCCAAGGTGACGAGCCTGCCGACGAGCCACGTGCCGCAGCAGTCGCGGCCGCAGGATGTGGCGAAGGTCATCCTCGATGCCGTGCATGCGGTCGAGGCGCGCAACTGAGGGGTGTGTGCAGCGCGAGGCGGTGACGGCCGGGGCGTCAGCTTGGCCGCTCACCCATTGCACGCAGAAAGGTCTGCTGTGCAGCGAGGAGTTCCGGATAGGTGAGCGCGCGGTAGTCGAGCGCGTGCGTACGCGCAACTTCCGCCACGCGCGCAGCCAGCGCTGGATAGTGGCGATGGCTATAGGTCGGGAACAGGTGGTGCGTCAGGTGCCAGTTCAGGCCACCCAGCCAGTAACCGACCCATGCCGGTTGCGGCTGCCAGTCGCACGCGGTGTGGAAGGCATGCTCATGCCACGTGTGCGGCACCTGGCCGGATTCGGGCGGCAGATAGAACGCCACATCGGCCCAGTGCGTGCCCAGGATCAATGCCACCAGCACGCACGATGCCAGCATCTGCCCGACAAAGTAGCCGAACACCACCCAGCCCCATCCAAGTCCAATCTGATGCGCCACCCAGGCAGGCACGGCCACAGCCGTCAGCAGATGCAGCGCCTTTGCACACAGGAAGGTTGCCCACCCACGCAGGCCAGGCAGCACGCGGTCTGCCTTGAGGGCCGTGAGGCCGACTCGATCTGACCAGTCGTAGATCCAGTTGATATACGGCAGCGACAGCGCGGCAATCAGCGGCCAGTAGCGATGCTGATAACGAAACTGCGGATACCACGGCTGGAACGGCGTCTGCCGCAAAAAGCGGTTGGCGGCGGTGTCCAGATCGTAGTGTTCGATGTTGGCGTGTGCGTGGTGATAGTGCACGTGGCGCACCGTCCAGTACGCAGGTTCGATGCCCAGCGGGATGGCCGTGAGCCGGATCATTGCGCTGTCCAGCCACGCCCACGGCGACAGCGCTCGGTGCGCGCCGTCGTGCAGCACGTTCATGGCCAGCATCATCGCCAAGAACGGAAACGCGAGATACGCCAGTACGAAGACGATCGGGCCCTTGGCCGTGACCATGGCGGCATACAGCAGTGCCGCACTGGCTGCGAGGAACAGACCCTTGACGATCAGGCCGAGGTCCGCAAAGCGGTGGTCGCCATTTGCCTGCAGGTAGTCGTGCGCAGCGCGGCGCAGGTCATCCGCCAGCGTGGATGAACGCGGCGAGGCATACCGGAGCTTAGGGAGCTTACTGAGATTCGGCATGTGGTGAAGATTGCAAGTGCGCGCTGGTACGCAGCGCATGCCACAGGCCACAGGCGAGACCATGCACGCCAAGCGCGATGGTCAGACCATTGGAGAGCGCATCCCCCGCGCTGCACGCGCCGATCATGAGCGCTGGCAGGGTCAGCGCCAGCAACGCCCACAGCCAGCGGCCCCAAGCGCACCCATCCGACAGACCACCCAGTGCCACCGTCAACAGCAGGATGAGGGCAAACCACACGGCCTGCCAATGACCCGGCCAGAAGCCATCGGTGCGCACGTAGTCGATCACCACGCCAAAGAGCAGAACGCCGCCGGTGGCGATCCAGCCAGCGGGGGTTACGCGCGTGTCGCGCTGCAGATGCGGTGCGCGCAGGCCGAGCCAGTGCAGTGCCGGCACGATGTTGGCCCAGAACGGGTTGTCACTGTGCGTGGGTTTGTGCACGCCATAGCGGATCGGCACGTCGGGCAGTGCGCGCTGGTAGGTGCCGAACAGCTTGTCCCACAGGAGCAGCGTGCCGCCGAAGTTGCGGTCGATGTATTCCGGGTTGCAGCCGTGGTGCACGCGGTGGTTGGCGGGCGTGACCATGAACTTGTCGAGCACGCCGGAACTGCCCACCAGCCCGCAATGGTTGTAGAACTGCACGGAGTAGTGCAGGCCCGAGACCGCCACGAACATCTCGGGTGTCACGCCCAGCAGTGCCAGCGGCACAAAGAACGGCAGCGAAGTCAGCGACGACAGCCACGCATTGCGTACGCCCAGCGACAGGTTGAAGTGCTCCCCCTCGTGATGCACCGCATGGATGGCCCACAGGAAGCCGAACCGGTGGTGCGTACGGTGCAGCCAGTAGAAGCCCAGGTCCCACGCGACGAAGGCAAAAGCCCAGCCGATGACGGGGTGCCAGCCATCCACCCAATGCAGGCTGGCATTGGCATACAGCCAGGTGAAGCCAGCCACCTCCAGGCCGCGGCACAGCCACATCAGCACGTGGCCAGAATTCAGGTTGAGGATGACGTCACGCCACGGCAGCGGCTGGCCACGCCACCATTTGAGCGCAGCCAGCTCCAGCAGCACGCAGCCGAGCATCAGGGCCAGCGGCAGGGCAAATGCATTCATGTCGATACGGTTTCAATCGAGAGGGTGGGAGCGGGCCGCGTCAGCCATTGGCGCACGGCCATGCCGCACAGCATGCCCACTGCGACGCCTGCGGACAGGTCGAGTGCCACATGCCGACGCGTCTGGATGGTCGCGTATAGCACGCCAAGCCCCCACGTCGCCGCCAGCAGCGTGCGGACTGGTTTGCGCGCATTGGCCAGCGCCCAGACAGAGAGCACCGTGAGCGCGCCATGCAGTGAGGGCAGACAGTTCTGGCTCGAATCCATGGCGATCAGCATGCGTTGCACACTGGCCGGCAGGGACCCGTCCACCAGCGGCGGGTAGTGCAGTGTGGTCGGCCAGAGCAGGAATACCGCGCCGCTCACCAGCGCGCTCATCTGCATGGCGCGTTCCAGCCAGCGCAGCCGGTGTGCATCGGCCAGCAGATACGCCAGCGGAATCAGTGCAAAGAATGACAGGTACAGCCAGATGCCCGACGTGCTGAACGGTATGGCGCGGTCCAGCGCCGTCTCAGGCACCACGGTGCCCGCGCCTTGCAGAACACCGCACGTGCCGTAGACGAGGCCGACCGAGCACCAGCCCAATGCCATATGCCGCAGGCGCGTAGCGAACGGGCTCATCGTGCAGCCTCGGTTGGTGCAAGCCGGACGATGCGACGCCGCTTGGTGGTGAAGTCGGTCGCAATGTCTTGCGGTGCCGGGTGCCATTTCACGCGGGTCATGTCGACTCCTTGGCAGGCAAAGACGTCCGCCAGATGCGCCTCGCACGTGCGGGTGATGTTGGCATCGGCGGGTTGGATGGAGAGCGCCAGCGTTTGCGCATCGGTCTGCACGAGGCGGTAGTCGGCCTGCAGCGGCAGCGCTTGCGCCAGGGCGCGCGAGCACACGTCGGCAAACAGCGTGACGGTGCCGCCGCCGTGTGCGGGCAGGACGAGCGTGTCGTCGCAGCGGCCTTCGATGCGCTCAATGGCCATCGCGGGGTTGCCGCAGGGGCAGGGCGGTAGCGCAGGGTCACGGCGGATGAGGATGTCGTCCAGCCGGTAGCGCACGATGGGCTGCGTGCTGCGCGTGAAGTCCGTGACGATGGGCGCGAAGCGGCGGTCGTCCAGCCACTGCGGCTCGATGTGCACGTGCGCTTCGTTCAGGTGCAGCGTGCCGTGCGAGCAGGTAGCGCCCAGGAAGCCCTCGGTGGCCTGGTAGACCTCGCCGACGTTGCCAAAGGCTTGTGCCAGCAGCGCGCGGTCCATCGGCTCCAACACCTCGGCGCCGGACAGCACCTGCACCGGCGCGATGTCCAGCCGTCCGGCCAGCTTCTCCAGCGCCAGCGCGCGCAGCACCTGCGCGGGCCCCACGACAATGGTTGGCCGCAATGCCTCCAGCGGCGCGCGGTGCGAATCAAACGGCGCGAACAGATCGAAGAACGCGAACGTCAGCCACGGGTTGCGCACCGCCGTGTACAGGTTGTTGTTGGCACGCAGGAACAGGGCGACACGTTCACCATGCAGCAACCCGCGCGGTAGCAGCTTGGCGAGCAGGATGCCGGCCCATTTGGCGCGTTCCGCAGGGCTGACGACAAACACGCCGCGCCCGCCCGACGTGCCGGAAGACAGGCCCACCGAATACGGGCCGACCATCGGCCGGAAGTCCCGCGATTGCTCAGCCTGGCGCGCGCAGGACAGTACGTCGTCCAGGCGCAGGCCGGCGGTGTTCATGGCGTCGAAGTTGGCCATCATCGTGGCCTTGTCCATCAGCGGCCACGCGTGCATCGGCTTCGATACGAACGCGCGGAAGTGTGGGCTGCGCGTGAGCACGCGCTGCGTGAAGCGCGCAATCTGGCGTTGCTGATGCGCCTCCAGCGCGGCACGGTTGGCCGGACGAAAACGGCGCGCTTGCCAGTACGACCACAGCAGGCGGTGAAAGGCCGTCACAGCGCACCCTCGTGCGTGAGCAGGATGCGCACGTGGCCGCCCGCATCGAGTGCGTGCAGCTTGCGCAGCGTGTCGAAGTAGGCGTGGCGGTCTTCCATGATGGTGTACGCCAAAACCGATGGCCCGCGCAGCTCGCGATAGCTCAGCGGAGACCATGCCGCGTCAGCCGCCAGCAGCACCCAGCCCTCGTGCGTGCGAATGAAGGCGCCGATGTGCCCGGCGGCATGGCCCGGCAGCGGCACGAGCAATACGTCGCCATTGCTGTCTGGCAAGGCCCATGCCGACGTGAACGGCGCCAGCTCGGGCGGCAGCGCAACTTGCTCGAACTGCTCGACAAAGCGCGTGCGCGCTTCGAAATCTTCGGGAATCAGCCCTGGCACGAAGGCGCGCCGCAATGCTGGGATGCCGCGCAGCGCGCGCAGGCGCCTCCAGCCTTCACCGGAGCAGACGACGGGCACACCGGGGAAGTCGCGCAGACCGGCCACGTGGTCACCGTGGAAGTGCGAGACGATCAGCCCGTCCAGGTCAGCCGGCCGCAGCCCCTGTTGCGCAAGCTGTGCCGCCATCGACTCGGACGTATCGAAGTACACCGGTGTGACCTTGCGGTAGATCGCAAACAGGCCGCTGCGTGTGTGGTCGTGAAAGTGCGAGGCGTAGCCCGTGTCCCACAGCCAGCGGCGGCCGGCGGTTTCGATCAACCATGCGCGCGCTGGAAATGCACACGTGCGCAGGCCTGCACCGCGCAGCGCCACGCAGGCGGTGTGCGTGCAGTAGCCGGCTTCAAAGACCGTTAGCGTTGCCATATGCGGTTGCCATGTTCGCGTAGCCAGTGAGCCGTGCGGCGGATGCCTTCGGCCATGTCGATGGGCGGCACGTAGCCGAGTTCGATGCGCGCGCGGTCGTTGGCGAGTGTCATGTCGTAGTGCAGCGCGGCGGCGCTGTAGCGCGTGAGCAGCGGCTCGCGGTGCGTAATGCCGCTGGCCGCTTCCATCAGGCGCGCCGCCAGCGCCATGGCGGGATACGGCACCGCGCGGATGCGGTAGCGCAAGCCAAGCTGTTGCCCCAGCAACTGGTCCAGCAGATCACGCAGCGTGGCGGGCGCGTGGTTGGTGATGTTGTACGCGGTGCCGCTGGGCACGTCAGCCGTGGTGGCACATTGCATGGCGTGCACCACGTTCTCCAGATAGGTCAGGTCCATGCGTGCGGCGCCACCGCGCGGCAGGGGCAGCGTGCCGCCACGCAGCTTCAGCAGATGCAGGATGCGCGGCAGCACCACGCGGTCGTGCGGACCAAACAGCCCGCGCGGGCGCAGGATGACGAAGCGTGTTGTGTCTTGAGCGGATGCCTGCTGCGCAATCGCGTCTTCCGCCAGCATCTTGGTCGCCGCGTAATGATTGGCAAAGCGGGCCGGGCGATAGGTCTCGGGCAGGTTCGCGTGGTGCTGGTAGTCGAAGTAGATCGACGGTGTGGAGATATGCACGAAGCGTCGGACGCCGCGCTTGACCGCACCTTCGGCCAGAGCCGCCGTGGCACGCACGTTGGCCGCGTAGAAATCATCATAGGCGCCCCACGGCGACGACAGCGCCGCGCAATGCCACACCGTATCGACACCCTCCAGCAGTGCATCCAGCGTGGCTGGCGTGAGGCGGGCCAGATCGGCCGGCACGTAGTCGGCACCGCGCGTAAGAAAGGCGTCACGCTGCGCGGCATCGCGTCCGGTGGCACGCACGCGCGCACCCTGCGCCAGCAACGCGTCGACGGCGTTGCGGCCCAGACCACCTGTGGTGCCGGTCACCAGTGTCGTCATGTCGTCAGCACCATGCCGCCGAGCGACAGGCCCGCTGCGGTGCCCACCAACAGTACCGGGCGGCCCGATTCGATGCGCCCGTGCGTGACGGCTTCATGCAACGCAGTGGGAATCGATGCGGCCACCTGGTTGCCGTGCTGCGCGTAGATGTCGACCAGGCTGGCCTCGGGCACGCCCAATCGTTTGCGCAGGTGCTGCATGCCGAGGTGGCTGGCCTGGTGCGGCACGACCACGTGCATGTCGCGCAGCGCATAGCGGCTGCCCGCGAACAGGCGCTCGAGAAAGCCGTCCATCAACTGCGAGGCCAGCTTGAACACGCGCTTGCCGTCCATGTGGAACAGGTAGTCCGATGGCTGCGCACCTGTGCGCGGGTTGCGGCGCGTGCCACCGGCCGGAATTTCGCAGAAGGTCTTGCCGGCAGGGTAGGTCTCCATGCGATAGGCGTGGATGCCGGTGCCGGACGCCGCAGGTGCTGCCTCGACAATCACAGCGGCCGCGCCATCGCCAAAGATCAGCGCGGTTTCCGCATCGCTCCAGTTGATGCCGCGCGAGGCAAGATCCGACGCCACCACGGCAATGCGCCGGTACGCGCCCGTCGTCAGCAGGTTGGCCGCTACGTGCAGCGCCGTGACAAAGCCCAGGCAACTGGCGTTGACATCAAACGCGGGTGTGCCGGCAGGTAGCCCTGCAGGCTCCAGGATGCGCGTGGCGGTGTTGGGCAGCGCCTGCTCTTGCACGCCCGAGGCGGAGATCAGCAGATCGATGGAGGCGGCAGGCACATTGGCGCGGCGCAGGGCATCGCGCACGGCGCCGCCGGCAAGTTCTGACTGGTGCTCGGCAAGCGTGGCATGGTGCCGCACGTCAATGCCTGATTTCTTGCGCACGTAACCGGCTGCATGGCCCAGGCGCGTATCCAGCTCTGCGGACGTGACCCGTTGCTCCGGCAGCGCCTTGCCGGTGGAAAGCAGATGAATCGGCAGCATAGATGCAGGTGTGCACGTCGTGCGCCACCTTGGTTCCTCTTTCAGCTACGGGCAGCGCAGTGCGCGTGCCGCAGCGTAACGATCTTGTCTTGTTGTGCCGCGATTCTAGCGGCTGCAGGCCGCTAGATCGGATGAAGATTCGTTAACAGAGTCAGGCGCTCTCAGGCGCCGTAACTGCGCAGGCGTTCCAGGTCCACCACCGTCACGCCGCCGTATTCCAGCCGCACTACGCCGTCTTTCTCCAGCGCCTTTAATGACTGGTTGGCCACCTGTCGCGTCATGCCCGAGAGCAGGCCAAGTTCTTCCTGCGTGATCTCCAGATGGTCACCCGCGCCGGGGTAGAGCACCGGATTGAACAGCGAGGCGATGCACCGCGCCAGGCGCGGCGTGACATCGAGCAGGCGGTCGTATTCGAGCAGCGCCATGAAGTGCCCAAGCCGCTCGTTGAGCTGCTTCACTAGGAAGCGGTTGAAGGCCACGCTGTTCTCGACCAGCCACATGAAGGTAGTGCGGTCCATGAAGGCGATGCGCGTGTCGCGCAGCGCGACGATGTCGTAGCGGCGCGGCTCGTTCTTGAGCACCGTCCCTTCGCCAAACCAGCCGCCGGCCGGCACGCCCGTGAATGTGACGCTGCGCCCCTCGGGCGACACCGTGCCGATCTTGATGAGGCCCGTGACCACGCCGGTCCAGCTTTCCAGCAGCGTGTTCTTCGGGCAGATGCAGGCGCCGCGCGCGTAGGTCTTTTCGACGATGCCGGCGCAGGCGCGGTCGGCCTCATCGGCAGGCAAGTCGATCGACCAGGCAGCAATGTGCGCCAGCCGTGCGCGGCTGATGCCGGGGCGCGAGTTTGTGTCGTGCTCAGCCACGCTGGATACCCACCGGCAGCGTGCTCACGCGTTGCACTTCGGGTGTGGCAAGCCAATCGGTGGTGAGGCACCGCACGAACATATCGGTCGCATCTTCGCCCCAGAACAGCTCGCCGTTGTGCACCAGCGTTGGCACGCCAAACACGCCGAGCGCGATGGCGGCATCTGTGTGCTGGCGCAGAGCATCTTTCACGGCGGGTTGCTCAACAGCTGTCACGCCTTCTGCGAAGCCCACCGCCTCGCACAGCGCTGCAAAACCCTCGGGCGATGCGACATCGTTGCCATCGCGCCAGATGTGCCGGAACACCGCGCGCACGGCATCGAGCGAGCCGTCCATCGCAATCGTCAGCCGCAGCGCCTTGATCGGGTTGAACGGATGCGCGGGCGGCATGTGGAATGGAATGCCAAGCTGTTGCGCGCGAAAGAGCGAATACCGATACGTGAACACCCGTTTGGGCGCCATTTCCGCCGGGCCCTTCTGGCCCCAGTGGTTCAGGAGTGCGCCCAGCACGATCGGGCGTGGGTGGATGACGATATCGTGCGCCGCCTGCAGCCGGTCGAGCTGCTCCAGTTGCAGGTAGGCAAACGGCGAGATGACATCGAAGAACCAGTCGACAGTCGTTGGCATGAACGTTCCTCAGGCCTCAGGCGGCACGCATCTGCAACAGCGGCGCCAGCGTGAACGGCGCTGCCGTCATGGCGCGAATGTCGTCGAGTGTCGCATGCGAGAGGATTTCACGCAGCACGAGCCCCGTGTCGGTCACGTCAAACACCGCATGTTCGGTCACGATGACCTTGACGCAGCCCTGGCCCGTGAGCGGCAGCGTGCAGCGCGGCAGGATCTTCGAATTGCCGTGCTTGTCGGTATGCGCCAGCGCGGCAATCACCTTGCGCGTGCCGTAGCACAGGTCCATCGCACCGCCGATGCCGGGCCACCACTTGCCGTTGCGATCGCACGCCCAGTTGGCGAGGTTGCCCAGCGCATCCACCTGCAGGGCGCCGAGGATGGTGACGTCGATGTAGCCGTTGCGCATCGCGCCCAGCGAGGTGGCAAGGTCCATGATGGCCGCGCCCGGCGGCAGCGTGATCGGCTCACAGCCGGCGTTGGTGATGTCGCTGTCGATGGCGTCCAGTGCCGGGCGTCCGCCAAAGCCGAAGGCGCCGTTCTCGGTGTGGAAGATGACGCCGGCATCGGCATCCAGATAGTTGGCCGTGAGCGTGGGAATGCCCAGGCCGAGGTTGACGACTTCGCCCGCGCGCAATTCCTGCGCGCAGCGGGCGGCGATACGTTGCTTTGGGTGCTCGGGCAGCGGGTGCATTGCGGTCTCCTTGTGCTTGTTGTCGGGCGATCAGGCTTGCGCGGCGGCCGGCAGGCGCCCGAGCTTGGTCCAGTGCTGCTTGTAGAGCGCGTGCTGGTCTTCCAATGACAACCCCTGCACCACCGCATTGACGAACACGCCCGGGCAGCCCACGCGTTCGGGCGGAATCGTGCCCACCTCCACGATCTCGTTCACTTCGACAATGGTGTAGTCGCCCGCCATGGCGATGTCGCGCTGGTTCTGCAGCGCGGTGCCGCGAAACTCCACGTTGCCGAAGGTGTCGGCGCGCCAGCCCTTGATGATCGACACGTCGGCGCGCAGGGGCGGCTCCACGAAGCAGGTCATGCCGTCCACCGTGATCGTCGGCTTGGGCGCGCCGCGTTGCGGAAACATCCCCGGCTGGTCGAGGATGCCCACGCCCACCGGCACGAGCGCACCGCCCAGGCCCAGGGCCCCGGCGCGCACTTTCTCGGCCCAGGTGCCCATCGGGAAGAATTCGGCCACGCGCACGCTGTCGCTTAGGTATGCCTGCGTCGATTCATCCGTGGTGCCGACGTGCGTGCCGATGTACTCCGCCAACTGGCCCGAGGCGAACAACCTGGCCTTGAGGAAGCCGCCGCGCAGACCCGACGTGTTGGCGATGAGCGTGAGCTGGTTGATGTCGCTGGCGAGCAGCGCCTCGATGCAGCAGGCGGGCTCGCCGGCGCCCACGAATTCGCCCAGCATCAGCCGGCTGCCGCTGCGGACGTGGGCAATGGCCTCGTTCACGGAGAGGACCTTGTTGGCGTAGCGCATGTGTTGTCTCCTGGTCCGCCTCGGAGGGGCGGGTCTGCGGCGCAGTGTAGGAGTGGCGCTCCGGCGGCGATGTCTTCTGCATGACATTTGCGTCGTAAGGTTCGCCTAAGGGCATCCCTTATAGTTGTGACGCAATGTGAACAAATTGCCATCGCGGATGTCGCACAAGGGCCGACCCGGCCCTTTTCCAGCACGACGCCGTACCGCCGCACCCGTCTTTCAACCTGCACCCCCTTTCCCAGGAACGCATGCACGTCGACACCCCGCTTATCTCCACCGTGATTGGTGGCCTGGTGCTGGCCTTCATCTTCGGCACCATCGCGCACCGCCTGCGCCTGCCGCCGCTGGTGGGCTATCTGGTGGCGGGGGTGGTGGCGGGGCCGTTCACGCCGGGGTTCGTGGCAGATCAGAGCCTCGCGCCGCAATTGGCCGAGCTGGGCGTGATCCTGCTGATGTTTGGCGTGGGGCTGCATTTCTCGATGAAGGAGTTGCTGGCGGTCAAGTCCATTGCCATCCCGGGGGCGCTTGGGCAGATTGCGCTCGCCACGCTGATGGGCATGGGGCTGGCCTGGCTGCTCGGCTGGGATTGGGGCCCGGGGCTGGTGTTCGGCCTGGCACTGTCGGTGGCCAGCACGGTGGTGCTGCTCAAGGCGCTGGAAGACCGTGGCATTGATAACTCGCACGAAGGCCATATCGCCGTCGGCTGGCTGATCGTCGAAGACCTCGTGATGGTGGTGACGCTGGTGCTGCTGCCGGCACTCTCAGGGGCGCTGGGCGGCGCGGGCAGTACGACCGTGGGCGCGTGGGACATCGTCCGCGTGCTGGCCATCACGCTGGGCAAGGTGGTGGCCTTTGCGGCGCTGATGCTGGTGGTGGGCCGTCGCGTGATTCCGTGGATGCTGGAGCGGATTGTCATGACCGGCAGCCGCGAGCTGTTCCGCCTGGGTGTGCTGGCGACTGCGCTGGGCGTGGCTTACGGCGCGACGGTGCTGTTTGGGGTGTCGTTCGCGCTGGGCGCCTTCTTTGCCGGCATGGTGCTGGCCGAATCCCCCTTCAGCCAGCGGGCGGCGGAAGAATCGCTGCCGCTGCGCGACGCCTTCTCGGTGCTGTTCTTTGTGTCAGTCGGCATGCTGTTCGACCCGAGCGTGCTGGTTGACGACACCTGGGCGGTGCTGGGCACGGTGCTGATCGTGGTGGTGGGCAAGTCGCTGGCAGCGTTTGCGGTGGTGCGCGCTTTTGGCCACGCCAACCGCACGGCGCTCACGATTTCCGCCAGCCTCGCGCAGATCGGCGAGTTTTCGTTCATCCTGATTGGTCTGGGCATCAGCCTGGAGATCCTGCCGGTGCGCGCCCGTGGCCTGCTGCTGGCGGCGGCCATCCTGTCGATCCTGCTGAACCCGTTGATGTTCGGTCTCATTGACCGCCTGAACAAACGCGCAGCGCTGGCCGAGCCGGCCCGGGCGGAATAGGGGATCGCCTTCAGGGCCGCGCAGCGTTCAACCCTCTGTCTGAACCTTTGTCGAGCGAGGAGTCCTCATGAGCAATCTGACTATTGGTGTCATCGTCGGCAGCCTGCGCAAGGCGTCGTTCAACCGTCAGCTGGCGCACGCGCTGATTGGCCTGCTGCCGGCTGGCGCCACCGCCAGGATCATCGAGATTGGCGAGTTGCCGCTGTACAACCAGGATCTGGACGGCAGCCTGCCCGAGCCTGTGCAGCGCTTCAAGGCTGAGGTGGCAGGGTTGGACGCGCTGCTGTTCGTCACGCCGGAATACAACCGCGGCATTCCGGGCGTGCTGAAAAACGCGATCGACTGGGGTTCGCGGCCGTACGGCCAGAGCGTGTGGGGTGGCAAGCCGGCGGGCATTGCGGGGGCATCACCGGGGGCGATCGGTACGGCCCTGGCGCAGGCACAGCTGCGCAACGTGCTCTCGGCCGTGGGCGTGCAGATCGTGCCGTTGCCGGAGGTGTTCTTCCACTTTGCGGGGGAACCGTTCGACGCCCAGGGCGGGGTGACGGAGGCGCGCACGCGCCAGTTCCTGCAGGGGTTTGTCGACCGGTTCGTCCAGTGGGCGGGCGCCAAGGGCGCCTGACACGCACCTGACGAACCCATCGACTTGAATTCCAGGCCGGGCGGGAAGGGGTCCTGCTCGGCCGTTTTTGCTTCTGGGGCGGGGCCCGGGTCTTACCTGGGGGTTAGGCCAGGAAGGAGGCTGCGCTGATGAGCCAGCCTGCTGCGACGCAGCTTGCGATCCAGGCGGCCATGACGGCGCCGATATCAAACCATTTCATGATTGCTCTCCTTACAACACTTGCATGTATGTCCAGGCAATCGATGTCTGAACAACTGTGGCGAAGTTTAGGTGTTGCAATGCGGAAGAACAATATGGTGGGGGGTGAACAGACTGTTCCAAAGGTAACAACAAATTTCAGAGCTTGCGTGGCGCGGCCTGCGCTTGCGCTGCGGTTGGCCGACGCCCGCGCAAGTGATGTTGCTACGCAACAAAAATAGGTCGCCTACTTCGTGCGGAAGGTGGCGGCCACCGCATCGGCAAAGCGGGCTTCCTCGGCAAATTCCGGCTGGTTGTGCCCGGCGGCTCCGAACACACGCAGCAGGTAGACCGCGCCGTTGCCGAAGAAGGCATAGCCCCGGACCATCGCCGTCTGGTTGTTGGAGGTATGCCACTCGCCCTCCCAGTAGATCACGCGGCGTTCGCCCAGCAGCCGTTGCGAGGGTGCTTTGCCGCGGATCAGGCGCATGGCCCAGACCGGGCGGTCGCCGTGCACGCGCGATTCCATGTGGTTGAGCAGGATGGCCAGATCGCGCGGCGGGATGGTCTCCAGATACTGCGGCGCGCCCTTTTCGAAATCGGATTTGCGCACCGTGACCAGGCCGAAGCCCTCGGCTGGCGTGGCTTGTTGCGCAAACACCAGGCGTGACGGCCCGAACGGCGAGTTGATTGTCCCGGCAACCGAGGCGATGGGCGCATCGTGGTTCAACTGAAGCGGCCCCCATGTGCGCGGCAGGGCAACGGTTGCGTTGGCGTCAACGCGCGCGGTGGCCAGGTTGGTGAATTTGGGGCTGGCCAGCGCCGGGCTGCATGGTGCCAGGCAGGCAACGGCAGCCCACAACGTGAGGGCACATCCGGTGCGGGCGTACTGGCGAATCCACCTGCTGAGCAATGGCGCCACGCGTGGGCTCCTGAAAGAAGACAGCTGACCGAGGCGTCTGCCGATGAACGTGCATCTCGAATGCGGACGCGCGCTTGCCGTGCGGCAAAGCGCGTGCCCGCGCCGTTTCCTGGCGCTGTCCTCCCCCGGTCGACAACATATCGACTCACACAGTTGGGCGCTATTGCCACGTAGCAGGGCGCCGAACGGACTAATCCGCATGCAGCGCGGCCGACCGTGGTTCTATCGTGTTGGGGTGCCATGGCTCTTTCCTCGGAACCATGAAATTCGGTACGGTCGTGCTGTATTGATGCCCCGACCCATGGTTTCGTATGACTGCCACAACGCTGAACCCCTTCCAACAACCCATCGGCAACGCTTTGCCGAACTGGAGCCCCCGGCCGCTGCCGCCGCATGCGCCGTTGACCGGCCGCTACTGCCGGCTGGAGCCGTTGGACGCCGCGCGCCATGCAGATGCGCTGTTCGAGGCCTTTGGCCAGGCACAGGACGGCCGCGATTGGACCTACCTGATGGAAGGCCCATTTACCGATGCGGGTGCGTTTCGTGCCTATATCGAGCGCATTGCGGCCAAGCGTGATCCGCTGCAGTACACGGTGATCGACGCGCGCACCGATCGCCCCGTTGGCACGCTGGCGCTGATGCGCATCACGCCGGATCACGGCGTGGTGGAGGTCGGAGCCGTTACGTTCTCGCCGTTGGTACAGCGCACGCCGGCGTCGACCGAAGCGCAGTTCCTGCTGATGAAGCACGTGTTTGACGATCTTGGTTATCGCCGCTACGAGTGGAAGTGCGACACGCTGAATATGCCGTCGCGGCAGGCTGCGCTGCGGCTGGGCTTCGAGTTCGAGGGCATTTTCCGTCAGGCGGTGGTCTACAAGGGTCGCAGCCGCGACACCGCGTGGTTTTCCATCATCGATGCCGATTGGCCCCAACTGCGCGCCGCATTCGAGCAATGGCTGCTGCCCGACAACTTTGACGCGCAAGGGCGTCAGCGGGTGTCGCTGACTGCGCTGCGCTCGGCTTAGCGCGGCAGCCCGATCTCCCATCTCCCGGCGCCGATCGCTTGCACGCGATTTGTTGGCTTGTGTTATTCACTCCAGGACAGCCGGAGGAAGACATGGGAACCGACAGCAGTGTCCTGGAAGCGATCGTGCGCGGCGTGGAAGGCTTTCGGATTCCCGCCTCTACGGATTGGCCCACCGCCAAACAACACCTTGCGGACAACGATGGGCAGTGGAAATTCTCTGCGGTCCTGGTGCCGATCGTGGCGCGCAGCGAGCCGACGATCCTGCTGACCAAGCGTTCGTCGGGGCTCAGTGAATACTCTTCGCATGTCAGTTTTCCCGGCGGTCGTCCTGAGGCGTCCGACGGCACTGTTGGCGCGACCGCACTGCGTGAAGCGTTGGAAGAGGTTCGCATTGCGCCCAGTGCAGTCCAATTGATTGGATGCCTGCCGCTGCACAAGACAAGAAAACGCAATCACGCGATCTTCCCAGTGGTTGGCATCGTGTCAGAGGCGGCCGAGTGGGCGGCTGCGCCTGCAGAAGTCGAGGAGATCTTTGAGTTGCCGCTGACCACGCTGCTGAATCCGGATCTGCCCCGGCAGTACGCGGACGGGGAGCGTGCTGGCTCCTGGTACTGGGCAGATCAGGCGTATGACATCTGGGGTGTGACCGCCGTCATATTGAAATCCTTGGCGGAACTGGCGCTTGCGCCTATATCGGCCAAGGGTTTGCATCAGAGCTAACCTCGCCCGCTGGAGCCGTCCTCCAGCACACCAGCCGCGTCACGCCAGAAAGCTCGGCAATTACATGTCTGGGGCAGACGCGCGCGCGTACATGCCGCGCAGTGCGAGCGCACGCTCGGCTTCGGGCAGGGCCAGGATGGAATGCGCGAAAGCGATCAGTGCCTGACAGCGCTCGGCGGGCGGCGTGGTGTGCCGCAGTGTGGGCAAGGTCAGCACGCGTTGCTCTTGCAGTGGCAGGGCTGCTACGGCCAGTTGCAGCGCGGGCAAGGCCTGCGCGCGGGTGACCACGGGTACGTGTTCTGGGTCCGCCGCCTGCACCAGATCGGAGAACAGGGTTTGCTCGCGCGCGATCAATGCACGCGGCAGCCGCGCGGCAGCGGCGGCGGCATCGGCCGTGCCATCCAGGTAGGCGACGCAGGCTTCGGGGCTCAAGCGTTGGAGTGCGTGCGCTTCGTCAATGGTCAGCTGTGCATTAGCAAACAGCAGCACATCGGGCGCGGTCGGGATCAGTGCGCGGTACAGCTTGGCTGACTGGGTGTGCAGCAGCGCCGTGACCTCGGCGTCGTTTGCATTGCGCTGCAGGGCCTGCCACACGGTGTCGAGCAGGCGGCTGAAGTGTGCCGGATATTTGCGTTCCAGCGCTGCATACAGCGCGCCGCCGCGCAGCTCGGCGGCCAGTGCATCGCGCGTGGTGAGTTGCGTGGCCATGGTCGCGTATTCGCCACCGGGTGAGGCGCGCGTGACGACATGGTTATCCAGCAGCTCCTGCGCGCTGGGGAACCACATCTGCTCAAACGGCGTGTTCTGCACACGGCGAATGAACGCGTCGGGCAAGCCCGCAGCGGCATAGGCGCCCCACAGCTCGCTGTCGGTGGCGCCAGGCGTTTGATCATGATCGGCGCCGACCGCGCGCGGGCGATGGAAGCCGATGCGCGCGCCTGGCGCGGCGGCGCGGTCCTCGCCAGCGAGGAACGCGATCGTGCACGCGGAGGCGCAGGCGCGCTCCACATACGTACGCAGATGGTGACGGCGGATGACATCGGCCACCAGCGTGCCTTCGCGCAGCCAGCCGCCTTCAGAGCGCAACACAACGGCAGTGGCGTTGGGTGCGCGGCGCAGGGCGGCTTCCAGTGCATCGGCAGCGCCGTCGTTCATGCCGCCGGTAAAGAGGACGGCGTGTCCATCGCGTTGCGGTACCACGGTAAAGGGCGAAGCGGCTTGCTCGCCGAGCGCAGTGCGCAGGTGCGCCTGCAGGCGCGGCAGATCGTTGATCACGCGCGAACTTGTGCCGATGGCGCCCAGCGCAATCATCAACTTGGCGATGAACGGCCACAGGTTGCTCATTCCCGCTTGCCGGTTGCGTGCCTGTTCGTGCTCGGCCGAGCGCCACGTGCCGACCACCGCCCAGATCCACAGCATGATGCCGAGCACATAGATCACCAGCAGCGCTGACGAGGCCGCGCGTGCCGGCGCGTTGTGGGCCAAGGCGTGTGTGACGCCGGCGCTCAGTGCCATCACGCCAAACTGCATCAGCGCGGTATGCAGCCAGTACGAGCGTACGAGGCTGTAGTCACCGCGCCAATGACGGGCGAAGAAGTTGCGGGACGGCACGCGCACCGGACGCGGATCGACGGGTGCGTTTGGGTCGGTCGGGTGGGTGGGGGGCAGGGCGTCGCTGGCGGCGGAGGTCATGCGGGTTCTCAATACCGCACACATCGCGGCTGCGCGGCGATTGTCGCCGTTGCCGACGCGCGCCGGCCTCCCCTCATTGGAAGGGTATGGCTGGTGAGCAAAGTGGGGATCGGCGGGTGCGCCATCACAACAGGGCCGCCGCCGGGGTGCTGCCGGTCAGGCTCGGACCGAAACCAGCGGTGGCTCTGCCGGTTCGATGGCTTCGGCGCTGGCCGGATGGGTTGCCTGCGCGGCTTTCTGGGCTTGCAGCCGTGCATCGGCCAATGACGACGAACCGGTGACCTTGTCGGTCGTGCGTGCCTTGGCCGCGACCTCGGTCTTGCTGGAGTTCGATTCGTTGTGACGATTCTCGACCTGGGTCTCGGCCTGCTCCAACCCCTTCTGGGCCTGAAGGCGTGCGATCTGTGCCTGCACGATCTGGATCTGCTGGCTCAAAAGCTGTGCCTGCTCTTTGGCCTGGTCGGGAGGCAGCCCTTGGTTGGGCAGCTCCGCCATCGACTTCTGCAGGTTTTTGAGCTGGCGCTGCAGGCGTTCGATTTCGTTTGCCGGATTGCTCCCGCCGCCCGAGGCGCCGGTGCCCGCAGTGCTGGAAACGGGGGAGGAAGAAAGTTGCATCGCCATCTCGCTAGTCAGTACGCCCTTGAACGGGAAGCGGGCGGAAAACTTTAGGGTTGGCTCACAAATATTTCCCTTCTCGTGAATTCTTCTTGATAGAACAATATTCCTTTGGGAGGAACATTAAGCAGCAATCACTGAGTGATCCTGAGCAGCTATCAGACTGAGTCAGTCGTGTTTACGGGTTTACGCGGCTTATTTGTCTGATTGCTAGCCTATAAAATAGAACTATATTCCATCAAACAGAACGCACGATGATCGGCGCGTTCAAGGAGACGCCCATGCTTTCCTCTTCCCAGGCCGCAGGTGGCCGGCTGCACGCCGGTTTGCCGGCGGTCCAGCTCAATCAGGTGTCGGTGCGGTTCGGCAGCTTCACGGCGGTGCAGGGTGTCGACCTGTCGATCGGTGAAGGCGAGTTCGTGGCAGTGGTGGGCCCGACCGGCTGCGGCAAGAGCACGCTGCTCAACGCCGTGACCGGGCTGCTTAAGCCGGCCGGCGGCACCGTCAACGTATTTGGCGAGCCGCTGACCGGGCTCAATGGCAATGCCGGTTTCATGATGCAGCAGGACTCGCTGCTGCCCTGGAAGACGGCGCTCGACAACGTCGCGCTGGGTCTGGTGTTCCAAGGCATGCCGGTGGATGAGGCCCGCGAGCGCGCCCGTCCGTGGATGAAGAAGGTGGGCCTGGCGGGCTTCGAGGCGCGCTATCCGCACCAGCTCTCCGGCGGTCAGAAGAAGCGCATCAGCATGGCGCAGACGCTGATCCTCTCGCCCAAGATCGTGCTGATGGACGAGCCGTTCTCGGCGCTGGACGTGCACACGCGCCACCTGATGCAGAGCGAGCTGCTGCGCCTGTGGCAGGAAGACCGCAAGTCGCTGCTGTTCATCACGCACGACCTGGAAGAGGCGATTGCCCTGGCCGACCGTGTGGTGGTGATGTCCGCCGGGCCGGCCAGCCGCCCGGTTGGCGATGTCGCCATCACGCTGCCGCGCCCGCGCAACGTGTCTGAAATCAACATGTCCGACGCGTTCATCCGCCTGTATCGCGAGATCTGGTCGATCCTCGGCACTGAAGTGGAGAAGAGCCATGCCGTCCAGCACTAACGCGATGCCTACGATGAGCGCCCCGCGCACGGGTCTCGCGCACAAGACCAAGATCCGCTTGACCCAGCTTGCCGTGGTGCTGGTGCTGTTCGGCTCGTGGGAGGGCTTTGGCCGCGCGGGCATCGTCGATCCGTTCTACTTCTCGATGCCGTCGTCCATCGTCGCGCGCATCTGGGAGTGGTTTACCGGCGGCGATATCTATACGCACCTGGCCATCACCCTGGCCGAGACGATTCTCTCGTTCGGCATCGGCACGTTGATGGGCATCAGCCTGGGGTTGTGGCTGGGCTTGTCCAAGCTGGCGGCCGAGGTGCTGGACCCGTTCATCAAGATCGTCAACGCGATCCCTCGGATTCTGCTCGCGCCCATCTTTGTGATGTGGTTCGGGCTGGGGCTCACCTCCAAGGTGGCACTGGGCGCGACGATGGTGCTGTTCATCACCTTCTTCAATACGTACCAGGGCGTGCGTGAGGTGAACCCGGTCATCCTGGCCAACGCGCGCCTGCTCAAGGCCAGCCGCCTCAGCCTGCTGCGCCACGTGTATGTACCGTCGGCCACGAGCTGGATTCTCTCCAGCCTGCGTGCCTCCGTCGGTATGGCGGTGATGGGCGCGATCGTGGCCGAGTACCTCGGTTCGTCCGCTGGCCTGGGCCACCTGATTGCGCAGGCCGAAGGTGTGTTCGATGCCACCGGCGTGTTCTCGGGGATCGTCGTGCTGTCCGCGTTCGTGATCGCGCTGGACCGCAGCGTGGATGCACTCGAGGGCAAGTTGCTGGTGTGGCGTCCGAAAGCTGACCCGGAAGCTGGTGCCTAACCTCATCACTACAAATACGGAGACAACCATGAAACGATGGATTTCGACCCTGCTGTGCGCCGCCGCCGTTTGCACGATGGCCGCCGCCAACGCAGCCGAGCCGGAGAAGAAGGACGTGAGCCTGTCGGTCGGCTCGATGATCCTGAACTACATGCCGGTGCCGCTTACGCAGTCGCTGGGCAACTTCCAGAAGGAAGGGCTGAACGTGAAGGTGGAGAACTTTCAGGCCGGCGGCAGCAAGGCACTGCAGGCGCTGATTGCCGGTTCGACCGATGCGGTGGTGGGCTTCTATGACCACACCATCCACATCCAGGCGCAGGGCAAGGACATCGTGTCGGTGGCGTTGCTCAACATCACACCAGGCATCGTGCTGGCGGTGCGGCCCGACCTTGATATCAAGAGCGGCAAGGACTTGAAGGGCAAGAAGATCGGCATCACCGCGCCGGGTTCGTCCACGGACTTGTTCGCGCGCTACTACGCCATCAAGAACGGCCTGCAGGTGAACGACGTGTCGTACATCGCCGTGGGGTCGGGCGCGCCGGGTATGGTGGCGCTCGATCGCAAGGAGATCGACGCGCTGGTCAACTTTGACCCGGTGGCGAGCCTGCTGGAGAAGCGCCGCGCGGCCAAGTTCCTGGTGGATACGCGCACCGATGCCGGCTCCAACGCTGTGTTCGGCGGCCGCTACCCCACGGCCACGCTGTACGTCACGCGTGACTTCATGACGAAGAACCCCGAGACCGTGCAGCGCCTGGTGAACGCCTTCATCCGCACGCTCAAGTGGATCGATGCCAGCACGCCTGAAGCCATTGCCGACAAGATGCCTAAGGAGCAGCAGGTGGGCGGCCGTGACGTGTTTGTCGACGCGCTGCGCCACTCCAAACCGATCTTCTCCAAGGACGGCTTGATGACCGATGCCGATGCCAAGGTGGCCCTGACGGTGCTCTCCAGTTACGACGAAAAGATCCGCAATGCCAAGATCGACCTCGGTAAAACGTACACTAACCGCTTCGTCGACCAAGCCTTGAAGACGGTCCAGTGAGCCGCCTTCCCCATATCGTCATGACTGCAGAACGCCAAACCGCCCAGAACGAGACCACGTTGCCCGTCGCCAATGAGGGCGATGCGGCTGCGCCGGGGCAATCGGGCGTGGCTGCGCTGGACCGCGCGTTCTCGATCCTGTTCGCGTTCCGCCCGGGCGATTACGCGCTCACGCTGGCCGAGCTGGCCGCCCGCACCGGGCTCTACAAGAGCACGATCCTGCGGCTGGCCGGCTCGCTCATCCAGCACCGCATGCTGTTCCGCCTGGAAGACGGCCGCTACCAAATAGGCGCCGCACCGTTGATGCTGGGCGCGCTTTACCAGCGCAGCATGCGTCTGAGCGACGTGGTGCTGCCGCACATGCGCGCGCTGGCCGAGGCGACGGGTGAAGCGGTATCGCTCTACATCCGCGAGCGAGACGTACGTGTCTGCCTGCACCGCGTGGATTCGAACCACTCGATCCGCGACCACGTGCGCGAGGGCGACGTGCTGCCGCTGGAACGCGGCTCGGGCGGGCGCGTGCTGTGCGCGTTCTCGGGCATGCAGGGCGCCACGTACGACGCGATCCGGCGCGACTACTACTACGTGTCGATTGGCGAGCGCGATCGGGAAACGGTCGGGCTGTCGGTGCCGGTGTTCGGGGCGCAGCAGGCGCTGCGCGGGGCGCTGTGCCTGGCGGGCCCGGCTTCGCGCATCGACGGCGCCTTGCTGCAATCGTGGCGCGCCCCGGTGCTGGAGCACGCTGCGCAAATCACCTCCACGCTGGGTGGCGACCCCGCGCCGCTGCGCAACGCCGCCCAGCTCATCCAAAAAACCTAGGCTCCGCCAAACACGCCCCAGACGGCGAGGGGCGGAGCCGATTGTGTAGCAGGAGTTGTTTTCATGGCTTTGCCTCTCGCAGGTTTGCGCGTGCTCGACTTGTCGAACGTGCTGGCCGGGCCGTTTTGCGCCTATCAGTTGGGCTTGCTCGGCGCGGAAGTCATCAAGGTCGAGGTGCCCGGCAATGGCGATCTGGCCCGCCGTTTGGGCGCGGATCCTGAACAGGCACGTCGCAAGATGGGCGCCTCGTTCGTCGCCGTCAATGCGGGCAAGCAGTCCATCACCGTCAACCTGAAGCACCCGGAAGGGCGCGCCATCCTGCTCAAGCTGGTGGCGCAGGCCGATGCGCTCATCGAGAACTATCGTCCTGGCGTGATGGAGCGGCTGGAACTCGGCTATGACGTACTGCGCGAGGTCAACCCGCGCCTCGTCTACTGCGCCATCTCCGGCTTCGGCAAGGACGGTCCGCTGAGCGGCAGACCCGCCTACGACCAGATCATCCAGGGCATTTCCGGCGTGATGAGTGTCACGGGCGACGATGAATCGGCGCCGTTGCGCGTCGGCTACCCGATCAGCGATACGGTGGGTGGCATCACGGCGGCGCTGGCCGTGACCGCCTGTCTGCTCGGCGCGCAGCGCACGGGCGAGGGCCAGATGGTGGACGTGTCGATGCTGGAGTCGACGCTCGCCACCATGGGCTGGGTGGTGTCGAACTATCTGAACGCCGGCGTGAGCCCGCGCCCGATGGGCAACCAGAACTTCACCGCCGCGCCGTCGGGCACGTTTCGCACGGGCGATGGGCTCATCAACATCGCCGCCAACGAAGACAAGCAGTTTGCCGCACTGTGCCGCGTGGTCGGCCATCCGGAGTTGGCGGCGGATGCACGCTTTGCCGAGCGCCAGTCGCGCAAGGAACACCGCCACGCGCTCAACGATGCGTTGGAGGCTGCGCTTGCAACACGCCCCGCCGCCGAATGGGAGCCACTGCTGATCGATGCCGGTGTGCCGGCCGGTCTGGTGCTCGACGTGCCCGGCGTGCTCGCGCACGAGCAGGTGACGGGGCGCGGCTTCGTCACCTCGTTCCCGGAAGAAGGGCAGCACGTCACCCGTGCGGGGTTCCGTCTCTCGGGCGAAGACCCATGCCCGCAGACCCCCGCGCCGCTGCTGTCCGCCCACACTGATGACTGGCTCGGCAAGCTCGGCTACCGGCCAGACCAAATCGAAGCCTTGCGCGCTGACGGCGCCATCTGACATGACATCGAATCTTCCGCAGGACGCCGCAGGCCTCGCCGCCGACTATTGGCGCACCGACATCATCGACATCGAACCCGGCCGCATCCACGTGCGCGGCTACCCGATCCAGGAGTTGATCGGCCACATCGGTTTTGCCGAGATGATCTGGCTGATGCTGCGCGGCGAGCTGCCGAGCAAGCGCCAGGCGGCATTGCTGGAAGCGGCGCTGGTCGCTTCGGTGGATCACGGCCCGCACGCGCCGTCCATTGCCATCGCCAAGATGGCGACGAGCTGCGGCTTGCCGCTCAACGGTGCGATGGCGTCTGCGTTGAATGCGCTGGACGACGTGCACGGCGGGGCGGGGCAGCAGGCGGTTGAGCTGTTCCACGACATCGAGGCACGCATGTTCGATGGCGCGTCGCTGGAGGTGGCCACGGCGGCGGGCGTTGATGCGTTCATCGCTGCGCACGGCAAGTACCTGCCGGGCTTCGGGCACCGCTTCCACCCGGTCGACCCGCGTGCAGGGCGGTTGCTCGCGCTGGTGGATGAGGCCGCGCAGGACGGCGTGGTAGTGGGGCGCTACGCCGCCATCGGCCGGGCCATCGAGGCGCTGCTCTCGGGCCGCAAGGGCAAGCCGATCCCAATGAATATCGACGGGGCCACGGCCGTCATCTATGCAGAACTTGGGTTTGCGGCGCCACTGGCGCGCGGCGTCTTTTGTCTGTCGCGCGCGGTCGGCATCCTGGCGCACGCGTGGGAGCAGAGCGGCCGCGGCGAGCGCAACAAGGGCCCGATGCCGCGCCAGTTGCCGTATCGCTATACCGGCGCCGCCACGCGGCATCTGGCAGAAGCCGAATGACGTACTTCAACTGGCCTACCGTCGAGACCACGGTCTTTGCCGAGATGCCCGCCGCGCTGCGCCGTCCGGTGCCGACCGAATGGTCGCGCGCCAACAAGGGCGGGGCGCCGGTCGATTGCTTTCTGGAAGGCCCGTGCTGGGACGCGGACGGCAACCTGTGGCTGGTCGACATTCCGCATGGCCGCATCCTGCGGGTCTCGCCGCAGGGCACCTGGGACGCGGTGGCCGAATACGACGGCGAGCCAAACGGCCTCGCGCTGCGCCACGACGGCACGCTGCTGATTGCCGACTATAAGAATGGGTTGCTGTCGCTGGACCCGGCAACAGGCGTGGTCAGCCCCTTCCTCACCCGCCGCAACAGCGAGCGCTTCAAAGGCCCGAACGACCTGATCGTCGCCCGTAACGGCGACATCTATTTCACCGACCAGGGCCAGACCGGCCTGCACGACCCGACCGGCCGTGTGTATCGGCTCCGTACCGATGGCCGGCTCGATTGCCTGCTCGCCAACGGCCCAAGCCCGAACGGGTTGGCGCTCACGCCAGACGAATCCGCCCTGTTCGTGGCCATGACACGCGACAACGCCGTCTGGCGCTTGCCGCTGCTGGCGGACGGCAGCACCAGCAAGGTCGGCCGCTTTGCGCAGTTCTACGGCACCAGCGGCCCGGACGGCATGGCAGTGGATGCGGCAGGCCATCTGTTCGTTGCCCATGCCTCGCTGGGCGCGGTGTTCGTGCTCTCACCGCATGGCGAACCGCTGGCGCGCATCGCGTCGTGCCGGGGGCGGACCACGACCAATGTCGCGTTGACACCCGACGCGCAATCACTCGTCATCACTGAATCCGCTACGGGCGCCGTATTGCTGGCCCGCTGGGCTCCGTCCCGCCACACCTGAGCACACCTGCACTTGCGGGCGCTGTCCTACAGCAGTGCCCGTGCGCAATCGCAGGAATTCCGACGTTTCTCCCGCAGGCGGTAGACCATGCCGCACTTTCCGGCATGGCCTCGTCAGGCAAGTGGTGTCGCCGTCCTTTCTCGCCCTGACAAGCTTGCCAAAGCGATCTTCATTGTCTCTATTTATAAGACGTGTATCGTATAGAGAGACATTTGGGTAGGAGCTGTCCTACAAAATCGCCATTCGACTGTAGGAGTGCTCCTACAAAACTGGCCGAAAAGCGGTCGGAACTGTCCTACACGGCCTGTAGGACGGGGTAAGAAGTGTCCTACAAACCGTTAACCCGGCATCCGATGCTCACAGTGGCAGAAGTGCGACGCCTTCTTTGTCGATTCTGCGCGTCTTTAGGCAATAATATTGCTATTTTCAGCCGAACATTAGGGTAAAACCGTGTCAAACGACCGCTTTAGCGCACGGTCTATCCAGGCTTACTGCGTCGGCAATGGCCGTGTTTACAACATTTATTAACAGTTTTGTAGGAAGTTGGCCTACAAGAAAACGGCTTACCTCACCCCTCCGACGTAGGGGGCCACCCTTCTTTACTTACCCCGATCGGAAACCCACAATGTGTTCAACAGAAAACAACTTCGCCATGTCTTTAGCGACGTGAGTAAGAAGGAGGCAGGAAGTGCCGGCAACGGTGCCCACTGCCAGGAACATCCGATCTGTGGGGATTGGTGACCGCCCGGCGAGGGTAGGCGTGAAACACAACAGCGCCACCGGGCAGCACCATGCGGGATCGGATGCAGGTTGTACTTTTACTGCACACGACGGGACATACATGGACACGCAAGATATCGTTTCTGAGATCAGCGAGCTGAATCTCACCTATTTGATGCTTGCCCAGCAGATGCTGAGCAAGGATCGCGATGCCGCTCTGTTTCGCCTCGGCATCTCTGAAGAATTGGCTGACATCCTGTTGACGATGTCGCCCGCGCAGATCGTCAAGCTGGCCAGCACGAACATGATGCTGTGCCGCTTCCGCTTCGACGATCACGCCATCCTGGGTCTGGTGACCCAGCCGCACCGTGACAAGGGCCTGCAGCAATCGCAAATGTCGATCCTGCTGGCGCGTCAGGCGGTTGAGCAGATCAGCTAAGCCATTTGCGGCGGGTGTTCCGCCGGGTTTAGCGTGATTCGGATGGGTAGCAGAAGCAAAGCGGGAGCAGTGCCATGCGTCATACCAGCGTCATGAATGAAGTCCAGCAGATCCACCTCGCAGCGGAGTTGATTTCGCTCGGTGCGCGTCTGCAGTTGCTGGAACAGGAAACCACGCTCAGCCGTGAGCGTCTGGTCAAGCTGTACAAGGAAATTCGCGGGGAATCGCCGCCCAAGGGCATGCTGCCTTTCTCGGCAGACTGGTTCCTGACGTGGTCGCCGAACATCCACTCGTCGATTTTCCTGAACATTTACCGTTTTCTGGGTGAGAACAGCCGCAGCACCGGTGTGCGCCGCCTGATCTCGGCCTACAAGCTGTACCAGGAACACATTCACGTTCACGAGCAGGAAGAAGTGCTATCCATCACCCGCGCGTGGATGATGTTGAAGTTCTTCGAGGGGAAGATGCTGCACACCGTGAAGTGCACGCGCTGCACCGGCCATTTCGTGGCCCACGCAGAAGACCTGCACCATGGTTTTGTGTGCGGTGTATGTCAGCCGCCGTCACGCGCAGGGAAGAAAAAGCGCGTCGCTGGCCAGGCAGATGCGGTCGCAGACAAGACGATCGACGCCTGAACGGTATCAACGGGACGCGGGGTACGGGACGTACGGGAACGCTCGCCGGGGAATGACGGGAAATACGGGAACACAATAAAAACGGCCGGCAAGTCCAGCACATAACAAGACAGTACAGAACACAGAGCAGGAAAAAGCACAGGGGCTCAGACAGTACAAAAGGGGAAGGGGGTAGGCCGGTCGTCGCAGGGAGCTGCGGACCGGCATTTTTTTTGCCGCCGCGCGTGAAAGCTGGGGAAAAAGGGACGGAAAGCGTTTTTCCGTCCCTTTTTCTTTTGTTTTGCCTCCTGCGGGGGGCGAGGTGGTGCTCAAGCCGCCCGTTTTGCTGCCGTTCTTGGTGGAGAAGGGCGCGGTGCGCCGGTTTCCGACAGCCTTTTCCCACGCAGAAAGGCAGCAAAACCCGGCGCCAAGCCTTCAGTAAACCGGGCCGATGCCGTTAATCCACCTTGTATTGATCGCAGCATTGCCCATTCAGGAGTTTGCCCCGTGCTAGTCGCCATCGGTTACATCGTGATCATCGCCTCGGTGTTCGGCGGCTACATGCTGGCCGGCGGGCACCTGGGGCCCCTGTTTCAGCCGACTGAACTGCTGATCATCTTCGGTGCCGGTGTCGGCGCCTTCGTGGTCGGCAATGACAAGAAGGCCATCAACGCCACCGTCAAGGCCATTCCGGGTCTGTTCAAGGGCTCGAAGTACACCAAGGCCCTCTATATGGAAGTGATGGCACTGCTGTATGTAGTGCTGTCCAAGATCCGCCGCGAAGGGATGATGTCGATCGAAGCCGACATCGAAGCCCCGCACGAAAGCGCGCTGTTCGCCAACTACCCCGCCATTCAGGGCGATCACCACGCGCTGGATTTCATCTGCGATTACCTGCGCCTGATGGTGGGCGGCAACCTGAATCCGTTCCAGATCGAAGCGCTGATGGATCAGGAAATCGACACCCACCACCACGAAGCCGAACAGCCGGCCCGCATCATCACCAAAGTGGGCGACGCCATGCCGGCCTTCGGCATCGTGGCGGCGGTGATGGGCGTGGTGCACACCATGGGCTCGGTCGGCTTGCCGCCGGCAGAGCTGGGCAAGCTGATCGCCTCGGCGCTGGTCGGCACCTTCCTAGGCATTTTGCTGGCGTACGGCTTCATCGGGCCGCTGGGCTCGCTGCTGGAGCAGCGCGCTGAAGAATCGACCAAGTTGTTCCAGTGCATCAAGGTGACGCTGCTGGCAAGCATGAACGGCTACGCCCCGGCGATTGCGGTGGAGTTCGGCCGCAAGGTGCTGTTCTCGACCGAGCGCCCGTCGTTTGCCGAACTGGAAGACCACGTGCGTGGCGCGAAAACCGCCTAGCGCTGACCTTATGAGACAAGAGCACGGCCGCCGAGCCGCGCCATTCACCACGCAGTACTGACCGACGGGAACGGACCATGAGCAAGTCCAGCACACCGACCTTCATTGTCATCCGGCGCAACAAGAAGGCCGCACACGGCCACCACGGTGGCGCGTGGAAGATCGCCTACGCCGACTTCGTGACCGCCATGATGGCGTTCTTCCTGCTGATGTGGCTGCTCAGCTCGGTCACCAAGGCCGAGCTGTCGTCGGTGGAAACGTATTTCCGCACGCCGCTGAAGGTGGCGCTGTTTGGCGGCGCCGGTTCGGGCGATCAGTCGAGCATTCTGAACGGCAGTCCGGCGCTCAAGCAGAACATGCCGCAGCCGAACCCGAGCCCGAGCCCGACGGTGCAGCGCCAGCGCAACATCCGCGATGAATCCGACGATGCCGCGCTGAACAGGCTCAAGCAGAAGATTGCCGAGATGGTCGAGACCAACCCGGTGATGAGCCAGTTCAAGCACCAGTTGCTGATCGACATGACCAGCGAAGGGCTGCGCATCCAGATCGTGGACCAGCAGAACCGCCCGATGTTTGCCAACGCCAGCGCCGAGGTGCAGCCGTACATGCGCACCATCCTGCGCGAGCTGGGTTCGGCACTCAATGACGTGCCCAACCCGATCAGCCTGTCGGGCCATACCGACGCCACGCAATACGCCACCCAGAACGGCTACAGCAACTGGGAGCTGTCGGCTGACCGCGCCAACGCCTCGCGCCGTGAGCTGATTGCCGGCGGCATGAAGCCCGAGAAGGTTAGCCGTGTGGTGGGTCTGGAGGCATCGGTGCCGCTGGACAAGACTAACGCGTACAACCCGATCAACCGTCGCATCAGCATTGTTGTGCTCAACGCACGGGCGGCAGAAGCAGTCCGCTCGGGCGGGGTCGAGCCGGTGGCCGACCTGCGCAACGACGGCAAAGACACGCTGCCCGATGCAGCAGCACGTGCAACAGGAGTGGCCGACGCCGCTACTCCAGCCAAGCCATAAGCGCCCAGGGGGAGAAATCAGCCAATGAGCGAGAAACACATCCTGGTGGTGGACGATTCCACCTCGATCCGCCGCATGATCGCCGCGTGCCTGCGCGAGTGCGGTTTTGCCGTGACGGAAGCCCCAGACGGCGCTGCCGCGCTGGAAGCCGTGCGCAAGCAGACCGACGGCACCCACCACCTCGTGATTACCGACCAGGTGATGCCGGCAATGGACGGCCTCACCCTGATCCGCGCACTGCGATCGCTACCGGACTATGCCGACACGCCGATCCTGATGCTCACCACCGAGGCAGACGGCACGATCCGTGAACAGGCGCGTGCCGCCGGCGCGACGGGCTTCCTGCCCAAGCCGTTTGATCCGGAAGGCCTGACGGATTCGGTGAAGCAATTGTTTGAATGGCATGCGCAGACCCACGGGTCTGCATCGACGCATTAAGCGAGCAGATACACCCTTGACCGAGACCACAACATGAACCTCGACCTTAGCCAGTTTTTCGGCGCCTTCTTTGAAGAGGCGGAGGAGCTGCTCGTCGACATGGAGCGGCTGCTGCTCAATCTCGATGTCGCCAACCCATCTTCTGATGATCTGAACGCCATCTTCCGCTGCGCGCACTCCATCAAGGGCGGTGCCGCAACCTTCGGTTTCACGCACATGACGGAACTCACGCATGTGGCGGAATCGATTCTGGACCGCGCTCGCACCGGCACCCTGCAGTTGCGCGAGAACATGGTGGATGCCTTCCTGGAAACGAAAGACGTGTTGAAAAGCCAACTTGATGCCTACCGGCAAGAGCACCCCATCGATACGGCCACGCTCGAATACATGGTGGCCAAGCTCAACAGCCTGGCTGCCGAGGATGGCGCCGCGGCAGCGCAGCCCGCACCGGCAGCGCCCGTAGCCGCACCGGCTCCGGCGGCTGTCGAGTCCGTTGCGGTGGCGCCCGAAGTGGTGGAAGCGCCGGCGGCTGCACCGGCCGTGGCCATTGACGGCGGCCTGGACATCAAGCTCATCAACGTCTCCAACGAAGACTGCGAGCTGATCGTCACCGAACTCAAGCACCTGGGCACCCTGGTGAGCCACGCGCGCACCGGCCGCAACAGCGACATCGTGCTGCAGAGCACGTGCACCGCCGACGACATCATCGCGGTGAGCTGCTTCATCATCGACGCCGATCAGATCGTCATCACGCCGCACGTGGGTGGTGCCGCGCCTGCCGCTGCCGCTGCCCCGGTGGTGGAAGCCCAGGTTGCTGCCCCGACGCCGGCTGCCGCGCAAACCGAAGCGCACGCTCCGGCTGCCAACGAAATTGCCGCAGCCCCGGCTGCTGCGGCTGCTGCGGCTGCTGCCGCTGCGCCGATGCCGTCGCGCCCGGCCGCTGCCGAAAAGCCGGCAGTCGCCGCGGAAACGTCGATTCGCGTGGGCGTGGAAAAGGTCGACCAGCTCATCAATCTGGTGGGCGAACTGGTGATTACGCAGGCGATGCTGGCGCAGACCGCGTCGTCATTCGACCCGGTGTTGAACGAGCGCCTGTTTGCCGGCCTGTCGCAGCTCACGCGCAACGCGCGCGACCTGCAGGAAGCCGCCATGTCCATCCGCATGATGCCGATGGACTACGTGTTCAACCGCTTCCCGCGCCTGGTGCGCGACCTGGCGCACAAGCTGGGCAAGCAGGTCGAACTGTCGACGTTCGGTAAATCGACCGAGCTGGACAAGGGCCTGATCGAACGCATCATCGACCCGCTCACGCACCTGGTGCGCAACAGCCTGGATCACGGCATCGAACTGCCCGAGGCCCGCGTGGCCGCAGGCAAGGATGCGACCGGCCAACTGCTGCTGTCTGCGGCCCATCAGGGCGGCAACATCGTCATCGAGGTGAGCGACGACGGCCAGGGCCTGAACCGCGACAAGATCCTCAAGAAGGCGCGCGAGCGCGGCCTGCCCGTGTCGGACAACATGACCGACGATGAGATCAACCAGCTCATCTTCGCGCCGGGCTTCTCCACCGCTGACCAGGTGACGGACGTGTCCGGCCGCGGCGTGGGCATGGACGTGGTCAAGCAGAACATCCAGTCGATGGGCGGCTACGTCGAGATCCAGTCGCAGAAGGGCAAGGGCACGACCATCCGCATTGTGCTGCCGCTTACGCTGGCGATTCTGGACGGCATGTCGGTCAAGACCGGCGACGAAGTGTTCATCCTGCCGCTGTCGTGCGTGGCGGAATCGCTGCAGCCGCGCCCCGAAGACATCAAGGCCGTGCCGGGCGGTGGTCGCCTGCTGAAGGTGCGCAACGAATACCTGACGCTGGTGCCGATGTACGAGCGCTTCCGCATCACGCCGTCGCTGCCCGATCCGTCGGAAGGCATCGTCGTGATCCTGGATTCGGAAGGTAAGAAGATCGCCCTGCAGATTGACGAGTTGGTTGGCCAGCAGCAGGTGGTGGTCAAGAACCTCGAGACCAACTACCGCCGGGTGCCGGGCATCTCGGGCGCAACCATCCTGGGGGATGGCAGCGTGGCGCTGATCGTTGACGTGTCGGCGCTGATGCGTGAGGCACGCGAGACACGTTCGAGCCATTCAGAAAACGCCGTGCGTGCCGTTACTGCCGAGAAGCACGAGATGGGCGAGGCACAAGGCCGTCGATTCTCGACCGAGGCGATGGCCGCGGCATAAACGTCCACGCAGCTTTGGGTGGGTAACCGCCCGACAACGAATTCAATCTAGTGGCCCGACGGGGCCGAGGGGAACCGCAATGGCAGTCAAGGAACATGCGATCGGTGAGGAAACCGGCGGGGAGGAGTACCTGGCCTTCACCCTGGGTCGCGAAGAGTACGGCATCGATATCCTGAAAGTGCAGGAGATCCGTGGCTACGAGACCGTCACGCGCATTGCCAACGCACCGGACTTCATCAAAGGTGTGATCAACCTGCGCGGCATCATCGTGCCGATCGTTGATCTGCGCATCAAGTTCCAGCTCGACCGCGTGGAGTACAACCAGTACACCGTGGTCATCATCCTGAACCTGATGGACCGCGTGGTCGGCATCGTGGTGGATGGCGTGTCGGACGTGCTGACGCTGCAAAGCCAGCAGATCAAGCCGGCGCCGGAGTTCTCGGGCGCGCTGGACACGGAATACATCCGTGGCCTGGGCTCGATCGACGAACGCATGCTGATCCTGGTGGACATCGAGCGACTGCTGATGTCGGCCGACATGGCGCTGTGCGACGAGGCGGAAGCGGCCTAGTTGGGTGGCCTGATCGGGCAGCCTGATCACAACAGAAAAGTGTGGCCGGAGCATGCACCCGCGTGCATCCGGCAGGCGACAAGACACCTTGCGGCGGGCGCTCAAACGCCCGCCGTATCACAGGTGCGGCGCTGAAAGGGGAGGGAATCCATGTTCAGCAACATGACCATCCGGCTCCGGTTGGGGCTGATGATGGCGGGCATTGGTGTGCTTGCCGTCATCGTGGGTGTGACGGGCCTTGTCGGCATGCGTCACGCCAACACACGCTTGCAGGACACGTATGCCGTGCAACTGGCAGGCGCGGTGGCATTGGCTGATTCCGATTCCAACCTGCTGAGCTTCCGCATAGTGCTGGATCGCGCAGCCATGGTCTCGGGCACCCCTGCGGGGGCAACCGGCATGGACAAGACGATCGAGCGCGCCAAGATGTTCCTCGACAAATCCGATGCGGCCTGGAAGCGCTACCGTGCGCTGCCGACCTCATCGGAAGCGCGCAAGCTGGCCGACGAGGCCGATGGATTGCGTGGCACCTTCCTGCGCGACGGCGCCGAGGTGCTGATGCGCGCTGTGCAGGCTGGTGACCAGGCGACCGTCACCAAGACAGTAATGGATGTGATGCCCGCGCTGTACCGCCCGCTGGGCGACAAGGTGGCGGCGCTCAACCGCGTGCAATTGGAGACCGCCAAGTCGGATTACGAAGCCGGCCAGCGCGAGCACGACAGCCTGAGCGTGCTGACGACCAGTCTGCTGTTGGGCGGCATCGTCGTGGGCGGGCTGTTGACGTGGGCGCTGCGCCGCTCGATCACGCTGCCGCTCACACGTGCCATCGAGCAGGCTGAACACATCACACAGGGCGATCTCACGCACACCATCCACGTGAGCCGTGCGGATGAAACCGGCCGCCTGCTGCTGGCCCTGCAGCGCATGCAGGAGAGCCTGCAGAAGATGGTGGGGCAAGTGCGTTCGGGCTCCGACTCGATTGCCAGCGCCACGCAGCAGATTGCCACCGGCAATGCAGACCTGTCGCAGCGCACGGAGCAGCAGGCCAGCTCGCTGGAGCAGACTGCGTCGAGCATGGAGCAGCTCACGAGCATCGTGAAGCAGAACGCCGACAACGCTCGTCAGGCAAGCACGCTGGCTGGCAACGCATCGGACATCGCCGTGAAGGGTGGCGAGGTGGTGGGCCGGGTGGTGGACACCATGGCCGGCATCAACGAAAGCAGTAAGAAGATTGCCGACATCATCGGCGTGATTGAAGGGATTGCCTTCCAGACCAACATCCTGGCGCTGAATGCCGCTGTGGAAGCCGCGCGTGCGGGCGAGCAAGGCCGCGGCTTTGCCGTGGTGGCTGGTGAAGTGCGCAGCCTCGCGCAACGCAGCGCCACGGCCGCCAAGGAGATCAAGGAACTCATCAGCGATTCGGTTGGCCGCGTTGAAAACGGCACAACGCTGGTGGCCGAGGCGGGCAGCGTGATCGATGACGTGGTGGTAGCGGTCAAGCGCGTGACCGACATCATGGGCGAGATCAGCTCGGCGTCGGATGAGCAGAGCGCGGGCATCGAGCAGGTCAACCAGGCTGTGACCCGCATGGATGAGGGCACGCAGCAGAACGCGGCGTTGGTGGAACAGGCGGCAGCGGCGGCGATGTCGCTGCAGGAGCAGGCCGACGGGCTGCGTCAGGCAGTGGCGGCATTCCGCACGCATGCAGGCACGCAGATCGAACCAGCTCGGCAGGTTGCCAGTGCGCCTCGCGCGGCAAAGCCGGCAGCGGTGAAGCCGGTTGTACGCCGTGCCGCAGCCAAGGCGGCGCCCGCTCGCAAAGCGCCTGCAGCCGTGCAGCCGACCAACGAACAACCCAAGCCGGCCGCAGTGGAAGCTGCCGCAACCGAACAACAACGCGTGCGACCTGCCGCCGCCAAGCCGGCAGCACAAGCGCCCAAGTTGCAAACGCCCAAGCTCGTTGCCGCCGGTGGTGACGACAGCGATTGGGAAACCTTTTAACCATGTATGCACGAGATCTTCGCTGCTCGCGAAAGCTCTCTCGTGTGTGTTTGTGGTGTGCAGCCTGCCCTTCGGGGCAGGTTTTTTTTTGCCTGGGCAAGTCGTGCTGACAGATGAAGGGGCGATCCCCCTCTGAAGTGGCATGACCCCGAGGCGGTTCTAAAGAGCCGTCCCCTAGGAACCGATAGCGGTTACAGGGGCATATAAAAAAGAGAGAGGTAGACAACATGGGTTGGATCAAGCGTTTGCCGGTGTCCACGGTACTGACCGGCGGATTCCTGATCGTGGCCGCCATGGGCGCGGCCATCGGCGGGTTGGGCATCTACACGATTACGCAGTTGACGCGTGCCAGCGACGAGCTGGCGCAGAAACAGATGCGCGCCATCACCCAGATGGGCAGCGCGGCCAACAGCCTTGCGCACGCCAGCCGTGCGCAGACGGCCTTGCTGATTGCCACCACGCTCGACGAGCGGAAGGCGTTGAGTGGCGAGATCAGCAGCAACATGCAGCGCCTGAAAGACGGCGTCGAGAATGTGCGCCCGCTATTCGCATCGGACGAGGGCAAGAAGATGATCCGCGAGGTGGATGCCATCTACCCCGTCTGGAGCAAGCGCATGACGGATTTCGTTGCGCTGATGGACAAGCAGGGCCTGGACCCGACCCAGTTCGACAGCCGCGTCACCGCAGAGAACGTGGGCCTGCTGGACGACACGGGTGCGTTTGAGAAGACGCTCGACAAGATGGTCAAGCGCGTGGAGGACGTTTCCGCCGCGTCTACCGTCAAGGCACGAGAAGACGCGCAGCGCTCCCGCTTGCTGATGATGGTGATGGCGGCCGTGGGTGCGGTGCTGGGCATCGTGCTGGGTATCGTCATTGCGCGCCGACTGTCGCGCCAGCTGGGCGGTGAGCCGTCGTACGCTGCTGACATTGCCCGCCGCATCGCGGGCGGCGATCTGGCCGTGCAGGTGAAGACCCGCCCGGGCGATCACAGCAGCATGCTGTTCGCCATGTCGCAGATGCAGCAGCAACTGACTGGCACCATCAGCAACATCAAAAGCTCGGCGGATTCGATTGCCAGTGCCACCAAGCAGATCGCAGCGGGCAATGCCGATCTTTCCCAGCGCACGGAAGAGCAGGCCAGCTCGCTGGAGGAAACAGCATCCAGCATGGAAGAGCTGACCAGCATCGTGAAGCAGAACGCCGACAACGCCCGTCAAGCCAGTGCGCTGGCCGGCAACGCATCGGACATCGCCGTCAAGGGCGGCGAGGTGGTGGGCCGCGTCATCGAGACGATGACGGGTATCAACGCCAGCAGCAAGAAGATTGCCGACATCATCGGCGTGATCGAGGGCATCGCCTTCCAGACCAACATCCTGGCGTTGAATGCCGCGGTGGAAGCCGCCCGTGCAGGTGAACAGGGGCGCGGCTTTGCCGTGGTGGCGGGTGAGGTGCGCAGCCTGGCGCAGCGCTCAGCCACGGCTGCCAAGGAGATCAAGGAGCTGATTGGCGATTCCGTTGGCCGTGTGCGCAACGGCTCGGCGCTGGTGACGGAAGCGGGTGGGGTGATCGAAGAGGTGGTCGTCGCCGTTAAGCGTGTGACGGACATCATGGGCGAAATCTCTGCTGCCTCGGACGAGCAAAGCTCCGGTATCGAGCAGGTCAACCAAGCCGTGAACCAGATGGACGAGGTCACCCAGCAGAACGCCGCACTGGTCGAGCAGGCCGCCGCCGCCGCGCTGTCGCTGGAAGAGCAGGCACACCTGCTGCGCAACGCCGTATCGGCGTTCCGGACCGATGAATCCGCCGAACTGGCGGCATCGGTGATGGCACCTCTGGCGGCCGAGCCCGCCAAGCCGGCAGTGCGCAGTGAAGTGCACCCGGAAGGCAAGACGCAGATCGTGCGTTCGGTGGCCCGCGCGATTGCTTCACGCAAAGCGGGTCAATCGGCCAAGCCTGCACCGGCTGTTGTGGAAACCCCGGCGCCAGCGGAAGCGCCTGCCGTTGCGCCGGATCAAGGCGAAAAAGCGCATCAAGAAGCACATTCCTCGGTTGCACCTGTGGCTGCGGTGGCCGCTTCTGCTGCTGTTTCGGTGGCCGTTGCAGCGCCAACCCTCAAGCTGTCCGCCGCTTCTGCCGATGATGATGAATGGAGCACCTTCTGACGCCAGCGCCCGGCCAGCATCACTGCAGCATCTACGGCGCGGCACCAGAAACCCGGTGCCCGCCAATCGACTGAAAGCGGGCATCCAAGACTCGCGCAATTACGGGGTAGTTATCTAATGGCACAAACGGCACAAACGGCACAAACCTTGGCGCCAGTTTCGCCGACGCTCGCGTCGCGTGAGTTTTCGTTTACCGCGGCAGATTTCGCCCGCATCCGCGACCTGATCTATCGTCGCGTCGGCATTTCGCTGTCCGACCGCAAGAGTGAGATGGTCTACAGCCGCCTGGCCCGCCGCCTGCGTGTGGTCAACCTCGGCTCGTTCCGCGATTACCTGGATGCGCTGGAACACGGCCATCTGCCCGACGAGTGGGAAGCCTTTACCAACGCGCTGACCACCAACCTGACCGCGTTCTTTCGCGAGCAACATCACTTTCCGCTCCTGGCCGAGCATGCCAAGGCCAAGCGCACGCCGTTTACCGTGTGGTGCTCGGCCTCGTCGACCGGCGAGGAGCCGTACTCGATCGCCATCACCCTGGCGGAAACGTTCGGCACGATGTCGCCGGGCCAGGTAAGCGTGGTGGCTTCTGACGTGGATACCAATGCGCTGGCCCGCGCCCGCGCCGGCATCTACCCGATGGAACGCGTGTCGGCGCTGTCCACCGATCGCCTGAAGAAGTATTTCCTGCGTGGCACCGGCAAGCAGGAGGGCTACGCGCGCGTGCGGCCCGAGCTGCAGGCCATGATCGACTTCCGCCAGATCAACCTGCTCGACCGCGATTGGCCGTTGCAACAGAAGTTTGACGTGATCTTCTGCCGCAACGTGATGATCTATTTCGATAAGCCGACGCAGGCCAAGATTCTCGAGCACTTCATCGACGTGATGAAGCCCGATGGCCTGCTGTTTGCCGGCCATTCCGAGAGCTTCCTGCAAGTGACCAAGGCATGGTCGCTGCGCGGCAAGACCGTGTACGAAATCGCGCCCGAACTGCGCGCGAAGATGACGGGGGCGAAATGATCGAACTCGGCAAGAAAGCAAACGCACACGCCACCTTGCGCACCGCCGCCGACTCGGTGCGCAGCGACAGCGGCATGACGGTCGGCGCCATGGCGACGCTCGCCCAGTCCGCCGCCAGCACGCACGCGTACTACGACACCACCTTCAGCCGCCGTGCCATGAAGGTGCTGCCCGGCGAGTACTACGTCACCACCGAAGACCTGATGCTGGTGACGGTGCTCGGCTCGTGCGTCTCGGCCTGCGTGCGCGACAAGATTCTCGGCATTGGCGGCATGAACCACTTCATGCTGCCCTCGCGTAACGAGGGGGAATCGATCCTGTCGCCCTCCATGCGCTACGGCACGCATGCCATGGAAGTGCTGCTCAACCAGCTCTACAAGGCCGGCGCTCGCCGCGAGCACCTGGAGATCAAGGTGTTTGGCGGTGCCGCCGTGCTGGCCGGCATGAGCACGCTGGACGTGGGCGAGCGCAACGGCAAGTTCGTGCTCGAATTCCTGCGCAACGAAGGGCTGGCCGTAGCCGCCAAGGACCTGTTTGACGTGCACCCGCGCAAGGTGTATTTCGTGCCGTCCACCGGCCAGATCATGGTGCGCAAGCTGCGCTCGCAAAGCTCGGCCGCCGAGCTGGACAGCGAAGCCCAGTACGCCAGCAAGCTGTCGAAGTCCATTGCGACGAAGCCGACTTCGCGCCTGCAACTGTTTACGTAATTCCTGTTCCTTGCTCCCCCCAATAACATGAACGACAAACGCAAGATTCAGGTGCTGTGCATCGACGATTCCGCACTGATCCGCAGCATCCTGAAGGAGATCATCAACAGCCAGCCCGATATGGAAGTCGTGGGCGTTGCACCCGACCCGATCATCGCGCGCGACCTCATCAAGCAGACCAACCCGGACGTGCTCACGCTGGACGTCGAAATGCCGAAGATGGACGGCCTCGACTTCCTGGAAAAGCTCATGCGCCTGCGCCCGACGCCGGTGGTCATGATCTCGTCGCTGACCGAGCGCGGCTCTGAAGCCACGTTGCGCGCGCTGGAGCTGGGCGCGGTGGATTTTGTCGCCAAGCCCAAGCTGGGCATGCGCGACGGCATGAACGAATACGCTGACCAGATCGCCGACAAGATCCGCGCGGCCGCCCGTGCCCGCTTGCGTCCGCGCACGGCGGCACCGGCGCCGGCGCCGGCAGCTGCTCCGGCTCACGGCGCACACGTTCGCGCGGAGCACGCACCGGCCGCCCCGGTGGCGTCTGGCCCGGCCCGTACCCATTTCTCGTCGACGGAAAAGCTCATCATCGTGGGCGCGTCCACCGGCGGCACCGAGGCCATCAAGGATTTCCTGCTGGAGATGCCGCCCGACTGCCCCGGCATCCTGATCGTGCAGCACATGCCGGCGGGGTTCACCACCTCGTTTGCCAAGCGGCTCGACGGCCTGTGCCGCATCCGCGTGAAGGAAGCCGTGCACGGTGAACGTGTCCTGCCTGGCCACGCCTACATTGCCCCGGGTGACATGCACCTGTCGCTGGGCCGCAGCGGCGCCAACTACGTGACCGAGCTGGACCAGGGCCCGCCGGTCAACCGCCACCGCCCGGCGGTGGATGTGCTGTTCCGCTCGGCGGCGCGCAACGCCGGCGCCAACGCGCTGGGCGTGATCCTGACCGGCATGGGTAAGGATGGCGCGGCCGGCATGCTGGAAATGCGCAACGCGGGCGCGTATAACGTCGCCCAGGACGAGGCCTCGTGCGTGGTCTACGGCATGCCCAAGGAAGCCGTGGCCCACGGTGGCGTGCATGAAGTCCTGCCACTGTCGCAGATCGGCCCGCATGTGCTGGCCAAGCTGTACGCGCATGGCCGTGTGACGCGTGTGTAACTTGTAAACCGCTGATCAATCGAGGTCGGGGCGCAGTGGTCGGGCGCCCCGAAGCACGCCGGTGCTCAAGAAACGGCTGTGCGCGCCGATAACTCAGCCAAGGTAGTCCCGAAACCCCCCAATTTAGTAAGTGGAGATTGTGTCCATGGACAAGAGCCAGTGCCGATTCCTCGTCGTCGACGATTTCCCGACGATGCGCCGGATCGTGCGTAACCTGCTCAAGGAACTCGGTTTTTCCAACGTCGACGAGGCCGAAGACGGTGCCGCCGGCCTGGCCAAGGTCAAGGAAGGCCGGTTCGATTTTGTGGTTTCGGACTGGAACATGCCCAACATGGATGGTTTGCAGATGCTGCAGGCCATCCGTGCCGACGCCAACCCGGTCATCAGCAAGCTGCCGGTGCTGATGGTGACGGCCGAAGCCAAGAAGGAAAACATCATTGCCGCCGCCCAGGCCGGTGCCAACGGCTACGTGGTCAAGCCCTTTACCGCTGCCACGCTGGACGAGAAGCTGGGCAAGATTTTCGAGAAGCTCGAGAAGGGGGCGTGATGAGCGAGATGCACGATGGCGCCCACGCGCCAGCCGCAGAAGGTGCAGATCACGGCGATATGCCGGAAATGCTCCAGCGCATCGGCCACCTCACGCGCATGCTGCGCGAGAGCATGCGTGAGCTGGGCCTGGACAAGGGCGTGGAGAAGGCCGCATCGGCCATTCCCGACGCACGCGACCGCCTGAACTACATCGCCAACATGACTGAGCAGGCGGCCACCCGCGTGCTCAACGCCATCGACGCGGCCCGCCCGGTGCAAGACGCGCTGGAATCCGACGCCGAGGCGCTGGTCAACCGCTGGCAATCGTGGATGGACCGCCAACTGGGCGATGACGAAATCCGTGATCTGGTTGGCCAGACCAACGGCTTCCTGCGTAGCGTGCCGGAAAAGACGCGCGACACGAACCAGCAGCTGATGGAAATCCTGATGGCTCAGGACTTCCAGGACTTGACCGGGCAGGTGATCAAGAAGGTGCTGGATGTCGTGCAACTGATTGAAAGTCAGTTGGTCGGCATCCTGCTGGAGAACGCACCTGAACATCTGCGCACGGAAGCATCGTCGTCGTCGCTGCTGAATGGTCCGCAGATCAATCCGGACCACCCAGACGTGGTGGGTAGCCAGGAACAGGTTGACGATCTGCTGGAAAGCCTCGGCTTCTGAGAACCTGTCCACGATCCTACTGCGCGTCCCGATCTTGGTCCTGTGATGCTCGCCGTACCCGTGTACGGCTGCGCTTCTCGAACCAACCTCGGGCCGCTCGCTACGGATCGTGAACAGGCTCTGAATCGGCTGTCAACGCTCCCCGTTTGCTGCCGCGCCCGCCAGTTTGGCGGGCGTTTTCATTTCCGGGGCCGCGTTTCAGTCGCGCAGGATCGTCCGGAACCCGATGTGCGCGGCCGGCAGGTCAGCCTCCTGCGCCTCACGTGCCGAAGCCCGATACCGCACGCAGAAATCCGGCGAGCACAGGAACGAGCCCCCCTTGATCACCGTCGGCCGATTCGGCTGGCTGCCGTTCCGCCCGAACAGTTGCGGCTGGTCCAGCGCGGCCACGGCGCGCGTGTCGCCGTTTGCGTGCGACTGGTGCGGGCCGGTGTACGCGTCGCGCGTCCATTCCCACACGTTGCCGATCATGTCGTACAGCGCGAAGCCGTTGGCCGCATAGCAGCCGACCGGGCCAATGCCGGCGCGGCCATCCTCCGCCGTGTCGAGCACGGGGAAGATGCCTTGCCAGTAGTTGGCGCCGGGTTTGCCGTTGCCATCGCGCGGGGCTTTCTCCAGGTCGTCACCGTCCTGTCCGGCCTTGCCGGCGTATTCCCATTCCGCTTCGGTCGGCAGGTCATGGCCGAGCCAGTGCGCGTAAGCCAACGCATCGGCCTGGGTGACGCGCGTCACAGGCTGGTTGTCGACGTTGACGGGCTTGCTGTCGGGCCCAGTCGGGTGTCGCCAGTCCGCGCCTTTCACCCAGCGCCACCATGCGTACGGGCGCGCCTGCAACTCCGCTGTGTCCGGCACGTGAAAGACTACTGCGCCGCCCTGGCGCTCGGCATCTGTCACGTAGCCGGTGGCGGCCACGAAGGCGGCGAACTGCGCGTTGGTGACTTCCGTCTGGTCGATCCAGAAACCGCCCACGCGTGTCTTGCCGGTGCCCTGGGCAGGGCGTTCGTCCGGATAGCCGAGCGTGGTGCCAAAGGTGAAGCTGCCGCTGCTCACGTGCACCATGCCGGCCCGCGTGTCTTGGCGCCAGCCCGGCGGCAGGCCGGCGTAGCGGCCGCAGGCGTCGGCCGTGCCCAGCGGCAGGCGTGGTGCCGTGTGCGCGCTAACCACGTTGGCTGCACGGGCCGCCATGTTGCCGCCAGCCGGGTGCAGCAGCACAGCACCGGCCGCTGCCAGTGCCGTGCCCGCCAGCACCCAGCGCACGCGCTGATGGTCGGCGGCGCCCATCAATAGAACCCACGCGGGCGCAGCGGCTCCACACCGCCAACGCTGCGCATGTAGTCCTGCCATTGCCGGTACAGCGTGGCCGCCACGTCGGGGTACTGGGCAGACACATCGGTGGTCTCACCGCGGTCCTTCGAGATGTCGAAGAGCTGCCAGTGACCGTCGGCAACGCCCAGCGGCGGTTCGGTCCACAGCGCCTTCCAGCGGCCATCGGCGCTGCGCAGGTAGGCGCGGCCGTAGGACTCGTCACCGAAGGGCTGCGTGTGGATCGGGCCCGCATCCGCAGATTGCTTGATCGACGCCAGCAGCGACACGCCCGTCACCGGATACACTGCACGGCTGCCGTACTGCACCTTGCCCTTGTTCTGGTCGACACCGTTGCCATCCACGGCCGGTTGCGCGGGTGTGCTGGGCGTTGCAATGCCGGCCACGGCCAGGAAGGTGGCGGTGTTGTCCGTCACGTGCGTGAAGCGCGTGATGGGCGGCAGCGCCTGGGTCTGGCCCGGCAGACGCACGATGGCCGGCACCGAGACGCCGCCTTCAGCCGCATGGCCCTTGACCAGGTTGAACGGCGTGGCGCTCACCTCGGCCCAGCGCAGGCCGTATTGCAGACGCTGTGCGGCGGACAGGCCGTTGTCCGTGCCGAGCTTGGAGTAGACCGGGTCGGTGGCGTTGGCTTCATCGGTGGCCTTCGGGTCTGCGCCCGAGTCGATCGGCCAGCCTTCAGCGCCGTTGTCCGACTGGAACATGATGAAGGTGTTGTCGTACTCGCCAATGTCTTTCAGGTGCTGGATCAGCAGGCCGATGTTGTAGTCGAGGTTCTCGACCATGCCGGCGTAGATCTCCATGTAGCGCGCCTGGGCCTTGCGCTCCAGTGGCGTGAGGTCGCTCCACTTCTTGTTGACGTAGCCGGGGCCGTAGTCGGTGTAGCCCTGTGCGGGGCCGTGGTTGGCGTTGATGTAGCGCGCGTTGGCCGTGCCGTTGTTGGGCGAGGCGGGCGAGCGCGTGGTGGTGCCGGGCAAGCCGGCAAACGGCGTGAAGTCGGCCGGGATGATGCCCAGTGCCTTCTGCCGTGCGATGCGTGCGTTGCGGATGGTGTCGTAGCCCGCGTCATAGCGGCCGGCGTACTTGTGCAGCCACGGGTCAGGCACCTGCAGCGGCCAGTGCGGCGAGGTGTAGGCCGCATAGGCGAAGAACGGCTTGCCGTCGCCCTTGTGCGAATCGATGTAGCTGATCAGCTTCTGCGTGTAGAAATCGGTCGAATAGAACACCGCCGGGCTGCCGCCTGCGCCGCCCGGTTGCCCAGGCTGACCGGGCTGCACGTAGGCGCCGTCTTCCGTGTAGTTTTTCGCGTTGGCGTTCTCGTGCCCGAAGTGGTTGGCGGCAGCGCCCGGCAGCAACGCATACGAGCGTTCGAAGCCCCACTGGTCGGGCGTCTTGCCCAGGTTGGCGGCGCTGCCCGGAATGCCATTGCCCAGGTGCCACTTGCCGGCCATGTAGGTGTGATAGCCACCGTCCTTGAGCAGTTGCGCGACGGAGAGCGAGCGGTCGTTCAGATAGCCCTCGTAGCCCGGCAGGCCGGCGCGCTCGTCGTTGGGCGCACCCATGGTGCCTTCGCCCACGAGGTGGTGATCGGTGCCCGAGATGAGCATCGCGCGCGTGATGGCGCAGACGGTGCCTGCGTGGTGGTTGGTCAGCAGCCGGCCCGACTGCACGAGCGCATCGAGGTTGGGCGTGTCGATCTCTCCACCCATGGCGTGGATGTCGGAATAGCCGAGGTCATCGGCCATGATGTAGAGGATGTTGGGCTTGCGGGCCGGAGTGGTGGGCTGCGTGGGTGTGCTGCTGTCGGTGGCGCTGGCCGACGATGTAGCGGGCGGTGAATCGCTGCCGCACGCGGTGAGTGTGGCAACGGCGGTCACAAGCAACGCAGCAAGCGCACGTTGGCGCAGGGGTACGGCAGGGGAGATGGCTCGATCGGGTGACATGACGGTTGGTCCGTTCTGGTTTGACGAAGAACGGGTCATGCTATGGACGCGCCCCGCATAAGGCCACGAAGTTTTCCGCAGGTCGATATGACGCGGGAGGCGTCATATCGCTGCATCGCGGGCGTGCGGTTCCATTGCGAACCGCACGTTCGCTCAGTCCTGCGTTCAGTTGCGTGCTTGCTGTGAGACTTGCTGCAGGATCTGCCCCGCCGCGCTGTAGCTCGTGTTCATATAGATCTTCGCGAACGAGTGGCCCAGCACGTCAGACAGCGGGTGCCAGCCGAGCGAGTAGTTGGCGGGCAGCACCGTCTGCACCAGGCTCAACGCGCCGATCACCGTATCGGAGTGCGACGTCAGGTAGGTCGACCCCGGCAGTTGATAGCGCGCCGCGTTCCCCACGTTGACCGCGCTGATCTTGCCTTGCGCCTTGTCCGGCCCCGTTACCAGCAGGTTGATCTCGAAGTTGGTGTAGAGCGTGCCCTGCGAGTGGCCGACCAGCACGACCTTGCGCTGCGCCTTCAGATAGTTGCGGTACTGGTTCAGGTGGTCCGGCAGCTCGGGAATGTCGTTCTTCGTGAGAATGTCGATGTACTTCTGCTGCAGCGCTGCGTTCATGCCGCTGGCGGGCAGGCTGTTGCCGTCGATGGCGCGCCAGAAGTCGGCCGGGCTCGAGCCCTCCACGCTCTTCTGCTTGAACACCTGGTAGATGTCGCTCAGGGCACCCTGCGTGGCGTTGTAGGCGTTGCCGTAGATGTAGGTGTTGTTCTTGTCGCGCGCGTTGAGCTGGGTCTTCAGCACCTGCAGGCTGGCAACCGCATCGTCAAACGTATTGTTGATGCCGTTGACGAACACGATGGCAGACCCGGGGGCAGCCGAGAGGGCACTGAGTGGCGCGGCGAGCAGCGAACCGGCGAGCACGATGGTGGCAAGTCTCTTCATCTTCATCATCTTCATGCAGCAGTCTCCTTGGTGGCGTGGGTGAAGTCAGGCGGGAAACTCAGTTCGGCAGCGTGGCCGGATCGAAGCTGCACGAGGCGGCGCCGGGGTCGTCAAAGTACTGGCCGCCGGCCAGCGACTGGAAGCGCAGATAGGCTGTGGTGTCGCTCTCGCTATCCAGCATGACGGCACGCGCGGCCTTGATGCGGTCGAGCATCGTCTGCTGGTCAACGCCGGTCCTGGCCAGCACGCCCGGGCCCAGCGCGCAGGCGATGCCCCGGGCGATGTCATTGCCGGCCAGCTTGGCGTCTTGCGGGCCGCGCACGTCGTTGACGGCCTCGCTCCAGCCGTAGGCGATTTGCGTGAGAGCCTGGCGTGTGGCGGCGGAGTTGGGATATTCGCGGGCCAGGTAGTCGGTAAAGCGGGGCGGCAGCGGGCGCTCGGGCGGCGGCGGTGGCTTGTAGGCGGGCGCAGCCTGGGGTGGCTGTACGCTGGCGGGTGTTGGGGCGGGCGAGGGTGGCGTGGCCGCGGCGGCCTGCTTTGGCGGATCGGCCGGTGGGGCATCGGCGGCATCGGCCGAAAACAGCCGTACCCCCGCAAACAACAAGACTGCCGCCGCCAGGATCGCCCCGGCCTTGACCTGCCACCGCATATCCCCTCCTGCATGACGAGGTTGGACTGCCCGACGTACCGTATGCACCGCAGTGCATGTGACTGCGGCGCATGGTAGCGGCCTGGGCAGGCGGTTTGGTTAGGCCAGTGTTACCAAACAGATGTTTGGAGGTTTGCGCGGTGGCGGGCGGCCATTTCATGGAAAAAGCCGGCCAGAGGCGGTTTTCTCCACGCTTTAGAGCACGCGCGGTGCCGGAATAATGCGAGCGTCCAGTCATCCACCTCTCGCACGCCCGGCATGTCCGACGACAGCGATCTTGAAAAAACCGAACCCGCCTCTCCGAGGCGCCTCGAGCAGGCGCGCGAAGAAGGCGACGTTCCCAAATCACGGGAACTGGGTTCGTTCGCCCTGCTGGCCGTCAGTGCCGGCGGGCTGTGGGTGATGGGCGATTCGATCGTGCGGGCCGCGTCGTCGTTTCTGGCGCGCTGCCTGGAATTCCACCGCTACGACTACACCCGGGCACAGGACCAGTGGACCTACATCGGCGCGCAGTTCACGCCGCTGGCCACGGTGCTGGGCGGGCTGGTCCTCATGCTGATCCTGGCCGCGCTCACGCCGCTGGCGATGACGCGCGGGGCGATCTCGTTCAAGCCGCTGGAGCCGGACATCTCACGCCTGTTCAAGCTGCAGGGCCTGACACGCATGTTTTCGGTGGAAGGGCTGCTGGAGCTGCCCCGGCTGCTGCTCAAGCTGGCGCTGGTGGGCGGCGTCGGCTGGGGGCTGATCGTGCACTACCGGGGGGAGTTCATGGAGCTGCCCCAGCAGGACCTGCGCGCCGCCATGGGCGACGTCATGCACGTAGCCGGTGTGGCCTTCCTCTGCATGGCCGCGGTGATGCTGCTGGTGGCCGCCGTGGATGTGCCGCTGGCGCTGTGGCAATACGCCCGCAAGCACCGCATGACCAAGGAAGAGGTGCGCAAGGAGCACCGCGAGTCTGAAGGGGATCCGCACCTCAAGGGCCGCATCCGCGCCATGCAACGCCAGGCCGCCCAGCGCCGCATGATGGCCGACGTGCCCAAGGCCGATGTGATCGTCACCAACCCGACGCACTACGCGGTGGCGCTGCGCTATTCCGAAAAGGAGGGCGGCGCACCGCGCGTACTGGCCAAGGGTGCCGACCTAGTGGCCGCCAAGATCCGCGAGCTGGGCACCGAGCACAAGATTCCCATTCTGGAAGCGCCGCCGCTGGCGCGTGCGCTGTATCGCCATACCGAGATCGGTCACCAGATTCCGGAAGCGCTTTACGCTGCCGTGGCGGAAGTGCTGGCTTACGTCTATCAGTTGCGTCGCCTGCATCAGGTCGGTGGCCGCGCGCCCAAGCGCCCAACCGATCTGCCGGTGCCGGCGGATATGGACCCGGGGCCACAACCTGGCCCCGAGGATGAGGCAAATTCTGATTTATAGTTGCGCCCTTGCTTTGATGAAGTGCGGGTCATTACACTCTGCGGCACTGCTTTCGGTGCCATAGAGAAAGTGGTCGAGGCGTGGAACCCTCGAGTTAGCGGGCAAGTGCCGGGCATTAGGCGCTTGTCCTCAACTGCTATGGCTTGGCTTCGTCTTCAAAGGGCGAGCCAGGCTTGGACGGCTTCGGCCGTGCCGATCGCTAACTTCGGTGTTCCAACCAACCTGTGCTCGCCCACCCCCTTTTCTCAAAGGGCGTGGTGCGGCTCCAGTCAATAACAGGAGACCCGATGACCCACCCAACCCCCGATACATTCGCCCCTCAGCGGCTGGAAGCACACGCCGCGCTGTTCGATCGTCTGTCCAAGCTGCGTACGTTGCTCGATATGTTGCACGCCAACGGGTTCGAGCATTTCCACCGGCTGGAAGCGAACCGGCAAGCGGAGTATCTCTGGATGTGCAAAGAGCACGCGGATGGGGCGTATGACGCGATGCTGGTGTCGGATGGGGTGGTGTGAGCCGCCTTACTGAGGATCAACGATCGGAGTGTTTCAGGATCTCGATCACGTAGATCCTGAAATGCTCATAGACCCCGAAGCGGCCCTCGTCGGGAGAGGGCCACGGCTGTAGCGGTCGATATATGCCTGGACGAGAGCGCGCTCGTCGGTGGGGTTCATGACTCTTAGAAAGACACCAGTAGGTATGTCTACCCGTCCGCTTCCAGCAATACCTCGGAAAGTTCACCACGAAGCATCGCTTGCATGTCTGCGACCAACCGTTCGATGCCTGCGTATGTCGTACGCAATTTCACTGAAGCGGAATGGCGAAGCGTGTCACTTGCAACGCTGTAGGGGCTGACGACACGAATCGAAGCGACCAAGTGGCCTGTCGCGTCGACGGGGAAAACGGAAAAATGGAAGTGCTCGTCCTCCATCTCACCGAGTGAGTTCAGGAATCCAGACGTTATCTCAGGTGGATTTCCCGCAGACAATGGGTACGCGGAAAATGCGTCAAGCTGGCGTATCAAGCGCTCCGTATCGAAATATCCATGACCTCGCCCAGCAAAGCCGTCCGCATGGAATTCAACTTGTAGAGCGCCCGTGCCATCGCCGTCATCATCGAATTGAAAGCGGATGTGGTTTTTCATCGTCCGTGCAGGGGCTCTCACTTCCCCTTGGCCAAACCGAGCCGACGCTCCTGCTCCGCCAGAATTGCGGCTTCTTTCTTAACGTTGACTTCTTTCTGTGTGAGCCAAGCCTCGTCTCGCTTCAGGAATGCCTCCATTCTCTCCATCTGGGCATCGCTGCGACTCATCTGCTCATCAGCGCGTTTTTGATTTTCGTTCCATTTAGCAACTTCTTTCTCATACTGAGCGTCTTGCTTGGCCGTCTTCTCTTGTTGTTTCTGGCGGGCAACAGCGCGGTCGGCTTGCGCTTGCGCGTCTTCTCGGTCCGTTGCGCTTTTGCTCATGTTGTATAGGATGCCCGTAGTTGCGCCGAGGATTACGCAGAAGATCACCGAGAATGCGATGGACTTTAAAAGGAAGTGGAGGATGTTTTTCATTTTCCCTGAATAGAACTCTGCTTAGGGGCAATCTTGAATTGCCCAGCGAATCATTGGTGTTGGTTGATAATTTGATGCTAGCGTGAGCTGTGTACTCGTGGATGAGAGCCTGATCTTCAGGGCAGCTCGATAGGCGCGTCTAACTGTGCGCGCTACTTGTCGCAAATGCCTTCACGTAATCATCTACCGTTGCGAGAGCAGAGATGTCGACTTCCTTGCCCTGACGCGCTGCACGTTTTGCTGCCAATTCAGCCAGCGTGTCCAGTTCTTCGCTCGTGATTAACGATACTCCAGTGTCGGTTCCGAACTTGTCTGTCGGACGCAGCTTGTAGGCTGGCACTCGCAGCGTCTCTACAATCTCGTTCCACGCAGCACGAACTTCCGCCACGTCAAAATTGCCGCCAGCGTAGAACTGTTTGTAGATTTCAGCATCGCTGAGCGATTGCCGCTCAGAGAGGGCCTGCAGGCTTACCTGGCGGCGCTTACGACGGAGCCATGCTGCTCCGCCGCCGATTGCAAGTGCGAAACCAGCGATCAGATATATGTTCATGAACGTGCTCATCGAGAGACTGTAGCCCTGCAAGCAGGCGGTTCGCTACCGGTCGTAATCTACACAGAACAAGCCGAGCTTAGCCTCAAGCCGCTTTACCAATTCTTGCGCTTCTCCGCGCGATGCAACTACGACATCTTCCAGGCCGTAAATCAGATCACCTGAATCGTCCACTTGAGCCACGGAGATGATTTTCAGCTTTCCAGAAAAGCCGTCGAGGGGTTTCAGGTGCTGTCCACCAACATACAGATCTACGACCTCCCCAACGCTGGGGGGCGATTGGACGTCAACGCTTCCCGTTACGTTTCCATGCGCGGTGACTGGAGAGTCGAAGATGCTGAAATCGATATCAATTTGCATGGTCAGAGAGGCGCTTGCGCTCCAAGAGTCAACAAAGCCATGCCTCTCTTTACAAGCCAGAATCAGGCGACATCAAGTCGCCGCCAAAATAACTATCAAAAATCGACCCATTAAAAATAAAATTCACCATCCAAGAATATTCTCCGTTTCTCTTTGGGACTATGTTATCCACTAAATTTGCGATTCTTTTTCTGTCTAGGGGTGAAAAATTGCTTACCCCATCCGTTACCACGGAGATAAGAACAAAGTTGAAATCGTTTTGTATTTAGTAGGAGATATTTATTATTTCAAAGGGGGCGTTGTTTATAATTGAAAAGATGCAATTTTCTGCAATTTCATCGTCTACCGGTTTCTTTTCTTCCATAGCCAGCCACGTGCGCCAGATCCAAATTTGAGGTGGACTCTGTTTGGACTACTCCTGGGAGCAGTCCGGCGGGTGTCCACGCTCACTCAACCGATGATTCCGCCCGTTCAAGCCAGTAGTTGGCTAGTGCCTGCTGAATCGACAGAGCATCAAATCCATCCGGTCCCTCAGCCTCAAGCTTGAATTTAAGGTACTCAACAATTGCGCCAGCCTGCGCTTTCGAAAATACGGAATGCCGATAAATAGCACTATCCCAGCCTGTCCGATCCCCATATCTACGAGGATTGATTCTTTTCGATGCCCCGTGTCCCTCAAGGCCATGGACTAGGTGGAACACCACATCGTTGTAATGAATCTCCCCTCTGATGTCGTACAGCATGAAAGCTTGTATGTAGTACCGGAAAGCTTCATCCGAAAGGAACGACAAGACCGCGTCCTGATCCATCTTGAATACGTGCAGGTTCCTCCAATCTTTCACGCCACGGAATATTGCCTCTATCTCTGCAGGTTCGGAGCCTTCACGGCTACGCACGAGGGCCCAATCCGGAGGCGTCTTGACATTCACGAAAGCGTTAGCGATGGATTCTTCCAGTTTGCCCTTGTCCATTTGCTGATCTCATCGTCCAGCGTGCAAGCGAGCGCCGTGCAGCTACGAGTTGGCGCTTGGTGACTTTCACCTATCCTGCTAGCCATCCAGCCCAGTAAGCCGATCTCGCAGCAGCGGCCAAGCTTCATCAAGATACTTGCGGGCGTCTTCGCTTTCCTTTGCGGCTTCCTGCAACAAGGCCTCAATGGACGTATTGTGCGTGGCGGTCTTTGCTGTGAGAGCCAAGTCGACTAGCCTGAGCGCGCCAATGAAGAGCGAATCATCTTGCCGGCTGCCTTGCACCACCGGCACCTCTCCATCTCCGAATAGCGGCCCGTGCCACGACTGAAGCAGATTGAGGACACTACCACCGACTCGATATGCGGCATCAGAGGGCTCATAAGCCTTCAGTTCATCTGGAGGAACGCTCACGATCAACTGAAATGGAATATCCGGTCCTTTGGCTCTTGCAATGCAAAGATCACCTTCTTGGCTCAGGTAAATTTCCAAATGAGGTACTTTCATATCAACTCTATTTCCCATCACATTGCATCATGCACTGACGAAGATATTCGCCTGCTCGGTCCACACACTCTTTATACCCAGGTTTTCCCCAAAAGATATGAGCGATACTGCAGTTCTTCACATCATCTTCATGTTGGGTCACACAATCTTGTTTACACGCTTCACGAGTTGTATCACCACCACGACATACTGCGCCTCCGCTGGCGCTTCCGATCCGCTCTAGTTGTCTTCTCGCTCTCGAACGAAGGTCGGGCCGAACATGATCACGAGAGTTTTGGTCAACCAGATCCTCAGGGTACGCGGATCGATTGCCGCTTGGTGAACCACTCGAAATGGGCGGAGATAGTTGGTAAATGCTGGACATCGCATCGCCCCCTACGGGAGGGACTTGCGCGTGGGCGGACTGGATGATTGCGGACAACCATTGTTTGATCCAGTTCAGCACGGCATTCCAAGCACGCACTGCAGTGTCGTGGACGGTCTGCAGGCTCGTTGGAGGCGCAGTTTCTAGCTTACCTTGGGGCACGGCCAATGATGAGACCACACCGGTTTGAACACTGCTTTCAGACACAGTCAAATTAGCCAGAATCTCAGTTAGGCGATGCGCAGAATCGTAGACCCATCGCATTGCCAAATCTTGAGGCCCGAGCATGGCGGTGCGCTGCCCAACCACATCGTATTCGTATCGGATTTGCTGCCCGCCTAGATCGTAGGTGGTTAACCACCCGCGCACGTTGTAGCTGAGCTTGATAGTGATGCCATTCACATCGATAGCCTCCCGCACACGCCCCGCGCTGTCGTACTGCGTGATCCGCCCAGTCTTACCCTCCGGATTGGTCAACGTCAGCAAATTGCCCTGAGCATCATAAGTGAGCGTCCATGTACCGGTGACAACTTGATCTGTCCGCTCTGCTGCAGTTAGAACGTGTCCGCTATCGTCGTAGGTCCAGTCTGTGCGCTGGAGGGGCCCAGAAGCCGCAGCCCCAAAACCCTGGCTACCGTTGGCATCACCAGTCGGCGTCACCGAATGCGAAAGCAGATTCCCATTCGCATCGTAGGAAAACGCTTCAATCTGATACGGCGCAGCGACACGAGTGACCAGCCATTACTGCGCATCCCACTCCGTTGTAGTGGTCTTCGCATCCGCAGTCCCAGCCCCGACTACCCGCTGGGTCTCACGGCCAAGGGCGTCATAGCTATACGCCGTTGTGGAACCGTCATAACCCGTCTTACTCGTCGGGTTGTTGTTGGCGTCGTAGCTGGTACTTTGCGCAGTACTACCGCAAGTCGGGCAGGGCGCCGACACCCCCGTAGGCAACAGCACACCGTTCTGCTTGAGGAAGTTGTACGTGCTGGTCGTGCCTGACGGCTGCGTGACGATCGTCTGGTTATTCGCTTGGTACTGGAACTGATACCGATCCGTGCCACCCGTCAACTCACTTGTAATAGCCCGCCCCTGATCGTCATAGGCATAGGTGGCATATCGCACACCAGCTTCGTCGATCACGCCCGTCAGAGCAGTCGGGAAACGCGAGTCTTCATACACATACTGCCGCACGGTGTTGTCCGGCCAGGTGACCGAGGACAACATGCTGGTTGCGTTATACGAGTACTTCGTCACAGCGCCGTCTGGCGCAGTGATGCTGGACACGCGGTTTTGCGTGTCATAGGCCAGGGTCAGGCTGCGTCCGCTCGGAGCCGTGACTTGGGTAAGTTGGGCCTTAGCGTTGTAGGTGAGCGTCGTCGTACGGCCATTCCGTTCGCGCACGGATAGCAATCTTCCGCTTGCGTCGTAACTCTCGACCGCACCAGTGTTTGTCCCCCCATATTGCCAGCCGGTCACTTTGCCATTGGCGTCCGTCAGCGGCTGCAACGTGTCTTGCGTACCGGTTGCGCCCCAACGCGTCCCGGTCTTCTGAAAAACCAGGATCGAGCCATCGTTTCGGAGTGCGGAAATTTCTGCCTGCACATAGGGAAGAAGACTTGTGTCAAGCCGGCGCTGCCAATTGAATAGCCATTGGCCAGCGCCCCCACTTGATCCAAATACACTGAAAGAACGATACGAACGCGTTACCGGTAGATCCGTGCTGCCGCCGTCTGATTCAGTCACAATCTTGGTACCGGTGCCCGGGATAACGGGATGGCTGATTGCGCAGGCTTGCACCGGCGGGCGCGATACTACACATGCCCCATCCGGCTGAAAGGTGTACCCACTTGCACATCTAGGCCAACGCCCCGCTGTCGCAATCTGACCGCCATTAGGGCTATTGCACTTGTAGGCCCACGCGCTCCAAAAAGACGCCCCCCCATAAGCAACACCGTTGCGATTCGCCCAATCCGCACACGCGGCGTCAGGCGAAGCGAAGTCGCCAGCATCGACATTCCACAACTCCCCTGCGGACTGAGCGTTAGAAACCGTACTCAGGCCACTTGCAAGCATTGCCACCAGTAGCACACGACCCAGGCGGACACCGACCGAGATACGCGCGCGGTGATGGGGACGGTGGCCCAACGTGCTGCGGTTACCAGAATGCCGTCTGCAGCCAAGTACCTTTGCCCCCAGCCCGCTCGATGCCTGGACCAAGCTCGACACTGTGGGCCAAAGCCACTTCTTCACAAATTGCTGCATCCCATCCCCTGCCTTATTTCTTTTGTCGGAGACGTGACTCTCTGGACGGCTCTTGCCTTCGGCAAGTCAGATTTTCTTCAATCTGAATTCAGAAATACTTCCATCGAGCAATGCAAGGGGGGGGGGGGCTGACACCACGTGCTTCGGCAGTGTGTGCGAGACGACGAGGGCATGTTGCCGGTGACATCGACAGTTTTCGTATCCCCGCAGCAACTGTCTCGCTCAGTACACTCAGTACATTTAGAGGTTGGCGAGGGGGGCGCCACACCGATGATGTTGGCATCACCGCGAACTCGGTCGGCTAGCGTGGGCTGGTGCGGTTCAACCCAGCCAAGCTCCAAGCGAGGCGTAAGCGTCATGTCTCATGGAGACCCGGCGGCGCGCATCACAGCTTCCACACCCCCCGTTGGGAGGGTATTTCAAAGAAAAGCCGCCTTTTGGGCGGCTTTCTCGCTTCTTCGATTTGGCGGCTTCCCCGGCAAGATGGCATCCATCAAAAAGCCCCCCGCTGCCCGCCTCTCCAGATGAACGCCGCACTGCTCCGAGTCTCCAGCTTCCTGCGTCAGGGCGACTATCGCTCCGCCGCCGGCCCGGTGCTCATCATCCTGATCCTGGCGATGATGGTGCTGCCGCTGCCGCCGTTCATCCTGGACTTGCTGTTCACGTTCAACATCGCGCTGTCGATCATCGTGCTGCTGATCAGCATGCACACGCTGCGGCCGCTGGATTTCTCGTCGTTCCCCAGCATCCTGCTGATCACCACGCTGATGCGGCTGTCGCTCAACGTGGCTTCCACCCGCGTGGTGCTGATGGAAGGCCACACCGGCCCCGACGCCGCCGGCAAGGTGATTGAGGCCTTCGGCCACTTCCTGGTGGGCGGCAACTACACCGTCGGCATCGTGCTGTTCGTCATCCTGGTCATCATCAACTTCATGGTGATCAGCAAGGGCGCAGGCCGGATCGCCGAGGTCAGTGCACGCTTCACGCTGGATGCCATGCCCGGCAAGCAGATGGCGATCGACGCCGACCTGAACGCCGGCCTGATCCGTGAAGACGAAGCCCGCAAGCGCCGCACGACCATCGCCCAGGAAGCCGAATTCTTCGGTTCCATGGACGGTGCCAGCAAGTTTGTGCGCGGGGATTCGGTGGCGGGTATCGCCATTCTGCTGATCAACATCATCGGCGGGCTGGCTGTGGGCGTGCTCCAGCACAACATGGACATCGGCCACGCCGCTACCAACTACACGCTGCTGACCATCGGTGACGGCCTGGTCGCGCAGATTCCGGCGCTGGTGATCTCCACCGCAGCCGGCATCATGGTCAGCCGGGTGTCGACCGACAAGGACGTCGGCCAGCAACTGTCGAGCGAGCTGTTTGCCATGCCGATGGTGCTGATGACCACCGCCGGCGTGCTCGGCCTGCTGGGTCTGGTGCCGGGCATGCCGCACATCCCATTCATTCTGTTTGGCGGCGGTCTGGGCTATCTGGGCTGGTATCTGAAGAAGCAGCGCGCGATTCCCGAGCCGGAACCGGTGTTGCAGGCCATCGCCCCCGTCGACACGCCCGAGGCAAGCTGGGACGACGTGTCGTGGGTCGACGTGCTGGGCTTGGAGATCGGTTACCGCCTGATCCCGCTGGTCGACAAGAGCCAGGATGGCGAGCTGCTGCGCCGCATCAAGGGCATCCGCAAGAAATTCACGCAGGACATGGGCTTCCTGGCGCCGGTTGTGCACATTCGCGACAACCTGGAGCTGGGCCCGTCGTCGTACCGCATCACGCTCAAGGGCGTGGAAATCGGGCAGGGCGAGGTGCAGCAGGGCAAGTTCCTGGCCATCAACCCGGGCGGTCAAGACGGGCGCCTGGGCACGCAACTGCCCGGCACGCCTACCGTGGACCCGACCTTCGGCCTGCCGGCCATGTGGATCACCGCCGATGTGCGCGATCGCGCGCAGGCCGAGGGTTATACCGTGGTCGATTGCAGCACGGTCATCGCCACGCACGTCAATCAGTTGATTTACACCCATAGCACCGAGCTTCTCGGCCGTTTGGAAGTGCAGCAGTTGCTCGATCATTTGGCCAAGGAAGCACCGAAGCTGGTCGAAGACGTCGTGCCCAAGCTGTTGCCCGTCGCGACCGTGCAGAAGGTGCTGCAGAACCTGCTGGACGAAGGCCTGCATATCCGCGACATCCGCACCATCGTCGAGACGCTGGCGGAGCACGGAGGCAGGACGCAAGACCCCGCCGAACTCACCGCCGCCGTGCGGATCGCGCTGGGCCGGGCGATTGCCCAGCACCTGTTCCCGACCAAGAACGAAATGCAGGTCGTCACGCTCGACCCGAATCTGGAGAACATCTTGCTGCAAAGCATCGTTGGCGCTCATGGTGGCTCGGCCGCCCCGATTGAACCGCAACTGGCTGACTCGCTCATGCAAGCGGCCGCGGATTCGTCGCGCCAATACGAACAGATGGGCCAGACGGGCGTCCTGCTCGTGCCGCCCGCGCTGCGCCCCATGCTGGCCCGCTTGTTCAAGCGTGCCGCACCCAGCCTGCGCGTGCTGTCACACGCTGAAATTCCAGATCACCGAACGATTAAGGTTGTCGCCATGCTTGGAGGCCGCGCATGAAAATGCATCGATTCACCGGACTGACGTCGCGCGACGTGTTGCGTAAAGTGCGCGACCAGTTGGGCGACGACGCGCTGATCCTCTCGAACCGCGCCGTGCCCGGCGGCATCGAGGTCATCGCCGCCTCCGATACGCACCTGGATGCGCTGGTCGATACCCACTCGACCGCGCCCAAGGCTGCGCAACGCCGCCCAAGCATGCCAGCCCCGATTCCCGAGCCTGCACCGGTGGCCGAGGTTGCCGCCCAGGCACCTGCCGAGCCGCAAGCGCAGGTTTCGACCCCGGTTGAAGCCTCGGCTACACCCAACGCACTGGCCCGCCTGCGCAACCGCTTTACCGCCGCACGCCGTGTTGCCGCAGCCCAGGCTCCGGCACAGGACGACGCTTCGGCCACACCGACGGCCGGCCGCAAGCTGCAGGCGCGTGTGGATGACGATGTGGTGCTCGGCGCATCGGAAGAGTTGCTGGGTGTGGACCCGCTGGTGGCCTCTACCCGCATGCTGGCTGGCCTGTCGCTGGATCGCGCCAACGCTGATATTGCCGAGACGGCCGCCCAGACGCTGGCCAGCACCGCCCAGTTCATCGCCCGCCGCACCGTGGTGCCGGAAGACGAACCGGTCGAACAGATCAAGCGCCCGGCCGCACGCCGCGAGCAGGATGATCAGCCGACCACGCTGCGCTCGTTTGCTGAGCGTGTCGAAGCCCAGGCCCGCGCAGCACGTGCTGAGCAGCAGGCTGCCCGCCCGCAACCGCAAGTTGAGACCGCCAAGCCGGCCGACATCTTCGTCCGCATGGAGGATTCGATGGCTAAACCTGATGCCCAGCAAGACACGCAGCGCGAAGACAGCAGCCTGCAGCGCTCGGCCATCAAGGCAGACATTAAGGCCGAAACCGATGCCATGACTCGCCGCATGGTCAGCGAGATCGACGTGCTCAAGAGCACGCTGAACGACGCCATGTCGAGCCTGGCCTCGCTGGGCGTGAAGCTGGGCGACCCGGTGCGCACGCGCCTGTTCCAGACCATGCTGAACGCGGGTTTCTCGGCGCAGCTCACGCGCTACGTGCTGGAGAACATGCCCCAGCACGACACGTATGAGGGGGCGCTGGACTTCGTGCAGCGCGCCATTGAAAAGAACCTGACCACGGTGTCGGATGAAAACAGCCTGCTCGACCAGGGCGGCGTGTTTGCCCTGATGGGCCCGACCGGCGTGGGCAAGACCACGACCACCGCCAAGCTGGCTGCACGCTTCGTGCTGCGTCACGGCGCCTCGCGCGTGGCACTGCTCTCGACCGACAGCTACCGGATCGGCGGCCACGAACAACTGCGCATCTACGGCAAGATCCTGGGCGTCTCGGTGCACGCCGTGAAAGACGCGCAAGACCTGAGCCTGGCGCTCAACGATCTGCGTGAGAAGCACGTTGTGCTGATCGACACCATCGGCATGAGCCAGCGTGACCGCGCCGTGTCCGAACAAATGGCGATGCTGCACGCCGTGGGCCCGTCCATCAAACGCCTGCTGCTGCTCAATGCTGCAAGCAACGGCAAGACGCTCGATGAAGTGGTCGGCGCCTACCGTGACGCCAACCTGGCCGGCTGCATCCTGACCAAGATCGACGAGGCCGCCTCGGTGGGCCACGCGATGGACGTGATGATTCGCCGCCGCCTGCCGCTGCACTACGTGTCGTACGGCCAGCGTGTGCCGGAGGACATTGCAGTACCGAACAAGAAGCTGCTGATTCACCGCAGCTTCCGTGCAAGTGCCGAGCAATCGTCGTTCGCGCTGGATTCAGATGAATCGCTGCTGGTGGCGCAAGGCGCCGCACGCAGCCGCGAACCGGGCTTGGCCGCTTTCGATTTCGCATAACAAAGAGGGGCGACCATGACGACCCCATTCGCCAAGGACCAAGCCGCCGGGCTGCGTCGCATGCTCGGCCAGGTGGCAAGCCGCCGCGTGCTGGTGATCGGTGCAGAAGAGCAGATCGACGACTTTGTCGACAACCTGCGCATTGCGTTGTCGGCCATGGGTCGCGACGCTGCCGTGGTGAGTGCCCAGACCATGCTGGCGGTGGCCGGCATGCTTGAGCAGCACGACGACAGCGCCGACGTCACCCTGGTGGCCGCGCATTTCGGCAGCCGTGCGCTGGGCACGGTGGCCGAATCCTGCGACGACGTGCTGCTGGTGTTCTCCGATGGCCCGGAAGGTATCAAGAGCGCGTACACGCTGCTCAAGAAAACCGCTGGGTTGCAAGGTGGCGCAGGCATTCGCACCGTGGTCTGCGGTGCGCATTCGGTCGACTCTGCGGTGCGCGTGTTCGGCAATCTGGCCAACACGGTGGGGCAGTACCTGAACACCCGCATCGATTTCGCTGGCTATCTGCCGGAAGACCGGCACGTAGAACTGGCGCTCTCGCTCGGCAAGCCCGTGGCGAGCGCGTTTCCCGCATCGCCTTCGGCCATGGCCTTCCGCCAGCTTGCCGAAGAGATGCTGAGCTGGGCCAGCGCCGAGGCCCAGGCTGCTGACGACGCAGCGATGGTATCGGCGCAAGCATCGACTCAGACAGCGGTACATGAGTCGGAACAAACAACGCCGATCCCGACGCCCCGCGCCACCGCGCGCGCGGCCGAGATGGTTTATTGAGGCGCACCATGAACGAAGCGCCAAAGGCAGGCATGGATATGTACACCGCAACCGGTCGCAAGACCAAGTCCGACGAGATGGCGACGTACGCACCGCTGGTGCGCCGCATTGCCAACCAGATGATGGTGAAGCTGCCGGCCAGCGTCGAACTCGACGATCTGATCCAGGCCGGCATGATGGGCTTGCTCGATGCGCTGTCGCGCTATGAAGAAACGCAGGGCGTGCAGTTCGAGTTCTACGCTGCCCAGCGTATCCGCGGCGCGATCCTCGATGAACTGCGTGGCTCCGACTGGCTGCCGCGCGGCCTGCGCCGCAACGCTCGCACGATCGAGCAGGCGATCCAGAAGCTGCAGCAGCAGAAGGGCCGCGCGCCCACCGAAACCGAGATTGCCGCCGCACTGGGCATGTCGCTGGCCGACTACCAGAAGCAACTGGTCGACCTGCAAGGCAGCCAGCTCCTGTACTACGAAGATTTCGACCGCGAAGACGCCGACGCTTTCATCGAGAACCGCGCTGCTGAGAACGATTCCACGCCGCTGGACCAGTTGCTGGACCACGACCTGCGTGAATCGGTGGTGGCCGCCATCGAAGGTCTGCCCGAGCGCGAAAAGCTCATGATGAGCCTCTACTACGAGCAGGATCTGAACCTGCGCGAGATCGGCGCCGTGATGGGCGTGTCGGAATCGCGTGTGTGCCAGATCCACAGCCAGGCTATCGCCCGCATTCGCGCCCGTCTGCGCGATCGTGCATGGCTGCCGACACCGACCTGATGCCGGCGTAGTCCCGAGCGGTACCTGCCAGAATCTTTACTGCGCGGCCAGCGAGTCATCTCGCGGCCGCGCTTTTTCTTTGGGCAACTCGGCGACAAGGCGCTGTGCTGCCGCATCCCACACACGGGTCTCGCCGTGCTTGAAGAGGGCGAAGCGCTCGGCGGGCACGTTGGCGGTCTTCAGTGCGTGGGCCAAGTCTGCGATGGGCTGGTCCAGCGGTTCGTCCGTCAGCGCGAACGTGCCCCAATGGATGCCCACCGATTGCCGTGCGCCGATGTCCTGCATGACCTGCACCGCCTCGGTCGGGTCGATGTGCTGGGCCTTCATGAACCAGCGCGGCTCGTAGGCGCCCACGGCAATTGCCGCCACATCAAAGTGGCCGAAGCGCGTGCCGATGTCGCGCGTGTCTTGCGAATACCCCAGATCGCCCGAGAACCAGAAGCGCAGGCGTGGATGCAGCAGCGCCCAGCTCCCCCACAGCGTCTGGTTGCGGTCGTATAGGCCGCGTGCGGACCAATGCTGCACGGCGCAGAAGTGGGCGGTGAAGGGGCCGAAGCTGGCCTCATCGTCCCAGTCGAATGCGCGCACGTTGGGGTTGTCTCCGCGCAAGCGCGTGCCGCGTACGTTGCGCGCGAACCAGTGGTCGATCCCCAGTGGCACAAAGAACATGGGTGCGCCGCCCGGCTGGCGCATCAGCGCGCGCACGCTGGCTTTATCCAGGTGGTCGTAGTGGTTGTGCGAGATCAGTACCAGGTCGATATGCGGCAGCTGCTTGAGCGACAGGCCCGGTGGCTGGTGCCGGCGCGGGCCGGCAAACGGCAATGGCGAGGCACGCTCGGAGAACACCGGGTCGGTCAGCACGTTCAGCCCGTCAATCTGCAGCAGCAGCGTCTCGTGCCCGATCCAGGTGAGCTGCGGCACGTTGGGCGGCTGGTGTACCGCGTTCAGGTTGGGGGCAATGCAGGAGAGGTCTTGCGTGGGCGGCTTGGGGAGCCCAGCCTTGCGGCGCTCGCGTTGCCATTTCCAGAAATCGCCGCCGGGGCGCGGATGGGGGTAGCGGTTGCGGAAGCCGTCCGGCGTGTGGTGAGGCTTGGCCGGATCGTAGTGAGGGTTCTTCATGGCATCGCGGGGGATGGACGAGTTCTGCAGTTGAGGGAACCCACTTGAATATCAAGAAGTATCAAGTTGTGTTGTTTTTTGCACTTTGGGTCAGACGCTGCCTAGGCTGAAACCGCCTCGCCGAGGCGCGCTGCGCAGCACATTCCGCTACGGAGTCGCGGCAGTCAAACCTTCCTCAAGGACCACAATGGATTTACCTCACCACTTGGCTGGGCAAACCGACGTTACAGACGCGCATGACGCGCATAAAAAAAGGGGACCGCCTGCAATTTGACAGGTTGTCAGGAACCGGAGGCGAGCAGACAGACTGCTCTGTTGGCCGATGCCCGGTTTGCCACCTTTCTCATAGAAACATCACCTGTTTATCGTAACGCGCCGCCCCGCTTCATGCTGGGCAACGGGGCGCGGCAGGTCAGCGGCAGCGCCGTATGGCTGGCGCAGCTACCCTCCGGCGCCATCGTCGGCATCAACGACTACCGGCTGATCGGCGACACCGCCGAGCTGGCCGATCTCTACCACCACCGCGGTTACATGCACGGGCGCTGGGCGCGCGGCATGGCTCGTATCGGCAGCCAGACAAAGCAGGTTGGCGACGATGCGGGGGACTACCACTACGCCGTGATCGATCAGGCCGACTTGACCTTGCGTCAGCAGACGGTGCTCGGGTGCCGTGGTGTGTTCACGGTGCCTACCGTTGTCGCTGGACGCGGCCCAGTTGGCTGCGTGCGCGGCACGCTGGACATGATCTGGAAGGACGGCACCCTGCGCCTGATTGGCAGTCTGGAGGTGCTCGCCAACGGAAGCCGTGTGAATCTGCCGATCCGGCACTATCAGCCCGACATTGGCACCACCAACCACGGTGGCAGCCCGTTTGGGGGCAGTACCTACGATCTCACGCCCGTGGTGGCAGAAAACGGCATGCTGCGATGCGTCATCCTGTACCGCGTGCGGCTCGATCCCGGGGTGATCTACCAGGGCGTGGCGATGTTCGAAGCGCACACGCATTTCAGAACGCAAAATATGTACACAAAAGACGGTGTGAATTGTTGACATAGTCCGGGCTGCGATCCAAGATGCCGGCAAATGTGTGACATCACGTCACGCAAATGTCGGCAGACAGCGCCTGATGCCTGTTCTGCCCGATGCACACCAGGCACGCCTCCGGCACGTACACGGGGGCGGCTTCAGGAGACAAGACATGCGCCAATCCCCCGGCCAACCCTCGCCGTCATCCTCGACCTGCGTCGATCCCGTCAACGAACGCCTGCCGCTGCCGCGCCTGTTTGCGCTTGGCCTGCAACACCTGTTGGTGATGTATGCCGGTGCGATTGCGGTGCCGCTGATTGTCGGCAATGCGCTCGGCCTGTCGAAGAGCGATCTCTCGTATCTGGTCAATTGCGACCTGTTTGCCGCCGGTATCGGCACACTCATCCAATCGCTCGGCTTCCTGTTCTTCGGGATCCGGCTGCCGGTGATGATGGGGGTGACCTTTGCCGCCGTGGCGCCGATGATCGCCATTGGCGTGGAGCCCGGCATGGGACTGCCCGGCATTTTCGGGGCGTCCATCGTGTCAGGTGTGTTCGGCATTGCCGTTGCACCGCTGATGGGCCGGCTGCTGGGCCTGTTCCCGCGCGTGGTGACGGGCACGGTCATCATGCTGATCGGCTTTTCGCTGCTGAGCGTGGGCATCAACTGGGCCGCCGGTGGCCAGCAGATGATTCCGCAGGTAGTGAACGGCGTCACGCACATGGTGCCGAACCCGGCCTTTGGCGATCCGTTCGGTCTGGCCATTGCCGCACTGGTGCTGGTGACGATTCTGCTGCTGACCAAGTTCGGTAACGCGCTGCTGTGCAATATCGCTGTGCTGCTGGGCATCGTGGCGGGGACGCTGGTGGCAGCAGCTTTCGGCAAGGTGTCGCTGGCCGATGCGAGCGCCGCGCCGCTGATGACGCTGGTGACGCCGTTCCACTTCGGCATGCCCAAGTTCGAGCTGTCGGCCATCATTTCGATGTGCATCGTGATCGTGATCACGCTGGTGGAATCGACCGGTATGTTCCTCGCGCTGTCGCACGTGGTGGGCAAGCCCATCTCGCGCAACGAGCTGACCAACGGCCTGCGCGCTGATGGTCTGGCGACGGTCGTGGCCGGTGTGTTCAACACGTTCCCGCATACGTCGTTCTCGCAGAACATCGGGCTGGTATCGATCACGGGGGTGCGTTCGCGCTACGTGGCGGCCGCCGGTGGTGTGCTGCTGATCGTGCTGGGGCTGTTTCCGAAGCTGTCGTACGTGGTGGCCTCGGTGCCGCAGTACGTGCTGGGCGGCGCGGGCCTCGTGATGTTCGGCATGGTGGCTGCGGCTGGTATCCGCATGCTGGGCATGGTGGATTTCCAGCAGCAGCGCCACAACCTGCTGATCATTGCCGTGTCGGTGGGCTTTGGCATGGTGCCGACGCTGGCGCCGGCCTTCTTCCACCACTTCCCGGACTGGATGCGCCCGATCACCCACAGCGGCATCGTACTGGGCACGCTGGTGGCGGTGGTGCTCAACGCGTGGTTCAACGGTATCCGCGGTTCGCATGAAGTCATGCATGGTGCCGCCGCAGCGCATTGAAGCTGCCCTAGAACATTCGGCTCACCGCAAACACCCCGCTTCAGGCGGGGTGTTTTGCTTTGGCGACACCAATCTGAGCGCAAGCGTTTGCTATGTGGTGACTTTGCGCAGCGGGCCTTTGTTTCACGGTTCTGCAAATTAAGCGCCTTAGGTTGTACCCAATCTTCGGGGAGGAAGAGAAAAAGCGGGGGGAACCATGCAAGGGCTAGCTGCACGATTTGAAAAAACAGACGCGGGGCGCCGTGAAATCGCCACGCGCAACGGCGCGCTCAGCCGCTCAAGCCGCGCGCTGCTGATCATGGTGGATGGCCAGGTCACGGGCGAGGATCTTGCTGTGCGTGCGGGCCAGCTTGGTCTGCAAGCGCAGGCCGTGTTCGATCTGGTACAGGCAGGCTTCATCCAGAGCGCGGCGGACACCGCTGGCGAGCCGGTCTTCGTTCAGGTTGAGCCGCAGCCCGAGGCGCACAAGCCCGCAGCGGCCAACCGCAAGCGCTCGCTGGCGGCGGCACGTATGTACCTGATGGACATCGCCGCACGCACGTTCAGCTCGGCAGAGCATCCGATTCGCCAGCGGCTGGTTGAAGCGACGGATCGCGCCTCGGTGGAAGGCGCGTTCGATGCATTGATGGCAGCCCTGCGTGAAGCCACGTCGGCGTCGATGGTGGAGCAGGTGGAAGTGTCCTTCCGCGGCTTCCTGCCTGCCGAAGAGGGCATTGCCGGCTAAGCAGAGACACCCCGCGCAAGGCGAGGTGTTCGCTTTGGCGACAACGCCGCGCACTCAGGCGGCCTTCTGCGCCACCTCATCCTTGAGCAGGCCACGCGCCCGCTGATTGGACTTGTAGATGTTGTCGCGCACCGGCGCTGCGCCGGTCTTCACGCTGTGTACCCATTCCTGGGTCGACATGACCGCCGCAAAGCGCGATTGCAGCACCACGCTGAACACACGGTGGATTTCTTCCGCGCTCGCAAAGCCCGCCTGGTTCTGATACGGCACCGCGCCCGATGCATCGTGCAGGAACTCCACTGCCGTACCGTTGTGCAGCGCGTGGTTGATGGTGGACGCATCGCAGTTGTGCGTCATATAGCCAACCACGGTGAGCGTGTCGATGCCGCGCGCTTCCAGCCATTGCGCCAGATCGGTCTCCGGATAGGCGCTCGGCAGCGTCTTACGCACGTAGTGGTCATGCGGACGCGAGGCCACCACCGGGTGCAACTGCCAGCCATCCGTATCGATGGCAAACAGCGGCGAGCTGGCAGGCGAAGTCTGCTGCACGACGATCACCGGAATCCCAGCCTCGCGCGCCGTATCCATGGCAACGCCGACATTGGCAACAGTCTGCTGCGGGTTGGGATACTCGATCGGCAGGCCGCCGGTGAAGTATTCGTTCTGCACATCGATGACGATCAGGGCGCGGTTTGGGGTAACGGCGGGGGTGGCGGTTGCAGTCATGGCGAGGCTCCTAGAGCTGGTTGGGATCGGGCATTTGCGTGAGCCCGTGGACAGCATCTTCGTGCATGGCTATCCTTCCTGATAGTGGCCCGGAAGACATTCATCGATGAAATTGGGCCAAACCAAAGGATGCGCCATGCAACCCCTGGAAATCGCCGTTCTGGCCTTCAACGACATCAGCCCGTTTCACCTCTCCGTGCCGTGCCTGGTCTTCGAAGACCGCATCTGGGCGGGGCTGCCTGCCTACAACCTGCGGATCTGCGCGGGTGAGCCCGCCCGCAAAGGCGGCCTGCGCACCACGGCCGGGTTTGCCGTGCAGACCGATCTGACGCTGGAAGACGCCGCCCGCGCCGACGTGCTGATCGTGCCGTCATGGCGCGACACGCAAGAGCGCCCGCCCGCGCCCATGGTGAATGCCGTGCGCGCTGCGTACGAGCGTGGCGCCACGGTGGTCGGCCTGTGCCTGGGGGCATTTGTGCTGGCGGAGGCCGGTGTGCTCGACGGCCGCGAGGCGACCACGCACTGGAGCGCGGTCGAAGCGTTCTCGCAGCGCTACCCACGCGTGAAGCTGGTGCCCGATGTGCTGTATCTGGATGCCGATGATGGCCGGCTGGTGACATCCGCCGGCACCGCTGCGGGGCTGGATTGCTGCCTGCATCTGGTGCGCCGCTGGCATGGCGCAGAGGTGGCCAACCGCATTGCGCGACGGCTGGTGGTGGCGCCGCACCGGCAGGGCGGGCAGGCGCAATACATCGAGCAACCGCTGCACGATGCGCCGGGCGGCGATCGTCTATCCGATCTGCTGAACTGGGCCGTCGCCAACCTGGCCGAGCCGCACACACTCGACTCGCTGGCAGAACGTGCCGCCATGAGCCGACGCAATTTCACGCGGCGCTTTCGTGAGTTGACCGGCGCGACCGTTGGCCAATGGTTGCTCGGCCAGCGTTTGGCCTATGCACAGCGCATGCTGGAGACCACACGCCAGCCGGTGGAGGCGATTGCGCAACTGGCGGGGTTTGGCAGTGCGGTGTCGCTGCGCCAGCATTTCAGCCGGACGTATCACACGTCGCCCAGCGCCTACCGCGCACTGTTCGCGCAAACCTGAAAGGGGGAAGGCTGGGCCTTACTGGCCAAGCTCGTGGCCGATGATGGCGCCGGCGGCTGCACCGCCGATCGTGCCGGCCGGGCTGTGCGTGAGTTCATGCCCCGCCACGCCACCGGCCACTGCGCCGCCGAGTGTGCATGCAGACAGCGCGGGCACCAGCACAACAACCATCGAAGCGAGTACCGTTTTCCATGTGTTCATGTGTGCTCTCCTGATCGGGCCGGCGCAATGTGTGCGCCGACACCTTCAGTCGAGCAAGGCGCGTGCCGCGCTCAGAATCTGCTCACGATCCGTAGCGAGCAGTCCGAGGTTGGCTTGAGAAGCGCAGCCGTACATGTGTACGGCGAGCATCACAGAGCCAAGATCGGGCTGCGCAGTAGGATCGTGAGCAGGTTTTCACATGAACAGCGGCGAGAGCGACAGATGCGACAGCGCGATCACCAGCACCTGCGCAATCACCAGCAGGATCAGCGGAGACAGATCCAGCCGCCCGCCCAGCGGCGGCACCACGCGGCGGATCGGGCGCAGCAGCGGGTCAACCAGCGTGTTGAGCACCGCGCCCATGGGCGATGCCGGGCCCATCCACGACAGGATGGCCGACGCAATGGTCACCCACACCAGCACGTTGAATGCCCACTTGAGCACCGTGAATAGCGCTGCCACAAAGCCCCACGGCAGGAGCGCCATCGGGCTCACACCCACAGAGGCCAGCAGCAGGAACAGATACACGAGCGCCGTGGCATAGGCTGCCACCAGCGAAGACCAATCGATGTAGCCCGTGGCCGGAATGACCCGGCGCAGCGGATGCACCAGCCAGCCCGTCAACTGAAAGATGGCCTGCGACAGCGGGTTGCGCGGTGACAGCCGCACCGCCTGCGTCCAGGCGCGTATCAGCAGCGCTGCGCCAAAGAGCGAGAAGATCGTGTCGAGCAGAAAACGCGTGATGTCGCCGAACATGCGTCCGGGTCTCCTATGGTCAGGTGAGGCCAAAACAGCGGGGCGAAGGTGGATCGCCCGGGGCGCGGTATTGTCGCACGGGACCCTGACGGCAAGCTGCGTGTGGTGACGTGTCGCGCGCAGCAGGCATTGTCATGGGCCTTGGCGTATCGTGGTGGCGCATTCCACTCAAGGCCCAAGGAGACCCCCGTGAAACCACGATTGCTCCGCACGTTGTTCAATGCCGCGCTGTTCCTGCTTGCGAGTCTGGCTGCCGTGTCGCAAGCGCAGGCGCAGTCAGGTGTTTTCACCATCCAGTCGCCTGCGTTTGCCGACAACGGCGTGATGGACCGTAAGTACGCCGGCAAGAACGCTGCCAACCCGAATTGCACGGGCGACAACGTCTCGCCGCCGCTGGCCTGGTCTGACGTGCCGGCCGGCACCACCAGCCTCGCGTTGATCGTGAGCGACCCGCAGGGCGGTGGTGGCCTGGGCGTGAACCACTGGATGGCCTACGGCATTCCCGCCACGCAGACCGGCTTGCACGAAGGCGCCGGCACTGGAGATGGCCCGCGCATGGGGCAGAACACCCTCGGCAAGCCGGCGTACCTGGGGCCGTGCCCGCCCAAGGGCTCCGGCATGCACCACTACGTGTTCCTGCTGATCGCCACCGATCTGGCGCCGGACGCGCTGCCCAACGGGCTCACCCGCGCCGAGCTGGAAGCCGCACTCAAGGGGCACACCAAGGGCGCCACTGCGTGGATTGGCCGCTTCGGCAACTTCTGACAGCCCGCCAGCGATGCGAGATACGTCCACGGGAAGATGCCACGCGTGTGGCCGTCGCTGAAGATGAGTTGCACGCCGTAGCCCGCAGGTTCAATGCGAGTGACACGCACGTCGTGCGGCGCATCGATCGGCTTGCCTTGTCGCTGCATCGCCTGGCATCCAGCGCAGCGGCACGCGCGGCGCAACGCGGCGTGATCGATTGAGATTGCGGTATCCGCCCAGGCCAGATGCAGTTGGCCCTGGGCGATGTCGTTGTCGATCCGCTCAGGCGCGTGCATGTGGGCTCCCAAGCTGCGCGAGCGCAATCCGCACGGCCTTGACGACTTCCGGGTCGCCATCGGATTCCGCTGCGTGCAATGCAGGTAGCGCACTGGCGCTGCCGATTTCACCCAAGGCCAGCGCAGCCTCTTTGCGCAGATTGCTGATCGGGTGCGTGAGCAAGGCGGCAAGGATGTCGACGGCGTGTGTGGCGCGCCAGCGGCCCAGTGCTCGGGCAACTTGCAGGCGGACTTGCCAGTAGTCGTCGGCCAGTGCTTCACCCAACGCGCGGGTGACATCGGCGTTGGGTGCCAGCGTGCGCAGCTTGCCGAGCGTGGCGGCCGCTTCCTCACGCACACGCCAGACCGGGTCACGCAGCGCATCCAGCAGCGCAGGCAAGACGGATGCATCGCTTGCCAAGCCGAGTGCGCCGGCGGCTGCGCGGCGCACTTCGGCATCGGTATCGCCGCGCGCGCGTTCTGCCAATGCCGGCAATGCGGCCACCTGCTTGCGCCAGCCCAGCACGGTTACCGCTTCACGGCGCACGGTGGCTTCGGTGTCTTGCAGTGCGGCCAGCGCCGGGGCGTCGGCCTCGGACACACGCAGCTCGCGCAAACCACGCAACGCTGCGGCACGGACGAAGGCATCTGCGTGAGCAACGTACGGCAGTAGCGCGGGCGCAGATTCGGGCGATTTCAATTCACCCAACCCGAGCGCCGCTGCGTCACGCACAGCGGCGTCGTGGTCTTCCAGTGCGCGCGCCAGCGCGGCCACGGTGTCAGGCTGTTCCCACGTTGCCAGAATGCGCGCGGCTTCAAACCGCACATCGGGCGATGGGTCTTCCGCCAGCAGTGCAATCACCTCGGGCAGTACGTCGGCGTCTTCTTCATCGGCAAGCTGCAGGAGTGCGACGCGGCGTGTGGCGGCATCCGTGTCGCGCAGACGGATCAGAGTCGTTGTCGTCATCAGCACCTCAACGCAGCAGATAGGGAATGTCGACCTTCACCGCGCCGGTTGGGCAGTCCTGTTCGCAGGGCATGCAGTACCAGCACTCGTCGAATTGCATGAAGGCTTTGCCCTTGGTCAGGTCAATGGCGAGCAGGTCGAGCGGGCAGACGTCAACGCACACCGTGCAGCCTTTGTCGGCAATGCACTTGGCTTCGTCAATGGTGACCGGTGCGCTGCTGCGCGAGGCGATGTCGTGGGGCGTGAATGGCATGGCGATCGCTCCTCAATCTCATGCGGCTTGTGGGATGCGCAGATGTGCGTAGGCGTTGACACTTTGCGTGCCGTGCACATCGACGGGGATCACGTAGGGCTCGACGGCCTGCTTGCGGCTGACCATCGCGCCCTGCGCGTCTTTGTAGAGGCGCGTGTGGCAGAACCAGTTGGCGTCGTCGCGCGCGGGGTAGTCCACGCGGTGGTGGTAGAGGCCCCAGCGGCTTTCCGTGCGGAAGAGCGAGGCACGCGCGGCCATCTCCGCGCAGTCGCGGATGAAGCTGACTTCCATTGCACGCATCAGCTCGTGCGGGTTGCGCGCGTGCAGGTGCGTGATGTCTTCGGCAATTTCGTCGAAGCGGCGCAGGCCGATTTCCATCTTGCGCGTGACCTTGGGCGGCTGCAGGTAGTCGTTGACCATGCGGCGCAGCTTGTATTCCACCTGCGCCGGAGCAAGGCCGTGGTCACGTTGCAGTGGCGCGAAGATGCGCGCGCGCTCGTGGGCGATCTGCTCGTCGTCGACGCGTACCTCACCTTGTTTTCCGGCAATGTAGTCCGCCGCGTTCTGCCCGGCAAACCAGCCGTAGGTGAACGCGCCCAGCATGTAGTTGTGCGGCACGGCGGCCATGTCGCCTGCAGAGTAGAGGCCGGGCACCGTCGTCTCCGCACGCGCGTTGACGTGCACGCCCGATGCGCTGTGCCCGCTGCAGAAGCCGATTTCGGAGATGTGCATCTCCACCATCTGCGTGCGGTAGTCGGTGCCGCGCCCGGCGTGGAAGCGGCCGCGGCTCGGGCGCTCGTTGGTGTGCAAGATGGTCTCGATGGTCTGGATGGTTTCTTCGGCCAGGTGGTCGAGCTTGAGGAACACGGGGCCCTTGCCGCCCTGCAACTCCTGGTAGAACTCCCACATCATCTGACCACTCCAGTAGTCGCACTGGATGAAGCGTTCGCCGCGTGCGTTGGCGGTGAAGCCGCCCAGCGGGCCGGTGACGTAGGCACAGGCGGGGCCGTTGTAGTCTTTGATGAGCGGGTTGATCTGGAAGCATTCCAGGTTGGATAGCTCTGCACCGGCGTGGTACGCCATCGCATAGCCATCGCCCGCGTTGGTGGGGTTCTCGTAGGTGCCCATGAGGTAACCGGATGCGGGCAAGCCAAGCCGCCCGGCTGCGCCGCAACTCAGTACCACGGCCTTCGCGCGCACAACGAGAAAATCCGCCGTGCGGCAATCGAAGCCGAGCACGCCGCACGCCGCGCCGTCGGCATCCGTCAACACACGTGTGACGACGATGCGGTTGGTGATCTCCACCCGCGCGCGCTTGAGCTGTCGATACAACACCTTCTTGATGTCGTGCCCCTCCGGCATTGGCAACACGTAGCTACCCATGTGGTGGACCTTCTTGACGGCATAGTCGCCCGTCTCGTCCTTCTCGAACTTCACGCCCCAGCGGTCCAACTGCTCGATGGTGGCAAAGCTGTGCTGCGCATACGCGTACACGGCAGATTGATCGACGATGCCGTCATTGGCCAGCGTGATCTCGCGCGTGTATTGCTCGGGTGTGGCGTGGCCGGGAATGACCGCGTTGTTCAGACCGTCCATGCCCATCGAGATAGCGCCGCTGCGTTTCACATGCGCCTTGTCGATCAGCAGCACGCGCAGCGCGGGGTTGCGTTCCTTGGCCTTGATGGCAGCCATGGGGCCGGCGGTGCCGCCGCCCACGATGACGAGGTCGTACTCCAGTTCCTGCGTGTTCATACGGTGCCTTGCAAAGGGAAGATGGATTGGGCCGATGCGGCCACCTGCCGGTCCAGCCGCAGACGGTACTGGAAGGCATCGCCGCGGAAATACAGGCGTTCAAAGTCGATGGGGTTGCCGTGCGCGTCGTGCGTGAGGCGCTCTACGCGCAGGATGGGTGCGCCTGCACCTACGTCGAGTGCCGTTGCTGTTGCGTGATCCGCCAGCGCGGCATCAATGGCCAGTGTGGCGTGGCCGAGCGGCACGCCCGCGTCCTGCTCCAGCACGAGAAAGACATCGCGCGTTGCCAGGTCTGCGCGGGCAACGACGTGGCCGAGCGTTTCCGGCAGCCACGTCACCTCCAGCGACACTGGCGCGCGATCGAGCAGCCGCACACGATGCAATTCAGTCACCAACGTGCCGGGCGCGAGCTGCAGTGCCTGTGCCACGTCAACGGGCGCGGGCACCGTTTCCAACCGCAGCACGCGGTTGTGGATGCTGTGGCCCTGCGCAGACATCGCCTCCGCAAAGCCCTGCAGCGCCGTCACGTTCTGGAAGGCCTTGGGTTGGCTGACAAACGTGCCCTTGCCGTGGCGGCGGAAGATCAGCCCTTCGTTCTGCAGATCGGCCAGCGCCTGGCGCACGGTGATGCGGCTGGCGCCAAACTGCTCGCACAGCGCGGCTTCAGACGGCAGCAACGTATCGGGCGCGGCTTGCCCGCTGAGGATGCTCTCGCGCAGCGCGCCCTTGATTCGCTCATAGAGCGGCGGCGCTTGCAGGCGGGGGGAGGGTGGGGACGTCGTCATCTTGGGGGTGCACGTGTCAACTCGTCATAACAAGTGCGCCCAGTCTAAAAAGACGACGTTGGCAGGGGAACGAAGCTTTTTCGATATGGTTCTGCGGTTTTCTTTGGTGCTTGAAAAGGTTGTGTTGCGCAACTATATTGGTTGCTCAGTGCAACTTGTTGAGGTTGGCATGGATTTCATCGAGACACCCGCGCAATCGCGCGAGCAGACCATCCGTGAGCTGCGCGAGGTCTCGCGCAAGCTCGTGCGCGAACTGGGCTTCATGCGCAACACGCTGGCGGAGAGTGACTTAGCGCCCTCTGCGGTGCATGCAGTGCTGGAGATTGCCGGGGCACCGGGCATTCCAGCACGGGATCTGGCCGAGCTGTTGCGGCTGGACAAGTCGAGCACCAGCCGTCAGGTCACGCGCCTGGAATCCGCCGGGCTGATCGAGCGCCGCACCAGCAGTGACGATGCGCGCTCTTCCGAGCTGTACCTGACCAAGACCGGCCAGCAACTGCGGCGTAAGATCGACGCGTTTGCATCGGACCAAGTCTCCAACGCGCTGCGTCACCTCACCCCGGCAGATCAGCAACGGTTGGTCGCATCCCTGTCGCAATACGTCAGCGCGCTGGCCGATGACAACGACCACAAGCCGCAGCAAGGCACCGCAGATACCGGCCCCCAGATCGTGCAAGGCTACGTGCCCGGCTGCATTGGCGACATTGCAAGTCTGCACGGCCGGTTCTATGCGCAGCACTGGGGGTTTGGTGTGTTCTTCGAACGCCGGGTCGCGACCGAACTGGCCGACTTTGCGCAATCCCTGCCCGATCCGAACAAGGCGCTCTGGCTGTGCGTGGAAAACGGCCGCTGCCTCGCATCGCTGGCCATCGATGGCAACCCTCACTATCGTGCTGCGCATCTGCGGTGGTTTATCGTGGATGACGCATTGCGTGGCACGGGCGTCGGCCGCAAGCTCATGTCGCAAGCCATGCAGTTTGTCGACGCTCGCTTTGATGAAACCTATCTGAATACCTTCAAGGGTCTGGATGCAGCCCGCCACCTGTACGAATCATTCGGCTTTGAACTCACGCAGGAAGAAGAGGGTACGCAGTGGGGCAGCACTGTGACTGAACAGCAATTCCGCCGCCGCGCACACGCGCAAGGAGACCGTACGTGACATCGCAGATCAACCTGGACGCCTACTTCAACCGAATCCAATGGGGCGGCGATACCCGCCCAACGTACGACACGCTCGCGCAGTTGGTGCGCGCGCATATGCGGCACATTCCGTTCGAGAACCTCGACGTGCTGCTCGGGCGCGGTATTCGGATTGATCTGGAGAGCATCCAGAACAAGCTCGTCCATGCACGCCGGGGTGGCTACTGCTTTGAGCACGAGACGTTGTTTGCGGCAGTGTTGGAGCAACTCGGCTTTCAACCGGTGCGGCATTCATCGCGCGTGGTGCTGCTGTTTCCGCGCACTGAAGCCGCGCGCACCCACATGTTCCTGACCGTGCCGCTGCCCGAAGGCACCTTCGTCGTCGACGTGGGCTTTGGCTCGTTGGCGCCGCGCGTGCCGGTGCCGCTGGACGGCACGCAGGTCAGCATCGATGGCGAATTGCACTGGATGGTGCGCGATGGAGACCATTGGGTGCTGCGCGCGCAGGTGCGCAGCGATACGCCGGTCGATGCGTGGGTCACCACGTTGGAACAGGACTACCCGGTCGACTTCGAGATGGCGAACCACTACACGTCTACGTATCCAGCGTCGCCGTTTATGAATCGCATCTTGATGCGTGCCATCACTGATGAGGGGCGGGTGACGGTGATGAATCGGGATGCGACGATTTGGCGTGGGAATACGCCGCATAAGTTTGAATTGGAGGATCGGCGGGCGTTGCGGGATCTGCTGGCCGAATATTTCGGCATCGATTTGCCGGAGGTGGAGGGGATGCGGGTGCCGGGGGTTCCGGAGTGGGCGTGATCAACGCAAGGAGGCCGACGGAGATTGTGGTGCAGGGGCGGTCATTTCAAATGCTTGAAGAGCAGGCCTGTTGGCGACATACGTCGGACTCGATCCTCCTCGGCAATCTCACGAAACCGAGTTTTGATTTCCCTCAGGTTTGGTAGACCCGCAACCCCAAGGACACCGGAAAGTGCGCCCAGCGCTGGATTGCTCGTTAGAGCTGCGGTGACAGCAATGCCGCCTACCGTAATGCAACTCGCTAGATCGAATCCGTACAGTTTGAGCTTCTTTTGCCTTGCCTCAAGCAGCGACTTTTGATGAGCGCGAAAAGCGTTATCGAGATTTTCGACAACTTGGTCAGCAGTCCGGAAATAGTTGTTCGGGTCTACACCGATGAGGTTGGTCACGCCATGACCCAGCATGGCCCGGATTTCTTCAGCAGCTCCTTGTTTGCGTATCTGAACTACTGTCTCCGGTGGTACTTTGCCGAGCCACGACAAATTCGTGTCCTGTTCGGCGGACAAAGCATGCACGACATGCATGCTTTGGAGTCGCGCAGGATCATTGGTGACTTGGCGACCTTCGTAGTCCAACATCCACGTGTAGTAGCGCCATGAGGTTTCCGCATTTATGAAAGGTGTGCCACCGACATGGAACGCATTTTCTTGCGCTGCAAGAGCTTGCGGCATTCTTCCCAAGCATGCACCGAGCACATGATGGCCAGCACATGTTGCATCCATATCCGGCAGAATGAACTCTCGCTCTGTCATGGCTCGCGTGAGTTGGCGATGAGCGCCTTCTCCCCATTCTGTGTCGAAGAGAAGACGATCAGGGCCTTTCAGTTCGCTCATGACCTGATCGACCGTCGCAAGAGAAGCACAGAAGTCCGCGAGATCTTCTATTGACTCGAATTGGCGACCAAAAAGGTATTGACCATGAGCGCATATCGCGGGTGTCGCTCGTTCAGTCAGCCCCATTTTTCCTTTGCCGTCGAGATCGGTCTCATGAGGCAAGATCAAGACTATTGGGGGGCTTACGTCTGCCAGTGCAATGTCCCGATACGACATTGCTGTCAAGGTGTGCTTGATGAATAGCGAGGCAACGGTCTGGTCAGGTAGGTGACCAATGAGGGGCGATATTCGAGTTATCGGGCAAGGAAGCACTATTGTGTCGACATACAATCCTGCCATTGATACTGCATTTTCCCAATGTGCAGGAAACAGGTCTCCAGCGAAGGTTGCTTTTAACTGCGGTCCATCCTGAAGATGAAATGCGCCGGACTCGGAAACGGCGCTCCAGAATTCGTGCAGATTTGCAGCAAGTTCCGGAAGTCCCTTCGTGACCTTTGCAACAAAATCGGGATTCTTTACGGCCAATCTGGCGACATCTGCAGGTGACGCGGACTTCTTTTGCATCTCGTCATACAGCCAACCGAGTTCGCGAAAAAGAAGCTCGAAATATATCTCCTGGATTTGCGCCAGGCTGAAGGCAGCCATGCTCTCTTCCCGGTATTTCATTGCTCGTACAGCCATTGCTGCAGCTCTGATGCGCCCATCGACTGAGGCGGGGTCAACGAGTCCGTCAGGGCGTAACCTGATCGCTTCCCAGCTTTGCTTGAAACCATCGACGAGATGCGCGGCGAAGTGCATTTTTCCGGCTTCCAGTTTCGTTTTCATTAGGAAGATGCGGTCAGTCAATTCTTGGACTTCTTCCTCTGTGTAGATTCTTCCCGCCATTGAGGCCTCCCTAACAGTGCTGGTTTGCATGGCGATTCTATCCCGTGCGTATTGCTTCTCGGCTCGCTGCATCAACTGAAAGATGATGTAAGCCATTCAGTTTCTGTTGCGCTGTTGGAAGGTGATTCATTAAGAGCCTTTCTTCGCTCTCTTCCCCGCCCGTCTCGGGGAGAGAAGCTAATTTTTCTTATCTACCCCGCCCCCGCTCTAGCTCCTCCAACAACTCCCACCGATACAACTCCACCAACACCCCCTCCAGCGTGGTGAGCAAATACACCCCAATCCCATCTAAAAACCCCGCGTGGTACTCCGCCGACTTCTCACAGGCGTAGCTCTGAAACTCCCATCGCAGCACCCTCGGCTCAAACTGCCGATGCAGCTTCAGCCCCGCCTGCGTCCGCCGCAGAAACTCCCGCGCAGACAGCGCGCCTTTCAGATAGTCCCGGTTGTGTTCAAGCGTCATCGCGCACCTCCGCACACGGCGTGGCGATCAATGCAGGGTGGGGAGGGGAAATATGCGGAGCAGCGTCCGCGAGATGTGGGAACAGCGTGAATCAGTAATGCCATCGTCTTGCCCTCTAACTTTGAGTAAGGGGAGCCGCCCACCAGGAGGGGTGGGCGGGCACACGGCAAGGTCTGCAATACCGATCAGATCACACAAGAACCGGCAGGGCCGAAGCCCTCCCTGCCGGGCCCGCCCATATAGGCGAACGACGGCGCGTCAGTGTCATAACGACACTCACGGTGTGATCTGAATTCGGGATTGCAGTCCCGGCTGCGCTTGTTTGCGCGAGCGGGGCTGAGTTTAGGGGTGCCGAGCAGCGACGGCAAGTTGGGGTTTCTGGCGGTGCGAGACTCAGAGTGCATCCGCCGAGTAGAAAAGCGCCGCGCGCGGGGTTCAGAACAGCAGGCCCCGAGTTCCGAACCCTAAACGCCGAGCAAAAAGCTCCAAACGCCGAGTTCAGAGCACCGGTCGCCGAGCAAAAAGCGCCGATCGTCGAGTCCAGAACCCCACTCGCCGAGTTCATGGCCTCAATCGAGACCCAAAAAGTGTCATGGGTTGCTGAAAAAAACAGCAAGCGTGAGGAAAAAAGTGTCGCGCGCCGAGTTCGGAAACTCACGCGTGGAGTTCAGAATGCGGAGCACCGAGCAAAAAGACTCGATACCTTGCTGAAAAAAGCAGCAACGGTGGAGCAAAAAGCCTCGCGATCGACATTTGGAACTCGACACGCGAGGTAAAAAGCTCGGCGCTCCGAGAAAAAAGCCTCAAACGCCGAGCTTGAGGCAACGCATTCCGGCAAGAAAGCCGGTGCAGGTATCCTGCGCGCATGTCGAAAATCACGATCTGTTCGCTGCTGTGCAAGAACCCGCCGGGGTTGCCTGCGTGTCGGAATCGGGTGATTGATGTCACGCGCTGTTGTGCGCCGGCGGCTGCGGCGGGGCAGCGTTAGCGCGGTAGACGCGCAAAGAAAAAGGCGTGCCGCCTGGCACGCCTTTCCACCACCTTGATCGACCACGTTCCGTACGCCTGATGCATGGCGTGCAAGAACGTCGGCCGGATCGCGTCGCTTTCTCGCTTAGTTGTACGTGTACACGGCGCTCTTCATGCTGTTGTCCAGCATGCGGTAGTTGAACAGCAGCGAGCGCGTGCCAGTGCTGGTCAGCGCCGGCACCTGCTGCAGGTTCGGTGCGATCACAACCGAAGTTGCGCCACGGCGCACGTTGGTCGACGCGCTGTAGGTGCCCTTCAAGTCCACCGTAACGGCAGCGCTGCCGATCTGTTGGGCTGACAGGTTTTGCACCCAATCTGCCGTGATCGAAGACAGCACGCCGTTGGTGGCACTGTTGGACGGGTTCAGATCCGCCAGCGTCTGGCTGCCAGCCGTATTCCACGGCAGGTTCACAGCCTGCGTTGCCTGCACCAGATCCGTGATCAGCGACTTGTAATACACGCGGTCAGGCGTGGTCTGCGAGCCATAGAACAGCTCAACCTTGTAGCGCGAGCCCTTGGTGACCGGAGTCGGGTCCAGGGTGTCCGATGCCTGCGCCCAGACCGGGTTGCTGAAATCGCTGCGCGGGGCGGCCAGCGTGGTCGCGGCGCTGCCCGTCAAACCAACCGTACGGGCGAACCAGAAGTTCGGGCAGTTGAACGTGGCCGTGCCGCCGTTGCTGCAACGGGTGGTGGCCGGAACGACGCCGAACTTGTTGCTCACGTCCATGTACCACTGATCCGGCTCGTTGCTGTCGCCGGTGGGGGCAACGTAGACGAGGCCGCTGGTGGGCAGGCCTGGCCCGGTCACGCGCACAAAGTTCAGGGTGCCGTTGCCGTTGACGGTGCCCGGGCCCTTGGCGTTGATCGAGAACTGGATGCCGGTCTGGAAGTGGCTATAGGCGTTGCTGTTGGCGCTGGTGCCGGTGAAGTTCGGGTTGACCTGCTCGACCCGGCGAACCAGCAGGCGGTCGCTGATTTCCACAGGCTGCTGATTGCCCACGACCCACCAGTTGGACGGGTGTGCACTCGACGTGCCCGAGGCGACGTAGCGCACCAGCACGATGATGTTGCCCGGGTTGCCGTTGATGTCCAGGTACTTGTTGTTCAGCACGGCCGTGTCGTACGTGGGGGACGACGCCGAGCCCGCCGGATAGAACGCCATGACTTCCGGCACGCTGAACTTGGCGCCGGTCATGCTATCGCTGACCAGGTAGCCGTAGAGCAACTGTCCGAACGCGTAACCGTTGTGCAGGAAGGCGATGCCGCCAGCGTTGCTGGTGTCCGATGCGATGTTCTGGCAGGCCGGCGCCAGCGACGTCACCTTCGGGCCGCCTTGCGTCATCGGCAGTGACGTGTCAACACCGAGCACACGTTGCGAAGTCGGCAGTGCAAAGCAGGCCGTCAGCGCATTCGCCAACGCCTGCGCACCCTGCGGCAAGCTGGAAACGTTGGCAGCCGGTGCAGGCAGCGCCGAGCCGCCGCCGGTGGCGGTGGCCAGCGGCACGGGTGTGCCGTCCACCGTACCCAGTCGCAGCTGGCCGGTGGCCGGGTCCTTCGATACCGTCACCACGTCCAGGATCTGGTCGGCCGTGTTGCCAACGCCAGACGGCGTAGCGGCGGAAATGCTGGTGGCGAACGGGTCATAGTTGGCCGGCGCACCGATGGCGCTCAGCACCGATGACAGTTGCTTCACCACGTTGGCGGTAACGGCCTTGAGCGCGTTCGCATCCACCGTCTTGGCATTGACCAGCGTCAGCGGGTTCCCGTCCGGCGAGAGCTGCGCCACGATGGCGGAGGTCAGCGGCGTGGCATTGAGCGTGAGCGGCGTGCCGGCCGGCGGGGTGGTTGTGGTCACGCTGACCAGCGGCGCGGTATTGCCGGTCGGGTCGGTGACGACCACGAAGAACGGCGCCGTCGCGCCAGTTTTGAGCGTGCAGGTGTACGTGCCCAGCGCACTGGTGGTGATGGCTGTCTCAACGCACGGCGAATTGCCGGTGCTGTCGGTCACGACAACGTTGGCGTTGGCCAGCGCGCTACCGGTGGCGGCGGTGCCGGTCAGGCTAGCGGCTGCCGGCGTGACAGTGCTTGTGCCACTCGAAGCGGAGCTATCCGATCCTCCACCCCCGCCGCAACCGGCAACCAGCGTCACTGCGGCCAATGCAATGACTGTCGCGGCCGAACTCAATTGCCAGATGCTCTTGGCATGCGTTGCTTTCATCAAAAACCTCCCTGTTTTTGTTTTGTCATGAGGTTGCGCGCAAATGGCCCCTCTCGATTGAGAAAGGCGTTAAGCAGCAACCTCTATGTGCGCGCGGGCGAGTGCGCTCGCGCACGCGGATGCTAAGAAAAAAGCAGCAGGGAATCTATCCCTATATCGTGGGATAACCGTTTGGTTAGGTGGAGATTTTGGTTATTTCATGGGAATGAAACGAGTGGTCTTTATTGCTTGGGGGTATTAACTTCCCCTCCTGCCAGCAGCCGTTTTGCGGGGGCGCTGTGAATCTTTCGCGTTTGATCCGCCTGCCACCGCCCCCTGAGCCTCCCCAAGCATCCACCTGGCAAACGCCTGCACAGGCCCCTCACTCAACTCGATCGGCTCAGGAAGCACAAGGCAGAAGTTCTTGGTAATCGCTTTGCCGTCTGGCCAAGGCGCCACCAAACGGCCTTGTTCAAGCTCCGCTCCGATGTAAAGACGCGGCACCAGCGCAACGCCCAAGCCAGCCAGTGCCGCCTCTATCAGCATGGAATGGAGGTCGTAACGTGCACCAACCGCCGAGTTGGTGAGCACGATGCCGGACTCTTGTGCATACACCTGCCACGCATCCGGATTCTGTCGTCTGTGCAAACGTGGCAACACATCCAGCGACGGGTTCGCGCCGGCGTCTGCAAGCAGCGCCGGACTGCAGACGGGCACAAGTACCTCTTGCAGCAGGGGATGCAGATACATACCCGCCCATGCCGGGTGCTCAAAATGAATGGCCGCGTTGAAGCCGCTACCCGCGAGCAGGAAGGGCTCCATCCGCTCGGCGATATGCACGGTGATGCTCGGGTGCTGATCCTGAAAACGCTTCAGCCGGGGGATCAGCCAGCGGGTGGCGAAGGTTGGAATTGCGGCGATTTCAATGCTCGCGCCTTCGATCGGCTGCCCCATCAGATACAGGCTGTCCCGCTCCAGCCTGTCCAGCGTCTCTCGCACCTGCACCGCATATCGCGCACCGTTGGGTGCGAGCCGTACGCGATTGCCGACCCGCTCGAACAAGGTGACGCCCAAGAACGCCTCCAACCGGCCAATCTGACGACTGACGGCGCCTTCGGTGCGCGCCAACTCCTCGGCGGCGCGGGCGAAGCTTCCGTGTCGAGCTGCGGCTTCAAAAGCCTGGAGTGCGGAATTGCTTGGAATTTTGCGTGGCATTGACGTCTCGCCGATCAAGGTGTGCTCGTCGTCAGCTTGAGTAAATGTCACTGAAGCCTGACGTTATTTCGTTTTATACGTCGGAATTGCCAGCCTAGCATTACGTTACTGCAGTGAACATGAACCGTCTGCAGAACGACACGCATCCTGCTCGAAGGACAAACTGATGCTCTATACCGTGGAATGCAGCTTCGCTGACCCAACCAGCGAAGCCGAATGGAACGACTTTTACAGCCAGGAAAAACTGTCCGCGCTTATCTCGGTGACGGGGTTTCACACGTCGCAGCGCTTCAAGGCGATCAGCGATGGCTGCCCCGTCTATCTGGCCATTCACACGATTGACGGCCCCGACGTCTTGACCGGAGAGGAATACCGTCGAAAGGGCGGCGGCAATTTCGCGAGGTGGCAGCAGCAGATCACTGACTGGCACCGAAATCTTTACAGCGACATCGGTCTCGCTCCAGCGGTAAAGGACGATGAGCTTCTCGCGCTTTGTGCAAGCGGTCCCGATTCGTTGATCCAAATGGGCATCACGCCCTTGGCCATGCAGGCCGTTGCGCTCGAGAGGTTTCCAGAGCGCCGTTGGCTCGCGGTACTGCCTCGGTGCAATGCGCAGGTTGTCGAGCACATCGCGCAAGGGATTCACCTTTACGTGCCGATGACGGAGCAACTGACAAGCGCAGGCTCCTTGTCGACAGCGCAGGAATAGCGCTGAGATGCCGAACATCACCTTCTATTTGGACGTGAAGCAGATGCCGTCGGATGAATGCCTTGCCGAGCTTTCTCGCGACTGCATCGAACTCTGCACCACTGTGCTTGCAGCAGCGCTCAAGAACGTTCACGTCATCTTTGTGGATGTTCGGCACGGATATGGGCATCCCGTCTTTGCGGACATCCAATACCGCCTCGAGACGTTTCGCACGCCACGGGTCATGAACCAGTTCATGGAAGCCCTGGATAACGCAATTGCCCGTCGCACAGGGCTCACGGCGCGCATCCGTTGCTTTGGTCATGCGGCGTCGAACATTGACGCCCGCAACTAGCCCGTCAGGAGAGGTCTTGTGTCCACCCTTACTTTTCCCAGTCAGCAAGTCGGGGATTTCACGATCACCGCCATCAGCGATGGTTACCTCACCGCCAGCCTCGACTTCCTCTCGAATATCGACACGTCTGAGGCTTCCAGAATGCAGCGCGATGCGGGGCAGCAGGCGCCGGCTGCTGTGCATATCAACTGCTACGTAGTGCGTGGGGCGGGCCGTACCATCCTCATCGACGCAGGTGCCGGGGGCATCAAGCAATGGGGCGGCCGCCTGAAAGCCAATCTGCTGCATGCCGGGATAGCGCCATCGACGGTCGACACCATCCTGCTTACACACGCGCATCCTGACCATGTCGGCGGGCTGGTGAGCGCAGCCGGGCAAATTGCCTTTCCGAATGCGGAGCTGGTTGCGCATCAACGAGAGGTCAGGTTTTGGCGGGATGACGGCAACCTGAGCCGCGCCAGCGAGCGGGCACGCGGCAACTTTCAGATAGCGCGTCAGGTGTTCGACGGCTACAGCGACAAGCTTCGCACGTGCGATGAGGGAGAGGTGCTCCCCGGTATCAGCGCAATGCCGCTGCCGGGGCACACAGATGGGCACACCGGCTACGTCCTCGAATCCCGTGACCAGAGTCTTCTTGTCTGGGGGGACGTTGTTCACTTTCCCCACATCCAGATTCAGCGGCCAGGCGTATCGATTGCATTCGATCAAGATCAGTCCCAGGCAGCCACGACACGTTCAAGGCTTCTGGACATGGTCAGCGCGGAGGGGCTGTTGATCGCCGGGATGCATTTGGGGGAACTCGGCTTCGCGCGCATCAAGCGGGCGAGCGAGGGATATGGTTTGTTTTACGAGACCGACGCTGCAGGATGACGTTGGCGCATGAACGCTTGATCGAGAACGTGTGTGAAAGGCGATTCCTGACCCGGGGGGGCAGTCGTTCCATTGCTGAGAAACCCTCCCTGATTGGAACGACGCCGTCAGACTGCGGCGGCTCAAGATACCCGCTTCAGAGCGATGAAACTCCAGGTCACATCCCCCCGGCCAAGCATGTCTTCGCGTTTGCTGCAGTGATGTTCCTGCAATCCGGCTTGCATACCCAGTGCGATGGTCTCGTCTGCGGACACATCGAACATTCGCCGCCCATCGGGGACAGGACCGTGCCGAAGCGACATGACGACCAAGCCGCCAGCGCTCAAGAGTTCGGCTACGGCAAACATCGCGGTCTGCCGCTCCGTCTCGTCAAGGTGCATCCAGACCGCCGTAAGAAGGATCAGATCAAAGCGCTTCGGTTTGCTGCGCATCACGCGGAGCATCGGCAAGTGATCATCCACCCATTCGAGATTGGGGAGGGCGTGAAGCCTTTCCCCCTCATGCCGCAGTTCTGGCGTCGGCTCGACTGCAACGACGCGATGTCCGCGCGCAGCCAGTGCGGCGGCGTCGCGGCCAGAGCCTGCGCCGATGTCGAGCACATCTGCAGTATTCCGCGGAAAGAGATGAATGACATCTCGATGAACCGCCTCAAACGCAATGCTTTCATACTGCGCAACCAACTCAGTCGCACGGCTGCCATAGCCGGCTGTACCAGCGGGAGCATTCATGAAGTCTCCGAGAATGCGCTGTGTAGTGGACGATCAGCTCGATTCGAAACACGCATTCTGATGGAGATCGGCCCATCTGGGGAATTGGTTGACCGGCACAGCGCGATGAACGCGCGGTTGATTCTTCAATGAAGACAGCAACACGACCATCCAATAGCGGCCTTGCAAGAGGCGCGTCGCCTTCCTTACCAACGTCTTTTTCCATCGCGCAGCGCCCCTAAATTTGGGGATGTTCGCACCTACCCGGTTTGATATTTCTGCCCCTGCCTGAGCGATGCCCCTTTCTACGGCTCAGGTCATGTTCTGAACAGGGAGAGATCAAAATGAAACGTACAAACCGGCTGGCGACTTTGCTCTTATGTGCAAGCGCCGCGCTGATGGCAGCCGCATGCGGCGGTGGCGATGGTGGCAGTGGTGGCGGCAACGCCTCCGGGTCTGGGGGTTCCCTCACCGGCGATGGTGCAAGCTGCAGCGCTGTCAAACCGCAATGCACGGTGTCCGCGTCTCCAGCTTCTACGGCAAACAGTCCGTTGCCGGCTGGGACCAACGTCATGCTCAGCGCAAGCTGCAGCACGGGTGTGACCCAAGCGGATTGGTTCACCAATGCGCAGACGTTTGCCAAGGGCCTGAACGTAACGGTCAATCCGAGCACGACAACGGGCTACGGCTTTGCCTACAGCAACTGCGCCGGTGGTGACCACACTGGTCTCTATGTCTACGTGGGGTCTGGCACCAATGGCGGCACACCGGGGAATGGTGGCGGCAGCAACGGCGGCGGCAACGGCGGCAATAGCGGCAGCATCAGCACCAATTCCGGCACCAGCGCGGTCAACTGCCTGCGTATGGGCACCACGGCACAAGGTTCGATCACGATCACGAACACCTGCAACGCGAGAATCTCGACTGCCTACTGCAACCTCTACGCAACGGCACCCAGCTCAACGGGCACACTGTTCGTTTGCAGCGGCCACGCGGCATCCTATAGCCCAAGCGGGTATGTGTATGAGCAGGGCGCGGGTTCGATTGCCCCAGGGCAGACCGAGATCCTTTTGGGCACTGCCGTGCAAAACCAGAAGTCGTGGGTGATGGCTTGTGCGAGCGGGAACCCGCATATCGTTGACTTCAATACCTCAACCATCAGCGCCAACTCCACCGCAACAGGCATCTGCTATTGAGTGCGCGCGCGCGGGCTTCGGAACCGAAAACGCTCAGGGCGGTGCATCAGCCGCCCCGGTCCTTGAGCGTGAAGCCCGCGTGGAACACGTCCAACGCATCTGAGCTGGCGGCATTTCCGGATGAGACCTATCTCAATGGTGGATAGGTGCCGCACCCTCCACCCCTGCCAGCGCGAGTTCCACCCAGCAAACGGAACAATGCGTTCCGTTTTTGTGCATTGCAATATCCGGTGAGGCTTCCTACCTTCGATTGACCGTCGTTCTGCTGACGCCCCAGGAGGTATGCCATGAACACCACGAACACTACGCTCGACACCGGACACTTGTCCTTCCGTTCCGAGGCCGACAACACGGTTTCGGCCCTTCAACATCGCGACATCGTTGCTGCATTTACCGCGCAGTCATCTTCCCAGCGTATCGCTGTGCTGCACATGCTCTACCCGCACACCGACGCCCGCACGCACCGCAGCCTGGATCACCTGGTGGACGCATTGCATCGCCATGGGCTCCATGGGGTCGCCGCGCTGGTGGAGGGGGAGGCGCGCTACCTTGTGTTCGAAGACCCCTCCGAAGCATGGCGCGCACTGCACGAAATTCGCCATGACTCGTTGGCCGTTGGCGTACATCTCTACTACCGCGGCTTGATGGGTGGTGCTGCTGAAGCTGCGTTGGATGTCGATGCGCATCTCTTGCAGTGAGCGTCTGACGCTCCCCTTGCCGTGCTTCACCAACGACGAATGCACGGTTGAATGACCGTGAGGGACGAGGCTCGAGATCGCCCCTGAGCGGTCAGTCAACAAGCGTACGCGCGCGGCCGTCATCCAACCTTGCGATGTCAAGCGCGGTCACTGGCGCCGCGCCGAAGTAAGTGGGCATCAACCAGCGGAGCCAGCTGCAACGCATGCTCATGTGCCAGGTTGTGGTTGCCACCTGAGACGACGTGCAACTGCGCGTCATGCAGCAGTTCAGCTAGCCGCTCGCCAACCGCGACCGGGCTGATTGGATCGGCATCTCCCCAAAGCAACAGGACCGGTTGTGTGATCCGGCCCAGCGCGTCCGTCAGATCGGCCTTGAACGATGTGAACCAATCTGGGAAGGTCGGATTGGCCTGGATGAATTCGTTTTGCCAATCCGCGGCACCCAATGCGCGTGTGTCGAGCCCGCCAGAAGTCACCGTCAGCACCAAGTGGGTCACCAGGTCAGGCTTCTCCAACGCAGCGCGAATCGCAATCACACCCCCCATCGATTGGGCGATCAAGGCGGTGGGTTGGTCGATGCGGGATACGACCATCCGCACAAGGTCGTCGATGTCGTTGACATCGGGCGCGACGGGCTCCTGACCGAACCCCGGATACCCAAGGAAGACCTGTGTGGCAGGGTGCGTGAGCTGACCGGCGAGCGGCTGCCAGAACGCAGTGTTGCCAGATGCCCCTGGCAGAAAGAGCAATGTCGACGGGGCATGCAAGTTCTGGTTCTCCATGTCTTCGTGGGGGGAGTGCATCAAGCGTTTCGACGTGTTGAATTGTTGGCGATGGACACCGCATTGCCTCAAGCGTATTGCGCAAGGCCGTGGCCGAGAGACCAATTCTCTTTCACAACCTCGACAAGGCTCACGAACACGTCCTCCGGCCGGATGCCCGGGTTCTCGCCAAGCAGCTCCGCGATCCGCCGAAACAGTGCTTTCTTTTGTTCCACGGTGCGAGTGTTGTTGGCGGTGATCTGGATATACACGAGGTCGTCGCTCCGGGCGACGTCAAGATAAGACGCGCCGTAGCGGAAGTTCGCAGCTTCATGCTCAGTCATGGCCATGAACTGGTTGTCTTCAGGAACGTTGAACGTTTCGCGCATCGCGCGGTAAATGGCGTCGAAGATTGCCTGCCGATAGGCTTCCGTCTTTCCGGTGCGCAACGAGATATGAGCGAGTGGCATCGTGAGTCCCCTTGTTGTCTCGCTTCATACTAACTATTCTGTTGGGTTATGTATTTTTATTTCAATGATAATCATTTGAAATGACTGAGCGCCCCCTCGACCTGGATGCCGTCACGGCCTTCGTCCGTGTTGCTGAGCTTGGCAGCTTTACGCGTGCCGCCCAGGCCATGCAGACAACGCAAGCCGCAGTCAGCTTGAAGCTCAAGCGGCTCGAAGACAGGCTCGGTTTCCGGTTGATTGAGCGAACGCCCCGGTACGTGGAGCTCTCAGCGCGGGGCGCAACCTTCCTTGAGCACGCTCGCGAACTCCTGGAAGTCCATGATCGCGCGCTCTCTGCATTTGTCGGGACCCGGCAGCGCCTCACCATTGGCATCAGTGACCATGTTGCGGGGCCAGAGCTTCCGGCATTGATCGCGCGCATGAACGCGCAAGACCCGGAGCTGTTGATTGAGGTCCGGATCGGATCGTCGGGTGACCTGCTGCAAAGCTTTGACCGACGAGAACTCGACACGGTGATCGCCCGCTTGCATGTCGGTCGGGATGACGGAGAAGTGCTTGCCGAAGAAAAGCTGGGCTGGTTCGCGGCACCTGGCTGGCATCCTCGAGCAGATGAGCCACTGCCGCTTGCCACGCTTGCAGAGCCATGCGGCGTGCGTGCGCTGGCAGGTAAGCTTCTCGACGAAGCAGCCGTGCCGTGGAGAGAAGTCTTCGTTGGTGGCGGTGTGGCGGCGGTTTCTGCGGCCGTCATGGCCGGGCTTGGCGTTGCCGCGTTGGCGCCGCGGATGTTGCCGTTTGGCGCCGTTGACGTGGGCGCCAAGCTTGGGCTTCCCGGCTTGCCGCGGCTGCCGATTCTGCTTCACACAAGGGTCAAGGACGGTCGCCCTCGTGACGTGCTGGCCGCGCTTTCAGCGGCCTTCCGGAGCGTGGTGCGAGGCTAGCGGAGCGTTAGGTTATCGGGTTGCTCGCGGAAGGGCGGATGTTGTTTCATAGCAGGCTTGTAAAAAAAAAACTACGAAAAAATGAGAACAATCTTCATCGCTTCACTAGGGATTTCATTGCTTATTCAGACGTCACTATCCTTCGCGGATAGCGACAATGGGAAGAAGCTCTTTTTGGCAAGATGCGCCATGTGCCACGGAGCAGATGCCAAAGGAACAGGGCCGTTGGCCAACAAGAGCAATCCACCTACGCCTGATCTGACGACATCCGCTTTCAGAAAGCGACTCAGTGACTATCCGGGCGTCATTGTTTCGTCAGTCATACTTCGGCCAAATGGAGACTTGATTCCAAAAACGTTGCGGGAGAATGGTGTCAAGCTGTCACCTCACCCTTGGACGGTTAAGGACTTCCGTGATTTGAATCAGTACATGAGTGGCCTGATTTCAAAGAAATAAATAGACAGGTTATGACTGAAAGCCGTCGCCTGTGCACCGAGAGGCCGACGGCTATTCCGGCTCCAGGCCGACGTTGAACGCTATGGGTGAAGCTTTTCGCCGTTGTTCAGCATGTCGATGAACTGAGCGATTTTCTTTGCGCGTGTTTCGGCCTTCTTTACGTTCTGGATTCTGAACAGAATCGCGTACCGGTTCTGGCCATTCAGGGTTGCGAAGAATTGCTTGGCCTTCGGGTTGGTGTCGAGGGCTTGTTGCAGATCATCGGGCACGGTCGACGTACTCGCAGAGGGATAGGCCGCCTCCCAACGTCCGTCGTGCTTGGCTTGATCGATCGCGCGAAGCCCTGTGGGGCGCATCCTTCCGGCGGAGATCAACGCCTCAGCCTTTGCCTTGTTGATCTTCGACCAGATGCTTTTGGCCGTTCTAGGCGTAAATCGTTGTAGCCAGTAGTGCTCGCTTTCCGCCTGCTTTTGCCCGTCAATCCACCCGTAGCAGAGGGCGCTCTCAAGTGCCTGTGCATAGGACACAGTCGGTTGTTCGGCAGACCGCTTTGCTATGCGGAGCCAGACACCGGGCACATCCTCTGCGTTGGCTTCGAGCCAGGCTTCCCAAGCTTCCTGATGGGTGAACGAGAGTGTTGGGTTGTGCATTTCGCTAAACCTTACGTGCTTGTTCAATGGCGTAGCAGGCGGTATAGGCCCGTCGTCAGGCCACCGTCACCCCTGGCGCCGCAGAACAACATGCGTCGCCTTCTCTGATGCCACGGACTCAACGCACGCGTATCCCAGTGCACGCAAGTCGAGCCCTTCGAACAGCGGTTCCCCCCGGCCGAGCAGGACTGGCGAGATCGCAATGTGCAGCTCATCAATGAGGTGCTCACGAAGATACTGCCGGATGGTGTTCGGCCCGCCGCCGATCCGCACGTCCATTCCGGCTGCGGCCTCGCGCGCACGGTCGAGCGCCTCGTGGATGCCCCCGGTGATGAAGTGGAACGTGGTGCCGCCTTCCATCTCGAGGGAGGGGCGAGCATGGTGCGTCAGGACGAAGACTGGAACGTGATACGGCGGGTTGTCTCCCCACCAGCCTTTCCAGTTGGTGTCCGGCCATTCCCCGCGGATGGGGCCGAACATGTTCCGCCCAAGAATCCAGGCCCCGACATTCTGAAAGCTGCGGGCGGCGAAATCATCGTCAACCCCGGTCGTGCCGCCTTCCTTGCCGAACAGGTGCAGCTGGAAGGTGCGTGTGGGGATCAGCCACTGGTGCAGTTCGATCCCGCCAACGCCGAGCGGATTGTTGATGTCTTGATCCGGACCCGCTCCGTATCCGTCGAGCGAGATGGTGCAGCCTGCAACGCGAACGCGTGTCATCGTTTGCCTCCGTGTAGATGCTTAACAGGTCATCCCCCACCACTGGCAACCCACAGCCGCCGTTCCTCAGCCGCCCGGCAGTTTGCCAGTGAATACCGCCAATTGCGCAGCGAAAGCCCGCTTGTAAGCGGGCCGCGCCTCACCGCGAGCGACATAGGCCGCCAGCTTCGGAAATTCGTCCAGAAGGCCCGACGCCCGCAGCCGGAGCAGCACGGACACCATCATCAGATCCCCCGCGCTGAACGCACCATCAAGCCACGCCGCATCGCCCAGGTGCGCAGAAAGCTGCTCCAGCCGATGGCGGATGCGATCCATGATTAGCGGTAAGCGCTCCTTGGTCCAGGGCTTGTCGCCCTCCTGAAACCTGGCGGTGACGAGTTCAAGGATCGGCGGCTCCACGGTGTTGAGCGCTGCAAACATCCATGTGATCGCCCGTGCCCGGGCATTGTCATCGTCCGGCAACAGTCCCGCATGGTGCTCTGCGATATGGAGAACGATCGCCCCGGTCTCGAACAGGACGAGATCGCCTTCCTCATACGTGGGGATCTGGCCGAACGGGTGCCGGCTCAGATGTGCGGGTTCCTTCATCGTCTGGAACGAAACCAGCCGAACCTCGTAGGGTTGGCCTGTCTCTTCGAGCGCCCAGCGCACGCGCGTGTCACGCGCCAGTCCCTTGCCGCCGTCGGGCGACCGTTCAAAGGCAGTGATGGTGGGGGGCATTGCGTGCTCCGGGGATGGGAAGCTATGGCGCGGACGACGATTTCTTCGACACGGGACGTGTTTCTTGCGCTGCTTTATCCACGACGAACGAGCCGGGGCCAGTTCGACATGTTTTCTGTTCGGGTGATTGGCGGTACATCCACATCTGGCCCCCAAACCACCACACATACATCCCCCAACCATTCACATTCACAACGCGCCGCCGCGTTGTACTTTCCCCGCCTGTCCCGAGGAAAGCAACAGCATCTTGTTATTGACTCCGCCCCGTTCCAGCTCCTTGAACAGCTCTCACCGATGCAGTTCCACCAGCCCCCTCCTGCGTAGTGAGCAGATCAACCCCAAAACCGCATGTATGAGGTTCAAAGCGTGGCGTTCCGAGCAAACAAGATTCGCGGTGCCGAGTCAATCCCGCCATGTATGGGGCTCTGAACCTCAGGCGTGAGCCTCAGAGGTTCAGAAGTGGAGCAGGGCGCCGCGACCGGCAGCAGCATCAGATGGCTGACGTCAGACCTGGGTCAAGCCGATGCGCGCGACGTGTGTTCAGTTCTGCGTCAGCGGATTCAGCGTCGTGCAGAGGAATCCGCTGCAGTTGCTGGCCTTGAAGTAGTAAGACGCCGATGTGCCGAGCATGAGATCCCCAAGGTAAGCGTTGTTCTGCGCGCCAAGGTCGTTCAGTTGCTGGATGTACGCCGCGCTTGCCGTCTGCACGGTTGCCGACTGGTACGTGAAGGTGGGCGATTGGGTCTGGTCCTTCACGTAGACCCACGCGGAGTCGGCGCCGAACATCAACGCCCCCTTTGCGCGATAGCCGTTTGCACCTTCGCTGTTCGCCTGCGCGATGAAGCCGCTCGACGTCGTCGGCAGCGTGAGCGCGTCGTAGGTGTAGGTCGCGTTTGACGCGTTGTTTTTCATGTACAGGCTCGTGCTCGCTGAACTGAGCATGATCGGGCCGACCAGCCAGTAGCCCGATTGTCCTTGCCCGTTGGCTTGCGTGAGGAACGCGGCCTGACTGGTCGGCCAGGCTACCGCAGCGTAGGTATAGGTGGCTGACGAGCCGCCGTCCTTGCGATACAAGTTTCCATACGTCAGCGGACCTTCAAAGCGATAGCCGCGTGCACCCTCGGCGTTTGCCTGCGCGAGGAAGGCCGACTGGCCGCTTTGTGCGCCGACTAGTTCGTACGTGTACGTTTGCGCGGTGCCGTCGTTGACGAAGACTGAAGTCGTGGTGCTGCCCGACGCGTTGAACCGGTCGCCCAGATAGCGAAAACCCTTTGCGCCTTCGCTGTTCACCAGAGCAAGGAAGCTCGCCGCATCTGCCGCGGGCGACAGGGCTTCATAGCGCAGCGTGAGCGTGCTGCCGCCATTGGACCCCGAGCCTGGATTGGTGCCCGTGCCCGTGCCCGAACCTGTACCCGGCCCCGAGCCTGTACCCGTTCCGGTTCCCGCATTCGAACCGGTGCCTGATGTGGAGGAGTCGCCACCGCCGCCACAGGCAGTGAGTGCAACACAAGTCATCGCGATCAGCGCAACGGTTTTCATGGGGTCACCTCGGAAGAGAAAATGTGTGAGCGAAGCCCGCGCGCACGACCCTGCCGTGTGCGGGCAAATAGCAACAAGCCATACAGGTAATACCTTCGGTTGGTAATGGAGTTGCCCCGGTTGGCTGGCCGCTGGCATGCGCCAGCGTTGCGCCGTAGCGAATCCATGACATGGAAATATACCGATCTATCTCATTTGGGTGATGATCGTTTGGTAATGCACGGCACTGAATGATCGGCGCGTTGAATCCATTGGGTGGTGGCCGTGGTGGCCGTGGTGGCCGTGGTGGCCCTGCTGGGGCGGCAGGTTTTCTGGTGGCTGGGATGCATTACCCGCCTTAACTTCAGCGCTTGCTTCGATCCCGCGCCTTCACGTCGTACTGCTGGCGATCAATCTCATCCCCATACAGCAGGGCATCGTTGAAGAGCCGGTTGTCGTGCGGCAGGGGTTCGGGCCATTCGCCCTCTCCGTAGAAGCATCGGTAGATCAACTCCGCCTGGTGGTCCCATCGAAACATCACCTCCTCGAAGGGATAGTCCACGAACACGTCTCGACCCTGGAACGTCACACCTTTTTGAACCGGCATCTGTGCCCTTCGGAAAGCGGACACCGGACCAGTCAGTGCTCGGCATCCGCGCAAAACGAATCTCATGTCTTGTAGAGCGTTTTCAACTGCGACAACTCTTCCAGCAGCTGCTGCTTGAGTTCCTGCGGCCCAAGGATCTTCATATGTGCACCGTACCCGAGCAGCTTTCGCGCGCCGTGCTCGATGGATTCGATGGGCAACAGAAATTCTTTCCAGCCAGCCGGCACCATGGTGCTGCCGGCGTCCTGGTCAACAGGCAGGGTTTTGACACGCGCGTTGATCAGCCAATTCTCGCCGCGTGGGGATACGGCGATGTGTGCTGTCAGCCGATAGAGATCGGTCTCGTACCGGCGCATGGCGTCATGCCAGTGCTTTGCCAGATCAAACCGCGCGGGCCGCTTGAAGCGGCGGCGCGAGGGTTTGAGTTCAGCAATCTTCGCCAGCCGAAAGGTCAGCGGGCCGGGCTTGCCGGCCACCTTGGCAATCAGGTACCAGGCTCCGCCCTTGAGCACCAGACCGAGGGGTTCGAGCTCGCGGTCGGACAGGCCATGCCAGCTCTCGTACTTCACTTCGATGCGGTACGAATTCCACACGGCATCGGCAACTTCACGCAGGAACACCGGTGTCTCCTGCGCGCGGTACCAATCCACGGTATCGATGTGCAGTCGGCTGGCGACGCGGTCTGCCTGTTCGCGCGAGTCCGGCGGCAGGCTGGCAATCATCTTCCGCTGCGCGGAGGTTGCCATGCCGTCCAGGCCGAGTTCTGTCGCCGGACCGGGTAGCCCCGCCAGAAACAGCGCGTGTGCTTCCTGCACTGTGAGCCCGGTGAGATCGGTGCGCCAACCCTCACGCAGTTGAAAGCCGCCGTTGCGGCCGCGGTCTCCCCAAATGGGCACGCCCGCGGTGGAGAGCTGGTCGATATCCCGCAGGATCGTGCGCTCGGACACCTCCAATGCTTCCGCCAGCGCCGGGGCAGTCATGCGCCCGCGCGCTTGCAGCAGCATCATGATCGACAACAGCCGGCTCGCTTTCATCAATGCACCATGGCCTCAAATACATGACATGAGATGTCATGTTAATGGACATATCGTTGGCGCATCCCCTGTTGGTGCCGTCCACGCAAAGGTCAAACATGAACGCGAGCATTCAAGACACGCAGCTGGAGGTGATCGAGCTGCGCCAGTACACGCTTCAACCCAACAAGCGCGATGTGCTGATCGATCTCTTCGATCGCGAGCTTGTCGAGACGCAGGAAGCGGTTGGGATGACCGTCATGGGGCAGTTTCGCGATCTCGATCATCCGGACCTGTTTGTCTGGCTGCGCGGGTTTAAGAGCATGGAGACCCGCCTGCGCGGCCTGACGGCGTTCTATGGCGGCCCGACTTGGCAAGCTCATGCCGAGGCGGCCAACGCCACGATGCTGGATTCGGACAACGTGCTGCTGTTGCGCCCCGCCTGGGAGGGTGCCCACCTGCCGACCGACCTGACGCGCCGCGCGAGCCAGGATGCAACGGCGATACCGCCGGGCTTTGTCGACATCACGATCTTCTATCTGGAAGCGCCCGCGTCAGCGGAGCTGCTGGCGTTCTGCCGCGAACGCATGGCGCGCGTTCTCAGCGCCGGCGGCGCGGCAGCCCAGGGCTGGTACACCACCGAGCCGAGCGAGAACGATTTCCGTCGATTGCCGGTGCGGGCGAATGAGCACGTGCTGGTGGGCGTTGCCGTGTTTCCTGACATCACCTGGTTTGACGCATTCGGCCGATCGAATCTGTGGGCGCGTGAGGTTGCGCCGCAATTGGCGCAATGGCCAATTCGGTCGACCGAGACGCACCGGCTGGTGCCCACGGCGCGCTCGGCCATTCACGCGTAAGGCGGGTTTGCACGCACACAGGCGCCGCCGTCGCACTAGCCGTTGGTAAACCGGACAATCAGCACCACCGCAAAGACGGCATACAAGCTGCCGGCTACCACCAGCGTGCGTCCGTGGACCATGCCGCGCCGGAACATGGCCCAGAGATACACGATGGCGGCGGCGGTGATGATGCCGGATGCGAGCAGCGGCCCGTCGAAGCGCCAGGGCGTGAAGAAGATGCCCAGCGCGCTCGGGATGGTGGCCTGGATCATCATCGCGCCAGAGATGTTGGCCAGGGCCAGGCGCTCCTTGCCTTGCCGGACCCAGATCAACGCGTTCATCGTTTCCGGCAACTCGGTGGCAACGGGGCTCAGCAGCAGGGCAACAAGGTGGGGCGGCCACTGCAGTGCCGTGCCGATCGACTCCAGCTGCGACACAAACACATGTGAAGCGCCGCCAATCACCACGAGCGCAATCACAGCTTGCAGCACGGCCCAGCCGAGCGCGGGCTCTGCCTGGTTGGGGCGGATCGACAGGGGCTCCAACTCCTCTTCTTCCGGCGCGGTATCGCCATCCCGGATTTCTCGCCAGACGTAGACGGCGTACGCGGCAAGGAAGAGCACACCCAGCCACGGCTTGTAGGCGAACGCGACCAGCCCCAGGGCGACCTTGACCACAAAGACGCCCAGGAAGGCAGCCTGGTCGCGGCTCATCCGCATGTGGTCGACTTTGACTTCTGTCGTTGGCCGTCCAAGGCGTTTCCGGTTCGCGATCAATGCCAAGCCGACCACGGCATAGGCGAGGGTCGCCAGCACAAGCGGGCCGCCCATTGCTGCGCCGACACCGAGGTCCTTCTTCTCGGGCGTGGAGCCGAACGCGACCGCTACAAACGTCACGGCGCTTTCAGGCAGCGCGGTGCCAAACGCGGCCAATACCGAACCCACCGCAGTGGCGCCCAGATTCAGCCGCTTGCCGCACCATTCAATGCCGTTGACGAAGTATTCGCAGGCCAGGTAGATGGCACCTGCCGACATCAGGAAAAGACCGATCGTGAGAAGCATGAAATGTGAGGGGCCGGGCGACGCGATCAACCAATGGCGCAGCAACGCACGTCGCCCAGCCCTGGGGAGCACGTTGCGGCCAAAGGTCTCGCCTGGCGGTTCCGCTTGCAGCGGTCGCTGTCCACACCATGAGGCATTGGCGCCTCAAGTTTGTTGATGTGGACTTCCGAGCATTGCGCCCGGAATGGCTACTCCCCAATGACAACGGGCGCGAGTCTATCACGTGGGCGACAGGCGTTCTACCGGCCATTTACGTGGCGTAATACCGTCGTCACCCTCACTGTAGGCAGCTGATGCGCCCGTGCCACAACGGCATTCCGACGAGAGCCGAAGCGACGCCCTGGCATTCTGGCGATGGCCAGCATCGACATGGCGCAGTTTGGCGACGTGTTGTTGTCGTCCTGACTGCACTCAGTCTGTGCGCCCAGCACGCAGGTCGCTCTTGCGGATGAGTTGCAGCAGCGTTTCCGCAGGCTTGGTCAGGCGCCGTGCCGACAGCGTGATGAACTCGATGGCCGGCAGGGGAGGCAACGCATCGCCGTTGACGGGCGGCACCAGTCCACCGCCGGCCAGGTCTTGCGCGCGCACCGTAATCCCCAGTCCGCCGCGTGCTGCGGCAATACAACCGGAATGGCTGCTGCTGGTGCAGACCACGCGCCAGAGCCAACCGGCTGCGGCCAGCGTGTCCAGCACCACCGAGCGGGTCACACTCGGCTCATTGACCAGGATGAGCGGCAGCGGCTGGTCCACGTCCACCACGGTGCCGGGTCGCGCCAGCCATTCGAGCTGCCCTCGGAATAGCGGCACCCCACGCCGCCCGCCTTCGCGGCGCTTGCCGATGATCAGGTCGAGCGAGCCGTCTTCGATGCCCTCGTAGAGCTTGCTGGTCATCCCCATCGTGATCTCGAGTTCGACATCGGGATGCGTCGCCCGGAACGCCGCCAGCAGATTGGGCAGTGGCCCTTGGGCCAGGTCTTCCGATGTCCCCAGCCGAACGCGCCCCTGCAGCCGCGGTGCGCTGAACTGCAGTTCGGCGCGCGCCAGTGATTCGAGGATCAACCGTGCGTGCACGAGCAACGCCTCGCCATCGGGCGTGAGCGACAGGGAGTGGGTGTCTCGTACGAACAGCCGCCGGCTCACGCTCTGTTCCAGGCGGCGGATGTGATCGCTGACCGACGATTGCGACAAGCCAAGCTGGCGCCCGGCATCGGTAAAGCTGCGCGCCGCGGCCACGGTGGCGAAGGTCTGGATCCAAACGGGATTGAGCATGCGGCATTGTCATCGGAGATTCCGATTACAGTCAACGACTCTAGAGGGGTTCCCGATTGGTCAACCATGCGTAGCATTGCGGGTGGATGTCCGGAGCTTTCCGGACAGGCATTCCAGGATTCACATGCAGACCGCTTCAACCTCCGCTGCCTCGCAAGACACCTCGCAGAAGGCCATGCTGTGGATCGTCTTTGCCGGCTTCTTCATGCAGGCGCTGGACACGACGATCGTCAATACCGCGCTGCCCTCGATGGCGCGCAGCCTGGGCGAAAAGCCGCTCGATCTGAAATCGGTGGTGGTGGCCTACACGCTCACCATGGCGCTGCTGACGCCGGCGTCGGGTTGGCTGGCCGACAAGTTCGGCACGCGGCGCGTCTATTTCAGCGCCATCCTGATCTTTGTGATCGGCTCGGTGTTCTGCGCTACGGCACATACGCTGCCGCAACTGGTCATCGCCCGCGTTCTGCAGGGTGTTGGCGGGTCCATGCTGCTGCCGGTGGGGCGGCTGGCGGTGTTGCGCAATATCCCGGGCGAGCAGTACATCGCGGCGCTGGCGTTCGTGTCGGTGGCTGGGCAGGTTGGCCCGCTCGTGGGGCCGGCCCTGGGCGGGTGGCTTGTGCAGGACGCCTCGTGGCACTGGATTTTCCTGATCAACGTGCCGGTGGGCCTAGTGGGGTTGTTTGCTGTGCGGCGCTATCTTCCGCAGGACGCGTCGAGCGCGGTGGCGCCATTCGACTGGATCGGTTGCGGTCTGCTGTCGATGTGCATGGTGACTTTTTCGCTGGCGCTCGAAAACGGCGCGAACAGCCCGTGGAGTGCGCTGCTCATCGCTGTCAGCCTTGTCAGCGCGTTGCTGTATATCCCGCATGCAAGGCGGCGGGTTGCGCCGTTGTTCCGACTGACGCTGTTCCGCGAACCGAATTTCAGCGTTGGCCTGGTCGGCAACCTTTTCTGCCGGATTGGTTCGGGCGCGGTGCCATTCCTGCTACCGCTGCTGTTCCAGTTGCAGTTGGGCTACTCGCCGTTTCGCTCGGGGTTGCTGCTGTTGCCGATCGCCATTGCGGGCATGCTTGCCAAGCGCTGGGTCGTGCCCCTCGTGAACCGGTTCGGCTACGACGGTTTCCTGCTGATCAACACGTGGATCGTCGGCCTATCCATTGCATCGTTTGCCGCCATGTCGCCGGGCTGGCCGCTGGTACTGTCGATCCTGCAGCTGTCGATTTTCGGCTGCGCGAATTCGATGCAGTTCGCGGCCATGAACAGCATCACGCTCAAGGGCCTGTCGCATGAGGACGCCGGCAGCGGCAACAGCCTGTTCTCGATGGTGCAGATGCTGGCGATCGGCCTGGGTGTGACGATTGGCGGTGGGCTTGTCAGCCTGTTCTCGGTCAGGCTCGGTATGGCCGGCCCGGCCTATCAGTTCGCGTTTCTCACCATGGGCCTGGTGACCGTGGTGTCTGCGCTGATTTTCCGTCGGTTGGATGCGAAGCCGTTCAATCCGGCGCGTGTCGAGCCAGCGGCCGCACGGGCACGGTAGCGCGGCGCTGGTGGCGACTGGTCTTCAACGAGGGCAGTCCCCCGCTTGTGCCGCCGGGTTCTTCTGCAGCAGCAGTTGCGCAACGTCCGGATGCCCATAGCAGCGCGCGTAGGCAAGTGCGGTCAAGCCCGACGGGGATTTGGCGTTGGGATCTGCGCCCGCATCCAGAAGCCGTCTCGTCAACGGCAAGTCGCCATAGACGGCGGCGCGGACCAGCAAACTGTATCCCCGGGCATCCCGTGTGGTGACGTCAACAAGACGGCTCGGCGGCGACATCGCGTTCAACTGATCGTTGAAGCGCTTGAGCTGAACTTCGGGAATGGCATCCAACGCTTGAAACAGCACGGTTTTCATACGCTGGTTCACTTCGTCAGGAATCAGCGGCTGCGGCGAGATACCAAGCATCATCTCCAGCGCACGGGTATCGCCCTTGACGGCAATCTGGGCGCTACTCATGAGCGGAGACGTCCAGACGCCTGTCGAGTGACGCTCGACCGGAAGCGCGTAGCGGCGTTGAATCAAGGATTCGAGGATGTCCAGGCGACCGGCATGGATTGCGGCATCCCAGACCGCCATCTCGGGCGGGGCGGGTTCATGCATGTCCAGCAAGGTCTTTACGACGTCAATGGGCGCGCGCTTGCGAATGGCAGCCGTGATATCCGCGCTCCTGAGCGGATAGCTCACACCCGGGTCCCGTTGCCAGGCGTCGCGGCTTGGCGTGAATTGGTCGAACTTGGCCTTGAGCCGTTGCAGGGCTTCTGTTCGTTGCGGCTCTGGCAGGTCAGCGATCCCTGACCAAAGCGTCGACAGGTTAGCCGTTTGCTCCGCGGGCGCCTTGTCGAGCAGGCGATCGAGGAAGATGCGAGCCACCTGTGCCGTATCTTCTGGCGTGGCGCGTCCACTGCTGAGTATTTGCAGGAAGCGCCCGACATCTCCCCAGGCGTACCGCCCGTCTTGCGTTGGTGTGGCGCCATCGTCAAGCAGCGACTCGATCCCGCGCAACACGGGCTTCATATGCAGTTGGTTTGGCGCCAGGTTGATAAAGAAGGCCAGGCGTTTGTTGTTCAGCGCTGCGCGATCTTCCGGACGCGCACCATCACGGAACGCGAGCCAGTCACCCTGCCGAAGGTTTTCAGTGGCGATCTTCCCCAGCGTGTACACGGTATGCGGGCACTTCCCGGAGGGTTGAATCGGTTCGCCCAATGCGCGCAGGCGTTGCATATCACCATCAATGACTGCCTCACATTGCTTTTCAGATGCCGTTTCCGGTTCTGCTGCACTCGCCGCCATTGCTAGCGTTGCACCTCCAAACACCACGTTCAATATCACAGACAGCCGAACCGCGTGGTGCAAGCGTGCAGATGAGAATGGGGTCACTTAAACAATCCTCGACGGGTGGAGATAGCGTGCCGTTTAGCCGGGTGAGTGTATGACAGGGTTTGCACGCTTCAACTCAGCATAAAAAAAGGGGGCCGAAGCCCCCTTTTTCTTGTTGCGGCGTATTACCCGTTCAGGGCTGCGTCCTTGACCTTTTTCAGGGCACGGACTTTCACACGCACCGTTGCCGGCTTTGCTTCGAACCACTGCTCCAAACCGGTGAAGGGGTTCTTGCCAAAGCGGCGCTTGGTTGCGGGAACCTTCACAGACGTCACCTTGAAGAGGCCCGGCAGCGTGAACTCGCCGGCACCCTTCTTGTGCAGTGCGCCTGTGATGGTGTTTTCCAGGTGGAGAAGAACGGCCTTCACGGCTTTGGCATCAACCTGCGCCTGTTCGGCAAGATGGCTCACCAGGCTCGACTTGGTGAACGTGTCTTTCAACGGCTTGACGGACACAGCGGTCGCGGCAGACTTCTTTGCCGGCGCGGCCTTCTTCGGTGCTGCCTTTTTTGCTGCTGTTTTAGCTTTGGTTGCCATGGGAGTATTCGGAAGTAGGTGAATGGGCCAGCAAGAGTTGAGCGTATCGCACAGCGCGACACGCTGCAAGAAAGGATAGCAAAACTCGCGCTGATCGCATGCAGAAATCAGCCGTCAGGGGCGCATTTTGGCTGATCGCACGGGTGACTCCTCAAGGTTTCCATCATCTGGTGAGTACGTTCGTTGAGCGTTGCCGTCGTTGTGTGCATGGCCCGCACCGACACTTTGACCGAGACCGAACCGTTCCTTCTGGGGAAACACCCCGGCCCCGGCTACGCTCCTCAGACATTGCACGTCAGCCGATGACCGTCAGCGGAAGGGGATTCAGGTGCCAAAGACCGACACATCTGCAACCAGCAACCTGGCCGGGTTGGTGTTGCTTCTCGTCCTATCCAGCTTGTGGGGCGCGTCTTACACCTTCATCCGGATGGGCGTGGAGACCATTCCGCCGCTGACCTTCATTGCCGCAAGAACGCTGATCGCAGGCCTGCTGCTGTTGCTTTGGATGCAGGGCCGTCGCATTCCAATGCCCAGCGAACGGGCCGTCTGGATGCGTTTTGGCGTGCAGGCGCTGCTCAACAGCGTGGTGCCGTTCACGCTCATCGCATGGGCGGAGCGCTCGGTGGGGGCGGGGCTGGCCACCATCCTGAACTCAACGTCGCCGGTCATGGTGTTTCTGGGTACGGCGCTGATCACCCGACACGAGCCGGTGTCTGTGCGCAAGCTCGTTGGCGTGATCGCGGGGTTGATTGGAACGTGTATGGTGATCGGCCCGAGCGCCATCGATGGGCTGGGCGACCAGCTCATTCCGCAGTTGGCGATCGTGGCGGCGACGGCATGCTATGCCGGCGCCGCAATCTACGGCCGATCCTTCAAGGGCTTGAATCCCGCTGCCCCTGCCGCCGGGTCGTTGATTGTCGGCGCACTGCTGCTGACCCCTGTCAGCCTGGTGGTCGATCGGCCGTGGGAAGTCCATCCTTCTACACGCTCGTTGACGGCGTTGTTGGCACTGGCGGTGTTCTCGACGGCCCTGGCGTTCGTCATCTACTTTCGGCTCATTCAAGTGCTGGGGGCGATCGGCACCACGGCGCAGGCCTATCTGCGTGTTCCGATTGGTGTTGGGATCAGCGTTGCGTTCCTGGGCGAGTCGCTGGCACCTTCGGCCTGGTTGGGGCTGGGGTGTGTCGTTGTTGGCGTTGCCGCGATGTCGATACCCGCGCGCCTCACGCGAGCGCAGCGGGCGTAGGTTGCACGTCCGCAGGCCATCACATCGGCAGGCAGCTTGGCCGTTCGGTATGGCCAAGTTCCAGCGTTTCGCCATCGGCGGGAATGCGCAGCCGCGTTGCGACGCCGGCTTCCCTGGCGGCGCGCCTGAGGTCGTCACGCGTCACGGGGCAATGGCTCAGTGCTTCAAGGTGATTCGCCACGACGATGCTGGGCGCCTGGCGCGTGAATTCGATGACCTCGTCGATGCCCATGATGATCTCGCCGCCGAGATCGAAGCGTGCGCCGCCTGCTGGCACGACACACACGTCTGGACGGCGCCGCGCAACGAAGTCCGTGACGGTGGGCGTCAGTACCGTGTCGCCAGTCAAGTAGAGCGAGGGCTCGCCGGGCGCTTCGATCAGGTAGCCGACGCCATGCTCCATCAGCCGGCCCACCAGCCCGCGACCGTGTGTGCAGCGTACGGTGCGTATCGTGCCGCCCAGGAACGGGCCAGGTTGCGCGTGCTCACGGTGCAGCGGCTGCACGTTCAGGCCGCGCTGGGTCAGATGCTCGGCATCATGCGGCGTGCAGATGACGGGAATCTGCCGCTCACGCAGCCACCGTTTCGCGGCGCGGTCCAGGTGGTCGAAATGACCGCGCTGGCAGTGGGTAATCAGGCAATGCGTGACGGATTCCAGCGCCGGCCAGGCAACGTCAGGAAGCTCGACCAGCGGATTGCGTTGCCGCGCGCCGGACAGCCGCAGCGGCGGCAGCGCGTGTCTGGGCGCCAGCATGGGATCGACCAGGATGCGGTTGGCGCCGATCTCCACGATGAGGGTGGCATTGCGTAGCTGTTGGATTTTCATGAACACGTCTCCCCGGATACGCGTTCATTGTGTCGAGGTTCATCGGCTGCCAGAATGGCAGGATTAGACACATTTGATTCATTTTTCGCCATGCCTAAACCGCTCCGGATTGGCCTGCTGCTTTACCCGCATTGCATGCCGGCAGGCGTGCTGGCGTTCGCCGATCTGCTCCACGCGGCCAACCGCCGCGCAGGGCGGGTGATTTTCGAGCCACGCTATGTCTCGCTGCAACCTGCTGAGGTCGTTTGCGGCCAGGGGCTCTCTCTGCAAGTCAGGCATGCGTTGGATGCGCAGGCGCTCGACGCTGTCTTGGTGCCTGGCTTCTGGGCAGAGTCGGCCGCGCAGATCGAAGCGGTGCTGGGCGCCAATATGGCGTTGATCCAGGCATTGGCAGCGTTTGACCGAAGCAAGCGGCTCTGGGGGTATTGCACTGGCGTGTGCCTGCTGGCCGCCAGCGGCAAGCTGAACGGCCAACCGGCCACCGTGACATGGTGGGCGGCAGACGCCATGCAACGGCACTACGGCAAGGTCCGCTGGCAGGCCGAGCGAAGCTGCATCGTCAACGCACGCACGGCAACGGCTTCCGGCGTGAGCGGCTATCTCCCCATCGCCCAGGCGCTCATCGAGCAGCACGTAAGCGCGGAAGCCTTGCACGATCTCGTCAAGCTGATGGTCCTGCCGCGCCCTGCGCAGACACACGAGGCGTTCCAGTCGATGAGCTTGATTGAGCAGGGCAGCCCGATGCTGCGCCGGCTGCACGCGCTGGTGGGGCAGCTTCCGGCGGAGTCCATCACCGTAACGAGCCTTGCCGATGCGCTTGGCATGTCTGCGCGCACCTTGGCGCGGAAGGTCGTCAGCGAGACGGGGGTACCGGTCGCCGAGTATGCGCGCCGGGTGAAGTTGAATCAGGTCAGCGAGCGTCTTGTGTTGACGTCGGTGCCGGTCGGCACCATCAGTGCGGACCTTGGGTTCAGCAGTGATTCGAACATGCGGCGCATGTTCAAGGTGCTGACGTCGATGACGCCCGTCGAGTACCGCAGGAAGTATTCGCGGCAATCGTGATCTGGCCTGACGTTTTACGCGCCACTTCCAGACAAGTCCTGTCCCACCATCATTCGATGTCCATCTGGCGTTGCCACAACGAACTCCCGCATGCCATGTGGCCTGTCGGTGGGCGCCTGAAGAATGATGGCGCCCTTGCCAACAAACTCGTCGTGAAGCGCATCAGCATTGTCGACATGGAGGTAGCCGAAATAGCTGTGGTCGCCCGTTGCGGCAGGTGACAGTGCGTCCGGGCAATGGCCCATCATGATGCGCACACCCCCTCTGGTTGCGAGTTGCCACCCTAAACCATCGGGCCACGCAAGCCGAAAGCCGAGCGCGTCACGAAAGTAGGAGGCGCTCCGTTGAAGGTCAGGTACCGCAATCACAAAAGAAAATGAACGCAGATTGGCTTCGGATGCGGACATGTCGGCAACTCCAGAAGAGGGATTGTGCGATTTTATCCAGGGCGCTCCTGAGGCTTGTGGCTCCGTCAGAGCGATGCCGTTTGTGCCGCAGATGCGTTTACTCCCGCCACTTGGCCGGCCGCTTCTCCAGAAACGCGTCAATCCCTTCGCCGGCATCCTCTTCCATCATGTTGCGCGCCATGACATCGCCTGCGTAGGCGTAGGCATCGTTCAGCGCCATTTGCCGCTGTCGATAGAACATCGCCTTGCCGTAGCGGATCGCGGTGGGGCTCTTTGACAGGATCTCGGCCACCTTGCGGGCGACGGCATCGTCAAGCGCCGCATCGGGCACGGCCTCGTTGATGAGTCCCCAGTCTGCTGCGGTGGCAGCGTCGATGAAGCGGCCCGTCACCAGCATGTCGAACGCGCGCTTGGCCGATACGTTGCGCGACAACGCCACGGCGGGTGTCGAGCAGAACAAACCGACGTTGATGCCCGACACCGCAAAGCGCGCTGCTTCTGAGGCGATTGCCAGATCGCAACTGGCCACAAGCTGGCAGCCTGCCGCCGTGGCAATGCCATGCACGCGCGCGATGACCGGCACCGGCAGCGCCTGGATGGCCTGCATCACCACGCTGCAGCGCGCAAACAGCGCCTGGTAGTAGGCAAGTTGCGGCGTGCCGCGCATTTCGCGCAAGTCGTGTCCGGCGCAAAATGCCTTGCCTGCGGCGGCCAGCACCACGCAGCGCACGCTACCGTCTGCCGCAATGTCGACCAGGGCACGCTGCAGTGCATCCAGCATGGCTTCGGACAGCGCGTTGAATTGCTGCGGACGGTTCAGCGTGAGGGTGACCACGCCTTCACGCGCTTCGCACAGCACCAGCGCGTCTGTTGTGGTGGGGCTGGATTCCATACATGCACCTACAGGGGGAGGGAGGACGAAAGCCCGCCACTGCGCAGCCGCGTGATCGCCAACTGTGCGAGCTGGGCGAACGAAGCCGGTTGGCTCCGGTCGCCCGATTGCTGCCCGCCGATGAGCCACAGGTGTGCAAAGCGTGCGACGAGTTCTGCGTCAACCGGGTTGTCCATCCGCGCGCGGCAGGTCGAGATGGCGAACGACAAACGGGTGCGGTCGACCCGGTCCTGGTACTCGGCAACCAGCCGGTCCCGGCGTGCCCATGCCCGAATCGCAATCTCTCGCTGCGGATGCTTACCGGCAGCCACCGCCAGATAGCGCGCGAGCACATCTTCCAGGGTGAGACCTTCTGCCGCATGCGCGAGCATCCGCTCGGTGTAGTCCTGCTCCCATTGCGTGAGCACGGCGCGGACAAAGGCTTCCCGGCTGCGGAAGTGGTGATAGAACGAGCCCCGCGTCACATTCAGGCGTCGGGACAGGCGCTCGGCAGACACGCCCGCATAGCCCTCGTGGTCGAGGGCATCAAATGCGGCGGCAATCCATTGATCTCGCGTCAACATTGGGTGGGTACCGATAACGTACAGACTGTGTATGGTCGTGCCGGCGTCACTAGACTGCGGCTTCGATTCTGGAGCCGCCAATGAAGCAAATCGCACTGATCGCCTTTGAGCAATTCACCGACATCGACCTGTTCCTGATGTGGGACATTCTGGGTCGCAATCAGAACGATTGGCAAGTTCGGATTCTGGGCCAGCAACCGGAACTTCGCTCGGCCCATGGCCTGGTGATTCCCACGCATGGCCGGCTTGAAGAAGCCAACCAGGCCGATGTCGTGCTCTTTGCCAGCGGCAAGGAAGGCGTGCCCACTGCCATGTCGGACGCCGCCTTCATGGGCGCGTTTCAGCTGGATTCGAGCCGCCAGTTGATCGGCTCCATCTGCGCGGGCGCGTTCATTCTTGCGCGACTCGGTCTGCTTCCCCAGCCCCTGGCCACGACACACCCCGAGGCACGCGCGGCGCTACGGGCAGAAGGCGTGGAACCCGACGAGCGGCCGTTCGTGAGCGACGGCAATGTCGCCACGGCCGGCGGGTGTCTTGCAGCGCTCTATCTGGTCGGCTGGGTTGCCGAGCGCCTGTTTGGCGCAGAGAAATGCTTGGAGACGCTGCGGCCGGTACTGCCTGCGGGGCAGTACGGCATGTATGAGACGCTGATCGTGTCCAGCCTGGAGCAGGGCAGCACGCAGCATGCATGAGCCACGGCGCCGGACTGCACAGTAGCGCGCGTTATGCCGCCGGCGCATGACCTCATCGTTTTATCTTCGTTCAGCCCGGAGGGCTGCTGTCACAGACTTTCTTGCTGCTGTTCCACAACAACCACAAGGAAGAAAGATGACCCCGCAGTTCTCTCCCCGTGTGCAGCCCCGGTTTGCCCGTTCGCTTCGTGTGGCGGGCGTGGCCGCGCTCTTCGCGGCGCTGGCTGTGCCAGTTCAGGCGGCTTCACCGCTTGCCACGGCCGATCAGGTTGCACTCGATGCGCTGGCCGTGCAGATCAACCGGAACAACGGCTATCCAGTGCTCAAGGCGGAAGCCAAGGCCGCATACGCCCTGGCCTATGGCGGCAACGTCAGCGCGGAAGCCGCAAGCCGCCTCGACAACGCCATCAATGAACTGGCATTCAGCGCCATCCAGAAGTCGGTCAATGGCGATCCGTTCAACCCCAAGGTGTACTGGGTGGATGCGCCACCGCGCAACTGGCCGGGCGTGAACGTGCCGGGCGGGCGCTATTCCTATGACAACCCGGACAACATCTACCGGACCATCCCGATCGACGGGTCGTCGCGCTACGTCATCAAGGGCAAGCGTACGTATCCTGGCCCGACCGATGTCACGTTCTCGCTCATCAGCAATCCGAACTCGCAGCAGACCGTGGCCATCCTGACGGGGCCGGATCTGGTCGTGGACGCTGACGGCACATACACCATCACCGTGGACAATGCGCCGGCCAACGGCCGCGTGAACCATATTCAGTCCAACGGGCAGGCGCGGCAACTGTTCATCCGCAACAACCTTGGCAACTGGAATACGGAAACGCCTGACACGCTGAGCGTAAAGCGCGTGCCGGACGGCCGGAGCTATCCGGCCAAGGGGGCCTTTGCCATCGCGGCCGATGCGTGGTTGAACCTGCAGGAATCCATCTTCGACTACGGCGTGGGTGCACTGGGCCTCAAGACGCATACCAACCCGGTGAATACGCTGTCTAGCCCAACGGTCTCGTCCACCCTGGGTACGCTCACCACGCAGGCCAGTTCGTTCGGCTACTTCAAGCTGGCGGACGACGAGGCGCTGGTTGCCACGGTGCAGACGGGCGGTGCGGGGTACGTAGTGTTTCCGGTGACGGACCCGTGGCTGGTCACAGTTGATCCGATTCGCCATCAGTCCAGCCTGAACAACGTGCAGGCCGCACCGAACCCCGACGGCAGCTATACCTTCGTGGTGTCGACCCAGGACCCGGGTGTGGCCAACTGGATCGATCCGGTGGGGCTGCATGAGGGCACCATCATGGTCCGCTGGCAGAACCTGCCTGCCACCAAACCGCTGGCTGGCGGACCAGCCATCCAGACGCAGGTGGTGAAGCTGGGCAACCTTGCAGGTGCACTGCCGGCCAGCACGCGCTATGTGAGCGCTGCCCAGCGGGCTCAGCAATTGACCGACCGCGCCGCAGGGTATGCGCGGCGCGTAGCCCTCCAGTAACAAGCGAGGAGGGGGCGACTACGATCGTTCTCCTCCCAGCGCCGCTCCGCATATTCCAGGGGGCTGGCCCGTCCTGACGGTGCTCGCCACCTCGCGTCACAGTCCCGCTACGCCGCAGCTTCGGAATCGTCCCGATATGCGGCTTGCGCATACCCCGTCATCGAAATTTGTCGCTTCCCGGGTGGAATCGCACGCCGACACAATGGCCGCGCATAACCCCCTTGGACGCGACATCGCAATGACTTCCCCCACCCAAAAGCAGCTCTACATCGGCGAAGGCTTTGAAGGCCCCGGCGTCAACCTCGCGCACATCAACGTGCTGATTGGCCCGCGCAACGGCCCTGCTGGTCAGGCATTCTCCACCGCACTGGCGACACCGTCGGCTGGCCATGCACCGTTCGTCATCATCGCGCAGCCGGGCATCCCGACCAAGCCGCTCACGCTGTACGTGAACAAGGCGCCGATCGAGAGCGACTTCCACGGCAACGCCACGTGGGGCGCATCGCAGGCCGGTATCGCCAAGGCCGTGGCCGAAGCGCTGGAGAACGGCACGCTGCCGCCGGAAGCGGAGAACGACTGGGTGGTCGTGTCGGCCAACTGGGTGAACCCCAAGACCGACAACCTCGACGCTGTGTTCGAGAACAACTACAAGGCCTGCCGCAACGCGATCATCGCCGCCATGGAAGGCCTGCCGCGCAAGGAAGCCGTGTTTGCCGCCGCGCGTGATGTCTCCAACCCGTTCTACACCCCGAAGAAGGGCTGAGGAGACCCAAGATGGAGTACGTCCGCCTGGGCCAATCCGGCCTGAAGGTGTCGCGCCTGTGTCTGGGCACGATGAACATGGGCACGCCGCAATGGAAGCCCTGGATTTTTGATGAAGCGCAAAGCGAGCCGATCGTGCGCCACGCACTGGAAGCCGGTGTCAACTTCATCGACCTGGCCGACTTCTACTCGACCGGTGTCGGCGAGGAAGTTGTCGGCCGCATCCTGAAGCGCCTCGCGCGCCGCGAAGAGCTGGTTGTGACCACCAAGGTCGGCTACGACATGGGCAACTACCCCAATGCGGGCGGCCATTCGCGCAAGCACATCCTCGATGGCATTGACGCGTCGCTCAAGCGGCTCGACATGGATTATGTCGATGTCTACATGCTGCATTTCTTTGATGTGAACACGCCCGTTGAAGAGACCATGCGCGCGATGCATGACGTTGTTGAGGCGGGCAAGGCGCGCTACCTCGGCGTGTCGACCATGTACACGTGGCAGTTCGCCAAGATCATGCAGGTGTGCGAGCGCAACGGCTGGCACAAGCCGATCAACATGCAGCTCCAGCTCAACCTCGCTTACCGCGAAGAAGAGCGCGAGATGGTGCCGTATTGCATCGACCAGGGTGTGGGCGTGTCGGTGTTCAGCCCGCTGGCGCGCGGCTTGCTGACCTGCGAGCCGACATCGACGCGCAACCAGACCGATTTCTTCACCGCGCAGATGTATGGCGACCCGGCATCGCTGGCGATTGCGGACTCGGTGGCCAAGGTGGCCAAGCGCCGCGGCGTGCCGGCCGCGCAGATCGCGCAGGCGTGGGTGCTGAGCCGCCCGGGCATCGCCAGCATGCTGGTGGGCGCCGATTCGGTTGCGCAATTCGATAGCGCACTGGGTGCGCTCGAAACCAGGCTGACCGAAGACGAGCTGTTCGAGCTCGACCGCAACTACACGCCGTGCGACCTCATCAACGACTACACGGCCGGCAAGCGCTGCGCACGTGAAGCGCGTCCGCCGCAAGGCGTTTTTGCGGCAGATTGAAGGAGCAACACACGATGAGCGAATTTCTCAAGACAGGTCATTACATCAGCGGCGAATGGTATGTGCCGCAAGCGGGCGCAGCAACGTATCCCGTGCTGAACCCCGCCACCGGCGAGACGATCGTGCAGGTCGCCAAGGGTGGCGCTGCTGAAACCCAGCAGGCCATCGACGCGGCAGGGCGCGCTTTGCCGGCTTGGCGCGCACTCACCGCCAAAGAGCGCGGCGCACGCGTCAAGCGTTGGGGCGAGCTGATGCTCGAACACCGTGATGCGCTGGCCGAACTGATGTCGCGCGAGCAGGGCAAGCCGCTGGCCGAAGCCAAGGGCGAAGTGGCCTACGCGGCCAGTTTCCTTGAGTGGTTTGCCGAAGAAGCCAAGCGCATGTACGGCGACGTGATCCCGAGCCCGAAGCCGAACGCACAGATTGTGGTCACGCGTGAGCCGATTGGCGTGGTGGCGGCGATCACGCCGTGGAACTTTCCGCTGGCGATGATCACGCGCAAGGCCGGCCCCGCGCTGGCAGCCGGTTGCACGATGGTACTCAAACCGTCGGAAGAGACGCCGCTGTCGGCCTTTGCACTCGCCGTGCTGGCCGAGCGCGCGGGGGTGCCGGCCGGCGTGTTCAACATCGTGTCGGGCGATGCCGTGGCCATCGGCGGTGTGATGACCGAATCACCGGTCGTGCGCAAGCTGTCGTTCACGGGCTCGACGCGTGTGGGCAAGCTGCTGGCCAAGCAATCGGCTGACACGCTGAAGAAGCTGTCGCTCGAACTGGGCGGCAATGCGCCGTTCATCGTGTTTGACGATGCGGACCTCGACGCGGCCGTGGAAGGTGCGATGGCATCGAAGTTCCGCAATACAGGCCAGACCTGCGTGTGTGTGAACCGTTTCTTTGTGCAGGAGGGCGTGTATGACGCCTTCACGCAGAAGCTGGCGGAAGCGGTGCGCAAGCTGCGCGTCGGCAATGCACTCGCAGGTGAAACCGATCAGGGCCCGTTGATCAATGCGGTAGCGTTGGCCAAGGTGGAGTCGCACGTGGCCGATGCAACCGAGAAGGGCGCTTCCGTGGTCACTGGCGGCAAGCGCCACGCGTTGGGCGGCACGTTCTACGAGCCGACCGTGCTGACCGGCATGCAGGCCGACATGCTGATTGCCGAGGAAGAAACCTTCGGTCCCGTTGCTGCTTGCTTCCGCTTCAAGACCGAGGAAGACGCCATTGCTGCCGCCAACGACACGCCGTTTGGTCTGTCTGCGTACTTCTACACGCGCGATCTTGGCCGCGCATGGCGCGTGTCGGGTGCGCTGGAGTCGGGCATGGTTGGCGTCAATGACGGAATCATCTCCACCGAAGTCGCACCGTTCGGCGGCGTGAAGCAATCCGGCCTCGGCCGCGAAGGCTCGAAGTACGGCATCGACGAGTACGTCGAGCTGAAGTACACGTTGATGGCCGGTCTCGGCCGCTAAATCGCTTCCCAAGCGATAAGTGCCGTGCACCTTCTCTGGGTGCTCGGCGCTCCCTTTCCCTCGCCGTGGCGTCCCACGCCCGCGCGCCATCACTAAAAAATCAGAGGAGAGCCATGAGCCAATCGAATGCTCAGTATGTTGCTGACGGCGCAATGCCGCGGTCTCCAGCCGTTGAACGGCTGCAAGGTCGGGTCAATCTCGACGATGTTCCGCTGAACCGTTTCCATATCAAGATCGCCGGCTTGACCTTTGGTGCACACCTGACCGAAGGCTACGTGATCGGTACCGTCGGCTACGCGCTCAGCGCCATGGGCAATCAGATGCCGCTCGATCCGTTCTGGATGGGAATGCTTGGTGGTTCCGCGCTATTCGGCATCTTTATCGGCAGCCTGCTGTTTGGCCGCTTGTCCGACATCATGGGCCGTCAGAAGATCTTCCTGACGAGCTTCCTGATCATCACCGTCGCGTCCGCCGCGCAGTTCTTCGTGACTTCGCCAACAGAGCTGTTCCTGTTGCGTGTCCTCATTGGCATTGGGATGGGGGGAGACTTCTCGGTCGGCCATGCGATTCTTGCCGAGTTCTCGCCGCGCAAGCATCGTGGTGTGTTGCTGGGTTCGTTCAGCGTGATCTGGACCGTGGGCTACGTGATTGCCAACGTGCTCGGCATGGCCTATGCGCACGCCACGCCTGATGCCTGGCGCTGGCTGCTGGCCTCGGCCGCATTGCCTGCCGCAATCATCCTGGTCTTGCGCATGGGTACGCCGGAATCCCCGCGCTGGTTGGCCGGTAAGGGGCGCGTGAAGGAAGCGCGCGCGATTGTCGCCAAACTCTTCGGCCCGAATGTCGTGCTGGATGGTGCGGCTGAACCGCATGAGAACGTTGGTTTTGCGCGCCTGTTCCAACCGGATCTGATTCGCCGCACGGTCTTCAACTGCGTGTTCTTCATGTGCCTGGTGATCCCGTACTTTGCGATCTACACGTTCCTGCCGACGATTCTCTGGACGATCGGCTTGTCGCAAGGCTTTGGCACGGATCTGCTGCTCAACGCCTTCCTCGTGCTGGGCGCGCTGGTTGGTATCTGGCTCACGATCGTACTGTCGCGGCGTGGCTTCCTGATCGGCTCGTTTGCAGTGACTTGCGCGTCGCTGTTGGCACTGGCACTCCTGCCGTCCACGGCTTCAGTCGCCATGATCATCGCGTTTGCGATATTCACGCTCACGATGTCGGCGTTCAGCAACCTCGTTGGCGTGTTTCCTCCCGAATGTTTCCCAACGGAGGTACGAGCGAGTGGCGTGGGCCTCTCGGTAGCGTGCAGCCGGTTGGGCTCTGCGGTTGGCACGTTCCTGCTGCCGGTCAGTATTACGACGCTTGGCTTCCAGGCAACGATGTTTGCGCTGGCAGCCGTGCTGTTGATCGGAATGATCGTGTCGATTGCGTGGGCGCCGGAGACAAAGCATTTGACGCTCAACCAGGCGGCTGGTCACTGAAGCATCTACAACCGCAACAAGCGGGTGGTGGGGCGCCTGTCAGTCAGGTTCGCTCCGCCACTTGCTCCCGCAACCACGTGGCAAACACAAGCACGTGTTCAACTGCGGCGTTGGTTGGCGCAACGTCTAGCCAATAACCGAACGGGCCGACCACCTGCGCGGGCGACAACTGCACGAGCGTGCCGTCGCCGATCTCTTCCTCGATCATGTTCAAGTCGACGATGGCGAGTCCGGCACCCTTGCGGGCGGCGTGGATCGCTTGCTCAAGCGTCGAGAATTCGATGCCGTCCCCGACGCGCTTGTAAGGGAAGCCTGCCCGCGCGCACCAGTCGGCCCACATCGTCAGGCGCTTGCCCTCGTGCAGCACATGCAATGGCGGCAGCGTGCCGAGCAGTGTGTCGAGTGGCTCACCGGAAAACTTTGGTGCGCCCACCAGGGCGTGCCGTTCCATCATCAGCAGTTCCGAATGCATGTCGGGCAGCGCGGCGCGTCCGAAGCGGATATGGCAATCGCTGTCGTCTGACGCATCCGTGCGGATCGACAATTCAACATCCGGCTGTGCCTCCGAGAGCGTCCCCAACCGTGGCGAGAACCACTGGGTCGCGAGTGTGGGCGGCAGCGATACCGTGAGGCGGCGCTTCGCTTCCGGAGGCTCCGCGGCAACTTCGCCAACGCCGCGCTCGATAGCGTCGAACGCCTGCTCCACGAAGGGGAGTAACCGCTGACCCGCATCGGTCAGGCTGACGCCCTTGTGGTCACGCTCGAAGAGCTGCACGCCAAGCGAATCTTCCAGCAGCCTGATTTGCCGACTGACGGCGCTTTGCGTCACGAACAGCGAGCTTGCTGCGCGGCTGAAGCTCAGATGCCGCGCGGTTTCCTCAAAGAATCGCAACGCGATCAGCGATGGTAGGCGTCGCATGGTGTCGGTGTCCTCTGGTTCATCGATGCCGGTTCTGCGGGTCAGCGGAGAGTCAAACTATGTCACAACGTCCGGGCATCTTTTGGACGTCGATGTCGCGAGACGTTATGCGCTTCGTTGCCTGGCAGCATTCGGATACGTCCGAAAATTGCGCGGCTCCGTGATCCGCAATCTGCATTGCGAAATCTCGCACAGCCATATGCGGTGTGCGCTTGTGGCGGATCGATCAGCTCAGCATGAGTTTTACGCATACCCGCTGTAACAATAAGTCGTTTGTCGTGCACTGAACGCCTGAACAGAATGCGCTCCTGTCCAGTGATGCGTGATCGCTAGTCGAAGTCGAAGCGATTCGCTCATCCACCCGAAGGAGCGTCTTCATGCGTACCGAGTGCAACTACGTGAACGGCCGTTTTGCCGCTGCAGCAAGCGATGCATTCATCGTTGTTCACAATCCCGCCACTGAGGCGCCGTTCGCACGTGTGTCCGCCGCGACAGCGGACGAAGCCGTTGCCGCCGTCGAGGCCGCCGCCGCTGCACAGAATGCCTGGCGCAAGCTGCCCAGCACCGAGCGCGCTGCCTACCTGCACAAGCTTGCCGACGCGCTGACGGCACGCGCCCCCGAGATTGGCGCGGCGCTTGTGCAGGAGTCCGGCAAGAGCGTTGAAGATGCTTCGAATGAAGCCATCTATGCCAGTCAGATCACGCGCTATCACGCCGAGTGGGCGCGCCGGATCGAGGGCGAGATCATCCCCAGCGATACGCCTGACGAGACGCTTCTTTTGCAACGCGAGCCGATTGGTGTTGTGGCCTGCCTGATCCCATTCAACTATCCCGTCTATACGCTGCTGCGCAAGATCGCGCCTGCACTGATCACGGGCAACACGGTGGTGGTGCGCCCCAGCAACAACACGCCTGTCTCGGCATTCGAGATTGCCAAGGCGGTGGATGAAGCGGGGTTCCCGCCGGGTGTCGTCAACATCCTGGCGATGGATCACGCCACGGCCGAGGTGCTGTGCACGCGCCCGGCGGTAGGCATGATCACGCTCACGGGCAGCGTGAATGCGGGCCGCAAGGTGCTCGACTACTGCAAGGTGAACATTGCCAGGCCATCGCTCGAGCTTGGCGGCAAGACGCCTGCCATCGTTGAGCCGGACACCGACCTGGAGGCCGTGGCCGCGGCGCTTGTCGCGGCCAAGATCGCGCACTGCGGTCAGCGTTGCACCGCCATCGAGCGCGTCTACGTGCATGAGAGCGTGCACGACCGCCTAGTCGCGCTGCTCAAACAGAAGATGGCCGCCGTGCGCATCGGCGACCGTGCCGTCGACCCGTCGTGCATGGGGCCGCAGGTGAGCGCATCGGCGCGCGCCAACATTCACGCGATGGTCGAACGTGCGATTGCCGACGGTGCAACGCTGGAGACCGGCGGCAAGATGCCCGAGGGCCCCGGCTTCTTCTACCCGGCCACGCTGCTGACCAACTGCCGTCAGGACATGGAGATCGTGCAGGAAGAAACCTTCGGCCCGATTCTGGCCGTGCTGCGCTACTCGACCATCGACGAGGCCATCGCCTTGGCCAACGACCACCAATTCGGGCTGGCCTCCGTGCTCTACACCGAGAACTACCGCGTGGCGATGCAGGTCGGGAACGCGATCGAAGCCGGCGAGCTGTACGTCAACCGCACGCCGGCCGACCCCTACCAGGGCTACCACGCCGGCTGGAAGCGCTCCGGCCTCGGCGGCGACGACGGCAAGCACGGGATGCTGGAGTTCACGCAAACACGCTTGGTGGTCATGAAGTATTGATCGGCGCGGTTGCGCCCAACCCGTGCGCTTGCTACCGAGCGCACGGCACATCTGTTTCCCCATAAGAACAATCGGAATCGCGCAACGCGCTTTCCAAGGAGACTTCCAATGACGACTTCATCGTCAACAGCGCAGACAGCGTCGCTTTCTGCCGGTAGTGCGCAGCAGTCCGCGCGCGTGCAGCGTTACATCCAGTTGGCGCTGGTGTTGCTGGCCGCAGGCACGATCTACCCGATGCTGTATCTGCGCAAGGTGTATGAAGTCACGATCTTGGAGTTCTTCCAGCTCAATGATCTGCAGCTCGGCACGCTGTATTCCATCTTGGGCACGGTGTTTGTGATTTGTTATATGCCAAGCGGTTGGTTGGCAGACCGCGTCCGCCCGCGCATTTTGATCAGCTTTTCATTGGTGATGACGGGTGCGCTGGGTTATCTGTATTCCACCGCACCCTCCTATGAAACGCTGTGCGTCATTTATGCCTGCTGGGGCGTCACCACGGGCTTGACCTTCTGGTCGGCCATTATCAAGCGCGTCAACTCAATCTCCTTGCCTGAGGAGCGGGGCCGTTTCTTCGGCATTCTGGATGGCGGCCGTGGCTTGGTGGAAGCCGCACTGGCGGTGATTGCGCTGACGGTGTTTTCGTACTTTGCCAGCCAGAATGCAGAAGCGACCGGCTTTCGCATGATCCTGCTGATGTATGCCACGCTGTGCGTGACGTTGGGCACGATCTTGTTTTGCTTGAAAGATCCGCAAGGCGCAGAGAAAGGCAGCGCGCCGGTTGAAAAGAAAAAGAGCAACCTGTGGGCGGATCTCAAAACCCTGGCAGGCATTCCGGAACTTTGGATTCTGGCGGCCGTGGTGTTTTGTGGCTATCAGATGTTCTGGGTGTCGTACAAGTTCTCTGCGTTCGTGCGACTGCCTGAATTTGGCACGTCGGCAACCATTGCCGCCACCATTACCGTCGCCATGATGTGGATGCGCCCCATTGGGGGTGTCGGTGGTGGATTCTTGGCCGACAAGTTCTCGCGTGAATTGGTGTTGGCGGGTGTTCTGGTCTGTGGTGCGCTTGGCCTGGCTGGCTTGAGCATGGTGCCGGCCGGTGCATCGGTCCCGGTATTGCTGGGCTTTGTGTTGCTTCTCGGCATGTTGGGCTATGCGGTGCGCGGCTTGTACTGGGCGCTGGTGGGTAAATGCGGCATTCCCGACCATTGCGTTGGCTTGGCCATCGGCATGGTTTCGATGGTGGGCTATTCGCCCGATATTTTCCTGCCGAAGATCAGTGCTTACCTCACCACGAAGTACGCCGGTGTGCTCGGTTACCGGTATTTCTTCGGCTACATCATCGTGATGGCATTGCTCGGTGCGTTGGGTGCATTGGTGCTCAAGTATCGCTTTGGTCGTCTTGCCAAAAACGCGAAGGCGTAAAGCCTTGACTGAAGCGGCGGACAACACAATGCCAACTCGATCGGCTCACGTCACATCCGTGCCGTTGCCTGCAGAGGTGCAAGCGTCGCGCAACGCGCGCACGCAGCGCTATGTGCAACTGATATTGCTGGTAGTCGCTGCGGGCGCGATTTACCCGATGCTGTATCTACGACAGGTCTATCAATCGACGATGCTGGAGTTCTTCCGCATCGATGATGTGCAACTGGGCTACCTGTATTCGTCGCTTGGCACGATCTTCCTGCTGAGCTATCTACCCAGCGGCTGGTTGGCTGACCGTCTGCCCCCGCGCTGGCTGATCTGCTTCTCACTGTTGGCGACGGGGGCACTTGGCCTGCTGTACGCCACGGGGCCGGCGTTCCCGGTGTTGGTGATGATCTTTGGCGCGTGGGGCCTGAGCACGGGACTCACGTTCTGGGCTGCGGTCATCAAGCGCGTGAATCTGATTGCCGGGCCGGGCGAGCAGGGCCGCTTCTTCGGTTTGCTCGATGGCGGGCGCGGGCTGATTGAGGCATCGCTGGCCACCATTGCGATTGCGCTGTTTGCCTACGTCACGCAAACGCGTGGCGAATCGGATGTCGAGGGCTTCAAACACGTTGTCCACCTGTATGCATTCTTCTGCATTGCATTGGGTGTGCTGCTCGCGCTGGTGAAGGACGGCCGGCCCGCCGCGCAGCGTGACGTCAAGGCCATCCAGGCCAAGCGCGGCAACGTGTTGAGCGATTTGAAGACACTTGCTGCCATTCCCGAGTTGTGGCTGGTCGTCGCGATCGTGTTCTGCGGCTATCAGGTGTTCTGGGCGACCTATAGCTTCTCGGCCTATCTGCACGAAGGCGGTTTTGGGTTGAGTGCTACCGCAGCCGGTGTGATCACCACGCTCAAGCTGTGGATGCGCCCGATCGGCGGCATCGGTGGTGGTTTGCTGGGCGACCGCACGTCCAAGGTGTCCGTGCTGCTCTGGGCGTTGGTGCTGGCGGCGGTATCGCTGGTGGGAATGATCTTTGCACCCACCGATAGTCCGGCCGCCATTCTCGTGGTGCTCGTGCTGTTCATCGGCATCCTGACGTATGCGGTGCGCGGGCTGTACTGGTCGTTGCTCGACGACTGCAAGGTACCCCAGCACTGCGCGGGGCTGGCCATTGGCCTGATCTCGGTGCTGGGCTACGCCCCCGACGTCTTCCTCCCTCTGATCAACGGCTATGTCACGCAGACCTTCGCGGGGGCGCGTGGTTATCAACTCTATTTCGGCTACATCGCTGCCATTGCGCTGCTGGGTGCGGGCGCGGCCGCCGCGCTCAAACAACGCTTGAACCGCAACAAGGAAACATCATGAAAATCGTCTCGCTTGAAACGCATGTTGTCGCTGTTCCGCCGCCGCATGTGGGCGGCATGTACTGGCTGTTCGTCAAGCTCAAGACGGACGACGGCATCGAGGGCGTGGGTGAGATCTACTCCGCCACGTTCCACCCGAAGGCGATGGTGCCGGCCATTGAAGACACGTTCGAGCGCTACCTGCTGAACCACGATCCGCACCACGTCGAGCGCCTGTTCCGCCAGTGCTATTCGAGTGGCTTCACACAGCGCCCTGACCTGACCATGATGGGCATCGTCAGCGGCCTGGAGATGGCCTGCTGGGACATCATCGGCAAGGCCGCAGGCAAGCCCGTGTATGAGCTCTTGGGTGGCATGGTGAATGAGCGTCTGCGGTCATATACCTACCTCTATCCGAAGAACGCCCAGGGTGAGTACGACTACGACGATCCGGATCTCGCCGCTGAATGCGCGCTGGAGAACGTCAAGCTCGGCTTTACCGCCGTGAAGTTCGATCCGGCGGGTCCGTACACCGCGTATTCCGGTCATCAGATTTCGATGGAAGTGCTCGACCGCTGCGAGCTTTTCTGCCGTCGTGTGCGCGAAGCGGTTGGCAGCAAGGCTGACCTGCTGTTCGGCACGCATGGGCAAATGGTGCCGTCGTCGGCCATCCGCCTTGCCAAGCGCTTGGAGAAGTACGACCCGCTGTGGTTTGAAGAGCCGGTGCCGCCGGGCCAGGAAGAGGCCATGGCGACGATCGCGCAGCACACGTCGATTCCCATCGCGACGGGGGAGCGTCTGACCACCAAGTACGAATTCCACAAGCTGCTGCAAGCGGGCGGCGCGTCGATCCTGCAGTTGAACGTGGCGCGTGTCGGCGGCCTGCTCGAAGCCAAGAAGATCGCCACGCTGGCCGAAGTGCATTACGCGCAGATCGCGCCGCACCTCTACAACGGCCCCGTGGGTGCAGCTGCGAGCATCCAGCTTGCCGCCTGCACGCCGAATTTCCTGATCCAGGAAAGCATCATGACGTGGGACGGTTTCCACGCCGAGGTCGTGAAGACGCCGATCCGCTGGGAAGACGGCTACATCATCCCATCGAGCGAGCCGGGCCTGGGCATCGAGTTGAACATGGACGTGGTGCGCGCGCATTCGCCGTACACCGGCCAGCGCCTGCACCTGCAGATGGGCGAGAAGCCCGTCGACGTGAAGGACCTGGCGCCCGCCAAGGGCTGATTGCGCAAAGAGGGCTGCATGACTTACGACTACATCATCGTCGGTGCAGGCTCGGCCGGTTGCATTCTGGCGAACCGGCTGAGCGAGTCCGGCAAGTATTCGGTGTTGTTGATCGAGGCAGGTGAGCGCGACGCCTCGTTCTGGTTCAAGGTGCCGGTGGGCTTTACCAAGACTTACTACAATCGCAGGTACAACTGGATGTACTACAGCGAGCCGGAAGCGGAGCTGGAAGGACGTACGCTGTATTGTCCGCGCGGCAAGGTGGTGGGCGGCTCCGGCTCGATCAACGCGATGGTGTACGTGCGTGGTCAGCGCAGCGACTTTGATGATTGGGCCGCAGCGGGCAATCCGGGCTGGTCGTTCGACGATGTGCTGCCGTACTTCCGAAAGCTGGAGACGCACGCGGCTGCCGGAGTCGATCCGGAGCATCACGGCGCAGCCGGGCCGATTCACATCACATCGATGCAAGCGGATGTGCACCCGATCGTCCACGAGTTCCTGAAAGGTTGCGAGCAACTGAAGCTGCCGCGCACGACCGACTTCAACGGCGCGCAGTTCGAGGGCGCAGGCATTTACGACCTGAACACCAGGAACGGTGAGCGCTGCTCGAGCAGCTTCGCGTATCTGCGACCGGCAGAGAGCCGCCCGAGCCTGACCGTGCGCTCCGGCACTCTTGTGCGCCGCGTGCAGTTTGAAGGCAAGCGGGCGGCTGGCGTGGTCGTGGCCGGCCCCAATGGCGACGAGACGATCAATGCGTCGCGCGAAGTGATTCTCGCTGCGGGCGCTGTCGATACCCCCAAGCTGCTGCAGCTGTCTGGCGTGGGTGACCCGACGCTGCTCCGGCGTCATCAGGTACCGGTTGTGCAAGCGCTGCCGGCGGTTGGACGCAACCTGCAGGACCACCTGTGCGTGAGCTTCTACTTCAAGGCGAATCGCCCCACGTTGAACGACGAGATGGGCACGCTGCTCGGCAAGATGAAGATCGGCCTGCGCTACTTGTCGACCAAGCGCGGCCCGCTTGCGATGAGCGTGAATCAGGCGGGTGGCTTCTTCCGGGGTGGGCCTGACGAGCAGGAACCGAATATTCAACTCTACTTCAACCCGCTGTCATATCGGATTCCGAAGAGTGAGCACGCGAGCATCGAACCCGAGCCGTACTCGGGATTTCTGATCGCGTTCAATCCGTGCCGGCCGACCAGTCGGGGCTCGATCGAGATCGCATCGAACCGTGCGGAAGATGCGGCAAAGATCCATATCAACGCGCTGACTACGCAGAAGGATTTGGACGAAGCCGTGCAGGGCAGCAAGCTGATCCGCGCGCTGATGAAGGCGCCTGCGCTGAAGACGATGACGATCGAAGAGATTTCACCGGGGCCGCAGGTGCAGTCCGATGAAGACATGCTCCAGTACTTCCGCGAGCAATCGGGTTCGATCTACCACCTGTGCGGCTCATGCGCGATGGGCCCGGATGCGGCCACCTCGGTCGTCGACGCTGCGCTGCGGGTGCATGGCCTTGAGGGCCTGCGGGTGGTTGACGCATCGATCTTCCCGAACATCACGTCCGGCAACATTAATGCGCCGACGATGATGGTCGCCGAGAAGGGCGCCGGCCTGATTCTGCGCGACGCGCAGCGCAGCGAGGTGACGACGCGCGATGCAAGCCACTTGCCGAGGCAGACCGACAAGGCGCTTGAGCCTGTGACGTCGTCAGCAACCGATTCGAACGATTGAGGTATCCGCGGCCGCAACCGGTGCCGCGGTGGCGTTCTTTTGCTCTTTTCTTTCCAGTGCACACGGATGTGCGGATTCGAATCAATACAAAAAAACACTAACCAGGGAGTATTAGGGAATGAGGAAACATGCATTGGCACTGGCGGTCTCCGCCACGTGCGTTGGCTCGGCTGCAGCCCAGAGCAGCGTTACGCTGTACGGCATCATCGATACGGGTCTGAACTACACCAGCAACGTGGGTGGCCATGCGGTGACGGAAATGGCGAGTGGCCATGTGAACGGCAGCCGCTGGGGTCTCAAGGGGAACGAAGATCTGGGCGGAGGCAACAAGGCCGTTTTTCAGCTTGAGAACGGTTTTGCCGGAGATACGGGCCGCTTTGGTCAAGGCGGCCGTATGTTCGGTCGACAGGCCTATGTGGGCCTGAGCAGCAACGACCTGGGCACGCTGACGCTGGGTCGCCAGTATGACGCCGTGGTCACCTACTTCGCGCCCACGACGGCAAACGGCAACTGGGCCGGATACCAGTTTGCGCATCCGCTCGACAACGACAACACCGACAACTCATTCCGCCTGGACAACGCGATCAAATACGCGAGCCCGAACTTTGGCGGCCTGGAGTTCGGCGGCACGTACGCATCGAGCGACAGCACGTCGTTTTCCAACAACCGTGCTTACAGCATGGGCGCGAAATATACCTACGGTGAATGGCGCTTCGGCATCGGCTATCTGCAAGCGGACAACGCGGGCACGACGGAGGGCGGCGGCATCGCCACAAGCGATGCCAGCTACATCAGCGAGCGGATGCGCATCTTTGGCGCGGGCATCAACTACACGACCGGCCCGGCCACCGTTGGCGTGGCGTACTCCAACACCTACAACAAAAATCCGTCGGGCAATGGTTACCTGGGGGCGTCGTTCATGCCGGCTGGGGCCGTCAGCGCGATCAAGTATCACAACATCGAGGTCAACGGAAAGTACCAGCTCACGCCGGCATTTTTCCTCGGCGGTCAGTATGTTCTCTCGCTGTTGAAGTACGACGCCTCGACGGGGCGGGCCGCGCCGCGCATCCATACCGTCGGGTTGATGGCGGACTACGCTTTCTCGAAGCGCACGGACATCTACCTGCAGACGTCGTACCAGCATGTGGTCGGCGGCAAGACGGGCTCGGTCCTGGATCAGGCGTTCGTGCTCGGTTCGCAGGCGCCCTCGTCGACGGCCAGCCAGGTGGCGGTGCGATTGGCCCTGCGTCACAAGTTCTGATCTAACCGGGTTTGGGCGGAGTTTCGACAATTCGTTGAAAATACAAGGGTTTGCCGCCAGGCGTCGGCCTGCGGCGCCCCTCGGTTGGTAGCGATATGGTCTGTACTGGCGGCCGCCTGCCGCTTGTTGCGCCGATTGGCGTGGCAGGCGGCGGGCGGCCGTTTGCGTCATGTGCCGTTGAATACGCAACCAAATTGCACCGCCGATGGCGCAAAATAGCGGTCTTGGCGCTCTGCGCGCCCCCAGCACTCCATGGAGACGGTATGAACAACGTTGTCGAATCGACCCTTTCGATCGAAAGGAACCCGAACCCCGTTGCGGCGGATGAGCGCGCGCGCCGTCTGGAGAACCCGGCGTTCGGCCGCGTGTTCACCGACCACATGGCCACTATCCGCTACACCGAGGGACGGGGCTGGCACGACGCCAAGATCGGCGCCCACGGCCCGATCTCGTGCGATCCGTCCACGCTGGTGCTGCACTACGCGCAGGAAATTTTCGAGGGCATGAAGGCATATCGGCTGCCGGACGGCGGCGGCGCGCTGTTCCGCCCGGACGCCAACGCACGCCGTTTCCAGAACTCTGCCAAGCGCCTGGCGATGCCTGCGCTGCCTGAAGACCTGTTCCTGGAGGCCGTGCGGGAGCTGGTCAAGCTGGACCGCGACTGGATCCCGTCAGGGCAGGGCGCGGCGCTCTACCTGCGGCCCTTCATGATTGCCACCGAGGTAGTGCTCGGCGTGAAGCCGTCGGCTGAATACCTGTTCTGCGTGATCGCCTGCCCGGTGGGCGCGTACTTCAAGGGTGATGCGTCGAAGGGCGTCACGATCTGGGTATCCGACAACTACACGCGCGCAGCGCCGGGCGGCACCGGCGACGCCAAGTGCGGCGGCAACTATGCCGCCAGCCTGGTCGCCCAGGCTGAAGCCACGCGCGAGGGCTGCGACCAGGTGGTCTTCCTCGATGCAGTGGAGCGCCGCTGGATTGAAGAGCTTGGCGGTATGAACGTGTTCTTCGTCTTTGAAGACGGCTCGCTGCAGACGCCGCCGCTGACCGGCACGATCCTGCCGGGCATCACGCGCGATTCGCTGATCACGTTGGCACGCGGCATGGGCCTGACCGTGCGCGAAGAGCCGTACTCCATCGACCAATGGCAGGCCGACGCCCAGAGCGGCCGCCTGCGTGAAGCCTTTGCCTGCGGCACCGCCGCCGTGGTCACGCCCATTGGCAAGGTGAAGGGTCACAAGCACAACTTCACCATCGGTGATGGCGGTGTGGGTGAGTTGACCGGCAAGCTGAAGGCGGCCTTGGTCGACCTGCAGAACGGCCGCGCGCCGGACCCGCACAACTGGCTCGACCGCCTGTTCTGAACCCGAAGTTCGTTCAATCGTCGGATGCAGGCGCGCGGATATGACTGAGTCGCTTTCCCTGGAGGCGGTCGAGACCTGGGTGACCACCGTCAACGGCCGTCTCTATGCCAAGCAGTGGGGCGGTACGGCGGATGACGCCGCGCTGCCGCCCATCGTGCTGCTGCACGATTCGCTCGGCTGCGTTGCGTTGTGGCGTGATTTTCCGCAGCGGCTCGCGCAGGCGACTGGACGCACGGTGATCGCCTACGACCGGCTCGGCTTCGGCCGATCCGACCCGCATCAGGGCAAGATCAGCGCGGACTTCATTCGGCAGGAGGCGCATACCGGCTTCTCCGCACTTATCGACCAGCTTGGTGTGGAGCGTTTCATCGTCTTCGGCCACAGCGTGGGCGGCGGTATGGCGGTGTCGATTGCTGCTGCGTATCCGGACCGTTGCGTTGGGCTGATCACCGAGTCTGCGCAAGCCTTTGTGGAGGAGCGGACGCGCGAAGGCATCCGCACGGCCCAGGCCCAATTTGCCGAGCCCGGTCAGATGTCGCGCCTGGAGCGGTACCACGGTGACAAGGCACATTGGGTCCTGGACGCCTGGGTCAGCACCTGGTTGTCGCCCGAGTTTGCCGGCTGGTGTCTGGATGAGGAACTGCTGGGCGTCCGCTGCCCGGTTCTCGCCATGCATGGTGTGGAAGACGAGTACGGATCGACCGCGCAGCCCGAGCGCATCGTGACCTTGGCCGGTGCGCCGGCTCGGCTGGCGCTGTTGCCGCGCTGTGGGCACGTGCCACATCGGGAGCAGGAGTCGGTGGTGCTTGATGCGGTGAAGACGTTTGTTGCTGCGTCCAACTGATCCGCGATCGGCTGTCTAGCGCAGACCCATGGAACTCTATCAACTCAAAGCCGTACTCGCCGTCGCGCGCACGGGGCAGCTCGCGCGTGCCGCCGAGCAACTGCACCTGACGCAATCCGCCATCTCCAAGCAGATCAAGGGGCTGGAGGATGAGCTGGGTGTGCTGCTGTTCGACCGCACGCCCACCGGCATGACCGTCACCGCGGCTGGCCGGCGCCTGCTGCCGATTGCAGGGCGCGTCGTAGACGCTACGCAGGAGATGACCGCACTGGCATCGTCGCTGCGCGGCAATGTGTCCGGCGTGCTGCGGCTCGGAACGATCATCGATCCCGAGTCGATCCGCCTGGGCCCGCTGCTGGCGGCGCTGCTGCAGTTTTATCCGCATATCGACGTGACGCTGGCTCACGGCATTTCTGGCAGCGTGCTGCAGATGCTGCGTGACGGTCAGGTGGATGCCGGTTTCTACCTGGGCACCTTGCACGATCCGGAGATCACGGTGCACCCGCTGGCTGTGGAGCACTACGTGGTGGTGGCGCCCGCCGCCTGGGAGGCGAAGCTGCGCGGGGCCAGCCTGCAGGACCTTGCCGCCATGCCGTGGCTGGCCACGCCCGCTGGCAGTTCGCAGCACGGCATGGTGGCGCAGATGTTTGCGGAGCGTGGCCTGTCGTACAACACCGTGGTCGAGGCCGATCAGGAAGCGTCGATGATCGAGCTGGTGCAGTCCGGCGTGGCCCTGGGCATCATGCGCGAGCGGCTGGCCGCCGGCATGGTGCAGAGCGGTCAGGCTGTCATCTGGGACGGCGCTCGGCTGCCGTGCCCGCTGTGCTTGCTGCACCGCCGCGCCAGCGCAGACAACCCCATGGTCCAGGCCCTGCTGGCCACCTTGCCGATGATCTGGCAGCCTGAGGCGGACGTCGTCTGAACCGGCTCCCATCCTAGGGTTTGCCCGGGCAAGAATCCCGGTCGTTGGCTGCAAAGCCTTGCCCCATCAGGGGTTTCCTGGGCGTTCAGGCCGTCTTGAAGATTCTCCAATAGGCGGGCTGCACGCCGCTCCGTAGACTGCCTCCAATCTGTTCATACCGTTCGAGGCTTCTCATGCAACCCACGTCCACCGCCAAGCAACCCGCGCTGCTGCGCGCCATGTTCGATGCCGCCGTGGCCAGCGCCCAGTCCTCGCTCTGCCTGGCGCAGCATCTGCCGCCGGCGCCCAAGGGGCGGACCATCGTCATTGGTGCCGGCAAGGCATCGGCCGCCATGGCGCAGGCACTTGAAGCGCACTGGCCGGGGCCGCTAGAAGGGCTGGTCATCACGCGCTACGGCTATGCCGTGCCGTGCGAGCGCATCGAGATCGTCGAAGCCGCACACCCGGTGCCCGACGCGGCCGGCCTGGAAGCCACCGCACGCGTGCGCCAACTGGTGTCCGGCCTGACCGAAGACGACCTCGTCATCGCGCTGATTTCCGGCGGTGGTTCGGCGCTGCTCGTGGCACCGGGCGAGGGCATCAGCCTGGCCGACAAGCAGGCCGTGAATTCGGCGCTGCTCAAGAGCGGCGCCAACATTGCCGAGATGAATTGCGTGCGGCGCCACCTGTCGCAGGTCAAGGGCGGGCGGCTGGCGGCGGCGTGCCACCCGGCGCGCGTCGTGACGCTGCTGATTTCCGACGTGCCGGGCGACAACCCGGTCGATATCGCGTCCGGCCCCACGGTGGCGGACCCGACCACGCGTGCAGACGCCCTGGCGATTCTCGAGCGCTACCGGATTGCCGTGCCCGACAACGTACGTGCATTCCTTGCCAAGGACGAAGCCGAAAGCATCAAGCCGGGCGACGCACGCCTGCAGAACATCACCACGCGCATCATCACCGCACCGCAGATCGCCCTGGAAGCGGCCGCCAAGGTGGCGGAGGCGGCAGGCTATACACCGTACATCCTGGGCGACAGCCTGGAAGGCGAGGCGCGCGATCTGGGTCTGGCCATGGCCGGCATCGCACGCCAGGTGGTACAGCGCGGCCAGCCGTTCAAGACGCCGTGCGTGCTGCTCTCGGGCGGCGAGACGACTGTCACCGTCACGGGCACCGGCCGCGGCGGGCGCAACGTGGAGTTCCTGCTCTCGCTGGCGGTGGCGCTGGACGGGCTGCCGGGCGTGCACGCCATTGCTGGTGACACCGACGGCGTGGACGGTGCCGAAGAAATTGCCGGCGCCATCATTGCGCCGGACACGCTTGCCCGTGCATGGGCAGCCGGCATTCAACCGCGCAAGAGCCTCGACAACAACGACGGCCACGGCTTCTTCCTGGCATTGGGCGATTCGGTCATCACCGGCCCGACGCTGACCAACGTCAACGACTTCCGCGCCATCATCATCGACACGCAGACTGACGCAGCGTAAGCCGAAACGTGCTGCCTGACGCGCTTGTCGGGCAGCATGTGCGTTTGCACTGCACCAAAATCGAACGATCGTTTGTAAAACGCCGGTTTCAATCACCAGCGTTTTCCCCGCCCGTGCGCGCCATGCCACGGGCGTTCTTGTTTGGAAGTGCCAGCCTAAACTGAGACATTGGCAACCTCCTCCTGCCGCCCCTATAAAACAGGCGTTGGGCATGACCCGACGGCGCACCCCTGTGCGTACACAAGCCAACCGAATCAAGCGGGGCAAATAGGAGGAAGACAATGGCCACACCCGGCACCGTCGCGTCCATTGAGTGGACCGACAGCAAGCGGTATCTCTGGATGCTCGGCGCGTTGACGATCACGCTGCCGATGATTGCCGCCGCCCTGGCGCTGTCCACTGGGTGGCATCCGCTATGGTGGGCCGGGCCGTTCATCGTGTTCACGATCATTCCGCTGCTGGACTACCTGATCGGCGACGACCGGGACAACCCGCCCGAAGCGGTCGTCCCCGAACTGGAAAAGCAGCGCTATTACCGCCGCATCGTCTATCTGGCGACCACGGTGCTCTATGTGAGCTTTGCTGCGGCCATGTGGGTGCTGCATACCTATCAGCTCACGTGGTACGACTACATTGCATTTGCATTCTCGCTGGGCGTGGTGACGGGCATCTCGATCAACACCGCGCACGAGCTTGGCCACAAGACCAACGGCTTCGAGCGCTGGCTTGCGAAGATCACGCTGGCGCCCGTGGCGTACGGGCACTTCTTCGTCGAGCACAACCGCGGCCATCATGTGCGCGTGGCCACGCCGGCTGACCCGGCAAGCGCGCGCTTTGGTGAGTCGTTCTGGGAGTTCCTGCCGCGCACGGTGGTGGGCAGCGTCAAGTCGGCCTGGGCACTGGAGAAACAGCGCCTGGAGCGCAACGGGCATTCGGTGTGGTCGTGGCGCAATGACGTGCTCAACGCCTGGGCGATGACGGTGGTGCTGTGGGCCGTGTGCATCGCGTTTGTCGGCATCAAGGCCGTGCCTTTTCTGCTGATCCAAGCCGTCTACGGTGCTTCGTTGCTGGAGGTGGTGAACTATCTGGAGCACTACGGCCTGTGCCGCAAGCAACTGCCCAGTGGCCGCTACGAGCGCTGTACGCCGCAGCATTCGTGGAACAGCAATCACGTGGTGACGAACCTGTTCCTGTATCAACTGCAGCGCCATGCCGATCACCACGCCAATCCGACGCGCTCGTTCCAGGCGCTGCGCCACTTCGAGCACTCACCGCAACTGCCCGCCGGCTATGCGGCGATGGTGATGCTCGCCTATGTGCCGCCGCTGTGGTTTCGCGTGATGAACCCGCGTGTGATCGCGCATTACCAGGGCGACATGTCGCAGGCGAACATCAAGCCATCGATTCGCGAACAGGTGGTGGCGCAATATCCGGCGCGCGCCTGACGGGGCAAGCACGCGGATACGTTATCGCCGGCCGACCATGTGCTGCACGCCGTGCGGGCCGTAGCGCTCGGCGTGCGCGGCTGTCACCGTTGCCAAGGCGCGTCGTTCATGGGCAGGTGTTTGCCATAGCGCGCAACCGCTTCGCGTACCACGGTGCGATCCAGCTCACCGTCGTCAGCGAGTGCCTGCAGTGCGGCGATGACGATGGATGCGCGGTCCACTTCAAAGAACTCGCGCAACGCCCGGCGCGAGTCGCTGCGGCCAAAGCCGTCGGTGCCGAGCGTGACATAGCGGTGCGGCACATGCGCCCGAATCAGTTCCGGCACCGCGCGCACATAGTCGGTGGCCGCGATGACGGGGCCGTGCGATTCACGCAACACCGTTTCCACATACGACGGTGCGGCGTCACCCTCCAGGCGCGCAGTGCGTTCTGCCGCGATGGCTTCACGGTGCAGTTCCGAGAAGCTCGTCACGCTCCAGGTGGCGGCGTCGATGTTCCAGTCGTCCTTGAGCATCTGGGCGGCGGCCATCACCTCACCGAGAATGGCGCCCGAGCCCAGCAATTGCACGCGCGCGGTCGATAGGCTGTGCGGTGTCAGCGGATACATGCCCTTGAGGATGCCTTCTCGCAGGTCGCTATCGGGTAGCGACGGCTGCGCATAGTTCTCGTTCGTGACCGTCAGGTAGTAGAACGTGTCCTGCTGGCGCTCCAGCATCTCGCGCATGCCTTCGTCGAGGATGACGGCAATTTCGTAGGCAAACGCCGGGTCGTACGCACGGCAGTTGGGGATTGTCGATGCGGCAAGGTGGCTGGTGCCGTCCTGATGCTGCAGCCCTTCGCCGCCGAGCGTCGTCTTGCCTGACGTCGCGCCGATGAGGAACCCGCGCGCACGCTGGTCCGCCGCCGCCCAGATGAGATCCCCAATGCGCTGGAAACCGAACATCGAGTAGTAGATGTAGAACGGCAGCATTGGTAGATCGTGCGTGCTGTACGCGGTGGCTGCGGCAATCCACGACGAGATGGCGCCGGCCTCCGAAATGCCTTCCTCCAGAATCTGCCCGCCGGTTTCTTCGCGGTAGTACAGCATCGAACCCAGATCTTCCGGCTCGTACTGCTGGCCCAGCGGCGAATAGATGCCGACCTGGCGGAACATGCTGGCCATGCCGAAGGTGCGGGCCTCGTCGGCCACTACCGGCACGACACGCGGGCCGAGGGTCTCGTCTTTCAGCAGGTTGCCGAACATGCGCACGATCGCCATCGTGGTCGACATCTCGCGGCCTTCCGCTTGCAACGCGAATTGCCCCCAGGATGACAACGCAGGCGCGGTCAGTCCCTGTGTTGCCGCCTTCCGCCTTCTGGGCAGATAGCCTCCGAGGGCAGCCCGGCGCGCATGCAGGTATTGCATCTCCGGGCTGTTTGGCGCTGGCTTGTAAAACTTCACTTGCTCGACGTCGGCATCCGACAGCGGCAGGCGGAAGCGATCGCGAAACGCCTTGAGCTGATCGACGTCGAGCTTCTTCTGCTGGTGCGTGGTCATCCGGCCTTGCCCAACGCTGCCCATGCCGAAGCCCTTCATGGTCTTGGCGAGGATCACGGTGGGTTGCCCCGTGTGTTGCAGCGCCTTCGCATACGCGGCATGGAGCTTGCGCACGTCGTGGCCGCCGCGGCGCAGGCGGTCGATGTCTTCGTTGCTGAAATGCGAGACGAGCGCGGCAAGCTCTGGGTTCTGGCCGAAGAAGCGCTCGCGGTTGTAGGCCCCGTCGTTGGCGGAGAAGGTCTGGAACTGGCCGTCGACGGTCTGCGCAAACGCGCGCAGCAGGGCGCCCGAGCGGTCGCGGGCGAAGAGGGCATCCCAGTCCGAGCCCCACAGCACTTTGATGACGTTCCAGCCGGCGCCGGTGAACTGGGCTTCGAGTTCGTCGATGATGCGGCCGTTGCCGCGCACGGGCCCGTCGAGTCGCTGCAGATTGCAGTTGATGACGAACACGATGTTGTCGAGCCGCTCGCGTGCCGCCAATGACAGCGCGCCGATCGACTCGGGCTCATCCATTTCACCGTCGCCGAAGAAGCCCCATACCTTGCGCTCCGACGTCTGCAGCAGGCCACGGTTCTGCAGATAGCGCATGAAGCGCGCCTGGTAGATCGCGTTGATAGGCCCGATGCCCATCGACCCGGTGGGGAACTGCCAGAAGTCCGGCATCAGCCACGGATGCGGATACGAGCACAGTCCCGGCCCGGTGATCTCGCGCCGATAGTGTTCGAGATGTGTCTCGTCGAGAAATCCTTCCAGGTATGCACGCGCGTAGACGCCGGGGGACGAATGCGGCTGGAAGTAGACGAGGTCGCCGCCGTGCTTGGCATCGTCGGCATGGAAGAAGTGGTTGAAGCCCACTTCAAACAGATCGGCGGCCGACGCATAGCTTGCAATGTGGCCGCCCAGCTCGCCGTAGGCCTGGTTGGCGCGCACCACCATGGCGAGCGCATTCCAGCGCAGCGCGGCGGCCAGCCGCTCCTCGGTGTCGATGTCGCCCGGATACGGCGGCTGTGCTTCAACGGGGATCGTGTTGGCGTAGGGCGTGACGCGGGCGAGCGCGGTGCCGACGCCGAGCTTAGACGCACGCTCTGCCAGACGGTCGAACAGGAACTGCGCGCGCGAGGTGCCGGCATGCTGGACGACCGCATCCAGCGCGTCGAGCCATTCGGCCGTTTCCCCAGGGTCGCTGTCTTCGGTGCGCTGCGCGAGGGAGCGCATCGACGCGGCCCCCGTCGATAAATCCGTCATGGCTGGTCCTGCCTGAGAGGAGGAGTGGAAGGCGAGCCGTCTTGGTTGATGACGGCCCGCGTTCAGATGCGCCGATGCGGCGCTGCGTCTTCAACCGTTGCGGAAGATAAAGCTGTACGCGTTGAGGGCCGGCACGCCGCCCAGGTGGGCGTAGAGCACGCGCGAGCCTTCAGGGAATTCGCCATTGCGCACCATATCGATCATGCCGTGCATGGACTTCCCTTCGTACACGGGGTCGGTCAGCATGGCTTCCTGGCGCGCGCACAGGCGGATGGCTTCCAGCGTGCCCTCGTTGGGCAGGCCGTATTCCGGGCCGCCGTAGCGTGTGTCGAGCACCACGTCTTGCTCGGTGATGCGGCGGCCGAGGTCGACCAGCTCGGCGGTGTTCTGCGCAATGCGCAGGATCTGCGCGCGCGTCTGCTCAGGTTTGGCGGAGGCATCGATGCCGATCACCTTGTCGGCCCGGCCATCGGCTGCGAAGCCGACGATCATGCCGGCCTGCGTGCTGCCGGTGACCGAGCACACCACGATGTAGTCGAACTTGAAGCCCAGTTCCGCTTCCTGCTGGCGCACTTCTTCAGCAAAGCCCACAAAGCCCAGGCCGCCGAGCGGGTGTTCCGAGCAACCGGCCGGAATCGGGAACGGCTTGCCGCCGCGCTTGCGCACATCCTCCATGGCCTGTTCCCAGCTCGGTCGGATGCCAATGTCAAAGCCCGCGGCGTCGAGGCGCACATCGGCGCCCATGATGCGCGACATCTCGATGTTGCCGACGCGGTCGTACACGGCATCGGAGTAGTTCACCCAGTTCTCCTGCACCAGCACGCACTTGAGCCCGAGGTGCGCTGCCACGGCTGCCACCTGGCGCGTCTGGTTCGACTGAATGCCGCCAATGGAAACCAGCGTGTCGTATCCGCCTTCCAGCGCTTCCGGAATCAGGTATTCCAGCTTGCGCGTCTTGTTGCCGCCGAAGGCCAGGCCGCTGTTGCAGTCCTCGCGCTTGGCATACAGCTCCACTTTGCCACCCAGGTGCGCGCTCAGCCGTTTCAGCGGCTGGATGGGCGTCGGCCCGAACGTCAGGGGATAGCGGGGGAATTTCTGCAGGTTCATGAGGTGGCTCCTTCAGTGCCGCAAGTGGCGGGATGTCGGGAATCAATGGTACGCAGAACACGACGAAATGAGCTTGCAAAGATCAGCTAGTATCCAGAACGTATCCGGGTGGGAATTCAATTTCGAATGTCTTTGTTTCTTTGAAATGAGAAAAAGCGAAACAAAATTGCAGAGCGCATCCAGCGATGCAGCGGCTTCCGTGCGCCACGCCTTGGACCGCACCGATCGGGCGATTCTCCGAGCACTCCAGCGCGACGCGTCCATCTCCAACGTTGCGTTAGCCGCAAAGGTGAACCTGAGCCCGCCCGCCTGTTTGCGCCGTGTGGAGCGGCTCAAGGAGCTGGGCCTGATCAAGGGGATCGTCGCGCTGCTCGATCCGCGTGCACTGGATCTGGGCTCGCTGGTGATGATCGGCGTCGTGCTGGATCGCTCCACGCCGGAATCCTTCACGGCATTCGAGAAAGCGGTGCAGAAGGTGCCCGGCTGTCTGGAGTGCCACGTTGTGACCGGCGAGTTCGACTACTTCATGCTCGTCCGCACGAAAGACAACGAGGGCTACAACCGGCTCCACGCCGAACAGTTGCTGTACCTGCCGGGTGTGCGTCAGATCCGGACGTTCATGGTGCTCAAGCAGGTGCTGTCGACCACGGAATTGCCGGTGGCTTAAGCGGGCAATGCGTGGCATGCAGGCGGGTGGGCACAGGGCGGCAATCGGGCGCAGAATGTCGGGGCGATTCCCGCGCCGACTGCTCAAGCCATGCACACCATTCTGCCCGTTGCGTCATCCACCTTCACGCCGGAACCCGCCCCGATCCGCCTGCGCTCGAGTGAGGATCTCGGCTGGGACGGCTTTGCCGCCACGCTGCTCGGCATCCGCCCTGGCACCTACAGGGTGCCGGCAATGGAACATCACCGTATCAATGTGCATGTCGGCGCACCGGTCCGCGCGAACTGCGTGTGTGACGGTCGACGCTATTCGCGCATCCAGGCGCACGGCGATGCCGACGTGATCCCGGCCGGATTGCCCGGAATGTGGACAGACGATGCCGACTGCCGCATCCTCCGGATCGCCATCAGCGATGCGTTTGTACGCTGCATCGGCGAGCAGATTGGGACGCTGCAGGCAGAGATCGCACCGCGTCTGCAATGGCGCGACGCACGCGTGCATCACCTGGCTTCGGCGCTTGGTGCAGAGCTGGAGGCGGAAGACACCTCCGACCCGCTGTATGCGGAAAGCCTGTGCACGGCGCTGGTGGTCCGCCTGCTGAACAGCAGCCGGGATGTTGTCGCTGGTGAGCGCAACAGCGCGCGCACCCTGGCACCCCGCGTGGCCACGCGCGTGATCGACTACATCGAAGCCCACCTGCCCCAACGGTTGACGCTGGCCGAGCTGGCAGCGCAGGCCGGTTTGAGCACGCCGCACTTCAAGGTGCTGTTTCGCGCCACGCTGGGCGTGCCCGTGCATCGCTACGTTGTGCAGCGCCGTGTGGAGCGCGCGAAGGCGCTGCTGCTGGAAGGCCATCGCAGCGCATCGCAGATTGCGCTGGACGTCGGCTTTGCACACCAGAGCCATATGACGCAGTGGATGCAGCGGCTGCTGGGCGTGACCCCGCGCGAAATTGTTCGAGCAGGCAGGGCTGCGGTGGCTTCTGCCGACATGCTTGCCGCATAGCCGGCACGACCCAATCCTCCGTATCTGCCAGATTCCTCCGTTCCTGCAAGTTCGTCTTGCCGGGCCGGCCTAAGCTCGCGTCTCACATCTGAAAGGAGCGCGAGCATGTACGTCATCTTTGGGGCATCGGGCAAGGTCGGGCGTGCCACGGCCATTGCGTTGCGCAACGCGGGCCGTCCGGTGCGTGCAGTGGTGCGCCAGGCCAAGCAGGGCGAGACACTGGCCAAGATCGGCTGCGAAATCGTCTGCGCTGATTTGACCGATCCCACCTCCGTCACCTCCGCCATCAAGGGCGCCACGGCGGTGCAGATCCTGTGTCCGGTGCCGGTGGGCGATACGGACCCGGCATCGACCATGCAGCGCATGATCGACGTTGCCGCCGATGCGCTGCGCGCCAATCCGCCCCCGGCCGTGCTGGCGCTGTCGGACTACGGCGCTGAGCTTGACCGGGGCACCGGCCTGACGCGGTTGTTCCACCTGCTGGAAGAACGGCTCAAGCCGCTGGCGACGCATCTGACGCTGCTGCGTTCGGCCGAGCACGCGCAGAACTGGGCGGCGATGCTGCCCGTCATGCTGGCGACGGGGCGGTTGCCGAGTCTGCACGCTCCGCTGGATCGCGCCTTTGCGACGGTCTCAACGCAGGACGTCGGCGCGTTGGCTGCCGAGTTGCTGCTTGAGGCGCCGTCGGCCGAAACGCCGCGTATCGTCAGTGTGGAGGGCCCGCGCCGCGTGAGCCTGAACGAGGTGGCGCGTGCGTTCAGCGCCGTCGTCGGCCGAGAGGTCGTCGCCAACGCCGTGCCGCGCGAAGCCTGGGCGCCAATGCTGCAGCACGCCGGCCTGAGCGAGAACCACGCGCAGCTCATCACCGAGCTGTACGACGCGGTCAATGCGGGGCAGATTGATGTGGAGAAGGGCGTGTCCGAGCAGCGCTTCGGCAAGACTGAGCTGACGGACGCGTTCACCGCGATGCTGGCGGCGCATGTGAAATCGAGATGATCGTGTGGCGCGGCCGCCCGCAAATGCGAATGCCTCTTATGCGGATTTCTGTCTGCGCCTTCCGGTTATTGCGCACAACGCTCATCTCGCCCCTATGATCTCGGGAATTTTCCCGGGATCATCATGCTGCTCACTCGTGCCATACGTGCCACCGGTGCTGTCTGGATCGCTGCTGCGCTCTGCAGCGTCGCGCTGCCCGCGCGTGCGGTCCTGCCGGATGAAATCCAGGTCTACACCGGAGACATCAACGCCCCCGGGCAGTTCGGCCTGGAGCTGCACCTGAACACCACGCCCAGCGGCATCAGCGAGCCCAGCTATCCGGGCGAGGTCACCACGCCGCACGGGTGGCGTGCCACGGCGGAGTTCTCCTATGGGCTCACGCCATCGCTGGAGCTTGGGCTGTACGTGCCGACCACACTCACGCGCGAGAACACGACCTACGTGACCGGCCCCAAGCTGCGCCTGAAGTGGATGCCGGTGCGGCCCGAAGATGACGTAGGCCAGTTTGCCGGCATCAACGTGGAGGTGGCGCATGTTGCCGGGCGCTTCGAGCAATCACAGAACGGGCTGGAGCTGCGGCCCATCTATGGGTACCAGGATGCGCGCTGGCTGTGGGCGGTCAACCCGGTACTCGACTGGAACCTGTCTGGCCCGGGGCGCAGCGGCGTGCCGGAGGCCGCGCCGAGCTTCAAGATTGCGCGCACGGTCACGACGGGCGTGCGGGCCGGCATGGAGTACTACGCGGGTCTTGGCCCCATCAACCACATCGCGCCGCTGCATGAACAGCAGCACACGGTGTTTCTGGCATTCGACGTCGACCTGAAGCCCTTCGTCTTCAACTTTGGCATCGGGCGTGGCCTGACGCGCGCAACGGACCGATGGACGCTGAAGTGGATCTTTGAGATCCCACTCGGTTGAGCCCTGGCGGCTACGCCATGGTGCACCTATGCTTGGCAGCAACCGATTGCGCTCGGGTCTGCCAAGGAGGCCGCCATGATGATCGACATCCGCTGCCTTGCAGCGGCCTTGCTGTTGTTCAGCACACCGGCCATCCACGCAGAAGACGACCTGCAGAACCGCGGCCACGATCCGTTCTTCCAGATTTCGTCGGGCGTTGCCAACTGCCCCGAGCCCGCTGGCCCGCGCATCAGCGAGGCCGAGTGGAAGCGCGATTCCCACCACCGTATCGAGCACGGCAACCACTGCTGGGTTGAAGGCCGCTGCCGCTTGCCCAATGCTTTTTCCTACGATGACGAGATTGCTGAAACGGCGCAGCGGCGCCTGCAGTGGATGGCGATCCACGTGCCAGGGTGGAAGCAGAGCACCACGCTGTGGGTAACGGTGTGGCAGCGCTGGATGCTCGTGCAGGGTTGTGTGGCGCCGGGGTATGCGTTTGAGCCGTTCATGACCGCGCTGCACGACGTGCCGGATGTCGAGCGCTTCATCAACGAGACGACGGCACACCCGGAGCGCGGCGTGCCGTACGCGCTGTTCCGCAAGGGTGCGGTAGCCAAGCCCTGAACCGGTTGAAATGCAGGCTCAGGGTTTGTGCTTCTGGTAGGTGCCGACCAGTTCAGCCTCAGCGATGACGTGGCCGCGCATCGCACGTTCCAGCGCGGCCTTGTCGGGTGCACCCATCTCCGGCAGTTCCACGTTCAGCGCGTAGAGCTTGTGGTAGTAGCGATGGCGCCCGACAGGCGGGCAAGGGCCACCGTAAGCAGTGCGCTGCCAGTCGTTGGTGCCGGCGCGCGTGCCGGGCGGCAACCCCTTGCGCGCGGCATCCTCAGCCAGCGCTGCTGCACTGGGCGGGATGTTGTAGAGCAGCCAGTGCACCCAGGTCATTTGCGGCGCGGCGGGGTCCGGCGCGTCCGGATCGTCGACGATCAGGGCCAGGCTGCGGGTGCCTGCCGGTACGCCAGTCCAGGCCAGCGGTGGAGATGTGTCCGAGCCTTCGCATGTGAGTTGGCTGGGCATTGCACCACCGGTGGCAAAGGCGGGGGAGGTCAAGGTCAGCGTCATGGCTTTCTTCACTTGAGCGGAGATGGGAGGGCCACACAAGCTCGCCAGCAGCAACGTCAAGACGCACATTCGGCGGGTTGCTGGTGGCATGTGTGAAGTCCCGTTGGTGATACCGCATCCAATGGATGCAGCACCTTTCGACTCCTTCAAGCTAGTGCGCAATGGCGATGCCGACAAGCGCCGCCGGATTCGCATCACCTTCAGGCGAAGTACCCCAGCGCCAGCGCCACGACTGCCGGCACCGTCTGCACGTAGAGGATCCGCTTGCTGACCGTGATCGCGCCCCAGATACCGGCCACCGCCACGCAGATCAGCCCAAACAGCGCAAACGATGCATTGACCACCGGGTCTGGCGCCACCAGCCCGATCACCAGCGCCACCACCAGAAAGCCGTTGTACAAGCCCTGGTTGGAGGCCATCGCTGCGGTTTCTGCCGCCTTCTCCGGCGTGATGCGGAACACCTTGGGGCCGCGCGTCTTCCACAGCACCATCTCCAGCACGACGATGTAGACGTGGATCAACAGCACCAGCAGATAGACGATCAGGGCAAGGGTTTTGACCATGGCAGTTGTCATGTCAGGAATGAGCGTGCCGCCATGATAGAGACTTTGCGCCGCCTGCCTGCTCCCATGAGGAGGGGTATCAAAGCACCCTCAGAATGCGGGCATCGGCAAAGACGTGGAGCGCGGCTTCTGCGGATGCAGCGGATGCGGGCTCGATCGGCATCAACGCTTGGCCGCTGAGCCAGCCGATGGTTTCGCGCGCGTTGTGCACCAGCGTCTTGCCTGCGGGGCGAATGGCAATCCGGCGGCCTTCGTGTGCGCTGTGGCGTTCGACCAGGCCGATCTTTTCCAATGCCAGCACGCGCTTGAGTACGGCGGGGCGCGGCAGCCCGAGCGGTTGCACGCATTGCACGAGGCTGGCGTGGCCGTCTGCATGTGAGAGCAGCCAATCCAGCAGCACGAAATCAGCAAAGTCGATGCCGTAATGCGTGCCGAGTTTGTCGTCGAGCTTGAGGCGCAGGCTGGCATGTGCACGCTGCACGGCCATGCAGAACGCGAATCCGGCGGTGCTCATGCTGCGCGCTCCTCGTTCTCGTAACCGGATGCGCCCTGGCACGGAACCTCCTGGCGCCAGAGCGTGACCAGCGTTTCCAGTTCGCGTGCGGCATCAAAGTCCGGCGCTTCACGGTGCTTGACCAGGTCGAGCACTTCAAACACGAAGCTCGATTCGCCGTGGTCTGCCCAGTCCTGGCGCAGCAAGGCGTTGGCATGGCTGCCGTGCTTCAGCTCGAAGTGATGCCGGTTGAGTGCGGCCTGCGCGTGGGTACTGCCGTTGACCAGGGCTTTGCCTGTGACAAGGTTGCGGATGGCGTACACGCCGGCGCGGGTTCGGGTCTCCAGGTACTGGCGCTTCAGTTCCCGTCGGTCGGTCATGGTGGGTCCTTGCGTGATTCCGTGATGGCGCGGCGTTCAAAGATCGGGTGTGCCGCCGATCGGCAATTATTATCCGGGTATAAATAAAGAGTCAATATTACCCGGGTTAAATATTGATCGTGGTGTGCCTTAGCGCACTTCGCCTGTCGTGCGCGCGGCTGCAAATTTCACCGCCGAGGGCTATGCTGTGCGCTTTCGTTTCAGGCAGAGGAGCTTTTCGTATGACTGCACCGCAAGGAACCATGATTTCGTTCAAGCGCCCGGACGGGCAGGAACTCCAGGGCTATCTGGCCAAGCCGGCCAAGGAGGAGGGCGCCCCCGGCGTGGTCGTCATCCAGGAGTGGTGGGGCCTGAACGACCAGATTCGTGGCGTGGCTGACCGCCTCGCACGCGCCGGCTATGTGGCGCTGGTGCCCGACCTCTATCGCGGCAAGATGACGGTGGAAGAGGAAGAAGCCCACCACCTGATGACCAATCTGAACTTTGGGGATGCAGCCACGCAGGATGTGCACGGTGCCGTGCAATACCTCAAGCAGAGTTGCGACCGCGTGGGCGTGACGGGCTACTGCATGGGCGGCGCGCTCACGCTGCTGGCGTTGTGCAACGTGCCGGAAGTGGCGGCCGGTGTGGTGTGGTACGGCTTCCCGCCGCTGGAATACATCGATGCCTCGAAGATCAAGGTGCCGGTGCAGGGCCACTGGGGCACGCAAGACAACGCCTTCAAGATCGAAACGGTGGATGCGCTGGAGAAGAAGCTGCTGGATGCCGGCGTCGACGTCGACTTCCATCGCTATCTCGCGCATCACGCCTTTGCCAACGAAACGGCGGTCGGCGAGAACCGCATCGCCATCACGCAGTACGACCCGGTCTGGGCCGAGCACGCCTGGGATCGTGCACTGACGTTCTTCGGCCGCACGCTCTGGCCGCGTCAGGGTTAAAGCAAAGGTCTAAAGCCCCGTCACCCTCAGGCGGCCAGGATGGACCGCGCCGCCTGATCGCCCCACCACGCCGCTTCTTCAAACACCGAATAGCCGGACAGATCCGCATGTGCATAGTGGATCGGCCCGGTGTTCTCGCGCAGGCGCGCAATGCCCGGGCGCGAGAGAAAGCCCGGCGTGGGAATCGCCATGGCATGCCCGCGCAGGGTCAGATCGGCACGGCGGATCTGCGTGCGCAGGCGGATGCCGTAGACCCTGTCCAGATCGGCCAGCGCGCGATCGAGCAGCGCCTGCGGTGATGCGTTCAGCATCCATTCACGTGCCGCCTTCGGCGTCATGTCTGACAGCGCCACATAGGCCGTGAACACACTCTGCGCGGGTGGCCCCACGCGAATGTCCTGGTGATTGGCCACCACATAGCCCAACCCCGTGCCGCGATAGACCACGTTGTCCCATGCGAGCGGCGTGTCGTCGTACTCGGGCGGAAAACCATCGATCAGCAGGTTGGCAAGCAGCCACGGCGCAGCCTCGGGCAGCTCGGCGGCCGGCACGTCAAAGCCTTCGACGACGTGCTTGGCGACGTGCAGCGGCATCGCACTGACCACGTGGTCGGCCAGCAGGCGCACCACGCGGCCGTCCGCTTGCAGCACGTCGGCATAGACGCGTGCACCACTTTCGGTTGTCTTGCCGATGCGCGCGGCGCTGCCCGGGAGCAGGCGTCCGGCATCGTTCAGCCCAGCGGCCGCGAACAAGCGCTCGGCCATCCAGTCCAGCCCTTCCGGCCAGGTAAGCACGGTGCCCTGTTCCGCGTTGCTGGCCATGCCGCCGCGGCTGGCGAAATAGGCGATGCCGGCCCAGGCGGAGACGTGATCCGCCGTGGCACCGTAGTCGTCGCGGCAGCAGTAGTCGGCATACCAGTGCAGCGTGGCGGCTTGGTAGCCCTCGCGGTGCAGCCAGTCGCGGAAGGTGAGCGTATCGAGCGCGCGCCAGGCCGGGTCGGCGGAGGAGAGCGCGGTGGGTACGGTGAAGATGCGGCGGCCGTCGGTGCCGGTGGTCTGGCGCAGGCGGTCAATCTCGGCAAAGAAGCGGGTGTGCTCGGCGCGCTCGGCTTCAGTAATGCCTTCATGCGGCACGAAGCCGTCTTGCCAGCGGTTGCCCAGCCACAGGCGTTCGTCGGGGGCGTGAACGAGCACGCGTTCGTCGTAGGTCGGGCGCAGCGCAAACGGATTGCGCTCAATGACGCCAAAGTCGGCCAGCATCTCGCGTACGTGCGTCGATTCCATCGACGGTAGCGGCAGGTAGTGCGCGCCGGTCGGGAAGCGTTGGTTGCCGAACGCACCGCCGGCGGCATTGCCGTAGCGTTCCGGCCCCTCCACAACCACCACGTCGCGCCGGCCGCTTTTGGCCAGCCGCCACGCACAGCTCAACCCGCCAATGCCGCTACCGCAGATGGCAACGCCTATGCGGCGTGTCTCCGATGGGGCGGGCAATGCCTTCAGGTCGCGCAACTGGTGGCCGGCAGCTTGGCCGGGCATGCGCACGTTGGGCGTGATCTCGGTCAGCGCGCGAAAGCCGGCCCACGAGGCGGCACCGGCGGCGGCCACGCCGGCTGCCGCTGCGCCGATCAGGAAGCTGCGTCTGCTGTTCATGACATGCAGGCCATCAGCGCAGCACGCCGTGCCAGTCTTCTTCAAAGTACCGCACCAGCGACTGGTTGTTCAGCCGGTTGGGCTCCACTTGCGGGCGTGGCATGTCGGGTGCGAAGCTGAACATCTGGTGCGTAGTGTCGGCGTCCAGGAAGCGTGTTGGCACACGGTATGACGTGGGCGGCTGGAAGTCTGCGCGGCCAGGCGCGGCCAGGATGAAGCCCCATTCGCCAAACGATGGCACCAGCGCGTGGTACGGCCACGTGCGATAGCCAGCTTCCTTCAAGGTTGCATCCACGCACCAGTACGAACGCGGCGCGAAGTAGGGGGAGGTCGCCTGAATGACCACCAGCCCCGTATCCGCCACGTGGCGCGACAGCAGCCTGTAAAACGGCACCGAATACAGCTTGCCGATACTGAAGTTGGACGGATCCGGAAAATCGACGATGGCCACGTCGAACATGTCGGTGGCGGTCTGCAGCCATTGCCCCGCATCGGCGTTGACCACCGTCACACGCGGGTCGCTGAAGGAGTGCTGGTTGAGCGCCACCAGCGCTTCGGCGTGCGAGAACAGGTTGGTCATGCGCGGGTCCAGATCGACCAGCGTGACGTGTTCGATCTGCGGGTATTTCAGGATTTGCCGCAATGCCAGGCCATCACCGCCGCCCAGTACCAGCACGCGCCGCGCGCCGCGCACGGATTCCAGCGCGGGCAGCACCAGCGCCTCGTGATAACGGTATTCGTCGCGCGAGGAGAACTGCAGGTTGCCGTTGATATAGAGACGCAGATCGTCCTTCCAGCGCGTGACCACCAGCCGCTGGTAGGGCGAGGAAATCGCATGGATGATCTCATCGCCAAAGAGCGCGCGTTCGGACCAATGCGTGAGCTTGTCGGATGCTGCAAAGCCCGCCAACAACGCTGCCGCCACCGCACCTGCGCGCCATGCCATCGCACTGCGCATGCGGGCCGTGAGCGCCAGCTCTTTGCGGAAGTGCCAGAGCGTCCAGACCGCAATCGCCGTATTGAGCAGGCCGAACAGGAAGCCGGTGCGCACTAGCCCTAGGCGCGGCGCCAGCACCAGCGGAAACAGCAGCGACACCGCCAGCGCACCCAGGTAGTCGAACGTCAGCACGCGGCTGACCAGGTCCGAGAACTTGGCCTGCCGGCGATGCAGCATGCGCATTACCAGCGGGATCTCCATGCCCACCAGCACGCCAATCACCGTCACCAGCGCATACAGCACCAGCCGGAACGGCGCCGACTCCACCGCAAACAGCACAAACAGCGCCGCCGCCGATACGCCGCCAAACAGCCCCACCAGCAGTTCCAGATCGACAAAGCGCGCGAGCAGCGCGTCGTCCGCCACGTAGCGCGAGAGCCACGAGCCGATGCCCATCGCAAACAGATAGGCGCCAATGATGGAGGAGAACTGCAGGATCGAATCGCCCAGCAGGTAGGAGGCCAGTGCCCCGGCAATCAGTTCGTAGGCCAGCCCGCACGAGGCGACCACGAACACGGCCAGGACCAGCAGGGCGTTGCCGCGACCTTGTGGCTGTTGGGGCGATGAGGATTCGAGACTGGCGTCGGGCTGCGGCGTCATGCGCGGGGTGGGCGAGGGATGGGAGTGGGCGGATCATGATCGGGCGTTAATAAACTACCGACGCACCGGGTGGGCCAACAAGCTGGCGAGCGCGATTGTGCCGATTTTTTGCCGAACCGGCGACCCCACTGCGCCGGCCCCTATGCCGCTGCTGCCGCGCTGGCCCCCGTCAATGCGCGCACCCGGTGCTCGTCCGCCGCCAGCTCCCGCGCGTTGCCCGCGTGGACGATGCCCCCGTCGTCAAGCACATAGGCGTAGTCGGCAATTTCCAGGCTCATGCGTGCGTTCTGCTCGACCAGCAGGACGGTGATGCCTGCGTCGCGCATCTGCGACACCACGCGAAACACCTCACGCACCACCAGCGGCGCCAACCCCTGAGACGGCTCATCCAGGATCAGCAAACGCGGGTTGAGCAGCAGCGCACGACCCAGCGAGAGCATCTCCTGCTCGCCGCCCGAGAGCGAGCGCCCGCGGCTGAACTTGCGTTCGGCCAGGCGTGGGAACAGCTCATATATGCGGGGGATCGTCCATGGGCCGCTGCGCTCGATGGGCACCTTCAGGTTTTCTTCGACCGTGAGGTTGGCGAAGATCCGGCGGCCTTCCGGCACGTAGCCAACCCCGCTGGCGGCGATGCGGTAGGTGGGCCAGCGCGTGGTGTCGGCGCCGAAGATCGTCACGCGCCCTTGCCGGGCAGGCGTCAGGCCCATCAGCGTGCGCAGCGTGGTGGACTTGCCCGCACCGTTGCGGCCGAGCAGCACGGTGATGCAGCCTTGCGCCGCCTCCAGGCTGACACCGTGCAGGATGTGGCTCTTGCCGTAGCAGGTGTGCAGTCCTTCTGCCGTCAGCGCCGCGGTCATGATGTGCTCCCGAGGTAGGCAGCCTGCACGGCCTCGTTGGCGGCAATCTGCGCTGGCGTGCCTTCGGCCAGCAGCCGCCCCTGGTCGAGCACGGTAATGCGATCGGCCAGGTCGAACACCACGCGCATGTCGTGCTCGATCAGCACGATGGTGAAGTTGTTCTCACGGTGCAGGCGGTGGATGAGCTGCATGGTCTCGTCGGTTTCCTGGTCGCCCATGCCGGCGGTGGGTTCGTCGAGCAACAGCAGGCGCGGGCGCAGTGCCAGTGCAATGGCAATCTCGGTGGTGCGCTGGTCGCCGTGCGCCAGTTCGCCCGCCAGCCGGTTGGCCTTGCCATGCAGGCCGGTGAGCTCGAGCGTCTGCGCAACGTGCTCGCGCACGCGGGCGGTGTCGGCAGGGCTGACCCACGGGCGCAGGCGAAAGCCCGCGGCGGTCTCCGCGCTGATGCGCACGTTCTCGAACACCGTCAGCTCGGGAAAGATCTCCGTGATCTGGAAGGTGCGCGCAATGCCGGCCGCCACGCGCCGGTGCGCGGGCAGGGCGGTAATGTCCTGTCCTTCAAAAGCGATGGTGCCTGCAGTCGGCCGGAAGAAGCCGCTGATGAGGTTGAAGAAGGTCGTCTTGCCGGCGCCGTTTGGGCCGATGACGGCGCGCAGTTCACCGGGCTCCACGGACAGCGAAACATCCTGCACCGCGACCAGGCTGCCGAAGTGCTTGCTGACGCGGTCAACGGCAAGCACGCTCACGATTCGCTCCTGCGCCGGATCACCCCCAGCAGCCCGCGCGGGAAGAACAGCACGATCGCCACGAACAGCATGCCGACAAACGACATCCAGTTGATGGTGATGCTCGACAGGTAATCCTGCAGCACAACGAAGACCACCGCGCCCAGCAGCGGCCCCCAGAAGCTGCGCATGCCGCCCATGACCGCCATCATCACGAAATCGCCCGACTGGCTGTAGTGCAGGCCGCGCGGGTCGGCAAAGTTGTTGAGCAGCGCATAGAGCGCGCCGGCAAAGCCCATGAAGAAGCACGACAGCGTGAAGGCGATCCAGATGTGCCGGTTGACCGGAATGCCGAGAAAGCGCGCACGTTGTTCGTTCTCGCGAATGGCGATCATGGTGCGGCCGAATGGGGATCGCAACACGCCCGCCATCACCCCCGTCACCAGTGCAAGGCAGGCGAGCACGAAGTAGTAGAACGCGTCGGCATTCGACAGGATGTCGATGGTGGTGAAGCCCAGGTGCAGCGGTGCACGGGCGAAACCGCGCAGCCCGTCATCGCCGCCGGTGAGCGAACTCCACTGGAAGGCGATGTAGTAGAACACCTGCCCGAAGGCGATGGTGACCATGGCGAAGTACACGCCGCGCCGCCGCACGCTCAACGCGCCCAGCAGCGCACCAGCGATGCCGCCCAGTAGCGTGCCGCATACGAGCGCCAGCGGTGTGCTCTGCGCCAGGAACTTCAGCGCCAGGCCCGCCCCATACGCGCCTAGCCCGAAGTACGCCGCATGGCCGAACGACAGCACGCCGGTAAAGCCCAGCAGAAAGTTGACCGCCATAGCCGCCAGCCCGAGCACCAGCACGCGCGTACCCAGCGCGGTGTAGCCGCCCAGCAGCGGCATCCAGTAGGGGGCAAGCAGCAGCACCGCCCAGATGGCCAGCAGCCCCAGTACACGACGAAGCTGTGCTGGGTCGCTCATGTCAGCATGCCTTCTTCACCCAGCAGCCCACGCGGGCGCAACAGCAGTACGAGCGCCATCATCACGTAGATGACCGCCTCGCTGGCCGCGGGCACGAACACCGCCGTCACGCCCGAGGCCACCCCGATCAGCAGGCCACCCAACAGCGTGCCCGTCAGGCTGCCGACCCCGCCGACGATGATGGCGATGAAGCTCGGCATCAGAAGCCCCGTGCCCATGGTCGGCTCCAGCCCGAGCTGCCCGGCTGCCAGCACGCCCGAGAGGCCCGCCAGGTAGATGCCCACGGCAAAGTTCAGCGAGCGCAGCCGCCCCACATTGATGCCGAGCGCTGCCACAGTTTCCAGATCCAGCGTACCGGCGCGGATGCGGATGCCCATGCGCGTGTAGCGCAGCAGCAGAAAGAGCGCCGCCACCGTCACCGCCACGGTGCCCACCATGAACAGCCGGTAGCCGGTGATGAAGAAGAGTTCGTTGGAGAGCGGTTGCGCCAGCGCTTCCGGAATCGTCACCGGCTTGCCTTGCGCACCCCAGATGAAGCGCGTGCCGTCTTCAAACACGAAGGCCAGGCCGAAGGTCAGCAGCAGGCTGTAGAGTGGGTCGCGCCCATACACGCGGCGGATCAGCAGGCGTTCCAGCACCAGCCCGATGAGCGCGGCAATCGGCGGGGCAATCAGCAGCGCCCCCCAGAAACCGACATACGGCGTGATGGTGTAGGCGATATAGCCGCCGATGACCAGAAAGCCGCCATGCGCGAAGTTGATGACATTGCTCAGGTTGAGAATGAGCGACAGCCCGAGCGCCATCAGCACGTAGAACGCGCCGATGATCAGCCCGTTGGTGATGTTGAAGAGCAGCAGTTGTGTCATGGCTCCCCACACGCGTGCTGGCTGGCGGCCGGCCTAAAAGATCAGGTCGGCCATTTGACCGTGCAGCCGGTCGCGCTCTCGGGCGGCGCGGTCTGGTCGCCAGGCACCACGTGATCGACGCGGAACAGGTCTTCCGGGTCGCCCGCCGGTTTGGTCAGCGCCTCACCTACGAATGACGACGTCATCAACTGGTGATCCCCCTTGCGGTAGTAGCACTTGTTGGGTTGCAGCTTCACGTCATCGGGTAGCTCGTAGCCGCCCAGCGCCTCGGCCAGCTTGCGCGCATCGAGGGTCTTCTCGCGGTTGGCGACGCCCGCAAGCGTATGCACCGAGGTGTAGCCGAACCAGTGGCGCGCGGTTGGTACCTTGCCGTTGTTGACCTTGCGGATGTCGGCAACGAACTTCTCCACGTGCGGCACGCCCGGCTGCTTCCAGTACCACTCGAACATCCAGACGCCGACGCGCGCCTCGGGCGGCATTGCTTCCAGCGATTCCAGCTCCTGCTGCAGCCCCGCAATGTGCATCTGCTTGCCGATACCGAACTGTGCGATCTGCTTGAGGCAGTTGACCATGTCCGAGCCCTGCGGCAGCACCAGCAGCACGTCGGGGTTGGCGGCGCGCGCCTTGATGAGGAACGAGGAGAAATCGGTCGTGCCCAGCGGTGTCAGCTCGTTGCCGGTCATGGTGCCGCCGAGCTTCTGCAGATCCGCCGCCGCGGCCTTCTGCAGCGTGTGGCCGAAGGCGTAGTCCGGCGTGATGAAGTGCCACTTCTTGCCGTACTTGGTGAACAGCAGGCTGGCCACCGCGTTGGCTTCCATGCTGGTGGTGTTGCACACGCGGTAGACGTTCCACTTGCAATCGCTGCCGGTGATGGTGTCGGTGTGCCCGCCCGAGACGATATGCAGCACCTTCTTCTCGTTGCTGACCTGAGCGATGGCTTGCGCAATGCCGGAGTTCACGTCGCCGATCAGGAAGGTCACCTGGTCGCGCTCGATCAGCTTGCGCGCCTTCTGCACGCCGGTACCGACGTCGTTGGCGGAGTCTTCCACCAGCAGCTCGATTGGCCGGCCGAGGATGCCGCCGCGGGCGTTGATCTGTGCCACGGCAAGCTTGGCGCCCGTGACTTCGTTTTGCGCGACCGCGGCATAGACCCCTGTCAGCGGGTCGACCATGCCGATGCGCAGGGGAGCGTCGCCGCGTGCCTTGATGATGAAGGGCGGTGCCAGTTGCACCGCTGCCGCCGCAGCGGCGGTTTTCAGGACAGTGCGACGGTCAATGTGGATGCAATTTGGTGTCGTCATGGCAGCCCCCTGACAGTCGGTCGAATTGACCAATCCCTGTCACTCACTTTAGGTGTGCGCACTGAGTTGCACAAGACAGGTCAACCCGCGAAAACGGTTGATGGGCAAGGGTTTCTACGGGACGGGGGAGGTGGCGCGGGTGAGTCTGCGGCTGCCATGTACCGGCGGCCGCACGCCGGCAAAAATTAAGGCGCGATAACAAATGCTGCGCAAACGCTTGGCAGGCTGACGCACCGGCATCTGTGGGGGGTACGCAAGCGACGCATCAGCCGCTATAGTGGCGCCACTTGTGCACTGCCCAGGCTGATTGCCTTCTGCCCATGCCCGATATGACCGCTTCCGTCATCGCCTACGTCTCGCACTTGCTGGCGGGCGCTGTGGTGTTTTCCGGTTTCTTCTTCGTCTACCTGCGCCTGACGCCGTACGACGAGTTCAAGCTGATCCGTGAAGGCAACGTCTCTGCGGCGCTGTCGCTGGCCGGCGCGCTGCTCGGCTTCGTGCTGACCATCGCGTCCAGCATCGCGCACGCCGATGGTCTGCTGCCGTTCCTGTTCTGGTCGGTGATGGCGTCAGTCGTGCAGTTGATCGTCTTCCTGGTGCTCACGCGCCTGATGCCCGACTACCGCTTGCAGATCGAGCACAACAACACCGCCGCCGGTATGCTGTTCGGCGTGAGCGCGCTGGCGGTGGGTGTGATCAACGCTGCCTGCCTGTCCTGATTGTTCCTGCCCCGCGAATCCACGCGAAGGAGTTTCCTGTGAGCCTGTCGAGTTTCATCAAGAAGCAGTTTATTGACATCCTGCAGTGGACGGAGAGCGAAGACGGCGTACTCGCCTGGCGCTACCCCATGCAGGACATGGAAATCCAGACCGGCGGCACCCTGGTCGTGCGCGACTCGCAGATGGCGATGTTCGTTAACGAAGGCCAGATCGCCGATGTGTTCGGCGCCGGCACCTTCAAGCTGACCACGCAGACGCTGCCGGTTCTCACGTACCTGAAGAACTGGGACAAGCTGTTCGAATCCCCCTTCAAGTCCGACGTCTACTACTTCAGCACACGCCAGCAGCTTGGCCGCCGCTGGGGCACGCCGCAGCCGGTGACGGTGCGCGACAAGGATTTCGGCATGATCCGCCTGCGCGCCTTTGGCGTGTATGCGTATCACGTGGCCGATCCGAAGCTGTTCTACCAGCAGGTGAGCGGCACGCGCGACATCTACACCGTCGATGAAGTCGAGGCTCAGCTTGGCCCCGTCATCATGGGCGCCATGGCCACGGCCTTCGGCGAATCCGGCGTGCCGTTCCTGGATCTGGCCGCCAACCAGACGCTGATGTCGAACAAGGTGCGCGAGACCCTGGCGCCGCAGTTCACGCAGTACGGTCTGGCGCTCGACAGCTTCCAGGTCTCCAGCGTCACGCTGCCGGACGAACTGCAGGCCGCGATGGACCGCCGCATCAGCATGGACATGACCGGCGACATGGGGCGCTTTACGCAATACCAGACGGCCGAATCGCTGCCGCTGGCTGCGCAAAATCCGGGCGGTATTGCCGGCACTGGGGCGGGGCTGGCCGCAGGCTTGGCGATGGGTCAGGCGATGGCCGACAGCCTGCGCACGGCTGTGCAGGGCAACGCTGGTGCTGCGCCTGCCGCACAGCCGGCGGCCGCCGCACCTGCTGCACCGGCCGCAGACGACCCCACCGCGCGCCTGGGCAAGCTTAAGGAGCTGCTCGACAAGGGCCTGATCACCCAGGCCGACTTTGACGCCGGCAAGGCTGCCGTGCTCAAGGCACTGACCGGAGGCTGAGCACAGCCTCGCTGATCCGATGACCGGGCGGCGAGGGGCTGTTCCCCTATGTGACGTGCGCACGTTGGCCCGAGCGGGGGGCCAGATGCACGAAGGACGCCGCCGCAAAGGGTCCTTCCCTTTGCAAGGCGTTCCGACAAAGCAGATGGCCCCCGCTCGGGCCAACCCGGAGGGCAAGGTGCAGATGGGCCGCATGGCGTCGTTGCGGCCGGCTTGCTTGGAATGACCAAGCGGCGCCGTCCACGCCTAGCCCTGCGACCCATCTGCACCTTGCGTGCGCACGTTACATAGGGGAACAGCCCCTTTAGCCGCCCGTTTTGCTGTGCAATCGAACGACCCGACCATGTTTCATGCCAACTGCCCGGCGTGTGGCGCGCCGGTGGAACTGAAGTCCGCCGCTGCCGTAATGACGGTGTGCAGCTTCTGCAAGAGCACGCTGCTGCGCGACGGCGAGACGCTGTCCGACATCGGCAAGATGTCTGCCGTGCTGGAAGACTACGCGCGCGTGCAGATCGGCACCACCGGGCGCTACAAGAACAAAGCCTTCACCGTGGTCGGCCGCATCCAGTTGCGCTACGACGCGGGCTTCTGGAACGAGTGGTACGTGCTGTTTGACGACAGCACCGACGGTTGGCTGGCCGAGGCTTCGGGCCAGGTCACCATGACCTTCTCGCGTGGCGTGCCGCGCAACGCCGTGGCGTTCGAGACGCTGCGCCCCGGCCAGCTTTACGATGCCGAGGGCAAGCAGTTCACGCTGTCCGACGTGCGTGAGGCCGATTGCACCGGCGGGCAAGGTGAATTGCCCTTTCGCGTGGGCGAGGGGTGGCACGCACGTGTGGCCGATGGCCGCCGCGAAGACGCCTTCATCACGCTCGACTACTCCGACGGCACCGCGCCCACGCTCTATTTGGGCGAGGCCACCACGCTCGAAGCGCTCAAGTGTCAGCTCCTGCGCACGGACGCCGAGATCAAGGAAACCGCCGGCCGCGTCCCCCGCAAGCTCACCAACCTCGACTGCCCGCAATGCGGCACGTCGATTCCGTTCAGCCCCGGCGTGACGGGGCACGTGCTGTGCCCAGGCTGCGGCGCGGCCATTGATGCGGCCACGCCGCGCGGCGAGATCATCGCCCGCGCACGGTCCGTCCCGCAGGTCGTTACCACGCTGGAACTGGGCGACAAGGCACTGATTGACGGCCAGCAATGGCAGGTGATCGGCGTGATGCGCCGCACGGTGGTCGACGGCGGCGGCGAGTGGTTCGAATATCTGCTGTACACCCCCAAGCGCGGCTTTACGTGGATGGTGGAAACCGATGACGGCTGGTTCCGCGCCAACGTGCTCGACCGCTGGCCCACGCAGACCGACGGCCGCAAGGCCACGCTCGGCAACACGCAGTACACCCGCGACGAGGATTACACCTCCCGCGTGACCTACGCTGCCGGCGCTTTCAACTGGCGTGTGCAGGCGGGTGACCAGACGCGCGTTGTTGAATACACGGCGGGTCAGGAAAGCCTTGCCGCAGAGAGCGATGCACATGAGCTGAGCTGGTCCAAGAGCACACCCGTCAGTACCGCGCAGATCAAGGCGTGGTTCGGCAAGGTGGTGCCGGAACCGGTGGCGCAGACATCAGCCTCGGGCTACATGACCGTGGCGGTGGTGTCCTGCGTGCTGCTCGGCCTGCTGAATCTGGTGCCGTTCTTCATGGCGCCGGGTTCCGTGTTCGGGATCACGTTCTTTGCGGCGCTGATGCTGATCGTGCCGGCATGGCTGGTCGCCAAGGTTGGGGGTGGGGAATGAAAGGCTGGTTCGTGTTGTACGCCGTGTGTGTGGTGATCGGCGCAACGGTCATGGACTGGAAAGCCGGCTTTGCCGCGCCGCGCACGCCGTCGTATGGCAGCGGCACCAGCGGGTCGTCCTACTGGGGTGGTTCGTCGAGCGGAAGCGGTTACGGCGGCGGCTTCAGCGGGGGCCACAAGTGACGCGCACAGACGCGACACCGCACGCCGAGGCGATCTCCGTTGCCGTGGGCGAGCATCTGCTGCTCGACCTGTATGGTGTGGCACCTGCACTGCTGCGCGATGCTCAAGCACTGGAGGCCGCGCTGCGCGAGGCTGCCGCGGCGCTGGGCGCCACCATTCTCCATGCGCATCTGCATCGCTTCGATTCGCTGCGTGTGGGCGCACCTGCCGGTGAGCAGGGCGGTGTGACCGGCGTGTTGCTGCTGGCGGAGTCCCACCTGTCGATCCACACCTGGCCCGAGCACGGGTTCGCCGCCATCGATGCCTTCATGTGCGGCACCGGCACAACGCACGGCGCACGCGCCGTGTTTGAACGCGCACTGGCACCAGAGCGTGTCGACGTGCGCGTTGCGCAGCGCGGTTGCGCACCAGCGTAAAGCATTCGGTTTAATCCAATATCGTTTTCGGCCCACGCTTCAAGCAGGCAGTGGGCTTGGCCACCGCCGCCCGTATGCGGCGCTCGGCAATGCCTCGTTGTGAGTGAAATACGCACGCATTGACGTGCCATGATGGACGTTCGGATTGCATCCCGGTGGTCGATGCAAGGCCATCGGCGTTTGGTTCTCCCATCACCAACCCGACGAGGCCTTCATGACCACGCTGCCTACGCGCGTCTCTTCTGCGCTACTCCCCACACCTTCTCCCGCCGCGCCGGCATTGCCGGACTGGATTGCCGTTCGCATGCGGCGTCACTATGACGATCGCATGGGCAAGCTTTGGGGCGGAGACCACCTGCTCCACGGCCGTACGCCAGGGCCCGATGCCCTGTTCCTGAACAGCAACGACTACCTGTGCCTGCTCGGCGAGCGGGAACTGGTACGTGCCCAGGCGCGCGCACTGCTCGGGCACGAGCGTGAGTTGCTCATGTCCGCGGTGTTCCAGCACGGCGATACCCCGCAGAGCCGGCTGGAAGCCCGGCTGGCTGCCATGATGCGCGCCGAGGCTGGCCTGATCGCCCAGTCCGGCTGGGCTGCGAATGTGGGGTTGATCCAGTGCATCGCAGGGCCGGGGGTGCCGGTCTATATCGACATGACCGCGCATGCCTCGCTGTGGGAAGGTATCACCGCGGCTGGCGCGCAACCGGTGCCGTTTCGCCATAACGACGTCGACCATTTGAGCCGGCAACTGGAGCGCACCGGGCCCGGCATCATCGTCGTGGATTCCGTCTATAGCACGACCGGCAGCGTGGCACCGTTGACGGCGCTGGTGGCGGCGGCGGAGGCCAGCGGCTCGGGCATCGTCGTAGATGAATCCCACTCGCTGGGCACGCACGGGCCGGGCGGGGCTGGCCTGGTGGTGCAGCTCGGGTTGGAGCGCCGTGTGCACTTCCGCACGGCATCGCTGGCCAAGACATTTGCCGGCCGTGCGGGGTTCGTCGCCTGCAGTGGCCTGTTCAAGGACTTCTTTGCCGTGGAGGCCCGCCCGGCCATCTTCAGTTCGGGGCTGCTGCGGCATGAGCTGGCTTGGTTCGAGGCCGCGACGGATTTCATTGGCGCGGCAGATGCTCGGCGCGAGAGTCTGCACGCCATCACCCGTTCTGTGCGCGCAGGTATCGCCGCGCTGGGCTACAACATCAGTGACGGCACCGAGCAGATCATCGGGCTGGAGGCCGGGTCGGAGCCGCAGGTCAAGGTGCTGCGCGACGCATTGCAGGCCCAGGGCATCTTCGGTGCGGTATTCTGTGCGCCGGCTACGCCCAGAAACCGGGCGTTGGTGCGCCTCACGCTGCATGCCAAGCTCACGCCCGCAGAGATCGGTCGGCTGCTTGGTGTCCTGGCGGAGATTCGTGATCGGGTGGGGCTGGACGACTGGCCGTCCACGCGCCGGATGCGAAGACCTGCAGCCGCCGTTCAACTCAATGCATGTTTGGCGAACGCATGACGAACACAGTGGGTGGAGTCCCCGCAGACAATTCGGGTCGCTGGCCGGCCCGCGTCTGGCAATACCTCGCTACCTTCCTGACGAGCGCGGCGCTACTCGACGAAGAGAGCGCCGCGCGGCTGCGCCGCATCCGTTTCGTTGGGGCGCTGGGTGTGATCGGCCACCCGCTGTACTTCGTGATCTGGTCGCATGTTTTTCCACAGCCTTACGAGAACATCTGGCTGCGCGCCGTGTGCACGCTGCTGTTCATTCCGCTGCTGTTTGCCAACCGACTGTCGCAATACAAGTGGCTGCCGGCCTATGCCTTGTTTGCCATCACGGCCGGGCTGCCCTTTGCCTTCATCTTTTTCTATCTCGAGAACGCCGGGACGATGGTGTGGGCGGAGTCGGTGGTCATTGCGGTCGTCATCCTGTTCCACTTCAGCACGGCGTTTGCGCTGATCTCGCTCATCAGCGGGGCGGTTGCTGCGACGGCGCTGTTCTTGCTGGCCGGCAACGCGGTGGCGGCGTTCCCGTGGCACGCGCTGCTGGAGCAGGTGCCCGTGGTGGCGTTTGTGATGGCCGTGCTGGTCGTCATCAAGCTGGATCGCCAGATCCTGGCGGAGCAGAAACAGCGCGGCGTGGCGCTGGCGCTGGGCACCGTGGCCCATGAGCTGCGCACGCCGCTGGCCAGCGTGGCCCTGACGGCGCGCGGCATTCAGGACCGCTTGCCCAAGCTGGTGTCGCCCGATCATCCAGACCTGCCGGCGGTGCAGCATGCGGTCGAGCGCATGCGCACGGACGTCATGCGCGCCAACAACAGCATCGAGCTGCTGGTCGCCAATTCAAAAGACCCGCAGACCGTCAGCATCAACTGGTTTGACCCGCATGAGGCAATCTGCTCGGCCATCGCAGCCTTTCCGTTTGAACCCGGCACGCGCGAACTGATTTCCATCGCGCCGAGTATCGGCGTGCGGGTGTTGGGCAACGCCAGCCTGTTCGAACACATCATCACCAACCTGACCAAGAACGCGCTGGAGGCCATCCAGCGCGTGGGCAAGGGTGATCTGCACATCAGCTACGAGCGGTCGTCGCGTGCTGTGGAGATCGTGGTGCGCGACACGGGCTCGGGCATCTCGTCGACCGTGCTCAAGCGGATGTTTCAGCCCTTCTTCTCGTACCCGGCGCATCGCGGCACGGGCATTGGGCTGATGTTCTGCCGCAAGGTCCTGCGCGGTTGGGGTGCGAGCATCTCGTGCCGGTCGGTCGAGCACGAGTACACCGAATTCCGCCTCCGCTTCCCGAACCCGCGCTGATGTTTGCAACGCGGGGCTCGGGGCGGCCTGTGGCTTACCGGCCGACCATGTTCTCTGGCCGCACCCACGCGTCGAACTGCTCGGGCGTCACGTAGCCGAGTGCCAGCGCGGCTTCACGCAGGCTCGTGCCTTCCTTGTGCGCCTTCTTGGCGATCTGCGCAGATTTGTCGTAGCCGATGTGCGGATTGAGCGCTGTCACCAGCATCAACGAGCGCTGCACCAGCTCGTCAATGCGGGCGCGGTTGGGCTCGATGCCCACGGCGCAGTGGTCGTTGAAGCTGCGCATGCCGTCGGCCAGCAGGCGCACGCTGTGCAGGAAGTTGTAGGCAATCATCGGGCGGAACACGTTCAACTCGAAGTTGCCTGATGCGCCGCCAATGTTGACCGCCACGTCGTTGCCGAACACCTGGGCGCACAGCATCGTCACAGCTTCGCTTTGCGTGGGGTTGACCTTGCCCGGCATGATGGACGAGCCGGGCTCGTTCTCGGGAATGGATATCTCGCCCAGGCCGCTGCGGGGGCCGCTCGCCAGCCAGCGGATGTCGTTGGCGATCTTGGTGAGGCTGGCGGCCAGCGTTTTCAGCGCGCCGTGCGCATGCACCAGGCCATCGGCCGAGGCCATGGTCTCGAACTTGTTGGGCGAGGTCACGAAGGGCAGGCCGGTCAGATCGGCCAGTTCGGCCGCCACTTGTTGCGCATAGCCAGCCGGTGCATTCAGGCCGGTGCCCACTGCCGTGCCGCCCAGTGCCAGCTCACACAGGTGCGGCAGCGCCGCGTTCAGGTGCGTCTCGTTGTGCTGCAACTGAGCGACATAGCCGGAGAACTCCTGGCCGAGCGTGAGCGGCGTCGCGTCCTGCAGGTGCGTGCGGCCGATCTTGATGATGTCGTCGAAGTCTGCCGCTTTCTTGGCAAGCGTTTCGCGCAGTGTGCGCAGCGATGGGATCAGGTGCCGCGTGATGGCGGTGACGGCCGCCACGTGCATCGCCGTCGGGAACACATCGTTGGACGACTGGCTGCGGTTGACGTCGTCGTTCGGGTGCACGAGGCGGCTCTCGCCACGCTCGCCGCCCAGCAGTTCGCTGGCGCGGTTGGCGAGCACCTCGTTCATGTTCATGTTGCTCTGCGTGCCAGAGCCGGTCTGCCAGACCACCAGCGGAAATTCATTCGGGTGCTTGCCGGCGATGACTTCATCCGCCGCGCCGATGATGGCGTTGGCCTTCTCGGCCGGCAGCAGGCCCAGGCGATGGTTGACGGCAGCGCTTGCGCGCTTGATGCGGGCCAGTGCGTCGATCAGCTCGCGTGGCATGCGGTCACCCGCAATGTCGAAGTTCTGCAGCGAGCGCTGCGTCTGCGCGCCCCACAAATGATTGGCGGGGACTTCAATCGGTCCAAAGGTGTCGCGTTCGGTACGAGTGGTCATGACAGGTCTGCACGAGGGTGACTGGGACGAACGCCCACCAGTATAGGCGTCCGGTGTGTGCAACTCGGTGCCCGCGTTTGCTGTAGGGTGACCGGCGCGTGACATTGTTTGCGAGCCTGCGCCGCGCACGCCACAATGTCGGCTCGCCCTGTCGTACCGCGCCATACGAAGTTCCGCCGCCCACTGCCTGCCATGTCCACCTCCGTTTCCGTCGACAAGTCCCTCCAACCGTTGCTCTGGCTGGTGGCGGTTGGCCTCTTTATGCAGACGCTGGATTCCACCATCGTCAATACGGCATTGCCGGCCATGGCGCGCAGCCTGTCGGAGAGCCCGCTGAAGATGCAGTCGGTCATCATCGCCTACACGCTGACGACCGCTATGCTGATGCCCGCCTCGGGCTGGCTGGCCGATCGGTTCGGCACGCGGCGCATGTTCTTTGTGGCGATCTTTCTCTTTACGGTCGGCTCATTGCTGTGCGCCGAGTCGCGCAGCCTGACCATGCTGATCATCGCGCGCGTGGTGCAGGGCGTCGGCGGCGCGTTGATGATGCCCGTGGGGCGGCTGACGGTGCTGCGTGTGGTGCCGCGCGAGCAGTTTCTGGCGGCTATGAGCTTTGTCACCATCCCTGGGCTGATCGGCCCACTGATCGGCCCCACGCTGGGCGGCTGGCTGGTGCAGGCAGTGTCGTGGCACTGGATCTTCCTCATCAACATTCCGGTGGGGGTGGTTGGCGCGATGGTCACGCTCAAGGTCATGCCCGACGTGCGCGCGGACGATGACAGCCGCTTCGACTGGTCGGGCTATCTGATGCTGGCCTTTGGCATGGCGGCGGTGTCGTTCTCGCTCGACGGCCTTTCGGAACTGGGCTTTCAGCACGCCACGGTGCTGGTGCTGCTGGTGTTTGGGCTGGCGGCGCTCACGGCGTATTGGCTGCATGCGGGCCGGGTGATGGGGCCACTGTTTCCGCGTTCGCTGTTCGGCATCCCGAGTTTTTCCATCGGCATTCTCGGCAACCTGTTTGCGCGCATCGGCAGCAGCGGCATGCCGTTTCTGATTCCGTTGCTGTTGCAGGTGAGCCTGGGGTATTCGCCATTGCAGGCCGGGCTGATGATGGTGCCGGTGGCGGCTGCGGGCATGGCGGCCAAGCCGTTGGGCAACTGGCTCATCAAGCGCTACGGTTATCGCGACATGCTCTTCGCCAACACGCTACTGCAAGGGCTGATGATTGCCAGCTTTGCGCTGGTGGCGCCCGGTTGGCCGCTGTGGGTGCGTATCGTGCAACTGGCGCTGTTCGGCACCTTCAACTCGATGCAGTTCACCGCCATGAACACGCTCACGCTCAAAGACTTGAACGGGCCGCATGCCAGTTCGGGCAACAGCATGCTCTCGATGGTGATGATGCTGGCGATGAGTCTGGGTGTGGCGGCGGCGGGCGCATTGCTGACGGGCTTTACCGACTTTACCGCCGGGCCCGAAGGGCACGACACGCTGGCCGCGTTCCACAAGACCTTCATCTGCGTGGGCGTGATGACCAGCGCGGCAGCGTGGATCTTTGCGCAGCTCTCGCACGCGGAGCCGGCACAGGTGCTCAAGCGCGCCGAAGTGGACGTCGAGTGACTATTTCTGCCAGTAGCCGCGCATCTTCTTGGTGAGGTCCACCTTGGCGGCGGCGCGTGCTTCGGCCGCCGGGTCCGCACCAGGCTCGGGCGGCGGCCATGCGCAGGCCTCGAACAGCGGCAGCAGCGCGGGCGGAATGAAGCGCGTGCGCGAAGCGTAGAGGTGGCGATCGCCATTCGGCGTCTGCTGCGTGACGTAGAAACGCTGCGGCACCAGGATGTCCAGGTGTTCACGGGCGCGCGTCATGGCGACGTAGAGCAGGCGGCGTTCCTCTTCCAACTCTTCGTGCGAGCCGGCGCCCAGGTCGGCAGGCATGCAGCCGTCCACGGCGTTGAGCACGTACACGGCTTTCCACTCCTGCCCTTTTGAAGAATGGATCGTGGAGAGGATCAGGTAGTCCTCATCGCGGTACGGGGCGCCGGATTCATCGCTGGTCAGCTCCGGTGGGTCGAGCGTCATCTCGGTCAGGAAGCGCTCGCGCGTGGCATAGGTGGCGGCCATGCGGGCGAGTTGGTCCAGGTCGCCCTGGCGCACGGCGGCATCGTCGTGCAGGCGCTCCATGTGCGGCGTGTACCAAGCGCCCGCGGCTTCGAGTTCGCTGGCCCATGCCAGGCTGTCCTTCGGCGTGCGCAGCAGTTGCATCAGCGTCATCAGCGCGGCCCAGTCACCGGCCAGGCGGGCGGGGGGCTCGTAGGCAAGCAGTGCGGCAATCGGGTCCACCGCTTCGGCCATGGCGTCGAGCACGCGTGCCGCCGTGGCAGGGCCGGCGCCCGGCAGCAACTGGATCACGCGAAACCCGGCGATGCGGTTGCGCGGGTTCTCGGCCCAGCGCAGCACCGAGAGCACGTCCTTCACGTGCGATGCTTCGAGAAACTTCAGCCCGCCGTATTTCACGAAGGGGATGTTGCGGCGGGTGAGCTCGATCTCCAGCGGCGCGCTGTGGCTGGCTGTGCGGAACAGCACCGCCTGTGATTTCAGCGCGAGGCCACCTTCCCGCTGATGCAGCACCTGCTCGGCCACGCAGCGCGCCTGCTCGGCCTCATCGCGCACCGAGATCAAACGTGGTCGATGTGTCGACGCACGATCCGTCCACAACGTCTTGGCAAAGCGTTCGGTGGCAAAGCGCATGACGCCGTTGGACGCATCGAGGATGGGCTGCGTTGACCGGTAATTGCGCTCCAGCAGCACCGTGTGCGCGGGCCGCGAGAAATGACGCGGGAAGTCGAGGATGTTGCGCACCGTCGCTGCGCGAAACGCGTAGATCGATTGCGCGTCGTCACCCACCACCGTCACGCCGCGGCCGTCCGGGCGCAGCGCACGCAGGATGGACGATTGCAGCCGGTTCGTGTCCTGGTATTCGTCGACGAGGATGTAGTCGAAGCGCGCGCCGATCTCCGCCGCCAGTTCAGCGTCGGACACCATGGCGTGCCAGTAGAGCAGCAGGTCGTCGTAGTCGAGCACGTGCTGCGCCTGCTTGGCTTCGACGTAGGCGTCGAACAGTGTGCGCAGCTGCGCCTCCCACATCGCGCACCACGGAAAGTGGTGCTTGAGCACGGCGTTCAGCGGGCTTTCAGCGTTGATGGCGCGCGAGTAGATGGCCAGGCACGTCTGCTTGAGCGGGAAGCGGCGTTCCTTGGTCGACAGGTTCAGTTCGTGGCGCACGACGTTCAGCAAGTCGGCGGAATCGCTGCGGTCGTGAATGGTGAAGTCGGGCGCGAGGCCGACGCGTTCGGCGTACTCGCGCAGCAGGCGCGCACCGATGCCGTGGAAAGTGCCGGCCCAGGGCAGGGTGGTCTGGTACGACGTGCCGGCCGCATTGAGCGCGCTGTTAGTGCGCTCGCCGTGCATGGCACGCGCAAGCAGATGACCGGCACGATTGGACAATTCACTCGCGGCGCGGCGCGAGAACGTCAGCAGCAGGATGCGCTGCGGGTCTGCTCCGTTGGCGACCAGATGCGCGACGCGCCAGCCCAGCGTGTGCGTCTTACCCGACCCAGCGCCGGCCAGCACAAGCAGCGGGCCGGTCTCGGCGGCATCTGCCCCAGAAATGCCGAACTCGACCGCCTGGCGTTGCTGGTCGTTCAGTTGCGCCAGATAGCCCGGGGCAGTCTGGGCGCTGGTGGTGTCAGGGGTGGGGGCGGCAGCGGGCACGGCGGGACGTCACAGAAAATAACTGTATGAATATACAGCACTGTAGTGCCTGCCCGTGAAGACGGAGACGGTGGGTGCCGCACCCAGGCAACGGGTGCGACATCCACCGAAGTGTTCACGCAGCAAGGCAACCCTGCTGGGCGGCCTTGCGTGCGTCAGACGTGGTGGTGATTAGTGGCGCTGCTGTACGTAGCGCTGCACATCTTTGAGCGTGACCTGACCGGAATGCGAGGTATCAATCTGGTCAAAGTGCTTGGCCACGTAGCCCAGGCCGCTGGCTTGCGCCTGCGCCTTCGTGATGGCGCCGCCGCTGCTCAGCGCCGAGTTTGTGCTCAGCCGTTCGGTCAGGCGTTGATTGGCTTCCTGCTGCAACTGCGTGCCAGTGGAAGCTGCGGCGGGCGCTGGCTTGTTGGCCGGAAAGAACGGGCCATCCACGCCGTGGCCGCCCTTGGGCAGCGTCACTGGGGCCACAGCCTGGGTGGTCGGTGCGGCATACGCCTGACTGGCCAGCACACCGAGCACACTGAGAAGAATCGGCGGCAGCATTTTGATAGGGGACATGATCACTCCTTCAATCAAGATTAGTGCGCAGCTTGTGCTGTGAGTGTTGGCGTGCCGGCTGGGTTCTCGTCCGCCCACGGCGCGGGCAGCGTTGCCAGCGTCAATGCAGACGGAATGGACTGGCCGCCGAAGTACGCCACGAGATCGCTCTTCATCTGCGGACGGGCCACGTCATCCAGGTAGATCATGTGACCGCCCTGGTAGAAGGTGACCTGCAGGTGGGGGTTCAGGCCCGACACGGTTTGCAGACGCGCCAGTTGCTTCTCGGTGTTGAAGAACGGTGTGGCGAGGTCGTGGTAGCCGTTGGATGCCAGCACCTTCAACTGCGGGTTCATCTGGATCGCGGCAAGCAGGTCAGGCAGCGTGTCCGGCAACGGCTGGCCATTGTGGGAGAAATCCCACGAGCCGATGATGTTGTCGTTCAGCGGCAAGAACGTTGCGTTGGGCGCCGAATAGCCCAGGTAGTTTGGCATCTGCGTCTGCAACGCGGTGGTGAAAGGTTGCGAGATCAGAATGTCCGACGGGTCTCCATCGCTGGCCAGACGCGAATCCGAATTCGGCAGCGAAACGCGACCGTCGTACCGGCCAATCGTGGTACCCGGCAGGAGCGTTGTCTGGAACGGCGTCTTGCTGAAGTAGCCCTGCAACGCCTGCAGCGTCAGGCCGGATGGCGATTCCCACGACGCGAGCGTCGACTTGGACGGGTACTTCGGCGTGCCGAGCGCATTTGGAGAACCCAGCTGGCTGAGCGCCCACGAGTTGGCGTACGTCTTGAACGTGCTGTATTTGTTCGTGACGAATTGCTCGGACTGCGTCGCAAATGTCGACTGGCTCGGCTGGGCAGGCGAGACCTGATTGAAGTACGACGCCACCGCGGCATAACCCGGGTAGTAGCCCACCAGCGTATCGGTCGCGAGCTTCAACCCTGCGGTTGAGTTCTCGATGGCCGTGGCTTCAACCGCATCGGCAAAGTAGTTCAGGATCGACGACTGCAGCACGATGCCGGTGAGGTGTACGCCCGCCGTTTCCAGCGCAAGCGCCAGCATGTTGGTGCGCGGGGTGCCATACGACTCACCGTACAGATAGATGGGCGAGCTGCTGCGGCTGTTGACGGTCAGGTAGCGCTGGATGAAGTCGCGCATGACGTTGACGTCGACATCGCTGCCCCAGAACGAGCTGTTGGTGTTCGGCGCAATCGCTTCGGAAAGGCCGGTTCCGGGCGGGTCGATGAACACCATGTCGGTGGTGGCGATCAGGCTCTCCGCGTTATCGACGAGGGTGTAGTTCGGCCAGTTGGTCAGCAGCGGATCTGGCGTTGCAACACGCGTGGGTGCGAACGAACCCAGGCGCAGCCAGATCGACGAGGAACCCGGGCCACCGTTATAGAAGAAGGTCACCGGCCGCGGCTGCCCGTTGCTGCTGGGCGCCGTGTACGCGACATATGACATCGTGGCCTCGGGGTTGCCGCTGGCGTCCGATGCAGTCAGGTGGCCAGTCGTCGTGGTGTAGTTCACCGGGGTGGCGCCGGCTGTCCACTGGTAATGCATGACCGCCGCATTCTCGGACACCTGCGACACATCCAGACTATCCGTCGCATTGCCCGAATAGGCGATAGGGTCAACATACGGCTGGTTGCCCGTTACCGTCTTCGCGCTCACATCCACTTGGTTTGCGCTCGCCGCGGATGCGACGGGGCTGCCATCATCGCCACCGCACGCGGTGACAAGCGATACGCCGACAAGCAGCGCGCCGACGCCGACCAGCCGCCCGAACGCGGGAGAACGGCGAAGGACATAACCACTGGAACTACGGTTTGGTTTCATTTGCATCCCTGTCATTGATGAGATACGAACAAAAAGCCGCTTGGCGGAGAAATCATCAAACAATAGGCGGCATTAATCCACGCGCTTAATATCGCGAATGAAATCAAAAAAACGATTCCGCCTCGCTAATCAAAAGCGATAGAAAAATCTACCAATAATCTGAATGATGCGATCGGCGCGTTAGCGGCGGGTTTCACGTAAATCAGAAATTCGAAAAAGCATTCCTGATTTGCGTTGAAAGGCGCTAAGTCCAACCGCGGCCACTGGAGGGTGGCGGCTTGGAGATGATGAGGTCGATGGCGGCTACCGGCGGTGAGTTGGCGCCACCGCCGCCATCTGTGGCGGCCGGAGCAGCGCAATTGCGCGGCATGATGAGGCTGTCATTTCCCGATAAAGCATCAGGCGCACAGGAATGGTGCGGCGCTGATTGCGTCTGGGCGTGTGAGTCGTTTCGCGTTATGTGCCCAGGTTGTGCTCGTGTTCCATCGCTGTATTGCAATCTTGCAGACAACATGCTGTCTCCCGGATCAGGATAGTTGTCGGGCCATTGTGGGGGTGTTTCTATGTGGCCGTTTTATACACCTTGTGAGTGTTTTGCTCGGTTCCCGCCGTCAAACTGGCGTCAAAAGAGTGGTTGAATCATAGAGGCAAAATTTGCCGTGTCAATGGAGTGCCGCATCTATTTTTCGGCTTTGTAATTTTGATGCGGATTCCATGTTTACGGAAAATTACACGAACAATTTTTCATCCACTTAAGCGGGTGCTTCAAGCCCCCTTTTTATGAGCGATTGGCGGCTCAGCTCAATCAATCGATCTGATTGCGATAAATGGTTTATCAGAATTACACCATCCAAGAAGGTCGTGCCGAAGTTTTTTAACGATTTGATAGAGAAATTATTGCTATCTCTATTGACGTAAATTGAATCGGATGGAGGTGTGGTCTTGCAAGGGCGCAGGCGAGACGAGGTTGCCCACAATTGGTGCGTGTGGGGCGCGTGCGTGGGGGAGGGAATATGGCGGGGCCCGGGTGGCCCGTCATCGGCATCGACGATGACGAGATGCCAATCGATGCCAATGTGCAGGAGAAACGAAACGCAAAGGGACGAGGTGCTTAGAGGCCGTCCCGCAGGTTCTTCGGCAACTCGCGCCATGACGTGCGGTGATTGACGGCATCCACCACTTCCGCCAGGAACCAGGGCAAGACGAGTTTCGTGTCGGGGTCACTTAAGCCGACGCGCAATCGGTCTTGCGCGGCCGGGTTTGCGTGTTGGGCTGGGCTGGTTTGCGCGGGCCGGCTTTGCGCAAGCATCGCCTGAAGCTCTTGGTCGGAGAACGTGGCGGACGACGTGGTTAGCGCAGAAGCGGTCATCGCAGCAGACATCAACGCCGATGCCACGAAAAGATGTTTGAGGATTGCGGCAGGCATCGGGGCCCTCCATCGATAAAAAGGACTGAATTGACGGCAACCCGGCTGCGCTGACTGACAACTCGGTTGCCGGTTGCAATGATCCCTCTTCCAATCATAGCGGCGGCTTAGGGTTCCGTTTCTGTCAGGAAAGCGTAAAGATCGCGCGCGATCGATCAATTTGCCTGCGGCTGCAGTGCAATGACCGCCATGCCGACCAGCGCGATGGTCGCGCCGCCGATATCCCAGCGGGTAAGGGAGACGCCATTGACAAGACGCAGCCACACCAGCGCCACGGCGATGTACATGCCGCCGTATGCCGCATATGTTCGCCCGGCCGCCGTGGGATGCAGCGTCAGCAGCCATGCAAACAGTGCGAGCGACGCCGCTGCCGGCAGCAGCAACCAGATGGGCTTGCCTTGCCGCAGCACGAGCCACGGCAGATAGCAGCCGACAATTTCCGCCAGTGCGGTGATGGCAAACAGGAGGGCGATGCGCAGGAAGTCCAAGGGGCGGTACCGAGGTGATCAGGAAGAGGGTGCTGATTGTGGCACGCGCGGGCGTGGTGGTTTCTCGGTATCGTTGCGGTCTCGTCCAACAACAACGATATCGGGAGACCCCATGCTCGAACTCCGGCCGACATGCGAACACTGCAACACCGCACTGCCACCCGACGCCACCCACGCCCGCATCTGCTCTTTTGAATGCACGTTCTGCGTGACCTGTGCGGAGGGTGTGTTCGGCAACGTGTGCCCGAACTGCGGTGGGGGTTTCACTGCGCGGCCGATTCGCCCATCTCGGGACTGGAAGAACGGCAATTTCCTCAGTAACCATCCGGCCAGCGCAACGATCAAACATCGGCCGGCTGACCTGGCCGCGCACGCGCAATTGGCGGCGGCCGTTGGGGTGACTCCGCCGGAGAAGCGCTAGCGCCTAGCGCATGACGCGGGTTAGTGCGAAGCCGCTGGCGGCAACACCGGTGTGACCGTAAACCCACGCGCAGCCATGAGTGCTGGTAGGCCTTGCGGGCCGATCATGTGCAGCGCGCCCACTGCGCCGAATACGCGCTGGCCGCGCGCATGCACCTTGGCAAGGTTGTCGGCCATGGCGCGGTTGCGGTTCGTCACCAGACGTTTGAAGGCGCGCTTGTCCGACGGCGTCTTCAGGCAATCGCACCACTGCGGATAGCGCTCCAGCGTACTGAGGTCGCTATCTGCCCAGGCATTGGCGAGCGTGAGGGTTTGCGTGCGCGCCTCGCCCGATTCAATGGCGTCGAGTTCGGTGTCGAACTGCTGCACCATCTCGTTCTTCGGCACGATTTCATCCAGCACACGCAGTTGGTCGGCCAGGGTTTCCAGCGGCACGATTGGCACATGCACGCTGTTGGCGTACGTGGTCAGGAACAGGTCGATGCCGAAATCGGGATACAGCCCATCGGCGCGTAGCCCCAGTGCCGACAGCGATGCGAGCTGCATGATCGGCTGAAACTTGCGGATCTGCGTGAGCGCGGCATCGGGCAGGCATGCGGCGGCGATCAGCTTGTCGAGGCGCTCGCCGCGGCGGCCGCTTACCAGGCGCACATCGCTCTTGGTCTTGCGCGCTGCAAACGCTTTGCGGCTGCTTTCCTTGTCGAGCAGGTCGAGTTCGAGCGCAACTGCATCGCTGTGCTTGAGCGCATCGCGAATCGTGGGCCCAGGCAGCATCCAGTCGGCGCGTGCTACGTGGATCGTGCCGTACAGCCACGAGGTGTGGCCGTCCTTTTCGATGCGCCAGAGCAGGCCGTGATCGGTGGCGCGTTGGGCGGCGGCAGCCCAGCCGTCTTTGGGGATGGAGTCCGCCGCGGGCGGCGGGCAAGGATTTGCGGTTTGCGGTGATGCGTCTTGCGCGGTGGCGGTGCCAATGCCCGACAACAGGCAGAGCGCCGCCGCGAGCGTGCGCCACAGGGTGCGGTTGCGTGCCATGACTCTTCCCCGAGAAATCTTGTGATTTTGTGAGTGTGCTGCCTGCAGTTTAGCGGGCGCTGACCATCGCGTCCCATGCCGCCATCGCACAATCGACAGTGGAGAGCAACGCTTCACGCGGTGCACCATCGCGCGCCTGGATCGACAGGCCATTGAGCACCGTCGCGTAGTAGCCGCCCAGCGCGTCGGCGTTGGTGGCGGCCGGCACATCGCCTTCATCGATGCCGCGGCGGATGCGGGCGCGGATGGCGTCGATGGTCTCCAGCCGGATCGCCCGCATGTCTTCCTGCACCTGCTGGTTGGGCGCCGAGCACAGTAGTGCACCGAGCACGACCATGCAGCCGCGCGGCGCGTCTGGCTGGCTGAAGGCGAGGGCGTTGCTGCGCAGGAGTGCGTCGATCGATTCGCGCGCGGTGGCGGGTTCAGTCAGCGCAATGACCGTCGTGCTGCCCGCCGTCTGCCGGTACAGCGCGATCGCCTCGCGAAAGAGCGCCTCTTTTGAGCCGAACGCGGCATAAAAGCTCGGCGCGGTGATGCCGCCCATGGCCGCCTTGAGGTCGTCGAGCGTGGTGCCTTCGTAGCCGCGTGCCCAGAACACGGTCATGGCCTGGCGCAGGGCTGCGTCGCGATCAAAAGTGCGGGGGCGTCCGCGTGTCGCCATGATGAATCCTTGAAATCCCTATTTCTATACTGGGCAATATATTAATCCTTGACGCCTGCCGTGTCGTGCCCTTAATTTGTATATCGACCGATACATAAATAGGGGCTGCTCCTTTGAATACAACGACACAACAACACCTGGAGCCCACCGGGCGCTGGCTGGTGCTGGCAGCGGTCTGCATGGCGGGGCTGATCCTGCCGCTGTCATTTACCGGCGCAGCGGTGGCAACACCGGCCATCGGGCGCACGCTGGGCGGCAGTGCCACGGCGCTGAACTGGGTGGTCAACGGCTTCATGCTGGCCTTCGGCAGTTGCCTGATGGTGGCGGGGGCGATGGCCGATGCATTTGGGCGCAAGCGCATTTTTGCCAGCGGCATCGCCTTGTTCGTGCTCGCGTCGATTGGTGTGGCGGTAGCGCCCAGCGTGACGGCGATCGGCTGGCTGCGTGCGCTGCAGGGCGTGGCGGCTGCGATGTCGATGGCCGGCGGCTCGGCGGCGCTGGCGCAGGAGTTTGACGGGCATGCGCGCATCCGCGCCTTCAGCCTGCTCGGCACAACGTTCGGCGTGGGGTTGGCCTTCGGGCCGCTGATTGCCGGGGCGTTGATTCAGGCGGCAGGCTGGCGCGCGATCTTCGCGCTGTGCGCGGTGGTGGGCGCGCTCGCCTTCGTGTTTGGCGTGCCGCGCATGCGTGAGACGCGCGACCCCAATGCACGCGGTGTGGACTGGGCCGGTGCGGCCAGCTTCACGGCCACGCTCGTCCTGCTGACCTGGGCGCTGATGGAGGCGCCCGAGCGCGGCTGGGCAGATGGCGTGGTGCTGATGCTGTTTGCTGCGGCGGTGATCGGGTTGGTGGTGTTCATCGCCATCGAGCAGCGCGTGGCCCGGCCGATGCTGGACTTGTCGCTGTTCCGCTTCCGGCGCTTCGTCGGCGTGCAGTTCCTGCCGATTGCAACCGCCTGCTATGTGGTGATGCTGGTCGTGTTGCCCGCGCGCCTGATCGGTATCGAGGGGCAGGGCGAGACCGAGGCCGGCATCACGATGATCGCGCTGTCGCTGCCCTTGCTGGTGGTGCCGCTGCTGGCCGTGCAACTGGCGCATCGGTGGTCTGCTGCAACGCTCACCTGCGCGGGGCTGCTGGTGGCGGCGGTGGGTTTCTGGTGGCTGGGCGAGGTCGCTCCGGGTGCATCCGCCACTGCGTGGATCGCCCCGATGCTGATCACGGGCTTCGGCACCGGCTTTGCTTGGGGGCTGATGGATGGCCTCTCGGTGAGCGTGGTGCCCAAGGAGCGCGCTGGCATGGCGACCGGCATCTTCAGCACCACCCGGGTGGCTGGCGAGGCCATTGCGCTGGCGGTCGTGGGCGCGGCGCTCAGCGCGTTGATCGTTGCGCAGACGGGCACGTCCGGCGCAGCAAGCGCGGCGACGTGGATGGAGGCTGCGCACCGCACGGCCATGGGCAATGTTCCAGCGGCGCTGGCGCTACTACCGGCAGGCTCGGGGCCGATGCTCACGTCGGCGTATGGCGCGGCCTTTGCGCAGCTCGCGCACGCGCTGGCCGTGGTGTCCGTTGTGTCGGCAGCGGTGGTCTGGGGGCTGCTGGGGCGTTCTCAGTCTGCGCTGTCGGTCGCAGCGGACTCGCTGTAACACGTTCCATTCTTTCCACCCAAAACGAGGCACCTCATGCTCCAATCCAGCGATACGTTGGACGGCACGTTCCCGTACGCCCCGCACTTCACGGACGCTCCAGGTTTCCCAATGCACTACGTCGATGAAGGCCCGCGCGATGGGCAAGCCATCCTGTGCCTGCACGGCGAGCCCACGTGGGGCTACCTGTTCCGGCACCTGATTGCCGCGTTGCGTGAGACGCATCGCGTGGTGGTGCCCGACCACATGGGCTTTGGCAAGAGCGCCACGCCACGAGACCGCAGCTATTGGCTGCAAGACCACGTCGACAACCTTGAGCGCTTCGTGCTGGCGCTGGATCTGTGTGATGTCACGCTGGTCATGCACGACTTTGGCGGGCCGGTTGGGATGGGATTGGCGGCACGCCATCCTGACCGCATCCGCCGTGTTGTTTCCATCAACGGCCCGACGCCTTTCGGGCAAGCCAGTCTGGTCGAGCGGCTGACCGCGAACGTTCAAGTGTCGCCCTGGTTCCAGTGGATCGTGAAGGCGCAATCCGAAGGGCGTCTCGAACCCGTGCTGGGCGAGCTTGGCTACAACATCCTCAGCACGCTCAAGCTCAATGGCTTCGAGAATCACGCGCGCATCAACGACACGTGGCTACGTGCCTATGGCGCGCCGTTCGCCACGCCGGCCGAATGTGCCGGTGCGATCGGCTGGGCCAAGGGGTTTGCCACCGACGCACATCAATTCGAGATGCCCGATGCGGTTGCCAAACAGGCCATCCAGTCCAAGCCGGCGCTTGCGATCTGGGGCATGGCGGACCGTACGCTGCATGCCGAGCACTTTCTGCCGCTGTTCGGTGAGCTGTTTCCGCAGGCGCCTGTCCACAAGCTGGACGGGGTGGGGCATTACAGCCTGGAGGACGCGCCGGAACCGATCGCCGCGCTCGTTGCGGCGTTCCTGCAGCAGACCTGACGGCTATTTGCTCAAGCGCGGCGGCACGGCGTGTGCACCGCGCGTTTCGCGAAACCACAGCGCCAGGCTTTCGTCTTCCAGCGCATAGGCGCCGCGCGATTCCTTCCAGATCAGGTTCTTGTCGCGCAGCGCGTCAAGCGCGGCTTGCACCGTGGCGGTGGAGAAGTCGCTATGGCCCAAGCGCGCGGCGTAGGCCTTCATCGCGTCTTCCGAGAAGGGCGAGTAGCCTTGCCCGCGCTCGATCAACACGGCTAGCACCACGCGCTGGATTTCGGTCAAGGCGCTGTACTCGCTCTCGATCTCGCCCCAGATGCGGTCGCGGAAACCCTGTGCGCCGCGCTTGAGCAGTTCGCCCAGGCTGGCGGCCTCGCCCAGCTCCAGCGCGATCTCGCTGACGATGCCCTTGAGCATCTCCGGCCGATGTCCGACCAACTGGAAGGCAGCAAAGATGTCGTCTTCCTTGAACTGGTTGTTGGGCGCCAGGTGCTGGTTGACCCACGCGGTATAGGCCGACACATAGGCACGGCCCAGCAGCGGGAAGTTGGTCACGCGCGAGCCGAAGAACGGCTGCGTACGATTGAGCAGCAGGTTGGCGAGCTTGTCGCGGTTCGAGCCCGTGAAGACCAGGAACAGGCGTGGGTCCTCTACCCCCTGGTTCATCTGGTCGCGCGCGGCCTTGAGCGCGAACATGGCGTTGGTGCCCGCCTCGGTGGACAGCGCGTGCTGCGCCTCATCGATGATCAGTACGATGGGCCGCTGCACCGCCTTGTAGAGCACATCCAAGGCATCGGCCAGGGTGATGCCCGGCGGCAACCCGATCTTGCCGAGGTTGAACGTGAAGGTGCGCAGCACGTCCACCTTCTCCATGCCGGCCTGCTTGGCCAGCTTGGCGATCGGCCCGTCGAATTCGGACAGCTTGGACTTGATGGCATCGGCGATCAGCAGGCCGGGGTCGCGGGCGCGGTCGGCCCAGAGGTCGACATAGATGGCGATCCACTTGCGGCGCTCGACTTCGGGCACCAGGTCTTCGCGCAGGAACGTGCTTTTGCCGGTGCGCCGGGGTGCGGACAGGAAGAGGCCGGAGCGTGCGTCGGCCAGGCCCTTGCCCTCCAGGCTGTCGCACAGCGTATGGGCGAGGTCCTGGCGGTGGAAGTTGAAGCGGCCGGTGTCAGTGTCTGAATCGGTGGATGCCATCGCTTTAGGTTCGATTATGGATTGCGGTATAAATTATAGTCAGAACCATAATTAAGGATAATCCCGGTCGGATTGCAACCCGATCTGCGTGATTTGTGATGGCGCGGCACTACGCCGCAGGCAAAACGGGGAACCTTGTGCGCCGCTATACTCCCGGGATTCCATCGTTGCGCCCCATGCTCCATCGCCGCTGGCTCCCCCTCGTCTGGCTTGCGATCGTACTGAATGTACTGTCGCCGGTGCTCGCTTCCGCTCGCGCGGCAGCTACGGGCACGCTCGCCGTCGACCTGTGTAGCGCAACGGCCCCGCATGGCAGCACGGTGCAGGTCACCATCGACCTGCAAGGCGATGGCACCGCCGATGATTCGGCCGCCCACCATAGTGTGGCGCACTGTCTGTACTGCCCGGGGTTTGCTGCCGGGTTCGCGCTGGCATCATTGCCGGCGCTGGATGTTCCTTCCGCCTATTTCGTCTATCGCGTGCGGCAGCCGGCCAGCCCGGCGCCGGTGTACGCGCGCAGTGCGCTGCGCGTGGCCGAATCGCGCGCGCCACCGGTTTCTCCGCCGTTGTCGATCTGACGCGCCCGCGGGAGTGAGTCTCGCGGCGCTTTTGCGTCTGGCCAGCTTCATGGCCGGCGCCATCGCAATCCGGAGATCACCCCGATGTCATTCCCCATGCGCGCCGCGGCTGCCAAGCCCAAGCGCACGCTGGTGTGCCGTGCCGCGCTCGCCTTGAGCGCTGCTGCACCGCTGCCTACCTTTGCCGCTGACGATGCGGCACCCGCGCTGGTTGCCCAGGAACTCGCGCCGACCGTGGTGCGTGCCACCGCCGCGCCCGCGCCGTTTGCCCGCAACACGCCCGCCGTGGTGCAGACCGTGACGGCCGATCAACTGGCCGATCGCAATGTCGTCACCACCGAAGACGCCGTCAAATACCAACCCAACGTGATGGTGCGCCGCCGCTTCATTGGCGACCGCAACTCCATCTTTGCCGGCCGCGACTTCAACGAGATTCAGAGCGCACGCGGCCTGCTGTATGCCGACGGCATCCTGCTCTCCAACCTGCTCGGTTCCAGCTACAGCTTCCCACCGCGCTGGTCGATGGTCGGGCCGGATGACCTGGCGCGCGTCGACATCCTGTACGGGCCGTTTTCGGCGCTGCTGCCGGGCAATTCGATGGGCACGACGATTTCGATGACGTTGCGCAAGCCCGAGACCTTCGAGGCCGCTGCGCAGACGCAGGTGATGCGCCAGCACTACAGCGATGCGTATGGTTTCTCGCGCAACGTCACCGGCAACCACGAGAGCGCGTCGCTGGGCGACCGTGTCGGCAAGTTCTGGTATGCGCTGTCGGTCGACCGGCTGGAGAACGACAGCCAGCCGATGCAGTACGCCACGCCCAACTCCAAGTTCACGCCGGGCGGCGCACCGGTGCCGGTGACGGGCGCCCGGCAAGACCTCGGCCCCAACGGACTGCCGCGCGTGATTCTCGGGCCGCAGATGCTTGAGCGCACGCAGCAACTGCAAGAGACGCTGCGCATGGGCTACGCGTTCAGTGACAGCCTGGAGGCATCGCTCACGCTCGGTCATTGGGAGAACCACTACAACGACCAGGCGATCAGCTTTCTGCGCGATGCCGCCGGCAACGCGGTCACGGGCGGCAACGTGCTCATCAATGGCACGCCGTACACCATCGCCCAGAACGCCTTCGCCCCGCAAAACGGCGATCAGGAAAACTGGCTGTACGGCCTGGGCGTAAAGGGCAAGCTTGGCGGCTGGAAGATCGACGCCAACGCCTCTGCGTACAACGTCACGCGCGACATCCTGCGCGCGTCCAACACGGTGGCCGGCAATGGCCCCGGTACGGTGTTTTACGGTGATGGCACGGGGTGGTCGAATTTTGATGTGAAGGCCGTCTCGCCCACAGTGTCGGGCCATACCTTCACGACTGGCTACCACTACGACCAGTACCACCTGCGCAACCAGACCTTCAACGCCACCAACTGGTCTGCCGAGACGCTTTCCACGCTCAAGTCCAGCTACCAGGGCGATACGCGGACGCAGGCCGTCTTCCTGCAAGACGCGTGGGCCTTCGCGCCGCGCTGGCTGGCCACGCTGGGTTTGCGGTACGAGAACTGGCGCGCCTACAACGGTCAGCTCGGCAACGGCAGCACCACGCTTGGCTACGCGAGCCGCACGGAAGACGCGTTCTCGCCCAAGGCCGCCGTGCAATGGCAAGCCACGCAAGACACGTTGCTGCGCCTGTCGTATGGCCGTGCGGTGCGCTTCCCGACGGTGGCGGAGTTGTTCCAGGGCACGATCAGCGGCAACACCATCGTCAACAACGACCCGAACCTTAAGCCCGAGCGCGCCAATGATTTCGACTTCACCGTCGAGCAGGCCGTGCCGTACGGCGTGCTGCGCACCAGCCTGTTCCAGAGCGACGTGCGCGACAGCATCTACACGCAGACCAACATCCTGGTCACGCCCAACGTGACCAATGTGCAGAACGTCGGCCGCGTACGCACGCGCGGCATCGAGCTGGCGTATTCGGGGCAGGACGTGCTGCATGACGTGGGGGGGCGCGGCGTTGACGTGGAGGCCAACGTTGCCTTCACGCAGTCGAAGACGCTGGAGGATGCCGCCAACCCCACTTATGTCGACAAGACCTGGCCGCGCATGCCGCGCGTGCGCGCCAACCTGTTTGCGAGCTGGCATGCCACGCCGGATTGGACGGTGGGCGCGGGTGTCCGCTATTCGGGCCGGCAATATGGCACGCTCGACAACACCGACGTGCTGCCCAATGTCTATGGCGGCACGAGCAGTTTCTTCACGGTGGATCTCAAAGCCAGCTACCGCATCGACAAGCACTTCACGCTGGCACTTGGCGTCGACAACCTGACCGATCGGCGGTACTTCGTGTACCACCCGTATCCGTCGCGCACGTTCTATGGACAACTGAAATGGCGTCTGTAATGCATTCGATTCCGCGGTGGACAGCTGGCCTGCTGCTGGCCTTGGCAGCGGCGGTTGCCATCGCGCACGAAGGCCACGACCACGGCGCCATGGCCAGCAAGGCTGCAGCCAAACCGCAGCTCGCCACCACCGCCGCGTTTGATAAAGCAGGGCGCTTGTGGGTGACGTGGGCGGAAGGGCAGTACGTGGTGGTGGCGTCGTCCGATGATCTTGGCAAGACGCTCTCCAAGCCGCAGCGCGTGAACCCGCAGCCCGAGCCGATCTACACCGACGGCGAGAACCGCCCCAAGGTGATTGCCAGCCCCGATGGCGCGCTGTACGTGAGCTGGTCACGCCCGCTTGACGCGCCGTACACGGGCTACGTGCGCTTCTCGCGCTCGCTCGACGGCGGAAAGACGTGGAGTGCTCCGGTGATCGTCCACCATGACCGCCAACCGATCACGCACCGCTTCGATTCGATTGCCGTGGATAGCGAGGGCCGGATCTTCGTCACCTGGATCGACAAGCGTGATCTGCTGCGCGCGCAGGCGGCCAAGCAGCCGTACGACGGCGCGGCGGTGTACTACACCGTGTCCACCGACCGGGGCGCCACGTTCGCGCCGGAGCGCAAGGTCATCGACCAGACCTGCGAGTGCTGCCGCATTGCACTGGCGCCGGATGCCAACGGCCACATGCTTGCGTTGTGGCGCAACGTGTTTGCCGGCCAGATTCGCGATCACGCATTGGCGACTTTGCCGGTCGACAACACGCCGTTTGCCATCACGCGGGCCACGTTCTCTGAATGGCGCGTCGATGCCTGCCCGCACCACGGCCCGGCCCTGGCCGTAACGGCCGATGGTGTACGGCACATGGCGTGGTTCTCGGTACAGCAGGACAAGCCGGGGTTGTTCTACAGCCGTCTCTCGGCGGATGGCCGGCCGATTGGCGATGCCTGGGCGTTTGCGGGTTCCGCGCAAGCGGGGGCGCAGGCATCGCACCCGGCATTGCTGGCGGCGGACAGCGCGCTGTGGCTCGTCTGGAAGCAGTTTGCCGATGACCACATGCAGATCCTGCTACGCAAATCGACCGACGGCGGTGCGCACTGGACGACCCCAGTCAGCCTGGCTCAAACCGATGGCGGCAGCGACCATCCGCAACTGCTTGCGCGCGACGGCCATGTCTACCTGTCGTGGCGCACGCAGGCTGAGGGTTACCGCTTGATGAATATCGACAGTGCCAGTCCGTCCAATCCATCACTGGAAGCATCTCAATGACTATCCGCTTGAAGACGCTGGCGATGGGGTTGGCGCTGTCTGCCGCTGCCATCACTGCACAAGCTGCTGAGGCATTGCGCTTTCAGCCGCTGTACGCGCGCGACGTACCTGCGCTGTTGCAAACGCCACGTACCCGCCCGCTCATCGTCGAGATCTGGTCGCTCGATTGCAGCTACTGTCGCGAGAACATCGCCCGCATTGCGCAGTGGCGGCACACCGCCAAGCAGAACGTGGATGTCGTGATGGTGGCAATGGATGGCCCAGAGCAGGCCGACATGATGAACCGTGCGCTGGCGCCGCTAGCGCGCGACAGCAAGGTTGGCCTGGCACGCATGCCGCAATACGCCAATGCCGAAGCCATGCCCGAGCGCATGCGCGCCGCGCTGGACCCAGGTTGGCAGGGTGAGATGCCGCGCACCATCATCCTGCGTGCCGACGGCAAGCGCCATGCATCGAGCGGCTTGCTCACGCCAGAGGCACTGGAAGCGGCGCTCGCACACTAAGCTCTCTTAACCTACCCGGACGCTCGTTTTGAAATAATCCCCGCCCCAATTCTTCAACAACAAAGGCAGGGAAATGAGCGTTCTCAATAAGGTCGAAAGCGGTTATCTGCAACTGATGCGGATTCTGGTGCTGACGCTGGCCACCGTCGTGCTGGTGGGTGTGGTGCTGCTGGCGGTGAACGCGGTGAGCGACTACAACGCCAAGCCGGCACCCGTCTCGGAAACCATCAACATCAAGGCCGCGGCCTTCAAGCTCGACGACGAAGCGGCAGAGGGCGCCGATGGCGATGCGGCCAAACAGCACCCAGGTGCGGCCAAGCAGGAAACGGCGCTTGCCGACGTTATCAACAAGCATGGCAAGGCATTGCTGGGTGTGTCGTTCCAGTTTGACAAGGCGGAAGTGCATGAACTGGTGACCGGCGCGCTGGAAGACCCCGACCAGGGCGAGCCGTTCCTGACCTCGCAAACGGCTTACCTGGATCAGGTGTTGGGCCGCGCCGACGTTGCCAAGCAAGCCAAGACGAGCGAAGCGTTCTATGCGATCGTCAACAAGGTGTTTGTCGATTACCACGTAGCCTACGCCACCGAGAAGGAGCGCATCTCCAACGAGAAGGACGAGGCCAAGCTGGATGCCAGCGGCAAGCGCTCGGGCGTTTATATCTCGCTGTACATGATTGCCGCGCTGTTCTCGGCATTCATCATGCTGGTGATGCTGATTGTGCAGATTCGCATCGAGCGCAGCATCCGCGTGATGTCGGAAGCCAACGCCCGCGCTTGATGTCACCCGGCGGCGCCGCGCCGCAAGCAACGATCGGCAGATGGTTGGACGAGGTCTCCCTTACCGGAAGTGTGAACAGTCATTAAAGAAAACGGCGCGGACCCCCCTCGTTGTTGGGGTATGTCGGGGGACGTGTACTTTTTATAATGGCCTCGCTTTGTGAATTCCGGCGCATTGCTCGTTCACAAAGCACACCCGACCATCTTTCGTCGTCAAAGGCTGAAGATGTTAAGCCCGCTCGCCCCCCGGCCCGCGGGCTTTTTCTTTGCCCGATCCGCGCCGCGGGGGCGGATGATAGCGTGCCTTCAACGCGCTGTCGCGTGCGACGAAGTGGGGTATACGGTGGCCGGCCGCTCGGTCTCGTCGGATGTCGCGCTCAGGCCCACGGCCATCGCCGCCAGCAAGATGGCAATACCGCGCGCAACGTAGAACACCGTTTGTGCGCCGATCATTTTCGATTCAGGTGCCTTTGCTTCGGTGGGGCGGGCATGCCATGCGTCGTGCGCGGCGTGGCGCGATGCGTGCATCGGCGCGGCATCGCGATGGGCACGCGGTGCGCGCGTGCGATGCGTCGGATGAGGCTGCATGTGTGACATGGCGGTTCTCCTCATGTTCAAGCGTGAGACCAGGCGCGCCAAAACAGCAGAGCCGTCATCGAAAAGCCGAAGGTCGAAATGAGCGCCAGCACGACCGGCACGGGCAGGCGCTTGCCGACGTGCGCGCCCAGATAGCCGCCAAGTGCTGCGGCCACCAGCATGACCAGCGTCTGTGGCCACCAGACCATCTTGGCCAGCGCAAAGCACAGCACGGCAACGAGATTGGTGGCGCCCACCAGCAGCGTGCGCGAGGCATTCAGTGCCTTGATGTCGTCGTGGCCGAACAGGGCCCAGACCGCCATCATCATGATCCCCACCGCGCCGCCAAAGTAGCCGCCGTAGATGGCCAGCCCGCCTTGGGCGATCAGCAGCATCGTGCGGTTGATCTGCATGTGCTGACGCAACCACGCCCCAGCCTGCTTGCCAAACGTGAACGCCAGGGTGCCCACCAGCAACAGCCACGGCACAATGAAGTCGAACGCGCGCGAAGACGTGTTCATCAACAGCAGGGCGCCCGCCAGGCCGCCCACCAGGCTGACCGCCACCATGGCGCGCATCGAAACCTGCTCGAACCCGCGATAGTCGCTTCGATAGGCCCACGCCGAGGTGGCCGCGCCAGGCAGCAATGCGACCGTGCTTGACGCATTGGCCGCAACCGACGGCACGCCCGCAAACATGAGCGCGGGCAGGGTGACGAACGAGCCGCCGCCCGCCAGCGCATTCATCATGCCGGCGAGCAGGCCCGCGCCAAAAAGCAGCAGCGTGGCGGATTCCATTGGGGGCGTTGGAGATGCTGTGTTGGAAGATGCCTCAGTTTCTGCCACTGGCGACCCCGCCACAATCTGCGATACATTGATTCAGCCTCAGGCTGAAACTGAGGCTTAAGCCGATTTTGCCCCGCCATGCGCTTCGATCTGACTGATTTGCGACTTTTCCTGCATACGGCTGAGGCCGGCAGCATTACCGCCGGTGCTGAGCGTTCGCACCTGACGCTCGCGTCGGCCAGCGCGCGTATTCGCGGCATGGAAGAGGCATTGGGGGCGCCACTGCTGACGCGTAACCGGCGCGGCGTGGAGACTACCGCCGCCGGCCGTACGTTGGCGCACCACGCGCGCGTTGTTCTGCAGCAGATGGACCGCATGCGCGGTGAGCTGGGCGAGTACGCGCGCGGGCTGAAGGGCTACGTGCGGTTGTTGTCCAACACGGCCGCCATGACCGAGTTCCTGCCCGAAACACTGAGCGCGTTCCTGGCCGCCCACCCTGAGGTCGACATCGATCTGGAAGAGCTGGTCAGCCATGAGATTGTCGAGGCGATTGCGCAGGGGCGGGCCGACATCGGCATCGTTAACGACGCGGTGGATTTGTCGGGGCTCGAGACGTTTCCTTTTCGCCATGACCGTCTGGTGCTGGTCACCGCGCGTGATCATCCGCTGGCCGAGCGCCGCGAACTGGCCTTCGTCGAGACATTGCAGGAAGCCTTTGTCGGCCTGACGGGCGACAACGCCCTGCAGGCCTACCTGGCCGGCCATGCCGCACGCGCCGGCTACCGACTCAAATACCGCGTGCGGTTGCGCAGCTTTGATGCGGTGTGCCGGATGGTGGAGCGCAACGTGGGCGTGGGCGTCATTCCCGAGCATGCGGCGATCCGGCTGCAGCGCTCGATGGGCATTCGCCGCGTGCGCCTGACCGATGCCTGGGCGACACGTCTGTTGCGCATCTGCGTACGCAGTTTTGACGACCTGCCGGTCTTTGCACGACAACTGATCGAGCATTTGCGCGAGGCCTGACGCCAAGCGTGTCGGCCATTCGGGGGAGGCGTGCTGTTTGAACTCGCTTGCGTTCAAACGCGTCGATACACTGCAAACACCGTTGCGGCGCGCTGACATGCGGCACCGCATCAACCCATCCGCTGATGGAGCGCATCATGGCTTCTGCCGGTGTTCCCCCGATTGGCCTGCTGCACGCCGCGCGTGCACTGCGCATCTATCGGCGCCACGAGATCAACGCGCTGGCCTGGATCGCGCTGGGTGTATGCCTGCGCAGCCCGGCGCCCATGGCGGCCCTGAGCATCGCACTGCTGATCGTCTGCGCATGGACACTGACGCGGCATATCCAGCATCTCAAGCCCCTGTATGAACTGCCGGTGTTCAGCCGCGTGCTGGCGCACAGCGGCATGGCGTTCGCGGCCGTCAACGCGGCGCTGCTGGCCGTGGAGCTGGCGACGGGTGCTGGGCGCGGTGCATGGTTCGATGCCGACGGCTGGCTCGAACCGGCGTGGCCGCTGATCCTGCCGGGCATGTCGGGTGCGATCGAGCTGATGTTGGTCTGCGCGCAATGGGGCGCTGTGCTGGGCGCGGTGGCTGCGGCCGCGGCGTGGGCATGGCTGAGCCTGGGCGGTGGCCGTTTTCTGCGCTCTCCGCCACCTTCGCCGCCGCGCTCGCAATGAGCCAATGAGCATGCGGCCCGGGTGACTCCGGGCTGGTCTGGCGGGGCATTTCCTCCTATAAGTTGGAGTGGCAGTTGCTGGTGCGTTTTCAGAGCGCCCGGACAGAACGTGCCCACACGAGGCGCGCGCAATCCAATCACAGGAGACTGGCATGACCTCGCTGGATGCATTCCTGCGGTGCCGCGATTTTCTGCTCGCACACCGTGAGGATTACGACACCGCCGTACGCGACTTCGCATGGCCGACGCTGGATCGCTTCAATTGGGCGCTCGACTACTTCGACACCATGGCGCGCGGCAATGACGCGATCGCCCTCTGGGTGCTCGATGACCAGGGCAACGAAACGCGCCTGTCGTTTGCACAGATGGCCGAGCGTTCTGCGCGCGTGGCCAACCATTTGCGCGCGCTGGGTGTACAGCGTGGGGATCGCATCCTGCTCATGCTCGGCAACGTGCCAGCACTGTGGGATGTGATGCTCGCCAGCATGAAGATCGGCGCCGTCATCATCCCCGCGACCACGCTGCTGACAGCCGAAGACCTGCGTGAGCGCATCGCCATGGGCGACGTGCGGCACGTGATCGTAGGCGGGGCGGATTGCGCCAAGCTCGATGCCGTCTCGGGCACCTTTACGCGCATCGTGGTTGGCACGGACAAGGCGCCTGCGGGCTGGCACCACTTTGAAGATGCGTACGGTGCCTCGGCTGAATTCACGCCCGACGCGCCAACGCAGGCGAGCGATCCGCTGCTGCTGTATTTCACCTCCGGCACCACGTCCAAACCCAAGCTGGTGATGCACACGCACGCGAGCTATCCGGTCGGGCATCTTTCCACGCTGTACTGGATCGGCCTACGCCCGGGCGACGTGCACTGGAACATCAGCTCACCCGGCTGGGCCAAGCATGCGTGGAGCTGTTTCTTCGCGCCATGGAATGCCGGCGCCACGATTTTCATCTACAACTACGCGCGCTTCGAACCCAAGGCCGTGCTCGACGTGCTGTGTCGTGCCAAGGTGACCACGCTGTGCGCGCCGCCCACCGTGTGGCGCATGCTGATTCAGGAGGACCTGGCCGCCTGGAAGCCTGCGTTGCGTGAACTCGTCGGCGCAGGCGAGCCGCTCAACCCCGAGGTGATCGAGCGTGTACGTGCGGCCTGGGGCATCACCATCCGTGATGGCTACGGCCAGACCGAAACCACGTGCCAGGTCGGCAACAGCCCGGGGCAGCCGGTCAAGCCGGGCTCCATGGGCCGGCCGCTGCCCGGCTATCAGATCACTTTGCGCGACCCCGATGGCAACGAGACTGAGGAAGGAGAGATCTGCATAGAATTGAAATCACGCCCGACGGGGCTGATGGAAGGCTATGCCGGCAACGCCGCAAAAACCGCCGAGGCCATGCGCGGTGGCGTATATCACACCTCTGACATTGCCGCGCGTGATGCAAGCAGCTACCTCACGTACGTTGGCCGCGCCGACGACGTGTTCAAGGCGTCGGACTATCGCGTCAGCCCGTTCGAGCTGGAAAGCGTGCTGATCGAGCATCCCGCCATCGCCGAGGCCGCAGTCGTGCCAAGCCCCGACCCCGTGCGCCTGGCCGTGCCGAAAGCCTTCCTGGTGCTGCGCGCTGGACACGAGCCCGGGCCCGAACTGGCGCACGACATCCTGCGCTTCTGCCAAAGCCGGCTGGCTTCTTACAAGCGCGTGCGGCGCATCGAGTTTGCCGAGTTACCCAAAACCATTTCGGGAAAAATCCGGCGCGTTGAATTGCGCCTGCGCGAAGCCGCTCGCCCTGAAACAGGCCGCAACGCCCAGGAATACTGGGAAGACGATTTTCCAGCGGATTGATGGCCGCCGCCGCTTCCACCCGGTGCAGACAAACATGCGGCCCCGCGAGGCCGCATGTTCGTGTTGCTCAGCCGGCGTTCAGCGTGACGCGCGCGGGACCAAGCGCAATTGACGTGCGCGATCCAGGTCGTACGCCGGCACACCACCATGTGGCAGCGATGCACGCGAAGCTGCCAGATCACGGCCGCGCACGATGACCGGTGCGAGCGCGCCCGCACGGATCAAGTCCGATGCAGCTTGCTCGATCCAGTCGCGATAGCTGCGATAGACGTCTTCGGCGGTGGCTTTTTGATGCGCGCAATCGCACAACGACAGCGCTTCAGACGTGACAAAACAGCTCACGACCTTGCCGTCGACGATGGCTTGGAAGAACAGGTCCCCCACAGACCTGAAAGTCTTACCGGTGAACGAGATGTTCATGATGCTCCCCCCAATGATCAAGCACGCTGTTTGGGCGGCGTGCTCCACATGCCGCTTTCGCGGCGCATTGATCACATGCGGGAGCGTGGTTTCCGAAAGGAGGGAAGACGATGCTCCAGATACCAATGCCATCCGGATGCAATTGACCCAATGAAGCGGGTCAGACTATCCCTCGGTGCCGTTATACGGTCTGTCAATTCGGTGCTGACTGCGGTTTTGCTCTCGCGCTGCGACCTTCCCCGTACAGATTCTGTTCACTATTGTTTTGGTCACCACAAACGGTGCAGAAGCACACGACCGACACCGATCACGATTGAGATGATCAGCAGCCAAAGCAAAACAACCGGAACGCGTGTCTGCGGAATGCGCGATGTTTGAAACAACCGTCGTCGCGTTGGAATGAACTGCAGGATCACTGGTGACCCAGCAGTGTGACGTTCCCACCCCAAGCGGGCCGACAGTCCCGCGCTTCCCCGTTTCATTGTTCCCATGGCTTGCTCCCGACAGCCTTGTGTTTCCTGCGTATTTAGTTTTATTTAATTCTGCTTTTCTTCGGTTGCATTCTAGGACACTCTACGCGGAGCGCTAGTGCGCCTTGGCATGATTTCTCTACTCCATTTGGCTCACGTCCGTGCGATCTAAGACATATTGGGGGAGGGAATATGCTGAGTTTTGCCAGGGTTGAAAAGGCGATTATCGGAGACGCAAACGCTTACGTTTCAAACGAGTTTGAGGCAAATCGGACAATCTTCCCGCAAGGCGGGGCGACTAGAGTCATGCCCTTTTTCCAAAGGTCGGATGTTGCAGTGCGATGACAACGTCACGAGGTGGGAAACGCCATCAACACGAGGTAGAGTGCTGGCGGCTACAAACATCATAAAAAAAGCAGGAAACCACACATGACGGAAGCAAAACGCGCCCGGAAGCCTCGGGCGCTGGCAGGGCTTGGCCGACGTTCGGTCGCCGTGCTGGCAGCCGTGGGGGCGGTCGGGGTTGCTGGAGTGACCGAGGCGGTGCATGCGCAAGAGCCAAGTCTGGCAATGCGCCGTGCCGCCGTTGAATCGACGCTGGCGCACGCCGGCAATTGTCAGCGCCTGGGCGACTACTACTGGGAAATCGGCGACGCAGGCGGCGTGCTCATGCGCGGCCAGCAGGGCCAGCGCATTGGCGCCAACAAGACGGTGCGGCTCGCGTCCGCCTCCAAATGGGTGTTTGGCGCCTACGTGGTCGAGCGCACGCGCGGCAAGCTCACGCCGACCGAGATTGATGCGCTTACCATGCGCTCGGGCTACGACGCACTCAACCCGTTCCTGTGCAATCGCAACGATACGGTGCAGAGCTGTTTTCGCCGCGGGCGCAACGATGCGTTCACGCCGGGCCATGTTGGCCGGTTCAGCTACAACGGCGGTCATGACCAGAAGCTGTTGGTGGACCTGGGCTTGGGCAGCGCCGATGCGGCCACCCTCAGCGAAGAGCTGGATCGCGAGCTTGGTCACACCCCCGGCATGCGTGACGCCGACAAGCCGCTCGGCATCAAATATCTGGCGCCGGAACCGGCCGGCGGCATGATCGCTACGCCCGCGGCGTATGGCCAGTTCCTGCGTCGACTGATTCGGGGCGACTACCTGCTCGGCAAGATGCTCGGTCAACATGCCGTGTGCACCGAGCCCGGCAGTTGCCCAACTGCCGTGAGCACACCCGCCGCACTGCCGTGGCACTACGCGCTCAACTACTGGATCGAAGACCAGCCCGGCGGCGACCGCGCGTATAGCTCGCCCGGTGCGTTTGGCTTCTATCCGTGGGTGACTGCCGACAAGCGCTACTACGGCATGATCGCGCGCGAGACGCTTGCCCCACGCGCCTACGTGCGCAGCGCGGCATGCGGCGCGCTGATCCGCAAGGCGTTTGCCGAAGGCCGCGCGCAGCAATCTCCCGCTGAGAACGACCAAGCCGGCAGCGCCGACGCCGGCGACTGATCAGCCTCCGGCGTCGTTAGCGTCGATCAATAGCCGCGGTAGTACGGATGGTAGTAGTGCGGGCCGTAGTAGCCACCGGCCGGCACGACCACGCAAGCACTCAGCGAGGAAGCGGCTGCAGCGGCAAGAATCAGCAAGGCGATTGTGCGTTTCATGATGAGGCTCCGGGTGTGTTGTTGGACTTGGCCTCACTCTATGGAAACGCCTCGCAACCGCGCTTTACCGTTTGTAAGAAAAACTGCGATGCCCGGGCAGGCAATTCACGGCTCGGGCTGTCCTTGCTGCGTGCGGCACACGGATTGGCGTAATTTGCCGTTACCTTTGCGAACAGACCGTGGAGCGGCATGCAGCCGTGAGACGCCGCACCAGGCCGGGTGGGCCTGTCTGGGGCGCGCCACAATGTTCTACAAACTTATCTCCAATCTATTGACAGATCGCCGTGATAGGCGGGAAATACAACAAACAGCAAACGTTGGGCATTCAAGTCGGAAGGCCTCGCGCCGATAGCTGTTCATAGAGACATGTCAGGGCGCAATGACGCCCTGCGGGGACTACGCGATGCGCGCCCACCTGACCGCGCGCGTCGGCAATATGTGTCGGGGGGAACGCATCATGACGAATTTTCTGGAATCCACCATTGCCTGGGCTGTGCCCTGCCTGATCGCCACGGCGATTGTCGTGCCGGTGATGTGGCGCAAGCTGCGTACGCGCCGCACCCTGGAAGCCATGCACCAGGCGCGAGAGCACCGCGACGAATAGTCAGCAGCCGGTTCCGCCTGTTGTTTTTCACCTGCCCATGAAGAACGGGCGCCGCATTGCTGCAGGCGCCCGTTTGGCGTTGCGCGAATCCAGCGGCGGTGCGTCCCGTGCGCCGCGCCCCGTCTTCGTTCAGGCTGCCACGGCCTGATTCACCACATCGCGCATCGCGGTGTGCGCGGCTTCCATGGCTTGGGTGCGGGCATCCGGGCCCATGGCCAGGCCTTCGGCACGCACGAATTGCACATTGGTGATGCCGAGGAAGCCGAACACGGCCTTCAGATAGGCTTCCTGGAAGTCCACAGCGGCGGCCGGGCCAATCGAGTACACGCCACCGCGCGTGGAGGCGACGATTACCTTCTTGCCGCCGGCCAGGCCGACCGGGCCGTTTTCCGTGTACTTGAACGTACGGCCGGCTTGCGCCACGCGGTCAACCCAGGCCTTGAGCTGGCTCGGCACCGAGAAGTTGTACATCGGGGCGCCGACCACGATCACGTCGCTGGCGAGCAGTTCGTTGACCAGCGCTTCCGAGCGGGCATGTTCAGCGCGGGTAGCATCGTCAAAATCGTTGCTGCCCGTGGCGCGGAAACCGGCGGCAATGGCGCCGTCCAGGTGGGGAATGGCTTCCACGGCCAGGTCACGGCGGGCGACGATGGCTTCGGGGTTCTCACGGCGCAGCTCGTCGACGATGGCGGCGGTCAGGATGCGCGAGGCCGAAGCGTCGCCGAGGATGCTGGAATCGATGTGAAGGACTTGCATGGTGTCTCTCCAAGAAAAAGGTGGGTTGCTGCAAAGATAGTGCGGCGCACCAAGTTCCAGTAGTGGGTCGAATCAGCACACATCGTTCTATGAGTGGGACAATGTGCGTGAATCTTGGAGAACAGCCATGGAAGACCTGAACGACCTCGTCCTGTTTGCCAGCGTGGTGACGCACGGCAGCTTTTCTGGCGCCGCACGGGCGTTGGGGATTCCCAAGTCACGCGTGAGTCGCCGCGTGGCCGATCTGGAGGCGCGGTTGGGGGTGCGGCTGCTGCAGCGGTCAACACGTGCCGTGCATGTCACGGATGTGGGGTCGGCGTTCTACACGCATTGCGAGACCATGACGCAGGCCGCCAATGCCGCCTTTGAGGTGGCCGAGCACGCCGGCGAAAAACCCTCCGGGCGCTTGCGGGTGAGCTGTCCAGTGGGGGTGGCGAGCCTGTTCATGGCGCCGGTCGTGCCGAAATTTCTGCGCGCCCACCCGGATGTGCGGCTGGAGTTGGATGTGACCAGCCGCCGCGTCGATGTGATCAGCGAAGGGTATGACGTGGCGCTGCGCGTGCGCTCAACGCTGGACGATTCCAACCTCGTGGTGCGGACCTTTGGCGTGAGCAACCAGGTGCTGGTTGCCAGCCCGGAATTTGTGGCCGAGCACGGGCCGTTTGAGACACCGGAATCGTTGCAGGGTGTGCGCGGACTGTGGTTGGGTGCTGTGAGCTCAGAGCGCTCGCGTTGGCGCCTGGCCGGGCCCGAGGGGGCGGTCGACATCGAGTGCCAGCCAGTATTGGCCACCGACGATCTGCGCCTGCTGGGGCTGAGCGCCATTGCCGGCGTAGGGGTGGCGCAATTGCCGACCAACCAGTGTGCCGAAGCGCTGCACGACGGCCGGCTGGTGCAACTGTTGCCGCAATACAAGCTGCAGATGCACCAGTTTCACGCGGTGTTTCCGTCACGCCGCGGGCTGGTGCCGGCCGTGCGCGCGTTCATCGAGTTCCTTGCCGTCGAACTGCCGCCCATCACGGCCCGCGTGCAGACGGGCTGCTATGAGGAGCGCGGCCCCAGCGCCGATCGTTGACGCTGCAACGATTGCCGATCAGCAGTATCATCAACGGCTTCGTTCCTGCCTTTCCGTGACGCTGCCCGGCTGCTCACGCGCGCTCTCATGTCTTCCCGCCCGAACCTCGAACAGCCCACTCCCGATACCGTGTCAGCGCCATTGGCTGCCTCGCTCGACGCGCCGCCGGTGCCCGAGATTCCGGTGATGGTGGTGATGGGCGGGCTGATGCTCGCCATCCTGCTGGGGGCGCTGGAGCAAACGATTGTCGCGGTGGCGTTGCCCGTCATTGCGGGGGAGTTCAACGGTTTTGCGCTGATGGCGTGGCTGGTGTCGGCCTACCTGGTGGCTTCCACCGTCGTTACGCCCATCTACGGAAAACTCAGTGACCTATACGGCCGCCGCGCCATGCTGACCACGGCCATTGTGCTGTTCGTGCTGGCCTCGGTGGCGTGCGCGCTGGCGACCAGCATGCCGATGCTGCTGGTGGCGCGCGTGCTGCAGGGGCTGGGTGGCGGCGGGCTGATCTCGGTGGCACAGGCCACCATTGCCGATGTGGTGCCGCTGCGTGAACGCGGCCGCTACCAGGGCTATGTGAGCGGCATGTGGGCCATGGCGAGCTTGGCCGGCCCGGTGATTGGCGGCTACCTGACGCACTACCTGTCGTGGCGCTGGATTTTCTGGATCAACCTGCCGCTGGGGCTTGTTGCGCTGGTGGTGGTGCGTCGCGCGCTGCGGCATTTGCCGGTGGCGCATCAGCGTCGCCCGATCGACGTGCCGGGTGTGGTGCTGTTTGCCGTGGGGCTGACCGCATTGCTGGTGATGATTACCCGCGTGGGCCAGGGCGTGCCGCTCATGCAGCCTGACAACTTCGGCCTGCTGGTGGGGGCGGTGGTGGTGCTGGGCGCGTTCGTCTGGCAAGAGAATCGCGCGGCCGAGCCGATCATTCCGCTGTCGATGTTCCGTGTGCGCACGGTCACGATCTGCTGCGCGGCGCTGTTCCTGTGCTTCTTCCAATTGATCGCCACGTCGGTGCTGATGCCGCTGCGCTTCCAGATGGTGGCAGGCGCCAGCCCCGATGCCGCGGCGCTGCGGCTGGTGCCGCTCACGCTGTCGATTCCGCTTGGCGCCTTCCTGGCTGGCAAGTGGATGACGCACAGCGGTCGCTACAAGCCGTTGATGATCAGCGGTGCCTGCGTGGTGCCGTTTGCCGTGGCCTCGCTCGGTTTGCTGGACCCGCACAACGTGCTGGCGCTGACCTTGGCGATGATCGTGCTGGGTCTGGCGATTGGCGTGCAGTTTCCGACCGGTCTGGTTGCCACGCAGAACGCCGTTCCGCCTGAGACGGTGGGGCTGGCCACGGCACTCACGGCGTTCTCGCGCCTGTTGGGTGGTGCCGTGGGTGTGGCGGTGCTGACTTCAGTGCTGATTGCGCTGCTGCGTCAGGCCGCGCCCGACGCGCAAGTGGCTGCCGGTGGGGATCTGCTGATGGATCTGTTCCACGCGGCGCTGGCCAGCAACAATGCCAACGCACAAGCATTGCAGCGTGAGGGCGAGACGGCGTTCCGCCACCTGTTCTTCTTTGCGGCAGCCGTGTCGGTCGTTGCGCCCCTGCTGCTGTTCAAGCTCGAGGAGAAGGCGTTGCGCGGGAAGGTGTCGGTCGCGCACGCAGTGGTGGATTGAGCGCTACGAAACGCTTGGTGCCAGGGCCCGACGGCGGGCCCGGCGCGCGACGCTGCCTTCGTACAGCGCCCAGCGCAGTGTCGGTGCCACGGTGCGCATGGCGGCAGCGCTGAAGGCGGCGCGCAGCGGCGGCCGCTCCAACTGCAGCATCTGCATGGCCCACGGCGGCAGCAACTGAATACCGGCATCGAGAAAAACGCGCACTGCCGGTTGCAGCCCCGGCCGCGGCGCCTGCCACGTCATCAAGACTTCCACCACGGCGCGTGTGCGATCGCTCGCAACCAGCTCCGCGCGCATTGCATTCAGGTAAGCCTGTACCGCCGCGCGGGACTTCGGCACGTTTGCAGCGCCCAGCAGTTCGGCAATCAACGCGGTCTCTGCAAAGTAGCGGTCCTGGTTGGCGCCGCTCAGGCTGCCGTCCACATAGCGCAGATAGCCGGCCAGGAAGCTCGACATTTCAGCCACGTGCACCCAGGTGAGCAAGTCCGGATCGTTGGCGGAGTACGGCCGGCCATCAGGCGCCGTGCCCTGGATGCGGCCGTGGATGACCTTGACGTGTTCGATCAGGGTCAGCGCGTCGTGCCGGCTGCCGTAGGTGGTGCCCGCCACGAACTGCGCGGTGCGGCCCAGGCGCCCCTGCAGGTCTTCTCGGAAGTTGGAGTGGTCCCACACGCCGGCCAGTGCGCGCGGGTGCAGCGCTTGCAATAGCAGTGCGCTGATGCCGCCCGCCATCATTGCGGGGAAATCGGCATGGACCTGCCAGCAGACGGCATCTGGGCCGAACAGGCCGGGATCGCCGGGCGGCGAGGCGATGTCGAGCGTGAGGCCGCCGGTGGCGCGCGTCAGACCGCGGACCTGGTTGGCGATGCGTTCACGCAGCGTTGCAAACGGGGAGGGCATGGTGCCGGACGGCAGGAGAAGAGGATGCCTTCATTTTACCGAGCCGGTCGCACCTGCTGTGATGACGGAACGCCGCATGACGTGTTCACCACGCGTGGATCGTTTGTTGCGGGCTGGTTGGTGTCGCGGCTCCTAGAATGCAGCAACCACCTCACAAACACATCATGCAACCCTCTTCCTACCGAAACGCTGGAAACGCCGGCTGGCTGGCCGCCATCGCCCTGATGGTCGGTTGCTGGTGCCTGCCCCCGGCTGCGCATGCAGAGAACGCCCAGGCCCTGCACGACAAGTACCAGAGCCTCGCGCCGCAACTGGCTGACAACGCGTTCCATCGCCCGCTGGTGCTCGAATCCACCGAGACGCCCGACAGGCTCAAGAGCGACATCTATAGTGTGCTCGACTACCCGTTCGCCACCGTGAGGGGGGCGTTGGACGACCCGGCGCAGGGCGCCGCCAACTGGTGCGACGTGCTGATCCTGCATCTGAACATCAAGTACTGCCACGCGACGAAGGGCGCCAGCGGCAACGTGCTCGACGTGAACCTGGGCCGCAAGGTGGAAGAGTCGCTCTCCAGCAGCTACCGGCTCGAGTTCAGCTATCACCCCGTCGTCAGTAGCGCGGACTACTTCCGTGTGGAACTCAGTGCGGAATCCGGCCCGTTCAGCACCCGGGATTACCACATCGCGCTGGAAGCCATGCCTGCGCCGGGCGGCGGCAACCACACCTTCCTGCACCTGACCTATGCCTACGGTTATGGCGCCGCCGGCCGGCTGGCGATGCGGACGTACCTCGCTACCGTGGGCAGTGGCAAGGTCGGCTTTACCAGGACAGCGGAATCCTCATCGGGCGCAGAGCCTGAATACGTGGGCGGCGTGCGCGGCCTGCTTGAGCGCAACACGATGCGCTACTACCTTGCCATCGATGCCTATTTGAAGGCGCTTTCCGTGCCGTCGGAGAAACGCCTGCAGCAACGCCTGACCACGTGGTTCAACGCCACGGAGCAATACCCGCGCCAGTTGCACGAACTGGAGTGGCAGGACTACCTGCAGATGAAGCACCACGAGGTCGAGCGCCAGCAGACGGCGCAGTAGGGTGGCTTCAGGCGGGGCGATACACCTTGGCGAAACGCTGGGCCTGCACGACGCCGTAGTCGCCGGGGGCGTATTGCAGGACCCAGTCTCCGGCCTGGCCGTGCAGCACGTCGCCGGCTTCGGAGCGCGCCATCGAGAAGGGTTCATTCATCTGCTTGGCGAGCACCACACTCGGGCGATTGCGATACGCGCCGGCCTGGCCGTGCGCGAGCGATGCGTCGGCTGGCAGGTACTTGGCATCGAAACGCTCGCGCGAGACCACCCAGCGGTCACCCGTTGAACCCGTGATGAGCGCATCGCCGGGTGCGTAGCGGTTGGGGCCTTCCAGGCTCATCAACTCGCCGGGTTGCGCGGCGAAATCGACCTGGACAGTCTCGTCCTTGATGAAGGGGCGGGCGGCGGGGTCGGCGCGCAGGTCGACGTGTTGCAGGGTAGGCATGAAGCGGTGACAGCGAATGTACGGCGGGGCAATCGGGGCGTTAGGGGCGTAAGGGTAGCGCGAAATGGGGCAGTACAGCGGGGCAGCGCGGCGTTAAGCTGATCATCGGCAATGAACGCCACGGATTCCGCCCGCATACCAAGGCCCTAACCATGAACCAACCTGCCCCCCAACCCCAACTGACCGACCGCGACATGGCATTGCTGCGCCAGGCGATCCAGCTTGCCGACGATGCACGCCAACGTGGTCGCCACCCGTTCGGCGCGCTGGTGGCTGACGAGCACGGCAACGTGATCGCCACGGCCGGCAACAACTCCATGCCGCCAGAAGGTGATCCCACGCAACACGCGGAGCTGGCCGCCGCTGCCGCCGCCGCCAAGATTCTTTCGGCCGAGCAGTTGGCCCACTGCACGCTCTACACCAGCGCCGAGCCCTGCTGCATGTGCTCGGGCGCCATCTACTGGTGCAACATCGGCCGCGTGGTCTACGCGTTGTCGGAGCACCATCTACTGGTGCTGACGGGCGACCACCCCGAGAACCCGACGTTCTCGCTACCGTGCCGCGAGGTGTTCGTACGCGGGCAGCGGCAGATTGAAGTGCACGGCCCGCTGATCGAGGACGAGGCCGCCCGTTCGCACGTCGGCTTCTGGAGGTGACCGCCGTACCGGTAGGGCGAATCTGGCAGGCGGTGCGTAACAGGGTGTAGGCGAGGGCGGTAGCACCCGGTCACGATCGCACGCACAATACCGCAGCCCAACCATGCGGAGCGCACATGCCGATCGACTGGATCCTCATCGAGACACGCGAGGCCGATGCCTTGCACGACACCGTTGTCGAGATGGAGGGTTGGGCGCTGCCGCTCGATGCGGCGGCGCCGTCGGCAGACTACTTCTTGCTTTCGGCGGATGCGCCTTGCTGCGGCGGCAGCATGCCACGCAACCCGGCAACGAGCATCGAGGTGTTCACAACACAGCCTGTGCCGACGGGCGACGAGGCCATCCGCCTGCGCGGCCGCCTGCTGCGCTTGCATGACGACCCGGCGGGGTGGCGCTATCAACTGGTCGACGCTGCGCCGACTGCCGTGCAACCGGCGGCCCAGTCAGCACGCATGAGCCGTCGCGTGTTCCTGGCTGCCGGTGCCGCTTTGGGGCTGGCGGCTTGCGCACCCGGCCACTTCGCCAACTACACCGAAGGCGATGCCGGGGCGGATACCGCGTGGACGCCACCTCCCGGCGCGCTCACCATCGACATCCACAGCCATGCGGGCCGCGTGACCGTTTCGCGCGATCCCAAGTTGGGCGCCAACCGGCCTTTCCTGCCGGTAGCTGAACCGATGCGGGCGGGCGGCATGCATGTCATCTGCCTGGCCATCGTCACCGATACAACGGCGGTGCACGTGGCCGCCAGCGGCAACCGTTTCGAAGCCTTCCGCACGCCGGAGCCCGGCGAGTTGTACCAGCTCGGCCTGACCGAGTTTGCGCGTGCCCAGCGCTTGATCGATAAAGAGCAACTGCATGTGGTGACGGATGCCGCATCGCTGGCGGCCATGGGCACGCAGGGCCCGAGCGTCATCATCGCGTCGGAGGGAGCGGACTTTCTGGAGGGTCGCATCGAACGCGTGGACGAGGCCTACACGCAGCATCGTCTGCGGCATCTGCAGCTCACGCACTACCGCGTGAATGAGCTTGGTGACATCCAGACCGAGCCGCCCGTGCATGGTGGCCTGACAGACTTTGGCGCAGAGGTGGTGCGACGCTGCAATACGCTGGGGATTGTGGTGGACGTGGCCCACGGTACGTACGACCTGGTCAAGCGCGCTGCGGCCACGACCACCAAACCGCTGGTCCTGTCGCACACGGCGCTTTCAAGATCGCCGAGGGCGCGCAGCCGATTGATTTCCGCCGACCATGCGCGCGCGGTGGCAGAGACGGGCGGGGTGATTGGCGTATGGCCCAATGCGGCGGATTTCCCCAGCCTGGATGCCATGGCGACGGGCATCAAGCGCATGGCCGATGTGGTGGGGGTGGCGCACGTGGGGCTGGGTACCGACATGCTCGGCTTCATCAAGCCGCCGGTATTCACCAGTTACAAGCAGTTGCCTGCGCTGGCCACTGCGTTGCTGCAGGCCGGCTTCACGCAGACCGAGGTGGGGCAGATTCTTGGCGGCAACTACCGGCGCGTGTTTGAGGCGACGATGGGTTGATCGTGGCCCGCAAAGCGGCAAGCTTTGCGGGCCCGATCACCGCACTTCCCCGTGTGCTCCGTGTTTAGCGGTCGTACTCGACCGACGTAGTGAAGTTCAGGTCAAGCGGATCTGCCCACGACATGTTGGTGAACGACATGTCTGTGGTGCCAGTCCAGCCCACCACTGCCGGGAAGGCCACCCCCTGGTCACCCGCCACGTTGACGGTGAGCGTGGTACCTGGCGCCGCCGGCGAGGCGCGGCCCACACCATTCACGAACACCTGCGATTGGCCTGAAGCCGTGGAGCGGATCTGCACGTTGACGCGCTTCACGAACGGCACACCTGCCTTGGTCGTCCACGTGACCGGCAGGGTGGCGCCGCCCGCAAACGTCGATGCCGTGCCCGGGGTGAGGATGTCGCGTGTGGCTTGCGAGATGTCCTGCCACGTGTACTGGCGCAGTGCCGTGGGCGAAGGCGACGGCGTGCGCAGCCGGACCGTGTAGGTCTTGGACGGCTGATTGGTGTTGCCACCCTGGTAGATGGCGACCGTGTAGGCGCTGAACGGCGTGATGGTCGCCAGTTCCGATGCCGTCAATTGCGGCTTGGCCCATGCCGTATTGTTGCGCGGTGCGTCGCCAGGCCACGTGAACAGGCCCTGGTTGGCCGGGTCTTGCGCAACGCCTGCCAGACGGAAGTTGTTGCGGCAGGAGTTTTGCCTGCTCAGCCCGGCAAGCTGCGTCGCGGTCTGGCCTGCGCCAACCTGGGCGCGGATGTTCAACGTGTCGCACGTGCCGGAAGATGGCTGCAGGAACACCCCGTTGCGCAGGCCCGGGCCGGTGACGATTGCAAAGTCGACCGGTGTGCCGCCGGCATCCACGATCCCGACCTGCATGTTCATCGAATCGACAAACGCGTTGGTGCCGGTCATGGCGGTGGCGCTGTTCAGCCAATCCCACTTCTGCGCATTGGCGTTGACCTTGGTGAGGACGGCGCGCTGGTTGCCAACGATGCGCCAGCCGTTGTCGCCGCTCGCACGCGAGGCGGCTTGCACGGCCACCTGCACATGTTGCTGCATGCCGTCGCGCAGGCCATCGGCGCGGGTCCAGGCGAGCTTGACCCACAGCGTATCGCCGCTGTTGGATGCCACGCGGATGATCTCCGGCAGGCTGAAGCTGGCGTTGTTCATCGCGTCGTCAGCAAACAGGCCGGGGGTGCCGCCGCCGGTTGCGGGTCCGAATTCCTGGTCGGCGGTCATGCCGTTGTTCAGATAGGCCGAAGGCACGCCGCTGATGCGCGCGCCGCTGGTCACGTCATCCACGAAGATCTGGCCGCAGACGGGCACGCTGCCGCCCGTGCGCCCGGCACCCGTGGAGCCTGCAAAGCACTGGTTGAGGGCAGTTTGCAGGGCCGCCAGGTCGGTGGCCGTGGGCAGGTTGGAGACGGGGTTGCCGTTGATGGTTGCCGTGCTTGGCAGGCTGGCTTTGTCGCTGGCTTGCGGCGCCACGCCGGGGGAGAGCTGCAGTTGTGCGGGCGTATCGCTCGACGCACCGGCCACCGAGCTGATCTGTACGCTGCCGTCCGGCAGCACGTTGACTTTGACCTGATCGAGCAGGCGGTCGAGCCCCGGCGCGCCGGCGGTCAGCGGGCCCGAGATCAGGTCCACCCCGGTGTTACCTGTCGAGGCCAGCAAGTCGGCCAGCGCAGCGGCATATGCAGCCACCGTGCTGGAGACGCTTTGCGTGGTCACCTTGCTCTGCAGCAGGCCCGTGTTGCCCAGGAGCTTGCTCGGGTTGTCGCCCACGATGGTGGCGGCAATGGCGTTGGTGATGGGGGTGATGTTGATCGTCTGCGTGCCGGCGCTGGCGGATAGCGCGATCAGCGTGGCCTGCGAGTCGGCAACGTTGCCGGAGGCGGATAGCACGAACGGCGCGGTGAGACCCGTCACCGCACACTGGAACGCCCCCGTAGTGGCGTTGGCCGGGCAGTTGACCGACTTGCCGGTCGCGTCCATGAGCGTGACGGTGGCGCCTTGCATGGCGGCACCGGTGGCCGCTACGCCGCTGACGGTCTGTGCTGCCGGGACATTGGTGCCGGGTGATGTGTTGGCGTTGCTGCCGGAATCGCCGCCGCCGCAAGCCGACAGGGCAAGGGTGGCCAGTGCGAGTGCAATGGGGGTGAGTTTCATGGAGTCCTCCGCTGGATCGTGGGTGCGCCGTACGTGCGGCGCCGCCTTTTTGGCACGGAGATTCTCAAAGGGAGGGCCTTCGCATCGCATCCTTCATTTGGAGGAAAGCGCACGCCAAATGAACGATGCCGGAGCGAAAACGCACGTGCTACGGTTGCGTACACAACATGCCCGGCGCTGACCAACACGGCGAGCGCGACGGGCGGCACGGCCAGACAGCCATCCTTCGGGGGAGGGACGCTTGCTCAAAGACCAGCTCATTGGTGATCTGTACGAAGCCGCGGTGACACAGGATGGCTTCCTGGAGGTGTTCCACAACGTCACCGAGGCATTGGGTGCCAACGTGTTCCACATGTTCAGTTGGGACCCAGTCCGCAACGCTCCCCATCTTTCGACTTACTCCCCCGGAAGGGGGTACGACGAAACCATTGCCCGCTACGACCAGTACTACGGCGCGCTCGACCCTAGGCGCGAGCATGTTGCGCGTGCGGCGCTGGGTGAGTTCGCCTTCTGCCAGGACTATGTGTCCGACGCGTACATCGAGCGCAGCGAGTTTTACCAGGACTACCAATTGCCATCGGGCCTTCGCTACCTGATGGGCGTGCGGCTGGCACGCCCAGGCGGCAGTGACATCCTGCTCGGTATGCTGCGCGCCAGTGGTCGCACGCCTTTCTCGGATGAGGAACGCGCCACCGCAGTCGGCATGACCAACCACCTGCAGCGCACGATCAACCTCTGGCAGGACACGCGTGTGTTGCATCGCGATGCCGCCCTCGGCACGGAATTGATGGAGCAGCTTGGCCTGGCCGTGTTTGCGCTCGGGCGTGATCAACGCGTGCTGTTTGCCAACGCACAGGCCGAAGCGTTGCTGCGTGCATCGACTTGCCTGCGGCTTGAACATGGGCGCCTGAGCGCCACGTTTGCCGCCGATAACGATGGCCTTCAGGCCGCGCTAGGGCGTGTGGCGAAATCACGCAAGGGCGAGAGCTTTGCCGTGCGGACCACGATGGGTGCACCGCACGAGATCTTTCTAGGGATCTCGCAATTGCCGGCCAGCGCGGCGCACGCGGCGTTTGGCGATGCCGCCATGTTAGTCACGGCGCGCCGTCGTGGTGATGCTGCGCCGGTCACGGCCGTGCAGTTGCGACAGGCCTTCGGCTTATCGGCAGCAGAAGCTGCGGTCGGTGAAGCATTGATCGCCGGTAAGACGCCCGACGAATACGCCGCCAATGCCAATGTCGCCATGTCGACAGTGCGCTCGCAACTGCGCGCTATCTACGAGAAGACCTGTACACGCTCGCAGGCGGAAGCCGTGGGAGCAATGCTTTGGGTGCTGGCGCAGCGCAAGCCCCAGGGCTAGACGGGTGTCAGGAGAAGACAGGGCGGAAGAAGCTGCGCTCGTAGCTGACGATGCAGCCGGTTTCCTCTGCATATTGGAAGGCGGCGATGCAAGCGGGGTCGCTCTTCGACCGTTCCCGATAGACCTCGTAGGCCGCCAGGCTCGGGAACGAGAACAACGCCAGCGCGACATTGTTCGCCCCTTCGGAGGGGAGAAAGTAGCCGTGGTGCTGGCCGCCAAATTTCTCGACCAGTGGAATCCACATCTTTCCGTAGGCCTCGAATTCCGCAAGCCGTGCCGGGTTGATGATGTAGCGGAGGTAGCATGTGACCATGTCGTGTGCAGGCGAGTAGATGGGCACACGAGCCTAAACGTCCGCCCGCTGCCCGGTCAATCCGGGTATGCAGGCGGACAGCATGTTTCAGTAGTACCGCAGCTCCGTCGCCTTGCCGTGGAACACCTTGTACGAGTAGATCGTGTAGCCCACGATGGTCGGCAGCACGATGGCCACGCCCACCAGCATGAACTCGAGCGATTCCGGCGCGCTGGCGGCTTGCCAGATGTCGAGCCGGTCCACCACCAGATACGGGAACAGGCTGTAGGCCAGGCCATTGAAGGCGAGCAGGAAGATCGCACCGGTGCCGACGAAGGGGGCCCAGATCAGGTGTTCATCCCCCTTGGCGATCTGCTGTGGCAGACGGCGCAGCACCCAGTCGATCAGGCCGAACAGCACCACCGTTACCAGTGGCACGGGTGCCAGCAGGATGATGTTGGGCAAGGCAAACCACTTGTCGAACACGCGCGTGCTGACCCACGGCGTGGCGAGCGACACCGCGGCCACACCCAGCGCCGTGAACCACAGGCTGCCGCGCGCCCACTGCACCGCGCGCAACTGCAGCGCACCTTCCGTCTTCATGATGAGCCACGTGGCGCCCAGCAGCAGGTAGCCGGCAATCAGCCCGCCCGCTGTACAGATCGCAAAGACGATGTTGGCCGTGTCGTATTGGAAGCCCGTGATGTACAGCCCCAGCATCAGGCCTTGCGCCGCTGTGGCGATGACCGAACCCGCATAGAACGCGCGGTTCCACCACGGCTTGTGGTGCGCGCGCGCCTTGACACGAAAGTCGAACGCCACGCCGCGCAACATCAGCCCGAACAGCATGATGGCGACGGGCAAATACAGCGCGCCCAGGATCTCGCCGTGCGCAGCTGGAAACGCCACCAGCAGCAGGCCGACACCGAGCACGAGCCAGGTTTCATTGGCGTCCCAGAACGGACCGATGGACGCGATCATGGTGTCCTTCTCGGCGTCATCGGCGCGGCGCAGCAGGATGCCGACGCCGAGGTCGTAGCCGTCCAGCACCACGTAGGCCAGCACGGCAATGCCCATCAGGGCCATGAAGACCACCGGCAGCCAGCCGGCGGGTTGGGTGAGGTCAGGGATGGTGCTCATGCGTGGCTCGCGACGGGGGCGGAAAGTTGGGGGCTGTGCTTGGCCGGCATGTCGGCGTCTGTCGGGTCAATGGCGCCGCCGGCCTTGCGGGCCAGGTAGAACACCACGGCGATATACGAGGCAATGAGGAAGGCGTACAGCGCGAGGTACATCGCCAGCGTGGTGCCGATCATCTGGGCGGGCACGGTGGACGCGGCTTGCGCGGTGGTCAGCACGCCGTAGACCAGCCACGGCTGCCGGCCAATCTCTGTGACATACCAGCCAGCGACCACGGCGATCCAGCCGGAGAACGTCATCGCCACGAGAGCACGCGCCAGCCAGCGCGGTAGTTCGCCGTTACGGCGCAGGCGCCAGGCGCTCGTCCATGACACGGCCAGCATCAGCAGCCCCACGCCCACCATCAGGCGGAAGGCGAAAAACACCGGTAGCACGGGCGGGTGCTTGTCGAACTGGTCCAGCCCCTGCACTTCACCGTCGAGCGAATGCTTGAGATATAGCGATGCCAGTTTGGGCACGGCGATCTCGAAGCGGTTGCTGCGCGTGGCTTCGTCCGGAATGCCGAACAGCACGGCAGGCACACCGCGCTCGGTCTGCCAGATGCCTTCCATGGCGGCCAGCTTGGCCGGCTGATGCTCCAGCGTGTTCAGGCCGTGCGCATCCCCTGCAACGATCTGCAGGGGGATCAACATCGCAGCCAGTACGACACCCGTCTTGAGGCTGGCACGCACATCGGCGCCGCGGTCGTTACGCAACCAGCGATAGGCTGACAGCCCCGCCAGCAGGAACGACACCGTCAACCCAGAAGCCAGCAGCATGTGCGTGAACCGGTAAGGAAACGACGGGTTGAAGATGATCGCCAGCCAGCTTTCCGGATGCGCGCGGCCGTCGATCATCACGTAGCCGGTGGGTGTCTGCATCCACGAGTTGAGCGCGATGATCCAGAACACCGAGATGGTCGTTCCAAGCGCCACAAGGAAGGTCGCCAGCGTATGGATGCGCTGGCTCACGCGGCCTGTGCCGAACAGCATGATGCCGAGGAAGCTGGCTTCCAGAAAGAACGCGGTCAGCACCTCATACGCCAGCAGCGGCCCGGCGATGTTGCCGACGGTATTCATATAGCCCGGCCAGTTGGTGCCGAACTGGAAGCTCATCGTGACGCCAGACACCACGCCCAGCGCGAACGTGAGCGCAAAGACTTTCACCCACAGGCGGTACGCAGCCATCCAGGCTTCATCGCCCGTCTTGCGATAGCGCAGCTTGAAGAACAGCAGCACCCACGCGAGCGCGATGCTGATGGTGGGGAAGAGGATATGGAAGGTGATGTTGGCGCCAAACTGGATGCGCGCCAGTACAACAGGATCGAGTGACATGATTCTTCTCAGGGGCGTGACTACTTGTTCTTGCCGCCGCCGCCAACGACGACGGCAAGCTTGTTCTTCACTTCCAGCAGCTTGTGCACCTTGGCGCCCATCTTCATGAGCTGTTGCAAGGAGTCGGCGTCCAGTTTCTGCACGTCGTCAAACCAGTTGGTCATGAGCGTGATGAGCTGGTACATCTCCTTCATGCGCGCCTGGGCGTGGCGGTCGTCCGGGTCATTGGGGGATTCGAGCATCACGTCGCGCAGCAGCGAGAGCGTGGGGTCGATCTCGCGCTTGCGGCGCTCTTCGGCCAGCGTGCGGAAGATGGTCCAGATGTCGTCGGGGGCCGAGAAGTACTCGCGCCGATCGCCCGGCTTGTGCGAGAGCCGCACCAGCTTCCACGACTCCAACTCCTTCAGCCCGATGCTCACGTTCGAGCGCGAGAAGCCCAGCGCTTCGGCAATCTCATCCGCGTTGATCGGTTCACGCGCGGCGTAGAGCAGGGCGTAGATCTGCCCGACCGTGCGGTTGATGCCCCAGCGGCTGCCCATCTCGCCGAAATGCAGGACGAAGCGCTGTTTCAAGGGAGAAAGTTGCATGGTTTTGATCTTTCTCAATTTTCAGGAATTTCTGAAAGTTTAGAACGCACCGGTGATGCTGGCGATGTGGCGTGCTGTCGCGCCCGTGTCCGGCATCGCTTTCGTTTCAGGACATCCGTTATGTGAAAAATTCTATCAAGCAAACGTGTGGCAGTTAACGTGAAACAGTCGTGTGTCTAGAAACTCGCGAGAATTAACGTAAATGAGTGATTATCGATGGAGAGGTTTTCATATAACGCACTGAGTGCGGGGGGGTGAGCGAGGTGATTGGCGTTGTTTGGCGCTAAATAGGGCAATATTGATAGTTGATAATCATTCTCATACGATGTTATCTTTGCGGGGCTTGTTGATGCCGTGATGTCTTCCCCACGAGAGCAGGGTTATTTTGGCCTTAATAAATCTCGATTTATGCCGAAGATCTGTTTGCAAAATAAATCATCAAGGAGAAGCCCCCCATCATGCGTGTCAACGAACCTATTACCCAGCGCGAATACGAGTTCCCCGACAACGCCACGCTCATGTCGACCACCGACACACAGAGCTACATCGCCTATGCGAATGCGGCTTTCGTCGAGGTCAGTGGCTTTTCTCACGAAGAGATCAAGGGTCAGCCGCACAATCTCGTGCGTCACCCGGACATGCCGCCCGAGGCGTTTGGCGACATGTGGGCCACGCTCAAAGCCGGGCAGCCCTGGACGGCGCTGGTCAAGAACCGCCGCAAGAATGGTGACCATTACTGGGTGCGCGCCAACGCCACGCCGGTGGTGCGCAACGGCCAGCCGACCGGCTACATGTCGGTGCGGACCAAGCCATCGCGCGAGGAAATTGCTGCCGCCGAGGCACTCTATAAGGAGTTCCGTACCGGTCAGGCGGGCAGCCGCAAGTTTCACAAGGGGTTGATCGTGCGGACCGGGTTGATGGCCTGGCGCTCGGTATTCCAGGTGATGCCGGTGCGTTGGCGCATTCGCCTGACCTTCCTGACGTTGCTGCCAGCGCTGCTGGTAGCGGCGTGGGCGTTTGGCTTGTCCGGCGCGGCACTCGGTGGCTTTGCGATTGCAGAATTGGCCGCGCTGATACTCGCCTCATGGTCGCTGAAGGTGCAGATCGCCACGCCGCTCGAAAGGCTGCAGGAGCAGGCGCTGAGCGTTGCCTCGGGCGAGAACCAGAAAGTCGCCATCGCGAACCGTGTGGACGAGATCGGCATGACGTTGCGCACGATCAGCCAACTCGGTTTGATGTTCCGCTGGCTGATCGACGACGTGGCCGAGCAGGTGGTCAATGTGCAATCGGCCAGCCAGGAGATCGCCAAGGGCAATGGCGACATCAACACCCGCACCGAACAAGCCGCGGCCAGCCTGGAGGAAACCTCCAGCTCGATGACGCAGATGACGGCCACGGTCGCCAGCAATGCGGAGACCGCCGGGCAGGCCAATACGCTGTCCGGTGCCGCCACGCAGGCCGCGCTCAACGGTGGCCGTGCCATGGAAGAGGTGGTGACAACGATGGGCGCGATCACGCAGAGCGCCAAACAGATTGCCGACATCATTGGCGTGATTGACAGCATCGCTTTCCAGACGAACATCCTGGCACTCAATGCCGCCGTGGAAGCCGCGCGTGCCGGCGAGCAGGGCCGCGGTTTCGCGGTGGTGGCGGGCGAGGTGCGTGCCCTTGCGCAACGCAGCGCCGCAGCCGCCAAGGAGATCAAGGAACTGATCGGCGCCAGCGTTGAGAAGGTGGCGTCCGGCTCAAAGCTGGTCGATGAGGCTGGCAAGACCATGGACGACATCGTCGATCAGGTCAAAAAGGTCTCAGCCATGATCGCCGACATTAGCCTGGCCACCGCGCAGCAGACCGACGGCATCACGCAGGTCAGCCAGGCGGTCAACCACCTAGACCAGGTCACACAGGAAAACGCTGAGCTGATCGGACAAAGTGCGGCGGCCGCAGAAGGTTTGCGCGTTCAAGCTTCGCGTCTGGTGGAGGCGGTGAACGTGTTCCGCTGAGCCGCAGCGCCCGTCTGCCGGAGCCGTTACTGGCTCCGGGTCAATTGCAAAAACCCCGTGAGCGTCACATGGCGATGACGCCGTCTTCGCCTACTATGCCTATGCAGCAACGTCCCTCAAAACGCACATTATTTGGAGCGCAAACATGGCCTCACACGGTTTGATTGCCTGGTTGATCATCGGCGCATTGGCAGGTTGGCTGGCCGGCCTGCTGGTCAAGGGCGGCGGCTTTGGCATCTTTGTCGACATCGTGGTCGGCATCGTCGGCGCATTCATCGGTGGATGGCTGGCAGGGGTGCTGGGCATCTCGCTGGGCGGCGGGTGGATCGGCTCGATCATCACGGCAGTGATCGGGGCGGTGATCCTGCTATTCATCATCCGGCTCATCAAACGCGCTTAGTACGCGCCAGTACGGAGCGCTTACGGCGGTTGGTGCCGATGTCATCCAACCGCCGGATTCCAACCCACACCCCATCACCTAGACTGGTTGCATCGAGGACAGCCATGCCGCGCCACAAGCGTCGGCGCGGCAGGTACACGTCACAAGCGAGGCCACCATGTCTGACCAGCTAACCGCACCGCAAGAACTCTACGAAGGGTTCGAGATTCACGTTGTGCCGTCGCCCACGCGCACCAACGTCGCCCGCTACACCTACACCGGCTACGTGTGCCACCCCGGCGCCGATCCGCACCTGCCGGGCCATGTGGTGCCCTTTCATGCTGGCGGCGACGACAGTTTCCGCAGCCCCGAAGAAGCCATGGAAGAAGGCGTGCATGTGGCACGCAGCATTGTCGACGGCACGCATCCGGACTTGTCCGTGCTGTCGATCGTGACGCACGGCTACTGAACCCGACGCCTGATCAGGCAACGTTCCCCTGACCGGCACATGTGATGCGCCGGTCGCCCTTGGTTTGCGGCCGACACATTTGCTGTGCCGCACCATCCCGAAACGCACCTGCACCGAAACCGTGCGGCGCAGTGCTCGCGTGTGAGGCACGCGCGCCGCACGTTTTCTGCCCATTTCCCGGCAAACCGAGATAGCACAAGGCTTTGTGCACCTGGCACACCTGTTGCGTAGCACCATTGCGCGGGTCAATGGCGATTCGCGCTCTTCGTGGTGAAGGCCCTGGTGCTCAGGGCTATTTGGACAACGGCGTCCCAGAACCCGGCAATACCAGCCCGGTTCTCGGGCGCCTTTCTTTTTTTCGGAAGCGGGATTCGACATGACCGGCAAAGCCACCCGAATCGATCTGTTCAGCCTGCGCACGCCGCAGATGCGCGCGTTTCATCTGACGTGGCTCGCGTTCTTCGTGTGTTTTTACGCATGGTTTGCCTGCGCGCCGCTCATGCCGGTGCTCAAGGGCGAGTTCCACCTCACGCCCGGGCAGATCGCCAATATCAACATCGCCGCGGTGGCGGTGACGATTCTGGTGCGGCTGCTGGTCGGCCCGCTGTGTGACCGCTTTGGCCCGCGCAAGACCTATACCGGGTTGCTGGTGCTCGGCGCCATTCCCGTGCTGGGCGTGGCAACGGCGCAGAGCTACGAGGCCTTCCTGTTCTTCCGTCTGGCGATTGGCGCGATCGGGGCGAGCTTCGTGATCACGCAGTACCACACGTCGGTGATGTTCGCGCCGAATGTGGTGGGCACGGCCAACGCCGCAGCCGCCGGTTGGGGCAACGCAGGCGGTGGTGTGGCGCAGGGCACGATGCCGCTGCTGCTGACGGCCATCGTGATGATGGGTGTGACGCAGAGCATGGGCTGGCGCCTCGCTATGGTGGTGCCGGGCGTGGCCATGCTGATCGTTGCAGCGCTCTACTGGCGCTATACGCAGGACTGCCCGGAAGGCAATTTCGACGCGCTGCGCGCCGCAGGCAAGACCATGGACGGTGGCAAGAAGGGTGGCTGGGGCAGCTTCGTGACGGCCGCCGGCAACTACCGCGTGTGGCTGCTGTTCATCACCTACGGTGCGTGTTTTGGCGTGGAGATCTTCATCCACAACATCGCTGTCACCTACTACGTCGACCACTTTGGCCTGTCGCTGTCGGCGGCCGGCATGGCTGCGGCCAGCTTCGGTTTGCTGGCGCTGTTTGCCCGTGCGCTGGGCGGCATCGTGTCAGACCGCGTGGCAGCCAAGCGCGGCCTGGATGCCCGCACCCAACTGCTGTGCGTGCTGATGCTGGGCGAGGGCCTGGGCCTGTTCGGTTTTGCCCACGCTGGCAGCGTGACGGTGGCCATTCTGGCCATGCTCGGTTTCGGCCTGTTCACCCACATGGCGTGCGGCGCGACGTATGCACTGGTGCCGTTCATCGACCGCCGTGCACTGGGCGGCGTGGCCGGCATCATCGGCGCGGGCGGCAACGCTGGTGCAGTGGCGGCGGGCTTCCTGCTCAAGGGCATGGCCGATACGCAAGCCACGCTGTCCATCCTCGGCGTGCTGGTGGCGCTGTCCGCCATCTGCGCCGTGGCCGTGCGCTTCTCGGCTGAACACAAGGCGCGTGAACAAGCGCTGTACGACAACACGCTGGCCGCTGCTGGCGGCGCTTGAGGAGAACATCACCATGACCATGAAGATCGTTGTCATCGGCCACGGAATGGTGGGCCATAAGTTCTTGGAAAGCCTGTTGCATGCGCCGGGCCACCATCTGCAGGTGACGGTGCTGTGCGAAGAGCCACGCCCTGCGTACGACCGCGTGCATCTGTCGGAATTCTTCACGGGCAAGACGGCGGAAGACCTCTCGCTGGTGGCGCCGGGCTTCTTCGACCGCGATGACGTGGTGCTCAAGCTCAACGCGCGTGCCACCGCCATCGACACGGTGGCCAAGGTGGTGACGGCATCCACCGGCGAGGTGCTGCCGTATGACAAGCTGGTGATCGCCTCCGGCTCGTCGCCGTTCGTGCCGCCGGTGCCGGGCAAGGACCGGAAGGACTGCTTTGTCTACCGCACCATCGAAGACCTCGAAGCGATGGCCGAGTGCGGCCAGCGCGCTAAGACCGGCGTGGTCATCGGCGGCGGCCTGCTGGGCCTGGAATGCGCCAAGGCCCTGCGTGACATGCACCTGCAAACGCACGTCGTCGAGTTTGCCGGCCGCCTGATGGCCATGCAGGTGGACGACGGCGGCGGCCGCATGCTGCGCCGGAAGATTGAAGACTTGGGCGTGACTGTCCATACGCAAAAGAACACGGTGGAAATCGTCGATGGTGAAGACGGCACGCACCGTCTGAACTTTGCCGACGGCACGCACCTGGACGCCGACATGGTCGTCTTCTCCGCCGGCATTCGCCCGCGCGATGAACTGGCACGCGCCTGCGGCCTGGAAGTGGGCGAGCGCGGCGGCATCGTGATCGACTCCGAGTGCCGCACCTCCGCGCCGGACGTGTATGCCATTGGCGAGTGCGCACTGTGGGGCGGCAAGGTTTATGGCCTGGTGGCGCCGGGCTACGAGATGGCGCGCATCACCGCCAAGCAAATCCTGGCTGCCGATGGCGAATCCACCTTCACCGGCGCTGACATGAGCACCAAGCTCAAGCTGATGGGCGTAGACGTGGCCAGCCTGGGCGATGCGCAAGGCACGACGCCGGGCAGCCGCAGCGTGCTGTTCACCGACGAGCGCAAGCAGATCTACAAGAAGCTGGTGCTGTCGGAAGACGGCAAGTACCTGCTGGGTGGTGTGCTGGTGGGCGACGCGACCGAGTACGGCACGCTGCTGCAGATGATGCTCAACCGCATCGAGCTGCCCGAGGCACCGGAATTCCTGATCCTGCCGCAAGCCGATGGCAATGCTCGCCCGGCGCTGGGCGTGGATGCGCTGCCCGACAGCGCACAAATCTGCTCGTGCAATGACGTGTCGAAGGGGGCACTGTGCCAGGCCGTGTGCGGCGGCGCTACCACCGTGGGCGCGCTCAAGGATGCGACGAAGGCCGGCACCTCATGCGGCGGTTGCGTGCCGCTGATGACGCAGGTGATGAAGGCCGAAATGAAGAAGCAAGGCCTGGCCGTCAACAACCACCTCTGCGAGCACTTCCCGTATTCGCGTCAGGAGCTGTATCACCTGGTGCGCGTGGGCCGCATCCAGTCGTTCGAGGCGCTGCTGGAAGCGCATGGCCACGGCATGGGCTGCGACATCTGCAAGCCAGCGGTGGCGAGCATCCTGGCCTCGTGCTGGAACGACTTCGTGCTCAAGAAAGAGCACGCCAGCCTGCAGGATTCCAACGACTACTTCCTTGCCAACATTCAAAAGGACGGTACGTACTCCGTCGTGCCGCGCATGCCGGGCGGTGAGGTGTCCGCAGACGGCCTGATCGCCGTGGGCCAGGTCGCCAAGAAGTACGGCCTGTACACCAAGATCACCGGCGGCCAGCGTGTCGATCTGTTTGGCGCGCGCCTGGAGCAACTGCCGTTGATCTGGGAAGAGCTGATCGCCGCCGGCTTCGAGTCGGGTCATGCCTATGGCAAGTCGCTGCGTACGGTGAAGTCGTGCGTGGGCTCCACGTGGTGCCGTTACGGCGTGGGCGATTCGGTGGGTTTTGCGGTGGCGCTGGAGAACCGCTACAAGGGCCTGCGTTCACCGCACAAGCTGAAATTTGGCGTGTCGGGCTGCACGCGCGAATGCGCCGAGGCACAAGGCAAGGACGTGGGCATCATCGCCACCGAGAAGGGCTGGAACCTGTACGTGTGCGGCAACGGCGGCATGAAGCCCCGCCATGCCGAACTGCTGGCAGCGGACCTCGATCAAGACACGCTCATCAAGTACGTCGACCGCTTCCTGATGTTCTACGTGCGCACGGCCGACCGCCTGCAACGCACCAGCACCTGGCGCGACAACCTGGAAGGTGGCCTTGATTACCTGAAGGATGTGGTCATCAACGACAAGCTGGGCATCGTGGCCGAACTGGAAACCGAGATGCAGCACGTGGTCGACACCTACCAGGACGAATGGAAGACCGCCGTGACCAACCCCGAGGTACGCAAGCGCTTCCGCCACTTCGTCAACAGCGACGCGAAGGATGCGAACGTCGTCTTCGTTGAAGAACGCGGCCAGATTCGCCCCGCCACGCCGGATGAGCGTAGCAAGACCCGTCCGGTCCGCATTCCCGTTGTTGCTGAAGCTGCCTGACCCCCGACCCAGAAGGAGATCACCATGCAAGCCAATCACTGGACCCCCATCTGCGCCCTGGACGACATCGTGCTCAACACCGGCGTGTGCGCGCTGGTGGGCGATGAGCAGGTCGCCGTGTTCCATGTGGGCGGGAGCTCGCCGCAGCACGTCTACGCCATCGCCAACTACGACCCGAACTCCGATGCAGCTGTGCTCTCGCGCGGGCTGGTTGGCAGCCTGGGCGAACGCATCGTCGTTGCCTCGCCGATCTACAAGCAGCACTTTGATCTAGCGACGGGCGAATGTCTGGAGGCGCCTGCCAACTCGGTGCATGCCTACGCCACCAAGGTCGAGAACGGCACCATCTGGGTGGGGGCGTAAGCATGACTTCCATCGTGCGCCCCAAGCTGGTCGTCATCGGCAACGGCATGGCCGGCATGCGCACGGTCGAAGAGCTGCTCAAGCTGGCGCCGGACCTGTACGACATCACCGTGTTTGGCGAAGAGCCCCACGGCAACTACAACCGCATCCTCCTCTCGCCGGTGCTGGCGGGGGAGAAGCAGGTCGACGACATCATGCTGAACACGCGTGAGTGGTACGACCAGCACCACATCACGCTGCATGCGGGTGACCCGGTGGTCGCCATCGACCGCCCGCGCCGCACGCTGCGCTCGCGCGACGGCGTGGAGATGCAATACGACCGCCTGCTGATCGCCACCGGCTCGCGCCCGTTCATCCTGCCGGTGCCCGGGCACATGCTGCCGGGCGTGATTGCCTTTCGCGACATTCAGGACGTAGAGACGATGCTGGAGGCCGCGCGCAACCATCGGCACGCGGTGGTCATCGGTGGTGGCCTGCTGGGGCTGGAGGCCGCCAACGGCCTGATGCGCCAGGGCATGGACGTGACCGTGGTGCACCTGCCTGACACGCTGATGGAGCGCCAGCTCGACAAGCCCGCCGCCACGCTGCTGCAGAAGGCGCTGGAGGCCAAGGGCCTGCGCTTCCTGCTCGGTGCGCATACGGCCGAACTGCTCGGCACGGATCGCGTGACTGCCATCCGCTTCAAGGATGGCTCCGAGATCCCCGCAGACCTCGTCGTCATGACGGCCGGTGTGCGCCCGAACATTGAACTGGCCAAGGCGGCCGGCCTGCACTGCGAGCGCGCCATCATCGTCGACGACACCCTGCAGACCTACGATCCGCGCATCTACGCCGTAGGCGAATGCGTGCAGCACCGTAGCGCGACGTTTGGCCTCGTCGCGCCCATCTGGGATCAGGCTCGCGTGTGCGCCGCACACCTGGCCGGCGCAGGCCACCGCCGCTACATCCAGCAGGCCACGGCGACCAAGCTGAAAGTGACAGGCGTGGACCTGTACTCCGCAGGGGATTTCATCGGCGGTGACGGCACCGAAGACATCGTGCTGCGCGACCCGCGCCGCGGTGTGTACAAGCGCCTTGTGCTGAAGGAAGACCGCGTTGTCGGCGCAGTGTTGTACGGCGACGTTGTCGACGGCCCGTGGTATTTCGACCTGATCCAGCGCCAGACCCCCATCACGCCGATCCGCCAACGCCTGTTGTTCGGCCGCGCGCTGTGCGAAGCGGAGGCCGCGTGATTGACCAAGGAACAACCCGGCGCCAACACACGCGCCCAGATGGTTTGGCCGTTCCTGCCCTTGATGGCGCCTTGAATTTTCGTAAGCGGGCGGAAGAAAGACGGGGAACTGTCTGAGCGCAGCGAGTTTTCCCCGTCTCCGCCCGGTTACGAAAATTCAAGGGATGGGTCGCCATCTCGGGCGCGCCTTTCTTTGCTTACTTTCTTTGGCAAGACAAAGAAAGTGAGTCAGCCCCGGCAGGGGATGAAACAAGGGATGCACCACACACGTACAGCAATACAGAGATGACGATGACGACCATCCCCATCCTTCCGGCCACCAAAGCGGTGCGCACCACCTGCCCCTACTGCGGCGTCGGCTGCGGCGTGCTGGCGACCCCACAAGCGGATGGCAGCGTCGACATCAAAGGCGACCCCATCCACCCGTCCAACGCAGGGCGCCTATGCGTGAAGGGCTCGGCGCTAGGCGAGACGGTCAGCCTCGACGGCCGCCTGCTGTATCCCGCCATGCGCGAGCGCTCGCACGACGTAGATGCCAAGCCCGCACCATTGCACCGCGTCTCCTGGGACACCGCCCTCGACACCGTCGCCCAAGGCTTCCGCCGCATCGTCGACGAACACGGCCCCGATTCCGTCGCACTCTACGTCTCCGGCCAGTTGCTGACCGAGGACTACTACGTTGCCAATAAGCTCATGAAGGGCTTCATTGGCACGGCCAACATCGACACCAACTCGCGGCTATGCATGTCATCGGCCGTAGCGGGGCACAAGCGCGCGTTTGGCGAAGACCTCGTGCCCGTCTGCTACGACGATCTGGAAGCGGCAGACCTGATCGTGCTGGTAGGCTCCAACACCGCGTGGTGCCACCCGATCCTGTTCCAGCGCATCGTGCGTGCCAAGGAAGCGCGGCCTGAGATGAAGGTGGTGGTGGTCGACCCGCGCCACACGGCCACGTGCGAGCTGGCAGACCTGCACCTGCCCATCAAGCCCGGCACGGACGTGTGGTTGTTCAACGGCCTGCTGTCGTTCCTCTCGCGGCGTGGCGTGGTGGACCGCAACTTCGTCACCCTGCATACCAACGGCCCCGACGCCGCGCTGGAAGCCGCCGGCACCGAGAGCGACGACGTCGAAGCCGTGGCTCGCGCCTGCAAGCTCAAGCTCGACGACCTGCTCACGTTCTACAGCTGGTTTGCGGATACCGAGCGCACCATCACCGCGTTCTCGATGGGCGTCAACCAATCGACAGCGGGCACCGACAAGGTCAACAGCATCATCAACTGCCACCTGCTCACGGGTCGCATCGGCCGTGCGGGTATGGGGCCGTTCTCAATCACCGGCCAGCCGAATGCGATGGGTGGGCGCGAAGTGGGCGGCCTTGCCAACATGCTGGCCGCGCACATGGAGCTGAATGAGCCATCTCATCGCGAGCTGGTGCAGACGTTCTGGAACGCCCCGCGCATGGCTGACAAGGTGGGCCTGAAGGCGGTGGACCTGTTTGAAGCCGTTGAAGACGGGCGCGTGAAGGCCGTGTGGATCATGGGTACCAACCCTGTGGTCAGCCTGCCCGATGCCGATCAGGCGCGTCGTGCGCTCGCCAAGTGCGAACTGGTCGTCGCCTCCGACATCGTGGAGGCCACCGACACCACCGTACTGGCCGACATTCTGCTGCCGGCACTCGGCTGGGGTGAGAAAGACGGCACGGTGACGAACTCCGAGCGCCGCATCTCGCGCCAGCGCGCCTTCCTGCCCGCCCCCGGCGAGGCCCGCGCCGACTGGCACATCATCGCCGACGTGGCTCGCCGCATGGGCTGCGACGGCTTCGACTTCAAAAGCCCGCGCGACGTGTTTGACGAGCATGCGCGCCTGTCCGCTTACGCCAACGACGCAGGTGGTGTGCGCCGTGCGTTCCACCTCGGCGGCCTAACGGGGCTCGACACGGATGCCTACAACGACATGGCGCCCGTACAGTGGCCAGTCGCCATGCCGGACAGCAGTGAAGCGCGCCTCTTCAGCGATGGCCGCTTCGCCCATGCCGATGGCCGCGCGCGCTTCGTGCCGACGTCGGCCCGCGCGCCCGCACACAAGGCGGACGGCGAATACCCGCTCATCCTCAACACTGGCCGCGTGCGTGACCAGTGGCACACCATGACGCGCACCGGCCGCGCGCCCAAGCTGGCGGATCACGTGCCCGAACCGTTTGTTGATCTGCATCCGCACGATGCGCTGCTGGCCGGTGTGCGCGAAGGCAACCTGGCGCGCGTGTCGTCGCGCTGGGGCAGTGTGGTGGCACGCGTGCGCATGAGCGGCGGCATCGCGCGTGGCAGCGTGTTTGTGCCGATCCACTGGAACGGGCAGTTCGCCTCTGATGCGCGCGTGGGTGCGGTCGTCAATCCGGTGGTTGACCCGGTTTCGGGCGAGCCCGAGTTCAAGCACACGCCGGTGATGGTCGAGCCGTTTGATGTGGCGTGGCACGGCTTCGTGCTCTCGCGCCGCGCACTGGACACCGATGACGCGACGTGGTGGACGCGCATCCAGGGCAAGCAGTTCGTGCGTTACGAACTGGCGGGGCGCCAGCAGATTGGCTCGGTGCGCGACTGGGCGCGTCAACTGCTCGGCGTGACTGACCCGCATGCCGATTGGCTGGAATACGAAGACACCACCGCGCGCGTCTATCGCGCCGTGCATGTGGTGGATGACCGCATCGAGGCCTGCGTGTTTCTCTCACCACGGCCGGAACTGCCGTCGCGCAACTGGCTGGCAGGGTTGTTCGCGCAGGCGCGCCTGGAAGACCTCGACCGCGCGGGCGTGCTGCTCGGTCAGCCAATCGAGGCCGGTGCCGATGTGGGGCCGACCGTGTGCTCGTGCTTTGGCGTCGGCCGCAACACCATCTGTGATGCCATCCGCACCAAGGGTCTGCAATCGACGGGCGAGATCACGGCCTGCCTGAAAGCCGGTGGCAATTGCGGCTCGTGCGTGCCGGAACTCAAGCGGCTGCTGGTGGAGGCGCGGGTGCCGACCGAAGAGGCGGCGTGACGGCGTGGCACCAGACGGTACCGAACGGAGCGACGCCGTATCATCGCGTCTGGTCGAGTGCCGGAGACGTTCATCCATGCATAGTCAAAAGATCCGATTTTTTCGCTCACGCATCCCCGCATTTGAGTGCGTCCCCGGCTGTCACGACTGCTGTGGCCCGGTGATGGCCTCAACAGAAGAGATGTCGAGGCTTCCCGTCAAGAGCGATGCCGAGCACGACGCGGCATTGGACAACCTGAGCTGCCCGCATCTGGGTGCCAAGGGCTGCTCGGTGTATCTGGAGCGCCCCTTGATCTGCCGCTTGTTTGGCACGACGCCCAGGCTTGCCTGTCCGCGCGGAAAGCGGCCGGACCAGATGATCAATCCGGACGTTGAACAGCAGATTCAGCACTTCTTTGTCGAAACACGTCATGTACTGGTCTGAGAGCGTGAACCAGTTCTGACGGCCTCACCCATTAAAATGGGCGGATGGACGCTTTCGACCCCCTCCTTGATACCGACCTGCCATTCCCTGAAGACGCCGACGATGGGGTGCCCATGGTGCTGGAGTCGGGCCACATTGTGTCGCTCCAATTCGATGAATCCGCGATACAGAGCCTCATGTTCCGTCACGCGCCCAACAAGCTGGTGCTCGGCTATACCCGGACGATGATGAGCTTTTTGCTCCTGCAGCCGGCGCCGGCTCGGATCTCGATCATCGGCTTGGGTGGCGGATCGCTGGCCAAATATTGTTACCACCATCTTCCCGAGACTCACGTCGCGGCCATTGAGATTGATCCGGCAGTGATCGCCCTGCGCGATGCGTTCCAGATTCCGCCGGATGACAGCCGCTTCGAAGTGATCTGCGCGGATGGCGTGGAGTACGTCAAAGGCCGGGAGGCGCACCCGGATGTCATTCTGGTAGACGGCTTCCTGGCGTGCGGTATGCCCGCGCAACTCGGTACGGCGGACTTCTATGCGGCGTGTCGCGCGCGGCTTGCCGACAACGGTGTGCTGGTCGCCAATTTTCTGGAAACCGACCCCGATATTCCCTTCTACCTGGACGAAGTCCGTTCGGTCTTTGGCGAGTCGTTCTCCATCTGGCTCTCCGAGGATGGCGGCAACTACACGCTGTTGGCCTGGAAGGGGAAGCTTCCGTCGTCCAACACGTTGCTCACGCGCGCCCGGAGTCTGGAGGCCGAGCACGCGCTGGAGTTGTGCTCGGCAGCGCGTCACCTGAAACAGCGCGAGCGGCCCGTGTTGGATCGCAAGTTCTGGCAAACGCGGGCGAACTGACCGGCTGGCTAACGAGGGCGAGTCAGTCGGGTCGACTACGACCGGGCTGGGGAAACGAACCTTGTCGCAGGGGACGTAGCTCTTGTCCGGTGCCAACAAATTCCACCCGGGTAATATTGACGTCAAATTAAATCCGGGTAGAATCGGCTCCTTTGTTTGATTGGAGCCTGTTCATGCATCCCGCATCGGTTGTGACCTGTACGGCGTTTGCCGGCGCGCGGCGCGTTGCCGCCGGCCCGCTGCGTGACGTTGCGCAAGCGGTCAAAGCCTACGTCGACCACCATGCCGATGCTGCCGTGCTCGTCTTTGACGATGCCACCAGTGATGTGGTCGAGCTCGACCTGCGTGGCTCGGTTGGTGATGTGCTGGCGCGGCTTCTCGTCCAATCCGTTCCCGAGATCCCCGAAGAACCGGCACCGCCGCGCGGCCCTGGCCGCCCGAAGCTGGGCGTAACTGCGCGCGAGGTGACGTTGCTGCCACGTCATTGGGAATGGCTCGCCTCGCAGCCAGGCGGGGCGTCGGTAACGCTGCGCAAGCTCGTGGAAGCCGCACGCCGTGCGACCGAAGCACGCGATCGTCAGCGTGCGGCAACCGATGTCGCGTATGGTTTCCTGTCGGCCATGGCGGGCAACGCGCCTGCCTATGAAGATGCGTTGCGCGCGCTGTTTGCCGGCGATGCCGAACGCTTTACCGCTTGCACCGAACATTGGCCTGTCGACGTGCGCGACCATGCGCGCGGGCTGGCGCAGCGCGCCTTTGCTGCAGCGGCCACCTCCATACAAGAAGAAGGACAACAAACCGTATGAGTACCCCCCAATCCCATCCCGCTGCAGCGCGTCCGCTGTGGCGGACGTTCGTGTCGTTTCTCGGGCCGCTGATTCTCGCCAACATCCTGCAATCGTTGTCGGGCACGCTCAACAACGTCTACGTCGGGCACATGCTGGGCGTGAAGGCGCTGGGCGCGGTATCGGCGTTCTTCCCGATCCTGTTCTTCTTCATCGCTTTCATCATCGGGCTGGGCTCGGGGGCTGCGGTGTTGATCGGGCAGGCGTGGGGCGCCAAGAAACCTGAGGCGGTGAAGACCGTGGCGGGCACCACGCTGTCGGTCGGTTTTGCCGTGGGCCTGGCGGTGGCGTTGCTGGGCGGCCCGTTTGCGCAGGCGCTGTTGCGCTGGCTCGGCACGCCGGCCGACATCTTGCAGGACGCCACGCTCTACGCGAGCGTCATGCTCTACGCAATGCCGGGCCTGTTCGTGTACCTGCTCGCCACGGCGATGATGCGCGGCGTAGGTGACACGCGCACGCCGCTGCGCACGCTGGCGTTGTCTACATCGATCGGGCTGGTCTTGACCCCGACGTTCATTCGCGGCTGGTTCGGTTTGCCGCAACTGGGCGTGGCCAGCGGTGCGGTGGCCACCATCATCTCGTTCACGATTGCACTGATCTGGTTGGCGTTCTTCCTGCGCCGCCGTAACCATCCGCTCGCGCCGGATGCGGTGCTGGCGCGGCATCTGTGGGTCGACTTTGGCGTGCTCAGGACGGTCCTGAAGATCGGCGTGCCGACCGGCGTGCAGCTTGTGGTGATCTCGATTGCAGAGCTGGCGCTGCTGTCGTTCGTCAACAGCTTCGGGTCGGACGCCACCGCCGCCTACGGCGCCGGCACGCAGATCATCAGCTACGTGCAGTTCCCGGCCATGTCGATTGCCATTACGGCGTCGATCCTGGGGGCGCAGGCCATCGGCTCGGGCAATACGGACCGGCTCGATGCCATCACCCGTACCGGGCTCATGCTCAACGTGGCCATCACCGGGTTGCTGGTGGTGCTCGCGCTGCTGTTCTCGCGCTCTGTGATTGGCTGGTTCACCTCCAACACCGAAGTGATGAGCCTGGCTCAGAGCCTGTTGCATATCTCGCTGTGGAGTTCGGTCATCTTCGGCATGGCGAGCGTGTTCTCGGGCGTGATGCGCGCCAGTGGCACGGTCATGGCACCCACGGCCATCTCCATCATCGCCATTGCGGCGGTGGAGGTGCCGGTGGCGTGGATGTTGAGCCGCCATATCGGTACCGATGGCATCTGGGCGGCGTACCCCGCTGCGTTCATCGCCATGTTCGTGATGCAGGGCGCGTACTACGGCCTGGTGTGGCGCCGCCGCGCGCAACGCTTCGGTATCCGCCGGATGGTGTGATGCCACACTCGCCGCACCGCTGTTATGCAGTGGGCGGCGGGTCCTCCAGCTTTACGGTCAGCATGCCGTCGGCAGCGCTGACCGGAAAGCGCTTCAGGCACAGCGCTGCTGTGTCGCTCGCGGCCAGATCGAAGCGCAGCCCGTGCGCCGGACATTGCAGTCGCGTGCCCTCCAGCTTTCCATTGGCCAGCGATGCCCCTTGATGCGGGCACGTGTTGTCGATGGCGTAGACCGTGCCATCAATGTTGAACAGCACGAGGCTGCGGCCATCCACAAATACGAGCCTGCGCTGACCCGGTGACAGTTCTGCCACGGGAATCGACACGGTGCGCGGCAGGCTGCCCGCTGATTCAGCGCAGGGCATCGATGAGTGCATGTGCTTCCGGCCACGGCCCAAAACCGGCTGCCGGGTTCAAGTGTCCGACGTCTCCCAGATCGACCAGCCGGCTGCCCCAATCGGCCGCCATGCCTGCAGTGCGTTCATACGACGCCAGCGGGTCGTTGCGGCTGGCCGCGACGATGCTCGGAAACGGCAGCGGACGGCGCGGGCAGGGTAGCCAAGCGTTCTTCTGCAGCACGTCGTGCGTCGGATACCCTGACGGCAACGGCGTGTCGAGGTCAGCCGGCGTTGCGAGCAGTGCGCCGAGAATGCTGCGCGCATGACGCCGTGCCCAATGCACGGTGATCATCACTCCCGCGCTGTGTGCCACCAGAATCACGGGCCCATCAATGGCGGAGATCGCCTTGTCCAGCGCCGCCACGCGCGCCGCGCAACTGAGCTTGTCGGCTTCCAGTGGTGGCACCGAGTCAGCCTTGTGTCCCTTGGCTTGCAGTGCGGCTTGTAGCAGCGTCTGCCAATGCTTGGCGACGTGGTCCCGCAGGCCGGGCACCATGAGGATCGTCGGAGTGGTTTGAGATTGCATGGGCGAAGAACGGAAGCTTGCAAAAAAGCGAGGAGGTTGCCCTCCTCGAACGCCGACCGGGGAGACGGCCCAAAAAGCGGTAGCCGCCTCCCGTGGTGTTGACTGCTCAGAATTTGTGGCGGATGCCGACTGCCACGCCAACCATGCTGGTCTTGCCGGTGGCTAGGCCATAGCCGGTGGCGTTGAGATCCACCGTGGCCTGGTCCAGCGCCAGGCCGGCGTTGCGCGCGTAAGCGGTAGTCAGGTACAGGTCAGTGCGCTTGGAGAACGTGTAGTCGGCAATGAAGGCCACCTGCCACGGATTGGGTTGTGTGGACGGCGCGCTGTTGATCGTTTTGATCTTCTGGTACGAGTACTCCAGCGACAGCGTCGTCGCGTTGGTTGCTTGGTAGTTCACGCCGGCCCAGTAGTAGTCGTCACGCAGGGCCACGCTGCCGTTGGCGTTCTTGTTCTGGCCCCAGCGGTAGCCGCCCATGATCTTGACGACATCGCCAAACAGGTAGCTGCCCGCGATGGCTGCCTTGCGCACGGTGCCTGAACTGAATGCACCGCCGCCCAGCGACACACTCGGGTTGTACTGGTCAAAGACCAGCGTCGCGCCAATCGGGCCGGCTGAATACGCCACGCCTGTGCCATAGCCGCTGTCGCGCCGGCCCTGGCCGGGGACCTCGCCGTTGCCGCCGCCGGTTGGGTTGGCACTTGGTGCGCCGGTGCCGAAGGAGTAGTGCGCCTGTGCCGTGACCGGGCCGAAGGTGCCCGTGTACATGGCGGTGTTGTCCGAGCGGAAGTTGACGCCCGTCTGCACGGCAGCGGGTTCGTACTGGGTGGAGTACGCCATCGGCTCGAAGTTGGCCAGCAACTGGAACAGCGTCGTGTACTGGCGGCCGAAGGTGAACTGGCCCACCGTGCTGCTTTTCAGACCGACGTACGCCTGACGTCCGAACAGGCGGCCACCTTGCTGCGATTGCCCGGTGTCGCTCGCAAAGCCGCTCTCCAGCACGAAGAGCGCGCTCAGGCCACCGCCCAGGTCTTCCACGCCGCGCAGGCCCCAGCGCGAGCCGGACAGACCGCCGCTCTGCATGGACACGCGGTTGCCTGAACTGCCGGGTGTGGCGCCCGGCAGGTTGGTGGCGTACTCGATGTTGGTATCCACCACGCCATACAGCGTCACGCTTGATTGCGCATAGGCCGCGCCGGCGCAGGCCAGCAGAGCGATCGGTGCGATGGGGGCGATGTGCTTGCTCTTCATGTTGCAGGGTCTCCTCTTTTGGTGTGGTCGCCGCTGGGTGCATTGGGTGTGCCAAGTGCCCCGGCGGTCGTTAGAGCGGCTTGCTGCCGATGATCCCGGCGCGCTCCATCTTCCGGTGGCACGGCGGGTAATCCATGACCGCGTAGTGTTGCGTGGCGGTGTTGTCCCAGATGGCGACGCTGTTGGGTTTCCAGCGCCAGCGCACCTGGTATTCGGGGATGTAGGCCTGGCTGATCAGGTAGCGCAGCAGCTCTGCCGCGCCGCCCGTGGCGTCCTGCCCGTAGCGCACGCGTGCCGGCGTGTGGTAGTTGGTGAAGTGCGTGGTGAAGCCGTTCACGTACAGCACTTTCTCGCCGGTCTCGGGGTGCGTGCGTACCACGGGGTGCTCCGGATCGGGGTACTGCGCCTTGAGTGCGAGGCGCTTCTCGATCGGCATGGCGGCGCCAAAGCTGGCTTCGATGCTGTGGCGCGCGCGCAGGTCGGCAATCTCGTGCTTCACGTTGTCGGGCAGCTTGTCATAGGCGAGTGCCATGTTGGCCCACATGGTGTCGCCGCCCACGGGCGGGCATTCCACGCAACGCAACACGGCCCCGAACTGCGGCGCCTCGCGCCATGTGGTGTCGGAATGCCAGCAGTTTTCGTAACGGTCGTTCGGGTGCTCGGGTGTCTTGTAGATGCGCACGAGGCCGGGGTGCTCCGGGTCGCTGCCGGCCACGGGGTGGTCTTCCAGATCGCCAAAGCGGCGGGCGAAGGCAACGTGTTCCGCACGGCTTAGCGCCTGATCACGCAGGAAGATGACGCGGTGCTTGAGCAGTGCGGCGCGGATCTCCGCAAACAGGTCGTCGCTTTGCACGGCATCGGCCAGTTGCACGCCAATCAATTCAGCGCCGAGCGCGTTGGACAGTGGTTCGACACGCATGACGGCACCTCAGATGACGAAGACGGACGAGCCCGTCGTCTTGCGTGCTTCGAGATCGCGGTGCGCCTGCACGGCTTCTTCCAATGCGTAGCGCTGGTGGATCTCGATCTGGATGCGGCCGGCTGCCACGTGGTCGAACAGTTCGCCGGCCAGTTCGGCTTTCTCAGCCGGATCGGCAATGTAGTCCGCCAGCGCCGGGCGTGTCATGTAGAGCGAGCCCTTCATCGCCAGCAGTTGCGGATTGAACGGGGGGATCGGGCCTGATGCCGTGCCCACGCACACCATCAGTCCGCGCCGCTTGAGTGAATCGAGCGAGGCCTCGAAGGTGCTCTTGCCCACGCTGTCCAACACCACGTTCACGCCCACGCCGTCGGTCAGCTCGCGCACGCGCTTGGCGACGTCCTCATGCGCGTAGTTGATGACGTGGTCGCAGCCATGCGCGCGGGCGACGTCCGCCTTGGCTTCGCTCGACACCGTGCCGATCACTGTGAGCCCAAGCAGCTTGGCCCATTGCGAGACGATCAACCCCACGCCGCCCGCGGCCGCGTGCAGCAGGACGGTGTCGCCCTTGGCAAACGGATAGATGCGGCGCAGCAGGTAGGCCGAGGTCAGGCCGCGCATGGTCATGGCGGCGGCGGTTTCGCAGGCAATGGCATCCGGCAGCTTGATGAGCGGCGCGGCGGGAATCAGGCGCTCGGTGCTGTAGGCGCCCAGCGTGTTGATGAAGCCGGTGTAGGTCACGCGGTCGCCTACGGCAACGTTGGTCACGTCGTTGCCCACAGCTTCGACAATGCCTGCAGCTTCAACGCCCATGCCGGCCGGGCGCGGTACCGGGTAGAGGCCGGAACGGAAGTACGTGTCGGCAAAATTGAGGCCCACGGCTTCGTGGCGCAGGCGGACCTGGCCGGGGCCAGGCTGGCCGACTTCAACCGTCTCGCAACGCAAGACTTCGGGGCCACCGGTTTCATGAAAGCGGACTGCAGTTGCCATGTGTGTCTCCTGGTTTTTCTCAGATGTTTGGGGTGCGCGCCGCCCGCACGGCTCGCTGTGCGAGTCGCGGTCAAAGCGGAGAGGGAGTGGGTTGCCTTGGGAGGCGGCGCGCGTTAAGTGGAACTCAAGCGGAATCAGGCCGTTATGCAGAGGCCACGGCAGTTGGGGTGGCGGTGGGCGCTGCGTCCAGCGATACGTTGGCCACGCGTTTCAGCTCAGCCTCATAGCTGCGTGCGGCCAGCAGGAAGCAGCCCGCTGCAACCACACCGAAGAGCGGCATGACGGCCAGCGCGGTTTGCAGGCCCCACGCATCGGACATGGCGCCACCCACGAACGGGCCGATCGCCAGGCCGAAAAGATTCTGGAACAGCGACAGCACCGCCGCCCCAGTCGAACGCACACCCGGATGCACTACGTCGAACACCACACTGGAAGCCGGCGCCACCGTGCACGTCATGAGAAAACCGCCAACGGCAATCAGCAGGAACTGCTGGTTGGGCGGCATGGCCGTGCCGAAGGCCGTCACGAACACCAGCAGCGTCACGATGGCCAGGCCAGCCACCGCAATCAGCCGGTTGCGCTGACGGCGTGCCGCCACTATATCGGCCACCACGCCCCACACGAACGCGCCCAGCGCACCGCACAGCACCACCAGCGCAGCCTGCATGGCTGCACGCTCCGGCGGTGTGCCGTGGTAGCGGTTCAGATAGCTCGGAAGCCACGACCAGATGGTCGATACGACGATCAGCTGGAACGCCGCGCCCAGGCAAGTCCACCACAGCGTGCGCGAACCAGTGAGCGCGCCAGCGACGCGCTGCAGGAGCGTGCCGGCGGACTGCCGCGTCTGCGTGCTGCCCGGTGTCATCGCCACCGTCTTGTAGTCCGGCACGAACACGTAGAGCAGCGCCAGCAGCAACCCCGGCACGCCCACCACACCAAAGGCTGCTTGCCAGCCCCAGCGTGCGGCAATCACGCCGCCCAGCAGTACGCCCAGCACCGAACCCACCGACGCCGCCGCAAAGAAAGCGCCCATCAACGTGGCACGCAGACGCTTGGGGAAGAGGCTGGCGATGAGTGCTGCGCCCACCGAGCCGTAGCCGGTTTCGCCCACGCCCACGATGGCGCGTGCGGTGAACAGTTGCCCGTAGTTGCGCGTGAACATGCAGGAGATGGTTGCCAGACTCCAGACGGTCGCCATGATGACGATGCTCTTGACGCGGCTGAAGCGGTCGGCCAGCAGCGCCACCGGCAAGCCGCCCACTGCCACCACGATCGAGATGACGGAGACCAGCGCGCCGAGTTGTTTGTCCGACAGCGCCCAGGCCGTTTTCAGATGCGGGAACAGCGACACGATGACTTGCCGGTCGATGTAGTCGAACAGCATCAGCGCAAAGGTCATTGCAAACGCAAACCATGCCTGGGGGCGGCTGACAAGGTAGTCGTCGTGGTGGTCTGTGCGCGGGTCGGCGGCATGCAGATTCATGGTTGTCTCCGAGTGGCGGCGCTTGCGTTGAGCGCCGCCTGTGTTGGGCCCAGTGAAAGTGCGTCTTCTAGTTTAGGCCGCGCGCAGCGGCAGGTTCTTGACGTTCGGCGCGCGGTTGGGGGCCATGCCGTGGGCTGCCAGCGTTTCCTCGGCGCTGTCATACCAGGTGCCGATGCGGTAGATCTGGCGTGCCTCCTTGCCACTGGCGATTTCGCGCCCCAACTCCTTGGCCACGCGCACGCATTGCTCGATCTGCTGCACCGAGGTCATGCGGTTGCCGTGCTGGTCGATGATGGTGTCTTCAATGCCGCAGCGCGGATGCAGGCCCATTGCCATGGCCATCATGTTGAACGGCAGCACGTTCTTGAGCAGCGACTCCGCCGTCAGCGTGCAGCCGTCCGGTGCACGGTGGATGAAGTTGAAGAAGTTGAATGGGTTGGGGCCGTCAAAACCGCCACCAATGCCGATCCACGTGAGATTGAGCGGACCCTTGTAGAGGCCCTTGCGCACCAGGCGCTCCAGCGTCTCCATCGCATGGATGCCGGTGAGCTGGAAGTGCGGCTGCACGCCGGCGGCCTGCAGGCGGCGCAGGTGTTCTTCCAGCCATTGCGGGCCAGCCGGCACGGTCATTTCGCGATAGGCCTGCTGTAGCGCGGGGTGTGACAGGGAGGTGCCTTCCAGGTATTCCGGATACAGCAGCTCCATGATGTTCATCTGCGTCGTGTTGATGGCCATCGTCACCTGATCAGGCGTTGGGGTCAGGTCGGCCAGCATATGGCGCGTGTCATCCGACAGCCACTTGGCAGCTTGCCCCTCGTCTTCCGGCGCAAACGAGATCGAGCCGCCCACCTGGATGATCATGTCGGGTACTGCGGCGCGCACACCCGCAATCAGCTCGTTGAATTTCGACAGCCGCTTGGAGCCCTTGCCGTCCAGCTCGCGCACGTGCAGGTGCAGCACGGTGGCGCCGGCGTTGTAGCAATCCACGGCCTTCTGCACCTGTTCTTCCATCGTCACCGGGATGTCTTCCGGAAAATCCTCCGGCATCCATTCCGGGCCGTACGGCGCAACGGTAATGACAACCTTGTCCTGGTTCTCGGGGTGCAGCGAATCGTCGAGGAATTGCATGTCGGGCGCTCCTGTAGGGGATGTCTCTGGTGGACTTCACTATAGGGAAGCGGTAAGTTTGAATTTCTCATTTGGCGCCAAGTTTTTCTCTTTATGCGCCATTCCGTGTAAACACCAAGGCAGTTCGACAACGGCGGAAATCCATGGAAACGATGGTGCGTGCCCGGTCGCTTAACGGCTACTTTCAGGTCGTGCGGCGGCTCGGCTTCAACCCGCAGGAGGTCTTACGGCAGGTGGGGCTCGATCCGGCCAAGCTAGCCGATCCAGAGTTGCCTGTGCCCGTGGTGGCAACCTGTCAGTTGATGGAGATCACCGCCGCCGCCGCGCCGTGTCCGACGCTTGGTTTGCAGATGGCCGAGGCGCGGCAAGAGTTGGATTTCGGTGTGCTCGGGTTGCTGCTCGCGCATAAGCGCACGCTGCGCGAGGCGCTGCAGGCCATCATCCAATACCGTCATCTTCTCAACGAGGCGCTGGCGATCTCCTTGGAGTCGGATGGCGACATGGTCGTCATTCGCGAGGAGGTCATCACCGAGACGCCGGTGCCGCTGCGCCAGGCCAATGAGCTGGCGGTGGGCGTGCTGGCCCGGGTGTGCAGCGCGCTGCTGGGCACGCACTGGAAGCCGCGCGGCATTCACTTCACGCACGCGGCACCAGCCGATGCCAGCCTGCATCGCCGTGTGTTCGGCTGCGCAATCGTGTTCAATGCGGATTTCAACGGCATCGTCTGCGCGGCGGCCGATCTGGAGACGCCCAACCCCGCTGCCGATCCGGCGCTCGTACGCTATGCGGAAAGCCTGGCGGAGCCGCTCAACGTGTCGGGCCCAGATGCGGTGGTGCAGGAGGTGCGGCGCGCCGTGTATCTGCTGCTGCCGCTGGAGCGCGCCTCGGTGGAGCAGGTGGCGGAGCATCTGCACTTGAGTGCGCGCACCTTGCAGCGGCAGTTGGAGGCCGCAGGCGCGACGTTCTCCGAACTGGTGGAGGAAGTGCGCCACAACCTTGCTGTCCGCTACATGGCCAACCCGAGCTACCGGATCGGGCGCGTGGCTGCATTGCTTGGCTATACGCGGCAGGCGTCATTCACGCGCTGGTTCATCGCGCATTTTGGGATGACGCCGCGCGCGTGGCGCGATGCGCAAGCACAGACGCCATAGCGTCAGGTTGGGTTGAACGCGGTGTTGGTGTCGTGCGCTTTCGGCTGATGGGCTAACCGCACCGCAGGCGATTGCAGGATGCACAGCAGCTGCAGTGCAAAGCCCGCGAGCGCCATCAGCAGGCACGCACCGACACCCGCCTGCGCCGCGAGCCATGCGGCCAGCGCGGCGCCTACCGGTCGTGCGCCATACGACATCACATTCACGGCGGACACACGCGCCAGCAACGCAGGCGGCGTTACGGTCTGGCGCAGCGTCGTCGTGCTGACCACCCACAGAATCGGCCCGCTGCCGAGCAGGAAGAACCCCGCGTGCGCCAGCGCCGGCCACGGTTGCCAGAGCGTGGCCGCCAGCAGCGCACCGCCCATCAGACCGCACACAGGCCCCGTCGCCACAACGGTCCCGAAACGCCAGCGCGCTAGGATGCGTGCCGCCAACAGTGCGCCGATCACCATGCCTGCACCGTACATTCCCAGCGTCAGCCCAATCGCCTGCGCAGACAGCCCAAGCCGGTGCGCGGCATACGGCACGAAGATCGCGAGCACCATGAAAAAGGACATCGTGAAGAGGCACTGCGTGATGAACACAGGCCGCAGCAACGGGTGATGGAATACGAAGCGCGCGCCTTCGGCAATGTCCCGCAGCGGATGCGTCGTACGCCGTGCTGCAGGCACGGGTGAGGGCACACCCGCCAGCAGCGCAGCCGCCATTGCCGACAGTGCTGCTGCCAACACGAACGCGACCATGGCACCCGTCCAGCCGATCAGCGCGCCGCCAATGGCGGGCCCACACGCAAACGCTACGGTGCGCGCCAGTTCGATGCGCCCATTGGCCCGCGAGAGCATCGCAGGTGCCACCAATGACGGCACCAATGCCGGCGCGGCCACGCTGAACACCACCGTACCGCAGACAGCGACAAAGCCCAGCCAGCCGAGTGTCGCCAGGTTCAATCGCTCGGCCACCAGCAACCCCGCCACCACGAACAATGCCACCGCCCGCACGGCTTCCGCCCCCGCCATCAGCGTACGCTTTGGCCAGCGGTCCGCCAGCATGCCGACGGGAATGGCAAACAGCACGAACGGCAGCGTGAGCGCTACCTGCAGCCAGCTCGCGGTGCTGGCGTCGGCATGCAGGGTGAGCACCGCCACCATGGGCATGGCCGCCAGCGCAATCTGCTCGGCGGACTGCGCTGCAAGGTTGGAGCCCGCCAGCCGGTTGAAGCCGGAGGGCAGGCGGGTGATCGATGAATCAAGGGGGGCGGGCATCGCACGTCTCCTGAAGGCATAGGGCTTCAGGTTAGGGACGGCGATGCGTGGTGGCGCTCCGCTTCTTGCGGGCGAATTCTGGTGAGGGCGACGGGGCGCTACAGGATCGGCGCGAACAGCTTGGCCACGTGCATGATCACGCGGCGCGCGGGGTGGGCGCGTTCGTACTCGTCACGGCCGATGCGGGTAGCTTCGGCAAAGTCGGCTTCGAGCATGTGTGCGACATCGCTGGCGAAGCGCGGGTCGGCGGTCATGACCATCACCTCGAAGTTCAGGCGGAACGAGCGGTTGTCGAGATTGGCGCTGCCCACGGCGGCAGCGTCGTCGTCGATCAGCACGACCTTCTGGTGGAGGAAGCCTGGCAGGTAGCGGTAGATCTTCACGCCCGCGCGGATGGCCTGATGCGCATACAGCGTCGAAGCCAGGAACACCACGCGATGGTCCGGCCGCGACGGGATCAGGATGCGCACATCCACGCCACGCAGCACAGCCAGGCGCAGCGCTGCAAAGACGGCCTCGTCGGGAATGAAGTACGGCGTGGTGATCCACAGCCGCCTGCGTGCGGACTGGATGGCCTCCATGAAGAACAGCGAGCAGGTCTCTTGCTTGTCGGCCGGGCCGCTGGCGACCACCTGGCAGACCATGTCTTCCACCGGACGCTGTTCGGGCACGATCAGTTGCGGCACCTCTTTCGCAGCCCAGTACCAGTCTTCAGCAAAGGTGAGCTGCAGGTCCATGACCGCCGCACCGGCAATCTCGATATGGGTGTCGCGCCATGGCGAGAGCGGCGGCTTCTCGCCCAGGTATTCGTTGCCGACGTTGTGCCCGCCCACGTAGGCGCGCTCGCCGTCCACCACCACCAGCTTGCGGTGGTTGCGGAAGTTGAGCTGGAAGCGGTTGACGAAGCCCCCATGCGTGGCAAACGGCTTGGCATGGATGCCGCCATCGGTCAGGCGCTGCACGTAGCTGCGTGGCAGGGCATGGCAGCCGATGCTGTCGAACAGGAAGTACACGCGCACGCCGGCGCGGGCCCGCTCCAGCATCAGCTCTGCCAGGCGGCGGCCGAGTGTGTCGTCGTGCACGATGAAGAACTGCACGATCAGCACACGGCGCGCTTGGGCGATAGCGGCAAAGATGGCCTCGAAGGTTTCGGCACCGTTCACCAGCAGGCGGACGCGGTTGCGCGACAGGCACGGCATGCCCGTCAGGCGCGGCAGGGCCTGCATGCTGGCATGCTGCGGCGCGACCACGCTGGATTCATGGTCGCGCAGGCTGCGCCAATCGTCGGAGAGGGTGATCTCGCGCAGGCGGGCGTTGTGGAAGCGTCGGGCATCCACGTAGCCGGCAAACGTGCTGCGCCCGAAGATCAGATAGGGGATCAGCGTGAACTCGGGCAGCGTGACCAGCGAGATGGCCCAGGCGATGGCGCCCTGCGAGGTACGCACGGTGAGCACCGCATGCATGGCCGCAAGCACGCCCACACAGTGCACGAGGAAGAGGAAGCTGGCAAAAAACGCGGTGGTACTGGTCGGCATTGAGGAGGGAGACGAAGGCTCGGCCCGGCACACGACGATGTGCGCATTCTGACACGCCCTGGGTGTCGTCGGACAAACACGGAGACGCGTTGTCCGGTCGCGGGCGTAGCGCAGTCTGGCAGGCACGCCGTATGCTGGTGTGCAGTTACCGTCCTGTCGATCCAGCGTAGCGAAACGCAACAAAGACCATGCAAGGCCGCTCCCACATCTCGAACACGCGCAGCTGCGCCTGGCTGATCAGCCTGGTTGCTGTGCTGCTGGCTGCCTGCGCCAGCCTGCCGGAGCAGGTTGAACGGCCCGTGACTACGGCACTGCCCAACGCGGCGACAGCCACGTCGCTCGGGCGCTTGGCACAGTCGAATGCTCCTTCCGGTGACGTCTCGGGCTTTCGGCTGATTCCGTCCGGTGAGGAGGCCTATGCCACGTTGCTCACGCTGGCCGACCGCGCAGAGCGCACGCTGGACCTACAGTACTTCATCATCGAAAGCGACAACACGGTGCGTGAGTTGATGCGCCATGTGCTGGCCGCTGCGGAGCGCGGCGTGCGCGTGCGTGTGCTGGTTGACGACCTGCACAGCGATGGCCGCGATCTGGCGTTCTTGCGGTTCTCGTCACATAAGAACATCGATGTGCGGCTGTTCAACCCGTTTCCCGGCGGCCGTATGTCGAACTTCACGCGCTACCTGAGCGGCGCCGCCGAGTTCCGCCGCGTCAACCGACGCATGCACAACAAGGCGTTCATTGCCGATAACGCGCTGGCTGTGACCGGTGGTCGCAACCTGGGCGCCGAGTATTTCACGCAGGACAAGACCACCAATTTCGTCGATCTGGATGTGCTGGCCGCAGGACCAGCGGTGCGGCAACTGTCAGCGGCGTTCGATGCGTACTGGAACAGCGAATTCGCCTACCCGGTGGAGGCGCTGGTGCCGGAGCGCAGCGACGCGCATCCGCCCGAACAGAAAGACGGGAACTACCCACCGCCCGTGACCGTGCCAGCCCGGCCGGCAGCACCGTTGCAGCGCATCGACGTGCCGACCGAGCCAATCGACATGGGATCCGCGTCCGGGCCGCAGGAATCGGCGCGGCGCATCACCGACCCCGAACAGCGGCGCTTGCTTAACCAGACGGATCTAGCGAGTACCACGCCGGTGGACCCACTGCCGTTGCGGCCTGCGCCGCGCGACTGGTTCCTGGCCGACCAGATTGCCCGTGGTCGCCTGCGGCTGGAGTGGGCGCCGGCAAAGGTGATCGTTGATCGCCCCGCCAAGGTGTCCGGCGACGATGTCGAACCCGGCGGCGAGCGTCTCGCCCAGACCTTGATGCACTTGGTTGATGAGGCTCAGCATGAGGTCATCCTGATTTCACCGTACTTTGTTCCGGGCACACGCGGGGTGACGGTGGCCGAGGGCTTGCACGACCGGGGCGTGCATCTGCGTGTGTTGACCAATTCGCTGGCCGCTACCGATGCACCCATTGTGCATGTGGGCTATGCCAAATATCGCGGCGCGCTCATCGATAGTGGTGCCGAACTGTATGAACTGCGTCCCACGCTGGGCGAGCGCCCGAAGGGTGTCGGCACCTTCCGCTCGGCGCAGGCGAGCCTGCATGTGAAGTCCGTCATTCTGGATCGCAGCGTGCTGTTCATGGGGTCGATGAACATTGACCCGCGCTCGATTGCGCTGAATACCGAAACGGGGCTGGTCATCCGCAGTCCCGTGCTGTCGCAGGCGGTCGCCAGGCTATTCGATGGTGCGGTTGGCAACAGCGCCTACCGCGTCACCAAGGTGAACGGCCAGTTGCGTTGGACCGCGCACGAAAACGGCAAGGAAGTTGTCGTCGACCACGAACCGGATGTCGGCTTTGGCCGTCGCATGTGGATTCAGATGCTGGCGCCGTTCACGCCGGAAGAATTGCTTTGAGAGGGGCGGGGGCGTCCGGAAAGAAAAAACGCCGCTGGGTGCGGCGTCTTTCAAGTCTGGCTGAGCAATCGCCTCGGCCAATCTCGCATTACATCTTTTGCTTCGTGTTGTCGGCGGCGTTCTCCAGCTTCTGACCACCCGACTGGATGTCCTTGCCCATGCCAGCCATCGTGTTGCAACCAGCCAGTACAGCGCAGCCCAGGGCCACCAGTGCAATCAGTTTCTTCATCTTGATCCCCTTGTGAGTAGTGCGGCCTACCGCGCAATCTTGCACGGTTTCGCGTGATTGCCCACCCGTCCGGTGGCGCAGACCGCATTTTAGTGCCACCCCACGCCCGTTGGGTGTGCCGGGCGCATCTTTTTGACAGTCTTGCGTATCACTTGCGGCGTATCCCGGACATTCGTGGGGGGAGTCTCTACTTCCGTCGGCCCCTGCCGTTAGGACATTTCAGGAGTGAAACGGGTGCCAACCAACCGGCGCGCCAACGCCGGAAAAAAGAGCACAAGACAGCGCCTGACGGCCAACCAGACGGGGGAATACATATGTGGAAGTGGATGGACACGAGCATTCGGACACGATTGACGATGCTGGTTGCGGTGTTTGCCGTGATGATCGCGGTGGTGGGCTTTGCGGGCATCTCCACGGGGCGGGCGACGAATGACGACCTGCGCGCCGTGTATCTGGAAGACGCCAAGGGGCTCGACCTGCTGGCCAAGGACACCATCAACCTGCTGTGGGCGCGTATTCACCTGACCAATTTTGATTCGGTGTCGTCTCCGGAAGAGCTGAAAAAGCTGCTGACCGACGCGCACACGATGGTCAACACGGCCAACGACGCGTGGGCCGAGTTCATGAAGCTGCCGATTCCCGATGCCGATCGCGCCCAACTGCAAGTTGCCGATGCCGCACGCACCAAGTTCGTGAAGACGGCGCTGGAGCCGGCCATTGCCGCGCTGGAGCGCAGTGATCTCACCACCTACCGCGAACTGAACACGACTCAGGTACCGAAGCTGTTTGTCGACTACGACACGGCGCTGGGGCCGCTGGTCGGGGCGCGCTTCAAATATGGCAAGACGCGCTTTGATAACTCGCAGTCGCGCTACACCATGAGCATCTGGATTTCCGGCGGCCTGCTGTTGGCGGCCCTGGTGCTGTCGGTGGTGGCGCGTGGCGTGTTGGGCCGTACCGTGGTGCGCCCGCTGGAGCGCGCCATCCAGGTGTTCGAGCGCATGGCCTCGGGCGACCTGGCTACACGCATGGAAGGGCAGACTGCTGCCGGTCGCCGCGATGAAACCGCACGTCTCATGCACGCGGTGTCCTCGATGCAGACGAGCCTGCAGCAGATCATCGGGCAGGTGCGCACGGGCTCGGACTCGATCGCCAGCGCCACCAAGCAGATCGCCGCCGGCAATGCGGACCTTTCGCAGCGCACGGAGCAGCAGGCCAGCTCGCTGGAGGAAACCGCTTCCAGCATGGAAGAGCTGACCAGCATCGTGAAGCAGAACGCCGACAACGCCCGTCAGGCCAGCACGCTGGCAGTCAATGCGTCGGACATCGCCGTCAAGGGCGGGGAAGTCGTCGGCCGCGTTATCGAGACGATGACGGGCATCAACGATAGCAGCAAGAAGATTGCCGACATCATCGGCGTGATCGAGGGCATTGCCTTCCAGACCAACATCCTCGCGCTCAATGCGGCGGTGGAAGCTGCGCGTGCTGGCGAGCAAGGCCGTGGCTTTGCCGTGGTGGCGGGTGAGGTACGCAGCCTCGCGCAACGCAGCGCCACGGCCGCCAAGGAGATCAAGGAGCTGATTGGCGATTCGGTGGGCCGCGTGCAGAACGGCTCCACGCTGGTGGCCGAAGCCGGAACGGTGATCGAAGAAGTGGTGATGGCCGTCAAGCGTGTGACCGACATCATGGGCGAGATTTCCGCCGCGTCGGAAGAGCAGAGCAGCGGTATCGAGCAAGTCAACCAGGCCGTCACGCAGATGGACCAGGTGACCCAGCAGAATGCGGCACTCGTGGAGCAGGCGGCGGCCGCTGCGGAATCGCTGGAGGAACAGGCGGAAGCACTGCGCAGCGCGGTGGCAGTCTTCCGCGTGCAGCACGCGTAAGCAGCGCGGCTTCAGCCTCCAATCCAACAACACGCCCTTCCGTATGTGCGGAAGGGCGTTTGTTTTTGCGGTGGTGCCTTAAGGCATTAGATCGCGTGCGCGCTCGGCAATCACGCCTTGCGTATCGTCGATCCAGCGCGCGGGGAAGGGCTGCGACAGCAGGTAGCCCTGGATTACGTCGCAACGGCAGGCACGCAGCGCTTGAAGCTGCGCAGCGGTTTCCACCCGCGTGGCCGTAACGGGCACGCCGGCGGCATGGGCTGCGGCCACCAGCGTCTGCAATGCACCTTGATGGCGTGCATCGGCCACCGCGTTGACAACGCCTTGGTCGAGCTTGACCTGATCGGGGCGGAACGCTTCCAGGCAATCCAGGCTGTGTGACGTCGCGCCAAAGTCTTCCACGGCCACGCGTGCACCGCATGCGTGTAGCGCCTCAATGGCCTGCCGGGCGGCGCCATTCACACGCAGCAGCGTGTGCTCTGATACCTCGAACACCAGCCGCGTGGTCGGCACCGCGTGGCGTGCCGCAATGTCGCGCACGATGTTGCTCAATTGCGGATCGAGCAATTGCGCTACCGAGAGGTTGACCGCCGCATGCACGCTGGGCTGATGTCGTTGGCCACCGCGGCCGGCCCGTTCGGACTCTTCGCGCTGCAGGCCTGCGAGCATCTGAGCGGCGTTGTCGAGCACCCAGCGGCCGACCTCGCGGATGTCGCCGGTCTGCTCCAGGATCGGCAGGAAATCCGCCGGTGCCACGCCGCCCAGCTCGGGTGAGATCCAGCGCAGGAGAAATTCGTAGCCGACGATCTTGCCATCGGCCAGGCTCAGTTGCGGCTGCAGGTTCAGGCTGAACTGGCGGCGTGCCAGTGCGTGGCGCAACTGTGCTGCAAGACGCGGGTGTTCGGCTGCGGGGTCGATTGCATCGTCTGCCGTTGCTGCGCCGTCGGTACGCGGCGGCATCGCGGCGGGGGCATATAGCGCGGGGCTTTGTTCGCCGCCGTGCTGCACGTGGTAGAGCGCGCGATCGGCTTGTTCGATCAGGCGTGCGGCTTCCGTGGGTGTGCTCTCGAACAGCGTCATGCCGATGCTGCACGAGCAGACAAGCTCGTAGCCCTGTGCAATGAACGGCCGCGTGAGCGCTGCGGAGATGCGTCGTGCCAGATCGTGCACCGCTTGTGCAGAGGCAAATTCAGCCGAGGCAATGGCAAAGGTCTCATGGCCCACGCGTCCTACGATCGGCGCGTTGCCGTCGGCATCGGGCGTGCACAGTGCCTTGAGGCGCGCCGCGCATTCAACGATGACTGCGCTTGCTGCCAGCGGCCCGAGCGTGTTGGTCGCCTCGGCAAAATGATCCAGGCCAATCAGCAGCAATGCGCCGATCGACCCCGCGGCGCCCGGCTGAGCGGGCTGTGGCATCGCTGCCAGCAGGTGGACGAATCGTTCACGGTCCGGCAATTCGGAGATGGGATCCAGACCTGATGGCGCGACAGATGGTGCGCGACTCATAAATGGGGATCGTCCTGCAAATACCTTTGAAACGGAAATGCACGGGTTTGCTCATGCCGTCATTTGTGTAACGTTGTTACGGCAAACCTCTGGGCATCATAAGCCGAAACACGGCGTGGGTGGCCGATTCCCGGCGGATTTTCGCGAGAATCACATGCGCCGGTTTTATAAATTTAGCCCCAATTAATTCAGATAAAAATACGATTAATATCGATCGTGCCGGGTCTTCATGCCTGGGTTTTGACTGTTATGGCAACCATGCAGCGGCTTACACCATGCGTTGGCCGCCCCATAGCAATTGCTCGTAGATAAAGCATTGCAGCAGCATCTTCTGCGCCGCGACCAACTCGATGAATTCCACGCCGTACTGGTAGGTGTTGGGCAGGTCGGCCGGCTTTTCGCTGCGGATGAGCGTCGCGGCCACCAGTTCTGAGTGGTAGTCGCGCGTCTTCACACGAAAGCGCATGCGCGCCGGTGCACCGCTGACTTCCAGCCGATGCGCGGAGCGGAACGACGCCCCGGTCGTGCTGATGTCGGAGATATGGATCATGCGCGGCGGCTCACCGCTCACCAGCATCTTGCCGACCACGTTGGTGCGCACGCGCAGTGATTTGCGCAACGTGCGGTTCTTGATCCGCCGCGGCGGCGATACCACGACGTACTCAAAGGGGATGCGGCATACCGCCATCACCGTGCATTCGAAACTGGCGATGCCCTCACCTGAGAACGCGTGGATCTCCAGCAGCTCATCCTTGACGGGCATGACCGCGCGGCCGCTGTCGGTCGGCATGGTGATGAGCAGATGGCGCTGCGGGCTGTAGCCCATCACGCGCGCTGCCCCCTTGCTCTGGCCCGCGCCTGCGGTCAGGCGTACGGTGAGCATGCCGCCCGGGCGCAGGCCCAGCAGCTCCATGGCGATGTTGCGTTCCCCGTCCGGGTCTTCGCCCACCATGTCGGGGAACAGCGTGTTCGGGAACTGCGTGTTGGCAAAGGCGGGCGCCGGCTGCGGCAAGCCATCAGCCTGGCGGTGGGGACGATGCAGCGTGAACAGCAGGTCGATCTCCTCCGGGGAGTGGATGACGTCGCCTTTGGGTACGAGCAGTTGCCCGTCGGCGTCCAGCATCGGCCACGGCAGGGGGATAGCAAGCGGAATGTCGAGAGGTTGAAGTTCAAGCATGGCAAAGGCGCACCCGCACCTGCGCGGGTCCCACGACGTTAAACGGCCAAATGTCACGCAACTTTAAGCGCAAAGCGCACTTGGCGTCGCTTCCGGCCTGGATGGCACAGGAGTTGCGCGCACTGTTGCCATGATCCGGCGCAGTTTTCATTCCACGGCAGGCACGACGCGACGGCGATTCCTCGGCGGGGCGTTTGGGCAATGGCGGCGCAGTTCGCGCGCTATGTCGTGATTGGCGGCGGCGCGACGCTGGCGCACTACGTCGTGCTATTCGGGCTGGTGCAGATGGGCGTTTCACCCTGGCGGGCGTCCGTGGCGGGCAGTGTGATCGGTGCCGCGCTCAATGACTTCATCAGTCGGCAGGCGATGTTCAACTGCACGCGTGGTCATCTCGGCGCGATGCTGCGGTTTGGCGTCGTGGCATTTCTGGCGCTGGGGTGCAATGCCACGATCATGGCGGTCGCCCTGGCGCTTGGGCTGTACTACCTCATCGCGCAGATGTTCGCCTCGGCCATTGCCACCATCTCCAACTTTCTGGTGCACCGGCACTGGACTTTCCGCGATGCGGTGGCCGTGGGAGGGCCGCCCGATGTATCGCGCTGAGCCGGTCAGTGTGCGCTGGCGATCAATGCCGGCTGGCGACGCTGCGCAGGCTAGGGGTGCTTTCGGTGGTGAATGTGACTTCGCCGATGCTGTCGGTGGGTGGTGTCGGGCCGTCGTCGCGCAGGCGCTCGACTACGAGATGCACGTCGATGATGTCGGCCACACCGGCGGCTTCCAGCGAGACAAGTGCCGCAAGCTGCGCAATGGCAAACGTATCCGCAAGCAGCGGTGTGTCATCGTGCAGATCGCCGGTAATGCGCGTGGGTTGAGCAACATCTGCAGCACGTGAAGAATGCTGCGCAGCATCGCGGGCACGATAGGCGAAGTACGCATCGGCAAAGTGCACGCGGTGTGCGTCAAATACGCGCACAGCAGCGGTCAGCGCATCGTCGATCCAGACCGGGTCGATCGACTCGGTGCCTTCGGACGCTGCAGGCAGGCCCGCCAGCTTCAAGGCGTAGCGGTGTGTTTGCGTGCCGGGGGCGACAAAACTCAATTCCATACAACCTCCCACTTGCCGCGCGCGCATATGGGCGTGCGTCGGCTCGCCATGTTCACTCGCCCCCCGAAGCGATATCCAAGAATAGTAATGGAGCGCGTCCCCTTTTGGCGTGGCTTCGTTCTTCTGGATGATCGCCTAAGGCTTGTCTGCAAGTGGAGACATCCGCAATGTGGAGAATCCCGCGCGCGTATCAGGCAAACGTATGCGGCGCGTGCTGCATCCTTTCGACCTAACCAAATGGTTAGCTGTTCTCCGCAGGGCGCGGGTGTAGAGTTGTCAGATGTCCGGCGTCGCCGGGCGGCTGTCGACAATCGACAGCGACAAACGCTGACGGGAATGACGCGGGGCGCGTTTCCTTCGCGTCGACTTCGAGTACGAGGGGGCTAGCATGGGCATGTGGTCCGTGTCCCCTCGCGGGAAGGGATTGCCCCGTTAACCAGCGGCTTCTATAGTCCGCCTCGATTCGTGCGCACGCAACGCGCGCGGACCGGTCTGCCAGCCACCGCCGGACATGCAGACCACGAGACCGGTTACGGGGATCACGCCGACCGCCACCGCACCCGCCCAAACGCAAAGCATTGCGTTGCCAGGCACCTTGGGGCGGAATGGCCGTCATCACATCAGCCACCCCCGGGACTGCCGCATTCGCGAAACTGCATCGCCATGCTTGAGGACCACCACTTGTACAAGGCTGCGATCGAACATTCGCCGATAGGGATCGGCCTGTGCGCGCCGGAGGGTCGCTTCCTCGACGTGAACCGTGCGCTGTGCGCGCTGACAGGCCATGAAGCGCAGACCCTGCGCACGCGCGATCTGTTCGACCTCTGCCACCCCGATCACACCGAACGCGCGCGCGATAGCGTTGACGCGCTGCTGTCTGGCCAACGCGAAGCGCTGTCGATGGAAACTCGCTTTGTGCGTCAGGACGGCAGTACCGTGTGGGTGCAGGCTGATCTTGCGGTGGCGCATGAGAGCAGCGGTGCAAGCACAAGCAAGCACCTCATCGTGCAGGTGCAGGACGTGACTGCGCGGCGCCTGGCGCTGGAGTCATTGCGTGCCTCGGAGCAGCGCCTGGCCTATGTGCTTGATGGTGCTGGCCTGGGTACCTTCGATTGGTCAACGCGGGCGCGGCACGTGTCGTTCAACCGGCGCACGGCCGACATGCTCGGCTACGAACCCGAGGATCTGCCCAATGATCCTGATGCGTGGTTTTCGATGGTGCATCCGCAGGATGCGTCACTGAGTGCGCGTCGCATCTATCGCCATCTGCGCGGCGATGCCGAGAGCTTCGAAGTTGAACAACGCATGCGCGGCAGCCACGGGCAATGGATCTGGATTGCCGCGCGTGGCCGTGTGACCGAGCGTGATGCACGCGGCCTGGCCACGCGTGTGAGCGGTACGCTGCTCGACGTGACCAAGCGCCGCGCCATGCTTGACCAGGCGCATCACCTTGCGCTGCACGACCCGCTGACCGACTTGCCCAACGCGCGCTTGCTGCGTGACCGGTTGTTTGTCGCCATTCAAACCGCGCGCCGCGCACGCGGCCAGGTTGCCGTTGTCTTTATCGATCTCGACCGCTTCAAGCCCGTCAATGATGAATACGGTCATGGCGTGGGCGACCTCGTCCTCAAGGCCACGGCCATGCGCTTGCGCAGTGGCTTGCGTGCGTCTGACACGGTGGCGCGACTGGGCGGCGATGAGTTCGTCGCCATCCTCACGCACTGCGCCACGCGCGACGATGTCGAGCAGACCATCGAGCGCTTGATCGATCAGCTGCAGGCACCGTTCCGTGTGGAGGGACACGTGCTGTCGATGGGGGTGAGCGCGGGTGTGGCGCTGTACCCGGGCGATGGCCGCGATGCCCAGACATTGATCCGCAATGCCGATGCAGCCATGTATGAAGTCAAGCGTGCCGGCGGCAACGGCTTTGGCTTCCATGCTTCTCTCAACTACGAGCGGCTGATGGGTATGCGATCGCGTGACCGCGATCTCGACGTCGACGGCGAGGCCGACGCGCGCTGATCTGGTATCGGCCGGGCTCATCCGCTCTCCGAGGCGATCTTCTTGATGCTGTTTCCTCCCTCAGGGGCGGGAATCAGTGTTTTCAGCGGGTGGTGTCGCGCCCAACCTCTCCTTGGTATTTGGTTCGATCGCATCGCTGGACGCTGTCTTCCTTGGGGCCCATCCCGATTGGGCGATGGCGCAGCGTGGCGACGATTTGCGGGCTGGCGGCCGGGCGCCACCCCGCGGCAACGCACGTGACGGCAGTAGAATGCCGGTGGGCCGAAGCCCACCCTGAGCGCCCGGTCGAACAGGTGCACCCACGAGACAGATATGAACGGAAGATCCACGTCTGCGCTAGGCGCGGCAACACGCGCCGAAGCGGCAACCGAAGAACTCAGGCGGCGCATCCTGGAAGGCGAGCTGGTGGAGGGCTATCAGCTCAAGCAGGATCTTCTCGCGGAAGAATTCGGGATCAGCCGCATCCCGGTGCGCGAAGCGCTGGTCCAGCTTGAGAATGAGGGGCTGGTCAAGATCGTTCCCCACAAAGGCGCAATCGTCGCTGAACTGTCGACGAAGGACATCGAAGAGCTGTTCTCGTTGCGCGCGCTGCTTGAATCGCATCTGCTCCGACATTCGATTCCGCGTCTCACAAAGGATGACTTCGATCGCCTCGAAGACATCCTTCGGCACTATGCGATTGAACTCGCCGAACGGCATCCCCATCGGTGGGGCGAGCTCAATACCGAGTTGCATGAGATCTTGCTGGCGCGTGCGAACAGACCCATGTCCCTGGACCTTGTTCAGTCGCTATTGCGGCAGACAGATCGTTACACCAGAGTCCAACTCTCGATCAGCGAGGCCGCAGTGGAGCGAGCCAAAGCGGAACATGAGGAGCTCGTCCGACTGTGCCGGCACGGCGAAGTGAGGGAGGCGTGCGCATTGCTCAAGCGGCATATTGAACATGCCGGTCAGGAACTCATCCTGTTCCTCCAGGAGCGACGACGGACCTGAGGCAAGAAAACCCTATTGTAGAATGTAGAAAATATGCAAAACGGCGGTGGGTCGTGCCGTTGTTAAATTCCAATGGTCACCAATAAACTTGGTCTTCGGCATGTGACGCGGGCAGAGGCCGCCGCTGATGAAATCCGACGTCGAATCCTCACAGGCCAGTACCTGGATGGTCATCAACTCCGGCAAGACGCGCTGGCCAACGAACTCGGGATCAGCCGCATTCCTCTGCGCGAGGCGTTGGTGCAGCTCGAGAGTGAAGGGCTGGTCAAGATACTTCCGCACAGGGGAGCCATCGTGTCCGAGCTTTCCATCGATGAGCTCACCGAGCTTTTTGAGTTGCGGGCGCTGCTGGAGCCCACGCTGATTCGCCAATCGGTGAAGAAGCTTTCCGCTGACGACTTTAGGGCGCTCGATTCGATTCTGGCCGAGTTCAGTGGCGAACTGAAAGCCGATGCGCAAGACCGCTGGGGCGATCTGAATACCACGCTGCACCAACTCCTGCTTTCGAGGGCCGAGCAGCCCAAGACGGCAAGTATCGTCGCATCCTTGCTCCAGCAGACGGACCGTTACACGCGCCTCCAGCTTTCCTTGTCTACGGCAAGCCGGGACATTGCCGAAGCCGAACATCGGCAACTCGTCGAGCTCTGCCGCAAGGGGGATGCGCGGGGCGCCGCCACACTGTTAAAACGGCATATCGAACACGCGGGTGAAGAGCTGAAGAACTTCTTGCTCTCCCGTCGGCGTAATGTCAGCTAGCCTCGTCTTCGCTGTGTTTTTCTCGCATTGCGTTGGCCAGCGATGAGCTGACGAGGCGGGATAAAGCAAAGAGCCGCCCAACTGGGGCGGCTCTTTGCCGTTCAGGGCGTGGTCCGGTTAGCGGCTTGCGCGCGCTTTCGCTTCGGCGTCGACATCGCGCAGCGATTTGCCGCGCGTTTCTTTCGCCGCGCCCACGCTGATGATCGAAATCAGCGCAGCAGCGACCAGATACAGGGCGATCGGTGTGGAGGAGTGGTACTTCTCCAGCAGAGACAATGCGATGAGCGGGGCCAGCGACCCGGCCATCAGCGGCGCGATCTGATAGCACAGCGAGAGTGCCGTGTATCGGACATTCGTTGGAAACATCTCGGTCATGAGCGCGGAATACGGCGAATAGGTCATCGACTCAATCGCCAGGCCCAATACGATCGCAGCCATGATGATCCAGTCATTGCCGGTGTCCATCATCGGGAAGCCAATGAACCCCCAGGCTGCCGTGAGGACTGCGCCCGTCAGGTACACCGGCTTTCGACCGATGATGTCCGAGAGGTAGCCCATGAACGGAATGATCATGAAGTGCAGGGCATTGGCAAAGAACATCAGCTTGAGAATGCGTGTGGTGTCCGCACCGACAACAAGCTTCAGGTAGGTAATGGAGAACGTGACTACCATGTAGTAGAGAATGTTCTCGGCAAAGCGGGCGCCAATGCCGATCAGTACCTCTTTCCAGTGATAGCGCAGGACATAGCGAACCCCTTGTTGGGTTGCATGCTCTTTTTCCCGGCGTTCCTGTGACTCCTTGAAGATCGGGGCATCGTCGACCCTTCGGCGAATCCAGAAGCCGATCAGTACCACGACTGCGGAGAACCAGAAGGCGACTCGCCAGCCCCATGAAAGGAATTCTTGTTCTGGCAGCGTACTCGACAGCGCAAGCAGAATGAGCGTGGCGACGAGGTTGCCCGCCGGCACGCCTGCTTGCGGCCAGCTAGCCCAATAACCCCGTCGGTTGTCCGGGCTGTGCTCGCTGACGAGCAGCACGGCACCGCCCCATTCTCCACCAAAGGCAAAGCCCTGAATGAGGCGCAACGTAACGAGCAGGATGGGTGCCCAGTATCCGATCGCATCAAAAGTGGGAAGGCATCCCATCAGGAACGTGGTGATCCCTACGGCTACCAGACTGACCTGCAGCAGATACTTGCGACCAAACTTGTCTCCGTAGTAGCCGAAGACGATGCCTCCAATGGGTCGCGCAGCGAACCCGACGGCGTAGAGCGCGAATGCTGCGATCAGCCCGTCGACAGGGTTCCCCGTCTTCTTGAAGAAGTGCGTACCAAATACCAGTGCGGACGCCGTACCGTAGAGGAAGAACTCATACCATTCCGCTACGGATCCGACCATCGCCGCCGCAACAACGCGGCGCAGGTCCTTTGTTGTCGTGCCACGGCGTTGCCCCACATTGACGTCGGGGGCAGCCTCGCTGAGTTGATTCGCCATCTTTGCTCGTCCTCTTGATCTTCCGCTGGTCGGTGGGTGGATTCCCGCCTTGCCATGAAATTGTCAGCAGCAGGATTTTATACAACATGCAATATACGAGTATGAGGGGTTACCCTTTGATGCTGATCCCAGCCTAAAGAAGGGGAGTCTGGCCAATGCAAGAAAGGCGTGTCGCGGCCCGTATAGAAGGTAATCAGGCTTGAGATCTGGCAAGTAGAGCAGATCGGGCTTCGCGCATCTGAAGGTAAACCCTGATCAATTCGCGCGCCGTCCTTCTCTCTTATTTTATACAATATGCATAAATGTTGGCCGCTAAGCCGGCGCGCCAACATCGCTGATGCAGCTCCGGGGCACCCGTGATGCCGCTCTTTTTGAAACTTTCTGACTTTCAGGACCGCGTGATGTCTTCCAAGATTTTTGAGGGTACGATCCCCGCACTCATGACCCCTTGCACGCCTGAGCGCAAGCCGGACTTCGACGCGCTTGTCGCCAAGGGATTGGAGCTCGTTGAACTCGGCATGAGCGCCGTCGTTTACTGCGGGTCGATGGGGGATTGGCCGCTGCTGACCGAGGCGCAGCGACAGGAAGGGGTGGCCCGTCTTGTTGCGGCTGGTGTTCCAACCATTGTCGGGACTGGCGCCGTCAATTCGAAGGAAGCCGTCTCGCACGCAGCGCATGCCGCCGAGGTTGGGGCGCAGGGCCTGATGGTCATTCCGCGCGTTTTGTCGCGAGGGGCTTCTCCTGCCGCACAAAAGGCGCATTTCTCCGCCATTCTCGCTGCGGCACCCAGCCTGCCCGCAGTGATCTACAACAGCCCGTACTATGGCTTTGCGACCCGCGCTGATCTGTTCTTCGAACTCCGCCGGCAGTTCCCGAACCTGATTGGTTTCAAGGAGTTCGGTGGTGCGGCGGACATGCGCTACGCCGCAGAAAACATTACGTCGCAAGACGAAAACGTGATCCTGATGGCAGGCGTCGACACGCAGGTATTCCACGGGTTCGTGAACTGCGGCGCTACGGGCGCGATCACCGGCATCGGCAACGCGTTGCCACGTGAAGTTCTGCAATTGGTCAAGCTGAGCAAGCAAGCGGCCAAGGGGGATGTCAAGGCCCGTCGCCTGGCCAGGGAGTTGGATGCGGCCCTGAATGTCTTGTCATCCTTTGACGAAGGCACCGATCTCGTCCTGTTCTACAAGCACCTGATGGTTCTGAACGGCGACAAGGAATACACGCTCCATTTCAATGAGACGGACGTGCTGAGCGATGCGCAACGCAACTATGCAGAGAAACAGTACGCGTTGTTCCGCGCGTGGTATCGCGCGTGGTCAGAGGGCCTTGACGGCTAACACCGTTTGATTCGGCGTCACCCCGAAGGCCGCCATATCGGGTGCCTTCGGGTGTATTCACGCTAACGCTCCTCGTTTGCCCCGTGATGCAGGACACCTCTGTGTTCCTGTTGCTTCCGGCGCTACCGTCAGTCTTCTCGTATCAACTCATGCACTCTTCCGAACAGAATCAGGTTTACGCGATCATCGATCAGCACGCGGCGCGTGCCCATGGGGCCAGTGCGGCATGGGCGCATTCAAGTCCATCGGAGCGCAGCGGATTGTTGCGCGCATTGGCCGATGCGCTTGACGCGCATGCGAGCGAACTCGCCGTGTTGGCCGACGAGGAAACGGGCCTCGGCAACGCACGGCTGATGGGCGAAATCGCTCGCACGTCTTTCCAGCTACGGGGCTTCGCGGAAGAAGTCCTGGCGCGAGTGCCCTATGCCAGGCTGGACGATGAAGCCATTCCCGGTCCGCCGCCGTCTGGGCGCCCGCATCTGACGCGAGTGCTGGTCCCGATTGGTCCGATTGCCATGTTTGCGGCAAGCAACTTTCCGTTCGCGTTTTCTGTCCTGGGCGGTGATACGGCTTCGGCATTGGCGGCCGGCTGCCCGGTCATCGTGAAACCGCACGCCGGGCATCCGCGGCTTTCGACTGCGGTTGCGCAGCTAGCGGCAGATGTCCTTCGAGCGCAAGGGGTAGAGGAGGGAGTGTTCTCCATGCTCGATTGCGAGATGTCGCGCGACGCCAATATCTATCTGGTCAAGCATCCTCTTGTCGCTGGAGTCGCCTTCACGGGTTCCTATCAGGGCGGCGTGGCACTGTGGCGAGCCGCCAATGAACGGGAAATTCCGATTCCCTTCTTTGGCGAGCTTGGCTCGATCAACCCTGTGGTGGCGCTCCCGGCGGCGTTGCATCTGGATGTGGCTGGCCCGGCCAAGGCGTTGGCGGCGTCGATCCTGCAAGGTTGTGGGCAGTTCTGCACGAGCCCCGGGATTGTCGTCGTCGTCGATGACCAGCGCGGGCGCGAGTTCGTTGCTGCGCTGAGCGATGCGTTGTCGGGGCAATCGACGCATCGCATGCTGAGCCAAGACATCCGTAACGGTTTCGAAGACGCTGCTGCGCGTGTCAAGGCTAATGTCAACGTTCAGGTGGTCGTGCAGGGGGACGAAGCCGGCGCGGGCCCGGCCCCTCGGCTGTTCAGGGCGACCAGTGCCGCTTTCATCTCGGATCCAGGCCTTCACGAGGAAATGTTCGGGCCGGCAGCCGTGGTGGTGACGGTGCCATCCGCCAGCAAAATTCCGGACGTGCTTGCCGCGATCAAGGGAACGCTTACCGTAACGATCTGGGGCGCCGACAGCGACAGTCGCGAAAATCGCGAGATCGTGCGGGCAGCTTTGAACATTGGTGGGCGTGTACTGTTTTCTGGGGTGCCGACCGGGGTGTCCGTGACACGCGCGCAGCAACACGGTGGACCGTGGCCGGCTTCCACAGCGCCCCAAACCACGTCAGTCGGGTACGCTGCATTGCAGCGCTTTCTCCGACCTGTAGCGCTTCAGGATGCGCCGGATTGGCTGCTCCAGATGGCATAACCGTACGGTCAGCATCTCATCGGGAGGCATGCACATCGATGTCGCAAACCGTCCAACTTTCGCTTGCGGAGGTACGTGAGCTTTCGCTCAACGTTCTGCAAGCGAACGGGTATTCCGAGGCGCACAGCAAGGCGATCGCAGAGGTGATCGTTGCAGGCCAGCGCGACGATTGCCAGTCCCACGGGCTGTATCGCCTGCTGGTGTGTGTTCATACCATTCGCCATGGGAAGGTCGATGGTCACTCGGTTCCTGAACTCGTCGACCAGGCGGCATCCATCGTCCGGGTCGATGCGCGCTTTGGCAACTCGCTGCTAGCGTTTCAGACTGGCCTGCCTCTCTTTGTCCAGAAGGCCCGGGCGTGCGGCCTGGCGGCCATGGCCATCAATCGCTGTTTTCATTTTTCTGCTCTTTGGCCGGAAGTGGAAAGGCTGGCGAGCGAAGGCCTGGTCGCGATGGCCATGACGCCCAGCCACGCTTGGGTGGCCCCCGCCGGTGGAAGCAAGCCGGTGTTCGGGACCAATCCCCTCGCGTTCGCCTGGCCGCGCCCAGGGAGGGCGCCATTCGTTTTCGATTTCGCGACCAGCGCGATTGCCAGGGGGGACATCGAGCTCCACCGCCGGCAAGGCAAGGCGTTGCAGGAAGGTTGGGCCATCGACACCGATGGCCACCCCACGACCGACCCCCTCGCTGCCCTGAAAGGAGCCATGCTGACGTTCGGGGGCCACAAGGGCTCGGCCTTGGCGGCGATGATCGAGTTGATGGCCGGGCCGCTGATCGGCGACATGACCAGCGCGGAGTCCATGGCGTTCGACGCAGGCGCGGGGGCCACACCGTGTCACGGCGAACTGCTTCTGGCGCTGGATCCCAATGCCTTCCTGGGCGAGCGCGCCGGCGATTATCTGCAACGGGCCGAGGCCCTGTTCGAGGCCATCACGAGCCAGGGGGCGCGCTTGCCATCGCAGCGTCGCTACGCTGCACGTGCCAAGAGCGATGAGATGGGTGTTGAGGTGCCGCGAGCACTTTATGAAGACCTGCTCAAGCTGCTGCCTGCGTAGGGTCAATATGGAATCCAGAAAGCAAAAAGCCCGGCCTTGCAGGCTGGGCTAAGTGCTGATGGCTGACAGAGACGTCAAGCAGTGCCGTTCCTGGCATGAATCCCGGCCAGGAACGTGACCGGTTGATCAACGGTTCAGAACGTGTAGCGCAAGTACAGCTCGTTCAGGTCCGTACCCGGGTTCGGGCGCTTGATCGACGCGTTCGAGAGGTGCTCGAAGCGATAGCCCATCTGGAACTGTTGCTTGCTGCCGAAGGCCACGCCCACGCCGATCATGTCGGAGAACTGGAAGGCCGTGCTGAAGTTATGCTCATCCGACGTGCGGGTGTGCGACAGCAGACGCGGGCCGACGCCGGCCTCGATGAACGGTACCCACGAGCCACCGCGCTTTTCAATGCGGAACAGCGGCGTCACGCCAAACTCGGTCAGGTTCTGACGGTTGGTGCCCTTGGTCGAGCGCCATTGGCCCAGTGCCACTTCCCAGTCCAGGTTGACAAACCAGCCTTCCGGGTTGCCCCAGTGGAAGCCCGAATCGAAGTCCAGATCAACGCCGTACTTCTCAATGCCGTGGCGGTTGTCCTTGCCGTAGATGACGCGCACGGACGGATCGGCCTGGGCGGGCAGGGCAGCGAACAGCGAGGCGGCGCCGAGTGCGGCAGCCATCAGCTTGGCAGAGCGGGGAAGTGTCGATCGGATCATCAGAGAGAGCGGCAGAAGCGGTTGTGCAGCGCGCGATTTACGGCAACGGCAGCGGCCGGCCACGCGCGCAGCGGACATGGCGGCAGACAAACAGACGACCGTGACAGCGATGGGGCTAACGCAATTTACGCGCCCAACGCAATCAGACTAGGCTTAAAAAATTCTGACGATTATAGGGGGAATACCCGCGCTGCGTGTACGACCCTACGCACAAGGAGACATTGCCGGCGGCGAAACGTCGACCGCCGGCAACAGAGAGGGGATGTAGGGATTTACTGTGCGGCAGGCGCAGAAGCGGGTTGCAGCGCAGCCTGGCCAACCACCGGCACTTCGCCGTGCCAGCCGCCGCCCAGCGCCTTGACCAGCAGGATCGCCGCCGAATATTGCTTGCCCTGCAGCGTGAGCAGCGTGCGCTCGGCGTTGTAGGCGGTTCCCTGCGCAGTGATCACGTCGAGGAAGCTGACGGTACCCGCGCGGTACCGGTTGAGGTTGAGTTGCGCGGCCTCCTGGGCGGCCTTGACCGCATCGGCTTGCACATCGAATTCCTTGGTCTGCCAGCGCAGGGCTGCCAGGTTGTCTTCAACGTCCTGGAACGCCCCGAGCACGGTTTGGCGATACGTGGCCACCGAGCCGTCATAGGCGGCGCCCGCCTTGTCCAGGGCGGCCGAGCGTGCGCCACCATCGAACAGCGTCGCAGCCAGTGTCGGGCCAATCGACCAGATGCGGCTGGGCAGCGTTGCCAGGCGCGAGAGCGTGTTGACCGAGAGTCCGGCCGAGGCGCCGAGCGTGAGCGTCGGGAAGAAGGCCGCCTTGGCCACGCCGATCTGCGCGTTGGCGGCTGCCATGCGGCGCTCGGCTGCGGCCACGTCGGGGCGGCGCTCCAGCACGGCGGACGGAATCTCCAGCGGAATACTGGGCAGCGTCGGCAGTTCGTAGACGTTGGTTGCCTTTGACGGTGCCAGCGAGAACTCCGCCGGCGGTTTGCCGATCAGCACGGCAATCGCGTGTTCGAGCTGGGCGCGCGTGACTTCGGTGTCCAGCAGCAACGCTTGTGCCTGCTTGAGCTGCGTTTGCGCGGTCAGCACATCGGAGCGCTGCGCCACGCCCACGGCGTACTGGTTTTCCGTGAGCTTCAGGAAGCGCTCATAGTCGGCCACGGTACGCTGCAGAACGGCCTTCTGCGTATCCGTGACCAGCAATTGAAAATAGTCCTGCGCCAGCGTGGCTTGCGCTGAGAGCAGGGCGGACGACAGGTCTCCCGCGCTGGCTTGGGCACTGGCCTTGTTGGACTCCACGTTGCGGCGGACGCTGCCCCACAGATCCAGCTCCCAGCTCGCGTTGAGTGACAGGCTCTGCGAGTTCTGCAGGCTCGGGTTGCCGACCGACAGGCTGCCGTCCGGGTTGACCGTGGTACGCACCGAACGGCTACGCGTGGCCGACGCACTGGCACCGAGCGTCGGGAAGAACGCTGCCTGTGCCGATTGCACCAGCGCCTGCGCCTGGCGGTACTGTGCTTCCGCCACCGCGATGTTCTGGTTGGCCGCCGCCACCTGTTCTTCCAGCGCGTTCAACTGCGGATCGTTGAAGATCTCCCACCACTTGCCGCGGGCAATGGCGTCATTGGGCGTGGCGACTTTCCAGTCGCCGGCTTCCTTGTACTGCTGCGGCACCTCGGTATCGGGGCGCTTGTAGTCGGGGCCGACCGCACAGGCGGTCACGAGCGCGCAGGCGGCCAGCGCAAGCATGCGCGGCAGCAGGCGGGGTGTGCGGTGGGCTTGGGTGCCTCTTGTCATGTCGAGCTTCCTTGCGAATCCAAACTGGGCAACGGTGCGTCTTTACTGCGACCGGCGCGGCGCAGGCGCAGGCGGTCCAGCGCCAGATAGACCACCGGCGTGGTGTAGAGCGTCAGGATCTGGCTGACCAGCAGCCCGCCGACGATGGAGATCCCCAGCGGCGTGCGCAGCTCCGCGCCGTCGCCGTGGCCGAGCGCGAGGGGCAGGGCGCCGAGCAGGGCGGCCATCGTCGTCATCAGGATCGGCCGGAAGCGCAGCACGCAGGCGTGGAAGATCGCATCCGCCGGGCTCATGCCCTGGCTGCGCTCCGCCTCAAGCGCGAAGTCGATCATCATGATCGCGTTCTTCTTGACGATGCCGATCAGCAGGATCACGCCGATCAGCGCGATGATCGAGAAGTCCGTATCGGTAATGATCAGCGCCAGCAGCGCCCCCACACCGGCTGACGGCAGTGTCGAGAGAATCGTGATCGGGTGCACGTAGCTCTCATACAGCACGCCCAGCACGATGTAGATGGTGATGAGCGCAAACAGGATCAGCACCGGCTGGCTGGAGAGCGAATCCTGGAATGCCTTGGCGGTGCCTTGGAAGCTGCCGTGCACCGAAGTCGGCACGCCGATGCGGTCCATGGTGTCCTGAATGTCCCGCGTCGCGCCCGATAGCGACGCCCCGGGCGCCAGGTTGAACGAGATCGTGCTGGCCGCGAATTGCCCCTGGTGGTTGACAGCCAGGGCCGTACTGGTGGGCTCGTAGTGCGAGAAGGTGGACAGCGGCACCTGCGTGCCCGACGACGTGATGACGTAGATGTCGCGCAGGCCTTCTGGGTTCTGCCAGTACTGCGGTGCGGCCTCCATCACCACCCGGTACTGGTTGAGCGGGTTGTAGATGGTCGATACCTGACGCTGACCGAATGCATCGTTCAACGCGTTGTCAATATCAGCCGGATTGATGCCGAGCGACTTGGCCTTGTCGCGATCGATCACAAGCGAGGTCTGCAGGCCCTTGTCCTGCGTATCGGTGTTGACGTCCGTCAGCGATTTCACCTGCGTGAGCGCCTGCTTGATCTTCGGATCCCATTCGCGCAGCTCGTTCAGGTCGTCCGCCTGCAGCGTGTACTGATACTGCGCGTTGCTGGCGCGGCCGCCTACGCGGATGTCCTGTACCGATTGCAGGAACAGCGTTGCGCCGGGCTCCTGTGCGAGCTTGCCACGCAACCGGTTGATGACATGGTCGGCCGACAGCTTGCGCTCGGCCAGCGGCTTGAGCTGCAGGAACATCTGCCCGGTGTTGCGCTGGCTGCCGCCCGTGAAGCCCACCACGTTCTCTACCGCGGGGTCTTGCCGCACGATGGTGATGAAGTCCGTCAGCTTGGTGCGCATCGCCTGGAACGAGATCGCCTGGTCAGCCTGGATGAAACCGATCACGCGGCCCGTGTCCTGCTGCGGGAAGAAGCCCTTGGGCACGATGATGTACAGATAGACGTTCAGGCACACCGTGGCAAACAGGATCAGCAGCGTGAGCCAGCTATGGCGCAGCGCCCAGGCCAGCGAGTTGCGGTAGATGTCGAGCAGGAAGGTGAAGAAGCCCTCGGTCTTGCGGTGGAACCAGCCGTACTCCTCTTCATTGGCGGGCTTGAGCAGCCGTGCACACATCATCGGCGTGGTGGTGAGCGAGACCACCAGCGACACCAGGATGGCCACCGACAGCGTGACCGCAAACTCGCGGAACAACCGCCCGACAATGCCGCCCATCAGCAGCAGCGGAATGAACACGGCAATCAGCGAGAAGCTCATCGATACGACCGTGAAGCCGACCTCGCGCGCGCCCTTGAGCGCCGCCTGCATCGGCCGCATGCCGTTCTCGATGTGGCGCGAGACGTTTTCCAGCACCACGATGGCATCGTCGACCACGAAGCCGGTCGCCACCGTCAGCGCCATGAGCGAGAGGTTGTCGAGGCTGTAGCCGCACAGGTACATCACCCCGAACGTGCCGATCAGCGACACCGGCACCGCCACGCTCGGGATGAGCGTGGCCCGCACGTTACGCAAGAACAGGAACACCACCATGATCACCAGCGCAATCGACAGCACCAGCGTGCGCTCCACGTCCTTGAGCGAAGCGCGAATGGTGGGGGTGCGGTCCATCATCACGTCCAGGTTGATCTGGGCGGGAATGGTGTTGCGCAGATAGGGCAGGGTCTCGTTGATGGCATCGACGGTGTCGATGATGTTGGCGCCCGGCTGCCGGCTGATGATCAGCAGGACCGACGCCTTGCCGTTGGCCGAGCCATAGTTGCGGATGTCCTGCACGCCATCGGTCACGTCTGCCACATCGGACAGCCGCACCGGTGCGCCGTTGTTGTACGCGATGATCAGCGGCTTGTACTCGGCGGCCTTCTTGGCCTGATCGTTGGCGAAGATCGTCCACACCCGGTCGCCGGATTCCACCATGCCCTTGGGCCGGTTGGCGTTGGTGGAGGTGATGATGGTGCGCACGGTCTCCATCGAAATGCCGTACTTGTTCAACGCCGTCGGGTTCAGCTCCACGCGCACCGCCGGCAGCGAAGCGCCGCCGATGGTCACCTGGCCCACACCCGAGATCTGCGACAGCTTCTGCGCCAGGATGCTCGACGCGGCGTCGTACAGCTCACCGCGCGACATGGTGTCGGACGTGAGCCCCAGGATCATGATCGGCGCGTCGGCCGGGTTGACCTTGCGATACGTCGGGTTGCTCGGCAGACCCGAGGGCAGCAGGCTGCGCGACGCGTTGATGGCGGCCTGCACATCGCGTGCCGCGCCATCAATGTCACGCGACAGATCAAACTGCAGCGTGATGCGCGACGAGCCCAGTGAGCTGGACGACGTCATCTCCGTAATGCCGGCAATGCGACCGAGGGAACGTTCCAGCGGCGTGGCCACGGTGGCGGCCATCGTCTCGGGGCTGGCACCGGGCAGCGATGCACTGACCGAGATGGTTGGAAAATCCACCTGCGGCAGCGGGGACACCGGCAGCAACCGGAACGCCGCCATGCCTGCCAGCGCCACGCCAATGGTCAGCAGCGCCGTAGCAACCGGCCGCGCGATAAAGGTGGCGGACAGGTTCATGACTGGCTGCCGTGTTGATCGGCGCCCGGCGTGCCGTGGCCACGGGCGGCGGCGCGGCGTTCACGCCAGTTGCGCAGGCGCAGGCCCAGGCTGTCGAACGCCAGGTAGATGACCGGCGTGGTAAACAGTGTCAGCACTTGGCTGACCAGCAGGCCGCCCACCATCGTGATCCCCAGCGGCTGGCGCAGCTCCGAGCCCACACCTGTGCCCAGCATCAGCGGCAGCGCGCCCAGCAGGGCTGCCATGGTCGTCATCAGAATGGGGCGGAAGCGCAGCAGACACGCTTGATAGATGGCGTCGCGCGGTTTCATGCCTTGCTCGCGCTCGGCCTCCAGCGCGAAGTCGATCATCATGATCGCGTTCTTCTTGACAATACCGATCAGCAGGATGATCCCGATGATCCCAATGATGCCCATGTCCTTGCCGGCAACCAGCAACGACAGCAGCGCGCCGACACCGGCCGAGGGCAGCGTCGACAGGATCGTCACCGGATGGATGGTGCTTTCGTACAGCACGCCCAGCACGATGTACATCGTGATGATGGCGGCCAGAATCAGCCACAACTGGTTGGACAGGGCGGCCTGGAAGGCCAGCGCCGCACCCTGGAAGCTGGTCGCCATGCTGAGCGGCAGGCCGATTTCCTGCTCGACGGCCTTGATGGTCTCAACGGCCGCACCCAGTGATGCACCCGGCGCCACGTTGAACGAGATCGTGGCCGACGGGAACTGGCCCTGGTGATTCACCACCAGCGAGCCCGGTTGCTCGACCACCGTGGCAAAGGCGCCCAGCGGAATCTGTTGCACGCCTGATCCGCCGGTGCCGCTGGAAGGCACGTGCAGGTCGTACAGCGATTGCGGGCCGGCGTGCATGCCCGGGTCGTTCTCCAGCACCACGCGGTACTGGTTCGACTGCGTGAAGATGGTCGACACCAGCCGCTGGCCGTAGGCGCTGTACAGCGCGCTGTCGACCGCCGCCATCGTGATGCCGTAGACGGCCGCCTTGTCGCGGTCCACCTGCACGTAGGCGCGCAGGCCGTTGTCCTGCAAGTCGCTCGCCACGTCGCGCAGCTCGTGTGTCTGCTTCAGGCGCTCGACCAGCTTGGGCACCCACTTCGACAGGTTGGCCGGGTCCGGGTCCTCCACCGTGAACTGGTATTGCGTGCGGCTGACGCGGTCTTCAATCGTCAAGTCCTGCACCGGCTGCATGTACAGCGAGATCCCTGCCACCTTGGCCAGCTCGGGCTGCAGACGCTGGATGATCTCGCTCGCATCGGCGTCGCGCTCGTCCTTCGGCTTCAGGTTGATCAGCATGCGGCCGCTGTTGAGCGTGGTGTTCGTGCCATCCACGCCAATGAACGACGACAGGCTTTCCACCGCCGGGTCTTTCAGCACCACCTCGGCCAGCTTCTGCTGCCGCTCGGCCATGGCCGAGAACGAGATCGACTGCGAAGCATCCGAGATGCCCTGGATCACCCCCGTGTCCTGCACCGGGAAGAAGCCCTTGGGCACCACCACGTACAGCACACCCGTCAGCACCAGCGTGCCGATGGCGACCAGCAGCGTGCTCTTCTGGCGGTCGAGCACCCACTGCAGCATGCGGCCATACTGGGCGATTACCTTGTCGAAGAACCCGCCGGCGGCGTGGTAGAACCAGGTCTGTTCGGCCTCGGGAATATGGCGGAGCAGGCGCGCGCACATCATCGGCGTGAGCGTGAGCGACACCACCGCCGAGATCAAAATCGACACCGCCAGCGTGATGGCGAACTCGCGGAAGAGACGCCCCACCACGTCGCCCATGAACAGCAGCGGAATCAGCACCGCAATCAGCGAGAAGGTGAGCGAGATGATGGTGAAGCCGATCTGCTTGGAGCCCTTGAGCGCGGCCTCCATGGGCGGATCGCCCTCTTCAATGTAGCGGGCGATGTTCTCGATGACGACGATGGCGTCGTCCACCACGAAACCGGTGGCGATGGTCAACGCCATCAGCGTCAGGTTGTTGATCGAGAACCCGGCCATGTACATCACGCCAAACGTGCCCACCAGCGACAGCGGCACCGCTGCGGCCGGAATGAACGTGGCCGGCACGTTGCGCAGGAACAGGAAGATCACCATCACCACCAGCGCCACGGCCAGCAACAGCTCGAACTGCACGTCGGACACCGATGCGCGGATGGTGGTAGTGCGGTCTGTCAGCACGGCCACCTCCACGTTGCCGGGCAGCGTGTCCTTCAACTGCGGCAGCAGCGCCTTGGCGCGGTTCACCACCTCGATCACGTTGGCACCCGGCTGGCGCTGCACGTTCAGGATGATGGCGGGCGTGCTGTTGGCCCAGGCGGCCAGCTTGCTGTTCTCGGCAGCATCGATGACCTGCGCCACGTCGCTCAAGCGGATGGGCGCGCCGTTCTTGTAGGCGACGATCATCTTGTTGTATTCGGCAGCGGACTTGAGCTGGTCGTTGGCGTCAATCGTGGACGCGCGCATCGGGCCGTCAAAGCTGCCCTTGGCGCCATTCACGTTGGCCGTGCCGATGGCGGTGCGGATGTCGTCGATCGACAGCCCCAGTGCCGCCAGCGCCGATGTATTGGCCTGGATGCGCACAGCAGGCCGCTGGCCGCCGCTGATGCTCACCAGGCCAATGCCCGGCAGTTGCGAAAGCTTTTGTGCGATGCGCGTGTCGACCAGGTCTTCCAGCTTGGGCAACGGCATCGTCTTGGAGGTGATCGCCAGCGTCAGGATTGGCGCGTCGGCCGGGTTGACCTTGCTGTAGATCGGCGGCATCGGCAGGTCGCTCGGTAGCAGGTTGCCGGCTGCGTTGATGGCCGCCTGTACTTCCTGCTCGCCAATGTCGAGCGAGAGCGACAGATCAAACTGCAGCGTGATGACCGAGGCACCGCCCGAGCTGGACGACGTCATCTGCTTCAGGCCCGGCATCTGGCCGAACTGCCGCTCCAGCGGCGCGGTGATGGACGACGTCATCACGTCCGGGCTTGCGCCCGGGTACAGCGTCGTCACCTGGATGGTCGGGTAGTCGACCTCGGGCAGCGCAGAGAGCGGCAGCATCCGGTATGCCACCAGGCCCGACAGCAGGATGGCGACCATCAGCAGGGTGGTCGCCACGGGCCGGAGGATAAACAATCGAGAGGGATTCATGCCAGCTCGGAACAGAAGACTTCGTCAGGCGGATGTGCGCGGCGCTTATGGCTTGGCTGCAGGGGCGCTGGCAGCGGGTGCCGAAGCGCCGCCCTGGCCACGGCGATGGCGTTGACCTTGCCCTTGACCACCCTGGTGGCCCTGGTTCGCAGCAGGGGCGCTGGCGGGCGCGGCACCCGGCTGGATCACTTCCACCGGTGCGCCATCGCGCAGCTTGTCGGCCCCGTCAATGACCACACGCTCGCCGGGTTGCAGACCGTTGGTGATCGAGACACGTTCGCCTTCGGTCACGCCCAGCTTGACCACGCGCAGCGTCACGTTGTTGTCTGCGCCCACGACGTAGACGAACGTGCCTTGTGTGCCGCGCTGGATGGCGGCGCCCGGCACGATCACCTGATCGTGCAACGTGTCGACGCGCATGCGCACGTTGACAAACTGGTTGGGGAACAGCGCGGCATTCTGGTTCGGGAACTGTGCGCGCAGCTTGACCGTGCCTGTGGTGTTGTCGATGGTGTTGTCCACCGTCATGAGCACGCCGTGTGCGAGCACCGTGGTCTGGGCACGGTCCCACGCGTCCACCGGCAGCTTGTCGCCCGATTGCAGGCGCGGCATGACCTTGGGCAGGCTGTCTTCGGGGATGGAGTAGATGACGGTGATCGGGTCGATCTGCGTGATGACGACGATGCCGTTGGTGTCCGACGCATGCACGATGTTGCCCGGGTCTACCTGACGCAGGCCGACGCGGCCCGATACCGGTGCGGTGATGCGCGTGTACGAGAGCTGTACGCGTGCGTTGTCGACATTGCCCTGGTCCAGCTTGACGGTGCCTTCATACTGGCGCACCAGCGAGGCCTGCGTATCGACCTGTTGCTTGGCGATCGAGTCTTGCGACAGCAGCGTCTGATAGCGCTGGAGATCCAGGCGTGCGTTCTGCAGCAGTGCCTGGTCGCGCGCCAGTTGGCCTTCGGCCTGCTCAAGCTGGGCTTGATACGTGCGCGGGTCGACTTCGGCAAGCAGATCGCCAGCCTTGACCGTTTGGCCTTCCGTAAAGGCGAGGCGCACAAGCTGACCGTCAACGCGTGTCTTGACCGTCACGTTGTTGACGGGGGTGACGTTGCCCAGTGCAGAGAGCACCACGTTGATGTCGCCCTTGGCAGCGGAGGCGACCATCACCGGCATAGGCTTGTTGGCCATGGCGGCGCCGCGTCCGCCCGAGCCGCCTCGGCCCGCGCCACCGGGGCCGCCGGCGTTGCGGTGCGTGGCGTGATAGACCGCATAGCCGATCAGCACCAGGATGACGAGCACCACCCAGATGACCCAGCGTCGGCGCTTGCCGCCTTCGCGCGGCGGAGGGAGCAGCGTCGGCGAGACTCCATCGCGTGTCTCGTGCGTGCCGTGTTCCGCATCTTTGTGGCCGGCGTTCTTATTGTTGCCGCCGTTATCGCGTTCGGGGTCCATCGCCTCGGACATGTCGTGCTTCCTGGTTGGATCAATATGGGGACGAGCGCACATGATACCCGGCGCTCATTCCAGTCAGACCGCAGCTTAAGGGCATCGTCTTTGCGCAGAATTAGTCGCGCAGCGGGTTGTATTACGTCAGATTACAAACCCATTCTGCTGTTACCGCGAGAAACAATATGGCGTAAGTGCATCGACGCTTCGCGCGCGTGACAATCGTTATCATGAGCACACTTCCAAGCGTCTTCTCCCAGACATGAGCGGCACCAAGATCCTGGTCGTCGATGACGACGTCGAACTGCGCGACCTGCTACGCGAATACCTGACCCAGCAGAGCTTTGCCGTGTCCGTCATGCACGACGGTGAGGGCCTGGCCGCCCGGCTCGAGCGCGAGCGCCCGGCACTCGTGGTACTTGACCTGATGATGCCCAAGGTGGACGGCCTGTCGGCCCTGCGTGACCTGCGCGCCCGCAACGACGACGTGCCGGTCATCCTGCTCACCGCGCGCAGCGACGAGATCGATCGCATCATCGGCCTGGAGATCGGTGCGGACGATTACCTCGGCAAACCGTTCTCGCCGCGAGAGCTGCTGGCCCGCATCAACGCCGTACTGCGCCGCCGCCAGGCGGTACCGGCTTCCGCGCCGGAAGACCGCGACAGCTTCGCGTTCGGCCCGTTCAAGCTCAACTTCCGCATGCGCACGCTGTTTCGCGGCGATCGCGCCTTGTCCATCAGCGATACCGAGTTCGCGCTGCTCAAGCTGCTGATTGCGCATGCCATGCAGGTGCTCACGCGCGAGCACATCGTCGAGCTGATGTACGGCCCGGGCAGCGGTGTGTCCGACCGTGGCATCGACGTGCAGATCTGGCGCCTGCGCCGCGTGCTGGATGAGGATGCCCAGCGCCCGCGCTACATCCAGACGGTACGCGGTCGCGGCTACACCTTCGTGCCGGACGAGCGGGAAGAGGTCAATGAAGTTCAAGACTAGATTCGACACGCTGTTCGGCCGGCTGGCTGGGCTGATCGTGGTGGTGCTGGTGCTGAGCCATTTCTCGTGGCTCGGCGTGCTGCGTTCGGAGCGGCGCGAGCGGCAGTACCAGGCCTCGGTCGACCAGATGGCGTTCCAGTTGCAGGCCTTCCAGGCGGTAATGGATGGTCACCTGCGTGCGAAGCTGCCTGACCTTGTGATCGAAACCAGTGAGGCGCCGGCCGGCGATGCGTTGTCGGCGTCGGACAAATCCGCCGAACTTGCGCGGCAGCTTGCCCGCCGCCTGCCCGCCGGCACGGAACTGCGGTTGGAGACGGCGGCCACCCCCCGGGTGTTCGTGCGTTTTCCGCAGCGCGACAAATGGATCGCCATGCCGCTCGTGTGGGTGCACGCGCCGCCCACCATCTCGGCCGTCGTGCCGGGGGTGATGGTGGTGCTGGCGATCGCCATTGCGTTCTCACTATTTGCTGCGTGGCAGATCCAGCGCCCGGTGCGCGCGCTGGCCGAGGCTGCCGGTGCGCTGGCCCGGCGCCGCTACGTGGCCCCGCTCAAGGAGCGCGGTCCGTACGAGCTGCGCCAGTTGACTGACCAGTTCAACCACATGGCCGCCGATTTGTCGGCCACGGATGAAGAGCGCAACACCATGCTGGCCGGCATTGCGCATGACCTGAAAACGCCGCTTTCACGCCTGCGCCTGCGCGCCGAGATGCTGGCCGACCAAAAGGCCGGCGCCGGCATCGAGCGCGATGTCGAATCCATGTCGGCCATTGTCGAGCAGTTTCTCGCCTATGCGCAGAGCGGCGACAGCGAGGCGCGTGAGGTGACGGTTGATCGCCATTTGCGCGGGCTGGTGCAGCCGTTTGCCGAGCAGGGCAAGCACGTTGCGCTGGATTTGCATGCCGGAGACCGCTTCCGCCTCAAGCCGACGCACCTGGAGCGCATCGTCGTCAATCTGCTCGACAACGCGTTTGCCTACGGCGCGGCGCCCGTCAACGTCTGTACTGCATCGGATGAGCTTGGCTTTACGCTGACGGTGGAGGACCACGGCGCTGGCATCCCCTCGGCTGATTTTGATCGGGTGATGCGCCCGTTCGTCCGCTTGGACCCGGCGCGCGGCGGCAATGCGCACTGCGGGTTGGGCTTGGCCATTGTCGACCGGCTGGTGCGGCACCTGGGCGGCGACCTTTCGATCGGGCCGGCAGCAGGCGACGCGTCAACGCCGGGTTTCCGCGTCACCATGCGGTTTCCCGCGCCGGCTGCGGCAGCCTGACACACGGACGCGCGATTTCGTAAGCTATCCTTAGGCGGTCAAGCACGCTTGTTGTGTGCGCTGAACCAGAACCCTCGGGAGGAAAACGCATGGATCGCGCAGTCTGTCTCGCCAAGGTCATCAAGGATGCCGGCAAGGGTCGCAGGATTGTCGTTGTTGCCGCGTCGATGCTGGCACTGGGGTTGGCGGCCTGTTCATCGCCCATGCCGCCCTGGCAATCGCCGCAGACCACCTTCCAGCCTGCACCGCCGCCGGTCTCGCCCCAGCCCAAACAGCCGCCGATCGCGCGGCCTTCAATGGTGGCGCCGGCTACGCCGCCTGCCGGCATGACAACCGAGCCGCCGCGCTCCAATGTCGGCATGGCCAATCCGGCTTCGGAGTACTGCTTGCAGCGTGGCGGGCAGCTTGAGTTCTCCACCCGCGCCAACGGCGCCGAAGTGGGCACGTGTGTGAGCCCCGGCGGAGACGAATGCGAGGAATGGGCTTTCCTGCGCGGCAGTTGCACGTGGTAAGACCGCTCGCACCATGAAAACAGGGCCGCAGATGCGGCCCTTTATTTTTGCGTTGGTGAGGCGTCAGGCGTGCTTACCGGCGCGCCACCACCACCTTGTCGGCGGATTCCGCTACCAGCCGCATCGGCACGCCAGCGGCCTGCAGCTTCTGCCACGTCACGCGGCGCATGAAGGCATAGGCGGGCGGGCCGTCGGTCCAGCGCTTGATCCATTCGTCGGTGGTGGCGACCACCTTGTTCGGCTCCAGGCCAGCGCCCATTTCCAGCTCGTCAAAGCCGGAAACCAGCGTCATCGGGCGGCCCAGGTAGTAGATGGCGGTCTGGTCCAGCCATTCGACCGAGTAGAACGGCATCTCGGCGGGAATCGGCCCGACGGCCTGTTGCGTCTTCTCGATGAGATCGCGCGCGGAGAGCGCGTCGCGGAAGATTTCGCTGCCATTGAGAATACGATCCCAACAGAACAGGGCGGAGAGCGATAGCACGATCACCGCCAGTGTGCGCCGCTGCCAACGCAGGGCCAGCAGCGCGGCCAGCGTGCCGACGGCCAGCATCGCCATCACTTCGCGCAGCATCGGCATGGCCTGTGCCACCTGCTCGGCTGGCATCTTGGCACCCGCCTTCGCGCCGATCACAGGCACCGCAAACCACAACCCGACGGCGATCAACAGGTTCACGCCCAGCGCCCATGCAACGGCACGGGTCGGCATCTTCTCCAGCGTCAGCGCCAGGATGATCGCCAAGGCTGGGAAGGCCGGCACGATGTAGCCCGGCAGCTTGGAGCTGGAGACCGAGAAGAACAAGAAGATCATTGCCGTCCACGCGATCGACCAGCGCATGAGGTCGAACTCCCGCGTGCCGACAAACAGATCGGCTACACGGCCGATGCGTCTGCCGATGGCGGTGAAGAGCAGTGGCGTCCACGGCAACAGCCCGGCTGCACCCACCGCAATGAAGTACCACCACTTGCCGCTGCGATGGTGCTCGTTGGTCAGGAAGCGCTGGAAGTGCTCGTGGATGAAGAAGAAGTCGAAAAACTCGGGGTTGCGCTGCTGCACGATCACGAACCACGGCACTGTGGCGATCAGGTACAGCGCCAGGCCCGGCAGCCAGTGCATGCGGCGGATCAGCGCCCAGTCGCGCGTCATCAGGAGGTAGGCCACGCCGATCAGCCCGGGCAGCACCAGCCCGATCAAGCCCTTGGTGAGCGTGGCGCCGGCCAGTGCAAGCCAGACCACCAGCATCCACCCAAGTCGCCCACCACGTGATGCGCCTGACCGCTGCGCCAGCGCAAAGCCGCACGCGCCCACCGTCAGGAAGAAGCCCACGCCCATATCAAGCGTGATCACCTGCCCGAACAGCAGATACAGCAGCGACGACGCGAGGATCGCCGCGCCGGTTGCCGCCGCGCGCCCGCCACGATAGACCGCTAGCGTCCACGCCGTCATCACGATGCCGCCCAGGCCAAACAGGAGCGGCCACAGGCGCGCGCCCCAGGCGTTGATGCCGAATGCCTGGAAGGTAGCCGCCGTCGTCCAGTACTGCAGGGGCGGCTTCTCGAAGTACTTGAGGTCGTTCAGGCGTGGCGTCACCCAATCACCGGAGACCACCATCTCGCGCGGGATCTCCGCATAGCGACCTTCATCGGGGCGGAACAGGGTGGAGCGCTGGAACAGGTCGTCCGTCCAGAGCGCCAGAAACACGGCGATGAGCGCAACGACGAGCAGCGCTATCCAAGGCGAACGGGGGCGGGAAGAAACAATGCGGGATTCCATGCTGGGGTGAACTTCGCGGGCACGGTCGGAAAGGGTAGGATTCTAGTCGATGCCGGATTAGCGGGCGGTTAGCCTCTGCTTGGCACATGGCTTGCATTGGCCAAACACCTTCAAATCCCCCACGCCCCCTACGCAATACGCCGCATGAGCAAGGCCAAGCTCGACACTTATCTCAACGACCGCCTCGACTGGAATCTGCTGCGCACCTTCCTTGCCATCGCGCGGGAGCGCAGCATCAGCCGCGCGGCAACCCGTCTACACCTGACGCAGCCCGCCGTGAGCCAAGCGCTGAAGCGGCTGGAAGACCAGCTCGGCCTGCAGTTGATCGACCGCCAGGCCAACCCCATTGAGATCACCCGCGCAGGGGAGGAAGTCCGCCAGATTGCTGAGGAGGTCTACGGCACCATCTCGCGCCTGTCGCAGGCGAGCGGTGAGGGCGACCATGGGATTGCCGGTATGGTGCGTGTGGCCATCGTCAGCGGCTTGGATTTTCCCGATTACGACGCTTTTCTCGGGCGCTTTCACCGCGACTACCCGCGTATCGAACTCGAATGCCAGGAGATGCGCAGCGCTGATGTGGTCCGCAGCCTTGAGCTGCGCACGGCCACGCTGGGCCTGTCACCCAAGCGCGCGCTGCCGAAGAAGATCGAGCACCGGTTGTTCCTGCGCCAGCGCTACGCCTTGTTCTGCGGGCAATACCACGCGCTGTTTGGCAAGACGGATGTGCAGATTGCCGATCTGGCGGGCGAGAAGTTCGTCTCCTTCACTGGCGACAAGATCGGCGATCCGCTCTCGATGCTCACGTTCTTTCGCGACGAGATGGGCCTGACCGGCCCGGTGGTTGGCTCGTCATCGAGCATGTGGGAGGTTCGGCGGCTGATTGTGGCGGGCTTCGGCATCGGCTGTCTGCCCGAGCACGTGGCGCAGGACGACGTCGATCAAGGCCGCCTGCAGCGCCTGCCGCCCGAAGACGGCGTGGCCGATGTCGACATGCACTTGCTGTGGATGGCCGACCGCAAGTTCAGTGCGGCGGAAGCGGCGTTCCTGGAAGCGCTGCACCGCTTTATCGATGCGCGCTATCCGGAGACGGCGGGCAATCAATAGCCGCGCTGAATATCGACGACGTTGGCGAGCGCCTCGCCCTTGAGCAGGCGCCGCACGTTCTGCGCGACCTGCAGGCCGATGGTGTCGGAACTGGCCACCGATGCCATGTGCGGCGTGACGATCAGGTTGGGCGCACGCCAGAGTGGGTCGTCTGCAGGCAGCGGCTCGTTCGGGAATACGTCGACGATGGCGCCGCCGAGATGGCCACTTTGCAGCGCTTCCAGCAGATCGGCTGCGACAAGGTGTTCGCCACGCCCCACATGAATCAGCTTGGCACCGGGCTTGAGCCGCGCAAACGTGCTGGCGTTCAGCAAGCCCCGTGTGGCGTCGGTCAGCGGCAGCAGGCAGATCAGAATGTCGGTTCCTTTCAGGAACATCGGCAGCCCAGCCTCACCGCAATACACGCCGATGCCCGGCAGATCACGCGATTGCCGTGCCCAGCCGCGCACGTTGAAGCCGAGTCGATGCAGTTCGCCAGCCACGTGGGAGCCGATCTCTCCCAAACCCATCACGCCGATAGTGCAGGTTGATGGGTGTTGCTGCTCGGGCCGGAACCACGTGGCGTTGCGCTGGTTCGCGAGCACGCGGTCCAGTTGCCGGTGGAAATGCAGCACCCCCCAGGTGATGAACTCCGCCATGCCGCGCGTGTGCTGCGGGTCGACCACGCGGCACAGCGGCACCGCGGGCAGTGTCGGGTCAACGAGGATATTGTCGACGCCCGCGGCGATGCTGTGGACGAGGCGCACGCGCGGCATTGCGGCGATGGCACCTTCGGGCGGGTTCCAGCACACGGCAATCTCCGCATCTTGCGCGGCGGCTTCGCCGTACATGCGCACATCCAGTTCCGGTGCGGCGCGCAGGATGGATGGCACCAGGTGCGACATGTCGTAGTCGCGGCTGATGAGGGCGAGGGTGGTCATGCGTGTCAGCTCCGGCGCATTAACTCCGATAATCGGAGCGGGAGGTGTCGATCAACCGCAGCGCTGCGAGCCATGCACGCCGTGCGATCACGGGTGACTCTTCACGATTGAACTGCGCGGCCGTGCGCTGGCGAACGTCTTCGGGCGGAAAACGCAGCGGTGTACCACCGGCCAGTGCCTGGATTTGTGCCTGGCAAGCGCGCTCGAGAAAGTAGATCTCGTGGAACGCATCCGCTGCCGTGTTGCCACCCGCCAGCAGGCCGTGGTTGCGCAGGATCATCGCCTTGTGCTGCCCGAAATCGTGCACGAGGCGTTCTCGCTCGCCCAGGTCCAGCGCGATGCCCTCGTAGTCGTGGTACGCGAGCTTGCCGTAGAACTTGAGCGCGTGCTGGCTGATCGGCAGCAGGCCGTGCTCCTGCGCGGACACCGCAATACCCGCCGCCGTATGCGTGTGCACCACGAAATGCAGGTCATCGCGCGCGGCGTGGATGGCCGAGTGGATCGTGAAGCCCGCCGCGTTAACGGCGTAGTGCTCCGGGTCAGCATCAGCGCGTTCGTCGATGACGTTGCCGTCCAGGTCGATCTTGACGAGGTCGGATGCGCGCATCTCACCGAACAGTACGCCGTAGCGGTTGATGAGGAACGTTGGTTTGCCGTTCTCATCGGGCAGGCGTGCGGTGATGTGCGTATCGATCATGTCCGTCATGCGGAAATGGTCGATCAGCCGGTACAGCGCGGCCAGATCGGTACGGACCTGCCATTCGACTTCAGAAAACGCCGCCGGGCGGCGCGTGTGCAGCGAAACGTGTTGGGCTTCCATGGGAATACGGTTGGAGGTGGACATCAATTCGTGGCGAGTGCAGCCGCTTCTTCAGGCTGCTTGCCGTCGCGATAGCGGCCCAGACCGATGATGCCGATGAGCGAGATGGCGGAGAGCACCGTAAAGAACAGCGCCAGCGGCAACCATTCGCCTGTGTAACGTTCGGCCAGCATCGTGCCGATCAGCGGCGTGGTGCCGCCGGCAATCATCGTGCAGACCTGGTAGGCGATCGAGATGCCGGAATAGCGCACGCGGGTCGGGAAGGCCGGCGTCATGAAACCTGCAATGACGGCATACACAGCCGACAGGGTGACCACCGCCAGCGTGATGCCCGCCACCATCGCCACCGGGTTCTGCGTGCTCACCAGCAGGAACATCGGATACGGCGTGAGCATCGAGATGAACGCGGCCCACGTCAGGAAGCGCGTGTCGCCGTAGCGTTGTGCCAGCAGCGCCGACACCGGTTGCGACAGCAGTTGCAGGATCGTCACGACAAACAGGCAATCGAGAATCAACGCCTTCGACATGCCCAGGTACGTGGTCACGTACGAAATCATGAACGTGTTGGTGAAGAAGAACCCTGCCGAGCCGATGGTGGTGGCCATGGCCGCCAGCACGATTGGGCGCCACGCCGTGCGCAGCACTTCGCCCACGGGGTTCTCCAGCACCTCGTTGTTCTTTTTCATGCGCTCGAACTCGGGTGATTCCTTTACGCCCATGCGGATCGCCACGCCCATGAGCAGCAGCACGAAGCTCGCCAGGAACGGCAGGCGCCAGCCCCAGGTGATGAAGCTCTCATGATCAAGCGACGACACCAGCCGGAACGATAGCAACGACAGGATCAACCCCACCGGGCTGCCCATCTGCGGGAACGAAGCGAAGAACACGCGCTTGGTTTTGGGGGCATGCTCGCTTGCCATCAGCACTGCACCGCCCCATTCGCCGCCCACCGCAATGCCTTGCAGCACGCGCAGCAGCACCAGCAGGATCGGCGCCCAGATGCCGATGGTCGCGTAGCCCGGCAGCAGGCCGATGCCCGTGGTGGCAATGCCCATCAGAAACATCGTCACGAGCAGCATCTTTTTGCGGCCGATGCGGTCGCCCAGATGGCCGAATACCGCGCCAGACAGCGGCCGTGCAATGAAGCCGACGAAGAACGTCGCGAACGACGCCATCGTGCTCAGAAAGTGGTTGCTGCTCGGGAAGAACACCTCGCCCAGTACGAGTGCGGCGGCGGTGGCGTAGGTGTAGTAGTCGTAGAACTCGACGGCGGTGCCGATGAAGGCGGCGGTGGCCGCGCGCACCGGCTGGTGCGTCACGGTAGATGCGTGTGACTCTGACATGGGGCGTCCTCCTTTACTGGGCGTGGCCCGCCGCCGCGCCGCCGATGTTCGAGCATCGGTCTGTGCCGCAGAGGCGGGGGTGCCGGTCGTCAGCCGACGCCGCCATTTATGCGCATCAACGCAGATGCCGGCAAATTCGCATTTTTGATTCCCCGTATTAGCCGGGCTTATGCCCTCTGATTGGGCGCGGGGCGTCGTTCTGGCGCTATCGCGGTGCGGATGGATAACCGGGCCACGGGTTGATGCACGCTTCACGCCAGCAGTATTTGCCTGATTTATAGCCCGAATAAACATTCGCAATTTGACGCATCTTCCGCCGCTGCCAGATAAAGACGCCTGGAAGCGCCGAGCCGGTCGGCGTGCATGCAAAGGAACGGAGACATGTTGAAGGTCAACGGGGCGCGACTGTGGTCGAGCCTGATGGAAATGGCGGCGGTCGGTGGAACACCCAAGGGCGGCGTGCGGCGTCTGGCGCTCACGGAAGAAGACGCGGCAGGCCGCGCATTGTTCACGCGGTGGTGCGAAGACGCCGGCATGACGATGAGCACCGATCGCGTTGGCAACCTGTTTGCGCGCCGCGCCGGCAAGTCGGCCAACGCACGACCGGTAGCCAGCGGCAGTCACCTCGACACGCAGCCCGAGGGCGGCCGCTTCGATGGTGTGTACGGCGTGCTGGCCGCGCTGGAAGTCGTGCGCACGCTCAACGACGCGGGTGTCGAAACCAACAAGCCCATCGAGATCGTTGTGTGGACCAACGAAGAGGGTGCGCGCTTCACGCCGGCCATGCTGGGCTCCGCCGCCTTTGCGGGTGTGATGCCGCTGGAGCAGGCGCTGACCTCCCGCGATGCGCAGGGCGTCTCGGTTGCCGATGCGCTGGCTGCCACCGGCTACGCAGGTGAACGCGCCATTCCTGGTGCCCCCTTCGACACGTACTTCGAGGCGCATATCGAGCAGGGGCCGATCCTGGAGGAGAACGGTGTGCCGATCGGCGTCGTCACGGGCGGGCAGGCGATCCGCTGGCTCGATGTACGTGTGCAGGGGCAGGCCGCGCATGCCGGCACTACGCCGATGCGCTTCCGTCGCGATGCGCTGTTTGCGGCGGCGGAGATGGCAAGTTCGCTGGAAGCGCTGGTCGATGACTTTGCGCCGCGCGGCCTGGTCACGGTTGGTGAGATCGGTATTCGCAATGCTTCACGCAACACCATCGCTGCTGACCTGACGTTCACAGTCGACCTGCGTCACCACGAAGACACGCGCATCGCCGAAATGGAAGCCGCGCTGCGCGAGCGCTTTGCCGAGATTGCCGAGCGCCGCGGCTTGACGGTGCAGATCGACCAGCACTGGGTTAGCCCTGCCACGCCGTTCGATGCTGACTGCGTGAAGGCCGTCGCCGATGCGGTGGCCGCGCTTGATTACCCGCACCAGCGCATCGTGAGCGGCGCGGGGCACGACGCCATCCACATCGCCAAGCACTGCCCGACGGCGATGATCTTCATCCCGTGTGTGAACGGCTTGAGCCATAACGAGGCCGAAGATGCACTGCCCGGAGACGTCACGCGCGGTGCGGATGTGCTGCTGCACGCCATGCTGGCGCGGGCCAAGTGAGTGGCACGTCGCTTTTCCCGACCCGTCAGTAGGGTCGATGTATTGCAACTTGTTGCGGTAGCATGACGTCTGCCGGCAATCCTGCCGGTTCAGTACGTCTTCAGGGCGGGGTGGAATTCCCCACCGGCGGTATGCGAGCTATGCGCTCGTGAGCCCGCGAGCGCCTGGCATGCGCCTGCATGCGAGGGTCAGCAGATCCGGTGAGATGCCGGGGCCGACGGTCAGAGTCCGGATGGAAGAAGATGTGCGGAACAACACGCTCCTGCTTTGCGGGGACGCGCTCGGCTTTGTGTCGAGTTGCGCCGCTGCATGGCGCGCGCGTGTTTGTCTGCTTGCCCTGGAACGTCTTGTCGCCAATCTCAGCGAGGAGCGTTTCCATGTTGTCCACTCAGCAATCCCCTGCAGTTCATCCGCCCGCATTGCCTGCCGGCAACGCGATTCTTGACGCCATCGAAGCGCGTTTCGATCCAGTCGACATGCCCGCGCGCATGGCTGCCGCGCTCGATGCGGTGCGGCTTGGCGTGCCCGTGGTCGTGCTTGACGACGCCGACCGTGAAAACGAGGCCGATCTCATCGTCGCTGCCGACAAACTCACGCAGGCCAGCATGGCGATGCTGATCCGCGAGTGCAGCGGCATCGTCTGCCTGTGCCTGACGGCGGAGAAGAGTGCATCGCTCGGCCTGCGCCCGATGGTGGAAGACAACCGCAGCCAGTACGGTACGGCCTTCACCGTGTCGATCGAGGCACGCACGGGTGTGAGCACCGGCGTGTCGGCGGCTGATCGCATCACGACGATCCGCGCGGCGATTGCGCCGGACGCCGATACGCAATCGGTCGTCAGCCCGGGCCATGTGTTCCCGCTGGTGGCGAAGGAGGGTGGGGTGCTCACGCGGCGCGGTCATACCGAGGGGTCGGTCGACCTGGCGCGCTTGGCGGGCTTGCCGCCGGCTGCGGTGCTATGCGAACTGATGCTGCCCGACGGCACCATGGCGCGCCGTGATGACGCGGTGCGCTTCGCTGATCAGCACAACCTGCCAGTGCTGACCATTGAGGACATCGTCCAGTATCGGGAACAGATGGAGCGCGCGGTCAGCTTTAGTTGACGCAAAGCCGGCCGCGCGAGAGAGGTGAGGTTGGATTACCGCTTGAGCGCGGCCGCTTCCTTGGCGAGCGCCGTGATGCCTGCCCAGTCGCCGGCAGCGATCTTGTCCTTGGGCACCATCCACGAGCCGCCCACGCACACCACGTTGGGCAGCGCGAGGTAGTCGGGCGCGCTCTTGGGCGTGATGCCGCCCGTCGGGCAGAAGCGCACATCGCCGAACGGGCCGTGGATCGACTTGAGCATCGGGATGCCGCCGGCCGCTTCCGCCGGGAAGAACTTCAGCGTGGTCAGGCCAAACTCCAGCGCCAGGATCAGCTCAGAAGGCGTGGCGATGCCCGGCAGCCAATCGAGGTCGGATTTGGCTTGCGCCGCGGCCAGCGTGGGCGTGATGCCGGGCGACACGGCAAACACGGCACCGGCGTCTTTCGCTTGTGTGAAGTGCTCCGGCTTCGACAGCGTGCCCGCCCCAACGATGGCATCGCTGCCCAGATCCTTGGCCACTGCGCTAATGACCTCTAGCGCCACGGGCGTACGCATCGTGATCTCGAACGTGCGGATACCGCCTTCGTACAGCGCGCGGCACACCTTGACGCCTTCATCGACGGATTGGAACTGCAGCACCGGGATGACCGGGCCGGCCTTGACGACGGAATCGATACCCACAACGTTCTCCTAGATCAACTTCACATCAACAGAACAGCTTAGACGACGGTCGACAGCGCCAGCGTGAGCAACAGCGCCACGATCGAGATGATGGTTTCCAGCACCGTCCACGTCTTGAAGGTCTCCGGCACGGTCAGGTTGAAGTACTCCTTCACCAGCCAGAAGCCACCGTCATTCACGTGCGACAGGATCAGCGAACCAGCGCCGGTGGCGAGCACCATCAGCTCCGGACGGACGGCAGCGCCCGACGCAGCGGCGATGGGAGCGACGATGCCGCAGGCGGTGGTCATGGCCACGGTGGCCGAACCGGTGGCGATGCGAATCATCACGGCCACCACCCAGCCCAGCAGCAGCGGCGACAGGTGGGCATCCGTGGCCACGCCCACGATGGCCTTCGACACGCCCGAATCACGCAGGATCTGGCCGAAGCCGCCGCCCGCGCCCACCACCAGCGTGATCGTGGCGATCGGCGCCAGACATTCGTTGGTGAACTTGAGGATGGCCTCGCGGTTGAAGCCGCGTGCCTTGCCGAAGGTATAGAAGCTCACCAGCGCGGCGATCAGCAGGGCCATCACCGAGTTGCCGGCCAGCTTCAGGATGTCATTGGCGAGCGTCTTGGGTGCGGCGATCAGGTCGGCCCAACTGCCGATCAACATCAGTACCACCGGCAGCAGGATCGTGAACAGCGTCACGCCAAAGCCCGGCAGTTCGCGCTTCTGGTCCGCTTCAACGAATTGCGCGGCCAGCGGGTTGTTTTCATTCGGCTTGACGTAGCGCGAAACGAGCATCGCCCACAGCGGACCGGCCAGGATGGCGGTCGGCAGGCCGACGATCAGTGCGTACATGATCGTCTTGCCGATGTCTGCCTGGTAGGCCGTCACGGCCAGCAGTGCGGCCGGGTGCGGCGGGATCAGGCCGTGCACCACCGACAGGCCCGCCACCATCGGCAGGCCGACCATCAGGATCGGCGTGCCCGTGCGCTTGGCCACGTTGAAAGCAATCGGGATCAGCAGCACGAAGCCGACTTCAAAGAAGACCGGCAAGCCGATGATGAAGGCCACCACCATCATGGCCCAGTGCGCGTTCTTTTCTCCAAACGCGTTGATGAGCGTCTTGGCGATGCGCTCGGCACCCCCTGATTCCGCCATCATCTTGCCGAGCATCGTCCCGAGGCCCACCACCAGCGCAATGTGGCCGAGCGTGCCGCCCACACCGGTTTCAAATGCCTTGACGATGTTGCCCATCGGCATGCCGACTACCACGCCCAGCGCGAGCGAGACGACGATCAGCGTGACAAACGGGTTCAGTTTCTGGACGGCAATCAGGTAGATCAGCGCGACCACCGCCAGCGCGGCGGTCAGCAATAGCGAGTTGCCTTGCATCGGGACCATCGGGTTTCCTCCTCAGGGATTGTTCACGGCTCTTGTTGTCATGGGTACCCCATCGTGTAGGGCACCTTTTTGAAAACGCGCTTGTGTTGCGAGTTACGGCTTCTTGTACGCCACGCAATCGACTTCGACCTTGCAGTCGATCACCATGCTCGATACCACGCAGGCACGCGCCGGCGGGTTGGCACCGAAGTACTCCTTGAACACCTTGTTGAACGACTGGAAGTCGCGCGGATCATCTAGCCACACGCCGCAGCGCACGACGTGCTCGGGGCCGTAACCGGCTTCGGCCAGGATGGCCAGCACGTTCTTGATGGTCTGGTGCGATTGCTCAACGATGCCGTTGCCGACTACCTCACCGTTCACCATGGGCGTCTGGCCCGAGACGAACAGCCAGCCGTCTGCGCCGGCTGCGCGGGCAAAGGGGAGGTGCTGGCCACCGGTGCCGGTGCCGCCTTCAACGCCAATTCGGGTAATCGTCATCGCTACGTTCCTTTCTTTCAAACAGATACAGAGATTCAGTGGAGTTCAGCGGGGGCTGCTGCCTGTGCACGCGGCCCGCGCTTGAGGAAGCGTCCGGCGCGATTCGGCTGCACGGTGCCCTCGCGGTACGAAAGATGGCCGTTGACCCACACGGCAGCGATGCCAGCCGCCGGCTGCTGCGGATCGGTGAAGGTGGCGACATCGCGCACCGTTTCCGGGTCGAACAGCACGAGGTCGGCCCAGTAGCCTTCGCGCACCAGGCCGCGTTCGGTCAGGCCGAAGCGCTCGGCGGATTGCCCGGTCATCTTGCGGATGGCCGCCGACAGCGAGAGCAGCTTGCGTTCCCGGCTGTAGTAGCCGAGCACGCGCGGGAAGGCACCCCAGAGGCGCGGGTGCGGCTTCGGATCGTTCGGCAAGCCATCCGAGCCGATCACCGTGGCGGGGTGCGTGATGATGCGGTCCAGATCCTGCGCCGACATGTTGTGGTACACGGCGCCCGCCGGTTGCAGGCGGCGCGCGGCGTCCATCAGATCGGTACCCCAGGCGGCGGCAATCTCTTTGAGCGTTTGCCCAGCCATGCCCGGCTCGGGTTCTGACCACGTGATGAAGATGTCGAACTCGTCAGTCACCTGCTTCAAGTCCAGCGTGGACGAGCTGGCGGTGTACGGATAGCAGTCGCAGCCCACCGGCTGATAGCGCTGCGCGCCTTCGATGGATTCCAGCACTTCGCCCGCGCGTCCCCAGTTGGCGGCGCCCGCGCATTTCAGGTGCGAGATCACGATGGGCACACGCGCGTGCTTGCCGACGCGGTAAGCCTCATCCATCGCGTCGAGGATGGCTGCGAATTCGGTACGCAGATGCGTGGTGTAGATGGCACCGGCTTCGGCCAGGGGCTCGGCCAGGCCCATCACCTCTTCGGTGGTCGACGCGAAGGCGTTGGCATAGGCCAAGCCCGTGGACAAGCCCAGTGCACCGTGGTCGAGCGCCTCGCGCAGTTGCGCGCGCATGCCTTCGACTTCTTCGGTGGTAGCGGGGCGGTCCAGGCGGTCCAGGTGGTTGTTGCGCAGCGCGGTGTGGCCGATCAGCGCGGCCACGTTCACGGCCGGCTGCGCGCGTTCCACGGCATCCACATACGACGCGAAGGTCGGATACGCAAACGCGCTGGCGGGCCCAAGCAGGTTCATCGGGTCCGGCGGGTCGCCCTTGAGCGTGGCGGGCGATGCGCTGATGCCGCAGTTGCCCACGATGACCGTGGTGATGCCCTGCGACACCTTGCACAGCATGTCGGGCGTGCGGATGACATTGGTGTCGTCGTGCGTGTGTACGTCGATAAAGCCGGGGGCGAGCACGCGGCCCTCGCCATTGATTTCTTCATCACCCAGCCACGCGGTGGAATCCGACGTGGCAATGGCGGCGATGCGCCCATCAACGATGGCCACGTCAAACAGCGTGGCCTCGGGTTCGTGGCCGCTGCCGTCGACGATGCGGACCTGGCGGATGACGGTGTCGTACTGCTCCATGTGCTGCTCCTGCTCAATCTCCGAGCGGCTGGCGGTTGCCGCCGCCGCGATGCGCATCAAGCACGTACTTGATGCGCCGTAAGAGCTCCTTGCTGCGATCGGCTTGTTGCAGTGCGACCTCGGTCGCCAGCAGGTCGATCATCATCATCATGGCGTAGCGCGATGACGATGGCTTGAAGATGAAATCGGTCTCCATGGCCTGGATCGGCAGCAAGACATCGGCCAGCGCCGCCACCGGCGAACCGATGGCCGTGATGGCGACGATCTTCGCGCCGTATTCGCGCGCGATGGTCACGCTGTCGATCACCTCCGGCACGTGGCCGGTCACGGAGAACACGACCACCACATCGTCGGGGCTGAGCGTGGCTGCGACCATCCGCTGCAGCATCGAATCATGATAGGTGGTGACTGGCCGTCCCAGGCGGGCGAGGCGGTAGCGCATCTCGTCGGCCATGGTGGTCGAGCCGCCGCCCATGCCGAACACGGCAATCATGCGGGCCGCGGCCAGCGCGATTGCCGCATTGCGGAACGCTTCGGGGCGCACCAGGGCACGGTTGGCTTCCAGCACGTTTGTGATGTCGGCGAGGATGCCGTCGGCGCTGGAGGGCGGGCGATCCGCGCCGCCATCCAGAAAGCGCTGGCCGACCGCGGCTGCCTGCGCTAGTTTGAGCTTGAGTTCGCGCACGTCGCGGCAGCCCATCGCCTTGGCAAAGCGGGTGACGCTGGCTTCGCTTACGCCGGCACGTTCGGCCAGCGTCTGGATGCTGCCCGCAGCCGCTTCGGCAATGTCACCCAGCACCGTCTGCGCGACCTTCTGCTCAGCGGGGCGCAACTCGGCGGCTCGCTGAGAGATTCGGGTGACGATGTCCATCGGTTCACGCATTGGTTCAAGCATGCTGGGCTCCCGGTAGTTGTCCGGATAGCGGCTGTCGGAGCGGTTTGGTACTTTGTAACAGGCTGGCCCGGAGAATAGTTTCGCCGCTATCATTGTGTCAACCCGATGTTTACCCCCAAAGGAACGCGAGTCGATTTCTATGAGTGATACAAAGTATCAAGGAGACACCAACGCCGTCGTCAACCCGCTCGACAAGGGTCTGGGTGCGTTGGAAACCGCTTGCGCGCCGGAGCAGATCGCTGCCCAGCGCTGGAACGTACTGAGTGAAGACCTGAACCTGCCGGTGGCAGTCCTTTCGCAATCGCGTCTGGAACACAACCTGGCCTGGATGCAGCGCTTTGTGGGGGAATACGGCGTCAAGCTGGCACCGCACGGCAAGACGACGATGGCGCCGCGCCTGTTCCAGCGCCAGCTGGAAGGTGGTGCCTGGGGCATCACGCTGGCAACGGCCCACCAGACGCGCGTTGCCTACGCGCATGGCGTGCGCCGCGTGCTGATGGCCAACCAACTGGTCGGCAAGCGCAACATGGCCATCCTGGCCGAACTGCTGGCCGATCCGTCGTTTGAGTTCTTTTGCCTAGTGGATGCGGCGGATCAGGTGGATCAACTCTCGGCCTTCTTCGGTAAGGCGGGTCGCCCGATCCAGGTGCTGATCGAGCTGGGTGTGCAGGGCGGCCGCACCGGTGTGCGCGATGAGGTGCAACTGCAGTCGGTGCTGGATGCGCTCACGCGTGCCAATGGCGCCGTCAAGCTAGCGGGCGTGGAAGTGTATGAAGGCGTGATCAAGGAAGAGGCCGACATCCGCACCTTCCTGCAGCGCGCCGTGAAGGTCATCGGCGATCTGGCGAAGGCCGGCCGCCTGCAACGCACGCCGGCTGTGCTGACCGGCGCCGGTTCGGCCTGGTACGACGTGGTGGCCGAGGAGTTTGCCAAGACCGATATCGGCCAGCCGCTGGATGTAGTGCTGCGCCCCGGTTGCTACCTGACGCACGACGTCGGTATCTACAAGGCCGCACAGGCCCGTATCGACGCCAACAACCCGATCGCGCACAAGATGCGCTCCAGCCTGCTGCCCGCGCTGCAACTGTGGGCCTATGTGCAATCGGTGCCGGAAGGCGAGCGCGCCATCGTGGCGCTCGGCAAGCGCGATGCCGCCTTTGATGCCGGCTTGCCGCTGCCGGTGCTGCATTTCCGCCCGGGCGATAAGTCGCCCTCAGCCACGCCTGCACACTGGGAAGTCACCGGCATGATGGACCAGCACGCCTACTTGAAGATCGCCCCCGGCGACGACATCAAGGTCGGCGACATGATCGCCTTCGACATTTCGCACCCGTGCCTGACGTTCGACAAGTGGCGCCAGATCCCGGTGATCGATGACACGTACAACGTCGTCGACGTGGTGCAGACGTACTTCTGAATAGACCCTATATGGCAGACATCCTCGCCTATGGCGAAGCGCTGATCGAGTTCAATCAGGCGGATTCCGGCAGCACGTCGTGGAACTTCGGTTTTGGCGGCGATACGTCCAACTTCTGCATTGCCGCGGCGCGGCAGGGCGCACGCACCGGCTACATCAGCGCGGTGGGTGGTGACCGCTTCGGCCAGGCGCTGCGCGCGCTGTGGCAGGCCGAGGGCGTCGACCACACCTACGTGCATACCGATGCGCAGGCGCCCACTGGCCTGTACTTCGTCTCGCATGACGCGCGCGGTCATCACTTCGATTACCTGCGCGCGGGTTCCGCCGCCAGCCGATTCCAGACGGCGCAATTGCCATTGCAGGCGATTGCGGCGGCCAAGGCCTTCCACCTGTCGGGGATCAGCCTGGCCATCAGCGATACGGCATGTGATACCGGCTTGGCAGCGATGTCGCATGCGCAGGCGTCGGGCGTGCTGGTGTCATTCGATACCAACCTGCGCTTGCGCCTGTGGCCGCTGGCCCGTGCCCGCGCGGTGATGCGCGAGGCCATGCGCACGTGCGACCTGTGCCTGCCGAGCTGGGATGATGTGACTGTGCTGCTCGATTGCCATGATCGCGACGGCATTGTCGACACGCTGCTCGGCTGGGGCGTCAAGCTGGTGGCGTTGAAGATGGGCGCGGAAGGTTGCTATGTCGCCACGCCCGAGTCGCGCACGCTGGTGCCGCGTCATACGGTCAATGCCATTGACGCGACGGGCGCGGGCGATTGTTTTGGTGGCTCGTTCGTGGCGCGCATCGTGGCGGGCGATTCACCGGTCGAGGCTGCGCGTTACGCCAACGTGGCTGCGGCGATTTCCACGACGGGCTATAGCGCTGTTGCGCCGATCCCGCGGGCGGAGGTTGTACGGGCTGCGCTGGCGCAGGCTGCTTAGGTGTTGTTGGTGTGCTGGGTGTTTCGTCCCCTGCCGG
>NZ_JSZO01000012.1 GCF_000801955.1 Ralstonia sp. A12
GCGACACCCACCCGATTCACGCTACCAATCGGCCGGAAACCCGCACCACTTCTACTTCTCCACCGCCTCAACACCGCCACCGTCGCTTTCGTTTCGGCGCTGTGTCGTACAGCGAGGGGCGAACTATAGGGAGGTTTCCCGCGCTTGGCAACACCTTTCTCATGACCAACTGATGACGAGACCGTGAAGAATGCTCGCCAACCCAGGCTGGGACTGGGATTGCGGGCAAAAAAATAATTCAAAAGCAGCAACCTCGCCCTCATGGGCACTCCGATTAACTCACTGGCGGCAGCGGTTACTGATGAAAGGAGCCCGAGAACGGCATCGCCCCGGACATGCCGGGGCGACGGGTCTCCTTATAGACGGATCCCTTTATATAGAGACAGGCGTGCTTATTGGTCGCGCAGCGTCTTGGCGGCGGCGACCATGTTGGTCAGCGCCGGAATCACCTCAGCCCACTGGCGGGTCTTCAGACCGCAGTCCGGGTTGACCCACAGGCGCTCCTGCGGAATGCGCTCGGCGGCCTTGCGCATCAGTTGGACGATGTGATCCTGCGTCGGGATGTTCGGCGAGTGGATGTCATACACGCCCGGGCCAATCTCGTTCGGATACTTGAAGTTGTCGAACGCGTCGAGCAGCTCCATGTCCGAGCGCGAGGTCTCGATCGTGATCACGTCGGCATCCATGTCGGCAATCGACTTGATGATGTCGTTGAACTCCGAGTAGCACATATGGGTGTGGATCTGCGTTTCATCGCGCACGCCATTTGCAGTGATGCGGAACGACTCCACGGCCCAGTCCAGGTACTCCTGCCATTGCGCGCGGCGCAGCGGCAGTCCTTCGCGCAGTGCCGCTTCGTCGATCTGGATCACGCTGATGCCGGCACGCTCCAGATCCAGCACTTCTTCACGAATCGCCAGGGCGAGCTGGTAGCACGATACCGAGCGCGGCTGATCGTCACGCACAAAGGACCAGTTCAGGATGGTGACCGGGCCCGTGAGCATGCCCTTCATCGGCTTGCTGGTGAGCGACTGGGCGTATTGGATCCATTCGACCGTCATGGCGTTCGGGCGGCTGATGTCTCCAAACAGGATAGGCGGCTTCACACAGCGCGAGCCATACGACTGCACCCAACCGAACTGGCTGAAGGCGTAGCCCTGCAGTTGTTCGCCAAAGTATTCGACCATGTCGTTGCGCTCGGCCTCGCCGTGCACAAGCACGTCCAGGCCCAGGGCTTCCTGCTCGCGCACGCTGCGTTCGATCTCGGCGTGCATGGCCTGCTTGTAGCCGGCTGCGTCCAGCGCGCCTGCCTTGAACTGGCTGCGCGCATGACGAATCTCTGCCGTTTGCGGGAACGAGCCGATCGTGGTGGTCGGGAACGCAGGCAGCTTCAGCAACGCGGTTTGCTTCGGGGCACGTACGCCGTATACGTTCTGACGCTCGCCCAGCGTGCGGGTGATCTTGTCGACGGCGGCCTTGACGTCGGGATTGTGTACACGCGGCGAGTTGCGGCGGGCGTCGATGGCAGCACGGTTGGCTGACAGCGCATCCTTCGCGGCGTCACGCCCCTGGCGCAGCGCCACGGCCAGTACCTTGAGTTCGTCGAGCTTCTGCAACGCGAAGGCCAACCAGGACTTCACGTCGGCATCGAGCTTCTGTTCACTGCTCAGGTCGACCGGCACGTGCAGCAGGGAGCACGACGGGGCAATCCACAGGCGATCACCCAGTTGCGCCGCTACCGGCTCCAGCCAGTCCAGCACGCCATTGAGATCGGTCTTCCAGATATTGCGGCCGTTGATCACGCCCAACGAGACCACGCGGTCAGCCGGCAGCGTTGCGATCAGGCTCGCCACCTCCTGGCGCGCATTGATGGCATCCAGGTGTACGCCCTGCACAGGCAGCTCGGCCACCAGCGGCAGGTTTTCCTGCAGTTGGCCGAAGTACGTCGCCAAAAGCAGCTTGACCGGGCTCTTGGCCAGCGCGGCATAGGCGGTGCGGAAAGCGCCCTGCCATTCCGGCGCCAGTTCGGTCACCAGCACGGGCTCGTCAATCTGCACCCATTCCACGCCCTGCGCTGCCAGTGCGGCCAGCAGATCGGCATACACCGCCAGCAAGCGCGGCAGCAATGCGAGCCTGTCGGAATCGTCCTTGGCCTTGCCCAGCGCGAGGTACGTGACAGGGCCGACGATCACCGGTTTGGCGCGTACGCCTTGCGCGCGGGCTTCGGCCAGTTGCTCGACCAAACGCGAAGTGTCCAGCTTGAACGCCGTATCGGCAGCGAACTCGGGGACGATGTAGTGGTAGTTGGTGTCGAACCACTTGGTCATTTCACCGGCCGCCACGCCACCGCAGCAGGCGGCGTGTTCTGCGGACTGCGCCGAGCGGCCGCGGGCCACGCGGAAGTAGTTGTCCAGCGCATCACCGTGGAAATCGCGCACGCGCTCCGGCAGGTTGCCAAGCGTGAAGCTCATGTCCAGCACCTGGTCATAGAAGGCAAAGTCGCCCACCGGCACGAGGTCGAGGCCTTGCTGGTTCTGCCAGTGGCGCTGACGCAGTTGGGCGCCGAGGCCCTTCAGCGCATCGCGCGACGATTCGCCTTTCCAATAGGACTCGAGGGCGAACTTGAGTTCGCGCTTGGCGCCGATGCGGGGAAAGCCGAGGTTGTGGACGGTGGTCATCTTCTGAATATTCCGGTGGAGTCAAATCGATCCGCTGATTCTAAAAATCTCACTTCATGAAGTAAAATGATGTATTTTTTGAATTGAATGAATTTCATTCATAAATCGCAATCGAGTACACCCTGAGTCCCGCCTCGGGACGCGAGGAACCTCATGACAACTCCCACGACACCCGCTGAACGCAAGGCGTTGCCGCTGCCCGGCGGGCACAACAAGGTGCTGCTGCATTCCTGCTGCGCGCCGTGCTCCGGTGAAGTCATGGAAGCCATGCTGGCTTCCGGCATCGACTACACGATCTTCTTCTACAACCCGAACATTCACCCGCGTAAGGAATACGACCTGCGCAAGGATGAAAACATCCGATTTGCAGAGAAGTTCAGCATCCCCTTCATCGATGCGGATTACGATCGCGATAACTGGTTCGCGCGTGCCAAGGGCATGGAGAACGAACCCGAGCGCGGCGTGCGCTGCACGATGTGCTTTGACATGCGGTTCGAGCGCACGGCGCTGTATGCGCACGAGCATGGCTTCCCGGTCATCACCAGTTCACTCGGCATTTCCCGCTGGAAGAACATGCAGCAGATCAACGAGAGCGGCGTACGCGCGGCCTCACGCTATCCCGATCTGATGTATTGGGAATTCAATTGGCGTAAGGGCGGCGGCTCGGCCCGCATGATTGAGATCAGCAAGCGCGAGAACTTCTATCAGCAGGAATACTGCGGCTGCGCTTACTCGCTGCGTGACACGAACCAGCAGCGCAAGGCTGCGGGCCGCGCGCCGATCCAGCTTGGTGTGCTCTATTACGGAGCGCCCGACTCCGAGGCCGGTGACGGAGAAGACTGAAGGCTGGGCCCCGTCTTGACCGAAAACGTACCGGACCAGCCTTGCACTGGTCCGGCTCAGGTCAACATCGACCGATCTCAACGCCCCGCGATGGATAGCAGCGAGTCAAACAGACTGTTTGCCGTTTGCATGACCTTTGCCGAGGCCTGGTAAGCCTGCTGATAGCGCATCAGGTTCATCGCTTCCTCATCCAGACTCACGCCTGACACCGATTGCTGCTGCCGCGTGGCGCTCAACAGCAGCCCCGCCTGCGCGGTCAGGTTGCCGCTGGCCTGGTTGGTCTGCACGCCCACCTGTGTGGTGAGACTGTTCCACGCCGAGCCGATCGACGTGGTACCGCCGTCGAGCAGCGTGGCGTTGCGCAGCTTGGCCAACGCACTGGCGTCGCCGTTATCCGTACTGTTGGCGCTGTTGGGCGAGAACTTGAAGGTGTCGCCGTTGGCAGGCGAGCCCGTCATCGTCATCTGGACGCCGTTGAACGCATACGTGGCGCCCTGCGTGTAGGGCGCCGTGCCGGTATACGTGGTCGACGTGCCGTTGACGGTGACGGTGACAGTGCCCGGAAAGCCTGAAAGCGTACCGCCGCCCGCCGCGTTGTAGGTGAGCGAGACCGGCGAGGTCAGCGGCGTTGCTGCGTAGCCTGCATTCACGCCGACGGACGTAACCGCCCCGCTGCCCTTGTTGTTACTGCCCAAGTCCGCCACCACCGGAGAGGCTGCGGCGACCGCGTGGTAGTCGTTCGTCAACGTCTTCATGCTGGACGCGGCGTTGGCGGTGGGGCGCACGAGGAACGAGTCTCCGTTGCTCATCGTGCCGCTCAGGTTGAGCGTGACGCCATCCACCGTGGTCGGCCAACTGGTGACCGTGACCGCGCTGGAACCATCGGGATAGCGCGACACCGTATAGGCGCCGCCCTGATACTTCACCTGATAGTCATACCCCTGCCCCGCGTTGGCATTGGTGATGGTGGCCGTAAGCGTGCCGCTACCGGTGTTGCCGCTGCTGGGTGCAACGCTGGGGCCGGCCACGGAGAACAGGTCCGAGCCCATCTTGCCGTTGGCGTCCATGCCTAGCCTGTTCTGGGCGTTCACGGCCGATGACGTGGCGGCCGCCAGACGACCCAGGCTGTTCTGCGCGGGAGTGAGCGTATTGCGCCGGAACTCCATCAATCCGCCCAAAGCACCGCCGCCAAGCTGGCTGTCGTCAACGCTGACGGTGCCTGCCGGGCTCTTGTAACCCACCGAAAGCTGCGTCGAATCGTACGGCGATGACACCGTCGTCAACTCAAAACTCTGGTTGCCCTGCACCAGGGCCTGCCCATTGCCGATGTAGACGTTGTACTGGCCGTCGCTCGTCTGCACTGCACTGGCCTTGATGGATTTGTTCAGTGTCTGGACGAGCTGATCGCGTTGGTCACGCAGGTCATTGGCGGGCTGGCCGGTAGAGCTTTCCGCCTTGGCGATCTGCTCATTGAGCGCGGCGATCTGCTTGGCGGTGCCGTTGACAGTGCTGACTTGCGTCTGTACCTGCGTATTGACCTGGCTCGACAGCGCATTCATCTGCCCAGCAATCGCATTGAAGCGGTTCTGCAGGCCTGCGGCGGCGTTCAGAAACACCTGCCGCGCAGTGGTGTCCGACGGCTTGGAGGCCAGACCATCGGCTGCGTTGAAGAAACTGGTGAGCGCCGAGCTCAGCCCGCTGTTGGGGTCCCCCATGTATTTGTCCAGGCCGGTCAGCAGGCTGCTGAGCTGGTTGGCAGCACTGGTGGCCGCATGGCCGTTCTGTACCTGGGTGGTCAGGAACTGGTCGTAGATGCGCTTGACGGTGGCGACATCGGCACCCTGCCCCAGATAGCCGACACCGGCATACAGCGGCACATTCTGCGTCTGCACCGCTTCCTGGCGCGAATAGCCGGGCGTGTTGGCGTTGACGATGTTGTTGCCCGTCACCTGCAGGTGGATGCCCGCAGCGCGCAAGCCCGATGCGCCAATGTTCAGAAGAGAAGAACTCATAGTTGCAAGGAGAAGAATCTGCCCGATCAGGCGCGCGGTGCGTTACTTGAGCTGCGCCACTTTTTCCAGCATGCGGTCGGACGTTTGCACGGCTTTGCTGTTGATCTCGTACGCGCGCTGCGTCTGGATCATCTGGATCATTTCTTCCACCACGTTCACGTTGGACGTTTCCACGTAGTTCTGATTGAGTACGCCAACGCCGTTGGAACCGGGTGCGGCCAGATTGGCGGTGCCGGAAGCCTCCGTCTCTGCGTACAGGTTCTCGCCCATGCTGCGCAGGCCGGCCGGGTTGACGAAGCTGGCCAGCTGGAAGGTGCCCACCTGCGTGCTGTTGGGCGACCCTGCCGTGGTGACCGTCACCACCCCATCCTTGCCGACCGTCAGGCTCTTGGCATTCTGCGGCACGGTGATCGCCGGCTGCACCGCATAGCCGCTCGATGTCACGAGCTGCCCCTGCGCGTTAATCTGGAAGCTGCCGTCACGCGTGTAAGCCAGCGTGCCATCGGGCATCTGCACCTGGAAGAGGCCGTTGCCGTTGATGGCCACGTCGGTCGAGTTACCGGTCTTGGTCATGTTGCCTTGCGTGTGCAACCGCGTGGTGGCGACAACGCGCGTTCCGGTACCGACCTGCATGCCAGAAGGCAGCGTGGTCTGCTGTGACGACTGTGCGCCCGGTTCGCGCGTGGTCTGGTACAGCAGATCTTCGAACACGGCGCGCGAACGCTTGAAACCCGTCGTATTGACGTTCGCCAGGTTGTTGGAGACGACGTCCAGTTGTGTTTGCTGGGCGTCCATCCCCGTCTTGGAAATCCACAGGGAGCGAATCAATTGGAGGCCTCTCGTCAAAATCGGAATGAAGCCGCCCCGGGGCTCCGGCATGCCAGAGCCGCACCAGGCGGGGTATCAACGGCCGTACGCGATCAGCGCAGGCTGACGAGCGTCTGCAGGATCGAATCCTGTGTCTTGATGGTTTGCGCGTTGGCTTGGTATGAACGCTGGGCAACAATCATGTGGACCAGTTCGGCCGAAAGATCCACGTTCGACTGTTCTGCCGATTGCGACTGCAGCAAGCCAAACGAGCCCATGCCCGGCGTGCCGAGGTTTGCCGCGCCCGAGTTGGAGGTCTCTACCCACTGGTTGCCGCCAATGTTCTGCAGGCCATCCGGCGCCTTGAAGTTGGCCATCGCAACCTGGCCCAGCACCGCGGTGCGGCCATTGGAGTACCGCGCCATCACCGTGCCGTCGTTGCCCACGGCGTAGCTGGCCAGGCGCCCGGTGGCGTAGCCGTCTTGCGAGACGCCAGGGGCCGTGTCGTTGTAGCCGCCGCCGTACTGCGTGGTGCCCGTCAGGTCGATGTTGGTGATGCTCGTGCCGGCAAACGCAACCGGAATCTTGGTGGGCGCGGAAGTCAGTTGGCCGGTGCCGTTGAACGTGAGCGAGGTAATGGGGTTGCCGGCTGCGGGCGGAGCACCGTCCAACATTGCGTGGACATCCCAACCGGTATTGGTGCGCACGTAGTAGTTGGTCAACATATGCGCCTTGCCCGTGCCGTCATACACTTGCTGCGAAACGGAGTGATTGAAAGTCTGCGAGTTGGTGGCCGAGAACGGCGCGGTGGCCGGCAGCTTGGCGCCAGCATCAAGGTTGACGCCAAACGTGGTGTTGGTCGTGCCCAGCGGGGCCAGGTCGTTCACCGGAATCTGCAGGTTGGTCAGCACGGCCGTGTTGACCTTGCCGGTGGAATCCACGCCGTAGCCGGTCAGATTCTGGCCGGTGGCGGAGATGATGTAGCCATTCTTGTCGGTCTGGAACTGGCCATTACGCGTGTACGACACCTGACCGCTGCCAGAGTCCACCATGCGGTAGAAGCCCGTGCCGTTGATGGCGATATCCAGCGGATTGCCTGTACGCGTGACATTGCCCTGCGTGAAGGACTGCGACACGCGCGTCACGTTCACACCCTGCCCGATCTGGCTATCCGATGCGCCGACGAGCGAGCGCGCATACACGTCACCAAACACCGTCGTCGCTTTCTTGTAGCCGACGGTATTGGCGTTGGCGATATTGCTGCCGATCGTGTCCAGCGACTTGGACGCAGCGTCGAGGCCACTCAACCCTTGTTGAAATCCCATGATGTTCTCGCTTGGAAAGTTGTAACGCTGTTCTGCTGGTTGACCGTGCAATGCGGTAGGCCAGCGTCAAAGACTCGGAAATCGATCTCCCGGCATCACTACCCGCTCAACGACCGGGGCGATTTCGTCTTTAGACAGCGTGGTGTATTTCCCTTGCGAACACCTTATTAAACCTAGCTTTAAAGCGATACCGTTCGATTCTTTATGCAGTCTGACATTCAATCGCTGAATTAGAAGGATAAAAGCACCGCATCTCTTCAGATTGACCCCGGACATACACGCACTGCAGATCAGGTGTCAGTACGGCAGGTAGTCACGCGACTGACCCGGCGATGGCCTTCCGTGCAGGCAAAGGGCCGCAACGGATTCCCCACTCCCAGTGGGAAATGAACGCATCGGAGTGGCTTGTTTCGGCACGGTGCTTCGCCCCACATTTTGTCTGCCCGCCGACTTCCCGGCGATTCATCGCGAGCGCAGCTTGACCCCAAGACGGATCTCGAGTGTGTTCAGGTGCTTGCCGACCATGCTTGACGATAGGCTCAGCCGCTCAGCGGCCGTTGTCAGGTTTCCATTGCTCACAATCTCGACGAACACCGCCATGCTTTCAAGGCCATCCATTGCCGGACGATTGACCTGGATGAGGTAGGAGGTGAAATACCGCAGCACATGGCGCGTTTTCTGCCGACCAAGATGGGGCAACCCTTCATGCGCAGACTCTGCTGCCGGTGCATGATGTCGGCTGTTCGCGGCCCCAACATCAACTCGCCGATCCAGAAAATGGCGCACTGAACCAAGGAGCTTCCACCCCATGCCGACTCGCGCAGTGATTTTCGACTTCGACCTGACATTGGCCGATTCCTCCAGCGCCATCATCGAATGCACCGAGCACGCATTGCGACAACTGGACGCGCCAACTGCCACGCCTGCGGAGATTCATGCCGTCATCGGGCTGCCGCTGCACGTGATGTTCCAATCCCTGACCGACGACAGCGAACCGGCACGCGCCGACGCGTTTGCACGGCACTTCGTCGCACGTGCCGACGAGATCATGGTGCAGTCCACCCGCATCTACCCCGAGGTGCCGGCCCTGCTCGCACAACTGCGTGAACAGGGCATGGCCATCGCGATCGTCTCGTCCAAGTTTCGCCATCGGATCGACGCCACGCTTGCGCGAGCCGGATTGCGGCCTCTGGTTGACGTGTTGATCGGTGGGGATGACGTGCAGCGCCACAAGCCCGACCCCGAAGGCATAGAAGCCGCGCTGGCGCTGCTCGGCATCACGGCGGTCGAAGCGGTGTACGTTGGTGACCATGCCGTTGATGCGCAGGCCGCCGAACGCGCGGGCATGCCGTTTATCGGGGTAACCAGTGGAACGACGTCATTTGAGGCGTGGTCTGCCGCAGGCAAGACTGCGGTGCGCAAGCACGTTGGCGAGGTGGCCAATATCGCGCGTGTGGAGCAACACGCTTCCTAGCAGGGCATGGATCAAGGGCCATCGTGATGGCCCTGCGGGCAAGTCAGACCGGGCTTTCGCCGTTGAACATCTCGTAGGTCTTCCGGGTTGCATCGACATGCCCCAACGCATCGAGCACGCGAATCTCCGGTGGATACCCGTAGACCTGCTCAACCATCGCCTTGTACTCTGCGCCGTGCCATCGTTCGGCCGCCTCCCGGCTGCGCCAGATGTACACCCCACCGCCTTCCCGAGTGGCTGCGTCATGGAAGTACCACTTCTGCAGCAGGTCAGGGTTCTCGGCCCATTTCACCGCCGTGCTTTCGTAGCGCGCCAATAGCGTGGGAATGTCTACGTCAGGTTTGAGTTTGAAGAAGACGATCTCGGTGATCATGGTGAGCCTCTCTCGTGAATGACAGGGATGGGAACCACGTCGTCAGGCTGACAGCTTCCAACCCAGTCTAGACAACATCCCACTGCGCTACCATGCGCCGCACGCTGTCGCTGCCTCACGCAAAATCAGGAGTCACCTTGACGATGCAAACCATTCACTTCCGGCTGCGCTGGCTGCCATTGGCGCTCTCGCTGCTCTTGTTCACGCAAGGGTGTGCTGCCGCCGGCGCAGCCAGGTCAGAAGACGCGTTCCGCACCCAGCAGTCGGCGCAGGAGGCAAGGCAGCAGATCGCTGGCTGGATACCGTCGTCATCGGCGCTGGATGGTGCGGTCAAGACGCTTCAGTCTCGCGGCTTCACGTGCCGGGCGATGCAGCCTGCCGCCGCCGATCTGCGCTCGACCACGCTCTGCATACTCGGGCCGCTCCCGGATGTGCCACCCATGCGGCGTCTGGCTACGCCTGCGACGCCCGTCAACTGGTTCGTGACGCTCAACTCGATGGACGGCACCACCGTCAGCAACATCCAGGTCAGCCGTACCCCGAAAGACATCGGGGGCTGATCCGCCCGGTAATTCGTACCGTTGAAAGTTGCCGCGCCTCAATCGCTGCCGACATCAGCCCCCCCGCTCGGCCAGCGCTTCCAGCAGGTCTGCAGAGGGAACGAAGAAAAGGCTGCCCGTGACTGCGCGGCTGTAGTCAAGCAAGCGGTCATAGTTGCCGGGCGGGCGACCAACGAACATGTTTTCCAGCATCTGCTCAATCGGGGCCGGCGAGCGGGCGTAGCCGATGAAGTACGTGCCAAACTCGCCAGCACCTGGGCGGCCGAACGGCATGTTGTCGCGCAGGATCTTCACCTCCCGACCGTCTTCCTCAAGCGTCGTCAGCGAACTGTGCGACCACGACGGTTTGACGTCATCCTCCAGCTCGATATCGGACAGCTTGGTCCGCCCGATGATGCGCTCCTGCGCCTCGACGGAGAGCGCGTTCCACCCGGCCATGTCATGCAGATACTTCTGCACGAGCACATAGCTTCCGCCGGCAAAGGACGCATCCTCATCGCCGATCACCGTGAAATCGACGGCTTCGCGACCCTCTGGATTTTCTGTGCCGTCAACAAAGCCGACCATCGCGCGCTGGTCGAAGTAGCGGAAGCCGTGTACCTCGTCGACCACCTTGACTGCGTCACCCAGCCTGCCGATCAGTTGCGTGGCAAGTTCGAAGCACAGATCCATCTGGTCTGCGCGGATATGCAGCAGCAGATCGCCTGGCGTCGCAACGGCGGTGCGCGCCCCCGATCCGAACACGCGAAACGGATGCAGTGACGCTGGGCGCGGTGCACCAAACAGCGCATCCCAGGCATCCGAGCCAAAGCCGCAAACGCACGACAGGTGACCGGAGGGGAAGCGCTTGCCGACCGAGCGGACCAGCGCGGCAACATCGGCACACCATGCGCGCACAACGCCAGCGTGATTGGTGCCCGGATTCAGTGTCGCGACAATAAAGATTGCGCTACGGGTCACGGGGCCGGCAACGGCTTGCGGTTCTGGGGTTGGCATCGGATCGAGTGCAGTGAAGACGGTAGGGCTCTGCAGCCTACCAGAACACGTTCACCGTCGGGCGACTGGAGCCGCATCGCGGTACGCGTGTCGAACTGCAGTTGGTGAAGGCTACTCGTAGTGCACAGTGCCGCGCTGGCCCGATCGCGTCGCGGCCAAAGTTGCAGCCGCCAACTCCTCGCGCGCGTCAATCGCGCTCTGTAGCGCATGGGTGGCGACGGAATCGCGTTCAGGCAGATCCGAAAGTAATGCGTGCAGCGCTGGCAGCGGGTAGATCGCCGCTAATGCCTGCGCGGCTTGCTCCCGCACGTTGCCATCACTGTCCCGCAAGGCCTGTGTCAACGCGGGCAGCAATGCCGGCTCGGCATCTGCATGCGTGCCCTTCTGCAGCATGGCGATCGACTCGGCGGCACGTGCGCGGAACTCGGCATCAGAGTCACCCAGCGCCGTAAGAAGCGTCGGCATGCCCGTGAAATCTCCGCTATCACCCAGCGCCCACAACGCGCCCCAACGCACACGGTGCCCCAGCGCGGGCGTCTGAAACACGGTGATGAGGTGTTGCGTGGCATGCGCGTTGCGCAATTCACCGAGCGAACTGACGGCGTAGTAGCGCACCTCTTCATCCGCTTCGTCAAACACGCGCGCTGCAATCGTCTCGACCGCCCGTGCATCCCGTAGCGAGCCCAACGCGATCACGACCTCCAGCCGCACGCGCGGCTCTGGATCGTTGGCTGCGGCCACCAACGCGGGCAACACCTCTGGTGGCCCGAAGCGCAGGCTCTCGGCCGCCTGCCGCCTAACTTCCGGCACAGGGTCAGACAACGCCGCTAGCAGCAGGTCGCGCAACGTGGTGTCTTCTGTGTCGAGGCATTCGCGCAGCGCGCCCAATGCAGCGGCGCGCACGCTACCGTCGAGATCCGCTGTGGCGGCAAACAGATCGGGCATCGCATTGGCGGTGTCGCATCTGGCGAGCGCATGGATTGCCCAGATTCGCACGTCGACGTCGGTATCCAGATGCAGCCGTGCGCGCAATGCGGCAACCACGGGCTCGGACGACCAACGCCCCAGCGCCTGCACCGCCTCACGCCTTACCTCGGCGCTCGGGTCCTTGAGGGCTTGGAGGCACGCGGGCAGGTGCGCGTGCGCGACAGCCTCCGACTGCATGCCGATGGCAAGCACGGCAGCGGCGCGGACATCCGCCTCGGTGTCGTGCGCCAGCGCATGCAGCACGGCGGACTCGGCTTGCGGATATTGGCGCAGATCGTAGTCCGCCAGCGCATGGACAGCGCTCGCACGGAAGTAGGCATCGGCGTCGCGCGTGGTGGCCACCAGCGGCGAAACGAATGCATCGTCGACGCCCAGATCGGTCAGGCTGACGTTGGCGCCGCGGCGCGTATCCGGTGCCTGCTGCCTGAGCGTGGCGATGAGCGCTTCGATCTCGGCAGCGCTGCGCGCCTCGGCTGACACCTCGCCGGAATCGACAGCAACAGCCCGCTTACGGCGACTGAGCAGCACAGCTTTGATATGGCCCATCAGCGAAATCAAGCCCATGGAGCGGCGGTTCCTCTACGTTCGGTCAAGGCCAGAAACGCGCCCACGGTAGCGGGAGCAAGAAACGCCCCGGAGCGGCTTGCCGGCGGGCCGAGGATCGGGTTCCGGCGAGCGCGGATCGTAGCGCGCATGCCAACACTGTTGCAAGTGGCGCACCCACACCACTGCCGAGTGGGCAGGCTTGGCGACCCCAAGGGGATAGATGGAGGCAACGGCCTCCGACGCTCAGTTCGTGGCCGTACTCACACCCTCCCGGTTCCACCACCCGCCGCCGAGCGCCTGGAACAATGCCGCCGTATCGGTAAAGCGGTTGGCGCGCGCAGCAATGGTGGCTTGCGTGGCAGTCTGATAGGCCTGCTCGGCGTTCAGCACAGCCAGGATGTTGACCTGCCCGATCGCACGCTGCTTGTCAGTAATGTCCAGTGTGGTGCGAGCGGCCTGCTCAGACTTGAGCGCGGCCTTGAGCACGTCAGCATCCGCATCCAGTGCGTGCAGGGTGTCTGCCACGTTCTGGAAAGCGGTGATGACGGTGCCGCGATACTGCGCCTCGGCTTGATCGACACCGGCATCGGCGCCGCGCTTCTTCGCCAGCAGCGCGCCGCCATCAAAGAAGGTCTGTGCAACATTGCCGACCAGGCTCCAGAAGACATTGCCGTCACGGAACATCTGGCTGAAGATCTCGGCAGTGCCGCCCTTGGTACCGGTAATCGTCAGTTGCGGCAGCATATTGGCGATGGCCACACCCACCTGCGCAGTGGCAGCGTGTAGTTGCTCTTCCGCAGCACGCACGTCCGGGCGCTGCCGCACAAGGTCAGACGGCAGTGAGACCGGCAGGTCTTGCGGCAGCGTGAAATCAGCAAACGTGAAGGTCTCGGCAATGCCTTCGCTGGGCAGCTTGCCGGCCAGCGCAGCCAGTAGGTCACGCTGTACGGCCAATTGTTTCGTCAGGCTGGGCAGCGCCTGCTCGGCCTGGGCCTGCGCGGTCACGGCAGCCGCCAGGTCCAGTCCGGTGACAGCGCCCAGCTTGAACTGCTTCTGCAAATTGTCGACCAGTTGCATGTTGATGGCGACGATGCGCTGCTGCGCATCAATCTGCGCACGCAGCGAGGCCTCTTGCACCGCCGCCGCCACGATGTTCGATGCCAGCGTCAGATAGGCCGCTTCCATCTGGAAGTACTGCGCGTCTTCGGCCGCCTTGAGCGACTCAACCTGACGCCGGTTCAGGCCGAACACATCCGGCGCGTAGCTGATGGTGAGCTGCGCAGTGTGCAGGGAGTAGATCGGCGCACCCGAGGTGAGCGTGGGCGAAATGGTACCCACCGCGTTCTGCTGGCGGCTGGGTTGATATGAGCCCGTCAGTGTCGGGAAAAACGCCCCCTGCTGCGCGCGCGTCTGCTGCTGCGCCACCCGTAGCGCCGCCTGCGCAGCAGCCAGCGTGGGGCTGGCGGTAAACGCGCCGGCAATCGTCTTGTTCAGCTTGTCCGACTGGAATGTCTTCCACCACTGGTCAGACACCTTCATGCCGGAGACGAAACGCTGGGCCTCGCCGCCCGGTGTGGCGGCAGAAGACGTCTGCTCCGGCAGCGGCTGCGGCGTATAGCCGGTCACCTTGGGCGCTTCCGGCGTCTTGAAATTAGGCCCGACCGCGCACGCGCAGGCCAACAGGCAGGCTGCTGCCACGGCAGTCAGGCGCAACAGGGTCAAAGCGGAATGTGGCATGCCAGAGGCAGTCTTGGCGGGCATGGAAGCACCCAGTTTGATCGAATGGCGGCGATTCTAGGGGGGATCAGATTTGTTGCGAACTGTGATTCGTCACAGTAGACCGATCTGCGGCCGGCCAGCATCATGCGGGCAAATTTCTACCATCTGGGGTACTGCTGTGCAGGTCGACTACAAATCCGCCGCCATTGGGGGCGCCGTTGCCGCGCTGGTCGTCGGCGGGCTGATGTGGGGAATGGGCGGGCAGAAGCGTTCGGAAGCTGCGCCCTCTTCGCCCACTTCGTCCTCGTCGTATGGGGACGTGCCCACGAAGTTGCCGGCAGCGCCGTCGCGCGATGGCCAGGCCGTCACGCTGAGCCAGGGCCAGTTGCAGTACGTCAAGGTGGCTTCGGTTGAGCTACGTGAGTTCGCCAACCGACGTGAGGCCGTGGGCAATATTGACTTCAACCAAGACCGTGCGGTGCAGGTCTTCACGTCGTACCAAGGCAAGATCCGCAACACCTATGCCAAAGTGGGCGACACCGTTGCCAAGGGCAAGCCGCTGTTCGATATCGAAAGCCCCGATCTGGTGCAGGCGGAATCCACCCTCATCTCCACCGCAGGCACGCGCAAGCTGACGACCGATGCGCTCGCTCGCGCGCACCAGCTATATGAGATTCAGGGCCTGGCACAGAAGGATCTGGACCAAGCCATCTCTGACCAGCAGGCCGCTGAAGCTGCCTACAAGGCCGCACGCGAAGCCCTGGCCGTCTTCGGCAAGACGCCGGCGCAGATGGACCAGATCGTCCAGACGCGCAAGACCGATTCACTGCTGACCGTGGTGAGCCCGATCTCTGGCCAGGTCACGGCACGCAGCGCACAGCCTGGCCTGCTGTTGCAGCCGGGCAGTGGCACGGCACCGTTCACGGTGGCCGACGTCTCGACCATGTGGATGCAGGCCTTCGTACCGGAAGCCGATGTGCCGCTGCTGCACGTCGGCCAGCCGGTCAAGATGCATGTGATGGCGTTTCCGGGGCGCGTGTTCAACGGCAAGATCGCCACCCTGGGTGCCACGGTGGATGCCAATACGCACCGCATCATGGTGCGCTCGGAAATCGACGACCCGAAGCACGAGCTGCGGCCCGGCATGTTCACCTCGTTCGACATCACGACTGGCGCCCCCAGCAGCTCACCCGCATTGGCGATGGATGGCGTGGTGCGCGAGGGTGACGGCACGATGACGGCCTGGGTGACAACCGACCGCAAGCGCTTCGCACGGCGTGTGATCAAGCTCGGCCTCGAGCAGAACGGCTTCGTGCAGGTGCTTGAGGGCCTGACCGCAGGTGAGCTGGCCGCCAACGAGGGGGCGTTGTATCTGAGCACGGCAGCCGCCGGCAGCTTCAACGGCGCTGACTGAAGGGGGTCCACCGTGCTGAAGGCCATTCTCAAGGTGTCGCTGCTGCGACGGCCCCTGATCCTGCTGTTCCTGCTGGTGTTCGTGGTGGCAGGGCTGTTCGCCTATTCCAAGCTGAATATCGAGGCGTACCCCAACCCGGCGCCGGTCATCCTGGAGATCACCGCGCAAACGCCTGGCCTGTCGGCCGAGGAAATGGAGCGGTACTACACCGTGCCGATGGAAATCGGCCTGGCGGCCACGCCTGGCGTGGAGAACATCCGCTCCACGTCGTTCTTTGGGCTGTCGTTCGTGCGGGTGACGTTCAAATACGGCATCGACTACTACTTTGCGTACACGCAGGCCGCGCTGTCCTTGCAGCAGAACGTGAGCCTGCCCAACAGCGTGCAGCCGCAGATCCAGGCATCGAGCCTGGTGGGCGAAGTGGTGCGCTACCAAGTCAAGGGGCCGCCCCACTATGGGCTGACCAACCTGCGCACGCTGCAGGACTGGGTGCTGCAACGCCGCTTGCTGACCGTGCCTGGCGTCGCACAGGTGGTGAGCTGGGGCGGCACCACCAAGCAGTACAACGTCGAGGTCGACCCGAAGAAACTCGAAGCCTACGGCGTCACCCTGCCGCAGATGATTACCGCCCTGGGCAACGCCAACATCAACGTGGGCGGGCGCACGATCAACTTCGGGCAGCAGTCGGTCAACATCCGCGGCGAAGGGCTGATTCAGGACGTGAAGGACATCGACAAGATCGTCCTCACGCAAAACAACGGCGTGCCCGTGCAGGTGAAAGACGTGGCGAAGAGCACCATCGGCTTTTCGCCGCGCCTGGGCCGTGCCGGGCGTGACAACGAAGACGACGTCGTTACCGCCATCGTGGTGATGAACCGCACCATGCAGACCAACGACGTGGTGGCGCGCGTCAAGGCTGAGTTGGACAAGATCAACTCCGACGGCACGCTGCCGGCCGGCGTGAAGGTCGAGCGCTACTACGACCGTTCAGAACTTGTCTCCGTGACCACGCACACGGTCATGCACGCCCTGCTCTTCGGCTGCCTGCTGGTGTTCTTCATCCAGTGGATCTTCCTGGGCGACCTGCGCAGCGCCATCATCGTCAGCGTAAACATTCCGTTTGCCCTGTTCTTCAGCATCCTGATCCTGCTGTTGACGGGGGAATCCGCCAACCTGCTGTCGGTGGGTGCGGTGGATTTCGGGATCATCGTCGATTCATCGGTCATCCTGGTCGAGAACATCTTCCGCAACTTCCAGATGCCGGCGGCCGAACAGGCACGCCTGCTGATGAGCCGCGACGCCAAGGTGCTGGGCATGCGCGTGCCGGAGCGCCTGCGGATGATTTTCGTGAGCGCGCTGCAGGTGGATCGCGCGGTGTTCTTTTCGGCACTGATCACCGTGGCGGCGTTCGTGCCGCTGTTCACCATGCAGGGCGTGGAAGGCCAGATCTTCGGGCCGATGGCGCGCACCTACGGCTACGCACTGGCCGGTGCGCTGATCGCCACCTTTACCGTCACGCCAGCGCTGTGCTCGTACCTGCTGCCCAAGCATATTGAAGAGAAGGAAACGTGGCTGGTGCGCGTGCTGCATCGGGCGTATCAACCGGCGCTGACGTGGTCGCTGTCCAACCGGCGCATCGCGGTGACGATCGGTGCGACGGTGCTGGCGGCCACGGTGGCGTTGATGCCGTTTCTAGGCACCGAGTTCTTGCCCGCGCTGGAAGAAGGCAATCTCTGGATTCGTCTAACCATGCCGCAGACGGCGTCGCTGGAATCCGGCATCGCGCCCGTGGCCCGCATGCGGCAGATCCTGCTCAAGCACCCGGAAGTGCGTACGGTGGTCTCGCAGCACGGCCGTCCGGATGATGGCAGCGATTCGGCGGGCTTCTACAACGCCGAGTTCTTCGTCCCGCTCAAGCCGCTCGACCAGTGGTCATCCGGCATGACCAAGGACAAGCTGATCGCGCAGATCCAGAAGGAGTTCACCAGCGAGTTTACGGGCGTCGGCCTGAACTTCTCGCAGTACATCCAGGACAACGTGGAAGAAGGCTTGTCCGGCGTGAAAGGCGCGAACTCGGTCAAGATTGTCGGCCCGAACCTCAACGTGCTGGAAAACCTGGCGACCCAGGTGCAGTCGGAGATGAGCAAGGTCAAGGGCATTACCGACCTGGGCGTGTTCCGCGTGCTTGGCCAGCCCAACCTGAATGTGCACATCAACCGTGAAGCGGCTGCACGCTATGGGCTGAACACGGGTGACGTGAACACCGTGGTGCAAGCCGCGCTGTCCGGCACGCAGGCCACCACCATCCTGGAGGGCGATCGTCAGTTCGCGCTGACGTTACGTCTGGCGCCCGAGTACCGAGCCAATATCGACGCGGTGCGCAATGTTCGGGTGGCTTACACGAATGCGAATGGCGGGAACTCGTACATTCCGCTCTCGGCACTGGCCGACATCACGCTCGACACGGGTGCGTCGTACATCTATCACGAGAAGAACACCCGCTACATCCCGGTCAAGTTCAGCGTACGCGGCCGCGACCTGGGTGGCACGGTGGAAGAAGCACAGCAGCGCATCGCCCAGCATGTCAAGCTGCCGCAGGGCTACCGCATCGAGTGGGCCGGCGAGTTTGAAGAGCTGGAGCAGGCCAAGAAGCGCCTGGAAGTGGTGGTGCCGATCAGCATTGTGCTAATCCTGGTGCTGCTCTATGGGCTGTTCAACTCGCTGCGCGACAGCTTCATGGCGCTGGCAGGCATTCCGTTTGCCATCACCGGCGGCGTGGCGGCGCTGTTCCTGACCGGGCTGGATTTCAGTATCTCAGCAGCGATCGGCTTCGTTTCGTTGTTCGGGGTGTCGGTCATGGACGGCATTCTGATGATCACCTACTACAACGACCTGCGCCGCGATAAGGGCTTCAAGCCCACGGAAGCAATGTTCCATGCCGCGCAGCAGCGGATGCGGCCGATGCTGATGACCGCGTTGTCGGCGTGTATCGGCTTGTTCCCGGCCGCCATCTCCACCGGGATCGGCAGCCAGGTGCAACGCCCGCTGGCCACCGTGGTGGTGGGCGGCATGCTGGTCGGCCCGCTGATGCTGCTGGTGATCGTACCGGCGTTGCGGATGGTGTTCCTCGGTAAGGAGCCGCCAGATGATGAGCCGTCCCCCGAGCAGATCGCGCCTGTTTGAGCATTCGCCCGGTCATCCACCGGCCGGGCGCATTGCTCGCGCTATGGCTTGATGATGCCGGCGCTCGAAGCCTTCACCACGGCTTCGATGCGCGTGGCTACGCCCAGCTTCAGCCGAGCATTGTCGATATGAAAATCCACCGTGCGCTTGGACAACCCAAGAATGGTGGCGATCTCGCCGGAGGTCTTTCCGCGCGCGGACCAAGCCAGCACCTCCACCTCGCGCTCGCTCAACTGCACCTGCGGCCGCGGTGCACGCGTATGTGCCCGCTTGGCCAGTCGCGTCTGAACAATGCTGATCAGGATCTCGAAATCGACCGGCTTGGTCACGTAGTCGTCCGCGCCCAGGCGGCGGCCGCGCAACTCCGATTCGCGCTGCGCCATCGCGGTAAGAAATACGAACGGAATCTCCGCATAGCGCGGCGCAAGCGCCCCAACCTGCTCCAGCAGTTCGAACCCGGTCATGCCGGGCATGCCCACATCGCACAGCACAAGGTCGGGCTGCTCACGCAGCAACGCTGCCAGGCCAGACTCACCGTCATGGGCGACGATGACTGCGTAGCCATGCTCGATCAACTCTTCGCTGATCAGCTCCGCGGTCTCGACGTCATCCTCGATACAGAGGATTTTCGGGGCCGTTGCGTTCATGATGCACTCATGTGAATGGTATGGTTGCCGATGCCTAACAGCACCTCCGTGCTGCCCCGAGGACCCAGCGCATGACACTTCCGATGCCCCCCTCTGAATCGACGCCCGGCGGGTTTCCCTCACCGCAGCCCCGGGCGCGCCTGTTCGGCCTCGGCTCGCCGTCGATCCTGCGCCCGATCCGGGTGCGGTTGTCGCTGGTGTTCGTGACCTTCCTGCTGCTGGTGATTGGCGTCGGTGCCTTCAGTATCGACCAGTTGGCGAGCTTCCACAGCGTGTCTGCACAGATCAGCGGGCGCTGGCTGCAGAACAGCCGCATTCTAGGGGATCTGAACAACTACATCTCCGACTATCGTGCCGCCGAGGGCGACTTCCTGATCGCCTCGTCCCGCGCCGACTTGCGCGCGGCGGATCAGCAGATCGCCACGCTGGACGACCTCATTACCGCCTCGCAGGCCCGTTACGACAAGATCGAACACGATGCCGCCGAACGCGAGCTCTATAGCCAGTTCGTCGTGCAATGGAATATGTACCGGGAGCTGGCGAAGCGGCTGATGATTTCCGCCAAGGCCGGTGAGGTAAAGGGCGCGACACAGCTCTACCACGCCGAGTCCAAGCACGCGTTCGACCTGGCCAACGACACGCTGGGCGTCATGACTGAGCGCAGCGTGGCCGGCGGTGCCGCAGAAACCGAGCGCGAAGCCCAGGCCTATCATGATGCACGGCAACTCATCATTGGCGCCATCATCGTGGCAGCATGCCTGGTCGTGATTGCGGTGGCCTACCTTGCCCACGCGGTCTCCCGCCCGATCGCCGTGCTGGTCGACCGCATGCACCACATCGTCAACAACGACACGCACGTCGACATCCCGGGTCTGGATCGTCGCGACGAAATCGGCGACATCGCACAGGCTGTGGCACGGTTTCGCGACAACACCATCGAACTGGGCCGCAGCAAGGATGCGCTGGTTGCGCAGGCGGCAGTCCTGCAGGACATGCTGGACAAGGAGCGCCGACTGGCCGAGCTGCAGCGCAACTTCGTCTCGATGGCGTCACATGAATTCCGCACGCCTCTGGGCGTGATTGACGGCCATGCTCAGCGGCTGATGCGCATGCGCGAGGCACCTCCGCCAGAACTGATCGACGAGCGCTGCGGCAAGATTCGTGCAGCGGTGCAGCGCATGACGCATCTGATGGACCACCTGCTCGATTCTTCGCAGTGGCTCGACAGCACGACGCCCGCAGCCATGCGGCGCACGCGATTCCCGCTGCCGGCATTGCTTCATGAGGTGTGCGAAATGCATCGGGATAGCACACCCGGCGCCCGCATCGAAGAGCACATTGACACCGACGGGCCTGATGCATTCTTTGGCGATGCCAAGCTGCTCTTCCAGGCGTTCAGCAACCTGATCGGCAATGCCGTCAAATACTCACCACCCGGCACGCCGATCGGTGTGTATGTGCAAGGCAATGCCGAAAACGTATCGGTCGTGGTGGAAGACCGCGGCCTGGGCATTCCGGAGCGCGATATCGAGCGGTTGTTCGAGCGCTATGTCCGCGGTGGCAATGTGGCCGGTACGGTGGGGGCCGGTGTCGGTCTGTACCTGGTCAAGCTTGTCGTTGAACTGCACCAGGGCACGATTGCCGTCAGCAGCGCGGAAGGCAAAGGTTCCAGATTCATCGTCCGCCTGCCGCGGCTGGATGCCTAGTCAGGCACGCCGCGAAGCCTTGAGCGACAACGCCCAGGCCACCGTGCCGATCACGGCGCCCAGCAGGAACGGATATGCCCACAGATTCCCCGAGCCCCACTTGAGGAACGACCACGCTAGGCCCACCGCCGCAAGCATCAGGCTCCACTGCGCAGGCCTGCCCATCATGTGCCGGATCACGCCGCTGTAGAGCACTAGGCAGGCCAGCAACGAGATCAGCGCGGTCAGCAGCGACATTGCGCCCATGCGCACCATTTCCAAATAGGCGGATGCGTAAGTCGCGGTAAAGCCGGCTTGCAGCAACGTGGCAATGGCAAGCGGTGCGCGCGTCGAATTGGTGGTCTGCTGTGCGGGTGTTGATTCCATCATCCCCTCTTCTATCTTGTGTTCTTGCGAGCGTTTTCATGTCGATCAAAGGGCAAAAATGCGACGCCCAGATCGCTTGGGTGCGCAGCATAGCATTCGGCCAGCGTGTCGCCTCCGCAATCACCCGGCTTGCCGAACGTCACAACCCGTGACACACTCCAGCCCGCTGCCTTCACCGGCAGCACGCAGGCGCGGCTGGCGCAACAAGCACCGCCGCAACACGCCGCAGGAGAGACCGGGCTCAACGCACACACGCGCAACGCCCGGCGCCGATGGAGCAACCACCCCGGAAACTCTCAGGCAAAAGGACTGTGGCGTCGACTGCGAATCTGGAGAGAGGCATGCGCGCGCATGCCCACCGAAGGGGAAGGCGCCAGCGCTGCTGACGCCCAAGCTCTCAGGTCCCGAGACAGATGGGGTGAGCCGACCGGATCGTCCGGTCATGACATCACTCCATAGGGACCACCATGACGCACATCGTCATCGTCGGCGCCGGCATTTCCGGCGTCACCACTGCTTACACGCTCTCGCAACTCGGCTATCAGGTCACGGTTCTCGACCGGCATTTGTATCCGGCCATGGAAACCTCGTTCGCCAACGGCGGGCAGCTTTCCGCCAGCAATGCCGAGGTCTGGAACAGCACCGGCACGCTGCTCAAGGGCATCAAATGGATGCTGCGCAACGACGCCCCGCTGCTGCTCAATCCCAAGCCGTCGTGGCACAAGTACTCGTGGATCGGCGAGTTCGTGGCCAGCATCGCCCACTACCGCCGCAACACCATCGAGACCACGCGCATGGCCATCGAAGCGCGCAAGCATCTGTTTGCGATGGCCGAGCGCGAGCAGATCGATTTCGACCTGCAGCGGCGCGGCATCCTGCACGTCTATCACGACAAGGCGAGCTTTACGGCAGCGGGCAAGGCCAACGCCCTGCTCGTCGCCGGCGGGCTAGAGCGCCATGCCGTGAGCCCCGAAGACATCGCGGCCATCGAGCCCACGCTGCGCGGCAGCTACTACGGCGGCTACTTCACCGAATCCGACGCCACCGGCGACATCCACAAGTTCACACGCGGTCTCGCACAGGCATGCGAGAAACACGGCGTGCGCTTCATGCAAGGCGTGGACGTGCGCGACGTGGAAACCACCGAGCGCGGCGTGCGATTGCTGCTGCAGACCACGTTGGATGACCGCCTCTCCACAAGCGCGGCCAACGTCGTGCAGGAGATCTCCGCCGATGCACTGGTCGTCTGCGCGGGCGTTGGCAGCCGGCACGTTGCGCAGATGGTGGGCGACCGCATCAATGTGTACCCGGTCAAGGGCTACTCGATCACCGTGCATCTGGACGACGAGGCCAGCGTACAAGGCGCGCCGTGGGTCAGCCTGCTGGATGAAAGCGCGAAGATCGTCACCAGCCGCCTGGGCGCGGGCCGCTTCCGTGTGGCCGGCACGGCGGAGTTCAATGGCTACAACCGCGACATTCGTGCAGACCGCATTGAGCCTCTGGTGGCCTGGACGCGTCGCAACTTTGCCATCGGCACATCGCGCGTGGTGCCGTGGGCCGGCCTGCGCCCGATGATGCCGGACATGATGCCGCGCGTCGGTCGCGGGCGGCATGCGCGCGTGTTCTACAACACGGGCCACGGGCACCTCGGCTGGACGCTTTCTGGCGCCACAGCCGCGATGATCGGTGACGTGATTGCGCGCGATTGCCCGTTGCACTGACCGCTCGACCTGCACGCCTCGCAGGTCTGTCTTGATGATTCCCGCATGACGCCGCAGGAGTGTCGAAACTCCTGCGGAGTCAGTCGCGGCGCCCTTCCTCGTTATTCTTCGCGGGTCGATCAATGCTTGCCTAAGCTGCTTGGCGAAGGCGTGCGCTCGGTCGGCACACGTGTGTTTTCAACACTTAACAGAGAGAAGAAAAATGAAAGTCAGGGTGTCATCACGTTCAATCACGGGAACGTTTGCAGCGGTATGTCTGACCGCCATTGCCGGAGCATCGCAGGCGGCAGGAGTGTATGCGCCGTATGTCGACGTCACGATCTATCCCACGCCGCTGGTTGACCAGATTGGCGTGCGGCAAGGCATTCAGCAATTCAACCTCGCCTTTGTGGTGGCGGGCAGCGGCTGCGTGCCGTCGTGGGGCGGCGTGCAGGCGGTTGGCGGGGGCGCGAGCAGCGATCTGCTGACGGCCATCGGCACGTCCATCACCAACTTCCGCGCCAAGGGTGGTGACGTTGCTGTGTCGTTTGGCGGGGCGAACGGCACGCCGTTGATGCAAGCGTGCTCCACAGTGCCGGCGTTGAAGACGGCGTATCAGACCGTGCTCGACACGTACGCCCTCACGCGCGTTGATTTCGATATCGAAGGCGCATCGCAGCAAGACACCGCCGCCGTGGCGCGCAACTTCCAGGCGGTGGCGCAACTGCAGTCGGACTTTGCGGCCAAGGGCAAGACGCTGCATGTCTCGCTCACGCTACCAGCCATGCCGTATGGGCTCACACAAGACGGCATCAACATCGTTAACGCGGCCATCCAGAACAAGGTGGCATTCGACGCCGTCAACCTGATGACGATGGACTATGGCCCCGCCAACATCGACATGGGTGCGGCGGCCATCAGCGCGGCGCAGGCGCTGTACTCGCAGCTCGATACGGCGTACAAGGCCGTCGGCCAAGTCAAGACCAGCGCCCAGTTGTGGCAGCTCGTGGGCGTGACGCCGATGATCGGCATGAACGACGTACAGGGCGAAACCTTTACGCTGGCCAATGCGCAGAGCGTGCTGAACACCGCAAGCACCAACGGCTATGGCATGGTAGGCAACTGGTCGATCAGCCGCGACCAATCGTGCCCAAACAACGGCGCCTACACATCGCCCACCTGCTCGGGCATCGTGCAGAAGCCGTATGACTTTGCGACCGCCTTCAAGCAGCTCAACGGCCATTGGGGCACGGGCGTGACGCAAGACCCGAACTATGGTGGCGGCAGCAGCGGCGGTGGCTCGGGCGGCACGCCCACGCCGGGCGCAGCGTGGTCGGCCACGCAGATCTACACGGCTGGCATGACCGTCACCTACCAGGGCACGACGTACCAAGCACAGTGGTGGACGCAGGGTGATACGCCCGGCCAGGCGCCGGTGTGGAAAGCCATGGGCGGCGGCACGCCCACGTGGTCGGCCACGGCGGCCTACCAGGGTGGCCAGTGCGTGAGCTATCAGGGCGCGAAGTACTGCGCCAAGTGGTGGACGCAAGGCGATGTGCCGAGCGCAGGCGGCGTATGGGTCAAGCCGTGATGATGCTTAGCCGCTGACCTTTCATTGTCAGCCAAAGGGGCACTGCCTGGCAGAGCATGCAGTGCCCCGCGGGCACCACTCAGAACTTATGGCGCACGCCCAACATCACGCCAAGCCGTGAGTTGTTGCCATACGTATTGCCCGAGTTGTTGAACGCGGCAGCGCTGTTCAGCGCAATCCAGGCACCCTGCAGACGTGTGTAGTCCACTTCCGCATACACATCCGTGCGCTTACTGAAGGCGTAGTCGAGCATGCCAGCGGTGGTCAGGCGCTTGCCGCTGGCATCAAGATGCTTCATCCAGTCGTACTGCACGGTGCCGATGAAGCTCAACGGGCCGGAGATTGGCACCTTCGCGCCAACATAGGCGGCCTGGTTCTTGTAGTCAGCCACGTCCAGGCGGTTGTTGGTGTAGCCCAGATACCAGGTGGCAATGGAGGTGTCCCACTTGCCACCAAACCCCCACACCGTCTGTTTGCTGGCAAGCGCCGCCGGCACTGCACCGAAGAACGCTGAAGACACGTCGTGCGTGACCTGATACACCGCGCCCACTTCAGCCGACCCCATGCTGTAGACGATCGAACCCGCACCGGCCGAACTCTTGCTGAAGCTGCCCGCGGCCTCGCCAAAGGTCCACGCACCGGCCAGCTGCAGACCACCGAACGACTTGATGTATTTGATCGTGTTGTCGTAGCGCAGGCCTGTGTAGTTGCCGCCCTGATAGCCAACGATGGAGTTGTTGGCAAACGCCATCGCCTCATACGAAGACAAGACCTCGTGCGCCAGCGTGTATTGGCGGCCGAGGTAGAGCTTGCCGTAGTCACCCTCCAGGCCGACCACCGCGGTGCGTCCAAACAGCCGGCCGCCCTGCTGGCTGCCACCGGTGTCGGGAAAGAACCCCGATTCCAGGATGAACATGGCCTTGGTGCCGCCGCCGATATCTTCAGTGCCGCGCAGGCCCCAGCGGCTGCCGGTCAGCACGCCGTCCATCATCTGCAGATTGCTGTTGCCCGCCGCGTTTTCGTGCGTGCTGTAGCGGATGGTGGTGTCGATCAGCCCGTAGAGCGTGACACCGCCTGCGCTTTGCGCTGCTGCCGGCAGGCTCGTGGCTCCGAGTACCAGTGCGGCGATCATTGTTTTGTTCATGGCTCCCTTGTCTCCTCTTTGATGTGATGGGTACGGATGTGCGATGGCTGACCGCGCAGCCGTGGTGTTGCCGGAAAACGCCCACGGCCGCACACGCCGAGGGCGACAAAGTTGTCGTGGATCAGTGGTCGACCGTAGTGGTGCCCGCCGTCGCGCCAAGGCTCAGTTGCGCCTGCACGGCCATGCGCACTGCAGCGTTGGCGGCGCCGTAGCCCAGGTAGCCGTCGCGCTGGACCAGCTCGAAGAAGAAGCGCTCGCGGAAGGGCTCGGTGTAGACGTGCAGGAAATCGCCGTGCAGGTCGCGGTCGTAGAGCAGACCGTCGTCGTGCAGGCGTGTGAGCAGCGCGTCGTCCAGCCCCAGGCGGGCGGCGACATCGTCGTAATAGTTTTCGGGCACGTGCTGCAGGTGGGCCGCGCCGCGGTCGATGGCTTCAATGGTTTCGAACAGCCGGTCGGTGCGGAAGGCAACGTGATGCACGCCCGAACCGGCATAGGCGGCAATGAACCGGCCGGTGGCCGTGCGCCCGCTTTCCGACACGTTGAGCGGAATCCGCACGTTGCGGTCGGGGCTCACCATCGCGCGGCTTTTCACAAGGCCATAGGGGTCGGCAATCTCCTGCACCGCTTCGGCTTGCATGCCGAAAATGGCACGGTAGAACAGCACAAAGCTGTCGAGCCGATGCGCGGGCAGCGCCTGCGCGACGTGGTCGATCGATGCCAACCCTGCCGCGTCGGCTTGCGCGTTGGGCTGCAGAACAAAATCGCTCTCGTAGATGCTGCGATCGGCCTGGCGGTCGTCAATCAGATAGAGCAGCGTGCCATCCGGCGCGCGCAACGCGGGAATGCTGCGCTCACTCGGACCCACCGGCCCGCGCCACTCCTGGCAACACAACGCGCGTGCGCGTGCCATTGCGCGCTCGGCATCGTCCACCTTCAGGCCGATCGCGCATACAGATGGCCCATGCAGTTGGAAGTGCTCAGACGCCGCACTGTCCAGCTCCATGTTCAGGATCACGTTCACACCGCCCTGCCGGTACAGATCAACCGCCTTGGAACGATGGTGCCCAGCGAAGCCAAACCCCAGCGCACGCAGACGCGTTTCCAGCTCGCGCCCGGCGGTGGCGTCCACGGCAAATTCCAGGAAATCCACGCCGGCAAAGCGGGCCGGTGCGGGCAACTCCGCGCCGCCGGCTTCCGACTCCAGCCAGCGCAACGAACGCATGCCGTCCAGGGCGGTCTGGCGCGCAGGGGCGGAGCGAAACTCGTCATTGAAGACCTCCAGCGACAGCGGCCCCGCATAACCAGCGGCGAGCAGATCGCGCGCAAACGCCGTCACAGGTAGATCGCCCTGCCCCGGGAAATTACGGTGATGCCGGCTCCAGGACAGCACATCCATCGACAGCTTGGGCGCATCCGCAAACTGCACGAAGAAGAGCTTTTCCGACGGAACGTCATGCAGGCCATCCAGCGTGTCGCCTAGCGACAGCGTGTGGAAGCTGTCCAAAATCAGCCCGAGCGCGGGGTGGCCGGCCTGCTGCACGATCTGCCATGCTTGGCGCCAAGTCCGCGTGTGCCGGCCCCAGGCCAGCGCCTCGTAGCCCACGCGCAGCCCGCGTTGTGCGGCCGCTTCTGCCATCTGGCGCAGATCGTCCGCAGCATGCGCGGGGTCGTCGATGGCGATGTCCTGCACGTTGCTGCACACCAGAATCGTCTCGACGCCCAGTTCCGCCATCACGTCGAACTTGCGCTCGGCGCGCACCAGGTTGCGGGCCAGCAGCTCGGGGGGCATCGCCTCGAAATCGCGGAACGGCTGGTACAGCATGATCGCCAGCCCGAGGTCCGCCGCCATCTGCCGCACGCGGGCCGGCGAGCCGTCGAAATTCAGCAGGTCGTTCTCGAAGATCTCGATACCGTCAAAGCCCGCAGCGGCGGCGGCTTCCAGCTTTTCAGGCAGCGTGCCGGACAGGCAAACGGTGGCGATGCATTTGGGACGGCGGACTGAGGGAAGCGCGGGGCGAAGCGAATTCATGGCGATACGGTGATCAGACGATGCCCGCAGCGTAGGTGCCCACCCCTTGCCATCACAAGCGGCATTCGCGCAACAGCGTGCGATGATCGTACAATCGTGCGCACATATCGCTCGTTTTTAGGGTTATCGCCATGAAGAAAGAACCGCTCGACCGGCGCGACTGGATCGCCGGGCTGGAGAAGGGGCTCGCCATCCTGGAGGCGTTCGACCATGAGCACCCACGGCTAACCCCCACCCAGGCCGCTGAGCTGACCGGCCTGACCCGCACGGCCGCGCGCCGCTACCTGCTGACGCTGGAACACCTCGGCTACCTCACCAGCGAAGGCACGCTGTTCAGCCTGACGCCGCGCGTGCTGAAGGTGGGCTGGTCGTACTTCGATTCAGCCCGCTTGCCGCGCACGGTGCAGCCCTTCCTGCAGCAGGTGACGGCCGCCGTTGGCGAGGTGGCCTACCTCAGCGTGCTGGACGATTGGGAGTTGGTCTTCATCTCACGCACCAGCACCAGCCGCGTCATGAGCACGGGCTTTGTGCTCGGTGCGCGCGTGCCGGCGCCGCTCGCATCCGCCGGGGTAATGATGCTGGCCGCGCAGCCCGAGCCGGAGGTCAAGGCCTGGCTGGAAACCTGCGTGCTCACGCCCTATACGCCGTACACGATCCTGCAGCGCGAACGGCTGCTGGAGGAAATCCGCAAGGCCAGCCGGCAGGACTACGCCGTGGTCGAGCAGCAGTTGCAGATCGGCGTGCGTGGCGTAGCGGTGCCGCTGCGTGATCGCCATGGCAACGTGATTGCTGCACTGAGCGTCAACATGCAAGTCGGCGACGAGACCACCGAGCACGCATTGCAGCGCGTGCTGCAGGTGTTGCAGGACACCGCGCTGTCGATCATGCGGGTGCTGTAACCCGCAGCGCATTTTCGTTGCTGGCGCCTCAACACCTTAGCGTCCGAGCAGACTCGGAGAAACCCTTGAGTCGTACGTTATTCGCACCATTCCGTGCGATTATCGAACGTTTTCCACCGTCAGTTGCTTGTGCCCGGCCATGCCGCCGGACTACGCTGCGGTGCGTGTACAGACGGCCCTTCACCGCACGATAGGCCCCGCAGATAAACCGGAGACCACCATGACCGCAGCCCCTGCCCACGAGCCCCTGGGCAAGCACCAGTCGAAGAAAGCCGCTGCCAGCGGCTGGATCGGCTCGGCGCTCGAGTACTACGACTTTTTCATCTACGCCACCGCGGCAGCGCTGATCTTCCCGCAGATCTTCTTCCCCAAGGGCGATCCGAAGACGGCCATCATCGCCTCGCTTGCCACCTATGGCGTGGGCTACGTGGCGCGGCCAATCGGCGCGTTCGTGCTGGGCCACATGGGCGACACGCACGGGCGCAAGAACGTGCTGCTGGTATGCATGTTCCTGATGGGGTTTTCGACCATCGGCGTGGGTCTGCTGCCGACCTATGACCAGGTTGGCCTGCTGGCGCCGACGTTGCTGGTCATCATGCGTCTGATCCAGGGCTTTGCCGTGGCCGGTGAAATTTCCGGTGCCAGCTCGATGATCCTGGAGCACGCGCCGTTTGGCCGACGTGGGTTCTTTGCCAGCTTTACGCTGCAAGGCGTGCAGGCCGGGCAGATCCTGGCAGCCGCCGTGTTCCTGCCGCTGGCGCACTACATGCCTGCCGAGCTGTTCAACACCTGGGGCTGGCGCATTCCATTCCTGCTGAGCTTCGTGGTCATCATTGCGGGCTACATCATCCGCCGCGAGGTGCACGAGACGCCGGCCTTTACAGCGGAGCAGCAACAACAAGGCCGCCCCCGCTCACCCGTCCTCGACGCTTTCAAATACAGCACGCCCGACATGCTGCGCGTGGTGTGCATGGCGCTGATGAACGTGATTCCGGTGGTGGCAACCATCTTCGGCGCGGCCTATGCGGTGCAACCCGCTTACGGCATCGGCTTTGCCGCAGACATCTACCTGTGGATTCCGGTGGTGGGCAATATCGTCGCGGTGCTGGTGATTCCGTACGTGGGCGATCTGTCCGACCGCATCGGCCGCAAGCCACCCATCGTGATCGGTTCACTGCTCGCCGGCCTGCTCGCGTTTGGCTATCTGTATGCCATCAGCATCAAGAACGTGCCGCTCGCGTTTGCCATGTCGATCCTGATGTGGGGCGTGGTCTACCAGGGCTACAACGCGGTGTTCCCGAGTTTCTATCCGGAACTGTTCCCGACGCGCACCCGTGTCTCTGCAATGGCGATCTCGCAGAACATCGGCACCGCCATCACCGCCATGCTGCCGGCGCTCTTCACAGCCGTGGCGCCTCCAGGTGCCGACAACATCTGGCTGACGGTGGGTGCCATCGCCTTCGGCGTAACCATCATTGCCGCCGTGGCAGCCATGAGCGCCCGCGAGACCTACCGCATCCACATGGATGAACTGGGCCAACCGACCGCCCAACCGGTCGACAAAGCTGAGTACGCCCGCCAGCGGGCCGGGGCCCTGGCGGCTTGAAACACGCACCTCCTGAACCATGATTTCCGGAAAAACCACCCTCATCGCCCACATCGGCTACCCGACCGAGACGTTCAAGTCGCCGATGATCTACAACCCCTGGTTCGAGCAGAAAGGCATCGACGCCGTTGTGGTGCCCATGGGGGTCAAGGCGGAGGACTACACGCAGAGCTTTGCGTCGATCTTCCGCTTCACCAACCTGCGCGGCGCGCTCATCACCATGCCGCACAAGGTGACCACGGTGGAGCTGGTGGATGAGGTCACGCCGGCCGTACGCGTTGCCGGCGCCTGCAACGCGGTACGCAAGCGCGACGACGGCACGCTGCTGGGTGACCAGTTCGACGGCGCAGGCTTTGTGCGCGGCGTGCTGCGCAAGGGGCGGCAGCTTGAGGGGGCGCGCGTGCTGCTCTCGGGGGCGGGTGGCGTGGGCTCGGCGATTGCAGCATCTCTGGCAGCGGCCGGCGTGGGCGAACTGGCGTTGTACGACACGCGCGCAGCCTCTGCTGAAGCACTGGCCCAACGCCTGCGCGAGCACTACCCGGCGCTGGTGGTGCGCACCGGCTCGAATGACCCGGATGGCTTCAACGTGGTCGTCAACGCCACGCCGGTCGGCATGAAGGAAGACGATCCACTGCCCTTCGATGTGGCACGCATCTCGCCCGATTGCTTTGTCGGTGAGGTCGTCATGAAGTCGGAATACACCCCGCTGCTGCGTGCTGTGCTCGACAAGGGCTGCGCAGTCCAGGTCGGTACCGACATGCTGTTCGAGATGATTCCGGCCTACCTGGAGTTCTTCGGATTCGGCACCGCTACCGCAGAAGAACTACGAAGCACCGCAGCCATTGCGTACTAACGCATGGCGCCGCACCACACCCCATGACCCGCCGCACACTGAGCTTTGCCCTGCTGTTGCCGCTGCTGCTGTCAGCACAACCGGTGGCCACCGACAGCTACCTCCCCGCCCTGCCCGCGATTGCCCGGGCGCTGGGCTCGGCGAGCACGAGCCTCACGGTGTTTGCGCTGGCCTTTGGCATTGGGCAACTGCCGATGGGCAGCCTGGCCGATCGCTTTGGCCGCCGGCAGGTGCTGCTGGTGGGGCTGGCGTGCTACGCCATTGCTGCGCTGGTCGGTGCCCTGGCGATGACGGCATCCATGCTGACGGCAGCACGCGCCATGCAAGGCTTTTCCATGGCGGCCATCCTGGTGTGCGCACGTGCGGCCGTACGCGATCTGCACCCGGCGCGCGATGGCCCCCATGTGATGGCGCGCGGCCTCACCGGGCTGGGCTTCGTGGCGTTGGTGGCGCCGATTCTTGGCGCCTTTGTCGCGCAGCATGCCGGCTGGCGCTGGGTGCTTGCCGGCATGAGCGGCTATGCGATCGTGCTGTGGGCGATGTGCTGGTACGGTTTTGCCGAAACCCGGCAAGACACGCACACCCAGGCAGGCGGTGTACGCGAGATCTTTGCCAGCGCGGAATTCCGCGTCTGGGGGCTGCTTGCCGCCACGACGTATGCCGGCATCTTTTGCTTCCTGCTGCTCTCGCCGATGGTGTACATCGCATACCTTGGCCTGTCGCCTGGGCTGTACGGCTGGATACCGGCCGGCGGTTCGCTCGTCTATATCGTGAGTACGACCGGCTGCCGGCGTCTGCTGCGTCGCCAGAGCCTCGTGCGGACCGTGCAGCAGGGCGCAGCGCTCAGCCTGTGCGGCGCCGGCATCCAGGGGCTGGGCTGCTGGTTGCTTCCGGGTGAGGCATGGCCGCTGCTGCTTGGGCATGGCGTCTATTGCATGGGCCACGGCATCCACCAGCCTTGCGGCCAGGCAGGCGCAGTGGGCGAGTTGCCGCATCTTGCCGGGCGCGCGGTGTCATGGTCGGGCTTCATCATGATGCTGGCTGCCTTCTGCCTGGGGCAGACTGCGGCCGCCTTTGACAACGCATCGCACAGCCTCGGCGCATGGCCCATGGTCGCCCCGATGATGCTTGCAGGCACCGTGCTGGCATCGATCGCGTTCCTCTGGCTGCCAAGGCTGCCGCATCTGTCGAATCTGCAAAGAGCGGCTGCGTAGCGGCGGCTGGATGCGCATTGCCACGTGCGTGGTACACAATGCGGTGTTCTCACGCTTTGCTCAGTCACAGGAGTTCACACATGGGCCGCAATGCCGACTTGCCCTTCAAGACCGCCGGCCTGGAATTCGTCGAGTTCGCGACACAAGAGCCAGTGGCACTGGGGCAGATGTTCCGATCGTTTGGCTTCAAAGCCATCGCACGCCACGTGAGCAAGGATGTCACGCTGTACCGGCAAGGCGACATGAACTTCCTCGTCAACGCCGAGGCCGACTCCTTCGCGCACCGCTGGGCCGAGGAATACGGCGTGGGCATCTGTGCGATCGGCATCCGCGTCGATGATGCGCAGCACGCCTACGACCGTGCGGTTGAACTCGGCGCATGGCCGGCCGAGGCCGAACCAATCGGCCCGAGCGAACTGGTCATCCCCGCCATCCAGGGCGTGGGCGATACGCACCTGTACTTTGTCGACCGCTGGCGCGGCAAGCACGGCGCAAAAGGCGGCCTGGGCGACATCTCCATCTACGACATCGACTTCCGACCGCTGGACCCCGCCACCGCACATGAAGACTGGCACCATGCCGGTGTTGGGCTGGCGCGGGTCGACCACCTGACGCAGACCGTCGGCGCCGGCCGCCTGCAGGACTGGATCGATTTCTATCGCAACCAGCTCGGCTTTAGCGAGATCCACGAGCTGCATGCCAACTGGCACGTGGCGGCGGATTCCCGCGTGATGGTGTCATCGTGCGGCACGATCCGCATTCCGCTGTATGAAGAGGGCACGCACCGCGCGCACCTGATGCACGCGTACCTGCCCGACCACCCCGGTGAAGGCGTACAGCACATTGCGCTGGCCACTGACGACATCCTGCATACGGCTGCGGCACTGGCCGCCAACGGCCTCACCTTCGTCGAGCCCCCGCCGCACTACTACGACACTGTCGATACACGCCTGCCCGGGCATGGGCTGGATCTGAATGCCCTGCGCCAGTACGGCGTCCTCATTGATGGTGAGATCGTCGACGGCGTGCCCAAGCTGTTCCTGCAAACCTTCGTCAAGCGCCACCCCGGCGAGATCTTCTTCGAGATCGTGCAGCGGCGCGGGCACCACGGCTTCGGCGAGGGCAATCTGCCCGTGTTGACCGCTGCGGCCTGACCTCCTCGCACCACCAAGAAAAAAGCCCGCAAATGCGGGCTTTTTCCATACTGCGGGTACTGCACTACCAATCAATAACCGGCAGCCAGACCCGTATTGCGACGCGGATCATTCGCGCCATAGAACTTGTTGTTGCCCACCGGCTTGCCACCTAGCGACGGCGCCCCGACGATGATGGCTGCCAGGTGGTTGGCCGGCTGCGGCGCACCCAGGTTGTGGCCCATGGAGGTCAGGATCTTGCGCGTATCGTCCGACAGTGCATACGGCTCGACGTTGGTCACGTCCGGCAGCCATTGCTGGTGGAAGCGCGGCATGTCCACGGCTTCCTGCACGTTCATGCCGTAGTCGATGGCGTTGATCATGGTCAGCATGACGGCCGTGATGATGCGGCTGCCACCCGGCGTGCCAACCACCATGACGGGCTTGCCGTCCTTGGTGACGATGGTCGGGCTCATCGACGACAGCGGACGCTTGCCCGGGGCGATCGAGTTGGCCTCGCCTTGCACCAGACCGTACAGGTTCGGCACGCCGACCTTGGCGGTGAAGTCGTCCATTTCGTCGTTCAGGATCACGCCCGTTTTGGCAGCCGTAACCTTGGCACCAAACCAATCGTTGAGCGTGTACGTGACGGACACCGCGTTGCCGTACTTGTCAGCGATCGAGTAGTGCGTCGTGTTGCTGCCCTCATGCGGCTCGACGCCCGGCTTGATGTCCTTCGACACACCGGCCTTCTTCGGGTCGATCACGGCACGGATCTTGGCCGCGTAGTCCTTGCTCAGCAGACGGTCCAGCGGGTTCTTCACGAAGTCCGGGTCGCCCAGGTAGCTGTTGCGGTCCACATAAGCGTGGCGCATGGCTTCGATCTGGTAGTGCGTGGCCTGCGCGGAGTGCCAGCCCAGTTCCTTGAGCGGATAGCCCTCGAGAATGTTCAACATTTCGCAGATGATCACGCCACCCGAGCTCGGGGGCGGCGCCGATACCACGTGGTAACCGCGGTAGTCGCACTCGACCGGCGCCAGTTCGCGCGTCTTGTAGCTGCTCAGGTCAGCCGTCGTAATCAGACCGCCGCCGGCCTTGCTCGATGCAGCAATGGCTTCGCCGACCCAGCCCTTGTAGAAGCCGTCGGTGCCCTTGTTGCTGATCTCGCGCAGCGTCTTGGCCAGATCATGCTGGACCAGCTTCTCGCCCACTTGGAAGGGCTGGCCCTTGTTCAGGAAAATCGCGCCCGAGGCTGCGTCTTCCTGGAAATCCTTGGTCGACGTCAGCAGCATGTCGACGTCGCCCTGGTCGAGGGTGAAGCCCTTCTCGGCCAACGAGATGGCCGGTGCGACCAGTGCAGCGCGTTGCATGGTGCCGTACTTCTGACGCGCGTATTCCATGCCCGACACGGTGCCCGGCACGCCCACGGCCAGGTGGCCCTTGGTGGAGGCGCCCTTGATGACGTTGCCGTCCTTGTCCAGGTACATGTTGGCGGTGGCGGCCTTCGGCGCGACTTCACGGAAGTCGAGGAAAGTCTTGCGGCCGTCAGCCAGCTGGATGGTCATGAAACCGCCGCCGCCCAGGTTGCCTGCGGCCGGATAGACCACAGCCAGCGCGTAGCCGACTGCCACGGCAGCGTCGACTGCGTTACCGCCGCGCTTGAGCACTTCGACACCGACCTTGGCTGCAAGATGCTGTGCTGCGACAACCATCCCGTTTTCCGCGGCAACCGGTGCCACGGATGCGGCGTGTGCGACGGTCGTGATGCTGATCGATGCGATTGCGGCGGCGATCCACCGCATGCCTGTTCTTGGATTCTGCATAGGAGCTCCTTTGGTACCTTCATGGACGCCAGTCGTGCCGGCGTCGTGTTATGGCGCGCGAAACGTTATCAAGCAACGCGCTCGGGCACTATAGCCTCATCCCCGTATTGACGCCTTGCGCAGGCGGTGGGCTGTACGGCGTTAGCCCAGCGGCACCTCGAGCCCGACCTTCACGCGGTTGAGCACCACCGCCGTGCGATACCACTTGATATTGTCGTTGTCGTCAAACATGCGGCGCGCCAGGGCTTCGTACTCCGTCATCGTGGCCACGTTCAGGATGAGGACGAAGTCAGCCTCGCCGGTCACGTAGTAGCACTGCTGTACCTCGGGGCCGGACAGCGCCTTCTTGAGCGCAACCATGGCCGCGGTATTGGTGCGCTCGGCATGCACCTCGACGATCACGGTGATGGGTTTGGCCACCCGCTCCGGGTCCACCACCGCCACGTTGCCGACAATGACGCCCGCCTCTTCCATCCGCTTGATGCGCCGCTGCACGGCCGCCGTCGACAGGCTCACCTGCTCACCAATCACGCGCAGCGGCGTGGTGTAACACCGCTGCACGGCGTTGAGGATGGCGATGTCGAAGGTGTCGAGTTCGAGCGGGTTTTGCGCGGCCATGGCGGGCTCTGTGTGAGAAATTTTTGCGTCTGACTGCGCAGAATAGCGGAAATTGCTCTATGGACGTGACATAGGATTTCATGGTCATTCGTCCGCAGAGGCCCCAGCCATGCATTTGCATTCGCAGCTTGTCAGCCCCGATCCGCTTGCCCCAGGCGGCTTTCGATCGCTCGTCGCACCGGTCTACCGCGGCTCGACCGTCCTGTTCGACAACGCAGCGCAGGTCGTGGACGACTGGCGCCATGCCCAGCACGGCTATACCTACGGCCTCTACGGCACGCCCACTGCCATTGAACTTGGCGCGCGGATTGCACAACTGGAACGCGCCCGCCACAGCTTTATCGTGCCGGGCGGGCAGGCAGCCATCGCCCTCGTCTACCTGGCTTGCTGCAGTGCGGGCAGCCATGCGCTGGTGCCATTCAGTGCGTATGGCCCCAACCGCAGCATGGCTGACAGCCTGCTCAAACGCATGGGCATCGAGGTGGAAACGTATGACCCACTCATTGGCGCCGGCATTGCCGGGCTGATCCGCCCCAACACCGCGCTCATTTGGACCGAAAGCCCCGGCTCGGTCACGATGGAAGTGCAGGATGTGCCGGCCATCGTGGCAGCGGCGCATGCGCGCGGCGTGCCGGTGGCGCTCGACAACACGTATACAGCCGGCGTGTACTTCGATGCCTTCGCGCACGGCGTCGACATCAGCATGCAGGCGCTGACCAAGTACGTGGGTGGCCACAGCGACCTGTTGCTCGGCTCGATCTCAGTCAATTCGGAGGCAATGTTCGAGCGCGTGGGCAGCGCGTTTGCGGACCTGGGCATGGGCGCATCGCCCGATGACTGCAGCCTGGCCCTGCGCGGCCTGCAAACCTTGGGGCTACGGCTCGAACACCTGCAGGCCTCCACGCTGGCGGTGGCACGCTGGCTGCATCTGCAGGAAGGCATCGCCACCGTGCTGCATCCGGCGCTACCGTCGTGCCCCGGTCACGAGCTCTGGAAGCGCGACTTCACGGGCGCGACCAGCGTGTTCTCGGTGGTGTTCCAGGAAAGCGTGTCCGCCGAACAGGTCAACGCGTTCATCGATGCGTTGCGCGTGTTCCGGATCGGCATGAGCTGGGGCGGCACGAGCAGCCTGGTGATGCCGTATCCCGGCCTGGCGCGCCCGAACCGCCACTATCGCGGCCGCCTGGTGCGCCTCAATGTTGGGCTGGAGGCGCCGGCAGACCTGATTGCCGATCTGCGGCAGGCTATGGCCCACGCGGCCATCCACCAGCAGGCCGTCGCTGCATAACCGTCAACGCCTCAGTCGGCCGGCGCAAACGGCGGCGCACGCCGGCGCACCGGCTGGGCCTTGACGATGGCGGTGTTGGTCTCAGCGTGGTCTGCCACGCGGTCGAGAATGTGGTCGAGCTGGTCAATCGAGCGCACATACAGCCGGGCGATAAAACAATCCTCGCCCGTGACCTTGTCGCACTCGCCAATCTCCGGAATCTCTTCGATCAGCTTCTGCACGATATGGAGCTTGCCCGGCATGGGCCGCACCCGCACGATGGCCTGCAGCGGGTAGCCCAGCGCCTTCGGGTCGATGTCGACCGTGTAGTGGCGGATCACGCCGCGCTCCTCCAGCCGACGCAGACGCTCCGACACGCTCGGAGACGACAGCCCCACCTGCTCTGCCAACAGCTTGAGCGAGATGCGGGAATCGGTCAGCAGGACGTCGAGAATCCGCTGGTCCAGCTCATCTATCGTGATCATTGCTCCTCCAAACGGCCGTTGGTGCCTTTTGCCTTACTTCATTAGCAAGAACACATAGTTTGCCTCAGAAAAGCAATGGAAGTCAGGCGATCCACATGCGATCCTTCTCACATCCAACGCACAGGGTGGCAGGCATGAACGAGAAGACACGCGGCACGGTCGAGATGACCGCCGCCATGACGATTTCCGGAACAATCGGCTGGTTCGTGGTCCGCTCGGGCCAACCGGTGATGGACGTGGTGTTCTGGCGCTGCCTGTTCGGCGCGATCACGCTGCTGGCGGTATGCGCGGGGCTCGGGCTGCTGCGCGGTGCCATCACGTGGAAGCGCGCGGGCATTGCCGCGCTGGGCGGGGTGGCCATCGTCATCAACTGGCTGCTGCTGTTCGCAGCGTATCCACGGGCGTCCATCTCGATTGCCACGGCGGTCTACAACACGCAACCGTTCATGCTGGTCGGGCTGGGCGCGCTGTTTTTGTCAGAGAAGCTGACGGCGGCCAAGCTGACGTGGCTGGCCATCGCCTTCATCGGCGTGGTGCTGATTGTGCAGGTGGGGCCGGCGGCCACCATGGGCACGGATTACCTGATGGGGATTGCGCTGGCGCTGGGCGCGGCGTTTGCCTATGCGGTGGCGGCCATCATCACCAAGAAGCTGGCCGGCACGCCGCCGCACCTGATTGCGCTCATTCAGGTGTGCGTGGGCGTGCTGATGCTGGCGCCGCTGGCCAACCTGTCACACCCACCGGCCGATGCGTATACGTGGGGGCTGCTGGTGACGGTGGGCGTGGTGCACACAGGGCTGATGTACATCCTGCTGTATGGCGCCATTCAACGGTTGCCGACACATTTGACGGGGTCGTTGTCGTTCATCTACCCGATCGTTGCCATTGCGGTGGACATCATTGCCTTCGGGCATCGGTTGCAACTGGCGCAGTTTCTGGGGGCTGGAGCCATCCTGCTGGCGGCGGCCGGCATGAACCTGGGGTGGTCCCCATATCGGTGGCTGCGTCCGGGGGCAAATTCAACCGCTGTTAAATAATGCAATAAGCCGCAACACCCACAACACGAATCTGCCACCCAACTGCTGTTATTCTTGTGCGTTTTCCGCCGGCCCCGGGCGCGACTTGCGCCCGACTCTCTCTCCCCTGGCGCCGGGCGGACACAGAACTCCAAAACATACGCACAAGATGAAGGAAGGCCACCCGCCGCAACCGGGCCGCGAAGTCGCGATCGCCTGGATCCGGGAACAAATGCAAACCTATGCCCTGTCGGTCGAAGACCTGCAGGCACGTGGCTGCTTCGACTTACCCCCTCCACCCGCCGGCCCCGTCTATATGAGTGCCGATGGTCAGCATTGGGACGGCGCAGGCGACATGCCCGACTGGCTGCAGCGCGCAGTCAACGCCGGGCAGAGCATTGAGCATTTCCGCGTAAGCTGAAAAAAGTTGTGCCCCATACGGGGTAACCGCTGGCGGCGCACTAAAAACGCGTCGCGCACGATCTATTGATGCAAGCCCTTTTCTGCCTGAAGGCGGCCCATTTTGGGTCGCCTTTTTGTTTGGGCGACGCGGTCCTTCACCTTTCAAAAAAAAATTTCGTTTTCCGTATCAGGAATCTGTCAGTGCGACGACCAAGTTGCACGGAACGCGTTTGCGCATCGCCGCAGCGCACCGTACCGCAAGGCAATCACGCCTTCGCTGGTGAAAGACACCTGCTCAATCAAGGAGAACGCAAATGAAACAACAAGCCATGATCGCCGCCGCCCTGGGTAGCCTGCTCGCACTGGGCGCCCTGTCGACCCCGGTGCAGGCCGCAGACCCAGCCGGCAAGGAGAAGTGTTACGGCGTGGCCAAGGCCGGTCAGAACGACTGCGCCAGCCCGGGCAGCGCCCACGCCTGTGCCGGCCAATCGAAGATCGACAAGGACCCGATGTCATGGAAGTTCGTGCCGGCCGGCACCTGCGCGCAGATGGGCGGCACGATGCAGCCGATGTCCAAGTAAGCGTCAGCCGACCGACCGGGTGACCGCCATGCAGACGACTCTGCCGATGTGCGCGGGTGCAGGCCTGCGCGCCCCGCACTTTCCTGCTCTGCTTCACGGGGAAGCCCGCTTCCCCTGGGTGGAAGTGCACAGCGAGAACTACCTGTATGGCGGCCCGGCCCGCGCTGCACTGCTGGCCGCACGGGCGCATCAGCCCGTGAGCCTGCACGGCGTGGGCATGGGGCTCGGCAATGCCGATGGGCTGGACGTTGACCACGTGCGCGCCATTGCCGCGCTGGCCGATGCCGTGGCACCCAACGCCATTTCCGAGCACCTGTGCTTCAACCGCAGCGGTGCCCAGGTCGTCAACGACCTGCTGCCCCTGCCCTATTCCCGCGAGTCGCTCGACCTTGTGTGCGCCAATGTCATGCGCGCACAGGACATCCTCAAGCGGCCGCTGCTGATTGAAAACATCGCCGCGTATATCGATTGCCGCGCGCTGGTGGATGCCGATGAGGCTGTCTCCGAAGGCGCGTTTCTCACCGCACTCGCGCGCCGCACCGGCTGCGGCATCTTGCTGGACCTCAACAACCTCTACGTCAACAGCGTCAACCACGGTGTGACGGTTGAATCGGTGCTGGCCGACATCGACCCGGCGCTGGTAGGCGAGATTCACCTGGCCGGATTCAGCGTGGAAGACGGCATGTTGATCGACACACACAGCGCACCGGTGCATGCGTCGGTCTGGGCGATCTACGAAGCCTGGATCGCCGCGCATGGCGCGCGCCCGACGCTCATCGAGTGGGATGCCGACATCCCGCCCGTGCAAGTGCTGCTGCAGGAAGCGGAGCGCGCCCAGATCGTCCTTGACCAGTACGCCGCTTCCACTGTCACGGAGAGCGACCATGCGCCTGCCTGACTGGGAAGCCCACTTGATCAGCACGCTCACGGCACCTGCGAGTGGTGACGCATCGCGCGGCGTGGCTGTCTATCGCAACGCGCGTCTGGCCATCCTGCGCAACACGCTGGCCGGTGCGTATCCGGTCTGCCGAGCACTGGTTGGCGATGACTGCTTTGATGCCATCGTGCGCGACACGCTGGCAGTGCAGGACTCGACCTCTGCGAACCTGCATCGATATGGCGACGCATTGCCCGAAGTCATCGCGCAATCACCGCTGGCCGACAGCGTGCCGTATCTGGCCGACGTGGCGCGATTGGAATGGCGCGTGCACTGGGCGCACTACGCACCCGACGCACACGCTGAGGCGCTGGACGTCACCGCGCTCGGCACGCTGCTTGCGCAGCCGGCGGACACACTCCGCGCCGGTCTCGTCGACGGCGCGTGGTGCGTGGCGTCGACGTGGCCAGTGGTATCGATCTGGCGCGCCCATCAACCGGATGCAGCGATCACGCTGAGCAACATCGACCTCGACACGAGCGAGGCTGCCATCGTCACCGTGCAAGACCACCGTGTGGTCGTGCTCGATCTTGATACGAGCACCGCTGCGTTTCTCGCGGCCTGCGATGCAACGTCGTCGCTGCAGGCGGCCCTCACACAAACACTGACTGCGCAGGCGGACTTCGACCTGACCGCTTGCCTGGTCGGCCTCTATCGCGCGGGGTTGCTCGCGCTGTCCACGCACCCGGCACCCCACAGCCCGATCCTTGGAGACACACCATGAACACCACGCTTGCCCCGCTCACGCGCATCCGCGCCACGCTCGACCGCTTTGCCGGCCCGCAAAGCGGGTTGTGCTCGCTCATTTTGCTGATCGCGCGGGCGTACCTCTTCTACGTATTCTTTCGCTCGGGCCTGACCAAGCTGCACGACTGGGACACCACCGTGCTGCTCTTCACCGAGGAGTACAAGGTGCCGCTGCTGCCGCCCATGCTGGCTGCGGCGCTGGGCACGTTCGGTGAGCTGGTCTTCCCCTCGCTGATGCTGATTGGCATCGTGCCGCGCTTGGCGGCGGCGGGCCTGTTCTTCGTCAACGTCGTGGCGGCGCTGTCGTATTGGGCGAGCCTGTCGGCCTCAGCCATCGAGTTCCACTTCGTATGGGGCGTGCTGATCGCGATCGTAGCGACGGTCGGGCCGGGCTGGCTGGCATTGCAGACGCTGTGGCAGCGCAAGCAAACCACCGCGCCGGGTCACGCCTATTGACCAGCGGAGCGTAAGACGCGCAGTTCCGGTGCAGGGCGGCAGGCTTATCATGTGGGCCTGTCGCCATTTTTTCAGGAGCATCGATGCGCTTCCCCTCGTTGTCCTTGGTGGTCCGGGCTGGTATGGCACGCCGGCGGATCGGTGTGCTGGCTGCAATCGGCGCCGCGTCGGTGCTGGCCGCCTGCGCCTGGGGCGATGGCCCCGACCGCACCGGCGCCCGCATGACCGACGACTCCCTGCTGTCGTATCAGGTGAAGGCAGCGTTGGATCAGGACACGGCGCTCAACCCTCGCCAGATCCGCATTCACACCACGCCGGAGGGCAAAGTCACCCTCACCGGCTGGGTAGATTCCGCTGAAATGGCCCGCCGCGCAGGCGAAGACGTCAAACGCTTCGTTGAGCCAGCCAAGCTCGACAATCAGTTGCGGATCCTCTCCCGCAGCCAGGTGCTCGGCGGCGGCCCGCTGATCCCAGCCGGCCTGCCACCCGCGGCGCCGGCCGCGCGCTAAGCGCTTTGCGTGCCCGCACGGGCGGGCACGCGCCCCACCGGCATCAGTTGCACCAGCCCAAAAGTCACCTCCGCGATCAGGAACGGCACCACCAGCAGGGTGGCCCCTGACATCAGCGCAAACACTTGCCAGGCTGAGAAGAGCCAACGTGCGACCGCATCGTAGCGGCCCAGCGTCACACTCGCCTGCCGGATACGCAGCACCGACCAGACGCACACCACCGACCCCATCAGGTTGGCCATCAGCAGATGCGCCGGCTCGAACGCCGGCAGGCCGCTGATGCCCAGCATTCCTGCCAGGGCATTCAGCACTTGATGCAGCAGCGCGAACGTCCACGGCGTGGCAAACGGTGCGGTCACGATCAGGTCGTACCAGGCACTGGCGCGCACGATGCGCACAAAGGTCGATTCGGAAACCACGGCGAGACTCCAGAAGTGAAAGAAACATCACCGTAAAGCCTGGTGTACGCTCCAAGGTCAAGCTCGATTCCGTTGCGAGACCCTCAATGCCCACCACCCTCCCCGCCCGTACCGACGATCTCTCCATCGGCGACCTGGCCGCCGCCACCGGCGTATCGCGTGACGGCCTGCGCTTTTACGAGGCGCGCGGCCTGATCCGCGCGCGGCGGCGCACCAACGGTTACCGCGCCTATCCGCCTGAGACCGTTGAACTGGTGCGCTACGTGCGCACGGCCCAGCAGCTCGGCTTCACGCTGGCTGAAATTGGCGAAGGCATGACCCAGGTGTGGCAGCAGCCCGACACGGATGCCGCCGTGACCGCCTTGCTGCGCGAAAAGCTGTCCACCATCGATGCCCGCATCGCCAGCCTGCAGGCCATGCGCGACGCCCTGGCCTTGCGGGTAGGTCTGCCGTGCCCGCTTGCAACGGCCTGAGACGGTCGACATGTCTTGTCATATAACTGACGCAGACTGCCGCCTGAAGCGATTTCCTCCTGTTTTTGTGCGTTTTTCCGCGCCCTGACGACTCGCTGAGTCGTGAAAGGCGCTTGAAAGATCGCGTCGGTTAAATCGCTCCCGTCTCAAGGGGAGTCTCTGCAGTGAAATATTGGGGTGCATTCCATCCACGTGCCTGGGCCGCGCTGTGCGTGGCGACCAGCCTGCCGCTGACAGCGGTAGGGGCTACCACGTCAAAGCCGGCCACACCGGTACCGATGCCGACCATGCCGGCAGCCGCCAGCATGCCCGTGGCCACCATGCCGCCGGTCAAATCGTCCGTGCCGGGCGTGACCGGCCCTGGCTTCAACCTGGTTGAGCTGCTGCAGGAGCTGAAGAGCAACAATCCGCAGCTCATGCAGGCCCGCCATGTCTATCTGGCAGCCAAGTCTGTACCGCCGCAATTGGCCGCGCCCAACAACCCGCAGCTCGGTTACATCTGGAACAGCATCCCCAAGGGGTTCCCGCTGGCCGTCAACCGGGCGGGCGGCAGCCAGTACAACCTGACGCAGCAGATTCCGTTTCCGGGCAAGAAAGCGCTGGCGGCTGAAATTGCTGACCGCCAGGCCGAGTCGCTCAATGCGCAGTCCGACGCGTTGTATCTGCAGCTCTACGCACAGCTTTCGACCACGTATTACCAAGCGATCTCGCTGCAGAAGCAGATCGACGTGCAGAAGCTGACCATCACGCGCCTGGAGCAGGTCAAGCAGATCACGCGCGTGCGCTACGCCAACAACGCGGCGGCGTATGCCGATTTCCTGAACGCGCAGGTCATGCAGAGCAGCGCGCAGAACGATCTGTTTGCCACGCAGCGCCAGTACGACATCACGCTGCAGACACTCAACACCCTCATCGGCAAAGACCCGACCTTCCCGCTGGAGCTGCGCACCGACGATGAATCCGTGCGCCTGCCCGACGAGCCGCTGCCCGAGCTGGAAAACCGGGCCCTGCGCGAGCACCCATCGATCAAGGCCTCAGCCGAGTTGATCGACGCAGCCCGCAAGAGCGTGACGCTGGCGCGCAAGGCCTACCTGCCCGACTTCCAGGTCATTGCCACCGTCACAACAGACAACCCGCCGTACGGCGTACGCCCGAACAGCTATCAGATCGAGCTGGATCTGATCATTCCGTTCTGGTTCTTCACCAAGGAAAAGTACGGCGTGAACCAGGCGGTGGAAAGCCAGATCGCTACCGAGGCCAATGACGTGTCTGTGCGTCAGCAGACGTTGCTGGCCGTCGATACCTCGTACAACACGCTGCGCCAGACGCTTGCGCAGCTCGACTTCAACAAGCAGCGGCAACTGCCGCAGGCGCTGGCGGCCTATCGCGTAACGATGACCAACTACGCCAGCAACAACGCCGATTTCAATGACCTGCTGACCGCGCAGGGCGCACTCAAGAACGCCGAACTGGCGGTCGCCCAGGCGCAGGCCACGGCCCTGCAGGCCTATCACGCATTGCTCGCGGCCACCGGCCGTTCGCCGGTTCAAGCTCAATAAGACCATGAAGAAGTTCTCTCCTATCGTTGCTGTGATTGCCTTGGCCGCCGCTGTTGCCGTTGGCGTGGTGGCTGGACGCAAATGGCCCGCCGCCCCGGCTGAAGTTGCCAAGCCCGCCAGCAGTGCTGCTTCCGGCTCTGAACACCCTTTGGCCACCGCCAAGGGCCCGAAGCCCGATTCCGTGGAGATCCCGGCTGGCGGGTTCGACCCGCAGCAGGTGCAGATCACGCATGTCAGCCAGCTCACCGTACCGGTGGAGCTGTCCAGCCCCGGCAAGCTGGCCTTCAACGCCGAGCGCACCAAGCTGGCGTCTTCCCGCGTGGCGGGCCGACTGGATCGCATCCTGGTGTTCGAAGGCGCACTGGTGAAAGAAGGCCAGCCGCTGGCGGAGCTGTACTCACCAGATTTCATCTCCGCCCAGAAGGAGTACCTGCTTGCGCTCAACACCGCGCGCCAGCTCAAGGGCTCCAACATGAAAGACTTGCAGGAGGACGCGGACGCTACTGTGCAATCCGCTGCGGGTCGATTGCACGTACTGGGACTGACCGACGCGGACGTCGCGCAGATTGCCAAGCGTGGCGCGCCCGCCGAGCACATGACGCTGCGCGCGCCCATCTCGGGCACCATCGTCAAGCGCAACATGGACCCAGGTGCCTTCCTGAACGTGGGCGACTCGTTCATGAGCATCGTCGATACGCGCCAGTTGTGGTTCACCGGCAATCTGTATGAGAACGACATTGCCAGCGTGCATATCGGCCAGCCGATCACGCTGCACACAGCTGCGTATCCGGACCGTGACTTCACCGGCCGCGTGAGCTTCATCGCCCCCAACATCGACCCGGCCACGCACACGCTGACCGTGCGCTGCGACGTGCCCAACCCCGACGGCCTGCTGCGCCCCGAGATGTACTCGACCGCGCGCATCCAGATCGGCACCGGCATGGCCTCGGTGGTGCCGAAGTCCGCGCTGGTCAAGGAACGCGGCAGCTACTACGTCATCGTGCAGAGCGACGCCAAGCACTTCAAGCGCGTGCAGGTGCAGGGCAAGGACACGGGCACCGATGGCAGCTTTGCCGTCACAGCCGGTCTGGATGCCTCATCGCAAGTGGTCGTGCGCGGTGCCGCCCTGCTCAATGAAATGATCGTGAAGGCGGGGGCGTAGGCATGGGCTTCAACCCGATCGCGGGCATTCTCAAGCGGCGGCTGTTGATCGTCTTCCTGGCGATTGCGCTGCTGGTCGCAGGCGTCCTGTCGTTCCGCGAACTGCCGTTGCAGGCGTATCCGGGCGTGGCGCCGTTGTCGGTGCAGGCCATTACGCAATGGCCTGGTCGCAGCACGACCGAAGTCGAGCAGCAGATCACCATCCCCATCGAGAACGCGCTGGCCGGCGTACCGGACGTGCAGTCGTTCCGTTCCGTGTCGCTGTTCGGGCTGTCGGTGGTGACGCTCAAGTTCAAGGAAGGCACCGACAGCTTCAAGGCGCGTCAGAACTTCTCTCAGTACCTGGCGCAGGCCAATCTGCCCACCGGCATCCAGCCCGCATTGAGCCCGGACTCCGACGCGACCGGCGAAATCATGCGCTTCCGCCTGGTGGGCGACGGCGTGGATCTCACCACGCTCAAGAGCTACCAGGACTACGACATCACCAAGGAGCTCAAGCACGTGCAGGGCGTGGCGGATGCCAGCTCCTTCGGCGGCAAGGTGAAGGAGTACCACATCGTGCCGTCGCCGGCGAAGCTGCAGTCGTACGGCATTACGCTGTCGCAGCTCATCACGGCCATCGGCAACGCCAACAACAACACCGGCGGCAACCTGCTGCGCGACGGCGAACAGCAGTTCGTGGTGCGTGGTGTGGGCCTGCTGCAAACGGTGGAAGACATCCGCAACGTGGTGGTGGCCGCCAATAATGGCGTGCCGGTGCGCGTGCGCGACATTGCCGAAGTGGAAGTGGGCAACGTGCAGCGTCTGGGCATGGTGCAGTACAACGACCAGCCTGACGTGGTGGAAGGCATTGTGCTACTCAAGCGTGACGCCAATGCCACTGAAGTGCTGGCCAAGGTGCGCGACAAGGTTGCCGAACTGAACAACGGCATCCTGCCCAAGGACATCCAGATCAAGCCGTTCTACGACCGCCAGGTGCTGCTCGATATCACCATGGGTACGGTGGAACACACCCTGGTGGTGGGCATTGCGCTGGTGCTGGCGGTGCTGTTCGTGTTTCTGGGCAACCTGCGTGCGGCGGCCGTGGTGGCCGCGGTGATTCCGCTGGCGCTGTGCGTGTCGTTCATCAGCATGGAGCACTTCCATGTGCCGGCCAACCTGATCTCGCTGGGCGCGATCGACTTTGGCGTGATTGTGGACGCGGCGGTGATCGTGATGGAAAACATCATGCGTCACCTGGAAGAAGGCGCTGAAAAGCTGGAAGACGCCATTGTCAAGGCCACCAACGAAGTGCAGCGCGCGATGATCTTCTCCACGGGCATCATCATCGTGGCGTACTCACCGTTGTTCTTCATCGGCGGCGTGGAAGGCATCATCTTCAAGCCGATGGCGTTCACGATGGGCTTTGCACTGATGGCGTCGATCGTGCTGAGCCTGACCTTCGTGCCGGCCACCACGTCGTTCGTGTTCGGCAAGTCGCTGCATCCGCATTCGCCGGCGTTTGTGGGCGCGATCCTGCGCTGGTACAAGCCGCTGCTGCGTAAGCTCATCGCACGCCCGAAGACGGTGTTTGCTGCCGCCCTGGCCGCGCTGGGTCTGACGCTGTACAGCGCCAGCTTCCTGGGGACGGAATTCCTGCCGACCCTGGAAGAGAACAACCTGTGGCTGCGCATCACGCTGCCCAATACGGTGGATCTGGATTACTCCGCTTCGGTCGCCAACGACCTGCGCACGTACTTCGCCAAGCAGCCGGAAATCCAGAAGGTCTCGGTACAGATCGGCAGGCCGGACGACGGTACCGATTCCACCGGCGTGTTCAACCAGGAATATGGCCTGTACTTCTCGTCGCCTGACAAGTGGGGCCCGGGGGTGACCAAGGAGCATTTGGTTGAACGACTCACCAAGCATCTGGAGAAGATTCCGGGCATCGAATACAACTTCTCGCAGTACATCCAGGACAACGTGGATGAAGCGCTCTCGGGCGTGAAGGGCGAGAACTCGGTCAAGCTGTTCGGCAACGATCTCAACATGCTCGAAGCCAAGGCCAACGAAATCCAGACGCAGCTCAAAAAGGTGCAGGGTCTGGTAGACGTCGGTATCTTCCGCGAGCTGGGCCAGCCCACGTTGAATGTCACCATCGACCGCCAGGCCGCCGCGCGCTTCAACATCAACGTGAGCGATGTGCAGAACCTGGTGCAGTACGCCATTGGCGGCTCGCCGGTTACGCAAATCCTGGAAGGCGAGAAATCGTTCGGGCTGGCGGTGCGCCTGAACCAGCAGTCGCGCGCTTCGTACGACGCCATCCGTGAACTGTTGATCGACACGCCCGACGGCCAGCACATCCCGCTGTCGATGATCGCCAAGGTTCAGATGACCGATGGCCCATTCTTCATCTACCGCGAGGAAGGCAAGCGCTACATCGCCATCAAGTTTGGTGTGCGTGGGCGCGACCTCGGCAGCGCCGTAGATGAAGCGCAGCGCGTGGTGGGCAACAACGTCAAGCTGCCCGAGGGCTACACCGTCAAGTGGGACGGCCAGTTCAACGAGATGAAGGTCGCCCAGGGCAAGCTGATGGTGATCGTGCCGCTGACGATCCTGGTGATCTTCCTGCTGCTCTACAGCACGTTCGGCAACTTCAAGGACGCGCTGATGGTGGTACTCAACGTGCCGTTTGCAGCCATCGGCGGCTTGCTGGCGCTGCACATTGCCAACGAGACACTGTCGATCTCGGCGGGCATCGGTTTCCTGTCGCTGTTCGGCATCGCCATCCAGGACGGGGTGATTCTGATCTCGTACGTCAACCGTCTGGCGCACTCCGAGAACCTGCATGAAGCCACGGTGGAAGGTGCAGCGCTGCGTCTGCGCCCGGTCATCATGACGGCCATGCTGGCAGGCCTGGGCCTGCTGCCGGCGGCCCTGTCGCACAGCATTGGCTCCGAGGCGCAACGCCCGCTGGCGCTGGTGATCGTCGGCGGCATGGTAACGACGACGATCCTCACGCTACTGGTGTTGCCGGTGGTGTTCACGTGGGCACACCGCCATCGCGGCACGCCCCCGCGCGAGCCGGACGTCACGCCGACCGCAGCCATGCTGCCCTGAGCCTCACCCGCTCAACACCCGATTGGGCGTATCGCCGCACAAGCGATACGCCCGATCTGTTTTTTAGGCCTGTCAATTCGTGCGTGGGCGCGTTCAAATCGGACGAATCTCATTGTTGCAAGCGGGCCCGGCACGCAAAGTGTGGTTCAAGCCTAAATCCACGCACCACGCCATGCAGCCCCTCCACGACACCCCTGCAGCCACCGTCTCCGACACGGTCGATCAAACCGTCGCCGGCCTGCTCCCCCCGCAGGTCATCAGCACGCTGACCGATCTGTTCGGCCTCGACCTGCAGCAGTGGCGCTTCATCGTCGACTTGTTTGCTGAGACGGTTGAGCAGGATCTCGCCAACCTGGAGAAGGCCCTGCGCGGGGGCGTGGATGCGGAGATCATCGAAGCCTCGCATCGCATCGTGGGCTCGTCGCGCATGCTGGGGCACCTGGCCATCGGCGACGCTGCCCACGCCATCGAGCGCGTTGCACAAAGCGTGGGGCCGTACCACGAGCGCTCGGCGGAAATGCAGTCGCACTTCGCCCACCTGCGTGCGCTGGCAAGCGAATTCCAGCTGCAGATCAGCCGCTGCGCCTGGCCAGATTCAGCAACGGCCGGTTAAGGGTTGCCAGCCAGGCGACCATTGCGCTCAGCCAACCGCCGGTTGAGCAGCAACGGCACGATGCCGATTGCAATACCGCCCAGGCCGATCAGGTTGGTCGGCAGATCGAACGTCGGCACGCTGTAGCCCGCGATGAACCACAAGAACAGCGCGCTGCCCAACGGCCATAGCACCAGAAACACCGCATCAAACACCGAGCGCAGCGCATCGCGCCGGTAGTGCCACGCGCAGGCAAAGCCGGCCAGCCCGTAATAGAACGCCACCTGAAAGCCGATGGCGTTGACCGAATCCTTGATGATCGCGTTGATGCTCGGAAAGTACGACGCGCCAAACAACAGCACCAGCCCGATCGTCGTGATGACGGCCGTGGCCATCCACGGTGTGTGCCAGGTCTTGTGCAGCCGCGCATAGCGGGCGTGCAGCGTGCCATCGCGCCCCTTGGCGTAGAGCGTGCGCGTGAACTGCAGGATGGAGGTTTCCAACGTGCCGACCGTGCTGAGCATGACAGCCACCACCGCCACATAGCTCCACGGTCGCGGCAACAGCTTATCGGCCACGGCAAAGATGACGTTGGTGCTGGACTGCTCGATCTCCGCATCGCTCAGCACGAGCAGGATCACCGCCGCAAAGCCCATGAACAGCGCCAGCACGATCACCATGGCCCACAGCGCGCCGCGGCCTGGTGCATGACTGGCGTCGCGCGTTTCTTCCGTCAGGTTGACGGTCACGTCCCAGCCCCAGAAGAAGAACAAGGCCGTCAACGCGCCGGTGGCGAAAAGCTGCGGCGTAAAGGCGCCGGGTGACAGCCACGCCCACGACAGCGCATGCGCCGGGTGCGCACCGAATTTCGACACTGCCAGCACAATCAGCGCGATCAGGATGACGGTCTCCACCACCGTCATGGCGACTTGCGAATAACTCGTCAGCTTGATGCCCTTGATGATGACCGCGCTCACCACCAGCAGCCACGCGGCGGCCACCAGCGCCACCACGGCAGGCTGATCAGCCATTGACGGCGCCACCAGCGTAAGCGTGGCCGTTGCCGCCGGGATCGTGCCCGACACCATGAACACGCCGGAAGCCACCAGCAGCGCCCAGCCGGCAAAGAAGCCCAACGTACGGTTGAAGATCGCACCCACCCAGGCATACGCCGCGCCCGCGTGCGGGTTGATGCGATTCAGGTGCAGGTAGGCGAAGGTCACGCCAAACATGATCAGCCCGCAGTAGAGCAGGCTCGCCGGCGTGAGCGCGCCGACGGCGGCAATCAGCGTGGCCGTGGTGGCCGCAATGCTGAAGGCGGGCGCGGTGCCGGCCACGCCCATGACAACGGATTCGCCAACGCCCAGGGCGTGGGCATCGAGTCGTGCCTGTCCGGGCTGTGCGTGCGTATCCGGCGTATGAGTCGTCATCCCCACCTCCGCTATCCAACTGCTTGGAAACTGCCCGCCTTCAGTATTGGCGCTCGCGGCGGCAACACCAACCGCTTTGATGTCAAGCGCGAACCGCTCGGCGGCAAAGCCATTTCTAAGGATTATTTATGTTTATGACCACATAAACAACTTGATTAGGCTGTATGTTGCGCATCCCGCAATACAACGGATTTCTACAACTATTGATTTAGACCAAGGCTCATCACTATCTTCGCGGGCAACGTCGGCGCAGTCCCTCTGCAGCCGGCAGGTACGTACCAGCCATGACTGGTGCGACCAACTCAGTTCATACCGTAGCAACCAGGCACATCAACACATCCGGGGGGATTTCGATGTCCGAAGCAGTACTGCATCCATTTTTTTCGCGCGAGCGCACCATCGCCGCAGTGGGTTTCAACCGCTGGCTGGTCCCGCCTGCCGCATTGGCCATCCACCTGTGTATCGGCATGGCGTATGGCTTTTCCGTTTTCTGGCTGCCGCTCGGGCGCGCGCTGGGCATTGCCAAGCCGCAAACCTGCGGCGCCGATGTCTCGCTCGTCGCTGAGCTGTTCACCACCACCTGCGACTGGCGCATTTCCAGCCTGGGCTGGATGTTCACGCTGTTCTTCGTCTTCCTTGGCCTGTCGGCTGCGCTGTGGGGCGGCTGGCTGGAACGTGTCGGCCCGCGCAAGGCCGGTGTCGTGTCGGCGGTGTGCTGGTGCAGCGGCCTGCTGATCTCGGCAATTGGTATCCAGATGCATCAGCTCTGGCTGCTGTGGGTCGGCTCCGGCGTGATCGGAGGCATTGGCCTGGGGCTGGGCTACATCTCGCCCGTGTCGACGCTGATCAAGTGGTTTCCGGACAAGCGCGGCATGGCGACCGGTATGGCCATCATGGGTTTTGGCGGCGGTGCGATGATCGGCGCACCGCTGGCTGACCGTCTGATGAAGCTGTTTGCCACGCCGGATTCCGTGGGTGTGGCGCAAACGTTTATCGTGCTGGCCGGCATCTACTTCGTGTTCATGATGGCGGGCGCACTGGGCTACCGCGTGCCGCCCACGGGCTGGAAACCGGCCGGCTGGGCGCCCTCGCCCGCCAAGGCGAAGGACACCATGGTCACGCAGCGCCACGTACACGCAAGCCAGGCACTGAAGACGCCGCAGTTCTGGCTGATCTGGGCCGTGCTGTGCCTGAACGTGTCGGCCGGTATTGGCGTGCTGGGTATGGCTTCGCCGCTGCTGCAGGAGGTGTTTGGCGGCAAGCTGCTCGGCGTGACGACTGCCTTCACGGAGTTGACCGCCGCGCAAAAGGGCCAGATCGCTGCCATCGCTGCGGGCTTCACCGGTTTGCTGAGCCTGTTCAACATCGGCGGGCGCTTCTTCTGGGCGTCGCTGTCGGACCGCCTGGGCCGCAAGATGACCTACGCGATCTTCTTCGTGCTGGGCTTCGTGCTGTACGCATCGATTCCGTGGACCTCGCACACCGGCAACATCGCGCTGTTCGCACTGGCCTTCTGCGTGATCCTGTCGATGTACGGCGGCGGCTTTGCCACTGTGCCGGCGTATCTGGCCGACATGTTCGGCACGCAAATGGTGGGCGCCATCCACGGCCGCCTGCTGACCGCGTGGTCGACGGCCGGCATCCTGGGTCCGGTGCTGGTGAACTACCTGCGTGAATACCAGATTGCCCATGGCGTGGAACGTGCTGCCGTGTACGACATCACGATGATGATCCTGGCCGGCCTGCTGGTTCTGGGCTTCATCTGCAACCTGCTGGTGCGCCCAGTGGATGCGAAGCACTTCATGACCGACGCGCAGCTCGACGAGCAACGCCAGGTTGCGGCCACCAAGAGCCTGACGCCGTCGGTGGCGGCACCGGAAACGTCGCTGGAATGGAAGGCCCATCCGGGTTCGGCCGTGGCCGTGGTACTGGCCTGGGCAGCCGTTGGCCTGCCGTTGGGCTGGGGGGTTTGGATTACACTCCAAAAAGCTGCTGTTCTGTTCTCTTAACGCCTGAAATCAAGCCGCCTCGCCACCATGAAGCACCAGAAAATTGAGTTTTATCGTCATCCGGCCGGTGGCTGGGGCGCGCTCAAAAGCGTTGCGCATCAACTGCTGTCACAGGGCATCGCGGCCAAGGGCGCGAAGACGATGCTGTCGGCCAATCAACCCGATGGCTTCGACTGCCCCGGCTGCGCCTGGCCTGATCGTGACCACGCCTCCACGTTCGAGTTTTGCGAGAACGGTGTGAAGGCGGTCGCGGCCGAGGCCACCTCCCGCCGCACCACGCCTGAGTTCTTCGCACAGCACACCGTGCGCGAACTGGCCGATTGGTCCGACTACGCGCTGGAAGACCAGGGGCGCCTCACGCACCCGATGGTCTACGACGCCACCAGTGACAAGTACGTCCCGATCGAATGGGACGCCGCCTTCGCGCTGATCGCGCAGCACCTGCGTGCACTGCCTGATCCGAACCAGGCGATCTTCTACACCTCCGGCCGCACCAGCAACGAGGCGGCCTTCCTCTACCAGTTGTTCGTACGCGCATACGGCACGAACAATTTCCCCGACTGCTCCAACATGTGCCACGAGCCCTCCGGCACGGGCATGCGGGGCAGCATCGGCGTCGGCAAGGGCACCGTCACGCTCGACGACTTCACCCGCGCCGACGCCATCTTCATCTTCGGCCAGAACCCGGGGACGAATCACCCGCGCATGCTCGGCGAGCTGCGCGAGGCATCGAAGCGCGGTGCAAAAATCGTGTCGTTCAACCCGCTGCGCGAGCGCGGGTTGGAGCGCTTTGCCGATCCGCAAAGCAAGATCGAGATGCTGACGCTCGGCTCCACCCGCATCAGCACCGAATACCATCAGGTCCGCATCGGCGGTGACTTGGCAACGGTCAAGGGCATCATCAAACATGTGATCGAGCGCGACGACGTGGCGCGCAGCCGTGGCGAGCCCACCATCATCGATCACGCCTTCATCGCCCAGCACACCGGCGGCTTCGACGCCTTTTCCGCCGACGTGCGCGCGGAATCGTGGGCCACCATCGAGGCCGAATCGGGCCTGCCGGAAAACGAAATCCGCCAAGCCGGCGATACCTACATCAAGGCCGGCAGCGTCATCGCCTGCTGGGGCATGGGGATCACGCAGCACAAGCATTCGGTGGCGACGATCCAGATGATCGTCAACCTGCTGCTCCTGCGCGGCAACATCGGCCGCCCGGGCGCCGGCGCGTGCCCGGTGCGCGGCCACAGCAATGTGCAGGGCGACCGGACGATGGGCATCTATGAGAAGCCCGCACCGGCGTTCCTCGATCGGCTGGAGAAGGTGTTTGGCTTTGCCGTGCCGCGCGAACATGGCTATGACACCGTCGGTGCCATTGAAGCGATGCGCAACGGCGCGGGCCGCGTGTTCTTTGCCATGGGCGGCAACTTTGCGGCCGCCACGCCGGACACCGCTGCCACGTGGGCCGGCCTGCGCCAGTGCGACCTGACCGTGCACGTGACCACCAAGCTCAACCGCAGCCACATCGTGCACGGTAGGGCTGCCCTGATCCTGCCCTGCCTGGGCCGCACCGAAGTCGACCAACAAGCCGGCGGCACACAAGGCGTGACGGTGGAAGACTCGATGAGCATGGTGCACATGTCGGCGGGCATCAATCCGCCGGCCTCGCCGCACCTGCTGTCGGAGCCCGCCATCGTGGCGCGGCTGGCCGAGGCGACGCTGCCCGAGAGCACGATCCCCTGGGGCTGGCTGGTGGAAGACTACGACCGCATCCGCGAGCGCATCGAAGCCGTGTTCGACGACTTTGCCGGCTTCAACGAGAAGATTCGTGTGCCGGGCGGTTTCCGCCTGCGCAACACGGCATCGGAGCGTGTCTGGAACACGCCATCAGGCAAGGCCGAATTCCACACGCATGCCGTGCCGACCGACACGCCGGTCCACCGCGCCCGCGAGCGCCATGCCGATGCCACCGTCTTCACGCTGGCCACGGTGCGCTCGCACGACCAGTACAACACAACAATCTATGGGATGGACGACCGCTACCGCGGCGTGTTCGGCCAGCGCCGCGTGGTCTTCATCAACAGGGAAGACCTGCACACCATCCGCATGAAAGACGGCGAGTGGGTCGACATGATCACGCTGTCCGAAGACGGTACTACGCGCCGCGCGGATGGCTTCCGTCTGGTGGCGTACGACATCCCGCGTGGTTGTCTGGCGGCGTACTACCCCGAAACCAATCCGCTGGTGCCGCTATCTTCCGTGGCCGATCAGGCGCGCACGCCGACATCCAAGTCGATTCCGGTGATGCTGGTGCCGAGCCAAGTGGCCCGCACCGCTGATGCACAGGCGGCCGCCACGGCCGAAGCCTGATGTCGACAGAGCCGGCGTGGTCTGCGCTGCAGCTCGCGCTGCTGACAGCGTTGCGTGAGACCGAACCTGGCAAGCCCGTGTCGCTGCCCTGGCTAACCAAACGCGTGAGTGAACGCGCCAGCACCGTGCTGCGCGCGTTGCATCCGCTGGCTGATGCTGGCTTGTTGCGCGTCGCCATGGATGACACACGCTGGCTCGTCGTACTGCTCGATGCCGGCCGCACTGTACCGAGTATCACCGTATGACAGCCCTCACCCGCCACCCCGCCGGCCTGCCCGTGGTCTCCACGTCGGCAACGCGGTGCACACGTGCCGGCACGCACGAAGATGCCACCACCGCCGTCGCTGACGAGGCACCGGTGGCGCTCGTCTTCAACGGCATCACGCACGCCGTGATGATGGCTTCGCCCGCGGACCTGGAAGACTTTGCGCTGGGCTTTGCGCTGTCCGAAGGCATCATCGACAGCCGTGCCGACTGGCGCGGTGCCGATGCCGAAACGCATGCGCATGCGCATGGCATCGAGATTCACACCGAAATCGCCTCGCACTGCTTCGTTCGCCTGAAAGAGCGCCGCCGTGCACTGGCCGGTCCGACCGGCTGCGGCCTGTGCGGTATCGAAAGCCTGCAGAGCTTTGAAGACACACCGGTGACGCTCGCACGCCCCGCGTGGGTCGACACCTTGACCCAGGCGCAGGTGCTGGATGCATTGCAAACGATGACAGCGCATCAGCCTGCCAATGCGCTGACGGGCGGCTTGCATGCGGCCGGCTGGGTACCTGCCGACAGCAACACGCCGCTGCACGTGCTGGAAGATGTCGGCCGCCACAACGCGCTCGACAAGCTGATCGGCAGGCTGACTCGATTGGGTGTCCGCCCCGCAGACGGCTTCGTCGTCATGACCAGCCGCGCGAGCTTCGAGCTGGCGCGCAAGTGCGTACACGTGGGCGTTCCACTGCTGGCGACGATCTCTGCGCCGTCCTCGCTGGCCATCAGCCACGCCAAGGCCGGGCAACTGACGCTGCTGGCGTTCTGCCGGGGCGATACCGTGACGCGCTTCGCCTGAGCGACTCGCGCGCCAACGAGATCGACTAGGCTGCAGGTCCCGCTGAAGACTCACGCACCACCAGATTCGGCAGTGGCGGCGCAATAGAGCGGCGGGCATCTGCGTTTCCACCCAGATGATCAAACAGCAGGGCCACCGCCAGCGAGGCCATGTCGTCCAGGTGGAGATCCACGGCGGTCAGTGGCGGCCGGCAGCTTCTTGCGCGAATCCCGTCGTAGCGCGTCACCACCTTCACGTCGTCCGGCACACGCAGCCCGTGGCTGCCGATGGCCTGTACCGCGCCCACGGCAAAGGCATCCACCAGCGCGCACAGCGCATCGATGTCGGGATGATCGCGCAGCAGTGCGGCACAGGCCTCCTGCCCTGCGGCCTCCCCACCTGATTCATCCGCGACAGCGATGATTGGTGCCATGCCGTGCTCGGTGCAGAACCGCTCGTAGCAGGCCCGGGATTCGATGTACGAGTTGCGCTCCTGCGCGCCGATCAGCAGCGCAATGCGCCGACTGCCCTGGTCCTTCAAATGCCGCAGCAGCATCTCAGTCGTGGCCGAGGAATGAATATCGACGTAAGGCACGGCATCGTTGCCGGGTTGGCGCCCCAGGCACACCACCGGCAGACCGCGCTCCTGCAGGTGGACGACATTCGCGTCGTCTGCCGTGGGTTCAAGCACGATCGCGCCGTCGATGTCGAGTTGCTCAAGCGGCAACCGGCCACCCACGATGGGTGGCACCAGAACCAGTGCGAGGCCGCGTGTCAGCGCGCTGGCAGCGGCAACCGCCGCCACCTCCATCAGAAACCCGAGGCGCGACGCACCACCTGCAACCTCGTACGGCATCGAGGAAATCAGCGCGATTGAGCGGGCCTCCCCGGTGCGCAGGCGTTGCGCCCGGATGCTTGGGCGGTAACCCAACGCGCGTGCGGCTTCTTTCACACGCTCGCGCGTGTGCACATCAACATAGCCCTTGCCGTTGAGCGCGTGCGACACCGTGGTGGGGGACACCCCTGCCGCGCGAGCGACATCGGCAATCGTTGGCCGCCTTGGCGACGCTGGAGTCTGCATGCTGTTGCTTTCGGTTGATGTCTCCGTGCCCGGTTTTGTCGGGTGGCGTCATCGCCTATCGGAGCACAGAATCAATAGAGAATAAAAATTGACAACTCGATTCTAGCGCATCATTCTAAGTTAACAAATCGATTTGGGGCGCCCGCCCATTTTTTTGGGGTGCACCCCAAATCGATTTGGGGAAACAACACCATCGCATCCGGAAACCGGAGCAGCCCGACGCTGGCGCAACCCGCGTCCGCCGGGAAATAGGAGACAAACCACCATGACGAAGACCCAGCCGGCAGACGCTGTCGACGAGCGCTTGCCGCTACGCACCCTTATCCTCTTTGGACTCCAGCACGTGATGGTGGTGGCCGCATCGCCGATCACTGCGGTGTTTCTGGTCGCCAAGGCGCTCGGCCTGCCCTCCGGGCTGACGGTGGATCTCATCAGCGCCACCTTCCTCGCCTGCGGCCTGGGCAGTCTGCTGCAGTCGTTTGGGCCGCGCGGATTCGGGGCGCGCCTGCCGTTCATCATGGTGCCCGGTGGGGCGCCGCTCGTGCTCTTCGTGCTCATCGCGCAGCAAACGAACCTGCAGACCGCCACCGGCGCGGTCATCCTGGCGGGGCTGTTCTACTTCCTGCTGCTCCCGGTCTTCGCGCGCTGCCTGAAATTCTTCCCGCGCATCGTCATTGGCGCGATGCTGATTCTGGTGGCGATCAACCTGGTCAACATCTACGGCGGCGTCATCGTCGGCCGTCCGGGCACACCTGAGTTTGCCAACCCGCTCTGGATTGGCCTGGCGCTTGCGACCGTCGCCTTCACGATCCTGTTCGCCAGGCTGTTCTCGGGCATGTTCGGGCAACTGGCCGTGCTGCTGGGCATGCTGGCAGGCGCCGCCCTGTCTGCCGTGCTCGGGCTGATGAACTTCACCGGCGTCTTCTCCGGCCCGTTCATCACGCTGCCCACGCCGCTGCCGTTCGGCGCGCCGCAATTCGACGTGCTTGCGGCGCTGCCGCTGCTGATCTTCAGCGTGATTTCGATGGCGGAAGCGACCGGGCAGACGGTCGCCATCGCCGAGGTCGTGGGCAAGGAGATTGATCCGCGCGTGACGGTGCCGAAGACCATCCGCGGGGACGCGCTGATGTCAGTGCTGGGCGGGCTGTTTGGCACGTCGATGATCATCACCAGCAGCGAGAACATCGGCATCGTTCAGGCCACCGGCATCCGCTCCCGCTACGTGACTGCAATGGCGGGCGTCATCCTGATCGTCATTGCACTGCTGGCGCCGCTGGGCCGACTGGCCAACGCGATTCCAGCCGCCGTCGTGGGCGGGACCGCGCTGGTCGTGTTCTCGATCATCGGGGTGATGGGCATCAACCTGCTGCGCCAGGTGGATCTGCGCGCCCGCTCCAGCATGTACACCCTCGCCGCCGCGCTGACGATGGGGCTGCTCCCGATCGTCGTGCCCGGCATCTACAGCCGGTTTCCCGCAACGCTGCAGATCGTGCTCAACAACGGACTCGCCATGGGCGCGCTGACGGCGGTACTCGTCAACATCGTCTTCGAATACCTGCGCTGGCCGGTACGCAATGCCGCCAATCCGGCCATGCATCTCGAAACGGCAGTGAGCGACAAGCATCCCTGCCACTAACAACCCCTCCTTGATACGGACCCATCATGGCTTCCCTCGCCACGTCTCTCTCCACCCCGCCCGGCCTGTCGCACACCGATCTGCGCGCCGATGAATTGCTGCTGTTGCCCGAGTACCTGTTGCTGGACGAGGGGCCGGTGCAGGGGTACGGCGCCGTCGTTGCCGACGGAAAATTTCTCGACATCGACCGGGCGGAAGCGCTGATCGCGCGCTACCCGCACCTGATGCCGCTCAGCCTGCCGGGCAAGCTGATCATGCCGGGCTTCATCGATACCCACCATCACCTCACGCAGTCGTTCGGCAAGGCGTTCGCGTTTGGCGAGCCCTCGGAAATCTTTCGCCGGATCTGGGTGCCGCTGGAAAACTGCCTCGACGAGAACCTGCTGCACATGTCGGCCAAACTGGCCGCATTGGAGTCGCTGCGCGGCGGTTTCACCACGGTCTGCGATGCGGGCACGCGTGCCGACGGAGATGCCACGACCATTGCCGCCGCCACGCAGGAAGTCGGCATCCGCTGTGTGCTCGGGTTGATCTGCAACGACATGGCCGACCACGTGGATGCACATGAACGGGCCGCCATCCTTGCGCGTGCGCAGCAGCACTTGGCGCGGTGGGAGAACCATCCGCTCGTGCATCCGTCGTTGGCCATTTCGGTACCGGAAGCCGGGTCCGACGGCATGCTGCAAGCGGCCGCAGCACTGTGCACCGACGCCGACACGATCTTCCAGACACACGCGAACGAGCACCTCGCATCTGTCGAGCGGTCGATCGTGCAACGCAAGATGCGCCCGATCGAGCATCTGCACTACGCCGGCGCGCTCGGGCCGCAAACGCTGATCGCGCACGCCACGCTCGTCACCCCCACCGAGCTGAACCTGCTGCGCGATACCGGCGCCGCGGTCAGCTACAACCCCGTCGCCAGTTCGTGGAAGGGCAACGCCGTGGCGCCCGCCATGCAGATGGCGGCACTCGGCATCCGGGTCGGACTGGGCACCGATGGCACGCGCAGCGACGCCTTCCGGCTGCTCGATGCGGCGGAATCCGCCCAGCGATTCGCCTTCGGCCTCACCACCGGCGATTCCGCCTGCGGTGACGGCGACCTGTGGCTGAACCTCGCCCATCACGGCGGCGCCAACGTGCTGCGCCTGGGCGCCCGCATCGGTGACATTGCGCCGGGCAAGACCGCGGACTTCCTGCTGGTCGACATCGACGTACCGGAGATGCGGCCGTCCTGGAATCTCAGTTGGGAGCTGGTCCGGCTCGCCAATCGCAGCCAGATCGATGCGGTCTTTGTCGCTGGGAAGCTGCGCCTGTGGCAGGGCTGGCCATTGGACTGGGACGCCCGCGCCTTCCTGAAGGAGGTGGACGCAGCGGCCGCCGAGGTGGTGGCGCGTGCCCCAATCCAGCGAGTCCATGCGCCCTCGTGGTCCAACGCCCGCTTGCGGCAAACCACGCAACCCACCAACGCCATCACCGACCGGTGAGGGGCCATTCAACCTAGAAGCGAGACATCTTGTGAGTTTGACCATCTTTGCCCTCCTGGCCGCCACGGTCGCCATCGGTGCCTTTGTACAGGGCGCTGTCGGCGTGGGGTTCGCACTCATTGCCGCACCGGTGATCGGGCTCGTGGAGCCCGGTCTGTTGCCCGTGTCGTTGTTGATCCTGATGCTGCCCTTGAATGCGTATCTCGCGTGGCGTGAGCGCCCTGCATTGGATTCACACGGCGCCATCTGGATCACGGTCGGGCGCATTGCCGGCGCAGTGGGCGGTGTATGGATCCTTTCGCGTATCTCGACACACGACCTCAACCTGTTCATTGGCGCATCGACCGTTGCTGCAGCCGTCGCCACCCTGTGCGCACCTGCGTTTGCGCCGGGCCGCAATTCGTTCATGGCAGCCGGCGCCGTCACCGGGATTACCGAGACGGCAACCGGCATCGGCGGCCCGGCACTGGCCATGGTGTTTCAGCACTACCAGGCACCGGCACTGCGATCGACCATCGCGCTCTGTTTCGCCATCGGTGAAGCGGTTTCGCTGGGGATGCTCAGCGTTACCGGACAGATCACGCCCGACAAGTTCGTATCAGCGCTGCAGTTGGTTCCGGCGGTCATCGTGGGGGCCTTCATCAGCCAGCACATCCACCACCACTTCAACGGCCGGATCCTGCGCATCAGCGTGATGGGGTTCGCGATCGTCTCCGGCGCCGCGATTCTGTATCAGACCTTGGCGTGAGCAGCAGCTCAGCCACACATACCTATTAAAACGGAGGAGACCATATGAACAAGAAGGGCCTGACTTGCATCGCCCTCTCACTACTGGCGGCTGCCGCCGGTGTGCATGCGCAGAGCAGCGTGACGCTCTACGGCAGCCTGGACGCCGGCATCGGCTATGTCAGCAACCTGCGCGGGAGTTCTGCGTTCCTCGCGCAGCAGGGCACGTATCAGGCAGACCGCTGGGGCCTGATGGGCACCGAGGATCTGGGTGGCGGGCTGAAATCGGTGTTCAAGCTTGAGTCCGGGTTCTCGACCATTACCGGTGCGATGTCCAGCGCGGGAACACTGTTCAACCGCCAAGCCTATGTCGGGCTGTCTGACAACCGCATCGGCACCGTCACGCTCGGCCGCCAGACCGACTTCCACTTCGAGATGCTCGGGCCGCTATCCACCGCCCAGGCGCTCGGCGATTTTTCCGCGTTCCACCCCGGCAACATCGACGGCCTGGGCAACACGCTGCCGGTGCAACTCTCGAATACGGTCAAGTTCCGTAGCCAGACGTTCTCGGGCATCACGCTCGGAGCCATGTACGGCTTCACCAACGCAGCCAGCAGCACGGCTGGGCACAGCATCAGCCTTGGCGCGACCTACGCAAACGGGCCGCTCAACCTGGCAGCGGCGTACTCGGAATATCACAACCGCACGCTGAACATCGCGGGTGGCCTGGGCCTGACGAGTTTTCAGGGCGTCAACCTGGCCAGCGGCGCACCGTTCGTGGCCGATCTCGCCAAGAACGCCGGCATTGGTGGCAGCTATCAGCTGGGCGCCTTCAAATTGCACGGGCTCATCACCCAGGTCCGCATCGAGCGCAATGGCCAGACAGACAACTACCGAAGCATCGATGGCGGCGTCAATTTCCAGCTGACGCCGGCGTACCAGATTGACGCGGGCGCGTGGACCACCACGCTCGCGGGAAAACGCTGGACGCAGTTGACGATCGCCAACGTCTACGAGCTGTCAAAGACCACGCAGCTGTACGCCGACCTGATGGTTGGGCAAGGCTCGCAAGGTGCTGTGGCTACCACGCTGGGCATCGGCGCCTCGTCATCCAATCGGCAGACCGTTGTCCTGACCGGCATTCATCACCTCTTCTGAGCATTACCGCTACCTCAGTGCAGTGCTGGCCCCTCCTGGCAGAGCACTGTTTAGCCCTCCATAGCGGGGGCGTTTTTTTTGACGGAAAACGCACAGCCGCTCCCGCCACACCCTCATAACCGGGCAGCGGCGACGACACCCACTCGCCCGCTGCCCCAATCAGCAACGCTGCCTTAGCCTTGCGCCACCGCCTCGCCGAGCTCGGCATTGGTCACAGCCTGCCCGTTCAGACTCCACGCACCGTCCACCGCGTGGACCACATTCACGAAGATGTACTCCCGCGGCTGCCGCCCCGCCGACAACTCTTCAATGATGTTGGTGGCATCGGCAAAGAAACCTTGCTGGACTTCGCGGTTGGTGAATGCGATGCCCGGCACCTTCCACTCCACCCACGCCCCGGCAAACGGCTTGCCGGCTGAGAACGTCGCCGACTTCGGCAACACATGAACCGTTGCAGTGACGTTGGGGGTCATGACGGTGTTGCCCAGCAGTCCGTGCCATTTCAGCATGGCCTCGGTCAGCCGGGAGACCGCGGTGCTTTCGCTGCCAGGGGGCAGCACGCCTTCAGTCAGGGTGAGAGTCAGCGGCATATCAAACTCCAGTTAGTTGATATTGCGATCGTTACATAACGACCGCAATGCAATCTAGGAACCCACATTGGGTGTGTCAAGGAATAGATAGCGATCGCGTTATCATTGCGCTGCCAATCCCGTGCAGATAGTGCTTTACCGGCAATCTAGAAACCTGTTCATTGGCACGCAACCTATCTACTTGTTGTGTATCGATCGCGATCTATACTATCGAAACACTCCGGCTGATTGCCAAACGTAGAATAGCGATCGCTCCACAAACTGATAGCCACCCATGAGATATCCGGAAGGACACAAAGAGGAAGCTCGCGCCCGCATGGTTGCCGCCGCCGGCCGGGGGTTTCGCAAGCATGGCTTCGGTGGCATCGGCGTTGATGGGCTGGCCAAAGAGGCCAAGGTCACGTCAGGGGCGCTGTATGGCCATTTCCCGTCAAAGAACGCGGCCTTCAGGGAAGCCGCGATCGCCGGGCTGGAGGAGTTGCGCAGCGGCGTGCTTGCCATGCGCGCGCAACATGGCGCGGATTGGCTTGAACCGTTTATCGATTTCTATCTGGGCTTCAAGCGCGTCTGCGAGCTGGGCGAGAGCTGTGGCTTGCAGAGCCTGACGCCCGAAGTCTGCCGCGCTGACGAGGACGTGCGCGCCGCCTACGAACTGCATCTGCAGGGAGTCGTGCATGCGGTGGCGGATGGCTTGCCGGGCGGTACGCCGGCTGACCGACATCAGCGCGCGTGGAGCCTGCTCTCCTTGCTGCCAGGCGCCGTGACGATGGCCCGCGCTACCTCCGGTAACGCCGTCTCTGAGGAGATCGCGCGCGCGGTGCGTGCGGCGGCCCTGCTGGTGGCGCGTACGCCGGGCGAAGGCTGATCGACAAGCAGAAACGCCCGCGCTAGATCTCCACCTTGCTCCCCAGCTCAACCAGCCGGTTGGCAGGGATTCGGAAGAAGTCCGATGGCTTGGCGCTGTTGTGCTGCATCCAGGCAAACAGCGACTCTCGCCACATTGCCATGCCGGGCAGCGGTGATGGCACCACCGTGGCACGCGTAATGAAGAACGACGTCTCCATATCTTCAAAGACGATGTTCAGGCGCTGGCCCACGCTCTTGACGATCTCGTCCACCGCGGGGGTCTCCTTGAAGCCGAAATCCACGGTCGCGGTGTAGATGTCTTCGCCAATGGTCCTGAGCACCATCCGCTTGGCGGGCTCCACATAGGGCACGGCCAGCGTACGGAAGTGAATGAACAGCACGCGCTTGTGCAGCACGTGGTTGTGCTTGAGGTTGTGCAGCAGTGCCAATGGCACGAACTCGATGCTCGGCGTGAGATACACGGCCGTGCCATCCACGCGATACGGCGGATGGCGCAGCAGGCCTTCCATGAACGGTTCAAGCGGAATGCCACCTTCCACATTGCGCGCCTTGAGCAATTGCGTGCCGGTATGCCACGTCACCATCAGGAAGAAGATCAAGCCGCCCAACAGCAGCGGGAACCAGCCACCCGCTGCAATCTTGAGCAGGTTGGCGCTGAAGAACGACAGATCCACTGCCAGGAACACCGCGCCGATGCACGCAACCACAGGCAGGCTCCACTTCCATGCCTTGTGCATCACCACAGTCACCAGACCAGTGGTCAGCAGCATGGTGGTCGTCACGGCAATGCCGTAAGCGGCGGCCAGGTTGTCGGATTTGCCAAAGGCCAGCACCACCGCCACCACCAGTAACAGCAGTATGTAGTTGACCACCGGCACGTAGATCTGGCCGATCTCCACATCTGACGTGTAGAGAATCTTCATGCGCGGCGCATAGCCCAGGTGCACGGCCTGCGCCGTCATCGAGAACGCACCGGAGATGACTGCCTGCGATGCGATCACGGTGGCAGCGGTCGCCAACACCACCATCGGGCCCACGGCCCAGGTTGGCATCAACAGGAAAAATGGGTTCTGCACGGCGGAGGGCTCGCGCAACAGCATCGCGCCCTGCCCGAAGTAGTTCAGCAGCAGGCACGGCATGGCAATGTAGAACCATGCAAAGCGGATCGGCCGGGCCCCAAAGTGGCCCATGTCGGCATAGAGCGCTTCGGCACCGGTCAATGCCAGGAACACCGAACCGAACACGATGAACGCCAGGATGGTGTGCCGGAACGCAAATTCGAGCGCATAGACCGGGCTGAGCGCCACAAGGATCTGCGGAGATTTCACCACTGATACCAGCCCGATCAGCCCCAGCAGCAAGAACCAGATCAGCATGATCGGCCCGAACAGGCGCCCGACCACGTGCGTGCCCTGCTTCTGCAGCAGAAACAGCCCAATCAGCACGACCAGTGCCAGCGGCAACACCCACGTCTGTAGCGAGGGCGCCATGATCTCCATGCCTTCAATCGCGGAAAGCACCGAGATGGCCGGCGTGATGACGGCGTCGCCGTAGAACATGGCCGCGCCGAGCAGGCCAAGCATCATCAGCGTGCGGGTAAACCGGGCACCGCCGCCGCTTGCGCGCATGGCCAGCGCTGTCAATGCAAGGATGCCGCCTTCGCCATTGTTGTCGGCGCGCATGACAAACAGCACGTATTTGATGGAGACCACCAGCGTCATCGCCCAGAACAGCATCGACAGGATGCCAAAAACGGTCTGGTCCGAGAACGGAACCCCATGCTCGGGGTTGAAGCATTCCTTTAGTGCATACAAGGGGCTGGTGCCGATGTCCCCGAAGACCACGCCGATCGCGCCCACCATGGTGGCCATCAACGCGGGTTTTTTTGTGATTGTGCTGGCGGTGGCTGTCGTCATGGTTGCCTGCGACTGGAACGACGGGAGCGCACGCAACTTTCGTGCACCAACTGCCTTGCCGCCCACGCCTGGCGCGGCATTGGAGTGCGGCAGAAGCCACTAAAGCTTAGGTGAAAACGCTCGGTTTTGTGCGAGTGTTTGCACCGATGGCACGAACGCGCAGACGCTGGTGGCCCCCTCAGGCATCGCCCATGCTTGATCTAAACGGGCCGTGTTAAAAAAACAGACTTTGACGAGGAGACGCGCCAAGCATATATTCACCAAACGATCGTTTGGCCGGTTTGGCCGGGTCTGCCTGCTGTGTTTCTTTTGGCCGGCGGCCGATCGATTTCTCAACTTTACGACTCAAGATCATGGCTACTGGTACCGTCAAGTGGTTCAACGACGCAAAGGGTTTCGGCTTTATTACTCCGGACGATGGCGGCGAGGACCTTTTTGCACATTTTTCCGCTATCACGATGCAGGGCTTCAAAACCCTGAAGGAAGGTCAGAAGGTGTCGTTTGACGTCACGCAAGGCCCGAAGGGTAAGCAAGCCTCGAATATCCAGGCGGCTTAATCCGAAGGCCGGGGCACCGGCATAGCCAAGATCGCCATTGCGATTGCAGGACGGCGCGCCATCCTTCCGGGCAAGGAGGCGCGTCGGTCGAAGGCCCCGTAGAAGTCAGGTTGCAAGGGTTGTTCAGTACGTGTTTGCCATCAAGCGGTCGAAGGGCTGCCGCCTCCTAAACAGCGGCGCTCCGGTTTGACGAAGTCCCTCTCGGGAGAATGCAATGGCCAGCCGAATTGAAGATAACGCCGTTCAATATGATCCGCCCGCCGGGGCAGCTGCAGAAATGCACGCTGCCCCGCGCTTTATTCGGGATTCGGAGATCCAGTTTTCACGCACACCTGCGTTCCATGAAGGCCAGCGCGTGAGTTTCGATATCGAGATCGGCCCCGACGGCGAGCCAATCGCCGTGAATATCAAGCCAATATGACGGCGCGGTTGACCTGCCGCATGCGCAAAGAAAAAAGGGAGGCAGAGCCTCCCTTCTTCATTGGTGCGTACGGCGCTTACTTGGCCGTGGGCATGACAAACTCGGCGCCCTTGGCAATCGAATCCGGCCAGCGTTGCATCACGCTCTTGTAGCGTGTGTAAAAACGCACACCCTCTTCGCCATAGGCGTGGTGGTCGCCAAACAACGAGCGCTTCCACCCGCCAAAGCTGTGCCACGCCATCGGCACCGGGATCGGCACATTGATGCCGACCATGCCCACCTGGATCTGGCGTGCAAATGCGCGCGCCACGCCGCCGTCGCTGGTGTAGCACGACACACCATTGCCATATTCGTGGGCGTTGATCAGGTCCACGGCTTCGGCAAAGTCATGCACGCGCACGACAGACAGCACCGGGCCGAAGATCTCTTCCTTGTAGATCGTCATCTCGGGTTTGACGTGGTCGAACAACGTGCCACCCGTGAAGAAGCCCTGTTCGTGACCCGCCACCGTATGACCGCGGCCATCCACCACCAGCTTGGCGCCCTCTTCCACACCCTTGGCGATATAGCCCTCCACCTTGGCCTTGTGCGGGCCGGTGACGAGCGGGCCCATTTCACTGTCTGCTTCCATGCCGTTGCCGATCTTGAGCGCGCGCGCACGCTCGGCCAGACGCGGCACGAGTTTGTCGGCCACGTCGCCCACCGCCACGGCCACGGAGATGGCCATGCAACGCTCGCCAGCTGAACCGTAGCCGGCGCCGATGAGCGCGTCGACCGCCTGGTCGAGATCGGCATCGGGCATCACCACCAGGTGGTTCTTCGCGCCGCCCAGTGCCTGCACGCGCTTACCGTGTTTCGTACCTTCGGTGTAGATGTACTCGGCGATGGGCGTGCTGCCGACGAAGGACAGCGCCTGCACATCCGGATGCACCAGCAGCGCATCGACGGCATCCTTGCCGCCCTGCACGACGTTGAACACACCATCGGGCAAGCCGGCTTGCTTGAGCAGATCAGCAATCATCAGGCTCGGGCTCGGATCACGTTCGCTCGGCTTGAGGATGAACGTGTTGCCGCACGCCAGCGCCACAGGCGCCATCCACATCGGCACCATGAACGGGAAGTTGAACGGCGTGATGCCTGCCACCACGCCCAGCGGTTGGCGCAGGTTCCAGTTGTCGATGCCACCACCGATGTTGTCGGTGAACTCAGTCTTGAGCAGGTTCGGAATGCCGCAGGCGAATTCCACCACCTCGATGCCGCGCGTGACTTCGCCCTTGGCATCGGAGAACACCTTGCCGTGCTCGCGCGTGATGGCGGCAGCCAGGGCGTCTTGGTGCTGGTCAAGCAGCGCCTTGAAGTTGAACAGGATGCGCGCACGCTTCAGCGGCGAGGTCTCGGCCCACGCAGCTGCGGCGGCATGCGCGGCAGCCACGGCCGCATTCACTTCGTCCTTGCCGCCCAGCAGCACCTGCGCGCTAACAGCGCCAGTGGCGGGGTTGAACACGTCGGCGCTGCGCGTGGCGCTGCCCGCAACGCGCTGGCCACCGATGTAGTGGCTGACCACGGATTCAGTCACAGCGGGATCAATCGGTCGGTTCATCTCAAGCTACCTCTTGCAGAACAGTACGAACGGTATCGAAGATGCGCGCGATCTGCGCCTCGTCGATGATGAGCGGCGGCGAGAACGCCAGGATGTCGCCGGTGTAGCGCACCAGCACGCCACGCTCCAGGCATTTCAGGAAGACTTCATACGCACGTGCGCCGATGGCACCGGGACGCGACTCCAGCTCGATGCCAGCCACCAGCCCCAGGTTGCGGATGTCCTTGACGTGCGGTGCCCCCTTGACCGAATGCGCCGCAGCTTCAAACGCCGGGGACAGCGCGCGTGCACGCTCGAACAAGCCTTCGCTGCGATACAGGTCGATGGCCGCAACCGCTGCGGCGGCAGCCAACGGATGCGCGGAATACGTGTAGCCGTGGAACAACTCGATCGCACCCGGTGCGCCGGCGTCGATGATGGTGTCGTGCAGCGACTGACGCACAGCCACGGCGCCCATCGGCACGGCGGCGTTGTTGATGCCCTTGGCCATCGTCAGCAGGTCTGGCGTGACGCCGAAAAACTCTGCGGCCGTGGCGGCGCCAAGGCGGCCAAACCCGGTGATGACCTCATCGAAGATCAACAGGATGCCGTGCTTGTCGCACAGTGCGCGCAGGCGCTGCAGATAGCCCTTGGGCGGCACAAGCACCCCTGTGGAACCGGCCAGCGGCTCAACGATGACGGCGGCAATGGTCGACGCATCGTGCAGCGTGACGAGGCGCTCCAGCTCATCGGCCAGATGTTCGCCCCAGGCCGGTTGGCCCTTGGAGAACGCGTTGTGTTCCGGCGCGTGCGTGTGCGGCAGGTGGTCCACACCCGGGATCAGGTTGCCGGAGAATGCCTTGCGGTTCGGCGAGATACCGCCCACCGAGATGCCGCCAAAACCGACGCCGTGATACCCGCGCTCACGGCCGATCAGGCGGGTACGCTGCCCTTCGCCACGTGCACGGTGATAGGCCAGCGCAATCTTGAGCGCCGTGTCCACCGCCTCCGAGCCGGAGTTGACGAAGAAGATGCGGTTCAGCCCTTCCGGCATCAGCTCGGCCACTTTCTCGGCCGCGCGGAAGGCCATCGGGTGGCCCATCTGGAAGGTCGGCGCGAAATCCAGCGTGCTGGCCTGCGCGGTGATGGCGTCGACGATTTCCTTGCGGCTGTGGCCGGCGTTGACGCACCACAGGCCCGCCGTGCCATCCAGCACCTCGCGGCCGTCGGCATCGCGGTAGTACATGCCTTGGGCCGACGTGAGCAGGCGCGGTGCTGCCTTGTACTGGCGGTTGGCCGTGAACGGCATCCAGAAGTAGGACAGATCGGTGGTTTCCAGCGGGTGCGGTGCAGGTTTCATCGGTGTCTCCGAAAGAAAAGCGGGCAGGCAAGCGAATCAGCGGTTCGAGCAAACTGTACAGAGCCAAACGCAACGCGGACATGCACAGATGACGGTTCTGTACGAAACTGTATAGGTGCCTGCCACCCTCATGCCGCATCGCAACATGTCACTCGAACACCTCGAACTCGATCCTCATCATCCCCAGCGTACGTTGGTCGATCAGATAGTCCAAGGCATTCGTACCGCCGTGGAAAGCCGCAGCCTGCCCCCAGGCACGCGGCTGCCCTCGGTGCGCAAGCTTGCTCAGACACATGACGTCAGCACGTTCACGGTGGCCGAGGCCTACACGCGGCTGGCGGCGTTGGGGGCCATCGTGGCGCGGCCGCGCTCCGGTTATCTGGTCGCCGCGCGTGCGCCTGCACAGCCGGCCCCCGTTGCGCCGCGTTGGGAGCCGCCCAAGCTCAATGCTGCGTGGCTGCTGTCCGACGTGTTTGCCGATCGCTCCATCGCCGTCAAACCCGGTTGCGGCTGGCTGCCGAACGATTGGCTGGATGAGCGCGGTGTGCAGGAGGCGATGCGTGCGGTGAGCCGCGTCTCTGCACTGCGGGTGGCGGGCTACGGGCACCCGTGGGGTTATGCGCCGTTGGGTGAGACCGTGGCGGAATCACTCACGCTGCGCGGGTTGCCGGTCGAACGCTCACAGGTGCTGCTGACCAGTGGCGCCACGCAGGCGCTAGACCTGATCGTGCGCACCTTGTTCAAGGCCGGCGACGTGGTAGCCGTGGACGAGCCGGGCTATTGCAACGTGCTCCAGGTGCTCAAGCTGGCCGGCCTGCGCGTGGTTGGCGTGCCGCGCACGCCGGATGGCTTGGACACGGCAGCGCTGGAAGCCATCCTGCGCACCGACGATGCCGAGCGCCCGCGCGCGCTCTTCACTAGCTCCGTATTGCAGAACCCCACCGGCACATCGATGACCGCGCAGAACGCCTACCGCGTGCTGCAACTGGCCGAGCAGCACGGCCTGTGGATCGTCGAAGACGACCTGCACCGCGAACTGGCCGACCCTGCAGCCCCCATGCTGGCTGCACTCGACGGCCTGCGCCGCACGCTATACGTCAGCGGCTTCTCCAAGACGATCTCGCCGTCATTGCGTGCGGGTTACGTGGTGGCCGATGCCGCCATCACGCGAGAACTGGCGCGCACCAAGATGGCGGTCGCGCTCACCTCGTCGGAAATCACCGAGCGCATCGTGCACGCATTCGTTACCCGGCCGAGCTACGCAGAGCACGTGGCGCGACTGACTGCGCGCCTCGCCAAGGCGCATGCCGACGTGGAAACCATCATGCGCGAGCACGGCGCCATCGCGTTCGACACGCCGGGGCGCGGCCTCTTCCTGTGGGCGCGCCTGCCGGGCCATCCGAATGCCGCCGCGCTGGCCGACCAGGCCATCCGCCACAACATCTGGCTGGCGCCGGGCCAGTACTTCCGCACCGATGAGGCGGTCGACCCATGGCTGCGCTTTAACGTGGCGTACTCCGCCGAGCCCGCGCTATGGGCATTCCTGGCCCAGCAATAGCAATCTTCCAGTGGGCGCAACAATGCGTTGCCCCCGTCAACTAAGGTTGTCGATTTGCCCTGTACTGGCGGCTTCCGGCTACGATGATTGCCTACGCAATTAAATGAATCGACGCCGGAAACGCCTCTCGAAATCAGCCTCCATCAGCCGCATGTGACGGTTTGACTTTCCTGTCACATAAGCCCGGCAGCATCGCCTTTTGCGTCACATGCGTTCTGGCCGACGCACCACCGTCAGGCGTTGTCTATCGTGTTCGAGGCGTGCTGGCCTCACAGCGTTTGCTTCTGAGACCGGCTGATTTCCCGCTCTTCCCGCTGTCCGGATTCCCCTCCCTCCTCGATCCCTCACCGCACAAGGAGTGCCATGGATATCAAGACTGTCCGCGAAACCGCATTCGCGATGCCGCTCACGAGCCCGGCCTACCCGCCCGGTCCGTACCGTTTCATCCACCGTGAGTTCTTCATCATCACGTACCGCACCGACCCGGCCAAGCTGCGTGCCATGGTGCCGGAGCCGCTGGAAGTGCCCGAGCCGCTGGTCGCCTATGAGTTCATCCGCATGGCTGATTCCACCGGCTTTGGCGATTACACCGAGAGCGGCCAGGTGATCCCCGTCACCTACGAGGGCAAGCCCGGCACCTACACGCTGGCGATGTACCTGGACGACCACCCGCCCCTTGCCGGCGGCCGCGAGATGTGGGGATTCCCCAAGAAACTCGCCAGCCCGAAGCTGGAGACCGACAAGGACACACTGATCGGCACGCTGGACTACGGCCCCGTGCGCGTAGCCACCGGCACCATGGGCTACAAGCACCGCGAACTGGATCTGGCGGAGCAGAAACGCCGGCTGGAGCTGCCCAATTTCCTGCTCAAGATCATCCCGCACGTGGACGGCAAGACCGCGCGCATCTGCGAGCTGTCGCGCAACCACATGATCGATGTCGAGATGAAAGGCGCCTGGACCGGCCCCGCGTCGCTGGAGCTGGCGCACCACGCACTAGCGCCCGTGGCCGAACTGCCGGTGCTGGAAATTGTCGAAGCTCGGCACATCATTGCAGACCTGACCCTTGGCATGGGCGAGGTCGTGTTCGACTACCTCGCCAACACCCGGTAACACCGCTCTCCTCAACCCTCACGGAGTACACAACATGTCTGATTTGAAAGGCAAAGTCGCTGTCGTCACGGGTGCCGCCAGCGGCATCGGCAAGCAGATCGCCCTGACGCTTGCCAACTCGGGCGCCGCCATCGCCATCGTTGACCTGAACGAAGATGGTGCAAAGGCCGTCGCCAAGGAAATCACCGATGCGGGCGGCAAAGCCATCGGCCTGCGCATGGACGTGACCGACGAACAAGCCGTCGACAGCGGCATCGACCGCGTGGCGGAAGAACTCGGCTCGGTCGACATCCTCATCTCCAATGCCGGTATCCAGATCGTCAACCCGTTCGTGAGCTACTCGTTTGCCGACTGGAAGAAGATGCAGGCCATCCACGTCGACGGTGCGTTCCTGACCACGCGCGCAGCGCTGCGCCACATGTACAAGGACGACCGCGGTGGCGTGGTGATCTACATGGGCTCGGTGCACTCGCACGAGGGCTCGCCGCTCAAGTCGGCGTACGTGGCGGCCAAGCACGCGCTGCTGGGCCTGAACAAGGTGCTGGCCAAGGAAGGTGCCGCGCACAACGTGCGCTCGCACGTGGTGTGCCCGGGCTTTGTGCGCACGCCGCTGGTGGAAAAGCAGATTCCCGAGCAGGCCAAGGAACTCGGCATCAGCGAGGAAGAGGTCGTGAAGAAGGTCATGCTGGGCGACACCGTGGATGGCGTGTTCACCACCGTGGAAGATGTGGCCGAGACGGTGCGCTTCCTGGCCACGTTCCCGAGCGCAGCGCTGACCGGCCAGTCGTTCGTGGTCAGCCACGGCTGGTTCATGCAATAAGGCATCCGACAAGACCGGAGGAGACATGCCCGCACCCAAGCTACGCGTAGCAGCCAGCCGCGCCAAATCCAACGACACGGCGGAAGTCACCGGCACATCGCCCTCACCTTCCCCCTCAGGCATTGAGCTGCCGCCCTACGAAAACATCGCGCTGGTGCTGCAGGGCGGCGGCGCGCTCGGCTCGTACCAGGCTGGTGTGTTCGAGGGGCTGGATGCGGCCGGCATCATGCCGAACTGGATTGCGGGCATCTCCATCGGGGCGCTGAACACGGCCATCATCGCGGGCAATGCACCCAAGGATCGGTTGGCCAAGCTGCGCGAGTTCTGGCAGATCATCACGCAGCCGACGTTCTCGCCGCCGCTGCCCGACATCCTGGAAAATGCCTGGTTTGACGGCAACACGCATCTGCGCAAATGGCTGACTGCCATGCAGGCGGCCGACACCCTCATCGAGGGGCAGCGTGGCTTCTTCACGCCGCGCATTCCAGCGCCACTGCCGGCCAACGAAGTCGACCCGCTCGACGCAAGCTACTACGACACAAGTCCGCTGAAGGCTACGCTCGAGCGCCTATGCGATTTCGATCGCATCAACGACGGCGGCATCCGTGTATCGGTGGGTGCCGTGAACGTGCACACGGGCAATCTGGAAGCCTTCGACAACACCGAGCGCCGCCTGACCGCCGAGCACTTCATGGCCTCGGGTGCGCTGCCGCCGGGGTTCCCGCCCGTGCTGATCGACGGCGAGTACTACTGGGATGGCGGTGTCGTCTCCAACACGCCGCTGTCGTATGTGCTGGGCTCCAAGCCGCGCCGCGATACGCTGGTCTTCCAGGTGGACCTGTGGAGCGCGCTGGGCCCGGTGCCCAACACCATGATCGGCGTGGCGAGCCGACAGAAAGATCTGCAGTATTCCAGCCGCACACGCATGGTCACCGACTGGATGGAGCGTTCGCAATCCACGCGCCGGCTGGTGCGCAAGCTGCTTGAGCACATCCCAGAGAAGGAGTTCGAGCGCACGCAGTGGTACAAGCATGCGCAGGAACTGGCCTGCTCCAAGCGCTACAACGTGATCCACCTGATCTACGCGGCCAAGGAGCACGAGGGCCCCGGCAAGGACATCCAGTTCGGGCCGTCCACCATGCGCGACCACTGGAGCTCGGGCCTGACGGACATCCGCGAATCGCTCTCGCACCCCGAGTGGCTGGCGATGCCGGATGATGAGTCCGGCTTCGTCACGCACGACATCCACCGCCACCCGCATGCCGAGCGACGCGGCAAGCGGCTCTGAAGCGGACTAACCAGGCGACTGCGACGCGTTAGCGCGCTCTCGCAGCGTCCGGATCGACACGCCGAGCGGCGGCCGTGGCAACGCGGCCGACCAGGCACGGCGGATCACCCCGCTGATCTGCTTGTAGACCTCTTTCGAGATCACCGTTTCGGCCAGCATGGTGTCGACCTTGCTCTGGCCGATGTGCAGCGCAAACAACAGCAGCAGGCGCTTTTCGAGTGCGGCACTGTAGTCGCCGAACTTCACGCGCAGTTCGGTCAGGCCCTCTTCTGCCGCTTCGATCCGTGCGATCAGTACACCGTCGAGCAGATCGGCCATCCGCTCGCCCAGCACCGGCTGCAGTGACAAACGGTTGTAAGCACGCAGGCGTTCCAGCACCGTCTGTCGGCAGACCAGCAATTCATAGCGATCAGCCAACGCGTTGGCAAGCGGCCGATCGATATGCACCAAGCGGTGCAGCCAAACCGCAGCACGAAAACCGAAATTCTTGGCCAGAATCCGGCGCGATGCGCGCTTGTAACCCACGCGGCCTTCGGCGCGCGCCGCGTCGATCATGTCGGCGGTGTTGCGCATCATCGCGTCAAGGTTGCGGATGGAGATCAGGCCGTTGCCGTATTCCGGAATCAATTCGCGCTCGCGCGTGGCCAGTGACACCAGGCCGATGGTGAGTTGGTCGCGCTCGGACAAGGCGTCGTCCAGGTTCAGCTCCGCAGCGCCGGCCGCCACTTCCAGCCGATACGCCGCTGCGGCCTGATCTGCTGCCCCCGCTGCAAAGTGGAAGTGCCCGCCAATGCGGCGCATGATCGCCTCCACTTCTTCTGTCGACATATTCAGCGCCTGGCGCTGCAACGCCTGCTCCTGTGGCGAGAGCTGATCGAGCCCGAGCTGGTGCATCACCCAGCGCAACGTCGCGCCGTTGAAGAGCACGCTCACCAGCACGAAGCCCGTGGCGAGAATGGTGACGAAGTGCCGGTCAGCCGCGTGCACGGCGTGGTTCTCGGCCACACCCAACGCCAGCACCAACGTAACGGCGCCGCGCAGGCCGCCCCACGCAATCGCCAGCTTGTAGGCGTGGCTGACCGGTGCAGACAGCTTGAACCACGCCAACACCGGCAACAGACCAAACAGCACGGCCAGGCGGGCGACCAGTGCCGCCACCACAATCACCGCCAGCCAGAGCGCGTCTTGCCAAACCACACCGTGCAGCAGTTGCGGTACGCGCACGGCCGCCAGCAAGAAGACCACGGCCCCCGCCAGCGCGGCAATCTGTTCCCAGATCAGTTGCAGGTGCGACCAGTTGCGCGGCGTCAAGCGCGTGCGCCCCAACGCACCAATCACCAGCCCCGCGCACACCACGGAGACCACGCCCGACACATCGAGCACGTTTTCCGCCACGAGGTACAGCGGATACGGCAACGCGAGTGTCCACGCGGCTTCTGCCTGCGCGATGCCGCGCAGCGCCGGCAAGAGGAACGCGGCAACACGCCCGGCAATCAGCCCAAAGATCACGCCGCCGCCAAATGCCTTGGCCAGATCGCGCAGGCCGCCGCTGATGGTCGCATCGGTGCCGTGGCCCGTGAGCATGGCCAGCAGCACGCCCATGATGGCAATGGCGGCCGCATCGTTGAGCAGCGCCTCACCTTCCACCAGCCGGATCAGCCGCGCCGGTGCGCCTACATCACGAAACACGGCAATCACGGCGGAGGGGTCCGTCGTGGCGATCATCGCGCCCAGCAGCAGACACGTGACGATGCCGAACGGCGTGACAGCCGCCGCCGCCAGCCCAATGACGCCCGTGGCCACGATCACCGCCACGATGGCGAGCATGAGGATGGGCGCGGCATCCGGCGCCATGCTGCGCACGTCCACCGACAACGCCGCCTGAAACAGCAGCGGCGGCAGGAACAGCCACAGATAGGCCTCGGCCGGCCAGCTTGGATCAATGAGCGGCGCGAAGAAGGTCGCAGCAAATGCAGGCGCCGTGTTCTGCAAGCCCACATACGCACCGCCGATGCCGATACCCGCCAGCGCCAGCAGCGTCGATTCGGGCAACGTCAACCGCGACGCCAGCATCTGCACCAGCGCCACCACGGCGAGCAGGCCGCCCGCCGCCAACAACAGGATGACGACGCCGTTCACGAGGTGGCCTCCGGCATGGTGGACATGAGGGCAAGCCAATCGGCACGTTCGGTATCGGTCAGGTCTGGCACGACGGCGGTGCCGGTTTCGGCGGCGGCGATGGCCGCCTCGAGCACGGCCATCACGGCTACGGCCTGTACCGGCGGAACGGGGTTGGCGCGTTGGCCGAGGATGGCATCGCGCACGGCGGCGTAGTACGCACGTTGATCGCCCGCGGGTGTGGCGATATCGCTTGCCGAAAACGTTGCGCCGTCGATGAGGCTGCCCGCATCGTCATCAACGCCCCAGCCTTGCGCGCCAGGCGTCATGCCAGCCAGCAACTGTGCTTCCTGCTGATCCATGCGGCGCTTGATGAACGAGCCAAGCGTGCCGTGCACGATCCAGCGCGGCGCACCGCCCGCCACCAGCATGCTGGCGTGCAGGATGGCGCGGCGCTCGCCGTGGTGGAGCACCACGTGTGCCCAATCGGCGGTCTCCGCACCAGGGCGTTGCTGGGCAAACGATGCGCTCACCGCATCTGGCAGGCCGAGCAGCAGCAATGCCTGATCAATCAGATGTGGGCCGAGATCAAACCAGATGCCGGTGCCCTGCCCGGCTTGTTCGCGCCAGCGCGCACGCACCTGCGGGCGATAACGGTCGAAATGCGCTTCCACGTGCATCGCGTCACCAACGGCACCGCTGGCGAGCACGGCCTGTACGGCGAGGAAATCACTGTCCCAACGCCGGTTCTGGAAGACCGACAGCAAGCGGCCGGTCTCGCGGGCCACACGGGCCAGATGGCGCGCCTCTGCCAGCGTGACGGTAAAGGGCTTGTCCACCACAACGTGCTTGCCGGCACGCAACGCCGCTTCGGCCAACGGCGCGTGGCGGTCATTGGGCGCGGCAATGACGACGAGGTCGACGTCCGGGTGCACCGCTGCCGCCTCGGGCGCGCAAACCACAGCGTCTGGCCGATCCACGAGCACGGTGTCCGGCCGGTTCGAACCGATCACGTGCAGGCGCAGACCGGGGGTGGCGTCGATCAGGGCGGCGTGGAACAGCTTGCCCGCATAGCCGTAGCCCACCAGGGCAACGCGCAGGGGAGTCGATGGATGTGGTGAAGACGACATATCAAGAAAAGGCAAAAAGCAACTGAGTCAGACGCCGCGCACGCAACTTGGTGCCGCAAATTTGCAATTGACTCGTGGAAAGTTGCTGCGTCTTGTACCTGCAAACGTTACCTCCCGTCAAAAGCATGATTTAACTTTCTTGTAAATAGGAATTGTTCTCATTATTATCTGCGCCTTCACAAAGTGAAGGCGCCGCAGAAGACGGCGCCCTTCCCCACACCGGGGCTTTTTACTTTACGGGAACTGCAATGCCGCCGAAACGTCTGCGCCTGTCTCTGGCCGTCCTTGGAACCCTGCCGATGATGCACGTGGCGGCTGCTGCCGACACGCTTGCGGCTGCCGATGCCGGCACGCTGCCGACCACCATCACCAAGAGCACGCGCAGCAACACGAGCTACGACACGCCTGTCGCCAACACGGCCACGAAGATTCCCGTGCCGCTGCGCGAGATTCCGCAGTCGATCAACGTGGTGCCGCGTGCGGTGATTCAGGACCAGGGCGCGTTGTCGCTCAACGACACGCTGCGCAATGTACCGGGCGTATCGGCTTCGCTGGGTGATGCGCAGCGCGATCAGGTGACCATTCGCGGTTTCTCGTCGATCAACGATCAGTACGTCGACGGCCTGCGCGATGACTCATTGTATTTCCGTGACCTGTCGAACATCGACCGCATTGAAGTCCTGAAAGGCCCGGCTGCCGTGCTGTATGGACGTGGCTCGTCGGGCGGCATCATCAACCGCGTCACCAAGAAGCCGCTGGCCACGCCGCTGGCCGAGATTGGCGTGCTGGTGGGCACCGAGCGCCAGAACCGCGCCGAGTTCGACCTGAACACCTCCATCAACGACGACGCCATCCGCGCACGCATTACTGGCGCGGTGGAGGATTCGGGCGGTTTCCGCAACGACTATTTCCTGCGCCGCCAGGCCGTCTCGCCGTCGTTCCTGTTCAACCTGTCGCCCGATACCAAGCTGACGGTGCAGTTCGACTACCTGCACGACAAGCGCATTGCCGACCAGGGCGTGCCTTCGTACCACGGCCGCCCGGTGGATGTGCCCATCGGCACGCGCTACGGTTCGTCTGATGCAGGCGCAGGCAACATCGACACCACGGTCAAGAGCGTGACCGGCACGCTGGACCACCGCTTCAACGACAAGTGGTCGTTCCACAGCGTGGTGCGCAACTACGAATACTCGCTTGGTCGCAACAACTACACGACCGTGAAGAGCGTCAATGACGGCCCGACGTTGGCCACCCCGCCGACCGTCACGCTCAACGTCAACCAGCGCAACCGCAGCGATCGCGGCACCGTGTGGCAGAACGAGCTGACGCAGAAGGCCGAGACCTGGGGCATCCAGCACACGCTGCTGTACGGTATCGAACTGGGCTACCAGGACAAGAGCGACCGCGTGGCGTCCACCCCGGGCAACTTCAACGTCAACCTGTTCAACCCGGTGCTGCCGCTGCTGCCTACGGTGCCGGGCAACGCCACGCCCACCAACTACGGCCTCTCGCACAACGAGACGTACGCCGCGTATGTGCAGGACCTGATCAAGTTCTCGCCGCAATGGACGGTGCTGGCCGGCCTGCGCTACGAGATCCTCAAACAGAGCCGTGACGACCTCACGCCCAAGAACCAGGATCTCGCACGTACCGACAAGCCGGTCAGCCCGCGCCTGGGCGTGGTGTATCACCCGATCGAGCCGCTCTCGCTGTATGCGTCGTACAGCCGCTCGTTCCAACCGCTGGCTGACAGCTTCACATTCTTCGCCAACAGCGGTGCATTGGCGCCGCAGTCGACCACCAATTACGAGATCGGTGCCAAGTACGACCTGTCGGCTGGTGCCAGCGTGACGGCCGCGCTGTTCGACATGAAGCAGACCAACCTGACAGCCGCCGATCCGGCCACTGGCCTGGGCGTGCCCATCGGCACGCAGCGCACGCGCGGGCTGGAGCTGTCGTTCACGGGCGAAGTCGTCAAAACGTGGTCGCTGGTGGCGAGCTATGCCTACCTGAATGGCCGCCTGGAAAACCCGAACGATCGCAGCGGTGGCGTGGCGGTCAACGGCAACCAGCCGTCGCTCACGCCGCGGCATAGCGGCTCGCTGTGGCTCAAGCACGATCTGCCCAACGGCTTCTACGTGGCCGGCGGTGTGCGTGCGGAAGCCTCGCGCTATGCGTCGCAGTACAACGTGACGACGCTGCCCGGCTACATGACCGTCGACCTGGGTGCGGGTTATCGCAGCAAGAACGTCGACGTGACGCTCAATCTGCAGAACCTGTTCAACTGCGCGTACTACGTCTCGGCCCACGGCGGTGCAGAGAACTACAACATGCCGGGTGCACCACGCATGGCGCTGCTGGGCGTGCGCTACAAGATGTAAGCGTGTAACGGGCAAACACGCGATGCTGCGACGGGTGCTCTTCCGTCTGCACTGGCTGATCGGGTTGTCAGCCGGCGTAGTGCTGGCCGTCGTCGGCATCAGCGGTGCGCTGATGGCCTATGACGAGGTGTTGCTGCGCTGGCTCAACCCCAGCGTACTCAGCCTGCCGGCGCGTACCGGCCCCGCGCCCATGCTGGCGCCGGTGGCCGCACAGGCGCGCGCCGCCATGCCTGAGCGCCCCGTCACCTTCATCACCGCAGCATCGGACCCCGCCGAGCCCTGGCGTATCTGGTACGCCTGGCCGCCGGGCAAGCACGGCGGCAGCAGCCGCGGCGAGTTGCGCTACATCGACCCGGCCACTGGCACCCTGCTGCCCGAGGCGCGCGGGCAACGCTTCTTCGCCACCGTCAAACTGCTGCACCGGACATTGCTGGCCGACGAGATCGGCAAGCAGATCGTCGGTGCCAGCACGATTGCGCTGGTGGTGATGGCGTTGTCAGGGCTGTACCTGCGCTGGCCGCGCCGCGTGACGAACTGGCGCAGCTGGCTCGTCATCCGCTGGAGCCGTAGCGGGCGCATCCGTTGGTGGGATGTGCATACCGTCATTGGCACGCTGGTGCTGCCGCTGTATCTGCTGGCTGCGTTCAGCGGACTGTATTGGGCATATGACTGGTATCGCGATGGCCTGCAGCATATGGCCGGCATGCCCGTAACAGCCAAGACCAAGCCGGTGGAAGGCCCGCGCAAACCGCTTGGCGATGCGGCATTGGAGCGCACCTGGAACGCTTTCCTCCCCAACGCGTCGAACTATGCAACGGCCACCCTGCGCATCGACGATGCCCGCACCGGCAAGGTCGACATCAACTGGCTCCCGCTCGACGCACCGCACGACCGCGCCTTCAACCGCCTGACGCTCGATGCAGCCACCGGCGTGGTCATCCGCAACGAATCCTTCGCCAACAAGCCACCGATGCAGCGCCTGCTGGCCGGCATGCTGCCGCTACATAATGGGCGTTACTTCGGGCCTATCGGCGTGGTGCTGGTGCTGATCGGCGCGTTGATGCTGCCGGTCTTTGCGGCAACGGGGTGGTGGCTGTATCTGGATCGACGCAGGCGCGCACAACCGCAGCGCAAACACGCATCGGCAGCGACACGTCCTTGCTGACAACGCAGGGCGTCAATGCGATGCCGCGCGCGCCCTCAACACAACAAGGACAACACCATGGTGATCGAAAAAGCCCGCGACCTTTCCCTGCGCCCGCTGGAGCGCAATGACCTGCGCTTCGTGCACGAGCTGAACAACGACGCGAAGATCATGCGCTACTGGTTCGAAGAACCGTACGAGACCTTCACCGAACTCTCGCAACTCTACGACCGCCACGTGCATGATCAGCGCGAGCGCCGCTTCATCTGCGAGAACGATGCCGGTGAAGCCGTTGGCCTGGTCGAGCTGATGGAGCTGAACTACATCCACCGCCGTGGCGAGTTCCAGATCATCATCGCGCCCGGCTGGCAGGGGCACGGCTATGCATCAACCGCGACCCGGTTGGCCGTCGACTACGCGTTCATGGTGCTGAACTTGCACAAGCTGTATCTGGTCGTCGACGTGGAGAACAAGCGCGCGATCCACGTGTACGAGAAGTGCGGCTTCCAGCGTGAGGGGGAGCTGATCGAAGAGTTCTTCAGCAACGGCGCGTATCACAACGCCTTGCGGATGTGCGTGTTCCAGCGCGACTACGTGAGCGCGGTTCGCAGCGCCAGTTGACGACGGCGGGCAGCTACGCGGTGCGCAGCCATGCGTGCAACTCACGCTGCCCGAGGTCGGTCATCGCCAGCGCACGTGAGTGTTTCTGCCGCGCGAGCCAGCCGAGCGCAATGCAGCGCTCCGCCACTGCGGCCCCGAGCGCGCCAGCCAAATGCGGGCGGCGCTCGCTCCAATCCATGCAGCCGTAAGCAAAGCGGCGGCGCCCGCTGCGCAAGACAGCCACATCGACACCGATGGCGGCAAAGGCACGCTCCCCTTCTGGCGTGACGTCATAGGCGGCATGTGTCTCATCGAGCTGCTCAAGCCAGCCGCACGCCAGCAGTTTCTCCGACACCTCCGTACCAAGTTGCCCGGCCAGGTGGTCGTAGCACAACCGTGCTGCGCGCAGATTCTCGGGCACGGTCGAACGGCGCGGGTCTGCGGGTTTTTCTGGTGCCACCACCAGCAGCGATTCGATCATTTCCGCCACCGCCGGCGAGCGCAGCCCGAAGTACTTGTAGCGCCCGCTGGCCAGCGACGTGATGAGCGCATCGGCCTCCAACCGGCGCAGGTGCGCGCTGGCCGTGGCGGGTTCCACGCCCGCGCCGTAGGCCAACTCCTTGGCGGTGAGCGAGCGGCCTTCCATCAACAGCAGCAGCATGCGGATGCGGGTCGGATCGCCAATGGTGGCGGCCACCCGGCCGATATCAGGTTGTGTTGCTTGGGAAGATGCGGTCATGGTTCGATGCAGACCAAACTGTTGGTGCGTGACAGGCGCCGGGCCAGTCCAGACAATAGGAGCCATCTTACTCCCGCCACCGCCCCCTCTATCAGGCCGACCGCCGCCATGGACATCACCCTCGCCCCGCCCGCCGACCCGCTGCAGGCCATCGTGCATGCCGACCCCACGCCGTACTACGCCGAGCTGGCCGCCACGCGCCCTTTCTACTTCGATGCCGCACTCGGCTGGTGGGTTGCCGCCGGCGCCAATGCGGTGGATGCCGTGCTCAACAGCGCCGCCTGCCGCGTCCGCCCCGCAGAAGAACGCGTGCCCAACGCAGTCGCCGCATCGTCAACCGGCGCGTTCTTCGGCCGCCTCGTCCGGCAGATCGACGGGCCAGACCACGGCGCACGCAAAGCCACGGTGATGGCTGCGCTGGGCCGGCTGGATGTGGCCGCGCTGGCCGCCCGCGCACAGCAGCAAGCGCATGCCGCGCTGCCCGATGCGGCCGCACTGGACGCCGCGTTGAACACCGACGCGCATTTCCGCGTACCACTGGCCGCCATCGCGCAAACGCTGCTGGGCGATCAGGCCGACACGCACGCCTGCCAGGCCGACATTGCCGCCTACCTGGTGGCGCTCGGCCCCAACACCAGTGCATCGACCGTCGAACAAGCAGATGCCGCTGTCGGCCGCCTGCAGCAACGCTTTGCCGATTCGCCGCTCGCCACCAGCGATGACGATGCCGAGATCAGCAACCTCGCCGCCCTGCTTGCGCAAACCTATGACGCATGCGCCGGGCTGCTGGGCAACAGCATCGTCACGCTGGCGCGGCACCCGGAACTGATCGAGCGCCTGCGCACAGCGCCTGAGGCGATCGAGCCCTTCGTGCGAGAAGTCCTGCGCCTGGACGCGCCGGTGCAGAACACGCGCCGCTTTGTCGCCCACGACACCGAACTGCTCGGACAGCCGTTGCACGCGGGCGACCGCATCCTCGTGCTACTGGCCGCCGCCAATGTGGATGCCACGGCCAACCCCGATCCGCTGCGCTTGCGCCTCGATCGCGCCCAGCCACGCCTATGGACTTTCGGTGGCGGCGTGCACCGTTGCCCAGCCGAGACCCTGGCAGTGGTGATTGCACGCGAAACCGTGCAGCATCTGTTGCGCCTACCAGGCATTGCGCGCTGGCTCGCCAACCTTGGCGAGATCACCTACCGCTCATCCCCCAACGCACGCATCCCAGTATTCCAAGCCTGACCTGACGTTTCGACAATCCGACCATCCACCAGGAGCCTCGCCATGATCGCCGTCATCTTTGAAGTCGTGCCCGCCGCCGGCCAGCGTGATACCTACCTCAACATTGCCGCGCGCCTGAAGCCGCTGCTGGAGCAGATCGACGGCTTCATTTCGGTCGAGCGCTTCCAGAGCCTGACCAACCCCGACAAGCTGCTCTCGCTATCGTTCTTTCGTGATGAAGAGGCCATCAAGGCGTGGCGCAACCTGGAGCAGCACCGCAGCGCGCAGCATGTCGGCCGCGAGAGCGCGTTTGCCGATTACCGCCTGCGCATCGCGCATGTGGTTCGCGACTACGGCCTGAACGAGCGCGAACAGGCTCCCACCGACAGCCGCGCCGAACACGCCTGACTTGCCGCCAAGCCCGATGTGACGCCCTCGGGCGTCCGCGGGCATCGCCTTTGCTACATGGTTGCGGAGCCCGCACTGAATGACGCGTCGCACCATGGCGCGTCACTTCCGTGCGCAACGATTGCAAAGGAGTTGTCATGTCTACCGCTTTTCACGAGGCCGAACCTGCTCTGCAGGCCACCCCAGCCCGCACCCAGCACCGGCCGGTGCGCTATGCCGTGGTCGGCGCCGGGTGGATCTCCCAGGCGGCCTTCCTGCCCGGCGTGGCGCATAGCGGCAACTCCGTCGTCACCGCGCTGGTCACGGGTGACACCGCCAAGGCCAACGCGTTGGCCGGGCGCTACGGCATCGCACACGTCTACGACTATGCCGATTACGAACACCTGCTGACCGGCGGCGAGATCGACGCCATCTACCTCGCGCTGCCCAACGACATGCACCGGCAGTACGCGCTGCCCGCGCTGCAACGCGGCATCCACGTGCTGCTGGAAAAACCCATGGCCACCAGCGAGGCCGATTGCGAAGCCATGATCGAAGCGGCCCACCACGGCAACGCAAAACTGATGATCGCGTACCGGCTGCATTTCGAGCCGGCCACGCTGGCCGCCATTGAACTCGTGCGGGCAGGCAAGCTGGGGCACATTCGCGCGTTCTCGGCCGTGTTCAGCCAATCGGTCGCGCCGTCCAATCACCGTGCCAGTCACGGCTACTGGGCGGGCCCAGTGTCGGACATGGGCGTGTACCCGATCAACGCCGTGCGCAACCTGTTCGGTGAGGAGCCCGTGGAAGTGGCAGCCGTCGGCGTGCGGAATCCGGACCTGCCCTTCAACTTTGACGACACGGTTGCGGTGACATTGCGCTTTGCCGATCAGCGCGTCGCGCAGCTCACCGTCAGCTACAGCGCAACGTGGGTCGACCAGTACCGCGTTCTCGGCACCAAGGGCGATCTGGAGGTATCACCGGGTTTTACGTTTGGCTCGGGCCTGCGGCACCGTCTCACGCTTGGCGGCCACACGCATGAACGCGCGTTCGATGCCAGCAACCAGTTTGGCGGCGAGCTGCAGTACTTTTCCGACTGCATCCTGAACGACCTTGAGCCGGAGCCGAATGGCGAGGAAGGGCTGGCCGACGTGCGCATCCTGGCCGCCATCGAGCGTGCGCTGGAATCGGGGCAACCGCAAAACCTGGGGCCGTTTCATCGCCACGGCCGCATGGAAGCCGCACAGGTGCGCAAACTGCCGGCCGTGTCGGCACCGGAACTGGTGGATGCAGCAGAGCCCAGCGTGGGCTGAAGCAGAAGGAACCGCGGAAGGACCAGCGCCCGCAACGAACGGCGGGCGCGGAGAATTACAGCTTGATGCGCTGCACAGCGTCACGCATGCGCAGGCGGGTGGACACGTCGGAGTTGTTGGTGTTGCCGCTGCCGTCGGTTTCCATGGCGTTGTCGCAGCGCCATTCGGTGGCTGCGCCGCTGTCGGTCAGCGCACAGACGCGGTGGGTCCAGCGGTCCCACACGAACACATCGCTACCCGCCTCACCGGAGAGCAGTGGCTCGAACCGGTACATCCACAAGTACCCGACACCCAGCAGGGTCAGTACCAAAATCGCCATCCAGGACGCTTTGATTCGGCGCCACATCGTCATTTCTCCTCGCAGAAGCGCCGCGCCGGACACGTCAGACTGTGCGTCGCCGTGCTCAAAAACGCGGTGCTTCAAGCGCAAATCGTAACATGCGGCGTGCCCGCCCCCGCCCAGGCGAGTAGGACGATGCGGCGGTGCGGCGGTGCGGCGAGCCGGGGTACGCCCGACAGCCTCAGTTGAAGACGTCCTGCCGGTAGCGTCCGGATTGCATCTGTGCGGTCAGCCAGTCCGATGCGGTGGCCAGATCGCTGGCGTAGCGCGCCTGGTACATGCGGATGAGTGTGTCGCGCACGGCCGGCGCCATAGCGCGGCCATCGCCGCAAACGTACAGCGTGGCGCCCGCGTCGAATGCAGCCCACACGGCCTCGCGCGCATCCCACAAGACGTGCTGCACAAAGCGATGCGGGTGGTCGTCCACGCACGAGTACGCCTGGAAGACACGCACCACGCCGGCATCTTCCCAGGTGCGCAGGGCATCGCGGTACAGGAAGTCGTGCTCAGGATGCCGGCTGCCGTTGCACAGCAGCGATGTCGCAACGGTCTCGCCTGCTGCCTGCAGCGTGGCACGCTCCTCCAGAAAACCCCGGAACGGCGCGATGCCCGTGCCGGCACAGATCAGCACCATCGGCTTGCTGGCGTCCGCATCGGGCGCGAACGGCGGGTTGGGCGTGCGCACCGTGGCGGCGATCTCCGCGCCGGTCGGCAACTGCATCAGGTAGTTCGATGCCGTGCCGCGATACGTACCGACACCCGACCAAGCCGGCCCCGACACCGTGCCCACCGTCAGAGCAACCACATCCGGCGAGACACGTGCCGACGAGGCGATCGAATAGAAGCGCGGCCGCATGGCGCCCAGGCGCGCGAGGAAGCCCTCCAATGTCAGTTCAATGGCAGGAAAGCGGAGCAGCAGATCCAGCACGCTTACATGCGCGGCCTGGATGTCCTGATCGAAGCGTTGCGCTGCTGCCTCCCCTTCGATCCACATGGCAAGCTGGCTGCGCGTGAACGGGCAACGCGTGATCGCGTGCAGCGCGGTGACATCGCGCGCGGTGGCGGTGTCCTGTAGCTCAACAAAGTCGCGCAGCAACTGGCGCACGGTCACGGGCTGGTTGAGCGGCAGATGGCGCACATGGGCATGCTGCGCTGTCAACGTGACGAGCGCTTCGCCTTCCAGGCCGAGCCGGGCGATGGCCGCCTCGACACGGTCATCGGCATTGCGCGGGTAGACGGCAAGGTGGTCGCCGGTGGCATAGGTCACGCCTTCTGGCAGCCGCACGGTCAGGTGACGCGTCGGGCCGCGTGGGGCCTCTCGGGTGAAATCCCACAGACCGGTTGGATCGCTGACGAGTTCTTCGTTGGCGAGCACGGTCATGCTGCGCGCCGCAGCCGGCAGCACTGCGGCGCGTACGGCGTCAGGCGCGAGGTAGCGCACGCTCACGGCGGCCGCGTCGGTCTGCACCTGGCGCGTACCGAGGGTGCTCCACAGGTTGCGTGTCCAGGCATCGACGGCGGCATCGAAACCACCGTTGCCGTCGGCCTCGCCGCGCGGCACGATGGCTTGCGCGCCGGACGCAGCCAGCATGGCCTCCACCCGCTTGGGAAACGCTTGGAACGCCGGCCACTGCGAGTTACCGCAACCCAGCACGGCATAGCGCAAACCGGGCGCCTGCCGGACCAGTGCGTCGGCCGAATCGAGCCGCGCTTCCAAGGTGCGGGCGCTGTCCGGCGCACGGCCGTTGTAGGTGGCCGCCACCACGACGAGCGTGCCCTGCTGCGGCAGCGCATCGGCAATGGCATCCAGCGGCGCCACCTTGGCATCAAAGCCTGCGCGCGATGCAGTGGCGGCAATCTGCTCGGCAATATCCTGGCACGTGCCAAGGCTGCCGCCGTACAGCACATGCATTGGCTCTCCGCCACCGGCCAGCGTGGCTTGTGCATCGGCATCCGCCACGGCACCGGCTGGCGACGGCATCACAACCAACAACCGCTCGCGTGCATTGCGCAGCCGCGCACGCAGGTGGAAGCCGTCCGGCTTGAGCGTCAGCGTCTCCTTGATGTGGAACGCGTAGTCATGCGGGTCGGACAGCGCAAAGCGTTGCAGGATCACCGCCAGCGCCAGCTTGGCTTCGGTCAGCGCGAACTGGCGGCCGATACAGGCACGCTCGCCGTTGCCGAAGGGCTTGTAGGCGTGTGGGTGGATACGGGCTTCGTTTTCGGGCAGGAAACGGTCGATGTCAAACACCTCGGGGCGATCCCACACCGCAGGGTCACGATGCAGCGCCATCAGTACGGTCACCACGCGCTGATCCTTGCGGATGGCATAGCGGCCGCCGATGCGGGTGTCTTCATACGGCGCCACGCCAAAGCTCGGGGCCGTGGGCCACAGGCGTAGCGTTTCCTTCAGCACGCGCTCGATCACGTCGAGCTGCGCCAGATGCGCGTACTGCGGCACGGTATCGCCCGGCAACACGCGATCGACTTCGGCATAGGCTTGGGCTAGCACGGCGGGATGGCGCAACAGCAGGTACAGCGCGAACGTCAGCATCCCGCTGGTGGTCTCGTGCCCCGCAATCAGGAAGGTGATGACCTGGAAGCGGATGTTGGTGTCGTCCAGCGGCAGGTCCGTCACCGGATCGCGCGCGTTGAGCATCAGGCCCAGCAGATCGCTCGCGCCCGTGCCACCGTCTTGCGCATGGCGGCGTGTGCGGATCACCTCGTCCACCAGTTGGTGCATGGCGGCCACATCCTGCTCGAAGCGGCGATGGTGCTCGCGCATGAACTTGTCTTTGAGCGGCAAGCGCGTGAGCTTGCCCATCGCCTCGGACAGCACCCCCACCATGGCCGCCAGGAACGGATGCAGTTCGGGTGTAGTGAACGAATCGAAGCGGTATCCGAAGCCGGCCAGCGAGATGGTGTCGAGCGTGAGCCGCGTCATGTCGTCGGCCACGGGGATGTCGGCGTCGGGACCCTGGCGCGTCCACTTGTCTGCCAGCGCATTGGCCACTTCGAGCATCACGTCGAAGTAGCCCTTCATGGCGCGCTGGCTGAAGGCCGGCAGCAGGATGCGGTGGGCTTTGCCCCAGTTGGGCTCGTCCTGGTGGGCGGTGAAAAGGCCGTCGCCCGCTCCGGCGCGCAGGAAGGACAACGGCGGGCCGATCAGCTTGCGAAAGCGCGTTTCGTCGGACAGCTCGGCCACCAGGTCGGCGGAATAGACAAACGGCACGCGGCGGCCGCCAAAGTCGAGTTGATAGATCCCTTCGGGAAACTGCCGGCTGGTTTCCAGCAGCGCCTGGGCAAGGCCGTCTTTGGGCAGTTGAAGCAGGTTGCCCAACCAGGGCAAGCCCTTGGGCTGGGGAATGGGCGCCGCGGCGGCGGCTGAGGCGTTGGCGGGCAACTCGGAGGCGGAACGCATGCGCGGTCGACTGCGAAAATGGGTTGTCCGCCAATGTACGCGCCACCCGGTTCGGCATCAAACGTCATCACCGTGTTTGAATACCAGCCCCTAAAAGTGCATCGGGCGACCCGTGGGCCGCCCGATCTGGGGTACTGCGACGTGCCGATCAGCGATTGCGCTGCGACGGCGTGAACGGCGCGTTGACCTGCGCTTCCAGCGCGCGAATCTGGCGCTGCAGCTCGTCCACGCGGGCGCGGGCGGCGCGGCGTTCCACGTCCAGCGTATCGGCTTCGGAGCGGGCAACCTTCTGGCGCTCCTGCGCCTGGGCCTGCTGCTGGCGCTGGATGTCCAGGTCGGTCTTCAGGCCACGCAGCTTTTCTTCCTGTGCAGCGATCTGGCGCTCGGAACGCTCCTTCTGGGCCTCCAGGCGGATGCGCTGCAGCTCCAGATCGGCCATCGTACGCGTCTGCTTGGCGAACTCGTTGTACAGGCGCTCGGCAGAGGCTTCGTTGGTGGTCTTGATGACGCGCCAGAGGTCCTTCTGCTGGAACAGCGTCACGTAGTAGGTCAGGTCACTCTGGGCAAACAGCAGGCTGGCACCGTAGGCGCCGTTGTAGGTGGTGCGCAGCTCCGACAATTCGTGGGCCTGCATGCGGCGCTGCAACTCAAGAACGGTGCTGTTGCCGGCCGGGCTCTCGGCGCGGGCGACGCTATTGCTGGCAGTGGGCGTGCTGGTGGCCGCAGTTGCGTTGGCCTGACCAACCGTGGCGGTCAGTGCCGGCACAGGTGCAGCCGCGGCAATCGGTGCAATGGCGGTGGGTGGTGCTGCCGGGCTTTGCGCCACGGCCGATGTGCAGGCGGCGGTGCCCGCCATGGCTGCCACCGCGGCCGCAATGGCCAATCCCCTCTGAAACGCCTGTTGCGACGCTTTCCCTGACTGTTTTGTTGTTGTCATCTCGACCCTGTGGATTCTGCGCAGGTGTTGCAGCCGAAAACTATACGCGATCCGCCGCCCGAGTGGCGCGCCAGGGGGCCGTCAGACAGGGGGGTGTTGTTTGGTGTCACTCCAGCTCGCGCAACTCGGTTTCGCCATCGGCAATCTGGTATTTGCGCATCTTTTCCCACAGCACCTTGCGGCTGATGCCCAAGGTGGCGGCAGTGTCCTGGCGGCGCCAGTTGTTGGCATCCAGCGCGGCCAGGATGCGGCGGCGCTCCTCATCGCTGCCATTGCCACGGTCGTGGCCATTGCCCCCGTTGCCGCCATGGGTCTCGCGCTCGAAGGCGTCGCGCTGCAGGCCGGCAAACAGGGGCAGGATGCGGGTCTCGTCCCAGCGACCGAACTGGCGCAGGGTAATACCGAGGCGCTCAGCCAGATTGCGCAACTCGCGCACATTGCCGGCAAAGTACGCGCGGCCAACCGACGCCCTCACCCACTCCGGCACCGGCGGCATGCTCTCGTAAGCCTTGTCGCCCAGTAGATGCCGCAGGAAGGACAGCAGCAGCGCTACCTTGTCGTCCGCGCCGCGCTGCTCCAGGCTGGGAATGCGCAGTTCGATCACCGCCAGGCGGAAGTACAGGTCTGCCCGAAACTTGCCGGTGGCGACCATCTCGCGCAGGTTCTTGTTGGTCGCGGCCACCAGCCGGAAATCCAGCTTCACGGGCACGGTCGAGCCCAGCCGCGTGCATTCGCTATCTTCCAGCACGCGCAGCAGCTTGACCTGCTGATACAGCGGCAGATCGCCCAGTTCATCAAGGAACAGCGTGCCGCCGTTGGCCTGTTCGAAATAGCCGCGGTGCGCATACATGGCCCCCGTGAATGCGCCCTTGGCGTGACCAAAGAATTGCGATTCGAACAGCCCATCCGGAATGGCACCGCAGTTGACGGCCACAAACGGGCCCTTGCCATACATGCTGTTCTTGTCGTGCAGCAGACGGGCGATGCGCTCTTTGCCGGCACCGGTCTCGCCGTAGAGCATGACGTTGCTGTCGCAGTCGGCAAAGGTGTCGACCTGCTCCAGCAGCCCATGCATGGCAGGCGACGCGGCCACGAGGTCGCTCTGGTCAGGGGCCTGCCCCTGCGCCGACGACATCGACGGCAAGACCTTGGTGATCTGTGCACGCAGCTCGGTCGCGCCAAAGTCCGGCCCGAGCACGTAGGTGTATTCCGGCGGGAAACGGCTCGAATCATGCTGCGTGTCTGCCGCTACCCAGATCACAGGCATGCCCTGCGCTGCCTGCCAATCGAGCACCGTAAAGCCGCCGCTTTCCACGACCGACGCGCTGATGACGGCCACCGCCGGCTTCAGGCGCGGCTCGGCCGGCTGGAAGTCGATGCCGCCCGCGCGGATCACCTCCGCCCCAAACGGCGCCATGAACCGCGCCACACGGTCGGCAATATCGTGGCGGCCTTCCCAGACGAATATCTCAAGCGTTTCGTACGCCCAGCGATCGGTTTTCATGTCGTCGCTTCCATGTCAGTAGACCAACTCGACAGCATCGCAGTCGAGCGAGAGGAGATTGATGTCGGCGTACCCGACTTGGATGCCGAGCGCTTTGAGCAAGGGGGTCAGGACGGCGTCAAGGGTCGAGCCAATCAGCGCGATCACTGGTGCAATGACGGGCGCCAGAGCCGCCCCTAGCGGAACGGTTACCCCAAGAAGAGTCACATTGAGTTGAAGCTGACTCAGGTTGCTGTTCAAGATCGAACTGAAGACGGCCTGGGTCGCCACACGTGGCGGAGAGTTCCCGCTGGTATCCGTCTGCGGATTCTGGCCAATTTGCGTGGCCGCAATGGTTTCATCGCCCCAGTTGGAATTGGCCGCCGGTGACACATTGGCCTTGATACTCACTGACCCGACGAGGGGCCCCAAATCCACCAGAGGTGCGGGAGACGCGGCTGCGCAATTCATTGCGCCACTCACCGCCGTATCTGCACCGGTAGCAATACACAGCGAAACGGGTTGAGGCTGGGCGGAGATCGTGGCCGTCGAGCTGGTACGAGGAACCGTACAGCTAGTCGATTTCGCATGGGCCTGAGCCGCCGCGACTTGCAGGCCAATCGGAACGCTCACGGCCAGCAGTCCCGGTGCGCCCACCACGACCCCGACCCCCAACCGCACCTGCGCAGTCCGAGCCTGCGTCCTCCACTGCCCCGCATTCGGCCCAGACAGAAACTGCCCCGGTGGTCCGACCGCAATCGCCGGCGGTTCGATGATCTTCAACGACAGCGTGACAGCGCCCAGCCCAACAAGGTTCAGTGTGACGGGGGCCACGTTCACTGCCGACTGGCTATTGGCAATCTGCGCCGCGGTCGTCAGCAGATCAAGCACGTTCACAGTGGCATTCAGCGCAGCCTGCTCGTTACCAGCCAGTGCCAGCACCGACAGCAGCCCAGGTGACGAGGCGCCACCATCGCCGATGTTGATCGGCACATTCAGATCGCTGCCATACGACAGCGTATTGCTGGCCCCTGCTCCACCCACCGACACCCCCGCCAGCCCTGACTGCGATGCAACCGAGATCACAGTGGTAAAGAAGCTACCCAGGCTGGGCGACAGCGCCAGCAACTGCTGCATGGAGCCCGCGCCGAGCGCAACCGCCAGATCCGCCAGCCGGATATTGGTCGTGGCGAGCCCCTGGTATGAGGCGGCGTCAAGATTGAGGTTGGTGTGCAGCAAATACCCAAGCAGCTGATTCAGCAGTCCGTTGTTGACGGATGCCAGCCCAGAGCCAAGTGAGAACGCCACGATGGACGTGTTCTTTGCAATGGCCGTCGCCTGCAACTGGCGGTTCCCGACAAGGAAGAAATACGGCACGTTCTGCGTGACCGTCACCTGCGCAGCATTGGTGTTGCCGTCGACGGCGGCCTGCGCAGTGAAGTACGTCGGCGCCGTGCCGGTGCTGGCATCCCACACCCCCGGCACTACCGCCAACGTGACATTGGTGCCATCAACCGTCAGCCCGTTCTGCCCCACCGCCTGTTGTGCTGCGTTGGGCAAGTCCAGCCGCTGTGCCGCCGCCATGGCGGCCAGATCTGCCGAGCGCTGCAACGCACGCTGCGTATAGAACAGATTGCCGATGTCGATCGACACGAGCACGGCCAAGCCAACCGTGGCGACAAAGACAGCCGTCATGACGCTCACCGCGCCGCGCATGCGGCCCAGTGTGGTTGCGGTTTGGCGAAGGTGGGGGGCGGATCGTTTCACGGCGGAAGAGTGACGATGCTTAACGCCCGGACGGCTGGGCCACGCTCTGCGTGGATGCCCGCGTTCCGGAGTTCTGCTGGGTCAGACCCGGCATCGTTTGGTTGAATGAATTGAGGTAGCGCTGGTACGCCAATGCAGCCTGCTCACCACGCAACGGCACGAGCTCGCCCGCATATGTTCCATCGCGCTGGGCCTTGAGCAACGTACGCGTGGCCTCGTTGACATTGGTGCCCGCTTTGGGCGCAGCCGACACGGTGGTCTGCGCGTCCGCCCCCGAGAAGCCCTGCCCGCCGGCGATACCGCACAGCATCCACGCCGCCATACCAACGCCCATCAGAATGCGATGCATCATTGCGCTACCTCCAACGTGTCAAGTAAGCGGCCCCGCTGCAGTGCCAGCGGGCGGGCCGCGGCACTCCCAGCATTGGCCACAGCCGCAGCAGACGCCGCAGCAGGCGAAACCACCGCCACAGCCCGCGGGGCTGCCAGCGCGGTGTCGCGGGCGATGCGCCGATCGCGCCAGGCGCTGCGCACACGCACCACGTCTTCATCGATGGCTTTGCGGGCAGATGCCGTCAGTTGCGCGCGCGAAGCCAGCGACGCGGCATCGTCCTTGCGCTCGCTCACGGTCAGCCAGATCATCAGGTTGCCTGCAATCTTGGGGTTGCCAGCGGCCATCTGTTGCGCCTGCATCAAGGGCACACGGGCTTGCTCGACCTCGCCGGCGCGCATCAGGGCATAGCCGTAGTCGCTGGCGGTATTGGCGTCCGTCGGATTGGCTTGCGCAGCGACCTGCAGCCGACGCGCCGCTTCGACAAAGTTGCCCTGGCGACCCGCTGTAATACCCAGCCCACGCCACGCACCAGCATTGAGCAGCGCTCCCTGCGTGCCCGCCCCCATCGTCGACGTTGCACTCACCACGGCGCGATAGTCGGCTTCGGCCGCAGCCAGTTGGTCAGTCTCCCGCAGGGCGTCGGCGCGCAACAGCATCACCTCCGGCGTGCGGCCGTAGCGCTGCTGGTAGGCATCAATATGTGCCAGCGACGCGTAGTACAGCCCCTGCTCCTGCATACGGCGGATCAGCGACAAGTACGTCGCCGGGCTGGTGATCTCGGCCTTCTCCTGGCTTTGACGCTGACGTGCCATATCAATATCGGCATCGGCACGCAGGCTCATGTCTGACGTGGCCATCGAGCCGCAGCCCGCCAGAAGTGCAGTGAGGACCGGCAGACTCGCCATCCAAGCCCGTGTCGTGATCGGGAGTCGTGTCATCTCAATTTCCCTCGTGATGTTGCAGACTGCGTATCACGCTCGTGAAGCCTGGCCCCGCAGTGACGATCAACAAGGCCGGAAGCAGCGTCAGCACCATGATCACGGTCATCTTGACGGTCAACTTGCCAACGCGCTCCTTCAACCAGGCACGGCGGCTCTCCTGCAGGCGACCACCAAACTGGCGCAGGGGCTCCTGCACAGCACCGCCAAAGCGGTCAACCTGTGTGAGCAGCGTGATCAGGCCCTTTAGATCTTCGTTGTCGAACAGTTTGGCAATGCGCAACAACGTCTGCTCTCGCGGGCGGCCCGATGCGAACTGCTGGTTGGCTCGACCAAACTCACCGGCCAGCACCGGCAGCATGCTGTGAAACTCATTGGCGATCACCTGCAGGCTCTGATCGATCGACAGACCCACCCCTTGCAGCAAACGCAGCATGTCGACCATGACCGGCAACTCGTCATCCACGCGACGGCGTCGGTTCTCTTTGCGGCGCCCGAGCAACCACTTGGGGCCCAGATAGCCCAGTGCAAAACCGACCATGCCCCACACGAACACAAACAGGATCGACGACGCATTGAGCGCCCCAATAACCGCCAGCAGTGGCGGCAGCACAATGCGCGTACCACCAAACATGGTGCGCGCGTGTTCGCCGTAGTAGCCACACTCTTCCAGCAGCTTGCGATCTTCCTCGGTGACGATGCGGCGCCCCAGGCCCGTATCGATCCAGCGCTGCCCCACTTTGGCAATCTGCTGCTGAATCTTCTGTGCCTCGCGAGGGCCGTGAGGGCTCGCCTTGGTTGCCGGCGGTACCGCTGGTGCCCCCGTAGTGACCGCCGGATTGGCAGTCGTTGCCCGCATGTTGGATAGCGCCGTATCGAGCTTGCGCGCGCTGCGATGCCGCGTGAATGCCGCGCGCAGCGCCAAACCGCCAAACACCAGCACACCTGCGGCTGCTGCGGTCAAGCTGAGGGTGATGAGCGTGTCGTCCATGCGCCCCCCTTAGACCGATTTCGCCAGCCGGGCGAGCATGACAGCACCTACCACTTCCATACCGAATGCCGTCATGATCAACGTCTTGCCGAACGGGTCACGCCACATCGACATGATGTAGGCGGCGTTGAACATGACAATGACACCACCGACCACCATCGGCAGCAGGCCAATGATCCACGCTGACAAACGGGTCTCGGCCGACAGCGCAAGCAGCTCGCGCTGAGCATGCTGGCGGTCACGCATGAACGCCGCAGTACGCTCCATCACAATGTCTGCGCGCCCGCCATAGCGTAGAGACAGGCGTAGCACCGACGACAGCAGGACCAGTTCGTTGACCCGGTATTGCTGCCCAACTGCCAGCACTGCGGCATCAAGATCCTTGCCGGCACGCTGCATTTGTGTGATGGCGATCAGGCAAGAGCGTAGCGGTTGCTCGGTGTTTGCACTCGCAGCCTGGAACGCCGCTGGCACAGCGCTACCGATGCTCATCAGGCGTACCACGCCGTCCAAGAATCCGGGCAGTTGCTGCAGCAGGCGTTCATTCATCTTCCGCGCGCGGTTCCAGAACAGAAAGACCGCAATGGTTGCGTACAGCATGAGCGCGATCACCGCAGACAGCAGCCCCAACACCGCCCATGCCACCAGCGCAATCACCAGCGCCGGCGCAACCAACAGCATGTAGAAGCGCCGGCTTGGCTCGATGTCGGCGCGGCGCAGCGCATCGTTCCAGGCTCGAGTCAGGGAGTCGGGCACGCTGACCGGCGCCGCCTCTGCGTTGGGCTGGTAGCGCGCGTTGATCTGCTCGGTCTGCACGCGCACGAAGCTGCGTGAAGCTTCTCGCTCACGTCGGCGCACGGACTCCGCCCACAGCATGAGCGACGCGCCCATCAGCAGAAGAGCCAGACAGCCGAACCAGAGCGTTGCGCTAGACATGGAAGCGGCCTCCGTTGCCGAATCCGCTCATGCCACCGTCCATGCCACCGCCGCCCTCCATCCCGTTGTTGCGCATGCGTGCCAGCTTGGGCGAATGGGGCTGCAGGCCGAGTGCCGTCCAGCGATCGACCTCCTCGCCGTCGGGGCCGATATAGGGCTCGTAGCGATACAGCTCCTGCGTGGAGATGATGTTGTCGCCCAGCCCGGTGACTTCCGTGATCGACAGGATGCGCCGCTTGCCGTTGGACAAGCGCCCGATCTGCACGATGAAATCGATGGCGTTGGTGATCTGGCGGCGCAGGCTCACCTCGCTGCCCTGAAAACCGGCAAAACCCGCCAGCATTTCCAGCCGGTACAGGCATTCGCGCGGGCTGCTGGCGTGGATGGTGCCCATTGAGCCATCGTGGCCGGTGCTCATGGCCTGCAGCATTTCCAGCACTTCGCCACCGCGTACTTCGCCCACGATGATGCGGTCCGGGCGCATACGCAGACTGTTGCGCAGCAACTCGCGAATCGTCACCACACCGGTGCCTTCAAAGCCACCGGGCCGGCTTTCCAGGCGCACTACGTGCGGGTGGTTGAGCGACAGCTCGGCCGTGTCTTCAATGGTGATCACGCGTTCGGTAATCGGGATGTGATACGCCATCGCGTTGAGCAACGAGGTTTTGCCCGAGCTCGTGCCGCCGCTCACCAGGATGTTGCAGCGTGCCCGCACGGCGGCATCGATCAGCGCGCCAATCTCCTCGTTCATCGTGCCCAGGCCAAGCAGGTCTTCGGGCTTGAGCGGATCCTTGCGGAACTTGCGGATCGACACCACCGGCCCTTCCAGCGCCAGCGGTGGAATGACCACGTTGATACGGCCACCGTCCGGCAGGCGCGCATCCACCATCGGGTTGGATTCATCCAGCCGGCGGCCAATCGGCGCGAGGATGCGACGCACAATGCGCAGCAGGTGGTTGTTGTCGGCAAAACGCACCGGAATGCGCTCCAGCACACCGTGGCGCGACACGTACACGTCTAGGTGGCCGTTGACGAGAATGTCTTCCACCGCGGGATCGGCCAGCAGATCCTCAATCGGGCCAAAGCCAGCCAATTCCTTGGTCAACGCCTCTGCAATCTGCCGCACTTCCGTCTCGTTGACGGGAATGCGGCGCATGCGCGTAAAACCTTCGACTTCCAGATCGACAAAACGCTGGATGGCGGTGCGCGACCAGCGTCCGAACTCGGCGCCCAGTTCTTCGATGCGTGTGAGCAGATGCTCGTGCGCGGCTTCCTTGATGTCTTGGAAGGCCTGCGTGACAGCAAACGCGCCGTTGCCTGCGTCCGCCTGGTTGGAAAACTCGATGGGTTGTGTCATGTCGCGTTCCGTCCAGTGGTACCCAGATCCAGTTCGTCCTGATCTGTCGATTTACGTTTGAGGCGCCCGTCCTGCCCTTTGCCGAATCGCCCGCCAAAGCGCGCGCCCATGCCCGCCACCCAGCCCGACATGCCCGAGGCGCGCTCGCTCTGCTGGGCATAGCCCAGTGTCTGCGCAATGTTGGCCAGCGCCTTCACATAGACGTCGTTCGGGTGGGTTTCCGCCAGCATTGCGCCCTGATTGGAGGCGATCACCAGTGCCTCGCGGCGGCTCGGTACCGTCAGCACCGAGGGGATCTCCAAGCGCTCGGCAATCTGCGCGGCATCCAGCGACAGACGCGTGTCGAACTTCGAGATGGTCAGGTGCAGGTGGTCGCGATCGATCTCGCGCTTCTTCAGCTCCTGCATCAGTTCGGCAGCCGAGACAATGGCGCCCACGCTCTGCTCGGTCACCAGCATCACGTCGTCGGCGGCCTTGACCAGTTGGGCAATGAAATCAATGTTGCCGAAACCACCCAGGTCAACCACCTGCAGGTCGAAGAACGTGCGCAGGCGGTTCAGCAGACCGAGCGCCTCGGAGAACGAGATGTCGCGCATCTCCGCCAGCGAGATCGGCAGCGGCAGCACCGCCAGCCCATTTGGATGGCGTGACAGCGCGGTCTGCACAAACACCTGGTCGAAGCGGCGCAGGTTGCGCACGGCCTCCACAAAGTGGAAGTTGGCCTGCACGTTCAGGTACAGCGCACCATCACGCAGCGGTTGGCCGAGGTCCATCAGCATCACATCGCTGGCTGACGTACGGCGCACCAGCGTGGCCAGATTGGCAGCGAGCGTCGTGGCGCCCACGCCTGGGCGCGCGCCGAGCACGGCCAGCACGCGGCCGCGGCGCGTCGGCTCGGTGGAAGCGCGCTCGGCCAGCAGGCGTCGCACCACGCGCACGGCCTCGGCAGGGGCGCCTTCCACATCAACGAAATCCTTCACACCGGCACGCAGCGCGGCCAGCATGGCACGGCCATCGGCTGCCGAGCCCACGGCCACCAGCGGCAACCCCGGGAACAAGCGCGTGAGTTGGCCAACCAGTTGCGTGGCCTCGCCAATGTCGTCGGCACCCTCGCCCAGCTTCTGGTCCTGATCCGGCACGTCGATCAGCGTGGGGGACGATGCGAAGCGTACGAACACCACTTCGGGATTCACCGAGCCGATCTGCTCCAGAAACGCATCGTGACCGGTGGTCTCGGCCACCAGCACACCCAGTTCGCGGATCGCGGCGGCCAGCCAGCGGTGCACGCCCGCTGCCTGCGCATCGCCCTGCACGCCACCACGTGCGCCACCGTGCAGAAGGAAGTAGTCCATGCCTGCCCCTTACTGCGAGAAGCCGGGCATGGTGGCCGGATCTGCCACCCCCAGTGCAAACGGGCGCCAGACAGCCTCGCCTGCGGTGTCACGATCCTGCCCGCCACTTTGGCCGGGCAGCATCTTCTCGATGGGCGCGTTGCGTGCCATCGGTTTGACCAGATGCGGCGTCACGATGATCACCAGCTCACGCTCTTCCTGGTTGTAGTTCAGGCGCTTGAAGAACGTCCCGATGATCGGCACGTCGCCCAGGAACGGCACCTTGTCTACATTGGAAAGCGTCGAACGGCTGACCAGCCCACCGATGACGAAGCTCTCGCCGTCGCCCAGCTCAACCGTGGTATCCGCACGGCGTGTGACGATGGCCGGCACGGTCGCGCCGTTGAGCGTGATGCCGCGGCTGAAGTCCAGGTCGCTCGCTTCCGGTGCCACTTTCAGGGCGATGCGGTTTTCCGACAGGATGGTGGGCGACACCGTCAAACCGATACCGAACGGTTTGTATTCAATCGTGGTGGTGCCCAGCGCCTGCGGCACGGGAATCGGAATCTCGCCGCCGGCCAGGAAGTTGGCGCTCTGCCCTGACAGGGCCACCAGACTGGGCTCAGCCAGCACGCGCGCCATGCCATTCGATTCAATCAGGCTCAAGTTGGCGAAGATGCCTTTGCTGACGGAACCAACCAGCAGGTTGAAAGCGGAGCTCAATGGCATGGTCGACTGCGTGCTCAGCCCCGTCGACGGGCTGAACGTGGCCTGTGTCAGCGACGACGGCGAGAACGTGCCGAAAGAGAATCCTCCCCTTGTGCGCGTGAAGTTCAGACCGGACTGCTTCAACACCGTCTTGCTGAACTCCACCACACGCACGTCGACCTGCACGGTGCCCGGCACGTTCATTGAAGTGTTGTCGACCACGTTGCCATTCTTGGGCTTTTCACCGCCACTCGCAGCGGCGGCCGAACGACGCGCACGCGCAAGCGCATATACATCCTTGGCCTGACCAGATACCACGGCCGTATCGCCTTGCGAGGTCACATTGGGGTCACCCGGCTCAGACTCGGCGGCATCCACCTGCACGTTGTAGGTCGTGGCGGCACCACCTTGCGTCCAGACCATGACGTTGGCTGCCCCCGGTTTCTTCGCGATGATCAACAGGCTATTGGCCGCGCCGCGCCCCTTGAGCAACAGCGCGTCGGCAATCTCGGGGTTTCCGATCGCAATGCGCTCGAGCGGCTTGCCCAAGCGAATCTCGCGTTGACTACCGGTCAGCAGATGCAGCGTCTGCCCAGCCGGCGCCGTTTCGGCAAACGCCGTCGATACAAAGACGGCGCAGCCCCACGCGAGTGCGCCCATCCAACCGCGAACCACGGCGGCATCAGTCATGTTGCTCCTCACGTTTACCTGCGCGGATGATCTCGACACCGGTGCTGGCAGTGCTGCTGCGAACCGTCGTACGGGCGGCCGCAACTGCCGGCAACGGTGTGGGCTGCATCAGGACGGGGCGGCGCGGCGACCCTGTCAGGCTGGACATCGACACGCCAGCCTGTGCAACGTCCATCGGGTTGCGATTGGCGGCAGCCAGCAGCGCGGCGTCCTGCGGTTTGACGGTTGGTTCAGCGTCGTCACCCGGGTTGCGCAGCGCAAGCAGCAGGCGACCGCTCTGATGCGCCATCGCCAGTTGGCTGACGGCTTCCACCGGCACCGCCAGCACCGCCGTCTTGGCCTGGTCAACCTTGCGCGTGACCGCGTTGCCGTCGGGCTGCTTCTGCGCCCCCTCATTGACCGCGAGCGGACCGAACGCCAGCACGCGCAGATGAGGCAACAGCAGTCGTGCCTGACTGTCTTCAATCTCCTGACTGTCCTTACGCATCACGAGGAACACGTCTACATAGTCCCCTGGCATGACACGGTTGCCGACACCAACCACTTCATCAACCGTGATGGCCACTGCGCGCTGCCCCGCCTCCACCTGCTGCGCCAACCCTGATGCAAGCTGGGAGGCGATCAGCGGCACGCCCACACCAACCGGGAGGATCGGCTCGCGCCCCACCACCTTGGATACATCGGAGAACGCGTCCGCCGGATTGATCGGCAATTGCTCGACGCCCAACTGGTCTGCCGTGATGGGCTTACCGGCCTCCAGTGGTTTGACGGTGACGACAATCGGATACACCGCCTTGCCGTCCTTCTGCACGGTCACCGGCGCAGGTGGGCGGTGCGCGCTCTTCCATGCCACCGCTCCAAGAATGGCGGCAAGCAGCAGCAGCGCGGCGGCGAAGATCTGGAGATGTTTGCTGGTCATCTAGGCAGCCTGTCGATGCAATCAATAAGAGAAGTTAGCGGGCCACAGCACCTTAGGAACCCGGCACAAGCTGCACGACAGCCGACCCCGTGAGTGTGGACGGCACCGGCAACAGCGGAATAGATGGCAAAAGCGGCGTGGCGCCAGTGGTGACCGGCAGCGTAAGCACGACACTCAGGCATTGCATGCTGGCGATGGTCGGGCACGTTACCAGCGGCGATGCACTCTGGTTGGTCGTGACCTGAGAACTGAGGTAAGAAGGCAGCGCCGTATTGGCAGCCGTGTAAGCGGCTGACACGCGCAGGGTGTTGGAGGTCTGGTAGCGCAGCGCAGCTCGGGCGCCTTCTTCGGCCGCCAGCGTCAGTACCTGCTGCATGGCCAGGATCACGCCGTAGTACGCGACGCCGAACATGAGCACCAGAAGCACTGGCAGGACAATGGCAAATTCGACTGCTGTCGCGCCGCGGCTACCGCGCCGCCTGGCAGCAAACATACGCGCGCCAGAGTGCATCCGCGCACGCTCCCGTTCCCATCGCAATGTCGGCATGGCCGACTCCTTTCTATAGGCAGGCCGCTTGGCGGCTCTTGTCCAACTCTTCAACTGTTCTGGCTACATACCTGGCAACCACGGCGCCCGCATCACAGTGGGCACCCAAGGCAGGCTCAGCAATCCGATCGCCATATAGGCCGCATACGGAATACCTCGGCGCCCGGCCTGTGCCGTATCCCAGCGCGTCACAGCGGGGCAGAGTCGCATCACCAGCCAAGCGGAGGGCAACGACGCATCAAGCTGGCGCAGGGTCTTGATCAGGAGTGCATGCACCCCGGCGATCATGCTGGAGACCAACCACACGGCTACCAGACCGTGCCAGCCGGCCAGCAACCCCGCTACCGTGAAAAACTTGACGTCGCCCGCGCCCATCCAGCCCAGTGCGTAGAGCGGTAAAAAACAGGCAAATGCGATTGCCCCGCCGAGCCAGAAATCCTGCCAGTCATAGGCAAGCGCCATCACCCCGCCGAGCTTGATCAACACGATGGACAGCACCAGCCCTGCGGCGACGAGCCAATTCGGCACGCGCCGCGAGCGGATGTCCAACGTGATTGCAAGAACTGCGAAAACTCCGACGCTCGCCCAGCCAGCAATATCAACGTGGCTGTACAAGGTGAGGCACTAGCAGGCGGTAGCGCCGATCGCAGTGCAGAGGCCCTTGAACATGGCTTCGATCTTGACGCCGATTGCGGTGACGGTGGCTACGATCAGCCCAGCAATCAGGCCGACGATGAGGCCATACTCGATGGCCGTGGCACCTCGTTCGTCGCGAAGGAACTTCAGAACGGCGTTTTTCATGATTGCTCTCCTGTTTGCACTCGCCCGCGGATGTGTTGATCTTGACCAGCCTGCGGTGCTCCGGCCGCGACCAGTTCATATTTACGAATAACGGATAAAACGCTTGGGGATTTATAGCGATGACACGATCAAAAGAAAATCTTTTCGCCGCGTCGACTTCGTTTTGCTAACAAAACGAAGATGAAATGTCATCAGACGGTCTTGGTCCCGCAAAAACGTCTAATGACCACCACACGCCCCCAAACCCGTTACCTTATTTCTCGGAATGTCACGGATGTCACGTAACGTCCCGTAACGGTTTTATAGGCGTGCGGCGCCGCAAACAAAATAACTCAACTGAGGTACTTGCACTCAATTAGAGTGAAGTCTCTATTTAATTTCATTAAAAACGCACCAACCCTCTGAAAACTAATGGAAATCCCTTAATGATCGAAAGACTAGATCCATTATATGTGCGGGTTGTCCATTAATCCGGGGCTGGTCGGAACGCTCCCCACTCTCTGTCTTGGCAAAAAAAGGATGCGCGAGCGACGGGAACACGCCCGCGCACCTTCAAGAGCACAGACAGGTACTGCTCAGTGCGCCAGGCTGCTTACGCCACCCAGCAAGTTCGTAACAGGGGCCAGCGGATTGCTGCCCGAGGCCCCGCCGGCTGCGCTGGTCACGCCGCCCAACAGGCCCGTGACAGGCGCCAGGGGGTTGGAGCCACCCGCAGCACCACCCAGCAAACCGGTAACAGGGGCCAGCGGATTGCTACCGCCTGCGGCGCCGCTCAGCAGGCCCGTAACCGGCGCCAAGGGGTTGGAGCCACCAGCTGCCCCGCTGAGCAGACCGGTCACCGGTGCCAGCGGGTTGCTACCGCCCGAGGCGCCACCCACCCCGCCAAGCAAGCCACCCAGCGGATTGCTGCCAGACGAGCCGCCGGCTGTGCCTACGCCGCCCAGGGCTGCCACCGTCGTTCCAACTGAGGTGACGACCGGGCCCAGGGTCGAAACCACAGGCACGCCCGTTCCGGTGATGGTGTTGCCGGCACCGGCCACGCCGCCGCCAACCGTACCCAGCAGCGAGCTGAACGGGCCGCCCAGGCCAGTCATGTCGCCGCCCGATTGCGTGGCGTTGGTCAGTTGCGTGGTGACGGGAACAATGGCCGAGCTGGCCTGCTGCGTGACTTGTTGTACCGCGCCGGACGACAGCGCGCTGCCCAGCAAGGTGCCTCCGCCAATCAGCGCTTGGCCAATCTGCTGCACGCCAGCCCCTACCGGCTGCGTGACAGGCGCAAGCGGCGCGCCCGAGCCTTGGCCCAGGCCCTGCACGAGCGAACCCGCGCTGACAGCAGTTTGGCCGACATCCGTCACAACGTTGCCGGTGCTGGCCACGGTCGTGCCGATCGGATTCGGGTTCTGGCCCATCTTGCCCAGACCGGTTTGTACGCCCAGGCCCAGATCGCTGACGGCCTTGCCGGCGTTGCTGACCGTGCCGCCCAGGCCAGCCTTGGCTTGGTCGGAAAGGCCCGGAATATTTGCGTTCTGCAGGGTCGTGCCCAGGCTGCTGACGGCCTGCCCCGTCGCGACGACGGTGTTGCCGGTGCCGTTGGCGACCTTGCCGACAGGCGTCACGCCCGTCAGATCGTTCGGGCTGGGGCCATTCGGCGAGCTTCCCGAACCCGAACCTCCCGAGGAACAAGCCGCCAGCATGAGGGCAGCAACAGCGCACGCCAGCGGCGCAACGCGAATGGAGTGGCGAATGTGAGTCATGGTCCGTCCCCTTCTTTGCTTTGATTGGTTGTATTACCTGATGTCTGAGCTCGGTACTGCGGACTGCGGGCCAGATTCTGCAATTGCCATGCCAATCGCATTAGAGCAAAACCTCGATTTTTGAAGAGTGGCGCCGCAACAAGCTTTGCAGGCAACGCATCCGGTGATACCCGAATATGGCGGACGGGCGTTACGGGCAGAAAACCAACGTTCCCGGCGTTACGTTGTTACGTGACACGGAACATATTCGGCCCGGACATAACCCCAATAGCAAACGTTTCCCTCCCTCATTCGTGGGGCAGGGTAAATCCCGCATTTCAGTTAGTTTTCACAATTCCTCCATTTTCTACGGGCAAATCACATTCGATTCCAATAATCGGTTACGCATGGCGTAATAATCAAAACATGGCACACCGTTTGCAAGGCTCCGCTACCCAAATCGACATTGGGACCATTTTCCAGCTGACAAAAAGCGGACTTTTTAAAACGGGAGAACGATCATGAATAAGAACATCAAGTGCCTGGCAGCCACGATGGCAAGCCTGTTGGTCCTGGGCGGTTGCGCCAGCTCCGGCTCGGGCGATATGGGGGGGTCGTTGGGGGGCTCTGGCTCTAACGGCACCGGTGGCACCAACAACAATACCGGTGGCTCGACGCCCACGCCGTCGCCTGCACCTTCGCCTTCGCCCTCTCCGTCGCCTTCTCCCTCCCCTTCGCCGTCCCCGTCGCCCTCGCCGACACCCGCTCCTGCGCCCCTGACGCCCGCGGGCGTGATCCTCAACAACACGGGCAACGTCGTCACGGCTGCCGGCTCGACGGTTAGCGGTATCGGCTCGGACATCAAGAATGCGCCGCTGCCCTCGCAGCTGAGCGGTGTGCAGAGCGGCCTGGGTGGTGTGGTGGATAACGTTGGCACGACGGTTTCGGCACTGGGCACGGGCGTGCAGAACGGTCTCGGCAGCATCGGCCGCAATCCGGATCCGGTTGGCACCACGGTGTCGAGCCTCGGCAATGTGGTCACGGGCGCAGGCAACACGGTCACCAGCGCCGGTACGCTGGTGAACAATCTGGGGACTGGCCCGCTGGCGCCGCTGGCTCCGGTGACGACGCCGCTGGCTGGTGTGGTCACGCAGGTTGGCCAGACCTTGGCCAACGGCGGCGGCACGCTTGGCACGGCACTGTCGACGGGCCCCGTGCAGCAACTCACGCAGCAGCTCAGCACGGCCATCGTGCCGATCACCTCGCAACTCACCGGTGGCACGCAAACGGTGGGGGCAACCACTGGCCTGGGTTCGCCGGGCAACTCGCTGTTGGGCCAGTTGGGCGGTGCGGTCGCTAACGGCGGTAGCGCCATCACCGCAACCCATGCGCCGGTCGTCGGCAACCTGGGTGGCGTGGTGACGGCGGTCGGCAACACCGTCGGGGCGCTGGGTGGCGCGGTGTACTCGCCGACGGCGTCGCCGAGCAACCCGTTGGCACCAATTACCGGTGCACTCGGCGGCTTGGGTGGTACTGGTGGCAGCAATCCGCTGGCGCCCATCACCGGCGCGCTTGGTGGCCTGACGGGCGGCGCAACGGGTGGTTCCAACCCGCTGGCGCCGATTACCGGTGCACTCGGTGGCCTGGGCGGTGCCGGCGGCAGCAATCCGTTGGCACCGATCACCGGTGCACTCGGTGGCCTGACGGGCGGCACGGCAGGCGGCACCAACCCGCTTGCCCCGATTACCGGTGCGCTCGGCAGCCTTGGCGGCGCCGCGGGCGGTAGCAATCCGCTGGCACCGATCACTGGCGCACTCGGTGGCCTCGGCGGTGCCGCAGGCGGCAGCAATCCGGTCAGCTCGATCACGGCGCCGGTAGGCACGGTCGTCACCACGGTGGGCAGCGGCCTGACATCGGCCGGCGCGACCACGCCGCTGGCACCGGTAACCGGCGCAGTCGGTGGCCTGCTGGGCACGGTGGGCGGCGCACTGGGCGGCACGCGTCACTGATCGACACGCAGTTCAACGCACGGCGGATCGGCCTGACCGGCCGGTCCGCTTTTGCGTTTCAAACGCGTTGATGTGGCGCCAGGCGGCGTCATTGCTGGGCAAACGGGCACGGATTAACACACCATTGGTATCAACCAGGGCGTTGCGCCGCGTGAACGTTGCCTCTATGTGATTTGTTGTAAAGCACTATGTCTCGCGGTTATCGTTCCATGCAGTGCGCAACCACGCGCGGCGTCGACCGGCCCGGACCGGCTGAACGCTTCACTGCAGAACAAACACCACGGAGGAGACACGCGTGCGGAGCACCACGATGCGGTTAGCGCTGGCCACAGGCGTTGCATTGACCAGCCCGGCGTTGAGCTGGGCCCAGAGCAGCCCCACGCAAGGCAACCCGATCGACACGCTGCCCAAGGTCGACACCTCCCGCCCGCCCGAGCAGAAGATTCAGGTGCAAGTCCAGCGACCAAACCCGGCGCTGGAAAACCTGCTCGCCACGCATCTCACGCCCACCAAGTTCCAGATCGAAGGCGTCAAGACGCTGCCGTTTCCCGAAATCGCCGCGCACTTCGCGCCGATGGCCGGGCACGACGTCACCGTCGCGCAGCTGCTGCAGGCCGCCAACGAAGTCACCAAGCTGTATGCAGACCGCGGCTATCCGCTCTCCTTCGCGTTCGTGCCGGCACAGACGTTTGAAGGCGGCGTGGTACGCATCACCGTGGTGGAAGGCTATGTCGCGCGCATGCGTGTCGAGGGCACGCCCGGGCCGCTGGAGGGTCGCCTGCGCGAAATCTCGCAGCGCTTGATGGACGAGAAGCCCCTGCGCAAAGAAACCTTTGAGCGCGTGACCGGCGTGCTGGCATTGCAGCCTGGCGTGCAGATCACCGCGACCGTGCAGCCGCCCACCACCACCGATGGCGCGAGCGAGTTGGTGCTCAACGTCAAGCGCCAGCCCTACACCATCGGCACCGGCGTTGAATACCGCTCGCCCGGTGTGCGCGCGGTCATCACAGGCACGCTCAACAGCGTGACGCCACTGGGTGAACAGATCACGGTGTCAACGCTGCAGCCGCGCGGACCGGATCACGAAACGTTCTACTCCGCCACCTGGGCGCAGCCGATCGGTACTGATGGGCTGCTGGCGAAGCTCACGTGGTCGCACTATCGCGGCATGCCAGAGAACCTGCCGCTTGAGCAACTCGGCTATCAGTCGCGCTACCTGACCGATACGCAACGGCTGGGGCTGTCACTGAGCTATCCGGTGCTGCTGTCGAACACGCGCAGCCTCACCGTCACGGGCACGTTCTACGGCAACGACGACAAGCAGCAGTACTCGCCGCAGAACCCAGCCATTCCGCAAACTGAGTTGGCCGCCAAGGTGCGCGTGGCCGGCGCTGAAGCGCTATACACCGAGGTCAATCCAGGCGAGACACGTCGTGCGTCGCTTGGCCTGTACCAGGGCATCAACAGCCTCGGGGCGGGCAAGTCAGCCAACAACAATGTCGACCTGAGCTTCCTGCGCACACGCGTCACCGCCAGCGAGGCACACGACTTGCCGCTGGGCTTCGGTATCGTAGTCTCGGGTGCGGCGCAATACAGCGGCGCGGTGCTGCCGTCTTCGGAGCAGATCAGCTTTGGCGGACGCTTCTTCGGCCTGGCCTATCCGGCGGGCGAAGTAGCAGGCGACCGCGGCTGGGGCGCGTCGGTCGAGCTCAACCGCATGTTCACGGTATCGATGGACTACCTGAAGACCGTGCAGCCCTACGTGCTGTACGACACGGCCAAGGTGTACTCGAACGGGGGTACGCTGGTGCATGACCAGCTCGGTTCCATTGCGCTGGGCGTGCGCTTCTCAGACCGCAAGTACTACACGCTGGACCTGGCCGTTGCGCGCCCGGTGGGCGACAAGCCGATCAACTCAAGCTCTCGCAGCTTGCGCTTCACCGCCGCCTATACGTACCAGTTCAACTAGTCGACGGATACAACGGACACAGGGCGCTGAATAGGTTAAGAAATTTTGTATATTTTTTATATTTTCAGCGCTGAAAGTCGCCCATACTCCCTCCCAATGGGGGGGATACAGCACTGCCGGAATTTGGGAGCATCAGAAGCGGAATGTTAAGTTTTTCCAAAGAGTTGCCGATTACCAAGGAAGTCGCGCAGAAGAACAACAATCAACACAGCGACAGCGGCCAGCAGCACGTCAGGCCGCAACACGCCGATGGCGAGGGGCAGTCCCCTCAGTCGTCGCAATACGCACCGGGGGCCACCATGCTGCAACGTCTATCGGATGACGCAGAATTTCATCGACTCGTCGATACCATCTACGAGGCGGTGCTAGACCCCGCGCAGATGCCGATTGCCCTGGCCTTGCTCTCCGTCTACGCTGGGGCCGAAAGCGCACATTATTTTGTCTGGGACAAACACACCGACGCGCCGCGCCAAGGCGTTTCGTCGGGTTGGTGCCAGCACTGCCCGCAACCGGGCCACTGCAACGCCTTCTGCCAAGACCCTCAACTGCTGCAAGCCCCACAAGCCGAAGACGTGCCTGCGCGGGGCGTGACGTTGATGGACACGCCGGACCTGAGCATCACCATGCGGCTGCGTACGCGTGACGATACCTCGGAAGTGAGCGCCGCCGAGCGCGAGGAACGCCTGCAGCGCGTCCTGCCCCACCTGCAGCGCGCCGCACGCATGCAGCAGCGCAATCAGGAGCTGAACGAACTCGCCGCACTCGGCATGGCCGGGCTGGATACGCTCGACTTTGGCGTGATGGTGATCGAACGCAGCATGCGCGTGAAATACGCCAACGCATGGGCGCGCACGATGGCCGCAGAAGACGATCGTTTGTCGCTCGATGGCAGCATGTTGCACTCTGCCGATCACACGCACAACGCGGCACTGCGCAACCTGATTGAACATGCCGCCGGCTCGATGGGCGTGCAAGGCGCTGCTGGCTCGTGGATGTATCTGGCACGCGATGGGCGCCCTGTTCCGTTCATTGCTACACCGCTGACCCCTTCCGACGCCATGCGCTCTGCCTGGGCGGCGCCGCTGGCCTTGGTACTGGTGGGCAATTCCGAGGCACGCTCCGTCATGGATGCGGGTGTACTCGCCTCGCTCTTCGGGCTGACGAACAAGGAATGCATCGTCGCCGCACGCCTGGCCGCCGGCGAAACCCTGCAAGAAATCGCTGACCGCGAATTCCTGTCGCTGCACACTGTGCGCGTGCACATCCGCGACATCCTGCGCAAGACCGGCACGCATCGCCAATCCGAACTCGTGCGCCTGCTGCACCTGCTGCCAAGCGTCGACTTGGAGCGCGCCGGAGCCGCCACCCCCGCCTCACGTCGGCGCACTCGCCTGAACGCCTGATCCTCGCCTGCAATCGCGGGCATGCAGCCATTCGCGTATACCCGGGTCATGTGCCCGGGTTTTTTGCCGATGCATTAGGACAGGCGTGGAGCTGCCGCAACTGCTTGATGCAAGGCAGTAACGACAGAATATCCCGACGCATTCTGTGAATAGCGCGCAACAAGCTAGCCTTTTCGCGGCCTGAAACAGCAGGCTTTTGCGCTATCCTCGCCGCAAAACACAGACAGGTGCCGGTCGAAAGTCGGGGGGCCGCGCCGAATGCGCTTGCATGCATAACGATTTCCATATTGCGCTGCTGCTGTTTGCGTGGGTAAGCACGGGCTTGACCACGTTTGCCGCATTAGACGCTGCGACACGTCTGCCGGGGGGCTCGACGGTTGCAAAACGCCGTAACTGGCGCATTGCCTGCGCCATCATTCTTGGCATTGGCCTATGGTCGGGACTGTGGCTTGCCCAGGTCGGCCTGCACCGGCCATTGGCCACGCCGCTCGCGGCCCCCATTTCTGCCACGCTCTTGACCGCGCTGGCAGCTTCACTCGCAGCATTCCTAGTGGTGCTGCCGGATACGTCGCCTGCCGCCGCCGGACAGCCGCCGCATCGCCACCGCATCGCCATCGGCGCCATCGCACTTGGCATCGGGTTGATGATGGCGGAGCTATATCTGGCTCGTCCGTGGGTGCACGACGACACCCTCTCGCTACAACGCACACTCATTGGTTGGGGCGGCGGCACTCTCGTGCTCGGCGCCGGTTCCTGCCTGGCAATGTGCATGGCCTTCCATCTACCGCCGGCACAACGCCGTGCCGCAGTCGGGCTGCGCGCACGTGCGGCTGCGGTGCTGGCAACGTCTACCGTGCTGTCACTGGCAGCGTGGCCATCAGCCAGCACCTGGCCCACCGACGAAACGACCATGCTGCACGTGGTGCCCGTCATCATGCTCAGTGCCGGCGGCGTACTGCTGGCGCTCGGGCTGCACGCCGTGCTGATCATGCTGGAGACGCGTGTTGATTCAGCGCAGGCCCATCTGGCGGCGTCGCTGGCGCGTGTCGCGAATCAGGCGCCCACGGCGCAGCATCACGATGCGCTCACCGGTTTGCCCAATCGGCTTCAACTCAAACAGTCGCTGGATAGCGCGATCCTCTCGACGACACGGCGCAGCCGTCCCTTCGCCCTCTTCTGCCTGGACCTCGACAACTTCGGCCAGATCAACGAGCAGTACGGCCGCGCCACGGGCGACCGCGTATTACAGATCATCGCCGAGCGCCTGCGCCAGACGATGCGCGGCGAAGACATGGTCGCCCGGCTGGGCGGCGATGAGTTCGCCATTCTGGTCGAAGGCCTCACGCTGCCCGAAGCGGCCGCCACCGTTGGCGACAAGCTGCTGTTCCGCCTGCGCGAACTGGTGGAAGTGGACGGCCGCCGCCTGCGTGCGACGGCCAGCATCGGCGTGGTGATCCATCCGCACAATGGCGCAACGGCCGACACGCTCATGGAGCACGCCGACGCCGCCATGTTCGATTGCAAGCAGTCCACCGGCAACGCCTACCGCTTCTACGAGCCACGCCTGAACACGACCGCGCATCGCGTGCTGCAGATCCAGCGCGCGCTTTCGCATGCGGCGCTGAATGGCCAGCTGTCGGTGTACTACCAGCCCAAGTTCGATGCGTTCACGCAGGTCATGACGGGCGCGGAAGCGCTGCTGCGCTGGAACCATCCGGAACTTGGCCCCGTGTCACCCGCCGAGTTCATCCCCCTGGCCGAACGCACCGGCACCATCGTCGAGCTGGGCGACTGGGTGGTCGAAGAAGTCTGCCGCCAGATCATGCATTGGGATGCCGCCGGCATGGCCCCACAGCGTATCGCGGTCAATCTGTCACCACGCCAGTTCCAGCAACCGGACCTCGTGCAGCGCCTGTCGCAGATCCTGCATCGCTACCAGGTAAGTGCGCACCGGTTGATGTTCGAGATTACCGAGACCGCCGCCATGCGCGATGCCAGCCAAAGCATTGCTGTCATTCGGCAGATCCAGGCACTCGGTATTGAGGTCGCCATCGACGACTTCGGCACTGGCTACTCCAGCCTCAGTTATCTGCAGCGCTTCCGCGCGCAGCAGATCAAGATCGATCGGGCATTCGTCTCCGCGCTCGACGACAACCCGCCCGAAGCGGCCGCCATCATCCGCGCCATCTGCGCGATGGCGCATTCGCTGGATATGACGGTGGTGGCGGAAGGGGTGGAAACCGAGGCGCAAATGGAGGCCTTGATGAATCTGCAATGCGACCAGGTACAGGGCTATTTGTTGGCGCGTCCGTTACCGGCCAAGGATTTTCAAGACTTGCTCGAGGGAATGCAGTTCGCGTGAGGCAATTGTAAAAATGCGCCATTTTGATGCATTTTCCGTTTCCCTTTCGACAACCTTTCAACTCCCTCTCGAAAGCCTTTCATCAAATCAGCGCCCAGCATCATTGTCGAAGCAATGAAGCAATCACATAAAAAGAATGTGCGCACCGCACGTTCAATGCTTCTCGCTGGCATTGGGTACTCACGGTAGCGCGGCTTCTCGCTGCGTCATATGTTCACAATTTCCATTGCTCCGGACAAATGGCCGCACCATGCCGGTTTGCGCAACGCCGACCGCTGCGCAGAATCCACGCCGTTGACATGAGGTCTTAACGAAATTCATTTCACTCGGTCAAACTCGTTATAATGCGGTGGGCTACGGGGAGCGTGCCCATGTTTCAATTGCAAAGTTGAGGAATCCATAATGCCGACTTACAAGGAAATCGTTCAGAAGATCTCTGAACTGCAGCGCCAGGCCGATGAACTCCGGGCAAACGAACAGGCGACGGTGATCGCTGAAATCAAGCAGAAGATCGTGGAATATGGCCTGACCGCCGACGACCTCGGTTTTGGCGCCAAGGGTGCAGTGGCTTCGAAGAAGGCCGGCCGTAAGGTGCCGGTGCGTTACCGCGACAGCAGCGGCAATACCTGGACGGGCCGTGGCAAGCGTCCGGGCTGGCTGGTCAAGGAGCTGTCGTCGGGCCGGAAGATGGAGGATTTTCTGGTCGCCTGACCCAGCTGTAAAAGCAGCACATCCGAGTCCGCACAAAGAGGCAACCGGAAACCACAAAAGACAAGGCCGGCGATATTGCCGGCCTTGTTCATTTGCGTTGCACCTGTAACTCGCTATACCTGGAAGCGCCCCACCGCCGAGCGCAGCAACTGCGCCTGCTCTTCCAGCGAGAGCGCCGCAGCCGCAGCCTGCTCCACCAGCGCAGCGTTCTGTTGCGTCACTTCATCCATCTGATTCACGGCCTGATTAACCTGCTCAATGCCCGAGCTTTGCTCGTCGGATGCGGCAGAAATCTCGCCCATGATGTCGGTCACGCGCTTGACGGCCACCACCACTTCGTCAATCACGGTGCCCGCTTCCTGCACCAGCGCCGAACCGTTCTGCACGCGCCCCACCGAGTCGCCGATCAATTCCTTGATCTCCTTGGCGGCACTGGCTGAACGCTGCGCAAGGCTGCGCACTTCCCCCGCCACCACGGCAAAGCCGCGGCCTTGCTCGCCGGCACGCGCGGCTTCCACCGCGGCGTTGAGCGCCAGGATGTTGGTCTGGAACGCAATGCCCTCGATCACACCAATGATGTCGGCAATCTTCTTGCTGCTCTCGTTGATGCCCGACATGGTCTCAACCACGCGCCCGACCACTTCACCGCCCTTGACCGCAATATCCGATGCGTTGACGGCCAACGTGCTGGCCTGACGCGCGTTGTCGGCGTTCTGCTTCACGATCGATGTCAGCTCTTCCATGCTCGATGCTGTTTCTTCCAGCGACGATGCCTGTTGCTCCGTGCGCTGTGAGAGATCGGCATTGCCGGCGGCAATCTGCTTGGTTGCGCTGGCAATGGAATCGGCCGAGTTCTTGATATCGCTGATCGTGCCCGTCAATTGCTGCTGCATCTGCGACATGGCGAAGAGCATGCTGTCGCGATCGCCCTGGCGAGTCTGCACACGCACCGCCAGATCGCCACTCGCAATCCGCGCGGCAACGTCTGCGGCATACGCCGGTTCACCGCCCAACTGGCGCTGCAAGCCGCGCGTGACGACCACCACGACCACCGTCATCAGCAGGCCAATGCCCAGCAACAAACCGAGCGACTGCATGAGCGAGGTACGAAACGCCGCATCGACATCGTCGATATACAGCCCCGTCGTCATGGACCAATCCCAGGGCTCGTAGTACGAGACGTAAGTCAGCTTGGGTTCGGCCTTGTCGCTGCCGGGCTTTGGCCACAGATAACGCACGAACCCGCCACCGGCCTTGGCCATCTGCGCGATATCGACAAACAGGTGCTTGCCTTCGGGATCCGTCGCGGCAGACATGTTCTTGCCGACCATCTCAGGCTTGATCGGGTGCATGACCGACACGGTGTCGGTTCTTGACAGCGAGAAGTAGCCGTCGGTGCCGTAGCGCATGTCCTTCAAGCGCGCGATGGTCTGGGCCTTGGCCTCATCCACCGTCATCTTGCCGTCTTGCGCCAGCTGTCCGTATTCCTTGATGACGCTGAACGCGGTGGCGCTGACGTTCTGGAGATCGCGCTGCCGCTCCTCCATGCGTACGGTGCGTGCGCTCCATGCACTCCACAATGTGATGACAAGCAGGCACAGCCAGCTCAGGACGAGCGGTAGCCACAGCTTCTGTCGAAGCGTGAGTCGATTCATCTTCCTTCCTCCAAGCGTTTCTTCTTGTCCGCGTGATGCTGGCGGCGCTCCCCGGCGCGATTGCACGCGCTCTTTATGCGCTATCGGGCAAGCCTGAAGAAAACTTGAGTACCGGGAGTGATCAACTTCCGTAAAGATGCAGCGACCTCAACGCAGCGCGTTGGGATTGATGCTGGGCAGTGTGCCGTTGTTGGCGGGCGCCGGCGCGGGTTCGCTCGGCGCTGTCACTGTGATCGGCGCACGAGAGGTGTCGGGCGCATTGTCCAGCGGCGACCACGACTCCCACAGGCCCTGACGACGAAGCGTCTCAGGCTCTGCAGCGGACTCGGCAACTTCTGGTAAGGCAGTGTTTGCCGTGGCTATTTTCTGCACCGGTTCGACATGCGATCCGGCCATGCGTGTGGCACGGCCGCCGGCATCACGCACCACCACGCCGTGCGCAATGATCTGGCGATAACTGCCATCCTTGTGTCGCATGCGGAATTCCGCCTCATAGGCAGGCGCGTTGCCATCGACATGCGCCTGAATGCGGTTGAGCACCAGCGGCAGGTCATCCGGGTGAACGAGGCGCAAGTACTCGCTGGTACTCGGGCCGATCTCCTTGAGCGTGTGGCCGAGCATGGCGGCAAAGCGCGTGGAGAACTGCGCGCTGCGCGTAATCAGATCGAACTCCCACAAGCCAACATCCGCACCATCGAGCAGCAATTGATGGCGTGCGGCCAACTCAGCCTCGCGCTGGCGGTAGCTCTGCTCCAGGTCGTTGAGCGCCTGCATCGTCTCCTTGCGGCGGCGGATCTCGCGCGCGGCAATCGCCGCCGAGGTATCACCCGCTGCGCGGTCCCGGTAGCCAAGCAGGAAGCCGGCGAGCACCGTAACGACCGCTCCGACTGCCAGCAGCAGTTGCAGCCAGGCCGGCGCGCTGCCAATGGAGGCCGATGATGCATCCACCAGTGATGCCGCATACACCGCATCGAGCGCCAGACCGATGCCAAACAGCACGCTGACGAACAGACTCACAGCGGGTCGGCGTACTGCCACACCTGTGGCCCCCGACCGCGCCGACAGCGCAAACTGCAGCGCCGCCGCGCAAGCCGCCGCCGACAGCAGCATGACGATGCCGAGCACACCAGCATCTGCCCAGGCCATCGCATCGAAGCTGGTGACGCCCGCCAGCAGCAACACCGCCACAGGGCCACTGACGCTCAGCAGCACACCCAGCAGCACCGCGCGCACGGTGCCCGCCTGCCCACCCAGCACGCACCACAACGCGGCCACCGCCAGGCTCCAGCAAAACGATGCCAGCGTCATCACCAGCGGTACAGCACCCTCATGCAATGGCCAACGCGCAACCAGCGGCAGCAACGGCACCGTCCACAGCGCAATCGCACAGGACAGCGCGGTCATCACCAGCGGCAATCGAGAGCGCGTGGCACCGGCACTGCGCAGATCGTCCAGCAGACGCAGCAGCAAGCTGCCCGCGCCGCACGCCACGATCAATGGCAACAGCGCGCCAGCCAGCCTGCCTGTCAGTTGAGCAACGAAGAGAGCAACGTCATCCACTACGAGGTGTTTCCAGTTCTGCGGGTGTCAAACAACGTCGTGGATCAGCGGGACTGAAAGCCATCCGGGTTCATGCTTTGCCAGCGCCAGGAGTCTTCGCACATGCGCTCGATGCCGTATTGCGCGCGCCAACCCAGCATGGATGCAGCGAGTGCCGGATCGGCATAGCACGCGGCAATGTCGCCGGGGCGGCGGTCCACAATCTGGTGTGGAACCGGGCGGCCACTCGCACGCTTGTAGGCTTCCACGACCTCGAGCACCGAATAGCCGCGCCCCGTGCCGAGGTTGACGGTAAAGCCGCGACCATCGCGACGCAGCACATCGAGCGCCGACAGATGCCCGCGCGCCAGGTCGACCACGTGAATGTAATCACGCACACCAGTGCCATCAGGCGTAGGCCAATCGCCGCCGTAGACGGAGAGCTTCTCGCGCTTGCCGATCGCCACCTGGGCCACGTACGGCATCAGGTTGTTCGGGATGCCACGCGGGTCTTCGCCAATCAGGCCACTGTGGTGCGCGCCAACCGGGTTGAAGTAACGCAGGTAGGCAATCTGCCAGGCGGCGTTGGAGATTTCCAGATCGCGCAGCACCTGCTCGCCCATCAGCTTGGTCTGGCCGTACGGGTTGGTGGCCGACAGCGGGAACGACTCGGTAATCGGCACCGTATGCGGATTGCCATATACGGTGGCCGACGAGCTGAACACGAGCTGGCGCACGTTGGCATGCGCCATCGACGTGCACAGCGTGACCAGCCCGCCGATGTTGTTGTCGTAGTAGGCCAGCGGCTTCTGCACCGACTCACCCACCGACTTGAGCGCCGCAAAGTGGATGACGGCCGAGATGCGCGTGCTGGCAAAGAGATCGTCGAGCAGACGGCGGTCACGCACATCGCCCTGTACGAACTTTGGGGTCTTGGCGGTGATCTGCTCGATGCGCGAGAGCACGGCCGAGCTGCTGTTGCAGAGGTTGTCCAGGCCGATCACCTGATAGCCCGCATCCAGCAGTTCAACCCAGGTATGCGAAGCAATGTAGCCGGTGGCGCCGGTCAGCAGAATGGTTTCTGTCATTGGGTGCGAGGTATCGAGAAAGAGATCGTGACGTGCCGATTCGAGCGCGGCATCGGGTTCACCGCATCAATGCAACCGACGCGGCGGAACAGCGCGATCATAGCAAGCCGAGCACCGGATTGCGGGCAGTTTGCAAGCGATGTTGCGCAAAAAAACCGTGCTATGAGGCGGTGCCCGCGTGCCCGTCCGGATGGTCTGCCGCCTGCCAGTCGGCATAGGCCGAGCGCAGGCGCCAGGCCGAAGTCTGATCTCGCAAGCCCAGCGCGTACCCCACGTCGGCAGGGGCGGCACCCTCATCGAACAGCGCCGCGGCATAGCCGTTGCGCAGCGTCTGCGGCGAGAGACGTTCGCTGCGGTGCATCAAAGCCGGCAGCGCGGCCAGCCACGCCTCGACGCGACGGTAGACCGAGGCTGCGTGCATGACCCGCCCGCCGGCATCGGCCACGAAGACACGCTCGCCCGGCACCTCGGCGTGGCCGCGCACGGCCAGCCAGGCGGCCAGCGCGGGGCGTGCACTCTCGAGCAGCGGCGCCTGATAGGACGGACCGCGCGACGGCTCGACGGTGATGCTCTCCAGCGCCGCATCCACCTGACGCAGCAGCAGGGACTGCACCTGCGCGACCTTCAACCCTGCCCCGTGGCACACCGCCACCAGTGCCCTGTCGCGCGCCAACTTGAACGCGCTGGCGTTCGCTGCCGCCTCACTCGCCCGCGCGCCTACCTCAAGCGAGGCTTCGATAGCGACGCGCTCGGCCGTCGAGAGAAAGGTGGTCGGGTCGTTCTCACCCTCGGCCAGCCTCTGCTGCACGGCGGCACTGGCCGGGTTGTGTGTCCCCGTGCGTAGCAATTCGAGTTGATGGAAGACGCGCTCGATCAGGCGCGCGTAGCGATACCGGTGCAGCTTGGTCAGGCCCGATTCATCCAGGAAGGCGGCGATGTCTGCGGCGCTCCAGTCCGCCAGCGCACGTTGGTGCGACTCCACCCAACGCAGCCATTTGCGCCACATCGCGCGGTACACCGTCGCCGACGATTCGCGATAGCCGCGTGCGGCCAGCCAATGCTCAAAGGCCTGCGCGGGCTGGTCGGCCCAGTCCTGCAGAGTGGGCTGGAACAGGTCGGGAACGGGCGTGGCAGGCGGCGTTGGATTGACTGACATGCAGGAAAAACAGGCGGGGCGAGCCCAGTGTTCGGCAATTCGCGTATCCTGCCGAGCGTAACATGCCGTCATCAGCTCCCTCGCGGACCCCATTGTGAAGAAAACCGACCTCGAAAAACTCAAGGGCCTCAAGATCGCCAACAACCTCAAGCGCGACAGCCAGCGCACCGGCAAGCCAGGCCAAGGCACCGGCAAGGCGATTCCCCAGAACAAATTGCTGAAGGCGCTGCTCGGCAAGCCCGCCGAAGACGACTCGAAAAAATCCTGACGCGCGCCCCACACATCTAGAACCCCGCCCTGTTGTTCCAACGGGCGCTTGGGTGCTACCGTCCGGCGCGTTTCCACATTACCGCGGTGCCCCCACCCGCGCCGGCCATGTCCTCCTCCACGCCCTCCTCGCCTTACCCCCGCCTGCTGGCCCCACTCGATCTCGGCTTCACCACGCTAAAAAACCGCGTGTTGATGGGCTCGATGCATACCGGGCTGGAAGACGGCAACCACTTCGACCGCCTGGCCGCCTACTTTGCCGAGCGCGCGCGTGGTGATGTCGGCCTGATCGTCACCGGCGGCTTTGCGCCCAACATGGCCGGGTGGACCAAGCCGTTTGCCGGGCGACTGGCCACGCATGGCGCGGCACGCCGTCACCGCATCGTGACCGACGCCGTGCACCAGGAAGGCGGCAAGATCGCGCTGCAGATCCTGCATACCGGCCGCTACGGTTATCACCCGCTTGCGGTGGCCCCCACGGCATTGCGCTCGCCCATCAGCCCATTCACGCCGCGCGAGCTATCCGTGCGTGGCATCGAGCGCCAGATCCGCGCCTTCGTGCGCTGCGCCCAACTGGCCCGCGAGGCCGGCTACGACGGCGTCGAGATCATGGGTTCCGAGGGCTACTTCATCAACCAGTTCCTCGTCACCCACACCAACAAGCGCACCGACGACTGGGGCGGCAGCTACGCCAACCGCATGCGCCTGGCCGTCGAGATCGTCCGCCGCACGCGTGAGGCCGTCGGCCGCGACTTCATCATCATCTACCGCCTGTCGATGATTGACCTGATTCCTGACGGCAGCTCGTGGGAAGAAGTCGTGCAATTGGCCAAGGCTGTGGAGCAGGCGGGCGCCACCATCATCAACACCGGCATCGGCTGGCACGAGGCGCGCATCCCCACCATTGCGACGAGCGTGCCGCGCGCGGCCTTTGCGTGGGTGACCAAAAAGATGAAGGGCGAGGTCGGCATTCCGCTGGTCACGTCCAACCGCATCAACACGCCGGAAGTGGCCGAAAGCGTGCTGGCGGATGGCTGCGCCGATATGGTCTCGATGGCGCGCCCGTTGCTGGCTGACCCCGAGTTCGTACGCAAGGCGTCGACAAATCGCGCGCAGGACATCAACACCTGCATCGCCTGCAATCAGGCCTGTTTAGACCACGCATTCAAGGCCAAGATTGCGAGTTGCCTCGTCAACCCACGTGCGTGTCATGAGACGGAACTCGTCATCCGCCAGACGCCGGCCCGCCGGCGCTTTGCGGTGGTGGGTGCCGGACCTGCGGGCTTGTCAGCATCGATCACGCTGGCCGAGCGCGGCCATGCGGTGGACCTGTACGACGCTGCACCGGAAATCGGCGGCCAGTTGAACATGGCCAAGACGATTCCGGGCAAGGAAGAATTCCACGAGATGGTGCGCTACTTCACGCGCCGCGTAGAGGCCACCGGCGTCACGCTGCGCCTCGGCGCACGCGTTGACGCGCAGCAACTGCTGGCGGGCAAGTACGACGAGATCATCATCGCGACGGGCGTGTCGCCGCGCAATCCGAAGATTCCAGGGCAGGACCATCCGAGCGTGCTGTCGTACATCGACGTGCTGCGCCATCGCAAACCGGTGGGTAAGCGCGTGGCGATTGTCGGCGCGGGCGGCATCGGTTTTGATGTGGCGGAGTTCCTCGCACTGGATGGCCATTCGCCCACGCTGGATCTGCAGACGTGGCGCACCGAATGGGGCGTCGGTGATCCGACCCAGGTGCGCGGCGGCGTGGATGGCATTCGCCCGCAACCCGAGGCGCCCGCACGCGAGATCCTGCTGCTGCAGCGGCGTGCCGGCAAGCTGGGCGCAGGCTTGGGCAAGACCACCGGCTGGATCCACCGCACGAGCCTGAAGAACATGGGCGTACGCATGATGGGCGGCGTCAACTACGAGCGCATCGGCGATGAAGGCCTGCTGGTGAGCTACGGTGAGAAGCGCGAAGCCGCCGAATGGCTGCCGGTCGATTCCATCGTGCTGTGTGCCGGGCAGGAGCCGCTGCGCGAACTGCTCGAACCGCTGCAGGCTGGCGGCGCCAAGGTGCATGTGATTGGCGGCGCGGATGAAGCGCGCGAACTCGACGCCAAACGGGCCATTGATCAAGGCACACGCCTGGCCGCATCGCTGTGATGCGGCTGTGATGCTTGCTGCGCGTGCGGGATGAAGGATTTGCACCCCGCGCCCGTTTTTACAAGCCCATCCCCATTCAAACCGGCCGCAGATGGCGAAACGACAACGCCTGGCGCGGTCGGTCCGGTTCTTGCGTGAAACGGCGCATCACGCACATTCACATGAACCGGTTTGTCCAAGAGCGATCGATCACCACATCTCACACGCGCAGCGCCTCTACCCGAGGTGGATGTTGCCCACACGGCCTTCCTGCTGGACTTTGACGGCACGCTAGTCGACATCGCCCCGCAACCTGATGCCGTGCATGTCTCTGCGCCGCTGCGCGACACACTTGCGGCGTTGCATGCCGCCTGCGGCGGTGCGCTGGCCGTCATCAGCGGGCGCACGGTTCACGACCTTGAATCCCTGCTCGCCCTGCCCGGCCTGGTGATTGCCGGCGTGCACGGCGCCGAACGCCGCTATGCCGATGGCAACTTCGTGCGCCTGAACACCGACGCAGATGTCCTGGCCGAAATGGAGCGCGAGCTGCGTGCCGAATTCGCGCAACTGTCGGCGCAGTTTTCTGGCGTGATGCTGGAAGGCAAAGGCATTGCCTTCGCACTGCACTACCGCAATGCGCCCGCCGCTGAAAACGCGGTGCTCGCTTTGGCCGATCGCCTCGCACATCGTTACTCAGACCACATCCGCCTGCAGGCCGGCAAGATGGTCGTCGAGCTCAAACCGCGCGGCGCGAGCAAAGGCGATGTCGTCCACACACTGATGACCGAGCGCCCCTTCATGGGCCGCACGCCACTATTTGCCGGCGACGACCTGACCGACGAGAGCGCCTTTGACGCTGTCAACGCGCTCGATGGCTGGTCGATCAAAGTCGGTACCGGTCCAAGCCAGGCGCTGTGGCGCACGCACGATCCAGCGACACTGCGTGCGTGGCTGACTGTGCTGGCTGCACACAAGCGAGATCGCGCATGAGCCGGCTCATCGTGATCTCCAACCGCGTTGCGCCCATCACCGAAGGCCAAGGAACGGCGGGCGGACTGGCCGTCGGCGTGTTCGATGCGCTGCGCGAGACCGGCGGCGTCTGGTTCGGCTGGAGCGGCGAGACGGCAACCACCGTCTCCGGCGAACCTGCCATCGTTACCAAGGGCAACATCACGTACGCCACCGTCGGCCTGAACCGGCGCGACTACGACCAGTACTACCGCGGCTTCGCCAATGCGACGCTGTGGCCGATCTTTCACTACCGCGTAGATCTCGCACGCTTCCAGCGGCAGGAGTACCACGGCTATCGGCGCGTCAACTCGCAGTTTGCACATCAGCTCAAGGCGCTGATCAAACCGGACGACATTCTCTGGGTGCACGACTACCACCTGATCCCGTTTGCTGCCGAATGCCGCGCACTGGGGCTGACCAACCGTATCGGGTTCTTCCTGCATATCCCGTTTCCGGCGCCGGAAATCCTGACGACGATCCCGCCGCACGAAGAGCTGATGCGCGCGCTGTGTGCTTACGACCTGGTCGGCTTCCAGACCGAAACCGACCGCGTCGCCTTTTACGACTACATCGAGCGCGAGGCACGCGGCTATATCGAGAACAAGGAGCAGAACGGCGCGGTGCATGCGTTCGGCCACACGCTGCGTGCAGAGGTCTACCCCATCGGCGTGCATCCGGATGAGATTGCGCAGCAGGCGGTGTCGTCGCTGGCGCGGCGCAACCCATTCGCACGGCACACCCGCCCACGCGGCGAACATACCGATAGCCAGCCCAAGCTCATCATGAGCGTGGATCGATTGGATTACTCGAAAGGATTGCCAGAGCGCTTCAGCGCGTTCGAGCAGTTGCTGGACGATTTTCCGGAGCACCGCCGGCATGTGACCTTCATCCAGATCGCGCCGACCTCGCGCCAGGACGTGCAGAGCTACCAGCAGATCCGCCAGCGCCTGGAGGCGGAGTCGGGCCGCATCAACGGCAAGCACTCCGAACTGGACTGGACACCGATCCGCTACATCAACAGGCAATACGAGCGGCGTGTGCTGATGGCGCTGTTCCGCACGTCGCAGGTCGGTTACGTCACGCCGCTGCGCGATGGCATGAACCTTGTTGCCAAGGAATACGTGGCCGCGCAGGATCCGGAGGACCCGGGTGTACTGGTGCTCTCCCGCTTTGCCGGCGCGGCGCGCGAGCTGGATGCAGCCCTCATCGTCAACCCGTATGACACACGCGGCATGGCCGAGGCGCTCAACCGCGCACTGACGATGCCGCTGGAAGAACGCAAGGCGCGCTATGCCCACATGATGGATCGGCTGCGCACGGCCAACCTGACGGTCTGGCGCGAGCGCTTCGTGACCGACCTTCGCAACGCGCCGGAAAGATAGGTACGTTGCTTCACATGGTGCTGTTACAAATATTTATCTTGCTATTAGATCGCACGCTATCTAATATGCACGACATGGACACACGCAAGACCTCCTCTCCGTACCCGAACCTGACGCTGGACGTGCAGCTGTGCTTCGCGCTGTACTCGACCATGATCGGGCTGAACAAGGTGTACCGGACGCTGCTCAAGCCCCTGGGCCTGACGTATCCGCAATACCTGGTCATGCTGGTGCTGTGGGAGAACGACGCGCAAACCGTGTCGGCCATCGGCGAGCGGCTGTTTCTCGATTCCGCCACCCTCACCCCCATGCTCAAGCGGCTGGAGGCGGCGGGCTTGGTCGAGCGGCAACGCTCGGAGGCGGATGAACGGCAAGTAATCATCTCGCTGACGGACGCAGGCTGGCAGTTGCAGGAGCGCGCCAAGGACGTGCCGAACTGCATCGGTGCCGCAGCGGAATGCGCGCCCGAGGAAATCGAGTCCTTGCGGTCACAGTTGAATGACTTGCGCGGGCGGCTCTTCAAACACGCCGCCTGAAGCGAGAGCAATACCCCGCGGGTGCCGCAATGCACCCGTTTTTTTGAAGTAAATATATAGCGCGCTACTTAATAGCAAGCTATTTCAACCCACAGTGCCTCGGCTTCGACGGTCGTTGCACTTCGCTCCCAACCTTCATCAGGAGAACTGCCATGTCGATCGAAAACGTCCTCTACCGCGCCCAAGCCAACGTCACCGGTGGCCGCGATGGCCGCGCCGTCATCAGCGATGCCAACCTGGATCTGCGCCTCTCCACACCCCGTGAACTCGGCGGCGCCGGCGGCGAAGGCACCAACCCCGAGCAGCTGTTTGCCGCCGGCTACAGCGCCTGCTTTATCGGCGCGATGAAGTTCGTGGCCGCACGCGACAAGCTGCGCATTCCGGCAGACGCGAGCGTGCAAGGCAACGTTGGCATTGGCGTCATTCCCAATGGCTTCGGCATCGAAGTGGAACTGAAGATCAGCCTGCCCGGCATGGACCGCGAGCAAGCCCAAACGCTGATCGACCGCGCCCACATCGTCTGCCCGTACTCGAACGCCACGCGCGGCAACATCGATGTGCGCCTGAACCTGGTTTGATGGTTTGATGACTTGAGCGACTGCCTGCCATACAAAAACGCCCGCCGGTGGTGACACACGGCGGGCGTTTTGCGTTCAGGCGCCCGCGCTGCCGCTGCGCAGGATGTGCGCAGTGCTCTCCGGCACCTCATCGTCCTGTGGCGCAAGCATGTCGTCCAGCACGGCACGCATGCGCGCCCAGTGCGAGCCGGGCCAGTAGACCCGCCGGCAGACATCGCAGGTGCTGAACAGGCGCTGCCGTTCACGCACGCGCGGGGGCACACTGGACGCAGCCTCTTCCACACTCAGCATGCGCAGTGGCGCGTTGCACTCCAGGCAGCGTGAAAACGGTCGGACCACGCCGGCCAGCCTGAAACGCGCCACGATCTCGCGCATCTGTTCGTGCGGCGCTTGCGCCCGGATGAACGCGCCACGGAGGATGCCACGCCGCTTAAGCAATTCGCGATCGCGCGACAGCACGATCCAGTCTTCTTCCTGCGCCAATGCTTCGATGGCGGCATCGGCGTAGTTGTTGTCGTAGGCGGTATCGAAACCGGCCATGCGCAGCAAGCGCGCGGTGGCTCCTAAGTGGGCGTCGCACAGAAAGTGCAATGGCGCGCTAGGCAAGGCGGGGGCCATGCCGGATACGGCGACAAGGCCACGTACCGGCAGCATGGTCTCCAATGTCTGCGCCTGGCCGTCGACGCGCACCTGCCCGACTTCCGTGTGCGGCACGCCGAGTGCCTCGATGGTGTGCTTAAGCGTGGCGCCCGATGCCCAGGCACGCGTGATGGTGTGCCCGCGTAAAGCCGACGGCAGAAGCGGCGTCAGATCGGCATCGAATGTGAAAGCGACGGTCTGCATGCCTGCCACGATACTCCCAACCCAACATCGGTGCCCTGACACCGTGGCTCCCTTGCTTTCACACGAAGGTTGCGTCTCTGAGCTTGGTGCTCCGAGCTTTCTTCTCGGCGTTTGAGTTTTTGAACTCGACGCTCCGAGCTTTCTTCTCGGCGTTTGAGT
>NZ_JSZO01000013.1 GCF_000801955.1 Ralstonia sp. A12
TTGCCAAGATCATCAAGTAAAGGCGGACCGATGCGCTGCTCCCGGTAACGGGGTGGCGCATCGCCTGTTGCATCGCTCTTTCAATCTATCGGCGGCCCGGCCGCCACGCTCTTTAAGGAAACATCATGCAAAACCAGAAGATCCGTATCCGCCTGAAGGCTTTCGACTATCGCCTGATCGACCAGTCGGCCGCTGAAATCGTCGAGACCGCCAAGCGCACCGGTGCAATCGTCAAGGGCCCGGTGCCCCTGCCGACCCGCATCCAGCGTTTTGACGTTCTGCGTTCGCCGCACGTCAACAAGACCAGCCGCGATCAGTTCGAAATCCGCACGCACCAACGCCTGATGGACATCGTCGATCCGACGGACAAGACCGTTGACGCGCTGATGAAGCTGGACCTGCCGGCTGGCGTGGACGTCGAGATCAAGCTGCAATAAGCAAGACAACGCTGCCGGATCACTCCGGTAACGGGCAAACGGCGAGCCAAGTGCTCGCCGTTTTGCTTTCTGGCGCAGGCTGTTGCGTTGCGCACGATACCCAGGCGCCTATCCGGCAATCGCACTTGCATATTGTTGGTAACCGGGATATATTGTAGGGCTACCCCTTTAGTCAGGGGAGTGGGCTGGCCATTTTGGCCTCGCGCCGTCTCTTTAGGCGCAGTCCAGTTCAAGATTCGTAGTATCAATCAGCCCCGGCCAATCGCAGCTGGGAATGGAGCAAACCATGAGCCTTGGCCTTGTAGGTCGCAAGGTTGGCATGACCCGTATTTTCACGGACGACGGCGATTCGATTCCCGTTACCGTGCTCGAGGTCGGCGACAACCGCGTGACGCAAATCAAGACGGACGAGACCGACGGTTATACCGCGGTTCAAGTCACCTTCGGCACCCGACGCGCCAGCCGCGTCACCAAGCCGCTGGCGGGTCATCTCGCCAAAGCCGGCGTGGAAGCGGGCGAAGTCATCAAAGAATTCCGAGTGGATGCCGCTCGTGCCGCTGAATTCCAGCCGGGCGCGAACATCAGCGTCGACCTGTTCGAAGTCGGTCAAAAGATCGACGTCCAGGGTGTGACGATTGGTAAGGGCTACGCCGGTACCATCAAGCGTTACAACTTCTCGTCGGGCCGCGCCACGCACGGTAACTCGCGTTCGCACAACGTGCCGGGCTCGATCGGTATGGCGCAGGATCCGGGCCGTGTGTTCCCGGGTAAGCGCATGACCGGCCACATGGGTGACGTCACCCGTACCGTCCAGAACCTGGAAATCGCCAAGATCGACACGGAGCGCAAGCTGCTGCTGGTCAAGGGTGCGATCCCGGGCGCCAAGAACGGTCAAGTCATCGTCACGCCGGCCGTCAAGGCCCGCGCCAAGAAGGCATAAGGAGCAAACGCATGGAACTGAAGCTGCTCCAGGACAACGGTCAACTCGGCGCTGGCGTTGCTGCCTCGCCGGAAGTGTTCGGCCGTGACTATAACGAAGCCCTCGTTCACCAGATCGTCGTCGCTTACCAGGCCAACGCTCGCAGCGGTAACCGCAAGCAGAAGGATCGTGAAGAGGTCAAGCACACGACCAAGAAGCCGTGGCGCCAAAAGGGTACGGGCCGCGCCCGTGCAGGTATGAGCTCCTCCCCGCTGTGGCGCGGGGGTGGTCGTATTTTCCCGAACAGCCCGGAAGAAAACTTCTCGCAGAAGGTCAACAAGAAGATGTACCGCGCCGGCATGCGCTCGATTTATTCGCAGCTTGCCCGTGAAGGTCGCATCAACATCGTTGACAGCCTGTCGATCGAAGCGCCGAAGACCAAGCTGCTGGCCGACAAGTTCCGCGCCATGGGCCTGGACTCGGTGCTCGTGATTACCGATAACCTGGACGAAAACCTCTTCCTGGCATCGCGCAACCTGGCGCACGTGCTCGTGGTTGAGCCGCGTCACGCTGACCCCCTGTCGCTCGTGCACTACAAGAAGGTGCTCGTGACGAAGGGTGCCGTCGCGCAGATCGAGGAGTTGCTGAAATGACGCAAGTTGCCAAGAACGACCATCGCCTGATGCAGGTGCTGCTGGCGCCTGTGGTGTCTGAAAAGGCAACCCTGGTGGCCGAGAAGAACGAACAGGTCGTGTTCGAAGTGGCTCCCGACGCCAACAAGATCGAGGTGAAGGCTGCCGTTGAACTGCTGTTCAAGGTGGAAGTCGCTTCCGTCCAGATCCTGAACCGCAAGGGCAAGCAAAAGCGCTTCGGTCGCTTCATGGGTCGTCGTAACCACGTGAAGATGGCCTACGTTTCGCTGAAGCCGGGCCAGGAAATCAATTTTGAAGCGGAGGCCAAGTAATCATGGCACTCGTCAAAACCAAGCCGACATCGCCGGGCCGCCGCTCGATGGTGAAGGTCGTTAACCCCGACCTTCACAAGGGTGCGCCGCACGCTCCGCTGCTGGAAAAGCAATTCCAGAAGTCGGGTCGTAACAACAACGGCCACATCACCACGCGCCATAAGGGCGGTGGTCACAAGCATCACTATCGCATCGTCGACTTCAAGCGCAACGATAAGGACGGTATCCCGGCCAAGATCGAACGCCTGGAATACGACCCGAACCGTAGCGCCAACATCGCGCTCGTGCTGTTCGCTGACGGTGAGCGCCGCTACATCATCGCCCCGAAGGGCGCTGTGGTTGGCCAAGCCATCGCCAACGGCTCGGAAGCGCCGATCAAGGCTGGTAACAACCTGCCGATCCGCAACATTCCGGTCGGTACGACGATCCACTGTGTGGAAATCCTGCCGGGCAAGGGCGCTCAAGTTGCCCGTTCGGCTGGTACGTCCGCCGTGCTGCTGGCTCGCGAAGGTATCTACGCTCAAGTGCGTCTGCGCTCGGGTGAAGTGCGCCGCGTGCACATCGAGTGCCGCGCGACCATCGGTGAAGTCGGCAACGAAGAGCACAGCCTGCGCCAGATCGGCAAGGCCGGTGCAACCCGTTGGCGCGGTATTCGCCCGACCGTTCGCGGTGTGGTGATGAACCCGGTGGATCACCCGCACGGTGGTGGTGAAGGTAAGACCGCTGCTGGCCGCGATCCGGTGTCGCCGTGGGGTACCCCGACTAAGGGTTACCGCACCCGTCGTAACAAGCGCACGGACAGCATGATCGTTCAGCGCCGTCACAAGCGTTAATCGGTAGGTAGGAGCTTAGATATGACTCGTTCCGTAAAAAAGGGTCCTTTCATTGACGCCCACCTGCTGAAGAAGGTTGAGGCGGCAGTGCAGACGAAGGACAAGAAGCCCATCAAGACCTGGTCGCGTCGTTCGACCATTCTGCCGGACTTCATTGGCCTGACGATCGCCGTTCACAACGGCCGTCAGCACGTCCCCGTGTACGTCACGGAAAACATGGTTGGCCACAAGCTCGGCGAATTTGCGCTCACGCGTACGTTCAAGGGCCACGCTGCCGACAAGAAAGCGAAGCGATAAGGGGCAATCATGGAAGTAAAAGCGATTCATCGCGGCGCCCGTATCTCCGCACAGAAGACGCGTCTGGTTGCTGACCAGATCCGCGGTCTGTCGATCGAGCGTGCGCTCAACGTGCTGACGTTCAGCCCGAAGAAGGCGGCTGGCATCGTGAAGAAGGTGGTTGAGTCCGCCATCGCGAACGCCGAGCACAACGAAGGCGCCGACATCGACGAGCTGAAGGTCAAGTCGATCTACATCGACAAGGCCACCTCGCTCAAGCGCTTCACCGCGCGTGCGAAGGGCCGTGGCAACCGCATCGAGAAACAAACCTGTCACATCACTGTGACGCTGGGCAACTAAGGGGTCACGATGGGACAGAAGATTCATCCGACTGGCTTCCGTCTGGCTGTCAGCCGTAACTGGGCTTCGCGTTGGTACGCGAACAACACCCAGTTTGCGGGCATGCTCAAGGAAGACATCGAAGTTCGCGAGTTTCTGAAGAAGAAGCTGAAGAACGCTTCGGTGGGCCGCGTGGTCATCGAGCGTCCGGCCAAGAATGCACGTATCACCATTTACAGCTCGCGTCCGGGCGTGGTGATCGGCAAGAAGGGCGAGGACATCGAACTGCTGAAGGCTGAGCTGCAGCGTCGCATGGGCGTGCCCGTGCACGTGAACATCGAAGAAATCCGCAAGCCGGAAGTCGATGCGCAGCTGATCGCAGATTCGATCACGCAGCAGCTCGAGCGCCGCATCATGTTCCGCCGCGCCATGAAGCGCGCGATGCAGAACGCAATGCGTCTGGGTGCTCAGGGCATCAAGATCATGAGCTCGGGCCGTCTGAACGGCATCGAAATCGCCCGTACCGAGTGGTACCGCGAAGGCCGTGTGCCCCTGCACACGCTGCGCGCCGATATCGACTACGGCTTCTCCGAAGCAGAAACCACCTACGGCATCATCGGTGTCAAGGTGTGGGTGTACAAGGGCGACCACCTGGGTCGCAACGATGCACCCGTTGTGGAAGAGCCGAAGGAAGATGAGCGCCGCCGTCGTCCGGGTCGCCCGGAAGGCCGTCGCCGTGAAGGCGATCGCCCGGCTGGTCCGCGCCGCGGTGCTGGTGCAGGTGCCCGTCGTGGCGCCGACGCCAAGACTGGAGAATAAGCATGCTGCAACCTAAGCGCAGGAAGTACCGCAAGGAGCAGAAGGGCCGCAACACCGGTATCGCAACGCGCGGTAACGCGGTTTCGTTCGGCGAATTCGGCCTGAAGGCAATGGGCCGTGGTCGTCTGACGGCACGTCAGATCGAGTCCGCCCGTCGTGCGATGACCCGTCACATCAAGCGTGGCGGCCGCATCTGGATCCGGATTTTCCCGGACAAGCCGATCTCGAAGAAGCCTGCCGAAGTCCGTATGGGTAACGGTAAGGGCAACCCGGAATACTACGTGGCTGAAATTCAGCCGGGCAAGATGCTGTACGAAATGGACGGCGTTGGCGAAGAACTGGCACGCGAGGCATTCCGCCTGGCCGCTGCCAAGCTGCCGATCGCGACCAGCTTCGTGGTGCGTCAGGTCGGAACGTAAGGAGCACACACCATGAAAGCAACCGAACTGCGCGGCAAAGATGCCGCCGGCCTGAACCAGGAGCTCTCCGAGCTGCTGAAGGCCCAATTTGGCCTGCGCATGCAAAAGGCGACGCAACAGCTGCAGAACACCAGCCAGCTGAAGAAGGTGCGTCGTGACATCGCGCGTGTTCGCACCGTGATGGGCGAGAAAGGGAGCCAGAAATGACTGAAGCAGCAACGTCCCTGAAGCGCACGCTCGTCGGTCGCGTTGTCAGCGACAAGATGGACAAGACCGTGACGGTCCTGATCGAAAACCGCGTCAAGCATCCGCTGTACGGCAAGTACGTTGTGCGCTCGAAGAAGTACCACGCGCACGACGAAGCCAACCAGTACAAGGAAGGCGACAAGGTTGAAATCACGGAATCGCGTCCGATCTCCCGCACCAAGTCGTGGGTGGTTTCGCGCCTGCTGGAAGCAGCACGCGTGATCTAAAACAACAGCGTAGCAGTTTGCTGTTGCAAGACCGAGATTATGTGTTATAGTCTCGGTCTTTCCCTTTGTGAGAGTTGCTGGCTGTTCGGTTGGCGGCGCAGGCAAAGAGAAAAACGAATGGGTCTGGTGGCACTCGCTGCCAGGCAGCTACCGACTTCAAGTTGATCAACCCAATCGCAGTTGGCGCAATGCCAGCGGCTGGCGGGACCAAGACTGATCGCTTCTGCGCATTGTGCGTAAAGGCGAATTAAGTTGGGACGAGAACACCATGATTCAGACAGAAAGCCGGCTCGAAGTGGCCGATAACACGGGTGCGCGTGAAGTCATGTGCATCAAGGTGCTGGGTGGTTCGAAGCGCCGCTACGCCAGCGTCGGCGACATCATCAAGGTCAGCGTCAAGGATGCTGCTCCGCGTGGTCGCGTCAAGAAGGGCGATATCTACAACGCCGTGGTGGTGCGTACCGCCAAGGGCGTGCGCCGTCCTGACGGCTCGCTCATCAAGTTCGACGGCAATGCCGCCGTGCTGCTGAACACCAAGCTTGAGCCGATCGGCACCCGTATCTTCGGGCCGGTCACTCGCGAACTCCGTACCGAGCGCTTCATGAAGATCGTGTCGCTCGCGCCGGAAGTGCTGTAATCGGAGGCCGCATGAACAAGATTCGCAAGGGCGATCGCGTCATCGTCCGCACCGGCAAGGACAAGGGTAAGCAAGGTACCGTGCTGGCAGTGCTCGCTGAGCACGTGACGGTGGAAGGTGTGAACGTTGCCAAGAAGCACGTGCGCCCGAACCCGATGCTGGGTACCACGGGTGGTGTGGTCGACAAGGTCATGCCCATCCATATTTCGAACGTTGCGCTCGTGGATGCCAATGGCAAGCCGTCGCGCGTCGGCATCAAGGTTGAAGGCGGCGTGAAGACGCGCGTGCTGAAGACCACCGGTGCTGCCGTCGGCGCTTGATTCTGGGCAATAGAGAGGAGTTGAGCATGACTGCACGTCTGCAAGAGTTTTACAAAGAGAAGGTTGTGCCCGAGCTGATCAAGCAGTTCGGCTACAAGTCCGTGATGGAAGTGCCGCGCATCACCAAGATCACCCTGAACATGGGTCTTGGCGAAGCCATCAATGACAAGAAGGTCATCGAGCACGCCACCGGCGACCTGATCAAGATCGCTGGCCAGAAGCCCATCGTGACGAAGGCCCGCAAGGCTATCGCCGGCTTCAAGATTCGCCAGGGTTACCCGATCGGCACGATGGTCACGCTGCGTGGCCAACGCATGTACGAATTCCTGGACCGCTTCATCACCGTGTCGCTGCCGCGTGTGCGCGACTTCCGTGGTGTGTCGGGTAAGGCTTTCGACGGTCGTGGTAACTACAACATCGGTGTGAAAGAGCAGATCATTTTCCCCGAAATCGAATACGACAAGATCGACGCACTCCGTGGCCTGAACATCAGCATCACGACGACTGCGAAGAACGATGAGGAAGCGAAGGCGCTCCTCAACGCATTCAAGTTCCCGTTCCGTAATTAAGGGGTTACCGTGGCTAAATTGTCTCTGATCGAACGCGAGAAGAAGCGTGCCAAGCTGGTGGCTAAGTACGCTGAGAAGCGCGCCGCTCTCGAAGCCATCGTGGCCGACCAAAGCAAGTCGGAAGAAGAGCGTTACGAAGCGCGTCTGAAGCTGCAGGCGCTGCCGCGCAACGCGAATCCGACTCGTCAGCGTAACCGCTGCTCGATCACCGGTCGCCCCCGCGGTACGTTCCGTAAGTTCGGCCTGGCGCGTAATAAGCTCCGTGAAATCGCCTTCAAGGGCGAAATCCCGGGTCTGACGAAAGCCAGCTGGTAATCACGCACAGGCTACAGGAGAAACAGTATGAGCATGAGCGATCCGATCGCCGATATGCTGACGCGTATCCGCAACGCGCAAGCGGTGGAAAAAGCGTCGGTGGTCATGCCGTCGTCGAAGCTGAAGGTGGCAATCGCCAAAGTCCTGAAGGACGAAGGCTACATCGACGAATTCGCCGTGACCGAGCAGGGTGGCAAGTCCACGCTGACGATTGGTCTGAAGTACTACGCTGGCCGTCCGGTCATCGAGCGCCTGGAGCGCGTCTCGAAGCCTGGTCTGCGTGTGTACAAGGGCCGTAACGAAATCCCGCAAGTGATGAACGGCCTGGGCGTCGCCATCATCTCGACCCCGCAGGGTCTGATGACGGACCGCCGTGCGCGCGCAACCGGTGTCGGTGGCGAAGTCATTTGCTACGTTGCCTAAGGGAGGGGAACCATGTCTCGCGTAGGTAAGGCTCCCATCGCGCTGCCCAAGGGCGCCGAAGTCAATTTTGCTGGTGGTCTGCTGACCGTCAAGGGCCCGCTGGGCACGCTGACGCAGCCGATTCACGAGCTGGTCAAGGTCAACACCGACAACGGCACGATCACGTTCGCGCCGGCAGATGAGTCGCGTGAAGCCAATGCGCTGCAAGGTACGATGCGCGCCCTGACGGCCAACATGGTCAAGGGTGTGACGACGGGCTTTGAGCGCAAGCTGAACCTGGTCGGCGTGGGTTACCGTGCGTCGCTTCAAGGCTCCGCCCTGAAGTTGCAACTCGGTTTCTCGCACGACGTGATCCATGAGATGCCGGAAGGCGTGAAGGCGGAAACGCCGACGCAAACCGAAATCATCATCAAGGGTTCGGACAAGCAGAAAGTTGGTCAGGTCGCCGCTGAAGTGCGTGCATATCGTCCGCCTGAGCCCTACAAGGGCAAGGGTGTGCGTTACGCCGATGAGCGCGTGATCCTGAAGGAAACCAAGAAGAAGTAAGGGTGCACATCATGAACAAGAATGACTCTCGTTTGCGCCGTGCACGTCAGACCCGCCTGAAGATTGCGGAGCTGAACGTTGCTCGCCTGGCTGTGCACCGTACCAACCTGCACATCTACGCGCAGGTCTTCTCGGAAGACGGCACCAAGGTGCTGGCCTCGGCCTCGTCGGCTGAAGTCGAAGTCCGCAAGGAACTGAACGGCAACGGTGGTAACACCGCAGCCGCCACCCTGGTGGGTAAGCGTATCGCTGAGAAGGCGAAGGCTGCCGGCATCGAAGCCGTGGCGTTCGATCGCTCGGGTTTCCGTTATCACGGTCGCGTTAAGGCACTGGCCGACGCGGCTCGCGAAGCTGGCCTGAAGTTCTAAGCCGGCATAGAGGATATCGTCATGGCAAAAATTCAACCTAAGGTCCAAGGGGACGAACGCGACGACGGTCTTCGCGAGAAGATGATCGCGGTCAACCGCGTGACCAAGGTGGTCAAGGGCGGCCGGATTCTCGGTTTCGCTGCTCTGACCGTGGTCGGCGACGGCGACGGCCGTATCGGCATGGGCAAGGGCAAGGCGAAGGAAGTGCCCGTGGCCGTGCAGAAGGCAATGGACGAAGCCCGTCGCAAGATGGTCAAGGTCCCGCTGAAGAACGGTACGCTGCAACACGAAGTGGTTGGCAAGCATGGCGCCGCCAAGGTGCAAATGATGCCCGCGAAAGACGGTACTGGCGTGATCGCCGGCGGCCCGATGCGCGCCATCTTCGAAGTGATGGGCGTGACGAACATCGTGACCAAGTCGCACGGTTCGACCAATCCTTACAACATGGTGCGCGCAACGCTCGACGGCCTGCGCAAGATGAGCACCCCGGCTGAGATTGCTGCCAAGCGTGGCAAGTCGGTCGAAGAGATCCTCGGCTAAGCCGAAGGGATAGGTGAACGATATGTCGCAGAAAACCGTGAAAGTCCAACTCGTGCGTAGCCTGATCGGTACGCGCGAAGACCACCGCGCCACGGTACGTGGTCTGGGCCTGCGCCGCATGAACTCGGTGTCCGAATTGCAGGACACGCCGGCAGTGCGCGGCATGATCAACAAGGTGTCCTACCTGGTCAAGGTCATCGGCTAAGGCAAGACGGAGAAGAGCATGCAACTGAATAACCTGAAGCCGGCAGCCGGCTCCAAGCACGCCAAGCGCCGCGTTGGTCGCGGTATTGGCTCGGGCCTGGGTAAGACAGCTGGTCGTGGTCACAAGGGTCAGAAGTCGCGTTCGGGTGGTTTCCACAAGGTCGGCTTCGAAGGCGGCCAGATGCCCCTGCATCGTCGTCTGCCCAAGCGTGGTTTCACCTCGCTGACCAAGGAATTCACCGCGGAAGTGCGCCTGGGCGACCTGGCGGGCCTGCCGATCGAAGAAATCGATCTGCTGTCCCTGAAGCAAGCCGGTCTGGTGGGCGAGATGGTTAAGAGCGCCAAGGTGATCCTGTCGGGCGAAATCGACAAGAAAGTGGTTCTGAAGGGCCTGGGCGCAACGGCTGGGGCGAAGGCCGCAATCGAAGCGGCTGGTGGCTCGCTGGCCTAATAGCCTGCTGTTTCACACTGACGGAGCATCCGTTTGGCCACGGCGAAACCTAATGTGATGGCCCAGGCCAAGAACACGGCCAAGTACGGCGATCTTCGCCGTCGGCTGGTGTTCTTGGTCCTGGCACTGCTGGTGTACCGGATCGGCGCGCACATTCCTGTGCCTGGTATCGATCCGGATCAACTGGCGCAGCTTTTCCAACGGCAGTCGGGCGGCATCCTCGGGATGTTCAACCTGTTCTCCGGTGGCGCGCTGTCGCGGTTCACGGTGTTTGCGCTGGGGATCATGCCGTACATCTCGGCGTCGATCATCATGCAACTGCTGACGATCGTGCTGCCGCAGCTGGAATCGCTCAAGAAGGAAGGCCAAGCCGGCCAGCGCAAGATTACGCAGTACACGCGCTACGGTACGGTCGTTCTGGCGACGTTCCAGGCGCTGGGGATTGCAGTGGCGCTCGAGGCGCAGCCGGGTCTGGTTCTGGACCCAGGTCTGATGTTCCGGGCGTCTGCGGTGATCACGCTGGTCACTGGCACGATGTTCCTGATGTGGCTGGGTGAGCAGATCACCGAGCGTGGTCTGGGCAACGGCATCTCGATCATCATTTTTGGCGGGATTGCAGCAGGTCTGCCCAACGCCATCGGCGGGCTGTTCGAGCTGGTGCGTACGGGTTCGATGGGGATTTTCTCCGCGATCCTGGTGGTGGCGATCATTGGCGCGGTGACGTTCGTGGTGGTGTTCATTGAACGTGGCCAACGCAAGATCCTCGTCAACTACGCCAAGCGGCAGGTTGGTAACAAGATTTATGGCGGTCAGTCGTCGCATTTGCCGCTGAAGTTGAACATGGCCGGGGTGATTCCGCCGATCTTCGCATCGTCGATCATTCTGTTCCCGGCTACGATCGCGGGCTGGTTTACAGCCGGCAACTCGACGAATCCGGTTACCCGGTTCGTCAAGGATCTGGCAGCAACGTTGTCGCCAGGTCAGCCGGTGTACATCCTGCTGTATGCGGCAGCGATCATCTTCTTCTGTTTCTTCTACACGGCGCTGGTCTACAACAGCCGCGAAGTGGCAGATAACCTGAAGAAGAGTGGGGCGTTCATTCCGGGTATTCGTCCGGGTGAGCAAACCACGCGGTACATCGACAAGATTCTGGTGCGTTTGACCCTGGCGGGTGCGATTTACATCACGCTGGTGTGTCTGTTGCCGGAGTTCTTGGTGCTGCGCTGGAATGTGCCGTTCTACTTTGGTGGGACGTCGCTGTTGATCATCGTGGTGGTCACGATGGACTTCATGGCGCAAGTGCAGTCCTACGTGATGTCTCAGCAGTACGAGTCTTTGATGAAGAAGGCGAATTTCAAGGGCAACCTGACGCTCCGTTAAAGAGCGATCGCACGAATCTGAAGCGACATGGCTAAAGACGACGTGATTCAGATGCAGGGAGAGGTGCTGGAAAACCTCCCCAACGCAACGTTTCGCGTCAGGCTAGAGAACGGCCACGTAGTGTTAGGCCATATTTCCGGCAAGATGCGGATGCATTACATCCGCATCCTGCCCGGGGACAAGGTGACGGTCGAATTGACCCCGTATGATCTGTCCCGCGCGCGCATCGTATTCCGGGCGAAGTGAGCGGACTGGAATTGAAGGAAGAGGAAAATCATGAAAGTGCTGGCTTCTGTTAAGCGCATTTGCCGCAACTGCAAAATCATCAAGCGCAAGGGCGTGGTGCGTGTGATCTGCTCGTCGGACCCGCGTCATAAGCAGCGCCAAGGCTAATTTCGCAAAGAGGATTGACGAATGGCACGTATCGCAGGGGTCAACATCCCCAATCACCAACATACCGTGATCGGCCTGACGGCTGTGTACGGTATCGGCCGCTCGCGCGCTCAGAAGATTTGCGAAGCCACCGGTGTCCCGACCAACAAGAAGGTCAAGGACCTGACGGACGCTGACCTCGAGAAGCTGCGTGACGAAGTCAACAAGTTCACCGTCGAAGGCGATCTGCGCCGTGAAACGACGATGAACATCAAGCGCCTGATGGATCTGGGCTGCTACCGTGGCGTGCGCCATCGCAAGGGCCTGCCGATGCGCGGTCAGCGTACCCGCACGAACGCCCGCACCCGCAAGGGTCCGCGTAAGGCCGGCGTCGCGCTCAAGAAGTAATCCGTCGGTTAAAGGATAGGAACTATGGCAAAAGCAGCGAATACCGCCGCCCAGCGCGCGCGTAAGAAGGTTCGCAAGAACGTCGCCGACGGCATCGCGCACGTTCACGCGTCGTTCAACAACACGATCATCACGATCACCGACCGTCAGGGCAACGCCCTGTCGTGGGCAACATCGGGCGGCCAGGGCTTCAAGGGCTCGCGTAAGTCGACGCCGTTCGCCGCTCAGGTGGCTGCTGAGAGTGCTGGCCGCGTGGCGCAGGACCAAGGCATCAAGAACCTGGAAGTGCGTATCAAGGGCCCGGGCCCGGGTCGTGAGTCGGCCGTGCGTGCTCTGAACAATCTGGGTATCAAGATCGCCGTGATCGAAGACGTGACGCCGGTGCCGCATAACGGCTGCCGTCCGCCGAAGCGTCGTCGCATCTAAGTGATTTGACCGGCCGCGCCAGTTGCTGGCGGGGTTGGTCTGCGGGTGCTATACTTACCCGCTTGCCTGTCTTCCGGGTTTCCCGGAAGGCGGGTTTCGTCTTTTCATAAGCCCACCGTTCGCCGCGGTCCCGTTGCTGGGGCTGACCAGGCGGACCATCCGAGGCTCAGTGCTTCGGATGACAGATAACGAAGGAACGCAACGTGGCACGCTATACCGGCCCCAAGGCGAAACTGTCTCGCCGTGAAGGTACTGACCTTTTCCTGAAGAGCGCACGTCGCTCGCTCGCCGACAAGTGCAAGCTGGACAGCAAGCCTGGCCAGCATGGTCGCACTTCCGGCGCCCGCACCTCCGACTACGGCAACCAACTGCGTGAAAAGCAGAAGGTCAAGCGCATCTACGGCGTGCTGGAACGTCAATTCCGCCGCTATTTCGCTGAAGCTGATCGCCGCAAGGGCAACACGGGTGAGACCCTGCTGCAACTGCTGGAATCGCGCCTGGACAACGTCGTCTACCGCATGGGCTTCGGCTCGACGCGCGCTGAAGCGCGTCAGCTGGTGTCGCACAAAGCGATTCTGGTCAATGGCGTGGCACTGAACGTGCCGTCGGCCCAGATCAAGTCGGGCGACGTGGTTGCCATCCGCGAGAAGTCGAAGAAGCAAGTGCGTATTGCTGAATCGCTGACGCTGGCCGAGCAATCGGGCTTCCCGACCTGGGTTGCCGTGGACGCCAAGAAGATGGAAGGTACCTTCAAGCAAGCCCCGGATCGCGCGGACATCGCCGGCGATATCAACGAAAGCCTGATCGTCGAATTGTATTCGCGTTAATAGCGGTGCCCGCACTGCGAAGTGCGGGCTTCGTGCGCTTTCTGGGGACGCTCATCGTCAACGACATTGTGTTCGCGCGCCGTCAGTATCTTGGCGCCGCACCAATCCGGATCGTTACGTGCCGCAACGCGATTGCGGCACGCGCGTCTTCCGCCGCGGTAGACGCGGCGGAATCTTTCCAGTCCAATCCGTCAGCCTTATCGGTGTAACGAGCCGAGGGTATTGAAATAGGACAACCTACATGCAAACAGCACTCCTGAAGCCCAAAATTATTGCGGTTGAGCCGCTTGGCGATCATCACGCGAAGGTCGTCATGGAACCGTTCGAGCGCGGCTATGGCCACACGCTCGGTAACGCGCTGCGCCGCGTGCTGCTGTCGTCGATGGTCGGCTATGCCCCGACCGAAGTCACGATCGCTGGGGTCGTCCACGAGTATTCCACCATTGATGGCGTGCAGGAAGACGTCGTCAACCTGCTGCTGAACCTGAAGGGCGTGGTGTTCAAGCTGCACAACCGTGATGAAGTCACGGTGTCGCTGCGCAAGGAAGGCGAAGGTGTGGTGACCGCTGCCGATATCGAGCTGCCGCACGATGTCGAGATCATCAACCCGGGTCACGTCATCGCCAACCTGTCGGCGGGTGGCAAGCTGGATCTGCAACTGAAGGTCGAGCAAGGCCGCGGCTATGTGCCGGGTAACGTCCGTAAGTTCGGGGATGAGTCGAGCAAGGTCATCGGCCGCATCGTGCTGGACGCCTCGTTCGCACCGGTGCGCCGCGTGTCATACGCAGTCGAGTCCGCTCGTGTGGAACAGCGTACCGACCTCGACAAGCTGGTGATGAACATCGAGACCAACGGCGTGATCTCGCCGGAAGAAGCGATCCGCCAGTCGGCTCGCATTCTGGTTGATCAGCTGTCGGTGTTCGCTGCCCTGGAAGGCACCGAGAGCGCCGCTGAGGCCGCCGCCGCTCGCGCACCGCAGATCGATCCGATCCTGCTGCGCCCGGTCGACGACCTGGAGCTGACGGTGCGTTCGGCCAACTGCCTGAAGGCCGAAAACATCTACTACATCGGCGACCTGATCCAGCGCACCGAGAACGAACTGCTCAAGACCCCGAACCTGGGTCGCAAGTCGCTCAACGAGATCAAGGAAGTCCTCGCTTCGCGTGGCCTGACGCTCGGCATGAAGCTCGAGAACTGGCCGCCCGCAGGTCTCGAGAAGTAATTTGCAGTTGTCGGCCGGTGCATGTGCATCGGCCGGTTTTCCCGCCGTTGCTGTCTGGGCGGCTTATTGTTGAAGCTACCGGCCCGCGCCGCTGAATGTTGTAGAAGCACGGCGATAGAAGAGCTGGTCAAACACTCTTAAGAAGGAATCATCATGCGTCACCGTCATGGTTTGCGGAAACTGAACCGCACCTCGTCGCACCGTCTCGCGATGCTGCGCAACATGTCCAACTCGCTGCTGCAGCACGAGCTGATCAAGACCACCCTGCCGAAGGCCAAGGAACTGCGCAAGGTTGTTGAGCCGCTGATCACGCTGGCCAAGAAGGACACCGTTGCCAACCGCCGTCTGGCATTTGCCCGCCTGCGCGACCGCGACATGGTCACCAAGCTGTTCACCGAACTGGGCCCGCGTTTCGCGACCCGTCCGGGCGGCTACACCCGTATCCTGAAGTTCGGCTTCCGCCAGGGCGACAATGCGCCGATGGCACTGGTCGAGCTGCTGGACCGTCCGGAAGTTGCTGAGGCAGTGGACGCCGAAGGCGCTGCCGAATAAGGTCAGCCGAGGTTTGCCGGTGCGACACGTCGTCGCGCCGAGCAAGCCGAAAGTGCGCCGAATGCCTCTTTCGAGCGCGCATTACAATGAAGCCAGGATTCGCATCCTGGCTTTTTTGTTGTCTGCGCTCGGCCATCTAGCTGTTTGAGCGCGTCTGTGGAGTTTCCATGTCTGCCGGAACCGATGTACTGCTCGTGCTGACCAATCTGCCGGATGCCGACAGCGCAGACCGCGTGACCAAAGTCGTGTTGGAATCTAAGGTTGCGGCGTGCGTCAATCGCTTACCGGCGTGTGCGTCGACGTATTGGTGGAATGGCGCCATTGAACAGGCGGCCGAGATTCCGCTGTTGATCAAGACCACGCGAGCGGCGTATCCCGCGCTTGAGGCGGCGTTGCGCAAGGCGCATCCGTACGAAGTGCCTGAAATCATCGCCGTGCCGGTGATCGCGGGCTTGCCGGCGTATCTTGCGTGGGTGGCGGATGAAACGCGCCCACCTTCTGTTTGAAGTTTGATTGCCGTTGATATGACCTTCTCCTCGTTCCTGCCGATGCGGCGTGTGTTGCAGTTGTTGATGCTGCTGGTCGCTGCTGCAATGCTGCGCGCGCCGGCGCACGCCGCCGACGATTTCCTGCCGCCCGAGCAGGCGTTCCGCTTCTCGGCCACGCAGGTCGACGGGCAGACTGTCGAGGTCAAGTTCGGCATCGCCGACGGCTACTACATGTACCGCGAGCGTATAGCGGTAGCAGCCGATCCCGCAACGGCCACGTTCGCGCCGCTCGAGTTGCCTGCAGGCAAGATCAAGCACGATGAGAACTTCAACAAAGAGGTCGAGACCTATCGTCATGAACTCGTCTTCCATGTGAAGGCACAGAACGCCTCTGCGCCGTTCACGCTGATCGTCACCTCGCAAGGCTGTGCCGATCAGGGCCTGTGCTATCCGCCGATGAAGAGCCGCTTCCAGGTAGAGCCGGCTTCCGCGTCAGCTGCGCCGAATGCTGGGGCAGTGAACGGCGCTGAGCCGTCTTCGGGCGATGCGCTGGGCCGCATCGCCAGCACGCTCGGCAGCGGCAATCTCGGGGCGATTGCTGCGCTGTTCTTCGGGCTTGGGCTGCTGCTGACGTTCACGCCTTGCGTCTTGCCGATGTTGCCGATTTTGTCGGCCATCGTCGTCGGTGAGCATGCGACGCGCTCGCGCGCGGCAGTCGTGTCGGTCGCTTACGTGCTCGGCATGGCTGTCGTCTACACGCTGGTGGGCGTGGCGGCGGGGCTGGCTGGGCAGGGGCTGCAGGCCGCGTTGCAGAACGCCTGGGTGCTCGGTGCGTTTGCTGTGTTGATGGTTGTGCTGTCGCTATCGATGTTCGGGCTGTATGAACTGCAGTTGCCGGCATCTTGGCATCATCGGTTGACTCAGGTTTCGAACAACCAGGGTAGCGGCCAGATCATTGGGGCGGCCGTGATGGGCGCGCTCTCAGCATTGATCGTCTCGCCGTGCGTGACGCCGGCGCTGGCGGGTGCGCTGGCGTATATCGCCCAAACCGGCAACGCCGCGATCGGCGGTATGGCGCTGTTTGCCATGTCGATCGGCATGGGCGTGCCGCTGGTGCTGGTGGGCGTGGGCGCAGGCAACCTGCTGCCGCGAGCGGGGCATTGGCTGATTGTCACCAAGGCGATCTTCGGCTTCATCCTGTTGGCCGTGGCCCTGTACATCATCCAACCGGTGCTGCCCTCGTGGGCTGCGATGGTGGCGTGGGGTGCACTGCTGATCGGTGCGGCTGTCTTTCTGCGGACGTTCGATTCGCTGCCGGACGGCGCCGGCAGTGTGCAACGCCTGGGCAAGGTCGTGGGTGTGGTGCTGGCGCTGGCGGGCGCGGCGCAACTGGTGGGCGTGGCGGCTGGTGGGCGCGACCCGCTGCAGCCGTTGGCCGGCGTGCTGCGGGCATCGACGGGTGCCTCCGCGCAAGCCGAAGCCCACGGCGTGACGTTCAAGCGCGTGAAGAGCATCGCCGAACTCGACGCCGAAGTCCGTAACGCCAGCGCGTCGGGCCGCGCAGTGATGCTCGACTTCTATGCCGACTGGTGCGTGAGCTGCAAGGAAATGGAGCGCCTGACTTTCACGGATGCGCGGGTGCGCGCGGCGCTTGCGGATGTGGTGCTGCTGCAGGCCGATGTGACGGCCAATAACGCTGATGACCAGGCGCTGCTCAAGCGCTTCGGCTTGTTCGGCCCACCGGGCACGATCTTCTTTGATACGCAGGGCCGCGAGGTGCAGGCCCGTGTGGTTGGCTTCGAACGCGCCGACACGTTCCTCGCCAGCCTGCGCCGCGCATTGGGCGCAGCACAGACGGCGAAGACTTCCACCTGATCAACCGCGCAGCAAGCGGGCGGCGTCCAGTGCGAAGTACGTCAGGATGCCATTTGCACCCGCGCGCTTGAACGCCAGCAGCGATTCCAGCACGACCTTGTCGTGATCCAGCCAGCCGTTCTGCGCGGCTGCCTTGAGCATCGCGTACTCACCGCTGACCTGGTAGACGTAGGTCGGAAAGCGGAACTCATCCTTCACGCGACGCACGATGTCGAGGTACGGCATGCCTGGCTTGACCATCACCATGTCGGCGCCCTCGGCGATGTCGAGCGCGACTTCTCGCAGCGCTTCATCCGAGTTGGCCGGGTCCATCTGGTAAGTCATCTTGTTGCTCTTGCCCAGGTTGGCCGCCGAGCCCACAGCGTCACGGAACGGGCCGTAGAACGCCGACGCGTACTTGGCCGCGTAGGCCATGATGCGTGTGTAGATGTGGTCGTCGTTCTCCAGCGCTAGGCGGATCGCGCCGATGCGGCCGTCCATCATGTCCGACGGGGCGACGATATCCACGCCAGCAGCGGCCTGCACCAGCGCCTGCTGCGTCAGGATTTCCACTGTCTGTTCGTTGAGCACGTAGCCGTTCTCATCGAGCACGCCGTCCTGGCCGTGGCTTGTGTACGGATCAAGCGCCACATCCGTCAGGATGCCCAGTTCGGGGAAGCGTGCCTTGAGCGCCTTTACTGCGCGCGGGATCAGACCCTCGGGGTTGGTCGCCTCCATACCGTCCGGCGTCTTGAGCGACGGCTCGATGACGGGGAACAGCGCCAGTACCGGAATGCCCAGTTGCACGCACTGCTCGGCCACGCCCAGCAGCACGTCGACCGAGACGCGCTCGACGCCGGGCATCGACGGCACGGCCTGGCGCACGTTGGTGCCTTCCAGAATGAAAACGGGGTAGATCAGGTCATCGGTCGTCAGGCGCGACTCGCGCATCATGCGGCGGGAGAAGTCGTCGCGGCGCATGCGGCGCGGGCGATGGTCGGGGAAGCTTGCGGTCATGTCAGCAGACTCTAAGAACACACTGTGAAGTTTGAAAACTTTCGTGGCGATTATCCATCCTATGCACGGACAATGCGCCCGCGACGCTGGTGCAGCGTCCCCCGCGGCTCCTCCCTGACGCGGGTTCCCATCGATGGCTCGATGGGGTCGTTACCCCCGTTGCGCGTTTGGCGACGGGGTTTTTTTTGCCTGCTCGGCGGGTTTTGCGGATTGGGGCGATGGCTCCAAGGCTTCGGGCAGGCGCAGCCAGCCTGCGACAATTCGCTGCGCCTCTTCGATGCCGCGACGCTTCAGGCTGGAGAACAACTGCACCGTGAGTGACACGTCACCTTCGATCTGCGCGCGGTAGTCGGCCAGCACCTTGCGTGCCGCCATCAACGCACGCGACGCGTCGTTGTTGGTCAGCTTGTCGGCCTTGGTGAGCAGCACGTGGATCGGCTTGCCCGTCGGCAGGAACCACTCGACCATCTGGCAATCGAGGTCGGTGAAGGGGCGGCGGGCATCCATCATGATGACCAGGCCGGCCAGCTGCTGGCGCGCTTTGACGTAATCACCCAGCAGGTGGACCCAGTGCGACTTGGTCTCGCCGGGCGCTTCGGCATAGCCGTAGCCGGGCAGGTCGACCAGGAAGCCGAGCGGATCTTCCGCCTTGGCCGGCATCACCGAGAAATAGTTGATGTGCTGCGTGCGGCCGGGCGTCTTACTGGAGAAGGCCAGTCGTTTCTGGTTGCACAGGATATTGATCGCGGTGGATTTGCCTGCGTTGGAGCGGCCCGCAAACGCGACTTCCGGCACGGCGGTCGCCGGTAAATCACGCAAATGATTGACGGTGATGAAGAAACGGGCTTGATGCAGGAGCGACATGCGCGGCAGTACCTGTAGACTGCAGTTCAGAACTGCGTGGTTGCTGCGCCGCGAGGTCGCATTGCAGAGGTGTTATTGTACAATACGCCGGTTTACGGACGTCCCCACCAGATCCGTCGCAGGACCGCCCCGAGGCCCGGGCCGGTCCGTTTTCATGCACGGAACCGGTACGAGGAGAAGGGGATGCCCGGCGCCGCAGGGTCCGGCATTGGGCGGCGCACGCAGCATTCGAAAACAATCTAAACAAGGTGTGCGAATGAACCGCATCGCGAACGTTTTTGCTGTCGCAGCGCTGTCCCTGGCATCGGCTTTTTCCGTAGCCCACGCTGAAGAACAAAAGGTTGCCAAAGCCGATGCTGCGCGCGGCGAAACGCTCTTCAACACCGGCGTCCCCGCCAACGGCGTGCCGGCCTGTACGAGCTGCCACGGTGCCGGTGGCAACAGCGCAATGAACGTCAACCCGAAGCTGGCGGGTCAGCACGCTGAATACATCGAGAAGCAACTCAAGGATTTCAAGGCCAAGACCGAGCGTAACCACGCGGTCATGTCGCTGTACGCGGGCGCGCTGTCCGATCAGGACATGAAGGACGTCGGCGCGTACCTGGGCAAGCAAGCCGCCTGGAAGCCGGGTTCGGCCAAGAGCAAGGACACCATCGAGCTGGGTCAGAAGCTGTATCGCGGCGGTGACGCCAAGCGCGGCATTGCGGCATGCGCAGGCTGCCACGGCCCGACCGGTGCCGGCATTCCGGCGCAGTATCCGCGTATTGCAGGTCAGTTCTCTGAATACACCGAGGCACAACTGGTGGCGTTCCAGAACGGCACGCGCAAGAACAGCGTGCAGATGCACGATCTGGCCAACCGTATGACGACCGAGCAGATCAAGGCTGTGGCCGACTACGTCGCCGGCCTGCGTTAATCTGCCGCACCTGACCGTCAGGCGGACGGTCGCACAATCAATAAGAAGAACAGGGTGGCAATGCGCCTGGCATCGCCGCCCTGTTTTCGTTTCTGAACAGGCTTTCTCTTCGCATGTCTTCGGTTTCCACTTCCGGCGTCCAGATCCGCTCCCGCCGCCGTGCACTGCGCGAGGCGGTCGAGCTGCTTTCGTCGATGCGCTTTGCGATCAGTCTGCTGACGGTCATCGCCATCGCCAGCGTGATCGGCACGGTGCTCAAGCAGAACGAGCCGTACCCGAATTACGTGAACCAGTTCGGGCCGTTCTGGGCGGAGGTGTTCCGCTCGCTGACGCTGCCCACGGTATATAGCGCGTGGTGGTTCCTGCTGATCCTGGCGTTCCTGGTGGTGTCGACCTCGCTGTGCATCGTGCGCAATGCGCCCAAGATGCTGGCCGACATGCGCGCCTGGCGCGAGAACGTGCGCGAGGGCAGCCTGCGCGCGTTCCATCACAAGGACGAGTTCGACACGCCGGCCGATATGGCCACCGTCACGGCGCGCCTGGCTGCGCTGGCGCAGAACCGAGGCTTTCGCATCAAGGCTTTTTCGCGCGACGGCGGTGCCACGCTCATCACGGCCAAGGCCGGTGCGGGCAACCGGATCGGCTACATCCTGGCGCACGCGGCCATCGTCATCATCTGCATTGGCGGGCTGCTCGATGGCGACATGATGATCCGCGCGCAGATGTGGTTTGGCGGTAAGTCGCCGATCAAGGGCAATGCGGTCATCAGCGAGATCGGACCGGAGCATCGGTTGACCACCGCCAACCCGGGCTTCCGAGGCAATGCGTTTGTGCCCGAGGGTTCGAGCGTCAGCACGGCGATCCTGAACATCGCCGATGGCGCGTTGATCCAGGACCTGCCGTTCATGATCACGCTCAAGAAGTTCACCGTTGAGCATTACTCGACCGGCATGCCCAAGCTGTTCGCCAGCGATATCGTGGTGACTGACCGCCGCACCGGCAAGCAGGTCGATGCGCGTGTCGAGGTGAACAAGCCGTTCGTGTATGACGGCGTGGCGATCTACCAGTCGAGCTTCGAAGACGGCGGCTCCAAGCTCAAGCTGACCGGTTTCCCGATGGCGGGGGGCGATGCCAAGACGTTCTCGCTGTCCGGCGTGGTTGGCCAGGACACCAAGCTGACCGGCCATGGCGCTGACTACACGGTCGAGTTTACCGATTTCCGCCTGATGAACATTGAGACGGTGACGGACGCCTCCGGCAAGCCCGACGCACGCGGTGTCGGCAAGAAGGGCGGCGATGCGAGCGGCTTGCGCGCGGAGTTGGGCAACGTCACCAAGATGACCCACGACCGCGACCTGCGCAACGTTGGCCCGTCGGTGCAGTACAAGCTGCGCGACGCGAATGGCCAGGCGCGCGAGTTCAGCAACTACATGCTGCCGGTCACGCTTGATGGGCAATCGGTGTTCCTGGCCGGTATGCGTACGCAGCCGGACGAGCCGTTCCGCTATCTGCGTATCCCGGCAGATGCGCAAGGCACGGTGAACGACTGGATGCGCCTGCGCGCCGCGCTGCAGAATCCGGCGATGCGTGCGGAGGCGGCACGCCGCTTTGCGCTGCTCTCGATGCCTGGCGCTGATCGTGCAGCACTGCGCAGCCAATTGACCGACAGCGCCCGTCGCGCGCTCGACCTGTTTGCCGGCGCCGCGGCTGATTTGAAGGACGCCCCTTCCGAAGCGCAGGGTGGCTTCGCGGCCATCGCCACCTTCCTGCAGAAATCGGTGCCCGACGGCGAGCGCGAGAAGGCCGCCGATGTGCTGATGAAGATCATCAACAGCGCGATGTGGGAGCTGTGGCAGCTGGCCCGCGCGCAGGATGGCCTGCCCGCGCCCACTGTGGATGCCGCCAGCAGCCAGTGGCTGCAGATCGCCATCAACTCGCTGTCGGACAATGCTTTCTACGGCGCCCCCGTGTATCTGCAGCTTGCCGACTTCCAGCAGGTGCAAGCCAGCGTGTTCCAGCTCACGCGTGCGCCGGGCAAGAACATCGTGTATCTTGGATCGTTGCTGCTGGTGCTGGGCGTGTTCTCGATGTTCTATGTGCGGGAGCGCCGCTGGTGGCTGTGGATTCGACCGCAATCCGGTCAGACCAACGAAAGCGCCTCCGGCACACATGTGCTGACCGCCATGTCGACCATGCGCCGCACGCTCGACTTCGACCGCGAGTTCGAGCGCCTCAAGCACGATATCCGCGCCGTGACGGGCGCACCCAGCGCCGCCAGTGCAGCGGACGCTGACCCCAAACCAATGAAGTGAGCAGGTGATGGAAGCGACCAATCCTCCCCAAACGTCCGTGGCGAGTGCTGATCTGGGTGCGCTGCAGCGCCCGTCGTACTTCCGCCGCCTGGGCTGGTTCGACTGGCTGTTTGCCGTGCTGCTGGCGGCTGGCGCTGGTTTCGCCTTCTCACGCTACGGCGCCTACATGGACGGCTACGAGCGCGGCATCCTCGTCGCGGCCGTACCGGCCTTTGCCTGGCTGGGCTGGACGTGGAAGCCCGTGCGGGTGTTGATGATCGGCATTGCCGTGCTGTCGCTGTTCGGCATCTCGCAATACAGCGGCGCGAACGGCCCCGAACTCGCCCGCGCCGAGCACGCCTTCTTCCTCAAGTACTTCCTTGCCAGCCAGTCGGCCATCCTGTGGATGAGCGCGCTGATCTTCCTGTCCACGCTGTTCTTCTGGGCGGGGCTGGCGTTGCGCTGGGAGGCGGGCAGCTCGATTGGCAGCAAGCTGTGCTGGGCGGCGGCGGTGCTAGGCCTGACCGGCATGCTGGTGCGCTGGTACGAGTCGTACTTGGTGGGTGCGGACATCGGCCACATCCCCATCTCGAACCTCTACGAAGTCTTCATCCTTTTCACGCTGATCACGTCGCTGTTCTACCTGTACTACGAGCAGCGCTATAAGACGCGCGCGCTGGGGCCGTTCGTGATGCTGGTGGTGTCGGCGGCGGTGGGCTTCCTGCTGTGGTACACGGTGTCGCGCGGTGCGCAGGAGATCCAGCCGCTGGTGCCGGCGCTGCAGAGCTGGTGGATGAAGATTCACGTGCCGGCCAACTTCATTGGCTACGGCACGTTCGCGCTGGCTGCGATGGTGGGCGCGGCCTACCTGCTCAAGGAGCATGGCGTTCTGGCTGACCGCCTGCCGTCGCTCGAAGTGCTGGACGACGTGATGTACAAGGCCATCACCGTTGGCTTTGCGTTCTTCACCATCGCCACGATTCTGGGTGCGCTGTGGGCGGCGGATGCCTGGGGCGGCTACTGGAGCTGGGACCCGAAAGAGACCTGGGCGCTGATCGTCTGGCTCAACTATGCCGCGTGGCTGCACATGCGCCTCATGAAGGGCCTGCGCGGGCGCATGGCCGCGTGGTGGGCGCTGATCGGCCTGCTGGTGACGACCTTCGCCTTCCTGGGCGTGAACATGTTCCTGTCGGGCCTGCACAGCTACGGCGAACTGTAAGTCACAAAAAATCCTCAGCGGACTGGAATAAAGACGCGCCTAGCGTGTTTACTGCTCTGTGTGGGCGCCCGTTTTTCCCTCTTCGGCGCCCCTCCATCCAAGGAGAACAAGATGAGCCAGTCCGCAGCTTCCCCCCTGTTGTCCAATGCCCGCCTGGCGCTCGCCGGTGCCGTGGCGCTTGCTGCACTCGGTTTGGCGGGTTGCAGCAGCATGGGCATGGGGATGTCGTCCACGCCGTCGGCTGTCAAGGTTGCGAACGGCGCGCTCACGGATCAGCACGGCATGTCGCTGTACATGTTCGATCGCGATACCACCGCGGGCAAGAGTGCCTGCAACGGCAACTGCCCGAACGTCTGGCCGCCGCTGGCAGCCAATGACGCCGACAAGGCTTCCGGCGACTACGCCATCATCATCCGCGACGATGGCAAGAAGCAGTGGGCCTATCGCGGCAAGCCGCTTTACCTGTTCAGCAAGGACAAGATGCCCGGCGACCAGACCGGCGATGGTTTCCTGAACATGTGGCACGTCGCCAAGCCGTAAGCGCACGACCTGTCACCCTCGCGTGCCCATGACCGATCTCGCCGGCCGCCTGATCGCGCTGACGCCACGTCTGCGCCGTCACGCCCGCGGCCTGGTGGGTGACGCCGCCCGCGCTGATGATCTCGTACAGGACACGCTGGAACGCGCCTGGCGCTTCCGCTGGCGTTTCCAACTGCGCCCGAGATTTGGCGCCGCGAGGGGCGAGAGCGACGGGCTGTTCGCGTGGCTGCTGACCATCATGCACCGTCTGCACCTGAACGCCGTGCGCCGGCCGGATCGGATTGAGTTGACCGATACGCCGCCCGACATCCCTGTCGACGAAGACCCCGGCCTGCGCCGCGATTTGCTGCGTGCGCTGGCCACGCTGCCGGAGGATCAACGCGCCGTGCTGCTGCTTGTCGGGCTGGAGCAGCTCGCCTACAAGGAAGCCGCCGACGTGCTCGGTGTGCCACTGGGCACGGTGATGTCACGCCTGTCGCGGGCGCGCGAGCGGATGCGAGCGGCGCTGGAAGGGACATCCACCGCGCCGGGATCTTCCGGCGATGGCAGCACCGCGCTGCACCGAGTGAAGTGAGGCCGACCATGTCTGCCGATTTTTCCCACGCCGCCATCCACATCGACGAACTTCACGCCTATGCCGATGGCCGCCTGGCCGCCGCGCGCCGCGCTGCCGTGGAGGCGTACCTTGCCGCGCACCCCGGTGCGGCCGCTGAGGTGGCCGGCTGGCGCAAGACCGATGCGCAGCTCCATCGCGTGCTCGATCCGCTGCTCAACGAGCCGGTGCCGCCGCGACGCATTCCGGCGGCCGTCCTGGCTGCCGCGCAGCAACCGCAACCTGCGCGCGGCTTTGGCGCGATGCGTGGCTGGAGCGCACTGGCACTGGGTGTGGCATGTCTGGCCATCGGTGCCGGTGCGGGCTGGCTCAGCCGGGGTGCCGTGGAGGGCACTGTGCCGATGCAGCGCTTTGCCAACGACGCACTCGTGTCGCACGTCGTCTTCTCACCCGAGTCGAAGCATATGGTGGAGGTGCCGGCCAACGAAGAGGCCCATCTCGTCACATGGCTGTCGCGGCGGCTGGATGCGCAACTGCACGTCCCTGATCTGACGCCGCTCGGCTACCGGCTCATTGGCGGGCGCCAGACCGTGGTGGCCGATGCACCCACTGCCATGCTGATGTACGAGGGACCGGACGGCACGCGCATCTCCGTGCAGTTGCGGCGCATGCCGAACAACCGCGACACCGGCTTCCGCCTGGAAACGCTGACGCCAGACAACCGGGTGCTGCAAGCGATTCATCCGGCGGTCGATCACCCGCAGCCGATGGCGTTCTACTGGGCCGATCACGGGCTCGGGTTTGCTGTATCGGGGCCGCTGGCACGGACGCAGTTGCTGGAAGTGGCGCAGACCGTGTTCCGGCAGTACAGCGAATTCACCGAAGCCGCCGGGGCGCCGCGGAAGAAGGAATAGCGCCGCAGAAATTTTTTCGCCGTGCGCTGTCAGGTCGGCGGCGCCGGTGCGACCAAGACACATGGGAGCGAGACTCCCGCACAACGAGGACCACCGATCATGCTGATCAAGACCGACCGCTGGCTGCGCGGCGAAGACATCCCCGCTGGCGAGATCACGCCGCAGCACATCTTTGAGCAGCGCCGCCGCTTCCTTGCTGCCGCTGCCATGGGTGCTGCAGGTGCGACGCTGGCACCGTGGGCATCGCGCGAAGCTTTTGCCGCCAATGCGCCACTGGCCAAACTGGCCGCCAAGCCCAATCCCGCGTACACGATTGTCGAGAAAGCCACGCCGTACGATCAGGTCACCACGTACAACAACTTCTACGAGTTCGGCACCGATAAGTCCGACCCCGCGCGCTACGCCGGCACGCTGCGCCCGCACCCCTGGCAAGTCAGCGTGGAAGGGCTGGTGAAATCGCCCAAGACCTACGACCTGGACGACCTGATGAAGCTCGCCCCGATGGAAGAGCGCATCTACCGCCTGCGCTGCGTCGAGGGCTGGTCGATGGTGATTCCGTGGGTGGGCTTTCCGCTGGCCGAGCTGATCAAGCGGGTGGAACCGCAGGGCAGCGCCAAGTACATCCAGTTCATCTCGTTGGCTGATAAGCGGCAGATGCCCGGCGTCTCCAGCCCCGTGCTGGAGTGGCCGTATAGCGAGGGCCTGCGCCTGGACGAAGCGATGCATCCGCTCGCGCTGTTGACGTTTGGCCTCTACGGCCAAGTGCTGCCGAACCAGAACGGCGCGCCGGTGCGCGTGGTCCTGCCGTGGAAGTACGGCTTCAAGAGCGCCAAGTCCATCGTCAAGATCCGCTTTGTCGACAAGCAACCGCCGACGAGCTGGAATATCGCCGCGTCCAACGAATACGGCTTCTACTCCAACGTGAACCCGACCGTGGATCACCCGCGCTGGAGCCAGGCCACCGAGCGCCGCATCGGCGAGGACAAGGGCGGCTTTGGCGGCCTGTTCGCGCCCAAGCGCAAGACGTTGATGTTCAATGGCTACGATCAGGTCGCGCCGCTGTATGCGGGCATGGATCTGCGCAAGAACTTCTGAGGGCGCGACGACATGAAACTGCTGCCGCCCATGCTGTCGCCCAAACAACTGCGCGTGCTGAAGATCGCGGTGTGGCTGGTGGCGCTCGTGCCGTTCCTGCGCATCGTCGTTCTGGGCGCGACCGACCAGTTCGGGCCGAATCCGCTGGAGTTCGTTACGCGCTCGACCGGTACGTGGACGCTGGTGCTGCTGTGCTGCACGCTGGCCGTCACGCCGCTGCGTCGGCTCACGGGCATGAACTGGCTGATCCGCATCCGCCGCATGCTGGGGCTGTACACATTCTTTTACGGCACGATCCACTTCCTGATCTGGCTGTTGGTCGATCGCGGGCTCGATCCGGCATCGATGTTGAAGGACATCGTCAAGCGGCCTTTCATCACCGTGGGCTTTGCGGCCTTCGTGCTGATGATTCCGCTGGCGGCCACGTCGACCAACGCGATGGTGCGCAGGCTGGGCGGCAAGCGCTGGCAGTGGCTGCACCGCCTCGTGTACGTCACGGGCGTGCTCGGCATCCTGCACTACTGGTGGCACAAGGCCGGCAAGCACGACTTTGCCGAGGTGTCGATCTATGCAGCGGTGATGGCCGTGCTGCTGGGGCTGCGCGTGTGGTGGGCGTGGCGCGGTGCGCGGCAGGGCGCATTGGCCGGTGGCCCGGTGCCGGTGCGCGATTGACACCGATCACGCCCATGAAAAAAGCCGACGTATGAACGTCGGCTTTTTCTTTGCGGTGATGCGCGCTTAAGCAGGGAACAGGTGCTCGCCGCGGATCTGGTCTTCAAAGCACTCGCGCTCACGCGCCAGGTGGACCTTGCCGCCGTCAACGATGACCTCGGCCGCACGGTTGCGCGTGTTGTAGTTCGAGCTCATCGTGAAGCCGTACGCACCGGCCGACAGGATCGCCAGCAGGTCACCGGCTTGCACGGCCAGCGAACGATCACGGCCGAGCCAGTCGCCCGATTCGCACACCGGGCCGACCACGTCGTAGACGACCGGCGCGCTTTCGCCTTCGCGCACCGCAACGATGTGGTGATAGGCCTCGTACATGGCCGGACGGGCCAGGTCATTCATTGCCGCATCGACGATGCAGAAGTTCTTGCTGGCACCCGGCTTGAGGTATTCGACGCGCGTGAGCAGCAGACCGGCGTTGCCCACCAGCGAGCGGCCCGGCTCGAACAGCACGGTGCGATCGCCAAAGCCGCGCTGCTCCACGCGGTCCAGCAGCGTGCGCGCGAAGGCGGTGATGTCCGGCGGCGTCTCGTCGGTGTAGGTGATGCCCAGGCCGCCACCCACGTCGATGTGCGACAGGCGGATGCCCTCGGCATCGAGCTTGGTCACCACATCCAGCACCTTGTCCAGCGCATCCAGGTACGGCGACACCTCGGTGATCTGCGAGCCGATATGGCAGTCGATGCCGACCACGCGCAGGTTGGGCATCGCGGCAGCGGCGCGATAGGTCGGCAGCACCTCGTCGAAGGCCACGCCGAACTTGTTGCCCTTCAGGCCCGTCGAGATATACGGGTGCGTCTTGGCGTCCACGTCCGGGTTGACGCGCAGCGACACCGGTGCGGTCTTGCCCATCGATGCGGCCACGTCGTTCAGTCGGTGCAGCTCGGGAATCGACTCCACGTTGAAGCACGCCACGCCGACTTCCAGTGCGAAGCGCATTTCATCTGCGCTCTTGCCCACGCCCGAGAACACCACCTTCGAGGCCGGTGCACCGGCAGCCAGCACGCGCTTGAGTTCCCCGGCCGAGACGATGTCGAAGCCCGCGCCCAACTGCGCGAACACCTGCAGGACGGCGATGTTTGAGTTGGCTTTGACGGCGTACTGCACGTGCGCATTGCGGCCCTCGCACGCAGCGGCGTAGGCGCGATAGTTGGCTGTGAGCGCAGCGCGCGAATACACGTAGGTGGGCGTGCCGAACTGCGCGGCAATCGCGTCGAGCGCGACGCCTTCGATCATCAGGGCGCCGTCCTGGCGGATCAGGGACTCGGACATGAGTGAGGGGCGATCATGGCGCTGCCGTGGGTAGGGCAGGCAGCGCCGGTTGAGAGGAGAAGCGGATCAGCGGTTGGCAGGCACCGCGCTGGCGGGGTTCGCCGCGGGTTTGGCGCCCGGCACCGGCGGCTGTGGCACGGCGTTCGGGCCGGCGATGCCAGGGTCGGTGGCTTCAGGCGCGGTCGGAGCCGGCGGCACCTTCGGCATGTAAAGCGGCCCGCGAATCCCGCAGCCGGAGAGGGCCAAGGCCGTCAGGGTCAGGCCGACAGTGGCTACAATGGCGGCGATTCGTATCATCGGATGGTGGTGCGGAAAAGAGCCCCAAGGGTGCAACCTTGCGGCAATCAGAGTCACATGGGGCGAGGCGCTAAAACGGTCGAAAAAGGCCGGTGTGCCGCGCCCGCGCAAGATTTTGGAGTGTAGCATGCCCCCCCTGACCGAATCGGAGTTCCTGGCCCTGGCCGACAAGGAGCTTTCCTGCATCGAAAGCATTGTCGAGGCGGCTGCCATTGAGGTGGATGCCGACATCGAAGTCAGCCGCGTCGGCAACGTGCTGACGCTCGAATTCGACGACGGCTCCAAGATCATCATCAACAGCCAGGCGCCGATGCAGGAACTGTGGGTGGCGGCACGTGCCGGCGGTTTCCACTTCCGCCACAACGACGGCCGCTGGACCGACACGCGTAGCAGCGAAGAGCTGTACGTTGCCCTGTCGCGCTACGTCAGCCAGCAGTGTGAAGTGGATGTGACGCTGGCTGCCAACTGACGCCACGCATCATCCGCCGCACCAAAGAAAAGCCGCCCCGAAGGGCGGCTTTCTTGTTGGCGACGGCGCTTAGTTGCCGCGGAACATGTCGAGAATCTTCTGCTTCTCCTGTTCCGGCGTCGGCGCCAGATTGATGCCTGGTTGCGGCTGATCGCCGCCCGGCGCCGAGGCCGGCCCCGACGCCCCCGGCATTGCATCGCCCAGGCCCACCGAGGCAATGCCCTGGCCGTTGGCGTATTCCTCATACGCCCAGTCGCCGGCCATCTGCACCACACCTTCGGGCGGCTGGCGTTCCGTTTGCGGTTCGCCCTTGAGGGCGTAGCCCATGTAGTTGATCCAGATCGGCAGGGCCAGGCCACCACCGGTTTCGCGGTCGCCCAGGCTGCGCGGGTTGTCGTAGCCCATCCAGGCCACGCCGACCAGCTTGGGCGTGTAGCCGCAGAACCACGCGTCGAACGAGTCGTTGGTGGTACCCGTCTTGCCGGCCATGTCGTTGCGGCCGAGCTTGACCTTGGCCTGATAGCCCGTGCCGTTCGCCACCACGCTGCGCAGCAGCGAGTCCATGATGAAGTCGTTGCGCGGATCGATCACGCGCACGGCGTCCTTGGAGGCCGTCATCGGGTGCGTCTGCTGGATGACTGTGCCGCGCGCATCGACCACGCGATCGATGATGTACGGGTTGACGCGGTAGCCGCCGTTGGCGAACACCGAATACGCGCCGGCCATCTGCAGGATCGTCACCGAGCCCGCGCCCAGTGCCATCGGCAGATAGGCGGGGTGCTTGTCCGCCTCAAAGCCGAAGCGCGTGATGTATTGCTGCGCGTACTGCGTACCGATGGTGCGCAGGATCCGCACGGACACGAGGTTCTTCGACTTCTGCAGCGCGCGGCGCATCGTCATCGGGCCGTCGTAGCCGCCGCCGTAGTTCTTCGGCTCCCACACCTGGCCGCCGGTGTCGCCGGTCGGGATCGACAGCGGCGCATCGTTGATCACCGTGGACGGCGAAAAGCCCTTGTCCACCGCTGCCGAATAGATGAACGGCTTGAAGCTCGAACCCGGCTGGCGCCACGCCTGCGTGACATGGTTGAACTTGCTGCGGTTGAAGTCGAAGCCGCCGACCATCGAATAGATCGCGCCCGTTTGCGGGTCCAGCGAGACAAAGCCCGACGCCACTTCCGGCAACTGCGTGATCGACCACTTCTGCGTCTTGGCATCCTGGATCACGCGAATGACCGCGCCCGGACGCAGCTTGATCTTCGGCTGCGCGTTGGCCGACAGCGCGGCCTGTGCGAACCGCAGGCCGTCGCCCGCCAGATCGATCGTCTCGCCTGACAGCATGGTCGCGCGCACCAGCTTGGGCGCCACGCTCACCACCACGGCCGATTGCAGGTCGTCGCTGCTCGGGTGTTCCAGCAGGGCGTCGTCGATGGCCTGTTCGCGGTCGTCCGCGTCGGCTGGCAGATCGATGAAGGCCTCGGGGCCGCGGTAACCGTGGCGGCGCTCGTAATCAAGAATGCCGCGGCGCACGGATTGATACGCGACGTCCTGGTCGCCCTTGCGCAGCGTGGTGTAGACGGTCAGGCCACGCGTGTAGGTCTCTTCACGGTACTGCGCGTACATGAGCTGGCGCACCATTTCCGCCACGTACTCGGCGTGCACGTCGAACTCATGGCCCTCGCTGCGCACCGGCAGTTGCTCGTTGATGGCTTGGGTGTATTGCTCCGGCGTGATGTAGTGCAGGTCGCGCATGCGCTGCAGGATGTACTCCTGGCGCACCTTGGCGCGCTTGGGGTTCACCACCGGGTTGTACGCAGACGGCGCCTTCGGCAGACCGGCCAGCATGGCGGCCTCGGCCAGGGTGATGTCCTTGATGTTCTTGCCGAAGTAGATCTGCTCGGCGCTGGCAAAGCCGTACGCGCGCTGGCCGAGGTAGATCTGGTTCATGTACAGCTCAAGAATCTGGTCCTTCGTCAGGCTGGCCTCGATCTTGTACGACAGCAGCATCTCGTACAGCTTGCGCGTATACGTCTTCTCGCTCGAGAGGAAGAAGTTGCGCGCCACCTGCATGGTGATGGTCGACGCGCCCTGCGACAGGCCGCCGTGCAGGTTGGCCAGGCCTGCGCGCAATACGCCGACGAAATCCACGCCGCCGTGCTCGTAGAAGCGGTCATCTTCAATGGCGAGCACCGCGCGCTTCATCACGTCGGGCATCTGCGTGATCGGCACGAAGCTGCGGCGTTCTTCACCGAATTCACCGATGAGGACGTTGTCGGCGGTATAGACGCGCAGCGGAATCTTCGGGCGGTAATCGGTGATGGCGTCGAGCGACGGCAGGTTGGGCGCGGCCACCAGCAGGGCATAGCCCAGCAGCAGCGCCCCGACGACCCCCATGGCAACGAACAGGCCGAGCATCCAGAGAAGCAGGCGCGCCCACAGCGGGCGGCGGGCTTTGGGCGGCTTGGGCGAGGCTGGGGTGGTTTGGGCAGTAGCCATTACAAGGGGTGTCTGTCAGCGTGGCGGCGATTATATCTTCGGGACCGATAGGGTCCGGCCGGTGAGGGCGTAACAGCGCGTAACGACTGTCACGCCGGCGGCGCGCGCTGCACTTGTGCGGCGTACCCAGCACTGCGTGCGCGAGAATTGTGCGCTCGCACTAGCCTGATTCAAGGCCGTGAAGAATCCGCCGTTAGAAGTAGACGAAGCGGAAAGCAAGTCAGACGAAAGGGGTATCCCCCGACCGTGGGGTTTTGACAACGCTTTGCGAATCGGCGCCAGCGAAATGCATCGCGGCCCGCTGGAGCGTTTGCCTGTTCTAAAGGATTTTGTGAGAATCCAGCAGCAAATCCATGCAGGCTATGGCGCACGTTGGACGTGGAGCGGGCGCCAGGGTTCAAAAATATATAAACGGTGGGGTGTCTCTGTGCGACGGGGTTTGTTGTCCGGCCTGCTGCGCCGCAATATCGTCGGGATTGATATCGGGTCTTCCAGCGTCAAAGTGGTGGAGCTATCCGCCAATGGCAAGCAGGGAGATTTCCGTCTCGAGAAATGCGCCAGCGAGCTGATTGAACGCAGTGCCGTGGCTGACGGCAATCTGGTCAACATCGATGCGGTGGGCAGCGCGCTCAAGCGCGCCATCGCCAAGGCTGGCATTCGCAGCAAGGATGCCGTACTGGCCATTCCTTCCAGCCTGACGGAATCGCAAACTGTCAGCCTGCCTGACAACCTGACCGAGGACGAGCTCTTCGTGCAGGTCGAGAGCGAGGCCAACCGGCTGTTTCCGCCCTCGCAGAACGTCAATTTCGACTATGTCGTGATCGGTCCGTCCGAAACCGAGGGCGGGGTCGGCGTACGCGTGACGGCCACCGTGTCGGAACGCGTGACCGAACGCGTGACCGCCGCTGAGATGGCCGGTCTGAAGCCGATCGTCATGGACGTCGAGGAGAACGCCATCCAGCGCGCCATGACGCACATGCTGGCGGTCAAGCAGGACGCCTCCGAAACCGAGATGCGCGACATGCCTGTGGTGGCGATGTTCCATCTGGGCGGCGCCCGCTCGCACGCCCTGTTCTACCAAGGCTGGAAAGAGCTGTACGAGCAGCCGCTCTCGGGCTCGGGCGACCAGCTCACGCAGAGCATCTCGCGCCTGTTCTCGCTCGACCTGCTCAAGGCCGAGGTGAAGAAGCGTAAGAACACGCTGCCCGACGAATACCGCAGCCAGTTGCTCAAGCCGTCGCTGGAAACGCTGGCGATGGAAATCAGCCAGGCCATCCAGAACTTCATGTCGACCTCGAGCGTCGGCCGGGTCGACGAGATCGTGCTCTCGGGCGGCCACGCATCGTTGCTGGGCGTGCAGACCGCCATTCAGCAGCAAACGCAGATCAACACGACGCTGGCCAACCCGTTTGCCAACATGGGCGCGGCCAAGAACGTCAACGCGCGTTATCTGCAGCGCGATCTGCCGGCGTACATCGTCAGCGCGGGCCTGGCCCTGCGCGGGCTGCAATAAGGAGGGGCGATGGCCAACGAAAGCGTCAACGCGCTCCCGAGCGTCAACCTGCTGCCGTACCACGCCGAGCGGCGTGCGGACAAGCGCAAGAAAGTCTTCATGGGCCTGGGCGGCGCGGCCGTCGCGGGCGCCCTGGTGGTGTTCCTGGGCGGCATGGTGATCGATCACCAGACCGAAGAGGCGCAGCGCATCAACGACATCCTCACGCAGAAGAACGCGGCGATGGACAAACAGATCGTTGAGGTGAATACACTCAAGAAAGACATCGAAGACCTGCTGCAGCGCCAGCAGGCGGTCGAGAGTCTGCAGAACGAGCGCAATCGCCCGGTGCAGTTGCTGGAGGAGCTGGTGCGCCAAGTGCCGGAAGGCGTCTACCTGACCTCGTTCAAGCAGGATGGTGACAAGTTCACGATTTCCGGTGTGGCGCAGTCGAATGAGCGCGTGTCTGACCTGCTACGCAACCTGGGCGCAGTGCCCTGGCTGGATCACGCCGAGCTGGGTGAGTCTGTTGCCACCACCATGACGAATAACCTGAAGGAACAGCGCCGCCTGTTCAATTTCACCGTCCGTTTCCAGTGGAAGGCCGAGCAAGCAGCGCCGGCCAAGCCTGGTGCGGCCAGCGCAGTGGCGGGGAAATAACCATGGCTCTCTCGACCGATATCTCGCTGGAAGACCTGGTCAGCCAGTTCCGTGGACTGAACCTGAATGAGCCGGAAACTTGGCCAATCGCTCCACGCATCCTGTTCATGATCCTCGCTGCCGTGCTCGTGCTCGTGCTGGGCTGGCAGTTCTACTGGAGTGGCAAGTTCGATGAGCGTGACGCCAAGCGCAACGAGCAAGAGCAGTTGAAATCCGCTTATCAGAGCAAGCTTGCCCAGGTGGTGAACCTCGAGGCGCTGCGTAAGCAGAAGGTCGAGGTGGAGCAGCGCGTCGCCAAGCTCGAACTGCAACTGCCCAACAAGACCGAGATGGATGCGTTGCTGGCTGACGTTAACCACGCCGGTATCGCGCGTGGGCTGACGTTCGATCTGTTCCGCCCGTCTGCCGCTGTGATCAAGCCGTACTACGCCGAGATTCCTGTCGCCGTGAAGGTAAACGGCCGCTATCACGACATGGCGCTGTTCGCTGCTGACGTGGCTGCGCTGTCGCGGATCGTCACGCTGCAGAACATCGCGCTGACCGGCAACAAAGACGGCAGCATGGTGATGGAAGCGCGCGCAGAAGCCTACCGTGCGCTCGACCCGGATGAGCAGGCGGCGCAGCGCAAAGCGAATGCTGCCGGCAAGGGAGGCGCTAAATGAAGGGCCAGACCTTGAGCCGCGCCCGGATGTCTCCGCTCGTGTGCGTTGCGCCGCTATGCCTGGCCGTCGTGCTGACCGCGTGCGGTGCGAACGCGGATGACGAACTGGATCAGTGGATGCAGCAGGCGCGCAACAACGTCAGCACCAGACTGGCACCGTTGCCGGAACCGAAACCTTACGCGCCGCGCGAATACACGACCACCAAGCAGACCGATCCGTTCAGTGTGCAGAAGGTGGCGGAGCTTTCGCGTGCGCAGAACGAATCGCCGGAACCGAACCGCCGTCGCGAGCCGCTGGAAGACTATCCGCTGGAAGCCTTCAAGCTGCTTGGGACGATGAAGCGCAACGGCGAGACGGAAGGCGTCGTGTCTGTCGGGGACAAGACGCAACACGTGCATGTGGGGCAGTACATCGGACAAAACTATGGTCGTATCGTCCGCATCGGCGATCAGGAACTCACCCTGCGTGAGCTGGTGCGCGAAGGCACGACCGAATGGAAAGAAAAAATGACTACCCTGAAAGTTCAGGAGGGCGCGCAATGACGATGCGTCTCGTGAAGGGCGGCCTGGCGCAGGCTGCTCGAGTGGCCCGGGGGGGCGCAGCTGCATGGCTTTCGCTGTGCATGTTCATGGTGGCGGGTCAGGCGCTCGCGCAGCAGGCCGCCGTCGCCGGCAACGCTATCGAGAAGGTGGAGCAGGCCACGGCCGGTGAGTCCACTGTTGTGACCGTCACCTTGAAAGATGCACCCGCCCAGAAGCCGGTGGAGTTCAGCACGCAGCAGCCTGCGCGCATTGCGATCGATTTCTTTGGCGCAAGCTTCGCTCAGGGGCGCGTCAATTATCAATATGGCGGCAAGCTGCTGCGTTCGGCCAACGTCGTGCAGATCGGCGACCGTACCCGTGTCGTGCTCGACTTGGCGCGCCAGACGCAATACAAGTCGGAAGTGCGTGGCAACCAGTACGTGCTGACGCTGGAAGCAGCGCCGGTTGCTGCTGCCGTGGCGGCGCCGACGTTCTCCGCGCCGGCACCCGTCGCGGGCGCCCAGCGCCCCGCGGTGCGCAACGTCGATTTCCGCCGCGGTGATGACCTCGCCGGTCGCGTGGTGGTGGACCTGTCGACGGCCAACTCCGCGATCAACATTGCCCAGCAAGGCCAGAACCTGGTGGTCGACTTTGTGGGCGCGACGCTGCCGCAATCGCTGCGTCGTCGCTATGACGTGAGCGACTTCGGTACGCCGGTGCAGGCGATGCGCGCCACTGATAACGGTACTGGCGCGCGCCTGATCATCGAGCCGCGCGGCAACTGGCAGTACAGTTCGTACCAGACCGACACGCAGTTCGTGGTGGAGGTGCGCCCGACCAAGGAAGATCCGAACAAGCTGATTTCCGGCCCCGGCTACCGTGGTGAGCGCCTGTCGCTGAACTTCCAGAACATCGACGTGCGCTCGCTGCTGCAGGTCTTTGCGGACTTCACCAACCTGAACATCGTCACCAGCGACAGCGTGACGGGTACCCTGTCGCTGCGTCTGAAGGATGTGCCCTGGGATCAGGCGCTACAGATCGTGCTGGATTCCAAGGGCCTGGCCTCGCGTCGCAACGGCAACGTGCTGTGGGTCGCGCCGCGTGGTGAGCTGGCAACGAAGGAAAAGGCTGAACTGGAGTCGCAGCAACAGGTGACTGAATTGGAGCCGCTGCGTAGCCAAGTATTCCGCCTGAACTATCAGCGTGCGGATGATGTGCGCAACATGCTGATGGGTACCGGGGCTGGTGCTGGCGCGGTGGGCGGTACGACATCTCGGATTCTCTCCAAGCGGGGCTCGCTGACTTCGGATGGACGTACCAATCAGCTGTTTGTGTCGGACATTCCGAGCAAACTGGAGGAGGTTCAGGCATTCCTGCAGAAGATCGATATCCCGGTTCGCCAAGTGGTGATCGAGGCGCGCATTGTTGAGGCGACGGACTCGTTTAGCCGTAACCTGGGTGCCAAGCTGGGCTTTACCGCCAAGAACAACGGGGCTTCGGTCAGCAACACTTATGGCAATGTAACGGCACCGATCACGGGCGGCACGGTCGACAACACCCCGGCGATCAGCTTTCCTGCCGCCCCTATTAACGGCGCGAACGCTGCCAGCCTGGCTGTCAGCCTGTTTAACGCGGGTGCTGGCCGTTTCTTGGCGTTGGAGCTCTCGGCGCTGGAGGCCGATGGCCAAGGCAAGATCATCTCCAGTCCGCGCATTGTGACCGCCGACAACATCAAGGCGCTGATCGAGCAGGGTACCGAGATCCCCTATCAGTCGGCGACGTCTTCCGGGGCGACTTCGGTGTCGTTCAAGAAGGCCAATCTGAAGCTGGAGGTCACGCCGAAGATTACGCCGGATGGCAATATCTTCATGGATGTCGATGTCACCAAGGACAGCCCGAACACCAGCCTCTCGACCCCCGGCGGGATTGCCATCGACACCAAGCATGTGCAGACGCAAGTGCTGATCGAGAACGGCGGCACGGTCGTGATCGGTGGCATTTATACGCAGAACGAGTCCAACAGCGTGAGCAAGGTACCGCTGCTGGGCGATATCCCGGTGGTGGGCAACCTGTTCAAGACCACTGGCAAGATCAACAACCGCACCGAGCTGCTGGTGTTCCTGACGCCTCGTGTGGTGTCGGACCAACTGTCACTGAAGTAATCGGCAGCCCGGAGTCGTTCTCTGCGAAGCCCGGCCTCCTCACGGAGCGCCGGGCTTTTTTGTGTTCTGCAACTGGGTTTGCGCTGGATGATGGGCAAATGCCACTACAATCAGGCTCAAATTTCTGATTTCACGCGATTTTGTCTGTTTCCAACGTTTTTTTCGTCGGCCTGATGGGCGCGGGCAAGACCACGGTCGGCCGGGCGGTTGCACGCCGGCTTGATCTGCCGTTCTTCGACTCCGACCACGAGATCGAAGCGCGTTGCGGCGTACGCGTGCCCATCATCTTCGAGCACGAGGGTGAGATGGGCTTTCGCGACCGCGAAACCCACATGATCGACGAATTGACCGCACGCAGCGGCGTGGTCGTCGCGACGGGCGGTGGTGCCGTGTTGCGGCCCGAGAATCGCGCCTTCCTGCGTGCGCGCGGCACCGTCATCTACCTGCGCGCCAATCCGCACGACCTGTATCTGCGTACGCGGCACGACAAGAATCGGCCGCTGTTGCAAACGGAAAACCCGCGCGCCAGGCTCGAAGAACTGCACGCGATTCGCGATCCGCTGTACCGCGAGGTGGCACACTTTGTCATCGAGACCGGCAAGCCCACCGTCGCCCAGCTTGTTAATATGGTGCTGATGCAACTTGAGGTGGCTGGCATCGTGGCACCGCCCGCAGACCCCTCCACCTCCTCGCAAGTCTCCCCCCAGTCATGATTACCGTCGATGTCGACCTCGGCGAGCGCACCTATCCGATTCATATCGGGTCGGGGCTGATCTCCCAGGCAGCACTGTTTGCTCCTCACATCCGCGGCGCGCGTGCCGTGATCGTCACCAACGAGACCGTTGCGCCGCTGTATGCCGCCAAGGTTGAGGCGGCCGTCCGTTCGCTCGGCAAGGTCGTCGACACGGTTGTGCTGCCTGATGGCGAATCGTTCAAGAAGTGGGACACGCTCAACCGCATTTTTGATGCGCTGCTGACGGCGGGTGCGGACCGCAAGACCACGCTCATCGCCCTGGGTGGCGGCGTGATCGGTGATATGACCGGCTTTGCTGCCGCCTGCTATATGCGCGGGGTGCCATTCATCCAGGTGCCGACGACGCTGCTCTCGCAGGTGGATTCCTCCGTGGGTGGCAAGACAGGCATCAATCACCCGCTGGGCAAGAACATGATCGGCGCGTTCCATCAGCCGCAGGCGGTGCTGGCTGATATCGACACGCTGCGCACGCTGCCCGCGCGCGAACTGGCTGCCGGCATGGCCGAGGTCATCAAGCACGGCGCAATTGCCGATGCCGATTACTTCGCCTGGATCGAGCAGAACATCGACGGCCTGAACAACTGCGATGCCGATCTGATGACCGAAGCCGTACGCGGTTCGGTGCGCATCAAGGCATCTGTGGTGGCGCAGGACGAGCGAGAAACCGGCCTGCGTGCCACGCTCAATTTCGGCCATACCTTCGGCCATGCCATCGAGGCTGGCCTGGGTTATGGTGAATGGCTGCATGGCGAGGCCGTCGGCTGCGGCATGGTGATGGCGGCCGATCTGTCGCATCGCCTGGGCTTTATCGACATCGATACGCGCAACCGCATCACCGCACTCACGCGCGCAGCCAACCTGCCGACCGTGGCGCCGGACCTGGGGCTGGAGCGTTTCATCGAGCTCATGCGCGTCGACAAGAAGGCCGAGGCCGGTGAGATCAAGTTCGTGCTGCTGCGCAAGCTGGGCCAGGCCTTCGTGACCGCTGTGCCCGACGCCGATTTGCGCACCACCCTGCAGCACGCCGTGCTGCGCCCACCCACCGAGGCGCCCGTCGCCTGACGCCGGAAGAGATGGCCTGATGAACGATCGACTCGATTTGCCACCCGCGCCGTTCGATCTCGAAGGCCATCTCGCTCCCTACGCCGCGCATGCGGCGCAGACGCGCGGCCGCGTGCACGCCGAGCCGCCATCCACCTCGCGCACCGAGTTCCAGCGCGACCGTGACCGCATCATCCACAGCACGGCGTTCCGACGACTCGAGTACAAGACGCAGGTCTTCGTGAACCACGAGGGCGACCTGTTCCGCACGCGTCTTACGCACAGCCTGGAAGTCGCGCAGATCGCCCGCTCGATCGCGCGCAGCCTGCGGTTGAACGAAGACCTGGTCGAAGCGATTTCACTCGCACACGACCTGGGTCACACGCCGTTTGGCCACGCCGGGCAGGATGCGCTCAACGATTGCATGAAGCCGTATGGCGGCTTCGAGCACAACCTGCAGAGCCTGCTGGTGGTCGATCGGCTGGAAGAGCGCTACGGCGGCTTTGACGGTTTGAACCTCACGTTCGAGACGCGCGAGGGCATCCTCAAGCATTGCTCTCGCAACAACGCGGCCACACTGGGTGATCTGGGGCGGCGCTTTCTCGAAGGGCAGCAGCCGTCGCTGGAAGCGCAGCTCGCCAACTTGGCGGATGAGGTTGCGTACAACAATCACGATATCGACGACGGTTTGCGCTCCGGCCTGATCACGTTGGAGCAGTTGGAAGACGTGCCGCTGTGGGCGATCCACCGCCGTGAGGCGGAGGCCGCGTTCCCTGAGGTGGGTGGCCGGCGCCTGATCAACGAGACGATCCGCCGCATCATCAATGCGCTGATTGTCGATCTGATTGCCACCACGCGCGCGGGCATCGCCGAGGTTGCGCCGCAGAGTATCGACGACGTGCGTGCAGCGCCTGCGCTGGTGGCGTTCTCTGAGCCGATGCGCGAAGAGGCACGCGTGCTCAAACGCTTCCTGTTCGACAACCTCTACCGCCACTACCTCGTGATGCGCATGGCTGCCAAGGCGCGCCGCATCATCGATGACCTGTTCGGCGCATTCCTCGACGATCCGCGTCTGCTGCCGCCGCAGTACCAGGCCACGGCCAATCCCGAGGAGCAGCCGCGCTGGATCGCGCACTACATTGCCGGCATGACGGATCGGTACGCCATCAAGGAGCATCGCCGCATCTTCGCGGTCGACATGGTGTGAGTCGGTTATCGGATTAATCTGAGTGACGGGGCCATGCGTGGTGCCTACGATGGGCGTGTTTCCATCGCAAGGTCAATTTTCATGTCACGTCTCGTTTTTGCATTGCTTGTCGCTTCGACATTCAGCGCGCACGCCGCCAGCCCGGCCGATCATTTCGACTATCAGCATCAGTCCGAATGGCATGCAGTGCATGACGCGTTCCAATCGCCCATCGACATTCATACCGCCGATGCGGTTGCCGTCGACGAAGACGAACCCGATGCCGTTCAGCCGCACTACGGGATGCTTGCCGGCATGGTTGTCGATACGGGCCACGCTTTGCAGGTGAATGTGCCTGGCGGCGATGCGAAGATCCGAGGCCGCCGATTCGTACTGCGCCAGTTCCACTTCCACGCACACAGCGAGCACACGATTGACGCCAAGTTGTTCCCGGCCGAGGTGCATCTCGTGCACGTGGCGAAGGATGGCCGTATGGCGGTGATTGGCGTGATGCTGGAAGAGGGCGCTGCCAACCCCGCGCTTGACGCCGTACTCAAGGCTGCGCGCAAGGGCGAGGCGCACGAAGTGCCCGCCATCCGCCCGGCGGACTTGCTGCCCAAGAGTGACGCCTATTACCACTACCTCGGCTCGCTGACCACGCCGCCGCTGACCGAGAATGTTGAGTGGTATGTGCTCAAGCAGCCGATCACGGCATCGCCCGCGCAGCTCGATGCGCTGCGCAGCTTCTATGCTGACAACTTCCGCCAGCCCCAGCCGCTGGAGGGACGTGTCGTTACCCAGTTCGATCCAGCGGCGCCCAAGAAGTAAGCGCCCAAAAAAAATGCCCGGCCGCCCCAACGCATGCCGGGCCGAACGCGCCAACCATCGTCGACGAGCGCCCCCGCCGTCGACGACCCCTGCGGCACGTCGGAAAAGTCGATCAGAAGACCGTCTGTTCGCTGATCGTCTCCCTAAAAGTTAAAAGCGGTAGCCCAGACCGATACCCAGCAGCCACGGGTCGACCTTGACCTTGCTGATGGTCTGGCCCGCCATCTTCACGTCGGCGCTGATCCAGGTCTTTTTCAGGTCCATGTTGAAGTACACGCGGTCGGTCAGGCGGTAGTCGAAGCCGACCTGCAGCGCGGGGCCGAAGCTGTTCTTGGAGAGGTCCAGCGGGCCGATGCCCGGCACCTGCAGGTTCACATCCGAGATGCGCGTGTAGTTGATGCCGGCGCCCACGTACGGCTTGAAGCGCGATTCCGGCGTGAAGTGGTATTGCAGCGTCAGGATCGGCGGCAGGTGGCGGAAGTCGCCAATCTTGGTCGGGCCGCCCAGCGCACTCTTCATGACCGTGACGTCCTGCTGCTGCGGGTAGGTCAGGATCAACTCGGCCGCGATATGCGGCGTGAAGAAGTACGAAACGTCCAGCTCGGGAAACGCCTTGTTGTTGATCTGGATGGCGTCGGACGGTATGGCCAGCGCGCCAACCGGATCAGATTTGTTGGCAGCCGTCAGGTTGACGGCGCGCAGACGCACCATCCAGTTGCCGGTAGCCGGCGGCAGGTCCGTGCTCTGGGCAAAGGCGGACGGGCTGAAGATGCCAGCAAGGGCACCGGTGATTGCCGCAGCAGTGGCGAGGCGTGCAAAAGCCATGAAACGCTCCCTCTCGATATCGTCTTGTGAATGTGACGGGAGCCAGTCTCGCGGCAATGCGGGCCGGCCGATTTGCGCGGGATCAATTCGGGAGGCGGGCTGAAGCCCCGGGCGCCCTGCGGTTTGACATCGGGCAAATCCGACCGCGAATGTGGCCGATTCTCGTTGCACTTGGGCGACAGCCGAGGCGCAACCGTTTGCTGCGAAAAAATTGGGGACAGATTCGGCGCCATCACGCTACGATGGGCGCTTTCTCCGCCGACTTTTCGCCATGGCACGCCTGCCTCGCCTCAGCCCCACCGATGTTCCTGTGCACGTGTTGCAGCGCGGCAACAACCGCCAGGCCGTGTTTCGCACGGACGAGGACTACGCCTTCTACCTCGACACGCTGCGCATGGCGGCGCGCGAGCATGATTTCGCCATCCATGCCTTCTCGTTGATGCCCAATCACGTGCATCTGGTGGGTACGCCCAAGGTGGCAGACAGCCTGTCACGCACGCTACAGGCCGTAGGGCGGCGCTATACGCGCTACTTCAATGGCGCCGCTGATCGCAGCGGCACGCTATGGGAGGGGCGCTTTCGTTCGACCGTGCTGGATCCGGCTGAATGGGTGCTGCCGATGTTGCTGTACGTCGAGTCCAATGCCGTTCGAGGCGGTCTCGTCACGACACCGGACGATGATCGATGGAGCACGTATCGCCACCACGTCGGTATCCAGTCGATTCCGTGGGTGAGTGATCACTATTGCTATTGGCGGCTTGGAAACACGCCATTTGAGCGCCAATCTCGCTATCGGACGCTTTGGCACGAGGGGCTTGGCTCCGATCAACTCACGCAGATCCGGCAACATGTGCACAGCGGCTGGCCGCTTGGCGGGGAGGCTTTCCTGGCCACGCTGGCGCGTGCCGGCGGCCGTCGGGTCGCGCCGCTACCTAAAGGGCGACCACCACGCAAAACCGCAGAAGTGGGGGCAGAGGGCACCGCGACCGCAGAATAGTCGAACGTGGAAGCGATCGTTCGCAGGTGCATTCATCTGCACCAATTTAATCTGTCCCCATTTATAAACCCGCACCGATGACGTGCATTTATTAATTTACTCCGACCCCATTTAAAAACTTTTGCCTGTTACGGACCGCTCTTTTATATTCGTTCCACCCGCATACATGGTGCGGCGCGTCATTGCTTGTTTGCCCACCGCATCCGCACCCACCGCGAGGGCCTTCTACGGCGTGCTGTACCGACAACATCGGAAGATCGCCGTGGAACAACATTCCTTCCCCACCGCGCCCCAGAGCGCTGAATCGACGACCGGCGTGCCGTCGTCCCAAGGTCTGTACGACCCGACCAACGAACACGACGCTTGCGGCGTCGGCTTCGTCGCACACATCAAGGGCAAGAAGAGCCACGAGATCGTCCAGCAGGGTCTGCGCATCCTGCACAACCTCGACCACCGGGGCGCCGTCGGCGCTGACCCGCTGATGGGCGACGGCGCGGGCATCCTGCTGCAGATTCCCGACCAGTTCTATCGTGAAGAGATGGCGCGCCAGGGCGTGAACCTGCCGCCGGCCGGCGAATACGGCGTCGGCATGATCTTCCTGCCGAAGGAACACGCTTCGCGTCTGGCGTGCGAACAGGAACTGGAGCGCACCGTGCGCCTGGAAGGCCAGGTCGTGCTGGGCTGGCGCGATGTGCCGGTCGACAAGACCATGCCGATGTCGCCCACGGTGCAGAAGACCGAGCCGGTGATCCGCCAGATCTTCATCGGGCGCGGCCGCGACATCATGACCACCGACGCGCTGGAGCGGAAGCTGTACGTGATCCGCAAGACCGCCAGCCACGCCATCCAGGCACTCAAGCTCAAGCATGGCAAGGAATACTTCGTGCCGTCGATGTCGGCGCGCACGATCGTCTACAAGGGCCTGCTGCTGTGCGAGCAAGTTGGTCGCTATTACCAAGACTTGGCGGACCCGCGCACGGTGTCGGCGCTGGCGCTGGTGCACCAGCGTTTCTCGACCAACACCTTCCCGGCCTGGGAACTGGCGCACCCGTACCGCATGGTGGCGCACAACGGCGAAATCAACACCGTCAAGGGCAACGTCAACTGGATCAACGCCCGTACGGGCGGCATCTCGTCGCCGGTGCTGGGCGACGACCTGCCCAAGCTCTGGCCGTTGATCTATCCGGGCCAATCGGATACGGCATCGTTCGACAACTGCCTCGAGCTGCTGACGATGGCGGGCTACCCGCTGGCCCAGGCGATGATGATGATGATTCCGGAAGCGTGGGAGCAACACACGCTGATGGACGACAACCGTCGCGCCTTCTACGAATACCACGCCGCGATGATGGAGCCGTGGGACGGCCCCGCCGCCATCTGCTTTACCGATGGCCGCCAGATCGGCGCAACGCTCGACCGTAACGGCCTGCGTCCGGCACGCTACTACGTGACCGACGACGACATGGTCGTGATGGCCTCGGAAGCCGGCGTGCTGCCGATCCCCGAGTCGCGCATCGTCAAGAAGTGGCGCCTGCAGCCGGGCAAGATGTTCCTGATCGACATGGAGCAGGGCCGCATCATCGACGACAAGGAACTCAAGGACAACCTGGCCAACGCCAAGCCGTACAAGAGCTGGATCGACGCCGTGCGCATCAAGCTCGACGAGCTCGAAGCCAAGCCGGAAGACGTGGCCGCTGAAACGAAGCCGGCCGCCAAGCTGCTGGATCGCCAGCAGGCCTTCGCCTACACGCAGGAAGACGTCAAGTTCCTGATGACCCCGATGGCCGCGAACGGCGAAGAAGCCGCCGGTTCGATGGGCAACGACAGCCCGCTGGCTGTCCTGTCGAGCAAGAACAAGACGCTCTACAACTATTTCAAGCAGTTGTTCGCGCAGGTCACGAACCCGCCGATCGACCCGATCCGCGAAAACGTGGTGATGTCGCTCGTCTCGTTCATCGGGCCGAAGCCGAACCTGCTGGAGCTGAACAACATCAACCCGCCGATGCGTCTTGAAGTGAGCCAGCCTGTGCTGGACTTCAAGGACATGGCGAAGATCCGCAACATTGAGCACTACACCGGCGGCAAGTTCATGGCTTACGAGCTGAACATCTGCTACCCGGTGGCGTGGGGCAAGGAAGGTATTGAAGCGCGCCTGGCCTCGCTGTGCGCCGAGGCCGTGGATGCCGTCAAGTCGGGCTACAACATCCTGATCGTGTCGGACCGCGCGGTCGACGAGAAGCAGGCCGCCATTCCGGCGCTGCTGGCCACGTCCGCCATCCACCATCACCTGGTGGAGAAGGGCCTGCGCACGAGCACGGGTCTGGTGGTCGAAACCGGTTCCGCACGTGAAGTGCACCACTTCGCCCTGCTGGCGGGCTACGGCGCAGAAGCCGTGCACCCGTACCTGGCGATGGAAACGCTGGCCGAGCTGGCACCGGGTCTGGGCCTGACCGCCGAGAAGGCGATCTACAACTTCACCAAGGCGATCGGCAAGGGCCTGCACAAGGTGATGTCCAAGATGGGCATCTCGACGTACATGTCGTACACCGGCGCGCAGATCTTCGAAGCGATCGGCCTGTCGCGCGAGCTGGTGGACAAGTACTTCCACGGCACCGCATCGAACGTGGGCGGCATCGGCATCTTCGAAGTGGCGGAAGAAGCCCTGCGTCTGCACCGCGACGCCTTTGGCGATGCGCCGGTGCTGGCCAACATGCTGGATGCCGGCGGCGAATATGCCTACCGCGTCCGTGGCGAAGAGCACATGTGGACCCCGGATTCGATCGCCAAGCTGCAGCACGCCACGCGCGCGAATTCGTATCAGACGTACAAGGAATACGCCAACCTGATCAACGACCAGAGCAAGCGCCACATGACGCTGCGCGGCCTGTTCGAGTTCAAGGTCGACCCGGTGCGCGCGATTCCGCTGGAAGAAGTGGAGTCGGCCAAGGAGATCGTCAAGCGTTTCGCCACCGGTGCAATGTCGCTGGGTTCGATTTCGACCGAAGCGCACACCACGCTGGCTGTGGCGATGAACCGCATCGGCGGCAAGTCGAACACGGGTGAAGGCGGTGAAGACGAGCGCCGTTATCGCAACGAACTGCGCGGCATTCCCATCAAGCAGGGCACCAAGCTGTCGGACGTGATCGGCCGCGAAGTGGTCGAGCGCGATCTGGAACTGCAAGAGGGCGATTCACTGCGCTCGAAGATCAAGCAGGTGGCGTCGGGCCGCTTTGGCGTGACGGCCGAATACCTGGCCTCTGCCGATCAGATCCAGATCAAGATGGCCCAGGGCGCCAAGCCTGGCGAAGGCGGTCAACTGCCTGGCCACAAGGTCACGGACTACATCGGCAAGCTGCGTTACGCCGTGCCGGGCGTGGGCCTGATCTCGCCGCCGCCGCACCACGACATCTATTCGATCGAAGATCTGGCGCAGCTCATCCACGATCTGAAGAACGTGAACCCGGCATCGGACGTGTCGGTCAAGCTGGTGTCGGAAGTGGGCGTGGGCACGGTGGCTGCAGGTGTCGCCAAGGCCAAGGCCGATCACGTGGTGATCGCTGGTCACGATGGCGGTACCGGTGCTTCGCCGTGGTCGTCGATCAAGCACGCCGGTACGCCGTGGGAACTGGGCTTGGCCGAGACGCAGCAGACGCTGATGCTCAACGGTCTGCGCAACCGCATCCGCGTGCAGGCTGACGGTCAGATGAAGACCGGCCGCGACGTTGTGATCGGCGCGCTGCTGGGCGCGGATGAATTCGGCTTTGCGACCGCACCGCTGGTGGTCGAGGGCTGCATCATGATGCGCAAGTGCCACCTGAACACCTGCCCGGTGGGCGTGGCGACGCAGGATCCGGTGCTGCGCAAGAAGTTCTCGGGCAAGCCCGAGCACGTGGTGAACTACTTCTTCTTCGTGGCTGAGGAAGTGCGCGAGATCATGGCGCAACTGGGCATCCGCTCGTTCAACGAGCTGATCGGCCGCGCAGATCTGCTCGACACGAAGTCAGGCATCGAACACTGGAAGGCACGCGGTCTGGACTTCGCGCGCATCTTCTACCAGCCGGCCAAGAAGGAAGGCGAGCCGTGCTACCAGGTCGACGTGCAAGACCACGGTCTGGACCGCGCGCTGGATCATCAGCTCATCGAGAAGGCCAAGGCGGCAATCGAGAAGGGCGAGCGTGTCTCGTTCATCCAGCCGGTGCGCAACGTCAACCGGACCGTGGGCGCGATGCTCTCGGGCGAAGTGGCCAAGCGCTACGGCCACGAGGGTCTGCCGGATGATTCCATCCACGTGCAGATGCAAGGCACGGCGGGTCAGTCGTTCGCGGCGTTCCTGGCGCACGGCGTGACGCTGGACTTGGTGGGCGATGGCAACGACTACGTGGGCAAGGGCCTGTCGGGCGGCCGCGTGATCGTGCGCCCGCCGCATGAGTTCCGTGGCGAGCCGACGTCCAACATCATCGTCGGCAACACCGTACTGTACGGTGCGCTGGCCGGTGAGGCGTTCTTCAACGGCGTGGCCGGCGAGCGTTTTGCGGTGCGCAACTCCGGCGCCACCACGGTGGTGGAAGGCACCGGCGACCACGGCTGCGAATACATGACCGGCGGCACCGTCGTCGTGCTGGGCGCCACCGGCCGCAACTTTGCGGCAGGCATGTCGGGCGGCGTGGCCTACGTCTATGACGAAGACGGCCTGTTCGACAAGCGCTGCAACACCGCGCAGGTCGCGCTGGAGTCCGTGCTGTCGTCGGCTGATCAGGAGAAGGCGCACACGCAATCGACCTGGCACAAGGTGGACGGCGAGCGCGTGCTCGACGAGCAACTGCTCAAGGCGCTGGTGGAAAAGCACTTCCGCTACACCGGCTCCGAGCGCGCCAAGGAACTGCTGGCCGACTGGAGTAACGCACGCCGCCGCTTCGTCAAGGTCTTCCCGACCGAGTACAAGCGCGCGCTGACCGAGATGTACGAGCGCGAACAGGAAGCCGCCCGCGAACAGATCGCGGCCTGAGCTGATTCCAAGCGACTTGGCGGGTGGCTGATTGAATGATCGGCCACCCGCCGCACCGAATACAACGAACCACACAAGACAGCTCGATGCGCCTGTGCAGGCAGCATCGGGCCAGGAAGGACACCATGGGCAAGGCGACCGGTTTTCTCGAATTTCCCCGCCAGAACGAGGGATACGAAGCGCCCGAAGCGCGCGTAAAGCACTACAAGGAATTCGTGTTCGCACTGGCGGACAACGAAGCCAAGATCCAGGGCGCACGCTGCATGGACTGCGGCATTCCGTTCTGCAACAACGGCTGCCCGGTCAACAACATCATCCCGGACTTCAACGACCTGGTGTATCGCCAGGACTGGAAGACCGCGATCGAGGTGCTGCACTCGACCAACAACTTCCCCGAGTTCACGGGCCGCATCTGCCCGGCGCCGTGCGAAGCGGCTTGCACGCTGGGCATCAATGAGCTGCCGGTCGGCATCAAGTCGATCGAGCACGCCATCATCGACAAGGCCTGGGAAGAAGGCTGGGTCGCGCCGCAAGTGCCGAAGCACAAGACCGGCAAGACCGTGGCCGTGGTTGGCTCGGGCCCCGCTGGTATGGCTGCTGCACAGCAACTGGCACGCGCCGGCCATGACGTGACGCTGTTCGAGAAGAACGATCGCATCGGCGGCCTGCTGCGCTACGGCATCCCCGACTTCAAGCTGGAGAAGGCGCAGATCGACCGCCGCATGCAGCAGATGGAAGCCGAAGGCGTGACGTTCCGCACCGGCGTGATGGTCGGTGACAAGACCGTGCCCGCCGGCATCGTCAACGACGCACGCGAAACCATCGCTGCGGATGACATCCTCAAGCAGTTCGATGCCGTTGTGCTGACGGGCGGTTCGGAAGTGCCGCGCGATCTGCCCGTGCCGGGCCGTGACCTGGACGGCGTGCACTACGCGCTCGAATTCCTGATCCCGCAGAACAAGGAAGTGGCCGGCGACGCGCCCAACCCGATCCGCGCGGACGGCAAGCACGTCATCGTGATTGGTGGCGGCGACACGGGCTCGGACTGCGTGGGTACGTCCAACCGCCATGGCGCCGAATCGGTCACGCAATTCGAACTGCTGCCGCGCCCGCCCGAAGAAGAGAACAAGCCGCTGGTGTGGCCGTACTGGCCGATCAAGATGCGCACGTCGTCGTCGCATGACGAAGGCTGCGAGCGCGACTGGTCGGTCGCCACCAAGGAACTCATCGGCGAGAACGGCCGCGTGACGGGCCTCAAGGCAGTCCGCCTGGAATGGAAGGACGGCAAGATGGCCGAAGTCGCAGGCAGCGAGTTCACGCTCAAGGCCGACCTCGTGCTGCTGGCGATGGGCTTTACCAATCCGGTCGGCGGCGTGCTGGATGCGTTCGGTGTGACCAAGGATGCGCGCAACAACGCGCGTGCATCCACCGAAGGCGACAACGCCTACGCCACCAACGTGCCGAAGGTGTTTGCCGCCGGTGACGTGCGCCGCGGCCAGTCGCTGGTCGTGTGGGCCATCCGCGAAGGCCGCCAGGCTGCCCGGTCGGTGGACGCGTTCCTCATGGGTCATACGGAACTGCCGCGCTGACCACGCGACTGACCGCCTGACCCAGGCCCGCCAAGGTTCGCCTTGGCGGGCTTTTTCTTTTGGCGCGGCGCCCATTGTGACGGTGGCGTTATGTCTCATGGTTTACATCGACATGGTTTACCGGGGTTCAGCGCGGCGGGGCGGATTTCTAGAATGAAATGCCCCCCAACCTCCAGGCCACGATGCGAGCCCGCGCCCGTAACCTGCCCGCCGAAGTGCCTGACGCCACCGACTTGCGGCGACGCCGGGCTATTGCCTGGCTGGGCGCGCTGCCGGCTGCATTGGCGCTGCCGGCGCGCGCGGAACTGCTGGGCTACCCCTCACAGCCGCTGCGCCTGGTCGTGCCGGCCCCCGAGGGCAGCGCGTTCGACGCCGTGGCCCGAGCGCTGGCGGTGCAACTACAGCAGCAGATCGGTCGCCTGGCCGACGTTGACGATCGCCCAGCCGCCAACGGCATGGCCGCCGGTGATCTGGTCGCGCGTGCGCCGTCCGACGGCCATACGTTGTTGCTCCAGCAAACCACCTTTGTTGTTCAGCCGGCGCTGGAGCCGGCGCCTTACGATCCGCTGCGCGATTTCCAGGCGGTGGCCATGGTGGCCACGCTGCCGCTGTTCCTGGCGGTCGATGCGCGCTTGCCCATCACCTCGGTGAGCGAGCTGATTGCCCAGGCACGCGGGGAATCCGTTTCCGTCAATTGCGGTTCGGACATCATCGGTACCTGGTCGCACCTGGTCGCTGAGCAGTTTGTGCGCGACTACGCTTTTCACGCGCCGCACGTGGCAGTCCGGGGGGAGGCGGGCCTCGTGCAGCAGGTGATGGCTGGACGCATGGCTGCGTGCTTCGCCTGCTATCCGAGCCTGTCGACGGGGGTATCCAGTGGCCAGTTGCGGCTGCTTGGTGTGACGGGATCGGCGCGCTCGTCGTTCGCGCTCGCCACGCCGACTTTGCGCGAGGCGGGGCTCGCCGGGTTTGACTACAGCGCGTGGGTTGGGGCATTCATGCCGGCGCGTACGCCCAAGCCGTTGTCGATGCGCGCAGCAGCCGAATTCCGCCGCGCGCTGATATCAAGCGATGTTCTCGCCACATTGCGCGCAGGGGGCTTCGAGCCGGAGTGGAATGCCGCCGACACCCTCGCCCAGGCTGCGCGCCGCGATGCCAGCCACTGGCAGTCGCTGATCCGTCAGGTGGATCTGCGTGTCGATACCGGTGAGTGATTGATAGAGCGCCACGCCTAGCGCACCACTTTCAGCGGCCGGCAAGACCACGCGCCAGCAGCGCGGCGCTCAAGCCACACAAACTGTAGGTAAGCATGGAGTGACTGACGGGCTGCACGGGTTTCCACCTATAATGGCGGGCCGTATCGAGCCGGTACGGCTAGCGAACATAACAAGATGCGGCCCGCCTCAGGCGTCACCCAGGGCCGCCAAACCAGCCGAGCCCTCAGCACCGAACTCCACCGTGTCTACCCAGTCCTCCAACGCCGTTGTCGAGCTTGATCACGTCGATTTCGCCTACCAGCCAGGCGCGCGGAGCATCCTGTCTGGCCTCTGCATGCGCGTGCCCAAAGGCAGCGTGGTGGCCGTCATGGGCGGCTCGGGCTGCGGCAAGACGACGATCCTGCGCCTGATTGGCGGGCAGGTCGGAGCGGCTGCCGGTGCCGTGCGCGTGCACGGTCAGGACATCGGCGCCATGGACAAGCCGGCGCTGTACGCCGCGCGCCGCCAGATGGGCATGCTGTTCCAGTTCGGCGCGCTGTTTACCGATATGTCCGTGTTCGACAATGTGGCATTTCCGCTGCGCGAACACACCGAACTGCCCGAACTGCTCATCCGCGATCTCGTGCTGATGAAGCTCAATGCGGTCGGCCTGCGCGGCGCGCGTGACCTGATGCCCTCGCAGATTTCCGGCGGCATGGCGCGGCGCGTGGCGCTCGCCCGTGCGATTGCGCTGGACCCGTCGCTGATCCTCTACGACGAGCCGTTCGCCGGGCTGGATCCGATCTCGCTGGGCCTCACCGCCTCGCTCATCCGCAAGCTGAACGACGCGCTGGGCGCGACCAGCATCATCGTCTCGCACGATGTGCAGGAGACGTTCCACATTGCCGATTACGTGTACTTCATCGCCAACGGTGGCATTGCCGCCGAGGGCACGCCGGCGCAGTTGACTGCGTCGACAGACCCGTTCGTGCGCCAATTCGTGCACGGCGAGGCGGACGGCCCCGTGCCGTTCCACTACCCAGGTGTGCCGCTGGCCGATGACTTCGGCCTGGGCACGAGTCTGGGTAAGAAAGGAGGTGGGCGATGATCTCCACCATCGGCTTCCTCGTTCGTGGGCTGATCAGCCGGCTTGGTTATGCCGTGCGCATGCTGTTCACGCTGTTCGCCGCCTCGGGCGACGTGCTGCGCCGCCCGCGCCTGGTGATCGAGCAACTGCGCTTCATCGGCAACGATTCGTTCATCATCATCGCCGTGTCGGGCCTGTTTGTCGGCTTCGTGCTCGGCTTGCAGGGGTACTACACGCTCAATCGCTATGGCTCCGAGCAGGCGCTGGGCCTGCTGGTGGCGCTGTCGCTGGTGCGTGAGCTGGGCCCGGTGGTGACGGCGCTGCTGTTTGCCGGCCGGGCTGGTACGTCGCTCACCGCTGAAATCGGCCTGATGAAGGCCGGCGAGCAACTGATCGCCATGGAAATGATGGCTGTCGACCCGTTGGCCCGTGTGCTGGCGCCGCGCTTCTGGGCAGGTTTCATCGCCATGCCGTTGCTGGCCGCGATCTTCAGCGCGGTGGGTATTCTGGGTGGATACTTTGTGGGTGTCGGGTTGATCGGCGTTGACCCTGGCGCGTTCTGGTCGCAAATGCAGGCCGGTGTGGACGTGATGGACGACGTGGTTAACGGCGTCATCAAGAGTGTCGTGTTCGGCGTGGCCGTGACCTTCATCGCGCTGTATCAAGGCTACGAGGCCAAGGCGACGCCCGAGGGTGTGTCGCGTGCGACCACCCGCACCGTGGTGATTGCGTCGCTGGCCGTGCTGGCGCTGGACTTTGTGCTGACGGCGCTGATGTTCAGCTGACACGTCGGACATTCAACGAGAAAGAATCATGCGTAAGAGCCTCCTCGATTTCTGGGTCGGACTGTTCGTGCTGGTGGGCATCGTGGCGCTGCTGTTCCTGGCGCTCAAGGCCGGCAATATGAGCGCGTTCTCCTTTGCCAAGACCTACCAGGTGAAGGCCGCCTTCGACAACATCGGCGGCCTCAAGGTGCGTGCGCCGGTCAAGAGCGCGGGCGTGGTGGTCGGCCGTGTGTCGCAGATCCTGTTTGACGACAAGACCTACCAGGCCAGCGTTGTGCTCGACATGGACCAGCGCTACCAATTCCCGAAGGACAGCTCGGCCAAGATCCTGACCTCGGGCCTGCTGGGCGAGCAGTACATCGGCCTCGAGCCGGGCGGCGACTCAGCCATGCTGGCCAGCGGTAGCAAGATCACGATGACGCAGTCGGCTGTGGTGCTGGAGAACCTGATCAGCCAGTTCCTGTACAGCAAGGCTGCAGATGCCGGTGCCGGTGGCAACGGTAGCAACGCCGGCGGAGCCAAGCCGGCTGAGGGCAGTGGGAGCAAATAAACGATGAAAACAACAACGTCCATCCACACATTGCGCGGTTTCACGCTGGCCCTGGTGGCAGGCGTCTCGCTGCTCGCAGGCTGCGCCACGGGCCCGAACGCCAGTCCGGCCGACCCGATCGAGCCGTTCAACCGCGAAGTCTTCCGTATTAACGAAGACCTCGACAAGGGCGTGCTCAAGCCGGTTGCGCAAACGTATGTCGACGTGGTGCCGTCTCCGGCGCGCACGGCGGTGTCGAACTTCTTCTCCAACGCGGGTGACGTCTATTCAGCCGTCAACAACCTGCTGCAGTTGAAGGGCACGGCCGCGCTGGAAGACACCATGCGCGTGGCGATCAACACCGTGCTGGGCCTGGGCGGCCTGATCGACATCGCATCGGATGCCGGCCTGCCCAAACATAAGGAAGACTTCGGCCAGACGCTCGGCGTGTGGGGCGTGCCGGCGGGCCCATACCTCGTGTGGCCCCTGCTTGGCCCAAGCACCGTGCGTGACACCGCGGGCTTCCTGGTCGACTGGCAGCTGGATCCGTTGACGTACTGGCACGACAGCACCATCACGTATTCGCTGGCCGCACTGCGCGTGGTCGATGCGCGCGCCAACCTGCTCGGCATCAGCAACGTGCTGGAAGAGGGCGCCGTCGACAAGTACACCTTCATGCGCGACGCGTACCTGCAGCGCCGCCGCTACCTGATTTACGACGGCAACCTGCCGGAAGATCAAGACAACAAGAAATCGTCGGATAAGTCGTCCGATACCGGTGATGCAACCGTGTCGCCCTATCAGCGCTTTACGCCCAACTGGCCGGTGTTCCGTCGCTGATTCATCACACGTAACAGCATCGCCTCAAAGGTGACAAGGCGTAAAACTGGCCGGCTCGGGCGAACTCGCCCGCCGATGGTCTGTTCTAATCGCCAATAAGATTGTGGCCAGAGAGCTGCAAGCGACACATAAATCACACTAGAAGGACGCGATATGTTGAAGAACCTCCTCCGCTCCCTGTTCACCGGCCTGGCGCTGACTGCTGCCGTGGCTGCCGCCCCTGTCCACGCTCAGGAATCCGACGCACAAACCACTGTCAAGACCGCGGTGGACGATGTGCTGACCACCATCAAGGGTGACCCGGACCTGCACGGCGGCAATATGACGAAGGTTTACCAACTGGTCGACCAGAAGATCGTGCCGCGCGCCGACTTCCAGCGCACCACGAAAATCGCCATGGGCCGCTTCTGGAACCAGGCATCGCCCGAGCAGCAGCAGCAGATTCAGGACGGCTTCAAGACGCTGCTGATCCGCACCTACGCGGGCGCACTGTCGAACGTGAAGAACCAGACCGTTGCGTATAAGCCGTTCCGTGCTGACCCGGCTGACACCGATGTAGTGGTGCGCTCGACGGTCAACAACAACGGCGAGCCGGTGGCGCTGGACTACCGCATGGAGAAGACCGCAAACGGCTGGAAGGTCTACGACATCAACATCAGTGGCCTGTGGCTGTCGGAAACGTACAAGAACCAGTTTGCTGATGTCATCAGCAAGAAGGGTGGTGTGGCCGGTCTGGTGCAGTTCCTGGATGAGCGCAACGCGCAGCTCGCCAAGGGCCCGGCAAAGTAAGCTGGACTCCGGTAGAATCCACACAGCGGTCGCCATCCTTGGCGGCCGCTGTTTCTTTTTCTGACTCGACCATGTTGACCTTGTCCGGCCCGCTGACTCACCGTGAAGCGCCGCGCGTTCTGCGCGAGGGCGAGGTGCAGCTCGATCAGGCGCGCGAGGCCGGCACTACCGCGCTGCGCGTTGATTGTGCAGGGCTGTCGCAGGTCGATTCTTCCGCGCTGGCGGTGCTGCTTTCGTGGCAGCGCACGGCGCAGTCCGCCGGTATCGCACTCGATATCGCAGGCGCCCCGGAGGCGCTGTCCAATCTCGCCACGCTCTACGGCGTAGAGTCTCTGCTGGCCTCGCTGACGATTCGGCCGGCAACTGCGGCCCACCATCACGCACGACATTGAGGCGGCGTCCGGTGCGGGGCGGTTTCCCCTGACATCGCGATGCCGCGCCCCGGCCAGGGCGCCGCGCGCGCTTCTGGCAGCTCCGGTGCCGCGCTGCAAGCCGCGCCGCCGTGAGTTGGTGCAGTTCCCCTATAATTCTCGGTTTGTCGCTCTGCCGCCGCCATGCGCGGCGTCCGGGGCCGCGATGATCATGTGAATCGGCGGTCACGAGATGCGCAGAGTAGTTCACTTTGTCGGCCATGAAAGCCATCGAAATCGCTGACGTCCGCAAGCGCTACAAGTCGTTGCAAGCGCTCAAGGGCGTGAGCCTGTCTGTCGAGCAGGGCGAGTTTTTCGGCCTGCTGGGCCCTAACGGCGCGGGCAAGACCACGCTGATCTCCATCCTCGCGGGCCTGAATCGTGCCGATTCCGGCCACGTGCGCGTGCTCGGTCACGATGTCGTGTCCGACTACCGCACGGCGCGCCGCAAGCTCGGCGTGGTGCCGCAGGAACTGGTGTTCGATCCGTTCTTCACGGTGCGCGAAACGCTGCGCCTGCAGTCAGGCTATTTCGGCCTGACCAACAATGACGACTGGATCGACGAGGTCATGGCCAATCTGGACCTGACCAACAAGGCCGATGCCAACATGCGCGCGCTGTCGGGCGGCATGAAGCGCCGTGTGTTGGTGGCGCAGGCACTGGTACACCGCCCGCCGGTGATCGTGCTGGACGAGCCGACCGCTGGCGTGGACGTCGAACTGCGCCAGACGCTGTGGAAGTTCATCTCGCGCCTGAATCGCGAAGGCCACACCGTCGTGCTGACCACGCACTATCTGGAAGAGGCCGAATCCCTGTGCGACCGCATCGCCATGCTCAAGTTTGGCGAGGTGGTGGCGCTTGATCGCACCGCCAATCTGCTGTCGCAATTTGCCGGGCTGCAGTTGGTGCTGAGCTTCGCGAACGGTGCGCTGCCGGCATCGCTCGAAGGGCTGCGCCTGCCGCCGGGCAACCACGGTGAGCGCGGCGTGCGCCTGCGCCTGTCGGGCTACGGCGAGGTCGAGCAGATTCTCTCCACCTGCCGCCAGGCCGGCTGCGAGATCGACGACATGGAAATCGCCAAGGCTGACCTGGAAGACGTGTTCGTGCAGATCATGCGCCGCGAAGGCGGCATCCCCGTTGTGCCGCAAACACCTGAGACCGCACTGGAGCCTGCCGCATGAGCGCCATTCCTGAGAGCCTGCCGGGCCGTTGGGTCGGCTTCCGCACGCTGCTGTACAAGGAAGTGCTGCGCTTCTGGAAGGTGAGCTTCCAGACCGTGGCTGCGCCGGTGCTGACCGCGTTGCTGTACTTGTTGATCTTCGGCCACGTGCTGGAAGACCGCGTGAAGGTGTTCGACCAACTGAGCTACACCGCCTTCCTCGTACCCGGCTTGGTGATGATGAGCGTGCTGCAGAACGCGTTTGCGAACAGCTCGTCGTCGCTCATCCAGTCGAAGATCACCGGCAACCTCGTGTTCATCATGCTGCCGCCACTGTCGCACTGGGAGATGTTTGGCGCCTACGTATGCGCCTCCGTCATCCGCGGCCTGGCCGTGGGCACGGGCGTGCTGGTCGTGACGACCTTGTTTGCGCACCTGCACTTCGCGCAGCCGTTGTGGATCATCGTGTTTGCCGTGCTGGGCGCTGCGGTGCTCGGTACCCTGGGGCTGATCGCGGGCATCTGGGCCGAGAAGTTCGACCAGCTCGCGGCGTTCCAGAATTTCTTGATCGTGCCGGCCACCTTCCTGGCGGGCGTGTTCTATTCGATCCATTCACTGCCGCCTTTCTGGCAGGCGGTGTCCCACGCCAACCCGTTCTTCTACATGATCGACGGCTTCCGCTACGGCTTCTTCGGCGTGTCCGATGTGCCGGTGGCGACGAGCCTCGGCGTGATGCTGATCGCGCTGGTCGTGGTGGGGGGGATTGCCCTGCAGATGCTGCGCACGGGCTACAAGCTGCGCCATTGATGCGTCGATAACAAAACGAACGACGCACACCCTAACGTTTTTGGAGAAGGGACGGCCATGTTGCCCACACCTGAACAAGTCAAGCAGTACATCGAAACCGGCCTGCCGTGCGAACACCTCGAAGTCGAGGGCGACGGGCAGCACTTCTTCGCCACCATCGTCAGCGCGCAGTTTGAAGGCAAGCGCCTGATCCAACGTCACCAACTCGTCTATGCGGCGCTGGGCGACCGGATGCGGGCGGAGATCCACGCGCTGTCCATGAAGACGCTGACCCCGACGGAGTGGCAGTCCTGATGGCCGAGCTTGATCCCACCCCGGTTAATAACGCTGATACCGATGACCTTGCGCTCGCCGAGCGCGCTGAACGACGTGACGTTTCGCTCATGGACAAACTGCTGATCGAAGGCAATGGCCCGCTGTCGGGCGAAATTCGCGTGTCTGGCGCCAAGAACGCCGCGCTGCCCATCATGTGTGCCGCGCTGCTGACGCCTGAACCGCTGGCGCTGAACAACGTGCCCAACCTGCAGGACGTGCGCACGATGCTCAAGCTGCTGCGCCAGATGGGCGTGGAGGGTGCGCTGGACGGCCACAACCTCACGCTGGACGCCGCGAATATCCACTCGCCGGAAGCACCGTACGACCTGGTGAAGACCATGCGCGCGTCGATTCTGGTGCTGGGCCCGCTGCTGGCGCGCTTCGGCCATGCGCGTGTGTCGCTGCCGGGCGGCTGCGGCATCGGTGCACGCCCGGTCGATCAGCACATCAAGGGCCTGCAGCAGATGGGCGCCGAAATCGTCATCGAACACGGCTACATCGAAGCCAAGCTCGCCGATGGCGCCAAGCGCCTGCGCGGCGCACGCATCGTCACCGACATGGTGACGGTCACGGGCACCGAAAACCTGCTGATGGCCGCAGCGCTGGCCGACGGCGAAACCGTGCTGGAAAACGCTGCACGTGAGCCGGAGGTGACCGACCTCGCCAACCTGCTCGTGAAGATGGGTGCGCGCATCGAAGGCATCGGCACCGACCGCCTGGTGATCCAGGGCGTCGAATCGCTCAAGGGCGCCGAGCACACCGTCATTGCCGATCGCATCGAAGCCGGCACCTTCCTGTGCGCCGTGGCTGCCGCTGGCGGCGACGTGACGCTGCGCGGCGTGCCGCCGGGCATCCTCGATGCGGTGCTCGACAAGCTGCGCGAAGCGGGCGTGACGCTTACCACGGGCGATGACTGGATCCGCGTGCAGATGACCGGCCGCCCGAAGGCGGTGAGCTTCCGCACCTCGGAATACCCGGCGTTCCCGACTGACATGCAGGCGCAGTTCATGATGCTCAACGCCATCGCCGAAGGCTCGGCCACGGTGACGGAGACCATCTTCGAGAACCGCTTCATGCACGTGCAGGAACTCAACCGCCTGGGCGCGAATATCGTGACCGACGGCAAGACGGCGGTGGTGACGGGCGTGGAGCAGCTTTCCGGCGCGACTGTCATGGCGACCGACCTGCGCGCCTCCGCCAGCCTCGTGATCGCCGGCTTGGTGGCGCAGGGCGAAACGCTGGTCGACCGCATCTATCACCTCGACCGCGGCTACGACCGCATCGAAGACAAGCTCTCCGCTGTCGGCGCCAAGATCCGCCGCGTCCAAGCGTAAGGTAAGGAACAAGCAGGCCATGAACGCAATCCAGTCCGCTCCCGATCAGCTCACGCTGGCGCTCTCCAAGGGGCGCATCTTTGAAGAGACGCTGCCGCTCCTGAAGGCTGCCGGCATCGAGGTGACCGAAGATCCGGAAACCTCGCGCAAGCTGATTCTGCCGACGTCGGACCCGGCGCTGCGCGTGATCATCGTGCGCGCCTCCGACGTGCCGACCTACGTGCAATACGGCGCGGCGGACTTTGGCGTGGCTGGCCGCGACGTGCTGATGGAGCACGGCATGGCGGGCCTGTATGCGCCCATCGACCTGAACATCGCCCGCTGCCGCATGTCGGTGGCGGTGCCCAAGGGCTTCGATTACGCCAACGCGGTGCGCCAGGGCGCGCGCCTGTCGGTGGCGACGAAGTATCTGAACACCGCGCGCGAGCACTTCGCCAAGAAGGGCGTGCACGTCGACCTGATCAAGCTGTACGGCTCGATGGAACTGGGCCCGCTGGTGGGCCTGGCCGACGCCATCGTCGACCTGGTCAGCACCGGCGGCACGCTGCGCGCGAACAACCTCGTCGAGGTGGAAGAGATCGTGCAGATCTCGTCCCGACTGGTCGTCAACCAGGCCGCGCTGAAGTTGAAGCGCGAGCGGTTGGCACCGATCCTCGACGCTTTCGAGCGCGCCTCCGCCAAGGATGCGCGCGTTGGGGAACCCGCATGAGCCTGACCATCCGTAAGCTGGATTCGGCCGAAGCCGGATTCGCGGCGCAACTGCGCCAGGTGCTCGCTTTTGAGGCGAGCGAAGACGAAGCCATCGATCGCGCCGCCGCGCAGATCCTGGCCGACGTGAAAGCGCGCGGCGACGCTGCCGTGCTGGAAGCCACGCGCCGCTTCGACCGCATCGAAGCCGACAGCGTGGCCGCGCTGGAGCTGTCGCCCGCCACGCTGCAAGCCGCGCTGGATGGCCTGGAGCCCAAGCGCCGCGCGGCGCTGGAAGCGGCGGCTGCCCGTGTGCGTGCGTACCACGAGAAGCAGAAGCTCGAGTGCGGCACCCACAGCTGGGAATACGCCGAAGCCGATGGTACGGTGCTCGGCCAGAAGGTCACGCCGCTGGATCGCGTCGGCATCTACGTGCCGGGCGGCAAGGCGGCGTACCCGTCATCAGTGCTGATGAACGCGATTCCGGCACGCGTGGCCGGCGTCAAGGAAATCATCATGGTGGTGCCTACGCCGGGTGGCGTGCGCAACGAGCTGGTGCTGGCTGCTGCCTGCATCGCCGGCGTGGACCGCGTGTTCACGATCGGTGGCGCGCAGGCCGTGGGTGCGCTGGCGTATGGCACCGACACCGTCCCCGCCGTCGACAAGATCGTCGGCCCGGGCAATGCCTATGTGGCCGCTGCCAAGCGCCGCGTGTTCGGCACGGTCGGTATCGACATGATTGCCGGGCCGTCGGAAATCCTCGTCATCTGCGACGGCACGACCGACCCGGACTGGGTGGCGATGGACCTGTTCTCGCAGGCCGAGCACGACGAGCTGGCGCAGTCGATCCTGCTGTGCCCGAACGCCGAGTTCATCGCACAGGTGGAAGCCAGCATTAACCGCCAGCTCGACGACATGCCGCGCCGGAACGTGATTGCCGAATCGCTGTCGGGCCGTGGCGCGTTGGTCAAGGTGCGCGACATGGAAGAGGCGTGCGAGATCGCCAACGACATCGCGCCCGAGCACCTGGAAATTTCCGCCGAGAACCCGCGGCAGTGGAGCGAGCGCATCCGCCACGCCGGCGCGATCTTCCTCGGCAAATACACCAGCGAATCGCTGGGCGATTACTGCGCAGGCCCGAACCACGTGCTGCCGACTTCGCGCACTGCGCGTTTCTCGTCGCCGCTGGGCGTGTATGACTTCATCAAGCGCTCGAGCCTGATTGAGGTGAGCGAAGCCGGCGCGCAGATGCTGGGCGAGATTGCCGCCGAGCTGGCCTACGGCGAAGGCCTGCAGGCGCACGCCCGCAGCGCTGAATACCGCCTGCAACGCACGGCATCCGAATAACGCAACCTGTACGACGACCCACCCACCAAGACGCCGCAATGACCGACATCGCATCCGTCCAGCCTTCTCTTGACGACCTGCTCGCCCGCATCGTGCGCGACGACGTTCGCGCCATGGGCGCGTACCACGTCCCCGATGCCACCGGCATGGTCAAGCTGGACGCGATGGAGAACCCGTACCATCTGCCGGCCATGCTGCGCGAAGCGCTGGGCAAGCGGCTGGCCGAGGTCGCACTCAACCGCTACCCGGTTCCCACCGCCGACGCACTCAAGGCGCAGCTCAAGCGCGTGATGCACGTGCCGGCCGGTGCCGAGGTGCTGCTGGGCAACGGCTCGGACGAGATCATCAGCATGATCGCCATTGCCGCGGCCAAGCCGGGCGCGACCGTGCTGGCACCGCTGCCGGGCTTTGTGATGTATGCGATGTCGTCTCAGTTGCTGGGCCTGAACTTCGTCGGTGTGCCGCTCAAGGCGGACCTGACGCTGGATCGTGAAGCGATGCTCGCCGCCATGGCGGAGCACCAGCCCGCTGTCATCTATCTGGCGTACCCGAACAACCCGACCGGCAACCTGTTCGACGCCGCCGATATGGATGCGATCATCCGTGCCGCGCGCGGGCCCGTGTGCCAGAGCCTGGTGGTGGTCGACGAGGCCTACCAGCCGTTCGCGCAGCACAGTTGGATGCCGCGCCTGCCGGATTTCGACCACCTGCTGGTCATGCGCACCGTCTCCAAGCTGGGCCTGGCGGGCATCCGTTTGGGCTACGTGGCCGGCCATGCCAAGTGGATCGCCGAGCTGGACAAGGTGCGCCCGCCGTACAACGTGAACGTGCTGACCGAGGCCACTGCCGCCTTCGTGCTCGATCACGCGGATGTGCTCGATGCCCAGGCAGCCACCTTGCGCGCCGAGCGCACTAAATTGACCGAAGCGCTGTCTGTCCAACCGGGTGTGACGGTGTTCCCGAGCGCTGCCAACTTCCTGTTGCTGCGCGTGCCTGATGCAGCCGGCTTGTTTGATAAGCTGCTCAAACGGCGGGTTCTGGTCAAAAACGTCAGTAAAATGCACCCATTGCTGGCCAACTGTCTGCGCGTGACGGTCAGCAATCCCGAAGAAAACGCGCAATTTCTCGATGCCTTTGCCGCATCGCTGCAGGAAGCCCCATGAGCCGCCGTGCCGAGGTCACTCGCAACACCTCTGAAACGCAGATCCGCGTCGCCCTTGATTTGGACGGCACGGGCAAGCAGACGCTGAACACTGGCGTCCCGTTCCTCGACCACATGCTCGACCAGATCGCCCGCCATGGCATGGTCGACCTGGAAGTCACGGCCACCGGCGACACCCATATCGACGATCACCACACCGTGGAAGACGTCGGCATCACGCTTGGCCAAGCCGTGGCCAAGGCCATCGGCGACAAGAAGGGCATCGTGCGTTATGGCCACAGCTACGTGCCGCTGGACGAAGCCCTGTCGCGCGTGGTGATCGACTTCTCCGGCCGTCCGGGCCTGGAGTTCCACGTGCCGTTCACGCGTGCACGCGTGGGCAGCTTTGATGTGGACCTGTCCATCGAATTCTTCCGCGGGTTCGTCAACCATGCCGGCGTGACGCTGCATATCGACAACCTGCGCGGCGTCAACGCGCATCACCAGATCGAAACCGTGTTCAAGGCCTTTGGTCGCGCATTGCGCATGGCGGTTGAACTGGACCCGCGCGCCGCCGGCACGATTCCGTCGACTAAGGGCACGCTCTGATCCACCGCATCGGCCTGGCCGAGCGTTTCTGATTCCTGCTCCTGACACAATGCCCCGGCCACCGATCCCATGGATCTGACCAAGAGCTTCTTCTCGCTGCTCGCGCTGATCAACCCGATCGGGGCGATCCCGTTCTTCATCAGCCTGACCGAAAGCCAGACGGATGAAGAGAAGCGCCGCACCATCAAGGTCGCGTCGATTTCGGTGGCGATCGTGATTGGCCTGTCCGCGTTGCTGGGCGAGCAGATCATCGGCTTTTTCGGGTTTTCGGTCGGCTCGCTGCAGGTGGGCGGCGGGATCATCATGATCATGATCGCGCTGAACATGCTGAACGCGCAGACCAGCCGCACCAAGGCCACGCCCGAAGAAGAGGACGAGGCCGGCGCCAAGGCCAGCATTGCCGTCGTGCCGCTGGCGATTCCGCTGCTCACGGGCCCCGGCTCGATCAGCACGGTGATCGTCTATGCCGGCAAGACCAAGCACTGGTGGGAGCTGCTGCTCCTGGCTGGCGTAGGTGTGGGGATCGCGCTGGTGGTCTGGATTGTGCTGCGCGCCGCCGAGCCGATCGCCCGTGTGATCGGTCGGACCGGCATCAACGTCGGCACGCGGTTGATGGGTTTGATCTTGGCGGCGCTGGCCGTGGAATTCATTGTTGACGGGTTGAAAACCCTGTTGCCTGTTCTCAAATCATGACTAAGATCGCAGTTGTCGATTACGGCATGGGTAACCTGCGCTCGGTAGCGCAGGCCCTGCGTACCGTGGCTCCGGAAGCCGATGTGCGCATCAGTGCGCAAGCCGATGAAATCCGCTCGGCGGACCGTGTGGTGCTGCCGGGGCAGGGCGCGATGCCAGACTGCATGGCCGCCTTCGACCAATCGGGCCTGCGCGAAGCGGTGCTCGAAGCGTCCCGTACCAAGCCGATGCTTGGCGTGTGCGTGGGCGAGCAGATGCTGCTCGAGCGCAGTACCGAGGCGCGCCCGGGCCAGGAATACACCCAAGGGCTGGGCCTGATCGGCGGCGAAGTGATTCGTTTCGATCTGGACGGCCAGTTGCAACCGGACGGTTCGCGGTACAAAGTGCCCCAGATGGGCTGGAACCGTGTACGCCAATGCCGCCCCCACGCACTGTGGGCCGGTGTGCCGGACGACAGCTACTTTTATTTCGTGCACAGCTACTATGCACGACCCGCGCGGGCTGAAGAATCGGTCGGAGAGACCGAATACGGGGTGCTGTTTACCTGTGCCATCGCCCGGGATAATATTTTTGCCACACAGTTTCACCCGGAAAAAAGTGCGCAAGCCGGTTTGCAGATCTACCGCAACTTCGTGCACTGGAAGCCCTGAATCTGGCGTTACCGTCACAAGCAACACTGTTTTTTCCCTTACCCCCTCAACTTTGTCGTCACGCTTATGTTGCTCATCCCGGCCATCGACCTGAAGGACGGTCAATGTGTGCGCCTCAAACAAGGCGATATGGATCAAGCCACCGTATTCTCGGAAGACCCTGCTGCCATGGCGCGGCATTGGGTCGAACAGGGTGCGCGCCGGCTGCATCTCGTCGATCTGAATGGCGCTTTCGTGGGCAAGCCGCGCAATGAGGCTGCCATCAAGGCGATCATCGCCGAGGTGGGTAACGAGATTCCCGTGCAGCTCGGCGGCGGTATCCGCGACCTCAACACCATCGAGCGCTGGTTGGACGACGGCCTGTCGTACGTCATCATCGGCACGGCGGCGGTGAAGAATCCGGGCTTCCTGCAGGATGCGTGCACCGCATTCGGCGGCCACATCATCGTCGGGCTCGACGCCAAGGACGGCAAGGTGGCTACCGACGGCTGGAGCAAGCTCACCGGCCACGAAGTCGCCGACCTGGCCAAGAAGTACGAAGACTACGGCGTCGAATCCATCATCTACACCGACATCGGCCGCGACGGCATGCTGCAGGGCATCAATATCGAGGCCACCGTCAAACTGGCCCAATCGGTGCAGATTCCCGTGATCGCCAGCGGCGGCCTGTCCAACCTGAAGGACATCGATCATCTGTGCGCGGTGGAGCAGCACGGTGTAGAGGGCGTGATCTGCGGTCGCGCGATCTACTCCGGCGACCTGAACTTCCGCGAAGCGCAGGATCACGCAGACAAACTCGGCGCCGCCTGATTCCACTCGGGCGCGCCCATCGGGCACACGGGTGCAAGGGCACCCGACTCATCATGCTAGCCAAACGAATCATCCCCTGCCTGGACGTGACCAACGGCCGGGTGGTCAAGGGCGTCAACTTTGTCGAGTTGCGCGACGCGGGCGACCCCGTTGAAATCGCGCGCCGCTACGACGAGCAGGGCGCCGACGAAATCACTTTCCTCGACATCACGGCCACGTCCGATGGGCGCGACCTGATGCTGAACATCATCGAGGCGGTGGCGTCGCAGGTCTTCATTCCGTTGACCGTCGGTGGTGGTGTGCGCGCGCTGGAAGACGTGCGTCGACTGCTCAATGCCGGTGCTGACAAGATCAGCATGAACTCGTCGGCGGTATCGAACCCGCAACTCGTGTCGGACGCCAGCGCTCGCCATGGCGCGCAGTGCATCGTCGTGGCCATCGACGCTAAGAAGGTGTCGGCCGCTGGCGAAGTCCCGCGCTGGGAAGTGTTCACACACGGTGGCCGAAAGGGCACGGGTCTGGATGCCGTGGCCTGGGCGCGCGAGATGGCGCAGCGTGGCGCCGGCGAGATCCTGCTCACGAGCATGGATCGCGACGGCACCAAGGCCGGCTTTGACCTGGACCTCACACGTGCGGTGTCAGATGCCGTGCCGGTGCCGGTGATCGCTTCAGGCGGTGTCGGCAACCTGCAGCATCTGACGGACGGCATCAAGCTCGGCCACGCCGATGCGGTGCTGGCCGCCAGCATCTTCCACTACGGCGAATACACCGTCGGCCAGGCCAAGCAGTTCATGGCCGAAAACGGCATTCCGGTACGGATCTGATCATGACCAAGAAGTGGCTCAACAAGGTCCGCTGGGACGACAACGGCCTGGTGCCGGTGATCGTGCAGGAGCAGGGCAGCAACGACGTGCTGATGTTCGCCTTCATGAACCGTGAGGCGCTGCAGAAGACTGTGGAAACCGGCGAGGCCGTGTTCTGGTCGCGTTCGCGCAAGCGCCTGTGGCACAAGGGCGAAGAGTCCGGCCACATCCAGCAGGTGCACGAAATCCGCCTGGACTGCGATGAAGACGTGGTCTTGCTGCGTGTCACGCAGGTTGGCGGTATTGCCTGCCATACTGGCCGCCACGCGTGCTTCTTCCAGAAGTTCGAGGGCAACGCAGAAGACGGCGATTGGCACACCGTCGAGCCCGTGCTCAAGAATCCTGACGACATCTACGCCGGCAAGCCCGGCCACAACCATGAGTGACACTCTGCGCCGCCTGGGCGAGGTGCTCGAATCCCGCAAGCTTGCCAACGGCGGCGACCCGGAGAAGAGCTACATCGCCCGCCTGTTCAACAAGGGCGACGACGCCATCCTTAAGAAGATCGGCGAAGAGGCCACCGAAACGGTCATGGCCGCCAAGGACGCCCGCGCCGCCGGCATGACTGACGAGGCACGTAGCAAGGTCGTCTACGAAGTGGCCGACCTGTGGTTCCACACCATGGTGCTGCTGTCGCACTTCGACCTCACGCCGGATGACGTGGTCAACGAACTGGCGCGCCGCGAAGGACTCTCAGGGTTGGAAGAGAAGGCGTTGCGCAAGTCGCAGGCACGGGATGCGGCGGGCGAATAACGCCGCAGGTGACTGATCGGTGACGAATCGCCGCAGGGAGGCAGCGTGGATAAATACGGATCGGCAGTGGTGGTGACGGCGGACGATGAACGTCTGGCCGGGCTGCGGCGGCTGACGCATATCCTGTATGCGCTCTACGCCATTTTTTGGCTGACTGGCGGCATCACTGCATTGATTGCCATCATCGTCGGGTATGTTAAGCGCGACGATGTGCGCGGCACGCTGTATGAGTCGCACTTTCGTTGGCAGATCCGTTCGTTCTGGTGGTGCGTACTATGGGGTGCGATCGGCGTGATGCTCATTCCGCTGGCCTTTATCGGCTTTGCGGTGCTGTGGGTTCTGGGCATCTGGATGCTGTATCGTATTGTGAAGGGCTGGCTGTACCTCAACGACAGCAAGCCGATGTACGCCAATCAGTAAAATCAACCAATGGCGTCGCCATCGCTGCGGCGTCACCAGTCGTATTTACGTGGGAGTAGGACATGGGTTCCTTTAGCATTTGGCACTGGCTGATCGTGCTGGTGATCATCATGATGGTGTTCGGCACGAAGAAGCTGCGCAATATCGGTTCGGACCTGGGCAGCGCTGTGAAGGGCTTCAAGGACGGCATGAAGGAAGGCTCGGAAGACAAGCCGGCAGCGCCGCAACAGGCGGCCGGCCAACCGCCGCGCGAGCTGCACGACGCGACGACGATCGACGTCGAAGCGCGCGACAAGTCCAAGCAAGGCTGAGCACCGGCGCGCGCTGACCGATGATCGATCTCGGCATTTCCAAGCTGGCGCTGATTGGCATGGTGGCGCTTGTTGTCATCGGGCCGGAGCGCCTGCCCAAAGTGGCGCGCACCGCCGGCGCATTGCTCGGCCGCGCGCAGCGTTACATCGCCGACGTGAAGGCCGAGGTGAGCCGCGAGATCGAGCTCGAAGAGCTACGCAAGATGCGTACCGACTTTGAGCAGGCCGCGCGCAATGTTGAGCAGACCATCCACCAGGAGGTCAGCAAGCACACCACCGAGATCAACGAGCGCCTGAACGAGGCGCTCGGCGATCCGGCGTTGCGCGAGACCTCCACCTCCGCCCCCGACTGGCGCCCCGCGCCGGGCAAGTCGCGCAACGGACGCAACAGCTGGCGCAACAAGCAGCTCTCGATGCCCAAGTGGTACCGCCAGAAGCAAGGCGTACGCATGTGGGCGCAATCGGGCGCGGCACGCGTCAAGCGTCACCGTCCGCCTATCGTTGCCGCGCAGTCGCGTGGGCGCTCCTTCTTCGAATGATCTTCCGGGCGCGGGCCGTTGTTGCGGTGCCGCGCGCTGACTTTCCCCCTTTCCAGTCGACATGAGTGCCGATCCGCAAGAGTCGCCCGAGGACGGCGCGCAGGAAACCTTCATCTCGCACCTGGTCGAGTTGCGTGAGCGCATCGTCAAGGCCGGCGCGGGTGTGCTGCTGATCTTCCTGGGCCTGGTCTACTGGGCGCCGGACATCTTCAATCTGTTCTCGCGGCCGCTCATTCAGGCACTGCCTAAGAACGGTCACATGATCGTGACGGACGTCACCGGCTCGTTCTTCGTGCCGATGAAGGTGACGCTGCTGGCGGCTTTCCTGATCGCGCTGCCGTGGGTGCTGTACCAAATCTGGCGCTTCGTGGCGCCGGGGCTGTACTCACACGAGAAGCGCATGATCATGCCGCTGGTGGTGAGCACCTACATCCTGTTCCTGTGCGGTGTGGCGTTTGCGTACTTCCTCGTCTTCCCGACCGTGTTCAAGGTGATGGCGCACTACAACGCGCCCTTGGGTGCGGAGATGTCGACTGACATCGACAAGTACCTCAGCTTTGCGATGACCACGTTCCTCGCCTTCGGCATCACCTTCGAGGTGCCGGTGGTGGTGATGGTGCTGGTGCGCTTTGGCATCGTCCCCCTGGAGAAGCTGCGCCAGGCGCGGCCGTACGTGGTGGTGGGTGCGTTCGTGATTGCGGCGGTCGTCACGCCGCCTGATGTGATGTCGCAGTTGCTGCTGGCGGTGCCGTTGTGGCTGCTGTACGAACTGGGGCTGATTCTGGCGGCGATCTTCCTGCGCAAGACGGTCGCGCCCGATGCTGACCCCGAACATCTTCCGGTGGTGAAGGACTGATCCACGGGTCGTCCACAGGTCCAAAGAAAAAGGCAGCCGAAGCTGCCTTTTTTGTTGCCGTTGAAACCGCTTATGCGGCGTACAGCCAGAACTGCTCGCGCGGGAAGGTCAGCGCGTACTGGCCGTCGCTCGGGGCGCTGCTGGCGTAGGCACGCAGGCCCGTGCCGGCAGCACCGCTGGCACGGAACAGGCATTCCCAGCGGTCGCCCAGGTACATGCGAGTGGCCAGCGGCAGGTGGATGGTGTTGTCGGCGGTGTCCTGGCCGACGCGCACCTGCTCCAGGCGGATCACGCCATGTGCTGACGCACCCGGCTTCAGATCACCGCGCGCCACACCCCACAGCGACCAGCCGCCAGCCTCGTCCACCAGGCGGGCCATACCGTCACGCACCTCGGCGATCTTGCCGTTGACACGGTTGTTGCTGCCCATGAACTCGGCGGTGAAGAGCGTTTCCGGCGCGCCGTACATCTCTTCGGGCGTACCTTGCTGTTCGATCACGCCGTTGTTCAGCAGCAGGATGCGATCGGACATGGCCATCGCTTCGCTCTGATCGTGGGTGACCATCAGCGCGGACAGACCCAGGCGCACGATCAGCTCGCGCAGGAAGGCGCGGGCTTCTTCACGCAACTTGGCGTCGAGGTTGGAGAGCGGCTCGTCGAGCAGGATCACGGGCGGGTTGTAGACCAGCGCGCGGGCAATCGCCACGCGTTGCTGCTGGCCGCCGGAGAGCTGGCTCGGGAAGCGCTCGCCCAGGTGGCCGAGGCCAAGCTGTTGCAGCACGGCCTGCACGCGTTCCTTGATCTGCGCGGACGGCGTCTTGCGCAGCTTGAGCGGGTAGGCGACGTTCTCGGCCACGGTCTTGTGCGGCCACAGCGCGTACGACTGGAACACCAGGCCCAGGTTGCGCCCTTCGGCGGGCACGTCGAGCTTCTTGGCGCCGTCGAACATGACGCGGTCGCCGATCTTGACGGTGCCTTGGCTGGCCTGCTCGAGGCCAGCGACGGCGCGCAGCAGCGTGGTCTTGCCCGAACCGGACGGGCCCAGCAGCGAGACGACCTCGCCCTTCTGCAACTGCATCGAGACACCCTTGAGGACCGGGTTGTTGCCGTATTGCAGGTGCAGGTCGTTGACAGTGAGTTCAATCATGGAGCTTTACCCCGAAACGCAGTGCGATGCCGAGGCCGACGGCCACCAGCACGATATTGACGAAGGACAGCGCGGCGACGATATCGATGGCGCCGCCCGCCCACAGGGAAACCAGCATCGAGCCGATTGTCTCGGTGCCCGGCGAGAGCAGATACACACCGGTCGAGTACTCGCGCTCGAAAATCAGAAAGATCAGCAGCCAGGCGCCGAGCAGGCCGTAGCGCGTGAGCGGCACGGTCACGTCGCGCGTGGTGCGGGCGCGGGTGGCGCCCACCGAACGTGCGGCTTCTTCCAGTTCAGGCCCGACTTGCAGCAGGGCTGCCGAGATCAGGCGCAGACCGTACGCCATCCACACCACCGTGTAGGCGATCCACACGCTGAAGATCGTGCTGCGCAGATCGCGCAGGCTCGGCACGACGTGCTCGATGATCCAGTTGGCGAAGGGCAGGCCGCTGTCGGTCAGCAGGGTCTCGATCCAGTTCGGGACGAACAGGAACACCCACAGGAAGGCCAGACCGGCCAGCAGGCCCGGCACCGCACGCGGCACCAGCACGCTGTAGTCGAGAAAACGCGTCCAGCCGTCCGGCTTGCGGTGCATGGCCAGGCCGATGCAGGTGTAGCAAGCCACGGCGATGGCGCCGCCGATCACACCGATCAACACCGTGTTGACCATCGCGCGCAGGAACTGCGGCTGCTCGAAGATCTGCTGGAACGCCGTGGTCGAGAACGCTTCCACCAGCGACACGCCTTCACCCCAGTTCGACACGAAGGCGCGCAGCGCGATGCCCGAGAGCGGCACCACCACCGTCACGAAGAACCACAGCACCACGATCGCCCAGGCCGGCCAGCGCCACTTGCCCAGCGGCAGCGGGCGGCTGCGCGTGACCTTGCCCTTGACGGTGACGAAGCGGTTGGCCGACTTCAGCATGTAGCGCTGCAGCAGCACCAGCGGGAAGGTCACCATTACCAGGCAGACCGCCACGGCTGCCATCAAGTGATACGCCGGCGTGCCGAGCTTGTTGGTCAGCTTGTACAGATACGTGGCCAGCACCAGGTGGCCTTCCGGATCGCCCAGCACCAGCACCAGGCCGAACACCTCGAAGCCCAGGAAGGTCACCAGCACGGCGGCGTACAACAGGGCAGGGCGCACCATCGGCAGGCTCACGTTCAGTGCCACTGACAGCGGCGAGGCACCGGCAATGCGCGCGGCTTCCTCCACGTCCGAACCCAGGCTGCGCAGCGCCGACGAGACATACAGATACACGTGCGGCACGTGTGTCAGGCCCGCGATGATGATGATGCTGGTGAACGAGTACACGTTCCACGGCGCACCGCCAAACAGGTTCTTGAACCACACGGTGTAGAAGCCCACGGGGCCAGCCGACACCACGTAGCCGAAGGCCAGCACCATTGGCGAGACAAACACCGGGATCATCAGCATCGGCTCCAGGATGCGGCGGCCGGGCAGGTCCGAACGCACCATCAGGAACGCCAGGATGCCGCCTAGCGGCACCGAGATTGCCGCCAGACCAAAGGCCAGCGCGGCGGACTTCTCAAAGGCGTGCCAGAAATCCGAATCCGTGAAGATGAAGCGATACGCATCGAGCCCCGCCAGCGCGTCCGGCATGAAGAACGGCGCGGAGAGAAAGCTCTGGTAGAAGATCAGCGCCAGCGGCGTGAAAATCGCCAGCGCGGTAAGCAGGATGACCACGCCGCGCGGCAAAGCCTGTCCCACACGCGTCCAGGGCGAGCGCTTGAGGGAGACTTCCGAAGCGGCGGCACGGTCTTGCGCTAGAGAACGCATGGTGCCTCCAAGAGGGGCCGGCGCCAGAAACGGATGGCGCCGGCAGATCGGTCAGATGAGAGGAATCGTGATCAGCGCGTCAGCAGATCAACGACCGGCGGCGGTGCGCCATTGCTTGATGAAGTCCAGGCGCTTCTTCGGCTCCAGGAACGTCAGGATCGACTCGTCCACCGGAATCGGCTTGATCGAGTTGCCGAGGATCTTCTTCAGGCCGGCAGCAGTCGCTTCGCCCGTTACGTCGTCACGCAGCGAGTGCAGATCCGACTTGTTGGCGAGGATGTCCTGACCGCGCTTGGACAGGATGTAGTCCAGCCACAGCTTGGCCGCGTTCGGGTTCTTCGCCTTCTTGGCGATCATCGCCACGCGCGAGACCACCAGCGTGTAGTCCTTCGGGTAGACGATGCCGATCGACGGGTCCTTCTTGGCGCGCGCCATCGCGTACGAGCCGAGGATGTTGTAGGCGATCAGGTTTTCACCCGAGGCCACGCGTTCCATCATCGTGCCGGTGGACGACTGCAGCACCAGGTTCGGGCCGACGGCCTTCACAAAGTCGAAGTACTGCGGCGAATCCTGGTTGTCTTGCGCGGCCATCATGAAGCCCACGGCGGACTTCTCGATGTCGTACGTCGTGACCTTGTTCTTGAAGCGATCGCCCTGGCTGCTGACCAGCTTGGCGAGGTCAGCGTGCGTCTGCGGGACTTCGCTGTCTTTGATCAGGCGCTTGTTGTACAGGAACACGGCCGGCTCGTACGTGGTGCCGTAGGCCAGGCCTTTGTGGACAGCCCACGTCGGCAGGTGCGGCACTTCGGGCGAGTCGTACTTCAGTGCGTAGGTCTGCGCGAGCTTGAGCTGCGAGTCCATCGACGAGTTCCACATCATGTCAGCCGAGGCGCCGCCGGCGGCCTGCTCGCTGATGAAGCGGTTGTACAGCTCGCTGCTGTTCATGTCGTTGTACTCGACCTTCACGCCGGGGTAGAGCGACTCGAAGTCCTTGATCAGCGGATCGGCGGCCTTGGTGTCGGTCGTCGCGTAGACCACCACCTTGCCTTCCTTCTTGGCGGCGGCGATGGTGTCGGCGTAGCTGGCAGGGTAGCCAGCCGGGACTTGCGCGAGTGCAGCGGTGCTGAGGGTCAGTGCGGCAGCAGCAATCGAAACGAGAGCGGCGTGCGCGGGCACGAAGCGGCCACGAAGCATGGGTTTGTCTCCTGTTTGCTTGTGATGGTGTGGGGCCGGCTACTTATGGCTTGTTGCGTGTAGCTCGGACGGATGGCCCCAGGTGCGGCGGATTATAGAAATCGCGCGCTTTCGCCACGCTTTCATTGAAGCTGCTGCGTTGCAGCATGCTCAGGAGACGCTGCGGATGCAGCAAGCGGCACGCGAATCCGCGCCGACAGACCCACGCCGCCATGCCCGTTTGGCTCACCATCGGCCAGCTCGATCTGCCCGCCGCTGCGCGCCGCATAGGCCCGCGCGATGGCCAGTCCCAGGCCGGAACCCTCAGCCGCATAGCGTGCATCCTTGGGCGCACTCTTGGGTTTACCCGCACGGCCACCGCCCTCATGTGCGCGGCGAAAGCGCTGAAATGCGTGTGCGCGTTCGTCGGCGCTCATGCCAGGGCCGGTGTCGTCCACGCAGACGAGCGCAGTGTCGCCATCGGCAATCGCCCGCACGGTGATGCGCCCAGCGGCCGGCGTGTAGCGGATCGCGTTGTGCACGAGATTGGAGAGGGCTTCCCGGAGAAAGGCGGGGTAGCCAGTGACGGGTAGTGTTGATGCGAGCCCCGCATCGTCCCATCCCAGGTCCTGCTGCTTCTCGCGTGCCAGCGGTAGCGCGTCGACTACCACGTCACGCGCCAGCTCGCCCAGGTCGAAGGTTTCGGCCGGCGCATCCTGCCCTGCGTGGCGCGCGCGGGCGAGTGCAAGCAACTGCGAGGTCAGCCGGTTGGTCGACTGCAATCGCGCGATGATGGCCGTGAGGCTTTCTCGCACGCGTGCAGGGTCGGTTTCGCGCAGCGCGTACTCGGCCTGTGTGAGCAGCACCGCCAGCGGCGTGCGCATCTGGTGCGATGCATCGGCGAGGAATTGGCTCTGGGCTTCGGCCAGCTCTGCGTAGCGATGGATGTGGTGGTTGATCGCCTCCACCAGCGGGCGTACCTCGGCGGGTACGTCAGCGGCGTCGAGCGGCCGCAAGTCGTCGGAGGCACGTACCGCGATGCTGCGCGCAAGGCGGTTCAGCGGACGCAGCGCCACCGTTACGCCCAGCCACAGCAGTGCCGCGCTCACCACCACCAGCGCTGCGTCGCGCAGCAGCGTGCCGCGCCAGACGGCCTGTTGCAAGGCGCGCCGCGTCTCGATGGTTTCGGCCACCTGGATCACGATGCGCGCCGGCAGTCCCGGCTGGTACAGCGGCTTGGCCACGGCCGCCACGCGCACTGGCTCACCGTGATACAGCGCGTCGTAGAAAAACTCGGTGTCGTTCTCCAGGCGCGTGGCGGGCAGCGGCAGGTCGTCATACCCGGTGAGCGCGGCCTCGGGCGCTTTGCCCGGTGCCGGCTCAAAGGCGACGCGGTAGTAGACGCTGCTCTGCGCAGTCGACTCGAACATCGACAGCGCCACATATGGCACGTTGACCTGCACCTGCCCGCGTTCGATCGTCACGCCATTCTCGATGGCGCGCACCGAGCCGAGCAGGGCACGGTCGTATGCGCGGTCAGTCGCGCTGCGCAGCGCCTGGTACGCCGTCACGATGTCGATCGCCAGCACGCCGATCAACCCGGGCAGCAGCAGCCACAGCAGCGTGAGCTTCAGGCTGCGCGGCAGCAGGGCAAGGCGTTGCGTCATGAGGCGGTGCTGTCGGTCGCGGTGCCGGTGTCGCTGGTGCCGGCTTCGAGCATGTAGCCGAGGCCCCGCACGGTGACGATCTGCACGCCCGTGCCCGCCAGCTTCTTGCGCAGCCGGTGCACGACCACTTCCACCGCGTCGGGGCTCGAATCGCTGTCGAGGTTGAAGACCTTGTCGAACAAGTGCACCTTGCCGATCGGCTGACCGGTCTTGTGCAGCAGCGCCGACAGCGCGGCATGTTCGCGCGGCGTGAGCGAGAGCGGTTCGCCCGAGAGCAGGAACGCCTTGCGCCCGGTGTCGAACTCCAGTGGCCCGCAGCGCAGGCGTGGGAACGCCCGGCCCCGGCTGCGGCGGATCAGCGCCATCAGTCGCGCTTCCAGCTCGGACAGCGCGAAGGGCTTGGTGAGGAAATCGTCCGCGCCCGCATTGAGGCCGCGCACGCGCTCATCCAGCGCACCCTGCGCCGTGAGGATCAGCACCGGTGTGCGGTCGTCGCGCGCACGCATGTCGGCCAGCACGGCAAAGCCGTCCTTGCGCGGCAAGCGCAGGTCCAGCACCACCGCATCAAATTCACCGGAGCCGAGGAATGCTTCTGCGATGACGCCATCCGCCGCGCGCTCGATCACGAAGCCGCTTTGCGCCAGCGCGCGCGCCAGCCACGCCGCCAATTCGTCCTCATCCTCCACCAGCAAGATCCGCATCGGGTGTCTCTCAATATCGTTCTGTGTGCTTTTTCATGATAATGCGTGGCGCCCTGATCCCGGCCACATCGCCGATCACACTGTCCAACCGATGCGGCCTGACCTGCATGTCGTCCATCCCAAATTCCCGTCGCCGCTGGCTGTGCCAGGCCGCCGCCCTCTTGGCTGCGGGCGGTGCCGTTTCGCTTGAGAGCCGCGCGCAATGGCTGGCCACGCCCGCGCCCGAACTGCCGTCGTACTACCCGCGTGACTACGGCGCGATGATCGACGCTGCCCGTCGTGAAGGCCGCGTCACGGTGTACTCGACGACGGACTTTGCCGCCGCGCACCCGCTCATCCGCGCATTCGAGGCACGCTACCCCGGCATCACAGTCGACTACCGCGAGCAGAACAGCGACGACATCTATCGACGCTTCCTCGCTGAACTCGCCGCCAAGTCACCCGGCGCCGACGTCGTGTGGAGCTCGGCGATGCCCGAGCAGTTCAAGCTCGTCAACGATGGTCACGCGCTGTCGTATGCGTCACCCGAGCGGCCGTACCTGCCGTCGTGGGCGATCTGGAAGAACGAGGCCTACGGCACGAGCTACGAGCCGGTCGTCTTCGTCTACAACGCGCGTCAATTGCCCGCCGATCTGGTGCCCTCCACGCACGCCGATTTCGCCCGCATCCTCAACAGCCACCGCGACTTGCTGCGCGGTCGCGTCGCTGCGTACGACATCGAGCACTCGGGCTCCGCCTTCCTGTTTGCGGCTGAAGATGCACGCACATCCCCCGTGTTCTGGGATGTTGCCAAGGCATTGGGTGGCGTCAACGTCAACCTGTACATCACCACGGCCGCCATGCTCGAGCGCGTGGCCTCGGGAGAAAGCCTGCTCGCCTACGACGTGATCGGCTCGTACGCCGCGCGCTACGCGGATCGCAATCCCGCGCTCGCCATCAAGATGCCGACCGACTACACGTTGGTCGCCACGCGCGTCGCGTTCATTGCCCGTCGCGCCGCTCGCCCCAATGCGGCGAAGCTCTGGCTCGACTTCATGCTTTCGCGTGATGGCCAGAGCGTCATGGCCGACCGTGCGTTCCTCTTCTCGCTGCGTCAGGACGTCGAGACCGGGCTGACCGCCAAGCGCCTGCTCGCTGAGCTGGGCAATACGCACCGGCCGATTCCAGTTGGACCGGGTTTACTCGCCCATCAAGATCAACTGCGTCGTGCCGATTTCCTGAAGCGATGGCGCGCCGCGCTCGGTCGCTAGATAAAGAGGCTCATTGATCTCTTTTGAGAGTGGCGTGGCGAGAAGGCGACAAATTCTGTCGACACCCGGGTGACAAAAATGGCGCATCGCCAGCCCCCGACAATTGCCCGCCAACCCCCGCGCCATCGCGCCAAAAGCCGGTCTTGACCCCTGTCGGAGGGGGGCTCTTGCGTGTTGCCCATGAGCAACAACTTGGCCGCAAATCGTGCTCCAGAGCCAGAAAGGGTTTCCGGAATCTGTCAACGCTGGCCCATAATGCGGTCAGACGTGAGGTATCTGCGTCGTCCATAAGGACAGTCAAGATTTCCCAATCAGTTGACAAGGAAAGTGTCGATATGAAGATGAAACTGTTTGCAGCTGCTGTTGCAGCTCTGGCCGCCGGTGGCGCCTATGCACAATCCTCCGTGACCCTGTACGGTGTGGTCGACGCTGGTCTGACCTACGCAAACAAGGTGCCGGGCGCAACCGCTGGTTCCAGCGGCTCGCGTATTGGCCTGGATTCGGGCGGCCTGTCGGGCTCGCGTTGGGGCCTGCGTGGCGTTGAAGACCTGGGCGGTGGCCTGAAGGGTATCTTCAACCTGGAAAGCGGCTTCAACATTGACACCGGCACGTCGGCTCAAGGTGGCCGTCTGTTCGGTCGTAACGCTTACGTCGGTCTGCAAGGCCAGTGGGGTCAGCTGACCCTGGGTCGTCAGCAAAACCTGCTGTACGACTTCTCGCTGATCTATGACCCGATGGCAATCGCCACGCGTTACTCGCTGGCTTCGCAAGACGCCTTCTTCTCGGGTCGTGCTGACAACGCCGTCAAGTACATCGGCACGTTCGGTGGCCTGAACGTCTCGGCTCTGTACTCGTTCAACAACAACGGCAACGAAGTTGCTGGTAGCAGCAAGACCGGCCGTGAGTGGAGCCTGGGTGCAAACTACGCTGGCGGCCCGCTGGGCATCGGCGCAGTGTATGACTCGACCAACTCGACGACCGTTGGTAGCGACAACAAGGAACAACGCGCCACGATCGCTGGCACGTACGCCTTCGGCCCGGCCAAGCTGTACGCTGGCTACCGTTGGTACAAGGCTAACTACGCAACCGTTGCTGGCAATGGCAACCTGCGTTCGAACCTGTACTGGGCAGGCCTGGGCTACCAAGCTACTCCGGCTCTGACGCTGACGGGTACGGCTTACTACCAACAGTTCAAGAACAGCGGTACGGGCAACCCGTGGCTGTTCGTGGTCGGCACCGACTACGCTCTGTCGAAGCGCACCGACGCTTACTTCAACCTGGCCTATGCTAAGAACAGCGGCGGTTCGGGTCTGGGCGTGATGGGCCTGAACGACGCTAGCTACGCTGGCACGACGCTGACGAGCGGCAGCCAAGTGTTCTCGGGTCCGAACAACAGCAACAACCAGTTCGGCGCTACCGTCGGCCTGCGTCACAAGTTCTAATTTGACGCGCTCGTAAGGGCGCATCGAATTAAACGGTTAAACGCCGATCCCGAAAGGGGTCGGCGTTTTTCTTTGTGCAGACGATTTGTGTGTGGCAAATGATTGGGCTGGGGCGCGCTGGCTGGGTTGTTGGTGGCTCTTCGCCGGCTATAGAGAAGGCTTCCGGGCGAACCGGTATGGGTTGGGCCGTCGTGCGTGAAGGCGTCGCTTGGTCGGTGCAGGCTTGAATTGATCGCCTTCGTTGGCTGCGGCTCCAGTCGTCAAAGGACGGTGATGCGCGCGTTATTGGGCAGTGCTTGGACGAGGGCCGTGCAGTCTGCGCTCCGAGCCGGTTGGGCTTTCCTGAGATGCGGTGGGTTGGTTGCGTATGGAGGAGGCTTTCGCCTTCCGTGTTACGCGGTATCCCCATCTGTCGGCACCAATGAAAAACGGCGGCACATCGGCCGCCGTTCGCATGCTGGGTTGCTTCCGCTTACTGCTCTTCTTCGTCTTGAGAGGGCATCGGCACGTTGCGTCGTGTCGGAGCAGGGCGCTTGCCGACAACAATCGTCAGCTCGACTGCCTTGCCTTTGCGCGACACCGCCACCTTGGCTTCCGCGCCAGGTTTGAGCTGAGCGATGCTGTTGAGTAGTGCAGTCGTGTCGGGAATCGGCTCACTGTTCACGCTGGTGAGGATGTCGCCAGGGCGCAGGCCTGCCCGATCAGCGGGCCCACCCTGGACCACTGCCGCAATCAGCGCGCCATCCTTGCGCGACAGACCGAACGACTCAGCAATTTCCGGCGTCACGTCCTGCGGCTCGACGCCGATCCAGCCGCGCACGACGCTGCCAGTCGAGATGATCGACTCCATTACTTGCTTGGCCAGTGACACCGGAATCGCGAAGCCAATCCCTAGCGAGCCACCCGAACGCGAATAGATGGCCGTATTGATGCCCAGCAGGTTGCCATCGGCGTCCACCAGCGCACCGCCCGAGTTGCCGGGGTTGATGGCCGCGTCGGTCTGAATGAAGTTCTCGAACGTGTTGATGCCCAGATGGCTGCGGCCCAGCGCCGAGACGATACCCATCGTTACCGTCTGACCCACGCCGAATGGGTTGCCGATGGCGAGCACCACATCGCCAACGCGCACGTTTTCCAGGCGGCCGAGCGTGATGGCTGGGAGATTGGGCAGGTTGATCTTGAGGACCGCTAGATCGGTTTCCGGGTCGGAGCCGACCACCTTGGCATTGGCTTTACGGCCATCGGTCAGGGCGACTTCGATCTCGTCGGCGCCGTCCACCACATGGTGGTTCGTTAGAATGTAGCCTTCCGAGCTGACAATCACGCCTGAGCCCAGGCTGGCCGTCGGCTCCTGGCGTTGCTCAGGGGCGCGGTCGCCGAAGAAGAAGCGGAACCACGGGTCCGAACTGGCCTGTGGGTTGTTGTTGCGCTTGGGGGCGTTCTTGCTGCTGAAGATGTTGACCACCGCCGGCATCGCCACCTTGGCGGCTTCCGCGTAGGAGTTGCTGGAGGTGCCGCCGTGGCCGATCGGCGCGACTTCCTTGAGCGCGACGATGGGCGAGCCCGACTGCACCGCGATCTTGCCGCGCTGCAGCCACTCGGGTTTGAGGGTGGCGATCACGAACCAGACGGCCAGCACGACTGTGACGGCCTGCGCAAAAAACAGCCAAAAGCGGCGCAACATAGGGCGAAATTGAGTCGAAATGGATCGAAAACAACTTGAATTGTACTTGAACGACCTATTGCAAGCGGCCCGTTTTCGGGACTATTGCCCTAACGGTCTGCAAGTGCAAGGTCGCGAAGACGTCACTCACATTGTGACGGGTGTTACCGCCAGTTTGGCTTTGATCGAAGCCGCCATTGATGCGGGTGCTGACGCCATCCTCGTGCATCACGGCTATTTCTGGAAGGGCGAGGACGCTCGCATCGTCGGTCAGAAGCATGCGCGCCTGAAGCAACTTCTGGCAAACGATCTGAATCTCTTTGCGTATCACTTGCCGCTGGATGCGCACCCCGAGTTCGGTAACAACGCCCGGTTGGGTGCATTGCTAGGTATCGAGCCCAAGGGCCGCTTTGGTGACGATGAGCTTGGCTGGATTGGTACGCTGCCCCAGGCGACCACGCTGGGTGCGTTTGCCGAGATGGTCGGGGCCCGATTAAATCGGGTGCCGCTGGTGCTGGGCGTTGCCGACCGGCCGGTGCGTACGGTCGGCTGGTGTACGGGTGGCGCGCAGGGTTGGTTCGAGGCGGCTGTCGCGGCTGGCGTGGACGTCTATCTGAGCGGCGAGGCGTCGGAGCAGACCACGCATCTGGCACGCGAATCTGGCGTGGCCTACATCGGGGCGGGCCACCATGCCACCGAACGTGGCGGTGTGCAGGCGCTCGGCAACCACCTCGCCGAGCGCTTTGGCGTGCGCCACACCTTCATCGATATTCCGAATCCGGTTTGACTCAGCACCTGTTTATTGCTTTTTCTGCAGGCTGTCGCGGATCTCGCGCAGCAGCACAACGTCTTCCGGCGTCACGGGCTCAGCGGCGGGCGGCTGGTTGGCTTCGGTCAGGCGCGTGATGGCGCGCACCATCAGGAACACGATGAATGCCAGGATCAGGAAGTTGACCGCCACGGTGATGAAGTTGCCGTAGGCGAAGACCGGCACGCCCGCCTTCTTCAGATCCGCCAGGGTTTGCGGCACGCCGGCGGGAGCATCCGCAAGCTGTACATACAGATTCGAGAAATCGAGCTTGCCGATGATGCGGCCGATCAGCGGCATGATCAGATCGTTGACCAGCGAATCCACGATTTTGCCGAATGCCGCGCCGATGATCACACCCACCGCGAGGTCCATCACGTTGCCGCGCATCGCGAATTTTTTGAAATCTTGCATCAGTGCCATCGGTTTTCTCCGGATTGTTTGATTCGACACAAACGGTCAAGCTGCTGATTGGTTGACCTGAATTGTTGAAAGCGAGTTTATAGGAGACACTCCGGAGCCGCGCCAGTATTGGGCTGGCGGGCAATCGGTGGGACAACTATATCCGCAAGCAACGTGCTCCGCGACCGCTATCGTCGGCTAGGTACGCTCGGGTATAATTTTTGGTCGACGCGAACCGATCTTGATTTCTCACCCTGGGGTCTTGAATGAGTGAGCAGCACAACGTGGACAAAGGGCGCCGTAATCTGTTGATTGCGACGTCCGTGGCAGGTGGTGTGGGAGGGGTTGCAGTCGCGGCCCCTTTCGTTTGTACCTTCGCACCATCTGAAAAAGCCCGCGCAGCGGGCGCGCCCGTAGAGGCGGATGTCAGCGACCTGGCCCCCGGCCAGATGAAGGTGGTGGAATGGCGCGGCAAGCCGGTCTGGCTGCTCAAGCGCACGCCCGAGATGCTGGAATCGCTCAAGAAGACCGACTCCGAAGTCGCCGACCCGAAGTCCGACGTGCCCTTCACCATGAAGACGCCGGACTACTGCAAGAACGAAACGCGCTCCCGTGCCGAACACAAGGACCTGCTGGTCGTGGTTGGCATCTGCTCCCATCTGGGGTGCTCTCCGTCTGGTCCTTTCCCTGCCGGCGCCAACGTGCAGCTCGCTGGCGATCCGGGCTTCGTCTGCCCGTGCCATGGCTCCACGTTTGACCTGGCAGGCCGTGTGTTCAAGAACAAGCCGGCGCCGCAGAACCTGGACGTTCCGCCGTTCATGTTCCTGTCGGACACGAAGCTGGTGATCGGTAAAGACGAGAAAGGAGAGGCTTGATCATGGCCGAGAAGAAGGTGGAGACAACCGGGCTGCTGGGCTGGATCGACGCACGCTTCCCGGCATCTGAGCTGTGGAAGGCGCATCTGTCGGAGTACTACGCGCCCAAGAATTTCAACTTCTGGTATTTCTTTGGCTCGCTGGCACTCCTGGTGCTGGTGATCCAGATCCTCACCGGTATCTTCCTGGTGATGAACTACAAGCCGGACGGCACGCTCAACGCCGCCGGCATCCCCGTCGCCTATGCGAGCGTGGAGTTCATCATGCGCGAGGTGCCGTGGGGCTGGCTGGTGCGCTACATGCACTCGACCGGTGCGTCGGCGTTCTTCGTCGTGGTCTACATGCATATGTTCCGCGGCATGCTGTACGGCTCGTATCGCAAGCCGCGCGAACTGGTCTGGATCTTCGGTTGCCTGATCTTCCTGTGTCTGATGGCTGAAGCCTTCATGGGCTATCTGCTGCCGTGGGGCCAGATGTCGTATTGGGGCGCGCAGGTGATCGTGAACCTGTTCTCCGCCATTCCGCTGATCGGCCCGGACCTGTCGCTGTGGATTCGCGGTGACTACGTGGTGTCGGATGCAACGCTGAACCGCTTCTTCTCGTTCCACGTCATCGCGGTGCCGCTGGTGCTGCTGGGCCTGGTGGTGGCGCACATTATCGCGCTGCACGAAGTGGGTTCGAACAACCCGGACGGCGTTGAGATCAAGGCCAAGAAAGACGAGCGTGGCATTCCGCTCGACGGCATTCCGTTCCACCCGTACTACTCGGTGCACGACATCGTGGGCGTGGCGGTGTTCCTGTTCATCTTCAGCGCGATCGTGTTCTTCGCGCCGGAAATGGGCGGCTATTTCCTGGAAGCCAACAACTTCATCCCGGCAGACTCGCTGAAGACGCCGCCGCACATCGCGCCGGTGTGGTACTTCACGCCGTTCTACTCGATGCTGCGCGCAACTACGTCGGACTTCCTGCCGATCCTGTGGGGCTTCCTGGCCATCATGCTGGGCCTGCTGTTCGTGCGCTCGAAGAGCATGAAGGTCAAGGGTGTGGCCGTGGCTGTGGCCGTGATTCTCGCGCTGGGCTTTGCCTTCATCGACGCCAAGTTCTGGGGCGTGGTGGTGATGGGCGGCTCGGTGGTGATCTTCTTCTTCCTGCCGTGGCTGGATCAATCGCCGGTCAAGTCGATCCGCTATCGTCCGGGCTTCCACATGGTGCTGTTGATCGTCTTCGTGATCACCTTTGCGGTGCTGGGCTACCTGGGCATCCAGCCGCCGAGCCCGATCGGTTCGATCATTTCGCAGATCGGCACCATTCTGTACTTCGCGTTCTTCCTCGCGATGCCGATCTGGAGCCGGATCGGAACGTTCAAGCCAGTGCCTGAACGCGTCACGTTCAAGCCGCACTGATAGAGCCCGCGCACAAGGACCCATGAAGGACACAAGAATGAAAAAGCTGCTTGCGATTTTCGCCTTGGCCGGTCTCGTGTTTGCCGCGCCTGTGATGGCCAATGAGGGTGGCGTGCCGCTCGATACGGCGCCCAATCAATCCAGTGATACCGCCGCGTTGCAGCGCGGTGCCCATCTGTTCGTCAACTACTGCCTGAACTGCCACGGCGCGAGCGCCATGCGGTACAACCGCCTGCGTGACATCGGCCTGTCCGAAGAACAGATCCAGAAGAACCTGCTGTTCACGTCGGACAAGGTCGGCGACCTGATGCACATCGCCATGTCGCGCGACGATGCCAAGAAGTGGTTTGGCGCCGTGCCGCCGGACCTGTCGGTGATCGCGCGTGCGCGCGGCAGCGACTGGCTCTACACCTACCTGCGCACGTTCTACCGTGACGACACGCGTCCGACTGGCTGGAACAACCTGGTGTTCGACAAGGTCGGCATGCCGCATGTGCTGTGGGAGTTGCAGGGCCAGCAAGTGCCGAAGTACGCCGAGGTGAAGTCTGAACACGGTGAGGCTGAGAAGAAGCTGGTCGGCTTTGAAGTAGCGGTTCCTGGCAAGATGAACAAGGTTGAATACGACCAAGCCGTAGCAGATCTGGTCACGTATCTGGACTGGATGGCGGAGCCCGCCGGTAACCTGCGCAAGCGTCTGGGCGTGTGGGTTTTGTTGTTCATTGGCGTGTTCTTTGTGCTCGCCTGGCGCCTGAATGCGGCCTATTGGAAGGACATCAAGTAAAATCCGTGTTTTCCGGGCAAGGGCTAGGCCGGTGAGAACTGGTCCTAGCCCTTTGCCTTTTGGCTTTTTGTGCCGCGGCGGTAGGGTTTGCTGCCGCGGTTGTACCGTCATCGGGCCGCCCCCGGCCCATGCGTCAAGGAACTACAACCATGATGGTCTTGTACTCGGGCACCACTTGCCCGTTCTCGCAGCGTTGCCGCCTCGTCCTGTTCGAAAAGGGCATGGATTTCGAGATTCGCGACGTCGATCTCTTCAACAAGCCGGAAGACATCGCGGTGATGAACCCGTATGGCCAGGTGCCTATCCTGGTCGAGCGTGATCTCATCCTGTACGAGTCGAACATCATCAACGAGTACATCGACGAGCGCTTCCCGCACCCGCAGCTGATGCCGGCCGACCCGGTGCAGCGCGCGCGTGCTCGCCTGTTCCTGTTCAACTTCGAAAAGGAACTCTTCACGCACGTGTCCGTGCTGGAGAACGAAAAGGGCAAGGCCGCTGAGAAAAATCACGAGAAGGCGCGTGCCGCCATCCGTGATCGCCTCACGCAACTCGCCCCGATCTTCCTGAAGAACAAGTACATGCTGGGCGAAGAGTTCTCGATGCTCGACGTGGCGATTGCGCCGCTGCTGTGGCGCCTGGACCACTACGGCATTGAAGTCTCGAAGAACGCCGCCCCGCTGATGAAATACGCTGAGCGTATCTTCAGCCGTCCGGCGTATATTGAGGCGCTGACCCCGTCGGAAAAGGTGATGCGCCGCTGATCGCCGCCGGGTTGCCGGTCACGCGCTGGGTTGAGCCCACGCGCGGCCGCACCCCACGGTTACGGATTTCATCATGCCGGAAACTTCGACCAAGCCCTATCTGATCCGGGCCATTTACGAATGGTGCACGGACAACGGTTTCACGCCGTATATCGCTGTCTTCGTCGACAACAGCACCAACGTGCCGCGCGAATTCGTCAAGAACGACGAGATCGTGCTGAACGTGAGCTTTGACGCGACCAGCCAGCTCGACATGGGCAACGAGTGGATTACGTTCAGCGCGCGCTTCTCGGGCGTGTCACGCAAGATCGAGGTGCCGGTCGAGAACGTGCTCGCGGTGTATGCACGCGAGAACGGGCAGGGTATGGCTTTCCCGGTTGAGCGCAGCACGCCGACCACGCAGGCCGCGACCGAGCGCGAGAACAATCCGCCGCCCAAACTGGCTGCAGTGGACTCCGAATCGGCCCCCGCGCCTGTTGTCGCCGAGGCTGATGCGGGCCCCGACGACGAACCGACACCACCGAATGTGCCAAGAATTGGTGGTAAGCCCGCACTGAAGGTCGTCAAGTAACGCGTGTTAGGTTAGAATCGCGTTTCTTTGCCGGCTTAGCTCATCTGGTAGAGCAGTTGATTTGTAATCATCAGGTGGCGGGTTCGAGTCCTGCAGCCGGCACCAATAAAATCAAGGGGTTACGTGAATTTTTCGCGTAACCCCTTGTTCATTTCCGGGGCCGTGTAACTCGCGTGTAACCGGATTTACTCCTACTCGATCCATCTCGGCCCGTGGTTTGGGGTAGCCGAGTGGCTGGTCGGCAAATACGGAAACTGATGATGCGGCTGCAACCCAATCGCTTCGATACACAAAGAGCGGAACACGTCGTGTTGCCGTTGCAGCGGTACATCTCTTTGCCCGAGCTGATCGAATGGATTGGTACGTTCGATGTCGAGATTCCTAACGACGTCGAGCAGACGATTTCTGCATTCGGCCTGAAGTGGGATGCGTCATTGGCTCCACAGGAACAGGCAAGAGCCATGCTGTTTCCGCCCGAGCCGAAATTAGCCAATCTTTTCAGGCGAGGAACCGCGGCGACGCTCCTTTTTCGCGAGCTATCTGAACGCGAGAGCGAGGGGCCGGTTTGGCACAATTGGCTGATCACAGGCAGTGCAGTGCGGCTGCGGACGGAGGAGCGCGATCGGGCGATGTCCATGTTGGGACAGACGGTGCAAGATACCCGGCAAATTTTTTGGGCGGTTTTGAATGGCCAGCGCCCATTCGACCCGGCGATATCGGGGCGTTATCCGGTGGCGATGGGCCGGCCAGAGCGTGAGTGGTTTGACGCTCTTGTGTTTGAGACGAAAGAAGTCTTTGCGTTGCTCTACCCCGATCTGATCGTTTCCGGCGCAAGACCTCAATTGCCGCAGCAGGGGGCTTGCGCCGAGGGGGTGATGCCACCGGGCGCCCCCAAGCGACAATCTGCGCATCCAGGCGGGCTGGATGAGAAAAAACTAATGAAGCAGATCAAAGAGTACGGATTCATTCCTCGCTTACTGGCCGAGGACAATCAGCCGCGATATCTCACTTCAGGCGATATTGCCAAGTGTTTCGCTAAATGCCTCGGCAAGGGGCAGGATGAATGGGCCACGATGTTAGGTGACCCGCATGCCTGGCTCGCGCCAGCGAGGATGTCCAATTTCCCAAAGGGGACAGAGGCGTGGTGGCATCCGGTGATGATTGGCTGCATGCTGGCCCAAGGTGTGCCTGTAATGATCCCAAGTGGGGATACGAAGAAGAAACGTCTCCGGCCGACAAATTTGCTGACTCTAAACGGAGTGTTCGACGCCAACGCTGAACTAGCTGATTGGCGCGCCATGTGGGCCCGTGAGTCTGAAACCCTTCGAAACCTCCTCTCGTAACCCATAGTTCTGCGCATCGGGACGTCTTGCCGCGTGTCGGCAAGTGGGCCTGAAGACCCTTTGGTACCTACTTCTTACGGTAACTCGATGCATTAAGCCGCACCGGCTACGGTGATTCTCGATGAGCCTCGTTGTTACACGAGGCTTTCGCCTCCGGTGATCTGGCTCAAAAATCACCGTAGATCACGCTTGCTCCAAGTCGTCCCCTCTTGATCGATCTACAACAAGGGTGGCGGCTTCACGAAATTGTTCAATCCCGAACTATTAGGAGCAGCATGATGAGTACGAAATCTGCCGTCGCAGTCAACCGTGACTGCGGCAAAAGTCACAACCTGCACGCCGCCGCCGCCGCCGCCGCCGCCGCCGCCGCCGCGTCGGCGGTTACCGCTTCGCTCACGACAGCGTCCGTCGCAGCGAGCGAGTTCTGGACGACGAACGAGGTCGCGGCCTATCTGCGTTGCGAGCCCCAGACTATCCGCAAGAACCTCAGCAACACGGGGGCTCATCACGGCCTCAAGCCCTGCCGCTTTGGTCGCCGCTGGCTTTTCAAGGCCGCTGACGTTCGCGCATCTCTGATGGGGGCCTGATATGGATAAGAAAGGTATGGACGGCTTCGCTGAGGCATTTGGCGATATCTTCGGTGACGTATTCCCATCGCAGGCCACCAAACTGGCGCACGTGGACTCGCCAGATGCAGGTGACAACCAGCGTGACGAAACCGGGCGCGAGCGTCGGCTGGCCACGTTTGAGACGCAGGCGCGCCCGACCGGCGAGCGTGTGCGGGAAATTGTCAGCGACCAGAGCGACAAACTCGCGGATTTCGTCGAATCGTGCCTACTTGACCAGCGTGAAATCCTCGAACGCCAGCATGCTGTCCAGCTTGATCAACTGAGCAAGATCTTGGCGCTCGTCAGCCAGATGCAAGGGGCGAGTGATCCTGAGCCCACGCGCCTTGATAACCTGATCCGGGAAACTATTGACGCTACGGTGCGCGATGTGACGTTCCCACTCAGGTTCGACATCAATGTTCTGCAACGCACGGTTGAGCAGACATACAAATGGCAAGCCGCACCGCTGGCCTGGATCGTGGGCGAGATGTTCAACGACAAAGCTCGGCTGATGCAGCGCCGCACCCGCCCGTTCTCCGGCCGTCGCCGTTGCAAGGTCAATTTGCGTGAGCGCCGTTATGGCGCGGCGGCGTGAGGGGGCGGAAATGGAAAAGCAAAACCGTTCCGACGGCTCGCAGAGCGCTATCCAAGCGGCCAGGACGGCTACCCGACTACCGAACCGTCGCCGAGTGCAACCCACTAAAAAAACTAGTCGTTTGAGTATCAAAGAGATCAACGAGATCAACGCCATCATTCGCCATATCGCCGATACCTGGACGCCTGAGATGGACGAGGAGATCGAACGGGCCACCGTTCAGTACAGGCAGGAACGCTGCGCGAAGTTGAAGGACGAGAAGCTGATCCGCACCCAGCAGCGTGCGCAGCTGAAACGTGAATTGAAGACGGCGGTCGTGGTGAAGGTGCGCGGTGACGCGCGGGATGCAGATGCCGAGCTGGCTCGAATCCGCGAGGCCCTTACTGATCTGGAACTGCGCGAACTGAACGCCACGGTCGAACTGCACACCATCCGCGCCCAAATGCGTGGGGCTTAATCCCGGATATGAACATGAAAAAGCACATCATCGAAGCAGGAAAGGTCGATATCGAGGCGCTCAAAAAGGCCGTCGGCGCACTCGAATCGCCTAAGGTCAAGCGCGATCGCGAGCGCGCAGAGTCGTTCGCCCAATTGTACGAAGGCATTCGCGACAAGCTCAATGCACACGTGTCGAAAAGCGCGATCATCAAAACGCTGGCCGATGTCGGTCTGTCGATCAATCCGAGGCTCTTCGACGAATTGCTCGAAGACGAAGCGACGCGCCGTGGCGAGCCAGTGCCGGGCAAAGCCGAAGAGGCTGGCATGAAGGAAGAGGTGACCACCTAATGAATGCCCCCGCCTATCCGTACGGCGGGGGCGCTATGCCCTCGCAACATTCCCCGCTCCAGTCAGCGATCTACCCCCCCGGCTACTATCCACCCCAGGCTTCGCATGCGATCAACGCGCTCACGCCCAGCCTGTTCCGTGTGGCAAGCGAGCAGCGAGCCATTTATGGATCGTCGCACGAGGCGATTCTGGTCAACCTGTTTGGCAAGATATCCTTCGCTGCATCCGGCAATCGCCGCGTTCGCGGTCATGGTGGCAAAGCAATGCCGTTGACCTTGCATCTCCGGTTTGCCGGGCCACCTTTGAGCGGCAAGTCGGACACTCACGATCGGTTCAACGCTCCCATCATCGAGGCGATGAACGGCTGGAAGAAGCGTTGGCAGTTCGCTAATGTGACGCCTGCCACATTGCAGCGGAAGATTTGTGGTGGTTCGGTTCTTTCTATGCTTAGCATGGCTGAAGGGCGTGGCCATCTCAGCGACCAAGTCAGCGGCCATCTCAGCCGCGCTTTTCAGGAGCTGAGCGATCTGTACGACAGCCACGTACCGGCATTTGATCGTGCCGACGACGATGACGAGGTGGTCGTGCACGCCCCGGATAGCGCGATTCTGGTCGTGTGCGTGAACGTCCAGAACGACAAGCATCGCGTGTGGCTCGACAAGTATGCTGAAGACGCTATCGGTTCGGGCTACCTGTATCGCCTGATGATGATGGAAACCGACCAGATCGCTGTGGAGGGGGCAGGAAGCCAGCAGCCTGAAGTGGCGCTTCTGGATTACGACCAGCGCATTGTCGAGATGATCGCAAGCGCGCGGCTCAACCTCGAAGCGATGTCGGTGAACCGTCTTCCTGTCATCGAAGTGATGGCTGAGGCTGAGCATGTTCTGCGGCAGGCTCAGGAGCGATTTGTTCAGATGGCGAGCGCTGCTCTGTCGCCGAACGAGGCGCGCGTGTTCGCCGTCCGTCTAACGGCAAATACGCGCCGGATCGCCGGCTGCATGCACGTTTACGAGGGCTATGACGGTGCAATGTCGGCTGACACCATGGTCCGAGCGAAGACGATCGCCGAGTGCTTCGCTGCGCATTGGCTTGCGACTGTGTTCCCGCCTAAGCCCGCACCCCAACATCAACAGGACGCACATGCACTGCTGCCCAACGTTATCGGGGAGTTGCGCCGTCGCGGTGTGGGCGGCATTCGTGAAACGGACATCGTGACGCTGGCAAAGAACTTGGGATGGACGCCGCAGCGTACCAAGGCGGCCCTGGGGGTGCTTTACGCGGTGGGTCAGTTCCAACTGTTGCCGCGTACAATCAACGGTCGCCGGGTGGAGATGGTGGAGTTGCCGAGCAGTTCCCTCCATCTGCCGCCGCTCATCTGAACGCCCTCGCTGGCCCCGTTCGCCATCCGGTGGACGGGGCTTTTTGCAGTGCATGCTAGCGCAACCGCCGCCGTTGGTCCCCTCGCTACAACACCACAATGAGCAAGCAGACGCCGCTTGGCACAATAGCGCCGGAGATCCGCGCTGGACTCACCAGGTACATCGACCACAGCCTGAATTGCTGTGTTGAGCCGGACGGCAGGAAAACCATTTTGTCCGGTCCGGAAATCGGGAGCCTGTTCGCGCTCGACCGCTTTGTCTGGTCGGCGCTCGCAACCCCGTTCGCGCCTTTTCGTATTTCCGGCACGATGCATTTGGCGAGTGAGCATGAGCAAGGAGCGCCGCACGAAAGGTATTCTTCCGAGAGATGGAAATACACCAAGTCTGCGTCGCCCAACCCGTACTGCCAGGACACCTTGGACTTGGCCGCTCAACTGCAGAGAATCTCTCACTATGCGGAAACGTTTGATCCGTCAAAGCAGGCGGCCGCGCAACTAGAGCATGCGCCGCATCTTCGGCTGCTGCTGGACACATTCTTCCACCACCCCATCCAGAACTGCGGCGGCAGCGACATCAATTCGCCTACCGTTCATGGGGGTCTCATCAAGGCGGAGATCTGCAACAATTTCGTGGCTCAATTCCGTCAGGCGATGCTCGCTAGGAAGTTCCTTCGGCGGGAACGGCACAACTGGCATATGGGCTGTCGGGAGAACCTAACGAACCTACGTGCTTACCTGGGTGGCTTGTTCACGCGGCACCAAAGCCTGACCGTCCTGCACCTCCGTCTGTTCCACGCCAAGAACCGGGCTAGCCTGATCTCGGCACCGGTGGAGGATCAACATCAGGATCTGCGCGAACTCCGAGCCTGTCGCAACGTGTTCTTCGACCGCATGCGAAGGAAGCCTGCGCTGTTCACTCAGAAGCCTGGGTACGTCTGGGCAATCTTGCCTTCGCTGGAAGGGGGGTACGATCTGCACCTCACACTGCTGTTCGACTCGGTCGCTTTGTGCAAGGTGCTCGACGACAAAAGGGTGGAGGCTGAACAAGCGGGGACGATCTTGGAAGACCATGCAGACCAGATCGGAGCGTACTGGGTGAGGACGGCGACCGCAGGCGAGGGGGGCTATCTTCGAGGCGACAAAAACGGGTGGCTATATGGGCCAGACTGGGTCCACGGCGAGGTTTGTGCCGATGATGTTGGACGCCGCGAAAAGCTTCAGGAAACGCTCGGCTACCTGCCCATGCGCCGTGCCTTGGTGCGTCTGAAGAACGAGCCTGAGGGCGAGTATTTCGGCATGCGTGAGGGCAAATCGCGAGCCCCGCGGCGATCCGCCAGGCAAACCAAGACGGACTCGTAGAAGCGCGCGGATGTGCAGACGTACCCTCCAAAAGTCAGTATCCAAAACACCTAACCTACTGATTTCATTGGCTCGCTGATTTCTGAAGTGCGAGGCCGTACCGGCGATGCGTGCTCCGGCGGCGGCCCGCCGACGCGTGGCCGGCGCTCCAAGTTGTGCGAAATCCGGGCGCAAGAATTCGCAGAAAAGATCGCGCGAAAGTCGCAAAAAAAGAGTTGGCTGAGTTCTTCTTCGTGTGGCGAAACATTTGCACGAAATTTTGCCGAAGACGTACTGCGTCCCGATTGGCTGCAGCTTGACGCGTACTGCTGTTTTTTTTTTTCGCAGAACATTGAGCCAACTCGATAGTCCCAAGAGGACGCTAAGGTTTGTCAGGCGTGCATGCTAAAGCGATGACTGACTCCGGTCATGTTCATCGGCTGGACCCTGACTGGGGCGTTGCTGCAACGTCGATCGACTCGCGACGTACTGCGCTTTGTCTTCAGGTGACATGTTGCTGATACGCGCTGGACCCAGATGGCGTTCCGGCTGGCGTTCAACTCCCTGCTCCTTCAACGTGCGGTGATCAACGCGAGCGGCATGACCGTACTTATTCAAGGCAGCATTTTGCAGCTCGGCGCACTTCTTGCGGATCTCAATGACCTCATCTCGCAACGCGAGCCGGTTCTTGCCGCCACTATCTTTTCTGCGGCCTCCTTGCTCGGGATTCGCCGCGTTGTAGCGGCGGAATGTCTGTTGATCGGAACGCTCAACTCCGTCGTCCATTCGATCGGAAAACATCAGGTGAAGGTGGGTATTGGATGTGCCTTCGAGCGCTGACTTCGGCGCATGCATGGCAAACTGATAAGGCTTTTCACCCACCAGCGATTTGACGAGGTCGTTTGCCAGTTCCTGCTGCTGCTCGCGCGTCAGTTCGTCAGGCAGCGCGATTTCGTGTTCGCGATAAACCGCACCATTCGCGCGCTCATACTTGTCTCCCGCTCTCCAGAATGCGGATGGACTGTTCTGCGCCCATGCTGGCATGTTGCCGTGCCCGGTACAGACCAAGTCTTCGCGCTGACTGTGCTTACCCTGCCTTGTGATGTAGGTTGCGTGATTCGCCGCTGTTCCCTTTTTGCCGCTCTTGATGGTGTGGTGGAAACTTGCCATGGTCAGACTACCCTTTCTCGTGGACAAACAAAAAAGACCAACGAAGAAGCTCTTCGCTGGCCATGTGCGAGATGGGCAATGCCGAGGATTCTGTGCTTTCTGATAGAAAGGTTAAGTGCGCGTCCTTATTCCCCCCATGTGTTCTGGTGGGCCAGGATGACTACAATCGATGCACGCCTACAGCTCCTCTCTGCGAGTGATCTCAATCCCTTCTATCAATTCCCACTACTACTCATCTCATACCATCTGAGATGGAGTAAAAAAATACTCGAATGAGTAGAGGTGTGAGATTGCTATGCCTTCAACGAGCACTTGTTGATCAAGGAGGCGAACTCATGCACCTGTTCAGCACGGGATAGGTGCCAAAGAAGACGAGAGCGGGGCGTCCTCGTGTGGAAGCTGAGCTAGCGTGCGTCGGTGAGATAATGTTGCAGGTTCGGAAGTAGGTTGCAGAGATTGTCCGCACATGCGCTGTTTGCGCACCGCTGATGGTGCTTTCAAGTCGGTACTCGGAAAGAGTGCGGAGACGGCTAACGGGTTCAAACGGATGGGTGGCTATTGACATGACGACGGTCAACTTCACGCGAGGCGCGAACGGAAAGCCCGTCGCCACGCAGGCGTTGCAAGAGGCTTTGTCCAAGGTCGGCAAGATCGCGGGAGAGTGTTTTTTTGGGTATCCGTTGATCGCTACGCCAGAAGGCAAGTATTTCCTCGATGCGACATTGGTCAGCCCCGAAAAGGGCGTCGTGTTGTTCGATCTGATAGAAGGGACGGATGTTGGCGACTACGCTGCGCGCCAAGACGACCTAGCCAACAAGATCGAAGCCAAGCTCAAGCTGCACAAGGAACTCGTCAAGGGGCGCCGGCTCATTCCGAGTCTCCAAGTCATTACGTTTGCACCGGCTGTAGACAACGTAGATCGCGTTGCCGTTGATGGCTATCCGCTTGTCAATGAGAAGAACCTGTCGAGCGTTCTTGACGATTTCTCATGGGGAGATGAGGTCGGTGATGATCTGTATCGCCTGACGCTGTCAGCGGTGGAAAGCCTGTCATCGATCCGCAAGAGCCGTTCCAAACGGGAGGTCACTAAGGCGGACTCTCGGGGAGCCAGGCTGAAGAAGCTAGAAGACTCTATCGCCACACTCGACCATCGTCAAAATCGGGCTGTCATTGAGACTGTCGACGGAGTGCAACGTATCCGAGGTTTGGCCGGCTCTGGCAAGACGATCGTACTTGCGCTGAAGGCGGCCTACCTTCACACGCAACATCCAGACTGGCGTATTGCCGTCACGTTCCACACTCGTTCGCTGAAAGCCCAGTTCAAGCGGCTGATCAACAATTTCTGTATCGAGCAGAGTGGCGAGGAACCTGACTGGACCAAGATTCGCATCATCAATGCCTGGGGCGCACCGGGCGGCTATGAGCGCGATGGGGTCTACTACGAATTCTGCCGTGCTACTGGCCAGGAGTTTTACGATTTCCGCTCTGCCAGCAATCGCTTCGGAGGCAATGACAAGGCGTTTGATGGCGTCTGTCGAATGGCTCTGGCAGGAGCGACTTCCTCGACAGACCTTTACGACGCAGTATTGGTCGACGAGGCGCAGGATTTTGCGCCAAGTTTCTTGCGTCTCTGCTATGCGATGCTTAGGACGCCCAAACGCCTGGTCTACGCCTACGATGAGCTACAAAACCTCTCAGGCACTTCTCTGCCGCCGCCAGAGGAGATTTTTGGCGCGGATGCAAGCGGGCGTCCACTCGTGTCTCTGGACGAGGACCCAAGTAGGGATGTCATCCTGCAAAAGTGCTACCGGAATTCACGGCCGGTGCTGGTTACGGCGCATGCTCTAGGTTTTGGTATCTATCGCGAACCGCCTGCGAGCGCTGAAACCGGGTTGGTACAAATGTTCGACCAACCGGCTTTGTGGGAAGAGATTGGCTACAAGGTCCGCGAAGGGGGATTGGCAAAGGGACAACCTGTCGTTCTTGAGCGTACGAACGAAACCAGCCCTGAGTTCTTGTCCAGTCATTCCCCGATCGACGATCTCGTGTCGTTTCGACAGTTTCAAAACGAGGCCGAGCAGAATGCATGGCTGGTCGACGAGATCCAGCGCAACATCGAAGAAGACGAACTGCGGCACGACGACATCATTGTCATTCATTCTGACCCGATTTCTGCCCGCGAGCGCCTCGGGCCGATTCGCAAGACTCTCTTTGAGCGCAAAATTCAGAGCCATCTTGCGGGCGTCGATACCCTGGCCGATGTGTTCTTCAAGACGGAAACCCCATCGGTCACTTTTACTGGCATTTTCCGGGCGAAGGGTAACGAGGCCGGCATGGTTTACGTGATCAATGCGCAGGACTGTGACACCACTGGCCCAGGCTTAGCCAATCTACGCAACAGGCTGTTTACTGCGGTCACTCGCAGCAAGGCTTGGGTGCGAGTTGTTGGCTATGGCCAGGGGATGGCTAGGTTGACAGAAGAGTTTGAGCGGCTAAAGCAGCAGGATTTCCGCTTGGGCTTCACTTATCCAACCGACGCTATCCTTGGGAAATTGCGGATTGCTTACCGCGATCAGTCGCCTCACGAAAAGCAGCGCTTTGAGCAAGGCAAGGGGCGAGCAGCCGAGTTGTTGGCTTCCTTGCGTCGAGGCGACATCACCCCAGATGACCTTGATGCTGAGACCAAGCAAAAACTGATTCAGGCGCTTGGAGGCAAAGAATGATGCCTCCTAAGGCTCCGCGGGCTGTCAAAGATGACCTTGGGGCGATACTCGCATCGTTGATCGAGCGTGGCATCGCGGATGACCAAAACTTCCCGGTGCTACGCTCAATCTCGGCGACAGAATGGGAAATTTCGTTTGACGGTGCGGAGCATGTGTCGATCGCCATGGGTGAGATCGACTACACCGATATCCATCAAGAGCTATCTGAGAAGCGGTCGTACAGCGTTAAATTGATCGATGGCGGCTTGCTTCAATTGATGTACCGCTTCAACGGCGATCAACTCGTCAAGCACCGCTTGGCGTACTACCCATCTCCGAGCCTTCGCGCGTTTCAAGAAGATCCAGAGGCGTATATGCGTGACGATCTGTTCCTAGAGATCGTCTCGCGGCGAATTGTGCCGTTCCCTCTACGATTTGATTTCGACGTCAAGGCTGCCAAGGATGTCCAGCATCCCTTTTCGCACCTGACTTTGGGTGACGTGCGAGGGTGTCGCATACCTGTCTCTGCTGGCTTGACGCCTCGCTGGTTTACCGAGTTCATTCTTCGGAACTTCTATCAGACGGGTACGCATGACTTCGTTGGTGGACTTCCTGAGCACAGGTTCGCTTTCGACCAGACGATTACGAACAATGAACGTCAGCTAATACACATGGTGGTGCCGGCCCAATAGGTCCAGGGTCGCTCGGGCGGATTTAGTAGGTAGGCCACCATGCCATCTATCATCACACATGCGGCCGTGCCCCTGATGCTCGGGGCGGCTGCTGGGCGCCGGTGCATCAGTGGTCGGCTTCTATTTGCCGGTGCCGTTGCGGCGATGCTGCCGGATCTCGACGTTGCCGCTCTCAAGCTGGGTATCCGGTATCAAGACGCTTTCGGCCATCGTGGAGCCACGCATTCGATCGCGTTTGCACTGGGTCTCGCTCTCGTGGCAGCGCTAGCCCATAGGCCGTTGAGCACCACCGCATGGCGCAGCGCAATCTTTGTTGGGCTCTCCACGCTGTCCCATCCCCTGCTTGATGCCTGTACCAATGGCGGAATGGGCGTGGTGCTTCTGTGGCCGCTCAGTGAGCATCGCTGGTTCTTTCCGTTCCGTCCCATCGCCGTATCGCCACTCGGTATATCCCGGTTCATGGGGAACCGTGGCGTCACCGTCATGGCATCAGAGTTGTACTGGGTCTGGATACCCACCGCATTTTTGTCGCTCACGCTATTCTTGGGGCGAGGGATCGAGAAGTTGAACGCTCGCGCTCCATCCTGAACAACTGCCCTTGGCTCGCCAACGGTTCTCCCTGGTACAAGAGGGCAAGCTCAACGCCGGGTGTCCTGGCGCTCACGAAGGTAATAGAGGACAAGATGACAACAGCGCGTGCCGGTACGCGAGAAGAAGCGCTGCGGCTGCTGAGCATGGACGGAATCGCGGTCGTAGAACTGGACTACGAAGCGGGCTGGCAGGATGCCGTCGAGCTGGGTCGCATGGGCCAGAAGTCAGGGGTTCGCGTTGAGTTTCGCGGTCAGGAAAATATCGCCGTCCGATCGCTGGCGGCGTTAGTTGCGGGTCTCTCGCGCCCGAAGTCGACGTTCCGCCAGCGCAACCTCTACTGCCAGTTTGACCTGGGCACCTTACTGGCAGGCGAGCTGGAGAGACTAGAAGCCAAGACTGCAGTGTCTGGGGATTACATTCTTGCGGGGCATCTTGCGCAGAAAGTGGACGTTTACTGGGGCGAGTAACTGACTGGTCCAACGACCGCCTACAATACTCGCCAATCAGTCAAGTGGCTGATCACCATGGCGTCAGTCGGGGTTGGCGTCAAGGACGTCAATTCAAGGACGTCAATATTTGTCGGATTGAGTTTGCGGTTTGCTCATGACAGTGGGGCGCGGCATCGCATGCTGGGCATTGAAAACACATATTGCCACCATGACCAAAAATATCGATATCTCCGGTACGACAGAGATTGGCAACGAGGGCATAAAAAAACATTTCAAAAGTATCGAGCCGTGGCAACCGTTGTTCGAGCTCGTTTGGAATGGATTCGACGCGAAGGCCGACGTTGTCACGGTAGACGCTCAACTCAATAGCCTCCACGCCTTGACTACAGTCGCCGTGCTGGACGACGGCGACGGAATTGATCCGACGGCGCTGAAGCAGACGTTTGGCCGGTTTAACGACTCCCATAAGCGTGAAGATGCAGCACAACATGGCGCGCATGGTCGCGGACGTCTCTCCTTCCATCGCATTTGTCGCTTCGCTACCTGGCACTCTAAATCCGCTGCTGGTCAGGCACGAATCGCTATCGATGCCACAACGATTAAGGATTACCAAGCCGGTTTCGTTTCCGATGAAGCCCAATGTCCGGAGTTGCGTCAGCAAACAAAAGGTACTTTGGTTGAGTTGTCGGAGTTTTCCTGTGAGCTGCCCGACGCGGACGAGCTACGTGCAAAGTTAGCGATTGAATTCGGCTGGTTTCTTGCGTTGCACTCGTCGAAGACACTGAAGTTGAATGGACAGCCCATCCCTGTTCCAAAGCACGAGATTTCGGAGCGTAGTTTCTGGACTGGGTCGCACGAGTTTGATGTGCAGGTGATTCGCTGGGACGAGAGACCTAGCTCGGAGAAGTCATACACCTATCTACTGGATTCCACGGGGAAAATCGTCTACAAGCAGCTCAGCGCGCTCAACAATAAGGCGGGCTTCTTCACGAGCATCTATATCAGCTCACCGTGGGCAGACACGTTTGCTTCTGACCAGGATCTGCTTCGACCTGAGGCTCATACGACCAATGCTCCGGAGTGGAAGAAGCTTTTGCGGCAGGTAGGCGAGTTGGCACAGATGCTGTACGACCAGTTTCTGCGCAAGCAAGCTGAGGTGAAAGTCGAGAAGTACGTCGAAGACGGACTGTTCCCAACGTATGCCGAGTTGCCTCCAGAAGAGCGTTCGTGGCGCCTAAACAATGCGAAGCAGCTCGTCACGTCTATCTATGTCGCCGACCCTTCGATATTCAATGCGGCCAGCAAGAAGCAGCGAAAGATCATTATCAGACTGCTAGATCGTTTGGCGGTCTCCAACGAGAACGACTCACTCTTTGATGTGCTCAATAGCGTGCTGGATCTGGACGACGGCGCCGTGAAATCGCTTGCGGATCAACTCCAGCAGACAACGCTGGAGAACATCATAGCGACTATTGAAATCTTACAACGTCGTCACGCCGCGGCGTCGAAGCTTCGAACGCTGATGAACGATCACTATCGCGAGGTTCTGGAGACTCCGGATCTGCAGAAGATTATCGAGAACAACACGTGGCTGTTTGGGCCAGGGTACGAGACGCTTGGAGCGGAGGAGGACACATTTACGAAGATCGCGAAGGAACTGCGCAATAAGATTCCACAGATCGAAAACGTCGGCCCGGAGGATGTCGATGATGAGGTAGCCGATATTACTGGTGCGCAACGTCAGACAGATCTCTTTCTTGCACGTCGTATCCCTACGATCGCTCCTGACGGTAAGCAGGTTTATCGCTGCGTTATCATCGAAATCAAGCGTCCTGGTATAGCCCTTAACATCAAGCATCTACGTCAGCTCGACGATTACGCGAATATCATCAAGAGATATCCTGAATTCGGAAGCGAAAGGATGCATTTTGAGTTGATCTTGGTCGGCAGAAAAATATCAGCCGCGGATACCGAGATTGAGAGTCGTATGCGTGGGCAAATTTCTCGGGGGGAACTCGGGCTCGTAAGTGACGACCCTCGCATGAAGCGCTACGTACTGAACTGGTACACCCTCCTTGACTCGTTCGAGCTTGCCAATGCCTTTCTTTTGAAGCAACTAAGGTTTCGGCGCGATCTCTTTAACCAATCAACGAAGGATCAGCTTGTAGATGAGCTGCAGGCAGCGCAGTAGCCAGTGCGCGTTCGGGCGTTCCTCGCGGAATCACCCGTTTAAGCTCTCGATATAGTCGTTCTCCACCGGCTTGTCTGGCCGGAGACCTCGCTGCAATGCGGGCACTGGTATTCGGAAAAGATGTTCCTTGAGGGCGTGATCGCTGACCACGGTCGGGAGCGCTTCAGAACCAGGCTAGCGCCTGGCTTTCGGTGAACTCTGCATCACGCTGACGTGCCGTAGTGGGCACCTCTCGGTGACTGAACCGCGGCGGCGGCGCGATCTCCACTCAGAACCGTGTTCACGAGCATGCTGAGCGCTACAGTGGTGGCGGCGTACGCGCCAATGTCGCCGGATTGAATGAGATCAAGAAACGCTGCGTGTCGAAGGTAAGCCCATCGACTTTCCTATTCGTTTTGAATCCGCCGGAGCGGGCTTCGTGCAGCGTTTCTCTGGGCTACGCGATCAGAAAGCGATCAAGGTTCTTGCCGGCAATCCATGCTGGTGCACGACCACGACCCGTCCAGGTCGCACCCGTCTTCGGGTCTTGGTATTTCGGCGCAACGGTGCGGCGAGCCTTTGCTTTGACCTTCGATGACAAGCCAATGTCTTCTGCCGTCAGCCCATAGTCGGCCACAATCTGTTTGACCTGAGCAATGACCTGTTCAAGCTCTTTGAGGCGGGCACCTTCAAGCTGTTCTTCCAACTTTTGTTTCTGAGCGAGTAGTTCTTTATAGGTAGCCATGGTTTCCTGTGGTTATCGATACCGCGACATACAGCATATCCCACCAAGGATTACCTTGGCGACTGCGCTGCATGAAGTTCGCGTAAGAATTTGATCTCTTGTTTGCGGTGCTGCCAGCCCACCAAGGTTCCACTTGGAAACAGTCCAAGCATGGGATCAATGCTGAGATAGTCGGGGAATGCACCATCCGGCCTGTGCTTGTTTTCCTCGTTGGTCATGATGACCGTCATATCTCGGTCAAGAAAGAACTCAAAGAACTGAACCAACGTCATTGGTTCGGCGATGTCCAGGTACAGCGCTTGCGCGGTGCTTGACCGGTCTTGCTTGTGCCCGCGCTGTAGCTGGTGTGGCGGGCGCTTGAAGTCATTTGCAGCAAACAGATCCAGCGCTGCCCGGGTGACGCCGACTACCCGCCAAGACCACGGGCGTGCCCCCATAAGGCTGGTAAGCATCCGCGTCGCGTCGGCTTTGGTGAATCCTTCAGGGTAGGACCGAATGGCATGAAATTGCGCGGTGTATATGGAGTACAACGCTCTGCGCAGATGCTCGTTGGTATAAATCGTCTGCATTCCAGTCGTTCGCCCCTGTGAGGCCAGCTTCGATCTGTAGGCTAGGTGATTGTAGTGGTTGGCGCAGCCCGTGGGTAAGGGTCTTAGGTTGAGCGGCGCGCGTGGTGCATTTCTTTCCAGGAGCGGTTACCTGCCGGCGGAACTGAAGCGTGCCAAGCTCGACTGACTAGGTGCGAAAGTATCGGCCGGTTTAGAGCAGCCGCAGGTTGCGAATCTTCGCGATCTGCGGTGAGCGCTTCAAGATCAGGTCTGTGATGTACTCCGGCAGTAGCGCTCGGGGAGTGTCCGCGGGGATGCCGTCGACAAGCTGCGATGGTACTTGGACGATGAAGTCGTCCGGTGCATCTTGCAGGCTATGCTCATAGGCGACGCGGTACTGCATGATGATGGAAGGGGGCAGTTTTGGCGCGGACGATTTTAGCAGCCGTCGTGAGAGTCGCGTCGATGACGGTCCTGATGAGTCTGTGCTCAGTAGGCGGACGTATGATGGCAACTGGCATCATCGACGGCATGAGTGGGGAGTCACGCGAACGGTCCGATATGCTTACGCCTTAATAGCCTTAACACTCACGATTGCAGACATCCACTCCTCGTGGGTTATATTGAGTCGACGAAGTATTTGACCGGCGAGAAATGACGGAATAGTCGGATTCGGGCCATAGTGGCTACCAAGCCTAAATGGATGAGCGCCCCCTCTCAACAGCTTCTTCTCAGAGCCCTTTCCCTGCACAATCTCGACGTCGCATGCTCGTAAGAGCTTGAAGAAACGACTCCGTCTTATCTGCGGTAGGCGCGTCTTTGCAGCCGCAGGGTCGATATGGGAATCTCGGTCTACGGTTGGCGTCAAATCGCTGGCAAGCTCATCTTCGGCTTGGGCTTCGCGTACCCACGACGCATAGATCGCAATCTCGTTGGCGACCAGTTGATCGGAATCGGGCTCATCCGATGTAACGGCAAGCTCGGACTCGCCGGTCCGAGCTTTCGGGCCGCCAACGCCGACCTTCAGATAGTCATCGACGACTCGCGCGTGGATCTGTTCAAGCATCCAACACGCTATGCTCAGCGCGGCGTCAGAACCAAGGGCGCGTCCGAGTGTCAACCAAGGGTGCATCATGTAGCTGAAACTGCCGTCAAATCCGACGTTGATCGCCCCTCTAAAAGCGTTTGTCTCAAGATCGCGTCGCATATCCTCTTCGCTGTCGGAGAAAAAGAACACTCCGAATCCGTGCGAGGCGATAAAACGGAATGCAGCCCAACACGCCGTACCGGGAATCGCAAACATATACCGCGAAGCTCTTCCCGAAGCGCAAAGATACGGCGATGCTTCGAGTAGATCGCCCACATACCCGTGAAAGCGATCTAGCAAGTCATCTCTTGATTCTGCGTAACCCTCGGCCTCCAGAAAATTGGTAAGCGGCCTTGCAATTATCTCGTTGATGTACTGAACGGGCTCCACGCCGAAGAGATTTATATCCCGAGAAATCGCCTCTTCATGATCTGGATTTGACACAACCGTGCCCACGAGGCGTGGGTAATGTGGTGGCTCGTCCTCGTGTATCAGCGCCGCATAACCTGATTTCAGGAAACACGCCTCGATCAAGAGATAGACCATACAGTCGATCGCATCCGACCACACTCGTTGGTACATGCGATCATCGCCGTGCGCGATCCGAGTATCGATGTCTCGCACGAAAGCATCGAAGAGGTCGATGTAAGTCTCAAAAGGATTGTTTTGGATTCGCCGGCGGCAACGATAAACCACCTGACGAATCACGGACTCCGTCCAAAGAAGGACGCGTTCACTCAAGTCCAGTAATTCAATGTCTGCGATCAGAAGTGCTGTAACGGTCCGCATGGAGCGCCCGACAAATTGATTGTTCAATTGCCGGGTCTCCTCAATGAGATCATTTCCCTGATCTCGCAGATCGAGACTCAAAAACTCAGTAAGCTCTCGGGGCAGCATCAAGACTGGCTGTTCTCTGATTATCCAGTCCCCGAACTGAACAACAGCGTGCTGATATTGATCGAGCGGTGTCACTGCTTCGCGTCTGAGTACCTTGGAATCTTCTTCCCTTATGCGCTTCGCAATCAATTGAGTAGGTAACTGAGCTATGACGTCGCGTTGGTTTTTCATTTCCTAGGATTCACACGTTCGATCTGTTACTTGGACTGTTCACGCTCGATTATCGACGAAGTCTCATGTTCCGTGCCGCCCATCCAAGGGGATGCCTGGCGCAACATCGAGATTCGGGGCATCCAGTAAATGCGGCGTCGATCGTTGGAGCACGCATCAAGGGTTCGTCGATTCAAAAAAATTTCACGCATATATCACAGCAGCGAGCAACAGCTAACGCGACCGCTCCGTCTGCGCCAACCCCGGCACGGGCGTTCCTTCATTTTAGGAGTCCGGTGTGCTCCCAATTTCTCCACTCGAATATCTGATCGCGTTCGCCCTCGCTTATCTAAGCGGAGTGCTGTGGTCGATCTGCTTCTGCAAGTACGTTGGCAAGGTCCGACGGGAGGCGACGTGTCATGCGTGACCATCGTTCGCTGCTTCCGCCTGACGATGATGATGAATGGCCGTACCCCCATCAGCCGCCTGACGCATTCGCGAGACATCCATCGCACGAACCTGAACCGCCTCGCTATCGGCCCGATACGGGCGAATTGATCTACGCCTGTCCGGCCTGCGAGTCGTTCCGCACCGAGCCCCGCCATCTTGCTCGCCGCATTGGCGGCGCACTCGGCGCGGCGGCGGGAGGCACCAGCGCAGCCGCGGCCTCACTCTCCGGCGCCGAGATCGGTGCGGCAGCAGGCACGCTGGGTGGTCCGTTAGGCGTGCTGTGCGGCAGCATCGCCGGCGCAATCATCGCTGGCTTGGCCGGCGCCGCTGCCGGCTGCGCAACCGGCGCGGCACTCGGACAGACCTTGGACAACACGGTCCTTCTCAACTGGTGCTGTCGCGCTTGCGGCCACCACTTCTCCAACCGGCCGGGCTGAACAGCCTCCCGTTCTCTTTTCCCTGATTTGTTTCTCTGTCGCCCGGCCCTGTGTCGGGCTTTATGCCTTCTCTATTTCAAGGACCCAATATGCATCTCGTTTCGTCCATGGCCTGGACCGGCCAGCAACCGTGGCACGGCCTCGGCAACAAGCTCGCGCCCAACCAACCGATCGAAGTGTGGGCCGAACGCGCCGGCATGAACTGGCGCATCGAGTCGTCGGAGGTCCGCTTCGTCTCGGGCAACGCCAGTTCCAGCATCGGTGCCATCCACGCTTTCCCAGATCAGAAGGTGCTCTACCGCTCGGACACCAAAGCGCCGCTTTCTGTTGTTTCCGCGCGGTATCAGGTCGTGCAACCGTTGGAGGTGCTTGATTTCTACCGGGATTTGACTGAAGTCGGTGGGTTCGAGCTGGAGACTGCCGGTGTGCTCAAGGAAGGCCGTAAGTTCTGGGCGCTTGCCAAAACCGGACATTCCGGCACCCTCAAGGGCAAGGACACGATCAATGGGTACCTACTGCTCGCCACGGCCTGCGATGGCACGCTGGCAACTACCGCACAGTTCACGTCGATCCGCGTGGTCTGCAACAACACGCTTCAGATTGCGCTCGGTGATGGGACTGGCGCCGTCAAGGTGCCGCACCGCAGCCAGTTCGACGCCCAAGCGGTGAAACGCCAGCTCGGTATCGCCGTCTCTTCCTGGGACGCCTTCATGGCCCGTACCAAGGCGTTGGCTGAGCGCAAGGTGACCAATTCGGCCGCAGAAACCTTCTTCCGGCGCGTGCTGACTTACCCGACCACCAATCCGTCCGATCGTGCTGCAGTCGCAGTCAACGAACGGGCGATCAAGGCCGTCGAGCAGCTTTACGCTGGCCGTGGTAAGGGGGCGCAGTTGCCGTCTGCATCGGGTACAGCGTTTGGCTTGCTGAATGCGGTAACTGAATTTTGCGACCACCACCGCCGGGCACGCAGCGACGATCACCGTCGTGATGCGGCCTGGTTTGGGCAAGGTGCGGCTATCAAGCAGCGCGCCTGGGACGAAGCGCTCCGGCTCGTGGTGTAGCCATCTTTCCCTCCCTCTTTCCTTATCTGCCGGCCCGGTCGAGTGCGCTCACCGGGCCTTCTTCTTTTTGGAGGCTGCATGAGTGCCCTCGAACCCATCCGACCCAGGCCCCGGCGCGCTGCATTGAAGCTGGTCAAGACGACCGAGCTGTCTCGCGCCGACTGGCTGGAAGTCCGTCGAACTGGCATCGGTGGATCAGATGCCGCAGCGGCGGTTGGCTTGAATCCGTTCAAGTCGCAAACCGAACTCTGGCTGGAGAAAGTTGGCCGTGCGGCGGATCTGCCCAAGCCCGACCCCAACGACACAAGTGAGCCCGTATTTTGGGGATCAATGCTTGAGCCCATCGTAGCCGCCGCCTACACGCTGAAAACGGGGCGGCGCGTGCGCAAGGTTAACGCGGTACTGCGACACCCCGAAGTGCCGTTCATGTTGGCAAATCTCGACCGGGAAGTCGTTGGAGTGCCCGATGTCCACATTCTGGAATGCAAGACGGCGGGCGAGTTCGGCGCCCGCCACTGGCAGGACGGTGTGCCGGAATACGTGCAGCTACAGGTGCAGCATCAGCTAGCCGTCACCGGCAAGCGTGCTGCCGATGTGGCCGTGCTGCTGTGTGGACAGCAATTGGCCGTGTACCGCATCGAGCGCGACGATGAGCTGATCGCGCGACTGATTCAACTGGAAGGCGAGTTCTGGCGGTACGTGGAAACCGACACTCCACCACCGGGGGACGGCTCCGAATCCGCCGACCGGGCGCTGCGCTGCCTCTATCCACGGGACAGCGGCGGCACGGTGGATTTCTCGGACGACCGCCAGCTATCGGCAACCTTTGCTGATCTGGTTGCCGTCCGTGAGCAGATCGAAACACTGGAAGTGGCCGCTGCGAAGCTTAAGCAGTCTATCCAGTTCGCCATGGGTGACGCCTCACGGGCGCTGTTCGATACCGGCGAAGTCACCTTCCGACGCAGTAAGGACAGCGCCAGCACCGACCTGGAACGGTTGCTTGCCGACCACCCCGAGCTTGCGCAGCAGTACGCCATTCCGAAAGCCGGCTCACGCCGCTTCCTCATGTACCCCTAACGGAGTTTCCCCATGTTGAAAGGACTCGCGATAACGCCGCCCGTCATCGGGCGGATTTCTATCGGCCGCGTGGTCGAGAAGAACGGCAGGCGTCTGCCGGAGAAGGACGACGCTTTCACACTCACTACCCAAGTGCAGCAGCGTGGGGAGTGGGTACTGCACCCGCTCAATGAGTCGTTGCGCAAAGCCACACCGGGCAAGCTGCGATCGATCCCCGTTCGGATGCTTTTCAATGATCCCGACCTGAACCTGCGCGCCGAGTACACATTGTTCGACCGGGAAACAGGGAGGCCAGTCTGTGTCGGCAATGGCGAACGCTGCAAGCGGGTGGAAGAAGGCGGAATTGCCATCCTGCCCTGTCCGTCGCCGGAAGGGTGTCAGTTCGGCGGTCCTGGCGGCTGCAAGCCGTACGGGCGGCTCAACGTCAGCGTCGGAGACACGGACGACGAGCTTGGGTCGTTCGTGTTCAGAACCACAAGCTTTAACTCGATCCGTACGCTGGCTGCGCGGCTTCGGTATTTCAACGCAGTGTCCGGCAACCTGCTGGCCTGCCTGTCGCTCAGGCTGGTGTTGCGGGGCAAGTCGACCGCTCTGAGCTACAGAGCCGCGATCTACTACGTCGATCTGGCGGTTCGGGAAGGAGCCACCCTGGAAGCCACGATTGCGGAGGCGCGCGAGCTGGATGCGCGTCGCAAGGCGGCAGGGTTCGATCAAGCAGCCCTGGATGCTGCGGCCAAGGCAGGCTTTGCCAACGGCGCCTTCGAAGACAGTCCGGAGGAAGCCGCTGCCGTCGCCGAAGAGTTCTTTCCCGAGCCGACGGGCGGCAGCACCGATGCCGGTAGCGCGGACACACCCGGCGAGCCCAAGCCATCCACGTTGCGCGACAAGCTGGATCGCAAGGCGGCCTTGCTAGGAGGGACTGCCGCATGATCCGGCTGTCCTGCTGGGTGCTGTCGATCGGGGCAACTGGCACCGCAATCTGCCTGTCGGTCCTAGCTGGCTGGCAGCGCGGCGGATCGCTGGCCGAGCGGCTGATGTGGTTGTCTATCGGGGTCGTGCTGGTGGCGAGCGCACATCTGCTGCCAGCCCTGGTACGTGATTCGCCATACCGGGTGCGTGCGGTGGCTGGCGTGTTGTGGCTGGCTTGCATGGCGACAGCTTGTTTCGGTCATGCAAGCTTCTTCCTGCTAGCTCAGCGTCATGCTGGGGACCTGCGCGCCGTGGCGGTTCCGGTAGTTGAGTCCGCATCAACTGGTCGCAGTCTCACGGCGGTCATGGGGGAACGGGCCAGCGTCACTGCACGACTGGCGGCGGCCAACACACAGCGCTGTACTGGCAACTGCACGACGCTGGAAGCCCGTCGAGTCACGCTGACTGCCAAGCTCGATGCGCTGGACGCCGAAGCCGGAGACATCCAACGCCAGCAGACAGCAGATGACCGGGCCGTGGCTCGGCGTGACGCTCTGGTAGCCGATCCGGTCACGGCGCGACTGGCAGTGTTACTGGGTACGACTGTCACTCGCATCGATCTGGTGTCGGGGCTGGCATTTGCTGCAGTACTGGAAGGCGTCGCCTGCCTGCTGTGGACGATCGCGCTGCGATCACGGCCGCCGGTCCCGGACGCCGTGCCAGACGTGGTATCCGTCACGGTCAGTCATCCGCCAGTCGTGGCGAGTCACGAGCCTGAGTCCGGGAGCCACAAAGTGGAGACGGGGAGACACCCCCCCGTTAGCGAGCCGTTCACGCCGTTACCGGCAAGCGACCCACCCGACGCCGACGTGACCCAACTCGCACAGGACGTCGTGGCAGGACGAGTCCGCCCGACCGTGGCTGACATCCGCCGTCACCTGGGCTGCTCACAGGCCCGCGCCTTGGCGTTGCGTCGGCAGCTTGTGGTGCTCGACTCAACCTAAGGGCATATAAGCCGGGGCTTCGGTCCCGGCTCTCTTTTCTCTTATCTACCCGACATAGGGACAAAGCCATGCCGAAACCCAAAACCAACATCGATTTTGTCTGCGAGCTGATGGACTTCTCGTGCTTCGGGCCACTGGCGCAGATGTTCGTGATTGATGCGCTCTCGAAGTGGTCCGACAAGATCGCGCAGACACCGATCGAGGAGTTGCGCAAGGCGTTCGAGGGCAATCCACTGATCAGTGCCGAAGCCTGGCAGGGCGTGGCCCGCGAGATCAAGGAAAAGCTCGATGCCTACTTCACTCGGCAGAACTGACATGCCCAACTCCGCTGCACTGATCGGGAGAACCACCGGCATGCACTCTTCGGGACATTCTTGATGGTTCATCGCCGATCTGCGGGACAGAGCGCCCCAAAGCGCGGGCTTCCGGCGACCGCAGGCGGCCGTAGTCGACCCGTGTCCGCCGTTCCAGGCAATGATCGTGTAACGACCACTATTGGGTGTGCAGCGGCCGTTTGCCTCTTGGAGTTGATCAGCAAGGTTCTTCCGACAATCACCACCGGTCACAACTAGATTTGTCTGTGCGTACGAGCGGATTGATACTCTGCTACAAACAGCATGAGCCGTCGGCACTGATCATTCTTGAGCAGGGGCGATGATCCGCCCACGCGGAAGCCAATCAAAAAAGGGCTACTATGGAAGTAAAATATTTTTTGGAGCGGCGAACGAGATTCATTCGCGAATTTTATGACCAGTCGACTGCCCCATTCTTGGATATCATCCGGAAAATCGAAGCGGAAGAAGCTCCTTTCGAAGTTCCGCCCGACTATGGTTATGATGACGAGGGTGAATACATCGGAACTGGTGAACCTGCGTTCATGACCGAATGGCTGAATGCTCAGGATGCAATCCAGATACAGGGACGCTCCTGCTTGTCGATGCTCGCCGCATCGCTGAATCTGTACTTCACGACATGGGCGCATCAACTCGGTGTCAAGCCCCCTAAGAAGAAAAAGAATGAAGGATGGCTTCAGGCGTATCAGCGAGTCCTAACGGAACGTGCGGGAATTCTCTGGGATACCTGCCCGCTAAGACTGGCACTGATTGAACAAATTGTGCTGGCGCGTAACCGGGACCAGCACCCCGATAACATCACTGCTCTCGACATACGTCATGGCGAAGATGATATTCGAAAGTACCCGCAATTGTTCTTTGTCAGTGAAAGCGAAGCTGAGATGCTCCAGGCTGCTGGCGAGGGTGACTCCAACGAGAACGATGCGTTTAAATGGATGATTGCTCCGGCTGTGAGCGTTGATCGTGAAAAGCTGTTTTCCGCTGTCGCCGAGGTCGAAAAGCTGTGCGACTGGCTTGAGGAGCAACTTTTTGAGGCAAAGTATCCCGGTTCCATTTCCGAGCGTTCGCCTCGTGGTTCGTAGTCTGTCGCCGGGAAACTCGGTATAACCGTAGGACGCATTCAGCAGCAAGAGGTCTACATGAAACTGAGACGTTACACAAACATTCCCTCGCTGATTTACCTGTTGCAGAACAAGGCGATCACACTCTTGAGTCCGGCGACATGGGATGACACCAACGACTCACATTCGCTAGATGTCTATAAGAAGAAGCTTAAATTGCAAACCGTCCTCGCGCTATGCTTCACGGAAACGTCAGAGACTTATCATCATTGGCACGTCTTTGCAGGTGGCAACGGCGGCGCTTGCATCGTGTTTAATAGGGGGCGATTATTGAACGCGCTTGACGAATATGAGGGCATAAAACATCAGAGCGTGGAATACAGGACGTTGCGACAGATGAATGATGGTGGTGCGACCGTCGATGAACTTCCGTTCGTTAAACGCGCTGGCTTCTCGGATGAATGTGAATTCAGAGTGGTGTATGAGAGCGCAACCGAGAAGCGAAGTAGCATCGACATGCCCATTCCTTTGAGCGCAATCGACAGTATCTACCTCAACCCTTGGCTGGGTCGTCCTCTCGTCGAGGCGACAAAAATAGCGCTCAATTCCATCGCTGATTGTGATGGGATAAATATCCTGCGCTCCACACTGGTTGGGAGCCGCGTGTGGAAAGATGCAGTGAGCGATGCTGCCAATAAGATGGCAGATTAGACATAGTAAAAATATTGAAAGAAATTGTGAATATAGACAAGATGATCGAGGATTTCCGCCGCGGTAAAGTCGATCTTGACTGCAAGCGGATGGTTCTCAGCCAGAACAAAGAAGGCGGGGAGCGCTACGAGGGTAAGGGCTACATCAGGCAAGCCGAAGACGACGTACTCGTCTACAAGCTGTATATCACTAAGGTTGAAAACGCGACGCCACACAACTATGTCGCCACGATGCTGAACCACCAACTCGGTACGTTGCATGGCGACGAAATGCATTACAACCTTACCGCCGAAACATATGACGGGACAACGGTATCGGCGACGCGAATCTATCCCAATGTCTCATGGGGAGCATCGGCCGGCGCCGCTGAAATTGCGATTGGCAAACTTCAATCGCTCACCGCTAAGATTGAATTTCCTGAGGTACATCATTGTCTGGAGCTGTATTTCTTCGAAGAGCACGAGGTGCCTCTGCACGAAATGAGCGAAGCAGAGGAGCATGGCCAAAAGTGTTGGACGCTCGACACCACGAAATTTGAGGCTTGCGGCGCAAAATTTACAGTGAAGGTCAGAAAAGGCTCTGGTCTAACGGCTTTTGAAGCAACTTCCGCGTCCGCTCTTCACTCGTCATTTCACCTCCGGGTACAGGAGGCGCTCCAGTATATGACGGGCAAATCAGCAACGTACCGGGCACGGGTCACATGTAGCCCGGGACTCCAGATGCTGGAGCTTGTATCACCGGGACAAGCGTCATTGCGGCCGCACTTTTGTCCGCCTATTGCGCTCGCAGCATGGGAGTACAGGACGCATGGATGGAAGCTCTTTTCAGCTTACTTGGCCTATGTGTTGAAAAATACGCAGGATACTTATTGGAATCCGCTTGCTTACCATTTGCACAACGCTCGCGAATCGAGTGCTAATTCGATCGATGCTTGGGCAATCGGGGTCTCCGTTGCGCTCGAAGCCGTTGCGAGTTTGGTAGCGCTAAAGGCTGACCCAGATAACGAAAAAAAGGTCGCCGCGTTCCAGCAGTTGATGTTTGACTATATTGCGACTTTGTTGGGGTACGAGGGTGTCGCGCAACGCATGGAGGGGCTCATCAAGGGGCTCAGCGCTTCGCGACCTCAAGACGCTCTACACGCACTTGCGCATGACGGCTTCATAACTAAGAAGTACGTCGCGGCCTGGGGCCAGCTACGGAACCGGCATGTTCATCCGAAGATCAAGGATCTGAACAAACCGGATCAGAAGCAACAGCAGAAAATGATTGATCGCATACATTGCGTTCACGTACTTCTTGCGCAACTAACTTTCCACCTCATCGGATACGATGGCCCCTATACCGATTACGGTGCCAAAGGGTTTCCGCAAGAGACGTATCCGTTGCCGGCGCCCGCTCACGGTAGCAGCCCGGAGTAGCGCGTTGTGGTTTTTGCCAGGACGGTAGATTGATGGTTCGCCACTTCTAGGTGGGCCTTTTTCTTGGCCGCGAATCGGTCGGACTTTGCGCCGGTGTCCGCTCTCCGTTCCAGAACGGACCTCCGATCGTTCGGTCACACGCGGGAACCAATGACTGGCTATGGCCGAACTCGACCTGTCGGTCGGGCCATGGGTGCTTCGCCAACAATCGGCGACGCCACGTCTTATGCGCAGTGCAGATGCCAATCGCACGCATACCCCCACCATTTGTAACATCGTCAGGGTTCCACGCCTTACCCGGAAAGCGCTCAACCCATTGATTTGTAGGCGGAATCGAGCAGTACAGATTCTCACAAATTAAAACGGAATCCAATCGGTCGATCGACCAAACTTTCTCCATCAACAGACCACATGCATTGGTCACGGGAGAACGAAGATGAACAACATGCAACCGAACACCCAGGGTCAACAATATGCCGGCGCGTCGCTGGGCCAAGTGCCGCAGTCGCGCCGCATGCATCCGCTGATGGCCGGTGCTGCCGTCGCGGTGATCATCGCAAGCGTGACGGCCGTGGCCGCCATCACTGGCGTGCTGCCCACCTCCAAGGCCACGCAGGGCAGTACCAACCCGAACGTTGCCGCGCAATCGGCCTCCGCACCACTGGCACTGGCTGCGCCCGGCCAGACTGCACCGAGCCAAGCAGCCCCGGCCTATCCGACACAGCCGAACGCGGTACGGCACGCGGTGCATCACCCGGCACCGTCGTATGCGGAACGTAACCCACCGTCGAACGCCGACTATGCGCAGCCGCGCCCGGCCGTCAACCCGTATGCGGGTCAGGTGACCGCCGTCACGCCGATCACCACGCAGCAAGGTAACGAAACCGGTCTGGGCATGATTGGAGGCGCAGTAGTAGGTGGCCTGCTGGGTAATCAGGTTGGCCGAGGCAATGGCCGCACGCTGGCGACCGTCGCCGGCGCAGTGGGCGGTGGTTATGCAGGCCACGAAGCGGAAAATTACTACCACCGCGACACGTCCTACAACGTCAGCGTGCGCATGGACAACGGCGCCACCCGTACCTTCACGTATAAGGCCGCGCCGGGCTTCCAGGTAGGCGACCGCGTGCATGTGGAAAACGGCAGCCTGGCAGCGGGCTAACCGCTGCACGCTGCCACAGGCAACAAGAAACCGGCCCTCGGGCCGAATGCGGTTCAGTTAAGCGCAGCGTCAGAAACAAGCAAAGAGGTCGCTCCAGCAAATCGGAGCGGCCTTTTTTTGTGCCCTTAACTTGATGGCAATGCAGGCATAAAGCCGGGCTTCGCGCCCGGCTTTCTCTTCATTCAATTTCCCCAATCCCGACGACCCTGCATCCGGCTCCGCCGGAGGCCGGCGCTCGTCCATTTTCAGGAGCGCGTTATGACAGAACCCTCTTTACCCGCATTGCCTCCACCGCGCCTGCCACTCGGGCAACTGGTGGCGACCCCCGCCGCTATTGCCGCTTTGGCTGTGGCCGACGTGTCAATTTTCAAACTGCTGAACCGCCACGCCCGGGGCGACTGGGGCGATCTCTCATCCGAAGATCTCGCACTGAACGACCTCGCAGCCATCACCGGCCAGCGTGTGCTGTCCTGCTACTTGCTGGGGAGTGGACAGAAGGTGTGGATCATCACCGAATGGGACCGGTCCGTGACGACCGTCCTGCTGCCTGACGACTACTAACCGTCAGCGCGGCAACGCCGACATCGGCTTGTCCAGAAGGGTGTCGATGAACGCGTGCGGGTCTGCTTCCAGCACCCGCAGAAAATCGAGTAGTTCAACTACGTCCAAGCGGCGAGCGCCGCTCTCGACCTTGGACACGAAGGCTTGGGGCCGTCCGATCCGATCAGCAACGTCCTGCTGCAGCCAACCGCGCTGCTTGCGCAGGTCGGTGAGCAGCGTCGCAATCCGCTGATAGCGAGGGTCGTGAATCGGGTGGGCCATGCCAAACATTCTAGATACACATACGCGATATTCTCTATCCGTATACGATATATTCAGGGGGATTCACATGTTTCAACTCGTTTGGCTGTCCGGTGCTGCTGCGACAGCGCTCGCCATCGTGCTCGACATGCGCCGGCTGCGCACGAACCACGTCGGTCTGCCCGCTGCGGGCTGGGTTTTCGCCTCCGCCTGCATTGGGCCAGTTGCAGGCGCGGCATACCTGCTCCAGCGCCGGGCAGCACGGCGTGCGCTGATCGATGCGGCCTGGGCACTCGTCGGAGATGCCAACCAACCCGCGCACGTGCGTCGCGAACGGCTGATCGCGCTGGAGCGTAGCGGCGTGTTGGGCATGCCGATCTTCCGAGCATGCCTGGCAGTGCTGGACGCGGAGATCGCAGACCCACTGCACGCAACGACCGAGGAGGATGCCGACCACTCCATGTAAAGGGCCAACCAAGCCACGCAATACACATCCGCAGGAATGCCCATCCGGTTTCTTGTCGAGACGGGCATTCGCTTCGTACAACACAACAGGGGGTCTACAAATTGAACACCACTCGAAATCTGGGCATTCCCAAGCTCGTGCTGAGCGCCATGATGGCTGCCGTTCTGGCAGCCTGCGGCGGAGGCGGCGACGGCAGTTCCACCACTTCAAGCTCAACCCCACCTGCTGCCACAACCCAGCAACTGACCGGCAAGGCCATTGACGGCTACCTGAGCGGCGCGATGGTTTGCTTCGACAACGGTCACGGTGCCTGCGATCCGACGCTGCCGGAGGCGGTGACGGACATCAACGGCAACTACACGCTGAACGTGTCGGGCGACATGACCGGCAAGCACCTGCTCGCCGTCGTGCAGGCCGGCAACGTTGATACCACGACGAACACGACCTTCCAGCAGGGCTTCCTGCTGTCGGCTATCGTCGGCGGTGCCAACCAGAACATCACCCCGCTCACGTCGATGGTGGTTGCGCAGATGGCGGCTGGGAAATCGCAAGCGGATGCGACGGCTACGGTGCAGGCGCTGGCCAGCGGTGCTGATGTCAACGGCGACTACATCGCTGCTGGCAACGCTCCGGTGGCAACGCTCGCTTCCCAGACGGTCGGCGTGCTGCAGGCTTATGGCGGCACCACCACCACGGCTGCGGCCAACGTGCTGAATGCCGTGGTCGCTACGGGCTCTCCGGCGGCGGTGACGGCTTCGTCGGTGGCGCAGCAAGCGGCAGCCAACGGCACGCCCGTTGATCCCGCGACGGCACTGGCCCAACCGCTCTACGCGATGGAAGGTTATCTCGGCAGCGGTGGCACGCCGTTCTCGCACTATGGCCTGCAAGACGCGGTTGGTGTGCCGGTGCGGGATGCGTACACCCTGAGCGGCGGTACGCTCACGGTGCCGCAGCAACTGCACCAAGGCGGCTGGGTCAACGCCCCGCAAGTCGGCATGTTCGATTCGTACATCACGGGTGCTGGCCTGAGCAACCCGCTGTCATATGTGATGCCGCTTTCCGGTGGCTACGTGATGAAGGCCGATGGATCGCTGTCGGCATTCCTATCCAGCGACCAGATGCATCCGGGTTACGCCGTGAGTTCAACCAGCGGCAAGATCAGCGCCACCGATCAGCTGACCAATGACGCTGTGACGGTCTCGCTGTCGCAGGTGGACGTGAGCAATCAGCCGGTGTCCAGTGCACTGATCGTGCCGCCGACCAACGCCATCCGTCAGGCAATGGCTGGTGTTTTTGCTCCGGGTTCGACAGCCGTCTACGCCACCCTCCGGCACGCCAACGACCAGGCCATCGTCACCACCGGTGGTTGGGGTCCGGAATGGGTGAACGGAGCTGACGTATTCAACGCGGGCATCTTTGTCACGCCGGACAATGCACCGTCCACTGCCGTGCTAACCCTGGGTGATCCGTCGGTGATGGTGTCGATGACTGATGTCTCGCAAGTCGTCGGTAAATCCGCAGACGTGTCATACAACGTCCAGGCGCGCTCCTGCATTGTGTTGAACATCCAGGCAGGTGGTGTGGTGCAGTTGGCAGCAAGCGGCAAGTCGGGCTGCGACTACAGCAAGGTGTCGCTACCGGTTCAAGGGAAGTGGAGTATCTATCCGCGTAACAACAACCTCATGTTGATCAGCCTGCCGAAGTCGGCTACCGCTCTGGATATCAACCCGACGGTGAAGGGCGCCATCGCCAGCGGTGGCAATCTGATTGTGGCCCTCATCGCTGGCAAAGCGGCCATGGGCTACCTGTTCCCAGCATCTGTACCCCAGACCTACGAGCTGCTGACCGCAGCGCAATCGGATCTGGTCGCGGCTTCGATGCATGCAGCGGCCACGGCCCTCGGCATCACGCTGAATCCGTAAGCGCTTCCTTCTTGAAGCAAAGCCGGTCGGTGCAGACGATGCACTGACCGGCATATCGCGCTCGCTAACAGCAGGGAAATCCATTGGGCCTTGCTGTCCTTCCCGCTTCCACCCGGTTCGGCCCCGCTGTCATTGCGTCGGGGCTCGCCGAATCTCCCACTTCCCAAGATCATGAAACGCACCCTGACCAATAACGTCCTTTTCCTTCCGCTTGCAGCCTCACTGTTGATGACGGGTTGCAGTGACAAGATGCTCGACTACCGCAACGCTCAGATTAACAACGGCAAGGTTTATGCCGGTGACTCGAATACGCCGTTTTCCGGGACACTGACGAATGTTTCTGCCGGCCAGGTCCTAGCTGCGCAGAATGGCTTCGTTAAGCTGATGAATGTCGTGAACTACGACCTGCCGTCAACGACGGTCGGCGCGATGGGTCTCAGCTCGATCTGTGACGTTCACGTCAAGGATGGGAAACTCGACGGCAAGGCTACCTGCAAAACACCGCAATCGGACGCTGTACGCCTGCAAATGGTCTTCAAGGCGGGCGCGCTTGACGGCGATTTCGTGGTTTCCGATACCGACGGCCGGGAGCCCTTTGTTACCGTGACGTTCCGCAGTGGTCAGCCGGAGGGCGAACAGAAGGTCTATAGCCTGAAAACGCACAAGCTCGTGTACCGCAACAACTGGGAAAACGGCGTCGCGACCGGCGAGGAGGAGGGCTACTACGAAGATACTGGCAACCGCTACGTGCATGCGACGCGCGTCAACGGTCAGTACGACGGCGAGCTGCTCGTGTACGCCCCGGATGGCAAGCAGCTTATCCACCGGGTCACGTATGTTGCGGGAAAGAAGCAGGGGCCGGACGACCAGTACCATGCCACGACCGGCAAGCAGATCGGGCACGCCGACTGGGAGAACAATCAGATGAACGGTGTCGTCAAGACGTGGGACACCAACGGTAAGCTGCTTAAGGAAGTTACCTACGATCGCGGCACTCGTCTCGCGACTGCGGACGAGATCGCGGCGCAAGCGGCGGCCAATGCCCAAGCGAAGGCGACCCTTCAGGCGAACGCGGACAAGCAAAGTCAGGCGCAGGCCGTGACGGCGTGTTTCTCACAAAGCATCAATGCATACGACGCGCAGCACGGTGGCAGCGCCGCGTCCAACAGAACCATGGAGCAGACACGGGCGATGGAGCAGCAGTGCGAGCAATCAGTGGGGGCGGTTTCCGCGCATTGATACGCCTTAATTGCTCAGCCACGTGACTTTCCGACGCCGGCCCAACCCAACCAGCTAGAGCACCTTTCTGCCCATGCGCAGACGCCGGTAGGCCTTCGGGCCTACTGGCAGTCTCGCGCCTTCCTCTTTTTTTTTGCCAAGGGAGAGATGAAGGCGCCATGGAGCGCTACCGATTTGTCGGCTTTTCCGAAGAGCGGCTGGGTGATGTGGACTTCTTTTGCACTCGGATGTGACTTTTTCCATACTGTCCCGTTATGCGCGTGCAGTTTGACTGAACATCGGGGGAGCCTATGGCTACAGCAGTGACGGAAGTTGAAGTTCTTCGCCAGTACATCGATGGCGTTATGCAACGGGCTGATCATCACGCTCGGGGCGTCGATGAGGTCGCACTGGTGTTGATCGGCGCCATCCTCTGGCGCAAGGATGCGGACCAGGAGATCAAAGTACTGACGAATGTTCTTTGGGTCTACATCGGCGGCAACCGCTACGCCTTCTCGTACAACCATGACTCGGGCGAGATCGAGATGCGGGAGAACAGTACTCAGGGCGCCGTTAAGTACGTCTTCGACAACTCGGTGAGCGCGGCCCAGGTGAAGGCGCTTTTTGAAGGGCTGTAGGAAAACCTCTGAATCACCGAAGAAGGAAGACTCCTATGCAAATCGCGTTTGGAAAGCACGACGGCAAATCGTCCGAAGAGGTTTTTCTGAGGCATGGCTCCTACGTGAAATGGGTTCTCGGTCAAGCCAACGCAGGCTCCAGCCTCTCCTTGTTGCGCAAGGATTTCGAGAACCTGATCACAAAATTCGATGCGAAGCCAACGTTGAAGCCTTGTCATCATTGCACAGAGGAGGCAACGCTCGTGACGGCTTACTGGAACAGCGACTCAAGTCTCTACGCATGGTGCAACGACTGCGACCCGTACAGCGCTGGCGCGGATAAGGGCAAGCTCTATGTACTGCACAAAGTCCAGGACGCGTTCAAGCACGTCGAATTGCGCTGTGGAGGAAAACAGGGCGGATATGACCGGATTGTGCGGGCGCTCGCGCGTAGCAAAGGCCTGCCAGTCCGGGTGAGCGCTGCGGCAGCTAAGCAGTTCTTTGCCTAGGAAAGCCCGTGGCCTCAAAGCCCCGCATCCCGTTGGTCTTCGGCGTGTCCGCTGTTGTGGTGAGCGCCATTGGTGCTTGGGCGGTGTATCAGCAATTTGCGGATCACCTGACTTCGCAGAGCGCATCAACCCAGGTCGAACGGTTGGTTGCCAAACTGGCACCACGCGCCGAGTGTGAGCCTTTTCGCGCCAAGTTGTTAGCACAGGCACAAGCGAACCCGGCTGATGGCGCGACACAATACGCGATAGCCGAAGCTTGGGCAGGCGCTGGCCGAGCCGGTTGTGTCGCTAGATAAATATCAAGGGAAACGAGTCGCTATGGCGAGAGATCCCAAGAGCGTTGCACGTATTCAGGCAATCAAGGTAGAACTCTTGAGGATGAAGCCCGCCTCAAATGTAGGTGACGCGTGGCAGAGCATCTTCAATGCGGTGGCCTGTGCGGAAGCACAACAGCCAAAGAGCGATCGATGGACGATTGAGCCACTAAGTGCCCCAACCATAACGCGCTATGGCGATGAAACGGTCAGAGTGCCACTAATCGCGCACTGGATTTACCTCAACCGGAACGGTGCGATTCGCATTGTTGATCTTTGGGAGACGGATGACAGCGCAGCACCGTTCTTCGAGCTGCATGGGGCCGACGGCAAGCCATTTGCCAAGCCCCCATCTGCGCCGTAGCTCAGTCGTCGTTGTCAGACTCATGGCTGGGATGCACGTACCAACGTTAGTCGAATGCTTGCTGTCTGGAGACATTCGTCATGCACTCCCAGATTTTAGGCGTGTACGCCACGCAATGCGGGCAACTGAACGCTCAATCTCTATCTAACCGGAACGATCGTCGTCGTCACATACCGCCGATCCCGATAAGCGATCGATGTGACCGTTGGGCGCATGTCTTCACCAGCCGCTTGCGCGTATCGATCCAACGCACCGTTCGCCGCCTCCAGTGTGTCGCTCATCAGGCGCAATTCAGCCTTGGTGTCAGCGGCGGTAAGCTTGATCAAGCCGACCCACACGGCTTCACCACGCAGGCTTTCAAGCAGGTTCAACCGGCTGTTCCAATCGATGGCCATCGATGTTTGGATAGCACGTGCCAATGCATTCTTCTTGTCGGTAGCTTCATCGGGCTTGCTTGGCTGCGCAGGTACATCGCGCGATATCGCGGCGACCTGTTGTCGTGCCGCCGCCAGTCTTTTGTCTGTCTCCGCGAACTTGTCTAGCGCGATCAGGGCTGCCGTGCAGCCTAGTGTCATCACCAGCAGAGACAGTCGCCGGTTTTTAGGGCGAACCGGGAACGTGAAGTTAGCCATGCTGCTGCAGGCGCTCCTGACGCTTGAGCCAGCCATTCAGAATTAGACCGGGCGTTTGAGCCTCGCTCAATCCTGCTTGCACTGACGACACTGAAATCACTTCGATCTCGGCGGGCGTATCGCCGTGGGCTGCCAGCATGCGAGTTAGCACGGACGCATGGGATGCTCCGGCTGTCGTGGCAAGCAACAGTCCGGCTTCCTTGCTTGGCTGGGCCACGGTGAGGCTGTCCGGCTCATATAAGGCCAGGGTAGCCCCGCGGGCAGCGCGCTTGTATGCCTCGAACACGGCCGGGGCCAGCGGCGAGATAGTGTGTACGGCATAGCGATCGCCGACCGCTCGCAGTATCTGTGACATATCCGCCTGCCGGATTCCGCAAACATGCAGGCTTGAGCGAGACGGCTTCAGGCTGAACGCATAGTCGGACGCGCTCAGCAGCGTCTTCTGCTCAAAGACTTTCGCGGCAATCGTGCGCAGCTTGCCTGGAGCAAACACCCACCACGGCCGCGCAAAGGTCACATAGTGGCAGTACCCGCCACTGAGCCACACCGACAGGCGCTTGCCGCGTGGTACGCGCTGCCCCACAAATTCCGCGAGCCCCTCCATTCGGCATTCTGCAGTGTCCAGAACCGTGGCCTCACGCCGGCGTCCACGCGCTCTGCCGATCACCATCTCGGACTTGGAGAGATAGAGCCAATAGTCATTCATTGGGCGACACCACGCGGTCAATTTCTTCAAAGGTCGTGAGGCCCCGCTCCACCATGCGCACGGCCTGGTCACGCAGCGAGACGACGCCCATCTGGCGGCTTTGTTCGCGGATCAACCGCAGCGGCTCGCGCCGGATCACAAGTTCTCGAATGATGTCGTTGATGGGCACGATTTCCCAGACGACGGTACGGCCCCGATAGCCCGTGTAGCGGCAAGCTGGACATCCTGCAGACGGGCTGCCCGGAGCCGGCGCAGTGGGTGCACATTCCGGGCATTTCAGGCGGAGCAAGCGCTGCGATACGATGCCGATCAGCGCCGACATGAAGTTGTAAGGGTCAACGCCCATGTGCAGGAAGCGGCCGACCACATCGAGCGCGGAGTTCGCGTGCACGGACGTAAAGACCAAGTGCCCCGTCAGTGCAGCCTGCACCGCGATTTCCGCGGTCTCCGAGTCGCGGATTTCACCCACCAGGATCTGGTCGGGGTCATGGCGCAGGATCGAACGCAGGCCGCGCGCAAACGTCAGGCCCTTCTTCTCATTGACGGGAATCTGCAGGATGCCCGACAGCTCGTATTCAACCGGGTCTTCGATGGTGATGATCTTATCCCGCCCGGTGTTGATCTCGGAGAGCGAGGCATACAGCGTGGTGGTCTTGCCGCTGCCGGTGGGGCCAGTGACCAGCAGCATGCCGTGCGGTTCCTTGGTGAGCCGACGGATGGTGGCCGTGGCGGCGGAGTCGAAGCCAAGTGCTTCCAGCGTGAGCGTCTCGGAGGCACCGCGCAACTGAGCCTTGTCCAGCAAGCGGATGACGGCATCTTCGCCGAACACGTTGGGCATGATGGAGACGCGCATGTCCACGTCGCGCCCCTCCAGCCGCACGCGGAAGCGACCGTCCTGCGGCAGACGGGTCTCGCCGATGTCCAGTTGGGCCAACACCTTGATACGGTTCAGGACTTCGCTCGGCGAACGTGCCCCGGTGAAGGCGGGGCCCGGCACCAGGACGCCGTCGAGCCGCAGCTTGATATGTAAACCGGAACGCGACGTCTCGACGTGAATATCGCTGGCACCGGCACGCCAGGCGTCGAGCAGGACCGCATCGAGGAAGCGCACCACTGCACTCTCAGCCGATTCGATGGAATCCGGCGAGACGATGCGGCTGACTTCCTGATCCAGGACGACCGTTTCAGGTCCGCGTTGGGCGAGCAGGGCAGAGGCCGACGCCGTGCTCAAGGCGCGCTCCAGAATGGCCATGCTGCGATGGCCGTCGACCCAGGCAAGCTGCGCTGCCCCAAGCCTTTCGTGGGTCCAGCGCACTAGCGCCTCGTCCCAGGGGTCGTCCATCGCGACGACCCACTGGTCGTCGATCCGCAGCGGGAGGATCTTGTGCTGGCGGCAGTCCTTGAGCGAGATGGGGTCAAGCGTGACCTGGGCGGCAAGGTCGGCGTGCAGGTCAACACGATGGAAATCGAATCGCCTGGCAACGGCCGTGACCAGCGTCTCGACCGGCATGCCGGCTTGCTCTGCGAGCGCAACTACCAGGCTGCCATCCCCACGCGCCATGCGGGCAGAGCGCAGCCAACTGCCGAATGCGGTCCAATCGAGTACCACGTCGGACATATCAGATCGCTCCCGCGAGATCAAAAATAGGTAGATACATCAGCACGACGATGGCACCAATCATGCTGGCCACCGTCATTAGCAGAATCGGCTCGACCAGGCGCATGGTGCGCTCCAGCATGGTCTCCAGTTCGCGCCGGTAGGTCTGCGCGAGCATCTCGAAGCTGCCGGCCAGATCGCCGACCCGCTCGCCGGCTTGCAGGATTCGCACCGCAAAGCCATCACCGAAGTCCGTCTTCAACAAAGCCTGGCTGACCAGCACGCCCTCCAAGATGCGCTCGCGGGCGTCATCCAACTGGGCGCGGGTGGACGCCGAGATGGCAAGCGGCGAAGCCAGCCGCATCGCTTCCGGGAAGTCGTAGCCGCCGCGGGTCAACATCGACAGAGAGGCGCAGATGCGGGCCTGCTGGAAGCGTTCCCCCAGCTTCTTGAATGGCCAAACGTTGGCAATGGAGCCCAGGAGGCGCTCGGCCGCATTCCTGCGAGCAAATTGATAGGCAACGACCAGCGCCAACAGCCCGATGCCAATCAACACGCTCCAACCTCGGTCATGAATGAAGTGCCCCACGGAGAGGAGAATCTTGGTCGCGCCGGACACCTGCATCGCCGTGCCGTCGTAGACCATCGCAAACCGGGGGATCACGTAGGCCAGCAGGAAGATCACCACCAGCAACCCAAAGCCGATCACGGTGGCCGGATAGACGGCGGCGCTGACAACCTTCTTGCGCAGCGCGTCCTGTGCCTGCGCATACTTGGCGTACTCTTCCAGCGCGTCAGGGATACGCCCCGAGCGCTCGTTGGCTTGGATCGCTGCGACCAGGATGCCCGGAAACACGCCCTCGACCTGTCTCATCGATGCCGATAGGGGCAGCCCGCTCAGCAGGCCATCGTAGAGCTGACGGTACACCGCCACATTGGGGTGATCATCGCGATGCGCCAGCGAGTCCAGGGCTTCCGAGACGGTGAGGCCCGCGCGCAGCAGCCCGCCCAATTCGATGCACACCAGCCCGGCGTCCACTTTGCGGCGCCGGTTCTTGAGGGACGGGAGCGTCAGCTTGCTTCTGATAGGCTCGACCGACAGCACCGTCGCGCCCTCCGCCTTCAGGCGCGCTTCCACCGAGGCCTGGTCGTCCCCAGTCACCCGACGCGTGGAGACCCGCGCCGTGGCTGAATCGAACGTGCTGACCTTGAACTGCATCGCTCAGTTCGTCAGGTCAGCGTTTTCGCCGTCGCCGCCAGCCGCACCATCGTGGCCATAAGAGATGATGTCGTAGTCGCGGCCGCTGGTGCCGGGCTGACGGTATTCGTAGGCGTGGCCCCAGGGGTCGAGTGGCACGTCTTTCTTCAGGTAGGGCCCGCCCCAGCGGGTCTCCCCGGTGGGGGCGCTCATGAGTGCCTTGAGACCTTGCTCCGTGGTCGGGAAGTGACCGGTGTCGAGCCGGTATTGGTCGACGGCTTTCTCGAACGCCTGGATCTGGGCTTTTGCTACACCGACTTCCGACTTGCCGAGTTGCGCAAAGTAGCGCGGCCCCACGTAGGCGGCCAGTAGGCCGATGATCGCGACGACGACGAGCAGTTCCAGCAGCGTGAAGCCGCGCACGGTTGGGATGGTCTTCAGTTTCGAGAGTCTGGGCATGCTCATCTTGATTGGCGGCCGACTGGCCGTTGATCCATTTCTCGTTTGGGGCGTTGTTGTCTTACTGCGTGGCGCCGACGGTGATCTTGAGCGGTCGGTTCATCGAGTCAAAGACGCGGGTGATCTGGCGGGTGAGGTTGCCGCTTGGGTCCTTGGACTGGTCTTGTGTCCGGTTGCCCATCGCGTCCAGTGTGAAGGTGATGCTGTTGCCTAGGCTGTCCGTCGCACCGGTCATGCGATGAGCACCGTCATAGCCGAAGCTCACGCCGCTGCCATCGGGGGGCGCCACCTTGATCAACTGGCCCACCGCGTCGTAGCTGTAGTTCGTAGTTTGTGCCGCCCCATTGGCCGGGGTCACCACTTGGCTAGTCAGCCAGCCGCGATTCGAGTACGTGAACGCGGTGATTGTGCCGTTGGCGTCCGTCATCTGCAGTGGGCGGCCGTTCGGATCGTACTGGTTGATGGTCGTGGTGTGGCCCTGCGCATCGACGACTTGGTACAGATCACCCCTGCGATATTGCGGCGGCGTGTTGGTGTCGTCTGCGGTGCGGTAGGCATATGTCGTGCCGTCGTTGATATCGGTACGCGGGCCACTACGGCTCGCCACCTGACCATCGGCGGTGTAAGTCCACGTGGTCGTGCGCGTCGGACCTGCCGCTGCGGCGCTGAAGCCCTGGCTGCCATTCGTATCGGTAGTCGGTGTTTCGCTGTACCTGATCAGGTTCCCGTTGACATCGTAGCCGTACGTTTCCAGCTTGGTGGGTGAAGCGACCTGTGTCCGCAGGTTCCAGAACTGCGGGTGCCACACGGTGGTGGTCGTGCGCGCAGTTGCCATACCGGCACCCTCGACGCGCTGCGTCTCCCGCCTCTGACTGTCGTAGGCGTGGGTCGTGACGTTGCCCAGGTAGTCCGTTTCCTGGATCAGGTTGTTGTTCGCGTCGTAGCTGCTGCTCTGCCGTGTGCTGCCGCACAAGCCACATGGCGCGCTGATCGAAGTCGGTAGCAGCACGCCGTTCTGCTGGATGAAGCTGTAGACGCTGGCCTTGCCAGTCGGATCAGTGATGGTGGTCTGGTTGTTGTCGCCGTACTGAAACTGGTATTGATTTGCTCCGCCTGCCAGGGTGCTGCTGGTGGTGCGGGCCTGGGTGTCATAGGCGTAGGTGGCGTAGCGGTTGCCATTCTCGTCAATGATGCCGGTTAGGGCGGCAGGAAAGCTGCTGTTCTCGTAAACGTACTTGCGCACGGTGCCGTTCGGCCAAGTCACACTCAGCAGCATGCCGAAGTAGGTGTACGCATAGCGCGCGACTGTTGCATCGGGTGCCGTGACGCTGGCCACGCGGCCCGAGGTATCGTAAGTGAACGTCAGACTGCGCCCACTCGGAGCGGTGACGGTCGACAGTTGATTGGCGGCGTTGTAGGTCAGCGTCGTCATTCGGCCGTTGCGGTCGCGCACTGATTGCAACTGGCCGTTGGTGCTGTAGGTCTCGATAGCTCCCGTGCCGGCGACTGTGTATTGCCAGCCGGTCGTGTTGCCACTGGTGTCGGCAACCGACTGCAGCGTGTCTTGACTGCCGGCAGCAGTCCAACCCGTGCCGCTCCCGCTAAAGGTAACGACCGAGCCATCCTCGCGCTGTGCGGTCACCTGGGCCGTTGCGCCACTCGCCGCGCTGGTGTCCAAGCTGCGCTGCCAGTTCGTCGTCCATTGACCGCCGCCGGTGAACGTCTGGTAGGCCAGTGTCATGGGCAGGTCGGGGCTGCCACCCGCATCACCTCCGGTAGCTATGGTGGCACCCGTACCAGGAGTGACGGAGCTGCCGGCCGTGCAGACTTGGACGGGTGGGCGCGGAGGCACATACGTCGACTGCAAGCCAATATTCCCCCACGCCAGCAGTTGCCCCTCAAAATACCCTTCCCCAAAAAACTTGCACGTCGCAGTCGTAGGACCGATCTGTTCAATCAATGCAAGCTTAAAAGGACGCACCGCCTCGCAAGCCTGCCTAGCAGTACAGGTATATTGCTTACACCCCCCGTCTGGATTCGAGATGTTGCTCCAACCAGTAGAACTCGGATCAATCTGCCCGGCAGGAACCGAGGCAAACGCGTTAGAAGCCGAGATCACGCCAAATACACCGGCTGCCATCAGCGGCGCAAACCGAAGACGGAAGCGTGTCCAGATGGGCGCAGGACGCGAGAAGAATCGCCCAGCCATAGAGGGGGAAAGTCTCCACGAGAACAGAACCCGTACCGCCCACCGTAGCACCTGGATGATCAGTTTCATTTCCTTACCTTCCATTTGGATCGAATACAAATTTCCAGTCGGCATAGGCCGATCGCACTTGGGCAGCGTCAACGCTCGGCAATGGCGTCCCGCCGCCCTTCGAGTAGATGCCGGTGACGCCACCGTCCGGCGCCCGTACGATGCCCCAGTCCTTCGAGCGGCTGATGGGGTCGAACGGCACATCGCGCAGATGGTGCCGCGTCACAGGAAACCGCTTGTCATCGACCAGGTCTTCCAGCGATCGCGGCATGGCGCGCGGAATGCTCGGTGACGAGTAGTAGTAGCTCTTGATGGCACCGACCACATCGGCCCCCGTGTGCCGCAGCGCACGTTCGTCTTCGCGGCGCTTCTGCTGCGATGCCCACTCACCGACCTTGGCGAGGCCAATGCCGAACACCACAATGCCCACCAGCAGCGCGGGGTAGGCGAAGCCGCGCGCTCTACCAGTCGGCATACAGGGTTCCATCCATGGACTTGCCCGGCGCGCCGCTGCGGATGTCATAGATGCCCGGCTCGCCGTTGGGCGAGGGCAGTGGCTTCCAGCTGTCCGTGCGATCTGTGATCGGGTCCATCGGCGCCGTCTTCAGATAGCGCTGCTTGACCAGGTCTGCCAGCGATGCGGGGTACTGATTCTTGTCGGCATAGAACTTGTCGATGGCGTCGCGCACCATCTCCAGGTTGGCGCGCAGCACACGCTCCTTGGCCGTGTCCACGTGCTTGAAATACTGAGGCAGTGCGATGGTCGTCAGCAGGGCAACGACCGCCATGACGACCATCAGCTCGATCAGCGTGAATCCGCGGGAGAGGGGATGTTTGCGGGTCACCATTGCTTGTACGGCCGGCCATCCAGGCCAACCTCCTCGCTGGTTGAGTGCACGTCGTACACATCCTCGCCGGGCTGGGGCGCGTCTGCTGGCGAACGATAGCTACGCAGCGCCCAAGTCTGCTCTGCCGCGAGCGAGAGCGGCGCGAACGGGTCGCGCGGAATGGCTCGCAGGAAATAAATCTTGCGGTGGTCCGGGTCGCGCGCCGAGGGGGCTCCCGTCACCAGCACCGCGAGCGCGGGCGGGTAGCCCGACAGCGTGCCGGACGACTGGATCTCGCCAGTGTCGACGGCGTGCTTGTAGGCGTCCAATGCATCGCGGACGCGCTCCAGCGCGACACGCAGCTCGTGCTCTTTGGCACGCTTAGTCATCAACTGGGCAACGGGCGCGGACAGTACCGCGAGCGTTGCCAGCACGGCCAAGACGACCCCCAGCTCGATCAGGCTATAGCCCGCGCACTTGGCGGTTTTCATGGCTGGGTTCCCCCAAGCTGGATGACCGTCTTGCTCGGAATCGGCTCGTAGAGCACCACTAGCGTCTTGTCGTTCATGCTCTCGACGCGGTACCCATCGCCCAGCGACGCCCCCGGCTTCACCGGTACGAGCGCATCCCCCTTGGCCAGGAAGTGGACTGGTTTGCCGGACTCGTCGGACATCACGCCGAAATACCGGAACGGAAAGGGCGGTGGCTGGGGGGGCGGCGGAGGCGGTGCCGGTGGAGGAGGCGGTGGCGGGGGCACTACCGCGTTGAACGGGTCACCAGCGGCCGGATCAATCGACGCGCGCAGCAGCGAGGTTGTTGAGGTGGCCGAAGTGGCAGAGACGGCTGTATCAGGCTGGTGCTGGGCTTTGCGTTGGCGCGGTGCGCTGACTTCCACCACGTCGGAGGTGGAAGTCAGCTTGCCGTGGTCCTGCAGCCAGACCCAGCCCGAAGCTGCCAAGGTCAGCGCTAAGGCGACGAGGTAGACCGGCTTCACGTCAGTGCCCCCGGTACCACAGCACGAATGCCAGATCGGCCGTCACCGTTTTTTCGGTGCCGCCGTTCTTCGTGAGGGTGACGCTTTCGAGCGCGAGGCTCGGATGTTTCTGCATCAGGTCGGCCAAGCCGGTCTTGATGGCGGGGTACAGCCCAATGACCGTGGCCTGCAGGCGGACCGACCGCACGTCTTCCGTGGCGGCTTCCTCAACGTCCTTGCTGAAGACCACTTGGTCGACGCGCACGCTCTGTGCCGTGAAGCCTGCAAAGATGTCGCTGCCGATGACGGAGCGGTTCAGCGGGGATTCCAATTGCGTGGCCACGGCTTCCAGCGAGCTGGTCTGGCGCACTGGTGCCGGTGCCGCCGCACGCTTCTTGGCAAGCTCGCGCTGGACACGCGCAACCTGCACCGCCGTGCCCGGCTCCCACACCGCCCACAAGAACGCCGCGCCGCCTAGGAGCAGCAGCCCGATGGCAATGAAGATGGGTATGCGCGACGCAAGCCGAGCGATACAGAACAGCGTCCACTCGAACCACTGTCCGAGTCCCGTCCCGAGTCTGCGGAGCATCGATGCCGCCACGTTATTTGACCGTGATGGAGACCGGGGCCGGCATCTGCGGCGGTTGCGGCGCGGCCGTTGTACCAATCGGCGTTGCCGTCGCCACCGAGATCGCCCCCGTTCCGGCCGCCTTGGCACGGAAACGCAACTTGGCCCATTCGCCCTGACCGGTCATGGGCGTATTGTCCGCAGCCGATAGCGTAACCATCACGCGGCCCACCGCAGGCAGGTCGGTCTTGGCCAGATTGGGTGCCGCTTTCTGACCCGAGAACATCGAACCGGCCTCGACGCTGTCGAAGGCAAAGCGGTCCTTGTCGTAGGCGAACTGGATCGGGACGCTACGCAGCGCGGTATCGGTGCGCAGGTTCAACGCGACCGTGAATGTTTCGCCCACCTTGGCGGCCGATGGGCCGTTCATGGTCAAGGCGACGCTGCCGCCTTCCTGCTGACCGACAGCCGGAGTTTCATTCGCTTCCACAGTTTCGGCCGTCTGCGCAGCGGCCGGGGTAGCGGGCGTGCCATCTGCGACCTTGAGCGCTGCCGGCGCTTGTCCGTCCTGCAGCGCGCGGCGCGCACGTGCGTTTGTCTCGGTGCCCGACCAGAACTCCATGAAGTTGGTCTCGGGGCGGTGTGATGGCTTGACGATACGCGGCGTGATGGACAGCACGATTTCGTTGCGCACACCGTTGTCGGTTTGGGAGGAGAACAGACGCCCGATCACTGGAATATCGCCCAGCCCCGGAATGCGGGCAGAGCTGGAGGTTTGCTGTGTCTTGATCAGGCCGGCCAGTAACTGCGTTTCGCCATCACGCAGCTTGAGCACCGTGTTCGCGCTGCGCGTCCCGATCTGGTAAGCAGTCGTCCCGTTGCGTGTGGTGATCTGGTTGACCAATGAGCTGACTTCGAGGTTGATCTTCATGCTGACCTCGTCGTCCGGTGAGATCGAAGGCTCGACTTCGAGCTTGATGCCCACGTCGACGTACTGCACGCTATCCGACACGAAGCCTGTGGAGGTGGAGGTTGTCGTGATGATGGGCAGCTTGTCGCCAATCAGCACTTTCGCCTTCTCGTGGTTCTTGGCACGGATCTTCGGGTTGGCCAGCAGGTCGGTATCGCCCAGTTCGCGCCGCAGGTTCAGGATGACACTGGGCGTGCTCACGCCGATCCGGTCGCTGTTGAGGCTCTTGAGGTCGCTCAGGGTGAGCGACGAGGCGCCGGTCGCCGACAGCGGCGTCAGCGTGAAGCTGTTGGGGTACTGGATACCCAATTGGGTCAGCTTGGTGGAACTGACTTCCAACACCTCGACCTCCAGCACCACTTCCGAATCATTGCGGTCCTGCAATTCCACCAACCGCTCGGCAAGCCGGACGACATCCGCGGATTCGCGAATCACCACCATATTGGTGCGCTCATCGATATACGGATCTTTGATCTTGAGCATCGTCTTCAGCATCGCACCGGTTTGCTTGGCCTCGGCATTCGTCAAATAGAACGCCCGGACGACCAAGTCTTGATAGTCGCGCTGCTTTTCTGGTGTATTCGGATAGATCAGAATGGTCGAGCCATTCATCAGCTTCTTGTTGAGCTGTGTGGTGGACAGAATCAGATCAAGCGCGTCTTCCAGCTTGGCTTGGCGCAGAAAGACAGTGGTCTTTAAGTCGGGGCGGACATCCTTGTCCAGGATGAAGTTGATGCCTGTGCTGCGCGCCATGGCCTCAAAAATCATCCGCACGCTGGCATCGCGGAAGTCGAGATTAATCGGCTGCTTGGCCGCTGCCCCTTTGGCTTGGGGAATGTCGCGTCGCCCAGACTGCTGTTCCAGGGCCGCTTGCGCATCCAGTAGCCGGCGGTTCTTGGGATCGCCACGCAGGGCAGCTTCGACGGCGGTGAGGGCGGCTTCTTGCGAGCCGCTGCCGGTTTTCTGCTTGGAGAGTTCCAAGGCAGTGGCGTTTTGCTCATCGCGCTTGATCGCTTGCAGCAAGGCAACGGCGTGGTCGTTCTGGGGCTCGATCTCCAGCAGGCGCTTGAGCGTGGCCTGGGCAGCCGTGCGCTTGCCGGTATTGAGTTCCTTGCCTGCCTGTTGGAGTAGCTTGTCTGCGACCGCGTCCTGAGTGGTGCGGCGAGCCACGCGCAATGTCGCGCTCTCGGGGTATTGGGCAATGCCGGCATCCAGCGTGGCCAGCGAGTCCTCGTAGGCACCAGCGCCCAGCTGATGGCTGGCTTCGTCCCGAATTCTTTGCTCCGCGCAACCGCACAGGGCCAACGCGAGCAGGAGCGCTGCGCACCAGCGCATCCCATTGTGCCGAATCACTGCTAACTCCCCGTCCCGATTTGACTTTTTTGATTTGGCCGACAGGCCGCTGCGCATTATGCAGTGGTGGTCATTGATCACACAACGACTGGCCGTGTTTGCGCGGGATTCTCAAATTTTCTCAATGGGTAAATCTGGACACCCCACTTCAAGTTTGTTGCGTGTCGCTTTCTGGGATGGCAGGCTGCCTGCCGCGAAGAAATGTGAGTCGGATTTTGCGTTTAGTTTTTATGAAATCTGACTTCAATATATTTTAATCGACTGTGGCGGGTGACCGCCCAATGGGCCAACGACAGCGCGGGAATCCGCTGCCAGGGCCAGACAACAGAATGAATTTCGGGACGGGGATGAAGCGATTTGTTGTGGTGTCGGTCGTGGTGTGTGCATTTGGCCCAAGTCTGGGTTTTTGCCAGACGAGCGGTACGGGAGCGATTGGGCATCGTTGGTACATGGCTGCTGGTGGGGAGAATTGGTACGGTGGCACAGCTGCGGAAGCTTGTACCAAGGCTTTGTCGCCTGCGAACATTCCACTTGCGTTCAGTTATGTTGATTCTTCGACTTTGCTTTGTTATGTGACAGATCCTAGCCATCCGTCGCCGTATCAGTACGGTCCGGTCTATCTGGATCTGCGGAACTGTGCTATCGGCTACACGCTTCAGTCGAATGGATCATGCCAGTTGTCTCGCCGACCGGTACAAGTCTGCTCGGCTGGCAGTCCAGCCATTCCGGGCACCGGTACCAAGACCTACTTTGAGCCAAGTGAAGGCGGTAGCGCGGACATTCCCGTCACACTCTCCTATCGCTCATACAGCGTGTACGGATTGGGTGGCGGTGGAGGTCAGTGGGCGACCAATTGGCAGCGCGGCCTGGATACGACCTTGGCTGCCTACTCAACCCCGCAGGTGATGGTGTCGCGCGAGGATGGGTCGGCGTCGACTTACACCAAGAGTGGGGCAGGTTGGTCAGCTTCAGACACCCAAGACACGCTGCAGTCGGTCGTCGATGCGAGCGGCAACGTGGCCAGTTGGCAATACACCGTTGTCGATACCGGCGAGGTCGAGACCTACGACGCCAACGGTAAGCTGCAATCGGCGCGTGACCGCAACGGCCGCATCACGACGCTGACCTACAACGCCGCCAAGCAACTGACGATGGTCACGGGCCCGAGCGGGCGCAGCCTGAGTTTCGCCTACGATGCTCAGAATCGTTTGTCCAGCGTGAGCGCCCCGGACGGTGCCACCACGAAGTACGCCTACAACGCCAGCGGCATGTTGTCGACGCTGACGCGTGCAGATGGTGCGGTGCGCCAATATGTCTACGAGAACAGCGGCTTCCCTACCGCCCTGACCGGCATCATTGACGAGAACGGCAGTCGTTACGCTACCTACGCCTACGATGACCAAGCCCGCGCCACCAGCAGCACCCTCGCGGGTGGAGTGAATCAGTATCAGTTCCAGTACGGTGACAACTACCAGACGACCATCACTGACCCAACGGGCAAGACCAGCGTCTACAGCTTCCTGCAGCAGAACGGCGTGCTGCTGCCGACTTCGATCAGCGCGCCCTGTGGCCTGTGCGGCAGCACGCGCCAGAGCAGCAGCTACGACACCAACAACAACCTGATCCAGGAAGCGGATTATCTCGGCACCGTCACCACGCACGCCTACGACAGCCAGAAGCGGGAGATCCAGCGGGTGGAAGGTGCCGGTACGCCCGGTGCCCGTACCATCAGCACCCAGTGGCATCCGCAGTTCTTGAGCCAGCCGACGCAGATCGCCTCGCCGACTCAGCTCCAGACTTACAGCTACGACGCCAACGGCAACCTGACCAGCTACAGCGAGACGCCGACGGCGGACACCAACGGCAGCCAGGGCTTTGGCGCCAGCACGACCGGCCCGGCGCGCACGACAACTTGGGCCTACACCACTGACGGCCAGGTGGCTACCAGCAGCGGTCCCCGCATGGATGTGGTCACCAGTACTACCTACGTGTATCGCACGACAGACGACACCAACACCCCACCGCAATACCGCAAAGGGGACCTGTACCGGATCGTCGATCCGCTAGGCCACGTCACCACGATCAATCAGTACGATCCCAACGGCCGGCCGCTGCAGATGGCGGATGCCAACGGCACAGTCTCTGCGTTCACGTATTCGAACCGAGGCTGGCTGACCAGTCAGACCGTGACGCCGGCAGGAGGTGGTGCGGCGCAGACCACGACCTACAGCTACGACGCGGTGGGGCAGTTGACAAAGGTGACACTCCCGGACGGCAGCAGTGTGACCTTCAGCTATGACGGCGCTCACCGCTTGACCGGTGCGGCCGATAGTTCGGGCAATAGCGTCAGCTACACACTGGACGCGATGGGCAACCGAACCCAAGAACAGGCAAAGGACCCGAGCGGTAACTTGGCACGCCAGATCTCCCGTGTCTTCGATTCAATGAACCGGCCACTCAGGACGACGGTTGGCACGGCACCGACCAGTGGTGGTTGAACGGCTGAAGAACAACTGCTTGATCACAATTGGAACAAACATAAACTCATGAGAAAAGTAAGCATACTTGCTCTTGTGCTTCTCCTATTCGCAGTTGTCAATAACGCATGCGCCCAGGCGACACCAGGACAGCAGTATCGTTTTGCGAAACCCTACAACACCCTGTATCACGTCGATCCAAATGACGTCTGCCTGGAATACGAAAAGAACGATTCTGGGCTGACCAATGGGTCATTCGCTTGGACTGGACCCAATACGGGGATTTGCAATTTCATATACGTGCCGACATTTTGGTATGAAAGCCCGTGGCCGACGAGTCAGCCCGTCGAGGTCTGGCGATGCCCAGGGGAGTGGATTGCCAATGGCGCGATTCAGCACGGCGATTTCGTTTGGCGCGGGGACGGCAGCAGCACATGCGTCGATAAAATCGAGAGCTTGCATGCTAGACCGCAACGATGCGAGGGAGGTTTCGGCAATCCGATCTATCCGCTGACTGGCAGCAAGGTGCAATCCGAGGTTCTGGGCAGTTGGACGCTGGCAGGGCAAAGCCTGACGATTGACTACAACAATCAGTTCAAAGTCCCGGCTAACTATCCCAATGCTGTGTTCGCTCAGCCACTTCCGCCATCGTTCGGCGGGTTGTGGCTTGGTAGCCTGCACAAGAATGTGTCGTTGACCGATGACTATTTTGACTTTCAGTTTTATCGAGGGTTGGGCCATTGGGTTAGCTTCACTTCCCCTCAGCGAGATAGAACCTACACGCCCAACTCCGATGTCAACGACCGCATGGGGGGAGCTCAATGGAACGGTTCCAATGGTTTTTTCCTTTATGACGCCGATGCGCGCGCAAAGGAGCTGTACAGCGGCGATGGCGCGCTGCGCCAGGTTTCCTATGCCAACGGCGCAAGCCTCAGCTACACCTACAGTGACAGCAATACGCCGGCAACTGTTGCACCCCAGAGTGGCCTCTTGATTCGCGTGCAGGATCAGACAGGGCGATCGGTGCAGTTCCAATACGTAGCTGACGGCAACGGTAGCGCACGCGTCAACCAAATCACGATGCCCGACGGGCAGGCGGTCGCAGCAGGCTATGACACGAATGGCAACCTGAACAAGCTCACTTGGCCAGATGGCGCAGTCCGTCAATATCTGTACGAGCGCACGGACTTGCCTTGGGCACTGACCGGAATCGTCGATGAGAACGGCAGCCGGTTGTCGACTTACAGTTATGACGCACAGGGTCGCGCGACCGATACTCAATTGGCCGGAGGGGTGAACCACTACGGCGTCAGTTATACAACGCCACCCAATTGGAACATCGTTGAAAACTACGATAGCGCAGCCGGTGTGGTTCACAGTGATCACTACTGGGCGCCACCACAGGGCGTCGTCATTGTGACGCCGAACGGTAGCAGCCTCACCCAGAACGTCACGCTGGTGAACGGCGTGCCGCGGATGACAAGCCAAAGCCAGCCAGCAGGCTCCGGCTGCACCGCAGCCAGTAACGCTTTGACCTACGATGCCAACGGCAACAAGGCCAGCGAAGACGATTTCAACGGCAACCGTGCGTGCTACGCCTACGACCTCACCCGCAATCTGGAAACTACTCGGGTTGAGGGACTGGGTAACGGCATGGCCTGTTCTAGCTATACGCCAAACGGATCGTCTTTGCCTGGTGGCGCTCGCAAGGTCAGTACGGTATGGCACCCGGATTGGACGCTGCCTACCCAAGTCGCTGAACCGGGCAAGATCACGACGTACGTCTATAACGGCCAGCCGGACCCGTTCAACGGTAACGCTACTGCGTCGTGCGCATCAGGCGGAACATTGGCGATTGACGGTAAGCCCCTTGCGGTGCTGTGCAAGCAGGTCGAGCAACTGACTACAGACACGGATGGGCATCTCGGTCTTGCTACCGCGCAGCAAAGTGGAGTTACGCCCCGTGTTCAGCAGTGGACCTATAGCGCAACAGGTCAAGTGCTGACCGAGCAAGACCCGCTTAACAATGTCATCACCTACGCTTATTACAGCGACACGAATCTCACCGGCACGGGGGGCAGCGCCGTTGGCCATACCCTGGGCGACCTGCAGACGGTCACCAACGCCAAAGGCCAGGTCACAACTTATTCGCAATACAACGCAGCAGGTCTGCCGCTGCAGGTAATTGATCCCAACGGGGTCACTACCACGAGTACTTACGATCCGCGCTTGCATTTGCTGAGCACCAGTGTCGGCGGCCAGACCACAGCCTTCAGCTATGACGCTGTCGGTCAGTTGCTTCAAGCTACGCGTCCCGACGGCAGTTGGATTGGCTATGAATACGACGCGGCCCACCGGTTGGTCGCGACCAAGGACAGCCAGGGCAACCGAATCGAATACACGCTGGATAACGCCGGCAACCGCGTTGCGGTGAACGTCAAGGAGCCCGGCGGCAACTTGACGCGCTCGCTCTCACGCAGCATCGACGTGCTTGGCCGCGTACAACAGATCACGGGCAGGGAGTAAATAAACACCATGCGACACACAAACGTTTTTCGAGGTATCAGCGCGGCGGTGCTGCTGAGCCTGAGCACATCGCTTTTGGCACAGACGACGCAATACGCAACGACGCAGTTTGCCTATGACGCGCAGGGCAACCTCACGCAGGTCACAGACCCACGAGGCCTGGTGACGACGTTCACCTACGACGCGCTGGGCCGGCGTACACAAGTGCAGGTTCCGCCGGCAACGTCGGGTGGCCCGGTGCCGACCACCGTCTTCACCTATGACGGCCAAGACCGGGTGTCTCAGGTCACTGACCCGCGCAGTTTGGTAACAACCTACACCATCGACGGCCTAGGCAACACGACCGCCCAGCAAAGCCCTGACACCGGGGTAAGCAATGCCACCTACGACGCGGCTGGCAACCTGATCACCCGCACGGATGCGCGGGGCAAGACGACGACGTATACGTATGATGCACTGAACCGACTCACCAAGGCGACGTATGCCAGTGGCACCCCCACCGTCATTGAGTACGACGGTGGTACCAGCCCGCTGCCCAACGACATCGGGCGTCTGACCAAGATCACCGACGAGTCCGGCAGCACACGCCTGCAATACGATGGCTTCGGCAACCTGGTCCAGAAGACCCAGATCAGCAACGCCAACGGCGCAGCCGTCACACAAACGGTGGCGTATGCCTATGGCACTAGCGGCAGCGCGACTGGCCACTTGGTCAGCAAGACCTATCCCAGCGGTAACGTCATCGGCTACAGCTACGATGCGGCGGGGCGCATCGCGGGCCTGACGCTGACCACGCTCGCGGGCAATACCGCACTGCTGTCGAACATCCAGTACCAGCCGTTCGGCAAGCCCACCGGCTGGACCTGGGGCAACGGCACCGCCTACACGCGCAGCTTCGACCTGAACGGTCGCCTGACGCAGTTCCCGCTGGGTGCCACCACAGGCAGCGGCGCCACCCCGAACGGCCTGTCGCGCACGGTCAACTACGACGTCGCCTCGCGCATCACGGCGTACACCCACACCGATACAACGGGTAGCCCGAGCAGCAGCATCGCCACGGCCGCGAACCAGACCTTTGGCTACGACGACAACGATCGGCTGATCAGTTACCTGCCGGCGGCTAGCAGCCAGAGCTACAGCTACGACGCCAACGGCAACCGGGTTGGGCAGACCGTCAACGGCAGCAGCTACACGCAGAGTGTCGACTCTGCGAGCAACCGTCAGACGGCGAGCACGGGCCCGACGCCGACGACGAACAGCTATGACGCGGCGGGCAACCAGACGGGAGACGGGGTCACCACGTACAGCTACAGCGACCGGGGGAGGCTGGTCAGCGTCACCAACGGCAGCAACACCACCAGCTACCTATACAACGGCTTGGGTCAGCGCACAGTTAAGCAGGGAACAACTGTTCCCACTGGCGCCAACCTGTATGTGTACGACGACGCGGGGCACCTGATCGGGGAATACGACCAGGCGGGCAACGCCATCCAAGAAACGGTGTACCTGGGTGACACGCCGGTTGCCACGATCAAGAACGGTACCGCGTACTACATCTACGCGGACCAGATCGACACGCCGCGGGTGATCACGGACACGAACAACCTGATGGTGTGGAGGTGGGATCAGGCTGATCCGTTCGGGGCGGCACAGCCGGACGGCAACCCGTCGGGCCAAGGGACCTTCACGTACAACCCGCGCTTCCCGGGTCAACTGTACGATCAAGAGACGGGCAAGCACTACAACGTGAACCGGGACTACGATCCGGCTGGCGGCCGCTACGTTCAGTCTGATCCCATCGGGCTTCACGGCGGACAGGCTTCCACGTATAGCTATGTGGGTGGTAACCCGCTGAGCTGGTTCGATCCGCTTGGTCTTGCTGGGATTGAAGAGCGCGATCTAGCAGTAGAAACTAGAGAGCCAACGATTGAGAATGTTCGAGCGGCTGCGGACATAGCGCGGCTCCAAGAGCTTATTCGACAAGTTCGGCCCAACTACACCTACGAAACAGTATCAGCGAGAGGTGCTAACTCTTATACTTATCGAGATGTTGAGATTCTGACCAACCTTACACGTGATGTTTTGTCTCGAGAGAATAGCCAGCAGTGCAAAAGCTCTTGGCAATCTTACGTGCGCTATGCGCGAGGCGCAGGCGTAAGGCGAGCTTGGCAAGACGAGGTGGCAGGTATCACCGCTGGTCGAGGCGGCTCGCGTCGATGGACTGACGAGGAACTTCAGCAGCTAATATCCAACGGCCGCGTTGCTGGCTATGAAGGGCACCACATCAATGGTGTTGCGGGAAATCCGGGCTTGGCAAGCAATCCAAATAATGTGGAATTTATGCCGAGATCGGAGCATCTGGAAAATGGTCATGGAGGTAACTGGGCCAATCCGTCATCGGGCTCCATGATTGAGAGGTGAGCAATGAGTCGAATAAATGAGTTGCTGGAGATTTTGAATTCGTCAGCGCATCTTGGTGAGGAGATAACTCCAAATGGAGCGCGGCTCATTGGATTTGTAAAGGATGAGCGCCTCGGCATCAGGAGGTGGTGGCATTTTGTATTTCCAGGATTGACTGCAAATCAGGTTGACGATTTGGGGGAAGAGGTTGGAATTACAATTCCCTCAGTATTTGCAGATTTTCTGAGGAGTATGAATGGATTGACGGCCTTCTCTGGAGCGTTCTGTATCTATGGTGCTAGATTATCTTTGGATCGTCTCTCTAAAGATGCTTATCCATATCCGTTAGGATCGCCTAATTTGTTGGAGCGGCCCAAGGGGGCGAGTTCCAACATGTTGTTTATCGGTGGGTATGGCTGGGATGGTTCGAATTTATATATTGAAATCGACACAGGAAAAATTTTTCGTTGCCCCAGGAAATCTGTGGAAACGCTTAATGAGTGGCCAGACTTTTGGTCGATGTTGATTTCTGAGGTTCGTCGGATCTCAACGCTATATGAAAGCGATGGGCGCAAGAAGAGCTTGAGCGAGCCGACGGTGCCTATTTGATCCCTTCGCAGTTACCAGCGAGCCGCTGCCGGTCTTCTGCTTGGAGAGTTCTAGGGCAGTGGCGTTTTGCTCATCACGCTTGATCGCTTGCAGCAGGGCAAGGGCGTGGTCGTTCTGGGGCTCGATGTCCAGCAGGCGCCTGAGCGTGGCCTGGGCAGCCGTGCGCTTGCCGGTATTGAGTTCCTTGCCCGCCTGTTGGAGTAGCTTGTCTGCGACCGCGTCCTGAGTGGTGCGGCGAGCCACGCGCAAGGTCGCGCTCTCGGGGTATTGGGCAATGCCGGCATCCAGCGTGGCCAGCGAGTCCTCGTAGGCACCAGCGCCCAACTGATGGCTCGCTTCGTCTCGAATTCTTTGCTCTGCGCAACCGCCTAGCGCCAACGCGAGCAGGAGCGCTGCGCACCAGCGCATCCCATTGTGCCGAATCACTGCTAACTCCCCGTCCCGATTTGATTCTTTTGATTTGGCCAGCAGGCCGCAGCCCGAAACCAGTCTGTCCCCAGATTTGCCGCCGGCACTCGGCCGACTCCTCAGCGGCGCTGCACGAAGATCCCAGGTTGTCGTTGTCTCGCATGCGGCTAGGTTAGTTGCCGTGCTCAATGAGCACGAGGATTGCAGGGAATTCTGCTTGGAGAAAGAGTTCGGTCAAACACAGGTACTCGGTTTTCACGAGCTGGATAGGCCGCCATGGCATTGGTCTGCGCGCTAACTATGGTTGCGAGATGATTCCTTTGTGGGGCAGGCTGTCGGCTGGAATTCGACTCCGGCTTGTTCAAGCATCCACGCCTCAATCTTGTCGTGCCACATCCGAAGCATGTCGAGCGGCCTCCGCCGGTAGTGCTTTTCCGCCAGCGCGGACGGCTTGTGCCCCTGGATCTGTGCGACTACACCAACCGGTACTTCGATCCACTCTGACAGCGTGCCGAACGAGCGGCGCAGTCCGTGCAGCGTAATGTGCGGCAGCCCGGCGGCTTCAGTCGCCTGATTGTGCGCATATCGCGGCTCCGCAATGTGACCCTCTTCGGCGTTGAGGCTGCTGAATACCCACGGTGACGGTTCCCACTTTTCTCCGCGCGCCTCCAACGTGCGCAGTCGCCGTGTGCTCGGCGGGGTTTCGTTGACGCGCTTCAGATTGAGCAGCAGGCTTGCCAGATAGGGCGTGAGCGGGATGACGCGCCCAGCTTCCGTCTCAATCTTGTCGGCGATATGCAGGCTTCGCCATTGGAAGTCCACATCCTCCCACCGGAGGGCTGCCAATTCTTCGCGTCGGGCGCCGGTAATCAACAGCCCTTGCAAATAGGCTGACTGAACGGGATTGGGGAGGCCGTGCACTGCCGCAAACCAGGCAGCCAGTTGCTCGCGTTGTAGGCTGTCCCCGTCTTTCGTATTGTTGCGCGGCAATAGTCCCGTTACCTTGGGGGATGTGCACCAATCAGCGGCAACTATGCCCGCATATGTGTCGTGTCCTTCGCACCACCGCGCAAACGCCTTGAGCATTCTGAATGCATAGGCTGCGCTCGTTGGTCGAGACGGTACCTCTGACTCAAGCCATGTGCAGATGGCCTTGGTCGTCAGTTCGGAAAGCTTCAGTCCCATCAACGGGTACAGCGGGCCGCGCTCAGTCTGTTTGCTGCCGCGTTTGGTTGGGGTTCCCCCCGGCGCCGCCAACTTGATGTGGTCGTTGATATAGGTCGCAGACCTCGGTTGCTTGGTTTTCGGGGAGATCTTGGTGCGAAGGTCACTCATGTAGTCGGCCCATGCCTGGGAGACGGTTGCGCTTTCCCGAAGTGCAGCGACCTGCCGTGCTTCATAGCTGGCACGTTGTTCTTCCTTGACCTCGCGCGGATCTTGGCCGGAGTCAATCAGCGTTTGTAGGCGTCGTGCTTCCTCCTGAGCCTTGCTGATCGTCCAGCTACGCGTGTCTCCAATGGTCAGACGCACTGTTTGCCCATGGATCTTGCCCTGGAAGATGTATGACTTCGCTCCAGCAATAGTGGCTCGCAAGCCGAGCCCTGGAGTTTTGCTGTCCCAAAGGAACGCCTGTGTTACGGGGTTTCCCTTTTCGGTGACTTCGCCGGGTGGGCAGTGGTGCGCGTCCACGCGCGCAGCGGTGAAGTTGATCTTTGCCATCTTGTTTCTCGCGTTGCCGGGTTACGCGACTCTGGGGAGTCGCCCCCTCCCTATGTAACTCTCATGTAACCCGAGTGTGAGGTATTCTATCCACCTCAGTCAATCACTTGACTACTGCGAGTAGCTCATAAGTCCAGTGTTTAAGCCATTTTTCAAGATTTCGTGAGCATCGATCAACGCGAAGAAATATCGACTTTCGGTGATTTGTAATCATCAGGTGGCGGGTTCGAGTCCTGCAGCCGCACCAGCTTTAAGAAACGGCCTCCCTTGCGGAGGCCGTTTTCTTTGGGCGAGCGCTCCAGGGGGCTACGCGTGCGGTCCCTCGCCAAAGATGCATGCCCAGCCGCGCTTTGTATCCATGTATTCACGTACGAGCGCGATCCGCTCACCCTCCAGCACGAAGACGAAGCAATACGCGTTGTCGTAGTGCCGGCCATTCGCCAGTGTCGCCTGCATGCGTTCTTCCACGATCACCGTCTGACCGTCCGCGTGGATGCCGAGGAATTCCACCGAGACATCGGCGATGAAAAGCTTCGGAAACTCAACGGTGAGGAAATGGATGATGGCGTCGCGCCCGATCATGTGATGCGTGTAATCGAGCGCGACGGCTGTGGCGTTGCCTTCGGGAGCAAGCCATTGCGCGTCCGGCGCGAAGCAGGCGGCGATGCGTGCAGGATCGCGCGAGGCGAATGCACGCCATGCATCCGCGACGATGTCTTTGCTGGTTCGGCTTGTCATGTGAGGCGCGAGGGGCGGAATCTACGCGGATCGTAGTGCCCGCAAACCTCGTCAACGCGCCAGTTTCGGACCACTCCCTTGGTCGCCTGCGTGCTTCACCTTCGCGCCAGGTTCAACCCCGTCGAACCCAGATCACCTTGCCGTTCTGGATGCCCAGATTGCGGCGCTCTTCGCGGTAGTCCATGGTGCCGGGCAGGGCCTTGCCGTCCCGTTCGCTGATGCGCCACAGGCAGCCGTTCAGCAGCGCCGTGGCGTCTTGTTCGGATTTGCCGATCAGCGTGTCATCGGGCGCGGAGGCGGCTTTGCATGTGCTGGCCGGTTGCGTGTGTTCAGCCATGGGCGCTTCGCCTGCGTTCTTGGTTTGTCCTGTGCCAGCCGTCGAGCAGCCAGCCATGCCTGCGATTGCGGCAACCGTGGTGAGCATCGTTGCTAAGCGCGTCATACAACCTCTCGTTTGTGTTGGATGTGATGTGCGGCCGAGTGCGGTGTGCGGGCAGCACGGTGCGCTCGGGTGCGTGGCGGTAGTGTATCCACACGGTCAGTTAAGCAGACGCGGCGGCGGGGTACGACTGCCTGTCGCGTGTGGTCTACGCATGATGAATAGGCGTGAGATTCGTGTGGTTGTTGCTGTACTGGAGGGCAGTATTTTTGGGTGAGGCCTCGCGGCCCGCAAACGGCGTCAGTAGGCCAATCCCGCACCGGCCTTCGGATGGCGGGTCATGTCCTTGTTGCTGCTGCACAAAGCGCCTTCCATCCCCTCCAAAAAACGCTTGCCGAGCTCAAGAACACTTTGTTACTCTGCGCCCCGTCATCACTACGGAGATGTTCTCCATGGACAGTTGTTCTAGTCGATCTTCGATCGCACTCTGAACGGCTAGACAGTCTCGGCGCTGAGTTTCGCTTGGCGCCCATCCACTGCCTAGCCGCTTTGCACGGCGGGTAGTGGCACTTGTGCGGGTTCTCCGTACAAGCCCATTCCCACAATTCGATTGTTTTACCGACACGGCCATGTGGCTGCGTGCGCGCTTGCGTGCGTGGTTTCCTGGGAGGACCGTGGTCGGCTCATGCCTACGTTCGTCATAGAAACGAACGGGGGAGGTCTCATGCTGTTTCTCTCGATGCTGCAATACGTTTGGGTTGCGGTGCGTCCGCTTGTTCTGGTGCGTGCCGCCGCACTGCGCCCCCTCCGTCGTCCGGCCTTGCTGGCCGCGATGACCTCGTTCTCAGTTTTCACCCACGCGGCTCAAGCGCAAGAAGCCCCGGCTTCGGCGCCGGCCGCAGATGCGTTGCCGATCGCTGGCGGCGAACTGGATGATCGCTTTGGCTTCCACGGCCAATCCACCTGGGTTTGGCAAGCCAAGCCCGCATTCAACTCGCCATACAGCGGCGACAACAGCCTGACCGGAGGCCGCGCGATCAGCTACTCCTTCAGCACCACGCTGGATCTGGGCATGCGGTTGTGGAAGGGGGCGGAGTTCCACTTCAATCCGGAAGTGATCATGGGTAAGGCGTTCTCGGACCTGCATGGCCTGGGCGGCCCAACCAACGGGGAGCTGGCCAAGGTGACGGGCACCGACCCGACGCTCTACCGCGCTCGCGCTTTCCTGCGCCAGACGTGGGGTTTAGGCGGTGATACCGAAAAGATCGATGCCGACTTCAACCAGTTTGCCGACGTGGTCGACAAGCGCCGTGTGGTGCTGACGGTGGGCAACATGCCGGTGCTCGATATCTTCGACGCGGTGGAGTACGCGCATGATCCGCGCACGCAATTCTTGAACTGGTCGTTCATGGCGAGCCCGTCATTCGACTACCCCGCCGATGCACGTGGCTACAACTGGGGGATCGCGCTGGAATACATCGACAGCGAACTCGGCTGGGCCGCGCGCGCCGGTCGCTTCCTGCAGCCGATCGAGTCGAACGGGTTGGCACTGGATACCGCCTTCATGCAGCACTATGGTGACATGGTGGAACTGGAAAAGAGCTACACGCTGTTCGGCCAGGACGGCAAGGTGCGCCTGATGGGTTGGCGTAACAAGACGCGCATGGGCCGCTTTGATGATGCGATGGCACTCGGCCAGGCCACGGGCAGCGCGCCGGACCTGAGCCTGGTGCGCAAGGAACACGCGAAGGTGGGTGTGGGCCTGTCGTTCGAGCAGAAGGTGGGCGAGAACCTGGGCTTGTTCACTCGCCTGAACTGGTCGGATGACAGGACCGAGACGTATGCCTTTACTGAAGTGGGGCGCAACGTGTCGTTCGGCGGTTTGCTCAAGGGCACGTCGTGGGGGCGTCCCAATGATGTGCTGGGTGCGGCCTTCTCACTCAACATGTTGGGTTCGGATCACCGTGCCTACCTGGCGGCCGGCGGCAGTGGTGCGTTCCTGGGCGATGGCGCGTTGAACTATGGCCACGAGCGCGTACTCGAAGTGTTTTACAGCTTTCAACCGGTCAAGGGCATCATGCTCAGCCCCGATTTTCAGTTGATCCAGAACCCCGGCTACAACCGGGACCGCGGGCCCGCCAAGTTCTTTGGCCTGCGCGCTCACGCCGAGTTCTGAAACCTACGGAGGACCCATATGGACAGTCCGAGTCGACCTTACCCGACATCTTCATCCCACTAGGCAAGTCCGCCGCGCGGTTGTTCCCTGCTGCTGACTTGCCGCCCAGGCAAGGCAGCGGTGTCTGCATCGCTCCTTGATTGTTTGAATCCGCCGCCCGGGGTACGACCCGTGCGCGGCGATTGCCGCATGCCGTGCACAGTCGTGCCCATGTGGCGAGGAGTCGTCATGCGCAAATTCAACATTCCCGCCCGTCGTTTCTCGGCCATCGCACTGCCGTTCAGCTCGCCGTTCGTACAGGCCCGTGCCGGTGCGCCGGAGCGTGCCAACGCTGTATCGGCCACGTCCAACCGCCGTGCCGACGACGGCGGCCAAGCGCTCTCCAACCATGGCTACGCTGCCGCCGCCATCCGGCTGTCGCGCACGTACTGGTAATCCAATCATCCAATAACAAATCGGAGGTCGACATGACCCAATTTGCTTCGGGCATCGACGCACCACCACGTCATGCCGCACTCGACGACGCGCACGTCGGTGACATCCGCGGTGCGCTCGGCACCATCGCGCATCACGATACCGGCGCACGCGATGGCTGGCGTGCACGCTTGCGTACGCTGCTGGCCATCCTCGGGCCCGGCCTGATCGTGATGGTCGGCGACAACGACGCCGGCGCGTTCGGCACGTACACGCAGGCCGGGCAGAACTACGGCACCACGCTGTTGTGGACGCTGATGCTGCTCATTCCCGTGCTGTACGTGAACCAGGAGATGGTGTTGCGTCTGGGCGCCGTCACGCGCGTCGGCCATGCGCGGTTGATCTTTGCGCGCTTCGGCAAGTTCTGGGGCAGCTTCTCCGTGATCGACCTGTTCCTCGTCAACGCGTTGACACTGGTGACGGAGTTCATTGGCATCAGCCTTGCGCTGGAGTACCTCGGCATTCCACGCCATTGGGGTGTGTGTGCAGCGGCGGCGTTGGTGATGTTGGCAGCGTCCACGGGCGACTTCCGCCGGTTCGAGCGCTTCGCGCTTGCACTGGTGGCCGGCAGTCTTACGCTCATTCCCATCTTCTTGATGGTGCATCCGCCGATGGGGCAGGTGGCACGCGACTTCTTCGTGCCTGCTCTACCGGCCGGTGCACCGTTGGCGGAGGTGATGCTGTTGATCATTGCCATTGTCGGGACGACTGTGGCGCCGTGGCAGTTGTTCTTCCAGCAGAGCTACGTGATCGACAAGCGCATCACCGCGCGCTTCATCCGCTATGAGCGTGCGGACCTGTGGCTGGGCATCGTGCTCGTGATTGCCGGTGCGGTGGCGATGATCGCCTTCAGTGCGCAGGCCTTCCACGGTACACCCGAGTTCGGCAACTACACCGACGCACTGGGCACGGCGAAAGGGCTGGAGGCGCATTCGGGCCGCTGGGCTGGCGTGCTGTTTGCGATTGCGCTGCTGGACGCCAGCATCATCGGCGCGTGCGCAGTGTCGCTGTCGACCGCATATGCGATTGGCGATGTGTTTGCCGTGCGGCACTCGCTGCATCGCAAGCCGACCGAGGCCAAGGGCTTCTACGCGGTGTACTTCGGTTTGACGCTGCTGGCCGCCGGCCTGGTGCTAACACCGGGTGTGCCGCTCGGTCTGCTGACCAACGCGGTGCAATCGCTGGCCGGTGTGCTGCTGCCGAGCGCGACCGTGTTCCTGCTGCTGTTGTGCAACGACAAGGCCGTGCTGGGCCCGTGGACGAACGGCCGTGCGATGAACATCTTCACTGGCGGCGTGGTGGCGGTGCTGGTGATGCTGTCGGTCATCCTGACGGCGGCGGTGCTGTTCCCCGGCATCGGCGAGTTCGAGATCGGTGCGATCCTGATCGGCGGTTCAATCATCGCGGTGGTGATGTCGCTGGTGCTGTGGCGCATCGAGCGCCGCAAGCACCGGCCGCATCATCCGCAACGCGTGAGCGTGCTGGACCGCGACCACTGGACCATGCCGCCGCTGGAGCAACTCACGCCGGCACGCTGGACGCCGCTCAAGCGCACGTGGATGTTCGTGCTGCGCGGCTACCTCGTGGTGGCGGCAGGGCTGGTGCTGGTACGCATTGCCGGGCTGCTGACCCAATGACGCAGTAAAGCAAACGGGCCACACATAGTGGCCCGTTGTTCTTTGGCGATGGTGATGCGCGTTACCAGGCGTACTTTGCCGTTGCCAGCACCGTGCGTCCGTTGTTGTAGATGCAGCGCGTGGCGTCGTAGCAGCCGGAGATGACCTCGCGATTGCCGAGGTTCGTGCCGTTGAGTGCAAAGCGCCAGTGGCCGACGTTGTAGAAGATCGACGCATCAAACAGCGTGTAGCCCGGCACCTTGAGGGAGTTGTCGGGCGCGCCGGCGGTCGGGCTGGTATAGCGCACGCCGGCGCCAATGCCCACGCCCTGCAGTACCCCCGAGCGGATACGGTAGTCCGTCCATAGCGATGCCATCTGACGCGGAATCGGAATCGCGATCGGCCACTTGTTGAGCGTAACGTCATTCGCCTTGGTGTTGCGTACATCCTGGTACGTGTAGCTGGCAATCACGTTCCAGCCCGGCAGCAGTTGCGTCGTGCCTTCCAGCTCGATGCCTTGCGAGCGGATCTCGCCGGATTGTGCGCTGTGCATACCGGTCGGATCGTTCAAGTCAGGCGTCAGCACGTTGGTCTGGTGGATCTGGAACACCGCCGCCGTGATCGATGTCTTGCTGGTCGGCGCAAATTTGATACCCGCCTCGACCTGCTTGCCCTTGGTCGGCTTGAACGGCTGGTTGCTGCGGTCGGTGCCGATGGTCGGGTTGAACGATGTCGAATAGCTCATGTACGGCGATAGCCCGTACGGCCCCAGATACACCACGCCCACGCGGCCCGTGAAGGCGGAATCTCGCTGGCTGGTGTTGGTGCCGGCGAGCAGGTCATCGGTGCGCAGGTCGCTCCAGTCATGGTGGCCACCGAGCGTGAACACCCAGCGCTCGCCCAGCTTGATCTGATCCTGAAGATACACGCCCAACTGCGTCTGCTTCTGATGGATGTCCTGCGGCGATGCCCCTGAGCCGTTGAAGATCGACCAGTCGAACGGCGCATGCACCGGGTTGTACAGATCCAGCGACGAGGTGAGGGCGTAGGTCTCCGGGTCCTTGGTGGTCTGGCGCTGATAGTCCACACCGGCCAGGAAGGTATGCCGTGCGATGCCCGTGGCGAACTTCGCCTGCACCTGCGTATCGACATCGAATCGCCCGTAGCTCGGCCGTGCGATGCCGGCGTAGCGCCACATCATGCGCTGCGTCGGGTCGCTCGGGTCCAGGCCCACGCCGTAGGTCATGCGGTCGTCCAGCTTCAGGTGCATGTAGCGCGTGTTCTGGCGCACCGTCCACGTGTCGTTGAGCTTGTGCTCGAACTGATAGCCGAGCGAGTACTGCGTCTTCTCATACGCATCGAAGTCCGGCGAACCGGTGAACAACGTGGCCGGAATCTTGCCGTTCGGGTTCGGCAGGATGGTGCCACTGGCAGGCAGGAAGTTGTCGGAGGAGTTGGTCTTGTCGCGCAGATAGGTCGCCAGCAGCGTGAGCGTGGTATCAGCCGACGGCTTCCACGTGAGCGAGGGCGCCACCATCAGCCGCTGATCCTTGAAGGGGCCGAAGGGCAGGTTGCCGTCGCGCGCAACGGCCGTCAGGCGATACGACAGCTTGCCGTCGGCATCGAGCGCGCCGGCAAAGTCACCAGCCACCTGCTTGCGCGCGTGGCTGCCGTATTGCACTTCAATTTCGCGGATCGGCTCGGTGGTCGGCTGCTTGGTGACGACGTTGACGGTACCGCCCGGATCGCCCTGGCCATACAGCACGGATGACGGCCCGCGCAGCAATTCGACGCGCTCGATCTGCCACGGGTCGACGCGCCAGCTTGCCAGGTTGATGGTGTTGGGCAACTGCAGGCCGTCGAGGTAGGTGGCTGGCACGAAACCGCGCACCGCGGTGTACCAGTCCGAGCGCGTGCCCGCGCCGTACGACGACACCGACGCCGAATAGCGCAGCGCCTCGTTCACGCTCTGCGCGCCCTGGGCCTCGAAGCGGTCGCGCGAGACCACGCTGATCGACTGCGGAATCTCTGAGAGCGGCACGTCCGTCTTGGTGCCGGTGGCGCTGCGCTGGGCGATGTAGCCGCGCACCGGACCCGTGGCCGATTCCTGCTGCGCACTGGCGGTCGCCACCGTGGCAGGCAGCGTGACCTGCGCGCTGCCGCCAGTCGGCTCAATCGTGAACGTGTTGCTGCCTTGTTTGCGCGCCACCAGCCCGGACTGTGCGAGCAGCCGGTCGAGTGCGTCTTCCACGCTCATCTGGCCCTGCACGCGCGGGGCCGTTTTGCCCGCCGTCAGCGAGCTGGCGAAGACAAGCTGTGCGCCCGCCTGCCGTGCCAGTGCATTGAGCGCAGCGTCGAGCGGCTCGGCGGGAATGTCGATGCTCAGGCGAGTTTGCGCGAAGGCGGCGCCGGCAAGCAGCGTGGCCGCGGCCAGCGCGATCAGGCGCGGCACGCGTCGTTGTGTGCGAATCACTGTGAAGCTCCCCGTGTTGAATCTGTGGATCTGCGGATCTGTTGGTCTAGGTCACAGGGGAGTAGACGAACCGCGCGCCGGGCATCCCTACCTCGGCGTGCGATTTTTTTAGCGCGTGACGCTGCGGGCGAGGATGCGTACGGTGTCGCCGGCCTCACGGCGCACAGCAACCGGCAGGATGGACGGCAGCAGATCGAGCAGCGCATCAGTGCGCGCGCTGTCGAATACGCCGGAGATCTGCAGGCGGCCCAGCGCCGGATCGGTCAGCACGGCGGGCGTGGTGCGGTAGCGATTGATGTCGGCCACGGCCTGGGCCAGCGGCGTGTGGTCAAACATCAGCTTGCCGTCTTTCCAGGCAACGGCGGCGCCGGGGTCGGGCGCGGCACGTACCGTGAGCCTGTTGTTGAACGATTCGGCGGCCTGGCGGGCCGTCAACAGCACGGCGTCGCCCGAGGCGTTTTCCACGTGTACGCGGCCGCGCAGCACCGTTACTGTTACGCGCGGATCGGCGCGCCGCACGTTGAAGGCGGTGCCGACCACACGCACGGTGGTTTCGCCCGCGCGCACCAGGAACGGCCGCCACGTTGAGTGCGCAACGTCGAACAGCGCTTCGCCGTCGACAAGATGGACTTGGCGTGAACGCAGATGCCATTCCACCTCGGCCACGGTGCGTGTGTTGAGGGTGAGGTCGCTGCCGTCGGGCAACGTCAGGTGCTGGCGTTCGCCCGCGGCCGTGGCGTAGCGCTGGGTATGCCAGGCAGGGTCGGCCCACAACACCACGCCGAGCAGGGCGATCAGGCCCGCCGCCACCATCGGCGCGCGCCGACGGGGCGCCCGCGCCGGCAATTCCGGCATGGCAAAGCGCGCCCGCAGCGTGCAGCGGTGGCGCGCCAGGCTGTCGTCCTCGCGGGAGAAGTCGTCGGGTGGGTGGGGCATCAAGGGCGTGATCAACGCGGCAGTGTTGCCGCTGGGCGGTCCAGCGCAGTGCGGCAGGCCATCATGCCCAGCCTGATGTGCTTTTCGACCGCCTTGCGCGAAATTCCCAATCTTATCGCCACCTCGGCCTGCGGCATCTCGTGAATCTTATGCAGCACAAATACCTGCTGGCACCGCGGCGGCAGCAGGGCGATGGCTTCGGACAGGCGCTCCAGTTCGCGGCCTGCGTCGATGTTGCGATCGTGGCCGGGGGTTTCGTCGGCGGGCTCGGGCAGTGCGTCGGTGGACTCGACCCACGCGCCGCGGGCGGTTTCCACACGGTGCCGGTCGATTGCCAGGTTGACCGTCGCGCGCCGCAGGTAGGCCACGGGTGCCGCGACCGGCTGGCGCGGCGGTTCTGCGAGCAGGTTCACGCACACGTCATGGACGACATCGCGCGCAAAACCACGGTCCGCTCCAAAGCGACGGCGCAGCAGATCGACCAGTTCGTCGTAGTGACGGACCAAGGCGGCAAGCAGGGGCGGGGTGGAGGAATCGCAGGACACCGGGCGGTGATGCGGAGCGGGAAAGTGCCGAATTGTAAATGAGAAGTATTCTTATTATCAATTCAACATTTGGGCGCACATTTGGGGTCAGCGTCGGCTGCGCACCACTGTGGCTGATTGTCGCAGTGCAACAACAGCCACTTTCGATTTGCTTACCCGCAAAACCGCGTAAACCCTAGCCGCGCAACGCTGGCACCACTTGTCAATCGGCCCGGATTTCTATTTGCCTGAGCACATAACGTAATCCGAAGCGCTGTCTGGCGGTAAGATCGCGCCCGCATTCCACTCCAAACCGCGCTCCCCAACGAGCGCTTGACGTAGTGCCTGCATCGAATCCTGCCGCCCCCGATCTGTCGTCCGCTGCCTTGTGCAGTGCGGCGGCGCTCAGCCTCGTCCATGCCAGTCATGGCCGAAGTCCGCCCCACGGGCGGGGTGCGCTGGGTTCAGCTTTTCCCTGACCGGCGCCTGATGTGATCGAAGATCCGCTATTGCACCCGGGTGTTTTCGAGGTGCCGATAGCACGGTCTTTTCTCATTTCCCGCGTTTTTCTGCCTGTGGCCGCTGTCTGGGCTGCTTGGCTCCCGTGATGTTGGTAAGCATTGCCGGCGCAACTGTGCAAGACATGAAGAACACACTCGTTCCACATATGAAGCGGCTCTTGGCCGCAAGCCTCCCGCTCTTGCTGGCGGGCTGCAACCTGACGGTCCTGGACCCGAAGGGGTTGATTGCGGCTGAAGAAAAGACGCTGATCCTGGTGGCGACCGGCCTGATGTTGCTGGTGGTCATTCCTGTGATCGTGATGACGCTGGTGTTTGCGTGGAAGTACCGCGCTACCAACACCAAGGCGCGCTACGAGCCGGACTGGTCGCACTCCAACGCCATCGAAGCGGTGGTGTGGCTGATCCCGTGCCTGATCATCGTTGTGCTGGGCTGGATCACCTACAAGTCCACGCACGCGCTTGACCCGTACAAGCCCATCGAATCGGATGTGAAGCCGATCACCGTCGAGGCCATCTCGCTCGACTGGAAGTGGCTGTTCATCTATCCGGAACTGAAGATCGCGACGGTCAACCAGCTCGCGTTCCCGGCCAACACCCCGATCAACTTCAAGATCACGTCCGACACGGTGATGAACGCGTTCTTCATCCCGCAACTGGGCAGCCAGGTGTACGCCATGGCGGGCATGCAGACCAAGCTGCACCTGATCGCCAATGAGACCGGTGTGTTTGATGGCATGTCGTCGAACTACAGCGGCTCGGGCTTCACGGGCATGAAGTTCAAGGCCACGGCCATGACGAACGAAGAGTTCGACGCCTGGGTCAAGCAAGTTCGCACTGCGCCGCAGGTCCTGACCAAGGAAGGCTACGCAGAGCTGGCCAAGCCGAGCGAGAAGGTGCCGCCGGCAGCGTACGCCTCGGTCGACCCGGCGCTGTATCACAGCATCCTGCACAAATACATGGGTGACTCGGACAAGGTCCTGACGCTCGATGAGGCGCTCGAAGGCGCCAACTGCACGACGGCCACGGCTGAGGCGGCAACGCGCCCGCTGCCGGTGCAGTCCGCCCTGCCGGCGCCCAAGGGCACCGCCAAGAATTCCTAGGAGTTGACGATGTTTGGCAAGTTGAGTCTGGAGGCCATTCCGCTGCACGAGCCCATCGTGGTCGTGACGGTGTCGGCCATTCTGCTGGGTGGTGCGGGCCTGTTTGGCCTGATCACCTATCTCAAGAAGTGGTCGTACCTGTGGAACGAGTGGATCACCTCGGTCGATCACAAGAAGATCGGCGTGATGTACTGCATTCTGGCCATCGTGATGCTGCTGCGCGGCTTTGCCGACGCCATCATGATGCGCTCGCAACTGGCGGTCGCCTCGGGCGGTGGTGCCGGCTATCTGCCGCCTGAGCACTACGACCAGATCTTCACCGCGCACGGCGTGATCATGATCTTCTTCATGGCCATGCCGCTGATGACGGGCCTGATCAACCTGATCGTGCCGCTGCAGATTGGCGCGCGCGACGTGGCGTTCCCTTTCCTGAACACGCTGTCGTTCTGGCTGGCCGCTGCAGGTGTGGTGCTGATCAACGTGTCGCTGGGCGTTGGCGAATTCGCCAAGACCGGCTGGCTGGCGTACCCGCCGCTGTCGGAGCTGGCCTACAGCCCGGGCGTGGGGGTCGACTACTACATCTGGGCCCTGCAGATATCCGGGTTAGGCACGTTGCTGACCGGCGTGAACTTCGTCGCGACCATCTTCAAGATGCGCGCGCCGGGCATGACGCTGATGCGCATGCCGATCTTCACCTGGACCGCCCTGTGCGCCAACATCCTGATCGTCGCTGCCTTCCCGGTGCTGACCGTGGCGCTGGCGCTGCTGGGTGCTGACCGTTACCTGGACATGCACTTCTTCACGAACGATGGCGGCGGTAACGCCATGCTGTACGTGAACCTGATCTGGATCTGGGGCCACCCCGAGGTGTACATCCTGATCCTGCCGGCCTTCGGCATGTTCTCGGAAATCGTCGCCACGTTCTCGCGCAAGAAGCTGTTCGGCTACACGTCGATGGTGTACGCAACGGCCGGTATTACCGTGCTGTCGTTCCTGGTGTGGCTGCACCACTTCTTCACCATGGGCTCGGGCGCGAACGTCAACGCGTTCTTCGGTATCGCCACGATGATCATCTCGATCCCGACGGGCGTGAAGATCTTCAACTGGCTGTTCACGATGTACCGCGGCCGCGTTGAGATCAACTCGATGATGCTGTGGACGATCGGCTTCATGATCACCTTCACCATCGGTGGCATGACCGGCGTGCTGCTGGCTGTGCCGGGCGCCGACTTCCTGCTGCATAACAGCCTGTTCCTGATCGCTCACTTCCACAACACCATCATCGGTGGCGTGGTGTTCGGTTACCTGGCCGGTATCACGTACTGGTTCCCGAAGGCCTTCGGCTTCAAGCTGGACGAGAAGTGGGGTAAGCGCGCTTTCTGGTGCTGGTTCGTGGGCTTCTACACCGCCTTCATGCCGCTGTACGTGCTGGGCTTCATGGGCATGACACGTCGTCTGAACCATACCGACAATCCGGCATGGCAGCCGTGGCTGTACGTTGCCGTGGTTGGCGCTGCGATCATCGCCTGCGGTATCGCTTCGCAACTGATCCAGATCTTCGTCAGCATCCGCAACCGTCACGCGCTGGCTGACCTGACGGGTGACCCGTGGGGCGGCCGTACGCTGGAGTGGGCGACGTCGTCGCCGCCGGCGCACTACAACTTCGCCCGCGTGCCGGTCATCCGTGACGTCGATGCCTTTGCCGACATGAAGGCCCGCGGTGAAGTGCTGACGCAGGTCGCGCCGAGCTACGAGAAGATCCACATGCCGAAGAACACCGGCGCCGGCTTCTTCATCGGCATGTTCTCGATCGTGATGGGCTTTGCGCTGATCTGGCACATCTGGTGGATGGCCGTGCTGGGTCTGGTCGGCATGATCGGCAGCTTCATCCTCCGCAGCAACAACGACGACATCGATTACTACGTGCCTGCTCAAGAGGTTCACGAGACCGAGTCGGCCTACTTCCAACGTATCGGTTCGCAGGCTTAAACCATGGCTTCCAATGTTCTAGACGGTCACGCCGCGCACGGTCACGCGCACGGCCACGACCACGCGCATGACCATGCGCACCACCACGACGCCGCAGACACCAAGGTCTTCGGCTTCTGGGTGTACCTGATGAGCGACCTGATCATCTTCGCGTCGCTGTTCGCTACGTTCTGCGTGCTGCGCGGTGCGACGGCGGGCGGCCCGACGGGCAAGGAGCTTTTCGATCTGTCGTACGTGGCAATCGAAACCGGCATCCTGCTGGTGTCGTCGATCACCTACGGCATGGTGATGATCAGCCTGCAGAACGGCCGCAAGGACCACGTGATGCTGTGGCTGGGCATCACCTTGCTGCTGGGCGCCGCGTTCGTCGGCATGGAAATCAACGAGTTCCACCACCTGATCGCTGAGGGCGCAGGCCCGAGCCGCAGCGCGTTCCTGTCGTCGTTCTTCCTGCTGGTCGGCACTCACGGCCTGCACGTGGCAAGCGGCATGCTGTGGATCATCGTCATGATGTGGCAGATCGGCCGCAAAGGCCTGACCCCGACCCAATCGACCCGCCTGTCGTGCCTGAGCCTGTTCTGGCACTTCTTGGACGTGGTGTGGATCGGCGTGTTCACCGTCGTGTATCTGCTGGGAGCGATGTAATGGAACAGACCAACGTTTCGACGGGCATTGCCCACGGTGACGCCCACGGCCATGCAGCCGGCGGCGCCGGTCATGCCACCATCAAGGGTTACCTGATCGGCTTCGTGCTGGCGGTAATCCTGACGGCCATCCCGTTCAAGATGGTGATGGACGGCGGCTACTCGCACGGCACCGTGCTGGTGACGGTGATGGCGCTGGCGGTTGTGCAGATCGTCGTGCACCTGATCTATTTCCTGCACTTGGACGGCTCGTCCGCCCAGCGCTGGAACGTGATGGCATTCCTGTTCACGCTGTTGATTCTGGCGATCGTCGTTGTCGGCTCGCTGTGGGTCATGCATAACATGAACGCCAACATGATGACGATGTAACGAGGCTTGGCCTCCGGCTGCATCGGAAGGGCGCCCCATGCGGGCGCCTTTTCTTTTGTCCGCAGGGCCCGCGCGGGCTTTGCCGTGTCCCGGCTTTGTTAAACTCGCCGGGTTCCCCAATTCTGCGTTTTCCCCCGCTTCTACGCCATGTCACAGTACGTTTTCACCATGAACCGCGTGGGCAAGATCGTTCCGCCCAAGCGCCAGATCCTCAAGGACATCTCGCTGTCGTTCTTCCCCGGCGCCAAGATCGGCGTGCTGGGCCTGAACGGCTCGGGCAAGTCGACCGTGCTCAAGATCATGGCCGGCCTCGACAAGGACATCGAGGGCGAAGCCACGCCGATGCCCAACCTGAACATCGGCTACCTGCCGCAGGAGCCGCAGCTCGATCCCGCCAAGACCGTGCGCGAAGAAGTCGAGAGCGGCCTGGGTGAAGTGATGGACGCACAGAAGCAGCTCGAAGCTGTCTATGTGGCGTACGCTGAGGAAGGTGCCGACTTCGACAAGCTGGCCGAAGAGCAGGCGCGCCTGGAAGCCATCATCGCCGCCGGTGCCGGTGACAACGTCGAACTGCAACTCGAAATCGCTGCCGACGCTCTGCGCTTGCCGCCGTGGGACGCCAAGATCGAGCACCTGTCGGGCGGTGAAAAGCGCCGCGTGGCGCTGTGCAAGCTGCTGCTCTCGCGCCCCGACATGCTGCTGCTCGACGAGCCGACCAACCACCTGGATGCGGAATCGGTGGACTGGCTCGAACAGTTCCTCACCCGCTTCCCGGGCACCGTGGTGGCTGTCACCCACGATCGCTACTTCCTCGACAACGCTGCCGAGTGGATTCTTGAACTCGACCGCGGTCACGGCATCCCCTGGAAGGGCAACTACAGCTCGTGGCTCGATCAGAAAGAGACGCGCCTGAAGCAGGAAGAATCGAGTGAATCGGCCCGCCAGAAAGCGCTGAAGAAGGAACTGGAGTGGGTGCGCCAGAACCCGAAGGGCCGCCAGGCCAAGTCGAAGGCGCGTCTGGCCCGCTTTGACGAGTTGAACAGCCAGGAATACCAAAAGCGCAACGAGACGCAGGAAATCTTCATCCCGGCGGGCGAGCGTCTGGGCAATGAAGTCATCGAGTTCACCAACGTCAGCAAGGCGTATGGTGACCGCCTGCTGATCGACGACCTGAGCTTCACGATTCCGCCGGGCGCCATCGTCGGCATCATCGGCTCGAACGGCGCCGGTAAGTCGACGCTGTTCCGCATGCTCACGGGCAAGGAGCAACCGGACTCGGGCACGATCAAGATCGGCCCGACGGTCAAGCTGGCCTATGTGGACCAGAGCCGCGATGCGCTGTCCGCCGACAAGACCGTCTTCGAAGAAATCTCGGGCGGCTCCGACATCCTGACGGTGGGCCGTTACGAGACGCCGTCGCGCGCCTACATCGGCCGCTTCAACTTCAAGGGCGGCGATCAGCAGAAGCACGTCGGCACGCTCTCGGGCGGTGAGCGCGGGCGCCTGCACCTGGCCAAGACGCTGATCTCGGGCGGCAACGTGCTGCTGCTGGATGAACCGTCAAACGACCTCGACGTGGAAACGCTGCGCGCGCTGGAAGAAGCGCTGCTCGAATTCGCGGGCTGCGTGATGGTGATCTCGCACGATCGCTGGTTCCTCGACCGGATCGCCACGCACATCATCGCGTTCGAAGGCGATTCGCACGTCGAATTCTTCCCGGGCAACTACCAGGAATACGAAGCCGACAAGAAGAAGCGCCTCGGCGAGGAAGGTGCCAAGCCCAAGCGCATCCGCTACAAGCCCGTCACGCGTTAAGCGAGGACATGCGGGTCTTTCGGCCCGCGTTTTCGTTTACGGTGACCGATCCGCCTCCACTGGCGGCGGCGCGTCGAGGTTGTTGTCGAACTCGACGCGCTTGTGCGAGCCGTCACAGAACGGCTTGTTCAGCGAGTGCCCGCAGCGGCACAGCCATGCCTGGTCGCCTTCGACTGGCAACTCACGCCCGCCCTGGGTGACGATGCAAAAGCTGCCTTTGATGTGATACGGCCCGTTGTTGCGGGCCGTGATGATGACTTCGTCGGCCATGATGGCCTCCGTCAGTGCAGCAGACTCAGAATAGGATGCCCTGCATCCGATAGGCGAAGTGCGCGGTCTTCGCGTCGCGCATCAATGCCATGAACTGATCCATGTCCATGTGCACGACGTTCTCGTGATCGCCGGCTTCAAAGTAGACATCGCGATGGGTCATCAGGCTGCTGTCGAGATACGTCGGCATGCCGTAGGCCATGCCCACTGGCGGCACGGCGCCCGCGTCGCAGTCCTTGAAGACTTCGCGCAGCTCCGATTCATCGGCCAGCGTCAGGTCATCGCGCCCCGAGGCCTTTTGCAATTCCGATAGATGCAGGTGGTATGTCGACGGCAGCACGGCCGCGACATAGCCGAGCTTGTCTTCGAGCAAGAGCGTCTTGGCCAGACGATCACCCGGGACATGCGCGGACTGCGCGGTTTCCGTGCTGGTGTGGGTATGCGGATGGCGAATCACCTCGTACAGGCAGCCCTTGCTGCGCAGGCAGCCGTCGAGGGTGCTGGAGATCGACATGGCGTCCTCCCGTGTGCTGTGCGGCCGGCGGCGGGATTGCAGGGGCCGCTACGTCAGCATAGGTCGGTTTGCAATTTACGCAGGTGTTGGCACGCACAAAAGCAACGGGCCGCTCGTGTGAGCGGCCCGTTTGCCTGTTTGGTTGATCAGCTGGTCTTAGCGATCCCAACCGCGGTGCCAGCCGTTGTCGTGGCGCCATTCGCGCTCACGCCACTCGTGACGGCGCCATTCACGTTCACGCCACTCGTCGCGGCCGCGGTAGTAGCCACCACCGTAGATTACCGGTGCGGGCGCGTAGTAGACCGGCGCCGGGCGATAGACCGGGGGCGGTGCATAGACAGGCGCCGGGGCCACGTACACCGGCGCAGGTACGCCGATCGCCACGCCGACATCCACATGTGCCAGCGCCGCCGTCGAGGCGCACAGCGCGGCGCCACCCAGAACGAATGCGAGCAGTGTGCGTTTCATGATGCTTCTCCTTGCGGTTGCGAGGCCGGGGGGGCGAGGTTGCCGCGTGGCTTCGTGTATCAGGTTGTTGAGGTCATTCTATGAACCGCAAGCCGGATCAGGTGATACGCAATTCCTACGGATGTAACGGAAAGTAAAACGCCCCACCGGCAAAAGCCTTGTGGGGCGTGGGTTTCAGGCGGCGCCTGTTTTGCGTGCCTAGGCTTGCCAGGCAGCGCGGTGTTCCGATGACGACCACACCGCCAGGTGCAGTGCCGACAGCGAGAACGGATCGGACAGCAACACCAGCTTCTGCTTGCCCGTGAGCTTGTCGGGGCCAACTTCCAGCGCGTGACGCACGGTGGCCTCGCGCACAGCGAGCAGACGACGGTCGTGCGGGAAGCGCGTGGTGCCAACCGCGCACATCAGCGCGTTGGTGACCGGGTCGACCACGGCCTGACGGAAGTCAGGTGTGGGCGGCGCATTGCGCAGATGCTTGCGCGTGGCGCGCAGTTCGCGCGGCGGGCGCACTTCCTCGGGGATCATGAACAGGTGCAGGCGGCGCATGCGTCGGCCCAGGCTCACACGGCTCGAGAACACCGACAGCGGAATCGACACGATCAGCGCACCGACCACCGGCGAGAGCCACCACAGGAAGCTCGGGTTCAGCCAATACACGATCGCGGCCCAGACGATGCCGATCACGGTGTGCAGGCCGTGGCGGCGCACGGCGTCGCCCCAATGCGTCTGCGCATCTTCACGCGGCGGCGATTTCCAATGCACCTTCCAGCCCAGGAACGCCGCCGTCACGAAACGCGTGTGGAACAGCATGCGCACCGGTGCGGCCAGTACCGAGAACGCCGCTTCAATCGCCATCGACAGCGCCAGGTGGAGGGCACCACCAAACCGCTTCGGCCCCTGCGCCCACAGCACGAGCACGCTCAGGATCTTCGGCAGAAACAGCACGGTGGCGGTGGCCGAGAACAGTGCCGCGGCCTTTTCCGGATGCCACTCCGGCCAGATCGGGAAGAGCTGGCGCGGCTGCGTGAAGTACTCCGGCGCGATCAGCGTGTGCTTGGCCAGCAGCGCTGTCGACAGGATCAGGAACAGGAACCACAGCGGCGCCGACAGATAGGCCATCACCCCGGTGATGAACACCGCGCGGTGCACACGGTGGAAGCCCGGCGCGCCGAACAGGCGGAAGTTCATCAGGTTGCCATGGCACCAGCGGCGGTCGCGGCCCAGCTCGTCGAGCAGGTTGGGCGGCATCTCTTCATAGCTGCCATCCAGGTCGTAGGCGATCCACACGGCCCAGCCGGCGCGGCGCATGAGCGCGGCTTCGACAAAGTCGTGCGACATGATCTCGCCCGAGAGCGAGCCCTTGCCCGGGATCGGTGCGAGCGCGCAATGCTTGATGAACGGATCCAGCCGGATGATGGCGTTGTGGCCCCAGTAGTGCGATTCGCCCAGCTGCCAGTAGTGCAGGCCGGCGGTGAACAGTGGCCCATACACGCGCGTGGCGAACTGCTGGATGCGTGCGTACAGCGTGTCGCGGCCTGCAGCGCGTGGCGCGGTTTGGATGATGCCGGCGGAAGGTGCGCCTTCCATCAACTGCACCAGACGCGTCAGGCAATCGCCGCTCATCACGCTGTCGGCGTCGAGCACGATCATGTAGCGGTACTTGCCGCCCCAGCGCCGGCAGAAATCGTCGATGTTGCCGCTCTTGCGCTTCACGCGGTGGCGGCGCCAGCGGTAGAAGATGCGGCCGAAGCCATCGAGTGCGCGGCATAGGTGGAGCCACGCATCGGCTTCTGCGGTGCGCAGGTCCGGGTCACCGGAGTCCGACAGCACGAAGAAGTCGAAGTGCTCCAGGTGCCCCGTGCGCTGCAACGATTCATACGTCGCGCGCAGCCCCGCGAACACGCGCTGCACATCTTCATTGCAGATCGGCATGACGATGGCGGTGCGCGCATCGTCCGGGATCACGGCATCCGGCGCGGCGCGGCGCGAGATGACGAAGCGATCCCCATGGAAGGCCAGCAGCAAGAAGCCGGTGATGGCCGTCCAGAAGCCCGCCGACACCCAGCAGAACAGCACCGCAAACAGCACGATGATGATGGCTTCGAGCCAGTCGTGACCGTGATACGGCAGCACCGTGCTCATCGCCCAGGTTGCGGCGATGGTCTGCGCGATCATTAGCGCCAGCAGCGTCAAGCGGCGGCGTGCACCGACAAAACGCCAGATGCCTTTCGGGTCGGGCGAGTCGGGCTTTTCGTAGGGCACGGGCGCCTTGCCGCCGTGCTGCCAGCGGTGGATGGCGTTGCGCATGCGCCAGATCGGCCCGAGCACCCACGGCCACGGCACCATCGAGCGCCGGGCGGGCGTGGGGCCAGTGTCCAGGTGAATGCGGCCTTCGCTGTCGTGCGCAAGCGGCGGCGCCGGTTCGGCCGCGGGCTCGACCGATGCTGCATCGGCGCGCGTGGCGCCGTAGGCAGCGTCTAGGCGCGACCCCACTGATGCATAGGCCGGTGCGCTACCTTCCAGCGACATCGTCTGTGCCGGGTCGAGCTTGGCCAGCGCGTGATGCAGCTTGGCGAGCGCTGCTGCATCGTCGTCACCCGCGACAATGCCGGCGTCGCGCACCAGTGCAGCACGCGTCGTGGCGGCCAGCGGAAGCGCTTCAAGATAGCGATCGGCCACGGATTGCGCGGTGGCCGGGTCGGCGGAAGTGGCAGCGCCTGCAGCGCCGCCATTCTGGGCTGACGTCACGTTCAGCCCGGAGGTAGCAGGTAGCTCCACGTCTCAGAGATTCCGGTACCGCCGCTGCGCAGGTAGCCGCGCAACTCGATGGGTTTGTCGTCGTCGACCCGCTTGAGGCGCACAGTCACGCGCCAGCCGCCGGTCGCGGTGTTGGGTTGGCCGAAGATCGATTCGATCTTGCCGTTGGCGTCTGCCGAGAACACCGGCTCGACCGCCGCATTGGGTGGCAGCTTGGCCAGCGCCGGACCTTCAAAGTCGACCACGAAGGCGATCGTGTCGTCGGGCTTGCGTTCATCCGGGCGCTTGGTCGTCCAGCCGTGCGAGCGGCGCGTCTGCGTGACCCACGACAGGGCCGGCTTCTTGTCGCCTTCCTTCTGCCACAGCAGGCGGTATTCCAGGTTGAACGGCTGTTGCGGCTTGGGCGGATTGTCCGGTACCCAGTAGGCGACCACGTTGTCGTTGGTCTCGTCGGGCGTCGGAATCTGCACGAGTTCCACGCGCCCGGCGCCCCATTTACCTACGGGCTCGACCCAGGTGCTCGGGCGCAGTTCGTAGCGATCGCCGATCTCTTCATAGCTGGAGAACGCGCGGTCACGCTGCATCAGGCCGAAGCCGCCGGGGTTGGTGGTCGAGAACGAACTGACCAGCAAGCGCTTCGGATTGGTCAGCGGGCGCCAGATCCATTCACCGGTGCCGGAGAGCACCGACAGGCCGTCGGAGTCATGCACCTCGGGGCGGAAGTCCAGTGCAGAGGCCGGCTGGTTCTCGCCGAAGAAGAACATGCTGGTGAGCGGGGCGATCGCCAGCTTGCTGACGTTCTCACGCATGTAGACCTGTGCCTTCACGTCGACCACGGTGTCGGTGCCCGGCTTGATGACGAAGCGGTACGCACCCGTGGCGCGTCGCGAGTTCAGCAGCGCGTAGACCGTCAGCTCCTTGGCGTTGGCTGCCGGGCGCTCGATCCAGAAATCGGTGAAGCGGGGGAATTCCTCGCCGGAGTTGAGCGCGGTGTCGATGGCCAGGCCGCGTGCGGAGAGGCCGTAGACCTGGTTCTTGCCGATCGCGCGGAAGTAAGACGCGCCCAGGAAGACGATCACTTCGTCCTTGTACTTGGGCGTGTTCATTGCGTAGTGCACGCGGAAGCCGGCAAAGCCCAGATGCTGTAACTGCTTCGCGTCCAGCTTGACCGGGCCGTAGTCGAACAGGCGCGGGTCGAAGCGGATTTCGCGCACACCGGCCGGCGAGACCTCGTTGATCTTCACCGGCTGGTCGTAGTACGAGCCCTCGTGGAAGAAGCCGAGTTCGAACGGCAGCTTGTCTTTGCGCCAATAGGCTTGATCCGACTTGAAGCGGATTTCGCGGTACTGGTCGTAGCGGAGTTCGCGCAACTGGCGCGGCAGCGTTTCGGCCGGGGCCTGGTACGGCTTGGTTGCCAGTTGCTTGGCGCGCACGGCCACGTCATTGAAGCCGAAGGCCAGCGCCGCGTGTGCCGAAGCCAGCGCCAGCAGACCCACGGCCAGCCGCGCGTAACCCGCAACGGAGCGTGTCCGGCGAGGGCTGCTGGGGCGGCCGGAATGGAAGGGAACAGCGTCGGGAGTGTTCAAAATGAGATCGCGTACTGTGCGGCAGGTTGGGAGAGGTGTGATGCTTGGGCCTGCCGATCATTCGTCTGTGCCCCCGGGATTTTACCCGCCGGACCTTTGCGAGATCAAAACCGGCAACATTTTGATAACGTTTCCGCCGGTATCCGGCTGATAACCACGTCAAGTTGCGTGTAAACCTCGTCTTTTCGTTGGGCCAACCTTTCGGGTGAGGGAACGCGGCCCCACCCATCGGGTCAGAACGGCGTTCGCCATCGCCCACTCTGCGAGCGTGGCACACTCTCGGCTCTTTCCCTCATGGAGTTCGCATGACTTGCTGGACGCGCGGCGCGGTAGCGCTCGTTTTCTCGACCTCGCTGCTGGTACCGGTGGCGTTTGCCGCACCTGCGGCCAAGGCGGCACCGAAGGCGGAGGCGCCGGCCAAGGCGGTGCGCGATCCGGGCGACGTGGCGGTGCTGCTCGACGCTTTCCCGCTCGGCAAGCCGCTGCGCAAGCTGCCCTCGTGCGAGGACGTGCGCAGTGCAGGCGGCAAGGATGTCTCCGAATACTGCTCCGACACGCTGGAATCGCACGGCCGCACGCGCTCGCTGGGTGTGCCGTCGGGCAAGCGCCCTGAGTTGATGGACGGCCCGCAGGCCGTGCTGCTGATTGATCAGGATGGCAACATCGCCGGCATGTTCGTGCCCACGCGTGGTGTCGATACGGAGCAGCGCGTGTTCCAGGCGCTGTCGGATCGCTATGGCAAGCCCGCGCAGGAAGGCAAGGCGGCGCTCAAGCTGAAGTCGGGCAAGACCGTTGATTCGCTGCGTGCGCGCTGGGCCGGCCAACAGACCATCGTGACGATGTACGCGATTCCGGAAGAGCCGCAGAACGGTACGGTGGAATTCCTCTGGTCGCCGCGCGCCGGTGCGGTCATGGATCAGATGCGCGCAGAGGTGGACCCGGATGCGCCGAAGCCGGCTTCCGGCGTGGCGGCTTCTGCGCCTGCCGCAGCCAACAAACCTGCAGCAGGGAAGCCCGCGTCACAGTAGTGAGCTTACGGACACACGCTCGTAGTGTTCCGTTACATCCCTTACACCCGCATGACCCCGGCGTCGCCCGCGCCGGCTTATAACGTCCGCATGGCCTCATTGGAGGGGCCAAAGGACGCTAATCATGAAAATCGTGGCTCTGGCCCTGTTGGCCGCGACGCTTGGGGGTTGTGCGGTGTATCCGGCACCGGTGGCGGTCGCGCCTGCACCGGTCTATGCGGCTCCAGCCTATCCGGCTTACTACGGCGGTTACGGCTATTGGGGGCCGTCGGTCTACTTCAACTACCACGGCGGACGCCGTTGATCAGCCGCCAGGCCGTGTACGGACCTTAATCCGCTGAACGCAGCCCCGGCCAGCCCGGCGCCAGCGTCTGCGGCAGGCCCAGCAGGTCGAGCACGCGCCCGACTGTGTGGTCGACCAGGTCGTCGATGGTCTTGGGGCGCTGATAGAAACCGGGCACGGGCGGGAAGACGATGCCGCCCATCTCGGTGACGGCCGTCATGTTGCGCAGGTGTGCCAGATTCAGCGGCGTTTCGCGCACCATGAGGATCAGGCGACGGCGCTCCTTGAGCGTGACGTCGGCTGCGCGGGCGATGAGGTTGTCCGACAGCCCATGCGCGACGGCCGCCAGCGTCCGCATCGAACACGGCGCCACCACCATTGCCTCGGCAGAAAACGAACCGCTGGCGATGGTCGCGCCGATGTCGCGCACGTTGTGCACCACGTGCGCGAGCGCTTCCACTTCTTCACGCGTCATGTGCAGCTCGTGCTGCACATTCATCAGCCCTGCGGGCGACATCAGCAGGTGCGATTCCACCCCCGCTGATTCACGCAGTTCTTGCAGCACCTGCAGCAGCCGCACACCGTAGATCGCCCCCGACGCCCCCGTGATCGCCACGATGATGCGGCGCATGCGCTGCGCATCACCTGCGGCGGACTGGGCTGAGGTTGTGGGCGAGGTCACGCTGAAATGCGCACGCTGAAATGAGGACGCGTAGGGCGATCAGGCCGCCAGCAGCGGCTGCAGTTCGCCGCTCTGGTACATCTCCATCATGATGTCCGAGCCGCCGATGAATTCGCCCTTGACGTAGAGCTGCGGAATGGTCGGCCAGTTGGCGTAGTCCTTGATGCCCTGGCGGATTTCTTCATCTTCCAGCACGTTGACGGTGTGCGGCTGGTCCACGCCGCAGGCCTTCAGGATCTGGATGGCGCGGCCCGAGAAGCCGCACATCGGAAATTGCGCCGTGCCCTTCATGAAGAGGACGACAGGGTGGCCTTTGACGATCTGGTCGATCTTTTCGTGCGTGGTGCTCATGGGGAGACTCGATTCAGTGAGGGATGAGCAGGGCTGCTGCATCCGCATTGGAAAACCTGTCTATTTTAGCGAGATTCGGCCTGCGCCGTTTCAGGCAGGGCGTCGTCCGCCGCTGCAGCGGTCGTTGCCTGCCAGATCCTGTGCGGTGAAGACATCGGCAAAGCCTGCTTCCGTCAGCAACGCGCGTACGGCTTCGCCCTGGTCGTAGCCGTGTTCGAGCAGCAGCCAGCCGTTGGCGGCCAAGCGCGCCGGGGCGCCGTTGATGAGAGTGCGCAAATGCCGCAGGCCGTCATCATGATCGGTGAGGGCGCCAGCGGGTTCGAAGCGCAGATCGCCCTGGCCGAGGTGTTCGTCGGTGGCGGCGATGTACGGCGGGTTGCTGACGATCAGGGCGAAGACGTGCGGGGCGTCAGCCTCTGCCAGCGCGCCGTACCAATCGCCCAGTGCGGCATGCAGGTTCGTGGCGCCGAGCGCTTGCGCGTTACCCATTGCCACGGCGAGTGCATCTGCTGATGCATCGGTGGCCCACACGCGTGCATCGCGCCGTGCCAGCGCAATGGTGATGGCGATGATGCCGCTGCCGGTGCCAAGGTCCAGTACGTCCGGCGCATCGCGGTCTTCGATGCGATCCAGTGCTTGCTCGACCAGCAGCTCCGTATCCGGGCGCGGGATCAGCACGGCTGGCGTGACGCGGAACATGCGGCCGAAGAACTCACGCTCGCCCAGCAGATAGGCCATTGGCTCGCCAGCCAGACGGCGTGCGGCCAGTTCGGCCAAGTGCATGCGCATGGCGCTATCGATGGGGTTCGTGTCTTGTGTGATCAGTTGTACGCGCGACAGGCCGGTCACGTGGGAGACCAGCATGCGTGCCTCGAGTGCGGGCAGGCCGCTGCGGGCCAGCACAGTCAAGGCGTCTGCAATGGTGGAAAGCGAATCGGGCGAGAGCACGGACACGGTGCGGGGAATGCGTAATCGGGTCGCCAAAATAACACGGGCCCGCGCGGTGTGGCGCGGGCCCGTGCGAGGCGAGGTGCGGTAGGCGGCTTAGGGCTTCTTGGCGCCTTCGACTTCCTTGGTGGTGGCGTCGATGGCCTTGTTCGCGGCGTCCTGGCCGGCAGCCATGGCACTCGATACCGCTGCCTTGGTGTTGGATGCGGCGTCGAGGATGCTGGTCTTGGCCGCATCCTTGGCTTGGTCGGCGGCCTCGGTGGCCTTGCCGGCTGCATTGCTGGCACTGTCAACGGCGCTCTTGGCCGCATCGGCCGATTGCTGGATCGCGGCCTTGGCGGCGTCGGCCGGGGCTGCGTCCTTCTTGTCGCAGGCGGCCAGGCCGAAGGCTACGGTGGCGGCCAGTGCGAGGGCCAATGCGTTGGTGGTCTTCATGCTTCTCCTCTCCAGAAATCGATTGCGTTGCAGGGCTCGGGGGGCGGTGGCTGTGCACATCTCCGCGCACAGACAACCGGAATCGATTATAGGAATGCCGCCCCCGCGTGCCACCGCGCAAAGCTGTATCAAACGCAAGCGGATGTTACGGGGTGAGCGCTTTTTAACAATCAGCCGCGATCAGGCATCCTCGCCCAGCGCGGCAAGCTGTTCGGCCTGATGCTCGGCAGCCAGCGCGCCCACGAGTTCTTCCATGTCGCCATCCATGATCGCGTCGATCTTGTACAGCGTCAGGTTGATGCGGTGATCGGTCACGCGGCCCTGCGGGAAGTTGTACGTGCGGATGCGATCCGAACGATCGCCCGAGCCGATCAGGCTCTTGCGGGCGCTGGCTTCCTTGGCCTGTGCCTCGCGCTCCTGGCGGTCCTTCAGGCGCGCGGCCAGGACCTGCATGGCGCGGTCCTTGTTGCGGTGCTGGCTGCGGTCGTCCTGGCACTCCACCACCAGGCCGGTCGGCAGGTGGGTAATGCGCACGGCCGAATCCGTCTTGTTGATGTGCTGACCGCCCGCACCGGACGCGCGGAAGGTGTCGATGCGCAGGTCGGCCGGATTGATCTGGATGTCGGCCAGCGCATCGGCCTCAGGCATGATCGCCACAGTGCAGGCGGAGGTGTGGATGCGCCCCTGTGCCTCGGTGGCCGGCACGCGCTGCACACGGTGGCCGCCCGATTCGAACTTCAGCCGCGAATACGCGCCTTCGCCCACGAGCCGCGCGATCACTTCCTTGTAGCCCCCCAGATCCGACGCCGATTCGCTCACGATCTCCACCTGCCAGCGCTGGCGCTCGGCAAAGCGTGTGTACATGCGCAAGAGGTCTCCCGCGAAGAGCGCAGATTCATCGCCGCCCGTACCGGCGCGGATTTCCACGAAGATGTTGCGGTGGTCGTTCGGGTCTTTGGGCAGCAGCAGGCGCTGCAGTTCGCCTTCGAGCGATTCCAGCCGTTCGCGCGCAGCGCCGAGTTCATCCTCAGCAAACGCCTTCATGTCCGGATCGGCCAGCAGTTCCTGCGCGGTGGCAATGTCGCCCTCGGCCTGCTTCCATGCCGCGAATTGCGCGACCACGGGTTCCAGCTCGGCGTGTTCACGCGTGAGTTTGCGGTACTGGTCGAGGTTGGCGGTGGCGTCTTCACGCGCGAGCAGCGCGTTGATTTCGATGATGCGCTCGGCCAGTTGGTCGAGCTTGGACAGCATGCTGGGCTTCATTCGGGCAGTCGCAGAAGGAAACGCTGAGGGCGAAGGCGGCGCATGATACCGCGCCGGAAATTGCGCGCCAGGGCAGCGCGCATGCGACGCAACGGGCGCTAGCGCTCGGAGTGGCTGGACTGGCGGAACAGCGCCGGCAGCAGATCGATGAGCTGTTCGCGGCCTTCGCCCTGCGCGTGGTTGAGCGCATGCGTCGGGCCATGGAGGAATTTCTTGGTCAGCGCTTGCGACAGCGCTTCGAGCACCAGCGCCGGGTCATCGCCGCGCGCGAGCATGCGCTGGGCGCGTTCCAGCTCGCCCTGGCGCAATACCTCGGCTTGCGAGTGCAAGTCGCGGATCACGGGCACCACGCTGCGCGCATCGAGCCAGTGCATGAAGTTCTGCACACGCGTCTCGATGATGGCCTCGGCCTGCGCCACGGCAGCCTGCCGCAGCGCATTGCCCTCGCGCACGATGGCGCCGAGGTCGTCCACGGTGTAGAGGAAGATGTCGGACAGGCGTGCGACTTCGGGTTCGATGTCGCGCGGCACGGCCAGGTCGACCATGAACATCGGGCGGTGGCGGCGCTGCTTGATGGCGCGTTCCACAGCGCCCAGGCCGATGATGGGCAGCGTGCTGGCCGTGCACGAGACGACGATGTCGAACTCGGCCAGCTTGGTCGGCAGTTCGGCCAGGCGTACGGCGTGGGCGTTCAGGCCCTGGTTCGACAGCGCTTCGGCCAGCTTCTCGCCGCGCTCCAGCGTGCGGTTGGCGATCACCACCTCGCGCGGCTTTTGTGCGGCGAAGTGGGTGGCGCACAGTTCGATCATCTCGCCGGCGCCGATGAACAGCACGCGCTGCTCGGCAATCGATTCGAAGATGCGCTGCGCCAGGCGCACGGCGGCAGCGGCCATCGACACAGAATGCGCGCCGATCTCCGTCGTGCCACGCACTTCCTTGGCGACTGCGAAGGTGCGCTGGAATAGCTGATTCAGGTACGTGCCCAGCGCGCCGGCCTCGGTGGCGGTGCGCACGGCGTCTTTCATCTGGCCGAGGATCTGCGTCTCGCCCAGCACCATCGAATCGAGCCCGCTGGCCACGCGAAACGCGTGACGCACGGCCAGCGACTGACCCAGCGAATACACGTGGGGCGCAAGTTCGCCTGGGTCGATGTTGTGGTGGTGGGCCAACCAGCGGATCGCGTGCTCGTGCGCGGTGTCTTCGGGCAGGTTGCCGTCGGTGGCGCAGTACAGCTCGGTGCGATTGCAGGTGGACAGGATGGCTGCCTCGGCCGTGCTCTTGCGGTGCGGCAGGTGCTGGCGCAGCGTGGCCAGCGCGGGCTGAAGCTGCTCGAGCGGAAACGCCACCTTCTCGCGCAGGGAAAGCGGCGCAGTGTGGTGGTTGATTCCGAGAGTCAGCAACTGCATGTGGGGCGGCCGGTTAAGAATGAACGGCACGAATTTTGAGCACCCACGATTATAACGCCGGCCCCGACGCTCGGCAGGGTACAGGGCCATCAGGGCGTGGTTGGGTGTCAAAATGTTGGTTATGCGTCACCTTGTGGCGAGTGCGTTGCGGTGGCCTTCCGTGTGGTTTTCCGCCCAGCCTTGCGCTAAGGTACGCGTCCAATTGAATCGCGGAATCGCGCACGGCAATACGGAGAACAGGCAAATGGGGTGGATCGCGCCGCTATGGATTGGGCTGGCAGTGGGCGCTGCGGCACGTTGGCTGCATCCGAGCGGCAAGCGCCTTGGGTGGCTGGCCGCGCTGCTGGCTGGGGTGATCGGGGCATTGGTTGGCTACTACGGCGGCCAGTTTGCGCACCTGTATGCCGATGGACAAATCATGGCGTGGACAGCTGCGGTGATCGGCGCGATGGTCGCGCCGGCTGCATGGGGTTTGCTGCGGGGCGGCCGTTGATGCGGCGTGCGCAGCTAGCTGGCCTGGTCATGGCCGGGGCGATGCTGCTGGGCCTGCCGGTGGCCAGCCAGGCCTATACGGTGCGAAGCTGCACCGAGTATTGGTATCCGCCTGCCAAGCCTGGGCAATCCATTTCTGATCTGCGGCCGGAGCGCACGAACGCTTGCCAGAAACATGCGATCGAGATGCGCAGTGACCGCTTTGGCGTGATCGACGGCCAGGGCTATTTCATCACCACCGACGTGAACACGTCGCTGGCCTGTCCCCACTCGTCGGGGCCGGCGCCCAATTTCAACTGCCTGATCCCTGCACCGCTGCGCCGCAACGAGGTCACCGAGACCCGCAACTACTACCGGCTCACGGCGCAGGGCGCGAGCCTGCGCCCGCTGGGCCAGGGCTATGCGACCGATGGCCGCATGGTGTTCTCGTACACCTCGCCGATCCAGGGCGCGGATGCCGCCAGCTTCCAGGTCTTCACGCCGCAAGGCGCAGCCGCCGATGCCGCCTGGGCGCGCGACCGTGCCCGCATCTACCACGATGAGACGCCGGTGGCCGGCATGGTGCCCGGCCCGGTGGAGGTGTTCGACGGCAGGTTCGCCGTGAACGGCGGCCGGGTGTATGAACTCGACGCGCTCGACGGCGTCAAGCCGCGCCCCGATGTGCGCCCGAACCTGACGGTGCTGGCCTTTGCGCTGCCGCTCTACGACAACATCATCAGCGACGGCCAGCGCATCTACGTGCGAGGCAAGCCGCTGGACGGCGTGCGCGCGGCCACGTTCCAGATGCTGCCGTCGACTTGTCCGGTGCCGGGCCTGCCCGACCTGCAATGCCGGAACACACTCACACGCAACACCATCGCCGCGCACTTCCTCATCGCCCGCAGCGGCAACGACATTCTGTATTTCGGCGAGATCTACAAGGTCGTGCGGATCCGCAACGCGCCGGATTTCGTCTACTTCCAGCTCGACGGCAGCGACGAGCTGCTGGGCATCGGCGGCCATCGCGTGTTCCAGCTTGAGGCGATGGGCACGGCACTGGGCGATACCGAGGTCAGCCGTGCGTATGTCGGCCGTCTGAGCGGGCCGGTGGCCGGTTACCTTGCCGACGAGGTGGGTTTCTTCTCGATGCATGATCTCGCGCGCAGCGGCAGCCTGCTGTGCGGACAGGTGGCCGACCTGGCCTGGCCCGAGCGCGACGGCGTGCCGCGTTTCGGCCCGCTGCGCCGGCTGCCTGATGCGCAGGTGCCCGCCGGCTTCAAGGTTGCGTTCGAGAACGCGCGCTACCGCTACCTGTTTGCCAGCCCACAGCAGTCGACCGAGCTCGACACCGTGATCGATCTGCGTGACGGCCGCCGCATGCAGGCCGGCTGGTGCGGAGAGGGCATTCAGCCGCAGGTGGTGCGACGTTAGAACGCTGAGCGTGGTTAACCGCCGTTAACATCGCTTTGCTATCGTGGCGCGCTTTCCACAAGGCGCGCCAACCATGCTCCGCTCCCGCTTCTCCAACAAGACATTGCGCCGCGTCGGGCTGGTCATCCTGCTGGCCGCGCCGGTCTGGTACATGGGCAAGATCACCATGGCCAAGCTGGAGATCGGCGGCGCCAGCCCCAACCAGCGCACGCTGGGCGGCGTGGCCTTTGTCGAGCAGCGCGGCATGGAGCAGATGTGTACCGGCGTGACCGTCACACCGCAGTCGACGTGGTTGATCGGCAGCTACGAAGGTTCGCGCGATGTGGTGCCCGCGGATGCCCACCCCATCGACATCGATGCGCTGCTGCGCGACAAGGCCGCCACCGACGACGAGCAGACTGGCGCGCGTGGCATGCGCGAGCGGACAACCTCCTTTCTCTCGCGCCTGAACGCGCAGGGCCGTTTCGAGCTGGTGGCCACGGTCAGCGGCACCACCTGCCTGCAGGCCAGCGCGGACGGACATACCCTCTACCTGCTCACGAGCCTGGACCGCCCGGCCCCCGCCAATGGCGAGAGCACGCCGTCGCAGACCGCCGTGTTCCGCAGCGACGATCAGGGCAAGACCTGGACCTGGCAGCGCGCCGGGCTCATGGATACCAGCCATGTTTCCGCCTGGGCGCTCAAGCTGAGCGGGTTCGGTGCGCAGGAGCTGTGGAGCGTGGACTCGGGCGACGGTCTGGTCTTCGATGCAGAGGCCCCGGCCGCCGCCGGTACAGACAATGCTGCACAGGGTTCAGACCGTGCGGTGTCGCTGTTCTACTCCAGTGACGGCGGCAAGACTGCGCAGCGCGTGCCGGTTACTCAGGCAATGCTGGTCAACGTGGATCACGTGCGTGGCAAGGCGCCGTCGGGCGTGGAGTGGGGCTCGGGCGCCGAGGCAGTCCAGGGCGAGGTGCATGCGCAGGTCGTGCAGCTCGATGCCCAGCGCGCGGTGCTCTGGGTCTCGCAGCGTTTCCGCTACAGCCGGCCCGACAGCGCGTACTACGCCGGCGCCATGCTGGTGACCAGCCGCGCTGAACTGCGCCGCGTCGACGGCCACTGGCAGGTGGGCGCACCGCAACGCCTGGAAGACACCTGGGTCGACACGGTCTACCGCAACCCAGCGGGCCGTGTGATCGGCTTGATCGACCATACCGGCGGCGAGCGCACGCAGGTGGCGCTACTGGACACCGCCACCCTGGCCTGGAACGAGCAGGGCAGTCTGCCCACACCGTTCGATCCGCTATCGGCCAGTACGTACACGCGTGGTTTCTGGGCCGGCCAGGAAACGCTGGTCGCCAACGTGAGCAGCACGCACAAGGTGCCAAAGTGGATTTACCCCTGGCAGGCGGACGGCGCCCAGATCTCGGGCGATGCGGTGTTCTACTCGCGCGATTGGGGGCACTCCTGGCATCGCCTGGCGATCAAGGGCTATCTGGGCGTGGCCGGCTTTGACGCTGCCCGTGATGAGGTGTTCTGGTCCAAGGGCAACTGGTACGAGAGTGCGGACAAGAACGTCTACGGCTATGGGCTACGCTAGTTGTCGTCGCCACGATCGACGGCCATGGAAAAAGCCCCGCCTTGCGGGGTTTTTTTCGTTGAACTTGCCGGAGACATTGAACCGGAAGTGCCACACATCGCCGACGCTGCCTTATCGATCTGCATCGCATGTAAAAAAGTGATGTGTAGTCGCCTCATCGTTGCAACGGCCGTTGGGCGCTGTTTGGGCGACGCTAGCCTGTGGCGGTAACGCAGGTGCTGGCTTCCGCCCCAATTGCGGCACCCTACGAGCGTGGCAATTGCGGCTGGCCCGCATTTTTGTGCGGCATACGGAGGAGTATCATCAGCGCCCTGCTCACAACACCCGCCGGGAAGACTCCAACATGCTGAAAAAGCGCTTCGTCATGGCTGCCGTTGCTGTCCTGACCACCTTCGCCGTGGCACCGCTTGCACAGTCGGCGGAGCCCACCTACACCGTCGGCGCTGGCGGCACCTACCGCCCGTTCGAGTTCGAAACCCCGCAAAAGGAACTGACGGGCTTCGACGTCGACCTCATCAAGGCCATCGGTAAGGCGGGTGGCTTCAACGTCAAGCTGATCAGCACGCCGTGGGAAGGCATCTTTGCCACGCTCAACCAGGGCGACCGCGACATCATCATTTCCGGCATCACCATCACCGACCAGCGCAAGCAGATGGTCGATTTTTCGGCGCCGTACTTTCCGGCCGGACAGGTGATCATCACCGCGCCGAATGCCAAGATCGGTGGCCTGGCCGACCTGAAGAAGCGCCAGGTCGGCGTGGTGGCCTCGAGCGCGGGTGACATCGCGGTCTCGGAAGAACTTGGCCGCACGAGCACGGCTATCAGGCGCTTCGACAACACGCCGCTGATGCTCGAAGAGCTGTACCGCGGCGGTGTCGATGCGGCGGTCGGTGATGTGGGCGTGATCAAGTTCTACATCAAGAGCCACCCGGAGAAGCCGTTCAGCCTGGTCTCCGACGCGAAGTTCAAGCCGCAGTATTTCGGCATCGCGGTCAAGAAGGGCAACAAGGTGGTGCTCGACCAGATCAACACCGGCCTGAAGAAGGTTGTTGCTGACGGCACCTACGCCAAGATCTACAAGCAGTGGTTCGACGCGAACGTGCCGACGCTGCCGCAGCAGTAAGCGGCGTTCGCTTACCGCACGCGATTTCCGGAGCCGGCACTGCCGGCTCGTTTCATTCTGTTCTTCCGTAAAAGAGGTGGTCCCCATGGGTGGGTTCCAGTGGAACATCATCGGCGAATACCTGCCGCTCTTCGTCGAGGGCACGCTGATGACGCTCAAGTGCACGGTGATCTGCGTGATTGCCGGCACGTTGCTTGGGCTGGTGCTGGGTGTTGGCCGGCTGGCCGAGGCGCGTCACGGCTTCACCAAGTATTTTCTGCGCTACGCGGTGCAGTATCCGGTGCGCTTCTATGTCAGCTTCTTCCGCGGCACGCCGCTGTTCGTGCAGATCCTGCTGATCCACTTTGCGCTGATGCCGGTGCTGATCAACCCGGCGGATGGCCTGATCCTCAGCGGTGATGTGGCGCGGGAAGTGCGCCAGCAATACGGTGCGTTCACGTCGGCGGTGCTCGCCATCTCGCTGAATGCGGGGGCGTATGTGTCGGAGATCTTCCGCGCCGGCATTCAGTCGATCGATCGCGGCCAATCGGAGGCGGCACGCTCATTGGGCATGACCTACATGGAGACGTTGCGCCGCGTCGTGCTGCCGCAGGCGTTTCGTCGCATGCTGCCGCCGCTGGGCAACAACGCCATCGCCATCGTCAAGGATTCGTCGCTGGCGTCGGCCATCGGCCTGGCGGAACTCGCCTATGCCGCACGCACTGTGTCGGGCGCCTATGCGCGCTACTGGGAGCCGTATCTGACGATCTCGCTCATCTATTGGGCGATCACGCTGGTCCTGTCGGCCGGTGTTCAACATCTGGAATCGAGGTACGGCAAAAGTGATCGTCGTTAACAACCTGCAGAAGCAATACGACAACGCACACGTGCTGCGCGGCATCACATGCCGCATTGAAGAGCGTGAAGTGGTGTGCGTGATCGGCCCGTCGGGCTCTGGCAAGAGCACCTTCCTGCGCTGCCTGAACGGGCTGGAAACGGTCTCGGGCGGTGAAGTGCTCGTCAACGGTTTCCATGTGGAAGACCCGAAGACCGACATGAACAAGATGCGCGCCAGCGTGGGCATGGTGTTCCAGCGCTTCAACCTGTTTGCGCACATGTCGGTGCTCGACAACATCGTGCTCGCGCCGATGCAGGTGCGCCGCATGAAGCGCGACGAAGCCGTGGTGGTGGCCGAGCAACTGCTGCGCAAGGTCGGCCTGCTCGACAAGATCGACGCGTTCCCGAGCCAGCTCTCGGGTGGTCAGCAACAGCGCGTGGCCATTGCGCGTGCACTGGCCATGTCACCGACCGTGATGCTCTTTGATGAGCCGACCTCTGCGCTGGACCCGGAACTCGTGGGCGAGGTCCTGGAGGTCATGAAGTCGCTGGCTGAGGAGGGCATGACGATGGTGGTCGTCACGCACGAAATGGCCTTTGCGCGCGAGGTGGCCAACCGTGTGTTCTTCATCGATCAGGGCGTGATCATGGAAGAGGGGCCGCCGGAGCAGATCTTTACTGCACCCAAGCATGAGCGCACGCGGGAGTTTTTGCGCAAGGTGTTGTAGGAGCGACCTGATGGAAGCGAACGTAAGCGCATCGCCCGCGGGCACTGGTACCGCGGTGTCGCATCCCATGCAGACATCGGCCTATGCCTGGAAAGCGTTGGCCGGCTCGACCATCGGCTATGCGATGGACGGGTTCGATCTGCTGATCCTCGGCTTCATGCTGCCGGCCATCAGCGCGGCGCTGGCCCTGACGCCGAGCCAGTCCGGTGCCCTGGTGACCTGGACGCTGATTGGCGCGGTGGCGGGCGGCATCCTGTTCGGGGCGTTGAGCGACGTGTATGGCCGCGTGCGCGTGCTGACCTGGACCATCGTGCTTTTCGCGGTGTTCACGGGCCTGTGCGCGCTTGCGCAGGGGTTTGCGGATCTGCTGGTCTACCGCACCATCGCCGGCATTGGGCTGGGCGGCGAGTTTGGCATCGGTATGGCGCTGGCGGCTGAGGCGTGGCCCGCGCACAAGCGGGCGCGGGTGTCGTGCTACGTGGCACTGGGCTGGCAATCGGGCGTGCTGCTGGCCGCATTGCTCACGCCGCTGCTGCTGCCGCTCATTGGCTGGCGCGGCATGTTCGTGCTGGGTATGGCGCCGGCGTTGGTCGCCTGGGTGTTGCGCAGCAAGCTGCACGAGCCGGAAGTGTTCGTGCGCAATATGGATGCGGCGTGCAAGACCACAGGCAAGAAGCCCAATACCTTCAAGCTGCTGGTGGCCGACGCGCGCACCACGCGCACCAGCCTGGGCATCGTGATCCTGTGTGCCGTCCAGAACTTCGGCTACTACGGCATCATGATCTGGCTGCCCACCTACCTCAGTAAGACGCTGGGGTTCTCGCTCACCAAGTCCGCGCTGTGGACCTCGGTGACAGTACTGGGGATGATGGTAGGCATCTTCGTCTTCGGCCATCTGGCCGATCGCATCGGGCGCAAGCCGACCTTCCTGTTCTTCCAGGCCGGTGCCGTGGTCATGGTGCTCACCTATGCGCAGTTGACCGACCCGATGACGATGCTGTGGGCCGGCGCCGTCATGGGCTTGTTCGTCAACGGCATGATCGGCGGGTACGGCGCGCTCATCTCCGAGGCCTACCCGACCGCTGCCCGGGCGACAGCGCAGAACGTGTTGTTCAACATTGGCCGCGCCATCGGCGGGTTTGGTCCGGTGGCGATTGGCAGCCTGGCGGCAGCGTATTCCTTTCCGGTGGCGATTGCGTTGCTGGCCGGCATCTATGTGCTGGACATGCTGGCGACGTTTTTCTTGGTGCCGGAGCTCAAGGGCGTGGAGTTGGGTTGAGGGCAGACGGTTTTGGCTTGCGCGTTGCCCATGAAAAAAGCCCCGCAGTGCGGGGCTTTTTCGTTGCGACAGGCTGCTTACACGTTGAACAGGAAGTGCAGCACATCGCCATCCTTGACGATGTATTCCTTGCCTTCGGCGCGCATCTTGCCGGCTTCCTTAGCGCCTTGTTCACCCTTGAACTGGATGTAGTCGTCGTAGGAAATCGTCTGGGCGCGGATGAAGCCGCGTTCGAAATCCGTGTGGATGGCCGCAGCCGCGCGCGGGGCCGTGTCGCCAATGTGGATCGTCCAGGCGCGCACTTCCTTCACACCAGCCGTGAAGTAGGTCTGCAGGCCCAGCAGCTTGAACGCTGCGCGGATCACGCGGTTCAGGCCCGGCTCTTCCATGCCGATGTCGGCCAGGAATTCGATCTTGTCGGCGTCGTCCAGGTCAGCGATTTCCGCTTCGATGGCAGCGCACACGGCCACCACCGGCGAATTCGTCTGCGCGGCGTAGTTGCGCACGGCGTCCAGGTGCGGGTTGTTCTCGAAGCCGTCTTCGCGCACGTTGGCGACGTACATGGTCGGCTTGGCGGTGATCAGGCACAGCGGCTTGATCGTCGCCCATTCTTCATCGGTCAGGTTCAGGCCGCGCACCGGCTTGGCTTCGTCCAACACCTTCTGGGCTTTTTCCAGCACGGCGACCAGCTTGGCGGCTTCCTTGTCGTTGCCCGACTTGGCGGCCTTGGTGTAGCGCTGCAGCGCCTTTTCCACCGTACCCAGGTCAGCGAGTGCGAGTTCGGTGTTGATGACTTCGATGTCGGCGATCGGGTCGACCTTGCCGGCCACGTGGATCACGTTTTCATCTTCGAAGCAGCGCACCACATGGGTGATGGCGTCCGTTTCACGGATGTTGGCGAGGAACTGGTTGCCCAGGCCTTCACCCTTGGACGCACCTGCCACCAGGCCTGCAATGTCGACGAACTCAACGACCGCCGGCAGCACGCGCTCCGGCTTGACGATGTCGGCCAGCGCGGCCAGACGCGCGTCCGGCACTTCCACCACGCCCACGTTGGGCTCGATGGTGCAGAACGGGTAGTTCTCGGCGGCGATGCCGGCTTTGGTCAGGGCATTGAACAGGGTCGACTTGCCGACGTTCGGCAGACCGACGATGCCGCATTGGAGGCTCATGGTGAAAAAGGCTCTAAATCAAGGGGTTGCGTGACGCCGAGGGTGCCGAAGAGAGCGGCGGCAGCACAGCAGAAACAGGGCTGTGCGCGTCGTTCACGGAAAGGCGTGATTGTACCCGACGGGGTCGTTCTAACCTTGGGATGCCGCCTCGGCGCGCTTGCGCTGCGTGCGGCTGGCCAGCACCAGGGCAATGCCGCCGAGGATGGCGGCGGACGCGGTGGCCAGGCGCGGCGTGAACGGTTCGGCCAGAAACAGCACCGCGCCAAACGCCGCAATGGGCGGCACCGACAGTTGTACCGCCGCCGCGCGGATCGCCGACAACCCCTTGAGGGCGGCGTACCAGATCACATAGCCGATGCCCGAGGTGATGGCGCCCGAAGCGAGCGCCAGTACGATGCCGCCGGGGCTGACATGTGCGCGGCTGTACAGCACCGCACTCAAGGCCAGCGCCATGGGGGCCGCGCGCAGGAAGTTGCCGGCCGTGGCGCCCAGCGGATTGTCGAGCCCGCGGCCGCGCAGCGAATACACGCCCCAGGCCACGCCGGCCACAGTCATCAGCGCGGCGCCCAGTGGCGTTGGCGCCGTCACGCCGGGGGAGACCAGATAGACCAGCCCGCCCAGCGCCAGCGCAAAACCCAGCCAGCCAAGCGGCTCGAACCGTTCGCCCGCATAGAGGCCCGCGCCCAGCATGGTGAGCTGCACCGCGCCGAACAGGATCAGCGCGCCCGTGCCCGCGCTGAGCGTGAGATACGCAAACGAGAAGAACGCGACATAGGCGAAGAGCATGGCCGCCGCCGCCCAATCCACGCGTGCCTGTGGTGCCCGCCTGGCGCTGATGCGCACGAGAATGGCCAGCGTGATCGCCCCTGAAACCAGGCGGATACTGGAGAAGCTCGCCGCATCGATGGCGGCGTGCTGCAGCGCCAGCCGGCACAGCAGCGAGTTGGAGGCGAACGCCACCATGGTGATGCTAGTGAGCAGCACCGTGCGCAAGGCGAGTTGGCGGTCGTTGGCTGGGTCCATTGCGGCGCTATGCAAAAGGCAGGGCGCCCCAGACATGCGGGGCCACCAGCACCGCCGCGCTTGCCAGCAGCGACAGGCCCAGCGGCGCAGACAGCCGCCGTCCCCATGAGACGTTCTTCTCGATGGCCATGGTGGCGGCCAGCACCAGCATCCAGCCCAGGCTGCCCGCACCCACCACAAACATCAGCAGCATCAACGCCCAGCAGCAGCCCACGCAAAAGAGCCCGTGCCGCAGACCCAGCATGAACGCCTGCCGCTGTGGCGCGGGACCGTGCCAATGGCCGATGACGAAGCTCAGCGGCGAGCGGCACTGATCAAGGCATCGATACTTCAACGCGCTGAACTGGAATGCGCCTGCACCCGCCAGTGTGGCCGCACCAATCAGCCAGCCATGCCAGCCCAGCAAGGGCACCTGCGCGACTCCGGCGAGCAGCAAGGCATGCAGCCCGTGCGCCAGCAGGCCGAACGCGCTCCAGGCCGCCAGGTAACCCACGCCCAGCAGCGCCAGCAGGCGTGGGCGATCTGCCCGCCCAGCCACAACACGGTCAAAGGCCTGAAACAGCGGCAGCGTGGTCGGCAGCATCATCGCTAAGATCATCAGCGTCCAGGCCAGTGCATACAACGCAGCCGGCACGACGACCGAACCGGCTGGCACCACACGGCACAGCCACGCTGCCGGGCCGGAGGCCGTCCAGTCACCGTGATCGAGATAGCGGCCATACGGGCTACGCGCCCACAGCCACAGCGTGAGCCAGGCAAGCGTCACCAAGCCGGCCAGCACCGGCAGGAAGACACGTTGATGGCGGGATGCCGCGACACGCATGGTGGCCGCTGCACTCACGCATCAAACAGGAACGTGCTCTGCAGCGCGTTGTGGTTCTGGATGTCGACGTTGATGCCGATGTCTGCATTCTTCGAGCGGTAGACCGGCGCCTTGCCCACGAACACCGGCGCACCAGGCACGGTGGAGAACACAGTATCGGCCAGCGTGGTTTGCGCGCCACTTGGGCCAAGGTAGGGTTCGAGTTCGGCGTAGTAATCGGTGCCGATCTTGAGCGTGCCCTTGGCGCCTACGATGTCGAACGTGATCGGCGCGCGCTCGACTGAGACGACCGTGCCGATCAGCTTGGCCAGATCCGCAATCGGCCCGCCTGCCTGCCCCGTGTACACCTTGAGCAGCGCTTTCTCTTGCGCGTCTGATGCGGAATCGTTCACGAAGATCGCCGCGGTCCAGTTGCCTTCCAGGATGTTGCCCGGCACGCGCGCAACGGCGGCGATGGTGCAGCCGGACACGTCGACGCCGTCAATCGTGCCCTGGTCCATGTGCCACGCCACGATCGTGTCGCAGACCTTGAAATCGGGGTCTTCGCCGATCCAGCACGGGCATAGGACGCGGCAATTGCAGACTTCAAGCAGCCTGCCTTCCAGGTGGTAGCTCATGTTTCCTCCATCCGACGCGGTTGACGATTGCGCGCCACGCGGGGCCATCGGCCCGGTTGGCAGATGTCGGGGCTGGGCCCGGATGGAGGGTCGGAAACGCGCGGGCAGACGGCCGGCGGTATCGAAGACAAGCGGACTCAAGCGGCCCCGCAGCCCAACTGCGGCGCGCCATTCTCGAATTCTAGGAAGTCACATTGGGGACGCAAGGCGATTCCCGGCAGGCTGGCGAGGCCCGCTGAAAACGCGTTACGGCGCCGTTACGCGTTACGTTCAAAAACGTAACAACTTCGCTGATTTCCCCCGTGTTGATCGGTGCCGGGGAGGGGGTGGGGAAGTCCCGGCCATGTGGCGAAGAGTCAAGCTGGGCAAGGATCTTCATCTTCCATGTCACCGTGAATGGTAGGTGCCGCCAAGGGCAGGCATACCTATTGCACTGTGTTCCCGCAAACAACAAATCTGCATTGGGGAGCACAGCATGTCCTGGACCGTCGCCACCGCCGCCCGCCCGACCCACATGGTCGCCAGCAACGACAGCCTGTTTGCCTGCTATGAGGCCATCGCCACCCTGTCTGCAGAGATGGTTGTGGCAGCCGAGATGGGCGATTGGGACGGCGTGAGCGCGCTGGAACGCGAGTGCGCGGTCTACATGGAGCGCCTGGGCCACGGCCAGCGCCCGGCCCTGTTGCCTGACGAGTTGCAACGCAAGCGCGACTTGATGATGCGCATCCTGGCCAACGACGCCCGCGTGCGTGCGCTGGTCTGCCCGCGCCAGGACGATCTGATGCGCCTGGTGAGCGGTGAGCGCCGTTCCATCGGCGCCCGTCAGGCATACGCCACCGTCTCGTACTACTAAGAGCCTGTCCACGATCCTACTGCGCGCCCCGATCTTGGCCCTGCGATACTCGCCGTACCCGTGTACGGCTGCGTTTCTCGAGCCAATCTCAGGCCGCTCGCTACGGATCGTGAACAGGTTCTAAGCAGGCGGCCTGCAGCACGCAGTTCAGCGGGGCTGCAACTCCCCCCACGACACCAGCACGCGCTGGATGCTGCGCGCGTAGGAATCGCGTTGCGCAGGCGTTTCGGAGTGGTACGCCCCGATGGCGCGCCATGTGTTTCCGTGACGAACCATTTTTTGCTTGAGCAGCCAGGCCGCCACGAACACGTTGACGCAGGCATCGGTCAGCGCGCGGCGCGGTACGCCATAGCGCGCCAGCGTACTGAAATGAATCGAGTTGATCTGCGCCTGGCCGATGTCGACCGAGCCATCGGCGTTGCGGTGCACGGCATTCGGATCGCCCTTCGATTCAAACCACACGATGGCGCGTAGTACCGTCGGGTTGACGCCCTGGTAGGCGCCGGCCTGCTCAAAGCAATTGCCGGCCGCCTGGGCCGCGAAGCTGGCGGCGGCCAACAGCAGCGCCGCGCCAAGTTGTCCACAGATCAAGCGAAGGGTGGGGGTGGCGTGCATGGCGGCGGGCTCCGGCTGGCGGTCGTTGAGTGGTTACTTCTGCAGGGCGGCTTCGAGTTGACGCTCAACGCCGACCAGATACGTATGCGACGCGTCCGACACCACCATGCGCGGCACCGGCTCGGCCGCCTTGCGCACCTGCACGAAGGCAGCTTTGTGCTTGCCGCCCCGTGTACGGACTGCAGGCGCGGGTTCAACTTCGCTGCCGCCGCCGGGCGGCAGCATCGCCAGCGAGGGCAGGGGCGGATAGACCTTGTCGGCCGCAGCGGCAGCCGCGGTTGCCGGCATCAGGGAATCGGGCGGCGCGGCCAATGCAGAAGCCGGCACCGCCAGCAGACCGACAGTCAGCGGGAAGAGTAGATGGGTCATACGCATGACATTCCTCTTAATCCTGCGTGCGGATCGTCACGCTGTAAGGCTGGCTCGCGCTGACGGTCAGGTTTTCCAGGTGGACGTAACCGGCACGCTGCGCGGGCACGCCGTTCCAGAGCGCTTGGTTCAGGTAGCGGAAGTCTTGCGCCAGCGCGGCCACCTGAATGGTCGCGGGGCGCTTCTGCGCGGCAGCCAGTGCGCCGGCCTTGGTCAGCACGGCGGTCAGTTGCGGGTCGTGCGCGCCCAACGCATCGGGTGGAATGGTGAAGCTCATGACCTCACCTGCCGCTGCGGTGCGGGCGGTGGGGGAGGCTGGCGCTTGCGTCTGCAGTTGTGCACAGCCAACCAGTGCAAGCAGGGCCGCGCCGGCAATCAGCCTGGGCAGCGGCGTCATATGGGAGAGAGTCCACATGGCGATCAGGAATCCGTGGATCGGACCCGCACTCTATCGGCGGGTCGCGTGCGTCAAAACGTCGAATTGCCCGGCTTTTATCGTCCATCCCAGGCGATGACTTGAGTAGCGCGTTGGCGGAAATCGCGAGGTGGAAATAGCATCACATCAAGGGGTGGCGAGCAAGCCAAGGCATGACCACTTTCGGGGTGAAGGGCGCACTTCAGGCGACCGACAAATGCATCCCCCGTCGCAATCCTTGCAAGTGATTCAGGCGTTGCCTGGTGACTGCCTAGGCGTAAACACCAACCGGCCCCATTTCAGCGTTGGGTGCCTGCCGTGACACATTTGCGCGACCGCAAAGCCGCGCCTGCCCCCGCCGCTATAATCGGCGCACCATGAATACACCCGCGTTTTCCTCTCCCAAGTCGGCGCCGGCCTACCATCTGGCGGTGGTCGGTGGCGGTATCGTCGGGCGCGCGTGCGCGCTGCGGCTTGCGCAGATTGGCTTGCGCGTGGCGCTGATCGCGCCGCCCGCGCCGTCGCCTGCTCCGACCGGGCCTGATGCCTGGGACGCGCGCGTCTACGCGTTCTCGTCCAGCTCGCAGGCGCTGCTGGAGCAGTTGCGCATCTGGCCCGCACTCGACATGACGCGGGTGCAGCCGGTGCACGACATGCGCATCTTTGGCGATGATGCAGCCGCGCGTGGCGAGCACAGCCATTCCGATCTGCATTTCTCCGCCTACGCAGCCGGCGCGCCGCAACTGGCGTGGATTGCCGAATCCTCACTGGTCGAGCGCGCGCTGGAAACCGCACTGCGCTTCGCCCACACCGTGCAGACCTTCCAGCACGCTGCCACCGGTTTCGAAATGGAAGCCGACGCCGTGCGCCTGACCCTGGCCGATGGGCAGGTGATCCGCGCCGAATGCGTGATCGGTGCTGACGGCAAACACTCGTGGGTGCGCGAGCAGGCCGGCATTCAGGCGGAGGCGCGGCCGTATCGCCAGTTGGGCGTGGTCGCCAACTTCCAGGCCGAACACTGGCATCAGGACACCGCATGGCAGTGGTTCCTCGGCACCTCCGCCGAGCAGGCTGCCGCAGCCGACGACGCCACGCCCGCGCGCGGCGAGATCCTCGCCATGCTGCCGTTGCCCGATCGACGTGTCTCGATGGTGTGGTCGGCCGATGAGAACCACGCGCGTGAACTGCTGGCCCTGTCGCCCGATGCGCTCTGCCGTGCGGTAGAGGCCGCCGCAGGTGGCGCCATCGCCGCCCGCTTTGGGCGCTTGTCGAACATCACACCCGCGCAGGGCTTCCCGTTGATCCTGCAGCACGCCAGCCGGGCGGTCGCACCGCGCGTGGCGCTGGTGGGCGATGCGGCCCATGTGATCCATCCGCTGGCCGGGCAGGGCATGAACCTGGGGCTGCGCGATGTCGCAGAAATTGGCAAGGTGATGGCGGAACGTGAAACCATGCGCGATCATGGCGATCTGAGGTTGTTGCGCCGTTACGAGCGTGCCCGCCGCGAAGACCTGCTCTCACTCACGGCCGCCACGGATGGTCTGCACAAGCTGTTCGCCCTGCCGGGCGCGCTGCCCCGCACGGTACGCAATGCGGGCATGCGCATGGTGGGCATGACGCCATTCATCAAACGCTTATTGATTAAGCACGCGCTGGGTTGATGCATCATCAGCGCTTTCGGGGTTTCTGGAGCTTTTATGTCGTTTCGTATTCGGGTGGCGGCCATCGCCTCGGCGGTGACTGTGGCCGCCATTGGCGCGGGTTACATGCTGAGCGCCGGTGCGGCTGAACCCGCACTGGACAAGGTCAAGGCCGCCGTGCAGAAGGCCCTGGGCTCCAACGTGGAGATCAAGAGCGTCACCAAGTCGCCGCTGGCCGGCCTGTACGAGATCAACCTCGGTAGCCAGGTCGTCTACAGCGATGCCACCGGCCGCTACGTCCTGAACGGCGACCTGCTCGACACGCAGACCGCCACCAACCTCACGCAAGAGCGCCTGGCCGAGCTGAACCGCATCAAGTGGTCCGACCTGCCGCTGGACCGCGCCGTGAAGTGGGTCAAGGGCAACGGCGCACGCAAGATCGCCGTGTTCTCCGACCCGAACTGCCCGTACTGCCACAAGCTGGAGCAGATGCTCACGCAGGTCGACAACATCACGGTCTACACCTTCCTGTTCCCGATCCTGTCGGAAGACTCGAACACCAAGTCCAAGCAGATCTGGTGCTCGGCCGACCGGGCCAAGGCCTGGCGCGACTGGATGACCGCCAAGACCGCCCCGAGCGGCGCCGGCACCTGCGACACGCCGCTGGAAGCCAACCTGAAGCTGGGCCAGCAGCTCAACGTGACCGGCACGCCGGCCATCATCTTCCCCGACGGCTCGCGCGCTCCGGGCCTGATCGATGCGGCCACGCTGGAGCGTAAGTTCGCCGCACTCAAGAAGTCGTAAGCCACACCATGAAAGCGCCGGTTCTTCCGGCGCTTTTTCTTTGGGCGTTCGCATTACAACAATCACAACACCATCGGAGACCTTCATGTCGTTTCGCGCGCTGATGCTGAAAAAACAGGACGGCGGGCCGCTGGCCCACATCGTGGACCTCGATGATGCGGCGCTGTCTTCGCCCGAGGCGCGCGCCAACGACGTGACCGCTGGTGACGTGCTGATCCGCGTGGACTGGTCGACCATCAACTACAAGGACGGCCTCGCCATCACCGGCCGCGGCCCCGTCGTGCGCAAGTGGCCGATGGTGGCCGGCATTGACGGTGCGGGCGTGGTGCTGGAGTCGTCGCATCCGGGCTGGAAGACGGGCGATGCGGTGGTGCTCAACGGCTGGGGCGTCGGCGAGGCACACTGGGGCTGCCTCGCGCAGCGCGCACGCCTGTCGGGCGACTGGCTGGTCGCGTTGCCGGCGGGGCTGGACGTGCGCCAAGCCATGGCGATCGGCACGGCGGGCTACACGGCGATGCTGTCGGTGCTCGCGCTGGAGCGCGCTGGCGTGAAACCGGGCGACGGCGAGGTGCTGGTGACGGGCGCGTCGGGCGGTGTCGGCTCGGTCGCCATCGCGCTGCTGGGCAAGCTTGGGTATCGCGTGGTCGCCTCCACCGGTAAGACGAGCGAGGCGGATTTCCTGCGCGCGCTGGGCGCCGCCGATGTAATTGACCGCGCGGAGCTGTCCGCACCCGGCAAACCGCTGCAGAAGGAGCGCTGGGCCGCGGTGGTCGACTCGGTCGGCTCGCACACGCTGGTCAATGCCTGCGCGCAAGTGCGTTACGGCGGCGTGGTCACAGCGTGCGGGCTGGCACAGGGCATGGATTTTCCGGCCACCGTCGCGCCGTTCATCCTGCGTGGCGTGACGCTGTGCGGCATCGACAGCGTGATGGCGCCGCGTGCGTTGCGCCAGACAGCGTGGCAACGCCTGGCCACTGATCTGCTGCCCGATCGCCTGGAGGCCATCACGCGTGAGGTGACGCTCTCGGAGGCTATCGACGCGGCGCATGACATCATGGCCGGCAAGATGCGCGGGCGCGTGGTCGTCGACGTCAACCGTTAGGCGGATTTCCGGACGATTTGCTTTCGGCAGCATGGGACGGCAACGCTACAATGTCCGCCATGAAGCCGATCCGCTACACCATCGCCCCCGCCGCGCCCGAGGCGCACGTTTTCACCGTCACCGTCACGGTCGATTCGCCTGATCCACAGGGACAGCGCTTCTCATTGCCGGCGTGGATTCCGGGCAGCTACATGATCCGGGAGTTCGCGCGCAACATCGTGCGCATCGAGGCATCGTCGGGCGATCGGCCGGTGCGCCTGACCAAGGTCGATAAGGACACCTGGTGGGCCACGCCGTGCAGCGGGCCGCTGACGGTTTCGTATGACGTCTACGCGTGGGACCTGTCGGTGCGGGCCGCGCACCTGGACGCCACGCACGGCTTCTTCAACGGTACGTCGGTCTTCCTGCGCGTGGAAGGCGCCGACGACCAGCGCTGCCTGATCGACATCCAGCCGCCGGCCGGCGACGCCTACCGAGGCTGGCGCGTTGCCACCGCACTGCGCGAGGCCACGGGCCGCATCCAGGGCAAGGCTGGCGCCAAGCGCTACGGCTTCGGTTGGTACGAAGCCGCCGATTACGACGAGCTGATCGACCACCCCGTCGAGATGGGCACCTTCGAGATGGTCTCGTTCGAGGCCTGCGGTGCGCAGCACGACGCCGTCTTCACCGGCCGCGTGCCCAACCTCGACCTGGAGCGCATCGCCCGCGACTTCCAGCGCATTTGCGAAGCGCAGATCCGCCTGTTCGAGCCGCAGACGGCCACGGCACCGTTCCTCGACAGCAACCGCCGCTACGTCTTCATGACGATGGTGACGACCGATGGCTACGGCGGCCTGGAGCACCGCGCCAGCACCGCACTGATGTGCGCACGCGGTGATCTGCCCGTAACCGGCCGCGACGAGACCACCGAGGGCTACCGCACCTTCCTCGGCCTCGTCAGCCACGAGTATTTCCACACCTGGAACGTCAAGCGCATCAAGCCGGCCACCTTCGTGCCGTACGCGCTCGACCGCGAGGTGCACACGCCGCTGCTGTGGCTGTTCGAAGGTTTCACCAGCTACTACGACGACCTGATGCTGGTGCGCTCGGGGTTGATTTCCGAGGCGCAGTACCTGGAGATGGTTGCCAAGACCTGGAACGGCGTACTGCGCGGCAGCGGCCGCCTGAAGCAGAGCGTGGCCGAAAGCTCGTTCGACGCGTGGACCAAGTACTACCGCCAGGATGAGAACGCCCCCAACGCCATCGTTAGCTACTACACCAAGGGTTCACTGGTGGCGCTGGCACTGGACCTGACGATCCGCACGCAGACCGATGGCGCCACGTCGCTCGACGACGTGATGCGCGCCCTGTGGGTCACCTACGGCCGCGACTTCTACGCTGCCGGCCACGCGCAGCGCGGTGTGACCGAAGCCGGGCTGATCGCCCTGATGGAAGAGGTCACCGGCCTGCGCCTGCGCACACTGGTGCGCCAACTGACCGAGGGGCGCGATGATCCGCCGCTGCCGGCGCTGTTCAAGGCGATGGGCGTGAGCGCCACGCGCAAGGCGGCCGAGACGGCGCTTGCCCTGGGCGTCAAGTCTGGCGCCGAGAACGGTTTCGTCAAGCTGCAGCAGGTGCTTGACGGCAGCCCGGCACAGCGTGCCGGCCTGTCTGCCGGTGACCTGATCGTTGCCGTGGACGGCCTGCGCGTGCCGGCCGGCCAGCTCGACAAGACCATGGCGCGCCATCGTGCCGGCGATACGGTGTCCGTGCATGTGTTCCGTCGCGACGAGCTGATGGCGTTGGACGTCACGCTCGCCACCGACGCCACGCCGCAGTTCACGCTGGCACTGGCGTCCGATCCGTCGCCGCTGCGCTCGGCATGGTTGGGCAAGCGCGCCGCTGGCCGCAAGGTTGTGCGTGATGCGCGCGCCGCACGCGGCAAGTCGGTCGCCTGATCTGCGCAGCCGATGGACTACGCCCACGATCCACGCACCTTCCTCTACAGCCACTACGTATCGCGCGGCATCCGCACCGCCACCGGCGTGATTGGCCTGACGCTGCTCGCGCTCTCGGTGATGGAGCTGCAGGGCGCGATGGTGGTGTCGATCGGTGCGCTGTGCACCAGCCTGATGGACTTGCCCAGCCCGCTGCGGCACAAGTTCAACGAGATGATGGCGTGCGTGCTGCTGACCACCGCCGTCACCTTTATCGTGGCGGTGGCGACACCCTATGCGGTTCTGCCGGTGGTGATCGTGCTGGTCACCTTCCTGGCCGGGATGATGGTGGCGTACGGCAACAAGACGATGCCGCTGCAGTTCGCGGCGCTGTTCGTCATGACGCTCACCTTTACTGAGGAATTCGCCTTCCGCGAGGCGGTGGAGCACACCGCGCAGTTCTTCCTCGGCGCCATGGGCTACATGGCTTTTGCGATGGCGGTGGCGTGGGGCCAGCGCCGCCGCATCAAAGAGCAGGTGCTGGCCGAGTGCCTGTACGAGCTGGCCGTCTATGTGGAGCGCAAGGCCGGCTTTTACGACGCGTCGCAGGATTTCGACGATCAGTTCAACGCGCTGGTGCGCCAGCAGATCTCGGTGGCCGACAAGCAGCAGGTGGCGCGCGACTTCGTCTTTCGCGACAACCGCACGGCCAGCGACGGACGCCTCGTGCAGATCCACATGCGGATGCTCGACATCTACGAGTACCTGCTGTCGTCCAACACTGACTACCCGCTCCTGCGCCAATGGCTGGCCGATGCCGAAATCCTGCGCCTGCTGCACGGGATCATCGAACGCCTGCGCCAGGACATCGAAGGCGTTGCCTATGCCGTGGGCCGCGACCGTCCGTCGCCCACGCCGATGTCGTACGAGCAGGAGATGGCCGCCATCGATGCGGCGTTTGAGGAGGTGCAGCACGGTCACCACGGGATTCCAATCGAGGCCATTGCCGCGTTAGAGGAATCGATTGCCACCGTGCGTGGTGCCATCCGCCTGATGGCGCAACTGCACGCGGCCACGGCCACGCCGGTTGAGCTGTCCAAGGTGCTGCTGCGCCCGGACATGACGCCGTTCCTGACGCGCCAGAAGTACGAGCTGCGGCTGGTGCTGGAAGAGCTGACGTGGCGCTCGCCGGTGCTGCGCTTTGCGCTGCGCATCTCGATGGCGGTTGCCGCGGGGTTGTGGATTGCCGACCATCTGCCGTACACGTCGCACGGCTACTGGGTCTTGCTGACCATCGTCGTGATCCTCAAGCCGACCTTCAGCATGACGCGCCAGCGCAACTTCGACCGGGTGCTCGGCACGCTGATCGGTTGCGTGATTGCAGCGGTGATCCTGCGGTTCACGCACTCGACGTGGATCCTGATGGGCGTGCTGTACCTGTCCACTGCCGCCAGCGCCGCATTTGTCACCATCAAATACCGCTATACGGCCATCGCTGCGTGCGTGCAGGTGCTCATCCAGATCAACCTGCTACTGCCGGGCAGCAAGGGCGCCATCGGTGAGCGGCTGGTCGACACGCTGATCGGCGCGGCCATCGCCACCGCCTTCAGCTACGTGCTGCCCGCCTGGGAATACCGCAACCTGCCCAAGCTGGTGGATGACGTGCTGCGCACCAACCGGCGCTTTATCGAGGCCGCGCGTGATCTGTTGCTCGGCACGCTCAAGGATGATTTCGCCTACCGCGTGCAGCGCAAGCAGTACATGGAGTCGCTCACCGGGTTGATCTCCGCCTTCGCACGCATGCTCGACGAGCCCAAGAGCCGCCACCGCGCTGTGGATAACCTCAACCGCTTCATCGTGCAGAACTACCTGGTGGCCGCGCATGTGGCCGCCGTGCGCATCCTGGTGCGCCAGCGCACGCAGGAGCTGGACGAGGCCGACACGCGCGCCCTGGTTGAGCAGACGGTTGAATCCGCGCTGGAAAGTCTGACGCGCGCCAAGGAGCGCTTCGATCAGGCGGTGCATGAAGGCGGCTGGGGTGTGCGCCCGCGTGACACGCAGGAACTGGGCGCCGCCGATTTCGCTGATCAGGCTGCGCGCTCGCGCATGGTCGATGCGGCGACGGAGTCGGATTCGCTGTCGGCGATGCACCTGCTGGAGCGGCGCCTGCAGGCGCTGCGGGCGGATACCGCGAAGATTGCGCTGCGGTGTGGGGCGTTGGGGCGGGCGCTGCGGGTGTCGGGGGATTGAGTCTTCAGCTTGGCTGCGGCCTCGAATTGAATCTCTCTGCTTTGCAACACACAGCTGCCGCACCTACGATATTCAGCCCGAAAAGGGGCCGATGCGTATTATGCAGAGCAGCGTTGGCGTAGCAAGATGCGACCGCATGTGCCTATCGATTAGGTAGGCGTGCCCACGCCTTATCCCGTGGGGGCGCGGGCAACTCAACAACTGAGTGTTCAAACGCGCTCGGACTTGAATTGTGTGGAGCGCCTTTGGTGACGTGAAGGTTAGCCCATGGCTATGATCGCGCCTCTACGGCACAACCAACAACAGTCGTTTGATCGGATGGCATCGACAAGCACTGAAATGCACCGCCACGATTAAATGAAGAAACCAGTTTCCCGATAGTCGGATCATCATCACCTCTCATCAGGCTAAGGGTCGCCAGGAAATCGGTGTTGGCTTTCTCGTCCTGGTCACGGTTCAGCATGGTATTGACTACGCCCACTGCGCCGATGAACCGCATAAGGTTGATGGGGTCCGATCGATCACCCATGATGGCAATCTTCGTCACATTGCCCGAACTATTGGTGGAGAGAACGAGGGAAAGCTTGCTTTGGAATTTTCCATTAGCCAAATTCAGCTTCTTCAGCTCGGCTATTCCATGCTGGAATCGCGTGTCATTAAGCGTCACGGCGATTCCGTCCTTCGTTTTACTCATCCGCTTTATAGTGTCACCACCGTCAGCCTTCGTGAGTTCGTCGTATTGCGCTCGAAATGTGTCAGGGCTAAGGTCAGCCCAAACATCGACTGGCGATGTGTTGGCGGTAGTATTTGCAATCGGCGAGGGATTAGGCTGCGGCGCAGGCGATGCTACGACATCTGGTTGAGCGCTTGGGGAAGCGGCGGTTGTCTTCTCAGATTTGCCGCACGCACTCAGTGTAGCGACTACCGCAAAAATCAGCATAAATGTTCTCATGATCTCCCGCAGGCTGGCTGTTTTATCGAGCTATTGTGAATCGCATGGCATACTGCGAAGAGTGGTCGGCAGTATGTTCTGTAATTTACACAAATTATGCGAACTGGTGGGAGGCATGAGGTCAATTATCTTGTCATCTGCTATCTAGGTTATTGGTTTTTTATGCAAATCGGATTATTGACTTCATGAAATCGTAGTGGTTCGTAGTGGTTCGTAGTGGTTGGGGAATGCGATGTGTTCCTGAAGTAGACTGTGACTCAAGCTCGTCTGGTTGACATATCGATCAGCTATCAACTGCATCCGCCTGCGGAAAGCACCTGCCCCTATAAAGAAGGATCATTCTTTCGCAAATTACCCGCTGAAGGTATCCAAGGAGCGCCCACTCTATCTCATTTGTGTCGTCGCTAATTTGGGAAGCAGGTAGTCGGCGAGCATCCGCTGGTCGTTGGTAGACAAGCCAAAGATGATGCGCAAGCGCAGCCTACCTAGATAGGCAATGCTGATTGGGTAGTGGCAAGGTTTGAGACTTACACCGTTAACCCGCTTGCGGCTTCAACCAATCAATCGTCGGTTGGCTCTGCGCCGCCAGCCACTCATTGGCCGTCTTGAAATGCCCGCATCCCAAAAACCCGCGATGCGCTGACAACGGCGATGGGTGCGGCGCCTCCAGCACCAGATGCCCCTCCGGTAGCAGCGCGCGCTTGGCTTGCGCATGACTGCCCCACAGCATGAACACACGCTTGTGGCCGATGCGTGCCAGATGCGCCAGCAGGCCATCGGTGATGCGCTCCCAGCCGCGTTTGGCGTGGCTGGCTGCCTGGCCTTGCTCAACCGTCAACACGGTGTTGAGCAACAGCACGCCTTGCTGTGACCAGCCCTCCAGATTGCCTGACGCGCTCGGCACCTTCTGGCCGAACTCGGCTTCGATTTCCTTGTAGATATTGCGCAGGCTTGGCGGCACACGCACACCCGCCGGCACCGAGAACGCCAGCCCGTGGGCTTGCGGAATCTCGTGGCCATCCACGGTGCCCGTGCCGTGATACGGGTCCTGGCCGAGGATGACGACGCGCACATCGTCCACCGACGTCAGGTGCAGCGCACGAAACACGTCGGTCGGGAAGATCGGCTTGCCTGCCGCGCGTTCGCCATCGACGAACGCACACAGCTCATACCAATTGGTCTGTGCGATGCAGGGCGTGAGGAGGGTTTTCCAGTCCGCGGGCAATGCATCGAACTGCTTGGCAAGCGGGATGAACTCACCTGCGGGTGTTTCTGCGGCAGGCTCGTCGAAGAGGGCGCTTTGAGCAGGATCGGCGCGACGCTTCATGCCTGGCCTCCGGTGACCTTCGCACGCAATTGATAGCCGCGCTGTGCCTTGCTGATGTCGAGCGGCGCCAAGTTCGGCACGGCGACGCGCAGTGTTTGCGTCCAGGCGTGCAAGCGCTGGGCAATCGCGTCTTCGCTGAGCGTGCTGCCGGCGGCCGGTTTCCACTCCAATTCCAACTCGTCGATGGGCTCGCGCGCGTCGGTGCCGGGGATGAGGATGGCGCCGGCATCCAGCGCAATCTCAATGTCGCCGCCGTCCGCTGCCACGTGCCAGAGGCGACGCTTGAAGTCGGTGCGGAACAGCGGGGCAAGGTGGTCGGCGTGCGGGCGCACATAGTCCGCAGCTTCGGCGGCGTTGTGGGCGACGAAGGCGTCAACCGACAGCGCATCGCTTTGCAGCGGTACTTCCCATTCGTGGCGGGCGCTCAAACCGGCCGTACTCACTGCTGCGGTTTTGAGCGTCTGCAGCCATTGGCTGCCATGCAGACGTACGCGCAGCGCGGCGCGGTTGCGCGCCAGTACCTGGTCGGGCGTGTCGTAGTAGACGTTCGCCAATTCCACCGAGCCAACTGCCTGGGCGTGCGTATCCAGCCAGCCGACCAGCGCGTCGTGCGCGCCGGCCGGCACGGCCAGCTTCAATTCAATTTCGCGAGCCATCGATCAGGCAAACAGGCGGGCCAGTTCGGCGCCCGGGTCGTCGGCGCGCATGAAGGCTTCACCGACCAGGAAGGCATTGACGGCTGCGGCGCGCATCTTGCGCACGTCGTCCTGCACGAGGATGCCCGATTCGGTCACGACGATGCGGTCGTCCGGCATGTGCTTGAGCAGGCTGATTGTGGTGTCAAGCGACGTTTCGAACGTGCGCAGGTTGCGGTTGTTCACGCCCACCAGCGGCGTTTGCAGGCGCAGCGCGCGGTCCAGCTCATGGCCATCGTGCACTTCCACCAGCACGTCCATGCCGAGTTCGAGCGCGCAGGCTTCGAGTTCAACCATCAGCCCCTGATCCAGCGCGGCGACGATCAGCAGGATGCAGTCCGCACCCCACGAGCGCGCTTCGTACACCTGGTACAGGTCGACCATGAAGTCCTTGCGCAGCGCCGGCAATGTGCAGGCGGCGCGGGCTTCGCGCAGGTAATCAGCGTGGCCCTGGAAGAACTGCTCGTCGGTCAGGACGGACAGGCACGCGGCACCGTGCTCCGCATAGCTGCGGGCGATGTCGGCGGGCTTGAAGTTCGGGCGCAGCACGCCCTTGGACGGCGACGCCTTCTTCACCTCGGCGATGACGGCGGCGTGGCCGGCGGCGATCTTGTCGCGCACCGCCTTGGCAAAGCCGCGGGGCCCGAGGGTGCTGTCGGTGCGGTTCGCTTCGGCCTCGGCGCGCACGCTGGCGAGATCACGGTGCTTGCGCGCAGCGGCCACTTCTTCGGCCTTCACGGCCAGGATTTTCTGCAGGATGTCGGACATATCAGGCCTTGAACTTGTTGGTCACGCGCACGAGTTCGTCGAGCTTGGCGCGCGCCGCGCCGGAAGCGATGGCTTCGCGCGCCAGCTTCATGCCGTCGCCAATCGAGCCGGCGATGTTGGCCGCGTACAGCGCTGCACCCGCGTTGAGCGAGACGATCTCGCGCGGCGTGCCCGGCTTGTTCTCCAGCGCCTCGATCAGCATGGCCTTGGATTCTTCGGCGTCGGCCACCTTCAGGCTGCGGTTGGAGACCATCTGCATGCCATAGTCTTCCGGGTGGATTTCGTACTCAGTCACCACGCCATCCTTCAGTTCGCCGACCAGCGTGGCGGCACCGAGCGACACCTCGTCCATGCCGTCCTTGCCGTAGACCACCACGGCGTGCTTCGCACCCAGGCGCTGCATCACGCGCACCTGGATGCCGACGAGGTCCGGATGGAACACGCCCATCAGGATGTTCGGCGCACCGGCCGGGTTGGTCAGCGGCCCGAGGATGTTGAAGATCGTGCGCACGCCCAGTTCCTTGCGGATCGGCGCGACGTTCTTCATGGCCGGGTGGTGGTTGGGCGCAAACATGAAGCCGATGCCCGCCGTCTCAATGGATTCAGCCACCTGCTCGGGCGTGAGCATGATGTTCACGCCCAGCGCTTCAAGCACATCGGCGCTGCCCGATTTGGAGCTGACGCCGCGTCCGCCGTGCTTGGCGATGCGCGCACCGGCCGCGGCCGCCACGAACATCGACGCGGTGGAGATGTTGAACGTGTTCGCACCGTCGCCGCCCGTGCCGACGATGTCGACAAAGTGGTTCGACACCTCGGCCGGTACCTCTACTTTGGTGGCGAATTCGCGCATCACGGTGGCAGCGGCCGCGATTTCGCCGATGGTTTCTTTTTTGACGCGCAGCCCCGTGGTGATGGCGGCGGCCATGACGGGCGACATCTCGCCGCGCATGATCATCCGCATCAGGTGCAGCATTTCGTCGTGGAAGATCTCCCGGTGCTCGATGCAGCGGGTCAGTGCCTCTTGCGGAGAAATGGTCATGATGGTGTTCTTCCGTATTCAGTTGGGCGCCGGAGCTGCGGCCGGGGTTGCCGGTGCTGCAGCCTCGCGCAAGGCGCCGATGCGCTCACGCGAGAGGTCGGCCTCGCACGCGGCTTCTGCCAGGTCGGCATCGGGCGTGTTGCGGGCCAGGCGGCGGGACAGGTCGCATTCGGCCTGCCGATAGAGTTGATGTGCGCGCACGGTGCGGTCGAAGGCCATGGCGGCACCGCGGTCCGTGCCGTTGTTGGCGGCGATGCGGGCGCGCAGGGCGGTGCGGCGTACCGATTCCGCGGAGGCCAACTCGGTCTGTGCAGCCTTGCGTGCGGCCTGCACGCATTGGGAGACGTTGCTGGCCTGGGCGGCGCGGCAGGCGTCCAGCGTACCGGCCATCGCCGGCAGGCTGGCCATCATCACTGTCATCGTCACCAGCGCAACCGCACACGCGCGGCGCATCAGACGCGTTCCTTCAGGAAGTTGCCGAGCAGCGCGTGGCCGTGCTCCGACAGGATCGATTCCGGGTGGAACTGCACGCCTTCGACGGGCAGCGTCTTGTGGCGCACGCCCATGATTTCGCCGTCTGCCGTCCAGGCGGTCACTTCCAGGCAGTCGGGCAGCGTCTCGCGCTCGATCGCCAGCGAGTGATAACGCGTCACCTTGAAGTGGCGCGGCAAGTTGGCGAACACGCCCACGCCAGTGTTTTCAATGGTGTCGACCTTGCCGTGCATCACCTTCTGCGCGCGGATCACGCGGCCGCCGAATGCGTCGGCAATCGCCTGATGCCCCAGGCACACGCCCAGGATGGGCACGCGCCCCGCAAAGTGCTTGAGCGCCGGGACCAGGATGCCGGCTTCCGTCGGCGTGCACGGGCCCGGTGAGAGGCAGATGCGTTCCGGGTTCAGCTTCTCGATCTCTTCGATCGTGATCTCGTCATTGCGAACCGTGCGGACATCCTGACCCAGCTCGCCGAAATACTGGACGATGTTGTAGGTGAAGGAGTCGTAGTTATCGAGCATCAAAAGCATGTTGGGCTCCTTAACCTTAGAAATCGGCGTCGAGGCCGTCTTGCACTTGCTCGGCGGCACGCAGCACGGCGCGCGCCTTGTGTTCGGTCTCCCTCCATTCGGCATCCGGGTCCGAATCGGCGACGACACCGGCGGCGGCCTGCACGTACAGGTTGCCGTCCTTGATGATGCCGGTGCGGATGGCGATCGCCAGATCCATCTCACCCGAGAACGACAAATAGCCCACCGCGCCGCCGTAGATGCCGCGCTTGACGGGCTCCAGCTCGTCGATGATCTCCATCGCGCGCACCTTGGGCGCACCCGACAGCGTGCCGGCGGGGAAGGTCGCACGCAGCACGTCCATGTTGGTCATGCCGGGTTTCAGACGCCCCTCGACCGAGCTGACGATGTGCTGCACGTGGGAATACTTTTCGATGACCATCTGGTCGGTCACCTTGACCGAGCCAATTTCAGCGATGCGGCCGATGTCGTTGCGCGCCAAGTCGATCAGCATGACGTGCTCGGCGATTTCCTTCGGGTCGTTGAGCAGCTCGGTGGCGAGTTCAGCGTCGCGTTCGGGTGTGCTGCCGCGCGGGCGGGTGCCGGCCAGCGGGCGGATCGTCACGATGCGGGCGGACTCATCCGCGCCGTTGCCATTCTCGACAGCCGGCACACGACGTTCTTCTTGCCGCACCAGGATTTCCGGCGACGCCCCGACGATCTGCATGTCGCCGAAGTTGTAGAAGTACATGTACGGCGACGGGTTCAGCGAACGCAGCGCACGGTACAGCGACAGCGGCGCATCGCGGAACGGCTTGACCAGGCGCTGGCCGACCTGCACCTGCATCATGTCGCCCGCGGCGATGTACTCCTTGGCCTTGAGCACTGCGGTGATGTAGTCGGCCTTGTCGAACTCGCGGATGGTGTCGGTGCGCACCGATGCGGAAGTCACCGGCACATCCACCGGCTGGTGCAGCTTGGTGCGCAGCGCGCGCAGGCGCTGCTTGGCGCGCGAGTAGGCCTCGGGCTTGGACGGATCGGCGTAGACGATCAGGTAGAGCTTGCCCGACAGGTTGTCGATCACGGCCAGCTCTTCGCACAGCATCAGCTGGATGTCGGGCAGTTGCAGATCGTCGGGCGGGGTGGTCTCAGCCAGGCGCGGCTCGATGAAGCGCACGGCGTCGTAGCCGAAATAGCCGGCCAGGCCGCCGCAGAAACGCGGCAGGCCCGGGCGCAGCGCCACTTTCTGGCGGCGCTCGAACGCGGCAATGAACTCCAGGGGGTTGCCCTCGTGCGTCTCGACGACCTTGCCGTCGGTCACGACTTCCGTGTGATTGCCCTTCACGCGCAGCAGCGTGTGCGCGTGCAGGCCGATGAAGGAATAGCGCCCAAAGCGCTCACCGCCCACCACCGATTCCAGCAGGAAGGTGTTCGTGCCGCGGTCGTGCGACTGCGCCAGCTTCAGGTACAGCGAGAGCGGCGTCTCCAGGTCGGCCAGTGCCTCGGCAATCAGCGGAATGCGGTTGTAGCCCTGGTCAGCCAGCGATTTGAATTCGAGTTCGGTCATGAGCGGTCAGGTCAGTGCGCCGAATAGGTGTATGCCCATCGGCATGCGCTCGCTCCACGGCAAACGCAGTTGTGCCGTCGGAACGTTAGCAGAACATCAGCGGTGGGAACGCAAAAAGCCGTGCGGTCCCGCAAGGGTCGTCCGCAAGCCAACGGGATGGCCAACGGAAGACCGGCGGGCGGTCAGCGTTTGGGGCGGGAGATACAGCGGTGGTTCAGGCAGAGTGCGCCGAAACCGGGGAAGAACGATCAGCAGCCGTGCAAACGCTTACGCCCGAGCGAGGGCGTGCCAGGGTCGCCAGGGCCAGGCCCCCCGGTCACCACGAGCGAAAGTGCGTTTGCGATTCAGGAACATGGATCGTCAGTTGGAAGCGGCAGAGACTGCGTTGTGTGGCTCTGCATGAGGCCGGATCAACTCGGCTGCCGCAAAAAGTGTGTCGACTATAGCATCGGCCCCGGCGTGCTGTATAGGCTGGCCGTGGTTGTAGCCATACGGCACCGCCAGCACACGCATGCCGGCGGCACGTGCTGCGCGGGCGTCGTTTTCCGAGTCGCCAATCGCCACAACTTCAGCCGGATTCACGCCAAATGCCTCCGCCACCCGCAGCATGGGGTACGGATCGGGCTTGCGGTAGGGGAAGGCGTCGCCCGGGTAGACGAGGTCGAAATAGGTGTCCAGACCGAGCTGCGCCAATAGCGGCTGCGTGAAATCGTGCGGCTTATTCGTCACGCACGCCACGGCGAGGCCCATGTCGCGAAGCGCCGCCAGCCCCTCGCGCACGCCGTCGTAGACGTTCACATATTGGCCGTTGATGGCGATATAGGCGCGCTGATAGGCGTCCAGCGCTTCAGCGAAGCGGCTGTTGGCTTGCGCGGGCGGCAGGCGCGCGTCGAGCACACGCCGCACGAGGTTCTCCGAACCCTTGCCGACGTAGCTGACGACTTCGTCGATCGACATGTCCGGCGTGGTGCCGAGCGCTTCCAGCATCGCGTTGATGGCGGCGTGGAAGTCGCCTGCGGTGTCGACCATCGTCCCGTCCAGGTCGATGATGACGGCGCGGACAGGGCCGCTCGGCAGGGCGCTGATCGTCATGCCAGGCTGGCCAGCGCCTGGCGCAGCGCGCCCACGGTGCCGCGGTAGCCGCCGTCCGCATCCGGCTTGCCGAAGACGGCCGAACCGGCGACGAAGGTGTCCGCGCCAGCCTTGGCAATTTCAGCGATGTTGTCGGCCTTCACGCCGCCGTCGATCTCCAGCAGGATCTTGCGGCCTGTCTTTTCCTGGTACGCATCCAGCTTCTGGCGCACGGCGCGCAGCTTGTTCAGCGCTTCCGGAATGAACGACTGGCCGCCAAAGCCCGGGTTGACCGACATGATCAGCACCATGTCCAGGCGATCCATCACGTGGTCCAGGTAGTGCAGCGGCGTGGCCGGGTTGAACACCAGGCCAGCTTTGCAGCCGTTGTCGCGGATCAGCGCCAGCGAGCGGTCGATGTGTTCGGATGCTTCCGGGTGGAAGGTGATCAGATCGGCGCCGGCCTTGGCGAAGTCGGGAATGATGCGGTCCACCGGGCTCACCATCAGGTGCACGTCGATCGGCACCGGCTTGCCATCCTTCTGCGCATGCGGGCGGATGGCCTCGCACACCAGCGGGCCGACGGTCAGGTTCGGCACATAGTGGTTGTCCATCACATCGAAGTGGATCCAGTCGGCGCCCGATTCGAGCACGCGGCGCACTTCTTCGCCCAGGCGGGCAAAGTCGGCGGACAGGATGGATGGGGCAATGCGGAAACCGGATGGGTCGATGGCGGCAGACATGATGGGAGGCGAATAAGGCGCAAGAACGCAAAGAAGGCCGCCATTTTAGCCGGTTCAGCCAACTGATCGACGGCCCCGGCCCGTGCCTTGCCGCTGCCACGGCCATGCCGCACAATGGGCGCCATTCTTATAGTGGATCGTCATGCCGAGCTACGAACTCACCGTCCAGGTCCGGGCGCGCTATCTGCCGGAGCAATCCGAGCCGGAACAAGGCAACTATGCGTTTGCCTACACCATCACCATCCGCAACACCGGCGACGTGCCGAGCCAACTGATCTCACGCCACTGGGTGATTACGGATGCCGACGATCAGGCGCAGGAAGTCAGTGGCCTGGGCGTGGTTGGCCACCAGCCCCTGCTGCCGCCGGGCGAGTCTTTCGAGTACACGAGCTGGGCGACCATCAAGACGCCCGTGGGCACGATGCGCGGCGAATATTTCTGCGTGGCAGAGGACGGTCACCGTTTTGAAGCGCCGATCCCCGAATTTGCGCTGGTGATGCCGCGCATGCTGCACTGATCAGGAAGCGTCAGGCTTGGCCGGCTGCGAATCTTTTGGCGCGGCCTCGGTCGATTCCGAAGGCTTGGCGCCTCGGTCATGACTGCCCTGGCGCGACGGATGCTCAGGCGGTGCGCGCAGCGGGCGCGGATGTTTTTTGGCGCCGGACATGGTCCAGATCACGATGAAGATCAGCAGGAACAGCGCCACGCCGGCCTCCAGGCCGAACAGCATCATCGGATGGTTTTCAAAGAATTCGCTCATGGTCGAGGCAAAAAGCGTGGGTGCGGGCATTGTAGCCAAGCCCGCCCCACCCATCGAACGGCCGGACAGGATGAAACAGGCATGACAGCAGCAACCTTGGATGCATTGACGCCAGCCCGCACTGCCCCTCGGCGCGGATGGGGTGGACTGGCGGCCGCGCTGGTCGCCGTCTTGCTCGCAGCGTGTACCAGCGGCCCGCCGCCGCGCGTCGAAACGCCACAGCCGCCTACCGGCGCCCTCGGCGGTCATCTGGACCAAGCCAATTGGGCTGACGTGGCAGGCTGGACGACAGACGACCTCGCCTCTGCCTGGCCCGCACTGCAATCGAATTGCCAGGCCATGAAGCGCCGCACCGAATGGGCACGCGTGTGTGCCGCCGGCCTGATGGTCGACGCCGGCGACCCGATCGCCATGCGCGTCTTCTTTGAAGAGAACTTCACGCCGTATCGCGTGGTGAAAGACGACGGCACCGACAGCGGCCTGGTCACCGGCTATTACGAGCCGCTGCTGCGCGGTTCGCGCACCCGCCACGGCATCTATCAGACGCCGCTGCACCGCATGCCCGCTGCATGGCGGGGCAAGACGCTGCCCGCGCGCGCGCAGTTGATCCACAGCCCAACGCTGCAGGGCCAGGAAGTGGTGTGGGTGGATGACCCGGTCGAGGCGGCTTTCCTGCAGATCCAGGGCTCGGGCCAGGTCCAACTGGAAGAGGGCGGCATCATGCGCCTGGGTGTGGGCGGCACCAACAATCAGCCGTTCCGTTCGTTCGCGCGCTGGCTGCTCGACACCGGGGAAATCACCCCCGCGCAGGCGACCATGCAAGGCATCAAAGCGTGGACACGCGCCAACCCGGGCCGTGTCGAAGAAATGCTCAACATCAACCCGCGCTACGTCTTCTTTGCGGAAACCCCCGGCAACACGGGTGGGCCCATCGGCAAGCTGGGCGTGCCGCTGACGGATGAGCGCTCGATTGCGGTAGACCCGACGTACATCCCGCTTGGCTCACCGGTGTTCCTGTCGACCACCAAGCCGCTGTCGACCGAGCCGATCCAGAAGCTGGTGTTTGCGCAGGACGTGGGTTCCGCCATCCGTGGTGCCGTGCGCGCCGACTATTACTTCGGCCACGGAGATGCCGCTGGCGATCTGGCCGGGCGGATGAAGCAGGCCGGCCGGCTGTGGGTGCTGGTGCCAAAGGGTGGCAGCGTCGGCGTCGCCACCCGTTAATCGCGGGGACTAACCGCGCCGCAAGTCCACCACGCGGCGTGCCTTGCCGACCGAGCGCTCGATCCCGCCGGCCGCCAGGATCTCGATCGTGGCTGTCACGCCGATCAGCGATTTGATGTCGTGCGCCAACTGGCTGCTTGCCGATTTGGCAGCGTCCGCCGAGGCGCCCAGCGCTGCCTCGATCCGCACCGTCAACGTATCCAGCGGCCCCTCCTTGGCGAGCACGCACTGGTAGTGCGGCGCCAGTGCTGCATGCTTCAGGATCAACTCTTCGATCTGCGACGGGAACACGTTCACGCCGCGCACGATCATCATGTCGTCGCAGCGGCCGGTGATCTTTTCCATGCGGCGGAAGCCCGGGCGCGCCGTGCCGGGCAGCAGGCGCGTCAGGTCGCGCGTGCGGTAGCGCACCACCGGCATTGCTTCCTTGGTCAGTGACGTGAACACCAGCTCACCGAATTCGCCGTCGGGCAGGACTTCGCCGGTGTTCGGGTCGATGATCTCCGGGTAGAAGTGGTCTTCCCAGATGGTCGGGCCGTCCTTGGTTTCGGCGCATTCGCTGGCCACGCCGGGCCCCATCACCTCCGACAGACCATAAATGTCCACCGCTGAGAGCCCCATGCGCGCTTCGATGGCGGCGCGCATTTCCGGCGTCCACGGCTCGGCGCCGAAGATGCCGATCTGCAGGCTCGACGTGGCCGGGTCCATGCCTTGCCGCTCAAACTCATCGGCAATTGCCAGCATGTAGCTGGGCGTCACCATGATGATCTGCGGCTGGAAATCGCGGATGAGCTGCACCTGCCGCTCGGTCTGCCCGCCGCCGAAGGGGATGGCCGTCAGCCCCGCGCGCTCCACGCCGTAGTGCGCACCCAGGCCGCCAGTGAAGAGGCCGTAGCCGTAGCTCACGTGGACTTTGTCGCCGCGCTGCGCACCCGCCGCACGAATCGAACGCGCCACCAGCCCAGCCCACGTGTCGATGTCGCCCAGCGTGTAGCCCACCACGGTGGGTTTGCCCGTCGTGCCGGAGGACGCGTGGATGCGCGCAACGCGATCCTGCGGCACCGCAAACATGCCGAACGGGTAGTTGTCGCGCAGATCGCTCTTGGTCGTGAACGGAAACTTCGCTAGGTCGGCCAGCGACTGCAAATCCGACGGATGCACGCCCGCCGCGTCGAACTTGGCCCGGTAGGCGGGCACGTTCTCGTATGCGTGGGCCAGGCTGTGCTTCAGGCGTTCAAGCTGCAGCGCCTGGATGGCGTCACGGCTGGCAGTCTCGATTGGATCGAGCGGCAGGTCGGTCGAGCGGGGGCGCATGCGGGTCTCCTCGGGGCGCCTTTGTACGGCGTCCTCTTTTGGCGCAATCGGGGGCTCTATATAGAGGGTGAACTAAGGCTCTGGACTGTTGGGATCAGGAATAACGTGGCCGCGAATCTGCGCAGACTTGCCGCGGAACATCGCGACCACCTCGCCGGTTTGGTTGGACACGCGCACGTCGTACACGCCGTGCCGGCCGGACAGGACCTGCTCGGTCGCTTCGGCGGTGAGCACATCGCCGCCATGCGCTGGGCGCAGAAATTCGACGCTGCAGCCGGCCGCCACCGTGTTGTGGTTGTGGCTGTTGCAGGCAAACGCAAAGGCCGAATCGGCCAGCGTAAAGATCAGCCCACCATGACACGTGCGGTGCCCGTTGAGGAATTCAGGCCGTACGGCCATGGATAGACGGGCGTAGCCGGGCGCGACCGCCTCCACGTGCATGCCGAGCCAGCGGGTGCAGGCGTCAGCGTCAAACATGCTTTTGCAGGCGGCTTCGGCCAGTGCCTGTGCATCGTGGAGGGCAGTTTCGGTCACGCTGGGCTCCCTTATTCGCCGGTGAAGTGCGCGGGGCGCTTATGGAGGAAGGCGTTCACGCCCTCCGCGTAGTCGTGGGAGTTGCCCAGCTCGCGTTGCAGGTCGCGTTCCAGATCAAGCTGCGCATCGAGCGACTGCGTAGGCGCCGCATGCATGGCGCGCTTGATGGCGGCCAGCGCCCGCGTCGGCTGCTTGGACAAGTGTTCGGCCATGGCCGACACCTCGGTCATCAGGATCTTGGCATCGTGATAGACGCCCCAGATCAGCCCCCAGGACAGTGCGGTCTTGGCGTCGAGCTTCTCGCCCAGCATCGCCAGCCCCATCGCCCGCGCCACGCCGATGCGCTGGGGCAGGAACCACGTACCGCCCGAATCCGGCAGCAGCCCGATCTTCACGAACGCCTGCAAGAAGCAGGCGCTTTCCGCCGCCATCACGATGTCGCACGCCAGCGCCAGGTTGGCGCCCGCACCGGCCGCCACGCCGTTCACCGCAGCAATCACCGGCAGGGGGAGGGCGCGCAGGCGACGCACCAGCGGGTTGAACTGCTCGTCGATAAGTTGGCCCAGATCGGTCATCTGCCCCGGCGTGAAACTGAGTTCGGCGAGATCCTGCCCCGCGCAGAAGCCGCGTCCGGCACCGGTCAGGATCAACGCCCGCGCGTGCTGGCGCTCCACCTTGTCCAGCGCATCGCGCAATTCCTGGTGCATGCCGGCCGTGAAGCTGTTGAGCTGGTCGGGCCGGTTCAGCGTGATGGTGGCCACGTGATCGTGCCAGTCGAGCAGAATGGTCGGGCTTGTCATCTTGTCTCCTCCTCGGTCTTGAACCGACTCATGATCTTGCTGAGCGGGTTCACAGGTTGATTGATTAACCGACCGGTTGGTCGGCTAATATTACATGCATTCCAACTGGAGCTTCCATGTCCTACGAAAACATTCTGGTCGAAACGCGCGGTCGTGTTGGTCTTGTGACGCTTAACCGTCCCAAGGCACTCAACGCGCTCAATGATGCGCTCATGGATGAGTTGGGCGCTGCGCTGCTCGCCTTCGATGCGGATGCCGACATTGGCGCCATCGTCATTACCGGCAGCGAGAAGGCGTTCGCGGCAGGCGCAGACATCGGCGCCATGGCCGAGTACGACTTCGCCACGGTCTATAAGAACGAGTACATCACCCGCAACTGGGAAACCATCCGCCGCATCCGCAAGCCGGTGATCGCCGCGGTGGCCGGCTACGCGCTGGGCGGCGGCTGCGAACTGGCCATGATGTGCGACATCATCCTGGCCGCTGACACCGCCAAGTTCGGTCAGCCCGAAATCAAGCTCGGCACCATGCCTGGCGCCGGCGGCACGCAGCGCCTGCCGCGCGCAGTCTCCAAGGCCAAAGCCATGGATCTCTGCCTGACTGCCCGCATGATGGGCGCCGAAGAAGCCGAGCGCGCGGGTTTGGTCTCGCGCGTCATCCCCGCCGACAAGCTGCTCGACGAAGCCATCCAGGCTGCCGAGACCATTGCCGGCTTCTCCCTGCCCACGGTCATGATGATCAAGGAGTCGATCAACGCCGCTTACGAAACCTCGCTGACTGAGGGCGTGCACCTGGAGCGGCGCCTGTTCCACGCGACTTTCGCCACGGAAGACCAGAAAGAGGGCATGCGCGCCTTCGTGGAAAAGCGCGCGCCGGCCTTCAAGCATCAATAAACAGAGTCGGACGGGGTGATCTAGGGAATACCCGAGTATTGAGCTTGGGTATCCTGAGCGTCATTTTTGAGCCGTTTTAAACCTGCAATCCCAGTCCCAGTCTAGGTTGGCGAGCATTCTTCATGGTCTCGTCATCAGTTGGTCATGAGAAAGGTGTTGCCAAGTGCGGGAAACCTCCCTATAGTTCGCCCCTCGCTGCACGACACAGCGCCGAAACGAAAGCGACGGTGGCGGTGTTGAAGCGGTGGAGAAGTAGAAGTGGTGCGGGTTTCCGGCCG
>NZ_JSZO01000014.1 GCF_000801955.1 Ralstonia sp. A12
GCTGGGTTGCTGGGTTGCTGTGTTGCTGTGTTGCTGTGTTCTGCTTCGCTCGCAATTTCCAACTGGTTTTGCTCGCTTCGTGTTGCGTCTTGCTGGTACTCACTACTGCGGTGGTGCTCCGATGGTGTGGCCGTACCTTGCCCTTGATGGCGCCTTGAATTTCTGTTGCAAGGAGGAAAAAGGAAGGGGAACTGTCTGAGCGAAGCGAGTTTTCCCCTTCCCCTCCTTGCAACAGAAATTCAAGGGGAAGTCGCCATCTCGGGCGCGCCTTTCTTTTGCTTACTTTTCTTTGGCAAGACAAAGAAAAGTGAGTCAGCCCCGGCAGGGGATGAAACAAGGGATGGACCACCAAAAAAAACCATCCCCAACTCAAACGCATCAATCAGCCGGCGTAATGTCGATATGGCAATGCGAAGAGTGCGACCCCGCATGCGCGTCATGGTGCATGTGATCCTGCACCTCAACCCGCATCCCCAACCGCGCCAGCAGCTTGCGATCCGCATCCGCTTCCGGGTTATCCGTCGTCAGCAGCTTCTCGCCATAGAAGATCGAATTCGCCCCCGCCATAAAGCACAGAGCCTGCAGCGCATCATCCATCGCCTCACGGCCAGCCGACAAACGCACCATCGCCTTGGGCATCGTGATCCGCGCCACCGCAATCGTGCGCACAAAATCGAATGGATCGAGTTCCTCGTTGCCCGCCAGCGGCGTGCCTTCCACCTTCACCAGGTTGTTGATCGGCACCGAATCCGGATACGGCTCCATGTTCGCCAGCTCGGCGATCAGGCCCGCACGCTCGTGCACCGATTCCCCCAGCCCGACGATGCCGCCGCAGCACACATTGATGCCCGCGTCACGCACATGCTCCAGCGTGTCGAGCCGATCCTGATACGTGCGCGTGGTGATGATCTCGCCGTAGAACTCGGGCGCGGTGTCGAGGTTGTGGTTGTAGTAGTCCAGCCCCGCATCCTTCAACTGCGCAGCCTGCTCCTGCTTGAGCATGCCGAGCGTGACGCAGGTCTCCAGCCCCATCGCCTTCACACCACGCACCATGTCGGCCACGGCATCGAGTTGATGCGGCTTCGGGTTGCGCCATGCAGCGCCCATGCAGAAGCGGCTCGCGCCGTTTTGCTTGGCGCGCGATGCGGCTTCCAGCACTTCGTCGATCGGCATCAGCTTTTCAGCCTCGACGCCGGTGTCGTAGCGCGCCGATTGCGGGCAGTACGAGCAATCTTCCGGGCAGCCACCGGTCTTGATGGACAGCAGCGTCGAGAGCTGCACCGCATTCGCATCAAAGTTGGCGCGGTGCACTTGCTGTGCCTGGAACAGCAGGTCGTTGAACGGCAGCGCGAACAGCGCTTCGATGGCTTCGCGGCTCCAGCGTGCGTCGGGCGCCTGACCCGGCGTGACGGGCACCTTGGCGGCGTTCGGAACGAAGTTGAGCGGAGTGGATTGCATGAGGACTTCCTTCAAATGATTTCTTGATGCGTGGTTTCGTTGTTATGCGGGTCAGGCCGGCAGCAGCCAGTTCGGCTTGCGCTTGCCCAGGAAACTTTGCACGCCTTCGCGGCCTTCATCGGAGGCACGAATGGCGGCGATGCGTTCAGCGGTATCCGCCAGCAGCGCGTCGTTGACGGGCGCTCCGGCCACTTCGCGCACGAGGCGCTTGCTCTCGCGCACGGCGTTCGGGCTGTTGGCGACGAGCGCCGTGGTGATGTCGCTCACCTTGGCGTCGAGCGTGTCTGCGCTCACCAGTTCGTGCACGAGGCCCAGGCGATGCGCCTCGGCAGCGGAGAAGCGTTCCGCGGTGATGAAGTAGCGGCGCGAGGCCTGCTCGCCCAGCGCGCGAATCACGTACGGGCTGATGGTGGCTGGAATCAGCCCGAGCTTGGCTTCCGACAGGCAGAAGTTGGCGGTGTCGACGGCGACGACGATGTCGCACGCCGCGACTAGGCCGACGCCGCCGGCATACGTATCGCCCTGCACGCGGGCGATCACTGGCTTCGGGCATGCATAAATGCTGCGCAGCATTTCGGCCAGGCGCAGGGCATCGGCGCGGTTCTCGTCATCGGAGTAGCCGGCCATCTTCTTCATCCAGTTCAGATCGGCACCGGCGCAGAACGCAGGGCCGTTGCCGGACAGGACGATGGCGCGCACGCTGGGCTCCTGCGCGAGTGCTCGGAACGCGCCGGTCAGCTCGGCGATGACGGTCTCATTGAACGCATTGCGCACATCCGGCCGGTTGAGCGTGAGCGTGGCGACGGCGCCGTGCTGGGCGAAAGCGAGGGTCTCAAAGGCGTTCATTCCGGGTCCTTGTTGGTGTCGGCCTTGGGGTCGTCGGCGCCCGAGGCTTCTGCTGCAGGTGTGAGGGGGCCGGCAGGCAGGCCGAGTTCGCGCAGGAAGGCATCGACCTGCGGCAACCAGATGGCCAGGCCAGCATGGCTGGCGAACATGCCGTGCGAGTCGCCCTTGAAGTTGCCGAAATCCACCAGCCGCGCTTTGCCGCCCGCGCCGGTATAAGCGGCAAACATCTTCTCGGGCATGGGCTTGGGCCAGTAGCTGTCGTTATCACCATAGAACCAGAGCGACGGATAGCGCGACTGGCGGCCGTAGGTCTCAAAGGCACGCACGAGGTTGTTTTCCCAGGCGACGCAGGTGTCGTTGCGCAGGCCGCCCGCAAAGTTCACCAGGCCGCGCACGCCGGGGTAGCTGATCGTGCCAAAGGCCATCGTGGTCAGGCCGCCGTGCGACTGGCCCATGACGACGATACGGTTGCGGTCCACATACGGTTGCGCGGTCATGTAGTCGAGCGCGGCCACCACGTCTTCGGCCTGGACGAGGCCGTTCGATTCCACGTTGCAGCCGCTGCCAATATAGGCACCGCCCGACTTGGAGAAGCCCTGGCGCATCGGGATGGCCACCACGTAGCCACGCGCGACCAGCGCCGCGGCCTGCTCGTGATAGCGGGCACGCGACTGGAACGCCGCGTTGCCGCGCGACTTGCCATGGTTGAGCACGATCAGCGGGAAGGGGCCGTTACCCGCCGGCTTGTAGACGGTGGTTTCCAGCTTGATGGTGAAGATGCCCGCAGACTTGGGCACCTCCACCACTTCTTCATTGATGCCGGACGTGCTCGGCGGGCTGGACGGTTTGTCCTGCGCGTGCGCGACGGCAAGCAGCAGCGCGCAGCTGAGGGTGACACACCCTGCTGTCAAGGCGCTGCGCCACGTTCGCGCGGTGTTGCTGTTCACTGCCAATTCCTTGTTGCTGTGTTGATGGGAGTGGCGGCCCGCTTACATGCGGAACACGCCGAAGTTCATATCGCCGATCGGCGCGTTCAGGCTGGCCGACAGGCCCAGGCCCAGCACGCTGCGCGTATCCGCCGGGTCGATCACGCCGTCGTCCCACAGGCGCGCGCTGGCGTAATACGGATGGCCCTGGCGCTCGTACTGGTCGCGGATCGGCGCCTTGAAGGCGGCTTCTTCATCCACGCTCCATTGGCCGCCCTTGGCCTCGATGCCGTCGCGGCGCACGGTGGCAAGCACGCTCGCGGCCTGCTCACCGCCCATCACCGAGATGCGCGCGTTCGGCCACATCCACAGGAAGCGCGGCGAATACGCGCGCCCGCACATGCCGTAGTTGCCCGCGCCAAACGAGCCGCCGATGATGACTGTGAACTTGGGCACCTGCGCCGTCGCCACCGCCGTCACCATCTTCGCGCCGTTCTTGGCGATGCCCTCGTTCTCGTACTTGCGGCCGACCATGAAGCCCGTGATGTTCTGCAGGAACACCAGCGGGATCTTGCGCTGGCAGCACAGCTCGATGAAGTGCGCGCCTTTCAGTGCCGCTTCGGAGAACAGAATGCCGTTGTTGGCGATGATGCCGACCGGGTAGCCCCAGATGCGCGCAAAGCCGCAGACGAGCGTGGTGCCGTAGCGCGCCTTGAATTCATCGAACGCCGAGTCGTCGACGATGCGGGCGATCACCTCGCGCACGTCAAACGGCTTGCGCGTGTCGGTCGGGATCACGCCATACAACTCTTCCGCCGGAAAGCGCGGTTCGACCGGTGCATGAATCTGCACCTGCTCAGGCTTGCGGCGGTTCAGGTGCGCGACGATGCTGCGGGCCTGCGCCAGCGCGTGCGAATCGTTGTTGGCGAAGTAGTCCGCCACGCCGGACAGACGCGTGTGCACATCGGCACCGCCCAGGTCTTCAGCGCTCACCACTTCACCGGTGGCGGCCTTCACCAGCGGCGGGCCGGCCAGGAAGATCGTGCCCTGTTCCTTCACGATGATCGACTCGTCGCTCATGGCCGGCACATACGCGCCGCCGGCCGTGCACGAGCCCATCACCACCGCAATCTGCGGAATGCCCTTCGACGACAGGTTGGCCTGGTTGTAGAAGATGCGGCCGAAGTGATCGCGGTCGGGGAAGACGTCATCCTGGTTCGGCAGGTTGGCGCCGCCCGAATCGACCAGGTAGACGCAGGGCAGGTGGTTCTGCTCGGCAATCTCCTGCGCACGCAGGTGCTTCTTCACCGTCATCGGGTAATACGTGCCGCCCTTGACGGTTGCGTCATTGCAGACGATCACGCACTCCTGCCCCGAGATGCGGCCGATACCGGTGATGATGCCGGCGCCCGGTGCCGCGTCGTCGTACATGCCGTACGCCGCCATCTGCGAGAACTCCAGGAACGGCGTGCCGGGGTCGAGCAGTTGCTGCACGCGGTCGCGCGGCAGCAGCTTGCCACGGGCGAGGTGCTTGGCGCGGGCGTCGTCACCGCCGCCCTGGGCGATGCGGGCCACCTTGTCGCGCAAGTCGGCGACGAGGGTGCGCATGGCATCGGCGTTGGCCTTGAAGTCTTCGGCACGGGGGTTCAGCTTGGTGTCTAGCGTCGGCATGGCAGCAGTGCAAGAAGTGCGGTGGGGTTCAGTCAGGGAAGGTGCCGTCGACGTAGAGCCAACGGCCTTCGGCGGATTCAGCGCCGCTGGCGTCCAGGCGGACGAAGCGGCTGGTTTCATGCAGGCGATGCGCGCGGCCGCCCACCTTGTAGCGCGCGACGAATTCCACCGTCGCGTGCGTGGCGTCTTGCGGCGCGTGGTGCTTCACGTCCAGGCCGAGCCAGCGCGTGGCGGCGGCATCGGCTTCACTGGTTTCCAGATCGGCGGGGCAGGTGGACGGATGCCACGTGCTGCGCAGGTACGCCGTGTCGCCCAGCACATAGGCGCTGTAGCGCGAGCGCATGAGTTGCTCGGCCGTGGCCGGCACCGCCTCGCCCGCATGGAACGGGCCGCAGCAGCGCGCGTAGGCGTTGCCGCCGCAGGGGCAGGCGTCGGCCGGGCCGATCAGCTTGGCGTGGGGCGCGGACATCAGGCCACCAGCTCCGGCAGTTCGCGCATGTCGGTGAAGGTTTGCGCGGCACCGGCGGCGATCAGCGGGCCCGGTGCGTTGCGGCCAGCGTAGGCCAGCACCGTCATGCCGGCAGCGTGGCCGGCGGTGACGCCCGTGGGGCTGTCTTCGATCACCAGGCAACGTGACGGCGACACCCCCAGGCTGCGGGCTGCCAGCAGATACACATCAGGCGCAGGCTTGCTGCGCGCGACCTCGGTGGCCGAGAAGATGCGCACATGGGTCGGCTGGAAGTGCTCGATCAAACCGGTGCGGTTGAGTTGCAGTTCCACCTTCACACGATCGGCACCAGAGGCCACGGCCATCGGCAGGCCCAGCTTGGAGAGCACATCAATGGCGTGCGCGATATGCGGCACGGCTTCCACTTCGGCTTCGAGCAGCGCATTGCGGCGCGCATGGAAGGTGGCCAGCCAGTTCGGCGGCAGCGGCGCGCCGCGCATCTTGGCAATCGTATCCAGCTCTTCGCGCACGGCCTTGCCGAGGAAGTACTTGATGGAATCTTCCAGCGTGATCTCGATACCAAGTTCGGTCAGCATCTGCCAGATCAGGCGGTTGACGAGGGGCTCGCTGTCGACCAGCACGCCATCGCAATCAAAGAGGATGGCGTCAAAGCGTGGGTGGCGAGGTTGGGTCGCGGCGGATTGAGAGACTGCAGTCATGCTTTCTTTGTCGGTTTTTCGTAAGCGGCGACCGGCGCACCGGCCGCCTTCCAGGCGGTGAAACCGCCCTCGATATGCGCCACGCGCTCCAGCCCCATGTCCTGCACGGTCTTGGTGGCCAGCGCGCTGCGCCAGCCGGCCGCGCAGAAGAAGACGAAGGTCTTGTCCTGCGCAAATGCCGGCTTGTAATAAGGCGAGTCCGGATCGACCCAGAACTCCAGCATGCCGCGCGGGGCATGCAGAGCGTGTGGGATCACGCCATCGCGCGCTAGCTCCTGGATCTCGCGCACGTCGACAAACTGCACGTGCGGGGCGTCCAGAAGCGCACGCGCTTCGTCGACCGAGAGCGTCTGCACTTCGGACATGGCTTGGTCGACTAGCGCACGGAACCCGTTCTTCATGGCCATGGCGTTTGTCTCCTCAGATGCGTCCATCACGCAACAGCGCTTCGATCTGATCAAAGCGGTCGAAGCCCCAGAACGCTTCGCCGTCGACGATCACGTACGGCGAGCCGAACACGCCGCGCGACATCGCCAGGTCGATCTCGGCCTTGAGCTGGTCCTTGATCTGCTGGGTGCTCGCGCCGGTGTTGAGCGCGGCGCCGTCAATGCCCATTGCGTCGGCAATCTTCATCACCTCCGTCGGCTCGCCGATGTTGATGTCATCGACAAACAGCGCGCGGTAGAGCGCGCGGGCGAAGTCGATGGCGCGGTCGCCGCCGTGGTGGTCGTGTACCCACAGCGTGGCGCGCGCGGCGTATTGCGTGGGCAGGGGGAAGTGCGTCGGCTTGCGGTATTCGATGCCGTTGAAGCGTGCGGTGCGCTCGAAGTCGCGCCACGCGTAGTCGCCCTTGAGCGGCACTTGCGGCAGCGGGGAGCCGCCTGTGGTTTTGAACACGACGCCCAGCAGGATCGGGTGCCACGCCGTTGCGCGGTTGTACCGCTGGGCGAGTTCTTCCACGCGCGTGCTGGCGAAGTAGCCGTACGGCGAGGAAAAGTCGAAGTAGAAATCGATGGCCCCGTTCATGATGTGCTCCCCTTGTTGTGCTGCGGCTTCCCCAAAAAGGCCCCTACGCCAATGCGCGGGCGATCAAGATTTTTTGAATATCGCTGGTGCCTTCGTAGATCTGGCACACGCGCACATCGCGGTAGATGCGCTCCACCGGGAAGTCGCTCACGTAGCCGTAACCGCCGAAGACCTGGATGGCATCCGAACACACACGCTCGGCCATCTCGCTGGCGTTGAGCTTGGCCATGGCGGCTTCTTTCAGACACGGCCGCCCCGCGTCTTTCAGGCTGGCGGCGTGCCACACCATCTGCCGTGCTACGTCGACGCGCGTGGCCATCTCCGCCAGGCGGAACTGCACCGCCTGGTGCGCAAACAGCGGCTGGCCGAAGCTCTCGCGCTCCTTGGCATATGCCAACGCCGCCTCGAAAGCTGCGCGCGCCATGCCCACGCTCTGCGCGGCAATGCCGATGCGCCCGCCTTCCAGCCCGGACAGCGCCATCTTGTAGCCCGCGCCTTCTTCGCCCAGCAGACAATCGGCGGGGATGCGGCAATCCTCCAACACAATCTGCGCCGTGTCGGACGAATGCTGGCCGAGCTTGTCTTCGAGCCGTGCCACCACGTAGCCCGGCGTGGTGGTCGGCACCAGGAACGCGCTGATGCCACGTTTGCCGGCGGTCTTGTCCGTCACGGCCATGACGATTGCCACGTCGGCGTGCTTGCCGCTGGTGATGAACTGCTTCACGCCGTTGAGCACCCAGTGGTCGCCGTCGCCGCCTTTTTCCAATACTGCGGTGGTGCGCAGGGCCGAGGCATCGGAGCCGACGTGCGGCTCGGTCAGGCAGAACGCGCCGAGCATTTCGCCACGTGCCAGCGGCACGAGCCATTGCTGCTTCTGGGCGTCATTCGCAAACGCCATCAGCATGCTGCACACTGGGCAGTTGTTTACGCTGATGACGGTGGAGGTGCCGCCATCGCCGGCGGCAATTTCTTCCAGGATCAGCGCGAGCGATAGGTAGTCGAGCCCCGCACCGCCGAGTTCTTCCGGCACGGCCACGCCATACGCACCCAGCTCGCCCAACTGGCGGTGCACGTCTTTCGGGAAGGTCGCATCGCGGTCCCACGCGGCCGCGTGCGGTGTGATCGCCTCGCGCACGAAGGTGCGGATGGCGTCGCGGATCATCTCCTGTTCTTGGGTCAGCAACATTGTCTCAGCCTCACCATTCAATGACGCTGCCGTCGTAATTGCGGAACCCGCCGTTGTCGGCGCGCGTGGCGCTGGCAATCACGCGGCGGATGCCCGCCACGCTTTCCTGCGGCGTGATGGCCGCGCCAGCGCCGCCCATGTCGGTCTGCACCCAGCCAGGGTGGAAGGTCAGGCAAGTGGCTTTTTGCGCATCGATCGACACCCCGCGCAGCACGGCATTCACCGCTGCCTTGCTGGCGCGATAGAGCCAGCCGCCGTTGCCTTCCATATCCCCAATGCTGCCCATGCGGCTAGAGATGACGGCCAGCACGCCACCGGCTTCGTCGGCGCCCCCAGCACCATGATGGCCGGCTTCCACCATGGGCAGCACGGCGGGCAGCACGCCCATCGGCGCCCACACGTTGGTGTGCATCACCGCATCAAAGTCGGCTTGGCTGACCGGCGTGGCGCCCTGTGTACGCGGGCCATAGATGCCCGCCACGTAGATCGCCACGTCCAGTGCTTCACCGTCGAGCTTCCAGGCCAGGCCGCCGACGGCGTTGGCGTCGGTCAGGTCCAGCACATGCGTTTCTGCGCCCAGCGCCTGCAGCTCCTGTGCGGCTTCTTGCGAGCGCACGGTGGCGATCACGCGCCAGCCATCGGCACGGTACTGCTTGACGGTTTCCAGGCCGATGCCGCGCGACGCACCCAGAATGAGTGCGGTGCGCGTGCGGCGGGATGTTGCGCTTGTCATCCCGCGTTCCTTAGTAGAGTTCGATGCCGACGGCGGTCGCTTCACCTCCGCCGATGCACAGGCTCGCCACACCGCGCTTGCCGCCACGGTGTTGCAGCGCGCCCAGCAGTGTCGCGATCACGCGCGCGCCCGATGCCCCGATCGGATGGCCCAGCGCACACGCGCCGCCATTCACGTTCACCTTCTCGTGCGGGATGTGCAGGTCGTGCATCGCCGCCATCGGCACCACGGCAAAGGCTTCGTTGATCTCGAACAGATCGACATTGCCTGAGTTCCAGTCGAGCTTCTTGAACAGCTTGTCGATGGCCGTGACCGGCGCGGTGGTGAACCAGCCCGGCGCCTGTGCGTGCGTGGTGTGGCCCAGCATCACCGCCAGCGGCGTGATGCCGAGTTGCTTGGCGGTGGATTCGCGCATCATCACCAGCGCAGCGGCACCATCGTTGATCGACGAGGAGGAAGCGGCCGTCACCGTGCCGTCCTTCTTGAACGCGGGTTTGAGCGAGGGGATCTTGTCGACCTTGATGCGGCGCGGGCCTTCGTCGGTGTCGATGATCGTGTCGCCGGCCTTGCTCGATACGGTCACGGGCGTGATTTCCCAGCGGAATGCGCCGGATTCCGTAGCCTCTTGCGCGCGGCGCACGGACGTCATTGCGAAGTGGTCTTGCGCCTCGCGGGTGAAGCCGTACTTCTCGGCACAGTCTTCGCCGAAGGTGCCCATCGCGCGGCCTTTGTCGTAGGCGTCTTCCAGGCCGTCCAGCATCATGTGGTCGTAGATCATGCCGTGACCGATGCGGTAGCCGCCGCGGCCTTTCGGGATCAGGTAGGGCGCGTTGGTCATGCTTTCCATGCCGCCGGCCACAACCACATCCAGCGACCCTGCGAGCAGGGCGTCGTAGGCATTCATTGCAGCGCGCATGCCCGAGCCGCACATCTTGTTGATCGTGGTGCAGCCGACCGACAGCGGCAGGCCTGCGCCGAGTGCTGCCTGGCGTGCGGGCGCCTGGCCCTGGCCGGCGGGCAGCACGCAACCCATGATGACTTCTTCAATCTGTTCCGGCTTCAGGCCGGCGCGCTCGACTGCTGCGCGGATGGCGGCGGCGCCGAGTTGCGGAGCAGTGAGGCTGGCGAGTTCGCCCTGAAAGGCGCCCATCGGGGTGCGGGCTGCTGAGGCGATGACGATGCGGTCGGACATTTCTGCAATCTCCTGGTGCTGTGCTTGGGACATGGTTCTGCACTTGTGGTGCAGGTTCTGTGTGTCTCTTGCTTGGGGATTTGTTCTTGTGGTGCATCCCCTGTTTTCATCCCCTGCCGGGGCTGACTCACTTTCTTTGTCTTGCCAAAGAAAGTAAGCAAAGAAAGGCGCGCCCGAGATGGCGACACCCTCCTTGAATTTTTGTAACCGTGCGGAGACGGGGAAAACTCGCTGCGCTCAGACAGTTCCCCGTCTTTTTTCCGCCCGCTTACAAAAATTCAAGGCGCCATCAAGGGCAGGAAGGTCAACGGCCAAACCGTTGGTGTGCGTGCTCTGTCAGGCTCTTGTGTGTTGCTGTTGCTGTTGCTGTTGCTGTTGCTGTTGCTGTTGCTGTTGCTTTGCGTCTTGCCGCGTACCTAATACTGCGTTTGTGCGTCGATGGTGTTGCCGTTGTTGCCCTAGATGGCGCCTTGAATTTCTGTTGCAGGGAGGAAAAAGGAAGGGAAACTGTTTGAGCGCAGCGAGTTTTTCCCTTCCCCTCCCTGCGACAGAAATTCAAGGGGAAGCCGCCATCTCGGGCGCGCCTTTCTTTGCTTACTTTCTTTGGCAAGACAAAGAAAGTGAGTCAGCCCCGGCAGGGGATGAAACAAGGGATGGACCACCAACAAAAAGCCACCCCTGAACAGCCAAACTAAAAATCAAAACCCAACCGGCGTAGGCGCACTCCCATCCTTGCCATAGTTCAGCCAGGCATCCGAAAGCTGCGCATGCAGTTCCTCATTGGAATTCACCGCCATGCCCAGATTGCGCAACATCCCGTCCTTCACGCCGTAAATCCAGCCATGCACTGTCAGCGGCTGCCCACGATCCCAGGCGTCCTGCACGATCGTCGTCAGGCACACGTTGTTGACCTGGTGAATCACGTTCAGCTCGCACAGGCGGTCATGGCGCGACTGATCGTTGACCACCGTGCCGAGATACGTTTCGTGCTGCTCCGCCACGTCACGCACGTGACGAATCCAGTTGTCCGCCAGCCCGAAGCGCTGCTTGGTCAGCGCAGCCTTCACACCCGAGCAACCGTAGTGGCCCACCACGGTGATGTGCCGGATCTTCAGCACTTCCACCGCAAACTGCAGCACCGACAGGCAGTTCAAGTCCGAGTGCACCACCACGTTGGCGATGTTGCGGTGGACGAACACCTCACCCGGCGGCAGGCCGATGATCTGGTTGGCAGGCACGCGCGAATCCGAACAGCCGATCCACAGGTATTCCGGGTTTTGCTGGTTGGCCAGGCTCGAGAAGAATTCCGGGTCTTCAGCGTTGACGCGCTCGACCCACTTGCGGTTGTTCTCGAAGAGTTCTTTGATGCGATGTGGCATGTTTTCCCGTCGTGTTGAGAGAGTTAGGCGGCGGCGCGTTGCAGCGTTGTTGTGACCTGTTCGGTCGTGTGTTCGGCTGCAGTCCCCTGTGCGCCGGCGCCGTATCGGTTGACGAAGCGTTCGCTTGCGTCATACGCGTAGAAATCGTGAGTCTGTCCAGACAGCAGGCGTTCCTTGTAGGACTGCCACATGGCCGGGTCGAAAAAGTCTGCGTGGTGCCTGAGGAAGGCTTCGCGCACGCGCGGGTCGCCCAGCAGGAACGTGCCGTACGTCTCCGGAAAGATGTCGTGCGGGCCAACGCTGTACCAGACCTCGCCCGACATCTCTTCCTCTTCGGTGCGCGCTTGCGGGACCTTGCGGACATTGCAATCGGTGAGGTATTCGATCTCGTCGTAGTCGTAGAAGACCACGCGGCCGTGGCGCGTCACGCCAAAGTTCTTGTACAGCATGTCGCCGGGGAAGATGTTCGCGGCGATCAGTTCCTTGATGGCGTTGCCGTATTCGATGATGCCGTGCTCGACCTGCGCATCGGTGCCTTCGTGCAGCCAGATGTTCAGCGGCGTCATGCGGCGCTCGATGTAGACGTGGCGGATGACGATCTCTTGGCTGCCGTCTTCACCGCGCTGGTACTCGACCATCGAGGGGGCATGCTTCTCCAGCTCCTTGATGAGTTCTTCATCAAAGCGCGACAGCGGAAAGGCCACGTCGGAGTACTCCAGCGTATCGGCCATGCGGCCCACGCGGTCGTGGCGCTTGACGAGCTGGTACTTGCTTTTGATCAGCTCGCGCGTGGTTTCCTTCGGCGGCGGGAAGTAGTCCTTGATGACCTTGAAGACGTACGGGTACGACGGCAGCGTGAACACCAGCATCACCAGCCCCTTGATCCCGGGCGCGATGATGAACTTGTCCGACGAGTGCTGCTGGTGGTGGAGGAAATCCCGGTAGAACAGGTTCTTGCCCTGCTTCTGCAGACCGAGCGAGGTGTAGATCTCGGCGCGCGGCTTGCGCGGCATCAGGTCACGCAGGAAGGTCACGTAGGCCGACGGAATCTCCATGTCCACCATGAAGTACGAGTGCGTGAACGAGAACAGGATCATCAACTGTTCCGGGCGCAGCAGCACGCTGTCCAGTCGCAGCTGGCCGTCGGGGTTGCGCATGATCGGCACCGCCAGCGGGTACGTCTTGTCGCCGTTGATGACGCGCCCGATGATGTACGCCGCCGTGTTGCGGAAGAACAGCGACGACAGCACGTGGATCTGGAAATTCGGCGCGATGCGGAATTCGCCAAAGTGCTCGGTCACGGCGCGCACCACGTAGCCGACGTCGCGCGGCAGGTCTTCAAATGGCGTCTGCAACTGGAAGTTGTGGACGATGCGCTCAAGGCAGGCACCCAGGCCGTCGCGCGTGCCGGGGTAATAGGCGCGGTACGTCGGCTTGGTGGGCGACTCTTCGTTCTCGATGTATTCCGTCGAGACGGCCGGCCGCACGAAGATGAAATCGTTGTTGAAGTACGAGCGGTGCAGGATGCGCGTGCACACCGAGTTGAAGAAGGTCTCGGCGCACTCGGGCTGGTGATGGTTGGTCAGCAGGCCGATGAAGTGCAGCTTGATCTGGCGCCAGATCTCGTCGTCGATGTTCTCGGCGTCGTATTCATCTTCCAGGATGACCGACGCTTCGCGCACACGCTCGTCGTAGTAGGCGATGCGGTCGCGCTGCAATTGCTGCATGGCCGCCCAGTCCCCGTGCTCGAAGGCCGCCTTGGCCTCAATGCAGACCTCGCGGAACAAGCGGTAGTGCTTGTCGAAGCCGTCGAGCATCGTACGGGCGACGTCAAAGGCAATCTGCGAGGACAGGAGCTTGGGGAAATGGGACATGGCGTGTGCGCGGGGGAGGGCGGGAGAGCGACAAAAAACCGGCAAACCAGGAAGACCTAGATTGTATGGCCTTCGCTGCTGCGTTCGCGTCCTACAAACCGTTCCGCCTCCTTATCCGTTTGGCCGATGGCCCATGCCATCAGCCCACCCGTGCCCGCCTTACATCGTTTCTGCGTACAGCTCCCGGCCAATCAGCATGCGGCGGATTTCCGAGGTGCCGGCGCCAATCTCGTACAGCTTGGCGTCGCGCCACAGGCGGCCAACCGGGAATTCGTTGATGTAGCCGTTGCCACCCAGAATCTGGATGGCTTCGCCGGCCATCCAGGTGGCCTTCTCGGCGGTATAGAGGATCACACCAGCGCAGTCCTTGCGCACCTGGCGCACGTGGTCGCGGCCCAGCGAATCGAGGTTCTTGCCGACCGTGTACAGGTAGGCGCGGCACGCCTGCAGCGTCGTGTACATGTCGGCGATCTTGCCCTGGATGAGCTGGAATTCACCAATGCTCTGGCCGAATTGCTTGCGGTCGTGGATGTACGGTGTGACCACGTCCATGCAGGCCTGCATGATGCCGATCGGGCCGCCGGAGAGCACCGCGCGCTCGTAGTCCAGACCGCTCATCAGCACCTTGGTGCCGCCGTTTTCCTGGCCGAGGATGTTCTCCACCGGCACTTCCACGTTGTCGAACACCAGCTCGCCCGTGTGCGAGCCGCGCATGCCGAGCTTGTCCAGCTTCTGCGCTACCGAGAAGCCCTTCATGCCCTTTTCGACAATGAACGCCGTCATGCCGCGCGCGCCCAGCTCGGGCTCGGTCTTGGCGTAGACGACCAGCACGTCGCAGTCGGGGCCGTTGGTGATCCACATCTTGGTGCCGTTGAGCACGTAGCGGTCGCCCTTGAGTTCAGCGCGCAGCTTCATGCTGACGACGTCGGAGCCGGCATTCGGCTCGCTCATGGCCAGCGCGCCCACCCATTCACCGGACACCAGCTTGGGCAAGTACTTGGCCTTTTGGGCCGGCGTGCCGTTGCGGTGGATCTGGTTGACGCACAGGTTCGAGTGCGCCCCATACGACAGGCCGACCGACGCCGAGGCGCGGCTGATTTCTTCCATGGCGATCATGTGCGCCAGGTAGCCCATGTTGGCGCCGCCGTATTCCTCGGCCACCGTGATGCCGAGCACGCCAAGGTCGCCCATCTTGCGCCACGCATCCATCGGGAACTGGTCGGTGCGGTCGATCTCGCCCGCACGCGGTGCCAGCTCGCCCTGTGCCCAGTCGCGCACGGCCGAACGCAGCATCTCGATGTCTTCGCCCAAGTCGAATTTCAGGCCGGGCAGGTCAATCATGGTGGGTCTCCTTGGGCGCGTGCATGGAAATCAGGCCGCGCGTGTCTCTGGGTAAGTGTTCTGGCGCTGTGATGTGCACGCCGCTTGTGACGGGCGCACCGACGCCGGGAGGGGGCTACAGGGTGTTGCGTATTGTATTGACGTTTACGTAAACGTCAATAAGCGTCAACTACGTAAAGTTGCGGAATCAGGCCGCCTTGCGTCGCTTCGGCGGCTTGGCTGTGCCTGCCTGGGCGTCTTCCAGCAGGCGACGGCATTGGCGCTCGTGCTGGTCGATTTCGGCCAGTTGGGCATTCAGGTCATCCAACTGCTGCGTGAGTACCGCACGATGTTGCGCCAGTGACGCCAGGAAGCGCTCCAGTTGCGGCACCGTATCGCGCGGCGATTCGTACAGATCCAGGATCTCCTTGATCTCGCCCAGCGACAGCCCGAGCCGCTTGCCGCGCAAGGTCAGCTTCAGGCGCGTGCGCTCGCCGGCGGAATACACGCGACGGCGCCCGCCCGGGCCCTGGCGATCCGGCGCCAGCAGGCCCTGGTCTTCGTAGAAGCGGATGGCGCGCGGCGTGATGTCGAACTCGCGCGCGAGGTCGGTGATGGTGTAGCTGGCGTCGGCCGGGGCGTCAGTCAGGCAGGCGTCGCCCGATTCGAGATCAGCGGCAAGCGCGGCGGTGGCAGACGAAGTGGAGACGGACATACGGCGGAGAATCCAGTGATGGCTGAAGCACGCCGGGCAGTGTCATTAAGTTTTCGCTTAAGATGGATGACCGGCGGCGAATTGACGTTTACGTTAGCGTCAATGGCGCCAAACCGCAATCGCAGAGACCGCTTGACGGTAGACCCCAAGGCGGCGACCGAGACCACATCCTCATGAACGCGCTCGAACACCAACTCGACTATCCCTTTGGCGACACGCTTCCCGAAGGCGGCACGCGGTTTGAAGTCGCCCCCGGCATCTACTGGCTGCGCATGCCGCTGCCGTTTGCGCTCGATCACATCAACCTCTGGCTGCTGCGCGATCATCAGGACGGGCAAGACGGCTGGACCATCATCGACTGCGGCATCAACCACGAAGCCATTCGCGGGTATTGGGAAACCATCTTCGCGCACCACCTCGACGGTCTGCCGGTGCTGCGCGTGCTGGTTACGCACTGCCATCCGGATCACGTCGGCCTCTCCAACTGGCTGTGCGAAGGCGGTGATGCCAAGCGCTGGAACGTGCGCCTGTGGATGAGCCTGGGCGACTACGCTTTCGCCCGCATGCTGGTCGGCGGCACCGGTGCATCGAACGCCGGCGGAGAATTTGCTGCACGCCACTTTGCCAAGCACGGCCTGACGGACGAAGCCTCCATCGACGGCATCCGCAACCGCAAGGATTACTACAGCACGCTGGTGCCGGGCATCCCGGGCCAGTACCGCCGCTTGATGGACGGCGACACCGTCACCATCGGCCGCCACAACTGGCGCGTCATCACCGGCTTTGGCCACGCGCCCGAGCACGTCGCGCTCTACAGTGATGATGCCAATGTGCTGATCTCCGGTGACATGGTCCTGCCGCGCATCTCTACCAACGTGAGCGTGTTCGATCTGGAACCCGAGGCCGATCCGCTCACGCTGTATCTCGATTCGCTCGGCAAGTACGCGCCGCTGCCGGCCGACGTGCTGATCCTGCCGTCGCACGGGCGGCCGTTCCGCGGGCTGCATACGCGTATCCAGCAACTGCGTGATCACCACGTCGACCGCCTGGCCGACACGCTGGCTGCGTGCAAGGCGGCACCGCAATCCGCACGCGACATCGTCAACGTCATCTTCAAGCGCCAGTTCGACGTGCACCAGATGACCTTCGCCATGGGCGAGGCGCTGGCGCACCTGCACGCCTTATGGCACCGTGGTGAACTGGTGCGCGAAACCGGCACCGACGGCATTGTCCGCTTTCACGCAGTTGCATAACACGCGCATAACCCGGAGCCCCCATGGCTGACCAGCACGATGTTCTCGACGACAGCGCCATGGTCTTGCCGTTTCCGGCACAGACCCCCACGGCGCCGTACTACGCAGTGATCTTTGCCTCCACCCGCACGGATGGCGACAACGGCTATGGTGCGATGGCCGATCGCATGGTCGAGCTGGCGCGCGACATGCCGGGCTTTCTGGGTATCGAATCCGTGCGCGACGAAGCCGCAACGGAGCAGGGGCGGCCGGGCATCACGGTGTCGTACTGGTCGTCATTGGAAGCCATTCGCGAATGGAAGAACCAAGTCGAGCACCTGGCCGCGCAGAAGATGGGCCGCGAGAAGTGGTATGAAACGTATCACCTGCGGATCGCCAAAGTGGAATACGACTACGGGTTTGAGCGCTGACAGCAGGAATAGCCTGATCGCACCGCACGCCAATCTGCGGCCACCCGTTTTAGGATTCTTCTCATTTTCTGAAGGGGCGCACTCCATAACAATCGGCTCAACATCTTCTTAACGTGTTGAGCGTGCAATGGCCCGAACGATCACGCTGCGCAGTGATCGTGAGGACGCCCCCCCGCGGTTACCGCAGTTTCTCCCGCAGTTCCCCCTTTCCCCGATTTTTCTGCTGGTGCTGGGCGCCATGTCGCCAGCGGCCTTTGCCATTGAGCAAAAGAGCGCCGAGGGCAGGCTAGGCACGGCAAGCAACGACAAAACCGTCACGTTTGATGCCGACGCCTTGCGCGCGCGCGGCATCGACCCGGCACTGGCCGCGTACTTCAGCCAATCCAGCCGTTTCACGCCCGGCGTGCAGCGCGTCAAGCTGTTCGTCAACGATGTGCCGCACGGCGCGGTGATGGCGCGTTTCGATGGCGATGGCCAGCTTTGTATCGACCGCACGCTGTTGGAGCGCGGTGGCCTGCAGGTGCCGGCGGCCCTGCAAGGCGGCGCGGCGCCCGCCTGTTACGACTATCGCCAAGACGTGCCGCAGGCCGAGATCGAGCTCGACCCCGGTGCGAATACGATACGCATGGTGGTGCCACAAGAGGCGATGAAGTCCATGGGCTCATCGTCGGGCACGTATGCCACGGGCGGCACGGCCGCCATGCTCAACTACAGCGTGCTGGGCATGACCAACCGCAGCGGCGGGGCCAACAGCAATTTTGTGTTCGGCGATGGCGAGGTGGGCGTGAACGCAGGCGACTGGATCGTCCGCAGCCGCCACAGCTATACCTCGCAGAACGGCAGCGCCAGCACCGATCATCTCTACACGTACGCGCAGAAGACCTTCGTCGATCGCAAAGCGATGGTGCAGGCCGGGCAGATCAACGTGACGAATACCCTGTTGCCGGTGCCGTCGATCACGGGCGTGCAATACGCGCCGGATCAGGCGCTGGTGCCGCAGCAGGGCGGGCCGTCGTTCGAGGGGATCGCCAACAGCCAGGCGCGTGTGGATGTGCGCCAGATGGGCGTGCTGATCTACTCCACGGTGGTGCCGGCGGGGCCGTTCACGTTATCGAGTCTGCCGCTGGTGAGCGCGTCGGCGGATCTGGAAGTGGTGCTGACCGAGGCCGACGGCCAGCAGCGCCGCTACAACGTGCCGGCGGCATCGCTGCGGCCGGGCGCGCGTCCGGCGCAGGGGTTGTCCGTGGCCGTGGGCAAGGTGCGCGATGTAAGCCATGCGGGCACTCGCCAGCCCGCGCTGGTGACCGCCACCCAAGGCTGGAATGTGTCCGAGCGCCACAACGTAACGGCTTCCGGGCTGGTGACGTCGGGCTATCAGGCCGCTGCGGCGGGCTTGAATTCAGTCGTTTCCAACCGTGTGTCGGCCAACGTGCAGTCGATCGTGTCGAACGCCCAGCGCGAGAACCTGCGTGGCGTCAACGTGAGCGGCTCGGTCAACGTCCAATTGGCAGAGAGCTGGTCGGCGGGCGTGAGCATGACGCAGCAGAGCCAGGGTTATCGGGACGTGAGCGATACGCTGTCCGACTCGCCCTCGGGCACCTCTGCGCGTTTTCGCAGCCAGTACACCGCGTCGATGAGCTGGCAGCACGCGAGCCTGGGTGGCATTTCCGCGTCGTATTCGCGTGGCAGCACGTATTACGGTGCGAGCACGCAGTACGCGGTGGCAAGCTGGAGTCGCAAGGTCGGCCCCGGCACGTTGTCAGTCAATCTGGAAAAAGACCTGAGCAGTGCGCGCACGCGCAATGTGCCGGCGGCGGGTCAGGACAGCTTCCGTTTTTATGCGATGTACAGCCTGCCGTTGGGCAAGGCTTCCGTGCAGAGCTACGCCTCCAACACGGGTGGCAGCACGCGCTTTGGCACCGGCGTGTCGCAAACGGTGAATGACACGCTGAGCTACTCCGCCCGCGCTGAAACCAACCCCAGCGGCCACGGCCCCAACCTCAGCGGCTCGGCAACGATCACGCCGCGCTACACGCGGGCCATGGTGTCGTACTCGCAGACGGGTGCCAATAACGCGACCTACTCCGGCCAGTTGCAGGGCGGTCTGGTGGTGACGCGCGCGGGGCTGACGCTGTCGCCGTACCAGGTGGGCGACACCTTTGGCGTGGTGAAAACGGGCGACCTGTCCGGCGTGCGCATCAGCACACCGCAGGGCACCGTGTGGACGGATGCGGGCGGGCGGGCGGTCATTCCTTCGCTGTCGCCTTATCGGCAATCGCGCGTGGAGCTGCTGACCAAGAGCCTGCCGCGCAACATCGACATCAACAACGGCATTGAGTACATCGATGCCGGACGCGGCTCGGTGCACGTCGTGGAGTTTGGCGTGAACAAGGTGCGCCGCGTGCTGGTGCGTGCCACGCTGGCAGATGGCTCGCCGCTGCCCGCCGCCTTGCCTGTGCTCGACGCCGACAACCGCTACGTCACCACCTCGGTGGGCGATGGCACGGTGTTCCTGGACAACGCCCCTGAATCGGCCCTGCACGTCAAGTTGCCCGATGACCGCGTCTGCCGCATCGAGGTCAACTTGCCAGCCACCCCGGACGCTAACCGCCCCTTCGATACCGTGCCCGGCGTCTGCAAGCTCTGATGCCACGCACGATGTGATTACGGAAAACAGGCCCTGACCATGATGCCCCTTCGCTCCACCGTGCTGCCCTGGCTATTCGGCGCGCTTTGCCTTGCCCTGAGTGCCACTGCATCGGCGGCGGATTGCACTGCGGTGCTGTCCGACTCCAACGTGGATTTCGGCCAGATGCGCCCGGACGCCAGCAAACACGCCAAGCACATCCGCCCCAGCCCGGTCCAGCGCATCTACACCGCGCTGTGCAAGGCGCCTGCGCAGATGAACCTGGTGTTTCGCACCCCAGCCGCAGGGACCAACGGCACGGGCGAGGCGCGCGACGCCCTCAAATTTGGCGACCGCGGCACCTACCGCGTGCGCGTGCTCAATGCGCGGTTGGATGGCGCCCCCGTGCAACTCGCGCGCCTGCCCGCCATCGGCCAGCCTCCCGGCGAGGCCCCCACCAGCGAACTGACGCTCAAACCGAGCGACATCCTCGCCCCCGTGCAAGGTCAGCAACTGCTGCGCGGTGAGCGTCTTGACGTCACGTTGCAGATCTCGGCCCGCATACCGGTCGATGCCATGAGCGTGATTCAAACCGTGACATTTGATGCGGTCGGGCAATTGTCACTTGACGTGCGTTGACAGCAATTCACAGGGGTTTCGGAGCTTTCTGATTCGTGTAGGTGATGCTGGCTATTAGGCTTGTAAGCGTGATGCAGTCTGTCTATTACCTACTGGAGAGGGCACGTTCAATCTGAGCGCGCCGGAGATGTCGATGAACCCGATGCAATCGAAGATCGCCCGCACGCTGGTTGGCGCTTTGCTCATCAGCGCAGGGCTGGCCGCACATGCCGCGGGCATGCTGCCGGAATCCACCGTGGTGTGGATCAACGAGGCCGATGGCGAGACCTCCATGGTCGTCACCAACACCGACCCGATTGTGTCGTTGATGTACGCCAAGATCGAGGCCGTGCCGGACGACGCCAACCCGCCCGTGGTGCTGACGCCGCCGGTGGCACGCGTTGACCCGGGCAAGAAGCAGACCGTGCGCTTCATGCTCACCAACACCGAGCCGCTGGCCGTGGAGCGCTATGCGCGCGTGACGTTCGACGGCATTCCCGAACGCAAGGACGCCAACAAGAACACGGTCATGATGACCGTGCGCCAGAACCTGCCGCTGGTGATTCACCCCAAATCGCTGCCGGAAGACAAGGCGCCCTGGACGCGCCTGAAGTGGTCGCTCGATGGCACCGCGCTCACCATCACCAACGACAGCGCCTACGTGGTGCGCATGGACCAGGGCATCAAGCTGCTGCCGGGTGACGTTGAGTTGGCGCTGCCCAAGTCGTATCTGCTGCCGGGCAGCAAGACCGTGGTTGACCTGCCGGGCCAAGGCAAAGATGGCAAGGCGCTCAAGCCCGACTTCAAGCAGATCCAGATCACGCCTTTCACAGCCTATGGCTACGCGGCTGCGCCTTACACGGCCACGCTCGCAACGCCTGGCACAACCCGCTAATCACGCCTGAGCCCAGCGCCCAGAAGTTGTGCCGACTTGATGGCACCGCCTTCCGCTTTGGCGCGCTGTCTCGGGTGTGCGGTGAAGCATGTGGATGGATTCCACGCGGTCGCACGCCGTTCTTGTCATCGAATAAAACGGCGGCATTCCAATGCGCTTGCCTTGCGCAGGCCATTCTCTTTCAGTTGGGGAGCTTTATGCCTATTCAGAATCTGCTAAAGGCTTCGGCCTTGGCTACAGCGCTCAGCGGCTTGCTGGTCACCACGTCGGCCTTTGCACAGCAGACGCCGCAAACCGCGGACTTGAGCATTACCGGCACGATCACGCCGGCGCCGTGCACGGCCAGTTTCGCCAATAACGGTGAGATCGGTTTCGGCACCATTGATCACGCCAATTTCCTGGCCCTGCCCAATCAGTACTACTACATGGGCGAGAAAAACATCTCGCTGAGCGTAGCCTGCCCGGCATCGAGAACCGTGCAGTTCAGCGTGCAGGACTTGCAGAGCGCTTCCAGCCTCGGCAAGGCCGCTGGCTTTGAGGCGGGTCTGGGTGACGGTGCTGCCGACGAGGAGTATTACGGCCTGGGCACCGCGCGCGTGGACGGCAAGGACGTCAAGCTGGGCGCCTACACCATTAATTACTCTGTGCCTCGCGTCGACGGTGCGCCCCGCAACATGATCATCTCGGCCGATGGCCAGAATTGGTCGCGTGACGCGAGTGGCTTGGTGATGAACAACTTGCTGACTTACGCCGTCGCCGCCGACGACACCGGGGCAGCCGTGCCCATGTCCGGCAAGAACTTCAATTTCGACCTCTTGGTGTACGGGATGTTGAACAAGGCCACGGAACTGCACAGCGTGGCCGACGACATCGCCCTGAACGGCCAAGCCGTCTTCTCCATTCAATACCAGTAACCAGTAAGCGCTCGTGATGCTCGGCAATGCCGTGCATCACCCTTTGAGGACATCATGAAAACCATTCGCACCATCGCCACGACCGCCGCACTGGCTGCCCTGGGCCTCGCTTTTGCACAATCGGCCGCTGCCCAAAGCTCGGGCACGCTCACGTCCACGCTGAATGTGACCGGCACGCTGGCCCCCGCTGCGTGCGACGTCACCTTTGTTGGTGGCGACACCATTGACTTCGGAAACATCGCCAGCACCAGCCTGTCGGCCAACACCTTCCGCAAGATTGGGCAGTCGCAAGATAAGACGCTGCAAGTGGTTTGCGGCGCCAACACCAACGCCTTCGTGAGCGTGCAGGACAACCGCGCTGCTAGCGCGATCCAAGACCCCACGATCCGAGTCGCCCTGGGCTCCACCGTGGGCCTCAACAATCTGTTTGGCCTGGGGTCCGTCGATGGTCCCTCCGGCCCCGTCAACATCGGCTCCTACACGATCAAGATGAGCCCGGCATCGGTCGTGACCACCTATGGCGGCACCTCGGTTCAACAGCCGGCCGTGCTGTCGTCCGCTGACAAGTCGGCGTGGGCGGCTTCGGCTGCGCCTGTGCTGATGATCGGCAATGGTGGCGAGTACTACACCGCCGGTTCACTGGGAGCGAGCCCCACGCCCGTGGCCGCGCGCACCTTCAACTTCCCGCTGACGATTGACGCCGCGCTGAACAACACCACCGTTCTGCCGCTGGGCGACGAAGTGAAGCTGAACGGCTCGGCCACCTTCACGGTGGCGTACCAGTAAGCCGATACGGACTGAAGCGCAGGTGGCGTGCCGCCGCCTGCCTGTCACTCATCGCATTTGAGAAAGAACGCTATGTCAATTCAACATCTGCCGAAAGTGCTTGCCACTGCCGCCATGGGTGGTTTGCTGGCCGTGGCCGCTTCGTCGGCGTTTGCACAACAGACGGCCGATCTGAGCATTACCGGCACCATCATTCCCACGCCGTGCACGGTCAACGTGGACGGCAATAGCGCCGCAAATTTCGGCGCGATTCAGCCTGCCTCGTCGCAAGCTGGCGACGACTACCGCGTGGTGGGCGATACCGGTAGCGCAATGAGCATGGTCGTACAGTGCCCGGCGAACCGGAAGGTCAGCTTTACGGTGCTGGATGGCCTGGCCGGTTCTGCCGTGACTGATGCGGGCCTGCGCGACTTGCTGAAGACCATTAGCCCCACTGCCCCCGACGCCAACCAAGTGTTCGGCCTCGGAACCGTCACGGTAAACGGCAAAACGATCAACCTGGGCGCGTACTCGCTCGAAACCCTGGCGGCAGGTTCGGCCCAAATTGGGACTGCGACCTCGGCTGCGATTCGTAGCCAAGACGGCACCAGCGGCTGGGAGCGTACGAACTTCTATGGGGCCGATGGCGCGACGTATGCAACGAACCGTGCGCCAGACATGGCCAATGGTCCGGTCGCGGCACAAACGGTCCGCTTCCCGATGCGTTTGCGTGCCGCTGTCAACAAGCCTTCGGAGTTGCAACAGGCTGACGAGATCAAGCTCCAAGGTGAGGCCGTGTTCACCGTGAAGTACGAGTAACCGATATCAGCGTTCGACGCTGGGTCGCTAAAACCGCCTTCCACAAGAAGGCGGTTTTTTTATGGGCATGGCGCGTTAGCGTTTCAGCGCAGTTCGCGCGCCAGGTGTTGCCCAAGATAGCGCACGCCTTCGATCGCGCGGCTGCCGTACCACGACACCATTTCGCCATCCACCAGATAGACCGGCTTGCCGATCTGCTTTTCCAGCGCGTCGGCGTGCTCTTCGGTAAAGCTGTAGGGCTCGGTGGAGAGCAGCACGCAATCGATGTTGCGCACGACGTCATCGCTCCAGCGGAAGGTGGGGTAGCGCGTGTCGGGGCGATTGGGCCGGGCGCAGTCACCGCTCTTCTCCGTACCGCATTGCACGGGCGCCGGGTCTTCGGGCCACGTGTGGCAGTTGATGAGCTTGAGCATGCGCGAGATATACGTGTCGCGCGACACCGTCATCCACGGGTCTTGCCAGATAGCGTACAGCACGCGATGCGGCAGGAAGTGGCGGCCACGCAGGGCATCCAGCTCTTGCGTGAGCGCGTCGGCCAGCGTCTGCGCCTGTGCCTCGCGGCGAAAGATACCCCCCAGCAACTGGTACAGCGCGAGGTTGTCTTCCGGCGCGCACGGGTGCGTGACGATGATGTTGGGGATGAACTCGCGCAGCTTGTCGACGGTCGGGCGCGTGTTCTCGTCAATGTTGACGATGACGTGCGTGGGCGCCAGCTCGCGCAGCTTGTCGAGCTTGACCGTCTTGGTACCGCCCACCTTGGGCACGTTGCGCACGGCCTCGCGCGGGTGGATGCAGAAGCCGGTGCGGGCAACAAGCTGCTCGCCCAAGTCGAGCGAGAACAGCAGGTCGGTAATGGACGGCACCAGGCTGGCAATGCGCGGCGTGGTGCTGACGGGGGCGTGCGCGTTGCCAAGCGCGTCGGTAAACATCATCAGGAATTCTCAGGTTTGCGGGGCTTGCGCGGGGCGCGCGCAAAGGCAAAGTCATACAGCCAGCGCGGCAGCACGTGCAGCAGCTTGGCCACGATACCCATCTGCCACGGCAGCACGGTAAAGCGCACGCCGCGATGGATCGCCTCCACGGCCTTCTGTGCGAACACGTCCACCGGCATCAGGAAGGGCATCGGATACGGATTGTGCGCGGTCATCGGCGTGCGGATGTAGCCGGGGGCGATGGTGACGACGCGCAAACCACGCGGGCCGAACTCCACGCGCAGGCTCTCCATCAGCTTGATCACCGCCGATTTGGAGGCGCTGTATGCCGCCGCACCCGGCAGCCCACGCACGCCTGCCACGCTGGCAATGCCGACCAGCGTGCCGCCCGACGTGCCGGGTTTGGCCCGTGCGAGCATCGGTTCAACGAAGGGCTGGAAGGTGTTGAGCGTGCCCATCCAGTTGGTGTCCATCACGCGGGAAAACGCCGCCAGATCGCCCGGTTCGCTCAGGTCGGTGCCTTCCGAAATGCCGGCGTTGGCGATGACCACGTCGGGCACGCCAGCCGCAGCGATGAAGGCTTCAGCGGCGGCACGCATCGACTCGGCGCTGCACACGTCGGCGGCGTAGCAATGCGCGCGCGCGCCTGCGGCCAAGGTCTGCACGAAGTCGTTGATCACGTCGACGCGCCGTGCGACCAGCCCCAGCGTGGCGCCCTGGGCGGCGTACTGCCGCGCCAGTGCCTGGCCGATGCCGCTGGAAGCGCCGGTGATGAAGACGGTTTGACTCATGTCGGGTGTCCTGTCGAAGGAGGAGCAGGGAAAGTCGGCACAAAAAACGCCCGCACGGAGGCGGGCGCTGGTGGCGGTATCACACCCAGGGTCAGGCCCCAGGCGTGGTGATCCATCACATCTTGCGGTCGCGCACCTGCTGGACGATGTAGTCGAGCGTCTGGGCGGCGCCCACGTTGCTGCCTGCATCGGCCGGCGACGTGGTGTACTTGCCTTGCACCACGACGGTCGGCACACCTTCGATCTTGTACTGATCGGCCAGTTGCACGGCGCGTTTGGTATTAGCGTTCACGCTGAACGAGTTGTAGGTGTCGCGGAACTGCTTCTCGTCGACGCCGTTGGCGGCCATGAACTTGGCAATGTCATCCAGCTCCGACATCGAGCGGTAGTTCTTGTGCAGTTGGTCGAACACGCGGTCGTGCAGCGTGCGGCCGCTGGCGTCCTTGGCGTCGAGCTTGCCCAGCGCTTCCAGTGTGTAATAGATGCGGGTATGCGGTTCCAGCTTGGCGTTGAAGGCCACCGGCACGCGCTTGACCACCACATCCTTGCCTTGCTTGGCGACCCACGCCGTCCAGGTGTTTTCAAAGTCGTAGCAGTGCGGGCAGCCGTACCAGAAGAACTCCGTCACTTCGATCTTGCCCGCGGGCACCGGCTGCGGCGATTGCAGCACTTTGTATTCCTTGCCGGCGGTGGGCGCGGCCTGGGCCGGTGCAGTCATCAGGAAGCCAGCGCCGGTAGCGAGGGCGATCAGGAAAGCAGCGAGTTTTTTCATGGCAATTGGACGAAATAGGCGGAAAACCAGCGAAATCGGAGTCTGTGCAACCAACGCGGCTGCCAGCGTAACTGAGTCTCAGGTTTCTGACAGATCACAGCCCGCCGGGTTCAAGCGGGCCGCGTGTTTTCATGTCACTGCTGACGGGCGAAGCGGATGACCGACGACTCCACGCCCGAAGCCTGCAGGCGGCTGCGCACGGCGGTCATCTCGTCCAGCGAGTTGTACGGGCCCATGCGCACGCGGAACATCGTAGCGCCGTTCACTTCGCGCTGCGTCACCTTGGCCTCAAAGCCCTGCATGGCGAGGTTGCCCTTTTGGCGCTCGGCATCGTCGGACGATTTGTAAGCGCCTACTTGCAGGAAATAGCCCGTCTTCGCGGCATCCTGGCGAGCGATCTCGGCAATCGGGTCGGCCACCGGCTTCTCGTTCGAGGCCGTGGCTGGCGGTGTGGGCGGGGTAGCCGGCTTCGGCGGGCGGGCGGCAGGCGTGCTGGCCGGCTGCGTGGTCGCGCCGGGTTCGGTCGGGCGGGTGGTGGTGCCCGGCGCCGGGGCGTTCGGCTCAGGCACCTGGTCGACCGGCTTGGCCGGCACGCGGCTCCACAGCGGGGTGTTCGGATCGGCGGCTGCCGGCGCGCTGGCCTGCGGAGCCGCCGGTGCGGGCGTCGGCAGCGGGTTGACCACGGTGCCCGGTTCGCTCGGCTTGGGCTGTGCGCCGTTGCGTGACACGAACGGCACCGGCGCCTTGGTGATGTACACCGCCACCACCACGGCGATCGCCAAACCGACGATCAAGCCAAGCACCAGACCCAGAAACGTGCCGCCCCGTTGCGAGCGGGCACGGGAAGATTGCGTATTACGTGCCATGTCGATCCTTCTAGAAGCGCCCGATTATAAGAGCGCCGTATGTCGTCACTGCGGTTGTCGCCGGGGCTTTACATCTTTTGAGGAGCGGAGACACCAATCACCGCCAGCCCGTTGCGCAGTACCTGGCGCGTGGCGGCCAGCAGTGCCAGGCGGGCACGCTTGACGGCTTCGTCGTCGACCAGCACGCGATCGGCGTTGTAGAACGCGTGGAAGTCGCCGGCCAAGTCGCGCAGGTAGAAGGCCACGGCATGCGGGGCCAGTTCGCGTGCGGCATCGGCCAGCATGTCGGGGAAGGCCGCCAGACGCTGCACGAGGGCCGTTGCCTGCGGGCTGACGTCTGGACCAGTGACCGCCGCCAGATCAGTGCTGGTGAGCGAGGCGGCGTCGACGCCAGCGCGCTCGAACACCGAGCAGATGCGCGCGTGGGCGTACTGCACGTAGTACACCGGGTTCTCGTCGTTCTGCTTGAGCGCGAGGTCCACGTCGAAGACGAATTCGGTATCGGCCTTGCGCGACAGCAGGAAGAAGCGCACAGCGTCCCGCCCGCGCGTGAAGTGCGACGGCCAGTTGGCCTCGCCGGTTTCCACGCAGGTGCGGATGGTGTCGACGCCGGATTCCGATTCGGCGTCGCCGTTGGACCATTCGATCAGGTCGCGCACGGTCACGTATGAACCGGCGCGCTTGGAGATCTTCACCTCGGCGCCGTCCTTCATCACCGTGACCATCTTGTGCAGGACGTAGTCGGGGTAGCCCTTGGGGATGCCGATGGAGAGGCCCTGCAGGCCGGCGCGCACGCGGGCGATGGTGCCGTGGTGGTCGCTGCCCTGCACGTTGATGACCTGCGTGAAACCGCGGCCCCACTTGGTGGTGTGGTAGGCCACGTCCGGCACGAAGTAGGTGTAGGCGCCGTCGGACTTGCGCATGACGCGGTCCTTGTCGTCGCCGTCATCGGTCGTGCGCAGCCACAGCGCGCCTTCCTGTTCGTAGGTCTTGCCGGCGGCGATGAGCGCGTCCACCGTCTGCTGCACCTTGCCCTCGGTGTAGAGGGACGACTCCAGGTAGTAGCGGTCGAACTTTACGCCGAAGGCCTGCAAGTCGATGTCCTGCTCGTTGCGCAGGTACGTGACGGCAAAGCGGCGGATGGCTTCGATGTTTTCCACATCGCGCTCGCCCGTCACAGGCTCGCCATCGGAGGCGCGTACGGTCTTGCCGGCCAGGTAATCGGCGGCGATGTCGGCGATGTAGTCGCCGTTGTAGGCGGCTTCGGGCCAGTTGGCGTCGCCGGGCTTGAAGCCGCGCGCACGCGCCTGGACAGAGACGGCCAGGTTGTGGATCTGCACGCCGGCATCGTTGTAGTAGAACTCGCGGTGGACTTTGTGGCCTTGCCAGTCGAGCAGGCTCGCCAGCGCATCGCCCAGCGCGGCCTGGCGGCCGTGGCCAACGTGCAGCGGGCCGGTCGGGTTGGCCGAGACGAACTCCACCAGCACCGGCGCGCCGTCATGGGTGTTGGCGGCACCAAACCGGTCGCCCTCGGCAAACACGGCGCCAATCACGTCAGCACGCGCGGCGGCCGACAGGCGCAGGTTGATGAAGCCGGGGCCGGCGATTTCCACGGCGGAGACCTGGCGCTGGCCGCGGGCATCGGCGCGGATGGCGTCGGCGATCTTGCCGGCCAGTTCGCGCGGGTTGGTGCCCAGCGGCTTGGCGAGCTGCAGCGCGACGTTGCAGGCGATGTCGCCGTGCGCGGCCTGCTTGGGGCGCTCCAGGACGATCTCCGGTCGGGCGTGGCCCTCGGGCAGCAGGGTGCCGACGGCGTCGGACAACAATTGGGCGATCGTCTGTTTGTGGGAGGGCAGCATAAAGAAACCATGACGCCGACAGTGCTGAAACCGATTGAAATCCAGTTCCGGCGCCGCCAGTTGCGTTGTTCGGGGAAAAGTACGAAATTTTATCAGGTGCGCCACGGTCCTAGAGGTATCCAGTCCGCCCCGTGGCAATCTGCGGCCCCCACCCAACTCAGGGAAACCACGAAATCATGATCACTTTTACTTCGCACGCTTCGCAAAAGTTCTCCATGCAGAAGGATCTCGCCATGGTGCTGCTGGGCGTGATCGGCAAGACGCTGGGCGAACGCGGCGTCATTACGCCGGAAGAGATGCCCCACGCCATCGACCGTCTGAAGCTGGCCATCAAGGACGATACGCACCAGGCGCATATCAAGGTTGCCGAATTGACCGTCAAAGACGACGACAGCGAGGAAGAGCCGCCGCATATCGGCCAGCGCGCTTACCCGCTGCTGCACATGCTGGAGGAATCGCTGGTCGAAAAGGCCAATGTGCTCTGGGGCGTTTGAACGGAATTCACCCCAAAAAAAAGCCCGGCCGCCAAACGGGTTGGTCCGGGCATCCGGCCACAGGGGCCGGTAGCGGGGGATGCTGAACATGGGGCTGGCGCTTGCGGGCCCTGGCTCCTCCGTAAAGTGCCTGTAGAGTCCTCGCCGATGGCCACCCCGGCAAGCGCTATCGGGTCATTCCTCTTCTGCGCGACGGCTGCCGCTGCCTGCCAGCGCGACGACCAAGCCGATGGCCGCGCCAATCGCCACCGCCACCCCAACTGACTTGAGCGGCGCCGCGCTGATGGTTTCCTGCGTGCGGTTGAGCGCCCAGCCCACGCGTCTGCGGGCGAGGTGTGCGCGCTCATTGGCGGACTGGCGCAATTGGTCGGCATGCGCCAGCAGTGTGCGGCGGGCGTGGCGCGCTTCGGCGCTGCCTTCGTCGGCAAGGGCTTCGATGGCGCCTTCCAGCGAGTGCAGCAGGCTCTGTACATCTTCCACGGCAGGGCGCGCGGCATGGCGCGCGTGATTGACGGCTGCGCTGGCGCCGTTGAGTGCGCGGCGCGCGTGCTCGTTGACGTCTTCGAATCGGTTGCGGATGCGTTGGCCGGCAAAGAGCGACATGGCGAAGTCCTCATCTTGGCGCCGCGGGAAGGGGCTGGCCGGCGGCGCAGTGGTTGGCTGTGATTTCGGTCGGCATGCAGACAAGCCGGCTATCAACGGACTAGCAAAACATGGGCCGCAGCCGCGCCCATCGCACGGGGATGTGCCGCGTGCTGCATTGCGCCAGCGCGGGATTCCCGGGGGGCGTAGTCCTCAGCGCACGGGATGCCAAGGCGGGTGCGCCCCAGGTGTCACCCGGCCCGCCCACGGGGTATGATGGGTATTGCCATAAAAAAACACACGCAACGTGCGCCGCGTCGGGCGGCCGGATGCGTTTCATGCGTTTCAAATGGGTCTGCATGCCATGCGGTCATCCTTGCGCTCCACCCTGCTGCTCGCCGGCGGCATTCTGCTGACGCTGGGCGTGCTGATTGCCTCGGAGACGGGCAACATCCGCCTGAGCCAGGGTTATCGGCAGGTGATCCAGTCGCAGCAGGCAGAAACCGCCATCAATGAACTGCTCGCCGAACTCGTCAACGCCGAGGCCGGCCAGCGCGGCTTCCTGCTCACGGGCAAGGACGAATACCTCGACCCGTACAACAAGGCGATTCCGCACATCCACGCATTGATAGCGGAGATCCGCGACCACTACGCCAACGATCCGGAAGCGCTCAAGCTGTTCTCGGAGACTGCGCTGCAGGTCAGCCGCAAGCTCACCGAGATGGAGCTCACACTCATCTATGGCAAGCGTGACTTGGAGGTGGCGCTCGACCTCGTGCGCACCGATTTCGGCAAGGCCTCGATGGAAGCCGTGCGGCAGGGCCTGGACCGCCTGCGCCAGCGCGAGATCGGCACCGTGGCCCGCAGCCTCGAACACGCCGAGCGCGATCTGGCGCTCTCGCGCTATGGCATCGCGCTCATCACGGCGGTCAACATCATCCTGCTGGTGGTGCTGGGCATGCAGCACGCCAAGCGCCTTGCCGCCACCGAACAGGAGCGCGATCTGCTTGAAGAAGAAAGCCAGAAGCTCGACCGCATGGTGCGTGAACGCACGCGTCAGCTGTCCGATCTGGCTGCCCACTTGCAGCGCGTGACCGAAGACGAGAAAACGCGCCTCGCACGCGAGCTGCACGACGAACTGGGCGCGATCCTGACCGCTACCAAGATGGACTTGCACTGGCTGCGTTCACGACTCACCTCGACCGAGCCGGCTGTGGGTGAAAAGATTACGCGCGTGATGTCGCATGTGGATCAGGGCATCCAGATCAAACGCCGCCTGATCGAAGATTTGCGCCCGACCATTCTGCTCAACCTCGGCTTGGTGGAAGCGCTCTCGCAACTGACCGAGGACGTTGGCGTGCGCAACGGCTGGCACACCGAGGTCAGCCTGCCGGATGAGATGCACAAGCTCACCGACGATGCGGCGATTGCGCTGTATCGCATCGTGCAAGAGTCGCTCACCAACGCCTCGAAGTACGCGCATGCGACGACGGTGTCCGTGGCGCTGGATGCGAGCGAAGAGGGCGTGCGCTTGCGCGTGCGTGACAACGGCCGCGGCTTCCCGGCTGATATCGAACGTCGCCGCATGGTGGGCCATCACGGCTTGCTGGGCATGGAACAGCGCGCCATTGCGCTGGGCGGCACGTTGACCATCGATTCGCAGCCCGGCGGCGGTGTGACCATCATCGCCGAGTTGCCGGCCACCGACGCGGTGTTCTATCGCGAGGGCGTCAGCGGCAGCGGGCCTGCGGGTCCGCACACACTGCCCGGTGGTGTGGCGCCGGGCTCGGGCGAGGGCGGCGCGCTGGTCTGAAAGGCCGGAGCGCAGAAAAGCAAAAGCCCCTTAACCAGGTTAAGGGGCTTTTTTCATGCGCGCCTTACAGCGCTGCGCTTACATCTTCTGCTTGGCGTCGTCGGCCGCGTTTTCCAGTTTCTGGCCGCCGTTCTGGAGGTCCTTGCCGGCACCTGCCATGGTGTTGCAGCCGGCAAGGAAGACGCACATCAACGCAAATGCGGCACACAGGGTCTTCATGAAACGCTCCTTGTGGGGGTCGAAAGCAATGTGGGCGATGTCAGGTTCCGCAGCATGGCGGCCACAGGTGGGCAGGTCTCAGGCGTGCGGATGGTGCACGGTCTGCTGGCGGGGGCGTGCCAGGCCTGCGCGTTCTTCGATCACCTCGAACACCTTGTCGAGTTCGAGCGACTTGTCGAAGAAGTAGTTGGCGCCGGCTTCAAAGCAACGCTGCCGGTAGGTCGGCACCTGCGCGTGGTTGGTGTAGACGATGCGCACGCTGGGCGATGCTTGATCGCGCAACGTTTGGAGGACTTTGAAACCATTCCCCTGGCGCAATTGCAGATCGACGATCACGACGTCGTAGTGGCCTTGCGCCAGTTGGCGCAGTGCCAAATCTTCCGTGTCTGCCCATTCGACAACCGCTACGAAAGCGGACGCCTTGAGGTACTCCAGCACCATGCCACGAAGCACGGGGGAGTCCTCGATGAGGAGGACGCGCAAGCCACGGGTGGAGAGGGTGACAGCTTGATCCAGCATGCGTTGATGGTAGCCAGCGGGTCGCCTGGGTGGTATCAGGCGTTGTCCTACATGCCAACAGGGTTTCCGGCCGATTGGTGTTTTCTGCCCAGGGTTTTTGCCCCAGGGAGCATCACTCCACCAGGCCGTTCTTGATGGCGTAGTAGGTCAGATCGGCATTGGACTTCATGCCCATCTTTTCCAGGATGCGGGTGCGGTAGGTGCTGACTGTCTTGACGCTCAAAAACAGCTCTTCGGCGATGATCGACACCGATTGCCCGCGCGCGAGCTTGCAGAAAATCTGAAACTCGCGTTTGGACAGCGTCTGGTGCAGGGGCTGGTCGGTTGGCTTTTCCAGGCCGCCGATCAGCAGTTCGGCCACCGTCGGGCTTACATAGCGACGGCCCTGCGACACGGTGCGGATGGCCTTCACCAGCTCATCCGGCGCGCTTTCCTTGGTCAGGTAACCCGAGGCACCGGCGCGGATCAGGTTGATCGCGTACTGGTCTTCCGGAAAGGTGGACAGGATCAGCACGGGCAGATCCGGGTGGCGTTGGCGCGCCAGCTTGAGCGTATCGATGCCGTTGCGATCGGGCATGGAGATGTCGAGCACGACCACGTCGAAGGCGTTGGTGCGGAGTTGCTCCATCACCTCTTCCCCACTTGCCGCTTCCCCCGCGACTTCGATGTCCCGCTCTTCGGACAGGAACTGTCGAAGACCGGCACGGACGATTTCATGGTCGTCCGCAATCAGGACGCGAATCATGCTGCTCCTTGTGGGCGGCACGGCCGGCAGGATGCCGATGTGCGCGCTGCGCTTGTTGGTTCGATACGACAGCAATTGTATCGGACTGTAGCGTGAAACCGGAGTCGCTTGTATTGCCGGACTCCGGCGATTTCGTCGGGGATTCCATGGGCGCCCGCAGGTGTGCGGAAGTCGCAACATGCAGGTGCGCGCCCAAAAGAAAACGGGGCGGTAGGTCCCGCCCCGTGATGGCCTTCGGTATCGCGTGCCGGGTCCGGCCCGGCACGACGTCAGGCTGGCTTACTTGCTTTGTGCGGCGGCGCCGGCGTTCACGCTGGCATCGACGCTGGTGCTGCCGGCAGCGTCTGCCTTGGCAGCCTTCGCCGTCTTGTCGGCTGACTTCTCAGTCTTGCTGACCGACTTGCCGACCTTGTCTGCGGTCTTGTCGACGGACGCTTCAGCCTTGGCCTTGTGCTCGTGTGCAGCCTTGGCGCCGTGCTCGGCCTTGGTGGTCAGTTGGTGCTTGGCGGACTCGGTGTCCAGCTTGGCGCCAGTGTCTGCCTTCAGGCCCACACCGGCGTTGGCGCCGCCCGCAGCTTGCGCCGGGGCGACGGCAGCCGTGCCGTTGGTTTGCAGCGATGCGCCGGCCGACGGGGTTTGTGCGTTGGCGTAAGCCGAAGCAGCAGCGATAGCGATGGCGGACAGGGAGATCAGCAGCTTGTTCATGGAGGAGACTCCTTTCGTTCTGAACGGCCACGCGAGGGATTCGTCGCGGCATCGCTCTGTGTGTTGAGCGAATGGGTTCAGTCTAGGGAGCTCTTCCAGTTACGACTGTTAGGGGGTGTAAGCCTTTGTAATGAAAGCATCACCCCTCTTGAAATGCCGCCAAAGCCAACGCTGACAAGGCTTCACAGTCGTAAGACATGGCGAACGATTCGCCATGTTCTAAACGTCTTGTCACAGATTCAGAGATTCGGGGCGAGAGCGCGCTCCACAAAGGCACGGTCTTCACCGCTGCGGGCGATCATATCGTCCACCTGATCCTGGCCGATCTTACCCAGCGTGAAGTACGTGCTGTCCGGGTGCGACAGGTAGAAGCCCGACACGGACGCGGCCGGCGTCATCGCCAGTGCTTCGGTCAGGTCCATGCCGATTTCCTTGGCGTCGAGTACGCGGAACATGTCGCGCTTGACGGTGTGCTCTGGGCAGGCCGGGTAGCCGGGTGCGGGGCGGATGCCCTTGTACTCTTCGCGGATGAGCGCGTCGTTGTCGAGCGTTTCCGTCGCGGCATAGCCCCACAGGTCACGGCGCACGCGGGCGTGCAGGCATTCTGCAAAGCCTTCGGCAAAGCGGTCCGCCAGTGCCTTGAGCATGATCGCGCTGTAGTCGTCGTTGTCGGCTTCAAAAGCGGCTTCACGCTTTTGCACCCCGATGCCGCCGGTGACGGCAAACAGGCCGATGTAGTCGGCAATGCCGGTGTCCTTGGGCGCAATGAAATCAGCCAGGCAGCGGTTCGGGCGCATCACGCCATCGATGATCGGGCGCTCGCTCTGCTGGCGAATGTTGCGCCAGGTGAGCGCGACTTCCGAGCGCGATTCATCGGTGTAGATCTCAATGTCGTCGTCGTTGACGGTGTTGGCTGGCAGCAGCGCGATCACGCCGTTGGCCGTGAGCCAGCGCCCGGCGATCAGGCGCGCGAGCATGCTCTTGCCATCGGAGAACACCTTGCGGGCCGATTCGCCCACGATCTCGTCGTTGAGGATGTCGGGGAATTTGCCGGCCAGGTCCCACGTCTGGAAGAACGGGCCCCAGTCGATGTATTGCGACAGCTCGTCCAGATCGTAGTTGCGGAACACGCGGCGGCCGATGAACTTCGGCTTGGGCGGCGTGTAGTTCGACCAGTCGATCTTCGTCTTGTTGGCGCGCGCGGCGGCCAGCGACACCATCGGCGTGGCCTTCTTGTTGGCGTGCTGGGTGCGTATGCGGTCGTAGTCCGCATGCAGCTCTTCGACGTAGCGCGCGGCGCCTTCGTCCGACAGCAGGCTCGATGCCACGCTCACCGAGCGCGAAGCGTCCGGCACATACACGACCGGGCCTTCGTAATTCGGGGCGATCTTCACGGCGGTGTGCACGCGGCTCGTCGTGGCGCCGCCGATCAGCAGCGGAATCTTCTTCACGCGGAAGTAGTCATCGCGCTGCATTTCCGAGGCCACGTAGGCCATCTCTTCGAGCGACGGCGTGATCAGGCCCGACAGGCCGATGATGTCCGCGCCCTCGACCTTGGCCTTCGCCAGGATCTCGTTGCACGGGACCATCACGCCCATGTTCACGACTTCAAAGTTGTTGCACTGGAGCACGACGGTGACGATGTTCTTGCCGATGTCGTGCACGTCGCCCTTGACCGTGGCGATGACGATCTTGCCGCGCGAGCGCACGTCGCCACCGGCGGCTGCAATCTGGCGCTTCTCTTCTTCGATGAACGGAATCAGGTGGGCCACCGCCTGCTTCATCACGCGGGCGGATTTCACCACCTGCGGCAGGAACATCTTCCCGGCGCCGAACAGGTCGCCCACGACGTTCATGCCGTCCATCAGCGGGCCTTCGATCACTTGGATCGGGCGACCGCCGGCAGCAAAGATTTTCTGGCGGACTTCTTCGGTGTCTTCGACCACGTAATCGTTGATGCCGTGTACGAGCGCGTGGGCCAGGCGTTTTTCCACCGGCTCCTGGCGCCACGCGAGATTCTCTTCACGCTTGGTGCCGCCGCCCTTGTAGTTGTCGGCAATTTCCAGCAGGCGGTCGGTGGCATCCGGGCGGCGGTTGAGCACCACGTCTTCCACGCGGTCGCGCAACTCGGGGTCGAGGTTCTCGTACACACCGAGCTGGCCCGCGTTGACGATGCCCATGTCCATGCCCGCGCCAACGGCGTAGTACAGGAACACGGTGTGGATCGCCTCGCGCACCATCTCGTTGCCGCGGAACGAGAACGACACGTTCGACACGCCGCCGCTCACCTTCGCGTACGGCAGGTTCTGCTTGATCCAGCGCGTCGCCTCGATGAAGTCGACGGCGTAGTTGTTGTGCTCTTCGATGCCGGTCGCGACCGCGAAGATGTTTGGGTCGAAGATGATGTCTTCCGGCGCAAAGCCAACCTGGTTCACCAGGAAGTCATAGCTGCGTTTGCAGATCTCGGTTTTGCGCTGGAACGTGTCGGCCTGGCCTTGTTCATCGAAGGCCATCACCACGGCGGCGGCGCCGTAGCGCTTGATCAGCTTGGCGTGGTGCGCGAACTGTTCTTCGCCTTCCTTGAGCGAGATCGAGTTGACGATCGCCTTGCCCTGCACGCACTTCAGGCCCGCCTCGATCACGTCCCACTTGGACGAGTCGATCATGATCGGCACGCGCGCGATGTCCGGCTCGGAAGCGATCAGGTTCAAAAAGCGCACCATGGCCGCTTTCGAGTCCAACATCGCCTCGTCCATGTTGATGTCGATGACCTGCGCGCCGTTCTCGACCTGCTGGCGCGCCACGGCCAATGCCTCGTCGAACTGGCTGTTCAGGATCATGCGCGCGAACGCCTTGGACCCGGTGACGTTGGTGCGCTCACCAACGTTGACGAACAGCGTGCTCTCGCCGATGTTGAACGGTTCGAGGCCGGAGAGGCGCATGGGGTGGTCGGTCATGATCTTCTGATGCAAAGGGGGACGGCAGGGTGCAGGCGTTGTGTCGGGGCTCAGGCGGCGTCTTTGTACTGGCCGGGCCAGCCGCGCGGCTTGCGTTGCGCCACGCGCTCGGCAATCGCCTTGATGTGCTCGGGCGTGGTGCCGCAGCAGCCGCCCACCAGGTTCACCAGGCCGGCCGCGGCAAATTCATCGACCAGGCTGGAGGTGACGTCGGGCGTTTCATCAAAGCCCGTGTCGCTCATCGGGTTGGGCAAGCCGGCGTTCGGGTAGCACGAGACGGCGGTGTCGCAAATCTTCGCCAGCTCGGCAATGTACGGGCGCATCAGCGCGGCGCCCAGCGCGCAGTTCAGGCCGAAGGTAATCGGTTTGGCGTGGCGCAGGCTGTTCCAGAACGCTTCCACCGTCTGGCCCGAGAGGATGCGGCCCGAGGCGTCGGTCACGGTGCCGGAGATCATCACGGGCACACGCTCGCCGGTGTCCTCGAAGAGCTGGTCGATGGCGAACAGCGCCGCCTTGGCGTTGAGCGTGTCGAAGATGGTCTCGACTAGGAACACGTCAGCGCCGCCTTCGAGCAGCGCCTTGCCTTGCTCGTAATACGCGTCGCGCAGCGCGTCGAAGTTGACGTTGCGCGCGCCTGGGTCGTTCACGTCGGGCGAGATGCTGGCGGTCTTGGGCGTCGGGCCGAAGGCGCCGGCCACGAAGCGGGGCTTGTCCGGCGTGCTGTACTTGTCGCAGGCTTCACGCGCGATGCGGGCGGCCACGACGTTCATCTCGTAGGCCAGGTCCGCCATCTTGTAGTCTTCCTGCGCGATGGTTGTGGCGCCGAAGGTGTTGGTTTCGATCAGATCCGCGCCGGCGGCCAGGTACTGCTCATGGATTTCGCGGATGACCTCGGGGCGCGTGAGCAGCAGCAGCTCGTTATTGCCCTTCACGTCGATCGGGTGGTTGGCAAAGCGCTCGCCGCGGTATTGCGCCTCGGTCAGCTTGTAGCGCTGGATCATGGTGCCCATCGCGCCGTCCAGGACGAGGATGCGCTCGCGCAGCAGCGCGGGCAGGTTGGCGGCACGGGTGTAGGGCAGGGGCGCGGTCATGGAGGACTCCGAGGTGCATCGGCCGGTCGGCGATTCAAAATTTGCGGCCAAAGACGAATTTTACCAGTCGCATCAATGACTTGCCGCCGTTGTGGGCAATCGCGCTCCTATAATCCACATCACGCCATTCGCCTGACTCTGATCGCCACCATGCAACTTCTCGATCCCACCGACGCTCACACCTTCCTGCAGCGCACGCCCGCCGCGCTTTTCATTGACTGCCGCAGCGAAATGGAACACCTGTTTGTCGGCCATCCGGTCGGCTCGCACCACGTGTCGTGGAACGACGGCCCGCACTGGGAGGTGAACCCGGAGTTCGTGTCGACGGTGCGCAAGCTCTCGGGCCACGGTACCGAACGCCCGATCGTACTGATCTGTCGCAGTGGCAACCGCTCGTCGGCGGCGGCCCATGCGCTGGAGGAAGCGGGGTTCCGTGATGTCCGTGTCGTGCGTCACGGGTTCGAGGGCGATCTGGATGGCACGCGCCATCGCAACACCCTCAACGGCTGGCGGCATGCGGGCATGCCCTGGGAGCAGTGCTGAGGCGAAAACTATCGGTGCGATAGTTGGTTTGCGCATGAAAAAACGCCCGGCAGCACCAAGCTCCGGGCGTTTTTTCTGGGTTCGTCGGGCGGGCCTGCTGCCCGCGCTGATCGACTTCAGTGCATCGTGACGGGCTGCGTCATCACCGAGTCGAACTTGCCGAGGAAGTCGTCGACTTCTTCTGCCGTCGGTTCACTGGCGATCAGCCGTTTCACATCCTCGCGGAAATGCTCGGCAAGCTCGCCGCCGAGGAAGATTTCACGTTTGAGGTTCTTGTCGACGATCTCGTAGCCGCCTGCGGCAAGCATGGCGTGTTGGCCGTCTACACCGAACTCGACAACGCAGTAGTTGTCGCTGTTGTAGATCATTTGCATGGTGCACCTCCGAGGCGTCAATCGTCTTGCTGTTGTTGGGACTGCTCTACTGCTGCACCGGGTAGATGGGGCTAGCGATCCTGACTTCAAGGGCCGATCATTTCCCGCGTTCCAGATCGTGTTTCGCCCCATCTACTCCTTGGGCTTAATCATTGGTCAGAAAGTTCGCGAACGCGAGGCGGAATGTGTGACGCGCGTTGTTATCGCGTAACAAGACCTTTCCATGTCTGCATCGAATGGTGCAAGCCGCCTTCCCCCATTCGATGGGTAGACGACGGGCCATGTGAGGGGCGCCTGCAACTATCGGCAGGGCAAGGACACCTCAGGGCGTGTCACATTGGCTGCCGCACCCTGCATGCCCGAGGAATTCATCCAGATCGGCGAGGAAGGCCTCGTCCTGTTCGATGGGGGCGAGATGGGCTGCGCGCGGCATCACTTTCAAGCGCGCGTTGGGAATGCGCGAGGCCATTTCGCGTGCCACTTCCACGGGCGCGCCGGCGTCTTCCTCGCCCGTCATGACAAGTGTGGGACAGGCGATGCGTGCGAGCCCGCCGCGTGTGTCGAGCGCCTTGATGGCGAGGCATGCGCCCACGTAACCGTGTGGTGGCGTGGCGCGCAGCAGCGTGCGGATGCGCTCGACCACATCGGGATGGGCTTCGCGGTAAGGCGTGGTCAACCAGCGCTGCAGCGTGGGCTCGACAATGCCGCCCATGCCGTGCGCTTCCACTTGGCCGATGCGCTCGTCCCACATCGCATGCGCCGTCACGGGCGTGACACACACGGTGTCACACAGCGTGAGCGAGAGCAGCCGCTGCGGATGCCGCACGCCCAGGATCTGCGCGACCATGCCGCCCATCGATAGCCCGATGAAATGTACCTGCGGAATCAACAGCGCATCGAGCAGGCCGGCCGCATCGTCGGCCATCTGGAAGAGCGTGTAGGCGCCGTGCGGGGCGGTGGTCTTGCCGTGGCCGCGCGCATCGTAGCGCAGCACGCGGTGGCGCGCGGCAAGGTGCTGGGCGATGTCGTCCCACAGTTGGTGGTCGACGCCCAGCGCGTGCGCGAGCATGACCCAAGGGCCATCGGCGCCGTCGATGCGGTAGTGGATGTCGATGCCGTTGGCGTGCACGGTGCCGGAGCTGGTGACAGCGTTGGTACTCATGGTTAGCCCCCTTCCTCGGACTGATAGACGAGCTCGAACTGCATGCCGTTGGGCTCGGTCTGGCGCAGGCGTACCGGCAGCCAGCCGCGTTCGGCGGACAGCCAGATCTCGACGCGCCGCTGGTCGCCTTCGCGGCGCGGCAGCCGTATGAAGTGCTGTGCACGGATTGTGCCCTCGGGCGTGTCGATGGTGTCTTCGCCGACATGCTGCACGCGCGCGACTTCCACGCTATCGGTATCGGCGATGGGGATTTCCAGCGTCAGGCCTGGGCTGGTGAAGCGCTCGGGGTTGCCACGCACCAGTCCAGTCAGTTGCAGGAATACGCTGAAGCGATCTTGCGTGCCCACCGGCAGCGGCAGTACGTTGGGCGTGCGCGTGAATGTGATGGTGGGCGCGCCCGGTACGCCGGACGCGGGTGCCGCTTCAGCGTAGTGGAAGGTCGTCACATCAGGTTGTCGGCGCCCGCGCACTTCTTCATAGCGTGCCGGGGTCAGGCCGTATGTATCGATCGCGCCGTTGCTGCGGAAGGCGAGTGATCCGAAGAACAGCGGCAGCGGAATTTCGACCGACAGCGTGTAAGTTTTGCCGTCTGTGGTCCAGCGGATGACCCCGTCTTCATTGCGCACACCGTTGACGTAGGTGGCGTAGTGCAGCGTGGCCGAGGGCGGTGGCGAGAAGCGCGCTTCGGGGGCAGGCGGCGCGCTGCCTTCCATGCCTTCGCCGCCCAGGTCGCGGATCATGCCGGTGTCTGCAGAGGCACCCGCAGCGGCGCCCATCGGGGTGTCGGCGTCCTCAGGCGCCGGCACCGCTGCCTGCGCGGGAGCCGGAGCGGGTTGGGGTGGTGCTCCGCGCGGCTTGGGCGGCGCGGGTTTCGGCTGCGCCTTGGGGGCGGGCGGAACCGGTGGCTTGACGGGTTCCGGCTGCAGCAGCAACGTTGGGACGATCTGTTCCGGTTCGGGCGGCCACGTCATCTGGTGGCTGCGCGCGATCCATACAACGGCAATGCCGTGCACAACCAGCACCGCCAGTGCGATCAGCCCCCAGCGGCGCCAGCGGCGTACGCGCGTAGCCGTCTGGTCTTCAGGGTTGCGGGGCAAGGGGTGCAACGTATCCAAGGTCGGCGGAGAGCTGTTGTGCGGCCTGCCGCAAGCGCCGCTCCAGCGGGCTGCTCCACGTGGTGTCGAAGGTGCTCTGCGCGCCCAGGGCGATCAATACAAGGCACAACTGGCCGTTGGCGTCGAACACCGGCAGCGACATCGCGTTGATGCCCGGCAGCACGCCGCCGTGGATGCGCGAGGCGCCATGCGTGCGCACGTCGGCACACAGGGCGTCGTAGGCGGTGAGTGTGCGCGGCAGTTCGGGGTTGTCGTCCGCCTTGGCGGCGGCGCGTTCCAGCTCGCGCAGGATGAAAGGTTGCGTTTGCGCGCGCGGCAGGTAGGCGCCGAACACGCGGCCGGTGGCCGAGTTGAGCATCGGCATCACGTCGCCCAGACGCAGGCTGACCGTGACGGGGTGGCTGGCTTCTTCCCAGTGAACGATGGCCGGGCCCAGGTTGCCCCACACGGCCAGGCCGATGGTGTGATCGATCTCATCGCGCAGGGCGGCGGCGGCCGGGCGGGCGCGGCGCATCGGGTCTTGCCGGTTCAGGCTCACCAGCCCCATTTCCAGCGCGAAGGGGCCGAGGTCGTAACGGCCGTCGGGCGTTTGTGTGACCAGCCCGAGGCGCGCAAAGCTCACCAGATAACGGTGCGCCTTGGCGGGGTTCATGGGCGCGGCGCGCGCCAGATCGCGCAGCATCATCGGGCCGTTGGTATGCGTGAGCACCTCCAGCAGCCGGAAGCCGACTTCGATGGACTGGATGCCTGAGCGCGCGGGTGAGTCATCGGACGCGATGTCGCCGTCAACATCGGTCTCCAGGTCGAGATCAGCGTCGGTGGGCAGCGTGGACATGGTCGGCTGTGGGGTCAGTGCAGTAGGTCGGTTCGGCCCAGTTTAGCCGATGCATGGTGTAGCATCCGCGCAGCTTTTCTCCGCACACGACGCCCATGAAACTCGCCACCCTCAAGGATGGCTCGCGCGACGGCCAACTGGCCGTGGTCTCGCGCGACCTGAAGACCGCGCACTACGCCACGCACATCGCCGGGACGCTGCAACGCGTGCTGGACGACTGGGTCTTCTATGCACCGCAGCTGCAGGATCTGTACGAGCAGCTCAACACCGGCCGTGCCCGGCATCCGTTTGCGTTCAATGCGGCCCAGTGCATGGCGCCGCTGCCGCGCGCGTACCAGTGGGCAGACGGCTCAGCCTACGTGAACCACGTGGAGCTGGTACGCAAGGCCCGCGGCGCCGAGATGCCCCCTGAGTTCTGGACCGACCCGCTGATGTATCAGGGCGGCTCGGACGATCTGGCCGGCGCGCATGACCCCATCGTCTGCCGCAGCGAGGCCTTCGGCATCGATTTCGAGGCCGAGGTGGCCGTCATCACCGGCGACGTGCCGATGGGCACCGAGCCCGCCGCTGCCGCTGAGGGCATCCGCCTGGTCGTGCTCGCCAATGACGTGTCGCTGCGCAACCTGATTCCGGCGGAACTCGCCAAGGGTTTCGGCTTCTTCCAGAGCAAGCCGGCGACGGCGTTCTCGCCCGTGGCGATCACGCCTGATGAGTTGGGCGACGCCTGGCGCGAACGCAAGGTGCACCTGCCGATGACGGTGCGCTGGAACAACAGACGCGTCGGCCAGCCCGAGTGCGGCACCGACATGGTGTTCGACTTCGGCCAGTTGATCGCGCACATCTGCAAGACGCGCAACGTGCGTGCGGGCAGCATCGTCGGCTCGGGCACGATCTCCAACGTGGACCGCAGCAAGGGGTACGCCTGCATTGCCGAGAAACGCATGCTGGAAACCATCGAATCCGGCGCACCCGCGACCGAATTCATGCGCTACGGCGATACGGTGAAGATCGAGATGTTCGACGCCAATGGCGTGTCGATCTTCGGGGCAATCGATCAGGAAGTCGTCGCGCCCGGCACGCAAGACTGAGTGCTACGCTGATTCAGGTGCAGCCTTCGCGCGGCGCCCCCGCTTAGGTTGCGCAGTACCGGCCGTCAGTGCCTGACCGTGGTAGCCCAGCCGCAGCGACAGCGCCCGCCCGGCCTCGCGCAGCAGCCGTGAGGCCGGCCCCTCCAATGTGGCGTCGAACACGCTGGACAAGCCCAGCGCCGTGATGGCCCCTGCCAGCTTGCCTTGCGCATCCAGCACCGGCACGGCCACCGAATCGATGCCGTTGATGAGCGTGCCGGCAATGCGCGCCACGCCTTCGTGGCGCACCGTTTGCCAGCGCGCGCGGCAGTTCAGCCAATCGGTCAGGCCAGCCTTGCCGGCACCGGGGCCGCGCAGTTCGCGGTCGATGAGCGAGACGATCTGAATTTCGGGCATCCAGGCGGCACACGCCTGGCCGGTCGCCGAGTTCAGCAGCGGCATGGCCGAGCCCACCCGTACATTCACCGTCACCGGCCGGCCACCGTCTTCCCAGCGCACGATCACCGGGCCGCGCTGGGTCCAGATCGACAGGAACACGCTCTCGTTCAGCCGCTCGGCCAGCTTGGGCAGCATGTTGCTGCCTTCGCGGACGAAATCCACGTCGGACAGCGCCGACAGCCCCACTTGCAGTGCCTGCGCGCCGAGCCGGTAGCGCGCCGAGGCCGGGTCCTGCTCGACAAAGCCCATGCGCTCCAGCGACACCAGATAACGATGCACCTTGGCGCGCGGCATGCCGAGCTGCCGGCCCAGCTCGGAGACGGCGTGTGCGCCGCCTGTGCGCGCCATCTCCAGGAGCACCGTCAGCGCGATTTCGGCGGACTGGATGCCGGCGCTGGCGCGCTCGGCGGGGGCATCGTCCGGCGGGAGGTCATCGGGAAGATCAGGAAGATCGTCAGCGGGGAGCATCTTGAAGTCTCAGGTGTCGCTTTATAAGATACGCGTTACGCAAAAAGATACAGCCGGCGTGGCAGCCCTGCGCGCTGGAAAAGACACCGAGAATCCGGAGACACCATGAAGCTGTCGATCTTTTCCGTGCAGGACCACTATCCGGACCGGCACCGCAGTCTGCCGCAACTCTACACAGACGTCATCGCCCAGGCGCGCCATGCGGAGGCGCTCGGCTACGACACGTTCTGGGTGGCCGAGCACCACTTTCACGAGTACGGTGCAGTACCCAACCCTGCGGTTTTTCTCTCACACCTGGCCGCGCAGACGCAGCGCTTGCGCCTGGGCACCGCCATCTCGATTCTCACGTTCCATCATCCGGCGACCGTGGCCGAGAACTACGCGATGGTCGATGCGCTCTCGGGCGGGCGGCTGTCGCTGGGCGTGGGCTCGGGCTACCTGAAGCACGAGTTCGAGGGCTACGACGTTGACCCGGCTATCAAACGCGAGCGCTTTGACGAAGCGCTGATGCTGGTCGAACGTTTGCTCTCCGGCGAGTGCGTGCGCCACGAAGGCCAGTTCCACACGCTGCGCGACGTGCGTCTGAACGTGTTGCCTGTGCAGGCAAGGGTGCCGATCCACGTGGCGATCCTGCGGCGCGAAGCGGCGTACCACATCGGGCGGCAGGGGCGGCGCATGCTGTTCGTGCCGTACGCCTCGGTGGACGGCTTTGATGACATCCGCCTGCTGATGGATGACTACCGGCGCGGCTTGGCCGAGGCGGGCATCCATGACGCGCGCGGCATGGCGGCGGTGGCGTTGCACACGCATGTCGGCCCAACGGACGCTGCGGTGCGGGAGGCGGCTGCGGCGCCGTTCGACCTGTATGTCGCCACGCGGCTTTACGCACGCCGGCAAACGTATGACGACGTGCTGGCGAGCGGCCTGTCCCTGTTCGGCACCCCTGATGCCGTGGCCGAGAAGCTTGCGCGGCTGTCCGACATGGGTGTCGACCATGTGATGGCGCTGCATAACTTCGGCCTGATGCCGCAGCCGGTCGTGCTGGAATCGATGCGCGCGCTGGTGGAAGATGCGCTGCCGCGCGCCGGCCTGAAGGCACTGGCTGCCTAGATTCTCTTTCAGCGCGTGCGGCCCTAGAATCACGGCCGGACCGAGCTGAGGGCACGTCATGGAACTACGTTTCCGGATCAGCGCCGAGCAATGCCAGGCGCTGGCCGATCGCATTACCGCCAAACGCATCGCGCGGATCGCCGCCAGGAAGGTGGCCATGCAGGCGCGCATCGATGCCTTTCTCCAGCGGAGTCTGGCGTTCGTTTTGCTGGTGATTCCGCTTGCGGTGGTTGCTCTGATGCGGCTGATGGCCTCGTCGGGCCAAGGCGTTATTGCAACGTGGTTGCCCTTTGCGGTAGCCGCGTTCATCTACGGCCTGCTCTGGTGGCGCTACGGCTTGGCGTTGGCCCGCTTCGTCCTGCGTATCGCGCAGTGGTTCCGGGCACGGCTGGACCGAATCACCGATCCTTTTATCGCGAACATCACCCGGCGATCGGTGCAGCGCAGTGTGGCGCGCCTGGAAGGGCTCCACCGCTGGGAGTTGTCACCGGCCGCGCTGTCGGTGCAGGGGCCTTCCGGCAAGACGGCGGTGATCCCGTGGCAGAAGATCGCGCGCCTGCACGACCTGGGCGATGTTTACCAACTCTTCACGCGCACGTCGTCGCGCTTTGGGCTGGCGTACTACCTGGCCAAGTCCAGCTCTGAAATGGATGCCGACGCCTATGGCGACGCGCTGCGCCAGCTGGCCGAGCGCGTGCCGGAGCAGACCGCAGCAGCCTGAGCGGGCGCCGGACGCCCGGGCGCGCCCGCATCGCCAAACCGCCGCAAAACCGCTACGCTTTCTCCCAAAACCACGGGAGGAGACACCCATGCGGCGACTGATGCAACGACCGAATTGGCGACATGCAGGCGTACTGGTTGGTTTTGCCTTGCTTTCCTCTGCCGCGCTGGCGGATATCCGCATCGGCGTGACGGTGTCCGCCACGGGCCCACAGGCTTCGCTCGGATTCCCCGAGAAGAACGCCACCAAGCTGTGGCCGCAAGAGATCGCGGGCGAGAAGGTCGAGGTCATCGTGCTCGACGACGCGTCCGACACAACGCGCGCCGTCACCAATACGCGCAAGTTGATGACGGAGTCCAACGTGGACCTGATCGTCGGCTCGTCCACCACGCCCAACACGCTGGCGATGATCGACGTGGCGGCCGAGGGCAAGACGCCGGTGATCTCGCTGGCGTCGTCCGCCCGGCTGATCGAGCCGATGGACGCGCACCGCCGCTGGATCTTCAAGACACCGCATTCGGATTCGCACATGGCGTCGCTCATTGCCGAGCACGCCGCTGCGCACGGCGTGAAGACCATCGCCTATATCGGTTTTGCCAACGCGCTGGGCGAAGCCTTCCTGACCGAGGTGCAGCGCTTTGCCGACCTCAAGCAGATCCGCATCACCGATACCGAGCGCTTTTCGCCCACCGACAACAGCGTGACGGCCCAGGTGCTGCATTTGCTGGCGAGTAAGCCGGATGCCGTGGTCATCGGTGCCTCCGGCACACCGGCCGCGCTGCCGGCCCGCGCGCTGGCCGAGCGCGGTTACACCGGCAAGATCTACTTCAACCATGGTGTGTCCAACAACGAGTTCCTCAAGCTGTGCGGTAAGGAGTGCGAGGGCGCCTACGTGCCCACCGGCCCGGTGATGGTCGCGGCACAGTTACCCGACAGCAATCCGGCCAAGGCGCAGGCGCTCGACTTCACCCGCCGCTACGAGGCCGCGTTCGGCAAACGTACGGTGTCGATCTTCGCTGCCTACACGGGCGACATCGGCCTGCTGCTGCAGCGCGCCGTGCCGGTGGCGCTCAAGCGCGCCAAGCCGGGCACGCCAGCCTTCCGCGAAGCCCTGCGCGATGCGCTCGAGCACGTGCACGACCTGCCGACCAGCACCGGCGTCGTCAACATGAGCCCGAAAGACCATGTCGGTCTGGACCAGCGTGCCCGCGTGATGGCGCAGATACGCCGTGGTGAATGGCGTCTGGCCGACGAGGCAAAGTAACCATGCCGCACATCCGGCGTTGCAGGCGCGGCCTCATCCGCTATGCTTGATTCACATTCCGACCCATCATGACCTCGCTCGCTCCCCGCTTCGCCCGTTATCAGGCGCTCACGCTCGTCCAGCACGGCCCCATCCTCGAGATCGTGATGGGCGCCGCCCAGTCGACCAATCGCAAGCTTTCCACCGCAGACGCCAGCCTGCACCGGGAACTGGCCGAGATCTGGCGCGATGTCTCCGCCGAGCCCTCGGTGCGCGTGGCGCTCATCCGGGGTGAGGGCAAGGGCTTCTCGGCCGGCGGCGATTTGCACCTGGTCGAGCAGATGGCCGACGACTTTGACGTGCGCACGCGTGTCTGGCACGAGGCTCGCGACCTCGTCTACAACATCATCAACTGCGACAAGCCCATCGTCAGCGCCATGCATGGCCCGGCCGTGGGCGCAGGGCTGGTGGCTGGATTGCTGGCGGACATCTCGATTGCTGCGAAGGATGCGCGCATCGTCGATGGCCATACGCGCCTGGGCGTGGCGGCGGGCGACCATGCGGCGATCGTCTGGCCGCTGCTGTGCGGCATGGCCCGCGCCAAGTACTACCTGCTGCTGTGCGAATCCGTGACCGGCGATGAAGCCGAGCGCATTGGTCTCGTGTCACTGGCGGTGGATGAGAAGGACCTCATCAACCGCGCATTCGAGATTGCGGAGCGTTTGGCCGCCGGTTCGCAAACGGCCATCCGCTGGACCAAGTATGCATTGAACAACTGGCTGCGCCTGGCAGGGCCGAGCTTTGATACCTCGCTGGCGCTTGAGTTCATGGGATTTGCCGGCCCCGACGTGCGCGAAGGCATTGCCAGCCTGCGCCAGAAGCGCCCGCCCACGTTCGATGGCACCTGATAGATGGCACCTGAGCGTGCTCGATTCACGACCGATTTCGTAGGAGACACCATGTTCACCCAGATGCCCAACTTCGCTGAAGGCGGCTTTGAATTTCTGCGCAAGCTGTGGGGCGGCGGCCTGGCAGGGATGGCCGGTGGCGCAATGCCCAGCATGGCCAATTTTGCGGCACCGCCGATGGACCTGGAGGAGCTCGACAAGCGCATCCACGATCTGCGCGCCGTGGAGAGCTGGCTGCAACTGAACGCCAGCCTGCTGCGCACCGCGATCCAGGGGTTGGAGGTACAGCGCGCAACGCTGGTCGCACTGCAAACGTTCGGCTCTGCGCTGTCGCCCGATGCAATGAAGGCCACGTTCGACGGGCTGTCGGGTAGCGAGGCCAAGGCCGCCGCCGAGTCCAAGCCGGCGTGGCCGCATACCTCCACGGCAAAGGCCGCCGAAGCCGAGGAGCCGCCCGAAGACGAAGCCGAGATCGAAGCGGAAGACACCGATGATGACGAGGCCGAGGCGAAGGCGCAGTCCGCCGCCGAGGCGCATGCACAGGCGCAGGCCGCCGCGCGCGCTGCCGCTGCAGCACTGGACCCGTCACCGTGGTGGAACATGCTGCAGCAGCAGTTCAACCAGATCGCCAGTTCCGCCGCAGCGGCCATGCCCATGCCGCAGAGCCTGATGCCGGGCTTCCCGACAGGATTCCCAGGGTTTGGTGGTGCGCCGGGTGCAGAGGGGCTGGACTCGGCACCGGAAGACATCGAAGAGAAGACCGCACCGGCCGCGCCAAAGCGCACGGCAGCCAAGCAGACAGCGAAGCCGGCCGCCAAGGCGCCCGCAGGCAAGACCGCCGGGCCCGCGACCAAGAAAGCCGCTGCCAAGAAGGCTCCCGCCAAAACCGCGGCCAAGAAAGCGCCGGCCAAGACTTCGGCGCACAAGCCGACCAACGACACCCCCTGATCGATGTCGATCGACTGCACCGCGCTGTTGATGATGGGCGGCGGCGGCCGCGCCGCCTATCAGGTAGGCGTGCTGCGCGGCATTGCACGACTGGCGCGCGAGTACGCACCGGGCGTCGCGCGCGCGCCGTTCGACGTGATCTGCGGCACTTCGGCCGGGGCCATCAACAGCCTCGGCATGGCACGCGGTGCGCAGGATTTCACGCAGGCCACCGAGGCGCTTACCCAGCTCTGGGCGAACTTGCATGCGGACCGCGTCTATCGCACCGATGTCGGCCGCGTTGGCGCCAGCGGCACGCGCTGGTTGACCGCATTGGCATTCGGCTGGTTGACCGGCCACACGCCGCGCGCGCTGTTCGACAACACCCCGCTGCGTGAACTGCTGGAGTCGCAACACGATGGCCAGCAGGTGCAGGCCGCCTTCGACGCTGGCGCGTTGCGCGCATTGGCCATCACGGCGCTGTCGTACACGACCGGGCGCCACGTCACGTTCTATCAGTCGCCGCACGTGGTCTTGCCGTGGCGGCGCTCGCAGCGGATTGCGGTGGCCGATCAGATTGGCGTGTCGCACATGCTGGCTTCGTCGAGCATTCCATTCATCTTTCCCGCGCAGTCCTTGCAGCTCGATGGCAACGACGAGTGGTTCGGCGATGGCACGATGCGGCAGATGTCGCCGCTGAGCCCGGCCATTCATCTGGGGGCGAATCGCATTCTGGTGGTGGGGGCGGCCTCGCGTTCGCAGCCGGGGTGGTACGACACGGTGCCGGCGTCCGGCTATCCGTCGTTGGCGCAGATTGCCGGGCAGGCGCTGGCAAGCATCTTTCTCGATGGGTTGTCAGCCGACATCGAACGGCTGCAGCACATCAACTCAATGGTGAGCCGCAACCCCGAGATTGCCGACGCGCGCGACGGCTGGCGCAAGATCGAAGTGCTGGTGATGGCGCCGTCCGAGCGCATCGAGCTGATCGCCTCGCGCCACGTGCAGCGCCTGCCGAGCACGGTACGCGCGCTGCTCAAGCCGTTGGGCGGTACCGAAGCGCGCGGTGCGGCGTTCGCCAGCTATCTGCTGTTTGAGCCGGAATACACCCAGGAGCTGATCGACCTGGGCGAGCGCGATGTCGAGGCGCGGCGCGATGAACTGGCCGCGTTTCTCTACGGCGTGGTGCCGGACACCATGCGCGTTGCCTGATCCATCAGTGGGGTGCCGGTTCCGCCAAGAGTGCATCGATGCGCTTGGTGAGCGCCGGATCGCCTGGCTCGACCTTGCTCGGATACACCGCCACCACGCGGCCGCTGCGGTCGAGCAGGTACTTGTGGAAGTTCCACTTGGGCGGTTGCTTCGTCTGCGTGGCCAGCCATGTATAGAGCGGTGATGCACCGGGCCCCACCACTGCGGTCTTCGAGAACATCGGGAATTTCACGCCGTACGTGTTGTAGCAAAAGTCGGCGATCTGCTTGCTACTGCCGGGTTCCTGTTCGAAATCGTTGGACGGGAAGCCGAGCACCGTCAGCCCCTTGTCGCGGTACTTCGCATAGAGCGCTTCCAGTCCTTCATATTGATACGTGTAACCGCAGTAGCTGGCGGTATTGACCACCAGCACCACGCGGCCGGCGTATTGGCAGAGGTCTTGTGGCGCGTCGTCTTGCAGCCGTTTGACGCGGAAGTTCAGGCTGGCCGGGCAACTGCCCGGCGCAGCGGCCGGCGGCTGTGTTGCGGACACCGCAGGCGCCCCCGTTGCAGCGTGCCCGGTGCGCGGCAGCAGCAAGGCAATGATGGCGATGACGATGGCGATCGCAACGATCAGCAGGTGGTGCCGGCGCAGCACGCCAGACGCGCGCGGGTGCAGGCGCCAATGCAGGCGTCGACTCGGCGTGGGAGCGATGGCAGAAAGCAACATGGCGAGCCTCCGGAAGCCGGCAGTAAGCGGCAATACATGATTTGTCTTCAGTCTAGGGTATAACGCCCCGGGGTCGCGCCGCACCAAAAGTGCTTTGCGCGTTGCACGCCCATCGTCGCTTGTCTCTCATCTGGGCCGCAGCGCTTCCTATACTGGAGGGCACGCCCGGCGCTCCAGGTGACGAACGGGCCCGCCCCACAGAAGACGACGGCCATCGAGCCGCCGATCACATCGCGGCACACCGCGAGGCGATGCGCCACAACCCGGCGTATCAAGGGGGTCGCCAAGTCACGTTGCATGCGTGGCACCGGCAGGCCTGTTGTGACGAGGAAACGGGCAGACATCGTTGTTTTGCTCCGGTGACCACGAAAAACCGGGGCTGGTCAAGCATGTCTGCTAGAATCCGCCTGCAAATTCAAAGGCTTACCATGCTCTATCCCGAATTGTTCAAGTCGTTGGAAGCGGTCCGCTGGAATATGGAAAAGGATATTCCGTGGGATACGTTCGATGCGTCGCTGCTGACCGACGCGCAAGCGCAGACCATCAAGATGAACGCCATCACCGAGTGGTCCGCCCTGCCCGCCACCGAGATGTTCCTGCGTGACAACCGCCACGACTCCGATTTTTCGGCGTTCATGAGCGTATGGTTCTTTGAAGAGCAGAAGCACTCGCTGGTGCTGATGGAGTACCTGCGCCGCTTCCGCCCGGAACTCGTGCCGACCGAAGAAGAGCTGCACAACGTGCGCTTCGAGTTCGATCCGGCCCCGCCGCTGGAAACGCTGATGCTGCACTTCTGCGGCGAGATCCGTCTGAACCACTGGTACCGCCGTGCTTCCGAATGGCACACCGAGCCGGTCATCAAGGCGATCTACAAGCACCTGTCGCAGGATGAAGCCCGCCACGGCGGCGCCTACCTGCGCTACATGAAGAAATACCTCGGCCAGTTTGGTGACAGCGCGCGCAGCGCGTTCGCCAAGATCGGCGTGCTGATGGCCTCGGCCCGCCGCACCGAAAAGCCGCTGCATCCGACCAACCTGCACGTGAACAAGGCACTGTTCCCGCAAGACACCGTGCAGTCGCGCCTGCCGAACCCGGATTGGCTGGAACACTGGCTGGACGAGCAGATCAAGTTCGACGCCGGCTGGGAAAAGAAGGTGATCGAGCGCATCCTGCACAACATGGGTCTGCTGTTCGAGCGCACCTTTGAAACCGTGCAAGACCTGAACCGCTACCGCAAGGAACTGAATGCACGTCTGCTCGGCTCGGCCGAACAAGCTGCCTGATCCTTGCCACTGGCAGTGAGCGGCCCATCGATTCGATGGGCCGTTTTGTTTTTCACTCCGATTTTGTTTGCGCCATGACCGTTCGCCAACCTGCGCCCGCCTTTGAACAGAAGATCTGCGACCCCACTGAGGTGGAGGCCCGCGTGCGGGCGTTGCCGCGTCCGCTGGTGTTCACCAATGGCGTGTTCGACATCCTGCATCGCGGGCACGCGACATATCTGGCGCAGGCGCGCGCATTGGGTGCGTCGCTGGTGGTGGGGGTGAACACCGATGCGTCCGTGCGCATGCTGGGCAAGGGCGACGATCGCCCGCTCAACAAGCAGGATGACCGCCTGGCCGTGCTGGCTGCGCTGGAAGCGGTGAGCCTGGTGGTGCTGTTTGCCGAGCGCACGCCGGTTGAGTTGATTGAGCGCGTGCGCCCCGACATCTACGTCAAGGGCGGCGACTACGACATCGATGCGTTGGAAGAAACGCGCGTGGTGCGGGGTTGGGGTGGGACTGCGCTGGCGATTCCGTTCGAGCACGACCGCTCAACCACTGCGCTGCTCAAGCGCGTGCGCGCAACGTCCTGAAGCTTAGCGTGCTGCCGTGACTGCCGCGCAAGCGTGCAGGTCTTCGGCGCCGAGTGTCTTCTTGAGCGTGGCCAGTTGGGCGGCAACGCCCGAGGCCGCATCGGCGGTGGCTGTCACACGCAGCGACGTCTGCGCGCCGAGCCGGCGCGTTTGCGTGACCACGGCGGTGCGCACGTCCTTGGCGCGCAACTCGTCCAGAAGCTGCTGCGCACGCTCCTTGTCGCGGAACAGGCCCAGCGATACCACAAACGTATTGCCTTCCTGCACGATGGCCGAATCGGCCACGTTGCGGCGCTTGAGTTCGGCCACCTTGCGGTCAGCGTCGTCACGCGTATCGCGGGCGGGCATGTGGACCCACCAGCGGTTGTCTTCCTGGCGCGTGATGCGCTCGACCTGCACGCCTGCTATCTGCTTGAGCTGATCGAAGCCACGCGTGGCCTGCGCGTCGGTCAGACCGGCAAGTTCGGTGCAACTGCCCGCCGTGCCTGCGGCCAGCGCCGTGTGTTCGACGCTGGCCTTGGTGTCGGCCGAGGCGCCGGCCGCTGCAGGCGACGATGCCGGCGCGGCCGGGGGCGCCGCAGCACCGGCAGAGGGTGCAGGCTCAAGAATGCGAATCCCTTCGGTGCGGATCTGGCGCTGCATGCGCTCCGGTTCGCGGTCGCTTTCGAACCAGGCCGAGGGGACGTTCGGCCCGAACACGCCAGTATTGGCCGCCAGCAAAACGCCGTTGACGAGCAGCAGAAGCAGCAGGGCGAGGCGGAGCGTCATGGTGCGGACGGAGGTGGATTCAGACGGTGGCTCGGAATGCAGAAACACGGCGACAGCAACGACAGTAAAACAAAGACGGTGGACTGGCCCCTCACGCCAGCGTCGCCGCACCTTCCCGGTTCGCGCGCGCCAGCACCTGCAGGCCAAGCAGCACGAGATTATCGTGCATCTGGAACGGCATGCGCAGATGTGGAGCGAGTGCCGTACGTGCTCCGCCGCTCAGCACGCAGCGTGCTGGGCCGGGATATTGCGATTGCAGCGTCTGCCACGTCTGTGCGATGGCGCCGGCCTGGGCCGTGACGCAGCCCAGTGCGATGGCGTCCTGCGTGTTGTCGGCCCACGGCGGTGCTACTGCATCGCGCGCGCTGAGGTAGCTGATATCCACTTCGGGCAACTGCGCGGTGTTGCGCGAGAGCGCACGCATCATCAGCGTGATGCCGGGCAGGATCAGGCCGCCGGCAAACAGGCCGTCGGGCGTGACGATGTCGAGCGTGGTGGCTGTGCCGGCCGTTACCAGCAGCAGGGCGGTGTCGGGCCACAGGCTGCGCGCCCCCACCGCGCCAACCCAGCGGTCGGTGCCGAGCTGCGTGGGCTCCCGATAACCATTGCGCAGGCCAGCGGTTTCGGCTTCCGAGGTGGCAATGCGCACGCGTGCACCATCGAACACGCGGGCGATGCGCGCGGTGAGTGCGTCGCGCAGCGCCGGGCCGGCCACTGCGCTGATCCACACTTCAGGCGGCGCGACGCCCAGGGCGTGGCAATCGCGCCAGTCTTCAACGAGTTCTGCAAGCTGATCGTGCGAGCGGGCGCCGGCGTGTTGCCACGGCGTATCTCCGGGTTCCACGGGCAGGGCATCGACGTCGCTGGCAATCCACGCCCACTTGATGCGCGTGTTGCCGGCGTCGACGAGCAGCAGCGGTCGCGCGGGTGCCGAATGCGGAGCCTTCAGGCGTGTCATGGCTGCTCCGCGTCCGCGCTGCGCAGCGAGACTTCGCCGCTGTGGATCCATTGCACGCGCCCGCCTGATTCGATCGCCAGCCGCCCTTGCGCATCGATACCGTGTGCGACGCCCTCCAGCGCGACGGTGCCGTCCTGCCACAGGCGCACGCGCTCGCCGGCAAACGCATCGCGTGCGGCAAACGGCGCAACGAAGGGCGCAAGGCCTTGCGCGCCAAAGCGCTGCAGGTGATCCCCCAGCGACGTGAGCAGCGCAGAGAACACCCCGTTCGGCTCCGGTGCGTCCACCAGTTCTTCCACCCCCGACAGCTCGCGGCCCAGCGTGCTTTCCAACACATGCGGGCGCTCCAGGTTCAGGCCAATGCCGATCACGGCCCAGGTCTGCCCGGGCGCGGTGCGTACGGTCTCGACCAGGATGCCGGCCAGCTTGCGCCCGGCGATCTGCACGTCGTTCGGCCATTTGAGCGCCAGGGCCTGCGCGCTGCCGCTATGCGTTTCAGCGTAGGTTGCCACGGCATCGGCCACGGCAACGCCCACGGCCAGACTCAGGCCGCCGAGCAGCGCAGGCTCACCGGCAAAGGCGCAGGCGATGGAGAAGGTCAGGCCGTGGTCGCCACCCCACGGGCGGCCTTGGCGGCCGCGTCCAGCGGTCTGGCGCTGGGCGGCCAGCACACGCGCGGACAGAAGCGGCGCCTGGCCTGGGCCAGCGGCGTTGGCCGGCCAGGCGGTGTTGCGCACGGCAGCCATCAGGTCGGCACTGGTGGAGCCAGTGGCCTCGACCACCTCGACCGGCCAGTCGGCAGCCGGGCCGCTGGGCTGGATGCGTTCGCGCGTGAGGCGCCAGCGCGCGGAGGGTTCGGCAAGAGACATGAAAAAGGGCGATCAGATTCGCGCAGGGAATGGGCGCATTGTACGAGCGGGGCCTCCAAACCGGGGCCCGGTGCTTGCACCGAGCGGCGCATGAGCCCCACAGTGTGACAGTGTCGGGCAGCGTGTTGGCTACAATCCCACCGATACTCGGCATCACCCGCCCACGGAGAACCCGTTTGATCACCTGCCGTACGCCCCAGCTTGAGGTTCGCGTTGTCGATGGGAAGTCCGTCGCCTTCCTTTCCGGCGACTGGACCACGCTCGCATTGGCCGAGCGGGCGGGCGTGCGCAGCGCGCGCCAGCAGATCCGCGCCGGGCTGGACAACGCCAACGCGTGGTGCCTGACTGAAGTCGGTCGCATCGATCACTTTGGCGCGCAGCTCCTCTGGCGTGCCTGGGGCAACGCGTGGCCGGAGCACCTTGACGCCCGCCCCGACCAGCGCCGCATGATCGACCGCGTTGCCAAGCTCGACCCGGGCGGTTGGAAAAAGCGCTTGGCGCCGCGCATCAACCCGGTGGTGATCCTCGGCAACGGCATGTTCGATTTTTTCGACCACGCCCGCGACGGCGTCGCCATGGTCGGTCAGTTGATGTTCGACTTCGGGCGGTTCTTGCGCGCGCCGCATCTCGGCCCGTGGCGCGAGATCTCGGCCAACATCTACAGCACCGGCTACAAGGCGCTGGGCATCACGGCGCTGGTGGGCTTCCTGATCGGCATCGTGCTGAGCTACCTGTCGGCCAACCAGTTGCGCGTGTTCGGGGCCAGCATCTTCATCGTCAACATCCTGGGCATGGCCATCATCCGCGAGTTGGGGCCGGTGCTGGCGGCCATCCTGGTGGCGGGGCGCTCGGGCTCGGCCATCACCGCGCAGATTGGGGTCATGCGGGTGACCGAAGAACTTGACGCCATGCGCGTGATGGGTATCTCGCATGGCTTCCGGCTGATCCTGCCCAAGGTGATTGCGCTGGCGATTGCCATGCCGCTGCTGGTGGCGTGGACGGATCTGCTTGCGCTGGGCGGCGGCATTCTGGCCGCCAAGTTCCAGCTCGACATCAGCCCGACGTATTTCATCTCCTCGCTGCCCGACGCGGTGCCGGTGGCCAACCTGTGGCTTGGCATCGGCAAGGGGGTCGTGTTTGGCATGCTGATTGCGCTGGTGGCGTGCCACTTCGGCCTGCGCATCCAGCCGAACACGCAGAGCCTGGGCGAGGGGACGACCACCTCGGTGGTGGTGTCGATCACCATCGTGATCCTGGCCGACGCGGTGTTCGCCATCCTCTTCAAGGACGTCGGGATATGACGCGCCCACGCCATCCTCAGCTTGACCACCCGGTCGCGCCGCCCCTCACGCCTGCACGCGAGCGCGTGATCCAGGTGCGCAGCGTCACCAAGCGCTATGGCAAGGTGACGGTGCTCGACAACATCGATCTGGACGTGTTTCGCGGCGAGGTGCTTTCCATTGTGGGCGGCTCGGGCAGTGGCAAGACCACGCTGCTGCGCCAGGTGGTCGGGCTGGAGAAGCCCACCTCAGGCACGATCCACATCTTTGGCGAAGAGCTGACCTGCCAGGTCGGCAACGATCTGCAGTCGATGCGCAACCGCTGGGGCATGCAGTTCCAGCACGGCGCGCTGTTCTCGGCACTGTCCGTGATCGACAACGTGGCGTTGCCGATGCGCGAACTGCGCACCTTGCCCGACGCGTTCATCCAGCGCGTGGCGATGCTCAAGCTGCAGATGGTTGGGCTCAAATCGACCGACGCCGACAAGATGCCGTCGGACCTGTCGGGCGGCATGATCAAGCGCGTGGCGCTGGCACGGGCGCTGTCGCTGGAGCCGGAGCTCGTCTTCTTGGATGAGCCCACCGCCGGCCTGGACCCGCGCGCTTCTGACGACTACGTCGCCCTCATCCGCGAGCTGCGCCAGGAGCTGGGCCTGACCGTGGTGATGGTGACGCATGACCTGGATACGCTGGTGGCGCTGTCCGACCGCATTGCCGTGCTGGCCGACCGCAAGGTGCTGGCGGCCAAGCCGGTGGAACAGATCATTCAGATCGACCACCCGTTCATCAAGGAGTACTTCCTGGGTGAACGGGGCAAACGGGCCCTGATGGCATTGGGCCCTGAGATGACGGAAGCGGTGGCCGCCGCCTCGCTTTCGACGCAGGAGGATTGATGGAAAACAAAGCCCACGCATTCCTGGCCGGGCTGTTCACGATCGGGCTGGTGATCTTCATCGCGCTGGCGGTCGTGTGGTTCAACCGAGACCAGACCGTGCGCCTGCCGTACGACGTGGTCACGCGCTCGACCGTCAACGGGCTGAACCCGCAGGCCGCCGTGAAGTACCGCGGCCTGGATGTCGGCAAAGTCGACAGCATCCGCTTTGACGACAAGGTGCCGGGGCAGATCGTGGTGCGCGTGCTGGTCGACAAGGACGCGCCGATCACCACCACCACCTACGGCCGCCTGGCCTACCAGGGTGTGACCGGTCTCGCTTACGTGCAGCTCGACGACCGCGGCTTTGACAACAGCAAGCGCACGCCCAACCCAGAGCACCTCGCAACGTCGGCCAAGGAGCCGGCGCGCATCCGCATGGAAGCGGGTTTCCTGGACGAGCTGGACAAGCGCGGCGACCAGATGCTCTCCAAGCTCGACCAGACGCTGAGCTCGCTGTCGATCATGTTTGATGACGAGCACCGCCAGCAGCTCACCAATACGATGCAGTCGTTCCAGAAGACGATGGACGCCTACAGCACGCTCGCGCAGCAGGCGGAGCCGACCATGCGCAAGTTGCCGCAGATTGCCGACAACCTGGACGCGACGATCACCTCCACGCGCAAGCTGTCGCAAGCGCTGTCCGACCCCAAGGGGCCGCTGCTGACGACGATTTCCGGCGCCGGCTCAGACCTGGCCACCGCCACGCAGTCGATGCAATCGGCTGCCAACGTGCTGACATATGAGACGCTGCCGCAGCTCAACGGCTTCGCGCGTGAGGCCCGCCAGGCCGTGCGCGGCTTTGACAACGCCGTGACGAGCTTCAACGCCCGGCCGCAGAGCGTGCTGTTTGGCCCGGCCCCCGGTTCGCCCGGCCCTGGCGAGACCGGTTTTACGGCGCCCGCTGCCCGCCAGCCCTGAGGAGAATCCATGCCGAAGTTGTCTGCTGTTCTGCGTCACCCACTCCGCCGCGCGCTTGCACTGTCCGCCCTGGTGGCGCTGGCCGCGTGCTCCAGCGCACCGACTGCGCCCACCGCGCTCTACGATTTCGGCCTCGCCCCCACCGCCGCGAGCGGCGCGCGCCTGCCGACTGCGCTGCGTGTGGCCGAGGTGGCCGGCCCAGGCTGGATGGACGGCAATGCCATCTACTACCGCCTCGCCTATGCACAGGGCCAGCGCACCGACGCCTATGCCAACAGCCGCTGGGTGGAATCGCCCGTGAACCTGTTCGACGCACGCTTGCGCAACGCGGCGGCCGCACGCGGCCAGGTGGTCGGCTACGCCGGGCAGGATGTGCCGATGCTGCGTGTCGAACTGGTCGACTTCTCGCAGGTGTTCGACCAGCCGGGCGCGAGCCGGGGCGTGGTGCGCCTGCGGGCGACGGTCCTCCAGTCGCGCGTGGTGGTCGATCAGCGTGTGGTGCAGGCCGATGCACCGGCCCCGAGTGCCGATGCGGCAGGCGGCGTGGCGGCGCTCACGCTGGCGTCCGACCGCGCCATCGGCGAGGTGCTGGACTGGGTGGCGGGGTTGCCGCTGGCTGCCCGCCATCCGACTGCGGCGTCGCAGCCGGCTGTGCGCCCGCGCTGACCCTCCACCGGAAGAGGGAACCGTCCGCGTCCGGCGGCGTCGGACGGTATGATGGGCAACACTCAAGTCTGCCCCAGTTTGACTGCAGCTCCCGCCGGTGCCGGACCTCCACACACAACCTTCCACGCCTACCCCGCATCGCCACTCGCCGCTCGCACGCGCTGGGCTGGCCTGTTTCGTCTTCCTGGTGGTCTATGCGAGTCTGTATCCGTTCGCGGGCTGGACGGACGCGGGCATCTCGCCGTTTGCGTATCTGACCGCGCCGCTGCCGCGTTACAACACCGTCTTCGACGTGGTGACCAACGTGTGGGGCTACATGCCGCTGGGCATGCTGACGGTGCTGGCGCTGCATCCGCGCATCACGGGCTGGCGCGCGGTGCTGATCGCGCTGGTGGCCGGGCTGCTGCTCTCCGGCGCCATGGAGGCGCTCCAGACCTATCTGCCAACGCGCGTGGCGTCCAACGTGGATCTGGCGACCAACACGCTGGGCGCACTGCTGGGTGCGATCGTCATGGCGCCGTTCTCGGCGCGGCTGATCGACCGGGGTAGCCTGCGCATTCTGCGCAACCGCTGGTTCGAGCCGCACGCCACCTTTGGGATCCTGCTGCTGTTGCTGTGGCCGTTCGCGCAGATCTTTCCGCAGGAGTTCCTCTTCAGCATGGGCGGGGTGATCCGCAGCATCGTGCTGGACCCATCGCCGGATGCGTTTCTGACCAGCGTCATCAACAGCTGGTTTCCGGAGTTGTTCGACTGGCATGACCGGCTGCAGGCGCATCCCGAGGCGCTGCAGCGCCAGGAATTGCTGGAAGCGCTGATCACCGCCTGTAGCTGGATCGGCACCGGGCTGCTGGCCACCATGGCCATGCGCCGTGGTGCACCGGTGCTGCGCCTGCTGACCGCGCTGCTGGCGAGTGCATTGCTGCTGAAGGCCGGGGCGACGCTGCTGCAGTTTCCGCTGGCCGGCGCGTGGGATTGGCTCTCGTCCGGCGCGCGCTTTGGGCTGGTGGTGGGCTCGCTCGTGCTGGTGCTGCTGGTGCGCCTGCCGCGCTGGCTGCGCGGCGCGCTGGCGATGACGCTGCTGATCGCGCTGATTCTCCTGTCCAACGTGTTGCCGCCGAGCCCGTACTCGTGGGTGTCGGCACAAAGCTGGCGGCTTGGGCGCTTCGTCCATTTCAACAGCCTGTCGCAATGGATCGGCTGGCTGTGGCCGTTCCTCGGCCTCGGCTATCTCGCCTGGCGGGCCGAGCAGACCCAACTGCTGCGGCGCGCCAACCGGCGTCCGGACTGACCTCTCATCCATTTGCGTGATGGCGTGCGCCGCCGTCACGTGGCCGACACGATTCCTTTCTACCTTAGCGCCTGTTGAGTGACAGGCGCGCGCTGTATGCGCAGGCCGCCGGTGTCATCTGGAGGTCATCCGTGTGTGCACCCGTGTACGCGATCAGCGTTGCCAGTCGACCGTTCTTCCGCCCAGCGATGTTGGCTGCGGCGGCGCTCGCCGTTGGGCTGGCCGGCTGCGATGCCGCTGATCCGCATGTGCCCGCCGTGGTGCGGGCGCCGGCTTCCACGTTGCCTCCGTCCCCGTCTTCCACGCAGGCTGCCGCCGCTTTGCCCGCCGTGCGGCGCGATGGCCTGGCCCCACCCGTAATGCATACCGTCGACTGACGCCCCAGTCAGTCAGGCGCTGCCCCGTGTTGTTCCCCCCACCCCCCAACACAGACAACAGGTAGAGAACATGACCTCCAAGAGCCGCCGTGGTTTTCTCCGTTCCGCCGCCCAATTGGCTGCTGCATCCGCAGCCATGGGCGCGGTGCCCGAAGGCATTCGCCAGGCGCTGGCGATTCCCGCCCATAACGCGCACCGCAATATCGAGGACGTGCAGCACATCGTGATCCTCATGCAGGAGAACCGCTCGTTCGACCACTACTTCGGCACGCTCAAGGGCGTGCGCGGGTACGGCGATACGCGCACCGTCACGCTGCCCACCGGCAAGAGTGTGTGGCACCAGCCGCTGGTCGGCGCGGTGGGCGAGGTGCTGCCGTTCCGCCCGAGCGCGCCGGATCTGGGCCTGCAGTTCCTGCAAGACCTGCCGCACGGCTGGAACGACACGCACGCCGCCGTCAATGGCGGCCGCTACGACGGCTGGGTCCCGCACAAGGGCACCACCACGATGGCCTACCTGACGCGCCAGGACATTCCGTTCCACTACGCGCTGGCGGATGCCTTCACCATCTGCGACGCCTACCACTGCTCCACGCCCACCTCGACCGACCCGAACCGCTACTACATGTGGACGGGCTATGTCGGCAACGACAACGTGGGCGGCGGCCCGGTGATCGACAACGCGGAAGCCGGCTACGGCTGGTCGACGTATCCGGAGGTGCTGGAAGCTGCCGGCATCTCGTGGAAGATCTACCAGGACATCGGCACCGGCCTGAACGCCGCCGGCTCGTGGGGCTGGACGAGCGACGCCTACATCGGCAACTACGGCGACAACTCGCTGCTGTACTTCACGCAGTACCAGAACGCGCAGCCGGGTACCCCGCTGTACGACAAGGCCCGCACCGGCACCAACGTGTCGGCCGGCGATGGCTACTTCGACGTGCTCAAGCGCGACGTGCAGAACGGTACGCTGCCGCAGGTGTCGTGGATTGCCGCACCGGAAGCCTTCTCCGAGCACCCGAACTGGCCGGCCAACTACGGCGCGTGGTACATCGACCAGGTGCTGCAGATCCTCACCTCCAACCCCGAGGTGTGGAGCAAGACCGCGGTGTTCATCACCTACGATGAGAACGACGGCTTCTTCGACCACCTCGTGCCGGCTTTTGCCGCATCCGGCAGCGCGGGCAGCAATGGCTTGTCAACGGTCGACACCACGGGCGAATACTTCCCGGGCAACAGCAAGTACGGTGCGGGCAGCTATGGCCTGGGCGTGCGTGTGCCGATGCTGGTGGTGTCGCCGTGGTCCAAGGGCGGCTTCGTCTGCTCGGAAACCTTCGACCACACGTCGATCATCCGCTTCATCGAGCAGCGCTATGCGCGCACGCACAACGTCAAGTCGCCGAACATCTCGAAGTGGCGCCGTGCGGTGTGCGGTGATCTGACGTCCGCGTTCAACTTCGCGACGCCCAACGAGGTGGTGCCCACGCTGCCGAGCACCACCGCCTACGTGCCGAAGGACAAGCTGCGCCACGCCAACTACGTTCCGCTGCCGCCGCTGGTGCAGGCGGTGCCCAAGCAGGAGAGCGGTGTGCGTCCGGCGCGTGCGCTGCCTTACGAGCTGTTCGTGCGCGGCCGCCACGACGAGGCCGCTGCCAAGTTCCAACTGGACTTCGTCAACACGGGCGACGTGGGTGCGGCCTTCCTCGTCTACACCGCCGGCAGCGTGGATGCACCGCGCACCTACACGGTGGAAGCCGGCAAGCGCCTGTCGGACAAACTGCCCGTAGGCGCCGGTGGCGCGTACGACTTCACGGTGCATGGCCCGAACGGTTTCCTGCGCCGCTTTGTCGGCAAGCTCACGCTGTCGGGCCTGCTGCATCCGCATGGCCGCCGCGCGCTGGAAGTGAAGGAGGGCTACGACGTGGCTAACGGCAACCTGGAGCTGCGCCTGATCAACCACGGCCGCGCGCACACGACGTTCACGGTCAAGAACGCCTACACGGGCGAGAGCGTGCAGCGCGAAGTGCGCGGCGGTGACGATGCCTCGGTGTACCTGGACCTGCGCGGCCAGCACGCCTGGTACGACCTGACCGTCACGGCCAGCACCGACGCCGGCTTCCAGCGACGCCTGGCCGGCCACGTGGAGACGGATCGCCCGAGCGCGTCGGATCCGGCACTGGGCGCCTAAGAAGAAACACCGGCAGCACCCAAGCAAAACGGCCCGCTGACAGTCACGTCAGCGGGCCGTTCTTCCATGGCGGCGCGATCAGAGTTGTCGCGTGTACGTACGCGCCTGATACAGCGCCAGCGCGCTCAACCCGACGATCATCACGATCGCCAGCACGTCGGCAAACGGGTAGCCCCAGTAGCTCGTCATTGCGTGGTCTCCTTCGGTTCGACGTCGATCAGGCCAGTGTCCGCCATGCGTTGGCGGCCGAACTCGGTGATGGTGTAGCGGAAGTGCATCTTGCCGGTGGCTTCGTCCAGCATGTCGTCCGGCGTCTGCACCAAGCCACCGGAGTACAGGTCGGCCAGGATGGCGCGGATGCTGCCTGTCCAGTAGTCGTCTTCGGGTTTGCCGTATTCGATGCAGGTGCGGTGGGCGATGTCGCCGTCCCACAGGCCGTCGCCGTCGGCCAACAGTTGCAGGATGTAGCCCTTCATGTGCAGCTTCATGCGTGTGTCTCCGTTGTTGTTATGGGAGTGGCAGGCGCCGTGCCGCGAATCACTTCGAGGTTTTCCGAGCTTTCCGACACCATCACGAAGCCGCCGAAGATCACCAGCGCCAGCCCGATCAGGAAGTACCACTCCGGAAACTGCAGCGTGAAGATGGCCGTGAAGAGGGTGGCGAACATCGCGTAGAACGCGCCCAGCGCCTGCCCGCGCCCCACGCCGATCAGCGGGAAGGACTTGTACCAGGCCACCGCGCAGAACGAGAAGGTGAGTCCGCCCACCGCCAGCCACAGCAGCGCCTTGCTATGCACGATGCCCGCGGCAATCTCCGTGACGGGCACTGGCACATGCGCGAATAGCGCGATGGCCGGCAGGATGAGGGCGACCCAGTAAATGGCCTCGGCGGTGTAGCGGATGGAGACGCCGCAATCAGGGTCCGTCACATCCATCGCGCGGCCGACGATCGCGCCTTCCAGGCCCCAGCCGATGGCGGCCATGGCGCCGCCCAGGTAGCCGATCCACTGGTTGCCGCCGCTGTGCGATTCGGCCATCAGCGCCGGCGCGTAGATCGCCACGCCGCCCAGGATGATGATGGCGATGCCCACGGCTGCCCGCGCGCTGATGCGCTCGTTGTACCAAAGCTTGGCCACCGTCGCGCCCACCACCGGATACAGCAGGCCGGCCACCGCCGCGAACACCGCGCCCACATAGCCCATCGCCAGGTATGAGCCGAAGTTGGCCATCAGCCCGCCGGCCACGGCTGCAATGAAGTACCAGCGTGAAATCTTGCGGAACTGGCCGAGGGTGCGGAAGTAATCGCCCAGCTTGCCGAGCGTGCCGAGCCACACCCACTGGAACAGCACCACCATGCAGCTATGGAACGCCGTGATGACCGCCGCACAGGTGAGGAAGACGCGCGGGTCGGAGAGGTCGATGGTGGCGAACGGCGACTCATGCCAGACGGCGGTGCCCGGCACGTACCACGCACCCCACAGGATGGCGGCCCACAGCGCCCAGCGGTAACCCCACTGCAGCGTGCGTCGATGATGTGCCGCGCGGGCGGCGGAAGATGAAGCCAAAGCCGGTCTCCTTGTTCTGTGCGCCGTGCCCGCGAGCCCATCATGCGGGTGGCACGAAAGTTACTGGAGGTGTAAAAATTAACTGATGGTATTTCTGGGTGAGTCTAAGCCGGCCCTCCAGGCTTGCCGGAAAATCAGTCGCAACGATTGACGGGTTTGTCAGAAGTTGACGTATGCAACGTCAAGTGACGGTGGTGCGTCCGTTAAGAGGCGCCCGCCTCGGGCACCAAGTCCACCACGGTGATGAGGTGCAGCGGCGCCTCGGTGGCCGGATCGCGCGCCAGTGACGTGGTCACGCGCACCGGTACGGCCGAGCCATCGCCGCGTACCAGTTGCAGCGAGAGCGCATAGGCTGGCACCGTGCCGGCGAGCAGCTCACCGTACTGGCGCAGGTGGCGTGCAAGGTCATCACGGTGCGTGAGGTCGAGCAGCGTGCGCTGCTGCAGCGCCGCTTCGGACTGGCCCAGCAGCCGACACAGCCACGGGTTGGCACGCAGGCAGCGGCCTTCCAGGCTCACCTGTGCAATGCCGACCGGCGCCTGCTCGAACAGCGTGCGCAGCTTGGCTTCGCTGTCGCGGAAGGCGGCCTGCGCTTCCACGTCGGCGGTCACGTCCTGCGCCGCGCCGATCATCGTCGGGGTGGCCGCTGTTGGGTCCTGCGCCTCGCCTTCTTCGCAGATGTGGCGGCGTGAGCCGTCGGGCAGGGTGATGGTGTATTCCATGCGGTACGGCTGCCGGGTCGCGACCGCCTGGTCCAGCACGGCCTGCACGCGGGCGCGGTCGGCGGGGATGATCGAGTCCAGATACCGCGCCATCGTTACCGGCGTGGCTTGTGGCGCCCAGCCGAAGATGCGGTAGGCCTCGTCCGTCCAGCGGCAGGCGTCGCTGCCGGGTTCCCAGATCCAGCTGCCCAGATGGGCAATCTGCTGCGCCTTGGCGAGCAGCGCCTCCGAGTCGCGCAGCGCGGCTTCGGCCGTGCGGCGCTCAGTGATGTCCAGGCTCAGGCCGATCATCTTGACCGGGCGGTCCTGCGCATCCCGCACGAGCGTGGCGCGTGAGACGATCCAGCGCACCGCATCCGGCGCCGGGTGGATGCGGAATTCATGCGCGTAGACACCGCCGTCGGCCAGGTTCTGCGCGATGGCGGCCTGCACACCCGGCGCGTCTTCCGGCGCGACGCATTGCCAGAAATCTTCCAGCGTACGGATCGGCCGGCCGAACAGGCGCGCGGCATTCGGCGAATACGCCACCGCATCCGTCAGCAGGTTCCACTCCCACGTGACCACGCCGGAAATCTCCTGCGCGAAGGTCATGCGCGCCTCGCTTTCCATGATGGCAGCCAGGTGTTTCTGGCGACCTTCGCGGGCGCGGGTGTCGGTGTTCAGGTTGGCTTCCAGGTCGGCCAGGGCGCGGTCGCCGTAGCGCAGCCACAGCCAGTTCACGTTCAGAAAGCGCGCCAGCGCCAGCAGGTTGGCGTACTCAATCTCGCCGCCGCGCGTCCATTTGTGCACCGCCGAGGGCGATACGCCCAGCGCTGCCGCCACCTGCTTGAGCTGGATGCGGCCGCGCGTCAGCACGCCTTTGAGGCGGCCGGCAAAGCTGTCGTCATCAAGCGGGCCGTCGGATGATGGAAGTGCAGCGGCGGTCATGAAGCGGAATTCACTGGAAGTTGTTCGCGACAGTATAGCGCGTCGTAAATAGCAAAAATCTATTGGTTTGCGTGTTTGTTAGGTCTTAACGATTGGCCTGTGGCAACTAATTTTTCCTAGACTAGTCCATAATTCTCTAAAGGTAAATAAAAACACCAACAGTGAATTTCTGGGTCGCCGCACCAAATCACGCCTGCTCGGGCGCTACGGTGTCGGCATTTCGGGCGCCGTCTTCTTTGTGCGCCAGCCATCAACAGGGCTACTGGATATGACGCAAGCTTCCCTTTCCACCGATTTCCGCTCCGCCACACTGGCGCCCCGTCTTGATCTGTATATCGACGGCCAGTGGGTGCAGCCCGAAGGCGGCGTGTACCGCGACATCGTCGATCCCGCCAACGAAAACGTCCTGACGCAGGCCGCCGATGCGTCCGTGGCCGATGCGCAGCGCGCCATCGCCGCCGCCCGCCGCGCCTTTGACGAAGGCCCGTGGCGCAACACCGGCACGCGCGAGCGCGCCCGCCTGCTCAACCGCATTGCTGACGCCATCGACGCCGATGCGGAAAACCTCGCCACGCTCGAATCGCTGAACACCGGCAAGACCCTCATCGAAAGCCGTTGGGACATGGATGGCATTGCCGCCACGTTCCGTTACTTCGCAGGCCTGGTCGCCACCGAGTCGGGCCTGGTGAACGAAGCGCCGTCGCACGTCATCAGCCGTACGCTGCGCGAGCCGGTCGGCGTGTGCGGCCTGATCACGCCGTGGAACTACCCGCTGCTGCAGGCCGCATGGAAGATCGCCCCGGCGCTGGGTGCGGGCAACACGGTGGTTATCAAGCCGAGCAACCTGACGCCGCTGACCACGCACCGCTTTACCGAGCTGCTGATTGAAGTCGGCGTGCCGGCGGGCGTGTTCAACCTGATTACCGGCGCGGGTGAAGCCGGTGCCGAGTTGTCGCGCAACCTAGACGTGGATCTCGTCTCGTTCACGGGTGGTGCGGTGGCAGGTGCGGCCGTCATGAACGCGGCCATCGGCAACTTCAAGAAGATCGGCCTGGAACTGGGCGGCAAGAACCCGAACATCATCTTTGACGATGCGGACTTCGATGCCGCCGTCGATCACGCCGTCAACGCCGCGTTCTTCCACGCCGGCCAGGTGTGCTCGGCGGGCTCGCGCCTGATGTTGCAAGACGGTATTCACGACCGCTTTGTCGAAGCGCTGGTTGAGCGTGTGAAACGCATCCGTATCGGCAACGGCTTTGACGACGGCACGCAGATGGGCCCGGTGCAGTCGGCCTTCCAGCGCCAGAAGATCATCAACATGGTTCAGGCCGGTGTGGCCGAAGGTGCGGTGCTGCGTTGTGGAGGCAAGGTGCCGGAAGGCAAGGCCTTTGAGCGCGGCTTCTGGCTGGAGCCGACCGTGCTTACCAATGTGCACGACAACATGAAGATCGCCACCGAAGAGATCTTCGGCCCGGCACTCACCATCGAGCGTTTCAACACCGAAGAAGAAGCCGTGCGCCGTGCCAACAACACGCCGTTCGGCCTGGCCGGCGCGGTGTGGACGCGCGATCTGGATCGCGCCAACCGCGTGAGCCGCGCACTGCGTTTCGGCACCGTGTGGGCCAACGACTACCACCCGTACTTCCCGGAAGCGCCGTGGGGCGGCTACAAGGCCAGTGGCATTGGCCGCGAGCTCGGCCGAGGTGGTCTGGACGAGTACACCGAACTCAAGCACAGCTACATCAACCTCGCACCGGCTCCGATGGGCTGGTTCGGCAAGGACGCTGAGTAACCAGGGAGGGTAAGTTTTGACGACGAACACCGTACAGGAATACGACTACATCATCGTGGGCGCGGGTTCGGCTGGCTGCGTGCTGGCCGCGCGCCTGACCGAAGACCCGGACGTGACCGTGCTGCTGCTCGAAGCGGGCGGCCCTGACCACCGCTGGGATTTCCGCACGCAGATGCCGGCCGCGCTGGCGTATCCGCTGCAGGGCACGACATACAACTGGGCCTACGAGACCGAGCCCGAGCCGCACATGAACAACCGCCGCATGTCGCAGGGCCGCGGCAAGGGGTTGGGCGGCTCATCGCTCATCAACGGCATGTGTTTCATCCGTGGCAACGCGATGGACTACGAGCGCTGGGCGAGTGACTTCCAGTTGGATGACTGGACGTACGCCGACTGCCTGCCGTACTTCCGCAAGTCGGAAACCTACGACAAGGGTGCCAACGATTGGCACGGCGATTCGGGCCCGTTGCAGGTGACCACGCCCAAGCAGGACAACAGCCTGCTCTTCCACGCCTTCATCGAAGCCGGTGAGCAAGCCGGCATTCCAGCCACTGATGACCTGAACGGCTACCGTCAGGAAGGCCTGGGGCCGATGGACCGTACCGTCAATGCCAAGGGCCGCCGCGCCAGCACGTCGCTCTGTTTTCTCGACAATGCGCGCAAGCGTTCCACGCTGACGGTGCTGCCGCGTGTGCTGGCCGATCGCGTGATCTTCGAGGGCACGCGTGCCGTGGGCGTTGAAGCGCTGATGGATGGCAATCGCGAAACGTGGCGCGCGCGCCGCGAAGTGATTGTCACCAGTGGCGCCATCGCGTCGCCGCAGTTGCTGCAGCGCTCGGGCGTGGGCAACGCGGATGAGCTGCGCGCGATGGGTATCCACTCGGTCGCGCATCTGCCGGGCGTGGGAGAGAACCTGCAGGACCACCTGGAGATGTACATCCAGTACGAGTGCCTGCGTCCGGTGTCGATCTACGAAAACACGCTCTGGTACAACAAGCCGAAGGTCGGCCTGGAGTGGTACCTGAACGGCACCGGTGCCGGCGCCAGCAACCACTTCGAAGCGGGCGGCTTCATCCGCAGCGACGACAGCTTTGAATGGCCGAACATCCAGTACCACTTCCTGCCGCTGGCGGTGAACTACGACGGCAGCAACCCGGTGAGGATGCACGGCTTCCAGTGCCACGTTGGGTCGATGCGCTCGCCGTCCACGGGCTACGTGAAGCTCGCCTCGCGTGACCCGCGTGACAAGCCGCGCATCCTGTTCAACTACATGGCGCACGACGTGGACTGGCGCGAGTTCCGCGCCGGGGTGCGCATCACGCGCGACATCATCGCGCAGCGCGCATTCGACCAGTACCGAGGCCGCGAGATCAGCCCTGGCCCAAGTGTGCAGACTGATGCCGAGATCGACGCCTTCGTGCGCCACCATGCCGAGACCGCACTGCACCCGTCCTGCACCTGCAAGATGGGCTCGGCGGACGACCCGATGGCCGTGGTCGACAACGAAGGCCGTGTGCACGGGCTCGACGGCCTGCGCGTGGTTGATGCGTCGATCATGCCGCGCATCGTCACCGGCAACCTGAACGCGCCGACGATCATGATGGCCGAGAAGATCGCCGATCGTATTCGCGGTTTGGCACCGCTTGCGCGCTCGGATGCGGCGTTCTACGTGCATGGCAAGTCGCCGCTGCAGGCGCCCGCCAAGCCGCTGGTCGCCAGCGAACTGGTGACGGCCTGATGCGCTGGTCGGTGCGCTGGCAGAGGATCGCGACGATGCTGAGCGGGGCGGCGGCATGCGCTGCTGCGCTGCCCGCATTTGCCGAAGAGACACCGGCCAGCGAGGGCAAACGCTGGTCGGCCAATGCCTCCGTCGTTTCGCAGTACGTGTCGCGCGGCCTGCGCCAGACGTGGGGCAAGCCTGTTCTGCAAGCCGGCGTCGATTACACGGCGCCGAACGGCTTCTACATCGGCGCATGGGGCTCACAGATCAGCGATCACGTCATCGCCGGCGGCCATGCGGAGATCGACACCTACGTTGGTTACACCACCACCATCGCGCACGGTATCGAGCTGACCACGGGGCTGTATCGCTACTGGTATCCGGGTGCCCGCTATGACAAGGCCTTTGCAGGCGGCCCGGCCACCGGCTACGGCTATACGGAATGGATGGCCGGCGCCGGTTGGCACGGCGTGTCGTTCAAGCTGTGGACATCGTTGTCGAACTACTTCGGCTTTGATGGCAACTCGCTGGCCGACGGTATCGACAAAGGCAGCCGCGGTTCGACCTATGCCGAAGCCAACTGGGCCGTGCCGCTGCCCAACGAATTCACGCTCGGCCTGCACGTTGGCCATGAGCACGTGCGCAACCACAGCGCATTCGGCTTCACCGACTACCGCGTCGAGCTATCGCGGCCCATCAACAAATTCCTGATGCTGTCCGCCGCCTTCACGGGAGCGGATGCACCTGCTTACGCCCACCAGATTTCGGCGCGCAACGGCATCGACCGCATGACGCTCGGCCGCCGCACGGTTGCGCTCAAGCTGACGGCGACGTACTGAGCGGCAGGCGACGTCTTCCCTTCAACCTTTTCCCCACAACCTTCGCTCTGAGAGCAACACACCATGGCCTCCCTGGGTTTTACCGACATTGTCGGTCTGGTCGGCGTCGCCGCTTATGTTTCTGCGCACTTTGGCGTGCAGGTCCTGCATAAATCGCCGACTGGCGCGTTTGCCGTTCGGCTCAACCTGCTCGGACCCGCCTGCATCCTGATTTCATTGATGGGTGCATTCAACCTCGCCTCATTTCTCACGCAATTCTTCTGGCTGGTGTTGACGCTGATGGGGTGGTGGAGGAACAAGCAGGCAGGGCGGCCGGTGGCGGAGGTGCCCGGCGCACCGCGCCCGGGGCAACCCGCGCAGCAATAGGTTCGTGTTGTTCTGCCAAGACCGCGCTTTCTAGCGCGGTTTTTTTTTTGCCGCGCTATTTGCCGAATGCCGCGATCACGGCATCGATGAAGCTGCGCAGCTTGGGCGTGGGCCGCCGGTCGGGCGAGTAGAGCAGGTGGATCGGCCGCGATGGCGGTTCGTAGTCCACAAGCAGTTGGACCAGCCTGCCTGTGGCGAGGTCTTCCTGCACCAGTTCCACGGGCTGCAGGATGATGCCCAGCCCTTCGAGCGCCGCCATGCGTAGCCCGGCCCCGTTGTTGCTCGAGAAGCGGCTCTTCACGCGCACCCCGTGTTCCTGCCCGTGCGCATCGGTGAATTGCCAGTCGAGTGCGGTGGGCAACGCCCAGTACGCAAAGCCCAGACATTCGTGTTCGGTCAGTTCCTTCGGATGCTGCGGCGTGCCGTGGGCAGCGAGATACGCGGGCGAGGCACACACCACCAACCGATACGGCATCAGTGCCCGCGCGATCAGGCCGGAGTCGGCCAGCGGCGCGATACGGATCACCGCGTCATAGCCTTCGTCCACCACATCGGCAATGCGGTCCGAGAGCGTCAGGTCGACCTGCACCTCGGGATACGCGCGCAGGTACGACGCCAGCATCGGCACCAGGCAATGCACGCCAAAGCTGATCGGCGCATTGATGCGCAGCGTGCCGCGCGGCTCGGCCTGCAGATTGGCGGCCAGCGCATCGACGGCTTCGGACTCTGCCAGTACGGCGCGGCTGCGCTCGTAGAAGGCGCGGCCCGCTTCGGTCAGGCTCTGGCGACGCGTCGTGCGGTTGATCAGGCGCATGCCGTAGTGCGCTTCCAGAAAGCGCACGTGCTTGCCGACCATCTGTGACGACAGGTCGAGCGCCACCCCGGCCGATGCAAACGAACCCGTTTCGGCGGCTTTGACGAAGACCGCCATGCTGGTGAGTCGATCCATGATTGGAAACCAATCGTTTCAATAGATGGTTCAGAGCGGAGATTTATCTCTGAATGGGCGCTAATTATAGTCAGGGCTCGATTCCTTAACCTTGAACGGAGAGCCAACATGGCGCGCGTTGTACGCATTCACGAAAACGGCGGCCCGGAAGTGCTGCGCTTTGACGACATCGAAGTCGCGCCGCCGGGGCCGGGCGAGGTCACCCTGCAAGTCAAGGCGCTCGGCCTGAACCGGGCCGAATCGATGTTCCGCTCAGGGCAGTATCTGGAGGCGCCGGTATTTCCGGCCCGCTTGGGCTACGAGGCGGCGGGTGTTGTCAGCGCGATCGGCCCGGACGTGACGGGCTTCGCCATTGGCGATGCGGTGAGTGTCGTGCCGCCGCTGTCGATCACCCGCTGGGGCATGTACGGCGAGGTCGCCACTGTGCCGGCCGACGTGACCGTCAAGCACCCGGCTTCGCTGGGCTGGACGGAGGCCGCCGCCGTGTGGATGCAGTACGTGACGGTATGGGGCGCGCTGATCGACCTAGCCAAGTTGCAGCGCGGCGATGCCGTCGTCATTACCGCGGCATCGAGCAGCGTCGGGCTGGCGGCAATCCAACTCGCGCGCAGTGTTGGGGCGACCGCCATTGCGACCACGCGCACCAACGACAAGGCGCAGGCACTACGCACGGTCGGCGCTGACCACGTGATCGTTACGCAAGACGAAGACCTCGTTGCCCGCGTGCGAAACATCACCGGTGATGCCGGTGCGCGCGTGGCATTTGATCCGATTGGCGGGTCGCAAGTGCTGCAATTGGCTGAGGTGCTGGCCAATGACGGCGTGCTGATCGAATACGGTGCGTTGAGCCCGGAGCCAACGCCGTTCCCGCTGTTCGCGGCGCTGGGCAAGCAATTGAGCGTACACGGGTACACCTACCAGCGCGTGGTACGTGATCCCGCCAAGCTGGCTGCTGCTAAGCAGTTCATTCTCGACGGACTGGCCTCTGGCGCGCTCAAGCCGGTGATCGATCGTGTCTTCCCGCTGGAGCAGATCGTTGATGCGCACCGCTATCTGGAATCCAACCAGCAGTTCGGCAAGATTGTCGTGACGGTCTGAGGTGGCTCGATGCGGCGGCGCTGGGGCGCGCGATGCCGCTCCAGCGCGGGAATCAGGGCGCGCTCGGCGCCCCTAACTCGATGGGCAATGACGATGTCCACTGCTGGCGTGTGCATTGCATAGCACCCCATCGGTACCTCCCTGGAACGCGAATCGGTTGTGAGCCATGCGATCCGCCGCCCAGCAACTGGCCGAACGGTGATGATATTGCGCTGCAGTATGCCGCGATCCCATGTCAGCGCGGGGTTTGGGACGGGTTCTTGTGCAGCACCGCACGCCCGTTAATTGTTGATACTGAGAGAACAGTCTTTTCTTGGAATGGCTATTTATCCATGATGGGCAACGATCTATTCTGCTCTCAAGCGCAACGAACTGAGCGCAACCGAACACCCAGGCACATAAGGAGCCGATCATGAACACCCGTCTCGCTACCGCTTTCTCCCGTAACACCCTCCTGGCCCTGGTGGCCACCGTGTCTGCTTCCGCCGCACTGCTGTCGGCCCAACCGGCCGCAGCCGCGCAGACGAAGGCCGATCCGTACACGCAAGGTGCTGTCGCCAAGGCCGACCCGTACACCCAGGGCGCCGCCACCAAGTACGACGTCTATACGCAAGGCGCTGACCGCCAGGCTGACACCTACGGCTACCTGTCGTGGAAGGGCGACCGCTTTGACCCGTACACCCAAGGCGCCGTCGGCAAGGCTGACCCCTACACCGATGGTGCAATCGCCAAGGCTGATCCGTACACGGACGGTGCTGCTGCCAAGTTCGACCCGTACACCCAAGGTGCTGACCGTCAGGCCGACACCTACGGTTACCTGTCGTGGAACGGCGATGCGTCGTATCCGAAGGACGCTGCTTCGAACGCCTGATCGAGCGGCACCAAAGCAAAAGGGCCTTGGGTTTCACCCCAAGGCCCTTTTTGTTTGTGCAGCGTTACTGCTTGGCGATCAGACCACGCCGGCTTCGTGCGCCTGCTGATCGGCGTGGTACGAGCTGCGCACCATGGCGCCCACGGCGGCGTGCGTGAAGCCCATCTCGTAGGCCTTCTCTTCGAACATCTTGAAGGTGTCCGGATGCACGTAGCGCAGCACCGGCAGGTGGTGGCCCGACGGCGCCAGGTACTGGCCGATGGTCAGCATGTCGATGTCGTGCTCGCGCATGTCGCGCATGACTTCCAGGATTTCCTCATCCGTCTCGCCCAGGCCGACCATGAGGCCGGACTTGGTCGGCACGTTCGGGTTGCGGGCCTTGAAGTCCTTCAAGAGCTTCAACGAGTGCGCATAGTCCGCGCCCGGGCGGGCCTGCTTGTACAGGCGCGGCACGGTTTCGAGGTTGTGGTTCATCACGTCCGGCGGGCATTCCTGGAGGATGTCCAGCGCCTTTTCCAGGCGACCGCGGAAGTCCGGCACCAGCACTTCGATGCGCGTGGAGGGCGACAGGGTGCGCGTACGCGAGATGCAATCGACGTAATGCTGGGCGCCGCCGTCACGCAGATCGTCGCGGTCGACGCTGGTGATGACGACGTAGTTGAGCTTGAGCTGGGCGATGGTCTTGGCCAGGTTTTCCGGCTCATTCACGTCGAGCGGGTCCGGGCGGCCGTGGCCGACGTCGCAGAACGGGCAGCGGCGCGTGCACTTGTCGCCCATGATCATGAACGTGGCCGTGCCCTTGCCGAAGCACTCGCCGATGTTCGGGCAGCTGGCCTCTTCGCACACCGTCACGAGGTTGTTGGCGCGCAGGATGTCCTTGATCTCGTAGAAGCGCGAGTTGCCGGTAGCGGCCTTGACGCGAATCCAGTCCGGCTTCTTGAGCTTCTCGGCCGGCACGATCTTGATGGGGATGCGCGCGGTCTTGTCGAGCGACTTCTGCTTGGCCGTGGCGTCGTACGGCTTGTTCGACGGGGCGGAAGTGACGGCGCTTTCAGTAACGCCGGTGGCGGAATCGGTCATCGTGTTCTCCGCGTGCGCTTGTGGCACACGCTTATCGGTGCTGCGTGCCGGCCGCTAGGCAGTAGCGGCCTCGGCAGGTTGCGCTTGCGCGCGTTGCTGCAATTGGGCGACCAGCGCATCGGCTAGTACGCGGGAAACGGGTTGCCAGTCGGTTGCATCGACCGTGCGCCCGGACGCATCACGGGCACCGGCGGTCACCATGTCGACAGTTTCCAGGCCGGCATAGCCACACGGGTTGATCTGCGTGAAGGGCGACAGGTCCATCGCCAGGTTCAGGCTCACGCCGTGGTAGCTGCAGCCGTTGCGGATCTTCAGCCCCAGCGCGGCGATCTTGGCGCCTTGGTGCGGCCCGTCGACCAAGTAGATGCCGGGGGCGCCAGCCTTGCGTTCGGAGGCGACATTATACGTGGCGAGTGTCTCGATGACGGCGGCCTCGATGGCGTCGACCAGGGCCTTCACGAACAGCCCGCGGCGGCGCAAATCCAGCAAAAGGTAAGCGACGACTTGGCCGGGACCGTGGTAGGTGATCTGTCCGCCACGGTCGACTTTCACCAAGGGGATGTTGCCGGGGGCCAACAGATGTGCCGGGTCGCCGGCCAGCCCGAGCGTGAACACCGGCGGGTGTTCGACCAGCCAGATCGTGTCGGGGGTGTCGGGGCCACGCTGGGCGGTGAAGGTCTGCATTTCGTCGAAGCAGGCGGCGTAGTCCTGCAAACCGCGTTCGACGATGTCAATCGGAATCATGCCCGCGAGTGTATCGCACGGGCGCCGATGGCGTCGGGCGCCTTTGCCCAGCTTGCTCGCAGGGGTGGCCCAAAAAACGATGCCGGCGCGATGGGAGGCATCGCACCGGCATCGGGCTTTCACGGCACACGCCGCAAAAGGAGGCTTAAAACAGGTTCGGCGTGCTCAAGCGGCCAACTCAGGCGGCCACGACAGGCGTGTCGGCGTGCTCGTTCCAGCCGAGCGCGGCCAGCGTATGGCGCCAGCCGTTCGTCACGTGCCACGGCTTGCGCGGCATGTGACCGTCCAGGGCTTCCACGGCCAGCGACACCGGGCCAGCAGCTTTCGGGTCGACCGAGACGACGATTTCCTCGCCGCGCTTGACCGCCACGCTGCCGCCAGCGTGCAGCCATTCATCGCCGGCTTTGTTCTCGTGCGTGACCCACACGTCACGGCCGTAGGCCTCTTCAACGCGCAGGTTCTGGTTCGCCGGCATGCGCAGTGCCACCACTTCGCCGGGTTGGAGAGTGAATACAATTTTTGTTAGTACAGCTTTCATGATCGGCTCCTTAATGTGGCCCTTGGGCGTCGGGGTGGGGCCTGCCGTAGAAGTAGTCTAGGTGGTTGGTTGCCTAGTACAAAACGATATATATTGTTGTCTTTGATAGTGCTGCTCACATAGAGATAAGAGGCGGCACACCGAAAATCCGGAGGGAATATGACGGAGATCCGCGAACCGATGCGCCTGCCCCCGCTGGGCGCGCTGCGGGTGTTCGAGGCGGCGGCCCGCTATGAGAGTTTTTCGCGCGCAGCGACGGAGCTGTTCGTCACGCACGGCGCGGTCAGCCACCAGATGCGCACATTGGAGGAAGAGTTGGGCGTGCCGCTGTTCGAGCGGCGCGGCAAGCGCGTCACGCTCACCCACGCGGGCCGTGTCTATGCCGATCGCGTGCGCGAGGCGCTCGACCAGATCGCCCAGGCCACGCATCAACTGCGCGCGGGCAACCGCGACAACCGCCTGGCCATCAGCACCATGCCGTCGTTTGCGGCGCGCTGGCTGACACCGCACATCGGCACCTTCATCGAAAAGCACCCCGAGCTGGAAGTGGAGTTGTTCTCCAGCCCCGCACTGGTCGATTTCGGGCGTGAAGAGGTGGATGTGGCGCTGCGCATGGGCTCGGGCAACTATCCGGGCCTGTATGTGGAAAAGTTGCTCGACGACGTGTTCTTCCCGATCTGCAGCCCCTCGTACAACGGTGGTCGCCTGCCGCGCACGCTGGCCGAGATGGCGGGCATGACGCTGCTGCGCAGCGAGGGCGAGGACTGGAAACCGTGGTTTGATGCGGCCGGCCTGGAGGGGTTTGTCGAGCCGCGTGGCGGGTTGATGTTCCAGGATTCGTCGCTGCTGCTGCAGGCCGCGGCGGCGGGGCAGGGCATTGCGCTGATCCGCCCGACACTGGCTTTCAACGAATTGCTTGCAGGCCGCGTGGTGCGCCTGTTCGAGACAACCACGCCGTGCCCGTGGAACTACTACTTCGTCTGCCCGCACAGCGCGCTGCAGATGCCCAAGATGCAGGCGTTCCGTGCGTGGCTGCTGCCGGAGATTGCGGCGTTCAAGCTCAAGCTGGAGCGCTTGATGGATGACAACACGGTCTGCCTGGGGCATGTCGCCAAAGGGTGACGTGCGGTTGCGCATCACAGAAACAAAACGCCCCGGCATGACCCGGGGCGTTTTGTTTGGTGCGCGAGGTGCCTTACAGCACGATCTTGACCATCGGATGGCTGGTCAGTGCCTGGTACAGCGAATCGAGCTGCTCGCGGCTGGTGGCGCGCACGATCACCGTCAGGCCGAGGTAGTTGCCGCTCGACGACGGGCGCATCTCCATGCGGCCGGCGTGGAACTCCGGATCGAACTGCTGAACCAGCTTGACGATCGTCTCGGCAAACTCATCCTGCATCGCCCCCATCACTTTGATGGGGAAGTCGCTCGGATACTCGATCAGCGATTGCTCGGGCGGGATGTGGCCCGGCGGCGGGGGTGTGTGCGAAGAGGTCATGTCGAAGTAAATGGGGTCGACTACTTCTTTTTAAACCACAGCTTGACCGCGTCGATCGTGCGGCCCACGAAGCCGGCTTCCGGCACGGCTTCCAGCGCCACCACCGGGAATTCCGACACCACGGTCGAGCCGTCCATCACCTTGACCGTGCCAACCTGCTGGCCTTGCGCGATCGGGGCGATCAGCGGGTCCTTGCGCTCGAGCACCGGCTTGAGGCGCGCGCCCGCGCCCTTGGGCACGGTGATCCACTTGTCTTCCGCCACGCCCAGCTTCACGGTCTTGGCCTGGCCCTTGTACACGTCAGGTGTCTGCAGCGGCTGCTGGGCCTGGTACAGGCGCACGGTGTCGAAGAACTGGTAACCGTAGTTCAGGACCTTCAGGCTTTCCTGCGTGCGGATACCGTCGCTCTTGGTACCGATGATGACCGACAGCAGGCGGCGATTCGCACCAGGTACATCCGGCAGCGGGCGGTTGGCCGACGTGACGAGGCAGTACCCGGCCGACTTGGTGTGGCCGGTCTTGCCGCCGTCAACGGTCGGGTCGAGCCACAGCAGGCGGTTGCGGTTGGGCTGCTTAATGTTGTTATAGGTGAATTCCTTCTGCGAATAGAACTTGTAGTCCTGCGGGAAATCTTTGATCAGCGCCGACGTCAGGATCGAAAGATCACGTGCGGTGGAATAGTGGTTCGGGTCAGGCAGGCCAGCGGCGTTGGCGAAGTGCGTGTTCTTCATGCCCAGGCGCTGCGCTTCGCGGTTCATCAGCATCACGAAGTTGGTCTCCGTGCCGCCCACGGCTTCGGCCAGCACGAGTGCTGCATCGTTACCCGACTGCACGATCAGGCCTTGCGTCATCTCACGCACCGAAGCGGGCTTGCCCGGCTGCAGGAACATGCGCGATTCGTCGGTTTTGACGGTGCGCACGGTCTCGGTGGGCGTGATCATCTGGTCGTACTTGAGCTTGCCGTCGCGCACGGCTTCGAAGACCAGGTAGGCCGTCATCAGCTTGGTGAGCGAGGCGGGCTCGATGCGCTCGTCCATGTTGGCGCCGCCGAGCACCTGGCCGCTAGTCACGTCGGTCAGCATCCACGAGCGGGCCGCAACTTGCGGGGCGGGCACGGGCTGTGCCGCGGCAGGCAGCGCGGTGACCAGCACGGCGGCAGCCACAGCGGAGGCGGCGACGGAATGGAGGGCGAAGGGCGTGAAATGGGCGAAGCGGGTCTGCATGTCGGGTCCTGCGGTCTGCTTGGAGTTCAATGACACCGCGCACCGGGGGAGGCGCGGCATCCGGAAAATCAACGGGTGAGCGTTACGGCCGTGGCGCCCAGGCGCCGGTAATGAGCTGCTTGATCAGATGCAGCTTGCGGTGGAAGAAATGATCGGCGCCCGGAATGACGATGACAGGCAATTCCTGTGGGCGCGCCCAGTTGAGTACGTCGATGAGCGGAACGGTATCGTCCTGCTCGCCGTGGATGATGATGGTGTCGGGGGGCACCGGCGCCACGTCCCAGCGTGAGGTGGCGGTGCCGACCAGCGCCAGGCGTTCTGCCGGTGTGCCGGCCTCGGTCAGGCGGCGCGCCACTTGCGACACCACAAAGCTGCCGAACGAGAAGCCGCCCAGCGCCAGCGGCAGCGTGGCCACGTCGGCCGACCATGCGGTCTGCATACGCATCCAGTCCAGCACGGCCAGCATGTCATCCTGCTCGCCGATGCCGTTGTCGTGTGTGCCTTCGGTCTTGCCTACGCCACGGAAGTTCAGGCGCACTGTCACGTAGCCGAGGCCGACGAAGGTGCGTGCGAGCGTCTGCGCGACCTTGTTGTCCTTGGTGCCGCCAAACAGCGGATGCGGATGCCCAATCAGTGCCAGACCGCGCGGGGCGGTGTCCGGCAGGTCGATCGACAGGTCGATCTGTCCGACGGGGCCGGGGATCAGGCGTTCTTCGGTATGCACGTTCATGGAAAGGCGGATGCAGTAAAGCGCTGGCTCACGCGTTGGCAGGGCGGTCGACCATCAACCGTTCAACCGGTTTGCCTTCAATCAGATGGCTCTGGATGATCTCGTCGATGTCGTCTTTGTCGACAAAGGTGTACCAGACGGCCTCGGGGTAGACCACCATCACCGGGCCGAGTTCGCAGCGGTCCAGGCAACCGGCCTTGTTGATGCGCACGCGGCCTTCGCCGTTGATGCCGAGTTCCTTGCAGCGCTTCTTGGCGTATTCCTGCATGGACTTGGCGCCAAAATCGGCGCAGCAGCGCGAGCCGTCCTCGCGTTCATTCAGGCAGAAGAAAACGTGGTGCTGGTAGTGGCTGCTCATGGGCGGACTGCGCGGAGGTGGTGACGGTGCGCGGGCAGGACGTGAATGGCTTCCTGGCGCCGGCACACATGTGGATTTGCGTAACGAGCCGGCATTATACGGCCCCAAGGTGACCCTTCCTTCGGGTGACGCCGCAATATGCCTGCGCGATGCTGCGTTGCAACACGTTTTCCAGATGTCTGGACGCCCGTGTGCGCGGATTCCGGGATTGACGACGGGTAGGCCGGGTGCCATCGTAAGCACACCAAGCTGGCACTAGGTGGCACAAGGGCTGGCGGGTTGTTGGTCAAGGAAATTAACACTGGCATAGCCCTTGCAATAAAGAACGCCCTGCCGCGGGAAACGCCGCTTGCGTCCATGTAGTCGGCGTAGCGAGGCAGGAGAGAGACCACACCAGGGCGGGTCGGACCGGGCGAGCAGTTGAGCGCACGGCCGGTCTGTGACACTCGAGGAAGACATGAAAAAACCGTTCTACAAAATCCTGTATGTACAGGTGCTGACGGCTATCGTCGTCGGCGTTCTGCTGGGCCATTACTCGCCCGAACTCGCGGTGAAGATGAAGCCGCTGGGCGATGGCTTCATCCAACTGATCAAGATGGTGATCGGGCCGATCATCTTCTGTACGGTCGTCTCCGGTATTGCCGGCATGCGCGACATGAAGAAGGTGGGCCGCGTGGGCGGCAAGGCGCTGCTTTACTTCGAGGTGGTCTCGACCTTCGCGCTGATCATCGGTCTGGCCGCTGGCCACATCTTCAACCCGGGCTCGGGCTTCAACGTGGATGTGAACACCATCGACGCCAAGGCCGTGGCCCAATACGCCGCCAAGGCGCACTCGGCCAGCACGGTTGATTTCCTGCTGAACATCATTCCGAGCACGGTGGTGGATGCGTTTGCCAAGGGCGACATCCTGCAGATCCTGCTGATCGCGCTGTTGTTTGGTGGTGCGCTCTCGGCCATGGGTGACCGTGCGCAGATGGTGACGGACTTCATCGACCAGATCTCGCACGTGTTCTTCCGTATCGTGCACGTCATCACGCGTGTGGCCCCGATCGGTGCCTTTGGCGCCATGGCGTTCACCATCGGCAAGTACGGCGTGATTTCGCTGGTGCCGCTGCTCAAGCTGGTCGGCACGTTCTACCTGACGGCCATCATCTTCGTGGTGGTGGTGCTGGGCACGATCGCCAAGCTGACGGGCTTCAACATCTTCCGTTTTGTGGCGTACATCAAGGAAGAGCTGCTGATCGTGCTGGGCACCAGCTCGTCGGAATCGGCGCTGCCGCACCTGATGGAAAAGATGGAGAAGCTGGGCTGCTCGAAGTCGGTGGTGGGCCTGGTGGTCCCGACCGGGTATTCGTTCAACCTGGACGGCACCAACATCTACATGACGATGGCGGTGATCTTCATCTCGCAGGCGCTGAACATCGAACTGACCTGGACGCAGCAACTGACCATCCTGGCCGTTGCCATGCTGACGTCGAAGGGCGCATCGGGCATCACCGGTGCGGGCTTCATTACGCTGGCGGCAACGCTGGCCGTGGTGCCGGACATTCCGGTGGCGGGCATGGTGCTGATCCTCGGTATCGACCGCTTCATGAGCGAGTGCCGTGCGCTGACCAACATCACCGGCAACGGCGTGGCCTGCGTGGTGATCTCGGCGTGGGAACGTGAGCTGGACCGCAGCAAGCTGGCCCAGGTGATGTCGGGCAAGCGCGGCGAAAGCGTGCCGGCCGCTCCGGCAGCCTGATCGATCAGCCCTGGTGGGCACCTGCGGGTGCCACCGGCTGAACGCGTATGATTGCGGGGCCTGTCTTCCAGACGGCCCCGCTTCTTATTTGGAGCGCCTCGTGACGCGCACGACGGCCCGAACGGACAGCGCAGCACTGGAAGACAAGGCAGGAATTTCCGCCGCCGACCTCCAGCCGATGTCCGATCCCGATTTCTCATTCACCAGCGCTTCCGGCTCGCGACGCGGGTTCTGGTGGCTGGTGGCCGCTGGGCTCCTGGTGCTGATGACGGTGGTGTGTGCGACCACCTTTGTGGTGACGTGGAATCGGGGCCTGGCGCAGGCGCAACAAGCCGCCGGCGGCCGGGTGGACCGCTACGCCGCCAACCTCAAGAGCACGCTCGACCGCTACGAATACCTGCCGGCGCTGGTGGCGCTGCATCCGTTCATCCACGATCTGCTGGCCAATCCGACGCTCGCCAACGTTGAGCGCGCCAACCGCTACCTGCGCGAAGTCAATGATCGTGCGCACGCGACCGCCACGTATGTGATCGCCCCCAGCGGGCGGGCAATGGCCGCATCCAACTACAACCAGCCCGACAGTTTTGTCGGCGCGGAATACCTGTTCCGGCCGTATTTTCAGCAGGCGGCGGCGGGCCACGTCGGGCGCTTCTACGGCATTGGCATTACGCGTGAGGAGCCGGGTTACTACATTTCGCAGCCGGTCATGCAGGATGGCCGCGTGATCGGCGTGACGGTGGTCAAGCTCAACCTCGAATGGTTCGGGCGTGCAAGCCACGATGCGTCTGAACCGGTGATGGTGGCCGACGAGAACGGCGTGATCTTCCTCTCATCCGTTCCCGCATGGCAGTACCGCACGGTTGAGCCCTTGACACCGCATCTGCAGGCACAGCTTGAGGCGACGCGTCAGTACTACCGCAAGCAGATCACGCCGCTGCCGCTGCAGCCCGAGGCGCCTGCATTCCTGCGGTTGACGGGGCGCCTGCCAGAGGGCGCAGAGCTTGTGCGCATCGGCGAGCGGCTCAACGCCACACGCTATCTGCAGGTCTCGCGCGATCTGGTCGAACCCGACTGGACGCTGATGTACCTCACCCCCGTTGATCCGGTGATGAGTGCCGCGCGCAGCGCTACAGTGGCTGCCGCGTTTGCGTTCGCGTTTGCGTGCCTGCTGCTGTTCTACTGGCGCCAGCGCCGTCTGCGCATGATGGAAATGCTGCGCAGCCGAAGGATGCTCGAAACCGCGTATGACCAGCTCGAACGCCGCGTCGAAGACCGCACCGCCGACCTGATGGCCACCAACGAGCAGCTCCAGCACGAGATCGTCGACCGCACGCGCGCCGAGGCTGAACTGCGCGCCACGCAGGACGAACTCGTGCAGGCCAGCAAGCTTGCCGCGCTGGGTCAGATGGCCGCCGGCATCACGCACGAGCTGAACCAGCCGCTGGCGGCGCTGCGCACGTTCTCCGACAACACGCGCATCCTGCTGGAGCGCGGTCAGCACGGCGCCGCCACTGACAACCTGCAGGCCATTGCCGACCTGACCGAGCGCATGGGCAAGATCACCGCGCAGCTCAAACTGTTCGCAGGCCGCTCACGCCGTAAGCACAGCGACGTGCAGGTGCGCGTGGCGCTCGATCACTCGCTGGCGCTGCTGCGCCCGCGCCTGGGCGACGTGCGGCTCGAACTGCATTGGCGCGTGCCCGAAGTCGAAGCCATCGTCCGCGCCGATGAACTGAAGCTGGAGCAGGTCCTCATCAACCTGATCGGCAATGCGCTTGACGCGCTCGGCGCCAGCGACACCGAGCGCCCAGGCCGCATCGACATCGACATTGGCCCCGCAGAAGGCGCACCGTCGCAGTTGAGCATTGCCGTGCGCGACAATGGCGCCGGCATTCCGCCCGACGCCATGCCGCATCTGTTTGAGCCGTTCTTCACCACCAAGGAGATCGGCCAGGGGCTGGGCCTCGGGCTGGCAATCTCCACCAGCATCGCGCGCGACTTTGGCGGCTCGCTGTCGGCCGCGAACGTGCCGGGCGGCGGGGCGCAATTTACGCTGACACTGGTACGCGCGGAAGTTGCGTCTGCTGCGGCATCCTGATTGGTTTTTTTCTACGCATACGACCCATGTCCGAAGGCTTGAACGTTCTCTTCATCGAAGATGACCCGCCTGTACGCCAGGCTACCGCGCAGAGCCTGGAGCTGGCCGGCTTCAACGTGCAGGCGTTCGGCAGCGCCGAAGAAGCCGTTGGCAAGATCGACGCGAATTTCCCCGGCGTGGTGGTGAGCGACCTGCGCCTGCCGGGCGCCAGTGGCATGGATGTGCTCGCGCATTGCCAGTCATTCGGCACGGGCATCCCGGTAGTGCTCGTCACCGGCCACGGCGACATCACCATGGCCGTGCAGGCGATGCGCGACGGCGCGTTCGACTTCATCGAGAAACCGTTCCCCGCCGAGCGCCTGACCGAGACCGTGCGCCGCGCCGTTGAGCGCCGCGCGCTGGAGCTGGAAAACCGCGCGCTGCGCCGCGAGTTGGCCGGGCCGGCAGCAGGCACGCGCATCATCGGACGTTCACCGGCGATGGGCGCCGTACGCGCGCTGATCGAGAACGTGGCAACCACTGACGCGCCGGTGCTCATCAACGGCGAGACCGGCACGGGCAAGGAGCTGGTTGCGCGCAGCCTGCACATGCTGTCGCCGCGTCACGACAAGCCGTTTATCGCGCTGAATTGCGGCGCGGTGCCCGAGGCGATTTTCGAGAGCGAGATGTTCGGCCACGAAGCCGGCGCGTTCACCGGCGCGGGCAAGCGGCGCATCGGCAAGCTGGAACACGCCTCGGGCGGCACGCTGTTCCTCGACGAGATCGAGAGCATGCCGATCGCGCTGCAGGTGAAGCTGCTGCGTGTGCTGCAAGAAGGCGCGCTGGAGCGCTTGGGCTCGAATGCTTCAGTGCGCATCGACGTGCGTATCGTGGCGGCTGCCAAAGGCGACATGGAAGCGCTGATCGACGCGGGCGGTTTCCGGCGCGATCTGTACTACCGCCTGAACGTGGTCGCCATCGACCTGCCGCCGCTGCGCGAGCGCCGCGAAGACATCATCCCGCTGTTCGAGCACTTCCTGCTCGAAGCTGCTGTGCGCTATCAGCGCCCGCTGCCGATGCTGGCCGAGCGCCAGCGCCACGAGCTGATGCAATCGAGCTGGCCCGGCAATGTGCGTGAACTGCGCAACGCGGCGGACCGCCTGGTGCTTGGCGTCGGCCGCACGCCGGTGGTGACGGATGCCTCGGAAGACGGTATGCCGCTCAAGGAACGCGTAGAGCGCTACGAGCGTACGGTGATTGCTGAAACGCTGGCGCGCACCGGCGGCTCGGTGCACCAGGCGGCGGACATCCTGCAGGTGGGCCGTGCAACGCTGTACGACAAGATCAAGCGGTATGGGTTGTAACGCTACGCGCTGATCATCGGCCGTACCGCATCCAGAAAAAGAAGCCGCCGCGCCGTGCGTGTGCAGAAGAGGAGAGGGGATGGAGCAGAACGACCCGGAGTCGACGAGCGTACGCGTTTCGGCTGCGCCCTCTGACCCAGCGCGCCGTCGGCTGTTGCAGGCGGCTGCGGCTGGCGTGGCGCTTTCTGCGTTGCGCCCATTGCCGTCGTGGTCAACCTCCTCGGGCGTGTTGATCAATGACGTGACGGGCCTCAACCCGACATGGGTCGACCGGCAGCTCGCTCCACGGACCACGGATGACATCCGTCAGGCGATTGCCGGGTGGTCTGGTCCAATCAGTATTGGGGGCGCCCGCTATAGCATGGGCGGGCAGATTGCCGCCGAGCATAGCCTGCACTTGGACATGCGGCAGCTCAACCGCGTGGTCCGCTATGACCCCGGGAGCAAGGTGGTTCGCGTGCAGACCGGCATGCGCTGGCGCGATCTGCAATCCGTGATCGATCCCGACGATCTGTCGGTGAAGATCATGCAGAGCTATGCCAACTTCACGGTCGGTGGCGCCTTGTCTGTGAACGCGCACGGACGCTATGTCGGCGCTGGTCCGGTCATCAACTCGGTGCGCGCGATTCAGTTGGCGCTTGCAGACGGTTCATTGGTCGAGGCTTCACGAACGAACAACGCCGATCTGTTTCATGCCGCAATTGGCGGCTATGGAGCGATCGGCGTCATCACTGAGGCGGAACTGGATTTGGTGCCTAACGTGGTGATGGAGCGCCATGTGCATCGCATGCCTGCGAGCCGCTATCCGGCATTTTTTCGAGAACAGGTGCGAGGAAATTCGCAGGTTGTCATGCACAACGCTGACCTGGCGCCGCCTCACTTCGATCAGGCCAGTGCGGTCACCTGGTCCCAGACCGACAAGCCGCTGACGGTTCGCGACCGGTTGGTCTCGCCGGGGCAGTCCTACAAGGTCGATCAAGCTGTCATGTGGGGCATTGCCAAGCTCCCCGGCGGCGATATGGTTCGCAAGGATGTGGTGGATCCACTGCGCTATCTCAGCCATCCCGTGGTGCGGCGCAATTACGAGGCCAGTCTCGACGTGGCGTCACTTGGCGCGTTGGCGGCGGGAGGGAGCCTCTACGCGCTTCAGGAATATTTCATACCGATCGCGCAGTTCGATGCCTTTGTGCCGCGCATCGCCGCAATCTTGCGGAGCCATCATGCTCACGCGATCAACATCTCGATTCGCCATGCGCCGGCCGACCCGGGCTCGTGGTTGGCTTGGGCGCGAGAGGACGTCTTTTCGTTCGTGTTGTACTACTGGCAAGGTGTGTCACCAGCCGACCAGAAGCGGGTTGGTGTTTGGACGCGCGCGTTGATCGATGCGGCGCTTGCATTGGGCGGGACGTACTACTTGCCGTACCAACTGCACGCAACGCCGGAGCAGTTCGCACGCGCGTATCCGAGGGCTCTGCAGTTGCTCGCACTCAAGGCGCGCTTGGATCCGGAGAACCGATTCCGCAACAGGCTGTGGGACAAATACGGTCCGCCCTCACGTGAGTTGAGTTAAGCGGCTCAGTTCGAACGCCCGGCATCCACCGGGCGTTTTTTTTGGGCATTCAGCCAAGAATCGGCTTGGCCCCCGGCACCGGATATCCGCGATCATCCGTCGGAATCCGCTGCGTCTGGAACGCGATGAATAGCGCCTGAAACTGACCGTCGATTTCCACGATGACGGCGCCGTCTTGCTGTGCGCCGTTTTCACGCGAATGGTCTTTCACGCCGGGCTGGTGGACGACCGGGTTGCCCTGGTTCATGTGCGTTTCGTGCAGGCCGTTGTGCTGCGGCTCGAACAGGTAGCCGAAGCCGTACACCGTCACGTCAGCGCGCGGTGGCCAGCCCTTGCGGTCGTCGTCGCCGGAGCTGCCGTGATAGACGTAGTCGATCGGGGTGGCGGTGCGGTCGAGCGTGAGCATGGTGTCGACCAGCGCGTTGATGTCGTTGTGCGCGGTTGCAGTGTCGAGCGCGATCGGCTGCATGTTCGGAAAGTCGACCAGGCCTTCGTCTCGCACGTAGTCCAGGCGCGAGAATCCATCCTGATGCAGCCCAGGCTCCAGCGCAGCGAGGTCGCTCGTGATCGGCAGCTTGAAATCGGCCGTCCACTGATAGAGCACGTGGTAACCGGCTTCACCGGCGCCGGGCATGGTCGAATCGGACTTCACGTTGGCGAGCACGACAAACTCCGAGCCATCCGGCGCCTCCACCACGATCGCGTAGTGCGGGTTGCCGTTGTAGCCGTCGAGGTAGGGCACGCCAAATTTCAGCTTGCCCTTGAACATGCAGTAATGATTGGCCATGCGATTGCGCTCTCATGGTTCGTTCAGGGACTGCCATTGCAGCAGCGCTGCGTGAACTTTGTGTGGAATGCGCCTCGCTCACAAACAAAAACGCCCGGCATCGACCGGGCGTTTTGATTGGGCGGGAGCACTCAGGCCTGTTTGCCCAGTGTGTCCTTCAGCAGCGTATCGAACGACGCCCACTCCGGCTCGCCCACGTAGCGCTTGAGGATGCGGCCGTCACGGTCGACCAGGAAGGTGGTGGGGGTGAGCTGCACGTCACCGAAGGCCTTGGCGGCGGAGCCGTCGGCGTCCATCGCCACCTTGAAGGGCAACTGGCGTGTCTGGCTGAAGTTCATCACGTACATCGGCGCGTCGTAGCTCATCGCCACGGCCACGTACTCCAGGCCCTGGCCCTTGTACTTGTTGTACGTCTGGATCATGTTGGGCATTTCCTTGACGCACGTGGTGCAGCTCGTCGCCCAGAAGTTGACGAGGTAGACCTTGCCCTTCAAGTCTTGCGTGGACAGCTTCTGCCCGTCGAGCAGTGTGAAGGTGGCCGCCGGTACGTGTTGCGACGGCGAGAACGCACGCCAGCCAAACCAGCCGGCAACCGCCAGCACCAGCACGATCACGGGCAGCAGCCAGCGGCGGCCGGAAGAGGCAGCGGGCGCGGCGGCAGAAGAGGTCAGGGTCGAGGCCATATCGGCAACGGCTCCGGAAATGGGAAACAAACATCTATTGTAGGCCCGCCGCGTTGAGCCCGCTGGTCCGCTGCGACATTCTGTCTATTGCGGTCTGCGTGTCACTTGCGATGCGTCACTTGCCGTTGCCGAGCGCGGCTTCGTAGAGCGTCAGGTCGGCCGTGGAGAAACAGCAGAACGTGATCTCGTCGAGACCCATGCCGTGCTCGCGCGCCATGCGCACGGCAATCGGCGCGGCCAGTTGCGGTGGGAAACCGTACACGCCGGTGCTGATACACGGAAATGCGATGGTGCGCACGCCGTGCTGCCGGGCAAGCGCCAGGCTGTTGCGATAGCAGGCAGCCAGCAACGTCGCCTCGTCCTGCCGGCCGCCGCACCAGATCGGGCCGACGGTGTGGGTAACGTAGCGCGCGGGCAGGCCGAAGCCTGGCGTGAGCTTGGCCTCCCCGGTGCGGCAGCCGTGAAGTGCGCGACACGCCTCCAGCAGTTCCGGCCCGGCGGCGCGGTGGATGGCGCCGTCCACGCCGCCTCCGCCCAGCAGCGAGCTGTTGGCGGCGTTGACGATGGCATCGCAGTCGAGCGTCGTGATGTCGCCGCGCAGGGCTCGCAGGGTGGTGGTCAGGGGAGGCATGGCGCTGTCCTTGGGGATGAGGCGGCGGTCTCTGTCCGATAATAGGCCGCTGGTGACCCAATAAAACAAGACGGAGGCGGCGTGGTAGTCACAACAACGGCAGGTTGGCGGAATGGTTTAGGCGTGGCGATGTGCGTATTGCTGATGGCGTGTTCGCCCAAGTACGACTGGCGTACCGTGCACTCCGACGAGGGCGCTTACATCGTCGACTACCCAGCCAAGCCCACCGCCGAGGCCCGCCCCGTCACCATCAACGGCCAGCGCCTGCCGATGACCATGCAGGCCGCCAGCATCGACGGCACGCTGTTCGCCATCGGCGTGGTGGTGTTGCCGGCGGATGATCCGGCCTGGCGCCAGCAAGCGGTGGATGCGCTGCGCGCAGGGCTGTCCGCCAACCTCAAGGGCAACGTGGCCGTGCGCGACATCGCCGTGAAGACGGCTGCGCAGCCACCGTTGTCCCTGCCGGCCGTTGAGCTGGTCGCCCAGGGCGCCGGTGGTGACGACCCCGCACCGCGTCGCCTGACCGCCCGCGTGGTCGCCACCGGCAAACACGCCTACCAAGCAGTCGTACTGGAATCGGGCGATGCCGCGCGGGATGTGCGCCAGCAGGAGCAAGTCGACCAGTTCCTCGCCAGCTTCCATCCCTACTAGTTCGACCGGTGCCCGCCGAAGGTCAGGGTTGTGGCTTTCTGCCGGAGAAGACCAGGAAGCTTGCCGCAGCGAGCACCCAGACAGCGATGCCGCCGTAGAGCATGATCCAGCCGAAGCCGTGCACTAGCGCCGCGCGGCCAATGGCCTCCACTGCCTCTGGGGACATGGGTACCCCTGCACTAGCGGCAGCATCATGCAAATTCCCGGACGCGATACGGTTGGCCAGCGCGCGCCAAGACACCGTATCGGCCGGTGTGGCCAGTACGGTTTGCAGGTGTCGCAACACGCCTTGCACCAGCAGAAACCCCATCAAGGCAATGTTGATGGCCAGAGAGATCATGCGGGCGCTCATGTCGATGCCTGACGCCATACCCGCGCGGGCGCTCGACACCGAGCCCGTGGTGGTGTTGGTCACAGGCGTATTGGTGATGCCTAAGCCCGCGCCAGCCAGCAGGCAGCCTGGCAGCACGGTCAGCCAGCTCGCCTGATCGATGCTGCTGCCGGCAAGCATCAGGAAGAACCCCAGCCCGATGACGAACAAGCCGACAGGAATGACGATGCCCGGTCGGTAGCGCAACGCCAGCCGCTCGCCGATGGGGGGGAACACCAGCGTCGGCAAGGTATAGGCCAGCAGCGACACGCCTGCGGCCGCCGCGCCTTGTCCCAGCGCACTCTGGAAGTAAATGGGCAGATAGATGATGAACGGCCAGAAACTGAAGTTCATGCCCGCTGAGCCAAGTAACGCGCCCGAGAAGTTGCGCACCCGGAATACCGAGAAGTCGAACATCGGGTGCGCGGCGCGCATTTCCACGACAAGGAACAGCACGAAGCTGGTGGCACTCGCCACGATAGTGCTCAGGGCGGAAGCACTACCGAATCCCGTGTCGGCGCCCTGCGTCACGAAGTAGGCAAGCCCCAGCACCGTGAGGGACAGCGTGACGATGCCAGCCAGGTCCAATCTTCTTGTGTGCGGATCACGCGATTCGCGCACGCCAACGATGGCCAGGCCGAATGTCAGCGCCGCGATGAAGACATGCACCCAGAAGACCCACTTCCAGCTGGACATGGCGACGATCAGGCCACCGATCAGGGGTCCGAACCCGAGTCCGACGCCGAAGACGACCCCCCAGGCGCCAAACGCTTTGCCGCGTTCGGCGCCTTCGGGAAACTGGTGCGAGAGGATCGCCACGAGGCAAATGAGCATCGCGCCACCACTCGCGCCTTGCAAGAAGCGGCTGGCGATCAGGATGGGCGTATTCCACGCCAGGCCGCACAGCAGCGAAGCGATGCCAAACAGCGCGATCGTGTAGAGAAATACGCGCTTGCGGCCATAGCGGTCCGCCAGCGTTCCCGTGGCCATCAATACCGCGGTGCAGGCGATGGTGTAGGCATTCATGATCCACTGGATGCCGCTGAAATCGCCCTGCAGCACCACTTCAAGCGTGGGCAGGATCACCGGCACGCTGGAAATCTCCAGCCCGAACATCAGGGCGGCCAGGCACACGGCCAGTAGCGCCACAGTGTTGCGCGCGGCAAAGGGATGGTCTGTCTGCGGCCGGGATGGCTGCTCGATGTCATGCGCCTGCATGGCTGTTTCACTCCGAGATTTAGGAAACGGTGTCTGGCTTCCTACACCGCAGCACAGTCTATGGGAATAAATTTCCCGTATTGGCCTAAAAAATTCCCATATAGTGATCCTTGAGGGAATCAATTGGGGTAGCAATGCAAGACAAGCTGGATGGGGTTGCAACGTTCGTGCAGGTCGTCGAAGCGGGCGGATTTGCGCCCGCAGCGGAGCGGCTCGGCCTGACGCGCTCGGCCGTTGGTAAGGCGATTGCCCGTTTGGAAGCGCGGCTCGGTGTCCGACTGCTCCAGCGCAACACACGTCACCAGGTCCTGACGGCAGAGGGGCAGGGATACTACGAGCGCTGCGTGCGTGCGCTAACGGAACTGGATGCTGCGGAGGCCGACCTCGACAACGGCCGCGTGGAGCCCACGGGTCGACTGCGGGTGAGCGTGCCCGAAGCCTTCGGGCATCTGTGCGTCGCGCCGATCCTGCTTGGGCTGACGCGCCGCTATCCGCAACTGCACATTGATCTATCGTTCAGTGATCGGTACGTGGACCTGATCGAAGAAGGCTTCGACCTTGCCGTCCGGATCGGCACACTGCAGGACAGCGGTGCGCTGGCGGCCCGACATTTGGGGACGCAGCACGTCGGCATCGGTGCGTCTCCCGCCTATCTGTCGCAACACGGCATTCCAGGCAGCCTGGAGGCGCTGGATGGGCACACCGGGATCACCCGGTCTCACTCGGGTGTCATCACGCCGTGGGACGCACAAGCTGCCGGTGACGACGCCCAGCGACTGGGTGTACGGGCGCAGATCAGTATGGATGACGTTCAGGCAGTCGCCGCCGCCGCCGTCGACGGCTACGGTCTGGCCTGGCTACCGAGTTGGCTGCTGGCCAGATACGTACAGCGCGGAGAATTGGTTCCAGTTCTGGAGAGCTACCGTGTTCGCTCCCAGGAAATCCATGCGGTATGGCCGCAGGTGCGCCATCTGCGCTGCAAGACTCGGGTTGCCATCGATGCGCTCGTAGCCCATATCCCAGCGCTGATGAATCCGCGAGCAGTTGACGATCCCGTCTAGGCACGGTGCTCAAACAATTAGGCTCAAGCGCGCCGGCCGCAGCCGGTGCACAATCGTCGTCTTCCGCTTTGCCGCTCCACATCACATCACGGGGAACCATCATGACGTTGCAAGTCTGGCTGGCGTTTTTTCTGGCCGCCTGGGTAATCGCCATTTCGCCAGGGTCGGGCGCGATCCTGTGCATGAGCCACGGCCTGACGCATGGCGTGCGCCGCACGTCGGTCACGATTGCCGGGCTGGAGCTGGGCATCGTGGTGATCCTGTTCATCGCGGGTGCCGGGCTGGGCGCGCTGTTGATTGCATCTGAGCACGCCTTTACGGCCATCAAGATCGTTGGCGCGATGTATCTGATCTATCTGGGCATCGTGCAGTGGCGCACGCCCATCCAGATCAACAAGCCGGCCGAAGGCGAACCGGTCAAGGTTTCCGGCAGCAGCGCGCATCGTCGCTTCCTGGTCGGTCTGCTGACCAACCTGACGAACCCGAAGGGCATCCTGTTCATGGTGGCCGTGCTGCCGCAGTTCATTGATCCGGCCAAGCCGCTGCTGTCGCAGTTGGGCATCCTGGCGGCCACGATGGTGTTCGTCGACCTGATCGTCATGCATGGCTATGCGCTGCTGGCCTCGCGCGCGCAACGCCTGTTCCGCAATCCGCGTGCGCTGCGCTGGCAGAGCCGCTTCTTCGGCGGCATGCTGATGAGCATCGGGGCTGCGCTGTTTTTCGTGAAGCGTCAGACCAACTGATTGGCGGTCACCCCGTATCACCCCTGCACGCCCCTGCATTCCGGCAAAGGAGCCCCTCATGACATTTCAGGTCTGGCTGGCGTTCTTCGTTGCGACAACCGTCACGGCCATCGCGCCCGGTTCCGGCGTGATCTTGTGCATGAGCCATGGCCTGACGCACGGCATGCGTCGCACCTCGGTGACGATTGCGGGGATGGAGATCGGGATGGTCGCCATCCTGTTCGTGGCGGGTGCAGGGCTGGGCGCGGTGCTGGTGGCCTCCGAGCACGCCTTCATGGCGGTCAAGATCGTCGGCGCGTTGTATCTGATCTATCTGGGCGTCATGCAGTGGCGCGCGCCCATCCGGATCGGCCAGACCGCAGAAGGTGAATCAGGGCAGGCGTCAGGCAGCAGCGCACGCCGCCGTTTCCTGACCGGGCTGCTGACCAACCTGACGAACCCCAAGGGCATCGTGTTCATGGCGGCCGTGCTGCCGCAGTTCATTGATCCGGCCCGGCCGCTGCTGCAGCAACTCTGCATCCTGGCGGCAACCATGGTGTGTATCGACCTGGTGGTCCTGCATGGCTATGCGTTGCTGGCCGAGCGTGCGCAACGCGTGTTTCGCAATCCGCGCGCGCTGCGTTGGCAGCGCCGCGTGTTCGGCGGCACGCTGATGGGCCTGGGTGCCGCGCTGTTCTTCATGAAACGGCAGACTGCCTGATCTTCAATGCGCCTGTGGGGCTGGCCGCGCGCCGAGCCCCGCACGCGCAATCACCAACGCGCCGACTGGCGCTACCGCAAACAGCAGGAACAGCCAGCGCGATGCGGTACCCAGATCCGGTGCCGGGCCGGTCGTGCCCAGCGTGTTGAGCACCACCCCGCCCAGCGCTGCCCCCAGCGCCGTCGCCACCAACTGCACTGTCACGATCGACGCCGATGCGCGGTCATGGTCTTCTGCCGGCGCTGTCGTCATGATCCGGTTGCCCAGGTGCGGCCATACAACGCCCACGCCCAATCCCACCAACGTAAGCGCAACGATGATCAGCGCGGTGATCCACAGGTTGCCCGCGCCCATCGGCACCAGCGTCGCCAGCACCAGCAGGCCCAGTGCGCACGCCCATGGCGCCACGCGGATCACGCGCGTGACCGACGCCTCGCGCAACGCAGCGCTCAGGATGGCGCCCAGCGTCCAGCCGGCCGACGCCGTGGCGGCGATGTAACCGGCCATCAGCGGGCTCTGCCCGTGCAGCCGCTGCAGGAACAGCGGCACGAAGATCTCCGTGCAGGTGACCGTGACCGCCAGCAGCGCAGACACGCCATACAGCGCGGCGAGCGCGGTGCGGCCCGTGTACGCATCAGCGGGCAGGATGCGGCGCGATGAGCGCATCTCTACGCGGCGGATCGCCAGCAGCGTGACGGCGGCTGCGATCAACCCGAGTGCGCCCAGCCAAGGCGTGTCGCTGACGCTGGCCCACGACGCTGCCACCACGGCAACGGCCAGCAGCACGAGCTGACGTGCAGGCACCGGCGTCGGACGTTCTGTCTGCGCGCTCGCCGGTTTCAGCACGACCACAGCTGCCGCCGCCGCCAACGCGATCAGCACGACCAGCGACCAGAAGGCCAGCCGCCACGTCGCGTACTGCGCAAAGATGCCGCCCACCGCCGGCCCGAGCAGGGTCGCAATGCCCCACATGCCCGAGAGCAGCGCCAGCGCGCGCGGCCACAACGGTTCGGGCAGCACGCTGCGCATCAGCACATACGGCGCCGACAGCAGGACGCCACCGCCCAGCCCCTGCAGCACGCGGCCCACCAGCAGCACCGGCATGGTGGGCGCCAGCGCGCACAGCGCTGAGCCACCGCCGAACACCGCCGCGCCCAGCAGGTAGGCGCCACGCGGCCCGATGTGTTGAATCACCTGCGCCGCCACCGCCGCCCCGGTGATCGACGCGACGATGAACAGCGTCGTATTCCACGCATAGAACGCCACGCCGCCAATGTCGTCGACCACGCTCGGCAGGATCGTCGTGGTCAGGTAGAGGTTGATGGCGTGCAGCGCCACGCCGGCGGCCAGCACCAGCACGCGCAGTGCGTTGGCACCGCGAAACAGATCGAGCCACGAGGCATCGTCTGCGGTAATCGAGGGTGAACTCATCTTGGGCTCCAGCAAGGGAATGGGGCAGATACCTGCAAGACGCGGCGGCCAGGTTGTCTGTGACAACCGGCTTGCGTTGCGTCGCCCGGTATCGCACTATCTTGGCGTCAAGATAAAAACGAGTTGTCTCGACGTCAAGATAACCACCGCTGGAGGAAGGGAGAATGGACCGTGCTGCACAGGCCGTCGAACAATGGAATCGCGAGCGCCCGGACCTGGATGTCAGCTCGATGCTGCTGCTCGGGCGCCTGGGCGAGGCGGCCCTCATCATTGCGCGTGAACGGCTGAACCCGCTGTTCGCGGATCACGGCATGCAGCCCGGCGAGTTCGACGTGCTCGCCACCCTGCGCCGCAGCGGCGCGCCCTATGCGCTCACGCCCACTGCGCTGTACGACGCGACGATGATGTCCTCAGGCGGCATGACCAACCGTATCGATCGCCTGCAGCAGGCCGGCTGGGTCGAGCGCCGGCCGAATCCGGAAGACGGCCGTGGCACGCTTGTCGCGCTCACCAAGACGGGGTTTGCGTTGATCGACAAGGCCGTCAGTGCGCATGTTGAGAACCAGCGCGCCGTGCTCTCGGTGCTGACAGACGCGGAGCAGCGGCAATTGGCGAAGCTGCTGGCGAAGTTGATCGACGGGCAGCGCGCGGAGGAGCGCTAGTCCGCCTTCACTCCGCGCCGATACTGAATCGCCTCGCCCACGTGCACGGCGTCGATCTGCTCATCGCCGGTCAGATCCGCGATGGTGCGGGCGAGCTTGAGCACGCGCGCATAGGCGCGGGCGGACCACGAGAAGCGGGTCATGGCGTGGCGCAGCAAACCGTCGGCGGCATCGGTGCGGGCGCAGTGCAGATCGATCTCGTGACCGGCCAGCAGCGCGTTGCGTTTGCCTTGCCGCGCGAGTTGTCGTGCATGTGCGGCTGACACACGTTCTGCCACGTCGACGGTCGGCTCGCCCGGTGGGCCGTCGAGCAACTCTTCCTGCGAGGGCGTTGGCACCTCGATCTGCACGTCGATGCGATCGAGCAGTGGGCCGGAAATGCGTGCCTGGTAACGCTCCACCTGATCCGGCGTGCAGCGGCACGCGCGCAACGGATGGCCGCGATAGCCGCACGGGCATGGGTTCATCGCGGCAATCAGTTGAAAGCTGGCAGGGAAGTCGGTCTGGTGTGCGGCGCGCGAGATCGTGATGTGGCCAGTCTCCAGCGGCTCGCGTAGGACTTCAAGGACGCGGCGCTCGAATTCGGGGAGCTCATCGAGGAAGAGCACCCCCTGGTGCGCCAGCGAAATCTCGCCGGGCCTCGGCGTGTTGCCACCGCCCACCATCGCAACCGCCGATGCCGTGTGGTGTGGCGCCCGGAACGGCCGCACCTTCCAGCGCTTGGCGTCGAAACCGCGCGTGGTCAGGCTCATCACCGCGGCGGCAGAGAGCGCCTCGTCATCGCTCATGTCCGGCAGCAGCCCGGGAAAGCGCTGCGCGAGCATTGATTTTCCGGTGCCCGGCGGACCGATCATCAGCATTGAATGGCCGCCCGCCGCTGCGACCTCCAAGGCACGCCGCGCCTGCGGCTGGCCCCGCACGTCCGACAGATCGGGATAGCGGATGTCCGCATCGACCGGCGCCGGCAACGCGGGCGCGAGCTTGCGGTCAGGCGCGCTGAGGTGGTCGCACACCTCGATGAGCGTGCGTGCAGGCAGGACCTTGGTGCCGCTCACGAGCGCGGCTTCGGCGGCGTTCTCGGTAGGTAGCACGAAGGCGCGGGTGAGCGGCGCTTCGCCATCTGCGGATGCGGGGTTGCGCGACAGCGCATAGGCCATCGCCAGTGCACCGCGAATCGGCCGCAGGTCACCCGAGAGCGATAACTCGCCGGCAAACTCGTGCGCATCCAAATGCGTGTGCGGAATCTGTCGGCTCGCTGCCAGGATGCCCAACGCAATCGCCAGGTCGAAGCGGCCGGATTCTTTGGGCAGATCCGCCGGCGCCAGATTGACGGTGATGCGCCGCGCCGGAAACTCGAAGCGGCTGTTCTGGATGGCCGCGCGCACGCGGTCCTTGCTCTCTTTCACCTCGGTATCGGGCAGGCCGACGATGGTGAACGAGGGCAACCCATTCGCCAGGTGCACTTCCACCGACACCGCCGGTGCGTCGATGCCTGACAGCGCGCGCGAACGCAGGACGGCGAGGCTCATCGCGGCGTCCTCCGATTGACATGACAAACGGAACAGAGGGCGGGGCATCGGTGCATGGTGTGTCGGTGTGCAGCGTGAGAGGAACCTGCCACTGTGCCAGCCACGTCATGTCGTCATATCAGCCTGCATTCAAATTTGACGCGTCGTCTGAATGCAAAAAAAAAACCGGAGCACGTGGCTCCGGTCTTGTTGTCGGCAGATCAACTCAGGGGAACGCGGGCATCGCCGAATCCTCGCCGCTGAAGCGGCCTTCGGGATGCGTGTTCTGCAGCAAGGCGCGCACTTCGGGCACGCGCGAGCGCGGTACGTCCACCATCAACAGGATCTGCCCATCCTCCACCGCCTGCTTGAACGGTTTGAGGCGGCTGTTCGGCACGGAACTGCCGATCATGCTGGAGGCCCAGGCGCCAAACAGCGCGCCGACCACGGTTGTGATGCCGACCATCCCCCACTGCGGCCCTTCACCGATGATCGGGAACAGCGCGGCCACCACGCCCGCCGCCACGCCCGCACCACCGCCGATCACCAGCCCGTTCTGGGTGGCGTGGACGATGTCGGAAGTCTGGAGCAGGTTGGCCTCGTGCAGGCCGGTGAGGTCGGCGCCTTCCTTGGCGACGAAGTGGATGTGGCGCTCGGTGATGCGCGCCAACAGGAGGTCATTCATGACACGCCGGGCGCTGGCGACGTCCGGCAAGAGAAAGTAGAGGCGATGCTGCATGATCTTCTCCTCAAGCGCTGTTGCGCGTGCGTCTTAAGGACGTTCTAGATCAGTTCGCCAGCCGCAACAAGGCGGCGCACTCAACTTTTCGCTGTGCGCCGCAGCATGGGTGCGGCGGCGGGCACAGCGGAGGACGGCGCCTGCACCCGACGTGATGCCGGACGCTCGCGTATTCGCGTATTACTGACCAGTGCTTGCCGGCGCAGCTGTTTTGAGCTGCGCTTCGAGCGCGGCCACGCGCGTCTCCAGCTCTTCCAGGCGGGCGCGGGTACGGGCCAGCACCTGCGATTGCACGTCGAATTCTTCGCGCGTCACCAGATCGAGCTTGGAGAAGCCCTGGGTCATCATCGCGCGCACGTTCTTTTCGATGTCGGCGGCCGGCGAGTTGCGCAGCGCCTCGGTCACGCGGTTCTGGAAGTCGGTAAAGAGATCGGTGGGTTTCATTGAGGTTCTCCGAGGGTCGTGCTGCCTGCGCCAAGCCGGTGCATGCACCGCTTTTGTGCGCTGGAATTGCCGTGCCGTGGTGCGCGCAGCGGCACAAGACGCGTGGTTTCGGTGCTGCAGGCGTGGATGCTACCCGTTGAGCGCTTCCAACTCCACAAATCCTGGCAAGTCTCGCTGCGATGCGGCATTGCCGGCGTCATCCAAACGGGGACAGATTCAGTGCCGACAACCCCACAACATCAGGCTGCGCCGAGCGGCACGGTGTTGAAATCACTCTATCACATGGCTTTTAGCGCGCCATGACGGGCTGAGGCGGCATCAGGCAGATCCGCCTGCGGCAACCGTTGGCGGGCGGTGCGCATCACGCGGGGCGATCCGTCCCCAATTTCTCTCCCGCCACGTACCAAGCGTGGCGCGGCATCACGGTCGAGCATTCCCTCGAACTTCACTACATCGACATGGCATGACAGTTGCAGAACAGGTGCGACTTTTTTCACGTTTCCGCGTTTCCACGTTCCATTCCGTTCTGTTGCGACTTTCTAAAGGGGGAGAGCCGTTATGAAGAAATTTGCGTACGCAGCCAGTGTGGTGTTGTTGACCGGTGCCGCCGCCGGTATCACTCAAACCGCCATCGCCCAGACTGCGCCCGCCGCGCCGGCGGCCGATGCACCTGCCGCAGCACCCGCTCCGGCGCCTGCACTGACCGCCAACCTCACGCTGGCCAGCCAATACCGCTATCGCGGCATCATGCAGACCAACAACAAGCCTGCCATCCAGGGCGGCTTTGACTACGCCATTCCGGGCGGCGGCGTGTTGCCCGAGGGCTTCTACATCGGCAACTGGAACTCGTCGATCAGCTGGCTGAGCGATTCCAACTCGAGCGTGTCCGCACCGATCGAGATGGACTTCTACGGCGGCTACAAGACCGAGATCGTCAAGGACGTGCCCATCGACGTGGGCGTGCTGCAGTACTACTACCCGGGCAGCTATCCCGACGGCTTCACGCGCCCGCATACCACCGAAGGCTATGCGCAGATCGGCTACGGCCCAGTCACGTTCAAGTACTCGCACGCGTTCTCGAACCTGTTCGGCACGCCCGATTCGCACCACAGCCAGTACTTCGACCTGTCGGGCAACTTCGACACTGGCTTCTGGGGCCTGACGCTGAACCTGCATGCCGGCTACCAACAAGTGCCGCACCAGGCTGTGCGCGCCTCGTATGCCGACTGGAAGGTCGGCGTGACGAAGGACTTCGGCAGTGGCTGGACGGCGTCGCTGGCGTACATCGATACCAACGCATCGAAGGCGTTCTACACCAACACCCGCGGCAACTACATGGGCAAGGCCACGGCGCTGCTGTCGGTCACCAAGACTTTCTAACAAACGAGGCGAAGCGGCGCCCCACGGTGCCGCCATTCGAGGAGGAATCCAGCATGAAACTCATCATGGCTGTCATCAAGCCGTTCAAGCTCGACGAGGTCCGCGAGGCGTTGTCCGAAGTGGGTGTGTCGGGCATCACCGTGACGGAGGTCAAGGGCTTTGGGCGCCAAAAGGGCCACACGGAGCTGTACCGTGGCGCCGAGTACATCGTCGACTTCCTGCCTAAAGTGAAGATCGAAGTGGCTGTGCCCGACGACGTGGTCGAGCGCGCCGTCGAAGCCATCGAAAAATCCGCGCGCACCGGCAAGATCGGCGACGGCAAGATTTTTGTCGCCGACGTCGAGCAAGTCATCCGTATCCGCACCGGCGAGACCGGCGGCGACGCCCTATAAGCGCCGAATAGCCAAAATCAGCCAAGGAAGAGGTCAAGACATGAAAACCTGGTTCACACGATTCCTGACGGCGGGGGCCGTCGCTGCGGTGCTTGCAGGCGCCGTGATGTCCGCGCCGGCGGTGGCGCAAGACAAGCCGGCGGCATCGGCACCGGCTGCTGAAGCCGCTGCACCGGCTGTCGCTGCAGCTGCATCGGAACCGGCCGCCGCGCCGGCTGCGGCCGCTGCAGCACCCGCCGCCGCTGCCGCACCTGCGGCTGCCACGCCTGTGCCCAACAAAGGCGACACGGCCTGGCTGCTGATCTCCACCGCCTTCGTCATCCTGATGACGCTGCCGGGCCTGGCGCTGTTCTACGGCGGCCTGGTGCGCAAGAAGAACATGCTGTCGGTGCTGATGCAATGTATGGGCATCTTCTCGCTCATCATCATCCTGTGGGCGGTGTACGGCTACAGCTTCGCGTTCACCGAGGGCAATGCCTTCTTCGGCGGGATGGACCGGCTGTTCCTGAAGGGCCTGACGCCGGATTCGGTAGCTGCCACCTTTAGCAAGGGCGTGGTGGTGCCGGAGTACGCGTACTTTGCGTTCCAGGGCGCGTTTGCCGCGATTACCTGTGCGCTGATCATCGGTGCCTTCGCCGAGCGTGCAAAGTTCTCGGCCGTGCTGCTGTTCGTGGTGCTGTGGTTCACCTTCAGCTACCTGCCGATCGCCCACATGGTCTGGTTCTGGCCGGGTCCGGATGGCTTTACCGATGCCAAGGCCGCTGAGCTGATGACGTCCAAGTCGGGCTGGCTGTTCCAGAAGGGCGCGCTGGACTTCGCCGGCGGTACCGTGGTGCACATCAACGCCGCTGTGGCGGGTCTGGTGGGCGCCTTCCTGTTCGGCAAGCGCATCGGCTTTGGTCGTGAAGCGCTCAAGCCGCACAGCCTGACGCTGACCATGGTCGGTGCCTCGCTGCTGTGGTTCGGCTGGTTCGGCTTCAACGCCGGTTCGGCCCTGGAAGCCAACGGCAGCGCCGCGCTGGCCTTCGTCAACACGCTGCTGGCCACCGCCGCAGCCGTGCTGTCGTGGAGCTTCGGTGAGTGGATCGGCAAGAGCAAGCCGTCGATGCTGGGTGCAGCATCGGGTGCTGTGGCTGGCCTGGTGGCCATCACCCCGGCGGCCGGCTTTGTCGGCCCGATGGGCTCGATCGCGCTGGGCATCATCGCCGGCCTGCTGTGCCTGTGGGGTGTGAACGGCCTCAAGCGCATGCTGGGCATGGACGACACGCTGGACGTGTTCGGCGTGCACGGCGTGGGCGGTATCCTGGGTGCACTGCTGACCGGCGTGTTCGCCTCGCCGAGCCTGGGCGGCACCGGCATCTACGACTATGTCGCCAACAAGGTGGCTGACGGCTACTCGATCGGCGGCCAGTTGTGGATCCAGTTCCAGGGCGTGCTGACCACGGTCATCTGGTCGGCGGTCGTGGCCTTCATCTCGTACAAGATTGTCGATGCGGTCGTCGGCCTGCGCGTGCCGGAAGAAGAGGAGCGCGAAGGTCTGGACATCACGTCCCACGGCGAGACTGCATACGAAGACTGAGCGCCTACGAAGACTGATCGTCTGCTTGATGCTGCGAAAGACCCGGCCTCGCGCCGGGTTTTTTGCTGCGCCGCGTTTCAAACAGCGAAACGCTTGCCTGGCGCGAAGTCCGAGCCAGAATGGTCTTAACTCCGATGTAAAAAACCTTCAATTGCCTGTCGTTATGCGGACGCTTACATTGCAGACGTGGTTTCCTCCACCTGCAGAACGCTCCCCGTATCTGTCAGGCTATTCCCCAAGCGCGGCAGCCCCGCGCTTTTTTTTGTCCGCGTTTTCTGTGTGGTTTTGTGCGTTGCCGCACACCTCCCCTTGCGAAACCGTCCATTGACCGCATATCGATAGCCCGCTGTCGTCTGCAAGCTATTGCCTGTTCCTCTACAATCGGAGCGGGCGATAAATTACATCAATAGGATAGGAAGGGTATGGTTCCGCACCTGATCACCGCGCTGAACGGGCCGCTGCTGGAGCTCGAGCAGAAGATTCTTGACGCCACGCCCGCCATCGAACGCTGGTTCCGCCTGGAATGGCAGGAACACACGCCACCGTTTTACTGTTCCGTCGATTTGCGCAACGCCGGCTTCAAGCTCGCGCCGGTCGACACGAACCTGTTCCCGGGCGGCTTCAACAACCTGGCGCCTGAGATGCTGCCGCTGGCCGTGCAGGCCGCCATGGCGGCCATCGAAAAGATCTGCCCGGACGCCAAGAACCTGCTGCTGATTCCCGAGCGCCATACGCGCAACATGTTCTATCTGCAGAACGTGGCGCGCCTGTCGCAGATCATGCGCCAAGCCGGGCTCAACGTGCGCCTGGGTTCGCTGTCCGAAGACATCACGGAACCGACCCCGATCGACCTGCCCGATGGCCAGCGCCTCGTGGTCGAGCCGATCTCGCGCATCGGCACCAAGGGCCGCCGCCTGGGCATGGAAGACTTCGATCCGTGCTCGATCCTGCTGAACAACGATCTGTCAGCCGGCGTGCCGCCCATCCTCGAGAACATCAACGAGCAATACTTGCTGCCGCCGCTGCACGCGGGCTGGTCGCAGCGTCGTAAGACCAACCACTTTGCCGCCTATGACGAAGTGGCCAAGAAGTTCGCCAAGCTGATCGACATTGATCCGTGGATGGTCAACCCGTACTTCACCAAGTGCAGCGGGCTGGACTTCCACGAGCGCGCCGGCGAGGAAGAGCTCGCTCATGCGGTCGAGACGGTGCTCAAGAAGACTGCCAAGAAGTACAAGGAATACGGCGTGACCGAGACCCCGTACGTGGTGGTCAAGGCGGATGCCGGCACCTACGGCATGGGCGTGATGACCGTGCGCGATCCTTCCGAGGTCAAGGGCCTCAACCGGAAGGAGCGCAACAAGATGAGCGTGGTCAAGGAAGGCCTGGAGGTCTCCGAGGTGATCGTGCAGGAAGGCGTGCACACCTTCGAGAAGATCAACGAGGCCGTGGCCGAGCCGGTGGTCTACATGATCGACCGCTATGTGGTTGGCGGGTTCTACCGGGTTCACACGGGCCGCGGCGTGGACGAGAATCTCAACGCGCCGGGCATGCATTTCGTGCCGCTGCCGTTTGCGTCGAATTCGTTGCCGGACAGCCATGCCAAGCCGGGCGCCGGCGAGCCGAACCGCTTCTACATGTATGGTGTGGTGGGCCGCCTCGCTTTGCTGGCCGCGTCGCTCGAGCTCGAGAAGACCGACCCGAACCCGCTGATCTGATCAGCCGTACCAAGCTGTAGAGGGAATCGCCATGCGCATCCTGTTCATCGTCGATCCGCTGTCGACGTTCAAGATCTACAAGGATTCCACCTTCGCGATGATGCGCGAGGCGACGGCGCGCGGCTACGCCATCTACACGTGCCTGCAGTCGCAACTCACGCTGTCGGGCAACGTGGTGGAAACTGTTGCCACGCCCATCGCCCTGACGGGCAATGAGGAAGATGGGCAGGAGTGGTATCGCGCAGGGGACCCGCGCCTGCTGCCGCTCACCGGCTTTGACGCCGTGCTGATGCGCAAGGACCCGCCGTTCGACATGGAGTACGTCACCAGCACGTGGCTGCTGGAGATTGCCGAGCGGCAGGGCGCGCGCGTGTTCAACAAGCCGCAGGCGATTCGCGATCACTCCGAGAAGCTGGCGATTGCGCAGTTTCGCGAGTTCACCGTGCCGACTATCGTGTCGCGCGATGCCAAGCGCCTGCGCGACTTCCACGCCGAGCAGGGCGACGTCATCTTCAAGCCGCTCGACGGCATGGGGGGCGCGGGCATCTTCCGCGTCGGGCCGGACGGTATGAACCTCGGTGCGGTCATCGAAACGCTCACTGACAACGGCGCGCGCACGATCATGGCGCAGCAGTACATCCCCGCCATCCGCGAGGGCGACAAGCGCATTCTGCTGATTGGCGGTTCGCCGGTGCCGCATTCGCTGGCGCGCATTCCGATGGCCGGCGAAGTGCGCGGCAATCTGGCTGCCGGCGGTACGGGGAAAGCGCAGCCGCTGACCGAGCGTGATCAGGTGATTGCACATGCACTTGCACCGGTGCTCTGGCAACGCGGCCTGCTGCTGGTTGGTCTGGACGTCATCGGTGACTACCTGACCGAGGTCAACGTCACCAGCCCGACGTGCTTCCAGGAGATCACCCAGCAGACCGGCTTCAACGTGGCCGGCATGTTCATCGACGCGCTGGAGCGGGCTGCCGGCAAGACCTCGGGCGGATTGGGCCGGAAATCGGCCTAGGCAGGTGGCATGGCCCCTCTGGCGGGTGTCCTCCGCTCGGGGGAGTTAGGCCACATCTGCGCACAATAGCCCCAAACGGCCCTGATACAATCGGTGTCACACTGATTCGCTTTTCGATCATGGCAGGGATTCTGATCATCGCTCATGCGCCGCTGGCCAGCGCACTGCGCGATTGCGCTGCACACGTGTATTGCGGCCAGCCCGAGCGGCTGGGTGCAATCGACGTCCTGCCCGATGCCGAACCGGCCGCCGTGCTGGCCCAGGCGCGCGCCAAACTCGCGGAACTGGTCGAGGACAACGGCGCGCTGGTGCTGACCGACATCTTCGGGGCAACCCCCGCCAACATCGCTTCGCGCCTGGCTGATCCGGGCCGCGTGCGCGTGCTGGCCGGCGTGAACCTTCCGATGCTGGTGCGCGCCATCTGCTATCGCACCGAAAAACTCGAACAACTCGCTGCCAAGGCCCTGGCCGGCGGCGCGCAAGGCGTACTGCAGGTCGGCTCGACAGCCGTTCAGAACCAGGTTGCCAACCATCCGGACAAATATGCTGCAGAGGGATATCACCATCATCAATAAGCTCGGGCTGCATGCCCGCGCTTCCGCCAAGCTCACGCAGCTCGCCAGCAAGTTCGACAGCCAGATCAAGATGTCGCGCAACGGCCGTCAGGTCGACGCCAAGAGCATCATGGGCGTGATGATGCTGGCCGCGGGCATCGGCTCCACCGTCTCGCTGGAGATCGAAGGCCCGGACGAGCAGGCTGCCATGGACGGGCTGGTCGGACTCATCAACGACCGCTTCGGCGAGGGTGAGTAACCCCAACGAGTCACCCACAACGCAACGCAGTTCTCGGCCAGCGTCTCTATGCCATTCACCCTGCACGGCATTCCGGTTTCGCGCGGCATCGCCATTGGCCGTGCCCACATGCTGGCGCGCGCGGCACTGGATGTGTCGCACTACCTCGTTGATGAAGACAAGCTAGACGCCGAGGTCGAGCGCCTGCGTTGCGCACGGGCTGCCGTGCGCGGCGAACTGGTTGCGCTCAAGCGCGATCTGCCCGCTGATGCGCCCGAAGAGATGGGCGCCTTCCTCGACGTGCACGCGATGATTCTTGACGACGCGTTGCTCTCGCAGGTGCCCGAGACGCTGATCCGCCAGCGCCGCTACAACGCCGAGTGGGCGCTCACCACGCAGCTGGAAGAGTTGATCCGCCAGTTTGGCGAGATCGAAGACGAATACCTGCGCGAGCGCAAAGCCGACATCGAACAGGTGGTCGAGCGCATCCTGAAGGCACTGGCTGGTGCGCCCGCGCTGGCGCCTGCGCCGGTGGCCGTCGGCTGCGATCCGGACGCCGGCATGATTGTTGTCGCGCACGACATCGCCCCGGCCGACATGCTGCAGTTTCGCGGGCAGACCTTCGCCGGTTTCGTGACGGACCTGGGTGGGCGGACGTCACACACTGCCATCGTCGCGCGCAGCCTGGACATTCCGGCAGCGGTGGGCGTGCACAACGCCAGCGCGTTGATCCGACAGGACGACGTCATCATCATCGACGGCGATACCGGCATCGTCATCGTTGATCCGAGCGTCGCCATTCTTGAGGAATACCGCCATCGCCGCAGCGAGGGTGAGCTGCAGAAGAAGCGCCTCGAGCGCCTGCGCCACACGCCCACCGTCACGCTCGACGGTACGCAGATCGACTTGCTGGCCAACATCGAGATGCCGGAGGATGCGGCTGCCGCCGTAAAGGCCGGCGCCGTGGGCGTGGGGCTGTTCCGCTCCGAATTCCTCTTCATGAACCGGCGCGGCGCGCTGCCCGATGAGGAAGAGCAGTTCCGCGCGTACCGCACCGCAGTCGAGTCGATGCAAGGCCTGCCGGTGACGATCCGCACGATCGACATCGGCGCCGACAAGCCGCTCGACATCCGCGACGACGTGTTCGAGACTGCGCCCAACCCGGCGCTGGGCTTGCGCGCGATTCGCTGGTCACTGTCGGAGCCGGCGATGTTCCTGACGCAGTTGCGCGCGCTGCTGCGGGCGTCGGCCTTCGGACCGGTGAAGATTCTCGTGCCGATGCTCGCGCACGCCCGCGAGATCGACCAGACGCTGGATCTGCTCACGCGCGCCAAGGCCTCGCTCGACGCAGATGGCCTGGCCTACGATCCGACCGTCAAGGTCGGCGCCATGATCGAGATTCCGGCCGCCGTGCTGATCCTGCCGGTGTTCCTGCGCCGCATGGATTTCCTCTCGATCGGTACGAACGACCTGATCCAGTACACGCTGGCGATCGACCGCGCTGATAATGCGGTCGCGCACCTGTACGACCCGCTGCATCCGGCGGTGCTGCAACTGATCGCGCGCACCATTCGCGAAGGGCATCTGGCGGGCAAGCCGGTGTCGGTGTGCGGCGAGATGGCGGGTGACTCGGCCATGACGCGCTTGCTGCTCGGCATGGGGCTCACCGAGTTCTCGATGCATCCGTCGCAGTTGTTGAGCGTCAAGCAGCAGATTCTGCGCTCGGACCGCCCGCGTCTGATGCGCGAGGCTGACCGCCTGCTGCACGCCTGCGAACCCACTGAAATCGAGGACGCACTGGGTGCGCTGGCTCGCGCCTGAGCTGCTGATTTTTTAAGCGCCGGCCCCAATCGACTGTCGTGCCGGCGCATCGCCCGTCTCAGGGAAAAATCCCCACTAAGTGATTGAAATTGCACGTCTTTCCGTGAAAAGACGGCTTGCGCGCACCCGCATATCCATGCCGATTGAATGGGGTAGAACAAGAATTGTTCTCATTACCATTCTCTGTTATTCTGGTCTCACAGCGCGTTTTGAGCGCTGCGGAGGAATCCCGTGTACGTCTGCATCTGCAACCAAGTGACCGACCGCGAAATCCATGGCGCCGCCCGTCTGGGTGTGTCGACAATGGACGAACTCGCCGAGACGCTGGGCGTCGGCACCTGTTGTGGACAATGCCGGGACTGCGCCAAGCAGGTGCTCGCTGAAGCCGTGAGCTGCATCCCCGTTGATCAGGTGTTGGGCCGCGCAAGCACGCATGCCATAATCGAGCGTCGCGACGAGCCCGTTGCCAACGATCAGGCCATCTCGGCCAGCGCGTTGGCTGCCTGACCCCCGTTTTCCCGTTTCTCGTTTTTCCTGATTCGCCGCGATCTGCCGCCCGGGCTGCATAGCCTCGGTGGCATTTGTTGCTTGGGTCAGCACAGGGCTCGCTTTGAGCGGACGCGTGCGTGCGTCCATCACCGCAGTTGCACTTTGCTGGAGCCCCAAGAATGAAAGGCGATAAGAAGGTCATCCAATATCTGAACGCCCAGCTCAAGAACGAGCTGACCGCGATCAATCAGTACTTCCTCCATGCGCGCATGTATGGCCACTGGGGGCTCAAGCGCATCGGGGACCACGAGTACAAAGAGTCCATCGGCGAGATGAAGCATGCCGATCGCCTGATCGAGCGCATCCTGATGCTCGAAGGCCTGCCGAACCTGCAGGACCTCGGCAAGCTGATGATCGGCGAGAACACCCCGGAAATGCTCGAGTGCGATCTGAAGCTGGAGAAGGCCGCGCACACCACGGTGGTCGAAGCCATCGCGCATTGCGAGTCGGTCAAGGACTACGTTAGCCGCGAGATTTTCGTCGACATTCTGGACGACACCGAAGAGCACATCGACTGGCTGGAAACGCAATTGGAGCTGATCGACAAGGTCGGCATCCAAAACTTCCTGCAATCGCAGATGGAGGCGGACAGCGAGTAAGCCTCGTTGATCGGCAAAGAAAAAGGAGGCCTTGGCCTCCTTTTTTTTGTTGTCGGCGTTTGGCGAACTAGTGCGTACCGCCGCAGACCGGGCACGACGGCTGACGCGCCACGCGCATCGTCGTCCATTCCATCGACAGGCCGTCGAGCATCAGCAGGCGCCCGGCAAGCGAGCGTCCAATGCCGGCGATCAGCTTGAGCGCCTCGGCTGCCTGCACCGTGCCCACCATACCGACGAGCGGCGAGAACACGCCCATCGTGGCGCATGCCACATCCGGTGCCGGTTCATCGGGCGGGAACAGGCAGGCATAGCAGGGGCCGCCGGCGCGGCTGTCGAACACGCTGATCTGCCCATCGAAGCGAATGGCGGCGCCTGACACCAGCGGCACGCCCGCACGCACGCAGGCAAGGTTGGCCGCCTGGCGGGTAGCGAAGTTGTCGGAGCAGTCCAGCACCACGCTGACGTTATTGAGCAGTGCGCCGATGGCATCGGCATCGAGCCGGCGCTGCACGGCGTTGACCTGCACACCGGGGTTCAGCCGTGCGATGGCGGCCCGTGCTGATGTCACCTTCGGCTGCCCAACCGACTCGGTGGTGTGAATGATCTGGCGCTGCAGGTTGGTCAGGTCCACCGTATCGTCGTCGACGATGGTGAGCGTCCCGACGCCCGCAGCCGCCAGGTAGGGCAGGGCCGCCGCGCCGAGCCCCCCTGCGCCGATGACCAGCGCATGGCTTCCAAGCAGGCGCGTCTGCCCCTCGATGCCGATCTCGTCGAGCAGGATATGGCGGGAGTAGCGCAGCAGTTGGTCGTCGTTCATGGCGGTGCAATGAAAAAGGCCGTGCAGTGCACGGCCTCGTAAGTTTGCCAGTGTTTGCCGGCCGGTGTCTTAACGGGCGCCGCTCGGCTCAGGGGCCGGGATCACGCCGCTGGCCGGAACGTTGGGCTTCGGTGCTGCCGGTTTGGCCTTGGACTTGGCATCGCTGCTGTCCTTGGCTGCCGGCAACTTGGCCGGCTTGTCCGACGTTGCCACCGCTTCGAGCACCGACTTCGAACGCTTGACCGGCTGACCGCGCAACTCGTTGACGGCCTGTTGCAGCATGAAGTCGTCGGCCGAACCGAACTCGATCGGCTTCTTGTTGCGTTCCTTCTCGCGCTGCTCGGGCGTCTTCTTGGCGTTTTCTTCTTCCAGGCGACGCAATTCTTCAACGCGGCGCTTTTCGCGCTCGGTCATCTCGCTCTCTTCCGACTCCTGCTTGTTGTGCAGGTGGCGCTCGGTGTCGATCTCGCGGGTGATCAGCGCGTCGTCCGGGTCGCCATCGGGGTTCTGGTCGACCGGAATGTCCGGACGTACGCCCCAGGCCTGGATCGACTTGCCCGACGGTGTGTAGTAGTACGCGATGGTCAGCTTGATACCGGTGTCGTTCGACAGCGGACGCACCGTCTGCACCGAACCCTTGCCGAAGGTCGTCTTGCCCATCGTCTTGGCGCGGTGGTGATCCTGCAGCGCACCAGCCACGATTTCCGATGCCGATGCCGTGTACGCGTTGGTCAGCACGATGATCGGCACGGTCTTGAACTCGGGGTCCAGGCCAGCCAGCGGGTCGGCGTCGAAGTTGCTCAGGCGGTAGTTGGCGAAGGTCGCCTTGTACGTGCGCTTGGCGTCCGGCACCTGCCCGTTGGTCGAGACCACGGTCACATCCGGCGGCAGGAATGCGGCGGACACGCCTACAGCGGCTTGCAGCACGCCGCCGCCGTTGTTGCGCAGATCCAGGATCAGGCCCTTGAGGTGGGCATCCTGTTTTGCCAAGTCATTGAGCTTCTTGGCCAGGTCCGGCACGGTGCGTTCCTGGAAGCTGGTGATACGCACCCAGGCGATACCGTTGTCCAGCATCTTGGCCTTGACCGACTGCACCTGGATCTCAGCACGGGTGATGGTCAGCGGGAAGGTGCGCTCTTCCTTCTTGCGATAGATGGTCAGCGTGACCTTGGTGCCCGGCGCACCGCGCATGCGTTTCACAGCCTGCTCGAGCGGCATGCCGCGCACCGGCTTGTCGTCGATACGGGTGATCAGGTCGCCCGGCTGCACGCCGGCGCGAAAGGCGGGGGTGTCTTCAATCGGGTTGATGACCTTGACCAGGCCTTCTTCCTGCGAAATCTCGATGCCCAGACCGGCGAAGCGGCCCTGGGTGCCTTCCTGCAGTTCCTGGAAGTCCTTCTTGTCGAGGTACGCCGAATGCGGGTCAAGGCTGGAGACCATGCCCTTGATGGCTTCGGTCAGCAGTTTGTCGTCGTCCACCGGCTCGACGTATTCGCGCTTGATCTGGCCAAAGATATCGGCCATGAGCCTGAGCTTTTCCAGCGGGAGCGGCCCGACCGTCGCGTTTTGCGCGGTGGCGGAGAGCTGGAGCGTCGCCAGCACCCCGGTGACGAGGCCGATGGCGATCAAGCTGATGTTCTTGAGCGAAGTTCGCATGTGTCGAGCGTGGACGTGGGAACAGTAGATAAACATGACCCGGGATGGCTCGCGCACATCCCGGGCTACAGGCTTCGACAGTATAAAGGCGTTGGAGTGCCAAACGCCGCGTTACGGTTTATTTCGCCTTGCCTTGGCTGGCCACGGCTGCGAGGGATGCGGCAATCGCTTCCTGGTCGCCGAGGTAGTAGTGGCGGATCGGCTTGAGGTTGGCGTCCAGCTCATACACAAGCGGCGTGCCATTGGGGATGTTCAGGCCGACGATGTCCGCGTCCGAAATGCCGTCCAAGTACTTCACCAGCGCGCGGATGCTGTTGCCATGTGCGGCGATGACGACGCGCTGGCCGCTCTTGATGGCCGGAGCGATGGACTCTTCCCATAGCGGCATCACGCGCGCAACGGTGTCCTTCAGGCACTCGGTCAGGGGCACCTGCTCGCGCGACAGGCCGGCGTAGCGCGGGTTGCCGAAGGCGTCGTTCTCGGCGCCGGGCTCGAGGGCGGGCGGCGGCGTGTCGTAGCTGCGGCGCCAGACGAGGACTTGCTCGTCGCCGAACTTGGCGGCGGTCTCGGCTTTGTTCAGACCCGACAGCGCGCCGTAGTGGCGCTCGTTCAGGCGCCACTCGTTGCGGGTCGGGATCCACATCAGGTCCATTTCATCCTGCACGTGCCACAGCGTGCGGATCGCGCGCTTGAGCACCGAGGTGTAGGCCAGATCGAAGGTGAAGCCGGCTTCGCGCAGCAGGCGGCCGCCAAGGCGCGCCTGGGCGACGCCCGTGTCGGTCAGGTCGACGTCGACCCAGCCGGTGAAACGATTCTCCAGATTCCACGTCGATTCGCCGTGGCGGATGAGAACGAGCTTATGCATGACTGCCATGATGAGAAGTGAGAAAACCTGCGTGCGGTCTGCGCCGATGTGTCGTGCGTCATCGTGCGGCCGCCGAAACCGACTATTTTATAATGCCGCGGGCATTGGGCCCCCGAACTGTTCGGATGACACCCGCCCGACCCATCCAGGAAACCGATACCGTGAAGTTCTTCGCCGATTACAACAACCTCGCCCTGCTTGCCGTTGCCATCGTTTCGGGGCTGCTGCTGCTCTGGGCGCCCATCCAACGCCGCATCTCGGGTGGCGGTGGCGCCAAGGTGAGTGCCCCGGCGGCCACGCAGCTCATCAACCGCCGCAACGCCGTGGTGGTGGATGTGCGTGAAAGCGGTGAATACGCCGCAGGCCACCTGCCGCAAGCCAAGCATGCGCCGCTCGGCGAGTTGGAAGGCAAGGCAGCCGGCCTTGCAAAGAACAAAGAGACCCCCATCATCCTCGTATGCCAGACCGGCCAGCGTGCTGGGCGCGCGCAAGCAGTGTTGAAGCAGGCCGGTTACAGTGAGGTCTATTCGCTCGAGGGCGGATTGGCCGCCTGGCAGCAGGCCGGTCTTCCGGTCGTGAAATAAACAACGAGGTTTGAAGTATGGCGCACGTGGTTATGTACAGCACCACCGTCTGCCCCTATTGCGTGGCAGCGGAACGACTCCTGAAGCAGCGTGGTGTCGAGCAGATCGAAAAGATCATGATCGACCGTGAACCCGGTAGGCGCGAAGAGATGATGACGCGCACGAACCGCCGCACCGTGCCGCAGATCTACATCGACGATCGCCATATCGGCGGCTTCGATGATCTGTCTGCGCTGGACCGCGAAGGCGGGCTGGTGCCACTGCTGGCGGCCTGAACGCCATGCCAAAACGCCCGGTCTTGACCGGGCGTTGTACTTTTAGGCCCGCTCTCATGGTGGGCACCATTGCGTCATGTACCATACGCGTCTTGCGCGCGAGACCGATCCCGCTGCGCACTGACCACATATCTATCTGAAGGCGAGTCATGAGCGACCAGCAACAGCAGCAACCGGGCCAGGACGGCCAGCCGTTCTTCAACATCCAGCGCGTGTACCTGAAGGACCTGTCGCTGGAACAGCCGAACTCGCCGCACATCTTCCTCGAGCAGGAACAGCCGTCCGTGGAAGTGCAGGTGGACGTGTCCGCCTCGCAGCTGGCCGAGGGCGTGTTTGAAGTGGTGGTGATCGGTACGGTCACGACCAAGGTGCAAGAGAAAGTGGCCTTCCTGGTGGAAGCCAAGCAAGCCGGCATCTTCGACATCCGCAATGTGCCGGACGAGCAGATGGACCCGCTGCTGGGTATCGCCTGCCCGACCATCGTGTACCCGTACCTGCGCTCGAACATTGCCGACACCATCGGCCGTGCTGGCTTCCAGCCGATCCACCTGGCGGAGATCAACTTCCAGGCGCTGTATGAGCAACGCCTGGCCGCCGCCATGGAGCAGCAGGCGCAAGTCGGCGGCAACAGCGGTCTGGTGATGCCGGACGGCTCGAAGGCCACCCACTAAGTACAAGGCGCGCTGCGCCAGAAGCCCGCGCCGGCCATACGCTCGCGCGGGCTTTTTCTTTTTGCTCGACCTTTTGCCTGATCGACTCGAATTTTGAACATGCACACGCGCATGCGAATTTCCGTTCTGGGTGCCGGCGCCTGGGGTACTGCCCTGGCCAGCCATGCCGCGCAATCGCACGATGTCGTGCTGTGGGGGCGTGACGCCAGCCTTGTCACGCGGATGGCCGCCACGCACATCAACGAGGCCTACCTGCCGGGCATCGCGCTGCAGGCATCGCTGCGTTTCGATGCTGACCTGCAAACCGCACTCGATCACGCTGCCGGCGACGACGCATTGGCTGTGATTGCCTCACCCGTTGCAGGCCTGGCGGATTTGACCCGCGCGGTTGCCGCGCATGGGGCGGTGCGCAACGTGATCTGGCTGTGCAAGGGGTTCGACCCGCAGACCAGCGCATTGCCACACGCCATCGTGGCCGAGGTGCTGGCGCAGACCGGTCGCACGGATCTGGTGACGGGCGTGCTATCCGGCCCGAGCTTTGCCAAGGAAGTCGCGCAGGGTTTGCCGTGCGCGATGACGGTTGCATCTTCCAGTGCCGCACTGGGCAAGCTGACGCAGCGCGGCTTCCACCATCACGCGATGCGTGTGTATGCGAGCGATGACCTCGTCGGCGTGGAGGTGGGTGGTGCGGTCAAGAACGTGCTGGCCATTGCGACCGGCACGGCGGATGGCCTGGGTTTGGGTCTGAACGCGCGCGCTGCGCTGGTGACGCGCGGCTTGGCGGAGATGACGCGCTTGGGCATCGCACTGGGTGGCCGTCCGGAAACCTTCATGGGCCTGACCGGCATGGGCGATCTGCTGCTGACCGCCACGGGCGATCTCTCACGCAACCGCACCGTTGGCATGCAGCTCGCACAGGGCCGCACGCTGGACGACATCCTGCACAGTCTTGGCCACGTTGCGGAGGGTGTGCGTTGCGCGCGCGCGGTGGCGGCGCTGGCGCGCGCAAAGGGCGTCGATATGCCCATCACCTTTACGGTGTGCGAAGTCCTGTTCGAAGGTCTCGCGCCCGCACGCGCGGTGGATCGTCTGTTGCAGCGCGACGCCAAATCGGAATCGGCGCGCTAAATCGATATTGAGGCGCAGCGCCTTCCTCAGGCGCCGCCTTCGAATCCGTTCTGCCGCCAGGCTTCGAACACCACCACCGCTACGGTGTTCGACAGATTCAGGCTGCGGTTGTCCGGCCGCATCGGCAGGCGAATGCGTTGCGAGGTGGGAAACCACTCGCGGCGCTCCTCCGACAATCCACGCGTTTCTGATCCGAAGACGAACCAGTCACCCGGCTGGAAGGCCATGCTGGCAAACGGTGTGGAACCACGCGTGGTGAGCGCGAACATGCGCGTCGGATCGGGCTGCGCATCGCGCAGGAAGGCCTCCCAATCTGCGTGCACGCGCATCGTCGCGTACTCGTGATAGTCGAGGCCGGCGCGGCGCATGCGGGCATCTTCGAGCGGAAAACCCAGCGGCTCGATCAGATGCAGCTGTGCGCCCGTGTTGGCGCACAGGCGGATCACATTGCCCGTGTTGGGCGGGATTTCGGGCTCGACGAGGACGACGTTGAACATGATGGCGGTAGGCAAATTTCGGCGGCGAGCTTATCTACATTGCGGAGGGTTGTCACTCCGCCACAGTGCCACATCCGGGGCGCGACACAATGTCGCATAAGCATGTAACTAGGGCGTGCGCAAGGCAACCACATTGGTGACACGCGCGGCGCCTGCGCGTTTGAGTTGGGTGGCGATCTCGCCGAGGGTGGCGCCGGTGGTCATCACGTCGTCGATGACACCGACGTGACGCCCCGCAATGCTGCCCGGGTCCGTTACTTCGAAGGCGCCGTGCAGGTTGGCCAGGCGCTCTGCGCGGTCGAGCGAGGCTTGGGCGGGATTGTCGCGCACACGGCGCAGCCCATCGGCCGTGGCGCGAATGGCGAGCTGCCTGCCCAGCCGCCGGGTGATCTCCCACGCTTGGTTGTAGCCGCGCGAGCGCAGGCGGGCGGCAGACAGCGGCACGGGCAACAGGAGGTCCGGCAAGTCGCCCGACGCTGCGGTCAGCGTGTCCCTCAAACGGTCGGCCAACCATGCAGCGAGCGGCAACTGCGCTCGAAATTTCAATCCGGTGACAAGGTGATCGAGCGGCCAACCGTAGTCGGCAATGACGACGGTGGCGTCAAAGTCCGGCGCGCCGGCCAGGCAGGCAGGGCAATGTCGAGCGACGTGCCGGGTTTCTAGCGCGATGGCGCATTGGACGCAGCGCCGCCGATGCAGCAGCGGCGCCAGATCGCCCATGCAGCCGGCGCAGACCAATTCACGCTGGACCGCGCCGCACAGCGCGCAGGCGCACGGCAACAACTGCCGCAGGCCGGCATGAAACCATTGGCGCAACAGGGTTGGGGACATCGCAGCCAAAAGCCGCCATCCCAGCCGATTTGCGGCCGATATGCCATCAGACGGCGCCTGAAACATCCCGCCGGTATACTTGGCGACCGCAGTTTCTGCCTGGTTTTGCCGATGTCCGATCCCGTTCTCGCCCATCCTGCCGCCTTACGGCGCGCTTTCGATCGCCGTGCCGCACGTTTTGCCGACGTGGACTTCCTGCTGCGCGAGGTCGGGGCCCGGATGCAGGACCGGTTGTCGTACATCAAGCTGGCGCCGTCGCGCGCGCTGGACCTCGGTTGCGGCCTGGGGCAAGGCCTGGCGGTGCTGCGCGCGCAGTATCCGGATGCGCAGATCTGCGGCGTCGACTGGTCGTCCGCGATGCTGGCGCGGGCGACGCAGCTTGACCCGCAACGCACGGACACCGGCTGGCTCGGCCGTCTGCTGAAGAAGCGCCCCGTGTTCGATTTCGCCCAGGCGGACTTCCGCGCCTTGCCGTTTGCCAATGGCTCGTTCGACCTGCTGTGGTCAAACCTGGCGCTGCACTGGGATCCATCCCCGCACGCGATCTTTCCGGAGTGGCACCGCATCACCACGGAAGGCGGTCTGCTGATGTTCAGCCTGTTTGGCCCGGACACTCTGCGCGAGCTGCGCAGCGCCTTGGCCGGCATCGACCCGGGCGTGCACACGCTGCGCTTTGTCGACATGCATGACATTGGCGACATGCTGGTGCACAGCCGCTGGTCTACGCCCGTGATGGACATGGAGCAGCTCACCATCACTTACGAGACACCGCAGGCGTTACTGGCCGACGTGCACCTGCTGGGCGGCATGGCTGGCCTGATGGATGAAAGCGGCCGCAGCCTGGCCGGGGCCGGCTTGCATACGCCGCGCTGGCGCCAGCGGCTGTTTGATGCGCTTGATGCCCAGCGCAATCCCGAGGGCCTGATTCCGCTCACGTTCGAGGTCGTCTACGGCCATGCCTGGAAACTGGCGCCCACGCGGCGGCAAGCGCTGGATGATGAGGGGCGGGCGATGATCCCGGTCGACCAGATCGGTCGCAAACCGCGCGCCTGAGGCGGTTCTTGATGCGGGGACGGCAATGATAGCTGCTTGTCAAGCCGGGACTTGCATAAAGGCGCTTTACCTTGTTTGGGGTCAATTGGGACCATATACTGTGCCGGTTTGTCGCAGCAGTCCCCCCTAAGGCCTATCCCGTTTTTTGCCACGGGCGAACCGATCGGGTATGCATCCGAGGCAGGAGTGGTTCAATGCACGACATTGCGAATGTTGGCGTTGATACTGCGCTCCAGCCAGCACGCGGCGCCTCCAGCATTCCGGAATCGCCGCAGAAGAACTGGCTCATGAAGCGAAACTGTTCGCTTTCACCTCGCCAGGTCGGCTGGTTCTACCTCTCGATTGTCATCCTCTCGTTCGCGATCGCTTCGTTCTTTGCGTGGCAAGGTGCGTGGTTGGTGTTGCCTTTCTCGGGGCTGGAGGTCGCGATTCTCGGATGGGCGTTGCTGTACTATGCCCGCCACGCTTCAGATTACGAGCACGTCTGGCTGGAAGACGGCGCGCTGGTGATCGAGCAGGTGAGCGCCAGCCAGCGGTTGCGCCATGTGCTCAATCCGCAGTGGGTGCGCGTCGAATTCGGCGAGCCGCAGAATGAGTCCCTCCGGGAGCTGGTTGCGCTGCATTCCGGTGGACGTGTCGTGCAGGTCGGTCGATTTCTCGATCCGGCCGGGCGGCGCAGGCTTGCGAACGAGCTTTCCCGGTGTTTGGGACAAGGGCAACCAACCCAGGTCTCATGAGCCGCGCACCGGGGCAGAGTGGAATCTGTAAATTGGGTAGATAAAAAATGAAAATGTTGAATAAGACATTGGCAAGTTTGCTGGCGGCAGGCTCACTCCTCGCCTTCGGTCAAACGGCTCTGGCAGTGGAAGACATGCCAGGCGGCCCCGCAGTGATGCAGCTCAATCTCGCGCCCCCGGTCACCAAGATCGCCGCCGAGATTCATTGGCTGCACTACATGATGCTGATCATCTGTATCGTGATCTTCATCGGTGTGTTCGGGGTGATGTTCTACTCCATTTTCAAGCACCGCAAATCGCTGGGCCACAAGCCGGCGACGTTCCACGAAAGCACCACCGTCGAAATCATCTGGACCATCGTGCCGTTCCTGATCGTGATCGGGATGGCGCTGCCGGCCACCAAGGCCGTGGTCGCGATGAAGGACACCACCAATTCCGACCTCACCATCAAGGCCACCGGCTATCAGTGGAAGTGGGGTTACGACTACCTGAAGGGTGAGGGCGAGGGCATTTCGTTCCTCTCCACGCTCACCACCCCGCGCGAGCAGATCAACAACGAGGCGCCCAAGAGCACCACGTACCTGATCGAAGTCGATAACGAGGTGGTTGTGCCGGTCAACCGCAAGGTGCGCATCGTCACCACCGCCAACGACGTGATCCACTCGTGGATGATCCCGGCGTTTGGCGTGAAGCAGGATGCGATTCCGGGCTTCGTGCGCGACACGTGGTTCAAGGCCGAGAAGGTCGGCGTGTACCGCGGCCAGTGCGCTGAGCTGTGCGGCAAGGAACACGCCTTCATGCCGATCGTCGTGCGCGTCGTGTCCGACGCCGACTACACCAAGTGGGTCGACGGCAAGAAGAAGGAAATGGCCGCCAAGGCGGATGACCCGAACAAGACCTACACGCTGGATGAGCTGAAGACGCGCGGCGAGAAGGTCTACACCGCCAACTGCGCGGTCTGCCACCAGCCGAACGGTAAGGGCGGCGGTCCGTTCCCCGCACTGGACGGCTCGAAGATCGCCAACGGCCCGCTGGCCGGCCACGTGGACATCGTGCTGCACGGCAAGGCGGCAATGCCGCCCTGGGCCTCGGCGCTCAACGATGTGGAAATCGCTTCCGTCATCACGTATGAGCGAAACAACTGGGGCAACCATACCGGTGACCTGCTGCAACCGTCCCAAGTGAAGGACGCACGCGGCGGCAAGATGCCTGAAGGCGGCGGTGCCAAGACTGCCGCTGCTGAGCCCGCCGGCAAGGTGGCCACCCAACAAGTGAATGCGGCGCAAGACCGCAGCGCTAGCTGATTGATCGTCTGCGTGACGAAACGAATCCAAGGAGTTTTGCGATGAGCACCGCTGTTACGCACCCGCAAGATCACGCGCACGGTCATGGAGACGACCACGCGCACGATCATCCGCACGGCTGGCGCCGTTGGCTGTTCGCGACCAACCACAAGGACATCGGTACGCTGTACCTGTTGTTCTCGTTCGCGATGCTGCTCTCGGGCGGCACGCTGGCACTGCTGATTCGCCTTGAGCTGTTCCAGCCGGGCCTGCAGTTCTTCCATCCGGAGCTGTTCAACCAGTTCACCACGATGCACGGCCTGATCATGGTGTTCGGCGCGATCATGCCGGCCTTCGTGGGCTTTGCGAACTGGATGATCCCGCTGCAGGTGGGCGCATCCGACATGGCCTTCGCGCGGATGAACAACTTCAGTTTCTGGCTGCTGCCGCCCGCAGCCATCCTGCTGGTGGGCTCGTTCTTCGCACCGGGTGGTGCCACGGCTGCCGGCTGGACGCTCTACGCGCCGCTGTCGGTGCAGATGGGGCCGGGCATGGACATGGCGATCTTCGCGGTGCACATCATGGGTGCCTCGTCGATCATGGGCTCGATCAACATCATCGTGACCATCCTCAACATGCGTGCCCCCGGGATGACGCTGATGAAGATGCCGATGTTCTGCTGGACGTGGCTGATCACGGCGTACCTGCTGATCGCCGTGATGCCGGTGCTGGCAGGCGCGATCACCATGGTGCTGACCGACCGCCACTTCGGCACGAGCTTCTTCTCGGCTGCCGGCGGCGGTGACCCGGTGATGTACCAGCACATCTTCTGGTTCTTCGGGCACCCCGAGGTGTACATCATGATCTTGCCGGCGTTCGGCATCATCAGCCAGATCGTGCCGGCCTTCGCACGCAAGCCGCTGTTTGGCTACAGCTCGATGGTGTACGCCACTGCCTCGATCGCCATCCTGTCGTTCATCGTGTGGGCGCACCACATGTTCACGACCGGCATGCCTGTCACCGGCCAGCTGTTCTTCATGTACGCGACGATGCTGATCGCGGTGCCGACTGGCGTGAAGGTGTTCAACTGGGTGGCCACGATGTGGCGCGGCTCGATGACGTTCGAGACGCCCATGCTGTTCGCCCTGGGCTTTATCTTCGTGTTCTCGATCGGCGGTCTCACGGGGCTGATCCTGGCTGTGGCCCCGATCGACATCCAGCTGCAGGATACGTACTACGTGGTGGCGCACTTCCACTATGTGCTGGTGGCCGGTTCGCTGTTCGCGTTGTTCGCAGGCTTCTACTACTGGGGTCCGAAGTGGTCGGGCTACATGTACAACGAGACGCGCGGCAAGATCCACTTCTGGGGTTCGATGATCACCTTCAACCTCACGTTCTTCCCGATGCACTTCCTGGGCTTGGCCGGCATGCCGCGTCGCTATGCGGACTACCCGCAGCAGTTCGCCGACTTCAACGCCGTGGCGTCGATCGGTGCGCTGGGCTTCGGTCTGATGCAGGTGTACTTCTTCTTCTTCGTGGTGCTGCCGTCGTACCGCGGTGGTGAGAAGGCCGCCGACAAGCCGTGGGAGGGCGCGGAAGGCCTGGAGTGGACTGTGCCGTCGCCGGCGCCGTTCCACACCTTTGAAGAACCGCCGCACGTGAAGTAATTCAGGTGTCGCGAGGTCGGCCGGTGCCGGCCTCGCGCTCCGCCAAACAACGATGTCGAATCCAGAAAAAAGCCCAACGCCCGAGCAACGCGCGAACAACCGCCGCCTGGGGTTCATTCTTGCCACCATCGCGTTGGTTTTCTTTCTGGGTGTGATTTTCAAGCGCGTGGTGTTCGGCGGTTAGCGCCGGACATGCGATCCGTCCATCGCTGAATAGAAACCTCGCGAAATCTCGCAAGACCGCATATGAGCCCGACCCCGGCCCAAGACCATCAAGACGATAAGGCCATCGAACGCGGCCTGAACCGCACCATGCTTGGCAAACTGGCCATCGTGGTCGTGATCATGTTTGGTTTCGGCTACGCGATGGTGCCGCTGTACAAGAAGATCTGCGAGCTCACCAACATCAACGTGCTGAACACGCGTGATGAGGATGGCGGCGCGCTGCGCAACTCGCAGGTCGACAAGACGCGCACGATCACGGTGGAGTTCGATTCGAACAGCCAAGGGCCGTTCCGCTTCCGCCCGATCAAGAACAGCATGGAAGTCCACCCGGGCGAGATCAACCAGATCGTCTACGAGGTGGTGAACAAGGAAGCGCGTACGGTGGAGGCGCAGGCCATTCCGAGTTACGCGCCCAAGCAGGCAACCGAGTTCTTCAAGAAGATCGAGTGCTTCTGCTTCAAGCAGCAGAAGCTGACGGCCAACGAGTCGCGCGAAATGCCTGTGGTGTTTGTGATCGATCCGGAGCTTCCGAAAGACGTGAAAACGATCACCTTGTCCTACACTTTCTTTGAAATCCACGCACCGTCAGCCATTGCGCCGGCGATGCCGAACAAAGGAACGTGAGGACATGGACGACCTGAAGGAAGCGACCAAGCGACGTGCATCATTTGCACAGACGATGAAGGCAGTGTTCTGGTCCTTCTTCGGGGTGCGCAAGGGGCGCGATCATGACCGTGACATGGCACAGCTCAATCCTGTGCACGTGATCATCGCGGGGCTGCTGGCAACGGCGCTGTTCATTTTTGTGCTGCTGATGATTGTGCGTGCAGTCGTCAGCTGAAGGTTGAGGAGACGGTCTGCGCAGCATGGACCGGGCAACATCGAGTGGATTCTTAAAAAAATAGAGCTGGAGAAAAAGAGATGAGTGCGAATCGAGCGAACGCTCCGTACTACTTCGTGCCCGGGCCGTCGCGGCATCCGATTTCGGCAAGTATCGGTCTGCTGATCGTGCTGCTGAGTTCCGCAGCGTGGGTCAACGCGCAACCGTGGGCACCGTGGACTTTCCTGATCGGCCTGCTGTGGTTCCTGTTCGTGTTGCGTTCGTGGTTTGCCGATGCCATCTCCGAGTCCGAGGGCGGCAAGTATGGCGATCGCGTGGACGCCTCGTTCCGTTGGTCGATGAGCTGGTTCATCTTCTCGGAAGTGATGTTCTTCGCGGCGTTCTTCGGCGCGCTGTTCTACGCCCGTGAGATCGCCATGCCGTGGCTGGGCGATCTGAACAACAAGCTGCTGTGGCCCGACTTCAACGCACTGTGGCCGAACGCTGGCCCGGCCGGCACGGTGGCACCGTTCACGACGATGGGCCCGTGGCCGATCCCGACCATCAACACGGCGCTGCTGCTGACCTCGGGCGTGACGCTCACCTGGGCCCACCACGCACTGCGTGAGGGCAAGCGTGCCCAGGTCATTCAAGGCCTGCTGCTGACGATTCTCCTGGGCTTCACGTTCATGGGCTTCCAGGCGTTCGAGTACATTCACGCCTATCACGAACTGAACCTGAAGCTTACGTCCGGCATCTACGGCTCGACGTTCTTCCTGCTGACGGGCTTCCACGGTTTCCACGTGACGATGGGCGCGATCATGCTGTCGGTGGTGCTGGGTCGCGTGATCAAGGGTCACTTCACGCCGGAGCATCACTTCGCATTCGAAGGCGCCGCGTGGTACTGGCACTTCGTGGACGTGGTCTGGCTGGGCCTGTACGTGGTGGTGTACTGGCTGTAAGGCCAAATGGATGGGGGCGACGCGTTTGTCGCCCCGCGCCTAAGCCGACAAATGCCGCAGACGGGATACCGCTGCGGCGTTTTCGTTTTTCTGGTGCGGGTGACTCTGGTGATTACTGGCCGAAGCGGATGCCGGTGCTGTGAATCCAGCCCAACCGGTTTGCGACCAGGATGAAGATGAACAGCGCGATCGAGAAGCCGACGCGGAACATCAGTGAGCGGACGGTACGGTTGCTGTTTCCCTTGTCGCGCATCAGGAAGAACAGCGCAGAGGCAAGGCTGCCGAGGATCAGCAGGAACGCGATGGCAACAACGATGCGCATGGAAGGTTGAGAGCTTGAAAATGATTGCCGTGCATTATCTCACCGGGTGGACGCGATGACTGCGCGGGTGCCACTGCGCCAGTGGTTTGCGCCGGTGCCGATGCTGGCGGGCGTGTTGCTGATTGCACTGATGTGTTCGCTGGGCCGCTGGCAGTTGTCGCGTGCGCATGAGCGCATCGACAAGCAGGCGCGCATCGAGGCACTACAGAATGCGCCGGCCCAACGCATCACTGCGCAGCCGGTGGCGGCGGATGCGGTGCTGTACCGGCCGGTGCTGCTGCGAGGCACGTTTGATGTGGCCCATACGGTGCTGCTCGAAAATCGTCCGCATACGACCAATGGCGTGTCACGGCCAGGCTTCGAAGTACTGATCCCATTTGTACTGGAAGGGGCAGGTGGGCGCGCCGTATTGGTTAACCGGGGCTGGCTGCCACGTGATCCAGCAGACCGTACGCACATCGCGCCGTACACCACGCCAGGGGGTGAAGTGCAGGTCGAAGGGATTGCTGTGCCACATGCCAGCCGTGTCTACAGCCTGGGGGCAAAAGACGGGGTAGGTGAAGTCGGCCAGCGACTTAGGCAGAATATCGACCTCGACGCTTTTTCGCGCGAAATCGGCGTGCCGCTACAACCCTTCGTGGTGGAGCAGCAATCCGACGCGCAGGACGGTCTGGCGCGCGATTGGCCGCGTGCAGACTTGGGTGCCGACCGCAATTACGGCTACGCGTTCCAGTGGTTCGCGATGGCGGCGGCGGTGCTGACCTTGATGGTTGTCTACAGCGTGCGACGCTATCGTCGCTTGGCGGGCTCTTCCGAGTCCGTCTGAACACGAACACGCATTGCGGCTTAGTGCCGCAGTTGAATGTATTAGGAATCACATGGTGAACCAGGAATCTGCTCCGGGCACGCCGGGCACACTTGCCGCGCCTGCCGATCCGCGCATCGACGCACGCACGCGCCGCGGCCGCTGGATGATGCTGCTCCTGCTGCTGGTGTGTGCCTCGCCGGTGATCGCGTCGTACCTCGCGTACTACGTTTTCACGCCGGCAGGCGGCAAGGCAGCGTACGGCTCGCTGGTGGAGCCGCAGCGCCCCATCCCCACCGGCCTGATGGTGCAGGACGAGCACGGCGCCGAGGTGCCGCTCGCCAGCCTCAAGGGCAAGTGGCTGATGGTCTCGGTGGACAACAGCGCCTGTGACGACAACTGCGCGCGCAAGCTCTTCACCATGCGCCAGTTGCGCATCGGTCAGGGGCCGGACCGTGATCGCATTGTCCCCGTGTGGTTGGTCACGGATCGCGGCGCGATTGACCAGCGCCTGATGAAGGCCTACAACGACGACTACGCCGCCGCACGTTTCCTGCGCGCGCCGGAGCTGCCCAAGGACTGGCTGACCGACGGCAAGACGCTGGCCACCGATCACATCTTCCTGATCGACCCGCTCGGCAATCTGATGATGCAGTTCCCGAAGGACCCGGACCCGAAGAAGGTGCGCGGCGATCTCACGCGGCTGCTCAAGTATTCGCGCATCGGATAAGCCATGCTGCTGCAACTTGCTTCCATCGGCATCCTGATTGCGCTGATCCCGCTGTGCTACGTGCTGGTCAAGGGGGATCGCAACAAGTACCGCAAGCTGGTGTGGATCACGGCGTTCCTGACGCTGGATCTCATCATGTTCGGCAGCTTCACGCGCCTGACCGATTCCGGCCTGGGCTGCCCGGATTGGCCCGGCTGCTACGGCACCTCCAACCCGTTCCACGCGGCTGACGACATCCACGCCGCGCAAGCCGCCATGCCCAGCGGCCCGGTCACGTGGATGAAGGCGTGGATCGAGATGACACACCGCTATTTCGCCATGGCGGTGGGCGTGCTGATCATCACGCTCGTGGTGGTGGCGTGGGTCAAGCGCCGCGAGCTGAAGCAGTCCCCGTGGTACGCGACGGCGGTGCTGGCGTTGGTGTGCGTGCAGGGCGCGTTCGGCGCATGGACGGTCACGCTCAAGCTGCAGCCGGCGATTGTGGTCACGCACCTGCTGCTCGGCATGTCGCTGCTGGCATCGCTGATCTGGCTCGGCAGCAAGAACGATGCGCCCCGTGTGGTGGAAGAGCGTGGCGCGTCGTTGCGCGTGCCGGCCGCGATCGGCCTGGCACTGCTCGTCGTGCAGATTGCGCTGGGCGGCTGGGTCAGCACCAACTATGCGGTGCTTGCCTGTACCGACTTCCCACTGTGCAACGGCCAGTGGGTGCCAGCGATGGACTTCGCGCACGGCTTCACGTTCTGGCGCCAGCTCGGCAAGACCGCGGGCGGTGATTTCATCTCGCACGACGCGCTGGTTGCCATCCACTGGACGCACCGCGTGTTTGCGGTGCTGGTGCTGAGCTACCTGGCATGGCTGGGTGTGCGTGCGCGGCGCGTGACCGGCATCGGCCGTGTGGCGACGGTGCTGCTTGTTGTGCTGGCCGTGCAGCTTGCGACCGGCCTGTCGAACATCGTGCTCGGCTGGCCGCTGCTGGCTGCCGTGGCGCACAACGGCGGCGCGGCGGTGCTGTTGTTGCTGATGGTGCGTCTGCATTACCTGATCGGCCTCGCACATGCGCGCGCGCCGATGCCTGCGGCGGTGGCCGCCGTCTGACCGAATTTATGAATACTGTGGCAACCCCAACAACTTCCACTCAACTTCCTGGCTGGCGACACACCGCATCGCAGTATGCGGCGCTGACCAAGCCGCGCGTGACGCAACTCGCCGTGTTCTGCGCCGTGATCGGCATGTTCCTGGCCACGCCGGGCATGGTGCCGTGGCCGGTGCTGATCGGCGGTGCGATCGGCATCTGGCTGTTTGCTGGCGCGGCCTTTGCCATCAACTGCCTGGTCGAGCGCAAGATCGACGCAATGATGCGCCGCACGGCCTGGCGCCCCTCGGCCAGCGGCGAGCTGGGTACGCGGCAGATCCTGCTGTTCTCACTGGTGCTGGGCGGCGCGGGCATGTGGACGCTGCATGTGTTCGCCAACGACCTGACGATGTGGCTGACCTTCGCCACCTTCATCGGCTACGCCATCATCTACACGCTGTTGCTCAAGCCGGCCACGCCGCAGAACATCGTGATCGGCGGTCTGTCGGGCGCGATGCCGCCGGCGCTGGGCTGGGCGGCGGTCGCCAATAGCGTGCCGGCCGAAGCGTGGATCCTGGTGCTGATCATCTTCACCTGGACGCCGCCGCACTTCTGGGCCCTCGCGCTGTACCGCCGTGCCGACTACGCTAAGTCCGGCCTACCGATGCTGCCGATCACACACGGCGAGAAGTACACGCTGCTGCACATCCTGCTCTACACGCTCATCATGATTGCCGCGACCATCCTGCCGTTCGTGTACGGCATGAGCGGCTACATCTATTTGGCGACGGCACTGGTGCTGGGCGGCGGTTTCTTCGCCTATGCATGGCGCATGTACCGCAACTACTCCGATGCGCTGGCGCAGAAGACTTTCCGCTACTCGATCATCTATCTGTCGATCCTGTTTGCGGCACTGCTGGTGGATCACTACTTCAAGTTCGGCCCGTCGCTGACCGCGAGCGCGGCGCTGTGACGCACGGGGCTGCGGGCAAGCGTGTGCAGTTGGCGCTACGCTAGCAGCCTCTCCCCAAGACGACGACCATGCTCTCTTTCCACAACTTCCGTGCTGTTCTGTTTGCTGCGCTGGCGGCTACCGTGCTGGCACTGTCTGCCTGCAGCGACAAGCCTGCCTTCACGAACCTCGACATCACCGGTGCCAAGAGCTTCGGCAAGGATTTCTCGCTGACCGACCACACCGGCAAGCGCCGCACGCTGGAAGACTTTCGCGGCAAGGTCGTCGTGATGTTCTTCGGTTACACGCATTGCCCAGATGTCTGCCCGACCACGCTGGCTGAGCTGCGCGCCGTGATGGACACCCTCGGCAAGGATGCGGACCGCGTGCAGGTGCTGTTCGTGACCGTCGACCCCCAGCGCGATACGCAGGACTTGCTGGCCAAGTACGTGCCGGCATTCGACCCACGCTTCATCGGCCTGCGCCCGGCGGATGAGACGGAGCTGAAGAAGGTCGCCTCCGACTTCAAGGTGTTCTACAGCAAGGTGCCGGGCAGCTCGCCCGACAACTACACGATGGATCACACCGCCGGCAGCTACATGTTCGACCCGAAGGGCAACCTGCGGCTGTTCATCAAGCACGGCCAGGGCCCGGAGCCGATCGCGCACGACATCAAGCAGCTGCTGGCCGAATGACCTGACGGCCAGCACCCAAAGAAAAAGCCCGCCAATTTGGCGGGCTTTCTTATTGCGAGGAGCGCAGCTTAGGCGAAGGCCTGCAGCGCTCCCTTCATCTTCTTCATCGCGGCCGATTCGATCTGGCGGATGCGCTCGGCCGATACGCCAAACTCGTCAGCCAGTTCGTGCAGCGTGGCGCCGCCCGATCCGTCGTCGTTCACGTTCAGCCAGCGGGCCTCGATGATGCGGCGGCTGCGGTCGTCCAGCTTGGCGAGAGCGGTTTCAATGCCTTCGCTTTGCATGCGGTCTTGGCCGCGCGACTCGATCACGCGGGTCGGCTCGTTGTGCGTATCGGCCAGGTAGGCGATCGGGGCGAAGGATTCTTCACCGTCGTCCATCTGGCCTTCGAGCGCGATGTCGCCGCCCGAGAGGCGCGTTTCCATCTCGCGCACCTCGGTGCCCTTGACGTTGAGCTCTGCCGCCACGGCGTCGATCTCGTCGGACGTGAAGGTCGCCTGCGCATCCTGCTTGTGGCTGCGCAGGTTGAAGAACAGCTTGCGCTGGGCCTTGGTGGTGGCCACCTTGACCATGCGCCAGTTCTTCAGGATGTACTCGTGCATCTCGGCCTTGATCCAGTGCATCGCGTACGAGACGAGACGCACACCCTGATCCGGGTCGAAGCGCTTGACGGCCTTCATCAGGCCGATGTTGCCTTCCTGGATCAGGTCGGCATGCGGCAAGCCGTAGCCGAGGTACTGGCGGGCGATCGACACCACCAGGCGCAGGTGCGAGAGCACCAGACGGCGCGCCGAGTCGAGATTGTCGTCGTCGCGGTACTCGCGGGCCAGACGTTGTTCTTCTTCAGCCGACAGCATCGGCACGCGGTTGACGCTCTGGATATAGGCGTCAATGTTGCCGAGGTTGCCGGGGAACGCCAGCGCCCATCCATTACCGGCGTTGCCGGACGGCTGGGTGGCGATTGCGGAAACGGTGTTCACGGGAATGACTGCGTTCACTCAGGACTCCTGTCGAAATCCAGTGGAAGTTTGGAAAGGCATCTTAGCACTCCAACCGGAAGAGTGCTAATAGGACATTTTGTGCCGGTTGATAGTTTCCGTAAATCAGATGATAGATATCAATAGTGTGATGATTGCGCCGCAGCAAAAGTAGCCGCGCACCAGTCATAGACCACCATTGGCGCCGTCAGTTCTCACTTATGCCGCCGTGTTACGCCCGCGTGACTTGGCCCAGTAAAGTGCTCGGTCCGCTTCACGCAAAGCCACGTCGGGGTCACTGATATCGGGCGCCGGGCAGGCCACCCCGATGCTGGCCGTCACATGCAGCGACACATCGCCGCGCAGGAGGATCGGCGGGCGGATCGCGCTCACCACTTTGTGTGCTGTGTGCAGCGCATCATCTGGGGCATCAAGTGGGTCCAACAGGATGACGAACTCGTCACCTGCGAGGCGGGCGACGGTGTCCGTGCGGCGCACAGCTTGCTGCAGGCGGCGGGCGACTTCCACTAGCACTGCGTCACCGGCGGCATGGCCGTAGGTGTCGTTGATGTGCTTGAAGTGATCCACGTCCAGGTACAGCACGCCCATGGGGGCGGGCTGGCGCTGGCGGCGCTCCAGCGCGGTGCGCAGGCGCTCGTAAAGCTCGTAGCGGTTGGCCAGGCCGGTGAGCGCGTCGAAGCGCGCCATGCGCGAGAGCTCCATCTCGCTGCGCTTGGCCTCGGTCACGTCTTGCACGAAGGCGTAGAAGCCGCAGCGTTCGGCACCGACATCCGGGTCGGTGGCATCCGGCACAAGCTGGCCACGCAGATAGCGCGTGCGGTGGCGCGGGCCGCTAGCGTGCGGTTTCTCGTACCACGGCGCGTTGATCTCGAAGTCGACCGTCTCCCCCCGCACCGCGCGGTTCAGGTAAGGCGCCAGCAGGGCATAGGTGCCCGGCGTAAAGATCGCCTGCGCCGGCTGGCCGCAGACCTCCTCGGGCGTGCGTTGTAGCCAGCGTGCGTGGGTGACGTTGCAGAAGGTGAAGATGCCGTCGGCATTGATGTGCGAGACCAGCAGCGGGGCGTTGTCGAGCACCAGCGTGAGCGCCCGTTCGCTGCGGGCGAGGGCAATTTCGGCGGTGGTGCGCTCGGTCAGGTCCTGCAGTACGGAGAAGTAGCCGCGCAGTGTGCCGCGGTCGTCGTAGTCGGGGTAGTAGTGGCCGCTCAGGTAGCGCGGCTTGCCCGTGCGCAGCGAGGTGACGTCGAACTGCACCGGATACCCGGCCAGCACCTCGGTCATGTAGGGCAGCAGCGTGCGGTAGTCCTCGGGCGTGTAGATCTCGCTGACGTGGCGGTCGACCATTTCGTCCTGCGTGCGGCCAAACGCTTCGAGCAGCGTGCGGCTGGCAAAGCGGACGATGCCGTCGGGGTCGACATAGCTGAGCTGCGCGGGCACGTTGTCGGCCACCAGGCGCAGTTGCTCGCGGCTCGCGCGCAGGGCGTCACGCCGGCGCTCAAGGCTTTCGTTGGCGATGCGCAGGGCGCGCTCGGACGCCGCCAGCCGGTTGGCAAACGGCCGCACCGTCAGCCGGATAGCCACCACGCTGCCAATGATCCCGCACAGCATGAGCGCGGCCAGCCGCTCGAACTGCGCGCGCATGGGCGTGTACAGCTCGGCGCTGGAGATCTTGCTGATCAGCGCCAGACCCGTGTGGCCGATGGGCGTGTAGCTGAGCGAGGTCGGCACGCCGTGGATGTCGCGCCATTGGCCGTAGCCCGACTGGCCCGCCAGCGCCAAGCGCGAGGGCAGCCGCCGCTGCTCGACCGTCTGCGCCGGCAACTCGAAGATATAGGCATCAAAGCGCTGCGGAAACGACATCGCCCGGCCAGCCGCATCGAACCCTGACATGGCTAGCGTTTCCGTCGCGCCGGCGTCGGGCAGGTTGGTGTAGCGGGCCGTCATGTGGGCCAGTGGCTGCTCGGCGACCAGCCAGCCGATCTGCATGCCGTCCGCCATGACCGGTGTTTCGGTGCGCATAGCAAAGCCGTGGTTCCACTGCAGCACGACGCGCTCGGGCGCCAGACCGGCGTGCAGCGCAATCGCCAGTTCCGGATGCAACACCTCCGTGCCGAGGCTGATGACGCCCTCGCCGGCCAGCGTGCGCAGTTGCAGGTACGAGTAGCCCTGCTCGCGATAGGCCTGCAGGGCGCTCTCGCCGTGCAGGCGGGCGGCGTTGTCGGCGGGATGGCGCAGTGCTTCCTGGATACGCGTGGCGGCGGCCACCAGTCGCGGGTTTTCCGCGCGCATGGCCAGCACCTGGTCGAACTCTTCGGCGTAGCTCGACAGCGCGCGCGTTCGCGTGTTGCCGAACGCCACGCTGGCGCTGTCGACCTGGATGATGAAGGCGGTGACAGTGGCGCCCAGGCCCGCCAGCACCACGCAGCCGCCGCTGATCCAGACGATGGTGTCTTCCGGTGACAGGCAGATGTGGAACAGGCGCGGATGCCGGGCCAGTGCGGCACACAGCACGCCCACCACCACCAGCAGGGTGCAGCCGGCAGCCACGTCGGAGGCGCGCCAGTGCAGCCAGATGGGGTACAGATACTCCAGTGCCATGGCGCGGCCGAGCAGGTCGCCAGCACTGAGCACCACTGACACGCCCACCAGCGCGACCAGCCACCGCGTGCGATGCCGTTGCTGTGCCATCGGGACGAGACACAGTGCGCCCGCGCCCGTGGCCAGCGCCAGTGCGTGGCTCGGGTGCATGCCGCCGATCCACCCTGTCAGCCAGTTGCGCACCAACCAAGTGTGCACCTCCGGAAAGTCCAGCGCGACGGGCCAGCCGGTCGCCACTTCCACTAGGCGCAATATGCACAGCACGGCTACCGCGCTGCCGGCCAAGCGCGCGGCCCGGTCCGCCCATCGCACATCGGGCCATCGCGTGCCGATCAGCAGTGCGATCAGGCCCACGCCTAGCAATACCAGGTTCAGCCCCGTGGCAAACACCACCACAAGCTGGTCGCTGCCCAGCTTCACGCCCCGCGGCCAATGCAGCAGCCAGCTGACCATGACGGTCAGCCCGACGAGCGTGAGAAGAACGCCGATGCCGCCGGTAATGGCGACAAGCGGGCGGCGAGAAATCATGCAGGATCTTTGCGTGGGGCCCGAAATGAGGCAAGTTCGGGGGCAGATCCGGACGAACCTGCCCCAACCGGGAGATCGGCGCAAATGCGCGCCGCTTGAGCGTTTGCGTAGGCAAAGTGGCCCACCCCCGACGACATGGGGGAACCGTTTGCGATAAATGCGATGTGTACCGCACCTCACGTGACGTCACGTAACTTCGCTACACTCCCCCGAGTATCGTCACACCAGCCGTCGAACCGCACTCAGGAGCCGTCATGACCATCGTCGTCAGCAAAGACACCGAAGGCCTGTTCCGTCACAAAGTCACTTTCCCTGAAGGCGTCACGTTCTATACCGACGTCCCCAAGCCCACCGGCGAGGGCAGCGCGCCCGATCCGCACGCCTACTTCGATGCCGCGCTGGCGAGCTGCAAGGCGCTGACCGTCACGCTCTATGCCCGGCAGCGCAAATATCCGCTGGACTCCATCGACGTGGCCGTCGAGCACGACGGCAGCCAGGAACGCCAGGGCCGCTACAAGCTGCGCACCGTGCTCACGCTGCATGGCAATCTGACCGACGAGCAGCGCGCCGATCTGCTGCGCGTGGCCGGCAAGTGCCCGGTCCACAAGCTGATGACCGAGGTCGAGATCAGCATCGAAACCGAACTCGCCGCACGTGCCTGAGCCGAGGAGAAGATCACCATGACTTCTATCCAGCACATCATCGGCCCGCACGTGCGCGACCTCGGCGGCTTTTCGGTCAAGCGTGTGTTGCCCTCGGCCGCGCGCCAGACGGTCGGCCCGTTCATCTTCTTCGACCACATGGGGCCAGTGGACTTCCCACCCGGCGAGGGCATCGACGTGCGCCCGCACCCGCATATCGGGCTGGCTACCGTCACCTACCTGTTCGACGGCAGCATGGTCCACCGCGACAGCCTCGGCAGCGTGCAGACCATTGTCCCTGGCGACGTGAACTGGATGACGGCCGGCAACGGCATCGCCCATTCCGAGCGCTCGACACCCGAGGCTCGCGAGAAGGGTGCCCGCCTGCACGGTATCCAGACCTGGGTGGCGCTGCCCAAGGATCAGGAAAAGGTCGAGGCCAGCTTTGCCCACCACGCCGCTGACACGCTGCCCAAGCTCGACTGCCCCGGCGTGCAGGGCGTGGTCATCGCGGGGGATGCGTTTGGGCTGACGTCGCCGGTGAAGGTGAACTCGCGCACGCTGTACGTGGCGCTGGAACTGGCGGCTGGCGCGTCGCTGGTGATTCCGCCCGAGCATGAAGACCGCGGCGTGTATCTCGTCGACGGCGCCGTCACCATCGATGGTGAGGCGCTCGACCCGCAGCACCTGGCGGTGCTCGAACCGGGCGGGGACGTGACGCTTACCGCGCAGGTGTCGTCACGCGTGATGCTGCTGGGCGGCGAGCCGACCGACGGCCGCCGCCACATCTACTGGAACTTCGTTGCCAGCGACCAGGCGGATATCGACGACGCCAAGCAGCGCTGGCAGGACGACCAGTTTGCCCATGTGCCCGGCGAGACGGAGCGCATTCCGCTGCCGTCCAAATAAGCCCAACTGATCAAGCAGGCCGCGCGCAACGTACGATGGCGCGCACCTGCTTGGCAATCGGCTCCGGCACGGGCTGTTTGCCGTCCAGCACGGCTTCAATCCATCGTGCTGTCGCCGCAGCATCTGTGCCGGCGGGCAGTTCGGGCGGCGTATCGCTCGATCCTTCCACCGCTTCGATCACCGTTTCGTGTGCGCCATCGCGCAGCCATTCCACTGCGCTGCCGCGCCGCGCATCGGCCACCGCCTCGCCTTCGGTGCCGCGTGCCAGCAGCACGTTGGCCGGATGGCGCAGGAAGTAATCGGTGAGCGTGTCGCGGTATTCGGGGTGCGTATAGCTGACCAGACGCAGTGCTTCATGTGGGGCGTGGTTGCCGATCGGCTGCAGCATCTTCACCACCGTGTGCGCGGAGTTGCGCAGGCCGACGATCTCGCGCTTGTCCAGCAGCGCCGTCAACTCGGGCGAGAGCACGTCGATGGGCACATAGGCGAGCCGATCGTTCTCCAGCTGCTCGCGGGCCTCATCCATGTTTTCGCAGAGCGGCCAACCGAGTGCGTCAAACAACGCAGCGGTGGTGATGCGGCCGTCGAAGCGGCGGATGCCGTGTACCAGCACGGGTACGCCTTCGCGCGCCAGCAGCTTCGCCAGCAGCGGCACCAGGTTTGGCTGGCGGCGGGCGCCGTTGTAGCTGGGGATCACCACGGGCAGTGCGTGCTCAGGGGTGTCCGGTGCGGGCAGTGGCCGGCAGTGCGCGTGGGTGGCCTCCAGCATACCGTCCAGCTCTTCCGGGGTTTCGCCCTTGATGCGGTAGGCCATGAGGATAGCGCCCAACTGCACGTCGGCCACGCGGCCTTCCAGCATGGCGGTGAAGAGGGCGCGGGCGTCGTGCTTGACCAGCGCGCGGGCGCCGTCTGCGCCGCGGCCGATTTCCTTGATGAAGCGGGCGGCGGGGAAGGGGCCGTTGGCGATGGCGTCTTCAGCGGCGCTGTCGGGGAGGATGGGGGGAGCAGGCATGGGGTTGGTGCGGTGTTATTGGCGTGGGGTTGATCATAGCGCTGTGGGTTTGGTGCGGGCGCTGGGTTGGTTTTTTTGTTGTTGGTCCATCCCTTGTTTCATCCCCTGCCGGGGCTGAAAGGGGGGCAAACCACCAACATCAAAACCAAAAAACAATCAGGCCGCCTCAGCCACCGGATGCCGCTGCTTTCGATACAAGAAATCCAGAACGGCAGTGCGGCACGCGTGGTAAGCAGGATCGTCAGCCAGCGCCATCCGATCCCGAGGCCGCGGCAAGTTCACGCTCAACACTTCGCCGATGGTGGCAGCCGGCCCATTGGTCATCATCACAATCCGATCCGCCAGCAGCACGGCTTCATCCACATCATGGGTGACCATCACAACGGTGCTGCCCGTCGAAGCCACGATCTTCAGCAACTCATCTTGCAAATGCGCCCGCGTGAGCGCATCCAGTGCCCCGAACGGTTCATCCATCAGCAGCACTTTGGGCTCCATGGAGAGTGCCCGCGCAATCCCCACCCGCTGCTTCATCCCCCCAGAAATCTCATGCGGATGCTTCTGCTCGGCATGAGACAAGCCCACCAACGCGAGCGCCGCATGCGCGCGCGCTTTCAGCTCAGCCTTTGACTCACGCTTGCCAAACACCCGCTCAACCGCGAGATACACGTTGTCAAAGCACGTGAGCCACGGCAGCAGTGAGTGGTTTTGGAATACGACAGCCCGATCCGGCCCCGGCCCGGCAATCTCGCGCTCGGCAAGAATCAACGCACCACTGGTCGGCCGCGTGAGCCCGGCAATCAGATTGAGCAGGGTCGACTTGCCACAGCCCGAATGCCCGATCAACGCAATGCACTCACCACGCGCCACCGTCAGGTCGATATCACGCAGGGCAACGAACGGCCCGCTCTTGGTCTTGAACGTCTGCCCGACGTTTTCAATGCGCAGGAATTTTTCGCTCATGGTCGTCCCCCTCAAACCGCGTCGTACGAAAACCGCCGCGCAATCGCCAGCAGCGCGTGCTCCAGCAGCAAGCCCACCACCCCAATCACAAAGATGGCGATGACGATGTGCTCGACCTTCAGGTTGTTCCACTCATCCCACAGCCAGAAGCCGATGCCGACACCGCCGGTCAGCATCTCGGCTGCCACGATCACCAGCCACGCAGTGCCGATGGATAGCCGCACGCCCGTCAGCATGTACGGCAGCACCGCCGGAAACAGCACATGCGTGAACACCTTCCACTCCGACAGGTTCAACACACGCGCCACGTTCAGGTAATCCTGCGGCACCCGCGTCACGCCCACGGCAGCGTTGATGACCATCGGCCAGATCGAGCAGATGAAGATCGCCCAGATGGCCGCCGGGTTGGCGGACTTGAACAGCAGTAGTCCGATCGGCAGCCACGCCAGCGGCGACACCGGCCGCAGCAGGCTGATGATGGGCGCGGCCATCGCATTCAGAAATGCAAAGCGCCCGATCAGGAAACCAGCCGGAATGCCGATCACCGCTGCCATGCCAAAGCCCGCGCCCACGCGCGCAAGTGAGGCCAGCACGTTCCAGCCCACACCCTGGTCATTCGGACCATTGCGATAGAACGGATCAGCGAAGAGGGCGACAGCGGCCTTCCACGTCACTGCCGGTGTGGGCAGCGCGGGGATGGCTGTAGCGATGCCCTGCCACGCCAGTACAAAGATCACAAAGCCGAGCACAGGCGGAAAGCCGCGCACCACGGCAGCAACAAACCAGTCGCGCAAGACGAGGCGACGGGTGGGAACAACGGCGTCGGACTGCACGCCGGACAACGTTTTGACGAGCGTGTTCATGTCGGGCTCCATCGACGTGAAGGACCGCAATCGGAAATTCGGGAGGACGGAGACGTCAGGCTTTCAGCTTGAAACCGTCGGCATATGCGGCGGGGTTCTTCGCATCCCACACCACACCGTCGATCAGCTTGGCCGTGCGCATGTCGCTCTTGGGCAATGGCGTGCCGGTGGCGGTGGCCGCCTGCTTGTAGATGTCGATGCGGTTGATCTGCTTGGCCACGGCCAGGTAATCCGGATGCGCCTTCAGCAGACCCCAACGCTTGTGCTGCGTGAGGAACCACATGCCATCCGACAGGTACGGAAAGTTGACCGCGCCGTCGTGATAGAAGCGCATCGGGTCCGTGTCGTCCCACGTCTTGCCGAGGCCGTTCGTGTAACGGCCGAGCATGCGGTCAAGAATGATGTCCATGTCGGTGTTGACGTAGGACTTGGCGGCGATGGTTTCGGCCGTCTTGCGGCGGTTCGATGCCGATGCATCGATGAACTTGGAGGCCTCCAGCACCGCAGCCGTGAGCGCGCGCGCCGTGTTCGGATACTTCTGCACGAACTCGGCCGTGGTGCCGAGTACCTTCTCTGGGTGATCCTTCCAGATGGCCTGCGTGGTCTCGGCGGTAAAGCCGATGTTGTCGGCGATCGCGCGGGCGCCCCACGGCTCGCCCACGCAATAGCCATCCATGTTGCCCACGCGCATGTTGGCCACCATCTGCGGCGGCGGCACGGTAATCGCCTTCGCGTCCTGCAGCGGGTGGATGCCGTGCGCGGCCAGCCAGTAGTACAGCCACATCGCGTGTGTGCCGGTCGGGAAGGTCTGCGCGAAGACGTAGTCGCGCTTTTCCTTCGTCATCACGGCCTTCAACGACGCACCATCGCGCACGCCGGCTTCCTTGAGCTTGGACGACAGCGTGATCGCCTGGCCGTTGTTGTTGAGTGTCATCAGCACGGCCATATCTTTCTTCGGCCCACCGATGCCGAGCTGCACGCCGTAGATCAACCCGTAGAGCACGTGTGCCGCATCCAGATCACCCGAGACCAACTTGTCGCGCACGCTCGCCCACGACGCTTCTTTGGACGGCGTGATCTTGATGCCGTACTTCTTGTCGAGGCCGAGCGTGGAGGCCATCACCACCGAAGCGCAATCCGTGAGCGGGATGAAGCCGACCTTCAGCTCGGTCTTCTCGGGCGCATCGGAGCCAGCGGCCCAGGCACCGGCGCGCACCAGCGGATCGATCAAGGCCACGGCACTACCTCCTGCAATCGTCGCCGCGGCTTTCATGACGCTGCGGCGCTTGGGGTTGATCGGGTTGACGAGGGCGTCGTTCTTGTCTGGCGCGGCCATCCATGGCTCCAAAGAAAAGGCGCCCCGACGCGCGGCCGCCGCCCGCCCAGGAGGAAGGGATGCGCTGCCGTGCATCGGGACGCCGTTGTCCCATGCCGGTACCCACGTTGGCACCGGCTTCGCTGCGTGACTTGCAAGGGGTGTGCCAGTGGTGGTCCATCCCCCTGTTTCATCCCCTGCCGGGGCTGACTCACTTTCTTTGTCTTGCCAAAGAAAGTAAGCAAAGAAAGGCGCGCCCGAGATGGCGACTTCCCCTTGAATTTCTGTAACCGGGCGGAGAAGGAGGCGAAACTCGCTTCGCTCAGACAGGCCTCCTTCTTTTTTCCGCCCGCTTACAGAAATTCAAGGCGCCATCAAGGGCAGGAACGGCCAAACCGTCTGGATATCTGCGTGAGCGCCACGGTGGGATGTGGCGCGTGACTGGTGCGTTTCCAGCGCCGGATTTGTGCGGCGCACCAAAACTGGGCAACCGCCCGGCGACTCAACCAGCCATCACGTCAATCACCCGCTGGGCTGCTTCCACCAGCTTGATGTTGCGGTCCATCGCCATCTTGCGCAGGCGCTTGAAGGCGTCGTCTTCCGACAGGTTCATCTGCTTCATCAGCAGGCCCTTGGCGCGCTCCAGCACCTTGCGCTCGGCCAGCTGCGTCTTGGCGTTGTCCAGCTCGGCGCGCAGCTCGCGTTCATGCTCGAAGCGGGCGTACGCCACGTCCAGCACGGCTTTCACGCGCGTGGGCTTGATGCCATCGACGATGTACGCGGTGATGCCCGCCGCAAACGCCGATTTGATACGCGCGGCGTCGTCGTTGTCCGTGAACAGCACGATGGGGCGCGGCGCGTGCTGGGTGGCCACGCACACGTGCTCGATGGTGTCCCGCGCGGCGGATTCCGACGCGACGATCACCATGTCGGGCTGCGTCTGGGCGATGCGATCGGGCAGCATCAGGTCAGCGTCGGCCAGGCCCACGTCCACAAAGCCGGCTTCGGCCAGCCCGGCACGGATCAGCTCCAGGTTGACCGGTTCGGTATCGAGCGGATCACGCACCAGCAGCACGCGCATCGGCGCGGCCGGGGTGGAGGCGGCGGGCGGGACGGGCGGAGTGGGCGGTTTCGCTTGCATGGTGCAAAGTGGGGCGTTGTGCACGGCACTCATGCAAGAACCGCGCCGGGGCGGTGCGGGTGTATGCTCGCAGCTCGGTCGCCGGGGGGCGGTGGCCGTGTCCCCGTCTGTTTCTGTTTCATTTCAGCTTAGTCCGAGGAGACCTGCATGACCGCTCATGTGACCGCTCATGTCACCGATTTCGTCGTCACCCCGCCCGCCGTCAATGGCATTCCCGTGCGTGGCGGGCAAGGCCAGTTTCCGGTGCGCCGTGTGTACTGCGTCGGCCGCAACTACGCCGCCCACGCCCGCGAGATGGGTTCCGACCCCGACCGTGAACCGCCGTTCTTTTTCTGCAAGCCGGCCGATGCCGTGCGCTACATCGCCGACGGCGAGACCGGCCAGTTTGTCTACCCGACCGAAACCAAGGATTGCCACTACGAGATCGAACTCGTGGTCGCCATCGGCACGGGCGGTCGCGACATCGCCGTGGAATCGGCGGCCAAGCACATCTATGGCTACGCCATCGGCCTGGACATGACGCGCCGCGACCTGCAGAACGCGGCCAAGAAGGGCGGCCGCCCGTGGGAAACCGGCAAGGCTTTCGACGGCTCGGCGCCCATCGGCCCGATCGTGCCGGCCAAGGATGTCGCCCACGCGGACAAGGGTGCCGTCACGCTGTCGGTCAATGGCAAGGAGCACCAGCGCGGTGACCTGTCGGATCTGATCTGGTCGGTGCCGGAAACCATTGCGTATCTGTCGCGCCTGTTCGAGCTGCGCCCCGGCGATCTGATCTACACCGGCACGCCCGAAGGTGTCGGCCCGGTTGTGGTGGGCGACCTGATGGTCGGCAAGATCGACGGCGTGGGCGAACTGCACGTCAAGGTCATCTGATCCTCTGAATCCGAAGAGTCTGCTGCTATGTCGATCAAGCTGTACAACTACTTTCGCAGTTCGGCGTCGTTTCGTGTGCGCATTGCCTTGGAGGTGAAGGGCCTGCCGTACGACTACGCGCCGGTGCACCTGCTCAAGGGCGAGCACATGGCGCCCGACTTCGTGAAGCTGAACCCGGATGCGCTGGTGCCTGTGCTGTGCGAGGGCACCGACGTGCTGAACCAGTCGCTGGCGATCGTCGAGTACCTGGAAGAGACGCACCCCGAGCCCTCGCTGCTGCCGGGCTCGGCCAGCAACCGCGCGCACATCCGCGCGATTGCACTGGCGATTGCGTGCGAGATCCATCCGCTCAACAACCCGCGCGTGCTCAAGTACCTCAAGAACACGTTCAACGTGGAAGAGGAAGCGCGCAACGACTGGTATCGCCATTGGGTGAAGCTGGGGTTTGCTGCGCTGGAGACGCGCCTGTCGGCATCGCCGCTGACGGGCGCCTACTGCGTGGGTGACACCCCGACGCTGGCCGACGTGTGCCTCGTGCCGCAGGTGTTCAACGGCAAGCGGTTTGATGTGGCGGTGGAGGCGTATCCGACGCTGGCGCGCATCTATGCGCATTGCATGGCGCAGGAGGCGTTTCAGCGGGCTGCGCCTGGGGTGCAGCCGGATGCGGCTTGATGGTTCAATGATTGTTCTGTCCACTGCCTTCGTTGCAGGAAGGCGAGCGCCCGGCGATGGCCGGGCGCCGGGTCGAGCTACTCGTTCAGAATCAGAAGAACGCAAAGAGCCACAAGAAAAACTCTGCCGATGGCAGTAGCGCAACTAGGAATAGCACGATCATTGATCGATTTTTCTTATCCCATATGGCGAGCCCACCAGCTATCGGGATGGTTAGTCCCCATCCAATGAAGGCGTAGAACGATGCGTATGCCAATGGTGGAAAGTTGTCGACGTCATTCGACAGATCGACACCATCCCATGCAACGCTTCTGAGCAGACCAGAGGCAAGGATGAGTACCAGTTGTGCGAGACCGACAGCAAGGTAAAGGGTCTTCACGGGTGGTATTACCAGTCAGCAGCTTTGTTGGCGGGCTCTCTTCTCCAATCCTCGTAGTTTGTTGGTGTGGTATCGGTTTGGATTCGACGCAGCGATACGCGCTCTGTTTGTGCGTCGCCCCCTGGCGCGTATCCGCTCCTATGCGTAACGCGGCCCTTGATGGCATTCCCGGAAATCGTGCCAACAAACTCAAAGAGGTCTCGTGACGGGCGACCTTGCGAACCAGAATCCCGAGTGAATTCGGTACCGGTCGATAGCTTTGCTCGAAACATGATGGCACCCGTCGATGACTTGATCTTTGCGTCATCGACGATGCCGCAGGGCGTTTCAATCCCCACTGACACGCAGAACTTGCCGAAGACCCGTTGCCCTTCTTGGTAAAGATCCAAGGCATATCCTTCTGCATGTGGGTCGTCGCTACTTCCAACGGTTGTCTGATTGGAAAAGAAACCGAGATGTTGAGCACTTGGCGGGGTGGCACTGGAAGCGGTGGCTACGAGCAAGAGTAAGGAGAACAGGAGCCTGCGCATTTCAGTGTCCATCCGTTGACCAGTGAGGTTTGTCCGAAGCGCCACCAACAAATTTGATGACGCCGTAACTTTGGCCGACTTGTTTCAATATGGCATTCATGCCGGTTCGCGGCGTTGATGTAATGGTGACTATTTCCCCGGCGGCATTCCTGATGGCTAGGGTGCCCGACCAACCGATCGTCATATCGATTGCTTTGCGCTGGGTGTGCCGGCTAATCAGCGCCGCAGGTATCTGAAGGTTTTGCATTCCATATGCGTTAACCATATCTCGGGCGGCGCTCACGGACGCATCCAGAGTCGGATGCACCCATTCGATGTTGACTCCGTCCATTGGCGGGACGGACGACGGAGCGGTTCCGTGAGCGATCTTCCATGACCAATGCATCAAGTACGCACGTTCTGGCGGCCGGTACGTCGCGGAAACTGTGATCGTAGCGCCGGCATTTCGCATCGCCTCTATGAACTGATTCACAGACTCGCCGAATTCTGGCACTAGGGCTGACGTGCTACTACTACCCGGGAACCTCGCGACCCATTGCGAACCGCTTAGCTCGCCGCTCCCATTAACAACCGCAGGGTTCTGGTTCGCTTGAGGTGTCAGTTGTGCTGTTGTCATAGTGGGGAATCTCGATTCTTGCAACCTGCGCTGTGTCGGCGGAAACCTTCTGCGTATAGCCGTTCTCGTCAGTCACCCCTATAAATTGCCTGCCGTCTTCAAGGGTAATTTTGTAGCGCACGTGGCAGAGGTCTTTGCCGGTCCGTTCATGCTTTGCATGGAAAAATAGGTCGTAGTGTTCATGTGCGTGCTCGTTCTGCGGCGCATGGGCGGGCGCAACCGTCACACCCATGCGCACAAGCTCCTCGCCCGTGAACGTCATCCTCATACCGCGCACAGGCGCATGGAAGACAGGCGGCGGATTGCACCCACAAACGTTGATGTCCCCGCCCAACGCCCACGCCTTGCCGTTGGGCGCTGTACCAGGATGGCGCGGCCCCTGTGGTGCGATGAATCCCTCCCGCTTGCACGCCGTGCAGTACGTCTTCATGTAGAGCGTGGCGATTTGCACGGCTGGTGGTGGATTGGTGCACGTGATATATGGCAATCCCTCCGTGACTGTGGCGCTACCCGCCCGGTCGCCGCGGGCGAGAAAGTACCGAATCATGTTGCCGCCTTTGCATGGATGGCAGTCAACTGATGTATTCGTGATGAGCGTGCTGGGATGTTTTGCATTGCGGTGTCTCCTTTAAAAAATGCAAGACGAAACACCCACCATCTTTGCCCAATGGCGTAAGCAAGAAAGTCAATATCGATTGAAAACCGACCGGCGTGTGATGTGTGTCCGCTATTTTTAGGCGCTGTCCGATGCGCGATGGGTTAGACCACAAATAAAAACGCCCTGAGCAAGTCAGGGCGTTTTGGTGCAACAAGGTCTCGTGGGCTTTTACCCCAGCAGCGCATCCGCAAATTCGCGTGCGGAGAACGGCTGCAGGTCTTCCACCTGCTCCCCCACGCCGATGAAGTACACCGGCACCGGCCGCTGCCGCGCGATGGCGGCGAGGATGCCGCCCTTGGCGGTGCCATCCAGCTTGGTGACGATCAGGCCCGTGAGGCCCAGCGCTTCGTCAAAGGCTTTCACTTGAGCCAGGGCGTTCTGCCCGGTGTTGCCATCAATCACCAGCAGCGTTTCGTGCGGTGCCGTGGCCATGGCCTTGGCGGTCACGCGGCGCACCTTCTTGAGCTCTTCCATCAGGTGCAACTGTGTCGGCAGGCGGCCGGCGGTGTCGGCCATGACGATGTCGATGCCACGTGCGCGCGCCGCGTTCACCGCGTCGTAGATCACCGCAGCCGGATCGCCTGATTCCTGCGCCACCACCGTCACGTTGTTGCGCTGGCCCCAGACCACGAGCTGCTCGCGTGCGGCCGCGCGGAACGTGTCGCCCGCGGCCAGCAGCACCGATTGCCCGTAGGTCTGGAAGTGCTTGCACAGCTTGCCGATGCTGGTGGTCTTGCCGGCGCCGTTGACGCCCGCAATCATGATCACCATCGGCTGCTCACGGCCGAGCACCATGGTTTTTTCCAGCGGGTGCAGCAGCTCGACCAGCAGGTCGCGCAGGGCGGTCTTCACGCCTTCGGCGGTTTCGATGCGCTCGGCCTTGATACGGCGGCGCAGTTCGCCCAGCAGGTATTCGGTGGCGTCGACGCCGGCGTCGGCCAGCAGGAGCGCGGTTTCCAGCTCTTCGAACAGCGCCTCGTCCACCTTCACGCCGACGAACAGCGTCGTCAGGTTCTTGCTCGTCTTCGACAGGCCCGAGCGCAGGCGTGACATCCAGCCCTTGCGCGCCTGCTCGACCACGGGGGGCGTCGGCACGGTTTCGACGTCGTCGGCCAGCATGTCGAGTGTGGCGGGCGCCGCAGGGGTGTCCGCTACGGCAACCGGGGCCGGCGCAGCCACTGGTACGGGCGCAGGTACGGGGACAGCAACCGCAGCGGGTGCCGGCGCGGGAGCGGTGATCGCAGCCGGGGCAGGCACCGGTGCCTGAACGGCTTCGGGCGACGGCACGGGGACGGGCGCCGGAGTGGGCGCCAGGACAGGTGCCGGAATCTCGACGACTTCAGAAGCAGCGGGCGGTGTTGGCTCGACTGCCGGCTCGGGCGCTGCCTTACGTTTTTTCCAGAAACTAAACATCGCAGGGGCGGGTCTATTCGCCGTTAGAATCAAGCGTCGAATTTTATCAGACGGCCCTTATGCGCTCTTCCATGCGAAACGTCTCAAGCCGGATCCGGTCGCGGGTTTGCCCACCCCGTTGGCAATTGGCCGCGATGGTCTCAGGAATCGCCCTGGCGGCGGGCCTGCTGGCCGGCCCCGTTGGTGCACAGGAACTGGCGGCTGCACCGGTGCGTCCGGCAGCCGTTGCAGCGGGCGCCAAGGTTGGCGTCAGCCAGTCCGATACGCACGAATACAAGCTGTCCAATGGCCTGCGCCTGATCGTCAAGGAAGACCACCGAGCGCCCACCGTGGCCCACATGGTCTGGTATCGCGCTGGCAGCATCGATGAGCACAATGGCACCACCGGCGTGGCCCACATGCTTGAGCACATGATGTTCAAGGGCACCAAGGACGTCGGCCCTGGCGAGTTCTCCCGCCGTGTGGCCGCCATGGGTGGCCGCGAGAACGCCATGACCACGCGCGACTTCACGATGTATTACCAGCAGATCGAGAAGTCGCACCTGGGCGATGTGATGAAGCTCGAAGCCGATCGCATGGCCAATCTCCAGCTCACCGACAAGGAGTTCAAGCCGGAGATGAACGTGGTGAAGGAAGAGCGCCGCATGCGCATCGACGACTCCGCCCGTTCGACTGTCTACGAGCAGATGCTCGCCACGCTGTTCAACGCCGCGCCGTACCGCAACCCGACCATCGGCTGGCCGGGCGATCTCGACACGATGACCGTGCAGGACGCGCAGGACTGGTATCACGCCTGGTACACGCCCAACAACGTCACCGTGATCGTCGCGGGCGATGTGAACCCCGACGAGGCCTTCCGCCTTGCGGAGCGCACCTACGGCAAGCTCAAGCCGCACGCACTGCCGCGCCGCTATGCGCAGGAAGAGCCCAAGCAGATTGGTGTGAAGCGCATCTGGGTGAAGGCGCCGGCCGAGAACCCGTACGTGGTGCTGGCTTACAAGGTACCGGCGCTCAGGGATGTGGAGAAGGATGTCGACCCGTACGCGCTCGAAGTGCTCTCCGCCGTGCTTGACGGCTATGACAATGCGCGCCTGTCGAGCCAGCTCGTCAAGGGCGACAAGCGCATCGCCGACGACGTCAACGCCGGCTACGATGGCCTGAATCGCGGCCCCTCGATCTTCATCATGGACGGCACCCCCGCCGATGGCCACACCACCGCCGAGATCGAGCAGGCCCTGCGCGCGCAGATCGACCGCATTGCCAAGGAAGGTGTGACCGATGCCGAGCTGAAGCGCGTCAAGGCGCAGGTTGTGGCCGGGCAGATCTACAAGCGCGATTCGGTGTTCGGCCAGGGCATGGAGATCGGCATGACTGAGATGAGCGGTCTGTCGTGGCGCTCGATTGATCGCCAGCTCGACAAGATTAAGGCGGTCACGTCGGCGCAGATCCAACAGGTTGCCAAGACGTACTTCAGCGAAGACAACCTCGTCGTCGCCACGCTGCTGCCGCAACCGATCGATCCCAACAAACCGGCGCGCAAGCCTGTTCCCGGCATGCGCGAAGAAGGAGGGCTGCGTTGATGCGCGCCATGTCCCTGACCCTGAAGACGGCGCTGGTCGCCATCGTTGCTGCGGCGGCGCAGAGCGCGCTGGCCGCGCTGCCCATCGAACATTGGACGGCGCCGACCGGCGCCCGCGTGTTCTTCGTGCCGAGCCCGTCGATCCCGATGCTCGACATCAACCTTGATGTGGATGCGGGCTCGCGCTATGAGCCGGCGGCCAAGGTGGGCCTCGCATCGCTCACGGCGGGCATGCTCGACAAGGGTGTCGCCGCACAAGGCAGCGCCCCTGCACGCGATGAAGCGGCGATTGCCGATGCGTTTGCCGACGTGGGGGCGAGCTTTGGCGGCGGCGCGGGCGGTGACCGCACGAGCCTGCGTCTGCGCACGCTGTCGGACCCGACCGAACGCGGCCCGGCCATCGCGCTGATGACGCAGATCATCTCGGCACCGACCTTCCCAGACGCTGTGCTCACGCGCGACAAGCAGCGCCTGGTGGCGTCCATCCGTGAATCGCTGACCAAGCCCGGGGTGCTGGCCGAGCGCGCGTTCGGTACCGCCATCTACGGCACGCATCCGTATGGGCAGACTGCCTCGCCGGAATCGGTGGAGAGCATCACGCGCGATGACATCGTGCGTTACTACCAGGCCAACTACACGGCCAAGCGCGCGGTGGTGACGCTGATCGGCGCGATCAGCCGCCAGGAAGCCGAGGCCATCGCCGAGCAGATCACGCGCGGCCTGCCCGCCGATGGCGCCACGCCGCCTGCGCTGCCCGAGGTGAAGATGCCGCTGGCGAAGGCCGAGACGATCCGCATTCCGCATCCGGCGCAGCAGGCCACCATCATCATCGGCCAGCCCGGTATCACCCGCAGCGACAAGGATTACTTCCCGCTGCTGGTCGGCAACTACGTGCTGGGCGGCGGTGGCTTCAGCGCGCGCCTGACCAACGAGGTGCGCGAGAAGCGCGGCCTGACCTACAGCATCGGCAGCTACTTCGCACCGGCTGCGCAGCCCGGGCCATTCGAGCTGGCCCTGCAGACGCGCAAGGACCAGACCGAGGAAGCGCTGACCGTGGTGCGCGATACCGTCACCAAGTTCGTCGCCGACGGCCCGACCGAAGCGGAGCTTAAGGCCGCCAAGGACAACCTCGTCAACGGCTTCCCGCTGCGCCTGGACAGCAACCGCAAGCTGCTGGACAACGTGGCCAACATCGGCTGGTACAACCTGCCGTTGGACTACCTGGACACGTGGACGCAGCGCATTGCTGCCGTTACGCGCGACCAGGTGCGTACGGCCTTCCAGCGCGTACTGCAGCCGCAGACCATGGCGACCATCGTGGTGGGCGGCCCGGCGACAAACTGACGCACTGCGCCCTCAACCGAAAAACCGGCGGCATTCCCGCCGGTTTTTGTTTGCGCTCGCACTACAATCGCGCCCATGGCATCCCGTACTTCAAATCGTTCGATCAGCTCCCAGGGCCCGAAGGGCCCCAAGGCCAAGACCGCCACGTCGCACGCACGTGCACCGCAGCAGGTGCGCATCATTGGCGGGCAGTACAAACGCACGCCGCTGCCGGTGGTCGACGCCGATGGCCTGCGCCCGACCAGCGACCGCGTCCGTGAAACCGTCTTCAACTGGCTCGGCCAGGATCTGACCGGCTGGCGCTGCGCCGACATCTTTGCCGGCACCGGCGCGCTTGGCTTGGAAGCCGCATCACGCGGTGCGGCGCACGTGACGCTGGTCGAGAACCATGTTCCCGCCGTGCGCGCGCTGCACGCCGTGTGCGACAAGCTCGGCGCCCGCATGGTCGACATCGTCTCGGGCGACGCCTTCACCTGGCTGGCTCGCCAAGCTGACGGTGTGTTTGACGCGGTGTTCATCGATCCGCCGTTTGCACAGGATTGGTCGTTGCGTGCGTTGGAGGCTGCCATCCGGGTGGTCAAGCCGGGCGGGGTGATCTATCTAGAAGCGCCGCAGCCTCTGGTGGATGTGAGTACTGATTCACAAGCGAAGGAAGCGGTGGCGGGCATTCCGCTGCCGACCGATGTCGCGCTGCACAAGCACTTGCGCGCCGGTGCGGTGCATGCGCATTTGTTGCTGCGCAAAAAAGGTTAAACTACGCCGCTCGTTACCGGTGCATGGGCATCTGGCGGCACCTCGCAGCAGTTTGGTCGTGAGGTCGCCAAACGCCAGCCGGAACGTGCGGGCGGCAGGCTCGGGACTTGCCGCGCTCGATAACGCAACGGTGTCCGAAGCAGTACAGGCGCGGCCAAGTCCCACGCCGCGCTAATGGATGCTCTTTTCCCCTTGGTGGAGGAACCATGGTGATCGCGGTTTATCCCGGCACTTTCGATCCGTTCACGCGCGGCCACGAAGACCTCGTTCGCCGTGCGTCCAACATTTTCGGCGAGCTGATTGTCGGGGTGGCACAGAGCCCGAACAAGCGGCCGTTCTTCGCGCTGGAAGAGCGCATTGAAATCGCCCGTGAAGTGCTCGGCCACTATCCGAACGTGCGGGTCGAAGGGTTTTCCGGCCTGTTGAAGGATTTCGTGCGCAAGAACGGCGCGCGCGTCATCGTGCGGGGCCTGCGTGCCGTGTCGGACTTCGAATACGAATTCCAGATGGCCGGTATGAACCGCTACCTGTTGCCGGACGTGGAAACCATGTTCCTCACGCCGTCGGACCAATACCAGTTCATCTCGGGCACTTTCGTGCGCGAGATCGCCATCCTGGGTGGCGACGTCAGCAAGTTCGTGTTCCCCTCGGTCGAGAAATGGCTCAAGGAGAAGACGGGCAAGGCAGATGACGCCGGCAAATCGGAATAAAATGACGCTTTGGCGGGAGCCCTCCCGCCGGTCATTTCAAGGAAGGCATCATGGCGCTCATAATTACCGATGAGTGCATCAATTGCGACGTGTGCGAGCCCGAGTGCCCGAACAACGCAATTTCGATGGGCCCGGAGATTTACGTGATCGACCCGGGCAAATGTACCGAGTGCGTCGGGCACTTTGACGAGCCGCAGTGCCAGCAGGTGTGTCCGGTCGATTGCATCCCCAAGGACCCGGCCCACGCCGAGACGCAGGATCAGTTGATGCAGAAGTACATCCAGCTCACCTCCGCCCCACGTGCGGCGTAGGCAAAAAAAGAGACGGCTCCGGCCGTCTCTTTTCATTGGTGCTTGCCGATTGCTCCGCGCTTACTGGATCGGCAGCAGATCTTCCGGACCCTCGTACGCATAACCCGGCTCGCAGACGATGCGGTAGTACGGCGGATGCGGCCGTGGTGGGTGCGGCACGACCGGCGTTGGCGCAACCGGCGCTGGCACGAAAGGCTTGGCGCTGCCGCTCGGCGGGCGCAACACTCCGGTAGCCGGCGCAGGCGTAATCGTGACGGGCGGGCGGACCACCGGCATTGGCGTTGGATAGGGCATCGGGTACGGCATGGGCCCCACGTAGACGCGATGGCAGTAGCGCACGCCTTCCTGCGCCACCACAACCTTTTGTCGCTGATCACGGCGCGCTTGCTCCGCGGCCAGCGCGGCGATTTGGGCCTGGCGAGCGTCCTCTGCAGCTTGCGCCTTGCGGCGTGAGGTTTCCATCTCACGCACTTCAGCGGCCTCGGCGGTGGCGCGTTCACGGGCGGCTTTTTGATCGGCGGCGGTAGGAGTGTTGTCGATCAGTGGGACTTCTGTCGCGCGTGTGCCGCAGGGGTGATCGGAATAGGCCGTGTGGCCGTTCTCGCTGCAGCGATAGACCTGTGCCTGCGCGGGCACTGCCACCCACAGGCCGAGCGCCAGGCCCGCCGACGCGGCGGCGCGTGAGGTGAGCGCGGTGAACGGGTTCATGGCGTTGTCCTTGTGCAGGCGAGTCAGCTTGCGGTGTGCAGGCGCATCATGGCTTTTTCTGCGTTGCCCGCAATCAGGTCGGGCAGGGCGTCCAGGCTGCGGTCGATGGCGCGGTCGATCAGGTCTTGCTCTTCCTTGCGCGGCGCCTTGAGCACGAAGTTGGCCACGTCATGCTGACCGGACGGCGCCGTGCCCGGCGGCAGCAGATTGCGCGGGTGGCCGATGCCCAGTCGCAGACGCCAGAACTGCTGCGTGGTCAGGTGTGCGGCAATGTCCTTCAGGCCGTTGTGGCCGCCCGAGCCGCCGCCAAGCTTGAGCTTGACCGCGCCAGGCGGCAGATCAAGCTCGTCGTGCGCGACCAGGATCTCATCGGGCATCACCTTGTAGAAGCGTGCCAGCGCCACGGTCGACAGGCCCGAGCGGTTCATGAAGGTTTGCGGCTGCAGCAGCCACACCTCGTTGCCCCACAGGTTGGCGCGCGCTGCATAGCCGTGAAAGCGCGTCTCGTTGCGCAGGGTCACGTTGCCCATGCGTGCGAGCTGGTCGACCAGCCAGAAACCGGCGTTGTGCCGCGTGGCTGCATATTCGGCGCCCGGATTGCCGAGCCCGACGATGAGTTTGATCATGCGATGAAGTCTAGGGTGAGGTGCAGGAAGCGCCCCTTGATCGTACCAGCATAGCCGCTTTCATCCATTGGATTCACAGCATGGAGGCAAGGCGGCATGGACAGGGAAACGCAGGCAGAAAAAAAGCCCGGCGAGACCAGCTCGGCGGGCTTTTTCGTGTCGCGCCCGAAGACGCGACGGTGCGGCAACCTTAGGCAGCCGGCTTGTCTTCGCCTGCAGCAGCAGCGCCTTCTTCGGCGGCGGCGGACTTCTCGCCAGCCGGCACGCTGATGTTGGCCACAGCCGGGTTCTCATCGCCACCGTGGGTGAGGATGGTCACGCCCTTCGGCAGCTTCAGGTCGGAGATGTGCAGGGTCTGGCCGATTTCCAGGGTGCCCAGATCCACTTCGATGAACTCCGGCAGGTCGGCCGGCAGGCACGACACTTCAACGTCGTTCAGGATGTGGTTCACGATGCCGTGGCCCAGCTTCACGCCCGGTGCGGATTCCTGGTTCAGGAAGTGCAGCGGCACCTTGACGTGGATCTTTTCCTTGGCCGAGACGCGTTGGAAGTCGATGTGCAGAACCAGTTGCTTGAACGGGTGCAGTTGGAAATCGCGCAGCAGCGCCTTTTCCACCTTGCCAGCCACTTCGATGTCGAGGATCGACGAGTGGAAGGCTTCCTTCTTCAGCGCGTGGTACAGCGCGTTGTGATCGAGTTCGATCATCTTCGGTTCGGCTTCACCGCCGTAGATGATGCCCGGGGTCTTGCCGGCGTTGCGCAGGCGGCGGCTCGCACCAGTGCCCTGAACGCTACGCTCGAAAGCGACAACTTTCATGTTTGCTCCAAACGAAAAAAGACGACTCGCGACCAAGCCGTCTGGTGAACGGGGCGCCATATTGCGCCCCGCAGACACCGCAGAAGTGCCGTCTAATCGACGTTTTCTGCAGTAAAGCCTTGAATTATAACAGGGACCCGCAGATTTGCTGAATTATTCAGCAAACAGCGACATGATCGAGTCGCCGCGCACGATGCGCGTGAAGGTCTCGGCCAGCAGCGGGGCGGTCGAGAGCTGGCGGATCTTGCCGCACTTGAGGGCATCGTCGCGCAGCGGAATGGTGTCCGTCACGACCACTTCGTCGAGTGCCGAGTCTGCGATGCGGGCAGCGGCGCCGCCCGACAGCACCGGGTGCGTACAGTACGAGAACACCTGCTTGGCGCCGCGCTCCTTGAGCACCTGGGCGGCTTTGCACAGCGTGCCCCCAGTGTCGATCATGTCGTCCATGATCACGCAGTTGCGGCCTTCGACTTCACCGATGATGTTCATCACCTCGGCCACGTTGGCCTTGGGGCGACGCTTGTCGATGATGGCGAGGTCGGTGTTGAGCTGCTTGGCGAGCGCACGGGCGCGCACCACACCGCCAACGTCTGGCGACACCACCAGCAGATCGCTGTAGTTCTTCTTGCGCAGGTCTTCGAGCAGGACGGGCGACGCGTAGATGTTGTCGACCGGGATATCGAAGAAGCCTTGAATCTGGTCGGCGTGGAGGTCCATCGTCAGCACGCGCTCGACGCCGGCGACTTCCAGCATGTTGGCCACGACCTTGGCCGTGATGGCCACACGCGCCGAACGCGGGCGGCGGTCCTGGCGGGCATAGCCGAAGTAGGGGATGGCTGCCGTGATGCGGCGGGCGGACGCGCGCTTGAGCGCGTCGACCATCACCATCAGTTCCATCAGGTTGTCGTTGGTCGGGGCGCAGGTGGATTGCAGGATGAACACGTGCTTGCCGCGCACGTTCTCCTGGATCTCGACCTGAACTTCACCATCGGAGAATCGGCCGACGAGGGCCTTGCCGAGCGGGATGCCTAGGTGCTTGACGACAGCTTCGGCGAGTTTCGGGTTGGCGTTGCCGGTAAAAACCATCAAGCCTTCGCTGCTCATCGGGGCACCTGTTTTTCGACTTCAGACGCGCCGGTTGGCTGAAACACCAACCGGGCTATTGCTGGGAACTATAAGGAAGAAATGGCAGGGGCGGAAGGATTCGAACCTACGCATGCCGGAATCAAAATCCGGTGCCTTAACCAGCTTGGCGACGCCCCTACACAACCGATCGGTTACTGCTTCCATTGCAGAAGCAATAACTGCAAACCTTACACAGCAAATCGCTCAAGCGGATGATGCGACAGACCTGCCACACACCGACCTTCCCACTCGGAAGGCACCTGATCCGCTACCACTTGCGCATGCTCAACGTTATTGAACGGAGCAAACACGCAGGCGCCGGATCCGGTCATTCTTGCCAGAGGGCTGAACTGACGCAGCCAGGCAAGTGCTCGGGCGATTTCGCCGTATTTCCTTTCCGCCACCGCTTGCAGATCGTTGCGACCGTAAGCGAAAACAATTTGTTGGTCAGGAAAGTCCGTAATTATGGTGAGTGGCGTGTCGCGTGTCAACCCTTCATCTGAAAAAATTGCGGGGGTAGGCACATGCACGCGTGGATGGATGACAACGAACGTTGCCGGCGGCAGCGTGACGGGCGTGAGTTCTTCACCGATGCCTTCAGCGAAGGCGTTCTGGCCGAACACGAAGAAGGGCACGTCGGCGCCGAGTTTCAGGCCCAGTGCCATCAGCGTCGTGCGCGGCAGGTCGAGGCCCCACAGGCGATTGAGCGCGAGCAGCGTGGTGGCCGCGTCGGACGAGCCGCCACCAATGCCGCCACCCATCGGCAGGCGTTTCTCGACGGCGATGTCGGCGCCGTAGGTGCAGCCGGTTTCAGTCTGCAGCAGGCGCGCGGCACGCATCACGAGATCTTCGTCGGCCGGCACGCCGGGCACATCGGTGGTGCGCGCGAGGCGGCCATCAGCGCGTCGCGAGAAGTGCAACGTGTCAGACCAGTCGATGAGTTGGAAGACCGTCTGCAACAGATGGTAGCCGTCGGGCCGGCGGCCGACCACGTGCAGAAAGAGATTGAGTTTGGCGGGCGCGGGGCAATCGCGCAGCTCGGTGAACGCGGAAGTCATGGTGAGGCGATGACGACGTTACTGGTCCAGCACGAGCCGCACGGTGAGCGGTCCGTTGGTGCCGGTGCTCTGCTGGCGATCAAGATCGAGCCGGCGGATGCGCGCATCGGCAGACGTGTCGTCTGTCCAGGCGACGTAGTGCACGGTCCAGCCGTTCTGTTCGATGGTCTCGGGGCGTGATTGCGCGTCGCGTGCCACGCGGGCCGGCGTGCCGGGGGCGGGGCGGGCGCGCAGCCAGTCGCGCAGGCCAGACACCGGCAGCGAGAAGCCGAGCGCATCCTGCATCAGCGTGTCGACTTCGGGTGCGCGGCGCGGCGGCTGGTTGGGCAATTCGAGCGTGGCGCCCTGAGTGTTTTGGCTGACCACCGCCATCGTCTGGCCTAGCGGCGACATCAGTTCAAGCTGCACATCGGTGCCGCGCTCGCGCCACAGGAAGCTGCCCACCGCGCTTTGCTCGGCGTTGCCTTGCATGTAGCGCGCGGAGAAGCGGCCCTGGTAGCGCGTGACGGTGGCGTCGTTGTCTTGCGTGCCGGCGAAGAGGTCGTTGGTCGGGCGCACGCTCGCGCAGCCGGCAAACAGCGCACAACTCGCGCCCAGCACCAGTGCGCCGAGTACGCGGGAAAACTGCAGCGTCATCCGCGGTGCCTTCAATTGGCGCTCACGGGAGCGCCGGGAATCGGCTGGCCGAAGCGGCGCAGCGTGTCGCGCAGGGTGTTGTCATTGATGTCGAGCTTGGCCGCTTCCGTCCAGATCTTGCGCGCATCGTCCTGTTTGCCCGATTGCCACAGCACTTCACCCAGGTGGGCGCCGATCTCGGCCTGCGGGGCGCTCGACCATGCCTTGCGCAGGATGTCGGTGGCGGCAGGCAGATCGCCGCGGCGGTATTTGACCCAGCCCAGGCTGTCGGCGATGTAGGGATCATCCGGCGCCAGCGACACGGCCTTCTCCAGCAGTTCCTGTGCTTCCTGCAGGCGTACGTTGCGATCGGCCAGCGAGTAGCCAAGTGCGTTGTAGCCGATGGCCTGGCCGGGGCGCAGGTCGATCACCTTGCGCAGCAGCGTCTCCATGTTGTCGTAGTGGCCGTCGTGCTCTTCGAGCATGGACAGCTGGTACGTGTATTCGACATTGTCCGGGTCGGCCCTCAGCAACTCGTTGACGCGGGCGCGGGCGCGGCCATAGGCCTTGGCGTCCATCAGCATGCCGATCTCGGCCTGGCGAATGCCATCCATCAGGGCCTGGCGGCGTGGGCCGTCAGGAATGTCTTCCGCATCGGCAACGAGTTCGTCGAAGGTTTGCTGTGCTTCGTCGATGCGGCGCAGCTTGCCGAGCAACTGGCCGCGCTTGATGCCGGCGGCCAGCGCGGTTTGGCCGTCGGCATCGCCGTTGGCCGAGCCGGTGATCTTGTCGACCCAGACCAGTGCGCCGGCGTAATCGTGCTTTTCCTCGGCGAGTTGGGCGAGGCCCTGGTAGCCGGGCTCGGGGCTCAGCGTGGGCGACTTGGCGGTGGCCGCGACGTATTCCTTCAGATAGCGTTCTGCAGTGTCGTACTGGCGCTGTTGCAGTGTCAGCAGGCCGAGCGCCAGCGTGATGCGCGCGTCATTGGGGGCGATTTTTTTGAGCGCTTCGAATTCGCCGCGGGCCTTGTCCTGTTGATCGCGCACAAGGTACATGCGGGCGAGCGCGAGGTGGCCGTCGATGGAGGCGGGCGCCGCCTTCAGGAAGGTGCGCAGGCCGGCAATGGCGGCATCGGGGTCGTCATCGGCGCGCAGTTCGGCGGCCAGGATGGCGGCATCTTCATAGCCGGGGCGCAGCTTGAGGGCGGTGTCCAACTCTGCCAGCCCGCCCGGCACATCCTTGGCGACGACCTTGGCGCGTGCCAGAGCGAGATGCGTTTCCGGGCGCTGCATGTCGTGCGCGGCGATGCGCTGGAGTGCCGCCACGGCGCCGGCAGGGTCGGTGCTCTTGGACATCTGCTGCTGCAGTTGCAGGATGGCGTCGGCACGCTGGCCGGGCGACACCTTGTTCAACTGCGCCTGCAGCATAGGCTCGACTTCGGACCATTTGCCTGTGGCCACCAGCAGAAGCTGCTGCACCTGGCGCGCGGGCATGGAGGTCGGCGACAGCTCGACCCACAGTCGCGAGGCGGTCAGCGCCTGTGCTGGCGAGCGGGTCAGGAAGGCGATTTCGGTGGCGCGCTGGGCGAAGCGCGGGTCGCGCGTGTCTTGCGCGAGATCCAGGTAGGTGCGGTACGCCGGCTCGACCAGCCCGCGCTGCAGTGAGATCTCCGACGCCAGCACGCGGTACATGATGTCTTGATCGAGCGCGATCGACGGCAGATCGGTGCGCTCCGAATTCAGCAGGCTGCCACGCGAGCGTGAGCGTTCAAGCTGGATGGTGGGGCGGCTGCCATCTTGTGCTACCTGTGCGACCAGTGGTGCCACGGCGTTTGGGTTTGCCGCCCATGCCGGCAGACCCGCCAGCCCTCCCGCAACCAGCGAGGCGAGCAGGATCGCTCGGCTGCGCGGAAATCGCCGCGGACGTTGCATCGCAGGCGAACGGGAGAAAGCGTGGGGCATGGTCTTGAAGCTCCAGATGGGGTTCAGGGCATTGTAGCCTGACCGCTACAATCGCCCGCATCGTAAAAAAGGTTGGAGCAGCACATGCGACGGAGGTTCGATGCCTGAACTGCCAGAGGTGGAAGTCACCCGCCTGGGTTTGCTACCGCATATTACGGGGCGACGTATCGTGCGCGCGGTGGTGCGCCACCACGGGTTGCGCTGGCCGGTCGATCCTGCCTTGCCGGCGTTGCTCGCCGGCCTGACCGTCACGCGCCTGCTGCGCCGTGGCAAGTATCTGCTGATCGAATGCATGCCCGACGCAGGCCACGCCGATGCTGCTGGTGGCTGGCTGCTGATTCACCTTGGCATGACCGGCACGCTGCGTGTGCTGGAAGCCCCGGTTTCACCCGGTACGCACGATCACATCGACTTGGAGCTGGTCGATGCAACCGGCGTGCCGATCACGCTGCGCTATCGTGATCCGCGCCGTTTTGGTGCCGTGCTTTGGCACCCAGGCGATGAAGCGGGTTTGGCCGAGCACCCGCTGCTGCGCAACCTCGGCATCGAGCCCTTCGATGCGCGTTTCGACGGCGATTGGATGTACACCCGCACGCGCGGGCGCAGCGTTGCCATCAAATCGGCGTTGCTGGCGGGCGATATCGTGGTCGGCGTGGGCAATATCTACTGCTCGGAAAGCCTGTTCCGGGCCGGCATCCGGCCAACCACGGCGGCCGGGCGCATCAGCCGGCCGCGTTACGCCGCGCTGGCGGAGGCGATTCGCGCCACGCTGGCCGATGCGATCGACCGGGGTGGCAGCACGCTGCGCGATTTCGTCGGTTCCGACGGCCAGAGCGGGTATTTCCAACTTGAGGCGTTCGTGTACGACCGGGCCGGTCTCCCATGCCGCGTGTGCGGCACGCCGATCCGCCAGATCGTCCAGGGGCAGCGCTCCACCTTCTACTGCCCGACCTGCCAGCGCTGAAGCGCCTTCCGGAGAGATTCGCCCGTCATTTCGCAAGGTTTTCGAAGGGGGGTAGCGGGCCGCCGATGGCATCCCGCAACACTTGGCTAGCCGGCCCGGACAAGTCGGTGGAAAGTTCTCCCGGAACCTGTCGGTTCCCTGTATCGTTCCACCTAAATTTGTGCATTTCTGTGCCGTAATTGGGCGGTATCTGCGATGCCGAGGGGGCGCGCGCATTTTCATGGTCGGGGCGCGCACACAATAAGACAGAACGATGAACAACACACTGAGCACACAGTTCGAGCAGTACGGTACCTGGCGCGCTTCGGTTCTGCAGTCGGTGGGAGAATTCCAGGACTGGCTGCAAGACCAGGAGCTGTACGACGCCCAGGCCGACATGCGCGCCCAGCGCATTCGCGGCGTTCTGCGCAGCGACAAGCTCAAGGTCGCTTTCATTGCCGAGTTCTCTCGCGGCAAGAGCGAACTGATCAACGCCATCTTCTTTGCAGACTTTGGCCGCCGCATTCTGCCGTCGTCGGCGGGCCGGACCACGATGTGTCCGACCGAACTGATGTACGACGAAAGCTATCCGCCGTCGATCCGTCTGCTGCCGATCGAGACGCGTCTGCACGATGCGTCGACGGCCGACTTCCGCGATGCCGGCAGCCACTGGCTGTCGGTGCCGCTCGATCCGTCGTCGCCCGAGGGCATGCTCGAAGCGTTCCGCCACGTGGTGGAAACCGTGCGCGTGCCCAAGGAAGAAGCCGAGCAGCTTGGCCTGTACAACGATGCGGATCCTGACGCCGCCTTTTCGGTGGACGCCGCCGGCACGGTGGAAGTGTCGAAGTGGCGTCACGCGATCATCAATTTCCCGCATCCGATGCTCAAGCAGGGTCTGGTGATCCTGGATACGCCGGGCCTGAACGCCATCGGTACGGAGCCTGAGCTGACGCTGCGCCTGATTCCGGATGCGCACGTCGTCGTGTTCGTGCTGGCAGCGGACGCGGGCGTGACCAAGAGCGATCTGGAGCTGTGGCGCTCGCACGTGGGCGGTGGCCAGCGCAAGGGCTGCATCGCCGTGCTCAACAAGGTCGATGGCCTGTGGGACCCGCTCAAGACCGAGCAGGAAGTCGAAGACGAAGTCAGCCGCCAGATCATCACCACGGCGCAGGTGCTCGATATCGATGTTGAGCGCGTGTATCCGGTGTCAGCGCAGAAGGGTTTGCTGGCCAAGGTTAGCCAGGACCATGAGCTGTTGGCCAAGAGCCGCTTGCTGGAGCTGGAGTCGGTGCTGTCGGATCAGCTGATTCCGCAGCGTCGCGAGATCGTGACCGAGCAAGTGCAGCTGGCGGTGAAGGACATGTCCGCCGGTGCTCAGCAACTGCTGCAGATGCGCCGCCGCGACATCGTCGAGCAGTTGTTCGAGCTGCGCGGCCTGCGAGGCAAGAACCACACGATGGTCAAGCACATGCTGATGCGTGTGCAGGGCGAGAAGGAAGAGTTCGAGCAGAGCATCGCCAAGTTCCAGGCGTTGCGCACGGTGTTCGGCCGCCACAGCGCGGAGATCATCAAGAGCGTGCAGCTCAAACAGATCCGCACGACCATGCGCGAAGCGCGCGAGAAGATGAAGGAGCGCGTGTTCTCGCGCGGCCTGCGCGATGACATGGACAAGCTGTTCGGCCACCTGACCGGTCTGGTGCGCGACGCAGCCAACCGCATCGACCAACTGCACCAGATGGTCGACGGCATGTACAAGAAGTTCAACGCCGAGCACGGCTTCACGCTGTCGCCGCCGCTGCGCTTCCTGGGCACGCGCTACGACGCTGACCTGAAAGAAACGCTGATGCTCGCGCACAACCACTTTGGCGCGTTCAGCTTCCTGACTCGCCCGAAGCCGCAACTCGTGCACGGTGCGTTCTCGACGGTGGCCAGCCGCGTGCTGGATACCTTCCAGGACATGAACCGCGATATCGAGATCTGGCTGAAGTCGGTCATGACGCCGCTGGAAGCGCAGGTGCGCGATCACCAGAAGCAGCTGCGCAAGCGCGTGGATTCGATCGAGCGCATCCACGAAGCCACCGACACGCTGGAAGCGCGCATTGCCGAGCTTGAAGCGCTGCTCAACACGCTGGACGAGCGCAGCGGCACGATCGCCCAGTACACCGATCGCATTCTTGCGGCCGGGACGCTTCTGGAGCGGCACTCTGTCGCGGCCTGACGTATTTGTTGCCCATGAGAAAGGCGCCTGCGGGCGCCTTTTTCGTTCTGGTAGGATCGCCGCCAGCGTGCACGTTCCGCGCACCGCTTCTTCATCACACGCATGACCGCCACCCCACGCCGCACGCGCCGAGCCGCGCAACCTGCCCCTGCATTGCCCTCGCTTCCCGATGATTTCGCCGTGCGTGTGATCGCCTGGCAGCAGCGTCATGGCCGTCACCATCTGCCGTGGCAGAACACCGGCGACGCGTATCGCACGTGGCTGTCGGAGATCATGCTGCAGCAGACGCAGGTGACTGCGGTGCTCGGTTACTACGCGCGCTTCATCGAACGTTTCCCAACCGTGCAGGCGTTGGCCGCCGCCCCCGCTGATGACGTGATGGCTGCATGGGCTGGCCTGGGCTACTACACACGTGCGCGCAACCTGCATCGCTGCGCGCAGATCGTGGTGGCCGAGCACGGGGGCATCTTCCCGCGCGATCCCGAGGTGTTGGCGTCGCTGCCGGGCATCGGGCGTTCCACTGCAGCGGCCATCGCGGCGTTTTCGTATGGCGTGCGGGCGGCCATTCTCGATGGCAACGTCAAGCGCGTCTTCGCACGCGTGTTCGGCATTGACGGGTTTCCCGGCGACAAGCGCGTCGAAGACACCATGTGGCGCATCGCCGAAGCCGTATTGCCGCCGGCTGACGGCATCCAGTCGTACACGCAAGGTTTGATGGACCTGGGCGCGACCGTCTGCACGCGCGGCAAGCCTGCCTGCCTGACCGGCGAGCGTGCATGTCCGCTCGAATCGTTGTGCGAGGCACGCAGCACCAACCGCGTGATGGAGCTGCCTGTGCCGCGCCCGCGCAAGGCGATTCCGGAGCGTGCCGCCACCATGGTGATCGCCCTGCACGGTGAAAGCGTGTTGCTACAGCGACGCCCGCAGCGTGGCATCTGGGGCGGGCTGTGGTCGCTGCCGTTGGTGGGCGAGATGGACGACGCGCTAGACGCGCATCCATTGGACGCAGATGTTGTGCGCCAGGCCGCGCAGGTCTATGGCGCTGTCTCGGCAGTGGAGGCTGCCGGTGCGCTCACGCACACCTTCACGCATTTCCGCTTGCACATGCATCTGCTGCGCGCGGGCATCGCCAAGCCTGCCGCGCTCGACGATGACTGGCGCTGGGTGCCGCTTGCGCAATTGAACTCGGTGGGATTGCCCGCGCCCGTAAAGCTGGCGCTGGAGACATTGGTGCAGCCGAGCCTGATCTAAGCCTGAGCCCGGCTGGGGCAGCATCAGAGAATGTGATGCTGCTTCATGTAGCGATGGACGATTTCGATGCGCATGCCGGCATCCATCAGTTCCATCAGCTTCTGCTTGGCCTTGAGCGGCACCGGCAGCAGTTCGCACAGTCGGTTGGCAACCCAGCTCGGGCTGTTCCAGTCGTATGGCTCGGCCATCGGCACATTGCCGTCTTCGCGCGCACCGAGCGTGGTGACAATGCGGCGCAGCGCGTTCACGCAGTCGTCGAAGAGTTCGCTCTTGCAGTCCTGCACGTCAGCACCGATCGGTTCCACCGTGCCGCGCATCAGGCCATTGGCGGTGGTTTCGAATGACAGCACCTTGAAGCGCTGCGTGCCGCGCACCTTGATCATCAGCAGGCCCAGTTGCTCCATATCGCATTCAACGATATGGGCGATGCAGCCGACGTCCACCGGCACGGTCGATGTATCTGTTGTGGCGACCTCGTTGCCGCGCTCGATCAGGCAGACGCCAAAAGGAGTTTGGTCGCGCAGGCAGGCGCGGACCATGTCCATGTAGCGAGCTTCAAAAATGCGCAGCGGGAGCAGGCCACCGGGGAACAGCACCGTGTGCAGTGGAAACAGCGACAGCTCGGTGGGAAGCGGCGGCAGCGGTGAGAACGGCGAGAGAGCGATGTCTTCTTGCATGAGTGGGTGGCGCGGACGGCAAGACCTTCGCATAGCGCCGCGCAAGCCGACTCCCTGAATCAGGGGGCCGGCGCGCTTGGCGCGCGATTCAGCCCTCTATGGCCATTTCGCGGTGGCGAACCAACACATTACCATGCGCGCGGAAGTACGTGGCGAGCCGCTCGGCGATATACACGGAGCGATGCTGGCCGCCCGTACAGCCGATCGCAACCGTCAGGTAACTGCGGTTGTCGGCAATGAAACTCGGCAGCCACTTTTCGACGTACGCGCGGATGTCTTCGGCCATCGCCAGCACCATCGGCTGGCTTTGCAGGAAATCGATGACGGGCTGGTCACGGCCGGTCAGCGGGCGCAAGTGCGTGTCGTAGTACGGGTTGGGCAACGAGCGCACGTCGAAGACGAGGTCGGCATCGGTTGGCACGCCGTGCTTGAAGCCGAATGATTCGAACATCAGCGTGATGTCGTGCGGCTCGTCGCTGATGAATTCTTTGATGTACGCGCGCAAGGCGTTGGTGCGCAGCGTGCTGGTGTCGATGCGATGCGCCGGGTCAGCCAGCGGGCTGAGCAGTTCGCGCTCCATCTCGATGGCTTCGATGAGCGACGTGTCGGCATCTTTCGGCGCCTGCGGCGGTTCGGCATTCGCCTGTGCAGATGCAGGGCGACCGTTACGGATGGAGAGCGGGTGACGACGGCGCGTTTCTGAATAACGCTGCACCAGCGCGTTCGTGCTGGCGGTCAGGAACAGCATGCGCACGTCGTGTTCCTTGCGCAGCGTCGTGATCGTCTCGGGCACCTTGCGCAGCGACTCGCGGCTGCGGATGTCGGTGGCCACGCCCAGGTGCGTGTAGCCCTGGTCCGCCAGATAGCGCGCCAGTTCGGGAATGAACTGCGCGGGCAGGTTGTCGACGCAGTAATAGCCTGCATCTTCGAGCACGTTCAGGGCGACCGATTTCCCTGAACCCGACATACCGGTGATGAGAATGATCCGCATGCTGCGAGGATAGCATTCCTCTGTGGCAAACCAGCGACCAAAGAAAAAGGCGACCGCTTGGGTCGCCCTTCCGATACTGCGCTAAGCGGATGCTCAGCCCTTCGAGAGGCACTCTTTCTGGGCGTTCTTGAACTCGTCGCCCTTCTTGCCCTTGTTGGCCTTGGAGCAGGCTGCCATTTTTTGCTGCTGGGTCATCGGCGCGGCTGCGGCAGCCGGCTTGTCCGAAAGGCAGCCCTTCATGAATGCCTTGCGCTCGTCGCCCTTCTTGCCGGCGGCATCCATGTTGCATTGCTTCATCTTGTCTTGCTGCGAATTCTTAGCTGCCGGGGCGGCGGCTGCAGGTGCGGCAGGAGCCGCGGCAGCCGGTGCGCTGCCTTGGGCGAACGCCTGGCCAGCCAGGAACGGGAGCGCCAGGGCGCAAGCGGCAATCAGTTGTTTCATCGTCGTATTCTCCTTGGGTACCGTCAGAAGAGCGGGCAGATTGGGTTGCCGCGCTCGCGATGAACGCCGCCGCGTGCGTGCTCGGCGCATTCCCTCCCACAACGGGGAGGTCGCATGTCGGGTTGACGTTTCGCAACGAAAACTAGGGTAAAACCCGTCCAATTGCGAAACTTTGTAGCGGCTTTGTTAAAGCAGGCGGCCCTGGGGCGAGTGCGAAGCGGCCTCGGCCTGCATGGCGGCGCGCTGGCGGTCCATGAAGTCGCGCAGCGTGTCGATGCCGCGCAGGCGCAGGATGGTGTTACGCACGGCAGCCTCGACCAGCACAGCCAAGTTGCGACCGGCTGCCACCTGAATCTTGACCATGTGGATCGGCAGACCGAGCACGTCGAGGTATTGCGAATCAAGCGGCAGGCGCTCGAACTCGCCGTCGTTGCGGCGCACGAGCTGCACGATCAGCTTGATCTTCATCTTCCGGCGCACCGCCGTCTCACCGAAGATCGTCTTGATGTCGAGCAGGCCCAGGCCGCGCACTTCCAACAGGTTCTGCAGCAGCGGCGGGCAGCGGCCTTCAATGAAGTCAGGCCCCAGGCGCACGAAATCCACCGCGTCATCGGCAACCAGGCCGTGGCCGCGCGAGATCAACTCCAGGCCGAGTTCGCTCTTGCCCAGGCCCGAGTCGCCCATGATCAGCACGCCCATGCCGAGGATGTCGAGAAACACCCCGTGCATCGTCACTCGCGGTGCGGAGATGCGCGACAGGTACAAGCGCAGGTGATCGATCACGGCTGCCGACGAGATCGGCGAGGTGAACAGCGGCGTGGACGAGCGCGTGCAGCGCAGCTCCAGATCCGGCGGCGGATCGACGCCATCAGCTACCACCAGGAAGGGCGGCTCGAGCAGGATCAGCTCGCCCATCTGGCGCTTGCGGTTCTCTTCCGACAGACGCTGGTAGTAGGTGATCTCGGGCTTGCCGAGCACCTGAATGCGGTTCGGGTGGATGAGGTTCAAGTGCCCGACCAGGTCTGCCGCCGAGGTGGCTTCCTTGGCGAAATCCACATCGAACGCGCGGTCTGCGCCTTCCAGGCCGGCGACCCACGACAGCTTCAGATCAGCTGCGTTGTCGTCGAAGATCGATTGGGCGGTGACGCCGGTCAGTTCCATAGCAGGCGGGGGTGGGCGGTGCGCGTTCGCAATCGGTTGCGTTGCTACACCGATTGCACCGCGCTCAAGGCCGCCAGTCGGTCAGTAGCTGGTGAATCGCCTCGGGCGACGGCAGGGTGGCGAGGCCTTCGCGCATGTCGCGATCGGACAGCAGCTGGGCAATTTCGGAGAGGATCTCAAGATGCTGCTGGGTGGCCTGTTCCGGCACCAGCAAGAAGATCAGCAGCGAGACAGGCTTGCCGTCGGGCGACTCGAACGGCACCGGCTCGGCCAGGCGCATGAACGCTGCCAGAGGCTGCTTGAGCCCTTTGATACGGCCGTGCGGGATGGCCACGCCGGCACCCAGCCCCGTCGAGCCGAGCGATTCGCGCGCGAACAGGTTGTCAGTGACGACCGAGCGTGCGACGCCGTGGTTGTTCTCGAACAGCAGACCGGCCTGTTCAAAGACCCGCTTTTTGCTGGTTACGCTGACGTCGAGGGCAATGTTCCCGGGCGGCAGCAGTTTGGCCAAGCGATTCATGTGCAATGCGTGAAATGAGCGGCGTCCTTCTGCACCAAAATGGCGCGGACAATCGAGTCATTATAGACCACGTGCCGCGCGGCTTTGTGCGACGCACCAGCGGTGTGCCGCGTAGGGCAGAAGGCGAATCCCCCAAAGGCTGCGATTCAGTCGGTGCCGGCAAATTGCGCCTGCGCATCGACCCTGTTGTTGCCAGCATGGCGGCAAAACCCACGCCACGCCCAGCATTCATACTTTCGTCAGATTTTAGCCCGACTTAATTCGGATGCAATCGGATTCGTCAGGAATGCACCACGACATAAAAAAACCGCGCCATCTGAGGGCGCGGTTTTTTGCGGTGCGGGTTGCTATTGCTGCATCTGCACGGCTTGGAAGGCCTGGTGCTTCACGCTGTCGCGATCGTGTCCTTGCACACGATCCTTGTACTTGATGACCTGCCTGTCCAGCTTGTCGACCAAGAGGTCGATGGCCGCATAAAGATCTTCATGGTGTGACTCGACGAAGACGTCCTTACCCTTGAGGTGCAGGTTGATTTCCGCGTACTGGCGACGACTCTTCTCCTTGTGATTATCGACCGATAGCAGCACGCTGACGCCAATGACCTGATCGAAGTGCCTGATCACACGCTCCAGTTTCGTTTCCACGTATTCACGCAACGGCGGCGTGATGTCCAGGTGGTGTCCACTGAGTTTGAAGTTCATAGCGGTTCTCCTTCTCACGGATGGGCCGCACCGGAATTGCCCGCGATGCGGCTATAAAGACTTGCGCAGATTCACTGCAGGGATCTTGAGGGCTTCGCGGTATTTGGCCACCGTCCGACGGGCCACCACGAATCCTTGTTCACCTAACAGCTCGGCAATTCTGCTATCGGACAGAGGATTCTTCGGGTCTTCGGCTCCTACAAGTTGCTTGATGAGCGCGCGTATCGCAGTGGATGACGCGGCCCCGCCGGTTTCCGTCGATACATGGCTGCCGAAGAAGTACTTCAGCTCAAACGTCCCCATGGGGGTCGCCATGTACTTGTTTGTCGTCACACGGGAGATCGTGGACTCGTGTAGGCCCAGCGTATCAGCTATTTCCCGCAAAACCAAGGGGCGCATGGCGATTTCGCCGTGCGTGAAAAAGCTCTTTTGACGTTCGACAATTGCTTGCGAGACTCGCAGGATCGTGTCGAAGCGCTGCTGAATATTCTTGATCAGCCAACGAGCTTCCTGCAGCTTCTGCTGCAGATTGGCGGCACCGGTTTCGCCACGACTGCCGCGCAGGATTTGCGCGTACATGTCGTTGATGCGCAGGCGCGGCATGACATCCGGATTCAGTTGTGCGACCCAGCCCGCGGCGGTCTTGCGAACGACAACGTCAGGCACCACGAAGTCGGCTTCGGCGCGGCCGAAGGCGTGGCCGGGGAACGGCGCCAACGAACGAATCAGTTCATGCGCGGCCTTCAGTGGAGGTTCGTCGACGGACAGCGCCTTCTTCAGCCGCGTGTAGTCGCGCGCGGCGAGCAGTTCGAGATGCTGATTGACGATGATGAGCGCAAGCGCCTTCGCTGGCGAATCGAGCCGATGCAACTGCAGCGACAGGCATTCGGCTGCCGAGCGCGCGCCGATGCCCGGCGGATCGAAACTCTGCAGCATGCGCAGCGCGGCTTGCAGCTCATCGAGTTCGACTTCGAGTTCTGCGGGCAGGTCGGTGAGGATCTCGTCGAGCGAGGCGGACAGATAGCCCTCATCGTCGAGCGATTCGATCAGGAAGATGACGAGGCCCTTGTCGCGCATCGACAGCTTGAGTGGCGCGAGCTGTTCCATGAGGAATTCGCGCAGGCTTTGCTCGGCCTCGCGCAACTGCAGCGGGGCGCGATCGTCTTCGTCCGATTGCGGTTTGCGAGCGAAGTCGTCGAGGCTCCAGTCGGAGCGATCGGAGCCGTAATCGCTGTCGAAGTCGGCGCCGTTCTCGTAGCTGTTGTCAGGGGCGTCGCTGCTGTCTGCGCCGTTGGGTGAGGGCGGTGGCGATTCGGTGGGCAGCGGCGTGGCGTTGTTGTTCTGCAGCGCGTTGACGGAGCCATCCGCTCCGATACGCGCGGAGGTGTCGAGCCACTCGTTTTCTCGCTCCAGTAGCGGGTTCTCGGTCAGTGCCTGTTCAACTTCCTGCTGCAGTTCGATGGTCGATAACTGCAGCAGCCGGATGGACTGCTGCAGCTGCGGCGTGAGCGCAAGATGCTGAGAGAGGCGGAGCTGGAGCGACTGTTTCATGCGGGCTATTCTATGCCCAACAGTCAGTCGATGGAACGGATTTTGCTTTATGGTGCGCCTTTGCCACGTCCTTAAGACGTAAGGGTGGCCACACCCAGACGCGTGACTTACATCCGGAAGTTATCGCCCAGATAGACCTTGCGCACATCCTCGTTTTCGATGATCTGCGCGGGGCTTCCGGCGGCAAGCACCGAGCCTTCGCTGATGATGTAGGCGTGATCGCAGATGCCAAGCGTTTCGCGCACGTTGTGATCGGTGATCAGCACGCCGATATTGCGGTCTTTCAGGAAGCTGACGATGCGCTGGATTTCACCCACGGCGATCGGGTCCACGCCGGCAAACGGTTCATCGAGCAGGATGAAGCGCGGCGACGAGGCCAGTGCCCGGGCAATTTCCACGCGGCGGCGCTCACCGCCCGAAAGCGACAGCGCGGGGTTGTCGCGCAGGTGGGCGATTTGCAGATCGTCGAGCAGGCCGTCGAGGCGACGGTTGACTTCGTCCTGCGTGAGCTTCTTGCCATCCTGTTCCTGCAGCTCAAGCACGGCGCGGATGTTCTCCTGCACGTTGAGCTTGCGGAACACCGAGGCTTCCTGCGGCAGATACGACAGGCCCATGCGCGCGCGCTGGTGGATCGGCAGACGGCTGATGTGCTCGCCGTCGAGCACGATGTCGCCGGCGTCCAGTGCGACCAGGCCTACGATCATGTAGAACGACGTGGTTTTGCCCGCGCCGTTCGGGCCAAGCAGGCCGACCACTTCGCCGCTCTTCACGTCGAGCGACACGTCCTTGACCACCGTGCGTGTGCCGTAGCGCTTTTTCAGATGGCGTACGACCAGCGTGCTAGAGGTCGTGGCCTGCGGCGCGACGGTTTTGGGGGCGAGGGTAGTTGCGGACATAGGCGAAACAGAAAGCGAGCGGAACGGATCAGGGCTTGGCAGCAGGGGCAGGCGTGCCCGGCGTGCCGGTACGCGGTGCGAGAACGGCGCGCACGCGGCCCGACGGGTTGGCGGCGGTCGTGTTCTCCGGACCGCCGGAGGCCGTGTAGAACTCCTTCTGGCCGTCGTACGTGATGACGGCGCCGCGGATCTCGTCGAGCTGCGTGGCACCCTGCAGGCGCTCCATGCGCGCGCGCGTGATCAGCTTGGAAATCTCTTGCTTGCCGTCGTACTCGATGCGCTCGCCCCAACCCTGGATGTATTCGTCGACGTTGTCGCGCTTCTGGCGGATGAAGGCCAGGTTGCCGGGCTTGGAGGTGGCGATGGCGTAGTTGTAGCCCTCCGGGTCGGTGCGCAGATCGGCCTCGTCGGAGCGCAGCACCATGGTGCCCTTGGTCAGCACGACGTTGCCGGTCAGGTGGTAGACCTGCTTCAGATCGTCGTAGCTGGCGTTGTCGGCTTCGAGCACCAGCGGCTTGTCGCGGTCGGCGCGCTCGGCATGCGCGGGCAGGGCCGGGAGCAGCAGCGCAGCAGCGATGGCAAGGCCGGCGGCACGGAGAGAGTCGGTCATGGAGATCAATTCAGACAGAGAAGAGCGCGATCGATGGGCGTGGTCAGGTGTCGGAGGCGAAGTTTACTGCTTCGGCGCTCCCAGCCCTTCGATTCGGCCGCGCACATTGCCGAGCAATTGTACTTGGCGCGTCACGTTGTTGAAGGTGAGGCTGTTGGCGTTCATGATCGACGGCCCGCGGTGCAGTTCGACCGGCTTGTCGGTGCGCACGACGTCGTCGTTGAGCAGCACTTGGAAGTAGGTCGAATCGGCGGTCATCAGCGGGTCCTGATGCGGATCAGGGCCTTGCGCGCGGACAACCTTGGCATTGTTGTACAGATCGATGATGGTGCCTTCGCCGTTCATCTTTCCGAGGTCGGCGCGGGCGGTCACCTGCGGGCGATCAGGCGCGTATACGCGCAGCGCCGGGAAGGTGACGTCGTAGGTCAGGTCATCCTCGTAGTGGTTCATGTGGACGCCGGTAAAGCGGTATTTGGTGACGCCTTTTTCGTCCAGCGCGGTGGCTGAGACACCGTCCATCATGTAGTCGGCCACGTGGCGCTTGGGTTGGTTGGCGGTCTCGTCGGTTTGCGGTGTGTTGACCTGCACCAGCAGGAACGTCACACCGCAGACGATCGCCATCAGCAGGATCGGCAGCCCGCGCAGCATGATTTGCAGCACGGTGGAGACGAGGCGTTGGGAGCGTTCGCTGGCCATGGGGTCAGAAAGTTTGCGGAGCCTGCAGCAGTTGTGCGAGCAGGTTGTCGTAGGCGCCCTGGGCCTTGAGGATCAGGTCGGCCACTTCGCGCACGGCGCCGCGGCCGCCCGTCGCCTGGGCGACATAGTGGGCACGGTTGCGCAGTTCAGCGTGGGCCTGGGCGGGGCAGGCGGCAAAGCCCACCAGCGTCATCACCGGCAGGTCGGGCCAGTCGTCGCCCATGTAGCCGGCATCGGCCGGTTGTAGTTCGGTAGCGGCCAACAGGCGGGCAAACGCCTCGCGCTTGTCGGTGATGCCTTGGTACAGATGTTCGATGCCAAGTTCCCCGGCGCGCCAGGCGACGATTTCGGATTGCCGGCCGGTGATGATGGCCGACGTGATGCCGGCCTGGGCCAGCAGCTTGATGCCGTGGCCGTCGAGCGTGTCAAAGGCTTTGCTGATCTCGCCCTCGGGGCCAACCAGCAGGCGGCCGTCGGTCAGCACGCCATCCACGTCGAACACCATCAGGCGCACGCGGGCGGCGCGTTCCATTGCCTGCGGAAAGCGTGCGTCGATGTTGCTGTGGACGGGAGATTCTGCCGGGGCGGACATCAGCGGAATGTCAGATGACCTTGGCGCGCGTCAGGTCGTGGATGTGCAGCGCGCCCGCCAGCATGCCGGCGGCATCGACCACCAGCAGTTGGTTGATGCGGTGCGTTTCCATGACCTCGACGGCCTCGACCGCGAGCTGATCCGGGCCGATCGAGCGCGGGTTGCGATGCATGACTTCATGCATTGGCACGGTGCGCCAGTCGCGCGGCGTTTCTAGCAGGCGGCGCAGGTCGCCATCGGTGAAGACGCCCACGGCACGGCCATCGGCGTCGACCACGGCGGTCATTGCCATGCCCTTGCGGGTGATTTCCATCAGCGCCTGCGACAGCGGCGTGTCTTCCAGCACGCGCGGCACGGCGTCCCCTGCGCGCATGACGTCACGTACGTGCGTGAGCAGCTTGCGGCCGAGCGACCCGCCCGGGTGCGAGCGGGCGAAATCTTCGGCGCCAAAGCCACGTGCATCGAGCACGGCCACGGCCAGCGCATCGCCCAGTGCGATCTGGGCGGTGGTGCTGGCGGTGGGGGCCAGGTTCAGGGGGCAGGCTTCGACGTCGACGTGTGAATTCAGCACGACATCCGCATGCTTGCCGAGGGAGGACTCCGGGTTGCCCGTCACGGCGATCAGCTTGGCGCCCAGCCGCTTGACGAGCGGCAGGATGGCGTTCAGCTCCGACACCTCGCCGGAATTGGAAAAGCCGATGAAGACGTCGTCACGCGTGACCATGCCCAGATCGCCATGGCTGGCTTCGGCCGGGTGCACGAAAAAGGCCGGCGTGCCGGTCGAGGCCAGCGTGGCCGCGATCTTGCGCGCAATGTGACCCGATTTGCCCATGCCCGAGACGACCACGCGTCCCGTGCAACCGAGCACCATCTCGACCGCGCGCGCAAAGTCGGCGGACACCTGGGATTTGAGGCCGAGCACGGCTTGCGCTTCGATGTCGAAGGTTTGCTGCGCCAGCGCAAGCGCTCGATCCGGATTGAAATTCGCTATCATGGCGGCGAAGTATAACAACGATTGACACTGGTCCCGGCCGCTTGCCGCGCGCTTTGGCACGTATCGGGGCTTGGCTTGCGGGGAGTCGCGGAGCGTACGGGCGCTTCGTTTTGCTGCGCCGCGGCAATTCTCTTTCAAACCACTTTCCTTCCCGTCGCCACGCCGTCATTTTTTGCTCTGCGGCGTCCCGCGTATCGCGTTCTTCGTTTATACCCTGGCATCGGTCTTGCAACGCGCTGCGTGCTGTCTGCGGCATGTTTGCCACGTGCACCGTCCTGATGCGCGGGTACTGTCCGCCCTGTCCAACCTCTTTCGCTTGGCCTAGTGCTGGGCCCCTTGCGCTGCATGCATTCGCCGCTGGAACTCACTCTCGTGTTGTTGGCCGCCGCCGTGATCGGCGTGGTGTTGTTCCGCATGCTGCAATTGCCGCCGATGCTGGCCTATCTGGTGGTGGGCGTGCTGATCGGGCCGAAGGCGACGGGGCTGGAGTCCGATTCTGCGCAGACGCGCTACCTCGCCGAGTTTGGCGTGGTGTTCCTGATGTTCTCGATCGGGCTGGAGTTCAATCTCTCCAAGCTGCGTTCGATGCGGCGGCAGGTGTTCGGCCTGGGCGCGTCGCAGGTGGCGCTGACCATGCTGCTGACGGTACCGATCACCATGCTGCTGTCGCACTGGTATCCGCTGTCGTGGCAAGCCGGGCTGGCCCTGGGCGGTGCGTTGGCAATGTCGTCCACGGCCATCGTCTCGAAGATGCTGGCCGAGCGCCTGCAGCTTGAGACCGAGCACGGCCGCAACATCATCAGCGTGCTGCTGTTCCAGGATCTGGCGGTGGTGCTGCTGCTGATTGTGGTGCCGTCCCTGGGCAAGAATCCATCTGACCTGGTGCTGGCGCTCTCCATTGCCGCTGTGAAGATCACCGTCGCGCTGGTGTTGATCCTGTTCCTGGGGCAGAAGCTGCTGTCGCGCTGGTTCCACCTGGTGGCGGCGCGCCGCTCGCAGGAGCTGTTCATGCTGAACCTGCTGCTGGTGACGCTGGGCATGGCGGCGCTGACCGAGCGGCTGGGGCTGTCGATGGCGCTGGGCGCGTTCCTGGCCGGCATGCTGGTGTCGGAAACACCATACAAGTTGCAGGTGGAAGAAGACATCAAGCCGTTCCGCGACGTGCTGCTGGGCTTGTTCTTCGTGACCGTTGGCATGCTGCTGGACCCGCGCGTGGTTGTTGAGCACTGGGCGCTGGTGCTGGCGCTGGTGGCCGGGCCGGTGCTGTTCAAGTTCGTGCTGATTGCGTTTCTTGCGCGCGGCTTCGGCTCAGGCGGCGGCGCGGCGATCCGGACGGCGCTGGGCCTGGCGCAGGCCGGTGAATTCGGCTTTGTGCTGCTCAACCAGATCGACGGCATGCACCTGATCGACCCGCTGCTCAGCCAGGCGATTCTGGCGGCGATGCTGCTGTCGATGCTGATCGCGCCATTCCTGATTCAGTACAGCGATGTGATCGCCATGCGGTTCTCGCGCACGGATTGGCTGCTGCAATCGCTGGCGATGACCAAGATCGCTGCGCAGAGCATCGCCACCGAGCGCCACGTCATCATCTGCGGCTACGGGCGCAGCGGGCAGAACCTGGCGCACATGCTGGAGCAGGAAGGCATCGGCTACATGGCGCTCGACCTGGACCCGGATCGCGTGCGCGATGCAGCGGCAGCGGGCGAGCACGTGGTCTACGGCGATGCGGCGCGGCGTGAATCGCTGGTGGCAGCCGGTATCCACCGCGCGGCGGCGGTTGCCATTACGTATGCGGATACGGCCTCCGCGCTGAAGGTGCTGCACCACGTGCAGGCGCTGGAGCCGACCCTGCCCGTGATTGTGCGCACGATTGACGATGCCGACTTGGACCGCCTGCAGCAGGCGGGCGCCACCGAGGTCGTACCCGAGATCATCGAAGGTAGCCTGATGCTGGCCTCGCACGCGCTGGTGCTGCTTGGCGTGCCGTTGCGCCGTGTGGTGCGGCGGGCGCAGGAGATGCGCGATGCACGCTACGGCCTGCTGCGCGGCTACTTCCACGGCCAGGACGATGAAGAGGACATGCTGGAGCGCGATGCCGTGCGTCTGCACTCGGTGCCGCTGGCCAAGGGCTCACCCGCCATCGGACACAAGCTCGGCACGATGGGGCTGGAAACCTTCAAGACCTCGGTGACGGCGATCCGGCGCCAGGGTATTCGTGCGCTCGATCCGGACCCGGATACGGTGCTGGAGTTGGGCGATATCGTCGTGCTGCGCGGCACGCCCGAAGGGCTGCAGATGGCAGAGGAGCGGCTCTCGCCGCGTTGATTTCGCGGTCGCTATTTGGTCAGCGCTTCGAGCAACGGCCCGCGTGAGCGGCGCGGCGGTGGGCTGTCGGCCAAGCTCGGCGGCAAGCCCGCCAGCACGGCGGCTGCGTCCAGCGAGCGAATCGATACGCGCGTATCGGCCGGAATGCGCCCGCCCTGCTGCAGCATCAGATAGCGCAGGCAGCAGACGCGCAGGAACGAGGCAAAGTTGGCAACCTCGCCCCGATGTTCCAGCAACTCGTCATACAGCTTGCCGATCAGTTGACTGACCGTCAGGCCATCGCGCTGGCCGATTTCTTCCAGCACCTCCCAGAACAGGCATTCCAGGCGCACGCTGGTCGCCACGCCCTGCAGGCGCAGCGAGCGGGCCAGCGTGTCGTACGAGTGGGGATTGGCGCGGATGAAGATTTCGCACATATCGGGTCTCCGGGAGGAGCGCCCGGCGTGCGGGCAGCCCGATCAGTGTAGAACCCGCGTGCCCAGGACTTCAAGAAACTGCGCGAGCCACGCGGGATGCGCCGGCCAGGCGGGGGCGGTCACCAGCTTGCCGTCGGTGTAGGCCTGGTCGACGGGAATGTCCTGGAAGGTACCGCCTGCCGCCGTGACTTCTGGGCCACATGCCGGGTACGCCGAACACGCCTTGCCTTCCAGCACCCCTGCCGCCGACAGCAACTGCGCCCCGTGGCAGATGGCCGCGACGGGTTTATCGGCACGGGCGAAGTGGCGCACGATCTCAAGCACGCGGGCGTTCAAGCGCAGGTACTCGGGCGCGCGGCCGCCAGGCACGACGAGTGCGTCATAGGCCGCGGGGTCGATCTCGGCAAAGGCGGCGTTGAGGGCAAAGCGATGGCCGGGTTTTTCGGAGTACGTCTGCGCGCCTTCAAAATCGTGCACGGCGGTGGCAACAGAGTCGCCGGCGCGCTTGTCGGGGCAGACCGCATGCACCGTGTGGCCGACCATCTGCAGGGCCTGGAAGGGCACCATCACTTCGTAGTCTTCGACATAGTCGCCCACCAGCATCAGAATCTTCTTCGCCACGGTTGTCTCCTGTATGGTTGCGGTCTGCCCATTGTGGTGACGCACTGCCTGCCGTGGGTGGTAGCCGGTTACCACAGTCCGCGCAAATCGTCTTTTCCCATTCCTGTCATGACCAACGTTCCTCACCATCAAGCGGCCTTGCTGACGCCGTCGTCCGTGCCTGCGTCCACCGAGCTGGGCGACGTGACACGCTACCTGCGCGACCGCATCCGCACCGTGCCGGACTGGCCGCAGCCGGGGGTGATGTTCCGCGATATCACGCCGCTGCTGCAGGACCCGAAGAGCCTGCGCGTGCTGGTGGACGTGTTCATCCATCGCTACATGGGGCAGGGGCTGAACCTGGTGGCGGGCATTGATGCGCGCGGCTTCATCCTGGGCTCGATCGTGGCGTATGAGCTGAATCTGGGCTTCGTGCCGATTCGCAAGAAGGGCAAGCTGCCGTTCACCACGGTGGCGGAGGAGTACCAACTCGAATACGGCAGCGCGACGGTGGAAATTCATTCTGACGCCTGCAAGCCCGGCGACCGCGTCCTGCTCATCGACGACCTGATCGCCACCGGCGGCACCATGATGGCCGGCAAGCGCCTGCTGGAACGGCTGGGTGCGACGGTGGTGGAGGGCGCGGCGATTGTCGACCTGCCGGAACTGGGGGGCTCGCAATTGCTGATCGAGGGTGGATTGCCGTTGTTCACCGTGTGCAATTTCGGCGGCCATTGACGCGCAGGGATGGCACTGGGGCGCTGCATTCGCCGCATACGCTCATGTGACAAAAATATGACACTTTGTGACCGTGCGCGGTAGCATGGTCCCTTCCGCTTTTTCTTCTGCTGCCAGGAGGCGCCGATGCCCCATGTGTTGCTGTTCCTGCTGACCTCCATCGCCATCACGGTGATGCCGGGGCCGGACAACCTGCAGGTGATCGCGCGTGGTGCGAGCCAGGGCCGCAAAGCCGGGTTGGCGGCGGCGGCCGGGTTTGCCTCGGGCTGCCTGTTCCATACGACGCTGGCGGCGCTGGGGCTGGCGGCGGTGTTGCAATCCTCGCCGGTGGCGTTTCAGGCGATCCGCTGGCTGGGCGCGGCTTACCTGATCTGGCTGGGCGTGCAGGCGCTGCGCAGCAAGGGCGGTGTCGGCTTGAACAACGGTGGCCCGCAGGCGGTGCCGGACCTGTGGCAGGTATTTCGCCAGAGCGTGTTCGCCAATCTGCTCAACCCGAAGGTGACGCTCTTCTTCGTAGTGTTCCTGCCGCAGTTTGTCGATGCGCAGGCCGGGCATGCGGCGCTGCAGATGCTGCTGCTGGGCGGCGTGTTCATGGCGCAGACCATCGTCGTGTTCAGTCTGTATGGCTGGTGCGCGGCCGCACTGGGCGGCTGGATGCGCCGCACGCCGCGCGCATCGCTGTGGCTCGATCGCGTGAGCGGTTGCATTTTCATCGGGCTGGGCCTGCGCGTGGCGCTGACCAAGTAGGCGCAACGCAAACCGCGATGTACACGCTGCTCAAACTGCTCTCGGGTGTGGCCTTGCTGGTGTGGGGCACACAGACCGTCAAGGTCGGCATGCTGCGTCTGTACGGCGCGGACCTGCGCCGGCTGCTGTCGCGCAGCGTGTCGAACCGGTTCTCTGCACTGCTGGCCGGCATTGGCGTGACATGCCTGGTGCAGAGCAGTAACGCAACGGCCACCATCGTCGGCGCGTTTGTTGCGCAGGGGCTGATGGGCGTGTCGTCGGCGCTGGCGATCCTGCTGGGCGCCAACGTGGGCACGGCGCTGATGGCGCAGGTGTTCGCGCTGAATCTGTCATGGCTCTCGCCGCTGCTGATCTTCTTTGGTGTGATCCTGCATCTGTCGCGCAAGGGCAGCCCGGTCGGGCATTTCGGGCGAGTGCTGATCGGCCTGGGGCTGATCACGCTGGCACTGGAGCTGATTGCAGTAGCGGCCAGTCCGATGGTCGAGGCGAACGCGCTGCGCGTGCTGCTCAGTTCCATCTCGGCGGACACCGGCCTGAACATCCTGATCGGCGCGGTGCTGACGCTGCTGTGCTATTCGAGCCTGGCCGTGGTGCTGTTCTGCGCCACGCTGGCGACCTCCGCGGCGGTGTCGGTCAAGGTGGCCTTTGCAATCGTGCTGGGGGCCAACATCGGCAGTGCCATCGCCGCATTGGCGACCACGCCGGCATCCAGTCAGTCAGCGCGCCGGGCGACGCTGGGCAACCTGCTCTCACGCGTGCTGGGTGCTGTGCTGGTGGTGCCGTTCCTCGGCAAGCTGGCCGTGCTGGCGCCGCATGTTGGGGTAGCGTTGCAGCACGTGGTGGTCGCGTTCCACGTGTTGTTCAACGTGGCGCTGGCGGCGCTGTTGATTGGCTTCACCGAGCAGATGGCCCGCCTGTGCACGCGCATCCTGCCGGGCGGCCGGCATCTGGATGAACTGGTCGCGCCGCGCTATCTCGACCCGTCGGCACTGGCCACGCCCACGCTGGCGCTGGGCAACGCCTCGCGTGAAGTGCTGCGCATCGGCGACCGCGTCGAGCACATGCTGGAGAACACGCTGCGCGTGCTCAAGACCGATGACGTGCGCCTGCTGCAGACCACACGCGCCGTTGACGACGAGGTCGACGCGCTCTACACGGCCGTCAAGTTCTACCTCACGCAACTCAGCCACGAGGCGCTGGACGATCGCGAGGGCAAACGTTGGGCCGACATCATCTCGGTCACCATCAACCTGGAGCATGCTGGGGACATCATCGATCGCCTGCTGCAGGATGTGCGCGAGAAGAAGATCGCGCACAAGCTGACCTTCTCCGAGGCCGGCATGCAAGAGCTGGAAGACATGCATACGCGGCTGGTCGCCAACCTCAAGCTTTCGATGTCGGTGTTCCTGACCGGCGACCTGCCCAGTGCGCAACGGCTGATGCTGGAGAAGGCGACCTTCCGCGATCTGGAAAAGCGCTATGCGCGCAGCCATCTCACGCGCATCTCCGCGCAGACTTCCGAGAGCATCGAGACCAGCTCGCTGCATCTGGACATCATCAGCGATTTCAAGCGGCTGAACTCGCTGTTCTGCGCGGCGGCGTATCCGGTGCTGGACGAGGCCGGGCTGCTCAACCGCAGCCGCATGCAAGAGCGCGACGGCGCGGTTGCGTCGGAGGCCTGAGCACTACAGCTTGTAGCCGATCTGCCGCAGCAGGTCCTTGCGCCACGCGATGTCGGCATCGGTCTCGATGCCCAGCGGCGAGGCGCCATCCACCACACCGAGCACGCCACGCCCTTGCTCCGTCTGCGCGACGATCACTTGCGTCGGATTGGCCGTGGCGCAGTAGATGCGGCACACCTCCGGCACCGCGCGCACGGCAGCCAGCACATTGACGGGGAAGAACCCGTCGCCCAGAAAGATTAGAAAGGTATGGCCCGCGCCGATGGCCAACGCGTTGTCCCGCGCGAGCGCGAGGGCCACGTCGTCATTGCCCGACCAGCGCACGAGCCGCTTGCCCGACGCCTCGCAGAACGCGATGCCGAAGCGGATGCCCGGTACCGCACCCACGAGCGCTTCGTGGAGGTCTTCCACAGTCTTGATGAAGTGCGACTGGCCGAAGATGAAGTTGGTCGTCTCCGGCTTGACGATGGGCACCACGGTGAGGTCCATGGCGGCGCTCCTGAGGGGTGGGAACGCTCTTCATCGTAGGGCGCGGCTGTTTGATTGCAAGCCGCGCCCCACGACACCCACATCGGCTTACTTGCGCTTGAGCAGCGGTGCGAGGTACTTACCGGTAAAACTCGCCTTGTTCTTCGCCAAATCCTCCGGCGTGCCCTTGGCGATGATTTGCCCGCCGCCCGCACCGCCTTCCGGCCCCAGATCGAGCAGCCAGTCCGCCGTTTTGATCACGTCGAGGTTGTGCTCGATGATGACGATCGTGTTGCCGTGGTCGCGCAGCTTGTAGATGACCTTGAGCAGCAGTTCGATGTCGTGGAAGTGCAGGCCGGTGGTCGGCTCGTCCAGGATGTAGAGCGTGCGGCCGGTATCGCGCTTCGATAGCTCCAGTGACAGCTTCACGCGCTGCGCCTCGCCGCCCGACAGTGTCGTCGCCGATTGCCCCAGGCGGATGTAGCCCAGGCCCACGTCCAGCAGCGTCTGCAGCTTGCGGCGCACCACCGGCACCGGCGCGAAGAACTCGTGCGCCTGCTCCACCGTCATCTCCAGCACTTCGGTGATGTTCTTGCCCTTGTAGAGCACTTCCAGCGTCTCACGGTTGTAGCGCTTGCCGTGGCACACGTCGCACGGCACGTACACGTCGGGCAGGAAGTGCATCTCGACCTTGAGCACGCCGTCGCCCTGGCAGGCCTCGCAGCGGCCACCCTTGACGTTGAACGAGAAGCGGCCCGGGTCATACCCGCGCTCCTTGGCCGACGGTACACCCGCAAACAGCTCGCGGATCGGCGTAAACAGCCCCGTGTAGGTGGCCGGGTTCGAACGTGGCGTGCGGCCAATCGGCGATTGGTCGACGTTGATGACCTTGTCGAAATGCTCCAGCCCGTCGATGCGGTCATGCGCCGCCGGCTCCGGCGTGGAGCCATATAGATGGCGCGCCACCGCGTGATACAGCGTGTCGTTGATCAGCGTCGACTTGCCTGAGCCCGACACCCCCGTGATGCACGTCAGCAGCCCGACCGGGATGTCCGCCGACACGCCCCTGAGGTTGTTGCCGCTGGCGTTGATGATGCGCAGCCAGCGTTCCTCATCGGGTGCCGTGCGCTGCTTGGGCACCTCGATGCGGCGCTTGCCCGAGAGGTATTCGCCCGTGAGCGACGCGGGCGATTGCTCGACCTGCTTGGGCGTGCCCTCGGCAATGATCTGGCCACCATGCACACCGGCACCGGGGCCGATGTCGACCACGTAATCCGACGCGCGGATCATGTCTTCATCGTGCTCGACCACTAGCACCGAGTTACCGAGATCGCGCAGGTGCTTAAGTGTGCCGATCAGGCGATCGTTGTCGCGCTGGTGCAGGCCGATCGACGGCTCATCCAGCACGTACATCACGCCGGTCAGGCCCGAGCCGATCTGCGAAGCGAGTCGAATGCGCTGCGCCTCACCGCCCGAGAGCGTGTCGGCGCTGCGTTCCAGCGACAGGTAATCCAGCCCGACGTTGTTCAGGAAGTTCAGCCGCGCGGAGATTTCCTTGACGATCTTGTCGGCGATCTCGCGCTTGGCGCCGTGCATGTTCAGCGTCAGGAAATACGTCAACGCGTCGCGCAGCGGCCAGCCGTTGATCTCGTAGATGGCGCGTGCCTGGTCGGCCTCGCCCAGCTTGACGTTGCGGGCTTCGCGGCGCAGGCGCGTGCCTTCGCACTCGGGGCAGGGCTGGTTGTTCTGGTACTTGGTCAGTTCTTCGCGCACGGCGATGGAATCGGTCTCTTTGTAGCGCCGCTCCAGGTTGGGGATGATCCCCTCGAATGCATGCTCGCGCACCGTGGTGCGGCCGCGCTCGTTGATGTACGTGAACGGAATCTGCTGCTTGTCCGAGCCATGCAGCACGATCTGCTGCATCTCTGGCGACAGTTCTTCAAACGGCACGTCGATGTCGACGTCATAGAACACCGCCAGGCTCTGCAGCATCTGGAAGTAGAACTGGTTGCGGCGGTCCCACCCCTTGATGGCGCCTGAAGCCAGCGACAGGTTCGGGAAGGCCACCACGCGCTTCGGATCGAAGAACGTGATCTGGCCCAGGCCGTCGCAGTGCGGGCAGGCGCCCATCGGGTTGTTGAACGAGAACAGCCGCGGCTCCAGCTCCTGCAGCGAATACGAGCAGATCGGGCAGGCGAACTTGGAGCTGAAACCGTGCTCCTTGCCGGTGTCCATTTCCAGCGCGATGGCGCGGCCGTCGGCCAGGCGCAGCGCGGTTTCGAACGATTCGGCCAGGCGCTGCTTGAGTTCCGGGTTGACCTTCACGCGGTCGACCACCACCTCAATCGAGTGCTTGTCGTTTTTCTTGAGCTTGGGCAGGTTGTCGACTTCATAGACCTTGGCTTCGGCCTCGTGCGCGGTACCGCCACCCGAGCGGATGCGGAAGCGCACGAAACCCTGTGCCTGCATCGCTTCAAACAGGTCGACGTGCTCGCCCTTGCGGTTGGCCACTACGGGCGCCAGGATCATCAGCTTGGTGTCGGCGGGCAGCGCCAGCACGGCATCGACCATCTGCGACACGCTCTGTGCTTCCAGCGGCTGGCCGTGATCGGGGCAGTAAGGTGTGCCGGCGCGCGCATACAGCAGACGCAGGTAGTCGTGGATCTCGGTGACGGTACCCACCGTCGAGCGCGGGTTGTGGCTCGTTGCCTTCTGTTCGATGGAGATGGCCGGCGACAGGCCTTCGATCAGGTCAACGTCGGGCTTCTCCATGAGCTGCAGGAACTGCCGGGCATATGCCGACAGTGACTCCACATAGCGCCGCTGCCCCTCCGCATACAGCGTATCGAACGCGAGCGACGACTTGCCCGACCCCGACAGCCCGGTGATCACGACCAGCTGGTTGCGCGGCAGGTCGAGGTTGATGTTCTTCAGGTTGTGGGTACGGGCCCCACGAATCTTGATTTCGTCCATGTGCAGCTTGGCGCTGAGGACCGCCCGCCCAGGTTGGGTGCGGCAATGAGCGGAGGGGGTGGAAAAGGGTAAGCCTGCTAATATACCGAACTTCGGTTTTGCGGGTACCCGGCCCCAGATGGGGCAGTCCGAAAGATCGTTCAAGTGTCCTTGCCGCCGCTTTTTTGCGGCGGTTTCTGCACCCAGTTTCCGACTCCCCATCCATGACTTCCGCTTCCGGCCGCATGACCGGCCTTGAGCTGCGAGCGGCCGCCTCGCTGGCCGGCATATTTGCGCTGCGCATGCTCGGTTTGTTCATGATCATGCCGGTCTTTGCAGTGTTCGCAAAAACGCTGCCCGACGGCAACAACACCCAACTCGTCGCCTTCGCCATTGGCGTGTATGGCCTGACGCAGGCGGTGCTCTATATCCCCTACGGCTGGTTATCAGACCGCTTCGGACGCAAGCCCGTCATCGTGACGGGGCTGGTGATCTTTGCGGTCGGCAGCCTGGTGGCCGCGTTTTCGCACAGCGTGGCGGGCATCGCCGTGGGGCGGGCCATCCAAGGCGCGGGGGCGATTTCCTCGGCGGTCATCGCCTTCGTGGCCGACCTGACGCGCGAAGAACATCGCACCAAGGCCATGGCCATGATCGGCGGCAGCATCGGCTTGTCGTTTGCCGTGGCCATCGTGAGTGCACCTATCATCTTCCGCTGGGTGGGCATGCCGGGCATGTTCACGGCGATTGGCGTGCTGGCAATCGTCGCCATCGGCGTGGTGCTGTGGGTGGTGCCGAATGCGCCGCGTCCGCCCGAGCACGTGAAAGCGCCGTTCCGCGAGGTGTTGCATAACCCTGAATTGCTGCGCCTGAACTTTGGCGTGTTTGCCCTGCATGCTACGCAAACGGCGCTGTTTGTCGTGCTGCCGCACATGCTGGAGGCCGCCGGCCTGCCGATCGACTCGCACTGGAAGGTCTACCTGCCGGTGATGGGCGTGTCGTTCGTGCTGATGGTGCCGGCCATCATTGCTGCGGAAAAGCGCGGCAAGATGAAGATCGTGCTGTTGTCTGCCGTGGCGTTGGTCATGGTCGCGCAACTGGCGCTGGGCGAAGTGCATCCGACACTGACCGCGCTGTCGATTGCGCTGCTGGTGTACTTCCTGGGCTTCAACGTGCTGGAGGCATCGCAGCCTTCGCTGGTGTCGAAGTACGCGCCGGGCGTGCGCAAGGGCGCGGCCATGGGCGTATACAACACGACGCAGGCGCTGGGGCTGTTTGCGGGCGGTGCGGGCGGTGGCTGGATTCTGCTGCACGCGGGGCAGCATGCAGTTTTCCTAAGCTGCGCGGCGCTGGCTTTTGCGTGGCTTATAATTGCGAGCCCCATGCAGATGCCGGCGCTGCGCCGACACTAACCCGGGCCTACGGCGGCATCACTTAATTACTCTTCGGAAACTCATCATGGCGTCCGTCAACAAAGTCATCATCGTCGGCAATCTCGGCGCCGATCCAGAAACGCGTTACATGCCCAGCGGCGACGCCGTCACCAACATCCGTGTGGCGACCACCGACCGCTACAAGGACAAAGCCAGCGGCGAAATGAAGGAAGCCACCGAGTGGCACCGCATCGCCTTCTTTGGCCGTCTGGCCGAAATCGCCGGCGAATACCTGAAGAAGGGTTCGTCGGTCTACATCGAAGGCCGACTCAAGACCCGTCAATGGGAAAAGGACGGCCAGAAACAATACAGCACCGAAATCGTTGCAGACCAAATGCAGATGCTCGGCGGCCGCCAAGGCATGGGCGGCGAGGGCGGTGGCGAGGGTGGCGGTGGCTACTCGCGTGGCGGTCAAGGCGGCGGTGGCGGTGGTTACGGCGGCGGTCGTAGCCAAGGCCAAGGCGGTGGTTACTCGCGCGGCGGCGAAGGCGGCGGCCAAGGTGGTGGCCAGGGCGCTGGCGCACGTCGTCAACAAGCGCCGTCGAATGGTTTTGAGGATATGGATGACGACATCCCGTTCTGACGGGATTCGGCGTAGCTCTGTAAAGAAAGGTCCTGAGGTTTCTGCTTGATCAATGGGTCAGGCGGGAATTTGCAGGGCCTTTTTCTTTGGGTCCGCCTCCGTCGCCAACTGGAACATGCTGGCGGGCGCTCGAGCGCAACAGGCGAACTAGACTGTAGGAGGCGATGCCCACCGGTCTGGAGAGAAGCCATGAAACGCGTGATGAAGCGTCTCCTGCTTGCTGTTGCCATGCTGACCGTGGTTGGCGGCGCCGTTGGAACTTATGCCGCGCTATCGGCATCCTCGGCGCATGCTGAGCCGTGTGGCGGCCGTGGGTATCCGGAGGGCGGTGGCGGTCATCCCTAGCCCAGGAGCACAATGCGCCACCGCAGGCCGCACTGTGCAGTAACGCATCGGCTGAGCAACAAAAAACCCGGCGTCCGTGACGGACAGCCGGGTGTGTTTCGTATCCACCAACGCGATGGCTTCAATCGCTATCGCAGGGCTTCTTGAAGACGTGCTTCACACCGCATTTGGTGGCATGCGCCGCGTTCTTCACACCATGCCCAACCGCACGCGCGGCATTGGCTGTGGCATGGCCGGCTTCTTTTGCCGCATGCCCGGTCTTTCTGGCTGCTTCCTTGGTGCCCTGCTTGATGTTCTCTTTCGTCTCAGACAGGTCGGCATGGGCGATGGGGCTGAGCAGTGCCAGCAATAGCGCGGCGAGCGGGAGCAGACGACCTTTCACAGGGGGATTCCTCTCAAACACATTCATACGGCGGACGCGTCGAGCACGACGGCGGCGCGACCGGTCAACAGGATGCGCTCGGCGCAGCGCACGGTAAAGCGATACAACACGTTGTTACCGTCTCCGCTGATGCGCTCGGCTTCGATGTCGAGCGGCGCGTCAAACGTGTCGAGCCGATCGACGTGCGCTTCAACGCTGCGCACACTGGCGAGAAAGCCTGCGCGCGGACGCTGCTGAGCGGTCTCATGTGCCACATCAAGCAGGGCACCGTGTACGGCCATCGCCTGTGCGGCGTATTCGACGCCACACACTGCTGCCAGCCGATCGTGCGCGCGCAGCGGGTTGGCCGGATCGCGGTGGCTGATGGCGGTGCAATGGATGCGCGCGTCGTCCCAGGCGAGCACGGTGTCGAGCAGGCACATCGCACCGCTGTGTGGAATGCGCGCGGCAATCCAGCTTCGGTCGAGCGGCGGCGACAGTGGTGCGCCCTGTGTCATGGCGCGCGCTTGCTGAAGACGCCATCGGCGCCTCGCAGGACGACATCCACCTGCAGGCGCGTGTCGGGCAGATAGTCGAGCACCACGCTTTGCGCATGCCGCGTCGCCAGCACTTCGAGCAGCGGCAGTGCGCGCGCGGCGGGATTGCCGCTGCGCAGTGCTTCGAGTTTGGCGTGTGCCAGTGTCGTGGCGTGGGCATCGGTCAGGGCGACATCGATGCGTGCCAACGTATGTGCGCTCGGTTCGGGCGCGAGCACCAGTGCCACGGCAAACGCATCAGGCACCGGCCGCACCGCGCGCAGCGGCTCGGGGTAGTCGGCGTCATACACAATCAGCAGGTTGGCTGCCGCATCAACCGTGACCTGGCAGAGGCTCTCCAGCAGACCCGCAGCAAAGCTGCCGTCGTGCGCGCACAGCACGTTGGATGGCGCGGTGGCATGCGTGGCGATGCTCCAGTAGCCCGCCGGTGCGTTGTGCACGGAATTGTGGAAGCGCGTGGGCGACAGCTTGCGATCATCGCTCGCCAGCGTTTCGCAGATCACGTGGCAGTTCTGGCCGTCGCCGCCGGATGAACTGAACACGGTGGCGAGCGTGGCGGCATCGCGTCCGCTGGCGGTCACAGCTTCGTGGCCAACCGCGAGTGCCAGCTTGACGACCGGCCCTGTGCGGCGCCGCTCGACGGACGGCAGGCTTGTCGGTGAGGGCAGGACGGTGCGTTCGGCCGAGTACGCCACGCGCCCGGCAAGAACGTCCGCCGCCTGCGGCCAACCCGGCAGGCCGGGCCCGAGCAGGCCGATGCTTTCAATGAAGGCGCTCAGTCGGGTCATGGTGCGATAGGGTCTGTTCGCATATGCAACGTGCGCACGTTGGCCCGAGCGGGGGCCAGATGCGTGAAGGACGTCGCCGCAAAGGGTTGCTCCCTTTGCAAGGCGTTCCGACAAAGCAGATGGCCCCCGCTCGGGCCAACCCTTGCGTGCGTACGTTGCATATGCGAACAGACCCTAGTGGCTGGCACGGTCGGCACGACCGAAGATGAGGCTGCAGTTTGTGCCGCCAAAACCAAATGCGTTGCTGAGCGCGGTGCGCATGTCGGCTGCACGGCTGTTCGTCACGTAGTTGAGGGCCAATGCGGGGTCCGGCTGCGTGGTGTTGATGCCGGCCGGCAGGATCTGGTGGCGCAGCGCCAGTGCGGTGATCACGGCTTCCAGCGCACCTGCCGCGCCCAGCGTGTGGCCGGTCGCGCCTTTGGTCGAACTGCACGGCGTGCCGTCGAACAGGGCGTGGATGGCGTGGCCCTCGGCGGCGTCGTTGCTCAGCGTGCCGGTGCCGTGCAGGTTGATGTAGTCGATGTCTTTTGCGTCGAGGCCGCTGGCGGTCAGCGCTTGCGCCATCGCCGCGCGTGCGCCCAGGCCTTCGGGGTGCGGCGTCGACATGTGATGGGCGTCGCTCGATTCGCCGATGCCGAGCAGCAGGATCGCGTTTTCGTCGAGCGCGTCCAAGGCTTGATCCGCATCGGGCGCGCGTTCGAGCAGTACAAAGGCGGCGGCCTCGCCGATCGAGATGCCATCCCGCGCGACATCGCACGGCCGGCACGGCTGCTGCGACAGCAGCTCCAGCGAGTTGAAGCCATACAGCGCAGTCAGGCACAGCGAATCCACACCGCCTACCACCGCCGCATCGATCAGGCCGGCCGCCAGCATGCGCCGCGCCGAGGCAAACACCTTGGCGCCCGACGAGCAGGCCGACGAGATCGTCATCGACGGCCCACCCAGCCCGAAATACGCCCGTACGAACGCGGCAGGCGAGTAGATGTTGTGCGTGTGCGCGTAGTGGAAGTCAGCCGGCAGCGCGCCGGTTTGGGCGTCACGGTGCTGGTAGGCGTGTTCCGCCTGCAGGATGCCGGAGGTGCTGGTGCCGATGAACACGCCGACGCGTTTGGCGCCGTAGCGTGCTTTGGCGGCTTCAACCTGCTCGGCAAAGCCGTCTTGCGTGAGGCCGATCTGTGCCAGGCGGTTGTTGCGGCAATCGAAATCGGACAGGTTCGGGCGCAGGCGTTCTGCGTCTGCGCCGTCCACTGCGCCGATCCAGGTGTCGAGGTCTGCCCGTGGGAAGTCGCAGGGCACCAGGCCGCCACGCTGCCCGCGCAGCGCGTCGAGCGTGGCGTCGAGGCCACGTCCGATGCAACTCGTGGCGGTGAAATGCGTGAGCAGTAGGGGCTTCACGGGGGTGGGGTCGGGGCAGTTGATGGGGTGAGGCTTGGCCGACGTCTGGCGAATCCGGGCCGGCTACGTACACAAATTTTATCAAACGGTCACTTGCGGTCCGCCCGGCGGCGAAGCTTCCAATGCCAACGCCGCGCACAGGGTGATGCACTGCAACTGGGCTTGCGCCGCTGCCTGCAGCACGATTGGCAGTGCGGCCAGCAGCACAGGCTCGCCGCGAGCATCGCGCGCCGCGTGACCGTCGTGCACGAGCAGGATGTCCCGCGCTGCCAGGTTGTGCAGCAAGCGCCGCGCCACCGCCGCCGCATCGTGCGAGCGTGTGTCAAAGCCGCGTCGGGTCCAGCTCGCCAGTTGCAGGCCGAGCTGGCACAACACGGGTTCGAGGAACGGGTTGCGCAATCCGGCGGGTGCACGGAAGAACAGGGGGCGCGTGCCGGTGATTTCCGTCAGCGTGTTCTGCGCCGCCGCGATTTCGCGCCGCAGCGCGCCGGGGCCCTGCACCGAGAAGTTGTGCCGGTGGCGCTGGCTGTGGTTTTCCACCGCGTGTCCGCGCGCGACGATGGCCTCGACGCAGTGCGGGTGCCGGCGCGCCAGATCGCCAATGCAGAAGAACGTGGCGCGGGCGCCGTATGTGTCCAGCAGATCGAGCACGCGCGGCGTGACCTCAGGGTCAGGGCCATCGTCGATGGTGAGCGCGATCTGCTGGCCGGCCGTTGCAGGCAGGCGTGTCCAGTTGGGACCGAGCAGTGCGCTGCGCGGCCACAGTCCTGCGGCCATCATCGCCAGGTGCGAGGCAACCACCGCACCGCTCGCCCACGGCCACGACGACGGCTGGGCCACTACCGCCATAGCCGCACCGGCGTGCAGTGCCAGCGAGCCGGTGATGAGCGGCGTTGGTTTCCAGCGTCGTGCCATGTTGGGGGTGTTGGTGGGTGGAGCGTTCATGCGGCGATGTGTCTGTCGGAATCAGCCGGCGGCGCGAGGATGGCGGCAAACACCAGCGCCAACATGGCGCCTGGGCCGACCGTCAGCCCGAACGTTTCCAGCATCGGCACACGCGAGAAGGCCAGCAGGCCGAAGCCGGCCACCGTCGCCAGGTTCGCCACCAGCAGTGACACCAGTGTCTGCGGTGTGATGCTCGACGTGCCCGCGCGCTGGTTGAAGAACAGCGCATAGTTCGAACCCACCGCCACGATCAGCAGCATGCCCACCAAATGCAGGATGGTCAGTTGCACGCCTGTCAGCGCAAAACCGGCGGTGACGACCAGTACCGCTGCCACCAGCGGCGCCAACGCGCGCAACGTGCGTTGTGCAGAGCGCAGCGTGATCAACAGCAACAACGCAATCGCTGCGAAGCCTGCCAGCGACAGGTGGATGTCTTCGCGCACGTAGTCGACGTACAGGCGGTCGGCTTCGGCTTTTAGATCCACGAAGAGTGCGCCGGGCAGGTTGGCGCGCTCGACGGCGGTACGGATGGCAGCAGCATCCAGGCCGGGTTGGTTTGCCGTGTGAGCGGGTGCGCGCAACGGCAACATGGCGCTCCATTGACTGTCACGCTCCGTCAACAGTGCATCCACGGCCAGGGCCATCGACGTGCCTTGCAGGTCTGCGCGACGCAGCAGCGGTTGCGTGCGTGCAGCAGCCACATCGGCGATGAACGGGGCGAAGAGATCGGGCTTCACGCGGATGGGCTGGTCTTCGACGGCGGCGCGCATGCGCGCGGTCAGCACATCGGCAGGCAGCAGGCTGGCCAGGCGCGCACGCTGCGTGGCATCGCTGGGCAGATAGCGTGCGGGGTTCTCGAACCCAGCCAGCACGCCCGCATCCACCAACGGTTGCAGTTGCGCGGCCACCTTCTCCGCGCCCTGCAGGGCCGCCTGTTCGGTCGCACCCGGAATCACCACCAGATAGCGCACGTCTGGCGCGCCCACATCGGCGCGCAGGCTGGCATCGAGTGCCTGGCTCTTCGCAGGCACCGGGCTGAGCGCGGCCAGTTCGCGGCTCCATAGGCCATCGCGATGCAGCACAAGTGCGGCACATGCGCCCACCAGAACAAGCACCAGCAACCCGCGCACGCGTGGCGCGGCGTGTGCCGCGCGCGCCAGCCACGCACCGAGCTTGGCAACGTCGCGAATCTCCACGTGCGCACCACGCAGATGCGGCAACACATAACGTGTGACCAGCGCCGCCGTCACCAGCCCGACAATCGAATACGCTCCAAGCTGCACAAGCCCCGGAAAGCCCGAGAACAGCATCGACGCAAAACCGCACACCGAGGTCAGCACACCCAGCCGGATCGTCGGCCAGTACGCGGCAATCCACGCGCGCAGCGAATCATCGGCACGTGCAGTGCGTGTGTGGGCCGACTGCACGAACAGGTAGATCGAATAGTCGACAGCCTCGCCGATGAGCGTGGTGCCGAACCCGAGCGTCAACCCATGCACCGTGCCGAACCCGACGCTGACCGCCGCCACCCCGGCCGCCACACCCGAGAGCACCGGCAACAGCCCGAGCACCAGCGTGCGCGGCGAGCGATACACCGTCAGCAGCAGCGCAACGATCAGCACGAGGCTCAACGCAGAAAGGCGCTCCACGTCGTGCTTGATGGTGTCGCGCGTGTCGACCGAGAACACGCCGGGGCCGGTCATCAGCAGCGTGGTCGATGCGGCATTCGGCACGGTGCGCGCGGCCGCATCGAACGCGCGGCGCACGGTGTCGATGGCGCGGGCTTGTGCATCGGTGTCGGAGCCGGCAGCGGCAGTCTGTGCGACCAGCACGGCGCGCTTGCCGTCGTGTGAGGCCCAGACGCCGTTCGACATGGACGGCAGTGCTGTGCTGTCGAGCTGGCTGACCAGTGCGGCCACCTCGCCGGTGGGGTCGCGGGGCAGCATATTCTTGGCGACCAATCCGGCCGATGACGCCAGCAGGTCCAGGCTCTCGCCCAGTGCCGCGTGCAGCCCTTCGGCGGAGAAGCGCTGCGGTGTGACGGCCGGGCTGAGCAGATAGCGATGTGTGAACACGAACGCTCGGTCGCGCGCCTCGCTCACGGGTTCGCCGTTGTTGATGGCGTTGAACTGCGCGTCGGCACGCAGCGTGGCAGCAAGCTGCCGAGACAATGTTGCACGCGTAGGCGCATCGCCGCCTTCGATGCCGATGAGGATCAGCCGTGACACCAACCCCTCACGCAGCTGGTCGACCAGCACGCGTTGCTCTGCGCTGGGCGAGCGCGGCAGAAAGGCGGAGAGATCTGCCGTGAAGCTTGTGCGCCCGATCACGACTGCACACAGCAGCAGGCCGAACAGCCACACCAGCACGGCGGGCTGCCGCAGTGCACGTGCGTCGTTGGCGGGCTCGCGCATCGGCATCGGCTTCAGTGATTGATCGGTCGCAGGCGCATCAGCGAGTGGTCGCCGTCTGCCTGGCGGATGGCGACGCTGCGCAGCACATCGCGCGTGCCATCGAGCGTGATGGTGTTGACCACCTTCTGCATGCGCGCGTCGATGGGGGTGAGCGTCAGCGTCCAGTCATCGCCCCGGCCGCTGATGGCGACCTTGTACACCGCTTCGAGCGCGTAGCGATTGCCGGCCAGCGTTGCGCGGATGCTCTCGATGAATGCGGCGAGCTCCGGATACTGCGCAAGCGGCATCGAGAACTTGCGCTGGTTGCGCTCGACGGTCAGCGTGTTGCCGTCGATCACGAGGTGCTCGGGCTTGGGTGCCAGCGTGTGCTTCTCCAGGTGGTCGGGCGCGACGAAGACGAGTTCACCGGATGACTCCACGGGCTGCGCGGTAATCGACAGCGTCTTCGTTTCGGTAAAGGTGGCGCGCCCGGACTTGTTGCGCGCAAGGGTGGACATCAGACGGTCGAGCGTCCAGCCGGAGGTGTCAGCGGCATGGACGGTGCCGGCGAGCATGCTGGCGGTGAGCATGGCAACGCAGGCGCGAAGCAGTGAGCGAGAGGTCATGGCGTCTGGGTTTCCTGGCCTTCTGGGCGTCCGGCGGGGTGCTGCTCGGTCGCGCTGGCATCCTGCCAGAAGTCGAAGAAGTTGAACCAGTTGTAGGGCGCGGTGCGGCAGCAGTGTTCGACGTGTTCCACATAGCGTGCCAGCGCGGCCTGGACGGCGGCGGCACGGTCCTCGCGTTGCAGGTTCGTGAAGTCGGCCAGCTTGTCGAACTGCACGGCGTAGCGGTTGCCGCCCAGGTGCAGGCCGGACATGAACAGCACCGGTCGCTTGAGCATGGCGGCCATGTGCAGCGGCCCCAGCGGAAACGCAGCAGGGGCGCCGAGAAAGTCCACGCGCTGCACGGAAGCACCCGCATCGCGCAGCAACGTACGATCGGCCAGCATGCCGACCAGGCGATTGTCGTCGAGTGCCTCGCGCACCTGCAGCATCGCATCGACGCGCCCCAGCGGAATGATCTCCGGCGCCGCGGCTGGGTTGATGGCGGCAACGGCGGCGTTGATGTTGCGTGCGTTGTCTTCGTACATGGCAACCGATACACGCAGATCCGGCACCGTGCGGCCGAGTGCGCGCACCACCTCGAAGCTGCCCAGGTGCGCGCCCAGCAGGAAGGCACCACGCCCCTGCGCGAGCACCTCATGCACATGCTCCTGCCCCTGCAACTGAATGTCGAACAGGTCGAACCGCGCATGCATCAGGTAGATGCGGTCGTGGATTGTGGTGCCGAAGGTGAGCATGTGCCGATAGACCTCAAGCATGCTGACCCTACCTGCAGGCCTGCCGAGCGTGCGCCGCAGGTAGTCGCGCGATGCACGGCAGGCCGCGGGTGAGCACAGCACGAAGTACAGCGTGCCCAGTTGCAGCACGAGCCGACTGAATGGCCGGCCCAGGTGCAACGAGACCCAGGTCATCACGCGCAGTGCTGCCAGGTTGCTCCGCTCCGGGCGCTCGGCCCATTCAGGGCGCTTCATGCCGGCACGGCCTCTGGCGTGCGCGCCTGCGTGCTGAGCACACCGCTGGCCACCTCACGCTCGCCCGCGCGGATCGTGAAGCGGATTGCGCCACTGGCCGTGGTGTCGAACGTGAGATCAAGCGCTTCGCCCGGCGCTGCAGGGCTCAGAAACTTGGCCGAGCCGAGCTGGCAGGCATCGAACGAGCGGCCCAGCGCCACCCCGATCGTGTGGATCGCATGATCGAGCAGCACCACACCCGGCACGATCGGGCGCCCCGGAAAGTGGCCGGGCAGGGCAGGGTGATCGACGGGGATGGTGAAACGCATCGCGGGCTTTCGATGGTGGAGTTGCAGTTGTTGCGCAACCAGCGTGGCCAGCGTATCCCGCGCCAGCTTGCCGGTGCCGTTGCGCGGCAGCGCATCGACAAACAGCAGCGGGCGCGGCAGGAATGCAGCATCGATGCGCTCGTGCAGCGCGCGCAGCAACGTTGCTGCACTCAGCCCTGGTGCAACAACCAGCGCCACCAGCCGCGTGACCGGCATGCCGCCATACGCATGCGGCGTGGCCGGTGCATCGTCCGGCATGAAGAACACGCCGTCCACCACGCCCGCAATCGCATTGAGCTGATGGTTCAGATACGCGAGCGAAGACCGCTTGCCGGCAATGTTGATGAGATCCGCCTTGCGCCCGTGCAGCAGGAAGTGTGTGTCGTCCAGCAACTCCAGCGTATCGCCCATCGGCACCGGGGTTTCCACATGTCCGCCGGAGACCCACACCGTTGGGCCGTCGTCATCGGTGGTACCCGAACGCGACTCCAGCCGAATATCGGGATACGCATGCCACGCGGTGTCCTGTGCCGTGCGCCGCGTGGCGATCTGGCCGGTCTCGGTGCTGCCGTAGATTTCGACGAGCGGGGCGGCTAGGCGTGCTTCTGCCTCGCGTGCCAGCGCGGTTGATAGCGACGCGGTGGCCGACAGCACCAGCGCTGCGCCCGGCAGCGTGGGCTCCGACGCCAGCAGCGCCCGCAGGTGCACCGGTGAGGTCACTAGCACGCGCGGTTCCGGCACGGCCTCCAGCGCTTCGCGGATGTCCGCCGGATAGAACGGCTGCCGGTTGCTCAACGCCAGGCCAGCCTGCAGCGCGAGCAGCACCGTCACTTCAAAGCCATACATGTGCTGCGCGGGCACGGTGCCGACCAGCGTGAAGGCGCGCCCGTCATTCAGCCCGAGCCGCGCAGCGCCCGCGCGCATGCACCGCACCAGCCCGCCCCACGTCTTGCGATGCGGCACCGGCGCGCCGGTCGAGCCAGACGTGAACAGATAGGCCATGACCTGCGACGCATCAATCTGCGGCACATCGACAGGCGCATCGCACGGTGTTGCATCATCGGCGTAGTGGAAGCCAGGCAGGTCGACAGGGCACGCGCTTGCATCGTGCAGGCAGAACACATCGGGTGCGAACGCCGCCAACTGCCGCACCATCTGCGGCGTTTGCATGGGCGGCAGCAGGCTGATCTTGCCGGCCACCAGCGTCGCGCACAGACCGACGGCGAAGCGGTAGCGGTCTGCGCAGGCGTTGAAGACGTGGCCGCCCGGCGGAAGCATCGCAGCCAGCCGCTTCACGTCGACAAGGAACGCACGCACGGAAACCGGGGTGCCGTCGCGCCAGGCGAGCGTGTGGTCCAGCGAGGTGTGGGAGACCAGCGGGTAAGTCGGCATGAAGCAATCTCGGGTGATGCAGTGGGCGTGGGTTTAGCGGGGTTGCCGGTAAGCACGCACGGCGTCGAACAGGCTGGAGCGCGGCTCGTCGCGCAGCACGATGCGCCGGCAGACGTATTCCGCGGCAAACATCACGCCCACCAGCGGCAGCGATATGTAGTTGGCAAACGTGGCCCACGTGACGATCGATGCCATGGCAAACAGCAGCGTGGAGACCGCCGCCGTTGCCAGGAAGAACACCATCCATGCCACTGTCACCTGCTGCGAATACCGAGTGATGCGTGGCGTGAGCGTGCCGTGCACGATGGCGGCAAAGCGCGTGCACAGCGGTTCGCGCCCAGCGACCAGCGTGCGGCCGAATACGTAAGCCATCATCAGATTGAAGCTCGCATGCTCGAGGTACAGGCCCCATTCGAAATGGCGTGCCAGCGGTTCGCGAACACTCCACAGTGCACCGCAGACCAGCAACCACAGCGGCAGCACCCAAACACGCTGCGCAGAGCGGGCTGCGGCCACCAGCGCAATGGCCAACGGCGGCACGAGCGCCATCGCCAGCCCGAAGCCATGCATGCCCGGTGTCGCCACCGCGTAATGCGCGCCCACCTGGTAGGCCACGACCGCAGCCACGCCTGCCGCGCCGCGCAAGATGCCGGTCAGTCGATCCATGTCAGAAGGGCGTGGAAGAAGCGGTGCTGCATCAGGTGTTGGGTAGGTCTGTCCGGTTGCTGGAAGTGCCGGGCATTTTCATCATACGCAGGCGCCAGCGGGCCGGTTGGTGCAGTCCGGGCCTCGCCGGACAATTCTGGCCGCCACATTCTAGTGGCCCGCACGTGCCTCGCCCGACTGGTCGATGCTGCGTTTGTAACCGGATGTACAAGCTGTCGAACGTGTGATGAAAGCGTCTGGGTGCCGATTGGCGATACGGCGCGGTGTTACCCCAAAGTTGAATCGTTTGCGTCACAAATGCGGGTATCGCGCGCGGGGTTTTTGTCACGGTTTCGCGCTATACGAGGGGGGACCCTTCGACTAGAATCCGCGTAGCTTAAACGACCCCCATACCGCACGGGCGGGGGCAGGGCACGGCAGGGTTTCGGGCGAGGAGGACATCGTCGCTTCAGGCCACATTCCTGGCCGCATTCCCTCGCTACAGGGTCTCTGTCAGCAGACCTTACGCTGCCCGTGTGAGCAAGACCGATGAACGATCTGGAAAAAGAACTCGCCGCCCTGATGATCGGCGAGCTGAATCTCGAAGACATCCAACTCGACACCCTGACCGCCGATACGGCGCTGTATGGCGAAGGGTTTGCGCTCGACTCCATCGACATTCTTGAAGTCGCGCTGCTGATCTCCAAGAAGTACGGCTTCGAACTGCGTTCGGGCAATCCGGACAACGCCAAGATCTTCGCTTCGCTGGGTTCGCTGGCGGCCTACGTGGCCGCCCACCGCACACGATAGGCACACGTTGGTGCCCGACACGTTGCCGCGCACGCATGACGCCATGCCGATGACCGGCGCATCTTCCACGCACCTCGTCCTGATCCCTAGCTACAACCCGGGCGTCAAGCTTGATGAGACCGTGCGCAGCGCCCGCGCGCAATGGAACCCCGTCTGGGTGGTGGTCGACGGCAGCACCGATGGCAGCGCCGAGCGCCTGCAGGCCATGGCCGCTCAGGACCCTGGGCTGCACGTGATCGTGCTGCCGCACAACCAGGGCAAGGGCGTGGCCATCCAGGCTGGGCTCGAGGCCGCTGCCGCACGCGGCTTCTCTTACGTGCTGACCATGGATTCCGACGGCCAGCACCCCGCTGACCTGATCCCCGCCTTTATGGCCGCCTCGCAGGCGGCACCCGATGCGATGATCCTCGGGCAACCGGTGTTCGATACAAGCGCGCCGCAATTGCGCGTGCAGGGCCGGCGCCTGTCGAACGTGTGCGCAGACCTCGAAACGCTGTGGGCGGGTATCGGCGATACGTTGTTCGGATTCCGCGTGTACCCGATCGCGCCGCTGGTCGCCATCATGCGCAGGCACACGTGGATGCGCGGCTTCGACTTTGACCCCGAAGCGGCCGTGCGTCTGTGCTGGGCCGGCGTGCGCCCGATCCGGGTGGATGCGCCGGTGCGGTATTTCCGGGTGAGCGAAGGCGGCGTGTCGCATTTCCAGTATCTGCGCGACAACATCCTGCTGGTGGGCATGCACCTGCGCTTGACGGCAGGCGGGTTGCTGCGTTTGCCTTGGCAGATCGCCCGGCGCTTGCAGCGGGGCTGGTAGACGCGACGTCGGCTTACGCGACGGCGCGAGCAGTGGCCTTGGCTTGATTGAGCAGAATCTGCGCCGCAAGCCACGCCCGGGTGGCGGCGGTGGGGTCGCCAACAGCGCGCGCATCAGCCGTGGCGCCGGAGAGCAGCATCACGTAGACCCCCGCGAGCTGCCGTGCCGCGTCGGCGGGCACTTCTTCTATGAGCAGCGTCTCGATCATGTTGAGCAGATCGTCGCGGTAGCGCACTGCCACGTCGGTCACCTTGGGGCAGGTCGCGCCAAATTCGGCCAGCGCGCGCTCGAACAGGCAGCCGGCAAACTCCGGGCTGCGGAACCACGCTTCATACCAGTCGAAGATGCCCTTCAGGCGGGCATTGACGTCAGGCATGGTCGAAAGCTGCTCGGCCATGCTGTTCATGATGAAGGTGTAGCGCTGCTCCAGCACTTCCTTGATCAGGTCTTCCTTGCCGGAAAAGTGCCGATAAAGCGTCATGCGCGCGACACCGGACTCGTTGATGATCCAATCAACGCCGACCGGGTAGAAGCCGTGCCGGGAAAACAGCTCGCTGGCCTTGTCCACCACTTGTTGGCGCTTGCTTGCGCGCATTGCTACCTCTCTTGATTGCTGGGTTGCATCTTAGCATCGGCCCCTTGCCGCATCCTGTGGATTTGGCTGGCGGCCAGACCGTGCCCGGACTGTTGTTGCCATGTCAGCTTTACGCTTTGGTAACACAAGTTCACATGGTTGACGCTAAAGTAGACCGATCTATATCATGTGCCCGCAATTCGTATGTGGGGCGGGGAAAAGAAGGCTTTGCGCGACCGGTTGGGGCATACCCATCCGGGGCTGACGGGGTCTCTCTCAATCGACAGCAACAATAAGAAATAAGAGGTCAGACGAATGCGTAATCGTTTGCTGATGCTGGGGGCAGTCGTGTGGTTGGCCGCGTGTGCCCAGCCGCAACCGCCCAGCGATGTGGTGCGGATTTGCGACGATCGTGGGTGCGCCGATCGGCCGAAGGCTCAAGTGGCTTTTGACCAGGCGAATATCCCGGACGAAGAGCCGCGCATCGCGGCCCTCAAGGAAGTCGCCAAGCGTGAACCCAAGGCCGCCTACGACCTGGGCCTGCGCTACTTCCGCGGCGACGGCGTGCGTCAGGACAGCTACCAGGCGCTGGTGTGGATGCGAGAGGCTGCCGAACACGGCAACCTGGCGGCGCAGAAGGCGCTGGGCGCGTTCTACCTGTTCGGCCTTGAAGAAATGGGCTCCGACCCGGCTGAAGCCGAAAAATGGCTCTCGATTGCGGTAAGCCGCGGCGATAAGGAATCCAAGAAGCTGCTCAATGAAGCGCGCAAGGCGAAACAGTCGGAGCAGGACGACTACAAGTGGCGCGCGCAGTGGCGCACCACCTATTACAACTACTGGTACTCGGGTTATCCGTATTTGGGTGTCTGGCGTCAGACAACCTGGTACTGGTACTGACCGGACAAGCAAAAGCGTTATCGCGTTTTTAAGGTGCTTTGGGGAGGGGGAAACTCGTCGTGCGCCTTGCCAAGGGGGGCTTATCGAGTCGAAGGACGCGTAAGCCGGAAATCGACTCAATTCGAGCCACAAAACAATATGAAAACCAATCTTTTCAGCCGCACTGCCAAGTTCGCAGGTGTGGCGATCCTCACCGCTTCGCTCGCAGCATGCGCAGGCGGCGGCGTCGTGACCCCGGGCGGCCAGAACGCCGGCGTGAGCGGTGCTGCAGCCGGCGGCTCCAGCGCAGGTGCAGATCCGACGCTCGAGCGCTGCGCTTCGCCGCTGGGCACGATCGCCATGGATGATGGCCGCAACGCTGACTGGTACGGCCAGTTTGGCAGCGCCACCAAGATCACCACGATCGATCCGCTGCTGCGCTTGGCCGTGCAGCAGTCCAACTGCTTCATCATCACGTCGATCGGCAACCAGAAGACCGATGCACGCCTGTCGCGCATCACCGATCTGCAGCGCAACTCCGGCGAATACCGTGCCGGCTCCAAGCAGCAGAAGGGCCAGCGCGTGGCTGCTGACTACTACATGGAGCCGCAGATCATCATCAACGACTCGCCGATCGGTGGCGTGGCGGGTGCCGTGGGCGGCCTGCTGGGCAACAGCGCCATCGCCGCGCTGGCCGGCAGCGTGAAGTCGAAGGCTTCGGTCGTGACGCTGACGCTGTTTGACGTGCGCTCGGCCGTGCAGATCGCGGCAGCAGAAGGCAGCTCGACGGCTACCAACTACGGCGCCGTGCTGGCTGGCTTCGGCGGCGGCGTGGGCGGCGGTCTGGCTGGCTTCTCCAGCACGCCAGAAGGCAAGGCCACGGTGGTCGCCTTCATCGACGCCTGGAACAAGATGGTCGTTGCGCTGCGCAGCTACAAGGCGCAAGACGTGAAGGGCGGTCTGGGCCGTGGCGGTACGCTCAAGGTCAACTGAGTGTTGAGCGGGGATTCACACAGAAGAGGCGTGTAGCGCCCTGATGTGTCAAAGAAAAAGCCTGCGGCGGTGACGTCGCAGGCTTTTTTCTTGGCTGGGCGCGGTTGTGTCAGCGTGCGTCTTTCGGCCGATCGCCCTTGGGCCAATCCTTGGCGCGCTCGGCATAGTCGGGACGTGGCTGCTGGGTAAAGAACCCGGCCACGTCCACGGCTTCCTGCGCGGTCAGCGTGCCGCCCTGGCCCAGCGGCATGTTGTGCTTCACGAAAGGCGCAGCGGTGTACAGGCGCGCCATGCCCGCACCGATGTTGAATGAATCCTTGCCCCACAGCGGCGGCATGAAGTAGCCGCCTTGCGGGTTCGGCATGCCCTGGCCTTCAGCGCCATGGCAGGCGGCGCAGCGCTGCGCGTAGATGGCCTTGCCGTTTTCGCGATTCGGCACGAGCGCGGTGTCGATCTTCTCGAAGCCGCGTCCAGTCACGTTGGTGCCTACCGGCACGCCGCTCGAGAGCCATTTCATGTACGCGAGGATGGCGTTCATGTCTTCGCCGTCAAAGGCGATCGGCTTGCCGTTCATCGAGCGCTGGAAGCAATCATTCACGCGCTGCTGCAACGAGATGACGGCACCGCTGCGCGAGCGGTATTCGGGAAACGCTGCGGTCAGCCCCACCCACGGCGCGGCGTACGGCGTCGTGCCGCCGTTCAGGTGGCAGCTCGTGCAGTTCAGGCCGTTGCCGACGTTGTGCGGCAACTGGCGCTTGGTGTCGGTCAGGATCAGCTTGCCGCGCTTGATGGCGTCGCCCACGGGGCCCGCAGGGATGGTGGCTTCGTCGGGCACGGGCAGCGTGCCCGGCGTGGCTTGTGCGAATGCGGATGTGCTAACGGCCAGCGCCAATGCAGCGCCGAGTTTGCGAAGCGTCATGTTGCCCCCTGTGGGTGAGTTGTGTGTTCTTGTAGAGGTCGAGGTCGAGGTTTGCGCGGCTAGCGCTTGCGCTCGATCACGCTGAAGACGGCCATGCCCGCCAGCATGGCTGCGACAAAACCAATGGCCTTGGGCACACCCGCACCCAGCGCCACCAATGCCGGCCCCGGGCAGAACCCAGCCAGGCCCCAGCCGATACCGAAGACCGCGCTGCCGAGCACCAGCCGTGTGGTGACGCCCGTGGCAGACGGCCACTGAATCAACGCGCCGAACAACGAGCGCCCGCGCCGCCGCGCGATGAAGAAGGCGATCACGCCAACGGCAATCGCCCCGCCCATCACGAATGCCAGCGATGGGTCCCAACGGCCGAACAGATCCAGAAAGCCGAGCACCTTGGCCGGATTGGCCATGCCCGACACGATGAGCCCCGCACCAAACAGCAGGCCCGCGATCAATGCCATCACGATCGGCATGTCAGCCTCCCACCACGTGTCGCATCACGAACACGGTGACGATGCCCGCCGCCATGAAGGTGAGCGTCGCCACCAGCGAGCGCACCGAGCCGCGCGATAACCCGCAGACGCCGTGGCCGCTTGTGCAGCCACCTGCATAGCGCGTACCGATGCCCACCAGGAAGCCGGCGGCGATGACCTCGCCCCAGCCGGCGGTGATGTCCGGCACCACCGGCTGGCCGAGCAGCGCCGCAATAACGGGTGCCCCGATCAGCCCGACGAGAAAGGCGATACGCCAATCCATGTCACCGCGCGGGCGCTGCAGCAGCCCGCCGACGATGCCGCTGATGCCGGCAATGCGGCCGTTGCCCAGCACGAGCACAGCTGCGGCCAGCCCGATGATCAGGCCGCCAATCATGGCTGCGCCTGGCGTGAAATGCGCAAAGTCAATCGACATGGGAATCGAGGTGGGGGCGAAATCAATTAAGGCTCAAATAATATATAAATTTGTAGATTGTTTGTTGGATCGTCCCCCAGGGAGACGAAAGCGTCACGCGCGCCATTCAGGTCGCGCGGCGTGCCGCGGTTGGGGGCCAAGCCCGATCATGAACGCGTGGCCGCACGGATTGCCGTGTGGTCCAACCCGGCGGGCGGCACGCTTGTGCGCGCCCGCTTCAACGTCGCGGCGAGGGGTTCTGTCGGGGATTCCCGCGCCATACCGTGACCGATGCCGAGATGGACGGCAGCTTCTGCTCCGTCAAAGACGAATCACATAGCCTTCACGCGGGTGCGTGCGCCCGGCATGCAGCGCGGCAATGCGCTGTTGCGCGGCTGGCATGCCGTGCTCTTCGATCAACGTGAGCCAGCCGTGCGCGGGTTCGCGTACGTGGTCGATGAAGCGTCGTTGCGCGGCATTGAACTTCTCTGTGACGACGGCCGGACCCCAGTCGTTATTGCGCTTGCGGATCTGCACCGGCGCGAAGTAGAGCTGCGGCGCGGGGCCGGGCAGGTTTTCGGTCTGGATGAAATCTGTGTTCTGCGCGGAGCCCGCAAAGCAGTCGTACACCAGTGCGTCGCCAAAGTGCGCATGTACACGGCGGCGCAGCGCAGCGTCGCCGGAGAAGTCGACGTAGAGCGTGGGGACATCGGTAGCGAGGGTATTGAGCGCGTCGTAGGTGACGCTGTCGTCGTAGCACCCGAGGCCATCAACGAAGGCGCGGTTGCCGGCGGAGGTGAGCGCGGTGAGCGTGAGCCCCGGCGTGTCACGCAGGCAGAACGCCGTGCCATACGCCGTCTTGCTGGAGGCGCTGGAAAACACCAGCCGCCGTGCGCCGAAGAAGGCGTTGTCCGAGAGAAAATCCGCCAGCATGAACGATGTGATGAACAGCGGCCGGTACAGGATCTGGTAGTTCTCCAGCGCCGCGTCGTAGGCCGCATCCTGCATCACGCGCGTGTACTGGTTGTAGGCGGAGACTAGCGACTGGCGGTGTGCCGCGCCGTCATAGAAGCCGCGCGGTGTCACGCGTTCGGGCTGCATGCGCAGGTGCGTGGCGATCGGGAAGTAGCCGTAGAAGCGCTCGCCCACGTCGATGCCTTCTACCGTGGAGCTGACCACATCGGCAAAGCCCCACACCGGCATGTGGCCCCAGCCGTCCTGTCCGGTGGGGAAGAACGACCAGTACTGCATGGCATCGCCAAAGGCCGCGTAAGTGATGTTGTTGGTGGTGAGCGCAAAGCGGTCCAGGCGCAGTACGACCTCGCCGGGCGCGGCCACGGGGGCGGCATCGGCGCTTTCCAGCCGGCTTTCGTTTAAGGCATGCTTGCGCGTGAAGAGCCGCTCGTATGGGGCGTTCTTGGGGGCGTTCATGGTGTCTCCTCCATTCTTGGGATCGATGGGCTGATGGCTTCACTCTATCGCCGGCCGCAAGCTGCCGGGTTCGGAAACGCCGCTGAGGCAGACGCCACGCCAGCGCGCCGCGCCAAGCCGCTCAAGCGGCCGTCACAGCGCCGTGCCAAGTTCACCGTACAGGCCATCTACGACGCGTTTGTTCGGATTTGGCAGCGCGACGGCGCACAGGCTGCCACCACGCGTGCGGTGGCGCTGGAGGCCGGCTGCTCGGTCGGCACACTGTACGAGTACTTCCCGAACAAGGAGGCGTTGCTCTCCGGCTACGTGCGCCACACCATCGAGATGCTGCTCGGGCGCATCCAGAGCGAAGTGACCGACTGCGCCGATCTGCCCTGGCGCGACCGCGTCCGCCATCTCGTGCGCCTGACCTGCGGCGACCCGGCGCTCGATCCGCCGTACTTTGACCACGCCATGCTGATGCGCGAAGACCGCATCGCCGAGCCCAAGCACCATCGGCGCTTCTTCGATGAACTGAGCACAGCGTGGCGCCACGCACTGGATGCCTGTACCGACTTGCCGACCCGGCCCGACGATGCCGTGCTGCAGACGCTATTGCAGGCCATCTGGGGTGCGCGGCGCTACCGCATGCTGCTGCCCGATGCGCCGCCCGCGCCCGACGCGTGGGTAGGCGCGATGGAGCGGCTCTGCCTCGCTGCCCTGGCGGCAACACAAGACGTTGCCTGACGCCCACACCGTGTTCAAACAAGGGTGCGAACCGATTGTCTGGGCAGTGCATCCTCGCTAGGCTGGGATTTTGCTGTTGAGGGCCGCGCGATGAGTTGGCAGAACTGGGTCGTCTCGTGGATGGTGCGCAACCAGATCAAGAAGCCGACCGAACGGGAACCCTTCGACCCGGTCGCCACGCGGATCGGCGCCGAGAAACGGGTCATGCCGTCGCCGGTGGAGCTGCCATCGGACTGGCGCATCGTGCCCGCCGACACAGCCAACGGCGGTGGCCTGACCGGCGAGTGGATCGAGCCCGCCGACCTCGACATGCTGGATGACCCACCGCCGGTGGTGCTCTACCTGCATGGCGGCGGCTACTTCTTCTGCAGCCCCCGCACGCACCGCCCCATCACCATTGGCCTGGCCACGCATGCACGCTCGCGTGTGCACGTGCCGGACTACCGCCTCGCGCCGGAGCATCCGTTTCCTGCGGCCATTGAAGACGCTCTCGCCAGCTATCGCACGCTGCTGGCGCAAGGTGTATCGCCATCGCAGATCGTGGTGGCGGGCGATTCTGCGGGTGGCGGGCTGGCGCTGGCGCTGCTGGTGGCGTTGCGCGACGCGGCCGACCCGCTGCCGGCCGGCGCGATTCTCTATTCGCCGTGGACGGACCTGGCCGCCACCGGCCAGAGCCTGATCGACAACGACGAATCCGACGTGATGTTCCGCGGCGCATGGATGGCCTATGGCGCCACGATCTACCTGGGGGATTCGGGCACGCCGGTGGACCATCCGCTGGTGTCGCCACTGTATGCCGACTTTGCCGGTTTGCCGCCGCTGCACTGCTACGTCAGCACCAGTGAAGTGCTGCGCGACGACACCCTCCGAATGGCCGAGCGCGCGCGTGCCGCCGGGGTATCCGTTTCGGTAGAAATGGGCCGTCGGCTTCCGCACGTGTGGCCGATCTTCTATCCTTTTCTTCCAGAAGCGCGCGTTGCGCTCAAACGATCGGGTGAGCAGATCAGAGGACTGGTCGCCGCCCGCACAGAACCAGTGGAGTTGACGCTGGCATAAGCTGACCGACTGCTGCGTACGCCCCGGTCAGCCAAGCGCAGACGGGGAGCCCAGCATGCGTCGGGTGGTAGTTTTGGGGTTGGCGCTGGCATGCGTTGTCGGCGCTGGTGTTTGGAGTCGGCATTACCGTGCGCGGTTGGCCGATGTCCGCTTTGCGCCCATTGAATCGGTTGCCGCAGCAACCGACGGCGGGCCGATCGCCGTGCCCGTGAGCACATCGACCCCCAAAAGCTACTGGCTCAAGATCTGCGACGAGAAGCTCGGGCCGATGAGCGTGACGGTGCACGCCAACGAAACGCCGCTCACATTTTCCAATGACCGCTCCGTCGGCCAGTTGACCGCCGAGGCGCCCCCTTACGATCGAGCGGCCCGCGTTCTGGGCAAGACCTACGCCACCCTCGGCGCGCAGTTTGACGTCACCACGCACTACATGGCGTTGCCTACGCAACCGCCCACCACGTGCCTGCGGCCGTCGGTCGATGTAGAGCTAATCCTGAGTGATTTTCGCGTGACGGTGGCGCGTGAGTTTGCACCCGGCAGCTGCGCCTACAACGCCATCCGTGAACACGAACTGCGGCATGTGGCCGTCAATCGCGCCGTGCTGCCGCGTGCGGCCGAGGTGATTCGCAAGGAGATCCAGCGCGAATATGGCGGGCGACTCTACTTTGGGGACCCGGACCGCATTGCCGCCGAGTTGGAGACGCAGTTGTCGCGCCACTGGCTACCGCGCGCGCAGTCGCTGATTCAACTGGGTTTGCAGGCGCACGAGCAGATCGATACGCCGCAAGAGCAGGACCGCATGAGCCGCATCTGCAACGGCGAAGTGCAAGCCGTGCTGCAGCAGCTCTGGCGCAGTTAGCGCCGCTGAGGATCAGGCCGCCGGGCGATGCGCGGCGCGTGTCTGCAGTTGCGTGACTGCCTGGTCGACGATGCTCTCGGGCGGCAGGGCGATGTCGACGACGATGGCGTCGGTCGGCTCTTCCAGCGCATCGAACTGGCTGCGTAGCAGGTTTGGGTTGAAGAAGTGGTCCTTGCGTGCGGACAGACGGCCCTGCAGCAGATCGAAGTCACCCTTCAGGTAGACGAACTCGGTGGTGCCGCCGTTGGCAGCCGTACCGCGCAGCACGTCGCGGTAGCGCTGCTTGAGCGCGGAGCAGGCGACCACCAGCGAGCCGCCGCCGCGTGTCGTCTCGTCCATGTACGCGCGGATGGATTCGAGCCAGGGCTTGCGGTCGTCGTCGTTGAGCGGGATGCCGGCGTGCATCTTGGCGCGGTTGGCGTCGCTGTGGAACTCATCGCCATCACGGAACGCACAGCCCAGACGCTCGGCAATCTTCTGGCCCACCGTCGATTTGCCGCAACCCGAAACACCCATCACTACTACGATCATCGTCAATCCCTGCGCACGAAAAAGCGTAAGAAACCGCAAAACGTCAGGCCGGCATGTTAGCGCGTTGACGCTGCCCGCCGCCGATTTTTCCTGCTGCGGCGCAGCAATTGTTCCGCGTCATTGTTCGTCAGGGAACGGATTGCCAAATGCGTCAAGCTGCGTCAAATTGCAGAGCAACAAGTAGCAGAAAATCATTCAAAACAAGGTCTCAAAAGGACCCACGTTGATTGGAGGAGACGTCCATGGCTGGTGAAGTATTCGATCCGTGCCCACGCAACGGCATGTCGTACGTGGTGGGGGATACGGAGGTGCCGCTGGCGCACGTAACAGTGCCCGCGTTGCTGGAAGCGACGGTGCGTCGCTACCCCGACGCGGAGGCGGTGGTGTTTCGCGAGCAGGGGGTGCGCTGGACATGGCGCGCCTTTGCCGAGCAGGTCGATGCGCTGGCCGCCGGCCTGCATGCGCTGGGGCTGGAGCGGGGCGACCGCATCGGCATCTGGTCGCCCAACCGTTACGAATGGGTGCTCACGCAGTTTGCGACGGCGCGCCTGGGGCTCATTCTCGTCAACATCAATCCGGCGTACCGGCTCTCGGAACTGGAATACGCACTCAACAAGGTTGGCTGCAAGGCCATCGTCGCCGCCGAGGCGTTCAAGACCTCGCGCTACCTGGAAATGCTGCAGACGCTGGCGCCTGAGCTGGCGACTGCGCAGCCCGGCGCATTGAATGCCGCCAAACTGCCCGCACTGCGCTGGGTCATCCGGACGGGCGAGGCCGCCACGCCGGGCATGATCAACTTTGCCGACGTGATTGCGCGCGGCAAGGACGTACCCGTTGATGCGCTGGACGCCATTACCGCCACGCTGTCGCCCGACGACGCCATCAACATCCAGTTCACCAGTGGCACCACCGGCGCGCCCAAGGGCGCCACGCTCACGCACGTGAACGTGGTCAACAACGCGCGCTTCGTTGCCATGGCGATGAACCTGCAGGCCGGCGACCGGCTGTGCATTCCGGTGCCGCTCTATCACTGCTTCGGGATGGTCATGTCGGTGCTCACGTGCACGGCCACCGGCGCGTGCATGGTGTTCCCGGGTGAGGCCTTCGACCCGCTTGCCGCGCTGCAGACCGTGGCGGAAGAACGCTGCACGCAACTGCATGGCGTGCCGACCATGTTCATCGCGCAGCTCGATCATCCCGACTTCAAGACCTTCGATGTGTCGACGCTGCGCGGCGGCATCATGGCCGGTTCGCCGTGCCCGATCGAGGTGATGAAGCGCGTGGTGTCGGAGCTGAACCTGCGCGAAGTCACCATCGCCTATGGCATGACCGAGACGAGCCCCGTGTCGTTCCAGAGTGCGGTAACCGACCCGCTCGACAAGCGCGTGACCACTGTCGGCCGCATTCAACCGCACTTGCAGGTCAAGCTGGTGGATGGCGTGGGCGACACCGTGCCGGTGGGCGAGAAGGGCGAGCTGTGGACCAAGGGCTACTCGGTCATGCTCGGCTACTGGGACGATGAGGCCAAGACCGCCGAGTCCATCCACGACGGCTGGATGCGCACGGGCGACCTGGCAACGTTCGATGCCGATGGCTACTGCAACATCGTTGGCCGCGTGAAGGACATGCTCATCCGCGGCGGCGAGAACGTATACCCGCGCGAGATCGAAGAATTTCTCTTCCGCCACCCCAAGGTGCAGGCCGTCAACGTGTTTGGCGTGCCCGACCAGAAGTACGGAGAAGAGGTGTGCGCGTGGATTGTGCTCAAGCCGGGCCAGCAAGCCACGGAGGAGGAGATCCGCGAATTCTGCAAAGGCCAGATCGCGCACTACAAGGTTCCGCGCTATATCCGCTTCGTCACCGAGATGCCGATGACGGTCACAGGCAAGGTGCAGAAGTTCGTGATGCGCGATCGCATGATCGAAGAACTCAAGCTGACCGTCGCGCAAACGGCCTGAGCAAGCCCTGCGCGGTTTCTCCGCTGAAATGCGAACCAGTTGCGCACGGCATGTCGTTGCCATGACGATGCTTGCCGTGCGCAATTTTTTTCGCGTGCCCGGCTGAGGCACAGCACGAAAACCAAAACACCGATCCCGCATGCGTCTTGCCGATAGGGTGCACTCGCAGGAAAGCGTTGCGCACGTTCGGCCGGTCGCTGCGCCGCGCCACAACTTCGTGTCAGTTCCGTTGCAACGTGCGTGACGGGATGCACGCTCGCCATGAACGCCGGCTCACGCAATGTGAGCCCTGATGCGCCGATGGTTCAGCGTTGAAACCACCACGACGAAGGTGCACTCGAACACCGGTGCTCGCGCGATCGGCTGGCCGGGTGTGGGTCTTGGCGCGATCGCAGAACACCGCTGACGCCGCAGTCGCCGCATTGCTGTTTCAGCCGTGCAACCAAAGCGCGCGAACGACTACTCTAAAAAGAGTATGCCTTGGCACGATTCCACGCGGTCGACCGCGCGCCGCGCGCGCCAGCCGTTGATTCCACAGCGTTTTCAATTGCTTGGTGATGCGTTGTGCGATCGCGCCTGAAGGTGGCACCGAATATGCAAACAGTGCGCCCCGGGGTGGGTGATGTTTTTTCCCACAGGCAGAGCGCGACGGCCCCATCGGCCGCGCTTCCAACCGCCCCTCTCACCTTTATGGAGTGCGTTATGAAGAAGACCTTATTGGCCACCGCGATCGCCATGGGATTGGGGGTCTCAGGCGTTGCACTGGCTGACATCGGGAACTCGGCATCTGGGGCGGGTGACAAGACCCAAACCAACACGGCCACCATCACCAACACCGCAACCACAACAACGACGGACACCAACACCAATACAAGCTCGCGCACGAGCACACGCAGCACCGACAATTCAAACCAACACAACAACCAAAGCCAAGGCAACGACCGCGACAACAGCGGCGCTTCCACTGCCTATGGCTATGGCACCGCGGCTGCCAACAATGGCAGCGTTGCAACCGCAACCTTCAGTGATGCCTTCAACTCCAGCAAAGCGATCGCCATCTCCAAGCTGGAAGGCACGGTGACCAACCTCAGCGTATCGGGCATCGGCAACGTCGCCACCAATAACGGCGGCACGGCCAACGGTGGCGGCGGCGGTCGTGGCGGCAATGGCTACGGTGGCGTCGGCATGGGCGGCAATGGCGGCACCGGTGGCGCAGGTGGCGCGGGCGGCGGTGGCGGTGCGGGCGGCAGCTCGGGCAATGTCACCAACGGCAGTGCGACCAACGGTGGCGCAACGGCTGGCAACGGCGCCAGCGGCGGCGATGCCAGCGGCAATGCCGGCAATGGCGGCGCAGGCGGCGGCTCCGGCACGCTCTCGGCCAGCCTGGGCGCAGGCCTGGGTGGCGCAGCGGGCAGCAACAGTGCAGCCGGCGGCGGCAGCGGTGGCAGTGGCGGTGGTGCGGGGGCAAGCGGCGGCGATGCCAACCGTCATCACGGTGGTGGCGCGGCAACGGGCGGCGCGGGTGCGGCAGCAGGAGGTAACGGCGCGGCTGGCGGCGCAGGTACGGCTGGCACGTCAACGGCTTCTGGCGGCGCAGGCACAGGTACCAGCGGAGCAACTGGCACCAGCACAGGCGGCGCAGGCGCCGCAGGCGGTGCAGCCACCAACGTAGCCGGCAACGGCGGTGCAGGCGGTGGTGCAGCCAACGGCAGCGCAACCAACGGCTCAGCCACGTCCATGGCCGGCAACGGGGCAGTGGGCGCAACGGGTGCGATGGGCGCAGCAGGCGGCGCAGGCGGCACCGGCAACGGTGGCGTCGGCAACGGCGCAGTTGGCGGTGCGGGTGGGGCAGGTGGAACGGTGGCGGTGGATGCCGGCACGTTCAACATGTCCAACGCCATGACCAGCGTTGGCCAATCGGCTGCCGGGGTGATGATCGCGAACCAGAACAGCGGTTTCGCGTCGCTCATCCAACAGAGCGTCAATGTGCAAGCCAACCTGAATGTCGGCCACTGATCCGGTATCAGGCATGAGCGGGGAAGTGCCGCCGCCTCTCTGAGGGCGGCGGCTGACTGGGCCGGGCCACGCAACATTGGGTCCGGCCCAGTCGGAACCGTTGGAACCGAAGTTGGAACGTATGGAGACATTCGATGCGATCCGACAGAACAACAGCAACAGGATGGGCGGCATGGCTCCTGACATGCGGCCTTGTGGCATGGCCAGCCGTCATGCCAGCGACAGCGATCGCGGCGGAAGATGCGCCGGTCGCAGACAGTCTCCAGGCAGTCAACGTGGAAGCGGTGCGTCCCCCGGTCGCCGCGCCCACATCGGTGCCCGGGTTCGGTCATGCGGTCGATGCAGACAAGCTCGAAGGCTATCGCGGCGGGACGCAGGACCTGTACCAGACCGTCAACGACGCGCGCCTCTCGGGCACCGTCAGCAACGACAGTGCCGTCAACGTACTGACGGGCTCGAACGTCGTGCGCGACGGCTCGTTCGCCAATGCTGCCGGGATTCCCACGGTCATCCAGAACAGCGGAGCGAACGTGTTGATCCAGAACTCCACGATCGTCAACGTGCAGTTCAGGCAGTGATGCAATGACGGCGATGAGAGGTGGGGCGATGCGATGGATGTGGAGCGCGGCGCTGATCGTTGGCGCCTGCGGGCCTGCGCTTGCGGGTTCGATCGACATGCTCGGCACGGGCGGCGCGACCTACAACATGCCGGTGACGAGCATGAAGGAGGCGCGTTTTCTGCGCACCATCCATCAGCGCTTCGACTTCAGTTGCGGCTCGGCTGCCGTGGCGACGCTGCTCACCTACCAGTACGGCTATCCGGTGAGCGAGCAGACGGTGTTCCAGGCCATGTATCTGCATGGCAACCAGGAGAAGATCCGGCGAGAAGGCTTTTCGCTGCTCGACATCAAACGCTATCTGGAGTCGCAAGGCTTTGAGGCTGATGGTTTCGAGCAGCCGCTGGATGCATTGAATGGCGCCCACTTGCCGGCCATCGTGCTGCTGAGCGAGAACGGCTATCACCACTTCGTGGTGGTCAAGGGCGTGCAGGAAGGGCGTGTGCTGGTGGGCGATCCGGCCATGGGCACACGCGCGATCCCACGCGATAGTTTTGAGCGCATGTGGGACAACCATTTGCTGTTCGTCATCCACAACCGCGAGCAAGGCGCAACCTTCAACGCGGCGTCGGACTGGCGTGTTGCACCGCGCGCGCCGCTGCAGGAAGGGGTGGATCGCACTGGCCTGGGGAACATCGTGCTCCCCAAGCATGGTCCATCCGACTTCTGACAGAGGCACGCAGGAGGGCACCATGAGACGGTTTGGTGGGGTGCTGTGCGCTGCCGGCATGCTTGTGCTGGCAGGGTCGGGTCATGCGTTGGCGGCCGGCATGGATGGCGAATCTGAAACCGTAGACGGCCCGCGCACGAACAATCCGGTTCACGCATGGAAGGCCGTGTCGGAAGATCAGCTCGACGACATGCGCGGCGGGTTTGATGTGCCTTCTGCGGCGGGGCTGCGCATTGCGTTTGGGATCGATCGCGCGGTGTATATCAACGGCGATCTGGTGGCGAGCGTGTCGGTCAATATTCCCGATGTGGCGCGCATGACGGCCGCGCAGGCGCAGCAGCTTGCCAACGTGGTCAACACGGTCAACGTGGTACAGAACGGGCCGAACAATGTGGCGCCTCCGGATATTGCGACGGGCGCGGCAACGGCCGCCACGATCATCCAGAACAGCCTGAGTGGCCAGACTTTGCAGGCGATCACGACCATCAATGCGGCGGTCAACAGCCTGCCGCAGTTCCGTCAGCTCAGCCTCACCAATGCGTTGCAGGGCGCGCTCTCCAACGTCGTGACTGGGCTGCACTGATGCAGCGCCAGCGCGCTGGAACTTAGAACTGGATTGGCAACCGCAGCGTGACTGTCAGGTCCGGCGTGTCGCGTGTCAGGCCTGCGCCTACCGACAGGTTCAGCGTCATCTTGGGCGAGATGCGGTACGAATAGCCCACCAGCAGCGTGCCCAGGATGGTGCGTACCGAACCCGGCACGCGCTGGCCGTTCTGCTGGGTCGGCCCGATGATGCTCTGGTCATAGCCGATCGAGAACGATGCCTTCTCGTTCAACGCCAGCCCCATGCCGAAGTTCAGGCCGATGATGTCGCCGGCCTTCACGTTGCCCAGGAACTGCTGCGAGCCGTCCACCAGGTTCAGGCTCACGTCCTTGCGCTCGAAGTTGTGCAGGTAGCTGACGCTGCCGAAGAACACCGCCGGGTCGGTCGGAAACAGCCAGGTCAGGCCCGGTTGCAGTGCGTAGAAGCCCGAGCCGGTCGGCTGCTGCAGCGGCAGGCCAGTGCCCGTGGTGTTGCTCACGCAGCGTGTCACGCAGTCGGTGGTGACCTCGAATGGGTCTTTGCCGGTGCGTGTCTTGAAGCGCAGCCAGCCGATGGTGAACGGCTTGTCGACGCCGCCCGCGCTGATCTGGTAGCGCGCCGTCATTTCCACGTCGCCGATGCCGTGGCCGCGCGAGCTGAAGGCGTTGTCAGTTGCCGTGCCCGTGAAGATCTCGCGGCTGACCGTGTCGTTCGTGCTGTAGACATAAGGCATGCGCAGTTCCAGCTCCCAGCGCTTTGCCAAGCCGTAGCGCACGGCCAGCGTGCTGGTGAGCGTGGTGGTCTTCACCTCTCGCACGTCAATCAGCCCGATCAGTAGCGCGGGGATGATGGTGTAGCCCACCAGCGCCACGCGATCAGACGACGAATACGCCATCTGCAGTGACGGCTCCACCACGAACTTGCCCGGCGGCGTGAGCGCGCTGGGCTCATCGAAGATTTGCGCAACACGTGGTGGCTGGTCGGAGGGTTCTGGCGGTTTGCCCACGGGCGTGTTGCCCGGTTGGCCGTTCTGCGCCATCTGCGCGGCAGCGTCACCAGAGGATGTGTCGCCACCTGCGCCCGGCGCACCGGTACCGCGCACGGTATCGAGCTCGCTCATGCCGAGCGCGCGCCGCATGTGGTTCAGGTGGGCTTCCTGCTGCTTGATGGAGCGCTTCAATTCCTGCAGGCGCGCCTGCGCATCGACAAGCTCCCGCTGAAGCGCTTCCAGGCTGGGTGGTTTGTCGTCTACCGGCTCGTTGGTCTGCGCAAGGACCGGCCCGCTGCACAACAGCAGGCATGCGCACGTAACCGCACGAAGCGGCCCCCATGGTGCGTTCTTCATGGCAATGTCCCCCGTCGAGAGCGTCCTGTCCACGAAAAGCGGATGGGCCCTTCACGATTTCCCCCGGGTGGCGTACAGCGGTTCCACTATAGGCGAGCGGGCGCGAAACGATAGGGCCTTCGTGTCCCCTAAATGGAGGAGATCTGCGTGCCCGTTTGGCTGATCGCACAGGCCAAGAAAAAAGGCGCCCGAAGGCGCCTTGGTGTGCAATGTGTGAGCGCTGACTGACGTGCCTCATTGACGTGCATTGCGCATGTTGTCCGGCCACGGCGTGTTGTAGTTCGTGCGGAACGGGTTGATGTCCAGCCCGCCGCGCCGGGTGTAGCGCGCGTACACCGCCAGCTTGACCGGGCGGCACTGGCGCAGGATGTCGGTAAAGATGCGCTCGACGCACTGCTCGTGAAACTCGTTGTGCTCGCGGAACGAGATCAGGTATTTCAGCAGCCCTTCCTGATTGATTGGCGCACCCACGTAGCGGATCTGCACACTGCCCCAATCCGGCTGGCCCGTCACCAGGCAATTGGACTTGAGCAGATGCGAGACCAGTGATTCTTCCACCGGGCTTTCTTCCTCGTTCACCTGCAGCAGTTCGGGCGTGGGCTGATAGATGTCGGTTTCGATGTCCAAGCGATCGAGCAGCAGGCCGTCAAGCTCGCCCATCTTCTGCCGGGCAAACTCTTCGTGCGGCACGATGCGCACCTGTACCGGCGCACCGCACGCTTCCGACAGATCGTGATGGATCAACTGCTGCAGCGCCTCATACGACGCCACCTTGGTCTGGTTGAACGAGTTCAGGTACAGCTTGAACGACTTCGACTCAATGATGTTGGGTGAATCCGCCGGCACGATCACGGTGCCGATGGCCACCTGCGGCTTGCCGCGCAGGTTCAGCCACGACAGTTCATACAGGTTCCACAGGTCCACGCCGAAGAAGGGCAGGGCGCTGCCAGCCGGCAGACCGATCTCGTCGCGTTTGCCCTGGCGCGGAATGGGAAACAGCAGGCTCGGGTCGTACTGCGTGATATACGCAGACGTCTTGCCCAGCGGCGAGTGTTCAGGTTGGTTGCTCATGACAAAGGCTCCGCGGGCGATTACAGGAACAGGCTGTAGACCGGGTTCTCGCTTTCGTCCCAGGACTTGTAGCCCAGCGTGGTGAGGAACGCCTTGAACTCGCGCTTCTCGTTCTTCGGCACCTGGATGCCGACGAGGATGTTGCTCGAATCGGCACCCTGATTCCGGTAGTGGAACAGGCTGATGTTCCAGTTCGGGCTCATGCTCGAGAGGAACTTCATCAGCGCGCCGGGCCGCTCCGGAAACTCGAAGCGGTACAGCAGTTCATTCTCCGCCAGCGGCGAGCGCCCGCCCACCATGTAGCGGATGTGCTGCTTGGCAAGTTCGTCGTTGGACAGGTCCAGCGTCGGGAAACCGTGCTTGCGGAAGTTGTCGGCAATCTTGTCGCCCTCGGCGCGCGATGCAATCTGCACGCCCACGAAGATATGCGCGGCGTCCTTGCTGGCAATGCGGTAGTTGAACTCGGTCACGTTGCGCGACCAGCCGACCAGCTCGCAGAAGCGCTTGAAGCTGCCGCGCTCTTCCGGAATCGTCACGGCAAACACGGCTTCGCGCGCCTCGCCCACCTCGGCACGTTCGGCCACGAAGCGCAGGCGGTCGAAGTTCATGTTGGCGCCGCTGGCCACGGCCACCAGCGCTTCGTTCTTCAGCTTGGTGCGCTCGGCGTATTGCTTCAGGCCGGCCAGCGCCAGCGCGCCCGAAGGCTCCAGCAGGCTGCGTGTGTCCTGGAACACGTCCTTGAGCGCCGCGCAAATCGCATCCGTATCCACGGTGATGATCTCGTCGACCAGCTCGCGCGTGATGCGGAAGGTCTCCTTGCCCACCAGCTTGACCGCCGTCCCGTCGGCAAACAGGCCCACGTCTTTCAGTTCGACACGCTTGCCAGCAGCTACCGAACGCGCCATCGCGTCGGAATCCACGCTCTGCACGCCGATCACCTTGATGTCCGGGCGCACGGCCTTCACGTACGCCGCAATGCCCGAGATCAGCCCGCCGCCGCCGATGGCGCAGAAGATCGCGTGGATCGGCTGCGGATGCTGGCGCAGGATTTCCATGGCGATGGTGCCTTGGCCGGCAATCACTTCCGGATCGTCGAACGGGTGCACGAAGGTGTAGCCGTGCTTTTCCTGCAGCTTGGCGGCGTGGTTGTAGGCGTCGGAGTAGCTTTCGCCGTGCAGCACGACCTCCACCCACTCGCCGCCGCGCGAGCGTACGCCGTCAATCTTGAGCTGTGGCGTCGTCACCGGCATGCAGATAACGGCCTTGCATTCCATGCGGGCCGCGCTGAACGCCACGCCCTGCGCGTGGTTGCCGGCCGATGCCGTAATCACCCCACGCTTGCGCTCGGCCGGCGTGAGCGAGGCCATCTTGTTATACGCGCCGCGCAGCTTGAACGAGAACACCGGCTGGTCGTCTTCACGCTTGAGGAAGACGCGGTTGCCGGTGCGCGCCGACAGGTTGGGCGCGAACTTGAGCTCGGTTTCCAGCGCGACGTCATAGACCTTCGCGGTCAGGATCTTCTTGAGGTAATCGATGGCCATGGTGCGGACCGGGTTGGACGTGGGGGAGAGCCCGTAAGCCTATCACGCGGGGCCTTGTCCGCCTTGCAGGACAGGCGGGGCGGTCGGTACACTCCCCCGCGATCCATCACGGGGGAGGGCAGGGCACCATGGGCACCAAGGCGTTCTTTTTTCGATTGCCGCGCGTGGGTGGGCGCCGGGGCCGCAGGGTCTGGTCCGGTACGCAGCAGGTCATTGCCCACGGCATGCCGTCGCTGGGCTGGCGCGACATCTACCACCACGCGCTGGAGGTCAACTGGCCGACCTTCTTTGCCATCCTGGCGGGGCTCTTCCTTACCCTCAACGCGGTGTTTGCCGGGCTGTATTCGCTGGGCGATGCGTCCATCGCCAATCAGTCGCCCTCGGGTTTTGCGGGGGCGTTCTTCTTCAGCGTGGAGACGCTCGCCACCGTCGGCTACGGCGACATGCATCCGCAGACGACGTACGCCCACATCATTGCCACGCTGGAGATCTTCATCGGCATGTCGGGCATCGCCATGGCCACGGGGCTGGTGTTTGCGCGCTTCTCGCGCCCGCGCGCCAAGATCATGTTTGCCCAGAATGCCGTGGTGCGCATGCTCAACGGCAAGATGACGCTGATGGTGCGGGCGGCCAATGCGCGCCAGAACGTCATCGCCGAGGCGACCGCCAAGCTGCGTCTGCTCCAGGACGAGCGCTCCCCCGAGGGCTATTCGATCTACCGCATCCGCGATCTGCACCTGGAGCGCAGCGAGCACCCGATCTTCCTGCTCGGCTGGGTCATGATGCACGTGATCGACGAGACGAGCCCGCTGTACAACGCCACCGCCGAGTCGCTTGCCGCGGGGGATGCGCTGCTGCTGCTCACCATCCAGGGCTCCGATGAGACCGCCGCGCAGACCTTGCAGGCCCGCAACGCGTGGCGCCACGACGAGATCCGCTGGGGCTACCGCTACGTCGACCTGATGCGCGACGACGAAAACGGCGTCACGCACGTCGAGTACGACAACTTCCACAAGATCGTGCCGGCTGATATGTCAGCCGAGGGGCCGGCGCAGGCACAATGAGCGGCTTGTCCGATTCATCTCACCGCGTCAACGCGCAACGCTCGTGGCCCTGAACCTTGTCTGGCTGGCTTTCTTCCTCGTTGCCTTCGTCACGGCCTGTGTGCAGGTGGTGCAGGGCGACATGGAGGTCTTCTCCCGCATGCTCACCGCCATGTTCGATGCCGCACGCACAGGCTTCGAGATTGCGCTGGGCCTGACCGGCATGATGGCGCTGTGGCTGGGCATCATGCGCGTGGGCGAACGCGCTGGGGTGGTCGACCTGTTTGCACGGTTGGTGAACCCGCTGATGCGGCATCTGTTTCCCTCGGTGCCCCCTGGTCACCCGGCCAACGGCGCGATGATGATGAACGTGTCGGCCAATATGCTGGGCCTGGACAACGCCGCCACGCCGCTCGGCCTGCAGGCCATGCGCGAACTGCAGGAGATCAACCCGCAGCCGCAGCGCGCCAGCAATGCGCAGCTGATGTTCGTGGTGCTCAACACCGCGGGCGTGACGCTGGTGCCCACGTCCGTCATCGCCATCCGGCAGGCCATGGCGGTCAAGCAGGGGCTGGTCGGTTTCAACGCGGCAGACATCTTCCTGCCGACGCTGCTGTCCACGTTCATTGGCTTCTGCGCGGGCATCGGGGCGGTGGCGTTCTACCAGCGCATCAACCTGTTCAAGCCGGCGCTGCTGGCGTACTTCGGCGGCTTCATCGCGGTGATGGGGCTGCTGTTTGCGTGGCTGCGCCAGTTTCCACCGCAGCAGATGGCTGCGTGGATTGGCCTGATCGGCGCGGGCTCCATCCTCGCCATCGTGGTGGCCTTCCTGGCGTGCGGAGCAATCCGCCGCATCAACGTTTACGAAACCTTTGTCGACGGCGCCAAGGATGGTTTTCAGGTGGCGATCGGCATCGTGCCGTACCTAGTGGCGGTGCTGGTCGGTATTGCCGTGTTTCGCGCGGCAGGCTGCATGGACTTCCTGATGCAGGGGCTCGCTGCATTGTTCTCGCACCTCGGGATCGACACGCGCTTCGTGCCGGCCCTGCCCGTGGGGCTGATGAAGACGCTCTCCGGCGCGGGCGCGCGTGGCCTGATGGTCGATGTGATGACCACCTACGGCGTCGACTCCTTCCAGGGCAAGCTGGCCGCCATCATCCAGGGCTCGACCGAGACCACCTTCTATGTGCTGGCCGTCTACTTCGGCAGCGTCGGCATCAAGGACACGCGCTACGCGCTCGCCTGCGGGCTGTGGGCCGATCTGATCGGGCTGATTGGCGCCGTGCTCGTCGCCTACCTGTTCTTCGGCTGACCGGGTAGGGCGGCCCCCGAGCGACGCCGCGGCCGCACGCCCACTACAATCGACCGCATGGAACAGTGGATCGACACGCTTTTTGCCACGCTCGCCTTGCCCAAGGTCGGGCTGCCCGCCATCTTTCTCGTCAGTTTCATCTCGGCGACGCTCTTGCCGCTGGGCTCTGAGCCGGCGGTGTTCGCTTATATCAAGCTCAATCCGGAGATGTTCTGGCCGGCCATCATCGTGGCCACCGTCGGCAACACGCTGGGCGGCGTGGTTGACTGGTGGATGGGCTATGCGGCCAAGCTGGCGCTGGTGCGCTACCACCTGGCGCGCCGCCGCCGCCAGCACGATGCCGAGCATGCGCAGCACGTGCCACACCCCAAGCGCCACCGCGAGCCGCCGCTCGACAAGAAGTACTTCCGCTGGATGCGCCGCTTGGGGCCCGTGTCGCTGTTAGTGTCGTGGCTGCCCGGCATTGGGGACCCGCTGTGCACGCTGGCCGGCTGGCTGCGCCTGAAGTTCTGGCCGAGCGTGATGTACATGGCCATCGGCAAATTCCTGCGTTATCTGGTCATGACGGGGGCACTGATGACGCTGCCCGACGACTTCTGGCACGGCATTCTGGGCTGGATCAAGAATCTTCTGATGTGACGTTTGCGTGATTCTTTCGTCACGTTCAGCGCGTTATGTTTTCGCAAGCCATTGAAAACGCGGCGGTTTTTGCGGCCATGCTCGGTGCAGGGATACCGTTGCTGCAACGCATCAACGTTAAACCTTGCAGTACAATCGCCCTTTAAAGACCGCGCGGCTCGATCCCTCTTTGCCGCGCCTTCCCTCCCCAGCGGCACGCCATGAATGCCCCACTTCTGATCGACGCCAAACTCGCGGCGCAGGACGCTGCGCCCCGGCTGCGCGAGATTCCCTACAACTACACCTCGTTCTCGGATCGGGAAATCGTCATCCGCCTGCTGGGCGAATCTGCGTGGCAGATCCTGAGCGAATTGCGTGCCGAGCGCCGCACCGGCCGATCGGCGCGCATGCTGTACGAAGTGCTGGGCGACATCTGGGTGGTGCGCCGCAACCCCTACCTGCAGGACGACCTGCTTGAGACGCCCAAGCGCCGGCAGATGCTGATCGATGCGCTCAATCACCGCCTGGCGGAGATCGAGAAGCGCCGTGTGGCCGACCATGATTCGCACCACGACCCCGTGGGCGACGAGCGCGCCAGCAAGGTCGAGCAGTTGGTTGTGCATGCCCGCCGTGCCGTCAAGGCGTTCCAGGAAGAATTCGCGCAGGTGTATGACCTGCGCCGCCGCGCCCAGAAGGTGCTCGGCCGCGTCACCGCCAAGGACAACATCAAGTTCGACGGTCTGTCGCGCGTCTCGCACGTGACGGACGCCACCGACTGGCGCGTCGAATACCCGTTCGTGGTGCTCACGCCCGATACGGAAGAAGAGATCGCCGGCATCGTCAAGGGCTGCTTCGAGCTGGGGCTGACCATCATCCCGCGCGGAGGTGGCACCGGCTACACCGGCGGCGCTGTGCCGCTCACGCCGTTCTCGGCCGTCATCAACACGGAAAAGCTGGAACGCCTGGATGCGGTCGAACAGACCGACCTGCCGGGCGTCGACCATCCGGTTGCGACCATCTACTCGGGCGCTGGCGTGGTCACGCGCCGCGTGGCGGAAGCCGCTGAAAAGGCCGGTCTCGTGTTCGCCGTGGACCCGACCTCGATCGACGCCTCGTGCATCGGCGGCAACGTCGCCATGAACGCGGGCGGCAAGAAGGCCGTGTTGTGGGGCACCGCGCTGGACAACCTCGCCTGGTGGCGCATGGTCGATCCGGACGGCAACTGGCTGGAAGTCCAGCGCCTGAACCACAACCTCGGCAAGATTCACGACGCGCCGATGGTGACGTTCGAGCTGAAGTGGTTCGACGGCAATGCGCCGGTCGGCAGCAAACTGCTGCGCACCGAAACGCTCACCATCGAAGGCCGCAAGTTCCGCAAGGAAGGCCTCGGCAAGGATGTTACCGACAAGTTCCTGGCCGGCCTGCCTGGTGTGCAGAAGGAAGGCTGCGACGGCATCATCACCAGCGCGCGCTGGATCCTGCATCGCATGCCCAAGGCCACGCGCACCGTGTGCCTGGAGTTCTTCGGCCAGGCGCGCGATGCGATCCCGAGCATCGTCGAAATCAAGGACTACCTCGACGGCGAGACCAAGAAGCCCGGCGGCGCCATCCTGGCCGGCCTGGAGCACCTGGACGAGCGCTACCTGCGCGCGGTCGGCTATGCCACCAAGAGCAAGCGCAACGCCTTCCCGAAGATGGTGCTGATCGGTGACATCGTCGGTGATGACGATGACGCTGTGGCGCGCGCCACTTCGGAAGTGATCCGCCTCGCTAACGGTAAGAGCGGCGAAGGCTTCGTGGCCGTGAGTCCCGAGGCGCGCAAGAAGTTCTGGCTCGACCGCTCGCGCACCGCCGCCATTGCCAAGCACACCAACGCCTTCAAGATCAACGAAGACGTGGTGATCCCGCTCAACCGCATGGGCGAGTACACCGACGGCATCGAGCGCATCAACATCGAGCTGTCGATCAAGAACAAGCTCAAGCTGGCCGATGCGCTGCAAGACTTCTTTGCGCGCAACGATCTGCCGCTGGGCCGCACCGACGACGCCAACGAGATCCCCAGCGCTGAATTGCTGGAAGACCGCGTGCAGCAGGCACAGCAGTTGGTGCGAAGCACGCGCGCCCGCTGGCAGTACCTGCTGGACCATCTCGACACACCGGTCGCCACCGCGCGCGCCAGCCTGATTGGCCTGGGTCTGGGTTACCTTGCGCAGACCATCGACGAGCGCCTGGTCAATCAGCCGGACGCCAACCTGTTCCACGTGCTGCAGGACCGCACGATCCGCGTGTCGTGGAAGGCGGAGATTCGCGCCGAGCTGCGCAAGATCTTCAACGGCGGCGAGTTCAAGCCGATTCTCGACGAGGCCCAGGCGATCCACAAGAAGGTGCTGCGCGGCCGCGTGTTCGTGGCCCTGCACATGCACGCCGGCGACGGCAACGTGCACACCAACCTGCCGGTCAACTCCGACGACTACGACATGCTGCAGGACGCCCACAAGGCGGTGGCCCGCATCATGACGCTAGCGCGTTCGCTCGACGGCGTGATCTCGGGCGAGCACGGCATCGGCATCACCAAGCTGGAATTCCTGACCGACGACGAGATCGCCGACTTCGCGGCCTACAAGCGCCGCGTCGACCCGAACGGCCGCTTCAACAAGGGCAAGCTGCTGCGCGACATCAATGACCCGCAAGGGTTGGCTGCTGACTTGCGCAATGCCTACACGCCGTCGTTCGGCCTGATGGGGCACGAGTCGATCATCATGCAGCAGAGCGACATCGGCGCCATTTCGGAGTCGATCAAGGACTGCCTGCGCTGCGGCAAGTGCAAGCCGGTGTGCGCCACGCACGTGCCGCGCGCCAACCTGCTGTACAGCCCGCGCAACAAGATCCTCGCCACCTCGCTGCTGATCGAGGCCTTCCTGTACGAAGAGCAGACGCGCCGCGGCGTGTCGGTCAAGCATTGGGAAGAGTTTGCCGACGTGGGCGACCACTGCACGGTCTGCCACAAGTGCGTGACGCCGTGCCCGGTGAAGATCGACTTTGGCGATGTGTCGATGAACATGCGCAATCTGCTGCGCAAGATGGGGCAAAAGAAGTTCAACCCCGGTACGGCCGCTTCGATGCTCTTCCTGAATGCGACCAACCCCGAGACCATCAATCTCACGCGCAAGGTGATGATCGACTGGGGGTTCAAGGCACAGCGCCTGGGTCACGACATCCTGAAGAAGTTCGCCAAGAAGCAGACCGCGCATCCGCCCGCTACGGTAGGCAAGCCACCGGTGCGCGAGCAGGTGATCCACTTCATCAACAAGAAGATGCCGGGCAACCTGCCCAAGAAGACGGCGCGCGCGCTGCTCGATATCGAGGACAACGAGATCGTCCCGATCATCCGCAACCCGCAGAACACCACGCCGGATAGCGAAGCGGTGTTCTACTTCCCGGGTTGCGGCTCGGAGCGGCTGTTCTCGCAGGTGGGTCTGGCCACGCAGGCGATGCTGTGGCACGCGGGTGTGCAGACTGTGCTGCCGCCGGGTTACCTGTGCTGTGGTTATCCGCAGCGCGGCAGTGGTCAATACGACAAGGCCGAGAAGATCGTCACCGACAACCGCGTGCTGTTCCACCGCGTGGCCAACACGCTCAACTACCTCGATATCAAGACGGTGGTGGTGAGTTGCGGCACGTGCTACGACCAGCTTGCCGGCTATGAATTCGACAAGATCTTCCCGGGCTGCCGCATCATCGACATTCACGAGTTCCTGCTTGAGAAGGGTGTGAAGATCGACGGCGTGCAGGGTACGCGCTACATGTACCACGACCCCTGCCACACCCCGATCAAGACCATGGACCCGACCAAGCTGGTCAACCAGCTCATGGGCGGCAACCTGGGCGCCGATGGCCAGACCCGTGCGATCGAGAAGAACGATCGCTGCTGCGGCGAGTCGGGCACGCTGGCAGTCTCGCGCCCGGATATCTCCACGCAGGTCCGCTTCCGCAAGGAAGAGGAGATGAAGAAGGGTGCCGACAAGCTGCGCGCCGATGGCCAGAGCGGCCAGGCGTTCGACGGCGACGTGAAGATCCTCACGAGCTGCCCGGCCTGCCTGCAGGGTCTGTCGCGCTACACCGAAGATGTCTCGGTGCAGGCTGACTACATCGTGGTCGAGATGGCGCGACATGTACTCGGCGAGAGCTGGCTGGAGGACTATGTCGCTCACGCCAACGCCGGCGGCATCGAGCGAGTGCTGGTGTGACGACCGGCGAGCGCGATACTCGGGTAGCGGGCTGCGCGCTGTGTGAGACCGACGGCGGTGAGCCCGTCTGGCGCAATGCCAGGGCGCGCGTGGTGTTGGTCGAGCACGCGCGCTTTCCGGGCTTCTGCCGCGTCATCTGGAACGATCACGTGGCCGAGCAGACCGATTTGTCCGATGCCGACCGCCACTGGCTGATGGAAGTCGTCACGCGCGTGGAGCGTGTGCTGCGCGCCGAGCTGGCACCGGACAAGATCAACCTCGCCAGCTTCGGCAACTTCGTCCCACACCTGCACTGGCACGTCATTCCGCGCTACCGCTGGGACACGCATTTCCCCGAGGCCGTCTGGGGACCGGCCCAGCGCGAGCCGGATGCCGCGCGCATGGCTGAGGTGACGGCCAAGCTGCCGGCGCTATCCTATGCGCTGCAATCGGCGCTCGCCGACGTCTGAGCGTTTACCGCTGGTAACGTATCCCCACGTCCTGCGCGGAACCCCCGTGGCGCGCAGCCCGTCAGACTGTCTTTCTGCCCGCTTTTTGCCGTGCTACAGCTATCGCCATGACGACTCCGCGCACCGCCGCCACACCCGACTCCCACAAGGATTCGATCGCCGAGCTGAACGTTCACCACGGCCGGCTGAACCTGTCCGAGACGTGGCAGCTCATCAAGCCCTACTGGTTCTCAGAAGACCGTTACAAAGCCTGGGGGCTGCTGGCACTGGTCATCGCGCTGAGCCTGTTCACGGTCTACATGACCGTGCTGTACACCGAGTGGTACAAGTTTTTCTACAACGCGCTCGAACAGAAGAACCAGCCCGAGTTCTGGCATCAACTGGGGCGTTTCTCGTGGATTGCTGCCGGCATCATCATCGCCTCGGTGCTGCGGCAGTACTACACGATGATGCTGCGCATCCGCTGGCGGACGTGGATCACCGGCACCTTCCTCGACGACTGGCTGGGCAAGCAGGCCTTCTACCGGCTCGAACAGACACACACCGCAGATAACCCCGACCAGCGGATCTCCGACGACCTGCGCAACTTCACCGATGCCACGGTCAACCTTGGGTTTGGCTTCTTCAATTCAGCGGTTACGCTGGTGTCGTTCTTCGGCATCCTGTGGGCGGTGTCGGGGCCGCTCGCGTTCACGCTGAGCGGGCACGATTTCGTCATCCCCGGCTACATGGTGTGGTTTGCACTGCTGTACTCGGTGCTGGGTTCGGTCATCATCCACTTCGTTGGCCGGCCGCTGATCGGGCTGTCGTTCCAACAAGAACGCTACGAAGCCTATTTCCGTTTCCTGCTCGTGCGCGTGCGGGAAAACAGCGAGAGCATCGCCCTCTACCGCGGCGAGCCCAGTGAAAAAGCCATTCTGCGCGGCCGCTTCGAGCGCATCCGCGCCAACTGGAACCAGTTGATGGACTACACCCGGCGCCTGAACTTCGCCAGTTCCGGCTACGGGCAGTTCGCCATCATCTTTCCGTTCCTGGTCTCGGCGCCGCGCTACTTTGGCGGCACGCTCACGCTGGGCGGCATGATGCAGGTGGCCACGGCCTTCGGGCAGGTGCAGGGCGCAATGTCGTGGTTCGTCGACAATTACAACACGCTGGTGAGCTGGAAGGCATCTACCAACCGCCTGATCGAATTCCAGCGCGCCATGTGCGCCGCCGAACGCGAGGAAGAACACCGCGCCGGCATCCAGGACATCGAAGTCGAGACCGCCGCCGTGCCCGCCATCGAGGCACGTGGTCTGGCGCTGAACCTGCCCAACCACAAGCCCGAAGACATGCTGGTCGAGCCCTTCGACATGACGCTGGCGCGCGGTGAGCGCGTGCTCGTCAATGGTCCGTCGGGTTGCGGCAAGAGCACGCTGGTGCGCGCCGTGGCCGGCATCTGGCCATACGGCAATGGCCAGATCAAGATTCCGGAAGACGCCAGCGTGCTGTTCCTCCCGCAGCGCAGCTACCTGCCGTCGGGCACGCTGGCGGATGCGCTGTCGTATCCCAAGCTCGCCACCGAGTACACCGCCGAGCGCCTCTCACAGGTGCTGATCGCATGCCGCTTGCCGGCGCTGGTCGATCTGCTCGATGAGGTCAGCAACTGGAGTCTGCGCCTGTCGCCCGGCGAACAGCAGCGTCTGGCCTTCGCACGCGCTTTGCTGCAGCGCCCGGACTACCTCTTCCTTGACGAGGCAACCAGCGCACTCGATGAAGACACCGAGGCCTTCATGTACAGCCTGGTGCTCGAATCGATGCCCGACGTGACCATCGTCAGCGTGGCGCACCGCAGCACCGTGGCACGATTCCACCATCGCCGCCTACGCTACATCCCCGAGGGTGATCCGTTGACTGCGGTAAGCTATCGGGTGGTGGAAGAGCCCGCGCACATGGCGCTGGCGGCTTCCTGAAACACAATCACAGAGACGTTTTTCATGGCCGGACTTTCCGCCGACACCCCACACCCGACCGGCATTACCGTGCACACGCAATCGCGCGTGCTGGAGATCGCCTTTGCCGACGGCAAGCAGTTCAGCCTGCCGTTCGAATACCTGCGCGTGCTGTCGCCGTCGGCTGAAGTGCAGGGGCATGGGCCGGGGCAGGAAGTGCTGCAGACCGGTAAGCGCGAAGTAGGCATCGTCGGCGTGGAGCCGGTGGGCAACTACGCGATCCGCCCGCTGTTCTCCGACGGCCATGATTCCGGCATCTTCGACTGGGCCTACCTGTACCGCCTCGGCGCCGAACACGACACGCTGTGGCAGGCCTACCTCGACCGCCTGGCCGCTGCCGGTGTCGACCGCGATGCGCCGATGGCCGCCAATGCCGGCCACGCCTGCGGCCACGGCCACTGATTGCCGAGTTCTTATTTCACTGTCCGCGGCGCACACGCGCCGCACCGTATTTCTTTCTGTCATGAGCCAAACCCACTTCGGATTCGAGAAGGTCGACGAGCGCGAGAAGGCCGGCAAGGTCGCCGGTGTGTTCCATTCCGTCGCCAGCAAGTACGACGTGATGAACGACCTGATGTCCGGTGGACTGCATCGCGTGTGGAAGATGTTCACCATCGCCCAGGCAGCGGTGCGCCCCGGCTACAAGGTGCTCGACATTGCCGGCGGCACGGGTGATCTGGCCAAGGCATTCGCGCGTCAGGCGGGCCCCACGGGCGAGGTGTGGCTGACCGACATCAACGAATCGATGCTGCGCGTCGGCCGCGACCGCCTGCTCGACGCCGGTGTGCTCACGCCCAACTGCCTGTGCGATGCCGAGCACATTCCCTTTCCAGATGCTTACTTCGACGTAGTGACAGTGGCATTCGGCTTGCGCAACATGACGCACAAGGATCGAGCACTCGCCGAGATGCGCCGCGTCGTCAAACCGGGCGGCAAGGTGATGGTGCTGGAGTTCTCCAAGGTGTGGCAGCCGCTGGAGAAGGCCTACGACGTGTATTCGTTCAAGGTGCTGCCGTGGTTGGGCAGCAAGGTGGCCGGCGATCCAGAGAGCTATCGCTACCTGGCCGAGTCCATCCGCATGCACCCCGATCAGGAAACGCTCAAGCAGATGATGGAACAGGCCGGGTTGGACTCGGTCGAATACTTCAACCTGACGGCGGGTGTCGTGGCCCTGCACGTTGGTCGTCGCCTCTGACCGGTTTTTTATTGGTCCACCAGATGGGCGATGCAGCGCACTGCGACGATATGCCACGATCCTTCACATTGAATTTTGGCGTTGACGTCCTCATCTAATGGCGTCACTGCCATTGGAGAGAAGACAGCGATGAGTTTGCATTGGGGTGGAAAATTGATGGTCGGCGCGCTGGTCGCGACGATCGCACTGGGCGCGGCGGTGGACGCCAACGCCAAGCGTATGGGCGGCAGCCGCAGCGTCGGCAAGCAGTCGTCGTCGGTCACGCAATCGCAACAGAGCGCACCAACATCGCCGACCGCGCCGACAAGACAAGCGGCACCGGCCGCGCAGCCGTCGCCGGCAGCACCGGCTCCGGCCGCTCCGGCAGCAAAGCCTGGGCGTAACTGGGGTGGCATGCTCGGCGGTCTGGCCGCAGGCCTGGGTATCGGTTATCTGTTGTCGAAATTCGGTCTGGGCGCGGGCCTCGCCTCGCTGCTGTCGAACCTGATCCTGATCGCCCTCGTCGCCTTCGTGGTGATGTGGATCATCCGCAAGGTGCGTGGCACGCGTCCGCAAGGTCCGGCCTACGCCACGGGTGGCCCGTCGCTGGGTGGTGATCGTGAGCCGTATGTGCCGCAACCCGCGGCACCGGCTCCGCAGGCTGCCGCTTCATCGTTCAACACCGGAGGTACCAACACGTCGGGTTTGGGCGCAGGCGCGCCGACGGCTGCGCAATCGTGGAGCCTGGGTGGCCCGGCCGAACCGGCCGCCGTCAACGCGCAGCCCGCAGTCGCCGCACCGCAGCAGCCGTGGGGCGTGCCTGCCGATTTCGACACGCAAGCCTTCCTGCGTAACGCCAAGGTCTACTTCATCCGCCTGCAGGCCGCGTGGGATGCAGGCAACCTGAACGACATCCGCGAATTCACGACGCCGGAGATGTTTGCCGAGATCAAGATGGACCTGGCCGATCGCGGCGCCACGCCCAACAAGACCGACGTGGTGTCGGTCGAAGCGGAGATGCTCGGCATCGAGACGCAAGCCGGTGAGTACCTCGCGAGCGTGCGCTTCTCGGGCATGATTCGCGAAGAAGCCAGCGCGCCGGCCCAGCCGTTTGCCGAGGTGTGGAACCTGTCCAAGCCGACGCAAGGCAGCGGCGGCTGGGTGCTAGCCGGTATCCAGCAATTGCAGTAACGCGGTAAGTGTTGAAACGGCGCAAAACGGCCGTTTCAACATTCCCCGTAAAATAGGGCCCGACCGTCCGGTTCGGGCCCTTTTTGTTGCCCACCGGCTAGCCCGTTATTGCGCACCGTTGCCGCATGTCTTCGACAGCTACCTCGTCTTCATTTCCCCTCGTGCTGATGCAGCCGTTGCTGCTCGCGCTCAATCATCTGCTGCGCCAGGAACCCTGGGCGCAGGAAACGCTACGGCCGTTCGCGGGTCGCGCTGCGCGCTTTGATCTGGCCCCAGTCTCGGTGACGCTGCAGGTGGATGCAGCGGGTCTCGTGACGGCGCCGGAGGCGGGCGTGGAGCCGGCCGTGACCGTGGTGGTGCCGCTTGCTGCTGCGGCCAGCGACTACGCGACGGGTGGACAGGCCGCCGTGCTCAAGCACGTGCGCATCGAGGGCGAGGCTGAATTTGCCAACGTGCTCTCGACGCTGCTGCGCAACCTGCGCTGGGATGCGGCGGAAGACCTTTCGCGCGTGTTTGGCGATGTGATCGCGCAGCGCATGGTGAGTGGTGCCCAGGCTGCCCGCACCGAAGCGACGCGCGTCAGCCGCTCGCTGGCCGAGGCGGTGGCGTCGTACCTGACCGATGAACAACCCACGCTGGTGCGCCACGCACGCCTCGCACAATTCGCCGCCGACGTGGCCGCGCTGCGCGATGCGGAAGCGCGGCTCGCCAAACGCCTGGAGCGACTTGAGAAGCTCCAACGCCCGGCAACCTCCATCGCATCTTTGACCACCGGCCCGGGTGAATCGGCATGACGCGCTTCTTCCGGCTGGGCAAGATTGTTTTCGTCATCCTGTACTACGGGTTGGATCAGCTCGTGCTGTCGGGCTTCAAGAGCCGCCGTATCCGCGCGCTGGTGTGGCTGCTGACGCTGGGTCGCAAGCCCAAGCGCCCGCGTGGTGAGCGTCTGCGCCTCGCCCTTGAACAGCTCGGGCCCATCTTCGTGAAGTTCGGGCAGGTGCTATCAACGCGGCGCGATCTGCTGCCGCCCGATGTGGCTGATGAATTGGCCAAACTGCAGGATCGTGTGCCGCCGTTCGATCCGAAGGTGGCCGCTGCGATCGTCGAGAAGTCGCTGGGCAAGCCGCTGTCGGCGCTGTTCCATCGCTTTGACCACCATCCGGTGGCGAGCGCGTCGATTGCGCAGGTGCACTTCGCCACGCTGCGCGGCGGTCCGGACGACGGCCGCGAGGTCGCCGTGAAGGTGCTGCGTCCAGGCATGCTGCCCGTCATCGACAGCGACTTGGCGCTGATGCGTGATCTGGCCACGTGGATGGAAAAACTCTGGGCCGACGCCAAGCGCCTGAAGCCGCGCGAGGTGGTCGCCGAGTTCGACAAGTATCTGCACGACGAACTCGACCTGATGCGCGAGGCGGCCAACGCCAGCCAGCTGCGCCGCAATTTCGCCAAATCCGACCTGCTGCTGGTGCCCGAGGTCTTCTGGGACTGGTGTACCTCCGACGTGTTCGTGATGGAGCGCATGCACGGCATGCGCATCTCGCACACGGAGGAGCTACGGGCGGCCGGTGTCGATATGGGCAAGCTGGCGCGCGACGGCGTGGAGATCTTCTTCACGCAGGTCTTCCGCGATGGCTTCTTCCACGCCGACATGCACCCCGGCAACATCCTCGTGAGCGTGGCACCGGAGACGCTGGGTCGCTACATCGCACTGGATTTCGGCATCGTCGGGGCGCTGTCGGAGTTCGACAAGAACTACCTCGCGCAGAACTTCCTGGCGTTCTTCCAGCGCGATTACCACCGCGTGGCGGTGCTCCATATCGAATCCGGCTGGGCGCCGGAAGAGACGCGCGTGGAAGAGCTCGAAGGTGCCATCCGCGCGTGCTGCGAACCCTATTTCGACCGGCCGCTGGGCGAGATCTCGCTGGGGCTCGTGCTGATGCGTCTGTTCCAGACCTCGCGCCGCTTCAACGTAGAAGTGCAGCCGCAACTCGTGCTGCTGCAGAAGACGCTGTTGAACGTGGAAGGCCTGGGCCGCCAGCTCGATCCGGACCTGGACCTGTGGAAGACCGCCAAGCCCTTCCTCGAGCGCTGGATGCACGAGCAGATCGGCTGGCGCGGCCTTGTCGAACGCCTGAAGGTGGAAGCGCCGCAATGGGCGAACATGCTGCCGAACGTTCCGCGTCTCGTGCACCAGATTCTGGACCGCCATGCCAACAGCAACGGCAATGCCCAGACCGACGCATTGACCGCGCTGCTCGCCGAGCAACGGCGTACCAACCGGCTGCTTTCGGCTGCGTTGCTGTTCATTGGCGGGTTCTCGGTCGGCATCATCGCTACGCACGTGCTGGCGTGGCTGGCCCGTCATTGACGTCCTGATTGCCGCTCTGCTCATCCCTGCCATGACCGAACCGCCCGTCTTCCAATCCCGTGATGCCGCTGATCCCGCTTTCTGGGATGAGCGCTTCAGCCGCGACCACACACCTTGGGATGCGCACGGCGTGCCGGCCGCCTTCCGGCAATTCCTGGAAGCGCAGCCTGCGCCACTTTCCACATTGATCCCGGGCTGCGGCAATGCCTATGAGGCCGGTTGGCTGGCTGAGCGCGGCTGGCCTGTGACGGCGATCGACTTTGCGCCGAGCGCAGTCACGTCGGCCAAGGTCGTGCTGGGCCCCTATGCCAACGTGGTGGAGTTGGCGGATTTCTTCCGCTTTGCGCCGCACTGGCCGGTGCAGTGGATTTACGAGCGCGCGTTCCTCTGTGCAATGCCACGCCGGTTGTGGCCGGATTACGCTGCGCAGGTTGCGAAGCTGCTGCCGCCGGGTGGCTTGCTGGCGGGCTTCTTTGCCGTGGTGGAGGGCAGGGAGACATCGCCCAAGGGGCCGCCGTTCGAGACGACGCAGGCCGAACTGGACGCACTGCTGTCACCGGCTTTTGAGCGCATCAGCGACACGCCCATCGACGAGGCGGATTCGATCCCGGTGTTTGCCGGCCGCGAGCGTTGGCAGGTCTGGCGCCGCAGGGGCTGACGGATCCAGTACCCGGCCGCGGCCACTGTTGGTGCGAAGCAACATTGGCGGCGATCAACGAAAAGCCTGCGGACGCCCGTTGCGGGCCACTGCACAAAAATATGGCAAACGCGGCGGCATTCGTGGTCGCACCGATGCCCCGCCGGGGTGTCCCATCGCTATAATCCCGCCACTTCGCCCGGCGCCCGGCTTGGCCGCCAACGGGATTTCCTGCAATTCTTCCGCGCTGCCATGCTGATCTGGTTTGTCATTATTTACTGGGTGATTTCGGTCGGGATCGGCCTCTGGGCTGCGCTGCGTGTGCGCGATGCGGCCGATTTTGCGGTGGCCGGCCGCAGCTTGCCGTTTTATGTTGTGACCGCCACGGTGTTTGCCACCTGGTTCGGCTCCGAGGCCGTGCTCGGCATTCCTGCAGAATTTCTCAAGGACGGCCTGCACGGTGTGGTGGCCGATCCGTTCGGTTCGTCCCTGTGCCTGATCCTGGTGGGCTTGTTCTTCGCCAAGCCGCTGTACCGGATGAACCTGCTCACCATTGGTGACTTCTATCGCAACCGCTTTGGCCGTCTGGCTGAAACGCTGACCACCCTGTGCATCGTCGTGTCGTACCTGGGCTGGGTGGCGGCGCAGATCAAAGCGCTGGGCCTGGTGTTCTACACCGTGTCGGACGGCGGGGTCTCGCAGGACATGGGCATGATGATCGGCGCGGCCAGCGTGCTGGTCTACACGCTCTTCGGCGGCATGTGGTCGGTGGCCGTGACCGACTTCATCCAGATGATCATCATCGTGATCGGCATGCTGTACATCGGCTGGGAAGTCTCGGGCCAAGCCGGCGGTGTGGGCACGGTGGTGGCGCACGCGGCGGCTTCGGGCAAGTTCTCGTTCTGGCCGGCATTCAACCCGATCGAGATCATCGGCTTTGTGACCGCCTGGATCACCATGATGCTCGGCTCGATTCCGCAGCAGGACGTGTTCCAGCGCGTGACCTCGTCACGTACCGAGCGCATCGCTGGCACGGCTTCGATTCTGGGCGGCGTGCTGTACTTCATGTTCGCGTTCGTGCCGATGTTCCTGGCGTATTCCGCCACGCTGATCGACCCGGCCATGGTCGAGCAATACATGAAGACCGATTCGCAGCTCATCCTGCCCAACCTGGTGCTGCAGCATGCGCCGGTCTTTGCGCAGGTGATGTTCTTCGGCGCGCTGCTCTCCGCCATCAAGAGCTGCGCGAGCGCGACACTGCTGGCGCCGTCCGTCACCTTTGCTGAAAACGTGCTGCGCCCGCTGCTGCCGAACATGGACGACAAGCGCTTCCTGCGCGTGATGCAGGCGGTGGTGCTGGTCTTCACGGTGCTGGTGACGCTGTTTGCGCTGAACTCGCACCTGTCGATCTTCCACATGGTCGAGAGCGCCTACAAGGTGACGCTGGTGGCGGCCTTCGTGCCGCTGGCCTTCGGCCTGTTCTGGAAGCGCGCGACCAAGCAGGGCGGCCTGCTGGCCATCATCCTGGGTCTGGCCGCGTGGGTCTGGTGCGAAGTGTTCTTGCCGGATGCGGCGCTTCCGCCACAATTGGTCGGCCTGCTGGCCAGCCTGGGCGCGATGATCGTGGGCTCGCTCGGGCCGCAGTGGATCGAGAATCGCGCGCCGACCACCAAGGCCGCCACGCAAGCCTGATCCAGCGCCGCCGGCCAAGGGCCAATGAAATGCGCGGTGTGCCACATTGTGGCGCGCCGCCATCGCCCATGCTGCAACCTCGCGCAACCGCGGTCAGGAATCCCACTGAAAGGGTTTATAATTCAAGGCTTTGCGCGCCCGTGCTCGTCAAATGGACTTGCAACCGGCGCAGTTGCCCCGATCTTTCGCGAGCCTGTGCGCCTTTCTGCGCCGGAATGGCGGTTGGCGCGGGCATTTCAACCGTTTTCTCGAATTTCGTTTGTTCCAGGGTGAGGACACCATGCCGATCTATGCTTATCGATGCGACGCCTGCGGCCACGCCAAGGATGTGCTGCAGAAGATGAGCGACGCGCCGCTGACGGATTGCCCGGAGTGCGGCGCGCCGGCGTTCAAGAAGCAGCTCACCGCTGCCGGCTTCCAGCTCAAGGGTTCGGGCTGGTACGTGACGGATTTCCGCGGTGGCTCGGGCGGCACGTCGGCGGCCAGCACGGCAGCCAAGACGGATGCCGCTGCCCCTGCTGCTGCGCCAGCAACCTCGGCCGCTGCGTCCGACAGCGCGTCCACCGCCAGCGCCGCTCCGGCGGCTTCCGGTGGTTGTGGCTCGTCGTGCGCGTGCCACTGATCGCATCGCTTACGCCTCGGCCCACCGCCCCATGAAACAGAAAACCAGCGCACTCAAGACGTGGTTCCTGACCGGTCTTCTGGTGCTCGTCCCGCTTGCGATCACGCTGTGGGTGCTGTCGCTCATCATCGGCACGATGGACCAGAGCCTGGCGCTGCTGCCGTCGGCCTGGCAGCCCGATCGCCTGCTCGGCGTGAAGATCCCCGGCCTGGGCGCGATCCTGACGCTGCTGTTCATCCTGATCGTGGGCGTGTTTGCACACAACTTCATCGGTCAGAAACTGGTGACGTGGTGGGAAGCGGTGCTGGGCCGCATTCCCGTGGTCGGCCCGATTTATTCGAGCGTGAAGCAGGTGTCGGACACGCTGCTGTCGTCCAGTGGCAATGCGTTCCGCAAGGCGCTGCTGGTGCAGTACCCGCGCGAGGGCTCGTGGACGATCGCCTTCCTGACCGGCCGCCCCGGCGGTGACGTTGAGAACCACCTGCAGGGCGAGTACGTGAGCGTGTACGTGCCGACTACGCCGAACCCGACCTCGGGCTTCTTCCTGATGATGCCCAAGGCCGACACCATCGAGCTGGACATGACGGTGGATGCGGCGCTCAAGTACATCGTGTCGATGGGGGTGGTGGCGCCTGAAACGCTGCCGCGCCGCATGGACCCGCCTGATGCCTCGCCACATACGGAGGACCGGTTGCCGGCAGGAGGGTTGCAAGACCTGCCGCGCGACCCTTCGAATCCGACCGCGCTGCCTGATGCTGGCGGCGCCGTATCAGCTCCTTAAGTCTTATTCGGCCGGCAGCGCGAGTCACCCCTCCGGCCCCCACGATCAACTTTCTCGCGCGACGCCCTGTTGGCGGCGCGCTTCGCGGAAAACCACAACATGCAAATGCGTACTCAATACTGCGGTCAGGTCACCGAACAACTGCTCGGCCAGAGCGTCACCCTGTCGGGTTGGGCCCATCGCCGTCGCGACCACGGTGGCGTGATCTTCATCGACCTGCGTGACCGTGAAGGCCTGGTGCAGGTCGTGTGCGACCCGGACCGCCCGGAGATGTTCAAGGTGGCAGAAGGCGTGCGTAACGAGTTCTGCCTGCAGGTGAAGGGCCTCGTGCGCGCCCGTCCGGAAGGCACCACCAACGCCAACCTCGCCAGCGGCAAGATTGAAGTGCTGTGCCAAGAGCTGACGGTGCTCAATGCCTCCGTCACGCCGCCGTTCCAGCTGGATGACGACAACCTGTCGGAAACCACCCGCCTGACGCACCGCGTGCTGGACCTGCGCCGCCCGCAGATGCAATACAACCTGCGCCTGCGCTACAAGGTGGCGATGGAAGTGCGCAAGTACCTGGACGACAAGGGCTTCATCGACATCGAAACGCCGATGCTGACCAAGAGCACGCCGGAAGGTGCGCGCGATTACCTGGTGCCCTCGCGTGTGAACGCCGGCCAGTTCTTCGCGCTGCCGCAATCGCCGCAGCTCTTCAAGCAAATGCTGATGGTGTCGGGCTTCGACCGCTACTACCAGATCACCAAGTGCTTCCGCGACGAAGACCTGCGTGCTGACCGCCAGCCCGAATTCACCCAGATCGACTGCGAAACGTCGTTCCTGACCGAGCAGGAAATCCGCGACCTGTTTGAAGAAATGATCCGCACGGTGTTCAAGAACACCATGTCGGTCGAGCTGGATGCCAAGTTCCCGGTGATGGAGTTCCGCGAGGCGATGGCCCGCTTCGGTTCGGACAAGCCGGACCTGCGCGTGAAGCTGGAATTCACCGAGCTGACCGACGCCATGAAGGACGTCGACTTCAAGGTGTTCTCGGCTGCAGCCAACGCTGAAGGCGGCCGTGTGGTGGCGCTGCGCGTGCCGGGCGGTGCTGCCCTGTCGCGCGGCGATATCGACGCCTACGGCAAGTTCGTCGAAATCTACGGCGCCAAGGGCCTGGCTTGGATCAAGGTCAACGAAGTGGCCAAGGGCCGCGACGGCCTGCAATCGCCGATCGTGAAGAACCTGCACGACGCGGCCATCGCCGAGATCCTCAAGCGCAGCGCAGCGCAGGACGGCGACATCCTGTTCTTCGGCGCTGACCGCGCCAAGGTCGTGAACGATGCGATGGGTGCGCTGCGCCTGAAGATCGGTCACTCCGACTTCGCCAAGAGCAGCGGTCTGTTTGAAGACGTCTGGAAGCCGCTGTGGGTGGTGGACTTCCCGATGTTCGAGTACGACGAGGAAGACGCACGCTGGGTGGCCATGCACCACCCGTTCACGAGCCCGAAGGACGAGCACCTGGAATACCTGGAAACCGATCCGGGCAAGTGCATCGCCAAGGCCTACGACATGGTGCTGAACGGCTGGGAAATCGGCGGCGGCTCGGTGCGGATCTACCGCGAAGAAGTGCAGAGCAAGGTGTTCCGCGCCCTGAAGATCAACGACGAAGAGGCCCGTGCCAAGTTCGGCTTCCTGCTGGATGCGCTGCAATACGGTGCGCCCCCGCACGGCGGCATCGCCTTCGGCCTGGACCGCGTTGTCACGATGATGGCCGGCGCTGACTCGATCCGCGACGTGATCGCCTTCCCGAAGACGCAGCGTGCACAGGATCTGCTCACGCAGGCGCCGAGCCCGGTCGACGAGAAACAATTGCGCGAATTGCACATTCGTCTGCGCGCTGCCGAGGCAAAGGTGGCTGCACCGAACGCTGCAACGACGGCCTGACGTCACGCTTCACACGGCAAACACAAGCCGCGCCTACCCGAAAGGGTGGCGCGGTTTGTTTTTGGGCGTTTGTTTCGTGCGGGAACGCAACTTGCTGCACAAGGTCCCTTGGAGTTGTCACGCTGGGTGACAGCGAAGGAGGACCACCTTGAACGACCCCGTCGATTTCGTGCGCACCTGGGTGGTGGCGCACGCCGAATTTTTGCTGACCTGGCTGATTGCCGCGCTGATCATCATGACCTTGGCGTGGATCGAAATCCGCCGCGCCACCCGACGCGCCGCCATTGCCATGACCGAGGCCGTGGCGACAACCGTAGCGGCTTGCGTGCCTGAAATTGCCGCCGCCGCGCAAAGCGCACATTCGCCGCCCCCTGAGACTGCCGCCACCGCCACTCCCTCCACGCGTTTGGAGGCCGCGCTGCGCGAGCTGGGGACGCTGGCGGCAGACCGCATGCACTGGCTGCGTGGCATCGCCAACTTGCGCGTGCCCGATACGGCGTTGCCGCCTGCGGCACCTGAGGCGCCGGTCCATCCGCTGCTGTACGACACGCCGCGTTCGCTGGCCGAAAAGCACTTGGCCGCCGAGCGTTGCTTTGCCGAACACGCCCGCGCGCTGCTGGCCGAACGGCGCGTCTTGCAGGCGCTCGAAGCCGCTGAGTGCGAAGGTCGCGATGAGCTGCAGCGCATCGAGCGCGAAACCTCGGCCATTGTGGTGCGCTTTGAGCAGGCGAATGCGCAATCCGAGCAGACCGAGGTGCAGCGTTTCCTGATCCAGAAATTCAACGCGCTGGGCACGCGCGAGCGTGAGCTGACGGCACAAGTGAATGCGCTACGCCAGCAACGCACTGAACGCGCTGAAGCGCTGTGGGCGCGATCAGACTTTGCCGCCGCAGACTACGCCGCAATGCTCGATCCACTGCTGGCCGTCGCACGCCGCGAACTCGGCCACGAGACTGCAGCGGATGAGACCGTGCTGTGGCTCGCACGCACACGCACGGGTCAGGGCCCGTTGCGCGCGGCTTGATTGCCAGGGCATCGCGGCATTGCCGCGCGATGGCGATCATCACAATCAGGGCCATCCGGCTGCGGTAAGCTATCGGACTGCGACGCGTTCTGTCGCCCGCTGTAATCCGCCGCCAACATCGTCATGCCGCACAAGATTCCCGTTTCCGTTCTGGTCGTCATCCATACACCTGATCTGCATGTGCTGGTGATGGAGCGGGCGGATCACCCGGGCTTCTGGCAGTCCGTTACCGGCAGTTGCGACGCGCTCGACGAGCCGCTGGCCGAGACTGCCCGCCGCGAGGTGCAGGAGGAAACCGGCATCGACACGGGCCGGCATCACCTGATCGACTGGGGCCACCAGATCGAATACGAGATCTACCCGCGCTGGCGGCATCGCTACGCACCGGGTGTCACACGCAACACTGAGCATTGGTTCGGCCTGCTGGTGAGCGGCAAGGTGCCGGTGCGTTTGTCGCCGCGTGAGCATCTCCAGGCCGAATGGCTGCCTTACGAAGAGGCCGCCGCGCGCTGCTTCTCGCGCAGCAACGGTGAGGCCATCCTGCAACTGCCCGAGCGCCTGGCTGCATACACTGCCCGCCAGGCCGCGCTCGCGAAGGACAAGGCCTGACATGCTGCGTCTGCGCGTCGCCACGTACAACATCCACAAAGGCGTGACGGGGATTGCGCGGCGCGTGCGTGTGCATGATGTGCGGCAGGGTCTGCACACCATGGACGCAGACATCGTCTTCCTGCAGGAAGTGCAGGACCGCAATGACCGCCTCGTCGCCGCTGAGGTGTTCGACCCGAACTACACGCAACTGCGCTATCTGGCGACCGACGTGTACCCGCACAGCGTCTATGGCCGCAACGCCGTGTACGACCATGGGCACCACGGTAACGCCATCCTCTCGCGCTTCCCGATCCTGCTGTCGGAGAACCTGGACATTTCCGATCACCGCTTTGAGCAGCGCGGCCTGCTGCATGCGGTGACGGATCTCGGCTTCGGCGAGGTGCATCTCTTGTGCGCACACTTCGGCCTGTTCGCGCGCAGCCGGCAACGGCAGGCGGAAGCACTGATCGACCGCGTGCGCGCGGTGGTGCCGAAAGACGCGCCGCTCGTGGTGGCCGGTGATTTCAACGACTGGAACAACCGCCTCGACCGCATCATCTGCCAATCGCTGGGTGCCACGGAAGTGGCCGACAAGGCGGCCGATGCGCGGCCCGTGCGCACTTTCCCTAGCCACATGCCATGGCTGCGGCTGGATCGCATCTACGTGCGCGGGTTCGACATTGAACGCGCACACGCGCTGACCGGCCGTGAGTGGGCACAGCGCTCCGACCATGTGCCTCTGCTGGCGGAACTGGCGCGCCCATGAGGGTCGTGCGCGATGCGGGTCCGCTGCGTTCTGAGTGGCGGCGGGGCAAGCCCCTGCCAGGCAACGACGTCGACTTGCTGTGCGGCGGCGCGGAGTTCTTCCCCGCGCTGATCAGCGCCATCGACGGTGCACTACACCGCGTCGCGCTTGAGACCTACATCTACACCGATGACGCCACCGCACGTAGCGTGACCGAGGCGCTGGCACGCGCAGCGCAGCGTGGTGTGGAAGTCCACCTGACGGTCGATGGCTTTGGCACGGGTTCACTGCCTGCCGATATTGCTGCGCGGCTCGATGCGGTGGGTGTGCACTGGCGCGTGTATCGCCCTGTGCGCGGCTTCGCCCTGCAGCGCCGTTACCTGCGCCGGTTACACCGCAAGATCGCCATCGTCGACGACGAGGTCGCGTTCGTCGGCGGCATCAACATCATCGATGACGAGAACCACACGCCGCTGCACGATGCCACGCTCGGCGCGCGCTATGACTTTGCCATGCGTGTGCGCGGGCCGCTGGTTGCGCAGATCGTGCTGACCGTCGAGCGGCTCTGGTGGCAGATGGGGCTGCGTTCTGGTGTACGCGAGGTGGGTGTGACCGGCGTGGCAGCGGAGTTTCCGGTGATGACCGATACGCCCCGGCCGCGCCATCGCGGCGAGTCAGGCGCCGAGAGTGAGCGGGCGCCGGGCAGCGTGCTCGCCTCGCTGGTACTGCGCGACAACGTGCGCAACCGGCGTGCGATCGAGCGCGAGTATCTGCGTGCGCTCGGCACAGCGCGGCACGAGGTGATCATCGCCAATGCGTATTTCCTGCCGGGCGTGCGCTTCATGCGTGCGCTGGCGGCATGCCGGCAGCGTGGTGTGCGCGTGCGCATGCTGCTGCAAGGCCGCGTTGAGTATCCGCTGCAGCATTTCGCAACACGCTCGCTGTATCACATGCTGTTGCGCGACGGCGTGGAGATCCACGAATACACGGCCAGCTTTCTGCACGCGAAAGTGGCGGTGGTGGATGAGCGTTGGGCCACGGTCGGTTCCAGCAACATCGACCCGTTCAGTTTGTTGCTGGCGCGCGAGGCCAACGTTGTCGCGTGGGATGCCGAAGTTGCCAGCGAACTGCGCACAGCGCTGGAAGAGGCGATCGCCCACCACGCGCGTCCGGTGCTCGCAGACACCCATGCCGCGCGCCGCTGGTGGTGGCGCCTGGCCGACTGGTGTGCATATCGAGTGGTTCGGCTGGGCGTGGTCATCAGCGGACAAGCTGCGCAGTATTAGCGGCACGGTTGCACTGCAGCACATAGAACACAAAACAAAGACGGAGGAGACATGCACGTCATCACAGCAGACGAGGCCGCACAGTTGGTGCAGCCGGGGTGGACCGTGGCGTGTGCCGGGTTTGTCGGCGCAGGTCACGCGGAGGCCGTCACGCATGCGCTGGAGCGCCGTTTCCTGGCCACCGGCGAGCCGCGTGATCTCACGCTGGTCTACTCGGCGGGGCAGGGCGATCGCGCTACGCGTGGCGTCAACCACTTCGGTAATCCCGGCATGACGCGCTGCGTGGTGGGCGGCCACTGGCGCTCGGCAACGCGTCTGGCAGACCTGGCACTGGCCGAGCAGTGCGACGCGTTCAACCTGCCGCAAGGCGTGCTCACACATCTGTACCGCGCCATCGCGGGCGGCAAGCCGGGCGTGCTCACCAAAATTGGCCTGAACACCTTCGTTGATCCGCGCACCGAACTGGATGCGCGCTACCACGGCGGTGCCATCAACGCGCGCGCCAAGGCAGCGCGTGCGGCGGGCACTGCATCGTGGGTCGAGTTCGAGCGCTTTCGCGGTGAAGACTATTTGTTCTACCCAAGCTTCCCGTTGCACTGCGTTTTCCTGCGCGGCACGGCCGCCGACCCGCGCGGCAACATCAGCACGCATGAAGAAGCCTTCCACCATGAACTGCTGGCCATGGCGCAGGCTGCGCGGGCATCGGGCGGCATCGTCATCGCCCAGGTGCGGCGGCTGGTCGATCGGCATGACAACCTGCAGGCGATTCATGTACCCGGCATCCTGGTCGACTATGTGGTCGTTGCGGAAGATGAAGCCGAACATCAGATGACCTTCGGCGAGGCATTCAACCCGACCTATATCCGCCCCTGGCAAGGCGAAGCGATTCAGTTGAAGGCAGACGCGCTTGAGGCGAGCGAGGTGCTGGAGGCCAACCTGTACGGAGCGCTCGATGCACGCACGCTGGTGCAGCGCCGGGCCGTGCTGGAGCTGATGGCGCAGCAACCGCGCGTGGTGAACCTGGGCGTGGGCATGCCGGCCGCCGTGGGTGCGCTGGCCGAGCAGGAGGGTGCACGTGGCTTTACGCTCACCGTGGAGGCCGGTCCAATCGGCGGCACACCGGCAGACGGTTTGAGCTTCGGCGCATCTGCGTATCCCGAAGCGGTGGTCGACCAGCCCGCGCAATTCGATTTCTACGAAGGTGGCGGCATTGATCTCGCCATCCTCGGCCTCGCGGAGCTGGACGGCCAGGGTAACGTCAACGTGAGCCTGTTCGGCGAGGGCAACGACACCATCGTCGCGGGCGTAGGTGGTTTCATCAACATCACGCAGAGCGCACGCTCGATCGTATTCATGGGCACGCTCACCGCCGGCGGCCTGCAGGTCGAAGCCGAGGACGGGAAGCTGCGCATCGTGCGCGAAGGCCGGCTCAAGAAGATCGTGCCGGCCGTCTCGCACCTCACGTTCAATGGCGACTACGCGGCGCGCTCGGGCATTCCCGTGCGCTACGTGACCGAGCGCGCCGTCTTCGAGATGCGCGACGATGGTTGCGGCGGCCGCCGTCTCACGCTTACCGAAATCGCCCCCGGCATCGACCTGCAGCGCGATGTGCTTGACCAGTGCGCCGCAGAGGTTGCCGTGGCACCGGATCTGCGTGAAATGGACGCCCGCATCTTCCGCCGCGGTCCCATGTGCGCAGGCACCGCGCCGGCGTGATTTCGCACCGTTTTATTTACTGACGGGTAGCACTAGAAAATCGGCCGAACATGCTGCGCCGCACGAGTTCTATGGATGCGGCGCACACCCCGCAAAGTCTTTTACCAAAAGGGTTTTCGGGATTCTCGCTGCGCCGCGGAAGACGCTTCTGCCGCGTCTCCATTTAGATGCCGCTTTCTAATAAAACACTTGCCGCTATACAGGCCCCTGTAAATAATTGAACGACCGTTCGATTTTGGGCTAGAGTGTTTCCGCAGGCTGGTTTACAGTCCTGCCCGGCACGCGAAAGGCGCCTTGCAAAGCGCTGATTTTTAAGCGTGTCATGCCCTAGAAAAGAACGGAGAGAAATCATCATGCGTCACCCGACCGCTCGTCTCGAATCGAATCACGCTGCAGCCACGCCGATGCGCAAGGGCGAGCTGACGCGTGCAGCGATTCTCGATGCCGCGCTGGAACTGGCCTCGCGCGACGGACTGGAAGGGTTGACGATCGGTGTGCTCGCGGAGCGCATGCAGATGAGCAAGAGCGGGGTGTTCGCGCACTTCGGCTCGCGTGAGGATCTGCAGGTGGAAGTGGTTCGCGAGTATCACAAACGGTTCGAGCAGGAAGTCTTCTACCCGAGCTTGACGGAACCGCGCGGTCTGCCGCGCCTGTGGAGCATGGTGCGACGCTGGATGGAACGTCGCATTCAGGAAGTGACCACGGGCTGCATCTACATCAGCGGTGCGGTGGAGTACGACGATCGTGCCGAAAGCCCGGTGCGCGACGAACTCGTCAAGAGCGTGACGATCTGGCGGGCAGCATTGGCCCGCGCGATCGAGCAGGCAAAGGAAGAAGGCCACCTGCGTGCAGAAGTGGACCCGCAGTTGATGCTCTTCGAGATGTACGGCCTGGAACTGGGCCTGCACCACGATGCGCGTTTCCTGCGGTTGCCGAACAGCGCCGAGCTGGCCATGGTGGCGCTTAACAAACTCATTCAGTCTTACCGAACCTGACGCGGCATTGCACACCTAGCGGGTCGCGCAGTACACACCAAGGAGTTGCAAGATGGGTCAATACACCGCACCGCTGCGTGACATGCAGTTTGTTCTCCACGAACTTCTCGGCGTGGAGGACCACCTGAAGCAGATGCCGCAGCACGCGGAGATCGATGCCGACACCATCAACCAGGTGATCGAGGAAGCCGGCAAGTTCTGCTCGGAAGTCATCTTCCCGATCAACCAGTCCGGCGATCGCGAGGGCTGCACGTACCACGGCGACGGCGTGGTGACCGCACCCAAGGGCTTCAAGGAAGCGTACCAACAGTATGTCGAAGGTGGCTGGCCCGCACTGGGCTGCGATCCGGAATACGGCGGCCAAGGCCTGCCCATCCTGATCAACAACGCCGTGTACGAGATGCTGAACTCGGCCAACCAGGCGTGGACGATGTACCCGGGCCTGTCGCATGGCGCGTACGAAGCCCTGCACGCGCACGGCACCGATGAGTTGAAGCAACGCTACCTGCCCAAGCTGGTCTCGGGTGTGTGGACCGGCACGATGTGTCTGACCGAGCCGCATTGCGGCACCGACCTCGGCATGCTGCGCTCCAAGGCTGAGCCGCTGGCCGATGGTTCGTACGCCATCACCGGCACGAAGATCTTCATTTCGGCAGGCGAGCATGACCTGTCGGAAAACATTCTCCACCTGGTGCTGGCGCGTCTGCCGGACGCACCGGGCGGCACCAAGGGCATCTCGCTGTTCGTGGTGCCGAAGTTCATCCCCGATGCCAGCGGCAACCCGGGCGAGCGCAATACCGTGGCGTGCGGTGCCATCGAGCACAAGATGGGCATTCACGGCAACGCCACCTGCGTGATCAACCTGGACGGCGCCCGCGGCTGGATGGTCGGCGAACCGAACAAGGGCCTGAACGCCATGTTCGTGATGATGAACGCCGCCCGCCTGGGCGTCGGCATGCAGAGCCTGGGCCTGACCGAAGTCGCGTACCAGAACTCGGCCGCCTACGCCAAGGAACGCCTGCAGATGCGCAGCCTGTCTGGCCCGAAGGCACCGGACAAGCCGGCCGACCCGATCATCGTCCACCCGGACGTGCGCCGCATGCTGCTGACGCAGCGTGCCTTTGCTGAAGGCGGCCGCGCATTCAGCTACTGGATCGCCCTGCAGATCGACAACGAACTGTCGCACTCGGATGAATCCGTGCGCAAGGATGCGGGCGATCTGGTCGCGCTGCTGACCCCGATCGCTAAGGCCTTCCTGAGCGACAACGCGTTCATCTCCACCAACGAAGGCATGCAAGTCTTCGGCGGCCACGGCTACATCGCCGAGTGGGGCATGGAGCAGTACGTGCGCGACGCCCGCATCAACATGATCTACGAAGGCACGAACACCGTGCAGTCGCTGGACCTGCTGGGCCGCAAGATCCTGGGCGACATGGGCGCCAAGATGAAGAAGTTCGGCAAGCTGGTGCAGGACTTTGTTGAGGCCGAAGGCACCAACGAGGCCATGCAGGAGTTTGTCAACCCGCTGGCCGACATCGGTGACAAGGTCCAGAAGCTGACCATGGAAATCGGCATGAAGGCCATGGCCAACCCGGACGAAGTGGGCGCTGCTGCTGTGCCGTACCTGCGTGTTGTCGGCCACCTGGTGTTCTCGTACTTCTGGGCCCGCATGGCAAAGATCGCCCTGGAAAAGCAAGACAGCGGCGACACCTTCTACAAAGTCAAGCTGGCGACGGCGCGTTTCTACTTCGCCAAGCTGCTGCCTGAAACGGCTTCGCAGATCCGCATGGCACGTGCAGGCGGCGCGACGCTGATGGCACTCGAAGCCGACCTGTTCTAAGGAAACCTGCCCACGATCCTACTGCGCGGCTCGATCTTGGCGCTGCGATGCTCGCCGTACTCATGTACGGCTGCGCTTCTCCCGCCAACCTCGAACCGCTCGCTACGGATCGTGAACAGGTTTCAACGCCTCTCTCTGTTGCTCCCGCTTGTGCGGGAGTGACAACTCCTCTTCATTCCGCGAGGACACTATGACCCGCACCGAACTCCCCGTCGCCCAGCCGCAAGCTGGCGCGCGTTCCAATTTCCTCGTCCGGCGCGTTGCAGTGCTGGGCGCTGGCGTGATGGGCGCGCAGATTGCCGCGCACCTGATCAACGCCAAGGTTCCCGTTACGCTGTTCGATCTTCCGGCCAAGGAAGGCCCGAAGAGCGGCATCGCGCTCAAGGCCATCGAAAACCTGAAGAAGCTGTCGCCGGCGCCGCTGGGCATCAAGGATGACGCTAACCTGATCCAGGCCGCCAACTACGAAGACGACATCGAAAAGCTGCGCGAATGCGACCTCGTGATCGAAGCGATTGCCGAGCGCATGGACTGGAAGCACGACCTGTACAAGAAGGTCGCGCCGCACATCGCTCCGCACGCGATCTTCGCGTCGAACACGTCGGGCCTGTCGATCACCGAACTGTCGGATGGCTTTGACGCCGAGTTGAAGTCGCGCTTCTGCGGCGTGCACTTCTTCAACCCGCCGCGCTACATGCACCTGGTCGAGCTGATCCCGACCGCGCACACGCGCGGCGACATCCTCGACAAGCTGGAAACGTTCCTCACCTCCGCGCTCGGCAAGGGCGTGGTGCGGGCGAAGGACACGCCCAACTTCATCGCCAACCGCGTGGGTATCTTCTCGATCCTGGCGGTGTTTGCGGAATCGGACAAGTACGGCATTCCGTTCGACGTGGTGGATGACCTGACGGGCTCGAAGCTGGGTCGCGCCAAGTCGGCCACGTTCCGCACGGCAGACGTCGTTGGCCTGGATACGATGGCGCACGTCATCAAGACGATGCAGGACAACCTGACGGACGATCCGTTCGCCCCGGTTTATGCCACGCCGCCCGTGCTGGCCAAGCTGGTGGAAGCAGGTGCCCTGGGTCAGAAGACCGGCGCTGGCTTCTACAAGAAGGAAGGCAAGGAAATCAAGGTGCTGGACCCGCAAAGCGGCCAGTACGGCCCGAGCGGCAAGAAGGCTGATGACATCGTCGTGCGCATCCTGAAGAAGGAGCCGGCCGAGCGTCTGAAGCTGCTGCGTGAATCGACCAACCCGCAGGCGCAGTTCCTGTGGGCGGTGTTCCGCGACGTGTTCCACTACATCGCCGTGTACCTGGAGCAGATTGCCGACACCGCTGCGGAAGTCGATCTGGCGATCCGCTGGGGCTTTGGCTGGAACAGCGGCCCGTTCGAAGACTGGCAAGAAGCCGGCTGGAAGCAGGTGGCCGAGTGGGTGAAGGAAGACATCGAAGCCGGCAAGGCGCTGTCGAACGCAGCGCTGCCGCAGTGGGTGTTCTCGGGCCCGGTGGCAGACAACGGCGGTGTGCATTCGGCGCAAGGTTCGTGGTCGGCTAATCAAGGCACGTTCCTGTCGCGTAGCACGCTGCCGGTGTATGGCCGTCAGGTGTTCCGCGCGCCGATCAAGGGCGCGACCACGGTTAACCCGCTCACGTATGGCAAGACCATCGAAGAGACCGATGCCGTGCGCATCTGGGTGGACGACGCTGCGGGTCAGGACGACGTGCTGGTCGTCTCGTTCAAGAGCAAGATGAACACGATCGGCCCGAGCGTCATCGATGGCCTTACGCGCGCTGTCGACCTGGCCGAAGCCGGCTACAAGGGTCTGGTGGTGTGGCAGCCGACGTCGCTCAAGCTGGGCGCGCCGGGTGGTCCGTTCTCCGCCGGTGCAAACCTGGAAGAGGCCATGCCGGCCTTCATGATGGGCGGCGCCAAGGGCATTGAGCCGTTCGTGAAGAAGTTCCAGGACGGCATGATGCGTGTGAAGTACGCCGGTGTGCCGGTCGTGTCGGCTGCGTCGGGCATTGCGCTGGGCGGCGGCTGCGAGCTGATGCTGCACTCGGCCAAGCGTGTGGCTGCGCTGGAAACGTACATGGGTCTGGTGGAAGTGGGCGTGGGCCTGGTGCCGGCCGGCGGTGGCTTGAAGGAAGCCGCACTGGCAGCCGCCAAGGCCGCACAGGCTGCAGGCAGCACCAACATCCTGCAATTCCTGACCAACCGCTTCCAGGCAGCAGCCATGGCCAAGGTATCGTCTTCCGCGCTGGATGCGCAGAAGATCGGCTACCTGCAGCCGACCGACACCATCGTCTTCAACGTGCACGAACTGCTGCACGTGGCGCGCAACGAAGTGCGTGCGCTGTCCGACTCGGGCTATCGCGCGCCGCTGCGTCCGGTGGCCATTCCGGTGGCGGGCCGCTCGGGTATCGCCACGATCAAGGCGTCGCTGGTGAACATGCGTGATGGTGGCTTCATCTCGCAGCACGACTTCACGATCGCTGCGCGCATCGCTGAAGCCGTGTGCGGCGGTGATGTGGAAGCCGGCGCGCTGGTGGACGAAGAATGGCTGCTGGCGCTGGAGCGCAAGGCCTTCGTGGATCTGCTCGGTAGCGCCAAGACCCAGGAACGCATCATGGGCATGCTGCAGACCGGCAAGCCGGTGCGTAACTAATCGCCGCTGCATGACGGAAACGAGAACAGGAATTTCATCATGACCAAGCAACTGCAAGACGCCTACATCGTCGCCGCGACCCGTTCCCCGATCGGCAAGGCGCCCAAGGGCACGCTCAAGAACCTGCGCCCGGACGATCTGCTGGCGACCATCCTCAAGAGCGCCGTCGCCCAGGTGCCGAACCTGGACCCGGCGCTGATCGAAGACGCCATCGTCGGCTGCGCGATTCCGGAAGCGCAGCAGGGCCTGAACGTGGCGCGTATCGGCGCGCTCCTGGCCGGCCTGCCGAACACCGTGGGCGGCGTGACCGTCAACCGCTTCTGCGCCTCGGGCCTGACCGCCGTGGCCATGGCCGCTGACCGCATCCGTGTGGGTGAATCCGACGTGATGATTGCCGCCGGTGTCGAATCGATGAGCATGGTGCCGATGATGGGCAACTCGCCGTCGATGTCGCCGGACATCTTTACGCGTGACGAGAACATTGGCATCGCCTACGGCATGGGCCTGACCGCCGAGAAGGTCGCCCAGCAGTGGAAGATCTCGCGCGAGGCGCAGGACGCCTTCTCGCTGGCGTCGCATCAGAAGGCACTGGCTGCGCAACAAGCCGGTGAGTTCAAGGACGAGATCACCCCGATCGAGATCATCGAGAAGTTCCCGAACCTGGGTACGGGTGCGATCGACCTGAAAACGCGCACGCTGTCGCTGGACGAAGGCCCGCGTGCCGATACGTCGCTCGAAGGGCTGGGCAAGCTGCGCGCCGTGTTCGCCAACAAGGGCAGTGTGACGGCAGGCAACAGCTCGCAGACGTCGGACGGCTCGGGTGCGTTGATCCTGGTGTCGGAAAAGATCCTCAAGCAGTTCAACCTGGTGCCGCTGGCGCGCTTCGTGTCGTTTGCGGTGCGCGGTGTACCGCCGGAAATCATGGGGATTGGCCCGAAGGAAGCGATTCCTGCGGCGTTGAAGGCCGGTGGCCTGACGCAAGATCAGATCGACTGGATCGAGTTGAACGAAGCGTTTGCTGCACAGTCGCTGGCCGTGATTCAGGACCTGGGCCTGGACACCAGCAAGATCAACCCGCTGGGCGGTGCGATCGCGCTGGGCCACCCGCTGGGCGCCACGGGTGCCGTCCGCGCGGCCACCGTCGTGCACGGCCTGCGCCGTCGCAACCTGAAGTACGGCATGGTGACGATGTGCGTTGGCACCGGCATGGGCGCCGCAGGCATTTTCGAACGCATGTGACCCCACGCGAGGGGGAGGCTTAGGGCCTTCCCCTCGCTTGCTTTTCGCCTGTCTCACACCGCATGATTGCGCAGGCGCGCGCAGTAGTACACGACAATGCGCGCCGAAGAAGAACGCGGCCGGCGCCCAGCCGGCATCGCCATAGAAGCGGAGCCACGATTCCGCGCAAGAGGAGACACACCACCGGGTCACCGGCGGTGCACCAAGAGGAGGGCGCGATGGGTGACACAATCGTGTTGACGGACGCGGCATGCGACATGCCACGCTCGATGATCGATCAGCTGGGTTTGGGCGTGGTGCCGTTCCGCATTCGTGCGGGCGAACTGTTTGTGGAAGACCGGCGCGACGAAGAGGCGCTTCCGCAGCTCTACCGAAAGTATCTCGTCGACAAGCAAGACCACTATGCCGAGTCGATCCCACTGCTCGAACGCGAGATCGAGGACTACCTGCTCAAGCACGTGGTCACGCAGCACGACCGTGCCTTGCTGCTGACGATTGCCAGCTCGCGCAGCCATTTCTACAGCCATGCCACCGGTGCGGTGGTGGGCACCACGGCCAAGAGTTTCAAGCCGCGCAAGGATGCCGGCCGCTCGGGTCTGTTCGAGTTGACGGTGGTGGACACCGGCGCCATCGGCCCCGGCCAGGCGCTGATGGTGCACGAGGCTGCCCGCATGCTGCGCGAAGGCGCCGAGGTGCGCGACGTGGTCAACGTGATCGAGAATCGCCTGCGCGATGCCTCGCACGTCTACCTCGTGCCCGACGAACTGCTGTACATGTACACGCGCGCCAAGCAGAAGGGCGAGAAGAGCATCACCTGGGGCCGCTACATGATGGGCACGGCGTTCAATGTGCGCCCGCTCATCCATATGCACCGTGGCGAGACCGAAGCCATCGCCAAGGTGCGCGGCTCTGATGAGGGTATCCGCCGCTTGCTCGCGCATGTCGAAACCATGATCACCGAGGAGCGTCTGGCCACGCCCGTGGTGGCGATCACCTATTCCGGTTCGCTCGACACCGTGCGCCGCATGGAGCCGGTGCAAGCGTTGATGCGGACCGCACAGGATCACGGCGTGGAAGTGCTGCTTGCGCCGATGAGCCTGACCGTGGCGTTGAACGTTGGGGCCAACGCGTTCTCCGTCGGTTATCTATCTGATTCACCCGTGCCTATCTAGCGGCACAGGTTTCACCCTGGAGACTTCATGTCGATTCGTACCGAGACCGCAGACGGCATCCTTACGCTGACCTTTGACCGTCTGGACCGCAAGAACGCCATCACCGCCGCGATGTACCAGACGCTGGCGGATGCACTTGTGGCCGCTGAGACCGATCCCGCCATCCGCGTGATTGTGCTGGCGGGTCATGAGAGCGTGTTCACGGCCGGCAACGATCTCGAAGACTTCATGAAGAACCCGCCCAAGGACGAGAGCGCCCCGGTGCACCAGTTCCTCAGGGCGATCAGCGCGGCGACCAAGCCATTGATCGCATCGGTGAGCGGCGCGGCCGTTGGCGTGGGTACGACCATGCTGCTGCATTGCGACCTCGTGTATGCATCCGAGACGGCCAAGCTGTCGATGCCGTTCGCGCAATTGGGCCTGTGCCCGGAAGCCGCATCGAGCCTGCTGTTGCCGCAGTTGGCTGGCTACCACCGCGCGGCTGACAAGCTGCTCTTCGGCGAGCCGTTCGATGCAAACGAGGCCCGCGAGCTGGGCTTGGTGAACCGCGTGTTGCCGGCAGGCGAGCTGGATGCCTTCGTGCGCACGCAGGCGCGCAAGCTGACGTTGCTGCCGCCCGCATCGCTGCGCGCCACCAAGCGCCTGATGAAGGAAGGCGCCACGCCGCAGATCGCCGAGCGCATGTCGGTGGAAGGCAAGCAATTTGGTGAGATGCTGCGCGCGCCGGAAGCCCGCGAAGCCTTCACCGCGTTCTTCGAGAAGCGCCGCCCGGACTTTTCCAAGTTCAACTGAACGATCCTTTCTCGCAAAAAAAACCCGGCCTAGGCCGGGTTTTTTGTTGGGCGCTGCTAGTTCAGAGCGGCGGCAGTTCGCGTGGCTTACGGCTCTCGTCGGTGGCGACGTAGGTGAGCGTCGCTTCCGTCACCTTGACGGTGGCGTGGCGGCCATTGGCGTGCATGCGCTGCGCATAGACCTCGACATCCACGGTGATGGAGGTGCGTCCGGTCTTGGCCACCTCGGCATAGAAGCTCACGAGATCGCCCACGTACACCGGCTGCTTGAAGATGAACGAGTTGACCGCAATCGTGGCCACGCGCCCGTTGGCGCGCACCACCGCCGGAATCGACCCGGCAATGTCGACCTGCGACATGATCCAGCCGCCAAACACGTCACCGTGCACGTTGGCGTCGGACGGCATCGGCATGACGCGCACGGCGGGTTGCTTGCCGGCGGGCAGCTTGACGATCTCAGTGGAGGCTTGGGTGTCGGACATGATGATGCAGGGCAGCATTGAAGCGGAGGGACCGGGGTGCGGGGCGCACACAGGTGATCGGTGGGAGAATACACAATCCGCTATTTTATTGCACCGCACATGCGCCGCTACCCCGCCTCTTCCGAACCGCCTCCGCCTGGGGCCAACCGTGGCGACTGGCGCACCATCAAGAGCCTGCTGCCGTATCTGTGGGCATACAAGTGGCGCGTCGGGTTTGCGCTGTCGTTTCTGATCGCTGCCAAGGTGGCCAACCTGGGCGTGCCGATGGTCATGAAGCGGCTGATCGATTCGATGAACGTGTCGCCGTCAGATCCGCGCGCGCTGCTGGTCGTGCCGGTGGGCATCATCATCGGCTATGGGTTGCTGCGGTTGTCGACGTCGCTGTTCTCCGAACTGCGTGAAATCCTCTTCGCCAAGGTGACAGAGAGTTCCGTGCGCACGCTTGCGCTGCAGGTGTTCCGGCATCTGCATGCGCTGTCGCTGCGTTTTCACCTGGAGCGCCAGACCGGCGGCATGAGCCGCGACATCGAGCGTGGCACGCGCGGCATCCAGTCGCTCATCTCGTATTCGCTGTACAGCATCCTGCCGACACTGGTGGAGGTCGGCCTCGTCATCACATACTTCTTCGTGAAGTACGACGTGTGGTTCGCGCTCATCACGTTCTGCGCGCTCGTCAGCTACATCGTCTTTACGGTGACGGTGACGAACTGGCGCACGCACTTCCGCCGCAAGATGAACGAGTTGGATTCGCGTGCCAACCAGAAGGCGATCGACTCGCTGCTGAACTTCGAGACGGTCAAGTACTTCGGCAACGAAGAATACGAAGCGCGCCGCTACGACGAAAACCTGCAGAAGTACCGCTCCGCCGCCATCCGCTCGCAGAATTCGCTGTCGGTGCTGAACTTCGGCCAGCAGGTGATCGTGGCCACGGCGCTCATCCTGATCCTGTATCGCGCCACGCAGGGTGTGGCGGCCGGGCACATGACGCTGGGCGACCTTGTGCTGGTCAACACGCTGATGCTACAGATCTACATTCCGCTCAATTTCCTGGGCGTGATCTACCGCGAGCTGAAGCAGGCCGTGACCGACATGGACCGCATGTTCCACCTGCTGCAGACCAACCGCGAGGTGGCCGACAAGCCGGACGCGCAGCCGCTGGCCGTGCACGCCGGTGAGGTCCGTTTCGCGCATGTGGACTTCAGCTACGAGGCCAAGCGCCAGATCCTGTTCGATGTTGACTTCACGATTCCCGCCGGTACGACCACGGCGGTCGTCGGACAAAGTGGTTCGGGCAAATCGACACTCGCGCGTTTGCTGTTCCGCTTCTATGACGTGAAGTCTGGCGCCATCCAGATCGACGGACAGGACCTGCGCGATGTCACTCAATCGAGCGTGCGTGCGGCCATCGGCATCGTTCCGCAAGACACGGTGCTCTTCAACGACAGCATCTACTACAACATCGCCTACGGTCGCCCTGAAGCGACGCGTGAAGAGGTGATCGAAGCCGCGCGCGCCGCGCAGATCCACAGCTTTGTCGAGTCGCTGCCCGATGGCTACGATACGCAAGTGGGCGAGCGTGGGTTGAAGCTCTCCGGCGGTGAGAAGCAGCGCGTGGCGATCGCACGTACGTTGCTCAAGCGTCCGCCGATCCTCCTCTTTGACGAAGCCACGTCCGCACTGGACTCTCGTACCGAGCACGCCATTCAGGAAGAGCTGATGGGCCTGGCGCAGAACCACACAACGCTGGTCATTGCGCACCGGTTGTCCACCATCGTGCGGGCGCACCAGATTCTGGTAATGGAGCACGGCCACATCATCGAGCGTGGCACACACGAATCGTTGCTGCGTGCCGATGGCCGTTACGCGCAGATGTGGCGCATGCAGGCACGCGAGCCGGAGCGTGTGGCAGAAGAAGCAGAAGACGCAGAGAACGCATAAGCAGGTTGGGGAAGAGGGAACGCGATGGAACTCAAATGGCTGGAAGACTTCATCAGCCTGGCCGAGACGCGCAGCTTTTCGCGCTCGGCGGAATTGCGGCACGTCACGCAGCCGGCGTTTTCGCGGCGCATTCAGTCGCTTGAGGCATGGCTGGGCAATGAGCTGATCGATCGGTCGAGCTATCCCACTCGCCTCACGCCCGCCGGCGAGGTCTTCTACGAGCAGGCTCTGGCGATGCTCGCGCAGGTGAGCGAGACGCGCGCGCTGATGCGCGGCCAGCGCCCGGCCAGCGCATCGACCATCGACTTTGCTGTGCCGCATACGCTGTCGCTCACGTTCTTTCCGGGGTGGCTGGCGCAGGTGGAGGAGAAGGTCGGCAAGCTGCAATGCCGCTTGCGCGCACTCAACGTGCACGATGCGGTGATGACGCTGGTGGAAGGCGGCTGCGACCTCGTCATGGTCTACCACCACGCGCGCCAGATGATCCAGCTCGACCCGACGCGCTACGACATGCTGGTGCTCGGCACCGAGCGGTTGTCGCCGTTCTCGAAGCCGGATGCGAATGGCCGCCCGATCTACCGGCTGGTGCCTGCCGCACGCAAGCCGATCGCGTATCTGAGCTATACGCCCAACGCTTTTCTGGGCCGCATGGTTGATGTGCTGCTGGAGAACTCGCCGGTCGCCCCGTTGCTCGATAAGTGCTACGAGACCGATATGGCCGAGGCGCTCAAGGTGATGGCGCTGGCGGGCCACGGTGTCGCCTTCCTGCCCGAGAGCGCAGTGCGCGACGAAGTGGCCGCTGGGCGGCTGGTCCGCGCAGAAGGCAAGGGCGGCGGCACGCTGTCGATCGAAATGGAGATTCGGCTGTATCGCGAGCACCCGCAGAACGGTGCGCCCGACCGTCGGCACCCGCAATCCAAGCGCAAACGGGAGCTGATCGACCAGCTTTGGGGCGCGTTGTCAGCGTGATGGAGGTCTTTTCTTACCTCATGGGGGTTATGCGCTAAACGCATAACCCGATGTAAAAACGGCATTGGATTTCGTTCTGGGCGGTCCCTAAGCTGGCGGGCATTTTGTGGGACTGCAGTTCCCAAACCAGGGGCCTTACCGAGGTCCAAAACAGGAAGACAGCCATGTCCAATGTCGCTTCTCCGACGACACTTCAGCACGCCATCCCGTCCTATCTGCCAGCCGACAACCTCGGCCCGTGGGGCATCTATCTGCAGCAAGTCGACCGGGTCACCCCCTACCTCGGCTCGCTGGCACGCTGGGTTGAAACCCTCAAGCGCCCCAAGCGCGCCCTGATCGTCGATGTGCCCATCCAGATGGATGACGGCAGCATCGCCCACTTCGAGGGCTACCGCGTGCAGCACAACACGTCGCGCGGCCCGGGCAAGGGCGGCGTGCGTTTCCACCAGGACGTGACGCTGTCGGAAGTGATGGCGCTGTCGGCGTGGATGTCGGTGAAGAACGCGGCCGTGAACGTGCCGTACGGCGGCGCCAAGGGGGGCATTCGTGTCGACCCGCGCAAGCTGTCTTCCGGTGAGCTGGAGCGCCTGACCCGCCGCTACACCAGCGAGATCGGCATCATCATCGGCCCGAACAAGGACATCCCGGCACCGGACGTGAACACCAACGCGCAGATCATGGCGTGGATGATGGACACGTACTCCATGAACGAAGGCTCCACCGCCACCGGCGTGGTGACCGGCAAGCCGATCGCACTGGGCGGCAGCCTGGGCCGTCGCGAAGCCACCGGCCGCGGCGTGTTCGTGGTCGGCAGCGAAGCCGCACGCAACCTGGGTATCGACGTCAAGGGTTCGCGCGTGGTGGTGCAGGGCTTCGGCAACGTGGGTAGTGTGGCCGCCAAGCTGTTCCATGATGCCGGCGCGAAGGTCATCGCCGTGCAGGACCACAAGGGCATCGTGTTCAACGGCAACGGCCTGGACGTTGACGCGCTCATCACGCACGTTGACCACAACGGCAGCGTGGCCGGCTTTGCCGCAGAGACCGTCTCGCAAGACGATTTCTGGGCGCTGGATTGCGAATTCCTGATCCCGGCCGCGCTGGAAGGCCAGATCACCGCCAAGAACGCGCCCCATATCAAGGCAAAGATTGTCGTGGAAGGTGCAAACGGCCCCACGACGCCCGAGGCCGACGACATCCTGCGCGACAAGGGCACGCTGGTCTGCCCGGACGTGATCGCCAACGCCGGCGGCGTGACGGTTAGCTATTTCGAGTGGGTGCAGGATTTCTCGAGCTTCTTCTGGACCGAAGACGAGATCAACCAGCGCCTGGTACGGATCATGCAAGACGCTTTCCGTGGCGTCTGGCAAGTGGCGCAGGACAACAAGGTCACCCTGCGTACGGCGGCGTTCATCATCGCCTGTACGCGGATTCTGCAGGCCCGCCAAGAGCGCGGTCTGTACCCCTGATCGGCGACGCGCTGATCAATACCGGCGCAGTGCTCCAACAGGGTGCTGCTCCGGTCTATCGCGTCGCTGCCGATCAGGCAGCCATGCGCGACGGTTGAAGAAAGCCGGTGCTCATAGGGCGAACCATAACGTTCCGAAGCACCGCACCATGAGAAGGGCGATGACATCGTCGCCCTTCCCATCCTCAAGTCGGGTTCGTGTAAGCGACAGAGAGCGCACATCGGGCGGGCTTTATTTCCCCTGGTTTTCCTTAGCAACTGGCGGTCATCCGCTCAAGCGATCGTGCCTGCGTGCCGATTGTGCAGAGCGTTTCCGTGTTGGGCGCTGCGCGGCGTTTCCGGTTTTCCGGAAAAGCACAACGTAAGGTGTCCGGTTGCTCGGAAAACGTGGTTGCGGCAGGGTCCGCGCCGGAGGAAAAACTCCGTTCGATTCAACCATTTAGTGGCAACACCAATACTGTCGCCAAACGTTTTTTGGTACAGTCCCGTCTTTCTCTTTCATGGTCAAAAGGAGACTTTCATGAACCTCGCCAAGCTGGCAACTGCGCTTGCAGCCGTTGGTGTCGCCGTTGCTGCGTTCGGCAGCGCAGCCCACGCACAAGAGCTGACTGGTACGCTCAAGAAGATCAAGGACACCGGCACCATCACGCTGGGCGTGCGCGATTCGTCGATTCCGTTCAGCTACAACGTCGGCGGCGTCCGCACGATTGGCTACTCGTACGACGTTGCCACCAAGATCGCTGAGGACGTGAAGAAGCAACTCGGCCTGAAGGACCTGAAGATCAACGAAATTCCGGTGACTTCGCAGAACCGCATCACGCTTCTGCAGAACGGCACCATCGATCTGGAGTGCGGCTCCACCACGAACAACCTCGAGCGTCAGAAGCAGGCTTCGTTCACCGACACCATCTTCATCATCGGCACCCGCATCATGGTGAAGAAGGATTCGGGCATCAAGGACTGGACCGACCTCAAGGGCAAGAACGTCGTGACCACCGCCGGCACGACCTCGGAACGTCTGCTGCGCAAGATGAACGACGACAAGCAGATGGGCATGAACATCATCAGCACGAAGGACCACGGTCAATCGTTCCTGACGCTGGAGTCGGGCCGTGCTGTTGCGTTCATGATGGACGACGCCCTGCTGTACGGCGAGCGCGCCAAGGCCCGCAACCCGAACGACTGGGTGGTCGTGGCCAAGCCGCAATCGCGTGAATCGTATGGCTGTATGGTTCGCAAGGACGACGCTCCGTTCAAGACCTTGGCTGACAAGACCATCGTCGGCATGATGAAGGACGGCTCGATCACTGCTGCGTACAAGAAGTGGTTCGAAAGCCCGGTTCCGCCGAAGGGCCTGAACCTGGACTTCCCGCTGTCGGACGACATGAAGGCGCTGATCAAGAACCCGAACGACAAGGCTCTTGACTGATCGGCTCCCTCAACGGGCCTGACTCAAGCATTATCGAAACGGAAGGCAAAGGCCGGCTAACAGGTCTTCACCCTTCCGTTTCTCTTTGAGGGAACCATCATGAATTACCACTGGAACTGGGGCGTCTTCTTCACGGAAGCCGCCCAGAATCAGACCTATCTCGACTGGTTGCTGTCCGGTCTGAAGACCACTGTCGTACTCGGTCTCACCGCCTGGATCATCGCGCTCGCCCTTGGCTCCGTGCTGGGCGTGCTGCGCACCGTGCCGAACAAGTGGCTCGCGGGCATTGCTGCGGCTTACGTCGAGCTGTTCCGCAATATTCCGCTGATCGTGCAACTGTTCATCTGGTACTTCGTCATGCCGGAACTGGTGCCGGGCGGCGACTACATCAAGCAGATGAACCCCGCCACGGCGATGTTCCTGTGCGCGACGCTGTGCCTCGGTACCTTTACCGCAGCGCGTGTTTGCGAACAGGTGCGCTCGGGTATCAACTCGCTGCCGCGTGGCCAACGCAACGCAGGTCTGGCGATGGGCTTCACGCTCGCGCAGACGTACCGTTACGTGATGCTGCCGATGTCGTTCCGCATCATCGTGCCGCCGCTCACGTCGGAGTTTCTGAACATCTTCAAGAACTCGGCTGTGGCGTCGACCATCGGTCTGCTGGAGCTTGCCGCGCAAGGTCGCCAACTGGTGGACTACACCGCGCAGCCCTACGAATCGTTCATCGCCGTGACGCTGATGTACATGCTGATCAACCTGACCGTAATGGGCCTGATGCGCTGGGTGGAAGCACGTTCCCGGCTGCCTGGCTTCATCGGTGGCAAGTAATCGGCGCGAGGACTCTTCATGGCTTATCAATTCGATTTCTCGTCCATTACCGCCGACAACATGCGTGTGCTCGGCGAGGGCATGGTCCTCTCGCTCGAGATCACGGGCACGGCCATCCTGGTCGGCATCGTCTGGGGCACGCTGCTGGCGATGATGCGCCTGTCTGGCATCAAGCCGCTGCAGTGGTTCGGCCAGGCGTACGTGAACCTCTTCCGTTCCATCCCGCTGGTGATGGTGCTGTTGTGGTTCTTCCTGATCGTGCCGCAGGTGCTGCAGAAGATCTTCGATCTGTCGCCTGCCACCGACATGCGTATGACGTCCGCGCTGGTCGCCTTCGCGCTGTTCGAAGCGGCGTACTACTCGGAGATCATCCGCGCCGGTATTCAGAGCGTGTCGCGCGGGCAGATGTTCGCGGCCTATGCGATGGGCATGACGTACGGCCAGGCCATGCGCCTGGTGATCCTGCCGCAAGCCTTCCGCAACATGATTCCGCTGCTGCTCACCCAAGCCATCGTCCTGTTCCAGGATACGTCGCTGGTGTATGTGAGCGCGCTGTCGGACTTCTTTACGCAGGCATACAACATTGGCGAGCGCGACGGCCGTATCGTCGAGCTGCTGCTGTTTGCCGGCCTGTGCTATTTCGTGATCTGCTTCGGCGCCTCCGTGCTGGTGAAGCGACTTCAGAAGAAGGTGACCCAATGATCGAGATCAAGAACGTTTCCAAGTGGTACGGTCAGTTCCAAGTGCTGACCGACTGCACCACCAGCGTGAAGAAGAGCGAGGTGGTGGTGGTGTGCGGCCCGTCGGGTTCGGGCAAGTCCACGCTCATCAAGACCGTCAACGCGCTGGAGCCGTTCCAGAAGGGCGACATCCTCGTCGACGGCACCTCGGTGGGCGCCAAGGGCACCAACCTGCCGAAGCTGCGTTCGCGCGTGGGCATGGTGTTCCAGAACTTTGAGTTGTTCCCGCACCTGTCGATTACCGAGAACCTGACGATCGCACAGCAGAAGGTGCTGGGCCGTTCGAAGGACGAGGCCATGGCCAAGGGCCTGAAGTACCTGGATCGCGTGGGCCTGAAGGCACATGCTGCCAAGTACCCCGGCCAACTGTCGGGCGGTCAGCAGCAGCGCGTGGCCATCGCCCGTGCGCTGTCGATGGACCCGATCTGCATGCTGTTCGACGAGCCGACCTCCGCGCTGGACCCGGAAATGGTCAACGAAGTGCTCGACGTGATGGTGGAACTGGCCAAGGAAGGTATGACCATGATGTGCGTGACCCACGAAATGGGTTTCGCCCGCAAGGTCGCCAACCGCGTGATCTTCATGGACCAAGGCCACATCGTTGAGGACTGCGAGAAGGAAGAGTTCTTTGGCAACATCGAGAACCGTTCGGACCGCGCCAAGCAGTTCCTGTCGAAGATCTTGTCGCACTAAGCACAGGGTTCAAGGCAACAAAAAAGCCGCTCTCTCGGGAGCGGCTTTTTTGTTGGGCGATGCTGGGGTCAGGTGCAGGCCGTATTTGCTGCGTTGGCGGCCTGTACGTCTGCCGGAATCGGCACCTTGGTCGCCATGGTGGCCTGGCCCGATTCGAACATCAGCAACTCGCCGGGCACGAATTGGGTCCAGACCTCGTTGTCGGTGAGCGGCGCGGTGGCGATCACGGCCACACGGTCGGCAGGCGTGGTGTATTTGGCGAAATCGATCGTCATGTCGGCGTCGATCAGGTGCGCCGTCGAGAACGGCCACTGCCGCACGATGTAGTACAGCCGTGTCGAGCAATGCGCGAACTGCGCTTGCCCGTTGCACAGCAGGAAGTTGAACACGCCGTAGCGGGTGATTTCCTTTGTGATGTCGGACAGCGCGTAGAACAGCTCGTTGAGCGGCGGCTGCGAACCCGGAAAGCGCTTGCGCAGCGCCTGCATGATGAAGCAGAAGGCGAGTTCGCTGTCGGTGTCGCCCACCGGCTGGTAGACGCCCGAGAGGAACGGCGAGAAGTTCTTCAAGTCGCCGTTGTGCGCGAAGATCCAGTGCCGACCCCACAGCTCTCGCATGAACGGGTGGCAGTTTTCCAGCCGCACCGTGCCCTGCGTCGCCTTGCGGATGTGCGAAATGACGTTCTTGGACTTGATCGGGTAGCGCTTGACCAACTCTGCCACCGGCGAGGTGCCGGCGGACTGGTTGTCGATGAAGAGGCGGCAGGCCTTGTCTTCAAAGAAGGCGACGCCGAAACCGTCGGCATGGTGGTCAGTTACGCCACCGCGCGCGGCGAACCCGGTGAACGAGAACGTCACATCGGTCGGTTCGGCGCAGTTCATGCCTAGCAGCTGGCACATGGTGGGGAAGAAAAAGTCGGATGCAATAAAATAGCCATTATCCTGCTGGCCGCCGGGGGTGCCAAGCGCCTTGGTCTTCACGGCTATGCCCTTGGCGACCGGCCGTTGCGCTGACGCCGCACCCCGCCAGATTTGCCACCAAACGTAGCATCCCGACCGTCGCACTATCGGACCCATTTCCATGAACGCATATCGCATCGCTGTGATCCCCGGAGACGGGATCGGCAAGGAAGTCGTCCCCGAGGGCCTGCGGGTGCTGGATGTGGCGGCGTGCAAATTCGGCTTCACGCTGCAGACCGATCACTTTGACTTTGCCAGTTGCGATTACTACGCCCGCCACGGGAAGATGCTGCCCGACGACTGGTTCGACACCCTGCGCGGCTATGACGCCATCTTTTTCGGCGCGGTCGGCTGGCCGGATACGGTGCCCGATCACATCTCGCTGTGGGGCTCGTTGCTGCAGTTCCGGCGCGGCTTCGACCAGTACGTGAACCTGCGCCCGGTGCGCCTGATGCCCGGCATCCGCAGCCCGCTGGTTGACCGCAACGGGCAGCCGCGCGCACCCGGCGCGATTGATTTCTATGTGGTGCGTGAGAACACCGAGGGCGAGTACTCCAGCGTCGGCGGCCGCATGTACGGCGGTACCGAGCGCGAGATCGTGATCCAGGAAACGGTCATGAGCCGCACCGGTGTCGACCGCATCCTCAAGTTCGCCTTCGACCTGGCGCAGCGCCGTCCGGCCAAGCATCTGACGTCGGCCACCAAGTCCAACGGCATCTCCATCACCATGCCGTACTGGGATGAGCGCGTGGAGGCGATGGCCAAGGTCTACCCAGACGTCAACGTCGACAAGTTCCACATCGATATCCTGACCGCGCACTTTGTGCAGAAGCCAGAGATGTTCGACGTGGTGGTCGCCAGCAACCTGTTCGGCGACATCCTTTCTGACCTGGGCCCGGCCTGCACGGGCACGATTGCCATTGCACCGTCGGGCAACATCAACCCGGACCGCACGTATCCGAGCCTGTTCGAACCGGTGCATGGTTCGGCGCCGGACATCGCGGGCAAGGGCGTGGCCAACCCCATCGGCCAGATCTGGTGTGCCGCCATGATGCTCGAACACCTCGGTCAACCCGAAGCGGGCGCAGCTGTGCTGGCGGCCATCGAGCATGTGCTGGCCGCAGGCCCCGGCCATGCGCCGCTCACGCGCGACATTGGCGGCACGGCAAGTACCGTTGACCTGGGCCGTGCCATTGCCGAGGCGCTGGCATGACGCCGGACGCCGTCTTCCTCGTTCTCTGATTTTCGTTTTTCGCTCACCGCTTTCCTACGCACCATGACCGACACTCTCACTATCGTCCGCCCCGATGACTGGCACCTGCACCTGCGCGATGGCGACGCGCTCGCCGACGTGGTGGGCGACACCGCGCGCCAGTTCGGCCGGGCGATCATCATGCCCAACCTCAAGCCGCCGGTGACGACCACCGCGCAGGCGCGCGCCTACCGCGACCGCATCCTTGCCGCGCTGCCGGCGGGCACGCAGTTCGAGCCGCTGATGACGCTGTACCTGACCGACAACACCTCGCCCGAGGTGATCCGCGAGGCGAAGGCCAGCGGCTTCATCCACGGCGTAAAGCTGTATCCGGCCGGCGCCACCACCAACAGCGATGCCGGCGTGACCGATCTGCGCCGCTGCGCCAAGACGCTCGAAGCGATGCAGGAAGTCGGCATGCCGCTGCTCGTGCACGGCGAAGTGACCGACCCGACCGTCGACATCTTCGACCGCGAAGCCGTCTTCATCGACACCGTGATGCTGCCGCTGCGCCGCGACTTCCCTGAGCTGAAGGTCGTGTTCGAGCACATCACTACCAAGCAGGCCGCCGAATACGTGCGTGATGCCGAAGGCCCGGTTGGCGCGACCATCACCGCGCATCACCTGTTGTACAACCGCAATGCGCTGTTTGTGGGCGGTATCCGCCCGCATTACTACTGCCTGCCCGTGCTCAAGCGCGAGACGCACCGCTTGGCACTGGTCGCCGCGGCCACTTCGGGTCATCCGCGCTTCTTCCTCGGCACCGACAGCGCGCCGCACGCCAAAGGCGTTAAGGAGCACGCCTGCGGCTGCGCCGGTTGCTACACCGCACTGCACGCCATGGAGCTGTACGCCGAGGCGTTTGAAGACGCCAACGCCCTCGACAAGCTCGAAGGCTTCGCCAGCCTGCACGGCCCGGACTTCTACGGTCTGCCGCGCAACGCCGGCACGCTCACGCTCACGCGCTCGCAATGGCAGCTCCCGGCGGAAGTCCCGTTCGGCGAGCAAACGCTGGTGCCCCTGCGTGGCGGCGAAATGCTGCGCTGGAAGTCGGTCTGAGTTGCCGTTCGAGGGCTTGAGTGCGATCGACTGGAGTCATCCGGCGTTCGCACCGCTTGCGCAAATCGGCGCAGCGATTGTCGGTGGAGTCGGGCAGGGCGCTGACCTGCGCGATACGCTGAACGCGCATCCGGCTGCCTCGGCCATTCGCACGTCTGGCGGGCAAGCGCTGCGCTTTATCCCGCAAGATGCGCTGCCCATCGGCGCTGCTTACGAAGCCCATATCGCTGCGACAGGCGAAGTGCCGACGCGGGACAACCTGCACGACTTTTTCAATGCGCTGATCTGGCTGCACTGGCCGCGCACCAAGGTGGCGCTCAACGCGCGTCAGGCGCGGGCCATTGCGGGAGACGGCATCCGTGCGGTTCGTGGCACGGTGCGCGATGCCGCCACGCTCTTCGACGAGAATGCGCTCATCTTCCTGCATACCGATGAGGCACCCGAACGCAGTCTGACCGGCTTCGGCTGGCAGCGCTTGTTTGTTCAGGAAAGAAGGCAGTGGGGGCGGTCGTGCACTGTACTGCCGTTCGGCCATGCCTTGCTGGAAAAGCTGGTCACGCCTTACAAGTCGATCACGGCGCATGCCTGGCCCGTACGCGTTGCCACGCTGGAGGCGGACCGTGCATCGCTCGATGCCGCACTGGCTGACATGCTGCTTGATGCCGAACTCACGCCACGCGATTTTCGGCCGCTGCCCGTCATGGGCATCCCCGGCTGGTGCAGTGCCAATGAAGACGCCGCTTTCTATTCAGATACGACGGTATTCCGCCCAGGCCGTCGGACAACAGCTAAAAGCATCAGCGCTGAATAGTGCTAGACTCGCGCCTCGCGAAGCGGACCAGACAACCGCTGCTTCCGCCGCCTTGTGCGAGCGGAGGGGGAGGAAAGTCCGGACTCCATAGAGCAGGGTGATGGCTAATGACCATCCACGGTGACGTGCGGAATAGGGCCACAGAGACGAGTCTTCGCCCAGGCTTCGGCCAGGGCGAAGGGTGAAACGCGGTAACCTCCACCCGGAGCAATCCCAAGTAAGCAGGCGATGAAGCGGCTCGCTGAGTCTGCGGGTAGGGAGCTTGAGCCGGCTGGCAACAGCCGGTCTAGAGGAATGGTTGTCACGCCGCTTGGTTTCGGCCACGCGGCGCACAGAATCCGGCTTATCGGTTCGCTTCGCTTCTTCCTTCGGCTGGATTGATCATCAATCAGGCCAGTTCAACCAGTTCCAGCGAGTGCGTGATCTCGGCCGTCTTGGCCAGCATGATCGACGCCGAGCAATACTTCTCGTGCGAGAGCTGGACCGCACGTTCCACCGTCTCCCGCTTGAGATTGCGCCCCGTCACCGTGAAGGTGAAGTGGATGCGCGTGAAGACCTTCGGGTCGGTCTCGGCACGGTCGGCGTGCAGCTTGACGCTGCAGCCCTGCACATCCACGCGACCGCGCTTGAGGATCAGCACGACGTCATAGGCAGTGCAGCCGCCGGTGCCCAACAGCACCATTTCCATTGGGCGCGGTGCCAAGTTGCGGCCACCGCCGTCCGGTGCGCCGTCCATCGTGACGAGGTGGCCGCTGCCGGTTTCCGCCAAAAAGGCCATGCCGTCCGGGCCGGTCCAGCTCACTGTGCAATCCATGTCGAATCCTTGTGCCTGTCTTGTGCCATTGCGGCGAGTGCCGCCGAAAAGCCACATTGTAGCCATCGTGATCAACCCGCGTCGGCACCCTAGGGTGATCTCCCCTTGACAGTGGCACCTGAATGAAAAGGTGCAACCCGTTGCTCATGCACCTGAGTTGGGCTCAAATTGGAAGAAAGTTTCTAGTAGGCAACAGATGCACCGTGACTAAAATTCGCTAAGCCATTGATTTTAAATGACTGGCGTTAGATGTATGCGCATCATGGTGCATTTCGCATTACGAAATTCGATTTCGTAGTGCAAATTATCTTGCGCGTGCCCCAGAAATGGGTATAATTGCCCCTATTGGATCGGCTGATGCGGTGCAACCCACCAAGTCAACGATCAGCAGGTGTCTCCTCCACCCTCCTCCTTTGGTGGATTCAAACCCAAGCTCAACGGCTTGGGTTTTTTTTCGTCCGCCGTGAGCGGCGGCTTGCCTTTTTCCTTGTGTCAAGGGTGATTGGCGGGGTACAATCGAAATCTTTTCCGGATTGCCCGCGGGAAAGAAACTTTGGAGAGCCCGCACCAACAAGCGGGAAGGCGGGCCGGCGATGACCTTGCATGAGGTTGCGCAGGCGTCCGCAAGACGATCCGTTCGTGAGCGGTTTGAGCGCAAGCTTTGAGCACGATACGGGTCCACTCGGGCACTGACTCAATATTTGGAAAAATCATGAAGACCTTTTCCGCAAAAGCCCATGAGGTGAAGCGCGATTGGTACGTGATTGACGCGACGGACAAGGTCCTCGGGCGTGTCGCCAGCGAAGTGGCACACCGACTGCGCGGCAAGCACAAGCCTGAATTCACTCCGCACGTCGACACGGGCGATTTCATCATCGTCATCAACGCAGCCAAGCTGCGCGTGACGGGCGCCAAGACGACCGACAAGAAATACTATCGCCACTCGGGTTACCCGGGCGGCATCTACGAAACCACGTTTGGCAAGATGCAGCAGCGTTTCCCGGGCCGTGCTCTGGAAAAGGCTGTGAAGGGCATGCTGCCGAAGGGTCCGCTGGGCTACGCGATGATCAAGAAGCTGAAGGTTTACGCCGAAGGCTCGCATCCGCACGAAGCTCAGCAGCCGAAAGCGCTGGAAATCTAAGGGGCCAAATCCATGATCGGAAACTGGAACTATGGTACCGGCCGCCGCAAGAGCGCTGTGGCACGTGTCTTCATCAAGTCTGGCAAGGGCGACATCATCGTCAACGGCAAGGCCATCAACGAGTATTTCGCTCGTGAAACCTCGCTGATGATCGTGCGTCAGCCGCTGGAACTGACCAACCACGCAGCTACGTTTGACATCAAGGTCAACGTGGTCGGCGGCGGTGAAACCGGCCAAGCCGGTGCCGTGCGTCACGGCATCACCCGCGCCCTGATCGATTACGATGCAACGCTGAAGCCCGCCCTGTCGAAGGCAGGTCTGGTGACGCGCGATGCACGTGAAGTCGAGCGTAAGAAGGTCGGTCTGCGCAAGGCCCGCCGCGCCAAGCAGTTCTCGAAGCGTTAATCTGCTTCTCACTGCTTCAGCAAAGAACCACACCCTCGGGTGTGGTTTTTTGTTTTGAGCGCGCTAATCAAACGGTGTGATCTGTCGGACGCCTCGCTTACCCTTTGCAACAGCTCCGACATGTCGCCGAGACTACAATTCACGTTTCGTTTGCGTTTGATCCGTATGATGCAATCCGCAATTTGCTCTAAGCCGATTCTGATTCGCAGCGCGAGTCTAGGGGTGGCCGCATGAAGGCGCGTCGCTTGTTGCGTCGCGCTTCCGTGCTTGCCCCGAATGTTACGGTGCGCTCGCGCCTGCCGTGGCCGGTCACGGTGTTGCTGATTGCCGTGGTGATCGGCCTGGCCGCTGCCGCGGCGCTGTGGGCCTTTGAAGAAGGCCGCCGCCTGACGGGCCCGCACGACAGTGACTTGCGCACCATGAATCGCGAACTGACCACGAAGCTCGCCACGGTCCAGGCTGAGCGCGACAAGCTTGTCGCTGCCGCCGGCACTGCAGAATCGCGTGTCGGCATGGCGGAAGGCGCGCAAACGCAGATGGCCGAGCAGCTCAAGGCGCTGGAAGCCGAGAACGCGCAGTTGAAGGAGGACCTGGCCTTCTTCGACAGCCTGTTGCCCGCGCAGACGAGTGCCGCTGGCATCTATGTGCGCAGCTTCCGGATTGCGCCGGACGAAGCGCAGCCGACGCGCATGCACTTCCGCGTTCTGCTGATGCAGGGCGGCGGCAAGGCCTTCGCGCCGGTCTCGGAGTTCGAGGGGCAACTGGCGCTCACGCTGAATGTGGTGCAGGCAGGCAAACCTGCTACGATCGATTTCCCCGGTGCCGCGGCCGGTGGCGCGGGCGCTTCGGCGCCGGCGGCTACAGCGGCGGCCACACGCGTCAAGCTCACGCACTACCAGCGCCTGGAAGGTTGGGTGGATGTCCCACCCGGCACCACGGTGAAATCGGTGATGGTGAAGGTGTTGCAGAACGGCAAGATCAAGGCGAGCCAGAGTTTTTCCATCTGACGGGCGGGGGCCTGTCGGATCCGTACAAAGAGGAGTCGACGATGCTGTTTGGCAAGAAGAAGGGGCTGGCGATCGAAACGCTGCTGGGCGCCCACACCAAGCTGGAGGGGGATCTGCGCTTTTCGGGCGGCCTGCGGATTGATGGCCAGATCAAGGGCAACGTCTATGGTGATCCGGAAAAGCCCAGCATGCTGGTCATCACCGATACCGCGCGCATCGAGGGCGAGGTGCACGTCGGCCACCTGATCCTGAACGGCACGGTGGTCGGCCCGGTGCATGTGGCGGAGCTGCTGGAGCTGCAGCCCAAGGCGCGCATCGAAGGCAACGTGCAATACGCAGCACTCGAAATGCATCAGGGTGCGGTCGTCATGGGTACGCTGGCGCACTCGGCGCCCGGTGAAGTGAAGCTCTTGCCCAACCTCAAGCTCGCGTCCAATCAGGACTGATCACATGGTGGGCCAGCCGTTGCTGGCGCACCGCACAATATCCTCTTGAAACCCGGGGCTTCGGCACGATTTGCAGCTTGCGCTTAAAATACAGGCAAGTTTTAGACGTTCCCACAGGAGATTTTCATGAACGCAGTCGCGCAGGCAGCCACGCCCGATGTGAACGAGGTTCCGGCTCCGCTGGTCTTTACCGACAGCGCTGCGGACAAGGTCAAGCAACTGATTGAAGAAGAAGGCAACCCGGCGTTGAAGCTGCGCGTATTTGTGCAGGGCGGCGGATGCTCGGGCTTCCAGTACGGCTTCACCTTTGACGAAGACACCAATGAAGACGACACGACCATGACCAAGAATGGCGTGTCACTGTTGATCGACTCGATGAGCTACCAGTATCTGGTGGGCGCCGAGATCGATTACAAGGAAGACATCAACGGTGCGCAATTCGTCATCAAGAACCCGAATGCTTCGACCACGTGTGGTTGCGGCTCGTCGTTCTCGGTCTGACGCTCGCTTCGCCAAAGAAAAAGCGCACTTCGGTGCGCTTTTTTATCGCCTGCGGATTGGGCGATTACGCCGGATAGATCGCGCCGAGGATGCGGCCGCCTGATGCACCGGTCGCGGTATGCAGATTGCCGTGCGCGCGATGCACGCATTGGCGCGCCAGCCACGCAAAGGCCAGTGCTTCCACCTGATGTGCTGGCACGCCGAAGTCGTCCGTCGGGGCGATCGGTACGCCGGGCAGCTGCTGCGCGATGCGCGCCATCAGCGCACCGTTGTGCGCACCACCGCCGCAAACCAGCAGCGACGTCGCCTGCGGCGCATGCGCGCACACAGCATTGGTGATGGTGTCAGCGGTGAGCGCGAGCAGCGTAGCTTGTACGTCTTCGGGGCGCGCCGTGTTCAGCGTATCGCCGAGGGTTTGTTGCAGCCACGCTGGATTGAATAGATCGCGGCCGGTGCTCTTGGGCGGCTGCGTAGCGAAGAACGGCTCGGCCTTCAGTCGCGCGAGCAGCGCTGCGTCGACGTGCCCGGTGCGAGCCCAGGCGCCGTCGGCGTCGTAGCGGGTGCCCTGATGCTTGTGGACCCAGTAGTCCATCAGCGCATTGCCGGGGCCGCAATCGAAGCCGAGCACGGCGTCGCGCGCATCGGCCGCTTGTGGTGGCAGCACGGTCAGGTTGGCGATGCCGCCGATGTTGCAGACCACGCGCCATGCATCGGGCAGGCCGAACAACGCGCGATGCAGCGCAGGCACGAGCGGTGCACCCTGGCCGCCGGCAGCGATATCGCGGCTGCGGAAATCGGCGATGACGTCGATGCCGGTGCGCTCCGCCAGCACGGCGGCGTGCTGCGTCTGGCGCGTATAGCCGAGACCATCGTGCGCGCCGGGCTGATGACGGATCGTCTGCCCATGCGCGCCGATGGCCCGCACGTCACGCGGGGTCAGGCCGGTGGCGGTGAGCAGTTTGGCAACGCATTCCGCATAGACGGAAGCCAGCGCGTTGGCGGCCAGCGCTTCGCGGTGGATCTCGTCGTGGCCGGCGTGCTGCAGGTCCAGAAAGCGCTGGCGCAGCTCGGGCGGGAAGGGCACGTACGCGTCGGCCAGCACGGCCGGGTGCTCGCCGGAAAAGTCCGCCAACACGCCATCGACGCCGTCCAGACTGGTGCCGGACATCAGGCCGATATAGTGGTCACCGCCGCGGTCGCTGCGGGCAGAGGTGTCGTTGAGATGGCTCATGCGCGACAGCTTACCAGCGCAATGGCGGGCCGGACGGGCACATCACGGTAAAATCCCAGGATTGCGCGGCCGATAGGTTTTCATCGATGTCGGCCATCGTGCACGCACTGTTTTCCCGATTGTTGATCCGTTCGCGCCGTTTTCCATGTGCGGCGCGGTGACCTTTCTTTTTGCCATGACCGCATCTGACGCTTCCAACGCACCCGCATCCGACAACGCCACGCCGGGCAAACCCAAGTATCCGGTCACGCCGGAGGTGGCGCACGCGATGGAAGTCTCGCTGCGCGGCGTCGACGAGCTGCTGGTGGCTGCCGACTGGGAGCAGAAGCTGGCCAAGAGCGCCGCCACCGGCGTGCCGCTGCGCATCAAGCTGGGCCTGGACCCGACCGCGCCCGACATCCATATCGGCCACACCGTGGTGCTCAACAAGATGCGCCAGTTGCAGGATCTGGGGCATCAGGTGATCTTCCTGATCGGCGATTTCACGTCGACGATTGGCGACCCGTCTGGCCGCAACGCTACGCGCCCGCCGCTCACGCGCGAGCAGATCGAGGCCAACGCGCAGACCTACTACCGTCAGGCCAGCATGGTGCTGGACCCGAGCAAGACCGAGATCCGTTACAACAGCGAGTGGAGCGATCCGTTGGGCGCGCGCGGCATGATTCAGCTCGCCGCCAAGTACACCGTCGCCCGCATGATGGAGCGTGACGATTTCACCAAGCGCTACAAGGCCGGCGTGCCGATCTCGGTGCACGAATTCCTCTACCCGCTGATGCAGGGCTACGACTCGGTCGCGCTCAAGTCCGATCTGGAACTCGGTGGTACGGACCAGAAGTTCAACTTGCTGGTCGGCCGCGAACTGCAGAAGGAATACGGCCAGGAGCCGCAGTGCATTTTGACGATGCCGCTGCTGGTCGGGCTGGACGGCGTGGAGAAGATGTCGAAGTCCAAGGGCAACTACGTCGGTATTTCCGAGGCGCCCAACGAGATGTTCGGCAAGCTGATGAGCATCTCCGACGACCTGATGTGGACGTACTACACGCTGCTGTCGTTCCGCCCGCTGGCCGAGATCGACCTGATGAAGCAGGAGATTGCGCTGGGCCGCAACCCGCGCGATTGCAAGGTGATGCTGGCGCAGGAAATCATCGCGCGCTTCCACAGTCAGGCCGATGCCGAGCGCGCGCTGGAAGACTTCAACCACCGCGCACGTGGCGGTGTGCCGGACGACATTCCGCAGATCGAGCTGTCGGGCGCGCCGCTGGGCATCGCGCAACTGCTCAAGCAGGCGGGTCTGTGCCCGTCCACGTCAGACGCCAACCGCAACATCGAGCAGGGCGGCGTGAAGATCGACGGCACCGTCATCAGCGACAAGGCCCTGAAGGTCGACGCCGGCACGTTCGTGATGCAGGTCGGCAAGCGTCGCTTCGCCCGTGTGGTGCTGAAGTGATTGGACTGATCCAGCGTGTGTCCGGAGCGGCGGTCCGTGTCGACGGCCGCGTGGTCGGCGAGATCGGCCCAGGCCTGCTCGCGCTCGTGTGCGCTGAACGTGGCGACACCCCCGCCGAGGCCGATCGCCTGCTGGAGAAGCTGCTGAACTACCGCGTGTTCTCCGATGCGCAGGGCAAGATGAATCTGCCCGTGCGCAACATCGACGGCAACGGGCTGGCAGGCGGTTTGCTTGTCGTGTCGCAGTTCACGCTGGCGGCGGATACCAAATCCGGCACGCGGCCGAGCTTCACGCCGGCTGCGGCGCCGGAAGACGGCCGTCGCTTGTATGAGCACTTCGTGGCGCGGGCCCGTGCGCAGCACCCCATCGTCGCCACCGGCGAGTTCGGCGCTGACATGAAGGTGTCGCTCGTCAACGATGGCCCGGTCACGTTCTGGCTGCAGGTCGCGCCGCAAGTTGCGCGTGCCACTGCGCAGGAAGTTGCTAGAGACACTGCCAAATCTGTCTGACCCGTTTTTGAGAGCCCAGTGATGCCACGCGCCGCCGCCATCCCCATGCCGATGCCGCAAATCACCCACATCGTGCTTGTCCGCCACGGCGAGACCGACTGGAACCGTGAACGCCGCCTGCAAGGCCAGCTCGACGTGCCGCTGAATACGCAGGGGCTGGAGCAGGCCACGCAACTGGGCAAGGCGCTCGCCCGTGAACGCTTCGATGCGGTGTATGCGAGCGACTTGTCGCGTGCCAAGCAGACGGCGCAGGCGCTGGCGGACGAAGTCGGCGTGACCGTGCGCGATGACGCCGGCCTGCGCGAGCGCCACTATGGCCAGTTCGAGGGCCTGACCTATGCCGAGGTCGCCGAGCAGCATCCGGCCGAATTCGATGCGTGGCAGAACCGCGTACCCGAGTTCGCCCCGCCCGGCGGCGAGACGCTCACCGAATTCCACGAGCGTGCGGTGGAAACCGCCCTGCGCCTGATCCGCCGCCACCCAGGCGAGCGCATCGCGCTGGTCAGCCACGGCGGCGTGCTCGATTGCCTGTACCGCCACGCCAACGCCATGGCGCTCACCGCGCCGCGCCAACACGAGCTGCGCAACGCAAGCATCAACCGGCTCTCATCCGATGGGCATCAACTGACCGTGCTGCAGTGGGGCGATGTCGCGCACCTGGATTTGCTGGTGCTCGACGAGGTAGATCGGCGCGTTCCTTAACGCGCTAAGGCACGCGCTACACCTTCAGCCGGAACGGCGTGAAGTTCGTGTCGCGGTCGTAGTAATCCTCGTTCTCGGCGCGCTTGAGGAAGGCGACGACGCGGTAGGTGAGCGGCGTGGCCACGATCTCCCAGCCGGTCTTGAGGATGTATTGGGCGATGGCCACACGCAGCACCTGTTCGTGCGGCCAGATGCCGTAGAAGGCGATCACGTAGAACAGCGACGAATCCACCGCCTCGCCCACCACCGTGGACCCGACGATGCGCGTCCACAGCCATTTCCCTTCCGTCCAGATTTTCATCTTCGCCAGCGTGTAGCTGTTGGCGAAGCTGCCGCACCAGAACGCGATGAGCGACCCGGCGACGATGCGCGGTGTGTTGCCGAACACGTCGTTCAGGCTCTTCTGGTAATCGGCCATGAACGGCGCCACCGGCAGCGCCAGTACCACCAGCGCCATGAACGACGCGAAGATCAGCGCGGCAAAGCCGGCCCACACCACGCGCCGGTCGCGGCCATAGCCGTATACCTCGGTGAGGATGTCGCCGAAGATGTACGAGATCGGGAAGAACAGCACGCCCGCGCCAAACGTGACCGGCCCGATGATCGGCAGCGTCATTTGCGCCGCCTTGGCCGCGCCGATGAGGTTCGAGCACAGCAACACCGTCACGAAGGCAGCCATGACGAAGTCGTAGTAGCGGAAGTTGCGCTGAGGACTTTGCGTAGTCATGGCGGCGGGTGAGGCGTTAATTGTTGGCGTCCCAGAGATCGCCCTTGGGTGCGCCCAGCCCGAAATGCTGGTACGCCGAGGCTGTGGCGATGCGCCCGCGCGGGGTGCGCTGCAGGTAGCCCTGCTGGATCAGGTAGGGCTCGAGCACGTCTTCAATCGTGTCGCGCTCTTCGCCGATGGCGGCGGCCAGGTTGTCGATGCCGACCGGCCCGCCGTTGAACTTGTGCAGGATCGCTTCGAGCAGCTTGCGGTCCATCAGGTCGAAGCCGACCGCATCCACATCCAGCATCGCCAGCGCGGCATCGGCCACCTTGCGGGTGATGACGCCATCGGCTTTCACCTCGGCGTAGTCGCGCACGCGGCGCAGCAGGCGGTTGGCGATACGCGGCGTGCCGCGCGAGCGCTTGGCGATTTCCAGCGCGCCGTCTTCGGCGATCTTGGCGTTGAGCAGGCCAGCCGAGCGCGTGACGATCTTCGCCAACTCACTCGGCGTATAGAACTCCAGCCGCGCCACGATGCCGAAGCGGTCACGCAGCGGGTTGGTCAGCATGCCGGCGCGCGTGGTCGCACCCACCAGCGTGAACGGCTGCAGATCGAGCTTGACCGAGCGCGCCGCCGGGCCCTCGCCGATCATGATGTCGATCTGGTAGTCCTCCAGCGCCGGGTACAGGATTTCCTCCACCACGGGCGAGAGCCGGTGAATCTCGTCGATGAAGAGGACGTCGTTGGCTTCGAGGTTGGTGAGCAGCGCGGCCAGGTCGCCCGGACGCTCCAGCACGGGGCCGGAGGTCTGGCGCAGGTTGACGCCCATCTCGCGCGCGATGATGTGCGCCAGCGTTGTCTTGCCCAGGCCCGGCGGGCCGAACAGCAGCACGTGGTCCAGCGCTTCGCTGCGCTTCTTGGCCGCCGTCATGAAGATGTCGAGCTGGCCGCGCACCTTTTCCTGGCCGACGTATTCGTCGAGCAGCTTGGGGCGCAGCGCGCGCTCGAAGGCCTCCTCGTTGGGGGAGGCGGGGGAGGCTGAAATCAGGCGTTCAGCAGAGGCAGCCTTGGCGGCGAGCTTGTCGGTTTCGATCATGACGGGCAGACGGCACGGGATGGCCGCGAACAGGCCATTTTACCGTCTGCACGCCGTGCTGGCGTCAGCCTTTGGAGAGCGCCTTGAGCGCCAGCTTGATGCCTTCGGAGACACCCGTGCCGGCCGGCACCTGCTTGATGGCGAGCGCGGCTTCCTTGTCGGAATACCCCAGCGCCAGCAGGGCGTTGAGCACGTCCGCGGCGTCGTCGGACACGGCGGGGCCACCGGGCACTGCGCCCAGGTCCGCGCCGAGCTTGCCCTTGAGTTCGAGCAGCAGGCGTTCGGCGGTTTTCTTGCCGATGCCAGGGATGCGCGTGAGCCGCCCGGCTTCCTGCAGCGTGACGGCCTGCGCCAGTTCGGCCACTGACATGCCCGACAGTACCGCCAGCGCAATCCGCGCGCCAATGCCAGAAATCTTGATGAGCTGGCGGAAGGTCTCGCGCTCGGCGGCGGTGCCGAAACCGTAGAGCAGGTGCGCATCCTCGCGCACGATCTGCTGTGTGAGCAGGATAACGGGATGGCCGGTGGCGGGCAGGTTGTAGAACGTGCTCATCGGCACGTCGATCTCGTAGCCGACGCCGTGGCAATCGACCAGCAGGTGCGGCGGGTTCTTTTCGATCAGCGTCCCGGCGATGCGTCCGATCATGAGTTGAGTTCCTCCAAAACGGGACGCAGTGTAGCCGATGCCGGGCTGCGCCAATGCCTCAGCGCTTGAAGGTCGACACAGCCTGCCGCCCGATGGCGGGGTCGTCGGTAAAGAAGCCGTCCACGCCTGCACGCAGGAAGGCCTGGATCTCCGTGATCGAGCCGCTCACGTTGCGCGTGTTGTCCGCCCCGCTGCGCAGTGACGGCGGCAGGAACGTGTTCTCGGGGCGGAAGGTGTATGGGTGGACGACCAGCCCGGCGCTGTGCGCGTTGCGGATGAGGTCGGTCGGGTCGGTGAGCTTGCCGTTGGCATCGAGCCCCATGATGCTGCTCTTGTCCGGGCCGACGCCGTTGGCATACGCGGCGATGTCACGCATGCCGCGGCTGGTCATCATGTCGCCGTAGGTGCGGCTGTCTTTGGCGACCACGAAGTCGTACGGTTGCCTGCCGGACGTCCCCATCAGTTGCACGAGCCGCCAGTTGGGCTGACTGCCGCCGATCCTGTTGCGGATGGCCTTGAGGTTCGCCACTTCGAACGACTGGATGTACACCGTGGTCCGGCTGGCCGTGAAGGCGTCGCGGCGCAGGCCGTCGATCAGCCTGTCTTCCAGCGGCAGGCCGATCGACTGGAAGTACGTCGGGTGCTTGGTTTCCGGATAGATGGCGATGTTGCGGCCGAGCCTGGCGGATTGGTCCCGCGCCAGCGCAACGATCTCGTCGAGCGTGGGGATCTGGAACTGGTCGTTGTAGACGACGTTGTTGGGGCGGATGTTCGGGATGCGCTCGCGTGCACGCAGCGTCTTGAGTTCAACGAGGGTGAAGTCCTCTGTGAACCAGCCGGTGACGCTCTGGCCGTCGATCGTCTTGGTGGTCTTGCGACCGGCGAAGGCGGACATGTCGGCCACGTTGGTGGTGCCGGAAATCTCGTTCTCGTGCCGCGCCACCAGCACGCCGTCCTTGGTGGAGACGAGGTCCGGCTCGATCACGTCGGCGCCGTCGTCGATGGCCTTCTGATAGGACGCCAGCGTGTGTTCGGGTCGCAGTGCCGAGGCGCCCCGGTGGCCGATCACCTGGATGGTGGTGATGGGCGTGGTGCCGCCACCGCCGCCGCCATTGTTGCCGCCGTGGTTGTATTCCGTCCTGCAGGCGGACAGCGCAACGATTGCAGTCAGGACAAGCGGGCTCAACTGGGCAAGACGGTGCGACATCGGGGGCTCCCGGAAACGGACTCCCCGCATGGTAGTCGCGGTGTCGTGAGGGGGCTACCCGCAGGCTTTGAGAATCCTGTCAGCCGACCAGGCGCCCGCGCCGTACGCGCAGGCCCTTTTGCGCAAGCTGCGGTGCCAGCCCGGCCATGGCGGCGAGCGTCTCACCGCCGTGTGCATGACAGATCGCCACGCCCAGCGCGTCGGAGGCATCCGAGCCGGGTTTGCCTTCGAGGTTGAGCAGGCGCACGACCATCTCCTGCACCTGATCTTTGTTGGCGCGGCCGTAGCCGACCACGGCCTGCTTCAATTGCAGCGCGGTGTATTCGAACACCGGCAGGTGGCCGCTCATCAGCCCGCAGATCACCGCGCCGCGCGCCTGGCCCAGCAGCAAGGTCGATTGCGGGTTGACGTTGACGAACACTTTTTCGATGGAGGCGCAGTCGGGTCGGTACGTGCTAACCAGTTCGGCAACGCCGTCGTACAGCGTCTTCAGGCGGCTGGGCAGGTCGGCATTGCCGTTGCTCTTGATCGTGCCCGAGGCCACATAGACGAGCTTGTGGCCGTGCCGTTCGAGCACGCCGAAACCCGTGGTGCGGAGGCCGGGGTCAATACCAAGAATGCGCATGAAAGATGAGCTGAGAAAAGAAAAACGGGGCAAGGCGCCAGTTTACGCCTTGCCCCGCTGATCGGGAGAGCCGCCGTGTTGCTTAGTGGCGGAAGTGACGCGTGCCCGTGAAGATCATCGCCACGTTGCGCTCGTCGGCGGCGGCGATCACCTCATCGTCACGAACCGAGCCGCCCGGCTGGATCACGCACGAGGCGCCGGCGTCGACCACCACGTCCAGGCCATCGCGGAACGGGAAGAACGCATCCGACGCCACGGCCGAACCGGCGAGCGTCAGGCCGGCGTTCTGCGCCTTGATGCTGGCGATGCGGGCCGAGTCCACGCGGCTCATCTGGCCGGCACCCACGCCCAGCGTCATGCCGCCGCCGCAGAACACGATGGCGTTCGACTTGACGAACTTGGCGACGCGCCAGGCGAACATCAGGTCATCCATTTCCTTCGGGGTCGGGTGGCGCTTGGTGACCACGCGCAGCTCGCTCGGCTGCACGTTCTTGGCATCCGGGCTCTGCACCAGCAGACCGCCGCCAACGCGCTTGAAGTCATACGCGTTCACGCCCTTGCCCAGCGGAATTTCCAGCACGCGGACGTTCTGCTTGGCCGCGAACACGGCGCGCGCGCCTTCCGTGAAGCCCGGGGCGATCAGCACTTCCACGAACTGCTTGGCGACGATGTGTGCGGCCGCTTCATCCAGCGGCACGTTGAAGGCGATGATGCCGCCGAAGGCCGAGGTCGAATCGGTCTTGAAGGCCTTTTCGTACGCTTCCTGCGCGGTGCCGCCGATGGCCACGCCGCACGGGTTGGCGTGCTTGATGATCACGCATGCAGCACCCTTGGCCGGGTCGAACGACTTCACGCATTCCCACGCAGCATCGGCGTCGGCGATGTTGTTGTACGACAGTTCCTTGCCCTGCAGTTGCTTGTAGGCAGCCAGTGCGCCGTCTGTGGCTTTGAGCTCGCGGTAGAAGGCGGCGGACTGGTGCGGGTTCTCGCCGTAGCGCATTTCCTGCACCTTGTCGAAGGCGAGGTTCAGCGTTTGCGGGTAAGCGCTGCGCGTGCTGTGCGACTTGTCGGCGCCCAGGCTCGTCAGGTAGTTGGTGATGGCGCCGTCGTACTGCGCAGTGTGTGCGAACACTTTCTTGGCCAGCATGAAGTTCGTTTCATAGCCGACGGTGTTGTTGTTGGCCTGCATTTCGGCCAGCACGGTGGCGTAGTCCGCCGGGTCAACGATGACCGTCACGTCGCGGTGGTTCTTGGCCGCCGAACGCAGCATGGTCGGGCCGCCAATGTCGATGTTCTCGATGGCGTCGGCCAGCGAGCATTCGTCCTTGGCCACGGTCTGCTGGAACGGGTACAGGTTCACCACCAGCAGGTCGATGGTCGGGATGCTGTGCTCAGCCAGCGCGGCCATGTGCTCGGGCAGGTCGCGGCGGGCCAGGATGCCGCCGTGCACCTTCGGGTGCAGCGTCTTGACGCGGCCGTCGAGCATTTCCGGAAAGCCCGTGTAGTCCGCCACTTCCGTCACGGGCAGGCCGGACTCAGCGAGCAGCTTGGCGGTGCCGCCGGTGGAGAGGAGCTTGACGCCGCGCGCGTGCAGGGCACGGGCAAAGTCGACGATGCCGGTCTTGTCGGAAACGGAAAGCAGGGCTTGCTGGATCATGGTGAAAATACCGGTAGGCCGGTGAGCGGATGTGGCACTGGGTTTGTACCCCTGGCGCCGTCGGAAAGGAAATCGGTTCGAAGCCGGAACGCTATCTCAGTTACGTCAGAGCAGCCCGTGCTGTTGCAACTTTTTGCGTAACGTATTGCGGTTGATGCCGAGGTAATCGGCGGCCTGCGACTGGTTGTTGGAGGCCCATTCCATGACGGTTTCCAACAGCGGCCGTTCAATGGCCTGCAGCACCATGTCGTAGACGTTGGACGGGTTCTCGCCATCCAGGTCGCGGTAGTACGTATCCAGGCTGTCGCGGATGCAGCGTTCGATCGGGTTGCGGCTCATGCGGCAAGCAGTTCCTTGTTGTCGTTGTTGTTGCCCGTCGTGGGGCGCTCGCTGTCGGTGGCTTGGTCTTCATAGACCAGTCGATCAGACAGCGCGCGCTGTTCGTCGAAGAATGCGTTGACCGCCGCCAACTGGGCTGCGGTGTCTTCGATCGTGTTCATGCGGTGGCGGAACAGGTTGGCCCCCGCCAACCCGCGCGTGTACCAGGCGATGTGCTTGCGTGCGGTGCGCACGCCCGTGTATTCGCCGTAGAACGCGTAGTGCTCTTCCAGGTGCGTGTTCATGATGCCGCGGATCTCTTCCACCTCCGGCGCCGGCAGCAGCGTGCCGGTTTGCAGGAAATGATCGATTTCGCGGAACAGCCACGGGCGCCCCTGCGCCGCGCGACCGATCATGATGGCGTCTGCGCCAGTCACGGCCAGCACATGCTTGGCCTTGGCCGGTGTGGTGATGTCGCCATTGGCCACCACTGGAATGCGTACCGACGCCTTGACCGCGGCGATGGTGTCGTACTCGGCATCGCCGTGGTACAGGTCGGCACGTGTACGGCCGTGCACGGTCAGCATGCTGATGCCAGCGTCCTGCGCGATGTGCGCGACCTTGAGCGCGTTGCGGTGCTCGCGGTCCCAACCGGTGCGGATCTTGAGCGTGACCGGCACGCGGTCGCCCACGGCACCGACCACCGCCTCGACGATGCGTTGGACCAGCGGCTCATTCTGCAGCAGGGCAGAGCCCGCCGCCACGTTGCACACCTTTTTGGCCGGGCAGCCCATGTTGATGTCGATGATCTGCGCGCCGCGATCGACGTTGTAGCGCGCGGCCTCGGCCATCATCATCGGCTCGGCGCCGGCAATCTGCACAGAGATCGGCTCGACTTCGCCTTCGTGATTGGCACGCCGCATGGTTTTCTCGCTTTTCCAGAGCTGCGCATTGGACGCGACCATCTCGGACACCGCATAGCCCGCGCCCAGCCGCTTGCAGAGCTGGCGGAACGGGCGGTCCGTCACGCCCGCCATGGGGGCGACGAACAGGTTGTTGCGGAGGGTATGCGGTCCGATCTGCACGGTGCGTGATGCGTGGCTAGCGATGGAGAAACGAAAAACAACCCCTTCCGCCCGGGTCGGTTGACACATTGGGCGGAGCGACGGGGGTAAAAAATGCGAGGACGGGATTTTACCGCCAAACGGCCGAATTGCCTAAATGTTGTGCACAAACTATGCCGCAGTGCGGTCGGCGAGGGCGTCGCTGTCGAGGCAGTCGTTATTGGAACCGTTGCAGACTGTAGGGGCCGGCGTCGATGAACGGCGCGCGTCCGGCCACCAGATCGGCGATCAGTCGGGCCGTGCCGGGGGCGCCGGTCATGCCGAGGTGGCCGTGGCCGAAGGCAAAGAAGACGTTGCGATAGCGCTCCGAGCGATCGATCACGGGCAGGCTGTCCGGCAGGGATGGCCGGTGGCCCATCCAGGCGCTGTCGTCGGCAAACGTGAGGCCGGGGAAGAGCTGCTGGCCCTGTCTCTGCAGGACGTTAGCGCGCCGGTAATCGGGCGGGGCGTCCAGCCCGCCGATTTCCACCGTGCCGGCAATGCGCAGGCCGCCTTCCATGGGCGTGGCGATGAACTTGCGTTCGCAATCCATGATCGGCCGCGAGGGCTGCACGGTGGGCGCGCGCAGCATGGTGTGATAGCCGCGTTCAGTATCGAGCGGGATGCGGATGCCTGTGAGTGTGGCGCCCAGCCGCATCGACCATGCACCCGCACAGAGGACGAGGGTGGAGGCGGGCAGCGTGCCGCAGTCTGTATAGAGCCGCGTCGGGCCTTGCGCGTCGAATGCGAAGTCGAGCACCTTGCGCCGCAGGACCGTGCCGCCTACGGCCACGAAGTTGGCCGCCAGCGTTTTTACCAGCCGTTCCGGATTGCACGTGAAGCCGTTGTCGGGCAGCAGTAGACCTGATTGGATGTCGGGGGCGAGCGTGGGCTCGAGTTCGCGCGTTTCGCCTGCGCTTAGCGATTGGGAGCGCACGCCCGTCGCGTCGCGAATCGACTGCGCCAGCAGATCGCCCGACGAGCGCGCCAGCGTGCGCCACACATACAGGTGGCCCGTCTGGCGGATCAGCCCGTCATATTGCGCGGCATCGAGCAGGCTGCGATAACCGGGGAAGGTCGCGCCAAAGAGATTCGCCAGCGGCTGTGCGGTGGCGCGGGCTTGCGCCTCGTTGCCGGCGCGCACCCATCGCAACAGCCAGGGCAGCGCTCGCGGCAGATAGGGCCAGCGCACCGTCAGCGGGCCCATCGGATCGGCCAGCCATTTCGGTACCTGCATCAGCATGCCGGGCAGTGCCATCGGCACCACGGAGGCCACGCTCAGGCAGCCGGCGTTGCCAAACGAGCAGCCTTCGCCAACGCCAGCCTGATCCAGCAGGGTGACCTGGTGTCCATCGCGTTGCAGTTGCAGTGCGCACGCGGTGCCGACAATGCCGGCACCCACCACGGTGATCTGCACGCGCTAGCCCCGCTGCCCGAACATCATCTGCCGTGCCAGCCCGTGCTTGAGCGGCGGCAGGCATTCCAGCAGCGTGAGCGCCGCGCCGCGCAGGTGGCCGAACGGCCGGCCCGGGATGGCAAACGCGCGCGGCAGCAGATCGGTCAGGCCGATGGTGACAGCGCGGTCGAATGCGCGTTCGCGGGCGAAGCGTGCCAGTGCGGCGGGCGTTGCCGCATCGCGCAGCGCACGTGCCATCTCGAACGCATCGCGCAGGCCCAGGTTGAAGCCTTGGCCGGCGACGGGGTGAATGGTCTGCGCGGCGTTGCCGATGGCAGCGACACGGCGATCCACCGGGATGCGCTGCGCATGCAGCCCGAGCGCGAAGGTGTGGCGCGGGCCGACCTGCGTGAAGTGGCCCATGCGGTCGCCAAAGGCGGTGCTCAGTTCCGTGAGGAAGGTGTCTTCCGGCAAGCCTGCGCGGCGGCGTGCCTCATCGGGTGAGCAGCACCAGACGAGCGCGTAGCCGGGGCCTTGCGCGTCGTCTTGCGGCAGCAGCGCGAGCGGGCCTTCATTGGTGAAGCGCTCCCACGCCCAGCCTTCCAGTGGCGCCGAGCAACGTACGTGCGCGACGATGGCGGTCTGGCCGTAGTCACGGCGGCGTGCATGCGAGAGGCCACCGGCCTGCTTGCGTGCATCGTCGAACAAACCGCCTTCGGCTTGCACGACGATTTCGGTTTCGATGGCGAGCGGATGCCGACCTTCGCGTAATGCCCGCACGCGTGCCGGGGCGACGGTGCCATCGGCGCGCGGCAGTTGCTCGACGCGCTCGACCGGCGTGTGGTCGTAACGCGTCAGGCGATTCGGGTAGCGCTGCATCTGTGCGGCGAGCGCGGTATTGAGCGCGGCGCTCAGGTCGCCGTATTGCACGACATGGCCGAGCGCAGGGACGTCGTAGTCTTCGCGGCGGATATGCGCTTGGCCAAAGTGGCCGCGCTGCGAGACGTGGATGTGCGTGATGGGCGTGGCGCGCGCCGGCCAGCCGCCAATTTCCTGCAGCAGCACGCGTGAGCCGTGCGACAGCGCCAGCGCGCGCGGGTCGCGTGCGGCGGCTTCCGCATCGCGCGCATCGAACAAGGCGATGTGCCAGTCGGTATCGCGCAGCAGCCAGTTGGCCAGCGCCAACCCCACGGGCCCTGCGCCGACGATGGCGACGTCGAAGTCCGGGGCTGTGGCGATCGTGTCCGTCATTGCTGGCCTCGCATCACCGCTTCGATTTCGTCAGCGGCCACCGGCACATCGCGCGTGATGATTTCGCAGCCGTTGGGCGTGACGATGGCGTCGTCTTCGATGCGGATGCCGATGTGCCAGTACTGCTCGGGCACGCCTGCCGCGGGGCGCACGTAGATGCCCGGCTCGACGGTCAGCACCATGCCGGCTTCGAGCGGGCGCCACGGGCGTTCGCCCTGCGCAGGCGCGGCGCCGGGCGTGCGGTATTCGCCTACGTCGTGCACATCCATGCCGAGCCAGTGCCCGGTGCGGTGCATGTAGAACTGGCGGTACTGGCCGCCGGCGAGCACGTCGTCGAGCGTGCCGACCTGGTTGGCATCGAGCAGGCCGGTGTCGAGCATGCCCTGGGCCAGCACGCGCGTGGCGGCGTCGTGCGGCACGTTGTAAGGCACGCCGGGGCGGGTCTCGGCAATGGCCGCTTCCTGCGCGGCCACCACGAGTTCGTACAGCTCGCGCTGCGGCCCGGTGAAGCGGCCGTTGACTGGGAAGGTGCGCGTGATGTCCGACGCGTAGCCGTCCAACTCGCAGCCGGCGTCGATCAGGCAGAGGTCGCCGTCGCGCAGTTCGGCGTTGCCGGCGCGGTAGTGCAGTACGCACGCGTTCGGGCCGGTGGCGACGATGGAGTTGTAGGCGACGCTCTGCGCCCCGTGGCGGCGGAATTCGTACAGCAGTTCGGCTTCGAGGTGGTATTCGCGCAGACCGGCACGCGAGGCCTGCATGGCGCGCACGTGCGCCCCGGCGGAGATGCGCCCGGCGCGGCGCATGATGTCGAGTTCGCCCGCGTCCTTGAACAGGCGCAGCTCGTCGAGGATGGCGCGCACGTCGAGCGCCTGATGCGGCGACGACACGCCCGCGCGGCCCTGCATGCGCACGGCGTCGAGCCAGCGGCGCATGCGGCGGTCGAACGTGCCGCTCTCGGCCAGCGGATAGGCCACGGCCGCCGCGTTGGCGAGCAACCCCGGCAAGGTCGCGTCGATGTCTTCCACGGAATGTGCTTCCTCCAGGCCGAAGGCTTCCTTTGCGGCTTCGGGGCCGAAGCGGAAGCCGTCCCAGATTTCGCGCTCTTCATGCTTGGGGCGGCAGAACAGTACGCTGCGTGCGGGTTCGCCGCCGGCTGGCACTACGATCGCGAGCACCGCTTCGGGTTCGGTAAAGCCCGTCAGGTAATAGAAATAGCTGTCGTGCCGGTAGGGGTAATCGCTGTCGCGGTTGCGCATGGCTTCCGGCGCGGTCGGCACGATGGCCACACCGCCACCTGCCGCGCGCAGCCACTGCGCGACGCGCTCGCGGCGCTGGCGATAGGTCTGGAGGAAGGCGAGTTCAGTGGCGGACATGGCGTGGATTCCGGGCGGCAGATAGATGCGCCGATTGTAACGCCGCCCCATTCGCGGCACTTTGCGCGGGGTGGGGGTCACACCCAAAAGGAGACTTGTGGCGTGGGTGTCGTCTCTCCTAAAGTCTCGGGCGGACTTGGTCGATAAATCCGGATTGTCACGAATCCCTCGTTTGCGACGCACGCCCGCGTGTGGCACGCCGCATTGGATCGGCCTGTCCTGGAGAACCGATGCTTGCCAGCAGCTACAACCCCCTTCTTGTCCTTCTTTCCCTCTTTGTGGCCATCCTGGCGTCGTATACGGCGCTGGATATGGCGGGCCGGGTCGTCACTGCGCAGGGCCGCGCCGCGTTCTGGTGGCTGATCGGCGGCGCATCCGCCATGGGGCTGGGCATCTGGTCGATGCACTTTGTCGGCATGCTGGCCTTCAGCCTGCCGATTCCGCTTGGCTATGACGTATCCATCACACTTGGCTCGCTCGCCATTGCCATTGCTTCATCGGCATTTGCACTGTGGCTGGTGAGCCGGCGCGAACTGCCATGGCTGCGGCTGGTGGGTGGCGCGCTGCTGATGGGCTCGGGCGTGGCCGGCATGCACTACGCCGGCATGGCCGCGCTGCGCATGACGCCGGGCATTCAGTACGACCCCGCGATCTTCGCGCTGTCGGTGGGGGTGGCGGTGCTGGCTTCGGGCGTGGCGCTGTGGATTGCCTTCCGGCTGCGGCAACAGTCGCAGCGCGTGCGTGCGCTGCGGGCCGGATCGGCCGTGGTGATGGGCGTGGCGATTGTCGGCATGCATTACACGGGCATGGCTGCTGCTGCATTCCCGTTCGGCAGTGTGTGCGGCGCGGCGCATACCGGCGCGAGTGCGGAATGGCTGGCGCTGGTCATCATCATCGTCACGCTGGCGGTGCTGGCGATTGCGCTCATCATCTCCGTGCTCGACCTGCGCATGGAGGCGCGCACCGCTGTGCTGGCGCACTCGCTGGCGGAAGCCAACCAGGAGCTGGCTTACCTGGCGCTGCACGACAACCTGACCAAGCTGTCCAATCGCCTGCTGTTGGAAGACCGCCTGAACCAGGCGATCCGCACGGCCGACCGCGAGAAGCGCCACTTCGCGCTGATGTTCATGGACCTGGATGGCTTCAAGGCGATCAACGACGTCTACGGCCACCATGTGGGCGACCTGCTGTTGATTGACGTGGCGCAACGCATCGTCGCGCGCGTGCGGCAGCAAGACACGGTGGCCCGCGTAGGCGGCGACGAATTTGTCGTGCTCGCCTACGTGGACGATCCGCAAGACGCCGGTACGCTGGCCGATGCGCTGCTGGAGGTGGTGCGCGAGCCGTTCATGGCGGGTGGGCACGAACTGCGTGTGTCGACCAGCATCGGCATCTCCATGTACCCCGGCGACGGCGGCAACCAGCACGACCTGCTCACCAATGCCGATGCGGCCATGTACCACGCCAAGGGCCTGGGCCGGAACGCCTACTGCTTCTTCGAGCCGTCGATGAACGCCAACGTGCACAAGCAATTGCAGCTTGTGCAGGACCTGCGCCTGGCGATCGATCGGAATGAACTCGTGCTGCACTATCAGCCGAAGTTTCACGCGCCCAATGGCCCGATCCTCGGCGTAGAGGCGCTCGTGCGCTGGCAGCATCCGGTGCGCGGGCTGGTCTCGGCGGACGAGTTCATCCCGCTGGCCGAGAAGACCGGCCTGATTGTGCCGCTGGGTGCGTGGGTGCTGAACGAAGCCTGCCGCCAGATGGCGCAGTGGCACAGCGAGGGGCACACCACGTGGAGCGTCGCCGTGAATCTGTCCGCGCTGCAGTTTGCCCACGCGGCGCTCATCGACACGGTGCGTGACGCGCTGGCGCGCCATGCGCTCGACGCACATTGCCTGATGCTGGAGATTACCGAGTCGACCGCCATGCGCGATGCCGATGCCAGCCTGCACATCCTGCAGCAGCTCGACGCCATGGGCGTGCGCATCTCCATCGACGATTTCGGTACCGGCTATTCCAGTCTGCTGTATCTCAAGCGCCTGCCAGCCAGCGAGCTGAAGATCGACCGCGGCTTCGTGCGCGACCTGGCGCATGACACCGAGGATGCGGCCATCGTCTCGGCCATCGTGGCGCTGGGCCAGACGCTGAACCTGCGCATCGTTGCCGAGGGCGTGGAGACGGCCGAGCAGCAGGCGTTCCTCACCCGGCTCGGGTGCGATTCACTGCAGGGCTACCTGCTGGGCCGTCCGATGACGGCTGAACTGTTGAGCGCCACAACGACGTCGCCGTTGCCCTGACTCAGGCCGGCTGCGACCCCAGCTCGGCATCCAATGCGGCCAGCTGGGCCGGGGTACCGACGTTTTCCCAGCGGCCATCGAACCGCTCGCCGGTAGCGCGGCGCTCGGCGATGGCCTGGTGATACAGCGGCGTCATCGCCAGGCGCGTGCCGGGCGCGATGCCGGCAAACAGGCGCGTGTCGTACAGGCCGATGTTGCCGAACGTGAGACGTTGCGCGCCGTCGGCATGGAGGGCGCCGTCGTCGGTCAGGGCAAAGTCGCCGCGAGCGTGATAGGGTGGGTTGGGCACCATCACGAGGTGCATGCCCGGCGCGGATTGCGCAGCCATGGCGGGCGCGCGGTCACGCAGCGTGGCGTAGTCGTAATCGCAGAACACATCACCGCTGATGGCGATGAACACGCTGTGGCCGTCACCGGCGTGCAGCAGCGGCATGGCCTGCGCGACACCACCAGCGGTCTCCAGCGCTTCACCTTCCGGCGAATAGGCAAGGCGTACGCCCCAGGCGCTGCCGTCGCCGAGCGTGGCTTCAATCTGCGCGCCCAGCCATGCATGGTTGATGACGATGTCGCGCACACCGGCCGTGGCAAGGCGTTCGATTTGCCAGACGATCAGCGGTTTGCCGCCTACCTTCAGCAGAGGTTTGGGCGTGTGGTCGGTCAGCGGGCGCATGCGGTCCCCGCGGCCCGCCGCAAAAATCATGGCGCGCGTCGTGGAACTCAAGCCATCACCTTCATGAGAATCAGCAGGACAGCCATGCCGCCGACGATGGTCCACATCGCGCTCTTGGTCACGCGGGCGATGACGATCGCGACGATGCCGGCAAGCAGGCGCGGGTTGTCGATGGATGCCAGCGCACCGTCGTGCATCAGCAAATCCGGCGCGATCAGCGCCGTCAGCATGGCGGCCGGCACGTAGGGCAGGGCGCTGCGGAACCACAGCGGCAGGTTCATGCGCCCTTCCAGCGCGATGAACGACAGGCGGATCAGGTAGGTGGCCGCACCGGAAATCAGCAACACGCCGAAGAGGATCAAGGCTTTCATGCGGTGGCCCCCTTATCGGACGGCCGAGCAAGCAACCGCTCGACAATCGCACCAATGGCGATACCGACGCACGCCGCGCTCATCAGCCCCAGCTTGTGCGGCCAGCCCGTCCATGCGACAGCCAGTGCCGCGCCGCAGAGCGCCGCGGCCAGTTGCGCACGCGTACGCAGCGACGGCACCACGATGGCGATGAACGTGAGCGGCAGGAAGAAATCGAGCGGCCAGGTGGTTGGCACCTGCGCGCCCAGCACCACGCCGACGATGGTCGACGTTTGCCAGCTTGTCCACAGCGCCACACCGGCGCCGAGGAAGTACCAATGGCGGTAGGTCGTCTCTTCAGTGCCCGGCCGTGCGTTGACGACGCGGCGGTTCATCGCAGCGAACGCTTCGTCCGTCAGCAGATAGGCGATCAGCCATTTCCAGCGGCGCGGCAGATGTGCGAGCGCCGGGGCGATGCTGGCCGAGTACAGCGCGTGGCGCAGGTTGACCATCGACACCGTTGCCGCAATCACCAGCGCGGGCGCGCCGCCGGCCCATAGCTGCACCAGGATCATCTGCGAGGCGCCGCCGAAGACGATGGCGCTCATCGCCACCGCCAGCCAGGCAGGCATGCCGGCGTTGGTGGCCAGCACGCCGTAGATCAGGCCGAACGGCACCACGCCCAGCAGCATGGGCGCAAGCGCCAGGGCGCCAGCGCGGAATTCGGCAGCGCGACCGGGGTGGCCAATTGGGGTCATGGGAATCAGAACGTGTAGCCGATCTGCTGGGCGCGATCTTCGAGCTGATCGAGCAAGCGGGCGAGCGGCGCCAGTGCGTTGTAACGGCTGCACACGCGGCGCAGGTAGGCGATGAAGCGCGGTGTGTCTTCCACGTAGCCGGTCTTGCCGTCGCGGTAGCGCAGGCGCGCGAAGATGCCGGCCACCTTCAGGTGACGCTGCGCGCCCATCCATTCCAGCGCGCGGTAGAACTCGCCAAAATCTTCGTCCACCGGCAGCTTGGCGCTGCGGGCGGCTTCCCAGTAGCGCACAGCCCAGTCGAGCTCCTGCTCTTCGTCCCACGACAGGAACGCGTCGCGCAGCAGCGAGGCGGCGTCGTAGGTGATCGGGCCGTAGACGGCGTCCTGGAAGTCCAGCACGCCCGGCCGCGACGGATCGGCCACGTTGATCATCAGGTTGCGCGGCATGTAGTCACGATGCACGTACACGCGCGGCTGGGCCAGGGCGCTATCGACCAGCAGCTTGAACACCTTGTCGAGCGATTCGCGCTGGGCGGCGTCGAGCGGGCGCTGCAGGTGGCGGTCGACATACCAGTCGGGAAACAGCGACAGTTCGCGGCGCAGCAGCGCTTCGTCGTACGGCGGTAGCTCGCCTTCGCGCGAGGCCGATTGCCAGCGCACTAGTGTATGGATGGCCGGGCGGAAGAGCGTGTTGGCGTAGGCGAGGTCGAAATCGCGTTCGCGCAGCGATTGCAGATACGTTTGCGGGCCCAGGTCGGTCAGCAGCAGAAAGCCTTGCGCGAGGTCTTGCTCCAGCACCTGCGGCGCGTGCACACCGGCACCGTTCAGCAGGCCAGCCACGTGGACGAACGGGCGGCAGTCTTCCTGCGGCGGCGGGGCGTCCATGAGGATGAGCGTGCTGGATTGGCCACCAGTGGCGCCATCTATGCGGAAGTAACGACGGAAGCTGGCATCGGCCGAGGCGGGGCGCAGCGTGCCGATGCGCAGTTCATGGGCGGCGGGCAAAGTGCTGAGCCAGTCGCGCAGTTGGTCGAGACGCGCGTCGGTTGCGCCGGTAGCGGCGCCAGGGGTCGAAGCCATGCTGAGGGAACGCTGGAATGAGGCAGGAAGGAAGCCCCGTATAATACCCGACCGAGTTTCGCCGCGAGCGAGCGCTGGCCCTGTCTGGCCGGCCCGGCGCGGCAAAACACCGACCGATGACGTGCCAGCGCGCCCGGGGCCCATTCGCCCGGCGCGTGCCCAGTTTCCGACTTGCATGACCGAACCCAACCGAGCCAGGAAGACCCGGCAGCGCACTGCTGTTGCCAAGCCCGACGAGCGGGGCGCCGACAGGGCTGAACGTGGGGCCGCAAACCGGCGCAGCACGCTGGCATTGCGGCCGCTGGTGTTCGCGGTGGCCGGGGTCTGGGCAGCGACGTCCGCAGCGCAGAGCCAGGACACCACGCAATCGGCGCCTGCGGCGACCTCGTCTGAGTCTTCCGTGACGGCGCTGGCCACCTCCGGCCCGGCGACGCCCGGCGGCAGCCCGCTCGTGCCCAAGATGGCCGAGCCGGCTCAGCGCCAGGACAACACTGTCCCCACATTTACCGCGGCCGACAAGATGGACGGCCGCACCAATGAAGACGTGCATCTGCGCGGCCACGGCGAATTGCGGCGCAACGGCACGGTGGTGAAGGGCGACACGCTCGACTACAACCAGGACACCGACGTTGCCACCGCCACCGGCAATGTGCGCCTGTTCAAGGGGGGCACGCTGGTCACTGGCCCCGACGCCAAGCTCAAGGTCACCGCCAACGAAGGCACCATGAGCACGCCGGCGTATGAGTTCCATTCGACTGGCGGCCGCGGCACGGCAGACCGTATCGACTTCATCGACAAGGACAACAGCCGCATCACACGCGGCACGTACACCACGTGCTCACCGGACAATGTCGACTGGTACTTCAGCGCGAGCCGCATCGATATCGACAGCGACCGCCAGGTCGGCACCGGCCGCAATGGCGTGCTGCACTTCTTCGGTGTGCCCGTGTTTGCGGCCCCGGTGATGGATTTCCCGCTTAATGACGATCGGCGCAGTGGCTTCCTCTCACCGGTGTTTGGCTACAACAGCCGCAGCGGGGCTGATATCACGCTGCCGTACTACTTCAACATTGCGCCCAACCGCGATCTGACGCTGTATCCGCGCTTGTTGTCCACGCGAGGATTGCAGCTCGGTGCCGAATACCGCTACCTGGACACAAGCTACAACGGTGTGCTGCGTGGGGAGTTCCTGCCCGATGACCGTGAGGCGGGTCGGAATCGTTGGTCGATTTCGGCTGTACACACACAGAGCCTGGCGCCTGGGCTCAGCGCCTACATCAACTACAACAAGGTCTCGGACAACACGTATCCGGATGACCTCGGCCGCAGTATCGTGACGGCAACGCAGCGTCAGTACACGCAGGAAGGTGGCGTTAGGTATTCGATCGGCGACTGGGTGGCCTTGGCGCGCGTGCAGAAGTTCCAGACGCTGTCGACAGCCACGACCCCGCTGTCGCCGCCGTACGAGCGTGTGCCGCAATTGAACCTGTCGTACACGCGTTACGATCTCGGCGGGTTTGATATCAACTTTCAGACCGACTACACGCGGTTCTCGATCCCAACACCGGACACCGTGCAGGGCGAGCGGCTGTTCATGCAGCCGACGATCAGCTATCCGATCGTCCGCCCGGGCTGGTATGTCACGCCCAAGTTCATCCTGAACGCCACGTCGTACCGCCTGGACCGTCCGGCAGGCGATACGCAGCAGTCGCAGATCAACCGCACGCTGCCGACGTTCTCGCTCGATTCCGGCATGACGTTCGAGCGCGATGCGCCCCTGGTTTCCAAGCTGTTTGGCGTGAGCTATATCCAGACGCTGGAACCGCGCTTGTTCTACGTCTACACGCCATATCGTGATCAGTCGCAGATCCCGTTGTTCGACACGGGGCAGTCGGATTACAACCTCGGCCAGATCTTTACCGAGAACCCGTACACCGGCTACGACCGCATAGCCGACAACAACAAGGTGACGGCGGGCGTGACCACGCGCTTTGTCGAAGCGGAATCGGGCATTGAGCGTTTGCGCGCCACAATCGCGCAACGGATTGATCTAGATGGTCAACGTGTGACGCTGGCTGGCGCCGCGCCGACGGCGGTGCGCCGCTATTCGGACCTGCTGGGTGCGACCACGATCCAGATGTTCCGCGGCATCTTTTTCGATACGAACCTTCAGTACAATCAGGACATCGACCGTGTCATGCGTTCGACTGTGGCGTTCAGCTGGAAGCCGGAAGCCAACAAGGTGATCAACCTCGGCTACCGCTACTACCGCGCCGACACCAACACCGGTCAGTTGCCGCTGGAGCAGGCCGATATCTCGACGCAGTGGCCGATCACGCGGCGGTTGTACGGCCTGGGCCGTATCGGTTACGACCTGGATGCGCGCAAGCCATCGGATATGCTGCTTGGCCTCGAATACGTGGCCGATTGCTGGGTTGGCCGCCTGGCCGTGCAGCGTTACAGCAACGCGGTCTCGGGCTATACGACGCACATCTTTGCCCAGATCGAGTTCAAGGGCCTGTCGAAGGTGGGGAACAATCCGATCGACGTGATTCGTCTGAACGTGCCCGGCTATCAGCCGGTGACCGCGCAGCCGATTACGCCGTCCGTGCTGGATCAATATGAATAACGACATCATGGCTTTCCAATCGACTGCTTTCGCCACGCGTGTGGCACCTCTGAGCCGCGTGCGCGTTGCGACCGGCATGCTGGTTGCTCTCATGGCGGGGACCATGCTGTCGCCGGCGGTTCACGCACAGCAGGCGCAACCTGCACAGAAGAAGGCCGCACCCGTGCGCGGCATCTTCGCCAGCCCGAGTTCATCACCCAGCCAACCGCTGCTGCAAGGCACGCTGCCTGGGCCGACTGCAGCTGGCGCGCCGCGCAGCCAGCTCGTCGACGAAGTGGTGGCCGTGGTCAACACCGATGTCATCACCCGCCGTGAGCTGCTCAACCGCGCTGACCTGGTTGAGCGTACGTTCCGCGCACAGAACCGGCCGCTGCCTCCGCGTGCCGATCTGCTCGGCGAGGTGCTCGAGCAGCTGATTCTGGAGCGCGTGCAGGCACAGACCGCCAAGGAAAGCGGTATCCGCGTCTCCGATGCCGACGTGGACCGCGCGGTGGATAGCGTGGCCCAGCGTAACAACCTGTCGGTGGCGCAGCTCAAGAGCAAGCTGACGGAGTCGGGCATGGCGTACGACAAGTACCGCCAGGATCTGCGCCAGGAAATCTTGCTGGCGCGTCTGCGCGAGCGCGAGGTGGATTCCAAGGTGCAGGTCTACGACGGTGAGATCGACAACTATCTTGCGCAGCAGGGCGGCGACGCCGCCGCGGCTGGCGAGCAGGAATACAACGTTGCGCAGATCCTCGTACCGGTGGCCGAAGACGCCACGGCTGACCAAAAGGCCGCCGCGCGCAGCAAGGCGGAAAACCTGCTCAAGCAAGCGCAGGGTGGGGCCGATTTCGCCAAGCTGGCGCGTGAGAATTCCGGCGCGCAAGACGCAGCCCAAGGCGGCGAACTGGGCCTGCGCCCGGTCGGTCGCTTGCCGGCGGTGTTCGCCAACGCCGTGATCGATATGAAGGCCGGTCAGGTGGCGGGCCAGGTGATCGAAAGCCCAGCGGGTTACCACGTGATCAAGCTGCTTGAAAAGCGTGCGCCGACGACCGCCATTGCCACCAAGGTGCAGCAGACGCAGGTGCGCCACATCCTGATCAAGACCGGTGCGACCATGTCGGCCGACGATGCGCGCCGCCAATTGGCTGGTCTGCGTGACCGTATCGTCCACGGCTATGACTTTGGCGATGCAGCACGCCGTTACTCGCAGGATGGTTCGGCCAGCGCCGGTGGTGAGCTGGGCTGGGTGTCGCCGGGTCAGCTGGTGCCGGAGTTCGAACAGGCGATGAACCTGCTCAAGCAGGGTGAGGTCTCGCAGCCGGTGCAGAGCCAGTTTGGCGTGCACCTGATCCAGGTGGAAGGCCGCCGCGAAGCCGAGGTGCCGGTGGACCGCCAGCGCGACTATGCGCGTTCGATGATCCGCGAGCAGAAGGTCCAGGCGGCGTATGAGGATTGGCTGCGCGAACTGCGCGATAGCGCACACGTGGAATACCGCGTGAATCGCCAACAACCATAAGCCTGCTACGCTGCGGGTATCCGCATCGCACACGGCCGCCTGCGGGCGGCCGTGGCGTTTCTAGACTGTCTTCAATACCGCTTCCGAAAAGCGTCGCATGCTGAACATTGCCATCACCACCGGCGAGCCCGCCGGCATCGGTCCCGACATCACCGTGGCAGCGTTGCTGCATCTGGCGCGGCAGGGCGCGTCGCGCTATGCCGATGTGCAGTGGCATGTGATTGGTGATGCCGCCTTGCTGCAGGCGCGCGCCAACGCCATCGGCCAGGGGGATTTCTGGCGCGTGGCATCCACGGCGCTGGCCATTGTGGAGCGCCCGCTGGCTGAGCCGGTGCGCGCGGGCGTGCTCGACGCGGCCAATGGGCGCTATGTGCTCGACCTGCTTGACGCCGCCATCGACGGTTGCCTGCACGGTACGGCCGACGGGGTCCGCTATGACGCCATGGTCACGGCACCGGTACAGAAGAGCACCATCAACGATGCTGGCGTGCCCTTCACCGGCCATACCGAATACCTTGCCGAGCGCAGCGATACGCCGCGTGTGGTGATGATGCTGGCCGGTCCGCAGCCCGCACACAACAACGCCATGCTGCGCGTGGCTTTGGCGACCACCCACCTGCCGCTGCGCGAGGTGCCGGATGCCATCACGCCTGCCGTGCTCGACGAGACGCTCGACATCCTGCAGCGTGACCTGCGCACCCGCTTCGGACTGAGCGCGCCGCGCATTCTCGTGACGGGACTGAACCCGCATGCCGGCGAGTCCGGGCACCTCGGCCGCGAGGAAATCGAGGTCATCGAGCCCGCCATCGCCCGCGCGCTGGATCGGGGCATCAACGCCCGTGGCCCGTATCCGGCCGACACGCTGTTCCAGCCGCGCCTGCTGGCCGATGCCGATTGCGTGCTGGCGATGTACCACGACCAGGGTTTGGCACCGCTCAAGTACGGCACCTTCGGCCACGGCGTGAACATCACGCTGGGCTTGCCGTTCGTGCGCACGTCGGTCGACCACGGCACCGCGCTGACACTGGCCGGCACGGGCCGCGCCGAGTTTGGCAGCATGCTCGAGGCGGTCGACACTGCCATCGCCATGGCGCGGAGTGCCGCCCGTGCGGCACGTTCCTGATTTCCGCTTTACCCTTTTCGATTTCGAGTTTCACGATGGCACGATCCACGACCGGCGTTCACCAGGGGCATCAGGCCCGCAAGCGTTTCGGCCAGAACTTCCTGGTCGATGACGGCGTGATCCACGCCATCGTTGCGGCCATTGATCCGAAGCCCGACGACGTGCTTGTCGAAATCGGCCCTGGCCTGGGCGCGCTCACCGTGCCGCTCATGGAGCGTGTGCGTACGCTGCAAGTGGTCGAGCTGGACCGTGATCTCGTGGCGCGCCTGCAGCGGCGCTTTGGCGATCGGCTGATCGTGCATGCGGGCGACGCGCTGGCCTTCGACTTCGGTTCGCTGTATGAGGCAGACCGGCCGCTGCGCATTGTCGGCAACCTGCCGTACAACATTTCCAGCCCGCTGCTGTTTCACCTGGCCACGTTTGCCGACCGCGTGCGCGATCAGCACTTCATGCTGCAGAAAGAGGTGGTTGACCGCATGGTGGCCGAGCCGGGCAGCAAGGCGTTCAGCCGGCTGTCGGTGATGCTGCAGGTGCGGTACTACATGGAGCCGGTGCTGGATGTGCCGCCGGGTTCGTTCAACCCGCCGCCCAAGGTGGATTCGGCTGTCGTGCGGATGATTCCGTGGCCCGCAGACAAATCGCCGTATGCACCGGTCGACATGCGCGCGCTCGGCACGGTGGTGACGATGGCGTTCTCGCAGCGACGCAAGGTGCTGCGCAATACGCTGGGCGCACTGCGCGACGTGATCGATTTCGAGGCGCTGGGCTTCGACCTGGGCCGGCGCGCAGAAGAGGTGGCGGTAGCGGACTTCGTCGCGGTGGCGAACGCGCTGCCGGCAAACCGCATCGCCGGCAGCATGTCAGACCTTAGCGAAGATTGACGAGCAGGATGCCCGAGAGCACCAGCGCGGCGGCCAGTGCAAAGCGCAGGCCGACCGGCTCGTGCAGCAGCATCACACCAAAGGCCACGCCAAACAGCGGCGTCAGGAACGAGAATACCGACAGCCGCGACGCCAGGTAGCGGCGCAGCAGCCAGAACCACGTCAGGTAGCTGGCAAATGCAATCAGCACGGACTGATAGGCGAGGCTGGCCAGCGCGGTTGGTGTCAGGTTGGCCGTGAAGACCTGGCCGGTGCCGGCCGCCATCACCATCAGCAAGGCCGCCGAGACGACCAACTGATACAACAGCGTTTTCGCCGCCGGCGCGTTCGACAGCTTGGTCGCACGCACCACGATGGTCGTCGCGCCCCACAGCGCGCCGGCCACTACGCCCAGCGCATCGCCCAACGACGTGGACGGACCAGCCGCCGGGTGCAGGATGCCGTCGGCAAATGCCAGCACGATCCCCGCAAATGCAATGCCGATGCCGATCCACTGGCGCGCGCGCAGGTGCTCGCCCGGCACGAAGACGTGCAGGCCAAGCGCGGTAAAGATCGGCGCGGTGTAGAGAAACACCGCCATACGCGAAGCCGTGGTGTAGCCCAGGCCGATGAAGATGCACAGGAACTCGACACCGAACAGGATGCCTGCCATCAGGCCGCCGGGCAGCGTGCCGTCACGTACCGACAGGCATGTGCCGCGCCACAGCGCAAACGCCAGCACCAGCACCGAGGCAATCGTCGACCGCACGCCGGCCTGCATGACGGGGCCAACGTCGTGCACGGCCACCTTGATGGCGACCTGTTGGAAGCCCCAGCACATGCACAGCACCACCATCAGGCCGATGGCAGTGCCGTCCAGCGGGCGGCGGACCGCGTCAGTGGCGGTTGCCATCGGGCATCGAGCGTGCCTGGATCAGCTCAATCTTGTAGCCGTCCGGATCTTCCACAAACGCGATGACGGTCGTGCCGCCCTTGACCGGACCAGCCTCACGCGTGACCTTGCCGCCCGCATTGCGGATCTGGTCGCAGGCCTGTGCGGCGTTCTCGACTTCGATGGCGAGGTGGCCGAACGCGGAGCCGAGGTCGTACTCGCTCACACCGTAGTTGTAGGTCAGTTCGATGACGGTGTTGCCGGCTTCCGGGCCGTAGCCGACGAAGGCCAGCGAGTACTTGTATTCGGGGTTGTCGCTGGTGCGCAGCAACTGCATGCCGAGCACCTTGGTGTAGAAGTCGATCGAGCGCTGCATGTCGCCGACGCGCAGCATGGTGTGGAGCATTCGCATGGGGATTCCTACCTGGAGAACTGCAAAGAGGCGTTATTTTAGGGCGCCCTGAGCAAACGCGCTGACGGCAGGCAACCCCGACGCAGATACGGCTTCACGCCTTCAAGCCCGCTTCATCCTTCAGCGCATCGACCAGGAAGTCCGCAAACAACCGTGTGCGCGCCAGCGGTGTGCGTGTCGGGTGCCAGACGAGCTGCACGGGCGTTGGCTGTGGCTCGAACGGCACCAGCACGATCTCGATGCGCCCCGCCTGCAGCAGATGGCGCACCTGCCACAGTGGCCCAAAGCCGATGCCCAGCCCCTGCGCCACACCTTCGATGGCCGACGCGCTGGCATCTGCGCGGAAGCGTCCGCTCACCTTCACACGACGCGGCTTGCCGTCGATCAGGAATGGCCATGTGCTCTCTTGTCCGGGTACGGGCCGCACCACGCATGCGTGTTGCGCTAGGTCCGATGGGTGCTGCGGATAACCGCGCCGCGCGAAGTAGTCGGGCGTGCCGAACACCACGCGCCGCAGCACGCCCAGGCGCCGCGCCTTCAGATCGGAGTCGGGCAGGTCGCCGATGCGCACTGCCAGGTCCAGATCCTGGCCGATCAGGTCGGCAAAGGCGTCCGTGAGCGTTAGATCGACTTCCACGCGCGGATGGCGCGCCATGAACTTCGCCACGGTGGGCACGAGGTAGGTTGGCGCAAACAGCACTGGCGCACTGATGCGCAGCACGCCGGTGGGCTCGTCACGCAGTTCGGCGGCTTCGGCCCAGGCGTCGTGGATTTCCGCAAACGCGGGCTTCACTCGCCGGTAGAACGCTGCGCCGGCTTCGGTCGGGCTGCAGCGGCGTGTGGTGCGCCGGATCAATGCGATGCCAATGCTTTGCTCCAGCAGCGCCAGTGAGCGGCTCACCGCCTGCAGCGAGCGTTCAAGCCGGCGTGCGGCAGCGGTCAGGCTGCCGGCCTCCACCACGGCGATGAAGACGGCAATGTCGTCGGCACGGTCCATGGATTCTCCTGATTTTCGGGAGGATGTATTCGATGAAAGCCGTATTCTCTCAAAATGGGCTGCAATCTACGATGCACGCATCTCTCTCGCAAAACAAGGAGCGCGTGATGTCGAGGTCAGTGCAGACGGTGTTGGTGGTGGGGGCGGCCGGGAAATTTGCGGGCCTGGTGGTGCCGGAACTGGTGGCGCGCGGTGTGCGCGTGCGGGGTCTGGTGCGCGACGAGCGGGGCGCGGCGCAGGCACGCCAGCGCGGCGCCAGCGAGATCGCCATCGGTGATCTGCGCGACGTGGCTTCACAGGAGCGTGCGGCGGCGGGTGTGGATGGCGTGTTCTACATCGGTCCGGCCTTCGCGGCGGAAGAAACGCAGATGGGCCTGAACATGATCGACGTAGCGCAGCGCGCTGGCGTGCGGCGGTTCGTGTTCTCGTCGGTGATCCAGCCGACCGACACGTCGCTCGAGAATCATGTCGTCAAGGTGCCGGTGGAAAGCGCGCTGTATGCCTCGGGCATGGCGTACACGATCCTGCATCCGGCCAACTTCTTCCAGAACCTGGAGCGCGGCTGGGATGGCATCGTCGCCCAGGGCCGCCTTGCCGAGCCGTTGCCGGCGAGCACGCGCGTGGCGCGCGTCGACTATCGCGACGTGGCGGAAGTGGCCGCCATTGCGCTGACGTCAGATCGCCTCGCGTACGGCACGTTCGAGCTGTGCAGCGACGAGGCGCCGACCCGCGGCGAGATCGCCCGGCTCATCAGCGATGCGCTGGGGCGCGAGATCGAGGCGGCGGAGATGTCATTCGAGCAGTGGGCTGCGCGCGCGGCACGGGTGCTTGACCCGCACCAGCTGGCGATGCTCGGCAACGTTCAAAAGCACTACGCACGCCACGGCCTGCGCGGCAACAGCCTGACGCTGCGGGCCATTCTTGGCCGGCCGCCGCGCACGCTGGCGCAATACATCGGCGAGCTGGCCGCAGCCACGCGCATGCCGAGCGTGGCTTGATGCGGCTGAAGGATCAGCCCTGCGCCTCGACCTGCTGACGCAGCCGCTGAACGTCCACGCGCTGCAGATAGCGCGTGATGTTCTGCCAGATCGAGTGGAAGCCGTAGCCGCCATGCTGCAGCTCATCCAGCGCCTGTTCCTTCGTCCAGCCCTGGTACACCACGCGGTACAGCGCCGACACGAGCCCTGTGCGATCCGCGCCGTGCTGGCAATGGATCAGCACCGGGCCGTCACGCTCGACCTCGTGCAGGGCCTTGAGCGCGGTCACCATGTCTTCGTCACGGATGTTCCAGGTGTTGATGGGGATGCGCTGCATGGTGATGCCGCTGCCTGCCAGGATTTCGGTATCCGAATGGAAGGCGCGAAAGCTGATGACCTTCTTGATGCCGAGCTTCTGCAACTGGGGAAGGTCATCCTTCGACAATTGCGCGCTGCGATAGAGCGACGGTGTGATGCGGTGCAGGTTATTCACCGGCGCATCCTGCACGCTCTGCGCCCACTGGAGCGGGCGGCTGGCCGAAGATGGGGCAGGCGGTGTCGTGTCTGCGTTGGCCGATTGGAGTGGGCCGATCAGCAGGAGTGCTGCGGTGGCAAGAGCAAGAATGCGCATGGAGGCGGGCAAGTCAGCGCGCCGCGGCGCGCGTGCGTGAGATGAAGAACAGCACGATCGCGGCGGCGCTCATGGTCCAGTAGTCGGTCGGGGCAAAGGCCGTCCAGTGGATGTGCCAGGGCACATTGGCGGGCGTGAACTTCGCGATGCCGTAGGCGGGGTTCAGCACGAACCAGAGAAAGTCTTCCACCAGCCAGAAGACCATGATGCAGGCGATGACGCGTGCCTCGATGCGCCATGACCACTGGCCGTTGAACACCACCGGCAGGTGGAAGAACAGCGCCACGAACGGGAACACCCAGGCGTGATAGCCGGTCATCGGGCGGCCACCCCAGAAGAGGTCGAGCAGCCAGTGCTTTTCGATGCGCCACGTGGGCAGGTTGGCGGCCCAGCCGGCGCTGCCCTCGATCTGGATCTCGACGTTGGCAAAGAAGAAGCCGAGCAGCACCACCCAGGCCACCAGCGCCAGCGTCCGGCGCTGCGGAATGAAGTCGGCAGCGTTCATGCGGCGCGGGCTTGTGCGGTCAGGTCCAGCACGCGGTCGAGCACGAATTGCCCCGCGTGCGGGCGCCCAGCGGTGCAATCTTGTGCCGCATTGCCGTCAGTCGATCCGGCTCCTTGAGCAGTGCGTGAATGCGGAATTCCAGTGCGGCATCGTCGATGGCCTTGAGCGCCACGCCTTGCTCCAACAGGAAATCGGCATTGCGCTCTTCCTGGCCGGGGATGGGCGAGTTGACGATCATCGGCAACTGCATCGCCATGCATTCGGAGGTGGCCAGGCCGCCCGGCTTGGTGATGACCAGGTCGGCGCAGGCCATCAGGCGTTCGACCTGGTGCGTGAAGCCCTGCGGGAAGAGGCGCCCCGGATAGCGCTGCGCAACACGCTGCAGCGCTTCCAGCATCGTCTGGTTCTTGCCCGCCAGCGCGACGAGCTGGAAGTCGCCGTCCATCGCCAGCAGCCGTTCGGCCAGCGCATCGAGGCCGCCCAGGCCGGCACCGCCCGACATCATCAGGAAGGTCTTGCGCTTCGGGTCGATGCCGAACTCTGCCGCGCACGCCGCACGATCGAGCGGCTTGCCGAATGCCGGCATCACGGGAATGCCGCTCACGTGCACGGCTTCCGCTGCCAGCCCACGCTCGCGCATGCGCCACGCGATTTCTTCATTGGCCGCGAAGTAGCCGCGCATGTTCGGCACGATCCACATGCTGTGCAGATCGAAATCGGTCACCTGCACCCAGACCGGCACGTCCAGGCGCCCCTTGCCGAGTTCGCGGGAGAGCAGTTCTGCCGGCAGGAAGTGTGTGCAGATGATGGCATCGGGGCGCTGGCGCTTGATCTCGGCCAGCAACGGGCGGCTGTTCAGCCGTTCGACTGCGCGGCGGATCTTCTGGGAGAACGCGCTGGGCGCGGCCTCATCGGTCTTCTGATACAGGTAGCCCCACAGTGCCGGCTGGTTGCTGACCAGCTTGATGTAGAAGTCGGTGTAGAGCTTGCGAAAGCCCGCCGACACAAAGTCCATCACGTCGAGGTGCGTGGCTTCGACACCGGCGGGGTGCGTATCGGCAAAGGCACGAATGGCTTCAGCGGCACGCATGTGGCCGGCGCCGGCGCTGACACTCAGGAGCAGAATCTTCTTCATGATTGGCGTAGGAGTTCCGGCTTCATCGGGTTGCCGGGTGGCGTATTCTCCACCAACCGCGCTGCCGGTGGAATGCACGATCTGATCAGGCCACGGATAGATGCGTCAGCGCGGCGCGATGGGCGGCAGGTCGATCGACGCGCCGTGCGTACAGCCCAGGAATTGCCACTGGCTCGGTTTGAATCGGGCATCGGGGCCGTCCGGTTCCGGCTTGGCGAATTCGGCCACGATGTCGTAGGGGATTGAGGGCGCGTCGAAGCGAGCGATCTGTCCGCGTTTGCAGGCGACGGACGCCGGTTGGCCCTCGCGTGACAGTTTCCCTTTCTGGTTGTAAGCGAAGAGCGGGCCGATCGTTTGGTCCTCGCTCAACACGAGTTTCATCGTCAGGGTCGATACGTCCATCGCCTCGGTGTTGACGCCCGCCACCCGCACCGGATGGGGAAAGCGCACGGTGCGCAGGCCGCGCAATGCCAGCGGCAAATCCTTCTCGCCATTGTCAAACGGGTCGTAGCGGGTGATCTGGCTGCGTGCCGGAATCACCAGATCGCCATACTGGAAGTCGCGATCGAGGACGAAGTTTTCCCGTGCGGTTCTGTTCGCATCCTTTGCTGCGATCTCGCGTGAGATGCCGACGGATTCGTAGTACAGATAACCCGCCCACAGATCCAGCATGGCAAGCACGGCTACCAACACGCGCACCCATGTCCGCGCTTTCCTGGACAGCGGAGGGCGTTTCTTCTCCGGTCTGAAGATGACGAAGCCGATCATCAGGATCGTGCCCAGCACGCCCACCAGCGGCAGGATGACGAGCAGCAGGAAGCCCAGCAGGGAGAGGGTGGGGGCGAAGATCATGGAGGGCGGCGCTGCGTGCCTGCGCCGTGCGTGGAGGGCAAGAGGGCAGCGCCCTCAGAACGCCGGCAGATATTCCGGCGGGTGCGAGCGCAGTTGCTCGCGTGCCTCGCGAAACTCGGGGAAGATCGATTCCACGGTGTCCCAGAAGCGCGGGCTGTGGTTCATTTCCTTGAGGTGCGCAAGCTCGTGCGCGACCACGTAGTCGATCAGGCTCATCGGGAAATGCACAAGGCGCCAGTTCAGGCGGATCTTGCCGTCGGCCGTGCAGCTGCCCCAGCGCGTGGCGGCGGAAGACAGCGCATACGCGCTATGTCGTACGCCCAGGCGCTCGGCATACACGTCGAGCCGTTCACCGAACAGGCGGCGCGCCTGCGTCTGCAGCCAGCCTTGTACGCGGTCCTTGATCTGCTGTTCGGTGGCCGCGGGCGGCAGGCCCAGATGCAGCATGCACGCATCGGCATCGAACATCAGGGCGCCGATGGGCGACTCAAGCTTGAGCGTGATCGACTTGCCGAGGAAGGGCAGCGTTGCGCCGTCCTGCCATTCCATCGGCGGCAGCACGCGGCGCGCAGCACTGGTGCGCCACTCCGCCAGCTTGGCGAAGATCCACTTCTGCTTTTCGGAGATGGCGTGTTCGATCTCACCCAGCGTGACCCAGCGCGGTGCCGTGATGGACAACCCACGGTCATCGATGACAAAGCCGATGGTGCGCCGCGACGAGCGCTTGAGGTTGTACACCAGCGCACGCTCGCCCAGCGTCAGGCGGCGCTGGTTGGGGCCCAACGGTACGTTGGTGGGATCGACTCCGGGTGGGGCAAGGAGGGCGGCATCCGGCTGCGAGTTCGGGAGCGACGGCGCTTCAGGCGCGAGCAGCGGCAGTTCGAGCTGAACGCTGTCGGCGGTGGTCGGCGAAGTCGGTGGTCGCAGCAGTTTCATGCACGCTCGCGGTAGCTATCGGCGTCGATTCTACGCATTTCTGTTTCGATCCACGCTTCGACTTCGCGGTTGAGCTGATCGCTGGTCTTGCCGGTGGTCGGAATGGCCGGGCCGACCGACAGCCTGATCAGACCTGGATGCTTCAAGAACGAATTGCGCGGCCACACGCGCCCGGAGTTGTGTGCGATGGGGATGACCCATGCGCCGGTATCCACGGCAAAGCGTGCACCGCCGCTCTTGTAGCGCGGCTTCGGATCACCCGAGCGGGTGCGCGTGCCTTCCGGAAACATGATGACCCACGCGCCGTCGGCCAGGCGCTCCTTGCCCTGGCGCGCCACCGAGGCGAACGCATTGGCGCCGTCCTTGCGGTTGATGTGCACCATCTTCAACAGGCCCAGCGTCCAGCCGAAGAACGGCACGAACAGCAGCTCGCGCTTGAACACGAAGCACAGCGGGCGCGGCATGGTCGCAACATAGGCCATGGTCTCCCAGGCCGACTGGTGCTTGGAGAGCAGGACCACCTGCTTGTTGGTGGCGACGGCCTCTTCAATATGCTCCCAGCCCTCGTATTTCCAGCGGATGCCGACCAGGAAGCGCGCCGTCCAGATCACGGACTTGGTCCACCCCGTCACCATCCAGAAACGGCGATGCGGGTTCAGGATCGGAAACACGATGAAGCAGGCCACCGCATAAATCGGCGTCCAGACGACCAGGAAAATCAGCAGCAGCAGCGAACGGATAAAGGTCATGGTGTGACTTCAAGGGGCACTAGGTGCACGCGAAGGCGCGCCCTGGGGTGCAGGCGACAGCAGCGCACGCGCAAACGCGCGCAGGTCGTTGTGGATCTGGGTGCCGGGCGGCAGATTGCCGGCGTCGCGCGTCTTGATGCCTTTGCCGGTCAGCACGAGGTGCGGCACGGCGCCAACCTCCACGCCCGCCTGCAGGTCGCGCAGCGAATCGCCAACCACCGGCACGCCCGTCAGGTCCACGTCAAAGCGGCGTGCGATCTCACGGAACATGCCGGCTTTGGGCTTGCGGCATTCGCAGGCGTCCGCAGCGGTGTGGGGGCAGAAGAAGACAGCGTCGACGCGGCCGCCAAATGCGGTCAGCGCCTTGTACATCTTCTCGTGCATGGCGTTGAGTGCAGCGGCCTCGAACAGCCCGCGGCCGATGCCCGACTGGTTGGTCGCGACCACCACCTCGTAGCCGGCCTGGTTCAGCTCGGCAATGGCTTCCAGGCTGCCGTCGATGGGGATCCACTCGTCGGGCGACTTGATGAACTGGTCGCTGTCGAGGTTGATCACGCCATCACGGTCAAGGATCACCAGCTTGGGGATGTGGGGCATGTCAGGCTCCGGGCTAGGCGCAGGCTGGCAATCAGGCAGCCAGCTTGGAGATGTCCGCCACGCGGTTCATCAGGCCGTGCAACTCACCCAGCAGCGCCAGGCGGTTGTCACGCAGCGCGGTGTCGTCAGCCATCACCATCACGCCGTCGAAGAAGGTGTCGACCGCTTCGCGCAGGCCAGCCAGCGTCTTGAGGGCGGTGGTGAAATCGCCGCGCGCAAACGCGTCGTGCACCTGCGGCTCGGACGCAGCGACTGCCTGATGCAGCGCGCGCTCGGCGTCTTCCTTGAGCAGTTGCGGCTGCACCGCGCCGACGGCGACGTCGGTCTTCTTCAGGATGTTGGTGATGCGCTTGTTGGCAGCGGCCAGGGCTTCGGCTTGCGGCAGGGCGGCAAACGCGCGCACGGCTTCCAGGCGCGCAACGATGTCGTCCAGGCGCTGCGGGCGCTGGCTGACCACGGCTTCCACCTCATTGGTGCTGTAGCCCTTGTCCTTCAGGTAGCCGCGCAGGCGGTCGTACAGGAAGTCGGTGATGGCAGCCAGGTCGGGCTTGACCGTGGCAATGCCGTCGAAGCTGGCGGCGGCAATCTGCAGCGCGTCGTCGATCGTCAGCGCAAGCGGCTTTTCGATCAGCATGCGCAGGATGCCCAGTGCGTGGCGGCGCAGCGCGAACGGGTCTTTCTCACCCGTGGGTTGCAGGCCGATGCCCCAGATGCCGACCAGCGTTTCCAGTTTGTCGGCCAGCGCCACCACGGTGCCGGTGGCGGTGCTGGGCAGCGTGTCGCCGGCAAAGCGTGGCTGGTAGTGCTCGGAACAGGCCAGCGCCACGTCGTCGGGTTCACCGTCGTGGCGGGCGTAGTAGGTGCCCATCGTGCCTTGCAGCTCGGGGAACTCGCCCACCATGTCGGTCAGCAAGTCAGCCTTGGCCAGCAGCGCACCGCGCGAGGCGTGTGCCATATCCGCGCCAAGCTTCTCGGCGAGTTGGCCAGCGATGGCCTGCAGGCGCGACACGCGCTCAAGCTGCGTGCCGATCTTGTTGTGATAGACCACGCGCGAGAGCAGCGGCACACGGTCGGCCAGCGGCTTCTTCTTGTCTTGCTCGAAGAAGAAGCGGGCATCGGCCAGGCGCGGGCGCACCACGCGCTCGTTGCCCTGGATGATGGCCTCAGGCGTGCCGGTGGCGATGTTCGAGACGATCAGGAAGCGGTTGCGCAGATGGCCTTGCGCATCGGTCAGCGCAAAGTACTTCTGGTTGGTCTGCATGGTCAGGATCAAGCATTCCTGCGGCACGGCGAGGAAGGCTTCCTCGAAGTGGCAGGGGTAGACCACGGGCCATTCGACCAGCGAGTTCACTTCATCCAGCAGCGCTTCGGGCATCACCACTGTGTCGGCGCCGGCGGTTTTCAACAGCTCGGCGCGGATCGCTTCGCGGCGCTTGGCATAGCTCGCGATGACCTTGCCTTGCGCTTCCAGTGTGCTCGCGTACGACGTGGCATCGGCGATGACGATGTCGCCGCTCGACAGGAAGCGATGGCCCACCGTGACGTTGCCCGATTGCAGGCCCAGCGCGCTGACGGGAATGACTTCGCTACCCAGCAGCGCGATCAGCTTGTGCGCGGGGCGCACGAACTGCACGCTTTCCATCTCCACGCCGTTCGGGCGCTGGTACGTCATCACCTTGGGGATCGGCAGGTTGGCGATGGTCTGCGTCAGTGCGGTCTGCAGCCCCTCGGCCAGCACGGCACCGCGCGCGGTGTAGCGGTAGAAGAGCGATTCCGCCTTGCCGTCCGGCGCACGTTCGAGCGATTCGGGCGCGATGGCTTCCACGCCCACCGTCTTGGCCAGCGCGGCCAGCTTCTTGACGAGCGGCGCAGCGGGCTTGCCTTCGGCGTCGAAGGCGATGGTCACGGGCAGCACCTTTTCGCGCAGCTCGCGATCGGGCGCGGCACGGCGCACGCCGGTGATCGACGCAGCCAAGCGGCGCGGCGTGGCAAAGCCTTCCACGCTGGCATTGTCTTCCAGCAGGCCTTGCGCCGACAGACCGTCAAAGAGGCCGCGCGCAAACGTCTCGCCCAGGCGGGCCAGCGCCTTGGGCGGCAGTTCTTCGGTCAGCAGTTCGATCAGGAGGGTGGACATAGCAGTTGAATCGGTGACGTCGTTGTTCTGCGCCGCTTAACGATCTTGCGTGCGGCGGTTACGTTGTTGTGTTCAGTGGTCAGCACGGCGAGCCGGGCACGGGCTCCACGCCCGAGAGCAGCCACACGCCGCCTTGCTGCTGGAACTGCAGTTGCGTGCCGGCGCACTGGCCCGGCGGGGGCGGTGGTGCGATCGGCGCGGGGTTGGTGCCGGGCGCGGCCGCATCGCGGCGCAGGAAGCGTGCAGACAGCGTGCCGCGGCGCGCGTCATAGCGCACCTCTTGCAGCGTGCCGGATACGTTGAATTCCAGGCGGCTCGGCATCTGCGCGGATGAGCGGAACACGCGCGCACGGCGCTGTGCCTTGGCCCCGGAGCCCTGCCACTCAACCCAGGTGAGCGGGAAGCGCAGGGCGGTGGCGTACGTGCGCAGCGGCACGCGGTGCCAGCCGAGATCACGCGCGCCAGACAGGTCGCAGGCCATCGTGCGCGCCAGGCTCGTCCATTGGTCGAGTGCGGGCGGCGCCGGTGTCCACGCCGTGCCCAGTGCTTGCTGCAGCGGTTTGGAATCGGCCACGCAGATCTGCGTCAGATTGCTCGGCACAACGAAGATCTGTTCCGTCGATACCGGCTTGGATGTGCGATGCCGCGCTGCTTGTGCAACGCCGGCCGGCAGCGCCAGCGCGGCGACCGATGCCGCCGTCAGCAAGGCCAGCCCGCGTCGCATGCGCGTGGCCGTCATGCAGCCTCCGTGGTAGCGGCGGTTGCGGCAGATGCGGCAGCCGTGCCGCACATCGGGAAGCCCAGGCGCTCGCGCGAGTCGTAGTAGGCCTGTGCGACCAGGCGCGACAGGTTGCGGATGCGGCCGATGTAAGCCGCGCGCTCCGTCACCGAAATGGCGCCGCGTGCGTCGAGCAGGTTGAACGTGTGGCCAGCCTTGAGCACTTGCTCGTAGGCGGGCAGGGCCAGTTGCACGACCGGTGCCTCGCTTTCAGCCGCGGCTGCATCGCCCTCGGGGCGCACGCCCATTAGGCGCTTGGCTTCGGCTTCGTGCTCGGCAAAGCGGCGGAACAGCACCGTGGTGTCGGCGTGCTCGAAGTTGTAGGTCGATTGCTCGACTTCGTTCTGGTGGTAGACATCGCCATAGGTCAGGCGGCGCTTCACGGGGCCGTTAGGGCCCGGTTCTTCCCACTCGGTCCAGACCAGGTCGTAGATGTTCTCGACCTGCTGCAGGTACATCGCCAAGCGCTCGATACCGTAGGTGATTTCACCCGTGACCGGCTTGCAATCCAGGCCGCCGACTTGCTGGAAGTACGTGAACTGCGTGACTTCCATGCCGTTGAGCCACACCTCCCAGCCCAGGCCCCAGGCGCCGAGCGTGGGGTTCTCCCAGTCGTCTTCCACAAAGCGGACGTCGTTCTGCTTCAGGTCCAGGCCCAGCGCTTCCAGCGAACCGAGATACAGGTCGAGGATGTTTTCCGGCGCGGGCTTGAGCACCACCTGATACTGGTAGTAGTGCTGCAGGCGGTTGGGGTTCTCGCCATAGCGGCCATCCTTGGGGCGGCGCGACGGTTGTACATAGGCTGCCCGCCACGGCTCGGGACCGATCGCACGCAGGAAGGTGTGCACGTGCGAAGTGCCGGCGCCGACTTCGAGGTCGATCGGTTGCAGCAGGGCGCAGCCCTGGGCGTCCCAGTACGACTGCAGCTTGAGGATGATTTGCTGGAAGGTGAGCATGGTGGTACCCGTTGGTCCGCTGCGGCACGCAGCAATGCTGTGCGCCGCGCGGCGGTGGAATGCAGCGGCGGGCACGAGAAGCGCCTGGCTACGTGCCCGCCGTAAAACGTTGAATTTTAGCGTTTTTTGTCAGCCGCCCCGGAAAGTGGCTCGAAAGCCCTCCGGGCGGTGATCGATCAGTGCGTTCCGGCGCGACGACGGCGTACCAGCGCAGCCAGCAGCACCAGCACGCCCACGCCCAACGCGGGCGCGTTACCGGCCCGCACGAATGGCGTCAGGCCTTGCGTGCCTTGCACCTCGGCCTGCAGCGTGCCAAGCGTGAAAACGGGCAGGCGTGCCTGCACGCTGCCGTCCGGGCGCACCACGGCGGTGGCGCCGGTATTGGTGGCGCGCAGCATCGGGCGGCCCGTCTCCAGCGCACGCATGCGCGAGATCTGCAAATGCTGGTCCAGCGCAATCGTGTCGCCAAACCACGCCAGGTTCGTCACGTTGGCGAGCATCGTGGCGGGCTGGTCCGCGTGCCGCAGCGAGGCGGCAATCTCTTCGCCAAACAAATCTTCGTAACAGATGTTGGGCGCGACGCGCTGATCGGCCACCGTCATGGCTGGCTGCACCGGCAGACCGCGCCGGAAGTCACCCAGCGGCATGTTCATCATGTTGACGAACCAGTGGAAGCCGAAGGGGATGAACTCGCCGAAGGGCACCAGGTGGTGCTTGTTGTAGCGGTACACGCCCTGGAACTGCGGGCCGACGCCGAATACGCTGTTGGTGTAATCCACCGCCGAATCCTGGCTGGCCGCGCCAAACAGCACGCTGGAGCCGGTGGTATCCACATACGTGCGGATGGCCAGCGCGATCTCTTGCGGCATCTCCTGGATCATGATCGGGAAGGCCGTCTCGGGCGTGATCACCAGTTGCGCGGGCTTCTCGGTGACCATCTTCGTGTACAGCTCCAGCGAACGCTCGATGCCGGTCTGCTGGAATTTCACATCCTGCGGCACGTTGCCCTGCAAGAGACGCACGGAGATCGGCTTGCCCACCGGTTGCGTCCACGCAATGCCATGCAGCGGCCAGCCGGCCACGAGCACCACAGCGCCCACGATGGCGGTCAGCCAGTGCAGGCGGCGCTCGGCGGCCATGCACAGCAGGCCGGCCAGCGTGGCGGCAATCAGCACGATGCCGTACACGCCCATCAGCGGCGCGTAGCCGGCCAGCGGGCCATCGGTGTGGGCATAGCCGCCGTTGATCCAGGGGAAGCCTGTCCACACCGTGCCGCGCAGCCATTCCGTGACGGCCCACGTCGCACCGAACACCAGTGCCGACGCCGTGCCCGACCACCGGCCCAAGCGGCCATCGCGCGTGAACCACTGCCACGCCCACACCGCCAGCGCCGGATGCAGTGCCAGATAGCCCGCGAACAGCAGCACCGCCAGCGCAGCCATCCACGCTGGCATGTCGCCATACACGTGCATGCTGATGAAAAGCCACCAGACGCCCGAGAGGAACCAGCCGAGCCCGAAGGCATAGCCGACCCAGGCCGCGTCACGCAAACGCGGTGCGCGCTGCACCAGGGCAGCGAGCCCCGTCAGCGACAGGATCTGCAGCCACCACCAGTGGTTGGGCGCGAACGACAGCGTATGCATGACGCCCAGCAGCGCCGCCAGCGGCATCGCAAAGCGCAGCCGGGCGAGCGACAAGGTAGACGGCACAGCGGGAGCGTCCTGCCGGCGGGGTGGTTCGGCGGCAGGGGAGGAGAACTGAGCGGGCACGAGGGTCAGACGGGGTTGGAACCGGAAGCGTCGACCGAGGCATCGCCGCCGGTCGGGGTGGTGAGACGGCGCACCAGCAGCACTTGCACTTGCCGCGCATCGGCGCGCAGCACGTCGAACTGCAGTGTGCCCAGGACGATCTTCTCGCCCCGATGCGGCACACGGCCGAGGTGGTTGGACAGCAGCCCGCCGATGGTGTCGACGTCCTCATCCGAGAAGTGCGTGCCGAAGGCTTCGTTGAACTGTTCGATCTCGGTCAGGCCGCGCACGCGCATGTGGCCATCGGCGGTGGCGAGGATGTTGTCCTCTTCCTCTTCGATGTCGTATTCGTCTTCGATGTCGCCGACGATCTGCTCCAGCACGTCTTCAATGGTGATGAGGCCGGCCACGCCGCCGTATTCGTCGACGACGATGGCGATGTGGTTGCGGTTGACGCGAAAGTCGCGCAACAGCACGTTCAGGCGCTTCGACTCAGGGATGAACACGGCCGGGCGCAGCATGTCGCGCACGTCGAAGTCTTCATCGGTATAGAAGCGCAGCAGATCCTTGGCCAGCAGGATGCCGATGATGTTGTCACGGCTGCCTTCGTAGACGGGGAAGCGCGAGTGCGCAGCTTCCTGCACGAAGGGGATGAACTCAGACGGCGCGTCGGCGATGTTGAGCGCGTCCATCTGCGCGCGCGGGATCATGATGTCGCGCGCGCACAGGTCTGAAACCTGGAAAACGCCTTCGATCATCGACAGGGAGTCGGCGTCGATCAGGCTGCGCGCGTGCGCGTCTTGGAGGATTTCTAGGAGCTCGGCCCGCGATTCGGGCTCGGGCGAGATGAGGTCGGTCAGGCGTTCCAGCAGCGTACGGGGTTTGTCGGCTGGCTTCGGACTGGGATACGGATCATTCATGGCGCGGTCGCGCGTCGTTAAACATCGGCCCAGCATACACCAAAAGACTCGCCGCCCCGATGACGCAGGCGGCGGATTGGTGGGCGCTTTCCAACACGGCGTGAGGTGGGCACCAAGCCCCCTGATGTGCGTTGAATTGCACTTCAGGGGGCCGGCCCGGGTGGCGTGGCGCGGCGCCTGCCGAGGGGGAAACGGTCAGTCGCCGCTGTCCTTGCCGCCTTGCTGGTGACCGTCATCACCGGTGTGCCCGCTACCCTCATTACTGCCTGTGCCCTGGCGGCCGTCGCCGCCATGATCGTTGTCGCCTTGGCTGTTGTCGTCCTGGCCTTGGTGATTGCCCTTGTCTTTGTGGTTGCCGTTGTCATGGCCGGAATGGTTGTGGTCGTCGCCACCACCGTGGTCATGGTCCCCGCCATGATTGCCGTCGCCGCCGTGGTCGTGGTCTCCGCCGTGGTTGCCGTCGCCACCGTGGTCGTGGTCTCCGCCGTGGTTGCCATCGCCACCGTGGTCGTGGTCCCCGCCATGGTTGCCATCGCCGCCGTGGTCGTGGTCTCCGCCATGGTTGCCATCGCCGCCGTGGTCGTGGTCTCCGCCATGGTTGCCATCGCCGCCGTGGTCGTGGTCTCCGCCGTGGTTGCTGTCGCCACCGTGGTCGTGATCCCCGCCATGGTTGCCATCACCACCATGATCGTGGTCGTGATGATGGTGGTGGTGATGCCCGCCGCCAGGCGCCGGTGTCGGAGCGGGCGTTGGGCTCGGAACCGGAGTCGGAACCGGAGTCGGAGTCGGAGTCGGAGTCGGAGTCGGAGTCGGAGTCGGAGTCGGTGTCGGTGTCGGTGTCGGTGTCGGACTCGGACTCGGACTCGGGCTCGGGCTCGGACTCGGGCTCGGACTCGGGCTCGGACTCGGGCTCGGACTCGGGCTCGGGCTCGGGCTCGGGCTAGGGCTAGGGCTAGGCGACTTGCCGGGTGCCGGTGCCGGCGTGGGGGCTGGCGAGTTGTTGTTCGTGGAGGGCGGTGCCGTCACGTTGGTGCTTGCCGGTGCCGGAGCGGGCGTTGTGACGGGGTCGTGCGTGTTGCCGTGATAGCGGCCGAGCGTGGTCGCGCCGCCGTAGGCCGTCCAGCGTCCGGCGATCTCCATGTCGGCGCCCGCGATCCAGTGGTCACCGGTTGCGCCCACGCCTACCAGTGCCTTGCTGCTTGCGAAGTCGTAGCCGCCACCAATGAGCGCCTGCACGCTGGTGCTGCCGACCACTGCCTGCACGCGTGGCCGGATCGTGCCCTGCGCGATCATGAAGTTCACTTCCGCGCCGATCACGTTGTTGCTGTCGGAGATGTTGACGGTACGACAGCCGACCACCGCGCCCGGATGCCATGTGCCATCAAACACCACGACCACGCCTGCGTAGCACGACTGCTTGTGATCCGCATGTGCGATTCGAGGTGTGACCGCGAGCGCGGTGCCGACACCCACACCCACGAGCAGTGTGGCCCATGGAATGCTGTCCATGAAACGTTGACGCATGATGACCTCCCCGCGTGGCCGCGCCCGTCTGTGCGCGGGTTGGCCCATGACGCCTGTTGCGGCGAATTTGATCGAGCGCGCTCGGGTGGCGGCTTATGAGTCGAGGATATGGATTGCCATGGCAAAACCCATTCCCCGTACGGAGAGCAGGGCAGGTGCCAGATGGCCGACGGCCGATGCGGGGCGCATGAGCGATTCGATGGGCGCGCGCCTGCATCGAATGGCGGAGGAGATGCCGCAAACCGTTGTCAGGACTGGATCTGCGGAAAGCGGACTTGATTCAACGTTGAAACGCGGTGTTGCGTTCCTGTAGCAGAAAACAAAAACGCCGGCACAAGGCCGGCGTCTGGCTGCGAGGCGGGAGATGCGTCAGCGGCTCGCGTACGGATCGGCAAAACCCAGATCGCCGAGGATCTCGGTTTCGATGCCTTCCATCTCTTCGGCATCGGCCGGGTCTTCGTGGTCGTAACCCTGTGCGTGCAGCGCGCCGTGCACGATCAGGTGCGCGTAGTGCGCGAGCAGCGGCTTGCCTTGTTCCTTGGCTTCCTTCTCTACCACCGGGCAGCACAGCACGATGTCGGCGGCCACCGGGTCTTCATCGCTTTCTGCGTACGAGAACGTCAGCACGTTGGTGGCGTAATCCTTCTCGCGGTACGTGCGGTTGAGCGTGCGGCCTTCTTCTTCGCCGACAAAGCGCACGTTGAGTTGCGCATCGGCAAACAGCGCCGGGGCAATCCACGCTTCGATGTCCTTCTCTCTCGGCAGTGCCTTGCGTGCGGCCGCCTTTAGCTCATCACCGTGCTGCACGGTGAGGTCGAGCGTGAGCATCTCTGCGTCGTCGAAGGCCTCGCCACCGTTGTTCCAGAACGGGTCGTCCAGGTCTTCGGTTCGCTCGGTTTGTACCGGCTCGGCCTCGATGCGCAACGTGACGCTGTCGTGGTGCTCGGGGCGCAGCGACAGCATGGCGTTCGTGTTGGTGTCGGAATGTTCGGCAACCAGGGTGATGGCGCCATCGGCAGTGTCGGGCACGCTGATGATCAGGCTGCGGCCGTCGGCAAAGGCGATGCGCAGGGCGCTGGCGTCCACCGTCTTCGGCTTGCCCTTGGCGTCGAATACGTCGACACGCGGACCGAGCGTTTCGGGAGCGGCGGTTTGGGTCTTCTTGGTCTTGGTTTTGTCTTTAGCCACGTTCAGGCGTCCTTATGCTGGGCATGGAATTCGTCATAGGCCTCGACGATGCGGGCGACCAGCGGGTGCCGCACCACGTCGATGCTGGAAAAGCGCGTCATCGACACGCCGCGCACGTCGCGCAACACATGCTGCGCTTCAATCAGGCCGCTCTTCTGGCCGCGCGGCAGGTCGATCTGCGTGGTGTCACCAGTAATCACCGCCTTGGAGCCGAAGCCGATCCGCGTGAGGAACATCTTCATCTGTTCCGGCGTGGTGTTCTGGGCTTCGTCCAGGATGATGAAGGCGTGGTTGAGCGTGCGCCCGCGCATGTAGGCAAGCGGCGCAATCTCGATCATCTGGCGCTCGAACATCTTCTGCGTCTTGTCAAAGCCGAGCAGGTCGTACAGCGCATCGTAGAGCGGGCGCAGGTACGGGTCGACTTTCTGCGCGAGGTCACCGGGCAGGAAGCCCAGGCGCTCGCCGGCTTCCACGGCTGGGCGCGTCAGCACGATGCGCTTGACGGCGTCGCGCTCGAGCGCGTCCACCGCGCAGGCGACGGCCAGATACGTCTTGCCGGTACCGGCCGGGCCAATGCCGAACGACAGGTCGTGCGAGAGAATGCTGCGCAGGTATTCGCGCTGCATCGGCGTGCGGCCGTGCAGGTCGGTGCGCCGCGTGTGCAGCACTGGCGACAGGTCGTTACCGTCCGGCACGTCAAGGCCCTTGTGGTCGGCTTCGGGCACGTAGGCACCATGCGCGGCCACCTGCCGGGTTTCCACCAGACCAAGCTGGATATCGTCCACCGACAGCGGATCGCGTGCGCTGTTGTAGAACGTCTCCAGCGCGTTGGCCGCGCCCTGCGCGTTGGCGCCGCGCACGGTGAACTTGGCGCCGCGCCGGTTGATGGTTACGTCCAGCGCCTGTTCGATCTGGCGCAGGTTTTCATCCAGCGGCCCGCACAGGTTCTGCAGGCGCGTGTTGTCGTTCTTGGGCGCTGTGAATTCAGCGGTGGTGGGTTTCATCAAATCTATGCGGGTTGATGATCAGTGGGCCGTGCCGACGACGTGCTGTTCCGTGCGCTGGTCCGTCACCTCACCACGCAGCGAGTGCGGGAAGGCGTGCACGATGCGCACATCTAGCATCTGGCCGATCAGTTGGTCACGGCGCGCCTGCGGCAGATCGGGCAGGGCGAAGTTGACCACGCGGTTGTTCTCGGTGCGGCCATGCAGCTCGGTCGGGTCCTTGCGCGACGGGCCTTCCACGAGGATGCGCTGCACGCTGCCGACCATGCCCTGGCTGATACGCGCGACGTTCTCTTCGATGGTCGCCTGCAAATGTTTCAGGCGTTCGAGCTTGACGGCCTGCGGCGTATCGTCGTGCAGGTTGGCGGCCGGCGTGCCGGGGCGCGGGCTGTAGATGAAGCTGAACGAGGTGTCGTAGCCGATCTCGTGAATCAGGTCCATCGTCTTGGCGAAGTCCGCATCGGTCTCGCCCGGGAAGCCGACGATGAAGTCCGTCGCCACCGAGATGTTCGGCCGGATCGCGCGCAGCTTGCGGATGATGCTCTTGTATTCGAGCACCGTGTAGCCGCGCTTCATCGCCATCAGGATGCGGTCGGAGCCGTGCTGCACGGGCAGGTGCATGTGGTCGACCAGCTTCGGGTTGGTGGCGTAGGCGTCGATCAGGCGCTGCGTGAATTCCTTCGGGTGGCTGGTCGTGTAGCGGATGCGCTCGATGCCCGGAATCTCGGCCACGTATTCGAGCAGCAGGGCGAAGTCTGCGCGCTCGCTGGTGTCGCCCATCTTGCCAATGTAGGCGTTGACGTTCTGGCCCAGCAGCGTGACTTCGCGCACGCCCTGTGCGGCCAGGCCGGCCACCTCGGCCAGCACGTCGTCGAACGGGCGCGAGACTTCTTCGCCGCGCGTGTAGGGCACCACGCAGTAGCTGCAATATTTCGAGCAGCCTTCCATGATCGACACGAACGCCGATGCGCCTTCCACGCGCGCGGGCGGCAGGTGGTCGAACTTCTCGATCTCGGGGAAGGACACATCCACTTGCGAGCGGCCCGTGCGGCGGCGGGCGGCGATCAGATCCGGCAGGCGGTGCAGCGTCTGCGGGCCGAAGACGACGTCCACGTACGGCGCGCGCGCCACGATGGAGGCGCCTTCCTGGCTCGCCACGCAGCCGCCTACGCCAACGACGAGGTCCGGCTTGAGTGCCTTGAGCGCCTTGACGCGGCCGAGCTCGGAGAACACCTTCTCCTGCGCCTTCTCGCGCACGGAGCACGTGTTGAAGAGGATCACGTCCGCATCTTCGGGCGTGTCGGTGGGGACGAGACCTTCAGCCGCGTTGAGCACGTCGGACATCTTGTCCGAGTCGTACTCGTTCATCTGGCAGCCGTAGGTTTTGATGAAGACTTTTTTCATGTGCCGTTCACAGTGGTTGACCTGGGGGCACGTGTTTCGTGGGGCGTTCTGGCGTCTGGCGCTACTGAGACTGGGCCTGCGCCTGGGCGGCGACCGCGGCCTTGTAGTCGTCGTCGCTGATAACCCAGGCCGTCAGCAACTGCTGATACAGGTCGAGCTGATAGCGCACCTTGAACGTCTGGCCGGTCACTGCACTGGGCTGCGCCAGCAGCCCATTCAGCAACAGGATCCGCACGCCCGGGGCGAAGCGGATATCGGCCTTGGTGGTGCCGAAGCCGAGCAGCAGGATGTTCACCAAGCCCGTGCTGCCGGTGGTCAGCGTGCCGGTATTGGCCGAGTTGACGGTCAATTGGGCAGCCGGGGCCGCCGCCGGAATGTTGCGCAGAACTTGCGCATGGGCGGACAGCAGCGGCGCCGATACTGCAGCGGCAGCAGCAAAGGCTAGGGCGAGGACTTGGCGTCGGGTGCGCATGGCGTCGTCAGGAGAAAGCCACCGCCGGGTGAGCGACCCGGCACACGAAACACGAGACAACCCAATATTGTAGCGTTCCGGGGCGAACTCTTATAGCGCGTCGGCAATCTTTGCGGCCAGCGCCACACCGCTGAGGAAGGCGGCTTCCACGCGCGGGCCTTCGCACCAGTCGCCGCAAGCGCCCAGGCGGGTGGCGGCATCCCAGTGGCAGGGCAGGCCGGCGGACTGCTCCACCAGCGCGTGCGGCCACAGGTGCGCGGCCATCAGATCAGGCTCGGGCGTGCCCGGGAAGGCTTCGGCAAAGCGGGCGTGCATGGCATGCAGTGCCTGCTCGGGGGTGTCCTTGGCGTGCGCTGCCGACCAGCTCGGCGACGCATGCACCACCCAGGATTCATCGACCATCACGCGGCCTGGCTTGGTGTTGTCGCGTGCGGCCCAGGCGAGCATGTCGTCGTCAATGCGGATGCCGTCGAAGGGCAGGTCCAGCGATTGCGCAAAGCCCATCATCAGTGCCCAGCAGGGGGCGTAGCGCACCGGGGCGATGGTTTCCTGTAGTGAAGCGGGCGCCGCGCTGCCAAACAGCGCCGGCAGCTCGGGCGCGGGCAGGGCCAGGGCGATGATGTCGGCGTGGGCGGTGTCCGCGCCGTGGCGTTCGATCGTCCAGCGCCGGCCCTCGTGCGCCACGCGGGTGACGGCGTGGCCGAAGCGCACATCCAGCGGCGTGGCCAGGCTGCGCACCAGCGCGCCCATGCCGGGCAGGCCGACGTAGCGGGCTTCATCACGTGAATCCGCTTGCAGGGCGTCTGCCGTGCGGTGGCCCCAGCGTGCCGGCCATGGCATCACCGAACCCTGCCGGCGGGCGGCGTCCACCGCGCGGCGGAAGGCCTCGCTGCGTACGTTGAATGACTGCGCGCCGTGGTCAAAGGCGTAGGCCGGTGCGCCCTCGGGCAGCACCGTGGTGGCCAGCCGGCCGCCGACGCCGCCAGCGCGTTCATAGACGGTGGCGGCAATGCCCTCTGCGGCAAGCGCGTTGGCACAGGCAACACCGGCAATGCCGGCTCCGACGATGGCGATGGAAGGCTGGGTCATGGATAGCGTGGCGGGCTGGGCGGAATCGGAAAACGGTCGCAAAACCCCGCCATCATATCGGGTCGCACCGCAATGAAAAACGCCACCCGAAGGTGGCGTTTGCGATAGGGCAACCCAGCGGCTTAGAACTTGTAGCCAACCGCCAGCCCAAACACGAGCGGGTCGACCTTGATGTCGGTCTTGTTGACCGCCAGCACCTGGCCTTGTGCGCTGCGGATCGTGATGGTGGACGTGGTCTTCAGCGGCAGGTACGACACCGTGCCGATGGCGGTCCAGTTCTTGGCGAACTCATACGACAGGCCCACGTTGGCCACCGGCGTCCAGGAGCTCGACGTTTCCGCCGTCACCTTGGCCGTGCCGCTCGGCACCTGGCCCATGCCGAGTTGCAGCACCTGACCGAGGTTCTGCAGCGCGTTCACGAAGTTCGGGTTCAGCTTCAGGTTGGTGAAGAAGTTGTAGCTGACACCGGCGCCGACGAACGGACGGAACTTGCTTTCCTTCGTGCCGAAGTAGTACTGGGCGACGATGGCCGGGCTCCATTCACGCACCGTGGCAACGGGGTTGTTCTGTGGCAGGCCCAGGTTGATCAGCGTGAGCGGTCCGATGACCGGCACCGGCGCGATCACGTTGCCGCTGCCGTACAGGTTGAACTTGGGCGGCACGCCGCCAACGAACGTACCGGCGATGTTGTCGGTAAAGAAGTGCGTGAACGTAAGCGACAGCGTGTTGGCGTTACTGACTCGCACGTCAGTTCCGGGCGATTGGTACGTGCCCAGGCCCAGCGCGCTGGTGGTGGTGGTCAGCGGCGTGGCCGAATCCATCGGGCGAATGTAGAACCAACCCAACGCCATGACGTTGCGGCCCCAGACGTAGTCGTCCATGAACCCACTGAACCCGCCACCGCTGCTGGTGCCACTGCCGGTGCTGGCGCTTGCAGCCACGTTGGCCTCTGCGGTGGATTGGGCCTGAGCCAGGGGGGCAGCGAGGGCGCTGACGGCGGCGCAGGCGAGTGCTGCGGCAAAGCGGCGGGTGGTGCGGTTCATGTGGTTGTCTCTCTGGATTGGATTGTTATTTCGCCTGGGTGTGGCGATTTGTGTTTCCGCAGCATAACGCAGCGTTTTCGCTGCGCTCACCGAAGTTTTCCTCTAGCTGGTACGCACGCAACAAGGGGTTTCCCCTAGTCACGTTTCATACTGTCCACCGGTCGGCGGAGCCTTGGCGCACAACGGTCTACGGGTGAAGCTTTAAAACTTGTACTCGGGGTTTTTGGGGTTGAAGGTCTGGTCGTTCCAGGTCTTGCGCGTGACGCTCTCGATGACGATCTTCTCGGTCTGGTTGCCCGACTCGTCCCAGGCCTCTTCGACGCGAACCCAGGGGTTCTTGAAGTCGAAATACAGGCGCACGCGCTTGGCGTAGAACGTGGGCGGGCCACTGGGGGCATCCCAGGTCAGGCGCAGCATGCGTTCACCGTTTTCGGTCACCATCTTGGCTTCATTGAACTTGCCGCTGCCGCCGGAGGCCACGTGGGCGCGTCCGTCGCGTTCCACCGTGTCGACGATGAACTGCAGCCCCAGTTCACGTGCAGTGTGGTTCGACTGCGATTTGGCCAGCGACCCGTCCAGCGCGCTCCAGATGGAGGCAAAGCCGAACAGGCCGCCCAGGTGGCCGTACATCTCGTCTTTGCGGACGGTCTCGTCGTAGATGATTTCCTGGCCGGCATGCGCGCCGCCCTTGAGCCAGCGTGCGTACACCTGGCGCGGTGCGTTGCGGTAGCGGATGAGCATGAGGGCTGGCTGGCTCTGCCACTGGTCTTTCACGCGTTCCTGGCGGCGCATGCGGTATTCGTACTCGGGCAGCTTGGCGACCTCGGTGCGCAGCCAGCGCAGCAGCGTCTCGGGCTTCATCGCCTGGGCCATGGCGAGGATGTTGTCGTCGGACCAGTCGGCAAAGGCGTTGGCGTGGACCTGGCCGCTGAGCCAGGCCGTCTGCCTGGCAACGTCCATTGCGGCAAAGCCACTGATGGCGGCGGACTGCGACGCCGGTGCCGCGGTGGCGGCGGGCACAGCGGCGGCGGCAGGTGCGGAAGCCTCGGGCGCCTGGGCCCAGGCGGCGGCTGTCCAGACCACCGCGGTCGCCAGGGCAAGGGTGCGCAGTTGCATGCGGGGCTTCTCCTTCGTTGCGATCGTGGTGGTGGTCATTGCTGGGCCTGGGCGCGGGCACGCTTGATGTCGGGGTCGGCATCGCGCAGTTCGCGGCGCAGGATCTTGCCGACGGTCGACTTGGGCAGCTCTTCGTCGCGGAACTCGACAATGCGCGGCATCTTGTAGCCGGTCAGGTGCGCGCGGCAGTGTTCGAGCAACGCGGGCTCCGTCAGCGCGCCGGTGCGACGCACCACGATGATCTTCACGCGCTCGCCCGCCACGGGGTCGGGCACGCCGATGGCGGCGACTTCCAGCACCTCAGGGTGCAGCGCGACGGCGTCTTCGATCTCGTTGGGGTACACGTTGAAGCCCGAGACCAGGATCATGTCCTTCTTGCGGTCGATCAGGCGGATGTAGCCGTTGGTGTCCATCACGCCGATGTCCCCCGTGGAGAACCAGCCGTCGGCGTCGATGCTCTTGGCGGTCTCATCAGGGCGCTGCCAGTAGCCACGCATGACCTGCGGCCCGCGCACCTGCAATTCACCGGGTTCGCCCAGCGGGGCGATGGTGCCGTCGTCGGCTTTGAAGCGCACCTCGGTGGACGGCGCCGGCAGGCCGATGGTGCCGCTGAACTCGGTCACCTGCGGTGGGTTCATCGACACCACGGGCGAGCATTCCGTCAGCCCGTAGCCTTCAACGATGGTGTGGCCCGTCACCTGCTTCCAGCGCTGCGCGATGGCGCGCTGCACCGCCATGCCACCGCCGATGGTGATCTTCATGGCCGAGAAATCGCGCTTGGCAAACTCCGGGTCTTCCAGCAGCGAGTTGAACAGTGTGTTGACGCCGGCAATGCCCGAGAAGCGTTCATTGCGCAGGATGAACAGCACGCGCTTGGTATCGCGCGGATTGGCGATCAGGATGTTGCGCCCGCCCATGGTCATGAACATCAGCAGGTTCACCGTGAGCGAGAAGATGTGATACAGCGGCAGCAGCGTGACGTTGGTCTCCGCATCGTCCGAGAGCATGCCCTTGGACCACACTTCTGCCTGCAGCAGGTTGGCGATGATGTTGCGGTGGGTGAGCATCGCACCCTTGGCTACGCCTGTGGTGCCGCCGGTGTACTGCAGGAAGGCGATGTCTTCCGGCGCCAGTGACACGGCTTGCGGCGCACGTGCACGCCCGATGGACAGCGCATCGCGCAGCCAGATAGGCGAGGGCAGCTTGTATGCCGGCACTTGCTTCTGTACGTTGCGCATCACGAAGTTCAGCGCACGGCCCTTGAGGTTGAGCGCGCCGCCCATCAGGTCGCCAATGCCGGTGAGGACGATGTTGCGCACCTGGCTGCCGGGCAGCGCCTGCTCCAGCGTGCGCGCGAAGTTCTCCAGCACGACGATGGTCTGCGCGCCGGAATCGCGCAATTGGTGCGCCAGCTCGGGCACCGTGTACAGCGGGTTCACGTTGACGACGATGGCACCGGCCAGCAGCGTGCCGAACAGGCACACCGGGTACTGCAGGCTGTTGGGCAGCATGATGGCGACGCGGTCGCCTTTCTTCACGCCGCGCGATTGCAGCCACGCCGCAAACTGTCTGGCCTTGCGCTCGCACTCGTCGTACGTCATTTCCGTGCCGACGCTCACATAGGCGACGCGGGTGCGGTACTTCTCCACCGATTCGCGAAACACCTCGGCCAGCGAGTGGTAGCGGTCGGGGTCGATGTCGGCGGGCACGCCTTCGGGGTACGACTTCAGCCAGATGCGGTCGCTCTGATCGGTCAGGCTCGGGTTTCGACTTGTCGGTTCGGCAACGGTGTTCATGGTGTCTCCGTCCATGAAAATGCGGCGAGGTGTTGTTATGTGCCGCGCGGGTTGGTGAATCGGGCCGTTCCCGTTTTGGCCCGAGTGGTTCAATGCGACATCGTTTCGGGGCGCTCCAGAATGGCGACCACGCCTTGCCCGCCGGCCGCGCAGATCGACACCAGCCCGCGCCCGCTGCCGCGCTGCGCCAGCATCTTGGCGAGCGTGGCGACGATGCGCCCACCCGTGGCGGCAAACGGGTGGCCCGTGCCCAGCGAGCTGCCATTCACGTTGAGCTTGCTGCGGTCGATGCTGCCCATCGGGGCGCTGCGGCCGAGCTTCTCGCGGCAGTACTCGGGCGATTCCCACGCCGCCAGCGTGCACAGCACCTGGGCGGCAAAGGCTTCGTGGATCTCGTAGTAGTCGAAGTCCTGCAGCGTGAGGCCCGCGCGCTGCAGCATGCGCGACACGGCATAGGCCGGCGCCATCAGCAGCCCTTCGTTCTGCTCGGGCGTGCCACTGAAGAAATCGACGGCAGCCGTATCCGCACAGGTCATGTAGGCGAGCACGGGCAGGTTGTGCGTGCGTGCCCAGTCTTCGCTCGCAAGCAGCACGCACGATGCGCCGTCGGTGAGCGGAGTGGAGTTGCCGGCGGTCATGGTGCCGCTGGCGCTGCGGTCGAACACCGGCTGCAGCTTGGCGAGCTGATCGGCGGTGAGGTTGCTGCGCAGGTTGTTGTCGCGATCCAGCCCGAGGTGGGCGGTCATCAGATCGGTGAAGAAGCCGCGCTCGTAGGCGGCGGTGAGGTTGTGGTGGCTGCGCAGGGCGAGTGCATCCTGATCTTCGCGGCGGATGCCCCAGCGCTTGGCCATCAGCTCGCAGTGTTCGCCCATCGACAGGCCGGTGCGCGGCTCGCTGTTGCGCGGCAGGAGTGGTCGCACGAACATCGACGGGCGCAGCCCCGCCAGCGCCTGAATGCGCGCGCCGGTGGACTTGGCGCGGTTGGCTTCCAACAGGATCTTGCGCATCTTCTCGTTCAAGCCGACCGGCGCGTCGGAGGTGGTGTCCGTGCCGCCGGCAATGCCCACGTCAATCTGCCCCAGCGCGATCTTGTTGGCGACCAGAATGGCCGCCTCCAGCCCTGTGCCGCACGCCTGCTGCACGTCGTACGCGGGGGTTTGCTTGGCGAGTGTGGTGGAGAGCACTGACTCGCGCGTCAGGTTGAAATCGCGCGCGTGCTTGATGACGGCACCGGCTACCACTTCGTCCAGGCGCTGACCGTGCAGGTTGAAACGGTCGATCAGGCCCTGCAGCGCGGCAATCAGCATCTGCTGGTTCGACGCGGTGGCGTAGGCCGTGTTCGAGCGGGCGAACGGAATGCGATTCCCCCCGAGAATGGCGACGCGGCGCACCTGTGCGCTTCCGTGTGCATTAACGAGCATGGATTCAGTCTCCCGTGTTGTCTTGTTGTTTTTGCGGCAGCGTCAGCACGCCGCGCAGATAGGGTTTGTCGCCGGCCGCATTTCGGACCTCGAAAGGTACTTCGAAGGGGCAGTCCGGCGCGGCGTCTTCGGCTTGCCAGAGCGTGGCCGCACCTGGTAGCGACAACGGTGTCTTGAACTCGGCCACCACCTCGCCTTCTGCAAGCGGTGCAGCCGGCAGCAATGCCGCCAGCGCGCGCGCCTTGGTCCACATGCCGTGGGCGATGGGGTGGGCGAAGCCGAACAGCTTCGCGCCAAGGTTGGATACGTGGATGGGGTTCCAGTCGCCCGAGACGCGGGCGTAGCGGCGGCCGGTGTCGGCGGGCGCATCCCAATGGCCGTCGGGCGACAAGTCCGGTGTTGCCGGCAGCACGATCAGCGGCGCGCCTTGCGGAGACGGCACACCCACGCGCAGGTAGGTCGAGAGCGATTCCCACACCACTGCGCCAGCCCGAATGATGGCTGTCTCGATGGCAAACGCCTGCCCCCGCGCATGCTGGAACAGCCGGCGCGGGCGGACTTCCACGCGTACGCGTTCTCCGGCGGCCAGCGGCTGATGCTGGCGGATCGTGTTGCACAGGTGCACCAGCCCGATCACCGGATACGGAAACGCGCGTTCCGTCATCAGCATGAGTTGCAGCGGAAAGCCCAGCAGGTGCGGATACGTCATCGGCACGCCGTGCGCGGGCGAGAAGCCACAGATGGCGGCGTAGTGCGCGATGTGTTCCGCATCCAGTGGCACTTCCTGCCGCACAAGCGTATGGCGCGGCAGCGGACCGCCGCGCTTGCCCTTGCGTTGCGACAGCAGCGCACGCCACGCCAACGCCCTGGGTGACGGCGGCGTCGTCACCAGCGTTTGCGTGGCAAAGAGCGGCGTGACGGTCGCGCGGGCGCGGGTGGCTGCGGTACGCATACTCGTTCTACGCCCCGAGCAGGCTCTGGCCGCACACGCGCACCACGTTGCCCGTCACACCGTTGGACGCCGGGCACGCAAACCACGCGATCGCCTCGGCCACGTCAACTGGCAGGCCGCCCTGGCTCATCGCATTCATGCGGCGGCCCGCCTCGCGGATGGCGAAGGGCACGGCCGCCGTCATTTGCGTCTCGATAAAGCCGGGGGCGACGGCGTTGATGGTGATGCCGCGCTCCGCCAACAGCGGCGCACTGGCTTGCACCAGCCCGATCACGCCCGCCTTGGACGTCGCATAGTTGGTCTGCCCCAGGTTGCCCGCAATGCCGCTGATGGACGACACGCAGACGATGGCCCCACCCGCATGCAGCGCGTTGGCGGCGAGCAGCGCATCGTTGATGCGCAACTGCGCGGTGAGGTTGATGTTGAGCACGCTGCGCCACGCCGGCTCGGTCATGCGGGCGATGGTCTTGTCGCGCGTGATGCCGGCGTTGTGCACGAGGATGTCAATGCCGCCGGCGGCTGCCAGTTGCTGCGCAAGCAGCGCGGGTGTTTCCGGCGCAGCGATGTCGTAGGCCAATGCTTCACCGCCGATCTCCTGTGCCACGGCGTTCAACCCTTCCTGCGCCGCGGGCACGTCGAGACACAGCACACGCGCACCATCACGCGCCAGCACGTGCGCAATCGCCGCGCCAATGCCGCGCGAGGCACCCGTCACCAACGCGGTACGCCCCGCCAGCGGCTTCTGCCAATCCACGGAGACGGGCGTTGCCGCCCGAACACGCACCACCTGCCCCGACACATACGCCGAGCGCGCCGACAGCAGAAAGCGCAGCGTCGATGCCGCCACGTTCTCTGCCCCCTCGGCCACGTAGACGAGCTGCGCCGTGCAGCCGCGCCGGATCTCCTTGCCGAGCGAGCGCGTGAGCCCCTCCAGCGCACGTTGGGCAATGGCCGCCTGCGGCGTCCTGCAGTCTTCCGGCGGGCGGCCGATCACCACCACGCGCCCGCAGCGGCCGACGGCGCGCACGCCATCGTGGAACACGTGATACAGCGCGTCGAGGTCTTCCGTTGTTTGCATGCCGGTGGCATCGAAGACGATGCCGCCAATGCGGTCGAACGCGTCGCCGTCCTTGCCCGTGGGTGCCACAAAGCGCCCGGTGATCTGCCCATGCCGGTTGGCCGCGCCGAGCCATTCGGGGTCGCTTTCATGAAAGTGCGTGGGAGCGCCGATTTCAGCAAACAACGCGGCGAGCGTTTCGCGCATCGCGCCGCCCGGTGCGGCGCCCACCAGAAACGGGCCGACAAACTCCGGCGCCCCTTCCTGATACCGGCGCAGCGGCACCGGCTGCGGCAGGCCGAGGTTGGCCGACAGCCATTTGCCGAAACCGGAACCGACGAAATCGAGGTACTTGTCTTGCATCGTTGTTGTTGTCTTGTTTTATGTCACGCCGTCAGGCCGCGCGGCGTTCAGCAGCTTGCAATGCGTCGAGCGCATCTTTGCGGCGCTGCAGATCGGCCAGCAGGTTGAAGTCGGGCGGGAAGTCGTCCACGGCGACGGCATGTTCGCCGTAGCGCGCGTAGTCGCACAGTTGCTTGCGTTCGGCCTCGTCGATGAGGCCTTGTGCTACGGCTTGCGCGGTCCAGGCTTCGAAGTCGGGCAGGCTTTGCGGCACGGGCGGCAGCTTGCCTTCCCGGATGACGGGTTTCAAGCGCTGCTCGATGGCATCCACCGCCGGTTGCAGGCGGAAGGCGAATTCACCGTAGGCGATCGGGTCGATGTCAGGCGTGGGGCAGTACGAATCGGCCAGCAGGCGGTCGCGCGCGGCGCCCGGTGTCTGCATCAGCTCGGCTACCTGTGCGGCCAGCGCATCCGACGGTTTGCGATAGGGCGAACCGAATGGGAAGATCAGTGCGCGCAGCAACCCAGCCACGCCCCGGTTCGGGAAGTTCGCCAGCACGCCGTCGAGCGCGTCGTGCGCGCGCACCAGTGCATCCTGCACCGACCAGTGCACCAGCGACGCATCTTCAGCCGGGCGGCCTTCGTCTTCAAAGCGCTTGAGCGCAGACGAGATCAGGTACATCTGCGAGAGGATGTCGCCCAGGCGCCCGGTTATGCTTTCGCGGCGCTTGAGCGTGCCGCCCAGCGTGAACATCGACACATCGGACAGCAGCGCCAGGGCGGTCGAGAATCGGTTGACGGCCTGGTAGTAGCGCTGCATCTCGGGCGCGGCATGGCTCGGTGCTGGCGCCACGCGCCCGCCCGAGAGCGCATGCAGGAACGCACGCACGAAGTTGCCTGCGATGAACGCGCCGTGCCCGAACAGCGCCGCATCGAATGCGCGCAGCGTCTCGGGTGAATCGGTGCCCTGTGCAGCCGTCATCTCGCGCAGCACATACGGATGGCAGCGGATCACGCCCTGCCCGAAGATGATCAGGCAGCGCGTCATGATGTTCGCGCCTTCCACCGTAATGGCGATCGGCACCTGCTGGTACGCACGCGCCAGGAAGTTGTTCGGCCCCATGCAGATGCCCTTGCCGCCGACGATGTCCATCGCGTCGTTGACCACATCACGCGCGCGTTCGGTGACGTGGTACTTGGCAATGGCGGAGATGACCGAGGGCTTCTCGCCCAAGTCCACGGCCAGCGCGGACAAACGCCGCGCCGCATCCATCATGTACAGGTTGCCGCCCATGCGGCCGAGCGCTTCCTGAATGCCCTCGAACTTGCCGATGGGCGTGCGGAACTGACGGCGCACGGCGGCATACGCGCCGGTACTGCGCACAGCGATCTTGGACAGCCCCACATTGGACGACGGCAGCGAAATCGCGCGGCCCGCCGCCAGACATTCCATCAGCATGCGCCAGCCACGGCCGACCTGCGCCTGCCCGCCGATCACCCAGTCGATCGGGATGAACACATCCTTGCCCGAGTTCGGGCCGTTCTGGAATACCGCGTTCAGCGGCCAGTGGCGGCGGCCGATGTTCACGCCAGGATGCTTGGTCGGGATCAGCGCGCAGGTGATACCGGGTTCTTTGTCGCCACCAAGCAGCCCATCCGGATCAGTCGCGCGGAAGGCCAGCCCCAGCACGGTAGCGATGGGGCCGAGTGTGATGTAGCGCTTGCTCCAGGTCACGCGGAAGCCCAGCGTTTCGCGGCCCTCGTGCATGCCGCGGCAGACCACGCCCACGTCGGGAATGGCGGCGGCGTCCGACCCCGCATACGCGTTGGTCAGCGCAAAGCAGGGGATTTCTTCACCGCGTGCGAGGCGCGGCAGGTAGTGGTTCTTCTGGGCGTCGGTGCCGTAGTGCAGCAGCAGTTCAGCGGGGCCGAGCGAGTTGGGCACCATCACTGATACGGCTGCCGCCGAGCAACGCGTCGACAGCTTCATGATGACCTGCGAGTGTACGTAGGCCGAGAAGCCTTTGCCGCCGTATTCCTTCGGGATGATCATGCCGAGGAAGCCCGCCTGCTTGGCATAGGCCCACGCCTCAGGCGACATGTCCTGCCAGATCTGCGTGGTCTCCCAGTCGTTGGCGAGGTCGCAGAGCCTCTCGGTTTCCACGTCGAGAAACGCTTGCTCTTCCGGCGACAGACGCGGCGGCGGTGAGGAGAGCAGGCGCTTCCAGTCCGGGCGGCCAGAGAATAGTTCGGCATCCCACCAGACGGTGCCGGCTTCGATGGCGTCGCGTTCCGTTGGCGACATCTCCGGCATGATCTTGCGGAACATCGTCAGCACGCGGCGTGTGATCAGCGCGCGGCGAAGCGGCCCCGCCGCGAGCACCAGCGCAGGCAACACGAACACGATGGCGAGTACCGTGGTCATCACCGGGCCGATCAGGCCAAGCCACGCGCCGGCCACCAGCCACACTGCGGTGGCGACCAGCCAAGCGAATGCCGAGGCTTCCATGCTGGCGAGCCCGAGCACGCCGATGCAGAGCAGGACGATCCAGATCGTCGTCATGAGGGTCTCCATTCGATGCGTTCAAGTGCCGGATGTCTTAGACATGCGGCAGCACCTGCCAAATGCCCGAGCGACTCCCGTGCCTGCACACGGGAGAACCGCACTGCGCCTGGGTTGTCAGGCGGTGGGGCTGCGCCAGGGGCGCATGGGGTTGGCCGGGAAGATCGCGCGCGCGGCATTGCTGCGGCGGATGGCCAGCGCGCGCGCGCGCGCAGTGGGCGGGGCGCCGCCGTCCTCGTGGTCGTCGCCGTCGTCGAGGGTGCTGTCGTGCGCATCCTCGTGTTCGTCGGCGTCTTCGGCGGCATCTTCGGCGGCACTGGCGCGTGCACCGGGTGTGCGGCCGAACAGGTCACCGGCAAAGGGTGATGCGGTGGCGGGAGTCGTGGTGCGTTCGGGGGCACGGCCGTTGCTGTTGGTGCTCCCGTGGCCATGGCGGCCAGAGCCGTTGTGGCCGTTGCCACTGTCGCTGCCGCTGCCGTTGGGAGCGTCGTCGGCCTGTGCCACGGGTGTAGGCGCCTGGGCTTCGGCCAGTTCGACCACCTGATCGAGCGCGCCAGCCTCGCCGGGCAGCGGGGCATTGAGCGTGGCCACCACCAGCGCAGTCAGGCGCGCCAGCAGCGAGGCATCGTTCATCGGCTTGCCCTGCGTGAACATCGGCAGCAGGTTGTTGAGGTCATCCCCGGCAAGCACGCCGGCGAGTGCCTTGAGCGAGAAGTGCAGGCGCCAGCCGAGTTCAGCGCGCGGAACGTGCGGCAGCGCGCACGAGAACGCTTCGAAGAATCGACCGAACACTGGTGCGTAATGCCCGAGCAGATAGTTCTGCACGAACGGCGAAGTGTCGGAATACACGCGGCCCATCAGGCGGAGGAAAGCGGGGCCGCCGGTATCAGGGTTGCGCGCCATCTGCAGCGCCGGCACGAACAGCGCGCCGAGCACGTGGTCACAGGTGAGCTGCTCCTTGGTCCAGCGTTCTTCGCACGCGGTCAGCAGCGCCAAACGGCGCGTGTTGAGCGGGTCGAGCCGACGGCCAAGCACGGACTGCATCAGCGCTTCCTTGCTGCCGAAGTGATAGTTGACCGCAGCCAAGTTGACCTTCGCGCGCGCAGTGATCTGCCGCAGCGACATCGCCTCGTAGCCGAACTCGATGAACAGCAGTTCGGTGGCTTCCAGAATGCGGCCCTTGGTGTCTCCTGCTCCAGGACGTCCCATGTCTCCTACCTCGTTTTTTTGGGTCTGATATCGGGTCGATTGCTGCGGTGCAGCGCTCTAACATCCGATTCAAACGTGTGTATGGGGTTGCCCGGGCATGTTAGGAACAGACGTTTGAAAACGCAAAGTTCCCAATTCGAGCGGGCACTCTAGACGAGGGAGGATGACCCTGAGAACGTATGAAACGCTTGGGCTGCAAAGTGAGTAGACGCAAACATCCAAATTGCTAAAGGGATGTCTGCGCCTGGGTGGCGGGGTCAGCCGGCGGGCTGATGGGGCGATTGCAGGCCGCCGAAGAATGCGGCGGCGTTTTGCGCGAGGGTAGCGAGGTGATAGCCGCCTTCCTGAACGACCAGCGTCGGCAGCCCGATCGCGCCGATGGCCGCGCCGAGCCGGCCGAAGCCCTCTGTCGACACATCCACCTGCGACTGTGGATCTTCGCGATAGATGTCGAAGCCGAGTGACAGTACCAGCGCATCGGGCTGGAAGCGCTCAAGTGCAGCAAGTGCCTCGCCCAGCTTGTCGAAGAACACCGATTCCGGTGAGCGATGCGGCATCGGCAGGTTGATATTCAGCCCGAGTCCATCGCCCGCACCCTGCTCGTCGTCAAAGCCCGCAACGACGGGGTAGAAGTTGGTCGGGTCGCCGTGGATGGAGACGTAGAGCACGTCCGCGCGGTCGTAGAAAATTTCCTGGATGCCCTGACCGTGGTGCATGTCGGTATCGAGGATGGCGACGCGCTTGTACTTGCTGCGCAGTGCCTGTGCAGCGACCGCAGCGTTGTTCAGGTAGCAGAAGCCACCGGCTGCCTCGCGGCGCGCATGGTGGCCAGGTGGGCGACACAGCGCATAGGCCAGGCGCTCGCCATTGAGGATGGCTTGCGCGCCGGCCGCTGCGCTTTGTGCCGACCAGTAGGCCGATCGCCACGTGTTGGCGCCGACGGGGCAACTGCCGTCTGCCAGATAGCGCGCGGCCTGCGCCAACACGCCGCGCAGCGCATTGGGCTCGCGCACGAAGATGTTGGACATGACCTCGTCGCCCCAGTCTTCGGGCAGGCGATGCCAGTCGGCGTGCGCGTCTTGCAGGAAGCGCAGATAGGGCTCGCCGTGCACTGCCGTGAGCGGCGCGAGGCCGTGGTCTGCAGGCGGTGCGATGGTGAAGCCCAGATCGCGCGCGGCCTGCAGCAGATTGCGCGCGCGATCGGGCACTTCCTGCGGCGTGCGCATCTTGCCGCGCGAGTAGTAGCTCTGCGGATGGTGCAGCAGCTGTTCAGGGTGGAAGAACGTCAGCATGGGTAAAGCGGGTTGGGGGAGATCCGGGGTGGGAACATCAGGCGTTCACGGCATCGCCGGCAGTAGCCCGGCCGCGCCGGCGCGCATCGATGGCGGCGATGCACAGCAGCGAGATACCAGCGAGCAGCGTGTAGAACACCGCCAGCGGCCACCATTCACCATGGAAGCGCTGCGCGAGGATGGTGCCCACCAGCGGCGTGAGCCCGCCTGCCACCGCGCCGCACACCTGATACGACAGCGAGATCGCCGAGTAGCGCACGCGCGTCTCGAACACGCCCGACACAAAGCCCGCGATGACCGAGTAGAAGCTCGCCATGCACACCACGGCCAGCGCAATGCCGAGAACCATCAGCGGTGCCTGGCGCGTCTGCACCAGCAGGAACATCGGATACGGCGAGGCCATCGCCAGCAGCGCCATCAACTTGAGGAAGCGCGCGCCGCCAAGTTTCTCGGCCGCCCATGCCGCCAGCGGCTGCACGAGGAACTGGATGAACGCCACGGCGAAGAGGCAATCGAGAATCAGCGTTTTCGACAGCGACAGATACTGCGTCGTGTACGCGATCATGAAGGTGTTGGTGAAGTACACGCCCGCAATGCCGATGGTGTTGGCGCCGATGCACAGCAGCACCGGAACGCGTGCGGTGCGCCAGACTTCGGCGATCGGCAGCTTGGCCGTCTTGCGCTGTGCCTGCACCTGCGCAAACTCGGGCGACTCGTTCACGCCCGAGCGAATCGCCGCGCCAACCACGAGCAATACCGCGCTGGCGAGGAAGGGCAGGCGCCAGCCCCAATCCATGAATACGTCCTTGTCCATCGACGTGACCAGGCGGAACGCCAGCAACGAAAGGATCAATCCCGCCGGGCTGCCGAGCTGCGCAAACGACGCGAAGAACGTGCGGCGGCCCTTGGGCGCATGTTCGCCCGCCATCAGCACCGCGCCACCCCATTCACCGCCGACCGCGATGCCTTGCACCACCCGCAGCAGCACCAGCAGCACGGGCGCGAGCGCACCAGCGGTGGCATACGTCGGCAGCAGGCCGATGCCGATGGTCGCCAGGCCCATCATCGTGAGCGTGATCATCAGCGCCTTCTTGCGGCCGATGCGGTCGCCTCAGTGGCCGAACACGATGCCGCCCAGCGGCCGCGCGAAGAAGCCCACGGCAAATGTGCCGAACGATGCGAGCGTGCTGAGGAACGGATCGCCGCCGGGGAAGAACAGCGGCCCGAAGACGAGCGCAGCAGCGGTGGCGTAGATGTAGAAGTCGTACCACTCGATCATGGTGCCGACAAAGGCGGCGGTGGCCGCACGCGCAGGCTGACGCCCGCCCGGTTGAGACGGTTGCATGGTGTAGCTCCTCACAGAATATTTTTGTCGCCCGCTGCATCGAGGCAGCGGATGCGTGTTTATTGCCGGTTGACGGGTATTAGTCAAATTCTGAATACTTATCGTTTGTATAAGTTGGACTCATAATCCACGCCATGGACCCGTCTGCTCTCGATCCCGCCCTGGTCAGTGACCGGCTCGACTGGAATCTGCTGCGCACCTTCCTGACCATCGTCCACGAGCGCAGCATCAGCCGCGCGGCGGTGCGGTTGCATATCACGCAGCCAGCCGTGAGCCTGGCGTTGCGGCGGCTGGAGGATCAGCTCGGCCACACGCTCATCGAGCGGCGGGGTTCGCACTTCCGGCTCACGCGTGTCGGCGAGGATGTGCTGCGTATCGCCACCGATGTCTATGGCAACGTCGCGCGGCTGGGCTCAGAACTGGGCGAACCGCAGGACGACGTGAGCGGCGTGCTGCACTTGCTGACGGTCAGCCGCATCCAGTCGGGCGTGTATGACGAATGCCTTGCTGCATTCCATCGGCATCACCCACGCGTGGATCTGCAGGTCGAGGTGATGCGCAGCGCGGATATCCTCGATGCGCTGACGCAGAAGCGCGCGGGTATTGGTTTCAGCCTGTGCCGGACACCCATCGATAAGCTCGAACGGCAGCTGTTTCTGCGCCAGCGCTATGCCGTGTTCTGCGGGCGCCATCACCGGTTGTTCGGGCGCACCGGGCTGTCGATCAGCGACCTGCTCGGCGAGAACTTTGTCTCGTTCATGAGCGACCAGTTGGGGGATGCGCTGTCGCCGTTGGCGGTGTTTCGGGATCAGCAGGGGTTCACCGGTCGCATCATCGCCACATCGCCGAGTCTGGATGAGATCAAACGGTTGGTGTTTGCGGGCTACGGGGTGGGGTGTCTGCCGGAGCACATCGTGGCGGATGACCTGGCGCAGCAACGGTTGTGGCGACTGCCGCCGGAGGAGGGCGTTGCTGACATTGATCTGTATCTGATGTGGCACAAGGAGCGGCGCCTGGCGCCTGCAGAAGAGGCGTTTTTGGCGCACTTTCGGCGGTATATGGCGCGGTATTCGCTGGCAGAACGGTTGGGGGATGTGGTGAATGCGCCGTTGGCGGCGTTGCGGGCGCCGGCGGGGTAGTCAGTCAAGGGCGTCTGACTCAGTGGATGGGGTCTGGCGAAAGGGGCAGAAGATGTGTTCTGTACCTGCGAAGTCCAGATTAGTGTTTCCCGCTTCAGAGAGCCCCGAGCCAAAAAACGGAAGCGTCATCGTTCCACAGGGTGTGGGTACAATCCCGCGTCCGCAGAAATCCCATGCGACCAATCTAACCGCAATGACGGTCGCTGACCCACGAGACATGCACCCGAAATATCGTCCAGACATCGATGGGCTGCGAGCGATTGCCGTCCTCGCTGTTGTCATCTTCCACGCATTTCCATCCACTCTTCCCGGCGGCTTCGTCGGTGTGGATGTTTTCTTTGTAATTTCCGGATACCTCATAACGGACATCCTTCAGGACAGCCTAAAGAATGGCCGGTTTAGTCTCTTGGATTTTTACGCGCGCCGTGTCAAGCGTATTTTTCCGGCCTTGGCAATCGTACTCTGCTTCACCTTCTTCGCTGGTTGGGGAACGCTTTTCGATGACGAGTTCCGAGAACTGGGCAAGCATGTGCTTGCTGGTGCCGGTTTTTTTTCAAACTTGACACTGTGGGATGAGGTTGGTTACTTCGACCGTGCAGCCGAACTAAAACCGCTGCTTCACTTGTGGTCGCTCGGCGTTGAGGAGCAGTTCTATCTGGTATGGCCGCTGCTGTTGGCACTTGCATTCAAATTGGGTAAGCGAATCCGCTTGGTGATTGGCGTATGCGCAATCGTCTCGTTTGCCATCAGTCTCTTGCTTATTCCGCACCATCCATCGGCAGCGTTCTATCTGCCGGTAAGTCGTCTCTGGGAATTGCTGGCGGGAGCAATGCTCACGCAGCTGCCGCTCGCCGCAGATGGCAAATGCCGTGTGTGCAGGCACCTGCTTGCGACGTCAGGTCTCGCGCTATTCGCGTATGCAGTTATCAAGTTGAATCCGCAATCCCGATTCCCTGGGACGTGGGCGTTAGCTCCCGTTGTCGCCACCTGCCTCATCATTGCTTCGGGCAATCTCGGCTGGGTCAATCGACAGATCCTGTCGCGGCCGGTCATGGTGTCTCTCGGCAGGGTTAGTTATCCGTGGTACCTGTGGCATTGGCCGCTTCTATGTTTTGCCACCATCATCGCTGGACAGACACCGCCAGCATCAGTACGCGCTGGGCTTTTGGTGTGCAGTCTCGTACTTGCATACCTCACTTACTACGGTATCGAGAGGCGTTTGCGCTTCGCTCGTGCCATGGGGGCGGTGGTCGCGGTTCCTTTGGCGGCAGTGGTGGTGCTCGGCGTTGGTGGTGGCGTTGCCTTCATTTGCAACGGGGTGATCCCAGGACGGGAGGTAACTCGATCCGCCGATGCCGACTCGGCGTCGCTCGGCGCTGGTAAGGAGCTTGTGCAATCGTCTTGTCTTATCGACAAATCGGTTCAGGCCCTTTTTCCTTTTTGCTATACAGATAAACGGGCACGAGCCAATTTTGCCGTTTGGGGCGATAGCAAGGCGGATGCGCTTTATTGGGGGCTCGTGCGGCAATCTCCAGTTGGACAGAGTTGGACGGTATTGGGTCGCCCCAGTTGCACGCCAATGGTTGGGACCGAGCGCGTTTCGTCCTACAACGAGGACAATCCTGTTGACTGTCAAATGGCCAACCCCCTGGCCATCAAAGCACTTGTGGACGATCCGGCGATTCAACTGGTGGCGATCGTGACCGGTGCACGCATTCTGGTTGGTCCAACATATGCATCTTCGGGTGTTCAGCAATCTAGCACCGCTGCCGCGGTTGCAGGTGTCGACACCGCAATCAAAACTCTGATGAAAGCCGGTAAGCGTGTAGCGCTTGTGGTCGACAATCCGACCCTGCCAGACCCGAAGCGTTGTGTCGATCGCCCCCCCAGTGCATGGAAAATTACACGTGAGTTGTTGGGTACTTCGACTAGCTGTGTTGTTTCATATCAAGAGCATCTTCGTAAAACCAGCGCGTATCAAAATATTGTGCAGACTCTCAAGCAGAGCAATCCTGATCTAATCATCTATGATCCAGCTCACATACTGTGTGACATGGCAACAGGAACTTGCCCGGTATCCGTCCATGGGAAATTTCTATATAGCTATTCCGACCATATATCGGATTATGCAAATGGTCAGATTGCAGATGATCTCATTCGATTTTTAAAAAATTAGATCGATTTCGAATTTAAGCGAGCTCAGGTCAATCGACTTAGGCACTACCGCACCCAACTCGAGTGCCTTGTGTGGGCGCGAGCTCAGATCTGAAGTCGACACTTCAGATCATTGCCGTAGGTGACTGGTCGAGGGGAGGTATGCTTTCCATTGCGGTTACATTTTTTGGGGGCCACCTTCTATGGGAGGTTGATGAGCCGCGGATTGTTCTTCTGCTGAGGCCAGAAGCAGTCGCTGTGATGGGGTGCAGGCCAGCACGTCATCGGCAATTGGTGTGACCGCGCGCGACTTGTGTCGCGGTTGCTCAACATGACGTTTGCAGGGCGTGTCAGCGTAGGCCAATTGCCTAGGGTGAACGCTGCACCAGCAGGGCCTGTCCGAGATTTTG
>NZ_JSZO01000015.1 GCF_000801955.1 Ralstonia sp. A12
CGGCCGGAAACCCGCACCACATCTACTTCTCCACCGCTCCAACACCACCACCGTCGCTTTCGTTTCGGCGCTGTGTCGTGCAGCGAGGGGCGAACTATAGGCAAGTTCTTCGAAGTGCACAAGCCCTTTCTTTTTGTGGGGTCTTTCTGCACTTTTGAGGGGGTTACTCAGCCCCGTGATCGCGTATCCAGCGCAGCTGCTTGGCAGCACGCTTTCGCGCTGCACGGGCGCGTATGTGAAACGCGCTCACGAGGGAGGCGGGCGGGGGCTTCTTCACCGCCTCGGCGGCGCGCGCTAGGGAGACCCCCGCATCGTGTACCTCGCCCAGCGCATCCTGCAGCTTACGCAGATGGGCGCAGTAGCGGCTGGACGCTCGCACGCCGAGCGCCGGATAGAACGCTTCATATAGATAGCGCCACTGCTTGGCAGCAATGCGCGCCAAATGCAGGCGCGCGGACGACGCCCGCTTGGGCTGCTTGCCACGCCGAACCAGCTTCCTTCTGAGCACCTGCGCGCGAGCGCGGGCGAACTTGGTATGCGGCTGCGCTTTCAACTCGATCTGCCGCCGGAATGGCGCAACGACGTTTTCCAGCGCGTCGAGCGTACTCAAGACATCCGATGAAGCCAGCTCGGCCCGCAGCGCCCGCCAGGTGCGATTGCGGGCAGCGCGAGCCTTGGTGACTGCCGCCGCAATCCAGGCGTGACCGGCCCCATCGTCCCCAGACAGCGAGCCCTGGGCAGCGGGGAGCCAATCTAATAGGAGCACATCCCATTCGCGGACAGGACCAGTGCATGCCGCCAGCGCCCGCAGACGTGGTTTCCACTCCGCAGCGAACGCCTCCGGCAGAACCGGGGCGAATGTCACCCAGGCCGAGCGTAGCCGGCGCAACGTGACACGGAACTGATGGAGATCTTCGTCGCTGGGCCTGGGCGCTGCCAGCTTGGCCAGAGCGCTACGTAAAGCGACGACGTGTTCGACGACGATATCCGCGAAGATCGAAAGGAGTGCCGAATGTGAGTGCTCGCTCACGATGCTCCCCGGGTGGACGGCGTGGTGAGAATGACGGCGCGCGAGGTGCGCACCCTGTCATTTCACTGTAGTCGACCGGGCGAACACTGATGGGGGTCAGATCAAGCTCAGACCGCTTCGCTGGCGACGATGACCTCGACCTCGGCAGCACGGAAGACCTCCGCCATCGGCTCGGGCACAGGCACGTCGGTAAAGAACTTGTCGATCTGCGAAACGTGCCCGAGACGCACCACAGCGCGGCGACCGAACTTGGAGTGGTCGGCGGCGAGCCAGACTTCACGTGATTGCTCGATGATGGCCTGGGCAACGCGCACTTCGCGGTAGTCGTAGTCGAGCAGCGTGCCGTCTTCGTCGATGCTGGAGACGCCGATGATGCCGATGTCGACCCGGAACTGCTTCATGAAGTCGATCGTGGCCTCGCCGACGATGCCGCGGTCGCGGTTGCGCACCAGGCCGCCAGCGACGATGACTTCGGCATCGGGGCTGCCCGACAAGATCGATGCGACGTTCAGGTTGTTGGTGATGACGCGCAAGCCCTTGCGACCGACGAGCGCCTTGGAAATCTCTTCGGTGGTCGTCCCGATGTTGATGATGAGCGAGCGGCCGGGCTCGACATGGCGGGCGACCGCTTCGGCAATGCTGCGCTTGGCATCAATATGCAGGACCTGGCGCTGGTCGTAGTCGATGTTCTCGACCGACGACGGCAGGCCAACGCCGCCGTGGTAACGCGCCAGCAGGCGCTCGTCCTCAAGCTGGCGAATGTCGCGGCGGATGGTCTGGGTGGTGACGCCGAGCACACGGGCAAGCGCATCGACGGAGGCATCGCCGTGCTGGCGGACGTACTCAAGGATCTGGCGGTGGCGGGGAAGCATCAATTCATCAAATGAACATAAACGAACATATGTGAGCGAATTAGGCGATTCCCTATGTTGCTTTATTTTCGCCTTTCACTACACTATCCGCGAACGCGTCACCATTCGCAAGAATTCGCAACAAATGGCGCGTAAATCAACAGATTCCAACCCATGCAACTCTCTGACGCGTCGCATCTGGACTGTGATCTGCTGGTGGTCGGAGGCGGCATCAACGGCGTGGGTATCGCGCGTGATGCTGTGGGCCGTGGCCTGTCGGTGGTCTTGTGTGAAAAGGACGACCTGGCCCAGCACACCTCTTCGGCCTCGACCAAGCTGATCCACGGCGGGCTGCGTTACCTCGAATATTACGAATTCAGCCTCGTGCGCAAGGCGCTGCAGGAGCGCGAAGTGCTGCTGCGCGTGGCGCCGCACATCATGTGGCCGCTGCGCTTCGTGATGCCGCACGATGCTGCACAACGCCCGGCGTGGATGATCCGCGCGGGCCTCTTCTTATATGACCATCTGGCGCGTCGGCGTTTTCTGCCGGGCTCGGAGTCGATCAAGCTGGCGCGGCACCCGTCGGGCCAGCCGCTCAAGCCGGGTTACACGCGCGGTTTCGTCTATTCCGACGGCTGGGTGGATGACGCCCGCCTGGTGGTGCTCAACGCCCGTGACGCGGCTGACCGCGGCGCGCAGATCCTCACCCGCACACGCTGCCTGAACGCCGAGCGCCGCGCCGACGGCTGGCATGCCTCGCTAGCGGGACCGGACGGCATCCGCTCGGTGCGCGCCAAGGCCATCGTCAACGCGGCCGGGCCGTGGGCGGCAGACTTTGCCCGCTCCGCGCACGCGCTGCCGAGCACGCGCGGCCTGCGCCTGATCAAGGGCAGCCATATCGTCGTGCGGCGGATGTTCGATCACCCGTTCGCTTACATCTTCCAGAACCCGGACGGGCGGATCGTGTTTGCGATCCCCTACCAGAACGATTTCACGCTGATCGGCACGACCGACCTGGAATACAAGGGTTCGGTGGATCAGGTGGCCATCGACGCCGGCGAAATTCAATACCTGTGCGAAATGGCGAGCCGCTATTTCGAGCAACAACTCACGCCGGCGGATGTGGTGTGGACGTACTCGGGAGTCCGTCCGCTGCTGGATGACAGCGCCGCCAACGCCTCGGCCATCACGCGCGACTACCTGGTCGAGTGCGAAACCGGTGCCGACGGCAACAGCGCACCGCTCATCAACGTGTGGGGCGGCAAGATCACGACCTACCGCAAGCTGGCCGAAGAGGCGCTGGACCAACTGGCCCCGCACCTGCCTGCCGCTGGCAAGCCATCGTGGACGGCCACCGCATCCCTGCCGGGCGGGGACCTGGAAGCCCCGGGCCAGCTCGTCGCCGAATACACGTTCGACGAGTTCGTGACGCGCCTGCAAAAACGTTTGCCCTGGCTGCCGACCAAGCTGGCAACGCGCTATGCGCACCAGTATGGCACCCGCACGAACACGCTGCTGGCGGGCGCCGCGCGCCTGGAAGACCTGGGCGCGGAGGTGACGCCTGGTCTGTATGAAGCGGAAATCCGCTACCTGATCGAACACGAATGGGCCCGCACGGCGCAGGACATCCTGTGGCGGCGGACCAAGCTGGGGCTGTACGCCAGCGATGCCGACCGTAGCCGCCTGGAAGGCTGGCTGATGCGGCATCTGCCGGAGAACGAAGCCGCCCCGGTGGCAGAACGCGCCCCCTGAGGCAAGCGGCACAGCAGCAAACGGGCCGGGGGGCCCGCACACAGATCAAGAAGTAGAAGCAAAAGACGGGAGACACAATTGATTCTGGAACTGGACCAGGTTACGGCCATGGTCGGGGCGCAGACACATCTGTACCCGACCAGCCTGCGGCTGGCGCCCGGCGCGATCAACGTGCTGCTCGGGCCGACGCAAGCCGGCAAGACCACGCTGATGCGCATCATGGCCGGGCTGGACCGGCCGACCACCGGCCGCGTACTGGTCGACGGCAAGGACGTGACGGGCGTCGGGGTACGCGATCGCAATCTGGCGATGGTGTACCAGCAATTCATCAACTATCCGGCGATGACGGTGTACGACAACATCGCCTCGCCGCTGCGTCTGCAGGGCACCAACAAAGGCGAGATCGATACGCGCGTGCGCGCCGTCGCCGCCAAGCTGCATATCGAACACCTGCTGCAACGCCTGCCGGCCGAACTGTCGGGCGGCCAGCAGCAGCGCTGTGCACTGGCACGGGCGCTGGTTAAGCAAGCGCCGCTGGTGCTGCTGGACGAGCCGCTGGTCAACCTCGACTACAAGCTGCGCGAAGAACTGCGCGCCGAACTGGCCTCGCTCTTTGCCGATGGTGGCACGACCGTGGTGTACGCCACCACCGAGCCGCAGGAAGCCCTGCTGCTGGGCGGCCACACCGTCGTCATGCATGAAGGCCGCGTGCTGCAGTCAGGTCGGACGCTCGACATGTATGAAGTGCCGGTGTCGGTCAATGCCGCCGCCATCTTCAACGACCCGCCGATGAACGTGCTGGAAGCCACCGTGGCCGAAGGCAACCACATCCGCTTGCCGCAAGGCATCGACGTGCCCTGGACGCGCCCACTGCCGATGGCCACCGGCACGCGCTGCCGCATTGGCTTGCGCCCGAGCCACATCCGCCTGGCGCCGCGCAACGGCGGCAGCGTCGCCCTGCCAGGGGCGGTGGAGCTGGCCGAGCTGTCGGGTTCCGAGACGTATCTGCACGTGCGTGCGCATGCCGCCGGCCAGTCGAACAGCATCGGCCTGGTCGCGCAGTTGCCGGGCGTACATGAGTTCGAACTGGGTGCCGCGCTGGATGTGTTTGTCGATCCGGCTGAGCTGTTCCTGTTCGATGACGCGGGCAAGCTGGTGAGCGCGCCCAAGCAGGGAGACGCACATGGCGCGCATTGAATTCCGCAACCTGGGGCACAGCTATCGCCCCAACCCGCAAGCGCTGTCCGACTACGCGCTGCAGCCGATGAACATGACCTGGCGCGACGGCGGTGCGTATGCACTGCTGGGCCCGTCGGGCTGCGGCAAGTCCACGCTGCTGAACATCATCTCGGGGCTGCTGGTTCCCTCTGAAGGTCAGGTCTTGTTTGATGGCCAGGACGTGACGCACGCCAGCCCGCGCGAGCGCAACATCGCGCAGGTGTTCCAGTTCCCGGTCATCTACGACACGATGACCGTGTTCGACAACCTCGCCTTCCCGCTGCGCAACCGCAAGACGCCGGAAGCCGAAGTGAAGAAGCGCGTGGAAGAAGTGGCTGAGATTCTGGAGCTGCAGCACGCGCTCAAGCGCCGCGCCTCGGGCCTGGCAGCCGATGCCAAGCAGAAGATCTCGCTGGGCCGCGGCTTGGTGCGCAAGGACGTGGCGGCCATCCTGTTCGATGAGCCGCTCACCGTCATTGATCCGCACCTGAAGTGGCAACTGCGCCGCCAGCTCAAGAAGATTCACCAGCAACTGAAGCTCACGCTGATCTACGTGACGCACGACCAGGTGGAAGCGCTGACCTTTGCCGACGAGGTGGTCGTCATGACCGAAGGCAAGGTGGTGCAGCAAGGCGGGCCGGAAGCACTGTTCGAGCGACCGGACCACACCTTCGTCGGCTACTTCATCGGCAGCCCGGGCATGAACCTCTACCCGGTGACGGTGGATGGCGACGTGATCGCGCTGGGCGACCAGCGCCTGTCGGTGAGCCGCGACACGCTGTCTACGCTCAAGCACGCAAACGGTTCACTCAAGCTCGGCATCCGTCCGGAGTTCGTGCAACTGGCCGCGCCAGGCGAAGTCGGCACCGTGGCGGCCAATGTGCATCAGGTGCAGCAATTGGGTACGCACCAGTTGCTGACGGCCAGCCTGGGTGCGAATGGTGAAAAAACGGGCGGCCTGCCCATCAAGGCCAAGCTGCCCAACGAGATCGCCGTGACCGATTCGCGCGTGTGGCTGCGCCTGGATGCGCCGCAGACGCTGTACTACAGCAACGACGAGAGGATCGGCCGATGAACAAGCCGCTCAACAATAAGGCGTGGTTCCTGATCCTGCCGGTGTTCCTGTGCGTGGCGTTCTCCGCCATCCTGCCGCTGATGACGGTGGTGAACTACTCGGTGCAGGACATCATCAGCCCCGAGCAGCACGTGTTCGTGGGCGTGGACTGGTTCCGCCAGATCCTGCGCGATGGTGACTTGCAGGACGCCCTCACCCGCCAGCTGATCTTCTCGCTGTGCGTGCTGGCGGTGGAAATTCCGCTGGGTATCGGCCTGGCGCTGGCGATGCCGAGCAAGGGCTGGAAGGCCTCGGCGGCGCTGGTGGTGCTCGCCATGCCGCTGCTGATTCCCTGGAACGTGGTCGGCACGATCTGGCAGATCTTCGGGCGCTCCGACATCGGCCTGGCCGGCTACTGGCTCAACCAGATGGGCATCGATTACAACTACACGTCGCACTCGTTCGACGCGTGGATCACCGTGCTCATCATGGACGTCTGGCACTGGACGCCGCTGGTGGCGCTGCTGGCGTATGCCGGCCTGCGCTCGATTCCGGATGCGTTCTACCAGGCTGCGGAGATTGATGGCGCAAGCCGACTGGCCGTGTTCCGCTACATCCAGTTGCCGAAGATGCGCGGCGTGCTGATGATCGGCGTGCTGCTGCGCTTCATGGACAGCTTCATGATCTACACCGAGCCGTTCGTGCTGACCGGCGGCGGCCCCGGCAATGCCACGACCTTCCTGTCGCAGTACCTGACGCAGAAGGCGGTGGGCCAGTTCGATCTGGGCCCGGCGGCAGCGTTCTCGATCGTGTACTTCCTCATCATCCTGCTGTTCTGCTTCGTCCTCTACAACTGGATGCAGCGCATGGGCAGTGCCAGCACGGCCGTGGGAGACGACCATGCGTAATCAAAAGAACGAACATCAACGCAAGATCGCCCGCGCGATCACGCTCGTCATCTACGTGGCGTTTGCGGTGCTGCCGCTGTACTGGATGCTGAGCATGTCGCTCAAGACCAACGAGGAGACGCTGGCCGGCTTCTCGATCTGGCCGAAGCTCGTCACGTTCGACAACTACAAGATCATCTTCACCGACCCGTCGTGGTACTGGGGTTACATCAACTCCATCATCTACGTGACGATGAACACGGTGCTCTCGACCGTGGTGGCGCTGCCGGCAGCCTATGCCTTCTCGCGCTACCGCTTCCTGGGCGACAAGCACATGTTCTTCTGGCTGCTGACCAACCGCATGACGCCGCCCGCGGTGTTCCTGCTGCCGTTCTTCCAGCTGTATTCGACGGTCGGCCTGATGGACACCCACCTGGGCGTGGCGCTGGCACACATGCTGTTCAACGTGCCGCTGGCGGTGTGGATTCTGGAAGGCTTCATGTCTGGCATCCCGCGCGAGATTGATGAGACGGCCTATATCGACGGCTACAGCTTCCCCGCGTTCTTCCTGAAGATCTTCCTGCCGCTGATCAAGGCGGGCGTGGGCGTGACGGCGTTCTTCTGCTTCATGTTCAGCTGGGTGGAACTGCTGCTCGCACGCACACTCACCTCGGTGGATGCCAAGCCGATCACCGCGGTGATGACGCGCACGGTGTCGGCCTCGGGCATGGACTGGGGCGTGCTGGCAGCGGCCGGCGTGCTGACGATCATTCCCGGCGCGCTGGTGATCTGGTTTGTGCGGAACTACATCGCGAAGGGCTTCGCGATGGGCCGCGTCTAAAACAAGAAACGGGAGACACAGCCATGTTCAGCTGGATGGCCTGGACGCCCGAAGTGGCGATCTTCTTTGGCTGCATCGCCCTGATGCTGGCCGGCATGACGATCTGGGAGGTGACCCGCCCGACGGTGGAGCGCAAGGGCTTGCTGCCCATTGCCACCACGCGTGGCGACCGCCTCTTCATCGGCCTGTTGACGGCCGCATACATCAACCTGGCGTGGGTCGGCCTCGCATCGGAAGAGACCGGTGCCTGGGGCGGCTTCATCGCCTCGATGGTGGTGCTGCTCTTGATCCTGTGGCGCGGCTGAGCACGCCCGCACCACACACGCAGTTAGAAGGCAGTCTCGATTACGCAGGACCGGAAGTGTCGGCAGAATGCCGCGCTTCCACGCCCACACTGACGTACGGGCACACGCATTCCATCACGCTCCCCGCGTCGGAATGCCGGATGTTTTCGCTGCGGGGAGAACAACAAGCCAACAAGCACGAGGAGATACCGATGAAAACATCCTGGCGCATGACGCATCAGATCAGTGCGATTGCACTGGCGAGCGCCCTGGCGGTCGGCGCAGCACACGCCGGCGAAGCCGAAGCCAAGAAGTGGGTCAGCAGCGAATTCCAGCCCAGCACGCTGTCGCAAGACAAGCAAATGGCGGAAATGAAGTGGTTCATCGATGCCGCGGCCAAGCTCAAGGCCAAGGGCGTGACCGAGATCCACGTCGTGTCGGAAACGCTCGACGTGCATGCCTACGAATCGAAGACGCTGGCCAAGGCCTTCGAAGAAATCACCGGCATCAAGGTCAAGCACGACATCATGCAGGAAGGCGATGTCGTCGAAAAACTGCAGACCTCGATGCAGTCGGGCAAGAGCATCTATGACGGCTGGATCTCCGACTCTGACCTGATCGGCACGCACTACCGCTATGGCGTGGTGATGCCGCTGTCGGACTACATGACCGGCGAAGGCAAGGAGTTCACTAACCCGGGCCTGGACCTGAAGGATTTCATCGGCACGAGCTTCACCACCGCATCGGACGGCAAGCTGTACCAGCTGCCCGACCAGCAGTTCGCCAACCTGTACTGGTTCCGCGCCGACTGGTTTGCCCGCAAGGACCTGCAAGAGAAGTTCAAGGCCAAGTACGGCTACGACCTGGGCGTGCCCGTCAACTGGACGGCCTATGAAGACATCGCCAACTTCTTCACGAACGACGTGAAGGAACTGGACGGCAAGCGCGTCTACGGCCACATGGACTACGGCAAGAAGGATCCGTCGCTGGGCTGGCGCTTTACCGATGCGTGGCTGTCGATGGCCGGCTCCGCCGACAAGGGCATCCCGAACGGTCTGCCGGTCGACGAATGGGGTATCCGCGTGGAAGGCTGCGCACCGGTGGGCGCATCGATGTCGCGCGGCGGCGCCACCAACAGCCCTGCTGCCGTGTACGCCCTCACCAAGTACATCGACTGGATGAAGAAGTTCGCCCCGCCCGAGGCGACCGGCATGACCTTCAACGAAGCTGGCCCGGTGCCCGCACAAGGCCACATCGCCCAGCAGGTGTTCTGGTACAGCGCCTTCACCGCGCCGATGACCAAGCCGGGCCCGGTCGTGAACGCCGACGGCTCGCCCAAGTGGCGCATGGCCCCGTCGCCGCACGGCCCGTACTGGAAGGACGGCATGCAGAACGGCTACCAGGACGTCGGCTCGTGGACGTTCTTCAAGTCCACCCCGTTCGAGCGCCGCTCGGCTGCGTGGCTGTACGCGCAGTTCGTCACGTCGAAGACCGTGTCGCTCAAGAAGTCGATCACCGGCCTCACGTTCATTCGTGATTCGGACATCCACAGCGACTACTTCACCAAGAACGCAGCCAAGTACGGCGGCCTGATCGAGTTCTACCGCAGCCCGGCCCGCGTGGCCTGGACGCCGACCGGCAACAACGTGCCCGACTATCCGAAGCTGGCGCAGCTCTGGTGGAAGAACGTCGCCACGGCCGTGACCGCGGAGAAGACCCCGCAAGCCGCCATGGACAATCTGGCCAAGGAAATGGATCAGGTGATGGGTCGCCTGCAGCGCGCCGGCATGAAGAACTGCGCGCCCAAGCTGAACCCGGAAAGCGATCCGTCGAAGTGGCTGTCGGCTGAGCACGCCCCGTGGAAGAAGCTCGACAACGAGCGTCCGAAGGGTGAGACGGTGGCCTACGACAAGCTGCTGGCCGCCTGGAAGGAAGGCAAGGTGCGTTAAATCGCGTGTCCGCCGGTCGCCAACACGGGGCCGGCGGGCTACCATGCCTGCATCCGTTTCACCCACCGCCGGGCCGGCTGATCGTGCCCGGCGGTCACTCTTTTCTGCCTTATGGAATACCTCCTCGCGCTCGACCAGGGCACGTCCAGCTCACGTGCCATCGTCTTCAACCGTGCCGGCCAGATCGTGGCCAGCGCCCAGCAGGAGTTTCCGCAGCAATTTCCGCAGCCCGGCTGGGTTGAGCACGACCCGTTCGACATCTGGAACAGCCAGCTCGCCACCTGCCGCGCCGCACTCGAACAAGCCAAGCTGACGGCCGCCGACATGGCCGCGCTGGGCATCACCAATCAGCGCGAAACCACCGTGGTGTGGGAACGCGCCACCGGCAAACCCATCTTCAACGCGATCGTGTGGCAGGACCGCCGTACCGAGAGCATTTGCGAACGCCTGCGCGCCGAAGGCCTGGAAGACGAAGTGCGCAAGCGCACCGGCCTCGTCATCGACCCGTATTTCTCTGCCACCAAGCTGCGCTGGATTCTCGACCACGTGGACGGCGCCCGTGAGCGCGCTGCACGCGGCGAACTCGCCTTCGGCACGGTCGATAGCTGGATCGTGTGGCAACTCACGCGCGGCCGCCTGCACGTAACGGATGTGTCCAACGCGTCGCGCACGATGCTGTGGAACATCCACACCGGCCAGTGGGATGCCGACCTGATGCGCGCGCTCGACATCCACCCGAGCCTGCTGCCGGAGGTGCATCCATCTGCGTACCAGTTCGGGCAGACCGACGCCGACTGGCTCGGCGCCTCGCTCACCATTGGCGGCATTGCGGGGGACCAGCAATCCGCCCTGTTCGGGCAGGCGTGCTTCAAGCCCGGCATGGCCAAGAACACCTACGGTACTGGCTGCTTCATGTTGCTCAACACGGGCGACAAGGCCGTGCAATCGCACAACGGCCTGATCAGCACGGCCGCCTGCCAGAGCAGCACCAAGCGCAGCTACGCACTGGAAGGCAGCGTGTTTGTCGGCGGCGCGGTGGTGCAATGGCTGCGCGACGGCCTGCGCGCCATCCAGCGCTCGGCCGACGTGGAAGGCCTGGCTGCCTCGGTGCCCGATTCCGGCAACGTGGTGTTCGTGCCCTCTTTCACCGGCCTGGGCGCGCCGTACTGGGACCCAACCGCACAGGGCGCCATCGTTGGCCTGTCGCGCGGCACGACCATCGGCCATATTGCCCGCGCTGCGCTGGAGTCGATCGCCTTCCAGAGCACCGCGTTGCTGCAGGCCATGACGCGCGATGCCGTCTCCGCCATTTCGGAACTGCGCGTGGACGGCGGCGCCTCGGCCAACAACCTGCTGCTGCAATTCCAGGCCGACCTGCTGGGCATCCCCGTTGTGCGCCCCGAAATCATCGAGACCACCGCACTCGGCGCCGCCTACCTGGCCGGCATCGCCACCGGCTTCTATCAGGACGAGGCGGAAGTCGCCCAGCAATGGCGTGCCTCGCGCACCTTCCATCCGGTCATCAGCCGCGACGAGGCCCTGAGCCGCATGGCGCAGTGGGAAATGGCCGTCGCGCAGGTACGCCTGCCGACCACGCGCGGGCATTGAGCACCACGCACCGGCACAAAAAAAAGGCGACTCTCTGGTCGCCTTTCTTCATGGTGCAATCCACCGCTTACTTGCCTTCGCTGACTGGCGTCTGAGCGGGGCCGCCTTGCTCCATCATCTTCTCCTTACGTTCGGCTCGGGCCTCCTTCTTCTCGATCTTGCGATTGATCTTCGCGCCCTTCACCTCACTCTTGTAGGCACTCTTGGCTGCCGACTTGCGGGCCTTGTACTCATCGTGGGCGGCCTTGTCTTCGATGCGCTTTTGCACCAACGGGTCCGACGACGACGTTACGGGCTCCTGACCACTCGGCGCAGTCTGCACAGTGCCGGTGGTTTGCGGCGACGTCTGCGGTGCGGGTGTCATCTGGGCCAAGGCGGCCGACGCGGCGAGCGTGGCAGCCATGGCGAAAGCGATCCTGAATCCACGCTGTTCGATCATGGTTGGGCTCCTTCTCAGTTCATTCAGAGGGATGGACTGACCACATGAGCGGTGCGCGAGGCACCTCCCAGTGATCTCGGCGCACCTCAAAGCCGCACGCCGGATGCTGCAAGTCACAACACCCTTGTTGCCGCAAGAAGCGCTCCCGGGCCATCGACTACACTGCGCGCTGGTTTCTTTCTTCGGCTGCACCGTGTCTGACCGCGCTCCCAACTTCGTCCTGCTCGACCCACCCGCCGACGCCCTATCGCTGAGCGAAGACGCTGCCGCCGACCACGTCGCCCGCGTGCAGCGCTGGCTGGAAGACGCGGTGATCGGCCTGAACCTATGCCCGTTCGCCAAGGCCGTGCACGTCAAACGCCAGGTGCGCTACGCGGTGAGCCGCGCCACGATGGACGGCGACGTGCTCGACCACCTGCGCGCCGAAGCCGACCTGCTGCACAGCACGCCCGCCACTGAAGTCGACACCACGCTGCTGCTCGTCCCCGCGCTGGCCGACTTCTTCGATTTCCACACCCTCACCGAGCGCGCAGAAGCGTTGCTCGCCAAGGCCGGCTTCGAGGGTGAACTGCAACTCGCCAGCTTCCACCCCGACTTCGTCTTTGCTGATGCCGATCCGGACGACATCGCCAACGCCACCAACCGCGCACCCGCGCCGATTCTGCATCTGCTGCGCGAAGACAGCATCGCCCGCGCTGCCGCAGCCGTACCCGATGCAGCGAACATCTACGAGCGGAATATTGCGACGATGGAGCGGTTGGGGCCCGAAGGTTGGGCGGAGATGGTGGCGAGGTTCAGCGAGAAGCCGCGTCGCGGCTGACCGCCAGTCTCCGTGCGCCCCGCCCTGGCGCTCGCCAATGCGCCCAGACGGTTTGGCTGTACCTGCCCTTGATGGCGCCTTGAATTTTCGTAAGCGGGCGGAAAAAAGGTGGGGAACTGTTTGAGCGCAGCGAGTTTTCCCCGCCTCCGCCCGGTCACGAAAATTCAAGGGATGGGTCGCCATCTCGGGCGCGCATTTCTTTGCTTACTTTCTTTGG
>NZ_JSZO01000016.1 GCF_000801955.1 Ralstonia sp. A12
TGATAATTCCTAGTTATCGTCTTTCTCTGATTGCTTGGTTCAAATCAAGGGCATGGCCACGCAATTTCGCGCAGGTCTACTAGCCCTCTCAAGCGCAATCCCCAGCTCACTCTCGAGAATTTTGAGCAAGCCGCGCACACTTGGAAGCAGAATACGAGAGCTAACGCTCCTGAAAAAACGAGCCTAGCTCTATCACCCTACGCTAACCGGATGAGTGACAGGCATTCCGCTTTATCGGCGGCCTCACGCAGTTTCTTGAGGGTTAGTTGTAAAATTCGGAGGGAGGCCTGCGGGGCCAACGACTGGTTTTCGCCGAAGCGCCGGGACCATAAACGGGCGGGTCAAAGGCGATGCTTTAGAAGGTCTTCCATGGTCTTTGCGGTGGTATTGGCGTCCTCGCGTGAGATACGGCAGCAGTCAAACTTTCCTGTCTCGGTTCGAACCATCATGATGAGCTTCACGAGCTCGTCCCATAACGCGTTCGAAGCAGAGACCACCGAGACCACCTCCGCCGCCGGCGGATGGACTTCCCCTGTCAGCGCGCCATAGGAGTCCACCCATTTCTCGATAAGATCGCGCCGCAAACTGCGGTCTGTGATCGCGGTTTCGGATTCAAGACCATCACGGATGAATCCAACGAGGCTGCTTTGAAGATCCTCGAGAGAATCTGGCGCGCCATACCTCATACAAGCGAGACCAGCATCCGCTGCGTGCCCCCTGAATATATCGCCCATCAGCGCCGGCGTGGGTATCTGCTGGAATTCCGCCCACGCCTCGCAGTATTTTCGTCTGACGACCATGAGGTCGGCATGCTCTTTTCGCCAGGCAGCGGTATCACACTCGTCAATCACCGTGCCGAGCTGATCGAGCAGTGTGTCAAACGCGGCCAGTGTCTTCGGCGAGGGCTGAGGCGCGCATCGCTCACGAGCCGCGATCGGCGCGCCAGCCCGGAGACAAGACGTATTGGACTGAATTTTATTGATCTTTGCACTGATCTTCGCCTTCAAATTGGGGGAATCAAGATCACATGCAGCGACCCTCCCTACGACGAGACACGAAAGCATCAGGGTCACCAGGAACCGGAACCTTATGATCATGTCTTGCATTTGCTTGCATCCATATCCAAAAGTTGGCCCGGCCGTTGCGGATCTTCCGTCGACAGAAAGGGGATTCCAGGTAAGTAATTTGTCGACCAACCGGCCCAATCACTCTCGGAAAAATTCATGCATCCTGTGATACCTCTCAGGAAACGATTCATATCGGCTTTCGTCTCGCTAGAATAGTCCGATGATGAAATAATAGTTATAACAGAGTAAAGGTCTGCCTTGGTTCGATATTTATATACTTTCTGCTGCGCGATATAGGCATTGATGCTTTTATGCAAATCGTCGCTTGCAGTTTTTATGCTATCGAAATTGCTGGAAGTTGCCTTGACGATCAACTGAGTGAGGTAAGCGGATTTTGCCGAGACTTCTGTTGGCACCGTCATTTCCCTATTGGAGACTGACATCACGACCACAGGACTGGCCATGGGTACGAAATTCGACGCGGAACCGGCTTTCTTTTCGAGGGCAAAATAGCCAAGCTCCGAATAAGAGAAATCTCGATTCTTCCAAAATTCAACTTCTTTGAGATCCGCGCGTGACCGGCCAAGCAAGGCGTATCGTCCAATCTTGAGCGGCGTCAATGAAGGATTGTTTCCTGTCTCGATATATTGACGCCCATAGAATTGCGCCGTGTAATCGAGAATCATCTGATTCTGTTTCGACGCAAGCGCCAGGCTGGCTGCCTTGGTCGCTACACTGACGATGGATGTGGCTAGCGGGTTCTGCGCAAGCGCGGCGATGCCGGTGCCATATTTCTGGACTTCTGCCAGCGCCTCCCGCGTTTCAAGGTTAGTTTCGGCCGCAACTTCCATCACGCGAATCCGAAAATAGGGCGCGTATCGATCGTCCCAGGCATGGCTGCTGTAAATGACGAGGTTTGCAAAATTCAATGCCTGCCCCCCTCGCACCGCCCTCTGGTACCACACAACCAATGGCTCCTGGCTTGTTTCTGCCGATGTATTCACGTCTAAGATAACCGCGATATCCCTTGTTTTTTCGGTTTCTTCCTGAACATATGGTAGAGAAACACTATTCACCACAACGGTAATCGGGTCTCCGTGGATTGGGTAATTCTTTGTCTTATCTACCTTCAGCGATGATTCCAGCGCGACGGCATCACCATTCCCGCCATTTTGAAAATAGAAAACGCGATTATCCGGATACAGGGGAGTATTGACGACGTACCGATCTCGTTCTGTCAGACTCGGTTGCAAAAGTCCGCACCCCGCCACCAGGACTCCGCCTGCAATCGCCGCGCATAGTGATCTGACCATAGCCACTCCAAAGAATCTAATCATTGACCAAGCCGATTGTTTGCATGGCACGTTGCATTATTGGCAATTCCAACGGCCAACGCCCCCCTCTGAGGGAGTAGGTCGTCCGTTGAATAGCCGAGTGACATGCTTCCCAGTAAGAGCATAGGCGTCCACGACGTTCCTCCACGCCCCCAGTCAGACCGGAACTTCAGCCTGATGAATCGACGGTGCTACAGATCGTGACATCCGCATTTCATGATTTTCTGATTTACATAAATCAGATATGAAATTAATTTACATGAACCCACCCTACTAATGGCCGATACCGCCGTAAATGCCATGATCTATAACCGGTTCATCACTTGGTCGAGGTTTGACGCGTGGCCGCGCCCTGCCTGATGAGATGGTGTCCGTGATGGGTGAGGTCTGGAAGCAAGCACCGAAAAGTACACGCTGACAAATTGGAGGCAACGGAACATGTGCATTTCGTCGCGATTTCTTGCTGCCGTCACAATGCTCCTCGCAGTTGCCTCGACCACTTACGCGCAAAGCCAGCCATCTGCCGTGACAGGCTCCGATGCATCCGATGCTCCAGGGACGAGTGCGGCAGCCCTGGGATTAGGCGAACTGACCGACGAGCTCTCGCGCGGCGACCTGTTCGCGTTGATTCGCCAAGCCGACGCTGCCGCAGATCCCAAAGGGGCCAATCAGGCAGTGGAGTATTTCAATCTCTATGGGCCATTTCGTTTTCCTAACGACGTCGAGGTTGACGCAGTCGAAAAGAAGCCACGGCAGGATTCACTATTTGGGGTCGACGTCAGCCACTACACCTCCTTCGCCTTTCCGATTGAGCAGCTTCACACGAAGAAGGTGCAGTTTGTCTACATCAAGGCCACTCAAGGTGCGGACTACCTGGATCCAAAGTTTTCCAATTTCTGGTCGCGCGCCGGTAGGTTGCCCAAAGGCAGTCAGGTCCATCGTGGCGCCTATCATTTTCTTTCCAGCGGCGATCCAGGAATACCCGCGCAGGAGTGGGGCAAGGCCCAGGCGGCGACGTTCGTAAAGGTGATCAAGGTGAACGGCGGGCTGCTGGCCACCGATATGCCTCCCGTCGTGGACCTGGAGTGGGACAAGGCAAGAAGGGATGCACCCGACCGCTGGGCCAAGCGCAAGCCTGCCGAGATCATCGAGATGGTTAGTGCCTTCCTCTCTGCGGTAGAGACCGAGCTCCACCGCAAACCCATGATCTACACGGCAAGAGCATGGTGGCGCGAGCGGATTGGCTCGGAAGCCCTGTTCGGAAACCTTTCGTCATACCCACTATGGCTAGCGGACTATTCGAAGACTGCACGGGCCAGCGAGGTCCCTAACAGCATCAACGACGCGCGCTGGGCGCTCTGGCAATACACGGAAACGGCAACGATGGCGATCGGGTTCAAAGACCCCTTCGATGCCAACATATTCAAGGGCAAAACGAGCGCTTTCTATTCGTTGCTGGGCGTGGCGAAGTTTGAGTGATGCGCTTATCTGTTCATGGCGGGCTGCCAAGACTGCTGCGAGGCTTGCTGGTCTCTTTGGCCTGCATGCTGACCAGCGCTGCGGCACAAGTCCCCGAGTTTTCCGGAACGTGTCCAAACGGGGCTCCGGCGAGGAAGGAAACTTACTGTCGATTCTTCGTCCATTTCAATAGCGATCCCAATGCGAAACTTGATACGCGAATTGCCGATGCGGTTGGTGTCAAGACGGCAGCGGAGACACGCTCTATTGGCCTCATTATCGTCAACGACAAGTATCCCAATCTCCCAGGCCATGATATTCCGGCAGCCGCAGTGGACGGGGATAACCTTGTGCGTTTCTTGACCGAAAAACAGAAATTCGATGAAATCATCGTTCTGCGGAATCTGGACGCGACAGTTGACAATATCAACTATTTTCTTGACGACTATCTTCCAAATCGCGCCTCCGACTTCAGTAACAAGGCTCGGCTCCTGATCGCCTACTCCGGTCACGGACGATATGGCAAGTCGGATGGCAGTACGGACACACGCGCGGCATTCGTGCTGAGTGGGGCAAGCGACGTTAACGATTCGTCAAACGTCTACAAGATGCAGGAGTTTGCCGCGGACATCGAGGTGCTGGCCAGTCGCTACTTCCACGTGCTAACGCTGATCAATGCTTGTTATGGCGGTGGATTTTTCACGAATGGCTCGCCCGGAGGCAATGCTGACGCGTTCCATAAACCGGGCTCCTACGCGCTCACGGCAGGCTCAAGCGACGACCTTGTCCCGGCGCTCGATCCCAAGCGCGGCAGCCTTTTCTTCGATCTTCTGATTAGCGGCATTACGCAAGGCACGGCAGATCCGCTTTATTGGGATGCCTACAGTACGGTGTCTGCCGACGGGAGCAGCGTGCATCAAAGCGGTCTCACACGCACCCTTGCATTGGCCACCTATCTTACGAGCGCTTATGCACGAATCGCGCGTGAACGTGCCGCGACGGATTCGAGTTTCCATCTCAGTGACCCTTGGATTGGGCCTGCGCAGAAGGATATCGCCTGGGGTGGATTCTTCTTCCTGTCCGACCGCGGAAGTGGACCGTCGATGGCCGCAGCCAACGTTTATGGCGGAACAATCGTCGCAGCAATCGCCCCAACTGCTGGGTCCAACTTCGGGTTTCTCAGCGATACGGTCAGGTCGTCCACCCGCCTAAGGGCGACCGCCCGCCGTCCTTCGGGTCACAGGACCGCCATTGCGGACGGCGCCGCGTCGAGTGAGACGGAGTCGTCGACACCCCAGCCCCCGCCCCCTACAACTGCGTCCGAGCTTTCGTTGCCTCCTGGTCCTGTCAGCAGCATTGTCGGACACCCCGACATCAAGGTTTTCAAAGCCCCCGACATTTATCCCGTACAGGGATATGACTTCTCCTCCGCCGACGGGAAGATCAACTGGGAGGTCTTCTCCAACACGACGCGACCTCGCTTCATCTATGCGCGAGCGATTGGTTGGTCAGGACCGGACGAAACCTTTGACGACCGCTGGACGCACATCAAGGCGCTGGGTATCGATTACGGAGCCTATCTGAAGTATGACTTCTGCCGGTCGCCAAAGGATCAGATGACAAGCCTGTCGGGAATTGTGCCCGTGGATCAGAATGCACTCCCGTTCGCAATCGAGATCGTCAATCCAAAAGGCGAAAATGAACAGCAACTCGCCTGCTTCAATGCCATGGGGCTCGAAAGGGCCAAAGACAATATCCTGGAACTCGCTTCTTATGTCCGGGCGCACTACCGCAAGACACCTCTGCTCTATGGCAATCGCAACAATCTCTTTACCTTTGTCGACCAGCGTGCGGACGATTTCATGGTCTGGCTCGGTAGCTATGGAGCGTCGGGTATCCAGTTACGTGGAAGCAATCCCTGGACACTCTGGCAATATTCGGGAACGCTCGACGTAAAGGGCGTCGGTCCAAAAACGACGGGCCAGGTTTTTTTCGGCACAGAAGAGCAATATCTTCTTTTCAAACGTGGGCAATCCAACGTCGCCCTTAAGGCAGTGAAACAGTAGATGTCACTGCCGCACCCCGCCAGCGTAACCTTGGCCTGCACCGCCACGCTAGGAAATGTTCGACCCGGTAGCTGTGGTGCATTTGAGACACCTGCAAGCAAATTTAGGCTCCTGGGGGCAACACTGGGGGCAACTCGAGACAGCGGATTCAGAAGAATGGCTTAGCGACAAGGCTTTGCAGCAGCTTTTTGATTGCTGTACGTCCCACCATTTTTCGATGTGCGGTGCGTCTCTTTGCGTGTGCCGTTCAGCATAAGGTGTCCATCCGGACACCTTATCTTCGTTTACACGCACCGCCAGTTCAGCAACATTCCAAACCTGATCAACACGGTCAGCGCCAACCGGGTTTTGCCGACTTCCGGGCGCGCATGAACAGCATCACGGCGCTGGGCTTCACGTGGGTAGATCCGAGTCAGTTACCTGCCTCAGGCCCAACGAGAAGCCTGATCTGAAGTGCTGCCAGTTCACGTAGCCGCGCTGGCTCGTGATAGATGCGTTCCACCACGGCAAGCCCGCGCGTGAACGCGATGATGGCCTGGGCGGCGCTATCGGGCGGCACCGCCAACGACGCCCGCAACGCATCGTGAGACAGCGCTTCGGCGATGACCGCCTCCAGCTGTTCCAGGAGGTCACGCACGCGGTTTTGCATGGTCTCGCCAATCGCGTCACTCTCCACCGCCGTCTTTGTCGTGAAGCAGCCTCGCGGCGGCAGGTCGGCCGTCATGCTGATGATGGACACGTCAAAGAAGCGTTCCAGCGCGAGACGTGCGGTCGGGGCGTCCAGCGCCTGCCGAGACTCGGTCAGAACGGTTTCCGCATATCGATCAAACGCGAGCTGGAACAGGTGCTCCTTGCTGCCATACGCGTGGTACAGGGAGCCGCGCTGGACATCGGTGGCTTCAGCCAGGTCGGCCATGGACGTCGCCTGCCAGCCCTTGACCCAGAACAGCTCCAGCACCTTGCCGAGCACGGCTTCCTCATCGAACTGCCTGACCATTGCCATCTGCTTAGCCCCTCCCATCTCCAATATTTGACACTGGCGTCAACTTTGACAACCATGTCGATAATTATAGCGCCATTGCGCGAAGGACCCTTCTGAACTGTTCCGCCCCAGGTACGTGCCAGTCGCCCCCGATGCGCTGGCGCCGAGCCTGGGGCGTTGTCTGGGTGTGCGCCGGTTGTATTGCAGTTGCAGTTTTCATGCCCCTCACCATGAACGGAGCTTTGGCATAACCATGGACAGCGCCAACCCGATCCAACGCCCCGCCCCCACGGAAACCACCAGCAGCAAATCCGTGCGTGAGGGCTGGGCTGCGGTGCTCACTGCCGCCACGCTGTGGGGTACAACGGGCATCGTCTTTCACGCGCTGGGCACGTCAGGTTCAGGTGGCGCCAATGCGGTGTCGATCAGCTTCTTGCGGCTTGCGCTGTCCGTACCGTTCCTCCTGGTCATGGCGCGCATCCGTGTCGGCACGTGGCTCGCACCGCTGACGATGCGTGGCTTTTTCGTGCTGGTCGGACTCGGGCTCGGCATGGCGGCCTACCAGCTCACCTACGTGCTGGCCATCGAGCGTGTGGGTGTCGCCATCTCGGTGCTGATCAGCATCTGTGGCGCCCCGATCTTCGTGGCACTGATCTCGGTGGTGTGGCTGGGTGAGCGCCTGCAGGCGCAGACCCTGCTTGCGCTGGTGACGGCCATTGTGGGAACGGTGTTGCTTGTAGGATTGCCCACCGAAGTCAACCAGAACAGCCATGGGTTCTGGATCGGCGTGGCCATCGCCGTTGCATGTGCAGTCTGCCAGGCGTTCTATGTGCTGGCAGCGCGCGCTTCAGGCTCGGTCTGCGGGCCCATGCACGCCGGTGGAATCGGCTTCGCCATCGGTGCGCTCGCGCTGCTGCCCTTCGGCCTGGTCGAAGGCCTGCAACTGAACTACTCGCCCGGTGGCTGGGCGATGCTGCTGTACGTGGCCGCGGTGCCCACGGCAATTGCCCAAACTCTGTTCCTCAGCGGGCTCAAGGGCACGGGCGCCATCGGCGGTGCGATTGCGAGCCTGCTAGAGCCGCTGGTGTCGACCGTGCTTGCCGTCATCCTGCTGCATGAGCGCATGACCTGGGTCGGGGTGCTGGGCACCGTCATCCTGCTGAGCGGGATCGTGATCATCCAGTGGACGCCCAAGAAACGTCTGAACGCCGTCGCGACGCCCTCTCTGAATGCACCGACGCATACCACGACGGAGCCCACGCCATGACGCTCTATCAGCGCCACATCTTCTTCTGCACCAATCGCCGCGAAGACGGCGATGCCTGCGAGCAGCACGGCGCGACGAAACTCTGCGCGTATGCCAAGCGGCGTTTCGCAGAGGCCGCTCCGCATTTGGCGGGCCATGTCCGCGTCAATCGTGCGGGCTGTCTCGCGCAGTGTGAGAACGGCCCGGCGGTGGTGATTTACCCCGAGGCGGTCTGGTACACCTATATCGACGCCACGGACATCGACGAAATCGTCGACGAACATCTCGTCAATGGTCGCATTGTTGAACGATTGCGTATCGATCATCCCGCCTGACAAAAAAGGCAAGCCGGGCAAAGGTAGCGCGCTGTGCGGCTTGCCGTTTCTGCATCGCTCATTATTCAAGCGATCGAATATCGCTTAGGCAGCGAACGCTGATAAACAGGCCCGCCGTACAACCGGCTCAAACGGTTGCTCAATGCTTGTCTTATCACCGAAACAAAATAGGACGCATATACAGCAAAACACCCACACAAACTTTTGAACGACTTTTCGATATGCCCGGAACCGTGGAAAATCGCGCTCTGATTCCTCCTCCCTCCCCCGCGGTAAGGCATGACAGAAAACAACCCCTCGGAGACCGCGCGGCACGCTCTCAAGCTGCTGGCCTCACGCAGGTTGACCCCCACGCCAGACAACTTTGCCGCGATTTACTACGAAATTGCCGGCAACAAGCCAACTGGGGACACGCAGAACGCAGAACGGACCACCCTGGTGCGGGACTTGTGCGAACAGCTTGCGCGCACAGTTGAGTACTGCCTGCCTGCGCTGGGCGAAGACGAGGCTGCGGTCAGCGCCGTTGCCTGGGCACTGATCAAGGCGTGCCGCTCAGAAACAGAAAACCTCACCACGCTGAACGCCAAGCTGGCCGCATTCAACCATCGACTATCGTTTGCGGCAGAAGACCAGAACGAGATTCGCAAATCGTTGATGGGCCTGCTGCAGTTGGTCTTTGAGAACATCGGCCAGTTGTCATTGGACGACCGCTGGCTGCGCGGCCAGATTGATGCCCTGCTGAAGGCCAGCGAAGCCCCCTTGAGCCTGCGGCGGCTTGACGACGTGCGGCGTCGCCTCAGAGAGGTGATCCACAAACAAGGCGCGTTGAAGGCCAAGTCGATCGAAGCCCAGGAAGAGATGAAGCAGCTCCTGGCCTCCTTCATGGAGCGGTTGTCCGCTGCGGCCGAAACCTCTGACGAGCACCACCACCAGATGGAAGCGTGCGCCAAGAAGATCGAGTCTGCCAAGACGATCTCCGAGATTGCCCCCGCCATCCAGGATGCGCTGTCGGCCACGCGCTGGATGTCATTGCAGGCAGCGCATAATCGCGACGAACTCTCGGCGATGAAGAAGAAGGCCGAAGACGCCGCGGCCGAAGTGGCGAGCCTTCGCAAGGCGCTCGACATGGCATCGGCCTCGGCGCGTCACGACCTGCTGACCGGCGCACTGAACCGCAAAGGCCTGGAGGAAGCGTTGGAGCGCGAGGTTGCCCGCGCCGCGCATCAGAACTCCACCCTGTCGATCGCTTTCCTGGACATCGATGACTTCAAGTCGATCAACGATGCCCACGGGCACAGCTTCGGCGACGATGCCCTGTCACATCTGGCCCAGGTGGCGCGCGAATCGATCCGCCCGCAAGATGCACTCGCACGCTTTGGTGGCGAAGAGTTCGTCATCCTGATGCCCGACACGTGCCTGGAAGACGGCGTGCAAGCCGTCATCCGGCTGCAACGCACCCTCACTCAGCGCTTCTTTGCCGCCGGTGATACCCGGCTCTTCATTACGTTCTCCGCCGGCGTGGCGGAGCTTGGCAAGGACGAAGCCCCCATGGCGGCAATCCAGCGCGCAGACCGCGGTATGTACCAGGCCAAACGTGCCGGAAAAAACAAAGTCGTCAGTGCATGACGCGTTTTTTGTCAGCAACGTGGCGCAAGCGTTCTAACTAGCGCGACTTGCTCCGCGCACTCTTGCCACCCGCGCTACCACGCCCCGCCTCCTGACCGGCCACTGCCCCGTCCCCGCCCATCCGCTCCAGCCACGACAGCGCATCCACATACGACAGGAACTGCCGCAGATACTCCGGCGATACCTCGCGCATCAGCAGCAGCGACCGGTGCACTAGGCTGCTCGAATTGAGAGGGCCAGCATTGGTCGGCACTTGATCCAGTGAATCGCGCAACTGCTTCTCGGCGCTGACGCGGGACCAGGTCTCCCGCACGTCTTCGAGAATCTTCAGTTCGGCGGGGACATGAGGATGACGCCCCAGTGCATTGGTTGCAGCGCGGCTGGCATCCTCGCGCGCATGGCTGGCGATGTCAGCAAGCAGTTCAGCCAGCGCGCTGCGGGCCGGCTCACCTGCGACCTCACTCACGTCAGGCACAGGCGCTGCGCGATCGAAATCATCCGCATAGGCCGCAATCAAGTTGCCCAGCCGTTCATCCAGGACGCGCCGCGCCTCACCCGTTTGGCTGGCCGCACGACGGTGCAGCGCTTCGATGAAGTGAAAGCGCACACGGTTGAGGCGATCCGCACCGCGTGCGCGCCAATCGTCGAGCGTGGCCTGCGTGGACGAATCAGTTGGATTCACGACGCCCACCGTTGGAAGCCGACTGCCTCGGCACAGGTGCGATCTCCACGCGTCGGTTCTTGGCGCGGCCTACGTCGTCCGCATTGGAACTCACAGGCTGCTGCGAGCCGAACGCCGCCGCAAACACACTCGACGCGGGGATACCCTCGTCAATCAGTGCGCGCGTCACCGTCAATGCGCGCTTGGCTGACAGCTCCCAGTTATCGGCAAACTGGCGATTGCCCGCCCGCACCTGTTGGTCATCGGAAAACCCGCTCACCATCAAGATCTCGTCACGAGACTTGAGATAGGCCGCCAGCGGGCCTGCCAGGCTCTTCATCAGCGTGCGGCCTTCCGGCTGCAATTGGTCGGAGTTGAGCGCAAACAGCACGTTGCCGTTGATGCCGATCCGCCCGTTCACGAGCGTCACGCGCCCTGCCGCCAGCGGGCCTGCCAGTGCCTGCTCAAGCGTCTTGCGGCGCTGGGCCTCGGCCTCGCGCTGCTTGACCTCGTTCTCCAGCTTGGACGACAGCTCCAGCTGCACGCCGATCACGCCCACCAAGATCAGCACGAAGGCGCCCAGCACCACCGACATCAGGTCGCCAAATGCAGCCCAGACCGGCGCGGCCTCCAGGCCGCCGTCAAGTTCGTCGTTCATGCTGCTTCGGTGCCGGCCAAGGCCCGCTGGTCACCCAAGCGCTGCAGGTCTTCAAGAATCTGCTTTTGCGACAGCATGCTCAGATCCACCACTTCCCGGGCCTGCGCCACGTAGTAGGCAAGCTGTTCGTCGCTGCGCGTGAGCGACTTGTCCAGCGCCGCTTCAATGCGCTGCAGGTGCGCCACCAGCTTGTCGTTCGATTCGCCGAACAACTGCACGGCCACTCCAAACGCTTCGCCCAGGCTCGCCACCTCAACCGCACTGCCGGTCACCTGCGCAGCCACCGCGCCGAGCTTGCCGGTCTCGGCCTCAACCCGATCCGTGAACCGCACCCCAACGCGTTCGAGCAACTCCGCCGAGCTTGCCACCAGCGCATCCACCGCTACGCGCTGTTCGGCAGACGCGTGATTCACTGCATCCAGCAGCGTCTCCAGCGTGCCCAGCAGGCGCGTACGTTCTTCCAGCATCGCCGTATCGCGGACCATGCTGTCGGACAGCTTCTGGCGCAGCTCGGCAACCACCTCGGCGGCAGCCTTGGGCGCTTCCGAAGCGGCCTGCACCAGTCGAGAAATCTCGGCGATGGTGTCCTTGGCATGGGCCTGCGTTTGCGCGGAGATGTCGCTGGCCGTCTGTGCCAGCGCTTCGCAAGTTGCCTGCTGGTGGTTCGCGGTGTTGGCGCCCGTCTTCTCCCATTCTTGGCTCAGCTTGGCGCCCATCGCGCCCAGCGCATCCGTCCAGGCAGTCAGACGTTGCTGGTCGCGCGCTTCCAGCGCGGCTTGCAGGTCGGCATGCGATTGGCGCGACGCATCCAGCAACGTCGCCATCTCGCGCGCGGTCTTGACCAGCGCGTCACAGGTTTCCTGCTGGCGGCTCGCGGTGTCGGCGCCTGCCATCTCCCACGCCTGACTCAGCTTGGTTCCTGTTGCACCAAGCGCATCGGTCCAAGCGGCCAGACGTTGTTGATCACGTGCTTCCAGCGCGTTTTGCAACTCCACATGCGATTGGCGCGACGCATCCAGCAGCGTCGCCATCTCGCGCGCGGTCTTGGCCAGCGCGTCGCAAGTTTCTTGCTGACGGCTCGCGGTGTCGGCGCCCGCCATCTCCCACGCCTGGCTCAGCTTGGCGCCCATCGCGCCCAGCGCATCGGTCCAGGCCGCCAGACGTTGCTGGTCACGGGCTTCCAGCGCGGTTTGCAGCTCCACATGGGATTGGCGAGACGCAGCCTGCAACGAGGTAGCGTGCTGCTCAAACGTGGCAGCCGCGGCCTCCAGGGCGCGCTGGTTGCGGCCCGCCAGTTCTGTGTGCGTCTGTTGTTGCCGCGCGAGCGCATCGCCCCAGACACCGGACAGGCTGCCCACCGTGGCGTCCAGGCGTTCTGCAACGCCCTCAAGCAGACGCGCCGAGCGTTGTTCAAAGGTTTCGGCAAACCGGTCCAGCGACGTGCCCACCTGCCCGACCAGCGCAGCGCTTGCGTGCTGATGCTCCGACAAGGCCGTGTTCCAGATGCCCGAGACCGTCTCGGCCGTGGCCTCGAAGCGCGTCGACAGGCCATCCAACTGACGCTGCACGGCATGCGTCACCGTCTCATGCAAGGCGGCGGATTCGCGGGCAAGCCCCGCCATCGTCGTATCGACCACCGGCTGAAGTGCCGCACCGGCAACGCGTGCACTCTCGGCCGCACTGTCTTGCAACGACTGCCCGACCGAAGACGCAAGGTCACGGTAGGCCGCCTCCGTCTTGTCGAGAAACGCCTGTTGGCTGGCGATCTGGCGTTCGCTGCTGGCAGCGCCCTGTTGTTCCAGGGCTGTCATCATGGCCTGCAGCCGATCAACCAGTGCAGGCATTGCATCGGACTGCCGTTGCAGCAACTTGAACGTCTCTTCACGCTGATGGACGTGCGAATAGATGCGCAGCGTCGTGGCGGTCTTGGTATCGAGCGCCTGAACAGCCTGCAGCCGCTCACGCCGGCACAGCGCAGACAGCAACCCCAGCATGGCGGATGTGGCCACACCGGCAATCGACGTGCCGAACGAGAACCCCAGCCCCTTGACAGGTGCGGCCAGCGACGCGCGAATCGCCTGCAGGTCGGTTGCACTCTCCAGCGCGGCGCCCGTGCCCTTGAGTGTCATCACCATGCCGAGCAACGTCCCGAGCATGCCCAGCAGCACCAGCAGACCGACCAGATACGGCGTCAGCGCGGGCCCAGGCAGTGCAACACGCTCGCCTTCCACGCGCAGGCGCACGGCGTTGCGCAGGCTCGGGTGCAGTTGCTCCAGCCAAGCGCCCAGCTTGGGCGGCTGTTCAGACAGCCCAGCCACGGCCTGCGTGAGCGTGCCCGTAGCCTGCTGATAGCGGCGCAATTCCAGCGCACCCGCCACGTAGGCGGCGCCAATCACGATCGTGACGACCAGCGCCAACGGGTTCATGCCCACGATGTAGCCAGCGGCGATCCACCCCAAGGCGGCCAGCCCAACAAAGAAAACAACGAGATTCAGGTGATGTCTGGACATGGTGTCCTGCTAGCGGGTACGAAGGGCGGCAAGCAGCCCCTCGACCGGTTGAAAACGAACATCCAGCTCTGCGAGGAGCACGCTCTGCATGTCCTTGCGGAACGCGTGCAACCACGCACGGGATGGGGGTTGGATGGCTGGAACAGGTTGCGCAGTGCTCTCTGGTGGCGTATCGGCCGGCGGTTGTTCGGCAGCGCGCAACCGCTCGAAGACCTGCCCAAGCAGTGTCGGGACGGCACTCAACAGCGTGCGCTCGCGGCCCCCGAGCGCCTGCTCCATACTGGCGTCCAGCACCGCAAGCCGGGCCAGATCCGGCGTCTTTGCTGCCAGCACGCGTCGCAGGCGGCCACGCAGGTCGCCAATGTCCATTTCCATCGTCTGCTGCATCAAGACGTAGCGCTGCCGGAGATCGGCATAGTCGACCGGTGCGGCCGGCGCTGCGGTTTGAATGGGCGCGCGCGCGCCTCCGCCCGGCCTGCCATCTAGCGCGCAGGCGGCGGCAATGGACTTCGCCAGTGCGGTACGGACGCGGCTGCACATGGTCTCGGCGTCCATGCCGGCGGACCGCACACTGGGGGCGATGGCCGGCGGACTGGCGCTGAGCGCCGTCGAGAGCGTGATGGCATCCGTCCAACTGAGCCATTGGCTCAGCTTGTCTGAAAGCGGCTGCCCGGATTCGGAAACGTCAGCGTCCGTCAGGCGAGCAAGTATGCGGATCAGCGCAGGGCCGCTGAGCGCCCTGCGTTGCTGGGCGTGCGCCATGCTACGAGTGCCAAAAAAAGGCTGGAGTTTACACTGCCTGACCGGCGAAACCGCCCTCTACGAGTGTCTAAAGCATCACTTACAGAGGAAGAATCGCAACAACTGGCGAGGCCACAGGCGATGCAAGGCCGCATCCGCCAACGCATCAGCGCGGCATCGGGCCTTTCGGATTATCCTCGTGCCCCTTGCAAGACTGGGAGCATCCGGATGCGAATCGCTGTCATCGGCACATCGGGGGCAGGCAAATCAACGCTCGCCCGGCGGCTGGCCGCGTCCACCCAGGCCGCGTATATCGAGCTCGATGCCATCAACTGGCAAGCGGATTGGAAAGCACTGGCCACTGACGACCCTGCGGAGTTCCATCGCAGGGTGCAGGCCGCTGTCGCCGGCGCGTCGTGGGTCTGCGATGGCAACTACCCCGGCGTGCGCGACGTTGTGCTGGCGCGCGCCACACACGTCGTGTGGTTGGACTACGCCCGCCCGGTGATCATGTGGCGGGTGATCCGGCGCTCATTCTGGCGTGCCGTCACCAAGGCCGAACTGTGGCCAAGCACAGGCAATACCGAGGCATTTGCGGCGTGGCTCGACAAAGGCCACCCCATCCGTTGGGCGTGGGACACCTTCACGCAACGTCGTGAGCAGTACGCCCGCCTGCTTGAGGCGCCAGTCCTGGCAACCGCCCAGAAGTACCGCGTGGCACGCCCCCAGGATCTGGCGGCCGTCGAATCCGCACTGGAACAACAGCGCGATGGCGCCAGAACATGACAAGACAAGAACTCCACACGTTCTTAACCACCCACTTTGACCTCGTCTTCGACCCGGTCGAGCGCGGCTGTGCGCGCACCTACTTCCTCGGCAAGGTGGCGTGGCATCCGTCCACAACCACGCGCATCCTTCACGTTCAATGTGACGCCGTGGGCGTTGTCAGCCAGATCAAACGCTGCGTCTCATCGGACAACAACAACAGCGTGTTTGTACGATTGCCAATGGATTGGCCGGCGCTTCTCCAGATCGTGACCGACGAGATTGCGCTGCACTTGAAGCCCCTCCACCGCTAGCGGAGTGCAGCGCCGGGCGCCTGCCCCGCATTGTGTGTTTCTACCGCCAGCGGTATCGTGTCGCCCACTACGGCGCCATCGCCCGCTTCTTACGAATTCCCCCGTGACCGATCACCCCACCCTCACCTGGACCGACGTTGAAACCGACGCCGTCCACACCGCCCAGTGGCACTCCGAAGCCGGTAACCCGCCGCCCAAGCGCGTCGTCATTGCCGACGACCGCACCACCGCGGACACCGCCTACCGCTTGGCCTGCGAAGGCACGGCACTGCTCTGGCGCGGCGACTTCCAGAACGCGCGCCAACTGCTGCAGGCCATGTCCCGCCGCACCGCGGGTGGCAAATCCGGCAAGCCGCGCAAGGAAGCCACCTCGCCCATCGAGGCATTCAACTTCCACCGTCAGGCGCAATCGCAACGCGCACGCACGCTCGGCATGCTGCTGATTCCGCTGGATGCCGATTACACGATCCCGCTGCGCCGCGCGCCTGACCTGCGCGAAGCCTGCAATGAAGCGTATGGCGCGGGTGAAGCCGCTTCCGTCGTCTCGCTGCGCGAGCTGCTTGGCCTGATCGGTGCGCACGAATGGCGCAAGAAGGGTGTGGAGATTCCCGCGCTGGATGGCGCGCGCATTCACCCGCACTACGGTGTGTTCTCGCCCGTGCGGGGGGAATACCTTGATCTGGTCGCGCAGGCACCGCTGCCGTCGAAAGCGCTGGCATTCGACATCGGCACAGGCACCGGTGTGCTGGCTGCGGTGCTCGCCAAGCGCGGCGTCAAGCGCGTCATCGGCACCGATCAGGACCCGCGTGCGCTGGCTTGCGCGCGAGACAACCTGACGCGCCTCGGGCTGCAAACCCAGGTGGACGTTGTTGACGTCGATCTCTTTCCCGAAGGGCGTGCGCCGCTCATCGTGTGCAATCCGCCGTGGCTGCCGGCGCGGCCAAGCTCGCCAATCGAGCGCGCAGTCTATGACCCGGACAGCGTCATGCTGCGGGGCTTTCTCAACGGTCTTGCCGCACACCTGGAGCCCGGTGGCGAGGGCTGGCTGATCCTGTCGGACTTTGCCGAGCACCTCGGCCTGCGCACGCGCGAAGCGCTACTCACGATGATCGACGCCGCCGGCCTGCAAGTCATTGGCCGCAACGACATCAAGCCCAAGCACCCGAAAGCCTCGGATGAAAACGACCCGCTCTACAAGGCGCGCGTTGCCGAGGTCACGTCGCTGTGGCGCCTCAAGGCGCGCTAATCCCCTAGCGCGTCGCCAGATAGTCGAGCACGCCGTGCCCGGCTGCTGCGCCCGTCGCAAAACATGCCGTCAGCAGGTAACCGCCGGTCGGCGCTTCCCAATCGAGCATCTCGCCAGCGCAGAACACGCCGGGCAGTTGCTCGATCATCAGGTTCGCATCCAGCGCTTCAAACGCCACGCCGCCCGCGCTGCTGATCGCCTCGTCGATGGGCCGGGTGCGCGTGAGCCGCAATGGCAACGCCTTGATGGCAGCGGCCAACTGCGCGAGATCGGCAAACGCCTCCTTCGACAGACACTCGCGCAGCAGCCCCAGCTTCACACCGGTGATGTTCAGTTTGCTCTGCAGATGGCTCGACATCGAGCGCGCGCCGCGCGGGCGCATCAGCTCATCGGTCACACGCTGCGCACTCCACCCGGGCGCCAAGTCCAGCCAGATCGTCGTTTCACCGTCTGCGGCAAGCGCATCGCGAATGGGCGCTGACAACGCATAGACGAGGCTGCCCTCCACCCCCGTCTGCGTGACCATGAACTCGCCCTGGCGGAATTGCAGCGCACCGTCGTCACCCGACGGCAAGCCAATGCCAACCGACTTGACGGGCTGCCCCGCAAAGCGCTCCTGAAAATACGCGCTCCAGTCTGCATCAAACCCACAGTTGGCGGGCTGGAGCGGCAACACCTGCACACCGCGCGCCGCCAGGTGCGGCACCCAGGCGCCATCCGAACCCAGGCGCGGCCAACTGCCCCCACCCATGGCGAGAACAACGGCATCGGCCTGCACAACGCGCTCGCCGTCAGGTGTGTCGAAGCGCAGTACCTGTGCATGGCCCGGTTCCGACGCGGCCCCCCAACCAACCCAGCGATGCCGCATCTGCAACTGCACGCCCGCCTCACGCAGCCGATGCAACCACGCGCGCAGCAACGGCGCCGCCTTCATCTCGGTCGGAAACACACGGCCCGAGCTGCCGACAAACGTATCGATGCCAAGCCCATGAATCCACGCGCGCAGTGCATCGGGGTTGAAGCGGTTGATGAGCGGCGCAAGGGCATCGCGCCGCGCGCGATAGCGCCCGAGAAACGCGTCCAGCGGCTCCGAATGCGTGATGTTCATCCCGCCAATGCCCGCCAGCAGAAACTTGCGCCCCGCCGACGGCATGGCATCGAACACCGCCACACGCACGCCTTGGCGAGACAACACTTCAGCGGCCATCAGCCCGGCAGGGCCAGCGCCGATCACGGCAACAAGGGGAGCACCCAGAGGGGCATTCAGTGGTTCAGACATGCAAAGGTGAATCAGAGAAAACACAGTGGCGCCCGTCGCGGGCGTCATGACATGAGATGCGATGAAATGAGATACGCAGTCGTACGCTCAGGCACCCAGCAGCCTGCGCGCCAGCACCGACTGCATGTCGCGCCGCCCATCGGCAATGAGGTAAATGATGACGTGGTTGCCCGAGACGCGATAAATCACCCGATACGGCTTGAACGCGGTTTGCCGAAACTCCTTGATACCAAGCGCGGCCAGTTCTTTCGGGTAATTGCCGCGCTCCGGGTGCATCGCCAGGCTCTCCACAACCTCCTGAAGCTGGTCGAGCACGTAGTTTGCGTTGGCAATGCAATCAAACTCGGCGATGTAGTCGTAGATCGATTCCAGGTCTTGCTCAGCACCCTGCGTGAGCAACACCTGAAACGCTGCTGACGCCTTGGCCATCAGCCCTCCGAACGCTTGGCGCGCAAACGTGCCAGCACATCACCAGCGGGCTTGACCTTGCCGTCTGCCACCTCTTGCGTGCCCAGTGCCAGGATCTTCAGCAGCGCAAGCGTTTCCTGCGTCTCTTCATAGGAAGCCACATCCTGCAGAACGGCCTTGGCTTCTCCGTTCTGGGTGATGACCAACGGCGCCCGCTGCTCGGCCAATTGCGTGAGCACCTCGGCAGCATTGGCTTTGAGATAGCTGATCGGTTTGACTTGAGAGGAGTAGCGCATGGTGGTTCCTGACCAGTTCGGACAGGACTGAATATAGTCTTTTTACGGACCCCAGACAACCGACGGCATACGGGCTCGCCCCGCTTTCGGTAAACTGGCACCCACTTCCGCTTTTCTCCCGGCGCCTGCGCCCACGCTGCAGTGCGCCCAAGTTGTCCTGACGATGTCCAACACCACCCACGAAATCCGCCCCAACCAGTCCATCGAGCTGCTCAAGGAACTGCACATCCTGACGCGCGACGGCAAGATGAACCAGGACAGCCGCCGCAAGCTCAAGCAGGTGTATCACCTGTTCCAGTTCATCGAGCCGCTGCTGGCTGATGTGCAGCAAACCAAGGGGCATGTCTCGCTGGTCGATCACGGCGCTGGCAAGTCGTACCTGGGCTTCATCCTGTACGACCTGTTCTGCAAAGAACAACCCGGCGACGGCACCTCGCACATCTACGGCATTGAAACGCGCGAAGAACTGGTCACCAAGTCGACCGAGCTTGCCGCGCGGCTCGGCTTCAAGGGCATGTCGTTCCTGAACTTGTCAGTAGCGGAGTCGATTACGTCAGACCGCCTGCCGGCCACCATCGACATCGTGACCGCGCTGCATGCCTGCAACACAGCCACCGACGACGCCATCCGCTTTGCGTTGGAAAAGCATGCGCAGTCCATCGTGATCGTGCCGTGCTGTCAGGCAGAGGTGGCCGGCGTGCTGCGCAAGAACAAAGGCAAATCGCTCGGCAACGCGCTGACCGAGATCTGGCGCCACCCGCTGCACACGCGTGAATTCGGCAGCCAGGTCACCAACGTGCTGCGCTGCCTGCAGTTGGAAGCCCACGGCTATCAAGTGAGCGTGACGGAACTGGTCGGCTGGGAACATTCCATGAAGAACGAGCTGATCATTGCGCAGTACAAGAACCTGCCGCGCCGGCGCCCCACCGAGCGGCTGCATGAGGTGATCAGCACGCTGGGGCTGGAAGAACTGCACGAGCGGTTTTTTGCGCCGGCTTGATGGCGCACGGCGCTTGAGGCGCTTCCAACATGCAGAAAGGGCCTGAACCGTTGGTTCAAGCCCTTTTTTCTTTACTACCGCCTGGCGGCCTCAGTTGTAGTCAAACCGCAGCGTCGCGCTCGCATTTGCACGGCCAGCCGTGACGGTTCCGGTGCGGTAGTAGCGAGCAGAAATCGGCACATTCAACGCGGCGCCAGCAGCGTTGCTCACTGTCGTCAGGGTCGTGGAATTGACGACCAGCGGGGCACCGCCAAAGAGCACCTGCACGCCAATGCCTTGTGCAACACCCGCGCCCCCCGCTCCCGTCAAGGCCACCGTCGTAGTGGGGCCACCAGCGGCTCGTGTACCTTGCAACGACATTCTGACGCGTGGCGAAGCGGCGCAAGTCAGCCCGATATTTTGGGGTCCACGGGTGGTGGATACCGAGCCGACGTTAGCGAACGAGCTAGCCGCGACGTTACCCAGCGGAATGGTGATGCTCGCCGTGTTGACCGAGCAAGTAGGGTTTTGAACCGTGAAGGCCGCGGCAAAATTTAAACTTATATTCACCACGTTATTCGTGACGGATCTAGCAACCTGACCGGCTGCAATGGTACCAGGCGTAATCGCACCAGTCTTTACGAGACGGGCCCTAAAGGTTCGATTGGTGTATTGAAACCCTTGCCCTGGCCCCCGACTCGTCGATCCCTGCATAGGAAAAAAAAGGCCACCGTCGAACCCATTGTCCAAGAGTTGGACTGAGAGACCAACCCCTGGAATATTTGTTGCATAAACATTTGGGATAGAGGTTGCGGCAGTGAACCTAGTCAACTCGTAGCGATAATTAATGGTACCGGCAGTGCAGAAGGGATTCGTGGTCCATCCAGGGGAAGAGACTTGCTCCGCGATGATGCCGCCTACTGCAAGACTTGCCGGCACCGTGATAGTGCCAAAATTGACCGTCTGAGGCCCTGACTGAACAGGAATAGAGCAGGTTTGCGCGTACACAGACGAGGAGAAAATCCACGCACCCAGGCTGAGCAGCCAGACAAAACATAAGCCGAGATGGCGCTGTTTTAATGCCAGAAAATAACGAAATGAAAACATGGCCACTCCAATTTACTCAAGAATCCAATTACACAAGGCGCAGTTGACTACCTCATCACCCACAGACAGCCCAATATTTTCACTCGTGTTCATGGAAACACTTCGATTATGACTTCACAAACCATGAAGATCGATTGATTCCAATTGCCCAGCATCTCGCATCATCTCGCCGCCTAACAACATTGAAGTGCCTACTCACACGCGAGAAAAAAGACGGTACTTGCAATCGTTGTCTCAGACGATGCCCCGCGATCAGTTGATGGTGAACGTCAACGTGGCCGTCGTATTGGCCGTACCGGCAGCCGGGGTTGCCCCGACCAGCCCGGTGGTGTAGTAGCGCGCCCCAACGCGCACCGTGACGGTGCTGGCGCCGGTAATCGGGACGCCGACGTTGCGGCTCAGCAGCGTCGTGGGTGTGCCAGTCGTGCCGACGCTATACAAAAGCTGCACACCCACGCCGCGCGCAACCCCGGGGTTACCGTAGCCGGTCAAAGCCAGCACGGTGGTGTCCGAGGTGGCGGAGTGTTGCGTGCCAGTCATCGTCATCGTCATTCCGGGACTGCCGGTGCAGCTCAGTGTGATGTTTTGCATCCCGGCAGTAGGAGAGACAGCGCCAACTGCCGTGAGCGTGCTGGCTGCAACGTCACCAAGAGGAATCGTGAGCGACGCCCCCCCCGTAATCTGGCAATTCCCGGTAATGTTGCCCGTTACGTTAACCGTGGACGTTTGAGCAAGTGCCTCGGTAGCGCCGCCGGCCATCAGCAGCAGGGCAGCCAGTACATGGGGCAGGCAACGCTTGGTGTTCGCAATCTTCATGAAGAACTCTGTGGGTGGAAGGTTTGGCAATAGCGCCGGTTACGGTCAAGGGTTTTGCAGTGCACGCGTGCCTGCAGAAAATCGTTAGGGCGCAAGCCGAACTTCCTGCTCGCTTGACCCACCAAAATCGTCCATCACTTCAAAGCTGGCCAGAACATCGCCACTGGGGCGGCTCGTGAGCTTGAGCGGCGCGAGCGAAAACGTGGTCGTGGCGTGAGGTGCCACAAAGCCGCCCTCACCCGTGCGCTTGAGTACACCGTCAACCTTCAGCCCAACATCGCCAAAGTTGACGTAGTACGGCGTGGGGTTGCTCACCTCCAGGGCAACGTCCTTGCCCTTCTCGCCAGCCACCCACTTCCAACTGAGCTGCTTGAATGCCGTTGCGGCATCCCCTTGCAAGCCCGACGGGCGGAAGAACAGCTTGATACGCGTGCGCACCGCAAACTGGATGTTGTTGTCGGCGTCTGAATCCGCCGCCTTGGGCGGCACCTCCAGCACGTTGAACCAGTACAGCGTTTCTTGGTTGTCCGGCAGCGGGTCACCCGTGTAGCTCAACCGAGCAGCTTGGCCACTGCCGGGCTCCATGCGAAACATGGGCGGCCGGATAAAGAACGGTGTCTTGATGGTCTCCGGCGTTGCCGATGGGTCGCCCGCGTCCACCCACACCTGCACCAGCACAGGCCGCGTGCCCTCGTTATCCAAGGGCACCGTCACCTCCTTCACATTGGCGGGATAGATGACACGCGTCCCGCCGATGACCACACCGGCTTGCACTGCACTGGCACCGCACCCCATCACCAAGAGGCAAGCGGCCATAAAACGGCGGAGAGACATGCATCACCTCATCGTTGGAGTCGGAATGGAGAGGACCTGACCCACTGGCGCGTTTGCTGCCCCCATGTGCAGCAGCTTGCGGTGTGGGGAGATCTCAGAAGGCGCTCAGCCGTACTGGCAGCAGAGCAAATAGACAGGTCCGAAACTCCGGGGCCTGATTGTGACGATCAACGGCCCACGGCGTTATCAGACGGCTCTTAAATTTGAAGGCACAGTCACCAACATTTGACTGGCAGCGCGGCGTTGCACCGGCTTGATGGCATCCCTGCCCGTCTCAGGGATACGTCTTTCTATCTTTTATCGTTACTGGCGCTCGCCAGCCCGCTCTAAGGCGGTCAGCACTTCCCACGTGTCAGGGTTGACCTGACACCCTTCCAGCACCATCGACACAAACGCGCCGATGCCATCCAGAAACCCCGCCCGAAACTCTGGCGGCTGCCGGGCGGCGTAGGCCAGTTCCCAGCGCAGCGTGTCGGGCCGGAGCTGGCGGTGGGTGCGCAGATCGGTCTGCGTGTAGCGCAGGTAGTCTCGCGCGGCCAGTGCGCCGGTCAGGTAGATGCGGCGTTGGGTTGGCGTCATTGCGCACCTCCTGACCGGCAGGTTTGGGGGCGGCGTGTGGGTGGGGATGGGTAAGACGCGGGGCGGTGCCCGCGTTGGGTGCTTGGCATAGAGCCTCCTTGGGATTGAAGGAGACCCGCCATCTCGGCGCTAAACGAGGGTGGCGGGCCTGACGGTGGTGTTAGCGACCCGGCCCCCAAGGAAACCGGTAGACCCGAAGGTCTCACCACCCGGCCCGCCAGAGTAGGCGCGAACGGGAGCAGCAGTGCGATTGCGTGCAGCAATCGTCCGCCCTTGGTGTTTCAGGTCGCTAAACCCGGCTACCGTTGGTGCGGCAGCGGTCGCAATTATAGCGATGCGGGCGCGGCCCGGATTCTGATTCTTCGGCGTCGATACGGCTGCGAGCCCCGCCGACACACTAAGACCCAGCGCTGACTCTCAAAGACCCGATGGTCGACTCTTTTAGACCCGCCGCTGGCTCTCTGCGTCTCGACGCTGGCTCTCTGCGTCTCGACGCTGGCGCTAAAAGACCCGAGGGGTGACTCTTTTTGTCTCGGCGCTGGCTCTCCGAGTCTCGGCGCTGTCTCTCAAAGACCCGATAGCCGACTCTTTTTGACCCGGCACCGGGGCTTTGCGTCTTGGCATCGACTCATCAAGACCCGATGCCGGCTCTCCCACACCCGGCAGTGACATGTCGCGCCTCGCGCGCCGCTCCCACATCGTCAAGCGCATAGGAGTTTTCGGATTCTGCGGCCAAAACGGCCCTTCGGCCTTGCGGTCACGCGCCTTGCCCGCCACTCTCGCGCGGTCGTGCCAACCGGCATGACGTGGTTGTTCAACTCATAAGGCATGCAATGACGCAAAACCTGATTTCGTTTGCCCCCACCACCACTGATCTGGCCGCCATTGACGGCGCGCTCAAGACGCTGGAAGACAAGCTCATCGGCCTGATCGACCTCTCCCCCACCGAGCGCCACACGCTCACCAAAATGGGCGACAAATCTGAAGCCTTCTGCCGCCAGGCGGTGGAAATCCTCGGCACCAACCCGAACGTGCTGCCGCCCAACTTCAACGTGGCGGAAATGCGCCGCGATCTGGCGGGCTTCGACACGCTGCGCACGCGCCTCATCCGCATCGAAAAGCTCACTGAAAAAATGCGCGACTCGCAACTTGCGCTGGGCAGCGATGTGATGACCGCCGCACTGGAGGGCTATGCCTTGCTGAAGGTGGCCGGCAAGGGTGAAGCGCTGGATACCGCACGCAAGGCGCTGTCGGTGCGGTTCAGCAGCCGCACGGTGAAAAAGGAACCGGCGCCAGCACAGTAACGCTGCACCGCCAGTCAGCCAGCCCCCGCCCCGTGCGGGGGCTTTTGCTTTGGGCCAGCGCCCGCCAGGCGTTGCGGGCCATGCACGCGCATCGGCCCCAATGTGCACCTGCACAAGATTTAGGACTTTTCTCATTCAACGAAAACCCGTCGATCCCTAGCATGGACTCATCAACCTAACCAACCATGAAGGAACCGGGATATGAACAAGGTCTATCGCAGCGTGTGGAACGCAACAACGAATACGTGGGCAGCGGCCGCCGAAACGGCCAAGTCGCACAGCAAGGGCACGGCACGTGCCGCACGCCGCGCTGTGGTAGCGCTGGCGCTGGGTGGTGCTGCCATGGGCGGCGCGTTTGCTGCTGAAGAGTGCACGACCGACGATGGCCGCAAGGGCGCGAAAGATTCGGCTGGTGTGTGCACGCCCGCCAGCATGGGCACCATGGGCACGAGCGCCATCGGCACGAGTGGCATTGGTACGAATGCCGCGCTGGACGATACGTTCATCAAGGTCATCGGCGCTTCCAACGCAAGCCGAGTTGACAGCACTGCCGGCATTGCGATTGGCGGTTCCGCCACCGTTGATGCAAAGGCCAACAATGGCATTGCCATTGGTTCTGGCGCCTTCGCGAGCACCAGCTATGGCGCACTGGCATTGGGCGGCGGCGCACAATCGAGCGGTGTCGGCAGCGTTGCGATCGGTACGGGCCAAAGCGGCAAGGCCGGTGCGACTGCATCGGCCGATGGCGCCGTCGCCATCGGTGGTTCCACCAGCAACTTGACGTTTGCACAGGCAACGGGAGCGGGCGCCGTTTCGGTAGGGGTCGCGTCAAGCGCCTCGCAACAGGGTGCGGCCGCGCTGGGCGCAGGCGCCAAGGCTTCGCATACGGACGCAGTCGCGCTGGGCACAAATTCGGCCACGGATCGCGCTAATTCCGTCTCGGTCGGCAGCGCCACCACGAAACGCCAGATCACCAACATGGCCGCCGGCACGGCAGCCACGGATGCCGTGAACGTCTCGCAGCTCACGCCGGTCGTGAACGCACTCGGCGGCGGTGCAACGGTCAACGCGGATGGTTCGGTGACCGGCCCGACCTACAACCTCACCAACGGCGGCATCACCTACAACGTGGAAGACGCGCTCAAGGGCCTGGACAACGGCCTGAGCACCGCCAACGGCAACATCACGCAGAACACGACCGACATCACCAACCTCCGCAACGGCACGATTGGTCTGGTGCAGCAGGATGCGACCACCAAGGACATCTCCGTGGCGGCGGCAACTGGCGGCGACAAGGTTGACTTCACCGGCACCGACGGCGTTCGCAAACTGACGGGTCTGGCCAACGGCAACGTGGCCGCAGGCAGCACTGATGCAGTGACGGGTGACCAACTGAACACGACCAACGTGAACGTGGCCAACCTGGATGGCCGTGTGACCAAGAACGAAGGTGACATCACCACGATCAACACCAACGTGACCAACCTGGATGGCCGCATGACGGTTGCCGAAGGCAACATCACGCAGAACACGACCGACATCACCAACCTGCAAGCGCAGGTGGGTAACGGCACGATTGGTCTGGTACAGCAAGCGGGCGCAGGTGCAGACCTGACCGTGGGCGCTGCCACCGATGGTGCCAACGTCAACTTTGCTGGTACGGCGGGCGACCGCAAGCTGGTGGGTGTGGCCAACGGTGATGTTTCGGCAACGAGCAAGGAAGCGATCAACGGTTCGCAACTGCACGGCGTGTCGCAAAGCGTGGCAGACGCCATCGGCGCGGGCTCGTCGGTCAACCCGGATGGTTCGATCACGCAACCGAGCTTTACCGTGGGTGATGGCAACGGTGGCACGACGATCGTGCACAACGTGGGCGATGCCGTGACGAACCTGGATGGCCGTACGACCACCAACGAAACCAACATCACCAACCTGCAGCAGCAAGTGGGTAACGGCACGATTGGTCTGGTGCAGCAAGCCGGTGCGGGTGCAAACCTGACCGTGGGTGCCGCTACCGATGGCAAGGCTGTCGACTTCACGGGCACCGAAGGCGCTCGCAAGCTGACGGGCATTGCCAACGGCGACGTGGCCGCAGGCAGCACCGATGCGGTGACGGGTGACCAACTGAACACCACCAACCTGAACGTGGCCAACCTGGATGGCCGTGTGACGAAGAATGAAGGTGACATCACCAACATCCGTAACGACCTGAGCAACGGCTCGATCGGCCTGGTGCAGCAAGCCGGCCCGAATGCCGATGTGACGGTGGCTGCGGCCACGGGCGGCACGGTCGTCAACTTTGCAGGCACCGCGGGTGACCGCCGCTTGAACGGCGTGGCCAACGGTGTGGCGGATAACGATGCTGTGTCCATCGCCCAGATGAAGGCCATGGGCCTGTGGGATCCGAACGCCAACCTGCCGATGGCAGCCGTGGTGTATGACGACATCACCCTGAGCAGCGTGACGTTTGGTGGCACGGGCGGCACGGTGCTGAACAACGTGGCGCCAGGCCTGATCGCTTCGGGCAGCATGCAGGCGGTCAACGGTGGCCAGTTGTTTGACCTGGAACAGAAGATGGGCAGCTACTACTCGTACCTGGATGGCCGTGTGACGAACCTTGAGCAGAACGGCGGCGGCAGCGGTGGTGGTTCGGGCGGCCCGGTGGACTTCAGCGGCTCGGGCAAGGACAGCACGCAAGTGGGCGCGGGCGCCAGTGCTTCGGGTGACAGCAGCACGGCAGTCGGCAACGGTTCGGCCGCCTCTGGCGAAAACAGCACGGCCATCGGCCAAGGCTCCAGCGCCACGGGCAGCAACTCCACCGCCATCGGTCAGGGCTCGCGTGCAGATCGTGATGATGCTGTGTCGTTCGGCTCGGAAGGCAACGAGCGCTACCTCACCAACGTGAAGGACGGCGTGCGTGACACCGATGCAGTGAACAAGGGCCAGCTCGACCGCGCCATTGGCGGACTGCAGAATCAGGTCGACGATCTGTCGCGCAACGCCTACGCCGGCATTGCCGCAGCCACCGCGCTGACGATGATTCCGGGTGTGGACCCGGGCAAGAACCTGTCGCTGGGTATTGGTAGCGCGAGCTACAAGGGCTACCAGGCCGTTGCAATCGGCGGCGAGGCGCGCATCACCCAAAACATCAAGATGAAGGCGGGCGTGGGCCTGTCCAGCGGCGGCACGACCGTCGGCGCAGGCGCGTCGTACCAGTGGTAAGGCACTGGGCGGGCCGGTCTGCCCGCCCTGCCATGCCGCTTTGTTGAATCAATCTTGAAAAAGCCCGTTGCCACCATGGCACGGGCTTTTTTTCTTTGGCGCAGTCCATTCCTTGATGTGCCTGTAGCGCCACCTCACGCGCGGATTCTGCATCCAGGGGAATGTCCTATGGCATTCCGGGAAGAATGCGGACCCGTCTCAATCCGAGCCAAGCGCCCGCTCCCTAAGGCCAGTCATGGCAACTCAACATACCCCCGAGCCTCTACATTGCCGTTGCGCGCGCCACACGGCCATCCGCCGGCTTGCGCATCTGCACAAATTTAAGACGTTTCTCATTCAACGAAAACCCGCCAATCCCTAGCATGGACTCATCAACCCACCCAACCATGAAGGAACAGGGATATGAACAAGGTCTATCGCAGCGTGTGGAACGCAACAACGAATACGTGGGCAGCGGCCGCTGAAACAGCCAAGTCGCGCAGCAAGGGCACGGCACGTGCCGCACGCCGCACTGTGGTTGCGCTGGCGCTGGGTGGTGCTGCCATGGGCGGCGCATTTGCTGCTGAAGAGTGCACGACCGAAGACGGTCGCAAGGGCACGACGGATACCGCTGGCGTGTGCACGCCCGCCAGCATCGGCACCATGGGCACGAGCGCCATCGGCACGAGTGGCATTGGCACGAATGCCGCGCTGGATGATACGTACATCAAGATCACTAACAGCGGGGGCACGGCAAGCGTAAATAACAGCGCGTCCGGCATTGCAATTGGCCCTAGCGCTACCGTTGGCAGCCCAACTATCAGAACCGGCAACGGCCTCGCCATTGGTCAGGGCGCCCAGTCACTCGGCACCTATGGATCGATGGCATTGGGCGGCGGCACACTATCGAGTGGTGTCGGCAGCGTTGCGATCGGTACGGGCCAATCCGGCAAGTACGGTGCAACCGCATCGGCCGATGGCGCCATCGCCATCGGTGGTGCCACCAGCACCTTGACGTACGCACAGGCAACGGGGGCGGGCGCCGTTTCGGTAGGGATCGCGTCAAAGGCCTCGCAACAGGGTGCGACTGCCCTGGGGCGTCAGAGTGAGGCCAGCGCAGAAAATGCCGTGGCACTGGGTAGCGAGGCGAAGGCAACCGGAACCAGCGCAACCGCCCTCGGCAACTTGGCCAACGCTGCCGCCAACGCGGTCGCGATCGGCGCCTCTGCCAACGCGGGAACCGTTGCCGGCAACATTGCCGTGGGCAACCTCGCAAACGCCTCTGGCGCCCGCAGCATTGCGACCGGCGTCAACGCCGAAGCCTCGGGTGCCAACTCGATCGCCCTGGGCAGCACCGACAACGACGCATTCCGGGCACGTGCCACGGGGTCAAACGCCATTGCAATGGGCGTGAATGCGCGCGGCACTGCTGACAATGGCATCGCCGTGGGCCAAAACGCCGACGTTCAGGCCACTGCCACGGGCTCGGTCGCCTTGGGTTCTGGCTCGATCGCCAGCGCCGCCAACACCGTGTCGATCGGCAATACCACCACGCAGCGCAAGCTCGTCAACATGGCCGCCGGCACGCAAGCTACCGACGCCGTGAACGTGTCGCAGCTCACCCCGGTCGTCACCGCCCTGGGCGGCGGCGCCAGCATCGACCCGAACACGGGTGCCGTCACCGGCCCGACGTACAACCTCACCAACGGCGGCCCGCAAACCACCGTGGGCGGGGCATTGGCTGCGCTCGACAATGGCCTGAGCACCGCCAACGGCAACATCACGCAAAACACGACCGACATCACCAACATCCGCAACGGCCTGAACAACGGCACGATCGGCCTGGTGCAGCAAGACGCGACCACCAAGGACATCAGCGTGGCGGCAGCAACTGGCGGCAACAAGGTCGACTTCACCGGCACCGACGGCGTTCGCACGCTGACGGGTCTGGCCAACGGCAACGTGGCTGCGGGCAGCACCGACGCAGTGACGGGTGACCAACTGAACACGACCAACGTGAACGTGGCCAACCTGGATGGCCGTGTCACCAAGAACGAAGGTGACATCACCACGATCAACACCAACGTGACCAACCTCGACGGCCGTGTAACGACTGCCGAAGGCAACATCACGCAGAACACGACCGACATCACCAACATCCGCAACGGCCTGAACAACGGCACGATCGGCCTGGTGCAGCAAGACGCGACCACCAAGGACATCTCCGTGGCGGCGGCAACGGGTGGCGACAAGGTCGACTTTACCGGCACGGACGGCGTTCGTACGCTGACCGGTCTGGCCAACGGCAACCTGGCTGCGGGCAGCACCGACGCAGTGACGGGCGACCAACTGAACACGACCAACGTGAACGTGGCCAACCTGGATGGCCGCGTGACGGTTGCCGAAGGCAACATCACGCAGAACACGACCGACATCACCAACATCCGCAACGGCCTGAGCAACGGCACGATCGGCCTGGTGCAGCAAGACGCGACCACCAAGGACATCTCCGTGGCGGCGGCAACGGGTGGCGACAAGGTTGACTTCACCGGCACCGACGGCGTTCGCACGCTGACGGGTCTGGCCAACGGCAACGTGGCTGCGGGCAGCACCGATGCGGTGACGGGCGACCAACTGAACACGACCAACGTGAACGTGGCCAACCTGGATGGCCGTGTGACCAAGAACGAAGGTGACATCACCACGATCAACACCAACGTGACCAACCTCGATGGCCGCGTGACGGTTGCCGAAGGCGACATCATCGACATCCGCAGCCAACTGGGCAACGGCTCGATCGGCCTGGTGCAGCAAGATGCAACCACCAAGGACATCTCCGTGGCGGCGGCAACGGGTGGCGACAAGGTCGACTTCACGGGCACGGACGGCGTCCGCAAGCTGACGGGTCTGGCCAACGGCAACGTGGCTGCGGGCAGCACCGATGCGGTGACGGGCGACCAACTGAACACGACCAACGTGAACGTGGCCAACCTGGATGGCCGTGTGACCAAGAACGAAGGTGACATCACCACGATCAACACCAACGTGACCAACCTCGATGGCCGCGTGACGGTTGCCGAAGGCGACATCACCGACATCCGCAGCCAACTGGGCAACGGCACGATCGGCCTGGTGCAGCAGGATGCGACCACCAAGGACATCACCGTGGCGGCGGCAACTGGCGGCGACAAGGTCGACTTTACCGGCACGGACGGCGTTCGTACGCTGACTGGCGTGGCCAACGGCGCCGTCTCGGCCACCAGCCAAGACGCGATCAATGGTTCGCAACTGCACGGCGTGGCCGACAGCGTGGCCTCGGCCATCGGTGCGGGCTCGACGGTCAATCCGGATGGCTCCATCTCGGCCCCGAGCTTCACGGTTGGCGATGGCAACGGTGGCACGACCATCGTCCACAACGTGGGCGATGCGGTGACCAACCTGGATGGCCGTACGACCACCAACGAAACCAACATCACCAACCTGCAGCAGCAAGTGGGGAACGGCACGATTGGCCTGGTGCAGCAGAACGCAACCACCAAGGACATCACCGTGGCGGCGGCAACTGGCGGCGACAAGGTCGACTTTACCGGCACGGACGGCGTTCGCACGCTGACCGGCGTAGCCAACGGCGCGGTCTCGGCCACCAGCCAAGACGCGATCAATGGTTCGCAGCTGCACGGCGTGGCCGACAGCGTGGCCTCGGCCATCGGTGCGGGCTCGACGGTCAATCCGGATGGCTCCATCTCTGCCCCGAGCTTTACGGTTGGCGATGGCAAGGGTGGTACGACCATCGTCCACAACGTGGGCGATGCGGTCACGAACCTGGATGGCCGTACGACTACCAATGAAACCAACATCACGCAGAACACGACCGACATCACCAACCTGCAGCAGCAAGTGGGCAACGGCACGATTGGTCTGGTGCAGCAAGCGGGCGCAGGTGCAGACCTGACCGTGGGCGCTGCCACCGATGGTGCCAACGTCAACTTTGCTGGTACGGCGGGCGACCGCAAGCTGGTGGGTGTGGCCAACGGTGATGTTTCGGCAACGAGCAAGGAAGCGATCAACGGTTCGCAACTGCACGGCGTGTCGCAAAGCGTGGCAGACGCCATCGGCGCGGGCTCGTCGGTCAACCCGGATGGTTCGATCACGCAACCGAGCTTCACGGTTGGCGATGGCAACGGTGGCACGACCATCGTCCACAACGTGGGCGATGCCGTGACGAACCTGGATGGCCGTACGACCGTCAACGAAACCAACATCACCAACCTGCAGCAGCAAGTGGGTAACGGCACGATTGGTCTGGTGCAGCAGAACGCAACCACCAAGGACATCACGGTGGCGGCGGCAACGGGTGGCGACAAGGTCGACTTCACGGGCACCGACGGCGCTCGCAAGCTGACGGGCATTGCCAATGGCGACGTGGCCGCAGGCAGCACCGATGCGGTGACGGGTGACCAACTGAACACCACCAACGTGAACGTGGCCAACCTGGATGGCCGTGTGACGAAGAACGAAGGCGACATCACCAACATCCGTAACGACCTGAGCAACGGCTCGATCGGCCTGGTGCAGCAAGCCGGCCCGAATGCCGATGTGACGGTGGCTGCGGCCACGGGCGGCACGGTCGTGAACTTTGCAGGCACCGCGGGTGACCGCCGCTTGAACGGTGTGGCCAACGGCGTGGCCGATAACGATGCAGCTTCGATCGCGCAACTCAAGGCCATGGGCCTGTTCGACCCGAACACCAACCTGCCGATGGCAGCCGTGGTGTATGACGACATCACCCTGAGCAGCGTGACGTTTGGTGGCACGGGCGGTACGGTGCTGAACAACGTGGCGCCGGGCCTGATCGCTTCGGGCAGCATGCAGGCGGTCAACGGTGGCCAGTTGTTTGATCTGGAGCAGAAGGTCGGCAACTACTACTCGTACCTGGATGGCCGTGTGACGAACCTTGAGCAGAACGGCGGCGGCAGCGGTGGTGGTTCGGGCGGCCCGGCCGACTTCAGCGGCTCGGGCATGGACAGCACGCAAGTGGGTAAGGGTGCTGATGCCTCGGGTGATTACAGCTCGGCAGTCGGCCAGGGTGCGGTGGCATCGGGCAGCAACAGCTCCGCGATCGGCCAGGGTTCGAGCGCATCGGGTTCGAACAGCTCGGCCATCGGCCAGGGTGCAAATGCGTCGGCTGACAATGCCGTTGCTCTGGGCCAAGGTTCGGTGGCGGATCGTGAAGGCACCGTGTCGGTCGGTTCGGCAGGCGCTGAGCGTCAGATCACCAACGTTGCAGCCGGTACGGCACCAACGGATGCTGTGAACGTGCAGCAGATGAACAACTCGGTGCGCAGCGCACGCCAAGACGCCATGGGCGGCGTGGCCGCAGCGATGGCGGTGGCAGGCTTGCCGCAGTCGTCCATGCCGGGCCGCACGTTCATGGCCATCTCGGGCAGCACGTACGGTGGTGAGTACGGCACGGCCGTTGGCGCGTCTTACATGACCCGCGACGGCAAGTGGACGGTCAAGGCCGCGATCAACACCAGCAGCCGCGGTGAAGTTGGCGCGGTGGTGGGCGGCGGCTTCTACTGGTAAGCCGTTACCAAAGCTCTGGCCTGCGTGTAAGGGCTGTCTGTCTTCCGATAGCGTTCATCCCAGTTCCTTCTTGGGAGGCAGACAGGTCAAACGCGCGGCGTATGAGGGGAAGGGCTCCGGGCAACCGGGGCCCTTTTTTCTTTTGTCCACCAGGTTTGACATGGTTTTCGGACGCTTCCGCTGTTCGTGCCCTGCCCGCAGCCATAGAGTCGGGGCTGTGTCTGAAAGACCCGTCCCGTGCGTGTGCGGCGGCACCCCCGATCCAGTCGTTGCCTGATGACCCATGACTCATGAATCCTGTTCTGATCCGCGTTGCAGTGGCGGATGACCACCCGGCCATCCTCTTTGGCGTCAAGCATGAATTTGCAACCAGCCCGTCGATTTTGATCGGTGGCGTGGCGCGCGACTCCACTGATCTGATCGACCTGCTCGATCGCACCCCCATCGACGTGCTGGTGTGTGACTACGCCATGCCCAGCGGCCGCTATGGTGATGGCATGGCGTTGCTGTCGTTGATCCGGCAGCGCTATCCGCATGTGCGCATTGCGGTGATGACGATGATCGAGAACCCGGCGCTGCTGCAGGCGCTTTGGGTGGAGGTGGGCTGCATCGTGAGCAAATCTGACCTCATGCACCACCTGTCTCTGGCGGTGCGTGCGGCGTTTGCCGACCGCCGCTATGCCTCGCCCAATATTGAGAAGATCCTGCGCACCATCGAGCCACCCCAGCGCGGCGCCAGCAGCCCACCACCACTGACACCGCGCGAGCTGGAAGTGGTGCGGCTGTTTGTGTCGGGCATGACGGTGAACGAGATTGCCGCGCAACTGCATCGCAGCAAGAAGACGATCAGCACGCAGAAGAACGCGGCCATGCGCAAGCTCAATATCGTGCGTGATGTGGATCTGGTGCGTTACGGCATCGAGACGGGGATCTTGCCGGCGGTGTCACGCAACGCCGATCCGCTGCATGACCAGGGCGGCCCGATCGACGCACCGCTAAGCGATGCGTGACATGGCAACGTGTGCGCCGGTGGGTTGCGCACGCCTACGCACTGCGGCGCGCAAGCACGTCTTGGGTCAGTACGGCAAGCCGCTCCAACGCGGGCTGAAGGGCGACCAGGTCATCCCCTTGCTTGGCGTGTTGCTCCATCTCTGCGCACGCATCTGAGACGGCCTGCTCGTGCACCATGGCGAACGTGCCTTTCATGGCGTGCAGGTCGCGCAGCGCAGCGTTGCGGTCGCCCGTTGAGAGCGCCACGCGCAGCGCGGCAAGCTGCGCCTGCGTTGACTGGGTGAGCGCTGTCAGGATCGCGCCTGACAAACGCCCTTCACCAATGCCGACACCGTTACCGGGCACAGGCTCGGGGGCCTGAGCCACCACGGCCTTGGCGCGCAGCATGCGGCGCAGCGTGGCATCGAGCGTTTTGAGCAGCACCGGTTTGACGAGCACGGCATCGATGCCCTCTTGTATGCAGCGGCGGTGTTCTTCCACTTCTGCATGAGCAGTCAGGGCGATGATCGGCACCTTTGCGCCCTGCGCCCGCAGACGCCGCGCGAGCCCGTAGCCGTCCATGCCGGGCATGTTCAGGTCGGTCAGCACGATGTCATAGGGCTGGGCGTTGAAGCGGTGCAGGGCAGCGTCGCCGCTGTCGGCCATGTCGACCCGATAGCCGAGCGCTTCGACCTGCATGCGGATCAGCTCACGGTTGGCGGCCTGGTCGTCGGCAGCCAATACACGTACGTGCGCCACGCTTGCCACCGGTGCCGCGTCGTTGCCAGCATCGACACCAGCGTCAGCAACGGCACCGGCATCGGCGATGGCAAACGGCAGCGTGACGACAAACTGGCTGCCCTGCCCAGGCGTGCTTTCCAGCGCAATGGTGCCGCCCATCAAGCCCACCAGCCTGCGGCACAGCGCAAGCCCAAGGCCGCTGCCGCCAAACCGGCGCGTAATGGTGGCGTCTGCCTGCACGAACGGCTCGAACAGGCGTGCCTGCTGCTCGGCGCTCATCCCGATACCGCTGTCGACCACGCGAATGGCAATGCCGGGCTTGCCGGCTGCATCTTGCTCGGCGCGCAGCGCGATCTGCACCCCGCCCTTGTCGGTGAACTTGATGGCGTTGCTGAGCAGGTTGGAGACAATCTGGCGCACGCGCGTCGGGTCACCCAGGTACGAGGGGGCGACGCTGTCACCCACGACGCAGTCGAACTGCAGGCCTTTTTCCTGCGCAATGGGTTCAAAGATGGCGGCAACCTGGCGCACCACCGTCGCCACATCAAACGGAATGGATTCAACGGAGAGCTGCCCTGCTTCGATCTTCGAAAAATCCAGCACGTCGTTGATGATGCCGAGCAGCGCGTTTGACGACGCGGTGACGGTCTGCAGCCGTTCGCTCACGGCGGGTTGCAGCGGCATGCGCCCGACCAGCTCCAGGTTGCCCAGGATGGCGTTCAGCGGCGTACGGATCTCGTGGCTCATCGTTGCCAGGAAGACAGACTTGGCGCGGTTGGCGTTGTCTGCGGCCTGCTTGGCTTCGTGCAACGCCAGTTCGGTGCGCTTTTTGTCGGTGATGTCGGCAAAGGCCAGCACCAGGACATCGGTGTTGCGGTAGGGCACCTGCGCCAGGCTGAGCGCCAGATCGATCTGGCCGCCATCGGCTGTGGCAAATGCAACGTCGTCACGTATGACACCCGCGCTGCCACGCGTGGCATAGCGGCGCACTATTTCTGCGGGCAGCGACGGGGCATCGGTAATGGCCTTGCCAGCCACCTCGTTCATCACCGGGCTGCTCAGCATGGGCATGCCGCTGCGGACGTCGATGACACTCAGGCCAATGGGCGCCAGTTCAATCAGCATCTGGTTCAGGCGCTCGGTTTCGACCACACGTTCGGAGCGTTCGAGCATCGGCACGAAGACACGCCGGTTGAACCACCACAGCAGCACCCACAGCACGGTGATCAGCCCCGCTGTCAGCAGCAGCGTCAACCGGATCTGCGGCCAGACGCTCGCCAGCACGTCGCGCCAGTGGAATGCATACACGACACGCCCACCCGCAGGACCAGGCGGCGCGGCAACCATGAAGACACCGTTGCTGGCGCGTTTGGCCACCATGCCGGGCGCGCGGGGCAGCTCGCGCACCGCTTCCAGGATCTCGGGCCGCGCGCGATCGCCCGCACTCGTTGCAACAGGAATGCCGCCGCTGCCCAAGACAACGAACGTGCCGTCAAACCGGTCGGTCGACAGCGATATCAGCACATCGGCCGGCGCGACCTCGCACACAAACACGGCAAACGGCTTGCCGGTGGTGTCCAGCCCCTGGATCGACATGCGGATCGACAGCTCGCCCGTCAACGGGTTGCGATAAGGCGCAAGCCAACGCACCGTGTGCAGGCCGGTGCCCGAGTCAATGGTGGTGGCGGGGGCGATGGATTGGCCGTCTTGCTGCGTGAGCGCATTGAACAGCGCCGGCCGGTTCGCCAACGCTGCGTCGAGCTTGGCCTGCTCGGGCCAGGGGAAGGCCGAGATCGCCAGGAAGTCGTGCGACGGTGTGTAGAGGTACGTGGTGAACCGGTAGCCCTGGATGGCGGCGGTGGTGGACAGCGTGCGCGAGACACTGTCGGTCAACGCAATGAAGCGCTCAAGGTCGGGCACGGGCGTGTTGGGCGTGGCGCTGGCAAACAACACGGAATGCAGGCCGCTGTCATGCTGGCGCACCAGTTGGCCGCCATTTGCATGAAAGCGGGCAGCATCGCCCGGGGCGGCAGTCAGGTTCTGGTTCCAGACCAGCTCGGCCATGTAGATGGTGCTGCGCAGCACGACCTCGGCCTTGGCCACCTCGCCGGCCATCCGCTGGCCCTCAACGGCCAGCTCGCGCCGCTCTGCCTCGATATGCGCATAGACCATCGACGCCACTGCAATGCCGAACGTGAGCAGTGCCAAGACGGTGAGGACGATACCGCCGCCAAACAGCGCAGAACGCCGAAAGCGGCGCATGGCCGAGAGTACGGTGGATGAGGGGGTGTTGGGCATGGCGTGGCAGTCCTGGGCGGCACGAAGCACTGCGCGCCATCTTACGTGACAAGCCACACACAAAGACAAGCGCCGACGTTGAAGAACAACGTCGGCGCATCCGGAAGACTAAGACCACACCGAGACAAAAGGGCGAAACGAACCACCCGCCCTCGCGCCCGCTAACCGGCCTTTCTAGTTGTACTGAATCGCAAAGGTGATACCGGTATCAACGGTTCCACTTGAGGCACGTGCGCCAACCTGCCAATACCCCGCCTGCAACGGGAGCGTGACCTGATTGCCGATGACGGTGGCCGTGCGCTGATTGGCCGTTCCATCGGCGCCGATCGTTCTTCCATCGCTCGATTGCAACTCGACGGCCACACCGGCTGCCGTACCGTTATTGCGATAGCGCAGCTTGTCCGTGGCATCAGACGTGCCCGAGAAGGTGAACGTTGCGCTGATCAGCCCTGCAGCGCAGTTGGTCAGCGCCAGGGTGAACGTCTTCAGCCCAGTCACCTGACCTTGTTTGAGCTGGGAGACTTTGACCGGATCCAAGGGGACCGCGTGGTCAGAGCCGCCCACACCCCATTGGCACGTGCCCGCTGTCAAACGCCCAGTCACACTCACGTTGGATGACTGGGCCAGCGCTGCAGAAGACGCGCCGCACAGCGCCAACGCTGCCAATGCGCGCCACAGCGTACGGATCGATGAATTGCTTTGTCGCATGGTTAGCCCTGCACTTCAGTGCGCGGTGACGGCGTCAACCGCGTGGAAGAAAAACGCGCCTTTGTCAGCATCGCGCCATGGGGCTGCGGCGCCTGACCGAATGCCTCGGAAAGATTGACCGGCTGCACCGCTGGTGCACTTGGCTCACTTGGCGCACCAGGCTCACAAACGGCATCAAAGCGCTCGAAACCGCTCGCAGCCGGCTTGTCTGGCAGCGTTACGTTGATGCGACAGCTGTTTTCCGCGCCCTCGCCCCAACGCACCGTCAGCGCGCCCGAAGTCAGCAGGCCCGTGGCGATGACGCGGCTGGCCTGTCCAACCACGCCAACGTTCGTGCCTTGATCGTCCACCACTTCCGCCCCGAAAGGCAGCGCCTGCCCATCGGGCTTCTGGCTGTCGATAATCACGGCGCGTCCGGCCTTGGTCTCATACGTCAGCTTGACCACCGCGCCCGCACGCGGCGCGACGCTTACCGTGGTTGACTTCAGCTCCGTGCCGGCTGCCATGCCCTTCGGGTCCAGCGTGACGGTGTTGAGCTCGTACGGGTTCAGGTTCGACACAACGGCATAGCCCTTGCGGTCAACCACGGCACCCTGGCTGTTCGACACCCGTGCGCCGGCGGCATCAGGGGCATACACCAGGCCGATGGTGTCGCCCAGCATTGGCGCGAACGTCACGCCGCCGCCGTGGACAACCAGACCGCCCGACGCACCAACACCCACCTGGCGATACCCGGTACCTTGGCTGTAGTTGGCGCCAACCTGGCCGTAGGCGCCGCTGTATCGGGTATTGGCACTCAACGCCGAACTGCCGTCGTTGCGGCCCACGGTCATGCCGTAGCCGATACGCTGGTCTTCGCCGGCATTGCCGGACAGGCTGACCTGACTGTTGCTGCCGTCCCGATGCGACTGGCTGTGCGAGGCCGAGACCGTTGGCGAGGTGACCTTCGAGCCCAGGGGGATGCTGACGGTAAAGAAGAGCCGTGTATCCCACCGTGAATCGATCGTCGGCGTGGGCGCATCGATCGCACCCGGGATCTGGTTGAAATCGCTCCAGCGCCCCGCGTTGGCAATGGACTCCCGCGTGCGTTGCGCGGTGATGCTGTAGGTCAGGTTACGCCACCGGTTCGAATAGCCAATGGTGTAGTCCAACTGACTGCCGCCGCCCGACCAGTAGTTGCGCATGGAGGCCGACACGTTGAGCGAGCCCGCCTTCTCGCCAAGCGACTGAGCGAGGTTCAAGTCGACGCGGCTGCGTTGGCGCAACACGATGTCCGTTGGCAAGCCACGCGCCGCCGCATCGCGCACCGCAACCATGTCGCTCAAGCCCACGAACCCGCTGGTGGAATAGCGATACGCAGCAACTGCCAGGTTGGTGCCGGTGTTGACGATGTTCTTGTTGTAACCCACGCGCACCGACATACCGTCGGACGACGATTGACCCACCGACTGATGCGCTTGCGTGACGTCCAGCGAGAACGCACCCACGTCGGTGTTCACAGCACTACCGGCCAGGAACGAGCGATAGCCCGATGCCAGCGTGACACCGCCGTAAGCCGTCAGGATGTTGGTCAGACCACGCTGGTAGGTGCCCTGCAGGATACCGGGCGCATCCTGCAGATTCAGTCCGTTGACCTTCCCTACCGTTGCACTCCACCGGCTGATACCCGGACGAAGCAACTGGGTCACCGTCGAGAACGGGACGACGAAGCGCTTGACGCGCCCATCGGCCTCGGTCACTTCCACATGAAGATCACCGCCGTACCCGGTGGGGTACAGGTCATCAATCACGAACGGACCCGGGGCTGCGTTGGTTTCGTAGATCAGGTAGCCATTCTGGCGAACAACCACACGCGCGTTGGTTTCAGCAACGCCACGCACCACCGGCGCAAAGCCGCGCAGCGATTGCGGCAGCATGCGATCTTCCGTCGCCAGACGCACGCCGCGCACGCGCACGCTGTCAAACATCTCACCCGAGGTAAACAGGTCACCCGCCGTGAGCTGCTCGCGCCACGCCGGCAAGTCGTGCTGAAGATAGGTCGCGGCAGCTTGATAGCCCGACCCACCGACGGACGACAGGCCCAGCGCGCCCTGGTGATACACATGCCACGAACCTTTGTGAATAGCGGCATTGATCCCCAGGTACCCGCTGGAGTAGTTGGTGCCGCCACTGTTCGTGTAGGCGTTTGCGTTATAGCTGAGGGTGGCTGCCGTCGTGCCTGCATCCCATTGCGACGGATCGACATAGCCGCGGGCCTGGCGCTGCTCGTAGATCTGGGGAACGGTGAGCGTCAGCTCCTGGTTCCCCATGTCGAAGTTCATGGTCGCATCGGGAATATAGCGACTAAGGGGGGCGCAGAAACGCCCTTCCGGCAACCGTTCGGCCTTGCCTTCTGCCGCCGCCATCGCGACTTTCCAGACGTCTACGCCGTAACGCGAAAGCGACTGTGCGTCGAGGCACAGCTGCGTCTGCTGCGAGCCGGGCTCCGTCACAAACATCACGTCTTCGCGGGCGCGCCACTGCTGGTTCAGGACCACATCGGCACGGTAGGTGCCGGGGGTGATGTAGCCGCCTTTCTCGAAGCGAGAAATATCGACCTGGCTGCTCGTACCCTTCGGGAAGAAGTCCGGGTCGAATGTCACGGTCCCAGAGGTCGAAGGAGCCGCGTCCGTCTCTTTCTCTTTCTCTGTTGGCGCGGCATAGGCCTTCGGCGCCAGTGCAGCAGCGATCATCGCAGACAGCACATAGCCACGCGGCAAGCCCAAGGCTCGCGCATGTTTTGTCATGGCGTCACGAGGCGACATCCTTACCTTCTCCAGATAAAAGCAGCAGGCGGCCGTACCGCCTCACCAGAGGCGGCATAAGCCATACAGATTTTTTGAAGGGGGGAACCGTTTGGGGGCGCAGCCGGTGTTTGCTTGCTGCCGCAGCACGCGGCGTCAGCTACCGGCGCGACCGCCTCGTCAGAGGCGGCACCCGCCTATGACTGCGAGACGACAATCAGCGCGCGAGCGGCGCTTGCTTCTGGACCAGCGAGCCGTAGTCAGTAATGACCGTGAAATCGGCCTTGATGTCACCCGAAGGGGTATGCGTCACATCCTTGAGCGGAAGTGTCGCGCTCTGCCCAGGAGCCACCATACCGCCGTCGCCATCCAGGGTTTTGCCGTTGACATCGATGCCAACCCGGGCAAAGTTGACATGGTATGGCGTGGAATTGGTCACCTGCAGCGCCAACGCTTTGCCTGCCTCGGCGGGCATCAGCTTCCACGTGAGTTTGTCTGCGGCCTGGTCAACGTCACCTGCCAGCTTGGCAGGGCGGAAAAACAATTTGATGCGTGTGCGGAACGCAAACTGCAGCCGGTTGCGTCCGTCTTTGTTGTCTGCCTTGGGTGGCACTTCCAGCACGTTCACCCAAAACAGCGATTCTTTATCTGTCGGCAGTGGTTCACCGGTATACATCAGGCGTACGGCCTGCCCCTTTCCTCCGTCCATGCGGAAGATGGGTGGCGCCACCGTAAAGGGAACCTTGGCCGAATCCGGTGTCGATTTTTCGTCGCCGTCATCCAGCCAAACCTGAACCAGCGAGGGGATCTTGGCCTCGTTGCTCAGCTTGACCGTGACTTCTTTTTCATCAGCCGGATAGACGATGCGCGTACCACCAATGACAACGGTAGCGTTGGCACCCACCGAGAACAATCCAACCGCAATGGCCAGACCTGCCATGACATAACGCAATACGTTGTTCATACAGTACCTCGCTGAAGGGTAATGGCATCGGTGCCACATGTGACACCGATGCCCTTGTAACTGAGTGCTTTTAGTTGTAGTACGCGGTGTACTGCACGCGCGTGGTCACCGCACCTGGCGTGGGCGTTGCCGTGCCGGTGGCGAAGTACTGTGCACCCATGTTGATCGTCGCAGTGTTGTTGGTAATCGGTGTCATGGACTCAACGAACTCGGCCGCGTTATTCAGGTCGATCGTCGTGCCGCTCGTGCCCTTCGTCAGTTGGACGTTGGTGTTGGTTGCGGCGTTATCACCCGCGACGTTGAGCAGCGTACCCGTAGCCGGATCAACATTGCTGCCGCCGCCAGCGCTGAACGACAGACGAGCAAGCTTGCCGTTCACACACGAGCCTTGACCCGGGCCGCCAACGATCAGATTGAACGCCTTGTGATTGGCAGTTTTATTTGCCGCCAGCACCGATGCGCCAACCGGGTCCAGCGCCACGCTGACGTTGCCTTTGCCGCTGTCGGTACCTGCACCGCCTGTAATCGTGCAGGTTTCGTCGCTCACCGCACCGGTCACTGTAATCGTTCCGCCACTGAAAACCTGAGCCTGAGCGCTGCCCATTACCAGAATGCCTGCGGCCATTGCGATGGCGGACACAAACTTGATGCTCTTCATGAGACTACTTCCTTGTTGGATAAATAATCGTTTTCTCATCGGTGTGATGAGGTTCTTTGCGACAAACCCCACGACAAACCGCGTAACAGACAGCGGCCAACAGACTTCACCTTATCTACGGCAACCCGCGCCTTGAATGAGGTATGTCTGATATCCGGACACCGCAAGAACACGGCATGGCGTGCTGGCGGATACTAGGAGATGCAAGCCAAGGAGGCCATCGGAAAAGGCTGAATTTGCGCAAGATGCCAGGGCGTTCCAATCGCCGTCAGTGGCAACGCAATGACCAAGGGCTACGTGCCGACAGCCATCTTCAACGCCGCCATCTCGCGTGTGTCCCCACCCTCGCGATCGAGCGTAAATTCGACCACAAGTTTGGCTCGAAACGCGTATCAGCGAGCGCGTCACTGATCAGGCATCGACTCATTTCGATGCGTCCGTGATCCTTGTCGATTTCCCGGCGGTCTCCCAGGCAATCCCGATAGAGCCGAGAGCTGCCCGCGCGGCTTTAAACACCTGGCGGCTGCGCTGATGCTGTGTGCCCTGGTTTTCCTTGGCCACTAGCATGTAGTCGCACCAGCGTCGATGATGCGCCGGGCAATCTCCCGCTGGCATCCTACGGCGCCGACGGTGACAATCGCGCCCTTGAGCTGCAGTGCACCCATACCCCCCACCCAAGCCCGCTCACAAGCCCTACTCACGACGCGTTGACTCGCCTTTGGTTTTCGTGCGATTGCCCTGTGCATACTCCCGCTACCTGGCCATCGATACGAAAACGACGTTGTCCCCTACTAAGCCATTGACGTGTCGGACTGCAATGCCGCTGCATCCAGCAGCATTGCGTAGGTGCGTACCAGCTCAACCACCGAACTCGTCCGCAGCTTGTCAAACACGTTCGCCCGATAAGTCTCCACGGTCCGTGGCGACAAACCGCCCAAATCACGTGCGATCTCTTTGTTGCTCAGGCCTCGAACAATGCCGTTGAGCACCTCGCGCTCACGTGTGCTGAGTGTGGCGATGCGCGCGGCGCGCTCCTGTTGTGCGCTGCGGCTGCCTCGCGACTGTGTGTGACGGCGGATCGCGTGCTGAACCACACCGATCAGCTCGTCGTCGTCCACGGGCTTGCGCAGGAAGTCGAGTGCGCCGCCCTTGAACGCCCTTCGACAGGAATCGACGTTTCCATGACCGGTCATGATGACGATCGACAAATCGGGACGATTGCTCAAGCGATCCAGAAGGTCCAGGCCACTTATGCCGGGCATCCGGACGTCAAGGAGTGCGCAGCCGAGCGCGCTATCGTCGGCGTCGGCAAGGAAAGCGCTCGCGTCCGGATAGCAACGCGTCTGCAAGCCGACCGTACGCAGCAGTAGCGCAAGGCCATCGCGCACGGCCTCATCATCGTCAACGATGGCGACGATGGAGGTTGTTGTATGCAATTCCAGATTTGCGTTCATGCTGGTTCTTCTGCAAGCGGGAGCATCAGCACGGCCTCGGCGCCGCCGGACGGCAGGTTCTGTAGGGTCAATGCGCCGTCCAGGCGTTGGGCAAGCGTGTCGCACAGCGGCAGGCCCAGGCCCAAACCGCCAGAGCGCGTCGTGAAGAAGGGTTCGAACAGGCGAGGCAGGATGTCTGCAGGCACGCCCGGGCCGTTGTCGACAACGCTGAAGCGATAGCGTCGCCCGACGCGGCTGCCGCTGACGCGAATCTCACCGCGCATGCCATGGCGAGGTGCAGCCACGAGGGCATCGCGCGCATTGCGGATCAGGTTGTAGAGAATCTGCTCCACTGCCACCTGCTCGCCGAGCGGTTGTGCGCGCGGTGCAGCATTGCTCCACACGAGGTGAATGCTGTCGCGTGCCAGTTCATCGCGAAACAGGAACAGCAAGGTGCCGATCAGTGCGTCGGCATCGATCGCACTGCGTTTTCCCGCTTGCGTGGAGGCAACGGCCGTGCGCAGCCGATCGAGGATGGCGGCTGCGCGCTTGGCCTGCGCGACACCGGTTTGCAGCGCCCGGCGCACGCTGTCCTGCTCGGCGGGCATGTCGAGCATGCGTTCAGCAGCGCGGACGTGCGAGATGATGGCCGTCAGCGGTTGGTTGAGCTCATGCGCAAGGCCGGCGGCCATCTCGCCAAATGTATCCAGCCGGCCGAAGCGATCGATGCGCGCCCGCGTGTGTTCGCGCCGACGGATTTCCCGCAGCCGCCACACCCCCGACGCGCCCAGCGCGATCAACACGGCGACGGCGTTCCAGAGCGCAATCGGGAGCCACGGCAGGTCGGCAAGCGTCAGGGTGCGCGTGGTGTCCAGCACGAAGGCCTGCGGCTGCACGGGGAGGTGCTTTTCGAGACGAAGCGTCCAGCCCGGCTGCGCATTCGATTCGGCACGTTGCAATAACCCGAATGTGTGATCGCGCAAGCGCAGCGCGGCAGACGACACCGACTCCGGCCAATCGCCCGCATCAAACATCCGGGACGGCTCGACGCGCACCGCCCAGCCGCTTCCGGCAACAACCCAGTACGCCTGTGCGCCGTCAAATTCCAGCGCGAACTTCCCGTTGTTGGCATGTGCGAGTGCGGCTGTCGGCATGACGCCCCCCTCTCCTTGCCATCCGACGCTGGGCGTCCAATGCGCGATGGCCGTCACCTGCGGCATGCGCTCGCGCAGGCTGTCGAGCATGTCTTCCGGCGGTGCCGCAAGCGGTGTTGCGCCCAGCGTCGCCAGGATGGCCTCGTGTTGCGCGGCCTTCTGGCTGAGCTGCCGGATGGCGATGCTCGAATCCTGGAAGAAGCGGTTGTACGCCTCGGAAACGGCGCGTGAGACGATCAGCGCCGTGCCCGCCAGGCTCAGCGCAAGCCAGGCCAATAGGAGGATGAGGCGGGAGGGAATCTTCATGGAGGTTCTTGTTGCCAACTGGCGTTGTTGATTGTCTTGGCTGCAGCGGCCAAAGACTCGGCACTCGCCACGCTGGCAAGGCGAAGAAAGGGCTGTGGGTTGTTCATCACGCGGCGCTGGACGGGTTCGCCATCGAGATCCTGGCCAACAGTGTTGGCAGGACCGTAGCCGCATTTCCGGTCAGAAGACCGGCTGAAACAGCGTCTTTGCATGCAGGAGAGTCGAAACAGAAACGCAGGTCATGCCGGTGGCAGACGCCGGGCGCGTCACAATTCGGCACGCATTCGAATGTACCGACGGGCGGCGACTGGGCGAATCAGAACGGTCTGATTCGGTGGAGAGTCCGTGTGCGGGTTACCGGCTACTGCGCGCGGTAGTACTCGCGCATGTAGTCGACGAAGGCGCGCACCTTGGGCGCGACATGGCGCGTGTGCGGATAGAGCGCGTAGTAAAGGCGCTTGCCGAGCGTGCAGCCCGGCAGAACATGAACCAGATGCCCACGCGCCAGCGCCGGCCGCACGGTGTTCCACGTAAACGCCGCAATGCCGACGCCCGCCAGCGTGGCGGAATAGGCGGCGGTAATGGCATCCGTCGTGAGCCGCACGTCCAGCGCCACGCGTACCACTTCGCCCCGCGCGGGTTCGATCACCCACTCAGTGGCCGTCTGTGAGCCAGAAAAGGCGATCAACGCGTGCTTGGTGAGTTCTTGCGGCGTGGCCGGCAACCCGTGTCGGGCCAGATAGGCCGGCGAAGCGACCAGCACGATATCGGACTCGACCAGGGTTCTCGCGACAAGGCTGCTGTCACCCAGGGGCTGGCTGATCCGCAGCGCAACATCAAAACCGTCTGCAACAAGGTCGACCATCTCGTCGCTGCACGACAGATCGAGATGGATGTCTGGATAGCGCTGTTGGAACGCTGGCAACCAGTCGGCAAGCTCCAACGTGCCGATGGCCAGCGGTACGCTCACGCGCAAGGTGCCGGCAACACGCTGGTGCTCATTTGCCATGGCCTGCGCGGCGGCTTCTACGCGGGCAAGAATGTCGACGCAGGCGTCGTAGTAGCGTTGCCCTGCGGCCGTGACCGCAAAACGCCGGGTCGTGCGATTGAGCAATTGCACGCCCAGCTCGGCTTCCAGCCGCTTCAACTGCCTGGAGATGGACGAGTGCGTGCTGTCGAGGCGCTCCGCAGCAGCAGAAAACCCTTGCGCCTCGACGATGGCGCAGAAGACGCGCATGGCAAGCAACTGGTCCATCAGATAGAGGTGTTAGCGCAGAGGCAGATGCGTGATTTCAGACGTCGTCATGACATCGCCGAAGGTGTCTTCGACTTCCGCCAATGCGGCACGATGCAGCGCGTCCTTGTCGATCGTCTGGCCGTTTGCACGCGTGATGTCGCGCGTGGCAGAGGCGTCGGATGCTACCACGACGCTATAGCCCAGCGGGGCAGCATCCCGCGCGGCGCCTGCCACGCAGGCGTGGGTCATCAGGCCTGCAATCACCAGCGTCCTGATGCCTTTGCCCTTCAGTTGCTTATCGATATCGGAGCTGGCAAACACGCTCACGGTGTCCTTCTTCACCACGATGTCGGTTGCGCGCGGCTCCATGCCCGGCTGGAACTTCACGGTGTCGCCGTCTGCGGCAAACACGGCAGAGCCGGCCGGCGTGACGTGCTGCACCTGGAACACCGGCATCTTGTTCTTGTCGGCAAACGCGATCAACTTCTTGGCGTTCTCGGCGGCCTTGGCGCCGTCCGGAATGGGCATCTTGCCGGTGGAGTATTCGTTCTGGAAGTCGATCACCACCAGTGCGGTCGTCTTCGGATCGAGATGATCCAGCGTGCCGGCACCCGCCATGGCGCGAATGGTCGGATGCACATTGGGCTGCGCTGCGGAGGCGTTGGACACCACGGCGGCCGTGAGCGACATGCCGGTGGCAAGCGTTTTGATGAAGTGGAAAAGACGGAAGGTCATGGCGGCTCCTGAGGAAAAGGTCAGGAGCGCAGTCTGTCAGCGCACTCTGGTCAGGGCCAGACCAGTTGGGCCACAAGATTTGTGCATGGCGCGCACAAGTTGCTGCCCCCACCGACCGGGCGGCCCAGCCCACCTAAGCGGCCCGTCAGGTGATACCGGCGGACCGGCATACGGCTTGCATAACCAGCGCCCGCATCAACCATCACAACCACACCCCGGGGAGACTGCGCGACATGCGGCGCATGGGAGTCATCTTGTCGGTGCGGCGGCAACGGCCGCGCCTGCTGCAAACCTTGTTGGGCACGGCCCTTCTGCAACCGCTGGCCGTGATGGCTGGTGGCACACAGCAGAACGAACTGGCACTGGATGCCACCACCGTGCATGCACCGCAAAGAGGCACACGCACCGATATCGACACGGCCAATACAGGTTATGTGTTACGCGCGCAGTTGGAGAACCGCCCGCTGCTGCGCCCCGGTGAGCTGCTGGAGACGGTGCCCGGCCTGATCGTCACGCAGCACAGCGGCGACGGCAAAGCCAACCAGTACTTCCTGCGCGGCTTCAACCTGGACCACGGCACCGACCTGTCGACGACGGTGGCCGGCATGCCCGTCAACATGCGCACACACGCGCATGGGCAGGGCTATACCGACCTGAACTTCGTCATCCCGGAACTGCTGAACGGCATTGCGTACCGCAAGGGGCCGTATTTTGCGGAGGAAGGCGATTTCTCGGCCGCGGGTTCGGTACGCATGGATTACGTGGACCGATTTCCCGATGGGCAGCACGGCATCGCGCAAGCAGAAATTGGCGAGCACGGCTACAAGCGTAGCCTGCTCGCGGGGTCAACGGCATTGCCCGCAGGCACCCTGCTCTACGGCTTTGAGTGGCTGACCGAAAAGGGCCCATGGGCGGTGCCCGAAGGCGTGCACAAGCTCAACGGCGTGCTGCGCTACACCGTGCCGCTGGGCGGCGGCGAGCGCCTGCGCATCACGGGCATGGCCTACAAGAACGCCTGGCAATCTACCGATCAAGTACCGCAGCGCGCAATCGATCAGGGCCTCATCTCGCGCTTCGGTGCCATTGACCCAACCGACGGCGGTGCCACTTCACGTTACAGCCTGTCTGCCGATTGGCTTCGCCCGCTGGGCGACGGATTGGTCAGTGCCAATGCCTACATCATCAAAAGCCGGCTCACGCTGTTCTCCAACTTCACCTACGCGCTGGACAACCCGGAGCGTGGCGACCAGTTCATGCAGTTCGAGAACCGCACTACGGCCGGTGCCAACGCCACGCGCACGTGGTTCGACAGCCTGGCTGGGTGCGACAGCGAAACCGAGATCGGCACGCAAGTCCGCTATGACCGGTTGGACCCGATCAGCCTGTCGCTGACCGACGCGCGCACGCCGTATGCGCTGGTGCGCAGCGACACCGTGAACGAAACCAGCGCGGCACTCTACGCGCGCAACAGCACACAGTGGACGCCCTGGCTGCGCACCGTGGCCGGCCTGCGTGCCGACCAGTTCTGGTACGGCGTCGGCAGCAGCAACCCGAACAACTCCGGACGCGGCACAGACCACATCGTCAGCCCGAAGCTGAGCCTCATCCTCTCGCCCACCACGCAGACCGACGTGTTTCTCAACTGGGGGCGCGGGTATCACAGCAACGACGTACGCGGCGCAACCACGACAGTCGACCCAAGCACAGGCAACCCCGTACAGAAGGTGAATGTACTGGTACCTGCCGTGGGATATGAGGCCGGCGTGCGCACGCGCAATGTGTTGCCGGGGCTACAGCTGTCTGCGTCGTTATGGCGGCTGGATATCGGCTCGGAACTGGTCTTCTCGGGCGACAGCGGCACCACCGAGCCGAGCCGCCCAAGCCGGCGCACGGGCATTGAGCTGGCCGCCTACTACACGCCTCGGCCCGATCTCATCATCGATGCCGATGCGGCGTTCTCACGTGCCAGGTTTCGTGATCATGAAGCGGTGGGTGACGACATTCCCGAGGCCATCCAGACCACCGCGTCAGCCGGCGTGTCGTGGTCTGCCGGCCGTTGGATGCTGGGCGCACGGCTGCGCTACTTCGGCCCGCGCCCGCTGATTGAAGACAACAGCGTGCGCTCAGCGTCGTCGTTCCTGGTCAACCTGAAGGCGGGGTACCGGCTGCGCAAAGACGTGCGCGTATTTGTGGAGGTGCTCAACGTCTTCAACAAGCGCGCCAACGACATCGACTACTACTACGCGTCGCGCCTGAAGGGCGAGCCTTCGCCGGTTGATGCCGAGGGTGTGGCGACCGGCATCCCGGACCACCACATCCACCCCACCGAGCCGCGCACGGTGCGTGCGGGCGTCGCCTGGAATTTCTGATCGCTCCGTGCGTTATGCCGGCCGGCCGCCCTCGTGCTGTACGCGCTTGTCTTCATACATGGCAACGTCGGCCTCGCGCAGCGCATCTTCCAGACGGCCCGCCTCGTTGCAGGTCGAGCAGCCCATCGAGAACCCAAGCGTCGCGCCTGAATAGAACTGGTTGTTGAGCTCGACCAGCTTGCGCAGGCTTTCGATGAGCGTCTGCCCGGCATGCGCATCGGCGCCGGGCATGAGCACGGCAAACTCATCACCGCCGATGCGTGCGGCATAGGCCGGCTTGTCGATGGCCTTGCCGAGCACCTCGCCGGCGCGGCGCAGCAGCGCATCGCCCGCGGCATGGCCAAGCTGGTCATTCACGGTCTTCAGATCGTTCAGGTCGATCATGACCACCGTCACGGGGAATGGCCCCTTGCGCTCCAGCCGGTTGACCTCGTCCACGTAGAACGAACGGTTCTTCAGCTTGGTCAACACGTCGTGCTTGCCGAGGTATTCCAGGTAGGACTCGGCTTTCTTGCGCGCGGTGATGTCGGTCAGGGCCAGCAGCACCTTGTTCCAATCCTTCTCACGACCCGGAAACACGGAAAACTGCAGGTGGATGTTGAGCGGGTTGCCGTCCAGCCCGTAGTTGACCACCTCGCGCTGCTGGAAGAGCTTGCCTTCCCACAGGTCAATCAGTTGCTCGCGAAAGTGCGGGCGCATGTCATCGCGAAACACTTCGGGCAAGCGGCTGAGCAGGTCATTACGGTTGCGCGCCTTGAACATCTCTAGCGTGAAGCCGTTGACGTCCAGCACCTGAATCTCCTGCATGCAGCGTTCGACAAACTCAGGGTGCACGTCGGTAAAGGTGCGGAAATCGGTGATGCCCTGCTCGCGCACTTCATCCAGCAGCACCTTGATGGTGCTGAAGTTCTCCACCCAGAGCGAGACAGGGGCGTGCTCGAACACGCCCTGCGCGTAGAGCTGGCTGGCTGCGGCACGGCGGCGGGCGTCTTCCAGCTCGGTGATGTCGTCCACGGCCACGAGCACGCGGTCCCACGGTTGGTCGTGGTCGGGCAGCAGTACGCCCTTGAGCAGGATGTCGAGGCGGCGGCCGTCGAGCGTGTAGTTGACGCTGCGGCTCTCGAACGACGGACTGCCGGACCAGAGCTGCACGAGCTCGCCCACGTGGGCTTCGAGCATGTCGTCGCGCAGCACTTCAGCCAGGCGGGCGGTGAGCTGGTCGGCATCTTGCGCGGCATACATGGCCAGGGTGCGCCGATTCACGCGCAGCACCTTGATGCAGGCGGAACACGCCGCCACGCGCGAGACGTCATCTTCCAGAAAGCGCTGCAGGTCGGTCACCCCGGCTTCGCGCCACTTGGCGAAGAGGCGGTGGAGATCGCTGTAGTCCTCCAGCCAGAGCGAGGTGGGAGTGACATCGAAGAAATCGATCAGATCGACCCCGACGGCTGCCGGGCTGCTGACGCTATCGGACGCGGATTGCATGAAACGCTCTACGGGAGACCAAGTGAACACGTTCACCAACCCCGCGAGCGTACAGGCTTTGCACGCCGCCGCGCGCGATGCCTGCCTCATCCGGAAGAATTACCCCTGAGCTGAATACCGCCCTGTTTCATCGTCAGCAAATCGTCAGACTATATTCAGTGCGTTTTTATTCCACACGATCGGCGAGCGATGCGCATACAGTTTTGTTTTATCTGGCGTTGTAATAAATCGCCGATGCATTTTTACGAAACATTCAAGAAATGCATTCTTCATTTCGATTTTTCAACGCGCTTTGCAGAAGTCACGCACGCAACCCAGAATCCGCCACCAGCCCGCCCTCTCCAAGGTCAAAAACTACAAGAAATCGAGCCATTCATCGCCTGGTGCGAATTAAATAACTTCGTCTCGATTCAGAGAACTTTTCCTCCAGAATCCGTGCATCCCTGAGCGGGACTGTGACGAAGCGCTCACGCAATTTCGTCATTTCTTCCTGCTACTGCGGGGTTATTCCTGTCCCGATTCGGTGGTCCTTCCCCCCAACGATTTTCGAGCCCTGGGCTGCCGATTCGTTTCCACTTGAGGAGAAATGCAATGCGGGATTCGACCACCACCCGTCGTACGGCAGCTACATATAGCAAACGCAGCGCCGGCAACGCACACCGCTCGTTCAAGCTGGCCCTCGTGGCCCAGGCAACTGCCGCGATGATGATCCTGGCGGCCTGCGGCGGCGGAGGCGACGACACGCTCAGCCCAGCGGCGAACGGCAAGCTCGGCGCCAATGGCTCACAGCAGCAGGGCAATACCAACACGGGCAACACCAATGCGCCGGCACCGGCAGTGGATGCGTCAGTACCTCCCGTGGAACTGCCGGACTACATCAAGCCGGTCAACTACAAGCTGTGGTTCCGCCCGAGCGCAGACCTCAACAGCTTCTCGGGCCGCGCGGATGTGGAGATCAAGGTCACCAAGCAGACCGGCGCTGTCACGCTGGCCGTGCGCGACCTGAAGCTCGACGCCTCGCGCCTGACGCTCACCCCCACCTCGGGCAACGGCCCGTCGCGCGTGCTGGTGCCGATTCCGCAGTCACAAGGCGCCTTCTATGACCTGCGCGACCCGACCGCCGACATCAAGCCCGGCAACTACGTGCTGCACATGGAGTGGACGGGCACGATCAACTTCACCAAGGCCGAGGGCATCTTCAAGCTGGGGCTGCAGGCTGCCACCGGCGAAAGCTCCGACGCCATCGTCACGCAGGGCGAATCCAACTTCGCGCGTGAGTGGTTCCCGAGCTGGGATGAGCCGGCCTTCCGCAACACCTTTGAAGTGACGGCGGAAATTCCGGGTGACTGGAAGGCCGTGGCCAACGGCCGCCAGACCGGCGCAACCAAGCTGCCGGATGGCTACCAGCAAGTCTCGTTTGCCAAGACGCCATCGATGCCGGCCTATCTGCTGTTCTTCGGCGGCGGCAAGTTCGACATTCTGGAAGACAAGTTCACCAACCCGCTCGATGGCAGCAGCATGCGCCTGCGCTGGTGGGTGCCGCCTGGCGAGGCACACTCGGCGGTGGCCGGCATGCAGTTCACGAAGGAAGCGCTGAACCACTACTACAACTACTTCCAGATCCCGCTGCCGTTCGACAAGATGGACACCATCGTCGCCAACGACAGCTACAACAACAAGAACGCCGGCTTTGGCGGCATGGAGAACTGGGGCGCCATCTTCGAGTTTGCCGACCAGGTGCTGGTGCCGCCCGAGGGCGCACCCACGACCGTCCACTCGATGGGCAAGGGGCGCTCGTTCGTGGTGGTGTCGCATGAACTGGCGCACCAATGGTTTGGTGACCTCGTCACGCTCGACTGGTGGGATGACATCTGGCTGAACGAATCCTTCGCCAACTGGTTCGAGAACGTCACCAAGATCACCATCCACCCAGAGTTCCCGGGTAACACGTGGGCCAACTATGCGGCGGTCAAACAGCGCGTGATCACGCTGGACCTGCAGCCGACGGCCGTGCCGGTGCAGCACAACCTGAGCGATGCCGGGTCCATGGACTTCCTGGATAGCTTTGCCTACAACAAGGGCGGCCACGTTCTGCAGATGCTGGAGAACTACGTCGGCAAGGACGCCATGCGCCGTGGCCTGCAAAACTACCTGAACAAGTACAAGTTCGGCAACGGCACGCCGCCGCGCCTGTGGGCAGAACTGGAAGCCGCCAGCGGCAAGCCGGTGGGCAAGGTGGGCGACAGCTTCGTGCGCCAGACCGGTCTGCCGCTCGTCACCATCGACGCGCAGTGCAACCCGGCCACCAACCAGAACGTGCTGACCATCACGCAGAAGGCGTTCCCGAACAAGAACGTCTACTCCGGCTACCAGTGGAACGTGCCGCTCACGCTGGCCTACGGCGACAACTTTGGGCAGACGCAGACCATCGTGCTGGACCAGCAGACCGCGCAGGTCACGCTGCCGACGTGCTCGGCCGTGCTGGCCAACCCGTCGGGCCTGGACTACTACGTGACCAACTACAGCCCGACGCTGTGGAGCAACCTGTTGGCGCAGGCCGGTGCCATCACCACCGACGCCACCAAGACCAACATCGCAGGCGACGCCACGCAGTTGTACAACGCGCAGTTGATCACCAAGGCACAGTACGACCAGATTGTCGGCATCAAGAACTTCCAGCCTGCCGTGGCCACGCTGGCCGCCCAGGCAGTGAAGCCGACCGGCTCGCTGCGCCCGCAAGCGGTGCAGTTGCAGGAAATGCAGTCGATGGATCGCCCGATCCACAAGTTCCGCTACGAAGGCGTCATGAAGCACCTGACGGATCTGAAGCGGTAAGCGCAAAGGCAAACGGGCTGCTTCCCATGCTCTGGGAAGCAGCCCGCTGCAACGTTGGCTCCCGATTTTCGGCGGACACTGTCCGCCGTTTTTCATGGGTGCATCACACAACCATCAACCCGTGCGATGCAGGAAGGTGGCCTGCACCACGTCGGTCATCCAGATAGCGCTGTCGCCGGTCTGCCCGTGTTCGAGCACCTTGACGGCGGCATCGAACAACACGCTTGCCAGCGCATCCGACGCCACCAGCTCGATGCGCACACGCGGCACGAACTCCGTCAGGTCTTCCTTGATGGAATGCGCACCGGCCTGCGAGGCCACCGGCGGATAGCCGTTCACCTCGCCCACCGTCATGCCCGGAAACCCCGGGCAACTGCGCAGCGCCTCATGCATGCGCTCCAGCAACTGCGGGCGCACTACGATGCGGATTTCCTTCATGCCTTCGACTCCTCATCAAACCATTTGTACAGCGTGGGCAGCATTACCAGCGTGAGCAGCGTGCAGGTCAGCAGACCGCCGATCACCACGATGGCCAGCGGCCGTTGCACCTCCGAACCCGGGCCCGTGGCAAACAGGAACGGGATCAAACCCAGCATGGCCACCGTGGCCGTCATCATCACGGGGCGGAAGCGCATGCGCGAACCCAGCCGCACGGATTCCTCCACCGACATGCCCTGCTCCCGCAGGCTGCGGATCGTGCTGACCAGCACCACCCCATTGAGCACCGCGATACCCCATAGCGCCACGAAGCCCACGGATGCCGGCACGGATAGGTATTCCCCGGTGACGAACAACCCGATGATCCCGCCCACCGACGCGAACGGCAGCACCAGGATGATCAACGTGGCGTAGCGCACCGAATTGAACAGCAGGAACAGCAGGAAGAAGATGGCTGCTACCGTAATCGGCACGATCACCTTCAGGTGGCCCATGGCGCGTTCCATGTTCTGGAACTGGCCGCCCCACTCCAGGTAGTAGCCCTCCGGCAACTTGACCTTCTGTGCCACAGCGCCCTGCAGTTCAGCCACGAAGCCGCCCAAGTCGCGGTCTCGCACGTTCACGCCCACCACCACGCGGCGCTTGCCCAGCTCGCGGCTGATCTGCGCGGGGCCATCAGTCACCTCGATGCGGGCGATGCTCTCCATCGGCACCTGCGCGCCGTTGGGTGCCGCCACGATCAGGTTGCGGATGGCCTCCACGCTGTCGCGGTACGTTTCCGGCAGGCGCACCACTGCGCTGAAGCGGCGTTCGCCCTCGAAGATTTCCGTGGCTTCCTTGCCGCCGATGGCGGTTTCGATCACGTTGTGCACATCGGCCGCATTCAGGCCGTGACGCGCGATGGCCTGGCGGTCAATGGCGATCTGCAGATACTGCTGGCCGGTGATGCGCTCCACCCGCATGTCCTGCGCACCCTGAATGCCCTGCGCCACCTTGGCAATCGCCTCGGCCTTCTCGCGCAGCACGTTCAGGTCATCACCAAACACCTTGATGGCCACGTCTGAACGCACGCCGGTCACCATCTCGTCCACGCGGTCGGAAATCGGCTGGGCCATGACGATCTGCACGCCGGGCAGCACTTGCAATGCCTTGCGCATCGCCTCGGCAATGTCGTCCTGGTTCCAGCCCTTGGGCCATTCTTCACGCGGCTTGAGGGAGACGATCGGGGTCGACTCATTCTGGCCCTGCGGGTCTGCCGGCGATTCGCCTCGGCCCACGCCAGACACAGCGGATTTCACCCCCGGCACCTGCATCACCAGCCGCATGGCTTCCATTTCCATGCGGATCGACTCTTCCAGCGAGATGTTGGGCGTGCGGTTGATACCGGGCACCACCGAGCCCTCCTTCATCTCGGGGATGAACGCCGTGCCCAGGAACGGCATCAGCGCGCCGGTGGCAAGAAAGACCGCCACCGCCACGATGACCGTCTTGCGGCCGTTGTTCAGGCTCAGCTCCAGCAGGCGCAGATACGGCTTCTTCATCTTGCGGATCAGCCACGTATCGTGCGCGTCGTGCTCGGCGTGCGGGTCGTCGCTGTGCGCGCCTTCCACATGCTTGTGCACCTTTGGCTTCAACAGATACGACGACAGCACCGGCGTGAGCGTGAGCGACAGTACCAGCGAGAAGAACAGCGCAATCGCAATGGTGAAGGCCAGCGGCGCAAACATCTTGCCTTCCATGCCTTCCAGCGTCATCAGCGGCAGGAACACCAGGATGATGATGCCCACGCCAAAGATCACGGGCGTTGCCACCTCTGTCACTGCATGCAGGATGATGCGCGCGCGGCTCTCGTTCGGGTCGCGCGGTTTGGCCAGATGCGCAAAAGCGTTTTCGACCACCACCACGGAGCCGTCCACCATCAAGCCGATGGCAATCGCCAACCCGCCCAACGACATCAGGTTGGCCGAGATGCCGAGCTTGTTCATCGCGATGAAGGTCAGCAACGGCGTGAGAATCAGCGTGCCGACCACAATGAGCGACGAGCGGATGTCGCCCAGGAACAGCAGCAGCACGATCACCACCAGCACCACGCCTTCGGCCAGCACCTTGATGACGGTCTTCAGGGCGGAATCCACGAGGTCGGAGCGCTCGTAGTACGGCACGATCTTCAGGCCATCGGGCAGCATGCCATCGTTGTTGATGGCCTTGACGCGATCCTGGATACGGGCGACGACCTCCTTGGCGTTGCCGCCACGCATCATCATCACCACACCGCCGACGGATTCCGTCACGCCGTTCTTCACCACTGCACCCGCACGCACCGCCGTACCGATCTTCACCTCCGCCACGTCGCGGATGTTGAGCGGCGTGCCGTTGACCTCCTTGAGCACGATGGCGCCGATGTCGTTGGTGTCACGCACCAGACCCACACCGCGGATCAGGTACTGCTCCGCAAAGTGCGGCAGCACACCGCCGCCGGAGTTGGCGTTGTTGGCGGCCAGTGCCTCGAACACCTGCTTGACCGTCACGTTGTGATGGCGCAGACGTTCCGGGTTGACCAGCACCTGGTATTGCTTCTCGAAGCCGCCCTGCGAGTTGATTTCCGCCACGCCCGGAATGGAGCGCAGCAGCGGACGCACCACCCAGTCCTGAGCGATGCGGCGCTGGGTAAGCTCCTCAACGGAGAGTTCCTTGTCGCCGTCATTGGGCTTGTCGAGTGTGTACTGATACACCTCGCCCAGGCCCGTGGAGACGGGCCCCAGCACCGGCGTCACGCCCGTCGGCATGCGCGACTGCACCTCGATCAACCGCTCCATCACGAGCTGGCGCGCGAAGTAAACATCCGTCTCGTCGGTAAAGACGAGCGTGATGAGCGACAGGCCCGGCTTGTTGAGCGAGCGCATCTCGGTGAGTGCCGGCAGGCCGGTCATGGCCATTTCCACCGGCACAGTCACGAAGCGCTCGACCTCCTCCGGAGAACGTCCAGGCGCCTCGGTCGCAATCTGCACCTGCACATTGGTCACATCCGGAAACGCGTCCAGCGACAGCTTGCGTGCGGCATCCAGCCCGAAGAACAGCAGCACGGCAGCCAGCACGGCCACCACGAGCCGCTGCTTGAGCGCGCCGCGAATCAATGCATCGATCATGCGCCCTCCATCTCGGCGCGCTTGCGCTCGTTGTTCAGGTGGAAGCCGCCTTCAACGACGATGGGCTGGCCGGCCTGCACGCCGGAGACAACCGGGCGCACACCGTTCGACTCATCGCCCAGCTTGACAGGGGTGAGCTGATAGTTCGATTCGGTCGCGCGTACGAACACGTAGTCGCGGTTGTCTTCGCGCACCACAGCGGAGGTCGGCACGACCACGCGCTCTTCGGGGCGTGACTGGATCAGCAGCGTTGCCAGCATCGACGGCTTGAGCGTGCGCTCGCCGTTGTCGACTTCCGTGCGCACCGTGACCGTGCGCGATTGCGGATCCACGATGTCGGACACCCAGATCAGCTTGCCGACCATGCGTTCGCCTGCGCCGGTATCGATCTCCACCGATTGGCCTGCACGTACACCGGCAGCGGCGTTCTCAGGCACCTCACCCACCACCCACACGCGCGACAGGTCGGCCACGGTGAACAACTCATCGGCCGGCTGCACCACCTGGCCGCGCGTCACCTTGCGCTCAACCACCGTGCCGCTGATGCTCGCCACCACGGGCGAGATCGACGACATGCCGCCTGTGCGCATCTTCGCCAGCGTGGCAGGCGATACGCCCATCACACGCAACTGGTCGACTGCGGCGCGCACTTCGGCATCGGCCATCGCCAGTTCGCTCTGGCGCTTCTGCAACTCGGCAGAGCCGATCACGTCTGCTGCCAGCAGCAGCTTGGCGCGTTCCAGCGCACGCGCCTGCAAGTCGCGTTGCGCGGCGGCCTTCTGATAGGCGAGCTGCGCGGCGCCCAGCTCGGTGCTGTGCAGTTGCGCAAGGATGTCGCCGGCCTTGACGCTCTGGCCCGGCGTGGCGATCAGCTCTGTCACGCGGCCCGTGACGGTGGCGCCGATGCGCGCAACGCGCTGTTCATCAAAGGCAATCTGCCCAGGCACGCGCAGGCGCTCGGAGATCGGCTGCTTGCCGACTTGCGCCACCTTCAGGCGCTGTACCAGCGTAGGTTGTGCAACTACCAAGTTCGGGTCGGTGGCTTGCTGCGCGGACTTGGCATCGTCAGCGGCGTCCTTGCCGCAGGCACCGAGCAGCAGCATGGCCGCCATGGCCACACCGGCCAGCCGGATCGAAGAAGAGAAAGAAGAACGTGGGTTCATGGTCGGGCCAGATGCGTGGATTCGGGAAGCAGTACGGGGGCGCGGATGTGTCATGGGGCCTCCGGTCGCAGGCGGTCGAGTTCAACGGCGGCGGTGCGCAAGTCGGCACGCGCGGCAATCAGGTCGTTGCGTGCCTGGCGGAAGACGCGCTGGGCGTCGAGGAAGTCGAGGATGCCGCGCTCGCCATGGCGATACGCGGCTTCGGCCACGCGCAATGCAGACTCGGCTTGCTTGACTACGCCGGATTCCAGCGCGCTGACTTGCGACTCGGCAATCTCGTACTGGTGATAGGCGGACTCCACGGCCTGCCGGGTCTGCAGTTCGCGATCACGCAGCACGGCGCGTGCGCGTTCGAGCGCCGCCACCGCTTCACCCACCGGACCTTCGCGCTGGTCGAACAGCGGAATCGACATCACCACGCCCACACGGTTGTCCTGCAGATCGGGCGCGCGGTCCACCGTGCCGCGCAGCGCGAGCGACGGCCAGCGCTGGCTGCGCTCGTGCGCCAAGCGCGCCTCACCTTCGCGCACGGCGGCGCGATCGGCTTCGAGGTCCGGATGCGTTGCCACCACCATGCTGACCAGATCGGCCAGCGGCGGCAGATGCGCGACCGGCGGGGCGTCGGCACCAGCGTCCACGTCAAAGGTCTGCGGCAGATCGGCACCCACGGCACGGCGCAGCTCGGCCAATGACTGCTGCACGCGCAGTGCGGCGGCCTGCTCGGTGCGCTGTGCGTTGAGTAGTTCGGCATCGCCACGGATCAGCTCGTAGCGCGGGGCCTCGCCGGTTTCCACACGCACGGCCACGCGGCGGCGGATCTGCTCGACCAGGGTCACGTCTTCGCGTGCGTTGCGCTGCTCGGCTTCGCGGCGTACGACGTCGTAGAAACGCAGCTTGAGCTGGGCATCGACATCGCGCGCTTGCGATCGCGCGGTGGCCTGCGAGCCTTCGAAGGCGGCATCGGCGGCCTGCGTGCGGGCGGCGCGCTGCCATGGCAGATCGAGCTTCTGCGTGATCGACACGCTATTGGTGCGGCCTTCCGCCGCACCGGGCATGCGGGCGCGCTGGCGGCCAGCCATGGCTTCAACCTCAGGGTTGGGCCAGGCACGCGCGGTGGTCATCCCGGCCTGCGCCGCCCGCACCTGGGCCTGTGAGGCGGCAAGCGCCGGGTGGTTGGCGCGGGCCAGATCCAGCAATTGGGGCAAGGTGTAGCGCGGCTGCGGCAGCGCTTCGTCACGTTGTGATTGAACGACCGGCGCAGGTGCACGCGGCGAAGGCGCTGGGGGCGCGGCATTGGCACTGACCGCCACTGCGGCCAGTACGGCGGAAAGAACAAGGCGTCGCGACGCGCGCACCCCCGCTGCGGGGCACGGGACGGCCGCATCCTGATTGGACAACATCCGAAATCATCCTGAAAAAGAGGAACAGGCAAGTGCGAACGCCCAGCCGGTCAAAGGGCCGGCTGGCGCTGCACTACGAACTCAAAGGGATGGTTTCCGGCGAATGCCGGAATCAGGCGCGTGCGGGCGGACGCAGCATGGGGGCCGGCGTGGGGCCAGCCTGGAACGGCGGAAGAGCAACACGGACGCGCGCGACACGCAGGCCGGGCGTCATGATCATGGGAGGCGGCGGCAGCCAGAGTTCCGGCGCATCGCTGGCGTGATCGGGGGCAGCAGCATTGCTGGTGGGCACGTCTGGCACGTCGTGCGCCTGCGCTACCCAATGCTCAACGCTGAAGCACTGGCCGGGCTGCTTGACCACCTTACCGAGCGCGACCTTGATGGCGCGCTCGAAACCCTTGCTGGGCTTGGCAACGGGTACATCGCCCGGTGCGTCGTCCACCACGGCTTCGATGGCTTCCAGCGCGTCATCCGCAGCTTGGCCATCGGGGAAATGCGTGGCGGAGAACACCGACACCGTGAACAGCAGACACCAGATGGTGACGATCCACCGTACGCCGCGCGCGCGCGACAGCACACCACGCGCGGTGGCGCGAGACAGCGTCGGCAAGGCGAGGGGGAAAGTCGTCACAAACATGGGCCCCGAATACTATCGGAAAAATGCTGCATCTGCACAAAACGTCCGGCAGATTGCACGGATGTCAATCGGAACCGACCTGATTTTTTCGAATCCGTTCCATTTCGGGCCAGTGGGCCTTTACCCAGTCATCCAGGCCGACGAGCGTGCGGTTGAGCGATGCGCCCAGGGGGCTGAGGCGATATTCCACGTGCGGCGGCACGCTGTCGTGGATGGTGCGCAGGATGAGGCCGTTGGCCTCCAGCTCGCGCAACGTCTGCGTGAGCATCTTTTGCGAGATGCCGTCACCCACGCGGCGCAGCAGTTCGTTGTTGCGCACGGGGCCGTTTTCCAATGCCGGGAAGATGCGCAGCGCCCATTTGCTGGCGACCAGTTCAAGCGCACGCGTGGATGGGCAGGCGTCGACGGTGCCTGCGGTGTGGCCGTCAGTTGTCACTGGAGTTGAGGCTGGGGCCATGTTGTCCGCCATGGTGCCTCCGGAGCACGATTGAGATACGCGTGAACGTAACGCCAATCGTGCCGCCCCGCAACGACCCTGCGTCAGTCGAGCTGCCCCTGGCAGGCGTATTTGGTGTGGAGGTAGTCTTCCAGCCCGTGGACGGAGCCTTCCCGACCGTAACCGGACTCCTTCACGCCGCCGAATGGTGCCGCCTCGGCCGCCAGCGCGCCTTCGTTGATACCGACGATCCCGCTTTCCAGCGCCTCGACCACTCGCCAGATGCGGCGGACATCCTGGCTGTAGAAGTACGCCGCCAGCCCAAACGGCGTGTCGTTGGCGGCGGCAATCACTTCGTCTTCGCTGGTGAAACGCGTGAGCGGCGCGACGGGGCCGAAGGTCTCTTCGCAGGCGCAGGCCATGGTGGCATCGGCACCGGTCAGCACGGTGGGGGCGTAGTACTGCGGGCCCAGGTGTGTCAGGCGCTCACCGCCGGTCAACACGCGTGCGCCCTTGGCGACGGCGTCCTTCACATGGCGCTCGATCTTCTCGACGGCGCGGGCGTTGATCATGGGGCCGATCTGCGAGGCGGGGTCGCTGGCCGGTCCGACGTTGAGCGCAGCGACACGTGCGGCGAGCTTGCTCGCAAACGCATCGTGTACCGCTTCGTGCACGAACACCCGGTTCGGGCACACGCAGGTCTGCCCGCCGTTGCGGAACTTGGCCGCCATGAAGCCTTCAACAGCGGCATCGATGTCGGCGTCTTCAAACACGATAAAGGGTGCGTTGCCGCCGAGTTCGAGCGACAGCTTCTTGAGCGTATCGGCACTGCGGCGCGCCAGGTGCTTGCCCACCGGCGTGGAACCCGTGAACGTGATCTTGCGCACGCGCGCATCGTCCAGCCACACATCCACCACTTCAGGCGTGCGTTCGCGCGACGCGGTGACGATATTGAGCACGCCCGGCGGCACACCGGCTTCCTGCGCAAGGCGCACCAGGGCGAGTGAAGTCAGCGGCGTATCCTCCGCCGGCTTGCAGACCACGGTGCAGCCCACCGCCAGCGCCGGCGCAATCTTGCGCGCGATCATTGCTGCGGGAAAATTCCAAGGCGTGATGGCTGCCACCACACCCACCGGCTCCTTCAGCGCGAACATGCGCCGACCTGGCACCGGCGCGGGAATCACCTCGCCGTTCATGCGCGTGGCCTGTTCGCCAAACCATTCGATATAGCTTGCGGCGTAGGCCACCTCGCCCTTGCCCTCGCCGAGCGGCTTGCCCTGCTCCAGCGAAATGAGCTTGCCCAGGTCGTCCTGATGCGCGAGCACAAGGGCATTCCACTTCTTGATGATCTGCGCGCGCTGTTTGGCGGGCACCTTGCGCCAAGTGGGGAACGCGGCATGCGCAGCCTCCAGTGCAGCACGCGCCTCGGTCGCGCCCGAATCGGGCACACGAGCGATGACATTGCCGGTGGCGGGGTCGGTCACGTCCAGCAGGGGGCCTGCTGCGGCCGTCCATTCCCCGGCAATGTAGTTGGCGTTGCGGATCAGGTCAGTGCGGGTCAAGGTGAGAGACATGGTTCGAGTCCGGCAGGAATTCAGCAATCAAGCAGCAACCAGCGCGGCAATCGCCTCGCCAATCTGCGTGGTGTTGGCGGTACCGCCCAGGTCTGGCGTGTGCGGGCCGTCCTTGAGCACGGTCTCGATGGCCGCGACGATGGCATCGTGTGCGGCCCGCCCTGCGCCCTGCCCTTGCGTGAGGAAGTCCAGCATCAGCGCTCCTGACCAGATCATTGCGATCGGGTTGGCGATGTTCTTGCCGTAGATGTCCGGCGCGGAGCCATGCACCGGCTCAAACAACGACGGGAAGGAGCGCTCCGGATTCAGGTTGGCGGACGGTGCCAGGCCGATCGTGCCGGTGGTCGCGGGGCCCAGGTCAGAGAGGATGTCGCCAAACAGGTTGGTGGCGGCCACCACATCGAAGCGGCCCGGTTGCAGCACGAAGCGCGCGGTCAGGATATCGATGTGCTGCTTGTCGAGCGTGACGTCGGGGTACTGCTGGGCCACGTCATCCGCACGGGCGTCCCACCAGGGCATGCTGATGGCAATGCCGTTGCTCTTGGTGGCCAGCGTCACGTGCTTGCGTTCGCGGCTTTGTGCCAGGTCGAAGGCGAACTTCAGCAGGCGCTCGGCACCACGGCGCGAATAGACGGATTCCTGGATCACGACTTCGTTGTCGGTGCCTTCGTACATGATGCCGCCGAGCGACGTGTACTCGCCCTCGGTGTTCTCGCGGACCACGTAGTAGTCGATGTCACCGGGCTTGCGGTTGGCCAGTGGGCACGGCACGCCTTCAAACAGACGCACGGGGCGCAGGTTGATGTACTGGTCGAACTCGCGGCGGAACTTGAGCAGCGAGCCCCACAGCGAGACGTGATCCGGCACGGTGGCAGGCCAACCGACTGCGCCAAAGAAGATCGCATCCATGCCCTTGAGCTGGGCCTTCCAGTCGTCCGGCATCATCTTGCCGTGTTGCTGGTAGTAGTCGCAGCTGGCCCATTCGATGTGATGACACTCCAGCTCGAAGCCGAAGCGTTCGGCCGCTGCCTGGATGACGCGCAGGCCCTCGGGCATGACTTCGCGGCCGATGCCGTCTCCGGGGATGATCGCGATGCGGAATGCGGGAATCATGTCGTTCCTTGTCTCTGTTCTGTTCATGCGGAAAGCGCAGCAGCGCGGTCCCGCTCATCAAGCCAGCCCTGGCGCAGCTCAGGCACCGAGTTGGCGAGTTGTTCGTAGTACGGATGGTGCGGGCCGCGATCGAAATCGGCGCGTGCCACCTGCGTAAGCTTGCGGCCGTGCTGCATGACCACGATCTCATCGCACACGGCACGCACGGTGTGCAGGTCGTGGCTGATGAACAGGTACGACACGCCAAGATCGCGCCGCAGGTCGGCCATGAGGTTCAGCACCGCCGCCCCCACCACGGTATCAAGCGCCGAAGTCACCTCATCGCACAGGATCAGGTCAGGTTCCGCAGCCAACGCGCGCGCCAGATTCACGCGCTGCTTCTGCCCGCCCGACAGCCCGCCCGGCAAGCGTTGCGCCACGCTGTGCGGCAGCCGCACGAGATCGAGCAGCTCGCGAATGCGCCGTTGCAACGCTTCGCCCTTCAATCCTTTGTAGAACTGCAGCGGCCGCGCCAGGATGCGCTCGATGGTGTGCGACGGGTTGAGCGCCGTGTCCGCCATCTGGAAGACGATCTGGATGCGGCGCAACTCTTCCGGCGCCCGGTTCGCGAGCATCGGCTTGAGCGCCCTCCCCCGGAACGTCATGCTGCCGTGGCACGGCGCAATCAGCCCGGCAATGGCGCGCGCCAGCGTGGTCTTGCCCGAACCCGATTCGCCGATTACGCCGATGGCCTGCCCGCGATAGAGCTTGAAATTGATGTCGTCGAGAATGCGCGTGGCGGGCTGGCCCTTCGCATCCACCGGCCCATAGCCCGCGCCCAGTGATTGCACGTCGAGCAACAGTTCTCCCTCTCCCGTGCAGTGCTCGGCCGGGCGCGCCTTGGGCCGCGCCGCCGCCAGCAGACTCTTGGTGTAATCGTGATCGGGCGTGGCGAGGATGTGCGCCGTCGGATTCAGCTCCTGCATCTGGCCGCCGCGCAGCACGAGGATGTGATCGGCCATCTGCGCGACCACGGCCAGGTCATGGCTCACGTAGACAGCCGTTGCACGGCGCTCGCGTACCACGCGGCGGAATGCGCGCAGCACTTCGATCTGCGTCGTCACATCCAGCGCAGTGGTCGGCTCATCCAGAATCACGAGATCCGGATCGATGATGAGCGCCATCGCCGCCATCAACCGCTGCAACTGGCCACCCGAGACTTGATGCGGATACCGCTCGCCAATGGTTTCCGGATTGGGCAGCGCCAGCTCGCGGAACAGTTCCACGGCCTTCGCTTCGGCTTCTGCACGCGACATCGTGCCGTGAATGCGCGCTGGCTCCACCACCTGATCCATGATCGTGCGCGACGGATTGAAAGACGCCGCCGCACTCTGCGCGATATAGGCCACGGTGCGGCCGCGCAAGGCACGCTGCTCGGCAGGCGGCAGGTGCAGAACATCAATGTCGCCGATGCGAATGCTACCTCCAGCAATCTCACAGCCGTGGCGTGCGTAGCCCATCAGCGCCAACGCCGTGGTGGTCTTGCCGGAGCCAGACTCGCCGATCAACGCCAGCACCTCGCCGGGCTGGATGGCAAAGTTGAGATGATCGACGAGGGTCTGTTCGCCCGCAGTGATGTGCAGGCCTTCTACGACAACGGACGCGCCCATGTTCAACGCCCTCCGCGTTCGCGGGCTGCGCGGCCCGGCAGGTTGTCGATGACGAGATTGACCGCGATGGTCAGGCTCGCAATGGCCAGTGCCGGCACGATGACGGAGGCCCCCGCATCGGGCAGTGCACCGATGTTCTCGCGCACGAGCGAGCCCCAATCGGCAGACGGCGGTTGAATGCCGAGGCCCAGGAAGCTCAGGCTCGCCAACAGCAGCACGACGTACACAAAGCGCAGGCCCAGATCGGCCAGCATGGGCCCGAGGATGTTGGGCAGGATCTCGCGCAGCATGATGTACAGCGTGCCCTCGCCGCGCGTGCGCGCCACGACCACGTAGTCCAGCGCGTTGATGTTGACCGCCAGCGAGCGCGCAATGCGATAGGCACCCGGCACGTAGATGATGGCTGCGGTGAACACCAGCATCGTCACCGAAGAACCGAAGCCGGCCACCATGATGAGCGCGAACATCTTGCTCGGGATGGCGGTGAGGGTGTCGAGCACGCGGCTCAACGTGGCATCAACCAGCCCGCCCATGGCCGCCGCAAACAGCGCCAGCACGGTGCCCGTGCCGCTTGCCAGCACGGTGGCCACCAGTGCCACGCCCACCGTATAGCGCGCGCCGTCCACCACGCGGACGAACATGTCGCGGCCAAGGTAGTCGGTGCCGAACCAGTGGGCTGCGCTCATGGGCCCGAACACGTCGCCGTTGCCGTCGCCACTGGTGATCAGGTGCGCGGGCAGCAGCGCGGGGCCGACCACGGCTGCCAGCAACCAGAACACCAGCACTGCCAGGCCGATGAGGCCCGTTGCGCCAAAGCTGCTCAGCAAGCGCCGCAGCGGGCTGCGCGGCGCCGGCACGACGGCTTTGAGCGAAGAGGAAGAAGGTGTGGATTCCATCGTCAGGCTCTTATCCATGGTGTCTCAACGGTGACGCAGACGGGGGTTGGCGACAATGCCCAGCACATCAGCGGTAGTCACGAGCAGCAGGTAGCCCGCGCAGAAGATCATGGCGCAGGCCTGCACCAGCGGCATGTCGCGCTGGGACACACCGTCCACCATCAGCTTGGCGATGCCGGGGTAGTTGAAGATCGTCTCGATGATGATCACGCCGCCCAGCAGGTACGACAGCGACAGTGCCACCGCATTGGCGATCGGCCCCACGGCATTGGGCAAAGCATGCGCCAGCACCACGCGCATCGGCGACGCACCCTTCAAGCGCACCATTTCGATGTAGGGCGCTTCAAGCTGGTCGATGACTGCGGCGCGGCTCATCCGCATCATCTGCGCGACGATCACGCAGCACAGGCTGAGCACCGGCATAGCAAAGGCCTGGAGCATCTGGCCGAGCGATTCAATGTCGTTGACGTACGACAGCGCGGGCAGCCAGCGCAGCTTGACGGCAAAGACCAGCACCGCGAGCGTCGCCACCAGAAACTCCGGCACCGATACCACCGCCACGGAGGCAGTGGACGCCACCCTGTCGAACCACGAGCCGCGCCATACGGCAGACGCAATGCCCAGGCTGAGCGCAATCGGCACCGAGAACAGCGCCGTCACCGCCGCCAGCAACAGCGAGTTGGGCAAGCGGCTCGCCACCAGCTCTGCCACTGGCATCTGCGTGGTGGTCGATTGCCCCAGATCACCGCGCGCAATGCCGGCCAGCCAGTGCGCATAGCGCTGTGGCGCCGGTACGTTCAGCCCCATCTGTGCACGCAGCGCGGCCAGCGCTTCGGGCGTGGCGTCCTGCCCCAACTGTTCCTGCGCGGCGTCGCCCGGCAGCACGGCGGTGATCGAGAACACGATGACCGACACCGCCAGCAGCGACAACAGCGCCAGCAACACGCGCCGCACCAGCAGCTTCAGGATGACTCGATTCATGACAGCCCCTTCATCACCTTGCGCAAGAACGCCACGGCCGCTCCGTCAGGCTTCAAGCCAGACGTTCTCGGCAAACGAATACCCCATCAGACCGCCCAGCGGGATGGGCGCCAGACCCTTGAGCTTGGATGAATGCCCGTCAATGCTGGCCAGGAACAGCGGGATGCCAATGCCTGCTTCGTTGTGGATCATGGTCTGCATGTCGGCATACATCTGCTTGCGCTTGGCAACGTCTGTCTCAGCGCGGGCAGCCGTGAGCAACTGGTCGAACTTCGGGCTCTTCCAACGCGATTCGTTCCACGCCGCGTCAGACTTGAAGAACTGCGTGAGGATCGTATCGGCGCTCGGGCGTGGGTTGACGTTGCCGAAGCCCACCGGACTGCTGAGCCAATGGTTGGACCAGTAGCCGTCGGCCGGCATGCGCTTGACGTCCAGGTCCAGACCGATGCGCTGTGCAGTCTGCTGCAGCACCAATGCAATTTCGACCGAATACTGGGCGGCCGGCGAAGCCACAACCGGAATCTTGCCCGTCACGCCCGACTTCTGCAGATGGAACTTCGCCTTCTCGATATCGAACGGGCGTTGCGGCAAATCCTTGAAGTAGAACCGGTTGGTCGGGTCGATCGGCTGGTCGTTGCCCAACACCGCATAGTCCAACGCAATGGTCTTCTTCATCTGCTCGCGGTCGAACAGGTACTTCATCGCCATCACGAAATCGGGGTTGGCACCGGGGCCGGTATCGCGGCGCAGGATAAGGTCAGAGTACTGGCCCGACTGCGTGGTGAAGATGGCATAGCCCGGTGTGCTCTTGACGCGTGCCACGGCGCGCGGGTTGACCGAAGCCACCAGGTCCATCCCGCCGGACAGCAGCGCGTTGACGCGCGCGCTTTCGTCGCCGATGCCGACGAACTCGATCTCGTCGAGGTACGGCTTGCCCGGTTTCCAGTATCCCTCGTTGCGCACGACCACCGTGCGTACCCCGGGCTTGAACTCTTTGAGCTTGTAGGGTCCGGTACCGATGCCGGCGTTGAAGTCGGTCGTGCCGTCCTTGACGATGTGGAAGTGGAACGTGCCCAGGATCACCGGCAGGTCGGCGTTGGGTGCCGTCAGCACCACGGTGACTTCGTTCGGGCCGCTGGCCTTGACGCTCTCGATCTGGTCGGCCAGCACCTTGGCCTTGGAAACGGTGGCCGGATCCTTGTGGCGCATGACGGAATACACCACGTCGGCCGGGGCCAGCGCTTTGCCGTCGTGGAAGGTGACGCCCTTGCGTAGCGTGAACACCCACGTCTTGGCATCGGCCGTGTGATACGACTCCGCCAGCGCGGGACGCGGCGTCAGTGTGCCGTCCAGCACGAACAGGCTGTTGTAGACCATGTTGCAGCGGACGTAGTCGCTCTGGTTCGACTGCTTGGCCGGGTCGAGCGTGTCGGTGGCCGCTGCCGTGGCTGCCGCCACGCGAATGCGCCCGCCACGACGCGGCGTCTGTGCATACACAGACACCGCCGTGCCCGCCAGGCTGCCGGCCAGCGTGGCCTGCATGCCGCCCGCCATCAGCATCTTCAACACGTCGCGCCGCGAGGCACCGCGCTTGAGTTGCTCCATCACACGCAGACTTTCGGTGGGGCCGACAAGGGTCTCGAACTCGTTACGGCTGTCGCTCATGGTGGGGCTCCTGATGATTCTGAAAAGGAAACAGCGAAGACTGCGTTGCGATGGAAAACGTGGGCTGACGGGTCAGGCGAACCTGTCCTTGAGCTGGTAATACATGCCCACCGCCGGTAGAAACCACGGCGGGCCAAAGTGACCGGGAATAGCGCTCCACGCGCGATCGCGCCACGGGTTGGCGGCAGCGTCGCCGGCCATCACCGCGGCCATGCGTTCGCCCATGTGCACAGACATCTGCGTACCGTGGCCGCTGTAGCCCATGGAATAGAAGAGACCATCGTGCTCGCCGGCATGCGGCAGGCGGTCTTGCGTCATGTCGACCAGGCCACCCCAGCAGTAATCGAGGCGCACGTCGCGCAACTGCGGGAAGGTTTCGATCAGACCGGCGCGCAGGATCTCGCCGCTCACGGCATCCTGCTGCGGGCTGGACACCGCAAAGCGCGCGCGCCCGCCAAAGACCAGCCGGTGGTCCGGCGTGAGGCGGAAGTAATGGTGAATATTGGCGACCGTCACATACGTGCGGCGCGCGGCCAGCAGCGCGTGCGCGCGTTCTGCACCCAGTGGCTCCGTGGTCACGATAAAGCTGCCGATCGGCACGATGCGCCGGCGCAGCCAACCGAACGTGCCATACCCACCGTGGCGTGACGCACCGGTGGCAAGCAACACCTGCTTGGCCTGCACCGTGCCGCGCGTGGTATGGATGCGATGCACCTGCCCTTGCACACGCTCGATGCGCTGCACACAGGTGCGTGTATGAATCTGGGCACCCTGGCGTTGCGCTGCCACGGCCAAGCCCTGTGCGAAACGGCCCATGTGCATCTGGCCGCTGCGCTTGTAGAGCAGGCCACCGTGAAAGCGCTCGCTCTGCACCTCGGCGCGCACGCGGGCGGCGTCGAGGATCTCTACATCGGCATCCACCGCATCACGAATCAGGCGGTCTGCGCTGCGTTGCAAAGCGGCCATCTGATACGGCTTGGTGGCGAGCTTGAGCTTGCCGTTGCGCTGGAAATCGCAGGCGATTCCTTCGTCGCGCACGATGCGCTCCACCGTATCCACGGCGGCGTCATAGGCGTGATACCAGGCGCGGGCGCGGTCCACGCCAACCTTGGCGGCGAGTTCCGCATAGTCCACGGCCAAGCCGTTGTTGACGTGTCCGCCATTGCGCCCGGACGCCTCGGGCGCCACCATGTCGCCCGCCTCCAACACGACCACACTGGCGCCGCGCCGGGCCAGTGCCAGCGCCGCCGACAACCCCGTGAAGCCGCCGCCGACGATAGCCACGTCTGCCTGCGCCGGCAGCTCGTGCGCCTCCAGCGCCAGCGCGGGCACCGAGTCGTTCCAGTAGGAGTCGAGTTTCATGGAAGTCATGTGGGATGGCCTTGGAGACTCGGCTTAGAGACCAACAACACCGGGTAGGCCACCGATATCCTGAATCTCGGTGTAGCGGTACGCCGGGTTGCCCGGGCCGTGGCCGCGGTTGACGAACACCTTGTTGACGATGCCGATGTCGTCGGCCGACATCAGGTCATAGCGCAGGCTGGACGACACGTGGAGCACGTCTTCTGGGTTGCAGCCAAGCGAGTCCAACATGTATTCGAAAGCCTTCAGGCGCGGCTTGTAGGCCTGCGCCTGCTGCGCGGTGTACACGCGGTGGAACGGCGCGCCGAGCATCGCCACGTTCTTCTGGATCTGCGCATCGGCGGCGTTCGACAGGATCACCAGCGGAATCTCCTTGGCCACCTTCGCCAGCCCTGCCGGCACGTCGGCATGCGGGTCCCACGTGGGCACGGCGTCGTAGTAGGCCTGGCCGTCGGTGTCGAAGTACTGGATCTTCCATTTCTTGCACAGGCGGCGCACGGCGTTCTTCAGCACAACCTCATACGGCTGCCAGTCCCCCAGCACCTCGTCAAAACGGTAGGCGGTGAAGTCCGCAATGAACTGCTCCATCTGCTCGGCCGTAATGCGGTCGGCAAACAGCTCGCGCGTCATCTCGCCCATGCGAAAGCGCGTGAGCGTGCCATAGCAATCAAAGGTGATGTACTTGGGGCGGAAGGTCATGGTCTTTGGGTCCTTGAGGTCGCGCTTATGCGGTCTCTGCAATCGGGTTATGACGAAATCATTGAAGCACGCAGACTCACAGCGGTTGTAGGGAATTGCGGGGTCTCACGTGAGAAAGCTGCTGTTTCCGGTGGCACTCGCGGCATGCCATGCGGTCTGCACCGCTGGCGTGCTGCCTGCCCCACCAATGCGCCCCTAACGCACCGCTAATGCGCCGCAGCAAAATCGATCAGCACGCTTTTGAAGCGCAGGTTGGCCTCCACGGCTTGCCGGCCCAAGTCCTTGCCGATGCCCGACTGGTGATAGCCGCCGGTGGGGATGACGAAATCTGCGCTGCGCCCATAGCGGTTGATCCACACCGTGCCCGCCGCGATACCGCGCATGGCGCGCAACGCGCGGCCGATGTTGGCGGTGTGCACGCCGGCGGCCAGGCCGTAGTGCTCATGCGCGGCCAGTGCCAGGCCTTCCTCTTCATCGTCAAAGGTCTGCACGGTCAGCACGGGGCCGAAGATCTCTTCCTGCACGGCAGGGTTGTCCGCGCGCACGCCTTCCAGCAGCGTGGGCAGGAAGTACGCGCCGCCAGGGCCGTCGCCAAACAAGCCGCCACCGCAGCGCACCTGCGCGCCGGCATCGCGCGCGCGCTCGACGATGTCGAGAATGCGCCCGGCCTGTGCCGCAGAAATGATGGGCGGCAGCGTGGCGGTGTCATCCCACGTAGCCCCGGGCCGCAGCGCGGCAAAGCGTGTTGCGATGCGCTCGATCAATGCCTGGGCAATGCCACGCTGCACGATCAGGCGCGAGCCCGCCACGCACACCTGCCCCGCATTGCCTGTGATGGCGCCCGCAATGATTCCGGCCAGCCGGTCGATATCCGGCGCGTCGTCAAACACGAGCTGCGGGCTCTTGCCGCCCAGCTCCAGCGTGACCGGCTTGGGGCCATGCGATGCGCACGTCGCCATGATCGCGGCGCCCGTGCGCGTCGATCCGGTAAAGGTCATCTTGGAAATCAGCGGATGCCGCGTGAGCGCATCGCCCGTAGTGCGGCCATCGCCCTGCACCACGTTGAACAAACCCGGTGGCACACCAGCCTCGATGGCCAGCTCGGCCAGGCGGATGGCGGAATACGGCGTCAACTCGGAAGGTTTGAGCACCACCGCATTGCCGGCAGCCAATGCGGCCCCCACCTTCCACGAGACCATCACCAGCGGGAAGTTCCACGGCGTGATTGCGCCGACCACGCCGTAGGGTTCAGCCACCACCATGCCGAGGTTGTCATGCCGCGTGGCCGCCACGTCACCGCCGAGCTTGTCGGCGTATTCGGCAAAAAAGCGCAGGCCTTCGGCGGTGAACGGCACATCCCACGCGGCGGCGTCACGCACCGGGCGGGTGGAGCACACGGCCTCCAGCGGCGCCATGTGTGCCACGTCGGCTTCGATCAGATCAGCCCAGCGGCGCAGCACGCGTGCCCGCTCACGTGGGGCGCGGCGGGCCCAGTCGCTTGTGCGCCAGGCTTGCCAGGCATCCTGCACGGCGGCATCGACCGTGGCGGCGTCAGCCAGCGGCAGCTCCGCATGCACAGCGTTGTCGGACGGGCGCCGCACGGTGATGCGTCCCTCAGTGGATAAACTCGCGGGCACATGCCTGCCGCCGATGAAATGGCTCGACGGCACACGGATGGTCTGAGGGTCAAAAATGGCCACGAAATAGGGGGCGCCGAAGCCCGACGCCCATATCGAAATGAGGTTATTGATGCTAGGCAGGAAGGCTCGGCATTTGTGTTCGTAACCGCATGCGCCACCGCATCGAATTGCGAAACCGGCCCCCTCGACAGACGATGCTTGCAAATTGCGGGCAAACCCGAATTCGGTCTGGCCCCGCGCGGTGATGTCGTCCAAGATTAGGGACACTTCATCAGAAGGACTGCTTCCATGCTCACCTCGACCGCACCCGACCAGAACACCCCCGCTGACGATGGTGTGGTGCTGCGTCCGATGACCGCCGATGATCTGACGCGAGCGCACGCCTTATCGGAAGAACAACGCTGGCCGCACCGCCCCGCCGACTGGGCGCAGAGTTTTGCGCACGCCGAAGGCATCGTGGCCGAGCGCGACGGTGAGATCATCGCCACCGCCCAGCGTTGGCGCTGGGGCCCACGCCACGCCACCATCGGGCTGGTGATCGTCACGCCCGCATGCCAGGGCCGGCGCATCGGCCACCGCTTGATGAGCGCGCTGCTCGACGGCCTGGATGACCACACCGTGCTGCTGCACGCTACTGCCGAAGGGCGCGGCCTGTATGAGCGATTGGGCTTCGTGCGCACCGGCGAGATCCGCCAGCACCAGGGCATCGCCCAGCCCACCCCGTTGATCGCCCTGCCCCCCGGCTGGCGCCTGCGCCCCGCTGGGCTCAATGAAACGGAAGACTTGCGCCGGCTCGACGCGCAGGCACGCGGCATGCCGCGCGATGCGTTGATCGAAGACCTGTTCGCCAGCGCAGACGCCTGCGTTGTGCTGGACGACGACGGCGAGCCGCGGGGCTTCGCCATGCTGCGCCGCTTCGGGCGCGGCCATGCCATCGGCCCCGTGGTTGCCCCCGATGCCGAGAGCGCCCGCGCATTGATCGCGCATCTGGCCGGCATCAACGCGGGCCACTTCACGCGCATCGATATCGATTTCAACAGCGGCCTGGCCGAATGGCTGGAAAGCTTTGGCCTGCTGCGTGTGGATGCCCCCACCACCATGGTGCGCGGCGCACCGCTGGCCACACCGCCCGGCGCACCCGCGCTGTTTGCCATCGTGACCCAGGCGATGGGTTGAGCCTCCAACATTCCGCCAGACGCCCTACGCCCCACCGTGACAACCACCTTCCTCTATAAGTCCGACCCCGTCCGTGGCCAGCAGTGGGCCGAGGTCTTCCGCCAGCACGCGCCCGAGATCGACTTCCGCATCTGGCCCGACATCGGCGATCCGCTGCGCGTGCGCTTCCTCGCGGCATGGGAACCGCCAGCCGATATCGCTACGCAGTTCCCGCACCTGGAAGTGCTGTTCTCATCGGGCGCGGGGGTCGATCAGTTCAACTTTGCCGTACTGCCATCCACGCTGCCCGTCGTGCGCATGGTCGAACCGGGCATCGTGCGCGGCATGGTGGAATACGTCACGCATGCCGTGCTGAGCCTGCACCGCGATATTCCCGCCTACCGGCGCCAGCAGCAGGCAGAGCAATGGCGTCCACTACCGGTGCGCCCCGCCAGTGAACGCCATATTGGCGTACTGGGGCTGGGTTCGCTCGGGCAGGCGGTGCTCGCGCAGTTGCGGGATTTCGGCTTTGATTGCGCGGGCTGGAGCCGATCGCGCCATGCTGTTGATGGTGTGCAGTGCTTTGCGGGCCACGAAGAGCTGGGGGCATTCCTCGCGCGCACCGACATCCTCGTCTGCCTGCTGCCGCTCACGGATGCCACGCGCGGCATGCTGAACGCTGCACTGTTCGCACAATTGCCGCAGGGCGCCATGCTGGTGCATGTGGGCCGTGGCCCGCAGCTTGTCAGCGACGACCTGATCGCCGCACTCGACAGCGGCCAGCTCAACGAAGCCATGCTGGACGTGACCGACCCCGAGCCGCTGCCCGCCAGACACGCGTTGTGGAAGCACCCTCGCATCCACATCACACCGCACATTGCCAGCATGACGCAGCCGCTCTCGGCCGCTGCCGTGGTGATCGACAACCTGCGCCGCTTTACGGCCGGTGAACCCATGGTCGGGCTGGTGGATCGCACGCGCGGCTACTGAAGCCACACGCAAAATCGCACGCCGCACGATCTGCTGCGGCGGCCCGAACAACAGCAGCGCACTGCGTTCTACCCGCGCAAAGCAGCACCAAGCCCGCACTCGCTCAGCCTACTCTTGAGTCCACTGATTGCCTTCCCCGCACGAACGGACTCTGCCATGACCCAGCTCACTGACCTGCCCCAGCTTGCGTCGCTCAACGCCATCGACCGTGCGCACCTGATCCACCCCGTCTCGGCCTGGCGCACGCATGAACAGCGCGGGCCGACAGTGCTGTCCTCCGGCAAGGGCGCATGGCTGACGGATGCCTCCGGCCACGAACTGCTCGACGCGTTTGCGGGCCTGTGGTGCGTGAACGTCGGCTACGGGCAAGAGAGCGTCGTACAGGCCGCCGCCGAGCAGATGCGCCGCCTGCCCTATGCCACGGGCTACTTCCACTTCAGCAGCGAGCCCGCCATCCGCCTGGCCGAGAAGCTGGTGCAGATCACGCCGCGCTCGCTCAATCACGTGTATCTGACGCTGGGCGGGTCGGAGTCGGTGGATGCGGCGGTGCGCTTTATCGTGCAGTACTTCAATGCAATCGGGAAACCGACCAAGAAGCATTTCATTGCGCTGGAGCGCGGGTATCACGGCTCGTCGTCCACCGGCGCGGGGTTGACGGCGCTGCCGGCCTTCCATCGCGGCTTTGACTTGCCGCTGCCAACGCAGCACTACATCCCCTCGCCCAACCCCTACCGCGCGGCCGACCCTGCTGATGCGCAGGGCATCATCGCCGCATCGGTCGCCGCACTGCGCGCCAAGGTGGCGGAGCTGGGCGCCGACAACGTCGCCGCGTTCTTCTGCGAGCCGATCCAGGGCTCGGGCGGCGTGATCGTGCCACCCAAGGGCTGGCTCAAGGCCATGCGCGATGCCACGCGCGAGCTGGGCATCCTGTTTGTGGTGGATGAGGTCATCACCGGCTTTGGCCGCACCGGCCCGATGTTCGCGTGCGATGCCGAAGGCGTGGAGCCCGACGTCATGACGATGGCCAAGGGCCTGACCGCCGGCTACGTGCCAATGGGCGCGACGATGATCTCCGACGCCATCTACGCCGGCATTGCTGACGGGGCCCCCGCTGGCGCGCCCATCGGCCACGGCGCAACGTATTCCGCGCACCCGGTGAGTGCCGCCGTGGCACTGGAAGTGCTGCGCCTGTACGAAGAAGGCGGCATCCTCGCCAACGGGCAGCGCGGTGCAGCCAGCTTTGGCGCCGGGCTGGATGCGCTGCTCGCGCACCCGCTGGTGGGCGACTCGCGCCACCGCGGCCTGCTGGGCGCGCTGGAACTGGTGAGCGACAAGGCCACCAAGCGCGGCTTCGATACGGCACTCGGCCTGCCCGATCTGATTGCCTCGGCTGCCTACCGCAATGGCGTGGTGTTCCGCGCGTTTGGCGACAACATCCTGGGCTTTGCCCCGGCGCTGACGTTTACCGAAGACGAATTCGCCCAGCTCTTCGCGCGGCTGAAGAAGACGCTCGACGATGTGCTGGCCGTGCCGGCCGTGCGCGCCGCGCTCGCCTGACGTTACAGGAATTCACACAACAGACCCCGGCTGCCGCAGAATCAGAGACATCTTCCACGCCTTCGCCCTCGCCATGACCGAAGCCCTCAAGATCGATCGACTGGACCTGCGCATCCTTGCCCAACTGCAGAAGAACGGGCGCATGACCAACGTGGACCTGGCCGATGCCGTGGGCCTGTCGCCCAGCCCGTGCCTGATCCGTGTCAAGCGCCTGGAGCAGGCCGGCTACATCTCCGGATACGGCGCGCACATCCGGCTGGAAAAGCTGGGCGACACGCTCACGGTGTTCACCGAGGTCACGCTGTCGGACCACCACCGCGAGACCTTCGTGCGCTTTGAAGCTGCCATCCGCGAGGTGGACGAGGTGCTCGAATGCCACCTCCTGAGCGGCGGTTACGACTACCTGCTGCGCTTCATCACACGGGGCGTCAATCACTACCAGGAAGTGATTGAAGACCTGCTGGAGCGCAACATCGGCATCGCCAAGTACTTCAGCTACATCGTCATCAAATCGCCGTTCATCAAGACGCACTGCCCCATCGAACGCCTCTTTCCCAACCAACGCTGACGCCCCGTACCTGACGCTGTTGCCCCTCGAAACCAGGGCCACGTTGGGATACGGTGAGGAACCACCCGCATGACAACTGCCCTGATGCTGCACCGCGCCGATGGCGCCCCCCTGTCAACTGCGTTCCGGCAAGCCGCCCTGAGCCCGAACGACCCCTTCGCGCAAGAACGCGAGATTGCCTGGGAAGGGCCGAACGCGATGAGCGCCGGCCGCGTCAGCTTTGTTGGCGAACGGGATGTCGCAAGCTTTCCGCATACCGAGACGCTCGCCGTCGTGGATGGCGAACTCACGCTCACCGCACCCGGCTCCGCGCCGCACGTGATCGGCCCGGGCTCCGGCGCGGTGATCGCATCTGGCACGGCCGTGCGTATCGAGGCCGCCGCCGGCGTTCGATTCGTGTTCTGCGCCGAAGCGTGCGATACGCCCACAACGCCGGCGCTCATCCCGCTGCACGCGGATGCGGACTTCAAGCCGTCTGGCGGCCCGGCTCCAGAGGTGCTGATCGGGCCGGCCCCACAGTGCCGTAGCGACAACGTCTTCACCAACGCGCCAACGCAATACCGTGCGGGCACCTGGGACTCGACGCCCTACCAGCGTGTCGTTCGCCCGCATCCGGTGAACGAGTTCATGGTCGTGCTGGATGGCGGTGTGCGATTCGCAAGCCCGGATGACCCAGACGGCAGCGCGCACTCCGTGCGCACGGGTGATGCCATCTTCGTGCCGCAAGGCGCCTCCATCGGATGGGAGAGCACGGAGCGCGTCGCCAAGTTCTACGTGGTGCAAAACGCGCAGGCCTGAGCCCCAAAAAAGAGAGCGAGGAAAGCGATTCATGTCCCAGCCGTTGCGTCTCATCGAGAGCGCCTCTTCCCTGCCCGCGCAAGCCGACGTCGTCGTGATCGGCGGCGGGATCATCGGCGTCTTTGCTGCCTACTACCTGGCCCGGCGCGGCATGTCGGTTGCCGTGGTCGAGAAGGGCCGCATCGGGGCCGAACAGTCGAGCCGCAATTGGGGCTGGTGCCGCCAGCAAAACCGCGATGCGCGTGAGCTGCCGATGGCGACCAAGAGCCTCGAACTGTGGGAGCAGTTTGCCGCGGACACCGGTGAAGACACGGGTTTCCGCCGGTGCGGCTTGCTCTATCTCAGCAACGACGAAGATGAGATCGCGCGCTGGGCAAAGTGGCGCGATTTCGCCAGAACGGCCGGCGTGACCACGCACATGCTGAGCAGCGGTGAAGCCTCCGAACGGGGCCGGCTCACCGGTCGCGCGTGGAAGGGCGGCGTGTTTTCACCCAGCGACGGCACCGCGGACCCGGCCAAGGCGGCACCCGCTGTGGCCGCTGCGCTCATGAAACTCGGCGGCACTGTGCGGCAAAACTGCGCCGCACGCGGCATTGAAATCGAGGGTGGGCGCGTCAGCGGTGTCGTCACGGAAGCCGGAACCATTAAGACCCGCACCGTGGTGTTTGCCGGCGGAGCCTGGGCATCATCGTTCTGCCGCCAGTTGGGCATCCGCTTTCCCCAAGCGACCGTTCGCCAGTCCATCGTGCGCGTGACCGGCGTGGCCGAACCGCTCCCTGACGCCCTGCATACGGCGCGCGTGTCCATCACCCGCCGCAGTGATGGCAGCTACAACCTGGCCATCAGCGGGCGCGGACGCGTGGACCCGACGGCGCAGCTCCTGCGCTTCTCACCGCAGTTTCTGCCGATGTTCGCTAAGCGCTGGCGCAATGTGTTCCCCGGCGGATTGGAAGGCATTCGCGCTGGCCACGAAACACTCGCGCGGTGGCGGCTCGATGCACCCACGCCCATGGAGCGCATGCGCATACTCGACCCACGGCCGGATGCGGCGGCGGTCAAGCAAACCTACGACCGCGCCGTCGAACTGCTGCCGGTGCTCGGCCAAGCCGGCATCGCCGATGCCTGGGCTGGCTTTGTGGACAACACGCCGGACGGGGTGCCCGGTATCGGCGAAGTGCCGGAGATCCCCGGATTCATCCTGGCCGCAGGCTTCTCAGGCCACGGGTTCGGTATCGGCCCCGGCGCGGGCCATCTGATTGCCGATCTGGTCACGGGGGACAAGCCGATCTTCGACCCTGCGCCCTATCACCCCGCGCGCTTCAAGCAGTCGGCCTGGGGCAAGGTGGCCGACTTCTAGGGCTGCAATACCAGGGTGGTGTTGAGCGTGGCCGCAATTCAAGAGTGGGATGGAACGGCGGCCAGCGCGCGGCGGGCGACCTGGCAGAACCAGCGCACACCCAGCGGCAGCGCATCGTCGTTGAAGTCGTAACAGGGGTGATGCAGCGGGTATTCGCCCTCGGGGCCGGCATCGGCACGACCTTGGCCGAGCCAGAGATAGGCGCCCGGCTTCTGCTGCAACATGAAGGCGAAGTCTTCGGAGGTGAATGCGGCACGTGGCGCCATCTGTGCCTGCAGGCCGATGGCCTGTGCCGCATCCAATGCGAGCACCGCTTCGGCCGGGGTGTTGATGGTGGCCGGGTAGTAGCGGCGGTAATCCACCGTGATCTGCGTGCCGCTGGCCAGCGCAACGCCATCGACCGTGTCACGCAATGCCGCCTCGATGCGGTCTTGCGACGCGGCATCAAAGCTGCGTACCGTGCCGGTGATGCACACCTCGGCCGGCAGCACGTTGTGGCTGTGCCCACCTTCGATGCGCGTGACGGACAACACCGCCGATTCACTCGGATCGATGCGGCGCGACACGATGGTGTGCAACTGCGCCACGAGCTGGCTCGCCGCCAGGATGGCGTCGGGCGTGTGGTGGGGTTGTGCAGCGTGTCCGCCACGCCCACGCACGGTGATGTCGAACCGATCCGCCGCCGCCATGATCGGGCCCGGGCGCGTTTGTGCGTGCCCCAGCGGCAAGTCTGGCCAGTTGTGCAGCGCATAGACGCTGTCGCACGGGAAGCGCTCGAACAGGCCATCTTCGATCATGCGGCGCGCGCCGGCCTGGCCCTCTTCCGCAGGCTGGAAGATGAAGTGGACCGTGCCGTCGACACCCGTGCGCGCAAGTTGACGCGCGGCGCCAATCAGCATGCTGGTGTGGCCGTCATGCCCGCAGCCGTGGTGCTTGCCCTGCACGCGGCTGGCATGCGATGGCCGGCCCAGCTCCACCATCGGCAGTGCATCCATGTCGGCACGCAGCGCAACGCTACGGGTGCCGCCGCCACCATTCCCGCCGCGCAGCGTACCCACCACACCGGTGCCGCCAATGCCCTCCTCCACCGTCAACCCCAGCACACGCAGCGACTGCGCCACGATGCCTGCCGTGCGGTGTTCTTCGTAGGCCAGTTCGGGGTTGGCATGCAAGTCACGGCGCAGGACAACGAGATCCGGCAGCAGGTCCGCTACCGGCTCCGCAATGGCCGCCCGGGTCACTCGCCGGCCTCGACCGCGTCGGCCAGTTGGGCCAGCGTGTGGAAGTGATAGTCGGGTACGGTGTGCTCGGATTCGATAGTGCCGCCCGAGTCCTTCATGCCGTAGCGGCGCTCGATCCAGCAGGTGGCAATGCCCAGGCGCTTGGAGATGCCGATGTCGTGGTATTGGCTCTGCGCCACGTGCAGGTTGTCGGCTTGCTTGAAGCCCCAGGCGCCCTCATAGCGCCCGCGTGCGTAAGCAAAGTACTGCGCGTCGGGCTTCTCGCACAGGGCGTCGTCGCAGCTCAGCAGCATGTCGAACGGCGAGCCCAGCGTCCGCTGGAAATGTTCGAGCGCCCACGACTGCGCATTGGTCATGGTGACGAGCTTGAAGTGCTTGCTCAAACGCTGCAGCGCCTCCACCGAATCCGGAAATGCCGGCCATTCGGCCACCGAGTCACGAAAGCCGCGCGCCAGCGCATCGGTATCGGGCAACCCAAGCTGTTGCGCCACGATATGCCAGCACGGCACGAGATCGTCGGGGTACCACTCGGTCTGGCCGCGTTTGCGCGCTGCCCGGTAGGCCCCGAGAAAGTCCTCGTCCGTGACGGTGCTGTTGGGCACCGCGCGGCGGAGGTAGGCGAGCATGCCGCCCTCGAAGTCGATCAACGTTCCGACAACGTCGAAAGTCAGCACTTTGAAGTCCCGAAGGGCCATGAGAACGCTCCTGAGTGATTGGATGCCAAGAAGAATCCGAGGGTGGCGGCAAGCCACCTTGCATGGCGTCAAGCTTAGAAGCTGCGGCGCCGACGATGGTACCGTTCGACGCCCGTCTCACGGCAGCGAATTGCGTTTTTACCGACCGCGCGCGTGGATCATTCGGCAAGCGCCGGCCAGCGCCGGAATACCCCTGCCGCCCCTCACGGTTACCTCCAGGTGCGTACTTGTTGCCACATCGCACCGTCCCTACTCTGGGTGCATCGCAACGCATCCGCCTGCCGCCCAGGCGGCGGACATTCCCGGAGGTTCCATGATTCCAACCGCCTGGCTCTGGCTGCTGGCCGCCGGCGCCGTAGAGATCGCCATGGCGATCTCGCTCAAGTTCGCACAGGGGTGGACGCGCCCCATCCCCAGTGTGCTCGGCATCGTCACTGCGCTTGCCAGCGTCTTCCTGCTCACACATGCCATGCGCGGCCTGCCCGCCGGCACCGCCTACGCCATCTGGACAGGCATCGGCTCGGTAGGCGTGACGGTGCTCGGCATCGCCCTCTTTGGCGAGAGCGTGCAGCCCGCGCGCCTGGCCTGCATCGGGCTGGTGATTACCGGCACCGTAGGCCTCAACTTCTTCAACGCAGCATAAGGCTGCATCAGGAGCCCCCATGACCCGCCTGCTCTATATCGAGGCATCGCCAATGAAGGCGCTGTCCCACTCCATCGACGTGGCCCGGCAGTTTCTCGATGCCTACCGCACCGCGCACCCCGACCACGAGATCGACACGATCGACTTGTGGGGCAAGGACATCGACCTGCCCGAGTTCGACGCCGACATGATCGGCGCCAAGTTTGCCGTGCTGCGCACGCAGAACGCCACGCCGGAACAGCGCGCGCAATGGCAGCGCGCGGTGGCGCTGTCGCAGCGCTTCAACGCGGCAGACCACTATCTCTTCTCCGTACCGATGTGGAATTTTGGCGTGCCCTACCGGCTCAAGCATTTCATTGATGTGGTGACGCTGCCGGGGCAGAACTGGAACTGGTCGCCCGCCACGGGCTATCAGGCGCTGCTCTCGGGCAAGAAGGCCGCGCTCGTCTATGCCAGCGCTGGTGCCTATGCCGCGCACACCGAAGGTGCGAGCGAATCACCGGACGATTTCCAGAAACCCTATCTGCGCCGCTGGTTGCGCTTTCTGGGCATTGAAGACGTGACGGAGATCAGCGCCGCACCCACGCTCACCACACCGGATGTGCTGGTGGCCGCCAAAGCAAGTGCAAAGGCACGGGCTTCGGCATTGGCGGCTGTCTTCTGAAGTGCACATCCGCGGACGGGGTTGACTGCACCGCAAAGTGTATCTACCATGGTTACACTTTGCATTGACACACCATGTCTACCAGCAGCCGCTTCGCCGTCGCCGTGCACATCCTGACCCTGCTTGCCAGCGCAGAAGGGCCCGTGCCGTCGTCGCTCATTGCAGGTAGCGTGGGCACCAATCCTGCATTGATCCGCCGCCTGGTGGCGCAGTTGGCCGAAGCCGGCTTCGTCACCTCGCAGATGGGCGCAACGGGTGGCGCAACACTGGCGCAGCCGGCGGATCGCATCACGCTGCTCGATGTGTTTCGTGTGGTGGAGTCGTCGGTGCTGATTGCGCTGCCACCCAATGCGCCCAACCCGGCGTGCGATGTGGGCCGCGAGATCACCGGCGTGCTGGAGCGCGTGACGGAACGCGCGCAAGCCGCCATGGAAGCCGAGCTGGCTGCACAAACCATCGCGGGCATGCTGGAGGAAGTTGGATACGCACAAAAGCGTCGCCGCCGAGCCTAGTGCTCTGGCGCTTTTTTTTATCGCTATATGTAACTACGTTAATTACATATCACCTTACAACCGCTCAACAAGGAGTTGAACCATGAAGATTGCAATCATTGGCGCCACCGGGCGCGTGGGCACCCGCCTGATCGACGAAGCACTGCGCCGCGGCCACCAGGTGACGGCCATTGCGCGCACCGCTTCCAAACTGCCGGCACGCGCGGGCCTGACTACCAAGGATGTGGATGTGGCCGACCAGGCTGCGCTGGTTGCCGCGCTGGCGGGCAACGATGTGGCCTTCAGCACCGTGCGCTTCCTGCAGGCCAATGCAGACCAGATCGTTGGTGCAGTGAAGCAGGCCGGTGTACCGCGTCTGCTGGTGGTGGGTGGTGCCGGCAGCCTGGAAGTGGCACCGGGCGTGGCGCTGATCGATACGCCGCAGTTCCCCAAGGAGTACTTTGCCGAAGCCTCGGCGGGCCGTGATTTCCTCAACACGCTGCGCACGGAAACCGAGCTGAACTGGACGTTCGTGTCGCCGTCGGCCATCTTCGAGCCGGGCGAGCGCTCGGGCCACTTCCGCGTGGGCAAGGACACGCTGCTGGTGGATGCCAACGGCAAGCCCTGGATCTCGATGGAAGACTACGCCATCGGTTTCCTGGATGAAGCCGAGAAGCCGGCGCACCCGCGCCAGCGTTTCACGATCGGCTACTGATCAGCGGCAGGTGGACGGCACCGCCAGCGCCTTCTCGAAGGGGTCGCGGCGCAGGCTGGGGTCCTGCGCGTTCAGGCAATAGGCGCTGCCGCCCACCTCCACGCGCGCCTGCCAGCGGCCTCCTGCATCGCGCGATTCCTGAATCGATCCTGCGGCGCGTGGCGTGGGTGCAGCATCCGGCCCGAATGCGTGACCGGCACCACGGGTGGCGCTCCCTGCAATGTTGTTTTCTGCCTGAGACCGCGTGCGCGACGGCAACGCCGCCGGTGCACTGAGGTCGAGCGTACGGGCCTCAACGGCCTCTGCCTTGGCCGGCGCAACCGGCACCGATTGCGGTGCATTGTCCAAACGGATGTTGGAAGGCTGCGTTGAAACCGGAGTCGTCGCCCGCAAGCTGCGGGCGGGTTTCTGCACAAGCGGCAAAGGCGCCGGTGCCGGCTGGATGTCGATACTGAGCAACCGCGCTTGCAGCAGCGGCCGCTCTTCACGTGTGACGGGTATCGGATGTTCTCGCCACCATGTCAGCAGTGCCAGCAGTGCCAGATGCCCCAGCACCACCAGCGCCAGGACGGTCAGCCTTGAACCGCGCCAGTCAATGGCGAGGCGTATCGGCCATGCCGGGCGGAGCATCATCCGGTTCAATCGGTTCAGGCGCGCTATCCAGCGCTGGCAGACGAATCACCACCGCGCAGCCCTTGCCGCCCAGACCATCCTCGATGACCACCGAGCCGTTGCCCAGCTCCACAATGCGGCGCACGATCGCCAGGCCCAAACCACTGCCTTGCGACTGGCTCTCGCGCGGGCGGTAGAAGCGTTCGAACACACGCTCGCGCTCGTCGGGCGGGATGCCAGGGCCGGTGTCTTCAATGCGCAGTTCGACCATCGGCACCGTTGCACCCTGGACCCCCTGCTCAACACGCTTGACCACCACACGCACCTCGCCATCCTTGGGCGTTTCGCGTACGGCGTTATCGAGCACGTTTTCGACCAGCGTGGCGGCATCTTCGTGCGACACCGAGACCCACGCCTGATTGGCGCCCTCGTACGACAGCGTAACGTTGCGACGCTCCGCACGTGATGCCTGCTGAATCACACCACTGCGTGCGCAGCCGGCCAGATCAGACAGTGCGCCCTGCGCCAACTGGGCTTCCACGCGGCGTGCATCGAGCCGCGCAATCGCCAGCAACTTGGCCAGCGATTGCGTCGCCCGCGAAATACCACGGTCAAACTCTCGCAATGCGGTGGAGCGATCGTCTTCACTGTCGGAATGCGAAACCACATAGGCCTGCGCCTGGATGGCCGCCAGCGGCGTACGCAGTTCGTGTGCGGCATCGGCAAAGAAGCGGCGGTCCGCCTCGATGCCGCGTCGCACGCGCGCGAACAGATCGTTCAGTGCTTCGACCAGCGGTTTCAGCTCGGCGTGCTCGACGCTCTGCACGGGGTCCAGATCGCCCGAGTCGCGCGACTCCACCTGACGCGTGAGCGTACGCAGCGGCTTGAGGCCGACGTGTGCCGCCCAGCCCACCATCACCATCAGCGCGGTCGCAAGAATGGCCAGCGCCATCGCCACTTCCTCGAAGAGATCGCGAATGGCGCGCTCGTAAGCGGAGAGCGGCTGCGCCACGGTGGCGGTGAGCTTACCGTCGACACTGTCCACCGTATAGCTGCGCCACGGTTTGCCCTCGAGCATGATCTCGACCACCGTCTCGCGCGCCTTGCCGCAAGGCATGGTGGGCGCGCCGGGGAAGGCGGTGATGACGTGGCCGGTGCGATCGCACAGCACGTAGCGGAATTCGCCGGGGAGGATGTTGGGCAGCGAGAGGCCCAGCTTGATATCGGTGAGGCGGCGCAGGAATTCTTCCCGGCGCGGCACGTCATCCATGTTGAGCGTGGTGAGGTCGGCATAGGCCTGCGCCGACATGCGCAGATCGCTCACCACCTGGCGGCTGTTGGTGCGGGAGATTTCCAGATGCGCGATCACCAGTTGCACCAGCAGCATCAGCACCAGTGCCAGCAGGATCAGCACATACAGGCGAAACGACAGCGACCGGACCCGCAGGATCGCTGGAACCGCCAGCTTCACCGGTTGCCCCCAATCATGTAGCCCACGCCGCGGATGGTCTGGATGGTCTCGTTGCCGAGCTTGCGGCGCAGGTGGTGGATGACGACTTCGAGCGCGTTGGCGCTGACGCTGTCGCCTTCGCGATAGAGGGCGTCCATGAGCGTTTCACGCGGGACCCAGCGGTGGGCACGGCGCACGAGTTCGAGCAGCAACTGGTATTCGCGCGGGGTCAGTTCAATGATCTGCCCATCCTGCGTCACGCGCTTCTGCGAGGGCTCGACCACCAGGGCACCGACGCTCCACTGGTTGGTGCTCTGCCCGGCATGGCGGCGCAGCACGGCGCGCAGGCGGGCGACCAGCTCATCCACCGGGAACGGCTTGACGAGGAAATCGTCCGCGCCGGAGTCCAGGCCCTTGAGGCGCTCGGACAGCGCATCGCGCGCGCTGGCAATGATGACCGGCACATCGCTGTGCGCGGCACGCAGCTCTTCGAGGAAGGTGTGGCCCTCACCATCAGGCAGGCCGAGGTCGAGCACGATGGCCTCGAACGTGTTGGTGGTGATCCATTTCTGTGCGTCAACCAGGCGGCGCACCCAGGTCGCGTTATAGCCGGCCTGACGCAGCGCGCGGGCCAGTGCGGTGCCCAACGGCAGGTCGTCTTCGATGAGGAGGATGGCGTTCATGCGAGTGAGTCTTGGCGGATCGACGGTAAACGGACAACCGGCACCTGGGAGCCAGGTGCCGGCAAAGCAGGAAATCTACCCCAACGGACTGAGATTTGCCTTAAATCTGCCGCGGCAATATGACTCACCCTGCACCTCAAAGCAGCGCCAGCAGCCAAACTCCGCACGCGCCACAGCACTTGGCTATCATGGGACCGTATCGATTGATTTCTTCTTCGCCCTCAAGCCCCGGCCGCACCATGTTTCGCCTGCCTGCCCTGCCCACCACGGCCACCGCGCCGTTCTGCCCGTCCGAGGTGCGCGGCACCGTGGCCGTCCCGCCTGACCTGCCGCTGTGGAAAAAGCTGCTGCGCTTTGCGGGGCCTGGGCTGCTCGTCTCCGTCGGCTATATGGACCCGGGCAACTGGGCGACCGATATCGAGGCCGGCTCGCGCTACGGCTATTCACTGCTGTTCGTGGTGCTGCTCTCCAGCCTCGCGGCGATGGTGCTGCAGTGCCTGTCGGCGCGGCTGGGCATTGTCACGGGCAAGGACCTGGCGCGTGCCTCGCGCGATCGTTACCAGCCCGGGGCCGTGCGTGTGCAGTGGCTGCTGGCTGAACTGTCGATCATCGCGTGCGATCTGGCGGAGGTGCTAGGCTGCGCGCTGGCCTTCCACCTGCTGCTGGGCGTGCCGATTCTGGGCGGCGTGGCACTCACCGCGCTGGACACGCTGATCGTGCTGGGCCTCAAGGGCAAGAACTTCCGCCAGCTTGAAGCCATCGTGCTGGGGCTCATCCTCACCATTGGGCTGTGCTACTTCGTTGAGCTGGTGCTCATCAAACCGCACTGGCCATCGGTGGCGGCCGGGCTGATGCCGTCTTGGCAAGCCGTGAGCGCGCGTGAGCCGCTGTACCTGGCCATCGGCATCCTCGGCGCGACGATCATGCCGCACAACCTGTACCTGCATTCGTCCATCGTGCAGACGCGCATGACCGCCAGCACGGAAGCCGCCAAGCGCGAGGCGGTCGGATTGTCGCGGCTCGATACCATCATTTCGCTCTCGCTGGCGCTGCTGGTGAACGGCGCCATCCTGGTGCTGGCCGCCGCGGCGTTTCATGCCAACGGCCATCAGGACGTGGCCGACATCCAGGATGCGCATCGTCTGCTCGAACCCATCGTCGGCACGGCGGTGGCTGGGGTGCTGTTCGGCATTGCGCTGCTGGCGGCCGGGCAAAGCTCTACCTTCACGGGCACCATCGCCGGGCAGATCCTGATGGAGGGCTTCCTGGACCTGCGCATCCCCTGCTGGCAGCGGCGCCTGATTACGCGCGCGCTGGCGTTGATCCCGGCCTTCATCGGCGTGGCTATGCTGGGCGACCACGCCATCGGCAAGCTGCTCGTGATCAGCCAGGTGGTGCTGGGCTTTCAACTGCCGTTTGCGATGTTTCCGCTGATTCGCATGACCGATGACCGCAAACTGATGGGCGTGTTTGTTAACAGCCGATTAACGTCCGTACTGGCTTGGGGTTTATTCGTCGTGATCAGCGTCGCCAACCTGTGGCTGGTCTGGCAGGTATTGGCGGGGTGAGGGATTCCCCCCACTAAAAATCCGCGCACGGCGTGCCGCACCGCAATTAGAATGCGCGCTTTGTTGCGCAATCCGGCCCCGCCCGCGCTCGCATCATCAAGCCGCGCCAGAAGGCCACACCCGCCCTGCCTTGAGCGCGAATCCGCCTACCGCCTCCGCCCTGCCCGACGCACGCGCGCCCTCTCGCGACTATCAAGCACGCCATTTCGTGCCGATGATTCTCGCGCTGAGCAAATGCGGTGTGCTGGGTTATGCCTTTGCCATCGTGCTGGGCTGGGGGGCAGGCGTCATCCACACGCTTGCACCACTGCTGGCATTGCTCGCAGTGCTGACGGCCATCGTGGTGATTGCGCAGCGCCATCGCCATACCGGTTTGTGGGGGCCGCTGGCGCTTGCCCACCTGCTTGCAGAAGAGATCGCCATCATCGTCTTCGGCCATCAGGCAGGGCTCGAATGGGTGCTGCCCGCGTTCTACCTGATGCCGCTGGCAACCAGCCCTGCATGGCTCACCCGGCGAGACTTCAGCATTGCCATGACGCTGTGCGCAGCCGGGCCGATCATCGCCGTGCTCATTGCCGATGCACCCACGGCCACCCTTCACCGTGCTTGGCTGGGGATCGCGCTGTACCTGCCGATCTGCATTGCCGCAGCTGCGGTCATCCACCGTTACCTGCTGCGTGCGATGGCGCGCCACTTTGCGGCTGAAATCAATCTGGCCGATCGCGCCAACACCGACCACCTGACCGGCATGCTCGCGCGCCAGCGCTTCTTCGAGCTGGGCAGCTTTGCCGTGGAACGCGCGCAACACCATGCCGAACCACTGTGCGCGCTGTACCTGGATGTCGACCACTTCAAGTCCATCAACGATGCATGGGGCCATGCCGCTGGCGATGAGGCGCTGGTCTCGTTGTCCGATGCGCTGGCCGATGTGCTGCGCCCGAACGATCTGTTCGGCCGGCTGGGTGGCGACGAGTTTGCCGTGCTGCTGCCCGGCTGTGGTTTGACCGACGCGTTGGCCGTGGTGGAACGCCTGAAAGCCGCCGTGGGCGCCAGCGCAACACCGGTCGGCCCGTTGACGATCAGCGTGGGCGCCGCGCCGCTGCGCCCGAAGCAGGACCTTGCCAAGCTGCTGGCCGATGCCGACATTGGGTTGATGGAAGCCAAGCGTCAAGGACGCAACCGCGTGTGCGTACCAGCCGACCTGCAAGCTGACCTGCCGCAGTGATGCGGGCACATTTTGTGCGACGCCACATCCCGTGACTTTGCACGGAGATGTCTATGGCCATGGAGTGGCTCAACGTCCATACCTTCCTGCGCATACCGGCACGTGACTGGGCCGCCGCTGCGCTCACGGTAGTTGCCACGTATGTGGTGCTGGTGAGTGTGCTGCGCCTGATCGGCAACCGGTTGGAGGCCCGTGCGCGCCGCACCGGCTACCGGTTCGACACGCTGGCTGCGGCCGTGCTGCGCGATACGCACCCGCTGTTCATTGGGCTGGCGGCATTGCTGGCGGGCTCGTACTTTATTGAGTTGCCCGCACGCGTGGCCAATAAGCTGGACCACATCTGGTTCGTCATCATCGGGTTCCAGATTGCGCTGTGGCTCAACCGGGGCGTGAAGCTGTGGGCACGTGACAAGCTGTCTGCGCAAACCCAGACGACACGCAACCCCGTCATCACATCGATGATGGCGTGGGTGCTGCGCTTTGCACTGTGGTCGATGCTGCTGCTGGCCATCCTGGCCAATGTGGGCGTGAACGTCACCGCCTTCGTCGCCAGCCTGGGTGTGGGTGGTGTGGCCGTCGCGCTGGCGGTGCAGAACATCCTGAGCGATCTGTTTGCCTCGCTTGCCATCGGGCTGGACAAGCCGTTCGAGATTGGCGACTTCATCGTCTTCGAATCGATTGCCGGCACGGTACAGCACGTGGGGCTCAAGACCACACGTATCCGCAGCCTCTCAGGTGAAGAGATCGTGACGTCCAACACTTCGCTGCTCAAGAGCACCATCCACAATTACAAACGGATGCAGGAACGACGCATCGTGTTTGCCTTCGGGGTGACGTACGACGCGCGCGCCGCGCAGCTGCAAAAGATTCCGGACATCGTGCGCCACGCGGTGGAGACCGCTGGCGACACACGTTTTGATCGTGCGCACTTCAAGGAATTTGGCGAAAACGCGCTGAACTTCGAGGTGGTGTACTTCGTGACCAGCCCAGACTTCAACCTCTACATGGACATCCAGCAGCGCATCAACCTGGCGATCCTGGAAGAGTTGCAGAACCTCGGTGCGGCGTTCGCACTGCCCACGCGCACCATCCAACTGGTACGGCGCCACGGTGAGCCTGTCGAGCCCGATGGAAAGCCTTCAAGCGGCCTGCAGTACCCGAACACGCGAGCTAGGGCCTAGGCGCATCGGGCGGCCTGACAGGCATGGACTGGAAGGCGGCATCCATGCTGCGCCATAGCGGCCGCGTGCGCGGCACCATGTCCTGTCGGAAGTACCACCAGAAATAGCCGCCTACAAATCGCGGATGCGCAATCGACAGGCCGTAGTACTGCGCGATCAACGCGCCCTTGCGTGCGGCAAGGCGTGTACCGACCTCACCAAAGCCGAGCACGGCATGCGGAAACAGTTGCCCCAGGCGGTCGAACACTGCACTCCAGTCGGGTCGCGCGATCTTGCAGTCATCTTCGTAAAAGCTGATGAAGACGTAGTCCAGGCCGTTGCGCAGGTCCGGCGGCAAGTTGCGCTCGGCCCAGCCGAACATGGCGTGTGAGGGTTCTTCCGCGCAGCCCTCGTTGTAGTAGAGCGTGAGCGCCGTTCTGCCGCCGCGTTGCTTGATGACGGCATAGGCGGCCAGCGTCTTGTCGACCACGTCGCGCGTGCGGCCGGCCCATTCACCGTTGATCTCGTTGCCGATTTCCCAGAGGTCGACGTTGCGGCCCAGCGTGTCGATATAGGTGGTGGCGCGCTCGCGCATCTGCAGCACGCTGTATTGCTTGAGCGTGGATGAATCGACCAGTTCACCCATCACGTAGGCCACGCGCCGGATGGCGGCCACGGGCGCGGCGTAGTCCGGCGCGTCCATCCCCTCATCAAAGACGATGCGCACGGTGGGCGTGCGCGACAGGTGCGTCAAGGCATCAACCACGGCAGGCACGTTGTCCACCGCATCGATCGTCACCCCATATAGCGGCACGGGGCCGGCAGGCATGGCGCCCACCTGCCCCGCGGCCTGGGTGGATGCGCCCGATACCAGCATGGCCGCCAGTATCAAGCCCATCCTCTGCATGGCCTACTGCACCGTGCTGGCATCGGCCCAGGTAAACCCAAGCGCCGAAATGCCGGTGATGATCTGCTGAAAGTCCGTAAAGCCCGCGGTGCCAAGGTCGGGCTCAAGCCAGAATGGGTGGAAGAAGAACGAGGCAAAGCCATCGCGCACGACCAGCGCGTAGTTGGCGTTGGTCAGGATGTCCGTCACGTTATAAGTCAGGCAGGACGACGGATCGATCGAGCAGATGTTGTACTCCACGTTACCAAGGTTTTCCGGAATGACGCGCTGGTTGTAGTAGTCCTTCTGAATGATGTAGGGGAAGAACTGCCCTACCGAGAAATCATGGCCCGGCGTGGTGGCCGCCAGCGTCTGCGGGTTGTCGGACGTGTAGTACACCACGCGCTGATACGTGTTCTTGAAGTACTTCGGTACCGCCTTGATGGCCAATGGCGACGACTGGTAATGCGGCGCCTCCCACGCAAACGGGGAGTAGCCATTGAGCTGCAGTTCCAGCAACCCCGCCGAAAGACGACCGGCCGCCCATTGCGTCGAGTCTTCATTCACCGGACGGTTCTGCGTGGCAAGCCAGAACTCATAGTCGTTGGCGCTGACCGCGTTGATCAGGTTCGGGATGTTGCTGTACTGGTGCGTGTAGCCGTGCATCAGGACATGTCCGCCGCGCGCCCTGGCGTAGTTCAACGCCTGCTTCAGGCCTGTTGCGTTGACCATGTGGATGGTCTGCGCCACGCCGCCGTTGTAGACCCCGTTCGGATCGGTGTACACCGGAATGGTCGCGATCGAGAACGGAATCTTCTGCCCGTACATGTAGTCCGTCAGCGTCTTCATGGACGCAACCGTGGTCGTCGCGTTCACGTCTTCCAAGCGAACCATTGCACGGTGCAGCGTGGGTGCATTGGTGCCGAGGATGTCATGCAGCATGTCGCAGACCACCAGATAGCGGTCGCGCGGCCCGATGAACGAGAACGGCATGTCGGCGAAGTACCAGAAGTTGCCCGAGCGGATAACGTAAGGCACGGGTGGCTTCGTGGTCGGGCTGGCCGAATTGGAAATGGTCACCAGTGTGGTCGCCTTGGTGGCATCGGCCACCGCCGTCACACCGACATCCGGATCCGCCGCAATGGCACCAGTGGTGGCATTGAAAGCGTAGTACTTGGTCATCGTCTGACCCTTGTACGTGATCGTGTCGTAGAAGCCGGGGTTCGGTGCGCTGGCCGAGGGCGCCGCATTCATGCCAGCGAGGGCGGAGAAGGTGATGCCGTAGCGTGAGGTGAACGGATACGCCGTGTTCCACGCGAGTTCCCACAGGTTGTACTTGAACCAGACCACGGTCTTTTGCGTGGTGCTTACGTCCGACAGGAATGCCGCCGGAATGGGATTGGCGTAGTAGCTCCCCATGTAGAACGTGGCGGTGTACTGCTCGGTCATGCCAGCCGTGTAGTTCTGCACGGGCAACATTGTGATGGTGGTATTGAAGTGCGCGAGCAGGTTGTACAGCATGATCGCGTACGCCTTGCCCAGATTGGTGTACTGGTCATTAGGGGGCGCGTCGTACAACACCAGGATGGGGGCTGGGGGGGTCTGCGCCGATGCCGAGCCGCCGACCGTCACGCAGATGGGCCCGAGCCCGATCGTGCAGGTGGCTGCATGCGCAGGCCCGGTCAGCGAGACGCCAAGCAGGCTTCCCGCAAACACCAGTGCGCAGAGAAACTTACGAAACATTGATTTCATGATGGCTCTCCGACTCATGGGCGATACACCGAGCCGTCCGCTTGGCGGTAGAGCCCGAGGTTGAAGGTGGGACCACGGTCGTGGCCACGTTCCGTACCGGTTGGCTCGTTCTCTGGCATACCGGGACGGATTTCGGTAATGCCTGGCGGGCGCGGCGGGGGGACGACCTGCCCGTTTTCATCCATCACGCCGTAACCGTAGGCGCGCCCGCCGCCGGTCACTGGCTTGTGTGTCGCCACGGCCACGACAGCCTGCTGCGCGGGCTGCCCCACCATGACGGTCCCTTCCGAAGAGGCTGGCGCAGGCTTCTTCTTGTCTGCGTCCGCGCCGGGATTGCGCTGGTCTGTGCCGCCGACAACCACAGCGGGAACCCCCGCATTGCCGGCCCATGGTGGTGCGAGCACCAGCCATCCCGCGATCAGGGCGGAGGCCAGTAAGATGCTTCCCCCGATTCGTTTCGCTTTCATCCAAGCCTCCTAGCCGTTCAGGCGTTGCACGGACGCGGCCCCAAGCGCCGTGGCGCGTGCCGCTTCCAGATTGATGATCTCGGCCTCGGGGGCCGGCTTGCGAATGAGTTGCGGGCCACGTGCCGCCACTTGTGCAGGCGCGTTGAAGGCCGCCTTCAATGCATCGACGATGCGGCGGCATGCCTGGCCGTCGCCATACGGGTTGTGGGCCTGCGCCATGCGCTGGTATTCGTTGGCGTCCTGCAGAAGCATTTCGGCTTCATCCACGATGCGCTGCGTATCGGTGCCGACCAGGCGTGCCGTGCCTGAAGCGACGGCCTCGGGGCGCTCGGTGGTGTCACGCGTGACCAGCACCGGTTTGCCGAGCGCAGGCGCCTCTTCCTGAATGCCACCGGAATCGGTGATGATCAGGTAGGCGCGGTCCATCAGGTAGACGAAGGGCAGGTAGTCTTGCGGCGCGATCAGGTGAACGTTGTCGTGGCCCGCCAGGATGGCGTTGACCGGCTGCTGCACGTTGGGGTTCAAGTGCACCGGATAGACGATCTGCACATCCGGATGGCGCGCCGCCAGCAGACGCAGCGCCACGCAGAAGTTCTCGAACGGCTCACCAAAGTTCTCACGCCGGTGGCCCGTCACCAGAATCATCCGCCGCCCGGTTTCCAGAAACGGATAGCGCGCGGCAATGTCCGCCGACAGCGCGGCATCGGCATCCAGCCGCCATTTCACAGACAGCAGCGCATCGATGACGGTGTTACCAGTGAGCGTGACCTGGCTCGGGTCGATGCCTTCATCCAGCAGGTTCTGCCGCGATTCTGCCGTCGGTGCGAAGTGCCACGTGGTGACGGAATCGGTCACGCGGCGGTTGAGTTCTTCCGGCCAGGGGGACCAGATGTTGCCCGTGCGCAGCCCCGCCTCGACGTGCCCCACGGGAATACGCCGGTAGAACGCGGCCAAGCTGGCAGCCAGTGTGGTGGTGGTGTCGCCGTGCACCAGCACAGCGTCGGGTTGGAAGGCGTCCAGCACGCCATCGATGCCGCCCAGCACGCTGGAGGTGATGCCTGACAACGTCTGCCCAGGCTGCATCAGGTTCAGGTCAAATTCCGGCACGATGCCGAATAGTTGAAGGACCTGGTCGAGCATCTGCCGGTGCTGCGCGCTCACACATACCGCTGAGGTGAAGCCTGCCTCGGCTTGCAATGCCTTTACCAGCGGCGCCATCTTGATGGCCTCCGGGCGCGTGCCGAACACTGTCAAAATCTTCCCGGTCATCTTGCTCTCCCCATGTCGTCTGCATCGGCTGGCTGCTCCAAAGCGCGACGACGAACGCGTCGCTTCTGATGCCGGCGCAGACTTCACTACAGAGCGAAGGCCGTGCCATGCGTCATGCCTGGTCCTGCCGTGGCGCTGCGACGCCATCGCGCGCGCACCGATGCGAATCCTCCTCGTTACCCGTATCCCTCGTTGATCAAAAACGTTTCATCCGTGACACGTTGGTCCTAGAACCACAGGATGGCGCGTGCCACTACGCCCTTCGCTCGATCGGCGTGGGTCAGCGGCAAGCGGTACTGCACAGTCAGGTCAAGCCAACTGGCCGGGGCGCTGTACTGCGTCTCCCGAAACCAGTAACGAAAGTTGATGCCTGGGCCGACACCCAGCGCGAGTTGCTGGCCAATCGCCTTGTTGTCGTGATCGCCAGCCAGCACCACGTGCGGATACACCGTCAGGTGATCGCTGATGGAGTTGAGCATCCAGGTGTGTCCGTAGCGCATTTCTGTGCTGAGGATCATGCGGCCTTGGTTGAGGAAGTACGCACCCTCGCCATACACCTGCCAGGTTTGCCAGCGCGGCTTGGTGACCTGAAGGTCAAGGCCCTGGTCGGTGGAAAAACCGATGCGCAGCAGCGTGTCGTTGGTGGTCTGCTGGCCGATGCGGAACAGACGCTCGGCGGTGAACACCAGATTGAGGTCCTTGATCGGCTTGTAGCGCGCGCCCACCGAACCCTGCGCAGTTGGCAGGCCGGTGGCACCGTTGCGGTCGTACACGCTGTCGTAGCCGCGCACGAAGAGCTGGAAGATGCTGCCGTCGCGATAGCCAATGCCCGGCGGCTGCCAGTACACCTCCGCACCACCCTGCGCCGCGCTGACGGTGTTGGGCAAACCGAATGCTGATGTCTGATACGCGCCCGAGAGCACCATGCCGAACGTGCGCTGCATCTGCTCGACTTCACGCCGGTAGCCAAAGCGGCGGTCTGCGGGAAGGCTGTCATTTCCGTTGCTACCGCCATCGCTCTTGGCGTCGGCATCTGCGTGGTCCAGGCTCTGGCGGAACAGCGAGATGGCGGTCGGGTTGTCACCCAGGCGCTTGGCGGCGTAGGCCGCATCGGCGTAGTGCATCCACGTACCCTGCCCGTTGGCAAACCCGCGCTGGAAGGCTGCCAGCGCCGCGCGGTCGTCGCGTGCGCGCAGGTGGCTATAGGCTTCGTTCAGTTCGCGCTGGCCGATCACACGCGGGTCATCAGGTGAGGTGGCCTCACCCTGTGCCTGGGGTGTCATCGCCTCGGCAAGTAGCGCCTTGGCGTACCGCTTTTGCGCCGGATCGGTGGCGTGTTCTTCTGCCAGCGTGGCAGCCTGCGTGGCGCCATCGCGGTCCCCCAGCTGCAGGCGTGATTGCGCGAGGCGCAGTTGCACATCGGCATCCGGCTGCCCCTGCAGGGTACTGAGCGCATCCAGCGCCGCCTGCGGATGCTTGGCGGAATACGCGCTGTCCGACCATGCCAGATGCAGGTTGCGCTGTTCCTGCACGGTCCAATCGGTGCCTTGCACCGCGTGCGCAAAGTCCTGCTCGGCCGTGGCCGGGTCGCTCGCCCTCTGCGCCAGGAACCCGTGCTGCGCATACACGCGCGGTTCATTGGGGTACTTCTGCACCAGCGCATCCGCCTGCGCGCGTGCTGCATCCAGCTGGCCCTTGCGCGTCAGCACGTCGAGCAGCAGCAGGTTCAGTTGCAGGCTGTCGGGCTGCACAGCCAATGCGGCGCGCGTGGCGGCCTCGGCATCATCGAGCTTGTTGGCATCGATGGCCCGGTAGGCCCGGTCTGCCCGGAAGTACGCGTCGGGCTGCAACGGCTGCGCAGCCTGTTCTGCAATCGACACGCCATGACATAGCGCCCACACCGCGGCGGCAATCGGCCACCGCAAATGGCGCAAGGTAAAACGACTAGCTCTCTCGGTTTTCATGCCACACCTCCCGCAACAGATGGATTGGGGCGTACCTCTGGGCCGGGCGCCAGATCTGGCAGCACCGGTGTCGGAGGTATCGGGGGGATGGGGGTAGCCTCGGGTGCGGATGCCGTGCCTGCTGCAACTGCCGGGCCGGCGCCCGTCATGGATTCGACGGCCAGGGTGGCCGAATATGCCGCCGGGCCAAACACGACCGTGGCGCGGCGGTTGGGGTCGGCCATCAGTGCCAGCTCGGCCAACATCTCGTGGTCGCATGCCATGAAGCATGCAACCTTGCGGCCGGCCGCACGGGCCAGCTCTTCCAGCACTTCGCCGTTGGGCAGCTCCGACACGGCAATATTGAGCGAGCCGTCCTCGCCAATGGAGAACGGCACCACGTGATGCCGCACAGCCAGGTCACGCGGCAGGCAATCGGCCAGCGCGCCCAGCACAACATTGGTCAGGCTCACGCGCGGCAGATCAACCTGTTCAGCCAGCGCATCGGCCAGCGTGTCGGCCGTCACCAGCCCTTGCTGGACGAGGATGGTCCCCAGCCGGCGGCCGGTCTCCCGCTGCATCGCCAGCGCCGCATCAAGCTGCGCTTGCGTCAGCACTTCCCACTTGAGCAAGGTCTCGCCCAGCATGGAGCGCGTGCGGCCGAGCGCGTCGTTCGACAGGTAGGTGTGCTGGGTCTTGTCCCACGCGATCGGCTTGCCGGTCAGGCAGTAGACCAGGAAGATCTTCCACGCCCGGCACACCGAGAAGAAGTTGATGAAGTTGTTCACCACCAGCCTGGGCAAGCACAGCACGCCCTGCAGCGGGCCATTGAGCCGCCCGACAAAGTACATGCGCTGCGCCAGGCGGTTCACCAACAGCGTCGCGTTGATGGCCAGCAGGTCCTGCATCCACGGGGTGCCGACCACGAACGTACCGTCAGGAATCGACACCCATCCCCTGGCCAGCAATGCGCCGATCACCAGATAGTTGAGCGACAGCACATAGGCCAGGATCGAAAACAGCGCGGTCAACACGCCCTTGCGGTCACGGAAGAACATGTATCGGGTGATGAGGTTGCCCTTCCACCCCATCTGCAGCCAGCCCTGGAACGCGATGCCCAGTACCCAGCGCGCACGCTGCCGGTAGGCAGTACGGAAGGTGCTTGGAAAGTACTCGCGCGTTGCCAACAACTGTGGGCGCACACCACGGCGGCGCCCAAGGCGCCAGCGGGTGCGTGTCTTGCCTTCAGCATCCTCCGCAGGCGCCGCGTTCTCGCAGATCGGGAAGTGCACGAAGGCTTCACGCATGCCCAGGTCGTGCAAGCGGAAGCTGAAGTCGTAGTCTTCCGTGAGCGTGCTGGTGTTGAAGGGCGAGTCCCCGCGCACCTTCATCACGGCTTCGATTGCGCGGCGGCTGTAGCACAGCGCCACGCCCGCGCCGGGCACCGTGCCGGTCAGCGCCTGGCGTGCCACCAAGTCTTTCTGGTGTGTCTCGGAGAAATCATCCATGTAGGTGCCGGCCACCCACTCGTACCACTTGCGCTCAAGCGAGAGCACCGGCAACTGCACCAGATCCTGGTCGCCGATGAAGTAGTTGAAGTACTTCAGCTCCAGCGGGTGAATCACGTCTTCGCAGTCGTGCATGATCACGCCCGCAAAGCGGATGCCGTGGCCCGCTTCGTAGCGGATGATGGTCTGGATGATGGTGTTCAGGCAGTCGGCCTTGCAGGTGGGGCCGTCGTGCGTAACGGCTGCCCGCACCACGCGGCCCGGGTAACGGCGCACCATGCGCTCGACCTCGGTGGTGGTCTCGGCATCATTGCGGTAGGCCCCGGCAAAGATGATGAAGTGCGCGTACTCCATCGTCGCCAAGGTGTTCTCCACCATCTTGGCGATGACGTCGTACTCCTTCCAGGCCGGCACCATGACGGCGAGCCACTGCTCTTCGCGGTCACGCAGTGCCTGTGCGGAGATGGTGACGGGCGTACGGCCGCGCTGCGGCCAGAGCCAAAGCTCCCGCACCCAGTAGAAGGCGTCCAGGAAGAAATCGTCGGCGGTGCTGATGAGGATGACGAGCGTGGTCGCCACCGTCAGCGTGTTGAGCAACGCCAGGTAGATTTCCCATGGCACATCGCTCATGGCCCCTCCCCAAAGCCGGCATACGGCCGATGCCTGGCAATCCCCCCGCTTTGCGCTGTGGCGCTCATCGCTTTCCCCAAGTTCTTGTCGACCTGCGGCGCAACCGCTTGCGCCGTACATCCGGCGTCACCGCCATACAAGTGACAGCTGCTGATGCGAGGCTCTTTGGCCCGCTCCGCAAGCGTGAACGCGAGGACCGTACCAACGCCCGCCAGGGCGCGCCGTTATGCGGTGCGGCTGCAGCACGAGTGCGCGCGCGCATGCGGCTCACGCCGGGTTGTTGCACGGCTGAACGCGATGTGGGGTCCCGGGCCGCGCTGCAATTGCAGCCCCGGCACGCAATACACGTTGATGTTGAACCGCACTCGTCCGGGCAGCCGACAAGCCCGCCCTACAAAAGGCGGAGGCGTTTGGCACCCAGGCGCAGGGTGTTCGGCTGAGGCGCGCGCATGCGCAGCCCGGCGGGCATGACACAGGCCCTTGCGCGCGGGGCTTGGTGGCCGGGGCTAGAGAACAGCAAAGCCTTGTGGGAACAGGCTCTAGAGGAAGCTGTGCGCCACCGTTGTGATGCGCAGTGAAGACGCACGGCTATCGTGCAGCAGGAAGGGGATCGCGTAATCTGAGTTGCGCCGCCGAGACGGCGGTACCGGCAGCATGGTCCGCGCCTATCACTCAAATCGGTTACAGCGCTGAAACACAAAGCCGCGCACGAGGCGCGGCTTTGCAAGGGTCATGCGGATCTACATGTCAGCGCGTCAGAACTGTTCCCAGTCATCTGCATCGCTGGCGGCAGCGGCAATTGCCAGCTTGCCAGGCTTGGGCTCGATTGCCGCGGCAGGGGCTGCCGTCGGGGTGGATGCCGCCGGCGTCAATGCCGCTTTGGCAGGCGCGGCGGCAGACAACACCGCAGGCTTGCGTGCAGCACGCTTGATTGTCGAGGCAGGCTTGCGCACGACAGGTTTGGCAGCAGCAACCGGCGCAGCCGACGGTGCCTTCGAAACGCTCACCACAGCCGTCGGCAGAGCATGCGTGCCAGCCGGCGGCAGACGGAACGAGGCAACGGTTTCGCGCAGCACGCCCGCCTGCTCTTCCAGCGATTGCGCAGCGGCAGCGGCCTCCTCCACCAGTGCCGCGTTCTGCTGCGTCACCTCGTCCATCTGCGTGACGGCCTGGTTGACTTGCTCGATGCCGGCGCTCTGTTCGTCCGACGCGGCGCTGATCTCGCCCATGATGTCGGTCACGCGCTTGACGGCCACCACCACTTCGTCGATCACCGAGCCCGCTTCGGTCACAAGCGTCGAGCCGTTTTCAACACGGCCAACCGAATCGCTGATGAGCTCCTTGATTTCCTTGGCCGCCGTGGCCGAGCGCTGCGCCAGGCTGCGCACTTCACCCGCCACCACAGCAAAGCCGCGGCCTTGCTCGCCCGCACGTGCAGCTTCCACTGCGGCGTTCAGGGCAAGGATGTTGGTCTGGAAGGCAATCCCTTCAATCACGCCAATGATGTCGGCGATCTTCTTGCTGCTGTTGTTGATGCCGGACATCGTTTCAATGACGCGGCCCACCACCTCACCGCCCTTGACGGCGATGTCCGAAGCGTTGCCCGCGAGTTGGCTCGCCTGACGCGCGTTGTCGGCGTTCTGCTTCACGATGCTGGTCAGCTCTTCCATGCTGGAAGCCGTCTCTTCCAGCGAAGACGCCTGCTCTTCCGTACGCTGCGAGAGGTCCAGGTTGCCGGCGGCAATCTGCTTGGTGGCGCTAGCGATGGAATCGCTGCCGCCGCGCATCGTCTCGATCGTGCGGATCAGACCGCGCTGCATGTCGATCAGGCCGCGGGTGAGCGCGCCCATTTCGTCATGGCTGCTCACGGTGATGTGCTCGGTCAGGTTGCCGCGCGAGATCTCGCCAAAGTGGCCAAGCATGCGCGCCAGCGGTACGGAGATCGCGCGATGCAGGCCAAACGCGCAGCCCAGCGCTGCAGCAATGCCCACCACGATGGCGCCGATGATCAGCATCAGAAACGCGTGCGAACGGGCCACGGCGTCGTCGTACCCGGCCTTGGCCTGCTCGGACTGGCTGCGATCCAGCGCATCTGCGGCGGCGGTCAATGCCACCGACAGCGGCGGAATGACGTCCATGACCACTTTGTCGGCTGCGGCTGTGTCACGGGCACGCAACGCGTTCATCAGCGGCTCAATGCCATCGCGGAACAACGCTGCGCGCTTGGCTTCCACATCGGTGGCCAGACGCGCCTCGTCGGCACTCATGGGCAGCGCCTTGTACTGCTTCCAGGCGTCGTCCGACTTTGCGCGGTAGCTATTGGCCTTGTCGAGGATCGCCGGTACCTCAGCGGCATCGGGGTGGAAGACTGCGCGATCCAGCGTGGTGCGCACGATGGCGGCATGCAGTTGCGCCTTGGCAACCAGCGAGGTCGAAGCGAGCTGGTTGCTGTAAATCTCTTTGATAGTCGCGTCAGAAGCGCGCATGCCGACGACGCCGATGGTGCCAATGGTGGCCAGCAGCACGGCGAGCAGCGCGAGGGCTGCATTGAGTCGGAAACGGATGGAAAGTCGATTGAACATGGGATGTAAAGCGGGCGGCAAAACTAGTTGAGGCCCCCGCTATAACGGCCAGTCCGCGCCATTTCTGAAGTCTGGCGCGGACAGAATCCCACGTATGGACGACTGCAGTAAGTGGCTAGTAAGGCACAGCCATGTTGTTTTCGATACGGGCGCGGTCGCCCGGGCGCAGGCCGTTCGGGTTGTTTTGCGTGAGCGTGACCATGGAGTTGTCGTTCAGGCGCATGGTCACGCGGTAGGTCTGGCCGACCACCGTATTGCCTTCCACGGCGTTGCCGGCCATGGCACCGGCCACTGCACCGCCGATGGTGGCCACGGTATTGCCGCGTCCGCCACCCACCTGGTGACCGAGCAGGCCGCCCACCACGCCGCCCAGCACCGCACCCACACCAGTGGGCTGCCCACGCACCGGCACCGCGTCGATACGCTCGATCACGCCGTAGCGGTTGTCGGCCGGTGCTTCATAGGCCGGCGTGCCGTTGTTGGGATACGGAGAGTAGTTCGGCTGCGAATAAGCAGGCGCCGGCACCGGTGCGGGCTGCTGTGACGGATACGGTTGCGGATACGGTTGCGGCGCATTCGGGTCGTAGCTGCCGTTGTAGCCGTTGTTGTAGGTGTTGTCGTACCCGTTGCTGGCATAGCCGTTGGAATACGGCGTGGTGCTGTAGGTCGTGCTGCCGTAGCTGTTGCTGTATGCGTTGCTGCCGGCCGCATAGCCAGCGCCGTAGCCCGCGCCATAACCGGGGTAAGGCGCCGTGACGCAGCCGGCCAACCCAGCCGCTGCTACGGCCATTGCCGCCACTGCCACCCACCGCCCTGCGCGATTGGCGCGCGCCAGCTTGTTTGTTGCTTGCATGATTGATCCCGTTTGTGGACGAGGCGTCTGGTCCAGGCCGGCGGCCTTCCTACGGTATGCGCCCCTTGCCGCAAAGTCTATGCCGCTGGCCGTACGCCCCGTGAAACCAAACTTCTTCATTGGTAACGGCGTGTAACCTCGTCGCGTCAGGGGCTTCCGGCGCACGAGTGTACGGGCGCGCTATGATCGTCCGAGCGCCGTGCACGGCACCTTTCGCTGACAAGACACGGCCCGCCCTCCTCTCCTCACCATGCAGCCGACGCTTCTGATCCTCATTGCGATGACGCCCAACAACGTGGCGCAGATCGCTCAGCACTTCCACGTCATCCACGCCCCGACCCGGGCTGAACGCGACGCCGCCATCGCCCGTGAGGGGCGCGCCGTGCGCATCGTGCTGACCAACGGCTCGACCGGCCTGACCGGCGCGGAGATCGCCGCCCTACCCAAGCTGGAACTGGCCTGCGCGCTGGGCGCCGGCTACGAGAACATCGACGTGGAAGCCGCCCGCGCGCGTGGCGTGGTGGTGGCCAACGGCGCCGGCACCAACGATGCCTGCGTGGCCGACCACGCCTTTGGCCTGCTGCTGGCTGCGGTGCGCGGCATCCCCAAGCTGGACCGCGCCACGCGCAATGGCGTCTGGCGCGACGACATTCCGCTGCAGCCGGGTGTGTGCAACAAGCGCCTGGGCATCGTCGGTCTGGGCACCATCGGCCTGCAGATCGCGCGCCGCGCAGCCGGCTTCGACATGCAGATCGGCTATCACAACCGCAAGCCGCGCGACGGAGTGCCGTACCAGTACTTCGATGCGCTCAAGGACATGGCCGAGTGGGCGGACTTCCTGATCGTTGCCACACCTGGCGGCGCGCAGACCAAACACCTGGTCAACCAGACGGTACTGGAAGCGCTGGGGCCCAACGGCTGCGTGGTGAACATCGCGCGCGGCAGCGTAGTGGATACAGCGGCGCTGGAAGCCGCCATCCGCACGGGCAAGCTGGGCAGCGCAGGGCTGGATGTGTATGAGAGCGAACCGAAGCCGCCGGTGGGCTTGCTGGACCTGGAGCAGGTCGTGCTGACGCCGCACGTTGCCGGCTGGTCGCCGGAATCGGTGCAGGCCACGGTGGATCGCTTTCTAGAGAACGCCCGCCGGCACCTGGCGGGCGAAGCGGCGGTGTCCCCGGTCTAAGCGGTTGTGTCGACCAGGGACAACTTCACCGCGCGATTACGACGTCGGCCGCTTCATCTGGCACGACGTCGGCTGCGCCCCGAGGTGCGGCTCGAGCGTGACATCGGTGCGCCAGCCGTAGCCGGTGCTCTCCTGGTCGTACTTCACCTTCTTGCCGTCGGCCTTGACCCAGGTGGTGACGTACAGCGTCTGCTGCGCCTGGTGATCGGTCTTGCGCATCTCGATCGGGCCATTGAGGCCGTCAACCGTCATGCCTTCCATGACCTTGGCCACCTTGGCGGGCTCGGCTGAACCACTGGTCTTGATGGCCTTGGCGAGGAACGCGATGCCGGTGTAGACATCCGCGTTGAAGAAGTCGTCGTTGTACTTCTTCTTGAAGCCATCGAGCACGGCGTTGGTTTTCGGATTGCCATCGTTCGGCGCGAAGTAGCTGATGACCTTCACTCGATCTGCACCCGACGCGCCCATCGCAGTCGGCACGCCGGTGGTGCCGGCGTAGTACGTGTAGAAGTTGGTGCTCAGGCCCGCATCCTTGGCCGCGCGAATCAGCAGTGCCAGATCGCTACCCCAGTTGCCGGTGATGACCGTATCGGCGCCGGATGCGCGAATCTTCGCCACGTACGGCGAGAAGTCCTTCACCTGCGCCAGCGGATGCAGGTCTTCACCCACCACCTGGATGTCCGGGCGCTTGCGCTTGAGATAGTCCTTGGCCGCACGCGCCACCTGATGCCCGAACGAGTAGTTCTGATTCAGCAGGTAGACCTTCTTGATGTTCGGGTCCTTGGCCAGATAGGTGGTCAGAGCCTCCATCTTCATGTCGGAGTTGGCGTCCAGACGGAAGTGCCAGTAGTTGCACTTGCTGTTGGTCATGTCCGGATCGACCGCGGCGTAATTGAGATAGATGATCTCCTTGCCCGGATTGCGGTCGTTGTACTTGGCGATGGCGTCCTGCAGCGCCATGCCCACGCTGGAGCCATCGCCCTGTGCAACGTAGCGGATGCCCTGGTCGGTGATCTGCTTGAGGATCGTCAGGCTCTCTTGCGGCGAGACCTTGTTGTCAAAACCGACCACTTCAAACTTGGTGCCGTTGCCGCTCCAGTTCTGTTGGTTGGCAATGTCTGCCGCGTATTGCCAACTGCGCAGCTGGTTCTGGCCCAGCGCGCCCATCAGCCCGGACAGCGGATCGATCCAGGCGATCTTGACGGTCTCGGCGTAAGCGGTGCTTGGGCAGAATGCGCCGGCGAATGTGCCAACTGCCGCAGCCGCGCACAGCGCGAGTCGGAATGCCTTCATGCAAATGTCTCCTGATGTCTTATCGTTAGACGCCGTGCAGAAGGCATCGTCGAGCATGGTTCTTGCACAAAACCGCAAACCGAGGCTTACGGTAGCTCGATCCTTCCATACACAAACGTATGTGCATGGTAGGAGCGCGTTTATTGACATGTCAACCCGCGCAAACCTGGGGGCGTCAGCTTGATTTAAGCGCTGGACAGCGGTGTCAGCGCCGCTAGAATCCGCCTTCATGTCCAAGCCGCACGAGGTGCGCATGCCCTCCCCGCTGATCGACGAACACGACGCACCCGTCGACGCCGAATCCACCGCCACCACCGCGCCTCGCGCGCAGCTCACACCCAATGACTGGGTGCGCGCGGCCACTGATCTGCTCGTCACCAAGAGCATCGACGCCGTGCGCGTCGACGTGCTTGCCAAACAACTGGAAGTCACCCGCGGCAGCTTCTACTGGCACTTCAAGAACCGCGACGACCTGCTGCACCAGGTGCTGCAGGATTGGAGCGAGCGCACCCGCGTCGGCCCAAAACTCGAACGGCAAAACCCGTCGGTGCAGGGCCTCGTGCGTGATCTGCTGGCGCTGCCGTTTCGCGGCCGCAGTGCACGACGCACGGCGATGATCGAGTTCGCCATTCGCGCGTGGGCGCGGCGTGATCCGATGGCGCAAGAGGCCGTCGAAACCGTCGACGAGCACCGCATGGACTACTACGTCCAGCACTTCCAGGCGATTGGCTTTGCGCGCAAGGACGCCAAGACACGCGCCTTCATGCTGTACGCCTACCAGCTCTCCGAAGCCACGCTGTGGCACCAGGGCAGCAAGCCCGACAAGGACGCCCGCCGCCGCTTTTTTGAAGACACGCTGCTGGCCGGCGCACCGCTCACTGGTTCAAGCGGGGCCACGCAGGAATAAATCGTGCTGCATCGCGCGCATTCCAGATCGAATGTGCCGCGATGCCCGATTCGCCCGCGTTTCAATCCTCTGATCTACCCAGCCGGCTCGATCGCCTACCGTGGAGCCGGTTCCATACGCGCGTGGTCGTGGCGTTGGGTATCACGTGGCTGCTCGACGGGCTGGAGGTGACGCTGGCCGGCGCCGTGGCCGGTGCACTCAAGCAAAGCCCGGTGCTGGAACTCACCAACGCACAGGTCGGCATGGCCAGCAGCGCCTACCTTGTCGGCGCGGTGCTGGGCGCGCTGCTGTTTGGCTGGCTGACCGATCTGCTTGGGCGCCGCAAGCTGTTCTTCATCACACTCGGCGTCTACATCTCGGCCACCGCCGCGACGGCGTTCTCGTGGAGCTTCGCCAGCCTTGTCGTCTTTCGGATGCTCACGGGCGCGGGCATCGGCGGGGAATACGCGGCCATCAACTCGACCATTCAGGAGCTGACACCGGCGCGCGTGCGCGGCTGGACGGATCTCGCCATCAACGGCACGTTCTGGGTAGGTGCAGCGTTGGGGGCCGGGGCGTCGCTGTGGCTCCTGGACCCGGCGCATGTGTCGATCGATATGGGCTGGCGGCTGTGCTTCTTCATCGGTGCGGCGCTTGGGTTGGTCATCCTGGTCATGCGCTTCTGGATTCCCGAAAGCCCGCGCTGGTTGCTCACACGTGGCCGCCATGACGAGGCGCAGGCCATCGTCAGCGAGATCGAAAACGCGATCACGGCGCAGGGCCATCGCTTCGACACTACGCCGCTCCCTGCGCTGCGCTTGCGCACACGCGCGCATCCCCACTTGCGGGAAGTTGCGCGCGTACTGCTCGTGCAGCATCGCCAACGCGCGCTGGTGGGCCTTGCATTGATGGCCGCGCAGGCGTTCTTCTACAACGCGATCTTCTTCACCTACGCGCTTGTGCTGACCGATTTCTACGATGTGCCCGCCACGAGGGTCGGCACCTACCTGCTGCCATTTGCGTTGGGCAACTTTCTGGGGCCGCTGCTGCTCGGGCGGCTGTTCGACGCGCTGGGCCGGCGCACGATGATTGCCGCCACCTATGCGGTCAGCGGTGTGCTGTTACTCGCCAGCGGCGCGTTGTTCAACGCAGGCGTGCTCGACAGCGCCACGCAGACGCTGGCGTGGACGGTGGTGTTCTTCTTTGCCTCCGCCGCTGCCAGCTCGGCGTACCTGACGGTGAGCGAGACCTTTCCGCTGGAAGTGCGCGCACTGGCCATTGCGCTGTTCTATGCGGTGGGCACAGGACTGGGCGGTGTGGCCGGCCCCGCGCTGTTCGGCTGGCTGATCGACACACACGCACGCAGCGCCGTCTTTGCCGGCTACACATTCGGCGCGGTGCTCATGCTGCTGGCTGCCGCCATACAGGCGCGCTGGGGTACCGCTGCCGAGCGCAAACCACTGGAGCAGGTTGCCGCGCCGCTGTCCGCGGACGAGGGCGCCACTTGATCTACGCCAAGTTCGCGCCACACGTGTCGTCGCCAGCGACAGATATACTGCGCGCTGCCCTTTTCTGTTTTGCCGGAGACTTCCATGCCTGACGCGACGTACGACAACCAGAACATCTTTGCCAAGATCCTGCGCGGCGAACTGCCCTGCATCAAGGTGTACGAAGACGACCACACCGTCGCCTTCATGGACATCATGCCGCAGGCCGACGGCCACGTTCTGGTGCTGCCCAAGGAAGGCGCGGCGGAGTTGTTCGACCTGTCGGATGAGGCCGCCTCGGCCGCCATCCGCACCACGCGCAAGCTGGCCCGTGCCGTGCGCGCGGCCTTCACGCCGCCGGGCATTGCCATCTTCCAGCTCAACGGCAGCGCTGCCGGCCAGACCGTGCCGCACGTGCACTTCCACGTGCTGCCGCGCTACAGCGATACCCCGCTGCAACCGCATGCCCGCGTACAAGCCGATAGCGACAAGCTCAAGGTACACGCCGAGAAGATCATCGCGGCACTGCAGGCCGAGTAAGCCCGCCCGCTACGGCGCACCGGATGGCACCACCGCATCCGCCTGCGCCGTTGCCCCCTCCCGCCCGTCATCACGTCGATAGGCCAACCGGTACAGCACCGGCAACACCAGCAGCGTCAGTGCGGTCGACGACAGAATCCCGCCGATCACCACAGTCGCCAACGGGCGTTGCACTTCAGCGCCGGTGCCGGTTGCCAGTGCCATCGGCACGAAGCCAAGCGAAGCCACCAACGCCGTCATCAGCACCGGGCGCAGACGCGTCAGCGCCCCTTCCCGCACAGCCTCGTCGACTGACTTGCCGTCTTCACGCAGGCTGCGGATGAAGCTCAGCATCACCAGCCCGTTGAGCACCGCCACGCCAGACAGCGCGATAAAGCCCACCGCTGCAGAGATCGATAGCGGAATGCCACGCAACGCCAGCGCCAGGATGCCGCCCGACAGCGCAAACGGAATGCCGGAGAACACCAGCAGGCCATCCTTCAGGTTGCCGAACATCATGAACAGCAGCAGAAGCACCATGGCCAGCGCCAGCGGCACCACGATCTGCAGGCGCTCGGTGGCGGACTGCAACTGCTCGAACTGGCCGCCCCACGCCATCCAATAGCCGGTCGGCAGACGCATCTGTGCATCGAGCACGGCCTGGGCCTCTTCCACGAATGAAGCGATGTCGCGCCCGCGCACATTGGCGCTGACAACGATGCGGCGCTTGCCGTCTTCGCGGCTGACCTGGTTGGGGCCCGTGACCTCGTTGAGTGTCGCCACGTCTGACAGCGGCACGTAGCCCTGGCCGTTAGGCAACGCGAGCGGCAGACGGCCGAGCGCGGTTGGGTCGCTGCGCAGGGTTTCCGGCAGGCGCACGACGATGCCGAAGCGCCGGTCTCCCTGGAACACCGTACCCGCATCCTTGCCGCCAATGGCCGCCGACACGGTGTCCTGAATGGCGCCGATGGACAGCCCATAGCGTGCTGCCTTGTCGCGATCGATATCGACGTTCAGGAATGGCAGACCGCCCGTCTGTTCGATCTTCACTTCAGCAGCGCCAGACAGTTTTCCGAGTTGCGCGGCCACGATCCTGGCCTGCGCTTCGAGCACGTTCATGTCGTCACCGAACAGCTTGACGGCCACGTCGCTGCGCACGCCAGAGATCAGCTCGTTGAAGCGCAGTTGAATCGGCTGCGAGAACTCATACGCGTTGCCGGGCAATGCCTCCACCGTCGTGCGAATGTCGGCGAGCAGTTGGTCTCGGCTGCGGCGCTTGCCGTCGGGGCCGGCGGGCCAGTCTTTCTCTGGCTTGAGCATGATGTAGCCGTCGGAGATGCTGGGCGGCATCACGTCGGTGGCGACTTCCGCCGTGCCAGTGCGCGCGAATACGCGCTCGATCTCGGGGAATTTCGCCTTGAGCGTGCGTTCAATCTGCATCTGCATGTCGAGCGATTGCGCCAGCCCCGTGCCTGGCACGCGCATCGCCTGGATGGAGAAATCGCCCTCGTTCAGGTTGGGCACGAACTCCGCGCCCAGGCGCGTGGCAGCCACCAGCGAAACGGTCACCGCCACGGCTGCAAAGGTCAGCACTACAACGGGCGCGGCCAGTACACGTTCGAGCAGCGGCGCATACATCCGGCGCGCCCAGCCCATCAGGCGGTTCTCCTTCTCCGCCACGCGCTCGCCGATGAACAGCGCCACCGCCGCCGGCACAAACGTGATGGAGAGGATCATGGCTGCGGCCAACGCCAGCACCACCGTGATCGCCATCGGGTGGAACATCTTCCCTTCCACGCCGGAGAGCGCAAAGATCGGCAAGTACACGACCATGATGATGAGCTGGCCGTACAGCAGCGGGCGACGCGCTTCGCGGGCGGCTTCAAACACTTCTTCAAAGCGCTCGGCACGCGTGAGCGGCCGGCCACGGGCCTCCTGCGCATGGGCGAGGCGCCGCACGCAGTTCTCGACGATCACCACCGCGCCATCGACGATGATGCCGAAGTCCAGCGCCCCCAGGCTCATCAGGTTGGCACTCACCTTGGCCGACACCATGCCGCTGAATGTCATCAGCATTGACAGCGGAATCACCAGCGCGGTCAGCACCGCTGCACGCAGGTTGCCGAGGAAGAGGAACAGCACCGCCATCACCAGGATGGCGCCTTCCAGCAGGTTCTTCTTGACCGTGGCGATGGCCTTGTCGACCAGCACAGTGCGGTCGTACACGGATTCCACGCGAATGCCCGCCGGCAATGTCTTGCGGATCTCTTGCATGCGCTTATCCACCGCCTGCGACACCGTGCGGCTGTTCTCACCCATCAGCAGGAAGGCCGTGCCGAGCACGACTTCGCGCCCGTTGCTGGTGGCCGCGCCGGTGCGCAGTTCACTGCCGCTCTCGATGGTGGCCACGTCACGCAGGCGCACCGGCGTGCCATTGGGGCTGGCGAGCACCACGTTGCCGATGTCGGCTGCATCACGCAACTGGCCGGGCGCGCGCACGAGGTATTGCTCGCCCTTGCGCTCGATGTAGCCGGCGCCGACGTTGGCGTTGTTGCGGTCCAGCGCGGCCACCACATCGGCCAGCGTGAGCTTGTACGAGGCCAGGCGTTCGGGGCTGGTCGCCACCAGGAATTCACGGGCATTCCCGCCGATGGTGTTCACCTCGGTCACGCCCGGCACGTTGCGGATCTGTGGGCGAATCACCCAGTCCTGCAGCTCGCGCAGGTCAGCCGGCGTGTACGCGGTGCCGTCTGGCTTGCGCGCGTTGGCGTCGGCTTCAACCGTCCAGAGATAGATCTCGCCCAGGCCGGTGGAGACCGGGCCCATGGTCGGCGCCATACCTGCGGGCAGTTGCTCCTTGGCGGCCTGCAGGCGTTCACTCACCAACTGGCGTGCGAAGTAGATGTCGGTGCCTTCCTTGAAGATCACCGTCACCTGCGACAGGCCATAGCGTGACAGCGAGCGCGTCTGCTCCAGCTTCGGCAGCCCGGCCATGGCGGTTTCCAGCGGATAGGTGACGCGCTGCTCCGTCTCCAGCGGTGAGTAGCCAGGTGCCGGCGTGTTGATCTGCACCTGCACATTGGTGATGTCGGGCACCGCATCGATGGACAGGCGCGTGTAGCTGTACGCGCCGAATGCGGCGGCGGCCAGCACGGCCAGCAGCACCAGCCAGCGTTGCGCGATGACGGTGCGCAGAAGGCGTTCAAACATGGCGCCTCCTCTTAGTGGCCGTGGTCGGCGGACTTGCCGGCTTCGGCCTTCAGCACGTAGCTGTTGGCGGCGGCGTAACGCGTGCCGGCTGGCAGGCCTTCGAGAATTTCCGTCCACGTGCCATCGGTACGGCCGGTCTTGACGGGGCGTACCTCAAAACCCGTCTGCACGGGTACGAACACCGAGGGCTTGTCGTCGACGGTCTGCACGGCATCGGCACGCACGGCCACGGGCACCGGCACACGACCGGACTCGACCGATACGTTGACGAACATGCCCGGACGCCACGCCAGCTTGGGGTTGTCGAGCGTCACGCGCGCGGGCGCCGTACGCGTCTGCTCGCCCAGCAAGGCGCCCACGTACGACACCTTGCCCTGCACGGATGTGCCGGTGGCAGTGGCATGCACGGTGGCGGCGGCGTTGGTGGTCACCGCTTCCAGGTCCTTGGCAGTGATGGAGAAATCTGCCCACACGGTACGCAGGTCAGCCACGGTAAAAACCGCGGTCTCAGCCTGCACGGCCTCACCTTGCGACAAGTGCTTGGCAACGACCACACCGTCAAACGGCGCGCGCAGTTCAAAGCGGTTGAGTGCCGCCCCTGATGGCGCCGCACCGATGGCCGCCAGCTTCTGACGCGCGTTGTCGGCCGCGATGCGCGCCTCCTGCAACGATGTGCGCGCCTGCTGGTAATCCTGTTCGGCGGCAATGCCCTGCTCCCACAGGCGCTTCTCGCGTGCGTGGGTTTCCTGTGCCAGCGCCAGGCGCTGTTGCGCAGCCTGCAGTTCACTGCGTTGGTCCGACAACGCTGGGCTCGACAGCACCGCGAGCAGTTGGCCCTGCTTCACGGGTTGCCCCAGTTCCACCACCACCTTCTCGGCCACACCGGCCACGCGCGGCACCACGTGCGCGGTGCGGTCTTCGTTCAGCTTGATCTCACCGGGCAGGACGACTTCCGTGCGCAGCTCCGTCGCACCCGCCGTCTCCATGCCGATCTTGGCATTGGCGACGGCCTCGGCCGTCATGGCAAGCGTCTCGGCGTGCGGCGCTTCGGCCTGCTCTGCAGCGGCAGGCGCAGGTGCCGCTTCAGCTTCAGCAGTGGCGGCCTGGCGGGCGCCCATACCGAACCACAGCCCGGCGGCGGCCAACGCGCCCAGCACGACGATGAGCGCGATGGCGCGCCGTTGTTGCGGTGGAAGTGTCATGTCAGAAGAGAGTGGAATGCCGGATCACCGGCCGAGAATGCGATCGATGCCGGCCGCCGCCTGATGCGCGCGCGACAACGCGGCGAGGTACTGCGCACGCGCCTGGAACAGCGTGCGCTGAGCATCCAGCACATCGAGAAAGTTGAACTTGCCGGCATCAAAGCCGATGCGTGCGGCGTCATAGGCGCGCTGCGCACCGGGCAGCACATCCTGGCGCAATGACTGCACCGCCGTGCGCGCTGCATCGAGCCGCGCGACGTCTTGCGCCAGCGTGGCGTTCTGCTCAAGTTGCAGCGCGCGATAGTCTTCGAAGGCCTTGTCGGCCAGGCGCTGTGCTTCGAGCAGGTTGCCTTGGTTTCGATCGAACAACGGCAGCGGCACGGCAATGCCGAGCACCGCCATGTTGTTGTTCGCGCTGCTGTCGCGTTTGGCCCCAACGCTGACGGTCACGTCGGGCACGCGTTTGCTGCGCTCCACGTTGGCCAGCGCCTGGCGGCGGTCGATCTCCAGACGGGCGCGCACGGCGCGAGGGGTGTTGTCCAAAGCGTTCGTTGCCTGGCGCGCTTCGGCCGGCACGATGGGTAGTGTCTCTGCGCTGCCGTCAGCTTCCGGTGCCGCAGCAGCGCCGCCCCAGAACGCAGACAAGGCACGTTGTGCGACCAGCAGTTCGGCACCGGCATCACGCAGTTCGATGGCCGCGCTGGCACGCGCCACACCGGCCTTGGTCTGTTCAACCGGCGACACCTTGCCCGCCTGTACGCGACGCGCCGCTGCCGACTCGGCCTGCGCGGCCAATGCATCAGAGGCCCGCGCCAGCGTCAGGCGCTCTTGCGCGATCACCAGATCGAAAAACGTACGTGTCACGTCGGCGCGCAATTCGGCGCGCAGCACGGCAGCATCCTGCGAAACAGCATCACGCCCCAATTCGGCCGCACGCGTGCGGGCCGAACGCTTGCCGCCCAACTCCAGCGGGATATTGAGTTGCGCCGTCATGGTGGCGCGGTTGCGGCGCACGTCTTCGGTGGTGAAGGCGGCTTCGGGATTGCGCAGGCGGCGCGCCTGGTCCAGAGCGCCTTCACTCGCGGCAACCTCGTAGCCGGCGGCCGCCAACGCGGGATGCGTCTGCATGGCGCGTTCAACCGCCTGCTGCAGCGTCACGCGTTCGGTCTGGCCGACCACCACATCGGCACGCCCAGATTGGGCCACCGGGGTGATAGGGTCAGTTACCGCCACGGCGGCCAAGGGAGCGGCCAGAAGACACGCAAGGGCCGCTCCAACGGGCCGGTAGAGCCAGGGCTTGCGATGCATCACACGAGGGCGCCGTCGGTGTACGGGTTGCGCTCGCGCGGGCCGCGCGTGTCGGTCAGGCCACCATCGGTGTACGGGTCACGCGGGCCGATGCGGGCTTCGAGCATGGCTTGTGCGGCAGCACCATCGGTGTACGGATCGCGTGCGCCGGTCTTGGCACCGTCGGTGTAGGGGTCACGCGGGCCAGCCTTGGCGAGCGGCGCGGCCATCGACTTCACCTGTGGGTGACCGCAGGCGTCGTGATGGTCTTGCGCAGCCACGGCAGCGCCGGAAGTCAACAACGCAGCCAGTGCGGCAGAGGTGGCCAGAGGCAGCAGTGCACGTTGGAATCGAATCGCCATGATGATCTCCTAAAGAAACCTGACACCAGCAAGACAGGAAGGGGGCGGTGTCAGTGCGGCCAGTCTAGGGAGGGGGTCGCCACGCCGGCATGACCTGAACATGACAAACTTGTCATCTTCGGCCCCTGGGCCGGGGTTTTGGCATATCGTGGCGGCATCGGCAGCCAAGGCGGGCAAGACACGTCCGCAACTTTCATCATGCGACTGCTTATCGTTGAAGACGAGCCCAAGGCGGGCGACTACCTCCTGAAAGGCCTGACGGAATCCGGCTTCGTGGCCGACCTCGCCCGTACTGGCCCCGATGGCCTCTTCCAGGCCATGGAACACGACTACGACCTGATCGTGCTCGATGTCATGCTGCCGGGCATGGACGGTTGGCAGGTCATCCAGCAGTTGCGCCGCCACAAGAGCACGCCAGTGCTGTTCCTGACCGCGCGCGATGATCTGAACGACCGCCTCAAAGGCCTGGAACTGGGCGCCGACGATTACCTCGTCAAACCCTTTGCCTTTGCCGAATTGGTCATGCGCGTGCGCACCATCTTGCGGCGCGGTCCGATGCGCGAGAGCGACGTCCTCGAGATTGCCGACCTGACCATCGACACCATCAAGCGCCGCGTCACGCGCGCCGGCCGCAAGATCGACCTGACCGCCAAGGAATACGCACTGCTGCACCTGCTGGCGCGCCGCGCGGGCGAAGTGCTGTCACGCTCGCTGATTGCCTCGCAGGTGTGGGATGTGAACTTCGACAGCAACACCAACGTGGTCGACGTGTCGATCCGCCGCCTGCGCGCCAAGATGGACGACCCCTTCGAGCACAAGCTGATCCACACGCTGCGTGGCATGGGCTACGTGCTGGACGAGACGATCCGCTGATGGGCTGGCCTGCGTCGCTCGCCAGCCGGCTGGTGCTGGCCTTCGTTGTGGTGGCTGCAGTCACGCTCACGGCAGCCGGCGCGTATCTGGACTACGCACTCAACGCCCAGTTGCGCGCCACCGACGATGCCATGCTGCTCGGCAAGATCACGCAACTGCGCCACCTGGCCAGCGAGGCAACCAGCGCAGACGATCTGACACGCAATGCGCACCGCTATACCGACGTGGTGTCGGGCCACGACGGGCTGATCCTGCGCATTGCCATGCCGGAAGGACGCACGCTGGTGGAAGTGAACCCCGAAGGCGAACAGGTGACGATGCCACGCGTGGTTCAGGCGACTGCGCCGCCAACGGAATCGTCCGTGCATACATGGACGTCCATGACGGGCATCACGTCTCGGGCGGTGGCGGCGGAGGCATGGCTTGGGCAAACGGGCACGAAGGTCATCGTGCTGGTGGCGCAGGATGGCGACAGCCGTGCCGCACTACTGGCCAACTACCAGCGGCACATCGTCTTTGCGGTGATTGGCGGTGTCGCTGCCGTGGCGCTGCTGAGCCTGTTGCTGGTGCGTAGCACATTGCGGGGCCTGGAACGCATCGGCCGGCAGGCGGCGGCAGTGGTGCCCAGCCAACTCGACACACGCCTCGCACTTGAGGGGGCGCCGCGCGAACTGGCGGACCTGATGGCCTCGCTCAACGCCATGCTCACGCGCTTGCAAGACGGCTTTGCGCGGCTCTCGCAGTTTTCGGCAGACCTGGCGCACGACTTCCGTACACCGCTGGCCAACCTGGTCGGTCAGACCGAGGTCACGCTCGCCCACCCGCGTACGGTGGAGGAGTACCGCAGCGTGCTCGAATCCAACCTGGAGGAATACGCGCGCCTGTCGCACATGATCGAAGACATGCTGTTTCTGGCACGCGCTGACCACGCGCGCGTGGCGCTGTCTGTGGCGCCGTTGGATGCGCGGCACGAGATTCAAGTGCTGGTGGACTACTTCGAGGCCGTGGCCGCCGATCGCGACATCGCCATCCACGTCACCGGCGATGCGCAGGTGCACGCAGACGCGACTCTGCTGCGCCGGGCGATCAACAACCTGCTGGACAACGCACTGCGCTACACGCCAACTGGCGAGCGCATCGACGTCGTGGTGGAGCACTTACCGCAGGAGATCGGCATTGCCGTGTGCAACCCGGGGCCGACCATTCCGGCCGCCAATCTGCCGCTGCTGTTCGAGCGGTTTTACCGGGGCGACCCCTCACGGGCACAATCCGTGGCGCAATCGAGCCAGTCCACAGGGTTGGGACTGGCCATCGTGAAGACCATCATGGACCTGCACGGGGGTACGGTGCAGGCCAGCAGCACGCCCGATGGATCAACCGGGCGGACTGAGTTCCGGCTGGTGTTTCCGGCTTAGTACCCTCAGGTACCAATCCGCAGAGCCGACGGTGTACGCGTGGCATCACGCCCGTCGTCGCGCAGAACCTGCCGATAGGCGGCGGCCACCAGCTGGCCAATGAAGCGCAGCAGACGGCGCGGCGCGTTGATGTCTTCTGTTACGGCAAAGCGCGCCGCCACACCGTCTACGGGGTCGCCGGAGAGCCAGAAGCGCACCCCCGCCGGTACGTCAATCGATTGGCCGGGCTTGAGCCAGATGTCCTGCAACTGGTGCTCTTGCGTGACCCACAGCAACCCGGCTTGTGCGGCGATGGTTTGGGTCCGTGCCGACCGCCAGCTCACCGGCACGCCCGGCCGGTCCAGTTCGAAGATCCTGATTTCGCGCATGATGGAGACTCCTTGTGCCGGGGTTCGTGGTGGATTTATTAGATAGTGGGCACTGCTGGTCGGCACAACCCCATCTTGCGCGGCGCATCAAGGCATTGACATGAACAGTTGTGAACAGTTTTGCTGAACTGTTCAGCATCTTTCACGAACACTTCAGATCACGGCCGGGGCCTGCGGGTCCGATTGTTAAACTGGCCGCCCATCGCCCCTTTGCCCATCAAGCTTCCCCGTGGATACCCTACCGTTTCGGCCAGGGCCGCGTCCGGCTGGTCAGGGTGGAACGGGGTGTGGTAGGTATAGACAGTATTGACTTCAGATCGAGCAATCCGTGCAGGCAAGCGTTATGCAAAGCAAAAGTAAGGCAACACTCATCGGGCTCATCGCGGTGTTGCTATGGAGTTCGATCGTTGGCTTGATCCGCGGTGTCAGCCAGAACCTGGGGGCGGTGGGCGGCGCCGCCATGATCTATACGGTGGCGTCGGTGCTGCTGGTGTTCTCGGTGGGCCTTGGCAACCTGAAGACCTTTCCCCGGCGCTATCTGTTGTGGGGCAGCCTGCTGTTCGTGTCCTACGAGCTGTGCCTGTCGCTGTCGATCGGCTATGCCAACAGCGGCCGGCAGGCGATCGAGGTGGGGATGGTCAACTACCTCTGGCCGACGTTCACGATGCTGTCGGCCATTGCATTCAACAAGCAGCGGGCGAATGCCCTGATCGTGCCGGGCGCGTTGGTCTCCATCCTGGGGATCTGCCTGGTGCTCGGCGGCGACCAGGGGCTGGATATTGCCGGCATGGCCGCGAACGTGAAGGACAACCCGCTCAGCTACGGATTAGCCTTTGCGGGGGCGGTGATCTGGGCGGCGTACTGCACAGTCACCGCCCGCATTGCCGAGGGCAAGAACGGCGTCACGCTGTTCTTCATGCTGACGGCGCTCACCCTGTGGATCAAATTCTTCGCCACGGGCGGCGGCGCGATGCACTTCAGCGTCTCGGCGGTCATCTACCTTGCGCTGGCGGCGTCCGCCATGGGGTTCGGTTATGCGGCCTGGAACGTCGGCATCCTGCACGGCAACGTCACGGTGCTGGCGGGTGCGTCGTACTTCATCCCCGTGTTTTCTGCGGCGCTGGCGGCCACGCTGCTGCATGCCCCGCTGTCGTTCGCGTTCTGGAAAGGCGCGTCGATAGTGGTGGCAGGGTCGATCCTGTGCTGGCTCGCTACGCGTGGGCGGCGCGCAAAGGCACCGTCCACGCCAAAGCCATCACACGAGCAACAGAGCGCCCACGGACAGTGAGCGCTGAGCCGGTGCTCGTGCCTGAACGGCCTGCGCTTCAGCCCGCCGCCTGCTGCACCAGCCGGTGGTAGAAGCGGATCAGCTCGACCAGGTTGGCCTCGGTAATCCGCTCATTCGTGCCATGAAAGCGCGGCAGGTCTTCCGGCTTGGCGCGCACCGGTGAGAAGCGATACACGTGGTCGGCAATGCCGATCATGTGACGCGAATCCGTTGCACCGATCATCAGCCCCGGCGCCACCACCGTGCCCGGAAACAGCTCACGCACCGTCTTGTTGATCAACTGATACGACGTCGATTGCGTGGGCGACACGGGCGACGCTTCGCTCACGCCGGGCAAGGGGCTCAGCTCGAACTTGCCAGCGGGCGCAGCGGCCTTGGCGGCACTCTCCACGTGCTCGGTCACCGATGCCACGGTATCGCCCGGCAGCAGGCGGAAATTGACGATGGCTTCAGCGCGGCCGGGCAGCACGTTGTCTTTGTTGCCGGCCTGGATAACGGTCAACGCCGTGGTGGTGCGCAGCATGGCGTTGGAACTGGCAGATGCCTCCAACTGTTTCTGCACCATCGGGCCGAACAGCCACAGGTTAGACAGCGCGACACGGCTGAAGCCTTGCATCTCAGGCGCCAGTGTCTGGAACATCTCTTGCGCCACGCCACGAATGCCGGCGGGCAGTTGATCGTCGTCCAGACGCTTGAGCGCGGCACTCATCATGGCAATGGCGCTCTGGCCATGCGGCGGCGGCATCGACGAATGCCCCGGCGTGGCCGACACCTTGAGCTGCATCGACAGGAAGCCCTTCTCCGCCACGCCGATCAGCGCCGCCGGCTTGGTCAGCCCCGGCAGCACACCTTCGGTAATCAGCAGCCCTTCATCAATCACGAAATCGAGGCGCTCGCCGCGCGACTTGAGCAGCGCGGCAATCTGCTTCGCACCACGGTCGCCACCCACTTCCTCATCCGCACCAAAGGCCAGATGGATGGTGCGGCGCGGCTTGAAGCCGCTGGCGGCCAGCAATTCGATGGCCTCCATCTGCGAGATCAGGTTGCCCTTGTCGTCCCACGCGCCACGGCCCCAGACCATACCGTCCTTCACCACGCCGTCGAAGGGCGGTTGAGTCCAGTCGCCTTCCGTGCCAGGGGCGATGGGGACGACGTCCTGGTGCGCCATCAGCATGATCGGCGACAATGACGGATCAGAGCCCTTCCAGGTGTAGAGCAGCGCGAAGTCCCCAACCTGCTCGCGCTGCAGCGCCGCATGCGCCTTGGGGTAGCGCGCTTCGAGCATCGCGTGCAGTTGGCGGAACTGGTCGGCATTCAACTGCGCGTCGGTGGCGCTGGATACGGTGCGCGCACGCACGGCCTCGGCCAGGTGCGCCGCAGCCGCCGGGCCATCCACAGCCACCGGCGTGACAGCAGGTACATCGAGCTGGCGCGAACTGTGCCGCCACGTATTAAAGGCCACGTAGGCCGCCAACACCACCACCACTGCGATGACGAGCCGCAACAGCCGCCCGATCACCGCACCACGACGCTTGAACGACGCTTTCATTGGGTCTCCGCTCCTTGAAGGTGAACAGCCTTCGCCCGGCATGCGTGCACCGGACGTAAGGCGCCAGTATCGCCGGAGTCGCGTGCGTTCGGGGCGGTTCCGAATACGCCTTCAAAACGGAAAGGGCCGGTTCCCCTTTTTCAGGGAACCAGCCCCGTTTTCGGGCCGTTGCAACCGCTGGAGCTGTCAGCCCAGCACAGCCGCCCGGTCAATGCGGAACACCGACACCACCTGCTTGAGCCCCTGGCTCTGCTCTTCCAGCGAATGCGCGGCCGCCGCGGCCTGCTCGACCAGTGCGGCGTTCTGCTGCGTCATTTCGTCCATCTGGCTCACGGCCAGGTTGACTTGGTCGATGCCGGAACTCTGCTCGTGCGATGCCGCTGCAATCTCGCCCATCAGGTCGGTCACACGCTTGATGGCCTGGCCGACCTCGGCCATGGTGTTGCCGGCCTCGCCCACCAGCTTTGCGCCCGACTGCACACCGTGTGCAGATTCCTCGATCAGTGCCTTGATCTCCTTGGCGGCGGACGACGAACGCTGTGCCAAGCTGCGCACCTCGCTGGCAACCACCGCAAAGCCGCGCCCCTGCTCGCCAGCGCGTGCGGCTTCCACCGCTGCGTTGAGTGCGAGGATGTTGGTCTGGAAAGCAATGCCTTCAATGAGCGCGGTGATCTCGGCAATCTTGCGCGAGCCATTCTCGATCTCGCCCATGGTCTGCACGACCTTGCCGACCACCTCGTTGCCCTGCGCTGCCACCTCCGATGCCGTGTTGGCCAGCGCGCTCGCCTGCTTGGCGTTCTCAGCGTTCTGGCGCACAGCGGTGGTGAGTTCTTCCATGCTGGCGGCGGTTTCTTCCAGCGACGAAGCCTGCTCTTCCGTGCGTGAAGACAGATCCAGATTGCCCGCCGCGATCTGGCTGGTGGCCGAGCTGATCGACTCTGCCTTCACCAGCACGCCGCCCACCGTGCGTACCAGGGCTTGCTGCATGGTGCGCAGGCTGTTAATCATGACGCCCATCTCGCCGCTGACCTGCAACTCGATGTGCCGTTGCAGATCACCGCCGGCAATGTGTGAAAACTCGTCGATGGCCGCATCGAGCGGGCCCATGATGGCGCGATAGGTCTGCCACAGCATGGCGGCCAGCACCAGCATCGACACCGCCAGCAGCACGTAGATCACCTGCCCCAGGCGCTCGGAGCGTTGCCACGCGGCAGCGACCTGCTTGGCGGTGCGCTCGTCGAGCATGGCGAAGAACTCGTCCACCGGCCGCATGATCTTCGCCTTGTTGACGTGGTACGTGCGGTCATGCATCAGCTTGCGTGCCATCTCCAGATCCGGCGTGCCGGTCTTGGTGAAGCCACCCTTGCCGTCATCAAACTTGCCTTTGACGGCGTTCATGGCGATGACTTCGGTGTTGACCAGCGCATCGGAGTTGCGCTTGGCCTCTTCCAGCTTTTCCATTTCGGCGTCGGTAAAACCGGCCTGCTTCATCAGCGTGATAAGCGGCGCGGTTTCGCCGTCGGGGCGTGGCGCTTTGTCGTCGGCAGCCACGAAGTCCCAGTAGATGCGCTCGTAGTGCTGCGGGCGGGCGCGCTTGCCGTCACGAATGTCGAGAATGGCCAGGTACTGCTGTTCGTAGCGTTCGTCACCGGTGACGACGTAGGTACGGGCCAGCCGTGTGAGGTCGTCGGAGCTCTGGCGCAATTCGGTGGCCAGCTGGTTGGCTCGGTAGCGGTTTTCGTGTGCCTTGTTGAGGGCGTCTCGGCTGTTGTTCAACGCCATGACCGTCGCCACGATCATGGCCATCAAAATGGCGAAAATTCCCGACAACAGCATGAACCGTTGCCGGATGGAAAATCCGCGTGCGCGTGCCTTGCTCATTTGCAGTCCTTGTCTTCCCCAAAATCAAAACGCTGTCGCGCGATCTTTCCGTCATGCACATCGGACGAAAGCTTGGGCGCGGCAGTCCGGACGAGCCAAACGGCAAGCCCGGTGCGGGCTTTAGGTCGATCAGGGTATGTACGGCCACCAAGTTGCGAAGTCGCGCCTCGGCCGGCAGGAAGCAAGCGATTGCGTTGCGGATGCGTCACCAACGCGGGCTGGCACGCATGTGAAATGGAAATCTCCGAGGTTCAATATCGCTTTTGGTGAGCCCGATAATCTGGGCGGGCGCGTGAACATAATCACCAGAAAAAAAGCCGGCCCAATGCATATGCATTAGGCCGGCCGTACCTCTCTTCCGCAGATGGGTTTATCGCTCAACGCCGCGCCAGCGCGCTCACCACGCGCACCAACTCGTCCACCTCCTCGCACGTGTTGTAGAACGCCAGCGATGGCCGCACAGTGGCTTCCACACCAAAGCGCCGCAGGATCGGCTGCGCGCAATGGTGACCGGAGCGCACCGCAATGCCCTCTCGGTTGAGCGCGGCCCCCACCTCTTCCGTGCGATACCCGGCCAACGTGAACGACAGCACGCTCGCCTTGTTGGCCGCCGTACCGATCAGCCGCAAGCCCGGGATACGCGACAACCCGTGCGTGGCGTACACCAGCAGGTCGTGCTCATAGCGCGCGATGCTCTCCAGGCCGATGCGCTCGACGTAGTCGAGTGCAGCACCCAGCCCCACCGCGTCGGCGATGTTGCCGGTACCGGCCTCGAAGCGCGCGGGCGCGGGCTGGTACAGCGTCTTCTCGAACGTCACATCGGCAATCATGTTGCCGCCGCCCTGCCACGGCGGCAGCGTGTCGAGCAGATCCTGCTTGCCGTACACCACGCCAATGCCCGTCGGCCCGAAGACCTTGTGACCGGAGAACACGTAGAAGTCCGCATCCAGCGCCTGCACATTCACCCGCAGGTGCGACACCGCCTGCGCGCCATCCACCAGCACGCGCGCACCTGCCGCATGCGCCAGCGCGATGATCTCCTGCACCGGCGTGACCGTGCCCAGCGCGTTCGACACCTGCGTGACAGACACCAGCTTCGTCCGGCTGCTGAGCAACTTGCGGTACTCGTCCAGCAGGATCTGGCCGCTGTCGTCCACCGGAATCACGCGGATGCGCGCGCCCACCTGCGCGGCAAGCTGCTGCCACGGCACGATGTTGGCGTGGTGCTCCAGGTGCGAAACGATGATCTCGTCACCCGCGCCGATGTGCTGGCGGCCGAACGTCTGCGCAATGAGGTTGATCGCCTCCGTCGCACCGCGCACGAAGATGATCTCGCTGGCCGACCGCGCACCAAGGAAGCGTGCAACCTTGTCGCGTGCGCCCTCGTAGGCATCGGTGGCACGCGCGGCCAGCGCATGCGCTGCACGGTGGATGTTGGAGTTCTCGTGCGCGTAGAAATACGCCAACCGGTCGATCACGGCCTGCGGCTTGTGCGTGGTGGCCGCGTTGTCCAGCCAGATCAGCGGCCGGCCGTTCACGCGCTCGGCCAGGATCGGGAAGTCCCGTCGCACGGCCTGTACGTCGAACGTGCTGGCGCGATGTGGCTGGTGACTGGTGTCACGCGGCGCTTCCAGCGTGGGCGGTGTGAGGAAGTAGAACTGCCCCGCCTGCACCGCACCGCCCGGTTGCTGCAAGGCACTCGGCCCGGCAGGCGGCGTGCCGGCGGCACCGTCAACCAGCCGCGCCAAGGCGTCAGTGCCCGGTAGGTGGAACGGTTGCGCGGTAACACGATCGTCCGGCGCGCCGGCTTCCGTTGCCGCCACCCCCGCATGCGGCACGGCCGACTGGTAACCACTCGCCTCACCCAGGAAGTAGTACGGCGAACCGGGTGCCGAAACCGGGTGCGCAGGCGTGGGTTGACCATGACCGGATACCGCCTGCGGCAGCGCTGCCGCGTACTGCGTCGGCACACCCAGCACGGGCACAGGCGACACAGCGGGCGTGGCTTGCGCGGTGGGCAACGGGCTCAACTGCGGCGCGGCACCCACGGGCGCCGGGTCGATCTCAGGCTCAGCCCCCGGCAACGTGGCGAAGAACGCGTTGGCCAATTGCGTCAGCGCAGCCACATCCGGCAAACCCGCGGGCACCTCTGCCACCGGCAACACCAGGCCGCTCACACCGGCCGGGTTACTTGTAGGTGTCGGGGTAGTCATGGTACTTGCCGATCTCCACGTCATCGAGCACTGCCAGCGCATCTTCAGTGAGCACCGCCAGCGAGCAATACAGCGAAATCAGGTAGGACGCGGTGGCGTTCCGGTTGATGCCCATGAAGCGCACCGACAGCCCTGGGCTCTGCTCGCCCGCCACACCCGGCTGATACAGGCCGACCACGCCCTGGCGCTTATCGCCCACGCGCAGCAGCAGGATCTTGGTGCGACCGTGCTCATCAATGGGCACCTTGTCCGACGGGATCAGCGGCAGGCCACGCCAGGTCAAGAACTGCGAGCCGAACAGGCTGACGGTGGGCGGCGGCACCCCGCGCCGCGTGCACTCTCGCCCAAACGCGGCAATCGCCAGCGGGTGGGCCAGGAAGAAGGCGGGCTCCTTCCACACCTTGGTGATCAGCTCGTCCAGGTCATCCGGCGTGGGCGCACCGGTGAGCGTGGAGATACGCTGCGTCTCGTCCACGTTGGCCAGCAGGCCGTAGTCCGGGTTGTTGATCAGCTCGCTTTCCTGACGCTCCTTGATGGTCTCGATGGTCAGGCGCAGCTGCTGCTGGATCTGGTCGTGCGGGCTGCTGTACAGGTCGGACACGCGGGTGTGCACATCCAGCACCGTCGTCACGGCGTTGAGGAAATACTCGCGCGGCTGGTCTTCGTAGTCGACGAAGGTTTGCGGCAGCTCCGCACCCTCGTCACGCTGCGAGCACGCGACACGCACGTCGCGCGGGTTCTTCACGCGGTTCAGGCGAAAGATGCCGGCCTCCACCGGCTGCCATTGCAGCAGGTGCACCAGCCAGCGCGGGCTGATGGTGGACAACTGCGGAACGGTCTTGGTCGCGTTCGCCAACTGGCGCGCGGCGGTATCGCCCAGCGCCGTGCGCACGTCAAAGGTATCTGCTTCTGCCATGCAATGACTCCCAACTTCACTTGGTGGAATGCGCCCCGCCTTGTTGGTAGGGCGCGGTGGAAAAAACGAGGGATGTGGATCGGGACGTTGGGCGGGTCAGCGCGCAGCCACTGCGTTGCGCACCTGGGGCGCTTCGTTCTTCGCGGTGGCCTGCACGTTGGCTTGCGTGACGCTGCTGCCCGGCGGCACGCTACGCGTGAGCCACACGTTGCCGCCAATGGACGAGCCGCGCCCAATGGTGATGCGTCCGAGGATGGTCGCCCCAGCGTAGATGACGACGTCGTCTTCCACCACCGGATGGCGCAGCGCGCCCTTCTCCAGATGGCCTTCGGCATCGGCGGAGAAACGCTTGGCGCCCAGCGTCACGGCCTGGTAGATGCGCACGCGCTCGCCAATGACGGCCGTCTCGCCGATCACCACACCAGTACCGTGGTCGATGAAGAAGCCGCTGCCGATCTGCGCGCCGGGGTGGATGTCGATGCCGGTGTCGGCATGCGCGGTCTCGGCCACCATGCGCGCGAGCAACGGCAGCCCAGCGCTGTACAGGTGATGCGCGATGCGGTGGTGAATGACGGCGAGGATGCCGGGGTAGCACAGCAGCACCTCGTCGACGCTGCGTGCGGCCGGGTCACCGTGGTAGGCGGCCAGTACATCGGTGTCGAGCAGCCGGCGCAACGCCGGCAGCGCCACTGCGAAGTCGCGCACCAGCTGTATGGCGTCGGTATCGGAATCGGCATCGTGTGCACCGGCCTGGCGTGCGGCGTGACGCAATTCAAGCCGCACCTGTGCGACCAACCCATTGAGCGCCGCATCGAGCGTGTGACCGACGTAGAAGTCCTCGCTCTCTTCACGCAGGTCCGTCGGCCCGAGCCGCATCGGGAACAGTGCCCCGCGCAGTGCCTCCAGAATCTGCCGCACGGCCTCGCGCGAGGGCAACTCACGGCCTGTGGCTTCCGTACGGCCGTGGCGTGCGCGCCAGTCTGCCCGCGCGGTGCGCAGCTCGCTGACGATGCGGTCCAACTGCCAGCCTGCGCTTTGCACGGGCGCAGGCCGCCCCGCGATGACGCTCTCGCTCATCGTCGCTCCCCTGTTCAGTATTCGGTGATGGGTCTTGTGGTTGGGTGAGGTGGCTAAGCCACGGCGCTCAGTCCTGCTGCCAGGGCAGTCCCCAGCGCCGCCAGCCGCCGGCCTCGCCGCGCTGCTGCTGTTCGTCGAGATCGCCCTCGAAGCCTTCGAGCACGTTGAACGCGTTGGCAAAGCCCGCCGCCGCAGCCGCTTCGGCCGCCGCTGCGGAGCGCTTGCCGCTGCGGCACAGCAACAGCAGCACGGCATCCTTGGGCGCCGCTTTCTCCAGCTCGCGCAGGAAGCGCGGGTTCTTGAGCATGGCGGGGCCGGTCTGCCAGGCAACGTGCACGCTGTTGGGCACGCGGCCTACGAACTTGCGCTCCTCTGCGGTGCGCACATCCACGAGGATGGCCTCGCCACGGCTGGCCAGTGCCCACGCCTCCGCCGGCGTCAGCCCGCCGGCATAGCGCAACTCTTGCGCGGCGGCGTGGGCACGTGCGCGTTCCAGCAACGTGGCCGAAGGCGTCGACAGCACGCTGTCGAGCACGGCCTGAACAGCCGGATCGCGCACGGCGGCAGTGGCTTGAGCAGTGGTGACAGGCATCGGACCTCCGGCTAGGCAACAGTGAGTGATGGACAAGCCCACTCTAGCCGTGGGTGATATTTGATAAAACGAATAAAACCGCCCTTCGATCAACGCCCATCGCATAAAGCAGGCATCAGCCCTTCCGCCACTTGCACGGCTGGCCGCTACAATGCGAACAGTCACGAACAGTTGCACGTGACTGTTCCGCATCATCCGCCACGGAGGGCAGCCGCCCATGAAGCTCCTGATCGACGCCACCACGCGCGTGCCCATTGCTGACCAGATCGTGGCCGGCGTGCAGGCCTGGATTCGCGATAACGACGTGCGGCCCGGCGCCAAGCTGCCGTCGATCCGCCAGTTGGCGGCCGAGTACAGCATCAGCCGGTTTCCGGTGATCGAGGCGTACGACCGGCTGGTGTCTATGGGGCTGCTGGATTCTCGTCACGGCTCGGGCTTCTACGTGGCCGAGAGCGGCCTGACCGGGCGGGCGGGACGCGGCTGGTCTGACCCGCGCCTCGCCGAGATCGAATCCGATCACATCCTCGAGCAGTTCAACTACCCCGATGCCTCGCTCAAGCTGGGCGGCGGTTTTGTGCCGGCCGACTGGCGTGACCTGGGCGGGCTTACACAGGCCATCCGCCAGGTTTCGCGCACCGACGTGGAAGCTGTGATCGACTACGCCACGCCGCTGGGCAGCCCCGCGCTGCGCCACCAGATCATGATGCGCGCCCGCCAGCTCGGCATTCAGGCCGAGTTGCCCAACGTGATGATGACGGTGGGCGCCAGCCAGGCCATCGATCTCGTTATCCGCCACCTGCTCAAACCCGGCGACACGGTGTTCGTGGAAGACCCGGGCTACTTCAACGTGTTCGGGCTGCTGCGCCTGCATGGCGTGAAGCTGATCGGCATTCCGCGCACCGCCGACGGCCCCGACGTGGAGGTGACCGAGGCGATGCTGCGCGAGCACCGTCCCAAGCTGTTCTTCGTCAACAGCGTGCTGCAGAACCCAACGGGCTCGGTACTTTCGCCGCCGGTGGCGTTCCGCCTGCTGGAGCTGGCACGGCGCCACGGCTTCGTGTTTGTGGAAGACGACATCTTTGCCGACATCCAGGGCGACCCGACCGCGCGGCTGGCCACGCTGGACCAGCTCGAACACGTGATCTACGTGGGCGGGTTTTCCAAAACGGTGTCGGCATCGCTGCGCGTGGGCTATCTGATTGCACGGCGTGATCTCGTGCAAGACCTGACCGACGTCAAGATGCTCACCAGCGTGGGCGGCTCACGCTTTGCCGAAGCGGTAGTCGCCACCCTGCTGGAGCGCGGCGCCTATCGCAAATATGTCGAGCGGCTGCGCCAGCGCATCGGCGATTCGCTGCTCGCCTCGCTCGATGTGCTGACCGACGCAGGCTGGGAGATCTTTCATCACCCACCGGGCGGCAACTTCCTGTGGACGCGCGTGCCGCACATTGAGGATTCACGCGAACTCGTGGCGGCGGCTGCACGGCATGGCGTGACGCTGGCGCCCGGCAGCTACTTCCGGCCGAACCTGGAGGTCTCCCCGTGGGTGCGGATCAACACCGCCTACACGGGCGAGGCGCGTGCGCTGGACTTCCTGCATGAGATGGGCCGACGCCCGGCGCGCAAGCGGGCATAGCGTGCATGGGTGGGTGAGACCACCGGGCGGGCATGACGGTTGCGGGCACGTTGCCGTCTCCCATCACCGCAGGAGCCGCATCATGCACGCCACCAAGTTCCGCTCTGCCCGGCCGCCGCTTGTCGACGCGAAAGCGCTTCCGGCCAGCGCCGTTCCGGACGATCCGGTGCAGCACGCATCACGGCGCATCCGCTCCGTCGACGCTGCTGGCACCGAAGCCTCCGGCAGCACGATCGACTGCGATGGCAAGAGCCGCGAGGCCATCCGAAATCCGTCGCTGTGGCAGGACAACGTCATCTACTCCAACGCTTCGCTCGTCAACACCCATCCGGAGCCTGATCCCGACGCGCCCATCGCCGGCATCGACAGCCGGCCCAGCCACGGGTTTCCGGCCGTTGCCACCGCTGCAGGACATCACGTCGTGCTGCGCGGCGAAGTTGAAGAGACGGTGCGCAAGAACACGCGCGTCGTGCAGCGTTTCTCGCTCGAAGACGACGGCCCCGACACCAAGCCGCGCTAACAAGCATGTCGCGTTGACACACCTGTGCAAACTTTCGCACACCACAACGCCATCTTTGTTGCCTAGAGTTGGTCCGGCTTTGCTGACGAACCCGCAGTTTTCGCCCGTTCTCGCTCATGCCGACCTTCCGCTACGAGGCCGTCACGCCGGCCGGACAACTGCGCCGTGGCGTCATCGATGCCGATGGCAGCCGAGGTGCACGCACGTTGCTACGTTCGCGCGGCATGACGCCAATCGACGTATCCGCTGTGGCCGAGCGCACCGCCAACACGAGCCTCAACGGGCTGCTCGGTCATCGCCTGGGCACCACAGAGCAGGCGCTGTTCACGCGCCAGCTGGCCAGCCTGCTGACGGCCGGGCTACCACTGGACGAAGCGCTCTCCGCCCTGGCCGCTGAAGCCGAGCGCGACTACGTGCGCGACCTCATCAGCACGCTGCGCTCGGAGGTGGTGGGCGGGCAATCGCTGTCCGGCGCACTGGCCCGCCACCCGCGCGATTTTCCTGACATCTACCGTGCCCTTGTCTCCGCCGGGGAGCACACCGGCAAGCTGCACGTGGTGCTCTCGCGCCTGGCCGACTACATCGAGGGCCGCAACGCTCTCACCCAGAAGATCAAGCTGGCCTTCACCTACCCGGCCGTGGTGACGGTGGTGGCGTTCGGCATCGTGGTGTTCCTGCTCACCTACGTGGTGCCGCAAGTGGTGGGGGTGTTCACGACGACCAAGCAGAAGCTGCCGACGCTGACCATCGTCATGCTGGCCTGCAGCGACTTTGCACGCGACTGGGGCTGGCTGGCCGCAATCGTTGCGGTGGCGCTCGGCATGGGAGTCAAACGGCTGTTGCGACGCCCAGGCCCCCGTCAGGCATGGCATGGCTGGCTGCTCGGCGCACCGCTGATCGGCCGGCTCGTGCGCGGCTACAACACGGCGCGCTTTGCCAGCACGCTGGCCATTCTCATCAGCGCAGGCGTGCCGATCCTGCGGGCACTGCAGGCGGCGGGCGAGACACTCAACAACGTGGTGCTGCGCCAGAACGTGGAAGATGCCATCAGCCGCGTGCGCGAAGGCACGTCGCTCTCACGGGCGCTGGCGCATGACAACCGGTTTCCGCCGGTGCTGGTTCACCTGATCCGCTCCGGAGAATCCACCGGCAACCTTGCCCCCATGCTGGACCGCGCAGCCGAAGGTGAGACACGTGAACTGGAACGTCGCACGCTGTTCATCACCGGCCTGCTGGAGCCCGCGCTCATCCTGAGCATGGGTGTGATGGTGCTGCTGATCGTGCTGGCCGTGCTGATGCCGATTCTCGACATCAACCAGATGGTGCGCTGAGCATGCGTACTGGCATGCGCGCTCGCGGTTTCACCCTGCTCGAGATGCTGGTGGTGGTGGTCATCATCGGCATCGTGATGGGGGCGGTGGTCGTCAATGCGCAACCTAGCCAGCGCACAGTGCTGGAGCACCAGGCACAGCGCCTGATCTTCCTACTGCAGACGGCGCACGATGAAGCGCGCCTGCGCTCCCAGCCCATCGTGTTCGAGGCGACGCCCGAGGGCTACCTCTTCCTCATCCGCGAGCACGACGCTTGGCAACCATTGCGCGACGACGTACTGCGCGCGAGCCCGTGGCGGCAACCGTTGGCTGCGCTGTCGCTCATGCAGGTAGGCCGCCCAGCACAGTCCGGCACCGTGCGCGTGCTGTTCGGCCGCGAAGCCATCGAGTCGCCCATCACTCTGCGCATGGCGGGCGACATGGCCCAGGTCGATATCGTCACCACGGGGCCGGGGCGCTATGTCGTGCAATAGGCCCACGCGGCACCACACTGCGGGCTTCACACTGTTGGAAGTGCTGGTGGCGCTGGTGATCGTGGCCGTGGCGCTGGGTGCCTGCCTGCGTGCAACGGGCCTGCTGGCCGATTCCAGCGCCGGCATGCGTGAGCGCACGCTGGCGCAATGGAGCGCCGCCAACCACCTTGCGCGCATGCGCCTGGCCAATGCCGTGCCGTCGCCAGGTCTGTATCGCACACCGTGCAGTCAGGGGCGCATCGCCCTCACATGCGAAGACACGGTCATCGTGCTGGAGAACCCCGCGTTCCACCTGGTCGTGGTCTCCGTCTATCGCGAAGGTGAAGGGTTGGAGACACGCGTGCGCCTGGCGCAGGTGGCCACCGTGCTGGCCGACACAACCAACCAGGCCTTCTGATGCAACGCGCCCGTTCCGCCGGCTTTACCCTGATCGAAATGGTGATCGCCATCACCATCCTGGCGATCATCGCGCTGATCTCGTGGCGCTCGCTGGACGGCATCATTCGCGGCCAGCATCGGCTGACAGAAAGCCTGGAAGAGACGCGCGCCCTCGACCGCCTGTTCGAGCAGCTCGATACCGACTTTGGCGAGGCCGTGCGCGACGACGATCTTGGCCAGCCCTCCGTCGTGTTTGGCGATGGGGACCTGCGCATCGTGCGCATGCTGCGCGACGCGCGTCAGCCGATCCGCTGGCAGGTGGTGCGCTATCGCGTGGACGGCAACGCGCTCATCCGCGAGGCTTCGGTGCCGCTCAACGAGCGCGGCCGTGCACGCGAAGCACTGCATGCGAACCTGCCGGAACGGCTGACGCTGGTGGAACACACCTCTGCGCTGCAAGTCCGCGGGTGGACAACACAGGGGTGGCTGGCATTGTCTGCGGATGCGTCTCAGCCCGCATCCGCCGCGGCAGCTCCCGGCATGCTGCGACAGATGGCGCCCAACGCCGTTACAGGCCTGGAAGTGACCGTGATGGTCAATGACGCGCCCTATACCAAGGTCGTTCTGGTGGATCTGTAGCGCGCTGGTCGCGCCTCAGCCGTCGATGCCCGGCATGGCCGGCTCGTGCACCCACAGCACAGAAGTGCGATAACGCTCGCCAATCCCCTCACGCAGGATCAATGCGTCCAGCGAACGCGTGGCCCGCCCGTTGCGCAACCGGCTATGCGCGATGAAGTAGCGACTGCGCGTTTCCAACAGGATGTCGCCCTGCTCGGCCAGACCGGGCGCGATGGCTTTGAGGCGGTTGGTGAGGTCACCCATATCGCGAAACCATGCCCTGTCACGGCTCGACACCAACGCAGCCGCCTGCCCCGGCGACAGGCCGTGAATGGTCGCCGCCAGGACCTCCGCTCCCGCAGTATTCAGGTTGATCGAGGTCGGCTCGGGCAGTACGACCACATAGGGCGCAAGCTTGCGCACACCGTCGGCCGTGTAGCCGGGAATGCGCACCAGGTCTTCCGGCTGCGCGAGTGCAAATGCGGAAGACGCCTTCGCGTCAAGACTGCGCAGGATGGCCGTGGCCGTCAGTACCGCCAACGACGGATCGAGATCGGCTTTCACCAGCAACTGCTGATACACGCGCACACCTTCCGGCCGGATGCCCGGCGGCTTGCCGCCTTCGGCTGCCGTCACCAGCGTGTTGAGGTTGAAGCGCGCCTGTGCATCTTCGATGTAGCCGTCGATGCGCATGTCGCCCGCCGCATCGAACGCCTGCAAGCCCGTCTTGCCCAGTACGCCGGCCACCGGCAGATCGTTGACCGGTGCGGCCCAACGCTGGCCGAGATGATCGGCGGGTGCGGTGCGCGCGTTCTCACGCAACAGCATGCGCGCCCACTCCACAGAGGCACGCTGCATCCACACCGTATCGGCACGCAGGCGTTGCACCTCCACCTTGCGAATGGCGGCTTTCTGGCCGGCAAACATTGTTGCCACCAGCGTCACGGCCATCGCCACCACCAGCAAGGCAGTGACGACAGCCGCGCCGCGCTCACGGCGCATGCGTTTGCGCTTCATGCCTCGGCCCGGCGCAGATAGGTCCAGAACGCACCCACATCTTCAGCGTTCACGGCGGGCTGTGCCTCTTCCAGATACGTCTGCGACAAGCTCACCTCCTCCATGTGAAACAGATGCTGTTGCGAGGGCAGCAGCGTTGCGCGCGGATGCGTGTAGTGCGCACGGAAGAAACGCGGCGGCGACCCGCGCGGCGTATGCAGGTCGTGCACATCGCGCACTGACGAGTCAAACCAGAAATGCAACCAGCGCCCCCCGCGCTGCCGCCCCGCCAGAATGAAGCCCGCATACGACAGCAGGATGTACGGCACGCTCGCCGGCTTGAGCGCTTCATACGCCCACAGATTGCGTGCCGAGGCGTAGTCCAGCAAGGCAATGAAGCGCGCCATGGACAGCGTAGGGGCATGGTGTGGCCGCTTCATGAACGCAAAGTGCCACTGCCATTGCGCGAGAAAACGCTCGCGGTTGCGCTGCGCGAGCACAACGTCCACCCCCTGCTCGACGGTGATGTCGGATGGCGCGTCGCCGTTGCGTACGAGCGGACAGCACAGCCGCTCACCACTGATATGGCTGAAGCGCGGCTTGAGCTTGTCGCTCTTCGAGCCAATCACATACAGCGCCCCATGACAGATCGGGCAGCGCGCACGCGGCACGTGCTCTGCCTTGGCCAGATGGCCAAACGCTTCGAGGTACATCGCTACCGTCAACATGTGCTCTTCGGTCGGATGCAAAGCCAGATTCATGAACGGACCTCATGGTTGATTGGTTCCGCAGCGCCCCCCTCTTGTGATGCATTGCGTGTGACCTTGTGTCCTGCTCTACTTTGGAGCGAGATCAAAAGACAACACGCATCCCTGGCGCAATACGCCATGGCTTGTATTCAATTGAATTTCAATCAGAATGCAGTCACACGATTCAATCGCTTGAATTGGGTTCCACATACACGCACGGTGCAATGCCATGCCCCTGTCATGCGTGAAACTCAAATGCATGGCCTGCTTCCAATTGACGAACGGCACCCTGCAAAACCGCACACCGCTTATATTCGACGGCTTTCCATTCGCAGAAACTCATGACGAGAACGCATGAGCTGGCGCCATCGCTTTTTCATCTGCTTATCCCGCCTGATTCACACCTGGCATCAATACTTTGCCTGCCGATGTGAATTCATTCGTGAGTGCATATCGGCAAAACAACACTACTTGTATTTGCTGATCCCTATTCCTCTGGAGCACTCCATGAAGCTGAAGCAAGTCATGATTCAAGCCGCCTGCGCCGCCCTGGCTCTGGGCTCGGCCGCTGTGGCTTTCGCCGGTACGCAACCGAACCCGACCCCGGCATCGCCGGTGGTCGTTGGCGGTGGCGCTTCGCTGCCCGAGTTCCTGTACAGCTCGGAAATCGCCGCGTTCGGCCCGAACCACATCTACGCCGTGACGGGTAGCGGCGGTGGCAAGACCGCACTGACCACCAACAACCCGACCGCGTTCAACAACGCCTACGTGACGCCGCGCGCTGACACGACCGTGCACTACGCCGGCAGCGACTCGGTCCTGAGCGCATCGGACATCAGCGCCTTCGCCCCGCGTCAAGGCACGGACGGCGCCCTGGTGCAGATCCCGTCGGTTGGCACGCCCGTTGGCATCCCGTTCAAGAACGCCAGCCTGAGCAGCCTGACGCTCAATGACGACCAGCTGTGCAAGGTCTTCTCCGGCAAGGTCACTGACTGGAGCGGCATCAGCTCGGCTTCGGGCCCGATCACGGTCGTCTATCGTTCGGACAGCAGCGGCACGTCGGAAATCTTCACCCGCCACCTGAACGCGGTCTGCAACAGCACCAACTCCAACGTGACGTTCGTGACCAGCACGAAGTTCACCGACAGCTTCCCGGGTGGCGTGGTGCCGGCCAACTTCGTGGGTGGCAACCTGAGCGCCGGCGTGCGTGATGGCGTGGCCGCTGGCAATGCCATCGGCTATCTGAGCCCGGATTACATCAACAAGACCCTGGCTCCGCTGTCGACCGTTGCTACGCAAAGCCTGTCCGCTGCTAGCCTGGTCAACAGCAACAACGGCGTGACCTACACGCCGAGCTCGGCCAACGCCACCACAGCGCTCAGCAACCTCACCCTGCCTTCGATCAGCAATCCCACTGTTAACTGGGCTGACCCGAACACCTGGGCCCTGACGGTTGCAAACCCGGCCACCGGCTACCCCATCGCCGGCCTGACGTACCTGGACCACGTCCAGTGCTACGCCGACGCCACGGTGCTGAGCAAGATCCAGACGTTCCTGGATCGCCACACGACGTACTCGGGCACCAACAGCAACGCCGGTCGCATTCTGGGCAACGGCTTCGCCCAACTGCCGAGCGGTCTGCTCACGCTGGTGCGTGACAACCTGCTGAACAACGTCAATGGCAAGAACGCCAACATCGGCAACGCCACGGCTTGCGCAGGCAAGGCTGGTCGTTAATCGATAGCGACATAGGTAGCGGTTCGCCGCTGTCGAGAGGTTTAGGCCCGGCATTGCCGGGCCTTTTAACAACTCGCGCTGCTTGCCAGATCGGTAAGCTCGCAGCTTCTGTGGATCGCTCCCTCCGATGCGTTCATGAAGCAATCGATGAATCGCGCCAAGGCGCTTCCAAATGTTTGGAGATTTCCAATGAGCCGAACATCGCTCGTCGTTTCCGCGCTGCTTTCGTTCTCTGTGCTTGAAGCTAGTGCAACCGCACTCGCCAGCACTCAGCAAGACCCTGCACCACAGTCCCCGGTTGTTGTCGGAGGGGGATCGTCGCTCGCCGCACCGGTATATGCGGCTGACATCAGCGCATTTGGGCCGAATCACATTTATGCCGTAACGGGTAGTGGCGTGGGCAAAGCATCGCTGTTGAATAGCGACCCGAACTGGTGGAAACCTGGGGAAAGCAGCAGCTTCAACGCTGCTTATATACCCCCCCGCACTGATACGATTGTGCACTATGCAGGCAGCGACTCGGTCCTGAGTTCCTCCGAAATCGGCACGTACAACGCGAACCGCCAACAAAAGGAAGGCAACCTTCTGCAGATTCCATCGATGGGGGTTGCCATTGGCATCCCATTCAAGAAGGATGGCGTTACCAGCCTGACTCTGAACGACCACCAATTGTGTGGAGTCTTCTCGGGCAAGATTACAGACTGGAGCCAGATCACCTCGGCCTCGGGCCCAATTACCGTGGTGTATGACAGAGACAGTAGCGGTACTACGGAGATATTCACACGCCACCTGAACGCCGTTTGCTGGACTGGCGCATCCGGCAACTCCAATGTGGCATTCGTAACGAGCACCAAGTTCGAGGACAGCTTTCCAACTGGTTATATGCCCCCCAACTTTGTTGGAGTGACCCTCAGTGAGGCCATGCGCGACACCGTTGCCGCTGGCAACGCCATCGGCTACCTCAGCCCGCCATACATCAGCACGAAGAGCGCCCCCTTGTCGACGGTCGCGACACAAAACCTCCAGGCAGCCAGCCTGCTCAACAGCAACAACGGGATAGCATACCAACCATGGCCAGTACATACGGACACGGCACTGAGCAACTTCACCTTGCCCACACTTTCGTCCAACTTGGCTGATCCGAACACCTGGGCGCTGACAATCGCCAACCCCACCACGGGCTACCCGATCGTTGGTCTGACCTACCTGGATCACGTCCAGTGCTACGCCGACGCCACGGTGCTGAGCAAAATCCAGACGTTCCTGGATCGTCACACAACGTACTCTGGCACGAACAGCAACGCTGGCCGCATTCTTGGCAACGGCTTTGCCCGACTGCCGAGCGGTCTGGTCACCCTGATCCGCGACAACCTGCTCAACAACGTCAACGGCAAGAACGCCAACATCGGCAATGCCACGGCTTGCGCAGGCAAGGCGGGTCGTTAATCGATAGCGAGAAAGACGGCGGTTCGCCGCTGTCGCAAGGTTTAAGCCCGGCAATGCCGGGCTTTTTTCATGGCAACGCAAACGTTGCAGCATTCAAGCGAGACGGTTGGCTGCGTTATTGCGTGACAGCTTCCGCGGGCTGCGTAGCGCCGGCATCCAACGCCGCTGCACCCTGCGTAGCCGGCTGATCGCGGTAGTTACGCAGATACACGAAGAACTCGCCCATCATCTGCATCCACAGGCGGATCTGCGTGACGAGGTGTTCGGTAGAGATGCCGCCGGCAGCGATCACATCCATCTCCAGCACAACGAAATCGCCATGCTGCGCCAGGCGCGCAAAGCGGCGTGAACGGTGCCAATCGGCAATCAGGCTTTCGGGCAGCGTGCCCCCCTGCACACGCAGCGGGCAGCTCAGCGTGAGGTCTGCATAGCGGCCGGACTCGATGGCGTTGCCCCACAGAATCTGGAAGCTGATGCCGTGGCTGGCGCTGGTCAGGTACGTGATGCCGCCCTGTTCGATGGCGGTGACAGCGCCGCCTGCGGCCTTGATGCCGTCGGACACATCGGTGGGGGAAAGGGTCGTCAGCATGGACGTAGAGGTCATGTGCGTGGATGAATCGGGGACGAAGAAACTCAGTGCGCCTTGGGCGCTTCTGCTTGCGGAGCGGAGGCCTCAGGTGCGGGGGCGGGCGAGGTAACGGCGCGCGGATCAAAGCGGCCGTCGTACAGCTTGTCGCCATACTCCTGCGCGATCTGCTCGTACTTGACGCGCGACTTGGTGGCAAACGGCTGACGCGCAGCGATGATGGTGCTGACGTCCATCGACTCGTAGGCACTCAGCACTTCTTGGCCGACGGCGTAAAGCTTGGCGTTCTTGGCTTCGCATTGCTGCAACGCGGTCTGCTGTGCGGTGGATGCGGTGGCCAGCTTCTGGCGTTCCGCCTCAGTGGCGCGAGCGCGGCGCAGCAGTTCGTCATAGGCAGCGCGTAGTTGCGTGATTTGCGTGTTGGCCTTGTCGGCCACGGTTTGCGCTTCACGGTGTGCGGCGGCGCTGCCTTCGCTCAGTTGGCGGGTGCGGGCGCGCTCCGCATCAAGCTGGGCGCGCAGGTCGGCAAGCTCTTTCTTGGAGGCATCGGATGCGGGCGCGTTGGCACCGCCGCCCGCCTGCAATTGTGCGAGCTGCGCCTGTGCCTGCTGAAGCTGCGTGGTGGTGGCGCGCAACTGCGCACGCAAGCGCTCTTCCATGCTGGGCTGCTGTGCCAAGGCAGCGCATGGGGCCAGCGATACCGCTACCAACAGCGTCAGTATCAGCCGCGAGGCAATTCGGTTCTCGTCCACGTCGGCCCCTTAGAACTTGGCGTTGAAGTCGAGCTGCAGCGTGTCGATCGACAGGCGCGGGCCTGTGACTTCACGCGTGGAGATCCAACGGCCGGTGAACCACGCGTTCTTGTCCACCGCGTACGAGCCGCCGAAGTAGTAGCCGCGTCCGTTGGTGCCGCCGCCGTGGAAGGTCGGGTCGTTGTAGCCATCGGGCATGGAGTCCGCCTCGATGCGCTTGTAGCCGGCAATGATGTTCCAGTCGCCGCGTGCACTCGGGGTCGGCTTGCCGAAGGTGCCCTGCAGCATGTAGGCATTGCCGCCGCTGCGGAAGTCCGACCGGTTCGTGCCACCCGTGCCGCCAAAATTGTTGACGATGCCGCCCGCCCCGGCGCGCTGCCACATCTTGTCGGGGTCGTAAGCCAGGTTGCGGATGTAGTTGGCATCGAAGCGCAGGCTGTAGTTGCCCATGACCTTGGTGTCCCAGCGCGCGTTCAAGTCCAGCAGGCGGAACTCGGAAGCCAGGCCCACGTACTGCGGCTGCGGCGTGTTGGCCGGGTCCAGCGGGTTGAGCGCGATGTTGCGCAACAGCATCAGCGTGTTGCCCTTCTGCATGAAAGCCGGGCGCGACCAGTCCGTGCTGCAGCTGTCCAACCCCGAGTACAACGCGCACGGCTGCGATACCTGCCCCGTGACGTTGTTGAAGTTGTAGTAGCCCACCGCGCCGCGCAGCGTGTTGTGCGAATCCATCTTCCACTCTGCACCGGCCTGGGCGGCGAAGAGCCACTTGTTCTCGCTGGAGCTCTTGTTCTGGCTGCGGCTGGGGAAACCGTCTGCCGAGTACTCCAGCGGAATCACGCCAACGGTACCGAACAGCGTGACGGTGTCGCCGCGCAGCGTCTTGCTGAAGTTGGCAGCAATGCCGTCAAAGTTCAGGTCTTGCGAGAACAGCAGGTCAGTCGACCAGAACGGATTGCCAAAGCGGCCGCCCGTGATCGTCACCCAGTCAGCCGGCTTGTGCGAGATCCAGGCCTGATCCAGCCACACGTTCTTCTTGCCCAGGCCGCCGCCCAGCAACTGGGTGGTCGACACCGGGTTGTTGTCGCTGCCCGATGCCAGGCGAATACCCGCCTGCGTGCTCTCGGAGATGTCTGCGAATACGCCCAGCCGCGCTCGCACACGCCATTGGTTGCGGCGGTTCTGCGAGGTGTTGAGCAGCGGCGGCAGCTTGGTGTTCGTGTTGGTGTTGACGTCGAAGCCCGTGCCAGCGTTGATGGCAGCCCAGTCGATTTCGATGTTGCTGTTCTGGCTCGACAGGAAGCGCGATTCGTTGCGCACGCGCACATCGCCTTCCACGCGGATGCCCTGCGTCCATGCGGGGATGGCATCGGGCGCAGCCCAGCGTTCGGTCTTGGCCTGGGCCAGCACCTCGCTCTTGACCTCGTCGCGAATCTGGTCGCGCACGGTCTGCGGCACATAGGGCACGCGCACGTCGCCGGGCTCGGCCTTCACGCCTGCCGTTTGCGTCGTTTGTGCGGCCTGTGCAGCCACCTGGCGCTGCAGTTGCTGCGTGGCTTGCGCTTCTGCACGGGCCTGCGCGAGCAGTGCTTCGCCCACGTCTTTCTTGAGCGCGCCGCTCTGGATCAGGCCGCGGATGAGCTTGACCATCGTGGTGTCGCCCGTGGCGGTTTGCGCGTGCACGCTGCCCGACGCGATCAACAGGCCGACAGCCGACGCCAGCGCAGCGGCACGGAATGGGTGGGTAACGGGGTTGAGTGCCATGTTCTTGGAAGAAGTGCGTTGCATGCTGGAGTGCCGGCCCGACTGCCGTGCCGGCGCGATCGTTATCACGTGTTTCAACCGGCGGGCCGCTTGCCTTGCAGCGTCACGCGCTGCGGAAACTGCAGGGAAGCCGGTGGGCGTTCATCCACCTTCTCAACCGCGCGCAAGGAGGCGAGCACAGCCTGATCGGTGTCGGCATTGCCGCTGCCGCGCACAAGCTCGACGCGGGTGACGCGGCCATTCGGGTCCAGCCACACGTTCACCTGCATCAGGAAGGCCAACCGGCGCACGCGGTCATCTCGCGACAGGGCCTGTTGCAGCACGTAGCCGAAGTACCGGCCATAGGTGGCATTGCCGCCGCCGGCACCTGCACCGCTCATGCCGCCGCCCTTGCCTGCGCCGATGCCGAAGGCGTCCGTACCGGCCTGCCCATCGGCATTCATCGTCACGGGATCGGACAGATCCTTTGCTGGGTTGGGCGTGTCTTCGGCTGGCTTGGGTGTTTCGGGCGTGGGATCGGGCTTGGGCTCCACCACTTCGGGCCTCACCTTGTCAGGCTCTGGCTGCTTCTCGGGTTGCGGTGGTGGCGGCGGGGGTGGCGGCTGCAAGACAAGCATCGGCGTAGACGGTGCCTCACGCTTGGTGCTGGCCGTGCCCGCGAGCAGATACCACACCACCGCCACGGCGATCAGCCCCACTACGGCGCCGATCACATAGCCGCCCCAACGCCGCCAGAAAGCAGGCTGCGGATCCGCAGTGGGCGTGGATGGGTTCAGGTCGAGCTGCATGGTCGTGCTGCCCTCACGCCACCGGCTTGCCGGTCACCAGGCCGATCTGGTTGAGATCGATCTTGCGCAGCAGGTCGAGCACCTCCACCACCTTGGCGTACTGCACGGACGAATCGCCACGTACGATCACCGGAAAATCCGGCGTGATGGCCTTCTCCGTGCGCAGGCGGTCTTCCAGCTCTGGCAGCGTGACTGGATACGCATCCAGGAACACCTGCCCGTTGTTGTCGATGGTGATGGCTTTGGTCTTGGGCTTTTCCAGCGCCACGGAGGCGCTGGCCTTCGGCAGGTTGACCTTGATGCCGGGAATGCTCGCGTTGCTGGTGAGGATGAAGATCACCAGCACCACCAGCAGCACGTCCACAAACGGCGTGATGTTGATACCGCTGGCACGCTTCTTGGGCCCAAAGCGGGACACGTTTGCCATGGCCGCCCCTTACTCGCGGTGCGGCGCAGCCGGGCTGGCCACGAAGCCGCCGCCCGAGGTATCGATGCGCTGTTCCGCATGCGCAGCGCGCGCCGCGGTATCGCCCAATACAACGGTGGCGCGGCCGTCGCCGTGCTCTTCGGCCAGGCGCGTGGCGAACTCATCCACGAACACCGCCATGTCCGCCGCGATGGCGTCCGAGCGCGAGGCGAGCCAGTTGTAGCCAAAGAGCGCGGGAATCGCCACACCCAGGCCGGCTGCCGTACACAGCAGTGCTGCAGCCATGCCCGGTGCCACCGAGTTGATGTCCACCGCGCCCGCCATGGCGGCCACCACGAACACCAGCATGATGCCGATCACCGTGCCGAACAGACCCACGTACGGTGCGCCCTCAATGGTGGTCGACAGCCAGTTCATGCGGCGCGCCATGCGCTCGTTCTCGCGCACCATCACGCCTTCCATGGCAGCGCGAATGGCGGAGATGGTGGCCGCCGACACCGCGTTGATGTCGAAGCCGCGCTCATGGCGCAACTGCATCTCACGGATGGCGATTTCGTACAGGCGCCACAGCGAGGAATCTTGGCGAACATCCGCCCCCACCTTGCCACCACGCACCAGCGAGTCGAGCGATGCGCCGGCCGTCTCACGAAACACCGCCATGAAGCGCGCATTGGCGCGCGCCACCGTGCTGTAGTAGCGGCTCTTGGTGATCATGATGGCCCACGACCCCGCCATCATCAGGCCCAGTACGCATACCACCACCCACGCGTCCACGGGCATGGCCGCGAGGATGAAGCCGAAGTGGCTCTTGCCGGCTTGCTGTTCATCCGGCCCCATCGAGACGAGGCGCGATTCAGCACCCTGCGCAACGGCATCTGCCTGGATCAACCCAGCCGAGCGTGCCGTCTTGGACAGGCGCAGCTCATCAATGGCGCCATTGAACGGGGTCAGACCCGTACCGCCCAGGGCGTCGCCACCCACGGCTGCTGCGGTGTTGAGTGCGGGCAGATGCGCGGCCAGGTTGGCTGCCACAGCGCCGTTCACGTAGAGGTGCACGCCCTGTTCATCTGCGGTGGCCGCCACATGCGACCACTGGCCCGCGCGCACCGGTTGGCCCGGCTCGCTGCGCTGGCCGTTCACCTGAACAAACGGCACGCCGTTGTCGATACCGAGCACAAACTCATTGGTACCCTCACGGCGCGCGTAGACCACCTGCCCTGCCGCCAGCGTAGCGGGCCGCACCCACGCGGACACCGTGAACGGGCCGTTGGCCTGCGTGGCCAGCGACGGCGACACCGGCAGCATCAGCGGCGTACCGTTGAACTGTGCGCCCTTGCCGATCACGCTACCTTCAAACGTGGTGACAGGCGTGAATGCGTGGTTGCCGTAGCCCGTCGTGTCCCGCGGCTGCGTGCCGGTCTCGCTGAAGTGGTAGACCAGCGTGTAGTCCGGGTCAAAGGTCATCTGACCATTGCTCGATGCCGGCGCCTTGCGGTTGCCGTAGTACATCCAGACGCGTTGCGGTGCGTTGGTCGTGACCGTCGGCACATCCACCCAAACCAGCGCGATGCCCAGCAGCGGATCGAACTGCTCGATCTGATAGTTCAGCACCGTCTTGTCATCGGCAGCGATGAAGCGCAGGTCGGTACCGTTCTCGCTCGTGCCGTCAAAGCTGAAGTTGCCGGTATGCAGGCGCACCAGCACGGGCGTGCGGCCGGCATCGCTCTTGAGCGCACCGCCTTGCGGGCCGGCATCCACGGTGATCGGTTTGCGATAGGCCCAGTCGGGCTGCCACCATGCCAGCGCGGTGCCGGGCAGGAAGGCGCTCAGCAGCGTGAGCAGAAACAGAATGCGTCGCATGGCAGAAACTCTCCGAAGACAAAGCAGGTAAGCGGTTGGACGTGGCTCGGTAGCGCGTTCAATAACTGGCGTTCACGCTAAAGTTCACGCGTGGCGTATGCGCACGCGTGCCGGGGCCGTCGCGCAGCGGATAGCCAAACTCCAGGCGGCCACGCACGTAGTCGGTCAACTTGAAACTGGTGCCGAAGCCCAGCGAGAGAAGCGAGAAGCTGCTCGCCTGCTCTACTTGCGCCTGACGCAGGCGCAGGTAGGCGGCATCGGTAAAGAGGTAGAAGCGCAGTTCATCCAGCGCTGGAGCGAACTTGTTGAACGGCGCCGTCCGCCACTCAAGCGAGGCCAGTGCACCGTAGTCACCCGTCGCTTCCGCAGACAGGTAACCACGCACACTGCTCATGCCGCCCGCAGCAAACTGTTCGCTCGATACCAGCGGCGAATCCGACAACTGCCCTGCCACGCGCACCACGGCCTGCGAGCCGCCCTGGAAGGTGTGCGTCTCGGTGGCATCAGCCTTGAAGGCGAGGAAGCTGGAGCGTGAATTCACGCGCTTGTAGTCGTAGGCCTGTTCGCTGCTGCCGTAGCCAAACAGGCTGCGCGTGCCGGCGGTGGCGCTCAGGTTGAGGCTGAGCGTGTCGCGCTCGCTCTGGCGATAGCCCGTGTAGTACAGCGAGATGGGCGCGTACTTGAGCGGCACGTGGTCGCTTGTGCTGCCAAAGCGCAGGCTCTCGGCGTTGTCCTTGAAGTCGATGCCCACACCAAGCTGTTGCCACCACGCGCCTGCTGTCGGCAGCACGTAGTTGGCCTTCACGCCCACCGCGTGGCCCTTGCCCAGCACGCTGGTGCCGCCCGTCGTGGCAACGTTGCTGTCGGACTTGTAGCCCGAGAACTCCAGGCTCCAGTTCGTATCAGGAATGGGTGCGGTGTACGCACCTGACCACACGCGTGCCTGGCTGAAATCCTGTGGCGCCCCAAAGAACGACAACGACGCGCGATGCCCGAGCTGCCACAGGTTGTCGTGGCTGATCGACGCCGTCATACGCAACGGACGGGTCTCGGCACTGTGGTCGTTGTTCAGCCCAAGGCTGGCGTGCACCGGCGACTTGTCGTCCACCTTCAGGTCGACATCCATCGTGCCGGGCACCGCGCCCGGGCGCACTACCGGAATCACCTGCCGATCGGCCCGGTTGAGCGTGGACAGTTCTGTCTGCGCCTGCGTGAAATCGGGCACCTTGCCCTCCTGCAGCGCAGGCACGCCCTCACGCACCAGACGCGGCGACGTGTACTCCGCGCCCGTCACGCGCACACGGCCCACGCGTGTTTCATTCACCTGCAGGATCACCACACCGCCAGTCACCTGCTGTTCGGGCAGATCCACATAGACGGACTGATAGCCCTTGGCCTGATACACGGCCAGCAATGCGGCGCGCGCATCCTCAATGTCCTTGAGCGTGCGATCGGGCCCGAGGAACGGTGTGACGGTCTTCTCGATGGTGCGCACGTCGAGCATGGTGTTGCCGCGCACGACGTACTCGTTGATGTTGACCTTGCGCTGCGGCGCAGGCTCGGAAGACGCGGCTGCCACCGGTGCAGCAGCAGGTGCCGGCGGCTCTTGCGCCAGGACCACGCCGGGCATCAGCAGCGAAAGCATCGCCAGCTGGACACTCCCCACAGACGTGTGTTTCTTGAATTCGGACATGCGTTGGCTCAGTGCCGATTCGGCATTCATTCGTGTGTTGTGCGATGCGCGGCTGTGTCGTTTGTCAGCCGTCGGTCTTCACAGGAATGACGTTTGCTGAAATCCAAATCCGCAAACATTTTGTGATGTCACGCAAGCTTCATGAAGCAACGCGCGACACAGCATGGCGTGATCGAACGCACGCCATGAAGCCGCATGGGAAGGGGCTCTGCGGCGCATCCACATGTTTGGATGCACCGCAGAGTGAAGAGACATCGCGCGCTGTATGACCACGCGATGACGATGGGGTGAAGAACGCTTGCCGCCCGCTTACGGCATCACAGGTTCTTGCGTTCGGCTGCGGTGAGCCGCATCTTCTGGCGCTCGGTCAGATCACCATTGCCGATCATCTGGAAGGCGCTTCCTGGGTCGTAGCTGCTGCGGTCTTGGCGCTCGGGCGGCGGTGCCTTCTGCGCGCCGTCGCCGTTCTCGCCGCCACCTGCTCCGCCATAGCCGAGCACCTGCACGGTGATGATGGACGGCAACCCATTGCGTGCGGCCGCCTGCTGCTGACGCATCACGTCTTGCGCCGCTTGCGTGGCTGAATTGGCCGCTGCACTGGCTGAGCTAAGCGCGTTCACGTTGACCAGCGCCACCGTCGGGATACCGCGCGACTCACCTTGCGCCTGGATGTTGGCGGCGTTCACCACACGCAGCGCGGCCACGTTGATGTCGCCCGACACCCGGATGCCCGCCTCGCCCGGGTCGACCGTGCCCAGCGGCGCGATCAGGTCAACGTCACCGCGTGGCACTTCGGGAATCGGGTTGAGTGTGGCAATGCCCGCGCCAGAACTCGGCACCTGCGGCGACAGCGTGATGTTGCCCACGCTGTCATACACGCGCAGCGGCGGCGTATAGAGCAGCGAGGTCTTGGAACCGCGCCCCGCGTTGATGTCACCCTCGGCCGACCACACCAGAATGCTGCCACCAAACGTGGTCATGATGCGCGACAGGCCCAGCAGCACGCTGTCCTTCGAATAGACCTGGATATCGCCCGAGCCCTGCGTGAGCAGACCCGAAGTGGCTGGCGGCACTTGACCCTCCACACCCACGATCAGCTTGCCGCCCGGCGTGAGCATCTGGATACCGCCACCGAAGTCCGTGCGAATGCCGGACGGGCCGAACATCGTGATGGTGCCGTCGCGCTGGATCGGCCGGCCTTGCGCATCCTTGTCCGGGAACAGCGACGCGATGGCTTGGCGCCCGCGCAGATAGCTGCCGAAACGGCGGCTGGTTGGGTCGTTGTACTCACGGCCGCCCGCCTGCAGCTCACTGAAGTACACCGAGCGGGCAAACACGCGCTGCTGCTCCGCCGGCAACCCCAAGTAGAACGCGAGCGCGCCATCTTGCGTACCGGTGTAACCGAAGCGCGTCTGCAGCCAGTCGAGCAGTTCCTTCTGATACGTCTTGACCACCCTGCCCGTTTGATCAGCCAGCGGTGCGTTCGGATTGGCCAGGTTGGCCGCATCGAGGTAACGGCGTGCGAACGTCGTGAAGTCCGCACCGGCTGCGCCCGCGCCTGCCATGACACTGATGCCTGCGCCGCTGCCGCGATCATCCGGGCCGACGGAGATGGCGGTACCGATACGGCCAATGCTCTCCAGCAAGCCCTTGTCTGCCTGATACAGGTTGCGGCCGGCGGTGACCTCCAGCGTGCCCGGGCCGGCCACGCGGAAGTTGCCGAACAGGATGTCACGGCCAGCAGAGACGACGGAGATGTCGTTGGGGTTGTTGTTGAGGAGGAGGTTGCCGGTGGAGGTGGTGTTGCTGAACCCCGTTGGGGTGGAAGTGCCTGGAGCAGTGCCAGCGCCCACGATGTCACGGCCGGCCAGGATCCAGGTCGGTTTGGCTGCGACATACCAAGTCGATTGCGACTTGGGTGACACCTGCTTCCCGCCTGCGGTGAAGTCCAGCAGGTCGCCTGTGCGCAAGCCAACGATGTCGCCATTGACAGCATAGAAACGCGCGGGCTCGCTATCGTTCACATGCAGCAAGCCGGACGCTGTATCCGGACCAAATGCGAACAACGTCCCACCACCTCCTCGCGTGAAAGCCGTGCCATCCGCACTCGTGTTGTCAACCAAGAGCACGGTACCAGCACCCGCCCCATAGCCAGCGAAGCCAGGGTTGAACGGCGTTACCAGCGCACTTTGCGATGCACCGGACTGGCTGATCGCGTAGCCATTCGCATACAACGATCCGTTGGCGAGAATTTCAAGTTGACCGAACGGCGAAGGCGCCAGCACAAGCGATGTATTGGCGCTGTCACCGCCCCCGTAGTAGACATTGCCTCGCGCAGCCACAGCACGCAACGTGCTCGGGTATACGAATCGGCCATCTGTCGGAGCACCAACACCCCCTGTGCCTGGCGCCCGGCGACTTTGTGTAGTGGGGGTCAGGTTTCCACCGGCGGAGAACAGGTTCAGCGTTGTGCGATCCGTCCACAGTGAGAACCAGCTATATCCACCGCCGGATTGCGGTACCAGCACGCCACCCAGTGTCGGTGAATAGGGCGTTGCATTCTGTTGGCTGAGGCGGCCGGCATCTCCAATGGCAGCCAGGACCAGATCCCCACGGGTGGATAGGTTGACCGTCGCGTCGCCCGGCACAATCGTCAGCCCGCCCTGCGGCACAGCCCCGGTGGCGGCAAAGACGTCTCGCCCACGGGGGTCGTTCGGCATGGCGGCCCCGTAGGCCGCAGAGTCTAGGGCAAGCCGACCAATGGCACCCGCTTCCACACTCAGGTTGCCGCGCAGGTTCGTCAGCACACCGTCGATATCCGGGCTGCTGCCATACGTGTTGCGGAAAGCCGAATCCAGCGGATTGATCGCACCCTGAGTGCCAAGCTGCAGATCGCCGCCACCCGTCATCACCAGTTTGCCGTCCGGCCCGACGCGCCCCGTGCTGGCTACGGCAATGTTCAGCGCTTCGCTTGTCGGTTGCGACTTGGTACCAGGGTTCGACTGCACGCCAACGTCGCCGCCTGCCCTGACTTGAACGTTGCCGCCGCCCAGCGCGCCAATTCCCGTGAAGCCCACGAGCCTGGGAGCAGTCAAGGTGCTGACCCCTGGCACCGAAGACACATACGTGCCGAAGTTGACCCACCATGCCGTCGGCAGGCCGGACCCCGTACCGCCCTGGCGCCAGAGCCAATCGCCTGGATTGTTGCTGAACGTCGGACCGCTCCCCAGCGTATGCCCGGTGATTGCACCTTGCGACGACAGCAGGACGTTGCCGCCGCGCTCCGGATACCACGCCTGATACAGGCTCGTTGTCGGATCGCCGTTGACGAACGGTTCATATGCCGTGCCATCAGGACCGAGGACCGTGTTGCCGGTGGTGCGCTCCGTGCCGCGCCGCTGGTTGTAGGGGTTGTTGCCGCTGCTATCGAGCAGCGGCGTGGACTGCGTTCCAGCCGTATAGACGCCGTAGATCGAACGTATGTCGATGCCGCCACCGCTGATCAAATCCAGATCGCCTGTGCCAGTGCGAAGAACGCTGAAAAGCGGAAAGCGCGGGGCCAGGGTCGTTTCTCCAGGCACGGCCTGACAATAGTCACCGAGGTCGCAGAGGAACAAAAGGTCATCAGGCACGGTTTCTCCGGGCGTACCAAACCCCCCGTCTTTCCACACTACCCGAGCAGGAAGCGACTGTGCCACCGCAGACAGATGCGCATCTCCCAGCACGAGACTGGCGGCTTGCCGCGCATCGGGACGCACAGCGCGACTGTCCGCAGCACTGATATCCGCTCCGCTAACCAACCGCATCGACCACGACTCGGTGCCGGATTTCAGCATGGGCGCAATCGCCCAGTTGCTGCCCTGCGAGCCATTCACCGTGTCGCGCAGTTCGACAAACTTGGCGTCGTCGGGCAATTTCACGTCGGCCGAGCCAGGAATGAGCGCACCGACCGACAGGGCCAATGCCCCATTCAACGCAACACCGTCCGGGCCTTGTGCAGCGAGCGAAACGCCTTTAGGCCAGACGATCGAAGCGACCGATACAGGTGCAGCAATCACACTGCCTGCATCCAGCACCATCCCGGCCGCGAGCGCCGTGTCTTGCCGCAAGACCGTGCCAGCGGGGTACTGCACGTTGCCTGCCGCATCGCGCACGGCCGCCCGCAGCACCGTACCGGCGGGCAAGTTCAACGCCTGGCCCAGTGTGAGACTGGCCGGCACCGTTGCATTGGCCGGCAGCGTAAACGAGCGCAGCGGCACGTCGTAGTTGAGCATCGTGCCCGGGGCAAACAGCGTGCCATCGGCCAGCGTAATGCCGCCGCGCGGGACGATGATGTCGTTGCCGTAGGGCTGCTTACCGGCGGTCAACAACCAGCCCGCGTCGTCCTGCGTAGCCGGCGGTGGTGCAAACCCATCGTTGATGCTGCCCAGCACTTGCAACTTGCCACCTGCACGCATCACCAACGCGCCGGGCTCGCCGGAACCACGCACGTTCGGGTCGGCATTGGGGCCGTAGCGGTAGCCCGAGAAATCAAGATCGCCGCGCACCAAGAGGTTGCCGTCCGGCGTGGCACTGACGATCTCCACTCCAGGTCGCAGGTGATATGCGCTGCCGTAGGTCTTCAAGCCAGCCAGGCGCGCCTGCAGATCGCTGTTGTTCCAGGCAGCATTGATGAAGCTCCGGCTATCGGCATCAATGCCGTCCATCCACGCCTGCGTGATGACCTGGTTAGGCTTGCCATCTACCGTAGGCGCCGTATCGACCGGTGCATTGTCGTAGCGGCGGAAGCCCTGCACGGCGATGCTCCTGGCACCACGGATGTCGAGCGGGCCTGCGGCATTGATGGCCAGATCGCCCTGGGTGTCCGAGCCGACGCGCGGTGCGCTGAGCGTAACGGTGCCGCGTGCCACGTTGTCCGCCGCACGCACGTCAATCACGGCCCCAGATGACAACGTAAGACGCCCTTCTGTGGCGCGCAACTCAACGATGCCGCGGTTGGGCGCGTCGATGGGTAAGCCGTAGCTGTCCACACGCAGGCGTGTGCCGTGCGCATCAAGCACAGCGCCCGAGCCGAGTGTGAGCCCATTGCGCGCGGCCAGGCGGATCGTGCCCGGCTGCTCACCGCTGGCATCCACACGGCCGTTGACGGTCAGGCTGCCACCATCGAGCGATACGTTGATCGTGTTGGCCTTCAGTTCATCGCCAATCGTCAGGTCGCCCTGCTTGATCTGGAAGCTGCGCGAACCGGTCATGCCGCCTGCGGTCAGGCGCTGGTTGAAGCCGGTGAAATCGTTCAGCGTTTGTGCACGCACGTCGACGCTGCCGGCTTGCCACGGCACATTGGTGCCGCCTGCATCGTAGCGGCCGCTTGCCGTACCACGGATGGTGCCGGCCAGATCAACGCGGCCTGCTGCCGCATCCAGCGCCGTCACCGACACACTGCCGGCACGGTTGTTCTGCGCGGAGACATCGACGACTGAGCCTGCCGCCTGGCTCACGTTGCCATGCGCGCTGTCGATCAGCACGTCGCCACCCGCGCTGTACTTCGTCACGTCGTTCATCGGCACTGCGCGACCCGCCACATCAATGCGCGATGCGTCGGCCAGCGTGACGCCGCTGTCACCGGAGATCGTCAGCTTGCCGCTCGGCAGCACGATGGCACTGGCCACGTTGACAGTGTTGCCCTTGAGGCCGATCTCCGCACCGAGCGCATCCGTGCTCACAGTGCCGGCACCCGATGGTGCAGCAACGTTGAGTGCCCCGCCTGCGGTGAATCGGTTGATGGAACCCGATTCGCCCGTGAGCAACGGCGTGACGAAATTGAGGTTGCCACCGCTGTACTGATAGCCGGTGCCGGCCTGATACGCACCCTGCGTTTGATACACCGACAACGTATTGCGGTTGTTGGCCGTGATCTTGTCACTGGCCTGCACATTCATGTTGGAAAAGCCGAGCACCAGGCGGTCCAGCGTGAGCTGTGTGTCGGGCTGGCTGAACGGGCCGTAGCCGAAGACCACGTCGCGGGCAACGATGTTGAGCGTGCCGCTACCCGTACCGGCGCCGCCTGCGATGACGCCACCGGGTTTCGCGCTCGACGGTGCCTGATTGGAAGTCCGGAGAACGCCATCGCTCACGCCGTTCCATACCAGCTTGTCGGTCGTGATCGTCGCAACGTCGCCCGCGCCGCCCAGGCCGTAGATGGCGGGTGTATTGAGCATGAACGATGCGAGTGACGATTTTCCCGTCACCGGATCGATCGTGTTGAGCGCCGTCGTGCCGTAGAAGTTGATCGACTGCGAGGCAGTCAGAACTAGGTTTTCCAACTTCGGCACGCCAATGCCTGTATTGCCGGCAAGCAGACGACTGAGCAGATCCTGATTCAGGCGCAGGCCACTCGGCAGCACGCTGGCGGCAGCGTCCAATGCCGCCTGCTCGCCGATGTTGATGCTGGGCATTGACAGCGTGAGGTACTTCGCACCGTAGCGGGCACCGTCGCTCAGACTGATCTGACCGTTGCCTTGCGTTGAAAGCAGAAGTGAACCCTTTCCATAGAGCTCGGCCTTGCCAATCGAGATACCGGCCGAACCGCCTGCCAGTTGGTTCTGAACGACATTCAAAAGGCCATTGGAAACGGCGATGAGATTCGAGTTGGTGGTATAGATGTAGCCGTCCGTCGATGGGTAAGGCGTCTGTGTGCCTTGGCCAAGGGTGCTGATGCGCGCACCATCCTCGACCGTGATACCGCCCGCCTGGGCAATCAGGAAAACTTCACTGCCCGCGAGCTGCGCGCCGGAACGCACAGCCACGGCATTGATGTTGCCCTCCAACGAACGCAGACCGCTGCTTTGCGTCTGCACACCACCACCGATCATCATGCGCGGCGCGCCGATGGCATTCAAGGCGCCTGCATCCAGAGAGATGAATCCGGGCGTGGCTTGCGCACCCGTCGCCGTCACTTCAATATTCCGAGCGGGGCTCGAACTACTGCTGTCTACCGCCAGGGTCCCCGCATAGCCACCCGGCGCCGCATCGAAGCGTGCCGATCCACCAAACTTCAACGCGCTGAGCGTTGAGTCAGGGTCTTGATAGACAAGCTGGAGCGTCTTGCCGTCTGAGGGCAGCATGGCGCGCGGATAGCCAAAGCGGGCCGCATTTGCCTGGAGAAAATCGGCGTAGCTCGTCTCGTTGTACTGAGAGCGCATACGCACGGCTTCGCCGGGCGTCAGGATGATTTGCGAAGGCAGCGCTGCCTGCAGACCTGTATTGGCAGTGCCCAGCACACCGCCTGCAAGCCACGACCCGTCTCCAAGCTTGCTCGCGCCGGTCAGTAGAGGATTGGCCTGCCCGACTTCGACGCGATATGCGCCCGGTAGCAATGCATACGCTGCGGGCAGCAAGGTATAGACACCCGGCGAGAGGCCCGGAATGCCCGCACCAATGGTGATCTGGCGCCCCACAACAGCGACGCCCGCGCCCGCATCAAACGGCGCATAGGCACTGTGATAGCCGGGCACGATGGCATACACACTGTTGCTCTTGGCGCTGTAGGCAAGTGTCGGGTTCGCGTTGATCAGCGGTGTCGTGAGCACATCCACCGAGCCACCCCGGCCGCTAACAAAGCCGGCCCCTGCAACATTGCCACCGCCCGACATATCGACGATGGCGCCAGGCGCCACATCGAACGCATTCCCCGCCAGCCGGACTGCGCTCGAACTGCCGAGCGACAGCGGCGTATCCCCAATCGAGGCACCGTTGTATGTGTATCTCACGCCGTCGGAAGTGCCGCCGTAGGGCAAGATCAATCCCACCGCGCTCACAGAAGTCAGACTGCCGGGGAGCAGGTGCACGCGACGTGTCGCTGCGGGCACACCGTCATAGATGGTGCCACCGAGCAACAGATTGCCCAACGGCGCACGCAAGACCCCGCCTTGCTCCACTTCCGGTGCAAGTATCTGCAGCGTACCGAACACACTGTCGGGCACGTCCGGAAGTTGCTCGCCGTTGCGCCCCAGCGTGACGCGCTCCGTCGCAGCAAGCTTGGCGCTCGCGGCGCTCACCGGATAGACCTGTGCCGCATTCAACGTAACTTGTCGTGAGCCACCCGCACCCAGTTGCGCGCGAATGTCACCCGTGCTGTTGAACGTCATTGCGTCAAAGCCGGCTCGCGCGATTTGCAATGCGGGTTGCAAATAGGGTTGCTCCACCGGGCCGTACGCGCCAGCGCCATAGGCGAACCCCAGGTCGAGCAGATCGGCATCAACGGTCAGCCCGGCCTGCGTGACCACAGGCGATACGGTTTTCAGCTTGAGCAACTCCTGCACGCCGGTCTTGCCACCACCAATGACCGGATACAGTGCGCCATTCAAGGGGACGACGGCAGTGCTGGCGAACCGCACGTACGGTGCGGCCAAGTGCACATTGGAAGCGCCATCCCGGGTGGACAGCGCATTGCTCTGCACCTGTAGGCTGCGGCCCATCGTCACGTTGACGGGACCATCGAACGTCACCATGTCGGCGTAGACCCGCAGCGAGTCAAAGCCGCCTGCGGCAATTTGATCTGTACTGACGCGCGCCCGTCCATAGGCCAGCGCCGGACTGGCCACATGGGGCTGCAAATCACCAGGCAATATTGGGCGGTAGGCCGAACCGATCTCCAGTTCCCGTGGCACAACAACTGCATTGGGAATGATGTCCGTCTGGCTAACCATGTAGCGCGGCGTTTCCAGAATGACCGCAAGCGTGCCACCAGCAGCGCCAGCGCCGCCTGCATTGGCGCGCGCCGTGCCATCCAGATAGATGCCGTTGTACGACGCAAGCGCAATCGTGCCGCCATCGCCGGCCAACGCTACAGGGCGTGTCGCCACACCCATCGGGATGGCGGCGCCTGAGCCTTCCTGCAGATCGACCATCGCATAGGCACCGGATGCATCAAGCACCGCACCGGGGCGGATGACGATAAAGGCGTTGGCTGCAGGCTCAATCCCTCCCGTGCTGCGCGGGCCATTCGGGCCAATGGCGATCGTGCCGCCGTTGCCCGCAATGCCGTAACGCCGGCCAAACTGGTCGACTGCAGTCACAGCACGTGCTGCGACGTCCAGAACAGCATGATCGCCAACCCAGATCGAGCGTGTCAGATCAAAGTAATCTGCTCTGCCGGTATCGACGTTGGCATTGTTCATCTGCAGCACCTTGATCGTGCCGCCCGGTGCTGTAATCACCCCATCAATCGTGATCTGCCCCGGCGTCTGCAGCGTCACCGTCTGCCCCGGGTCCACCACAATGCGCGCGCCCTGCCCCACCTGCAGTTGCGAACCGGCGGCCAGATTCAGGTTGCTGTTCGACTGCAGTGTCAGACTTGCCCCGCCCCGCTGGATCAGCTTGGCGTTGACGGCATCTTCCTGATACACAGGAGGCGTCCACAGCGTGAGCACATCGGCCGGGTGCGCACCCGTGGCAACGTTGCGCGCGGCATCCGGCACGAAATAGACCGGCATCTCCACGTTCAATGCCGTGCCCGGTGCAACGGTCAGCCCGCGATACCCGTTCACGTCATACGCGGAGAAGCCCTGGCGGAAGAAGCCCGGCGTGAGCAGCAACTGCCCGGTCTGCGTGCCGCTACCGTCGGAGACAAGCACCTTGTCTGCCGCCACCGTCAGCGTGCCACCGCCGTTGACGCCGTAGCCCTTGATGATGCTGCCCAGCTGCAGCGTGCTGCCGTCCGCCGTTGCTGGCGCATACGGCGGCGTGTTGGCCGTGAGCGTAACGTTGCCGCCCTTGCCGCCCCGCACGCTGCCGTTGGCCAGAATGCCCGCCCCCGACGACACGTCGATCGTGCTGCCGCTCACAAGCGCAACGCCCTGCACGCCCTCCATGCTGACGCTGCCGCCATTCAGCCATGCCATGCCGGCCACGGTCGTTGGGTCCAGCACGCCATTCACCCACAGGCCGCTCACATCCACTGTGGCGCCCGCCGCTTGCGTGATGCGCGACTTACCATCCTTGGTTAGCGCAACAGCTTGCGTGGCCGGATTCGCGGCACGCAGCACGTTGCTGAGCGCCACGTTGCCGCCGTGCGCCACCACATCCGCATTCACGTCGATGGACGACGCTGCCACCGACACCGTGCCGCCATCCGCCAGTGCCAGACGTTTGTCGATGGTCACGTTGCCTTGCGATGCAAGGGATAGCCCGCCGAGCCCCATGTCGTTCAGGCGCTGCGCATCCAGCTGGATCGTGTTGATACGGTCTGCCGGCAGCGCGTCGGCCAGCGAGATCGGCCCTGCCGCGGCGACATCGCCGATGCGGACCCGGGTGTCATATGCGCCCGCCAATCCATAGCCGTCATAGCGACCGATGCGCAGCGCGGCGGGAATCGCCACGGCGGTCTGTGCCTGCACATAGCCATCGGTGCTGCCCTGTGCGCGCGCCTGGTTCTGGCGCGGCCCGTTGTACACGGCGCTGACAATGTCGCCGTCCACCACGGCCGTGGGTGTGGAGAGGATCAGTTGCCCCGCGTCGCGCCCAGCCGTGTAGCCGTTCTCCAGTTTCTGGCGCGGCGCAATCAACGGGCTGTAGAAGTACTCGGTGGTCTTGTTGCCCCAGCGCGGGTGCGCCGCTTCAAAGCCCTGATAGACGCCTGCGTAGAGCACGTCCATCGGTGCGGAGGACGCATCGTAGAGCTGCCCGTCACGCCCCTTGAGGAAGGTCTGCCGCAAGAGGCCGGTCTGCACATCGAGTGACCCACCCGACAGGTTGATCGACGAGCCGCGCTGGGTGACCACCTCCTTGCCGCCCAGGGTGACGGTGCCGCCCTGCGCTGCCCATTCGCCAATGCTGTGGCCGGTGTTGTCGAGATAGCCGCCCACTTCCAGCAAGCCGCCAGCGGTGTAGTAGCGGTCCTTGTCATACACGCCGGGCTTGGCCGGCACATAGACGAGGCGACGGCGGTCGATCCACACGTTGGCGTTGTTCAGCACGCCGCTGTCGCGGTTGCCCGGCGCGTCGCGCTGCTCGTTGCCCTGCACGTTCACCTGAACGTTGTTCGACTCCATCGACACCTGTACACCCACCGCGCCGCCCACGTCGAGCCGCGCGCGATCGGTCACCAGCGCGCGGCGCGCAGCACTCACCTGAATCTGCCCGCCGGTGGCCAGCGACAGCGAGTTGTCTGCGAAGAGCACGTCGCCCCCAGAGACGATCTCGATGCGCGACAGGTCTCGCCGGTCTGACAGGCGCGAGAGGTTATCGAATACGCCCGGGGCGGTATCCGCACGCAGCTTGTCCTGCGTGGCGGATTCCTTCAGCAGCGCATTGCGCTGGCTGTCGAGCGCCGTAGCAGCGTCCTGTTCGATCAGGATGGCGGTGGTCGCGCCCGGCCCGACCGTTACGCGCCCTTGCGAGTCGGCGGCGGAGTTCAACAGGTGAATCGTGCCGCGCGTGTTGACGGTCGTGGTGGAGATCGCCACGCCGTTCTGCGCCACGTCGCGCCCGGCCAGCGTGATATCGCCTTGGTTGGCAATGATCAGGCCGCTGTTGACCACATGCCCCGCCGTACTGTTGGCCACGAACTGCGGCGCGATCTCGTTGCCGCGCGTGGTGGACATCGTGTTGCCGTCCGTGCCCACGCCCTTGCGAATGATGAAGTTGTCACCGGCAGCCAGTTGCGTCTGGCCCTTGGGCGTGTTGATGGTACCCGCGTTCTCAACCTCGGTACCGACCAGCAGGACATAGCCGCCGCCCTGCGTCACGGACTGCGGCGCGCGCGTGCTGATCTGCGCGCCGGCCTCCACCTTGATCTTGCCGCCCGCGTTGGTGAAGGTAGGCGTAGCGTTGTCACCGTACAGGCCCTTGCGGAACTGGTCATCGGTGATGTTGGCGGCGGCCGCCACCAGGTTGCGTGTGTCGACCTGGCTGCTGCCCGTAAAGATCACGCCGTTGCGGTTGACGATGAGCACCGTGCCGTCGGCCTTGATCTGGCCACGGATCTGGCTGGGCCGCCCGTTCGGATCATTCACGCGGTTGAGCACCGACCAGTTGGACTGCTGCTGGTACTCCACCGTCGTGTTGCGGCCGACGTTGTAGGTCTCCCAGTTGAGCACGGCCTTGTCAGCGGTCTGCTGGATGGCCACGTTCACGCGGCCGTCCTTGTTGGACTGCACGGGTGCGTTGGCGTTGACCCAGCCGCGTGTGAGCGAATTCGTATCGACCTTCAGGCCGCCATCGGCCAGCCCATCCGGCACATCGGACGACCCGCTGAGTGCAGCCTGCCGCGCCGCATTCTGCGCAGCCTGCTGTGCAGCGATGGCTGCGGCAACGCCGTTCAGGTTGGCAAGCGACTGCTGCAGTTGCTGACGCGCCTGCTGCGATTGCTGCTGCGGATCATTGATCAGCGCGACCGGTGTACCGTTGGGCAGGCGACCGGTGGCAGCGGCCGTGTTCTGCGCTGCACCGCGCTCGGCAAACCAGGCACCGCTGAAGGCACGCGTTTGCGCATGGGCGCTGGCCGCCAGCAGCGTCAGTGCCGCCGCCTGCACCAGCGGCTTGATGCGCCACGTGCGGACGGACCGCCTGCCATGAGAGCGCCGACGATGCGACAGAAACGTGACGGGAGAAGACTTGGCGTGCTGGCTCGGCTGCATGTCGGATAGCGAACGGACGATCGAACGGCGGCCGCGTCGCTGCACATCCGCGCGGCCTCTCCTGCTATGACGAAGGTCATAACCCGAATCCGCAATGACAGAAATATGGCAACGCGGCATGCTCGCCGCGCAACCTCAACCGAGCAATACGATGCCGCCCGGCAACTCCGTCACGCTTGCCCCCAGCACTTCACGAATCTGCGCGAACACGGTATCGAGCCGGTCGATACGGAAGCGCCCGTTCAAGCGGCTGCGTGCCAGCTTGTCATCCACCACCAGCACGTGGCCGGGGCGGTAGCGATTGATCTCGCTCACCACATCGGCCAATGGCGTCTGGCGGAACACCAGCACGCCGTTGCGCCACGCTGATGCGGTGGCCACATCGGCCTGTGCAACCGTGCCCATCACGTGCTTGTCGTAGGTCACCTGCTGGTTGGCCGTGAGCGTCAGGCTGCGGCCATCCACCTCCACGCGCAGGTCGCCCGACAGGCAGGTCACGCATACGCGTGCATCCAGATTGCGCACCTCAAAGCTCGCCTGCGTGGCAATCGCGCGGCCGGGGCCCGCTGCCACAACCAACGGCTGTGCTGCACCACGCGTGCTGTTGACGGCAATCTCACCGTCCAGCAGATCGACACCATGCAGCACACCCGCATCACGACGCAGCGCCACGCTGGTGTGCGTGTTCATGTCGATGGTCACGTCAGCGGCAAGTGCCACCTGGCGTTGCTCACCCGTCTTGGTGCGCAAGTCTGCGGCCAGCGAGGGGAATGCGCCCCACAGGCCGGCCGGCGCGACAACCGCCACGGCAGCCCCTGCTGCCGTGGCAAAAGCGCCGCCCAGGAAAGCACGGCGGCCCAGCGTGGGTGCGCGCCGCGTCTTGGCAGCCTGGCGACGCCGCACCGCCTCGCCCGCCGGGCCAAAGTCTTTCCACAACTGACGTGCGTCGGCAAATGCGGCGGCATGCGCTTCGCTCGTGTCGCACCAGCGCCTGAGTGCCTGCGCGTCAGCCACGGTGGCCTCGCCCGAGGTCAGACGACGCACCCACGCGTGCGCATCGCGGCGCAGCGTGTGCGGAATCTTCAGCGTCGTCTTGTGGGTGTCGGGTGCTGCCTTCATGCGTTCAACCATCTGTCATACCGCCGTTCTCTTTACGGCCACGGCTTGCCTCTGCCGCCACTCCGACGGTCTTATCGGTATGACGAATCCCGCCACACAAACCCGCAAGCTTTTCGGAAGATTTTTTTGTCGATCCATTGCCTTGGCAGGGTCCGCCGCGCCAAGGCGCATGGTTATCGGCCGAGCTTGGCAGCGCAGTGCTCCTGGGCGCGTTGCAGCTCCAGTTCCACCAGCCGCAATGAGATGCCAAAACGCTCGGCCACCTCACGTTGCGGCGTGCCCTCCAGGCGCACGGCCAGCAGGATGTCGCGGCGGCGCTGGGGCATCTGCTCCATCGCGCGGATCAGCGCGTCGAGTTCAGAGTTGGCTTCGGCCACCTCGGCCGGGCCGGGCGTGGGGCTGACCAGTTCGAGCATGGTCTCGATCTCGCCCACGCTCAGGCGGCGGTCTTCGGCACGCTGCTGGTCGATGGCCGCGTTGAAGGCCATGCGGTAGAGATACGCGCCCGGGTTCTGCACCGGCTCGATGGCGTCGGCGCCGCCGTTGCCTTCCAGACGCAGCCAGATGTCCTGCAACGCATCGCCGGCCAGGTCGGGGTTGCCCAGCCGCCGGGACAGCAGGTACTTCAGGTGGCTGTAGCGCTCCACCAGAAAATCGCGCAGCACGGCGCGGCCGCCGTCAGCCATGACGCCCCCCGGCTGCGATGACGGAGACAGACACCGCCGGCGCAACACAGCCCCAGCTCTGGCCCGATGCACGCGGCATGACAACAAAGGTGAACGGCTGCGCCACGGATGCGGGTACCGCCTCGCCCACCAGCACACCCTGCAGCGCGCTCACCACCAGCCGATCGAGCACCGCATCGCCGGTGGAATCGAGCAGATGCACCGGGCCGATCGCACCCTGCGCATCCACCCACAGGCGCAGTGCAATGCGGTGTCGGCCCTGTGCGAGGATCGAGTTCGCACAGAACGCATCACGTATGCGGTGCTGAATCAGGCCGTAGTACCGGCGTTGTGCGAGTTGGTTTGCGGTATCGGTATCGTTTGCCTCGGCACTGGCTTGCGAGCGCACGGGCAGCAGCACCAGCGTGTCGACACCGGTGTAGCGCGGCGCCAGGCCGCTGCCCTCCAGCAGGCGCAGCAGCGCCATGTGCGGCGTCATTGCACCGCGCACGGCCGGCGCAGCACGGCCTGCTGTCAGTGCGCTGTCATACAGCAAGGACATCCCAGTGACGGCGCCGTAGTGCTCCAGCGCACGCTGCAGCGGCTGCGGCTCGATATCGAACCAGCGCTCGACATCCAGCGGCGGCGCGCCGGCAATGACGGCCGGCTCTGGCTCGACAGGGCCGGCAGACACGGCAGGATGGAAAACGCAGACGCCAATCATCGCGATGCACCAAGGCAGTATCCGCCGCGCACCACCTGATGCGACGTTTCCAGCCATACCCGGTCAGTGAGAGACGCGTGCTACAGCGCCCGGTGTGCGGACGTGTTTCACAACGCGCAAGTGTGAAGTAAGCGCGTAGGGTAGTAATGCAACGTGACTGTTCTGTTACAGCACCCGTTGGAGGGGGTGCGAAGCATGTGCGCGCTCAGGCGTTTGAATCGCCCGCGCGTGGGCTGAAGGTGCTTGGGAAGGCGACCGCCGCGTCGCCGTCGAAATAAAAAAGGCGGCCGGACCAAGGCCGCCGAAGGAGACACCGCCGCGCTCAGTGCGCCACGGCGTTGAAATTGGGCGGTCGCCGATCGACGAATGCCCGGAAGGCTTCATGCGCCTCGGGAGACTTCAGGCGCTTGGCAAACGAGGCGCTCTCTACATCCATCTGCTGCTTGAGCAGTTCGGCATCGCGCATCAGGCGCTTGGTTTCGGTCAGTGCGCCGAGCGGTTGGCGCGCCAGTCGCGCAGCAATGGCCTCGGCCTCCGTGCCAAGTTGATACAGCGGCACCACCCGGTTCGCCAAACCCCACGCAAGCGCCGATTCCGCGCTCACCGCGTCGCCCAGCGCGAACATCTCGAACGCACGCACGTGGCCCAGGCGCGCGGGCATCAGCAGGCTCGATGCTGCTTCCGGCACCAGCGCCAGATTGACGAACGGCGTGGAGAGTTGCGCGTTGTCAGCCAGCAGCACGAAGTCGCAATGCAGCAGCATGGTCGTGCCGATGCCGACCGCGCGGCCCTGCACCGCCGCCACCAGCGGACGCGTAGCGCGCGCCAGCGCATGCAGGAAACGGATGACGTTGCGTTCGCCATCACCCTTACCGCCGGTCATGGCAATCGACGCGAATTCGCCGATGTCGTTACCCGCCGAGAACATGTCGCCCTCGGCACGCAGCAGCACCACGCGTACGGTGCTGTCACGCTCGGCAGCGTCCAGCGCATCGGCCAGGGCGCCGTACATGGCATCGGTGATGGCGTTCTTCTTGTCAGCGCGCGCCAGGGTGAGCGTCAGCACGCCATCGGCAATCTGGCTCTGAATGTGGCTCTGGATGTGTTCACTCATTACTCGTCTCCGGTGGGGAACTTGGTTTGCAGGCTGGCCAGCCAGCGTGCAACGACGTCGATCTCGGCGTCGGAAAAACCTTCGGTCAGGCGTGCGTTCAGCTCGGTCAGGCCTGTGCGTGTTTCGGCCAGGGCTTCTCGGCCGGCAGGCGTGATCCAGAGTTGCCAGGCGCGGCCGTCTTTGGCGTCGGCGCGGCGCTCGATCAGACCGGCGTCGGCACTGCGGTCGACCAGACCGCTCATGGCGGAGGGGCCGAGATCGAGCGCGGCACCGGCCTCGCGCATCAGCGCGCCGTCGTTCTTCTCCAGGAAGAACAGCAGGCCGGATTGCGCGGCGGTCACGCCTTCGCCGGTGCGCGCTTGAATCCAGCGCTGCAGGCGGCGTTGCCCGACGCTGATCAGATAAACGAGACGGCGGTCGGGTGCGGTCATGCGGCCTCTGCCTCAGCACGCATAGCCGCAGCGCGCTCGCTCAACCAAGTCGCCAAACCGGGCCACAGCGTGTTGGCGAACTGCGGGCGAAAGAACCCCAGGTGCCCCACCGCGCCACCGGCCTGCGCAGGTGCAATCTGCCGACGCTCGACCCACGTGTTCGTGAAGTGCGTCGTCAACGCATTGATGGCAGCGGGGGTAGCCCAGGGGTCGTCGTCAAAGCCGTAGACGAGCACGGGATGCGTTACGCGGTTGAAGCGCTCGACAGCGCCGAGCGTCGGGTCGTCGAAGAAGTAACGCTGCATGCCGGCCCACGCGCCCCATTCGATGGCGACGCCGCCCGGCAGGTCTTCGCCCAGGCCCAGGCGCTTGCCGGGCACGTAGCCGATCAGCCGCGCCAGCAGCGGGCCAACGCCACGCAGGATCAGCTCGACGCGCCAACGTTCGCCCCGTTGACGGATGAAGCGCGAGTTGCCCGTGTGGCAGGCCACCTGCACGACGCCCGCGACATCCCAATCTGCACAACACAGGCCGATGGCGTGGCCGCCTACCGAATGCCCGACCGCCAGTTGCGGCAGATCCGGGTAACGCGCTCGGGCCCATCGCATCACACCCTCGGCGTCGAGCAGTGCCCAGTCACGCATGCGCGCAGCAAAGCGGCGCAGGCTCTTGGGCCGTGACGCGCCAATGCCGCGGTAATCGTACGTGATGGCGTGGAAGCCGCGTTCCGCGAGGAACTTGGCAAAGGCCTGGTAGATGCGCTGCGGCACGCCTGTGGCGGGGTGCATGACGACCACGCCCTGCGGTGTGCCGGCGGCTGTCCACAGCATGGCGCCCAGCGGGTAGCCGTCGGTGGCGGGGATGGTTTGGGGGGTGCTGTTCATCATGCCGATTTAGTTCGTATGCGAAGTTCTTTACTTTGTATGCGAAGTAAATCGGCATGTCAACCGTCGAAAGATAAAGTACTTGCTTAACTATTCGGAGTCGCTATAGTTAACAACATGCTTAACCATGACACTTCTCTCGATCTCGCCTTCCAGGCACTGGCAGACGGCAACCGGCGCGCGATGCTGGTTCAGCTCGTGCGTGGGCCGGCTTCTGTAAGCGAGCTGGCGCAGCCGCTCGACATCTCATTGCCTGCCGTCATGCAGCACCTATCTGTGCTGGAGAACTCCGGTCTCGTGCGATCGGAAAAGGTGGGCCGCGTGCGCACATGCCGTATCGAACCCGAGGCCTTGAGCCTGGCCGAGCAGTGGATCAACCAACGACGCCTGGAGTGGGAACAGCACTTCGACCGCCTTGGCGCCTATCTGGAAACGCTTAAAACCCAAGGAGAACCGAATGACGACGACCATCGATAGCCCCACCGCCACCACCCTTCGCCCGCTTGTGATTTCGCGCACCTTCCCCGTATCGCGCGACTGGGTTTTCACGGCATGGAGCACCGCCGAGCACATCAAGCGCTGGTTCTGCCCGACGCACTATACGGTGCCCGACGCGACAGTCGAGTTTCGCGTGGGCGGCAAGTTTGATGTGTGCATGCGATCGCCCGAAGGGCACGACCACTGGTCGCGCGGCCACTTTGTCGAGATCGTGCCCAACGCACGCCTGGTGATCGACATGAACGTGGTGGACGGCGACAACCGCCCGCTGATGAACGCCCACACCGTCGTCACCTTTGCAGAAGAATGCGGCGGCACGCGCATGGAAGTCACGCAGACCCACACGCCGCTCGCCCCGATTGCCGAGATGATGATCAAGGGCGCGCCCGAAGGCTGGAAGCAAACCCTGGACAAGCTCGAGCGCGAAGCCGCGCGCGTGCCGCTGGCCGATGGCATCAAGCGTTCGGTCGTGCATGCCACCTTTACCGTCGAGCGCACGTACGATGCACCGCGCTCGCGCGTGTTCAAGGCACTGACGGACCCGGCCGCCAAGGCCAAGTGGTTTGCCGGCGGCAACGGCTACACCCTGCTCGTGCGTGAAATGGATGCCACCCCCGGCGGCCGCGAAGTCGTCAAGGGCCGATGGGACAGCGGTGTCGTCTCCAGCTTCGAGGCCCTGTACCACGACGTCATCCCCAACGAGCGCGTCGTCTATTCGTACGTGATGCACCTGGATGATCGGAAGATCTCCGCCTCGCTCGCCACGCTGGAGCTGCGTGAACCCAAAGATGGCTCGGGCGGCACCCACCTCGTCATGACCGAGCAAGGCGCCTTCCTTGACGGCTACGACGATGCAGGCTCGCGCGAACGCGGCTCGCAGTTCCTGCTGGACATGCTGGGCGATTCGCTCAAGGACTGAGCGTTCGCAGTACGTCGCGCGCGACGGTCGCCAGCGTGACCGCCGCGCCGACGATCAGCGCCATGCCCCACAGCACGCCGCCCACATAGGCGAACAGGATCTGGCGCGTGGTCATGGCAGCGTCTCCAGCAACGGTTGCGCGAGGTGCAGCAGTTGATGGCACGTGGCGGTTTCATTGTCGGCAGGCGACACCTCCGACAGGCGCACCCGCGTCAACCGCCACACAGCCGTGTCCACGCCGATGACGGCCGCCACCGTCCCAGCCTGTGCCGCAGCTTCCCGGTTGCATTCAATGGCATGCCGGAAGACATCGGTCAGATCCGCATCAGGCTCGATGTCTTCCTCTTCGAGATAGGCGAAGCGTGCCGCCTGCGCTGACCCTTTGCGCGCATCCAGTGCCACGTGCGTGCGGATGGCCGCGCGGCCAAAGCTTTCGGTGACGACGTGGTAGCGGCCGTTGACGAGAAAGTCGCGGAAAGCCGCATCCTGCTGCCACAAGTACAGTGACGAATACGCGTTGGCCGTGGCGCCAAACTTCCCCCGCTCTCTTAGCAGAAACGCCTTGAAGAACAGCGCCGGTGCGCCATCCCACAAGGGCCCGCGTTGGCGGGCGCGCTCATGCAGCCGCGCCATATCGTAGTCGGCAGGCAGGTGGTGGACATAGTGAGCGAGCAACACTTGCCACCTCAGCTCTGGTTCACCACGTATTGCGCGATGCCGTTGCCGAACGACCAGTTCTCGGGCAGCACCTCCACCAGGTTGATGAACACGTCCTCCTTACGCACGCCGGGGCTCTCGTGCAGCAGCTCGACGATGCGGCGGTAGAGCGCCTGCTTCTGCTCGCGCGGGCGTGTGTTGCTGACGGTGATCTGGAGGATGACCGCATCGTCGGTGCGCTGGATGCCCAGGTAGGTGGGGCTCACGCTGAACGTGCTGGCGTCGAACTCGGTCACCGTCATGAAGCGGTCGTCTTCCGGCACGTTGAAGGTTTCACGCAGGGCGCGATAGACGCCGTCAAAGATGGCTTGGTGATAAGCGGCAGACTTGCCGCGCCGCAGCGACACTTGAACGAGAGGCATGGTGAACTCCCTGGTTTGTGATGACCAAAGAATGCCCCAGGTTGATCATTGAAAAAAGACATCCTAAGATATTTCAATCATTCGATTTCAAAATGATTGAACCATGAGGATGCTCGACCTGGAGGCTGTTCAGGCCTTCGTTCTGACCGCCGATCTGAAGAGCTTCACGCGCGCGGCAGAGGCGATGGACTCCACCCAATCGGCCGTCAGCCTGAAGATCAAGCGGCTGGAAGATGCGCTGGGCCGCCGCCTGCTGGAGCGCACGCCGCGCCTTGTGCGGCTATCGCAGGACGGCAGTGCCTTTCTTGGCCCGGCACGCGACCTGGTGGCTGCACACGCAGGTGCGGTCGGGTCGTTTGGGGAAGAACGGCGACGGCTGTCGGTCGGCATGAGCCACCACATCGTCGGGGCGGAACTACCGCGCTTGCTGCGCCAGATGCGCCGCGCAGAACCGGCCCTCACGCTGGAGATCCGCATCGGCAGTTCGCGCGAGATTCTCGACGCGTTCGAAGACGGTGCACTCGACGCTGCCGTGATCCTGCGCCATGACAACCGCCGCTCCGACGGCGAGGTCCTCATGGAAGAGCCATTCGGCTGGATGGCCGCGTCCGACTTCGAGCACCGCAGCGGAGAACCGCTCTACCTCGCCACGCAGGCCGAGCCGTGCCGCGTGCGCGAAATGGCTGTCGCCGTGCTGGATGGCGCGGGCATTGCGTGGCAGGAAGTGTTTGTTGGCGGCGGCGTGGGCACCATCGGTGCAGCCGTGGCGGCCGGGTTGGCTGTCGCCGCACTCAGCCGACGCGTAGCGCCGCCCGGCACCATTGACGTGGGCGAATCGCTCGGCCTGCCGCCGCTGCCGCCGCGCAGTGTGGTGCTGCATTCTCGCGTGGCCGATCCGGTAGCAAAGAAGGCGCTGCGTACCTTTGCCACCACCCTGCGCGCGACTGCGGGGCCTGGGGGGCGATAGCACCGCTTGCGCACATTTGCGCAATCGCTGCACCGCGCACTGCCCGCCGGGCGACTATGCTTTCCCGCATGAAACCCCGCACCATTCGCGACTACCATCGCCGCATCGCCCGCGTGATCGAGGCGATCCTGGCCGATCCCGCCGCCCCGCACACCGTGCAGAGCCTGGCGGAGGTCGCACATCTGTCGCCGTTTCACTTCCACCGCATCTACCGCGCGCTCACCGGTGAAGGGGTGTTCGAGACCGTGCAGCGCGTGCGGCTGGCGCAAGCCGCGCAACGCCTGACCGGGGCAGAAGATTCCGTCACCGACGTCGCACTCAACGTCGGCTACGGCAGCCCGCAGGCCTTCGCGCGCGCCTTCCGCGAGTTCACGGGCGTGAGCCCGCACGCCTTTCAAACCCGGCAGCAGGAACTGATCGTGCCAGCCACGGAGGCCGCTGGCCTACCGCCGCTTGAACTGGTCGAGCAGCCTCCCCTGAACGCGCTGTGCCTGCAGCACGAAGGCCCGATCGCCACGATCCGCCAGACCTTCATTGCGCTATGGCAGGCACTTGGCATCGAGAGCACGTCGCCAGACGCGCCTGACCGCATCGGCATTTGCTATGGCGATCCGGAAACGCCGGGCTCGTTTGAGTACTTTGCCGGTGTCATCCTCGATGTACCGCGCGCAATCACAGGCAACCTGCAGCCGATGCGTGTTGAAGGCGGCCTCTATGCGTCGCACCGGCTCATCGGCCCCTACGCGCTGATCGCGCCCACCATGCAGGCGCTCTATGGCGGCTGCCTGCCCAGCTACGGCTTTGAACCCGACGATCGGCCAACGCTCGAGCTATATCGCAACGGTGCGCGCCAACACCCGCCGCGCACCTGCGTGACCGACCTGATGATCCCCATCCGCAAGGAGTAGAAATGCTGCGTCGTTGTCTTACCGCCGCGCTGGCGGTCTTTGTCGTGGGCGCCGCCTGCGCGGCCGAGCCCGCCGCGCCGTACCACGTGGGCGAAACCTCCCGCGTGTTCCATCCACAGGCGGAGCGCCATTGGCGTGGCGCGCGCACCGAAGCGCTCGTCACGACCATCTGGTATCCGGTGGATGCGTCCACGCCAGAAACGCCGCACGACATCGGCGATCCGAGCCGGCCGCTGTTTCGCGGGCATCCTGCCGCCGATAACGCACCGCTTGCGAGTGCACAAACCACCTACCCGCTGCTCGTGCTCTCGCACGGCACGGGTGGCACCGCTGACAGCCTCGACTGGCTGGCCGCTGCGCTGGCGGCAAACGGCTACATCATCGCCGGTGCCAACCACCCCGGCAACAACACAGCGGAGCCGCTCACGCACGACGGCTTCATGCTGTGGTGGGAACGCGCGACCGACGTGAGTGAAGTCATCGACGGCGTGCTTGCCGACGCGACACTCGGCGCGCATGTCGACCGAAACCGGATCGGTGCGGTGGGCTTTTCGCTAGGGGGCTATACCGTGCTGGAGCTAGCGGGCGCGCGCACCGATGTGTCGGCGTTCATGGCGTTCTGCAGCTCGCCGCAGGCCGATGCGATCTGTCACCCGCCAGAAATGCGCCGTGTGGAAACGGGCCCGCAGCCCAAGGCATCGAAGACGCCGCAGACAGAGGCTTCGCTTGCGCGCTCTGGGGCGTCCTACCGTGATACACGCATCAAGGCGGTCTTCGCCATCGCGCCAGCACTGGGCATGGCGATGGACCCAACCTCGCTCGGCACCATCACCCTCCCCATCTCGCTGATGGCCGGTGATGCCGATGTGGCCGTACCCGTGGAGACCAACGTGCGCCGTGTCGCCGGGCTGCTGCCCAAGGCAGACCTGCTGCTGGTGCCTGGGGCTTCGCACTACACGTTCATCGATACGTGCTTGCCGGGCGCAACAGCGCATCTGCCGCCTTGGCTCTGCCAGGACAACCCGGGGGTGGACCGTGACGGTGTACACGCACAGGCCGCGCGCCGTGCGCTGGACTTCTTCCGGGCGACGCTGCCGGCCAAGACCTGAGCATCGCCCGCCGGCGGCTCAGCGTTTCTGAAGGGCGACGCTGCCGATCGAATAGCCCGCGCCAAATGAGCAGATCAACCCCAGATCGCCCGACTTCATGTCGGCGCGGTGACGGTGGAACGCAATGATCGAACCCGCCGATGCGGTGTTGGCGAACTCATCCAGAATGACCGGCGCCTCATCTGCCGCAGCGTCGCGCCCCAGCAGGCGTTTGGCGATGAACTGGTTCATCGCCAAGTTGGCCTGATGCAGCCAGAAGCGGCGCACGTCCGCCGGCGTGTGACCCAGTTGCTGCAGATGGCCGGCGATATGCTCAGCCGCCATCGGACAGACTTCCTTGAACACCTTGCGGCCTTCCTGGCGGAAGAGCTGGTCGCGGTCTTCCGGGTTGCGGTCTTCGCTGCGCGAGAGATAGCCGGCGTTGTTGCGGATGTTGTTCGAGAAGCTGGTTGCGCACTTGGTGCCGAGCACGCGCCAGGCATCGGTCGAGCGGGTCTCTTCCGCGCGCTCGACCAACACCGCCGTACACACGTCGCCGAAGATGAAGTGGCAGTCGCGGTCTTTCCAATCCAGGTGGCCCGAGGTGATCTCGGGGCTCACCACCAGCGCGGCACGCGCGGTGCCGCTGCGCACCGCGTTAATGGCCTGCTCCAGCCCGAACGTGGCTGAAGAGCATGCAACGTTCATGTCGAACGCGTAGCCGCGCGCGCCGATGCCGTTCTGGATTTCAACGCCCAGCGCCGGATACGGGCGCTGGAAGTTGGAGGTTGCGCAAAGCAGCATGTCGACGTCGGCAGCGTCGCGGCCGGCAGCCGCCAGCGCATCGCGCGCGGCCGCCACGCCGATCTCGGCCTGCAAGGACAGCGCATCATCCGGGCGCTGCGTCAGGTGCGGACGCATGCGCGCCGGGTCCAGCACGCCAGCCTTGTCGATCACGTAGCGCTGGCGGATACCCGAAGCCTTCTCGATGAATTCTGCCGATGATTCCGACAGCACCACCAGCTCACCCGCAGCAATGGCCGCTGCGTGCTCGGCGTTGTAGCGCTGCGCGTAAGCGTTATAGGAGGCAACCAGCTCCTCGTTGGTGATGACCTCCGGCGCGACCCACAGGCCCGTGCCGCTGATAACAACGTCGTGCATACCCGGTGTTTGTGAAATTTGTGTGGCGGGGACGATAGCACATTGGGGGGATGGCGCGGCTGGGTGGGGTGTTGTCGTTTACATCTAGTCCGGCCGGAGATGCCGCTGGGTAGCTGCGCCTTTGTTCGCAAGACTGCGGTAGCTGGCACGCTGCTGCATTGCAACAACAACTACGCAATGGTCGCGGCCTGTGTCCGCCGACCCCATTGAGCTCTGGAGAACCACAAAATCATTGCCTATCGGCAAACCACCTTTGTATCCGGTCCTCCCTGCGCAACCTCCAAGTCGTTGCCATTGTCATCTGTTCCAACACCTATTGCGGTGTAGGAGTACACAGATTGGTAATCCTTGCCATCGTAGCGATAGTAGGTGTGCTGATGCTCCCCCATGCTGATCCGGGCCGCGGTCATGAGGTCCGGCATGCCATTGCAGGTGCTTTCCATCACGCCGAACGGTCCATCATCAATGGCGAGCAAAGGCTCGTACTTGTTGCCTCTGACGAGATAGACCCATTCAGACGCGTTAACCTGGTTGCCAACCATCTCGCAGATTCCAAACAGAAGCTTGCCGTGCGGGCCAGTACACGCCTGTGTTGTCAGCGCTTGCTCGCCACATCGTTCGATGAGCGCTTTACGAGTTTTCGCGTTCAGAGGTGCAAGTGCCGTGGCCACAGACACATCGACCGGAGCGGCAGTACATAGCCCAGTGCCCTGCGGCCATTCAGGACGGGCACCGAGGTACACCGGCGACAGTGCGGCAATCACCGCGTCCAACCCCCGTTCCACACATTGCGTGTCTTTGCACTGTTCGATGGACCGGTTCTGCATGGCAATCTTCACATCGAAATTCCATGGATCGCTCACCACCGCGAGCGAGGCGTACTGGAGAAAACGCACCTTGAACAGTTTTTCCACCAGTACCGGGCTGTCGCAAATCCCTGGCGGCAACACCTTCCGTGCATCCGCCACATCCTTCAGTAAATGGTCGCTTGGCTCGTTCACCTGTGTACGAATGTCTAGGCACGGCTTGAGCAGCAACTGCGTAGAGACGTAGCCACCGTCAGCCTGTTCACTGCGAGGAATCACACGTACGCCTTCCGCCTGAGCGGTGGATACGATGACGAGTACGCATGCGAGTAATGCGACTCTGGACACAAACGAGACGGGCGTGCTGAAGTACCGACACAGCCGATCGCGTGTGCTCGCATCAAAACCGATCTCATACCAGCCGGGGTGGAATGCGCTCATTCCTCATCCTTCGGAAGCGCGGGTGGAGGTGGCAAGTTTTCGCCCATAGGTGAACCCGGGGGTGAACCCTTCTGAGCGGACGGCCCCGCTTTCATCGCACGCATCTCTGCCTCCAAGCGCGCCCGCCCCGCCGCTTGCGCTCGGCCGCGCTCTTCTTGCAAGCGCACCGCACGCCGGCTTGGTTCGAAATGAAAATCCGCCGGCTTAACCGGATAGGAGGGCCCGGGATATTCAGGGTTGCCGGTTCCTTTACTCGAAATAATGAGCCGAACCTTGCCCTCAGGCAGGAAATGCACGTGTAGCGTGCCGGTTTCCGTGTATTTCTCGATTGGGACTACCGCCTCATGCCAATGCGGCTTCGCTGCGTCACCTGTCGCATTCGGATCAGAACTGGAGGTCGTCCATTTCACTGTGGCTGTCAGATCAGGGCGCCAAACCTTCGGATACACCAAGCAACAGACGAAACTCCCACCTCCGCCATAGGCGAACGAGTTGCCGCCCCAAGTGTCATCCACGTAGAACTGATGGATGTAGTCAGGAGTGTGGTTGTACGAAGTAATGCTGGCCGTCGCCTTGCCTTCCATTGGGTCTGGCTTCGCAGCGCAAGCGGCCGTCATTGCAGTCAGCCCTAGGACTTTCCAAATCTTCATTGCCAATCACCTCCTTTAGTTTGGGTCGGCGCCGCGTACATCAAACGCAATGGGCGCGATAAGGCCTATTGCTGCGCGCCATCCCAAACGGTGAGCGCATTGAATGCAGCATCCGCCCACGCTAAGCAGGTTCCAAGGTATTCAGCCTTGCGCGAAAACACAGCTATCGGCCTATATGAACCCAACCGCAATCCTCACGAGCAAGAGCCCGAGCAGCAGTCCAATCGCACTGATCTTGAATGTCTTGTGCATCAGTCCAGCGACCAGCGTCCAGATGGTGCCGACAATCGCGAGGACAGATGCGGCAAGCAGAGGAAGCAGCAACCCCAAAGCCCACCCATGACTGGCCCAACCTCGACTATCGCGCCCAAGCCAGAACATCAACCAGCACGCCAAACCGGCGATGGGGAAGACAGCAAGGCCCCGCACAAAGTCCCGCGTTCGCGTTCCAGGGGTGCCACTGGCAACCTTTTCTTGATGCACTCGGATCGACATCCTTCGATTCACCGTCGAATCACTGACTCGGGCGGCCACTCCAGAGGGGGCTTCTATTGTCGGAGGAGAGCACCTGCGCCAACACGTCCGCATCGGCATCGCGAGCCGGCGCTGCGTTGTTCTTGCGGGAGCGTACGAGCTTGGCTCGCTTCTTTCCGTGTTTCTTTGCCTGCGCCTTGTTCTTTGCGCTAGCTTGAACGGTGGTGGCAGGCGCTTGAGACGTAGAGGCCAACTGAGCGCAGATACCGGTGTTCATCCAGACGGCTGCAAGAACGGCGGCGGCGATTTTGTATTGCATCTTCATGAGAGAGGTTGGTTGAACTAGAAAAAGGGGCCGACCAGAAGAAACGCCAGTGCTATGACGCCCAGCACGATCAGGCCGCCCAGCACAAGCAAGGTATAGGCGACGCCGCGAGCAACGTGCCGCTTGCTGGCGGTATTGCTGGTCATGGGCTTGCCACCCTTGCTGCCGTGGCGCTGCGCGCCGTGCGTCACCAGCAGCAGCACTCCACCCAGCAACATGAGGAGCGCAGCGATTCCAAGGACGATCATGCCGATCAGTCGGGTAGCAAGGTGATGCTGCGTCGGGCGAGCCTGGTTTCAGCACTCTGAGCAACGTTCTCGGCTTCATCGACAACGTTGCCGGGCACGGAGACCACCTCATGCTCCACTGTCATTCAAGTCCTCCATGAACGACGTAATCGCAGACATTTCTTGTTCAGTAGCTTGCATGCCCCGACTCAACCCGCCCAACTCGTTGATCATGTCTGCAGGCGGCATCCCAGAGCTGGCCATACGGTTCATCGTTTTCACGAGCTCCTCTGAACGCAAGCGCATCTGCTTGAGCTGAGAGTCCAACTCTTTCATCCGCTTCTTGAGCGCGGAGGCGTTCAGGCCCGCCAGATTGGGATAGGCAGCGCGGTAGTCCATGTACTGGTCGTCATACACGGTGCGCCAGCGCAAGTAGCCCCACATCTGCCAAAGCTCACGGCCACTGGTTTGCTGTGGTAGCTGCTCGGTGTAGGTTGGATCCTTGAGCGCGTCTTCTTCGGATTGGCCTTTGGCTTCGCGCTGCTTCTTCAGTCGCGCCTGCATGTCCGCCATCGCTTGCTCTTGTGGCGGCTGCGGCGGCACGCCGATCCTGGCCGTCATCGGCGTAATCGGCTGATTTTTGCGCGCTGCATCCCTGGTAGCAGCGGCATCGAGACTATTCTGCTGCTTGCGATACCAAACGTCGTTGTCGTCCCCCATGGGCTTGAACCAGGCGCGGGAGTCGTGCGCATAGCGCGAGAAAAAGAGATCCACTGCAGAAGGGACATCTGTGTTCTCCCAGGCTTGCTTCACGACATCCCAGCTCTTGAATTTGATGCCAAGCGCCTGCTTCAGCTTGTAGAACACGGTACCGCCCTGCACCGCCCCCATGGCAGGCATGTAGGCAATCGGCCCTCCGGGTGCCTCGGGCACTGCGGCCTGAAAGGCGGGTTTTCCGCCCCCTCCCGCAATACTCATGAGTACCTCGCCCAGCGTGGACGCCCCCGTCTCCACGCCCCATTTAGCACCCTCCATCAGCCAGCCGGCGTAATGCCCCTGCGCCCAACTGGGCACCAGGTTCTGGTAGCTGGCGTAGCGTTTAACCCACTTCAGTTCATCGGCAAGCTCAGTGTCGGCTGAAAGCAGATCCGCTTGATCCGTCTTGGCGGAATGCTGCACGCTCGGCATGCTCGCTACCTTGCCGAGCCAGTGGTGGCGCCACCGCAGGAAGTACCCATAGTGGTGCTGGATCAGCTCCGGCGTGGTCGTCGCGCTGGTGTCGGCCGTTGCGTCGCGGTAGGCATTGAACGCATTGATCAGGTTAGGGTCGACCTTGAACTGATCCTGCAATTCACGCGGCGCAGACGAGGGGCTCATCAGTGGTACGCCAGAGATCACGGCCTCGCGGTACATATGCGACAGCGGGATCTGCGATTGCTTGGCGCTGTCGTCAGGCGTCCAATCGATACGGCAACCCCGCCCCTGTTCGCCGGGCTCGTAGCCGCCACCCAAATCCGAGTGCACACCCGGGTAAACAAACTCATCCACATTGTCGCCATGCGCGCTGTCCAACGGAAACGAACCCCGCACTTCGTGGCCGGACACGAGATGCACACAACGCTTGACCAGCGCCGGGCCGGGAATACGCATCCAGCGTTTTTGCGCCCAGGCGCCATGACCAGACACCATCGTCTCGAGCATGCTCTGCGCCATGCCCGCCGATGCCACCGTATCGAAGATGCCCAGGAAATCGATCTGCACCGGGATGCCGCACAGGCTGAGCTTCTCGCCATTGGCGTCGCAAGCGTCTTTGAGCCAGTTGCAGAAAACGCGCGCCTCCGCCGAGCCGCGTGAAAAGCCAAACACGTGCAATCGAATGCGCTTGATGATCGGCTTGCGCTCCTTGGGCAAGCTGCCAAGCGCCTTGGCCAGCGCAGCCTTGCGTTCGTTCAGCACGCGACGCCGACCTTTGGTGTTGACCTCACGCCAGTTGGTGCGCGCCACGGAAATCATGGAAGCTGCCCCGCCCACACCTGCACGTAAGTCGCGGTCGAATTGGCCTTTTGCTCGGTACTTGCCCTGCAGCTCGCGTTCGATGGCATCGCTGCTACCCAGATTGGGCATCTGGATTTCGGGGGCGTTGATGTCGGCGCTCATCTGTTTGACGAGGTCGCGGTCGGCATTCTGCTCGGTCAAATTCCGGTTGTGATAGTGGTAGTGCAGGTGGTTATGCAACTGCAGTAAGGCCCAGTTGATGCGGCACTCGCCTCCCCAGCCAGCCGCCGCACCCGCGACGGCATGGATGCCAATACCTAGATCGCCGACTTCCTTGTAGAACGGTGTGCCGACGCCCGCCGCATAGCTGACGAATCGGTACTGCCGCAGCTCGGTCTTTTTGAGTTCGACGTCGAAAAGGTCAGCTAGCCGCGCCACATTGCTGTGCGCCTGCCTTGGCCGGTCATTGTCCCTATTGTTCCGGGTACCATCAAAGAAAAATCCAAAATGCAGTTCTTCTTCACATGATGACGGAACCTTCAAGTTGACATCCTGCAGAGATCGCTTGCGCGACATCTCCTGTTGCGAGAGTTCAAAGGGCTTGTCAGGGCAAAGCGGTGCAAATTGAACGGTGGTCATCGAAGTCACGGATAAATGCAGCCGACAGAGGAACCTCAGTACTTCAGTTAATTCGCGTGCACAGCGCTTGCACTCGGAGTGCGTAGATCCGGGCGATAGCAAAGCTCCCGGTCCTTCTCCGCCCGGCGTTTAAGGCAGGCTTGCTTTGGTTCTTCAAGATGGTATGGGTCATTCTCTGCCCCCGGACCGTACCTGGTCAGGTACAACTTCACCTCATGGTTCGGATAGAACGCCACATAGAAGAAAGAAGCATCCTGCGGCGGATACTTCTCGACGGGCACCTCTTTAACGTAGAGCGCCTTCTTGTCTCTGTCATACAACTCGTCGTCGCTCCATTTGATCGTCACCTTGAAGTTCGGGTCCCAATGTTTGGGCACAGAAGCGCTACCGATCCATTTGGTTCCGCCTGCGTTCGCGACCATCCCGCCTGCCCATTCGCCATTGACGTAGACCACGCCGATCGGAATGTCGGTGTAGTTGAGCACGCCGATGGCGCCGCCCAGCGAGTCATTTTCCTCAACTGCCGCAGCCTTTGGTGCTTCCGCTTTGCTGCACGCGGCAAGGCTCAGCAGAAGTCCAGCCAACACCCAGGCAATCCATCGTTTCATCGCTTTTGCTTCCATTTCCTACGTCCTGTTGGAGTTCGCCATTGGCTTGTACCACGACGGCACTTGTGACAAGGCTCGTCATCTACTTCGCCTGCACACCACTTGCCGTAAATTCACGCAGCTCAGGGCGATAGCAAAGCTCTCGATCTTTCTCTGCTCGACGCTTCAGACAGGCGTCTTTAGGATCTTCAAGGTTGTAAGGGTCTCCCTTGTACCCAGGAAGCCCGCGCGACAAATAAAGTTTCACCTCATTGTTCGGATAGAACGCCACTAAAACGTAGGCCGCGCCAGTCGACGGGTACTTCTCAACAGGCACCTCCTTCGTGTAGAGCGCTGCTTTGTCTTTCTCATACAACTCGTCGTCGCTCCACTTGATCGTCACCTTGAAGTTCGGGTCCCATTGTTTAGGTACATCGATGCTCGTTCGCCCGGTCCCTACATCGCCAGAGTTGGCGACCATCGCCCCGGCATATCGTCCATCAACGTATACAGAGCCGATCGGAATGTCGGTGTAGTTCAATATAAGAACGTAGCCACCTAGCGTGTCATCATTTTCGGCCGCCGCCTTGGGCGGTTCAGCCTTGCTGCATGCGGCAAGGCTCAGCAGAAATGCGGCCAACATCCAGACAACCGACCGTTTGATCGCCCCTACGTTCATGTTGGGGATGCTTCAGCAACGGTCATGGCAGCATGCAGATAGTCACGCAGTGCATTTGGTGCGCGACGTGCATCGCCCAGCAGCGCCAGAAGCGCCTGCTCCCGCAAACCCGAACCATTGGTTGCAAGCGAGACCGTCGCCAACTGCACGATATCGGCCGTTGCATCAACGCCATGTGCCCCAGCCAATGCGCATGCTTGCGCGACCAATCGATAGGTCTTCGCCCTGTCTGTGTCGGGCAGGGAGCCCGGGGACAGTCGGTCCATGAGATCGAGGACGGCATCCGGCATGGCCGCGTCGACCATGCGGTCAATGTCGCCTTGGGGTAGGACAAGCTGATGGCTTGGGTACGTCGCGGGCTCGACGTGCGATTCCGCTTGCCACAGTGTTTCAAGCGCACCGGCACGATCAACGTAAGACCAACGCAAAAGCGGCGCAGTCAGTTGTGCCCAGGCAGCAGGATTCATCGCGCCAGGCAGCACGGGCAGCACGCGCGTGTCTGCAAAGCGCAGGAGGTAGCGCGATCCTTCGTCAGCTGCCACCGGATGCAGGCAGGGCTGCCACAACCGTACGAGATGATCTGCTGGTTGCCAAGACGCCAGGAAGCTCAGCATCGGCCGCCCTTGGCAGTGGATGCCTAGCGCGGCGATCAGGGCACGCGAGTCAACACCGCTGCGCCGACCTACGGGCAACAAATAGGGCGATGCCGACGCTAACTCGTGCAGCGTACTTTCCGGCCCATACAGGGGGGAGGTCGGCACCGGCGCGGCAAACGGCTTGAGGCCATGGTCAAAAACACCATCGATCAAGGCAAGCCAATGCGCGTCCGGCAGGGAATCCATCGTCTGCAGCAGGCCATCGAGCCATGCTTCTGGGTGATGGGAGTCAACGGCAAGATACATGGTTGGCCCGATGCACAAATGTGCCTAAACGCGAGCCACCGGGGCACCGGCTGCTGCTGCTTTCATCAAACATTCGAGACAGACGCTTTGCGGGAAAGTCGGCAACGGATAACTCGCATTCGCCGGCCCCTGAAACTGCCGCTGCGCCGCCTTATACGTAATCGGCCCAGCACACTCCACCGTAATATTCCCGCCTTCGATCGTGATCGACGCCCCGCCCGCCGTGGCGATGCGAATGCGCTTGGCCGCCGCAAAGTCCACGTTCATATTGGCCGACACCAGCTTCAGATCCTGCTTGGCCATCAGCTTGAGCACGTCGTGCTGGGCCTGCACGTCGATGTTGTCCTGCCCTGCGGTGATCTGCAGCCCGATGTTGTTGTCGCCCGGCTTGGACAAACCCGCCGCTACGCCAATCGCCTGACCGGCGTGCAAACGTGCCTGTTTGCCGATAGCGAGGTTGGTGTCTTGCCCACTGCCCAGGGCGATGCTCTCGCCGTTGGCGAGTTGTAGGTCTTGCCCCGCCACCATCACGAGGCCAGCGCGGCCGGCAAGGTGCGCCATGGCTTCACCCTGCTGCGGCACTTTGCCTTGCGTGGCGGTGTTGCCGGCGCTGGCATCTTGCTTGGCGGCGTCCAGCGCCTTGCCGTCGACCATGCCGGCGACTGCCTTGGCTTGCTTGCCGAGTGGCGCTTCATCGTCCTTGGCAGTAGCAAGCGCGGTGGTCTGGTGCGTGACCGCGCCCTGCCCCAGCGATGCGGTCAGGGTCTTCGCCTGCTTGATCAGCGCAATACCGGCAGCGTTGTCGCCGGTGGGCACCGCCTTGCCGCTGGAGGCATCACGGTACGTGGAGAGCAGCAAGCCCGCCTGACCGCGCACGGATGCGTGCCCATCGGTACGCAACTCGAAGCCCTGTCCGCGGAAGCTGCCGCGCCGGTTGTCTTGTTGATGAACGAGGTGGCCGAGGTTGAGCTGGCTGTGCTGCTGCGTGGTGCCGAGCTGTGTACGCAGTTGACCATCGCTGTCATCAAAGACGAGCTGGTTGTAGCCGCTGCCGCCATGTTCGGCGCTCTTGAAACCAGTATGCGCGGCGGCGTTGCGGTGGCCTTCGGCTTCCGTGCCCATGCCGTGCCATGCGGGGCTGTGGCCGCCGGCCACGTTGCCTTGCGCGCTGGCCGCGCTGTCACTGCCTTGTTTGTAGAGTGCCGCGCCGTCGCTCTGGCCAGATGCGCCCTGCCCGCCCGGCGTGGGCGCGATACCCGCTTCGCCCTGCCCGTTGTACAGCGCACCAATCACGACCGGCTGGTCGATGTCGTCTTCGCTGAACTTGACGAGCACTTCCTGGCCGATGCGCGGCAGCCATTGCCAGCCCATGCCGGAGCCAGCTTCATTGCTGCGGTTTGCCCCACAACGGATTCTTGTTGTCCGAGGCGAGCACCTGGGCCAGCACTTCGGCGTCGCCATCGCGTGCTGCGCTGTTCTTGCCGGCACGGGCTACCCTTGCCCGCTTGCCGTGCTTCTTTGCATGCACGGCTTTCTTGGCAGCGCTTTGCGGGGTGTTGCCCGCTGCTGGCGCGGTAGAGGCATGTTGGGCGCAGATACCTGCGTTCATCCAGGTGGCGGTTAAAAGAACTGCGACGAGTTTGTATTGCACTTTCATGTGAGAGATTTTAATTACTTTATCGGGCATCACGTCCAATCAAATACATTTCGGTAACAGCCATGCCATCACAACCCAGCAAGTCACGGTTAATTTTCAACCATTACCAAAATAGATTGTTCTGAATCTCGTTATACCCATGCCGTTACCAACTTTCATCAAGGAAACACCAGACCCATCATATTCATTTACCCCCATACTACCAAAGCCGGCAACGCTATCGTGAACATACTCATCAAAAAGCTGCTCGATGTTCGCAGTAAGCTTTCCGATGTCGATTGAATCTATGACCTTATAGAGCTCCTGCGTCTTGACGTCATTATTCTGCTGCGATTCAAGACCTGCAGCCTTCATCATCTGGCGCTGTAGCTGGGCGGCCTTTCTGGGATCAAACCGGTCAGAGTCGACTGGCTCGGGGTATTGCAAACTCTTCAACCTTGCGAGCATTGTCTGCTCGGTCATTGCCAAGAAATTTTTGTCTTTGTTAGACGCCCGCCTATAGAAAACCCGACTCTTCAAGCTTGACCTGTATTTGTAGCGATAGGTGAAGAACAGCCCCATATGCTTACGGTGCATCTCCTCCACTGTTCCCGACCCCACGGCGGCATCCTTCAAGTACCCGTTAAACGCCGCAACAACTCGGCCCGACGGAGTAAAATCTCCTTGTTGACTAGGATCAAGTTGACCCCACACCAATAATGGAACGCCCGCTTTCAAAGCCTCCTTGTACATATTCACGCCAGGAATGATGGCCATCATCTCTGCTGGATCTGGCGAAATTCCCAAGGCATTTGGCGCATACCCCCCACCGACGTCAGAATGGGCGCCTGGATATACGACCTCTTTCACATTCGCGGGGTAGCTCTTCCCAATGCGCGCTGAGTCTGAAGGGAAACATGCTCTCACTTCATGCGCAGCTACGTAATGCACGCATTGTTCAATGGCAGGATGAACCTGCATATTGTTAGCCGCCCACGATTGATGCCCTTCGATGATTCCATTCCCGAAAAAATTTGCGACTCCAACTGATGCGACTGTATCGAATATTCCAAGAAACTGAATTCGAATTGGTATTCCGGCAAACAACCGACCGCCCCCCTTCTTCTCGCAGACCTCAAAGAGCCAGTTGCAGAATGCACGTGCCTCTGCCGACCCGCGAGAAAATCCGAAGACAGATAAATTAATCTGCTCAATATTTGGATTCTTGTTTTTCAACGCCTCAGCCAATTTACTCTGCCAATAATGCAAAGCCATGCGCCTTTGCATGCCGGGCGAGCCAATGCTTGACAAATTATTCGAGATATTTACAGCCTGAGTCAGCGGGATTAGATCCCCCTTATTTACATAAAAATTCGGCGCATTTAGCAAGCGAGTGAATGCCCATATAATTCTATTTTCCCCATCCCACGCACCCACACTACCAAGTGTTCCACCATCATCTCCGATTTCCGGAAACGGAGTGCCTACACCTGGAATGTAATATGAAAAATACCCCTTTTCCGGATTCGCTCGATATGCCCGAAACAATTTCACAACGTTCGTGTGCTTGCGCTTCTCCGCAGGCAACTCGGTGTAGTCCGCTGTCAGATTGTTCCCGGTGCCATCAAAGAAGATTCCAACAAAAAGTTGGCCAGAGCAGCTAGGCTTATAGTCCCGCGGAATTGTGCAGTTTAAAGCCTTGGCGCGCTGCATAGCCTCTTTGGCCGTCAACGAGCGTAGCCCGTCGCTTGGGAACAGATCAGGTGAAGTTGCACTCATGGCTATTTACCAATTGTGGGGCTGGGATACGGGTAATCTGGGTGCCCAACAGCCTTCATGGTGACGAGTACCTTGACATCGTCATTCGGAAAGAAGTGAACAGCAAAATGTCCAATATCCTGGTCGGAGTACGGTGGTATTTCCACCACTTTTTCCTTCCAAAAATCATTGGTCCTGTCGTCTTTGGTCCATTTAATCTTCACCGTCAGGCCAGGCTTCCATGTCTTGGGCAATCGAACACAGCAAACAAAACCGCCATACCCGTGCGCCGCCGCATTCCCAATGTAGGCCCCATTAATGGTAAATGCCGCAATATATTCATCCGTGTAGTTATGCGCGAGCACTTCGGCGCTAAGCTTTTCGCTTCCCTGTGAGCATGCCGAGACTGCCAAGAGCAGGACGCCAACTAAAATTACTCCGATGGTACGTGGAAATTTTTTCATTCAACAATCCTGTGTTTAGTCTATTCGATGAGGGCTTCCAACTCATGTATCAAATTCCCGCTCTTGTACTCTCGGACCACTAAAATTCTTAACAGCGCTTCGTCGCGTCGAAGATCACAATTGCCGGCAAGCCGATAAATCATGAGCGCAACCACGTCAGGCATCGCGTCAACAAGATGCTCCTTAGCGAACTGACAAACCTCGGCCGCGTGGTGGTAGATGTCCGAAGTACCTTCCTTAGGGAGCAACTCAGGGATCTGCTTGACCACAATATCGATGATTGCATCTGGCATCGACAAGTCCAGCAACTTGCCGAGCAAAGCATCACTCAACGTAATTTCCTGCTCTGCTCGGATATTTTCTGGGGCAAGCGGGAGTTGCTCCAGTACACCTCGCCGGCCAACATACAGCCAACTTGCGAGGCCAGCAGTAAGAAGCGCCCATCCACCAGAGGGCACAGTACTTGCCAATGCAGGCAAGCTGCGAGTATCCGCGAATCTCAGCAAGAAACTTTGCTCGTCATCCGTCTTCACCGACAAGCAACGCTGCCATCCGCTAGCAAGTTGGTCTGCCGAAAGATCGGTCGCAACGAAGCTGAGCATCGGGCGTCCTCGGCAATGCCTGCTGAGTCGGCGTACGGAAGCGTTTAGCGATTCATCCGCCACATCAAGCGGTAGTAGATAAGGTGACGCCCGATGCAAATCCCGAAAGTCGCCATCTTCCCCGTATAGCGCAACTCCCTGATCCGCCCAAGGAGGTGCGGGTCTGCCGTAATCGAAGGCTCCATCGACGAGCGCCATCCAGCGTTTGCCTGGGTGAACCTCTATTTCTTTGCGCAGGGTCTCGCAGAGGGATCGCGCATCACAGGGATCAACAGCAAAGTACATCGTTTCTCTTCGAGATATCAGTCACACGCTGGCAACAGGTGTCCCTGATGACAACGCCTTCAACAAGCACTCAACGCAGACACTCTTCGGGAACACGGGCAACGGATAGTTACTGCTTGCCGGCCCCTGAAACTGCCGCTGCGCCGCCTTATACGTAATCGGCCCAGCACACTCCACGGTAATGTTCCCGCCCTCAATCGTGATCGACGCCCCACCCGCCGTGGCGATACGAATCCGCTTGGCCGCAGCAAAGTCCACGTTCATGTTGGCCGACACCAGCTTCAGATCCTGCTTGGCCATCAGCTTGAGCACGTCGTGCTGGGCCTGCACGTCGATGTTGTCCTGCCCAGCGGTGAGTTGCAGCCCGATGTTGTTGTCGCCCGGCTTGGACAAACCCGCCGCTACGCCAATCGCCTGACCGGCGTGCAAACGTGCCTGTTTGCCGATGGCGAGGTTGGTGTCTTGCCCGCTGCCCAGGGCGATGCTCTCGCCGTTGGCGAGCTGCAGGTCTTGCCCCGCCACCATCACGAGGCCAGCGCGGCCGGCAAGGTGCGCCATGGCTTCACCCTGCTGCGGCACTTTGCCTTGCGTGGCGGTGTTGCCGGCGCTGGCGTCTTGCTTGGCGGCGTCCAGCGCCTTGCCGTCGACCATGCCGGCTGCAGCCTTGGCTTGCTTGCCGAGTGGCGCGTCGTCGTCCTTAGCAGTCGCCAGCGCGGTGGTCTGGTGCGTAACCGCGCCCTGCCCCAGCGATGCGGTCAGTGACTTGGCCTGCTTGATCAGCGCGATACCCGCTGCGTTGTCACCGGTGGGCACCGCCTTGCCGCTAGAGGCGTCACGATAGGTGGTCAGCAACAAGCCCGCCTGACCGCGCACGGCTGCGTGCCCGTCGGTACGCAACTCGAAGCCCTGGCCGCGGAAGCTGCCGCGCCGGTTGTCTTGTTGATGAACGAGGTGGCCGAGATTGAGCTGACTGTGCTGCTGCGTGGTGCCGAGTTGCGTGCGTAGCTGGCCGTCGCTGTCGTCAAACACGAGCTGGTTGTAGCCGCTGCCGCCATGTTCGGCGCTCTTGAAGCCGGTGTGCGCGGCGGCGTTGCGGTGGCCTTCTGCTTCAGTGCCCATGCCGTGCCACGCGGGGCTATGGCCCCCGGCCACGTTGCCTTGTGCACTGGCGGCGCTGTCACTGCCCTGCTTGTAGAGCGCGGTGCCGTCGCTCTGGCCGGAGGCACCCTGCCCGCCCGGCGTGGGCGCGACGCCGGCTTCGCCCTGCCCGTTGTACAGCGCGCCAATTACGACGGGCTGGTCGATGTCGTCTTCGCTGAACTTGACCAACACTTCCTGGCCGATGCGCGGCAGCCACTGCCAGCCCATGCCCGAGCCCGCCTGGCGCTGCGCTACGCGCACCCAGCGGGTGCTGCGGTCGTCAGCGCGCTCGCCCTGTTGCCAGGGGAAACGGACGCGGATTTCGCCCGCGGGGGTTGCGTGGTGTTCGCCATCGCCACCGGCTTGCGTCTGGCCGTCGGGGCCGACCACGATGGCGCTGTGCACGCCTTGCGCGGTGGGCGCGGAGTACAGGCGGCCGGTGTCGGGCTCAGTCACGGCTGGGCGCCAGGGGCGGCGGGCATCGCTGGCGCGAAACACGCCGACATAGCCATGCTTGCGTGCGGCGGCCAACAGTTCGCCAGTGGGCGTCAAACGCTCGACGGGCTCGTCCGCCTCTTGGAAACCAAAAACGCCGGGGCCGGATTCCGGCGCGTCAGGCGGCGTATCAAACAGGAGCGAAGCGTCCAGCCCGCCCAACCGCTGGCCCAGCGCAAGATGCGTGTCAGCCGTCAGATTGTTGATGCCGCAGTGCTCCACCAGATCCATCAGCAGCGGATACGGCGCGCTGGCATCGGCATTGCCGTCTTGCGGCAGATGCGGGCAGTCGCGCAACTGCAGGCGGGTGCCACTGCGCAGCGTGCGCACCGTGCCACGGCCGGAGAACAGCAGCGCACGCGCTTCCAGGCTTTCCATGACTTGCTCGGCAACGCGCTGTGCGTTGGCAGCATCGGGCGCCAGCGATGGGCTGATCGACAGATAGGCGTCAGGGCTGCCCGATACGGCACCAGCGCGCGCCGGCGCATGGCCACGCACGCTGTTCTTGCCTTCCGGGTCCCAAGCCGCCACGGCCACGCCACCGACCGTGGTACGGCTGTGGCAGGCGATTTGCTGGATGGCGTCGCTTTCTTCCTGGCTGTGTGCGCGGTGGTAACGAATACCGCCGTCGGCAGCGGATTCCGCATCTTCAGCCAGTTGCGTGCTGTCGGCAAAGATCACCAGCGTGTGGCCGCCGTGCGCCTGTTCATCTTCCACCGTGGTAAAGCCGAGCCCCGCCTCGGCCAGCAGGCGCGTGATGAAGTGGTAGTCGGTCTCACGAAACTGCGCGATATGGCTGCGCGTGCCGAAGTCGTTCATGCGTGCCTCGGCGCCGGCGGCATAGCGCCATGACGCGTACGGCGCATACGGGTTCAGCATCTGCTCGACGATGTCCGCCAGCGTCCGGTTCTGGAACACCTGGCTGTGGCGCTGTTGCGTCGCCAGCCAGAACCAGGGCACGATGGTCAGGCGATAGCGCGTGAGGCTGCCATCCGCACCGAGCTTCTCAGCTAGGCGGATGAGCCCGGTACGCTTGGCTTGCGTGCCGTTGGCCAAGGTCGTGACCAATGTCACGCGTTGGCCAAGCAAGGATTTAAGTGCGATGCGTGCGTTGGCGCTCACCGCCACCACGCGCCACTCGAAGAGCTCGGAAAGCGCCTCGCGGCCGAGCCACGCTTCCACCGCCAGGTCGGCCAGCGGGCCTTCGCCTTCCAGGGCATACAAACGATGCGCTGGAGCAAAGAGGTTCTGGAGAAGGGTCGTTACGTCCATTCGCTGTCCGATACTGCAACGACGGGCGCATCACGTGAGAAACGATGACGTGAAGCCGGCGCGCATGCATTGTGTGGGCGGCGCATTGTCCCGCATTGCGCCAGCCGCCTGATTAACGCCCGACAACAAAAACATCGCCCGGCGATTGCCCTTCCGGACATCCACCGAGCGGCTATTTCCCCTTGTAACTGGGTTGATTGGCCGGTTGATTGGCGTTTTGCGGCGCAAGCAATGCCGCCAGCAAATCGGCATCTGGGTCATCCGGCGCCAATCCGCCTTTACGGTTCTTGGCTTTTGTCGCTGTTTGCGGCTTCGCCTTTGTAATTTGCGCCGTCTTGACCGATGTGTTGGTTGATTTTGCAACCAGCTTGGCGGTTTCCGCCTTGGCTTGCGGCGTGTCGCCCGATTTGGCCGTCACGGCTTGCTGCACCGTGGTCGAGGTATGGGCATCCTTCGCTGCGGCATCGGCAGTTGCCTTGGCGGTTTGCTCGTCCTTGCCCGGCTTGTCGAGCGCGTGTTCGTCGCTTGGTGCCACGTTGACGATGGTGGCCGCGGGGGCTACGGCACTCTCACTGGCAACCGCTGCAGGCGTGGCCGCCGTAGCCCGCGCGGGCTCGGCTGCGGCCTGCTGTGCGGTTGCAGGCGTGGCAGGCGTCGCGTGTTCGGCCACTTGCGGTGCACTCTGATCGCCCGACGGGTTCAGCACGATCCAGGCCCCGACACCCGCCAACAGCACGGCAACGACTGCCGCAATGCCATAGCGGTGCCCCGAACTCTTGGGCGGCTTGCCACCCGCGCCAACCCGGCCTTCCAGGCTGGCGAGGATGCGTGTATGGCCGGCCTCATCGGTCTCGGATTGGGAATTGAAGAGCGTAGGAGGCCCTTCTTTTTTCAAATCGCCGTTATTACTCATCACGGGTCCAGAATTGAAATAGAATGCGCGGCGAGCGTATGCGTATCAAAAACAACGTCCGAGCATCAGGTACAACAAAACATGCCGATTCCGGTTGTGGCTGCTGATTCTAAGTCTGGCCTAGCTGAAAGACAAATGCTTAGGAAAGACAAGCGCTTTCTTTATCGTTTGTTAATAAAACAAAGCCTGAAATCGGCTGAATCTTTATCGTTTCATAATATTTTCCGTCTGTGAATACAGATATTAATCAGGCTAAATTGACGTAGACGCCTACGCTCCGCAAGTCGGTATGGTTTTCGTTGTTCTTGCTCTCTACTTCGTCGCCATGGTGGTGGTGGCTGCGGTGCTGCTGTTGCCGTCGGTTCGGCAGCGCTGCGCTGCGGTCGTGCGCACGCAGTGGCAACGCCTGAGCGCCGGTGCGGCCGTGGTCGGAACCCGCTCGGCGGGGTCGCTGCGCGGGTCGGTGGACAGTGCTGCGTCGAATGCGTCTGCGTTCAAGCGTTTTGTGGCGCGCCGCAAATTGCTATTGCTGGGGGCGCTGGGTGTGCTGTCGGTGCCACCCATCGTGGCGCTGGCGTTGCGCGAGCAGCAGTCGTTCGAGTTTGACGATGACCAGGTGCGCGAGCCGGACCCGCACATCTCTGCGCTGCTCAACGGTGAACGGCTCATCCCGCCGCCACCGTTGCCGCCCGAGGTGTTCACCACGCGCGAGGTCGAATTGATCCGCCCGGCCATCCGCGATGCGAGCCGCGACTGGAACCTGCTCGACGCCGATTTCCGCCAGCGTCTGCTGCTCGTCTACAAGATCATGCGCGACGAACACGGTTACGAGATGGCGCTGCTCGAAGGCTTCCGCAGCCCCGATCGGCAAGCCAAGCTGGCGGCAATGGGCAGCAACGTCACGCAGGCTGGGGCGTATCAGAGCTACCACCAGTACGGCCTGGCAGCAGATAGCGCGTTCTTCCGCGAGGGCAAGCTGGTGATCAGCGAGAAAGACCCGTGGGCGATGCGCGGCTACGAGTTGTATGGGCAAACGGCGGAGTCGGTTGGCCTCGTGTGGGGCGGCCGCTGGAAGATGATGGACCTGGGCCACGTGGAGCTGCGCCGCAAGGGCGTACTCGGCAAACGCCCCGACGCGGCAAGCCAATGACGAATCGATGAATCGAATGAATACGGGGAGCAAGCAATGACACGTCCCTTCATCCTGCTGGGTGACAAGACGGACCACGGCGGTGTGGTGATCAGTGCGTCGGGCAATACGTCCACAGGCGGCAAGGGCATCGCCTGCGTGGGCGACAAGGTCACCTGCCCCAAGCAGGGCCATGGCGGCACCACCGTCATCGTCACCGGAGACCCGAACGTCATCATCGACGGCAAGCAGGCCGCGCGCCACGGCGACAAAACCGCCTGCGGCGCCACGCTCCTGTCCAGCCAGGGCAACACGGGCAGCATCTGACAACGACATGACTGCAAGACTCTTCCGGTCCGGGTTGACGCTGCTGGCAGCATTCGTGGTGGTATGGATTGCCGTCATCGTGTGGTGGCAGTCCACCAACCGCATGCCGAGCACCGCCGACATCGTCACCTACCTGTTCCTGCTGCCGCTGGGCATGGTGATCGGCTACTGGGTCATCAAGCGCGCGCTGGATGGCATCCGCTCCAACGTGGCGGCCGGGCGTGAGCTCTCGGCTGCAACGCCTGCTGCCGCTGCTAAGACCGACGGCGCGCCAGCCGACTCGCAAGATGCGACACGCCACTGGCGTGCCGTGCTGCTCGCCAGTGCATTGCGCGCACCCAATGGCAGCGATGCAGCATCGCTGGTCGACGCCGTGCAGGCCAGCACCCAACCGGGGCTGGTCGACGTACAAGGCTTTGGCCAACAGATTTTTGCGGCACCCGTGGATGGTCTCGACATTGAAGACCTGCGCACCGAGCTGACCGAACGCCACCCAGACGTGGACTGGCTGGACGAACAGCTGCGCGCGCTGACGCTTGCCGGGCAGGTTGCCGAAGAACTGGCTGCACACGCCGTCGCACAGCACCATGAGCCCGCCGGCCCGGAGGCAACGCGGCTGGTCATCACCGCCCTGCTGCCGCGCGAGTGGACCCCGCAACAACAAACCGCCGCCGATGCCTGGCTGCGCCAACATATTGGGATGATCTGGCCGGCTGATCGCCTCACCCTGGAACCCATCGCCGCCAAGGGCGACGCCGATGCCCTGCTGCTGCTCGACCGCGCAACGCAGGCAGTCAACCGCACGAGCGACGAGCGCGTGCTGCGCATGCTGGTGGTGGCAGACTCGCTGGTTGGCCCCAGCGCGGTGGAGCAACTGACGCAGCACGAGCAGTTGTTTGAGGCCAACCGCCAGCATGGCCGCGTGCCGGGCGAAGCCGCGGCCGGCGTGCTGCTCTGTGCACCGGCCCTCATTGCGGCCCAAGCAGCGCAAGCCACGCCGCCCGAAACCGGCACGGACGCCGCCGCCGACGTGCCAACCGCCATCACGATCACCCGCGCGAGCGTGGCCCGCCTGGAAGCACCGACACCTGATCGCGGCCAGCCGCAACTGGAAGCGCTTGGCGGCGCGGTACGTCATGTGCTGGAAACGCTGGCTGCCGCACCGGCCGGTGCCAAGGACAAACCACCGGCAGCCAAGGCAGAACCCGCCGCGGCCGATGCCAATGCAGAACCGCTGGTCGCCAGCGTCGTCACGGACACTGGCATCCACCCCGTACGCACCGTGGAAGTGGCGCGCGTGTTCTCTGACCGCTTCCCCACGCTGGACGTGGCCGCCGACCTGCTGCCGCTGGGCACGCCTTGCGGCTACGTGGGTGCAGCGGGTGCCCTGCTGCCCGTGGTCGTGGCGCACCAGTTGAGCCAGCAAAGCGGCAAGCCCGTGCTGGCCATCACCGCCAACGACATCCAGCAGCGCGGCGCCATCGCGGTGGTGCCAAGCCTGACCTGACCCTGAATTCCGATCCCGAACTGTTCCCGAGCCGAAGGCAACATGCAACGCTTCCTGAACTTCCTGACCAACTCACGCACGCTGTCGATTCTCGGCGTGATCGTGCTGACCATCTTTCTGCTGCTGATCGCGCAGACCTTCGAGATTGGCCTGGTCTGGGCCGGCGTCGCGCTTGGCGTGCTGCTGGCGCTGTGGCTGGTGGCCTATCTCTGGAAACGCTGGCGTGCACGTCAGGCCAGCAAGAAGCTGGAAGGTGTGCTGGAGCAGGCGGCCACGGCCGACAAGGCCGCCACGCCCGACAAGCGCGAGGAAGTCGAAGCCCTGCGCGTGCGCCTGGCTGAGGCCGTCAAGACCATCAAGCGCTCCAAGCTCGGCCAGATGTCGGGAGACGCCGCGCTGTATGAGCTGCCGTGGTACATCGTGATCGGCAACCCGGCGGCGGGCAAGAGCACGGCGGTGCTGAACTCCGGCCTGCAGTTTCCGTTTGCCGACAAGGGTGGCGCGGTCATTCAGGGCATTGGCGGCACGCGTAACTGCGACTGGTTCTTCACCACCGAAGGCATCCTGCTCGACACCGCCGGCCGCTACTCGGTGCACGAAGAAGACCGCCGCGAATGGCTCGGCTTCCTGGACCTGCTCAAACGCTATCGCCCGAAGGCACCCATCAACGGCATCGTCGTGACGGTGAGCGTGTCGGAACTCACACAAAACCGCCCCGAGTTCGCCATCAACCTGGCCAAGAACCTGCGCCAGCGCGTGCAGGAGCTGACCGAGCGCCTGGAAGTGTTCGCCCCGGTGTACGTGATGTTCACCAAGGCCGACCTGATCACCGGCTTTACCGAATTCTTTGGCGACAGCGAGAAGCAGGAGCGCGACCGCGTGTGGGGCTCGTCCCTGCCCTTCGAGCCGGATGCCAAACCCGATGTGGCGGCCATGTTCGACCAACGCTTTGACGAGCTGTGCGACGGCCTGAAAGAGATCAGCGTGGCGCAAATCGCGCTGCACCAGAAGAACAAGCTGTCGCCGGGGCTGCTGAGCTTCCCGCTGGAGTTTGCGTCGATCAAGCCGACGCTGCGCTCGTTCCTGGTCACGCTGTTTGATGAGAACCCGTTCCAGTACAAGCCGGTGTTCCGCGGCTTCTACTTCACCAGCGCATTGCAGGAAGGCGCCACCAACAGCGTGTCGGCTGAGCGCATCGCGCGCCGCTTCGGGCTGTCGACCGACGGTGCCGGACGCAGCCGTGAGGTGTTCTCCAAGAACGGATTCTTCCTGCGCGACCTGTTCTCCAAGGTGATCTTTGCCGACCGCCAGACGGTGCGCCAGTTTGCGAGCCCCGCCAAGACGCGCCTGCGCATCGCCACCTTCTTCGGGCTGGTGCTGGCGCTGGGTCTGATGCTGGGCGGCTGGACGTGGTCGTACATGGGCAACCGAACGTTGACTGCCAACGTGCAGGCCGATCTCGACAAGATCGTGAAGATGCAGCAGAACCGCGTCGACCTGCAGGCCCGCCTGGAAGCGCTCGACACGTTGCAAGACCGCATCGAGCAACTCGACCGTTATCGCAGCGACCACCCGCTCGCACTGTCGCTGGGCCTGTACCAGGGCGACACGCTGCAGCACAAGCTGCTGGATGAGTACTACAACGGCCTGCGCCAGGTCATGCTCAAGCCGGTGGGCGGCGCGATCGAGACCTTCCTGGCCGAAGTCAACGCACACCCGGACCAGCTCGCGCCGATGGTGCGTCCGCCGGAAACTGGCGCTGTGATGACCACGTCGGTGACGACGGCCACCGCCACCGTGGGTGCAGCCTCAGGTGCCGCCGCCAATACGCCGGTCAACAACAACCAGGCCACCGCCTCGACCGGCGCCAAGCGCTACACCGATGCCTCGCCCACCAACGTGGAAGACGGCTACAACGCGCTCAAGACGTATCTGATGCTGTCGGACAAGCGCCATGTGGAAGTGGCACACCTGACCGACCAGATCACGCGCTTCTGGCGCGGCTGGCTGGAAGACAACCGGGGCAACATGCCGCGCGAGCAGATGATCCGCTCGGCGGAGCGCAACCTGTCGTTCTTCCTGGCGCATGTCAACGACGACAACTGGCCGATGCTGGAGGGCAACCTCTCGCTGGTCGACCAGACGCGTGAAAACCTGCGCCGTGTGGTGCGCGGCATGCCGGCGCGCGAACGCGCCTATGCTGAGATCAAGGCCCGCGCCTCCACGCGCTACGCCCCGATGACGGTTGCCCGCATCGTCGGTGAAACCGGTGCCGGTGTGGTGGCCGGTAGCTACGCCGTGCCCGGCACCTTCACCAAGGAAGCCTGGCTCGGCTACGTGCAGCCCGCCATCCGCGAAGCCGCCAACAAGGAGCTGCAGACCAAGGACTGGGTGCTCAACGTGGCCGCGCGTGATGACCTCACGCTGGAAGGCAGCCCCGAGCAGATCCAGAAGGCGCTGGTCACGATGTACAAGACCGAGTACGCGCGCGAGTGGCAGCGCTTCATGCAGGGCGTGGCCATTCAGGACTTCACCGGTTTCGACCAGGCAGTCACCGGCATGAACCTGCTGGGCGACCCGACCAACTCGCCGATCCGCAAGGTGCTCGACACCGCCTACGACCAGACCTCGTGGGACAACCCGTCGATGCTCAACGCAGGCCTCAAGCAGGCCAAGACCGGCGTGCTGGGCTGGTTCAAGCAGCTCTTCGCACGTCAGACGCCGTCGCAGGTGAACGTCAACCTCGACACGAGCAACATTGCCGATGCCGGCGCGATCCCGATGGGCCCGGTTGGCAAGGAGTTCTCGGGCCTGGCCCGTGTGGTGATGGTGCGTGACGACAAGTCGCTGCTGCGCGGCTACATGGATTCGCTGTCCAAGGTGCGCACGCGCTTCAACCTCATCAAGAACCAGGGCGACCCGGGCCCGGGTGCACGCCAGCTCATGCAGCAGACGCTGGACGGCAACGGCTCGGAACTGGCCGACACGCTCAAGTACGTTGACGAACAGATGCTGACCGGCATGACCGACAGCGAACGCGCCACGCTGCGTCCGCTTCTGGTGCGCCCGCTGCTGCAGTCGTATGCGGTGGTGATCCGCCCGGCCACGGCAGAAATCAACAAGGTGTGGAACGCGCAGGTCTACCAGACGTTCGCGACCACGCTGGCTGACAAGTACCCGTTCTCGGCCAACGCCAAGATCGAAGCCAGCGCAGCCGAGATCGGCCAGGTGTTCGGTCCGGACGGCTCGATTGCCAAGTTCGCCAGCACGACCATCGGCCCGCTGTCGGTGCGCCGTGGCGACATGCTCGCAGCGCGCACCTGGGGGGATCTGGGCCTGTCATTCGTGCCTGAGTTCACGACAGGCTTTACACGCTGGATCGCGCCGCTCACGGGCGGTGCAGCGGGTGGTGGTGCCGGCGGTGCAGCCGCTGCTGCCCCGCAGACTGTGTTCCAGATTCTGCCGGTGCCGTCACAAGGTGCGACCGAATACACGATCGAGATCGACGGGCAGCAACTGCGCTATCGCAACACGCCGCCGCAGTGGGCCAACTTCGTGTGGCCCAACCCGCAAGGCACGCCGGGCGCACGCGTGACCGCCACCACGTTTGACGGCCGCACTCTGGAACTGCTCAACGAGCCTGGCCGCTTCGGCCTGGAGCGCCTGATTGCCACGGCGCAGCGCAAGCGTCGCCCGGACGGCGCCTTCGACCTGTCGTGGACGAAGGACGGCATCACGGTTGCCATCAGCCTGCGCATCATCAGCAGCCCGCAGACGGGCGGCACCACGGCGTCCGACTCGCCGCAAGGCCAAGGCCTGCGTGGCCTGCGCCTGCCGACGTCGATTGCCGACATGAACGCGCCGCTCAATACCTCTACCCCGCCCGCCCCGGCAGGCTCGCCGCCGGCGGGCCAGGCACCGGCTTCCACACAGGCCGCCGCACAGGTACCCACCAAGCACGCCGTGACGGAAGAGCAAGGGGGGACGGCGCAATGAGCCTGACGCAGTTGCAGCTCTCGTACTTCGGCAAGCTTCCATCGCGTGGCGACTTCGTCAAAAGCGCCAACAACGTCCAGTTGCTCGACACGCTCGACCGCTGGCTGGCGCAAGGCATGGAATTGCTGGCCGAAGCCCCTGACTGGAAGACCACCTACGACGCGTGGAAACCGGTGCAGTTTGCCTTCCTGGGCTCGCAGAGCCGGCTGGCGATTGCCGGCACGCTGATGGCCAGCAGTGACCTGTCTTCGCGCCGCTTTCCGTTTTTGACGGCAGCGGCGATGGAGGTCGATCGCCCGATCAGCTTCATCGCGCGCAGCCCGATCGCGCTGGCCCGCCTGTGGACACGCGCCGGGCAGCAGATGGTGTCGCTCGGCCAGGCGACGGATGCCACCGAAGGCCTGCGCCTGCTGAGCGAAGGGCAGCACAGCGTGGAGACCGACAACGGCACGCAAATCTACGACGCCAGCTTCTCGGATTTCATCGACTTCCAGACGGTGTCGGGGCTCGAGCAGATGCTGCGCGCCGAGGGCCACAACATCCGCCTGCGCCGCACCCTGCTGGCGTTGGGCACGCTGTTGCAGCCGGTCATGTCGAATGGCTCATCGCGCCTGGAGAAAGGGCTCACGCTGCCCCTGCCGGCTGACCCGCTGTACCGCAGCCTCGTGGCGAGCTTCTGGCTGGAGTTGGTATCGCGCTTCCTGCAGCGCGCGGACTTCGAGCTCTCGCTCTTCCTGGGCGAGATCAACGGCGCCGAGCGCCTGGTCATCGGCTTCAACGGCGCGTCCTCGCGCACGCTGCACAGCGTCATGTCGCCGCTGGCGTATGCCGAGCAGAACATCAACATCGACGATCCGGAATGGGTCGACCAGCACGTGAGCGGAGAGTACGGATTGGCCAAGTTCGTGAGTTACCTGGATCAGCCGCAGCTCTCGCTGCGCGTGGCGGTCGACACCTTCCGCGAAGTCTTCATCGGAGAATGAACATGGGTCTGGATGCAATCAAGCGCGGCTTCCGGCCAGCAACGATCCTGATGGTGTGCCTGGCTGCCCTGCCCGGCCTTGCCTTTGCAGCCCCCGGTGACCAGCCTCCGGCAACCGCAACGGTGACCGCGGCCACGGCAACTCCCGGCCAGGTCGTGGCCGGCGGCACAGTGCCCGATGAAGCCACCAAGGCCAGCGTGCTGGCCAAGCTGCGTGAGCTGTACGGCACCACCAACGTGGTGGACCAGATCGAGGTGGGCAACGTGGTATCGCCGCCCAACTGGTCAGCCAATGTGCAGAAGATCCTGTCGCCGGCCATCAAGCAGGTCAACCGCGGCCAGCTCAACGTCGACGGCACGCAGGTCTCGCTGCACGGCGACGTGCGCAACGAAGCGCAGCGCCAGCAGATCACCAGCGACATGGCCACCACGCTGGGCCAGAGCTACACGATCAAGAACGGCCTGCGCGTGGCGGCGGTGTCCGAGCAGGGCCTGCTGGACCAGACGCTGGCCAACCGGATCATCGAGTTCGAAACCGGCAGCGCCACGCTCACGCCCAAGGGCCGCGCGATTCTGGATGAGATGTCTGCCGTGCTGCCGCGCCTGAACGGTCGCAAGATCGAGATCGTCGGCCACACCGACAACTCGGGCAGCCGCCCTATGAACCTCAACCTGAGCCAGGCGCGCGCGGAAACGGTGAAGAACTACCTGATTGCCAAGGGCGCCGAGCAAGGCACGCTGACGGCGATTGGCGTGGGGCCGGATCAACCCGTGGCTGCCAACAATACCGATGAAGGGCGGTCGCGCAATCGGCGGATTGAGTTTCGGGCGAGTCAGTGACGCGGCAGGATGCGCGCCGGCGGGCGCGGTTGCGTGAGCCGTCGCCTGCCGCCCCGTTACAGCCGGGTGGCGAAAGGCGTGCCTCCCCCCAGATCCGGCTTGAATACTACGACCCCACCGCGACACTCTCCGAGCGAATCGCGCAATTTTCTCCGTTGAAGGAGCGCATCTGGTGGCTTTGGTGTCATCTGGTATGGGCTTGGCAGCAGCTTGAGCACTGGCTTGCCAACCGACGGCAGGGTGCGCCTGTCGCGGTCGTCAGCGGCATCATTCGCGCCGTACAGGTGGATAACGCGGCATTCAATGCCTATGAAGCAATGGGATGGACCGTCGCTTCCAATGCGCGAGATGCGCATGACTACACCGACGACACCTCGCGAGAGACCTACTACCGCGTGACGCCTGTCGTCATCACACTGACGGACGATCGGGTCATCCACTTCTGCGAATACCAAGTCACGGGCCGTTCGGTTTCGTCCAACGCGCCCTATTTTGCAGGCCTCAACGGCATGCGCGTGCTTGCTGCCGGCTGGTGGGACAACGACGTTTTCTCGGCGTGGGGCATGCGTTTATCAGGTCGTCGCGAGCCGCAGACTGTCTATGTCGCGAAGCGCCCACGCAACTTGCCCGAGCCGCTGGAGGCAGTCCTGTCAAGCAGGAGCCCCCGCTTTAGCGAGATGATCGGCGTTCTCGGCTATTTCTGCGCCCTGATGATTGTGGTCATGCTTATTTTGGCAGGAGGTGAGTTCGGCTTCGAAGAGGCCATCTCCTTCACGGGGATCATGATGGGGCTCTTCAGCCTGGCGCCGATGATGCTCCTGGTGATCTCCCAGACGCTGATGCGACTGATGGCGGGTCCCCTGCGCCCCATCCCGGAAATGATGGCCGCCGGGGAATACGGCAACCGCCACCTGCGATTGCGAAGCTTTGACTTCGGCCGCTGCGAGCGTAAGGTGTTTCACGTTCTGGAGCGGCCGCAACCCGATTAGCCGGGCGCCAATCGGCCCGCGCTGTCCGGTGATGAATCATCCAAACCCAGCAACAATGGTGAAGAACCGCCTGACCGCCAAGAAGCCGAGCAAGGCGCGCCCACTGCGATCGATCAGCTACCTATGACATCGGCCCCTTCCTCCGCCTCCCCCGATCCCGCATCCGCGCCCCAGGCCACCCTGACCGACGCGGAGCGCGACGCCTGCCTGCTTCGGTTGAGCCAGTATTCGCTCGATGCGCCTGATGCTCCGATGCCTTTCAGCAAGCGTCTGGCAGAAGCCGAAGGGTGGTCGACTCTGTTCACGCTGACTGTCATCGAAGAGTACAAACGTTTCGCCTATCTGGCGGTGCACGCGGGGCACCCGGTCACGCCGTCGGAGGCGATCGATGCCGCGTGGCACCTGCATCTGCAATATTCAAAGGACTATTGGACGGTGTTCTGCGCGGACGTGCTGCGTGCCCCGCTCCACCATGCGCCGGGTATCGGCGCGCCGGACGAAGACGACACCTACGCACGCCACTACCAGCAAACGCTCGACAGCTACCGCCGCACGTTCGGCGTTGAGCCGCCTCCCGATGTTTGGCCGCCGCCGCCCGAGCAGGAGGACAGCACGCCGGAGGAGTATGGCCGCGCTTGGCGTCCACGCAACATTGCCCCGCCGCCGCCCATCGCGCCTGTGCGTCGGATCATGCCGCTCGTGTGGCTCGCGATTGGCGTTGGCCTCATCGCCGTCACCACGCGCGCTGCGCCGGATGTCGGTGTGCTGGACTATCCAGGGCTGCGCTTTCTTGCGTTCTATCTGGGCGTGTGCGTGATCGCGTGTCTGTCGATCCGGGGCCTGCACCGGTTCACGTACACGCGTCGCCCGCAAGGCGTGGCGCTTGGCAGCGTGCCGCGCGCGCTCACGCCTGACGAGGCTGCACTCATTACCGGCGACGCTTCGCGAATGGCGCAGGTCGCAACGCTGGCGCTACTCGACGCGGGCGCGATCCGCATTGCCTATCCATCGAAGAAAGGCCGCGACCGCAATATCTACGTGGTCGCAAATGCGGAGCAAGCACCCGAGCGCCATGTGAGCGCATGGGCATGGCTAACCCGACAAAAGCAGCACCGCTCGCCATGGCCGAGCTTTCGGGACCAACTCATCAACGAAGCATCCGACATGGCCGCTCGGCTGCAAGGCCAGGGATGGATGTGGACGTCCGGCTCGATGCGCGCAACAACGCTGGCTGCATGGGCGATTGTGCTGCTGGTACTCGGGCTCGGTGTGGCGAAAGTCTTTGTCGGCCTGACCCGGGATCGTCCGGTGATGTGGCTGCTGATCGAAATGGTGTCGTTCGGATTCGCGTACTGGTGGTTGACCGCACAACTGGCCGGCGTGGGAAGCGCAGGACCGACTGCGACAGCGGATGCCGCACTCGATGCTTACCGTCAGCGCGGCCAGCAGGCGTCCGATGCCAGCTGGTCGAAGACCGATCTGCTGTGGATGACTGCGTTGGGCGGTACCAGCGTGCTGGTCGGTACCGCCTGGGCCGGATACCGATCGATGATGGGCGGGCCGGGAATGCCCGTCGGCTCCGGTGGCTCGGGGGGCGATACGTCGAGCAGTTGCAGCTCAAGCAGCGGTAGCTCGAGTAGCTGCAGTTCAAGCAGTTGCGGATCGAGTGGGTGCGGCGGTTGTTCGAGTAGTTCATAAGCCCCCTCGATCAAAACGCCCGCCTCAGACCCCACGCCAAGCTTCACGCTTGGCTGGGGCCGACACAAACGATCAGCTCGCGCTATCCGGCGAAGGGTCGCTCATGCCAAGCAACTCTTCAATCTGCGCGAGCGTCGCATCATCCTTGACCACCGTGCGCAGCCAGGCGTGCAGCGGCATGTCGCCCCACTTGGCGGCGCGTGCTGCCAGATAGGCCACGGGGCTGTGCGGCTCGGTCTGGCGGAAGAACTCTGCCACCTGGCGCAACTGATCCAGCGCTTGTGCACGCGAGCGAATCGGGCCGACCACGGTGGCAACAACTGCGTCTTCTACGGGTTGCCCTGCGGCTTGCGATGTTGCCTTGGTCTCCACTGCGGCCGGCTTGGGCTCAGGCTTGCCGCCAAAACGTTCGACCAGTGCACGCACCGTCTGTAACGTCTCGCGGGCTGCTCGGAAGCTCGGGGCATGATCCCCTGCACGCCCGTCGAGCACGGATTGCAGCCGCAACAACGCGGCCCCGCAACCGACCACGTCGTCATGCAACGTCTTGTAGAACGCGGGCGACGTTGCCCGCTTCGCCACTTCAAACTGCTCTTGCGTGACCTTGCCGCGCGCGAGCTCATCCGCCTGATCCGGATCGCGACGAATCGCCTCGACCAGGCTGGCGGCAACCTCCCAATCAACGAGGTTGTAGCCCCCCTTGGAAGCATCCACCAGCGGCACTTCGCGGATCAACTGGCTCGAACGTGCGGCCAGCCACGCCATGCTGCCTGTGCGGGCCTCGGGGTCGTCCGCCTCGGGCAGCGGATAGATGTGTTCCCAATACTGTTCACACAGGCCCGAGATCAGCTCATAGCCCTCGCGCAGGCCGGCAAAGCCACGCTCCTTCGACAGGGCCTCGGTCAGCCACGCAAGCAGCCGCAGATCCTTCGTGCGGTTCTGCAGCAACGACGTGCCTTCAGTGATCACAGCGCGCCAGTCGGCCTCCTTGATCTCGGTCACCCACTCGCCTTGGTCGAGCGATGGGTCATCGAAGCGGCGCGCTTCCTGGATGCTGTCGAATTCTGCGGAGAAGAGCATGTCTTCGCCGCAAGGTTGGGCGCCGGGCAGCGGGGCCAGCAATTGTTCGAACGGAAGAGAAGCCATGGTCAGAAACAGGTATGCAATACGGATGAACGTTCAGGGCTTGGCGATGCGGCAATCGGTCAAGGCAAGCGTCAGGCCAACGAACTGCCGGTTCAGGCAATCGAGCGTGATGTCCTTGCTGGGCTTGTACGCCGAGAGCTTGTTGTCGGGAAACACAGCCTTCAACGCGTCGCGCTGGTCATCTTGGAACGGCGCACCCACCTTGAGGTCTTCGGTCACAGCCAGTGTGTTCAGGCTGTCATCAGACAGCGGATACACCTGCCCCTTGAACTCAAGGCGACGACCGTCGTACTTCTTGGCCGCGCCAGTCGCATCCTTGAAGTATTCGGTGAGGACTTGCCGATACGAAACCTGGAGGGGTGCGTCGTCGCCTGCCAGTGCGGGGCCGGCGATCAACGCAGCGAGGATCGGGGCAGCGGCAACGCGAAGCAATGGGGCCATGTTGGTGCGTTTGAAAATAGGGCAATCCTCGCTTGGCTGCGATTGGATTCAACGGTGCTGATGCTACTCAGGGAGGGTGGATTTGGGGGGATTGTTTCTAAATCTTCATATGAAGATTGCGGCACCCGGAATCACCCGAAATGCGGTCAGCAACGGGCTGACCCGCGTCCGGCGCCCACTCCCTGAGGCGCAGAGCTACTGGTCGTACACGCCCAACAACGACATCCCCATCCAACTTCTTTTCATCGAGATCAGGGCAAGCCTACCGTCGTCGGCACGGGTACCGTATTCGCTCGTACCACTCCAACTGAACCGAAGGGTCTCTCCTTTTAGCGGCCCCTCCAGAAACTCGTATTCAACCTCGGTGCGGCCAATGCTTCGATTGCTTTTCGGAGAAACAAACGTGCTCAAGCGCCTTGCCTTCACTATCGACCCCTCGCCGTATGAGGCGTTGTACAGATTCATCAGGGTGCTGCCGCCGAACGTGACGACGACAATCGCGGTGGCAAACAGCACGGCGTTCATTCCGTCCGTCACCTTCTCAAACTCCTTTGCAACGTCGGCATCATCAATCCGGCTTGCGATGATGACCTGCGGGATCAGGCACACCATGAACCCAGCGATGACCAGCGGGTAACGCAGCCACCACCATCGCGCGCTTTGCACGCCGCTCAGTGGATAGGGGTCTGCATAGCCAAAACCGATCAGGAAGAGCGCTGGGAAGACGATCAACAAGGTGATCACCGCGCCAACGATGGCGATTTCACCGGGTGGATTATCTGGTGCGTCAGACATTCTGTTTCATCGGGATACATGTGTGCTCGGATGGAGTTGTCACGTGCACACTAAACGGTATGCCACCGCCAAGGCTTCGTCTTGCGGCGATGCTTTGGCAACGTGCCTCACGTGGAAGTCACCGCACTCGCTTGGCGTGGTGCAGCAGGTTCTAGTCCACTCAGTCGCTCCACCTCGGCCGCACTCAATGCAGGGCCTCCCGCAGCAGCAATCACGTCCGGCGGAAACGGCATCGACGTACGATTGTTCACTGGCTTGCGCAACCGCTCGCCCCGCAGGATGGATGGACCGTCTTCCTCCATGTAACGGCGGACGTGCTCCCAGACCTGAAACAAGTGCTCGTCCACGGCAGCTTGGTAACCGATGGACACGTAGTCCTTCACCGCCATCAGCCCATCCTTGTTTGGCTCCCCCCACTGCAACACCATCCAGAAAGTCCTGGAGTACCGCACCTCCATTTTGTAGGTACGCAGCTTCAGCGTATCCCAGGACTCGGTGTACACACCAGAGTCCGTGAACTGCCAGAACTTAAAGAGCTTAGGGCGAGCTGGCCGAATGAATGTCACCGTTCGATCTTTTCGATTGAACAGGATCGGCCAATCTGCCGGCGTTCGCACGATCGCGTTAAAACCCCAGATCACAGGAAGAAAAAGCGATGTATTCAGCAGTAGTAGTGGCCAAGTCCAGGGATCACCAATATCTGCCCAAAAGAGGTTGAGATTCGCCAACCCCATCCCAATCGGGAAAATCACGATGAAAAACCAAACCACCATTCGAGTGAAGCTGCCTGGCAGGCCAATAGACAGACTGTGTGGCGAACCGACTGCAATTGCATTGGGATACACCGCGACAAGGCAATCGCGCGTGCGCGCTGTCTCATGCGTAGGAACGCGGCTATCGTCCGGCGCTACACGCCACGGGTCCAGATATGAGGGGACGACGGGCTTCAGCTTGTCTCGATTCTGGAAGTACGGATCAGGCTTCTTCCAAAGTTGGACCAGCACCGCGTAGCCAGCGGGCGCATCAGGATCTTCGTATTCATTAGTCAAGTCTGTGTTCCTGCCGGCAGGCGTTCCACCGTTAGATCAATAGCGAAAGTAGACGGAGCCATACTCCCCGAGGTCATCTGGCTTGCGTTAGGCATTGGCGGATTTGACCAGAACGGCATTGCTAAGGGGCCCAGCGACTGGCACATCTTTTCCCGCCAGGCGCACGCAGGGCATCCGTTCGCAGACGTTGAGCGTTGTGTGCCCCAAGGAGACGTAAGCACTAATGCGGGCATAGCTGAACGCCTTACTACCCACAAGAGTCCAGAAACCGTGCGACCAGTCAGTGGTTGGGCTCTGAAGCTGGACTGCTTTCCTCCTGCGGGGCAGCAGGCCGTGCTTGCTTGTCCTTCGCACTCTGAATTTCTTCCAGACGTTCTGCCACCTCGTCGCCCTTGAGGAGTGCCACTCGAGCGCGCACGGTTGCATTCACGTACTGATGCGCAAAGCCGTCACTCACGCGCCAGGTCTCGCCATCCTGAACAAAGTCAAAGTCGCCTTCCATGACTTGCCACTCGGATTGACCCAGCGCGGACAACACGATATCGCGATACTCGGCTTGTACCCGGCAAGACCACTTGCCATTGCCAAGTGCCTCGCAATTGTTCAGGGGCTGCACATTGCGCACGGTGCGCGTGTCGGTTTCGGGGGGCTCCCCACGCATCTCACGCTTGCGCTTGCGCGCTGCGTCGAACGCATCCTGTTGGAGTGGTCGGGTCTGTTTTGTGAAGTCGTCCACGCCGTTTGTGAAGGCCGTGCGCAGGCGAGAGGCGCCGGCGGGCTGGCCGAGCTTTTCGTCAATCTGACGATACCGGGCACGTAGAACGCGCGGGTCTTCTCCCTTCACCAACATCTCGCCGCTCTTGCCCGTGGGACTGACGCTGTAGCCCATGGGCACCGCCATATCACCGATCTTGACGGTCGCTGTACAGCCACGTGAGCGCTCTTCCTTGAGGTAGCCCACTTCCTTGACGTCTGAAAACTGCGCCGACAAGTAGTTCACAGACGCGGACTCTGCCGATCGAAAGGCATCCTTCGTGCTCTGCATGAACGCGGCGCTGCGAAACGCCTGTTGCACACGAGCGTCGTCGCACCCTGGCGTTGCATCGGGTGCCAATACATACCATGCAGCAGCTACGGCCAAGACTGCACCACCGCACAACCAGAGCCAGCGCGGTCCCGGGAACATGGCGTCCAGCATGGCCTTGTCCGATTGCTTCAGGAGCTCCTTGTTGTATGCCTCGGCTTCGCGCTGCACTGCTGCATGCATTTGCTGAAGCGCCTCTACGCGTGCGGCGTTGCCCGCGAAGCCGGCCTGTGAGACCGACAGCGCTTCGATTTCCTCCAGATCCTCGTCGGACAGGATGTCCTCCATGCGCAGCCAGATCAGGGCCTCGCCTGCATTGGGAAAGGGTTCGCTAGACAAGGCATACAGCCGCTGACAAGCGAGATCGTGTTGCTCTTGATTGATAAGTCTGTCGGCGAGCAGGCCGTCAAGAATCGGTGTAGCGGCAGTAGCCATGTATCGGGGGGTATTGGAGGAAGGGATTACGCGGCTTTCAGACCGAACTCAGCGTGTTGGGTCTTGGCAATTCGCAGCCATTACTTTCTTGTTGACACCCACCGCAGCGGCTCTTCCGGCCCGATGCCACTTTCGCGACGCTTATGACCGCAGTCGCTGTTCCACGCCTTCGGGAACGTTGGCCAATAGCACAGCCATTGACCCAAGCTGTTGAGAAATAGGAAAGGCAGCGGCAGCAACCGACCGATGAGCGAAATCTTGGCTCTTCTCGGATCAGGTTCGCCCAGTAGTTCTGCTTGGCGAATCTCTGGGTCCATCTCGTCTTCCCAGTAGTGCTGCATCATGGAACTGCGCCCCTTACGCCGCCAGTGGCTGGCCTCGGGCTTGGGCACGGCGTGCATGCCTTCTTCCATGAAGCGGCGAATGTACTCCCAGTCACTGATGCCGGATTGCCATTGACCCACCCACAGCAGTTCTTCGCCCTTGCGCTTAGGGTCGTCCGCATCCAGCGGCGGCCAGTACAGCAGCAGGCCTCGAGTCATCATGAAGCCGCCGCTAGCGTTGGCGCGGGCCTCTCGTAGCTGGGGGTCGTGCTGGTACCCGGGCTTCAGCTTGAGACCGCCGGGCGCACGCCAATAGGGGTGAGCCTGCACGCAATCCCAATCGAGCACGACGTTGCCACCAAACTTGCGCGGGCGAAGAACGTAGACCTTGCGCGTGGTGCGGTTAAAGCGATAGCGCGCACATAAGGCCGTCAGCATAGTAGCGCGCAGGTAGTTGTACCAATAGACGGCTGCGGCGAAGAGGGCAAAACCAAAAAGCGCGACAGCCACGGTATTCAATAAAAAATCGTTGTCTTTCCCTTGAACCGTGTCGCATAGAAGCGCAAGTGCCGCTAAAAACGGAACTACCACCACCACCGCTAACAAGAAGCCAATCATGACGGCCATTGCCCGATCCCGCATCGGACTGCCCCACTCAATGAAATGCTCATTGAAGTCAAACAGCTGGCGTGCGTTCAGATACGGTACGTCCACCGGCTCCTTAGGGCCGTACAGCTTGGTGTACTCGTGGATATCACCCACGATTTCCACGGCTGCCTTCCTCCCGTTCGCGCGGCGGTTCCAGGTCAGGGCTACGGGTGCCTCAAACATGCTCAGCCGCCTTTACTCGCGTCGTCACCAACCCCTCATTCGATAACAACGCCGGTACCCAATTCAATGCAGATCGATTCGATTCTCACGCCGGAACTTTCCACCGCAACGGTTCTTCCGGCCCAATCCCATCCTCGCGGCGTTTCTGGCCGCAGTCGCTGTTCCACGCCTTCGGGAACGTTGGCCAATAGCACAGCCATTGACCCAAGCTGTTGAGAAATAGGAAAGGCAGCGGCAGCAGCCGACCGATGAGCGAAATCTTGGCTCTTCTCGGATCAGGTTCGCCCAGTAGTTCTGCTTGGCGAATCTCTGGGTCCATCTCGTCTTCCCAGTAGTGCTGCATCAGGGAACTGCGACCCTTGCGCCGGTAGTGGCTCGCCTCAGGCTTGGGTACGGCATTCATGCCCTCTTCCATAAAGCGGCGGATGTATTCCCAATCGCTAATACCAGACTGCCATTGGCCCACCCACAGCAACTCCTCGCCTTTGCGCTTGGGGTCATCAGCATCCAGTGGCGGCCAGTACAGCAGCAGGCCTCGAGTCATCATGAAGCCGCCGCTAGCGTTCGCGCGGGCCTCTCGTAGCTGGGGGTCGTGCTGGAAACCGGGCTCCAGCTTGAGCCCGCCGGGCGCACGCCAGTAGGGGTGCGCCTGCACGCGATCCCAATCGAGCACTACGTTGCCGCCAAACTGACGCGGGCGAAGGACGTAGACCTTGCGCGTGGTGCGGTTGAAACGGTAGCGCGCGCAAAGAGCGGTCAACTCAGTGGCGCGCAGATAGTTGTACCAGTAGACGCCAGCGGCAAACCAACCGAATGCAAGTAACCCTATGCAGAAAAAAACCGAACCGGTGGTGAATCCACTACGAGACTCTCCGGTAAAAAAAATCGCAAGAACCGGAATCAAGACCAAGAACGCGGCTGATATCGAAAGCATAACTGCCATCGCTCGATCCCGCGTGGGACTACCCCATTCAATGAAGTGCTCATTGAAGTCGAACAACTGGCGCGCATTCAAGTACGGCACATCCACTGACTCCTTGGGCCCGTACAGCTTGGTGTACTCGTGGATGTCACCCACGATTTCCACCGCCGCCTTCCGTCCGTTCTTGCGGCGATTCCAGGCCAAGGCTACAGGTGCTTCAAACATGTCTAGCTTCCCTTCTTCGCATCATCGGTGGCCTCGTCCAACTTGCTGAGCATTTGCGCCTTGCTTTTGTGTGGTGATGGTTTGGCAAACCACTGACTCCAACTGCCATCGGTATTGTCGTTGTCGGTGCGGAAAGGCTGGGCACGGAACCAGTCCTGCCACAGCTTGGGCTTAAGTGTTTCGATGGCAATCGTGGCGACTACTGTGACAACGATCCCCACCATGTTCAGACGTGCGACCAAAGTGGCCATTTCGATGGTGACCATACCGATGCCAACCCCGGTAATCGTGGCCACAGCCCCTACTGCGCGGGCGAAGTAGGCACGACCAAGCCAAGACTTATCATCATTAAATGCCCGCCACCCATCAAACACATCCAACCCCACCACTACCACTGAGCCCGCAATGGTAAACCGCCCTGCCGCCTGCCTGAGCTTGAGCAGTTGCTTGATCGCCACCGCATCGAGCTTGGTGCCTTGAGCAAATGGCGCCACTACAATCTCGGCCCCTTTGACCTCGGTCACCACCGTCTTGAACACCATCTCCTCGCACATGGTGGTGCGCAAGTCTCGGAAGGTACCCACCAGTGTCAGGTATTGGCCAGTGGTTTCCATCGCCGTCCGGGGATCCATCTTGATGCCCGCCTTGGCCGTGCCGCCCACCAACGTGCCGAAAGCATCGGCGATGAACAGCAGACCGCTCACGCGCATCTTGCCCACGATGCTCTTGGTGCCGCTGCTTTCCACTGCCTTGTCCAACTTACGCTGCAGGCTTGCTGCCTCAGCCTGCCACTCGCGTGGCCCGCCCACGCCGACCTTGGTTGTTAGCTTCGGGTTCTTGGCAAGAATCTTCTCTACCTGCTCTTTGCGCTGGGCAAGCAACAGTCTTTGCGCATCGCTGCCAAAACCCTGTGCAAACGCCAGCGCCCGAGCGCCCAACAAGGTCTTTTCCTTTTCAGTGCCGCCCGCGCGCGCCGCTACCAACGTAGCCGCAGCAAACAGCACGGAGGACCATCCTGCACCCGCAGCCGCCTTGATGGCTGACTGCACATCATTGGCGGCTTTGAGCCGCTCGCTGACAGTCGTAGGCGGCTTGTCATACAACTTGTTCATCTTGTCGGCAGACTTGACCACCTTACCCCAGCCCGCCACCATCGCGATCATGGCGTCCAGTTGTTTCAGTTCCAGTTCAGCCGGATCACGCTGCTGTCCGGCGTTGGTATTGGCTGCGGCGGAGAAGTTCAGCTTCTGGCACGCGTTGTATACCTCGCTGCTCACCGCCGCGTTGTTGCAGCCAACCACGCGAGCCACCAGATTGTCGCGCGCGTAGGTGAATGGGTTCTTGGCACCCAGATAGCGTCGGCCCGTGTTGGAACTGTCCAAATTCAACAGCGCTACCGACAAGTGGAGCGCAAAGCGTTCACCGTCGCCACCTAGGTCGGGGTCTTTGCCGTTGTAGCGTTCGAGCACGCCGCGCATGGCTGCCGCATCCAGCCAGGCGATCAGATCGCGGCTCAGGGCATCTAAGCGTTCATCCAGCGCTTTCAGTTGCGGCTGGAGTTGCTCCTTGTTGAAGGCGTCGATCTTCGATTGATCGAACAGCTTGCGCGCTTCGGTCAAGGTGTTCTTCGGGTCCGCCACCTTGCCCGCATCGATGTCTGCCTGCTGCTTGCTGATTTTCGCGTCCAGTCGTGCAAGCACTTCAGCCCTGGCTTGATCCGGGCTGATCGAGCGATACGTACCGTCCGGCTGGCGCTCCATTCTGCTCGGCACGAAGAGGTTGCGATCGCTGACCAGCTTCCGGTGATCCTTCAATGCTTTCAATTCGGCGTTCTGCGACTGGGTCAACCCCTGCTTCATGGCACCCAGCAGGTTATCAATCGAACCAGCAGCGGAAACCAACCAGCCATTAGTGAGTTTGGGGAAGTCGGTGAGCGGCTTGGCCGGCGCGCTGTTCATCCATAACTCGTAGGGCGTGGCCATCAACGGAAGACACATCGACAGGGTCTGCGCGATGCCGATGGGATCTGCGCAAGCCACCACTGCACCCTTATTCTTCTGCAGGAACTCGGCCATCTGCTTCAGACGCTGTCCGTGGGCTTTATCGTAGGTGGGCCCTTTGTGATTGACGACGGTTGTCAGCTTGTTGCCGGTCGGTACCTTGACGCCCATCATGCCGGCGGTGCCGGGAGCATCCTCTTCCTCGTCATATTCAACAGCTTCTTCCCAATCACCCCAGCCACGCTCAATGGGGTCGCTGCCCATGAGGCCGAAGAACTGGCCTTCCAAGGCATCACAAACTGCCTGATTTCCCAGCGCCGCAAACTCCGGCACCTGGGTGGCGAGCTTGTCAGGGGTGCAGGTGTGAGTCTGCGAGGTTGTTCCTTTAGCCCATGCGGCAATGTCCAGCTTCTGCATGTATTGATCTCGCTTAGGCTCGATCTCATGCATCAAGTGCTGATAGTCAATGACGTCGGGATGAAAGAGGTAGTGAAATTCGGTGACGTTCTGAGCGTCAGGAACCCATATCAGGGAGTTATTGGCTTGGCGTGCGTCGCGCGCGCAGGCCACCTTCGCCTGCGCAGTTTCCGGCTGCGAGACCGTGAATTGCATCAGGTAGCCGTGCGGATGCACCGCAAAGCCCCACCATTGGGGCGCGCGATAGGCAGGATTGACGAAGCGCACATAGAGATAACCGGTGCGCAGCATACGCACCCCGTAGACCGCAGTCTTGATGTCTACCCCACCCGGCTTGCTTTCCAGGGGTTTGATGGGGGCCAACTTTCGCAACGCCGCCATGCCCTTGTCTTGGGCGCTGTAGGCCGCCGCGTAGCGGGTGAAGAGGATGGGCAGGCCCTCGCGTTTGCAGTTTGTGCAGGGTTTTTCGCACGGCATGATCGATCAGCTACGGTCTGAATAGGGTTTGCGCGCTCAGCCACGCGCTGGTAAAGCGTGAGCCCGGTTGGCTACGCATCTGGTGCAAGACGTGTTCAAGCGCACGCTGGTTCTGTTGGTCTTCCCAATCGCGCGCGTGGGCATGGGTCGCCTGCTCTTCGCCGGGAAGCAGCCATGACAGCGCAATGAAGGCCTCAAGGTCTTGATCATCGAGCCCAAGACGCTGTCCTTGGGCAATGGCGGCGGACATGGCAACGCCGTCTGGCTGCTGGTCCATAGGAACCTTTACAGACGCCAGCGCGGCCCAGCTTTGGTGCCCCCAAGGGGAGGCATGCGCTGCCTGCCACTGCCTAGCACTCATCAGCCGGTTCAGCATCAGCGCTTCGGTCTGCGCATCCTGTATCGTCGGCTGCTCTGCCTTGAACCAAACAGGGCTGGGTACGGTGCGCGCATCCGAAGCCATCAACTCTTCCTGCGCCCACGGCCCCCACGGCTGCATCAACGTCCACCATGCCTGCATTGGACCGAGCCACGCGCCTTGCTGCGTGGCACTCAATTCCGGCCACACACGCTGCATGACACGCGGGTCCTGGTAGCGGAACAGCCTTGCAGCGCGGTCGCCCGGGGGGTACTGGAGGCCCAGCTTGGCCAGGTGTTGCGCAACCGAGGCGGCGGAATCCGCGCTGGCGACTACCGCACACACATCCTGCCGCACCAGCCTTTGGTAAGCCTGTTGGTTGGTTGCCAGCAACCAGCGGGCCAGCGTTTCCTGCGCCTTCACTTGGCCGAAGGTGTCCGCACTACCATCAGGTAACGCGATGTCGGGCAACGGCACCACGCAGGGCGCTTCCCCCTCCCGGCCCGCGTAAAAGGCATCGGGCACCGCCACACGCTCAGCGACGGCTTCAGGCCAGGCATCAGACAACTCGACGGCGAACTGGCTGCCGTCCCAACGGTCAAGCAGCAAGTAGACACGCAGGGGCCGGTCTTCAGGGGCTTGCCGCCGCTTGCGTGCGTGATAGTCGGCGGCAAGCGCTTCGCAGAGCGCGATCGCGTCATGAGGCGCATCACTCGCCTGTTCGCTAACTGGGTCCAGCAGCACCTGCTCAAGGTCCGCCAGCGTGCGATGGGGCATACCACTCATCTCCCGGTTCAACGCGACACCGAGCCAGCACCACTGGCAGCGGCGCTGCTTTCCTGCATGCCGCATCCTTTCAGATTGCCGCTGGCCAGCGTGTTATTCACCGCCGCCCCACCCGGCCCCACAAACTGATGCCCTGCCCCCTTAAACGTCACCATCCCAGGCGCATGCAACTCAATCGTGCCGTTGGCCACCTTGATCTGCGCACCGCCCGCATTGACGAGCACGTACTGCTTCGCCTCAGCCGTCACGTTGCCCTGCGTGGACGCCACCGTCACGGCCTTCTCTGCCACCAGGTGGCTCTCGCCCTTGAGGCTGCTCAACCCCACCTTGCCACTGGCCGCATGCATAGCGATACCCGGTGTTGCATCCCCAGCCTTTCCGAGCGATTTTCCGTGCGCGTACAGGCTCAGCCCCTCGGCCACGGCAACGGACAGGTTGCCGCCCACCGCCACATTCGCATCCTGCTTGGCGGCCAGCGTCACCTGCGTACCGGCAACGATCACCGCATCCGCTGGCGTGGTGGTGACGATGCCCTTGGGCGCGGAGATCTGCAGATGCGGCTCGCTGTAGGCAACCGCTTCGGCGCCTTCGCCAGCGCTTTCTGCATGACGCAGGACTTCGGTGGTGTGGCGCAGTTGCTTGAGTGCAGGGAGTTCTTTCGCATCAGGCTCATCCGCCAGGCCGGCCTTCTGCTTCTTCGCTGCATCGGCCAAGGACTCTGCCCACTCGCTTGTCGCTTCGATCTGGCTGGCGGCAGCTTCACTGTCCTGCAATGCGGCATCGGTGCCGGCGCTGTGTGCCGTAAGCAAGAGGCCGGCACCCGCACGCACGCTGCCGCTGTCGTCGGTAGCGAGTGCTGCACCGTGGCCAAGGTCCGCCTGACGCGCGCTGTCGATCTGTTCCTTGTGATGCCCCAGCACCAGGCCAGTAGCAGCCTGCGTGGTGCTGAGCTGTGTACGGCCCTGGCCTGCTGTGTCGTCAAACACGAGTTGGTTGTAGCCGGACGAACCGGCCTGGCTGCCGGCCAGCGCCTGCGTCTTGATGCCGGAGAGCACGGCGTTATGGGCGTACGCACCCTGACTCTTGCTGTCGCCCGCAAACCATGCGGGTGCATTGCCGGTGGCGCCAGCCGCGCCGGCTTGGTTCTGGTTGTACTGCGCGTCGGTCTGGCCAGTGCCGTTGTAGGCAGCGCCCACCACCACAGGGCGGTCGATGTCACCTTGCAGAAATTCCACCAGCACTTCCTGACCCACGCGCGGCAGCGCCACGCCACCCCAGTTGGGGCCGGCCACGGCAGCGGCCACACGCACCCAAGCGCCTAGGCCCGCGCTGGCGCGCGCGTTGTCATCGCCGGCCGGGTGCGATTGGCGGCTGGCTGAACGCGCACCACGCTGCCAATGGAATTGCACCTTGATGCGGTGGTCGCGGTCGGTATGCACGGGGCCATCCGCACCAACAACCAATGCAGTCTGGCTGCCGTTGACGGTCGGACGCGGATGCAGCGCTCGGCCTTGCGCGTCGCTCTGTTGCGGGCGCACAGGCACGCTGTCGCGCACCACGGTGAAGTGGTTGCGATAGAACGTGGCGTCGTCACCAGCACCTTTGTTGTCACCGGCGGCCAGCGCATCACCGCCTTTCAATGCGCCCAGCGTCTCGGTCAGCACTTGCCCGAAACGGTCATTGAAGTTGTTACGCGCCTGGTGCGTGACGGCCAGCACGGCAAAGCGCTGGTCGCCTTCGTCGTGATCAAAGTGGTCGGTCAACTTGAAGCGCGTGCCAGTGGACAGCGTACGGACGCTGCCTTCGCCGTCGAACTGCTTGTCGCGCAGCTCCAGCGCTTCCATCATCAGCCGCGCGACGCGCTGCGCCTGGTTGTTGTCTTCAAACCAGTACTGGCCAGGGTAGTCCGTGTCTTGCAACACCAGTTGCGGGCCGTCGCTACCTCGCTGCTGTGCGCCGAGCTGCGCCGTGCGCTTGGCGTTGGTGCGGTAATCCCAGCTTGCAATCGACACGGCATTGGTCTGCCAGCGGCGCGTGCCCTGCCAGCGGTCGATCACGTCTTCGGTGGCGGTGGTGTCGGCACGGCCAAAGCGGATGCTGGCTTGTGCGTTGTCGGTGAACACGTCATTCGCATCGGCGATGACCATGCGGTGCACGCCCAGCGCGTCGCCGTCCTTGGCTTCGTGCTCGAAGAAGTAGAACAAGCCCTCTTCCGCAAGCAGGCGCGTGACGAAATCAAAATCGCTCTCTTCGTATTGCGTGATGACGCTGCGGCGCGTGTAGACCGAGTTGTCGCGCAACGCCCAGCGCCACGCGGGCACCAGGCGGCCCTGGCCCTGGTAGTCACCAAACAGGCTGTCGATGACCTCGATGATCGACATGTCCTGGAACAGGAAACTGTCACGGCGATAGCGCAGGAAGGCCAACCACGGCTCGATCACCAGCCGATAGCGCACCAGGCCGCCGTTGGCGCCGAGCTGCTCAAAACGCGTGACGTGGCCGTGGAACGGGCGCAGCGTGCTGCGGCTTTGCTGCGTGAGCAGATCGAGCCGCACGGGCTGGCCGAGCAGCTTGGTCGAATCGATGTCGGCGTTATCGGACAGCGCCGTCAGCTCCAGCCGGAAGCCGCCTGCATCGATATGCTCGGCGGCGTCCAGTTGTTCGGGCAGCAGCACGTTCGGCCCCAGCGGCGTTTCCAGCCGCAGCAGGCGGTTGGCCTGAGTGAAGGCCGCGCGCAGCAGGTTTGCCAGCTCGGTCGGAGAGACCATGGTGTGCTCGCTTATTGAATGCGGTACTTGAACTCGCCGCTCTTGCCGACGCCTACCTTGATCTTCTCAACGCTGCCGCCTTCGGCCATGCGCGTGAGCACCGACTCGGCAATCTCCGGCAGCAGTGTGCCGTTGAGGATGTGATCAACCGCACGCGCGCCGGCATCCACCTCGGTGCAACGCGCGAGCACGGATTCCACCAGCGCGTTGTCCCACTGGAACGTGGCCTTGTGATTGACGGCCACGCGATCGCGGATGCGGCCCAGCTTGAGCGTGATGATCTCGGCCAGCACGTCGTCGGAAATCGGGTAGTACGGCACCACCTTCATACGACCGAGGAACGCGGGCTTGAACGCCTTGTAGAGCGTCGGGCGCAATTGTTCAGCCAGGGCATCGGCATCAGGCAGCTCTTCAGCCGCCTTGTTCAGGCAGGCCTGCATGATGTTCGACGAGCCCACATTGGACGTGAGGATGATGATGGTATTGCGGAAGTCGATCGGGCGGCCTTCGGCGTCGTCCATCTCGCCCTTGTCGAACACCTGGAAGAACATCTCCAGCACGTCGGGGTGCGCCTTCTCCACTTCATCCAGCAGCACCACGCTGTACGGGTTACGGCGCACGGCTTCGGTCAGCACACCGCCCTCGCCATAGCCGACGTACCCCGGGGGCGAGCCCTTGAGGCCCGACACGCTGTGCGCCTCCTGGTACTCGCTCATGTTGATGGTGATGAGCTTGCGCTCGCCGCCGTAGAGAATGTCGGCCAGTGCCAGCGCCGTCTCGGTCTTGCCCACGCCCGACGGGCCGGCGAAGAGGAACACGCCGCGCGGCTTGTTCGGGTCTTCCAGGTTGGCGGTGGCGGTACGCACGCGCTGTGCGATGGCATCCAGCGCGTGGTTCTGGCCAATCACGCGGGCGGCCAGCAGCGGCTTGAGGTTCAGCACCGTACGCAGCTCGTCCTTGACCATGCGGCCGAGCGGAATGCCCGTCCAGGCAGAGACGATTTCCGACACCACGTGGCCGTCCACCTGCAGCGGCACCATCGGGGTTTCACCTTGCAGCGTGCGCAGTTCGGCCAGCAGTTTGGCCAGTTCGTCCGGCTCATCTGCGGTGCGGGCACGCTTGGGCATCGACACCACGTTGCTGTTGGCCGCCACCGGCAGCGCGTCTTCTTCGCCCGCTTGCTCGGCACCGCTCTCGCGTGCTTCGCGCAAGGCCTGGATGCGGGCGACGAGTTCGCGCTCCTTGGCAAGGCGCTCGGTGTTCTGGGCGACGCGCTGTTCCAGTTCAACGCGCTGCGCGTTCAGGGCCTCCAGGCGCGCATCGTGCTCTGCGCCCACGCTCTGCTCGCGTTCGAGCGCGTTGATCTCGCCCTGCAGGCGTTCGAGCGTCTTCTGGTCGTCTTCGATGGCGCCAGGCGTGGCGCTCTGGCCGAGCGCCACCTTGGCGCAAGCCGTGTCCAGCACGCTAACGGCCTTGTCCGGCAGTTGGCGCCCGCTGATATAGCGATGCGACAGCCGCACTGCCTCGGTAATCGCCTCGTCCAGTACGCGCACGCCAAAGTGGCGCTCCATCAGCGGGGCCATACCGCGCAGCATGGAGGCCGCCAGCGGCTCGCTCGGCTCCTCCACCTTGACGACCTGGAAGCGGCGGGCCAGTGCGGCGTCTTTCTCGAAGTACTTCTTGTACTCGCTCCACGTGGTGGCGGCAATCGTGCGCAGCTCACCGCGCGCCAGGGCCGGCTTGAGCAGGTTGGCCGCATCGTTCTGGCCGGCCTGGCCGCCTGCACCGATGATGGTGTGTGCCTCGTCGATGAACAGGATGATCGGCTTCGGACTCTTCTTGACCTCGTCGATCACGTTCTTCAGGCGGTTCTCAAACTCGCCCTTCACGCTAGCACCGGCTTGCAGCAAACCCATGTCGAGCGTGCGCAGCGTCACGCCCTGCAGCGGCGGCGGCACGTCGTTGGCGGCCACGCGCAGGGCCAGACCTTCCACCACGGCGGTCTTGCCCACACCGGCCTCGCCGGTCAGGATCGGGTTGTTCTGGCGGCGGCGCATCAGGATGTCGATCACCTGCCGGATCTCAGCATCGCGGCCGATGACCGGATCGATGCGGCCGTCGCGCGCCGATTGCGTCAGGTCCACGGTGAACTGGTCGAGCGCCGGCGTAGACGACAGCGCCGCAGCAGGCTTGCTGCCGTCTTCGGCCTGGGCGGTCGCATCATCGGCGATGTCGACGGCCTGCTCCTGTTCATCCGAACCGGCGGCCATGCGCTCGAAATCGTGCTTGAGGCGGTCGACCTCGAACTTGGCAAACAGGCGTGACCCGCGCTCGGCCAGCGCCGACAGGCTAGGCTCAGTCAGTAACGCCAGCAGCAGGTGGCCGGAGCGGATGCGCGTGATTTGCGAGTCCAGCGAGGCGATCAGCCAGCCATGCTCGAACAGCTTCGGCAGGTACGGCGAGAACGCCGGGGTGCGCGTGTTGCCCTTCTGGAAGCGGCCAACCTCGGCTTCCAGATCACGCTGCAGCGCTGCCAGATCAATACCACTGGCACGCGCGGCCACGGCGAAATCGCTGCGGCGATTTTCCAGCAGCGCCAGGAACAGGTGTTCAAGGTCGACCTCGTAGTTGCCTTGCGCCATGCACAGCGAGGCGGCGCGCTCGGCAGCCTGCCGGCTGGTCGCGTTCAGCTTGGCGATCAGGGTCTTGAGTGGGATGGCCATGGCGGCAGGGCTCCGAAGGGTCGAGAAGGTGTGTGTGTTGGTGTCAGTGCAGCGGCGCGAGTGTGTAGCGTGCGTCGCTGCGGTCTTGCTGCGCGGGGCGCGAGCACAGGAAGGTGTCCCACCCGATCCTGCCGCTGTCTTGTGCGCCGAGCGTGCAGCCAGTCACGTCCTGCTGGCGCAGGATCAGCTTGATCTCAAATTCGAGCGTGGTGCCGCACAGGATGGTCAGCATCTTGCGCAGCGCCAGTGCGCCCGGCGCGCCGGGCAGAAAGTTGCGGTACTGCGCGCGCTTGAGCGGGCCAACCCACAGGCGAACGCGCAGGTCGCGCTGCCAGACGCGCGCGCCGGCCAGCGCCGTGGCGCCCAGCACGTTGCTCGTGCTACCCAGCCGCGTGTACTGCGATGCAGGCACGTGATACCAACCGCCCACGAACTGCTCCACACGCACCGGCGCCTGGAAGTAGTCCGCCAGCACGCGCTGCAGATACGCTGCGGATACCGGCCGATGTCGCACCGCCGTGGCATAGCCGGCGAGTGCCTCGTCGTGGATGGCGCCGGGCGTGCCAGCCAGATCGCTGCGCAGCGTCTTGTCGGCCGCACCTGCCAGCGAGAGCAACAGCGGCAGGTAGTGCTTGCTGTTGTCGACTTCGTACTGAAACGGCAGGCGATACTTTTTCCACGCGAGGTAGAACAGCGCCGTTGCCCGGTTCGAGAAGATGTCGAAGAACGCGCGGGCGGCGCGGTCGCGCCAGACCGACTCGCGCTCGGCAACGATCTCGGTGTAGCGCAGCGGCAAGGCACCCTGCCCGCCCAGCATGCCGAAGAACGTGGGCGTAATGGCCAGCGAGTCGAGTGCGCCGTCTTCCAACGCAGCCATGAAGGCCTCGTCGCTCTCCAGCATGGCAGGGTCAAGGCGTTCAACCTCGATCCCCTGCAGCTCGCTGGGCGGAAACGACAAAGACAGCGTGTTGCGAAAGCTCACCCGCGTGGCCAGTGCCTGCTCGGGCGTGGTGCCGCCACGGCGTGCAAAGAGCTGCTCCAGCAGCCGCACGGCCTGGAAGAACTGGTACCGGTGCGGCTGCTTGAGCAGCCGGCGGATCACACCAGGATCGATTCGCCGCTGCGGGGTGCGCATTTGACCAGTTCCTTGCCGCTGCGGCGCGACACCGCAATCAGCTGTACAAAGCTGTTCATGTGGACGTACAGGCCGAAGAAGTGGTCCAGCACGCGAATGAAGCGGTGCAGGCCGGTGCCGACAAAGGCGTCCTCGTCCAGCGTGAGGCGGATTTCCAGACCACGCACAAAGGTGGCGAACGGCTTGCCTGCCAGCCACTGCGTCGCCGGCTGGTAATCCAGACCCACGATGCCTTCGATCTGCCGTGCGGAAATCGCGCTGCGCGGCAGATCATGCAGGCGCAACATTTCCTTCAGGGTCGGCAGCCCGTTCTGTACGAGCGAAAGGTGGTTGAGCGCCAGCAGCGAGATCAACCGCCACTGCGCCGCGCGTCCGCCGCCAAACCGCATGGAAGGTGTCGGCTTGCGCAGGAACGTGATGTTGCGGGCAATCGAGCTGCCCTCCATCGACAGGTCACCATCGGGCTGACCAAACGCCAGCGTCGCCGGCAGGTCGCGATTGGTGCAAGTGACCGACAGGCTCAACGTATCGGTCTGCGGGCTGGCCGGGTCGAACTGCGTATCGACAATCGAGATCTCGGTCTCGAAGCCAGGGCTGCGCTGCGCGACCATCTCGTTGCGGCGGGCCAGCCAGTAGTGGCCTGCACGGCCCGGCTCTTCGCCGTGGTGCAACGAGTAGAAGGGGCGGAACTCCGTCACCTGCTCGTGCGCGGTGGTCTCGCGCACAAGCTGCACCTTGTCGATCGAATAGATGTCGAAGCCATGCGCGCGACGGCTGTCCGCCACCACCGGGTATGCACTGGCCGTGTGTTCAATGCGGATCGGGTCCGCCTTCTGCTGGAACAGGTTGACCACCGGCGTGCAGTGCAGGCGCAGATGCTCGGCTTGCAGGTTTTCGAGCAGACGCGCGGCGTGGGAATCGCTGCGCACCTCTTTCAGCACGAGATGCAGAACGAGCTTGCGCACCGGCGTGCCTGGCGTCAGACCGCGCCGCAGCGCCGCCAGATCGATGTCGAAGAAGTTGAACTTCTCCGAGAAGCTGAAATGCTCGGTCAGCAATCGATAGGCCGGGTGCGAACGCGCCGGGCAATCGATCAGGGATTGGTCTTCGGTAAAGCCGACTTCCAGCAGTGGCACGCCGGCCAAGCGCTTCCACACGCCAGTGCGCTCGCCCTCCACGTAAGCGGCGGCGGTATGCAGGAAGAGCGCATCCCCAAGCGCGGCCACGAACGACGGTTCGCCATCCATGTAGACACGCAGCTTGTCCAGTTGCAGCGACTCGAAGCCGCCACGCTCTCCAACGTGCTCCAGCGTGATGGCAATGGAACCGGTCGCACCCTTGGGCAACTGCACAGCAGCCGGTGCGGACACCGCACGCTCGAAGGTGGCCGAAGCCACCCGCACGGGCGCGAAGGTCACGTCGTACGCGGTGCGGAAGCGGCATTCCACCTTGCGCACGATGCGCGTGGTCAGGAAGGTGCCACGTGGAATCGTGACCGGGGCACTCAGTTGCGCAGCCACGCCACGCACATCGAAATGTGCCACCGAACACGAGGGAAACGGGCGCAGGTAGTGGGGGTACAGGACCTCCAGCAGCGCCTCGGTAAATTCGGGGTAGTCGTCGTCGAGCTTCTTGCTGACGCGTGCGGTCAGGAAGGCGAACGATTCGATCATCCGCTCGACATGCGGGTCGTCGCAGCCGTCGCCAGACATGGCAAGCCGGCCGGCGATCTTCGGATACCGCTCGGCGAAGTCGCGCGAGTACCGGCGCAGGAAGGCCAGTTCTCGTTCGTAGTAGGGCAGCAGCTCTTCCATCTTCCTTGCGGTCCGGTGTCGGTCCTGCTGCACTACCCGTTGTCAGGTATCGCTCAGGCCCGAAGGCAATCTCAACCGCGCCCGCGCGAAACGGAGTAGCGCAGCGTGGACGGTTGCAGCGTGGCGTCAAAACTCACCGGCTCGCGCGCAGGCCCCACCAGCAGCACCGCGCTGATCCCGAAGCACAGCGCGTTGGTCGCCCGCTCGTTGATCTCCAGCGACACGTTCACATGCTGCAGGCGCGGCTCATGGCGCTCGATCGCCTTGGTGAGCGATTGGCAGATGTAGTTGCGGTCGTAGAAGCTAGCGAGGCTCAGGCCGGCAAAATCGTTGAGCCCATAGGTGAGCAGCGACCGCTTGCACTCCGGCAAGCCATGCAAATCGTCCTCCTCAAACACGATACGTGTGTTGAGCAGGGATTCAATGTCGCGCGCGACCGTGCTCTTGAGTTCTTCAAGCGAGAGCTGGCGCAATGCCGTAGGCATGGGCGCGTGGGGCTCGTCGTCGAAGAGCTTGTCGAGCAGGCTGGGTTCGAAGCCTTTCATACTGCGGTTGCAGATGCCGATGCCAATGCAAGACGCCGCAGCGTACGGCTGCGGCGCTTGCAATCAGAACGCCAAACGTTAAAACGTTAGACCGAGTACGTCTTGTCGTTCTTCGTGAGGCTCCAGGCGCCTTGCGAGTTACCGCCCTGGCCGCCAGCGCCCTTCTGCTGCGTGTACTTCCACTGCACAGCGGCGTAACGCAGGCTGAACGTGTCGCTCGGGATGCCTTGGGCCACCACTTGCGAATCGACTTCGCTCAGGATGGCGTTCTTCAGCTTCACTTCGAGGTACTTCACGCGGTTGCCTTCGCCATCTGCGCGGAAGAATTCGATCGTGACTTCACCGAAGGTCGTGCCGCCCGAAGCGTGTTGGTACAGCAGCGGGCTGACCACATCCAGATCCTTCGAGAACACCATGTCGCGGTGCTCGCAGCGCTCGGCCGTGTGGCCGCCGGCGGTCGAAGCCGTGGCCGAACGCGGCTGCACGATGGCTTGCGACCAGCTGTTGATCTCGATCCAATCCTTGTGATCCTTGTCTTGCGACTCCCCCTTGATTGCCGGGCTGTCGAACTTGACGTAGATATCCTTCATACAGAGACCCTCTTCAATAGATAGGTTGTTGGTACTGCAATATGTAACGAGCGCAACGCGTGGTTAGGCCCGAACATTCCCCCCCGGGGAGAGTCCGGTCAGGAATGATGATTACGAGTTGGTCGGCTTGGGCAGATCGGCCACCAACCGCAGCGAGATCGAGAGTTCATCCAGCTGGAAGTGCGGACGCAGGAACGCCACCGAGCGGTACGTGCCCGGCTTGCCCGGCACTTCCGACACCTGGATCGACGCCTCACGCAGCGGGAATTGCGCCTTCTGTTCTTGCGTGGCGTTGTCGTCCAGCAGCACGTACTGCGAGATCCAGCGGTTGAGGAACGTCTCGACGTTCTTGGCCGAGGCGAAGCTGCCGATCTTGTCGCGCATCATCGCCTTCAGGTAGTGCGCCACACGCGACACCGAGAAGATGTACTGGAGCTGCGCCGACAACACTGCGTTGGCGTTGGCGCTATCCGTGTCGTACTTCTTCGGCCGCTGCACCGACTGCGCAGCAAAGAACGCGGCGTAGTCAGAGTTCTTGCAGTGCACGAGCGGAATGAAGCCGAGGTCGCTCAGTTCCTTCTCGCGGCGGTCGGTAATGGCAATCTCGGTCGGGCACTTGAGTGCGACTTCGCCATCGTCGGTCTTGAAGGTATGCGTCGGCAGGTCTTCAACCAGACCACCGCCTTCCACACCGCGGATGGCCGCGCACCAGCCGAAGTCTTCAAATGCAGCCGTCAGGCGTGCGCCGAAAGCCCAGGCGGCGTTGCACCACAGGTACTTGCTGTGGTCGGTGCCGTCCACGTCTTCGACAAAGTTGAAGCCTTCAACGGTGGTGCCGTCCTTCGGGTTGTACGGCAGACGGCCCAGGAAGCGGGGCAAGGTCAGCCCCACGTAGCGCGAATCCTCCGACTCGCGGAAGGACTTCCACTTGGCGTATTCCACCGTGTCGAACACCTTGGCCAGGTCGCGCGGCTTGCCCAGGTCGGCAAACGATTCAAGGCCCAGCAGCTCAGGCGACGACGAAGCGATGAACGGTGCGTGCGCGGCGGCGGCCACGTGCGCCATCTGCTCGATGAAGTACATGTCCTCAGGCTGACGCGTCACTTCAAAGTCGCCGATCATCGCGCCAAACGGTGCGCCGCCGAAGGTGCCGAACTCTTCTTCGTACACCTTCTTGAACAGCGCGCTCTGGTCAAACTCGATGGCCGTCTTGAAGTCCTTCACGAGATCGCGCTTGGTCGCGTTGAGCGCCTTGATCTTGATCGTCGTACCGGTCTGCGTTTCCTTGACCAGGTAGTTCATCCCGCGCCAAGTGGATTCCAGCTTCTGGAATTCCGGCGCGTGCATGACCGCGCTCAGCTGCGACGAGATCAAACGATCCAGCTCGGCCACGCGCGCATCGATCGTGGCAGACAGGTTGTCGGACACCACCACGGTGCCGTTGAGCACCTGGCTGGCGAGCTCACCGATGATGTCCTTGGCGCGCTCGCGCTCGGAGTCGGATTTGGCAACGCGGCTTTGCTCGACGATGCTGTCGAGCAGGCTGACTTCCTCGGCAACCGAGGCGCCCTGCGCAGCGGATTGGTTCTCAAGCATCCTCGCCCCCGTTTGTCTTGGCGCCGAGTTTCTTCGCGTTTTCCGTGTTCTTCAGCACGTCGGCCAACAGGTCTTCCAGCTTGTCGTTGCCGGCCATCTTGTTGCGCAGATCGGCCAGCTTGGAACGCGCCTCCAGCAGCTGGCGCAGCGGCTCAACCTGCTGGACCACGGCCTCGGGGCTGAAATCTTCGATCGAGCGGAACTTGAGGTCGACACCGAACTTACCGCCCGTTTCCGTCAGCGTATTGGGCACCTGGAAGGCGGCGCGCGGCTCAACGGCCGACATCACGTCGTCAAAGTTGTCGCGGTCGATGTTGACGAACTTGCGGTCGCGCAGCTTGGGTTGCGGCACTTCCGACTGGCCCGACAGGTCAGCCACCACGCCCACGACGAACGGCAGCTCTTTCTGCTCAATCGCGTCGCCAATCTCGACGTCATACGTCAGTTGCACGCGCGGCGGGCGCACCTTCTGCAGACGCTTCTGCACACTTTCTTTCTTGGCCATCTCGTTCCTCCACAGATGCGGGACTAGTGCAACGCTTAGCGCAGCGCGCCAAACGGATCGGCACTACCGCTGGCACCGCCGGTGGCGGCTGGAGCCGCTGCGCCACCATGGTTGGCAGCCTCGGTTGCAGCCGGAGCGGCACGCTTGACGACCGGGCGGCGCTTGACGACCGGCTTGGTGGCTTGTTGCTCACCCGGGAAGAGGACTTGCTCGCCCAGCGTGTCACGCAGCATCTTGGCCAGCACCTGTGCATCGGTCTTGACGTCGCCTGCCAGCGCGCTGTCAGCACGCAGCTCCTGCAGCGAACGGCGCGCCACGCGCAGGCCGCTCACAGCCAGGATGCTCTTGGCCTGACGGTCGCTGCCATCACGCTGCAGCGCTTCTTCTGCGGCCAGGATGGCCTGCGGATACTTTTCCGAGCCGAACTGGAGCTGGGCGATGCGCACCCACGGGTCGTCACGGGTCGGGTTGGCCTTGGCGATCTGCTGATACAGCTCGATGGCCTTGTCTTGCTGGCCACCCTTAGCGGCAGCCTCTGCCTCCGACATGCTTTGCTTGAATGCCTCGTCCGTTTGCGGGCCTGGGTTGCTTGTGGCGCAGCCTGTGATCAGGGCAGCAGCACCAGCCAGGACGATAAGGGAACGGAGAACGCGGGAAATAGACATGGAGTTGGCCACGGCGAGACTCTTCAAAGTTTCAAAGCGGTGCGTCGATATCCAATCATATTCGCCGGAATTGGCGAGTTAAATGTTGGTCTCGACTGGCGCGAAATAGTACACTCCGCTCGTTGAAGTTGACAACCATAAATGGATCATTAAGGAACCGAAACATTTCCTTTGAATTCAAGGCTTTGCAGCGCTCCACGACGGCAAACCACGATTATTAAGAAACCGAAACA
>NZ_JSZO01000017.1 GCF_000801955.1 Ralstonia sp. A12
CAAAATCTCGGACAGGCCCTCTTTGTCTTGCCAAAGAAAAGTAAGCAAAGAAAGGCGCGCCCGATGCGGCGACAGATTCCTTGAATTTCTGTCGCAAGGAGGGAGAGGAGGCAAACTCGCTACGCTCAGACAGCCTCCTCTCTTTTTCCTCCTTGCAACACAAATTCAAGGCGCCGCATAGGGCAGGGAAAGTCAAAGGCCAAACCCTCTGGGCGCCAGCCCCAAACGACAAGGCCAACCTCACGATGGGTTGGCCTTTTCTTTTGACGTTGAGCCCTTGATGGCGCCTTGAATTTTTGTAAGCGGGCGGAAAAAAGACGGGGAACTGTTTGAGCGCAGCGAGTTTTCCCCGTCTCCGCACGGTTACGAAAATTCAAGGAAGGGTTCGCCATCTCGGGCGCGCCTTTCTTTTGCTTACTTTTCTTTGGCAAGACAAAGAAAAGTGAGTCGGTCCCGGCAGGGAACGAAAGGGGAGTGGACCACCAAGATCAAAAACAAAACCCCGACAGTCCATCTACCGTTGCACCACCGCCAGCCCCAGCAAAATCAACACCGGCGGCACCACACACCAAAACGAAAAAACCGAAAACGCCAACGCCCCCAACACCGCGCCGATGGCGAACCCACACAGCGGTGGCACCATCTTCCGCAACCGCGTACGCGCTGCTTCCTTCTGCGTGCTGCCAAGCGACAACAACTCCACCACATCAATCACGATCTGCGTGGTGTTGCCCGTCATGATGGTCGTTGGCGCATGCTCCGACAAAACAATGCGCGCCTTGGCGTTCTGCACCCCCATCGCCGCCACGCCGATCAGCCCGACGATGATGGTGGCCGGTGCATCGGCCGATTGAATCGGCAACGCCAGCAACCCCGCCACCATGAATGCCAGCAACAGCACCGCCTGCGCCAACAACAGCGGTCGCAGTGGCGCCACGCCGCGCCGCGTGAGCGCCGCCACCGCCAACTTGGTTGCAGCCACGGCCAGCACAAACATCGGCAGCGCCAGCAGCTTGGCGAGCACACCTTGACCGGAGCCCGCCAACTCCAGCCCGATCATCACGAAGTTGCCCGTGACGTGCGCCGTGAACAGCCCGAACAGCGCTGCGAAGCCGACCACGTCGATATAGCCCGCCACGAACGCCAGCAGGCTGCCCTGCGCGATCAAGAAACGCGCTGACGGTGATGCAGCCGCCGGAGACACCGCGGCTTCAGAAGGCAAAGCACGAACACCCGAAGGCGCCCCAGAAACCGCGGAAGTCGGTGGTCGGTACGTTGGCCGTGCGCGCCTTCTGATGCGAATGGCCATGCACCGTGCATGCACCAGCGCAGTGGTGCACCTGCTGCTGCAACGGCGCAGCCGGCCGCCAGTGCCCCGGCACGCGCGACACGGGCGACCACTCCGGCAACACCGGAATCGGCGGCGGGCCGAATTCGGTGAACTCTGCCGCGCCGTAGACGATGCGCCCCCCCACCACCGTCAGCACCGATTCGATGGTCTTGATGTCGGCCTCAGGCACGCTGAAGAAATCCGCCGACAACGCTGCCAGATCGGCCAACTGCCCCACCTTGATCTGCCCCTTGTTGCCCTGGTCTGCCGAGAACCATGCGCTGCCATGCGTGTACAGCTCCAGTGCAACTTCGCGCGGCAACCCTTCGGGATACAGCGCCATGCCGCCCACGGTGCGCCCGCTCGACAGCCAGTACAGCGAGGTCCACGGGTTGTAGCTTGACACGCGCGTGGCATCGGTGCCGGCGCCCACGGGCACGCCTTCGGCCAGCATGCGCTTGATGGGCGGCGTTTGTTCCGCAGCGGCTGCGCCGTAACGGTCGACAAAGTACTCGCCCTGGAAGGCCATGCGATCCTGGATGGCGATACCGCCGCCGAGTGCGCGCACGCGTTCGATGTTCTTCGGTGAAATCGTCTCCGCATGGTCGAAGAACCACGGCAGCCCGTTGAACGGAATGTCGCGGTTCACGCGCTCGAACACGTCGAGCATGCGCGAGATCGATTCGTCGTACGTGGCGTGCAGGCGGAATGGCCAGCGCTGCGCGACGAGGTGGCGCACGACGGTTTCCAACTCCTGCTCCATCGTCTCGGGCAGGTCGGGGCGCGGTTGCAGGAAGTCTTCAAAGTCTGCGGCGGAGAAGACCAGCATTTCGCCCGCACCGTTGTGGCGGAAGAAGTCATCGCCCTGGCGGTATTGCACGCTACCGGTCCAGTTCTTGAAGTCGGCCAGCTCTTCCTTCGGCTTCTGCGTGAAGAGGTTGTAGGCGATGCGGATGGTGAGCTGGTTCTGTGCCGATAGCTCGCGGATGATTTCGTAGTCTTCCGGATAGTTCTGGAAGCCGCCGCCTGCGTCGATGGCGCTGGTCACGCCCAGGCGGTTTAGCTCGCGCATGAACTGGCGCGTTGAGTTGACTTGGTATTCCGGCGGCAGCTTCGGCCCCTTTGCCAGCGTGGAATACAGGATCATCGCGTTGGGCTTGGCGATCAGCATGCCGGTGGGCTCACCACTGGCGTCACGCTGGATCTCGCCGCCGGGCGGGTTCGGCGTGTCCTTGGTGTAGCCGACCTGGTGCAGCGCGGCGCGGTTGAGCAGCGCGCGGTCATACAGGTGCAGCACGAACACCGGCGTGTCGGGCGCGGCCTGGTTCAGCTCTTCCAACGTGGGCATGCGGCGCTCGGCAAACTGGAACTCTGTCCAGCCACCCACCACGCGTACCCATTGCGGCGATGGCGTGCGCGCGGCCTGTTCCTTGAGCATGCGCATCGCATCGGCCAGAGACGGCACGCCTTCCCAGCGCAGCTCCAGGTTGTAGTTCAGCCCGCCCCGGATCAGGTGCAGGTGCGAATCGTTCAGGCCGGGAATGACGGTGCGCCCGCGCAGGTCGATCACCTGGGTGGTGGCGCCGCGCTGTGCCATCACGGTGGCGTCGTCGCCCACGGCAACAAAGCGCCCGTCGCGCACGGCAACGGCGCTGGCGGAGGGGCGTTCACGGTCGACCGTGTGGATGCGGCCGTTGTGCAGGATGAGGTCGGCAGTCATGGCGTCAGTATTTAGGAAAGATCGAGAAACGTCCGGGGCCGGCAATGAGGATCGTCGTGAAGATGATCAGCAACATCCACCCGAACTGTCCATCGGCAAGTGACCAGTCCGGATGCACCACCAGCATCGCCACCAGCAACGTGGCGACGATGGGCAGGCACGCCAGGCGGGTCAGCACGCCCAGCGCAATCAGCAGCGGGCACACCGTTTCCGAGAGGATTGCCAGCAGCAAGGTAGGTGCGGCGCCCATGTGGAACGGGTCTTCAATGCGTGTGAGTTCCTGGCTGTAGTGCAGCACCTTGGGCAGGCCGTGCACGGCAATGAGCAGCGCGCTGCCGGTGATGCGCAGGAACAGCAGGCCAGCATGAAGGGCAACATTCGGCGCGGTGTCGGCCGGTGCCGTGGCGTTGGTGGATTCGAGCGAAAGGCGTGTCATGGCAGTCGCCTCTGTTCAGTTACGTTGGATTGGGCGGTGTGCGATCCGCGGCCGCCGCCACATCGGCCTCCGGTGCCTTGGGCGGTGCCCCCGTGATCTTGGGCACGCACTCGTGGCGGAACCACGCCATCGTGATCGGCTCACCGGCCAGCAGGCGCTGCGTGGTCGGCACGATCTGCTCACCGATCAGCATGCCGAGCAGCCCGACCAGCGCAATCGCGGGCGGCGCAGGCGAGCGCACGTGCAGCAACGCATAGATGACGCCGACCAGCATGCCGACGCCAATCGAGATGAGATAGGGCTTCATGAGGCCTCCAGTCGGGCGGTTGTCGGAGTCGTCGGGGCCGGTGCACGCGCGATGCCGCACACCGGCTCACCCAGTTTAGGACGACAGGAACGCCAGCAGGTCGGCGTTGACCTTGTCTGCCTCGGTCACGCACATGCCGTGCGAGCCGCCCGGATAGACCTTCAGCGTGCCGTTTTTCACCAGCTCCACACCCAGCTTGGCCGAATCGTCGATCGGCACGATCTGGTCATCGTCGCCGTGCAGGAATAGCACCGGCACATCGATCTTCTTCAGGTCTTCGGTGTAGTCGACCTCGGAGAACTCCTTGATGCACAAGTACTGGCCGTGGATGCCACCGGTCATGCCCTGCGCCCAGAAGGCATCGATGGTGCCTTGCGAGACCTTGGCATCCGGCCGGTTGAAGCCGAAGAACGGCGTGGCGAGATCGCGATAGAACTGCGAGCGGTTGTCGGCCACACCTTTGCGGATGCCGTCGAACACCTCCATCGGCAAGCCCTTCGGGTTGGCAGCCGTCTTGAGCATGATGGGCGGCACGGCGCCGATCAGTACGGCGCGGGCGACGCGCTTGGTGCCGTGTCGGCCGATGTAATGCGCGACCTCGCCGCCACCGGTGGAGTGGCCGACCAGCGTGGCGCCCTGGATGTCGAGCGCATCCAGCAGCGCCGCCAGATCGTCGGCGTAGGTATCCATGTTGTTGCCTTGCGACGGCTGGTCGGAGCGGCCGTGGCCGCGCCGGTCATGGGCGATGACGCGAAAGCCCTTCTGCACGAGAAACAGCATCTGTGCGTCCCAGGCGTCGGCGTTGAGCGGCCAGCCGTGCGAGAAGACCACCGGTTTGCCGGTGCCCCAATCCTTGTAGAAGATGCGCGTACCGTCTTGAGTCGTGATCGTTTGCATGATGGGAATGGATGTGTGCGTGATGGCGAAGCGGGCGGCGCGTGCAACAGCAGCGTTGCTGCACAGGCGTCGCCCGAGGGCAGGGATACGGCTTGGGTGGCAGCGCGATCAGCGGGCAGGCACAGCCGCCAGCGCCTCATGCGGCGTGGCGGTGCGCTGCGGTGCCTTGTGCACCATCGTGTAGGCGTAGTCCACGCCCATGCCGTAGGCGCCGGAGTGTTCCTTCACCAGCTTCATCACGGCGTCATACGTATCGCGGTGTGCCCAGTCACGCTGCCATTCCAGCAGCACCTGTTGCCACGTCACCGGCACCACACCGGCCTGCACCATGCGCTGCATGGCGTAGTCGTGCGCTTCCTTGGAGGTGCCGCCCGAGGCGTCGGCCACCATGTAGATCTCGTAGTCGGCATCGTGCATGGCCGACAGCGCGAAGGTGCAGTTGCACACCTCCGTCCACAGGCCAGCGACGACCACCTTCTTGCGGTTGTTCTTGGCCAGGGCGTCACGCACCTTCTGGTCGTCCCACGAGTTCATCGAGGTGCGTTCGAGCAGTTCCTTGCCCGGAAACACGTCGAGCAATTCGGGATAGGTGTAGCCGGAGAAGCTTTCCGACTCGACGGTAGTGATGGTAGTGGGGATGTTGAAGATCTTCGCAGCCTTGGCTAGACCGACGGTGTTGTTCTTCAGGGCTTGTCGGTCCATCGACTGCACGCCGAAGGCCATTTGCGGCTGGTGGTCGATGAAGATCAGTTGACAGTTCTGCGGGGTGAGGACTTCCAGCTTGGGGTTCGTCATGGCCGTATCCCTTGGGGGCGTGATGCAAATGAGAGAGTGCCGCCGTGTGGTTGTCGCATGGGTGTCATGCGCGCGCCGTGCGGAACCCACGGCAATCGGCGGCCCATCCATCATAGGAAGTTACGCTCCGTGCACAACGTCAGAAATGGCGAGTGCAGTTTTTGCGATTGACGAACAATCCGTGCTGCTTCGCGAAATATTGCGCGACTAACCTGACCCGCGCCGGCCGCTGGAACCGGCGCACCGGCCCCTAGCGAACCCAGCCGCGCTCGAGCAGGGGCACGTCCCAGGCCAGTTCTCCTGCGTGGTGGTTGGTCAGGCAGTCGATCAGCGCGCACACCTTGACGGCCTGTCGCTGCGTTGCGGGATAGACCGCAGAAAAATGCAGCGGCGCGAGGTCGTACTCCGCCAGCACCGGCACGAGCCTGCCAGCGACCAGGTCGTCGCTCACAACCAGCGTGGGTAGGCAGGCAATGCCGGCACTAGTGAGCGCGTAGTCGCGCAGCAGGTGCACGGAGTTGGAGCGCACTTGCTCGGGCAGGTCAAGTTCGGCGCTCACCTCGCCATTGCGCGAGAACACCCAGCGCTTGCGGGTCGGATAGCCGGAGTACAGCGCGAGTGAATGCTGCAGCAGGTCAGCCGGTTGCTGCGGCAGGCCGTATTCCTCAACGTATGTGGGCGTTGCGCAGAACATGCGCCGCAGCGTGAACAGGCGCCGCTCGATCAGCGAATCGTTGACGGGCGGGAAGATCTGGAACGCCACGTCGAACCCCTCGGCAATCGGGTCGACCACGCTGTCGTCCACCACCACGTCGAGCTGGATGTCGGGGTACTGCGCACCAAACCGGGCCAGCGGCGCGGCAAAGTGGCTCAGCGCGTAGCCAGGCAGCATGCGGATGCGCAGTTTGCCGGCCGGTGTGGCGCGCAGGCCGCGCATTTGGTCGGTCAGGTCCGTCAGCATGCAGACGGCTTCGGCGCAGCGCTTGTAGTAGGTTTCACCCACTTCGGACAGCCGCACATGCCGTGTGCTGCGGTGGAACAGCGGCGCCTCGATAAAGCGCTCCAGTTGCTGCACGCGGTTGGTGACCACCGAGTTGGTCACGCCCAGCTGGCGTGCGGCCTCGGCAAAGCTGCGCGTTTCGGCCACGCGCACGAAGGCTTCAATACTGAGAAAACGGTCCATTTCCAGCGTCCTGGCGCCCGGGGTGAAAGGGTGGCGCGACGGCAGCCATCATACGGCGATACCGTGGAATGTGATGTTCCCGTCGGCGGGCTTTTCGGCGCATCGCCGTGTCGTTTATCCTCTGCAATCTGTTTCATTCTTATTCCAATACCAAGCGAGGAGCAGTTCATGGCAATTCAAGTGGTCGGCATCGTCGGTGCCGGAACAATGGGCAACGGCATTGCGCAAGCGTGCGCCGTGGTTGGGCTGGACGTGGTGATGGTGGACATCAGCGATGCCGCCGTGCAGAAGGGCATCGCCACCGTGGCGGGCAGCCTGGACCGCCTGATCAAGAAAGAGAAGGCAACCGAAGCCGACAAGGCCGCCGCGCTGGCACGCATCCAGGGCTCGACCAGCTATGACGACCTCAAGCGCGCCGACCTCGTGATCGAAGCCGCCACCGAGAACTTCGACCTGAAGGTCAAGATCCTCAAGCAGTTGGAAGCGGTGGCCGCGCCGCACGCCATCGTCGCGTCCAACACGTCATCGATCTCGATCACCAAGCTGGCCGCCGTGCTACAAGACGCCAGCCGCTTCATCGGCATGCACTTCTTCAACCCGGTGCCGATGATGGCGCTGGTGGAAGTCATTCGTGGCCTGCAGACGAGCGATGCCACGCACGCCGATGTCGAGGCGCTGGCCAAGCAACTCGGCAAGACGCCGATCACCGTCAAGAACAGCCCGGGCTTTGTGGTCAACCGCATCCTGTGCCCGATGATCAACGAGGCGTTCTGCGTGCTGGGCGAAGGCCTGGCCTCGCCGGAAGAGATTGACGAGGGCATGAAGCTCGGCTGCAACCACCCGATCGGGCCGCTGGCGCTGGCCGACATGATCGGCCTGGACACCATGCTGGCCGTGATGGAAGTGCTGTACACCGAGTTTGCCGACCCCAAATACCGCCCGGCCATGCTGATGCGCGAAATGGTGGCCGCCGGCTACCTGGGCCGCAAGACCGGTCGCGGTGTGTACGACTATCGCAAGTAACTGCGCACAATCGCGCTGTCCGCCAACTGTCAGGCCGGATTCGCGCGAACTGTCCGTAAGTGTGCATGGAGGCGGTGTGGCGGTGCGTTGATGATGACGCATCGCCACACCGCTTTTTTCCTTTTCACACACCGGACACTGCCATGTCGCGCTACGCCTACCGTCTGCTCAACGTCTTTGCTGAATCCACCTTTGGCGGCAACCAGCTCGCCGTCTTTGAAGACGGGCGCGGCTTGGACGATGCCACCATGCAGGCCATCGGACGCCAGTTCAACCTGTCCGAGATCACCTTCATTTTTCCGGATGACACGGACGGTGCCACGGCGCGCTTCCGCATCTTCACGCCCGATTACGAGATGCCGTTTGCCGGCCACCCGTCGCTGGGGACCGCGCAGGTGGTGCGCGAGCTGTACGGCCCGGGCAATGAGCTGACGCTGCGCTGCCAGTCGGGCATCGTGTCGCTCACGGCGCAGGATGAAGGGTGGTCATTGGTGCCGCCGCGCTCGGGTGCGCTGAATACGCGCGAAGCCGATCCGGCCATTGCGAAGATGCTCGGGCTGGACACGGATGCATTGGCGGGCCCGCCGTTGTGGGTCGATGCGGGGATCGAGCAACTGATGGTGCCGGTCAAGACGCGTGCCGATGTGGAGCGCGCTCGCCCCGATCCCGCTGCGTTCGACGCCTGGCCGCGCAGCCGCAATGATGGGCGCAACGCCTACGTGTTCACCATGCCGGCATTTGGCAACGGCGCCGGCAGCAATGACCCGGTGGTGTCGCGCTTCTTCTTCGAATACGGCACGGGCCTGTGGGAAGACCCGGGCACCGGTTCGGCCTGTGCCAACCTGGGCGGCTGGCTGCGTGCGACTGAGCACACGTTGCCGGCAAGCTACCGCATCGAGCAGGGCGCCGCGGTGGGGCGGCCGTGCTACCTGACGCTGAAGGTCGATGCGGACGGCACCATCCACGTGGGCGGCCGCGTGATCGAGATCGGCCGCGGCACGCTGACGATTTGAGTGGTCAAGCGGCGACGCTAGTTGGCGACGTTGAACTGCTTACAGAAGAACGTCGTCCCGCACGGCGCGCCGTCGGGCATCAACGCGTAGTTGGGCACGGTGCCCACGCGCTGCCAGCCGGCGCGTGCGTACAGCCGCTCGGCATCGCCGCCGGTGACGGTGTCGAGCACCAGCACCGTCTTGCCTTCGGCACGTGCGATGTCATCAATCGCCGCCATCAATTGCTGCGCAATGCCTTGCCGACGGGCGCGGCGGTGCACAAGCATCTTCGCCACGTCTGCCCGGTGCGGCTGATTTTCGGGCTGTGCCAGAATCAACTGCACGGTGCCCAGGACGGTGCCGTGCGCGTCTTCAGCAATCAGCAAGGCGCGTTCGTTGCGCGCGACCCCTTCGGCCACGTTGCGCCAGAACGCCTGCGCCTTGTCATGCGACAACGGTTGCATGAAGCTGACCGACGCGCCGCCTTCCACGCAATCGACCAGCACATCGGCCAGCGCATCGACGCAGGTGCGCGCTTCATTGGCACCCACGCGGCGCACGATCACGGTGTCGGTCATTTCGGTCTCCAGCCAACAGGTGACACGGTGGTGAGCGCCACCAGATAGCGCGCCGGCCGCTGCGTCGGGTTGTGAAAGACGATCGGGCGATCCAGTTGCATTGCCAGGCAATCGCCCGCGCTCAGGCGCCAATGCACGTCGCCCACGGTCATTTCCATCGTGCCTTCCACGATCCACACCTGCTGGTAGATCTCGGCATCACGCACGCTGGTGTCGTAGGCCACGCGCTGGCCGGGCGGAAAGTGCACCTCCACGAGCTGGATAGGCGAGCGGGCGGCCGGTGAGAGGTTGCGGCGTACATAGCCTGAGCTGGGGTCCGTCCATTCCAGCTGGTCGGCCGCGCGCGCCACGGGTGAGGGCTCGGCGGCCGGCGCCGCGCCCTCTTCGAACAGCGAGGCGAGCGTCACGCCCAGCGCAGAGCTGAGCCGGTCGAGCACGGCGGCGGTCGGGCTGCTTTGGCCGCGCTCGATCAGGGAGATGGCCGAGCGGCTGACCTGGCTGCGTTCGGCCAGGGCGTCGAGCGAGAGCCCTTGCGCGTCGCGCAGTTCACGCAGGCGGTGGGCGATGCGTTGGTGGATGTCCATGGGGGTCAGTTTAATGGAAATTTTCATCCAGTAAACTGGAATTTGGAGGGGTGGCGACCGCCTTCGTCTTTGATCGTGCCTTCCGCATGCGCCAGCCGGGCGACGAGGCCGCTCAGCAAGTAGACATAATTTTCTAGACAAGATTTTCTAGACAAGATAGTCTACATGTCGATCTCCAGTACAGCCGACGTGTAGCCATGACCAAGACCTCATCCCGCATCAAGCCCACCGCTGCTGAGCTGAACCTCCTGCGCGTGTTGTGGCAACTGGGGCCGGCCACGGTCAAGCAAGTGCATCAGGCGGTGCAGGTCGAGAAGCCGGAAACAACCTATGCCGCAGTGCTGCGCCAGTTGCAGATCATGCATGGCAAAGGGATGTTGATGCGCGACGAGCGCGAGCGCTCGCATGTGTATGCGCCGGCGCAGCGCCAGAACGTTCTGCAGAGCGGTCTGCTGAAGGAGTTCATCAACAAGGCGTTTGATGGTTCCGGCAAGGCGCTTGTCCTGGCAGCGCTGCGCGGACATGTGACCAAGGAAGAGCGCGCCGAGATCGAAGCGTTGCTGCGCGGGGACGACCTGTGAGCACAACGCCTGCCATCGTGGTTCAGGCGCTGGGCTGGGCACTGCTGCACTTTCTCTGGAAGGGCACACTGCTGAGCCTGGCTGCTGCGCTGTTCCTGCGGCTGACGCGCGGCAGCCGACCGCAGATCCGGTACATCGTGCTCTGCGCGGCTTTGGCCCTGTGCGTGCTGGTTCCCCTCATCGACGGCTATCGAGAATTCACCGCGATGACGGCGGCCTCCGTCGTCATCGACCCGGCGCAAGCCGTACCCGTTTGGCTGCAGCAGGCCGCAGTGCCTGCCTTGTCGGAAGCCCCCATGCTTTGGGTCGTGGTGGCCTGGCTGCTTGGCGTCGGCCTCATGACGGTGCGTGTGGTCGTGGGGCTGGCATGGGTGCACCGGCTCGCGCATGCCACGCAAGCCTGCACCAACGATGCGTGGCAGGCCTGTGTGTCGGCGCTTGCGCAGCGTTGTGGCGTGCGCCGCCCGGTCCGGCTTCGGGTCGTGCCGTGCTTGTCCAGTCCGGTCACTGCCGGTTGGTGGCGCCCGATCGTGCTGGTGCCCGCTTCGTTGTTGACGCAGATGCCGCCGGACCTGATCGAAGCGCTGCTGGCACACGAGATCGCCCACATCCGGCGTTTCGACTATCTCGTCAACCTCCTGCAGCGGGCGATCGAGGCCCTGCTCTTCTATCACCCCGGCGTGTGGTGGTTGTCAGGGCGTATCCGAGTGGAGCGGGAGCTGATTGCCGATGAACTTGCCGCGAGCCTGACGGGCAACGCGCGGCATCTGGCACTGGCGCTCAATCAACTGAGCCTGCTGCAGACCGTGGAGACCACCCCGGCAGGCGCGGCACTGTCGGCACGCGGCGGTGTGCTGTCCGAGCGCATTCGCCGGCTGGTCAGGCCGCAGCCGCAGCCTGCGGGATGGGCGTCGGTGGGCTTCACTGCCACGCTCGGCATTGCGTTGCTGGTGTCGGCAGCCGTGGTGCCGCGCTACCTCGACCGGGCTGTCGCTCGCGAGATCCAGTCCGTATCGGACGATGCGCGGCATGTGCTCGCCCACGCATCGGCCATCGGTAAGGTCGAGGCGCTAGCCGGCCTGATCCAATCCCAACACGTGTACGTGGTGGAGGACGACAGCGGCAAGGTGCTGCTCCGGAAAGATGCCGATCGCATGGTTCCGATTGCATCGTTGACCAAGCTGATGACCGCGATGGTGGTGCTGGATGCACAGCCCGACCTGGACCGTATCGTGCAGATTGCCCCAGCCGACGCCGGCACACCGGAGCTGCGTCGTGCGGGGGTGCCGATCGGGACGCGCTTGCCGCTGCGCGATGTCATGCAGCTTGCGCTGATGTCGTCGGATAACCGGGCTGCCTTTGCATTGGCGCGGACGTATCCCGGTGGTATGCCGGCATTCCAGCGCGCGCTGCAGGCCAAGATTGCCGCGCTGGGGCTGCAGCACACAGCCTTGAATGAGCCGACCGGTCTGTCGCCGCACAACCGGTCGACGGCCAGCGATATCGCCACGCTTGCCAAGGCTGCGGCCGACTACCCGGAAATCCGCCGCGATACGACCTACACGCGCGAGACCGTGCAGATCAACGGCCAGCCGGTTGAGTACCGCAACACCAATCCGCTGGTGGGCGCGCGCGGCTGGGATATCCAGCTCTCCAAAACAGGCTTTACCGATGAGGCCGGCCGCTGCCTGATCATGCAGATCCGTTCTGCCGGCACCAGCATCACGATGGTCTTGCTCAATGGGCATCGCGCGGTGACGGTACCCACCATGTCTTGATTCGCATCCTGCGCGGCGCCTGACTGAACAGTCGGCGCGCATCGCGTTGTTTCCTGTGTTTGCTTTCCTGTCTGGCTGATTGCATGCGGCCGGCCGGTCGGTGTTCGCCTGCAGTCTGGCCTTTCAACCCTGCCTCCTTCTTGCCGAAATCGGCACGCGGATCGAGGCATCCTCAAGAGAGAAGAACATGAAACGCTGGTGTGTCGCGGCAGCCATTCTGGCCGCCAACGTGGTGAGCCCAACAGCTCACGCCGAAACCCTCTGCACCGTCGTCGCAGATGCGGCGTCGGGCAAGGTACTGGTGCAGAACGGTGATTGCGCCACGCGCGTGACACCGGCGTCTACCTTCAAGATTGCGCTCAGCCTGATGGGGTTCGACGCCGGCATCCTCAAGGATGAACATACGCCCACGCTGGCGTACCACGACGGCGATGTCGCGTGGGGCGGTGACGCTTGGCGGCAGCCCACGGACCCGGCGCGTTGGATCCAGTACTCGGTGGTCTGGTTCTCGCAGCGGGTGGCGCAGTCGCTTGGCGACACCCGCTTTCAGCACTACGCCGACGTGTTCGACTACGGGAACCGAGATGTGTCTGGTGAGCCGGGTAAGCACAACGGCACCGCTGGCGCGTGGATCAACTCGTCGTTGCAGATATCGCCGCTGGAGCAGGTGGCCTTCCTGCGCAAGGTTGCCAACCGTACGCTTCCGGTGAGTGCCACTGCCCTGGACATGACCTGGCGCGTGACGGAAATCGCCGCGCGCCCGGATGGGTGGACGATTCATGGCAAGACGGGGACGGGCTCTCCGGGAGCACCGATCACGCATGAAGGCCACTACGACCGCGCGCACGCTTACGGCTGGTTCGTCGGCTGGGCAACGAAGGGGTCGCGCACGCTGGTGTTTGCGCGCCTGACCCAGGACGCGCAGGCGCAACCGGCGCCCGCCGGCATGCGCACACGCGATGCGCTGCTGGCCGAGCTGCCGTCGTTGGTCGATGGCGCCACACGATAGGCCGGCCATGCGTATCGACATGCGCAACAGGCGCATCGATGTGATCCGCGGGGTCGCCATCCTGCTTGTCCTGTTCCATCACTTCAACATCGCCTATCGCTTGAGCGATACGTCGCTCGCTGCGGCTTTCGGGTCGGAGCTTGTGCAGGCCGTGGCCCGCAACGGCAACTACGGGGTGACCCTGTTCTTCGTGGTTTCGGGTTACCTGATCACCTCGAACGCCTTGCGCCGCTGGGGCCAGCTCAGCCGTATCGACGCGTGGGCGTTCTATGGGCTGCGCATCGCGCGCATCGTGCCGTGCCTGCTGTTGCTGTTGTTGATCGTGAACGTGCTCGCGCTGAGTGGTGTTGCGATCTTCCAGAACCATGCCGCGACGGGTGAGCCCGTCCCGCTATGGCACGTCAACCTGGCAAGCCTGACCTTCACCATGAATCTGCTGATCAGCCGGGTCGGATGGATCAACTATCCGTTGGGCGTCTTGTGGTCGCTCTCGGTGGAAGAGGTGTTCTACCTCACCTTCCCGCTGCTGTGTCTCGTGCTTCGGCGTGAGTCGCTGCTGTGCCTGTTCTGGGCGGCAATCATTGCGGTTGGCCCGCTGTACCGGCTGACCCATCAAGGCGATGAGGCTGGATTTCTGTATGCGTACTTCGCCAGCTTCGACGGGATTGCCATTGGCTGCGGCGCTGCCGTTCTGTCTAGACGGTTCGTCTTGGCTGGCATGTCGACCTGGTTTGTGCAGGGCGCAGTCGTGGCCTTGATGACGTTTCTCTATCTGTGGTGGCCGATCGCGCAGAGCAACGTCCTGGGTGTGACGGCGATGGCGCTGGGTACGGCCGCCCTGTTGTGGCCGGTGCAGCGTTCAGCGCCCAGTGATGAGCTGCGCTTCAACCGCTTGGGTGCAATGGTGGCGTGGTGCGGCAAGAACAGCTACGAGCTGTACCTGTTCCACCTGATCCCGCTGGCGGTGCTCAAGACGGGGTTCCCGCGTGCAAGCGTTGCCGGCGACGAGAAGCTCGTGCTGCTGGCGGTGTTCATGCTGCTTTCATTGTTGCTGGCAGCGGGCATTGCCCGGTACTACGCCGAGCCGCTCAACCGCATGCTCCGCCAACGTATCGCGCGGCCACGGTCTGTGCCGTCCACCATCGCTTGAACGAAGGCGCTTCGCCTCGGCAACTGAGGCGAGCGCCGTACGGGCTACGCGGGGTTGTGTGCTTTGCCGGCACGCTCGAATAGCCATGCAAGGAAGGTGTTGAGTGGCAGGTCATCTGCGGCATCCCGATGCAGGCAGTGAAACGGCGGTCCCTCGAGCTTGACCTCCGGAAACAGCATGACGAGCCGCCCGTGGTCGACGTCGTCCTGAATCACCGCCCGTGGGGCCAGGCAGACCCCCAGGCCACTCATCGCGGCTTTCACCAGCAAGGCAAATTCGTCGTAGAACGGCCCACGCAGGGTCTCACCAATCGAAACGCCGGCCTGGTGAAACCAGTACTGCCACGCCTGCGGCAAGCCGGCGTAATGCAGCAGCGGCGCATGACGCAAGTCAGCCGGTGTGCGTACCGCAGCCAACGCTGGATGATGCGGCGCGCAAATCGGCACCGCCGCGTTGGCTACCAGCGGCTTCGACACGAACCCCCGGCGCCGCAACTCCGGCGTGTAGCGGCGAATGACCACGTCGCTCGATTCATCGATGCGCTCCACGTCGGTGTCGGGCGTGGACACCAGTTCAATGTCGATACCCGGGTGCTGCGCATGGAAGTGCACCAGTTGCGGAAGCAACCAACCGTGGGCGAACGACGATGAGGTGTTGATCCGGATCTGCTGCCGATCGGGCGCCTCGAACATCTGCTCCGTGGCCTCGGTCAGGCGCCCGATGCAACTTGCAACGTCGACCAGGTAGTGCCGGGCCCGCAACGTCAGGCGCAGGGATCGTCCATCGCGCTCGAACAGCTTCTGCCCGAAGAACGTTTCCAGCACGCGGATCTGTTGCGCGATCGCGCTTTGCGTCACGTTCAACTCTTCGGCGGCAAGGGTCAGGCTGTTCAGGCGTCCGGCAGCTTCAAAGCTGCGCAAGGCATTGAGAGGAGGGAGTCGGCGCATGGCGCAATATCAAAGAACGGCTAAAGCGTTCTGGAAAAAAACTCGTTTGTGGCGATGAAAGCGGCTTCCTATCATAGGCGCCACACCGGATCGGAAGATGATGATTGCTTTACCCAGCCTACTCAAGACATCGACGCATCGCGCTGCATGGCGCCCAGTGCCGTTCGGCTGTTGGATGCCCGTGTGGGCGCGTCAAACCAGCCGATGCGCGGCGCTGGCTGGCATCGTCCTGATGCTGGTCGCGTGCGCGGGGCCACCGCCGAACGAGCGGGAGACCGGCAGCGGCGGCACGCTGGTGCGATACAGCTCACGCCAGGTGAGTGTGGATCTGACCGATACGGAGCAGCAGAGCCTGCGCACCATGCGGGATCGTACCTACGCCAATACCGCGCAGGACCGTGCACTGGGTGCTGTGGCCAAGGCGCTGACCGAACTCGGTTACGCGCCGGTATCCGTCGACCACGAAACCGGTCTGGTTGAAGCGGGCCGCAGCGACACGCTGGTGCCGAAGTGGCGCCAACTGCTGCGTGGTGCGCTCAAGAACTACACCGGCATGTTTCCGGCCAAGCCGGATCACGAACGCGTATCGGCGGTCATTGCCGTCAAGGCGGGCTCGGGTGGCCAGGCAACGCTCGTACGCGCCCGATTCGACAGCACGGTCTGGGACAGCAACGGCGACGCGCGCACGAAGACCGTGCTGCAGCGGGAGATCTACGACGGCTTCTTCGCCAGTGTGGACAAGGTGCTGTGTACGGCTGCGTGCAAGGGGCAGCCTCAAGCGCCCCAGTCGCCAGCGCAGGCGGCGCCGGTACGTGCCGTGCGCCTGGCCGGCGAGTGAGGATTCGCTAATCCCGCTTCTGCACTGCGGGCGGCAGCCACGTGCCATCCAGCGCAGCTTCCTTCGGCCACGTCAGTTGCATGCGCAACAGGAAGGGCCCCACGGGCGGCGGCAGCCAGTTGTTACGCATGCCCTTGGGCGGCGCGCGCTGGATCAGGATGTCGAGCGAGCCATCGCGGTTCAGGCGTGGGTGGTCTGCCTCGCTGATGACGTTGCGCAGGCCCGGGCGCTCCACAGTGCGGCGCGGTTGCTGCACGGCGGCCACAGCCCAGCCAGCGTTCTCAGGTGGGAGCTGGTTGCGGTCGAAATGCAGCACGTAGCGATGTGTGCTGTCCAGCGGCAGGCTGTTGGCATCCGCCGTGGCCGTGGCGATCAGCATGTCCTGCGGCACATCCGTACCGCCACCCGACCACGAGACGATGGCGCGTTGCGCGTAGTCCAGCCCATACGCGCCAATCATGCGCGGGATGAACCAGCCATTCTGCGTGATCTGCGGCTGCTTGGCCGCCATGGAGAGCGTCTCGCGTGCGGCAGTCACGCCGGCATCCATGACCTTGAGGCTGGTGGCGTCCACAGCCTTGGCATCAAACGGCGCACCCGGCACGATGCCCAGGTTGCGCAGCGATGCCACCATCGTGGAATCCGCCGCGTGCGGCGGGTTGTCCTTGAGCAGCTCGGCAAAGCGCGTGAAGTACGTGTTGGCATCCAGCGCGGTTACGCGGCGGCGCGCTGCATTCAGGCTGACGTCGATGTCGTTGGCCTTGTCCGCTTCGGCTTCCGTTTCGCGCGCGCCAGGTTTGCCGAATGCTTCGAGCGGCGTGATGCGATAGCGATCCTGCACGCGGCGCGCGGCAACTTCATCGCGCTGGCCAGCAACCTGGGTGCGTGCGACGACCCATACCAGGTTGGTCGGCGCGGCAATCTGTTTGACGCCCGCCGGCAGCGTCCCTTCCCAGCCCGGCGGCGTGATGGCGTAGTTGGCCGCACGGGCACCGGTGGTGCGGTTGCCGAGCGATTCGAACACATCGGTCCAGGCGTCGTGTACCGCGACCCAGATGTGGCGGCGGCCGACGTCGGGCAGGCTCAGCACGACCGGCCCGTTGCGCAAATCGACGAAGGCGCTGCTGGCAAGCACGTCTACGCGGGCCCGCACGCCGGCCGGCAGGGCTTCATCTTCCAGCGTGCGCTGGTGCATGAAGCGGCCATTGGGCGCGATGGCGGAAGTGACCTGCATCAACGCGTCCGTCATCATCAACGGAAACGCATACACATAAGCGGATCGGACTTGCGCCTCGCCGGCTTGCGGCAGGCGCAGTTCGTTGGCTGCGGCGGGGTTCGGGTCCTGGGTCGCGCAGCCGGTCAGGGTCAGGGCCGCCGCGCTCAACGCCACAGCCGCCAGCCTCATGAGCGGGCGCACGGGCGCATGGCAGTGCGTCATCGTGTTCTCCATCTTGTCGGTACGCGGCAACAGGAAACCAGACGCCTGTCGAACATCCCCCCAAGGATGCTTGCGCATACGGTTGCGCGGTCGCCCGTCACGACGCCACGCTTGTTGTTAAGCCTCTTCTGAATTTAGAAGTGCCGCCCTCGCAAGTCAATCGAAGTGCGGTGGGGTGCGCACGGTGGGGTGCGCGGTAGGGTGCATGCGGATGCGCCTACAGCCGCAGATGTAGGGCGAGGCGCAACTTGGCGGCATCGTACTCGGCTTTGAGCCGTGTGACGATCTCTCCGGCGGGGGGGAGGTCGCCAATCTGGCCCACACCCTGGCCAGCGCCCCAGATGTCTTTCCACGCCTTGGCGCGGGAGCTGCCGTCGCCAAAGTTCATCTTCGACTTGTCGGCCTCGGGCAGGGCTTGTGGGTCCAGGCCGGCCAGTTCGATGCTCTCGCGGATGTAGTTGCCGTGCACGCCCGTGAAGAGGTTGGTGTAGATGATGTCGGACGCCGCCGCGCGCACGATGGCGGTCTTGTAGCTCTCGGCGGCGTGCGCCTCCTGGCTGGCGATGAAGCGCGTGCCGATGTAGGCGAAGTCCGCCCCCATGGCCTGCGCGGCGAGGATGGCATCCCCCGTGGCGATGGCGCCCGACAGCGCGATCGGCCCATCGAAGATGCTGCGCACCTCGCCCACCAGGGCAAACGGCGACAGCGTGCCGGCATGCCCGCCCGCCCCTGCAGCCACCAGGATCAGCCCGTCGACGCCGGCTTCGAGCGCCTTTTCGGCATGGCGCAGATTGATCACGTCGTGCAGCACGATGCCGCCGTAGCTGTGCACGGCATCGAGGATCTCCTTGACCGGCGCGCGCAGCGAGGTGATGAAGATCGGCACCTTGTGCTTGACGCAGGTGGCCACGTCCTGCTCGAGCCGCGCGTTGGAGTGGTGCACGATCTGATTGACGGCCAGCGGCCCCACCACGTCGTGCGGATGCGCGGCGCGGTGGGCGGCCAGGTCCTCGTTGATCTGCGTGAGCCAGTCGTCCAGCACCTCGGCCGGGCGCGCATTGAGCGCCGGAAACGCGCCGACGATGCCGGCCTTGCACTGCGCTAGCACCAGTTCCGGATAGCTCACGATGAACATGGGCGACCCGATCACGGGCAGCGTCAGGTGTTGCAGCGCGGGCGGCAAGTGCTTGGCGGCGGGCATGGCGTCTCCGGGCAGACGGGCGTCGTTCGATTATAGGAACGATCCAGCACTCTGCCGCGCGCGATTTGCCGGCCGGGGCTCAGGCATGCGCGTGCTGCGCGAGCAACTCGATGAAGGTGCGGTTGAAGGCCGGCAGGTCGTCGGGTTTGCGGCTGCTGACCCAGTTGCGGTCGGTGGCGACTTCCTGGTCGACCCAAGTGCCGCCGGCGTTGCGGATGTCGTCCTGCAGCGAGGGCCAACTCGTCAACGTGCGCCCGCGCACCAGCCCGGCAGAGACCATCAGCCACGGCCCGTGGCAGATCACGGCGATGGGCTTCTGCGCCTGCTCGAACGCTTTTACAAAGGCCTGCGCGGCGGGCACCATGCGCAGCGCATCGGCGTTGAACACGCCGCCGGGTAGCACCAGGCCATGGAAGTCGTCGGCGCGGGCGTAGTCCAGAACGAGGTCCACCTTGAACTTGTCGGCCTTGGTGTCGTGATGCAGCCCCGTCACGCTGCCGGCCTTGGGCGCGATGACGGCGGTGGTGGCACCGGCCGCTTCCAGCGCCTGCTTGGGGCTTGCCAGCTCGGCTTGCTCGAAGAGGTCGTGGACCAGGATGGCGATGCGCATGTCGTGTAGCGTGGTCATGATGAACTCCTGTCAGGTGGGCGGAGCGGACATCTCCGCAACGTGCATGCCCGGGGTGCGCTAGCATGCGGAGCATTCCTCACCCGTCGCCTCACGACCGATCACTGGAGACCCGCATGACCACGCCGCTTTCCATCGATGCCGCCACCGCCGCTGCAGATGCCGTGCTGTTTCCGGGTTTTCGCCCGTTCCGCCAAGCGGTCAACGGGGTGGAGATCGCCGGGGTGATTGGCGGCAGTGGACCGCCCCTGCTGTTGCTGCACGGCCATCCGCAAAGCCATGTGATCTGGCACAAGGTGGCGCACGAACTGGCGCGCGACTACACCGTTGTCGCCACGGATTTGCGCGGCTATGGCGCGTCGTCCAAACCGGAAGGCAGCGCCAGGCATGTCGAATACAGCAAGCGCACCATGGCGCAGGACCAGGTGGAAGTGATGCGCGCGCTCGGCTTCGGCCGCTTCCGGCTATGCGCACATGATCGCGGCGCACGCGTGGCGCATCGCCTGTGTGTCGATCACCCTGTACATGTGGAGCGCGCCATGCTGCTCGACATCGCCCCCACGCTGGCGATGTACGAGCACACCGATATGGCCTTTGCATCCGCCTACTGGCACTGGTTCTTCCTGATCCAGCCGTCGCCGTTTCCTGAAACGCTCATCAATGCCACGCCGGATTTCTACATCAGCAAATTGATGGGCCTGCGGCATGCGGGGCTTGAACCATTTGCCCCGGAAGCGATGGCCACCTACGCCGCCGCCATGCGCGAGCCTGCCTGCGTGCACGCCATGTGCGAGGACTACCGCGCCGCCGCCACCATCGACCTCGAACACGATCGCGCCGACCGTGCTGCCGGCAAGCGTGTGAGCGTGCCGCTGCGCGTGCTGTGGGGCGAGCACGGCGTGATCCAGCGGTGCTTCAAGCCCCTGGAACTGTGGAGCGCGGTGGCCAAGGATGTGAGCGGCGGTACCGTGCCATGCGGGCACTATGTGCCGGAGGAAGCGCCGGAGGCGTTGTTGACGGAGATGCGGGCGTTTTTTGCCTGAGCGTGACTTGGCGGACTAAGCCTCCGCCCACTCTCGCAACAGGTTGTGATACGTCCCCGTCAACGCAATGACGGACGTGTCCTCCTGCCCCAGTACCGCCATCAGCCGCTGCAGTTCCGTATCCATCTGGAACAGCAGCGCGCGATGCGCATCACTGCGCACCATGCTCTGCAGCCAGAAGAACGAGCACACCCGCGCGCCGCGCGTGACGGGTGTGACGCGGTGCAGGCTGCTGCTCGGGTAGAGCACCATGTCACCCGCCGCGAGCTTGACGCGGTGCTCGCCAAAGGTGTCGTCGATGACGAGTTCGCCGCCGTCGTAGTTTTCGGGCTCGGTCAGGAACAGCGTGCAGGAGAGGTCGCTGCGGATGCGGAAGTCGGTACCGCGCAGGTGGCGCACGGCGTTGTCGACGTGGTTGCCGAAGGTCTGCCCGCCCGCGTAGCGGTTGAACAGCGGCGGGAATACCTTGAGCGGCAGCGCGGCCGAGAAGAACAGCGTGTTGGCTGCCAGCGCATCCTGGATGAAGGTGCCGACCTCCCGCGCAGCGGGCGAGCCTTCAGGCAACTGCATGTTGTGCTTCACCTGGCCCGACTGAGCGCCGGCGGTGACTTTGCCGTCCACCCATTCCGCGGTGTCGATGATGGCGCGGCAGTGTGCGACCTGATCCTTGGTGAGGACGGCGGGAATCTTCAACAGCATGGCGATTCGGTTTCAAGTGCGCCGGCCAGCGTGCGCAGGCGCGCATCGGGATGGCCGGCAAGAAAGTCATGGGCCTTGGCGAGGAAGGCGGGTGTCGCGCTGCGCGGTACGGCTCGCATCCACGTGCGGGCTTCGTCGGCGCGGTCGGTGAGCGCGAAGAGTCGTGCCGCATTGAACTGGCCACGGAAGTCGCCACCCTCAGCGGCACGCAGGTAGCAGTACAGGGCCATCCCCAGGTCGGCCTCGACTTCCCAGCCGTCTTCATAGAAACCGCCGACCACGTTGATCGACTTGGCGTGTCCTTGCGCAGCGGCTGCCTGGAAGAGGGCGAAGGCTTGTGCGCGATCTTGCCGTACACCGCGCCCGAGCTGCAGGCTGGTGGCGTAGTTGTACTGGCCCCAGTCGAGGCCGGCATCTGCCGCGCGGGCATACCAATGCGTGGCGGTCTTGTCACAGGCGGGGGCGCCCCAGCCGTGCTCGTAGCAGCGGCCGAGCATGTTGGCGGCCATGGCGTGGCCGGATACCGCGGCGGTCTTGAACCAGAAGAGGGCCTCGGTGTGATTGCGTTCAACGCCGTGGCCATCGAGCAGCCATTGGCCGAGGATGGCCTGTGCCTCCGTATGGCCGCGACGGGCGGCGCCGGCTAGCCAATCCGCCGCGCGGTCGGCCGGGCCGGTCAGCACGGCGTGGATGGCATCCACCACCGCAGCATCGGCTGCGGTGGTTTGCGCTTGTGCCGCCATCAGTACCGGATACCCAGCGTCAGGATCGCCGCGCGCCCCGGTGCGAGCGATGCGTAGTGCGATGCATACGCCTGGTTGTAGTACTTCTTGTCGAACAGGTTCTGCACGTTCAACTGCAGGTTCATGTGCTTGTCGATGCGGTACGAGGCCATCGCGTCAAAGCGCCAGTAGGCCGGCACCCACTTCGGGTTGGCTGGGTTGGCGCTGCCCCAGACCTTCGAGACGTAGTACGCACCGCCACCCAGCGTGAACTTCGGCATCGGCTGGTAGGTGGTCCACAGGCTGAAGCTGCTCTTGGGCGTGTTGGGGAATTCGGTGCCGTTGGTGGCGCCAAAGGCCGAGCCCGAACCGCCGTTGTTGCGCAGCTCGCTCTTCAGGTATGTGTAGCCGCCGAACACCTGCCACTTGTTGGTGAGCGCGCCCGACCAGCCCAGCTCGAAACCGTCCACGCGCTTGTTGCCAGCCATGGCGGCGGTGCCGTCCTGCAGCACGATGCGCGCGTTGGTGGTTTCAATGCGGAAGATGGCAGCGGTCAGCGCCAGCTTGTTGTCCAGCACGTTCCACTTGGTGCCGAGTTCGTAGGCGCGGTTCTTCTCAGGGGCGAGCACGTCGCCGCGATTGCCCGAGCGGTCTGGTGTGAGCGCGCTGCCATCGGCACCCTGGCCGGCCACGGAACCCGACGGCGTGGACGACGTGCCATACGCCACGTAGATGCTGCCGTTCTGCGCAGGCTTGAAGACCAGGCCGAGCTGGTAGTTCAGCAGGTTGTCGTCACGCGAGAAGCTGGAGCGCACGCCTTGCGCATTAGCCGACGTGGTGGCCGATGCCGAGTAGCGATCGAAGCGCAGGCCGCCGTTGATCTGCCAGCGCGGCGACAGCTCGATGGTGTCGAACACGTAGGCCGATTGCGTGCGCACCGTGGTCTCGGCCGGGTTGTTGGCCAGCGTGATGTTGCCCGTCCACGGGTCATTCGGGTTCGGGTTGAACAGGCTGGTGCAGTTGTAGCCGCCGGCCGCGCCGATCCCGTTCGGACAGCGGTTGCTGCCCGTGGGGACGTTGTACGTGTCGTTGCTGCTGTGCTCGCGCGAGAACTCCAGGCCCGCCGCATAGCTGTGCTTGAAGCCGCCGGTCTCGAACTTGCCGGTCGCTTCCGTCTGGTTGGCGACGGTATTGGCCACGGAGTAACGCGTGTTGGCACGGCGCCAGACCATGCCGTAGTAGATGTTGCCCTGGCTGTCGTCCGGCTGCGTCCAGACGTAGTCCTGGCTGGTGCGTGCGATGCGCGTGGTGTTGCGCAGCTTCAGCGCGCTCGACACATCGTGCTCCAGCGACAGCGTGCCCATGTCGACGCGGTCACGGCGGAAGTCGCGGCCGAGGCCATAGTAGGTATTGCGGTCGACATCCACCGGCGAGCCGTCGCCGGGTGCGAACAATTGCGGCCGGCCATCGGTGCGGCGGTTGAACGTGCCGTTGTTGTAAGGGATACCCGTGTCCGGCGTGTCGTTCGATTGCAGGTGGTAGTACGACAGCGTGGCGCGCGTGGGCGTGCCCAGCCCAAACGCGATGGACGGTGCGATGCCCCAGCGGCTGAAGCTCGTCACGTCACGGCCCGGTGTGCCGGCGTCGTGATACATCGCGTTCAGGCGGAAGGCGGCGTGCTCGCCGATCTGGTAGTTGCCGTCGGCCGTGGCGCGCTTGTACGCCGCATTGCCCACCGACACCGTGCCTTCCGTGAAGTGCTCCAGCTTGGGCGTTTTGCTGACGATATTGATCGCCCCACCCGCCGAGCCGCGCCCTTCATACGCGCCCGACGGCCCCTTGATGACCTCCACCGATTCCACGTTGAACATCTCGCGCGATTGCGCACCGATGTCACGCAGCCCGTCGAGGAAGGTGCTGGCCTGCGCGTCATAGCCGCGGATGAACGGGCGATCGCCCACCGGGTTGCCGCCTTCGCCCGCGCCAAATGCAATGCCCGGCACCGTGCGCAGCGCTTCGGTGAGTGTGACGGAGCCGGTGTCCTGCAGCACCTCGGCCGGGATCACCGTGACGGACTTGGGCGTGTCGAGCAGCGGCGCGGTGAATTTGCCGCCCGAGGCTTCGTCGGTCTGGTAGCCGGTGCTGCCGGTGACCGTGTGGGTCGGCAGGGTGGCCGTCACTGAATCCTTCTTGGTCTCGGCTATGGCCGGCGTGGCCGCCACGGCAAAGCTCATGGCCCCGGTCAGATATCCCACCACCGAATGTTCGGCGCGCTTACGTTCCGTCTGTGCTGCTTGCATGGCTTGGTGCCCGCTCCCCTGAAAAATCTTGTTACATGTTTTGTGCAAATGAGAATTGTTATCGTTCGCATGTGAAGGAGTCAACGCAGAATCTGTCGGTTTCCTTATTGGCTGAAGAAAATCTCCGATAAATCAATGTGTTATGCCAAGCGAGCTGCCGGATGCGGCAAAACGCAGCATGTTTTGTGTTCGAAGGCTTCCATTTATTCAAGCAAATGATTTAGTATTGGCGGGCAGGTTGTCCAACCGAATCTCTCTTGCAAGGTGAGCATCGCGTGAGCACGGACCCGGAACTCCATATCGAGCAGCGCGGCCAAGCGCTGTGGCTGACCATTCAGCGCGAAGAGCGCCGCAACGCGATCAATGGCGCCGTGCTCGACGCACTGACGGCAGCGCTGGCCGATGCCAGCCGCAACACCGCTGTACGCGCCGTGGTGCTGACCGGCGCCGGCACGCGTGCCTTCTGTGCCGGGGCCGATCTGCAGAGCGGCCAATCCTTCCGCTTTGACTATTCGCAACCGCACCAAGCGTTGGCTGATCTGTTCCGCCAGGCACGCCGCTGCACCGTGCCGCTCATCGCGCGGGTGAATGGCGCGTGCATGGCCGGCGGCATGGGCTTGCTGGCGATGTGCGATCTGGCGGTGGCCAGCCGCAGCGCCGTGTTCGGGCTGCCCGAGGTGAAGGTCGGGGTGTTCCCGGCACAGGTGTTGGCCGTGCTGCAGCATCAGTTGCCACGCCGCGTGCTCAACGAGATGTGCTTGACCGGCGAGCCGATGAGCGCGGACCGCGCGCTCGCCGCCGGCCTCATCAACGAAGTCGCAGAACCTGAAGCACTTGATGCCACTGTCGATGCGCTGCTTGCGCGATTGCTCGACAAGTCGCCGTCGGCCATCCGGCGCGGGTTGTACACGCTCAAGCAGGTCGAGCACCTGAGCTTCGAGCAGGCGATGGCCTTTACCGAAAGCCAGATCGGCCTGTTTGCTTTGACCGAAGACGCGCAGGAAGGGCAGGCTGCCTTTCGCGAGAAGCGCGCCCCCAACTGGACGGGTCGCTGACATGCGCAAAGATACGATTTCCATTGGCGGCGCCAGCGGGTTCTGGGGTGACAGCGTTACCGGTCCGATGCAGTTGGTCGCCTCGGGCCGCCTCGACTTTCTCGTCTTCGATTACTTGGCCGAGCTGACCATGTCGCTGTTGGCCGGCGCGCGCATGAAGAACGCGGAGCTGGGCTACGCCACCGACTTCGTGAGCGTGGCGATGCGCGCGGTGCTCAAGGACGCGCTGGCGCAGAATATTCGCATCATCGCCAACGCGGGCGGTGTGAACCCGCGCGGTTGCGCTACCGCCCTGCAGGCGTTGGCCGATGAGCTTGGTGTGAGTGTGCGCATTGCCGTGGTGGAAGGCGACGACGTGATGCCGCTGCTGCCCGCGCTGCGCGACGAAGGCGTGCGCGAGCTGCAAAGCGGCCGGCCGCTGCCCGACAAGGTGGTGAGCGCGAATGCGTACCTGGGCGCGCTGCTGATCAAGGCAGCGCTCGATGCGGGGGCGCAGGTGGTCATCACCGGCCGCTGCGTCGACAGTGCGGTCACGCTCGGCGCATTGATGCACAGCTTCGATTGGCACGCCGATGACTATGACCGCCTCGCCGCGGGCAGCCTTGCTGGGCACATCCTCGAATGCGGCTGTCAGGGCGCCGGCGGTCTGCATACCGATTGGGAAGCCGTGCCCGACTGGGCGCACAGCGGCTACCCCATCGTCGAATGCCGGGCCGATGGCACCTTCATCGTCACCAAGCCGGAAGGCACGGGCGGGCTGGTGACGCCTGCCACCGTGGGCGAACAACTGTTGTACGAGATCGGCGACCCGGCGCGCTACGTGCTGCCTGATGTCGTCTGCGATTTCACACAGGTGACGATGACGCAGGCCGGCGAGCATCGCGTTGAAGTACGGGGCGCACGCGGCCTTGCACCCACGCCCGACTGCAAGGTGAGCGCCACGTATGCCGACGGCTACCGCGCCACCGGCCAGCTCACCGTCGTCGGCATCGACGCTGACCACAAGGCGCGCCGCACTGCCGAGGCGATTCTGGAGCGCACGCGCGGCCTCTTCCGCAAGCTCGGCCTGCCGGACTACAGCGCCACGCACATCGAAACACTTGGATCGGCCTACCTGTTCGGGCCACATCAGCCGAGCGCGCCGCGCTTTGAATCGGTGATGTGGCTGGCGGTCGCGCATCCGAACAAGCAGGCATTGGAGTTGTTCGCACGCGAGATCGCACCCGCCGGCACATCCTGGTCGCCCGGCACAACGGGCGCGGGCGGCCGCCCAAGCGTCGTGCCTGCCATCAAGCAATACGCCTTCCTGATCGACAAGGGGCGCCTGCAGCCGCGCGTGACGTTGCTCGGTGGCGAGAGCTTCGATGTGACCGTGCCGCTAGGTGGTGCAGCGCTTGAAGCCGTGGTTGCTGCCACTGCGTCAAACGCATTGCCATCCGGCCCGACGCGCGAAGTCCCGCTCATCGAACTTGCCTACGCTCGCAGCGGCGACAAGGGCGACACCTCCAACATCGGCGTCATCGCGCGTCAGCCAGAAGACTTGCCGCTGCTGCGCGCACAGCTGACCGAAGACGCCGTCGCCGCCTACCTCGCGCACGTCGTGAAGGGCCGCGTGACGCGCTATGACTTGCCCGGCATTCACGCGCTCAACTTCGTCTGCGAGCAGGCGTTGGGCGGCGGCGGCATGGCCTCGCTGCGCAACGACCCGCTGGGCAAGGGCATGGCGCAGGTGCTGCTGACGATGCCCGTGCGCGTGCCGCTCGATCCCCCTTAACCGACGAGGCCATCATGTACTCAGGCTTGTTGTCGTCCGCGATGTTCGATGCCGATCATGAGTCGTTTCGCGAGACCGTGCGCCGCTTTGTCGACAAGGTCGTGCTGCCGAACATTGATGCATGGGAAGAGGCCGAGACCTTCCCGCGCGCGCTGTATCGCGAGGCGGCGGATCTTGGTTTGCTCGGCGTCGGCTTTCCGGAGGAATACGGCGGCACACCCGGCGACCTGTTCCTCGAACTCGCGATGATCGAAGAACTGACGCGTGCGGCCAGCGGCGGGTTGTTGGCTTCGCTGTTCAGCCACACGATCGGTGCGCCGCCCATCGTGGCGGGCGGCTCTGCGGAGCTGAAGGCGCGCGTGCTGCCGGAGATCCTGTCGGGCGACAAGATCAGCGCATTGGCCATCACCGAGCCATCCGGTGGGTCGGATGTCGCCAACCTCACCACACGCGCTGTGCGTGACGGCGATCACTACATCGTCAACGGCAGCAAGATCTTCATCACCTCCGGCATGCGCGCGGACTACATCACCGTGGCTGTGCGCACGGGCGGGCCGGGTGCGAGCGGCATCTCCGTGCTGCTGGTGGACGGCGATACGCCGGGTTTGTCGCGCACGCCGCTCAAGAAGATGGGCTGGTGGTGTTCAGACACGGCACAACTGCACTTCGACCACTGCCGTGTGCCCGTGGGCAACCTGCTCGGTGTGGAGAACCGCGGCTTCGAACTGGTCATGCGCAACTTCAACCACGAGCGCCTTGCGCTGGCGATGCAGGCCTACGGCCTCGCGCGCACGTGCTTGGCGGAAGCCGTGGAGTGGGCCACCCAACGCGAGACGTTCGGCAAGCGCCTCGTGCAACATCAGGTGGCGCGGCAGAAGCTGGTGGCGATGGCCACGCGCATCGAAGCCACGCGTGCATTGCTTGAAGACCTGATGCGCCGCATGCAGGCGGGCGACTCGCCCGTCGCGCAACTGTGCATGCTCAAGAACTTCGCCACGCAGAGCCTCCAGTTCTGCGCGGACACTGCTGTGCAACTGCTGGGCGGCATGGGCTTCATGCGTGGCACGAAGTCGGAGCGCATCTATCGCGAAGTGAAGGTCTACATGATCGGCGGCGGCGCGGAGGAGATCCTGAACGATCTTGCTGCGCGCCAGCTTGGCTGGGCCTAACGGGCAATCAGGGAGAGAACCATGTATCGCTCAGTCTTTCGACCGGGGTTGTTCCTGGGGCAAGTGGCGGTGGTGACCGGCGGCGGCAGCGGCATCGGCCGGTGCACGGCGCATGAGCTGGCATCGCTCGGTGCGGCGGTGGCGCTGGTGGGGCGCAATGCGGAGAAGCTCGCCGCCGTGCACGCCGAGATTGTTGAAGCCGGCGGTACCGCGCATACCTATGTCTGCAACATCCGCGACGAGGCTGCCGTGCAGGCGACGGTCGCGCAGATTGTCGGCGAGCACGGCCGCATCGACGCGCTGGTCAACAATGCGGGCGGGCAGTTCCCGTCGCCGCTCAAGGACATTTCCGTCAAGGGGTGGGAGGCCGTCGTGCAGACCAACCTGACCGGCGGCTTTCTGATGGCGCGCGAGTGCCTGAATCAGGCGATGCAGCAACGCGGCGGCGCCATCGTCAACATCGTTGCTGACATGTGGGGCGGCATGCCGAACATGGGGCACTCCGGTGCGGCGCGTGCTGGCATGATCAACTTCACGGAGACGGCGGCGTTCGAGTGGGCGCAGTACGGCGTGCGTGTGAATGCCGTGGCGCCGGGCTATGTGGCGTCGTCGGGCATGGACGCGTATCCGCCGTGGATGGCCGAGACCATCCGCAGCATGCCGCGCACCGTGCCGGCCGGGCGCTTCGCCACCGAGGCGGAGGTGTCGTCAGCGATCGTGTATCTGCTGTCGGAAGCGGCCGCGTTCATCACGGGCACGACCTTGCGCGTGGATGGTGGTCGCCCCAACGTGCGGCCCGGCACGCCCATGCCCGCGCCGCGCCATGGCGCCGAACCGTTCAACGGTTTCCACCTGGCCGTGACGCCCAAGGTGCTCCAAAGCGAGGAGGATCGTCATGCCGGCGCTTGAATCACGCATCGTTCCGCAGAGCGCTGCGTACCAGCAGAATCGCGCCGCGTTGACGGAACTCGTTGATCAACTGCGCACACTGGAGAACCGCACGCGCGACAAGTCTGAAGCCTCGCGTGCGCGCTTCGAGCAGCGTGGGCAATTGCTGCCGCGCGATCGGCTCGGCCGTCTGCTCGACGCTGGCGCACCTTTCCTTGAGTTGTCCACACTGGCGGGCTTCTGCCTGGACCATGCAGATCCGGCACGCTCGATTCCCGGCGGCGGCTTCATCGCCGGCATCGGCTGGGTCAGCGGCGTGCGCGCGATGATCATCGTGGACGACGCGGGCATCGACGCGGGTGCCGTGCAGCCGATGGGCATCGAGAAGTTCCAGCGCGCGCAGGCCATTGCCCTGGAGCAGAAGCTGCCGTTCATCCACCTGGTCGAGTCGGCTGGCGCCAACCTGCTGACGTATCGCGTGGAGACCTTCATCCACGGCGGCAGCGGCTTCTACTGGCTCGCGCGGCTGTCGGCGGCGGGCATTCCGGTGATCAGCGTGGTGCACGGGTCGAGCACGGCGGGCGGTGCGTACATGCCGGGCCTGTCGGACTATGTGGTCATGGTGCGTGATCGTGCGCGCGCGTTCCTCGCAGGGCCACCGCTGCTCAAAGCGGCCACTGGCGAGATCGCCACCGAAGAGGAACTGGGCGGCGCCGAGATGCACGCCACCACCTCGGGCCTGGCGGAGTATCTGGCCGAAGACGACGCCGATGCACTGCGCATCGCGCGCGAACTCGTGGCTGCGCTGGATTGGAACCGCGATGTGCCCGCAGCCGATCGACCTTACGCGACGCCGCGCTTCGATGCGGAAGAGCTGCTCGGCATTGCGCTGACTGACCATCGCAAGCCACTCGACATGCGCGAGGTCATCGCACGCATTGCCGACGGGTCGGACTTTCTGGAGTTCAAGCCGGACTACGGCCCGGCGACGATCACCGGACACGCGGCCATCTGCGGCATGCACGTCGGCATCATCACCAACAACGGGCCGCTGGACCCGGCGGGCGCCACGAAGGTCGTGCACTTCATCCAGGCGTGTTGCCAATCCGATACGCCATTGCTGTATCTGCAGAACACCACGGGCTTCATCGTCGGAAAGCAATCTGAGCAGGCGGGCATGATCAAGCACGGCTCGAAGATGATCCAGGCGATGGCCAATGCCACCGTGCCGCGCATCACCGTGCATTGCGGTGCGTCGTTTGGCGCGGGCAACTATGGCATGTCAGGGCGCGGCTTCTTCCCGGATTTCTGCTTCAGCTGGCCCAACGCCAAGACCGCCGTGATGGGCGCTGAGCAGGCCGCCGGCACGATGGCCACCGTCATGGCCGCGAGCATGCAGCGCAAGACGCAGACTGTCGACCATGACGCCATCGAAGCGATGCGCGCCAAGGTGATCGACACGTTCGAGCGGCAGTCCGGCGCGTTCACCGTGTCCGGCCGATTGCTGGACGACGGCGTGATCGACCCGCGCGACACGCGCAAGGTGCTGGCCTGCGTGCTGGCCGTCTGCGACGAAGCGCGCCGCCGCACGCTGCACCCCATCCAATTTGGCGTTGCCCGACCGTAGCGCTATCCCATCCGAATACACGAACAGCCCAAGGCCACCGGAGCGAGACACCATGCACTTCACCCACGAACACCAGGAACTGCAACGCAACCTCAAACGCTTCATCGACAGCGACATCAACCCGCATGTGGATGAGTGGGAAGCGGCGGAGATGTTCCCCGCCAAGGCGCTCTTCAAGAAGATGGGCGAGCTGGGTTTTCTTGGCATTGCCAAGCCGACGGAGTTTGGCGGCCTGGGCCTCGACTACTCGTACGCGATGGCGATGGCGGAAACGCTCGGCCACATCCACTGCGGCGGTGTGCCGATGGCGATCGGGGTGCAGACCGACATGGCAACGCCCGCACTGGCGCGCTTCGGCTCCGATGAGCTGCGCGCGCAGTTTCTCGCCCCCGCCATCAGCGGCGATGCGGTGGCGTGCGTGGGCGTGTCGGAGCCGAGCGCCGGGTCCGACGTGGCCAGCATCAAGACCACCGCACGCAAGGACGGCGACGACTACATCATCAACGGCAGCAAGATGTGGATCACCAACAGCCTGCAGGCGGACTGGATGTGCCTGCTGGCCAATACGTCGGATGACGCGGCCCACCGCAACAAGTCGCTCATCATCGTGCCGATGAACACGAAGGGCGTGTCTGTCGGCAAGAAGATCCGCAAGATCGGCATGAACTCGTCAGACACGGGGCTCATCTACTTTGACGACGTGCGCGTGCCGCAGCGCTACCGCATCGGCGAAGAAGGCAAGGGCTTCACGTACCAGATGCTGCAGTTCCAGGAAGAGCGCATGTGGGCCGCCGCCAGCAGCCTGGCGACGATGTCGATGTGCATCGAGACCACGGCCGAGTACGCCCGCGAGCGCAAGCTGTTCGGCGCCAGCCTGCTCGACAACCAGTGGGTGCACTTCAAACTGGCTGAACTGAAGACCGAGGTGGAGGCGCTGCGCGCGCTCACGTACCGCGCGTGCGATCTCTACATCCACGGACAGGACGTGACGGAGCTGGCATCGATGGCCAAGCTCAAGGCCGGGCGCCTGGCGCGCATCGTGCCGGATGCCTGCCTGCAGTTCTGGGGCGGCATGGGCTTCACGTGGGACAACCACGTCTCGCGCTACTACCGCGATGGGCGCCTGGGCTCGATTGGCGGCGGGGCAGATGAAGTGATGCTCGGCATCATCTGCAAGTACATGAACACGCTGCCGGGCAAGAAGGGCTGAGCGATGGGCACGCCGCACGCTGCTTTCCGCACAGTACTGATTGCCAACCGGGGCGAGATCGCGCTGCGCGTGATGCGCACGGCGCGGCGCCTCGGCATGCGTACCGTTGCCGTGTATTCCGATGCCGACCGCGATGCGCCGCATTGCCGCGCGGCGGACCTCGCCTTGCCGATTGGCGCATCGCAGCCGCAGGCGTCGTACCTGAACATCCCGGCGCTGCTGGCGGCTGCACGCAAGGCGGGTGCGGAGGCCGTGCACCCCGGCTACGGCTTCCTCGCTGAGAGTGATGCATTTGCCAACGCGTGTGCTGAAGCTGGGCTCGTCTTCATTGGCCCGCCGGCGGAGGCCATCCTCGCGATGGGCAACAAGGCCGGCGCCAAGCGTCTGATGGAAGCCGCCGGCGTGCCGTGCGTGCCGGGCTATCAAGGCGATGATCAATCCGATGCGCGTATGGCTCAGGAAGCCAGTCGCATCGGCTACCCGGTGATGATCAAGGCGGCAGCCGGCGGCGGCGGGCGCGGCATGCGACGTGTGGATCAGGCAGAAGACCTTGCTGCAGCACTGCAGTCCGCACGCTCCGAAGCGGAGAACGCGTTTGCCTCGGACGAGTTGATTCTCGAAAAGGCGATCGTCGAGCCGCGTCATATCGAGATCCAGGTGTTTGCCGATACGCACGGCAACGTCGTCCACCTAGGCGAGCGCGATTGCTCGGTGCAGCGCCGGCATCAGAAGGTGATTGAGGAATCGCCATCGCCTGCTGTGTCACCGGCGTTGCGTGAACGCATGGGCGCGGTGTCGGTGGCGGCAGCGCGCGCCATCGGTTATGTGGGCGCAGGCACGCTGGAATTCCTGCTCGCCCCCGATGGCGCGTTCTACTTCATGGAGATGAACACGCGCCTGCAGGTTGAGCACGCGGTGACGGAAGCGGTGGTCGGTGTCGATCTGGTCGAGTGGCAATTGCGCGTGGCATTGGACGAGCCGTTGCCGCTCTCGCAGGACGCTATCGATGCGCGGCGTGCGCAAGGTGGGCACGCCATCGAAGTGCGCCTGTGCGCGGAAGACCCGCAGCAGAACTTCCTGCCGCAGAGCGGCACCGTTGCCCGCTGGCGTGCGCCGCGTGAAGTGCGTACGGACCATGCGCTGGCCGATGGGCTGGTGGTGTCGCCGTACTACGACTCGATGCTCGCCAAGATCGTCGCGCACGGCGTCGACCGCGCCGATGCATGTCGCCGATTGGCGCATGCGCTGGATGACTGCCTGCTGCTCGGCTTGCCGACCAACCGCGCGTTCCTGCACCAATGCGCGGCGCATCCGGCGTTCTTGGCGGGCGACGTTTCCACGGCGTTCATCGACCGGCATTTCCCGGCAGCGATGCGTCAAGCGACCGTACCCGATGAAGTGGTCTGCCAGGCCGCAGCTGTATTGCTTACGCACCTGCGCGAGGACACCGCGCGCCGCTATCCCGCAGAACTGCAAGGCTGGGCCAGCAGCCGTACGTATCCCACGCTGTGCCGCTTCACGCTCGACGGTGAAGCCATCGAGATGCGTGTGCGAACACTCACCGCACAACGCTGGGAGGTGAGCTGGGACGGCGGTGTCGCACACGCAGACATCGTGTCCGAAGTCGACGGCCGCATGACGCTCGCGCTGGGCGACACGTTGCACCCGTTCGACTACGCCATCTCTGGAGCTACCTGCCATTTCGTGTTCGATGGCCGAGAGCACGCCGCCGTCGACATCACCTACGCCAAGGCCGAACGCAACGGCGCACAGGCCGGCAGCGGGCGCATCAGCGCGCCGATGAACGGCCGTGTAGTGGCTGTGCACGTGGCCGAAGGCGAGGCTGTCTCCGCCGGTCAGGTGCTGCTGGTGGTCGAGGCCATGAAGATGGAGCACAGCATTGCCGCGCCGCTTGCCGGCGAGGTGAAGGGCCTGTTTACCCAGGTTGGCGCACAGGTGGCGCCGGGTGGGTTGCTGATGGAGATTGCCGCGGCCTGAGGGCTGCATCGCCGTACTGATCCATCGTTTCGTCGTGCAGTTCATGCGGTCCACAGGAGACGTCCCATGTTCGAAGCCACGCCAGATTCCGCGCTTGAAGCCAACCTGCTGAACCGGGTGGCGTTGGGCGATACGTTGCATCGCAGTGCGCGCAAGTTTGGCGCGAAGGTCGCGTTGGTCGATGGACCACGCCGCATGAGCCACGCCCAACTCAACGCAGACAGCAACCGCTACGCGCATCACCTGCTGGCCAGTGGCCTCAAGCCGGGAGACAAGGTCGCCATGCTTTGCGGCAACTCGGCGCAGTTCCTGGTGGCGGCCTACGGCATCCTCAAGGCAGGGCTGGTGTGGGTGCCCATCAACGCGATGCTCGGGCCCGATGATGTGCGCTACATCCTGGAACATGCCGAAGCGCGGCACGTGGTGATCGATGCAGCGCTGTACCCGGTGCTGCGTGACACGCTGGCAACGCTTGGGCTGCCGGCACATCAGTGCTTTGGCGAGCCAGTTGCGGGTGGCCCGCAGACCGTTGAGCAGGCGCTGCAAGGTCACGCCGATACGCTGCCCGCCGTGGTGATCGACGACCGTGATCTCGCGCTCATCATGTACACCAGCGGCACCACGGGCCGGCCCAAGGGCGCGATGCACTCGCACCGCTCGGTGCACGCCGCGCTCATGTCGAACATCGCCGGCCTGAACCTGAACGTGGCGGACGTGTTCTCGTGCATCCTGCCGATGTTCCATTGCGCGCAGTTTTCAACGGCCGCATCGGCGATGACGGTGGGCGCCACGCTCGTCATCCAGCGTGGCTTCGACCCGACGGCGTTGCTCGATGCGATTGCCAACGAGCGCATCACGCAACTATTCGGCCTGCCACTCATGTACGCCGCGCTGCTGCACCACCCGCTGCGCGCGCAGCGCGATCTCTCCAGCCTGCGCCTGTGCCTGTATGCGATGGCGCCGATGGCCAAGCCGCTGCTCGAACGCCTGATCGCGGAGGTATGCCCGAACTTTGCGCTCGGCTCCGGCCAGACGGAAATCTTTCCGATGACGATGTACTTCGCGCCCGACCAGCAATTGCTGCGCACCGGCAACTACTGGGGCCAGCCCTGCATGGTGAACGAGGCGGCGGTGATGGATGACCAGGGCAACCTGCTCGGCCCCAACCAGCTGGGCGAGATCGTGCATCGCGGCCCCAATGTCATGCTCGGCTACTACAAGGACCCGCAGGCCACCGCCAACGCACGCCGCTTTGGTTGGCATCACACGGGTGACCTCGGCATGTGGGACGACGACGGCCAGCTCCAGTTCAAGGACCGCATCAAGGACATGATCAAGACCGGCGGGGAGAATGTGCCCTCGCTCAAGGTGGAGGAGGTGCTGCTGCGTCACCCCGCCGTGGCGAATGCCGCGGTGGTCGGCCTGCCGCACACGCATTGGGTGGAGGCGGTGGCCGCCTTTGTCTGCCTCAAGCCCGATGCGCAAGCCGATGCTGCGGCATTGCAGGCGCACTGCCGCGAGCATCTCGGCAGCTTCGAAGTGCCCAAGCACATCACCGTGGTCGACAAGCTGCCCATGACGGCGACCGGCAAGATCCAGAAGCACGTGCTGCGCAGCGCCAACCAGACGCTGTTCGAGGGGGATGCCCGATAGGGCCAGCGCTCAGGCCGCCGGCTGGGGCGGCGATGGCGGGGTACGGAGGATGAACAGCACCGCCTGGTCGGCCAGCGCATCGATGCTGATGCCCGCGCCAGCCTGATACCACTGCGCCGTCCAGTTGAGCGCGCCGAACATCAGCAGGCGGTCCACCGGTGTCGGTTGTGCCCAGTCGCCCGAGGCGCGCAGGCGGTCGATCACACGGGTCCAGAGGTCCTCGTAGCGGTCTTTGAGGGCGATGATGCGTTCCTGCGCCTGCGCATCGAGCGAGCGCCACTCATACAGCATCACCGGGATGAAATCCTGATTGGGCGCGAGGATCGTGTAGAGGTGCGCGCGCACGAGTTGGCGCATCGCTTCACGCGCAGGCAGACCGTCGATGTCGATGGCCTCGATGTCGGCCAGTGCCACCGTCAGGCCATGTTCGATCACGGCCTGCAGGATGTCCTGCTTGGTCTTGAAGTGGTAGAACCAGCTTCCTGCATGCACGCCCGTGGCGGCAGCAATGTCGCGCACGGTGGTGTTGCCATACCCCTTCTCGCGGAACAGCCTGGCTGATTGCTCGATCAGCGCGCGGCGCAGGCCCTCGTTGGCATCTTGCGCGGGGCGGCCACGCTTGCGGCGTGGCGTTTCAGTTTCCGGAGTGGACTCGGGCGGGTTGGGTGTGGCGGGTTTCGGCATGCCCTGGCGAAGAGAAGAGGCTTCGCTGCATTGTAGCGGCGCACAGCCACCGCGCGGCAGGTCAATCGCGGTTGAGGATGCGGCCGTCTTCAACCGTGGCAGCGCCTGCCTTGACTAGCGCAGCGATGGCGGCATCGAGCAACACCGTCATCGACTGGCTCGCGAAAAAGCGCGCCTGCAGGCGCTCCATCAGGCTGGTCTGCGTGAACCAGGCAAACAGCGCGTCGTGCGACAGCGCCTGCTGCTCCAGCAGCTTGAACTTCACCAGCACGCGGATGGCGTGCAGCGCGTTGCGCTCGGGGTCCGCACGCAGATACGCGAGCCGCCCCAACGATACGTCGATGGCTGCGCTGACGCCGGTGAACGGTCGGCCATGTCCCGGAATCACCACGTGCACATCGAGCTGCGCGATGCGCTCCAGAATCGCCTGCTGTTCTGCAAAGCCGCTCTCGCCCTCCAGCTCGGGAAAGATGATGCCGAAACCGCGTTCCCACAGCGCATCGGCTGAGAGCAACACGCGCGACTCCGGGCTGTAGAGGATGACGGCGTTGGGATCATGCCCCGGTGCGCTGATGACCTGCCAGTCGAAACCGCCCAGGTGCACGGTCATGCCGTCGGCCAGGCCTGCGTCTGCATCGCTCTCTGGCAGCGTGAAGCGCGCGCATTCCTGGCCGGTGGGGCCATAGCTGAGGGCGTCGGTGTCCCAGCGGCGCACGTCGTTGACTTGTGCCGCAGGCACGCGCGTGGGGCAGTCGTACAGCGCCTGCAGCGCTGCGTTGCCGCCGCAGTGGTCCGAATGCAGGTGCGTGTTCAGCAGACGGCGCAGCGGCCTGCCTTGCAGTGCGTGCTGGACCAGCGCGACAGTCTGCGGTGCGTGCGTGAGATAGCCGGAGTCGACCAGCGCGCAGCCGCCGTGCGCTTCGTCATCGAAGAAGAGGATGTTGTTGGACGACAGCCAGCCGCGCTCGAACACGCGCATCGAATCGGGGAGGGTGATGATGTCGTGTTCGGCCATGTTAGATAGAGGTCAGGCGCTGGGCGTGTCGTTAAGCCACGCGCACGCGCGCTCGGGCAGCGTCTGCCACACAGCGAGGCGCGCAGCGTCGCTCATGGTCGACCACGTGGCAATCTCGTCGATCGTGCGCATGCAGCCAATGCACAGGCCGCGTGCGTCGCTCATCTTGCAGACGCTGATGCACGGCGACGTGACCGGCTGTGCGCGCTCGGCCTGCGCACGGCTGTTACGCAGCTTGCCCAGCGAGAGTTTCAGTTGGGCGCGAGTGCAGGCGTCCATTGATGTTCGGTCAGTCGCGCTGGGCGATATCGGCCACAGGCGCGCCGGTCATCGCTTCCAGCTCGGCGGGCGTGAGGTTGAAGACCGCATGCGGATGGCCGGCAGCAGCCCACACGCTGGCGTACTGGAACAAGTCCTGGTCGAGCAGCATGACCGGCTTGACCGCATGGCCGACCGGGCACACGCCGCCGATGGCGTAGCCCGTCTTCTCGCGCACGAACTTGGCATCGGCCTTGGCGAGTGCGCCCACGTGCGCGGAAACCTTTGCCTCGTCGACGCGATTGGTGCCACTGGCAATCACCAGCACCGGCACGTCGTCTTTCGCGCGGCGGAAGATGATCGATTTGGCAATCTCCGCCACCGAGCAGCCCAGGCCCGCAGCAGCCTCGGCAGAGGTCTTGCCGGTGGCCGGCAGCATCACGATGGCTTTCTCGTAGCCGAGCGTGCGCAGGTGGTCGGCCACGCGCTGGGCAGATTCGGGCAGCGGAGCGTTCGTATCGGTAGCGGTCATCGTCGTTGTTCTTCGTGAAGGTTCAGATGCAGGCCTGGGCGATCTGGTCCTGCAGTTTGAGCAGCAGTGCGCGGCCTGCACGCGAAGCGGTCGGGCGGCCAATGGCCTGCGAGATGAAGTCGCCCGCCAGCACGACCTTGTCCAGGTCGATGCCGGTGCGGATGCCAAGACCGTGCAGCAGATACAGCACGTCTTCGGTCGCCACGTTGCCGGTCGCGCCCTTGGCGTACGGGCAACCGCCCAGCCCTGCCACCGATGCGTGGAAGATGTGGATGCCGACTTCCAGACTCGCCACGATGTTGGCCAGCGCCTGGCCATACGTGTCGTGGAAGTGGCCCGAGAGGCGATCGATCGGGAACGTTGCGGCAGCGGCTTCCATCACGGTTTTCACGCGGCCGGCGGTGCCCACGCCGATGGTGTCGGCAATGTCGATCTCATCGCAGCCCAGATCGGCCATGCGCTTGATGACGTCGACCACGGAAGACACCGGCACCTCACCCTGATACGGGCACCCCAGCGAGCACGAGATCGAGCCGCGCACGCGAATGCCCGCGTCCTTGGCGGCCTTGGCCACCGGCACAAAGCGTTCGATCGATTCGGCAATCGAACAGTTGATGTTCTTCTGCGCAAAGGCCTCGCTGGCCGCGCTGAAGATCACGATCTCATCCGCACCCGCCGCAGCGGCGCCCTCGAAGCCCTTCATGTTGGGCGTGAGCACCGAATACAGCGTGCCCGGCCGGCGCTGGATGCGCGCCATCACCTCGGCGCCGTCGGCCATTTGCGGCACCCACTTGGGCGACACGAACGACGCCGCTTCCACGTTGACGAAGCCGGCGTCGGACAGGCGGTTCACCAGCTCGACCTTGGTGTCGGTCGAGACCGGCGCCTTCTCGTTCTGCAGACCGTCGCGCGGGCCGACCTCGACCACCTTCACGAAATGCGGATAGCTCATCTCAGTAACCTCGTTGCAGATCGACAATGCCGACGATCGTTTCGCCGGCTTCCAGTGCGCGGATCTTGCGCGCGATCTGGGCAATGCTCACTTCGCGCAGCGTCAGCGCCGAAATGTGCGGTGTGATGTGGATGCGCGGCTCGGCCCAGAACGGGTGATCGGCGGGCAGCGGCTCCTTGCGGAACACGTCGAGCGCGGCGCCGGCAATCTGCCCGCTGCGCACGGCGGCGAGCAGATCCTCTTCCACCACGTGCTTGCCGCGCGCCACGTTGATGACGAATGCGCCGGGGGCGAGCTGCGCGAGCAGCTTGGCGTCGATCACGTTTTCGGTGTCGGCGGTGAGTGGCAACACGTTGACCAGCACGCGCGTGCCCGAGAGAAAATCGGGCAGAGCATCCGTGCCGGCGCGGCAATCGATGCCGTCGATGGTCTTCGCCGAACGGCTCCACCCACGTACCGGAAAGCCAAAGCCCGCCAGCGTCTTGGCGATGTGCGTGCCCAGCACACCCAGGCCCAGCACGCCGACAACGAAGTCATCGCGATTGAACGGCTTGAGGAAACGCCACATCTTGGCTTGCTGCTGGCGTTCGTATTCGTCGAGCCGGCGGAAGAAACGCAGCACGGCATGCGTGACGTATTCGCCCATCTGCGCGGCCATGCCGGCGTCGTCCAGGCGCACGATCGGCAGGCCGTCGGGGATGGCATCGGGGGATTGCGCACGCAGGCCCAGGATGGCATCGACGCCCGCACCCAGGTTGAACACCGCGCGCAAATCCTGGCGCCCGCGCAGCATGTCGGCGGGCGGCTGCCAGACCACGGCGTAGTCGGCGTCCTGCGCCGCACCCTGTTCCCACACCGACAGCCGCGCTTCAGGCAGCGCCTGAGCAAAACCATCGAGCCAGGGTTGGGGCTTACCGTCGGGCGTGTAGATCTGGATGTGCATGTGGGGCGACTTCGAGATGCGTAGTTGACGCGTGGTTTACGTATACGTCAAGCAGTGTAGCAGGGGCTGCCGAAGCGCGTGGCGGCCCGTTTCGGTGCCGGCGTTCTATCGCTTGCAGGTCACGCGGGCGCGTCGTTGGCGTAGCTGGTGCAACACAACTCTCGCATCCTTGACGCGGCCCGCCCCGACATCGTCCAAGCCTTTGGACGCTTCCTCCAAGAGTGTTAGCAGCACCTGCGTCTCTTTTGCCCGACGATCGCTCGACAACTCAAGCCCCCTCCGCTGGCTTGAACGCCAGCAGTTGCACGCCTTCCGTTACCTGATCCCCCACGCTGTACAGCACGGACTCGACCACACCATCGGCCGGAGCGGTGAGCGTGTGCTCCATCTTCATGGCTTCCATGACGACCAGCGGCGCACCCTTGGTGACGGTCTGGCCCGGCGTGGCGAGCACGGCGATGACCTTGCCCGGCATCGGTGCGGTCAGCTTGCCGCCTTCGTCTTCGGCATCGCCCGCGTGGGCGAGCGGGTCGTGGCGCTCCAGCGTCCAGTGCGCGCCGCCGGTGAAGACGTGGAAGACGTCGCCATCGGCATGCACCTGGCCGGCGGCCTTGTGTGAGCCGAGTGCGACGGTGAAGGTCTCGCCGTGGCGTTGCGTGGTGAAGGGGGCGTCGGCGCCGTTGGCTTTCAGGCGCGAGCCGTCGCGACCGTAGACGAGCGTGGCGTCGATGGATTGATCACCGTGCGTGAAGCGCAGCATGCGTTCCGCCGCGCCGTTCAAGCGCCAGCCGCTGCCGCGTGCCCACGGCGAATGCGGATCGCGCGTGTCGGTACGCAGGCTGCGTGCCTCGCGTGCGAGCAGCGCGGCCACGGCCAGGGCGATGGCGTCTTGCGGCACCTCTGGTGCAGCGGGGAACAGCGTGTCGTGGTTGCGGGCGATCAGGCCCGTATCCAGATCGGCGGTGGCAAACGGTTTTGATGCCACCAGACGGCGCAGGAACGCCACGTTGGACGACAGCCCGACCAGGTGGAAGCTGCCCAGCGCCTGCAGCATGCGCGCGAGGGCTTCTTCACGATCACGGCCCCAGACGATCAGCTTGGCGATCATCGGATCGTAGTAGGGGCTGATGGCATCGCCTTCGCGCACACCGGCGTCGATGCGCACGGCGGCCGGCTCACCATTGGCCTGTGCACCGACGGTGAACTCCACCGCCACCGGCGTGCGCAACACCTTCAGCGTGCCGATGGAGGGCAGGAAATCGCGGTCCGGGTTTTCGGCGTAGATGCGCGCTTCCAGCGCATGGCCGTGGATGTGCAGCTCGTCCTGCGTGCGCGGCAGCGGCTCGCCGGAGGCCACGCGCAGTTGCCATTCGACCAGATCTTCGCCCGTGATCATTTCGGTGACGGGGTGCTCGACCTGCAGGCGCGTGTTCATCTCCATGAAGTAGAACGTGCCGTCTTCATCGACGATGAACTCGACGGTGCCGGCGCCCACGTAACCGACGGCGCGCGCGGCAGCCACGGCGGCTTCGCCCATCGCGCGGCGGCGGTCCAGCGTCATGCCGGGGGCAGGGGCTTCTTCCAGCACCTTCTGGTGGCGGCGTTGCACGGAGCAGTCGCGCTCGAACAGGTAAACGGCATCGCCAAAACCATCGGCGAAGACCTGGATTTCGATGTGGCGAGGGCGCGTGAGGTACTTCTCGATCAGCACGCGGTCGTCGCCAAAGCTGGACGAGGCTTCGCGTTTGACGGAGGCCAGCGACGCTTCGAACGCATCGCCGGATTCCACCACGCGCATGCCCTTGCCGCCGCCGCCTGCGCTGGCCTTGATGAGCACGGGGTAGCCGATGCGATCAGCCTGCGTGCGCAGGAAGGCGGCGTCCTGGTTGTCGCCGTGGTAGCCGGGCACGAGCGGCACGCCGGCCTTTTCCATGAGCGCCTTGGCTGCGCTCTTGCTGCCCATCGCTTCGATGGCCGAGGCCGGTGGGCCGACGAAGATGATGCCGGCGTCTGCGCAGGCCTTGGCGAAGGCTTCGTTTTCCGACAGGAAGCCGTAGCCGGGGTGGACGGCCTGGGCGCCGGTTGCGCGTGCGGCTTCGAGGATGCGGTCGGCGCGGAGGTAGCTGTCGCGGGCGGCGGGTTCGCCGATGTGGATCGCTTCATCGCAGGCGGCGACGTGGCGGGCGTTGGCGTCGGCATCCGAGTAGACAGCGACGGTGCGGATGCCAAGCTTGCGGCAGGTGGCGGCGACTCGGCAGGCGATTTCGCCTCGGTTGGCGATTAGGAGTTTGGTGATCATTTTTTGGTGTGTCTCCGGGCAGTCCTCTGGCGTCTTTTGCACTTGTGGTGCATCCCTTGTTTCATCCCCTGCCGGGGCTGACTCACTTTCTTTGTCTTGCCAAAGAAAGTAAGCAAAGAAAGGCGCGCCCGA
>NZ_JSZO01000018.1 GCF_000801955.1 Ralstonia sp. A12
GTGAAAACGAGGCAGGGTCAGTGATTGAAACTGATAACGCAGCGCAGGTTCACGCACTGGCCGCTTGATCGAGCGGCATGGCCCCGGGGCGCTGCGCCAGGGCTTTCCCATCAGAACCGGGCGCGGCAGGTCTGCCGCGCCCGGTTTCAATCGCCCAAAAGCAAAAATCGCCACGTCGCCGCCTTCAATCAGGCGGCGACGTGGCGGCGCGCAAGCCACTCGCGCGCGGTACGGGGATCGGCGCTCGCAGGAGCAAGCAGAATTTTGATGGCGCCCCGCCGCCCCGGGGCGAGCCCGTGTGGCTACGCCGCAGCATGCTGCGGCAGGTTGTGCGAAAGCGTGCCGCCTCTGACGCTAGCGGTTCGTGGCACGCAGGTTACGAAGGACGGATTACCAACGCACCACTCGCTTCATGAAGGAGTTTCCACGCCGCACTGAGGCACGTCGCCGCATGCGGCAGCAAAGGGCTTTCTCCACTGTCGTTCGGACATTGGCGTTGTCGCTGCCGGGCGCGGGCCGGTGAAGCCATCCCACGGAGATGTCTGATGAGCCGTATCTCCTTTCGGTGCAGGTCAGCCCATGCGTCCTTGGCTTGTCGTGAATCCTGGCAGGGGTGCGGCTGCGCCTTGGGCTTGATGGCTGCAACCTTCTCAGCCCAAATAATTTCCCCGCCGCTGTGCGGCTTCCTCGCGGGACAAATTATTTGCGCTTGCAGATCCTCCACATTGTTGCGGCCGCTACGCGGTGCAGCCAGCCCATCCCCCGCCGACCGGATCACAACAAGGACGCGATGGGCGCGACCTTGGGTAACCCGAAAGGAGAAAACATCATGGCCAACATCGGCACATTCACCGCTCAGAACGACGGCTTCACCGGCACGCTTCGTACCCTGACGCTCAACATTAAGGTTAAATTCGTTCCCAACGACAAGACCAGCGAGAACGCCCCGGACTTCCGCATTCAAGTGGCTGGCGGCTACGATCTTGGTGCGGCCTGGAAGAAAGTCAGCCAGTCCGAGCGGCCTTACCTGTCCGTGACCCTGGATGATCCTTCGTTCCCTGCGACGATCTACGCTCGTCTGATCGAGGAAGAAGAGGGTACGCACAGCCTGATCTGGTCGCGCAGCAAGCCAGCGGCTTAACGACAGCTAGCGCTCCGTCCTCAGTGGCGGGGCGCTTTGGGGCGTCGCCGATCTGTGGGGGGGCAGAGTGCCGCACGGGGCCCAGGTTTCCTCCGGCTGCGGATGGCCGTAGTCGACCCATAGCGGTAGTTGGCTTGGGTGAACTGGCCCACCCGAAAGTAGTCGTTCAACGAATGAGGTAAGCGGCGGGCCAGGGCGCCAGGCTGCAGCCCCTATTCGGGACGGGTCTGAGCGCGCCGGGTCGCCTGCACCATGTACAGGCCGCGGCACCGTGTGCAGCAAGGGCTTTGCCCGTCCAACGCAATGGGACTCATGTCGTTGTCGGAAGATTCCCCGTCTAGACTGCTAGCCTGGTGGCTAGTTCGCTGTTCGAAACCGCGTGAAACGTAACCACTGAGCCCCCATGCGGGGATGCCAGGCAACTTCCAGGCCTTGTCGCTGTTCGCCAGGCAGCGCGTACATCACGTTCACCGCCAGGTCGCCTACGTTATAGAACCACGTGGCGAAGGCCACTTTGCCATCCACCTGCGCCGTGTCGATGTCGCTTCCGCCGGCTATTTCAACCGGCATTGCTAGCTGCCCGAAGGCGAGGTAGAGGTAGGGATGTGGTTGTCCGCTCGTGATGGCCTCGGCGAGCGGTGCGCTGTCGATGGGAATTCCGCCTTCGACCACCAGACAACCGAACAGCTTCGTGAAGTACAGATGCACACTGCGCATCGCACGGCGCGTGTCGTAGGGAAACAACCAGTTGGCGCGAAATGCCCCTCTCGCCAGCAGCCTCGGCATCGCCGCGCGCAGTTCCCACGAGCAGTGCTCCCAGGCGTAGTCGTATGGCTGGGTGCGCGCGCTGTTGCAGGTGAGGCAGATGCGGTGCGCGAATTTCAGCGTGTCCGACTTGAGACTGCCGACGCGGAGGTTCCGGCGTATGGGCATGCCGGGACGGTCGCTAGCGCTGAAAAAAAGGGGGGCACGCTGAGAAGGCTTGCCGAACAACGCCTTCAGGTCAGAGGCCTTAGCCAGGTGTTCGCGCGTCGCGGCTTCCTCTGCACCACAAATCCAGCACTTCATATGGAGCCCTCGCTCAGCCACAGGGGACGAACCGCCCATTCTGGTCATACATCCCGTAAGCGAAGCGAACGTGCCAAGCATTTTGCACATCCTCCGGCACCAGCCCGATCTCCATGGGCATACCGGCGAACGGCTTCATGTGTTTGTTGCACATATGAGCGGCGAGCATCTCGAACGTTTCCAGCAGATGCTTTGCGACCTGCGCCATGAAAGAGGAAATGCGGGTGCGCTCGAGCGAGCTGCCCCGGAAACTCACCTCGATGGTCGGGACGGCGATCCTTCCATCGGGTTCAGGCTCGAAATCTCGTACTACTACGCCGGCCAAGTGGTGCTCAAGGCAGTCGCGCGTGTTGCGCACCAGCTTCAGCACAGGAACCGCGATGTTCAACACTTCGCAGAACGGGTCGCTGTCGCCATAGAGGCCCTTGGCCATCGCCAGGAAGTCGTCCCAATTTTTTCCTTTCTGCTCGAGGTAGAACAGCCGCACGATCTCCATGAGCTTTGCTGCGAAGTGGTCGGCCTTCTGAGCGAAAGTCTTGCACTGCGTTTGAACGTTGCCGGCAGAGGGCACCGTCTGGCTCCTGTCTTTCGACGGGCTCGCTTCCAGCTTGTCGATTGCCGCCTGCTCCGATGAAGCAAAGTTCTCGCAAACCTCGTGCAACGCCGCCAGCTCTGCCAGCGCCTCGAGCGTCAGCTCCATCGCCTTGTCCGGGTCGATGCAAAGGAACTCCTTGCGGAACAAGACCCTCGCTTGCATCAATGTTCGCCGTAGCAACTCCGAGTCCGTGCCCAGCTCAAAGAGCTTCTGCTGGAACACCGGCGACAGGGCTGAATTTTTGCGCTCCGGGTCAACCTGGTCGGCCATCTGCACGCGGTAGGAACACTTCTCTGTGATGACGTAGAGGTACTTTCCGAGCGGCAGCATTTCCTTGATGGGCGTGCCGTCGTCGGGATTGTTCAGCGTGAACGAACCGCCGGAATCTCTGCTATGGCGGGGAGCTGCCATGGGCCCTCTCAAATGACGACAGACGCGTTTCAGTCTACCCGAAAGCCGCCATCGGTGACCGGCGGCGGCTGGCCGAACTCGGCCCGTCGGCCCACCCTCGGGTGCTTCTCCCGCCCCCGGAAATCGGCGATGAACCGTTTTTATGCGCGGCACGGACGCAAATCGCGCGCCGCTCCCCACCATTTGTAACATCGTCAGGTTTCCACACCTTGTACGGAGGGCGTGGAACCCATTGATTTAGAAGGTGAAACGAACCCTACAGATGCTTACAAATTGAAACGGTATCCAATCGGTCGATCCACCAAACTTTCTCCATCGACAGACCACATTTCACTGGTCACGGGAGAACGAAGATGAACAACATGCAACCGAACACCCAGGGTCAACAGTATGCCGGCACGTCGCTGGGCCAAGTACCGCAGTCGCGCCGCATGCATCCGATGGCGGCTGGCGCTGCTGTCGCGGTCATCATCGCAAGCCTGACGGCAGTGGCCGCCATGACTGGCGTGTTGCCGACATCGAAAGCCACGCAGGGCAGCGTCGCTGCGCAAGCGTCGATTGCTCCGTCGGCCTCCACGCCGCTGGCACTGGCTGCGCCTGGCCAGGCGGCGGCTCCGAACCAAGCGGCTCCGGCCTATCCGGCACAGCCGAACGCAGTACGGCACGCGGTGCATCACCCGGCACCGTCGTATTCGGAACGTAACCCATCGTCGAACGCCGACTATGCGCAACCGCGCCCAGCCGCCAGCCCGTATGCCGGTCAGGTGACCGCTGTCACGCCGATCACCACGCAGCAAGGCAACGAAACCGGTCTGGGCATGATCGGCGGCGCAGTAGTGGGTGGCCTGCTGGGTAATCAGGTTGGCCGAGGCAATGGCCGCACGCTGGCGACCGTCGCCGGCGCAGTGGGCGGCGGTTATGCGGGCCATGAGGCCGAAAACTACTACCACCGCGACACGTCCTACAACGTCAGCGTGCGCATGGACAACGGCGCCGCCCGCACCTTCACGTATAAGGCCGCGCCGGGCTTCCAGGTGGGCGACCGCGTGCATGTGGAAAACGGCAGCTTGGCAGCAGGCTAATTGCCATACGCTGCCACAAGCAGGCCCTCGGGCTTAGGCTGTTCAGGTAAGCACCGCTCTAGTCTGAAACAAGCGAAAAGGCCGCTCCGACATCCACGGGGTGGCCTTTTTTGCTGTTAGCTTGGCGGCACTATAGGCATAAGGCCGGGCTTCGCGCCCGGCTTTCTTTTTCTCTCAACCACCTTCTTGCCAACCGGCCCGAGGCTTACGGACACATCCACTGACCTTGTCAAAAGCATCAGCATCGCCAATCTGGCTAACCAGCGCGCCGCCGCCGTCGAACGCATGCGCACGGCGCTCGATCTTCTTGCCGAAGCCGAACAGCTTGCACGGACTGCGCACCTCGGTTTTCCCCGGTTGGCGCTTGATAACAGCTATGCACAACGCGGAACGGCCACGATATCCGGTGAATACGCGAAACGCGCCGAAGCTGACTGCTTACTGGAATAACGATTCAGATCTTTGCTCGTGGTGCGACGATTGCGCGCTGCGGACGCCTATGGTGCGGTGCGCCGCTGCAATACTGCATCCAGTTCTTGCCGAACGTGCGCCAAAAGCTCATCCACCTTGCGCGTGTTGTCGCCGGCATAGGCCAACGTCAGCAACGTAAGCGGATGCACTTCCATGACCTCGCAAAGCTCAGTCAGCTTATGCAGGGTTGGGCTTTTCAAGTCGCGTTCAAGCGAACTCATGTAAGTGCGGCTCGACACGTCGGAGAACGCTTCTTGGCTTAGGCCACGGGCCTTCCGAATCATGCGCAACGCCATTGCCAATGAATGCTTCGCGGCCACCATTGGTTTCCCCTGAAAAACCAAGATGACATCCGATTGCACTCTATAGGGCTACAATCTATAGTGTTCATTCTGTGCGTACGGTCCGTTTCGGGGCCTTTGCGGAAATCCAGGTCCGTTGATTCCACCAGAGCCTGGGAGCCGCATTTGCACCTTTCCTAGCCTGCGCAACTCCGCTTAGGTGTTTTCGGGGTTTTACGGCTGGAGGACTGACGCCCACTTCGCCGCGTACGAGCCAGATTCCTATGAATCTCGGACATCGATCGGCGCATGAACACTGGACCAGGAGACCTCAAAGTGACCGCAGACCGAGAGCTAAACGCGATAGACCTAGATGCGCCGGACAGCACCATGCGTGCACCGGCGCGCACGCTCAACGCGCGCGACTACAAGACGCTGGCCCTTGCGTCGCTGGGCGGCACGCTCGAGTTCTACGACTTCGTGATCTACGTCTTCTTCGCAACCGTGTTGGGGGCACTGTTCTTTCCCCCTGACATGCCAGATTGGCTGCGGCAGTTGCAGACCTTCGGCATCTTCGCGGCGGGCTACCTGGCGCGCCCCGTGGGCGGCATCGTCATCGCGCACTTCGGTGACGTGCTTGGTCGCAAGCGCATGTTCACCCTCTCCGTGCTGCTGATGGCCGCGCCCACGCTGGTCATCGGTCTCCTTCCCACCTACGCCACCATTGGCGTGGCTGCGCCTCTGTTGTTGTTGACGATGCGCGTGCTCCAGGGGGCGGCGATTGGCGGCGAAATGCCCGGCGCCTGGGTGTTCGTGGGTGAACACGTGCCGCCCCAGCACTACGGCTTCGGTATTGGAGTGCTGACCTCCGGCATCACCGGTGGCATCCTGCTCGGCTCGCTCATTGCTGTGGCCATCAACCGCAACTATTCACCTGATCAGGTGAGCGAGTTTGCCTGGCGTATCCCGTTCATCCTGGGGGGCATGTTCGGGCTGGTGTCCGTGTATCTGCGTCGCTTTCTGCACGAGACGCCTGTCTTCCGAGAGTTGGCCGAGCGCCGCAGCGTGGCACGTGAATTGCCGCTGCGCACGGTATTGCGTGAGCACCGCTCGGCCGTCGTGTTCGTCGCGCTCCTGACCTGGGTACTTTCCGGCGCGATCGTGGTGGTGGTGCTATACACCCCGACCTATCTGCAGAAGGTGCACGACATTCCTGCTGCGCTGGCGCTTGAGGCCAACGCGCTGGCGACGTTCACGCTGACCCTTGGCTGCGTCATTGTGGGTTGGACGAGCGATCGCATCGGCACCCGCTGGGTAATGCTTGCTGGTTGGAGCGGCCTCGTCGTGAGTGTCTACCTCTTCTACGCCGCGTTGCCCGGCACGCCTTCCGCGCTGCTCTGGCACTACGGGCTGGTGGGACTGTTCGTTGGCACGATCGCCACGGTGCCCATGGCGGGCGTGCGCGCCTTTCCCGCGGCAGTCCGTTTCACCGGTCTCTCGTTCGCTTACAACATGTCCTACGCGGTGTTTGGTGGCTTGACACCGGTGATTCTGACGCTGTGGGTGCAACAGAACGCCATGGCGCCGGCTCACTACGTCGCGGTGCTCGCAACGGTAGGCGCCTTGCTTGCTCTCCTGCCATTGGCACATCGGGTCCATTCCGTACCGGATCGCGAGGGCCTCATCGAAAGCGCGACCTTGTCGCAATGAGTAACACACGCGGCGCGCTTACCAGTGCCTTGGCGAAGTCGGCGGGGTTTGCGGCCGCGTCCCGGGCCAAGGCGGGATTCTGTGAATCCGCTTTGTGCCTTCGTGTCTTTCCTAATTCGATGAATTGCGCAATTGGGCCATTGCACGAGCGCATGCCGCCAGCCCTCGATCCTGGATCGCACGGGACCCTGCCGTGGAGTGGCGCGTTTGCCCGCCGCGGCACACAACCTGCAGGAGGACTCAACCATGAACGAACTCATCACAGACGAGCAACGCGCCCAACTGCTGGCCAATGGGCGGGCGAACGTAGCCGGCGGGGGAACTGACTCCATGCCGGTGGTCCGGCTGTTCACCCCGGACGCGCACGCAACCTGGCTGCTGACCGAACTCGATCCAACCGACGGCGATACAGCTTTCGGCCTATGCGACATTGGGATTGGTATGCCTGAGCTAGGCCGAGTGAACCTGTCGGAACTGGCATCCATCGTCGGGCCCCGTAAGCAGCACGTCATGAGAGACATCTATTTCCGGGCCACCCGGCCGTTGTCCGAGTACGTTCGGCTGGCACAGCTCGATGGATCGATCCCCGATTGACCCGTTAGATAGCGAAGCGGTCCTGGCTGTACGCTGTGTCCATTTTTTGGGGCACTCTAAGACAAATCTGGTCTGAATTGGCATTGTTGCGCCAACTCGGGGTGGCTTGACCAAAAGCGGCAGGATGCAAACCGCGGCATGCGGCAGGGTGCTAGGTGGTGCGCCACGCTACTGAGTCGCTCGTTTTTCGAGCGCTCCAGACAATAGTCTTCCGCTGATCCTTCAGCTTGGATCATGCGACGCGCGTGGCGATGAATTCATCTGCCAACAGCTTGCGTCATGGTTGATCGAACCCCCGAGCACTGGCGTCCCATGGCCGCCTACCTCTATGTGTTGAACCAGGACGCTCTTGCGCTGGCATGGGAGTATCTGCGTCGCCATCCCGAGTATCAGCAGGACTGGCTACGCTCTGACCGGCGGATGAATGCAGCACATCGCTGGGGCCTCCGCGCGTTGGAAGATCCGAATCTGGACGCGCGTGACGCGCATCCAGTATGGATGCAAGACCATGACACGGTGCTCCATCTTCACTTAGACGTCGATCCACCACCGAATTCGCGTGCCTTCGAATTCTGGAATATCCCGGGACGCAAGGATCTCCTTCACGACGGCAAGCGTCTAGTGCTTGTGGCTCGCAGGCCTGGCCGTTGTGCGCGCTTGGTGCTCGCGCCAGAGCTGGAGGAGGGTAGGGCCTACTTTTATGCCGTACGCCCTAACGCCGTGTCTAGCATGCCTGCCCAGATGGTGGTGAAGCTGAAAAAGTTGGCGGTGGACTCCGGATCTGGACCGGCGGCGGTAGCCGGGTCACGTCCAACGCCCGCCTCGCTGTTGGAGTTGCGCACCTTACAGGCACTTGATGCGACCCTCGCGGGCGCTTCGTTGCGCGAAGTCGCTGATGGACTGTTCGGTGCGGAGGCGGTCGCCCAAGGCTGGCACGCCGACAGCGGGTTGCGCTCGCGTGTGCGGCGACTGGTGCGACGGGGCCAAATGATGATGCGCGAAGGTTACCGACGCCTCGCCCAGATCGAATGACCTCCGGAGGGCTGTTCTCCCTCCAGTACAAAACGACCCTCTGCACCTCGCATTGCTTTCCTGAGACTGTCTGCACCCGGCCGCACTTGTCCGTTCCGGCCGCGCTGACCGATGGAGGCTCATCCAATGCGATCCACTCCCTTGCGGCCCGCTGTTGCATCCACTACACCGCTGCCGGTGGCCAAGACAGCACGCTACCTGACCAATGATGAGGCCGCCGAATACCTGCGGCTCTCGCCCCGCACGCTGGAGAAGCAGCGGGTGATTGGCGGTGGCCCGCGCTTTCGAAAATTTGGTCGGCGAGTCATGTATGCCGTGACAGACCTTGAAGCTTGGGCAGACCAGCGCAGCTTCGAGGCGACCTCAGACCCCGAATATGCCGAGCATCACTCGGCAGACAGCCGTGCGCGCTGATCCGCGCCATGGCGCAGAGGGTGATCGTGACTGGTCCGTCGAGGGAGCACGAACAACTCGATCTGTTTCATGCGCTGCCAGGCGATATGGCGCCGCGCGATGCTCAAGAGTTGATGGCGTATCCGTTCTTCTCGCTGGCGAAGTCGCGGCGTACTACGCCCATCGATTTCCGAAGTGGGAACGTCACCATCCGTGTCGAGGGAACGCAGGAGCACGGCATTGCCACGATCTGGGATGCGGACATCCTGATCTGGGCGGCAAGTCAAATTGTCGAAGCCCGCGACGCGGGCATTCGCCCGTCCCGCTTGATGCAGGCAACGCCCTACGAGATATTGCGTTTCATCCGGCGTGGGGTCTCAGTGCGCGACTACCAACGCCTCAAGGCAGCACTCGACAGGCTGCAATCCACCACGGTGGCGACATCCATCCGGGAGACGACTGGGCGTCGACTGCATCGCTTTTCGTGGATCAACGAGTGGAAGGAACTGGCCGACGTCACTGGCACGCCACGCGGCATCGAGCTGATCTTGCCGGACTGGTTCTACGCTGGCGTCCTCAAGTCCGCTCTGGTGCTGACCATCGATCCCGCGTATTTCCGGCTCACCGGTGGCATCGAGCGTTGGCTGTACCGCCTGGTGCGCAAGCATGCCGGCCGGCAGCCAGACGGCTGGCAGTTCGATCTTCGGCACCTGCATCGCAAATCGGGCAGTACGGCCCGCGCGTGCGACTTCGCTTGCGATCTTCGTGCGCTGGTCGCGTGTCAGCCGCTGCCAGGCTATCGATTGAGCATCGAGCGAAAGGCCGGTGGCGAGATGCTGGCCTTTCAACCCGTGCCGTCCGCGGCATGGGGATAACGCCTGCACAACCTGTGGATGGCCTCGTGCTATCAGGCGTATCAACTATCGTGCTATCGGGCGTGTTCCTATCGTGCTATCAGGCGTACGAATCGACCGCAAAGCCAATGCCAGCGCGGGGTTCACCTTCCGTTAACTTATCTAACTTAAAAATACTAACTGATGATAGGGGAGCAGGGCGGCGGTGGACAGCCGCCACGCGATGCACACGTCGAGGGTGCACCTCATGATCGTGGCCCTACTCAACCAGAAAGGCGGCGTGGGTAAGACCACGCTAGCGACTCACATCGCGGGCGAGCTGGCGCTGCGCGGTGCCCACGTCACTCTGCTGGATGCTGACCCGCAAGGATCGGCATTGGACTGGACGCAGCGGCGCAGCCAACAAGGCCTGCCAAGGCTGTTCAGTGCGGTTGGGTTGGCCCGGGAGACACTGCACCAGGAGGCGCCGGACCTCGCCCGGCGCAGCGATCACGTCATCATCGACGGACCACCGCGTATTGCTGCGTTGGCGCGCTCCGCGCTGCTGGCGGCTGAGCGTGTGCTGATTCCAGTGCAGCCCAGTCCTTATGACCTGTGGGCCAGCGCCGAAATGGTGGCACTGATCCGTGAGGCGCAAGTCTTTCGGCCCACGCTGCGCGCAGCCTTCACTATCAATCGGCGCGTCAGCACCACCGTCATCGGTCGCGAGGCACGACAAGCGCTGGCCGATCAGCCGCTGCCGGCGCTGCATTCGGAAGTCCATCAACGCATCGTCTTTGCAGACAGCGTAGCCGCTGGCCGGCTTGCCTGCGAAACGGCACCCAACAGCGCCGCCGCTCGCGAGATCGCGGCGTTGGTTGATGAGCTGCTGCGGTGGCCGTCATGAGCGGGGCACGCAGCAAACGCATCGCCATTGGCGTGCGCCCGCCGGCGAATCCTCACGCCGAGGCGTGGATTCGCCAGGGCGATGCTAAGGATCTCCAGAAGGGCGATCTCTACACCGCACGCCTGACGCTCGATATCACGCCCGCGCTGCGCGCACGCATCAAGGTTTCAGCGTTCACGCAGGGCGTGACGGTCGCAGAACTGCTGCGTGGATTGCTGGAGCGCGAGTTTCAGGAGAACGCGACTTGAATGCCCTCAATCTTGCCGCTACGGCTTCGCCGCCGCTGTTGCGCTGCCGCACCGACGGTCAGATCGGTGACGCGCCATTGACGCGTGTGGCCATGGCCCATATCCACCAGCGATTTGATCTCTACCTGCGTTTTGGCGAGCCGGTGCGCACGCTGCGGATCGATCGCCATTGGCGCTGCGCGATGTTCCTGCCAGCGTCGGTGTTTTGCCGCATTCGCTGGCAAGCCAATGACTACGGCACAGTGCGCTGGCAGCTCATGGTGATGCAGGCATGCAGAGCACAGGAGGGTGCGCAGCGCATTTCCGGCGTGCAGCCGGGCGCGCGCTTGTTGCTGCGTGCAGAGGGAGATCACCAAGTGCGCGCTGTGTTGGAAGGGATCGACGTCATTGAGACCCTGGGCTTCGCCGCCGTCGACGTCTCCCCGGCGTACTGGCGCACGCTGGGCAACCGGCTTATCGTGCGCTTGCCGCTACCGGAATATTCCGTCGAGCGGCATGCAGCTTGGCTGGCGAGGAGGGGGCTGCAATGACGGCCCGGACTCGTACTTGTATGGCGCTGGTCCTCCTGTCTGTCTGCGGCCTTACCGCGCTCGCTTGGGCATCGCTCGCGTCCCCGCTGCCACGCTTGGTCTACAACGCGTCGGACAGCATGGCAGTCGGTTGGTATCGCGTCGATCCGCCTGAACACCGCGCAGGCTCGCTATCCCGCGCACTGCATGTCGGCAGCCTTGTGCTGGTGCGTTTGCCGGCAGATGCCGCAGCGTTGGCCGCACAGCGCGGCTACCTGCCTGCGCACGTGCCGCTGCTCAAGCTTGTCCGCGCGGTCGCGCCACAGAAAGTGTGCGTTACCGATGGCATCGTGCGCGTCGATGGCCTACAGGTGGTAGCGGCACTAAGTACTGATCGGATGGGCCGACCGTTGCACGCGTGGCCGTTCTGCCGACAGCTTCGTCCTGATGAGCTGTTCCTGCTCAGTGTGACAAACGGGGCGTCATTCGACAGCCGGTACTTTGGGCCAGTCCGAGCATCTGCGGTGCTCGGCATCGCGCTGCCAATCTGGTTGAAGGCGAAGCCATGATGTTGCATTGCGCTGCGCCGTTCCGCTTGCTGACGTCGTGTCATTGCGCCTGCAGTGCGGTTGCTGCGGCATCGCACTTCGTACGGCTTCTGTCGCTGCACTTAGGCGGGCAGACGACTTGCCTCAAAAGCGCCGCACACGTGCTCGTCGCGGCGATCGGCGGCGTGCGTGCTGCGGGCAGCGTTGCCCCGCCGGGCCGCCGACAGCCGGAGCGTCAGCGAAGGTCAAAGGCGGAGGGCAAGATAAAAGGTCGCGGCACTGCGGCGCGCGGAAAGCGAGTCTGCACGTGGGGAGGGCGCGGCACGGCCCCGGAAATTGCAGTGTGCCGCGAAAGCCCGCGATGTCGTATTGGCTCTGGCGAAGTCGCGTGCCACGTGCGCTGGATTGCGATGCACTTGTATGGAGCCGCCACATGAGCCGACGCGATAACGACGGCTTCCGCATCAAGCCAAGCGCGCCAAAGCAACACGGCGAGACCTTCATCAACAAGGTGCTACGCCAGACCAACACGGCCGGCGCGAAGGTGGGTAAGGCCATCGGGAGGGTCGGCCACCGGCCAGGCGCCCGGTTGGGGCGCGGGTACGTTGCAGCACGCGTTGCCGGGCGCTCGCTGGCGCCCAACGCCCGGCGCGTGACGATCAAGACGCGGCTGGTGAGCCTGGCGAAGGCTGGGAAGCGATCGACCGCGATGCACCTGCGTTACATCGAGCGCGACGGCGTCGACCGCGGGGGCGGGACAGGGCGGGCCTACGGCCCGGCAACTGACGTTGCCGACGTAGATGGTTTCAGGGAGCGCAGTGAGGGCGATCGGCACCAGTTCCGCTTCATCCTCTCGCCCGAGGATGCCGAAGAGCTCGACGACCTGCGGACTTACACCCGGCACCTGATGGCCCGCATGGAGGCTGATCTGGGTACCAGGCTGGATTGGGTGGCCGTCGATCACTGGAACACGGACAATCCGCACACGCATGTCGTCCTGCGCGGCAAGGACGATAGCGGTCGCGACCTCATCATTGCTCGCGACTACATCGCCGAAGGGATGCGCCGGCGAGCCTGCGAACTGGCGACCGAGTGGCTTGGACCACGCACCGAGCTGGAGATCCGACAGGCCAGGCAGCGTGAAGTCGATCAGGAGCGATGGACCGGGCTGGATCGGACCTTGCAGCGCGAAGCTGCTGACCAAGGGATGGTGCGTGTTGAACGCTTTGCCGACCCACGGCTGCAACCGCAGCGCCAACTCTTGATTGGCCGGTTGCAACGCTTGCAACGCATGGATTTGGCGACCGAGCAGCCGCCGGGCGTGTGGATCATTCATTCCGACGCAGAACCGATCCTGCGCGCAATGGGTGAGCGCGGCGATATCATTCGCACCATGCAGCGGGCCATGCGCGGCCAGCAACGTGAGCTGGACGTATTTCAGCCTGGCGAGAACAACCGCACGATGGTCGGCCGGGTTGTCGGCAAGGGGCTCGCTGACGAACTGTACGAGCGTGGCTATCTCATCATTGATGCCGTTGACGGCAAGGCGCACTATGTGGCCCTACCGCCGCAGTCGGCGTTGGAGCAGTACCCAAGCGGCGCCATCGTCGAGGTGAGGGGAGCAGGTGGTATGCGGGCTTCGGACCGGAACATCGCCACGCTGGCCCCCGACGGGCTGTACCGCACCGATCATCACCTGGCCGTCGCCCGAGGCCAGGTGGCGCCAGATCGCGACCCAAGCGAGGTCGTGGCCACGCATGTGCGGCGGCTTGAGGTGCTGCGCCGTGCCGGCATCGTTCACCGGGTTGCCGAGGGCGTTTGGCGTATTCCCGACGACCTGCCCGAACGCGGTCGTCAGTACGATGTCCAGCGCCTCCAAGGTGGCATCGCGGTAGAGCTCAGATCGCACTTGCCGATCGAACGCCAGTCCCGGGTCATCGGTGCAACGTGGTTGGACCAGCAATTGATCAAAGGGGGAGAGGGCCTGAGTCCTATTGGGTTCGGCGCCGAGGTCAAGGAGGGACTGCGTCAGCGTGCTGATTTTCTTGTCGAAGCGGGGTTGGCCGAGCGGCGTGGCCAGCGTGTGGTGCTCGCTCGCAACCTGTTGGTAACGCTACGCAGTCGCGAGGTGGCGAAGGCTGCAAACGACATCGCGGCGGAGACAGGACTGGAGCACCGGGTGGTAGCCGATGGACAGCGCGTGGCCGGTGTCTACCGGCGTAGCGTCATGCTCGCTAGCGGTCGCTACGCCATGCTGGACGACGGCATGGGCTTCAGCCTGGTGCCATGGAAACCAGTGATTGAACCGCGGCTGGGGCAACAGCTTGCCGCGACGATGCATGGGAGTGGCGTGTCCTGGGAGGTCGGGCGAAAGCTGGGCCTGTCGCGCTGAGATATTCCTGCTTCGATTTCTCCGCCCAACTCTCTCCGCTGTTGAACTACAGCAGGCCCAAACCGGCCAGATTCCGGCGGACAGCAACGACGATGTTGTCCGGCGGAACCTGGAACGCGCTCCAGCCGCATCGCCTTGCTGACAAAACGTTCTCTTCCCTATCATCAAAGAAGACAATATCGCGGCCACATCGCAGAGTCTCACGTTCTACGAGTTTGTAGATGTCGTCGTGGGGCTTCTTGATGCCGAGTTCGAAGGAAAGAAAGGCGTGCTTGAAGTGCCGGAAGACCTTAAGCTTCTGCAGATACTGCCAATGCGCCTCGTTGATGTTCGATAGCACTGCCAGTTCGAGGCCGAGTGCCGACAGTTCTTCGATAAGTGCTTCGCTGCCATTCTGAAAGCCAGGAAGTCTTGTGTAAACGAAGGCTTCCTGTAGCTCGCTGCGTGACATGGGCCAAACCATGAAGCATTGCAGTCTCTCGTAGAAGGCATTGGTCGAGAGTTGGCCGAGGCTGTAGAGCTCGAGCAATGACGTGACCTCGGCCCTGCAATCGGCTCTCGCGTACAAATGGATTGGCGGCCCAAGCTTGATGAGGACGTTGCCAAGGTCGAAGCAGACCAAGGGGCCAATCTGCTTCGTCATCAAGCATGCTCCTCAGGAGAGAACGTCCTCCAGATACCATTCAAACCAGAGGCGGCATCTTGGATGCGGGTCACCGCATTCTTCTTCATGGGTGTGGGCAATTGGTCGACGGGGAAGAACCTCACATCGGAGATTTCTGCGTCCGGCTGCCATTCTTCTCGTCCTAGCGTCTTGCAAACAAAGGCAATGACGACATCCGACTTGAAGGGCGCTGCGTAGACGCCCAGCAGCCGTTCAACGGCCACGCGGTAGCCGGTTTCCTCCAGGACTTCCCGCACGACACCGTTTTCCGGTGCCTCGTGCTCTTCCAGATGGCCGCCAGGCGTGGTCCATCCATACGGCGGATAGTTGCGCCGCACGCACAGCACTTCACCGCGTTCATTGAAGATCACTGCAAAGACGCCAACGGTCGGCATGATGGTCTCCTACTTCGTTTCGTCGGGCAGCGAACTTGCACCGGCAAGCCATGCGCCTCTGGGCCTGTTCCCTCGAACATAGGCAGGGTTGCCGTAGGCGAGGGCGCTTGCAGGAATATTGCGCGTGACCACCGATCCGGCACCGATGAACGCGTTCTCGCCAATCGTGACGTGACCCAGGAGCGTGGTGCCGCTTCCGATGTTGGCACCACGCATGATCCTGGGGGCTTGGAGCGTTTCACCGGCCCGCCATCGCATTTCGTTATCGTTGATCGTTACCACGCGCGCGCCGATTTGGACATCGTCGCCAATCCGGCAACCACCGGTGATGTGGGTCAGGGCGGAGATCCGGACCCGGTCGCCGACAATCGAGTCCCGCTCCAGGCAGACGAGGTGGGACAGCAATGAGTTGTTCCCGATTCTCGCCCGCGCTCGAATGACACATTGGTGGCCGATGACGCTGCCTTCTCCGATGTGGGCGCCACTGCAAATGATGGCTCCCGCACGGATCAGGACCTGCCCACCAATGACGGTGATACCGCTGCTGTCGCCGTCATCTTCGTTGGGAATGAAGCGTGCGAGATGGGAGACCATGGCGCCGTTCCCAATACTGACAAGCTGGCGCGCCTGCGCTTCTCCGAAAGACATCGTGTCAACTACCATAGGTTCCTCTCAATCGTTTGGGAGCGCTTGACGGGACGCCCGATCGACCGCGCGTAGAGTTCCTCGCTCAACAGCCCGCGAGCGACCTGGCCGCGAAGGACGTCGGTTGTCCCATCAGCGATACGCAGCCCGAGCAGGTCCCTGAGCGTCTTTTCCAGACCGGCGACGACCGAGTAGCCATGCGCGCCATGAACCTGCATTGACCACTGAACGGCTTCGAGGCAAATCTCAACCGCTTCAGCTTTGGCCATTGCGGCATCAACATAGCTGTCGTGGCCACCGTCGATGCGACTGGCGGCTTCATTGATCAAGAGCCATGCCATGTGGAGTCGGGAAGCATGGATTGCGTACTGCTGCTGTAGGTGGCTGAAGCGGCCGATGGGTGCCCAGAAGGCAGTGCGTCGATGCAGTCGTTCCTTCGCCTTTTCCATCGCAACTTCAGCGGCGCCTGTGGCAGCGGCAGCCATGGCGCAGCGCCAGTACGTGAAATGCTGCGAGAACAGTGCAAACGCTTGGCCCTCTTCCCCGATCCGCTGTGCGTCGGGGACGAAGACGCGATCCAGAGTGACGGCTCCCCAGGAGATGCCCTTTAGCCCAAGAGAGGCGATATCTCGGATGGAGATGCCGCGTGCGTTCGTCTCCACAAGGAAGGCAGTCAGGCCCTGCTTCCACTCTGGGTGTCGGGCAAAGATGATGAAGATGTCGGCTTGCCGAAGACGCGCGACAAAGCTCTTCGCACCGGTGAGCTCGTAGCCACCGGGAACGCGTACTGCCGTCGTTTGCAACGCATGCAAGTCGGTACCTGCAGATTCTTCGGTCACGCAGATCGCGAGGAAGCTCTTCGCATTGGCAATCCGATGAACGAAGGGCGCAAAGCTATCGCTGTCCGCCGGAAGCGTCAGCATTCTCCCGTGCCCGAGCCCTGGAACGTCTCGCAAATCCAGGCTCAGGCGGCCGAAGGTGCGGAAGACCGACATCATCTGCATGGTGGTGAGCGGTGAGCCGCCGAATCGCACGGGAAGGTCAATGGCCGCAAGTTGCGGGATGGCGTTGCGCCAGGCGATCGGACTGTGGAAGTCTTCCGACTCGTTCAAGGTCTGCGCGACCTCGTTGATCCGGTGAGTGAGTGGTTCGTCGAGCACGTTCTTGAAGCTGTCCTGATGCATGTGAAGTTCCAGAAGAGAGAGTGTGTGTGCTTGTCACCCGCGACTGCGCACACCGACCAGGGCGATCGAGAGATTTGCTGGGACACAGCCATCGCTCATGAGCGATGTGTCACGCAGCGTCCAGTCGGGTGGCCGACCGCGTAGACGGCGCGCATCCGGTGGTCGGTGGTCGCCTCGTCTTGAGGCTTCGTATCGGCCTGGAATTCCGACGAAGGAACACAGTTGATGTCCGCACGCCTGTACACCGTGTGGCAGATCGGTGCTTCGAGAGCGCTCCCCAAGTCTTCACGGCTCTCAAGAGGTTGGGCGGTGGCGTCGGCCGAATCGCTGGCGACGTGCGGCTGCAGGATGAGGAGGTGATAGGCCTGGCCCTTGCATTTGTGCGTAGCACTATCGCTTGAGCGCTCGTCGAGCGAAGGCATGTTGAACGCCGCTGTAGGAGAGGGGGACATGAGCCAGGCTGCTAGCGAGGTAGCGGCCGCCATGGTGCTGAGGGATTGAATGGATTTCATGCGTCTCTATGGGGAGGAAGGGAAGATTTGTCGTGCAGGACGCCAACCCCGCTCTGTTGGGTCCCAGAGTAAGGCTAGGGGTACGGCACCACGCAGCGCTTACCGGTAGGGCGGCCGACGACATAAACGAGGCGCACGCGGTCATCGATGATCGCTTCGGCCTGAAATTGCAGCGGCGGAGCGCAATAGACGTTGGCACGGTCATACACCGCGCCGCTCACCAGGGCCTGAACAGCCGTGTGAAAGTCTTCATGCACGTCGCGCGCTGGGGCTGCGAAATCGACCATGCCGAGAGGGTTCTGTGCCTGCCAGATGACCTCGTAGCCGATGTCAGCCGCCCATTGGCGCAGCGCGATCAATGTCGAGCGGCCGTGGGAGAACGTCACGTCGAAGGCCAGCGCCCTCGCAGACCAAACGAAACTGGTTGCAAGGCAGGCAGCGGCCAAGACGGCGCGGGTTGGTTGGCGTGAACGCATGCTTTTCCATCCGGCGATAGGGAACGTAATCGTTCCGAGGGGACACCAATGCTTAGTCGTCAGGGACGACGCTGACTGAGGTTCTTGAATGGACGAAAGCCTCCCACAAGAGGCTCTAGGAATTCATCCCGGTTAGGTCTGAATGCGACCGCGCCCGATCTGAATTTCCATTTGATAAAGACCCGCAGATCTGATCGGCTCGGGCGGCAGCAGGGGCGCGCTGCGATGTGGAATTCAGGCTTTGCTCAGATTCGTCGCAGGATCTTTTAAGGCATGGCTACTTGCCGGAATCTGCCCGTGTTCCTCGTCGTACATCGGCTTTTTGGTGCTTGACGCGCGCTCGCAATGAATGCGGCGCGAAGAGAGAATTCGGCGCGGTGCGGGATTGTGTGTTCCCAGATCGCAATGCAGTTCCAGATCAGGCGGGACTCGCCCATGCTGCTTCCTTGCAGTGCACGAGTCAGGTCGTCGTAGTGGTTAGCCGCGAGGTTGTCCTTCGAAAGAGGGCGCTCGCTTTCAAATGCGCATAGGGCCGGCTTTCGCCCGTTTAGAGGAGGTGTGATATGCACAAGAATCGTGACGATCGTCGGCAAATGAAGTGCGTCCATCCGGATGCCCCACCAGGGAGGACGCATGTGTAGCCAGACAATCAGAGCCAGGATGGAGTTGCGCCATCTGAAGTGTTTCCTGGCCGTTGCCGAAGAACTCCATTTCACCCGAGCTGCCGAGCGATTGCACATTGAGCAGTCGCCACTCTCGCGGGCCATCCGGGAGTTGGAAGAAGATCTGGGCGCGAAGCTCTTCCTGCGCACCACCCGCAGCACACAACTGACTCGGGCCGGCCAAGTCTTTCTGGAACAGGTGCCGCGCATCTTTGCCGCGGTGGAGCAAGCGCGAGAAAGTGTGCAGGCCATCGCCAATGGCTTTCGCGGTCAGTTGCGTGTCGTCGTGTCAGATTGCAGCGCGCGACTTCATCTAGCAGCTTTGCTCGCGCAGTGGCGGCAGGAAGAACCTGAGATTGAAGTTCGCCTCTTCGAGGCACCACTGTCACAGCAGGTCAAAGGGCTACAGGATGGTCTGTATGACGTCGGCTTCTCGCTGACCGACGAAGTCGGCGATGGCATCGTTGGACGCCCGCTTTGGAGCGAGCCTCTCGTGGTTGCGCTCCCCACACGGCATCCGTTGCTTGCCTATAAGCGTATCCCGCTCGACGCGCTGGTGGATTTCCCATTGGTACTTGGTGATCCCCAAGCATGCGAAGGGCACGCACGCCTGGTAGATCCGCTGCTATGGCGCATGGAGAAGAAGCCGACACTCGTGGATCGGGTCTCGTCCTTCGACTTGATGATGACGCTGGTCTCTGCTGGCCTTGCCTTGGGTCTCACCGGTGCATCCCATGTCGTGGCGAGCAAGGAGTCGGGCGTTGTCGCGCGATCGTTGGCCGGGCAGATGCCCATGGTCACGACCTATCTTCTGTACTCGCAAGGGGAATCATCACAGGCGCTGGCTCGTTTTATCGAACTGGTAGAGGCGATTGAGTCGCCGGCTTGTGACGGCCACGCTGACCATGCCAAGGACTACGTTTCGGAGGACATTGAATCATGAACAGAACTGCATCGATGCTCCTCACCTTGATGTTGGCGGCATGCGGCCCCTCCGGTCCACCGGACACGGTCGAGTCGTTAGTTGCCGATCCGGAGCGACTTTGGATGCTGCGCAAGCAATGCAAGCTCGACCGTGCCAAGCTCGGAGATAGCCTCTGCAACCGCGTAGCCGAAGCGATCAATCGGCGCTTCTTGGGCGACGGGAATATCCCTTACAACCCTCCGAAAACACCGCCCAAGTTCTGATCGTTGGCCGGTCGCCAGGATTTTTGCTTTTTGAGGCATCTACGCTGGGGCACGCTAGGGCGTGCCCCTTTTTTCATCCGTTTCCTGGCGCGCGAATTCTTGCTCTTTCCTCCAGTTTTATCCCGATAACGGTCTTTGACCGGCCCCCGTTTGGCACCCAACCTCATGTGTGAGGCGCGATGCTGCGCCGATCTCGCGAGGGGTCTATGCAAACGAAGGCGAAAGCAAAGGTGCATGGTCAAGGCGTGCTGCTTGGCCAGATTGCCGCAGTGTTGGGCATTGTGGTCGCCGGCGTGTGGGGCGCCACACAATGGACCGCTGCTGCTCTTGGGCACCAAGCACGCCTTGGTACGCCATGGTTTGACCTCTTTGGCACGCCGGTCTACCGCCCATGGAATCTGTTCGAGTGGTGGTTTTTCTACGACGCGTACGCGCCGGGCATCTTTGATGCCGGCGGCGCTATCGCGGCGGTGAGCGGGCTGTTGGCAGTGGTTGCTGCGATGGGCATGTCGGTATGGCGCTCGCGGCAATCGACAGAAGTAACGACCTACGGCTCGGCGCGTTGGGCCACGGTCGCCGACGTCAGGAGAGCCGGGTTAACAAAGCCGGCAGGCGTTTTTCTCGGTCTGCACGGCGACCAGTACCTGCGCCACGAAGGGCCAGAGCACGTTCTGGTCTTTGCACCAACGCGTTCCGGTAAGGGCGTCGGATTGGTCATCCCTACGCTCTTGAGCTGGCCGGCCTCGGCCGTCATTCACGACATCAAGGGCGAGAACTGGAGCATCACGGCTGGTTGGCGCTCGCGGTTTTCCCACTGTTTGTTGTTCAACCCCACCGATCCACGATCGGCGGCATACAACCCGCTGCTCGAAGTTCGGCGTGGCGCGCATGAAGTGCGTGACGTGCAAAACATCGCCGACATCCTCGTCGACCCCGAGGGGGCGCTGGAGCGTCGCAACCACTGGGAGAAGACGAGCCATGTCCTGTTGGTTGGTGCGATCTTGCATGTCCTCTATGTCGGCAAAGACAAGACGCTGCGCGGTGTTGCCAACTTCCTCTCCGATCCGGCGAGCCCCTTTGAGCTGACACTGCACCGGATGATGACAACGCTGCATCTGGGCGATGGTCCGCATCCGGTGGTCGCCTCGGCTGCACGCGAGGTGCTGAACAAGAGCGAAAACGAGCGGTCTGGCGTGCTGTCCACCGCGATGAGCTTTCTGGGGCTGTACCGCGACCCCACGGTGGCTGAGGTGACTTCGCGCTGCGACTGGCGAGTCGCTGACTTGATCTCTGCCGAGCACCCGCTATCGCTGTACCTGGTGGTACCGCCATCGGACATCAGCCGCACGAAACCACTGATGCGCCTGATCCTGAATCAGATCGGCCGGCGTCTGACGGAATCGCTTGACGGCAGTGATGGCATCGAACGTCGTCACCGGTTGCTGCTGATGCTTGATGAGTTTCCGGCACTCGGCCGTCTGGACTTCTTCGAGTCGGCGCTGGCGTACATGGCGGGCTACGGAATTCGTAGCTTCCTGATCGCGCAGTCGCTGAACCAAATCGACAAGGCCTACGGTCAGAACCATTCGATCCTCGACAACTGCCACGTTCGGGTGACGTTCTCCACCAATGACGAACGGACTGCCAAGCGTATCTCCGAGACGTTGGGGACGGCAACAGAACTGCGCGCGCAGCGTAACTACGCAGGTCACCGACTTGCGCCGTGGCTGGGCCATCTGATGGTGTCGCGCCAGGAGACGGCCCGGCAGTTGCTGACACCCGGCGAGGTCATGCAGCTTCCGCCTGACGAGGCGGTGGTGATGGTGGGAAGCCATCCTCCGATCCGGGCCAAGAAGCTGCGCTACTACGCGGACGTGAATTTCAAGCCGTGCGTACTCCAAGCACCAGCACTTGCCGGCGGGCGCTACGCCGATGCACCGCCGGTGCGTCCCGATGACTGGAGTGGTTTGCCGGGTGTCGCGGCACCGATCAATTTGGCGGTCGTCGTTGCAGCGAACGATGCGCTCACGACTGACGACGGCGATTTGCAGCGGCAGACCGAGGTAGCTCCAACGGCGGTGTACAGCTTCGAGCAGCAGACGCCAGTCAACGACCTGGCGTTGCTTGATGACGATGACCAGTCAGTGCTCCGACCTGGCCGAGGCCATCTGGCCATTCAACACGCGAGCCGAAAGGCCGCTCTCGATCCCGCCAACGGAATCGCACTATGAGTCGGTACCGCCTGAATCTCTTCATTACGCCGGAGCACGCCAAGCGCCTGGACGAATTGGCCACCAAGAAAGATGTGTCCAAGTCCTCCATTGTCGCGGCGGCGCTGGCTTCCTGGTTGTCGCCTGACGGCGGTGATCAGCGTGAGGCTGCGACGGCCAAGCGACTCGATCGACTGTCGCGTCAGTTCGAGAAGCTGGAGCGGGATCAGAACATCCTGATCGAAACGCTGGCGCTCTATGTTCGCTACTACCTGACCGTCAGCACACCCGTACCCGAGGCACATCAGGAAGCGGCGCGGGCGCAGGGCAGGGCGCGTTTCGAGCAGTTTGTGGAGCAACTGGGTCGCCATCTGCTACGTGGGCGAAGCCTCGTCCGCGACGTGGTGGAGGAACTGCAGCCGGATAACGCACGGCTGGACGACGTGGTAGCGCAGGCGGAGGAGCGTGTCGTATGACCGCGCGATCACCGTCCTTCGCTAGCACGTCAGTAGACCGCCGCATTCGCATGCTACGCACCGCGATGGGCCCACTGATTGCCGCCGCGCTCGAAGATCCGGACGTGGTGGAAATCATGCTGAACCCCGACGGTACGTTGTGGGTGGATCGGCTCTCCACCGGGCGAGCGCCACTGGGTGCGAGCCTCTCAGAGGGGGACGGCGAACGCATCATCCGCCTGGTGGCTGCGCATGTCGGCGCAGAAGTGCATCGCGGGCAGCCTCTGCTGACCGCTGAACTGCCAGAGACTGGCGAACGCTTTGAGGGCATTCTGCCGCCGGCTGCGCCGGGGCCGGCTTTTGCCTTGCGCAAGCGCGCCGTTGGTGTCATTCCGCTGGAGCGCTATGTCGCAGAAGGAATGATGAGCACGGCGCAGGCCGATTTCCTACGACGGGCGGTACGTGAGCGGCACAACGTCCTGATCGCTGGCGGCACCAGCACCGGCAAAACCACACTGGCCAATGCGTTGCTCGCGGAGATCGCCACAGTCGGCGATCGCGTGCTGGTGCTTGAGGACACAGTGGAGCTCCAATGTACGGCGCGCGATCACGTGCCATTACGTACGCGCGCCGGCGTGGTGTCCATGACCGAGCTGGTGCGGTCCTCAATGCGATTGCGCCCTGACCGTGTGGTCGTCGGCGAAGTCCGCGGAGGCGAGGCCTTGGATCTCGTCAAGGTCTGGGGTACTGGCCATCCGGGTGGGATCGCCACGATTCATGCGGGATCCGCGCAAGGCGCACTGCTGCGCCTCGAGCAACTGATCCTGGAGGTTGCTCTGACCCCACCACGCGCGCTGATCGCTGAGGCGGTCGATCTCGTGATTCACATCGCCGGCCGTGGCCGCCGGCGCCGCATTGAAACCATCGCGCGCGTCGTCGGTTTCGACGACGCAGGGTATCACATGGCGGACGCATCGGAAGCGCCGGTTCCAGATACGCCGTCTCAGCCCGCCACGGCTATCCGGTCGGCCGACAGCCCCGGGGAGTCGTCATGACACCTACCTTCCGTCTTTCTACAAAGCGGGTTTCACGCGTTGCCCGTCTACGTGCGGTGAGCAGGCTGATCCATCGCGGTTTGCTGTTCGCAGGGCTGGCACTCATGAACGCGGGCACGGCCACTGCCGCCGGCTCTTCCATGCCATGGGAGCGTCCGTTGCAATCGATCCTGGACTCGGTCCAAGGCCCCGTCGCACGCATCATCGCCGTGATCATCATCATCGCCACCGGTCTCGCGCTGGCGTTCGGTGACACCTCGGGTGGGTTCCGCAAGCTGCTGCAGATCGTTTTCGGCCTGTCCACCGCCTTCGCGGCTTCCTCGTTCTTCCTGAAGTTCTTCAGCTTCGCTGGCGGAGCCGTCGTATGAGCACGAGCGATGACCTGCCAGGCTTCGAGGTGCCGCTACACCGCTCGCTGACCGAACCCATCCTGCTTGGTGGCGCGCCGCGTACTGTGGCGATCGCCAATGGCACGTTGGCGGCGGCCGTGGGACTGGGGTTGCAGTTGTGGCTGCCCGGCATTGCGCTATGGCTCGTCGGACACGCACTCGCGGTATGGGGGGCGCGCGTGGATGCACAATTCATGCAGGTGGTCGCTCGGCATATCAAGCACAAGCCGCTGCTGGACGTCTGACAAGGAGCGCCGCGATGCTCAACCTTGCCGAATACCGCCAGCGCCCCGCCTTGCTAGCCGATTGGCTGCCGTGGGCCGGCTTGGTTGCGCCCGGTGCGGTGTTGAACAAGGATGGGTCGTTCCAACGAACGGCGTGCTTTCGCGGGCCGGACTTGGACAGCGCGACGCAAGGTGAGCTGATCGCCACGACGGCGCGGCTGAACAATGCATTGCGCCGATTTGGCTCGGGCTGGGCATTGTTCATCGAGGCCGCACGTCAGCCGGTGGCCGGCTATCCACGGTCGGAGTTTCCCGAACCCCTGTCCTGGTTGGTCGACGAAGAGCGCCGCGCCGCATTTGAGGAGTCGGGTGCGCACTTCGAGAGCCGCTATCACCTCACGCTGCAGTACCTGCCGCCGGAAGAATCGCGCGCGCGAGCGGCCAAGCTGCTCTACGAGAATCCGCGCACCGCGGGAGTGGATTGGCGCGAGCGACTGCAGGCGTTTGTCGCGGAAACGGACAGAATCTACGACATGCTCGATGGCGCCGTACCGGAAATCGCCTGGCTCACTGATACGGAGACGAAGACCTACCTGCATTCGACGATTTCGAGTCGACGCTATCGCATCGGCACCCTCGAAGTGCCTTTCTATCTGGACGCACTGCTGGCGGATGTCCCGCTGGTCGGTGGGCTCACACCCATGCTGGGCGATCAGCATCTGCGCGTGTTGACGGTACGCGGGTTCCCGACTTCAACGTGGCCTGGACTTCTCGATGATCTCAACCGGTTGGGATTCGCTTACCGCTGGAGTACGCGGTTTATCTGCATGGACAAGGCCGAGGCCGAGAAGGAGCTCGGCCGACTGCGGCGGCAGTGGTTCGTCAAACGCAAGAACGTTCTCGCGCTGTTGCGCGAGACGATCTTTCAACAGGAAAGCCCGTTAGTCGACACCGACGCCGGCAACAAGGCCGCTGACGCAGACGCGGCTTTGCAGGAACTGGGCAGCGATCAGGTCGCGTTTGGCTATCTGACTGCAACCGTGACGGTGCTCGATGCAGACGCAGACGTAGCCGATGAGAAGCTGCGCATGGTGGAGCGCGTCATTCAGGGCCGCGGCTTCGTGACGGTGCCGGAAACGCTAAACGCGGTCGAGGCGTGGCTCTCGTCGGTGCCAGGCAACGCCTACGCGAACGTGCGTCAGCCGATCGTCTCGACGCTGAATCTGGCGCATCTGATGCCGCTGTCGGCCGTGTGGGCGGGGCCCGAGAAGAACGACCACCTTGATGGACCGCCGCTGGTTGTCACACGTACGGATGGCTCGACACCGTTTCGGTTGGTGACGCATGTCGGGGATGTGGGCCATACGCTCGTCGTCGGTCCCACCGGCATGGGCAAGTCCGTCCTGCTGGCGACGCTGGCCATGCAGTTCCGCCGCTATCCCGGTTCGCGCGTTCTTGCGTTCGATATGGGGCGGTCCATGCGCGCGACCATCCTAGGCTTGGGTGGCCAGTACTACGACCTCGGCGCCGACGGCGCAATCGCATTCCAGCCGCTTGCGCGCATCGATCGCGACGGATATCGCACTTGGGCGGCAGAGTGGGTCGAAGGTCGGTTGCTGCAAGAGGGCGTCGCTGTTGGCCCTGAAGAGAGGTCAGCCATCTGGTCCGCACTGGTCAGTCTTGCCGGCGCACCGGTCGAACAGCGCACGCTCACGGGGCTATCCGTACTGCTGCAGTCCAACGCACTGCGCCAGGCCCTCGCACCATATGTGCTGGGCGGCGCCCACGGCAAGCTGTTGGATGCCGACCAAGACAAGCTGGGCACGGCGAACGTGCAGTGCTTCGAGATGGAAGACCTGATGCACAGCAAGGCCGCCGTGCTTGCTGTGCTCGGTTACCTGTTTGCGCGCTTTGAAGCGCGTTTTGACGGCGCGCCGACGCTACTGATCCTCGACGAGTCCTGGCTGTTCCTAGACGACCCGGTGTTCGCCGCACGCATCCGCCAGTGGCTCAAGACGCTGCGCAAGAAGAATGTCAGCGTCATCTTCGCCACGCAATCACTGGCTGACATCAAGGATTCGAGCATCGCACCCGCGATTATCGAGAGCTGCGCCAGCCGCATCTTTCTGCCGAACCCACAGGCGACCGAGCCGCAGATTCGTACGATCTACGAGGACTTCGGCCTCAACAGCCGGCAGATCGAGATCGTCGCGACTGCACAGCCGAAGCGCGACTACTACTACCAATCCCGGGCAGGTAATCGCGTGTTCGACCTCGAGCTGGGGCCGGTCGCGCTCGCGTTCGCTGGCGCCTCGACACCTCAGGACCAGCGCGCCATGGACGGCGTTCTGCGTGAGGCCGGGGTACCCGGCTTTGCCGGTGCCTGGCTGCGCCATCGTGGCCTCGATTGGGCGGCTGAACTTCTGCCTTCTGCGCCGTCGGCCGCGTCTTTCCTCGCTTCCCATTGATAGGAGCACTGCCATGAAGACTCGTGCGTTTCTCGCAAAGGCTGCCACCTTTCTGGCTGGGTCGCTCATGCTTGCCCGGCCGGCGATGGCCATCACCGTGTTCGATCCGACGAACTTTGTGCAGAACAGGCTGACCGCGGTTCGTACCCTGGAGCAGATCAACAACCAGATCAAGCAGCTCCAGAACGAGAGCCAGATGCTGATGAACCAGTCGCGCAATCTAGCCAGCCTGGACTTCAACATCGTCAATCGCCTGCGCTCCTCACTCGGCGCCACCGAGCGGCTGATCGCCGAGGGAAGGGGACTGGCCTATGACGTGCAGAACATGGACGCCAGTTTTGCGCGTCTGTACCCGCAACGCTATGCAGCGACCGTCAGCGGTGACCAGATGTACCGAGACGCGGGCGAACGTTGGCGGAACACGCTCAATGGTTTGCACACCGCGATGCGAATGCAAGCGCAGGTGTCGCGCAACCTTGCCCAGGACGAAGGCGCGTTGGCCGACCTCGTCAGGCAAAGCCAGTCGGCGCTTGGCACATTGCAAGCCACACAAGCGACCAACCAACTCCTGGCGCTGCAAGCCAAGCAGGCGATTCAGGCACAGCAGCTACAGCTGACGCAGGAACGTGCGGCCTCGCTGGAGTTGGCACGGCAGGCTGCAGCAATGGAGCGTGGCCGCGAAGTGACGCGAAGATTCCTCGGTGCCGGGATGGCGTATACGCCGCATCCCGTGAGGTTCTACAGCCGGTGACGGGCACGGCCATGAATGACCCCGCCGTCATCGATCGCTTTCTCGACACCTATTCCACGTACATCGACTCGGGTTTCGGCCTATTGCGAGGCGAAGTCACGTTTCTGTCTGCCACGCTCGTGACCATCGATATGACGCTGGCGGGCCTCTATTGGGCGCTGGCGCATACAAGCGGACAGGGCGATGACGTGATGGCCAAGCTCATTCGCAAGGTGCTCTACGTTGGCACCTTCGCCTACATCATCGGCAATTTCAACTGGTTGGCGGGCATCGTGTTCCGCTCCTTCGCTGGACTCGGTCTGACTGCAACGGGCTCGATCAACATGGAGACCTTCCTGCACCCCGGGCGCCTTGCGAAAGCCGGTATCGACGCAGGAGCACCCATCCTCGAGCAAATCAGCAAGCTGACAGGCTTCCCGGAAGTGTTTGTCAACATTACGCCCATCGCCGTGATGTTCCTCGCTTGGCTGGTCGTCATCGTCTGCTTCTTCGTGCTCGCAGTGCAGCTCTTCATCACGCTGATCGAGTTCAAGCTGACCACGCTCGCTGGATTCGTGCTGGTGCCGTTTGTGCTGTGGAACAAGACGGCCTTCCTTGCCGAAAAGGTACTGGGAAACGTGGTGTCTTGCGGCGTGAAGGTGCTTGTGCTGGCCGTTATCGTGGGCATCGGTACGGGCCTGTTCTCTGAGTTCAAGGTCGCACCCAGTGACCCTTCTATCGACCACGCGCTTGTCCTCATGCTGGCCTCGCTTGCGTTGCTGGCACTTGGGATCTTTGGGCCGAGTGTTGCGACGGGTCTGGTATCTGGGGCGCCACAACTCGGCGCCGGTGCGATGGCGGGTGCGACGGTAGGCGCTGCCGGGACTGCCGTTGCGACCGGTGCGGCGGTTGCCGGTGCGGTCGCAGCTGGTGCACGTATGGCCCCCGTAGGCGCGAAGATCGTTGGCAGTGGTGCCCGTGGGGCCGTCTCGTTGGCGAGCAGCACGCGCTCGGCGTTTCAGGCCGGTTCCACGGCCGCTGGTGGTGGTGCGAAGGGCGTCGTGGCAGGCGCGGGCAACGTTGCGGCGAGCGGCGCACACGCCATGGGTCAGAAGGTCGCCTCCGGGATCAGCGCATTCAAGGAGCGTGCGGCTTCCGCTTTTGGCTCCTCCTCCACGTCGGCAGCGCCCGGCGCTTACCCCGTACCCGATTCTGCGACGCAAGACGCGGCCGCAGCAGCGCAAACACAGGCCAGTGTTGCCGACCGGCAGCAACCCGCTTGGGCGAAACGTCTTCAGCGCCGTCAGCAGATTTCTCAAGCGGCCACGACCGCGGCCAACACGCTGCGCGCTGGAGATGGTGGCGGCTCGGGTAGTGGACCAAGCCTGGGCGATTCCGATTCATAGGGAGAGCAAGCCATGCGATTCAAGCGAGCGCGTGTGCGCTATGCGGACACGCCACAGCCTGCCACCCCATATCAAGCTGCGGCGCAGCTATGGGACGAGCGCATTGGCTCGGCACGTGTGCAAGCCAAGAACTGGCGATTGATGGCGTTCGGCTGTCTGTTGCTCGCCTCGGTGATGGCAGGTGGCCTGATCTGGCGATCGACGCAGTCCAGTGTGACGCCCTACGTCGTGGAGGTGGAGAAGACCGGACAGGTCCGTGCGGTTGGCGAGGCATCTACGCCTTACCAGCCGACGGATGCCCAGCTTGCCTACCACCTTGCGCATTTCGTCACGCTCGTTCGGTCGCTGTCCATCGATCCCGTCATCGTGCGGCAGAACTGGCTCGATGCCTACGAATACACCACGGACCGTGGTGCGGCCGTGCTGAACGAGTACGCGCGCGCCAACGATCCGTTCGCCCGTGTCGGCAAGGAGTCGGTGACGGTACAGATCACCAGCGTTGTGCGGGCGAGCGACGCGTCGTTCAACGTGCGTTGGACGGAGCAGCGTTTTAACAACGGTGCGCCGGGGGACACCCAACGCTGGAACGCCGTGATTTCCACGGTCCTGCAACCACCGCGCACCGAAGCGCGCTTGCGCAAGAACCCATTGGGCATCTACGTCAATGGGCTGTCGTGGAGCCGCGAGCTCGATGCATCCGAAGGAGCCAAACCGTGAATCACCTTTTTCGCATTTACGCTTTTGTGCCGGCCGTGGTCATCTCAACTCTGTTGTTCGGAGGCTGTGCCACGCAGCTCAGGCCGGCACCGACTGTCTCGCTCGACGAACCAGTGCAGGCTCAACTGCTGCCGGAGCCCCCCAAACCTGTCGAGGTGGTGACGGTTCCGCAACCGTTACCGCTACCGGCGCAGTTGAAGCCGCTGGAACCCACCGAGGAACTGACGCACGTGCCTGAGCCGGTCGACGAGAAAGCACGGGTGGCGCGCGCCAATGCCGAAGCACGGGTTGCGCCCACGCGCGAGGGCTTTGTGAACGCGATCCAGGTTTGGCCCTACAGCGATGGGGCGCTGTATCAGGTCTATGCAGCACCGGGCCGCGTGACCGTCATCTCGCTTCAGCCCGGTGAGAAACTCGTGACTGTGGCCTCCGGCGACACCGTGCGCTGGATCGTCGACGACACATCGAGTGGCGCCGGCGAGGAGCTGCGCGTCAACGTGATCGTGAAGCCGATTCGCTCGGGCCTCAGGAGCAATCTGGTCATCACCACCAGCCGGCGGACGTACCTGCTGGAGCTGACCTCGACTGACAAGACCTGGATGGCATCGGTGTCCTGGGAGTATCCGAAAGACCGGGTGCTGTCCTTGCAGCGCCAAGCGCAGGCTGCACAGGCAACCACGCCGGTGGATACCGGCCTCTCGCTGGAGAAGATTCGCTTTCGCTATGCGATCAGCGGCAGCACCCCGCCGTGGAAGCCGCTGCGTGCGTTTGATGACGGTGAGAAGGTTTACATCCAGTTCCCGGCCGGTATCGCCCAGGGTGAGCTGCCACCGCTGTTCGTGATTGGTGCACAGGGCGATGCTCAACTGGTGAATTACCGCTTCCGCTCGCCGTACTACATCGTGGACCGGTTGTTTGGTGCAGCCGAGCTGCGCCTTGGTGGTGACGGGGCCGATTCGGTACGGATCGAGCGCACCGACGGTATTGCGCGGGGGAGCTGAATATGGGCCAGGACGACACCTCTGACCATGCCACGCCGCACCCGCAAAAGGTGGCCCCAGAAGCGGTGGCGTTACGGGCCCAGCCGCAACGAGTGATGCGGCTAAACCGACGGTCGCTGGCAATCTTGACCGGTGGCGTTGCCGCGGCCGTGCTGGGTGCCACGATGTGGTCGCTGCAACCACGTCAGCGTCAGACCGCAGAGCAGATCGAGTTGTACAACGTCGATCGCGTCTCGCGATCGGAAGGTTTGGATCAGCTTCCCACCGACTATTCCAAGCTGCCGCCGTCCCCTTCACCGACGGTGCCCGAATTGGGGCCGCCGCTGCCGGTCGACTTGGGGCCAGCGATCGTAAAATTGCAGTCGCCGACAGAGGTCACCTACACGGCGCCGGGCCAAGATCCAGCCGCCGCTGAAAGAGATGCGCTACACGAGGAGGCTAGGGCGGCGGCTAGTTCGTCGGTGTTCTTTCGTTCAAGCAAGCAGCGCGCCACGATGCAGGCGGCGGTTTCTACAGTCGGTTCGGGATCTGGCTTTGCTGGGCAGGACCCGCTGGTAGCCGGGGCGGCAGCGACGACAGGACAAGCGATCGACCCGACTGCTGTGCAGAACCGGCAGGACCAGAAAGAAGCCTTCCAGAGAGCCGGGACTGCTGAAAGGCGCATTTCCGGAAATCTGCAAATGCCAACCTCCCCGTACCAGGTGATGGCCGGGACGGTGATCGCCGGTGCGCTGGTGACGGGCATTAAGTCTGACCTGCCTGGTGACATCATCGCTACAGTGACAGAGCCGGTCTACGACACGGCTACTGGCCGCTTTCTATTGATTCCGCAGGGTGCGCGCATCCTTGGGCGCTACAACAGCCAGGTCAGTTACGGACAGAGCCGAGTGCAGGTGGTCTGGAACCGCGTCATCTTGCCCGATACGTCCTCGCTTATGCTGGCCAACTTGGCTGCCGCCGACCCTGCCGGCTATGCCGGTCTCAGCGATGGCGTTGACTGGCATTGGGATCGCGTGTTTGCTGGCGCGGCACTCACGACATTACTGGGCGTCGGCGCCGAATTGGCGTCGCCAAAAGAACGCCAAAATAGCGGCGGCATTGCTGGCGCTGGTCGCGACAGCCTGCAGAACAGTGTGAATCTGGCGGGGCAGGAGATGACCAGGCGCAATCTCAACATCCAACATACGTTGACGGAGCGACCGGGCTTGCCGGTGCGTATTGTCGTCAATCGAGATTTGGTACTGCGGCCGTACCAGCCGCTGTTCGTCAATCGAGGAATCTCGCGATGAACGTGACACGCAAGCTGAGACTTGGGCGTCTGCCAAAGACTGAAAGTATCAAGCTGACCTTTGTATGCTCTGCCAGCCTCAGAGCTGATCTTGACCGTTACGCGGCGCTACATGCGCAGACCTATGGAGAGGTGGTCGATGCTGTCACTCTGATCCCGTACATGCTGGAGGCGCTCATGGCTGGGGATCGGGGATTTCGCCGGACAAGCAAAGCGGCTGCCAAGCTGCAGGATTGATCCCTTGGAACTCGGAAGTGACCCGTCGTCTGCTTACGGCGGCGGCTCTTCTTGGCTGACCGTCACCGAGAACTTGGGGTGCTGGGTCCCGTAAACAGCTCTAAGTTGTGCCTGATCGCCTACCCTCCATGCAAAAGCAGTGGACCCCGCCCACGTACCCCGCATGGCGGTTGCGCCGCCCGATACGCAGTTGCGGCAGGGTGCCCATTGGGAGTTCATTCCTGATGTCGTCGCTGCAGAAGCTGGCGTTCATTGAGCCGACGATCATGCAGACCGATCGGCTGCAGCTTTGATGAAGTGTCGCTCACGTCTTCGCGCAAGGAGGCGACAGCCGATGCCCTAGTTTGCCGGTGATGGTTCAAGCGGGACGTCCAGCGCGATATCGCACGTTGTTTGATTTGAACTGGTACACAGGACGCAGTAGTAGACCCCGCAAAACTTACCGCCCTCGTATGCAGAGCGCAGGGACATTCTTCGTACGTAAGCGGTCGATTGACGACGTCTCTTGCGGCGGCTGGTGGGGTCAGCTAGGCAGCGCCTGAAGGCTTGATGCTCCAGGCTCGCAGAGCTTGGTAGTGATCGGCCGTTTGGGCCCGTGGTAGCGTAGCGAAGGATAGATTGATGGCTCCCTTAAATCGGCACAAGCGTTCGACGCAACAAGACTCTTCCAGAGGGCGGAACAGCACAGGATCTGCGCGGATGGGATCGCGCTCGACATGGGGCGCGCCGCAGGCCCGAGAGGAACTTCGCGCCGCCTGAGTCAAGCAAAGCCTATGGCAGAAATCTGTGCCGCCGAACGCCACGCTCCTCTATCCGCCGAAATGCCTGGCCCCGTAGTGTTCGATCCATGCATGCATATTGCTGTTGATGGTGTAGTTCTGGTCCTTGTGCTGAAATTTCAGCTTCGTTTTTAAGTTCAGTTCTTGCAGACCTTGGCCAGTCCAGGAATCAGCTATCGCCCCTTTTGGAAACTCAGTACAGGGGTGGATGCCCCCATAGTTGTGGCTCAGCTTATGGTTGCTGACGATGCTGAAGTCGGAGATGCCCGGACCATGCCGCAATTGAAGTGCGACCTCCAGTGCTTGCATGTCGCAATTGGCAAAGTCCAGTTGCCGGCATTTTTGTAGGCAGTGGTTGAGATCCGCTGGCGACATTTCGATTGCCCCGCGCAACTCGCCGTCTGCGGTATGGTAGATATGGCTCTGCTGCAGGCTTGCCAAGCTTTTCAGTGTTTCCGACGGGTAGGCGGTTTTCGCCGCAGTCATGTATTGCTGAGCTCGACTCAAGGTCAACAGCGAGTCCACATCGGTCTTTTCGCTCTTGTTCAGGCGACCCATGGCCGTCTGATAGCCCGTCGTGGACAACTGGAACCATTCTCCGACCTGCCGCGTTATCGCAACAATTTGATGTGATAGTCCAGTAGCTTGGGGCTGGCCGAGATTGAATGCGCCCAGTTCACCGGCCACACTTGGCAAAGCTTCCTGCGCGAACACAACTTGCTGTGCAGCATGAGCCGGCGTGGCAACTGCCACGACAACGCCGTGGCTGAGAGCTTCTTCCAGTTGCTTAAGCGCGAGCGAGTGCGTCGGCAAATCTATGCCACCAGACAGGAGGCCAAGTCCGATGTCTTCAACTACATCGAGATGTTCTACAACCCAACACGGCGCCATTCCAGCGCCAACGGACTATCACCAGTAGAGTTTGAACAACGCCATTCCCAGCGGCTCGCGGGTGTCTAAGAAAACCGGGGCGATTCACGCCGCCTGAAATGACGGTCGATGACATTTCCTAGAAGCATTTCGTCTGTAGGCTCGGTACGCTGCTGTCCGACGGAGGGATTAGGTGAGCCATACAGCGGCTTCTGGGAGCATGGCCATCGTGTCCTCCAACGCGATGGCCACCATCGAGACGGTCACCGCGGCTCGTGATCATGAAATTCTTCGATGTCAATCGCCACACTCAAATTGCCTGCAGGGGAAACATGACCGGGATGCAACTGGCTGATAGCCTCCCCCATCGTCATTCTGTGAGGCTGCTCTTCGGGTAGTCTCATGTCGCCGACCAGCAAACAAAGCTCTCGTGCAAATCTCAGGATAGAGTCGACACTATCCTCACCCAGCAGTTGGTTCATTTCGCGGCTTGCGAGCGTGCCGGTACGTTGCGCCAGCGTCTCGTCCACTGCACCCATCACGCCGCGTCGAATCTGCCCTCGAAGACCGATATCGACTTCGCCCTCACGCCGATGATTCTTTACCGTGATCGCCGTATGCTGGTTTGCTGCGCCGATTCCTGCCATCACGCCGGACGCTGCGCCCACTCCGAGAATTTGCCCTATGGAAGCGTTTCTAGCACCGCCGCTGAGTGCAGAGGAAAGCTTGCCCATGACCGAAGACGCCGCGCTGCCGAAGACCGCAAGGTGGAACATTTGACCAACACGCTGAGCCGTCTGCGCAGACAGCTCTCGAGCGGTGTACTTCATTTTCACGTCCTTCACCAATTGCTCTGACGCGATGGTTTTCACGGTGCCAGTGAGCAACTGCTCCGCCCAGCCGCCTGGATGCAGTGAAGTGAGATCGCCTGACTTGAGACGGGCAAGGTCCTCTTTGAGATGAATAAGCACATCGGACTCATTAGCGACGCCTGTCAACGCCGAAGACGTTGAACCGGAAGCCACATCGCTTACTGATGGCAGGGCGCCGCAGCTAGCCAACGATCGCTCCAACTCAGCAATCTTCCGGCCCAGATTGGAAACGACGCGCTTGACGATGGACTGTACAGGCATCCTAATGAACCCCGCCAATTTTGTGGCGTCAATATCTTCCGCTATCAGCAATTCTCCTCGAGCAAGCTTCGCTTTGCCGGCCTCGGTGAAGAAGTCCCCATAGAGAAGATTGAGTTTGTTGTTGCAGTCCTGTTTTGCGCGCTCATCCAAACCGGCGGCGACGTGCTGTACGGCCGTCATGGCCAAGGCTGCTACGGTTTGAGCTGTTGGCCCATATGGAAACATGCGCTTGGCAACCGCCATTGCAGAAGCCAGTACATGTTGCGTGGGAACAGCGGCGAGCTTGCCTACAAGACTGCTTGCCGCGGCCACGGGCGCACGTAGTGTGCGTGGCGCTGTTTGAAACCGGTTCCCCATCCACTGCCGTTGGTGGGCACCCTGTGTCATCATGAAGTTACGTTGCGTTGCGTGCAAAGCGCGCTCAGCGTTGAGCAAACGTTGCCCTTGCTCTCGCAACTTCATCAACTCCGTCAACGGCAGAGCATCAATTTTCACCTTCAGCTCCAAACCGGCATCGTGTGATGAAAACCCCAGATCATGCACTAACTTAGCTAGTTCTGTATGCAAGGCGCTAAATTCGCGAACTTGGTGCTGAAGCATTCTTGCGAGGTCGGGCAACCAATGCTTGTCGTTGATGTTCTCCTTGTCGGGGACAATCACCGGGCCGCCGCGCTCGCGAATCGACTCGCACACAGTCACCACAGCCGGCTGTTGCGCTGCATTCATTGGGGCGCCCACAGCAGCTGCAACTAAGCCAACGCTTGCACTACCCCACGGAGTGGTCGCGCTACCAATCCACGGCGAAACAATGTATTGAATGGCGTTATTCAGAAAGGTGCCGCTTGGATTGGGCAAGCCCGAAACAAACGCCGAGCGCCGTAAGGCGTTGACTTCGCGCTCGTTCATACCTTGCGCCCGGTACCAGTCCCGCACATCCTTGTCAGAGACCCGTTTCATCAACTCATCATTGGTCGCGGGACGTGAATTGCCATTCGCCACCTGGGTCGCGGTTCCGGTACCGCGCAAGCGATTGACCAAATCGGCTGCTAACTGAGGCTGCAATTCTCGGCAGATCGCATGCTTAAGCTCCGTTTGTAGTTGTTGAAGCAACACTGCAACTGGCCGGTGTACCTGTTGCGTCCGCTGCGTAGACGGATACGACAACGGCGATAGATCGCCGCGAAGTGGCGGGGCATCCAAATTGTTCGGCCGGATCGTGTCCTCTGAGAGCCCATGCAATGACGCAGGCACTAGATTTCCCGTAGATGCGGCACGCTTGTGGTGGCGGCGTGGCAAACCTTCCAGGGGGCCAGGAGATCGCGCGCGCGTGCGATCTGAAGGCGATTCAGGCGCGGATACTGACAGGCGATTGATAGGTGCACAAGGCTCCATGCCATGGAGCACGGTGGTGGAGGTAACCTTCTTCATTGGCGAATGGGCTCAGGTTGCATTCTCGACCGAGCATTGTGCTTTCACTACGCAAGTTGAGGTCTTCGTGCGGCAGAATTGATGTGCGTGCATACGAACTCGCCATCCCAGGCTTCCTCGTCAACAGCACTCTAGAAGTGACCCACCCCTGTATCAACTTGAGACTGCGTTTGACAACGCCATGACGGTCGTGCTGGATCTGCTGTTCTCTTTCATCTTTCTGGCGGTGATGCTGTGGTACAGCGCCTGGCTGACGCTGATCGTGGTGCTTTCGATTCCGCTGTACATCGCGCTGTCTGTCATCTTCACGCCCATCATCCGCGCTCGCCTGAACGTCAAGTTCAACTGTAACTCTGAGAACCAGTCCTTCCTCGTCGAGACCATCAGCGGCATTGATACCGTCAAGGCGATGGCAGTGGAGTTCCGCTGGACCCAGAAGTGGGATCAGCAGCTCGCGGCCTACGTAACGGCGGGTCTTGCTGTCACTAACGTGGCGACGCTTGCCAACGGCGGTGTGACCCTCATCAGCAAGCTGGTGACGGCCGACATCATGTGGTGGGGCGCGAGCCTCGTCATCGACCACAAGATGTCGGTGGGCGAACTGGTGGCGTTCAACATGCTCGCCGGCCAGGTCTCATCACCAATTCTGCGTCTCGCGCAGCTCTGGAATGATTTCCAGCAGGTCGGTATCTCGATGAGCCGACTGGGCGACATCCTGAACGCTCGCACCGAAGTCGTTGGCCAGAAGTCCCGCCTGCCCAAGCTCGCCGGCGCTATCGGTTTCGATCAGGCCGCGTTCTCAACATAACGGGTCAGTTTTGGCCACTGGCTATGCAGGTAGTGCAAGGCTTTGCCGAACAGGCTTGTCGGCAGCACTGTGTGCAGGTGATGCAGGAGCAACCCCTCAAGCTCATCGAGTATCGGTCGACTTCGCTCAGCACGGAGCACCCGCCGCAGCGTTGCTGTCATGTCCTTGGCTTGGGCCTCGACGCTGAACAGCAGGCCAATGCGCTCAATGAACTTGGCCACGGGATGCTCGGCGCGCTTGGCCTTTGGCAACGCTTCTTCAGCCTCGATCAGGTAGCGTCGTGCGTGCGCCCAGCACCCAAGGTGCACGAGTTCGCAATGACTGGAAATGTCGTCATACGGCGCGTAGCCGTCCGTCATTGGGGCCGCGCCCGGTCGGTTACCAGCATGCAGGTAGCGGCCTGGGCCGTGCTGTGTGGCGGACTATAGGTGAACAACCGCACGGGCGGGCCCGAGCCATTCATCTGCGCCCACAGGAAGCTCTTGATCTGCGCCGCCCGCCAGGCTCCTTGAGCACCTGCACTGGAGTCTCATCACCGTACACAACCTCGACATCGAGCAGGTGGTCTCGCAGCAGGTTGATCAACGGCTGCACGGCCTGACCCACCCGCACCACGCTGGCGGCCAATGTGCTGCGCGAGAGGGCGCCGCCGTAGTGATGTAGCAGTGCCGCCTGACGGTAGAGCGGCAGGCCATCCTGGTACTTGGCTGTGATGCACCAGGCCAGCGCCGATTCCGTCAACAGCCCCTTGAGGATGCGCGCGCCGGTGCCGGCGTGGTCTTGATGCTACCGTCACAGCACGAGCATGCGTATTTGACACGCTTATGCTGGATCACGCGGATCTGCTGCGGCACGATGTCCAACTGTTCGCTCACCTCCACGCCGATCTCGACCAGGGCCTGGCCGTCGTGCGGACAGACGCGCTCCGATTCGGGCAGTTCGTGACGGACTTCGACTCGGGGCAGCGCCGGATCGAGCGGCTTGCGCCCGCGCTTCTTGCGCTGGTGCACGGGCACCTCAATCGCTGGCGTACCTTCTTCTTCCTGAGCAGATGAAGTAGTGGCCAGCGCCTCGGCCTCATTGAGGAACAGATCCTTCTACTCGGCGCCACGTGCTTTGGTCTTGGCGGCGAACAACTGGCGGGGACGCCTTCAGTTGCTCCTTGAGCAGATCCGGCTCGACCGTCACCACGCGCAATCTCTTTGCGCAGTGCTTCGTATTCCTCTGCAGTGATGGTCACGGTGGTCGGCATGGCGGGTTAGTCCGCTGCTGCTTGTGCGGCGTTCACGCCGCCCGATGATACGCGCGCCGCGGATGCCGCTGCATCGCCTCGATGTCGATGCCTTGGAGCAACCAGTGCAGTTGCTCGACACTCAGCGTCGCCACCGCCGCCTGGCGTTGCCATGCGAACCGATCCTGCTCCAGGCGCTTGAGTAGCAGCCAGATGCCATTGCGGTCCCAGCCAAGAATCTTGATGCGATCGGCCCGCCGGTTGCGGAACACGTACACCGCAGCCGCGAACGGATTGAGCCCCATGGCCTGTTCGACCAACGCGGCCAGGCCGTTGATCGATTTGCGGAAATCCACCGCATTGCGGTGCAGGTAGACCTTTAACCCTTCGTCGAAGTGGAACGTCACCTCGCCCCCAGTGCTTCGATCATCGCCTTGACCAGCCCCGCGTCTTGCCCCCTGCATTGAAGTGCGACGGTTACCCCGTTAGGTAGCCGCGCCGTCAGGCGTGCTGGTGCGCTCGCTTGCGATGACGGACTTGCTGCTTCACGTCGCGCGCTTACGGCCGATTCAGGCCCGGCCCCGAGCGGGGCAGTAACATCGCCTATTGAGACCACGGGCCCAAACGCTGGCCGCACATCTGCATCGTGCTCGGGCTCAGCCACCTCATTGCTTCGCCCACGCTTGCGCCCACGTCCGTGAACCCATTTGTACTGCTGGTTGGCATTGATACCGGCCTTGAGCGCCATCCCGGAGAGCGATCCCCCGGGCTGCCGGCAGGCCTCGATGAGCCGACGCTTGTCCTCCGCGTCAAAGGTGCGCTTCCCGGTGTCCCCAACACGGGCCACCCTCAGGGGCAGGTAGCTCAGGTCATCTTCTATGGTCATTAGTCGGCCCTGAACAATCCGCTTTCCCGGCCGCCCAGTTTCATGCAGCCGACATGAGTGGGCATGTGTGAGCAAACAGAGTGCCCAGAATCCAGGCATAAAGAAGCCGCAGCTTCCTGAGGATCATGCGCAGGTTGTGGCCAGCCCCGCAGAGCACCGCGTGGATTGCATCGCCCACAGCCCCTTTGAGCGAGTTCCGATCGAGCTTGCCGTCGGCCTTCATATGACCGATGACGGGTTCGATCGTGCTGCGTCGCCGGATCATCGCCCGCAGGCCGCGCGTCACTGAGAATCTCCGCCTGCTCCAGCGCCTCGGCCAGCGTGTGCCCATCGTATGGATTGCCCGGCATCGAGCGCGCACCCAGCACGAACCCCTCCTTGTGCGTCGTGGTGATCGATACCTTCACGCCGAACTCATAAGGCGTGCGCGCCTTGCCCTTGCTGATGCACTTGACTTCTGGCGCATGCAGCGCGTAGAGCTTGCCCTTGTCTTTCTGTCGCTGCGACAGAATGCGCTTGGTGCGGCCAATTAGTTCTTCCTGTGCTGCGCAACTTTGCGCTGCCACCGAGCCAAGCTGCCGCCCCACGTCGTGCATCACCCGACCTACCTGCGAGCGCAAGGTGCGCAGCGCGTGCCTCATGCGCTCGTACTGCTTGGCGTGTGCGTAGCGGCAAATCTGGCCCGCCAGCCGTGGCGCCTCGCAGTTGTAGTTCTGTCGCAGCTTCAGCCCGTGCTGGGCTGCCGCAGCCACCAGACGTTCACGATAGTGCTCCTGCAGGCGCAAATCGGTCGGATGCGCGATCGCCTTCTGCAGGTACGTCTGGCCAGTGAACATCTGCCAGTATGGGTTCTCGACCCATTGCCAGACGACTTCCTCATCGGACAGGTCAAACGCGTGCTGCAAATACAGCAAGCTAGCAATCAAGCATGGCGACGTGGCCGGGCGACCACGCTTGGACACGAAGCTCTCGCTCATCGCGGCGCTCAACCGCTCCCAGTCGATCAGATCGGCCAGGCGCACCGGCGGATGCCTCAGGTTGATCTGCTCGCGCAGCGGCTGCAGGAAGAAGTCTCCCTCGCTGACTGGCCCCTTCGGGCCCATTCAAACCTCGTCGGAATTTGCAGGAAACTCGCATCAATATGCATGCTTCCTGCAACTCCGGCTACGCTGTTTTGGCTCCCATGCATTGCCGGCAAAACCTTTGCGGATTGTTTAGGGCCGACTCGGTACAGCACCGCAGGCTCGCACCTGCATTCGTGACACGCCCAGGCTGACCCTTTGCAGGGAGCAGAAGCGTTCGACAACGTCTTTCTCCAACGAATCCATTCGGCTGCATCGGTGTATCAGGATTTCACCACCAGAGAATCACATGGCATTGCCACGAAAAAATTACAACGGCCTCACACCTGCCGAATCCCTGGGGGACGATAATAATCGTCGCACCTTCGCCGATAAAATCATTATTTCGCATCGAAACGTACCGCCCGATGCGGCAAAAAATATTATTAATAACCTAATATAATAATATAAATCATAAATATTCGGTGATTCAAAAAATCCCGCGTGCAACCAATATTTCTCATTAATATGAGAATTTGTAATCAGCATCCCAATGCCATTCTGCCATTGGATGACACACCAGCGCCACTCCGGCCCTGGCACAGAAGCGGTGGTTACCGACAAGACCACGGCAGCAACCGCCCGTCAACGGACGACCGATCACCTAGCCAAAGCCCCAAGAGGATCATCAAACGGCAAACAGAATATCAGCCGCCCAGATAAGCGCCGACTGAATTGGTTATTCGGAAGCGTAATCAAAATAGAGAGAGCATGATGGTTAGAGAAATCAATTCCCAGCGCGTCCGTAGCACGAGCGAACCCGCGACTTCGGAACCGATGTCAATCGATACAAGTCCGGTTGAAAGTCCCCCAACTAGCGAACGGCGGGCCAATCGCCCTGCGGAGTTGGCGGGCCTGCGCAAGTCGCCAGCGTCTTCATCGCGTGGGGGGCTGGCAATGGGCAGTAGGACAAGACGTGCATCTCTGCCGCCCTTCGTCGAGATTGTTGATCCGGTGGTCGCCGCTGCAGGCGAGGCGGTGAAGACTGCTATCAAACGCAGAACCACATGGCAAATGCTGGTCGGCCGTCCGGATCTGGTGCCGAAGGACGAGATGAAATTCGTACTCGCCGAAATCGAACCTGCCAAGAGAGGTTTGGAGGGACTCGCGCTGATGAGGTCGCGAGGCAGCACGTTTGAAGACGCAGATGAGACCGAAGCCTTGTTAGTAACCCATCTCGCCATGGTCGCTGGGGTCGGCACGAGTCTCCGCTGTGGGCAATTGGTCGCCCACTGGACAAGTTCTGCAACAGGCACGGCGGAATCGGCCGAGACGGACGTAACGTCAGCTCGCCCCGAGTTTTCCGATGCCGATGGACTGTTGCGCGTACTTGACGAACTCAATGGCTATCGGTCCATCATGGAAGACTTCATGCGGCGCGCCAAGGCTCGGGAAACGTCAAGTGGAATGCGGGCAATGCTAACGCCGTACCTGCCGAGCCTCTTGGCAGGGCAACGGGACTACTGCACGGCTGTCCAGACCATCCACGGCAGCATGATGCAGATCAGCCGCACGCGCTTGGAAAACCTAGCTCAGAACATGGCGCTGCCGGCCCTTGGGAGGCGGCTGGAAGAATTGAATGAAGCGATAGGTTACCGACGTGAGGAGGTTGTACAAGCATGTCTGGCCTTGGAGGAGAAAGCTTTCGAGGGTGCCCACACGGAAGGTGCCGCAACACGAACGGATCTGACACCGGAAGCGCTCGCAACACATAAGGCTGTGATCGAAAAATATGGCGACACACTAGAACGCATCACTATGCGCCTCTGTCTGGATGCGGCCGAACAGCTCGAGGCGGGCAATATGCCCGAGCTTTCGCAAAACCTGATCGCATTGGCCCACGCGATCTCTGCCTTCAGCGCGACTTGGCGGGATATCTGCGAGCGCGTTGGCGGCGGCAGGACAGTCCAGCCATCGGCGCAGGCTGCCACGATTTCAAGCACGGGACCCTCCTCGCACGCGCTCCAACTGGCGAGCCGCTCCGGCAGAAAAAACCGCCAGCAAAAGAAACGATCGGCAGTACCAAGCCATCCCGCGCCCATACCGGTGACGATCGCTTCGGATGCTCGCAGCCATACGCAGAAGGATGCGGACGCTCTATTGAAGAAATATCCTCTCGATCTCGAAACAGCGGGTCGATTGAGAGGGGACATCGTCGCCATCGCCAGCATGTTCGGCAAGGACACCAGTGTCATCCAGCGCGCAATGAGTGACCCGCAACGCGACGCAGTGCAAACGATCAATTTCGTCCGGGGATCGGCAAATGGCTGGCTTGGGGAGATCGATGCCTTATGCAAGATGCAGACGGCACTGGCGCCGGATGACACCCGCATCGAGCAATTGACGGACCGTATCTCGGCGCTCACGCTCGTGCACGAGCGCTTGGAGGTGTGGGAGGCCGACGAACTCAAGAATGATCATTTTCCGCGATCAAACCACCTTGAACGTCTATTGAACAGCGGCGAAATTCACGCCGTAGGTATACCCGTCCGCCTGATTTCAACAGGGGACGCAGGCAACCTTGGCACGTTGTTCGAGATGCGCATTCAGCCTAAACCGCTTTCTAATGGCACGCGGGCGTCGGCCTGGTTTGTGCATCTGCATACGTGTCGGCCGGTTGATGCAGCGGTATTGCGCTCGCTTGATACCAGCGAATTCACCGCCGTCCACCTGAAGACTGATCAGCAAAAGAACTTGGGGCAGCGCTGGGAAACGATGATGCATGCGCTTGGCTATGTTGATGCGAAGGTGCATCGAGCCGCCATTGGCGCCACTCTGTTGGGTAAGCTCTTTGCATTGGCTCCGAGTCGCTAGCGCGTTGGCTCTGAATAGCCCGCTTGGTTTCATAGGACAAGACCCCGAGCTCCTCCGAGCGCGGGGCCATTGAAGTTCAGTTTGAAGACGAGCTTGACTGCTTTCCACTGCGGGTGGTGCGTGTTCGCTCCAATGAGACGAGCGATTACGCGTCGGTGGTCAAACGGCGCTTGATTGAGTTGTGTCGTAAGCGTCTAGGCGCCCTATCTTGAACCGATGGATGCAAACGAGCATCGTCCCCACGATGGAGGTGAATTGCCCCGGCCTCAGTAGAGGCCTGTGAGCCTCAAACTAGACGTTAGGCGGGTCAGAATTCAGTAGGTGTTACAGCAAGCGTCTGATATCGCGCTCGAAGAGCCTCGAGCTGGTGCTCCAGTTCCTCCCGTTCGGGGCCTGGCAGCAAATCGTGTTGGCGCTTCATGGATGCAGAAACCTCGCGGCCGAGTAGCTGGTTTTTCCAGTTGTACAACGTCGGCCTAAACACGCCAATTTCCTGGCCCAAGGCGTCTGCACTGCCTTGGCGGGTACGTAACGCAATGACCGCAGCCTGCTTCAGCGCAGGAGGTCGAGAGGTCTGCTCAGCTCCACCAACAACGCGCACTCTTGACTCAGGACGGAGTTCCCGAATCTAGGCAGTCAGCGACGCCGGATATCCCAGCGCTCTCATGGTGGTAGCGATGCTACTGTTCATGATCGAGGTAGTGCCTGACAGCCGCCTCCTTTTGCTCTTGAGAATACTTCGGCTTGGGGCGCATATGGCCATTTGGAAGATCGCATCGCCGCTCGTACTCCCGGTACCAACCCTTCAGCGCGTTCTTGGTCGGGTACCCCAACTGATGAATGGTTGCCCTGACGCGCTTGCCGAGCTTGATGTAGAGCTCGACCGCTCGAACCCTGTCCTCGTATGAATACATGAACTACCTCCTGGTAGTCCAAATTCTTGTCCCCACCTCCCTTGGGTCAGGATTCCGTGCAAATCAACACGCGCTGGTTTTTTCCGATACATCCCATGCAGGATCGAACACTTTGGCTTTGATCTGATGCGTTGCGCTGCGGTCGAATATAGCCGCGTTCGTTTCACCAGAGAAATGCCAACTGGTCTTGTCCATGTTGGCGGACCCAATGATGGTCATAGCACCGTCTACTGCCATGAACTTTACATGGCTGGCACCATTACCTGCACTGTTACCGTCCGGAACCGGGGCGTCTGTGCCGATTTTTGGATTCTTGAAATAACGGACATCAAGCATATCATTGTTTTTTACCATTTTTCGCAATGTAGAAATTGCTGCTCTGTTTGTACCACCAGCGATTCGATTATTCACTCGGTCATCGTTAAACCCCTTTGAAACTAGAACTTGCACACGAACCCCTCGATTGGCTGCGTTTGCCAACTCTTGCAGGGCCGTCGGCGCATTTAGGTTGGGGGTCATTACCTGAATGGAACTCCGTGCGTTATTGATCGCCGCAAGAAATGCCTGATTCTGTGGATTGTCGTTACGGGCATTCAATAGGTTCCCGTTGGGTCGGCGCGTCAAGATTGCCATCTTGATGCCTTTGGTCGCGCTATTGGATGCTCTGTCGAGACTCGCCCATTCTTGCATGGGGTATGTCTGTTGATCCGGATTGACTCCGACGTTCCAGTTGGAGACGAAATCTTCACGCAGTGTTTTGGCTACACCGCCAGAAACGGTCACTCCAAGGTCGTAGGCCGGATTGTCACCGTGATTGCGAGATTGAACGTTGGCTCCTGTTAATGCAGCACTATTGCCGTCGACGACCACAGCTTTGGAGTGGATCGAATTTGATGAGCGGTGCTGATATACGCGGACCTGGAAATCGATGTCTCGCGTTAAGCTGGCATATTTGTGCTGGGCATCTTTCTTATAGTTACCGATCAATGCATCAGGTGATGAAGGCCATCGCTTGGGGCCACCTTTGTTTTTATTGGCGGACGTCATCCGCATGAAGGTCTGAGCGAAGCCAGTGCCCTCATTGACTAGGAGCCGAACACGAAGCTTGTTTTTATTACACGGACCTGCATGCTGCCGGTGCGCTGCTGCTGCGTCAAGCATAGCATCTAGGATCATCTTGGCTCCTGCTGAACCCGGATCCCACGCAAACGTCTGAACGCATACTTCCTCCTGTGCCCTGCGGACTAGTTCAGCCTGCTTGGCAAAAATGGAATCACCGCCGATATCTATGCTTTCTAGCCTATTGTTCTCGGAAACCATCGATTCCGGCCGCACCGTGCCACTGGCCGCGCACGCGATGGACGCCTTCAATACCGCAGTTTCGAGTCGCAGCGCGGCGGAGATGCCGGGCAGTTGTATGCCGTTTCCTAGACGCCGAGTGGTCGCGCGCGCACTGCCTTCCGGCGTTGCCAGCACTGTTGGCTTGGCCGATGGCCTCGGCCTGAGGCAGTCAAGGAGGCCGGAGGAGGACCGTCGCACCAAAGCACCCGTCTGCGAACGGGTTGTGCCCGATGGGTCAGCATTTGTTTCAGTAGGCGGCGAGATAGGTTGCCGAGAATGAATCTTCATGGCCTAGCACATGGTGTTGTCCAGTTTGTTTGAGCTTACGTGGGGCCACTATGGAGACAGGCTCGCAATGCGAAGTTAATTTTTCTAAAGCGAAAATTTTTATGTTGGAACATACGTTCTGCCGCACTCCCATGTGAGTGCGGCGAGTTCATCCATGAAGAGCTTGCCGCTGTGTGCTCGCGAGTGGTGGGTGGCTGCGGCTAGGCGTCGTTGCAGGCGGTCACAAACGCTTGCACAGCTAAAGTTGTATCTACATTTCAACTAAAGTTGTGCCGATCGCTATCAGACAGGCTGAATGTTTGGTCAGGCTACAGCGCAACCCTGGGTCAGGAGCCAGGGCGAATCTGCGCCTCCCGGTACGCATGTGCCGCGTTGGCCATGGATTTGCCCCCGTATCC
>NZ_JSZO01000019.1 GCF_000801955.1 Ralstonia sp. A12
AAGAAAGTGAGTCAGCCCCGGCAGGGGATGAAACAAGGGATGCACCACCCACGGTGATTAAGCGCCAAACCCAAACGCTCAAACCGCCCGATCCACCGGCGGCGTCCACTGATACATCCAGGTCTCAGAAAGCAACCGCTCGCCAGATTGCAACGTCAGCGACAACTCAATCGGCGCATTGCTGGCATCGGGCACCACGTCGAACATCGCGCGCACGCCATCGATGCTAGCCAGCGGCCGGGCGGAGGCGATTTCCACCCGCCCCCGCGAGGTGCGGATAACGGGCTCGACGGTAGACCCAGCCGTACTCCGCCCCAGCCGCGCCAACTCACCACCCGCAAAATCGACCACGAAACGCCAGGAAAAGTATTTACGCGGCTGCCCGACAACACCGCCGATCCCCGTACGCGTGGCCACCACCCGCGCCAGCGGCGAGGCCGCAGCAGGCTGCGCCCCCCAGGTCAGCCGATACCCGAAGGCCAGCTCCTGCCCCGCATGCGGCGCCACCGCCGGCCGCCAGAAGGCGACGATGTTGTCGAAGGTTTCATCGTTGGCCGACAGCTCGACCAGCTCGACCGCCCCCTCGCCCCAGCCATGTGTAGGCTCGACCCACACGCTCGGGCGCTTCTCGTAGAACACACCGTCGTCTTGATAATGGTCAGGGTTGCGGTCGCGCTGCAGCAGGCCGAAACCACGCGGGTCGTCGTCAGCAAAGCGCTGGCTGCGCAGCATGGGCGGGTTGGCCAGCGGCCGCCAGATCCACTCGCCCGAACCGCGCCAGATGGCCAAGCCGTCGGAATCATGGATCTCCGGCCGCCAGTCCGATGCGCGCCAGCGGCGGGCGGCGCTGTGGCGATCACCCGCGCGGTCGGTACGGTCGTTTTCGCCGTAGAGGAACATGCTGGTGAGCGGCGCGATGCCCAGCCGCTCAATCGGCTTGCGCACGAAGAGCGTGGCCTGCACGTCCATCACCAGCGTATCGCCAGGGTGGATGTCAAAGCGGTAGATGCCCGCGACGCTGGGGGAATCGAGCAGCGCGTAAACCCGCAACGCGTCGGCATCGGCCGCCGGGCGCACCAGCCAGAACTCGGTGAAATCCGGAAACTCCTCCGCACGCGGCAAGCCGGTATCGATCGCCAGCCCGCGCGCCGACATGCCGTACTGCCACTGCCCGCCCACCGCACGGAAGTAGCTCGCGCCCAGGAAGGCCGCCACATCGCGCGTCGGATCCGCCTTGGTGGTCAGCCGGAAGCCCGCAAAACCGAGATCCGCCGGCAACGACTGGTGATCCAGCCCGCTCCTGCCGTAGTCGAACATGGCCGGGTCGTAGGCGATCAACCGGGCTTGGCCATCCACCACCTCATGCATGCGCACGGGTGACTTGAAGAACAACCCCAGGTGAAAGAAACGGGCCTCGAACGGCAGATGCTGTCCGGCCCAGAGGGCGTGGTCAGCGCGGTAGCCGATGGATTGGTAGCCGTCCCACCCCAGTGTGGCCAGCGGCGCGGGAAGCTGCGTGCTGCGCGGGCGATAGGGCCGGGCGGCCACGGCACGGGCGCGCGCCAGCAGGCGGGTTTCGTCAAACGGCTCCGGCGCACCAAGGGGGCTGCCAGCGCTGTTGCCAGGCGTGGCACTGCGGGACAAACCGGGGGTCAGCGCCGGGGCCACAACAAGCAGCCCGGCGGCCAACTGCTTGAGCAGGTCGCGACGATGCATGGATCAAGGCAGAGCCGGAGATGAGTCATCTTCGCATAAACACCCGCCCAGGCAGCATCCCGCAAGAAACCTTTCATTGGACCCACAACCCTTCGGCAAAACCGGGATTGGGGGCGATCCGCGTGGCGCCTATTCTTCAATTGGCGCACAATTCAGGCCCTACCGGCCTAAGGCCATCCGCCACGATCCTCACGGCGCACATGTTTCCTACGTTTTCCACGTCTTCGCTGCCCGACACGGCCCAATCGTCCGATGTGACGGTCGCCCTGGAGGCATTCGACCGTTTCTACGACGATGTCCTGCTGCCCATGTGGCTCGGCCCGGGCTGGAACGCGCAGGCGGGCCTCTGCTATGAAGCGCTGATCGTCGAGAACGACGTGCTGGTGCCGACCTCCACCGCGCGCTACCGCGCCATGGCTTGCGCGCGGCAACTGTATACATTGGCGCGCGCCACGCAGCTCTCGACCCGGCATCAGGCATTGTGCGCCGAGCGCGCTGCCGCGCTGTGCCATGCGCTCGACACGCGCTTTCGCGACACGATCAACGGCGGCTGGCTGTTCTCGATTGACAGCGCGCTCGCTCCGCAGGACACCACCAAGGATCTGTATACCCACGCCTTCGTGCTGTTCGCAGCAGCCCACTGGCTGGCCGTGAGCGACGACCCGCGTGCCGCCGCCCTGATGGACGACGCGCACGACGTGATCGCGCGCCGCTTTGCCCGTGCAGGCGCAGCACCACTGCCGGTGGCCGCCATGGATGCCACCTTTGCCACGCCCCTGGCCGGTGTGACGCAAAACCCGGTGATGCACCTGACCGAGGCCTACCTGGCCGCCGCTGCGCTGGACGAACCACCCGCCTGGGCCGAGGCCGGCGTGCGGACGTTGGCAGAGGGCATCCTGGCGCGCTTCATCGATGCGCGCACGGGCAGCATCACGGAAATGCCGATCGATGAGGCGAGCACCGACAACCGCATCGAACCCGGCCACCAGTTCGAATGGTTCTACCTCGTGCGTGCGCACGCCGACGTGTTTGCCCGCTCCGAAGCCGGCCGCCACCTGGCACAAACGCTTGGCCGCGCCGTCGATGCCGCTTGCAATCTGGGCGTCGACCCGGACACGCAGGGCGTGTGCCTCGCACTCGGCCTGGATGGCGCAATGCGCGACGCCAGCCAGCGCATCTGGGCACAGACCGAATACGGCCGCGCCCTCGCGCTGTGCACCGAAACCCACGGCGCGATGCTCGCGCACATGCTGCCGACGTGGTCTGCGCGTTTCCTGCACGCGCACGGCTGGCATGAGGTGATCGACGCCACCGGCCAGAGCCTGCGCGCCGACATGCCGTCGAGCACCCCGTACCACATCACCACCTTTTACGAGGCGGCCCGTACAACCCTGTCCGAGTCACCTTCACGTTGTACCCAAGCTGTTGAGTGAGGCACCCCATGCATACCCATAACCCCAACGAATCCAAGGCCCGCGCCATCTTCCGGGTGGTCAGCGGCAACTTCCTGGAGATGTACGACTTCATGGTCTACGGCTACTACGCCAAGGCCATTGCGGACACCTTCTTCCCCGCCGGCAACGAGTTCCTCTCGCTGATGCTGTCGCTGGTGACGTTTGGCGCCGGCTTCCTGATGCGGCCGTTGGGGGCGATCTTCCTGGGCGCCTACATTGACCGCCACGGCCGACGCGTGGGCCTGATCGTCACGCTGGCATTGATGGCGTGCGGCACGTTGCTGATCGCGCTGGTACCGGGCTACGCCACCATCGGCCTGGCGGCGCCGCTGCTGGTGCTCATCGGGCGGCTGCTGCAAGGCTTCTCGGCCGGCGTGGAACTGGGCGGTGTGTCGGTCTACCTGGCCGAAATCGCCACCCCGGGCAAGAAGGGCTTCTTCGTGAGCTGGCAGTCGGCCAGCCAACAGGTGGCGGTGATGTTTGCCGCGCTGCTGGGCGTGCTGATGTCGATCCTGCTGCCGCCGTCTGAGATGAGCGCGTGGGGCTGGCGCGTGCCGTTCATCATTGGCTGCCTGATCGTGCCGTTCCTGTTCATCATCCGCCGCTCGCTGCAAGAGACGGAAGAGTTCCAGAAGCGCAAGCACCGTCCGGACCTGGCCGCCGTGTTCCGCTCGATGGGCCAGAACTGGCGCCTGGTGGGCGCGGGCACGCTGATGGTGGTGATGACCACGGTGTCGTTCTACCTGATCACCGCCTACACGCCGACCTTCGGCAAGAGCGTGCTGCACCTGTCGGACATGGACAGCCTGATCGTCACGCTGTGCGTGGGTGCCTCGAACTTCTTCTGGCTGCCGGTGATGGGTGCGGTGTCTGACCGCGTCGGCCGCCGCCCGCTGCTGATCCTCTTTACCGTGCTGATGCTGGTGACGGCCTACCCGGCCATGCAATGGCTGGTGGCGGCACCGTCGTTCACCCGCATGCTGACGGTGCTGCTGTGGCTGTCGTTCCTGTACGGCAGCTACAACGGCGCGATGGTCGTCACGCTCACCGAGATCATGCCGCCGGAAGTGCGCACCACCGGCTTCTCGCTGGCGTACAGCCTGGCCACGGCCATCTTCGGCGGCTTCACCCCGGCGATTGCCACGTGGCTGATCCACGAAACGGGCAACAAGGCGATGCCGGGTGTGTGGGTGTCGTTCGCGGCACTGTGCGGGCTGATTGCCACGCTGGCGATCGTCAAGCCGGCCGGCAAGCACGTGCACGGCGCAGGCACCGCTCCCGCCGCCTGATCGCCAAGATGCAGAACCCGGGCGGCCTGATCGACATCGTTGCGATTGAGCATGCCGGCTTTGCCGCGCTGCCGCCCGAATACAACATCGAAGACGGCCCCTGGGTGCTGCGCATGGCGGGGGGCTTGGCCAAACGGGCCAACTCCGCCAACGCGCGCGCACCCGGCGCGGCACTGGATGCGGATCGTCTGAACCGCATTGAATCCTTCTATCGCCACGCGGGTTTCCCGCCCATCGTGCGCGTCACACCACTGGCCTCGCCCGAGGCCGACGCCTTGCTCGAAACGCGCGGCTACCGCATCACCGACAGCAGCCTCGTCATGACAGCGCAGCTTGCCCCCACGGCACCGGCTGCACTGTCCGACGGCATCACCGTCAACATCGACACGACGATTCCCGATATGTGGCACGACGCCTTCGCGCAGTTCGATGGGCTCAATGCGCACGGACGCGCCACGCGCCGCGCCATGCTCGACGCGCTTGAGCGCCCGCATGCAGCCATCACGCTGCGCGATGCGGACGAAAGCATCCTGGGAATCGGCCTAGCTGTGGCGGACGGCGCGTATGTCGGCCTGTTCGATGTGCGCGTGGCGAGCGCCGTGCGCGGACGAGGCCTTGGGCGTGCCGTGACGGACGCGATGCTCAGCTGGGCGCGCACCCGGAGCACGGCCGATGCGCCGGTCATCGCCTATCTGCAGGTCAGCGCTGAAAATGTGCCGGCGCTAAACCTGTACCGCTCACTGGGCTTTGTTGAGGCCTACGCCTATCACTACCGCGTCGGGCCGGCGCAGCCGGCCTGAACCGGCTTACTGAATCACCAGCCCGTTCGGCCCCACCACGCCCAGCTCCACATAGTGCGAGCCGGGGCGCGAGCGGTCCGAGAAGTCCACAACAAACCCGCCGCCCACATCAAAATTACGCAGGTTGGCCAGCTCGCGGCGCACCTGGTCGCGCGTGGGCTTGGGGCCGGCGCGGCGCACGGCTTCAGCCAGCACCTTGGCGGCCACAAAGCCTTCCACCGCGCGGAATGACAGGTCGACGTCCTTGGCGCCCACCGCCGTGCGTGCGCGGTTGAATTCACGGATGACGGGGTTCACGCTCTTGCCGGGGTTGGGCATCACCAGCGCCAGTGAGTAGCCGCGCACCGCCTCGATGCCCGCCACTTTGAGCAGGATGCCCGGATCGATAGACGACAGTCCGAGCAGTTGCGCCCCGCCGCCGCGCGCCCGGTACTGCTTGACGAACTGCGCGGCCGGCTCCGCCGTGGCGCCCAGGAAGATCGCCTGCACGTCGGCGCCCAGCAGCTTGTCCACCGCCGGGCCGACCGTGGCCGTGTTGCGCGGGTACGAGGCCGTGGCGGCAACCGTCAGCCTGTGCGGCTTGAGCGTGCGCTCCACACCGGCCAGCGTCTCTTTGCCCAACGCGTCGTCCTGGTACAGCACGCCGATGCGCGTGACACCGATGGTGACCAGCGCGCCGACCATCTTGTCCATCTCTTGCTGGTAGCTCGCCTTGATGGGGAACACCCACGGATCGCCGGTCATGGTGGTGGCGCCGGTGGCCGGGCCGACCAGCGGCAGGTTCGCCTCGGCCAGCACGCCGTTGCGCATGAGCGCTTCCACATTGGCGGTGCCGACCACAGTGAGCGCGGCCACAGGGTTGTCGATCTTGGCCATGTCGCGCACGTTGCGCACGGTCTGCTCGACCTTCTGCTCATCGTCGCGGGCAACCAGGCGGATGTATTCGCCATTGATGCCGCCGTCGAGGTTGAGCCAGTCGAAATACAGCCGGGCGCCCGCATTGAGCGCGCGCCCCGTGGTGGCCTGTGAGCCAGATAGCGGTAACGACTGGATGATGCTGATGTCGGCGCGGGCGGCAGGCGCCGCGAGCACCGCAGTCAGCGTAAGCGAGGCCGCAAGCGCGGCAGCCCACGGCCGGCCACGCCAGGTCCTTCCGCGCGCCCCCCGGCTGCGCGTGTGATTTCCCGTTTGCATTGCTAGCACCCTTCACCGCGGCCTCGTGGGCTGCGGCGTTTTTTTGTCGAGACCGCCTGGGCGGTCCGCTTTGTCGTTGTGTCGCGTCGAACATAACTGACGCGGGCGATAGCCTGCCATTGCGCAGGGGCTTCGACAAGTCCTGCCGGTGGCGTTTTAGACTCACCGCATCGATTCTGTCGCAAACGTGTCATGCCACAGCGCCTCCTGCCCACCGATATCGAAGGCCGCACCCCGCCCTCCCCGGCGCATCCGGTGCGGCTGTACACGCGGCAGATGGAGGCCAACACACGCTTTCCGCGCCATACGCATCCGTGGGCGCAGGTGGCGTACAGCCACAACAGCGTGCTGCGCGTGCAGGCCGGCGATACGGCCTGGGTGGTACCGCCCTCCCGGGCAATCTGGATTCCGCCCGGTATCGAGCACGAGGTGTGGGTGGTCGAGGCGGCGTTCCTGCGCACTCTTTATGCCGACCCGTCCCTGGCGACGGGCACGCTGGCGCAGTGCCGTGTGATGGAGGTGTCACCGCTGCTGCGTGAGCTGATCGCCGCGATGGACGTGCGCCAGCCGCTGCCGCCCGCGCGCGAACAGGCGCTCGGCGCCCTCATCCTCGACGAAGTACGCCAGAGCGCCCCGCTACCGCTGGACTTGCCGATGCCCACCGACAAGCGCCTGCGCGCCCTGTGCGAGCGCGTCATGGCTGACCCTGGCACGTCGCTCACCTTCGATGCCCTGGCCCGTGACGTGGGCGCCAGCGAGCGCACGCTGGCGCGGCGCTTTCGTGAAGAACTGGGCGTGAGCTTCTCGCAGTGGCGCCAGCAGGCCGTGCTGGCCAGCGCCATCCCGATGATGTCGAAGGGGATACCGCTTGCGCGTGTGGCGCAGGAACTGGGCTACAACAGCCAGAGCGCGTTCTCGGCGATGTTCCGCCGGGCATTCGGGCAGAGCCCCAGCGCGTTCCTGCACCGGCCGGGCTCGGAGGGCGACGCCGCTTAGATCGGCGGCTCGCTCATCGCTGGCAGCAGCATCGAAAAGCGCGCACCGCCGCCCTCTGCTGCGTCGAGCCGGATCTCACCGCCGTGCACCAGTGCGATCCGGCGGACGATCGCCAGGCCCAGGCCGAAGCCGCCGGTGTGGCGGTCGCGGCTGGCATCCAGGCGCAGGAAGGGCTCGAACACGCGCGCACGGTCCGGCGCCGGGATGCCGGGGCCGTCGTCTTCCACGGTCAGGCGCAGCGCACCGGCGTGGCCGGTCTCCAGCCGAACGGTGATGGTGTTGCGCGCATAGCGCGCGGCGTTGCGGATCAGGTTGAGCAGCGCGCGCGCCACCAGGCGCGGATCGCACACGTGGTGGGTGGGCGCGGCCTCTGTGTGCACGGCCAGCGTGAGCTGGCGGTCGGCCACATCGTTGGCAACACTGGCGACCACGCTGTCGAGCCACTCGCCCACCGCCACGCGCATCAGCACGAGGTGTGTGGCGCCCTGCTCCAGACGGCTCAGGGCCAGCAGCTCGCTCACCAGCTCGTCCAGCTCGCGCACGTCGCGGCGCAGGGCATCGAGGCGCAGGTTGTGCTGCATTTCTGACGACGGCGGCACGGGGGACTGCAACAACGCAATGCCGAACTCCAGCCGCGCAATCGGCGTCTTCAGCTCGTGCGAGATGCCGTTCATCATCTCGCGCTGGTGCTGGATCGAGCCCTGGATGCGCTCGGCCATGTCGTTGAACTGGCGCGCCAGGCCAAACACGTTGGAGCGCTTGTGCAAGTGCGCCCGCGTCGACAGCTTGCCCGCGCCGAAACCGCGCGCCGCCTCTTCCAGCGCGCGCAGATCGCGCCAGTGCAGCCAGACCCAGGCCAGCAGCGGCAACAGCGCCGCAATGGCAATCAGCGAGTACGCGATCAGCTGGATGCCGAGGTAGTCCATATCCGCGCTGTAGGCATGGAGTACCGTGCCGTCGCGCAACGGCAGGTAGTAGTCCCGGCCGTTGGTCATCAAGACCAGCTTGTGGTCTGCCAGATCGCGCCGCTGCTGGGCAGACAGGTCGGGCAATGTATCCGGATCGACAAAGTTGAACTGCTCCCACGCGTTGTTGTTCAGCCGCGCCAGTGCGGCATCTCGGCCGGTCGGGCCGGCGGGGCCCGCACGGTCCAGATAATCCTGCAGCGTGAAGGCGTAACCCTTGCGCACCTCGCGCTCGCCGTGCGTGAGCGTGTCGTGGAACATCCAGACAAACGACTTGTTGACGCCGATCAGCGCCAGCGCGGCCGCCAGCACCACCATCGCGTAGAGCTTGAGCAGGGACTTGAGCATGCCTCACTCCTCCCAGGCGGAGGGGCTGAACAGATAGCCGCGCCCCCAGATCGTCTTGATCTTGTGCGGCTCGGGCGAGGCATCGCCAAAGCGGCGGCGCAGGCGCGAGATGCCGGAATCGACCGTGCGGTCCAGCCCGTCGAACTCGATGCCGCGCAACTGCTTGAGGATGTCGTCGCGGCTGAGCACGGTGCCGGCGGCGCGCGCCAGGATCAGCAGCAGGTTGAACTCGGCCGTCTTCAGGTCGACCGGTTGGCCGCGCCAGGTGACCGTGCGATTGGGTGGCGAGATGGCCAGCTCGCCAAAGACGAGCGTGTCGTCATGCGGCGCCGCGGGTTCCGAACTCGACGTGGCCGGTGAAGCACGGCGCAACAACGCACGGGCACGCGCCACCAGCAGGCGCGGCTCGATGGGCTTGAGCACGTAGTCATCTGCGCCGATCTCCAGGCCCGCCACCTGGTCGTAGGTATCCACACGCGCGGTCAAGATCAGCACCGGCACGCGCGAGAACGCGCGAATGCGCCGGCACACTTCCATGCCGTCCATGTGCGGCAGCATCAGGTCGAGAATCACCAGCGCCGGCTCATGCTCCCGCACGGCAGCTACGGCGATGTCGCCCCGGCGCACCACTTCCACCGCAAATTCGTAGTTGCCCAGGTATTCGCTGATGAGCTGCGCGAGACGGTCATCGTCTTCAATCAGCAGCACCTTGGTCTTGAGCGGCCCGTCGGTCATCGCTCATACCCCCGTTTTTCTTTTGATGGCCCGCAGTGTACGGCGACCGGCTTGCGAGTGGAGGCGGCGGCGAAACTTGCAAACACTCGCGCACAATTGCGCACAACTTCCCGGCAATTTCCAGACAGACGTGCGCGCGGCCTCTCGCCAGACTTCGGACTCTCTCTCAAGAGATCCAACAAGAGGTCTATCGTGCTCAATCGTCTCTCCCGTCTCTCCCCGCGACTCTCCGTTCCGTATCTGGCCGTGCTCTCCGGCATCTGGCTGGCGCCATCGGCCGTGTATGCCGACGATGCGTCGTATTCGCTGTCGCTCAACGCGGGCGTGGCACCGCGCTATCAGGGCGGCAAGCAGTACACCGTGACGGCCGGCCCCGGCTTCCGGGCGGATTTCGGCAACGGCTGGTTCATCGACCCGACCCAAGGCGGTGCAGGCTATGCCATCCGCTTCCTGAACGGCATGTTCGCCTCGGCCGCGCTGTCATATGACCCGGGCCGCTCCGACACCAACCGCTTCGGCCGCCCGGGCTCGGACTACCTGAAGGGCATGGGCTCGGTGAAGGGCTCGCTGCTGGGCGTATTCACGGTGGGCGGCAAGATCGTCGGCGAGACCAAGGGCAGCATGACGCTGGAAGTGCCGCTCACCAACCGCGAGCGCGGCTGGTCGGGCCACATCGATGTGGCGGCGCCGGTGGCGAGCTGGGGTACCGACACGATCATCGTGAGCCCGAGCCTGCATTTCGGCTCCAGCAAGTACATGCAGACGTACTTTGGGGTGACGCCGCAGCAATCGGCCAACAGCGGCTTTGCGCAGTACAACGCCGGCAGCGGCCTGCAGGCGGCGTCGCTGACGGTGGCCTGGACGCACGCATTCTCGCGTCACTGGGCCATGCAGACGGCGGTTGGCACCACGCGCCTGCTGGGCAACGCCGCCAAGAGCCCGATCGTGCAGAACAAGCAGAGCTACTTTGGCGGCACAGGCGTCGTCTACACGTTCTAAGTTCGCCCAGGCTCAGGCAAGCGCGTCGAGCCACGCCACCGTTTCGCGCCACCAAGGCCCCCCCGACGCTGCGCGGAAGAAGCCCATGTGACCGACGCCCTTGCCTGACAACGCCGCACCGCCCACCTGCCGGCGCGTGACGCGGGCGGCAGGAAACTGCGCGACCAGCGCATCGATGGCGGCTGCGGGCGCCATCGGATCATCGTCAAAACCCCAGGCGAGCAGCGGTACAGCGAGCCTCGGGTAGCGGGACATATCCAGGCCCGCGCCCGGCGCGAACAGGTAACCGCGCCGGCGGGCAAAGCGCGCCCAATCGCCCAGGATGGCGGCCGGAATCGCCATTGGCCCCATCCCGACGGCAGACAGCGGCAACATGCCGCTGCGCACGCGCGCCACTGCCAGCGGAATCCGCACGTTCAGCAGCCATGCCAGTTGCGGCCGGCTGAGCAGCCCGCGCCAGGGCCACAACCGTGCGTTTGCCAGCGACACCGCCACGTGCACCAGCGCATCGGCATGCACGATGTGCGGCGCCAGCCCGGCCAACTGCCCGCCCGCGCTATGGCCGAGCACCACCAGCCTGCGCCCGCCACAGCCCTCGGGGACGAGCGTGTCGTGCACCCACTTGAGCACGGCGTCGATGTCGCGCCGGCCCCAGTCCGCAAAGTGCGGGGTGCCTGGGCCCGTGGCCAGCGCCTCCCCAATGCCGCGATAGTCGAAGGTCACCACACGCCAGCCGGCCAGGCAGAGCCCGCGGGCAAACGCGCCATAGAACTGGCGCGGCACCCCCAGCGCCGAGCAGATCACCACCGTGCCGTGTACGCCCAGGCCGGGGCTCGTGACGGTCACGGGCAGCGTCCAGCCGTCGGCGGTGCGCACGTGGTCTTCGCGGGTGGCAAGGGCATCGGCGGGATAGTCGATCGGTTCACGCTGCATGGGGCACTCCGCTCTGGGCTGGGGTCTGCTGGGAGTATGGGCGGCGGGGGTGGCGGTCACAATTACGCGACAGGTAATCGCCGCAGCTACCCGACTCTGCTTCAATAGGTGACATGAAACCAGCCCAGACCACCACCGAATCCGTTGGCGTGCTCGATGAAGCCGACGCCGCGCACATTGGTGCCGAGCCGCCCGAAGCGGCGCTGACCCGCTTCCCGCAATTGCTGCGCTTCTGGCGCACCCGCCGCGGCTACAGCCAGCTCGCCCTGGCGCTGGCGGCCGGGGTGTCGCAGCGGCATGTGAGTTTTCTGGAATCAGCGCGCGCGGCGCCCAGCCGCAACATGATCCTGCAACTGGCCGAAGAGCTGAACGTGCCGCTGCGCCATCGCAACCAGATGCTGCTGGCGGCCGGTTTCGCGCCCGCGTATCCGGAGCAGGGCCTGGCCGCGCCGCCTGACGAGACCTCGCCGATGATGCAGGCGGTGCGCCACGCGGTGAAGCTGATCCTCGACAAGCAGGCGCCCTACCCGGCCATCGTGCTGGACCGCTTCTGGCACCTGCTCGACGCCAACGCCGCGCACCGCCGCCTGATGCGCTGGGCCATCGGTGACGACCGGTCCGAGGGCGGGACCGAACGCAACTCGGGCGCCGTCAACATGATGAAGCTGGTGTTCGACCCGACCGGGCTGTGGCCTGCGATCGTCAATCGCGAAGAAGTGGGCCGCTACCTCGCCCGGCGCGTGCGGCAGGAGCTGGCCCTGCACGCCATCGACCCCGCTACGCAGCGCCTGCTGAATGACATTCGCGCGCTGCAGCCCGCGTTGTTTGAGGCGGCCGAGGCGCCGCCGTCTCCCGCGGGTACCACGTCCGGCAACGGCGATCCGCTGCCCTTCCTGCCCGTCACGCTGCGGCGCGACGGTGTGACGATCTCGCTATTCACCACGCTCACCACGCTGGGTACACCGCGCGATGCGGGGCTGCAGGAAATGCGCATCGAGTGCTTCTATCCGGCGGACGAGGCGTCGCGGCGGGCGTTGGAGCGTATTACGTTGTAAGCGCACACACATTGCAACGAGAATCATTCTCATTTATATTGGCCGGTCGATTTGTCCCCCACCGGCGGCCGCTGTGTCGCCATGTGCCTCATGACCGACCTGTCGCATCCTCCCCTTTCGGCCGAACCCGGCATCAAGCCGGTGGCAGACGCCCGTCCGGCCAAAGCCCGCGCCGAACACCCCGCCAACCGCCGCGCCACCCTGGTGCGCTGGCTGCGCAAGACGCACGGCTGGTTCGGGTTGTGGGGCGCGGTGATGGGGCTGATCTTCGGTGTGTCGGGCATCTGGCTGAACCACCGCGCGGTGCTGAAACTGCCGGTGGCACAACAGCGCACCAACACGCAGATCGCCCTGCCCGACCCGCTGCCGGCCACGCCTGAAGCCATGGGGGCGTGGCTGCAACAAACGCTGAGCATTCCGGAGCCTGCCACCCGCGTGCGCGTGGAGAAAGCCAAGCCTGTCGCCTGGGCCGAACGCCCTGCCAAGGGGGAAGGCCGCAAGGGCGGCAAGGACGGCGGTGACGCTGCCCCCAAGGCCGAAGGCGACGCCCCGCGCGAAACCGCCAAGCCGCTGATGCAGCCCGAGCAGTGGAGCTTCAGCTACGGCAACGCCACCACACAGATCCAGGCCGAGTACTGGGCCGGCAACCACTCGGTGTCGGTCCGCCAGACCGACAACGGCTTCCTTGCCACGCTCAACAACCTGCACAAGGGCGTCGGCATGACGGTGCCGTGGATCCTGCTGGTGGATACGCTGGCCGGCTGCCTGATCTTCCTGTCGATCTCGGGTCTGTGGCTGTGGGTGCTGACCACCAAGCGCCGCACCGTCGGCTGGACGGTCTTCGGGCTGGGGAGTGTGCTGACGATCGGGCTGGTGATTGCGCGGCTCTGAACGCCGCATCCGCCGCAGAAGGCGCCCGCGTGGCGCCTTTTTTTATGGCCGATCCACGCTGCGTTCTGTGAGCAACCGCTGGATCGCCCGCATCCGCGCCCGCACCATCTCATCGCGGCGCTGCGCCACGCAGGTCATCAGGATCTCGATGACCGTCAGATGCACCAGGTACGCCTCGGTGCCCACTCGCATCACCGCATCCTCCGGCACATCCACCGTCAGCGCGATCTGCGCACGCTCGGCCAGCGGCGTACCCGCCTGAGTGATGGCGATCACGCAGGCGCCCTGCTCCGCTGCGTAGGCAATCGACTCCAGCAGATACGGCATGCGCCCCACGTGCGAGAACGCCACCACCACGTCCGACGCGCCCAGCATGGCGGCCGACACCAGCTGCAAATGCGCATCAAAGTAGGCATTGGACGCCAGCCCCAGCCGCATCAAGCGTGACTGCATGTCGTTCGCCATGAACGACGACGCAGCACCGGCGGCATAGCAGTCCACGCGGCGTGCCCGCGCGATGCGTTCGGCAGCAGCGTCGATGTGGGTGGCGGAGAGCGACTCGCGCAACTTGGCCAACGCGCGCGTGGCGCCATCGATGACCTTGCTTGCCACCAGCGCGGGCGGGTCTGCCCGGCCGACGTGGCCCGGCAGCGTCGGTTGCGCGTGCGCCAGCTCGGCGGCCAGCGTCGCCTTGAATTCGCGCAGGCCCTCGAAGCCGAGCGCCTGGCACATCCGCACGATGGTTGGCATCGACACACCAGCCCGCACAGCCAGCGTCTCCACCGACTGTTCGAGCGACAGCTCCGGCGCCTCCAGGATCAGCCGCGCCACACCCTGCTGCGCCGGCGAGAGCGCGGGCAGTTGGTCACGCAAGGCGTTGAGTACGGGCACGGAGAACGAGGACATGGCGACGCGCGGGTAAAAACGTCGCCAGTGTAGCGGCAGCCCCGTGCCACGCCGCTTGCCCGAGGGAAAACCCCCAAGAATCTGTAAGTCTGCGGTTTACGCGCGCCACGCGTAGGACTGGCAACCCCACACAGCACGCGGCGTCTGCGGCGCTTTACGGGCGCACGCGTAACTTCAACCCTTACAGGCGAGACTTGCCCGAGAGTCGGCCCCCGAGCCAATCCGGAAACCCATTCCGGCAATACAACGACAAGGGAGCCGCATGACCACTTCAATCCGTTCCATTCCGCTATCCGCCGCTACGCTGGCCGCACTACTTGCCTGCGGCGCGGCGCACGCACAATCCAACGTCACGCTGTACGGCGTGATGGAAACCGGCCTGCGCTACAGCACCAACAACGACGCCGCCGGCCACGGCAAGGCAGAAGAGGTTGGCGGCTACTACAGCGGCAGCCGCTTCGGCATTCGCGGCTCGGAAGACCTGGGCAACGGGCTGAAGGCAGTGTTCCACCTGGTCAGCGGTTTCGCGCCAGACACGGGCGTGGGCTCCACCAACGACATGGGCCTGGGCGGCTACAAGCCGGTCACGCCGGCCACCTCGCGCCTGTTCGGGCGTCAGGCCTATGTAGGCCTGGAAGGCGGCTTCGGCGCGCTCACGTTCGGACGTCAGGAAAACCTCGTCTTCAACACCGCCGGCCAGTACGACGCACTCTCCATCGGCAACCTGGGCGCGACCGCCTGGCACGTCACCGCCACCGGTGTGCGCATCGACAACTCGGTCAAGTACGTGGGCGATTTCAACGGCTGGCGCCCCGGCGTGATGGTCGGCATGGGCGAGCAGGCGGGTGCGTTCTCGGCGGGCAACTACAGCGCGCTGTCGCTCAACTACGGCAGCGGCCCGTTCACCTTTGGCGGCGCGTGGGAGCAGCAGAAGGACCTGCTGTCGGTCGCCACCCGCACGTGGACGACCGGCGGCAGCGTACAGGTCGGTCCTGCCAAGCTGATGCTCGGCTACATCAACTACCGCGACGGCACCCCCACCAAGAACGACCTGATCCTGGGCGGCGTGAAGTACGACTTCAGCAGCCAATACAACCTGGTGGTAGGCGGCATGGCCACGCGCCAGCGCAACCCCGACGGCCTGCGCTACACCGCCTACGCGATCATGAATTACGTGGTCAGCAAGCGAACGTGGCTGTACGTCGGCATGGACTACACCCACGAGAAGGATGCCGGCACCGTGCTGGCAGCCGCGTTGCCGAAGTCCTCGCAGACGGGCGTGATGGTCGGCATGCGCCACGGGTTCTAAGCCAGCACACGGCCTGGGCGCCAACGCATGCGCCCAGACGGTTTGGCTGTTGACGTTCCTGCCCTAGATGGCGCCTTGAATTTCTGTAAGCGGGCGGAAAAAAGAAGGAGGCTTGTTTGAGCGAAGCGAGTTTGCCTCCTTCTCCGCACGGTTACAGAAATTCAAGGGGAAGTCGCCATCTCGGGCGCGCCTTTCTTTGCTTACTTTCTTTGGCAAGACAAAGAAAGTGAGTCGGCCCCGGCAGGGGACGAAAGGGAAGCAAACCACCAGCGCCCTTACGCCGGCGCAGCTGCGGGCGGTTCGCTGGAAGCCGGCGGCACCCGATCCCCCTTCTCCCCACCCGGCGCCACCTGCGTCATCCACTGCTCAAACGCCGCAGAAGTCCGCAACACCGTCGCCGGCGTAGCCAGCGGCACATGCGCCTTATCAAACGCATCCTTGAGCACGACGTTAAAAGCGCGCAGCACCTCAGCCTGCTTCTGCGGCCGCGTCTTGAACCGCCCCTTGACGATCATCGCGCCACCGTCAAAGCGGTCCAGACCAAACACCTCAGCACCGCCCAGCAGCGTGTAGGCAAAACGCGGCTCACCAACAATCTGATCGGCCGACGCACGCACCAGGTCGATCGCCTGCTGCGGTTCAGCGTCCATCGCCACACGCACCTCGAAATCCGCATACGAGTAGTCGCGCGACAGGTTACGCACGGTCTTGATCTGGCTAAACGGAATCGACAGCACCGCGCCCGTGCCATCGCGCAGCCGCACCGTGCGGATGGTCAGGTTGATGACGGTGCCCGAAGCCACCCCCACATCCACCACATCGCCCACGCTAATGGTGTCTTCCATCAGGATGAAGATGCCGGTAATGAAATCCTGCGCCAGCGACTGCGCGCCAAACCCCACCGCCAGACCGATCACCCCGGCACCGGCCACCAGCGGCGTCACGTTCACGCCCAAGTTGGCCAGCACGCCAATGCCCGCCGTCACCACCAGCACCACCTTCAGGGCATTGCGCAGCAGCGGCAGAATGGTGCGCGCCCGCGTGCTGGGCTGCCCGCGCGACGTGGCCGGCGACAGCGCCCGCAGAATCGCCGTATCCAGCAGGATCCACACGAGCCAGGTGGCAAACACGGTGCTGATCAGCCCTGCCATGGCATCGGCGATGCGGCGTCCGTTGACCGAGCTGTGCGTCACCTCCACCAGCGTGTGGTCCCACACGCGCAGCACCAGCTCGACGAAGACGATCCAGATGCCGAGCTGCACCAGCGCCGTGAAGAAATGCTTGAGCCGCGCCACATACGGCGAGCTGCGCGCCAACCGCAGATGCGAGCGCCAGCTCGCGCGCGGACGCACCACTGCCGTCAGGAAGAACGCTGCCACCAGCAGCAACGACGTCATCACCGCGCGGCGCGAAATGGCATCAACGTTGTCAGGCATGGTGAGCGTGGCGGCCACCGTCACGCCTGCCAGCACCACCACCGGCACCGGCCAGAGCGCAGCGATCAGGCGGCGGAACTCGTTGCCGGCGTGCTCGCCCTGACGCAGCTCCAGCGGCCGGTTGGTGATCAATTGGCCGATCGGTCGCCGCGCCCACAGCGCGCCCACCGCCAGCATCATCGACGAAACCACGTTGCAGACGGTGGCCAGCAGCAGGCTGAGCGAGCCGCCCAATTGCAGCGCGACGCGCGGGTCGACCAGCGCATCACCACAGGCGCCCAGCAAGGCGGTCAGGAAGATCGGCCACATGCCGTGCTTGAGCAGGTATTCCACCGCCACACGCCGGTGCGCACTGCCGGCAAACAGCGAGAACAGCATCGCCACGCCCGCCGTGATGATCGAACCCCACACGATGGCGTAGGCCAGCACCACCGCCAGCACAAAGCCCGGCGTGGCCTCGTGCTCCCACCGCATCAGCACGACAAACGACACGGCCCACGGGCCGATCTTGCGCAGTGCGTCGACAAACAAGGCGCGCGTGGTCGGGTGGGCGCCCAGCCCGGCCTGGATACCGAACACGCGGCGCAGCAACCAGCCGAGGCCCAGCAGGCTCCCCGCGATCGCCGCCCAGAAGGCGATCGTGCTGGCAAAGTCGGCCACGACGCGCGTGAACTTCTCGGGCGCGACGAGCAGGCTGACGTTGCCGCTGGCTGCCTCGATGCGGCGCTTCCAGTAGTGCGGCGCGCCGGATTCCACATCCGCCGCCACGGAGCCGTTTTCGATCAGCGAGGCTACGGCGCCGAGCAACCCCGGCGCCTGCTCGGCTCGCTCCTTCTGCTGCGCGGTCACGCCATCGCGCAACTGCTTGAGTTCATTGACGAGCGAAGCGCGCTGCTGATCGTTGTCGAGCAGCGTGATGACAGCGTCAAGCGATTCGCGCGTCTGCGCAGGCGTGGCCACCGGCGCCGAGGCGCTACCGCCGGAAGAAGGTAGCCCCGCCAGTTTGGAGAACGACGCGGGTGCAGCATGTGCAGCCCCCAGCATCAGGAGAAACAGCCCCAGCAGCGGCAGCCGCCGCGTCAGAAACAGGAAGTGGGTGCGCATGATGAGGAATGCGATCGTGCAGACACGGAACACTGCACCATACCCGAATTCCTCCGCGCCTCATCCGTTGGCGCGGTGCGTGCAGCCTCAACGCTTGGCGCCGGGCGGCATGGGCGCGCGCCGCCACAGCCAGGCGGCTGTGCCCAGCGCGCAGAGCATCAGCGCCGTCACCAGTGCCACTACGCCGGGCCAGCCCCACGGGGCATACAGCTTGCCGCCAGTCGTGCCGATCACACTCGAACCCAGGTAGTACGCCAGCAGGTACAGCGCAGCAGCCTGCCCCTTGGCCCGCTGCGCGCGGCGCCCGACCCAGCCGCTGGCCACCGCGTGCGCACCAAAGAAACCGAAGGTCAGCAGCGCAATCCCACCGATCACCAGCACCAGCGGTGCCGCCAGCGTCAACAGCACGCCGGCTGACATCAACGCCGTGCCCGTCAACAGCATGCGGCCGCGCCCATGCCGATCGGCCATGCGCCCGAACCACGCAGACGCAACGATGCCCAGCAGGTACACCATGAAGATGCCCCCGAGCGCTGTCTGGCTCAGCGCGTACGGCGCGTCGAGCAGGTGGAAGCTCGCGTAGTTGTAGATCGTGACGAAGCCGCCCATCAGCAGGAAGCCCATGGCGAACAGCGCGCGCAGCCCCGGCTCACGCAAATGCGCGGCGAGCGTGTCAAACAAGTCGCCGAGCGCGACACCCTTGCGCGGCACAAAGCGGCGCGACGGCGGCAGCAGCCAGATGAAGACCAGCGCAGCCAGCAGGCACAGCGCACCGGTCACGCCCATGGCGATGCGCCAGCCCGTGTGGTCCGCCACCACGCCGGTCAGCACGCGCCCGGCCATCCCGCCGAAAGCCGTGCCGCCCACATACAGGCCCATCGCCATACCCAGGCCTTGCGGGTGCACCTCCTCGGCCAGATACGCCATCGCTACTGCCGGCACCCCGCCCAGCACGATGCCCAGCAGCGCACGCGTGATCAACAGGTCATGCCAGCCGGGCAGCACCGCCGCCAGCAGCGTGAGCCCGGACGACAGCACCAGCGATCCGCCCATCAGCGTCTTGCGATGGATCGACTCCGACAGCAGCCCCGCAAACAGAATCGCAAACGCCAGCAGCAAGGTCGACACCGACAACACCAGACTCGTCTGCGCGGGCGTGAGGCCCAAGTCATGTGCCAGCAGCGGCATCAGCGGCTGCACGCAATACAGCAGCGAGAAGGTAGAGAAGCCTGCGGCAAACAGCGCGAGATTGGCACGCAGATAACCAGGATGCCCCCGGACCAGCCAGCGGGACGGATCGGCAGGTTCGATGGCAGGCGCCGCGGCAGGCGCGTTGGAAGACGGGGCGGTCACAGCAGGAGAATGGAGAACAAGCGCAGGGGCGACCGCCTATTATCGTTCGCAGCCCCTCTTTCTGCTGCGACGCGGCATCGACCATGCAAACCACGCTCTACTACTGGCCCGAGATCCAGGGCCGCGGTGAATTTGTCCGCCTCGCGCTCGAACAGGCGGCAGTGCCCTACATCGACCTCGGCCGCGAAGACGACGCCGCCATCGAAACCTTCTTCGACGATGCCGGGATTGCCACGCCGCCGTTCGCGCCGCCGTTTCTGGTGGTCGGCCCACTGGTGATTGCGCAGACGGCCAACATCCTGCTCTACCTGGGCCAGCACTACGGCCTGGCGCCGCAGGACGAAGCCGGCGGCTTGTGGACACACGGCCTGCAACTCACGATTGCCGACTTCGTGGTGGAGATTCACGACACGCACCACCCGATCGCCTCGTGTGAATACTACGAAGACCAGCAGACCGAAGCGCTGCGCCGCGCACAGGATTTCCTGACCCACCGCGCGCCCAAGTTCCTGCACTACTTCGAGCGCGTGCTCGATCGCAACCCCGCTGGCCCGACCTGGGCGGTGCGTGACACGCTCACGTATGTGGACTTATCGCTGTTCCAGATCGTGGCCGGGCTGCGCTATGCGTTCCCGCGCCACATGCAGCGCTATGAACGCAGCCTGCCACGCCTCGTGGCCCTGCACGACCGCGTGGCCGCGCAGCCAAACATTGCGGCCTATCTGCAATCCCCACGGCGCATTCCATTCAACACGATGGGCATCTTCCGCCACTACCCGGAACTGGACGCGCTGAAATGACAAACCCGGCGCGAGGCCGGGTTCTCTCCAACATCTGGTGCACATCTGCGCACACGCGCAGCGCCTACACCCCGATGGGCTGATCCACGTGGCCGAGACAGAAGCCGCGATGGTCGTGATGTGTGCACATCGGCATGACTTCGTAACCGGCGGCGCGCAGCAGCACCGCGCGTGCGGCCACCTCGACCGGGGGCAGGGGCTGCCCGGTTTCGGCGTCACGCACCAGGCGGCCGAGCTGGGCAAACGGCTGGCGCAGCAGATGTTCCAAATCCAGTGAACCGCAGTACCGCATCACATCACCTACTAGAAGAAAACGCCCATGCGGCGCACCGGCTCACACAGGTCACATCGATTCGTCAGCCAACTCGGTCTGCACAACCAGCGTTTCGCGCATGCGCGCATAGGCAGCACGCTGCGCCCAGATGGCATCCGTCAGCGCGGCGATCAGCGCCTCACGCGGCAGGCTTTGCGCAGACACACCAAACTGCTGCCGCACGGTAGATAGCGCCTCCGTCACTTCACTGCGCCATCGGCGGCTCGACTCACTGCTGACTTGCTGGGTCATGTTGTTCTCGTTGGTCGGTTTTAGCGCGGAGGGCGGCGGGCTTAGGCCCACTCTGACCGTGCTGGGGAAGGGATCGGCGGAATCGGTTCCGCTCTTGCCCATGAGAACGGCAGGCAGGACCGAAACTTGATTGCCTTGGCGAGGGGGTTAGTGCCCACCCTCCCCCGAACGGGCTCCCCCGTTCGCGCAGCAACTTCAACGCGGGGCTGCGGCCCAATGGGTTCCGCAATTGCTACTCCCCTTGCACCCCCCTGCCCCTGATGGAGCGCCGCCTATGGAGCACCGCATGCCCCGCCCGACGTCCCGCCCACCGTTCCTGCAGCGCACGCTGCTGGGCCTGGCCTGCCTGGCCTGCACGTTGGCCGTGCCCACCCTGGCCCTGGCCGGCACGCCCGACCCGCGCCAATACATGCATGGCATTGGCGCCGTGCCCGCCGCTGCAGCCAACACCTTCAACGTGTTCTTCAGTGCCTCGGGCCTGCCGCCGCGCGGCGCCGATCGCAACGGCAGTTGGCCGCACGATGTGTACGTGGCCCAATGGCATGCTGATACGGGGGTGCTGGACGCGCCGCGCATCTTCATCCAGAAACCGGAAGCGCAGGAGCCCGTGACCGTAGCGCGCAACCGTGCGGGCCAAGTGATGGTGTCGTTCGAAGACGGCTGGAACACAACGGAAAACGTCACGCAGCGCTACGGCATCTACAACACCGCGCTGCGCCCGATCAAACCGTACCCGCAGCAGGTGGAATCGGGCGGGCACTCGGGCCACATCACTGCCGTGGGTGACCGCTTTGTGGTGTTCTATTCCGATGGCTGGATCAACGGCGGCGGCGTCGACAACCTGGGCAGCGGCAACGGCGTCTACGTGAAGGTGTACGACGGGCACGGCCGCCGCCTGCACGACGTCAACATCGCCGACGAACGCCGCGAATGGTGGCCCATGATCGCGGGTGGCAATACGCACGCGCTGCTGGCCTGGCAGCAGTTCGTGCCCGGGCAGACCGAGGCCAACTTGAAGATCGCTGTCTTCGACCCGGTGAGCGGGCGCGTCACCGGCGAGCAGCTTCTGCACAAGCATCTGCAGTACTACACCTACAGCGTCACATGGCTGCCGGCGGTCGAGCGCTTCCTGCTGGTGGGTGTCGCCAAGGGCAACGGCTTTGCCGATCTGATCGACAGCACGGGCAAGGTGCGCGCGTCCATTTCGTGCATGCCGGCGACAGTGCGCGAAGCAGGCATCGCCGTGAACCAGAGCACCGCCTACACGCCCGCCGCCGATGGCCGTCTGCTGCAGTTCCAAGCGGGGCCGGATTCGCTCACGCTGTCCGGCACGCTGATGAACGCGGATGGCAAATCGGTGCAATGGCGGCCGGTGGGCAGCATCGGGCTGCAGCGCACCTCGGGTTCGCTTGATTGGCTCTCGCTGACGGAGAAAGGGCTGGAGCAGTTGCGCTTTGACCCAGCCAAGGTGCAGCCGGCCAACGCGGTCGATCAGTGCCGCTAGGCGCCCGGGCTCATGCGTCGGCGCTCAGCACGCGCAGGCGTACCAGGCCATCCCAGCGCGCTTGTAGTGCTGCGGCGATGCGGGCGTGCTCATCAGCAGCCAGCGCGGGCGGCAGGATCAAGTCCATTTCGACCACGCCATCCACGTAATGCAGCACGCAGTGGCGTGCATCGAGCAGCGTGCCGGCCGGCAGCAGCGGTGCCAGCACAGCGTGCAGCGCGTCGCGGTCGGGCAACGGCAGTGGATCGGTGGAGACACGCTCGCGCGGGTCAACGTGGATCTGCACATCGAGCACGGCCATGGCGGTGTGCGCGGCCAGCACACTGGCGCGAGCACGCACGGCAACGGCGTGGCCTTCGCTGACCGACACACGCGGGTCCACCTCGATGTGCGCATCCACCAGGGCCTGGTCGCCCGTCACGCGTGTGCGCAGGTCGTGCACGCTGAGCACACCCGGCGTGGCCGCCAGGCTTGCGCGAATGTCCTGCACCTCTGCGGGCGGCAGCGCGCGGTCCATCAGATCATTGAGCGCTTCCCATGCGAAGCGCAGGCCCACGCGGCCGATCATCAGCCCCACCACGCAAGCCGCGACCGGGTCCAGCCAGTGGTATCCCATCAGGTTGCCCGCCACGCCAATCGCCGCCACCAGCGACGACACCGCATCGGAGCGCGCATGCCACGCGTTGGCAATCAGCATGCGTGAGCCGATGCGCTTGGCCACGGCCAGCATGTAGCGGAACAGCCCTTCCTTGGCAGCCAGCGCAATCAACGCCACCACCAGCGCCAAACCGTGCACCGGCGCCGGCCCCTGCGGCGAGCGCAGGCTGTCCACGGCCGCCCAGATCATGCCCGCACCGGCCGTCACCAGCAGCAGGCCCAGCCCGAGCGATGCGGCGTTCTCGTAGCGCGCGTGGCCGTACTGGTGGTCTTCGTCCGGCCCCTTGTGACTGTTGCGGTTGGCAATGAAGACGATGCCGTCGGCAATCAGGTCCGACAGCGTGTGCAGCCCGTCCGCCACCAACCCCTGCGAGTGCGACCACAACCCAGCCGCAATCTGCCCCGCAGAGAGCAGGCAATTGACCCCGGCGCTCACGAGCGTGGAGCGTTCAGCGCTCTGCTGGCGCGTGGCAGCAGTCGGTGTGGTGGGAATGTGGGACGTCATGGCAATCAGCAGATTTGGAGCGCGTGCATTGTGCCACGCACGATGGCGCGGACTCAGATCAGACACGTCGCTCTGTTCGTGACATGTCTTAACGAATTTGCACCATAAGCGCGCAGATCGGAGCGCATTAATAAGACTTTTCCGATTTTCCCACGTTGCTGCTTCAGCGATTCTCAGCAATACGGCAAACAGGTTGCCGCACGTTACGCGCTCTGGAGATTTGTTGACATGCAGCCCCCCATCCAACTCGTGATTGCTGATGACCACCCTGGCGTGGTGGCCGCGGTGCGGCACCTCGTTTCGGCGGTTGACGGCTTCGAAGTGGCGGGAGAAGCCAGCAGTGCCGACGAACTGCTCTCAGTGCTCGGCCGCGTGCGCTGCGACATCGCCATCACCGACTACGCCATGCCCGGCAGCCGCTACGGCGACGGCATCGTTCTGCTCGAATTCCTCGCGCGCCGCCACCCGGACCTGCGCATCATGGTGCTGACCATGCTGGAGACGCGCGCCCTGATGAGCAACATCCTGCGCGCCGGCATCAAGGTCATCGTCAGTAAATCCGACGAGCCGCAACACATTCTCGAAGGCGTGCAGGCGGCGCTTTCCGACCGCATCTATCTCTCGCCGCAGCTCGACGCCAAGCTCATCCGCCGCACCACCGAGCCGGAGCCGGCCGAGAACGATCCGATCCATCTGCTCGGCAAGCGTGAGCTGGAAGTGCTGCGCATGTACGTAACCGGCCTGACCGTCAGCGAGATTGCCGTGCGGCTGAACCGCAGCGTCAAGACCATCAGCGCACAGAAGCAGGCGGGCATGCGCAAGCTCGCGCTGACCACCGAAGCGGCGCTGTTCGATTTTGCCGTGCGCCACGGCCTGCTTGGCTCCCTCGAGGGTTGATCCATGGGCTGGCGCGCGCGTCTCTCTCCCCTGTCGCCGCTGACGCGGCTGCGCGTCGGCATCGGTGCGGGTCTGCTGGCCTGTGCGGCTGCGCTCGCCTGGCTGAGCGGCGAGGATGAAGCCCATGCGGAGGATGCTGCCCAAGCCGTCCAGCTCTTTCACCAGATTCCGTCCAAGCTCACCGTGGGTGTCATTGGTGAATCCATGATGCCGCTCGAGGGTGTCGCCGCCGACAAGCTCACCGGCTTCTCGGGCGATCTACTCATGCAGTTGATTCCGCAAGACCGCGTGCGCATCGTGCCGCGCGTGTTCAACCGCCGCGACGAACTCGTCAACGCAGCCTGCCGTGGTGAGGTCGACATCATCATGAGCGTGGTGCCGCGCTCGGAATACAACCGCTGCCTTGACTACTCCGCGCCGTACCTCGAGCGGCCAACGGCCGTGGTTGCGCGCAACGACAACATGCGGGTGGCACAGAATCCGTTCTTCTCCGGCGCGCGCATCACGGTAGAGCAGGGCTCGCCGCTCATGGATGAGCTGCCGCGCCAGTACCCCAGCATTCGCATGGTGAGCACGCCCACACCCACCGATGCGCTCGACGCCGTGTTGCACGGCGAGGCGGACGCGTACGTGGGCGTCACCTATCCGACGCGTGAGCTGATGTTGCAGCCGCGCTACCGGCCCCTGTCAGTCGTGCAACTGGTCAACCAACAGGTCGATGCACTGCACTTTGCGGCGCCGAGCGACCGCGCCGCGCTCATCCGTTACCTCGATCGCCACCTTGCGCAGTTGCCGGACGCTGCCATGAGTGACCTGCGCACGCGCTGGATCACGCAGGGCGGCGCCAACACCGTGGCACTGCCGCTGTCAGCCAGTGAGCGCGCCATGCTGGCCGCACTGCCGCCACTGCGCTACGCGGCGGACGCCGACTACATGCCCTACAGCTTCAACGCGCAGCGCGGTGAGTTGCTCGGCATCCTGCCCGAGTATCTGAGCTTCCTGTCGCGCACCCTCGGCCTGCGCTTCGAGCGCGTGCAGGTGCACGACTGGGCTAACGCGCTGACCAAGGCAAGCGCGGGCGACGTCGACATCCTGCTGGGCCTGTCCGACCAGGATTACCACCCGCCGGGCTTCTCGTTCAGTCAGCCGGTCGACACCATGCCGATGGTGGTCGTCGGGCGCAATGATGCGCTGGCGGTGGGGGCATTGGCTGAGCTTGCAGGCAAAGTGGTCGCCCTGCCGCGTAGCGATACGCTGGCCGATGTGCTGCGTAAGAACGTGCCGAGAATCCATGTCGTCACTGCGGCTTCGCCCAACGATGCGCTATCTCTGGTGGCCACGGGGCAGGCCGACTTCACCATCGCGAATCTGCCGGTGGTGGATGCGCTGATTCGCCATCACTTTCCAGGCGAGTTGAAGGTGACGGGCTCGGCCAACCTGACAGAGAGCATCGGTATCGGTGTATCTGCGCGTTATGCGGCGCTGCTGCCGCTCATCAACCGCGCGTTGTTCGCGATGCCCGAAGGGGAGCAAGTCAGCATCCGCAACAAGTGGCTGTCGGTGAGCTACCAGTTGGGCCCGTCGCTCTCGGCCGTGCTCTCCAGGTTCGGCCCGGCGGCAGCGCTGGTGCTGATCGCGCTGGTGGCGCTGTTCATCAAACACCTGCAACTGCGCCGCGAGAACCGGCAGCGCCGCCATGCTGAGGCAACACTCGCGCAACAGCTCAGCTTTCAGCACGCGCTGATGGAGGCCGTGCCTTTTCCGCTGGCCGCCAAGAATGCGCAGAACCGGTACGTCGCCGTCAATGCGGCCTTCTGCAACATGTTCGAGCGTCCACGCGAAACGGTGCTGGGCCGCACGCCCGTGGAACTTGCGGTGTTCTCGGCCAGCAATATCGAACTCCTGAACGACGTCGACCGCCGCGCGGTGGAATGCGATGAAAGCTCGCGTGAAGAACTCTCCATCACGTTGCCCGATGGCCGTCAGCGCCGCATGCTGCGCTGGGTCGAGCCGTTCCACCTGCCCGACGGCCAGCCGACCGGCGCGGTGTCTTCGCTGGTCGACATCAGCGAGATCCGCGAGGCTCAAGCACGTGCCGAGCGCCTGGAACGGCGCCTGCGCGAGGTGACCGAATCACTGCCCGCACTGGTCTACCAGTACGAGATGCAGCCGGATCAAGCGACGGGTCGGATGACCTATGCGGCCGGCAAAGCGGACGAGACACTGGGCGCCCACCCCGACGACCTGCTGACCTACCTGTCCACGCCTGCCCTGCTGATTCACGAAGAAGACCGCCAGCGCATGGAGGAAATGCAGCACGCCTCCGCCCAGCAACTGACGCCCTTCGATCTGCAATTCCGCCATGTCTGCGACGACGGCTCGATCCGGTGGCTGCATGCGCGCTCGATCCCGCACCGGGAGGCGGACGGCCGCACCGTCTGGAACGGCTACATGAGCGACGTCACCGCCGAACGCGAACAGGCCGATGCATTGGAAGCCGCCAAGAACGCGGCCGAATCGGCATTGCTGGCCAAGGACCGCTTCCTGGCCATGATGAGCCACGAGATCCGCACGCCCATGAACGGCGTGCTGGGGCTGGTCGAACTGCTGCAGCAAACCAGGCTGGACGGCGAGCAGAAGCAGATGGTGTCTTTGGTGCAGGATTCCGGCCGCGCGCTGCTGCACATCCTGGACGACATCCTCGACTACGCCAAGATCGAGGCCGGTCGCCTGGACATCCTGCCCGTGGACACGGACTTGCGTGAGCTGTTCGACGGCACGGTCGGCCTGCTGGCCAGCCGTGCACACGAAAAATCGCTGACCGTGCAGGTGGACGTGGCAGCCGATGTGCCGGCCACGGTGTCGGTCGATAGCGTGCGCGTGCGGCAGGTGCTGTTCAACCTGCTCTCCAACGCCATCAAGTTCACGGATCGCGGCAGCATCAGTCTCAAGGCGGAATGCACCCGCGTTGACGACGACGCCGCGCAGGTCGCCATCCACGTCACCGACACGGGCATCGGCATCACACCCGAGGTGCAGGCCACGCTGTTCGCGCCGTTTGTCCAGGCTGAACGCTCGACCACGCGCAACTACGGCGGCACCGGCCTGGGCCTGGCGATCTCGCGTCAGCTGGCCGGGTTGATGGGCGGTACGCTTGAAATGGACAGCACCCCCGGGCACGGCACAACCATCACGCTGCGGCTGCCGGTGCCGGTCATGACGGCGCGCTATGCGCTGCCGCAACTGGCGGGCCGCAGCGTTGCCATCCATGTGGACTCGGCCATCGACCAACGCTGCCTCGTGCAATTTGCCGAGGCTGCAGGACTGCGTGTCACGCCGGATGCCCACGCGGACATTCTCTTCACCACATCGCAGCAAGCGCAGCCAGGGGCGATTTGCGTGACGCGCGAAGTGCGCTACGCCAAGCGCGGCGCGGTGCTGAGCGTCAACCCGCTGAGCTGGCTCGCTTTCCTGCACGCCTGCGAGCGCGCCCTGCCACAACCGGAGATAACGAAACCGGCCAGTGCGCCGATGATTCCCGTGCGGCTCGCGGCGCCCAACCACGCGCTGGGCGCGCACATCCTGGTGGCCGAAGATCACCCCATCAACCGCGAGCTGATCGCCAAGCAACTGCGGCTGCTCGGGTATCGCGTCACGCTGGCGGAAGACGGCATCGCCGCGCTCGAACGCCTGCGTGAGGGCCACTTCGATGCGCTGGTGACCGACTGCCATATGCCGCGCATGGACGGGTTCGATCTGGCCGCACACATTCGCCAGCAAGAGCAGGAACGCGCCGATGGCACGCGTCTGCCCATCATCGCCATCACCGCCACCACGCTGGCCGAAGAACACGCACGCTGCCGCACCGTCGGCATGGATGGCAGCCTGCTCAAGCCAACCACGCTGGCCACCTTGCAGGAGGCCCTGTCGACACTGTGGCCGGCCGCACCACCGCCCGACGATGCGCAGGATGCTGCTGCCGCAGACGACGCCTCGTTCGCGGTCTCGCTCAACGATCTGCAGCGCACGCTCGGCACAGGCGCCGCAGCGGACGGCCTGGTCGAGGTCTTCCTCTCGTCTCTGGATGACGATGCGCAGCAATTGCGCGCGTTGCTGGAAACGATCAACCGTACCGCCCTGCGCCAGTGGGCACACCGTACGGGCGGCGCCATGGCATTGCTGCGCAGCCCTTCCGTTGACGCGGAAATGCAGGCCTTCCGCCATGCCATCCTCAGCGCAGCCGACAACGATCTGCGCTCCGCTGGCGAACGCGTCATGCGACTGCTCACGCACCTGAAGCGGTTGATGACGACGCTTGAAACCGCCAGCCACGGTGTTGTGCACCGCACGCAAGTGACGGATTCATAAGGAAAATCCGTTTCAAGCGCCTGATACGCCGCTTCTAGACGTTCCTTTCCAATCGGCCGATTGACGCGATCAGGGGCGCCTCCTACGATGACATCGATCAATGTCACATTAAGAGGCGCCCAAGTGGTGCCCGCGGAGACACCACGTGAATGCACGGTCCGACTTGTTGTTCCACCCCTCCCGTCCAGACCCGAGTACTGAGGCCCCTGCCCTGATCGATGTGGCCATCATCGGGACGGGCTTTGCCGGTCTGGGCATGGCGATCCAGCTCAAGCAGAACGGCATCGACAACTTCCTCGTTTTCGAGAAGGCCGGGTCGGTGGGCGGCACGTGGCGCGACAACCACTACCCGGGCTGTGCGTGCGATGTGCAGTCGCACTTGTATTCGTTTTCGTTCGCGCCCAATCCGGACTGGTCGCGCATGTATTCACCGCAGCCGGAAATCCGCGCGTACCTGGAGCGCTGCACCGACGAATTCGGCGTGCGCCCGCATGTGCGCTTCCACCACGAGCTGGCGCGTGCGGCCTTCAACGACGCAGCCGGTGCGTGGGATCTGGACATGGCCGACGGCCGCCGCTACCGCGCCCGCACGCTGATCTCCGGCATGGGGGGCCTGAGCCGCCCGTCGTGGCCGAACATTCCCGGCATCGAAACCTTCCAGGGCAAGGCGTTCCACTCGCAGTTGTGGGAACACGACTACGACCTGCGCGGCAAACGCGTCGCGGTGATCGGCACGGGCGCCTCGGCCATCCAGTTTGTCCCACAGATCGCGCCCAAGGCCGGCCGCGTTGATCTGTATCAGCGCACCCCGCCGTGGATCCTGCCCAAGCCCGACCGCAAGGTCTCACGCGCCGAGCACTGGCTGTTCCGCCACCTGCCCTTCACGCAAAAGCTGATGCGCACCAGCATCTACTGGATGCTCGAATCGCGCGTGCTGGGCTTTGTGCTTCACCCGAAGCTGATGAAGGCGGTGGAGCGCATGGCGCGCGGCCACATCAAGCGCCGCATTGCCGACCCGGTACTGCGCCAGAAGGTGACGCCCGACTACACCATCGGCTGCAAGCGCATCCTGATCTCGAACGACTACTACCCCGCCCTCACGCGGGACAACGTGGATGTGATCACCACCGGCATCGCACGTGTCGAGCCCAATGCCATCGTCACCACCGACGGCACGCGGCGCGAAGTCGATTGCCTGATCTTCGGCACGGGCTTCCACGCCACCGATCCGTTCCCGCGTGGCGTGCTGCGCGGCAGCCAGGGCGTGGACATTGTCGATGCCTGGGACAAGCACGGCGCCGAGGCCTACCTGGGCACCACGGTGGCGGGCTTCCCGAACTTCTTCATGGTGGTGGGCCCGAACACGGGCCTGGGCCACTCGTCGATGGTGTTCATGATCGAGTCGCAGGTGGCGTACATCGTGGACGCGCTCAAATCGATGCGTGCGCACAACGTGGCGACCATCGATGTGCGCCTCGACGTGCAGCGCCGCTTCAACGACGGGATCCAGAAGCGGCTGTCGAACGCGATCTGGTCAGCCGGTGGCTGCGTGAGCTGGTACCTCGATCCGAAGACCGGCAAGAACACCACGCTGTGGCCGGGCTTCACGTGGCAGTTCCGCCGCGCAACGGCGAGCTTCCGCCTGGCCGACTACCGCACGCGCCCGATGGCCGTGCCCAAGGGCGTGCCGCTGCGCGTACCCGCCCGCACCGTACCTGCCACCGCAGACAACACCCCCAACGAAGAAGCGCTCGACCGCGTCTGACGCGCGCCGCGCCGCAAAAAGACATCTGGAGACCACGCTATGAAGTCATTCAATAACCAGGTTGCCGCCATCACCGGTGCCGCGTCCGGCATGGGGCGATCGCTTGCATTGCAGTTGGCGCGCGAGGGCTGTCATCTCGCACTGGCCGACCGCAATGAAGCCGCACTCGCGCAGACGCTGCAACTGGTGCGCGCGCATGAAGGCGACCGCATCCGCGTGACGACGCACGCCGTCGACGTGGCCGACCGCGCCGCCGTGTACCGCTGGGCCGAAGAAGCCGCCGCCGCGCACGGCAAGGTCAACCTGATCTTCAACAATGCCGGCGTGGCGCTGTCCAGCACGATCGAAGGCATGGACGACGACGAGCTGGCCTGGATCATGAACATCAACTTCTGGGGCGTTGTACACGGCACCAAGGCGTTCCTGCCACTGCTCAAGGCGAGTGGCAACGGCCACATCATCAACACGTCGAGCATCTTCGGCATCTTCGCGCAGCCGGGCATGGGGGCCTACAACGCCAGCAAATACGCCGTGCGCGGCTACACCGAGGCGCTGCGCCAGGAGCTGGACCTGATGAACTGCGGTGTGTCGGCCACCTGCGTGCACCCCGGCGGCATCAAGACCAACATCGCCAAGTCGAGCCGCGTGTCGCCCAGCATGAACGGCTTCCTGGTACGCGACGAACAGCAGGGCAAGGAAGAGTTCGAGAAGTTCTTCATCACCACGGCCGAGAAGGCGGCAGAGATGATCCTTGATGGCGTGCGCAAGAACAAACGTCGCGTGCTGATCGGCCCCGACGCCCACGCCGCCGATGTGATGGCCCGCGTGTTGCCCGCCGCATACCAGGCACTGGTCGTACGCGAAGCCCGCCGCACGCGCAAGAAGGCGCTGCGAGAAGGCGGCACGGCGGACACCGCGCCGTCCACCGCGCGCGCGAAGTAAGGGGCTGTCGATGAACACGGCCACCACCGCTGAACTTGAACAATTCGCCAGCCCCCCGCGCGCGAATCTGCTCAACGTTGCACGCGCGATGCTGCGCCCGGGCCGCATCGGCCTGCGCAGCATCGGGCGCGACGTGCTGATCGCGCGCTACGCCAAGCCGCAATCGCGCTACCTGCCGCTGATGGGCACGCGCGTGCATTACACCGATGAAGGCGCCGCCAACGCGGAAGGCACGCTGCTGCTGATCCATGGCTTTGGTGCGTCGCTGCACACGTGGGATGGCGTACTGCCGCAGCTCACGCGCCGCTATCGCGTGATCCGGCTGGACCTGCCGCCATTCGGCATCACTGGCCCGCTGCGTGACGCACAAGGCCGCCCGCGCGCCATGGAGCTGCCGCTATACCGCGACTTCATCGACGCGTTTGTCGATTCGCTGGGCTTGTCCAAGCTCACGCTGATCGGCAACTCGCTCGGCGGCATGGTGTCGTGGGACTTTGCCGTGCGGCATCCGGGCCGCGTTGAAAAGCTCGTGCTGATCGACTCCGCCGGCTTTCCGATGAAGCTGCCGATCTACATCGACCTGTTCAACCACCTGAGCGTGCGGCTGACCTCGCCGTGGATGCTGCCCGAGGGCATCATCCGCGCCGCCACGCGCGATGTGTACGGCGACCCGTCACGCGTGTCGGAACCGACGCTGCGCCGCTACGCCGATTTTTTCTACGCCGACGGTGCCCGCCAGGCCATCGGCCAGATGGTGCCGAAGTTCCGCTTTGACGATGTCGATACCAGCGGGCTGGCCGCCGTATTGGCCAAACGCGGCGTGCCCACGCTCATCCTGTGGGGCCAGCGCGACCGGTGGATCCCGCCCGCGCACGCCGGTGAATTTGCCCGCCGCATTCCCGGCGCCACGCTGCGCATGTATCCGGCGCTCGGCCATATCCCAATGGAGGAAGACCCCGTGCGCGTGGGGACCGACCTCTCAGCATTTCTAGACCAAGGGCGCATCTCAAGCCGCCTTGCAGAAACCACATTCCAGGAGAACCGCCCATGATGCCAGTCCGCCGCGACGTGCATCCTCACCTGCCGGCTGATCGCATCAGCAACTGGCACGAGCGAGGCACGCACGTCACCCACTTCCTGAACGCGCTGTCGATCTTCTTCCCGACCGGCGAGCGCTTCTTCATGGACAGCGTGCGCAACTACCGCCACTTGGTGACCGACCCGGAACTCAAGCAAGCCGTGGCCGGCTTCATCGGCCAGGAGGCCATGCACACGCGCGAGCACGTGCTGTACAACGACCTACTCGACCGTGCCGGCCTGCCCGCCAATCGCATCGACCGCTTTGTCGGCAAGTTCCTCAACGTGCTGCGCAAGTACACGCCCAAGAAGCACCAGTTGGCCGTGACGGTGGCACTGGAGCACTACACCGCCATGCTGGCCGGTCAGGTGCTCTCGCATGAAGACGGCCTGGGCCGCAACTCCGAGCCCGGCTATCGTCAGGTCTGGCTGTGGCACGCCATGGAAGAAACCGAGCACAAGGCCGTCAGCTACGACGTGTGGAACATCGCCATCAAGCCGGGCCTGGGTCGCTATCTCCTGCGCACATCGATCATGCTGCTGACCACAGTCTCGTTCTGGGCGATGGTGTTCTACGTGCACCTGCGCCTGATCTTTGCGGATCGCACCTGCAAGAACAAGTTCTTCGGCCTGGGCAAGGCATTCCACTTCCTGTGGATTCACCCGGCGCCGCTGCGCAAGATCATTCCGGAGTTCTTTGATTTCTTCCGGCCGTCCTTCCATCCGTGGGATGAGGACAACCGTGCGGCGCTCGAACGCCTGCCCAAGCTGATCTCAGAGATTGAAGCGTACGCCGCCGCCAATGGCGAAGCGCCGTCGCCGTCGATCCGCCGCAAGCTGTCGACGGCGGGCGCGGCCGGGTCCTGAGCAGGCATTCAAAACGCCTGCTGTCGGTTGCCGACAGCGGCCGTATCAGGATCAAACTAGAAATAGATCAGGCGCGCTCCACGCATGGGCGCGCCGGAGACACTAGCCTTTGTCCGGCGAGTTCGAAGGATTCGGCGGTTCGTGCAGATGCTCGATGACTTGCGCCACACGGTCGCCCAGGTACTTGTTGGCGGCGATCTCGAGCGCACGCATCAGCTCGGCCTCGACTGCCACTAGCGCCAGCGGGCGGATGCGCCAAATCACGTCGACCAGGCGTGGCACGTCCTCGACCGGCGGCAGTTGGCCTTCGCCGTACTTGTCGAGCTCGCGCACGACCATGGAGACGAGATCGTCGGCCACGGCCTGCGTATGCGGACGGGCCCGCTCGAGAATGTCGAGCACTTCAACCAACGGGAAACCGGCTTTCGCCATCTGCGCGCCGGCCAGCAGGGCTTTGGGGCTGCGTGCCAGATAGCCGAGACCATCCGGCGTCAGCAAGCCGAGCGAGATGGCACGTGCCAGCGCCTGGCGTGACATGGAGCGGCCAAAGAGCTTGGCCAGCGCCAACAGCGAAAAGTGCTTGGGCGACTCATCCGACCAGGGGCTGCTGATGGCGGATTCGAGCCCGAGAATGGAGCGCAAGTCATGGCCTTCGACGATGGCCTTGAGCAGCTCCTGGATGTTGGCGAGCGTGTAGCCGCGCGCCAGCAGGTGGTTGATGAGCTTGAGCCGCCCGAGATGCGCCTGCGTGTAGATGCCCACGCGCCCGCGCCGCTCAGGCGGGTCGATCAGTCCGCGGTCCTGGTACGAACGGACATTGCGGACAGTGGTCTCGGCTGCGCGCGCGAGTTCGTCAATGGTGAATTCGCGCACGGGCGGAGCAGCGGGCGGACCGGCATCGCCGGTTAATTTGCGGGCAGGCATGCAAAAAATTCTACACGAGCGTGGCGACATGACCGCGCCGACTGCCGGACCTTCCGGCTGATTCTCGCGACGAGGAGACCGTCGATGTGGGACTTGAACTTGAGCAACCGTAGGTTGGCGCTCCGGGCTGCGGGCGTTCTGTGCGTGGCGCTGCTGCAAAGCTGTGCCAGCGCCGGTGACGGCCACGGCGGCATCGAAGCGGCCAAGGCCAAGCAACTGGAAGACGCCCGCCAGCAGGCACGCGCGCCGTTCCAGTCGGGCAACCTCGCCACGCGCGAAGTCCGCCCCGCCACGCTGCGCGATTCCGGCCAGCCCGATGCCATCTCGTACCTGCGCCATGTCGACTTTCGCTTTGACGGCGACGTCGGCTTCCTGGTCGATCAGCTCGCGCTGCGCATGGTGCCGCGCCTGCCGGGTGATCCAGTCTGGCTCGACGATGTGTCGTCGTACACGCTGCAGCCCGTGAGCGGCACAGTGCGCGTGAGCGCCGACAGCATGGCTGCGCTGTTCAACACCGTGGTCTTTGCGCGCGGGCCAGGCAATGACCCACCCTTGCGGCGCTTCAGCTTCACGCTGGATGACGGCACGCTCGACATGCGCGCCGAGATGCGCCGCCGCGGTGCCTGGGTGCCGATCGAGCTGCGTGGCCCGCTGGTGCTGCGCGATCCGCAGACCATCGTGTTCCGCCCCAACGTGGTCAAGGTACAGGGCCAGGATGCCGGCGCGCTGATGGGTGCGGCACATATCGAGCTGGCCGATCTGCTGCCGGTGTCCACGCCGGCCGTGCAGCTCACCGGCAGCGAGATCGTCATGCAGGTGCCCAAGCTGTTTCCGCCGCCCGCGCTGGATCTGAAGGTCTCAGCCATCCGCGTCACACGCGACGGGCTCGTCATGCAGATCGGCGACGGCAATCCGCAGATGCCGCCCCTGGCCAATGCCGCCGATGCACAGCGCCCCTACATCCTGTTTCGGGGCGGTGACATCCGCTTCCTGCGTTCGATGCCGATGAATGCGCGCATCGACATCGTGGTCGCCGATCCGGCCAAGCCCTTCGTGTTCAACCTGTACCGCTACCGGGATCAGCTCGTTGCGGGGTCGCTGCGCTTCTCGACCGATGGCAGCATTCGCGTGCTGATGCCGTCGTTCGACATGCTCGCTGCTGCCAAGTTGGCCAAACCCGCGACCAAACTCGCAGCCAAACCGGTGGGCACGCTCGCCAAACCCGCGCTGCAACTCGCCAAGAGGACTGCGCCATGATCGCCCCCGCCATCGCCCTCGCTGCCCTCATGCTGCGGCTGATGCTGCTTGTGCTGGCCGGATTCAGTGCTGCCGGTTTGCTGGCCAGCACGTTCGCGCGTGCGGCTGAGCCGCCCATGGCCAGCGCCCAGCGCAAGGAGCTGGTCACGGTGCGCCAGCAGTGGACCCAACGATGCCAGCCAGCCTCGGGCGCCGCCATCACCACCGGTACGGTTGCCGCACGCGACTCCCGCACCGCTCCGCCCGTCGTGCAGATGCGCGATGTTGATTTCCGCATCACCGGCGACATCGGCTTCCACGTGCACCAGCTCACCGCGCAGCTCGTGCCGCACACGCCCGGCCAGCCCGTCGACATGGACGACCCGAGCCAGTTCGACATCCGCATCCTCGGCGGCGAGGTGACGGTGCCCAAGGCGTCGCTCGACGCGCTATTCAACACCTACCTGCTGGACTACGCGCCGCGCTCGCTCAACGCACTGTCGCTGACGCCGGGCGACGGCGTGCTCGACGTGTCGGGCGGGCTCAAGCTGCGCAACCACTTTCCGGGCGTGTGGTTGCCGTTTGGCATGCGCGGCACGCTGGCGCTCAAGGAATCGCGCTACCTCGTCTACACGCCAAGCGAAGCGCGCGTAATGGGCGTGCAGACGCTGGCGATGCTCAAGGGGATGGGGCTGGAGTTGTCGCAACTCGCGCCGCTCGACCGTGGCGGCGCGAAGCTGGATGGCAACGCGATGGTGCTGGACCAGACCACGGTGTTCCCGCCGCCGCGCCTGCTCGGCCAGATGCAGACCGCGCGCGTGACGTCCGATGGGCTCGTGCTTGGCTTCGGCCCGGCGCCGTCGATGTGCGCGCCCGCCCCGACCGACGCCGGCAGCCGCATCTGGATCCAGTCTGGTGACCTGAAGATGTACAACGTGCTGGTGACCAACAGCCGCGTGCTCGTCACCGACACCTCCACGCACGGGCCGCTGCGCTTTGACCTGTACCACTACCGCGAGGCTGCCGCACGCGGCACCACACGCATGGATGCGGACGGCACGCTGCGCGTCGATCTGGCGCCGGCAGCGGCCGTGCAGTAAACAGCCCTATTGCAACAGGCAGACCGCGCGCAGAACGGCCTCACCTTCTGTGCGCGGCTGGACGGGTTCCCAGCGAGGGTCGTCAATGTTCTTAGAGAGGATGGTGGCGTGCTGGCTGTCCTGGATCAGCGCGCTGACCGGCAGGATGCGTTCGTTCTTGCAGTCGTAGACCGACGTACGCGAATCGTATTGGTATGCGACGCCATCGGCGAGTTTGCGCGGCGTGTCATAGGCGTCGCGCGAGGTGGCACGCACGGTGCCATCCTTGTTGCGCTCGATGGAATCCTTGTCCAGGTAGAGCGTGCCGGCATTGTCAGCCAGCGGGGAAAGCTTGACCCAGTTGTCGGCCGCCATGACAGCCGAGCTGCAGAGCACCAGGGCGAATGCCGCCCAGTAGCAATCGGTCAATGACCTTCGATCCCTTCGCATGGCAACCTCCGTTTGCATCAACCTGGGCGCGTGGGGAACGATGCCGTTTGCCATGTGGCTGCATCGGGCCCCGCACATCAAGCATAGGTGAGCAATCGGCATGCCCAGGGGGCGCCTGCTTTGGCAGGCAACAAAAAAGCCCGCGCTGGGCGGGCTTTTCGAGAAACGAGAGTGACGACTTACTTGGCTGCAGCGGCCATGTAATCCACGGCGGCCTTCACGTCATCGTCGGAGCCGGCGTAGGTACCCTTGGGCGGCATCGCGCCCTTGCCGTGCAGCGCGATGTCGTACATCTTGGCCTTGCCTTCAGCAATGCGCGGTGCCCAGGCAGCCTTGTCGCCAAACTTGGGCGCGCCGGCCACGCCAGCCGCGTGGCACATCTGGCAGGTCGAGTCGTAGACCTTCTTGCCGACGTCACCCGTCGAAGCTTGCGGTGCAGCGGCTGCGGCCGGAGCGGCCGGCGCAGCAGCAGGTGCGGGAGCTGCGGCTGCAGCCGGGGCAGCAGCAGGCGCCGCGGCTTCCGATGCCGACGCAGCCGCCGGTGCTGCAGCAGCACCCGCCGGCGCGGCCGGTTCCTGCAGCTTGCCGCCGCCGGAGTTGGCCATGTAGACGATGGCACGTTCGATTTCGTAGTCGCTCACGTCGTCAGGCGACGTGCCGCCGCGCGCAGGCATCCCGCCCTTGCCGGCCAGCGCAACCTTGGTCAGGCCATCCAGGCCCTGTGACAAACGCGGCCCCCAGCTGGCCGCATCGCCAAATTTGGGGGCACCTGCCACACCGGCGGCGTGGCAGGTCGCGCAGACTTCCTTGTAGAGTTGCTCGCCCGTCTTGAAGACGCGCGGTGCGTTCGGGTCTTTCAGTTCGAGTTGCGCGACGGGCTTGATGCGGTCGTTGACGGCCTCTTCGGACATGCCGGAGCCGCCAGCGCCTTCCTTGGCGCCCATGCCAACATAGTTGGCCAGCAGGATGATGATGAGGATGGGAACGGCAAAGGCGGCGATCACCGCGATGATCAGCTGCTTGGGGGTCTTGATCAGGGGCTCGTGTTCGTCGTGCTGCGCGTCGCTCATGCTCATCAACTCTCAGGATGGTGGAACCGCTCTTGAAGCCTCAGAGCGCCACCGGCAGGAGTCGCGAGCATCGCCGGCAGTGCGTGGGGCCCCGTGGGGTCGCAATGAGGGCAGGAAGACCTTGGGACGTGCCCCATTGGCCCGAACAGACCTGTCCCCGCTTGTTTTTCTGGCAAATGACGGGCGATTATATCCGCAATGCCAAGCCGTTTGACACGCGGGAGAGCCCTAGGCAGCGCTTTTCGACCTGCGTCAAAAACCACTGGAAACGGCGTTGCATCAAGCGCTATGACCTGGGCGCGATGGACGCCTGAACGCAAATACGTTATCCTGCGGGGCTTCTCTTTCGGCGCGTTCTGTGCCGATGTGCGCCCGTAGCTCAATGGATAGAGTACTGCCCTCCGAAGGCAGGGGTTGCTGGTTCGATCCCAGCCGGGCGCGCCAAACACTCACTGAATTGCGCAAAATGTTGGGGCGTTTCCGCGCCCGAACCGCATTTTTGCCGCAATCTATGGCGCCGCCGCCAAACGCGGCGCCCATCCATATCAAGCCCCTTGCCCCGCCCTCCTTCGCGATCCCCATTCCGTCGATCGCAAATCAGGCGCGCGGGGAAATTCACCGGTCAGGAGTCGAGCAGTGAGTCGTTACTGGAGCGATGTGGTTCAGCAACTGGTGCCGTATGTGCCGGGCGAACAGCCAGCGCTGGCGCACCCGGTCAAGCTGAACACCAACGAGAACCCCTACCCGCCGTCGCCGCGTGTCGCTGAGGCGATTGCCCGCGAATTGGGCAGCGTCGGCGACAGCCTGCGGCGCTATCCCGATCCGCTCTCGCGCCGGCTGCGCGAGACGGTCGCCGCCCATCACGGTTTGCAACCCGAGCAGGTGTTCGCAGGCAACGGTTCAGACGAAGTGCTGGCGCACGTGTTCCACGCGCTGCTCAAGCACGACAAACCGCTGCGCTTTCCCGACATCTCGTACAGCTTTTACCCGACCTACGCGCGGCTGTACGGCGTGCAGTGCCAGGTGATTCCGCTGGCCGACGACTTTTCGATCAACGCGAACGACTATCTTGGCGACGCGGGCGGCGTGCTGTTCCCGAACCCGAACGCGCCAACCGGCCACGCCTTGCCGCTGGCGGAGATCGAGCGGATCGTCGCGGCGAACCCATCATCGGTGGTGGTGATCGACGAGGCGTACGTGGATTTCGGTGCGCAGTCGGCGGTCACGCTAGTCGATCGCTATCCGAATCTGCTGGTCGTCCATACGACGTCCAAATCCCGCTCGCTCGCGGGCATGCGGGTCGGATTCGCGTTCGGGCATGCGGCGCTCATCGAAGCGCTCAACCGCGTGAAGGACAGCTTCAACTCGTACCCGCTGGACCGCCTTGCACAGGTCGCAGCCCAAGCGGCCTACGAAGACGACGCCTATTTCCGCAGCAGTTGCGCGCGCGTGATCACCAGCCGCGATCGGCTGACGCAGAGCCTGCAAGCCCTGGGGTTCGAGGTCGTGCCTTCGGCTGCGAACTTCGTCTTCGCACGGCACCCCACACACGATGCCGCCACGCTTGCGGCCAATCTGAAGGCGCGGGAGATCTTCGTGCGGCATTTCAAGCTGCCGCGCATCGACCAACATCTGCGCATCACCGTCGGCACCGACGATGAATGCGACGCATTCTTAAAGGCACTGTGCAACCTGCTGGGATAGGCACATGCGCCCCTGCGTCAAATTGCCACCGTGTCTGACCAGCCGTTCGGAGGAGCGTACCAGCGATGCCGCCCTCAACCCCCGACCACACGGTGCATCGACGGCCTTGCACCGTGTGAATCGAAGGCCACCGAAGTGAGCGATTGCTGCACGCAGGTATGGGGAACATTGACCAGACGCAGGTGCCTCCGGCCGATTGCTGTGCCAGAATGCACGAGCGGGAAAACGGCGCGCCGACGCCGTCCGCTGTCCCCTAGGGCGAGCCTCTGCTTCACGCGGGCGCGGCAAGGGACGCCACACAACACACTCCCACAAAAGGAATCAGCATGTCCAATCGTCGTCAATTCCTGAAGAGCATCCCCATCGTGGCCGCCGCTGGCGCCGTCATGTCGATGTCGGACCTGGCTCTGGCAGCACCGATGGTGGCGGAGACCGACCCGCAAGCCGCCGCCCTCGGCTACAAGGCTGACACCACCAAGGTCGACAAGGCCAAGTTCCCGAAGCACGCAGCCGATCAACACTGCGGCAACTGCGCCCTGTACCAAGGCGGCACGGCAGCACAAGGCGGCTGCCCGCTGTTCGCCGGCAAGGACGTTGCCAACAAGGGCTGGTGCAGCGCCTGGGCGAAGAAGGCCTAAGCCACACAGGCTGGCCATTCGCCAATGCAAACGGACCCTGCGGGGTCCGTTTTTGTTTTTCGGGCGCCGCTCTACAATGCGTGCCATGCCGTTCACATTCACGCCCACCGTCCTCGTCATCGACGACGAGCCGCACATCCGCCGCTTCGTCCGCGCCGCGCTGGAGGAAGAAGGCTGCGAAGTCCATGAAGCCGACCGCGTTGAGCGCGGCTTGATCGAAGCCGGCACGCGCCAGCCGGATGCGGTGATCCTCGACCTCGGCCTGCCCGATGGCGACGGCATGCAGTTGATCCGCGAGCTGCGCACCTGGACGGAGGTGCCGGTGCTGGTGCTCTCCGCCCGTGTGGATGAGCGCGACAAGATCGACGCCCTCGATGCCGGTGCAGACGACTACCTCACCAAACCCTTTGGCGTGGGCGAGCTGATCGCCCGCCTGCGCGTGCTGCTGCGGCGACACGCCAAGCGCGGCGAAGACGGCGGCAGCGTCATCCGTTTTGGTGAGGTGGAAGTGGACTTGGCGCGCCGCCTGGTCACCCGCAACGGCGAGGCCGTGCACCTTACGCCCATCGAATATCGCCTGCTGGCCGTGCTGCTCGGCCGGCGCGGCACGGTGATGACCCACCGCGAGTTGCTGCGCGAAGTCTGGGGCCCGGCGCATTCCGACAGCAGCCACTATCTGCGCATCTACATGGGCCACCTGCGCCACAAGCTTGAGCGCGACCCTGCCCGGCCCGAGTACCTGCTGACCGAAGTCGGCGTCGGTTACCGATTTACGGCCTGAGCCTTATTGTTCCTTGATACCAGCGGCGCGAACGATGCGGCCGTTGCTGTCGTATTCCGCGCGGATGGCGGCAGCGAACTGCTCGGGCGTGCCGCCGGCAGGCACCACCGCCGCCTGCGTAAGTCGGTCGCGCAGGTCGGGCGCCGCCAGCGCCTTGTTGATCTCCATATTCAACCGCGCGATGACCGGCGCGGGCGTCTTGGCCGGCGCAAACACACCAAAGGTCGATGCCATGTTGGCCTTGGCGTAGCCCAGTTCGGCAAAAGTCGGCACGTTCGGCAGCGCATCGAGCCGGTGCGGCGCGCCCACCGCCAGCGGCCGCAGCTTGCCGCTGGCGATATGCTGCATCAACGTCGGGCCGACGTTGGTCGACATCACCTCCACCTGCCCGCCCAGGGCGTCGGTCAGCTGCTGGCCACCGCCCTTGTACGGAATCAACGTGATATCGACACGCGCCTGCGTCTTGATCTGCTCCAGCGCCAGATGCCCCACCGTGCCCAGGCCCGACGTCGACCAGCGAATCGAACCCGGCTTGGCGCGCGACTGGCTGAGCATGTCGGCAAAGCTCTTGCCCGTGAACGACGACGTGCCCAGCAGGATCATCGGCGCGTACATGATGTTGGCCACCGGCGCGATGTCCTTCTGCGGGTCATACGGCAGCTTGCTGAAATGCGGGTTGAGCGTGAGCGGGCTCACCGATGAAAAGCCGAGCGTATAGCCGTCGGGCGCAGCCTTGGCCACCGCATCCATGCCGATGCTGCCGCCAGCGCCGGCGCGGTTCTCCACCACAACCGGCTGACCAAGCTGGGCCGAGAGCTTCTCGCCCAGCGCACGCGCCACGTTGTCGGAAATACCACCGGTCGGGTACGCCACGATGATGCGGATCGGCTTGGCCGGATAATCCTGCGCCTGCACAGGCAATGCCGTCGCCAACGACAGGCCGGCGCACAGCAACGTGGCAGAGGCAATCAGGCGACGACGGACAGAACGTTCAGCAGTCATGGCTGGCGCGAAAGGGAGGCATCAGAAGGTGCCATTGTAGGCGGACGCCCAGGCAGTCTTGCTGGCTCACGCCTGGACGACAAGACAAAAGAAAAGGCGCCCGAAGGCGCCTTTTCCGTTCCCAATCGAGTGACTGCGTCGATTAGAAGATGTGGCGGATACCCACGCCAGCGCTGGTCTGGTTCGACTTGCCGATGCCGGTTGCGTTGCCGCCACCCGACAGTTCCGGCAGAGCTGCGTCCTTGACCTTGTTGTAGTCGACCGTGCCATACACTTGCGTGCGCTTGGACAGAGCGTACTCGGCCAGCAGCACAGCGGTGTAGCGCTTGCCGTCGTTGCCGGCGGTCAGTGCAGCGTTGCTGATCTTGTCGTAGTAGAACGCGCCGGTCAGAGCCAGTGCCGGGGTGACTTGGTACGTCACGCCGCCCAGGGCAACCTTGTCACGACGCTTCGTGGCGCCCGGGGTCAGGCCAGCACCCGTCGTGGCATTGCCGTAGATGTTCAGGCCGAAAGCGCTGTTGCCCACGCAGTTCGACGAGCTGTTCACGCAACCAGTGGCGTCGCTGCTGTCGATGTAGCCCAGGTACAGCTTTGCCGGTCCGATGGCGTAGTTACCGCCGATGCTCCACACCGACTGCTTGTTGCCAGCCACATCCTTGTGTTGCTGGTACAGGCCGCCGATCAGGGCCGGGCCGAATTCATACGACACGGCTGCGCCCAGGTATTGGTTCTGGCTGGCGCTGCCCGGCACTTCGCCGAAGCCGTAGCCCAAGCCAACGTACAGGCCGTTGATCTTGTTCTCGTACTTCAGCATGTTCGATTCACGCAGGCCGGTCAGACCGTAGAACACCCACGAGTTGCCGTCGTAGTTACCCACGCCCAGCGGATCGAAGTTGCCGCCCATCGTGAAGCCGAAGTTGTATTGACGGCCCAGCGTGATGGTGCCCAGGTCCTTGTTGGACAGGCCCACGAACGATTGACGATTGAACAGCGTACCGGCGCTGCTCATCTTGCCCGAGTCGGAAGCGAAGCCGCTTTCCAGCACGAACAGTGCCTTGTTACCACCGCCCAGATCTTCCGAGCCCTTCAGGCCCCAGCGGCTGTTCGACACAGCACCGCTTTCCATCTGGGTCACGCTGTTGCCAGCTTGGTTAGCGTTGTTGATGTAGTGAATGCTGGTATCGACAATACCGTACAGCGTCACGCTCGATTGGGCGTAGGCCGAACCTGCGAACAGGGCGCCGACTGCAACCAGAATGGCAGACTTTTTCATGTGGGCTCGTAATAAAAGAGTTGTCTCAAACCGCCCGCCCCCGTGTGCATGAGGTTGGGCTCCTCCGTTTCCTTTGCTTCCGTGTCGGAAGTGCCGCGCAAATTTAACAAAAGCCCTTATGCCCGGCAAAGCAATTCACAGAATCGCCCTGCCAAGTGTGGTACGCACGCATCGCTCTTAATGCAGCGCACCAAAACGGCCTCCGGCAAGGCTTGCCGGCTCGTCGCGCCCTGCTGTGGTGCACCAAGACTGCGCTGCGGGTTTCAAATATTCCTTGATTAGGCAAAAAGGTGGAGGCCTCGCCCCCACTATTTCGCCATTGGCGTGTTTTTCAGCGCCATTCACGCTGACTTGCATCATTTCGGCGCTCACAACAAACCGTTCGTCGCACCACTGTGGATACGGCCACCCCTCTGACCTACGCTTCAGGCCGTGGCAGGACAGTCAAAAGACCACGCCTTAAAACAGCATCGAAAATCAGTTGAAGAAGGAGTTCGCCATGCGACTCAAGCAGATTGGAATGGCCGCGCTGTTGGCGGCAGGTGCCCTGGCGGCGGGCAGCGCTTGGGCGCAGGCCAGCCGCGTGGAGGTGTTCGGGCAGGCCGCGCGCGCCGAACGTTTTGATGTCTATAGCGATGGCGCCCGCACCGGACGCTTCGACACCTACACAGAGGGTGCGCGCAGCGGCCGCTTTGATCCGTACTCCGAAGGCTCACGCAGCGACCCGGCGGGCCGTTCGCGCGATGGTGGCGGCTCGGTTTATGGTTATCCGGTACCGAGCTGATACGGAAAGCGCGCTTCGTTCACGCGCTTTCTCTGGTTAAGGGCCGGTCTCCAGGCATCCTCCGTTTCCGCCTTTGGCCCAATCCGGCCCCGTTGGTGTTGCACCAGCGGGGCTTTTTCGTCATAGCTGGGTGCCCCAACAAAAACGGGACGGTGCCGATTGGCAACCGTCCCGTCTTTATATGGATGGCGATGATCGTTACTTGGTCACGCCCACGCGATCGCGCGACACATCCATCACCATGCGCGTGAGCAGGTACAGGCGCGGCACGATGGAGTTCAGGTCGACGTACTCGGCATCATTCGAGTGCGCGCCAAAGCTGGCCAGGCCAAAGCGCTCGATCACCGGGGCTTTGGTCTTGGAGGCGGCAAACGCTGCATCCGTACCGCCGCCTTCGGCCTTGTCGTCAATCTCCAGCGTCTTGCCGAGTTCGCCGTAGATCTTCTGGGCGTGCTCGGCCAGCGCGCGCGAGGCTGGCGTGGCTTCCAGGGGCGGGCGGCGGCGCTCGAACTTGGCGCTTACCTGCGTATCAGGGATCAGCTTGTTCTTGATGCGTTCGTTGACGGTCTCTTCCAGCTTGTCGGCATCGGCCGCGCGCAGCAAGCGCACGTCTGCCTGGGCACTGGCGACGGCCGGGATCACGTTGCGGTTGGTACCGGCCTGCGACACCGTCCAGTTGACCTTGAGGCCGGTCTGCGGATTGGACAGATCGCGCATCTGCAGCACCTGGTGCGACAGTTCATACAGCGCGTTGCGGCCCTGCTCCGGCGCACCGCCCGCGTGCGATGCCTTGCCCTTCACATCGAGCAGGATGGCGCCGATGCCGCTGGTGGCCAGCGACAGCTTGTCGGAGGTCACACGCGTGCCCTCGCACGAGAACACGGCGTCTTGCTCCGCACCCAGCTTGGCCTGCATGGCGCGCGCGCCCGGCGAGCTGATTTCTTCGTCGCCGTTGATGAGCACGGTCAGCGTGCCGTATTTCTTGAAGCCGACCGACTGCAGGATCGACACGGTGTGCAGGATGACGGCCACGCCGTTCTTGTCGTCGGCGATACCCAGGCCGTAGGCGCGATCACCGTCAATGCGGAACGGCTGCTGCGCGAGCATGCCCTTCAGGTACACCGTATCCATGTGCGCGATCAGCATGATGTTGCGCGTGCCTTCGCCCTTGAAGCGGGCGAGCACCATCTTGCCGACCTTCTCGGGCGTGTCGGCCATGCGGTACGCGTGGTCGCTCGGGTCGATCAGCTTGACGTCGCCGCCTAGCAAGCGCAGGCGGTCGGCAATTACGCCGGCAATCTTGTCCAGGCCTTCGATGTCCTTGCTGCCCGATTCAATCGACACCAGCGTCTTCATGGTGTCGATCAGCGCGGGCTTTTCCTGCTGGGCGCGCTTGTAGATTTCAGCGGGCGGCACGGCAGCCGCCTGGCCAGCGGCCAACGCACCAACGGTGGCGAGCGCCGCCAGCATGACTGACCGCACGCCCCTCTTCAACAACGTGGCATTCATGGATGTTCCCTCACCTGTCTCTTAGTTATGGTCTGCAACAAAGGCGCGATTTTCTCACGTCCGCCTGATGGTTGCCTGGAGCCTCATCCCCTCTTCGGATAGGGCTTCTGACGCAACGCAATGGAATATCGGCAGTGCTGCGCAAAACGAAAGCGCACCGCTGACACTGTCGCTACAATTGCCGCCATGCAATACATCCATGTCGTCAACGGCGATGTTGCCGGCGCCACGCTCAAGCAGGCGCTCGCACAGGCTGGCCGCCCCGATTCCGTCGTAGTTCTGCGCGACGACCTCGCCGTCGGGCCGCTGGCCGACGTCGATAGTGTCGCCATGGCGCGCTCGGGCTTCTGGCAGCGTGTGGCCCCCACCAGCAGCATCGACTTCGCCGCCGAAATGCGCGATGCGCTCGCGTCTCTGGCAGATGTGCGTGAAGCCACGACCGAAGTGGCGATCTGGCACGGCCAGAGTGCGTCGGACCAGCTCATGCTGCGCCGGGTGGCGTTCCACCTGCACCAATCGCCGCAGCGGATCAACGAAATCGGCATGGATGTGCGCGAGCTGGAAACGCCCAACGGCCAGGGTCCGCTCACGGCCATCGGCATGTATTCGGGTGCGCGACTGGCACGGCGATTTTCGACCATCGCGCCTGTGTCGGTGCTGCGCATCGGTCGCCTGGCGTATGAATGGCAGCAAACCGTGCGTGAGAACGCCGACGTACGCCTGTGGAAGGGCAACACGCTGGTGCCCGTGTCGTACGCCACCGTCGATGAAGTGATCCTGGAGCACGTGCCGACCGACTGGGCCAGCGCGCGTGACGTGGTCGGTAGCATCATGGGCGCCATCGACGGGTTGCTCGCGAGCGACTGGTTTGTCTTCTGGCGCTGCCGCGAGCTGGTCGGCAACGGCCAACTGCTGCTGCGCGGCGAGGCCGATTCGCTCTCCACCTGCGAGTTGCGCCGCAATGTGAGCGTGGCGGTTTAAGTTCACGGCAATCGAGCCGTTGATCAGTCCATCCGGAAGGAGCGCCACAGAGCGCTCCTTTTTTGTTCACCCAGTCTCCTCAGTGTGTCTCTACAGACGGCCCCGCTTTGGCCGTCAATCCGGAAGCAGACCAACCATCCCACTTCCGGGGGCACACGTGGACATCTCTTCCCTCAGCAGCAGCGCTTCGCTGTATGCGACGAGCAGCGTCTCGTCGACCAGCGCAACCACCGCAACAACGTCAACCAGCGCGATCAGTGACACGTCCGGCACGAGCAGCACGACGCCGGTGCATCACCATCGCCGTCATGGCGGCGGCGGAGGTGGCGGCGACTTCATGCAAGCGATCGAACAGGCACTCGCCCAGGTCGGCGTCTCGAATCCCTCGGCCATCTCGCCCACATCGTCGACGAGTTCGACCAGCGCCACTAGCGCCACCAGCGGCGTCAGCAGCACCGGCAGCACGACGGTCGCTAGCGCCACCGACGGTTCGGCCCCGCCGCCTCCGCCGCCCGATGGCGACGACGCGTCAGTGGGCAAGGACATCCACAAGCTTAAGCACGACCTGTTCGCAGCACTGAAGAGCGCGAGCGGCAGCGACAGCACTTCCAGCACAAGCGGCACGAACGGTACGAGCGGCACTTCCGGCGGCTACGGCAGCGACCTGTCGTCGGGTCTGCAGAATCTGATCTCGCAGCTCAACAGCGGGGATACGTCATCAAACAGCGCGCTGTCGACATTGCAGTCGGATTTCCAACAGTTGGTGAGCGACGTGCAAGGCGGTTCGAGCAGCAGCTCCGGCGGCACGGGCTCCGGCAGTTCGTCGTCCAGCAGCTCGGCATCGTTGCAAGACTTCCTGCAACAACTGGCGCAGAACCTGGGTGGTCAGTCGACGGCGTCGGTGGCGGTGGGCAGCAGCATCAACGTGTATAGCTGATGCGATCGGTGCGAGGTCAGTCCTCGCGCCGAATGCCGGCGCGGGCCGGGCAGTCGATGGGCGTAGCAGGTTCACTTCCGTCGATTTCGTTGGCGAGATCGGCGTCAGGTTGGGTGTCCGCCACGTCGTTGTGTTCGTTGCCCTCGCCCCACGGCATGCCCGATTCCCGCAGGCGCTTGCGCTGCGTACGGTCACGCTGGAACATCTCGGCCAGTTCATCACGGCCCTGCTGGGCAAGCGACACCAGCTTCTTCTGGTCGCGATAGACCGGGTAGACCTGGTCCATCGAATTGAGCGTGTGACGGCGGAACGTCTGGGCAATGCGGTGCGCCTCGTACGGCTCCTTGCCCAGGCCCTCCAGCACGCGACGGCCCAACGTCAACGAGCCCTCGAACATCTCGCGCTCGATCACCTCCACACCGCGGTCGCGCAACTGGTAGACGTGCGACACGTTGCGCGCCCGCACGTACAGCGTCAGGTGCGGGAAACGCTCGCGCACGCGGTCGACCACCTCCAGGCTGGTCTCCATGTCGTCGATGGCGACAACCATGATGCGGGCCTTGTCGGCGCCGGCGGTTTCCAGCAGGTCCATGCGCGTGGCGTCGCCGTAGAAGACCTTGAAGCCGAAGCGGCGCAGCATGTCGATCTGGTCGGGATCGTGGTCGAGCACGGTGGCGCTGTAGCCCTGGCTGTAGAGCATGCGGCCGACGATCTGCCCGAAGCGGCCGAAGCCGGCGATGATGACCTGGTTGTCCTGCGGCTCGATGGCCTCCGGCAGGCGCTTCTTTCCGCTGGTCAGGCGCGGCACCAGGATCTTGTCGTGAAAGAGCAGCAGCAGCGGCGTGGCGGCCATCGACAGGGCCACCACCAGGTTCAGCGTGGCGGTGGTCTCGGCGCCCAGCACCTCGCCCGCCACGCTGGGCCCGAACACGACAAAGGCAAATTCACCGCCCTGCGAGAGCAAAAACGCAAACAGCCACGCCTGCCCGCGCGCGATGCCAAAGCGCGTGGCCAGCAAGCGCAGTGCGCCAATCTTCACCACCAGGAAGACCACCACCAACACCACTACTGCCAGCGGCTGGCGCATCAGCACGCCAAAGTCGATCGACATGCCGACGGCCAGGAAGAACAACCCGAGCAGCAGGCCCTTGAACGGCTCGATGTCGGTTTCCAGCGCGTGGCGGTATTCGGAGTCGGCCAGCAGCACGCCGGCAATGAAGGCGCCCAGCGCCATCGACAAACCCACGCTGTGCATCAGCAGCGCAATACCGACCACCAGCAGCAGCGAGAACGAGGTGAACATCTCGCGCATGTTGGTGCGGGCAATGGCACGCAGCACGGGCCGCAGCAAGGTGCGCCCGCCAAAGATAACCGCCGCCACCACGCCCACCGCCTTGGCCGCCGCCATCCAGCTGTGGCTGCCGGAGGCATCGCCCGCATCGGCCGCCAGCAGTGGCAGCAGCGCGATCATCGGGATGGCGGCAATGTCCTGGAACAGCAGGATGCCAAAGCTGGCCGTGCCCGCTGGCGTACGCATCAGGTTGCGCTCGGAGAGCGTGGCCAGCGCAATGGCCGTGGACGACAACGCCAGCCCCAGCCCCGCCACCACCGCCGCACGCCACGGGTGGCCGACCGCCGTCACCGCCACCCCGACCATCAGCGCACACACCACCAGTTGCAGCCCGCCGTACCCGAAGATGCTGCGCCGGAGCGACCACAGCCGTGCCGGCTCCAGCTCCAGCCCGATCACGAACATCATCAACACGACGCCGAACTCGGAGAAATCCAGGATCGACTGCACGTTGGTGATCAGCCGCAGCCCCCACGGCCCCACGATCACCCCGGCCAGCAGATAGCCGAGCACCGAGCCCAGGCCCAACCGGCGCGCCAGCGGCACCGCGGCCACGGCCGCAGCCAGGTAAATGACAAAGTTGACGAGCAGGTCGTGCGATTGCATGGGCTGGCAGAAAACGGAGTATCGGGAACGTCAGACCGGGAAGTCGCTATCGTCTGTGCTGTCCGGCAGCCAGGGCTGCAGCGCAGCACGCACCTCGGCGACATGGGCGTCGATGGTTTCCGGCGATGCATCGTCGGCGTCGTGCAGCACGTGCGGCGGCTGCCACTGCATGCCGCACAGTGCGGCGGTCCGCTGCAGCGGCAGCAGGAACATGTCAAACGTGTAGCCGTGGGTGCCCGCCGGGCTATAGGAATGGGCGCGACCGCCGGTGGTGGCCAGCACCATCAGATGCTTGCCGCGCAAGGCGGTGCCGCCCGGCCCGTAGGCCCAGCCCATCTCCAGCACCACGTCCAGCCACTCCTTGAGCAGCGACGGCGTGGCGTACCACTGCACCGGAAACTGGAAAACGATCAGTTCGGCCGCTTCCACCGCTTCCTGCTCGATGCGCACATCGATGTCGAAATCGGGGTAGTGCCAGTAGAGGTCGTGCATGGCCACACCCGGCAGGCTGGCCAGCGCGCGCGCAAGCGGCTTGTTTGCGCGCGAACGGCGCGGCGCAGGATGCGCGTAGATCACAAGAATGCGCGACGGAGTCATGGAAAATCAGGAGGCGGGGACGTCTTGAACGTGCATCTTCGCACGGCTATTGTGGAGCGGCGTTACCGGGCACCCCAAAGGGTGCCCTTGCGCGTTACGGAAGCGACGGCGCACATTTGCGCAAATCAGGCGGTTCCGGCGGCGCTTTTTGTGCAATACAGCAAAACCCGTTGTGGATGCACCACACACCTGGAAGCCGCGCTCGTCTGCGATAAATCAATGATTTGGCGGGAAATTCTGGCGAAAGCCTGACACGAGTCTTACGGGAAATCCCTGATTGCCCTACAATAGCATGGTGCGTTGCACAACACCCAGTTGCACCCAACTGCGTGCCGCGGAGGCGCCACCCGCGCCGCCGAATCATCACCCCGTCGCCCTGCCAACAAGGGCGCACACAGAATAGGAAACGTTGTCGTGAACCCGCTCGAACTGAGCAAGGCCATCGGCGTCGTCACCCAGGACGACATCGACAAGACGGAAGCCGCGCAGGGCGCGCCGCGTTCCACCGTGCTGGTGCGTGAGCTTGCCGCGCACCATCGCTCGCGCCTGCTCAAACACCTGCTCGCCCTGGGCGAGGAAGACCGCCTGCTGCGTTTCGGCCAGGTGGTGCGGGATCACGTCATCGAAGCGTACGTCGACAGCATCGACTTCGACCACGACAAGGTCTTCGGCGTCTATAACGAGCGCCTGGAGCTGGTCGGCGTCGGTCACCTCGCCTACTTGCGCGACAACCCGCAAGGGCGCGTGGCGGAGTTTGGCGTGTCGGTGTCGGAATCGGCACGCGGCAAGGGCGTGGGCAGTGCGCTGTTCCAGCGCGCCGCCATGCACGGCCAGAACACCAAGGTGCGTACGCTGTACATGCACTGCCTGTCGCGCAACGCGGCCATGATGCACATCGCCAAGAAGGCCGGCATGCGCGTGCAGTATGCGTATGGCGAAGCCGACGCCTACCTGGAGCTGCCGCCCGCCGACACGATGAGCCTGCTGACCGAGGCCATCGACGAACAAGTGGCCGATCTGGACTACCTGCTCAAGCGCAATCTGCGCGACGCACGCCGCTTCGGCCAGCGCTTCTGGCGCTCGCTGGTGCCGCAAAAGCGCACGGTCTGATCGCACCTGCTCCGCAGATGAAAAAACGCCCGGCTTTGACCGGGCGTTTTTGTTTGCGCAACACGATTATGTTTTGCGCAACTCAACGCGTTTCATTTCATTCAATTTATATCTGGTGAAAATCCCACAACTGTCCAGCACGCCATTTTGTGATTGGGATTCGACGCACATATATTGATATTCGGGATTTTGATTTAGACCACTCAAGCTCCAGCCAAACGGTTCGTTACAGCAGTCGTTAATCAACCGCGACGGGGACAACCATGCGTTTCTCGCAAATGAAGGTGGCTACCCAACTGGCGTTGGGATTCGGCCTGACGATGGGCCTCCTTGTTCTCCTCACCGTATTCAGCTTGCTGCGCATGTCCGATTTTCGACGTTTGATGGAAGAAACGACGGAAATCAACGCGGTGGAAGCCAAACTGGCGGCCCAAATGCATAACAGCGTGACCGAACGCGCGCTGGCCTTCCGCAATATCGTGCTGCTGGAGCAGCGCGATGAAATCCAGATCGAACTCAAGCGCATTGAAAGTCAGGAGCGCGAATACGCTGAGGCCGAAAACCACCTCGGCCGCATGTTCGCCACGCTGGACGACACCACGCCGGACGAGAAAGCCATGTTCGCGCAGGTCAAGCACCAGGCCGAATTGGCTGCGCCCTACATCGCGCGCACCAAGGCGCTGATCCTGGACGGCAAGAAGGACGAGGCCTACAAACTGCTGCGCTTCGAATTCCGTCCGGTGCAGCGCACCTGGTGGGATCTGCTCGCCAAGCTGCAGGCCTTTGAAGAGAAGCTCAACGACGAGAACACCGCCAAGGCAAAGGCCAGCTACATCGAAAGCCGCAACTGGCTGCTGGCGCTAAGCGGCCTGGCGCTGCTGGTGAGCTTGGCGGCCAGCGCGCTCATCACACGCGGGCTGATCCGCAAGCTCGGCGGCGAGCCCGGCACCGTGGCCGACATTGCCGGCCAGATTGCCGGCGGCAACCTGGCCGTGGTCATCCACACACGCAGCGACAACCAGGCAAGCCTCATGCACGCCATGAAGCGCATGCGCGACAGCCTGGCTGCGATTGCCGAGCAGGTGCACACCAGCACTGACACGTTGGCCACCGCCTCGGAGCAGATCGCCACGGGCAACTTCGATCTGTCGACCCGCACGCAGGAGCAGGCCTCCGCGCTGGAAGAATGCGCCGCCTCAATGGAGGAGCTCAACGCCACGGTCAAGCAGAACGCCGACCACGCACGGCACGCCAACCAGCTCGCCACCGCGGCTGCCGACGTGGCCACGCAAGGCGGCTCGGTGGTGGCGCGCGTGGTCAACACCATGGGCGCGATCAGCGAATCGGCGCGCAAGGTGAGCGAGATCATCGGCGTGATCGACAGCATTGCATTCCAGACCAACATCCTCGCGCTCAACGCAGCCGTGGAAGCTGCCCGCGCGGGTGAGCAGGGGCGCGGCTTTGCCGTGGTCGCCAGCGAGGTGCGCGGGTTGGCGCAGCGCTCGGCCTCGGCGGCCAAGGAGATCAAGCTGCTGATTGGCGACTCCGTCGACCAAGTCCAGGCCGGCAACGCGCTGGTCGAACAGGCCGGCGCCACCATGCAGGACGTGGTGACCAGCATCCAACGCGTGACGGCCATCATGACCGAGATCATGGGGGCCACCGACGAGCAGGCCGGCGGCATCGACCAGATCCACCACGCCATCGCGCAGATGGATGAGGTCACGCAGCAGAACGCCGCCCTTGTCGAAGAAGCGGCCGCCGCTGCGGAATCGATGCGCGAACAGACCACTCGCCTGGTCCGCGTAGTGAGCGTGTTCAAGCTGGCCGACCAGACGCAGAACAGCGCCCCGGCACAGCGCGTCGGCTATCGCCAGCCCGCGCTGCTGCCGGCCTGACACGGAGCCCACATGAAGCCCACCACGGCAGTTTCCGGCGCCGCCGCGCGCAACGTCTACTGGCACACCAGCACGCTGGCGGACGAAGCGCGCGCCCACCAGTTCGGCCACGCGCCGCTTACGCTGTGGCTCACGGGCCTGAGCGGCGCGGGCAAATCCACCCTCGCCTACGCGCTGGAGAAACGCCTGTACGACGCGCACCAACGCTGCGCCGTGCTCGATGGCGACAACCTGCGCCATCACCTGAACCACGATCTCGGCTTTTCCGAAGCGGACCGCGCCGAGAACCTGCGCCGCGCGGCTGAAGTCGCCCGGCTGATGAATGACGTGGGGCTCATCGTCATTACTGCGTTTATCTCGCCGCTGCGCACCGACCGCGAGATGGCGCGCGAGATCATCGGTGCAGATCGCTTTGTCGAAGTGCATGTCTGCACGGCGCTCAACGTGTGTGAAGCACGCGACCCGAAAGGCCTGTATGCCCGCGCACGCGACGGGCAGATTCCACAGTTCACCGGCGTGTCGTCACCATACGAGCCACCGACCGCGCCGTCGCTGCGGCTCGATACGGGCGCGCTGCCGTTAGCCGCCGCCACTGCCGCCTTGCACGCGCATCTGGCCTCGTGGCTAGACGTCCGCACACTGGAGACCGCACGATGACCGCACGCCCACGCCCCGTCCTGATGATTCCGCTGCGCCGCTGCGGCAGCCATGCGCTGCGCCTGCGCCTGAACTTCAACCCGGCGTTCTACGCACCGTATCCGCTGCACATCGTCGACTTCATGCCGCTGGTGCCGCTGTACGGCAACCTTGATGACGACCGCGCCTACTTCCGCCTCGTCACCGACGTGATCGGGCTGCAGGCGGCCAGCATGGTCAAGTGGCCCGGCGTGGTGTTCGACCCGGTGGAGATCTTCGAAGCCCTGCGCGATCAACCGCGCAGCGTGCATCGCGTGGTGTGGGAGCTGCTGCTGCGCGCCGGCGCGCAACACGGCGCACGCGTAGTCATGGACAAGTCGCTCGACAGCGTGCACTACGCCGACGAGCTGATGACGCTGCTGCCGGACATGCGCTTCCTGAACGTGGTGCGCGACCCGCGCGCGCAAGTGGCGTCGATGAACCGCGCGATCATCCACGACTTCGACACGCTGCTGAATGCGCAGACCTGGGCGGCCGCACATCGCGCTGCCAGCGCGCTCATCGCCACGCACCCGGAACGCACGCTCACCATCCGCTATGAGGATTTCCTGACCGATCAGGAAGCCACGCTGCGCCGCGTGTGCGCCTTCCTGGAGATCGACTTCCTGCCGCAGATGCTGGACGTATCGCGCTCGGCCGAGGCGCGGCAGATCTCGCAGCTCTCTGCGCTGTGGACCTCCAACTGCTTTGCTCCCATCACTGCGAACATCGACAAGTTCCGCCAGCAGTTGTCGCTGGATGAGATCGCGCTGATCGAAACGCTCACCCGCGACGACATGGCCCGCTATGGCTACACGCGCCTGACCGACGCCAACACCGTCATCGACGCCGATGCTGTGGATGCCGCGCGCGCGCGCTCCGAAGCCAGCCGCCAAACCGCCTGGCGCGCGCTGGAGACCGACAACTACCGCGACTTTGTGCTGCGCCGCCACCGCGCCGATTTTCTGGCCAGCGTGCGCGAGCGGCTGATGCTGCAGGCCATGACGGCGCTGGCCAGCCAACCTAAGCAACCGTATCGGCTGGATGCGCTGCAGGACGCAGCGGCGTTCGAGGTGACGGACTAGGCGTCAACTGGCCGCGTCGTCATCGGGCTGCTCAGCCTCGGTGCCGACGTTGGCCGCCATGCGCCGTAGCACGGCACGAAACACCTCCAGATCGGCATCGTCAATATCGGCGCGCAGGCGCGCGTCATAGGCGATCGCCGCCTCACGCAGCTTCAGAAACAACGCCCGCCCCGCCGGGGTGAGATCCACCTGGTGCACGCGCCGGTTGTCCGGCAGCGGGCTGCGCACCAGCAACCCCGCCTTTTCCATACCGTTCAGATGATGCGTGAGCGTCGGCCCCTGCACGCCCACGGTCGCGGCCAGCTCGGCCTGCGTGCGATGGCCGCCCTGCATCAGCGCCTTGAGGATCAACCACTCCGGCAGCGTGCCGCCGCGTTCCTGCAACGCGTCATCAAAGGCGCGACCGACCACCTTGGCGGTTTGCGCGAGCAGAAATCCGACAGGAACTTGCATTGGCTTCATGACGATCTATGATAGATATCGAATCATTCGATGTCAAAGTGTTGTGCGACTGCCGTCGCCGCACCTTCTCTCAATCGCTGCACATCAAACCAGGAGTCACCATGCAATTCGGATGGATTCTGCTGATCGCCCTTCACGCCATGGCTGCGGTGTTCTGGGCCGGTTCCACCTTCATGCTCGCCCGCACCGGCGGCGCCAATGCCGATGCGATGTTCCGCCCGCAGATGGGCGCTGCCACCGTAGCCGTACTGACTGGCCTCGGGTTGGGCGCATGGGTGCACGCCGGGCTGCTCGGCTGGCCGCGTACGGTGCTGATGCTCGGCGCGCTGGCCGCCATTGCCGCCGCCGGGGCGCAAGGTGCGCTGCGCAAGCGGCCGGCACTGGCACACCGTGTGGCTGCGCCGCTGCTGGGCATCGCGCTGGTGTGCATGGTCATCGCACGCTACGTCGGCTGAAGGAGGCTCGCCATGATTGTGCTGGATCACACCATCCTGCGGGTGCGCGATATGGCTCGCTCGGTCGCGTTTTACTCACAGGTGCTTGGCTTCACCCACGAGGGGCAGCTCGGGCCGTTCGACATTGTGCGTGTGAACGACACGCTCATGCTCGACCTGCGCCAGACCAACGAGCTGCACGGCGAACACCTCGCCTTCAGCCTGGACCGCGCATCGTTCGACGCCATCCACGCGCGCTTGGTGGAGCGCAGCATCCCTTATGGCGGATCGCCATTCGACCGGCGCAACGGCATGGTCGGCCATAGCTATGGCGCGCGCGGGATCGCTGAAGCCATCTACTTTGACGACCCTGATGGGCACGGGTTGGAGATCCGCGTCTATCCGGAAACTGAGTCCACCTAGTACGGACCGTGCAGGCATTACCGCCACCGCCAGCGCAGGGCAAGCTACATAAACACCCCTTAACACGCAGCCGTCCCACGCTGGCTACCATGCTCCTCCACACGCCAAGCAACCACGGAGGGGCGCATGGTCACCAAGGCTCAAACTCACCCGCAGGCCAGGCCAGCGGCCAAACCCAAGACGGATTTCGAGCGTTGGCAGGACTACGTCAACACCTCGGCGCAACACCCAGACCAATGGAACGGCTACGACTGCGATATCCAATCGGCCGTCATTGAATACAACCGCTTCCTGATGGGTACCGCCGGCTACCAGCCGCTGGACTGGCAGATCATCAAGGCGATGGTGTGGGTCGAAACCGGCGCCGATTCGCCCAAGTGGGGCAGCAACCCGATCCAGATCGGCAACCCTGGCGACCCAGGCTTGAACACCCTGCTGCGCGGCAAGGAGGGCAGCGACCTGATCGTGCCGCCGGCCATCCGCACCAAGCTCAACGCCGCTTCTGTTGCCACCGTGCCGGCATGGAACATCCGCGCGGGCATCGGCTACCTGCTCACCCGCATGGCCAAGTTCAGCATCCAGAGCGTGCCGGATGCCGACAACAAGGTCTACGACGTGACCGTGAAAGCCGGCGACAGCCTGGACAAGATCGCCCGCGCACAGGGTTCGACGCTCACCGAACTGCGCGCACTCAACCCCGGTGCCAGCGCTCTCAAACCCGGCCAGGTGATCAAGTACCGCAAGGCCGCGATGCAGCAGGTGATTACCGGCTGGCGGCCAGCCACCACGCAGAACGTGGCCGTCCTGTATAACGTTGGAGACCCGACGTACGCCCGCAAGCTGGACTACGCGCTCACCCTCATCCACAACGGAAAGGCTGCCGCATGCAAGTAAGCCGTCTGCTCGTCGCCCTGTCGCTGCTGGTTGCGCATTCGGCCATGGCTGCCGACGCGCTCACCGGCACCTACCGTGGCGACGGCCGTGCCTGCTTCGGCGCGCTCTTCGTGCGCCCAAAGACCATCGAGTGGAACGCCAGCTTCTTCAAATGCGGCCCCACGCGCTACAAGGTGATCGCGCAAGACCTGACCAGCGACAAACCGCGCGCCGCCTACAAGATTGAAGACCGCCACAAGCGCTGCGGCCTCGCCGTCATCGAGGTCTCGCGCTACAACGACACCTTCTGGAGCGTGAACGGCTATCCATCGCTCGAGGCGTATCAGAAGCGCGATGAGCCCGGCTGGAAAGATTCCACCGAGCCCGGCCGACAGATCGCCAACTGCGGCATGCGCAAGGAATAGCGCACGCACCGCGCCGCCGCCATGCAGCCGCTCCAACGCTTCGCTCTGGAGAAACACAGCGGCCCATATGAGAAGTGGCCGGCGCGCACGCGCGTGATCGTCGATGGCGTACTGCACGCCACCCTCGCCATTCCCGGCTATGACTTGCTGCGGCAGTACGAAACCACGCTCGGCTTCGTGCTCATCACCGAGTACGACTGCCCATTTGAAGAAGCCGTCTCCATCACGTTGGTCGCCCCCGACCTCTCACGCGTGATCTGCACCAGCACCATTGGCGCGGCGTACTACACGTTCTGGCTGGACGAAGTCGAGTGGATCGACACGCATCACTTCCGGCTCACCTGCGAAGGCGTTGTCGGTGATTGGCTGGTCACGCTGCGGGCGCGGCACATTCCGGTGTTGTCGCCGGCGGTCTTCATCAAGCGCCGCGCAGCACCAGCAGCCGAGCCCGCGGTGTAGAGTGAAAGGCCGCCCTTTCACCGACACCCGCCCCCACCATGACCGAAGACGAACGCGCCATCCGCAACGTAGTGGATACCTGGCTTGCTGCCAGCAGGGCAGGCGACCTGCCCACCGTGCTCAACCTGATGACCGACGACGTGCTCTTCCTCACGCCCGGTCAGCCGCCCTTCGGCAAGGAGGCCTTCGCGGCCATGTCCAACGGCATGAAGGATGTGAAGGTTGACGGTACGAGCGATATTCAGGAGGTGCAGGTGTTTGGCGACATCGCTTACCTGCGCAACGCACTGCGCATCGTCATCACCATGCCGGATGGGAAGGTGGTGCGGCGCTCGGGGCAGACGTTGACGATTCTGCGGAAAGAGGCGGATGGGATGTGGCGGTTGGTGCGGGATGCGAATTTGGTGATGGCTGAGGCTGCGGCATAACCATGGTCTTCTTAGCCACTACCTCGGAAGGTTTGCAGCGCGCGCTAGAACTTGCAGGCTCTGCCGGTTTGCCAATCTGGTGCGGATCGGATGCGGTGTCCGATGCTGACTACAGCAAGCTCGCTGGCCGCAATGTCTCGCGGTTCGCCTATCCGCTGCACGACGCCTCTGCCAAAACGCTGCAGGACGCGGTCGATACGATCGCGGAGCACCATCCTGGCGAATCAGTTTGGGTTGAGCATGCGGCATCGGCGTGATGAGCTTGCACTCCCAACAGCACCAGCGCAGGTAGCCCCCATGCCCCTCCCATTTCACATCGGATGCACAACGTCCCAACCCTCCCTGTTTGCATTGAGCGACGGTCGCTTCCAACTGCTGACGAACCATCCGATCGGGCCGTTCCTCGCTGGGTATGCGTATTTTCTGGTTGAAGAACGCTTTGCTGCATTTCTGCAGCGCGTTGGTGTCGAGCGGATCAAGTATTCACCCGCAGTGCTGTTTGACAGCGTCACCGGCACGGAACTGCAAACACATGTCTTACTAACCGTTGGGCAACTCTTTGCCCCCGATCACATTCAAGACCTTGATCTAGTTGGACCGAGACTGCTCGTGATGAACAACCAGCACTACTTCGCGAGTCCAACGCTAAGAGCGTTGCTGGAAGCAGAGGGGTTCGAGTACCTGACATTCAGCGAAGGATTGAGCAAGTTCGCTGCCGTGCAATCTCCATCCGATCTTGGATAGAGCACCCCGCACTTCGACATCCCCGCCCGTCACGGGGAAGCCTTCCTGCTGTTTTAGTTCTCTTCCCGCTCAAGTAGGTCCAGCACTTCCCACCGGTACGGATCGACCAACACGCCCTCCAGCGTGGTCAGCAGATACACCCCGATCGCATCGAGAAATCCGGCGCGATATTCGGGCGGATGCATCCCGATTGCTGACGCAAACTCCCAGCGCAGAGCGCTCGGCCGGAATTGCCGGTGCACGCGCAAATCGGCTTGCGTGCGACGCAGGAATTCCCGCGCGGCCAGTGCGCCGCTCAGGTAGTGGCGTTTGCGATGGGTCATCGGGCACCTCCGTGAGCGGTGTGCGCAGGGGTGCTAGGTGGGGATGGGAAAGACGCGGGGCGGTGCCCGCTGGGTGCGAACAACATGGTGTCTCCTAGCGACGGTTGAAGAACCGGCCGCCTTCCTCGTCGCCAAACGGGGGTGGCGGGCCAGACGGCGGGGTTGGCGAACCGGAGCTAGGACCCGGCAGACCCGAAGGTCTCCCCACCCGGCCCGCCGTATGAGACACGACGTGCGCGAGCGCGGCGAACGCTTGATGCGTTCGCCGTCCTAGCTGATGGGTCGCCAAACCCGTGCCATCGCTTGCGCGACAGCCGGCAAATTATAACGAGCGCTGTCCGGGGGCGAAATGTGCTCAGTCTGATAGCGCTGCGCCACTTCGTAGGAGATGCTACGAGTTGCCAACCCGCTTGACATGTTCCGTGTCACGGAACACCATCCGATATGATCCATTCCTTTGCATGTGCGGACACTGAAGCGCTCTTCCAAAGCCGGAACGTGCGGCGGTTCAAGAACATCGAACGTGTCGCTCGAAGGAAGTTGCTGCAGCTCCATGCGGCAACCGATCTGGAAAGCCTGCGTATCCCTCCGGGCAATCAGTTAGAAGCGCTCAAGGGCAGTCGCAAACACCAGCACAGCATCCGAATCAACGATCAGTGGCGCGTCTGCTTTGTCTGGCGCGTAGATGGCGCCCACGATGTCGAAATCGTGGACTACCACTAGGAATCAACACCATGGTCAAGCTGCTTGACGAAATCCATCCCGGCGAAATCTTGCTGGAAGAGTTCATGAAGCCAATGGGTATCAGCGCGCGCAAGCTGGCTGCTGACATTGACGTATCACCCAGCCGCATCAGTGAGATCGTGAATGGCGCACGGCCGATCACCGCAGACACAGCGCTGCGGCTCGGGCTTTACTTCAACATGGAGCCGCGCTTCTGGATGAACCTGCAAGCCGAGTACGACATGCGGATGGCAGAACGCGAGTTGCAGGACAGCATTGCGCCGCGCATCCGCGTGTTTCAACCCGCTGCCGCCTGAAGGCTTTCCCGGAATTTCACGAAAGACAACGACGTCAGCCTCAAACCACCACCGGCAACGCCGTCGTATCCTTAATCCGCTCCAGCGCAAAACTGCTCTTCACGTCGATCACCGCCGGGTGCGCGAGCAGTTGGTCGCGGATGAACCGCGCAAAGTGGTCCATGTCTTCCACGAAGACCTTGAGCAGGTAATCCATCTCGCCGGTCATGGCGTAGCACGTGACCACCTCGGGCCAGGTGGCGACGGCGGCGCGAAAGATGTCGCCCGGCGCCTTGCCCTTGGGCGCACCGCCCTGCTTCTCCAGCCGCACGTTGATGTACGCCGACAAACCCAGGCCGATCTTGCCGGGGTCGAGCAGCGCCGCGTACTGGCGGATGACGCCGCTCTCCTCAAGACGGCGGATGCGTCGCAAGCACGGGCTGGGGGACAGGTTCACCCGCTCGGCGACTTCCAGGTTGGTGAGGCGGCCGTTGTTCTGCAGGACTTCCAGGATCTTGCGATCGATCTTGTCGAGTTCTACCTTACTCATTTTGTTGCTCCGCACCAATTTATTCGGCAATTTTCTTGCGCAAATTTAGCAAGCCGGGCACAACTTCGCAATTTTTGCGTAGAAGGACACTTCTACACTGCGAGGATCGTCAAAGCCCTGAGCGCCCTCCTCGCTGGAGTGAAGGCGCCGCCCCTGCAGGAGACATCGCCATGCAATTCACGCCTTGGGAAAACCCGATGGGCACCGCCGGTTTCGAGTTCATCGAATACGCCGCGCCGGACCCCGTTGCCATGGGCAAGCTGTTCGAGAACATGGGCTTCACCGCCATTGCGAAACACCGCCACAAGAACGTGACGCTGTATCGCCAGGGCGACATCAACTTCATCATCAACGCCGAGCCGGATTCGTTCGCGCAGCGCTTTGCGCGCCTGCACGGTCCGTCGATCTGCGCGATCGCGTTCCGCGTGCAAGACGCCGCGTTCGCCTATAAGCGCGCACTGGAACTGGGCGCCTGGGGCTTCGACAACCAGAGCGGCCCGATGGAACTGAACATCCCGGCCATCAAGGGCATCGGCGATTCGCTGATCTACCTGGTGGACCGCTGGAGCGGCAAGAACGGCGCGCAGCCTGGCGACATCGGCAACATCAGCATCTATGACGTCGATTTCGTGCCCATCGCGGGCGCCAACCCGAACCCCACCGGGCACGGCCTGACCTACATCGACCACCTGACGCACAACGTCTACCGTGGCCGGATGAAGGAATGGGCCGAGTTTTACGAACGCTTCTTCAACTTCCGTGAAGTGCGCTACTTCGACATCGAAGGCCAGGTCACGGGCGTGAAGAGCAAGGCGATGACGAGCCCGTGCGGCAACATCCGCATCCCCATCAACGAAGAAGGGACGGAGAAGGCCGGTCAGATCCAGGAGTACCTGGACATGTACCACGGTGAAGGCATCCAACACATCGCGCTGGGTTCGACCAACCTGTCCGCCACGGTGGATGCGCTGCGCGGCAACGGCATCAAGCTGCTGGACACCATCGACACGTATTACGAGCTGGTCGACAAGCGTATCCCCGGCCATGGCGAAGACGTGGCGGAACTGAAGAAGCGCAAGATCCTGATCGACGGTGCCCCGGGCGACCTGCTGCTGCAGATCTTCTCGGAAAACCAGCTTGGCCCAATCTTCTTCGAGTTCATCCAGCGCAAGGGCAACCAAGGTTTTGGCGAGGGCAACTTCAAGGCGCTGTTCGAGTCGATTGAGCTCGACCAGATGCGCCGCGGCGTGCTCAAGGCCGACGATCAGCCAGCCTGACGACCCTCACTTCAGGTTTGCTTCCTCCACACCCCGCTGGTTCGCCACCGGGGTGTTTTTTCATGCGCGCTGTGCGGCGAGCGCGGGGAAGCAGTGGCCGAAATCTTCGCAGCCGGGGCAACCGGGTGCAGGCCCCGGCAGACGGCCCTGTGCCAGCGCCACCTCTTGAGCGAGGAACGCCTTCCAGCGCAGATTGGCTGTGTTGTGTGCGACGAGTGCGGGGTAGTGGCGCGTGAGCAGGTCGGCCACATCGTCGCGGCTGGAGAGGCCGAGGTCGCGCCACAGATGGTCCGGCCGCAGGCATGCGGCGGCCAGGATGATGGCGAGACACTGTGCGTCGGCGGCATCCGCCGGTGTCACGGGGTGGTCAAACTGCAGCAGCAGCGCAATCAGCGCATCCGCAAACGGCGGAGCGTCGGCCAGTGGTTGCTCTGGCAGCGCATGGTCGACGGTGGCGCTCGGAAAATGCCGCACCATCAGCGCCGCAAAATCTGCGTGGCCGAGGCCGAGCGCCGTCAGGTCACCCGCCTCAAGCCGCGCCGCAATCAGGCGGGCGAAGAGCCCCGTATCCGGCGCGTGCGGATCACGCGCCCCGGCAAGCAGTCGGTTCAACGCAGCGAGTTGCGGCATGGGCATCGATCAGATCAGTCCACCGCCAGAATCACGCTCGATGCCTTGATGACAGCTGCTGCCGGCTTGCCGGCCGCCAGACCCAGGCGTGCCACGCTGTCGTTGGTGATGATGGCGGCAATCTCCAGCCCACCGGCCGAGATGGTCACGTCCGAATTGACGGCGCCGGCCTTGACGCTCGACACCGTGCCCACGAACACGTTGCGCGCCGACACCTTGGCCGGGTCAGCATCCACCATCACGATCACCGAAGACGCCTTGATGAGCGCCGAAGCCTTGCCGCCCACAACCAGGCCGAGCGACTTGCTGCTCTCCTGCGTAATCACGGCCACGACCGACGCGTTGCCGACCTTGAGGGTCACTTCATCATTGACCGCACCCGAGTGGATGGCGGTGATGTCGCCCGAGAAGTGATTGCGTGCGCTGGTTTTCATGGTCGGTTCCTACGTTGCATGGTTCAGTGACATTCCACTGTAGCCAAACCGACGCATTCCGGTATCCCGCCGAGCTGATGATGTGGATCGGTTGTAGAGGTGGCGTGGGCAACAAAAACGGCGCCCGAAGGCGCCATTGGCTGCGTGCGTTGCCCTGAATGCGGGCAAGCGGCGTCTTACTGCGTTTGCGTGGTGGCCGGAGCCGTTGCCGATGCGGCCTTCTGCGCCTTGTGGGCTTCGTGACGGGCCTTCATGTACGCGCGGATCTCGTCTTCGGTGACCTTGCCGTCGTGGTTGGCGTCGATCTGGTCAAAGTTCTTGGCCAGGCGCGGCATGCCGGCCTGCATTTCGTCGCGGGTCAGGGCGCCGTCGCCGTTCTTGTCAGCGGCCTTGAACTTGGCGTCGAAGCGCTGCGCCATCTTCTCGTGCATCTCGCCCTTGTGGGCCTTGCGCCAGGCGGCCAGTTCTTCCTTGCTGAGTTGGCCGTCGTGGTTGGTGTCGATCTGGTCGAAGTTCTTTTCCAGCCAGGCGTGACCCTTGGCCTCGTCGCGTGAGATCTGGCCGTCGCCGTTGGTGTCGAGCGCCTTGAAGCCACCGTGATGACCCGGCTTGGCGGCGCGGGCAGTGGTGCTTGGCGCCTGGGCGGCTGCGGGCGCTTGAGCGGCCGGAGCGCTGGCGTCCTGGGCGCGGGCGTTCATGCCCGACATGGCCAGGAACAGGGCCGAGGTTGCGAGGAAGGCGTGGACAGCACGTTTGTTGGTCATGGTCAGCTCCTTTTCACATGGACTGTGTAGCGGATTAGAACCCGACAATGGCATCACGTTGCCGGGTTTTACACGCTGTTACCCCGATGACACGCGCTGTAATATGCGCGCCCGGTCACGCCGGGCGCTGTTTTGGCGGGGCTGCAGGTTTACTGGTCAGCGCCGGGTTGGGGGGTATCGCCCTTGCGTGCTGCAGCGGCGGCGCGATGGCGCGGGCCCGTGATGCCGCCCGGGTTGGGAGCCTCATCGCCCGTGTTCATCTGTGCTGGGGCGATGGGCAGCATGGCGCCCGGCATGGTGGTATTGGCCGGGTTGTTGGGCACGGCCGGTGCCGGCGGTGCGGCAGGCGTTGCCAGCGGTGCTGCGGCGCCCGACGGCGGCAGCGGCAGCCCCGACGGTGCATTGCGGTTGACCGGAGAGACCCCGGCCACCACGGCGCTGGCCGGCAGCGGAATTTCCTGGCGTGCGCCGTTGCGCTCGATCACCACGGAGCGCGCCTTGATTTCCACCAGTTTCAGGTTGGAGGACAACGACTTGCCGGCACGCACGGCCTGCGGCGGGCCGCCATCGACCGAGACGATGGCCGCGCCAGTGCCGTCAGCCAGATCGGCCACCACGCCGGCCACCTGCACGTCGCGCGGGCCGGTCTGCGGGCCGCCGCCGAAGAGCGTGACCGAGGCGCCGGTCTCCAGCGCATCGGTCTGCGCCACGCGGGCCTCGCGCGGTACGGAGAGCGCGCGCAGCGACGACAGTGTCAGAACCCAGTGCGTCAACAGCGCACACAGGGCAGCAAACAGTACAAGACTGAGCAGGCGGGACGACTGTTGAGCGTTCATGAACCGTGGTGATGCACCGTGAGAATTTGCTGATTCTATCCGCCCTTCATGCCGGTTCGATGAACAGCTTGGAGGGCCCGTTCTAAACGTAGGCGCGGCACGACCCCGCCGCACAATCTATGGTCATATCTCACGGATATACTGTGTTCCCACTCTTATTGCCAACTCTCTCGCCATGATGCAAGGCCAACTCCGCTCCTCTTTCCGCCAACGCGCACTTGCCCGTCAGGCGGCGCGTGGCTTCACCCTGATCGAAATCATGGTGGTGGTGGTGATCCTCGGCATTCTTGCCGCGCTGGTGGTCCCGAAGATCATGAGCCGCCCGGACGAGGCGCGCATCATTGCCGCCAAGCAGGACATCGCTTCCATCTCGCAGGCGCTCAAGCTCTATCGCCTGGACAACGGCCGCTACCCGACCACCGAGCAGGGGATTGGTGCGCTGGTCGCCAAGCCGACCACCGAGCCCATCCCCAACAACTGGAAGTCTGGCGGTTATCTGGAGCGTCTGCCGAAAGACCCGTGGGGCCACCCGTATCAGTACCTGAACCCAGGCGTGCGCGGTGAAGTGGATATCTTCAGCTTTGGCGCCGACGGCCAACCGGGCGGCACGGGCAACGACGCCGACATCGGCAACTGGGACAACTGATCCCCCAGCCTAAGCATCGCGCCCATCATCATGACCGGCCACCCGCTGCCTTACCGGCAGGCCCCGCGGCACGCTCGCGGCTTTACGCTGCTGGAGCTGCTGGTGGTGGTGGTCATCATCGGCATCGTGCTGGGCGTGGTAGCTGTGAACGCTACGCCCAACCCGCGCTCGCAACTGAACGACGATGCGCAGAAGATGGCCCGCCTGATCGAACTTGGCCAGGAAGAGGCGCAACTGACCTCGCGCCCCGTAGCGTGGGAAGGCGATGCGCAAGGCTGGCGCTTCTATGAATCGACGCCCAACGGCTGGCGCCTGCTCACGCGCGATGTGCTGGCGCCGGGCCACTGGCGGCAAGGCATGGACAGCGTACAGATCGTCGCCGGTGCCACCACGGTGGCCGGCGCACCGCAGCGGCTGGTGTTCGGCCGCGAGGCGATCGGCCTGCCGTGGCGCGTAGCACTAACCTCCCAGGGCGCACGTGTGGATATCGTCTCCGACGGCGGCCCGCGCGTACTGACCGAAACACCATGACGCCCGCAGTGAAACCCTCGCGCCGCATCGGCCGCGCCCGCACGCGCGGCTTCACCCTGCTGGAAGTGCTGGTGGCGCTGACCATTGTGGCCGTGGCGCTCACCGCCACCATGCGCGCCATGGGCAGCATGACGTCGGCCAGCGAATCCTTGCAGACGCGCATGATCGCCACCTGGAGCGCCGAGAACGATCTCGCCAACCTCCGTCTGGCACGCGCCTTCCCCGACCCGGGCTCGCGCGGTTTCTCTTGCCCGCAGGGCGATACCGAACTGTGGTGCGAAGAGACCGTCGCCACCACGCCCAACCCGGTGTTCCGCCGCGTGGAAGTGTCGGTGTATGCCGACGCCGCCAAGTCCGTGCGTCTGGCCTGGCTCGTCACCCTGCTGCCCAACGATGCGCGCAATGTCTTCTGATCGTCGGACGCGCCTCGGCGCACGCGGCTTCACCCTGCTCGAGCTGCTGGTGGCGATCACGCTGCTGGCCATCCTGGCCGTGCTGGCCTGGCGCGGGCTGGACAGCATGACGCGCACGCACGAGGCACTGGCCCAGCGCGATGAGCGCATCGAAGCCCTCAAGACCGCCTACGCCCAGTTCGACGCCGACTGCACGCAACTGGCCGATCCGAACACGCTGTCGCGCTCGCCGATCGAGGTGGACGCCAACCGTGTGCTGCTGGTGCGCGACCGCCGCGACGATGGCCAGCCGCCCGCGTGGCAGGTGGTGCTCTATCGCATCGTCGACAGCCGGCTAGAACGCCTGCAAAGCCAACCCATCACCAACCGCAGCGACCTGCGCAGCGCGCTCGACAACCTGCGCCAGGGCGGTGGCAACGCAGCGCGCTACCAGCTCGCCACCAATATCGACAGCATCAGTGCCCGCGCCTGGATCGAACCCGGCGGCTGGCTCGACAGTACCGGCGCACTATCGGCGGCGCTGTTTCCGGGCGGCAGCAATACAACCACGCTGACGGGCTTGCCGTCGGCATCCACGCCCAGCGCATCGGCACCGTCCGCCAACAACGGCGTGGTGGTGCCGGCGGCCTCGGTGCGTGCGGTGGAGCTGGCGCTGCTCGTGCGCATGACACCGCAGGGCGCGCCGCAGCGCTTCACGCGCATCTGTATGACGGGGCTCTGACATGGCGCGATGCTCGTCCAAGCCCCTGCACCGTGGTGCGCGCCAGCGCGGCGCGGCCATTGTCACCGCGCTGCTGGTGGTCACGCTGGCCGTGGTGATCGTCTCGGGCATGCTGTGGCGCCAGCAGGTGGAGATTCGCGCGGTGGAAAACCAGCGCCTGAAGGCCCAGGCCACGTGGATCGCGCGGGCAGGCATCGACTGGGCCCGCCTGATCCTGCGTGACGACCTGCGCCGTACCGGCGCCGTCGACCACCTGGGCGAGATCTGGGCCGTGCCCATTCAGGAGACCAAGCTGTCGGACTTCCTCGGCAGCTCGCTGCGCACGGATACGGCAGGTGAAGAGTCGTACCTCTCGGGCCGCATCTTCGATGCCCAGGCGCGCTTCAACCTGATGAACCTGCTGAAGATGCAGACGCTGGGCACGCGCACCATCGTGACCGGCCGCGACAAGGACGGCATCAAAGCTTACGGCCAGCTGTTGCAATCGCTGAGCCTCGACCCAGGCCTGGCCGATCTCACGGCGACGACCCTGGCGCAGACGCTGGGCGGCATCCAGTCGGTCGAGGGCAGTACCGGCGGCCAGCAAGGCGGCGACGACAGCGGCACCAGCGGCGGCAACGGCCCGCGCCCGCTCGACGACGTCGATAGCCTGCTGTCCATCCCCGGCTACACGGCGGACGCCGTGCGCAAGCTGCGCCCCTACGTGATCGTGCTGCCCACGCGCACGCAGATCAATGCCAACACGGCCAGCGCCGAAGTGCTGGCCGCCGTCATCCCCGGCCTGAGCCTGGACCGCGCGCGGGCGCTGGTGCAGGCGCGCGACCGCGCCTACTTCCGCAACATCGGCGACGTCACCAACCAGTTGCGCGGCCTCGCGCCCGGCGTGGACACCTCAGCCGCGGCCAACCTGCTCGACGTGCAGACGCACTATTTCCTGGTCTACGGCATGGCCCGCCACGAGCGCGCACAGCTGGGCCAAGTGGCGCTTGTTTCACGTGGCGATCCGGTCAACAATAACGCGACACGTATTGTCTGGGTTCGCCGCATCGACGGAATTCCGTCATGACGGCGCTGCAACACCCCACTAACTGCGGACATTCCGTAAGTAGACAGACCCTAGCCTTCGCCGTATTGTCATCCGCATCGTTCAGCATCGCGGGTCTTGCGCAATCCGGCGGTTTTCCCGGCGATTCCGGTAGCTCGCATCAACACTCTCAATAGAGGAGCGGTTTGACGACCTCCCTGTACGTGCGCCTGCCGCACCGGCCCATTCAATCGCCCGAACGCTGGCAAGCGGGTGCGCTCGCGTCCGTGCCGTTTGCGCTGGTGCGCGAGGAAGGCGCACAGGGTGCGCAGCGCATCCTGCGTGAAGGCACCTCGCGCACGGACGAGCTGCCTGCGGCCGACCGCCTGATCCTGCTGCTGCCGGCCGCCGATGTCTTGCTGGTGCCTGCCAGCGTGCCGCCGCTGGCCCTGCCCAAACTGCGCCTGGCCCTGCCCAACCTGGTGGAAGACCGCCTGGTGCAAGACGCGCAGCAATGCCACATCGCCCTGGGCCCGCGCCTGAGCGCCGCCCCTGTGCGTGGCTGGCGTGCCCCGCGTGAGCCGCAGTCGCGCACGCTGATGATTACGGACCGCGCGTGGGTCCGCTTCATCCTCGACAACTTCGGCGCGCACAAGCACCGCACGTGTCACCTGCTGCCCGCACAGCTTTGCCTGCCGTTTGAAACACCTGCGGCTGCTGCGCCGTCGGCAGACGCCGCCAACGATGCCGAGCGCGCCGAGCCGTCGCTCGAAACGCCCGCGCCGGCTGAACCAGCGGCTGCGGAAGCTGCCACGACGATCATCGCCCCGGCCACCATCGCGCTCGATGCCGCGCCGCCGTCCGATCCGGACGCGCCCGCTGCCGTCGACATCACCGTACGTACTGGCGCCGCCGAGGGCTACGGCCTGCGGTTGCTGCCGGCCAACGTCGCCAACTGGCTGGCCATTGCGCCCACCCCGGCCAGGCTGATGGTGTCGCCCGCCCTGCGCGAGCTGGCGCCCGGCCTGTCTGCGGACCCGGCCGCCGCTACCCTCGATTGGGCGGCATGGGCGGCTGGCGCGCGCAACGCGCTCGCCTCGGGCGAAGCCGACCTCTGCCAGTTCGATTTCGCCAACGGCGGCATGGCCGGCGTGGACTGGTCCATGTGGCGCCTGCCGATCGCGCTGGCCGTGCTGCTGGTGGTGGTGCAGCTCGTTGGCATGAACGCACGCTGGCTCACGCTGCGCGCCGAACAGAAGCGTCTCGATACCGCCATGCGTACGCAACTGCAGACGGCCTTCCCGAATACGCCGGTGATCCTCGACCCGCCCGCGCAGATGCGCCGTCAGGTCGAGCAACTGCGCCTGGCCGCCGGCAAATCCGCGCCGGAAGACTTCCTGCCGCTGGCCGATCGCTTTGCCCAGGCAGCCACGAGCCTCGCGCCCGATGCGCTGCTTGCGCTGGACTATCACGGCCGCGCGCTGACAGTCACGCTCAAGGACGGCACCGACACCAACGCGCTGCGCACCGCTGCCCGCAACATCGGCCTGAACATGGATACCGCCGAGGCCCCGCGCGGCGCCGAGGCCACCGTACCGGGCTCGCGCTGGACGGTCTCCATCGCCCAATAACGATTCCTCCATGGCGACTTCCTCTCCTTCCTCCTCTGCGCGCCGCCTGCCACGCATTGGCGTGCCGGACTCGGTGCGCGACGCCGTCACGACCTTCTGGATGCAGCGCGAGCCGCGCGAGCGCCGCATCCTGGCGGGCGGTGGTGCGATCCTCGTGCTGGTCATCATCTATCTGGCGCTGTGGGACCCGGCCTTTGAAGGCCAGCGCCGCATCGAAAAAGCCCTGCCGCAAATGCGCAGCCAACTGGCCGAAATGGAAACGCTCGGCCAGGAAGCCCGCGGGCTGTCGGCCATTGCCGCCGCGCCCGTGCCGCGTGGTGCAGAACTGCAGCAGGCACTCAACACCAGCCTCACCAACCACGGCCTGAAGGCCACGCGGATGGCGCTGTCGGGCGAGAGCGTGCAGGTGCAACTGGACAAGGTGCCCTTCGGCGCGGTCGCTGAATGGCTGCAGGAAGTGCGGCAGGCGCAGCGCATGAAGGTGATCGACGCGAACATCAAATACGTGGGCGCCACCGCCCTGGTCAACGTGACGGCAACGCTGCAAGGCCCCGCCGCCACGAGCCGCTGACGCTGTACCGATGGCGATCGAATCACTACCGCCGCTGCGCTTGCGCCGCCGCGATGCGTCTGAACGTACGAGCCTGGGCCGGCGCCTGCTGTGGTGCGGTGTTGCACTGCTGGCAGTGGGCGTGACGGTCATATCGCAGTACCCGGCGGCATGGGCCGCTGAACGGGTGGCGTCGGCCACGGGGCAGCGTGTGCTGCTGGCCGATCCACAAGGCAGTATCTGGCATGGCAGTGCGACGCTGGCGCTCACGGCCGGCAACGGCGGCGCCGATGCAACCGTGCTGCCCGGGCGGCTGTCCTGGTCGGTCGACATGCTGCCGCTGCTGACCGGCACGCTGCGGGCGCATGTGGCGCACGACCGCGCGCTGGAGCAGCCGGTAGCGCTGACGGTAACGCCCAGCAACTGGCAGGCCGAGGCCGGTGCGATCAAGCTGCCGGCGTCGCTGCTGGAGGGCATCGGTGCACCGTTCAACACGCTCAAGCTGGATGGCCGGCTGCGTGCGCAGTGGACGCCGCTGTCGGGGCAATTTGGCCGTGGAAAGGGCCAGCCGGACACGGTCCAGGGCGCCCTAACCGTCACGGTTGAGCAGGTATCATCCAGCCTCAGCCGGGTACGGCCGCTGGGCAGTTATCAGGCCGTGCTGTCGTTTGGCGGCGCGGGCGGCGGGCCCATGCAACTGGCCCTGTCGACGCTGGCCGGACCGCTGTCGCTGCAGGGCCAAGGAACGCTCGGACAGGGCGCGCATTTTGACGGTGTGGCCAGTGCCACGCCGGAGTCGGAACCGCAATTGATCGGCTTGTTGAGCCTGCTGGGCCCGCGTGACGGCTCGCACTATCGACTACGCTTTTGATTCTTAAGCCGGTGTGCCGCAGCGCACCGACAACCATGAACGAGACCATGCACAACGCCTCTTCCCGACTCACCGTCCGCGCCATCGTCCTGGCGTGCTGCGCAACGATGGTGGCCGGCTCGATGCCCGTCTTTGCGGCGCCGCCCTCCAGCGCGGCGGCCTCTCAAAATGGCAACACCGGTAATCCCGGTGATGAGGTCTCGCTGAACTTCGTCAACGCCGATCTGGAATCGGTGGTGAAGGCCGTGGGCCAGGCTACCGGCAAGAACTTCATCGTTGACCCGCGCGTGAAGGGTACGGTCAACCTCGTCACCGAGAAGCCGGTGACACGCTCGCAGGCGTTGGAATCGCTCGGCTCGATCCTGCGCATGCAGGGCTACGCGATTGTCGAGGGCAACGGCTTTACCAAGGTGGTGCCGGAAGCCGATGCCAAGCTGCAGGGCTCGCCTACCAGCGTGGGTGCAGCAGGTGCGCGCGGCGGCGAGCAGGTCGTCACGCAGGTGTTCCGCCTGCAGCATGAATCGGCCAACAACCTGGTGCCGGTGCTGCGGCCGATGATCGCGCCCAACAACACGATCACCGCGTACCCGGCCAACAACACGCTGGTCATCACCGATTACGCAGACAACCTGCGCCGCATCGGCCGCATCATCGCGTCGATCGACACGCCGGCCGCCGGTGAGACCGAACTGATTCCGCTGCGCAACGCCGTGGCCATCGACGTGGCCGCCACGCTGCAGAAGCTGCTGGATCCGTCTGCCGGCGGCGGCGGTGCAGCCGGTGCCGGTGCATCGCTGTCGGACCCGAGCCTGCGTACCTCGGTGGTGGCCGAACCGCGCTCGAACAGCGTGATGGTGCGTGCCTCCAGCGCCGCGCGTCTGGCGCAGGCCAAGCAACTGATCGCCAAGCTGGATGTGCCCAATGCACGCCCTGGCAACATCTGGGTGGTGCCGCTCAAGAACGCCAACGCCGTGCAACTGGCGACGACACTGCGCGCCATCGTGGCTGCCGACTCCACGCTGTCGGCCTCGGCATCCACGGGCCCGGGTGGCCAGAGCGCCGCGCAGGGTGCGACCTCGCAACCGACCGGCGGCACCACGACCACGCAGAACACGCAAAACACCAACTACGGCAGTGGCTCCGGCTCGGGCAGCGGTGCGGGCAGCGGCAATTCGTCGTTCCGTGCCTCGTTCGGACAGAACAACATCCCGGCCACCGGCGGCATCATCCAGGCGGACGCCGCCACCAACGCCCTCATCATCACCGCCAGCGAGCCGGTCTACCGCAACCTGCGCGCCGTGATTGACGACCTGGACGCACGCCGCGCTCAGGTCTATATCGAATCGATGATCGTGGAAGTGACGGCCACCAAGGCTTCGCAATTGGGCATCCAATGGCTGGCGGGCGGGGGCGGCCCCGGCACGTTTGTGGGGGGCGGCACCAACTTCGGCACCGGTTCGAGCAACGTGCTCAATCTGGCCGGCACGATTGCCGCCATCAGCTCGGGCGGCATCGGCAGTACGGCGGCGCAAACTGCGCTGGGTGCCCTGAACGTCGGTCAGCTCAACGGTGGCAACGTGGGGGTGTTCAACCGGGGCAGCGGCCTGGGCGCGCTCCTCAGCGCACTGGGTTCGGATGGCTCGGTCAACGTGCTGTCTACCCCCAACCTGATCACGCTGGACAACGAAGAAGCCAAGATCCTGATCGGCCAGAACGTGCCGATTACCACCGGCTCGTACACGCAGCAATCAGGCACGGCATCGCAGCCGTTCCAGACCTTCGATCGCAAGGACGTGGGTATCACGCTGCGCGTGAAGCCGCAGATCACGGACGGTGGGCTGGTGAAGATGCAGATCTTCCAGGAGTCGTCGTCGGTGGTGAACGGCACGCAGAACGCCTTGCAAGGCCCGACCACCAACGTGCGCTCCATCGAGACCAACGTGCTGGCCAACGATGGCCAGGTGGTCGTGCTGGGTGGCCTGCTGGAAGACAACTACCAGGACGGCGAGCAAAAGGTGCCGGGCCTGGGCGACATCCCCATCCTGGGTGCGCTGTTCCGCTCGGAGAGCAAGACGCGCGTGAAGACCAATCTGCTGGTGTTCCTGCGCCCGATCATCCTGCGTACGGCCGAAGCGACGGGCGCGCTGTCGGACAACCGCTATAACTACATGCGTGGCACGCAGCAAGGCTTTGTCTCGCCGAACATGCTGCCGACGACCTCCGACAAGGACACGCCGGTACTGCCCGCGCCCGAGGCCATGCGCCCGGCCGACAACTACGGCGACGTATCGATCGTGCCGAAGGGCCCGGTCGGCACGCAGGTGCCGCCAGGTGCACCGCTGCCGATGCCACAAGGCACCACGCGCAGCGAGCCGCGCCTGCAGAACTTCGCGGCGCCCACCTCGGGCGGCTACGACGGCAACGCGCCAAGGAACGGCGGCTAAAGCAGCCGAGGACAACACATCATGGCAACGACGCAAGCCCTGACCACCGACGTCCAGACGCTGGAGCCGCCTTCGCAATCGGCAGTGCGGCTGGTGCCGTACGCGTTCGCACGTGACGCCAAGTTGCTCGTCGCACGGCAGGATGTCGACACGCTGGAAGTCTGGGTCTGCCCGGAAACCTCGCGCACCGCACTGGCCGAGCTGGCCCGCGTGTTCGGCGCGCTGCACCTGGTGACGCTGGATACCGCCGCGCTCTCCACCGCCACGCAAACGGCCTACAACGCCCAGGACGGCAGCGCCGCCCAGGTGGTCGGCGAGGTGGAAGGCGAGGTCGATCTCTCGCGCCTGATGCAGGACATTCCCGCCGTGGAAGACCTGCTCGAATCCGAAGACGACGCGCCCATCATCCGCATGATCAACGCGCTGCTCACGCAGGCGGCGCGCGAAGGTGCATCGGACATCCACATTGAGCCGTTCGAGAACGCCTCGGTGGTGCGCTTCCGCGTGGACGGCACGCTGCGCGACGTGGTGCGCCCGAAGAAAGCGCTGCACGGCGCGCTGATCTCGCGCATCAAGATCATGGCGCAGCTCGACATCGCCGAGAAACGCCTGCCGCAAGACGGCCGCATCACGCTGCGTGTGGGCGGGCGCCCGGTGGATGTGCGTGTGAGCACCCTGCCCACCGGCCACGGCGAGCGCGCGGTGCTGCGTCTGCTCGACAAGGAAGCCGGCCGGCTCGACCTCGGCAAGCTCGGCATGGGCGCCGGCACGCTGGCGCGCTTCGACCACCTGATCAACCAGCCGCACGGCATCGTGCTCGTGACCGGCCCGACGGGCTCCGGTAAAACGACCACGCTGTACGCTGCGCTGTCGCGGCTCGATGCGGCGTCCACCAACATCATGACGGTGGAAGACCCGATCGAATACGACCTGGACGGCATCGGCCAGACCCAGGTCAACCCCAAGATCGACATGACCTTCGCCAAGGCCCTGCGCGCCATCCTGCGCCAGGACCCGGACGTGGTGATGATCGGGGAAATCCGCGATCTGGAAACCGCGCAGATTGCGGTGCAGGCTTCGCTGACCGGTCACTTGGTGCTGGCGACGCTGCACACGAACGATTCCGCCTCCGCTGTGACGCGCCTGATCGACATGGGGATCGAGCCGTTCCTGCTGTCGTCGTCATTGCTGGGCGTGCTGGCGCAGCGGCTGGTACGCCGCCTGTGCGTGCAGTGCCGCCGTGAAGAAGTGCTCGAACTCACGCCCGCCGAAGTGGAAGCCGTGGCCGGTACGCCGGTTGCGGATGGTGTGGCGCCGGCCACGCCCGCGCACAAATCGGTGTGGCACCACGTCGGCTGCGAGCGCTGCGGCAACTCTGGCTACCAGGGCCGGACCGGTGTGTACGAACTGCTGACCGTCACGCCCGAGATCCAGACCATGATCCACCGCCAGGCCGCGGAGTCCGAGATCAAGGCCTTCGCCATCGGCCAGGGCATGCAGACCATGCGTATGGACGCACAGCGCTGGATCGACACAGGCGCGACCTCGCTGGAAGAAGTGCTGCGCGTGACGCGCGATTAAGGCGCGACTCGTGCACGGCTGGCGCGCCACGGCCCGGCGCGCCATTCATAGACCCGGCCCGGCTGCGCTGCTAGGGCCTGTTGGCCCCTGGAGCCCTCATAGATGCCGTCGTTGCGGTTGATGCTGATTGCCCTGGTGCAGGGCGTGGGTCTGTACCTGTGCGGACGGTTGTCCAGCGCGCCCATGGCCGACACGCAACAGGCCGTGCTGGCCACCGCCTTCACGCTCCTGGCCTTCGGCCCCACCGCGTATTACCTGTGTGATCGCACGAGCGCGCCGCGCCGCCAGGTTGTGCTGCTGGCCATCGCAGCGGTGCTGATCGCCGCATTGGCCGGTTACAGCCAGTGGATGGGGCAAACGGGCACGACGTCGGAGCGCTTCACCAGCCTTGGCCGCGTGCAGCTGGTGTCGCTTGTGCTGTGGGTGTTGGCGCTGCCGCTCATCCAACTGCGCGCCGATGGCCATGCGCTGACCAACTACCCCGCCCTCTTCCGCGCCAGCTGGCGCGACGCCATCCTCGTCATCGACGCCGCAGTCTTCACCGGCATCTTCTGGGCGGTGCTGTTTCTGGGTGCGCAGTTGTTCGACGTCATCGGGCTGCGCTTCTTCAGTGAGCTGATCCGGAAGTCTGCCTTTGCCTGGCCGGCCACCACGGTGTGCTTTGCCTATGCCGTGCAGCTCTGCCGACGCCATGCGGTGATGGTGGAGTCGATCCAGCGGCACGCGCTGTCGGCATGCAAGTGGCTGCTGCCGCTCACGCTGTTGATTGGCGCGGGCTTTGTGCTGGCGCTGCCCTTCACGGGCCTGAAGGCGCTCTGGGCCACCCGCTATGCGGCCGCACTGCTGCTGTGGCTGCTGGCGGTGTCTGTGCTCTTCATCAACGCCGCGTACGGTGACGGCAGCGAGGCGCCAGGCTACCCGCGCTGGCTGGCCGCCCTGCTGCGCCTGTTCACGCTGGCGCTGCCGGTGCTCGCCGGGCTGGCGCTCACCGCCTTGTGGCTGCGCATCCAGCAGCACGGCCTGACGATCGAGCGCATCTGGGGCGTGCTGGTCGCGCTTACCGGCTGCGTCTATGCGCTGGGCTACGCGCTGGCCGCCTTGCGCGGTGGCGCATGGCTCAGCGGCATCGGCCGCGTGAACGTGGCGGTGGCGATCGGCCTGCTGGTGGCGATTGCCCTGCTCGTCAGTCCCGTGCTGGAGCAACACCGTCTGGCGCTGAACAGCCAGCTCGCGCGCTTGACCGCCGGCAAGGTCACCGCCGAGCAGTTCGACTACGATGCCCTGCGCTTCGACATGGGCCGCCCGGGCCGGGCCGCGCTAGCCAAGCTCGCCGCCGACAACACGCTTGCCAACCATACCGAGATCAACCGGCGCGCCACGCTGGCGCTGGCCAAGACGCAGCGCTGGGGCAACGGCGCCAAGAGCGTTGACTTCGATGCCGTGCTCGCCAGCACCAAGATCTACCCGACGGGCGCCACCCTGCCCGCCGACTTCATCGACTACGCCCGCGCACACCACGAAAACTTCATCTCGCTCGCGTGCCAGCGGGGCGACGCCGCCACCTGCGGCCTGATCGTGCTGGACCTCGACGGCGACGGCCAGCCCGAGATCCTGCCCGCCGTGCCGCAGTACCGTCCGCAGATCTACGCGCGCACGTCTGCCGGTTGGCAGACAATCGGCTACCTGGAAATCTCCTTGCGCGGCTGCCGCCACGACACCACCGACGCAGACGCCGCAACGGCCACGGCCGCCAAGCCGCTGTGGAACGACTTGCTCATCGGCCAGGAGCGCTGGATGGTCATCCCCGACCGCGCCGCCGATTGCGCCACCAACAAGAAGCCCTGACCGAACACGATTTGCCATGCCAGCCTTCCGCTACGAAGCCGCCGACGCCGCCGGCAAAACCGACAAGGGTGTCATCGAAGCCGACAGCGCGCGCCAGGCGCGCACTCTGCTGCGCGCCCGCGGCCTCACACCACTGCTGGTCGACGCGCTGGGCGCACAGGCCACCAAACGCAGCGGGTCGAGCTTCGGCAAGCGGCTCTCCGCACAAGAGAACGCACTGATCACGCGCCAGCTCGCCAGCCTGCTGGTGGCAGGCTTGCCGCTGGACGAAGCGCTGGCCGCGCTGGCCGATCAGGCTGAACGCGCCTACGTGGGCGAACTGCTTGCCGCCATTCGCGCGGAAGTGGTGGGCGGCAGTTCGCTGTCGGTGGCGCTGGCGCAGCATCCGAAGGATTTTCCGGACATCTACCGTGCACTCGTTTCGGCGGGGGAGCACTCGGGCAACCTCGGCCTCGTGCTCACGCGCCTGGCCGACTACATCGAGAGCCGCAACGCACTCACCTCGAAGATCAAGCTGGCGTTCACGTACCCGGCCATCGTCACGGTGGTGGCGTTTGCGATCGTGATCTTCCTGCTGTCGTACGTGGTGCCGCAGGTGGTGAGCGTGTTTGCCAACACCAAGCAGAAGCTGCCGACGCTGACCATCGTGATGCTGTGGCTCTCAGACTTCGTGCGCAACTGGGGGTGGCTGGCGGCGATCGTGCTAGCGGCGATCGGGGTGCTGATCCGCAATCTGCTCAAGCAGCCGGCGCTGCAACTGTCGTGGCACAAGTGGCTGCTAACGGCGCCGCTGTTCGGCAAGCTCGTGCGCGGGTACAACACCGCGCGCTTTGCCAGCACGCTGGCGATTCTGACCAGTGCGGGTGTACCGATTCTGCGGGGGCTGCAGGCGGCGGGGGAAACGCTGAACAACGTGGCGCTCAAGACCAACGTGGAGGATGCGTCCACGCGTGTGCGGGAGGGGACATCGCTGGCGCGGGCGTTGGCGGCGCAGAATCAGTTTCCGCCGGTGCTGGTGCACTTGATTCGCTCTGGCGAGGCGACGGGGAATTTGCCTGCGATGCTGGAGCGCGCGGCACAGGGTGAGGCCCAGGAATTGGAGCGACGGACTTTGTTCCTGACTGGGTTGCTTGAGCCTGCTTTGATTTTGACGATGGGCGTTGTTGTGTTGCTCATCGTGCTGGCTGTGCTGATGCCGATCATTGAGATCAATCAGCTGGTGCACTGACTGTTTTTTGTTGGTGGTCCATCCCTTGTTTCATCCCCTGCCGGGCACGAAACAGGGATGGACCACCAGGGCCAAAAACAACCCTACTTTCCACGCCCCAAAGTCCCCACCAATATCCCCCCAAGAATCAACCCCATCGCCCCCAGCAGCGTGGCGCTGACCGTCTCCCCCAGCGCCAAAGCAGAGCAAGCAATCCCAAACACTGGCACCCCCAGCAACCCCAGCGACGTGGTCGTAGCCGGCAACATCCGATTGACCGTGGTGACCGCCCAATACGCCAGCGCAATCCCGAACACGCCACCGTAAAGCAGCAGCCCAATCAACGACGGCCGCCAGTCAATCGACGGCACGCCGTCATGCACCAATGCCAACGGCACCAACAGCACAGTCGCCAGCAACGCCTGCCAGAACACCAGTTCAAACGGCGGCGTCACCCACTTGTGCGAGCGCACGTACAAGATGCTCACCGCCCAGCACAGCGCCGCCAGCATCACCAGCCCATTGCCGAACACGGCACGCCCCGCATGCCAGTCAAACGTCAGCGGGTTGAAGATCAGCAGCAACCCCAGCAGCCCGAGCCCGACACCAAACAGGCGCCGCCCGGTCAGCGGCTCACCCAGCAACAGCCACGCCCCCGGCACCACCCACAACGGCGTGGTGTACGCCAGCACCACCGAGCGCCCAGCCGGCACGAACTGCAGCCCAAGGCTCACCAGCGCCGAGAACGCCGTCATGTGCAGCACGCCAACACTCAGGATGACCGGGATGTCGCCGCGCTTCGGAATCACCAACCGCCCACGCAGCAGACAGATCACCAGCAGTGCAAGCGTGCCCACAGCCGAGCGCAGTGCCACCACCCAGATGGGCGGCAGGTAGGCGAGCATGGCCTTGCCGACCGGCCAGTTGATCCCCCACGCCAGGGCGACCACGCCAAGCAGCAACCAGGCCGAGCGCGCCGGGCTTGCGACAGCCGCAGTACCGACGGCGGTGTTCAAGACGTCACCACCTCGGCATCGGCCACACGGGCATTCGCCTTCCACTCGCGCACGTACTCAGGCGTGCCTGTCGGTGCGCCGTCCACCACGGGCGTGAGCGGCAACAGTGCCATGGGCAGCACACCCGCCCACACGGGCAAAGCGAGGTCCTCTTCATCGTCTTTCGGGCCGCCCGTGCGGATCTTGCTCGCGGCCTCATCCAGCGGAATGCGCAGCACGGTAGTGGCCGCCAACTCCTTGGCGTTGCCGGGGCGCACCTCCTGCGAGCGCCCGACGGCCAGGGTCTCCATGAATGCATCGAGCACGGCCGGCTTCTGCTCGTCGGGCACGACCTCGAACGCGCCGTAGATGACGACCGACCGATAGTTCATCGAGTGGTTGAACGCAGAGCGCGCCAGCACCAGGCCGTCGATATGCGTGACCGTCACGCACACCTGCGCGCCACTGGCTGCCAGCTTGAGCATGCGGCTGCCGTTGGAGCCGTGGATGTACAGGTGATCGCCTTCGCGCCAGCACGCGGTGGGGATGCAGTGCACGCCATGTTCATCGGCAAAGGCAATGTGGCAAACATAGGCGTCGTCGAGGATGGCGTGCAGCGTGGCGGCATCGTAGTGACCACGACGGGCGACACGGTTCACACGCGTGCGATCGGTGGGCGGAGTGGCTTCGGTTGTCGACATGGCAAGGCTCCAGATGGGATTTCGATCTGCCGACGATAAAAAAACCGTGGCACCATGCGTAGACCCACAGAAATGCAAAACCTTGGAGCCAGGATGGACTACGGCGTCTTGCTGTCGAACTACGAACGGACCGCCGCACGCGGCAAGGCGGAGGGCGGCGCACGGCCCTCGCAGCAGCATCGGCTGTACGCCTGCCTGCGCACAGCCATCCTGAGCGGCCAGATCGAAGAAGGCACACGGCTGGCCTCGTCGCGCTCGCTGGCCGAGGAGTTGGGCATGGCGCGCAACTCGGTGCTGTATGCCTATGAACAACTGGCGGCGGAGGGCTTCGTGCTCAGCCGTCGGCAAGGTACGGTGGTTGCGCGGGTGGGTCTGCAGCAGGCGCCGGCGGAAGCCCCGGAAGCGCCGCCGGTGTTGTCGCGCCGTGTCGCGGGCCTGGAGCGCCCGAGCGGCGGCATGAGCGATCCGCTGCCGTTCCTTCCGGGCACGCCCGCGCTGGACGAGTTTCCGTTCGCACAATGGCGGCGCTGCATCGAGCGGGCATGGCGCCGCGTGCGCCCGGCGCAGCTCGGCTACGGGCCGGTGGAGGGCAACGTGGCGCTACGCCAGGCGGTGGCGGAATACCTGCGCGTCTCACGCGGCGCGCGCTGCGAAGCGGCGCAGGTGTTCATCACCGATGGCACGCAGAACAGCCTGGACCTCTGCGCCCGCGCCCTGGCCGATGCGGGCGACACCGCCTGGATCGAGAACCCCGGCTACTACGGTGCGCGCGCATCACTGCAGGCGGCCGACCTGCGGCTGGTGCCGATCGGCGTGGATGCCGATGGCCTTGCCCCGCGCCCGGAAGACTGGCACGACACGCCACCCAAGCTGATCTACATCACGCCGTCGCACCAATACCCGCTGGGCTCGGTGATGAGTCTGGAACGCCGCCTCGCCCTCATCCAGCATGCGCGTGCGGCGGGTGCGTGGATTATCGAAGACGACTACGACAGCGAGTTCCGCCACACCGGTACGCCGCTGTCTGCCGTGCAGGGGCTGACCGCCGATGCGCCGGTGGTCTATCTGGGCACCTTCAGCAAGATGCTGTTCCCGGCGCTGCGCCTGGGCTACATGGTCGTACCGCCGGCATTGGCCACCGTGCTGCGGCCGGCGGCCGGCGCGCTGATGCTGCGCGGGCGCGTGGCCGATCAGCTGGCGCTGGCGGAGTTCATTGAAGCGGGACACTTCACGCGGCACCTGCGGCGCATGCGGCGCCTGTATGGCGAGCGCCGCGATGCCTTGCAGGCCGCGCTTGAACGGCACCTGCACGGTGTGGTGACGGTTTCGGGCGGCGCTGGGGGCATGCACCTGTCAACGCGGCTCGACGCGCCCGTGTCGGACGTGGAGGTCAGCCACGCCGCACGTGCCCAGGGCATGGTGCTGCGGCCGCTGTCGCGCTTCTGCCTGCCCGGCACGATGACGGCGCAATACAACGGACTCGTCCTCGGTTACGGCAACGTACCTGCCGAGGCGATGGACGGGTTGGTCTTGCAAATGCAGCGCGTGATTGCGGAGGTCGCCGCATAGGATCTGTCGCGCATCAGGCAACCCTTCAGACGACCATCCTCGTGGCGGCGGCCAATTCGGCCAAGCTCCAGCCCGCCCCCAGCAGCACGCGCCGCGTGTGCAGGGCCTCCAGCACGACGACATCGTCCACCTGTTCGCCCAGGTAGCGCAGGCGCTTGTCGAGCACCTCCACATACCCCGATGGGTAGTGCCTGGCGAGCGACTCGTACACCCCATGCACCCCGACGGACTGACGCGCGCCGCTCATCAGGCACATCCCACCGTCGAGCGCGCGCCGGAAGACGGTCGAGGCCAACCCGCGCCGCTGGTACGCCAACGCGTACTTCGAGTGCGGTGAACGCAGAAAGCGATCCGCACGTTTGTCCAGCTCGATCAAGCGGTTGAAGACCGTGTAGCCGGCCAGGCGCCGCGCCGCCACGTCTTCGACATAGACATAGATCTCGCCATCGGCCTCGCGCGTGTGCAGGCGGAAGCCCGGCAAGGTGCTGTCGTCCAACGTCATGCCATGCAGCGGCGTGCCGGGCGTTTGCATGCGCTCATACAGCGCATCGAGTTCGCGCTCGATGTCTTCGTTGTTGAAGTCGACATCGGTGCGCAGGCCGAGCGGCGCAAGCCACTTGCGCAGCGCTTGCACCATCGATGCCAACGGCGGCAAGGCCGGTGACGGCATGGGCAGGGTCAATACGGTGCTCATGCGGCCTCCGCCCAGTACCCACTGATAAGCCGCGCCGGCGGCTCGGCTGCCAGGATGCGCGCACTGGCGGGCCAGTCGTCCATACGTACGGCCAGGCCGGCGTGGATGCCGTAGCCCGGCCCAGCAAGGATGGTGCCGCCCGCCTCCACGCCCTCGCCCGCGCGGATGGCGCCGCCGGCTTCGATGTCGCCCCAGGCCTTGATGCCCCAGCCGGCCTCCAGGTGTGTGCCCGCGCGCAAGTCAGCGCCCGCGAGGATGCCGTTTGCCGCAGAGATGCTCGCTTCGCCGATCGCCTCACCGCCAGCGCGCAAGCCCTTGCCGCAACGCACGTTGCCGCGTGCAGCCAGCGCCTCGCCGATCAACAGGTCGTCCACCACGTCGATATCCGCATCGCAATGCAGGTCACGGTGCACGCGCGCAACGCCACCGACATTCACGGCGCCGGTGGCGGTCAGGCTCCAGCCGACACGTAGGTCGCCACCCACATGCACCGTGCCATCGCAGTACAGACCAGCCTTGGCTTCAAGATCGCCGCCCGTGGTGATCGACTCGCCCGCGCGCACGCTGCCACCCGCACGGATGGCCTGCCCGGCGCGCAGCACGCTGTCGACGTAGATACCGCCACGCACGACGATCGTGCCCGCGAAGACCAGCGCATCGGCTTCGATGTCGTCGGCGTCGAGCACGGCGTCGGTGGGGCCGAAGTTGTCGAGCAGCCAGATGGCATCGGTGATGCGGCCTTCCTGCACGAGGCTGTCGAGCAGGTGTTGGTAATCGGTGCCGTTGTGGCGGTTGCGGATGTACCAGCGGTAGCCATCCGCGCAAGGCCGCTTGGCCTTGACGAAGTTCTGGGTGAGTTCCATGGCAAGTCCTTCGCCCGCCGCGCCGGGTCGTGTCAGGCAATGGCAGGCGAGCCGGTGCCGGCGCGTATCAGCACCGGACCGGAGTTGAAGAGGGAGCGAAAGCGGAGGAGGCCGTGCGGAGCGGGTACGCCAGCTTGGGCGCTGCCCCGCACGGCTTATGAAAGCCGGGCGAGCAGGAAGTGCCGGAGGGCAGCGTGCGCGGGCGGGAGGTCATGCCCCGCGCCGCAACGCACGCGCGTGCAGGCAGCCGGCAGTGCTTGCCGGCGCTGAGCGCGAATGGGTTGGGGTCGGGACATGGTCTGGAATGGGGTGTTCAGGACGTAACTGCGCAGGATGGCGGCGGCACCGGGGAAAGTCCAGAGTCAAGGTGACGCATGCCTTGCTTCTTGACTGAAGTTTGCGGATTCGGATCGCGCTCTGCGACCCCGCCGCTACTACTTTGCACGCACCGCAGCATCCGGGTCGCCGGCTCGGCCGATGCGCCACATCTGTGCCGAAAACGCCGCAACCTCGGGAAAACCCACCCCCATTCTTGCTGCGTTGCACGGTGTTGGGAATGTCACGCGATGCTACGATGCCCCGACCCACGGCTGTCTGCCAGTTTCCACAAGAAGCGGCGCAGACGGCACCAAAAGAGACCTGCTGTCGGTGATCCCGACACACCCACCCGGAGCACGCATGAATGCCCCTCTGAACGACGCGCTACGCCGCGCGCTCGAAACCGTTTCCCTGGACGACAAGTACACGCTCGAGCGTGGCCGCATCTACATCAGCGGCACGCAGGCCCTTGTGCGTCTGCCGATGCTGCAGCAGGAGCGCGACCGCGCCGCTGGGCTGAACACGGCAGGCTTTATCTCCGGCTACCGCGGCTCGCCGCTGGGGGCGCTGGACCAGGCCTTGTGGAAGGCCAAGAAGCATCTGGCCGGGCACAACATCGTCTTCCAGGCGGGGCTCAATGAAGACTTGGCCGCCACGGCGGTCTGGGGCTCGCAGCAGGTCAATCTGTATCCGAACGCCAAGTTCAGCGGCGTGTACGGCATGTGGTACGGCAAGGGTCCGGGTGTGGACCGCACGATCGACGTGTTCAAGCATGCGAACTCGGCCGGTTCGTCCGCGCATGGCGGGGTGCTGGTGCTGGCGGGCGATGACCACGCCGCCAAGTCGTCCACGCTGGCGCACCAGTCGGAGCACGTGTTCAAGGCGGCCGGCATTCCGGTGCTGTATCCGTCCAACGTGCAGGAATACCTCGACTACGGCCTGCACGGCTGGGCGATGAGCCGCTACTCCGGCCTGTGGGTGTCGATGAAGTGCGTGACGGACGTGGTGGAATCGTCCGCCTCGGTGGATGTCGATCCGCACCGCGCCGAGATCATCCTGCCCGAAGATTTCATCATGCCGCAGGGCGGCCTCAACATCCGCTGGCCCGATCCGCCGCTGGTGCAGGAAGCCCGCCTGCTCGATTACAAGTGGTACGCCGGCCTGTCGTACGTGCGTGCCAACAAGCTCGACCGCGTGGTGCTCGATTCGCCGCAGGCGCGCTTCGGCATCATGACCGCCGGCAAGGCCTACTTGGACGTGCGCCAGGCGCTGGTCGACCTGGGCCTCGACGAGGAAACCTGCCGCCGCATCGGCATCCGCCTGTACAAGGTCGGCTGCGTGTGGCCGCTCGAAGCGCACGGCGCACGCGCCTTTGCCGAAGGGCTGCAAGAGATTCTGGTGGTGGAAGAGAAGCGCCAGATCCTCGAATACCAACTCAAGGAAGAGCTGTACAACTACCGCGACGACGTCCGCCCGCGCGTGTACGGCAAGTTTGACGAGCGCGACAATGCCGGCGGCGAATGGTCGGTGCCGATGGCCAACTGGCTGCTGCCGGCACACTACGAGTTGTCGCCTGCGCTGATCGCCCGCGCCATCGCCACGCGCCTGGAGAAGTTCGAGCTGCCGTCGGATGTGCGCTCGCGCATCGAAGCGCGTCTGGCCATCATCGACGCCAAAGAGAAGGCGCTCGCCAAGCCGCGCATCACTGCCGAGCGCAAGCCGTGGTTCTGCTCGGGCTGCCCGCACAACACGTCGACCAACGTGCCGGAAGGCTCGCGCGCGCTGGCCGGCATCGGCTGCCACTACATGACCGTGTGGATGGACCGCCGCACCGACACCTTCAGCCAGATGGGCGGCGAAGGCGTGGCGTGGATCGGCCAGATGCCGTTCTCGGGCGACCAGCATGTGTTCGCCAACCTGGGCGACGGCACGTACTACCACTCGGGCCTGCTGGCCGTTCGCGCCTCCATCGCGGCCAAGGTGAACATCACCTACAAGATCCTCTACAACGACGCCGTGGCCATGACCGGCGGCCAGCCGGTGGACGGCCCGCTCTCTGTGCCGCAAATTGCTGCACAGGTGCATGCCGAAGGCACGTCGCGCATCGTCATCGTCACGGACGAACCCGAGAAGTACAACGCGGCAATCAAGTTGCCCGAAGGCGTGACCGTGCACCACCGCGATCGCCTCGATGCGATTCAGCGCGAGCTGCGCGAAGTGCAAGGCACCAGCGTGCTGATCTACGACCAGACCTGCGCCACCGAAAAGCGCCGCCGCCGCAAGCGCGGCACGATGGCCGACCCCGCACGCCGCGCGTTCATCAATGACGCGGTGTGCGAAGGCTGCGGCGATTGCTCGGTCAAGTCGAACTGCCTGTCGGTCGAGCCGCTAGAAACGGAGCTGGGCACCAAGCGCAAGATCAACCAGTCGTCGTGCAACAAGGATTTCTCGTGCGTGAACGGCTTCTGCCCGAGCTTCGTGACGGCGGAAGGCGCACAGGTGCGCAAGCCCGAATCGCGTGGCATTGCGATGGACAGCCTGCCGCTGCTGCCGCACCCTGAGCTGCCCGCCATCCAGCGCGCGTATGGCGTGCTGGTGACCGGCGTGGGCGGCACGGGCGTGGTGACCATCGGCGGCCTGCTCGGCATGGCAGCGCACATCGAGGGCAAGGGCGTGACCGTGCTCGACATGGCGGGCCTGGCGCAGAAAGGCGGCGCCGTGCTCTCGCACGTGCAGATCGGTGAGCGTCCGGATTCCATCCACGCCACGCGCATCGCCATGGGCGAAGCGGACCTCGTGATCGGCTGCGATGCGATTGTCTCGGCGGGGGACGAAGTGCTGTCGAAGGTGCAGCACGGCCAGACGCGCGCGATCATCAACAGCACGGCATCCCCCACGGCCGACTTCATCAAGAACCCGAACTGGCGCTTCCCGGGCAGCTCGGCCGAGGCGGACATCCGCGCGGCCATCGGCGATGCCTGCGCGTTTGAAGACGCCAACACGCTGGCTGTGCGCCTGCTGGGCGACGCGATCTTCACCAACCCGCTGGTGCTGGGCTTTGCGTGGCAGAAGGGCTGGATTCCGCTGACGTACGACGCGCTCATCCGCGCGATCGAACTCAACGGCGTGGCGGTCGAGAAGAACAAGACCGCGTTCGAATGGGGCCGCCACCTCGCGCAGGATCGTGATGCCGTGCTGAAGCTGGCTGACGATGCACCGCGTGCCAAGGCGGATGTCATCGCCCTGCCCTCGCTGGACACGCTGATCGCCCGCCGCGTCGATCTGCTGACTGCGTACCAGAACGCTGCCTACGCTGCCGAGTTCCGCGCAGTGGTCGAGCGTGTGCGCGCAGCCGAGACCGCCGTCGTTGGCGCCGGCCAGACGCTGGCGCTCACGGAAGCCGTGGCACGCAACCTGTCGAAGCTGATGGCGTACAAGGACGAATACGAAGTCGCCCGCCTGTACACCGATCCGGCCTTCCTCGACAAGCTGCGCGCGCAGTTTGAAGGCGAGCCCGGCCGCGACTACCAGCTCAACTTCTGGCTCGCACCGCCGATGACCGCTAAGCACGACGAGAAGGGTCACCTGGTCAAGAAGCGCTTCGGCCCGAACACCATGCGCCTGTTCAAGCTGCTCACCAAGCTCAAGGGCCTGCGCGGCACGGCGTTCGACGTGTTCGGCAAGACCGAAGAGCGTCGCACCGAGCGTGCGCTGATCGGTGAATACCGCACGCTGGTGGATGAACTGGTGAAGGGGCTGAATGCGCAGAAGCTGGCACAGGCCGTGGAACTGGCGCGCCTGCCGGAAGACATTCGCGGCTTCGGCCACGTGAAGGACGCCAACCTGGCAGCCGCACGCATTCGCTGGAACAAGCTGCTGACGCAGTGGCGTGATCCGGCAGCGGCACAGCGCGCGGCCTGATCGGCTTTAAGCATCACCATAGAAAAACGGAGGCTTTGGCCTCCGTTTTTCTTTGTGCGTAACTGAGCGACTAGCCCGGCACGATCTGCTGGGCGTAGTCGTACAGGTCTTGCAGGATGGTCTGCGCACGGCTGTCGCCGGTTTCTGCGGCCTCTGCGCCCAACTGCTGGAGCCGCTCGCCAAAGGCTTCGAACGTCAGATAGCCGCCGCTGCCCTCGAACAACCGCTCAGCACGCACCTGCTCCCACTGCTCGTATTCCTCTTCGCTCAACGTGTCAGGGAAGTTGCGCGCACGGTAGTGGAACAGCAGCTCGGGCAGACGCTCATCGGCGAAATCCGGGTGCAGTTGCGCAAGCTGTTCACCGGTGAGCGTGCGCAGTTCGTTGAGCGTGCGGCGGTCGTCATTGCTGACGAAGCCGCCGTAGAGGTTCTGGTCCACATCTTCAATCGGCTCCAGCTCGCGGGCGTAGACCTTGCGCCACGTTTCGCGCATGTCCGGCGCGCCCTGGGCGATGTGCGCATGCTGTTCGATCACAGTGAAATCGATGCCCCAGCGCGCGGCCTGCGCGGGCTGCAGCGTCTTCATGTTGCTGATGACGATGGGCGACTTGTTGATGTGGATCGACTTGATGGGCAGGCGCGTCGTGCCTTCGGCCAGATCGGCGGTGCGCGTGAACATGCGCTCGCGGATCGTGGCGACATCCATGTGGAATAGCTCCGACGGGTCGAACGCCAGGTCCCACACAATCAGCTCGTTTTTGTTCGTCGGGTGCCAGCCCAGCGGCCACACCACGGCCATGCAGCCGCGCTCAACGCCATACATGCCGGAGATGTGCAACAGCGGGCGCTGTGCATCACCAATCTCGGCCAGCACACGATCCTTCTTGCGCAGCGCCAGGCAGAAGTCGAACAGGCGCGGCTGCGCGTTGCGGATCAGGCGTGCCAGCGCAATCGTCGCGCGCACGTCGGACACGGCATCGTGCGCAGCCTCGTGCACCAGGCCGTTGGCCTTGGACAGATGCTCCAGCTTGAAGCTCGGCTTGCCGTCCTCGTGTTTCGGCCACTGGATGCCTTCGGGACGCAGCGCCCACGTGGTGCGCACCACGTCGAGCAGGTCCCACCGTCCGCATTCGTTCTGCCACTCGCGCGCGTACGGGTCGATCAGGTTGCGCCAGAACAGGTGGCGCGTGATCTCATCGTCAAAGCGGATGGTGTTGTAGCCGACGCCAATGGTGCCGGGCGTGCCCAATTCGCGCTCGATGGCCTTTGCGAATTGGTATTCCGGCACGCCCTGCTTGGCGCACTGCTGCGGCGTGATGCGGGTGATGAGACACGACACCGGATCGGGCAACCAGTCGTTGGAGGGCTGGCAGAACAGCTCGACCGGCTCGCCGATCTCGTTGAGTTCAGCATCGGTGCGGATGCCTGCGAACTGCGCGGGGCGATCGCGGCGCGGCACGGCGCCGAAGGTTTCGTAGTCGTGCCAGAGGAAGGTGGGAGTGACGGGCAAGGGACGCTGCTCGCAGGAAAGCCAAAAGATGCCGGCATGCTAACAGCCTTGCCGCCCAACGCCTCCACACGGTTGACTCACATCAACCCGCCCGGGCGGCGTGTCGACCAGACTGGATCCTCCCCCAACTCGGAGACCAGTCATGGCCCAGACGATGAAAGCCGCCGTTGTCCACGCGTTTGGCGAACCCCTGCGCATTGAGGAAGTGCCGATTCCCACACCCGGGCGCGGACAGATTCTCGTCAACATCAAAGCCTCGGGTGTCTGCCACACCGATTTGCACGCCGCCGACGGCGACTGGCCCGTCAAGCCACGCCTGCCGTTCATCCCCGGGCACGAGGGCGTCGGCTTTGTGGCGGCCGTGGGCGAAGGCGTCACCGCCGTCAAGGAAGGGGACCGCGTGGGCGTGCCCTGGCTCTACACCGCCTGCGGCCATTGCGAGCATTGCCTCTCCGGCTGGGAAACCCTCTGCCACGAGCAACAGAACACCGGCTACTCCGTCAACGGCGGCTATGCCGAATACGTGCTGGCCGACCCGAACTACGTCGGACACCTGCCCGCGCAAGTCAGCTTTGAAGAGATTGCGCCCATCCTGTGCGCCGGCGTGACGGTCTACAAGGGCATCCGCATGACCGACACGCGGCCCGGCCAGTGGATTGCCATCTCCGGTATCGGTGGGCTGGGCCATGTGGCGGTGCAATACGCCATCGCCATGGGCCTGCACGTGGTGGCCGTGGATGTGGCACCCGACAAGCTGGCGCTGGCGCGCGAGTTGGGCGCCAAGCTGGTGGTCGATGCCGCCCAGCAGGACCCAGCCGCCGTCATCCAGAAAGAGATCGGCGGCGTCCATGGTGTGCTGGTCACGGCTGTGTCACGCAGTGCGTTTGCGCAAGCACTGGGCATGGTGCGGCGCGGCGGCACCATCTCGCTCAATGGGCTGCCGCCGGGGGATTTTCCGTTGCCGATCTTCTCCACGGTGCTCAACGGCATCACGGTGCGCGGTTCGATCGTCGGCACACGGCGCGACCTGCAGGAATCACTGCAGTTTGCGGCTGAAGGGTTGGTGCATGCTCACATCCACCAAGACAAGCTCGACAACATCAACCAAGTGTTTGCCGACCTGAAAGCCGGCAAGGTCGATGGACGCATCGTGCTGACGCTTTGAGCGCCACGCGGCGGCGGTGCGGGTAAGCTGTCCACATCACACCTGCCCGCACCACCGCCATGCGCATCCTCTTCTTCAGCAGCCACCGTTATGACGAAGACAGCTTCCGCGCCTCGCAGGCGCGCGGCGGCCACGGCTTCGACCTCGTCTTCCAGCGCGCGCATCTCGACGTGCATACCGCGCCGCTCGCGGCCGGCTTTGAGGTGGTCTGCCCGTTCGTCAATGACAGCCTGAACGCTGACGTGCTTGCCGCGCTGGCCGCCGGCGGCACGCGACTGATCGCGCTGCGCTCGGCGGGTTTCAACCACGTCGATCTGGCCGCCGCGCAGCGCCTGGGGCTGACGGTGGTGCGCGTGCCCGCGTACTCGCCGCATGCGGTGGCCGAACACGCGGTCGGCATGATCCTCACGCTCAACCGGCGGCTGCACCGCGCCTGCAATCGCACGCGCGAAGGGGATTTCTCATTGGACGGGCTGCTGGGCTTCGATCTGGCGGGCAAGACGGTCGGCGTGGTCGGCACCGGGCAGATCGGGCAGGTGTTCGCGCGCATCATGGCGGGCTTCGGTTGCCAGTTGCTGGCGTTCGATCCGTTTCCGCAGGCCGCGCTCGCGGCACTGGGCGTGCGCTACGTGGCGCTGCCGGAGTTGCTGGCGCAGGCCGACATCGTCAGCCTGCACTGCCCGCTCAATGCCGATACGCACCACCTGATCGACGCAACGGCGCTGGCCAGCATGAAGACGGGGGCCATGCTCATCAACACCAGCCGCGGCGGCCTGGTCGACAGCCCCGCCCTGATCGACGCACTCAAGACCGGCCAGCTCGGCCACCTGGGGTTGGATGTCTACGAGGAAGAAGCGGACCTCTTCTTCGAAGACCGCTCCGCTGATGTGCTGCAGGACGATGTGTTCGCGCGGCTGCTGACGTTTCCCAACGTCATCGTCACCGCGCACCAGGCGTTCTTCACGCGCGAGGCGCTGGCGGGCATCGCCGACACCACGCTCGCCAACGTGGCGGCCTGGGCGGCCGGCGCACCCGTCAACGTGGTGAAGGCTTAAGCGGCTTCAGCTTTCGGCTGAGACAGCTCGCGTTCGCCTTCCTTCACGTAGATGGAGTTGCGCGGCTGGGCCAGCACACGGCGCACCATCGGCTCGAAGAACGACAGCGGCAGGTTGTCGTAGTCGGGCATGAAGGCGGCGGCGTCGTACTTGGCGCAGAACTCGGCGGTGCGCTCGAACAGCTCGGGCTGGCTGCGGTACTGCTCGCGCAGGTTGCGGTCCAAACCCAGGTGATGGAAGAAGTAGTAGCCCTGGAAGATGCCGTGCTTCTCGACCATCCATAGGTTCTCGGGGCTGACGAACGGCTTGAGGATGGCCGCGGCAATGTCCGGGTGGTTGAAGCTGCCCAGCGTGTCGCCAATGTCGTGCAGCAGCGCGCAGACCACGTACTCCTCGTCGCGGCCGTCTCGGTGGGCGAGCGTGGCGGTCTGCAGCGAGTGCGCGAGGCGGTCGATCGGGAAACCGCCGCAGTCGCCATCCAGCAGTTTCAAATGCGCGAGCACGCGATCGGGCAGCGCGCGGGCGAAAGGCATGAACTCGGCCGAGATGGCGCCCCAGTCCTCGCGGGTGCCGTGCTCCATGTGGGAAAACGTCGCGCGCGGCGCGGTGTCGTGCGTCATGAGGTGTCTCCTTCGTCGCCTGAATAGGTCACGGATGCCGCGTCATGGGTGCGCAGCTTGTTGTGGATAACCACTGTGGACAACTGCTGTGGATAACCATTGTGGATAACTCGGGCCATTCTCTGCCGGGGCTTGCGCGCAGACTGTCAAGCGTTTGACAATGATCCGCGCCCCCTTCGCCGCATTCTGCCGACATGCCTGCCGAAGCCTCCCACACGATTCCCGCTCCCACCCCCGTGCAACTCGCACAAGGCTGGCTGCGTGATGCCCCCGCTGACCTGCTGGCCGAGATCGCGCCCACCGCGCGCCTCATCACCTACCCCGACGGCGAGTGCATCCACCCCCACGGCGGCCCGGCGCAAGGCATGTTCCTGATCGTGCGTGGCCGTGTGCGCATCAGCCGCACGACCGATGGCGGCAGCGAACTCGTCTACGCCGTATTGCGCGCGGGCGAGTGGTTTGGCGAGATCGCCCTCATCGACGGCGGCGGCCGTACACACAGCGCGCATGCCCAGGGGCCGACCACGCTCATCCTGCTCGGCAGCGCGGCGTTTGCGCGCGTGATGGCCGCCTACCCTGCCGGCATGTGGGCGCTGATGCAGCAGCTCTGCCAGCGCATCCGCCTGATCTTCGACGAATTCGAACACGCCAGCGAAATGCCCGCCGATGCGCGCCTCGCGCAGCGCCTGCTGCAGCTTGCCCGAGCGGGCGACGGTCATACAGTGGCCGCCAGCAACGAAGAACTGGGCCGCATGCTGGCACGCTCGCGGCAGACCATCTCCAAGTACCTGCAGGCATGGCAGCGTGCGGGGTGGATCCGCTGCCACTACCGGGCGGTGGAGATCGTCGATGCGCCAGCGCTGCGCACGCTCGCCGGCAACCATTAGCTGAGCACCCCCTTCGACCGGGGCACGCACGCTCAGGCCTGCGCCGCTAGAATGGCCCACACGCCGCGCGCGGGCGCATCTGTGACCCGCCGCCCACCGCTTCAGTCTCCATGACACCCATGCTCTCGCTGGCCTCGCCCGAAGGCCGGCGCCTTGTGTTGCTGCTCGGCCTCGCGCAAACGGTGTCGTGGGGTACGCTCTACTTCACCTTCACCGTCTTCCTTGCGCCGATGCACGACACGCTCGGCTGGGCGCGACCGTTCCTGGCGGGCGGGTTCTCGCTGGGGCTGCTGGTGTGGGCGCTGTGCTCGTTCTGGGTCGGGCACGCACTGGACCGCTGGCCCGCGCGCCGCGTCATGGGCCTGGGTACGGTGCTGGCAGCAGGCAGCCTGCTGGCCTGGTCACAGGTTTCCAGCGAAACCGCCTTTCTGCTGCTCTGGCTGCCGCTGGGCGTGGCGATGGCCACCACGCTCTACGACCCGGCGTTCGTCGTGCTGCGCCAAGCGTTTGGCGATGCCTACCAGCGCCCCATCATCGGCCTCACGTTGATTGCCGGGTTCGCCAGCACGATCTGCATTCCGCTGGCCCAATGGGGCGTGGAGCACATCGGCTGGCGCCACACGCTGCAGTGCTTCGCGCTGGCGCATCTGCTGATCTGCCTGCCCATCCATGCACGGTTGCGCGTGCGGCCGCCGATGCACGCGCCGGCAGAAGCAGCCGGTGTGGCGGCACCGCCGCAGCCTTCGGTATGGCGCATGGCGTTGCGCATGCCGGTGTTCTGGGCGGTGGTGCTGGCCTTCGTGGCGGTCAGCCTGACCAACACGGTGCTCGGTGCGCACCTGATTCCGCTGCTGTCCGAGAAAGGGGAGCCGACCAGCCGCCAGTTGCTGATCGCCGCGCTCATCGGCCCGGCTCAGGTGCTTGGCCGGCTGGCGATGATGCGCTTTCGCCTGGAGCATCCGGTACGCATCGCCCCGGCAACGTATGTCGCGATGGCGGTGGCACTGATCGTGCTGGCGCTCTCCAGCGGGCCGCTGTTGATCGTCTTTGCACTCGTCTACGGCGCGGCCAACGGCATCAACACCATGCTGCGCGCGATCGCCATGCCGGAACTGGTCTCGCGCAGCCAGTACGCCACGCTCAACGGCCTGATGATGACGCCCGTGCTGCTGGCCCAGGCCAGTGCGCCGTGGCTGGGCGCGCTGCTGTGGAAGGCCTCTGGCGGTTACGCGGCGGTCGAGTGGGCGATGGTGGCGTCGGCACTGGTCGCGCTCGGCGCCTTCACCTACGGGCTGCAGCACGCCCGGCGCCAGCCGATGCGTAAATCGCCAGAGTGACGCAATCGCCATAGCCTTAGCGCCACTTTGTACGCAGAAGATTGCTTATAGGAACCTTTATTGACGCAAAAGTGTCTTGAAACATGAGACGTGATGTTTCATTCTCATGCTAAGGCAGCCGACTTCTTGCGGCATCGCCAACGGAGGACGCACCGTGTCACAGGTTCATCTGGAAGCAGGATCCGTCAGCGAACAACTCCCGTGGACCGTCCACGAAATCGCTTACGGCAGCATCGACGTTGCACGCGTGCGCGAGAACCGCACGCTGTTCTATCTCGTGGTCAGCGCTTCGTTTGTCGAAAGCGGCTCCGACCTTTACGCAGGCAATCTCGCCCAGTACTACGCCGATCGCCCCGAAACCGCCCACTGGCTGATCGCCCACTGGGAGCGCGAAGAGCTGCAGCATGGCCGCGCCCTGCGCCGCTACGTTGAAACCGTCTGGCCCGAGTTCGACTGGGAGCGCGGCTACGCCCGCTTTTTCGACGAGTACTCCGTCACCTGCTCGATCGACCAGTTCGAGCCGACGCAGGCACTGGAAATGGTGGCGCGCTGCGTGGTCGAGATGGGCACCGCCACCTTCTACCGCGCCATCGCCCAGGCCGCCGCCGATGCCGACGAGCCCGTGCTGCGCGACCTCGCCAGCCGCATCTCGGCGGATGAAGTCCGTCACTACAAGCACTTCCTGCGCTTCTTCAACGAGTGCAATGCCCGCGAAGGCGTCGGCCGTGCGCGTGTGCTCAAGGCACTCGCCTCACGCCTGCGCGAAATCAAGAACGAAGATTCGATGATCGCCCTGCGCAACGTGCTGCGCATCGAACGCGATCAGGAAGAGGTGCCCGAGGCCGACGTGCGCGCGCTCAACTCGCGCGTGAGCGCGCTGGTGCGCTCGCACCTGCCGATCGACATGGCGGCCAAGATGCTGCTCAAGCCGCTGCGTTTGCGGCCGGTAATCGAGCGCTCGATCCGCCCGCCGCTGGTGGCGCTGGTGCGGCGCGTGGTGCTGCACTGACCTTCGCGCATCGCGCAGACCAAAGAAAAACCCGGGCAAGCCCGGGTTTTTTTATCTAGCCGACTAAGCGCCGATTAGAACTTGTGGCGGATACCAACCATCGCGCCCATTTGATTGGAGCTGCTGGTCGTGCCGTCCGGGTTCACAACCACAGCAGGCGTCGTGTCCTGTGCCACGCCAATCGGCAGCAGTGCATTGCTGCTGTTCTTGGCGTAGGCCAGGTTCAGGTACGCATCGGTACGCTTGGACAGGGCGTAGTCGGCGCCCACCGAGAACAGCCACGGGTTGCCCACATCAGACTTGTGGTTCTGATAGTAGGCAGCCCCCGTCAGCGACAGCGCCGGCGTGGCTTGGTAGCCAGCACCCAGCCAGTACAGGTTCGAACGCGTCTCGGCATCAACCGGCAGACCCGTTACGTGGCCCCAACGGTAGCCTGCAAACAGCTTGGCCGGACCGAAGGCATACGTACCGGCCACAGTCGCACGTTGCGTCTTGATGTCAGCCGTCAGCGGGGAGTTGCCGTTCGTTTGGTCATACACCGCACCCACCGAGAACGGGCCTGCGGCATAGTTCAAACCAGCGCTCCACTCACGGCCGACCTTGCTGTTGCCAGCGATTTCTTGGCCATCATTGCGGAACGAATACAGCGCCGACGCCGTCAGGCCGTTGAACGTACCCACGTACTTCACAGCGTTGTCAGCACGGCCACCCATGGCAGCGTCTTGCGACAGGATCGAGTAACGCGAGGCCAGCGCCATCGGGTCGTACTGCGTCGTGAAGTCGTACAGCAAGTTCGTCTGACGCCCCAGGGTCAGTTGACCCCACTGGCCTTGCAGACCAACGTAGGCCTTACGGCCGAACAGACGACCGTCTTCGCTCGTACCGCGACCGATGTCGAAGCCGCTTTCCAGGTTGAAGATGCCCTTCAGGCCGCCGCCCAGGTCTTCAACGCCGCGCAGGCCCCACAGCGAACCCGTCATACCGTTGCCCGACTGCATGGACACGCGCGAGTTGCCGCCACCGTTGGTACCGGGGACCTTGTTGGCCCACTCGATGCCAGCGTCGGCCACGCCGTACAGGGTCACGCTCGATTGCGCGGAGGCACCTGCGGAAACCAGGGCTGCGGCTGCCGCCGCAAACAGCTTGATCTTCATATCGTTGTCCTTGAAAAACATCATCGCGGGGAATTGCGATTCAGCGATTATGTATTCCATTGACATTCACTCACCAATGCACGAAATTGCCCTGTGGTAAATACGATACCTAATCCGAAGCCATAAAATTACCCATACGAATCAACGATCTATAAAAAATCTCGCGTCCTGTAGGCGAGGCTTACAAAAATCGAATCCACAATCCCAAGCGGCATCATCCAGAGATTCAATAAAATAATCCGATGAATGACGAAAATTAAAGTATTGAAGCTCATCGATTTTCGATTATGATGCGCTCCGAAGCTTGAGTGACAGTTTCACAGCTTCATATCGACTTTAAAGACCGCTTGAGAAAGCGGTCTTTTTTTTTCGCCCACGCCCGTACCCCACGCGCGCAATGGCTGCACGGGTGTCGTCGCATCGTGGTGGGTATTGAAGAGATCGGCCGATAGCGCAGCCGCAGGAAAGCGCGTCTGCCAGCGCGACGTCGCGAGGACGTCGGTGGTCAGGCAGCGAGCCCGATCTTCTTGGAGATGCGGTGCTTGAAGGTTGAGACCGTTTTCGGCGAGATGCCAAGGCGCTTGGCGATCTCGGTATTGCCGTGGCCTTGTGTGAGCAGCTGGTTCACGCGCAGCTCCCGCTTGGTGAGCGCGGCCAGGCCTGCGCCTTCTGCGGGGCCCATCGCCGCATGCGGAAACGAGAGATATCCGCGCGCGGCCAGCAACAGCGCCGCCGACAGGACGGACGTCGCTTCGGATTTCTCGACGTAGGCATTCGCGCCGGCCAGGAAAGCCAGCCTCGCATTGTCGTCTGCACTTTCCGCCGAGATGGTCACGATGCCGATGTCCTGGCGTTGTGCACGGACCCGCCGCACCAGCTCAAGCCCATCCAGGCTGGGCAAGTTGATGTCGATGATTGCCAGCTTGGGGCGCGCCGAGCGGATCAGCTGCAGCCCCTCCGCCCCGTCGGCCGCGGTGGCGACAAGCTGCAGATACGGCGATCCGGCAAGCAGCGCTTGAATGGACTCGAGAACGAGGGGGTGGTCGTCAACTGCGACCACGGAATGAAAGGCTTGACCTACGGCGGACATGGACTGGGGCGCACAAGCTCCGGGAGCATCCCGTCACCGTGCGTTGCAAATTGGCTGGCAGATTCCATGGTGCGAGTCTGCGGGCACGGCCCAAGTTCCGCGCCGTACAGGTTTGCCAGATTTGTCGCGCAGTCGGTTACCGACTGCAACGTCACCTCAACCTTCCGCTACCGTGCGGAGATCACGCCAGCCGGAACACATCCACCGCGCCGCGCAGTTCCTGGGCCTGTTGGCGCAGGCTCTCGGCCGCGGCGGCGGCCTCCTCCACCAGCGCGGCGTTCTGCTGCGTCACCTCGTCCATCGACGTCACGGCCTGGTTGACCTCTTCAATGCCCTGCGACTGCTCGCGCGAGGCGTGGCTGATCTCGCCCATGAAGCCGGCGATGCGCTCGACGCGGGTGACGATGTCCTGCATGGCGTCACCCGCACCGCGTGCGGCTTCGTTGCCGGCCTGCACTTCGTCCACCGAGCGGTTGATGAGCACCTTGATCTCCTTGGCCGCAGCAGCGCTGCGTTGCGCGAGGCTGCGCACCTCGCCGGCCACCACGGCAAAGCCACGACCCTGCTCGCCAGCGCGGGCGGCTTCCACGGCGGCGTTCAGCGCCAGAATATTGGTCTGGAAAGCAATGCCGTCGATGATGCCGGTGATATCGGCAATCTTCTGCGCCGTGGTGTGGATGCCCGACATCGTGCCGACCAGGCGCTCGACCGTCTGCCCGCCGGCGTTGGCCGCCTGGCTGGCGGACTGCACCATGTCGTGCGCGTGCTGTGCGCTGTCGGCGTTCTGGCGCACGGTGGCGGCCAGTTCTTCGATGCTCGATGCGGTGCGCTCCAGGCTACCGGCCTGGGCCTCGGTACGCGCGGAAAGGTCTGCGTTGCCCGCGGCGATCTGGCCGGTGCTCGAGGCGATGGTGGACGCGCTGGCGCGCACCTTGTCGACGATGCCTGAGAGGCCGTCGCCCACACCGTTGAGGGCGCGCATCAGCTGGCCGATCTCATCACGGCGGGTGGCGGGCAGGCGGTGTGTCAGATCACCGGCGGCTACACGCTCGGCCACGGTCACCACTTCGGCCAGCGGCGCGCTCACCGCACGGCGCAGCATCCACCAGAGGCCCGCGGCCAGCAGCGCGCCCAGCGCCAGACCCAGCAGCAGGAACCGGTTGCGGGCAGCGACCAGGTCGGCTTCCAGTTCATCCACGTAGGCCGTACCGGCAATCACCAGCTTCCAGTCCGGATACTGCGAGAAGACAGTGAAGCGCTCGCGCGTGGCACCACCTTCGGTGTCGGCCAGCGTGTGGCGCAGGATGCCGTCCTTCTGCTCGATCATCTCGCGCACCCAGGCCTGGCCGGCGGTGTCCTTGGCATCGAGCAGGTTCTTGCCTTCGCGCGCCGTGTTGCGGTCGATCAGTACCTTCCCTTGGTCGGCGCCAGACTTACCGTCAATGACAAAGTAGCCACCGGTCTTGCCGATGGTGTGCGCGCGGATCTTGTCCTTGAGCAGCGCCAGTTCGGTGCGCACATCCACGCCCACATACAGCGCGCCGACGACCTTGCCGGAAGCATCACGCACCGGCTCGTACTTGCTCATGTAGGGCACGCCGAACAGCCACGCCAAGCCGCGGAACGGCTCACCGGCCATCAGTGCCTTGTAGCTCGGGTGGGCGCGGTCGAGCAACGTGCCGATGGCGCGTTCACCGTTTTCCTTCTTGAGCGAGGTCGTCACGCGCACGAAGTCGTCACCGGTGCGGGCAAACACGGTGGCGATGGTGCCCCCAGTGCGCGCGAAGAACTTGTCCGGCACGGTGTAGTTCAGGTTCAGCACGGTGTCGCCGCTCCTGAAGGTGGGCGTGGGCTTGCCGGCCACTTCCACGGTCTGCGCCGGGTCGACGCTGTAGGGGCCGGGGGCGGCATCGGCAAAGGCGGTAAGGAAGCGGTCGGCCTCGGTGCGCATGGCGCCGTCGAAGAGCGCAATCATGTCGCGCATGGCGGCCTCCTGGTCGCGCATGGCCGATTGCGCGTTGGCCTCCAGCGTACGCAGGCTCGAGTGCGAGTTCGCCAGTGCAAAAGCACCGAACACCAGCACCAAGGCAATCAACCCGATGACGGCCAGCCGCGTGCCGAGGCTGGTGGTGCGTTCAGGGGCGGAGTGGCGAGGGGGCGTTCGCATTGCTTTTTATCCTGGTGATCGACAGTCGGGTTAACAACGGATCACCGGGGAAAAGCTTGAGCGCAAACGTTTAACAGCCGCCATTGTCCGACAAACCGGACAATGTCCGGCACACCGGACAGCGGGCGGGCGCCTGCCTAGAATGCTCTGGCTGCCCACGCCTCCGACCAACACGAGCCAGGACACAACATGCGCGCACTCCGGCTGCTACGCCACAGCATTACCCTCACGTTCACTGCCGCAGCCTTGCTATGCGCGGTGCCGACTGCCCTGGCCGCCTGCGTGGTGCCGCCGGCCGAGCACACCATCGACCCACCCGGCTTCTACGACGACCCGGCCGGTTACCAGCAGGCCGTCAAACCGATGCGGGCCTACATCGACCGGCTCAACAAGGCCGCCGAGGCCGGCGACTGGGCCTGCACAATCGATCTGCTTGAAGGTTGGGCACAAGGCGACGCATTGATGGGGCCAATCAAGGGCTACCAGGGCTACTACGAGCGCTCGTGGGCGGGGACGGATTTCGCGCTGGTGTTCATGCGTGCGCAAAAGCTTGGGCGCCTCGATGCGCCGCGCGCCGCCACCATCGACAACTGGCTCACACGCATCGCCGTGGCCACCCGCGATGCGCAAGAGATCAACAGCCTGCACAACAACCTGACCTACTGGGCCGGGCTCAACCTTGTGGCCATCGGCACGGTGGCGCGTCGGGGGGATCTGGTGGAGGACGGCGTCGCCCGCGTGCGGGAGGGCATCCGCGACATTGGCCCGCATGGCGAGCTGCAGCGCGAACTCAAGCGCGGGGACCGCGCCTTGCACTACCACACGTTCGCGCTGCTGCCGCTGGTGTTCACGGCCGAGCTGGTCAGGCCGCGCAACATCGACCTGTACGCCGAGAACCAGCGCGCGATCGGCCGGCTGGCCGACCTTGTCACACGCGCGGTGCAGGACCCAAACAGCTTCCGCGCCGTGAGCCCCATCAAGCAAGACCTGTTTCCGTGGACGTTTCTGGACGAGCTGTCGTGGATGGAGCCCTACTACGCCAGCCAGCACGACACGCGCCTGCCGCCGCTGATCGCCACGCGGCGCGCCTTCCACGAGTGGCGACTGGGCGGCAATGTCACGCAGGCCTGGGGCGTGCCGCTGCCGTAGGGGCGGTTGGCATCAACCGCCGCAGCTCAACTCCACGCGCTGCGGGACCAGCTTGGCGGGGTTGCCCGCGCCCAGATCAATGCGCCAGTCGGCGCCGTGCGTGCCGGCCACCTCGCGGCCGTCCACGGTGGCGCGGCAACGTGCGGCGTTGGCAAAGCGGATGAACGGGCGCGTATAGCCCGCCACATCGACGGACAGCGAGCGGCCATCTGCGCTGCGCTGCCAGTTGGAAATGCGGCCGTTGGCCTCGCGCACGTAGGGGAATGGGTCCGCCCCCGGCCGATCCGACAGCACGATGCGGGCTGACCCGCTTGCCAGGTGGATATAGATGCCACCGTTGCCCGGCGCGAAGCCCGCCACATCGCGCGACTGATCCAGCCGCGGCACACCGAGTCCAGTCCAGCGCACGGTGCGCAGATCCCCATTGCCACGCACGACCCAGGCATTACCATCACGGGCCACAGCGTAGGCGCGGAAGTCGAGTACCTTGTGGATGTAGTCCGATGCGTAGATCGGCATGACCGGCTGCGCCAGCGCCCAGTCATACACCTGCCGCAACGCGGTAAGCGAGGCGAGCTTGGTGCCCGAATACATGTGGTAGTAGATGCCGATCGGCTTGAAGCGATAGGGCTTGTCGGTCAGCTCGAACGTTTCAATGGCGCGCGAGAAACCGTAGTACGGCCCGTGCCACAGGTTGGTGTAGATGTTCTCGTTCTGGTCGGGCGCAAACACCTGGAACAGGCCATTGCCCTTGTCCACACCCAGCGGCGCCACGGCCGTCCAGCTCGGGTTGGAGCGCGTGATGTAGGTGTCGCCACCGTTCATGTTGAGCACGCCGGCCTCGTTGGTCTTCTGCACGGCGATCGGCGGCACCTGGCCGTTGCCGCTCCACAGCAGCACCTTCACACGCTTGCCCGCAGGCGCCAGCTTCGTGTTGATGTAGTCGATGGAGCCGGCGATCTCGCGGTCAAAGTTGAAGCGGTAGTTGGGGATGTTCAGTGCGAAGGCATCGGCGCCTTCCTCGGCTGCGTCATAGGGCGGCTCGGGCGGCTTGGTGGTGCGCAGCCAATTAAACGGGTGCGAGAACGTGTGGCTTGCCAGCTCCACGTACGGCTGCGCGAAGATGGTGCGCGCGATCGGTTCAAGCTGCGGTGTGAGCTTGGGGTACATGCCGTCGGATGCGACCTCGCCTTCGATGATCGACACGGTGGTCGGCACCTTGTAGCGCCCGAGGATGTCGCGCAGCAACGCTTGCCCCGAGAACTCGCCCGGTGGGAACTCCGTGCGCGAGGCGAAGCCATCGCCATCGATATGCACGGTCATCAGGCGGCGGCCGTTCTCGGTGGTGGTGTCGGGCACGGGCATGGCCGGCAATGCCAGCGCACGGCGCAGGAAGTCCAGCGGCTGGATCACCCAGCGCGCCTGATCCACGTCGGGCATGCGGAACACACCGAACGGCTGCAGCACATAGCCGCCCCATGGCGTGATGGCGGCCGCATCATAGGTGTAGCTGCCTGCTGAGAGCCGCAGCAGCGATTGCGTGCCGGCCACGCTGGGGTCGACCTGCACGCCCACGGCAGTACGCCGATCAGGGTGTGGCTGCAGCTCGAAGCCGATCATCGGATCGCGCGAGACGATGGAGAGCGGCCCCGATGGCGTGCCCGGCACGGTCTTCAGGCCAAGCGTCTGCGCCATCGATGCATCCATGCTCATGCCGAACTGGTTGAACATCGCCACACGTACGCCCGCCCCCACGGTGCGCCGGAGCCACGATGCCCAGGCACCTGGGCGCGGTGCGTTGGCGTCGAACCAGGTGACGACCCCCGCATAGCGATCGGGCGTGACAGTGGGGAGTGGCTTGTAGGCGTCGGCAAATTCAACGCGATACCCGAGGTAGTTGATCGGCATGGCCAGGTACAGCACTGACGGCGCCGTGTTGGTGCTGGTGCCGGGCTCCTGCGGCTCGACCAGCAGCACGCGGCGCGGCATGACCTCCAGGCGGCCGATGCCGATGAAATCCGCGCCGGGCGTGGTGGCGTAGCTGGTGACGCCGGCGGCGCGCGCCACGTTGATGGTCTCGCGTAGGCAGGTGCGGCTGTAGCTGGCGCAGTAGTCCAGCGCGACGGCGGGCAAGTGGTATTGCGTGCCGATGCTGCGCAGCGCGGCGATGCGCGCGGTGCGGTCGGCATCGTTCACGTCTTGCAGGCCTTCGCCACCGCCCGTGCGCTCACGCACGAGGCCGGGCGTGACTACGCCGGACAACTGTGGCGCCAGCGTATCGAGCCACGCGGTACCGCCCGCAAGCAGCTTGGCCTGCGGTGCACGCGCGTGCAGCGCCTGCACCAGTGCGGCCACCGCGTTGCCGGCGTCCGGCGTTCTGGTGGCCAACGTATCGAGCCCATCAAGCAGGAAGCCCTGATAGCCCTGCGTGAGCAATGGCGCAAACACCTGATCGATCACGTTGGCCGGCCAGGCGCTATCGCGTATCGCCTCCGTCTGCTGCGTCAGGTCGACGCGCGCCAGCCACAACGTAGGTGATGGCTGCTTCGGGTCGAACGTGCCGGCCGTTGCCGGATCGAGCACCACCCAGTCGAAGGCCTGCAGTTCGGGAGCCGGCACATCGCGGCCGTAGTAGAAGGCGATCTGCGGATCAGGGGGACTAGCGGGCTGTGCATGGGCCGCAACGGCCCCGAACGCCAACGTGACGACACCCAGCCACGCTGACCAACGCCATTGCCGATTGCTGCCCACCGCCTGCCTGCCCTGCATCCCAATCCTCGAAAGTCGATCCGACTTCCATTGTGTCGGGCTGGCGTCCGATTGCAATGTTTCTTGCGGGAACAGTAACCCGCCGCGGTGCGTTAGCAACACACGGCGGGACGATGCATCGCCTCAGTCGTAGCCGACGACGGTGTAGCCGGAAAACTGCCTCTTGAAGGCCGCCTCCGGCTGATCCTCGGTGGCCACGTTCGAGGTGTATTTCGCGGTGGTCGTGTCTTGGTCGTAGGCCAGCGTAAAAGCCGGGCCGGTGCGCCGGAATGGAGCGTTCGTCAGGGCTGACAGCCTAGAACGCCGACTTCACCACCCCACCATCCACGCGCAGCGCCGCCCCCGTGGTGGCGGCCGACAGCGGGCTGGCAACGTATGCAACCAGGTTCGCAACTTCCTGCGTGGTGGCAAAGCGCTTGATGAGTGAGGTCGGGCGCGCGGTCTCGAAGAAGGTCTTCTCGAACGCTTCAAAGCTCTGGCCGCCCGAGAGCTTGCCCACGAACTCGTCCACGCCTTCGGAGCGCGTCGGTCCGGGCAGCACGGCGTTCACGGTGACGGCGGTGCCCGCGGTCACTTCGGCCAGCCCGCGCGAGAGGCCCAGCAGCGCTGTCTTGGTCACGCCGTAGTGGATCATCTCGGCCGGAATCTGCACGCCACTCTCGCTGCTGATGAAGATGATGCGGCCCCAGTTCTGCGTCTTCATCGCACCCAAGTAGGCACGCGAGAGCCGCACGCCGCTCATCACGTTCACGTTGAAGAAGCGCAGCCATTCGGCATCGTCGATCTCTTCAAACGGCTTCGGGTCGAAGATGCCGAGGTTGTTGACGAGCACGTCGACCTTGGGAAAGCGCGCGAGCAGCGCCGCGACCTGTTCGGGCGCAGACAAATCTCCGGCAAACGCCTCGACTTGGGCATCGGGCACCTCGGCGCGCAGGCGGTTGATGGCGTCGGCCACCGAGGCTTCGGTACGGCCGTTGACGATGACGCGGGCGCCTTCCGCAGCCAGTGCTACAGCAATGGCATGACCGATGCCCTTGGTGGAGCCGGTCACGAGCGCAAGCTTGTTCTGAAGGTGGAGGTTCATGGCGGTAAAAAATGGAATATGGAGGAGGACGGGCACGCCGCGCCACTTGGGTTGCACCCGCTGCGGCCCCGACGTTTCAACCATGATACGAACCACCCCACCCCTTGGCAGCCGCAATCGTTTTGCAGCGGTATCCAATGTGATTTGACGATCGGCCTTGGTATCGATCCCGGCTTGACGGCCTGGGCAAGCGACGATTAGTGTGCAATGAAGCACGCTCGGCGTTACGGGAACGCGTGGCGAGCCTTACAAGCCGGATCACCGGTAGAACGGGGAGCATCACCATGAACACCGACGTACAAACTCCACCAGAGGCCACCGCCGTGGGCAGTGGCATGGGCGAAGGCGCCTACCAGGTTGACACCATGGATCGCGACACCAACGTCGGCCGACTCGTGCATCGAGTCCGGCATGCGCTGGTAACGCACATCGACAGCGCGCTGGCGTCGATTGATCTGACTGCCGCGCAGTGGATGGTGGTCATCTACCTGGCAGAAGACCTGGCCACCACGCCGGCCGAACTCTCGCGCCTGCTGCACTACGATCCGGGTGCAATGACGCGGCTGATCGACCGGCTGGAGAAGAAGAACATCGTGAAGCGTGCCCCGAGCGACGCCGACCGCCGCTCGGTGGTGGTTACGCTCACGGAGCAAGGCCGCGCGTTGTATCCGGAGATCCGGCCGCTGATCATCGATGTGCTGAACCACTTGCTGCGCGGGTTCTCGCAAACCGAGGTCAAACAACTGGAAAACCTGCTGCTGCGCGTGCTGCACAACGCCTGAGGGCGCTGCGCAGGGCAAGCAGCAGGACCGTCAGCCGACGGTGCTGTCGGCGCGCAGCTGGTCGCGCTGGCGGCGCAGTGCGGTCAGCGCGGCAGGGGCATCCACCGGAATCGCGCCGGCCTGCGCCAGCGTGGCTTCGAGCGCGCGGGCCTGCTCGGCAATCGCCGCCTGCTCCACCGTCAGCGCTGCGCCTTTGATCCGGTGCGCCACATAGCGCGCCGCTGCCGGGTCGCGCGCGTCCAGCGCGTGGGCCAAGCTTTCCAGGTCGTCATCAAGCGAATCCAGATAGATCGACCAGAGGTCGCGGCCTTCACCGGCCAGGGCGGATGCGATTGCGCGCGGCGTGCTCTCGCTGTTGTCATGGCCGCCGACATCGCACCACAGTTCGATCATCTCGCGCAGCGCATCCAGGCGGATCGGCTTGGTCAGCATGCCGTCCATGCCGGTCTCCATCACGCGCTGCTGGTGCGCCTCGTCAACAGCGGCGGAGATGGCGAGGATGGGCGTATGCGTGCCCGTGTCTGCCTCGCATGCGCGAATGCGTGCGGTAACCGTATAGCCGTCGATGTCGGGCAGGTAGCAATCCATCAGGATGAGATCGAACGCGTGGGCGGCAACCTTCTCCAGAGCCTGCGTCCCGTCAGCGGCGAGATCGACATCGCAGCCAAGCGTATGCAACTGGTCTTCAATCACCATCAGGTTGGTCGGTTGATCATCCACCACGAGCACGCGCAGGCGCGGCTTGCCGGTTTGGGCAGATGCAACCTGATGCGACTCGATTTGCGGCACGGCATCGGGCAACCCGACGGGCTCTGGCGCAATCGTGATGGCGCGCTCAGCAACGGGGCGTACCGCCACGGCTTGCGCTTCCTCCACCGTCGCCACCGCCGCCGGAAGGGTGACGGTGAAGACCGTGCCCGCTCCCGGCGTGCTCTGCACCTCAATGCTGCCGCCCATCAACCGCGCAAGTTCACGTGCGATGGACAAGCCCAGCCCCGTACCGCCAAAGCGCCGCGTGGTGCTGGAATCGGCCTGCTGGAACGCCTTGAAAATGGTGTGCTGATCTTGCTGCGCAATGCCGACACCCGTATCGGCCACGTCGATGGTGAGTGTGCCGGCCGCACCCTGCCGGACCGCTGGCACGTACGACATGCGTACCGTCACCCCGCCCTGTTCGGTGAACTTCACGGCGTTGGACAACAAGTTCAGCAAGACCTGCCGCGTGCGTGTCGGATCAATGCGCAGGCACAACGACGGAGCGACGCCGCTCATGAACGTGAGTGCCAGCCCCTTGCGCTCGGCACGCCCGCGCACCACGTCCAGCGTTTCGTTGATCCACGGCAGGATCGGTGTCGGCAACAGCTCAAGCTCGACGCGCTTGGCCTCCAGCTCGGAGATGTCGCGCACATCGTCCAGCAGCACCAGCAGCGTCTGCGCAGCGGTGGTCGCCATGTCGGTCAGGCGCTTCTGTTTGTCGTCGAGCGGCGTGCGCTGCAGCAGCTCAACCGACGACAGGATGGCGTTCATCGGCGTGCGGATCTCGTGGCTCATCACAGCCAGGAAGCGGGCCTTCTCGCGCTCGCTGCGCTCGGCGCATTGGCGCTGCACGCGCGCGCGCCATGCCAGGAAGAGGATGCCGACGATCGCTGCGGCCATCAGCGCCAGCTCACGCGCCCGGTAGCGCAGGATCGATCCGTACGAAGGCGCGCCATAGTCCACCACCTCAAGCCAATGTCGTTCGATGGCATCGGTTTCCGCCGCCGTGAGCGCATGCAATGACTTGTCCAGGATCGAGCGCAGCAGCGGCTGATCCGCATGCACCCCCATGTAGAGCGGCACCGGCAGGTCGCTGATGACACCCGAGATATGCAGCGCATCGACAAAACGGCGACGCAGCAGCGGCTCGGCAGCGTAGTTGGTGGCGGCTGCAACTTCGGCCGAGCCATCGGCCACCGCCTGCAGGGCCGCATCCGTCGACTCGAACGGCAACAGGTGGCTGTGAGGCAGCTTCTCGCGCATGAGGATCTCGGTCGCGCCACCACCGATGAGCGCGACCGTCATGCCATCCAGTTCGCTCAGGCGGAAGATCGGGTGCTGCGTGCCACGGACCACGGCCAACGTGGCGCCCATGAAATAGGGGGCTGTCGGCAGCAACTGCTGCGTCAAATCATCCGATGGGGCGAGCGTGGACAGACTCGGCAGCAGGTCGACCTCGCCCTTGGAAAAGGCTTGGCGGCTTTCACCCCAGTTGTCGATGAATACCGGCTTGAAGCGCAGGCCGCTCACACGGCTGATCGCATCCAGATAGCCAGACGCCAGCCCGCGCGGCTTGCCTTGCTCGGCGTACTCGAAGGGCTTCCAGTTCTGTCGGTACGCAACGCGCACGACCGGATGCTGCGCGATCCAGGCGCGCTCTTCCGGGGTGAACTGTGGCGCCTGCTGCACGGCCGCCCAAAGCGGCAAACCCGAAGCAGCCAGCACGCCAATGACGAGGCAGCGTGCAAGACGCTGCCGCAGGTTCACTGCCCCTCCAACTCGTGCTTGATCTTGAAGAGTTCGGTATCGGTGCGGATGCCTAGCTTGCGATAGGCGGATTGCTTCTGTGAGCTGATGGTCTTGATGCTGCGTGCGAACTTCTCGGCAATGTCGGAGACGGACATGCCGTCCAGGCAGCAGCGCAGCACTTCGCGCTCACGCGGGCTCAACTCGGGGCGTTCGACCAGCGCGGCAAGCTGGTTGCCATCGGCCACGGACGTCGGCGCCGGCGCATCGGTGGCCAGGGCATCGCGCTCCATCTCGGCAGCCAGCGTGGCGTTCAGCCGTTTGCCACCCGCAGCCACGGTGCGGATGGCGCGCACCAGTTCCGACAGTTCTTCTTCCTTGCCCACAAACCCGCGTGCACCGGCATGCATGACCAGCCCGACCGTCGCCTTGTTGTGGTGCGCAGACGCCACCAGGATCTTCAGGTCCGGGTAGCGCACGCGAATCAGGCGGATCAGGTTCAACCCATCGATCTCGGCGGGGCCGAGCGAGTAGTCCATCAACAGGACGTCCACCTCGACGGTGTTGTCCTTGAGCGCCTGCACCACCTCCCGGCCCGACGCGAACATGCCGCTGACCTCGATGTCGGCCTCTTGCTTCAGGCGCGCGGCCAGGCCGTGGCGGACGACCGCATGGTCATCCAGCACGACCACGCGGATCGGTCGGGTCGCGGTCCAGTTCATGTTGGCAAATTCCTATTCGACTTGTTTTGGGACGGGTACGCGGGGGCTGACTTTACTGCGCCGCAAGATTTGACGTTGCGACACAAAATGAGAGGCGCCGTTGGTCGGTCTTCGATTGACACCATCGGCGTCCTTAATGCCTAAGGACGACACAAACGATCACAAATTTAATGTCTTATTGTCAGTGATAACCGCGATGGACACCAGAAGTCGCGCTTACGCGAGCGCCGCGTCAATGCGCGCCCGCGTGCTGTGCCGCGCGCGCTCGAACACCGTCATGTCGCCCATCAGGAAGGCGACGTTGGCATTGGAGCGGAAAGACTCGATCTCGAAGACCAGTTGCTCGACGTCCAGATCCGCACGCAATTCACCCGCGGCCTGACCAGCGACGATCGCCTCGCGAAAACGCGTGCGCACCGCCTCGCGATGGCCGCGCACGCGATCCTGGATGGTGCCGGGGCGGGCACGGTATTCGTAGCTGACTGCGCAGACAAAGCACCCGCCCGGCGACTGCCCGCCCGCGACGTAGTCAAACCAGCCCTCGGTCAACGCGCGCAGGCGGGCCAGCGGGCTCTCCAGTGCCAACGCCGGCTCCACCACCCTGTTCCGGTAGTGCACGACGCCCGCATCCAACGTGGCGAGCTGCAGCGTTTCCTTGTCGCCAAACAACACCTGGATGTTGCCCTTGCCCACGCCCGCATCAGTGGCAACGCGGCCAATGGTCAAACCCTCCAGCCCATCGGTGGAGGCAATGGCGGTGGCGTGCTCCAGCACCTGGGCGCGTGCGCGTTCGCCGCGCGCACGCCGGCCGTCGGTCTCGTTCATGGTGATGCCCTCTGTGTTCGCCAAGCCCTATCTGTGAGTAAGGTCAACGCAATTGGACCTTGACGCGAGTGAATCGCTCTCTAGTATACGTACGACCGTATATTAATAACCGAGATCACCCCATGTCAACGGAATCCCTTGCGGGCGGCCTTGCTGCCACGTCAACCCCGCCGGCGCGACGCTGGCCCGCGCTGGCGGCGCTGCTAACCGGCAACTTTGTCACCATTCTCGACCTGTTCATCGTCAACGTGGCGATTCCGGACATCCGCGCCGGGCTGCACGCCAGCTTTGCCGAAATTCAGCTCGTGATGGTGGGGTACAGCGCCGCGTATGCGGTGTTTCTGCTCAACGGCGCGCGCCTGGGCGACCTGTTCGGGCGCAAGCGCATGTTCCTGGCGGGCATGGCGCTGTTCACGCTTGCGTCTGCCCTGTGCGGGCTGGCGACAAGCGCGTGGATGCTGATTGCCATGCGCGTGGCGCAGGGCCTGGGCGCCGCCATTCTGATGCCGCAGGTGATGGCCACCGCGCGCGTGCTGTTTGACGGCGACGAGCGCCGCCGCGCATTCGGGGTGATGGGCGCGGTACAGGGCGCGGCCGCGTCGTTGTCGCAGCTGGCGGGCGGCTGGCTGATCGCGCATCCGCTGGCAGCGGATATCGGCGGCTGGCGCATGGTGTTTCTGGTGAATGTGCCGATCGGCATTGCGGCGCTGCTGGCGGCGCGGGTGTTCGTTGCGGAGTCCCGTGCCCCGGTGGCGGCGCGGCTGGATGTGCACGGGGCGATGGCCGGGGCGGTGGCGCTGGGCATGCTGCTGGTGCCCATCATGCAGGGCCGCGAGTTTGGCTGGCCGTGGTGGTCATGGGCGGTGCCGCTGGCCTCGTTGCTGGTGTTCCGGCATTTCGTACGGTATGAGCAGGCGCTGTCGGCGGCGGGCCGCGTGCCCATCATCGAGATCGCGCTGTTTGCCAACCGCAGCTTCGTGATGGGCGTGCTGGCGATCTTCCTCATCTACACAGCCATCAGCTCGTACTTCCTGGCGCTGACGATGCTGCTGCAGTTCGGGCACAGCATGAGCGCTTTGGCGGCAGGGACCGTGTTCACACCGGCGGCCATTGCGTTCTTCACAGGCTCGCTATCCGGGCCGCGGCTGGCCGAGCGCATCGGACAACGCGCGCTGCTGCTGGGCGTGGCGGTTTTTGCGGTGGGGCTTACGCTGTCGGCCACGGTGGCGCAGGTGGGTGGCCCGATGCCACTGCTGATCGCGGCGCTGGTACTCAACGGTTTTGGGCAGGGCATGGTGCTGCCGCTGTCGCTCAACACGATCCTCAGCGGCGTGCAGGCCTCGCAGGCCGGCATGGGCGCCGGTGCGGTAGCAACCATGCAGGCCGTGGGCAATGCGGTGGGCGTGACGGTGGTGGGGGTGCTGCTGTTCTCGCTGCTAGGCCACGTGGAGGGCGGCGGCATAGCAGACGCTGTGGATGCGGCAGGCACGGCCGGGCACCTTGCTCGCTATGGTCACGCCTTCGCCCTGGCGACGCTCTACAACGTGGGGGCGACGGTGCTTGCGCTGGTGCTGTTCTGGCGCGCGTGGCGTCGGCACGCCTAGATGCCCGTCAGGTCGATGTGCGCGGCCACATGGTCGATGAAGGCGCGCACGCGCTGCGGCTGGCGCCCGGCCGGCCAGACGAGTTGCAGCGGTACGGGTGGCGGTTCGTGGTCGGCCAGGACGATCTCCAACACACCCGATTCGACCTCCGCGCGCACCTGCCACAGCAGCGCGCGCACGATACCCAAACCGTTGATCGCAGCCCGGTTGCATGCGTCGGCGCTTGGGGAGCGGAAACGGCCGTGCACCGTCACCGGTTTGGCTTCGGCGCCGAAGGCCCAGGTCTCGCTGCCGGTCTCGGCCCGCACCAGGCAGGCATGCGCGGTCAGGTCGTCCGGCTGTACCGGCTTGCCGTGCGTGGTGAAGTAGCGCGGCGCGCCGACCACCACCCGCCGCAGCGCGCCAAGCGGCCGCGTGCGCAAACCTGAGTCCGGCAGAGCGCCGAGGCGCACCGCCACATCGATGCGACCTTCGGCCAGATCGGCGTGCCCGTCGGAGAGCAGCAGGTCGGCCTGCACCTGCGCATGGCGCACGAGGAACTCGGACAGCAGCGGCACCACATACGCCGGCCCAAACAGCGTCGGCGCGGCCACGCGCAACGTACCGCGCACCTGCGCCGTCTGTTCGGCCAGGTCGTCATGCGCGCTTTGCAGGTGCGCGACGGCGGGCCGCACACGCGCAGCAAAGGCGATGCCCGCGGCAGTCGGGCGTGCCTGACGGGTCGTCCGCGCAACGAGCTGCACGCCCACCTCGCGCTCCAGGCTCGCCAGCGCGCGGCTGACGGCCTGCAACGAACGCCGCAGCGAACGCGCGGCGGCGGTCAGGCTGCCGTGGTCCACCACGGCAAGCAGCACAGCGTAGTCATCAAGCGCGGGCATCGGATTCTCTCGGCAAGCGGAAGAATGATTGCCGGCGCGCGCAGCTAGGCGGGCCAGCGTGGGGTCCGTACATTGTAGCCATCGCCTTTCGGGTGTTCATGATGACTGCCACGACCCTTAGCCCCTCCCCCACCCCCCATCCGCTGCGCTACGGTGCCAGCGTCACGCTGGCTCAAGCGCAGCGCATCGTCGACGCCGCCCATGCCGAGGCCGAACGCCATCACTGGCCCATGGTGATGACCGTGGTGGATGCCGCGGGCCATCTCGTGCTGCAGGTACGCATGGACCAGGCCCAGCTTGGCAGCATCGAAGTCGCGCGGCAAAAAGCCGAAACAGCGGTGCGCTTCCGTCGCCCGACCAAGGTGTTCGAAGATGTGCTCTCTGAGGGCGGCCTGCACTGGCGTCTGCTGGGTATGACCAACCTGACTCCCCTCGACGGTGGTCTGCCGCTGGTGCGAGATGGCGCCGTGATCGGTGCCATTGGTGTGTCGGGGATGCAGTCGACGCAGGATGCGCAGGTCGCGCAGGCCGGCGCCGCCGCGCTGTAGAACCCAAGCGACCTATTTGCGCACCCAGCCGCGCCGCACGCACGGCGCCAGCACCACGCCGTGCACCGCAAGCCCCAGGCGGTGCAGCGGCTCCGACAACGTATGCGCCACGCGCCCGCTGCACAGCCAGGCGCTCAACGCAGCCACGCCCGCCGCACCCAGCATGTCAAACGGATAGTGCACCCCCAGGTAGATGCGCGCCCAGGCCATCGGCACGCCCAGCAGCGCAAGCCACACGCCCACCCGGCGCAAGCGCGCGTGCCACGTCAGGCTGAACGCAACCGTCCACCACACCGTCAGGTGGTCGCTCGGAAACGAGGAATCCGCCAGGTGCGGCAGCAGATTGGTCCCCAGGCCGATCTCAAACGGCCGCGGGTGATACCAGGCCAGGCTGAAACCCGCGCTGATGAGCAACGCCAGCCCGGTAGCCAATGCCGTCTGCAAGGCACGGCGGCGCGAGGCCGGTTCGCCCCACAGCCAGCAGGCCACGAGCGTGAGCGGCGCCAGCCAGATCATGTATTCCGCAAAAAACATCGCCAACCAGAAGGCCGTGGGAGCGGGATCGGCCGGGGCGTTGAGCCAGAGAAACAGGGTGTGATTGAGTGATTCCATGCAGCTTCGGCCCATGGGCCGGGTTGATTCGACAGCAGTGCTTTGTCCCGCGCACAGTACGGCGCGTTCCCTTCAATTCCCTTGGAACGGGTCTGAATGCAAGGCTATGCCCTCGGACTTAGGCCAATCACAGGGATACCCCGATCACTGCCTGGGCTTTTCGCCCCGTCGGCCGGTGCCTATGATGGAGGCACACAGGCAGCACACACCCATCGCCGATCGCCACACCGGCACCGCTGGCGCACACAGCGGGCCACGGGCCGATCGGACGCTGACAACCAAACCGGGGGTTGGATGGAAAGTTTCCTGATCCAGCGGGCGACGCGCCGGCAATCCGCCGTGGCCGGCGTGATTGCCTTGCTGATCCTCCTGACACTGGCTGTGGCCGCGCCGCGGGCCAGCCTGCCGTGGCCTGCCGTCAACCCGTTCATGCCGATGTGCGCATTGACGGTCTTCACCACCGCCTGCATTGCCGCCTTCCTGCTGGGGGCGCAGTTCACGGTCACGCGCCAGCCCATGCTGGGGGCGCTGGGCGGCGCCTACGCCTTCACCGCACTGGCCGTGGCGCTGCAACTACTGATGTTTCCGGGCGTGTTCTCGCCCACCGGCCTGTTCGGCGCCCGCCCGACCAGCTCGGTGTGGATGTGGGTGTTCTGGCACGGCGGCTTTCCGCTGTTCGTGATCCTGGCGGTGCTCACACGTGACCGGTTCTCGCGCGATGCGGTCTCTTCCCGGCATGTGGGCCTGTGGACCTGGCTGTTGATCGGCGGACCGGTGGTGGTGGGTGCCCTGCTGTGCGGTGTCGCCCTGATGGCGGATCTGCCGCCGCCGCTGGGGCCATCCAACGGCGGGGCGATCGCCAGCAACCCCGTCGCGGTGGTGCTGTGGGCGATCAATGCCATTGCCGTGCTGGCGGTGCTGGCGAGCGGCCGTCTGCGCGCCGTGCTCGATGTGTGGCTGGCGATTGCCGCGCTGGCCTGCTTTACGGATACGAGCCTGAACCTGCTGAGCGCCGACCGCTTTACCGTGGGCTGGTACGTGGCGCGCCTGTTCAGCATGTTCGCGCCCGGGGTGCTGGTGTGCGTGCTGGTGTGGGAGGTGACGGCGCTGTACCGGCGGCTGTTCGAGGCACACGTGTCGTTGCGGCAGGCGTCCATGCACGATGCGCTCACGGGCCTCTACAACCGCAGCTACTTCAACGAGCAGATTGGCGCGCGCGTGGCCGCGGCAAAGCGCAACGGGCAACCGCTCTCGCTCGTCATGGTGGATGTGGACCACTTCAAGCGCTACAACGACACCTTCGGCCACCTCAAGGGCGACGCCTGCCTGGCTGCCGTAGCTGCAGCACTGTCCGCCGTGGTGCGCCGCCCCGGAGATTTCATTGCCCGCTACGGCGGCGAAGAGTTCGTCATCGTATTGCCCGACACCGCCCCGAGCGATGCACAGGCGTTGGCCGAACGCGCCCGTGAAGCGGTGATGCGCCTGCGCATTGAAGCCGTCGCGCCTTCACGCTACGTGACGGTCAGCGCCGGCTGCGCCACCGCCATGCCGGGCGGCGAAGTCGTGTCTGTCGATACGCTGGTCGAGACGGCCGATGCCGCGCTGTACCAGGCCAAGGCGGCGGGACGCAATCTTGTCATCAGCGCGCAGGCCATGGCAGCGGCTGTGATGTGAGATCGATCGAGGCCGCCATGACACTTCTGCGCCGTTGCGTACTGGTCGTCGCTCTTGCCTTGCCCCTGCTGGCCAACGCGCAAGTCGACACGCAAACGCTGCGTGCCGCAGCCTCGCGCGCGCCTGACCTGAACTTCCCCGACAAGGTCAGCGAGCTCAGCTTCTTCACCACGCCGGCCATGGCACTCTACAAGCCAGCCGGGAATGGCCCCTTCCCTGCACTCGTGCTGCAGCATCAGTGCGGTGGACTCGGGCAGGGGAAGCGGCAAAACCAGGCGATGCTCGACTGGGCACGCCGCGCAGTGCGCCACGGCTACGTGGCCCTGGTGATCGACAGCCTCAGCCAGCGCGGCGTTGAATCGGTCTGCATGGGCGCCCAGGGCGGCGTGACACCCATGCGCGGCGTACGTGATGCCCTGCAAGCGGCCGCATATCTCGAGAGATTCGATTTCGTCGACAAAGCGCGCATTGCCCACGCCGGTTACTCATGGGGCGCGATGATGGGGTTGGGGCTCAGCGGCAAGCACTGGGCTGAAGCGTTGGGCGACGGTACACGTTTTGCCGCTGCCGTGTCGTTCTACCCGGTGTGCTCCACGCTCAAGCTGCGCAATGGCGCCCCGTTCGACGTGCTCAACCCCGATATCGACCACCCGTTGCTCGTGCTGATGGGCGAGGCCGACACCGAAGGCCCACCCGCCGAATGCGTCGCCAAACTGCAAGCCGCCAAGGACGCCGGCGCACCCGTGCAGTGGTACGTCTATCCGGACACCACGCACTGCTGGGATTGCGAGAGCCAGAACAACCTCAGCAAGATCGACGTGCGTGGCAACCACGTGGTCTACCACTACAGCAAGCAGGCCACCGAAGACGCAGAACGCCGCATGTTCGAGTTCCTCGATCAGGCATTGCAGGTCAAACGCCCTTGAACAGAGGCATGCCTGCAATCAAGGCAGGCACGGCCACCCCTGCTTTCTGTTTCTGTTTACTTCTTTCTTTATATAAAGATAGTAGTAGTAGATAACGGTGGATAAGTTCTGTGGATAGGCCAAAAAAACGCTTTGAGTTCAATGGCTTGCGAAATGCACAACCATTCGGACAGCGTGTGCTGTTGCGTGGATGGATGCGGTGGATCGCATCGCGCCCGGTCCACACGTGTCGAAGTTATGCCCGCACTGTGGACAATCTAACCCCGGAGAGCCAACACGTTTGTCCCTTGAGTTTTCCACAGCGGGAGGTGGGAGTTATCCACATCGCAACAAGGGCGCTGCGTCGACGGTACATCGCCCAACACCTGCCGCTTACGCCATCCGCGCGGGCAATGCCTCAGCGAGCGCATCGACGGCCACGCGGACTTTGCGCGGCAAGTGTGGTGTCTGCAACCACAGCGCATAGGCGTCGTAGAGAAACGCAGGCCGATCCGGTAGCAGCGCAACCAGCGCGCCCGTCCGGAGGCGATCACTGACAAGCCAGGAAGGCAGCCATGCGAGCCCCATGCCAAGTGTCGCGGCATCGGCAATCGCGTCGAGATCGTCCATCCGCATCCGGTTGAGCGGAATGGTCTCCTCCGGTGGCTGCCCGTCTCTCGGAAAGAGCCACGGGCTGATGCGGCCAGACCGTCTGTACACGATGGCCTGGTGACCACCGAGTGCATCGACGGTCGTCGGGTGCCCATGCGCCTTGAGATACGCGGGCGATGCGCAGACGAGCATGCGCTGGCGTGCGACACGGCGCGCAATCACGCCGGCCTTGTCTTCCAGATTGCCGGTGCGGATGGCGATGTCGTAGTCGCCTTCGGCCAGATCGACAAAACGGTCGTTGAACGAGAGGTCCAGCTCCAGCGCCGGGTATTGCTGCGCCAGCCGCAGCAGCACGGGCGCCACGCAACTGCGGCCAAAGTGCACGGGCATGGTGACGCGCAGCCTGCCGCGCGGTTCACCGAGCTGCTCGGCCGCGAGCGCATCAGCCGCTTCCGCCTCGGCCAGCACGACCTTGCAGCGCTCGTAGTAGGCCTGCCCGAAGTCGGTCAGGCTCTGGCGCCGTGTGGTGCGGATAAGCAGGCGCACACCCAGGCGTGTTTCCAGCGAAAGAACGTGCTTGCCGACCATCGGGCCGGATAGGCCAAGTGCGTCTGCGGCGGCCGCAAACGAGCCGAGATCAACGGCTTTCACAAACACGGCCATGCTGGTCAGGCGGTCCATATTAAAAACCAATGGTTTCTACTATCGTCGATTATCGACCATTTATCGATGAAAAGTGCACGACTACAGTGGATTCACTTTAATGAGTTTCGACTGGAGGCCATATGGCACGCGTTGTCCGTTTTCATCAGCATGGGGGTCCGGAGGTCTTGCGCATCGAACACGTCGAGGTGCCGCAGCCGGGCCAGGGCGAGGTGCAGATCCGCGTCAAGGCGCTGGGGCTCAATCGGGCAGAAGCGCTGCTGCGTGCGGGGTCGTATATCGAGAAGCCGACGTTCCCTTCCGGGCTCGGGCTGGAGGCGGCGGGCGTTGTCGAGGCGGTGGGCGCTGGCGTGACGGCCTTTGCGCCGGGTGATGCGGTCAGCATCGTGCCGCCACAGTCGATGGTCCGCTGGCCCGCGTACGGTGAGCTGGTCACGTTTCCTGCCGCACTGGTGGTCAAGCATCCGCCGTCGCTCAGTTGGGAGGCTGCCGCTGCGGTCTGGATGCCGTATCTCACCGCCTACGGCGCGCTGATCGACATCGCCAAGCTTGGCCCAGGAGACTTTGTGGCCGTGACGGCCGCATCCAGCAGTGTCGGGCTGGCTGCGATCCAGATCGCGAACCAGGTCGGTGCGACACCCATTGCCATCACGCGGACATCCGCCAAGGCCCCCGCCCTGCTTGCCGCAGGCGCCGCCCATGTGGTTGCAACGGCGGAGGCGGATCTCGTCGCCCGGCTGCAGGAGATTGCAGGTCCAGCAGGCGTGCGCGTAGTGCTGGATTCGATTGGCGGCCCGATCTTCGAGCCGCTTGCGGCGGCGATGTCGCGCGGCGGCATTCTCATTGAATACGGCGGCCTGAGTCCGGAGCCAACGCCCTTCCCCTTGTTTGCCGTACTGAGCAAGACCCTGACGCTGCGTGGCTATCTCGTGCACGAAATCACCGGCAACCCAACCAAGCTCGAAGCCGCGAAGGCGTTCATCCTCGACGGGCTGGCGTCAGGGGCTTTCCGGCCGGTGATCGCCCGGACCTTCGCGTTTGACGAGATCGTTGATGCGCACCGCTTTCTTGAATCGAACGAACAGTTCGGCAAGATCGTCGTAACGGTTTGATTGGTTGCGGCACGTTCCATGGCGTGCCGCTTTCTCCTCGCCCGAAAACAGTTGACCTTGTCACGGTGACAAGGCGCTCACTGTCGGGCGAGGAGGTATTCATGACCCATCACACATTGACCCAAGCGCTGGAGCACCCGGACGCTTCGCAGCGCCTTGCGGCTGCGCTGGGTGCCGGCATGGCGCCCGACCCGGGCAAGATCGCGCCGCTGGTAGAGCGTTGCCGCGTCGAGCCGGATTTCTTCGTTCGCGACATGCTCACCTGGGCGCTCACCCGGCATGCGCACGATCTAACTGTGCCGTTGCTCCTTGACGAGCTGCGCTCGCCATTGGCGCAAGCGCGTAGCCAGGCGCTGCACACGCTCTCGAAAATTGGCGACCCTGCAACGTGGCCGGCGATCACAACCAAGCATCTGCATGACCCTGATCCGGACGTGGCACGCACCGCGTGGCGCACCGCAGCGGGGTTGGTGCCGACCGGGCAACGCGCCGCCTTGGCACACGAGCTGGTTCGCGAGCTAGGCCGCGGCGACACGCACCTCCAGCGGAGTCTGAGCCGGGCGTTGCTCATGCTCGGAGACGACGCCGTGGCCCCGCTTGATGCGGCCGCGACCCACCATACGGACCCAGCGGTTCGTGTTCACGCCTGCGCAAGCCTCAGGCTGATCGCCGACCCGGAGCGTGCGTTTGTGCTGGATCCGGCCGATGCGCGGCGCGCAGTTGTGCTGTTGCCATACACCGGTGCAGCGGCCGGTTGCCAACCACCGGTTTGATAGAATTTTTTCGGCTCGATCAACGCCTCCAAGGCTGAGAAACGAGGCCGCATAACCCAGACGACACCGGAGACCAGTGATGCGCATCAGCGAGTTGGCCAATCGCTCCGGCGTCAGCGCGCGCATGCTGCGCCACTACGACCGGATCGGACTGGTCAGCCCCTCCGGGCGGACAGAAGCGGGATACCGCGAGTATTCGCAAACCGATGCCTGGCGCTTGTTCCAAGTGGAAAGCCTGCGTGCGCTGGGCCTTGGCCTTGCCGAGGTGCGGCAGGCGCTCAGCCAGCAAGCACCCCGCCCCGATACGCTCATTGACGCGCTGATGGCGCGCAGTCGCGAGCGGTTGGCCGCCGAGCAAGCATTGCTCTCCCGGCTGGCCGCCGTGTCCGCCGCCGCCCCCGAGGATTGGCCGGCCGTGCTTGACGTTGTGCAGTTGCTGAAAGGACTGGACTCAACGCACGCACCAGAGCGACAGCGTGCTGCGTTTGACGCTGCATCCAGCGATGCCCCGCTGGCAGAACTTATCGCCCAGGCCCTGCTGCAAGAGCAAGAGCCGAATGTCGCGGGTGCGCTGTACTGGGCGTTGGGAAGAGCCGAAGGCAGCGGCGCCAGCGTACTCGGTGCGGCGCTTCAACAGCCTGATCCGGCCGTGCGCGAACGGGCCGTGCTCGCGCTGGCGAAACTCGGCGGTCCCGATGCAGTGGAAGCGTTGCGCGTGGCGCTGCTCGACCCTGTGGAGCACGTGCGGTACCGCGCTGCGCGGGTGCTTGGCGAATGGGGCGTACGCGACGCCATTCCCCTGCTGATCGAACAGGTTGTCGTCGGGGCGCACGATGTCGAAGCGGCTGATGCGTTGGCCGATCTGGCGGAAGACCCTGCGATTGCGAAGCAAGTTGTGGAGCGGTTTGAAACCGCAATTGCGGACGGCCCAGCCGATGCCCAGGCCCGTGTGCGTATTTGTCAGGCGCTGGCGGAAATCAACGATGCGGCATCGGCGCTGCTTGCGCGGTTGGCCGGTGATGCGGACCCGGCCGTGGTGCGTACTGCGCGATACGTAATTGGTATTCGTGGCGGCGCGCAGGCGTAGCGGCGTTTGGCTGTGAGGCTGGTTCGGTAGAAGCCCTGTCGATTAGGAACGAACCTCGTTGCGCTCCCTTGCCGAGTGACCAGCCTTCAGTACAGTGCCCATCAAGCCGATCTCAAGAACACCCGCATGAAACAACAAAGCCGACATATGGTCGGCTTTGTTGCTGAAGTATAGGGCGGCACATCGTCAAAGACGCACAGCCGTACCTGTCAACACAGCCCAAATTCCCGATTGTTTCAAGCGAGTACACTGGCGCCCGCCGTACTAAGCATTAAGAACCGACCTGAAATAGTCACCATCATCCTCTAGCCGCTTCCTGAACTGCTCATTTAGGATTTTCGGAATCGGTCTGACGCTGCCATCAGGCGCTTTCAGGAGGCATTTCCCACTGGAGTCAAACGCACCAAGATCACGAAGCTGTAGATCGGCTGGGGCATTATCAAAGAAGCGACTTAAATTTTCCTGCGACACGAGCCCAGCGATCGCCCAATCACCGACCGAAAACGCAAATTTACTAGAGCTCACTGACAAGAGATGCGCCGCATCAATAGCATAGCGATGAAGTGGGAGAGCATCCTCGTTAATAGTTATGCCAACGTTTTTGCTTGAGAAATTAGCTATTGCTTCGGCTAAACCATCGCTGAGATCCATGCATGAGTGCAATACCCTCGACTCTCGAATATATGCACCTTCTCTAATACGGGCAACTGGCTCAGTCAGGACGGATAGCAAGCTTCGCCTTTCGACATCGCTTGCCTTTCCTGCATCCAGTAAGGACAACGCTCCTGAAAAGCCACCTACCATACCCGCGATAATGAGATGATCACCTGGTACGGCTTTGTAGCGGCCTAACCAGTACGATTTTTCCGCGGTGCCGAGCGCAGCACCGACTACTTGGATGGTGGCACCTTCTTTCGTGTCCCCTCCCACGAAGGCTATGCCGTGCTGGGCACAACTCTCTTCGCAGCCAATGATTATATCGGTGGCTTTCTTTGCATCCAAATCACGGGGCAAGACAAGTGACAGCATCATTGCTTGAGGCAGCGCCGCAGTCGCCAATAGATCGCTAACATTTGCCACTACCGCCAAACGACCCCAAACTTTGAAATCGCTCCATCCTCGCGAGATAGCTATTGGCGAGGGAGCTCGGTCAATCTTAAAAGCGATATGGCGCTCAAGCCCTAGATCGAGGAGGCTGGAGTCGTGCCCGAAACCGTTCACGAAGATTTCATTTCTAGCCAACCCCGGTAGAATGCCGCGAAGAAAGCCCTTCTCACCAATATCTTCCATTGAACTCATGGACATCTCAATTGCCTGTTCGGTGTTGACTCTGACGAGACCCAGGCTGCTGACGAGGGTCTTCGCCGTTACTGGAATTTGGCACCCCTTGCTGGCGGAGCTTCTGCAACTCTAGACGCTGGCTATCGACTTGTTTACTTAGGTCGTCGATCTTTGCTTTCTGGTCGCTAAGGCGATCTGCAAAAGTGCTGTATGAATAAAATCCCGGTACTGCAAGGATGGCTACGACGAGGGCAGCAAAAATTATCACTTGACTCGATAACCAAAGCACCCGTTTTTGCGCGGAGACAGCTTGCGCAGATATTTCACTGAGACTGCTTTTCACGGGTGTGGTTAACTGCCCCAGCACATTAGTTACGCTACGATGAGTTGCAGGACTTCCCGGAACGGAAGGATTCATGACCTTAATAAACTCTATCGTCGCAACGCGATCACCTCGCTTCAGATGGTGTGCGTCTGAAGACAGATTATGAATCATCACAACCGCCTTGCCCGAGTAGCCCGGGTCGAATGGTGGCTGAGCAGTGAGAACCAAACCCTTGTAAACCAACGACATTCTTAAAGATATCTTTGCCGTTATGTCGTTTGGCAAACTAATATCTTCCTCGGATAGAATGAAGCAAATTCCGTGAGGTGGTATAGTGAACGATTGATTCTGCAGTAATTGCTGTGTAACTATCGCGGAAGATTTCCCGTTTGTGCTGATGTAGTACTCGCCGCCAATCGTGAGGTCATATGAACTTAGTCTCACGTTAGCAGAGATAAAGGGAGCTATTAGGGGGCGTTGTTGACCTATGAGCCCTTGGATTTCACTATTGCTCAGTATCATTCCTCGCAAAGCCTCCTTATTATTAATTCAATCTTTTTTTGTAGCTCAAGATAATCCATACCAGCCACTGCGCAACACGGGTCTGCCAGATCAGCTTTGGGCTTAAGAACCAAGGCGGAGTGCGAGCGCGGTTTCCAGAGAGACACGGTTAGCGTCCCGGGAAGAACCGAGCTTACTCTGTGAAGCGACAATGCACTGACGTTATACGAATCGCCGGCCGATACTTTTTTTTCACTTACCTTCTCAACAGCCGACAACCTCAGGCGAAATGCCTCACTCTTTTCTGTTTGATCATTGAATATATAAGAATAAAGAGCGTGCGTCTCTCCATTCTTAAGAATAAACGTTTGCTCTTTGAACCCACCCAACCAGACCGTTGATGCGAAATCAGCGCAGTGGGAATGAATGTCCTCCTCCGTCGATTCCGACCTGTCCCAATGATGCATTCGCAAAGCACTTCCATCCGCACCAATAGCTAGGACATACTTTGAGAAGCCGAGTTGATGTCGATATGAGCGCTTGGCCACGCCTTTGAGGAGGAGGCGATTTTTAATGATCGACTCAAGCCAATGAACCAATTCTTCCTTGGTTGATGGCGCGGATAAGTCGCTTGCGATCACCGTAATATCTGGTGCCATCAAAGTCCCACCTCGTAACGGTTGGATTTGCACATTGATGCTCGTAGCTTATGCTTAAGACTATATGTAAATCTCATCACAACGGCGAGCTTGACTTGGGCGATTCGTGTTCTTACTCGTAACCGCCGACAAGATGAATGATTTTACACTTGCCTCATGGACAGAATGCTTCCACTGAGGCTTCCACATGCAAGGTTTTGCCATTGGACCGGGAAGGCGCGCGGCATGTTCATTTGGAGTTCCGCGAGCGGGTCGCACGGGCGACAGAGTGGTCAACGGCGTGCGCTGGGCGGTGCGAGAAAGAGCAGTTGGCCTTCTCATTTGTCGAAGACGACAAGTACGCGTTTGCTACGGCATATGGCATCTTCAGTGATTAGAACCACTCGCTAGACGGCGTCGACGTTGTCGTGGATGCACTGGCTAAACAAGTTGTGCAACAACTTGTCTCTGCCAATGGAGCTTAGTGCTCTCTGCACCTCGCGGTCAAAGTATCGGGCGGTTGCATCTCGCCGCCTGGACCGCCGTTAGGCGCAGAACCACACAGACCCAAGCGTTTTCGGAAACCCCGGCAAAGGTCCCTCACTCCGCAGCATTTGCGTTGGCATCCCCGCCCGTCCGGGGAAGCGTCAATCTAGTTATTGGCTTTCGCCAGCCCGCTCTAAGGCGGTGAGCACTTCCCACGTATCAGGGTTGATCTGACACCCTTCCAGCACCATCGATACAAACGCACCGATGCCATCCAGAAACCCCGCCCGAAACTCGGGCGGCTGTCGGCTGGCATAGGCCAGTTCCCAGCGCAGGGTGTCGGGGCGAAGTTGGCGGTGGATGCGCAGGTCTGCCTGTGTGTGGCGCAGGTAGTCTCGCGCAGCCAGGGCGCCGCTGAAGTAGGCGCGGCGTTGGATGGGGGTCATCATTGGTCGCCTCCTGATCCGGTGGAACAGGGGTGACACCTGGGTGGGGATGGGTAGGACGCGGGGCGCGTCTCGTCTGCAATAGGCATAAGAGCCTCCGTGAGTATTGACGGGAGGCCCGCCTTCTCATCGCCAGACGAGGGTGGCGGGCCTGACGGCGGGGCTGGCGAACCGGCACTCACGGCAACCGGCAGACCCGAAGGTCTCCCCACCCGGCCCGCCTTGGTAGACGATGCGCGAGCGCGCCCGAGCGTTACCGCAAAGCGGCAGCTCGTTGTGAGTGATCTAGGTCGCCAGACCCGGCTGCCGTTGGTGCGGCGGCGGGGCAATTATAGCGACGGGGGAATCTTCCAAGTTCCGATTCTGCGTATCGGGTTCTGAGCGCCAACAGCTCTGTGCTCACCATACATCCCGATCCAATGCGCGCAGCGTCCGAGCCTCCATCCAGCAGCATTGATTTGCGTAGCAAGAACCGGAGTGTTGTGCAGCGCCCTGACGCCTACTCTGCGGCTCAGATCATCAAAATGAAATGAACATGGCTCTTCTCACTGACAAGGCTGCGATCGTGACGGGCGCCAGCTCGGGCATCGGCCGTGAAGTGGCAAAGATGTTTGCGAAGGAAGGCGCGAGCGTCGTTCTGGTTGCGCGCCGCGCGGCGCTGCTCGACACGCTGGTCGACGAGATTGCCGACTTCGGCGGCAAGGCGGTGGCACTGGCGGGCGACGTGCGGGACGAGCGTTGTGCGAAGCACGCTGTTGAGTTGGCCGTCGGCCGTTTCGGCGGGCTTGACGTGGCGTTCAACAACGCCGCGACGATGGGAGCGCTCGGTAGCGTCACCGACATCATGCTGGACGGCTGGCGCGACACGCTGGAGACCAACCTGACGAGCGCGTTCCTCGGCGCGAAATATCAGATTCCGGCGCTGCTCGCGCGCCGGCACGGCTCGCTGATCTTCACGTCGTCGTTCGTCGGCTATACGGTTGGCTTTCCAGGGATGGCGGCGTATTCCGCGAGCAAGGCCGCGCTCGTGGGCCTGACGCGCACGCTCGCCGCCGAGTACGGCCCGTCCGGCTTGCGCGTCAACGTGCTGATGCCGGGCGGTACCGACACCGAGATGGGGCGTGAGGCAGCCAGCACGCCCGAGCAGAAAGCGTTTGTCGAAAGCATCCACGCGCTAAAACGGATGGCCAATCCAGAAGAGATCGCCAAGTCGGCGCTGTATCTTGCGTCCGATCTGTCGAGCTTCGTGACGGGTACAACGTTGCTCGTCGAGGGCGGTGTCTCGATTACTCGCACTTGATGTGTCGCGGATCTCCGAGAGGTGAGTTGCCTCGGGGGCAACGGTAAAACCTGGGCAATACTGGCAATAAAAAACCCGCGAGGCTTTGCAGCATCGCGGGTTTTTTTGGCATCGCTGGGCAAGCTTTGCCAGTGAGTTGGTGGACCGAAGGGCTACCGAACAACCTCAAATAACCCGCGTGGTTGAGCCAATCGTTTTCCAGCTCCCCGTAACTTGCCCCCAAAATTGCCCCCGTGGCGATCTGCGGCACCGCTGCTAGCGGCGAAACTTGCGGACAATCTCTAAGTGCGAAATGGGGTACTTGCTGCCATAAGCACCCGCTGCGCAACAAACTGCACGAGCTCAATGTCATGAGCGAGCTGTTCTGCTTCTTTCGAGAAGGGCAGCAACAGTTCAAACTCGGAATTCTTCGCATCCGTCTTTGTGTGCACGATCTTGCACCGTATCTCATAGATGCGCTCCGCAACATCGCTACGCAGATCCGCAGTGAGATTCGCGACCGGAATCTTTTGCTCACAGAGCCCCTTTGCCTTGGACGACAGGAACTCCGACCTGTCTGGGTCAGATGTAATGAATTGCCGAAGGTCTTCAGCATCAAGGCATTCAAGCAAAGTTGCGCGCAACTGCGAGCGTTCGTCGCCGAAGGCACCGGATCGGCTGATATGAATTGCTGACAAGAGCCGTCCAAGATCTGCATCTCGATCGCCACGGAAGCTCGGATCCTTCAAGACAGATTTGATCTTCCGACGCGCATCCGCTTGAGAGTATGTTGGAAAGTAGTATTCAACGACCTGATAGAACGCCAAGAACTGTAAGAGCGGCATTCCCACTGCGCTACGTGCATACCAATACAAGGATATCGGTGCCGCATCGTATTCATGCGACGGGAATGACACATCAGGCGGGACGTCTGCACGCGCGACTCTTCGCCGCCACGCTCCTGGACGCCGTTCACGGACCAAGGTCAGTGCGATGTCGTGAATGAGATCGATCTGGAAAGACACAGCATCTGCGACCCGCTTGAGAAGGTCGAGAGCTTTGTCATGTTGATTGATGCCTATAGCAGTGATGCGCAGCGAAAGCCGCGATTGCGGCCCACGACTCAGTGTCGCAAGCTCCCTTGATGGCTCTCCCAGGGTGACCGTCATTTTTCCGTCTGGTGAGGGCAGCTCAAGCTGGGGAAGCGACCCGTAGTCGATAAGGTTGGGCGATATCTTGAAAAGACGAGAGAAGAACAGCCGCTGCGTCGGTAGGCCGAGCGTTCGTACTGCGGCCTCGATTGTTCCTGTCGAATAGTTGCAGATTGCCTCGAATCCTTGCAGGAATACGAATTTCTCAAAGGGTATTGCCAAGAGCCGCTGATAGCTGTTGTAGTGCCTACAGTAAACCCAGCGAATATCTCGGCCACACGGCAAACCAAGACGGAAGGTTTGCTGATCCGGCTCAATGCCTTCTGCTTCCTCAAATTTTATTTTTTCGGTAGCACATCTGGCCTCCAGCTCCGCACGAACGGCTTTTACATCACCGCTCGACTTCTCTTCGAAGGCAATATCATCCTCTTGAAACGGATCAACGTTCGACATGTGAGCAGCGATATTAAATGTTTAGCTACGTTCCCGATATTCTAGCGCTCGCCTACATTCCGCGAACTTGCGTCCGGCAAGCAATAGCTTGCTAACAATGGAGTTCGTTCATCCGCTTACGGATGTAGTTCAGGTTGTCCCGCCACGGAGACATCTGCTGCGTCGTAACAGACAGCCGCAAAATGCCGTCTCGGTCCGTCTTAAGACGCGCGCACTCCGCATTGACGGCGCTGACTTGCTGCTGAATAGCGATCTGCTCGGCCGCCTGGTCTCGATCTCGTTGCGCCATGCGTTGATCCCACTGACGCGCAAGTTGCTCTTCGGCCCGCTTCGCCGCTGCCGCAGCCTCTTCCATCTCACGCTGACGGGCATTGCCTAGCGGCTGAGCAGCAGGGTTACCAGCAAGCGCGCGCATTGCCTGTCCGCACGGCGCCTCCGTATAGACCGTCTGTCCGTTGATTACGCATTTGTTGACGCCAGTCGGAGGCGCGGCTGTGGGTGCCGTGGGCTGCTGCACCACGCTAACGGGTTGGCGCTGTGGGGGTGCTGTGATGGGAGCCGGCTGCGTTGAGACGGCCTGCTGGCCCGGCACTGCTGCGCCATTACCGGTGAGGCGTAATTGCTTGGCAGCGATGTAGATGACGAGAAGGACGGCAACCCAGACCATCAAAGAGATGGTCCAGTGCACTCCCTGCCCTGCGCCCCGGGGTGATTTGCCATACCAGCGGGCGTATTCCTTCTGCCAGTCGGGATTTCTCAGTTGCGGCTCTCGGCGATCCCGGTACCAATCGCGCTCTTGTACTCCCACGACCCTCACCCCCTTTGTGGCGGCTTGTTAATTTTCTGCTGCAATTTATATCAAACATAATGCGCCGGCCGGGAAAGCGCCTCTTCCGGCCCGCTCGGGGGGACACAGGCAAAAAACACCCGTGGTTCCGTGGCATACCTCTCCCATCGCCCGCTAAGCCTTACGCTACAACGAATTTGCCTCCCATGGAATGCCACGAAATGGGGTGTGGCACGCCTCCAATTCCGTGGCCCAAAAAATAGGCACCCCATCGAAACCGTGGCACGGCCCTTCCCTGTTTTCTCACCGCTTTCTTTCTCGTTCTCTTTGATTTTTAAAGGAAAAAAGGAAAGAAGTAGGGACGGCAGGCAAAAGGGCCGTGTGGCGGATTGAACCGAAACCGTGGCATTTTGGAGCAAAATCGTGGCACCACTTTCATTATAAATCAAAGGGTTAGGCTAAGAACTACACGGAACCACGGGTTTTTTCAGTTTACGTGGGCACTGGTGGAGCGAATCAGAAAGCAGCGTGCATATGCCTAGCGTTGCATGCGGCTGCACTGGCACGCGGCGCGGCGAGCAAAGGCCGCCTGAGATCGGCGCAACATGGGACGCGAAAAAGCCCGCACAGGGCGGGCTTCTTAGGATCATGGCGGCTAGGCGCCGCTGCGGTGTACGACGTGCCTTTGTCGACTGGCGCTAGGCCACGTGAGGATTTACCTCTATCAACCGCCTCGCCACTCCGCTACTGATGACAACGCCGCAGCATGCGCACACGCCATTGTCGGTCTTGCTTCCACACGCTGGACAGAACCACTGGCCGATATCAAAGGACGCCGGCGTACGCGACAAACCTGGAGCGCCAGCCACGAGCGCCTCAAAGTGCTGTCGAAGCGCCTGACTAAATAACGATTTGCTCGACGAACACTGCAGCTCTCCGTGAGGAGCACTGACGAGCGGTGCGCAACAGTATGGGCAGTACATAGATTGCAGCGGTACCCGTAAGTGAATGCTTTGCGATGGAAACAATGAGTGACCGGCTGAATCCGCACCCCAGAGCGGCCGGCCGGAATACTCAAATGCGAGCACACAGTGCGTTGCAGATGGTTCACGCCGGTCCGTACTTGGCGATATCGGCGCGATAGACGTCTATGATTTTCGCCCCCACAACTTCAAACGTGCCTTCCATGTGGTGGTGGTAGGCAATGATTTCTCCCGGCCGCTTCCAGTTGATGCCCCACGCTTCGTCGCTGCTGGAAAAACCAAAGAAGATGTATGGCCGAAAATCCAAACCGGGCCATACTCCAGCCCACTCCTCCCAGAAATGCTTCGTCGTCGTAACAAGTGACCCAATGGAGTCCTCATCCCTGAGAGACAGGAGGTACTTTGCATTGCCAACGCTTTCTCTAATTCCGTCGGTTTCCGAGTAGAGCGCTCGGAGTTCTTGTGGAAAGCTGACGTTCAAAGTTGCTTCAACGTCGACAATTGCTTGGACGGATGCAGAAGGAGCAAAGTGCCAATGGGGAAAGAGGTCTTTCAGCATGTCTCTGCGTTCGAGTTAGCGAGTGGAGGCAGATTCTACTGTTTGCAATGTAGCTGATCTTTTCGACCAATCGATCCTCGCCGCCTTCGACTCTGAGTGGATCAAACGCTCTGACTACAACTGGCCGAACTCGGCCCGTCGGTGACCCTTGGGTACTCCTGATACCCCAAAGAATTAGCCCGCACAAGGCGGGCTTCGTGGGATCTTGGCGGCAAGTGGTTCTCCGGGGTAGTGACTTGCCCCCGGATGTCAACGGTAAAACCTGGGCAATGCTGGCAATAAAAAACCCGCGAGGCTTTGCAGCATCGCGGGTTTTTTTGGCATCGCTGAGACTGGGACGATTTCTTTGCATCGCCCTGAACCCATATCTTTGCGCCTTGGCACAGTGACATAAGGGATTGCGGCTCGTCAAGGAACTCGCCTCAGAACCATATCTGTGCACTTTGCTCTGACGAGCCGTAATTCACTGCACGTTGTCGCGAACCTCGATCCTGCTTCGGTTGATGCCCTGCGGCGAAGCGCAAAATTCGGCGTCGTATCTCGCATCTCCGGTCCGCGAAAGGCACTAGACTGAACGCATCCGAAGGAGTCGAAATGGGTCAGATAAAATTTTTGGGGGGCCCAGCTCAGCGGATGCAAAGCCGCCCAAGGTCGTGGTTCGCCGTTCGCGCACTAAGCCCATACGAATGGCCACACCCGAGATGAAGGAACAATTGTGTGCCAACGCTAGAGTTTCACGGCGTCGCACACTCCCCGAACTCCCGGAGTGCAGCGAGACAAGTCTGACTGGGCGTCGGCGCAGCCGGGTGACGATCCTCCATGCCGGGCGTAGCTCCTCCACGTGAAGCATCACGTTTTGGGAAATCGCATGTGTGCCACCCGCTTTATCTCTCCGGCCGAAGCTGCCTTCATGGCCAGAGCTACTGAACATGAGATCAACCGGCTCTTCGCCGACGAGGTACTGGCGCCCGCGCTAACTGACGATTGGCGTGCACAAGGACTTGTGCCGCTGGTAGCTCCGTTAACCAGCTTCTGTCTCGCCACGTGCGGTGACCTGACGCCGTCGGCTCAAGCGCGGGTTATTCGCACGCTAACCGAACGCGTCGAAGCCCACCAAGACTTTGAGCTTTTCCTAGGACTTCACGAGCAGCTGGGCTCGACTGATTTTGATTGGACCGTGGCCTGGTCCTGCCTCGTCGTGGACATGTGGCCTTTCGTAGTCGAGTCGCTGAGACGAGCGGTCCAGATCGCACACGCCAGAAGCGTCATCCGGTCGGACCCCGAGGTGATGGGGGGAATGCCGTGTTTTTCCGGTACGCGATTGCCCGTTGCAAACCTACTCGCGCTGAAGCGAGGTGGGCTCGGATACGCGGCGCTGCAATCGGCATATCCCTTTCTCACAGAGCAGCTCATGGAAGCCGCCGAGGTCTACGAAAGAGTGTCTGGGGAACTCAGCAAAGTAACGACGTTCGAACAAGCAAATCCCAAAGGGAAGCTGATTCGCAGGAACGTGGTTTAAGCAAAATGGTTCGAATCAAGTTATTGAATAACTGGTGACGACCCAAAGTTGGGGGTAGCGCCGCGACGTTGACGTCAACGCCTAGAATCAGGTGCACCTTAGACAGCGCAATCCTGTCGAGAGTGGGTCAGTTCATCCACTTGCAGAACGCTTGTTGCTGGGCCCAATAGGACACATTACAACAACCACTGTTATCGGAAGCGCGTCGCTTTCAGTTCGCCCAGGGTTCTTTGTCTCGGTTTCCCATTCATCCCAGCGATTGCCAAAGAGTGCGCTTGCTTTGCCGCAACATCATATGCCTCATCCGGTGACAAGTTCGCCTCTCTCAGCCGGAACTATTTCAGTCGCAATATCGGCGCACCGCCTCAGCTTGCTTTCCCTATAATATTGGCGAAACAAATAGCCAATATCAGCCGACACAGAAGAATCCGCGGCATCTACTGACAAGAGGGGGGGGACGTGACGCTACTTACGCCGGACGATGACCGTAAGAAGGTCGGCGTTCATGCATTGCTGATCGGTGTCGGACGCTATCCGCATCTCAAGGGCGGCCGGTCGACAACGAAGTTCGATCACGCAGGAGACATCGGTCAACTCACTTCGCCGTACCATTCGGTCAAAGCTTTCGCCGATTGGCTACGTGTTGGGCTCAATCTTCCAGGCGCGCCGCTATGCAGCCTGCGCGTCCTTGCTAACAGCCCAGTCAAAGGGATAGCCACACACGGTTGGAGCGCCCCGGACGTCAAGAGCATCAGAAGCGCGGTTGCGGGTTGGTACGAAGACTGTGATCAGCACAGCGACAATGTCGCGCTTTTTTATTTCTGCGGGCACGGTGTCGTGCTCGGCGACATCACGGCCCTCCTCGCTCAGGACTTCGGTAAGGAAAATCTGAGCCCGTTCTTGGGAAGTTTTGACCCTGCAGCGCTTGCCGATGCATGCATGGCTGCCAAAGCGACCCGACAGCTCTTTTTGATCGATGCATGTCGCAGCACTCCTCAAGAGTTGCGAAGTCGGTTCAAAAGCGCGTCGATCCCGGAGATGCTAACGCCGAGAACGCACTCCAACCAAGGCAGCCACCACCAGGCAGAACTGTACGCAAGCGAACTGGGAACCACCGCCTACGGCATTGATGACAAGCCCTCGGTCTTCATGTCTTCGCTACTTGCGTCCATGAAAGGCGCTGGGGCACACCAGAACGTAGACGGTGAGTGGGTCGTGGGGACGGCCTCGCTGCGGACCGGGCTAGACTGGCTGGTAGGCCGAGAGTATGAGCAGAAGCTTCAACGAGTCGCCTTCGGCAAGATGTCCGTGGACTTCGACCTGCACGCAATTCTTGGAAACCCTTCGGTGCCCGTGACTGTTCGCACCAAGCCAATTGCCAAGTTGGCAGAGTTCCGGCTTCAAACCGACTGCCCACAGTACCGATCGCATCCTTCCGAAAAGCCTTGGCACATCAATGTGGAGGCCGGTAAGCGCGAGTTCTTCGCCGGCGATGCCGCGAACCCCAAGCAGTTCTCGCACATCGAGGACATCGTTCCCCAATATCGGGTCATCTCAATACCCTGCGGAGACGATCAATGAGCACTCGACTCACCCTCGACTTCGACAAGATTCGTGAATCAGCAGAGCCCTTACCCGACATCGGAGTAGCCGACTTCATACCGCTGAAAGCAGACGGACAAGTTGAACACCCTAAGTCCAAGCCTGTTAAGGGCATAGTCCTCGAGTTGAACAAGCCGCAGGCGCTAAGGCGAGGCATCGAGCTGCCAGCTGGGCCTGGGATCCTCTATGTTCGCTTGCCGACCGGCGAGACTTTGGCAGAGCGCATCGAGGTTGAGGCGTCTCAGGGCCAGACTACTGGCAAGCTAACACTAAGAGTTGCGGGACGACAGGAACTTGTCGACTTTCCCGCGTACGTCGCTGAAATCCACCCTACCCCTAGACGCGCAGCTGTACCGGACTCTTTGCGCGCTCGCTCCGACCCCTCCGACCGTAGCCGCTGGTCAACGGTCAAGTTCGATCACTTCGAACAGCGGCCTGGGCGGAAGCCGCCAAATCTGAGCAGCTTCCTAGAGCCGTTTGCCAGTCAGGTGGTGAGTGAACGTCAAGGCAATCGTGGTATTGCCAAGCTTCAGAGCTCCGCAGGCACGTTCAGGCCTGCGCATAGCGTGCTCGATAGTCGTGTGCATTTTGAAAGCTCGCTGGTTGGTCAAGTCCAGGCAGCGAAGCCCACCAAGCTGTACGGACCCCGAGACGAGCTTCACGCGCAATGGAGAATGCCGCTGTCGACGAAGCGTCGGCGGCACGTCGACGAAGAGCAACAGGAGAGGTACTTTGCACTCTCATTCGAAGCAGAAGATGAGCCCAGGCCGCTGCAAGTTGCTTGCGTTCCGGGAAGGTGGCGAACGCTAGCAGATGAGTCCGCTCGGCTGACCGTGCAGTACGTCTCCGACCAATTAAGGAACAACCAACGAGGGCCGCGCGTCGTAGTTGGCGTCGACGACCCAAAGTTCAGAGCGCTTCTGCAGTTCATGCAAACGGGAGACCTCGCCTCATCCGTGTCGCTTCTCGTTCAAGCGGAGCGCGCCTTGTATGAGAAATTCCTGAACCCGTACGCAGCGGCGGCCGGTGGGTATGTCCTCACCTATGCGGGCTACCACGACTGGCATGATGACTGGGGGCATTGGCTCCACAACTTGGCGACGCGCTTTCCTGCCTTGCCCGATGGCCACATCCTTCTCGCAAACCTCATCCTGCAGGGCCCCGAATCCGCCAAGGAACAGATTCCCGGCTATTCGCCCGATCAAGCTTGGGAGCTTGCGCTCGGTTCGGTACTTGAATCGGTACGGCGAGGCCCGCCAATGTATCGATTCGGCCTGCGTATGCTGTCGAGCAGCATTGCCATCCTGAATCACCTTGTTGGGGCCGGCCATGCAGAACGGCGACGACTTAACGCAGCTGCGAAGTACGTTCGGAGCCTGAGCGTACGGGTCGACCGACATCAGCCTTTCTGCGTATTTGATGTCAGTCGCAACGCTCCATGAATGAACACCGGTTTCTGCGCCTCCACGCGCTTCAGGCCGGACATGGCGACTGCCTAGTCATCGAGTATGGAGACGGCCCCAAACAACAGCATGTCGTGGTCATTGACGGCGGCGTTGCTGGCGAGACCACGCCAGCGCTCAAGAAGCTGTTGGGAGGCTGGCCCGAAGCACAGGTTGAACTGCTCGTCGTAACTCACACTGACGACGATCACATCGCGGGTGCGATTCGGCTTCTGAAGGACAAGCGCTTGCGGGCCCGCATCAAGGACATCTGGTTTAATGGTGCGGTCGAGCAACAAGGAAATGAGCTCGAGAAACTGGGGTTCAAGAAGGGCGACGAACTGGAAGAGATGCTCGCAGATAAGTCGCTGAAGCTGCCGTGGAATAACGCCTTTGGCGGCGCAGACGTGGTGGTGGATACATCGAGGGCCAACAAGCCCGTCATCCTGCCTCTCGGTGCGAGCATCACGTTACTTTCACCTACCGTCGCCTCGTTATATGCCCTTCGGGAAGCTTGGACAGCGAACCGCTTGCAGCAAACGAAAAAGATGGTGGCGGCAACAGAAACCAAAAGTGCCGCTCCAGTTGGCCTCGAGCGCATGGGCGCTCCCGCTATTCCAGCCATCAACGTCGACGCACTATTGAAGACAACATGTGATGAGGATCGATCGGTTGCCAACGGGAGTTCTATTGCCTTCTTGTTCAGCTTCGGAAGCGCTTCTCTTCTGCTAGCCGCAGACGCGCACGCAAATGTGCTGCTGGAAACTGCCTCTCTACTTGACGGAGGTCTGCCGCGCGGTGTTGATGCTTTGAAGCTCCCCCATCACGGAAGCGCAGCAAACGTGACCGTTGACCTCTTGAAGGCATTCCCGACGGAAATCTACATCGTCTCAACGAATGGGAACAAGCATGATCATCCCGACGACCTCGCGATTGCTCGAATCGTCGATGGTGCCCCCGGCAGTAGAGTCCTATTCAACTATCCCGGTGCCGCGTACAAGCGGTGGCTTGAGTTCTCAACTAACAATAGTGGCACGCTTGACGTGGACACGACCGAGACGGGCGGCATTCTCAAAATTGAACTTGACGTGTCCCAATAGAGACACGAGTGTGCTGTTATATCGCTGCGCAACAGCGAGCGCAAGCTGACCTGCAGCACGCGCTACTCTCGTAGTATCGGCAGTGCGTGCGCGGTGGCACTTAAAAAAAGGCCATCTTCGTCGGTGGTGGTGGGCATCAACTTCCATTGCTATCGTTGAGACTCGACATACTGGATCGGGCCGAATGAGCAACTCGCTGGCGATTGGACGAAGACAACTCTACGACCTCGTTTGGAGTAAGCCGCGGACGCAGCTTGCCAAGGAGCTCGGTGTATCCGACGTAATGATCGGCAAGATGTGTCGGCAACTCAATGTGCCAGCACCAATGCCTGGCTATTGGGCCAGCCTCGCAGCCGGGACAAGCGCCAAGCGGCGCTATGTGAAACCTGATTGAAACCTGATCTAACCTATACCGTAGCCGAGCGGATCGCGGAAGACCGCGAAGATATGATCGGACTGGTCCCTAAAGTGGACCCGAATGCGCTGGACATCCCTATCCCGCCATTGCCGGCTTTCAAGGAAAGCATCGAGCAGGCTTTGCGTCGCTACGAAGAACTCATTGATCGTGTAGCGCTACCGAAGTCGACTCGCGGCACGCATCCGGCCGTCGAGAAGCTCATGGCGGAAGATGAGCGACGCGCACAACTTTTGGTCACCTACAGCTGGGGAACGAAACCTGAGTTCGCCAGCCCGCAGGGACGTCGGCTCCTGGCTGGCTTGAGTCGATTGCTCTGGTGGTGGACTGACCTGGGCTTCAAGCCTAGCTCCGGCGGTACACGACACATTCGCCTAGGTGTCGCTTGTGGGCAATACCACAAGTCTTTCGAAGTCGGGTTCACAAGCAAGGATGGACCATCGTCACTCAAGGGTAGCAAGGCCACTGACGAACCATTTCAACTTCGGTTTGAATCCGACAGCCGAAATAGCAAGCCTGGCGAAGGTGTCTACACCTTCTCGGACTTTGATATGCCAGTCTTCAAGCCGATAACGCTGATGTTGCTATCCGAGCAGGAGCAGCGGCTTCGTGACTGGGTTGCCTGGCTATATCGGGATCTGGCCTGGCGCAGGGAGGAGGCGACTCAGAAAGCAAAAGAGGCGGAGGAGCGAAAGCGGCAGGCGGTCGCGGCGGAACAAGCGGCGCTAGTAAAGCAAAGGCAAGAACTGCTCGACTCCGCGATAGACGGAAAAGAACATGCTGATCGGCTCAGAATGCTGGTGGCGGAGTTGGAAACTCGCCTAACGACTGAGGAGCGAGCGGATGCCCGGTTCATCGTCTGGAAGTCATGGGCTCTGTCCGAAGCTGACGCTCTGGACTTCCGAAAGCGAACGGGTCAGGAGCTTTTGCGCTGGTTGGCGGATTTTCAGCTGTGCTAGACAGGGCGCTGCATAGCCCCGTAGAGCCACATCGTCTCACCCGTTTTTCTGTCAACAACACCGTCCCACAAACATGAAATCTCGTTTCGAACAGGTGCTCGCATTAGTGGAGCGCGCTGTTCCTCTTCTGAGTCATCTGGCTCAAGTTGGCCTATTTGCACTCACCGCATGGGGCTTGTTCCACACCGTGATCCCGCTGTACCAAAAAGCTGTCGTCGACGAACAAGTGGCAAAGCAGCAAGTACAACTGGCGCAGCTTACGCAGCGGCTACAAGAAAACTACGACAGAAACCGAAAATTGATTGCCGCCGAGTTCGCGCGGTTAGTCGGACCTGCGTGTAGCGGTCTACTAACACCCGCTCCCGATCAATCGAAACCGGGGAGTAAAGACTTCTACACCGAAGCGCTCGACACCGACGTTGAGAAATGTTTGTCGGACCAGCTGCAAGTCTTCGCGGCGTTAAAGGACCTCACCAAACCAGATCAAGACGCGCTTTCTATGCAGGTTCATCAGATCGGCGAACACCTAAATGCGGTAAGGCTTACAGCGCGCATGGAATACAACCTCATCGCCGCAACGGGGCCGTCGGTGGGCCCGATTCTTGTAGAAAGGTCAGCCCAGCAGGCTCTTGCGACGATGAAGTTGATTGGCGCATCAGACCAACAAATGGCCGAAGCAACGCGAAAAATGGCTGCCCAGCGGAAACAGAGTCTCGTTATCAAGGAGTACCTTGATGAATTTACACGCAACATGGTCATTCTTCGAAGCATGTCGTGGCCGCCAATCACCTCAAGTGAATGAGGCATGTGCGTGGCCGACTCATAGCGAACCATGGGGCGAGGGAGAAAAAATGAGGCAATACCATAGGCTGATGAGGCGACGGAGCGCGAACGTCTATACGGAGGGCGAACGCAGCGAGCTATTTCAGCTCTTGGTATCGGCCCCAGGAACGCGGAACGTTGAGATCATCGATGTGCATCCGAAGGGTGGTTACCGCACTCGCTTCGACCTATCCGCGGATGCCGTCGACGACTTTATTGCCTATCTGGAAGATCGCGACTGGATGTCCGCGATGTGATCCAGTGGCGCCTCAATCTGCGCGCTCGATCGAATAGGGCTCGATTTCGCACGCCCACCCTCCAAAATGCCCGCATCCCCCCGGGCCTCTCGGACCGTAAGCGATCCCCGTGACTCTTACGCGCTTCCCGTGCCATCGAGCAAGCACGCGCTCATTCGCCCGCATACTTCCTGATCCAAAGGCGAGCCAAGCACTCGATTGGTACAGCGGCAGATCTATGTCGTCGCCAGGTTTGTGGCGCTCTGCCTTGGGGAAATGGTCAACCGAAGTATTCTCGAACTCGAACGTCAGCAACCCGACAACCTCAACAGGCTGGCCGTGGAGGTCCTGGATGCGGTCGACGAGTTCGTTCACGCTGAGCGAGGCTTCTTTCATCAGCACTATCGGTGGTCGTCTAGTGATTGTTGAACTCGTGCCATAACGCCCGAATCAAGGCGCTCGACGCTGAATCAGCATCCAGCGGAGGGCATTCCGGCAATTTCCTCGCCATATCTAGTATTAGTGGGGTGGCTGCATCGCTCCAGAGTGATAGCGCAGACCGCAGTTGGTAGCCGAGCGTCAAGTGCAAAGACATGACGGCTTCTTCCACCGAACGCGTCTGCATGAACACCTTGTCCTCGCGGCTCAAAAGCACGCGTGCAGTTTGAAGTGCGTCGTCAAGGGTCATGGGCGGTTTAGGTCTTACCTCACTCATATCAGATCCCGCTCGTAGCTTCGCTTGTAACCTCAGATCCAAAACACGACCGGGGCGTGCGCACGATTACATCAGCCACACCACCAAGATGGTTCCGGAGACGAGCAGTACCACTGCCCAGTACACCTTGCGCGCCAGTGGACTCATGCTCTTCCACGTTTCGTCATCCGGGCCTCGGAATGCTGCCATTCGCCATTTCCTTCCGCTCTCGCTCGATTCTCTTGGGTGAGGTTTACGGCTGTCGATCCACCAGCGCGAGAGGTTCGATTTTGCCTCGCTTGGCACTTTGCCAAGGATATTACACGCCTACGCCGCAAGCCCTCGAAATTCGCTCACGGAACTCCTAAAAATTTTAATCACTAAACACGCAGAAGAATTTTAATCACCCCGACTAGTGATTCAAATTAACCAGTTTTATTAAAATAATCAAATCCCCGCGCACGAATAATCGTAACTCGTTGATTTGTAATGGTAATTTTGGTAAATTGAGCGGCTAAGAACGTCAAATCCAAAGGGGGTCTTTCGCCCCCAAAACCAGCCAGTCGATGGAGGTGCTCACCAGCGGAAAGATACAAAGCCAATGATTGAGATACGGCGCACGACAGACGACAGTTGTGCACCGTGAAAACGAAAACGGCCGCGCTTGCCAGAGCAACGGCCGTCTTGGGGAATGTACTGTTCTTCGAACAAACAGTTCATTTATCCCCCGTTTTCCCCCGTTTGTCAACGGGGGGTCTCCGCTCGTCCGTTTCCGGCCGGATTCCGATCCGATCGGTGGACTCCTTTACCCGTCGGATTCTTATGGCAGCTCGATTTTGAGAGCGCCAGGGAGGCCGACATTCCGGAGAAACATAATGGGCCATTTGCAGCCAAGCTTGGCGCACATTCAACCCAGGGGGCAGCACAGCGCCACTTCGAACGATACCTCCCATGCCAGCAGTGCGCTGGCGTTCAGAATTGGGAGGCCGTCATGCTGACCGACATCGAAATCCAAGCGCTGTTCGACAAACATAACGTGCCGGAAGCGGGGCGCCTTCGCATCCAGGCAATTCGCCACGAGCCTCCGGGCAGGCGAGCCGACGGGGGCTCACGAAGTCAAACCATCCGCTATTGCAGCAAGAAGATGGGGTTCGTTGTAGAGGCTGAGAGTTACGAAGGCGAATATGCAGCCCTAGTCACATGGGAGCACGACCCCGACGTCTATGAAATATATGGCCAGCCCCCTCACAAGCTGAAGCTGAGCTACCGAGGTACGAACGGTCGCACCATTTCCCATATGACCACCCCTGACTTCTTCCTGATTGGGAAGGAGGGGTTCACGTTCGTCGAGTGCAAATTACAGAAGACGCTGCTCGAGCTGGCGGTCAAGCAACCGTCTCGGTGGGTGCGGACCGACGACGGGATGTGGACGTCCCCACCAGCGCAAGACGCTGCCGCCGAACTGGGGTGTTCGTTCCGTGTCAGGTCATCCCAGGAGAATGACTGGACCCTGATCGAGAATCTTCAGTTCTTGCGCGATTTCTATGTCCGGTCTGCACAGCCGGAGGCGTCAGAGCTAGAGGCTCTGTCCGAACTGATCGCAAACGCCACGTGGCGAACCACGCAGGAGATCTTGGCCGCCGGCATCAGTGCCGACACCTTGTATGCAGCCATCGTTTCCGGCTCAGTCTATTTCGATCTTACCGCGCAGCGTCTGACACGTACGGAGGAGGCCACGATATTCCGCGATGCGGATGCTGCGCGGGCGTACGCGACTTTCTCGCAGACTAAGCAGCTAGATTGGAACAACCGTGTCCAAACGACGCTGTCTCTGCACCCCGGCACGACATTCAAGTGGGATGGGCGAGAGTGGGAGATCCTCAACTTAGGTGATGACGGTATCGCGGCGCGATGCATAGATGCGGAAGGGAAGTCCGCACGCCTTATCGAACTCACACACGATCACCTCTCGAAACTTGCATCCAAGGGAAAGATCGTCCCCAACGCAGATCGCACAAGGGCGGTGGAAAGCGAGGCCGCCGAACGCCTCCGCCGATTTGGACCAGCAGCACAGCGTCGGGCCATTTGGCGGCACGAGGTTCTCTTCGGCATGCCGTCAAAAGACAACCCCCACACTAACGCCGTGCCCCGGACTCGGGCCTATTGGCTCGCAGAATACCGGCGCGCGCAGTGGCTGTACGGCTACGGTTTGATTGGACTGGTCCCCAACTGGCAGCAGCGACAGGGGAACAAGACCCGCAAGCTGGACCAAGAAGTTATCGAGATCTTGGGCGCCAACGTCAGTGAGCGGTATGGCGACAACAGGCGTCGAACGAGCGCACAGATCTATAGCACTGTGCGGCTCCGTTGCATCGAGCAAGGTCTTACTCCGCCCTCAAGGAAAACGGTGTCAGCCGAAATCAAACGCGTCCGTACGATCGAGGTTGAACGAAAGCGACTTGGGGCACGTGGCGCGTACGAGTTAGAGCCCATCCAAGACCATCGGCTCAGTTATACGACCCCAGTACACGGAACGCACCCGTTCCATACAGCGCACATTGACCACACTCCGCTGTCCATCAGGCTATTGGACGAAACGCTGACCCACCACGTGCAGACGGTTTGGCTCACCTTGATGCTCGATGCTTACTCGCGGACTGTGCTTGGCTACTACCTGAGTTTCGATGCTCCCTCGCGCATAGCATGCATGATGGTCATACGTGATTGCGTCCGGCGCCAGAGCCGCTTGCCGCAGTTCATCGTGACAGATCATGGCCCGGAGTTCGGCTCCGAATACTATGAAAAGCTCCTGGCGGGGGCCTACGTCGACAAGAAGTCCCGCCAGGCGAGCAGACCTCGCCAGGGCTCTGTTATCGAGCGCTTCTTCGGAACCACCGAAAAGGTTCTCCTGCGTGGCCTGCAAGGCAACACCGAGGCCGAACGTCAGTTCAGAAAGGTCAGCCGAGAGGTGTCCCCTGCGCGCCGTGCAATCTGGACATACGAGAAGCTGAAATGCCGCCTCGAAGAGTATTTTTTCTCTGTCTACCCCAACCATCACCACACTACGCTGAACTGCACACCTCGGCACCAGTTTATGCATGGCATCGCGGTTGGCGGCGAGCGCGCGCACATGCGCGGCCTCTATACGCGCGATTTCATCATCGGACTGGGGCTTACCACTGCAAAGGGAACAGCCCGAGTTGGCCCTCGTGGGGTGAAGATCAACTACACGTGGTTCTCAGGTCCTGCGCTGGCAGATCTCTCGTTGCGCGGCCGAGATGTCCCAGTGCGCTACGACCCGTTCAATGCAGGAGTTGCACATGTGAGTGTGAGAGGTAAATGGGAGGAGGTCCAATCAGAATACTTCCATGTATTCAAGGGGCGCACTCTCCGCGAAATCGAACTCGCCAGCGTGCTCATACGACTGGAAAAGCGGTTTGGCAATCGCCAGCGAGATGTAGACGCCGCAGACGTTGCTGCATTCCTTCTATCCGCCGAATCGGACGAAGCGCTTGCGCGGCGAAGGCTTCATGACAAAGAGCAACACGCATCCTCTTCGTATGCGTCTGAGGAGCCTTCCGTGGCTCACACCGCCTCGACCAATTCCTCGCAGGCGTGGCTCGAGTACCAACCGAAGGCACTGGGAGACCTGGAATGAAACTACGTGTCCCAAGCCTTGAGGAAATGGAAGCGCTGCGGGCGTACGACGCGAAGAAAATCATGCACCCGAGGCTGCGCGACCTAACGGACGAACTGAACAACCTCCTTCATCCAGCGACCGATGAATGCGTGTTCGTGATGACAGGGCCAAGCGGCGTTGGCAAGTCCACTGTTGTGGGCTCTTTCGTTCGAGCGTACCAAAAGCTTCACCTGGAGCGCATGCTCGCTGATCCGAACTTTGTGCCGGTGGTGTCGCTGCGACTGCCGGCCCCGGTCGCAGGCGAATTCAACTGGAAGGACACTTTCATCCGATTGCTAACAGCCTTCGATGAACCTCTTGTTGGTCGAAAAAGCGCGGGCAGGCTGCACCTGGAGCTCGATGGAGAGCGAATCACCAACGCCACAAAGCTCGTACGCGAAGAGCTTCGACGTGCCGTCGAAAACTGCGTCAAGCACCGAGGCACGTTACTGCTCATCATCGATGAGGCGAGCCACCTTTTCATCACCAAAAACAAAGATACCTACCTGCTGCAGTTCGAACTGCTGAAATCGCTTGCCAATGAGTTCAACATCTTGATCCTGCTAGTTGGCGCATACGACCTGCTGAAGATCGACGGGTTCAACGGTCAACTGACCCGTCGCACTCGGCCGATTCACTTCGGGCGTTATACCGTGCGCGATCTCGAACGAATGGACTCGTATGGCAAAGGCTTTGTCGACATCGTGACCAGTTTGCTCGATGCGATGCCGATCCCATACGAGGCGTGCCTGAAAAGCCGTCCTGACTATTTTCTGATGAACTCGTTGGGGTGCACAGGGCATCTGAAAGCTTGGCTGCGCCGCTGCCTCCAAGAGGCGTACGGGACAGGCAGCAAGATGGTGACGGCCAAGATAGTGGAACGCAAACGGGAGCCAAACAGGCGGCTCAAGCTCATGGCTGAAGAGAACCAGCTCGGTGAGAGAAATCTGGAGGATATAGACAACCAAGAGGTCGCCAGCCTGATGGGCTTCGATGTAGCGCCCACGCTGTCCGGGTCATATCCGGTAGTGGAATCGGCCAAGCGAGGGCGCAGAAGACCAGGCACACGCAATCCGTCGAGGGATCCGGTCGGAGGGCTGCTGCCATGATTGATTCGCTCAACTTGGATTTCGACGAAGATTGGGTACCGCCCGCACGAAGTCGTCTTGTTACGCTCAAACCGATGGGAGCGGGCACGCAGATGCTGGAGAGCGTCAGCAGCCTGCTGGTTCGCATTGCACGTGCGCACACGGTCAAGCCGTTGGATCTACTGAATCGGGAGATCGTGCCGCGCACCGACATACAGTTGCGCAGGCCGAGCAGCAGCTTCGTCAACACTCATGCAAAAACGGCAAACGGGCTAGGTAAGTACGCACATGAGATTGTCGACGCCCTAGAACAATTGACAGGTCAGACTGGCCTCGCATCATGCTCGTTCTTGCCGTGGCGAGAGCTCCTCGCATCGAACGGTAACTCGTTGCTGCATGCTCGACCGTGCTGGTGTCCAACCTGTTTTCAGGAGTGGCGGGCTGCGGGTCATGAACCGTACTTCCCGCTCGCATGGTTCTGCGAGCAGGTGGCCGTATGCCCGGCTCACGAGCGCCCTCTGATTGACTGCTGCACTGTATGCGGTCGACAGCAACCCTTTGTGACTCGGCATGCCTATCTCGACTACTGCTCGTATTGTGGGGAATGGTTGGGCAAAAAGAATCCTGCCAATCGCAAGACCTCGGTGCTTCCTCAACATGCCATTGCGCGGGCTAAGGCAATAGGAGAGCTCATTGTCGTTGGGCAAACGCCCGAAGCTTTGACATTGGGGGCGCACGGCCGGCACGTAGCCGTCATCACGACTCTAGTGCAGCGGTACTTTGGGGGCGTCAGGGTAGAGGCGGAGCGTCGTTTAGGAGTGAGACCTCGCGCCCTGCACAGTTGGCTGGGCAAACATAAATTGCTGTCGCTCAAGTCGCTGCTTGAATTGTCCGAGCGGGTTGGCGTAAGCCCCGTAACGCTGCTTCGGAACGATCCAACGACTACGCTTGACCTAAGTCAGCGGACGCCCATGAAGCCAATCAAGCACCGGCCACCAGTTAGCAAGCGGCGCTTGGATGATCTGAGAAAGCTACTGGACGGCATCGCTCGAAACGGGCCGCACCACCTTGCGCTAACCGATGTCGCCAAGACGCTGGGCGAGAAGTACACGTTCCTGCGTTATCGGTGTCCGGACGAATGCGCGAGAATTTCTGCAGCCCATCTGAAATTCAAGTCGGACAACTCTGAAGCCAAGCTGGCCGCGAGTGTGACCCAAAGCCGGAAAATCATGATGCGACTACTGTCGTCGAAGCAGCGCATCACACGGAAGATCGTGAGGGCAGAGCTGGCAGCTCACCGCATTTCAATTGCGTGCCCCGAGGTTCGGGCCGCACTGCGGCGTGCGGTCTCGGATTTCGTGAGCACAGAGAGGCTAAGGAGGAAAGTTATAGCGCAACGTCAATGACAGCTGCGTAGCGCCGACAACCGTAGGGTCGGCGCTACGCTCGTCGGATAACATTTCGTCAACTTCCACAGCAGCATGACGAGACATCGAGACGTGCATGACGGTAACTATCTTCTTCTCCTGGCAAGCTGATCGTTCAACGCGGGTGTGCCGAAATCTGCAGGAAAGAGCCCTAGAGCGAGCCATCACGAACATCGGCCAGGAGGCCGACCTCCAGAACGCGAACCGCGAAGACTTCGTTCTCGATCGAGATACAAAAGATGAGCCAGGACATCCTCCGGTCGCTGCAACGATCTTTAGAAAAATAGACGCCGCTGCGGTCTTTGTTCCCGACTTCACCTTTGTGGGAACTCGAACCGATGGACGCTCAACACCGAACCCCAATGTCTTGGTTGAGTACGGCTGGGCGCTTAAATCCTTGGGGCATAGGAGGATCGTCCCTATCTTCAACACCGCATTCGGCGGATCGATGGAGGCAAACCTTCCGTTCGACCTGCGGCATCTTCGGCATCCAATTACTTATCATTGCCCTGAAGACGCTGACGAAGCGACTCGAAAGGTGGCTCGGGAACAGTTAGCAAAGGAGCTCACTCGGGCGATTGGCTTAGTACTATCGGCACACGCCGTCAACACGCCGATTGCCGACGTGCCAGCTGCCTGGAGGTATGTCGAACAAAGCAAGGCCTGGCGGACGCGCCTCATCCGATTGGATAGCGGTGAAGAGGAGCAATGCCCGCGCCTGATGGGACCAAAGCTGCAGCTATCTATTCGCCCGCAACGACGAACTTCCATCAAGGTCGGGGAGCTAGTCGAGCGAATGGAGCGACTCCAACTGGAGCTGCCTCTATTTGGGAAGAACGCGCTGGCAAAGCTGGCAAGGAACGAATACGGCGTATGTCGCTATGTGGTCGACACGCCCACGCCTGTAAAGCCGAGTCTTCCCAGGAGGATCGCTGATCGCATTTTGCCTGGACGATGGATCGTGAAGCAGGAGCCAACGTATGACGCCTTCACGCAGATTTATCCCGACGGAGAGATGTGGCTGGTTGACTACGATGCACTTCGCTTCCCGATCGACGATGAGATTCGCCCCATCGTTCCCGACGTCGAGGCACGGTTTGTTTCCATTTTGGACCAGGCTCGCGCGACACTCCGACTTTTGGGGATGCATGAGCCTTACGAGGTGGTTGCTACTATCCTCGGTATTGGTAGCCGTGTCTTGCCATTAATGGACGAAGACGGTGAGCTGACGGGCAAACACACACCGGGAACCGACGAGGTTGAGATCAGAAGAGAGCTTTCTGTCGGGAGCGAGTCAGAAAGATCGCTGGACTGCCTGATGCCGTTGTTTGATGCGCTCTGGGAGTCGCTACATAGCAAGCGCCCTGACTACTACAATCGGCTCGCCGCTCGGAAGGAATCGAGCATACGGGCTGAGGTGCGCGCTTAGCTATCTCGCCCGTTAATACACCGTGAGGAGCGGCAAACGACCACAGCCCTCCAATGAGATCGCAACTCCGAGGCTTACCCGCCCGATGGGGCCGCACTTTCTTGAGGCGGCAGCAAAGACTCAACTTGCTCACTGTTCCTGATACCAAAGGGGATATGAACACATGGCAAGGTCCGTGCAGCAGATTCCAGGTGCAGGCGCTGATCATCGAAGAATATGTGCGGCTGCAAGACCTCCAATACCAACCGCTTCTCCACGCCGCCCAGAAAAAACGCTTCGTTGACTGAGATACCCCAATGACGCATCGTGTTGACAACCCGTTCGTGGGCTGGCGCGTTTCGCGCGGTGACAATCGAAACACTCAACTTGCGTCTATATGACACATCCTTTTCCCGGCGCTCCGATTCGATTGCCTGAATCACAGCGAGTTTTTTGAGAAAGGGCGCCAAAGGGCCAGGATTGTGCGGCACGTGGATATGCTGCTGTTCGTGACGGTGAAATGCGTCCAGCTCTCCTGCATGGAAAACCGCCTCCGCTGCGTCGTCCGCGATGACACCATCGAAGTCAAAAGCGATGCGCAGTTCATCGGACTCAGTGTCTGCCGATAGAACACCACCGAGCACTTGACCGGCAGGATGGCCTCCAAGTATCGCCTGCCTGACGTCGGTTTGATTGGCGGATAGGAACAGACTGATACTCAGCGGTTCAATGTAGCGCTGCGGGGCGCCCCCTTGCAGAAACAGTGCCCGGCTTATGTTGAGGTGGTGCGCCTTGATCGACTCCATCACCCGCATGCCCGTGTCGGGATCATTCCTTGAGAGCAGGATCACTTCGACTAGCGGATCCTCTGGACGCAGCTCGTTGAGTGACAGTAGCCGCCTAATGAACGGAAAGGCAACGCCAGGGCGCAAGAGAACGTTTTGATGCTCTCGTTGATAGTCGCGATAGGCTTCCTCGCCTTCGCTCCGGAAGATGCGATCGGACTCGTCTAAGTCAAATAGAGCACTGGATGCTAGACCGATTACCAGTCGAGTTGTCAGATCGTAGGACACATATACCTCCACCAAAACGCAACGATAAGATCCAACTTCAAACCGACGTCAGAATAGTCGGGTATATTTCTCGAATGATATCCCGCTGGAACAGACTGGCGATGAGGAAAGTCATCTAACGCGAGGATGCACTCCTCACGGAGGTTTATCACCTGTCATTCTCTGGGCCAGCGACACCGCCATTTCGATATGCCCACTCTACGTATAAACGGTCGAGACGCCGGCCCACATAAAGCTACGACTCAACCCAATCTGGGTTCTCGGACCGTGCTGACAAATAGTCACTGGGAATACGTTTCACTTTGGCTCCGGCGAGAGCGAAAAAATGCCGCCCTATTTTACTGGCAGCAAGCCCAAACATTTGCACAAGCCGCAGAAGGCATGCCGGTTAGCTCGGCGCCGCTGCTTTGGTACTACACCTTCATGAACGCCACGAAAGCGTTACTTTCGGCTAAGTCTGTGGTCTTCGACGAGCACCACGGAGTCAGGGCGCACAACATACGAACCTCGTCGGGGAAGATCACTCTGTCAAACGAGGGCATCAGAGTCATGCAGCGAGGTATCGCCCCGTCGTTGTCAGCGTATCTTCAAGAGGCAGAAACAGGCGACCGTCACAGCCTAGAAGAATTACTGTTTAACTTGCCTTATATTCATCGAACGTTTTGCCTCACCTACAAGAGCCAAAAAGACCTGTTCATACCTCTAACAGACTGTCGATTTGAGTTCGATTCAAATTTAAACGCAGCATATTTTTCGGCAAAATTATCCAAAGATTTCTCCGGCCCCTCATACATTCGACGTCTTCCAGCCTCACTTATTGAGAATCCACAAGTTAATGACGGTCGATCCATCAGATCAATTGATGAGGTAACGCTGACGAGCCACGTTGCTCGCACTTCAGCACAGATTTCGTTGATTGCTGACCTATGGAAGAAGCTTCGCCCCGACTTGAACTACATTGCCGGCGCGCAAACGCTTTGGTATGTGAAAGCCATTGTCCCCGGCCCCACTCGTCTGATGCGCTCACCGCTGACTTGCACGTTGTTGGCTATGCATCGATTGAGCGAGGTATGTCGCTATCGCCCCATGGAGCTCGCAGCATTCTTAAATGGCCAAAAGAACTGGCTGCTCACTGAGTTCATTCGTATGGCGCCCACCCAGTTCATTGACGAGCTATCTGCTGAACTGACAGGTCAGCAGTTTATGGTGCCAAACGTAAGGCCGGCGAGCTAGTGAGGGACTCACGAATGAACATCTATATCGCCTGTGGACTTACTCACGTCCCAAGAGATGAGTTTTCGAGCTACGTCGGTCTGGTGGAGGGTCTTGCAAGCCTGCTGACCACTCACCTCCATGCCCAAGTACGCTACGCGCTGAAAGATAGCGATCCGCAGCTCGCCGAAAAACCATTCGCGGATCGAGCTCGTCTCTGCTACTTGTGGGACAAAGATATGGTCGAGTGGGCAGATGTCATCGTGGCCGAAGCGAGTTTCCCCTCCACAGGGCTAGGCATCGAACTGCAACTCGCTTGCTCACGCGGTATCCCAGTTGTTCTCGCCTTTAAGCTAGAGGATGGGCATCGAGCAAAGCCGGTGCAGTACGAAACCGCTGATCATCAAATTCATGATCTTCAGCTTGGCGACGGCTATGTTTCCCTGATGGCACTTGGACTTCCAAATCTGTTTGGCATTTTGCCTTACACCAATCCTGGACATCTATGGCTCGAGCTTCACGCAATGCTCGAGACATTGAGGCGACCACAAGCTACTGAGAACAGCGGACTTCCGACAGGTAGTCCGCAGATGCCTAGCGAGTAACAGCCGTTAGCTGCGAGACGCCGTTCCGATAAACTCCTTCGCGCACGCATACTCCAGAATCGCTACTGACATACGTGAACCTACCGTGTGCTTGACGTATGAGCATCATTGCGACAGGTCTCAGGTGGTTGCGCGTGATCTGCGAGCGCGGTGCACAGTAGCTCATTGTGGAAGCACCCTCGTAGGCGACAACAAGATGGGCATTCAGAATGATTAGTCAATCTGGCGGTATCGCATCACTCTTAGGCGGCTTTTTGTCATGGGTAGTACGTGAGCACTGCGTACGGAATCCGGAAGCTGTGGCAAAAGCTTGGGCGGAGATCAACGCCGACACACCGACATTGGCAGACGCCGGCCGCATGTTTTCCGCGTACGGTTCGGATTTCACACTTGCCGAGTTGCGCTATATCGCTCGACACCAAGAAGCACTACGGCTAGCGAGGAATGTCGCTGCCGGGAGGCAATACCTAGACTTCAACGAGTCTACTGGCTTCAGCGCGGAGAGTACCTTCGTACCACCTGAACCGGGGTCTGCTCGCCAACTCATAGCACCGATAGCGATGACCGTGCTCGGTTTCATCATCATCGTCGTAGCTTTGCTCGCTAACAATTTCAAAGGGGCTGCCATCATGGGCGGGCTGACCGCTTTGTCTGCAATGGTTACGCTTGCCGAATTTGCGGAGGTGAGGAACCGTCATTGGGCACGTCGCGCAATTGAGCAAAGCCTTAGTGCTCATCAACTCACGCTCTCAGCCGCCGGGTTAGTGAGCTCTCCGATACCAGACTCAGTGTGCACGGAGGGTGCGACGCAATCCGGCTGAACAATACAGCTCCTCCCTTGTGACTACTCTAACTCTCCCACGCCTAGTAGTTCTCGACACGTCCCACATTGTTGGACTTGCGGCAGATTCGATATCGCCCAACCGTGAGCAGCGCCGTGCTGCTGAGGAATTCATTCACAGCCTTGTAGAACACGCATGGCTGCCGCTGCTTTGTTGGCACCATGTGGAAGAGCTGCTGCAACATCAAAATGACAAGTTGGTTGAAGCACGGCTTCGCTACCTTCGAAGCTGGCCTCTGATGGCATGGATCCAAGCACAGGATTCAAGAGCTGGTCCCGGATCCGTTGTAGACGTGTTGCAGGCGGAGGTTGTGGCAGCCCATAGGCACGCCGGAACTGATGCACTCGAGGTTCGCGAGCTTGCGCGTGATAGTTTGCTCGCCATGGGGCCGGGCACAGAAGCAATTCCTGAGGTGTTCCGGGACTGGCGGCTTCTTCGCTCGACCTTGGTGGCACAACAACAGAAAGCACGAGAGATCACTGCAATCTCGCGGTGGCGTGCGATGGATGTCGACGGCACACGGGTTGCGGACTGGATGGACAAGCCTCTCCGCCATAGTGACGAAGCAGCTCGCATGCTTCAGTTGCTTCGAGGCAATTTGACTAAGGAGATCGCTACGCGCGGCGACAGGCGGATCTCGGATCCAGCGACGGTGGCAGATACGTTCATCTCAGAAATCGTCCGCGGCGGTCAGGCAATCAATAGGCGGAACAGTCCGTCGCCGGCCATTCAGACCCTAGTAAATGCTGGCATGGATCTCGAAGATATCGACCCTTCCATCACCCTCGCAGAGGCGACGAATCTCCTTACGTTTCACAAGCGCTTAGCGATTGTGGCGAAGACGTCGGGACTACCTTTACAAGAACTCAAGCGAACGGTGACGCAAAACCGCCTTCCGGTCACCGTGATCCAGGAATGCATGCGGCTTTACGCACATGATCAACCGGAGCGCAAAGGCAGCGAGCTCAATGATGTTCATTTACTCTGCCTAGCACCTTATGCGGATGTCACCTACGTGGACAAGCGCACCTTGGAGAGCGTTCGTCGGGCAAAAGGAAAGAACGCAGTTTTCGCGGAACTGGTGGAGCATGTCGGCAAGGCTGGCAGCTACAGCGAGATCCTCGCCACGCTTACGACCCTTTAGCGCAGCCCCTTACCAGGGTGGGTCGCTCTCTGGAGGCTGTTGGCCAGCAATTGCCTCGTCGAAAACTAGATTAGGTGTCGGTTGCTTGACTGGCTGGGCCTCGGCCGTCTGATTTTTTAGCAGTTGGGCGGCTTGGTTGACTTGCTCTACCAGCCGCTCCCCGGCACGCCGGTGAAATCTTTTGACTTTGTGGGCTTGCCCTCTCACACGAGGTAAGAGCAGCGCCAGCTCTTCGGGCGACTCCCCCGATTCGACCCGCAGGCAAAACGTGTGCACCAACGCCCGGACCCTTGATCGCTCTTTCGGTGGCAGAGAGGGTTTCGCATTGCCAACGAGCTTGAGAATCTTGATTTGTCCGCCCGCCTGCATGACTTCATGCTTGCTAGCATTTACGCGAAGCCCCTTACTTGCTAAGGCTCCGGCAACCATCCTGACAATCCAGTCGACGCGCGAGGTGCTAAGGTGTTCCGGGCTGGAAATGGTGATGTCATCCACGTGACGGGAATAGCGCGTCGCGCCAGCCGACGCAATTTGCGCAATGAGTTGTGACTCGATATCCCATAGTGCCAAATTTGCCAGATAGCCGCTCGTGGGGGCACCCTGTTCAAGGTATCCATCCCGGGTGGTGAGCATTGTCAAAAGGTCGGAAACCTCGTCTGCAAAGCCAAAGAAGCCAGACCAGATCTCTCGCACCACATCAAAACTCACACTCGGATAGAACTTGGAGATGTCCTCTTTGATCACAGACTTAGCGCCGACGTGAATTTTCACGCTGTCCGTGTAGTCTTTGCGCGGCACTCCACCAGTCAAGTAGTCTGGATAAATGACTCGTCGAAGAAAGTGCTCGTTGATACGGCCTAAGACCGCTTTGAGGGGTTCGCGGGTATCGTACAGAACACGCAATGTCCCATCATCCTTAGGAACGGTCTTGGCAATCCGGTACAGGTGAGAGGCTCTCTTCGCCAGGGCAAGCAGCTCACTCGGCCCCATGCCCAGCGGGTGCCGTAGTGATTCGATCGATTGAACGCGGTGATGTCGATACCTTGGTGCGTTCATTTGTGCCGGATCAGTTCGAGCGCCAGTTCAGAAAATCGCTGCTCGGTCTTCTTGTCCATACCCTTCAGCTCTTTGTCATCAGAGGCAAGGAAGACAATGACAGGGACTGGGACTTCCAGCGCCTCAGCAACCTTACTTATCAACGTCAAGGTGGGCTCCCGCTTGTCGTTCTCCAAGCGAGAGAGATAAGACGTGGAAATACCCGCGCGCGCAGCGACCGTCTCCAAAGAGAGATCTTTCGCTGAGCGGCACAGCTTTAGGGTTTTTCCGATATTCATAAGATCAATACAAAAGTGTGGGCCTTGCGTGCGTCGCATCCACTTATTTCAAAAGCGTCATCACATTTGTGATCACGCTCAGCAGTGACGACAAAAGCCGCAAGGCCTCCGCCGCAATTCGCCGCTGATTCGCGGCGTCTGCCTGATCTGCCTGCCTTTTGAGCTCGGCGATCTTGAGTTTCATAGCTGCACGCACTTCGGTGTTGAGCTGACCGTGATTCAAATCCAAGAGCTCCTCGAGTTCCTGGATCTGGTTCTTCAAGTTTTGCATTTTGCAAATCTCCGTTTCAGGCACCATGCCTGCCGCCCAAGAGCAATGACCGGAAAGGAGTTGCTCAACACCTCAAGACCCACCACCGACGAAAGAGGTTTTGCCGCCCTTCCGCTCTCGATGGCTCCCGACTGATACCAACTGCTCATGAGAGCTGCTGGTCGCTAGTCGCTGCCCGCGATACCACAGAAGGTCGACGCCTCGCTGCGTAGGTACGGTCGCCCGCGCCCACGTAATAGCCAGATGTTGGTCCATCTAGCGCCGGCTTGCGCCAGCGTGAAACGGTCCTGTCTTAGACGAACTGGAGAGAATTCTTAAAGAACACGCAAGCGAAACGCTTGCCCTGGGGGTATTGAATCACAGGCACGGAGATTTGGCAATTTTTTTGCCATTCAGGCAAATTCACGTACTCTGAAGAGCCTTCCTCACGCAATGAGGCGCGGCCAAGTGTCGTGGACAGGGCGACAGGCGCGGCTCAGGTGGATTGGCCGACTTTTTCGGGGCTGGGTGGGCTAAATGAGTGAATCAGTGAATCCCGCAGTATTGTTCGCTACGCACCAGGGCCCCGACTTGCAAGAGGACCGCCGTAGTCAAGCGAGGCCTGGGGCGTCTGGCGCCTGATTCTAGGCCGTGTCCGTCAAGCGGACGCGTGGCCCGACCAACACGGGCCCGCAGGAAACCGGCTCTTCTATCTTGCCGCGTCGCAAAGCCTCGTCACGCGTCGCGATGGCAAACATCGCTAACCGCGAGCGAAGCGCTTCTGGCGACTCGAATTGCTTTGTGTCTCTAAGGGGAGCGTGGGCGGGCGTCTTCATAGCTCAATCCTCGCGGTGGGAACAATTGGCAAAACGCTGCGCGACGTTGCCGCCTTGAAGCCGACCTGCGCCAAGCATGAAGAAGATGAAAATTCTGGGCTCGACGAAGGAGCGAACCTTTGGACGATGATCTCACCGTTTGACCATGTGGCCAAGGTAGTCGGCGCAGTTCCGCCTGCGCGGCGCATTAGAGCATATCGGGCGGCCTAGCCAAGAAACAACAAAGCCGACACATGGTCGGCTTCGTTGTTGAAGCATAAGGCTGCACTTTGTCAGAGAAGCATATCCTTGCATCTGCTGCAAAAATATCGTCCCTGTCTCATCGCTTGGCAAACTTTGCCATTGAGTTGGTGGACCGAAGGAGGATCGAACTCCCGACCTCCGCATTGCGAACGCGGCGCTCTCCCAGCTGAGCTATCGGCCCGTAAAAATCAGTCTACTCGAATTTCCAGCGTGCCTTCAATCGCGGGTCAACCCGCCCCTGTCTCCATGCCGGCGTTACCTTCCATGCCGACAATGCGCGGTGTATTCAGCGGCCGCGCGGTCACTTCGCGCTGGTCGCGCAGCCAGTCGGCCAGCACGTCCCACACGGGGCGGCCACCGGCCTTGCGCGCTTCGGGCGACACCGCGGCCCAGCCAGCCACCTTGTAGCGGCGGTCGGCGTCGATGGGCTTGTCACCCAGGCGCATATCGGTGATGCGCTGGCCCATCGGTTTCATCGGGTCGATGGTGTAGTGCAGACCGCCGGTGCGTACCATGTCGCCGCCCTGCTGGTAATACGGGTCGGGATTGAACAGGTTGTCCGCCACGTCTTCGAGCACGGTCTTGATGGTGGCGCCGGTCATCTCGGTGAGCGTGGTGGCCGGGTACGTGATGGCGGTCTGGGCCATCAGTGCTTCCATCGTGACGGCCTCGCCGGGCAGCAGCGTGGTGCCCCAGCGGAAGCCGGGCGAGAAGGCGATCTCCGCGCCCTGCGCCTGCATCAGGCCGTCGATGATGAGCTGGTCGAACGTACCGTTGAAATTGCCGCGCCGGTACAGCAGGCCGCGGTTCGTGGCGAGCGTCTCGCCGAGCTTGTCCTGGTACGGCGCACGCACGCGCTCGATGAGCGCAGTCATGGCCGGATCGGGCGGCAGCAGATCGGCAAACACGGGCAGCAGCGTGTAGCGGATGTCGCGCACGGTGCCGCCACGCACATCCAGATCGAGCACGCCGACAAACTTGCCATTGGCGCCCGCGTTGGTCACGAGCGTCACGCCGCCCGGGTTGCTGACCTTGACCGGCGCCGGCACCGCGTCATGCGTGTGGCCGCCGAGGATGGCATCCAACCCGCGCACGCGCGAGGCGAGCTTCAGGTCCACATCCATGCCGTTATGCGACAGCAAGACAACCACCTTGGCGCCCTTGCCGCGCGCCTCGTCAATCATCTTCTGCAACCGCTCTTCCTGGATGCCGAAGGTCCAGTCGGGCGTGAAGTCCGCCGGGTGCGCGATCGGCGTGTACGGGAACGCCTGGCCGATGATGGCGACCGGCACGCCGTTCAGCTCGCGCAGCACGTACGGATCGAACACCGGGTCGCCAAAGTCGGCGGTCTGGATGTTCTGCGCAACGAAGGCGACCTTGTTCTTGAAATCGTGATCGACCACGTGGCGCACGCGGTCGGCACCGTAGGTCATTTCCCAGTGCGGGGTCATGACATCCACGCCAAGTGCGAGGGCCGCGTCGACCATGTCCTGGCCGTCGGTCCACAGCGCGGTGGCCGAGCCCTGCCACGTGTCGCCACCATCGAGCAGCAGCGCATTCGGGCGCGTGGCACGCAGGCGCTGGATGAGCGTGGCCAGATGCGCGAAGCCGCCCATGCGGCCGTAGCGGCGCGCGGCTTCCGTGAAGTCGAGCGAGGTAAAAGCGTGTGCGGCACGCGAGCCCGGCGCGATGCCGTAGCGCTTGAGCAGCGCATGGCCCACCAGATGCGGCGGTTGCCCGGCCCATTGCGCCACGCCCAGGTTGACGCTGGGCTCGCGGTATTCGATGGGCAGCAATTGCGCGTGGCAGTCGGTGAAGTGCAGCAGGTGGACGTTGCCGAAGCGGGGCACGTCGTAGGCCACCGTATCTGCGTGGGCGTCGGTCAGGCGCAGGCCGGCGGCTGCGGCAATCGCCAGGGCTTGAACGAATTCGCGGCGGTTCATTGTTTGTGGTTGTGCGCCGGGTGGGCGTACTGGGCGAGATCTGCAACGTCGTCTTCCAGCATCTCGCCGACTTCCTTGCGCACGACGCGGCCGTTGGCGTCGAGCACCAGCAACTCCGGCAAACCCTTGCGTGGGCCGGTGGCGGCGCACAGTGCGTCGGTTTCCATCGTCACCGGAAAGGTGAAGTTGCGCTTGGCGACGTAATCCTTCGCGAGCTGCGGGTTGGCGTCGATGCTGATGGTAAGGATGCGCAGGTCGGTGCCGCGCGTGGCGTCATAGAGCTTCTGCAGGCGCGGGTTCTGCAGCGCGCAGAACGGGCACCACGATGCCCAGGTGGCGATGATGACCGGATGCCCGCGCCACGCATTGCCCGGCACGCGCGTGCCGTCGAGCAATTGCACCTCGGGCATCGTCACCACATCGCCCACTTCGACGGCCTGCGCGGTGCCAGCGGCAAACACCATCGCCGCTGCCGCCCACATCAGGAGCCGTCGAATCATATGCATGGCGTTATTGATTCACTGGCGAGGCCGGGTCAAACAACAGCGCCATCACATCGCGGATCTGCTGTTCGCTCAGGATGCCCTTGTGCCCGAAACGCGGCATGTTGGAGCACGCGGCGTACGCGTTGGAGTTGTAGATCTTGCCCCACGTGTAGCGCAGGATCGCTTCCGAGTCACCGCGCAGCTTGCCGTACTGGTACAGCGACGGGCCAATCGTGCCGTACGACACCTCGTCCTTCGACAGGCGATGGCACGCATAGCAGTTGGCACCGTTCACCGTGCCGGCCGGGTCGGAGAACTGCATGCCGCGGCCGCTCTGCGCGGTCTTCTCGCCTTCCTTCCAGTCGCCCAGCCACTTGTTGTCAGCCGGGTAATGGATGGTCTTGAGTTGCGCGTCTTCCAGCTTCTTGGCGACGGCGGCGGGCACGGCGTTGCGGTCGGCGTACTGGCTGCAGGTCTTCTGCACGTCGTCGCGCTCGGTCACGCCTTCCACGGTGGCCGGGCCCTTGGAGACGAAGCTCTCGTGGATGACCTTGGTGAGTGCGGCGTCGGCCTTCGCGTCGGGCTTGGGCGGGGTGACACCCTTGGCCACGTCCGCAGCGTGCGCGATGCCGGCAGCGAACATCAAAGCGATGAGGGTTGTTCGAAGCATGGCGGGCCTCAGCGTTTGATCGACGGCGCGTCCATCTTGCCGCCGTTGGCGTTGCGGGCGAGGAACAGCTCGAGCGCGGTGATCACCTCGCTGCCGTAGAGCGGTTCCGGAAAGCGTTGCTGGCGCAGGCAGTCGTACAGACGGTGCTGCATGGTGCGCACCTCGCCTTGCGAGACGCGATAGCCCGGCCATGTCGAATACGCAAAGCGCGCACCATCGGCCGTCAGCAGATCAGGCAACTCTTGCAGGCGGATGCGCTGACCCGGTTGGGCGTGGCACGTGGCGCAGGCAAAGTCGTATGCGCCGCCACGGTAGAAGAACATGCGGCGGCCGAGTTCGTATACGCGCTTTTCTTCCGGATGGGCGAGCGGAATGTCGATAGCCGTGCCGCGCGATTCCGATGTGATGTACGCCATCAGCCGTTCGATGTCCGACGGCTTGCCCGGCGACGAGAACGGACGGGCCGAAGCCTCTTCCTTCGTCAACCCCTGCAGCGTCATGCGGCAGTACATGAGGCGCTGTTCGGCGTCCATCACGCGGCCGGTGTCCTTGAAGAAGCGCGGCAGCTTGGCGTACGCGCCCTTCACCACGCCAGGGCCCAGGCCCAGGTCACACGCTTCGAGCGAGGCCTGCTTCGGGCCAGCGGGCTTCTTCCAGAGTTCTTCGCCGGCGGCTTCCCAAAGCTCGGCCGGGTTGCCGTCGGCCAGCATCTCGCGGTACTGCGCGATGCCGGCGGCGGTGCTGTCCTTCTGGTCCTTGGCGTCTTGCGCATTGGCCACCAGGGCGCTGCCGGCAAGCAGTGCCGCTGCCAGCGCGACGATTCGTTGTGTGCGTTTCACGGTCCCCTCCGCGGGTCGCCTACGGTTTGATATAGGCGAAACCTTCTTCCTGCTGCAAGCGGGTGATCTCCACCACACCGGCGGGCACGACCTTGGCTTCGAGCAGCAGCTTGTCTTCCGGCACCTTGAAGGCCATCAGCGAATTGTGGCACACGCGAAACTCCACGCCCATGCTGGCCAGCGCGGCCACAGGCGCATCAAACGTGCGGCCCTGTGCGTCCTTGGCCCCTTCGACGAGGAATTCGATACCGTGCCCCAGCGCCACCACCACGATGCGCGTGCCGGGTGCACCGTTGAGATGGTTGCGCAGGTTGCCGATCGCGCGCATGGCCTGGTCGAGGCCTTCGCTCAGTTGGTACACCACCTTGTAGCGGGCACCAGCGCCACCAGCACGACCAGTCGGCGGCGCGGTTTGTGCGGCGGCCTTGCCGGCCACGCCCAGTGCCGCCAGCGCGGCGGTTACACGAAAAAAGCTGCGTCGCATCTCGGCCTCCTGGTGTTACTGAATTGCGGTTTCGTCGGTGCGCTTGTCGCCGTGGTTGTCGACCCAGGTGACCGTCACCTTGTCGCCCTTGGTGCCGCCCTTGAACTTGACGTTGAGGAACGGATCCTTCGACACCGCCGGGCCGAACTGCGCGTCGAGCACCGTCTTGCCGTTGTGCTGCACCGTCACGTTGGTGATGTGCCAGGCGGGCACGACCTTGCCGGACGCATCCTTGCGCTGCCCGGTTTCCATATCGTGCTTCATCAGGATCTTCACGTCGGTCGTGCCGCCGTTTTCCATTGCGCGGATGCGCATCGGGTCTGCCATGGTGTGCTCCTTGTTCCTTAACCGCCGCAGCCACCGAGGGTGACCTTCACTTCCTTGCTCGCGAGCACCCACTTGCCGTTGGCGCGCACGGCGGCGTAGACCATCGAGGTCTCGCCCATCTTCACGCGCGTGCTGACAAACGGATCGGTACCGGCAGGAATGGCAAACGTGGCGGCCAGCGTGTTCGGGTTCTTTTCCACCAGGATGGCGATCAGGTCCGTGCCCGGCAGCGTGCTGGTCACCACCAGCGGCACCACGGCGCCGTTCTCGGCGATGTCCGGGGCGGTCAGCTGGATGCCTGCGCCGCCCTTCTCGACAGCGCCGCCGCCCAGTTGCTTGAGCACGTCGTTCACGCCCTTGACGGCGAAGGCGGCCTTGTTCCACTCCGCAGCCTGCGCCGGGGTGGCGAGGCCGGCAGACACCAGCAGCGCCATCATGGCGCCCGCACGCAGTACGTCGCGACGGCTCAGATTGATCGAATCATTCATCGCCCGTTCCTCACTTGGCCGGGGCGCCCGCGAGCACCCAGTCGATCACAATCTTCAGATCCTCTTGGCTGATCTTCGGGTTGGCCGGCATCGGGATCACCCCCCAGTTGCCCGCGCCGCCGTTGCGCACCTTCATGACGAGCTTGGCCTGCGCGCCGGCATCGCCCTTGTACTTGGCGGCGACATCCTTGAAGGCCGGGCCGATCAGCTTGCGGTCGACAGCGTGGCAGCTCATGCAGGCGTTCTGGCTGGTGATGGCCTGAGCGCGGGCGGCATCAACGGTAGCCTGTGCAGGCGCAGCAGACAGCGCCAAGCCGGCCAGCGCCGCAGCAGCGGCGAGCGTGGGGGCGAACTTCATGTGGTCTCCAATGGATGGGGCGGCCCGCATGCGTGTACGGGCGGATGGACCCGATATTGTGCCCGAAGTGGGCCAAAACCTACGTCGCCCCAAAAGCAAAACGCCCGGAACCAGCCGGCCCCGGGCGCTTGTGCGATGGTCGGATCGACGCTCAGGCCATCGCCCGCCGTGCCGCCAGCCGCCCGCCGAATACGTTGAGCAGCAAGCCGCCCATCACCACCGCGCCGCCCAGCCACTGCGCCGGCACCAGCCGCTCATCCAGCAGCACAGCGGCCGAGATCAACCCCACCACCGGCACCAGCAGCGTGAGCGGCGCGACCTGGCTGGCCGCGTATCGGCCCAGCAGGCGGCTCCAGAGGCTGTAGCCGAAGATGGTGGCACCGAAAGACAGGTAGACGATCGCGCCAATGCTCGACCAGCCGATGTTCGTCAGGCTGTGGACGATCTGCTCCGGCCCCTCCATCCAGTACGACAGCAGCAGGAACGGAACGGGCGGGATCACCGCGCCCCAGATCACCAGGCCCACCACGTTGACCTTGCCGATGCGCTTGGTGACGATGTTGCCGCTGGCCCACGAGAACGCAGCGCACAGCGTCAGGAGGAAACCGGCGGTGGTCATGCCGGTGGCCACGCCCGTGGTCGCCTGGCCTGCCATGCCGATGATCGCCAGCCCGCACGCCGCCACCGCCATGCCCGCCAGGTGGAACCAGCGGATCGGCTCACGCAGCACCAGCGCCGCGATGGTCAGCGTAAAGAACGCCTGCGACTGCAACACCAGCGAGGCCAGCCCCGCCGGCATGCCCACATACATGGCCGAGAACAGGAAAGCGAACTGCCCCAAGCTGATGGTGGCGCCGTAAGCGAGCAGCCACTTGAGCGGAATCTTCGGGCGCGGCACGAACAGCACCGCTGGGAAGGCGACCAGCGCAAAGCGCAGCGCACCCAGCAGCATGGGCGGCACGCCATGCAGGCCCACCTTGATGACGACAAAGTTGACGCCCCACACCAGCACAACGGTCAGGGCCAGCAGCAGATCCTTGGGAGACATGATGATTGGAATGGTCGAACGGCCGCCCGCGCGGCCCTATGACGCACTGTAGGCGTGGGGCGCCTACGCGACTTGCACAATCTTGCGCATTGTTTGTGCCCAGCCGAATTGCCTCCCGACGCCCGCGTGCCTAGCCGAGCATGTCCGACCAGATCGCCCGGCTCCAGCCCTGCGCCAGTTTGCCCTCCGCCACGGAGGGGGCGTTCGACAGCCCACCCGCGCCTTGCACCGTCACCATGGTGTGTTCGGCCGGGTCGTAGCGGTGCACGGTTGCCACGTGCATCGCCTCGTCCGGCGTAGTGAAGCTGTAGCAGGTGTTGGCATACAGCGGCGACGCATCGGGCGCGTGGCCGGCCAGCATCGCCACCACGGCGGCAGCCACCACCTTGCCGTGCTGGTTGGCCATGTGGCCCGACTTGGGCATCAGCGGCGCAGTCTGGATGGCGTCGCCGATCACGTGTACGCCCGGCGCCACCTTCGACTCGAACGACAGGAAATCGACTTCGCACCAGCGCCCGTTGGCGGTTGCCAGCCCAGCCTGCACGGCAATGGCCCCGGCGCGCTGTGGGGGGATGAGGTTGACCACATCCGCCTGCACGTCGTCCTGCACGTCGAACTTGAGCACACGGCCCGTGGCATCGATGTCGACCGCGTTGTATTGCGGGCGGTATTCGATGTGCTGTGGATAACGTTCCGCCCACACGCGCTTGAACAACGCCCCCTTGGAGGTCACGTCGTCGTTGGCATCGAGAATCAGCACGCGCGAATCCGGCTTGGCGCGCTGCAGCCAACTGGCGATCAGGCAGGCACGCTCGTACGGCGCGGGCGGGCAGCGGTACGGCGCCAGCGGAATGCTGATCGCCACCGTGCCGCCGTTGGGCATGGCCTCCAGCCGATGACGCAGCGCGAGCGTCTGCATGCCGGCCTTCCACGCGTGCGGCGCCTGCGCGGCGGTCGCAGGGTTGGCCAGACCAGGAATCGCCCCCGGCACAAAGTCGATGCCCGGCGAGAGGATCAGCCGGTCGTACTCCAGCGTGCCGCCGCCGGCCAGGCGCACCTGCTTTGCGCCAATGTCGATGGCCGCGGCGCGATCGCGTACCCAGCGCACGCCGTGGCGCTCGACCAGTGCGTCGTATGGCACGGTGATCGAGGCCAAATCACGGTCACCCGACAGCACGAGATTCGACAGCGGGCACGACACGAACGCGGCATTCGGCTCGACCAATGTCACGTCGACGTGGTTGCCGGAGAACACACGCACGTACTTCGCCGCCGTCGCGCCACCGTAGCCACCGCCAACCACGACGACGCGCGCATTGCGCGTGCCAGAGAGCGACGCGCATGCCGCCAGCGGGCCGGCCAACGCCGTCGCCCCAAGCGCGCGCAGTACGGCGCGCCGATCCTTGCGTGGGGTCTCGTTCATGGCGCCTCCTGCGGTTGGCGTGACAGCCAGCCGGCAATCGCGGTGATCTGCGCATCGTCGTAGCCGCGGGCGAGTTGCCCCATGACCGTGGATGGGCGCGTGCCGTTGCGGAACGCCTGCAGCGTGTCAATCAACTCAGCCTGCGAGCGGCCGGCCAGAGAGGGCAGCGTCTGCGCAGCCGACTTTGCACCGGGCGCCGTATCAGCGTGATGGCAGCTCGCACAGGAGGCGGCCCAGGTGCGGGCTTGTGCGTTGGTGGGCGGGCGATCGGCCGCTTGGGCCGCATAGGCCGAAGACAGCGCCGCAAGTAGAGCGGCGGCGGCAAGTCGGTGAGCGACGGGCATGGGGGGCAACGAAGTCACGGGAGCGTCATACGCTAACACGCCCGCCTTGCCATGTGCCGTGCAGTGCGCGCGGGCAACAAAAAACGCAGCACGGTGGCTGCGTTCTTTGCGGTGTGTGGCTTGCATCAGGGCAGTTGTTTGCCCGGCGGCAGTGCCGGCGTGTTGGTCGGCGACACCGTCACGCCCGGCGACGCCGACGTGACCGGTGCCGGTGCTTGCGTTGCCGTCGGCGTGCCCTGCACCGGTGCCGGCGTGCCCGGCGCGGTCTGCGGATTGCTCGACGATGCGTTCGTGTCTAGGCGCTTGCGCTCGTCTTCGCTCACGTAGTCGAACACCTTCACGACCTTGTTGACGCCGCCCACGGTGCGTACGGCCTCGGTGGCTTTGTTGCCTTCGGCCTCGGTCACCACGCCCAGCAGGAAGACGGTCTGGGCTTCGGTGGTCACCTTGATGGAGTTCCAGGGCACGCCTTCCGTGCCGGCCAGCACGCTCTTCACCTTGGTGGTGATGTACGTGTCGTTGGTGCGCGAGCCGAACGTGCTCGACTCCGGCGTCACCACGATCTCGTTGACGACCTCGCGCGCGTTCTCCAGCTTCTGCGCGTACTGGCCAATCTCCTGCTTGGTCGCCTCGGTGCCGGCTTCACCGGTCAGCAGGACCTTGCGGTTGTAGACCGTCACGTTGACGTGGGCACGACCGTCGTAGCGCGAGATCAGCGTGTTCTCGGCTTCCATCTGCAAGCCGCGGTCGATGGTCTGGGTGGCGGTCGGTCGACGGTCGGTGGCCAGCGCCACGCCGCCGGCCACGGCACCAGCAAACAGCGGGAAGCAGGCGGTCAACTGCGTGGCGGTGATACCCGCCAGGGCGGCCAGCACGACAATGCGCTTGGCACGGGCAAACGTAGGCGACGAGAGTTTCATGCTGTCCTTGAAGAGAGTCCGGAAAGAGGAAGATCGAGAAGAGCGAGGTTCATGCTTCAGCGCCAAACGCATCGCGCATCCATTCGATACGCGCGCCGTCGATGGCGATGACATCAAAACGGCAAGCCGGCACATCGTCAGCCTGCCGTGCGAGAAAATCTTCCGCCGCGGCGATCAGGCGGCGCTGCTTGGCGGGCGTGACGCTCGCGGCCGCACCACCGAAGCGCTGCGTGGACCGCGCCACGCGGGCGCGCACCTCCACGAAGATCAACGCGCCGGCCGCATCGCGCATCACCAGATCAATCTCGCCGCCCTTGCAGCGATAATTGCGGGTGACCACCGACAAACCGCGCGCTTGCAAGTAACGCAGCGCGCGGTCTTCACCGGCTTCGCCGGTGGCTGCGGTGATGGGCTTTGCGGTTTGAACCAAGTGACTGAGAGAAGTTCTTGTGAGTGATCCTGACTGGACCCTGCTGGCGCACGACCAGCACTATCCCGCCGGCGCATTATATGTGGTGGCCACCCCCATCGGGAACGCCGCCGACGTGTCGCTGCGGGCGCGATATGTGCTCGGCATGGTCGACGCGGTGGCCTGCGAGGACACGCGCAACACCGGGCAACTGCTCAATCGGCTGGGCCTGTCGCGGCCGATGCTGGCGGCGCACGAGCACAACGAGCGCGAAGCCGCTGTGCGCATCGTCGCGCGTCTGGCGCAGGGCGAGCGCATCGCCTATGTGTCCGATGCCGGCACGCCGGGCGTGTCGGACCCCGGTGCACGCATCGTCGAGGCGGTGCGGGCGGCGGGGCATCGCGTGATTCCGTTGCCGGGCGCGAGTGCGGTGGTGACGGCGCTTTCCGCTGCCGGCGAGTTGCTCGACACGTCCGGTGGGCAATTCACCTTCGTCGGCTTCCTGCCGCCCAAAGCCGGGCAACGTGACGCAACCATCCGCCAATGGGCTTCGCACGGGCCAGCCTGGGTTCTGTATGAGGCGCCGCATCGCATCGATGCCACGCTCGCAGCGCTGGCTGAACATCTGCCGGCGCGCCGCATCCTCATCGGCCGCGAGTTGACCAAGTTGTTCGAGCAGATCGTCGTGCTGCCTGCGGCCGAAGCGCCGGCCTGGCTGGCTGCGGATGCCGCGCACGGCAAGGGCGAATTCGTGTTGGTGGTGGAGGGTGCGGGCGCGCAGGACGCGGCCCCGACAGCCATGGCCGCAGACCAGGTGCTGCGCCTGCTGCTGGCCGAACTACCGGCCAAGCGCGCCGCCAAGCTGGCCGGGGCGATTACGGGTGCGCCGGTCGACGCGCTGTATCAAAGCGCGCTGGCATTGAAAAACGACGGGAAGGATTAACGACGCGCCTTCGCGCGGCGCTTGGTCGCCTTTTTCTTCGGCGGTGCCGGCTCGTCGGCACCGACGTCGGCGTCGCCGTCATTGCTGGCGATGTCTGTCTGCGTGAGTTCCGGGCGCAGCGCGTCGACTTCTGCGCGCGACAGGCGGCGGATTTCTACCTGCGTCGAACCACGCTTGACGAAATCCAGCCGCTTGGCCGCGGCATACGACATGTCGAGGATGCGCTTGCCATAGTACGGACCACGGTCTGTCACCTTGGCCACGACCACGCGGTCGTTGGCGAGGTTGCGCACCAGCACCCAGCTTTGCAGCGGCAGCGACGGGTGCGCCACCGTGAAGGCATTCATGTTGAAGCGCTCGCCGCTGGCGGTACGGCGGCCGTGGAAGCCGCGGCCGTACCACGAGGCCAGGCCGCGCTGTTCAAACGTGCCGAGGTCGGCCCGCAGGCCGGGCGTGGAATCGGTGTTCTCGTCGAGCTTCAGGCTGCTCGAATCCGGCACGCCACGAAACGCCAGCGAGCCCCAGGCGTCGGGGTTGTCGCGTGTATCCGGCACCTTCAGCGCGGGCGCTGCAGGCTTGCCAGCACTCGCGTTAAGCGGAGGCTCACCCGGCACGGCGGCACAGCCTGCCAGCACCATCAACGCGGTGCCGTGCATCAGCCAGGCACGCAGCGCGCGGCCGGCCGGAAGGCTGGAGAACAGGGGGGGAAGCTTGAGCATGGGCGCGAGTCTAACACGCATGCCCAGCCCGATTATTTACATTTCCTATTAAAACGGTCACATCATGCAGGCATCTTGCGTGAACTTTGTAATATTTTCCGCCGGATGTAACAGGGTGCCCCGCCAGCCCAATGCTGGTGCGGGCTTGGGCCGTTACAATTGCCTTGTCCACCTCCCGCGCGAAAGTGCGCAAAAAACCACATGAAAGTCGTTGTCGTCCCCGTTACGCCGTTTGAACAGAACTGCACGCTGCTGATTGGCGACGATGGCGCTGCCGCCGTCACCGACCCGGGCGGCGACATCGAACGCATCCTGGCGGCTGCCCAGCAGCACGGCGCACGCATCGAAAAGATCCTGCTCACGCATGGCCATGTCGATCACTGCGCCGCCGCCGATGCGCTGCGCACGCAGCTCGGCGTGCCCATCGAAGGCCCGCAGAAAGACGAAGCCTTCTGGATCGACCAGCTTCCGATGCAAAGCCAGCGCTTCGGCTTTCCGCCCGCCAAGGCCTTCGTGCCGGACCGTTGGCTTGAGGATGGCGACACCGTGGAAGCCGCCGGCCGCACGCTGCAGGTGTTCCACTGCCCTGGCCACACGCCGGGCCACGTGGTGTTCTTCAGCGCGGAAGACCGTGTCGCCATCGTCGGCGACGTGTTGTTCGCGGGCTCGATCGGCCGCACGGATTTCCCGCGCGGCAACCATGCAGACCTGATCCACGCGATCCGCACCAAGCTCTGGCCGCTGGGCGACGACGTCACCTTCGTGCCGGGCCACGGGCCGGTCTCCACCTTTGGCGATGAGCGCGCGACCAACCCGTACGTCGCCGATCGCCTGTTTGCCAACGAAGGCACGTCATGAGCGACGACACCAGCGAACCCAACGACAGCGACGACACCTTCGCGGACACCGCTCCCGCTGCACCGGCAGACAAGCCCCGTCGCAAACGCGGCAACCAGCCGCCCGACACGCGGCCCGAGATCTACGTCAGCACCGACATCGAAGCCGATGGCCCCATCCCCGGGCCGCACTCGATGCTGAGTTTCGCGAGCGCGGCATACCTGGCTGACAAGACGCTCATTGGCACGTTCGAAGCGAATCTCGAAACGCTGCCCGGCGCAGAGGGGCATCCGATCCAGATGCAATGGTGGCAAACGCAGCCCGAGGCCTGGGCCGCCTGCCGCAAGAATCTCGAAGCGCCCGAAGTGGCCCTGCCGCGCTATGTGGAGTGGGTCGAGAGCCTGCCCGGCAAGCCCGTGTTCGTGGCGTTTCCGGCGGGCTTCGATTTCACGTACATGTTCTGGTACATGATGCGTTTTGCGGGGCGCTCGCCATTCGGCTGGGCCGCGCTCGACATCAAGACGTTGGCCTTTGCGCTCACGGGCCTGCCGTATCGGCGCAACGTCAAGGCGCTCTTCCCCGAGCATTGGCACGACCCGCTGCCGCACACGCATGTCGCGCTGGATGATGCGAAGGAGCAAGGCGCCCTCTTCTGCAACATGCTCGCCGAACTCCGCAAGCGCGAAGCCGAGCGCGCCACCGAGCTATTACCCCAGCAACCTGCTCAGGATTGAGCGCCGCTCACATCACGCATTTCGCGAAGAGCCGCATACCGTTTGCGTTTTGCCCGCGTGATGCGCTCACCATGACGCAACGCAACTTGCGGCGCCGCAAACCCGCGTCTACGCTGGGCTTGTGCGAGGCGACCAGACGACTGCGCCACCCGGCGCCGACAAGCAAAGCCACTCGCATACGCCATTTGCTTGTCGTATCGTTTTCGGGCCGCACGTACCCCCGACGCCGGTGCGTGCCGGCGTCGGCTATCAGCTAACGACGGGAGGTGCCGCGATGCGATTTTCCCGTGACGCGTTTGACACGCAACACTTGCGAGCGATGACGGAGCGCTTGCACTGGCATCGCAATGTATCCGCCAAGGCAATCCCGCTGAGCGCCCGCACGCATCTGCATCGTGCCCGCGGCGACGAGAGCGACGACGCGGAGGTTATGAAAGTCACGGCGGTCTCTACCGCGGTGGCGCTGGCAGTGGTGTTGGTTGCGCTGCTGGCAATTGGTTTCGGGTCAGAAATGGCCCGATTGATGGGCCTGGAATGATCCGGTGCCCTTGCGCGTCTTGACGGACGCAGCCCCGGCCCTCGCGCAAGGCGATACGGCCACCCCTGAACGGCCTGTCCGATGGAAATCGGCAGGCCGTTCAACTTTTGGGGCGCGCTGATTTACTTCAGGAACGCATCCAGTGCTTCGGGTGTGCGGCCGATGGTGGCTTTGCCATTGCGCACGAGCACCGGGCGCTGCATCAGCTTCGGGGTTTCTGCAATGGCCTTCAGCAGGGCTTCGTCCGATGCGCTGGCCAGGTTCAGTTGCGCGTACTCGTCTTCGTTTTCGCGCACGAGGCTACGCAGCGGTGTGTCGAGTTGCGATGCGAGCTTTTTGAGATCGGCCAGCGTGGCGGGGGTTTTCAGGTACTCGATGACTTCGAGTTGTTCGCCCTGTTTATCTGCGAAGGCTTGGGCTTGCTCAAGCGCGGTGCGGGATTTGGAGCAGCGGGGATTGTGGTAGATCTGCATGGTGGTGATGGCTTGGGCTTGCTGGAGGTGCCATCTTAATTGGCTTGGCGGCATCGCCGATTTCGTCTCTCGCTAAGGGGGATTTCTTCTGGAGCCCGAAAAGCGAAAGGGCCGACAGAAGCCGGCCCCGATCAACCATCAAGACTCGTGGATCACGCGCCGAGCAACTCGGCCACCGCACAACCGACCACCACCGTTGCGCCCTGCAGATCATTCAACCGCAGGTTCTCATCCGTGTTGTGCCCACGCGCTTCCATCAGCGTACGTGGGCCCGCGCCATACAGCACCGTCGGCACACCGTGCGCCGTGTAATGTCGCGCATCGGTATAAAGCGGCACACCATGCACCGGCACATCGCCACCAAACACCGCCAACGCATTGCGGCGCAAAGCACCAATCAGCGTCTGCACACCCGGCAATTCCGCCAGTGGCGCAGCCAGCAAGATGCGCTCAACCGACACCGCAATCCCCGGCCGCTCAGCCGCAGCACGCTCAATCACGGCACGCAGTTCACCTTCCGCATCACGCCCGGCTTCTTCGGGAATCATCCGACGGTCGATGCGGAACGTCACCAGATCCGGCACCACGTTGGTGTTGATGCCGCCCTGGATCAAGCCGACGTTCAACGTCGCATGGTCGATGCCCGACACCGCCGACTTGCGCGTCGCCAGTTCCGCGCGATACGCATACACTGCCTGCAGGATGTGCGTGGCCGCTTCGATGGCATCGATGCCGGTATGCGGCATGGCGGCGTGCGCCTGCTTGCCGCGCACCGTCACCTGCACGTGCAGGCAGCCGTTGTGCGCCGAGGTGATGCCATACGCAAACCCCGCCGAGATGGCGTAGTCCGGCTTGCTCAGGCCCTGGTCGAGCAGCCACTTCGGGCCGATGTCGCCACCGGTTTCTTCGTCGTACGTGAAGTGCAGCTCAACCGTGCCGTTGAGCTTGGCACCGCGCTTCTCAGCTTCGATCAGCGCGAGCAGTGCCCACGTGTAGGTCGCGAAATCTGACTTGGAGACCGCCACACCACGGCCAAACATGGTGGGGCCGTGTTCGGTCTCGACGATCTCACCGCCATACGGGTCATGCGTCCAACCCAGGCCGGGCGGCACGACATCGCCGTGTGCATTCATGGCGATGGTGGGGCCGCCGCTGCCGAACGTGTGCCGCACGATCAGGTTGGTGGCGCTGATCATGCCGACAGCATGCACTTGTGCCTCCGGCACAGCATGCGCTTCGACCGTCAGGCCCAGCGCTTCCAGCAACGCCTTGGCGCGCGCTGCGTGCGGGGCGCAGTCGCCGGACGGGTTGTCCGACGGCACCTTCACCAGCTCGCGCAGAAACGCGGTCTGCTGCGCGTGTGCAGCTTCGACAAACGCGCGGATGTCCGCCTGAACGTCGGACCCCTTGCCGGGGTTGGTGAGTTGAGCCTGCGTCATGTCGATGGTCTCCCGGGTTTTAGTTGGAAGGGTTTTGAAAGTGACTGAGCCCCCGTTGTGCGGGGGCTCAGTGTTGTCACCGATTCAGGGGCAGCTTACTTGGCGGCTTGCATCGCCTCAGCGGTCAACCACACCGACTCGGGCAAGTCCTGCTCGTCGCAGTTGTGACCTTCGCCACCGCGATCGACAACGAGGAAATCGCTCACCTCGCCCAGGGCCAGCAGCGGGTGGTGCCACACGCCGCGCGCGTAGTTCACGCCCTGCCAGCCGCGCGACACGAAGGCGCGCAGCTTGGTCGGATCCAGCTCGCCCGCCGGCGCCACGACCACCAGGTACGGCTTGTCGTTCTGCGGGATGAAGGCCTGGCTACCACGCGGGTGGCGCTCCAGCATCTTCACCTCGAACGGCAGCGTACGCGGCTGACCACGGAACAGGCTGACCAGCGCGCGGCCGCCCTCACCTACGTCCACGTTGGCGAGGTCATGAAAGCGGATGGTCGTGCCCTGGTTGATGGGGAACTGCTTGCAGCCTTCCAGCTCGATCACATCGCCGAACGGCGCGAAGGCTTCGCGCGTGAGCGGCTCGATGGTCAGTGCAATACGTGCGACGGTGTCTTGGCTCATTCCAGAACTCCCCACAGACGCAGGCGCGACACGCCGCCGTCCGGGAACATGTTGAAGCGCACGTGGGTGACGATACCCAGGTCCGCGATTTCGGCTTCGTAGTAGTGCTGCAGATCCATCTGCAGCTTCTGCTCGGGCAGCAGGGTCTGCCAGAACATCGCTTGCGTCTTCAGCGAGCTGTCGGTACCGCCCACCACGCGCGCGGCCTGGATGGAAACGCGGTCAGCAAAGTTGCCCTTGAAGTGCGCGGTGTCGACTTCGATCTTGCGGATGCGGCCCGGGTTGGCCAGTGCGATCACGCACCAGTCGTTGCCCGGCTCGCGGCGGCGGCGGGTTTCCCAGCCGTCGCCCATGTTCACGCCGCGGCCCGGCATCAGCATGCGCGAAGCGGGCCCGAAGTGCTCGTTGTTGGCTTCGACCACATAGGCGCCGTTTTCCATGGCGGCCAGGTCGAACAGCTTGGTCCGGTCTGCACCCTTCCAGTCGACTTGCGGCTGGCCGTACACGCGCAGACGCGCGATGCCGCCGTCCGGGAAGATGTTCACACGCAGGTGCGTGAAGGCTTGCGTGTTGGTCACGGCCACGTAGGCATGGCTGTTGCCCTGCAGGGTGGTCGACGGAATGATTTCGGTCCACTGCGTGGCATCGGTCGGCTCGCCGTCCGGCAGATAGGCGGCTTCGATGGACGCGGCCGGCGGGAAGTTGCCGGTGAAGTGGCTGGTGTCGATGTCGACGCCCTTCACGACGCCCGGGCGGGCCAACTTGACGATGCAGTGGTCGTAACCACCGTTGCGGCGACGGCGCGTTTCCCAGCCGTCCATCCACTTGCCGTGGTCGTCGTACTTGCCGGGGATGAAGACAGCCGGCTCAGGGTTGAGCATGCGGTCTTTCGGTGCGAAGAATTCGTCGGTCGCGAACGTGGCCACGGCACCCAGGCGCGGGTCGGCCAGGTTCGGATAGCGGCGGGTGAATTCGGGAGCGTTCGGATCGAGCGTAGGCAGCGCCATGGGGGAACTCCTTGGTGTTTGTCTCTGGATGTTATACGGCAGGCCCATCGAACAAAAACGGTGAGTAAGAACACTCGAAACTATGGCGATGGGAGCGCCGGAAGTGCAGCGTAGATGGCGGAACCACAAGGGTTCGCGGGACTGCATGAACCGATGCTAGCATGTGAATTCAAAAATTGCATACAAAAATTGGATCGCCTATGATGCCGTGACCGCTCGACAATTTTCGACAACAATTTGTTGCGACGCAGCGAGCGAAACAATGGCCTGACAACAATCGCAATAGACGATCCGCAGTGCCAGAAACACCCGAAATCCAAAGGAGGATTCACCATGCAACGCTTTACGCGCCCGTTGTTCGGGCAGGTTTTGATTGCCCTGGCGGTGGGCATCGCGCTGGGCATCTGGGCGCCTGAATTTGCACAGAAACTGCAGCCGCTCGGCGACGGCTTTCTCAAGCTCATCAAGATGCTGATCGCGCCGATCGTGTTCTCGGTGGTGGTGGTGGGCATCTGCGGCGCGGGCGAACTGAAGAAAGTTGGGCGCGTGGGCGGCAAGGCCGTCATCTACTTCGAGGTGGTCACGACGATTGCGCTGGCGCTGGGCATTGCGCTGGCCTACCTGTTCGGGCCCGGCCATGGCATGAATGTGGACCCGAAGACGCTCGACCCGTCGGCCATGGCGTCGTACATGACGACGGCCAAGCAGGTCGAATCCACGGGGGTGGCGGCGTTCTTCCTCAAGCTGATCCCGGATACGTTCGTCAGCGGCTTTGTGAAGGGCGACATCCTGCAGGTGCTGCTGGTGTCGATCCTGTTCGGTTGCTCGCTGTCGCTGCTGGGTGAGCGCACCAAGCCGCTGGTTTCGTTCATCGATCAGCTCTCGCATGTGCTGTTCCGCATGATGGCGGTCATCATCCGCCTGGCGCCGCTGGGCGTGCTGGGCGCGGTGGCCTTTACCGTGGGCAAGTACGGTGCGGGTTCGCTCAAGCAACTCGGCTTCCTGGTGCTGCTGTTCTACGCGGCGGTGGCGATCTTCGTGGTGGTGGTGCTGGGTACCATCCTGCGCCTGGCGGGCTTCAACATCTTCAAGCTGATCCGCTTCCTGCGGGCTGAACTGCTGGTGGTGCTGGGTACGGCGTCGTCCGATGCGGTGCTGCCGTCCATCATGAACAAGCTGGAGAAGATGGGCATCAAGCGCTCGGTGGTGGGGCTGGTGATCCCGACCGGCTACTCGTTCAACCTCGATGCGTTCTCGATCTACCTGACGCTGGCGGCCGTGTTCATCGCCCAGGCGACCAACACGCCGCTGGCGCTGCAGGATCTGCTGCTGATCCTGGGTGTGGCGCTGATCACCTCCAAGGGCGCGCACGGCATTCCGGGTTCGGCCATCGTGATTCTGGCGGCCACGCTGTCGGTCATCCCGGCCATTCCGGCCGTTGGCCTGGTGCTGGTGCTCTCCGTCGACTGGTTCATCGGCATTGCCCGCGCGCTGGGCAACCTGATCGGCAACTGCGTCGCCACGGTCGTGATCGCCGCATGGGAGAAGGACATCGACCGGGTGCGTGCCAACGCGGTGCTGGACGGCAAGATCGACATCACCGAAGAAGGCGAGGCGATTGCGCACGGTCATGCCGCACCGGCCGCCGCAGCGCACACCCTGCCGCATGCCTGAAGCCGGCATCCTGTCGGACGGCGGTAAAATCGGCACCATGACCGAAACCACCGCCGCCGACATCTCCTCCGAAGGCATCGCCGATGACATCGCCCAGGCGATCGTCGCGCATCGGCTGCCGCCCGGCACCAAGCTGCGCGAAGAAGCGCTGGCGAAGGTCTACGGCGTCAGCCGCACCAAGATTCGCGCGGCGCTGCTGATGCTGGCCAAGGACAAGCTGATCCGCATGGAGCCGGACCGCGGCGCCTTCGTGGCCAAACCGGACGAGACCGAGGCGCGCGAGGTGTTTGCCGTGCGCCGCGTGCTGGAGGTGGCGCTGGTACGCGAGTTCATCGCGAAAGCCACGCCCGCCGATTACAAGCGCCTGGAAAAACACCTGGCCGAAGAGCATCACGTGGCCGCCAGCGGCAACATTGCCGACGTGCCGCGCCGCAACCGCCTGATGGCCGACTTCCACCTGTTGATGGCCGACGTGGTCGGCAACAGCGTGCTCAAGGAAATGCTGCGCGAGCTCTCCGCCCGCAGCTCGGTCATCACGATGATGTACCAGTCCACCTACGACGCCGTGCGTTCGTCCGACGAGCACACCGCCTTTCTGGAAGCCGCCAAACGCGGTGATGTGGACGGCGCCATCGCCCTGATGGAAGAGCACATGGCGCATACCGAGTCCTCGCTCAAGTTCGAATCACCGGGCGGTCGCGCGACAGACCTCGTTGCCGCCCTCCTCGCCTGATCGCGCGTGCCGACGTACACACTGCGCGCGCCGGTTTCGGCTGAGCTGGATATCAAGAAAAGCCGCTTTATCGGATGGGCCGTGCCGGTCGAGGACCGGGCTGCCGCCATGGAGGTCGTCGCGCGCCTGCGTGCTGAACACCCGGCCGCCACGCATGTCTGCTGGGCGTTGCTGGCGGGCGGGCAATCTGGCATGTCCGATGATGGGGAACCCTCCGGCACTGCTGGCCGGCCGATCCTGGAAGTGCTGCGCCATCACGATCTGGACAGCACGCTGGGCGCCGTGGTGCGCTACTTCGGCGGCGTGAAGCTCGGCGCAGGCGGTCTCGTGCGCGCCTATACCGACGCCATCGCCACCGCGCTCATGCAGGCCGAACGTGTGGAGCGCATCGCCCGCACTACCCTCACTCTCGTCACCGATTACGCCGATGAGGCGCGCATCCGGCGGTGGATTGATGATGGCGGTTATGTGCTGGTCGATGCTGCCTACGATGTGGGCGTCACACTGACCGTGCGGTTGCCGGTGACGGACGAGGCGCAGGCGCGGGTCACGCTGCGGGATTTGACGCAGGGACGCGTGGTCATCGCGAGTTAGAAATCCAACTGCTCCGGAAGAATGCCCAATGCCCTGGCAATCTTCTCGCGGGATGACTTGCGCAACTTGTCGCTACTCTCCTGCTGTGCATAGGCGGGCTGCGAAATGCCCAGGCGTTTTGCGATCTCGGCCTGCGTCAGGTTCAAATGTTCGCGCCAGGCACGGACCGGCGACACGCCTTCGACTGTGCGCTCGATCACAGCGTGGGGAACCAGGTCCCGGGCTTCAGCGCGCTCCGCAAGGTAATCGGCATAAGAAATGACAACGAACGCCGGTGAGCCGTCCGGACCGTTGATGATCTGGATGTTAGTAGGTGCGTTCATCGCGCTTCCTCACTTCTTGAATTTCAACTACACGGATGTCGCCATCCCAGTCGAACAGCACACGGTAGTTGCCGACACGCAGTCGGAAACCATACTGGTGTTCGGCCAATGCCTTGACGTTCTGGCACGCCGGCATTGTGACAAGCCCGCCTACCGCTCGCACAATCACTTGCTGTTGTCGCCGATCCAGCTTCCGAAGCTGCTTGGCAGCTCGTGTTGTCCATTGGATCGCATTCATGATGCGATCGGACCATGGATTATAAGTTTATAATATATTCTATATGTTTTCATCGGCAGGGCTCACATGGCGTGCTAGCCCGCCATGATTCCCAGCTGCCCGGATAGCGTCGATCAGACTGCACCTTGACTTAACTGCTGCGCGACCAATACCCCGCCTGCGCATACACCGTTTTCAGGTGCTCAATAAAGAAGCGAATCTTCGCCGGCACCGGCCGCTGCTGCGGGTACACGGCGAGGATGTCGTAGTCAGGCAGCGCGTAATCATCCAGCACCGTCATCAGCGCGCCGGATTCCAGTTCGGGCTGAATCTCCCACGTTGAGCGCCAGCCCAGGCCCAGGCCCTCACCCATCCAGCGGTGCAGCAGTTCGCCGTCGTTGCAATCGAGGTTGCCGTTTACCTTCACGGTGACGGCCTTGCCGTTCTGCTGGAAGTACCAGCCGCGCTGCTGGCCGCCCTGCAGGTTGAAGGCGAGGCAGTTGTGGCGCTCCAGATCATCCAGCGTGCGCGGCACGCCGTGCTTGGCGAAATACGCCGGGGTGCCGCACACCACGCGCTTGTTCGACGCCAGGCGGATCGCCACGAAGTTCGGGTCAATCGCCCCGCCAATGCGGATGCCCACGTCGTAGCCCTCGCGCACTAGGTCGACCACGCGGTCGGTCAGATTGAATGAGCAGCGCACGTCTGGGTTGGCGCGCAGGAAGTCCGGCGCGTGCGGCGCGACGTGCTTGCGGCCGAACGCAGCCGGCGCGGAGACGATCAGGTGCCCCGTCGCCTTGTGGCGGCCTTCGGCCACCAGCAGCTCGGCGCGGTCCAATTCACCCAGTGCCTTCTTGCACTGTTCCATGAACACCGCGCCCTGCTCCGTCACGGCAATGCGGCGTGTGGACCGGTGCAGCAGCTTCACGCCCAGGCGGGCCTCCAGCGCGTTGATGCGCCGGCCGATCATGACGGGCGTCACGTCCTGCGTGAGCGCGGCGGCGGCCATGCTGCCGTGTTCCACCACGGCGATGAACGCCTCGATCTGCTTGAGCTTGTCCATTCCATCATTCCAGTTCGCAATGTCTGACCATTTTAGTGAGTATTCCGTACCTGGATTGCGACTTTCTGGCGCATATCACCTGTGACGAATGGCAAAAATGGCGACGGACGATGTGATCGATGCGCGCCCAATGCACGGGATTTTTGCGATGCAGCAAAATAGCCAGAAACGGCTTTATTGCAAGCCTTTCCGGCACCGTGATTGCCTCCGGATTGGTGCAGCACGCAAAATTATTCGATATACAGAGTTAGCAATCAACTGACCAAAGCTGCGTTTATCCATATCGGCATGCGGGAATAGGATCAGCTCAACCCTATTCCCACCTTCCCCTTCCTGGAGACACACCATGCCGAAGATGAGAGCGATTGACGCCGCAGTTGCGGTGCTTGAAAAAGAAGGCATCACCACCGCCTTCGGCGTGCCTGGTGCCGCCATCAACCCGTTGTACTCGGCCCTGCGCAAGGCGGGCAACATCAGCCACGTGCTGGCCCGCCACGTTGAAGGCGCCTCGCACATGGCCGAAGGCTACACCCGTGCCGAACCCGGCAACATTGGCGTGTGTATCGGCACCTCGGGCCCGGCAGGCACCGACATGATCACGGGCCTGTACTCGGCCTGGGCGGATTCGATTCCTATCCTCTGTATCACCGGTCAAGCGCCCCGCGCCCGCCTGTACAAGGAAGATTTCCAGGCTGTCGACATCGAGTCGATCGCCAAGCCGGTCACCAAGTGGGCCGTCACCGTGCGTGAGCCGGCCCTGGTGCCGCGCGTGTTCCAGCAAGCGTTCCACCTGATGCGCTCGGGCCGCCCGGGTCCGGTGCTGATCGACCTGCCGTTCGACGTGCAAGTCGCTGAAATCGAATTCGACATCGACACCTACAGCCCGATGCCGGTCTACAAGCCCGCGGCCACGCGTGCCCAGGCTGAGCGCGCCATCGAGATGCTGTGCGAAGCCGAGCGCCCGCTGCTGGTGTGCGGCGGCGGCGTGATCAACGCCGATGCGGACAAGCTGATGGTCGAGTTCGCCGAGCTGGTGAACGTGCCCGTGGTCCCGACCCTGATGGGCTGGGGCGTGCTGGCTGATGACCACCCGCTCAACGCTGGCATGGTCGGTCTGCAAACGTCGCACCGCTACGGCAACGCCACGCTGCTGGCGTCGGACTTCGTGTTCGGCATCGGCAACCGCTGGGCCAACCGCCACACGGGCAGCGTCGACGTCTACACCAAGGGCCGCAAGTTCATTCACGTCGATATCGAACCGACCCAGATCGGCCGCGTGTTCGGTCCGGACCTGGGCATCGTGTCGGACGCCAAGGCTGCGCTGGAGAAGTTCATTGAAGTCGCCCGCGAGCTGAAGGCTGCCGGCAAGCTGCCGTGCCGCAAGTCGTGGAACGCCGACGTGCAGAAGCGCAAGCGCACCATGCTGCGCCGTTCGGACTTCGACAACGTGCCTATCAAGCCGCAGCGCGTGTATCGCGAGATGAACCAGTACTTCCCGCGCGACGTGCGTTACGTGTCGACGATTGGTCTGTCGCAGATTGCGGCTGCGCAGTTCCTGTCGGTCAACGAGTCGCGTCACTGGATCAACTGCGGCCAAGCTGGCCCGCTGGGCTGGACGATTCCCGCCGCGATCGGCGTGAAGGTGGCTTCGCCGAACAGCGACGTGGTGGCCATTTCGGGTGACTACGACTTCCAGTTCATGATCGAAGAAATGGCGGTGGCCGCGCAGTTCAAGGTGCCGTACATCCACGTGGTCGTGAACAACTCGTACCTGGGTCTGATCCGTCAGGCACAGCGCAACTTCGACATGGACTACTGCGTCCAGCTCGCCTTCGACAACGTGAACTCGCCAGAACTGAACGGCTACGGTGTTGACCACGTGAAGGTTGTGGAAGGCCTGGGTTGCAAGGCGATCCGCGTGTTCAAGCCGGAAGACATCGAACCGGCCTTTGCACAGGCTCGCAAGCTGATGGCCGAGTTCTCGGTGCCGGTGATGGTGGAAGTGATCCTCGAGCGCGTGACCAACATCGCGATGGGCACGGAGATCGACAACGTGGTCGAGTTCGAAGAGATCCTCGACCTGGAAGACACCCTCACGGAAGCCGAAGGCGCCACCGCATAAGAACGACGCGAGGCGGCACGCCTCGCCCTCACCATCCGATAAGGAGAACCCAATGACAAAGCTGGCAGCCAACCTGACCATGCTCTTCAACGAGCAGGCCTTCCTCGACCGCTTTGAAGCCGCCGCGCGTGCGGGCTTCCGCGGCGTGGAGTTCCTGTTCCCCTACGCGTTCCACGCAGACCAGATTGCCGACAAGCTGAACAGCTACCAACTGGACCTGGTCCTGCACAACCTGCCGGCCGGTAACTGGGACGGCGGCGAGCGCGGCATCGCGATCCTGCCGGAGCGCGTGGGTGAGTTCCAGGAAGGCGTGGGCGAAGCCATCAAGTACGCCAAGGTGCTCGGCGTGAAGCAGCTCAACTGCCTGGTGGGCATTCGCCCCGAAGGCCTGAGCGAAGACGCTGCACGCAAGACGCTGGTGGACAACCTGAAGTTCGCGGCCAAGGCGCTGGCAGCCGAGAAGATCGATCTGCTGGTCGAGCCGATCAACACGTTCGACATTCCCGGCTTCTTCCTGAACCGCACGCAGCAGGCGCTGGACCTGATCAACGACGTGGACGCGTCCAACCTGTATGTGCAGTACGACATCTATCACATGCAGCGGATGGAAGGCGAAGTGGCGAGCACGCTCAAGCGCCATCTGGACAAGATCAAGCATGTGCAGCTGGCAGACAACCCAGGCCGCAACGAGCCGGGCACGGGCGAGATCAACTACCAGTTCCTGTTCCGTTGGCTGGACGAGATTGGCTACAAGGGCTGGGTTGGTTGTGAATACAAGCCCAAGGCTGGGACCGTTGAGGGTCTTGGCTGGCGTGCCGCTCATAACGTCGCCTGATTTTCTGTTCGCCTTGTGCCGGCGCGGTGGGTTCACACCCTGCCGGCACCACAAAGCGGCGTAGACCACCCGGGCCTGCCCCGCAAGTCACCAACACATTCAAGACCCAAGGAGATCCCTCACCATGGCAAATGCACTCAACCTCGGTTTCATCGGTCTCGGCATCATGGGCGCGCCCATGGCCGGCCACCTGCGCGCTGCTGGTCACACGCTGTTCGTGCACGACGTCAACCCGGCACCGGCCGCGTTGGTGGAAGCCGGCGTGACGGTCTGCACGAGCGCCGAGGAAGTTGCCAAGCGTGCCGACATCATCTTCGTCATGGTGCCGGACACCCCGCACGTTGAAGCCGTGCTGTTCAGCGAAAAGGGCGTCGCCAAGGCACTGAAGGACGCAGGCAAGGACGCTGCTGGCGGCAAGATCGTGGTCGACATGAGCTCGATCTCGCCGATCGCCACCAAGGACTTTGCTTCGCGCATCAACAAGACCGGCGCGCAGTACCTGGACGCGCCGGTGTCGGGTGGCGAAGTGGGTGCAAAGGCTGCCTCGCTGACGATCATGGTTGGCGGCGAGCAAGCTGCATTCGATCGCGTCCTGCCGCTGTTCCAACTGATGGGCAAGAACGTGACGCTGGTTGGCGGCAACGGCGACGGCCAGACCACCAAGGTGGCCAACCAGATCATCGTGGCGCTGAACATCCAGGCTGTGTCGGAAGCGCTGCTGTTTGCATCGAAGGCCGGTGCTGACCCCGCAAAGGTGCGTCAGGCGCTGATGGGCGGCTTCGCCAACTCGCGCATTCTGGAAGTGCACGGCGAGCGCATGGTCAAGCGTACGTTTGATCCGGGCTTCCGTATCGAACTGCACCAGAAGGATCTGAACCTGGCGCTGCAAGGTGCGAAGGCACTGGGCGTGGCACTGCCGAACACGGCTACTGCGCAAGAGCTGTTCAACACCTGCTCGGCCAACGGTCTGGGCAAGCAAGATCACTCGGCACTGTGCCGTGCGATCGAGATCATGTCGAACCACGACATCGCCTAAGTTGTGAATGCTGCCGTCGCCCCTGGTTGGCGGCAGTTTTGTTTGGGCTGGGCCTTTGTGGTGCATCCCTTGTTTCATCCCCTGCCGGGGCTGACTCACTTTCTTTGTCTTGCCAAAGAAAGTAAGCAAAGAAAGGCGCGCCTGAGATGGCGACCCATCCCTTGAATTTTCGTAAC
>NZ_JSZO01000002.1 GCF_000801955.1 Ralstonia sp. A12
GATTCAGGGGGCTGCTCCAGCCGTGAAGTGAAAGTAGGCGCATACCGCGTGAAACCACGTGCGGATCGGCACAGCCGCCGTTACGGGACTGACACCTCGAGCTGGGCAGACCTTTGAACCAAATTGAAAGGGCCGGCCCCCCCTTCGGCACCAGCCCTTCCTTCTTCTTTGCTGCAAACACGCTCCGCACATCCAATCGGCGCGCCTGATGCACGGCGAGCGTTCTTCCCCGCGTAGCCCCCGCCTTCGCCCGCCGAAAGATCGTTTCACATTACGAAATCTGCGCCGAATTTTCCCGGCGCGGCCTTCCCGTTTGCTGAAAAAGCATTCCGCATCGCAAAATTAGTCACCTAACCCATTGAAAAATAAAGAAAACATAACTCTTATGTCTTATATAAGACTTTGCCGCGGTGCATCACAACCGTCCTACAATGATTCCACGCTGCTCGCTTCGAACTCCGTAGCTGCACACGCAACCGATTCTTCTCAAACGCGCTTTACCTCTAGGAAATTGACATGGCCCAGTACCAAGACGACATCAAGGCAGTTGCCGGTTTGAAGGAAACCCACGGCAGCGCATGGAATGCGATCAACCCTGAGTACGCTGCCCGCATGCGCGCGCAGAACAAGTTCAAGACGGGTCTGGACATCGCCAAGTACACCGCCAAGATCATGCGCGCCGACATGGCCGCCTACGATGCGGATCCGGCCAAGTACACGCAGTCGCTGGGTTGCTGGCACGGTTTCATCGGTCAGCAGAAGATGATTTCCATCAAGAAGCACTTCAACAGCACCGAGCGCCGTTACCTGTACCTGTCGGGCTGGATGGTTGCTGCGCTGCGCTCGGAGTTCGGCCCGCTGCCGGACCAGTCGATGCACGAGAAGACGTCGGTCAGCGCGCTGATCCGCGAGCTGTACACCTTCCTGCGCCAGGCTGATGCCCGTGAACTGGGCGGCCTGTTCCGCGATCTGGACGCTGCCAAGGATGCCGCCGCCAAGGCCGCCATCCAGCAGAAGATCGACAACCACGTCACGCACGTGGTGCCCATCATTGCCGACATCGACGCTGGTTTCGGCAATGCAGAAGCCACGTACCTGCTGGCCAAGCAGTTCATTGAAGCGGGTGCATGCTGCATCCAGATCGAAAACCAAGTGTCGGACGAGAAGCAGTGCGGCCACCAAGATGGCAAGGTCACCGTGCCGCATGAGGACTTCCTGGCCAAGATCCGCGCGATCCGCTACGCGTTCCTGGAGCTGGGCGTGGACGACGGCATCATCGTGGCGCGTACCGACTCGCTGGGCGCTGGCCTGACCAAGCAGATCGCTGTGACCAACGAGCCGGGCGACCTGGGCGACCAATACAACGCGTTCCTCGACTGCGAAGAACTGTCGGCCGACCAACTGGGCAACGGTGACGTGATCATCAAGCGCGACGGCAAGCTGCTGCGTCCGAAGCGTCTGCCGAGCAACCTGTTCCAGTTCCGCGCCGGTACGGGCGAAGCACGTTGCGTGCTGGATTGCATCACCTCGCTGCAGAACGGTGCTGACCTGCTGTGGATCGAAACCGAAAAGCCGCACATCGCCCAGATCGGCGGCATGGTGAGCGAGATCCGCAAGGTCATCCCGAACGCCAAGCTGGTGTACAACAACAGCCCGTCGTTCAACTGGACGCTGAACTTCCGTCAGCAGGTGTATGACGCCATGAAGGAAGCCGGCAAGGACGTGTCGGCCTACGAGCGCGCCGCGCTGATGAGCACGGAATACGACGACACCGAACTCGCCAAGCAGGCTGACGAGAAGATCCGCACGTTCCAGGCAGATGCATCGCGCCAAGCCGGTATCTTCCACCACCTGATCACGCTGCCGACGTACCACACCGCCGCGCTGTCGACCGACAACCTGGCCAAGGAATACTTCGGCGACCAGGGCATGCTGGGCTACGTGGCTGGCGTGCAGCGCAAGGAAATCCGTCAGGGCATCGCCTGCGTGAAGCACCAGAACATGTCGGGCTCGGACATCGGCGACGACCACAAGGAATACTTCAGCGGTGAAGCAGCGCTGAAGGCCGCGGGTAAGGACAACACCATGAATCAGTTCCACTGATCCTGGTCGTACCCTAAGCAGAACGCCAACCTACGGGTTGGCGTTTTTTTTGTCCTGCGTGATGACGCGAAGGCCCAAACAAGAAGGGCCGGCACCCTTCGGCACCGGCCCTTCCTGCTACGCAATGCGTCGCGCGATCAATCAACGTGCCTGACGCAGCGCAGGCGATTCTTCCCCACGCTTACCGAAGATCAGCTGCACCACCACCGCCACGACGATGTTGAACACCAGCGCCGCGAGGCCCGTGTAGATGGTGTACTTGTCGCCGCCGATCACGAAGGTGTGTACGGGCTTGATGCCGTCGGAGAACGCCAGCCAGCTCCCGCTGATCATGCCTGCCGCCCAGCCCGCCAGCAGCGCAGGTGCGCGGAAGCGGTTGGACAGGTTGAACAGCCCGAACACCACCGACGGGAAGGTCTGCACGATCCACACGCCGCCCAGCAGTTGCAGGTCCAGCGCAAACTTGGTGGGCAGGAACAGGATGAACACCAGCGCGCCCGCCTTGACGATCAGCGAGATCACCTTGGCCACCTTCTCTTCGCCGGCCGGCGTGAGATCGGGGGTTACGTAGGGCTTCCAGAAGTTGCGCGTGAACAGGTTGGCCGCACCAATCGACATGACCGCCGCCGGCACCAGCGCACCGATGGCGATGGCCGAGAACGCAAAGCCCGTGAACCAGCTCGGGAACAGCGCGTTGAACAGCGCGGGCACCACGTCGTTGTTGTTGGTGACCTTGATGCCCGCCGCGTAGGCCATGAAGCCCAGCAGCGCAATCAGGCCCAGCAGCACGGTGTAGGCCGGCAGGAACACGGCGTTCTTGCGGATGGTGTCTGCACTGCGCGCGGCAAAGATGCCGGTGAGCGTGTGCGGATACATGAACGCCGCCAGCGCCGAGCCAATCGCCAGCGTGGCGAACGGCAGGAACTGCGCCGACTTGAGCGTCAGGCCCGTCGCGCCGCCCTTGAGGGCAAACGCGTCATGCGCCGTGGCAAACACCGCACCGTAGCCGCCCAGCTTGGCCGGCACCAGCACCACCGCCACCAGCACCACGATGTAGATCATGATGTCTTTGACGAAGGCGATGAGCGCCGGGGCGCGCAGGCCGGCGGAGTACGTGTACAGCGCCAGGATGACGAAGGCGGCCGCCAGCGGCAGTTCACCCGTCAGGCCCAGTGCCTTGATCACGACCTCCATGCCGATGAGCTGCAGCGCGATGTACGGCATCGTCGCCACCACGCCGGTCAGTGCCACCGCAAACTCCAGCGAGCGCGAACCGTAGCGGCCATACACCGCATCAGCCGCCGTGACGTGGCCGTTGGCATGCGCCACCTTCCACAGCTTGGGCATGATGAGGAACACGATCGGGTACACCAGGATCGTGTACGGCAGCGCGAAGAAGCCGTACGCACCCACGGCATACACCAGTGCCGGCACGGCGATCACGGTGTAGGCGGTGTAGAAATCGCCGCCCACCAGGAACCACGTGATCCAGGTGCCGAAGTTGCGGCCGCCCAGGCCCCATTCGTCAATGTGCGCGCCCTTGTCAGACTGCCCACGCTGCCAGCGCGAGGCGATGAAGCCCAGCACCGTCACCAGCGCAAAGAAGAAGACGAAGACCGCGAGCGCAGTCCAGTTGATCTGTCCGTCCATCATTCTTCTCCTTTGCTCTGACCGTTCTTGAAGACGATCCAGATCAGCAATGAGGTGATCGGCACCCACAGGAACTGGTACCAGTAGAAGAACGGAAAGCCGAAGAGCGCGGGCGCTTCCTGGTTGTAGAACGGCACCCACAGCAGGCCGATGAATGGGAGTGCGAGCAAGAACTTCATGGGTTGTCTCCTGATGCTCGAGGGACTTCAGTTGTTGTTCGGATGTTGTTTTGAACCGGTGAGGTGCCACGCCCCGATGCGTGGCCGGTCGGATTTCTGACGGAATGCTTTCCGCCTTTCTTGTTGTCCGGCGCACTGTGATCGCGCCATCCCCGCAATACCATCCGCACCTGTACGCACTCACCACACGTAGTACTACGTAGTAAGCGTATGCTTTTCGCGTGAAATAACCAATCGCTAAGGTTGGCGCGGGTTTCCTAGGGTTTCCACGAATTCCAGCATCACGTCTTGCGCTTCGAATACGTGAGAAAAATGCGCAAGCCAACCATCGCACCGCCTGGCGCCAAGCAAAACGGGGAGCCACCGGCATAGGCCGGGGCTCCCCGTCGTGGCGCATTGTGGATACCGCATTGCAGCAGAACCCCCGGCGCGTCCGGGGGTATTCCTGCTGCGCGTGTTGCACGCGGCTTCAGTGCGCTCGCATTACCAGTTCCAGCGCAGGCCGAGCTTGCCGTCGTAGCCGTGCAGGCGGCCATCGGTGCTGATCTGGTAGCCCACGCTGGCATAGAACGATGCCGTGCGCGTGAACTGTGCCGTCACGCCGGCCTGCAGGTCGACCACGGTGGCGGGCATGCTCGAGGTGAACGGCACCCAGCCGTTGGCCGACGAGAACGACGTGGTGGTCGTGCCGCGGAACTCCTGCCACACGCTCGCCCGGAACCACGTGGAACGCGGACGCTCGGGCGTGTCGCCCCAGTCTTTCGCCACACGCACGCCCACCCGGCCGAGCAGCGATTGCGCGTTACCGAAGTGCACCTGCGCTGCCGGGTCCGCGCCATCGGCCAAGCCGATGCGCTGGTAGATCAACTGCGCCTGCGGCTCGACGCGCCAGCGGTTTTCCAGCGCAATCGGGTAGCCCGTTTCCAACGACAGCGCATAGCCGAGGCCATGCGAGGTCAGCCCCGCCATGCGCGTCGGCGACGACGTGACGTCGTAGCGCGTACCCTGTGCAACCGCATCGACGTACCAGTCGTTGGGGCTGAAGTGCGTCCAGTAGACGCCCACCGTGGTGGCGTTGATGCCGTTGCTGCCAGCGTTGGTGCCATCGGCATGCGTGACGTCGCCGGAGATGCGGCCGGTGGAGAACATCACGCCGGCGTGGTCGCGGCTGTTATCGGCATTCTGCGCACGGTAGAGGTCACCGCCGAGCTGCACGGCGGCCAGCTTGTAGTCGAACGCCGGGCCGTCAGCGCCGTAGATGCCGCCGTCCGACATGCGGCTGCCCTTCTGGCCGATCACGCGTGCCCAGGCACCGTTGAAGGCCTTGTCACCGTTCGGCACACCCGTGCGCAGCAGGGTTTCATCGCCCACGCGCTCGTGCAGCGTGTCGAGCATGGCGCGGCTGACCATCAGCGCCATCGACGGCACTGCGGTGTACAGCGACACCTCGGGCCGGTAGTTCGGCACCTCGGGCACGGTGGGGTTGGTCGTCTCGTTGGGCGTCGGGTCGATCGGCTTGGGGTCCGGGGTCGGATCGGGCTGCGGCTTGGGGTCCGGGGTCGGATCGGGCTGCGGCTTGGGGTCCGGCTGGGGCTGCGGCTTCGGATCAGGCTGCGGCTGCGGTTGCGGATCGGGCGTGGGATCCGGCGTTGGGGCTGGGCGCGTCGAACGCAGGTACCAGCTATCCGCCGAACCATTGCCGCCGCGAACCAGCGTGTACTCGTACGGCCCCGCAACCACCGGTGCGGCCAGTGCAAACGCACCCGCCTGCGTGGTCGCACCATTCATGGCCACCACGACCGGAATGCCGTTGCCCGTGGTCTGCGCACCCGCGCCACCTACGTTGGTGATGCGCACGGCTGTGTTGCCCGCAGCGCCGCCGCCCGACAGAACGAGCTGATCGGTCGGCGAGTTGTCGGCGCCCAATTGCGTGTTGAGCGCCAGCGTGCCGCCCGCGCCCATGAAGCTGCCGTTGACTGCCAAACGATTGCCCACGCTCGCGCCGCCGACTTGCATCAGGCCCGTATTGAATAGCGCGCCGTTGATGGCGAAGGTGCCCGTGCCGGAGCCTGCGAGCGACGGTACGGCATCGGCCACGGCCAGCGTGCCGTCGTTGCGCACGCTGCCGCGCGCGCTGCCAAAGCCGCCCAGCGTGGCGCCATTGTTGACCAGCGTGGAACCCGCCAGCAACGCATTGCCGTGCGTGGCATCGCCCACCACCAGCGTGCCGACCGCAACGGTCGTGCCACCGCCAACGCTGTTGTTGCCGTTGAGGGTCAGCACACCGCTGCCGAGCTTGGTCAGCGCGCCGCTGCCCGTGATGCCCTGCGACAGCGTCGACGAAAAGCCTTGCGTATCGATCGTGCCACCGCCCGCATTGAGCGTGACGGCACGCGTGCCGGCCAGATCGAGATTCTGGTTCAGCTGCAGCGTGCCGCCGTTGAACGACAGCCCGCCTGTGGCGGCACCCAACGCGTTGTCTGCGCTGATGGCCACGGTGCCGCCGTTGATGCTGGTGCCGCCGGTGTATGTATTGCCGCCAGCAGCCGTGGGCGCCAGCGTAAGCGTGCCCGCACCAGTCTTCTCCACCGCGCCCGCGCCGGAGATCAACCCCGCGTAGGTGCCGGCATCCGGCTGGTCAAAGCGCACCAGGCCGTTGTTGACGATGGTCGGCATCAGGCTCTGCGCGCGGCCTTGCAGCGTGCCCGCCGCATCCACGGTGATGTTGCCGGTGTACGCAGCGTTGTTGCCGGTGAGGATGAGCGTGCCCTGTTGCACGGTGGCGTTCTGCACGCCGCTCACGGTGCCGGTCAGCGTCCAGGTGCCGGTGTCGTTCTTGATGAGCGTCTGGAAGTTGCTGATGTTGCCGGGCAATGCGCTATCGCCCGTGCCGCTCAGATAGATCGTGTTGGCGCCGCCGCCACCGTTGAAATTGCCGGTGATGGTCGAGCCCGTGAACAGGCGCAGCGTGTCGTTGCCGCCCGCAAACACGAGGTTGCCGCGCACGATGCCCTTGTTGGTGAAATCCACGCTGGCATTGCCCGCGCTGCCGATCACGTTGCCCGGCGCCTGGATCACGCCCGTCTCGTTGTTGATGATGGTGTTGCTGCCGCTCAGGTTGTCGAACCAGATGGCCGCCGCGTTGTTCGCGCGGATCGTCCCGTTGTTGATGACGGTGTTGCCCGAGCCCATCACGTTGACGGCCTCGCCATTGTTCTGCCGGCCGTTGGACAGCACGCTGCCGCCCTCGGCCACCGTGAGCGTGCCGTTGTTGCGGAACTCGATCGTGTTGTTGCCGGTGTTGAACAGGCCCGGGCCGCTGGTGGCGTTGTTGCTGACGGTGGCACCGCCCTGCACGTTGATGTTGGCGTTGTCGCGCAAGCTGATGGCGTTGGCGCTGCCCACGCTGATCGTGCTGCCGGTCTGCACCGTTACTGTACGGTTGTCTTCAACGGCCTTGTTGCCGGTGCCGACAGTTTGCGTCCAGGGGTTGGGCGAGGTGGCATCGCACGTGGTGGTGGTGCCGGTGGTGGTGCAGGTGGCTTGCGCCTCCAGCCCGCAGAGTGCCAGCGGCGAGGCCACTAGCGCGATAGAAAGCATGCGTTGCCGCTTGCAGCGGCGTAGAGATGTCGTCGGCATAATGATTTCCCGTGCCGGCACCGCCGACGACATCCCTGCATACCGCGCCACGCTCGTCTCAAAACGCTGGACCCGACACACCAAGGCTTCGTCAGCGGAGCAGACACCGCTCCGAGAAAACAATGGGTGGATGGATGGAAACGAACTTCCCCGTTCGTTGCCGCCTTGCAACCGGCATGCAGATCACGATGCCGGGCGAGCAGGCGGGCCACTCTGATGGCGGCTCCGGCCCGCAAACGATTCAGTTGCACGGCCCCGTTGGGTGTGCAGGCGACACTGACTCGTCGATGGGGTGGATTCTGGGCAGCCCCGGCGATCGAAAATTCAACAAATGTAAAGAGTCTGCTCAGGCAGATAAATGATTGCGGAGATGCGCAATGCAATCACCGCATACGATTGGCACGCCAATTTTTTGGGTGTTTGTTTAGGCCGATTCAGACGTATGTTTTGTTTTTTATCCGCCAAATCAGGCCACCATTCTTTAATGATCCGGACAATGAAAACTGCACCGTGACGATTTCTGCAAATCGTTTGCCACCCCTCGCAAACCCTTACCAGCAAAGGACTAAGCCCAATCGATTGCGCACGACTAAGCGCCCATTTAATTAGAGTGATCCCTCCAAAAACCACTCCGTTTTAAGATTCTTTTCAATCTCAATAAAAGAACTCTTGTAATGTCACTTCACCGACTTGCTTTCCCATCCCACTTAGCCCGGCATTCCCCTCGCCGGGTATTTTTTTGGGCGAGCGTCAAATAGGGCGCCTGCGACCCTGCGTCGCAAGGCACCCCAGGTTCAGGGCTTGGCCGCCACCAGCTTGCGCATCGCTTCCACCAGCTTCGGGTCGGTCGCGCCGAGCGTGTTGGTGCGCGCGTTGATGCGCCCGTCGGCATCGAGCAGGAGGATGGTGCTGGAGTGGTTGAAATCACCGCTGGCCAGACGCCGGTACTGCACACCCAGGAGGGCAGCAACGGCGCGGGTGCCGCTACTGTCGGTACGTGCGATCTGCCAGTGGTCGCCCGCGCCATGTGCGGCGGCCGTCTGCTTGAGCGCCGCAACCGAATCGCGCTCGGGGTCGACGGTGATCATCACCACCCGCACGCCGTCTTGCGCGGGCTTGCCGCCCTTGGCCAGCGTGGCCTTGATGGTCTCGAAGATCATCGGGCAGACCATCTGGCACGACGCATAGAACATGCTGATCAGCACCGGCTGCCCGCGCAGGTCGGCCAGGTGGAAGGCGCGGCCGTTCTGGTCGGTCAACGTCACGTCGGATTGATAGAGCGAACCGGAGGCAAGTGTGTCTGCGGCTTGTGCAGTACCAGCCACAGCCAGGCCAGTCATAAGAAGCAGCGCCAACATGGCACGGCGCATGGGGTTCAACAACGTCATGGTGTTTCTCCGTGAAGGGTTCGGGCACAGCGGAAGCCGAGGCTTGCGGTGGTATCTGCGCCATTGAGGGAAGACAGCAGCGCCACGCGCATCAGCACGGCATAGCTGTCGCGCCGTACGATGCTGATGGCACCGGCGCCGCAAAACTGCTGCTTGTCGGGGTCGCCCTGGGTGCGGCTGTCACCGGCAATGAAGAGCGCGTTGAAATCGTCGACCCATTCCCAAATCAGGCCGTGCAGGTCGCGCACGCCGTGCACATCGGGTGGGCCGCCCACCGGCGGCAGGACGCGCTGTGCCGGCCGCTCGTACCAGCCCAGGATGCGTTGGGCCCATTGCGGGTCGTCACGCGCGTCGGCACGGGTGGCATCGGCGGCGGCGGCAGACTCCCACTCCAGCCAGGTGGGCAGGCGCGAGCCCTCGGTCTCGCAATAGGCGCGCGCGGCAAACCAGCCCACGCCCGTTACAGGTGCCTGCAGGGGTGCCTGCGGATTCGGGTGCAGTGCGTCGGCCCAATCCGCCAGATACGACGCGCTGGCAAACACCTCGGGCACACGGTCTCGGCGCCATGCGGCGTGCGTCTGCACAAAGGCCAGGTACTCGCCAATGGTCACGGGCGTCGTGCGCAGTGCGAAGGGTTCGATGCGCACGCGCTGCGGCAAGCCAGGCGCGTTCTGCGGCAGCACGCTGTCAAAGTCGCCGCCGGGCAGCCGCACATAGTCCGCGCCCTGGGCGACGGCACTGGCCAGCACCAGCAAGGCGGCGGCAAGGCGGCGGGGCAGGCAGGTCATGACGATCTCGCTTGGCGACGGGGTCAGTGCTCGGCCGCGGCCTTGGCCGGGGCCGGCTGAGCGCGGGCCTTCTTGACTTCGTCCGCGCTCACCCGGCCGCCGGGGTTGTCCCAGCTGTTGAGCACGTAGGTCAGGATGTTGGCGACCTCGTCATCGTTGAGCTGCGTCATGGGCGGCATGACCGAGTCGTAGTCCTGGCCGTTCACCTTGATCTTGCCGTTCAGGCCGTGCAGCAGAACGCTGATCGCGCGCTTCGGGTCGGCGGCCAGGAAGTCCGACTTGGCCAGCGGCGGAAACACGCCGGGCAGCCCGGCACCGCTACCCTGGTGGCACACCGAGCAGGTACCCGCAAACAACGCGCGGCCGGCCTGCACCTGATCCTGCACGGTGAGCGTGCCCGACGCCGATGCCAGCGTTGCCGTGGTCACGGCCGTCATGTTGGGCGCAGCACGATCACCCAGGTACACCGAGTCCAGCTCCTTGCCCGAATAGATGGCCTTGTTCTCAGGGCCATCGATCTTGAGGATGGCCAGGGCGCCCTTGTTGAAGGCGCGGAAGATCGAGTGGTCAACCAGCACATAGCTGCCGGGAACCTTGGCCGTGAACTTGACGACGGCCGCGCCGCCTGCCGGGATCAGCGTGGTCTGCACGTTCTTCTGCACGTTGGTGCCGCCCTCGTAGCGCACCTGGTCAAAGATCGCGCCGATCACGTGGAAGCTCGACACCAGGTTGGGCCCACCATTGCCGACGAAAATGCGCACCGTCTCGCCCACCTTGGCGTGCAGCGCCTTGTCGCCGGTCAGTGCACCTTCTGCGCCGTTGAAGAGCACGTAGCTTGGGCGTTCGTCGATGGCCTTTTCCATGTCGAACGGCTGCAGGCCCTTCTCGCGGTACTTGCCGGTGGTGTAGAAGTCGCCCTGCATCACGTAGTACTCATGGTCGACCTTGGGCAGGCCCTCGGGCGGCTCGACCAGGATCAGGCCATACATGCCGTTGGCGATATGCATGCCGACCGGTGCCGTGGCGCAGTGGTAAACGTAGATGCCCTCGTTGAGCGCCTTGAAGGTGAACTGCGATTCATGTCCCGGTGCGGTGAAGCTCGATGCCGCGCCGCCACCCGGCCCGGTCACGCCGTGCAGGTCAATGTTGTGCGGCATCTTGCTGCCTGGGTGGTTCTTCAGGTGGAACTCCACCGTGTCGCCCTGCCGCACGCGGATGAAGCTGCCGGGTACCGTGCCGCCGAACGTCCAGAAGGTGTAGCTCACCCCTTCGGAGATCTGCATCTCCTTCTCCACCACCTCCAGCTCGACAATGACCTTGGCCGGGTAGTTGCGGTTGACCGCGGGTGGCACATTCGGCGGGCTGGTGAGCACGGCGCGGATGGGCGCACCGCGCGGCGGACCGAAATCGCCCGGCAACTTGGATGCAGCCTGCGCCGCGCCACCCGCCAGCAGCGCACCCAACGCCATGGAAGCGAAGCTCGCGCGGATCAGGCGGCGAACCGTTTGTAGGGGGCTCATTTTTTCTCCCGTTGGTTGATCGATGTTGTCCACTCCACGTTAGAAGCGGCTTGCCAACCGGGTTTTGACGCAGCGCAAACGCAGAGGGCCGCTTTGCCTGCCATCGGACATCAAGCCACGCATTAAACAAGCATCTGATCTACATCAATAGCGCGCCAGATTGCGCTCACTAATATAAATGCATCTTCAATGCATCTTTTAGATGCTGCACCCCACGAAGCGGAGTTCCCATGACACAGATCGCATCCTCCCTCCAACTCGACTTGCGCGTGCTGGCACCGCGCGAGCGCCATCCGTTGATCTTCTCGACCTTCAACACGCTGGGAATCGGCCAGGCGCTGGTGCTGATCAACGATCACGATCCGCTACCGCTGCGATCTCAGTTCCAGATCGAGCGCCCCGGCCAGTTCGCGTGGGACACGCTGGAACGCGGCCCCAACACGTGGCGCGTGGCCATCACCCGGGTGGCGTCGGCAGCCAGCACCGGCCAATGCTGCGGCGGTTGCGGCGGCGCCTGAGTCTGAACTTCTCCTGATCGCACCCTTGCGAGGAACCTGTCATGAACACCAACCGTAGGCTGTGGCGGTGGCTCGGCCTGATCTTTGTCCTGTCGTTCGGGGCGCTTGGGTATCTGGGGCGCCAGATCTATCTGGCCGCGCCGCCCATTCCGCAGGCGGTCGTCACCACGGCCGGCGACGTGCTGTTTACCGGTGAGCAAATCGAGCATGGTCAGCAGGCCTGGCTGTCGGCCGGCGGCCAGCAGCTCGGCACCGTCTGGGGCCACGGCAGCTATGTCGCCCCGGACTGGTCAGCCGACTGGCTGCACCGGGAAGCGACCACGTTGCAAACCCTGCGCGCACAGCAGTTGTACGGCGCGGCCAAGCCATTGAACGCTGCCGAACAGGCGGCACTCGACGCCACCGTCAAAGAGGAGATGCGCCGCAACACGTACGACGCGAGCCGCAACAGCATCACCGTATCGCCAGAGCGCGCGCAGGCCATCCGCGACGTGGCCCGGCACTTTGAGGCGCTATTCGGCACCGATCCGTCACTGGCCAAGCTGCGTGAGCAGTACGCCATGGCCACCGGTGCGCTGCCGGATCCGGCAGACCGTGAAGCACTGGCCGCGTTCTTCTTCTGGACCTCGTGGGCAGCCGCTGCCGACCGCCCAGGCGAAACCGATGTGTCCTACACCAGCAACTGGCCGCACGAACCGCTGGTGGGCAACACCATGACCGGCGGCGCGGCCATGTGGTCGATGGTCAGCATCATCCTGTTGCTGGCCGGCATTGCCGCCATGCTGTGGATTCACGGCGCGGGCAAGCATGAGGAAGACGCCGCACCGCTGGCGAGCGACCCGTTCCTCAAAGTGGTTGCCACCCCGTCAATGAAGGCCACGCGCAAGTACTTCTTTGCTGTGATCGGGCTGATGCTGGTGCAGATCGGCATGGGCGCCATCACCGCGCACTATGCGGTGGAAGGCGAATCGTTCTTCGGGATTCCGCTGGCGCAGGTGCTGCCTTATGTGATCAGCCGCACGGTGCACACGCAGCTCGGCGTGCTGTGGATTGCCACGGCGTGGCTGGCCACCGGGCTGTATATCGCGCCGCTGCTGTCGGGGCGTGAGCCGAGGCTTCAGAAGCTGGGGGTCGACCTGCTGTTCTGGGCGCTGATCTTCATCGTGGTGGGTTCTACCGCCACGGGCTGGCTCGGCACGCTGCAGCATCGCGGGGTGGACTTCAGCTTCTGGCTCGGCAACCAGGGCCTGGAATACACCAGCATGGGCCGCGTCTGGCAACTGCTGCTGTTCGTGGGCCTGCTGTTCTGGGTGGTACTGCTGGGCCGCGCGCTGTGGCCGGCGTTGAAAACGCCATCAGAATCGCGTGGGCTGATCGCCATGGTGTTTCTGTCGGCCACGTGCATCGGCGGGTTCTATTCGACCTCGCTGGTGTGGGGGCAACACACGCACTACTCGATGATCGAGTACTGGCGCTGGTGGCTCGTGCATCTGTGGGTCGAAGGCTTCTTCGAGGTGTTCGCCACTGCCGTCGTCGCGCTGATCTTCACGCGCCTGGGTCTGATCCGTGCCGCCAGCGCCAACCGTGCCATCGTGGCGGAGACCATCGTGTTCCTGTTCGGCGGCATCCTGGGTACGCTGCACCACCTGTACTTCACGGGGACACCGACCTCGATCATCTCGGTGGGGGCTGTGTTCTCGGCGCTGGAAGTGGTGCCGCTCACACTGATCGGGCTGGAAGCGTTGCAGAACTATCGCCGCACGCAAGGCGCGGCATGGCTGGGTGCCTATAAGTGGCCGGTGCTGTGCTTCGTGGCGGTGGGCTTCTGGAACACCGTCGGCGCCGGGCTGCTCGGCTTTGCCATCAATCCGCCGGCTTCGCTGTACTACGTGCAGGGCCTGAACATGACGGCGGCCCACGGGCACGCCGCACTGTTCGGGGTGTACGGCATGCTGGGCATCGGCCTGATGCTGTTCTGCCTGCGCGGGCTCTATGCGCGCAGCCTGCATGCCGATCGCCTGCTCAAGCCCGCGTTCTGGGGCCTGAACCTCGGGCTGGCGATGATGGTGTTCATGTCATTGCTGCCCGCCGGCATCTACCAGGCCTGGGCCAGCGTTACCAAGGGCATGTGGTATGCACGCTCGCCGGAAGTGGTGCACTCCTCGGTGATGGAGACACTGGTGTGGCTGCGCGTCCCGGGCGACATCGTGTTCGCGGCAGGTGCGGTACTGCTGGCGTGGTATGCGCTTCGCCTGCTGCGTCGCCCGAATGCGCGCCAGCCTGAGGCTGTGAGCGTGTCTGCGGAAGCCGCGCGCTAGTCAACCGTATCGAGGTTGGGGGGAAGGTACGCCCCCAGCCTCATCACACCTCACCCGCGCTTGCGGGTGCATTGCATCCAGGCAAAGGCGGCGCACACAAGCTGGATCGCACCGCCACCCAGCATCGCCATGCGCAGGCCCTGCGCACCTCCACCGCCCATCGCATACACCGCGCCCAGAATCGCCACGCCCAGCGTCGCACCGCTCATGCGCGCCACGTTGACGAGCGCAGAGGCCGTGCCCGAGCGCTCCGGCCCGACTGCACCCACGGCAGTGTTCATCAACGGCCCGGTGGCAAAGCCCATGCCGAGCCCGGTGAGTGCCAGCCCAATGGCCGTCGGCACGATGGACGCATCACCGGCAAACCCGCCCAGCGTCAGCAATCCCAGCGCGATGATGCCCACGCCGCCCGCCATCGCCACCCGTGCGCCAACGCGGCGCGCCACCGTGCCCGACGTGGGCGATACCACCATGAACACCACCGCCATCGGCATCAGCGCAATACCCGCACCCGTCACGCTCAAGCGCCCGCTGCTCTGCCACATCAACGGCAGCAGGAAGAGCGCACCGTACATGCCGAAGGTCATGCCCGCCGTGGCGACCACGGCCCCTCGGAAATCGCGAATGCGGAAGAGATCCAGCGGCACCAGCGCCGCGCCGCCATGACGCGCTTCAACATGGATGAACCACACCAGCGCACCGAGGGCCACCGCCAGCACGCTCACAGCCAGGCGCCAGTCCTGATGCGCTTCAATGGCGGCAAACGCCAAGCCACCCAGCACGACGGCACCCAGCACCTGCGCCAACGCGTCGAAGCGGCGGTGCGTGGCATCCGACGATTCCGGCACCACGCGCACAGCCAGCACCATGGCGGCCACGCTCACCGGCACGACCACCCAGAACACCGAACTCCAACCGAAATGCGTGACGAGCAAGCCGCCCACCGTCGGGCCGATCGTCATGGCCAGGCCGTTGCACGCCGCCCAGACGCCCAGCGCATGCCCACGCTCGACCGGGTCACGCCACACCACCCGCAAGATCGCCAGCGAGGCCGGCAGCATCAGCGACGCCCCCAACCCCGCAAGCGCCCGCGCACCAATCAGCCAGTCAATCGACGGCGCCAGCGCGCACAGCACGGAAGCCACCGAAAACACCACCGCCCCCGACACGAACGCACGCCGCCGCCCGTACAGATCGGCCAGCAAGCCGCCGGTGAGCAGCAGCGTCGCATAGGCAAGGTTGTAGGCATCGATCACCCACTGCAGAGGGCCAACGCCTGCATGAAAGAACTGGCCGATCGGGCGTACGGCCAGGTTGACTACGGCGGTGTCGATCTGTGCGACCAGTACGGCCATCGACAGTACACACAGCACCAGCCGCTTGCGTGGCACGGTCGCGGTGTGTGCTTGTTGCAGCGTCATGCCATCCATCTTTGGGCTCCCCGATAAAACGAAACGATGACCCGAGCGTAGGGCCCACACCCCGCACGACGTTTCGACGCGTGTCGAAGCATCGCGGCATGGGCGTCCCTAAAATGGGTGTAACTGAAGGAGTCCGACATGTCGCATCTGAACAGCTTTTCCGGCACGGCCTTCCTGATTGCCGACCCGGCACGTGCCGCCATGCTCACAGCGCTGCTCGACGGGCGCGCGCTGCCGGCGGGCGAGCTGGCACATGCCGCCGGCATCACTGCGCAAACGGCCAGCACCCATCTGGCCAAGCTACTGGATGGGGGCTTGCTTGCGGTAGAGACAGAGGGACGGCACCGGTACTTCCGGCTGGCGGGTGGGCACGTGGCGCAAGCGCTGGAGCACCTTGCCGCCATCACGCCGGCAGCAGCCGTGCGGCGCACAGCACCCAGCCCCAAGGCGCGCGAACTGGGTTTCTGCCGCTGCTGTTACGACCACCTTGCCGGGCAGGTTGGCGTGGCCGTCACGCAGGCACTGCAATCTCGCGGCTATCTGCTGCCGATGCCCGACAAGCAATACGAGATCAGCACGGCAGGCGTCATCTGGTTTGGCGATATGGGGCTCGACGTGCGCGGTATCCGCCCAACGCGGCGCGGGCTGGCGCGGCAATGCCTGGATTGGACCGAACGCACGCATCACCTGGCGGGGCCGCTCGGCGTGCAGTTCCTGCATCGCCTGTGTGACGCGGGCTGGATGCTGCGCTCGCGCAACTCACGCGCGGTGCTGGTCACCCCCAAGGGCTGGCAGGAACTGCACCAGCGCCTGGGCGTGAATGAAGCGACGGTGCGCAGCGAGGCCGAACACCGTCATACGTAACGCGATCAAGCAGTGATCGATCAGTGGCCAGAAAAGGCCAGGACTTCCGGCAAGCGTGCCAGCATCGCATCGCGCGAGCGCAGGCCGCCCGAGGTCGGTTCAAGCTTGTCATCCTGGATCAGGTTCGCAAACACGTAGGTCTTGTCCCCCTTCTTCGCCCAGCCGACAAACCAGCCGTACGCGTGCGCCTGATCCCACGTGCCATCGGGCGACGTATTGCCGGGGCCCGGCCCGGCTGTGCCGGTCTTGCCCTGCACGGCCCAGCCGCCAAGCACCGGCCAGGTCTGCACCACGCGGTCGACCATCTCATACGTATGCGCAGACACCGGCAACTGCCGGTTGACGATCTTGCGCAGGAAGCCCACCTGCTCTTCCGGCGAAATCTTTAGCGACGAGGTGATCCACGAGCGGTCCATGCCGTTGTTCTTGCCTGGGTCGCCGCTGACATCGGCGTTGCCATAGTCGAACTTGCGCACGTAAGACTGGAACGTCTGCGCGCCCATCGCATGCGTAATGCGCTGCGAATACCAGACCACGGAGTACTTGAGCCACAGCGTGGGGTCGATGGGCTGGTGCCAGGCCTCGCCGCCCCAATCGGGGTCGCCGGCCTTCATGTGCTCGACGGGGGCGTGTTCGTCTTTCAGGAAACCGTGGTCGTAGCCCATGACGGCCAGCGCGAGCTTGAAGGTGGACGCGGGCGTGACACGTTCAGCGCAGTGGCCTTCTTGCAGAACGGTCTTGCCGGTGGCGGCATCGGCCACGATCGTGCAGATCGTGCGCTCGGCATGGGCAAACGTGGCAAGCGCGGCCAACAAGGCACCGGTCGCGGCGTGGCGGAGTTTCATCATCGATCAACCTCTTGAAGGGAAATGGGGGGTACGGGGAACTGCGCGGCAGCGTAGCAGCGGGGTGCATGTTTTGCGGACCGCCACGCGCGTAACAGCTGTAACGCTGACAGGCATCCGGGGGCGTAAATTCCGTCCGATCAAGAAAGGCTTGCAAATTTCCCGGCGGTCTGTAAAATGCGCCGCTCACCTAGCCCAGGTGGCGGAATTGGTAGACGCACTAGTTTCAGGTACTAGCGGGTAACTCCGTGGAGGTTCGAGTCCTCTCCTGGGCACCAAATACAGTCCCAAGCTGTTCAGGGACGACCAGAAACCCGCGTGGCGACAAGCCTCGCGGGTTTTTTGTTGTCCACGGCAACGCGGCGCCCCCTGTGCCGGCATCCGTGGAATGGCAGGAACGCCATCACGCCAGCAGACCGACAAGTCCAGACGCTGCCCGCTCGCCTCCCCCTTTGATGAGGGTTCCCAAGCCGCGCCCAAACGCCTTTCATAGTGGCCCGTCCATTTTTTTGAGCGTTGCGATACCGGCACTGTATGAGATACCGTCCCGCGCCCCTCCTTGCCAACGCGGTCTTCGTCTTTTCCGTGGCGCTGCTTGTCATGGTGGGCGTCTTCTACTCGAAAGCCGGCGGCGCGCAAGCGACGGTCACGGGCCTGCATCTAACGCAGGCCGACTGGCAGGTCACGGATGCGCCGGGTTTCACTGCACCGCCGTCCACGGTGGACAGCGCATCCCTGCCGAACGCGTGGCACCCTGCCGCGCTGCCCCTGGCCCCGCCCATCGCCCTGCTCCGACAGGCCGGCACGAAGGCAAACGCCCCGGTGGTGCACACCACCTGGCTCAGGCTCTCCGTACCACGATCGCCCACGCTTTCCGGCCCGCTGGCGCTGTACGGCATCCGCATCAAGACCGACGGGACGATCGCGGTGTACGTCAACGGCCGGCTGGTGCATCAGGCGCAGGAACACGGTCCACTGTGGAACAGCACGCGAACGCCGCTGTGGGTCGCGCTGGACAGGCATGTCGACAGCACGCAGGTGAACGAGATCCTCATCCGCCTGGAGCACTCCCAGGGCACGCAGGTGGCGATGTCCTCGCTATGGCTGGGGCCTGCCGCCGCACTGGCGGGGCGCTACCACATGCGTGAATGGCTGCAGCAGGAACTGCCGACCATCCTGAGTGCGGCGTTCCTGGCTGTCGGCATTTTCTCGCTCTTTGTGTGGCTCAGGCGGCGGCATGAAACCAGCTATCTGCTGTTCTTCAACCTCGCCGTCACGTCATTTCTGCGGGGGCTGCACTTCTATGTGGATCTGCCGGTCGCCAACGACTGGTTCGCCTGGCTGACCGTCAACTCCCTGCTGTGGCTGGTGCTCGTGGTGCACTTCTTCCTGTGTCAGTTGCACGGTCGCCCGCTTGCGTGGTTCACCCGTGTGCTGGTCGGGGCGACCTGCCTGATTGGCGTGCTGACGTTGCCGATGCTGGCGGTGCTGCCCAACACGCCCAAGGTCACGCCGCTGCTCTATCCGCTTGCGGCGCTCATGGGGGCCGCCGTTGGGTTGGTGGGTGGCATCCACGCCTGGCGCCGTTCCAAGGAGGGGATTCTGGTCGCAATGGGGGTCGCGGTCTGTACCCTGCTGGGCGTATCGGACTGGCTGCTGCAGAACAACTTCGTCAGCCCAGAGGGTTGGTATTTCGGGGCGTACACCAATGCCATCACGTTCGGCATCTTCGGCACGCTGATGTACCGGCGCTACGTCAATGCGATTGACGAAGTCGAGCTGATGAACGCCAACCTCACGCTGCGCCTGAACGCACGCGAGGCGGAACTCGAACTGAGCCATCGGCGGCTGCTGGAAGCGGAACGCCAACAGACAATCAGCAAAGAACGCCAGCGCCTGATGCAGGACATGCACGATGGTCTCGGTGCGTCGCTCATCAACGCGATTCGCTCTGTCGAGCATGGCGCGGTCGACGAGACCGAAATCTCGCACATCCTCAAGGGCTGCCTGGATGACCTGAAGCTGACGATCGACTCGATGGAACCCGTCGAGGCGGACCTGCTGCTGTTGCTGGCCACGCTGCGCTTTCGCCTCGAGCCGCGCCTGGAGGGCACGGGCATCGCGCTGCGCTGGGAGGTGCAGAAACTGCCGACCCTGGCGTGGCTCGATCCGTCCAGTGCGCTGCATATTCTGCGCATCGTGCAGGAGAGCATTGCCAACATCCTGCACCACACGCACGCCAGCGAGATCCGCGTCGGCACCGCGGCAGAACCGGACGGCATTCGCGTCATCATCGAAGACAACGGCCACGGCTTTGACGTGGAGCACACCTTGTGCACCGGCAAGGGACACGGCCTGCGCAACCAGCAGCGCCGCGCGCAGGCGCTCGATGGCACCGTCAGCTGGCGTTCAGGGCCGGACGGCACCCGCTTTGCGCTTTGGCTGCCGCTGATGCGCAGCGCCCAGGCGTAATGGCGCACACCGCGAGCATCCAGTCTGTAGAACAAATGTGCGACAGCGGGACGCTGCATCGGCCACTTACAATCTCGACACCATGTCGTCGCTGGCGCCGGTTCCGAGCCGCTCCCCGGTCATATCGGAATCGTCGTGAACAACGTGGGCTTCTGCGTCCTCAACCGCGCAAGGAGCGCATTCCGGCACGCTTTCGCGGGCCAGAATGGCACCAACGATTCAGGCAAGGGCCCGCAGCAATGCGGGCCTTTTGCTTGCGGCGTGCCTGGATGCATGATGCAGCTCACCAGCCGTGAAACCGCCCCCACACCTCCACCCCGCCGCGCGACGACACCGCGTGATACTCCGGAAACTGCGCGCCAGTCGCGCACGCATGGTTCGGCAAAATGCGCAGCTTCGTCCCGACCGGGAAGCGCGCTGCAAGGTCGTCGCTCACTGAGCCATCGCTGACGGCCAGGATGCCGTGCTCCTGGTTCGCGCCAATCAACGTGAGCCCGTCGAGCGGCGTACCGTCGAGCGCGCAGGGCTGTCCGTAGCCGAAGTCGTGCGACTGCTTGGCGGTGCCACGGTCGCGGCTCATCGCCATCCAGCCGGCATCGACGATCACCCAGCCCTTGTCCGGCTGATGGCCGATCACGGTGGTCAGCACGCTCAGGGCAATCTCGTCCAGCTTGCACACGCCCACGTTGTGCATGACCAGATCGAAGAACACGTAGACCCCTGCACGCACTTCGGTCACGCCTTCCAGGTGCTCGGTTGCCAATGCGGTGGGCGTAGACCCGACGCTGACTGCCGCACACGGAATGCCGGCCTCGCGCAGGCGCTGTGCTGCGCGCACGCAACCGGCGCGCTCCTGCTCGGCCAACGCGGCAAGGGCGGCCTGGTCGTGCAGGTCATAGCTGGAGCCGGCGTGCGTCATCACGCCGCCCACGTCAATGCCGCCTGCCTGCAGGACGCGGCCGACCTCCAGCAGGGCATCCTGTTCGGGCGTGATGCCGGAGCGGTGGCCGTCGGTATCGACTTCGATCCACACCTCGCAGCGTTCGTGATGTGTGCGGTAGTGGTCGACCACGGCGTTAGCGGCCTCCACATTGTCGACGACGAGCTTGAGATCGCACCCTCGGCTGCGCAGCGCCATCGCGCGCGGCAGCTTGGACGCGACGATACCCACTGCATACAGGATGTCGATGATGCCCGCAGCAAAGAACGCCTCGGCCTCTTTCAACGTCGATACGGTGATGCCCTGCGCGCCAGCTGCCACCTGGGCACGCACGACGTCGAGGCACTTGGTGGTCTTCACATGCGGGCGGAATTTCACGCCCAGCGCGTTCATGCGCTGCTGCATGCGCGCGATGTTGTGCTGCATGCGCGGCAGGTCGATCAGCGCAGCGGGCGTGTCGAGGGCATCAAGGGTGCTGGTTGTCATGGATGTGCTCCTCATGCGGCAAAGCGGCTGGCCCAGGGCACGAGCCCGTCCAGGGTTGGCGATTCGATTTCCGGTGGCTGTGCGCCCTCGACCAGCGCGAGGCCGATGCGGTTATGCCAGTACGTACGCAAACCCACTGCGGCCGTACCGAACATGTCGTAGCTGGAACCGGCAACAAATGCGGCATCCGACGCTTGCACGCCGAGTTGCTCCAGCGCCATGCGATACGGCTTGGGGTCGGGCTTGTACACACCGGCCTGTTCCGCCGTGATGACGACATCCCATGCAACCGGCAACAGCGCCGCCGCCTGCCGGCCCAGTCGTTCGGAACAGTTGGTGACGACTGCCAGTTTGCAGTGTGGCTGCAGTTGCTTCAGGGCTTCTGCAGCGCCCGCCCAAGGTTCAAGCTGCAACCAGCCAGCTTCCAACGCATCGGGTGCCGAGGCAGGCAGGCCGACGTTCTGCGCGGCCTGCCGCACCATGTCTTCATAGGGGACATACGTACCGCAACCGTACGTGAGCTGTAGATACGCCGCGCGCCACGTGCGGCCCGCCTGCTGCGTACCCGCCGCGCGGTCCCACAGCGACCACGAATCCAGCAGCGCAGTCAGCAAGTCAAACAGGATGGCCTTGGGATAACCCGGGGAAGACGTAGAGGATGTCACACGTGTCACCTGCAAATCGGCGTTGATCGATGCAGCCGATTGTAGGCAGTGAGAACCGCCTTTAGGTGAAGCCAGTTTGACTCAAAGATTCAGTCTGGCTACATCATGCGCGCCACGGCGGCTGCGGCTTAAAGCAGCTTTGCAGGAACTGCATGAAGTGGCGTGTACGTTGCGGCAGCCCCGCCCGGTTGTGCGTGAGCGCGATCACATTGGCGTCTGGCGCCTTCCAACCCGGCAGCAACCGCACCAGCCGCCCGGCACGCAAATCCTCCGCCACATCCCATTCCGAGCGCAGGATCACGCCACGCCCCTCGCACGCCCAGCGGCGGATCACATCGCCGTCGTTGCAGATGAGCTTGGATGGCACGCGCACGCTGCGGCTCGTCCGGCCCTTGCTGAAATGCCAGAGCGAAACGTCCTCTTTGTTCTCGCGCAGCACGATGCAGGGCAGCGTGGCGAGATTGTCGGGCGTCTCAGGCAAGCCATGACGCTTGATGAATGCGGGCGATGCACAGAGCAGCCGCGCATTCGGCGCAATCGCGTAGCCAACAAGGTTGGACACCTGCAGCGCGCCGATATGGATGACCACGTCAAAGCGCTCAGCCGCCTCCGTCAGCGGTGCATCGGAGAGCATCAATTCGATGTCGACGTCGGGATGCTCCTGCTGGAAGTCGCTGATGATGGGTGCGATGTAGCGCCGCCCGAAACCCAGCGGCGCGTTGACCTTGAGCGTGCCAACCAGACCGCCCTGGCGTGTTTGCAGGTCTTCCGACAGCGCATCGAGCTGACGGATCAGCTCCGCGCCGCGCTCGCACAACAGTGCGCCCTCTTGCGTAAAGCGCAGGCTGCGCGCGGTGCGGTCAACGAGCCGCGCGCCCAGCTTCTTTTCCAACTGCTGCAAGCGCTGCGACACCGCCGAGGGCGTCAAACCCAACGCCCGCGCTGTGGCAACCAGGCTGCCGTTCTCCTGGATGGCCAGCAGGAAGCGCAGATCGGCGGAGTCCGTCATAAGCGCGCTTTATTTGTCGGCAAACCGATCAGTGGCTGCAACGAGCTGGTCGAGAATGCCGGGTTCGCTCCACGCGTGGCCTGCACCCTCAATCAGGTGGAAATCCGCGTCGGGCCACGCCTGGTGCAGTGCATACGCGTAGCGCACCGGGCACGGCATGTCGTAGCGGCCGTGCACGATCACGCCCGGAATGCCTGCCAGCCGATGCGCCTCGCGCAGCAACTGGCCTTCTTCCAGCCAGCATTGGTGCGTGAAGTAGTGGTTCTCCAGCCGCGCAAAAGCCAGCGCGAAATGGTCGTCGGCGTGCTTGGCGCTGTTGTCCGGATCGGGCAGCAGGGTGATGGTCTCGCCTTCCCACACGCTCCAGGCGCGGGCGGCTTCGATCTGCTTGGCCAGGTCGTTGCCGGTGAGCACCTTGCGGTAGGCGGCGATCATGTTGTCGCGCTCGGCCTCGGCAATGGGTGCCTGAAAGCGTGCCCATTTCTCGGGGAACATCTCCGACACACCGTACTGGTAGTACCAGCGCAGTTCGGCCTGCGTGACGGTGTAGACGCCGCGCAGCACCAGTTCGCTCACATGCTCGGGGTACTTCTGCGCATAGGCCAGCGCCAGCGTCGAGCCCCAGGAGCCACCGAATACCAGCCAGCGCTCGGCGCCGGCAATCGCGCGCAGGCGCTCGATGTCGGCCACGAGGTGCCAGGTGGTGTTGGCCTCCAGCCCCGCATGGGGCGTGGAACGCCCGCAGCCACGCTGGTCGAACAGCATCACGTCGTAGCGGGCGGGGTCAAACAGGCGGCGGTGGTCAGCCGAAACGCCGCCGCCGGGCCCGCCATGCAGGAACACCGCCGGCTTGGCGCCGGGCGTGCCGACGCGCTCGTAGTAGATCGTGTGGCCATCGCCCACGTTGAGCATGCCGGTTTCATACGGTTCGATGGGCGGGTACAGGGTGCGCAGTTCGGACATGTCGGTTTCCGTTTCCATACAGGAGCGATGCCCCGATTCTACAAAGGCAGAGGCAAGAGCACAGCACGCCGCAAAGGCGATGCAATCGTCACAAGAATGTGGCGATCTGACGACATGGAAAGCCACAATTTGCTGCGGCGCAATATTGCGACTAACATTAGGGTAATCCCTAGGTTATCGCTCAGAAAGGAATCATCATGGAAGCCGCCGCCCTCAACGCCGCCCCCACCTCCCGCTTCGCCCGTTTCTGGCAAGTCCTGCGCCGTGAAGCCACGCGCGCTGTCGCGCTGCATGTGGAAAGCTGCGGCATGATGGCCGAGCTGTATCGCCGTTCGGGCCGCTAAGCCCAACTGCGTTTTTGCGTTGCACCATTTCCCGGTGTGACGCCGCCTGCTCCGCTCAGGTCTCGCTCCACTGCCGCATCAGGTTGTGATACACGCCGATGAGTGTGCGGCGCGCGCCGGCATCCGCGTCGGTCTGGTTGAGCGTCTGGATGGCGTTGTCCAAGTCGAACAGCATGGCGCGCTGTGTGTCATCACGGATCAGGCTTTGGATCCAGAAGAAGCTCGCCACACGCACGCCGCGCGTGATGGGCGTGACCTGGTGCAGGCTCGTAGCCGGATAGATCACCAGATCACCGGCATTGAGCTTGATGCTGTGCATGCCGTAGGTGTCTTCGATCTGCAGCTCGCCGCCGTCGTAGCTGGCGGGGTCTGACAGAAACAGCGTGGCCGAGATGTCAGTGCGCAGCTTGGCGCCGTTGTGCGGGTGGATGCGCACGCTACCGTCGACATGCGCGCCGAAGGTCATGCCCTCGCCGTAGCGGTTGAACATCGGCGGGTACACCACATTCGGCAACGCCGCGCTGATGAAGCGCGGGTGCCGCTCCAGCACGCTCAGGATGAGCTGCTGGCACTGCAGCGCCACTTCCGCACGCTCATCGATCTGCTGGTTGACCTTGACCGGCGCCCCCGAATAGCCGGCCGATACGCGGCCATCCACCCAGGCTTCGCCCGCGCTGTCGAGCAGTTCGCGCAGCGCAGCCACCTGCGCAGCGTTGAAGACGTTGGGAATACAGACAAGCATGGCGCTGGAAGAAACGGGTACGCAGCCGGGGGCCCATCCCCCAGCCGTTACATGCGATACACCACCGACAGCATCGCCGCGCGGCCGGTACCCGGCACAGCACGACCGCCATCAGACGGAATCAGCGCATCGTAATACGTCTTGTTGAACAGGTTGAACACGTTCAGGCGCACGTCGTACTTGGGCTGGTGATAGGCCAGCATCGCATCCCAGCGCACGAAGCCACCCACTTGCACGGTGTCGGTGTTATTGGCGTAGCGCTGCGACATGTAGAACGCGCCCGCGCCCGCTTCCCAGTTCGGCAGGAAGGTGTAGCTCGTCCACACCGTAGCGGCATGCTTGGGCGTGTTGGCCGGCACCATGCCCTGCGTGCCCACGCCAATGCCGTTGATGATGTCCGCATCCAGATACGTGTAGCCCGCGAACACCTGCAGCTTGTCGGTCAGGTGGCCCGTGGCACCCAGACGCGCACCGCGCACGCGGATCTTGCCGGCCAGCGTGTACGTCGTGCTGTCGACCTGCGTGCGCGCGTTGTCCTTGGTGATCTGGAATAGCGCGGACGACACCGACAAATCCCCATTGAGCAGATCCCACTTGCCGCCGGCTTCATACGACTTGTTCTTCTCCGGGTCCAGGCTCTGCTGGCCCGTGGTGCCCACCAGTTGCTCCAATGACGGGTTGAACGACGTGCCATACGACACGTAGTACGACTGCCAGTCCGTCGGCTGCCAGATGCCGCCCAGGCGCGTGCTGACAAAGTTCACCGCCTGCTGCGCGTACGGCAGCGCGGTGATCTTGGCCGACGCCGGCGTGTTCGCCGCATTCAACGAGTTCGAGATGCTGGCGACGTAGCGGTCAAAGCGCAGACCCGCCACCGCCTTCCACTGCTTGGTGAACTCGATCGAATCGTTGAAGTACGCGGCCACCGTGTTGGCCGAGCCGCCCTGCAGGTTGCCCAGCGTGGACGGTGCGTTCGACGGCGAGTTGGTATAGCCCGGGTTGACCAGCGGCTCGCACGAGACAAACCCGCTCGTCATGCTCGACTGCACCAGCGGCGTGCCGTTGCACGCGCCATTACGGTAGTAGTTCTGGTTGTCGTACCCGTCGTGGCCGAACTCAGTGCCCACCAGCAGTGTGTGCTTGACCGAACCTGTATCGAACTTGGCCGTCAGCTCGGTCTGGTTGAACAGCGAGTAATCACGGATGCGGCGGTCATGGCTCTGCAAGCGCACCGACAGTGCCGAGAGCGGCAGATTGCTGTTGGTCAGCGCCGTGAACACGCCCGACGCGCTGACCGTACCCACCGCATTGGGCGCCGTCTCGCGCGCATCGGTCTGCACGTAGTTGAACTGCGTCTGGTTGCGCAGGCGCAGGTTGGGCGAGAACTTGTGATCGATGTTGGCCGAGAAGGCTGCCACGTCCTGCGTGGTGCGGTCGTCCGTGTAGCCGTAGTACGTCTTGGGGCTAACGTTGACGGGGTGGCCGTTGAGGTTCGGCACACCGTAGTCAGGCATGTCGCGGTTGTGCTGCAGCAGCGCGGAGATCGTCACCTCGGTGGGCGTGCCGATACCGAAGCGCCACGACGGCGCGATACCGAAATCCTGCGCGGCCATCTCGTCGCGCGTGCTGGTCTTGCCGTTCTGCGCCATCGCAGAGATGCGGAACGCAGACGTATCGGAGATCGGCGTGTTGACGTCAGCCGTGGCGCGCACCAGGCCGTTGGTGGTCACCGAGCCCGTGATTTCGGTGGCGGCCTTTAGCGACGGCTTCTTCGTCACCTGATTGATCACGCCACCGGTCGAGCCGCGGCCAAACAGCATCGAAGACGGCCCCATCAGCACTTCCACCGACTCGAGCGCAAACAGGTCACGGTAGTACTGGCCGCGATCACGGAAGCCATCGAGGTAGATGTCGGTGCGCGCGGAGAAACCGTTCAGGTTGATGTTGTTGCCGATCTGCCCACCCTCGGCCGCACCAATGGTGATGCCCGGCACGTTGCGCAACGCATCGGCCAGCGAGCTGGCGCCTTGCGCATCAGTCAGCGCCTTGGGCACCACCGTGACCGATTGCGGAATGTCGCGCAGGTTCTCGGGCAGCTTGGAGATCGAGCTTTTGGCGGCGTTGTAGTCATCGCGCGGGGCGGTGGCCTTGACCACGGCTTCAGGCAACGTGGCCGTGGCAGTCGCGGCGCTGGTGGCAACAACGGGGGTGGATGCGACTTGCTGGGCGAGTGCGACGGTGGGCGTGGCAAACAGGGCCAGCAGCGCACTGGCGACGGGCCTGGGGCTCAAGCGATTCGGGCGATTCATCTGGGTGGTTTCTCCGGGCGGCGCCCTTCCTTCTGGATGCCGGCCGCTGCGGAACGCCCTCCTGCGCCCGTGCCGCCGTGCACAAGAGCGCACTACGAAATGCGGACGCAAATATAAATGATAATGATTCGCAACAGCAATCACTTATCACATTTTCTGTGGAAAGTTCCCAGAAACGCACATTGAAAAGCGATCAAAAAGGCATTTTTCCTTAGACCTTGCTGATAGCGAGCGCGTTTGGCCGTCGGAAACCGTGAACGGGGCATAGCGCACCCGCAACGCCGTCCCTAGGTGAGGCCGGGCAAGGTTTGGATATGCCCCTCGAGCAGCGCCACAAACGCACGCGTCTTTGGCGGGATTGGCCGGGCGGCAGGAATCAACGCGTGCAGCTCGAAACCGGGCACAACATGGTCCGGCAAGAGCCGCGTCAACTGCCCTGCTGCCAGGGCCGCAGCGCATACCGGCTCCTGCAGTACGCCAATACCGGCGCCGCTCAGCAGCAACTCATACACCGGCCGCCAATGGCTCAGACTCATCGCCACGCTGACCGGCGCGGCGATGCGCACTTGCCGCGCGTCGATCAACGGCAACTGGCCATCGCCAAACAAACCCGTCACGCGGATGAAGGCGTGCGCCGCCAGCGCTTGCGGTGTCTCCGGTGTGCCTTGCCGGACGAGATAGTCCGGCGCGGCCACCAGCACGCGGCGCACCTGGCCGAGCCGGCGCGCAATGAAATTGCCGTCTCCGGTGGCCCCGAGGCGCAGCGACAGATCAACGCCCTCAGTCACCGGGTCGACAAGGCGGTCGTTCAGGATCAGATCGATTCGCAACTGGGGGTGTTGTTCGCGCAAGCGCTGCAACAACGCGGGCAGGGCGACCTCACCCAACCCGTGCGGCGCGGCAATTCGCAACACCCCGCGCAAGGCGTGGTGCTCTGGCGAGACCGCTGCACAAGCATCGTCAGCGGCCTCCAGCACCTGCTTGCAGCGCGCGTAGAAGACGTGGCCTTCGTCGGTGCAGGACACCGCGCGCGTGCTGCGCAGGAGCAGGCGCGCGCCAAGATGCCGCTCCAGTTGCTGAACGCGCTCGCTGACGGCCGGCTGGCCGACGCCGAGATCGCGCGCGGCCGCCGACAGGCTGCCGCGTTCGACAACGCGCACGAAGATCCGCATGGCTGCAAGAAGGTCCATGGGCCAAATCGTAGCAGGGTCCCTCATCGGCCAAACCGATAAGAGTCATCTGCGGCGCGGGTCTACCGGGGCGCCAGACGCCAGCGCTACGCTGGCTCCATCAATCATCCGCCCGGCCCATCGCGCCAGTTGCTCATGTCCTCACTCAACCTCAAACGGCTCGGCCCGTGCTTGTTCGCCATCGCCATCGATGCCATGGGCTTCGGCCTGGTCTACCCGATGATGTCGGTCATTTTTGGCGATCCGCACAGCAGCCTGCTAGCGCCCGAGACCAGTGCCTACCTGCGCAACTTCTATCTGGGACTGGGCTACGGGGTCTATCCATTGTGCATGTTCTTCGGATCGTCGCTGATGGGCGAGCTGTCCGACGGGTACGGCCGCCGCAAGATCCTGCTGCTGTGCGTGTTCGGGCTGTCGCTCAGTTACTTCCTGATGGCGCTCGGCGTTCTCTGGCCCAGCGTCGGGCTCTTGCTGTTCGGCCGCGGACTGAGCGGTCTGATGGCGGGCTGCCAGGGCATCGCGCAAGCGGCCATCACCGACATGAGCACGGCTGAAAACAAGGCATTCAACATGAGCATCATGTCGCTGGCCTTCAGCGTCGGGGTGATTGTCGGGCCGGTGCTCGGCGGCGTTGCCTCTGACCGGCAGATCGCCCCCATCTTCGGCCACGAAACGCCGTTCCTGCTGGTTGGCGTGCTGGCGCTGGCGTGCGGTGTGTGGATGTGCGCGTCATACCGGAACACCGTCACGCCCTCGGGCACGGGCCGCGTCGACGTACTCCTGCCGCTGCGTGTCATGCACGAAGCGGTTCGGCACAAGGCGGTGGCCTATCTGTCGGTGGTCTTCTTTCTGATGCAGATCGGCTACGGCCTCTATCTGCAGACGATCATGATGCTGCTCCAGACCCGCTTTCACTACGGAAGCGCGCAGTTGGGGCTGTTCAGCGGGGCGATCGGCGTGTGCTTCGTGTTTGGGCTGCTGTGCGTCGTGCGCCTGATGCTGCGGGTGTGGAGCGTCATTGATATCGCCAAGACCGGTCTGCTGGTGGCCGGCGTCGCCCAGATTCTGTCGAGCGTGCTGCCCTATGAAGACGTGCTCTGGGCATTGGCAGCGCTGGTCGGCTGCTTTGACATGGTGGCCTATACCACGATGTACACCGCGTTCTCCGATGCCGTGACAGAAGACCGCCAAGGCTGGGCACTTGGCGTCGCGGGCTCCGTCATGGCGGTGGCGTGGGTCGTCACGGGCTTCCTGACCAACCTGCTGCCGGTGCTTGGCGAGACCGGGTTGCTGTTGGTTGGCGGGATCGGCTTTCTGCTCAGCTTCGTGATGATGCGAGCGTATGGTCGCAAGCCCCGCATGGCTGCCGACAATGCGGGCGCGAGCCCACGGGCGCCCGGCATCACCAGCTGAGCGTACCTATTTCTGCGTACGGTCCGCAGGCGAAGAAAGCGCCGACGCCGAGGGGTTTTGTGCGCTGCCCGCATCTTCACGCGCTTCCTCCTTGTTCTGCGCCAGCGCCCGCGCATACACCGACGGCGCGCCCGCCGCATGCGCCGTCACATAACCCGTGATGCACGCCAGCATGAGCGGCAGCACCACCTGATACGACAGCGTCATCTCGAAGATCATCAGGATCGACATGAGCGGCGCGTGCGTGGTGGCCGCCAGCAGCGCACCCATGCCCACCACCGCATAGCTGATGGGAACGGGCGCTGCGCCCGGCAACAGCGCGTGCATGCCAGTGCCGTACAGCAACCCCAGCGCCGCCCCGCAGAACAGCGTGGGCGTGAACACCCCGCCCACCGCGCCCGAACCCGCGCTGGCCGCCGTCGCCACCACCTTGCAGATCAGCACCAGCGCCACCGTCTGCCACAACCACGGCTGATGCAGGAAGCTGTTCACCACGCTGTAGCCGTTGCCCCAGACCTCGGGCAGTTGCGTCGACAACCCGCCCACGATCAAACCGCCCAGCGCCAAGCGCAACGTCAATGGCAGCTTGGTACGCGCAAAGGCATCGCGTGCGCGGTCAATCAGCCCGAGCAGCAGTGGCCCCGCCATACCCGCCGCCAGACCGAGCCCCAGGTACGTCAGCACTTCCCAGCCGGACACGAAATCGAAATGCGGCATCTCGTAGACCGCGCCGTACCCGAAGAACTGGCGCAACACGATGTCGGCGGTCACGGCTGAGACCAGCAGCGGCCCGAGCGTGGCCGTGGTAATCACGCCGAAGACGATCTCGCTCACAAACACGGCGCCCGAGATGGGCGCGTTGTACGCCGACGTGATGCCCGCTGCTGCGCCGCAGGCAACCAGCAGGCGCAGTTGCTCAACCGAGACCGGTGTCACGTGCCGCAGCACGCGGCCCAGCAACGAGCCGCACATCGCCGCCAGTTGCACCATCGGCCCCTCCCTCCCGATGGACGCACCGCTGGCCACCGAGCACAGCGACGACGCGCTGCGTACCAAGCTCTGCCGCGCACTCAATACACCGTCGCCCACGGCGATGGCTTCCATATAGTCTTCCGAGCCCTTGCGCGGAATCCACTTCAACCCGACCTGCAGCGTAAGACCTGCCAGCACACCACCAACGGCCGGTACCAGCAGGCGCGCCCACCACGGCAGCGCACGTGCCGTGGCCACCAGCCCCTGATCCGTGCCGGAGAGCCACCACTGCAGCTGACGCAGGCATTCGCGAAACAGGATCGTCGACAACGCGCCCGCGCAGCCGATCACGGCGGCATAGACGAACACCAGATGCTCGCTGCCGAACGGTAACCGCGCAGCCACGCGCTGCCACCACGCAGGGCGCGGGGATGGGGTGGGCGACGGTGTCGGTGTATCCGGTGGTTGGGTCATGACGGCCCCGTGAACGGCAGACCATCATGATAGCGGGCGCACTGCGCGGGTTTACGTCGACGCGCTCACGGCCCCGTCAACAAACCACGCTTCCGGCAAGCCGGCCACGCGCCGGTTCGGGCCCCATGTGATGACGCGCACATCGACAAGGTTCTCCAGCACGAACGGATCGCGCGCCACGATGGCATCGATCTCCTCGCGTGACGCGGCGCGCGCCAGGATGCCACCGCCCTCACGTGGGAAGAACGGCCCGGACATCAGGAAATGCCCACTCGCGTAGTGCGCATCCAGGTGTTGGCGGTGGGCAGGCAGCACGCGATCCATCTCGGACAGCGGTGCGCGGTAGGTGAAAAGAATCAGGTACAGCATGGCGATAACTCCTTATGCAGGGTGGGTACAGTGGGGTAGAACAACGCGACGCAAGGCTGGATGACCCCGCCGAGCGCTACGCAGAAATGGGTACGCTCACGGTCGCAACAGCAACGCGCCCGAGGTCTGGCCGGCCTCCAGCGCCGCATGCGCGGCCGCCGCCTCCTCAAGCGCATAGGTGCCGCCCACCGGCACCCGCACGCCTTCGAGCATGCGTTGCAGCGCCGCCTGTGCGCCGGCGCGGTAGCGCGACAGATCGGCCATGTAGCGGAACACGCCCGGCCGCGCCAGTGCGATGGAGCGCGACGGGCCCAGCGCCGAGAGGTCGATGACGTTCGTTTGCGCATTGCCGACGTCGCTTGCTTGGCCAATGCTCGCCACCATGCCGAACGGCCGCGTCACAGCGATGGACGTTTGCAGCATCGCCCCGCCAACGCCGTCGATGACGTAGTCCACACCTTCCCCGCCGGTGAGTTGCAGCACGGCTTCGCGCACGTCCTGCCGGCGGTGGAGCACGACGTGGTCTGCGCCGTAACCAAGCGCGATAGCCGCCTTGGCCTCGCTACCGACCGACCCAATCACACGCGCGCCCAGGCGCTTCGCCCACTGCACCAGCAGCAGACCCAGGCCACCGGCTGCTGCATGCACGAGCACCGTATCGCCCGCCTGTACTTGGCGTACCCGCGACAGCAGCATGTGTGCGGTGATGCCGCGTAGCAGCGTGGCTGCGACGGTCTCGTCGTCCAGTGCATCCGGCAAGGCGATCGCTCGATCGGCGGGAATATTGCGATGGCTTGCATAGCCTCCAGGCGCGCCGTCCATCAACCCGGCCCACGCTACGCGCTGGCCCACCACAAAGCCGCGCACGTCCGTACCCATTTCTGCGACCACGCCAACTCCCTCCACGCCCAGCACCGCCGGAAACGCCGGCACCGGATACAGCCCGGCACGGTGATACACATCGACAAAGTTCACGCCGACGGCGGTGTGGTGCACCGTCAGCGCATTGGGTGCGGGCGGCGGCAGCATCAGGCTGGCGGGCTGTAAACCCAATGCAGAAGCGGGTTCACGGAGTTGGATCACCTTGGCATGCATGGCAAATGTCCTCGCAGAAATAGGTACGCTTTTCAGTTTCATGACGGGGGGTATTGCTGCCGTCACGTTGTGAAACAAGCGTATTCCGTTCAGAATCACCCGGGAATTCACAAAAACTGACCACCTTCTGTGCAAAAAAGCCCAGATCGGCTCAAGCGTGCACTGACAGGTGCTGCGGCAGCCGAACCTTCTTCTTCCTTGCAGTGGGATGACGTGCGCTACTTCCTCGTGCTGGCGCGCGAGGGCAGCCTGTCAGCCGCGGCGCGGCGGCTGGCGGTGGAACACACCACGGTGGCACGGCGTGCCGAAGCGCTGGAGCAATCGTTGGGTGTGCGCCTGTTCAACCGCCTGCCGCGCGGCTGGCGCCTGACCGCCGAAGGCAGCGCCCTGGCTGAGCGTGCCGAGCGCATGGAACAGGAAGCCGCCGGCTTCGCACGCGCAGCGGCGGGTGCGGGCAGCCTGCGCGGTACGGTGCGCATCTCGGCGCCGCCCACCATCGCGAGCCACTTCATCGCGCCGCACTTGGCAGCCCTGCACCGCCAGTGGCCCGGCATCAACTTGGTCCTGCTGGGTGAGACGCGCAACGCCAACCTGATGGCGCACGAGGCCGACCTCGCCATCCGGCTGTCGCGCCCGACCGCATCCACGCTGGCTACGCGGCCACTGGGTGATCTCGGCTACGGCCTGTACGCAACGCCCGAATTACTCGGGCAACCCGAAGCGGAGTGGGAGTTCATCGGCTACGACGAACGCCTGCGTCACGTGCCGCAGCAGCGCTGGCTGGATGCGTACGCAGGCGAGCGCCGCGTGGTTCTGCGCTGTAGCGATCTGGCCGCAATCCACCAGGCGGCACTGGCCGGACTGGGTGTCGCAGCGCTTCCGCACTTCCTTGGCGCGCCCGCAGAAACGGGTACGCTTTTGCGCCGGTTGCCGGTAGACGACCCTGCGCTGCACCGGGAAATCTGGCTGGCGATCCATCCAGACGTGCGGCGCTCACCGCGCGTGCGAGCGGTCGCCGACACGCTGATCGCACTATTCGACGCGCAGCGACATGTTTTAGCGGGGATTTGAGCGTACGCAGAAACGGGTACGCTTTTTGATGAAGATGAACCGCAAACCCAATGGATATGCGGTTCTCGCACTCCGGCAATGTTGCATGCCGGAGCACGTTCAGGGCACTCAGCCGCCCAGGTAGGCTTCGAGCACGCGCGGATTGCCCAACAGATTTTTCCCGCTGTCAGCCAGCACGATCTGGCCGGTTTCGAGCACGTAGCCGTGTTGCGCGATCTTCAGTGCCTGGCGCACGTTCTGCTCGACCAGGAAGATCGTCAGCCCTTCGGCGTTGATCATGCGCAGGATGCGGAAGATCTCCTGCACGATGATTGGCGCCAGGCCCATCGACGGTTCATCGAGCAACAGCACGCGCGGGCGGGCCATCAGCGCGCGGCCGATGGCGAGCATCTGCTGCTCGCCGCCCGACAGGTTGCCGGCCAGGCCGTCGATGCGCTCCTTCAAGCGTGGGAACAGGTGGAACACACGCTCCAGGTCCGAGGCAACCTGGCTGCGGTCCTTGCGCGTGTAAGCGCCCAGCTCCAAGTTCTCGCGCACCGTCATCGTGGTGAGCGTGGCGCGACCCTCGGCCACCTGCACGATGCCGCGCTGCACGCGTTTGTGGGCCGACCACTGCGTGACGTCCTCGCCCTCGAACAGGATCTGGCCGCGCACCTCGCCCTGCGATTTCGGGATCAGCCCCGACAGCGCCAGCAGCGTGGTCGACTTGCCCGCACCGTTGGCGCCCACCAGCGAGGTGATCTCGCCGGTCTTGAGCGCAAAGTCGATGCCCTTGACGGCTGCGATGTGCCCGTAGGACACGTCCAGCCCTTTGACTTCCAATAGCGTGGTCATGCTGCCACCTCCATACGCGTATCGATCATCCAGCCTGGGTGGCGTCGGTGGCCGGCAGCATTCGCGGCCGTGCGCATCCCCGCTGCGCGGGGCCCCTGCTTACTGCTCATGCTGCCACCTCATCATCATCGTCCCGGCCCAGGTAGGCCTCGATGACTTGCGGATTATTGCGGATCGCCTCCGGCGGCCCCTCGGCGATGATGCGGCCGAAGTTCAGCACGGCAATGCGTTCACACAGGCCCATCACGAAGCGCATGTCGTGCTCGATCATGAAGATCGTGTAGCCGCGCGCCTTGATGTTCTCGATCTCGGCCATCAGGTCGACCTTCTCGCCGGTGTTCATGCCGGCGACAGGTTCATCGAGCAGCAGCAGCTTCGGTTCGGTGGCCAGCGCCCGTGCGAGTTCGAGCTTGCGCTGGTCGCCGTACGAGAGGTTGTCGGCAATGTCGTGCGCCTTGTGGTCGAGCTTGACCCATGAGAGCAGTTCCAGCGCGCGATCGCGTGCGCGGCGCTCGGCGGCGCGGTATTTGGGCAGCGACAGCAGCAGCCCCGGCGCGCTGTAGTCCAGGTGTCGGTGCATGCCGACCACGACGTTCTCCAGCAGCGTCATCTCCTTGAAGATGCGGATGTTCTGGAACGTGCGGGCAATGCCCATCTGCGTGATCTGGTGCGGCTTCCTGCCGACGAGGTTCTCGCCGTTGAAGGTGAGCGAACCGCCCGTGGGCGCAAGCAACCCGGTGATCAGGTTGAACACCGTCGTCTTGCCGGCGCCGTTCGGGCCGATCAAACCGAAGATCGAGCCCTGCGGCACTTCAATGTTGACGTCCTGCAGCACCGACAGGCCGCCGAAGCGCTTGGAAATGGATGCGAGTTTGAGCATGGCGGCCTCAGTGCGATTCATTGGAAGCAGCCGCGCCGGGCATGGTGCCGCCGCGCTTGATGCCAAACCAGCGCGCGAAACGCGCCGGATCCCAGATGCCCTTGGGCAGGAACAGCACGATCACCATCAGGATCACGCCGTTGACGACCAGGCGGAAATCCTTGAACGCGCGCAGCAACTCGGGCAGCAACGACAGGATCAGGCTGCCGAGCACCGGACCCGTCAGGCCGTTGGTGCCGCCCAGGATGGTCATCGTGAGGATTTCCACACCGCGGTCGAAGCCGAATTCGTTCGGGCCGATGAAGAAGGTCAGATGCGCGTTGAGCGCGCCTGCCAGCCCGGCGATGGCCGCACCCAGCGTGAACGCCAGCAGCTTGGTGCCGGCCACGTTGATGCCCATGAGGCCAGCGGCGGTTTCGTCTTCCTTGATAGCCTCAAACGCGCGGCCCACCTTCGAGCGGCACATGCGTGCGAGCACGAACAGCGTGAGCAACACGGCCAGCGCCACGTGCCACCACTGCGTGAGCTGCGGAATACCGTTCAGGCCCAGCGCGCCGCCGGTCCAGTCTTCGGTGTTCAGGATCAGCACGCGCACCACTTCACCAAAGCCCAGCGTGGCCATGGCGAGGTACACACCCGACAGCCGCAGCACCGGCACGCCAATGACGAGCGCCACGACCGCCGGCGCCGCCATGCCGCCGGCCAGCGCCACCGAGAACGGCATCTCCGCGTTCATCGTCAGCAGTGACGCCGTGTATGCACCGATGCCCATGAAGGCCGCATTCGCCATCGCCAGCAAGCCGCACGACAGCGTGAGATAGATGGACAGCGCCAGCAGTGCGTTGATGCCCAGCGTGAGCACCAGGTTGCTGTAGACCGACCAGAAATTGTCGAACCATTCCATGTCGTCGGCCTCCTTATGCCTTGCGTTCGAGTACCTTGCCGAACAGCCCTTGCGGCCGCACCAGCAGGATCAGGAACAGCAAACCGAACGCCACCGCATCACGCATGGTCGAGCCGATGTAGGCCACCGACAGCACCTCGGCAAACCCGAGGAACAGCCCGCCCAGCATCGCGCCACGAATATCGCCCAGGCCGCCCAGAATGATGACCGCGATGCCCTTGTGCAGCATCGGCTGGCCCATCAGCGGGAACACGGCGTTGGAGTACAGGCCGATCAGCACGCCAGACAATCCGCCCAGCGCAGCCGCCGCAAACGAGGTCAGCAGGAATAACCCTTCCACGTTGATGCCGAGCAGCGCCGCCGCCTTGGGCGACTCTGCAATCGCGCGCAGTGCGCGACCGAGTTGCGTGCGCTTGAGCAGCAGCATGAGCGCCGCCATCAGCACGAACGACAGCACGATGATGCCCAGCTCCAGTGGCGTCAGGTGAATGCCACCCAGGTCCAGCGAAGCATCCGACACGAGCCCTGCGGGGAAGCGCATGTTCTCCGCACCGAACACGCCCTGCATGGCGTTATTGATGGCGATGCCCGCACCAATGGTCCCGATCATCGGGATCAGGTGCGGCGCATTGCGGCGACGCAGGGGGCGCAGCAGCAGCACATCGATGATGAGCCCGGCCACGCCGCTGACGACAAAGCCGACAGCCAGCGCCGCCCACAGCGGCAGATCGAAATGGAGGACCGCCTGCAGCGCCGCATAGGCGCCCAGCATGAAGACCGCGCCGTGCGACAGGTTGATCACGCCCAGGATGCCGAAAACCAGCGTGAATCCCAGGGCGAACAACGCATACACGCAGCCGAGCGACAGCGCATTGACGAGTTGCTGTTCCAGCATGATGAATCAGAGTGAGGTGCGGCCGGATGTCACCAAAGCGGCCACAGAAAAAGCGATGGGGCGTAGGTTTAGCTACGCCCCGCGGTTCGGTTCAAAGCCAACCGAAGATTACTTCTCGATCGTGTACTTGCCCGACTTGGTCACGCTCACGATCGGCGTCTGCACAGCGTCATAGCCGGCCGGCTTGCCGCGCGCCGTCACCTGGCGGAACGCAAACGCACCGGTTGCACCCGTGTGCTTGACCGCCGGCAGCGCATCGCGGATGGCCTTGCGGTCGCCTTCCAGGTTGCCGCTGAACTTGACCGTCTTCAGTGCCGCAGCCGCGATGTACATGGCGTCATACGCCTGCGCAGCGAACTGGTCCGGCGCAGCCTTGTACTTGGCGGTGTAGGCGGTGATGAACTTGGTGTTCTCGGCCGTGTGGTTCTCGATCGACCACGGGCTGCCCACCCACAGGCCATCCGACTTGTCCTTGGCCAGGTCGAACACCTTGACCGAGTTCATGCCGTTGCCGCCGATGACCGGCACGTTCAGGCCGAGCTGGCGTGCCTGCACCATGATCGGACCACCCTCGGCAATCAGTGCCGACAGCACGATCGCATCCGGGTTGGTTGCCTTGATCTTGGTGAGCTGGGCCTTGAAGTCCACGTCGCCCTTGGCGAAGGTTTCGGTGGTCGTCACCGGAATCTTCAGGTCTTCGAGCGCCTTCTTGAAGTTGTCGTAGCCGCTCTTGGTGAAGACGTCGTCGTTACCGTACAGCACGGCAACCTTCTTCACGCCGGCCTTCTTCACAACGGTCTGGATGGTAGCCGGCAGCACGTCGGCTTCGGTCACGGAATTGCGGAAGACGAAGTCGCCAATGCTGGTGATGCCGTCTGCCGTGTTGGAGGTACCGAACGCGACGGTCTTGGCAGCCTGTGCGATCGGGTCAGCCGCCTGGGCCGAGTTGGACAGCGTGGGTCCAAACACCATCGCCACCTTGTCCTGGAAGATCAGCTTCTTGAAGACGTTGATGGCCTCTTCCTTCTTGCCCTGCTCGTCTTCGATCACCAACGCGATCTTGCTGCCGTTGACGCCGCCAGCGGCGTTGATCTCGTCAGCCGCCAGTTGGAAGCCGTTGCGGATGGCCACGCCGTACTGGGCTGCACCGCCCGACAGCGCTTCGGCCACGCCGATCTTGATGTCCTGGGCCGCGAACGACGTGCCCGTTGCGATTGCCGCCCCCGCAGCCACTGCCGTCAACAGCAGCTGTTTGATCATTTTTTGCATGCGAACCTGCTCCTTTTTGTCCGTCGCGATTGCCGATGGCAATTTTCGGTCTTTAAGAGTGCGCTGGCCCAACACCGTCGCTCCCCGCATGCGCCCTGCATCGCGTCCGGCCGCGTGCCTGCACGGGTTTCACGCCACGGGAGAACGTGTGCAAAACCGCGAGAGACCTGCCCGTGCGAGCGATGCCGGATCGGGCACGCGCGCATCGGAGTGCGTCGGAGTGTGAAGCGAAGGCGCCATGGGTACAGCGCTCTTGTGCGACGCGCCGGGGTGTCCGGCGCGCGCAGTCAGTCGCGGGACTTTACCGGAAAGCGCACGACCGTGCGATAGGGGATTGTCCGCCGCCCGGCCTGGGGGGCGGATGTTGCGGCGCAATATTGCCTGCGCAACAGCACCAAATCGCCGTCGAGCGTACCCATTTCTGCGTGCCGTGCGGCAACGCGAAATCAGCCCGCAGAAAGCTCGTCCGCGCTCACGAACAGGCCCTTGCCGCGCGACTTGGCTTCGTACAGCGCCTCATCGGCGGCCTCAAAGACCGCGCTCTGCGCAAGCGTCCGGCTGTCGAAACCGGCCAGGCCGATGCTGGAGCCGATCTGCACCGTGATCTCGCCCAGGCGAAACGGCTTGTTGCACGCAGCGAGGACACTGCGCGCGACGGTCTTGGCATCTTCCGGCTGAGAGAGCTGCTCGAGCACCACGGCAAACTCGTCGCCACCAAAGCGCGCCACACAGTCATACGGCCGCACGGCGCGCGCCAAACGCTGCGCGAAGGCGCGCAGCAACGCATCGCCCACAGAATGGCCGTGCGTGTCATTGACTGCCTTGAAGCCGTCCAGATCGAGCAGCAGTAGCGCGCCCACGGTATCGGTCACGCGTGCTTGGTCCAGCGCGGCGAGCAGGCGTTCGTCAAAGCCGGCGCGGTTGAGCAAGCCGGTCAGGTGGTCAGTGGTGGTGAGCGCGCGCAAACGCAGCTCCTGCTTCTTGCGCTCGGTAATGTCGAGGGTGACGGCATGCACGCCGGCCACATGCCCCTGCGCGTCGAACTGCGGCAGGTAGCTGATCTCTTCACAGCGGTACAGGTCGCGGCCGCGGTACTCGCGTTCGAAGACGACGGTCTCGCCGGCCAGCGCGCGCCGCAGGGAGTCACGCAGGATGCTGTAGCCATCCTCGCCCACCACGTCGTGCACGGTCTGTCCAAGCATGGCGGCGGCGGGCCGTCCGTAGGCTTTCTCGTAGGCGGCGTTCAGGAAGCGGTAGCGCTCGTCCGTATCGACAAAGGACACCAGCGCGGGCATGGCGTCCGTGACGGTCTGCAGCGTTTCGCGGCTGCGCTGCAGCTCTTCCTTGGCGGCCTTGTCCTGCGTGATGTCGCGCATGATGGACGAGAAGTGCTCCATGCGGCCGCCCGGATTGCGGTGCGCGATGATCATGTGGTTGATCGGCACGACCTCGCCGGTCACGCCGCGCACGGTGGTCTCGCCAATCCACACGCCGTCGCGCGCTGCGGCAGGCACGGCCACCTCGCGCAGCCAATCCATCGTCTCCGGCGGATAGAAATCGCCGACGGTCAGGGTACGCACGTCGGCCTGCAGCGGGATGCCGGCAAAGCGCCGGCCAGCCGGATTGATGTAGGTGACGTTGCCGTGCAAGTCGGTCTGCGCGACGAAGTCGGTGGTGGAATCGAGAATCTTGGTCAGCACGCGCGAAGCCTGTTCGGCGCGTGCGCGCTCGGTGATGTCTTCCATTGCACCGACGTGGCCGACCACCTTGCCGTCCACGCGCACGGGCGCGGTGTTGACGACCAGCAGGCGCTCGCCGACGCCCGGCACGATCACGCGCTGCTCGGCGCGGTAGCCCGTACCGTGCGCGACAGCGTCATGCCAGTCAGCCTGCGTGGCGTCCTGGTCGTGCGGGTGCAGGCGCGCCAGCCACACGTCGGCCAGCGCCTCTTCATGCGTGGCACCGAGCAATTGGCGGTACGCCTCGTTGGCGTAGACCGTGTGGCCTGCAACGTCGGTGCGGAACAGGCCCATCGGCGATGCGTCATTCACAGCTTCCAGCTCGGCGCGCTGGCGGACCACCTCGCCCATCAGCTTGTGGAACGCGGTGGAAACCGCCTCGATTTCCACCGAGGCGCTGGACAGCTCGAGCGGCTGCCTGTCGTACAAGTCCAGGCGCAAATCGGTGCTGGAGAGCTGCGTCATGGCGGCATGCAGGCGGCCCAGCGGGCGCAGCAGCCACAGCATCGCCGCCCACACCGACGCGCCAATCAGCGCCGCCAGCAACACGAGTGACCAGCGAAAGCGCTGGCGCATGATGAAGAGCTGCCGATTGGCCTCGGCACCGGGCAATACGGCGCCCAGCGTCCAGCCGGTGGCGATGATGTCTTGCGTAGTGACGACGTCATCACCGCCCCCGGGCAGCACAGACGGATCACTGCGGAACGCCGCCGCAATGGCCGGATCGGCATCAAGCGGCGCGAGCGTCTTGTCCGCATCGGGGTGCACGATGTAGACGGGGTGCTCCCCACGCTCGACCAGGTACACGTGACCGGTCTGGCCAACGCGCATGTCGCGCAGGTCACCCAGGAAGTTCGGCTTGAGCAGGTACAGCGACGCGCCGATCAGCCCGACAAAACGGCCATCCTGGTCATGCACGGGCGCCGCCAGGATGATGATGGGCTCACCGCCCACGCGGTTGCGCAGCGGCGCGGAGATGGTCGGTTGGTCGACCACCATGACCTGCTTGAAGTAATCTCGATCGGCAATATCGATGCCGATCACGCCTTCGCGGTACGGCGAGGTCGCCGTTACCTTGCCGTCGGCCGAGGCCAGGAACACGCCGTCGAACAGGCCGCTGGTGGGCAGGATGGCCTCGAAGAAATGGGTACGCTGCTCCGGCGTATCGAACCGCACCGTGTGCATCTGCTGGGCGGTGCGCTCCAGCACGCCCAGGTAGGTGTCGAGCCGCTGCTTGAGATCGTCGGCGGATTCCCGCACCAGCGCGGTCTGCTGCGCCTTGATCTGCGCCATCACCTCGCGGCGGATCGGCTCGCGCTGCGACCAGCCGAACAGGCTCACCGCCGTCACGCTGATGACGGTCGCCATGATGGCCGCCTGCGACTTCAGTGTGAGTTTCATCGAACAGGAACGATAGCCAGCGAGCAGTGATAGGGAGCGCTCACGATAGTGCTATGCCTGCGGGCCGCTGTCGAGTCGCCATCGGGCCAGCGGCGCGCGCGTGCAACGGTCTAGCGACGTGCGCAGACATAGGCGGCCGAACGCGCTGCCAGCGTACCCGGCCGGATGCGCATCCAGTGCGCGCCGGCAGCGGTGCCGGTGTCGAGCGTGGCGCCGCCGGGGTCGCGTACCACGTAATCGACCAGACGGATGCGCTGGCGACGGCAGTCGATCTCCTGGCGCGAGAGGATCATCGTGCCGGGCCGATAGCGTGTGCCGCGGGCACGGCGCTCACCGCGCTTGAGCACAGTACGGGCAAGAAAGGTCTTGTGGCCGATCTGGTTCGAGCGCAGGGAATTGCGGTCGATCGAGGCCGCCACCGACGTCGTCGTCAGATATTCGTGCCAGCGTGCCGCTCGCGCGGGTGCCACCATGCCGATGGCACCAATGCCCACACCACATACCCAGATCCACCGCCACATCATGCGTTTCACGACCGTCAGCCCTGCCCTGCCAAGAAGCGCGGCACCTGCTGCCGCCCGCATACATTGTAACAATCGCGCCACAAGGGGCCGATGAAGGCGCACGAGGGCGCGGCCACGGCCCTCAGGTAGCATGCGGGCAACCTGATTGCGCCATTCGCCATGCCAACCGTCCCGCTTTTCACTCTCGCCGCCCATGCCTTTGCCGCCGTGCTGATCGCCTGTGTGCCGATTGGCGCGTGGCTCTGGCTACGCCGGCGCTTTGACCTGGCATGGCGCGACATCTTCGTGGGTGCGGGGGTGTTCGTCGTGTTTGCGCTGGTGCTGGAGCGCCTGCTGCATGTCTATCTGCTGCAGCTCAATCCGGTGACGGCGCAATGGCTGCGCGCGCCGGTGCTGTTCATCATCTACGGCGCGCTGATGGCGGGGTTGTTCGAAGAGATCGGCCGCTGGCTCGGCCTGCGCTTTCTCACCCGCAAGCCCGGCGATGCGGGCACCCCCGTCGCCTACGCACTCGGCCATGCGGGCGTTGAAGCCTGGCTGGTCGGCACGGCATCGCAAGCGCAGATGGTGATGTTCGGCATTGCCGCCAACCGGGGGGATCTGGACACGCGCCTTGCGGCCAGCGGCGCAGAGTCCATGATCGGCACGATCCACGCGATGCTCACGCAGCTCTCGCCATGGCTGGCCGCGGGTGCGGCGGTGGAACGCATCGCGGCAATGCTGATCCAGTTCACCCTGACGCTGGTGGTTTGGTACGCGGTGCGGCAGCGGCGCTTTGCGATTGTCGTTCTGGCGATCCTGCTGCACGCACTGGCCGACCTGCCTGCTGCGCTGTACCAGGTGCACGTTCTGCCGCTGGCGGTGACGGAAGCTGTGTATGCCGTTGTGGCCGTGCTGCTGGCAGCAACGTGCTGGCCGCCGCAGGGCGGCAGGAAGGTGGGCGAATCGTCGCTGCGTTAGTTGGACGAATCAGTTGGTTCGGAATCGGTCTGGCTCGATGCCGTGCCGGTTGAGCTTGTCGTACAGCGTCTTGCGCGGCACGGCCAGCAGATCGGCCGCGCGTGCGACGTTGCCCTCGGTGGCGCGCAGCGCTTCTTCAATGGTGGTGCGCTCCACCGCCATCATGCGGCCGGCCAGTGAGTGCTGGCTCGCTTCAGAAGCCACCAGACCATCGTCAAGACCGAGACAGAAGCGTTCGGCCACGTTCTTCAGCTCGCGTACGTTGCCGGGCCAGTCGTGGTGCTGCCAGCGCATCATGTCCTGCGCGGACCAGTCCGGCGCGGCGCGGTCGTAGCGCAGGCCGGCCTGCTGCAGAAAGTGGGCCATCAACAGCGGGATGTCTTCTGCACGCTGACGCAGCGGTGGCAGCGCAATCGACACAACGTTCAGGCGGTAGTACAAGTCCGCGCGAAACGCATTGCGGTCTGACGCTTCCTTCAAATCCACCTTGGCGGCGGCCACGACGCGGCAATCGACCGGCACGCTCGCGTTGCTGCCAAGCCGCTCGATGCTGCGCTCTTGCAGCGCGCGCAGCAGCTTGGCCTGCAAGGCCAGCGGCATCGATTCGATCTCGTCGAGAAACAGCGTGCCGCCGTTGGCGTATTCCATCTTGCCGATGCGGCGGCGGTTGGCACCGGTAAACGCGCCGGACTCGTGGCCAAACATCTCGCTCTCGAACACGGACTCTGGCAGCGCCGCGCAATTGAGCGCCACGAACGGCCCGCGCCGCCGGCTGCCCTCGTGGATGGCGCGCGCGAGCACTTCCTTGCCCGAGCCGGTCTCACCGGTGACGAGGATGTCGGCATCCGTCGGCGCCAGCGCGGTGACGAGCCGGCGCACGTTCTGCATGGCGGCGCTCTGGCCGATCAATGGGTACGCCTGCCGGCCCTGCAACGCCTCGCGCAGGCGCAGGTTTTCAGAAGTGAGCCTGCGCTTTTCCAGCGCGCGCCGTACCACGTCAACCAAACGCTCGGAGTGAAACGGCTTCTCCATGAAGTCGTACGCGCCGGCACGCATGGCGGCCACAGCCATCGTCACATCGCCATGGCCGGTGATGAGGATGACGGGCAACTGGCGGTCGTGTTGCAGCATCTCGCGCAGTACAGCCAGTCCATCGCGGCCGGGCAGGCGCACATCGGTCACGACTACCGCGGGCGTTTGTGTGACGAGCGCGGCCAGCGCGCTCTCCGCATCGGCAAAGGACTGCACCGGCACTTCCGCCAGCGTGAGCGCTTGCTCGCAGCCCAGGCGCACCACGTCGTCGTCTTCGATCAGGAAGACGGGCGCGTGGTCGATGGGGGAAGACAGGTCAGAAGAAATGGGTTCAGACATGGGTTCAAACTCAGGGGCCAGCGCGTTCCAGCTCGATGACGAATTCTGCGCCGCCCGCGCCGTCTTCAGCATTGCGGCCTTCAAGCCGCCCGCCGAAATCTTCAATGATGGCCAGCGAAATCGCCAGCCCGAGCCCGAGACCCAAGCCATCGTCCTTGGTCGTAAAGAACGGCTCGAACAAACGCGGCAGCACATCGGCTGGGATGCCTGGGCCGAAGTCGCGCACGGTGATGCGTACCCATTTCTGCGTAGTTTCGACACGCACGTGCACGGCGGCAGATTCCGGTTGTGCAGCCTCGGCCGTCGCATCAATGGCATTGCGGATCAGGTTGACGAGCACCTGCTCCAGGCGCACGGCGTTGGCCCAGACCGCGAGGTCCGCCGGCACCGGTGGTGCCTGCACCGTCACGCCCACCTGACGGCGGCGCGTTTCCACCAGCATCAGCGCCTGGCGGATGGCCTCGTCCACCGAAACCGTCGCACGTGCCGCATCGCCCTTGCGCGAGAACGCCTTGATGTGCGACACGATGCGGCCCATGCGCTCGGCGAGCTGGCTGATGTGCGTGAGGTTGCCACGCACCTCGTCGATGCGGCCGCGCTCGGCGAGCTGGTTGGCGTTGTCGGACAGCGTAGTCAGCGCGGTGAGCGGTTGATTGAGTTCATGCGTGATGCCCGCTGCCATCTGGCCGAGCACGGCGAGCTTGCCTGCCTGCACCGCGGCATCGCGCGTTTCGCGCAGGATGCGCTGCGCAGCGTCGAGCGCCTCGACCTTGCCGGCGAGTGCGGTGTTGGCGGTTGTCAGTTCAGCGGTGCGCTGAGCGATGCGTGCTTCCAGGTCGCGCTGGACTTCACGCAAGGCGGCGCGTGCACGGCGTTGTTCTTCGCGTCGGCGAGTACGCAGGCGCAGCGCGACAAACACGGAAAAGACCAATGCCATCGCAAACGCGGCGCTGGCACCGGCTACCAGGGCGGTGCGCTGCTCGTCGCGCGGGTCGATCAGCACGGCGACCTGCCAGCCAAGCAGGCCCACGGGCCGGTACTGCACACGCAGTGTCGACACCGATTTCCCGGGCAGCGCGACGCGCACAGTCTGGGGCGGTTGGTCCGCAGAAAAGGGTACGCCCCCAGCTTGGGAGTCGAGTGGCGTCAGGGTATGCGGCGCGTACTGGCGCGTCGCATCAAGAGCGGTTTGCTGTTCGGGGCTCAGCGTGCCGAGCGTGCGGTACTTCCACTCGGGTACGGAAGACAGAAAGATCACGCCATGGCGATCCACCAGCAGCACCGTATCGCCGCTGCGCGAGAGTGATGCCTCGAAGGCGTCCAGATTCACCTTCACGACCACCACGCCGATCGGCTTGGCACCTTCGCGTACGGGGGCCGCGACAAAGTAGCCGGTCTCGCCCGTCGTGTTGCCCACGCCGTAGAAGCGACCCAGGCCCTCGCGCATGGCCTCGGCAAAGTAGGGGCGGAACGCGTAGTTCTGACCGACGAAGGAGGTCGGCAGATCCCAGTTGCTGGCCGCGATCGTGAGGCCCGTCGTATTGATCAGGTGAGCGGCAGCCAGATCGGTGGCTGCCTGGACTTCTTTCAGATAGGCATTGGCAGCGCGACGCATGGTGGCGTCCCCCGCCTGCGGGCCTTCCAGCAGCGCAACGTGCAGCACGTGTTCAAGCGCCGCCAGCCGTGGCAAGGATTCATAGCGCGCCAGCGTGCTGCGCAGGTTCTGCGCATAGAAGGTGGTGCGTTGGCCGGCTTCTTCAGCGCGCGTGGCAACGTAGCGCTGCAGGGCGATGGAATAGGCACCCCACCCTGCCGCCACGCAGCACGCGGCCATGGCCAGCGCAACGGCCAGCCGCCAGCCACGCCCGCGTACGGGGTGGGCAAGGTCAGCATGACCGTCGGATGGGTGCATGGATCAGTGTTCGATACGGGAATGCTCGCGAGTATCGCGCATGAACACGTACACCAACAGCGACACGGCGATCGTGCCCGTCACATACCAGTAGAACAACGACTCATGGCCAATCTGCTTGAGCCACAGCGCGATGTACTCGGCCGTGCCGCCAAAGATCGACACCGTGAGTGCATACGGCAGGCCCACGCCCAGTGCACGCACTTCCGCGGGGAACAGCTCGGCCTTCACCACCGCGTTGATCGACGTGTAACCCGAGACGATCACCAGCGCGGCCATGATGAGGAAGAAGGCCGTCCACACGTTGGTGGTCTGGCTGATGCCGGTCAAGATGGGCACCGTAAACAGCGTACCCAGCACGCCAAACGCAATCAGGATCGGGCGACGGCCGATGCGGTCGGACAACCCGCCCACGATCGGCTGCAAGATGGCAAACAACAACAGCGTGGCGCCGGACACCAGCGTAGCCTGGTCCTTCGACAGGCCCACCGTGTTGACCAGGAACTTCTGCATGTAGATCGAGTACGTGTAGAACGCGACCGTACCGCCCAGCGTCAGGCCCACCACGGTAGCCACCGCACGCGGGTGCTTGGCGAGTTCGGCCAGCGTGCCGCGCTTCTTGTTCTCTTTCGCGGCGGTAAAGGATTGCGTTTCTTCCATGTGCGAGCGCATGCGCATCGCAATTAGCGCACACAGCGCGCCGATGAAGAACGGAATGCGCCAGCCCCAGGCCTCCAGCTGCTCATGCGTCAGCACAAACTGCTGCAGCACGATCAGCAATGCCAGCGCCACCAATTGCCCGGCGATGAGCGTGACGTATTGGAAGCTGGAGAAGAAGCCGCGGTTTTCCTTGTTGGCGACCTCGCTCAGGTACGTGGCCGACGTGCCGTACTCCCCGCCAACCGACAGGCCCTGCAGCAGACGCGCCAGCACCAGCAGCACCGGTGCCGCAACGCCGATGGTTGCGTAGCTCGGCGTGAGCGCAATGATGAGCGAGCCCAGGCACATCAACACCACCGAGAAGAACAGCGCGCGTTTGCGGCCATAGCGGTCGGCATAGATGCCCATCAGCCAGCCGCCCACCGGGCGTGCAAGAAAGCCGACGGCGAACACCGCAGCGGTATTCAGCAACTGCGCAGTCTGGTCGCCCTTGGGGAAGAACGACTTGGCAAAGTACAGCGCAAACGCCGAGTACACGTACCAGTCGTACCACTCAACCAGGTTGCCGACAGAGCCGGAGAAGATCGAGCGCAGACGGCGACGGACGTCTGCGGGGGTGTCTTTGACGGGGGCTTGGGCGGGCGTGAATTCGCCCGTGACCGCGCCAGCCTGGGGCTGAGTCATGGTGTCTCCTTGGAGCGTTGGCGGCGGTCTTTGCCCGTGACACGTCGGCACATACAGAGGTGCGCGACGTGCGAGCGGCCCGCCGGTTTATGGGTGGTCGCTCTTACTCAAGAAGCATTCCATGTAGAACGCGGACGCGGCAGTCCTCCGCAAATGCCGTTGATACAAGGCTTTGCGGGAGATCACCTGATCAGAGGCACGCGGTGGAAGTGTGCGGTTTTCCAGAATCAGCCGCGCATTCTGTGCGAAAACCCGCACGGCCGACCTGGGGCAATCGTCAAGACAAGTCAGGCAGCCACGCCCAGCGGGATGGTGTCATGAACCAGTGGGTCCACCTCGCTCACCACCACGTCCACCATCTCCTGTGTGGGTAGCAGACCCATGCGCTTGGCTAGGTACGCCTCAAAGTCAGCACGCACTTCTGGATGGCGCAGCGCAAATTCAACGGTCGCCTGCAGGTAGCCAAATTTGCTGCCGCAATCGAAGCGCTGGCCACGATAGCGATAGGCCAGGATCTGTTCTTCCGCCAGCAGACTCTGGATAGCGTCGGTCAACTGCAGCTCGCCGCCGGCACCTGGCGTCAGGTTGCGCAGATGATCGAAGATGCGCGGCGTCAGGATGTAGCGGCCGACCACGCCCAGGTTGGACGGCGCATCCTTCGGTGCGGGCTTCTCGACGATGCCGTCGAGCTTGATCAGACGATCGTCCCATTCGCGACCGGCCACCACGCCGTACGAACGCGAGGCTTCCGGCGCAATCGTCTCGACACCGACGATCGAGCAGCGGTAGTGGTCGTACAACTCGGTCATCTGCTGCATGACGGGGGGTTGGTGGTCCAACAGATCGTCCGCCAGGATCACCGCAAAAGGCTCATCGCGTACCAATTTCTGCGCACACAGCACCGCGTGGCCTAGGCCCAGCGTTTCAGGCTGGCGCACATAGAAGCACTCCACGCCTGGCGGCTTGATCGACTGCACCATCTCCAACAGTGCGTGCTTGTTCTTGGCCGCCAACTCCGATTCCAGCTCATACGCCTTGTCAAAGTGGTCTTCAATCGCGCGCTTGGCGCGCCCAGTGATGAAGATCATCTCCGTAATGCCCGCAGCGGCCGCCTCTTCCACCGCATATTGAATCAGCGGCTTATCGACGATCGGCAACATCTCTTTCGGGCTGGCCTTGGTGGCGGGCAAAAAGCGCGTACCGAGCCCCGCCACGGGAAACACGGCCTTGGTGATCTTCTCGTTCATGACAACTCCATCGGTGAGACGTAGCGTCATGAGCAAGTCATATGCCTACCGCTCAGCCCTTTGGTGGAGCGGGGTGAGCGCAGCGCGGCAATGTTCGCGCTGCCTTGCGGCAGGTCTTTCCTACAACCGATTGCAAGTCCGCCGAGCCAACTTTCAGCGCCGAAAGTCGAAAAGCGTACCCAATTCTGCGTACGCTTCAACGCTCGCTCGGGGCACCGTGGGCCAGTAAGTACACGCCAACGGCGCGTCAGGAGGAAGGTTTGACCCAGCCGCGCACGACCGGCGCGGCCCGCTCCGGCGTACGGCGGTAGGCGTCGATCTGGGTACGCAGTTGTGTGACCTCGGCTTCCAGCGCGCGGATGCGTTGGCGCAATTGGTCGGCCTCGCTCTGCGTCTGCTGGCGCACGGCATCGTTCTGCAGTCGCAGGAAACGCTCGGTGCCGGCTAACGCGCTGGCGGCGCCTTCCAGGCGCGTGACGGTCTCGAAGGTCTGCTCCAGGCGCTCAAGCGTTGTGTCAGTCAGCTTGGGCGGGGTGGTAGGTGCTGTGGCCAGCGCCTCCCCAAGGCGGCGCTCCAGATCGGCCATTGCCGCCTGAAGTTGCCGGTTGCGCGCCGCTTCGTGCTCCAGCGCCCGTTCTGCCACTTCGGCACGGATGCGTGCCTCCATCCACTCCGCGCCAGCACCGGGCGCGCCGATGGCGCGTGAGGCCACCCGGTCTCGTTCTTCACGGGCTGAACGGCCGGCTGGCGCCAAAAGCGTACCCGTTTCTGCGAGCGCCCACGGGATCGGCCAAGGCTCCACCGCATCCGCCGCAGGACCGCCAGACACATCACCCCGCCCCCGCGCACGATCCACCGCCTTCTGCAGCGTCGTGTTGCTGGGCCGGCGCTGCACACCGGCTTGTGCCAACCACTGCGTATACCGGCGCGCGCCATAAACGCGACGCGTCACAACGTGGACCGCCTCAATCACTTCATCAAGGAAGACCGCGTTGTCATGCGGGAAAGCGACGTCCAGCCGCTGGACCGCATCAACGATTCGCTGCTGCTGTTCGGTGGAGAAATGAAGACCGGGTCTAGCCATGGTGGACGTTCTTGATGTTCATATAGTGTACATTAAGGGTTAAAAACATCAATCTAATCATTAAATCAATCATTATTTTTATTGAGATGATATGAAGTTGCAGACGCGTTTTCACGGCCAGCATGCGACACAGGCACCTCAAAATACGTTTCTGGCAGCGCTTTCGTCGGTGAATGGTCCGTCGCCTGGCTAGCCGCGCAGACTGCATTTCCGCACGCAGAAATGGGTACGCTCGGCCCCCTGGAGGCTCCAGAACCTGGCGAATTGGGGAAAAAAAAAGCGCCCCTGAGGGCGCTTTCGATGATCCGAGGAGGCGGTTACAGCAATGCGATATCTAGGCCAAAGCGGCTTTTCAGCGCTTCCACCAGGGATTCACGAGCAGCTCGATCTGCCAGCTTCACATCCAGCATGACGCGGCCGGAATCCCACTCCTTGATTGTGCCGAGAAGATCACCTTCACTGCTGCGAATCTTGTACTGACGACTGACTTCCTTGACCTTTCGGGTACGCCCCTCCTGGGCCACTTTTCGGATCTGCTCAACATCCCGGCTCGACAAACCTTCTTCCAGCACCCGATGGACGAGTTCACGTGTGCGTTCCTCTCCGGCGCTCTTGAAGTACAGCGTTAGTTCGTAGCCCGTCGCGATCCCGATCCCCGCCGGGCGCTCTTTCATGACATCCAGCACGGTTTCCGGCAGCTTCAGCAGCGCCAGGGTCTTATTCACCGTACCGGCTGACACACCGGTAATCTCGCAAATATCTTCTTCTTTTTTTACTTTTCCTTCGTCCAGCAACTGGCGCCAGGCAATCGCATTGTCGAGCACAGACTGACCCGAGCGCTGCTCGTTCAGCACGAACGACAAACGATAGAAATCAATGTCAGACAGACCGTCTTCAACGAAGCAGTCCATCTCAGCCTTGCCCGCTGCGGCCAAGGCACGCTTGCGGTAGTGACCGTCGATCAGGACATACCAGCCCGGTCTAGCGGGATCGGGTGCAGCCAAGCCGGGCGTTTGCTGTCCGTGCGTGGCAATCGAAGCTGCTCGTTCCTGCACGATCTGCGGATCATAGATACGCCGGGCGTTAAGCGGATTTTCCTGCAGGCGATCCAACGGAACTTTGATGACGCGGCGCTCGGAAGTGTTCGCGGGGGCAGGACTTTCAGCGCTGAAAGCGGGAGCCGCAGGCTGCCCGAGCAGGCCTCGCGGATGCGAGGTGATGGCCTGCTCAGCCAGCGCAAACCTGTCAACTGGCGCAGCTTTGGTCTTCTCCGCCGCAATGCCCGCCAACATCCCATCCTTGAGCGATTTCAACTTCGCGCTCATACGCGTTCCTCCTGCAGCAACTGCAACACCTCGTCGACCATGATGTCGACTTCATTGACCGCTTCCCGCGCGCCCTGCACGCCGTGCACCGTGGCACCGATTGCCTGGCATTCACGGAATGCGGATCGCGAACCGATCATGGAATCCATCAACGGAATATCGCCATCATCACCAAGAATTTCGATTGCTTGTTTGGCGAGTGATACACGTCGCTGAACCATATTGGCCAGCACGCGAATCCGCAGCGTCTCGTTGGTCACCTGTGCTTGCTGGGCGAGCGCCTTTGCAGCCACCGCAGCCCAAAGATCGGGTGGCGAAGGCACAACTGGAATCAAGGCAATGTCGGAAATCAGCAACGCGCTCGACGAGGAGGGAGAATGCACCGCAGGCGGACAATCCACCACGATGTAGTCGTAGTCCCCCACAAACTTGCGTACCTCTCGATGCATTGCGCCGCCTGAGGGCGCCAGCCCAATGACAGAGGCAGGGAAAGGCTTGTCGTCTGAGGCCTGTGCAGCCCAGCGGGTCGCCGTCCCTTGCTCATCCATATCGACCAGCAGTGTCTTACTACCTCGCAAGCCGAGAGTTCCGGCGATGTGCATGCTGACCGTGGTCTTGCCGCATCCGCCCTTCTGATTGAATACCGTTACGATCTTGGCGCTCACTGGTCCTCCACTTTCAGCGCTGAAAGTCAGTAGCGCTCATCTTAGGGAAGAGGACGTAAAAACACAAGATCAATAAAATTCAATTTATACAAATTGGAATATGAGGGCCCGCATGCACAGACGACCTTCAATTCAGCTAAATTGAGATGTAAATGCGGCCTTTAGCGCATAACCTCACGCGTTCAGCCCGGCATCTGCGTGCTTCCTAGGTGTTTACCAGTGTGCAGAAAAGCGACATTGCAAAAAAATGCCGACCATCGACACTGTGCCCCAAACTGGTTATGATGCTTAGACAGTCGTCTGAAGACTTTGTCTACGCAGGATTCGGAATCAGCCGGACTCTTCGTGCGATGTCCGGATCGGCTGGATGACTTGTATTTTTTGTTTTTTTAAAGGAATTTTTGCATGGCCTCGGGTACTGTCAAATGGTTTAACGAAACCAAAGGCTTCGGCTTCATCACTCCGGACGGCGGCGGCGCAGATCTGTTTGCGCACTTCTCCGAAATTCAGGGTTCGGGCTTCAAGACCCTGAAGGACGGCCAGAAGGTCTCGTTTGAGGTGAAGCAAGGCCCGAAGGGTCTGCAAGCCTCGGCGATCAAGCCGGAATAAGCATTTCGGGCTGACCGCCTGAGATGAAAAAAGGGGAGCTTCGGCTCCCCTTTCTTTTTGCCCGCAGCAAATTTTGCTTCAGGCCAGCTTTCGCACACTGGTACGTGACGGCTGCAGGATCAGCGATTTCGACGAATCCGCGTCCACCTTGGCGTCCGGATAGACCACCAGCACGTCCTTCAAGGCCTTACGGAACAGCGCACGGAATTTCCGCTCGCTCTCCGTCTCGGTACCAAACTGCATCTGCAGGGCTTCCCACGGGATCTCCGTGCGCTTCTGGATCGTAAAGAAGCGATAGGTGAGCCACGAATACACGTCGAGCGCAAACGGCGATTGCTTAAGCGCTTTCAACGCCCGCATATCCACCGGCACAGGGCGATTCACAAGCTCGTTGAAGAACGGCTCGGACAGCACCACGAAGCTCTCGAACATCGAGCCCTGGCCTGGCTGCATCGGATCCCACCAGGTCGACAGTTGATCAGCCAGCAGATAGCCGATGCGGTCGATCGATAGCGGTTCCTGATTCTGATTTTGGGTGGGCGCCGACTTGTTCTGCACGATGGCAATGGTCGCCGAGAACAGACGGATCATCTGCTGGCGAACAAGCGTCATGGTGCCCCGTTTGCCCCCCGTGGCCATCGGAATGCCGAGGTTGTACATGAACTCGGACAACGAGTTGCCGAGCGAAATACGCCGGTCTTCCACTGTCCCTTGGAACTCGCCGCGCTTCTTCTTGGCCATGATCTCCTTGCCTATCCAGGCCAGCATCAGCCGCGGATATGAGCCATAGGGATAGCCGAAGGATACGGTCTCCGAGACGATGCGCTGCCGGCCATTGGTGGCCCGCTCCGAGCGTTGCTGCGTGAAGTACCCGGGCTGAATCATCAGCGAGATGTTGCCGCTGGAGCGCGTCCAGACCGGTGGCGATCCTTTGGGCGCCCGGTAGGGGAGGGTGACCTGAACGCTGGCGCGGCTGAGGAAACCGACCTCACCGCTTTGCCAAGCGTCTTCGCGTTCCATCGCCTGGGCTTCATCGAACAGGCGTTGGAACTTCTCCGGTGCGGCAATGACTTGCCCTCCCGAGGGGACGATGATGCGGCTGGGCGAAGTGTCGTCCGGCTTCCCGTTGGGTGTAAGGCGTTTGGTGACCATGGTGCGCAAGATTTGTTCAGAGCCTTTGTACTAAAACGCCTTCGGCTTGTCACGCAGAATTGGGTACGTTCTCTGATTTTCACTCGTTGTTGCGGGAAGGGCATCGGTGGGCAACCTGAAGGGTTGTCCACGGAAGACCTTTCCTCACTACAAGTTATCTATACCTTCTACGTTTACTACAGGTAAACCGTATACGCGCCCCGCAAAGCCTTGTCAGCACTGGGTTTAGGGGGTGATTTTGTACCCGATTCTGCGAAGGGGCGAACCTGATTCTGCGTGTTGGCGTACCCGCTTCTGCGCGAAACCGTACCCGCTTCTGCGCAAAGCCCGTTCCCGTTTCTGCGGGGACAACATGGGGTTGTCCACAGTGTTATCCACAGAAAATCGATGGGGACGGTCGAAATTTGCGCTGTCTCAGGCGACGCGTACCCGTTTCTGCGGCTGAAACAGCCAAAATTCGCGCGTGCGGGCCCAAAGCGTACCTGTTTCTGCGTACCAACTGGCAAGTGGCTCGCATTCATGCGTACCCAATTCTGCGCGCGGTTGAACAACGTATGCTCCTGGGGCCCCCGCATTAAAGCGATCTGCAAAGAAGCAAGCACACGCTTCAAGTCATCTATGTCGAATTCGTGCGTACCTGTTTCTGCGGAGCGTTGGGTGGCGGTAGTGTCGATGCGCAGCCTCCCGAATTGCCATTCGTGCCGAGAAGCAGAACTTTCATCGCTGAAACTTGAACGTGCCCGCACGGATGCAGGCCGGCTGAGCAGGCATCGTCCTGCGCGACCGTACCTGTTTCTGCGGGCAAAAAACCTTATTCGCCAACGGCTTGGCTTGCACGACAGCACGGTAGGCGAACCCGTTTCTGCGGACAGGAACGCAGAAACGGGTTCGCTTTCTCATGCTGTGGAGGAACTCCCCCTTCCGCAGAAATAGGTACGCCCAGCCCGCGAGATCTCCGCAGAAACGGGTACGACCTGCCTGCATCGGAGAATGGGCTACGCCGCAGAAACAGGTACGCCACTTCTTTCGGATTTACGCAGAAACGGGTTCGCATCGTCCGCAACTGCGGATGCGTCTTGCCGCAGAAACGGGTACGCCTGGGCATTGAGATTCACGCAGAAATGGGTACGCCTGGTCATCATCACCTCAATTTTCGCGAGGCGAGAGGTTTTCTCAGCGCAAGGCGTACCTGTTTCTGCGAACTGGCACGCAGAAACGGGTACACCAATCGCCAGCCAGATCGCATCACATTGCGATTTCGCAGAAATGGGTACGGTTTCTGCCATACGGCGGGCCGTGTTCGGGTAGACGGACACGCGTGGAAGGACGCGTGCAGACGGCCTGTGTTTCGGGCATCATGCGCATCCCTCGCGCCGGCCAGCTAGCACTTGGCCGGCGCGTTCTCCATCATTTCGTCTGAATGCACAGTATTTCGATCGGCCTGCTTTGGCGCGTTGGAATCTTGTTCAGAGTAGCCTCGCCCCGTGGTGGGCGTGCATCGGGGGGACCCTGCCCTACCCTGGGCTGGCCAGCGATGACACTTCACAACAAGAGGAGACAACCCGCATGACCTGGCTCGCGCGCACCTTCAAGCTCGAGGAACACCAGACCGACGTCCGCACGGAAGTGCTGGCTGGTCTGACGACGTTTCTCACGATGGCGTACATCATCTTCGTCAACCCGAACATCCTGGCCGATGCGGGCATGCCGCACGACGCCGTGTTTGTTGCCACCTGTATCGCTGCGGCGATCGGCACGATCATCATGGGGATGTATGCCAACTACCCGATTGCCATGGCGCCGGGGATGGGCCTGAATGCGTACTTTGCGTACGCCGTGGTCAAGGGCATGGGCTTTCCATGGCAGGCGGCGCTGGGCGCGGTGTTCATCTCCGGCTGTCTGTTCCTGCTGGTGAGCGTGTTCCGCATCCGCGAGATGATCGTCAACGGGATTCCGCATTCGATCCGCGTGGCGATCACGGCGGGCATCGGGCTGTTCCTGGGGATCGTGTCGCTGCGCGGCGCGGGGCTGATCGTCGGCAACCCGGCGACGCTGGTGACGCTGGGCGATGTGCATCAGCCCTCGGTCATTCTGGCGGTGATCGGCTTCTTCCTGATCGTGGCGCTGGACCACCTGCGCGTGAAGGGCGCGATCCTGATCGGCATTCTGGCCGTGACGGCGGCGAGCTTCTTCTTTGCCGGCAACACCTTCCACGGCGTGGTGTCGATGCCGCCCTCGCTGGCGCCGACGCTTCTGCAGCTCGACATCATGGGCGCGCTGTCGGTGGGCATTCTGAACGTGGTGCTGGTGTTCTTCCTGGTGGAGCTGTTTGACGCGACCGGCACGCTGATGGGCGTGGCCAACCGCGCGGGCCTACTCAAGCAAGGCAAGATGGACCGCCTGAACAAGGCGCTGCTGGCCGACAGCACGGCCATCATGGCGGGCTCGCTGCTGGGCACGTCGTCCACGACGGCGTATATCGAAAGCGCTTCGGGCGTGCAGGCCGGCGGCCGCACGGGCCTGACCGCGCTGACAGTGGCTGTGCTCTTCCTGCTATGCCTGTTCTTCTCGCCGCTGGCTGGCGTGGTGCCCGCCTATGCGACTGCGCCCGCACTGCTGTACGTGTCTTGCCTGATGCTGCGCGAGTTGGTGGATCTGAACTGGGAAGACACCACCGAAGCCGTGCCAGCCGTGCTGACCGCGCTGATGATGCCGTTCACGTACTCGATCGCCAACGGCGTCGCCTTTGGCTTCATCACGTACTCCGGCCTGAAGCTGTTCACGGGTCGCATGCGCGAGGTGCCGATCATCGTATGGATCATCTCGGCGGTGTTCCTGTTCCGCTTCTTCTATCTTTCGGGCGGGCACTGAACACCCAGTATCGCTGACCGGCAATCAAAAAACGCGGACCTTCGAGTCCGCGTTTTCTATGCCCGCGTGCCAAAAGCGTACCCATTTCTGCGTGCGATTTTGAGCATGAGCGTACCCGTTTCTGCGGGCTCTTGTGGACGATCGTGCGGCCGAGCGTACCCATTTCTGCGGACGATGTGAGCGACAACTGTTGCGAGAATCGCGCCGACAATCGGTTTCAACGATCCGGCCGAACACGGCAAACGCCTGTCATGCGTACCCGTTTCTGCGTGATATGTGGAGGAATGTCAGGCCGACGGGGCGGCCAGTTTGCGTGCCGCTTCGGCAATGCTGGCGGCCAGATTGGCTTCGCGTGCGCGCGCGGCGGCAGTCGGCAACGCTGCCAGGCCGAGTGCGTGGGCTACGTCGGCGGCAGCCTCTCCGGCGGCAAGCCGCTCGCGCAGGTGCGCGCCACGTACGCCGCGTAGCGACGCATTCGCCAGGCGTGCCGCCGCATCGATCTGGCCGGCGGCGCGCGCGTAGTCTGCGGCTTCGTCCAGCATGGCTTTGACGATCTGCAGCAGTTGCGAGCGCGAGGCGATGCCCTTGCGTTCGCCAAAATCGCGGCGCAGGGCGGGGGAATCGATGATGCTGCCGTCAGCGCGCCGCGGCGAGCGCTTGCGAATCGACAGCAGCAGTGGCGTGGGTTCGTCGGGCAACGGCAGCGGCGAGAGACCGAATGCCGCACGATACTCGCGCAACGTGACCATCAACGCATCGCATGGCAACCAGCGCTGCGCGCGTCCGCTGCCGACCGTCAACAGCCAGACCGACGCCGGCAGCGCGCCATCGGATGCCGCCTGCGCAGCGGGTACGGCGTGCAAGGTGACATCACCCATACGCGCGCTCACGAGTTCCGATACGCGCAGGCCAGCGTGCGCTAGCAACTCGGCGAGGAAGCGATCGCGTGCCTGGCGCAGGCGCGCTTCACGACCCAACGCCACGCGTGCGCGCACGGCATCTACCAGCAGTGCCATGTCGGCGGCGCTCAGCGAGGCATCGGATTCGGCAGCCATCGCTGGCGGTGATGAGAGTGCGGACGATGCGGTGCTCGGCGCCGGTACGGTGATGACGATTGCGTCGTCGTCGAGAAACGGGTTCGTGCGCAGATAGCCGGTGCGCTGCAGCCAGCCGCACAGGTTGGCGGCGATCACGCTGCTCTGGCGCGTGGAGCGCGCCGAGAGCGGGCCGCGCAGCGGTGTCCAGTCGACGGCGTCACGTTCGATGCCGCGCGCGCTGATTGCCCACGTGGGTGGTTCCTGCAAAAAGCGCAGATACGCGACGGCGTCGTCACGCAACCAGCTGGCGATTGGCTTGCCGAACGTGCGCGCATACCAGCACACGCGTTCTGCTTCCACTCGGTATTGCGACAGCGTGGACGCACCCACCGCGCGCGCGCCCGTTGCGCGTGCGTCGAGCCATGCCTGCACACGTTCGCGATCTTGCACGAGCGCTTGCAGATCCGCCTGCGAGGCGGCGTTATCGGGAAGGGGCGCGGCGTCTGCCGGGCGCGGTTCGGACATGCTGGAACGCGTGGTGTACGAGGGCGGTTTGGATCGCGCAAGTATAGCGAGACGCGATTGCACACAGCGGCGCGTGCATCGCCGGAATGTGGATTGAACAGGCGTGAGCACGTTTCGTTCGTGCCTCCCTCGGGAACGAAATCTGCTACGTGAGGGCATGGCGTTCATGCGCCGGCACATGCATGGCCGGCCCTGGGGGATGGGATGAGCGAATCTGCAGTCAACCTGCCGGCAACGATGCACGACACACAGCCTGTACCGCCTGCGCCTGAGGGCAGCCGGCATCTCGACGTGTTCTGGGTTGACGATCCACTGACAGGAACACGCCTGCACGTGAGCGCCGCCGCGCAAAGCTGGGGCGTACGGCCCGACATCTTGTGCGGTGCGCGCGAGCACTGGCTGGCGCATGTTCACCCGGGGGATCATGCGGCGCTGCGCGCGGCCTGGAGTGGCCTGGCGCGTGGGCAGGGTTTTACGCTCGAGTACCGCTGGATTGGTGCGGATCATGTCGAGCACCGTGTTCGCGAGCGCGGCGACCTGATGCCGCGTACCCAAGGCGCACCGCCCCATGCCGTGGGCCTGCTCGAAGACGTGACGCAGCGCCAGCAGGCACTGGCCGCGCTCACTGAATCCGAATTCCAGTTGCAATGGCTGACCGAGAGCGTGCCGTTTCCGCTGGTGCAGATCGACATCGCGCACTGCGTGCGCTTTGCCAACCATGCGTATGCGCAACGCTTCGGGTTGCAGGTGGACGACGTGCTGGGGCGCCATCTGCGCGAGCTGATGGGGGACAGGGCCTACGCGCGCGTGCAGGCCCAACTGGCTGAGGGTTTTGCCGGCCGCCGTGTCGATTTCGAGATGGAGCTGGAGTACCCGCGCGATATCGGCCGCCGCTTTGTGCACGCCGCCTACACGCCGCAGCACGGACCGGACGGCAGCGTGCAGGCACTGGTGTGTGTGGTGGAGGACATTACCGAGCGCAAGGAAGTCGAGCGTGAACGCTTTCGCCATCAGCGCGAGTTCGTCACGCTGGTCGAGAACTCGCCGGACGTGATTGCGCGGCTTGATCGTGAGTTGCGCTGCGTCTATGTGAACCGCGCCGTGACCGAAGCCTTTGGCGTGACGCCAGCCGACATGACCGGTCAGACGTTGGCCGAGTCGCCGTTGCCGGCCAGCGTGGCGAAGCCGCTGGACGAGGCAACACGCCTGGCATTCGAGACCGGCACCGAGCAGACCTTGACGCTGCATCTGGAAGCCAACGCGGAGCGCGCGTGCATCACGCACTACAACGCACGCGTGATTCCCGAAGCCGACCGCTTGGGCGAGATGGAGGCAGCACTGCTGATCGTCTATGACGTGACCGAGCGCACCGAGGCCGAGCGCGAGCGCAATGCGCTGCTGCTGCGTGAGCAAGCCGCGCGTGCCCAGGCAGAAGCCGCCGCGCTGGCGCGCGATCAGTTCCTGGCGGTGGTGTCGCACGAGTTGCGCTCGCCGCTCAACGGCATACAGAACTGGGCCTACGTGCTTGAGAACCAGATCTCGGGTGGCGCGCCGTTGATGCAACGGGCGCTGGCCGGTATCAAGGCCGGTGTGGAGCAGCAGGTACGGTTGATCGAAGACCTGCTCGACGCCACGCGGGTGATGAGCGGCAAGCTGCGCCTGACGCGTGAACCCTTTACGTTGCGCCACGCGCTGGAGAGTGCGCTCAACAGCGTGCGCACATTGGCCGCCGATCGCCACATCACGCTGCACACCTCCTCTGCGCTGCAGGCGCACGAGATCGATGGTGATGCCGATCGCATCCAGCAGATCGTCTGGAACCTGCTGACCAATGCCATCAAGTTCACCCCGGAAGGTGGTGACGTCTGGCTATCGACAGACCTGGTGGGCGAAGTGGCTCGCATCGTGGTGCGCGACAACGGCCGTGGCATCGCGCCGGCCTTCGTGCCGTATCTGTTTGACCCGTTTCGCCAGGCAGATGACTCGCACACGCGGCACACCGGCGGTCTGGGACTCGGGCTTGCGCTGGTCAAGCGTTTGACCGAACTGCATGGCGGCCGTCTGCATGCGCACAGTGATGGCGAACATCGGGGTGCGACGTTCACCGTCTACCTGCCGTTGCACGCCGGCGCCGAGTTGACCGCGCCGCTGGCAGAAGACCCCGCACGCGATGGGCCACTGCCTTCGCTGACCGGTTTGCGCGTGCTGCTCATCGATGATCAACAAGACGCACGCGATGCGCTGGCGACGTTGCTGACGCAGGTTGGAGCGGACGTCGGCAGTGTCGGCTCCGGTCAGGAAGCCATCCTGCAGCTCGATGCCTGGGGGCCATCGGCGCGCCCGCAGGTCATGGTGTGCGACATCGCGCTGCCCGATGAAGATGGTTATGTGATCCTGCAGAAGGTCCGCTGGTGGGAGCGCCAACGCTTGCCCGTCGGCACAGCACCGATCGAGGCCATCGCCCTGACCGCATTTGCGCAGCCGGATGATCGCGTGCGCGCACTGGCGAGCGGTTTCCATGAGCACCTGGTCAAGCCGGTATCGCCGCACGATCTGGTGCGTGCGCTGCGCGTGCTGGCGCGGTTGTAGGCGGTGGACGCATTCGCTCCGCACAAGCGTCACACCGCAGTGCCAACAAACTGGCCGTAGAAGCTGAACGGCGTGGCTGTTCTAGTACGACGTCAGCGGGCGACCGGCGACGGCGGTTTCCGGCCCGCCCATCACCGTCTGCGCAAACACCTGCGCGAAGCCGTTCTTGGTGACCGGCGTGCGTGTTTCCAGGCAGGCGGCCAGCAGGTCCTGCCAGTGGCGGATGACATCTTGATGAGCCGCATCCGCCGGATGCAGGGCCAGGCGCAGCAGCGGCGTGTTGGCATGCCGCTGCGCCAGCCAGCGCAGGTAGTAGCGCGACATCAGCCGGCGCGTGTTGGACTGCACGCTGTAGGTCAGGCAGGGCGCCTTCAGCGCGCGCGTTGGGTGCAACAGGTAGAAGCGCCGCAGCGTGGTCGTGTAGCGTAGCGGGAGCCCATCCAGCGCCTGCCACGTCGCCGCGTTCATCAGCCATGCCGGTGCGACAAAGCCGTGCAGCGGCCAGCCGTTCGCGGCAAACCACGCCGCGCCGGCTTCAATGCGCGCACGCGCAGCCGACAGCGGAATGGCCGAGAACTCGCCTTCGCCCGCTGTGTAGCGGGTGCGGATCAACTGGTCGACAAAACCGCCGGGGGGCTGGTCGTCCAAGTGTGCGTAGCCGTGCAGTACCAACTCATCACCCGCGCCCAGGCGTTCGGTCATCACACGGCAGAAGCGCTCGCTGTTGCGCGCGGTTGGGCCGCGGTGGCAGTTGGGAATGACCAGCAGCGATTTCGGTACCGGGCACACCTCATCCAACGCAGAAAGCAGGGCCATGCATGCCGGCCAGGTAGCGGGCGTGACATCGTGCATGGCAATGACCAGGTAGCGCGACATGATGGATGGGCTCGTCTATCGGGTACGTGTGGTGGTTCGGCGGCTTGCGCACAGGCGTCTTGTGGGTGGACAGCGTGATCAGACCTGGCGCCGCAGCTCGGCCGGTGCAATGCGCATCAGCCCGCGGTACTTGGCGACCGTGCGGCGCGCGACGATCACGCCCTGCTCGGCCAGCATCTTGGCGAGCGATACATCGGAGAGCGGCGCATCGGCGTCTTCGGCTTCGATCATCTCCTTGAGCAGCGCCCGCACCGAGGCGGCCGAGCATGCGCCGCCCGTGTCGGTGGCGAGCTGGCGCGAGAAGAAGTGCTTGAACTCGAAGATGCCGCGCGGCGTGGCCATGTACTTGTTGCCGGTGGCGCGCGAGATGGTCGACTCATGCAGGCCCAACTCTTCAGCCACATCGCGCAGCACCAGCGGCTTCATGGCCACTTCGCCATATTCCAGAAAGTGCTTCTGGTGCGCGACGATGGCCTCCGCCACGCGCTGGATGGTGGCAAAACGCTGCTGCGCATTGCGGATCAGCCAGCGTGCTTCCTGCAACTGATGCGCCAGCGGCGTGCGATGGTGGCCGCGCGTCTGTGCAAAGAGTTCGGCATAGACCTTGTTGACGCGCGCGCACGGTGCAACGGCCGGGTTGGTGACGGCAATCCACTTGCCCTTGATCTTGGTGACGAACACATCGGGCACAACGTAGCCTGCGTGCGCCTGCGAGAAGCGCTGCCCCGGGCGCGGATCCAACGCGCGGATCAAGGCGCAGGCGTCGCGCAGTTCGTCTTCGGTGCAGGCGAGTGTGCGACGCATCAGCACGAACTCGCGCTTGGCCAGACGCGACAGGTGGCTGCGCACGATGTCCTGCGCGATCTCCTGAATGCGTTCTTCGGCTTCGGTCTCTGCCGGGCGTGCTTCGATCTGCAGACGCAGGCATTCGGACAGATCACGCGCTGCCACGCCCGGCGGGTCCATGCTCTGCACCAGCGCCAGCGCAATCTGCATTTCCTTCTCGGTGGGCACGGGTTCCACGGGGGCCAGCGGGATCAGCTCAGAGAGCAACTGGCGCAGGTAGCCATCGTCGTCCAGCGCTTCAACCACGGTCTGCGCCAGCACACGGTCGCGCTCTGACAAGCGATAGCTGAGCAGCTCTTCGTGCAGGTGTTCGCGCAAGCTTGGGGTGGCGTGCACCCATTCGCCGATGTCGCTGTCTTCACCATCGCCGTGGCGGTTGCCGTTGTGGCTGTAGTAGGTGCTGAAGTCCGCAGGAAACTCTTCCGATGCGGCGATGGCCGGATCGGTTTCGATGGCGCTGGTGGTGGTCTCCGGCGGCACTTCTTCTGCGCGCGTGGTGTCAGCGGCAGCGTCGTTCGGCTCAGCAGAGGCGGACACCTCACCCGTGCGGGCCATGCCGTCGGCCTGAGGCTGCATGTCGGGCTGCGTGCCGGCCTCTTGTTCGACCTCTTCCAGGAACGGGTTGCTGGCGAGCGCTTCTTGCATTTCCTGCGCAAATTCGTTGGCGGACAACTGCAACAGCTTCACGGACTGCTGCAGCCGCGGCGTCAGCGCGAGATGCTGCTTCGCACGCATTTCGAGAGCGGCCTTGACCATTCGCCTTGCCTCCTTGGGTGAGTGGGCGCCGGTCTTGCAACCGGCATGACTCCCCCATCAATGCAAAGCGTGTGCCATGCCAGAAAACCTAGGTGCGGCAAGGCTTTGCAGGTGGCTGGCACGCCGTTTCTACATGGTCATGTCGTTTTTATATGCGCATTGTTGCCGGCACATGACAGCGCGGCGGCCGCACATGGGGCCCATCGCATGATCACAACAGGTGGCATGGCAGGTACATAGGTTGCTGCCACGGCCAGGGAGCCGGCTGTCAGTCGAACGCCGGCTTCGCGTTCCATCACCGTCACACGTAAGGAGAAACTGATGCAATCACGCACGCTGACTGCCGCCCTCGCGGGCGCCATCCTGGCCCTCGGCATGACGACAGCCATGGCTCAGACCAACCCCGCTCCGGCAGATGCGCCGCCCAATGCGCCCAAGGCGGGCACGGATGCCATGCCTGCCGATGGCAGTGCTGAAGGCGCTAAGCCGAAGGCCAAGCATAAGAAATCGCATCACGCGAAGTCTTCGAGCAAGTCAGGTGGATCAGGCAGCGCCAGTGTGGGTGACACGTCAAGCTCGGGCAAGGCCGCCGGCGGCAACGACGCAGCAGCAGGCGCCGGTATGGCGCCGTCGGGTGCGGCCAAGCAAAGCCAGTAACCGACCCGTCCGACCAACATCACGTGAGGAGGCCCGCCGTGCGAGTCCAATGGTTGACGCTATGGCAGGCGGGCCGATACAGGCACACCGCAATCGACCCTGCACCACGTCGTACGCCGCATGAGCACCCAGGCGGGCGCACGCGCACGCATCCGCGCTGAGGCTTCAGCGTGGATGCGTGCGATATGAAACGTGGAGAACGGGCCGGATCAGGCCGCCATGCTGGCGGTGGCCGTGGTCTGGTAGAGGTCGAGCCGGTTGTACAGTGTTTTCAGGCTCACGCCGAGCGTCTTGGCCGCCTGGCGCTTGTCACCGTGAAAGTGCTCCAGCGTGGCCAGGATCAGCGTGCGTTGCGCGTCGGCCAGCGTCACGCCCACCGACAGGCTCAGCACACCTTCCTTGACGCTCGGTTGCGCGGGGCCGCGTGGCGATGTCAGCGGCGCAGTCAGCTCGATGCTCTTCTCGCCGAGGATGTAGCCGCGCTGCACGGCGTTGCGCAATTCGCGCACATTGCCGGGCCAGGCGTGGTTGCGCAAGACGCTGAGCGCTGCGCGCGAGAGCACCTTGTCGGTCTGGTGCGCTGCATTGAACTGCGCCAGGAAATGCAGGGCCAGTTCTTCGATGTCGTCGTCGCGCTCGCGCAGCGGTGGCACGTGCAGCGGCACCACGGCCAGGCGGTACATCAGGTCTTCGCGAAACGCGCCGTCGGCCACCGCTTCCATCAGGTTGCGGTTGGTGGCGGCGATGATGCGCACGCGCGTCTGGATTGGCTCGGTGCCGCCCACGCGCATGAAGATGCCGGTCTCCAGCACGCGCAGCAGCTTGACCTGCATCTCCACCGGCATCTCGGTGATCTCGTCCAGGAAGATGGTGCCGCCGCTGGCGTGTTCGAAGTAGCCAATATGGCGTTGCGCTGCGCCGGTGAAGCTGCCCTTTTCATGGCCGAACAGCTCGGACTCGATCAGGTTGGGCGAAATGGCGCCGCAGTTCACGGCGATGAAGGCCTGGTCGGCACGCGCACTCATGTCATGCACGGTGCTGGCGATCAGCTCCTTGCCGGTGCCCGATTCGCCCATGATGAGCACGGTGGCCAGCGTGTTCGATACCTTGCCGATCTGCTTGTACAGCGCGCGCATCACCGGCGAGCGGCCGTAGAGGTGGCCGAAATCAGGTTCCGCGATGGCTTGTGCGATTGGGGTGGCTTGGCTTGCAGGGGTGTCGGTTTCAGCCGGCACGTGATCGGCATCGTCGAATTCAGCGATGTCGGTCAGGCCCGGGGGGCAGCGTAGGCGCCCGGCAGTGACTGCGCGGTCGTCAGCGAAGGCTTCGCTCAAGGACATGGCTCCCTCGTGGTCGGTCACGACGGGGACGTCCCGGCACGGAGCCGCCTGTTCAGCGATGCTGGCTCCCGATGGCTTGGCGCGTCGTCATCCCGTCACATTGTGTTAAAAAGTTGAGCCATTATCGGGGTCGCCCTAGCGCGTTGTATGTCAGGCATGCGCTGACGTTTCGGCCATCCTGTCGGCCAAACGCTGACAAGAAACGGGCCCGAGACGCTGGCGGGGCGCAGGTTTCACTCCCGCAAGCGGCGGGCGGCGTTCATTCGGCGTCCGTTCGGGCCTCATATGGCCGATAGGTGGCGAAGCCTTGGCCGTCTCACCTATGCTGAGATCACGCCCGCTTGGTCGGGCTGGCCGCCCGGAGTGATGCCTCCGAGTCTTTTGTTGCACGAGAACGTGTAAAAGTTACCGGTCTCCGCACTGGCGACATGGGCCTTGCCACGCAACCGCCGCGCCCATCGCCGCGCGTGTCGCCGATGGAATACTTTTTGCACCTGCCGCTTGGTCGCGTCGCCTGTTCGTCATGATGGGCCCGCAGTTGCCCCGCGCATTGACCGCCGGCGATCCGATCGAATCGCCGGCCATCCAACCGAATCGAGATGCCACATATCCTGATTGTCGAAGACGATGCCAACGCTCGCGCCGCCCTGGGTGAACTGGTGAGTGCCGAAGGGTTCACTACCGCGCAGGCCGGCTCGCTGCGCGATGCGCGCATTCAGATGACGCGTCACAGCCCCGACGCCATCCTGATCGATCTGCTGCTGCCCGACGGCAACGGCATGGATTTGATGGAAGACATCGCGCCGCACTCTGGCACCGAGATCATCGTCATGACTGGCCACGCCAGCGTGGAGACCGCCGTCGAGGCGCTGCGCATGGGCGCGGCCGACTACCTCGTTAAGCCGGTTAACTTCCAGCGGCTCAAATCCGTACTCGCGCGCATCCCGCGCCCAGGTGACCTGAAGGCTGAGATCGGCAACCTGCGCGGCGAGCTGCGCCGGCTGGGCCTGTTTGGCCAGATGCTCGGCAACTCGCCGGCCATGCAGACGCTGTATGACCAGGTCAGCCGCGTGGCGCCCACCGAGGCGACCGTGCTGCTCATCGGCGAGTCCGGCACCGGCAAGGAACTGGCCGCCCAGACCATCCACGACCTGAGCCTGCGCCGCAAGCAGCCCTTCCTGCCCGTCAACTGCGGCGCCATTTCGCCCAACCTGATCGAGTCGGAAATGTTCGGCCACGAGCGCGGCAGCTTTACCGGCGCCGACCGCCAACACAAGGGTTACTTCGAGCGCGCCAACGGCGGCACGCTGTTTCTCGATGAAATTACCGAAATGCCGATCGAGCTGCAGGTCAAGCTGCTGCGCGTGCTGGAGACCGGCGTGTTCATGCGCGTGGGCACCAACCGCGAGATCGATTCCGACGTGCGCGTGATTGCCGCCACCAACCGCGACCCCGAAGAGGCTGTCGCCGACGGCAAGCTGCGGGCGGATCTGTATCACCGCTTGAATGTGTTCCCGCTGCAGTTGCCGCCGCTGCGCGAGCGCGGCAAGGACGTTGACTTGCTGGCACAGCATTTCCTGGACCAGCTCAACGCGCAGAACAACACCAAGAAGGCCTTCCTGCCACCCGCCATGGACACGCTGCGCGCCTACAACTGGCCCGGCAACGTGCGCGAGCTGCGCAACTATGTGCAGCGCGCGTACATCTTGTCTGACGACGCGGGCATCGACACGGCCAACGTGCCGCTGCAGGTGTCGAGCACGCAAACCACGTCTGGCGGCTCCACACTGACGATCCCGGTGGGTACATCGCTGGCCAGTGCCGACAAGAAGATCATCCTGGCCACGCTTGAGCAGTGTGGCGGCGTGAAGAAGCGTGCGGCCGAGCTGCTCGGCATCAGCCTGAAGACGCTCTACAACCGGCTGGAGGAATACGGCAACAGCGATGACGGCGACGCTGGCGCCAGCTCGAGTTCGGGCCGTTCGCACGCCACCGAGGCATAAACGGCGCACACAGGTGATTTGTCAGGCGCGGTACGCGGCTTGCTGACGCTGGGGGTATCCGCCGTCGCGGCGGCAAACGTATCCCACCGCACAGGAGACCGCCATGCTGCGCTATGCAGTCATCTTCTTCATCATCGCCCTGATCGCGGCCGCGCTTGGGTTTGGTGGTATTGCTGCCAGCGCGGCCGGCATTGCCAAAATCCTGTTCATGATCTTCGTGGTGCTGTTCGTGGTGAGTCTGCTGTGGGGCCTGATGGCCGGGCGCAGGTGAGGGTGCAATAACAGGAGCGCAGACCGATGGAACCGTCACAGCCCAACCCGTTTCCCAAATCCGATGACAACGGCAACCTGATCCGCGAAGACGTGGCGCAGGCGGCCGAGCGCGTCAAGGCGACCACCGCCCAGGCCATCGACCGCACCGCCGGCGCAGCCGCGGATGCACTGGATCAAGCCGCCGCCCGGCGCGAGCAGTGGCGCGTATCACGGCAGCGCTTTGCGAACGATGCGGTGGATTGCATGCGCACGCATCCGCTGGCGACGATCGCGCTGGCCTTCGGCGCCGGCTTCCTCATCAGCCGGCTACTGGGCAGCGACGACGACTGACCGAGCCCCTGCCCTTGCTTGCGCGTATGCTGCGGGCTGACTACGCTCGAAGGCGGCGCGGGCCTTGCCGTGCCGCCTCCACCAAGGACCGTTCATGCGCCTGGCTGCTTTTTTCATCGACCGCGATGTGCTCAAGCGTTCTGCCCAGGTGCTGATTGGGGCGGCACGGCAGTGGTCTGTGCATCGTGCGGCCAGCAAGGGCGCGGCGCTGTCGTTCTACACGCTGTTCTCGATGGCACCGGTGCTGGTGCTGGTCATCTCGATTGCCGGGCTGTTCTTTGGCGAGCAAGCCGCACGCGGCGAGATCTTCGGGCAGATCAAAGGTCTGGTGGGCGATCAGGGCGCCGCTGCGGTGGAGACCGTGCTGGCCGCCACCAAGCGCTCCGGCCACGGTCTGTTTGCCGCCGTCACCGCGGTCGCGCTGTTGGTGGTGGGCGCCACCAGCGCGTTCTCTGAACTCAAGAGCAGTCTCGATGAACTCTGGGAAGTCCCGCCGCGTCAGCAGTCCGGCCTATGGGGGCTGCTGCGCGCGCGGCTGCTGTCGTTCAGCCTGATCCTGGTGCTGGCCTTCCTGCTGCTGGTCTCGCTCATCGTCAATGCCGCGTTGGCGGTGATCCAACGCTTCTGGGGCGAGATCTGGGCGGGCGCAGGCTTCTTCGCACCGGTGGCGCAGGCCGTGTCTTCCGTGTTTGCGTTTGCGGTGGTGTCGCTGTTGTTCGGCACCATCTTCAAGATGCTGCCCGAGACGCGCGTGGCCTGGCGCGACGTGGCTCTGGGCGCGGTGGTGACCGCCATGTTGTTTTCGCTCGGCAAGCGCTTTATTGGGCTGTATCTCGGCAGCAGCGCGGTGGCGTCTTCCTACGGCGCGGCCGGGTCCGTGGTGGCACTGATGCTGTGGATCTACTATTCCGCGCAGATTTTCTTCTTTGGCGCGCTGGTGACACGCCAATACGCGCTGCTGTTCGGCAGCCGCAAGCATGAGGCGACCGGGGCGGCGGGCGCTACGGGGTCTGCCGCACAAGCGGCGCTGCTCAACCCGACGCTGGCGGCCGGTGCCGCCAACGGCACGCGCGACAGCGGGCGTTAATCCCGCGTCAACTGCTCCAGCAGCACCCCTGCCAAAAAGGCCAGGCAGATCGTCAGCGCCGGACGCTGGCGCATGGAACTGCTGGCCTGCTCCGACGCGTTCGCATGCAGTGTCTTCAGTTGTGCTGTGTGCCGGTCGAATTGCGTGAGCGCGCCGGAGACCGCGCCCGCCAGCCGGTCGATGCCTTCTGTCGCGGCCTCTTTCACGCGCTGTGCGGTGTGGTCGATCTGCGGGTGCAGGGGAGTGACGGTGGCGCCGTCAGACGGTGGTCTGGGGTTTAGCTCTGTCATGAAGGGCTCCTGCGGTGCAGTGGCAATGGTCAGTACTGCCCAGCAACCGCCATGCCCCAATACGCTGTGGCCCAAAACAAAAGGGCCACAACCGTGGCCCTGGATACTGGTGAAAACAAAAACTGCGCGACTAGCCGACCGTCACCACGGTCTTGCGCACTGCCAGAATTTCCGCTTGCAGGGCGAGTGCTGCGAGTGCCCGCAGGCTGTCCTGCGGCAAAGCCTTGATCCGCTTGCGGCGATTGGCGGCGCGCTGCTGACGCGCCGCACGCAGGCTTTCTGCGTCGAGTTGCCACGCCTTGCGGGTGGTCTCGAGAATGCGCTGCACTGCGGGATCGACAGGGGTTCGACTACGCACGATTGGACTCCTTACTTCTTACCTTCTTTCAATGTCGCAAAGCACCATACCGATGGGTTTCGCGACGGCCTCCACAATACGGGAGCTTCATGACAACTTCGATAACACCGTCTCCGAAAGGGTTGTCGGAGCATTCCGACACCGTATTGGTCTCCACCATCCGGTGGACGGTTCCTACGGAGTTTCCCTTGCTTGCGTACAGGGTCAGTTGATCCTAAGCAAGATCGCCGATCGCGTACAATCTCGGCTGCCCCGGATTGACAACACCGCTTGGGGCATCCATCGGCCGTCAGGATGACCCCTGCCGGCCAGCGCACACGCCACGTGCGCATTCATCCGCATTTTTCACCCCTCCCTTTCGGTTTTTGCCCGTGAGTACGCTGCAGCAGGAGATCCGGCGCCGCCGGACGTTCGCCATCATTGCCCACCCGGATGCGGGTAAAACCACGCTGACTGAAAAGCTGCTCTGGTTCGGCGGCGCCATCCAGATGGCCGGCGCCGTGCGCGCGCGCAAGGCCAACCGCCATGCCACCTCCGACTGGATGGAGATGGAAAAGCAGCGCGGCATCTCGGTGACGTCCTCGGTGATGCAGTTCCCGTACCAGAACGACGGCGGCGATTACATCGTCAACCTGCTCGACACCCCGGGCCACGAAGACTTTTCGGAAGACACGTACCGCACGCTCACGGCCGTCGACTCGGCCGTGATGGTGATCGACTCCGTGAACGGCGTGGAAGCGCAGACCATCAAGCTGCTCAACGTCTGCCGCCTGCGCCACACACCCATCCTCACGTTCATCAACAAGCTTGACCGCGAGGGCCGCGCGCCCATCGAACTGCTCGATGAAATTGAAGACGTGCTGCAGATCCAGTGCGCCCCGATGACGTGGCCGATCGGCATGGGCAAGTCGTTCAAGGGCGTGTATCACCTCATCAACGACACGGTGCAGTTGTTCGACCCGAATGCCGACAGCGAGAAGGGTGCGACCGCCGGTCTGATTCAAGGCCTCGACAACCCGGAGCTGGACCGCATCCTCGGCTCGCAAGCCGAAGAGCTGCGCATCGACATCGAACTGGTGCGCGGTGCCTCGCACACGTTCGACAAAGAGGCGTTCCTGGCTGGCAAGCAATGCCCGGTGTACTTCGGCTCGGCCGTAAACAACTTCGGGGTGCAGTCGCTGCTGGATGCACTGGTGGGCCAGTCGCCGGAGCCGCTGGCGCGCCCCACCGAGACGCGCGAAGTCAAGCCGCTGGAAGAGAAATTCACCGGCTTCGTCTTCAAGATCCAGGCCAACATGGACCCGAAGCACCGTGACCGCATCGCCTTCGTGCGTGTGTGCTCGGGCCGCTTCGAGCGCGGCATGAAGCTGCTGCAGGTGTCGACCGGCAAGACGGTCGCCATCAACAACGCCATCACCTTCATGGCGCAGGACCGCAATACCACGGAAGAGGCCTTTGCCGGCGACATCATCGGCGTGCCCAACCACGGCACGATCCGCCTGGGCGATGCCTTTACCGAAGGCGAGACGCTCAAGTTCACGGGCATCCCGTCGTTTGCGCCGGAATTCTTCCGCCGTGCGCGCCTGAACAACCCGCTGCGTCTGAAGCAGCTGCAGAAGGGTTTGCAGCAGCTGGCCGAAGAGGGCGCCACGCAGATGTTCCGCCCGCTGTCGTCGAACGATCTCGTGCTGGGTGCGGTCGGTATCCTGCAGTTCGACGTGGTCGCGCATCGTCTGGAGCACGAATACGGCGTCGATGCCATCTTCGAACCGCACGAATGCTCCACGGCCCGCTGGCTGCGCGGCAAGCAGGAAGACATTGACAAGCTGATTGACAAGGCCGGCCACAACGTGGCCCTGGATGGTGCGGGTGACTACGTCTACCTGGCACCGAGCCAGGTGAACTTGCGGCTGACACAGGAGCGCTTCCCGGACATCCAGTTCATGGAGACGCGGGAAATCGTCTAAGCGGGCGAGTCAAAAAGAAACGGGGCCAAGTGCCCCGTTTTTTATTACGACGTCTCAATCCCCAGCGCGGTAATCCACCGCTCGCGCCGCTCCAGCGCCTGCAATGAGCGCTTGCCAAGCCGCGTCGCCACCAGGTTCAGCAGTCCTTCGCAAAACACCAGATAGGCGCCCATGCTGTTGCTGAAGAAACTGCTCTCGTGTGGGATGAGGAAGGCGTGATCCGCCGGCGGCACCAGCGGCGAGGCGAGGGTGTCGGTCAACGCAATCACCGAAAGCCCGGCCTGTTTGGCCGCGGCAGCGGCTTCGGCCACGCTGCGCGTGTATGGCGCCACGCTCGTCACGACCACCACGTCGCCCGGCTGCAGTTGCGCCAGCCCTTCAGCCACGCCAAGCCCTTGCGTATCGAGCAGGGCGACATCGGTACGGATCATGCCGAGGCCGTAGCAAAGGAAGCTGGCCAATGCACTGAACTGCCGCAGGCCATGAATGCGCACGCGCCGCGCGCTGGCCAGCAGGTGTGCGGCATCTTGCAGGTCCGTGGGCGAGAGCTGCGCAAGGCAGCGCTCGATATTGCCAATGGATTCACGCGCGAGTTGGGCCACCGTTTCCACTTCGGGCGACGTGTTCGCCGCCTGTGCCCGCGTCTTCTTACCAGCCACCAGCCGTTCGGCCTGCTGGCTGTAGAAGTGGCGATGACGCTGCGCGACGCTGTCGCGGAACACGTTCTGGAAATCGGCAAAGCCCGCGTAGCCGAGCTTGGTCGATAACCGCGTCAACGTGGAGGCGTTGATATCGAGCGACGTGGCCAGATCGGTAATGGTGCGCACGGCGACTTCTTCCGGACGCTCGATCAGCTTGGCCAATACCGTATGCGCCTTGGTGCCGAGCGACAGATCGGCCTCGTCGCGGCCGATGCGCAGCAGCAGTTCGCGCAGGCCGTCGACGCTGCGTGGCGGCTCGGCTTGCTGTGGTTCCGTCTTACGGCGTGACCTCTGTTTGCTGGTGTCCATTGACCATCCGATACCGGGCTGGGCGCCCGGGATGTTCATAAACCGCCCATTCTATGTGAGCCGGCAGGATGGTGATGTGGGCGGTGGCCAGCGTGTTCTCGTTGTCGGGGTCGTGTGGGTCTGCGCGGTAGATTGGCAGCGCCGCATCGCCCTGGTCGGCGAGGATGGCAAGCGGGTCGATGGCCTGACCGCTGGCCTGTGCATGCGCCAGCAACGCATCGCCGCGCGCTTGCCGGTGGCCGGAAGAGTCGGTGATGATCTGCGGCGCGTTAAGCATCGACGGATGGATCGCATGGTTGGCGTGCAGCGAGGGTTCGGTGATCTCGCGCACCGAGCAGCCGCGTGCGCCAAACTCAACGCTCAATAGCGCAGGGTGCGCGCACTGCCCCAGCGTCAGATGGAAACCGCCTGCGCGTGGGGATTCGCGTAGCAGCCACACGGCGGCGTCGAGCGTGGCGGCATCGAGCACCGCGCGCGTCAGCACCATGCGCGGCACGCCAGCCACCGCCTCAGTTGCCACATCCCGCAGGCGCAGGTTGTTCACGGTCATTGCCAAACCGGCATCAGTTACAGCAAAGGTGTGGCCGGGAAGCGAGCCCGGATAGACGAACGCCGCGAACCCGGGGCCGCCCTCGATGCGGCACTGCGCGATTGCGCAGTGCCCGGCAAAGCCAGGGTCGCCGTCTTCGTTGTGCGCAATCTGCCGCTGGCTGGTGTCGGGGATCTGCACGGTGGTACAGCCGTCGTTGGTGGCGGCCCAGACATCGCCCCGGCAGTTCCACAGGAAGACGTCGTCGAACGGCAGTTGCAGCCCATCTGCCAGCCCTTGCAGTTCGGCCCAGATGCGCGGAAAGCGTTCGCGCACAAGTGCGGCCATGGCGTCTGCCGTTGCACTGCCGCGCCAGCGCATCACGCTTTGCCAGGACTCGGTCTTCAGTAGATGCTGGTGAACGGCGGCGGCGCCGAAGCGCCCCAGCTGTTGGCCCGCTTCAAACGGCGTGCCGGAAATCTCGACAAAAGCTAAGGACGGCATGTGCCAGGAATCATTCGACGTGTTGAAGGAAATCGCGCAGGCGCTGGTTGGGCGGCGCATCGAGCACGTTCACGGCAGGGCCATCGACGGCGATGTGGCCGTGCTCCATGAAGATTAGGCGCGTGCCGACCTTGCGCGCAAATGCCATCTCGTGGGTGACGACGACCATCGTCATGCCTTCTTCGGCAAGTGACTGCATCACGCGCAGCACCTCTTGCCGCAACTCGGGGTCGAGCGCGGAAGTGGGCTCATCAAACAGCATCAGCTTGGGTTTGACGGCCAATGCGCGCGCAATGGCGACGCGCTGCTGCTGGCCGCCGGACAACTCGCTTGGGTAGTGACCGGCGCGTGCTGCCAGCCCGACCTTGGCGAGCAGCTCGCGCGCCAGATCTTCGGCAGCCTGCTTGCCCATGCCGCGTACCTGTCGCGGGCCGAATGCGACGTTCTCCAGCGCCGTCAATTGCGGGAACAGGTTGAACTGCTGGAAGACCATACCGGCTTCCTGCCGGATCTCGCGCACCTTCTTTGCGCCGCCCAGCACGCTGATGCCGTCGACGATCAGGTCGCCACCGTCGATCTGTTCCAGCGCATTGATGCAACGGAGCAGCGTCGACTTGCCCGAGCCGGAGGGGCCGATCAGCACGACCACTTCCCCCTTGATGATGTTCAGGTCCACGCCATCGAGCACGGTGGTCTGGCCGAAGCGCTTGGTGACGCGCTTGAATTGGACGATCGGGTCGTTGGTGCTCATAGCATCCGCATCCTCTTTTCCATCGTGCGCAGCCCGAACGTGAGCGTGCCGATCATGCACAGGTAGATGATGGCCACGGCGGACCAGATTTCCACCGCACGGAAGTTGGACGCCATGATCTCTTGCCCCTGCCGCGTGAGTTCACCCACGCCGATGACGATGAACAGCGAGGTGTCTTTCAGGCTGACGATGAACTGGTTGCCCAGCGGTGGTGTCATGCGACGCAGCGCCACCGGTCCGATCACGAAGGCCAGCACGCGCCAGGCGGGCATGCCCAGCGCCAACCCGGCTTCCTTCAGCCCGCGCGGCACGGAGAGAAATGCGCCGCGCACGATCTCGGCAATGTAGGCGCCCGAGTTGACGATGATCGACACCACCGCGGCGGTCATCGCATCCACGCGAATGTGCAGCAGTATGGGCAGCGCAAAGTAGATGAACATCACCTGCACGACGATGGGCGTGCCGCGCACAAACTCGACGTAGGCGAAGGCGATCTTCTGGCACAGCGCATTGCCGTAGGCGCGCATCAGGCCGAATAGCAGCCCGGTGAGCACGCCGCCGACAAGGCCAACGACTGTGATCCACACCGTCAGCCGCGCGCCCTGCAACAGCGCGGGCAGCGCGTCGACCACAACCGACAGATCAAACTCCATAAACGATCTCCAGCCTGTGTTGCATGAAAGGCATCACAGCTTGGCCGGCTCGGTGCCGAACCACTTCTTGTAGATCGCCGTGTAGCGGCCATCGGCCTTGATCTTTGCCAGCGCTGCGTTGACCTTGGGCACCAGCGGGCTGCCCTTGGGGAAGGCAATGCCGTACTGGTGCGCCATCATCTGCTGGCCCACCGCTTTCACGCGGCCCTTGCCGATGGTGTTGATGTAGTACAGCACGTTGGGCGTGTCGTGCATTGCGGCATCGACGCGGCCAGTGGCCAGCTCCAGATAGGCGTTGTCGATGTTCGGGAACTGGCGCAGGTCGGTGCCGGCAAAGTGCGCCTTGGCGTAGTCGGCGGCGGAGGTGCCGGTCTTGATGGCGAGCGATTTGCCCTTTAGGTCATCCGCGCCCTTGATCGTGCTGGCCGCCGGCACCATCAGCGTGAAGCCGCTGTCGTAGTAGCCGTCGGAGAAGTCGACGATCTTTTTGCGCTCGTCTTTGATGGTGATGCCGGCCAGCGCCACGTCGACATTGCGCGTCTGCAGCGCTGGCAGGATGCCGTTGAAGTCCATCGGCTGCAGCTTGTAGTCAAGCTTGGCGTCCTTGGCGATTTCCTTCCAGAGGTCGATGTCGAACCCGACGTACTGGTCGCCCTGCTTGAATTCGAACGGCACGAAGGCCGTATCACATGCGACCAGCAGCGTCTCAGCCCGTGCGGCCTGACCAGCAAAGGACGCCGCGACGAGCACTGCCGCGATCAGTTTTGCAGCGAATTTCATGTGCAACCCCTTGAAATGTGGATGTGCTTGATGAGGCAAGCAGATTTGCATTGATGAAATACACGCAAATCTGTTTGCGAAGTATCGGTGGGAGCAAATCAGGTTGCAACATCGGGTATACCCGTCAGGGCATAAAAAAACGGGGCGTTGGAGCCCCGTTTCGTTGATGACTGGTCTGTCCTATCTGCCGTCGGCGCGCGCTTGGCGCTGTATCCGCACCCGCACCGCATCCAATCCGCCGCCCACATCCAACACCGCATCGTCCGCAAACACGCCTTGCGCGAGACGCGCCAGCGCGCCCCCGCCCGGTACCTCCACCGCCATGCGCGCACCGCGCTCAAGCGCATGGCGTAGCGTGTCGTGCCAGAGTACCGGCCGCGCCATATTCCATGTCAGGTCTTCGACGATGAGATTCGCGCGGAAGAGCGCCCGCGCGCGGCTGCTGCTGACGTAGGTGAGCTGCGGTGCGTGTGGCGTGACCTTTGCAGCAGCAGCGGTCAGTTCAGCCGCCTGCACATCGAGCAATCGGCAGTGCGACGGCACGGCCATGCACAACCGCGTCGCCGTTGATGCGCCTGCCGCCTGCGCGAGCGCCATGACTTGTGTGAGTGCCGCATCGCTGCCCGCCACGACAATCTGTCGTTCTGCATTCAGGTTGGCGACATAAGCTGGCGTTGCCGGCGAGTTGACTTGCGCGACGACGGCGGTGACTTCGGGTTCGGTCAAACCGGCCGTGACGGCCATGCCATAGCCGCTTGGATACGCGTCCTCCATGAGCTGCCCGCGCAGGCGGACGAGGCGCAGCGCATCGCTGAAATCCAGCACGCCCGCCACGACCGCCGCGGGCCACGCGCCGATGGATAGGCCGGCTACCATGTCCGGCGCAGCGTCCTGGCGAACGAGCGTGCGTGCCACCGCCACACCGGCAATCAGCAGGCAGAGTTGAACCGCCACGGTCGACCGCAATGCCTCTGCGGTATCGAGCGTGAGCGGATCCGTACCCAGCACATCACCGGCTTCGGCCAGTGTTTGTGCGACGGCCGGGTCATCAGGCAACGCGTGAAGCATGCCCGCACGCTGGCTGCCCTGGCCGGGGAACATGAAGAGGATGCTCATGCCACGTCGCTCCACGGGTCTGCGACGAGGCGGGGGCCGTGGTCGGTCTTGAGCAACGTCTTGTGCGGTGACGCTAGCCAATCGCGTAGTGCGAAACCACCGTGGCCGGTATCGATCTGCAGATCGACACGGCATTCGATGTCGTCCAGCAAGCGCACAAGGTGATCACGCTGTGCAGCCGATGGAGCATGCGGCATGCGTACGACAAGATCGAGATCGCTATCCGCATGCAGCACGGGCAAACCGGTGGCGAGCGCAAAGCCTGCACCGCCAGTTGGGCCCCATGCCCAGCCGAGTGCGTTGAGTTCCGTTGCCAATGCACGCACGGTGCGGAGTGCCGCAAACGGTGCGTTGTCGGCGATGGCGACGGTGGTGGTCGCCAATGCTTCGGGTGTGATCACGCGTGTGACCGTGCTGGCAGCCGCGGTGGCCGCACAGCGTTCGCTGCGGCCACTGCCGCGCAGGCCTACCGGGATCGACCCATCGGCACCACGCGGCGCACGGCGCACGACGACCGGCGCACCTTGCCGGCATGCCGCAACGGCCCAATCCGGCAAAGGTGCACCGTCCGCTGTCGTGGGCATCTCAGATACCCAAAGCAGATCGTGCGCACGCAGCGGCATGTGTGTCATCGCAGCAGCGCTTGCGTCGCGAGGAATAGGACCGACGGACCGAGCAGGCAGCCGATGCCCGTATGGAACGTCGCCACCAGCGAGCCATAGGGCACCAGGCGCCGATCCGTGGCCGCAAGCCCAGCCGATACGCCGCTGACCGTACCCGCCAACCCGCCGAACACCATGGCCGCACGCGGGTTGTTCAGGCCCAAGGCCTTGGCTGCGAAGGGCGTGCCGACCATCACCAGGATCGCCTTGACCAGGCCCGTGGCAATCGACAACGCCATCACATCGGAGCTGGCACCCAGCGCCGCGCCCGTCACCGGGCCGACGATGTACGTGACCGCACCCGCGCCGATGGTGGTGACGCTCACCGCGTCGGTGTACCCGAAGGCGTAGGCCACGCACGCGCCGACGATGAACGGCAGCACCGTCCCCAGCAGCAGCGAGATGGCGCCGATCAGGCCTGCCTTGCGTGCCTCGGTCACCTGCACTTCGAATGCGGTGGCGACGATGGCGAAGTCGCGCAGCATCGCACCGCCCATCAGGCCGATGCCGCCGAACAGCTTGAGGTCAGCCAGGCCGCGCTCGCCGCCGGTCTGCATGCCACCCCAGTAGGCCAGCACCAGCCCGATCATGATGGCGATGGCCGAGCCGTGCACGCGCCCAAAGGTCAGCTTCTTGGACAGCCACATCGACAGGCCCATCACGATACCGACGAGCGCAAAGGCGGCGACGAGCCCGTTGTGCTGCAGAACTTTTTCCAGCATTGACAGCATGGTGAGGCTCCTTAGGCGCGGGCTTGTTCGGATTCAGGCAGGGGTGGCAGTGGTTGCCGGTCTTCTGCTCTGCCTGTGCGGTTGATGAGTGCGATGCACACGCCGCACACCACGACCGCGCCGATGGCACCGAGCAGTGCTACGGGGCCGCCGCGCAGTGCCGTCACCACGTTCTGCGTGGCGGCCATTGCCACCACCACCGGGATGTACATCGCGCCCCAGAATGAGACGCCGGCCTCGGTGGCGGCCGGCATCAGCCCGCGCTTGTGCAGGTAGAGGCGCGCAAAGATCAGCAGCAACATGGCGATGCCTACGCCGCCAACGTTGGCTTTCACGCCGATGGCCTGGCCGAGCAAGTCGCCCAGGAAGAGGCCGGCGATGTGACATAGCGCCAGCAGGGTCGTACCGTAGATGATCACGTCTTTGTCTCCTGAAGGAACGGCGATGGGTCGCCTGTTATGGGTGTTGTGGTGATCGAGGTGTGAAGACTGCTTGTTTGCGTTAGTGGTGCATCCCTTGTTTCATCCCCTGCCGGGGCTGACTCACTTTCTTTGTCTTGCCAAAGAAAGTAAGCAAAGAAAGGCGCGCCCGAGATGGCGACCCATCCCTTGAATTTCTGTAACCGGGCGGAGAAGGAGGCAAACTCGCTTCGCTCAAACAGGCCTCCTTCTTTTTTCCGCCCGCTCACAGAAATTCAAGGCGCCATCTAGGGCAGGTACGGCCAAACCGACTGGGCGCTTGGGTTGGCGCCGGTGTCATCTCCTGTTCGTTACGCGTTCCATTGCGCGCGCAGGCGTTCGCGTACTTCCGACGACGCCTTGCGCAGCGGTGCGCCCAGCCGGCTTTCCAGCCCGCGCGATGGGTCGGCTGCAATGTCAGCGAGTGCCGCTGCAAGTGCGGTCTGCACGGCGTCGACGTCGCCTGCATCCGGTGCGTTGGCGGACTTGACCTTCAGCAGCTTCCACAGCAGCCCGAGCGACGCAAAGCTGGCAATGTCGTACGCCATGGGCGGGATCTCCTGCGCGAGGCGTTCGAGGTCGGCCACCGAGCGCAGCGTCACGCGTGCAGCGGCCGCCTTGCCCATCGCGTGCACCATCACCTCGGCATCGTCGAGTGCGAGCAGTCGATTGGCCTGATAGCCGTGCGCCAGCAGCGCGCCCGACATGGCGCGGCCAACGATCAGGCCGATCACCGGATGCCCAGCCAACCGCGCGGCAGCGTAGGCATCGGCTGCTGCGGCCAGTGCGAGGTGGATACCGTAGGCTTCCTCGCGGCGGCCGTAGGCTTGGCTTGCCACATCAATCACCGCGACGATGGCGCGCTTCTTGTCTTGCCCGGCGTCTTCGGCCATGACATCGCGCACGGCGCGCGCGAGCTGCCAGCCTTCAACCAGGCCGACCTCGCCATTGCGAGCACGCGGGAAGCGGTTCTTGGCATCGGGCACCACGGCGATGTAGCGGGCGGGTTGATCCGCCAGCGTGGCATCGATGACTTGCAACGTGCTGCCGTAGCCGGCAACCGGTGTGCCGCCGGTGAGCGCGCGCATCCAGGTTGCGCCGCGTGTGGAGAGTTCTGTTTGGCTCATGCTTGATCCTTGGCAGCGTAGAGCGTGCGCACATCTTCGGCCATGGCCTGACGCGAGGTGTCGACAGCGGCGAGCTGTGCGAGGTAATGGTCGACTTGTTCGCTGCGCTGGTGCTTGGGCGAACCGGCACGCAGCCACTCGATCACCTGCGCGCGGATGCTGACGGCATCGTCTTCGATACAGACATCGGCCAGGCCGGTAGCATTGCGTTGTTCGCCGCCGGTCAGGCTCCAGATGAAGGGGCGGTCGCGCGAGTCATATTCCTCGATGCCGGCTTCCTGCTCGATCACTTGCGGGCCGTTGAGGCCCAAGCGTGCCTCGCGCGTCATCAGCAGGTAGCTGCACAGGCCCGCTGCGATGCTCATGCCGCCAAAGCAGCCGACCACGCCCGCGGTGATGCCGATCACCGGCCCGTACTCACGTAGCGCGCGGATGGCCGCATGGATCTCGGCAATGGCGGCGAGGCCAAGGTTGGCCTCCTGCAGCCGCACACCGCCGGTCTCGAAGACGATCACGGCGCGCGTCGGAATGCCGTTGCGGTTGTCTTCTGCCGCCAACTCCAGCGCGCCGGCAATCTTGGCGCCGGACACCTCGCCCATGCTGCCGCCCTGGAAGGCGCCTTCAATGGCGAGCACCACGGCGGGTTGTCCGCCCAATGTGCCGCGCGCCACCACCACGCCGTCATCGGCCTGCGTGACGATGCCCTGGCGCGGCAGCCACGGCGAGGTCAGTTGTTCGAACGGGTCAAGCAGCTCGCGGAAGGTGCCGGGGTCGAGCAGGGCCATCGCACGACGGCGCGCATCGCGTTCGATAAAGCTGTCGCGTTCAATCGGGTTGCGTGACATGGCCTCTCCTTACGACGTGAGCGCTTCGAGCGCCTGCTCAAGTCGCAACCGCACCACGGCCGGTGTCGCGCCGAAGTCGTTGATGACGATCTTGGCAGCGGGCCATGGATGCGAGCCGAACACGCGCGCAAGCTGCGCCTGCCACGTCGCGCCCATGCCGTTGACGGAGGTGGTGATGGCCACGTCGATCTGGCCGGCGTTGCCGGGGGTCAGCAGCACTTCGAGGTCGCCCGAGCCGACCACGCCGGCATACGCACGCCGGCCGGCGGGTGCGCCGCCAGTGAACTGAAAATCAAGATGCTCCATGTTCGGTTTCCTGAAGGAGGGACGCAGATTCGGATTCGAGGTCGGATGCGTGTGCGCTGGCGGGCAGTCGGTCGAGGAATAGCGCGGCGGCCAGCAGGTCGGCTGCACCGCCGGGTGACACGTGTCGCGCCAGCATGTCTTGTTCGAGCAAGCGGAACGCGTGGCGGCCCTGCGGCATGGCGAGACCGCCTTCGGCGCGTACCGTTGCCGCGCCGGTTTGCACGACGCGCAACGCATCGGCGCCACCGCGCGCGAGCACGCAGGTGTCGTCCAGCGTGGCCATGATGGCGAGCAGCGCATCCACGCGCGCGTGGTCTTCGCGCAACCCCGCTGCCCGCGCTTGACGCAACGCCGGCAACGCCACCTTGATCACATGCGGAAAACCGGCACAGGCCTGGCCCTTGGCGCCACCGACGCCATAGTCATTGCATGCGCGCTCGCCCTTGTGGCCGGTCGACATGGGTGCAAAGCGATCGGGGATGTTGGCCAGGCGCGCTGCGCGGCTTGCAACAGCGGCAGCACCCAGTGCATGCGGTGCCTGCGCAGCCGCCGTCACCAGCAGGCCGAGTGCCCAGATGGCACCGCGGTGTGTGTTGATGCCACCGGTGGCGTCCAGCATGGCCGCTTCGCCTTCGCGGCCCAGGCGGCCGATGCGTTCACGCAGGGCCAGCGGCGAATCAATCTGTGCGCCAGCCAGCGCCATGGCTTCAAACGCGGGGCGCAGCGTCTGGGCCGAATGCACCATCAGCGTCCAGTCGAGATCGTGATGCGCGCCGTTGCCACGCACATCGACGAGGCCAGGTTTGGGCGAGAGCGTCACCTCGTCGATGAGCGCGGACTCCACGAGCGCGGCTAATCGCTTTGCGCGTGCTTTCGGGCTGGCGGGCAGGGGCCGATTCAGGATCTTTTCCATCACCAGCTCCGGAAGCGTGCAGGCGGGTCATACAAGCCGCCGGACCATTCCACCAAGTCCGCGATGCTCTTGGCGGCGAGCAGCTCGCGGCTGGCATCGCTGCGGCGCACGTCGAGGTCTTCGGGCAGGGCGATCAGGCCGTCGCGGCGCATCTGTTCCGTCTTGGACGGATCGTGGCGCAGGCCGATGGAGGTCACGCCCGCCACGGCGGCAATCATCGCGCGCCGCTCTTCCAGCGAGCGCGCCTTGTAGAGATACGCGATGCCGTCTTCGGTCAGCAGGTGGGTGACGTCGTCGCCGTAGATCATGATGGGCGCAAGCGGCATGCCGCTTTGCTTGGCGACGGCCACCGCATCCAGCGTGTCGACGAAGGTCGGCTTGCCGCCTTCCTGGAACGTCTCGACCATTTGCACGACGAGCTTCTTGCCGCGCTCCAGCATCGTCACCGGTTCAGTCATGTCGAGCCATGCGGGCGTGGCATGACGGCGGCCGCGCGGGTCGTGGCCCATGTTGGGCGCACCGCCAAAGCCGGCCAGGCGACCACGCGTGACGGTGGACGAATGCCCATCGCCATCGACTTGCAGCGTCGCGCCGATGAAGAGGTCCACCGCGTATTGCCCGGCCAATTGGCACAGCATGCGGTTCGAGCGCAGCGAGCCATCACGCCCGGTGAAGAACACATCGGGGCGCGCGGCCACGTAGCGTTCCATGCCGAGTTCGGTGCCGAAGCAATGCACGCTTTCCACCCAGCCCGATTCGATGGCGGGGATCAGCGTCGGGTGCGGGTTGAGTGTCCAGTTGCGGCAGATCTTGCCCTTGAGGCCGAGGCGTTCACCGTAGGTCGGCAGGATCAGCTCGATGGCCGCCGTGTTGAAGCCAATGCCGTGGTTGAGCGACTGCACGTTGTGCCGCTGGTAGATGCCGCGAATGGCCATCATCGCCATCAGCACGTGCACGGGCTTGATGAGGCGCGGGTCACGCGTAAACAGCGGCTCGATGTAGAACGGCTTGTCGGCCTGCACGATGAAGTCGACCCATGAGCCGGGAATGTCAACGCGCGGCAGATCGGCCGGGTCATCGACGATCTCGTTGACCTGCACGATGACGATGCCATCGGAGAACGCCGCGGGCTCGACCAGCGCGGGTGTGTCTTCGGTGCTGGGGCCGGTGTAGATGTTGCCTTGGCGGTCCGCCTTGAAGCCGGCCACCAGCGACACGTTGGGGATCAGGTCCACCACCAGCCGTGCATACAGCTCGATGTAGGTGTGGATGGCGCCGACTTCCAGCAGCCCGTCGGCCAGCAGCTGGCTGATGCGCAGGCTCTGCGGCCCGGCAAACGAGAAGTCGAGCTTGTGCGCAATGCCGGCTTCGAAGATGTCGAGGTGCTCGGCGCGGCTCACGCTCGGCATGATCATGTGCAGATCGTGCAGGTGCTCGGGGTTCACCTTGGCCAGCGAGCGCGACAGGAAGTCGGCCTGCTTCTGGTTGTTGCCCTCCAGCACCACGCGGTCGCCCGGGGCGAGCAGCGCTTCGAGCGCGGCGACGATATCGCCGGTGGGGATGACCTTGCCGTTGGCGATCCGGCGGGCGGCGGCCAGGCGGCGTTCCTTCTCGTCGCGCCGCTTGCGCCACTGGGGCGGGATGGCGGCGTTGGCCGGATTGTTGGACATCGCTTGCATGAGTGGGCAGCTCCAACCGTGAACTCGATGGGCTGTACCGTATGCCGGAAGGCCATGCACTTCAATCAACCTTGTCGCGGTTTCATTAACTTGAAGTTAATGAAACAATGGGCAAATCACGGCAAAGTGCGGCGCAGCAAGCCCACGCCCGGCGGAGACAGGACCATGGCAATTGATGAAGACATCACGTTGAAGAAGCTGGAGGTGTTCCAGTCCTTCATGACGCTGGGCAATATGGCGCGCGTGTCGGAGGCGCTTGGGCAGAGCACGGTGAGCGTGCACCGCGCGCTGCATTCGTTGGAGGAAGGGCTACGCTGTCCGCTGTTCAAGCGCGACGGGCGCAAGCTCATTCCGCTGTCCACCGCCTATGTGTTTGCCGAGCATGTGGAGCGCATCCTGGCCGAATGCGAAGCCGGTGTGCGCCGCACGCGCGAGGCAGCGGGGTTCTCGTCGACGACGCTGAAGATCGGCGGGCTCTATTCGATGACGGTCGGCACGCTGCCGCGCATCTTCGCAGGGCTGAAGACGCGGCGCTCTGCGCTCGACATCGAACTTACGCTGGGCTCGAACCGCAGCCTGCTGGCCAAGCTGGAAGACGGCCAGCTCGACGCCATCGTCATCGCGCTGGGCGAGCCGCTGCGCAATCCCGATTTGCTGACCGTGCCGATGTTCGATGATGAGATTTTGTTTGCCGCGCCGCTCGGTTCGCCGTATGCGCCATCGGCGGAGATCGATCTGCAGGCCGTGCGCGGCGAGAAGTTCGTCGCACTCGGGGACGACTTCGCCACGTATCACGACTTCATGGCTGCGTTCGACAAGGCGGGCTACGCGCCGCAGATCGCGCTGCGCGTGGGCGACATCTTCTCGCTCATGAACCTGGTGAGCGGCGGCATCGGCTATGCACTGCTGCCGCGCCGCGTGGCGGATTTCAGCCCCAAGGTGCAGCTGATTCCGCTGGCGGCGCGCTACGCGATCAGTCAGCACATCGTGCTGGTGATGCAGCGCAATCGGGAGCGGGATCCGAATTTGTTGGCGTTGTCGGCGGAGTGTCGGTTGTTGGGCGCCAGATGATCATGTGTGCCGCACCACGTGGAAGCCTTCTTCCGCCGTGGGCGGGACAAAGTAGCGTGTGATCTCTTCGAACTCCGCATCGGTCGGCGCGAACGGATGGGCGCCGGCTGCATTGCGATCGTGCAGACGCTGCTTGCAGACCACATCGGGAACGTCCAGGTAATGCAGTTGGTGCGCGACACCGGCGCGCTCGAAGACTTCGCGCATCCACGCGCGGCTGATGGGCGTGTTGGCCGGGAAATCCAGCACAACGGAGAGCCCCGTGCCTAACAGCGCGCAGAGGTGGTCAGTCAATGCACCACGCAAGCGGCGCGCACTGCGGGCGTAGTCGGCCACGCTCTTGATCTCGTCCGGGTACAGATGCGCGAGCCAGGTGTCTTCACTCAGCAGCACGGTGGCGGGCGCGTCGGCTAGCCGCTGCGTCAACGTCGATTTTCCTGCGCCAATCTTGCCGCACACCAGATGCAGCGTGACCTGGGTGCATGCGGCGGCGGGCGTGTGCGATTGCTGCGTCATGACAAGCTCCTGACAGGGGAGGGTTCAGGAGGCGGGCACAAAAAAACCCGCCTCGGGGGCGGGTTTGTTCGCTACTAGCTGACGCGCGCTAACCCACCATTCCAGGAATGGTGCGAATAATCGACGCGAGGCAGGCGGTATGGCGAGGCATGGTGGGGAGCTTGGTGGATTGGGTTGGTGTTGTCAACGGTGGATTGCGGTTGGTGTTCCTTGATGCCATTGGCGCGTACATCCTGCTTGCACTGGAAGCGGTGGAGCGTCGATAGCCGCAACCGCAAATAAAAACGCCCTGAGCGGGTCAGGGCGTCTCAGTCCCTCATGCCTCAGCATCAGCAGCGCGTTTTGCAGACTGCGGCCACACCCGCTGTTCAAACGCATGCGGCAGGACCGGCGTCGAATAGAAAAAGCCCTGCGCAAAATCGCAATCGACCGCCTTGAGAAAATCCCGTTGCTCTGCGGTCTCCACACCCTCGGCAATGACTTTGAGCCCCAGTTTGTGCGCGAGGACGACCATTGCCTCGCACAGCGCCTGGTTGTCTTCATCAAAGCTCAGGTTGTGGACGAATGAACGATCGATCTTCAGGTAGTCAATGTCGAAGCGCTTGAGATAGGCGAGCGATGAGTAACCGGTCCCGAAGTCGTCGATCGAGATCCCAATGCCAGCGCTGCGCAAGGTCAGCAGCGCCTCGTCCGTCCGCGATTCGGCCTGCAATAGCAGCCCTTCCGTGATTTCCACCATCACGCTCTGCACCGGCAAGCCTTCGCGCGCGAGGAAGTCGGACCATCGCGCGCACAGTTGGCCATCCTGGCGCATCTGGACCGGAGACATGTTGACGCTGATCTGGAAAGAAGGATGGAATTGATCGCGCCATTGACGCGCCTGTTGCACAGCTTGCTTGAACACCCAATCGCCGATGGGGATGATGAGGCCCGTGTCTTCCGCCACGGAAATGAAATCGTGCGGGCTGATCGTGCCGCGCTCGGGGTGCAGCCAACGGATCAGCGCCTCGGCTTTGCAAACCTCGCCCGTTGCGAGGTCGACAATGGGCTGATAGCAGACTTGAAACTGCTGGCTTGGCAGCGCGGCGCGCAAATCGTTGGTGAGCCGCAGGCGCCTTTCGGCCTCCACCTGCATATCGGGCTTGAAATAGCTGAAGCGATTGCGCCCGGCGTTCTTGGCCGCATACATGGCTTGATCGGCGTTCTTGAACAGCGCATCGAGATCGCGGGCGTCGTCGGGGTAAAACGTGACGCCGAGGCTGGCAGAAATGAACGCTTCGTCCGTGCCCAGCTTGAATGGCTCGGCCAGCTTGCCGATGATGGTCTTTGCGATCCGCTCAGCGCTCTCTGCGTCATCCAGATTGGGCAGAATGACGGTGAACTCATCGCCGCCAAGACGGGCGACCGTATCCGATTGGCGCACGCATGAAGCGATGCGTTTGCCGGCTTCGATCAGCAAAACATCGCCCATGTCGTGCCCGAGCGAGTCGTTGACCTCCTTGAAGCGGTCGAGATCGATCAGCATCAACGCCATGCGCTGCCCGAAGCGGCTTGGCTGTCCGGCTTCCTGAGCGAGGCGCTCATGGAACATCTGGCGATTCGGCAGGCCCGTCAGTGCATCGAAATTGGCCTGTTTCCAGATGGTTGCCTCAAACGCCATCCGGTCGGAGAGATCACGACCGACAGCCAACACGGAATGCACATGGCCAGCGTGGTCGGCCTCCGGCGTGAGGCGGACGTGCGTGCATTGTTCCTGCCCATCCTTGCCGGCCCATCTCAGTTCGAACTGCGCGCTGGTTCCGCTTGCAATGACGTCGCTGATGATCTTTTCGTAGACGCGCGCGTTGGCGCCACCAGGCAGCTCCGAGGGCCGCTTGCCGAGCGCTTCCGTGAGACTGCACCCCGCCGACGCACAGAACGCGGGATTGGCGTAGATGCGGCGAGACTCGCGGTCATAGCGGGCAATCGTATCGGGCGAGTTCTCGATCAGCGTGCGCGACTCCCGCTCCCGCGTGACAAGCTCTGCCGTCCGTTCGATGACGGTTTGCTCGAGCGAGGCATTGATCTCGTTGATCTTTTGGATCTTCTGCTTGATCGCTTCGCGCATTCTCTCGAAGCGCTGCGCGAGCCTGCTCAGTTCGTCCTTGGCGCGGGCCCCTGCGTCGGCTTGCTTCCCGTCGTCCACCTGGGCACCGGCATCGTCGCCGGTATCGTGCACCTTGCGCACCAGCTCCCTGAGCGGCGCAGAAATGCTGTGCGATATGAAGTAAGCAAGGAAGATCGACAGCAACACCCCCGAGATGCCGACCAGCGCGATCTGGTTTCGCACGGCTTGTGCCTCGGCCGTCAGTTTTTTCTCCGCGATGGTGCTCACCACGAACCAGGTCGTGCCGGGGATTTTCGCGTACGCAGCCAGGTAACGTCCGCCGCGCTTTCCCTCGACCGCGACGAAGCTTTGCGCTTCGCCCGAAGTTGCGTTGCGCGCGATGTTTTCGAGCAGGCCGGGTTCGGGTGCCGCGCCGGTGTCATTCGATGCGTCGGCGGCCCGGATGATCACCTCGTTGCTCGCATCGAGGATGTAGATTTGCGTACCACTGCCGGTAGCAACGTCGTTGAAGATGGTCGAGAAGTAGGCCGGGCGGAGGATCAGAACCAGATTGCCGAGCTGCTGGTTGCTGTTCTTGTCGATGATGGCGCGCACTACCCCGAGGTTTTGCTGTCCGACACCGTTGTCGTAGCTGCCCCAGTACGTGTGCCCACGCTCGTCCTGAGCGCGCCCAACGAGGCGCGTCACACCCTGGGTCAATTGCGTGGCGGCCTGTGTGTCCAGAATTCGGTTGTTCTTGTCGAGCAGATACTTCTGGTTGATGAAATCAACCGATCCGTAATGCTCGAGGAGCAGCCGCGCCATGTCCTGGCGTGCCTCGCTCTGCTCCTTGCCGTTGCCGCTTGCCGCCCTGGAAAGCGCGCCCTGAACCCGATTGGAGAGCACCAGCAAGTTGCTTTCCGTCTCGATCTGCTGCATGCGCAACTCGATGTTTCTCGATACCTGCTTGACCACCTCCTTCGAGAATATCTCTGCGTTGTCCTTGATTGCCGCGATCGAGTTCACATACGAAATGCACGCCGAAATGAAGATCGGCAGCAGAGACAGCAGGATGAACGCGGCAACCAACCGGTGGCGAATCTCAACGCGGCGAAGCAGGTCCTGTGAGAGATAGTCGAAAGCGCGTCGCAGCAACCTTGGGATCGAGTTCATTTGTAGTGCATCTTCGCTTCATTCTTGACCGATTCGTCGAGGCGCTTTGCTGCTTGCCTGGGCGACATCTTTTTGAGCAACACGTCCTGCATCAATCCATGCAGTGACTCGAGCGTGTTTGAAGGTAGCGTCGAATAGTACGGGCTGGCAGTGACCAGATAGCGGCTGACCGTGTTCGTGTAGTCGACGATTTCCGGGTCGCTGACGGCCGTTTCTGCGCCTTGCTGGAACGGAGAGATGTTGTGGCGCTTTCTCTGCAGAATCGGGAAGCCTTTGCCGGCGATGAATTCCAGAAAGCGCATCGCAGCCGCTTTGTTGGGCGTCTCGCACACGGCAAAGCCTGTCTCGCTGCCGAGCACGGGCACCACCTGCTCGCCGCGCTTATTCCATGGCGGAATGAACACGCCGACCGCGAAGCGATTGCCGTGCAGCAGCAGGCCCGCTGCCCAACTGCCCTGGAAAGCCATCGCCACCTTGCCTTCCTTGAAAAGACGCATGCCGTCGTCGTAGCCGGTTGCCATGAACGATGCCTGGACGTAACCGCGTTCGGGCAGCAGCGCCATCCTGGCGAAGATATCGGCGACCTCGGGCGTGCCGAGATCCAGCGTGCCCTCGGCCATCTTGCTTTTCCAGTTCGGCTCGTGCGCGACCACGTTGTTGGCGAAGCCCGAGGCAAACGGTCCGTTTCCGAGCATGTTCGGGAATGCGCCGTTCAACATCATGGGCGTGAATCCTGCCCGTTTGAGCTGCGCACAAACACGCAGGAACTCGTCGAAATTCGCCGGCAGCTTGTCGACGCCCGCTTTTGTGAACATCTCACGGTTGTAGTAGATCATCGTCGTCGCGACACCGCCCGAGATGCCGAATCCTTTGCCGCGGCGGCTGGTCCAGTCCCGCTTGAGCGGGGCGAGCATGTGCGTCCACGCCGATGTCTGGCTGACATCGGCAAGGACGCTCTGATCGGCCAGTTCGGCTGAATAGGCATTGGGGTTGACGCTCAACAGATCGGGCAGCGTGCCGGCGGCGACGCGTGGTTTGATGTTCTCTTCGACCGAATTGCCGATCATGAACTGAACGTCCACCTGCACATCGGGATTGAACTTGCTGAACTCGGCCGCCATCTGAAGCATCTGCTCGGGCCAGTCCGGCGCCCAGATCAATGCCGTAATGCTGGTCCGGTGTGGCGGGGGCGAACTGGTGATGGGGGCGTCTTGCTGGTGGCAACCGCACAGAACCAGCAAACCGATCAGGCCGGATAGCAGCCGGGCAAAGTGGCTTTGTCGCACATCAGGCTCGCTTTGGAGTTCGGTACGGGCTGGTCTGGCTCGCGCAGCAGGAGAGACTTCTCGTGGGCGCCTGTCGATCGGAGTGCTCGATATTGCTGACCATCGATTGCCTGCAGATGACGGCGTGCGCCAGCAGCGCCGACCAGATCGGAAAGCCCATACGGCAGCCAGAATGCGGATAGTTGGGCATGACGACGAATAAGCTGATTGACCGCAACAGACGCAATCAGCTCATCGGCAGCCAACATGAATCCTTTAATGGTCGCGAGGCGCGGGTGTTTGTTGCTCATGCGGCCCAAGCGCCCAAATGAACCCGGCACCTCGGCAAACGGCAATCCGCAATCGTTTGGCCCATGACGAAGGCGTTGCCGGTCGCCATCAGCATGACCTCGGCGATCTCGCTCGCGGGGCGAGATGGGCTTGCCTCCAATCACCCGCAGCTAGCGGGCAGACCTATCGGCACCTATGGACGCAAGCCAAACAACCCCTGCCAGAACGACTCAAACGTACTGGGGTGCCGCGCGTGTGTCGTCGGCTCATCGGCCTTTGACTCTGGTGCTTCGTCAGGTGTCGGGGTAGCCTGCGTGTCCGGCGCGTCTGCGGCAGCCACACTCGCCCGCCGCGCTTCCTGCAGGGCCCATACGCTGTCTGCAATGCGCGCTGCGAGTTCTGCCTCGCAATCCCGGCCAAGCAGCACGCCGAACAGGGTGTCGCGGTTGTGGCCGTCATCTGCAAAGCGCATCGCAATGGCGACCATCTTTTCGTAGTGCTCCTGGGCAATGCGTTCACGCTCGCGTTGAGCGGCGCGCTCCTTCGCTTCTTGCGCTTCGCGCTCGGTCTGCCAGCGCTGCGTTTCCTGTGCGAACACTTCGTCGTAGACCCGGCGTTGTTCCGCGTCGGAGAGGATGGCGTAGGCCTCGCGGATTTCCTGGAACGCTGCATAGGCCTCTGCCTCGCGGCCAAGGTTGCGGTCGGGGTGCCACTTCATCGTGGCGCGGCGGTAAGCGCGCTTGATCTCGTCCAGGGTCGCGTCCGGCTGCACGCCGAGGGTCGCGTAGATGGTCGTCATGGCGGAAGGGGCGGCTGCCGGGGGAGCGATGATCCTAGCATGCGGTTGTTAACCTCTTATGGCCGATTCCCGGTCGCGCGCACTCCTCTCTTCGAATGAGTCGCGTTGACCCCTGGCGCTCGCGCGGTGCATGCTGCTATCGAGTCGTCACCCATAGGGTGAGTGCCGTGGCAACGAAATCATCCGGCCTGTCAAAAGCGGTCGCCCATTGCCGGCACGCTTTACGGCTTGCGCGCTTTCCAGCGGGGTGGGGCCGTCAACATTCAGAGGGCAGCGACCAGACCCTGCTGTACTTCGGCTGCCTGACCCTGTTCATCGCGCTGGCATCGCCGGCGGGTTATCTGGTGGACATCCAGACGTCGTACCTGCTCAAGAACCAGTTGCATGCCACAGCGACGCAGATCGCGATGTTCCGGCTGGTAACGGGTATCCCGGTGTATCTGGCGTTCGCGTTCGGCCTCGCGCGCGACCAGTGGAACCCGCTGGGTTTGCGCGATCGCGGCTTCTTCCTGATATTCGCGCCGATCACCGCACTGGCACTTGTCGGGATGGCGTTGTCGGGGCTCTCATACCCGGCGCTGCTCGTGGGGATGTTGCTCGCGATGTTGTCGTCTCGGTTTGTCGCCGCGGCGTACCAGGGGTTGATTGCACTGGTGGGCCAGGAGAAGCGCATGTCCGGGCGCCTGAGCGTGCTGTTGAATATTGTCGGCACGCTGCCTGTCGTTGCGAGTGCGTTTGCCTCCGGATACGTCTCTGATCATCTTGCTCCGAAGCAGGCCTTTCTCTTGGCGGCGGCACTCACGTTGCTTGTGGCCATGCTGGGGCTATGGAAGCCCGTTTCCGTCTTCGGTCATGCTTATGAGAAGCCGCAAGCCAGGGGTGTGGATTTCGTGGGGAATGTCAGGCGACTGGTGAGGCATCGGGCTGTGTATCCGGCGGTGCTCATCTGCTTTCTGTGGAACTTCGCGCCAGGCGCGGCCACGCCGCTGCAGTTCTATCTGACCAACGAACTGCATGCATCGGATTCCGTCTATTCGTACTACAACGGAATCTTTGCTGCCGCGTTCATCCCGACCTTTCTGTTGTATGCCGTGCTGTGCAAGACCGTTCCGCTGAACAGGCTGCTGTGGTGGGGAACGATCGTCGCCGTGCCGCAAATGGTGCCGCTGGCATTCATTCACTCGGCCGACCTCGCGCTCGTGCTGGCGGCACCGATCGGGCTGATGGGCGGCGTCGCCACGGCAGCGTACTTCGACCTTGCCATGCGGTCCTGTCCGCCAGGGCTGCAAGGCACGTTGATGATGTTGGTGGATGGTGTGCTTGCGCTCTCTGCACGTGCCGGCGATCTGCTGGGCTCACGAATCTACAGCAGCAGCCCAACGCACGGATTCGCGTACTGCGTGATCGCGACAACCGTGGTGTACGCGCTGATTCTGCCCCTGATCGCGCTGGTGCCGAAGGGGTTGATTGCCACGAGGGATGGTGAGCCCAATCCGGAAGTCGAGGCTGAGGTGGTGAGCGAGGTTCGGGAAACGGAGCCGACTTAGACGCCGAACCGAATGTGCCAACAGCTGTTGCCTGCATGCAATTGACAAGGCTTGCGCGCCTCTCTAAGCTCCGCCCTCAATTTCCGTTCCACCTCTATTTCGATTGGTGAATAAAGTGCCCGTAGCTCTCCGTCACATCGCCTGACGCCGACGACTACCAGTTTCCTGGTATCGCGGTTGCCTGCCCGTCCGTACTGAACGCAGTGCCGTTCTGGATCGGAACACTTCGGCAGGCGCGGTTCCGGGAGCGCGCGCTACACCCAATCTTTCGCCTCTCCCTTTCCGTTTTTCCGCGTCGTCGGCTTTTCCCACATTGGCTTGGAGAAAACCATGACGCTGGATCATCGCGCGCTTGCGCAATCACTCGACCTGTTTCGCTATCCGCGCACGCCGCATCTGGAAGGTTCGCGTTTGCAGGACGGTGATGCTGGTTACGAACACATACCCTATCGCCCGCTGCACGGGCAGTACCTCGTGGTCGAAGAGAAGATCGACGGGGCCAACACGGGCATCAGTTTCAGTGCCGCTGGCGAATTGCTGCTGCAGTCCAGAGGCCACTACCTGGTAGGTGGTGGGCGGGAGCGCCAGTTCAGCTTCGTCAAGGCGTGGGCTGCGGCGCATGAAGCCTGGTTGCTGGAGCGCCTGGAAGACCGCTACGTGATGTACGGCGAGACCGTCTCCAAGAAGCACGCGGTTTTCTACGACGCGTTGCCTCACCACTTCTTCGAGTTCGACGTGCTTGACCGCCATACGGGGGCGTTCCTGTCCACCGCTGCGCGTCGCGTGCTGCTGGCAGATGGACCGGTGCTTTCCGTTCCAGTGTTGTACGAAGGAACGGCTCCGGCCACGCTCACTGCGCTCAAAGCGCTGTTGCGGCCGTCATTGGCCAAGACGGCGCATTGGCGAGGCGCCTTCGAGCAGACCGTGCAACGAGCCGGGCTCGATCTGACGCTCGCATGGCGGCAGTGCGACAAGTCGGATCTGTCGGAGGGCCTGTACATCAAGGTGGAGATCGACGGTGAGACGGTCGGTCGATACAAGTGGGTTCGGCAGGATTTTGTGCAAGCCATTTTGGAGTCGGAGAAGCACCATTCCGAGCAGCCGTTCATCCCGAACTTGTTGTTGCCTGGTGTCGATCTGTATACGCCACGTCCCACGGTAACGTGGGACACATTGCGCGCAATCGCAGCGCCCACGGGCGCGTGGGCGGATGCCGTGCAAGAGAGGAGATCATGATGCGCTACGAACACTTGCGGGCCCTGGTGCCCGCACCGGGCATGTCGCCCGATTTCCAGGCGTGTCTTGCGGCGTTTCCCGTGCTTGAACTTGCCAAGACGACGCCGCAGGACCCGAGGTATCACGCCGAAGGTGATGTCTGGACCCATACGCAGATGGTGGTTGAAGCGCTGCTGGCGCTACCGGGCTATCAGAGTGCCACGCGTGCCGAGCAGGAGACGGTATTCCTGGCGGCGTTGTTGCATGACATGGCCAAGTACAGCACCACCGTCATCGATCCGGTGACGGGGGCTATCGGTCAGCCCGGGCATTCGCGCAAGGGCGCGATTGATGCGCGTATCGCCCTGTGGGATGCCGGTGTGCCATTTGATGTGCGGGAAGCCATCAGCCGGCTGATCAGTGTGCACCAGCTGCCGTTCTTTGCACTGGAGGGGGCGCGTCGAGGCTCGCCGGAGTTTCTTGTGCGCGAGCTTTCCTGGCAGCTCAGCATCCCGTTGCTCGCCATGCTGGCAGAGGCTGACATGCGTGGCCGCATCTGCGGCGACAGCGCGAGCGTGCTCGACAACATCGAGCTTTTTCGGGAGATCGCTCGGGACGATGGATGCTACGGTCAACCGAGGGCCTTTGCTGATGCTCATACCGCGGTCAGCTACTTCCGAGGTGCGGAAATTCATCCGGACTTCGCGCTCTTTCAGGAGGAAGGCTCCAAGGTCATCGTGATGTCGGGCTTGCCGGCGTCTGGCAAGAACACATGGGTAGCCGCCAATCACCCGGACCTCCCAGTTGTCTCTTTTGACGATGCGCGGGAAGAGTTGAGACTGCGCCATGGCAAGAATGAAGGCATGGTGGCGCATCGGGCTGTGGATCGAGCGAAGGAGCTGCTGCGTGCCAAGAAGCCGTTCGTGTGGAATGCAACGAACCTTAGCGAGCTGATGCGCAAGAAGACGCTTGATCTGCTGTTCGCATACGGCGCAGAAGTTGAGTTGGTGTACCTGGAAAAACCACGTACCGAGCTGTTGCGTCGGAATTCGAAGCGGGATACCTCGCTGACTAACAAGACGCTGGAAGGCATGCTTCATCGGTGGGATTTGCCTCTTCCTACTGAAGTGCACCGTATCCAATACCTGGTGTAGAGGATGCTCCTGAGGAGAGGCGTCTTCTCTTTTGGGGCTCAGGAACGTAACCGTGATGGAGTCGCCCTTGGCGCTGAGAGCTACGTTCCCGATTGATCGGGTGAACCTACGATGTACCCGGCGCTGTATCGAAAAGGTTGTCGAGGGGGATATCTTTCTCAAGAGAGACCAAATACGCGGCCTATACAGCTAAACACCGCTACAGTGAAGCCGCAGAAAACAAGGCTCGCGACGAAAAAGAAGAAGAGCCTGGCCCGCGCAGCAACGCCTTCTTCACTCAAATAGCGAGCACTAAGCACGTAGTAGCCAAAATAGGACTTCGCTTCTTCCTGATTGGCATCGCTCCTCTTGGATGCAATCACCTCCAGGAAGTTGAACAGCACGCTGACCCAGCAAACCAGAAACGATATGGCGCCGGAGATCAGGACTCCCAGTGCCAGGCTTCTGGGTACCCGGCCCATTTGAGGGAATGTGCTGCTTACCGATGGCGGGGCGCCCGACATCCCCGCCACGAACCCCACAACAAAGAGCAGCGATGCCATCAGAAGCATGGCGCAGACGTACCTGCGTAGATTGAAGCGTTGCCGCACCGCTGTCACGTTTTTCCTCCAGGCCTCACTGGCCAGATGGCAGCAAGTTCACGGTTAGCAGTCGAGTGGCTACTCCAGAGAGAACCGTACGCCACGACGATGGTCACGGCGCGGCCATTGCAAAAGCCCGCTGACTCAGCGCTTGGGGCGGTTTGCAAACCAGTCGTTCTCCACAGGCCCGGAGACTGTGAAAACTGGACGCACTCGGCAAGGCTTCACTGCAGCCCAGCTACCAACCGCAAGGTGCAACAACTGCGTTCTCACTTCGGCCGAGCCAATGCCCTGCGTAGAGAATTCGGCACGAGGGTTAAGCCAATTGATATTGAGGTCGTCCTCGCAGACATACGGGCCAATCACGTGGCTGTAAAAGGTCAGGTGGTCAAAGAAAACAAGGGACATCGCTGTCGGCAATCGTTGACTGCCCGTATCAACCGGCACACCCGACGTAACGAGTACCTCGCGAACGTAAGCGCCAAGATGTCCGTAGTGCCCGTTTTGGCTGAGATACCCAGCGATGCGTACTCGAACCGGCTTGTTGCTTCGTTGGACGTTATCCAGCCCTACATCGCGCCATGTACGCCTACCGAATGGGGTAATCCACCATTCGCCCTCTCCAGCTTCAGCGTCGGTTGGCCAGAAAGCACTCTTTTCAAAGCCTTGTGACCAAACGCCTTCTAGCTCGACAGCGTCGTACCCGTATGCCGCCAAAAGCGCGTCGCGTTCGGACGGGTAATCACGCCAGTAGGTTTGACCGTGCGTATACGCGTCCTTCATTAGGTCCGAATCTGTATAAATCCCACCAGATGGATGGGTAAAGCCTTGAAAGAACCAGACCGAATACGCTTCGCGCAGTGACAGGCCTGAGGACAATCGTTCAGCCTTCGTCTGCGATTGTGCGAAAGCATCTGCGTATTGGAGGACGACATCGGGGACTTCCCCGGCCGTCGCCTTTCCAGCGAGCGCGCCTACGATCAAAATCGTCGAGATCAGCCGAAACATCGCGTTTCATCCTTCCAGTTCTTAGATGGCCATTGTGGGTGATCTGCTTTTCTGGCCTGCAGCGGACTTTCGCAGCGCTATTGGGGCGCGTCAACTGCCGAAGGCTAATCTAGTTGAACTGGCCGGCACGCGTGAGCGTGTTTGGGTTGATTTAACTGTTGGGCATGACCCCGCGTGGACGCAGCGCCGCCGCGACCGCCTCCCAGAAATCGCCTTCGTCAAGGCGAGCATCTTCTTTGGCTTCCGTCGCAAGCTGCTTCGCAAATAGATAGCCGTTGCGTCCGTGGTCAGCTTCAACCTGGTGCGCGACCCTGCTCACTTCAATCCAGTCAACCGTCATATCGGCTCGTCCGAAGTTCGCTTTGCCGACCCGGCGCGGGTTGCCGAAATAGGTCGGGTGGGGTGATGGGTGGTGTGAGTGATTGCTTTGCGGCTATGCAGTTGAATGTTTGCATCTGGCCGAGAGCGAACTGCCAACGCTGTGCCGGCCCCCTCCTGACCAAAGCAAGACATTCGACGTGGCGCTCGGAAATCGCCAACAATACGGGGCCGATTGATGCCTCGCCTTCTCGCAAACTGCCAGGAATTCGATACGTGTGCTCTGAGAATGACGTGCCCTTGCATGAACGCGTGCTCCTTGTCGAGGGCCGCGCTTCGGAGGCAGCACTGGCTCATATTCGACGCGGACTCCCGCAAGATAAGCCAGCCAACTCCGAAGTCTTGTTTGTTTCCTTCTCGTACGCGGATATTCCACTGGGGCATACGTTCTCGATGGTGTTTCCTACAGACGCTCCAGAAATTGTCATACGGACAAGCTGCCAAATCCTCGCGGTAACGCAACAGTACGCCGAGCCATTTGGCGGAATTCCTCATGGCTGGAAAACCATTTGCCTTGTGAAGTTCGAGGGCGGTATCCCCGATGCAATTGCCTCACTGCCATTGGTCAGTGGATGGTACGAGAATCGGAATACCGTTTCTCTTTGCGACGAGGAGACCTGGCGGTTGAAAGCTGGGTGATTGCAATGGTTGCGACCCTATCGAGAGATACGAAACCGGGCGATTGGGAGAATTGGCAGCCAACCTGTTCTTCCCGGAGCGTTCGCGAGCTGGGAGGCCGGTGTCAGCCTCCCCCATCATGCAGACTCCATGACTCTGCAGGGCATCAAGAACGCTTTGTAGGTTGAGTGTGGTCGAGCGGCGCGCGCCGGCTCCCCCGCTTTCACCAAGCGCATCAGGTGACCGTCAACATGCCATTCATCGTCTCATGCCCTGTGCCGCAGAAGATGTCGCACAGAAAATCAAACGTGCCGGTCTTGTCAGGTGTGAGCGCTAGGCGCACGGTCTGCCCCGGCACCACATCCGCACGCACATTGAAGTCGGGAATCGAAAAGCCCATCAGGATGTCCTGCCCGGTCAGCTCGAACACCACGGGCACGCCGCGCTTGAGCGTGATCTTGTCGGGCGTGAAGGTGAACTTGCGCGCATGCACGCGAATCACCTGCGGGCCTTCGCCGTGCGCGACGCAGGCGAGTGCGGCACCGGCGGCCAGCACGGTGAACTGACGCAGCGCCAGGCGCCGCTTGGGGTTGTGTGCAATGAGGGGGCGCATGTCAGGTGGTCTCCGGGTTCTTGGTGATACTGCTGGCTTCGCTGCTGGCCTGGATTGGCTGTTCGGCCAGTGCCCAGGTGGCGGCATCCTGCTTGCCGTGCTCGGTGATGCTGCGCCAGCCCAGGCCGCGATACGGCTGAGTGGCATCCCACGGGATCGGGTCGCGCCTCGGTTGCGAGCCCGGCGCGGGCAGCGGGAACATCAACGAGCGCGCCGAGTGATGCGCGATGTGCCCGGTCATGTGGTGGTGTTCCTGGTGGATGTGTCCGTAGAACACCGTCACGTTCGGGTGCGGCATGAGCACGTCGACCACTTGCTGGCCGTCGCGCGTGGCCCAGTCCCATTGCGGGTACAGGTCAAACAGCGGCCGGTGCGTGAACACCACGATGGGCGTGTGCTCCGGCACCGAGCGCACGTCCGCCGCCAGCCACGCGAGTTGTGCCTCACCCACTTGCGCGCGCGGGTCCGATACGTTGTCGATGGCGATGAAGTGCACGCCCTTATGGTCGAACGAATAGTGCGTGCGGCCGAACAGTTCGATGTAGGCGGCGCCGTTGTCGAGCGAAGCGTCGTGCTCGCCGGGCATGTAATGCACCACCGGTACCGTGAGCTTGGCGGCAATGTCGCGGAATTCCAGCAGGCGCTTGCGGCGCTCGGCAGGGTCTTCGCTGATGTGGGTGAGGTCGCCCGTGAACACAACAAAATCCGGGGCGGGCGACAGGGCGTTCACGGCGGCAATCGCCTTGGGCAGCGTGCCGCGTGCGTCGGGGTTGGGTGCACCCTTGAAGCCCCAGTGGCAGTCCGATAGCTGCACGAAGTAGAAGTCCTCCTGCTTGGCGCCTGCTGCGCGCGTGGTGGCGGCCATCGCCTGCCAGCCAGGCAGGCCGGAGGCGTACACCAGACCGCCGACCGCGGCCAGTTGCAGAAACTGGCGTCGTCCGGGTTGCTTGCTCATGGGGTGTCCCCTGCGTTGGGTAGCTGATCCGGCGAGGTGGAGAGGAATGGAACGCCGGTCCTGCCTGTCATACCGGCCAGGGCCGCGGTGTATTCCAGGAAATGCGCGTTTCCACAAAATTTTTACGTGGCGGGAATAAACTGGATCGCACCCGGGTATACGGAGGTCAACCGCCTCCAGGCCGCCATGTCCGACCTGTCAGACCCCACGCTCGAAATGCCCGCTGACGCCCAGCGCTTCGCTCAGGCGGTGCTGCCGCATGTCGATGCCGCCTATAACCTGGCGCGCTGGCTGTCGGGCGATGCGCAAGACGCCGACGACATCGTCCAGGAAGCCTGCCTGCGCGCGTTCCGGTTGTTTGGCGGATTCCGGGGCGGCGATGGGCGCCCGTGGCTGCTGGCGATCGTGCGCAACACGTGGTTTTCGGAATGCGCGCGCCGCAAGCAGGCACCGGCCCAACCGTGGAATGACGAAGCCGCTGCGGGCCAGACGACGGACGACAGCGCCAGCTACGGCGTAGATCCCGCCGCGCTGCTCGCCCGTATCGACGATGTGCGCCGGGTGCATGCCGCGCTGGCGCAACTGCCGGTGCCGTATCGCGAGGTGCTCGTGCTGCGCGAGCTGGAAGACCTGCCGTATCGCGACATTGCCGCCGTGGTCGATGCGCCCATCGGTACGGTCATGTCGCGGCTGGCACGTGCGCGGCAGCAACTCGCGCGCCTGTTGACCGAAGACAACGCGCCACCGCGCACCAATGTCACGCCCATTCGATCGCCGGTCGGATCGTCGGCGGGAGGGATGGGAAACAGCACCAAGGAGGCCCGCCATGAACTGTGACGACATCCGCGCTCTACTGGCCGCGCGCGCCGATGGCGAACTCGGTGCGGCCGACAGCCTGCGCATGGAAACGCATCTGGGCACCTGCTCTGCCTGCACCGACGTTGCCACACGTCACGACGCCGTGGTGCGCACGCTGCGCCAGGGGCTGCGTGCGCCCGCGCTCTATATGAAAGCACCGGCCAGTTTGAGCGAGCGCGTGCTGCATACCGTGCGGGCGGAAGCGCAGGCCAAGGCAGGTGCGCGGCCGCAAGCGTCGCCCGTGCGTGCGCGGCCGCGGGCGGAATCCCCTTGGCAACGCCTTGCCGGATGGTTCACGACGCCCACCCGCGGGCTCGGTCTGGGCCTGGGGGCGGGCACGCTGGCTGCAGTGGCGCTGGGTGTGGGCGTGCTGGTCGGCCGGCCCGATACCGTTGCACTCACCGCACACGACATCACCGCCAGCCACGTGCGAGCGCTGCTGGGCGCACGCGAGACCGACGTGCTGTCGTCGGATCGCCACACGGTCAAACCATGGTTCAACGGCCGTATCGACTACGCGCCGCCGGTGACGGACCTGGCCACGCGCGGCTTCCCGCTCATCGGCGGGCGGCTGGACTACATCGACGGCCGCCCCGTGGCAGTGCTGGTCTATCGCTCCGCGCAGCATCCGGTGGACCTGTACGTACGCCCCGAGGCCGGCGCCGACACCGAGCCCGCCCTGCGCACCGAGCGCGGTTACCAGCTCCTGCACTGGCGCAACGCTGGTATGGGTTACTGGGCCATCACCGATGCCTCTGCAGACGTGGTGCAAGCGTTTGCGCGTGCCGTGCGCGGTAGCTGAAACCGGCGTTTCTTTCGCGCGTTTGCGGAAAGCGCAACGCATGTGTGCCGTGTGCGCTTTCGCCGCACCTTGCCGGATGTCTTGAATGTTGCCCATGACTGGCACGGCAAGGACTTACCCGAATTTGTCTGCAAGCACAAAGGTTTCGGTTCCTGTGGCCGATACCTTCCTTTACCATTCAACACAGTTTTGTGGGGTGTGCTCTGCGAGCCGCTTCCATGTCTTCCCGGTATCTGTTTCATAGGTTTAAACATGGTTTCTGCGACGCCCCGCATCAGTAACGCAACCCTGGCAAGCATGCTTCGCGGCGGCCGGTTCTCACTCGGCAACCGCATCGTCTTCAGTTTTGGCGTGCTGTTCGTGTTGATGGTCATCATGGCAGCGGTGGCGTACGACCGCCTGCGCGTGATTGACGAAGAGGCCGTGAGCCTGGAGCGTGATTCTGTGCCTGGGCTGTACCTGTCGACCTCGCTGCGTGCGGCCACGCGCAACAGCCACGCGACGCTCGAGCGCGCGCTGTTTGTCGACGCCGACGCCGCGACTGCTAACCGTGATCTCGAACGCGCCGCCCAGATCGCGCGAGATCTCGACCAGAACTCGACCGCTTACGAGTCCACCATCTACCGCGAAGACGATCGCCAACGTTTCCGGGCCTATCGCGCGGCGGTCGACAAGTACCTGGTGCTCTTCAACGAGGCGATGCAGTTGGCGCGCACGTCCAAGCCGGCGGCGCAGGCGGTTGTGCTGCGTTCCACGGCGGTCTGGGAAGAAGCGACCGGCCTCGTCGACAAGCTCGTCGCCGACAACCGCACCGTGGCCGATGAATCGGCGCGGCAGATCCGCACCTCTGTGCAGGGCACCGAGGTGACGCTGGCCGTGGCGCTGGGTATGGTGCTGCTGGCGGCGCTGGTGCTCGGCTACATCCTGCACAAGGCGATTACCGTGCCGATGGCGCGGCTGGTGCAGGTGCACGACAACATGCGCACCGGCAATCTGTCGGGGCGGCTGGACCTGCACCGCAGCGATGAATTCGGCACGCTGGAAGAAGGCTTCAACCGCATGGCCGAAGAGCTGGCGAGCCTGGTGTCGCAGGCGCAGAAGTCTTCGCTGCAGGTGACGACCTCGGTGGCCGAGATTGCCGCCACCTCCAAGGAGCAGCAGGCCACCGCTGCCGAGACTGCCGCCACTACCACCGAAATCGGCGCGACCTCGCGCGAGATCTTCGCCACCTCGCGCGATCTGCTGCGCACCATGAACGAGGTGTCGACCGTGGCCGAGCAGTCCGCCACGCTGGCCGGTGCCAGCCAGAGCGGCCTCACCCGCATGGAAGACACCATGCGCGGCGTGATGGAAGCCGCGGGTTCGGTCAACGCCAAGCTGGCCATCCTCAACGAGAAGGCCACCAACATCAACCAGGTGGTGTCCACCATCACCAAGGTGGCGGACCAGACCAACCTGCTGTCGCTCAACGCCGCCATCGAGGCGGAAAAGGCGGGTGAATACGGCCGCGGCTTCGCGGTGGTTGCCACCGAGATCCGCCGCCTGGCCGATCAGACGGCCGTGGCCACCTACGACATCGAACAGACGGTCAAGGAAATCCAGTCTGCCGTGTCGGCCGGTGTGATGGGCATGGACAAGTTCTCGGAAGAGGTGCGGCGCGGCATGCGCGATGTGCAGCAGGTCGGCACGCAGCTCTCGCAGATCATTACCGAGGTGCAGACGCTGGCGCCGCGCTTCCAGATGGTGAACGAAGGCATGCAGACGCAGGCGACCGGCGCCGAGCAGATCACGCAGGCGCTGTCGCAGTTGTCGGAGGCCGCACAGCAGACGGCGGAATCGCTGCGCCAGTCGTCGCAGGCGATTGATGACCTGACGCTGGTGGCCAACCAGCTTCGTACCGGCGTGTCGCGTTTCAAGATCGAAGCCTGACGTCTGCCGGAGTTTTTTGCTGTAGCGAGAATCGCCATGCTTTACCTCCTGTTCGAACTCGATGGCGACCGCTATGCGCTCGATGTGGCGCAGATTGCCGAGGTGCTGCCGCTGGCCGCACCCAAGGCGATCCCCGGCGCGCCCGCGTGGGTTGCCGGGGTGATCGAGCGGCATGGCGTGCCGGTGCCGGTGATTGACGTGCCGCAGCTCGCGCTCGGGCGCCCAGCGCGGCCGCTGCGTTCCACGCGCCTGGTGCTGGTGCAGTACGAGGCACGCATGCAAGACCCCATGCGCGGCGATGCTGCACCGCTGCTCGGCCTGATCGTCGAGCATGCCACCCACACGCGCCGCATTGACGAAGCGCGTTTTGCCGACAGCGGCGTCGCCACCCCCAACGCGCGTTGGCTCGGGCCTGTTGCCAGCCTGGAGGGCGGCCTCGTGCAGCGCGTCGACGCACAGGCGATGCTCGATGCGCAGGCCCGTGCGCTGCTGTTTCCGGCCGCCGTTGCCTGATCGTTATGGTGGCCGTTGACCCCCGTTTTGAAGCCTGGCTCTCACACGAGACCGGTATTGATGCGCCGTCGCTCGGCGCGAATACGCTGGAGCGCGTGGTGCTGGACCGCACCCGCACCATGCTGGCCGCGCGCGGCATGTCGCAGGCCGTGGATGCGGCAGCGCTGGATGCGTACTGGCTGCGCCTGAACACCTCGCCCGAAGAGCGCCAGGCGCTGATCGAAGCGCTGGTGGTGCCCGAGACCTGGTTCTTCCGAGACCGCGAAGCCTTTGTCACGCTCACTCGACTGGCCAGCGAGAAGCTTGTGCGCGAGCCGATGCGTGTGCTGCGCATCCTGAGCGCACCGTGCTCGACCGGCGAGGAACCCTATTCCGCGGCGATGGCGCTGCTCGACGCGGGCATCGACCCCGCGCGCTTCACCATCGACGCGATCGACATCAGTGCGCGTGCGCTCGAAGCGGCCAAGCGCTCGGTCTATGGGCGCAACGCGTTTCGCGGCCATCCGCTCACCTTCCGCGACCGGCATTTCACCGAGGCCGAGGGCGGCTGGCAGTTGAACGACACCGTGCGCGGGCTGGTGCGCTTTACGCAGGCCAACCTGTCGGATGCACCCGCTGAGGACACGCGCTACGACTTCATCTTTTGCCGCAACGTGCTCATTTACTTCCACCGCGATGCGCAGGACCAGGCGATCCGCCGGCTTGATGCGCAACTGGCGGAGGACGGGATGATCTTTGTCGGCCCGGCGGAGACCGGCCTGATGATGCGCCATGCCATGAGTTCCGCGCGCATTCCGTTGGCCTTTGCCTTCCAGCGCACGCCGGCGGGTGAGATGGGTGTGCGGACACCGCTGCCGTTTCGCCTGCCGCTGCCTCCGGAACTGCCAGCCGCGCTGCCGGTGGGTTTGCCCGGCATTACGCTGCCGACCGTGCCTGTGCGCCCGGTGGCGGCGCGCGTGCCCGCCGCCAAACCGGCCCCCGCGTTTGCAGCACGGCCCGCGGCGCTGACCGTACCTGCCATCCCCGTTCTTGACGCCGTGCTGCCCGAGCCGCCGACCTTGGCGGAAGCACGCCGGCTGGCCGATGCGGGCCGTTTTGACGAAGCCGAGCACGTGGCGCTGGAGATCGCCAACCTGCGCGCGCCCGAAGCCGATACGTTCTACCTGCTCGGCCTGATTGCCGATGCGCGTAGCCGCCATACCGATGCCGGTGATTTCTACCGCAAGGCGCTGTACCTGGAACCGGCTCACTATGAGGCCCTGACCCACCTGGCCGCGCTGCTGGACGTGGCCGGCGACACGGTGGGCGCGCGCCAGCTGATGCTGCGCGCGGAGCGGGCGCTGGCGCGCCAGGGTAGGGCGCCTTCCGGATCATCCGCACCATCCGAACCACCGCAGTACTCACGAGGAACGCATGGCGCACGCCGTCCATGACCACGCGGGCGTGACCACGCTCGTTGACGACTGCTGGAACCGCATCGGCACCCGCGGCGACCACTCCTGCCCGCAGTTGCCGACGTACACGCGCTGCCTGAACTGCCCCGTTTTCGAGCAGGGCGCTGCAGCGCTGCTCGATCGCGCGCTGAGCCAGGACGATCTGGAAGCCGCCGCACGCGCCCATCGCAACGCCGCGCCATTGCGTGCACAAGACCAAGCCGACGCAGAGCTGGCCGTGCTCGTCTTCCGCATTGCCGACGAATGGCTGGCGCTGCCGGCCACCGCACTGCGGCAGATCGACAAGCCACGCGCCATCCACTCGTTGCCGCATCGGCGCAATCGGGTGGTGCTGGGGCTGGTCAACATTCGCGGTGCGCTCACGGTGGCCGTGTCGCTGGGGGAGCTGCTCGGCCTGGACCGCTCGGGTGGCGGCAAGCACGCGAGCCGCAACGGCTATGCACGCCTGCTGGTGGCAGCCCACCAGGATGAACCGGCAGTCTTCCCCGTTGATGAGGTGGAGGGCGTGCTGCGCTTTCCCGCGTCTGCCTTGCTGCCGGTGCCGTCCACTTTGACTTATGCCGCCACGGCGCACGCACGCGGTGTGCTGGCCTGGCGTGAGACAACGATCGGCCTGCTCGACGCCGATCGCCTGTTCGATTCGATCGCCCGGAGCCTGCGATGAGCATGGATGACGATCTGGGCCGACAGTCGCTGCTCGCGCTGTTCCACGAAGAGGCGCAGACGCAGACACGCGTGCTGTCCACCGGCCTGCTGACGCTGGAGCGTGCGCCCACCGATGCCGCCGCGCTGGAAGCCTGCATGCGCGCCGCACATTCGCTCAAGGGTGCCGCGCGCATTATTGGCTTGCAGGACGGTGTGGATATCGCGCACCGCATGGAGGAGTGGTTCGTGGCCGCGCAGCGGGGGCAACTGGTGCTGACTGCCGCGCATGTTGATGTGCTGCTGCGTGGGACCGACCTGTTGCTGCGCGTGGGTCAGCCCGCTACCGCTGGGCAGGTGCCGCGCGCGGAGATCGATGCCGTGCTCGCCGCATTCTCTGCCGCCGACGGTGTTTCCGCCGCACCCACCGCTACAACGTTTGCTGACCCCGAGCAGGCCGCCGAAGACGCAACGCTGAAGGCCGCGATGGCCCTGCTGAACGCTGAGGTGGCGGCCCTGTCTGCACCGGCGACACCACCGGAACCTCCGCCCGAACCCATCGCACCGGCGCCGCATCGTGCCTCTATCGGCACCACGCGCCCGGGTTCCCACGACGGACAACGCATGCTGCGCGTGCGGGCTGACAACCTCGACCGGCTGCTGAGCCTGTCGGGGGAATCGTTGGTGGAATCGCGCTGGCTTAAGCCGTTTGGTGAGTCGATGCTGCGCGTCAAACGCAGCCATCGCTCGACCACGCTGGCGCTCGATACGCTGTACGAAACGCTAGTCGAACGGTTGGACCCGCATGCCGATGCCGACATGCACGCCGCGCTCAACGATGTGCGCCAGATGCTCGGTCACATGCAGCAGACGCTGGGCGAGCACATCGACGATCTCGACCGCTTCGACCGCCGCAGCACGCACCTCGCCCAGCAGCTTTACGACGAAGCCCTGCAATGCCGCATGCGCCCCTTTGGCGATGCCACGCACGCTTATCCGCGCGTGGTGCGTGATCTGGCGCGTTCGCTGGCCAAGCGCGTGCGCTTTGCCATCGTGGGGGAAGCCACGCAGGTCGATCGCGACATCCTCGACATGCTGGATGCGCCGCTGGGTCACCTGCTGCGCAACGCCATCGACCATGGTGTGGAAACGCCCGAAGCCCGTGAGGCACAGGGCAAGCCGGCCGAGGCCAGCATCACGCTGGAGGCCCGCCACAGCGCCGGCAAGCTGCTGATTACCGTGGCCGATGACGGCGCGGGCATCGACCTGGAAGCCGTGCGTGCAGCGGTGGTGCGGCGCGGCTTGTCAGACGCCGATACGGCCAGCCGCCTGTCGGACCACGAACTGCTCGACTTCCTGCTGCTGCCGGGCTTCTCGATGCGTGAGCAGGTGACGGATCTGTCCGGGCGCGGTGTCGGGCTCGATGCCGTGCACGAGATGGTCAAGGCAGTGCGCGGCACCGTGCGCATCCAGACCGAGCCCGGGCGCGGCACGCGCTTTATGCTGCAGTTGCCGCTCACGCTGTCGGTCATCCGCAGCCTGCTGGTGGATGTGGGCGGCGAGGCGTATGCGTTTCCGCTGGCCTACGTGCGGCGCACGCTGGAGTTGGCCCGCACCGAGATTGACATGCTCGAAGGGCAGCAGCACTTCCGTTTCGACGGCCGCCCGGTTGGGCTGGTGACGGCGCACCAATTGCTCGGCACACAGCCGCTGGGCGAGGCGCGCGACAGCGTGCCGGTGGTTGTCATTGGCGAGGGTGCAGAGACTTACGGCATTGCCGTCGACCGCTTTCTGGGCGAGCGCATGCTGGTCGTGCAGCCGCTGGATGCGCGACTTGGCAAGGTGCGCGACATCGCCGCTGCGGCGCTGATGGAGAACGGCGATGCGGTGTTGATCGTCGATGTGGATGACCTGCTGCGCTCGGTCGACAAGTTGGTGCGCGGCGGCCAGCTCGATAAGGTGCAGCGCGGGCAGGGCGTGGCCGTGCAGCACCGCAAGCATGTGCTGGTGGTGGACGACTCGCTCACCGTGCGCGAGCTGGAGCGCAAGCTGCTGGAGAAGCGCGGCTACGCCGTCACCGTGGCGGTGGACGGCATGGATGGCTGGAACGCCCTGCGTGGCGCCCAGTTCGACCTCGTCGTCACCGACATCGACATGCCGCGCATGGACGGTATCGAGCTGGTCACGCTCATCAAGCGTGATGCGGTGCTCAAGTCACTGCCAGTGATGGTCGTTTCCTACAAGGATCGTGAGGAGGATCGCCGCCGCGGGCTGGACGCCGGCGCCGACTACTACCTCGCCAAGGGCAGTTTCCACGATGAAGCACTGCTCGACGCGGTGCATGACCTGATTGGGGAGGCGCGGACATGAACATCGGCATCGTCAACGATATGCCGCTGGCGGTGGAAGCCATGCGTCGCACGATTGCGCGCCGGCCCGAGCACCGCGTGCTGTGGGTGGCGACCGATGGTGCGCAGGCGGTGGATTTTTGCGCCGCGCAGCCGCCCGACGTGGTGCTCATGGACCTGATCATGCCGCGCTTTGACGGCGTGGAGGCCACCCGCCGCATCATGGCGTCGAGCCACCCGTGCGCGATCCTGGTGGTCACCAGCAGCGTGGGCGCCAACGCCTGGCGTGTGTACGAGGCGATGGGCGCGGGGGCACTCGATGCCGTGGATACGCCCACGCTGACCAGCGGCACCGATGCCGAGGGCAACCACCCGCTGCTGACCAAAATCGACCAGATCGGCCGCCTGCTGGAAAAGCCTATCGTGCCCAGGCCGCGTGTCAGCACGCCGGTGCGTGACGGCGCCGCGTCGCTGGTGGCCATTGGCGCCTCTGCCGGGGGCCCGACGGCGCTGGCGGCCGTGCTGGGCAAGCTGACGGCCGAGTTTCCAGCGGGCATTGCCGTGGTCCAGCACGTGGACCAGGCCTTTGCTGCCGGCATGGCGGAATGGCTGGACGGCCAGACCGAATTGAAGGTGCGGGTGGCCGTGGAAGGCGACCGCCCGCGTGCTGGCGAGGTGCTGCTGGCCGCCACCAACGACCACATGCACGTGCTGCCCGGCGGCACGTTCAGCTACACGCGCGAGCCGGCCAGCACGCCGTACCGCCCGTCGGTGGACGTGTTCTTTCACAGCCTGGTCGAGCACTGGCAGGGCACCGCCATCGGTGTGTTGCTCACGGGCATGGGGCGTGACGGCGCCATTGGCCTGAAGGCGATGCGTGCCAAGGGCTATCACACCATCGCGCAGGACCAGGCGACCAGCGCGGTGTACGGCATGCCCAAGGCGGCGGCAGCCCTGGATGCGGCGCGCGCGATCCTGCCGCTGGGTCGTATTGCCGACGAACTCACGAGGCTCGTGCGCCAATGAGAGCGGCACGGGCCAGTATCGACAACACATAACCAAAAAACGGGGAGCATCACATGACCAACCAACCACACGACAGCCCTGATAGCCCTGACGACAAGCCCACACGGGCTGCGGAAGCCGCGCTGGACGCGGCGCGCGCCCTGCTGCGTACGCCGGCCGCCGCCGACGTACCGGTGATGGTGCTGCTGGTGGACGACCAGGCCATCGTGGCCGAGGCCGTGCGCCAGGCGCTGGCCGGTGAAGACCGCATTGACTTCCATTACTGCGCGCGCTCGGACGAGGCGATGATCGCCGCCATCCAGACACGCCCCACCGTCATCCTGCAGGACCTGGTGATGCCGGGCACCGATGGCCTGACGCTGGTGCGCGACTACCGCGCCAACCCGGTGCTGCGTGACGTGCCCATCATCGTGCTGTCCACCAAGGAAGAGCCGGTCATCAAGAGTGCCGCGTTTGCCGCGGGTGCCAATGACTACCTGGTCAAGCTGCCGGACCGCATCGAGCTGCTTGCGCGCATTCGCTACCACTCGCGCTCGTATGTGAACCTGCTGCAGCGCGACGAGGCCTACCGCGCGCTGCGCCAGTCGCAGCAGCAGTTGCTGGAAGCCAATCTGGAGCTGCGCCGCCTGACCAACTCCGACGGCCTGACGGGCCTGGCCAACCGCCGCTACCTCGACGAATACTTGAGCGCGGAATGGCGGCGCGGCGCGCGCGAGGGCACGACGCTGTCGTTCCTGATGATCGACGTCGACAACTTCAAGCTCTACAACGACAACTACGGCCACGTTGCGGGTGACGAGGTGCTCAAGCGCATTGGCAGTACGGTGGAAGCGTGCCTGGGCCGCCCCGGTGATCTGGCTGCGCGCTTTGGCGGCGAAGAGTTTGCCGTGGTCCTGCCCGGCACCAGCCCCGAGGGGTTGAAGGTGCTGGCCGAGAAAATCCGCAGCGCCATCGAGACGCTGCAGGTGCCGCACGCGCATTCGTCCACGGGCGGGTACGTGACCGCTAGCGTGGGCGGTGCGGTGGTCAGCCCAGTGCACGATGTGCCGACCACCACGCTGATCGAAGCCGCAGATCTGGCGCTCTACCAGGCCAAGCACGAAGGCAAGAATCGCTCGGTGGTCGGGGCCGGCGCGGGCCGGGGCGTCTAGGTTTCTGCGAGCTGCCGTTCGACCACGAAGGCTTCAAACGCTGCCGGCGGCACCGGCGGGCAGAAGAGGTGGCCCTGCCCGTAGTCGCATCCGGCGGCAACGAGGATTGCCTTCTGCTCTTCGGTCTCAATGCCTTCGGCAATGACCTTGATGCGCAGTGCGTGCGCCATGCTCACGATGGCGCTGCACAGCGCGATGTCTTTCGGGTCGTGTGCCAGGCTGCGCACAAACGACTGGTCGATCTTGATGTAGTCAATGTCGAAGCGCTTGAGGTACGACAGCGACGAATATCCGGTGCCGAAATCGTCCAGCGCAATGTCGATGCCGGCGCGCCGGAAATCGTGCAGGTGCTCGACCACTTCTGCGTTGTCTTCCATCAATGAGCCTTCCGTAATCTCGACCACGAGACCGTGCGGCGGGATTGCCCGACGCTCCACGACCTTGGGCCAGGATTCGGCCGTCGACTGGTGGGCGCGAAACTCCACCGGTGACTTGTTAACCGACACCTGCAGCGTGCTGTCGAGCGTGGCGTGCCAGTGCGTGAGCTGGTCCAATGCCTGATTCAGGACCCACTTGCCGATCTCGACGATCAGCCCACTGTCTTCGGCCACCGGAATGAAATCGGCCGGATCAATCTCGCCGCGCATCGGGTGCGTCCAGCGGATCAATGCCTCCGCCTTGCGAACCTTGCCGGTGTGCATGTCGACAATGGGCTGGTAGTGCACGGCAAGCTGACCTTGCTCCAGCGCCACGCGCAGGTCACTCGTGATGCGCAACCGCTCCTGTTCCGCGCGCTGCAGCGCCGGGGTGAAGACGGCCCATTGATTCCGCCCCGCGCTCTTGGCCGCGAACATGGCTTGGTCAGCGCGCACCAGCAACGATTCCGCGCTGTCCGCATCGCGCGGGTACAGCGCCAACCCGATGCTGGCCGATACCTCCACGCTTTCCTCGCCCAGCCGCAGCGGTGAGGCAATGCGTGTCAGCAGGGCGCGGATGATGGGGGTGGCGGTGGCGGCATCGGGCAGGTCCGGCAGGATGATGGTGAACTCGTCACCGGCCAGCCGCGCCACCGTGTCGGTGCCGCGCACGATGGCCGAGATGCGGCGCGCGATCTCTTTGAGCAGGACATCGCCCTGGTCGTGGCCAAGCGTGTCGTTCACCTCCTTGAAGCGGTCCAGATCGATGAACAGCAGCGCCAGTTGCGTGTGCGACTGGCGGGCCCGTGCGATCTCCTGGCGCAGGCGGTCGTAGAACATGTGCCGGTTGGGCAGCTCGGTGAGCGTGTCGAAGTTGGCCTGCCGCCAGATGACCTCTTCCGCACGCTTCTTCTCGGTCATGTCATGGAAGAGCGCAACGCGGCGCGGCCCGCCCAGCGTGCTGCCTGCATAGGTGTCGATGGTAAGCAAGGCGGGGAACTCGCTGCCGTCCTTGCGGCGGATCAGGTATTCACCGCTCCATGTGCCCTTGTCGGCAACGGCGGTGCGCATGGCATTGACGACCGTGTCCTCGTTGCATTCGGAGCGGATGGTGTCACTGGACTGGCCTTTGAACTCCCGCGCGCCATAGCCCGTCGTGACGGTAAAGGCCGGGTTCACGTCGACGACCTCGCCATCGAGCGTCGTCACCATCATCGCTTCGCTGCTCGACGCATAGACGAGCGAGGCCATGCGCATCTCTTCCAGGTGCCGCTTGCGTTCCGCCATCTGCCGACGCAGCGTGAGATACAGCAGGCCGATCAGCAAGGTCGAGGCAAAGCCCCCGACCACGGCCGTGTGCCGATATGTCTCGAACGGCTCCAGCACCGATGCCACCGACTCACCGACCAGGAAGTAGAGCCCGATCTCGGGCACATGGTGATAGCCGATGATGCGCTCCACGCCGTCCGTGCCCGAGACCACGCGGTAGCTGCCCGTTTCCGGGGAGCCCGGCTGGTTGAACTGGCGTTTGCGCGGCGGCTTCTCGATGCCGACGGTCGGGTTGGGCACCCGGGCGATGATCAGGCCCGAGTCTTTGATGATGGTGGCCACGCCGTCCTTGCCGACGGTGAGCGTGTTGGCAAAGCCCGCAAACTGTTCCGGGCTGACGGACACCACCACCACGCCTGCAAAGCGCCCAGCCTTGAGGATGGGCCGCGTGAACTGGATCGACCACTTTTTCGAGACCTTGCCCTGGACCGGGTCGCTGATGAACAGCGTGTCGCGTCCGCCCGATTCCTTGTGCACGCGAAAGTGCTCGCGCTGGCTCAGGTCAACGCGGTCCGTGACGGGACCGATGCTGGAGTAGAGCAGCATGCCGTTTGCGTCGATCACGGCCACCTGGAAGGTCAGGTCGCGCACGACTTCCTGCCGCTCGTGGATGACCTGCTCGAACACCTCGCGGCCGGCCAGCCAGCTGGCGCGCAGGTCGAGCAGGAACTCCGACACGCGCCGCGTGCTGCCGAGCGAGTATTCGCCAAAGGCCTGCGCTTCAACTTCGGTGCGCGCCTCGGCGTCGCGGATCAGGCGGTCGTGCTCTTTCGTGAGCTGGTGGAACGTGAACCACCAGATGAAGATCAGGCATGCCACCACCCCAAGGTTGAGCGGCGACAGCAGCCCGCGCAGCCCAGTTGATCTACTGGGCCGCCACCACCGCTCCGACGTCGTGTCATCTGAAGCCTTCGATTGCGCCGCGGCCATCCCCACTCCAGGGTGTGCTTATCCATTTGTTTCCGGGGCCAGTCGTCTGTGGGGACGTGTTGCGGCCCGGGGCTCGGCAACTCCATGTACACCCACTCTATATCGGAGCAGATCACATGTGTCTTAAGCCAAACGGTAGGAGGGAGACGGAGGAACCGCAATCGTTTGCCAGCACATGCTTGCCTTGGGGGCTGGTGTGCAGGCGCAACGCTCAGCGCACGTGGGGTCAGCGCATGTTGTCGAGCATGCCGCGCGCTCGGGCGCGGGGGAGGTTGGCCGCGGACACGGCGTCTACCTTGTCTGAGGTAGGTGCCGCCGTGCACCTGCGAATGACAGCCCAGTATGACGGTGCGATGCAGCGGGCGTGCACGTAGTAGCCGCGCTGCGTCAGCAACTGGTGCAGCGCGGGCAGCCGGTAAGACGGCACGCTTGCGGCCAGGTGGTGTTCAACGTGAAAGTTCACCCGGTTCGGGCCGATGAGCAGCCGCCCGAGCGGCCCGGCCAGCGTGGTGCCGGTGTTCTCACGTGGGTCGCGTGAGAGGTGGTCGGGCACGCCGCCGTGCTCGCTCATCACCCGCACGCGCACCAGCAGCGGAAACACGAACACCATGCCGATCCACCAGCAGGCGTACACCTGCGGCACGCCCAGCGCCCACAGCGAGCCGAACAGCACGCCGTGCGAGACAAGGAACGGCGCGGTGGTTTTCCAATGAAAGGTCTGCACCTGATAGACGAGGTTCTTCACGCCGTTGATGCCCGACATGTCGCGCAGGAGCTTGCGTGCGAGGCTCGCCCGCGTGGCGGGGTAGCCGTGCACGAAGGCGAGGTCGGGGTCGTTGGCGGTGCCGGCAGTGCGGTGATGTTCCAGATGGCCCTTGCGATACGCCTGGTACGGCACGTTGGGCAGGCCGCCGAACAGCCACGTGCCAGCCCATTCGTTCATGCGCCGTGAGCGGAAGAACGCCAGATGCGCCGTGTCATGCGTGAGGATGCCCAGCCCCAGTGCCCGCCCTGCCAGCACGGCAGACGCCACACCCCACGCAAGCGGATGCGGCCACACGGCGGGCAGCGCAAACGCTGCGGCAATCAACGCAAAGTTGACCGCCGTGACCCACCATGCGCGCCAGTCTGACGGCGTGGTCAGCGCCTTCAGCTCGGTCTTGTCGATGACGTGCAGGACGGACATCGTGCGGCCCCCGTACTTGTTGATGTCGATCAGCGTTCGTAGAACGCAGCCTGCCGCGCTGCCATGTCGCGCAACAGTGCGGGCGGCGTAAAGCGGCGGCCATGTTCGGCAGCCAGCCGATCGCACAGCGCAACGAACGCACCCACGCCCACGCGCTGGATGTGCGATACCGGCCCGCCCCGGAACGCCGGGAAGCCCCAGCCGAGCAGCGCACCGACATCAGCATCGCGCGGGTCCGTCACCACGCGTTCGTCCAGGCAGCGCGCGGTTTCCACGGCTTGCACGGTGATGAGGCGATCGACGAGGGTTTGCACATCGGGCTGCGTGGCGGCTTTGGGATACGCCGTGGCCAACCCTGGCCACAGCGCCTTCTTGCCGCCCTCGGGATAGTCGTAGAAGCCCTGGCCCGCCTTGCGGCCGATACGGCCCAGCGCCACCATGCGCTCGGCCACGGCTTCACCCGGGCGCTCGATGTAAGCGATGCCCAGGTCCGCGCGGGTCTGCTGGTTGACCTTGTGGATCAGCTCGCTCGATACCTCGTCGATGAGCGCCAGCGGGCCGACCGGCATGCCGGCCTGCACCCCGGCATTCTCGATGAGTGCGGGTGCCACGCCCTCGGCCAGCATGGCCAGCCCTTCAAGCACGTAGGTCGAGAACACGCGGCTCGTATAGAAGCCCCGGCTGTCATTGACGACGATGGGCGTCATGCCGATGGCGCGCACGTAGTCGAGCGCTTGCGCCAGTGTGGTCTGCGTGGTCTGCCGCCCGACGATCACCTCCACCAGCGGCATCTTGTCGACCGGCGAGAAGAAGTGCAGGCCGATGAAGTTGCCCGGTCGGCTGCTGGCCTCCGCCAACCCGGTGATCGGCAGCGTGGAAGTGTTGGAGGCAAACACCGCATCGGGCGACAGCACGGCCTCTGCCTGGCGCGTGACATCGGCCTTGATGTCGCGCTGCTCGAACACGGCTTCGATGACGAGTTCGGCGCCGTCCAGATCCGCATAGCGCGTGGTGGGCTTGATACGCGCGAGCAGCGCCTCCGCCTGTTCGGCATGCAGGCGGCCGCGCTGTACCTGTTTCTCGACCAGCTTGCGCGAATAGTCCTTGCCGCGCTCGGCGGCTTCCTGTGTGCTGTCGAGCAGCACGACCTGCAGCCCAGCCTTGGCGGTGACGTACGCAATGCCGGCGCCCATCATGCCCGCGCCCAGCACACCCACCTTCGCGTAGCGGCGCACCGGCACATCGGCGGGACGCGCGGCCAGTTTGTTGGCTGCATTCATGCTGAAGAAGAGGGTACGGATCATCGCGCGCGCCTCAGGCGACAGCACAGCCTGCACGAAGTAGCGCGCCTCGGTCTTCAGGCCCGTGTCGAGATCGGTGATGAGCCCTTCGTACACGCACGACAGGATGCTGGCCGCCGCCGGGTAGTTGCCGTATGTCTTCTGACGCAGCATGGCGTTGGCCGCTGTGAAGATCTGCTGCACGGCAGGGCTTGAGATGCCGCCGCCGGGCACCTTGTAGCCCTTGACATCCCACGGTTGTTGCGCGCGGGTTTGGCCTTCGCCCAACAGCCACGCACGCGCGGCGTCGGCTTCCTCACCGGCATTGACCACCGCATCGACGATGCCGAGCTTGAGTGCGTCGGCGGCCTTGATGCGCTTGCCTTCGAGCAGCATCGGCAGTGCCTTCTGCACGCCAATCAGGCGCGGCAGGCGCTGCGTGCCGCCACCGCCCGGTAGCAAGCCCAGCGTGACTTCCGGCAGGCCGAAGCGTGCGCGCGCATTGTCTGCGGCCACGCGGTAGTGGCATGCCAGCGCAATCTCCAACCCGCCCCCCAGCGTGGAGCCAGGCAGCGCCGCCGCCACGGGTTTGCCGCAGGTCTCCAGCTTGCGCAGCGCACGGTGCAGCTCACACGTGCGTGTGAACAGCGTGGCCGCATCGTCACTGGCCTGCAGCCATTCCAGGTCTCCACCGGCAATGAAATCCGGCTTGGCGGAGGTGACGAGGATGCCTTTGACGCTGGCGTCCGCAACCACTTGATCGATGGCGGTGAAGAAGGCGGCGCAGGTCTCGCCGTTGAGCACGTTCTGTGCGCGGCCCGGCTGGTTCCACGTGAGCGTGGCGATGCCGTCGTTGTCGAGGGTGATGTCGATCATGTCGGCTCTCCGTTCAGATGCGTTCGATGATGGTGGCGGTACCCATGCCCGCACCCACGCACAGTGTGGCCAGGCCCGTGCTGGCGCCGCGGCGTTCCAGTTCGTCGAGCAGCGTGCCGAGGATCATGGCGCCGGTTGCGCCCAGCGGATGCCCCATCGCGATGGCGCCGCCGTTCACGTTGATGCGGTCGTGCGGCACGGCCATGACCTCCATGAAGCGCAGCACCACGGAGGCAAAGGCTTCGTTGAGTTCGTATAGATCGATGTCGGACGCGCGCATGCCCGCACGTTTGAGCGCCTTCTCGGCGGCGTAAGAGGGACCCGTCAGCATGATCGACGGTTCGGAGCCGATGCTCGCAAAGCTGCGGATGCGCGCGCGCGGCTTGAGGCCCGCGCGCTGGCCGGCCTCGCGGCTGCCGATGAGCACTGCGGCCGCGCCATCGACGATGCCCGAGCTGTTGCCGGCGTGGTGCACGTGTTCGATGCGTTCCAGCTCCGGATAGCGCTGGCGGATCACGGCGTCAAAGCCGTATTGCTCGCCGAGTTCGGCAAACGACGGTTTGAGCTGCGCGAGCGTGTCCACCGTGGTCTGCGGGCGGATCGTCTCGTCGCGGTCGAGGATGGTCAGGCCGTTCTGGTCGCGCACCGGCACGATGGAGCCTGTGAACCTGCCTGCGGTGGCGGCGGCATGTGCGCGGCGGTGGCTCTCGGCGGCGTAGGCATCGACGTCATGGCGGCTGTAACCCCACTTGGTGGCGATGGTGTCGGCCGACACGCCCTGCGGTACGAAGTACGACGGAATGGCGATGGCCGGGTCGACCGGCCAGGCGCCGCCGCTGGCGCCCATCGGCACACGCGACATGCTCTCCACACCGCCGCCAATGGCGAAGTCGCTCTGCCCGGACATCACCTGCGCGGCGGCCATGTTGCACGCCTCCAAGCCTGAGGCGCAGAAGCGGTTGATCTGTACGCCGGCGGTCGTCTCCGCATAGCCAGCAGCGAGCACCGCCACGCGGCCGATGCAGGCGCCTTGTTCGCCCACGGGTTCGACGCAGCCGAGCACCACGTCATCGACGAGCGAGGTGTCGAGCTGGTTGCGGTCACGGATCGCACGCAGCGCGGTTTCGGCCAGGCGCAGCGGCGTCACGCCGTGCAGGCTGCCATCCTTTTTTCCCTTGCCGCGCGGCGTGCGCACGGCGTCATAGATATAGGCTTCCATAGCGTTCAGTCCTGGGTGTCGTACGCGTTAGAGGGTGCGGGCGATCAGTTCTTTCATGATCTCGTTGGTGCCGCCGTAGATCTGCTGCACGCGCGAATCGGCCCACGCGCGGGCGATGGGGTATTCCCACATGTAGCCGTAGCCGCCGTGCAGTTGCACGCAGCGGTCCATGACTTTGAACTGCAGGTCGGTGGTCCAGTACTTGGCCATGGATGCGGTGGCCGCATCGAGCTTGCCGGCCAGCTTCAATGCAATGCATTGGTCCACAAACACGCGGCCGATCTGCACTTCTGTTTTCAACTCGGCCAGCGCGTGGCGCGCGGTCTGGAAGTCGAGGATGGACTTGCCGAAGGCCTGGCGCTCGCGCACATAGCGCAGCGTCCAGTCGAGCGCGCCTTCGGCCGAGGCGATGGCACTGATGGCGATTTGCAGGCGCTCCCATGGCAACTCCTGCATCAGGTACGCGAAGCCGCGATGTTCTTCGCCGAGCAGATTGGAGGTGGGCACGCGCACGTTGTCGAAGAACAGCTCGGCGGTGTCCTGTGCCTTCATGCCGACTTTCTTCAGGCGCTTGCCCTTGCTGAAGCCGTCCATGGTGGTGTCCACCACCAGCAGGCTCGTGCCCTTGGCGCCGCCTTCCGGCGTGGTGCGCGCCACGACGATCACCACATCGGCATGCCAACCGTTGGTGATGAAGATTTTCGAGCCGTTGAGCACGTAGTAGTCGCCATCGCTGCTACGTGTCGCGGTGGTGCGCACGCCCTGCAGGTCGGAGCCGGCGCTGGGCTCGGTCATGGCAATCGCACCGATCATCTCTGCGCTGGCGAGCTTGGGCAGGTAGTGCTGCTTCAACGCTTCGCTGCCGTAGTGCAGCAGGTAGGGCGCGACGATTTCCGAGTGCAGGCCAAAGCCGAGGCCGGTGGCACCCGCGCGGGCAATCTCTTCGATCAGCACGGTGCTGTAGCGGATGTCGGCACCGGCACCGCCGTACGCCTCGGGCATGCTCGCGCAGTGGTAGCCCGCGGCGGCTGCCTGCTCCCAGACGGTGCGGTCGACGTAGCCCTGGTCTTCCCAGCGTTCGTGGTGGGGCAGGACTTCTGCGTCGATAAAGCGGCGAACGGATTCGCGGAAGGTGTCGTGTTCAGCGTCGAACAGCGTACGGGCAATCATGACGGCTCCGGTTGAGGGGCGGATGGTTGCCGTATTTCAGCAAGACCAGCACAATTCCGGTTGATCTGGATCGCCACGTTCTTGATATGAAGCGCCAGCCGAAAACGACCTCCAAACGCCCGCGCCGGCTTGAGCGCCCAGCGCGCGCCCGCATCGCCATCCTGCTGCCGCCGCGTCTGTTCGCAGGCTACGTGTTCCTCACGCAGGAGATGTTGCTGGTGGCTGGCACCATGCAGGCGCGCAGCGTGGACGTGATGGGCAGCCGTCTGTTCGAGATCGATCTACTGTCGGCCGATGGGCAACCGGCGATCAGCTTTGCCGACATGGCCGTGCCGGCGAATGGTGTGCTGCAAACGGCCGGCCCGCATGACGTGGTGATCGTGCCCGGCCAGTTCGCGCCGCAGGTCATGCTGGAAGGGGCGGAGGCGCTATTTGCCGATTGGCTGCGCACGCAGTACGACGCCGGTGCGCTGCTGGTGGGCCTGAATGCGGCACCGCTGTTTGCCAAGGCGGGTTTGCTCGATGGTCGCCGCGCGACAGGACTGGCGAGTGAGCGCGCCTGGTTCGCCCGACACTTTCCCGACGTGCAGTACACGCCGGACAAGCCACTCGTGGTGGATGGCCGCCTCATCACCGTCAGCGGGATCAACCCGGCCGTGGATGCCTGTGCCTACGTGATCGACCACTGCCGAGGTGCGGGCGCATCACGGCGTCTGCTGCGCACGGCGCTCACGCAGTCGCTGCCGTCTTACGAGCACATGGCGGTGTGGACGGCGCAGTTCAAGCGCCACGGCGATGCGGCCGTGCTGGCGATTCAGGAGATCGTGGAGCGGGAGTTGGCAGCACCGCCAGCGTTGGCGGTGCTGGCCGCCCAGGCGGCGATGAGTGAGCGGACCCTGACACGCCGTTTTGCTGCTGCTACCGGCAGCAACCTGCGGCGCTATGTGGCGGCGTTAAGGCTGGAACTAGCGGCTTTCCTATTGCGCACGGGCAGGCAGCCGTTGGATCACATTGCGGATGAATGTGGTTTTGGCAGCGTCAGTGCGCTGAGCCGCGCGTTTGCCGCAGGCCACGGCTGCAGCCCGTTGCGCTATCGGGCGCAGCAGCGTGGTAGCAGCAGTTGAGTGCATCACGGGCGGAACAGGTCGTAACCGGCGAGCAGTACAACACCCGCCAACGCGGTCAACGCCAATGAATGTTGGCCGAAATACAGCAACGCAGCGGCCAGCCAACTGGCCGCGAAAAAAGCACTCATGCGGTTCATGATCACACCTGATTGTTATGTGGGTGGAGTGGCGCTGCCGGCACATTGTGCGCATCACGCGTGCTGGAAGCGATACTCCTGGGTCTTGCCGCCATAGCCGTACGCTGCAGCGCGGACGTCCTGTACATAGATATAGGACTCTTCGTGCAGGTTGCCGAGCAACGCTGCAAAAGCCTCGAACGCCTCGGCGATGTACTGCGCCTTTTCCGCCTTGGTGTTGGTTTCGTCCGTCACCTTGATGTCGAAATAGACGCTGCTCTTGCCTTGCGCGGCCAGCGTTTGCCCGCCGACGATCCAGTCCGCCGGGTCGACGTAGTCGATGACGATGGCTGTGACCTTCGGGTCCTTGCCAAGGATGCGGGAGGTGAGTTCCAGCAGCGTGGTGGAAATCTTCTGCGTCATTTCCGCAGAACGCTGGGCACTGACTTTGACGTTGAGGATCGGCATGATAGCTTCCTTTATTGGTTAGCAATGCAACTATAAGAGCCAGAAAAAATGCGCTCAGGTCAGGGTCGAGCGCACACCTCGGATTTTCGACACCGTGTCGGTGAACTCTGTGCTGCCCAGCACGCGCTTGAGGCGGGCGGTGACTGCGCCACTTGCATCATTCAACGCCGCGCCGATCTTCATGGCCTCGGGCGTCGGGAAGATCGCGGTCTCGCGGCCGTCGGCTTCTGTCTTGCGGCGCTCGATCAGGCCCTTGGCTTCCAGGCCATCCAGCGCACGCGTTGCCGTGGGGCGCGTGACGGACATCGCTTCCGATAGCTCGCTTTGCAGCATACCGGGACGGTCGACGATCGCTCTCAACATGAAGCCTTGTGGGGGCGTCAGGTCGAAGGGCGCGAAGGCATCTGCCCAGACGCGTTCGAGCTTGCGGGCTAGTGCTGAGGTGTTGAAGTAGAGGCAGTGGTCGAACATGGTGAGTTGCATGGTAGGTGTTGTTAGTTAGATATGCAACTTGTTTTTGGTTTTGTTGTTGGTGGTCCATCCCTGTTTCGTACCCTGCCGGGCACGAAAGGGAGGCAAACCACCAGCGCAAGAAAACTCAGAAATAAACAGTCGCACTCGCCCGGAAAGTCCGCGGCGCCCCCTGCGCAAGAATGAACCCCCAACTCGGCAACCAATACTTCTCATTCGTCAGGTTGTCGACATTGAACCGCAACGTCACAGGCTTACCGCCCACCTTGGTGGAATACCGCGCCCCCACATCAAACGTGTGATATCCCGGCACGATATTGCTGTTGTTGGCCTCCAGCGCCGAGTTGCCGACGTACTGGCCACCCGCCGAGAGCACCAGCCCCGGCATGGCCGGCACCGCATATTCCACATACGCCGTTGCCTTGAACCGCGGCGACCCGTAGGCACGTTTTCCCAGCACGGACACATCGGATTCCGTGTTCTCGGAGTTCATGAACAACACCCCGCCCAGCACCGTCCAGTCACGCGCCAGCTTGCCGCGTGCGCTCAGCTCCAGGCCGCGATAACGCGTCATGCCGTCTTGCGTGTAGATGTTGTCGGGGCGCAGGTAAGCGAGGCCCCGCTGCACCTGGAACAGGGCCGCGCCCAGGGTCCAGTCATGTATCTCGGCCTTGGCACCGATCTCGTACTGCTTGCTTTTGAGCGGGCCGAACACGGTGCCCGCATTGGCCGCCGTGATGGGCGCGCTGGCACCGGCTTCGAGCGATTCCACATAGCTCGCATACAGCGTCATCGGCTGCACGGGTTTGAACATCAGCGCCACCGTGGGCGTGATCGGTTCGCGGTCGTACTTGGCCGAGATGCTGCCGGTCGGCGTGTAGCCGGTCTGACTGAAGCGCGTGTAGCGCAGGCCACCAAGCACCGACCACTGTTCGTTGAACTTGACCGTGTCACTGGCGAAGACCGAGGTCTGGTTGATCTTCGATGTGCGGTACATCCCCTCGGACGACGGCACCTGCATCAACTGCGCTCCCGACGACACGAAGGCCGACGGGTTGTACAGATTGCCCGTGCCAAGGAAGGTGGACGCGAAGCCGGTGGTCGCCTGCGTCAGACTCTGCCACGACGTGCCGAACACCAGCTCGTGCTCGATCGAGCCGGTGTGGACCTTGCCGTTGGCCATCACCTGCGCTTGGCTGTATGCATAGCGCTGGTACGAGCCGTACTGCAGCTCACTGAAGGTGCCAGCGTTGTCGGTCAGCTGGATGGCGCTGTCGGCGTTGCCGCGGTTCTGCTGCGTGTAGCGGTACGACGCGCGCACGTTCCAGTCGGGTGTGGCAGCCCAGTTCAGCTCGGTGCCAACGGACTTGATCTCGGTCTCATAGTACGAACCGCGCGAGGCCACGCGCTGGCTGCCGTCGATGGCGCGCGGCGTGCGCACAAACTCGGTCACCGGCACGCCAAAGTCCTGCCCGGGGATGATGCCGTAGTACGCGCCCTGCACGTTGCGCTGCATATAGAGGCCATCAAACGACCACTGCAGATCCGGCGTGATGCGCGCATCGAGCGCGAGCGACGCGGAGTCTCGCTTGATATGGCCGCCGTCGACAAAGGTGTCGCCTTCTTCATGCACGACGCCAAGCCGCGCACCCAGTGCCTTGGTGGGGCCAAAACGACCGCCCAGGTCGATCGATTCCTTGAGCGTGCCGCCGCTGGCAAAGCCGAACGTGGCGCTGCCGCCAAAGGTGTTGGTGGGGCGTTTGGTGACGAAGTTGGCAATGCCACCCGGCGTGCCGAAGCCGTACATGAAACCCGACAGACCTTTGAGCAGTTCCACGCGCTCGAAGTGCTCCAGCGGCACATCGCTGCCCCAGTTCGGCACGGCCATGCCGTCGATCTTGTAGCCCTCCAGCAAGTCGAGCTGCAGGCCGCGGATGGTGATGTTCGATGCCTCGCCAATGTAGCCATCGTTGTTGGCGGTCACGGACGGGTCACCCTTGAACACCTCGCCAATCGTCTGCGCCTGGCGGTTCTGGATCAGCTCCTGCGTGACGACGTTGATGGAGAACGGCGTGTCGAGCAGGGGCTTGTCACCCAGCGCGCCGGTGCTCGCCTGCTTGGCCCCATACGCAGCCGCTTTGCCGGCCCAGACCTGTGTGGCTGGCAGGTCGACCTGGGTCGAGGTCTGCTGCGCCCAGGCGGGTGCGCCCGCACTCATGGCGGCGAGCATCCACGCGAGTTGTCGCGTCAGCGGCGTGACGCGCAAACGTGCGGCCCGCGTGCGGCGGCGAAGGGTGGATCGGCGAGAAACTGCGGCTGACATGTGATGCTCCCCTGGACAGCGTTGTCATCGAAAAAACGTGTGCGTGCCCACGCATGCCGTTGAACGGCAGGCGCGGGAACGTGCGTGTGGTTGTGGTTTTGTGCTGCTGGTTTGGGGCGTTAAGGCTCTTTGGCCACGCTCGGATGCAGGCCGTTGCCGGCGCGTGCGGCAGGGGTGTTTCTGGTGTCGGTCTTGCGTGCCGGCATGGCCCAGACAGAATCAGGCGCACCGTGGCGCGCCCGGCGCAGCGTGGCATGTGCGAGGGCGACAAAGCCGCACGCAAGCACCAGTGCGCCAAGGTCGAAGCCGGCCACGTTCCATTCGCCGCGCGCGATCGTGCGCAGCAGGTGGTCGCCAGTCACGATGGCATTGGTGATGGGCACAAGCACCGCCGCAATGGCAGCGGCGCTCAGCAGTTCAACGGCACCGCGCGCAGGCGGCCGTACCAGTGCCCACGCAATCGCCGCGAAGAACACCGTGTAGTACGTCACGCCCGTTGAGCGTTCCGGCCACAGCAGTGCCGCCGGGAACATCGCCATCACGCCCACGCAACAACCGATGCATACGCCCACCGTGGCGCGCGCCAGTAGTTGATGCACACGCGGCTGATCGATCTTGCGCTGCTTGCGGCGCGATTCGATCCACAGCAGGTTGCCCGAGTAGAAGACAAAGGCACCGGCAATGCCCATCACCAGGTATGCCAGGCGCAGGACGATGTCGCCATAGGTGCCGAAGTGCAGGCCGTAGACGAGGCTGAAGATGCCGTGGTTGGTGTCACGTGCACCGGGCGTCTGGTTGCTGACGAGCTGGCCGCTGTTGGACTGGCCGGCGGCGGCATGAATGGCGACGGAGCCGTAGTCGCCCACCGCGCGCGTGCTGCTGCCGCGCACTTCTGCCACGGCGTTGGCATCGCCGATGTGCTGGTAGTGGATCGACTTGACGGTGAAGTTGGGGCCGGCGGTTTCACGTGCGCGGGCCAGCAGTTCCTCGGCCGACAACATCGATGCCGAGCGGTTGGCCGCCACCACCGTACCGGCCGCCGTGGTGACGCGCGGCACGGCATCAAACAGCTTGCCGTTGAGCGCCACGCTGTTGAACACCGTCATCAGCATCACGCTCAGGCACAGCACCGGCGCGGTCATCGCAAAGATCAGGTGGAACGGCAGGCTGAACAGGCCGAGCACGTTGTGCACGTCCATCCAGAAGCGCTTGAGGTTGCGTCCGGGGCGTACGGCCAGCAGGTCCTTCTTCAGGCGCGGCAGGTGCAGCAGCACGCCGGAGATGAGCGCCACGCCATACAGCACCGAGATCGCCCCCATGAAGTACATGCCCACATCTTCCAGCCCCAGCGAGTAGTGCAGCCGGTTCAGGAAGTTGGCCAGTTCCCCCTTGGAGGGTTCGAGCGACAGGTCTTTCGGTGCAGTCTTGCCGGCGGTGAGCTTGCTGCCGGTGGTCGTTTGCCATTCGCCCACCTTGTCTTGCCAGTAGGCAGCGAACTCGGGCTCACCCTCGTTGGGGAGGATGACGTAGGCGCTGGCGGCCGCAGCCGGGTGCGTGCGCACCAGCGTGTTTACGAAGTGGTCGACATCGGCCGGCGTGGTGGCAACGGCTGCATGTTCGGCCCGTAGCGGGTTCTGCCACGCGTGCAACTCTTCATGGAACACCGTGAGCGCGCCGGCAAAGAACGCGATGAATAGTGCCCAGCCAGCCATCAGGCCGACCCACGTATGCAGCGTCTGATACAGGCGGAGGGTGGCGGATTTCATGATCAGAGATGCAGCAGGCGCGGCAGCCAGAGCACGCCAAAGGACAGGAGGTTGGCCGTGCCGAACACGATCCACGCATGGACGCTGGTCGAAAACAGCACGCTCACGCTGATGAAGACAGCCCACAGCGGCAGGCAGACGAGCAGCGCGCCAATCAGGCCGCTCTCCCAGCCGCCCGGCAGCCACAGGATCGCCAGCGTGCACAGCGCAATCGACAACGGCAGGCCGAGCACCGCACCGGCCAGCCATTTGGTGCCCATGCCGTTCATGACCGTGCCTCCGCGGCTTGACGACGTTGCTGCATCCATGCGCCCGCCATCGGCCACAGCGAGAGGCCACCTGCCACCACCAGCAACACGCCGATGGTTGCGCCGGCCCAGCCAAGCACGTCGTTCCACAGCACGATGGCAATCGCCGCCATCACCAGCGCGGCAGCGCACAGCACACGGCCACGCGCAATCGAGCCTGGCGCCAGCAGCGCTTGGTTAGGCGAGGCCGCGTACAGGCAGCCTGCGGCCAGCAACCCGAGCAGAAGGGCAACACCGTGCATGACAGAGGTCAATGGAATCAATAACGCAAATGATAATGATTCGCATTGAATGAGGCAAGCCGATGCCGGGTCGCGTCGTAAGGTAGGAAGAAAGGGGGGGGGGAGATGCGCCGGCACACCATTGCCGGCGCATGTGGGTGTCAGGACAGCGCCTGCTCGACAAAATGCAGACGGTCCTGCCCCCAGAACATGTCATTGCCGACAAAGAACGTGGGTGCGCCGAACACGCCGCGCGCCACGGCCTCTTCCGTGGTTTTGCGCAGCGTCTGCTTGACGTGGTCGTCCTGCACCAGCTCCATCATCAGCGCAGGGGAGATGCCAGCGGCCTCCAGCACGGCGGCCAGCTCTTTCAGGTCACCCAGGTTGCGCGGGTGCTCGAACATCGCGCTGAAGATGGTGGCGAGGTAGCGGTGGAACTCGGCCTCGCTGCGCAACTGCATGCCCACGGCACCGCGCATCAGTTGCAGCGTGTTGATGGGGAAGTGTGGGTTCTGCTGGATCGGCACGCCAAAGGACTTTGCCCAGCGCTCCAGATCGATGTTGGAGTGGTGACCTTTGGCCAGAATGGTGGCCGGGCTGCTGTTGCCCGTGGCCTGAAACACGCCGCCCAGCAACATCGGCCGCCAGATGATCTCCGCGCCCTTGGCTTGCGCGATCTTCGGCAACTGGTGATACGCGAGGTAGCTGTACGGACTGCCCACATCAAAGAAGAATTCAACCTGCTTCATGCGTGTGTCTCCTGGTGTTGTGATGGTCTTACCAGCGCTCGATCCACGGACGCAGATCCAGTTCATGCGTCCAGGCATCGCGCGGTTGCGTGTGCAGGTACCAGTAGTTCTCGGCGATGTGCTGGGGGTTGAGGATGCCGTCCTGGTCTTTCAGGGCGTAGCGCTCGGGAAAGTTCTCGCGGATGAATTCCGTGTCGATCGCACCGTCGACCACCACATGCGCCACGTGGATCCCCTTGGGGCCCAGCTCGCGCGCCATGCTTTGCGCCAGTGCCCGCAGCGCATGCTTGGCGCCCGCAAATGCCGCAAAGTTGGCCGATCCGCGCATCCCCGCCGTTGCACCAGTGAAGAGAATCGTGCCGCGCCCACGCGTGACCATGCGCTTGGCCACCTCGCGCCCGGCCAGGAATCCGGAGAAGCACGCCATCTCCCAGATCTTGAAGTACTTGCGGGCGGTCTCTTCCAGGATGCTGCTCGGCACGTTGGCGCCGATGTTGAAGACCATCACCTCGATGGGGCCGACGTCGCGCTCGATGTCGTCCACGAGCTTGATGACGTCTTCCTCCTTGCGCGCGTCTGACGCGAAGCCGAGCGCCTGGCCGCCTTCCGCGCGGATCGCCTCGACCAGCGGCTGCAGCTTGTCGGCTGAGCGGCGTGTGACGCAGGCGACCAGGCCCTCGCGCGCAAAGCGCTTGGCGATGGCACCGCCCGTGGCGTCTCCCGCACCGATGACGAGAGCCGCCTGCTTGTTGCTTGTCTCCATATCCACCTCGTCTATAAAATAACGATCGTTACCGTAACGAACGTTATGATACTGGTTGCATAGTGTCAAGCGATGGGAAGTGTGAGGTCAGGATGCGATACCAGCCAGGTCACAAAGAGGAAAAGCGCAAGGAGCTGCTCAAGGCAACCGCTCGTAAGGTCAAGGTGACCGGCTTTGCCGCAACGGGCGTGGATGCGCTCGCGCAGGCCGCCGGCATGACCAGCGGCGCGTTCTACAGCCACTTTGGTTCCAAATCAGATTGGCTCAAGGCGCTGATCGAGGCCGAGTTGGCCGCCAGCCGCGAGATGTGGGCGGGCAACCCGCACGACACGGCCGAAGACTGGCTGCGCTTTGAGCTGGACCGCTACCTGAACCTCGCCCACGTGAAGCATCCCGAGGCGGGCTGTGCGGTGCCCGGCCTGGCCGCCGAGATCGCGCGCGCAGACGTCTCCGTGCGCGCGCTGTATCAGGAAGAGATGTGCAAGGGCCACGCGGTGCTTGCGCAGCGTCTGGGGAATGACGAAACAGCGGACGATGCCGCGTGGGCGATGATCGCGCAGTTGGTTGGCGCCATCCACATCGCCCGGGCCATGCCGGACGAGGCCATGCAGCGGATCATCATCGAAGCGAGCAAGCGGTTTCTGCAGGACGCGGTGATGCGCTTGGCCGCCAAGGCTTAGGCGTCAGCGTCCGCGCTACTGCAGATTGCCCCAGCGCGGCACAGCGGGTTCCGCATTGGCCCATTGCCAGGCGTTGCCGTTCTGGCAGGCGTAGATGGTGTAGCCGGGTGCGGTCTTGGGCGCGTCGCCGTTCTGCACGGTGAGGATCGCCTCGCGGCAGGTTGCCAGCGGTGTGGTGAAGGTGCGCACAAGCACCACCTTGCCGTTCGCCTTGGTCATGCCCATCAGGCGTTCCAGAGACCAGTTGAGCGAAGGTGTGCCGTCGCTGAGCCGGCCAACGGCGGTGGCCAGGGCATCCTGCTCGCTGGCCGCCCACTTGCGCGTGGCGTACTTGATCGACGCATCGGTGGCCGCGTTGACTGTGACAGCCACGCCATACGCCACTGCCGGATTGGCCGTGACCGCGCCGCTGGCCACACCTGCCGCCGCGCCGGTTAGCGGCCCGACCGACGAACATCCGGCAACAAGGCCAGCGCAGCCCAGCACAAGCCAGCGCAACGCCCTCATTGCAGCGAACCCCATCGCGCGGTTGCCGGCTCGGCGGTTGCCCATCTCCACTGTTTGCCGTCGTTGCAGATCGACGCGATGAAGAAGTCGACCTGCGTGGCTTCGCCGTCCACGGTGAAGAGAATTTCCTTGCAGCTGACGAGCGGTCCGTTGATCGAACGGGTGACGACAACGCGCCCGCGCTCGTCAGGCTCAAGGGGAATGCGGTGTTTGATCTGCCAGTTGCCGACGACGTTGTCGGACAGCGCGCCCGCAACCTGAGCAATCTGGTCTTGCGTTTCGGTATGCACGACGCGCTGGCTGTGCTGTAGCGCCGCGCGGGCGCCTGCTTGCACGCCCAGGCCGATGCCGGTGGCCACTGCCGCGTTGTCGGTCACCTTGGCGGCGAGGGCCGCGCCACCAACGCCGGCCACGGCCGTCGTACCTTCCGACATGAACGAACTGCAGCCGCTAAGTACGGGGGCGCTCAGGGCAAGGGCACAGCCCAGCATCCGTGCGGATGTGAACCAAGGTGTGCGCATGGGGGGCTTCCAAATCTGCAACGCGCTTGATTCTAAGGGATGTCACCGCCCGGAAACCGTTATGTGGCGCGGATTCCCACAATTGTTTTCAGTTGGCGCGGGTCACCTATACTGTTAAGCCCAGCGTTAATCCATGGGCTTCCACTAGGTCTCCACTGGTGACGGCCGGGGGGGCGACCAGCAGCGCATCGAACGTCGCCAGCGCGCGTCGCACGGGTTCGGAGGCCATGTGCGCCTCCCACGCAGCCCGGTCCCGGTACACCTCGTGCAAGAGAAAACCACCCGGCTCGTCATGCGCGCGATAGAAGGAATACGCCAGCGTGCAAGGCTCCTCGCGCGCCAATGCGACCAACGTTGAGAGCTGCCGGCAGAGCGCATCAACGGCGTCGGGCCGCGCCTGCAGTCGAACGATCAGCAGATACATGCTTCACCTCATCACCAGGAAGATGGAACTGCCATCTTTCCTGGTCAGGCGAGCGAGGTCTTGTAGAAATGCGTCTTCAATTGCGCGTCTTGCCGATAGCGCAACGGCGATTGCCCGGTGAGCGATCGAAACTCCCGGTTGAACTGCGGCTGGTCGTAGTAGCCATGCGCGAGTGCGGTGTCGAGCAGCGGCAACTGCGGTTGCAGATGCAAGGCGCGCACGGTGTGCTGGAACCGTACCAGCCGCCGGAATGCGACGGGCGGCAATCCTTCGACCGCCAGGAAGCGGCGCTCCAGTTGCCGCCGGCCGAGGTGTAACTGCGCGGCCAGCGCATCGATAGAGGTGGCGTGCGGCGCGGCGTAGAGGGCGGCAACCGCTGCCGTCACGTGGGCGTCGGTGTGCGCGGGCGCCAGCCGTGTCAGCAGGAACGCATCGATCAACGCGACGCGCTGTGAGAAATCCGCGGCCTGTGCCACCTGTTCGTGCCAATCGAGCGCTTCACGGCCCCACAGCACATCGATCGGTGCCTGCGTGTCGAGCAACTGGCCGATGGACTCGCGCACCAACGCGCCCCATCGGCCTGCGCGAATCCGGATCGCCGTGAAGCCGATGCCATTGGTGGATGCCAGCGCATACGGCTGCAGGCGTACGCACAGCATGTGGGCCGAGGGTAGTGCGGCGCCGCTCTCGCTGTGAAACGGCTGGCGGTGATGCAGGAACACTTCAGCGCCGGTGCCGGGCAGGAGTCGTGGCAGCGCGATGCGCTCGCCCGGCGCGGCTTCCCAGCTCCAGTAGCGGTCGATGTAAGGGCGTAGGGCCGGATGTGGTCGCGCCATCTGTGTTTGCACGGGCTTTCCTCTGGGCGGTCGAAACGTCATTGTGCAGTGGGGCGGCTACTGCTGCCCGCTTTCACGATCGGCAGAGCGTCTTCAGGTGCGTGGTCAGCGCATCGAACACCACCCGCACCCGCGTTGGTACCGGCCCACGCTGCGGGCGGTAGACGTGGAGCGTCCACGATAGGGGCTCGAACCGCCGCAGCACACGCACCAGGTCACCGCGTTCGACGTGCGGGCGCAGCAGGTACTCCGAGGTCTGCGTGAAGCCGAGGCCCGCGCAGGCCGCTTGCACTTCGGTCTCCGGGTCATCGGTCACGAAGGCGGTGCGGTGCGGCTGGAGTTGGGTGTCACCACGGAAGGCCCACGGCCAGGCGCGCCCATCGGTGCGGTTGATGAGTGTGGTGACGGGCAGCGCCAGCAGTGCGTCGGGCGTCTTGGGCTCGCCCACGCGGTCGAGCAGCGCGGGCGCGGCCACTACCCACAACGGCACGCTGCCGATCGAGCGCGCTACGAAGCGGTTGTCTCCGATGAAGCCGACGCGCACCCCCACGTCGATCTGCTCATCGACGACAGCGGATGGGGTGTCTGACAGGCGAAGGTCTGCGACAAGGCCGGGGTGCTGCTGCATCAGCGCTGTCAGCACGGGCATGACATAGGTGCGCCCCACGTGCGAAGGCGCCGTGACACGCACGATGCCACCCGCTTCCGCCGCCTTGGCTGACGATGCATCAAACAGGCCATCGACGGTCTGCAAAGCGGTCTGTGCCTGCGCGGCGAAGTCCTGCCCGTAGCGCGTGATCTGCACGCTGCGCGTGTTGCGGTGGAAGAGCGTCTCGCCCAGCGTGTCTTCCAACTCGCGCACCGCACGCGTGACTGCTTGCGGCGACACGCCAAGCCGCGCAGCCGCTTCTCGAAACGTGGTCGCACTGGCAGCCGCCGTGAAGATGCGCAGCAGTTCAAGCCGGTCTTGCATGGCAACCCCTTGAATTCCAGAAATGGGAATTTTGTTTGCCGGATTATTCCATTTATTTGCTGACTCAGCCTACCCATACTTGGCTCCAAGCCTGGCAGCGCCGACGGATTGGACGATTCAGCGGACGCCAGATCATCAGAACTCACGGCAAGGAGCCGGCAATGAACGCAGCAACCCAAACCAACACGCAGTCCACGCAATCCACACAACTCAAGGACAAGGTCGCCCTCGTCACGGGCGCCAGCTCGGGCATCGGGCACGCCTCGGCCATTGAACTGGCCAAGCGCGGCGCCAAGGTGGTCGTGGCCGCACGGCGCAAGGCAGAACTCGACGCGCTGGTGCAGACGATTCGCGCACAAGGCGGCGAAGCGGCCGCCATTGAAGCGGACGTCACGCAGGAAGACGACATCCGCAAAATGGTCGACTTCACCGTCAGCACGTATGGGCGCCTGGATATCGCCTTCAACAACGCGGGCACTGAGGGCGTGTTCGCACCGCTCACCGAGCAGACCAACGCCACCTACGACAAGGTGTTCGACCCCAACGTGCGCGGTGTCTTCCATTCGATGAAGTACGAAGCCGAGGTGATGCTCCGCCAAGGCTCGGGCAGCATCATCAACAACGCATCGATGGGTGGCGTGATCGGCTTTGAGAACGCGGGCCTGTATATCGGCACCAAGCACGCGGTGATCGGCATGACGAAGACCGCGTCGATCGAATGGTTCCGCCGTGGCATCCGCGTCAACGCGCTGGCACCGGGGCTGATTGAGACGCCGTTCCATCATCGTGGTATCTGGCCGTCGGCTGAAGCCATGTATGACTTTGCCGCGACCACGCCGGCGGGCCGCGTCGGTAGCGCGCAGGAGATGGCGACGATCGTGGCCTTCCTCGCCTCGGACGATGCGAGCTTTGTGTCAGGCCACGCGCTGGTGGCGGATGGTGGCTATTCGGTTGCTTGAATCGGGTGACCTATGCGGCGGGGCGCTCGGTCTCGCCGCACATCTGCCGTCGATAGCGCTCCGGCGAGAACCCAACCTGCTTGCGGAACATCGCAATGAAAGCCGAGGGCGTTCCGTAGCCGAGCGCTAACGCAATGTCCTGCACCGAGCAATCTTCCTTGAGCCACACCAGCGCCCGCAGCAGACGCACGCGGTTGCGCCATTGCACGAAGCTCATGCCGAGTTCGGTTTGAAAGCGGCGAGCGAGCGTGCGCTCGGTGCTGTGCACGCGCTCTGCCCAGGCTCTCAGCGTGGTGTTGTCAGCGGGGTCCAGCCGAATGGCCTGGAGGATGGGCTCGAGCTGGCGGTCATGGCTGTCGGGCAGATAGCTGTCAGTGTGCTCGGCGCGGGTGAGCAGTTCGAGCATCAGCTCGAACTGGCGCAAGTCCCATGCGTCTTGCATAACCGACACGCGGCGTGAGGCAAAGTCTTCAAACAGCGCGCGCACCAGCGGCGTTTGCGCAATCAGGCAGCCCTTGGCGGGCAGGCGTTCGGCCAGTGATTCGGCCACGTACACCGAGATGAAATCCGTCGCTTGCCGGATCGACGCGGAATGCGGCACGTTGGCCGGCACCCAGATCAGGTATTCCGCCGGCGCCGTCAGCTTGTGTGTGTCCACGGTCGCCTCCATCAGGCCCAGGCTGATGCGGCAGAGCTGGCCCCACGGGTGGGTATGCGGCTCGATGGCGGTCTCGGGCTCGAAGTGGTCGTAGCGGAAGTAGAACGGCACGCCTTTGGGCACGCGCAGATCGGCTTCACGGTAGGCAGAGGCGGTGTACATGTTGTCGCCTTTGATACGTCAGATTGTCTGATTTGCATTATATGTTCCGAACCAGACATCACTACACTTCGGCCATCGTGTGACAACGGAGGCCGCAGTGCCTGTGCTGTATCCCCTGCTGGCGGTGTTGATTTGGGCCGCCAACACCATCGTTTCAAAGGCCGCGGCCGGTGTTCTGGACCCGGCGGCTATCTCGCTCTATCGCTGGCTGCTGGCGGCGTGCGTGCTCACGCCGTTCTGCGTGCGGCCACTGTGGCGTCAGCGCGCGGAGGTAGCGGCGCAACTGCCGCGCTTTGCTGTGCTCGCCTTGCTGGGCATGGTGATGTACCAGTGCCTGGCGTACTACGCCGCGCATAGCACCAGCGCCACCAACATGGGCGTGATCGGCGCGTTGATACCGATGCTGGGGCTCATCATCAACCTGGTGGTGTTCCGCCAGCCGGTGGGGGTGCAGGCGGTGACGGGCGTGGTGGTGTCGCTGCTGGGCGTGCTGTATCTGCTTGGCCGGGGGCATCCGGCCACGTTCCTCGACGGTGGCGTCAACCGCGGCGACGTGCTGATCCTCATTGGCGCGACCTCATACGCGCTGTACAACATCCTGTATCGACGCTGGGCGTTGCCGTTCGGGCAATGGCTCAACCTGTATGTGCAGGTGCTGATCGCGGTGGTGTTTCTGGTGCCGTTGGCATTCACCGCGCAGAGTCTGGCGATTCCGCGTCAGGGCATCGGGCTCGTGGTGTTTGCGGGCATTGCTTCGTCGATTGCCGCGTCGTACTTGTGGATGCTGGGTTTGAAGCGCATCGGCAGCGAGCGGACGGCGGTACTGATGAACCTGATGCCTGTCTTTACGGCGGCCATGGCGGCGGTCATGCTGGGCGAGACCGTGCACGGCTACCACTGGGTCGGTGGCGGGCTTGTGCTGCTGGGTGTGAGTCTGGCGCAGGGCATAGTCCGCCTGCCGATGGGTCGCTCGGGATTGAGCGCCCGTTAGTTTTTTTCGGCCGCGAGGCGTGGGGGTTGGCGGTAAAATCGAACACATTGACGGGCGCGTGATTGCGCCCGTTCCGTGTTCCAGAACCACACTCGCCAGACCATGAAGCGCAACGCAGGAGCCGTCACCGTCGATGATGTTGCCGCGCATGCGGGCGTGTCCATCAAGACCGTCTCGCGCGTGTTGAACCACGAGCCCAACATCAGCGAGAAGACGCGCGCCAAGGTGGTCGAGGCGATGCAGACGCTCGACTATCGGCCCAACCCCGCCGCGCGGCGGTTGGCCAGCAAGCGCGCCGACATCATCGCGCTGGTCTACGACAACCCCTCCGACAACTACATCGTCAACATCCAGCATGGCGCGCTCGAAGCTTGCCAGGCGCTCGACTACAGTCTGCTGCTCACGCCTTGCAACTACCGCGATCCGAACCTCGCCGAGCAGATCATCCAGAGCGTGCGCCAGCGCGCGCTGGCTGGGCTGATCCTGACGCCACCGGTGTCGGATGTGGCCTCGTTGGTGCATGCACTGGACGAGGCCGGTGTTGACTACGTGCGGTTGGCGCCTGCCGATCGCCAGCACAAAGGTTTGTCCGTCAACACCGAAGACCGTGCCGCTGCACGGGATATGACGCTGCACCTGATCGGCCTGGGGCACCGCCGCATCGGCTTTGTGGTCTGCGACCCGGATCACGGCGCGGCATATCAGCGCGTGTTCGGCTACCGCGACGCGATGGCACAAGCGGGTATCGCCATCGATGAGCGACTGGTGGAGCAGGGTGAGCACTCGTTTGAATCCGGCGTGGCCTGCGCCGAGCGGCTGCTGTCATGCGAGCCGCGTCCGACCGCCATCTTTGCTGGTAACGACGATATGGCTGCCGGTGTACTGCGCGTGGCGCAGGCGCGCGGCATCAAGGTGCCGGAAGAGCTTTCCATTTGCGGCTACGACGATACGCCGCTCTCGCGCCAGCTCTGGCCGGCGCTCACCACCGTGCGCCAGCCGATTCAGGCGATGGCGCATGCTGCGGTCGAACAATTGATTGCCATCCACCGCCCGCATTTGCCCGGGCTGAAGCCGCATTCGGTGCACGAGAATCTGCAGTACGAACTGGTGATTCGTGAGTCGACTTGCCCGCCAATGCGCTGAAGTGTTGGGGTAAGCCGCGTTGGCGTATCCCTCAGGCTTTCGACATTTCGATATCAACCCGACGCAGCAGTTGCACTGGGGGGGGCTTCAACCCATCTTCCGGATTTCGGAGGGGCTGGGTGGGTATTTGGAAAGAAATTTTAATTTTTCTTTAATTTTTCTGTATTTTTAATTGTTCCTTAATTATTCGAAATTTTTTCTGCTCTAGCTAATCGTAGATCTTGATGTTTGGAATAAAAATATCGAAAATTGCCTATCGTTGGCTGGGCGGCATCTGAGAGCAGTGACGGAAGAATCAATGCGTGTAGTTCCGTCGAATCGCCCCTTCACTCGCGCAGCGAGCCACCAATCTACAACGTCTTCTTGGCTACATGGTGAGTGATGGTTCGAGAGGCTAGCCAACAGCGCAAGAGCACCCAAGGGAATAACAAAGCAGAGCATCGCAAGCTGCAAGCGATCTTGGGTGCGGTTGTTTGCCAATGATTGGCTACTTTCAGTAGGGGCGGAAGTGATGAAAAACGACACTGCAGTAGTACAGCAGGAAGATCTTTTGAGCATTGATTTGAAAGATCCGGTATCGCGTTGCTGGGAGTTGCGCCGGCAAGTGCTTCTTTTTGCGACTGCTTTTTTCGTGTTGTTTTTTGTGCTGTCTTTCTGGGTTGGCCGTCAGTATTCCAGTGAAGGTTTCCTGCGTGCTCCTCGCAAGTTTGCGGAGTACAACGTTCAAAAAGCAGCGTTTGGGGATCGTGAGGCGCTGCGCCGCTACCTTGAAGTGAACAAGAAACTCGACGATCCGAACGGTCGCTATTTGCTTGGGGCGCTGAGTGAGCGCTTTGTGCAGGCACATCTCAAGGCTGTCCTGCCATTGTCGAAAGACGATCTGCGTTTCATTGCCGATGCAAAAGGTACTCTCGAAGCCGTCGGCATCTTGGGTTTCTCGATCACCTTCAAGGATCAAGTAGCGGAAAATGCCCAAGCGCGCGTCCAACTGCTAGGTGACTTCGTCAAAGACACCATGCTGAGCGAGGATCTGCTCGATGCGATCTACACGAAAGTTGGTGAAACCAAAGCGAAGAAGCAACAGATCGACAACCAGATCATCCAGAAACGGTTGGCGTTGGCTCAAGCAACTGCCCGACTCGATGCTGCCCGCACCATAGCGGGTAAGTATCCAGAAGCCTCCAGAATGGAGGCGCGCCAGTTGCTTTCGACGGGCAACGACAAGGACTCGGTGCGTTACTTGTCTCCAATGGCGCAGCTTGTTGGAGTGGAGACCGAGATCGCCGATTTAAAGTCTCAACTCGCCCTGTTGGAGCGCGACGCTGAGCAGAATGCGCTGCGCAACGAGTTCTTGGAACGGATTGACCGGCGCAGCCGACAGGCGCAGACCGGCAATGGTCTGCTGGCTGAGTTCGTGAAGATCGGCCAGGACGTCTTCAAGGGCAAGAATCTTCAGGACGACAAGACGCGTGAGGTTTACAACCAGATCATGCTGGTCGCCGAGCAGATGCGCACCAAGCATATTTCGGAAGCGCGATTCGTGTCGGGCCCCACGTTGCCGGACACGCGTTCTGGCCCAGGTGCCCTGGTTCTGGCCCTGTTGTCGCTGATTGGCGGGATTGTGCTGGCGTCCGGGATCACGTTGTTGGTGGACAAAGTACGCAAGCCGAATACTGCCGATACTGAACAAGACGAAGAGATCGGCCACGAAGATGATCTGCGGCCAGTTCGCGCCGCCTGATTTCTCAGCGTCAAAAAAAGCCCGGCTACCATGCCGGGCTTTTTTCATATGGGCTACTGCGTGTTCTTGATCAACGCGTACAAATCATCCTGCGGGTCATAGCCGATCAGCTTGCGGCCGTTTTCAAGGCCCCAATCCATATCGCGGTTGTTCGATACGCCGTTCACGACGATGGCGGGCGCCGGCCAGTCCGCCGGGTCCGCGGTGACGGCGCAGAGGAACAACTGCCGCAGATCGTTGTTCGACAACCACATGTTGCGGAACCAGCGCAGCGCGATGCGGCTGGCCTCATCAGGCACTTCGGTGGGTACGGGCGTGTCGGCGGTGCCGGAGTAGTTGATGTCGTTCGGGTCGTTTTCGTCTGGCAGTGCCCAACCGATGCGCAGTGACACGATTGACAGCTTGCCGCCTGCCGCTGCCGATACGGTACCCACTGCCTTGCACAGCCGTTCGCCCATTGCCTTGGACGTGCCATAGGCAAGCGAGTAGACGTCTTCGATGCCGTTGTTCCAGCGTGTGCCGGGTGCCGGAGCCAGCTCGGCGGTGAGTTGGCCTGGGCCGATGGTGCCGGCCAGCGGTTGATCCTTGTACGCGCCCATCGCATGGTTGGACGAGGTGAACACGAAGCGCCGCACGCCACGCGTGGCGGCTGCCTCCAGCACGTTGAGCGTCATGCCGTACGAGGCCAGCGCCTGTTCCCACGTTGCGTCGGGTGTGGAGTGGATGGCGGCCAGGTGGATGACGGCATCGACGTTGTTCAACAACTCGGTCCACGCGCCGTCGGCTTGCGTGAGGTCTGCCACCACCCAGCGGAAACGCTCGGCTGCCTGCGGCGAGAATGCGACGTTCTGTTCGACCCAGTCGACGCCGATGATGGACGTGCACCACGGGGTGGAAGCGAGCGCCTCGACGACCTTGCGGCCCAGGTTGCCGGCCACGCCGGTGACGAGTACGCGAGCGGGGGTTTGGTAGTCAGCCACGATGTTGGATCTTATCTGGGGTGAGGTGTGTGGTTGGGGTTTGGGCTTGGTGGTCCATCCCCCGTTTCGTGCCCTGCCGGGCCCGACTCACTTTCTTTGTCTTGCCAAAGAAAGTAAGCAAAGAAAGGCGCGCCCGAGATGGCGAAAGCCTCCTTGAATGTCCGTAACCGGGCGGAGACGGGGAAAACTCGCTTCGCTCAGACAGTTCCCCGTCTTTTTTCCGCACGCTTACAAAAATTCAAGGCGCCATCAAGGGCAGGAACGTCAACGGCCAAACCGTCTTGGTGCTTGTGTTGGCGCCCGGGCATGTGCGTGCTTTAACCGCGATTCGAGCCGGACAAGACATCGATCCACACCGCCAGCACCAGCACGACGCCCTTGACGATCATCTGCCAGGAGGCATCGACGTTCATCTGCTGCATGCCGTTGTCGAGGCTGGCCATGACCAGCGCGCCGATCAGTGCGCCGTACACCGTGCCCGAGCCGCCGCGCATCGACGTGCCGCCGATGAAGCAGGCAGAAATCGCATCCAGCTCGCCGCCCACGCCGGCCGAGGGCGAACCCGCCGCCGAACGCGCTGTGGTGATGATGCCCGCGCAGGCGCACATCAGGCCCATCAGCACGAACACCAGCAGCTTGACGCGGCTCACGTTCACGCCTGAGAGGCGCGTCGCTTCCATGTTGCCGCCCACTGCGTAGACGTGGCGGCCGAACACGGTTTGCGTGGCCACGTACGAGAACACCGCCAGCAGCACCAGCAGGATCAGCACCGGCAGCGGCACGCCGTTGGCCTGGTTGAGCACGGCGACAAAACCGAACGATGCCGCCGCAATGGCCAGCAGCTTGAGGCCATCGGCCCACAGCGGTGTGAGTGCGAGCTGCAGGCGGGCGCGCTCGCTGCGGCGGCGCACGGTCAGCACGACAGCCATGGCGACGATGACGGCCGCCAGCGACCACGCCATCCACGCTGGCACGAAGCTCTGCGCGATGTTGACGAGATCATCGGGCACCGGGGCGATGGTCACGCTGTCGGTACTCCACTGCAGCACGCCGCGGAAGGCCAGCATGCCGCCCAGCCCGACGATGAACGATGGCACGCGCAACTTGGTCGTGATGAAGCCGTTGAACGCACCGATGGCCGCACCCGCTGCGAGCACCGTGCCCACCGCCAACCAGGTGTTCCACCCGAGGTTGACCGTGAGGATGGCGACCAGCCCGCCCAGCAAGCCGAGCAGCGAGCCGACCGAGAGATCGATCTCCCCCGCGATGATGACGAACACCATGCCGCAGGCCAGCATGCCCGTCACCGACATCTGCAGGAACAGGTTGGAAATGCTGTTGGGCTTGAGGAACGTGCCGTTGGTCTGGAAGTAGAAGAAGATCCAGATGAGCGCCACGGCCAGCAGCAGGGCCAGCACCTTGTAGCGCACGAACAGTTGCTGGATGGCACGGCTGTCCAGACGCGGACCACCGCCGCCACCTTGGCGGGCGAGTTGAGATTGCAGGATGTTCGACATGGCGAAGCTCTGTTCAGGCAGCTTGGGGCTGCGGTTCAGCATGGATGGCAGCAGCCAGGATGCGCTCCTGGGTCAGGCCTTGGTTGACGAAGTCGCCACGCAGTTGGCCTTCGCCCATGACCAGGACACGATCGCTCATGCCCAGGATTTCCGGCATCTCGGAAGAGACCATGATGATTGCCACGCCGCTGGCGGCCAGGTCGGCAATCATCTTGTAGATGTCGTACTTGGAGCCGACGTCCACGCCGCGTGTGGGTTCGTCGAGGATGAGCACCTTTGGCATGGCCAGCACCATCTTCGTGACGACAGCCTTTTGCTGATTGCCGCCCGAGAGGCTGGCGATGGACAGCGCCGGGCTGGCGGTCTTGATGCGCAGGCGCTTGATTTCGCGGTCAACGGTGATGAGTTCTGCGCCCTTGTCGACGCGCAGACCACGTGCGTACTGCGCCAGCGTGGCGAGCGTGATGTTCTCGCCCACGGCCATCAGCGGCACGATGCCGTGGCGCTTGCGGTCTTCGGGGACGAGGCAGATGCCGTTGGCAATCGCTTGTGCCGGCGTGTTCACCTTGACGGGCTTGCCGTCCATGATGATCTCGGCACTGGAGCGGCCGGGGTAGGCGCCGAACAGTGCCGACACCATCTCCGTGCGCCCCGCGCCAACCAGGCCTGCAATGCCGAGGATCTCGCCGCGGCGTACGGCAAAGCTCACGTTGTCGGCACGTTTGCGGTTGGGGTTGCTGACGTCCCAGCAGGTGACGTTGCGCGCTTCCAGCACGACTTCGCCCACGGTGTGTTCCACCTTGGGGAAGAGTGAAGTCATCTCGCGGCCGACCATCATCGTGATGATGTTGTCGATGGTCATGTCAGCGGCGGGACGCGTGCCGATGTGCTTGCCGTCACGGATGACCGTGATGGTGTCGCACACGCGCTTCACCTCATCGAGCTTGTGCGAGATGTAGACGCACGCGACGCCGCTACGCTTGAGGTCTTCGATGATGGAAAGCAGCACCTCGATTTCCTTGGCGCTGAGCGACGACGTCGGCTCATCCAGGATCAACAGGCGCGCGTTCTTGGCGAGCGCCTTGGCAATTTCGAAGAGCTGCTGGTGGCCGCTGCCGTAGTTCATCACGGGCGCGGCCACGTTCACGTCGGTCAGGCGCAGGCGAGCGAGGAGGGCTTCGGCCTTGGCGTGCATGGCGTCGTAGTCCATGCGGCCCCCCGGCTTGGTGATCTCGTTGCCGAGGAAGATGTTCTCCGTGACGGAGAGCTGCTGCACCAGCATCAGTTCCTGATGGATGATGACGATGCCTGCACGCTCGCTGTCGCGCACGGAATGCGCGCGCAGCGGTGTGCCTTCCCATTCGATCTCGCCCTCGAAGGTGCCGTAGGGGTAGACCCCCGACAGCACCTTCATGAGGGTGGATTTCCCGGCGCCGTTCTCCCCGCACAAACCGACGCATTCACCCGGCTGTACTGCCAGGCTCACGCCGTCGAGCGCGCGCACACCGGAGAACGACTTCACGATGTTGCGCATCTCGAACAGGGTGCCGTTACTGCTCATGGCTGCCTCCTACGTACTACGACTGACGACAACTGCATCGACCGCTTACTTGCCGAAGATCTGCTGCTTGGTATAGAAGCCGTCCTTGATGACGGTGTCCAGCGTGTCCTTGGTCAGCACGGTCGGCGTCAGGAGCACGGTATCGACATCCTTCTTGCCGTTGTTGAGCTTGGTGTTGAACTTGGGCGTGGTGCCCTTAACCAGATCAACGGCCATCTCAGCGGCGTTGGCGGCAATCACCTTGATCGGCTTGTACACCGTCATGGCTTGCGTGCCTTCGGCCACGCGGCGCACGCCCGCCAGGTCAGCATCCTGGCCCGACACCGGCACCTTGCCTGCCAGTTTCTGGCCTGCCAGCGCCTGGATCGCACCACCCGCCGTGCCGTCGTTGGAGGCGACGATGCCCTGGATGTTGTTGCTGTTCGCAGTCAGCGCGTTTTCAATGATGCTCTGTGCCTTCGAAGGGTCCCACTCCGGCGTCCACTGCTCGCCGACGATCTTGATGTCGCCCTTGTCAACCAGCGGCTTGAGCACCTTCATCTGGCCGTCGCGCAGCAGACGGGCGTTGTTGTCGGTCGATGCGCCGCCCAGCAGGAAGTAGTTGCCCTTGGGCGCCAGCTTGACCACGCCTTGCGCCTGCATCTCGCCCACCTTCACGTTGTCGAAGGTCACGTAACCGTCAATGTCCGCATTGAGGATCAGGCGGTCATACGACACGACCTTGATGCCTTTCTTCTTGGCGCTGGCAATGGCGTTGCCCAGCACCTTGGAGTTGAACGGCACGATCACGAGCACATCCACGTTCTGCGCGATCAGGTTTTCGATCTGGGCGATCTGCTTGGCTTCATTGGCGTTGGCCGACTGCACGTTGACGGTCGCACCCAGCTTCTTGGCCGATTCGACAAAGTAATCGCGGTCATGCGTCCAGCGCTCGACGCGCAGGTCGTCGATCGAGAAGCCGATCACCGGCGCTTCCTTGCTGGCGTGCGCCGACGTTGCGGCGAAGGTCAGGACCGCTGCAGCGGCAATGGTGTTCAGTACGCGGGAAAGCATGAAAGGTCTCCTGTTGTGCGTAAGAGGCGCTATCAGAATGATTCTGGCGTCGTTGTGCGGCCTTGCCGTACGACTTGTACTGTCTGCGGCCGCACGCCTAGCCAGAACCGCTTCGCTTCATTTTGATAGCGCCTCAAAGTGTGTTTAGAACGTGATGCCGGTCTTCAGGCCGATCACGAACGCGTTCTTGTTCTGCGTGGTGCCGCCCGGATGCAGGATGTACTGCAGATTAGGACGGAAGTACACAGAGGGCACAGGCGAGTAGCTGTAGTACAGCTCGCTCACGTATTCGTAGCCGTCACCCACGACAGCGTTCGAGCCGGTGCGGGCGTTGTTTTGGCGGACGAAGTCGGCAAAGCGGCCGTTGTTGTGCGTTGCACCCACGGCAAACCCGATGGTGTCTGCCAGGCGATCAAACGGCCCCTTGTACTGCACGCCCACCGAGAGTTGGTGATCGGTCTGCGCCGTATTGCGATCGGCTTGCGAGAAGTTCAGGAATACCGTGGCACCGCGTCCGCCGGCCGTGCCGGTGATCTGCTGCTGCAGGTTCAGGTAGGCGCCATACTGGCCGCTGCGCTGTTTGGCGTCCAGGCCGGTGATGCCGCGCGGGTTGCCGTTCACGTCTTCGTACAGGTCTTTGCCGTTGGACGTGTTGTACCAGACGCCTGCCTTGTACGAACCCGGACGACCTTCGATGTTGGGCAGCCAGCCGAACTCCAGCGGGATCAGCGCGCCGGTGGTGCCGCCGGGGTTGTTGAGCTTCCAGCCGTTGCGGCGGGCCCAGCTGTCATCCACGTAGTTCGGGTTGACCTGGTAGATGCCGATCTGCGCGTAGGTCTCGGCCGAGGTGTGCACCTTGGCGCGCGCGCCCCACTGGCTGGTCGGCCAGTTGACCCAGTAGCTGCCTACCAGGTTGCCCGGCTGCGAGCCGCAGAACGTCAGGTTCTGGAAGTCGCACGAGAATGAGAAGAAATCTTCGCCCACCGTGACACGGCCAGCCTTGATTTCCAGGCGGTCGTTGAGCAGTTTCTGGTTCAGCCAGAACTGCGTCAGGTGCCAGGTCTGGCCGCGGCCATAGACTTCCTGGATCAGCATGTTGTTGCCGATGTTCGCATCGCTGCCGAGGTTGCGGCCGTTGCGGTCGGTGACGGTGGCCTGGAAGGTGGCGCCCGTCCAGCCCGTCAGTTTTTGCATATCCAGCGTGGTGCCCATCACCCACTGGTCGGTATAGCGCGTGAGGTGCTCGGTGCCGCCGCTGAAGTTGTGTGCCAGTTCGCTGCCGTAGCCGAGGTTGAACGTCACACCCTGATCGGCCAGCCGCGTACGCAGGCCGCCCCAGTCGCCCAGCAGGTAGGGGCTGGTGGTGACGTCGTACGCGTGGGCGCTGGCTGCGCCCAGTGCCAGCACGGCAGCGGCGATGGCCGACGCACCAATGCGCTTGGCTGTGTGTTGACGATGTGCGCGCAACGTGCGCGCGGGCTTCGACACGGCATCGAAGCGGGGTTCGAGCTCCATGGACTGTCTCCTGATATTGGTCCCGTCTGCCTTGCATGACAGCGGTGTCAGCGTTCTGTTCTCAATGATGTGGCGGGCTGACGGACGCAAGAATGGCCACAATTGACAGCGCTGTCAATCTCGGGGTTTGCCCTAGTCCGTAAGCTGATTGGCATCGCACTGGCAGGGGAAAGTGGAATGCTGCGGCGCAGAAAAATCAGGTGCGGGCACAAGCCTCAACACCGGCGCGGCGTTCGATGTATGGCATCGACCTTGCTCGTGTTGCGCGTCGTCTTTCTCTCAAACCAAGGAGTCGAACATGCAACGCGAAGATGTGACTGACCTGATCGTCCTGCAGAAGATCAAGAAGCAGCTGACATGGGTACAACTGGCCGAGGTGATTGGGCACAGCAAGGAGTGGAGCACCGCCGCGCTGCTTGGCCAGATGACGCTGACCGAAGTGCAGGCGAATGCGGTGGGTGCGGCGCTGGAGTTGCCGGACGAGGCGATCGCGCTGCTGCAGGTGCCGCCTTACAAGGGCTCACTGCCGACCGCCGTGCCGACGGATCCGCTGATCTACCGCTTCTACGAGTTGATCAGCGTGTACGGCACGACCTTCAAGGCGCTGATCCACGAGGAGTTTGGCGACGGCATCATGAGCGCGATCGACTTCAACATGGACCTCACGCGCGAGCCCGACCCGAAGGGCGATCGGGTGCGCATCGTGATGAGCGGCAAGTTCCTGCCGTACAAGACGTACTGAGGTGCTACGCGTCGCCGTGGCCTTCGTGGTTGTGTTCGTCGATGAGCGGGCGGCTGCGGCGCGGCATCTCAGAATCGAGCACGAGGCGGCCGTGCACGCGGCCCTTCATGCGCGTGACGTGGTGCGTGCAGTCTTCCATGTGCGTGCTCATCAGCTCGCGCACGCGTTCGGCGTCGCGTGCGCGTGCGGCGTCGAGAATCTGCCGGTGGAACCTGACGTTGGACGCGCCGAACTTGGCGTGCTCCTTGGGTGAGGTCTCGTTGGCGAACACCACGAGTTGCCGAATCATCTCGTTGATCAGCTCGCAGCAGAACCGCAGCATCGGGTTGGGGTTGGCCGCGGCCAGGATGTCGTGAAAGCTCAGGTCTTCCTGGCGCTGATCCAGCGGCGCGGCAGCCTTGGCAGAGGCCGGGTCGCACAGGTCGATGGTGTGTTCGAGCGCGTGGAAATCCTCTTCCGTCAGGTGCGGCACGGCACCGGCGGCCAGTTCGGGCTCCAGCAGGCGGCGCACGGTGTAGACATCTGCAATGCCGATGTCCTTGAAGAACAGGTAGTTCTGCATCAGCTGGAACGTGCGGTCCAGCGGCACCTCGACGATGGTGCCGCCGCCGGCCGGGCCCGTGCTCACGCTTACCAGGCCTTGCACTTCCAATGACTTGAGCGCCTCGCGGATGGTGCCTTTGCTCACACCAAAGGTCTCCTGCAGCTTGATCTCCTGCGGGAGCTTGTCGCCGGGCTTGAGGTTGCGCTGCGTGATCAGCCGCTTGAGTTCTTCGGCAACGAGGTCGGCGCGCTTCTGCTTGCGGATGCCGATCGACGCTGTCTTGCCTGCTCCGAGTGTGGCCATGATTGTCGTTCCTGAGTTGCGCGCATTCTAACTGCGGGGCCTGCGCCGACAGCGCGCCCGGCTGGTGCATGCGTGCCCGTCAATCGTGCGCGCGCACCGCATCTTCACATCCTCGCCCGGCACTTTCGCCGCACACACCTTGGCGTAAACACCGACCTCTTCGCCGTTGACGCGGCGCGGATGCGGCTTCTATGATGATTTCGCCTATTTATCATAACAAATATAAGAAACTGGTCTGGTTCTTGCTCGACTCGATGGTCGGCGAAAACCTCGCCGGTGAAGGCCAGGAGGAGGCGCCGATATGCGATATGGGTGGCTCCGAGCGCTGTTCTGTACCCACATGAACCCAAGGAGTGCGCTTTGAATCGTCGAGACTTGCTCAAACTGGCGGCGCTGTCCGCTGTGCCCGCGTCGGTGCTGCAGGCCCGTTTTGCGTTTGCTGCTGATGCCATCGAACTGGGCTGCCCGGTGCCGATGTCCGGCCCGTTTGCCGCCAACGGCAAGTTTGCCGATCTGGGCATGAAGCTGGCCGTGGAGCAGGTTGGCAAGGTGCTCGGCCGGCCACTGGCGTACAGCGTGCTCGACACCGAGGGCAAGCCCGCCACGGCCGTGCGCAAGGTGCAAGAACTGGCGCAGCAGAAGAACGCGCGCTACTTCGCGGGCGGCATTCTTTCTTCCGAATCGCTGGCGATGGGCAAGGAGGCGGAGAAGTTTGGCGGCGTGTTCATCACCACCGCCGGGGCCGATGAGATTACCGGCAAGGACTGCAACCGCGCGACGTTCCGCTGGTCGGTACCGACGTACGGCGCCATCGAGCGCACTGTGCGCCCGCTGATCGAATCGATGCCCAAGGCCAAGCGCTGGTACACCATCACGCCGCAGTACGTGTTTGGCGACGGGCTGCTCTCGGCGGCCAAGAATATCTTCAAGGAAAAGGGCATCGAGCACGTGGGCAACAGCTACCACGCGCTCACCGAAAAGGAGTTCAGCGGCTACCTGACCAACGCGATGGCCGCCAAGCCCGATGTGCTGCTGATCTTGAACTTCGGTTCGCAATCGTCCGACACGCTGCGCCAGGCGGTGAGCTTCGGCATGAAGAAGAACGTGACGATTCTGGTGGCGTGGGCGTCAGGGCTGGAGCAGTTCGAATCGCTCGGCGCGGACTTGTGCGACGGCGTGTACTTCGGTGCGCAGTACTGGCACGACGTGGATACCCCCGCCAACCGTGACTTGGTGAAGCGAACACAGGCTGCGTTCAAGGCCAACCCCAACTACAGCCTGGCGGGCTCGTACACCTGCACCAAGATTCTGCTCGATGCGATGGCCAAGGCGGGCAGCGCTGACCCGAAGGCCGTGATCGCCGCGCTGCAGGGCATGAAGTACGACGGCCTGACCGGCCCCGAAGAGATTCGCGCGGCCGACCACCAGGTGCTCAAGAACTACTACCTGCTCAAGGGCAAGCCCAAGAGCCGCATGAAGGACAAGGACGACTTTGCCGAGGTGGTTGCTGTCGGCAAGGCGTTCCTGCCGGTCGAACAGACCCAGTGCAAGTTGGCTTGATGCGCCACGCGCGTCGCGGGTCCACCGCGACGCAGTTGTTCTCCTGCATGCGATTCCAATGAACGTCTACCTGCTCCAGGTCGTCAACGGCGTGGGGATCGGCATGCTCTACTTCCTGCTGGCGGTAGGGCTGTCGATCATCTTCGGGCTGTTGCGCTTCGTCAATTTCGCCCACGGCGCGTTTTATGCGCTGGGCGCGTATCTCTGCTTTCAGGCCCTGCAGATGGGCATGAATTTCTGGCTGGCACTCATGTTGGCACCCATCGTCATCGGCGCGCTTGCATGGGTGACGGAGAAGGTGCTGTTGCGCCATGTGTATGCGCAGGCGCATGAGTTCCACATCGTCGTCACCGTGGGTCTGGCGCTGGTGGTGCAGGAACTCATCATCGTGGCGTGGGGGCCGTTGGGCGTGGATGTGCCGCCGCCCGATGCGTTGCAGGGTGTGGTGATGTGGGGCGATTTCGTCTACCCCAAGTACCGCCTGTTCGTGATCGGTTTTACCGCCGTGCTGGCGATGGGGCTGTGGTGGCTGCTTGAAGGTACACGCCTTGGCAGCGCGGTGCGCGCGGGCAGTGAGTCGACCGAGATGGTGTCGCTGCTCGGTATCAACGTGTTCCGTCTGTTCAGCCTGATGTTTGCGCTGGGTGCCGCCACCGCGGCGGTGGCCGGTGTGTTGGCCGCACCCATTCGCGGTGCGGAGCCCTTCATGGGCGTGGAGGCGCTCGGCATCGCCTTCGTCGTGGTGGTGGTGGGTGGCATGGGCAGCTTTGCCGGGGCGCTGGTCGGCGGCCTGCTGGTGGGCATCGTGCAGAGCCTGATGAGCACGCTGTGGCCCGAGGGCGCGCGGCTGATGATCTACGTGGCGATGGCGGCCGTGCTGCTGCTGCGCCCACACGGCCTGCTGGGGAGGGGATGATGCAAGGGATAGCTCATGGATTCGCGCGCTACCGCTTCTGGTGGCTGTCGCTGTTCGTAACGTTGGTGCTGCCGCTGGTGCTGACCTCCGGCACCTTGGCGACTGAAGTGCTCGTCTACGCCATGGCCGTGATGGCCTGCAATCTGCTGCTTGGCTATACGGGGTTGCTGTCGTTCGGGCAGGGCATCTTCTTCGGGTTGGGCAGCTATGCGGTGGGTGTCGGCCTCACGCAGCTGTCGTTGCCGATGCCGGTGGCGATCGGGTTGGCGGTGGTCGTGGGCGCAGTCGTTGCAGCGGCGGTGGGATGGTTCGCCATCCGCCAGCGCGGCACGTACTTCGTCATGCTCACGCTGGCGTTTTCGCAGATGTTCTATTTCCTGGCCTACACCACCCCGTCACTCACGGGCGGGGACAACGGGCTGCTTGATATTCCGCGCCCCGCATTCACGGCATCGCCGTGGGCGTTCTATGCATTCGTGGCAGTGCTGTTCCTGATCGTGTTCTTCCTCGTGCAGCGCGTGACGGAATCGGTGTTCGGCCGCACGCTGCTGGCGATTCGTGACAACGAAGAACGCGCGCTCGCCGTCGGCTACAACGTCAAGACGTTCAAGCTGCTGGCGTTCGTCATCTCGGGTGCCGTCACGGGGCTCGCTGGCGCGCTGCACGCCATGCTCACAGGCATCGCGCCGCTGGCCAATATCGACTACCACGTCAGCGAGATGATCCTGGTGATGACCGTGATTGGCGGCACCGGCAATGTGTTTGCCTCGGTGCTGGGGGCGGCGTTCTATGTGCTGCTGTCGGACTGGCTCTCCAGCCTGTGGCCGCGCTGGCTGATGCTGCTGGGCTTCCTGCTGATTGCGGTGAGCCTGTTCATGCAGCGCGGGCTGTTCGGGCTCGGCCAAAAGCTGTGGCAACGCGTGCGCACGTCGCGCGGCGCAACGGCCGTTCAGGAGGAACGCGCATGAGCACCACGCCCATCCTGCAGGCTACCGGCATCGTCAAGCAGTACGGCAAGTTCACCGCGCTGGGCGGCGTGGATTTGCGCGTACTGCCCGGCACCGTGCACTCCGTCATCGGCCCCAACGGCGCGGGCAAGACCACGCTGTTCCACATGCTCACGGGCACGCGCATGATCACCAGCGGCACCATCGTCTTCGATGGCCATGACGTGACGCGCGAGGCCGACTACCAGCGCGTGCAGCGCGGCATTGCGCGTTCGTTCCAGGTGACGAGCCTGTTCCTGAGCCTGTCCGTGCGCGAGAACCTGCGGCTGGCCGCGCTCGGCACCACGCCCCACCGCGCCATGCACGGCTGGCGAATGCCGCAGGGCGATCTGGCCTGCACCGATATGGTCGACCGCGTGCTGGATCGGCTTGAACTGCCGCGCCTGGCCGACACCCCGGCAGCCGCACTCTCGCACGGCCAGCAGCGCCGGCTGGAAGTGGGCATGGCGCTGGCCGCCAATCCGCGCGCGATCTTCCTCGACGAGCCGACCTCCGGCATGGGCGTGGACGACCTGCCCGCCATGAAGGCGCTCATCCGTGGCCTCGCGCATGACCACACCGTTGTGTTGATCGAGCACAACATGGACATCGTCATGGACATCTCCGACACCATCACCGTCATGCAGCAAGGCAAGGTGCTGATGGAGGGCACGCCCGATGCTGTACGTGCCGACCCGCGCGTGCGAGCTGCCTACCTCGGCAACATGATCACCGGAGGCAAGAAGTGACGACCACGATGATCCTCGACGTTGAAGACCTGCACGGCTACTACGGCAAGAGCCACGTGCTGCAGGGTGTGGCGCTGTCGGTGCGCGAAGGCGAACTGGTGACGCTGCTCGGCCGCAATGGCGCGGGCAAGTCGACCACGCTCAAGGCGATTGCCGGTGTGGTCGCGCCGCGTGGGCACGTACGCTTTCGCGGCAAGGACATCGCTGGCCAACCGCCGCATCGCATTGCCGCACAGGGGCTGTGTCTGGTGCCCGAGCATCGCGGCATCTTCAAGCTGCTGACGGTGGAAGAGAACCTGAAGCTCGGCGCGCGGCGCGATTCGCCGTGGCAGTTGGCCGACATCTACCGCATCTTTCCGCGCCTGCACGAACGGCGGCGCAACGGCGGCGCGAATCTATCTGGCGGCGAGCAGCAGATGCTGGCCATCGGCCGCGCGCTGATGAACCACCCGCGCCTGTTGATGCTCGACGAGCCGGTGGAGGGCCTCGCGCCCGTCATCGTGGAAGAGATCGTCGCGCAGTTGAAGGTGATCAAGCAGGCGGGCGTGTCCATCCTGCTGGTGGAGCAGAACCTGGAGGTCTGCACACAACTGGCCGACCGCCACGTGATCATCGAACAGGGCCGCGTGGTCTACACCGGCAGCAACGACGATTTCCGCACCGACGACGCCGTCAAGGACCGCTACCTCGGCGTCGGCCTGGCTGCCTGAACGGAACTCCCAATGACAACAACGACACTCGACTCCACCCTGCGCATCAATGGCGCGCGCCTGTGGGACACGCTCATGCAGCAGGCCAGCATCGGCGCCACGCCCAAGGGCGGCGTGCGCCGCCTGGCGCTGACCGATCTTGATCGCCAGGGCCGCGACTTCTTCGTTGCGCAGGCCGAAGCCGCGGGCTGCACCGTGCGCGTGGATGCCATCGGCAACCTTTTCGCGCGTCGCCCGGGGCGCAACAGCACGCTGCCGCCCGTAATGACTGGCAGCCATATCGACACGCAGCCCACCGGCGGCAAGTTCGATGGCAACTACGGTGTGTTCGCGGGCATCGAGGTGGTGCGCACGCTCAACGATGCGGGCATCGAAACCGAAGCACCCATCGAAGTGGCTGTGTGGACCAACGAAGAGGGCTCGCGCTTCGTGCCGGTGATGATGGGCTCGGGCGCTTTCATCGGCGAGTTCGAGTTGGAAGCCGTACTGGCCGCGCAGGACCGCGATGGCGTAGCCGTGGGCGAAGCGCTGCGCAGCATCGGCTATGCAGGCACCGAGGCCGTTGGTGGCCGGCAGGTCGGCGCGTACTTCGAGGCACATATCGAACAAGGGCCAGTGCTGGAGGCGCACGCGACCACCATCGGCGTGGTGACGGGCGCGCTCGGCCAGCGCTGGTACGACGTGGTCTTCACCGGCATGGAGGCGCACGCCGGGCCCACGCCCATGGAGTTGCGCCGCGATGCGCTGCTGCCCGCCGCGGAGCTGGTCGGCATTGCCAACCGCATCGCGCTGGAGCGCCCGCCGCATGCGCGCGCCACGGTGGGCTGCCTGAGCGTGCACCCCGATTCGCGCAACGTGATTCCGGGTGGCGTGTCGATGACGATCGACCTGCGTGCAGCGGACGACGCGGTGCTCTCCGACATGGATGCTGAACTGCACGCCGCCGTGGCCGAGCTGCGCACGCGCAGCGGCATCGACATCGCACTGCGTCAGGTCGTCTACTTCCCGCCGCAGCCGTTTGACGCGACGCTGGTGAATGCGGTGCGCAACGGCGCGCGGCAGCTTGGGTTGTCGGAGATGGATGTGATCAGCGGCGCCGGCCACGACGCCGTCTACCTCGCCCGCGTGGCGCCCACTGCGATGATCTTCGTGCCATGCAAGGACGGCATCAGCCATAACGAGATCGAAGACGCCCGCCCCGAACATCTGGAAGCCGGCTGCAACGTGCTGCTGCACGCCATGCTGCAAGCTGCTGGCCGCTCATAACCGACACACGCCCATGCGCATCCTGATCGCCCGCTTCAATCACGAGACCAACACGTTCTCGCCGGTGCCGACGCCGCTGGCTTCGTTTCATCCGCACTACGGTGCCGATGCTTACCGCGCCGCCAAGGGCACGCGCACGGCAGCGGGCGCGTTCATCGACTTGGCTGAAGCGGCAGGCGCGGAAATCGTCGTGCCTGTCATCGCCGGGGCCAACCCGAGCGGGCGCGTGGCTGCCGACGCGTACACCAGGCTGTGCGATGCCATCGTTGCGGCCGCGCCGGGGTGCGATGCACTGATGCTCGACCTGCACGGCGCGATGGTCGCCGAGAACAGCGATGACGGCGAAGGCGACCTGCTCGAACGCCTGCGCGCGGTGGCGCCCAACGTGCCGATTACCGTCGCGCTGGACCTGCACGGCAACCTCACGCAGAAGTTCATCGACCTCGCAGATATTGCGGTGACCTTCAAGACCTATCCGCACGTCGACATGTACGAAACCGGTGAGCATGCAGGCCGTCTGCTGTTCGACAAACTTGCCGGCCGCGCGAACCCCGTTCTCACGTGGCGCCGCTTGCCGATGGTCACGCACACGCTGCGCAGCCGCACCGACGAAGGCGCGATGCATCGCGCCGTGGCGCTGGCCAGGCAAGCGGAGCAGGACGGCATGTTGGCCGTGTCGATCCTCGCGGGGTTTGGGTTGGCGGACATTGCCGCGCCGTGCCTGTCCATCGTGGTGGTTGGCAATGGCGATGCGCAAGCCGCTGACGCCGCAGCCCAGCGTATTGCCGATGCTATCTGGGCTGACCGCGAAGGCTTCGTCTACCGCTCCGAGCCGCTGACTGAATCGATCGCACGCGCAGCCAAGTTGGCAGACGCTCCAGGCAACGGCCCCGTGCTGCTGCTCGACCACGGCGACAACTGCATGTCCGGCGGCACGTGCGACGACATGCACGTCCTGCATGAAGCGTTGAAGCAAGGTTTGAGCGGCATTGCCGTCGGGCCCGTGTGCGACCCGGAAGCCGTCGCCGCGATGATCGATGCAGGTGTGGGTGCCACTGTCACACTGCCCGTGGGCGACAAGGTGCCGCTCACGCAGTTGGGCGTGTACCCGGTGCCACGCGCGTTGACGGGCAAGGTCGCCGCTATCAGCGATGGTGAATACGTCATTACCGGGCCGACCTACACCGGTCAGCGCATCCGCATGGGGCGTACGGCGTTGCTCGACATCGGCGCGGCGCAGGTGGTCGTCACCGAGACGCCGCAGGAGCATTGGGACCTTGGCATCTTCACGCACATCGGCGTGGACCCGCATGCTGCGCGGTTTCTGCTGCTGAAGTCGCGCATGTATTGCCGGCCCGTATTCGTGCCGATCGCCAAAGCTGTAGTGGAGTGCGACGGCGGCGGCGTGACCAGTTCCGACTACGCGCGCTTTCCGTTTGCGAAGGTGCAGCGGCCCGTGTTTCCGCTCGACGCGGAAGCGGTGGCCGCCTGAGCGCTATGCGCTGTCGCGCTCCACGAGCGTGAAGCCGACGTCGACCGTGCGGCGCTCTTCGTCACCGTGCTCGATGCGGTCGATCAACAGCGATGCGGCCAGCTTGCCGATGCCCGTGCCGTCGATGCGGATGGTGGTGAGCGCGGGCGTGGTGTCCTTGGCGAAGACCTGATCGCCGTAGCCGACCACGCGCAGTTGCTGGGGCACCACAATGCCGCGATGCTCAGCTTCCATCAGCACGCCGAGCGCGAGGATGTCGGCACCGCAGAAGATCGCGTCGGTGTCCGGATGCTGTGCGAGCAATGCACCCAGCGCGCGTCGGCCGTCGCCCAGGTTGGCGGGGGATTCGGCGGCGATGACGGGAATCGCTTCCTCTGAACCGAATGCTTTCACGAAGGCTTGCGCGCGCGCCTGTGCGCGGCGGTCGCTCGGCGTGATGACGGCAGGGCGCTTCGCGCCACGCTGCTTCAGATAACGCGCCGCCGCCTGCCCCACCTTCTGGTGCGAGAAGCCGACCAGCATATCCAGCGGGTTGCGCGTGATGTCCCACGTTTCCACCACCGGCACACCGGCGGCCTGCAATTTCTGTCGCACGCTGGCCGAGTGCACCACGCCGGTCAGCACGATGCCCGCCGGGCGCCGCCCGACGATGGCATCGAGCAGCGCATCTTCACGCGATTCGTCATAGCCGCTCTGGCCGATCAGCAGTTGATAGCCCGCTGCCGCCAGCTCGGTGGTGAGCGCGGCCACGGTTTCCTGGAACACGCTGCCCGCAATGGTGGGGATGAGCGCGACGATCAACCGGCTGCGGTTGGACGCCAACGATCCCGCCACCAAATCCGGCGTGTAACCAGTCTGCCGCACCGCTTCGCGCACGCGTTCCAGCGTGTCGCTCGACACCAGCTCCGGCGTATTCAACGCGCGTGAGACTGTCACCTTGGTCACGCCCACCAGCTTGGCGAGATCGCTCAATGTGACGCGCCCAGTGCTTTTGCGCGCACGGCGTGCGGTGGCGGGCGCGGTTTCTGCGAGAGACACGGTGGTGGACTTGGTCACGAGTGATCTGGGAGCGTCTAGGGAAAGAAGGGCTAGCAATTATCGCAAAACCCGACTACGATTGCGCCAATGTTACCGGTTACATAAACCGGTAACATGAAAACCCCACTATCGACGACGGCTGCACAAGAAGACAGCCCGGAGGAGCAAAGGATGTTGCAGGCAAATGCTGCCTACGCTGGCCCGCTGATTCAGCTAAACGCGGCAGACAACGTGCTGATCGCCCGCGAAGCGCTGTCGCTCGGGCAATCGGTGTCCGTGGGCGGTGTGACCGTGCGCCTGCGCGCGCAGGTGCCGGCCGGCCACAAGATCGCCGCACGCCGCATCGCGCAGGGCGAGGCCATCCGCAAGTACGACACCATCATCGGCTGCGCCGCGCGTGATATCGAAGCGGGCGAGCACGTCCACACGCACAACGTTGAGCTGATCGACTACGCACGCGACCCTGGTTTCGGCCTCGATGTGCGTCCGGTGGACTACCTCCCCGAAGCTAAGCGCGCCACCTTCCACGGCATCGTCCGGCCGGATGGGCGCGTGGCCACGCGCAACTTCATCGGCATTCTGGCGTCGGTCAACTGCTCGTCCACCGTCATCAAGAACATTGCGGCGTGGTTCACGCCGGAGCGCCTTGCGCCGTTCCCCAATGTGGATGGCGTGGTGGCGTTTGCGCAGACGAGCGGCTGCGGGATGTCGTCGCCGTCGGAACACTTTGATGTGCTGCGACGCACGCTGGCCGGCTATGCGCGGCATCCGAACCTGGCGGGCGTGCTGGTCGTGGGCCTGGGCTGCGAGCGCAACCAGGTGGCCGACCTGATGGCCAGCCAGGGGCTCGAGACCGGCAAGCTGATGCACACGCTGGTGATGCAAGACACCGGTGGCACGCGCGCCACCATCGAAGCGGGCATTACCGCCATCCAGAAGATGCTGCCGGCGGCCAACGACATCGTGCGCCGCCCGGTGTCGGCCAGCCATATCAAGATCGGGCTGGAATGCGGTGGGTCGGATGGTTTCTCGGGCATCACCGCCAATCCGGCACTGGGTGCGGCAATGGACTTGCTGGTGCGCCACGGCGGCACGGCGATCCTGTCGGAAACGCCGGAGATTCATGGCGTGGAAACCATGCTCACGCGCCGTGCGGTTTCGCCGGAAGTCGGCCAGAAGCTGCTCGACCGCCTCGCCTGGTGGGAGAACTACACGCGCGGTCATAACGGCCAGTTCAACGGCGTGGTCGGCCCCGGCAACCAGCAGGGCGGCCTCGCCAACATCTTCGAAAAGTCACTCGGCTCGGCCATGAAGGGCGGCACCACGCCGCTGCAGGCCGTGTACGAATACGCGGAGCCCATCGACCGCGCCGGCTTTGTCTTCATGGATTCGCCGGGCTACGATCCGGTCGCCGTCACCGGCCAGATTGCCAGTGGCGCCAACCTGATCTGCTTCACCACGGGGCGCGGCTCGATGTTCGGCTCCAAGCCCGCACCCACCATCAAGCTCGCCAGCAACACGCCCATGTTCCGCCGGCTTGAGGAAGACATGGACATCAACTGCGGCCGCATTCTCGACGGCGAACGCTCGGTGGAAGAGATGGGCCAGGACATCTTCGAGCACATCCTGCGCACCGCCTCGGGCGAGCGCACCAAGAGCGAACTGCTCGGCCTGGGCGACCACGAGTTTGTGCCTTGGCACATGGGCATCGTGAGTTAGCGCCTCGACTCGAAGGCACGCATCACCTATTACAAAACAGGAGACCAACACCATGCAGGACACACCACAGGGCGGCCAGCGCTCGAAAGTGCGCTGGGCCGTTGCCGGCCTCATGTGGGCGGCGATTGCCATCAACTACATCGACCGCACCGTGCTCTCGGCCGCCGCGCCGCATATCCAGAAGGAATTCCACCTGAGCGCGGTGGAAATGGGCGTCGTCATGTCGGCGTTCTTCTGGTCGTATGCGCTGCTGCAGTTGCCGGCCGGCATTCTGGCCGATCGCTTCGGGCAGAAGAAGGTGCTCGGGTTTGCGGTGCTGTGGTGGTCGCTTGCAACGGCCATCACAGGCTTGGCCACCGGCTTCAAGTCGCTGGTGGGCCTGCGTGTGGCGTTGGGCATTGGTGAAGCGGGTGCCTACCCGAGCAGCGCGGGCATCACCGGGCGCTGGTTCCCCAAGCAGGAACGCGCGACGGTGGCGGCCATTTTCGACAGCGGCTCGAAGCTCGGCAGCGCGGTCGCCTTGCCGCTCATCGCCTGGCTGTTGGTGATGTTCGATTGGAAGATCACCTTTGCGGTAACGGGCGCGCTGGGCATTGTGTGGAGCGTGGTGTGGTGGGCGGTGTTCAAGGAAACGCCCGCCGAGCACAAGGGCGTGAACGCTGCCGAGCTGGCACATATCGAGCGCGGCTTGCCGCCCGCACGTAGCAAGGATGCCCCCAAGGTGCCTTGGACGAAGCTCCTCACGCACCGGAACATCTGGGCGATGTGCATCGGCTTCTTCATGATCAACTACAACTCGTACTTCTTCATCACGTGGCTGCCGACGTACCTCGTCAAGGAGCGCGGCATGGGCCTGATGGAGATGGGCTTCGTGGCGTCGTTGCCGCTGTTCCTGTCGATGTTCGTGGAGGTGTTCGCGGGCTGGGCATCGGATCGCGTGTATGCGTCGGGCAAGCTCTCGCTCACGGCCACGCGCAAGCTGTTTCTGATCATCGGGCTGGTGATGGCGTCGAGCATCGGGCTGGCGGCGTTTGCGCAGTCGGCGGTGGTGGCCGTCATCCTGTTGTGCATCGCCAAGTCGGGGATGACGGTGGCCGCATCGCAGGTGTGGGCGCTGCCGGCAGACGTGGCGCCGGGCAACACGGTGTCGATGGTGGCTGGCTTGCAGAACAGCGTGTCGAACATGGGCGGCGTGGTCGGCCCGATCGTCACCGGTGCCATCGTTGGTGCGACGGGCTCATTCATTCCGGCGCTGGTGTTCTCCGCCGTGCTGATCGGCCTGGCCATCCTCAATTACCTCTTCCTGCTCGGCAAGGTGGAACCCATCACCTTCGAGCCCACTTCCGCAACCGTGAATTCGCATGAGCAACACAATGCAAACGCCCGCGCCTAACCGTTTCAAGGCCGCGCTGGCCGCCAACCAACGTCAGATCGGCTTCTGGCTGGCGATGAGCGATCCGTACCTGGCCGAAGTGAGCGCCACTGCCGGCTTCGACTGGCTGCTGATCGACAGCGAGCACGCCCCCAACGATGTGCGTACGATCCTCGCGCAACTGCAGGCCGTAGCGCCATACCGCGCCGAGCCCATCGTGCGGCCGTACAACGGCGATCCGTCGCTCATCAAGCGCTTGCTCGATATCGGCGCGCGCACGCTGCTGGTACCGATGGTCGACACGGCCGAGCAAGCGCATGAACTCGTGCGTGCGATGCGCTATCCCCCTTACGGCATTCGCGGCGTGGGCAGCGCGGTGGGCCGCGCATCGCGCTGGAGCGCTCGTACCGACTACCTGCAAGTGGCCGATGACGAAGCGTGCTTGCTGGTGCAGGCCGAAACCGTGACCGCGCTGCAGAACCTCGAGGCCATCTGCGCCGTGGATGGCGTGGACGGTGTGTTCATCGGCCCGGCGGATCTGGCGGCATCGATGGGCCATCGCGGCAATGCGAATCACCCGGAGGTGCAGGCCGCCATCGACAACGCCATCCGCACCATCATCGCGTCGGGCAAGGCCGCAGGCACGTTGACCTCCGACCCCGCGCTCGCACGCCACTACCTGGAACTGGGCTGCACGTTTGTGGCCACCGGCGTCGACATCCTGATGTTCGCCAACGGCGCCCGCAAGCTCGCGCGTGAATTCCTGGCGCCGCCGCCGGCAGGCGCTGTCGCTTCTCTCCTCTGATCCTGAACCTGACATGACTCGCAAGACTTACCGGATCGCCGTGATCCCCGGCGATGGCATCGGCCGTGAAGTGATGCCCGAAGGCCTGCGCGTGCTCGAAGCCGCTGCGCGCCGCTTTGGCATCGACATCGAAACCCAGCACATCGAATGGGCCGCCTGCGATTACTACCAGCAACACGGCCAGATGATGCCGGACGACTGGAAGCAGCAACTCCAAGGCATGGACGCCATCCTGTTCGGCGCCGTGGGCTGGCCGCAAACGGTGCCCGATCACGTCTCGCTATGGGGCTCGCTGCTCAAGTTCCGCCGCGAGTTCGACCAGTACATCAACCTGCGCCCGGTGCGCCTGTTTGAAGGCGTGCCGTGCCCGCTGGCCAACCGCAAACCGGGCGACATCGACTACTACGTCGTGCGCGAGAACACCGAGGGCGAGTACACCTCGCTCGGCGGCATCATGTACGAAGGCACCGACCGCGAGATCGTGATCCAGGAGTCGGTCTACTCGCGTCGTGGTGCAGAACGCCTGCTGAAGTTCGCCTTTGACCTTGCGCAGAGCCGCGCCCGCAAGCACGTAACGCTGGCCACCAAGAGCAACGGCATCGCCATCAGCATGCCGTGGTGGGACAAGCGCGCTGACGAAGTCGCGCAGCACTACCCCGACGTTACGCTCGACAAGCAGCACATCGACATCCTGACCGCGCGCTTCGTGCTGCAGCCGGGCCGTTTTGACGTGGTGGCCGCCACCAACCTGTTTGGCGACATTCTCTCGGACCTGGGCCCCGCCACCACCGGCACGATCGGCCTGGCGCCGTCAGCCAACCTGAACCCGGATCGCACGTTCCCCTCGTTGTTCGAGCCGGTGCATGGCTCGGCGCCGGACATCTACGGCAAGAACATCGCCAACCCGATCGCGATGATCTGGTCCGCCGCGCTGATGCTCGACTTCCTGACCGAAGGCCAGGGCGAAGGCCGCGCGGCGCACGACGCCATCGTCGCCGCCATCGAGGGCGTGCTCAAGGATGGCCCGCGCACGCCGGACCTGGGCGGCACCGCCAACACCACGCAGGTGGGCGAGGCGATTGCCGCGCGCCTGGGCTGATCGCATCAAGGAACTGACGATGGCTTTCACTTTTGACCAGCTCCGCCAGATCGGGCTGATCCGCTCCGACAACCTGATCGACGGTCAATGGGTGGCCGGTGCCGACGGCGCACGCTTTGCCGTGACCGACCCAGCCACCGGCAGCATCATCGCCCAGGTGCCCGACAGCAGCGCCGCCGATGCGCGAGCCGCTACGGATGCGGCCGCACGTGCTTTCCCCGCATGGCGCGACACGCTGCCCGCAGAGCGCGCGGCCATCCTGCGCCGCTGGCACGCGGCCATCGTTGCCAATGCCGATGCGCTGGGGCGGCTGATTTCTCTGGAGCAGGGCAAGCCGTTTGCTGAAGGGCGCGGCGAGGTCATGTACGGCGCGTCCTACGTCGCCTGGTTTGCAGACGAGGCCACGCGCATCTATGGCGACCTGATTCCGCAGCAGCAGCGCGGCAAGCGCATGAGCGCCATCAAGGAGCCGGTGGGCATCGTGGCCGCCATCACGCCGTGGAATTTTCCGCTGGCGATGATCGCGCGCAAGATCGCGCCGGCGCTGGCGGCGGGCTGCACCGTGGTCGCCAAGCCGGCAGAAGACACGCCGCTCACGGCGCTTGCCCTGGCACAACTCGCGCAGGAAGCCGGGTTGCCGCCGGGTGTGCTGAACATGATCTCCGCCTCGCGCGATCGCGGTATCGCTGCCGTGGGCGACTGGCTGCAGGACGGCCGCGTGCGCAAGATCACCTTCACGGGTTCCACGCCGGTCGGCAAATACTTCGCTCGTGAATCGGCGGGCACGCTGAAGAAGCTGTCGCTGGAGCTGGGCGGCAACGCGCCGTTCATCGTGTTTGACGACGCGGACCTCGATGCGGCCATTACCGGCCTGCTGGCGGCCAAGTTCCGCAACGGTGGTCAGACTTGCGTGTGCCCGAACCGCGTCTACGTGCAGGCCGGCGTGTACGACCGCTTTGGTGCCATGCTGGCCGAGCGGGTTTCCGCGCTGAAAGTTGCGCCCGCCACCGACCCCGACGCGCAGATCGGCCCGATGATCAACGCCCGCGCCGTCGACAAGATCGCACGCCACGTGCAAGACGCCGTCGCCAACGGCGCGCGTGTGCTCGCGGGCGGCAAGCGCCTGCTGGAAGTTGGTGACCACTTCTACGCGCCCACAGTCCTGGCCGACGCCAACGATGGTATGGCCCTGTGCAGCGAAGAAACCTTCGGCCCCGTCGCGCCGCTGTTCCGCTTTGTTGATGAAGCCGAAGCCGTGCAGGCCGCCAACGACACACCGTTCGGGTTGGCCTCGTACTTCTACACGCAGGACGTCCGCCGGATCGAGCGTGTTTCGCACGCGCTGGAAGCGGGCATCGTCGGCATCAACGAAGGCGCGCTCGCCAGCGAGGCAGCGCCCTTTGGCGGCGTGAAGGAATCGGGCTACGGCCGCGAGGGCTCCAAGTACGGGCTCGACGATTACCTGTCGATCAAGTACCTGTGCCAGGGCGGGCTGAACTAGCGTGCGCTAGCGGGCGCCATCCCAGAAGCGTTGGGCACGGAACGGGCGAACATCCACGGCGGGTGTCTCGCCCGTCATCATTTCTGCAATTAAGCGCCCGGTGATGGGGCCCAACGTCAGACCGTGGTGGGCATGGCCGAATGCGAACCACATGCTCGGGTGGTGCGGCGCCTGCCCGATGATCGGCAGCATGTCGGGCGTACAGGGGCGGGCGCCCATCCACGGCTCGGCATCCGCACGGTCGGCCAGCGGGAAGAGCTTGCGCGCGACAGGCTCGACGGCTTCCAGCTGCACGGGCGTTTTCGGCGCATCGCGGTGCGCGAGTTCTGCGCCCGTGGTCAGGCGGATGCCGCGTGCCATCGGGGCCAGGACGTAACCGCCGTCGGCATCGAGCACCGGGTGGTTCAACTGCGTGCCCGGCGCGGGGGCGTAGTGCATGTGGTAGCCGCGCTTGACGGCCAGCGGCAGGCTGTAGCCCAGGCGCGAGGTGACCACATCCGCCCACGGGCCCATGGCGATGACGACGTTGTCCGCACGCAGCTCGCCCGCCTTGCTGCGCACAAGCCACGGCGCATTGCTGGTGAGCGAGTTCGCATCGCCTTCAAACAGCTGGCCGCCAATCAGCTCGAAATACTTCGCATACGCTGTCACCAGCGCATTGGGGTCGCTTACGGAATCGGCTTCCGTATAGCGCAGGCCGCCCAGCAGCGACGGGTCCAGGTGCGGCTCAACCGTGCGCAGGCGTGCGGGGTCCAGCGTTTCAAAGGCGACGCCGTATTCGCGCTGCCAGCGCTCGACGGCGCGGGTTTCTTCATCCTGCGTGGCCGCGTTGCGGAAGACCTTGATCCAGCCGCTCGGGCGGATCAGGTCTGTGGCGCCCGCAGCCTCAGCCAGTGCGCGATGCTCGCTCACGCTGTGCGCGATGAGCGGTGCATATGCCCGTGCGATGGCGGCGTGCCGGCTCGGATGCGAGTTGCGCCAGTAGCGCCACAGAAAGGGCAGCAGCCTGGGCAGATCACCCGGGTGGTAGTGCACGTCTGCCGACGTATTGCTTGCGTAGCGCAGCAGCGTCGACAGGTCACGCGGGAAGGCATACGGATAGACGCCCTCGCGCTGGATCAGCCCGGCATTGCCGAACGACGTCTCAAAGCCCGGCGCCCGGCGATCAACCAGGGCGACGGCGCGCCCGCGCTGCTGCAGGTGCACCGCCACCGATACGCCGACGATGCCGGCACCCAGCACGATGGTGTCAAAACGCATGGTGTGTCCAGCCTTCTCGCTTTAGCCCTTGGCCAGTGCCGTGACGGCGATTTCCACGTCAATGCCCGGACGCATCAGGCCCGACTGCACGCAGGCGCGCGTGGGCGCGTGGCCGGCCGGCACCCAGGCTTCCCACGCGGCGTTCAGCTCGGCGAAGTGCTTGGCGTCGGTCAGCCAGATGTTGGCGGAGATCAGCCGCGTCTTGTCGACACCGGCTTCGGCCAGCAGCGTGTCGATGCGCGCGAGGATGTTGTTGGTCTGCTCGGTCACCGGCTTGAAGTCGAACGCGGCGTCGGGCACTTGGCCGGCCAGATGCACGATGCCGTTGGCGATCACGATCTGGCTCATGCGGGCGTTGGTGTGGAAGCGTTGGATGTCGGACATGTTGGGGTCGGGGGTGAGGGGGAAAGACTGTCGATGGTAGCGCGCTTGCCGGGGTTGCGTCCGGTACAGCCGGCCGGGTTGCCCTATGCAAAATGATCCGCCCCCTATGTGCGGCAGACATGCCTAGCAGGTCACGTGGGCATTTGTCGAGAAAGACCGGTCCGGTACAACAGTAAGATTATTGAAAATCTGATTTAAGCAAACTTGATTCTGGCGGAAAGCTATGCTGGTATTGGGTTTGCGGAATATGTGAGGCAGATTTAAATATCTCCCCCCGCCTGTGGGGAGCGTGCGCTTTTTGCCCGATGACACAATCGCCGGAAAACCGGAAACTGCGGCCTTGACGGCACTCGAAACCATTGCAGATCCGGACGGGGGAACTTCATGCAGGGAAGTTGGATTGCAATCTCCGCAGCGCGCGCGCGAGCGCATCGGCTGTATGGCGTGCGGGGTTGGCTGGTGACACTGTTGTGGTTGAACACGCTGCCGGTGCTGGTGATCGTGCTGGGCGTGGCCGCGGTCCTGATGCTTGGGAAGATGGCCGGCGGCTCGGACAAGCCGCTGCTGGTGCTTCCGGGGCTGGTTCTTCCATTCGGGTTGGTGGTCATGGCGTTTTTGCGCGTGCGCTGGTTTCCCCCGGTTTGGTTGGGGTACTGCCTGCTGCAGGTGGTGGCCGCGCTGGCCATGAGCGGTGGGATCAAGACGTGGGCCGCGCAAACAACAGGCGATGCGATGGGCGGTCTGCCGATGCTGCTGTTGCTGGCGTCGGACATGCTGATACCGATTGGAACCGTGGCCTATCTCGCCCGTTCACGCCGCGTGCGCGTGACCTACCGGCACGAGGTGCGAGCGATGGATCCGGCTGCAGCGCCGGCGGTATTCGACAAGCCTAACCCGAACGACACGCCCACCGACGCCACTGACCACGCGCGCGAGCGCGCCGCGTTGCGCCGCGTGACGCAGGAACTGAGTTCCGGTGTGCTGGACACGCAGACGTGGATGCAGGTGATGCGCCATCACGCCGATGCCACCGACAGCACGCGCACCGCCGCCTACGTGCGTGCACGCATGGCGGTGCTGTGTCCGCCGGCACATGTGCATCCGCCGCTGGTGCGCACGCTTGCGTCGGGCCTGGGTGCGCTGCTCGTCAGCCTTGTCGCGGCGGGTCTGTTGGCGGCCGCGGTGATTGCGCTGGCGCTGCGCGTGCCCGGTGACGCCTCTGAGCTTCTCGAAGCCGGGGTCACCGTAGCGCTGACGCTGTGTTGGTTGGTGGGCCTGTTTGCCGGCGCCCGCTTCCTGCAACGCGTCGCCTGATCCGACCGCTACTGTTTGGCCGTCGGCGGCGTAGCGGGGTGGGTCCAGTCGCCGCCCACGGCCTTGACGAGGAACACGCTGGTCGTCAGTTGCTGCCCCAGGATCTGCACGGCCGTGCGCTGGTTGTTCAACAGCGATTGCTGCGCGGTGATCACGTCCAGCGAAGTCGCCAGCCCGCCTTCATACCGCACGCTGGCGATGTCGTAGACCTTGCGGGCACTCTCCACAGCGTTGCGCGCCTGCGTGGCGGCACGGTCGAGTGATTGCAGCCCGGCCAATCCATCCTCCACTTCCTGCAGCGCGCCCAGCACCGTTTGCCGATAGTTGGCAATCGAGCCCTGGTAACCCGCGTTGGCAAAGTCCACACGCGCGCTTGTGCGGCCGGCGTCGAATACCGTCTGCGCGATCTGCGTGCCGAATGACCACAGCAACGTGGGCGCACTGAACAGCAGCGCGAGATCACGGCTTTCCCAGCCGGCGCCGCCGCCCAGCATCACGCTGGGGAAGAACGCAGCGCGTGCTACGCCCACCTGTGCGTTGGCGGCGGCGGCACCGCGTTCGGCAGCGGCTACGTCGGGGCGGCGTTCAATGACGTCGGACGGCAGCGCTACCGGAATCGCGGGTGGCATCCCTGCCAGCGGTACGGGGTCGATGTGGAAAGCGGGGGCCGGCGTGCCGACCAGCGTAGCCAGCGCATGCTCATACTGCGCACGCTGTTTGGTCAGCAGTTCTGCCTGCGTGGCGGTGCTGTCGACCAGCGCTTGCTGTTGCGCGAGATCCAGCCCAGATGCCACGCCGTCCTGATGCCGTGAGGTGACGAAATCGAGCGCCTTGCGCTGCAGGGCAAGCCCTTCCTGCACGACGGCGATTTCCGCATCGGTCTCGCGCAGGTTGTACCAGGTTGTGGCCACTTGCGCGGTGAGCAGCAGGCGGAAGTTTTCCAGGTTGGCCGCGGCTTGTTGTTCGCTGGCTGTGGCGTTGGCAACAGTGTTGCGCACGCGGCCGAACAGATCGGCTTCGTAGCTCACGTCGGCGCGCAGTACCAGGTCGTTCTGCACCGTCGACATGGTCGGGCTGCTGTACGACGCGAGCGGCCGGAAGGCGGACGTGCGCGTGCGCGAATCGTTGCTGCTGGCCGTGACGGTGGGCAGCAGGCTGGCGCGCGCCACACGTGTGAGCGCCTGGGCTTGCTCCAGGTTGGTCAGTGCCACCTTGAGCGATTGGTTCTCGCGTAGGGCCTGATCGATCAGCTTGTCGAGCTGCGGATCATTGAAGTGCTGCCACCACGGGCCTTTGGGTGCGGCGTCGGCGGGTTGCGCGGCGCGCCAGGGCGCTTCGGTCTGCCAGTGCGCGGGCACGTCCATGGCCGGGCGCTCGTAGTGCGGCGCCAGCGAGCACCCTGCCAGCAGGGCGGCTAGCACCGCTACCGGCGTTGTTGGACGCAGTGTGGTCATGATGCGCGCGGCGCGGACGCCGCAGGCGAGGAGGCGGGAGCGGCACCAGGCGCTGGCTTCACGATGGTCACTGCCTCGCCCTGTTCGATGGAATCGGCCGGGTTGAGGATCAGCGCATCGTCGTGCTTCAGGCCGGAAAGGATCTCCACCGTGCGGCCGAAATCGCGGCCAATGTTGACTGGGCGCAGGTCCACGCGGCCGTTCTCCGCCACCGCAATGCGCGGGCCTTCCTTGCGGAACAGCAGCGTGTTGGTCGGCACGATGAACGACGTCGGCGCATCGCCAGCCGCCCCGGTCTTGCCGGCAACCGCCACCTGCACATACGCGCCGGGCATCAGGCGACCATCCTTGTTGGGCAACTGCACCTCGACCTGCATGGTGCGCGTGGCCGTATCAATGGCGCCGGAAGCGCGCGCGATGGTGCCGTGGAAGGTCTGCCCCGGCATTTCGGCCAGCGTGACGGCCACGTCCTGGCCGACCTTTACCTGCTGCGAATACGCCTGCGGTACGTACAGGTAGATGCGCAGCGGGTCGGTCTGCGCCAGCGTGAACAGCTCGCGGTTGGCACCGGCGTTTCCGGCGTTGACCAGCGCGCCCACATCGACATTGCGCTTGGTGACGACACCTGCAAACGGTGCCACCACACGGCGGAAGCCTTGCAGCTCCTGCAGGCGGCGCACGTTGGCTTCAGCGGCGGCCAGGTCGGCCTGGGCCTGGTTGGCGGCGCTGGTGCGTTCATCCAACTCTTGTTGCGAGACGGCGTCTTTCTGGCGCAGGTTCTGCCAGCGCGTGAGCGATGTCTGTGCCAGTGAGCGGCGTGCGGCGGCCTGGTTGCGTGCGGCCTGGGCCTGGTTCAGTTCCTGGTCCACTTCCGGCGTGTCGAGCAGGGCCAGCACTTCACCTTTGTCGACATGCGCGCCGATGTCCTTGAACCAGCGCAGCACATAGCCGTTGGTGCGTGCATAGATGGGTGACTCCACAAAGCCCTGGAGTGTGCCGGGCAGCGTCAGATCGCGGCTGGCGTTGGCGGGTTTGGGCGCGGTGGTATTGACGTAGCGGCTGGTTTGCGCAGCCACTTGGCGCTCCAGTGCGTGCGCGTTGTAGTAGCGGCCGACCAGCGTGCGTGCAGCGCCCAGCGCCAGCAGCACTGCCACGACAATGACGACCCAGCGCGCACGTCGCATGGCGCGGCCGCGGTCCACTTGCTCGATCGGATCAACGGTGACGACGTGATGCGGCGGGCCGTCGGCCATGTGTCCGGAATGGTGTCCGGAAGGGGTTCCCGATACTTGCTCAGACATGTCCTTCGCTTCCCCGTAAGTCAGTACCACGCCGTGCGGCGCGCCGCTGCAATCTGTTGTGCACGCTGGCAAACACCACCGGAACAAAGAAGAGTGTCGATACGGTCGCAAACAGCAGGCCACCGATCACCGCGCGGCCCAGCGGCGCGTTTTGTTCTGCGCCTTCGCCCAGGCCCAGCGCCATCGGCACCATGCCGATAATCATCGCCAAGGCAGTCATCAGCACCGGGCGCAGGCGGGTGGCGCCGGCTTCCAGCGCGGCCTGCACCGGGGCAATGCCTTCTGCCAACCGCTCGCGTGCAAATGAGATCAGCAGAATCGAGTTGGCCGTTGCCACCCCCATCGTCATGATCGCGCCCGTGAGCGACGGCACCGACAGCGTCGTGCCCGTCACGAACAGCATCCACGCAATGCCCGCCAGCGCCGCCGGCAGGGCGGTCACGATGATGAGCGGGTCGATCCACGACTGGAAGTTCACCACGATCAGCAGGTAGACCAGCACGATGGCCATCACCAGTCCGACGCCCAGGCCCACGAAGGACGACTCCATCGTCTGCACCTGGCCGCGGATGGTCACCTGTGCGCCGCGCGGCAGCTTGGGGCGGATATCGTCGACGGCCTTCTGGACTTCCTTGGCGACGGCGCCCAGGTCGCGGCCTTGCACGGACGCGTACACATCCACCACCGGCGTGATGTCGTAGTGCGAGACCACCTGCGGTTGCACGCCGGGGCTTACCTGCACGAGGTTGCCCAGCAGTTGCGGGCCGCCAGCCTGCGCGGTACCCCCGCGCGAGCCTGCTACCGGCGTGCGCAGCAGCGCATCGAGCGAATCCACGCGGTATTGCGGGCTCGTGACGGCCACCTGATACACCACACCGTTGATCGGGTTGAGCCAGAACGTGGGCGAGGTCTGGAAGCTGGAGCTGAGCGACACGAGCAGGTTCTGCGCCACGTCACGCCCTTCCAGGCCGACCTGCTGGATGCGGGTGCGGTCCATGTTCAGCGCCAGCGTGGGCTGGTCGAAGCGCTGGTGCACGTGCGTATCCACCGCGCCCGGAATCTGCTTGATGCGGTTGGCCAGAATGCCGGCCAACTGCTGATTGGTCGCCACATCCGCGCCCGAGAACTGCACGTCGATCGCCGAGGGCAGACCGAAGTTCAGGATCTGGCTGACGATGTCCGCCGGCTGGAAGGCAAACTCCACGCCGGGAAAACGCTTGGGCAGTTCTTCACGCAGGCGGCTGACATAGACGGCACTGGGTTTGCGTTCACCCTCGCGCAGGGCGATCAGGATTTCGCCATCCAGCGTGCCGATCGTGCCGGCGTTGCTGTACGACAGGTTGATGCCCGAGTTCGGCACGCCCAGGTTGTCGAGGATGGTGGTCAGCTCGTTTTTGGGGATGATCTCGCGGATGGCAGCTTCCACCTCGTCGGCCAAGCGCGCAGTTTCTTCAATGCGCAGGCCGGACGGTGCACGCATGTGCAGGCGGATCTGCCCTGCATCCACATCGGGGAAGAAGTCGCGCCCCAGCACCAGGTACAGCGCGCACGACGCCACACAAAAGCCAAGGAACGACAGCGCAAACGCGCGGCGGCGCTCCAGCAGCCCGCCGAGGATGGCCGCGTAGTTGCCGCGCATGTGCTCGAACTGCGCGTTGAACCCCTTGTAGATGCGGCTGAAGGTGCTCGGTTTGGCGTCGGGCTTCTTGGTGTCTTGCGTGTGGCCGGTCATCAGCATCATCACCAGCGTCGGCACCAGCGTGCGCGAGAGCACGTACGACGCCAGCATCGCGAAGATCACCGCTTCGGCCATCGGCACGAACAGGTAACGCGCCACGCCAGTGAGGAAGAACATCGGCACGAACACGATGCAGATACAGATCGTGGACACGAAGGCCGGCACGGCAATCTCGGCCGCACCATCCAGAATGGCCGTGATCGGGTCTTTGCCCTCGTGCAAGTGGCGCTCGATGTTCTCGATGGTGACGGTGGCGTCGTCCACCAAGATCCCCACCGCCAGTGCCAGGCCGCCCAGCGTCATCAGGTTGATGGTCTCGCCAATCAGGTGCAGCACGATGATCGACGACAGGATCGACAGCGGAATCGACACCGCAATGATGGCCGTGCTGCGCCAGTTGCCGAGGAACAGCAGGATCATGGCGGCCGTCAGACACGCGGCGATCAGCGCCTCGCGAATCACGCCCTCGATGGCGGCCTTCACGAACAGCGACTGGTCAAACAGCGGCGTGATCTTCAGGTCTTGCGGCAGGGCCGCCTCCGCCGCGGGCAGCAGCTTGTAGATGTTGTTGACGATATCCAGCGTGGATGCGCCGCCATTCTTGAGAATGGAGAGCAGCACGCCGCGCTGGCCGTCCTGGCGCACCACGTTGGTCTGCGGCGAGAATCCATCGCGCACGTTGGCCACGTCGCCAAGGTAGAGCGTTGCGCCGTTGCTGGTCTTGACCGGAATGGCGTTGAGCGCCGCGATGCTGCCCGGTGTGCCGTTGAGCGTGACGCCGTATTCCGTGGCGTCGATCTTCTGTGTGCCGGCCGGCAGGATCAGGTTTTGCGCGCCCACCGCGTTGACGATGTCCACGGGCGAGAGGCCCTGTGCCAGCAGCTTCTGCGTATCGAGATCGACCGTGATCTGCCGGCTCTTGCCGCCGTACGGAAATGGCACGGCAATGCCCGGCACGGTAATCAGGCGCGGGCGCAGGAAGTTCAGCGCCGTGTCATTGAGTTCCTGCTCCGACAGGGTGTTGGACGACAGCCCCAATTGCAGGATCGGAATGCTCGACGCCGAATACTTGATCACCAGCGGCGGCGTGGTGCCCGGCGGCAGCTGGCGCACCTGCGCCTGCGTGCTCGCCACGATCTGCGCCAGCGCCGTCTGGATGTTGGCGTTGGGCTGGAAGAAGACCTTGATGATGGAGATGCCGCCCAGCGACTGCGACTCGATGTGCTCGATGTCGTTGACGGTGGTGGTGAGGCTGCGCTCCGTCACGGAGACGATGCGATCGGCCATCTCCTTGGCGGGCAGGCCGTTGTAGCTCCAGATGATGCTGGCGACCGGAATGTCGATTTCCGGAAAGATGTCCGTTGGCGTACGCATGAGCGTAAACGGCGTTGCCAGCAGGATCAGCAGCGCAAGGACGATGAACGTCAGCGGCCTTCGCAGCGCGAGTTGGACAATCCACATGGAAGCGTTTCAGAACCGCGAAGCGTTGACGGGGGCGACGACTGTTCGAGGAAGACCCGAGCGGGCAGCGACCAACAATTCTAGCGCCGGGACTGTTCGATCAGAATGTTTTGATGATCAGACATTATTACAGTGCATAACGGCGGCTGCCCGGGCAACTTAAGGGCCTTGGCAGACATGCGCGGCAAGCCGCAGATGCCGCGCGGCTTTTGGCGCCATACCCGACATCACGTGCTGCGTCGCCGCAGGTGCGCCCCAAATCGCGCGATAATGCCAAGCTTTCCCGCATTTCTTTCGCCCCCGCCCGCCATGACCGGATTGACCACCGCCCTCCTGCACGCCGACCGCGAAGCCGGCTCTGAGCACTATGCCGTCCACAAGCCCCTGCATACGTCCACCACGTATGGCTATACGGACACGCGCGAGCTGATCGACGTGTTCCAGGGCAAGCCCGGCTATACCTACGCGCGCCAGGGCAACCCGACCACGGCGGCGCTGGAAGCCAAGATCACGATGATGGAAGACGGTCTGGCCACTGCGTGCTTCGCCACTGGCATGGCCGGTATCGTCGCAGTGTTTTCGACCATGCTGCGCGCGGGCGATCACGTGGTCTCCAGCGCCTTCCTGTTCGGCAACACCAACAGCGTGTTCGAGACGCTGCGCCACATGGGCGTGGAGGTGACGTTTGTTGATGCCACCTCGGCACAGGCCGTGGCGGATGCCGTGCAGCCGAACACGCGCCTCGTCTTTGTGGAGACCATCGCCAACCCGCGCACGCAGGTGGCTGACCTCAAGGGCATCGGCGACATCTGCAAAGCGCGTGGCCTGCTGTACGTGATCGACAGCACGATGACCTCGCCGTGGCTGTTCCGCGGCCGTGATGCGCAGGCGAGCCTCGTGGTGCATTCGCTGTCCAAGTACATCGGCGGGCACGGCAACGCGCTGGGCGGCGCGGTGGTCGACACCGGCCTGTTCGACTGGACGACGTATCCGAACATCTTCCCGGCCTATCGCAAGGCCAAGCCGGAAATGCAGGGCATCCAGCAGATCCGCAAGAAGGGCCTGCGCGACCAGGGCGCTACGCTCATCGCTGATGCCGCACACCGCATTGCCGTGGGCGCCGAAACGATGGCCCTGCGCGTGGACCGTACCTGCAGCAACGCGCTGGCGCTGGCCCGCACGCTGGCGGCACACCCGAAGGTGGCGCGCGTGTACTACCCCGGCCTGCCCGAGCACCCCGAACACGCTCGCGCCACCGAGCTGTTCCGCCACTACGGCGGCCTGCTGAGCTTCGAGCTGGTGGAAGGCGCGGACTATGTCGACATGCTCAACCACCTGCGCTACGCCGTACGCGCCACCCACCTGGGCGACACGCGCACGCTGGTGATTCCCGTTGCGCCGACCATCTACTGGGAAATGGGCGCCGAGCGCCGCGCCTCGATGGGCATTGCCGATTCGCTGGTGCGCGTGTCGGTTGGTATTGAGGATGAGGCCGACCTGCTGGCCGACTTCACGCAGGCGCTGGATTCGACGACAGTCAGCTAAATCGACGGTTCGGTTTCTGTTTTTCGGCCCGCCCACTCCTGCAGTGGGCGGGCCTTTTCATTGGGTGTCGGCAAAGGTGTTTGACTGCACGGCGGACTCAGGCGGGGTGATTTGGCCCACGCCGCACCACGCACATCAGCAGGGCGCCGGCACAGAGGTACAAGCCCATCACGAACGTCAGCCCCGGCACTGGGGAGCCCGTCGTACTCGTGATCCATGTCGTGACCGACGGCATGATGGACGGCCCGAGGTTCCCCAGGCTGCTGATGAGGGCGATGCCGCCGGCCGCCGTCTTGCGCGGAATGTACTCACTCACGGCGGTAAAGAAGAGCGGCGTGGTGGACGACTTACCCACCGCCACGACCGCCAACGCCACGATGGACCACACCAGGTGGCCCTTGGCGAAAATCGTCAGAAACAGCCCCAGCGCGGCCAGCACGGCCATGCACAGAAAATGCCGGCGGCGCTCCTGGTGGCGGTCGGAGCTCCGGCCAACCACCACCATGCTGATCGCACCCACCACCGCTGGGATGCCCGCCAGCAGCCCGACCACAAACACATCCGCCACACCCCAGCTCCTGATGAGCGTCGGCGTCCAGAACACCACCGCGTAGCTCGCACCCAGAAACAGAAAGTACGTGAGCGAGAGCAGATAGACCTTCGGGTCACGCAACAGCGCACCCAGTGCGCCATGACCATGGCCCGCGTGTGCGCTGTCCTGGCTCAGCAGACGGCGCAGCGTGTGCTTTTCGCCTTGCGTGAGCCAGGTGGCGTCTTCGGGGCGATCTTTGAGCGTGAAGTACACCACGATGCCAAGCAGTGGCGCCGGCAGCCCGTGCACCACGAACAGCCACTGCCAGCCATGCAGGCCGAGCACGCCGTTCATGAACTTCATGAGCCAGCCCGAGGCCGGCCCGGCGATGATGCCCGCAATCGGCAGGGCGACCATGAAGATGGAGATGGCCTTGGCGCGCCGGCTGCTGGGGTACCAGTACGTCAGGTACAGAATCACGCCCGGAAAGAACCCCGCCTCGAACGCGCCCAGCGCAAAGCGCAGCGCATAGAACTGCATGGGTGTCTGCACGAACATCATGGCTGCCGCGCACAGCCCCCAGCACACCATGATGCGCAGCAGTGTCTTGCGCGCACCGATCTTTTCCAGGATCAGGTTGCTGGGCACTTCAAAAAGGAAATAGCCGACGAAGAAAATACCCGCGCCCGCCGCATACACCGCATCGCTAAACGGCAACGATTGCTTCATCTGCAACTGCGCAAAGCCGATGTTGATGCGGTCCAAGTAGGCAATGACGTAGCAGGTGATCAGCAGTGGCAAGAGGTGCCAACTGACCTTGGCAAAGAGTGCATCGTCATTGGGCTGCGCGTTGTCGCACAGGTCGGTCCGCGTTAACGCTTTGTCCATGTCTGTCTCCTGAGTTGTGGCGACGCGCCACGTAGGGCGCTCGCAGCGAGGCTTGTGCCGCCCCGATCAGGAGATGTTGCTAGGAATGCCTGTACGGCGGTGTGAGATGCAATCAATCCTTACATTGCTGCGCTGCGATCCGGTGCAACGCTTACGGCGCGCTGGACGATAAACACGCTGGGCTTGTGCAAGCGTTTTACGGGCAGATTTGAAATCCTTCGAAAATCAGGTGTCGTCGGGGCTGACCCCCTCTTCGTATTATTGGTCCGGTACCAATGCCATTGAATCAACCCACGATCTGATGGTATTGGAAAAATCGCCGATTGAATGGCCTATTTGTCGGTGGCGTATACCCATGGCTGTCCTCACTTCGTGTCAGCGCAATAATTAAACAGTCTATTCATAAAAGAACCATGGCCAGCGGAGATGCTGCGGCGTATTCCGTGTCCGGTTTTTATTTACATCTTCGCAGGTGGTCATAACCGTGAGACTCCGATTTCAAGGCAAAGAATGGTGATGTCTCATTGAGATCAACGGTGTTTCGACATAGGCAACGATTGCGTCGCCTATTGCAATCGTTTGGAAGTGCGGCATGCGTCGTAATCAATAAAAAATAAATAAGAAGTAAGAATCTTTCAGGCCATGTTTTTCGGCAACCTCCTAGGATGTGCAACTGAAGAGAAAGTGTCCTGCGGGTTTTAAGTCAGGAATATTGCAAATATAAAAACAACAGGTATCAGCTTTTTTTGGCTGATACCCCTATCAGTGTGATGAAAGCACCGCGCCTCCGTCGTGACAAACGGCGCTCGCAGGGTTGCGCGATCCACTTGATCTGCTAGTTGCCAGAGTCGCCAGGGGGGAAAGCAATGCCAAACGTTGTGTACAACGGGAACGGCTCGACCGGAGGGGCCGTCCCCGTCGATGCTACCAACTACGCCGCCGGCGCCACTGTCACGGTGGCCGCCCCAGGAGCCTTGGTTCGCAGCGGCGCGACCTTCCTCTACTGGAATACCGCCGCTGACGGGAGTGGGACGTATCACGGCGGCATCGCGGATTCGAGCTTCGCCTTCCCCAATCAACCGGGTGACCTGACGCTCTACGCCATCTGGGCCATCACCACTGGCTTAACGGGTGGTGGTGTTACCACCCACTACACGTTTGCGTATGAAGAAAAGCTCGGCGGCCCGGGTGGCGTCGAGCCCGCCCGTACCAACTCGGTGATCGCCGGTTGCGAAAGCGACTACAACTGGATGCAGACCCAGTTCGCTGGCGTGACCCCAGGCACCTTGCCCATCCCGACGCTTGTCACGTCTTTCGGTGGCGGCGCGAGCTGGTGGCCCCTGACGCTGAAGCCCGGCACCGGCGGTGCGAACTTCGTGCGTGAGCTGATCATCGCCGAGGTCGTCGAGATGTTCATGGCCGCCCAGCACAAGGGCTGGGGCTATTCCAACGGCGTGGGCGACGAGGAGAGCTGCGGTGAGGCGCTCTCGCTGTTCCTGCTGGTGCAGTTCCAGATCAGCATTGGTGACACAAGCCTGATCTCGACGGGTAGCTGCGCCGGTTGGCTCAACACGTCGCTGCCGGCCAGCAATCCAGCGTCGACCGAGTTCGATGGAACCAACCACTACGGAGCGCGCGCCGACTGGATCAACAACACCGAACCGTTCGCCGGGAATGGCCCCGGGACGGGCTGCTCGCTGCTCTTTCTTTACTATCTCTTCCATCAACTCGGCTTTTCGATTCCGGCCATCATCGCGGCAGCGCCCGGCCTCGATTCGAGCAACAACCTGATCGGCGGCTCGTGCCTGCGCGGCGTCTACCGCAACCTGACCGGCGACAGCTCCGATCCGTTCCCGTACTTCGCGAGCCTGCTTGCCGCAGCCTTCCCGCCCAATCAAGTCTCCGCCATTGGTGGGGCGAACCGCGACGACCCCTGGCCACTGGGCACGCTGAGCTTTGTCGGCGCCAAGAACACCTGGGGCCACGACGAGATCAACGACATCATCGGAAACGGGGGAACCTACCCCGACGGCATCTACTTGGCGCTTGACGGCTTCAGCCGCGACATCTTGCAGGGGGCCTCACCCAGCCTACCGGCCATCGCTTTTGGTGGTGTGACCTCCGTGGTCTCGACAACACCGCCCGCCATCTATTACTCGAGCACCAATCTCAAGGCGCCCCAGCAGATTCTGTTTGCCTTCGACATCCGCTTCGCCAACCCACTCGGTGGCTTTCCGGCGACTGGCGAGACAGCAGCGGCGGTCACATCGTCGATCAATGTGTTGGGCACGGCGTTTCCTGCCGCGACGGAATTCTTCTTCCTCGCGGGGGCTGATCCGTACTTCACCAATGTCGTGCAGGACCCGACCGATCCGTCCAAGCTCACCGTCCCCTGGTTGAGCGAAGACCTCAGAGTCTTTACCGCGACGCCCGGGGCACCGGGGCAGCAAACCCCTGTCCCGGGCGGGCCGCAGTTTGTCGAGAACAGCGTAGGCGGCGCCTTTGATTTTTCCGGCGCTTACACCTATGTCCAGGCGCTTCTGGTGTACTTGAATCAGAACTATGGCAATCCCTCCGGCATCGATCCGTTCCTACCCGGCAGTAACGTGATTCCTCAGCAGCAGAGCGAATTCAACGCCGACTCGTCGGTCACGCCCTTCACGACGATTGGTGCCAACACATACAACAACTACAGCTTCGCCCTGGCACGCGTGCGGCTGAAGGGCTCGCAGGGGTCGGCTGGCGCAGCAACGGGCGTCAAGGTGTTCTTCCGAATCTGGGGCACGCAAAGCGCCGACACTGGTTGGGACCCGACGTCAACCTATCTCAGTCACAACGACGCCAGCGGCAATCCGCTCTGGCCTCAGGCACCCGCCGACAACCACACCGTTCCCTTCTTTGCGACGAGCGCCGCGCCCAACTTTGGCGCAGCCACCGACGCCGAGTTCGCGACCGGCGGCTTCACCAACACTGGCGCGAACAATCTCACCATCACCATTGCCCAGGGGGATTCTCAGTGGGCCTATTTCGGCTGCTTCCTCGACGTGAACGATAGCAGCCGACAGGTCAACGGCGTGTCCGTCTCGCAGGCCTTTCCGGGCGGCACCCATCACTGCCTGGTCGCGCAGATCGCCTACGCCGGGGCGCCGATCCAGACTGTCGGCGGGAGCGTGCCGACGCCTGAGAGCAGCGACCAGTTGGCCCAGCGCAACATGCAGGTCACCACCTCGGATAATCCTGGTCCGGCCTCCGCGCACCGGGTCCCGCAGACGTTCGAAGTGAGGCCGAGCGCCGCGCCACTGACGATGGGGTCACTAGCCGGCCGGACCGACGAGCTGATGATCGACTGGGGCGAAATCCCGGAAGGATCCACGGCCCGCATCTATTGGCCAGCAGTATCGAGCGCCGAGGTGGTCAAGCTGGCTTCTTGGATGTACGGCGTGCACCCGTTGAGCGCATTCGATGGCCACACGATTGAATGCAAGACCATCAAGGGCGTGACGTTCGTGCCCATCCCGCAAGGCACCGGTCCGGCGTTCGCGGGGCTGTTCACCGTGGATCTGCCGCAGACGGTGACCACGGGTGAGGAGTTCAACATCGTGGTCCGTCGGATCGGCAAGCGCCCGCTACGCCGGCGCCAAGACAACAATCCTGTGCCGAACCCGCCGACGCCGGCATTGCAGATTGCAAAGGTCTCGACAGTCCAGCGCGGCACTAGCAACATCGACTTGCCCGAGCCTGCCGCCGCGCCGCAATCGAGCAAGGTGCCCGAGCCCGGGGCTCTCGTCGCGGCGTCACCGGCCTATGAGCGCTATATCGTCGGCTCCTTCCAGGTGAAGATTCCGGTCTCCACGCGCGAGGCGATGCTGCCTGCGGAGGAGAGCACGCTCGCGATCCTCAAGGCGCGGCTGGAGGCGCTGCCCAAGACCAACCGCTGGTATCCGGTGCTGCTGCGCTTCATTGACCAGATTGCCGGACGTGTGGACGGCCTGGGCGGCTACGCGGGCGCCATCCCGCCATCCCTGCTCGGATATCACCACCCAGTGCAACCGCAGCCCGGCCACCCGCACGAATTCACCGGCAAGGTCAGCGAGGTGATGTTTGACTGCTTTGGCGACTTCGTCGGCTTCGCTCTCGACAACTGCTGCGACCGTGAAGTCTTCGAGAGCCGGGAAAAGGAGATCGGTGAGTTGATCCTACGTGCCTTGCACGACCGCTTGACCCTCACTGTGCTCACGGCGGAGAAGTCGCGTCGCATTGTCCGCCTGATGGTGATTCGATAGCGTGAAGTGGCCGGGCCTTGTTGCGCTTCGATGGGCGCCCCGCAGTCAATCCTGACGTTGCTGCGGGGCGCTCTTTCTGGAGGGAGCGGCGGGCTCAGTGGAAGAAGAGGGTGCGCATGCCAAAGGTGTGATGCGCCTCCGCGGCCATCAGCACCATCAACACTAGCAGGCACAGGGGCGGGATCAGGATGGCGTATACCAGCGCCAGCCGCTCCCACACCATGTGCATGAACACCGACACAATCAGCCCCGCCTTGGCGATCATCAGCACGACGATGAGGATCCAGCGCGTCAGGCCCTCCACGCGAAAGTAATCCACCAGGTACGACAACGTGCTAAGCACGAACAGCAGGCCCCAGATCTTCAAGTAGATGCCGATGGGGTGTTGTTGGCCGTGGGCAGCGGGTGTGGAAGATGGGTCGCCGTGGTCTATCGTGTCCATGACATGCCTCACCACAAATAGAACAACGCAAAGATGAACACCCAGACGAGATCGACGAAGTGCCAGTACAGGCCCGCGATCTCGACGATCTGGAAGTTGCCGTGTTCGGCAAAGCCCGGCTGCCGGATCTTGCGCGCGATCAGCAGCAGATAGATCACGCCGCAGGTCACGTGAAAACCATGGAACCCGGTAATCATGAAAAAGCACGCACCAAACTGCGCGGCGCCCAGCGGGTTGCCCCACGGCCGCACGCCTTCGAGCACGATCAGCTTGGTCCACTCGAACGCCTGCAGGCAGACGAAGCTGGCGCCCAGCAGCGCAGTGGCCAGCATGAGCGCGGCCGCACGTTTGGCGTTGCGCCGGTAGCCAAAGTTGACGGCCATTGCCATGGTGCCGCTGCTGCTGATGAGCACGAAGGTCATGATGGCGATCAGCAGCAGTGGCACCTCTACGCTGCCGATCTTCATGCCGAACACCTCGGCCGTGTCGGGCCACGGCACCGTGGTCGACATGCGCACCGTCATGTAGCCGATCAGGAAGCTGCTGAAGATGAAGGTGTCCGACAGCAGGAAGATCCACATCATGGCCTTTCCCCACGGCACCTTGAAGGCTTCGCGGTCGGCCGACCAGTCGTTGACGATGCCGTGCCAGCCCTCGGGCAAGGCTTCAGCAGAATCACTCGGGAGCGTGGGGGTGCTCATGGCGTGGCTCCATACAACGGCCCGCAGACGGCGGTGACGAACGCAGGGGTGATCCACCACATCGCCGCCAGCAGCACGAGCCACACGGCCAGCAGGAAGTGCCAGTACGTTGTGCACAGGGCGATGGCGCGCTGGGTGCGGTATTGGGCAAATGCAGCGTTGCTGCGCAGGCGTGCGACTGTCACCGCCCAGACGATGAGCCCGCCGATCACGTGTGCGGCATGCAGGCCGGTGAAGACATAGAGGAAGCTGTTGGATGGGTTGACTGTAACCCCTTGCCCGCTGGCCGAGAGTTGCTGCCACGCAGTCCATTGGCCGAAGACGAACAGTGCGGCGAGTGCACCGCCTGCCAACAACCAGATCGTGCGGCGTCCGTCTGCGCGCCGTGCCAGCTCCATCGCCAAGCTGGCCAACGCGAGTGCACCGGTGTTCCACCACAACAGCACGGGGTGGGGCACGGGCATCCAATCGGGTTCGCGCATGCGCATTGCATAGGCCAGGATCAGCAGCGAGAACAGCGCCGTCACCACACCCATGAAGACGCGCAGGCCCGTTTTTCCCACATTCTGGCCAGCGCTTGGTAGAACAGGTGGAGCATCAGGAACGAAGTGGCGGGGCAGGGTCGTCATGCGCGCACCCCGCCAGCGTGGAGGATGTCGGCTTCCGTTTCAGGCGCACCAGGTGCACCGGAAGGCGGCTCGTTCTGCGGCACGAAGTCTTCCGTGCGATCAGGCGGGCTGTACTCATACGCCCAGCGATAGACCACCGGCAGCGTCGGCCCCCAGTTGCCGTGCACGGGCGGCGTTTGCGGGGTCTGCCATTCGAGCGTGGTGGCGCGCCACGGGTTGCCGCCGGCCTGCTTGCCGCGCACCAGGCTCCACGCCAGGTTGAAGAGAAACAGCAACTGCGCCACGCCCACGATGATCGCGATGATGGTGATGAACGTATTCAGCGTCTGTGCAGATGGGGGGATGAAGCTGTAGCCCTCATACGCGTAGTACCGGCGCGGCATGCCCAGCACGCCCAGGTAGTGCATCGGGAAGTAGATCAGGTAGGTGCCGATGAAGGTGATCCAGAAATGCGCGCGGCCCAGCGTGTCGTTCAGCATGCGGCCCGTCACCTTCGGATACCAGTGATAGAGGCCGCCAAACACCACCAGGATCGGCGACACGCCCATCACCATATGGAAGTGCGCAACCACGAAGTACGTGTTGGAGAGCGGAATGTCCACGCTCACGTTGCCGAGGAAGAGCCCCGTCAACCCGCCGATGACGAACGTGCTGATGAAGCCGATGGCAAACAGCATCGGTACGGTCAGGTGGATGTCCCCACGCCACAGCGTGAGCACCCAGTTGTAGACCTTGAGCGCCGTCGGGATGGCAATGATGAGCGTGGTGGTGGCAAAGAAGAAGCCGAAGTACGGATTCATGCCCGACACGAACATGTGGTGCGCCCACACCACGAACGACAGCACGCCGATGATGATGATGGCCCACACCATCATCTTGTAGCCGAAGATGTTCTTGCGCGCGTGCGTGCTGATGAGGTCTGACACGATGCCGAAGGCCGGCAGCGCAACGATGTACACCTCGGGGTGCCCGAAGAACCAGAACAGGTGCTGGAACAGCAACGGGCTGCCGCCGGCATGCTGGAGATGCTGCCCCATCGACACCACCGCCGGTACGAAGAAGCTCGTGCCCAGCGTCTTGTCGAGCAGCATCATGATGGCCGACACGAACAGTGCAGGAAACGCCAACAGCGCTAGCACGGTTGCCGTGAAGATGCCCCAGACAGTCAACGGCATGCGCATCAGCGTCATGCCGCGCGTGCGCGCCTGCAGCGTGGTCGTTACGTAGTTGAGCCCGCCCATGGTGGCCGCAACGATGAAGATCGCCAGCGACACCAGCATCAGCACGATGCCCCATTCCGTGCCCGGTGTGCCCGGCAGGATGGCTTGCGGCGGATACAGCGTCCAGCCCGCGCCGGTCGGCCCACCCGGCACGAAAAAGCTTGCCACCAGCACCAGCACCGCCACCAGGTAGACCCAGTAGCTGAGCATGTTCAGGAACGGGAACACCATGTCGCGCGCGCCGAGCATCAGCGGGATCAGGTAGTTGCCGAAGCCGCCCAGGAACAGCGCCGTGAGCAGGTAGATCACCATGATCATCCCGTGCATGGTGACGAACTGGTAGTAGTGGTTGGCGTCGATAAAGGCGAACTTGCCCGGAAAGCCCAGCTGTAACCGCATCAGGTTCGACAACACGAGCCCCACCAGCCCGATGGCGATGGCCGTGAGCGAGTACTGCACCGCGATGACCTTGTGGTCCTGGCTCCAGACGTAGCGTGTCCAGAAGCTCTGTGGGCCGTGGTCGTGGTCGGTGTGTGCGTAGGACATGGAGTCTCCTCGCTACGGTTTTGCGGCGGTGGCTGCAGCGTCGGCACCTTGCGCCTTGATGTAGGCCACCAGCGCCGACAACTCCTGCTCGCTCAGATCGAAGTTCGGCATGATCGGTGCGAAGCCTTTCACCACGCGCGCTTTCGGGTCGCGGATGAAAGCACGCAGATAGGCTTCATCGGCCGTCGCGGTTGATCCGTCGGCCATGGTCTGGGTGGAGCCGTACAGGCCCTTCCACGTGGGGCCAACACCAGGGCTGCCGTTGATCGTGTGACAGGCAACGCAGCCCTTGGCCTGCGCGATCGCCTTGCCTTGTTCTGCCAACGCCTGCGCGCTGCCGCCGGCGGTAGCGGATGCCGCTTGCACCTTGGCTTGCTCGTGTTGCTCAAGCGTGGGTTGCTGCGCCAGCCAGCGCGCGAACGACGCTTCATCTTCCACCACCACCACGCCGCGCATGTTGGAGTGGCCGATGCCGCAGAGCTGCGCACACAGGATGTCGTAGCGGCCCGCCTTGGTGGGGGTGAACCAGAAGGTCGTGACCATGCCCGGCACCATGTTCATGCGCGCGCGGAACGGCGGCACATAGAAGTCGTGCAGCACATCGCGCGAGCGCGCCAGCACCTGGATCGGGCGGTTCAGCGGCAGGTGCACCTCGGCGGCGTCGATCAGGTGGTTGTCGCGTCCGTTGGGGTCGTTGGGGTTCAGGCCGAACGGGTTGTCGTCGGAGATGTAGCGCACGTCGGTCGTGCCGAGCTTGCCGCCCGCGCCGGCAAAGCGGAAGCGCCACTGCCACTGCTGCCCCAGCACTTCCATCTGCAACGCGTTGGCCGGTGGGCGCACGTAATCGGCATAGACAAACAGGCCCGGTGCCAGCATCGCCGCCACGCCCACGGAGGTGATGCCGATCAGCCACCATTCCAGGCGGCGGTTGTGTGGCTCGTACGTGGCACGGTGGCCGTTGGGGTTGCCTTCCCTGTGGCGGTAGCGCAGGAGCGCCGCGACGACGAAGAGATTGATGGCGATGAACAGCGCGCCGGTGATGACGATGGTGATCGTCAGCGTGTCGTCCATGCGGACCCAGTTGGACGCGATCGGTGTGATCCACCACGGGCTGACAAAGTGAAACCCCACCGCCAGCACGACGATCAGCACAAGCGCAATCGCAAGGGCCATGGGCACCTCCCGCCGAGGATCTTCCTCCACACGCTAAGGACAGGCTAGGTCGCGCACTCGGATCGTGCAAGGCAACGAAAGGAGGACGCGCGCCCGGCATGCGGATAGCGCGGATGCACGCTCTGCATGCTGCGATGCAATGCAAAACGGCCGCCTCCGGCATGTGTTGCCGCAGGCGGCCGTCTCCTGATGGCGTCGGGTGTCTTGCGGCGCCGCAGGAAAAAAAACGGCGCGTCAGTGCATCGTTTCCTGGGCGCGCCGCTCCAGCATGCCGTATGTGACAGCCGTGACCGCGCCAAATAGCAGGTTCGCCAGCAACGGCCCGGACCCGCGCTCTGAGGCGAACCATGGGAATACAGCCGTCATGCCGTAGAAGTTGACCACGTACGCCACGATCCCGAAGGCCACCCCAATGGCGGCAAGCATGCCCATGCTTGAGTCAAAGTGGAATGGAGCGATGATGGCCCCAAGAATCATCCCCATGATGGCGCCCAGCACGAAGTGCAGCACCAGCGCGGTTGCCACGATGCCGAAGCTGAACAGCGACATCTGCTCAAGCGCCCCCTGGCCCATCACCATGGCCGCGATCTTGTGGGTCGGGCGCCACGGGCTTTCATTGAGCACCATGGTCGACCAGAAGAACTCCAGCACGATGACCAGTGCGCCACCCACAATGCCCGACACGGCGGCGGCCATCCAGTCAGGCATGCGGCGCTCCCAATGATGCGATTGCATATGCAGTTCCATACGGACCTCCTGCTGATGTATCTACGTCAGCACTTAAGCATCGGAAGCGCCACTCGCAGTGCTCGAAAGCGCCACTCGCACAAGTGCCCTTTTGCGTAACTCAGTCTGGCAGATACGGGTGCCAACGCAAGCTACAAAAACCCTGCGCATCACACAGCACTACCGCGTTCTGCTCGAAGGTCAGCATCAGGGTGTCGGCGATGGCCCAAGGGTCAACGCTGTCGACGAAGAGCAGCAGGCTGGGCTCCGGTGCCCACGCATTTGATATGCCCGTGGGCGTGTCTTCAGGCGGGCCGCCCTCGCCCGCAAGCCAAGGCATGCCACGTGCGATGGCCCAGGCAAGCAGCTTGGTCTGGCGCGCGGCGTTCTCCTCTGCAGAGACCGGGTGCGAGAACGGCTGGTGCGCCGTCACGAACACGGCCCACGGTGCATCGGCTTGTGCAAGCAGCGCGGCCACGCTCGGGTTGGCGGCATCGATGGGCAGCAGCACGTCGCCTTGCGGCGATTCGACGCGATACCGTGCGCTGCGGTAGGCCGCAATTAACTCGGGTGTGGGAGCAGGTGGATGCCGGTGCATTGTTGTGTCACTTGGTCACAGTCATCTGATTTGGCGCAACGCAAAAGGGCCGTGGATGTCACAGAATACGCATGTGCCGGCAAAGCCGTGCCATAGCAATCATCTACAACCACTCTCCTGCGAGGCTTCAACCATGTACAAGAAAATCCTGGTCGCCGTGGATGGCAGCGAAACCAGCAAACTGGCCCTGACCGAAGCTGTGCGCTTGGCCAAGGCTTTCCAGAGCACCGTGCGTGCTGTGTATATCGTCGACAGCCCGGCCATGCTGTTCGACGTCGGCTACTACGACCCGAGCGAGCTGCGCAAATCATTCATCCAGGCCGGCACCGCACTGCTGGCCGATACCGGCGCCACGCTGACCAAGGAAGGCCTGACGCACGAGACCGCGCTGGTGGAAACCGAAAGCGTGGGCGAAGACGTGGCCGGCGCGCTGCAGCGCGAGGCCGTCAAGTGGGGCGCTGACGCCGTGGTGATCGGCACGCACGGCCGCCGCGGTCTGGCGCATGTCATGCTGGGCAGCGTGGCCGAGAAGTTCATCCGCCAGGCCACCATGCCGGTGTTGCTGGTGCGTGGTCCCGCCAAGGGCTGAGCATCGGTTGTTGTTGTGCAGGCGGAGGCTCGGCGGCATCGGCCAGATATCATGTTGGGATGAGGGTCGCGGCCTGCGAGGTGCGCGATCCAGTTTGCTCCAAACGCCTCCGTCGTCATCCCACCATGAATGTCACTCCAGACGCCCCGCAGCGTCGCGCTATCCGCACCCTGACCCCGCTCGAAGGACGCGTGCTCAGCGTCCTGGTCGAGAAGCAGAAAACGGTGCCCGACACCTACCCGCTGACGCTCAACGCGCTGGTTGCCGGCTGCAATCAGAAAACCGCACGCGCGCCGGTGATGACCGTGACCGAAGCCGAGATCCTCACGGCCATCGATGGACTGAAATCGATAAGCCTGGTCATGGAGGGCAGCAGTAGTCGCGTGCCGCGCTTCGAGCACAACATGAATCGCGTGCTGGGTGTGCCGAGCCAATCCATCGCGTTGCTGACCGTGCTGCTGCTGCGCGGCCCGCAGACCGCCGCGGAGCTGCGGCTGAACGCCGCACGGCTCCACGCCTTTGCCGACATCTCGTCCGTTGAAGCGTTTCTGGATGAGATGGCGGAAAGCGAGCCACCAACCGTCGTGAAGTTGCCGCGCACCCCGGGTGAGCGTGAAAGCCGTTGGATGCATCTGCTGTGCGGTGAAGTCGCGTCAACCGACATGCAGCAGAGCGGCACCGCCGACGAGGCCATCGCGCCTTCTGAATTCGAAGCGCTGAAAGCGGAGCAGAAGCGATTGGCCGACAAGGTCGCCCGGCTTCAGGCGCTGGTCGAACAGATGGCGGGGGAGTTGGGTATCTCGATCGACACGTCGACGCTGTAAGCGCGACGCGCCCGACTTCAAGCGTGTACAGGCCCGGCATTGTGGGCCCGCACACAGGCCGTCAGTTCACGCGCCCGCCGACACAAACAACGTGCAGGCGCCTTCTTCCGCCGCCGACACATTGCGGCGGAAGCCCGAGAACAGGTCTCGCCCAACGCCAGCGTGGTAGTGCGCCAGGTTTGGCGTCGTGACTTGGCGGGCATTCCATTCCGCTTCCGGCACACGGACTTGCAGCGTGCCGGCTTCCGCATCCAGCACGACGATGTCGCCATCGCGCACACGCGCCAGCGGCCCGCCGTTGAGCGCTTCCGGCGTGATGTGGATGGCGGCAGGCACCTTGCCCGATGCGCCCGACATGCGGCCGTCCGTGACCAGTGCCACCTTGAAGCCGCGTTCCTGCAGCACCGACAGCGTGGGCGTGAGCTTGTGCAGCTCGGGCATGCCGTTGGCAGCCGGACCCTGGTACGGCAGCACGGCAATGAAGTCGCGCTCCAGTTCCCCGGCCTTGAAGGCGTGGATCAGGTCGTCCTGGGCATGGAAGACACGCGCCGGCGCTTCCACAAAGCGATGCTCCGGCTTGACCGCCGACACCTTGATGACCGAGCGCCCGAGGTTGCCGTCCAGCACGCGCAGACCGCCGTCTGCCGAGAACGGTTCGGCCACGCCGCGCACGATGTTGGTGTCGAGCGAGGCTGCGGCGCCGTCGCGCCACACCAGCTTGTGATCTTCCAGGAACGGCTCTTGCGAATGACGGCGCAGGCCGCGGCCCATGATCGTCGTCACGTCGTCGTGCAGCAGGCCGGCATCGATCAACTCGCGAATCACGATCGACAAGCCGCCCGCCGCCTGGAATTCGTTCACGTCGGCCTTGCCGTTCGGGTACACGCGCGCCAGCAGTGGAATCACGCCTGACAGATCGTTGAAGTCGTCCCACGTGAGCAGAATGCCCGCCGCGCGTGCCATGGCGATCAGGTGCAGCGTGTGGTTGGTCGAGCCGCCCGTGGCCAGCAGGCCGACGATGCCGTTGACGAACGCACGTTCATCCAGCACATCGGCAATGGGGGTGAACTGATCGCCGCCGTAGACGAGCTTGAGCACCTGGCGGGCGGATTCACGCGTGAGTGCTTCGCGCATCGGCGTGCCCGGGTTGATGAAAGCGGTGCCCGGCAGATGCAGGCCCATGACCTCCATCAGCATCTGGTTGGAGTTGGCCGTGCCGTAGAACGTGCAGGTGCCGGCACCGTGGTACGACTTGGATTCGGCTTCCAGCAGGTCAGCGCGCGAGAGCTTGCCCTCGGCGTAGCGCTGGCGTGTTTGGGCCTTCTCATCGTTGCTCATGCCAGTGGTCATCGGGCCGGCGGGCACGAAGATGGCCGGCAAATGGCCGAACGACAGCGCGCCGATCACCAGGCCGGGCACGATCTTGTCGCACACGCCCAGGTACAGCGCGGCGTCGAACATCTGGTGCGACAGCGCCACGGCGGTCGACAGCGCAATCGTGTCGCGCGAGAACAGCGACAGCTCCATGCCGTCCTGCCCCTGCGTCACGCCATCGCACATGGCCGGCACGCCGCCGGCATATTGCGCGGTGCCGCCGGCTTCCAGTGCGGTTTCCTTGATCCACGCCGGAAACGCCTCCAGCGGCTGATGCGCCGACAGCATGTCGTTGTACGCCGAGACGATGCCGATGTTGGGCCGCTCCAGCGCCTTCAGGCGGATCTTCGCCTCGCCCGGCATGGCTGCAAAACCGTGGGCGAGGTTCGTGCACGACAGCAGCGAGCGCTCGACCTTGCGGCCGATGTTCTTGCGCGTGACGTCCAGATAGGCCTGACGGGGGCCGCGGCTGCGGTCGATGATGCGCTGGGTGACGTCGGCCAGTACGCGGTGCAGGGCCATACGGGTTCTCCTGGTGGGGTCTCGGGGCGGAATACTGTAATTTTCCTACAAACGAGCCGGCCGTGGTGCAGGGTTTTCCACAGGTGCCCGTTGCTTCCTGGCGGTTGAGCACGCGAATTGCGTGCCCGGAGAAGCGCCACGGGTCTGGCTGTGCGCCACTCCAGGCGTTCGGCGGTCGATCGGAAAACGTTGCCTGGACAGTCGTAACAACGTCTTGCCTGTGATGTAGTAATACTACAGAATGGGCGAGAAAAGCACGTTGTACCGCTAGCCGCCACAAAACGCGCTCACAATGAATCGACCTGATTCCTGCGCGCTTTTTCGTAGGTCTTCTAGGCTAGCCTAATCGATGGCTCACACACAGGAGAAGACGATGTCGGTGCCCGCATTCGACATGGTGTTGTTTGGCGGTACGGGCGATCTGGCCCGCCGCAAGCTGATTCCGGCCTTGTTCGATGCGCACCAGGGCGGCGAACTCCACCCGCGTGGGCGGATCTTCGCCATCGGCACTCAGCCGCTGGAGACAGGGGGCTATTTGGCCCTGCTTGAGCGCGAAACGCGCCCGACCATGCGCCTGTACTCCGGCGCGCCTGTCTCGGACGATGCCTGGGAGTCGTTTGCCAAGCGCATCGTCTACCAGCAGGTCGATGCCCGCAAACCCGAGCATTTCGACGGGCTGGCCGTCGCACTGGGTGAAGACCGCGCGCCTGTGACCGTGTGCTATCTGGCCACCGCTCCCGGCATCTTCATCGACATCTGCGCGCAACTCGCCCGCGTGGGCTTGAACACACCCAATGTGCGGCTCGTGCTGGAAAAACCGCTCGGCACCGATCTCGCGTCGAACGAGCGCATCAACTCCGCCGTGGCGGAGTTCTTTGCCGAAGAGCAGATCTACCGGATCGACCACTACCTCGGGAAAGAGTCTGTCCAGAACCTGATGGCGATCCGCTTCGGCAACGCGCTGTTCGAGCCGCTGTGGCGCCGTGAGTGGATCAAGGACGTGCAGATCACCATTGCCGAGCAGCTTGGCGTGGAAAAGCGCGGTGATTTCTACGACGGTGTCGGCGCGCTGCGCGACATGGTGCAGAACCACCTGCTGCAGCTGCTGTGCATCGTCGCCATGGAGCCGCCGTCGAGCCTGTCGCAGGACGCCATCCGTGACGAGAAGTTGAAGATCCTCAAGGCGCTCAAGCCGATCCCGCTGCAAGAAGTGCCGGAGAAGACCGTGCGCGGCCAGTACCTGGAAGGCGCCATCGCCGGGCAGCCGGTGCAGGGGTATCTGCACGAGCAGGGCATTCCGCCCGACAGCCGTACCGAAACGTTTGTTGCCATCAAGGCCGAGATCGCCAACTGGCGCTGGGCCGGCGTGCCGTTCTACCTGCGCACCGGCAAGCGCATGCCGCAGCGGCTGGCCGAGATCGTGGTGCGCTTTCATGACGTGCCGCACGCGCTGTTTCCTAAGCCGCTGATCCAGTTTCCGGAAAACCGTCTCGTCATTCGCCTGCAGCCGGAAGAAAGCATCCGTCTGCAGTTCCTGACCAAGACGCCGGGCGCGGCGCTGGGCTTGCAGCCTTCCACGCTGGACCTGGACTTCACCAACCACGGCGGTGTGCGCCATGCCGGCGCGTATGAGCGTCTGCTGATGGACGCAGTCAACGGCAAGCTGGGCCTGTTTGTGCGCCGCGATGAACAAGCCGAGGCGTGGCGCTGGGTCGAACCGATTATCGAAGCGTGGAACGAAGCGCGTACGCCGCCCAAGGGCTATACCGCAGGTAGCTGGGGCCCGGCCGCGTCGAGCGCGTTGCTCTCGCGCGATACCGCCGCCTGGCACGAGGAGATGTGATGACGATGCAATGGCATGCCGTGGCTGACGCGCAAACGCAGGTCGCGCGCTTGGCAGAAGCCATTGCCGGCGCGCTTGCGCGCGTGATCGACGAGCAGGGCAGCGCTTGCCTGGCTGTATCCGGTGGCCGCTCGCCCATCGCCTTGTTTGCCGCGCTGCGTGTGCTGCCACTGCGCTGGGCCAATGTATCGATCACGCTGGTCGACGAGCGCGCCGTGCCGCCCGCGCATGCCGACAGCAACGCGCGCCTCGTGCGTGAGCACTTGCTGCAGGATGCGGCGGCGGTGGCGCGTTTCTTTCCGTTGGTGCTGTCACCGCATGTGCACGGCGAGTCGGTGGATGTGGATGCGTGTGTGGCGACCGCCAACGATCCGTTTCAGCAACCCGACGTAGTGATCCTCGGTATGGGCGACGATGGGCACACGGCTTCATTGTTTCCCGATGCGGCAGAACTGGGCGACGGCATCGATCGCAAGCACGCGCCTGCATATCTGCCGGTGCGCCCCGGTACGGCGCCGCATCGGCGCATCAGCCTGAACCTGTCGGCGTTGTGTGCGGCGCGGCGGCTGTTCCTGTCGATCACGGGGCCAGTCAAGCGCACGGTGTTCGATCAGGCGGCGCAGGGCGTGGCACAACACGCGCTGCCGGTGAGCTACGTCATTCATCAGCGGGAGGTACCGCTCGATGTCTATTGGACTGCATGAAGTGAGCGCAGGCACCGCGGCCGACGTCACGGCCTACCCGCGCCTGGTGGCCGACGTGGGTGGCACCAACGTGCGCTTCGCGCTCGAGATGGCGCCCATGCGCCTCGCCCATATCGGCGTGCTGGCCGGTGATGACTACCCCTCGCTCGAAGCGGCCATGCGCGCCTACCTTGCCGCGTTGCCGCGCGAGATTGCGGCGGCCGGTGTACGCCACGCGGCCATCGGCATCGCCAACCCGGTGCTGGGCGACCAGATCCGCATGACCAACCGCGACTGGGCGTTTTCCATTGAAGCGATGCGGCAGTCACTGGGTTTCGACACCTTTGTCGTGCTCAACGATTTTGCCGCGCTGGCGCACGCGCTGCCGTACCTGCCGGCGGATGAGCTGGAGCAGGTGGGCGGTGGTGCCAGCCTGACCGATGCGCCGCGCGCGCTGCTGGGCGCCGGCACGGGCTTGGGCGTAGCGTCATTGCTGCCCACGCCGGACGGTCGCTTCGTCGCCGTGGCGGGTGAGGGCGGTCACGTTGCCTTTCCGCCCATGAACGACGAGGAAGTCGCCATCTGGAATTTCGCGCGCGACCGCTTCGGCCACGTGTCGGCGGAGCGACTGATCTCGGGCATGGGGCTGGAGCTGATCTACGAAGCGCTGGGCGCGTGCTTCGACCTCTGGCAGCAAGGCCCTGCCGTGCGCCGTGCGGCTGACATCACCGCCATCGCGCTCGGCGAGATGGAAGACAACGTTGGTGATCACGCGCGCTGCCGCTATGCGGTTGACACGTTCTGCGCGTTCCTGGGCACCATCGCGGCCAACCTGGCGGTGACGGTGGGCGCGCGCGGCGGCGTGTACATCGGTGGCGGCATCGTGCCGCGTCTGGGGCCGACCTTCGCCAACTCGCCGTTCCGCCGGCGCTTTGAAGACAAGGGCCGCTTCTCGGCCTACGTGGCGTCGATGCCGGTGTATGTGATCCGCTCGCCGTACCCTGCGCTCATCGGCCTGTGCGCGGCGATGGACCACGCGGTGGCGCAAGGGCACTGATCGCGCCTGGAAGTCGGTGCGGCGGATGAAGCGTTTGTCATCTGCGCGCCACGTTCGCGTTGGGGGCCGCCTTCTACGCTGACCCTGTCTCTTACACGACGACAGGAGTCTGCGATGACCTTCTCTGCTTCTTATGTATTGCCCGCGGCGTTGTCGCTTGCGGCATTTTTCGGTGCCGGACCGGCGCATGCCGTGACGCAGATGACCGTGCAGGAAGCGGCCTTGCCGGGCGCCTATGCTCACCTGTTCGGCACACCTGCCGACGCGAAGGCCGCCACCCGCGTGATCGAATTGCGCGGCCAGAAGTTGATCCACGTGATTTCCGGCGAGACGGTGGTCTTCCGTATTGGCGGCCAGTCTGCCGCATGGCATTTCACCCCGCGCAGCAGTGCCGGCAATGTGGCATTGAATGAGCTGATTCCCCAACTGCCCGGCGATGTGCGCGTGCTGATTGAACGCAGCCCGATCTACTCAGGCAGCTGACGGTCTTGCGGAATAGCGTTGCCCTTGCGCAGCGCCACTTCCAGCACCAGCGCGTCGAGCAGCGCCAGGTGCAGCAATCGGGCCACCATGGAGCGGTCAGCCACGGCATCGTCCACGTCGGCTGGCAGCACCACATCGGCCAGCGCAGCCAGTGCGCTGTCGGGCGCCGTCACGGCAATCACGTGCACGCCCAGTTCGCGCACGCGCTCCACTGCCGTCTGCAATTCAGGCAGCGCGCCCGACTTGGAAATGGCGATCACCACATCGCCAGCCTGCAGCACGTTCAACGACATCGACACGAGATACGGATCGCTGTACGCATTGGCGGGAATGCCGTAGCGGAAGAACTTGGTTTGCGCATCGGCGGCCACCACGCCGGAGCTGCCGAAGCCGTAGAGGTCGATGCGGTGTGCGGTATCGACCAGTGCAACGGCGGCTTCCAGCACGTGTGCGTCGAGCCGGTCTTGTAAGGCGGCGAGTGCGTCGATGGTGTTCTGCAGCACGCGCGTGCCCGGTGGCGGTGCGGCGCGTTCAGGCGCGGCACCGCGTGCGCCGTCATGCGCAACGTTGCCGAGGTTGCCTTGCGCCAGCCGCAGCTTGAAGTCCGACAGGCCGTGGCAGCCCATCGAGCGACAGAAGCGGATCACGGTCGGCTGGCTCACGCCGGCCTCGCGTGCAATGGCGGCCACGGGCAGGCTCAGCACCGTGCCTGGCTGGCGCAGTACCCAGTCCGCCACCTGACGCTCCGCTGGCGACAGCGATGCACGCGCGGTGCGGATGCGTTCGCGCAGGTCGGTTGAAGCATTGGCGGGAGCGGGGGGCGTGGCCTGTGGGGCGCTTGTCTGGGCGCTCATCTGCGCGGGTGTCCGGTGGTCGATCGCGTCACGATAAAGGCTTGTGCAGCCTTGCGCAACCGCTTGCTTAGGTGTCGATGCCTCCGCCCGCAACTGTATGTTTTTGCACTGTTGCAGGGGCCGGACGGTGGATACGGTGAACGACGCCCACAGCGCCACAAGCGCCGTGGTTCGACAACGTCGTACTCCTCAAAAGGACATCCGATGCTCAGTACTGCCACCCCCATGCAGCACCTCTCCTCCTTGTGCCGTCACCTGGCCCGCGCATGGCCGCTGGTGCTGGCGGCTGGGGCCTCCGGGTCCATCCATGCAGCCACCGACTGGGTCGACACCCACACCAAGGCCTTCGTCACGGGCCCGCAACTCATGGCGCGCGGTGCCGCCAACGAGGTCGCCCCCGGCCAGACCACCGACGTGCTGATCAGCCTCACGCCGCGCAACGAGGCCAAGCTCAAGGCGCTCGCGCACGACGTGAACGACCCGCGCAGCCCGCACTACCGCAAGTACCTCACGAGCACGCAGTTCCTGGCGGACCACGCGCCCACCCAGGCGCAGGTGGATGCCGTGGTGAACTATCTGCGCCAGAACGGTTTCATCGACATCGAAGTCGCGCCCAACCGGCTGCTGGTGTCGGCACGCGGTACGGCGGGCACGGTCAAGACGGCATTCAACACGCCGCTGGTGCACTACCAGTTTGCCGGCCGCAGTGGCTTTGCCAACAGCGGCCGCGCGCAGGTGCCGCGTGCGCTGGGCGGCATCGTCGGTTCTGTGCTGGGGCTGCAGAACGTGACGCGTGCGCGCCCGCTGCTGCGCGTGGGGGATGTAGCGGAGGCGCGTACGCTGGCCGCCGGCACGGCCACGGGCCACTATCCGAAGGAGTTCCCGGCCCTGTACGGCGCCACCGGTGTGCCGACGGCCAGCGGCACCACCATCGGCATCATCACCATTGGTGGCGTGTCGCAAACGCTGCGCGACCTGCGCACCTTCACCAGCAGCAATGGCTACGCCACCGTTGCCACGCAAACCATCAAGACCAACGGCACCAGCGGCAACTACACCGATGATCAGGACGGCCAGGGCGAGTGGAACCTCGACAGCCAATCCATCGTGGGCGCGGCCGGCGGTGCAGTCGGCAAGCTGGCCTTCTACATGGCTGACCTGAATGCGCCCGGTAACACGGGCCTGACCAAGGCCTTCAACAAGGCGGTGTCGGACAACACGGCCAAGATCGTCAACGTGTCGCTCGGCTGGTGCGAGAACGACGCCAACGCCGACGGCACGCTCAACGCCGAAGAGGCCATCTTCACCACGGCCGCCGCGCAGGGGCAGACCTTCTCCGTCTCCTCCGGTGACGAGGGCGTCTACGAGTGCAACAACCGCGGCTACCCGGATGGCGGCAACTACAGCGTGTCGTGGCCGGCATCGTCGCCGCACGTGCTGGCCATTGGTGGTACGACGCTCTACACCAGCGGTTCGAGCTTCGCCAGCGAGACGGTGTGGAACGAAGGCCTGGACGGCAACGGCAAGCTGTGGGCCACGGGCGGCGGTGTCAGCCAGATCCTGCCGGCACCGAGCTGGCAGGGCGGCAATGCACGCCTGTTGCCCGATGTCTCGTTCGATGCCGCGCAAAGCACCGGCGCCTACATCTACAACTACGGGCAACTGCAGCAGATTGGCGGCACCAGCCTGTCGTCGCCGATCTTCGTGGGCTTCTGGGCACGGTTGCTGGCGGCCAATGGCAACCTGGGCTTCCCGGCGGCGCGGCTGTACAGCGCCATTCCGGCCAACGCCTCGCTGTTGCGGTACGACGTGGTGTCGGGCAACAACGGCTATCAGGGCTACGGCTACAACGCCGCCCAGGGCTGGGATTACCCGACGGGTTGGGGCAGCCTGAACATCGGCGCGCTGAACCAGCTCATCCAGTCGGGCGGGTTCTGATGCGGCGGTGATGTTGCGGGCAGCTTCACGGAAAGCGTGAGCTGCCCCCATCGCCCACCCGGCGGTTCTACAATGAGCCTTCCCCGGCTCATTTTTGATTTGTCATGCGCGTGCTCCTCGTAGAAGACGACGACATGATTGGCGACAGCGTGCGCAAGGGTTTGCGCCACGACGGTTTCGCCATCGATTGGGTGCGCGACGGTGAAGCCGCCGTGCAGGCGGTCATCGCCCCCGGTGCGGCCGGCGCCGATGGTGCCCAACCCGCCGGCACCTCCATGTTCGACCTGATGCTGCTTGACCTCGGCCTGCCCAAGCGCGACGGGCTGGAGGTGGTGCGCGAAGTGCGCCAGCGCGGCATCGCCATCCCCATCCTGATCCTGACTGCGCGCGATGCGGTGGCCGACCGCGTGGCCGGCCTGAATGCGGGGGCGGACGACTACCTCGTCAAGCCGTTCGATCTGCAGGAATTGGCCGCGCGCATGCATGCGCTGCTGCGCCGCCAGGGCGGTCGTGCTGACCCGCTCATGCGCCATGGGGAGGTGTTGCTCAACCCCGTCACGCGCGAGGTGCTGCGCGCAGGCTTGCCGGTCAAGCTGTCGGGGCGCGAGTTTGCTGTGCTGCATGCGCTGCTCGCGCGGCCGGGCAAGGTGTGGTCGATCGCGCAATTGCAGGACAACCTCTACGGCTGGGATGAGGAGGTCGGCAGCAACACGGTGGAGGTCTACATCCACGCGTTGCGCAAGAAGCTGGGCAGCCACTTCATCCAGAACATCCGTGGCGTGGGGTATGTGATCCCGCGCGAGACGCCCGCGTCGCCTGCGGAACCTGCCGACAGCAAAGACCACCAATAGCGCATGCAATCGATTCGAAAAACCCTGCTCTGGTGGCTGGCTGGCGGCCTGCTGGCGGCCATCGTCGTGGCGACCGGCCTGATCTACACCCAGGCGCGCCAGGAAGCCAACGCGCTGTTCGACTACCAGATGCAGCAGGTGGCCGCCGCGTTGCCAAGCCAGTGGATTGACCCGCCACCGCCTGCGCTGGCCGCCATTGCCGGGGACGACGATGTGGTGATCCGCATCTGGGACGATACCGGCCGCAGCCTCTATCTTTCGCACGCGCGTCCTGACCTGCCCGCGCGCGCGGCACTGGGCTTCTCCGATGTGCGCACGCCAGAAGGGCCGTGGCGCGTCTACAGCGTGGCCTATGGGCCGGCGGTCGTGCAGATCGCCCAGCCGTATAGCGCGCGGCACGAGGTAGCCGCCCGCATGGCGCTGCGCACGGTGGCGCCGTTGCTGATCCTGCTGCCGCTGCTGGGTTGGATCGTGTGGCTGGCGGTGGGGCGCGGGTTGGCGCCGCTGGGCTCGGTCGCCAAGCAGGTACAGGCGCGCGACGCTGCAGCGTTGTCGCCGCTACCCACGCAGGGGTTGCCGGATGAAATTCGCCCGCTCACCACAGCGTTGAACGATCTGCTGGCCCGTCTTGGCGCTGCACTCGCACATCAGCGTGCCTTTGTTGCCGATGCGGCGCATGCGTTGCGCACGCCGCTGGCCGCACTCAAGCTGCAGTTGCAGGTGGCCGACCGCGCGCAGGATGAGGACGAACGCCGCGCCGCGCATGCCGATCTGCATCGCGGCGTGGAACGGATGATTCGGCTGGTTGGCCAACTCCTGACGCTCGCGCGGCAGGAGCCGGGCGCGGCGGATACACAGCGCGCGCCGGTTGCGCTCGATGCAGTGGCGGCCGATGTGGTGGCCGAGCTGTCACCGGCGGCCATGCACAAGGGCATTGACCTCGGCGTCGCCATGGAGTCGCAGCCCGCGTCTGTCACCGGCAACGGCGATGCGCTGCGCGTGCTGTTGGTCAATCTCGTCGACAACGCGCTCAACTACTGCCCGCGCGGCGCGCGGGTGGATGTATCGACCAGCCATGCACCTGACGGTGGCGCGCAACTCGTGGTGGAAGACAACGGCCCCGGCATTCCTGCCGAAGAGCGCGAACGCGTGCTCGACCGCTTCTATCGCCCCGCGCAGGCACCGACCGGCGGCAGCGGCCTGGGCTTGGCGATCGTGCGCGAGATTGCACAGGGGCACGACGCCACGCTGGCGCTGGAGGAGCGTGAAGGCGGCGGTTTGCGCGTGGTGCTGCGCTTTCCATTCAAGGCTGCCGCATAGTCGTCACCTCCACAGAAATACTTTGTTGCATGTGACGCCCAAGCATTTAAGTCTTGGTTAAGTCTGCGTGCCTACGATGTTTGCAACCGATGGGCACGACAGGCGACCTTGTCAGTCGTGGCCCACGTTCCAAGCAAGAGAGGACACGACAATGACGCGTCAAACCCTGACACGCAGCGCAGCTGGCCTGGCCGCCGTGATGGCCGTTGCAGGCGGTTATGCCTATCTGCAGAAAGACATGATCTCGCACGCGGTGGCGGCCCCCTTGGCGCCCGTGGCTGCGCAGGCTGCAGTCAATGCGCCGATGGCCGTGGCCGCGCCGATGGACTTCTCCGGCATCGTCGAGCGTTATGGCCCCGCCGTGGTCAACATCAGCACCACCGCGCATGCGCAACGCACCAGCATGCAAGGCTTGCCGCCCGGCATGAGCCCGGACGATCCGTTTGCCGAGTTCTTCAAGCGTTTCATGCCGCAGGCGCCGCAGCAGCGCGGCGACCAGATCGTGCGTGGGCTTGGCTCGGGCTTCATCGTCTCGGCTGACGGGCTGATCCTGACCAACGCCCACGTGGTGGATGGCGCGCAGGAAGTCAACGTCAAGCTGACCGATCGCCGCGAGTTCAAGGCCAAGGTGCTGGGCGTGGACAAGCAATCCGATGTGGCTGTGCTGCGTATCTCGGCCAACAACCTGCCCGTGGTACAGATCGGCAACCCGGCCAACACCAAGGTGGGTGAGCCGGTGGCGGCCATCGGCTCGCCGTATGGTTTCGATAACACCGTCACGGCGGGCATTGTGAGCGCCAAGTCGCGCTCACTGCCGGACGATACGTATGTGCCCTTCATCCAGACCGATGTGGCCGTGAACCCCGGCAACTCGGGCGGCCCGCTGTTCAATGTGCGCGGCGAGGTGATCGGCATCAACTCGCAGATCTACAGCCAGACCGGCGGCTACCAGGGCCTGTCGTTTGCCATCCCGATTGATGTGGCGATGAAGGTGGAGCAGCAGCTCGTGTCCACCGGCAAGGTCACACGCGGCCGTCTGGGCATTGCGGTGCAGGAGGTCGACCAGTCGTTGGCCGATTCCTTCAAGCTGCCCAAGCCCGAAGGCGCACTGGTCAACTCGGTCGAGAAGGACGGCCCCGCCGCCAAGGCGGGCCTGCAGGCCGGTGACGTGATCCTGCAGATCAACGGCGCGCGCATCGACCACTCGGGCGACCTGCCGGAACAGGTGGCCGAGATCAAGCCGGGCACGACGGTGCCGATGCAGATCATTCGCCAGGGCAAGCCGACCACGCTGTCGGTCACCGTGGGTGCATCCAAGGATGCGAAGGTGGCGTCCAACGCAAAGGCGGCCCCCGACCAAGGCCGCCTGGGCTTGGCGGTGCGTCCGCTGCAACCGGAAGAGAAGCGTCAGAGCGGCCTGCCAGGTGGGCTGGTGGTGATGGATGCGACCGGCCCCGCGGCCAAGGTCGGCATCCAGCCGGGTGACGTGATCCTGTCGCTCAACGGTACGCCGGTGTCGTCGGCGCAGGAGCTGCGCACACTGGTGGATCGCGCCGGCAAGCATGTCGCGCTGCTGGTGCAGCGGGATGACACGAAGATCTTTGTGCCGCTTGATCTCGGCTGACGCGGGTTGAGGCCTGTGTCGCAGATGGCCGGTCCTTTGGGGCCGGCCATTCTTGTTTACCGCGCAAGACTCGGCGCCACCCCTGTCCATCGCTTATAGGCCTGCGAGAACGATGACAGATCGCTGAACCCCAGTACCTGGGCAATCTCCTTCATGGACAGGCGCCCCTCCGCAATCAACGCCTGGGCCTTTGCCTTGCGCACGGTGTTCGAGATGTCCCGGAAGCTGGCGCCTTCTTCCTGCAGCCTGCGCTTGAGCGTGCGCTCGCTGGTGTTGAGCAGGGTGGCGATGTCCTTCAACTGCGGCGGGCCATCGAACGTGTGCGTGGTCAGGTATTCCTGCAGGAAGGACACCATGTCCAGGCGAGTGCGCCGGCGCGCAAGCAGCTCTGCACACATGCGCTCGCACATCGCCGCCGTAACGGCATTTGCCTGCGGCAATGGTTGCTCAAGGAAGGCATGCTCGAAAGTGAGCGTGTTGGCGCGCTGGTTGTACCGGACTTTGGCGCCAAGCACGTTGTTCTTTCCACCAGGTTCCTCGGCGTAAGCCAGGTCAAACGCGGCGAGTGCGAATTCGCCGCCGATCACGTCGCGCGTGACACGGCACGTGGCGCCCATGGCCCGCTCAACGAAGAAGCGCTGCAGATCTGCCGGCAGTTCGGGTGACGGCGCGAAGGTGATCACGTCGTGCCGCCCTGCGCGGCGATGCGTCATCCCAACATAGGTGAACGTCAGCGCCAGATAGCGGCGCGCGAGTGACATGGCCATCATGCCCGTCGCGCTGCTCAGCAATCCATAGCCCAGCAGCCCATACGCCGAGAGGTGGTAGGACAAGCCGACCTTCAGGCCCAGGCCAGCTTCGTGCCGGGTCAGCTTGCGCAGGTTGGACGCGACCGTCAGTTCCTGTGCAGCCAGCACCGTGAAGTCGGGATCAGCGAGTTGCTTCTGGGTGAGCTGCGAGCCTTTGAGCAAGGCCGCCGGCGCGATCTTGCGGCCGCGACCGTACTCGAGCATGAGCAAAACGGAAGCCGGACTGCGTGCAACGTTCCAGACATTCATGGGGTACCTCGCCATGGGGGTTGGCCCAGATTCTAAAGCGGTTGGCCCGCCCCAACATCGACCGCGTTGACGTGTCCGACCAAGATGGGGCATCGCAACGCGCACCGCAACGTCACCATGAACCCCGCCCCTCTTGTTAGCCGAGTGCGAGCGCTATTGCTCGCCCTTGGGCTGTCGAGCGCATTGATCGCGCCCATTCATGCCGAAGAAGCCTATCCGCCTAACCCACCTGAGACACCCGCCATGCCCAAGACCTATGCAGACCAGCCTGTCTGGCGCGAGATGCAGCAATTCCTTCCGCCCGAGTTCCAGTGGAGCGCGGGGCAACAACCACAGGAAGAATGGTGGAGCTGGAATGGCCACCGCCTGCATCTCGATACGTATCGCAACCCGCGGGCGAAGGTGAAGATCATCCTGTTCCACGGTGTGGGTACGAACGGGCGGCAGATGTCGATGATCCTGGGCGAGCCGCTGGCGCGGCGCGGCTACGAGACGATTGCCGTGGACATGCCGGAGTACGGCATGACGGAAGTGGCCAAGGGTGCGCTGGTCCGCTATGACGATTGGGTGCGCGCCGGCAGTGACCTGATCGACGCCGAACTGGCAAAGGATGACCGCCCGATCGTCCTGTACGGGCTGAGCGCAGGTGGCATGCTCACGTACCACGTGGCGGCACTGAACAAGAAGGTGAAGGGCATCGTCGGCATGACCTTTCTTGACCAGCGCCTGCAGCAGGTGCGCGACGAGACCGCCCTTAACCGGTTCATGAGCCGCGTGGGCGGCCCGTTGTTGAACCTCTCCGCCAGGACGCCGTTGAAGGTCATGCGTATGCCGATGACGCTGGCCAGCCAGATGTCTGCGCTGGTCAACAACGATGCCGCCCTGAAGGTCTGGCTGTCTGACAAGCGCTCCGCAGGCAATGCGATGACGATGGCCTTTCTCAGCAGCTATATGTCCTATCAGCCGGTGACGGAGCCGGAGGATTTCGACGTCTGCCCGATCCTGCTGACCCAACCGGCTGCGGACCGATGGACCCCCTTGCACCTGAGCGAGCCGTTCCTCAACCGCATCCAGAAGGTGCCGGTGAAGGTCGTCATGCTGGAGAACGCGGGGCACTATCCGCTTGAGCAACCAGGGCTGTCGCAGATGGTGGAGGCCATCGATGCGTTCTACCGTGCAAGCGTGGGTCTGGAGTCGGCGCAGGTCAGTGCAGCACCTTGAGCAGAAGCGTCGCGCAAACAATCATCGCGGCTCCGCCGATGCGCGTTGAAATCTGCGCGAACGGCATCAAGCCCATGCGGTTGGACGCCGACAGAATGGCCACATCACCCGTGCCACCAAGCCCGCTGTGGCACGCGGTAACGATGCCCGATTCCACTGGATACATCCCCAGCCATTTGCCGACGAAGAAGCCCGAGCCGACGAGCGCCAGCACCGTGGCCGCGCAGATTGCGAAGTAGCCCGGCGTGAAGGCCGCCACCAGCTCCTTCCACGACACGAACAGCGCGCCCAGGCCGACCAAGATGGCGAAGGTCAGGTTGGTCGAGACGAACCGGTACATCTGGTAGGCGCCCAGTTCCATCTTTTGCGGCAGCACCTTGGACACCTTCAGCAGCGCCGCGCTGATGATCATCAGGATCGGCCCCGGAATGCCTGTGAACTGCGAGAGCAGCGCCCCGAAGATGAAGAACGCGCAACTGATCATCAGGCCGGCGCCCATGAGGCTCAGGTTGATGGGCACGTCGGTGTGGCTGTTGCTGAGCAGGTCGGCATCGTTGCCGGATTTGACCAGATCGCCATTGCCGCTGAGGTGCGGTCGCCTCTCGCCCAGTGTCTTGAGCACACCGCTTGCCAGGATGGCGACCACGTTGCCGAGCAGCGCGGCCGGCACCAGCATGGCGATCAGCTCTGCCTGCGGCCGGCCCAGGATTTCCGAATAGCCGATCGACAGCGGCAGGATGCCCTCACCAATGCCGCCCCCCACGATGGGAATGACGATGAAGAAGAACGTGTGCTTTGGGTCATAGCCGAAGAACAGCCCGACCGTGATACCCGCCGCGATGGCCGCCAGCGTGCCCACCAGCAGCGGGATGAACATGCGCGCGAACCCCTGCACCAGCACCCGGTGGCTCATGCCTAGGATGCTGCCGGCCACCAGACAGGCGATGTACAGATACTGCAGGTTGGCCGTCTTCATGGTGGTGGTGATGGCCTTTAGCATCTCGGGGTCGATCGCTTTGTAGCCGACCAGCGCTGACGGTACGAACAGGCACAGGATGGCCGCGCCGCCAATGTGCTTGAAGACAGGCAATCGGGCGCCGATCTCGCCCAGCAGGAAGCCGAGCAGCATCAGCACCGCAAAGCCGCCGATCATGTCATTGGGCAGTTTCTTGTTGAGCGCCGCCAATACGGTGATGACGGCGATCGTCACATACACGGGAAGCGGCAGCGGCCCGATCTTGTAGTCGACGAGCGTGCGCCATAGGCTGGCACGCGCGGTCTGCACCTGGATGGATGCTTCCATGGTTGTCTCCTGGTTGGACGCACGGCGCGCCTCGTCTTGAGCGAGGTGGTGGAGCGCCGGCGCTGTCTGTGTGTGTTGAAGAACCTGCGGGCTAGCCTCAGAGGCTGCTGCCCGGCGTCATTGCGGCAAGGCGTGCGCGCGTGGTGGCGGCAACATCGCGCAGCCAGGGGCGCGTTTTCCAGTGCGCTTGCTGGAAGGTGTTGATCTCGCCCCAGCGCGCCAGCGTGGCGCCGATCATGTCCAGGCCGTGCAGGAACATGTGGCGATGGCGTTCAGACAACGAGAACGTCGCCTCGACGCTGTGGCTGCGCACGATCATCGTTTCGACGTCGATGGCGATGTGGCTGGTGGCCGTGTTGGACGCGTCGGCCAGGATGCGCTCGACCGTTGCCGGGTCGAGCATCACCAGCAGCAGACGGTTGTTCATCGCGTTGCTGTAGAAAATCTCGCCAAAGCTCGGCGCGATGACGGCCCGGATGCCGAACTGCTGCAGGCCCCACACGGCGTGCTCACGGCTGGAGCCGCAGCCGAAGTTGCTGCCGCCCACCAGGATGGATGCGCCTTCATACGCTGGCTGGTTTAGGACGAACGCGCTGCGCGGCTGGTGATTGGCGTCGTAGCGCAGGTCGTAGAGCAGGCCCTTGTCGAGACCGGATTTGTCGATGCCGCGCAGGAACTGCTTGGGCATGATCTGATCGGTGTCGAGGTTGGGTGTCGGCAGCGGCGCGGCGATGCCTTCAATGCGTTGGGTGTCAGACATGGGCAGCCTCGGCGTGTTGTGCTTGCAGTTGGCGGACGTCGGTGATGCAGCCGGTGATGGCGGCGGCGGCGGCCATGGCGGGGCTCATCAGGTGCGTGATGCCGCCGCGCCCCTGGCGCCCTTCGAAGTTGCGGTTGGTGGTGGACGCACAGCGCTCGCCGGGGGCGAGAAAGTCGTCGTTCATGGCCAGGCACATCGAGCAGCCTGGCTGACGCCATTCAAAACCGCTGGCCTGGAGCACGTCGGCAATGCCTTCCTGCTCGGCTTGGCGGCGTACCGCACCCGAGCCCGGCACGACCATGGCGCGCACACCGGGTGCCACCTTGCGGCCCTTGACGATGGCGGCGACCGCACGCAGGTCTTCAATGCGCGCGTTCGTGCACGAGCCAATGAACACCCGCTGCACGGGCACGCCTGCGATGGCAGTACCGGCTTGCAGACCCGTGTAGCGCAACGCCTGAGCGGAGGCCGCATCCGGCTGCGGGATCATTCCCGTCACGGGGATTGCCTGATCGGGGCTCGTGCCCCACGTCACATACGGTGCAACGTCGCGTGCGTCGAAGCGGTGTTCGGCATCGAACCGCGCATCGGCATCGCTGAACAACTGGCGCCAGTCAGCAAGCGCAGCACTGGCGTGCGTGTGCGCCACGTCGCGCGCATGTTCGAGCACGTAACGCGTGGCCTTGGCGTCTGGCGCAATCAGCGCGCCGCGCGCACCGGCTTCCACGGCCATGTTGCACAGGGTCATGCGCGCTTCCATGGAGAGCGCCGCGATGGCGCTGCCTGTGAACTCGACCACGTAACCACGTGCACCCTGCGCACCGATGCGGCTGATGATGTTCAGGATCAGGTCTTTGGCGGTGGTGCCGATGGGCAGCTCGCCGTCCACACGGATGCGCATGTCTTGCGCCAGCCGGTAGACCAGGGTTTGCGTGGCCAGCACGTGTTCGACTTCCGATGTGCCGATGCCGAACCCCAGCGCGCCAAATGCGCCGTAGGTGGTCGTGTGGCTGTCTCCGCAGAGCACCACCATGCCCGGGCGGATCATGCCCAGCTCCGGCGCGATCACGTGTTCGATGCCCTGCAGGGCGTCGTTCGTGTCGAACAGCACGATGCCGTGTTCGCTGCAGTTCTTCGCCAGGTTGGATGCCTGCAGCGCAGAGGCCGGGTCCTGGATGACGCGCACGCGCACCGGGTGCGTGGGGATGATGTGGTCGACCACGGCCATCTGCTGGCCCGGCACGGCGACTGCGCGGCCGGCTTCTGCCAGGCCCGCAAAGGCCTGCGGGCTGGTGTACTCGTTCATGATGTGCAGGTCTGCGTAGAGCAGCACGTTTTGCGCATCGAGCTGGGCAATGGTGTGTGACTCCACCAGCTTTTGATACAACGTCTTTGCCATGCTTCCTCCAAGTCGGGTGGCCGGCCGGTTGTACCTATCAGGCCCGGACCACTGGCGAACTGGAGTGTAGATATGCAGAAGAGTTTTATAATTGGCCGGTAACTTTATCTATTCTTCATTTCAATTGAATAATGGATCGCGTATCGGATCTGGAGTTTTTCACCCAGCTGGTCAAGCAGGGCTCGCTGGCGGCACTGGCGCGCGAGCTGGGCGTGACGCCGCCGGCCATCACCGCGCGCCTGGCGCAGTTGGAGAAGCGGCTGGGCGTGCGGCTGCTCAACCGCACCACGCGCCGGCTGAGCGTCACCCACGAAGGGGAGATCTATCTGGCCACCGGCGCGCGGTTGCTTGAAGAACTGCAGGAGCTGGAGCAGACCGTCTCCAGCAGCCGGGGCACCCCCAAGGGGTTGCTGCGGGTGAATGCGACGTTTGGGTTCGGGCGCCGGCATATCGCGCCGGCTGTGGTGGAGTTTGCGCGGCGCTATCCCGAGGTGGAGCTGCAGCTTGAGCTGACGGACCGCTCCGTCAATCTGGCTGACAAGGCGTTCGACATCGGCATCTGGTTTGGCACGGTGCCGGACTCGCGCATGGTGGCGCGCAAGATTGTCAGCAACCGCCGGCTGCTGTGCGCGTCGCCCGCGTACTTGCAACGCGCGGGCGTGCCGCAGGTGCCGCGCGATCTGCAATCGCACCAGTGCATCGTGCTGCGCGAGAGCGATGCGGCTTACGGTACGTGGTACTTCACGCGTGCGAGCAAACAGGAGACCGTCAAGGTGCGCGGCGTGCTCAGCACCAACGATGGCGAAACCGGTGTGGTGTGGGCGCTGGCCGGCTATGGAATCCTGATGCGCTCCGAATGGGATATCCACGAACACGTGCGCGCGGGGCGCCTGGTGCCCGTGTTGGCCGACTGGGCATTGCCTGCAGCTGACGTCTATGCGGTGTATCCGGAGCGCGCCAACCTGTCGGCCAAGGTGAGCGCGTTCATCGACTTTCTGACGGACTGGTTTGGGCAAGAGGCGGCGTGGGTGGAAGCTCGCCGCCGCCCGTGATGTGAGCTTTCGCGTTAAGCGAGTTTCCGTGCGCCTTGCACGTGCTCCGCTTCCAGATACATCTGCAGCACGGCATCGCGCTTTTCCAGCAAGTGCTGGCGCAGGATGCCCGACAGTGCCTTGCCGTCGCGGGCTTCCAACGCCTTGATCATCTCTTCGTGATCGTGCACAGCGCGGTCCCACTTGTCGCCGAGCTGATTTGAGCGAAACCGCATCGCCATGACCCGGCGGTTGATCGACAGATATGTGTTGCGCAGCACCGAGTTGCGTGCGGCCTCGTTGATGCGGTTGTGGATTTCCTGGTTGCGGCTGTAGTAACCAGGTAGATCGTTCTGCACGCGGCACGCCAGCATCGCGTAGTGCAGCGCCTTGATCTCGGCCAGTTCCACGGGCGTGATGCGCTCGCAAGCCAACTCGCCAGAAAACGCCTCCAGCCCCGACATCAGCTCGAACGTCTCGCGGATCTCCGATTCGCTCATGCGGTAGACACTCGCGCCGCGGTTGGGCGACAGCACGAGCAGCCCCTCCGCAGCCAGCACCTTGAATGCCTCGCGCAGCGGCGTGCGCGAGATGCCCAGCGTCTCGCACAACTCGCGCTCGTTCAGGCGCATGCCCGGCGCCAGCACGCCTTCCACGATGAACTTGCGCAGGTGCTCGACCACCGTGTCGTGCAGGCGCTGGCGCTCCAGCCGGGGCAGCGCCGGGGCACTGCTGCTCACACCCACATCTTCTGAATCTTGCATGCAAAGTCCTTTCTTCTTGCTTGCGGTGATTCTACTGCAACTTGCTTCCGGCGCATATTGCACTGCAAACATCGGGTAAACACCGGCATTTTCGGCAAATTCTTAGCTTGGAATCCGTCGGCTCACTCTGCTAAAGTATTTTGCATGCAAAATTCAAGATTCAACCACGGAGACAAGACAGCGATGTTGCAACTCGATTTCCATCCCGCCGGCCGCCACTTCCTGCAGATTCCGGGGCCGAGCCCGGTGCCCGATCGCATCCTGCGGGCCATGAGCTACCCGACCATCGACCATCGCGGCCCGGAGTTCGGTGCGCTGGGCCGCAAGGTGCTGGCCGACATCAAGAAGATCTTCAAGACCGAGCAGCCGGTGATCATCTATCCGGCGTCGGGCACGGGCGCGTGGGAAGCCGCGCTCACCAATACGTTGAGCCCCGGCGATACGGTGCTGATGTATGAGACCGGCCACTTCGCCACGCTGTGGAAGAAGATGGCCGAGGCGCTGGGTTTGAAGCCCGAGTTCATCGGCTTGCCGGGTGTCGAGGGCTGGCGGCGCGGCGTGCAGGCCGACATGATCGAAGCGCGCCTGCGTGCGGATACCGCGCACACCATCAAGGCCGTTTGCGTGGTGCACAACGAAACGTCGACGGGCGTGACGTCCAACATCGCGGCCGTGCGCCGGGCCATTGATGCGGCGGGCCACCCGGCGCTGCTGCTGGTCGACACCATCTCGGGTCTGGCCTCCGCCGACTACCGCCACGACGAGTGGGGCGTGGACGTGACCGTGTCCGGTTCGCAGAAGGGGTTGATGCTGCCGCCGGGCATCAGCTTCAACGCGCTGTCGGCCAAGGCCATCGCGGCCAGCAAGCATGCCAAGCTGCCGCGCGCGTTCTGGGGCTGGGAAGAGATCATCGAAGCCAACAAGAATGGCTACTGGCCGTACACGCCCAATACCAACCTGCTGTATGGCCTGTCGGAAGCGCTCGACATGATCCTGGGCGAGGGGCTCGACAACGTGTTCGCGCGCCATGCGCGACTGGCGGAAGCCACGCGCCGCGCCGTGCGCGCGTGGGGCCTGCAGATCCAGTGTGCGGACCCGGCGGTCTACAGCCCCGTGCTGACCGGCGTGATGATGCCCGAGGGCGTGGATGCCGATGCCGTGCGCAAGATCATCTACGAGCGCTTCGACATGTCGCTGGGGCAGGCGCTGGGCAAGATTCGCGGGACGATGTTCCGCATCGGCCACCTGGGCGACTGCAACGACCTCACGCTCATGGCCACGCTCACCGGCTGCGAGATGGGCCTGAAGCTGGCCGGCGTGCCGGTAGCCGCCAGCGGCGTGGTGGCAGCGATGGAGTACCTGGCCTCGCACACGCACACGCACACGCCCGCGTTGCGCGCGGCGGCCTGAGCGCACTCCCAACCCGAGGGCGCTGACCGATAAGCGGCGCCCTCCTAACTGACGCACCCCTTCAGCAGACAGCGATGGCTGCGCCGTACGACTGAGTCGGCGCGCGGCCAGGGCGGCGTGCGCCCCGCCCGATTGCTCAGCAACCAATTAGCCGGACAAAGAGCCGGCCTCTGCTGCAGGCCGACCACCCAAGGAGACAAAACATGAAGCTGTTCCGAGCGACCAATGTCGTGTTGGTCATGCTATGCGTGATGTATTTCGTCACCTACCTCGACCGCGTGAACGTGAGTACCGCAGCCGCGGGCTTTGGCAACGAGTTCGGGTTGAACAAGACGGAGATCGGGCTGGTGTTCTCCGCGTTTGCGTACCCGTATCTCGTGTTTCAAATCATCGGCGGCTGGGTGAGCGACCGCTTTGGCGCGCGCCGCACGTTGCTGGTGTGCGGCGTGCTGTGGGCCATCGCCACGTTGCTCACCGGCATGGCCGGCGGGTTGATCTCGCTGCTGGCTGCGCGCCTGCTGCTGGGCCTGGGCGAAGGCGCGACCTTCCCGGCGGCCACGGCGGCCATGTCGCGCTGGGTGGCGCGCGAGAAGCGCGGCTTCGCGCAGGGCATCACCCATGCGTTCGCCCGCATCGGCAATGCCGTCGCCCCGGCAGCCGTGGTGGCCATCATGGCTGTGTATGGCTGGCGTGAGTCGTTCTACATCTGCGGTGTCATCAGCCTGGTCTGGGTGGCGCTGTGGGCGCTGGTCTATACCGAGCACCCGAAAGACCACCCGCGCATCACGCAGCAAGAACTCGACATGCTGCCCGCGCCCAAGCAGAAGCCCACCAGCGTGCCGTGGGGTCCGTTGTTCAAGCGCATGGCACCCGTGACGGTGGTCTATTTCTGCTACGGCTGGACGCTGTGGCTGTTCCTGAGCTGGATCCCGCAGTACTTCCTGCACAGCTACTCGCTGGACCTGAAGAAATCTGCCGTGTTCGCTTCGGCCGTGTTCTTTGCGGGTGTGATTGGCGACACGCTGGGCGGCATCGTGACCGACAAGATCTACGCCCGCACCGGCAGCCTCAAGCGCGCCCGCAGCTGGATGGTGGCGGTGTGCATGCTGCTGACGATGCTGTCACTCCTGCCGCTGCTGTTCATGCATGACCTGTATGTGTCGATGGCGTGCCTGGCGGCAGGCTTCTTCTTTGCCGAGATGACGATCGGGCCGATGTGGGCCGTGCCGATGGACATCGCGCCGGAGCACTCGGGCACCGCCAGCGGCATGATGAACTCGGGTTCCGCGCTGGCGGCCATCCTGTCGCCGGTCATTTCCGGCTACGTGATCGACCGCTTCGGCAGTTGGGAGCTGCCCTTCATCGGCAGCATGGTGCTGATGGGCCTGGGTGTGGTGCTGGCCTTCCGCATGCAGCCGGAGAGCCGCTTCGCCAATACTACCGCTACGCCGGTGGCCACCGAACGTTCACCGGCCTGATGCCTGCAGTCAAACGGGGCGCCGCCGCGGTGGCGCCCGCCTTCCTACGTCTTCCCCATGATTGAAACCTCTACTGAGACCCTGGCCGAACGCCTTGCGGCCGGCTGGCAGAGCGGCATTGCATTTGCCGAGCTGCCGCATGCACTCATTCCCACCAGCGCAGAGGCAGCGTATGCCGCGCAAGCACAGTTGCTGATTGCGCACGGCACTTCCATCGGTGCGTGGAAGGTCGGCGCCAAGGGGCCGGATGCGCCCATCCAGGGTTCGCCGCTGCCGCAGAGTGGTTTGCACTTTCACGGCGCCACGTTGCCGCAGCATGCGTTTCGCCCACTGGGGCTGGAGCTGGAAATCGCGTTCTGCTTTGGCCGCGCATTCGCCGCACGTGCCCAGGCGTATGACGATGCCGAGGTGCTCGACGGCATCGCCTACATGGCCGCCGCCGTGGAGATCGTCACCAGCCGCTTCCACGAATGGCCAGCGGTTGACCGCTTCGCGCAGCTTGCCGATCTGCAGAACCACGGCGCGCTGGTGATGGGCGAGGTGGTGGCGTACCGCGCGGATTTTCCATTCGTGGCACCCAGCCTCTCATTCACCGTGAACAGCCGCAGCGTGGTTGACGGCACGCCGGCCAATCCGGCGGGGGACCCACGACGGTTGCTGCCCTGGCTCGTCAATCACGCCACGCAGCGTGGGATGACGTTGCCGTCCGGCACGCTCGTCACCACCGGTTCGTACACGGGCATGCATTTCCCGGACACCGCAACCGGCCCGAACGCCGTGCTCGGTCGTATCGACGGCCTGCCGCCTGTGGGCTTCACGCTCGCCTGAAACGCTGTCTCTCACCCGCACCGCCATGAACGCCAGTACGCCTGCCTCGCTGCTCCAACCCGTGCGCTTCGTGCCCTCGCAGGGCGCGGCGCTTTCACCGCTGTTTGCCCGGCTGCGCAAGGAACTGCGTGGCGATGTGCTGGCCGACCGCGCCAGCCGTGGCCGCTATGCGACCGACGCGTCGATCTATCAGATCATGCCGCTGGGCGTGGTCGTGCCGCGCGATCAGGCCGATCTGCTGCGCGCGCTCGACATTGCGCGTGATCAGAAGATGCCGGTGCTGGCGCGCGGCGCTGGCACGAGCCAGTGCGGCCAGACCGTGGGCGAGGCGCTGGTCATCGACAACAGCAAGTGGCTCAACAAGGTCATCGACTTTGACGCACCGGCGCGCACCGTCACCGTGGAGCCCGGCATCGTGCTGGACCACCTGAACGCGTGGCTCAAGCCGCACGGGCTGTGGTTTCCGGTGGATGTGTCGACGGGTGCGCAATGCACGATTGGCGGTATGACGGGCAACAACTCGTGCGGCTCGCGCTCGATCGAGTACGGCAACATGGTGCACAACGTACTCGCCATCGACGCGGTGCTGGCCGATGGCAGTGAATGCCGTTTCGGTTCACTCGCGCAGCCGGTGGCGGATGCCCGCACGCTCGGCCTGCTGCGTGGGCTGGAGCGCATCGCCCAACGTGAGCGTGACGAAATCATCGAGCGCGTGCCCAAGGTGCTGCGCCGCGTGGCCGGCTACAACATCGACCTGTTCGATTGCCAGAACCCGCGCGCCTATACCGACGACGGCTACGCCAACCTGTCGCACATCCTCGTCGGCTCGGAAGGCACCCTGGCCTATAGCCGACAGATCACGCTCAAGCTGGCGCCGCTGCCTACGCACAAGGTGCTGGGGGTCGTGAACTTCCCGACCTTCTACCAGGCGATGGACATGACGCAACACATCGTCAAGCTCAAGCCCGTGGCGGTGGAGCTGGTCGATCGCACGATGATCGACCTGTCGATGGAGAACCCGGCCTTCCGCCCCGTCATCGAGAAGGCATTGGTGGGCGAACCGCAGGCCATCCTGCTAGTGGAATTTGCCGGCGAGACGCGCGATGCGCTGCTGGCTCAACTCGACCGCTTGACCGAGCTGATGGCCGATCTGGGGCTGCCTGACAGCGTGGTGAAGATGCCCGAAGCCGGTCCGCAAAAGGCACTGTGGGATGTGCGCAAGGCGGGCCTGAACATCATGATGAGCATGAAGGGCGACGGCAAGCCCGTGTCCTTCATTGAAGACTGCGCAGTCCCGCTCGAACATCTGGCCGAGTACACGAGCAAGCTAACGGAGGTGTTCCACAAGCACGAGACCGAGGGCACGTGGTACGCCCACGCCAGCGTCGGCACGCTGCATGTGCGGCCCATTCTCGACATGCGGCGCGACGGCGCCACGCGCATGCGCGAGATTGCGGAAGAGGCTGCCGCGCTGGTGCGCGAGTACAAAGGCGCCTACTCCGGTGAACACGGTGACGGCCTGTGCCGAGGTGAGTGGGTAGCCTGGCAATACGGCCCGCGCATCAACGCCGCCTTTACTGAAATCAAGACGCTGTTCGATCCCGACAACCGTTTCAACCCCGACAAGATCGTCAACCCGCCGCGCATGGATGCGCGCGAGCATTTCCGCTTTGCGCCGGGTTATGCGGCCACGCCGATGCAGCCCGCGTTGGACTGGTCCGCATGGAACGTCAAGCGCGATCCGCTCACGGGGCAGGAGACGGCGCCCGGCACGGGCACGGACCTGTCGCACGGCCTCGCCTCCGCCGTGGAGATGTGCAACAACAACGGGCATTGCCGCAAGTTCGACGCCGGCACCATGTGCCCGAGTTACCGCGTCACGCGTGATGAGCAGCATGTAACGCGCGGCCGAGCCAACACACTGCGTCTGGCGGTGTCTGGTCAACTCGGCCCCGACGGGTTGGCCAGTGAGGATGTGAAGGCTGCGCTGGACCTGTGCGTGTCGTGCAAAGGCTGCAAGCGCGATTGCCCGACCGGTGTCGACATGGCGCGCTTCAAGATCGAGGCGCGTCATGCGTGGAACCGCAAACACGGCACCACGCTGCGCGAGCGCCTGGTGGCTTACCTGCCGCGCTATGCGCCGTGGGCTACGCGCCTGCGCACTGTGTTGGCGCTGGCCGATGGCGTGCCGTTTGTCTCGGGCCGCGTCAAACAGTGGATGGGTCTGGCGCCGCAGCGTTCGCTGCCGCGGTTTGCCAAGCCGTTCCTGTCTGATGCGCGTGCAACGGCGACGCCCGCCGAGTCGGCCACGCGCGAGGTCCTGTTGTTTGTCGATACCTTCAGCAACACGCAGGAGCCCGAGAACGCGCGCGCCGCACAGGCCGTGCTCGAAGCCGCCGGCTACACCGTGCACTTCAACGTGCGCCCTGGCGAGCGCCCGCTCTGCTGCGGCCGCACCTTCCTCGCCGCTGGGCTGGTCGACGAGGCCAAGGCAGAAGCACGCCGCACGCTGGACGCATTGCGCCCGTACCTGGAACGCGGCGTTGCCATCGTCGGGCTGGAACCGTCGTGTCTGCTTTCCATGCGCGATGAGTTCCTGACCTACGGCTACGGCGATGCCGCGCGGCAGTTGGCTGATCACGCCTTCCTGTTCGAAGAGTTTCTGGTGCGCGAGCGCAAAGCTGGCCGGCTGTCGCTGCAACTGAAAGCGTTGGATGTGCCCGAGGCGTTGGTGCACGGCCATTGCCATCAGAAGGCGTTCGACGCGTTCACGCCGGTGCAGACCGTGCTGGGCTGGGTTCCGGGGCTGAAGGTGTCGCCGGTGGAGTCATCGTGCTGCGGTATGGCCGGCAGCTTCGGCTACGAGGCAGAGCACTATGCGGCATCGCAGGCCATGGCAGAGCTGTCGCTGCTGCCGGCGGTGCGCAAACGGGCGGAGGGGACGATTGTCGTGGCAGACGGCACGAGCTGCCGGCACCAGATCAAGGACGGCGCGCAGGCGGAGGCTGTCCATGTAGCCAGGGTGTTGGAACGGGCGTTGATGTAGTCATCCAACGGCCCAACCCGCGCGCCATCTGAGGACAGGCGTTAGCCCCGCCGTGCAGCTTCGATCGCGGCGATGTCGATCTTGCCCATCGTCATCATCGCGTCGAATGCGCGTTTGGCGGCGGCGGGGTCGGGGTCGCAGATCGCCTCACTGAGAACACGGGGGGTGATCTGCCACGAGATGCCCCAGCGGTCTTTGCACCAGCCACAGGCGCTTTCCTCGCCGCCGTTGTTGACGATGGCATTCCACAAGCGGTCGGTTTCGGCCTGGTCGTCCGTTGCGATCTGAAAAGAGAAGGCTTCGTTGTGCTGGAACGCCGGGCCGCCGTTCAGCCCCAGGCAGGGAATGCCTGCCACGGTGAACTCAACGGTCAGCACGTTGCCCTGCTTGCCGGCAGGGTAGTCGCCCGGTGCGCGGTGGATGGCCTGTACCGCGCTGTCGGGGAAGGTCTCGGCATAGAAGTTGGCCGCGTCAACCGCATCGTGGTTGAACCACAGACAGATCGAGTTCTTGCTGGGCATAGGCGTCTCCTGACGCGTCGGGCATGGGCATCCGTCACGAATGGAGCGGCTTCAATCGATCACATCGCCGCGTGCTGCAGGACGGGATGCATGCCGTTGTCGGGACGGCCAATGTCTCACACTCTCGCAGCAGATGCATGTCGGTGCGATCCAGGAGGATGCCGCCGCCATGGTGGGCGGGGTCATCTGCTGCGCTGGGATGACGGCATCACAGACGCCAGTCACCATTCTCCCTACTATGCATTGCCATCGTGCGCTTCAGGGGCGTGGAGCGCACGCGGTCGAACTGTGTTGCAGCAAGAAATCATCGAGAGTATAGTTAGCCAAATGGATAACAATGCAGTTGCGCTAGACGCGATCTTTCATGCGCTTGCAGACCCGACGCGCAGGGCTGTTGTTCATCGGCTGGGTAGCGGGCCCGCAACGGTGAGTGAACTGGCAGAGCCATTCGACATGGCCCTGCCGTCTTTCATGAAGCACGTGCGGGTACTGGAAATGACCGGGTTGGTCCGTTCCAGCAAGAGCGGCCGAATCCGGACGTGCGTGCTTGAACAAGAGAAGCTGGATGCCGCCGAGCGCTGGTTTGCAGACCAGCGCGCGACCTGGGCAAGCCGGTATCGCAACCTGGACAACCTCTTAGAAGAACTGAAAGGAGATGGTGATGAAAGCTGAGCTTCAATTTGATTTCCTCGTCGACAAGGAAAAGAGCAGCATCACAGTGAAGAAGGCGTTCGCGGCAAAGCGCCAACTCGTGTGGGATTGCCACACAAAGCGTGAATTGCTCGATCGCTGGTTTGCACCCAAGCCTCTGACTACCCAGACCAAGCACATGGAGTTCAAGGCAGGGGGCTATTGGCTCTACGCCATGATCACCCCTGAAGGGCAAGCTTTCTGGAGCCGTCTGGACTATCAGTCCATCAACCCGATCGACGGCTACACGGCGTTGGACGGCTTCAGCGACGAAACTGGCGTCGTGAATCCCGACATGCCCAGGGCGCGTTGGGATGTCGCCTTTACCGATATGAGGGACCAGACCCTGGTGACGACCGTGGTTGTGTACAACTCGCCAGAGGATGTGCAAAAGGTGATCGACATGGGGTTGAGGGATGGCATGACCTCCACCCTTGAACGACTCGACGAGCTGCTGCTGACCCTCGGTGCGGAGGCGCAGGCATAAGCCGCACGTTGGCCTCTTCAGGCCAGGAGCAGAAGGGCTTCGTTGATCTTCTGCTCCTGGCTGGAAACGGCGACCGACCTGCGTATCTCAGCTGGCACGACAGAACAGGATCTGCTTGGGCGAGTGCGCCGTGAACGGCGACCCGTCGTAGCCTCCCAAACGCCGCACGACGTCGAATCCGTTGAATCGGCACAGCGCCAGCAGCTCTTCCGGGAAAAAGCAGCGCATGCTCACCTGCTTGGTCCGGATGCACTCGCCGTTACGCAGGTAATCGAGCTCGAATCGCAGGATCTGGCATGCCGCGTCGTAGTGCGAAGTCGCCTCGACGCGAATCTCTCTTCCTTCGGCGTCAACCATCGATTTGTGCAGGTAGCGGGTGTCTGCCGGTCGCGCCAGCTTGCGGATGTCCGGATTGAACACATCCAGGATCAACGTGCCGCCCGGCGCCAGCACACGCTTCACAGCACCCAGAAACGCGTTGACCGAATCCAGGTCGTGCAGATGCTGCATGGCGTTCGTGGCCGAGAAGACCAGCGAGAAGCGCCGCCTTGATTGAATCGCCCGGCAGTCCTGCTCAAGCCAGGTCACATCGAGCCCCTCGGCCCGCGATTTCTGCTGTGCCCGATCCAGCATGGAACGCATGACGTCCAGCCCCGTGATGTCGATGCCGGCCCGCGCGATGGGCAGCGTGATGCGGCCGGTACCGCACGCCACCTCCAGCACAGGGCCATCGGCGCGCATGGCCTGCTCGATGAAGAAGCGGGCGTCGTGCTCGCGGTGAGCGAATTCCTGATCGTAGAAATCGGCGTCTTCGTAGACGGCCATGTCGGCAAGTGGCGTCATGTCAGAGCGATGCATGGTGTTGGTGAGCAAATGTGTCGGACAGGCTGGTCAGGATGCTGCCATTCCAATCCTGCGCGCCGAATGCACTTGCCGGGACGGCCAGCAGGCCGTAGTCGTTCAAGAGTTGCTCCGTACTGAACGGCACCGGAAAGAGGTAGCAACCGGGCGCGCAGTCTGCGGGCGCCATCAGGCGTGCATCAAGAACAGCCTGGGGCAGTCGTTCGACAAGGCGGCGTGCACGCGCCTGAAGTGCGTCGACCACCTGCGCTGGGCAGTCGGCCGCAGTTGACAGGAAGTGGTGCGCGAGCTGCAGCTGCGTCGCAGACGGGGAATCTTCACGGAAATCGGCTTCGAATCCAGCGCAGTCCTCACCCACCAATGCCACGCCGAACGTCTGCGGCGTGAGCCAGCCTTTGGTGGCCGAGTGCAGCAGAATCGCGCGCTCGGTTTGCAGCAGTTTCATCGTCGTGGGATGAAACGGCGCGCCCAGGTCGTAGACGCAATCGATCAGGAGGCGCCGGCCGGGCGCCGCATTGACCCACGCAACCAGCGCGGTGCAGTCTTCGTCGCTCAAGAATCGCCCCAGCGGCTTGAGCGGGTTTGCGATGAGGAGGAATTCGGGGCCGTCGATGGCCTCGTCTATGGGAAAGCTTGGCGTGGGCAGCGTTGGGAACGTGCGCGGCTCAAGGCCCGCCGATTCGGCGAGTGCTTGGTAGACCGGGTAGACATCACTCGGCAGCCACAGGCGGGCACCCTGCGCAGACAGCCTCCTGAAGATCAACTGCAGCGCATGCCGCACTCCGCGGCTGATCAGTGCCCGGCGCGAATGCGCGATGTCAAAGCCATACCGTTGCAGCCACGCCCGTGCGAGATCGCAACGGTGCACGCGCTGCGGTGCCTGCGATGGATCGAGGTGCGGCTGCAGCGTGGCGAGAGCGTCGTACAGGTTCGTTTCTGCGCAATCCACCACGTCGGGCGTTGTGCGCAGGCAGGCTTCGCGCCACAGCTTGAACGCGGCGAAGTTCATGTCGGGGTCCCCAGGGTGAGTTCGCTCGCGCGGTCTTCCAGTGATGCAAAGCAGTGGCCGTCGGCCATGACGTTCCAGCTTCGGGCAATGCCGTGTGAGCGCTCCCAGTACAGGCTTGGCTCGGTATAGGCCGCAATGCGCATCGGTCGGCCCGCCCATTCACCGGCAAAGACGGGCGCGCCCCACGGCAGCCGGTGTGCAACCGAAAAACCCTCGCGTGCAGCGAAGCCGGTCACGAGCGACAGCGGCACTTGGTGATGCCGGCTCCAATCGTTTGCTGCACGATCGAAGTACATCGATTCCGTGCTGGTTGAAACGTAGAGCTCCTTGAAGCAGATTTCTTCAACGCCTTGGTCTGCCGCCCAGGCCAAGTACTGCTCGAGCGTCGCTTCGTCTTCCACCCCGTCGTCCTGCAGAACGCAGATGAACCGCAGGCGCAGATTCGGCCAGAGATGACGATGCTCGCGCCATGTACGGGCGAGCGCTTCAACGGGCGTGTGGAGCTTCATGATGCGTTCGTTGCGCTGCGCATCGAAGTGATGTCGGGAAATGGAGAGCACGCGGAGCCCGGCGTCATGCAGGGCACGCAGATGCGCGATGCGCTCGGCTTCCGGAAGCGTTGCAAATGCATGCCCGTTGGTGATCAGCACCACCTTGCTGAAGCGCGCTGCGCAGCAGGTAATGAGTTTTTCGAGTTGTGCGAAAGGCAGCAGTGTCGGCTCGCCGCCGCCGGTGATCACGGCGCGCTCGGCCCCCTGCGCTGCCGCTTTGTCGAGCCATGCGCCAACAGCGTCCCAGTCGGGTCGATACGGCGCCTGATCAGCAGAGATCGACGCCTTGGAAAAGCAGAACGCGCACTTGGCCTGGCAACCCTGTGCGATGGGCAGGATGGACAGCGTGCGCGGCCGCAGCGCTGCAAACCCTTGAAACTGCTGGCTCGCCAGCCGCAGCGACGCTGCTGTCGTTTCCTCAACCACAGCGCGGCGCATTGCGATGCCGCTGTCGTTCAGCTCCAGGTCATACAGCCCGCTGAGCCTGATGTGCCCGGACTGGATGAACACGCCGCGTCTGGTGGTCGTGTTCTCCTGGATCAGCCTGGGGTCGACTTCGGTCTCCAGCGCAATCAACCGGTTGCCCGGAATCGCCAGCTTCTCAATCAAGCGTGAAGCCTTCTGGTAGCCGATCTCGAGTTCGCTACGCTCCAGCAGATAGAAGCGGTCGGGATAGGTGCTTTCCGGAATGCCGGTTTTCGCATAGCAAAGCGAGTACTTGTCGAATGCCCGTGCAAAGTTGGACAGCACGGTCACGTGATAGAGCTTCTTCTTCTCGATCATGATCGGATCAGGTTCTTGACGCTTCTCTATGTGCCGCGGCGGAACCACGTGTACGGCGGTCCAGGCCGCGGCGGGCACTCTACAGCGTCAGGGTGGCAGCCCCTGACTCAGACTTCGTGCGCCTGGGCGCGGGCACGTACGTCATCCAGCGACATGTCAACCAGCAGCTTGCCGCTGTCGAAGACCGTTTGAAGCGCCTCTTCCCAATCGCCTTCGATGCGCCGGTCGTCCCAAGCGAGCGGAAGTGTTGCGGTCTGGTAGGCGCCGGTTTGACGATTGCGCAGCAAGGTCAGGCGCCCTTGCTTGGAGCGCTTGCCCGCATCCGTGACTGGGTCCTTGCAGACATCGCGCCAGGCGTCGTCTACCTTGACGGCCGAGCACTTCATGGCAAAGCGCTGGGTGTCGCGGTTCAACTGCTGCAGCAGCGCGCCGCCCATGCCGAACACGATGTTGTCTGCCGCGTAACCGGCTGCCTCCAGCGCGGCGAGGATGGCCTCGATGGATTCCGCGTTGACGCCATCGCCCTGGATCACGCGCACATGGTTGAGCACGCGGTATCCCTTGCCGTTGACCACCGAGCCGAACGCTTCGTCGAGCGCACGTACGGTCTGCATCACGATGGTCTTCGGGTCGCCGGAGTCCGGACGAATGACCAGCGTGGCACCGGAGTCGATGACCGCTTGCCGAAGTTCCGAGCCCCACATGCGCAGCGCGGCAAACAGGTCATACGAGTCCGACACCACCGAGACGATGGCCCCCGGCTTGCCGAACTGCTGGAGCATGTTGCGATACGCATCACCTTCCCCATCCCGGCCCCAGGCGGTGATGGTGCTGTGCTCGGCCGCCGGCACCGAGAACGCTGCCATGGGCGCGTTGTAGTAGGCATTGGCTGCCACCACGCCCAGCACGGTGTCCGAGCCCATGAAGCTCACCAGGTGCGCGGCACCGCCAATGGCCGAGGATTCTGCGCTCGACACGCCGCGTGCGCCAAAGTCGTGCACCTTGAACGGCAGCTGCGAGACGTCATCACTGGTGCGCTTCAGGTAGCGGCGCACGAGTTGCCGCAACTGCCAGCTCTGTGTGGCCACGGTCACCGGATACCACACGCGCAGCAGCATTGTCTCGATGTACGAGGTCAACCAAAATGCCTGAGGGTCGTCGCACTCCACCGTGACGAGCACATTGTTCGTCGGCACCACTGCACCCTCGGGCACCGCACGAATGCGCACCGGCAGGTAGCCGCCGTAGGCCTCGACGATGTAGCGCCAGCCGGCTTCATTGAACGGCTCGCCGTGCGCGCTGAAGAAGGCGCGGGCCTCGTCGATCATCGCTGTGGTAATGGGCTGGCTGAGGTATTCCTTGAGCAGCATCTGCAGGCCGAAGAACAGCGTGCTGTCATAGCGGCCGCCGCGCGACTCGATGTAGGAGAACATCGCCGAGGTGCCCGGCGGATACTGCAGATAGTGGGAAGCCTTGTACGAATCTGTGTTGAGGATCGGATTGGACAGGATGGACGACAGACGACGCAGGTCGTTTTGCATGGCTAGAGCTCCTCTATGCCGTTGAATGGCCGCCGGGTCTGTCCCAGCGGATGAATCCGATGTTGGAAGCGTTAGAGCTTGCCGAGAAAGTGGTAAGCGATATCGAAGTGGTCTTCGAACATGACGCTGCGCATGCGCGCGAAATCGTTGAGCGGTACCCAGCGCGCCTTGTCGGCGTCGTCGCCGCCCTTGACGCGCGGCAGCTCACCCACCGGAAAGCTGAACAGGAAGGCGTGGGTGATGGTCCGCCCGCGCAGCGAGCGCTGCGGGTGGTCGAACACCTGCCGGTCCTTCAACGAGCCGCGCAGCACGGGCTCGGGCAGCTTGAGCCCGGTCTCTTCGCGCAACTCGCGAATGCACGCCGTCTCCAGTCGCTCTTCCTGGTTGACGAAGCCGCCCGGCAGCGCCCACAGGCCACGCCCAGGCTCGCTGCGCCTGCGCACCAGCAACAAGTGGCCGGAATGCACGACCACCGCATCCACGGTGACGAAGGTGACCGGATACGGCGCGGCCGACCAGGCTTTCTTGTAAGCGGCAATGAACTCCGCCTCTGCCTTCAGTTGCGCGAAGGCCGGCTGGTTGCGGAAGTCTTCCATCCACTCGAACACCGGCGCGGGCACGGCCCACGACACGAAGCTGTTGCTGCGCTCGGCCAGAAACTGCTCGCGGATCTCGGTAGCGGAAATGTCTTCGGTGCTGTCGACTTCCACCAGTTCCCACTGCGGAAACATGCGGAGGTAGTACGAACTGCTGTCTTTCTCGTGGCCGATGATGCCGATCTTGCGGCCCGTCGTGTCGCCCAGCTCGGCGGCTACGGCGTCCTGCACCCAGCGCACCCAGTCGCCGTCGTTGTAGGTCGAGTCCTGCACCGGCGCGAAACGCACGCGGGCGCGGGACGCTTCGTCCAGCACGGAGGCGATCATCTGCCGGCGCTCGTCAAACGAGAACGGGTCTTTGATGGTGCGGGGTTTGTCGGTCGAACCGATCAGGACGCAAACCGTATCGGCAAGGCCCAATGCCCGGCGCAGTACGTCAAGGTGTCCACGGTGCATCGGCTGGAAACGGCCGATGAAGACAAGCGCATCGAAGCGCTTTGCATTGGTGCTCATGAGGCTCCCTCAAGAGATTGGCGGCGTCGGGTCTGTCCCTCAACCGTGAAATGATGGTACGCGCCGTGCTATAGCGCGTCAAATGAAAATCTCGTAAAAATGCGCGGTGTGCAACGGCATTCGCCCGTTGCCAGACCCTTGAGCCAGGACACGATGCCCTCCCTTACCAACGTCATCCCGAACGAAACCTGGCAACTCGCGCTCGAGTTTGACGGGCAGGAGATTCGCCTGTTCGACGCATCGATCGCCCGGACGGAGAAGGCTTGGCCTGAGCTTGCCTACCCGCACAAGTTCAAGCACCTGACGTTCGACGCGCACCAGGTGAGCTGGCCTGGTGGTCGCGTGCTCGATGCCGCGTATCTCTATGAGAAGTCCGCGCCGATCGAGGGCTGGGCGCTGCAGCGGCAAGTGCTCCGGCTCGGCTACCAGAACCAGGCGCCGACACCGCAACATGCTTCGCATCACGTCTACGGCGTCTGGCTCTGCCCGTTCAGGGATCGCCCGTTCGAGCTGGGGGAATCGATTGGCGGCGGGCATGCCGATACGGGCGGGTCGGCCGGTTTCAACCTGGCCGGGCTGCATGCCTTGCCAGACTGGCAGCATCACTTCGCGCTGTCGGACTGTGCCTGGGCCGTGCCGCTGGTTGAGGCGGCAACCGATGAGCGGGTCTTGCTGAACACGCTGGTCAAGGAAGTCTGTCGCCGAGCAGACACGCCCTAAGCACCGGCAGCGTCCTCATTGAACCTGCGCAATCCGCAGCAGGTTCGTCGTACCTGCCACGGCAAACGGCAACCCGGCAGAAATCACGATCGGCTGGCCCTGCGCGCCAAAGCCTTCGCGCAGCACGGTGCGGCTGGCCAGTTCCGTCATCTCCGGTACGTCGGCCACTTCATGGCAAAGCACAGCGTGTACGCCCCAGGCGAGCGCCAGGCGTCGCGCGGTGGCGAGCTTGGGCGTCATCCCGAGGATCGGTACCTCGGGCCGCTCGCGCGCCATGCGCAGGGCAGAGTAGCCGGAGCTGGTGTACGCCACGGTGGCCGGCACCCCCAGCAGATTGGCGACGTGCCGCACGGCGTAGCCAATCGCATCGGCAGCATCCTGGCGCGGCGCGGTGTGGGATGCCTGGATGGCCTCGTGATAGTGCGAGTCGCCTTCCGTGCGGCAGATGATGCTGCTCATCATGCTCACGGCCTCGACCGGGTACTGGCCGGAAGCCGATTCTGCCGACAACATCACCGCATCAGCGCCGTCGTACACGGCGGTCGCCACGTCCGATGCCTCGGCGCGCGTCGGCACCGGTGCAGTCACCATCGACTCCAGCATCTGCGTGGCGACGATGACGGGTTTACCTGCTCGCCGGCACGCGCGAACGATCCGCTTCTGCAAGGACGGCACCTGCTCGGCAGGCATCTCCACGCCCAGGTCGCCGCGGGCCACCATCACCGCATCCGCCTCTGCGACGATATCTTCCAGGCTGTGGATGGCGGCAGGTTTTTCCAGCTTGGCGACGATGCCAGCGCGGCCCTGGACGATGTGCTTGATCTCGACGATGTCTTCCGGGCGTTGCACGAACGACAGTGCGATCCAATCCACCCCGAGCGTCAGGCCGAATTCAAGATCGCGGCGGTCCTTCTCCGTCAGCGCGGAAAGCGGCAGCACCACACCCGGCACGTTTACGCCCTTGCGATCGGACAGCACGCTGCCGTCGAGCACCGTTGTCTCGGCAAAGTCGCTGCCGCAGCGGTCCACGCGCAGGCGCACGCGTCCGTCGTCGAGCAGCAGTTCCGCACCCGGCTGCAGGGCTGCGAAGATCTCCGGATGCGGCAGGCAAACGCGCTCGGCGGTGCCGGGCTGATCTGCGTTCAGGTCCAGGCGCAGCTTGGCCTGCGGCACGAGCTGAATGCGCCCGCGCTCAAAGGTGCCGATGCGCAGCTTCGGGCCTTGCAGATCGAGCAGCACACCGATGGGGCGGCCGCTGTCGCGCTCCACCGCGCGGATGACATCAAGGCGCCGCTTGTGATCCTCATGCGTGCCGTGGCTGAAATTCAGCCGGAAGACATCGGCACCGGCCTCGAACAGCGCCTGGATGACACTGCGCTCCGTGCTGGAAGGCCCCAGCGTGGCTACGATCTTGGCATTGCGAAGGCGTCGCATGGTTGGCTTCTGGAGGACGTTGGATCAATGGGCCAGGGGCGGGTGCATGGCTTCGGCTTTGTGGATGGGGGCGTGCATGACGGGGGGCTCCGGCTGTGCTTGCGGCGTACCGTCCAGCACGGCCTGCAGGCGCTGCCGATCCACCGCGCCCACCCACCGGGCGATGGCCAGTGTGCCCACCGCATTGCCGATGGTGTTGGTGATGGCGCGCGCTTCCGACATGAAGCGATCAATGCCGAGCAGCAGCACCATGCCTGCCACCGGAATGTTGCCCAGCGAAGCGAGCGTCGCCGCCAGCGTGATGAAGCCCGAGCCTGTCACGCCTGCCGAGCCCTTGGACGTCAGCAGCAACACCCCAAGCACCACGAGTTGATCGGTCAGCGTAAGCGGCGTGTTGGTGGCCTGCGCCACGAAGATGGCAGCCATCGTGTAGTAGATGCACTGGCCGTCCGGATTGAACGTCAGCCCCGAGGGCACCACCAGGCCGACCACCGGCTTCGACACGCCTGCCGCCTCCAGCTTCTGCATGAGCTGCGGAATGACCGACTCCGAGGAGCTCGTGCCCAGCACCGTGAAGATCTCGTCGCGGATGTACTTGAGGAACTTCCACAGGCTGAAGCCCGACACACGCGCCACACTGCCCAGCACGATCACCACGAACAGGATGCAGGTGATGTACATCGTCGCCATCAGCTTGCCCAGCGATACGATCGACCCCAGCCCGTACTTGCCCACCGTAAAGGCCATCGCACCAAACGCTGCCATGGGCGCAAGCCGCATGATCATGCCGACGATGGTGAACACGCCGTGCGTGAACGCATCCAGAAAATCGACCACCGGCTTGGCCCGTGTGCCCAGGCGCGAGAGCGCAATGCCGAACAGCGTGGCAAACACCAGGATCTGCAGGATGTCGTTGCGGGCCAGCGCATCCACGATGCTCGACGGCACCAGGTTCATCAGGAAGTCGACAAACGTCTGGGGTTTGGCGGCCGCGTGCGTGTAGCTGGCGATGGCCTTGGTATCCAGATGTGCCGCGTCGATGTTCATGCCCTGGCCCGGCTGGATCAGGTTGACGACGATCAGCCCGATCGCCAGCGCAAAGGTGGACAGCACCTCGAAGTAGATCAGCGCGCGCACACCCACGCGGCCGAGCTCCTTCATGTTCTCCATGCGCGCGATGCCCAGTGTCACTGTCGCGAAGATGATGGGCGCGAACACCATCTTGATGAGCTTGATGAACACGTCGCCGAGGGGCTTCAGGTCGGCGCCGAGCTTCGGGGCCAGGACCCCGAGCGTGATCCCGGCGGCCACGCCGATCAGGACCTGCACGTACAGCTTGCCAAGCGTCTTGCGAATCATGGCTGTCTCCTTTCGTTTGCTGCTGCGCTCGGCCGCAGGCTCTGTGGCCCGTCTTGAGGTGGAAAGCGCATGAGGGCGGCGGTGTTGGCCCGCCGCCCTGTCTCAGGTGCTACGTGATCACGCGGCCTGCGCGTGTTCTGCGGCCAGGAAGTCGCACACGGCCCGCGTGACCTGCAAGGTGGTCGCATGGCCGCCCAGGTCGCGCGTGTGCAGCGCCGGGTTGGCGGTGACGGCCTCGATGGCTTGCATCACACGCTTGGCGGCTGCCTGCTCGCCCAGGTGCTCCAGCAGCATCACCACCGACCAGAACGTGCCGACCGGGTTGGCCAGCCCCTTGCCCATGATGTCGAAGGCCGAACCGTGGATCGGCTCGAACATGGACGGATAACGGCGCTCCGGATCGATGTTGCCGGTGGGCGCAATGCCCAGGCTGCCGGCCAGCGCAGCAGCCAGGTCGCTCAGGATGTCCGCATGCAGGTTGGTGGCGACGATGGTGTCGAGCGTGGCCGGACGGTTGACCATGCGGGCGGTGGCGGCATCCACCAGCTCCTTGTCCCACTTCACGTCGGGGAATTCCTTGGCGATCTGCACGGCGATCTCGTCCCACATGACCATGGCGTGGCGCTGTGCGTTGGACTTGGTGATGACAGTCAGCAGCTTGCGCGGACGCGACTGCGCGAGCTTGAAGGCAAAGCGCATGATGCGTTCCACGCCGGCACGGGTCATCATCGACACATCGGTGGCGGCTTCGATCGGGTGGCCCTGGTGCACGCGGCCGCCCACGCCGGCGTATTCGCCTTCGGAGTTCTCACGCACGATCACCCAGTCCAGATCGTTCGGGCCGCAGCGCTTGAGCGGTGCATCGATGCCCGGCAGGATGCGCGTCGGGCGCACGTTGGCGTACTGGTCAAAGCCCTGGCAGATCTTCAAGCGCAGGCCCCACAGCGTGATGTGGTCGGGAATCTGCGCATCACCGGCTGAGCCGAACAGGATGGCGTCTTTGTCGCGCAGGGCGTCCAGGCCCTCGGCCGGCATCATCACGCCGTGCTGGCGGTAGTAGTCACCGCCCCAGTCGAAGTTCTCGAACTCGAAACGGAAGCCGGCGCCAGCGGCGGCCAGCGCTTCCATGACTTCACGACCGGCGGGCACGACTTCCTTGCCGATGCCGTCGCCGGGGATGGTTGCAATGCGGTAGGTCTTCATGGGTGTCTCCTCATCGGAATGCGGGTGGGGTGTGCGGCGTGTTGTGTGGCAATGGTCGGTGCTGGACACGGTTTTGGATCACGCCTAAAGTTAATCCATTCTTAACTTCAGGTTGAAAGTGAAGCCATGTCGGTTCCCGGTATCCAACCTGCTGAGCTGGGCTTCTTTGTCGCCCTGGCCACGGCCGGCAGCCTGAGCGCGGCGGCGCGCAATCTCGGCATCACCACGGCGGCGGTCAGCAAGCGCCTGGCGCAGATGGAAGGGCGCATCGGCATGCCGCTGGTCACGCGCACGACCCGGCGCATGAGCCTGACGCCCGAAGGGGAGGTTTTCGTGGAACGCGCCCGGCGCATCCTGGGCGAGATCGATGACCTGGACCAACTGCTGACCCAGGCCAAGGGCCGACCGAGCGGCCTGCTGCGTGTGAACGCCACGCTGGGTTTCGGGCGCATGCACATCGCCCCGGCTATTTCGGAATACGTGAAGGCGTATCCGGAGGTGGATGTGCAGCTACAGCTGACGGCCGATCCGCCGCCGCTGAACGAAGACTTGTTTGACGTGTGCGTGCGCTTTGGCGAGCCACCGGACGCGCGCATCATCGCCAAGAAGGTGGCACCCAACCGCCGGTTGCTGTGTGCCTCGCCCAACTACCTGCGCCAGCATGGGGCGCCGCAGACGCCCGCTGAGCTTGCCCGCCACAACTGCATCGGCATCCGGCAGGGCAGCGACGCCTATGGTGTGTGGCGCCTGAGTTCCGGCAAGGCCCGTAAGTCCGATGGGCGCCGGACGGAAACCGTGCACGTGCGCGGCAACCTCACCACCAACGATGGCGAGATCGCCGTGAACTGGGCGCTGGAAGGGCACGGCATCGTCATGCGCGCGGAATGGGACATCGCGCGCTACCTGCAGAGCGGCCGGCTCGTGCAGGTGTTGCCGCAGTACGCCACGCCCGAGGCCGACATCTATGCGGTGTACCACCAGCGCCATCAGCTGTCTTCGCGCATCCGGCTGTTCGTGGATTTCCTGGTCAGCCGGTTCGACCAGTCACCGCGCTGACATCTCTGTCGCTCAGGATCGGGTGCAAAGCCGCGCGGTGGCGCGATCCAGCGCAATGCGATGCAGCGTGTCGAGCGATTTCTCGCGGGCGACGCGGCCGATTTCCTGTGCGACCTGCGTCGGGCAGTCTGCCTGGCTGCGGGCCGGGGCGGCGTTGTGCAGGCTTTGCAGGATCGCTGTCTGCAGTTTGTCCAGGCGCGGCCGAATGTCACCGGCCAGACTTGGCCGCGGCGTGTTGGGCGCAGCGCCCGCTCTGCGCCAATCGTTGAGCAGGGCGTATTGCACTTCCTTGTTGGCTTCGATCTGATCGGCAAAGACATTGGCCACGTCGGTGGCGCTCAACCCGAAGGTGGGCGCGGTGCCCGAAACGTTGGCGATGACCTTGGCCTCCCGCTCGGGGTCGTAGACCGACTGGCCGGTGTCCCACTTGCTCAGGGCCACCTGATCGGCGGTGACAAGGCGATCCGCCAGATGGCGCAGCAGCGGCGCGAAGGCGCTTTCCTGGGCAGTGACCGGGGCCGCGCAACCCGCTACGAGACACACGGCGCTGGCGAGCAAGGCTGTCTTGGCCGTGACGAACGGCTTGAAGGAGAGGTTCATGGCGGGCGTCGGCGGATTGCCGGATGTTTACGTGGGTTGGCAATCGCCATGATACCGATGCGGACCCGCATCCGGAGCGCGCCCGCATTACGTTTGCACGTGATGTTCTCTACAAACCCAGGTATCATGCGGACTACGCGCCGTGTGTGTCTGCAAAGCCAGAGACGGCGCGGTTAGCTGAGCCTACGACGATGGATTTCTACCCCGATCTGGAAGGTTTGCCGCTGTTCGCCAAACCCGCATTCGGCTGGGAGGATTCGGCGTCGGCAGCGCCAACCGAAACACCCCCTGCCAAACCCCGCCGTCTGCGCCAATGGCGCGGCCCGATCACGCATTGGGAACGCGGCTACCGCTCCCACTATTACCGCGACAAACGCGGCAAGAAGCTCGGTGAAATCCACCTGAGCCCGCGTGGCCAGGCGCCGCTCGTCTATCGCTGGCTGGCCGGCACGCTCTCGGGCATCGAAGGGTCGCTGTCGCACGCGCGTGTGCGGGTGGAAGAGGCGATCGGGTTTGGGATGCGGCAGATGGCGCTGTTCTAGGCAGCGCAGCGCCACCAGCAGACTTGAGCGGGCGCCCGTAGAATGCGCGCCAGCATTCCAGCTCAGGAGCTCAGGTTTGACAGCAATCCCCGATACCCTGCAATGCATCTGCGGCCGCGTGCAACTGCGCATTGCCGGCGCACCTGCCGCACGCGCCAACTGCCACTGCAACGCCTGCCGCGATTTCTACGGCACGCCGGTGTTCTCCGCTACTGCATGGGACCCGGCGCACGTCACCATTGAACGCGGCGCCGATGACCTCGCCGTCTTTCAACATCCCACACGCCAGTTCAAGCGCAATTTCTGTCGCCACTGCGGCGAGACCCTGTTCGGCAATAACCGGTTCGGCATGGCGGTGATTCCCAACAGCCTCTTTGCGCGCGCTGCGCACAACACGCTGCCCGATGCCCTGGCACCGACCATGCACCTGTTCTACCGGCATCGCGTGGTGGATGTGGCCGATGCGCTGCCCAAGTATCTGGATGGGTGGGACGGGCCGACGCACGAAGCGGTCTGAGCTGGCGCAGGCACACGCGATGCGTCAACGAGGGTTCACCAGATCAGGAGAGCCCCATGTCCACCATCGTCCGTATCTTTATTGACCACGCCGACGCTGAAGCGGCCCGACAGACCGTACTGCGCTCTGGCCTGACACTCGATTGCGTGGCGCTCTCGTATCAAGGTGACGAAGCCGGTGCCGTGCGCGGCAACTTCGTCAGCGGAGACCACCAGCCGCGCGGCGAGATGGCCGAAACCTACGAGAGCAAGTTCCAGAACGTCGTGCTGGGCGGCCGCTATGTGCTGATCGTCGAGGCCGATCCGACAGAAGCTGCCGCCACCGAAGTCATACTGGCGAAGGCTGGTGGCGCCGCGATCGATGATCTGTGTCCCAGGCACTGACCCCGATATGGGCTCGTAGAATGCGAGGCAGTCCTTCTGCTGCCGCATGCCTATGCCCGCCGCCAATCGCCCGCCGCCCCGCATCGCCATCCTTTACCAGGCGTTGCCGCCGCCCGTGATTGACGGCCTGCGCAAGGACGCCAAACCGGGCGGCTATTCCGACAGCGGTGCGGACATCGCCTTTGCGCTGCGTCAGTCCGGCCATGACCTGCTGACACCCGTGGCTGAACCTAACCCGGCACGTGCAATGGACTGGGTCTTTGCCGATACCGCTGAGGGCATTGCCGATGCGCTCGCACGGGGTGCGACGCTGTTGTGGGCCAACACCGTGCTGTTTGCGGGCCACCCGCTCGAAGCCACCACACGGCGAGTACAAATCGTCGGCCAGCTGCCACAACGCCAGCAGGACGCAGACGACAAATTCGCGACCAATGCGATGTTGCGTGCGCGCGGGCTGCCTGTGGCCGCGTCTTGCCTCGCCGGGCACGAGCCGATGGGTGACGTCCCGCCGATCGATGCCTTCGATGCCGATGTGTTGGATCGTCTCGGTCTTGCTTTCCCCCTCATCATCAAGCCGGTGCGCGGACGCGGCAGCCAGGGCGTGACGCTCGTGCGTGATCTGCCTGAACTCCATCGCGCAGCGGCGGCCTTGCTTGATGGCGGCGCCTTCGGCAATGCACTCATCGTCGAGCAATTCCTGAGCGGGCAGGAGCTGACGCTGACCGTCATGCCACGTCAGCCGGATTTGCCTGCGCACTTCAGCAGCGAGACCGCCAGCGTGCTGCCACCCGTGCGCCGCTTTAATCACGACAACGGCGTCGCGCCCTACAACGGCGTTGTTGCCGTCACGCAAAACAGCGCGGCGCTCACCCCCGAAGAAACGGAAGCACCTGCTGTGCGCGCACTGATCGCCGATTGCCTGCGTGCGTACGAACTGGTCGGCGCCCGAGCGCCCATCCGCATCGATTGCCGAGCCGATGCAAGCGGGCGCTGCCGGCTGTTCGACCTCAACATGAAGCCGAACATGACGGGTGCGGGCAGGCCAGGGCGGGAAGATCAGGACAGCCTGACCGCGATTGCGGCGCGGGCTGTCGGGTGGTCCTATGTAGAGTTGCTGGCGCGGATGGTGGCTGGTGCGTGGCGCGGGTGAGCGCTATACCATTCGATATTCTTCCCAGGTTTACTAGGCACGATCATGTCCATCGACTCGACCTTGATTGCCGCGCTGGCGCCCACGGGCGTGCTGCGCGCCTCCATCAACACGGGCAACCCGATCCTTGCTGGGCTGGATGCGCAAGGGCAGGCCGTTGGCGTGTCCGTTGATCTGGCCCGTGCGCTGGCTGAACGCTTGGGTGTTGCGTTGAAACTGGTCGTGGTGGATGCCGCCGGCAAGTCGGTCGACGTGGTGTCGCAAGAGCAAGCGGATATCGGCTTCTTCGCCATCGACCCGCGTCGCGCGGCGAGCATCGCCTTTACCGAGCCCTACGTGCTGATCGAAGGCTATTACCTCGTGCGCAACGATTCGCCCATCCGCACCAACGCCGATGTGGATCGCGCGGGCAATCACGTGGTCGTCGGTAAGGGCAGTGCGTACGACCTCTTCCTCACGCGCGAACTGCACCATGCCGAGATAGTGCGCGCACCCACGTCGCCGACGGTGGTGCAGACCTTCCTCGACACGCAGTGCGAGGTGGCGGCGGGCGTCAAGCAACAGCTTGAAGCCGACGCTGCCAACGTGCCGGGCCTGCGATTGCTGGACAAGCGCTTCATGGTGATCCGCCAGGCAATGGGCGTGCCGACCAGCCGAGGTGCGAAGGCGGCTGCGTACCTCGCGGGGTTTGTTGAAGACATGAAAGCATCGGGGTTTGTTGCGCAGGCGTTGCAGCGGCATGGGGTGACGGGCGTCACGGTGGCGCCGGCGACCAAGCATCCGGGCGCGATTGTTTCGCAGCTTTCTGGCTACGCCTGATGTACGCCTGTCATGCGGGGTAAGAACATCGCGCCTATGAATCCGTCCGAACTCAAATCTCTCAGTAAATTCCTCAGCCTGATCCTGCGCCACGAGCCCGAGCGCATCGGGCTGACGCTTGACGATGCCGGCTGGGCCGGCATCGATACGTTGCTGGAAAATGCCACCGCATCAGGGCGCCCGATGACGCGTGCGCAACTCGAAGCCGTGGTTGAAACCAGCGACAAGAAACGCTTTGCGATCAGCGAAGATGGCCTGCGTATCCGTGCCAACCAGGGCCATTCGATCGATGTGGACCTCGGCCTGTTACCCGTGGCGCCGCCTGCCGTGCTGTACCACGGCACGGCAACGCGTTTTCTGGCGTCCATCCTGGCCGCTGGCCTGGACAAGCGCCAGCGCCACCACGTACACCTGACCAGCGATCTTGCCGTTGCACGATCAGTTGGCCAGCGCTATGGGGTTGTGGTGTTGCTGACGGTGGACGCAGCGCGCATGCATGCCGATGGACACGTGTTCTTCCGCTCAGAGAATGGTGTGTGGCTGACCGACACGGTGCCGGCGCACTACCTTTGCGCCGACGCTTGAGCGGAAGGCATGATTCCCGCACACAGGTGCAATCCATCCCATCTGACACATGTGTTTGCGCAACTTGAGTCGGTAATGTAGACAAGTTGGCTGCAGTTCGTGCCCCACCACCCGGTGATGCCCGCAAAACGTTGTCTCACGTAGAATCCTCCCGCTCAAGACCCGGGGAGGGTGCCCATGCTGGATCCAGGCGTCGCCATTGCCACGTCTGCGCTAATGAGCTTTGTGCTCCTGGTGCTGCTGGGCTCATTGCTGCGCACGGGCAAGCCGGGTGTGGCCGAGTGGTTTGGCGCCAACCTTGCCGTGGTGCTGGCATTGCCGATGCTTCTGCTGCGCGGCAAGATCCCCGATGAACTTTCCATCGTTGCGGCCAACGTGCTGTTGGCGCTGGGCGGTGCGGCGTACTACGCAGGCTGCGCGCGCTTTCTGGGGCGCCGGCCGCACTGGCCCGCCCTGCTGGCGGGCGTGGCGACGGTGGGCCTGGCTGTCATCTACTGGCGCTACGCCATCGACAGCATCCCAATGCGCGTGTTTTCGACCACGCTGTTTTCGGCGGCGTTCTGCACGGCGCTGGCCTGGATGCTGGTGCGGCATCCGCCAACCGACCGGCCAACGTATCCGTATCGGGTGACGGCCGCGATTGCCTTTACCTTTGGCGCTTGCCAGCTCGCGCGCGGCATCTACTTCCTGACGCTCGACACCGCCTCCAGCCCGAGCATGTTTGCCACGGCGGGCAGTGTGCTGCTGCTGGTGGTTGCGGCGGCCATCATGCCGATCCTGTCGATGTCGGCCATGCTGATGATGCACGACGCACTGCTGGCCGATGCGCGCGAAGCCGCCAACCGCGACTTCCTGACCGGCGCGCTGTCGCGCAAAGGCTTTGAAACACTGGCACGCCGCTATGTGGACCGCTTGCAGATGGAGGCGCGGCCGCTGTCGCTGCTGATCCTGGATCTGGACTATTTCAAACGCATCAACGACACGCTGGGCCATGCCGGTGGCGATGCCGTGCTGCGTGCCTTCGTGCAGATGGCGCAGGCGCAGTTGCGGCCGACCGACTTTCTGGGGCGCATCGGCGGCGAGGAGTTCGCGCTGCTGCTGCCGGAAACCAGTCTCGACAACGCCATGCATCTGTCTGAACGGTTGCGCAAGGCGGCGGCTGCGCAGGCGGTGGCGATCGGTGCACAGGTGCATCACTACAGCCTGAGCGGTGGCGTGGCCAGCTGGCAGGCGGGTGAATCCTTCGACCGCTTGAGCGTACGCGCAGACCGCGCGCTGTACGACGCAAAGCGCCAGGGGCGCAACCGAGTCTGCGCTGCCGACGTCACCAACGCTGCCGGTGTGGTCTAGCCCGCTGGGCCTGCATTCACTGCCTATCCTGTAGAGGTGTGCACACCACACTGCAGGAGGCGCCATGTCCATCCACGATGGGTTTGTCGGCACGATTGGCAACACGCCGCTGATCCGATTGGCGCGGCTGAGCGACGAGACCGGTTGCGAGATCCTTGGCAAGGCTGAGTTTCTGAACCCCGGGGGATCGGTCAAGGACCGCGCCGCGCGCTACATCATCGAAGACGCCGAGCGGCGCGGCATGCTCAAACCAGGTGGCACGGTCGTGGAGGGCACCGCAGGCAACACGGGCATCGGCCTGGCACACATCTGCGCGGCGCGCGGCTATCGCTGTGTGATCGTGATTCCTGAAACGCAATCGCCCGAGAAGATGGACCTGCTGCGCGTGCTGGGCGCAGAGGTGCGCCCCGTGCCGGCAGTGCCGTACAAAGATCCGAACAACTACCAGAAGATTGCCGGCCGTCTGGCACAGGAGCTGGCGCAGGACCATAGGCATAGCGCCATCTGGGCCAACCAGTTCGACAACCTTGTCAATCGCCAGGCGCACTACGAGACCACCGGCCCTGAGATCTGGCGCGACACCGTGGGCAAGGTGGATGCGTTTGTCTGCGCGACGGGCACGGGCGGCACGCTGGCCGGCGTGGCGCGTTACCTGAAGGAGCACAACCCAAAGGTGAAGACCGTGCTGGCCGATCCGCATGGCAGCGGGCTCTACAGCTTCATCAAGACGGGCGCCATCCAGGCCGAAGGCAGCTCCATCACCGAGGGCATCGGCTCGACGCGCGTGACAGCCAACCTGGAGGGCACGCCCATTGACGACGCCATCCGCATTGATGACCAGACCTGCGTGACGATGGTCTATCGGCTGTTGCGCGAAGAGGGCTTGTTCGTCGGTGGCTCGACCGGCATCAACGTGGGCGCGGCGGTGCAGCTGGCGCGCGAGATGGGGCCCGGGCACACCATCGTCACGCTCCTGTGCGATCGGGGCACGCTGTATTTCGCACGGCTGTTCAATGCGCAGTGGTTGGCGCAGAAGGGGCTGCGGGCGGGGTGAGCGCGATATGGCCGCCGATGATCGGGCAACCAGGCTATCGGTTCAAGAGGTACATCACCAGCGCGCCGGCCCAGGACAACATCAACGCCAGATGTGCCAGCATCAGCCATCGTGTCAGTTGTGCGGGCCAGAACCTGCCTAAACCCAGCGCGCGCCCGATGATGAACAGTGCGTGCGCGCCGTTGTTTGCCGGAAACGGCAGCAGGTTGAACGCCGCAGACTTGGCCGCCACCAGCCCCAGCAGCACAGCGAAGGGCAGTTGCAGGATGGCTTGATGCGCCTGCGCCAGCAGGGTCTGTGCATATCCGGTGGGCGACAGCGCGCCGAGCACGATCTGCGCGAAGCCATCGGTCAATGCACGCAGCCCTTCCAGCTGCAGTGTCACCAGTGCCACGCTCAGCAGCAACGCTACACCCGAGAGCGCCACCACAAGCTGTACCCACGTGGGCTGCGTATCCAGCGCGCCCTGCAGATCGGCTTCGGTCAGTCCCGCCTCGCCCAGGTCCTTGAAGCGGACGCTACCGCCAAGCGGGAGCAGGCGGATGCGTACGCGCCCGAAGCGGATCACTTGTGGCCCGAAGCCGAGGCTCATCTCGCGCACCGGAATCCGGAACGCCGAGCCGACAATGGCGAATGTCGTCAGATGGAGCAGCGCGCAGAGCACAAAGGCAGCGATGAAGGCGGAGCCGGCGGGCATTGCGGGGGTGTCCTGGGTGAACTGGTTGGAATCAGCCCGCAGTGGGCTGGGCTGCATTGTATGTCCGCAAGCCGGTGCTAACGTGCTGCACATAGCATCGTGTTCCCAAACATCAACAAGAACGCACGCCATGTCCAAGACCCAGTATTACGCCGCCGCTAGCCTCGATGGATTCATCGCCACAACGGATCACTCGCTGGATTGGTTGATGCAGTTTGGCTCGCTGGACGGCACGAGCTACGACGGCTTCATTCGCGATGTGGGCGCATTGGCGATGGGCGCATCGACGTATGAATGGCTGCTGCGCGAGCTGGTCAAGGCCGGCACGGCGCAAGCGGAGTCATGGCCGTACACGCAGCCTGCGTGGGTCTTCACGTCGCGCAAGCTGCCGGTGGTGGAGGGCGCGGATGTCCGCTTCGTGCAGGGTGACGTGGCGCCTGTGCACCAACAGATGCTTGCGGCGGCCAACGGCAAGAACGTGTGGATTGTTGGTGGTGGCGAGTTGGCCGGACAGTTTCTCGACCGCGGCCTGCTCGACGAGTTGATCGTGCAGGTCATGCCCGTGGTGCTGGGCAGCGGGTTGCCGCTCCTGCCGCGGGCGGTGGTGACGCCGGCATTGAAGCTGACTTCAGCCACGCCGTATAAGGAAACGTTCGTGGAGTTGCGCTACGAGGTGGTGCGCGGGTAGTGCTCACGACCCCAGGTCATACGGCCGCGTCATGATCTCCAGCAAGTGCCCATCCGGGTCATCGAAATACAGACCACGGCCGCCGTTGTGCTCGTAGGTTTCGCCGGGGTGTCGTCTGGCGGGGTCGGCCCAGTAGGGGACCCCCTTGGCCTGGATGCTTGCGAAGGCGCGCTCGAACTCGGCATCGCTGATGAGGAAGGCGTAGTGCTGCGAGGCGATCGGCTTGTCGCTGTCGAAGAAGTCGAGCGAGACGCCGTTGGACAGCGGCACGACCAGCATCTGTCCGAACGGAATCGGCTCGGGCAGGTCGAGAATGTCGCGCAGAAAGCGGGTGGACTGTTGCTTGTCGCGGCACCAGACGATGGTGTGGTTCAGTTCGACGCGCATGCTGGGTCTCCCGTGCGGTGAGGCGGCCCAGGCACTTGCGGTCAAGGCCACGATGATCCTGCATTAACGATAGACGATGGCTGGCAGTCTTTTGGCTGTGGAACATCCATGCCGCCGCCCGATGGCATGGAAGGGCTTAGACTTGCGGCCAACCGTGTCAGTGGCGGCACTGCTGTCGATCACTTTCGGATTGCCCATTCTCAGGACTCAGGACCCTCCATGCCGATCGAACTTGACCGCGATACCCGCGAAGAAGCGATTCAGTCCATCCAGCGCTATTTCACCGAGCACATGGAAGAACGCATCGGCAACATTCAGGCCGGCGCGTTGCTGGGTTTCTTCCTGGAAGAGATTGGGCCGGTGGTCTACAACCTCGCCGTGCGCGACGTACAGGAACGCCTGCAGACACGCGTGGCGGAACTCGACTACGAATGCCACGAAGAACCGTTCACGTACTGGTCAAAGGCCGGCAAGCGCCGGTAGTTCCCGGCTAACATGCGTGGGTTGAACAACCCACCGATCCCATGCCTTCCTTGCGCCAGTTCTTCCAGACCGCATTTCGTTGGCAACGCGGCCGCCAGGGCACGGGTTACGACAAGATGCTGCTGGCGACCGCAACGTGGCCGATTCCGTTTGACAGCTACCTGATCCGCTACCCGGAAGGCTCGGAGATCCCGGCGCATACCGACCCCGTGTCCAACGGGCGGCACTATCGGCTGAACGTCGTGTTGAAGTCGCCGCGTGCGGGCGGTGAGTTCGTCTGCGCCAACCCGATCTTCCAGACGCGGCGCATCAAGCTGTTCCGGCCCGATGCGTGCGAGCACAGCGTGACGCGCGTGGTGGGAGGCAGCCGGTATGTGTTCTCGTTGGGGTGGGTGCTGGGGCGCCGGCCAGGGGAATCCGCTTAAGGGTTGCCCGCCTTGGCGCGTTGCGCCTGCACGTAGCGCAGTTCCGCTGTTGCGCGGCTGTCTTTGGGGTCCAGCTCCAGGCACTTGCGGTATAGCGCCTCGGCATCGTCCAGCCGGTTCTGTTCGACATACACATAGGCTGTGCCGCGCCAGGCACGTGTCAGCTCGGCATTCTTGATCTGCGGCGGCGAGAACTCGCGCGCGTCGCGTGCAGCGGCCTCGAAGCTGGTGAGCGCCAGCGGCCAATTCTTCTCGCGCTGGTAGAGATTGCCCATCTCCGCGTGGAATTGCGCGTTGTGCGGCGCCAGGTCGATGGCACGCTGCAGGACTACCTTGGCCTCATCCGTGCGGTTCAAATCCATCAGGGCGTAGGCTTTGAGGTAATACGCATACGCCCAGTTGGACGACACGACTTTTGCGCTCGTCTTGGCGTTGGCGGCTTCCACCAGGTACAGCAGCGATTCAACCTGGCTGCGGGCGCTGTAGAGGCGGGCAGTTTCGTCGCGATAGGCGTTCTCGTAGAAGGCGGCCACCTTGTCGAAATCGTCGATGGCCTCGCCTTGCCGGCTCGCTTTGGCGAGCTGCGCACCCTCCTGCAGAAGCTGGGCATTGCGGAGGTCGTCCGCATTGGCGGCGGGCGGGTTTTGCGCCCAGACAGATGCGCTGGCGAGTAGCGCGGCAACGGCAGCCAGAACACGCGGATACGGCATGAGACCCCCAATCGAATGGTCGAGCGACGGTAGCAGAAGGTGCCGGTCAGGAGGGCACCCGGAAGTGGGGTATGTCGGCGGGCAGCAACGCACAGCCGTTTTGCCAATAGGCAGGCATTGCCTGTAGTCTCGTGACAGCGCATTGACCGCCACCGCCCATGCAAGTTTTTTCTGCCAACCCCTGGTTCCAGAGCCTTCCGCCGCAGGCGGCGCAGGCCTTGTTGGAAGCCGCCACAACCGTGTCTGTTGCGGCAGGGGCGTTCCTCTTCCGACAGGGCGATCCGGTGGACGCTGGCGCTAACGCCTTCTTTGGCGTCGCCAGCGGCGTGCTCAAGTTGTCGATCTTCAATACCGAAGGCGATGAAGCGATCCTCGCGCTGGTTGAGCCCGGTAACTGGTTTGGTGGGGTGTCGACGCTGGATCAGCAGCCGCGTGGCCACTGCGCGATTGCGCTGGAAGATGCCACAGTGCTTGCCGTCAGTGCCGAGCGCTTCGAGGCGTTGATGTGCGATGCCGCATTTGCGGCCGCTATCGCGCGGCTGGTGGCGATGCGTTTGCGATTGGCGTATGGCTCGCTGGCGAGCGCTGCGCTGCAGGGCACGCGCGCTCGCGTGGCGCGGCGGATTGCCATGCTGGCGCACGGCGATGTTTCGCAATCGGCCGAGGGGCGCGCGACCATCAACACCTCGCAGGACGCGCTGGCCATGATGCTGGGCATCAGCCGGCAGACGCTCAGCAAGGAGCTGCAGGCGCTGGTGAAACTGGGTGCCATCCGCCTGCGCTATGGGCACATCGAAATTCAGGACATGCCGTTGCTACTTAGCGTGAGCTGATGCGCGTTCAGGTGTTCAGGTGGCCGCGCGCAGTGCGGCCAGCAGATCGTTGCCTGACCAGCTTGGGCGCGTGGCGGCGGCTTCCGCTGCGTGCACCAGCGCACATAGCTGCGCATTGACGGGCGCACGTTGCCCAAGCCGATCGGCCAGGCGCACGACCTCGCCGTTGATCCAGTCGACCTCGGTGGCGCGCCCGACGGCCAGATCGTCCGACATCGACGAGCGCGCGAGCGGATCGATGGCGAGCATCTTGCCGCCCAGCCGCGCAAACACGGCATCGGGCGTGGCCAGCAGGCGCGGAATCCACGCGGGCGGTATGGGGGTGAGCTTCGCGGGCTGGATGCCTGCGCGCGCCATTAGCCGCAACGCCTCGGTTTGCGCCAGCGCCAGGCAGCGCCGGTAAGCGCGCTGCGACAGCTCTTCCTTCAACGGCCGGTTGGCCAGTGCATTGATGGCGTTGTTCAGGTTGAGCAGCAGCTTGGCCCATTGCACCGATGCCATATCGGTGCGCTGGACCAGCGGCAGGCCTGCACGCTGGAAATCATCGAGGAACGCGCCCAATGCCGGCGATGCGGCGACCTCCAGTTCGCCCGCCGTGCCCTGATGAAAGGCCCCCGGCCCAGGCTGCATCACGTTGAAGGGCACCATGCCTGCCAGCACCGTCTGCTGCGGCAGGGCGGCGCGGAGCATATCGGCGTTGCCCAGGCCATTTTGGAAGCTGATGACCACCGCGCCGGGGCGCAGCACGGGCAGCAGCGCGTCCGCCACCGATGCTGTGGCGGCAGACTTGACGGTCACCAGCACCAGATCCGCCGCGGCCGCGGCATCGGGCTCGGTCACGTAGGCCACATCGGCGGCAGGCACTTGCCAGCGGCCACCACGGTAGTCCGTCAGCGTCAGGCCATGCGCGCGCAGCTCATCGCCAATGCGTGCACGCCCGACCAGCGTGACGTCAGCCTCTGCGGCCAGCAACCGGCCCCCCAGATAGCAGCCGATCGACCCGGCCCCCACGATGCAGATCTTCGCCATGCGTCTCCCTCTTGTTATGCGGGCACCTTAAGCCAGGCGCGGCACCTCGTACACCAGGGCCGGCTGGAGGGTGTCGATGGCATCCACCGGCTCAGGCGGGCGCCACAGGAACAGCGAGAAGGTCATCTTCTCGGGTGTCACGTCGATGATGGTAAAGCCGTTCTTCTCGGTTGGGCGCAAGGCTTCCTGCATGGCGACGGACAGCGCCGGCGAGGTCTCGATGCTGCGGAAGGCGGAGGGGAAGCCCATGTCGCCGGTGCCCAGCGTGCCGGTCATGATGGCATGTATCGGATGGGCGAACTCCAGCTCGGCCGAACGCGACATCGACCCGACAGCCGACGCGTGGAAATCCCCCTGCACGATGACGGCAGCGCGCTGCTTCTGCTGCCCGAGCGCAGCCACCAGACGCTGGTGCTGCGCGTGCCAGCCGGTCTGCCAGCCGGGCTTGGGTTGATTCCCGACGAGGTGCCCGGTCTTCTTGTCGAGCAGATCCGGATACCAGTCGCCCAGCTTGCCAGAGGAGTACGCAAACGGCAGCGACGGCACGTGAAAAAAATGCGCCGTGTCTTCGGCACGCGTGCGTGCGACGAGCCAGTCTTCCACCCATTGCGGCACCACGCGTGCGTGCATGCCCTTGTTGTCGAGAAAGCGCCGGCAGTCATACAGCACGGCCTCAAGCAGCGTGCCGTAGCGCAGCGTGCCGAACGCGCTGTTGGTGTCGATGGGCATGCCGGCCTTGTCGCCACCGGGCAGCCAGACCGGGCGGTTGGCATCGGGCAGAAACTCGGGGTAGTAGCGGTGCTGGGTCAGCTCCGCACCGATCAGCCCATACGGCTCCGGCGGCAGCGTGGCGACCTTGTCGTCAAACTCGTCGTTCTCGAAGGTGTCGTGGTCATCGGTCAGGAAGTACGCGGGCGTGGCGCGCAGCGTGGTGCCGTACAAGCCGCCGATCTGGTAGTCGCACACACGTGTGAAGATCGCCTCGTTTTTCGGGTGCGACATCGGCACCGACATGTCGAGTGCGCCGCCAAACTTGTCCCACATCAGTTCGCGCACGTGGCGTGCGAAGGGTTTGTTCTGTGAGGTTTGCAAATCCCAGTAGATGTGGTCGCCGTTGGCGATGACGGCGTCGGGCGCAAAGGCCATGCCGCGTGCCAACAGGCGGCGGCGCGCGGCCATGTCAAGCCATGCGGTCTTGCCGGCAATCGCCGGGCCGTCGTAGCCGCCAGCGCAGGTGTAAGCCAGGATGCGCAGGCGTGCGGGCGTGGCATTGGGTGCGGGAAACGTCTTGAGCGGCCATGCATCGGCCAGCGGCTTGCCGCCGGCATCGACGATGCGCAGCGTGTATTGCGTGGCGGGCTGCAGGCCGCGTGCATCAAAGCGCCAGAAGCGGCCTGCCGCATCGGTGGGCTCACCGGCAACGCGCTTGCCGTTCACCATCAACCACGGCGCGCGTGTCAGTGGTGCCTGAAACGATGCCTTGATGAGAAAGCGGTCGTGGCTGGCGGCAGGAATCAGGTGCTGGAGCTGCCCGGCGTGCCAGTTGGTGTCGGCCGCGTGCGTGGTTGCCAGTGCGGTTTCAGGTAAGGCCAGGCCAAGTGCGCCCAGGCCGGCAGCGGCGGTGCCGAGGGTCAGGAAATCACGCCGGCTCATGCCGTGTGGCGCTTGGGTGTGCGCTGTGGCGCGCGGTTTGACTGGGGCGGGCATCGTCCATCCTCTGGCGTGGTGCGGAGACGCCATCGTGCCGAGTCGCGTCGGCGCTGAATGTTCAGCTTTTGACAATCTAGGGGTTAGTCCTCAACGGAGTGCAACGGCGCGGCGTATACCAGCAGTTTGATCTTCGCTATACGGCGTCCACGCTCGCGGCAAAGGTCCGTGCTGCCTACCATGGCTCCGGTCTTTCAACGGAGCCCTTGCATGAACGAACGCATCTCTTTTGGTGAACTGCCGTCCAAGATGATTGAAGCTGTGCTGGCGGTCGAGTCGTATGTCAACAATTGCGGTTTCGAAATGCGCCTGCTGGAGCTGCTGCGCTACCGCATCTCGCAGCTCAACGGCTGTGCGTATTGCCTGGATCGCCACTACAAGGAAGGCATCCATGCGGGCGAGACCGCCATGCGCCTGTATTCCCTGCCCGTGTGGGAAGAGACGCCGTTCTATACCGAGCGCGAGCGCGCCGCGCTGCGTTGGGCCGATGCGGTGACGCTGCTGGCCGGCAACACCATCGGTGACGACCTGATCGACGAGATGCTGCGCCACTTCAGCAAGGCCGAGCTGTCGAACCTCACGCTGGTGGTTGCGCAGATGAACACATGGAACCGTATCGCCAAGCCGTTTGCCTGGGCGCCCGGGGAGTTCCAGGCGGGTTGATGCGTTAGCGCGCTGCAAAGACAAACGCCCCGATGGCCGTGGCCACCGGGGCGTTGTCATGTCAGGCAGACGGATCGATCCATCGATCAATCGATCAGTAGCCCCACACCTGCATTTCGTCCAGAGAATAGCCCCACTGCGTGGCGCGCTGCGTGCCGACCATGCGCACATAGCGGCCACTGCCCTTGAGGTTGGGGAGCGCCACGTGGCCATACGACACACCGTTGGTGGTCGAGTAGATGTTGGTCCAGTTCACGCCGTCGTTGGAGGTCTGGATGGAATACACCTTGGCGCCGGCATCCCAATACAGGTCGACGCCGTTGATGGTGCGGGTGGAGCCCAGGTCCACCATCAGCCACTGCGTGCCGGCAACGCCTTCCACCGAATCCCAGCGCGTGCTGGTGGTGTTGCCGTCAAACGCGTAGGCCGGGCCCAGGCCGCTGCTGTAGCTGGATGAAGCACTGGCCGGCTTGCCTTGCGAGAGCAGCACCGTCGTCTGCGATGCAACCGAGGCCGAGGCACCCGGGAAGTAGTTCGAGCCGAGCTTGGCCTTGGTCGTGTCGTTGTTCACGCCAAATTGCGACAGGCTCCAGCGCTGGCCGGTGTTCGCGTCACCCAGGTAGAGCTGGTAGCCGCCGGCGGTGGTGGACGAGAAGAACACGTAGTTCGTGCCGTTCACGGGCGAGGGGTCGGAGTTGTTGCTGTTGCAGTCGTTGAGCGAGAGCTGGTTGGGCGTGTCGCTTGGGTTGACCTTGGTGTAGATCTGGTCAGCCTGGCTGGTGGCGTCAAGCCAGCGGGCGTAGAACACGGTGCCGTCCGCACGCACGATCGGGTAGTACGCGACCAGGCCGGCTGGCGTGTCGAACGCCACCTTGTTGGTGCTGCCGATCGTTTGCTTGTACAGGCCCATGTTGCTGCCCGTGCCGGTGGCGTAGTACACGGCGGTGCCATCCGGCGAGGGGAACGGCATCGAGTCTTCCACTGCAGGTGCCGTGCGCGTCAGGTTGACGAGGGAGGTGAACACCGGGCCCGAGCTCGTGTACGACAGCGCGGCCTGCATCACGTCGCCGTTCTGCTTGAACAGCAGTGACGTGCCGTTCGCGCTGAACTTCGGATCTTCGTTGCGCGTCTGGCCCGTGCTGTTGGTCATGTTGATCGGCATGTTGTTGGTGCCGACCTGCCAGAAGAACACGTTCCACGCGTTGTTGGTGATGCCCATGAAGACGAGCCATTTGCCGTCAGGGCTGAACACCGCGTTCATCGGGTCCTGAATGCCCCAGGACGGCTGTGACACCTGCTGCAGCGTGCGCGCAGCAAAGTCGTAGATGAAGAGTTGGCTGGTGCCGTCGCCGTAGCTCACGTAGCTGTGGTACGCGAGCTTGCCGGTCAGGCTGGCCGGAAAGGTGCTGTTGGATTGCGTGGGCGGATTGGCCACGCAGTTGGCTTGGGCTCCAGCGGCAAGCAGGGCAAACGTTGTGCCGACGGCAATGCTGAGTGGGAGTCGTTGGATACGCATGAAACGGGTACTTCCTGTGCAAAAAGGCGGGCGGCAAAGACCGCAGCGCTAGGTCAAGATCACGTCCTCGTCGCCTCGCCAGATTGCAGACAAAGCTCCGCCATCTCGGGACAGGCCCAAGTTGAAAAAGCGCCACAAACCAGGGGAGTGACGAGGCGACGAAGACGCGCCGAAAAGTGACCCTGTTGCTTCGTACCGTCGTGCTTGTTGTCGGGGTCTCGACTACATCGAAAAGGCGAGTCGCGGGCGAGACTTTAAGGGCTTTGCGCGCAATTCGATAGCGTGAGAAGAACGCGCTTCTGGCGCCAAATCAGCGCTCAGTTTTTGGGGTGGGAGCGCGCGGCCACAAACGCGTGTAAAAGTGACACGCGCGCTCAACACAACGTTGATCGAACTGCACGCACACGCCCAAAGTTGGTCATTTTTACCGCGACAATTTGTCGCGTGGCGACGGTGCAAGCCTTGCTGAGGAGCGTGCCGCCATGTCGCCATCGGCGCACGCATCGTGCGCAGCCTTGCGACAATGCTCGGGAACAACGAGGGCTGACATGCACATCATCGACATCCGCGAACAGGCCATTCCAGTTTCCCGATATGACGATCCGTCCATTCCATCGGGCGGGCTGACGACCAGCCTCGTGGCCGTCACCACCGATGTGATGCGAGACGGAAAACCGGTGGTCGGTTACGGCTATGCATCGGTCGGCCGGTTTGCGCAGGGTGGCTTGATTCGCGAGCGCTTTGCGCCGCGCCTGCTGCGCGCATCACCCGGCAGCCTGGCGGATGAAACGGGCACGAACCTCGACCCGTTCCGTGCGTGGCACACGATGATGGCGGGCGAGAAACCCGGCGGCCACGGTGAGCGCTGCGTGGCGGTGGGCACACTCGATATGGCGATCTGGGATGCCGCTGCAAAGATCGCTGGTGTGCCGCTGTACGCCTTCCTTGCACAGCGGCTCGACGGGGCGGCGCAGCTGCGTGTGCGCGTGTATGCCGGTGGCGGGTATCGCTACCCGCATGACGATCTAGCGCGCTTGGCTGACGAGATGCGCCGCTGTGTGGATCTCGGCTTCACCCACGCGAAGATCAAGATCGGCGCCGCGCCGTTGGACGTGGATTGCCAACGCATTGAAGTGGCGGCCGCGCAGTTGTCCGGTACCCGCCATCTCGCCGTGGATGCCATGAACCTGTATGACCAGGCCACCGCGCTGCAGGCCGCAATCGTGCTGGAGCCCTACGCGCTCTGGTGGTTTGAGGACATATGCGACCCGCTGGACTTCACCACGCACGCCAAGGTGGCCGAGGTGTACGCACCACCTATTGCAGCAGGCGAAGCGCTGTTCTCGCAGGCTGAAGCACGGTTGCTCGACCAGTACGGCGGCCTGCGCAGCGCACGCGACGTTTTGGTGTTCGATCCCGTGCATTGCTATGGCGTGCCGGGCTACCTGCGCATCATTGAGACCATGACCGCGCATGGCTGGCCGCGTCAGGCGTTCTGGCCGCATGGCGGACATCTCTTTGGGCTGCATCTGGTGGCGGCACTTGGTCTGGGCGGTGCGGAGGTCAGCCCGTTTGCGTTTGCACCGTTTCGCGGGCTGGCCGATGGTGCGCGCATCGAGGCCGGCTACGCAGGCTTGCCGCAGGCGCCGGGCATCGGCTTTGAGACACACGCCGAGGCATGGCGCACGTTCCGGCAGGCGTTCGTGTGAATGCGCGTCCACTGGCGACACGTTCGAGTTGCCACCGCCTTGCAATCAGACAGAGGCGTGGCCGGTTGCGTGCAGTTCGAACCCGTGCCGGAACCAGTCCAAGCGGGTATGCGCCGCGTCCAGCGCATCCGTTGCGCCGGCACGCGCTTGGGCCATATGCTGGGCCAGGCGATCGCGCATTGCTGTGTTGTCGAGCAGGGCAATGCATTGCTCACAGGTTTGCGGACCGGCCAGCGTGGCGGCATCTCTGCCAAGCAAGGCCATGCCTGCGAGGTCCGGGTTGTAGTTGGCCGATTCCAGCAGAGCGGATTCGGCGTCATATAGACGATCTAAGTTGCCGGCGCTGGCATAGCTCTGCAGCAGGACCTGCAGGTCCCCCGCATCTTTGGGGTCCTCCAGGCCACGGTCCTTCCAGGCGATTAGCTTGAGCACGGCAAGCCCAGCCAACGATGCCACGCGCATGCTGCGTCCGGGCGCAAACTCAACTTCGACTGCGGCCCGCCAGGCATCTGCATAGCCAGCAACATTCATCATCACAGCCATGTCGGGCGGCCATTTGATGGTGGCTGGCGGTTGTTCGATACCACCGAATGGGATGAGGTCTATTGGCCTGCCGATCGTGTTGTCGCTCGTGCGGTAGAGCAGCCTGTGGACGATGTTGGCAGTGGAGTCGAAGCGACCATTGGCCAGCAGGCGCTGCTTGATGTCTTCGAAGTGCGGCCAATGCTCTACGGCAACGGCGAAATCCACGTCGAGCGTGGCACGTCCAGTTTCGATCCCGAACACATGTGTCAGCAGAATGTCGCGCGCCGTGGCGCCCACCACGAAGATGGGCAGTGCCAGTGGTACAGCCACGTCGTGTATGGCACTGAGGATGTCCTGGGTTGAGTGGTCCAGTGGGCGGTCAGAGCGAATCGAGTACACGAGCGATGCTTTTTTCTCGAATGAGGTTGGCGGTTTCTAGATTGCGCGAGTCCATCGTGGCGATGAGATCCGCATAAACCAGGATCGGTGGTACAAGACTTTCCCGGTCGGTATGGCCGGTCGGCGGTCGCCAGAAGGTCTCCAGCAGTTCGATAGGGCCATCCGCGCTAGGCTGAAGACGGTACTTTGTGACCAGGTGGCGCAGCGTGTCTCGCATGGCAGGCGGATCAATATAGAGCGTCTGCGTGGCGGGTTTGAGATAGTCGGTCATGCGGGCGGCTGCGACTTCGCTGCCCCATTGCGCGCTCAGTGGTGTCAGGTCGGCCAGGCTGGCGTCTTGCCACCAGTTTGGGTCGTTTGCCTGGAAGCGGCGCGGATGCAGCTTTGGGCGTAGTATCGTTGGGTAGCCGGTAACCCATTCGTCGAGCATTCGTGTTGGTGCTGCCAGACGACGGCCCCTGGCTGATTCAACCAGTAGACCGCGAGTGGTCAGGTCCCGCAGCACAGCGCCTACCGAACCGAGCGCAATGCCAGCGGCTTCTGCCATCTCCCGATATGGCGCCTGTATGAGAGCAGGCTCACAGAGCAGGGCGAAGACCATGCGCCAGGTTGTGGCATTGCCCGCGCTGCGCGTGGACGTCTGTGCCGGAACGTCTAGCGGCTTGCGTCCGCTCACGAATACGTACAGGCCATCGGCCTTGAGGTAGGCATTGCCTGCGGTATCAATGAACTGCAGGCCAAGCTGCCGGCTGTGCTCTGCCAGTTGTGGGCTGAGATACGGTGTTACCAGCAGACCAGTGTCGAGGTGTCGGGCCAGTTGTGTGCGGACTAGGGCCAGTGCGGAGGCTCGGTCCATCGTGTGCTTGCATTCCACGAGGTAACGATGTGTCTGGCCAGCGACCCTTAGGTCGACAACGGCGTCGGACTTTGCGCGGGAACTGGTGCGAGCCCCGGTCGCGACAATCTTGCCGTCAATGCCGGCGAGTTCGCCCAGGGCTTTCAGCGCAGTATCGAGCACTTCACGCTCGTGATGCTGGGGGTCGTATCGGGTCGCCACGTTTGATTGTTCATGGTTATCGCATGTTCACGTATCGTGAACGTGCGAAAACTATGAACGATAAGTCTGCTTCGTTCAAGGGGGATCGGCGTTCACGTAACGTGAACATCTTAAAAAATTGAACAAAAAGCAACCGTACGGCAGCCAACAAAAAACAGGTGGCCATATCATCGAGCCGATTTTGCGCAAAGACGGGCGATTATCAGCTGATTTATTCCTGCCTTCAGTCAAATCCGCATTCGAGAAAAGGTACTACCCCTCGTTAGTATGTTGCGGCGCGCAAACTGCCTCAAATTTTGTATAGTTCCAGCACGCTGTTTCACGCAATCAGTGAAGCGTAAGGCGACGACCAGATCAAGGCGGAAACCGCGCGCTGACGCGGGCTGACAGCCACAAGCCTGAGCCGGGGGGAGTGCCGCATGCTGTGCCGGCACGCGGCCATGTTCAAAACGTCTGCAAGTGGAGGCAGTGATGCGCGCGGGATTATCCAGCGCAATTGCTGCCGCGCTGAACTTATTTGGGAGAACGCTTGAATGGGCGCTCGCATTTTATTGACGGAAAACCGGATAACGTCGTGGCGCGCAGAACTGTTGCGCGAGTTGAACACCCTGGACGATGCCGATGCTGCATTTCGTAGCCTGCACACGGCCGTCACCCTGTTGGGCTTCGACTATTACGCCTATGCCCTGCGTGCGGCGATCCCGATCACGCGCTTCAACACCGTGGCGTGGAGCAATTACCCCGAGCGCTGGCGTGAGACCTATTCGGCGCGCGGCTATGCCGCCATCGACCCGGTGCTGCAGTTCGGCCAGCGCTGCGTGAAGCCCATGCTGTGGCCTGGCATCAGTGATCCGAACGAGCCGTTCTGGGTGGATGCGCGCGCGCATGGGTTGAACCACGGGTGGTCGCAGACCATGCGAGATCATCGCGGCATCTTCGGCACCTTCAGCCTGGCGCGCAACGCCGAGCCCATCACCACCGATGAGTTGGCCGCCATCGAGCCCGAGATGATCTGGCTGGGCCAGCTTGCCCACGCCACCATCAGCAACCTGATGGCGAGCAAGGTGCTGCCCGATGCCGCCGCGCGCCTCAAAGACGTCGAGCGCCAGACGCTGCACTGGACGGCCGAGGGCAAGACCGTGGCCGAGGTGGCGGCCATCCTGGAGATGACCGAGCGCAACGTGAGCTTTCATATCCAGAACGCCATCACCAAGCTCAACGCGGCCAACAAGACGCATGCGGTGGTGAAGGCGGCGATGCTGGGGTTGATTCCGGCCACGGCAGCCTGAAGCTCAGGCGCGGCTGCCGTCGTCTGCACGGCCGACCAACGCGCGCGCGGTGTGCTGCCGTGCGTTGCCGGCCCAGCGGCGCATGATCGGCCGCTCGACCAGCGCGTACAGCGCCCACGCCAGCAGCAGCGCCACGCCAAACTCCGCAGCAATCACGCCCAGCGCAACGGGCGTGGCAAACGCCTGTCCGTGCAGCAGCGCACGCGCGCCGTACAGCACCTCCAGGTGGACCATGTAGAACGCGAACGACACCTCGCCCAGCCACACCATCGTGCGCGAGGCGAGCAGCGTGGGCGCATCGGCCACATCCGTTGCCGCCACGGCGGTGATGAGCAGTGCAATCGGCACGATGATCACCGCGTTCAGGCTGTACTGAAACGGCACCACGCGCGCCGCTGCATAGCCCACCGCCATGAAGAGCAACGTGGGCAGCATGCCGAGCCTGATCCACTGCCCGGTCATGAGGATGCGCGCCATCAGCATGCCGAGCACGAATTCGAACAGCCGCAACGGCGGAAAGAAGTACGCCAGCCAGAAGCGTAACTCGGGCAGGGGCCAACCAGGCGCGATTGGCGCATCCGGGGTGAGCAGCGTGATGAGCCCTTGAGCTGCCAGCAGCGCCGCCACGGTGCCCGCCGCCCACCACCACAACCGCGCTGCCCGTATGCGCTGCACCAGTGGCAGGATCAGCGGAAACAGCATGTAGAACAGCAGCTCACTGCAGAGCGACCACGACACCGCATTCACGCCGCGCAGGATGTCGTCTTCCGGCACCCACGCATGCAGCAGGAACAGGTTGGGCAGCCATACCGCCGCCCGTGTGCCGGGCGCGACCAGCAGAATCATGGCCACGGCCCACGTGACGATGTGGTTGGGGTAGATCTTGAGCAGGCGCCGTTTGAGGAAGGCCGACGTGGTATCGGTACTGCGCGCAGACCATGTCAGCACGAACCCGCTCAGCACGAAGAAGAACGACACCCCCACGCGCCCGCCCACGTTGAACAGGTGGTTGTAGACCGTGGCCCACTGCACATCGGCAAACGGGTTGAACACCACGATCTTCATGAGCGACCCGTGGTACAGGAAGACCAGCAAGGCCGCCAGAAAGCGCAGCCCGGTGAGCGACGGCAGCCGGCTGGCCGCAGGCATGCGGAGCGTGAGCACCATGAAGGTCTCCTGTGCCGGTCAGGCGGTAGCGACTTCGGTTTCCGGGCGGGCCTTTGCAGTGGAGATGCGCGTGCGCAGCCCGGTCAGGAAGCGCGGCAGCTCGTCATGCAGCAGGTGTTGGAGCGATGGCGCACCAAACGGCCACTCCGTGGTGGCCAGGTCGGGCGAGCGCACCAGCAGGCGACTGAGGTAGCGCGTGACCGCCAGGTTGCGCGCGACGGCGCCCAGGCGCGGCAGCTCATAGGCGTCCAGATCGCGGGCGAGGATGGCGCGCGCCAGCACCGCCGCATCTTCAATGCCGAGGTTCATGTTGGTGCCGCCGATCGGGCTGAATTGGTGCCACGCATCACCGGCAAAGAACACGCGCCCCACGCGTGCGCGGCTGGCAATGCGGTGGCCGAATGCGCTGTGCGTGATCCAGTGCAGGTGTTGCACGTGGGCCGTGATGGGCGTCATGTCGCGGATGATGCGTTCAATGAACGCGGCATCGAAACCGCTCTGCGGGTCTTCACCCGGGAAGGACGCGATCACGCGGTAGCTGCCGCCCGGGATCGGCACGATCATCAGGTAGCCATCTACACCGCAGAAGCAGTGCATCTCGTCGTTGGCCAGCGGCAGCGCGTCGAAGCTCACGTCTGCCACGACAAAGTAGCCCGCATACATGACCTGGTCGACGGGTACCTCGAGCAGGCGACGTGCCGTGCTGTTGCCGCCATCGCACGCGATGACGTGGTCGGCAAAGATGCGCTCTTCGGTGCCATCCAGATGGGTACAGGTGGCGACCACGCCGGTGGGCGTCTCCTCCAGCGCCTGCAGTTCCAGCCCCTGGCGGATCGACACGCCCAGCTCGGAAATCCGCCGATACAGCGCGCGCTCGATCACGTCTTGTGTGAGGTGGAAGAAGTGCGGACGCGCAATGTCGAGCTGGTGGAAGTTGATGTCGGCAAAGTACGTACGGCGCCGGTACAGGTTCATGCGCGGCACGCGCAGGCCCAGCGCATCCAGCTGCGCGCCAATGCCAAGCTGGTCGAACACGGCCAGGCTCGCCTGGTTGACGGCAATGCCGCGCGGCAGGGTCGACAGCTCCAGCCGCTTGTCGATGATCTGCACCGCCTCGCCCTGCTGGGCGAGCAGCCCGGCCAGCGTCATCCCCACGGGGCCGCACCCGACGATCAGTAGGCTCATGGCCGGCTCCTTACAGCGTCTTGGAAAATTCGAGGATCAGCTTGCCGCACACCTCGGGCGCTTCTAGGTGCGGTACGTGTCCCACGTCTTCCAGGATGTGCACGTTGGCGGGCTGGATGCGCGGCACGCGGGCCTGCAGCTTGTCGTAGTAGGCGTTGTCGATGAAGGCGTCGTTTTTGCCGCCGATGTACAGGAAGGGCACCTTGCTGCCCGACAGAATGGCCAGCTCATCCAGCCAGCCTTGCGTCTTGAGGTGGATTGCGAACTGCTCGCGAAAGTTGCCGTCGGATTCCTTGATGTCCGCCAGCATGCGTTTGTAGACTTCGGTGCCGGCTTGCGAGACGTCGAGGTAGGCACGCGTGAGCGCATCGGCCTCGTCGCCCACCAGGTGGTTCTTGAAGGCGAGTTCCTTGGGCGCCTCGGGGCGAAAGTTGGAGAACGCATCTTCGCGGCTGACGGCATGCACGCCGGCGATCGACACGAGGCCGAGCAGGTTCGGATCCTTGAACAGCGATTGCGTTGCGATGTTGGCGCCCACGCTGTTGCCTGCGGCAATGATCTCGTGCAGCGACAGGCGGTGGCGGAACTCTTCAAACAAGGTGCGCAGGCCGATCATGCTGTACTGAAAGCCGAAGCGCGCCACGTCGATGTGGTCCGACAGGCCGTGGCCCGGAAAGTCCAGCGCGATCAGGTTGAACTGGTCGCCCAGAATCGGTTCCAGATCGGCGAAAGAAGCGGCGGTGGACGCCGTGCCGTGCAGAAAGACGATGGTGGGCGCGTTGGCCTTGCCACCTTGCAGATAGTGCAGCTTGCCGAAATCGAAATTCAGGAATCTGGATTGCATCACAGGGCTCCTTCGAGGTGTTCGTTGCGGGATTGGGGGGTGTCGGTGGATTCGGCAGGGCGCGTTTCCTTGCGCTTGAACAGCGCAACCGACAGGCCGATGCCGATGGCGGCCAGCAGCGCGTTGAATGCCATCAACGCACGCATGGCGGGCACGTAGCTCGTGTTGACGAGATCGCGCACGGTATCGATCGGGTGATCGGCAAACGTGCCTGCGACGTTGACCAGGTTCTGGCTGGCATTGACGAGGCCTTGCAGGGCGCGCAACTGCTCGGGTGTGAACGTGGCGGCTGCGCTGGCGATATGGCGTGCGAGTTCAAGTTCCCCCACCTTGCTCAGGATCAGCCCTGACACCGCCACCCCGAACATTGCGCCCACCATCGACAGCGTGAAGAACAGGCCGATGGCCGTGCCCGTGTGCTTGGGCGACACCTGCGACGTCGCGCCGTTGATGGTGGCGGTGGTGAGCGTTCCGTTGGACAGCCCGAAGCTCACCAGCCCGATCACGAACAGCACGATGGACAAGTCGACACGCAGCGTGAGGAACGCTGCGCAGCTCACCAGCAGCAACGTCATGCCCGTGAGTGTGGGCAGCTTGTAGCCGTGGCGGTCGATGACCTTGCCGGTAATCGGCCCCACCACGAAGATGCACGCCGTCATGCACAGCACCCACAGCCCAGCACGCACCTTCGAGTAGTTCAGGATGTTCTGCATGAACAACGGCAGCACGAACAGGAAGCTCGCCATCACGAAGTTGAAGATGATGCGGATGCCCACCACCGTCAGGTAGGTGCCGTTCTTCAGCAGCGACAGATTGATGAGCGGTGCCTCCACACGCAGGCTGCGGCGCACGAACAGCACGGTCGAGATGGCGCCCACCCCTGCCAGCGCGCCGATCTGCGCCCACGTGAGCGTGGCCAGCGCGTTGGACAGCACGATCAGGCAGCCCAGCCCCAGCAGGTATAGCGGCACGCCCACCACGTCGAGCTTGCGAGCACTCAGCTCGTTCGCGTCGTCACGGTCGACGAACGCGGCGGTCAGCAGCAGCGACAGCAACCCCAGCGGCACGTTGATGAGAAAGATCATCTCCCACCCGAACGCCTGCAGGATGAAGCCGCCCAGCGGCGGCCCCGCCGCCAGCCCGATCCCGGTAATGGTGACGGCCACGCCCGTTGCCAGGCCCTTCTGCTCGGGCGGAAACGCCTTGCCGATCAGGATGAGCGCCAGCCCCAGCGTGGCTGAGAAGCCGATGCCCTGAACAAAGCGCGCCGCGATGATGGCCTCGATGCTGTGTGCAAACGCCCCGATGTAGAGCGACGACAGCACGAACAGCAGCCCGCCCGCCATGAACACACGCTTCTTGCCGTAGCGGTCGGCCAGCACGCCCGACAGACAGAAGAACGCCGCCGCAGCCGCCAGGTAACTGACGATCACCAGCTGAATCTGCTCGATGCTGGCGTTGAAATCTTTGGAGAATTCCGCCAGCGCCAGATTGACGATGGTCAGGTCCAGGTTGATCAGCAACAGGTAGATGCCGATCGAAAACAGCACGATCCATTTCTTCATGAGATGGCCTCTTGCACCGGCAGACACCGCGCGGGCATCTGCCGGTCAACGGGTGGCTGGGCGGGGTCAGTGGAACATGCGCCAGCTGTCTTCGTGGCGCACCAGGAAGGCGCCGATCGTGCGGCGCACGGCCTGGCATTGCTCCACGGCATGCATGACGCGCGTGTTGAGCACGTGCAGCTGGCCGGGTTTGCCATGCACCACCAGCTTGGGCACGTCTTCAAGCTGGGGGATGCTTTGATTGGCAAAGAACTCGGCCATCAGTGTGTGCAATTGGGCGAAGTCCTGCGGGCGGTAGTCCCAGAACACGAGGCCCGTGCCTTCATCGGAATCCGCCACCGACAGGAACACCGAGATCTGGTTCTTCAGCTCGGAGTAGTTCTCGCCAATCGGCCAGTTGCCCGGGTCGCGCGAGAAGTGGATGGCGTCGCAATGCGGCGGCACGCTGTACACGCCTTCCTTCTTGGGCTGGAACTCGCGTTTGGAGGTGAGCGGAAACTCCGCCCACGTGCCTACCTGCACGGTGTCAATGTGCAGCGCATCGTGAATGAGCCGCGCGAAGGCGGTGTTGCGCAGTTGCCCGTTGAAGCGGCCGGCATAGGCAAAGTAGTCGGCCAGCCCGACCACGAGCTTTTCGTTTTCCAGAAACTGCATCGGCCCGACGGCTACGCCGGTGTTGGCCACGCCCGAGAGCGAGCGGTGCGGAATCACCTCGGGGTAGGCCGGGTCGGCCCACCACGTATCGAGTTGTTCGGGCTGCACCACATCCAGCAACACGGCAATCGCATCACCATCGCGCACCAGCGCCACGGCTTCATCGATGTGCAGGTCACGGGTTTCGGCGGGTGCGCCAAAGCGGTGGATTTCGGAGCGATACGACGTGCTCATCGGTCATCTCCTCAAACGGTGGATCGATAGGAAGGCGCCGCCATCCGCTCGGGATGACGGCGTGCCTGCATTCAGTGATTCAGTTGAATCAGGCGAGCTGGTTTTGCAGCGTCTGCAGGTCGAAGTAGTCCTTGAACAGCGTCAGCTTGCCGGCGTCGTTGAACTCGAGAATGACGACCATCGGCAGCGTGACCTTCTTGTCGCCGAAGACGATGTCGCTGGTGCGCTCGACAAACACCGTGCCGTTTTCCGACACCACGCGGTGCTTGTTCCAGACGTACGAAGACGACTTGCCGAAGAACTCGGCCACCTTCTCGACGGCGCGGGGCTTGCCGCGGTGCACGGTGTCGGCCAGTGGCACGTCTTCAAAAACGACGTCATCGGCCAGCAGGTCCGATACGGCGTCAAGGTCGCGCGTTTCCAGCGCACGGATGAACTGATTGGCCAAGGCCTTGGAATCGTGTTGAGCCATCTTGTTGCCTCTGTTGGAGTGTGGGGCGGGTCGGAATGCAGGCCTCCAGGTTGGGCTGGAGGCCGCATACCAACGCGCGATTTCACCAATCCGTCGCATTGGATTGATTGGCAATCCAATGGCGGCCTTTTAAATCACGTGCACGCACCGTTTTGCAGATCAAAAAGGTGCCGCAGCGCCGCCTGTGCCCCGATTTGGTTCAAAGCACAAAGGCGCCGTGATTAAGCGCGGATGCTGTGTGAAAAGCGGCAACGCGTCTACTGTACTTTTTTGCAGTTGACCGCATTGCAGCAAACGGTAGGATGCGTCCAGCAGAGGCAGTGACCCGTTTCCAGCAGTGGATTTGCGGCAGAGCACCAAAGCGCGAATTCATCAGGTTGGCCGCATATGTAAATGCAATGACGCACATGCGGAAAAGGCGGGTCGATATAAAAACGATGACAAATGCGATCGACGCTCAAATTGATTTGAGTGATTCGCAATTGGCAATTCGACTACCCGGCACGCATACGACAGGCGCCCTATGACCGATACCCTCATTCGTGTGGTTGGCAACAAGTTTCAGGAGTTGTCCAACGCGCAAAGCATCCTCACGTTCGACGAGCTCGTCACGCGTGTTCGTGAAGGGCAGCTGGAGCCGGCTGCCATCTCGCTGGAGCAGGGCATCTCGGAATCGCAGGTCGACGTGCTGCGTGATCTGGTGGCGCAGAGCAACCATGCCGGGCAGATTTCACTGCGCAGCTATTTCGATAGCCACCAGCGCTGTGACGGCGCGCTCACGCACAAGACCAAGCGTTCGAACACGTTGATCTCCGACCCGCAGGAAACGGGCGAAGACACCTATGCCAGCGTGCTGCTGATTGACGATGACTGCGCCGACCTGAGCGACCACGTGACCGGCAAGCATGTGCAGTTCATGGTGTTGCTGGAAGCGGCGCGGCAGATGGGCAACGCTGTCACGCAAAAATTCCACTCCACGGCAGCCAAGATGTACCTGGCCGAGAACATCAACGTGGACTTCAAGGCGTTTGCCTATCCGTTCCGGGTGGACCTGGAGTACCGCGTGCTGGAGCGCAACCTGCGCACCACGGGCGACGGCAAGATGGCCGTGCAGATCGACTTTCGCCAGCAGGGCAAGGTGATTGCGCAGCTCACGCTCACCTTTACGGTGCTGGACCGCAAGTTCGTCTCGGCGCTGGAAAGTACGGCGCTCAAGTCGCTACACAACTGAAGCGAAGGCGCTGTTATGACCGCTGTCATCTCGCCCGTCGCTCCCGCACGTGCTGCGCCCGAGGTCGAAGCCGCACGCATCTGCGCAGTGTTCGACCTGGATGAAACGCTGATCCGCTCGAAGAGCATGCTCGCCGTGCTGGAGCAATACCACCGCAGCTCAGCTTGCGCGCCCGACCAGGCCGAGCGCCGCATCCGTGACGTGCGCGCCAACCTGACGTGGTACGTCGAGCGCAACGCCAACCGCGCCGCGCAGAACCACTACTTCTATCGGCAGCTCGCGGGCATTCCGGTGGCAGACATGGCGCGCGCCGCGCAGCAGTGGTTCGAGGCCAATCGTGCGGCGCTGTATCACGACACGGTGGTCGCGCAGCTCAAGGCGCATCAGCAGGATGGGGCCACCGTCATCGTGGTGAGCGGTTCGTTTGCCGAGGCGATTGCACCCATCGCGGCTGACCTATCGATCGAACACGTAGTGTGCGCCCGCCTGGAGCAGCGCGACGGCCGCTACACCGGCGCCATGCTGGGTGAGCCGACGATTGGTGAAGGCAAAGCCATTGCGCTGCGCCAGTTCCTGCAAGCGCACGATCTGTCGATGCGCGGCGGCTTTGCCTACGGCGACCACGACAGCGACATCCCCCTGCTTTCCCTGGCTGACCACCCGGTGGCGGTCGGCTCCAACGCAGTATTGCTGGACCACGCTCGCCGGCACGACTGGCGTATTTCCCCCGCTGTTTCCTGATGATTGAGGTGAACCGATGGACGATCGCAAATTCATTGAAGACTTCGCGGCCCTGCTCGAAGTGTCGCCGGAACGGATCACCGACGACTTCAACCTGGTGGAAGACGCAGTGTGGGATTCGCTGGCGTTTCTCAGCACCATCGCCTTGATCGACACGCACTACCAGAAGGTGGTTGACCCGATGGCGTTGCAGGAGCTGATCACCTTCGGCCAGTTGCGTGCGCTGGTGCACGGCCAGAGCGTTGAGGCTTGAATGGGCTACCGGCGCTTTCACAACGCGCGCATTGCCGGGGTGTCTGCCGCGGTGCCGGATCACGTCCGGCGCAACGAAGACATCGCCGGTGATCCGGTGGAGATCGGCCGCACGGCCAAGCTGTGCGGCATCCAGACCCGGCACGTGGCGCCTGATGGCATGTGTGCATCCGATCTCTGCTATGCGGCTGCCGAGCGCCTGCTGGAGTCGGTCGGCTGGGAGAAGGATTCCGTCGACGCGCTGATCTTCCTCTCGCAAACGCCCGACTACGTAGTGCCGGCCACGAGCTGCGTGCTGCAACGCCGGCTGGGGCTGTCGTTCCACTGCGCGGCGTTCGACATCACGCTCGGCTGCTCGGGCTATGTGTATGGGCTGATGGTGGCCTTCGGGCTGCTGGCCAAGGAAGGCATGCGGCGCGTGCTGCTGCTGGTGGGCGATACGCCCAGCAAGCTGATCTCGCCGCACGACATTCCGGCCAACATCCTGTTTGGTGATGCGGGCACGGCCACGGCCATCGAGTATTCGGAAGACGCGGCCGAGAGCGTCTTCTTTGCCGGCACCAACGGCGCGGGCAGCGATTCGCTCATCATCGAAGCCGGTGGCTTTCGCCAGCCGCGCACGACCGAATCTGCCGAGCGCCGTCCGCATCCGCAGGACAAGGTGCTGCGCTCGCAGGAAGAGTTGTACATGGACGGCTCGGCCGTGTTTGGCCTCACGCTCAATCACGTGCCGGAACTGGTGCAGCAGCTCTCCACCATCTCCGGCTGGCCCGTGCAGAGCGTCGACCGCTGGCTCTTCCACCAGGCCAACAAGTTCATGCTCGATTACTTCTCGAAGAAGATCGGCATTGCGCCCGAGAAGATGCCGAGCAACATCGACCGCTTCGGCAACACCAGCCCGCCGTCCATCCCACTGATGATGGTGACCGAGCACGATGCGGACGCACCGCGCCCGGCGCGCGAAACGCTCGGCATGGTCGGCTTTGGCGTGGGCTTTTCGTGGGGTGGGGCGCTGCTGCGGCAGGCCGATCCCGTGATGGTTCCTCTTGTGTATCACCGTCAATAACGCAATCGCGCCACCACGCAATCACGCGGAGTCCTCTCATGGCGGTACAGATTCAATCGATCAGCTATGCGCTGCCGGATGCGACGCTCAGCAATCAATCCATTGCCGAGCTGAACCCGGATTGGCCTGTCGACAAAATCGCGGGCAAAACCGGCATCCACCTTCGGCATATTTCCGGCGACGACGAGTACAGCCTTGAGCTGGCCATCGCCGCCGGACGCCGTCTTCTGGACGAACACGACATCGCCCCGGAAGAGGTGGACTTCATCCTGTTCTGCAGCCAGACGCCCAAGTTCCTGATCCCGACGAGCGCCTGCCTGGTGCAGCACGCGCTGGGCCTGCCCACGCGCAGCGGCGCGCTCGACGTGAATCAGGGCTGCTCGGGTTACGTGTCATGCCTGATGCTGGCCGAAGGGCTGGTCGACAGCGGCCGCGCCAAGGGCGTGCTGCTCATCACGGCCGACACGTACACCAAGCTGGTGGCGCCGGAAGACCGCAGCCTCAAGACCATCATGGGCGATGCGGCCACGGCGTCGTTCATCCGCCGGGCCGATCACGGCATCGGGGTGCGTGATTTCGAGTTCGGCACCGACGGCACAGGCGCTGAAGCTATCACCGCACACACCTCGGGGTTGCACGGCTTGACCAGCGGCGGCGCGTATCAACCGGACTTCCGCATGAATGGGCCCGGCGTCTTCAACTTCGTGCTGACCAAGGTGCCGGAGGTGATTGACGCGCTGCTGGAGAAGAACGGCCTGGAGCAAGAAGACGTGGATCTGTTCGTCTTCCATCAGGCCAATGCGCACATGCTGGAGTCGGTGCGCATCAAGATGGGCATTGCGCCCGAACGCTTCTTCGTGAGCCTGGCGGATACCGGCAACACTGGCGCCTCCAGCATTCCGCTGGCGCTGGGCGATGCCGTGCGGCAGGGCCGCGTGATGCGCGGTGACAAGGTCGTGTTGATCGGCTTTGGCGCCGGGCTGTCGTGGAGCGCCTGCCTGATCGACTGGTAAGCCACCGGGCGCTTCCTCGCCTTCCAACCAACGCTGTTCCGATGCCCGCTGCGCGGCGGGGCAGGCCCCCGCTCGCGCCGCATTTTGATACCGGCCCCACCTTTCGCGAGGTTCGCGTGCAACTCATCACGGCACAAGACAAATTCACAGCGCACACGGGGCGCGTGTTCCTGAGCGGTATCGACGCGCTGGTCCGCCTGATGGTGGTGCAGCGCCTGCGTGATCGCGCTGCTGGGCTCAACACGGCGGGCTTTGTGTCGGGCTATCGCGGCTCGCCGCTGGGCGGGCTGGATCAGGCATTCTGGAAGGCCAGCGATGCGCTGGCGGCGCACGACATCCGTTTCCAGCCGGGGGTGAATGAAGATCTGGCCGCCACCGCCGTATGGGGCACGCAGCAGGTGCATCTGCTGGGTGAGTCGAAGCACGATGGTGTCTTCGCGCTCTGGTACGCCAAGGGCCAGGCGTCGATCGTTCGGGCGATGTGCTCAAGCACCTGAATCATGCCGGCACCAGCGCGCACGGCGGGGTGCTACTGGTGGCGGGTGACGACCACGGTGCGTATTCGTCCACGCTGCCGCATCAGAGCGACCACCTGTTCTGCTCGGCGATGATTCCCCTGCTGTATCCGGCTGATGTGCAGGAATACATCGAGCTGGGCCTGCACGGCTGGGCCATGTCGCGCTATTCGGGCTGCGCGGTCGGCTTCAAGGCGCTGGCCGATACGGTGGAATCGTCCGCCAGCATCGACGCCGATCCGTTTGCGCTGCAGATTCATCTGCCGACAGATCATGTGCTGCCCGAAGGTGGTGTGAACTGCCGCCTCTCTTCAGACCCGCTGGGTCTGACCGCACGCAAGCAGGAAGCGCTGATGCAAGACCACAAGCTGCCTGCCGTGCTGGCCTACGCACGTGCCAACCGGCTCAACCGCACCACGCACGATGCGCCCACCGCGCGGCTGGGCATCGTTGCTTCCGGCAAGAGCTACCGCGACGTGCGCGAAGCGCTCGCCCTGCTGGAGATCGACGCCGATGCGCCCGAGATGGCCAGCCTGCGCCTGTTCAAGGTAGCGATGCCGTGGCCATTGGAGCCCCATGGCATTTGCGATTTCGCGATGGGGCTGGACGAGATTCTCGTCATCGAAGAGAAACGCCCGGTGGTCGAATCGCAGTTGCGTCAGTTCCTGTATGACCTGCCGGACAACGCGCGCCCGCGCATCGTTGGCAAGTCCGATGGGGTGGGGGAACTGGCGGGGCCAGCGGGCAACGGTGTGTTCTCGGCCAAGACGGATTTGTCCGTCGCGCAGATCGCCATGGTGATTGCCGACCGGCTGGCACTGTTGCACCCGCAGGGCCGCCTTGCCAAGACGGCGGCATGGCTGCGTGACCGGCAGGCCTTTCTCGACCGCGAGGTGGCAACGCCCGCGCGCTCGGCCTACTACTGCTCGGGGTGCCCGCACAGCACGTCCACCAAGGTGCCCGAAGGCAGCCTGGCGCTGGGCGGCATCGGTTGCCACATCATGGCCACCGCCATCTACCCTGAGCACAACAAGACCTTCACGCAGATGGGCGGCGAGGGCGCAACGTGGATCGGCCAGGCGCCGTTCTCGCAGGTGCCGCATGTGTTTGCCAACCTGGGCGACGGCACGTACTTCCACTCGGGCTATCTCGCCATCCGCGCGGCCATTGCGGCCAAGGTGAACATCACCTACAAGCTGCTCTACAACGACGCAGTGGCCATGACGGGCGGCCAGCCGGTGGACGGCGCCGTGACTGTGCCGGCGATTGCACGGCAGTTGGCATCGGAAGGCGTGACGCGCATCGCGCTGGTGTCGGAAGATCCGTCGCGCCACGATGGCCGCGCGGGCCTGCCCGACGGCGTGACCCTCCACCCGCGCGAGGCACTCGATGCCGTACAGCGTGAGTTGCGCGAGGTGCAGGGCACCAGCGTACTGATCTACGAACAGGTGTGCGCGGCGGAGAAGCGCCGCCGCAAGAAGAAGCAGGCGGTGCAGGCGCCGGCCCGGCACCTCTTCATCAACCCGCTGGTGTGTGAAGGTTGCGGAGATTGCGCCACGCAATCGAACTGCTCGTCCATCGTGCCGCTGGAAACCGAGTTCGGCCGCAAGCGTGCCGTGCACCAGGGGTCGTGCAATCAGGACACGTCGTGCGCCAAGGGCTTCTGCCCAAGCTTTGTGACCGTGGAAGGCGGCCGCCTGCGCGGCAGCGGGCGCAAACAGCAGAAGGCCGCGTTGCCCGACAACCTGCCGGCCTTGCCGACGCCGCAACTCGCAGCGCTCGATGCGCCGTTCAACGTGCTCATCTGCGGCATTGGTGGTACGGGCGTCATCACGGTCGGCGCCATCCTCGGCATGGCCGCGCACCTGGAAGGCAAGGGCGCCTCGGTGCTGGACATGACCGGCATGTCGCAGAAGAACGGTGCGGTGATGTCGCACGTGCGCATTGCGCAGCGGCAGGACGCGTTGCACTCGCAGCGCATTCCCGCATGCCAGGCCGATGTGGTGCTCGGCTACGACATCCTCACCGCTGCTGCGCGTGATGCGGTGGACAAGATCAAGCCCGGTCACACGCAGATCGTGCTGAACACGGAGGAGAAACCCCCCGGCCATGCCATCCGGCAGGTGGACTGGCAGTTCCCCTCAGAGCAACTACGCCGCCTGTTGGGGGAGACGGCCGAGGCCAAGCTGGATTTTGTCGACGCGGGTGCGCTTGCACAGCACCACCTGGGCGATGCGCTGTACACCAACCTGCTGATGCTCGGCTACGCATTTCAGCGCGGGCTGCTGCCGGTGTCGGAGGCGTCCATCCTGCGCGCCATCGAACACAACGGCGTCGCTGTGCAGGCCAATCAGCGCGCGTTCCAGTGGGGCAGGTATGCCGCGTTCGATGCGGGCATCGGTACGAGCAAGCCGCTGGCGGAATCCATCGTCAAGCTGCAAAAGCCTGCCAGCCTGGATGCCGTGCTCGCCCATCGCCGTGGCTTTCTGACGGCCTATCAGAACGAAGCGTATGCGCGCCGCTATGTGAATTTTGTCGAGCACGTGCGCCAGGCCGAGCGCGCTGCCACCGGCAAGCAGACATTGGCGACCGCCGTGGCGCACAACCTGTTCAAGCTGATGGCCTACAAGGATGAGTACGAGGTGGCACGGCTGTTCAGCGGTGAGGACTTCCGCCGAGCCTTGGCCGAAACCTTTGAAGGCGACGTCACGCTGCGCTTTCACCTGGCGCCGCCCGTTCTCTCGGCATTGGAAGGCGGCACGCCGCGCAAGCGAACGTTCGGGCCCGGCACGCAGCGCTTGTTTGCCGTGTTGGCACGCTTCAAATGGCTGCGCGGTACGCGCTTCGATCCGTTTGGCTACACGCATGAACGCCGGCAGGAGCGTGCGCTGATTGTCGAGTACGAGCAGGCCATCGACATTGCGTTGGGCAAGCTCAACGCGCTCACGTACGACGCAGTACTGCAGCTTGCCAACCTGCCCAAGCAGATTCGCGGGTATGGCCACGTGAAGGCGGCCAGCATTGCGTCTGCCCGCACCCGCCAGCACGCGCTGCTGGCCCAATTTACCGGCCACAGCCCGGCGCAGGAAGCGCAGGCGCCCACGTGGTCCGCATTCCCCGGCGCAGATGCCTACGGCCTGCCGCGCGAGGTTTCCTGGTAAGGAGGGCGACTGCCATGTCCCAGCTACGCTACATCGTTCCGATCGGGCGCACGCCTGTGACAGCGCCGCGCCTGCGGTTGTACTGCTTCCACCACGCGGGCGGCAGCGCGGGCAACTTCGCCAAATGGCCAGCCGGGCTGCCGAGCTTTGAGGTACGCGCCATCCAGTTGCCGCATCGCTTCCTGCCCGCGGGGGTGGCGCGTGCCAGCCATCTCGATGCGCTGCTGCCGGGCATGGCCGATGAGGTGGCCGGTGCGCAGGCGGATGCGTTGCCGTTTGCGTTCTACGGGCACAGCCTGGGTGCGCTGGTGGCGTTTGAACTGGCACGTACGCTGCGCGCCCGTGGCGGTGCGCAGCCGGTGGCGCTGGCCATTTCAGGGCATCGCGCACCGCATCGGTTGCTGGGCCGCCCACCCATCTGCGAGCTGGAGCAGACAGCATTCATCGACCGCCTGCGCGGGCTGGGGGGGATGCCGGAATCCGTGCTGACGGACACGCGCACGCTGTCGTACATCCTGCCGACCTTGCGGGCCGATCTGCGCCTGTCGGAAATCTATGACTACCGCGAGGAGCCGCCGCTGTCGTTGCCGCTGTTCGGCTTTCGCGGCCAGGATGACCCGCTGCTGAACGAGGCGGACTATGCCGCCTGGGCCGATGTCACGCGCGGCCCGAGCGTATTGCGCACGCTGCCAGGTCACCACTTCTTCGAGCAGGAGGGGTTGGAGGCGTTGCATGCGCACCTGGTGGACGACCTCACGCGGCTGGCAAGCAAACGTCCGGCCCGCCGCCGGCGTGATCCGGCGGAGGCGCTGTAGCCGAACGCGCTCAGGCGATGGCCGACAGCGTTTGCGCGGGCCGCATCGCTTCCAGGTAAAAACCGTTGTCGCTCTGCTTGGCACGGCGCTTGGCCAGTGCGGCGGCGGTGCCGATGTCGTCGCTGTTGCGCGCAGCGCCGGGGACCACGTGCAGCGCGCCCACCGCCATCGTCACGAAACGGAAGAACGCCGGCAAGCCCTTGCGGTCTTCGGCATGGATGCCGCCGGCCATCTGGTCGGTCGGTGTGTACATGGCCAGCGCGTTGGTGTTGAACGCGGCGATGGCATGCTCCACGCGCGCGTGCCAGTCGGCGCTCTGGAACAGGATCAGGAAGTCATCCCCGCCCACGTGGCCGAGAAAGTCGCGTGTCGGCTCACACGCCGTGGCCAGCACGGCGGCGGCCATCTTCAGCATCTCGTCGCCTTGCCAATAGCCGTACTGGTCATTGAAGGGCTTGAAGTGATTCAGGTCCACATAGCAGGCGTAGAACTCCGCGCGGGCTTCCAGCAAACGTTCAATGTGCAGGTTCAACGGAATGTTGCCCGGCAGGAACGTGAGCGGGTTGGCATAGCGCGCCGCTTCGATGCGGATTTCGGTGACGGTGCGCACGAGTTCTTCGCCCGTGCCCAGGCCCAGGTAGCGGCCGTGCTCGGTGATGATGAAACCGTCGGTCAGGTAGCGCTGGTCTTCGCTCATCAGCAGTGCTGACATGTCTTCCAGCGATGCCGATTTCTCCACCAGCACCGGCTGCCGGTTGGCAAACGCCAGCGCAGATTTCTTGCCGTACAGCTCACGGTGATACGGCATCGCATAGCGATCAATGAAGGCACGGCGGGCGATGAGTGCCAGCGGCCGTTCGTCTTCATCGAGCAGCGCCACGGCGTGCAGATCGGGGTGGCGGTTGAACAGGTTCAGCACATCGTCGTTGCTGCAACGCAGGGGCAGGGTGGGGGCCACGCGCAGCAGTTTGCTCGCCGTGATGGCGCGCCAGCCCACCCGCACGGCTTGCGGAAACACCGCAATCTGCGACGACTGCAGCACGCGCGCTGCCTGGCTCGACATGTCACCTGCCGGCCTGTCCTGCGGCCGCCCCAGGAAGAAGCCCTGGCCAAATCGGATACCCAGATCGCGCACCACACCCAGTTCGTCTTCCGTTTCCAGCCCTTCGGCAATGATGCTGGTCGCACTGCCCTTGAGGGTTTGTTGCAATGAGCGTGTGACGTCCAGCTTGGCCGGGTGCTTGGCGATGTCGCGCAGGAAGTACTTGTCGAGCTTGATGAAGTCCGGCGTCAGCTCGATCAGCAGGTTCAGGTTGGCGTTGCCCGTGCCGAAATCGTCCAGCGCGCATTGCATGCCAAAGTCACGCGCTACTGACAGCGCTTGGGCAAAGCTGGCGAGGTCGTCAATAGGCGTCTGCTCGGTCAGCTCGATGACGATGCGCGAGGGGTGCAAATCGTGGTCGGCAATCGCGTGCAGCAGGCGGGCGTGGTCTTGCAGCAGCTGACGCACACCAAACGCGCTGAAATTCAGGAACAGCTTGCCCGGCAGGCGCATGGCCGAAAAGTTGGCGATGGCCAGGCGCGCGGCAGTCGTCTCCAGCGCAATCGCACCCTCAGTGTCCGATGCTGCGGCAAACAAGGCGGCGGGCGACTCCATGGCCGAGCCGACCGGCCCGCGCAGCAGCGCCTCGTAGCCAAGCACCTCGGTGGTGGACAGACGAAAGATCGGTTGGAACACCGTGCGCAGCATTTCGGGCGTAATGCCCGCCGGCAAGGGAAGCGGTGAGGAGGTCATGGCGTGGGGACGCAAGATCGGACATTCCGCCTAACGGTCACATGCGGGTGCACTGAACACAGAGTTGAATGAATTTTTTATGACGCACGGAGCGGCGCGGGTTGGCGGGCCGGAGTCCCCACCACGGAGGGGGCATGGTTCAGAATGCGGAGTGCGCTTGCGTCTTCACGGGGCGCGATCCATTCACGCCGCGCTTGACCCTCACACTGCGTGAGGTCCTAGCCTGGGGTTCAAGCCAGAAGACAGGAGCCAGCCATGTTGTTGAAAGTGGGCGATCTCGCCAAACGCTGCGGCCTCACGGTCCGCATGCTGCATCACTACGACAGCATCGGTCTGCTCACGCCTTCGGCCCGCTCCGACAGCGGCTACCGGCTATACGACAAGGCTGACATCGCCCGGCTGCACCAGATCCAGGCGTTGCGGCGTTTCGGCATGTCGCTGGCTGACGTTGGGGCTTTCCTGGCAAACCCGGACGTTCCCCTGACCACGATCATGGAACGGCAGATTGCGATGCTCGATCAGCAGATCACGCAGGCCAGCGTGCTGCGCGACCGGCTGACCCGTCTGCACGACCAGCTCATGCGCGAGGAAGAGCCCGAGCTTGCTGAATGGCTCACAACCTTGGAATGGATGACCATGTACGACAAATATCTTTCACAGGAAGAACGCGCGCGTGCCGAACGTCTGGATGCGGATACCGCACGCCACGAGCGCTGGGCGGCACTGGTGGCAACCGTGCAGGAGGCGATGACGCGTGGGGTACACGCCCGCAGCACAGAGGCACAGGCGCTGTCCAAACGCTGGATGGAATTGCTCGCGCACGATGCGGTGGCGGACCCGATCCTCACGGCCAAGCTGCACACCATGCATGTGAACGAGCCGGTCCTGCAGGATCGCACCGGCATCAGCCTGGCGATGCTCGACTTCATCATGGAAGCGGCCAACGAGACCAAGCTCGCGATCTATGCGAAGTACCTGTCGCCGCAGGAACTGCAGTACATGCGGGCGAACTTCGGCAAGCGCGCTAACGAGTGGCCGACCCTCATTGCCGAGGTGCGGCAGCATCTGGCCAAGGGCACGGCGCCGCATGCGCCGGAGATGCAGCAGCTTGCCCGGCATTGGGTCGAGCTGTTCCGCTCGTATGCCGGTGACGATCCGCAAACGCAGGCGAAAATCCGTCTGGCGATGGAGCGTGAGCCGGAGCTTTCCGCCAGCCCATGGATGGGCCCTGACCTGATCGCCTACGTGCGTGAGGCGATGGAAGGGCTGAAGGCGGCGTAAGTTGGAGGGGGAAGGGCGCAAGCTGTTCGGGCAGGCGCTCTACCCATCCAGGCGCGCGTCGCGCCGGACTGCCTGGGGTGGAAGGCCGAACCCGCGCATGAACGCCTCGCGCATATGCCTGCGGTCACGAAAGCCGGTCTCCCGAGCGATGACCTCAAGCGGATGCCGGCTCTGTTCGATCATCAGGCGCGCGGCCTCCAGCCGGAGTTTCTCAATGGCTTTGGCTGGAGACTGCCCCGTCTCAAGCGTGAACACCCGGCTGAACTGGCGCGGGCTCAAGTGAACAGCGTCCGCCAGCGCCTCCACTGTCAGTGAACCGCCTAGGTTCTGACGCGCATAGTTCAACGCATCCTGGATGCGGTCTGACTTGGGCGCGAGGTCCAGCATTTCGGAATGCTGCGATTGGCCACCCGCCCGGCGCTGATGCATCACCAGCTTGTGCGCGACCGAACGGGCGGCCTCCGCGCCCAGATCCTTTTCCACCATGGCAAGCGCCAGGTCCAGGCCGGCCGTCATGCCGGCGGACGTCCAGATCGGCCCATCGACGATGTAGATCCGGTCTTCCTCCACGCGGGTTTCCGGAAACCGCCGCTGCATTTCACGCCCGTACGCCCAATGGGTCGTGGCGCGCCGCTGTGCCAGCAGGCCCGCCTCTGCCAGCACGAACGCGCCGGTGCAGACCCCGGCGATGCGCCTTGCGCGATGGCTCGCCCTGCGCAGGTACGCAAGAATCTTGTCGGGCGCTGGGGAGCTGAGCGGGTCGTTGACCCCGGCGACGATCCAGGTGTCGACATCAATCCGCCCGCGCAAGGACCGCGTGCCCACCGCCAGCCCGAGCGACGAGCGCACCTCGCCGCCGGTGACGGAGAAGTTGTCCATCACATAGAACGGCTCGCCCATGCCCATGTTCGCGTACTCGAACACGGACTGTGCGGCGAGCGCCATGATCTGGAAGCCATCGCTGATGAGGAAGCCGATCCGGTGCATGTCCGTTCTCCTTACGTTTCCCGTTGAGCCATGTCCTGAATCATACCCATCTACGTCATTCACGTCGCGGTGCGTTGGAACCAGAATGCACTCACGCATTCATTGACAACCCCTCCCCACGAACAGGAGCGACATCATGACGGAATCACATCAACATCAAGGTACGGCGCTGATCACCGGCGCATCGTCGGGTATCGGCGCAGTCTATGCCGACCGCTTGGCGCGACGCGGCTACGACCTGATCCTGGTTGCGCGCAATCGCGACCGCCTGCTCTCCCTGACCGACCGCATCACAAACGAGACGCACCGCAGCGTTGAGATCGTCGACGCAGACCTGGGTGACCGCAAGGCACTTGCCAGCGTCGAGGCCAAGTTGAAACAGGACGCCAGCATCACACTGCTGGTCAACAACGCGGGCGTGGGTACGCATACACCGCTGCTGGAGAGTGATGTTGACGCGATGGCACGCATGATTGATCTGAACGTCACCGCGCTCACCCGGCTGACGTATGCCGCCATCCCCGGCTTTGTTGCACGTGGTAAGGGCGCAGTCATCAACATCTCGTCCATCGTTGCCATCACCCCGGAAACGCTCAACGGTGTCTACGGCGGCAGCAAGGCGTTTGTGCTCGCTTTCAGCCAATCGCTGCATCACGAGCTCGCCGACAAGGGCGTGCAGGTGCAAGCCGTGCTGCCCGGCGCTACGGCCACCGACTTCTGGCAGAGCGGAGGTCTCCCGCTTGAGCACCTGCCCAAGGAGATTGTCATGTCGGCCACCGACATGGTCGACGCCGCATTGACGGGCTTCGATCGTCGCGAGCTTGTGACGATCCCCTCACTGCATGCCGGCGAGGAGTGGGAAGCCTACGAGGCCGCGCGGCGGACGATGTCGCCGCACCTGTCGATGAACACCCCGGCGCCGCGCTATGCGGTGGTGCGATGAATCGGAGTGCATGCCATGACGACAACACTGGAAGAGAAGAACACCGCGTTCGTTCTCAATGCGCTGGACACGCTGTTCAACCAGAAGGACTACGCGAAGGCAGCGCTGTTCTGGTCTGAGGCCTACGTCCAGCACAGCCGGCATGTGCCTGCCGGACGCGATGGACTGTTCAGCCTGGTCCGCTCGATGGGCGACATCCGCTTTGAATACGACATGGTCATCGCCAAAGACGACTTTGTCTGGGTGCACAGTCGATACACGAGTTCAGCAACGCCCGCCGCCATGATCGCCATGGACATCCTGCGGATCGAAGACGGAAAACTCGTCGAGCATTGGGACGTGCTGCAGGACGAGGCAACGCGCAGCGAATCTGCCGGCGGCCATCCGATGTTTGGCAGCACGTTTGCGGAGGAACGTTAGTCGAGGGGAGCGGGCGCACGAGCCTCCGCCGTCAGTTGGGGCAGCCCGAGTCCAAAGAAAAAGCGCTCGCTGTTTCTGGCGAGCGCTTTGTGCATGACTCGGTGACCCGTTAGTCGGCTGTCTTTCGCTGCCGCCACTTGCGCCGCACGCGTGCAATCAGCACGCCCACGATCGACAGCACGATCACCCATGGCAGCAGGTAGGCCACTGCCGAGATCACGCTCGCGCTGGCATGCACCAGTGACGGCATGAACTCATGCAAGGCGTTGCCGATGGGCGCCCACAAGCTGCGCGCAGCGGTCTGGCGGGTGCTCAGGTCGATCGACAGCACCTCGCGGTTCACGCGGTCCATCAGGTGCGCGCTCTGGCCCGTGGCCGCTTCCAACTCAGATTGCGTTTCCGACAGCTTTTCTGCGATCAGGATCAGGTCTTCCACCTTGGTCGCCTTGCGCTGCAGGTCGAGCAGGCTGGCGCGGTAGTTCTTGAGCATGTCCAGGCGCTTGCCGACTTCGGCAATCGGCTGGCCCAGGTCATCCACGTGGGTGCCCTGGCTGACTACGCCACCGCTGTCGGCCAGACGCTTGCGCATGGCGCGCACGCCCTCGGAGCTGGCGCGCAGGTTCAGGTGGGCCGTGCCGCCGCGCTGGTCGCGTTCGAGTTGGATGCTCGCGTCCATGACCGTGCAGTGCCAGGTGGCCTCGTTCACGCAAGCGTCTTGCAGCTCGCGGTACAGGCGCTCCATCTGCGGGGCATCGACTTCCAATGAGACGCGATGCTCGTAGGCGAGAAAGCGGCGCTCGGCGCCCTCGGCCTGCTTGGCGCTGGCTTCTGGCGCGGGCGCCATGGCAGCCTGGCCGATGGCACCTGCCGCGTTGGGTGCTTCTTCTTTTTTGCCGCACGCGCCAAGGGCAAGCACCGACACAACAACAAAGAGAAGCCGTTTCATAGATGAGGACCGCATGCGTTGATCTTGATGGAGGTGTCTTGAACGTTGGAGATGCGCTGTGGAGCGCAGTCTAGCGTAGGGAGGCGGTTCCTATGTTCACGTTCCCTAACGTTGCGGGTGGGTTGCCGGTCGTTTCCTTAGCTTCGGGTTAGTCCCAGGGCAAGATCGCCAATCCACGACAGTCTGCGCGCGGGCGGCTTTTGATAATGCGCTGGTCCGCGGCCGCTTCCGATGGCGGCCACGGGCGCCCCGACGATGCCGACAGGACTGGAGACGACGATGGACACCGTATCGATCAGCGCAGCGCTTCGCGCGCACCGCGAACGCCTCGTGCTGGATCACTTTGCCGACGAGATCAAGCAGGACTTTGACGCCGTGCTGGCAACGTTCCCGCATCCGCACTACGAGATCATTCCCAACGGCGACATCTACGACGGCAACGACGGCGTACGCGCGTACTACACACAGAGCCGAAAGGCCTTTCCTGACCAGCGCAGCGAGATCATCCAGCTGCGCCACACGGAAGACGCCGTCATCGTTGAATTCTGGCTGCTGGGTACGCACCGTGGCGTACTCCGTGGGTTGCCGCCCACCGGCAACAGCTTCCGCTGCCGCATGATCGCGCTGTTCCTCTTTGACGGCGAGACCCTGATCTGCGAGCGGATCTACTTCGACAGCCTGACGATGATGCGCCAGTTGCTTGGCGGGTTGCCTGAGCCGGCCAAGCTCCAGGTGCTGTCCGGCATGCTCGGCCAGGCCGATGCACAGCCTGCGCCCACGGCTTGATCCGCACGGGCAGATGGCCATGGAATCCAACGCATACATACGAGCGCCCAGCGCGGCTTCGCTTGGCGAGGCGCCCGGCAGAGGCCGGCTGGCAGGGCGGCGCGTTCTGGTGGTGGGCGGCGGACAGCGCGTCTTTGATGCGGCCACCGACCCGATCGGCAACGGCAGGGCGGTCTCCATCCTCGCCGCCCGCGAAGGCGCACACGTCGCGGTGGCTGACTACGACCTTGCCAGCGCACGCAAGACAGTTCACCGGATTACGCAGGAGGGCGGTCGCGCGGTTGCGATTCAGGCCGACATCACCCGCGAAGACGACGTACGCCGCATGATCGATGCGGCGGCGACGGGTCTGGGTGGCCCGGGCGGCCTCGATGGCATGGTGCTCAACGTCGGCATCACGTGCACGACAGGGCTGCACGGCTTCACGCTCGACGAATGGGACCGCGTGCTCAACACCAACCTGCGCGGCCCGATGCTGTGCTGCCGCCACGGTCTTGAGCGCATGGAGGACGGTGCCTCGATCCTCTTCGTGTCGTCCGTTGCCGCCCGGCGTGCGGGTTCGCAGCTGGTTCCGTACGACGCATCCAAGGCTGGGCTGGAGGGGCTTGCCCGGCACGTGGCGATGGAGGGCACGCGACGCGGTATCCGCGTGAACACGGTCATGCCTGGGCTGATCGATACCCCGCTGGGGCGCCTGACCACCGCGGGCCGTCCGGAGCGCGGCACCGTTGCGGGCCCGTTCGGCCGGCATGCCACCGCGTGGGAAGTCGCTTACGCGCTCCTCTTCTTTCTATCCGACGAGAGCGTCTACATCACCGCCCAGACGCTGGCGGTGGATGCCGGTATCACCGGCCTATAAACCCATGGGAGATTGCAATGGCTCACCCTGAAGTCACGACACACCAGGACCGTCTGCTCACGGTCAACGTTAACGAAGTGGGCGGCCTGCCGACCGAAATGCCCGGCGTGACGATCACGCCGTTGTTTCTCGATCGCGAGAACGGCGTGTGGGTGCTGTACGGCAAGTTTGAACCCGGCACTGTCCTGCCGACGCACTTCCACACCGGCACCGTTCACTTCTACACAACCAAAGGGCAATGGAACTACGTCGAGTATCCGCACGACCCGCAGACCGCGGGCAGCTATCTCTTCGAGCCGGGCGGCTCCATGCATACCTTCTCGGTGCCCGCCGATGCCAAGGAGGCGGCGGAGGGTGTGATGGTGGTGTACGGCGCCAACATCAATTTCGTGAACGGCGAGTACCACAGCATCATGGATGCCGGCGCCATTGAAGCGGCCGTGCTCGGCGCGGTGAAGATGGGTGTCATCCCCATGCCCAAGTACATCCGGCCCAAGGGCGGGGCCGAGTTCTCGACGTTGTAAGCCGCAGCGTCAGATGCCAGGCAAGGCCGTTGTCCGATGGCCTTGCCTCGTATCCGATGCAGCGCTTCAGTTGGCGAGCTGGCGCAATGCCGCCTTGTCGAGCAGCGTCACGCATCCGTAGTCGAGGCTCAGGATGCCCTGGCCCTCCCAATGCTTGAGCTGGCGATTCACGCTCTGCCGCGAGACACCGAGCATCTGGCTCAGTTCTTCCTGCGACAGGCGCAGCGCCGCGTCCGCCTCGCTGGGTACCGCGTGGGCATGCAGTTGCTGCGCATCCAGCAGACGGCGCGCCAGCCGCGTCGGGAATGGCAGCAGAACCGTTGCGTCGATCCACTCCAGCGCCCAGCGATAACGGTGGCCGATCAGACGGACGAACTCACGCAGGAACTTCGGCTGTTCGTCGACGAGCGCGTGGAACGTGGCGGCCGGCACGACCCGCAGTTCGCAGTCGACCACGGCGCGGGTGTCATACACGCGCGGTGCATCCATCAGCAGCGACACCTCGCCAAACCACTGGCCTGCCTCGACGATGCCCAGCATCGCCTCGCGCCCGCTGGCCGCCGTCGTGCTGACGCGGATCCGGCCGCGCTGCAGGTAGAACAGCGCATCCGGTGCGGATCCGTAGGTAAAGAGCACGTCGCCCTTGGCCAGGCGTCGTTCTCGGGAGTGAGCGCGCAGCAAGGCGTCAAGCTCGGCGGACAGTGCCGGGGCCGCAGGTTCGGATGCGCCGGTGGGGTCTTCTTGCATGGGGCGTGTGCCGTGGGAGCCAGCACAAGAATGGGTTCCTGCCCGGTATTTCACAGGGATTCTCGCGATCGTTCCAGACAGGGTTAGTCCTCATCGGAGAGTGCCAATCGGCGACAGTCTTGCCACTGTGCTGACGTCACCATGTGCCGGCCCATGTCGAATCCGCCCCCCAAGGGCGTACCAGCGAGCCCCGACGATGACCGCAACGCACGATGCCAGCAGTACCCGTCCCCCCATGGTGGACGACGCCCTGTTCCGGAAAATCAGCTGGCGCCTGCTGCCGTTGCTGTGTGTCTGCTACCTCTTCAACTACCTGGACCGGACCAATGTCGGGTTTGCGCAATTGCAATTGCGCGAGCAACTTGCCTTTGGCGACACCGTGTTCGGGATCGGGGCGAGCATTTTCTTTCTCGGGTATGCGGTTTTTGAAGTCCCGAGCAACATGCTGCTCGCCCGCATCGGCGTACGCGCGACCCTGCTGCGCATCATGAGCCTGTGGGGGCTCGCATGTGCGGCCATGGTGTTCGTGACCACGCCGACACAGTTCTATGTGCTGCGTTTCCTGATCGGCGTGTTCGAAGCCGGCTTCGCACCTGGGGTGCTCTACTACCTGACGCTCTGGTTTCCGAAGCGGCGTCTCGCGCAGGCCACGGCCTTCTTCTTCATGGCCTACGGTTTGGCACCGATCGTTGCCGGACCGGCGGCGGGCGCGATCATGACCTACCTGAACGGCGTTGGGCAGTTGCACGGCTGGCAGTGGTTGTTCCTGCTGGAAGGGCTGCCCTGCGTTCTGCTGGGTATCGTCGCCTTCCGCACGTTGCCCAACCGGCCGGCCGATGCCCCTTGGCTGAATACCACCGAGCGCGGGCGGCTGCAGGTGCTGTTGCAGGAGAGCGGTGTGCAGCAGCCCGGCAGCCACGCGGGTGGGTTGGTCGATGCGCTGCGCGATACGCGCATCTGGGTGCTCGGCTTCGTTTCGTTTCTCGTGATCCTGGGCGTCTATGCGCTCGCGTTCTGGAGCCCCACGATGTTGAAGGGGATGGGGCTCACCGTCATGCAGGTCGGCTTGGCTTCAACACTGCCTGCCGTCTGCGGCGTGGTGGCTTCCATCGTGGTCGGACGACACTCGGACCGCACCGGCGAGCGGTGCTGGCACTTCGGTATCGCCGCCTTGGTGGGGGCGGCGGGGCTGGTGGCCACCAGCGCGTTCCCGGCCAACGTCGGCGGGGCCCTGCTGTGTCTTGCGCTGGCGTCTGCCGGCATCTCCAGTGCGTTCACGGTGCTGTGGGCGATGCCGGGAAGCCTCCTTGCCGGCAGGAGCGCCGCAGCCGGCATCGCCATCATCAGCACGATTGGCGGCAGTGCGGGGATGGTCGCGCCGGTGGCGGTGGGCATCATCAAGGCGGCCACCGGCGGGTTCACGCTGAGCCTGCTTCTGCTCAGCGGTGCGCTGGTGATGGCGGCGGTGATTTTTGTGGCGTTCTTCCGGCGGGCACGCGCGTTTGCGGGTGAACCGAAACTCGCTGAAGCACGCTAGATGACGAGGCACGGATCAGTGGTGCGGATTGGCCACCACTTTTTTTGGGGTGTTGCATTCTCGGATCAGGGCTGGCTGCTGCCCTTACCCTCCGGATACCCACGGCCGCCGCACGGCTCAGCGTGCGCCGACGATGCGGAGAGGACCGCAAAGGTGCCAACGGTGCCGCCAACCACGGTCAGCAGGGCAGCGGCGAGCAGGAAACTCTTCATCACGCGTTTCATGGGGTCTCTCCGGAGTGGCGGGAGTCATCCCATGAAGTTTAGTTCGCCTGAGGGCCAGAACAAATACGGCAATGCTGCGCCGCAAATGCAGAACGCCCGGCAGAACCGGGCGTTTTGTCATGCATCAAGCCAGTGGTCAGGCGCCTTGCGGTACCCCGCGCGGCGCGCGCTTGCCGGAGGCGCTTTCAGCGTCCTCATGCACGGCATCCACTTCGTCCAGATAGCGCGTGTGCCAGCCGCTGGCCACACCCCAGTGGTAGAAGCACAGCGAGATGGCCGCCACGATGCCCATGTCCCAGCCGTACGGAATGTAGCCGTGGCCACCGAACTCCTTGCTGCCGCAGTACGACAGCGCGGCAATCGTGGGCAGGTAGGCGATCATCCACCACGCGCCCTTGAGCTCGGTTTTGAAGTCGGGCCAGCCAGCCTTGGCCTGGTAGTAGAAGTACACGGGCAGGGCCACGAGCATCAGCACGATGATCTCGCCGGTGAGCGGCCACTTGGCCCAGTACAGGATCAGCGACGCGCACACGAACGCGAACGGCGCCACCAGCGACAGGCCTGCCAGGCGCAGCGGGCGATGCAGCCCCGGCGAGGTCTTGCGCAACGACATCACGCTGATCGGCCCCGTCAGGTACGAAATGACGGTCGCCACCGAAATGACGGCCGCCAGCGCACCCCAGCCACGGAAGAAGAACAGGAAGATGAACGACACGCCCAGGTTGAACCACATGGCCGGACGCGACACGCCAAACACCGGATGCACGCGGCCGAAGATGGCCGGCATGGTGTTGTTGCGCTCCATCGCGTAGATCATGCGCGTGGTGGTGGCCATGTACGTGCTGCCGGTGCCCGAGGGGCTGACGAACGCGTCGATGTACAGCACGATGGCCAGCCAGTTCAAGTTGAGCGCAATCGCCAGTTGGGCAAACGGCGAATGGAAATCGATGCCGTGCCAGCCATTGACGAGCGATTCCGGCGGCACCGCGCCCAGGAAGGCAATCTGCAGCGCCACGTAAATCACCGCCGCCAGCAGGATCGAGCCGATCACCGCGATGGGCACGTTACGCCCAGGGTTGCGCGCTTCACCGGCCAGGTTGATCGGGCTCTGGAAACCGTTGAAGGCGAACACGATGCCGCTGGTGGCAATGGCGGTCAGCACCGCAGACCAGCCGTACGGCGCGAAGCCCTGTGCGGCTCCATTCACGCCTTCGGTCATGCCGAAGTTGCTCGGGTGGAAGCCCGCACCGATGAGCGCCACGGCCGTCGCCGCCGGAATGATGAACTTGAAGATGGTGATGGCGTTGTTGGCCTTCGCAAACACCTTCACGCCCCAGTAGTTCAGCAGGAAGTACACGACGACCAGCACCGCGGAGAGCACCAGCCCTACCGGCGTCAGCTCGCCATGCTGGAACAGCCCCTGCGCCCACGGCCACGGCCAGCTGCTCATGTATTGGATGGAGGCCTCGGCCTCGATCGGGATGACGGTGACGATGGCGATCCAGTTGGCCCACGCGGCCACGAAGCCCACCAGCGAGCCGTGCGAATAGCGCGCGTAGCGCACCATGCCGCCGGACTCCGGGAACATCGCGCCCAGTTCCGCATACGTCAGGGCGATGGCCAGGATAACGATTGCGCCGATGACCCAGGTGAAGATGGCGGCAGGGCCTGCCACCTGTGCGGCATGACCCGCACCGAACAGCCAGCCCGAACCGATGATCGAGCCCAGGCCGGTCAACATCAGGGGCCAGGCGCCGAGGTTGCGTTGTACGTTTTTTTCCAAGGGAGTCTCCACCCGGCGAGTCGATGGCTCGACAGGGGTATCGCGGTTTTGCTTACCAGTCCGCTTAGTTCTACCGAGGCGACGCCGTTTCAGCATCGCCCACCGTCCCGCATGGTGGGTGTCACCAGCGCGGAACATGCGTGCACGGGTTGACGCGTAGCATCAACCGCACCTGTCCGGTCGCGATGAAAGGCGGGGCGCGGTGCCTGCCTTCCGGGGGGATTCGCGTATAGTCATCGGCGACGTTGTGCAGGGTGCCGCACTTATCGCCCGATTGCCGGAGCTCGCAATGGGGCGCAATCATAGCGAAATCGTTGGCGGTTGCACCTCTTTTTCACCGTTTCTCCCAGTTTTTTTACCCCATGGAGTCCTCATCCGTCACATCGGTTGCACCTGCGACACCTGCGCAGTGGCACCGTCGCGTACTGACGCTGGCGTTTCCGATCGTGCTGGCCAACCTCACGCAGCCGATCCTGTCGGCGGTCGATACGGCCGTGGCGGGGCACTTGCCGGGGCCGGAATACATCGGCGGGGTGGCGCTGGGCGGGGTGTTCTTCAACTTCGTGTTCTGGGGCTTCGGCTTCCTGCGCATGGGCACCACGGGGCTGGTGTCGCAGGCGCACGGCGCGGGCGATGCGCGCGCGCTGCGCGCGAGCGTCGTGCGGGCACTGCTGCTGGCGCTTGCCATCGGGGCGGCGTTGCTGGTGCTGCAGGGGCCGGCCATCCACATCACGCTGGCACTGCTGGGTGCGAGCGAATCCGTGACACGCATGGCCGAGGTGTATTGCCATGCGCGTATTTGGTCAGCGCCGTTTGCGCTGGCCAACTATGTGGTGCTCGGCACCTTGCTCGGGCGCCAGCAGGTGCGGCGTGCGCTGCTGCTGCAGGTGTTGATCAACACGGTGAACATGGTGGCGGTGCTAGGCCTGGTGCTGGGTGCCGGCCTGGGGGTAGGCGGCATTGGCGCGGCCACGGCCTTGGCGGATATTGCGGGCTTCGTGCTGGGCATGCTGCTCCTGTGGCTGCAACGGCCGCTCGGTTTGCCGTCGCTCACGCGTGCTGAACTGCTTGCGCGCGATGCCTGGCGCCGCCTGATGGGCCTGAACACCGACATCTTCTTGCGCACGCTTTGCCTGCTGGCTGCCTTCGGCTGGTTTGCCCACGCGGGTGCAAAGCAGGGCGACGTGGTGCTGGCCGCCAATGCGCTGCTGCTCAACTTCCTGACCTTCATGGCCTACGGGCTGGACGGCTTTGCGCATGCCGCCGAAGCCCTGGTGGGTGCCGGACTGGGCGGGCGTGATCGTCACGCACTGCGCATGGCGATCCGCGTATCAACACTCTGGTCCGCGCTGGGCGCTGGGCTGTTTGCGGCGGTGTATGCGCTGGCGGGCGCGGCCATCATCGGCGTGCTGACCGATCAGCCGGCCGTGCGTGAAGCCGCGCGCCATTACCTGGTGTGGGCGGCGCTGCTGCCGATCGTGTCGGTATGGGGCTTCCAGTTTGACGGCGTGTTCATCGGCGCCACGCGCACGCGAGAACTGCTGGTGACGATGGCCGTGGCGGCGGCTGCGTTCTTGGGGCTGTCCGTCACACTGCAACCGCTGTGGGGCAACCATGGGCTGTGGTTGTCGATGCTGGGCTTCATGGCGCTGCGCGGGTTGATGCTTGGTGCGCTGCTGCCGCGCGTGTGGCGAGTGGCGCAAGTGCGGGTGGCCTGAGACTCGTCGGGAACCGCAAGCGCGTTGCATAAAAAGACGGCAACTGGATTGCCGCTGCGGCTGGCGGCGCGGCGCGGCGCGCGGGGTCTTTGTCTTTTGCCATCAAACAAACGCCAGGGCATTGGTTGGCGCCTCTGGTTACCGTACCGACCGCGCGGTAGGGGCCTTCATGCTCAAGGCACCGCCGCCTTGTTGGCGCACTCGCGCAGGAAGCCGCTCACCAATGTGAACAGGCTGTCTTCGAAAGCCGTGCTGGCAAGCCATTGCTCGTCGTACGACAGCGCGCTGCCGATGGCACCCATGACCGAGCGGGTGAGTACGAATGCCTGGATGGGGGAGAGCGTCACGAGTCGCCCATCAACGTCGCGGATGCCGGCCGAACTCAGGAACGTCGACACATGCCCTGGCGTGACCAGCGGGTTGCCTCCGCGGGCGATGGCTTGTTCGAGCACGATGCGGCGTACCCGATGCCGCCCGCCAAACGCACCGAGCAAGGCGCGGATGACCTGCCGGAGTCGCTGGTCCGGTGTCTGCCTGGTCGGCTTGGTCAGGACTGCCAGCAGTTCGGTCGTCAGGCGATCACTTTCACGCAGCGCCAATTCATCCAGTACCTGCTGCTTGTTGACGAAGTACTGGTAGAGCGTCCCGATGCTGATGCCGGCCACCTCGGCAATACGGTTGGTTGTCAGGGCGGTCAGCCCTTCCTGGTCGAGGATCTGCAGCGTCGCCTCCAAGATGAGTTCAACCTTCTCGCGTGAGCGCGTCTGACGTGGCGCGCGTCGCGTAAGTGGTTGATCTGTCTCGGGTTTCGTCTTCGCTTGCGGGGCCATGGAACGCGAGTGGCAGGATGTGAGCAAGGCTCATATTATGGGCGCCACACCCATGCCGTATATCAGGAGGAGCCCCCATGTTGTCCAGCCAGCGACGCCCGGCGTTGACCCCTCGATTGCTTGCCGCCATTGCCGCGTGCCTATGCGCGAATCTCGCAGCCGCAGACGCGCAGGACTGGATTCAGACGGGGGCCGCGCCTTCGCAGCAGGTCACGCTTCACCAAGCATTCGATTACGCCTTTCCACTGGTCGCAATGGGGCGTTTGCGCGCTGGCCTGTTGGGTGTGGACGCCAAGCCCGGTCGTTCGCAGCTGAACACATGGCTGCACCAGCACAAGCTGTCCGGCCCGGATGACCGTTGGGTGACCACGCCCAACAGCGATACGGCGTATTCCACGCTGTGGCTGGACCTGCGGCAAGGGCCGGTGGCATTGTCGGTGCCGGACATGGCCAGCCGCTACTATTCGCTCGCCTTCCTCGACATGGCGACGAACAATTTCGAGATCCTCGGCCGGCGCGCCAACGGCACGCGTGGCGGCACCTTTATCGTGGTGGGGCCGGACACGACGCAGCCACTGCCGCCCAATGCTCAGGTGATCCGCGCGCCGGCCAACGACGTGCTTGTGCTGGCGCGCATTCTGGTAAATGGCGATGCCGACATGCCCGCCGTGATTGCCCTGCAGGACCAGTTCAAGGTGCAGCCGCTGGGCAACGGCAAGATGCCGCCTCTGTGGCAGGCCACGCCGCCGCTCGAACAAAGCCCGCAGGCCTTCGTCGACATGGCCAACCTGATGCTGGCCCGCAACCCCGCACCGCGCTATGAAGACGCACTGATTCAGCGCCTAGCGTCGGTCGGCATCTGCGGGGCAGCCTGCCGCTGGGATGCGCTGTCGCCGGAAATCAAGACACTGTGGGCGCAGCAATTGCCGGCCATGCTGGCTTCGCTCAAGGGCGGGCTGTCTGGTGCCGGGCCCAAGAGCGACGGTTGGTCGTACTCAAAGGACAACCTTGGCGATTTCGGCACCGACTATGCATACCGCGCGCAAGTCGCCCTGGGCGGGTTGCTCGCGCTCAAGACGGTCGAGGCCATGTATCCGATCAGCTTTGCCGATCAGCAGAAGCAGCGGTTCTCGGGCGCACATCGGTATCGCCTGCACTTGCCGGCAGGCGCGCTGCCGGTCAACGCGTTCTGGTCGCTGTCGATGTACGAGGTGGAGTCGGACGGTAAACTGTTCTTCACGCCCAACCCGATCGGACGCTACGCCATCGGTGATCGCACGGCGGGCCTCAAGACCAGCCCGGATGGCGCGATTGATATCGTGATCCAGCGTGATGCCCCGGCTGATCCGGCCCAGCGCGCCAACTGGCTGCCGACCCCGGCCGGTGATTTCGCCCTGGTGCTGCGCGCTTATGAACCCAAGGCCGAATTGCGTGATGGTCGCGTGCGCGTGCCAGCTGTCGAGCGGCTGGACTGAGCGCGCGGCCTCTTGAGCCACCACCAGTGTTCAGTGCGAATGCCGGTGGTGGAGTGTGTGTCGTTGCGAAGTGCGCGGGCTTGTGAATGTGACTGCTTATGCCGGTGCAGCCAAATGCCCAGCGTTCTCAATGCGGTAGTGAGCCAGAGTGGCAGATCCGGGGTCTCTGGTCAGCGGGACTTACTGCGCGTACTCCACCACCAGCAACGCCGTCGCCACCGTCTTCCCCGCATTCGAAATCGCGTGCTGCACGTCCCCCGGATAGCGCGCCGATTCTCCGTGACGCACCTTCTTCTCGCTCGGGCCTGACTGCACCGTCACCGTGCCGCTCAGCACAGAAATGTGCTCCTTCGAGCCCAGCTCGTGCGGCTCGGATGCCAGCACACCACCTGGCTGGATTGCCAGCTCATACCATTCAAAGCGCGCCGCCAAGTCCACCGGCCCAAGAATCTTCAATTCGCACTTGCCATCCGGGCTTTTGATGACTGGGATGGAGTGAGCCGGGATGACCGTCACAGACGGCGCCGCATCTGCCGCGCCCTCGGGTGAGAGGAAATCCGCCAGCCCCACGCCCAGCGCTGTCGCCAAGCGCCACAGCACGGCAACGGTTGGGTTGGCGAGGTTGCGCTCGACCTGCGAGAGCATCGACTTGGACACGCCGGCGCGGCGCGAGAGTTCGTCCAGCGACAGCTTGCGTGCCTGACGCAGCACTTGCAGCTTGGCGCCAACGGCCGGCGGGCCTTCGGCGAGCCCTTCATCGAACGGACGGGTGGCAGGGGCTTGTGCCATCGGATGGTATCTTGTAAATTGAACGAATTATTCAATATATCGAACTTGTTCGATTTATCGATCAACGCAGTCTACAGGAGGAGCACCATGGGGACAACGGCAGCCAATGCTTCCGGCAGCGCTTCGATCGATGCCTTCTACGCGGCCATTCGCCACGAACTGGAAGCCATCGAAGCGGCCGGTCTGTACAAGACCGAGCGCATCATCACCTCGCCGCAGGGCAGCGTGATCCGCACGGCTGACGGCAAGGAGGTCATCAATCTCTGCGCCAACAACTACCTGGGTTTGTCGTCGCACCCCGAGGTGCTGAAGGCCGCGCACGAGGCACTGGATTCGCACGGCTTTGGCCTCAGCTCCGTGCGCTTCATCTGCGGCACGCAGGATCTGCACAAGACGCTGGAAGCGCGGCTGGCGACGTTTCTCGGCACGGAAGACACGATCCTCTACGGCTCGGCGTTCGATGCCAACGGCGGGTTGTTCGAGACCCTGTTCGGGCCGGACGATGCGGTGATCAGCGATGAGCTGAACCACGCGTCCATCATCGATGGCATCCGCCTGTGCAAGGCCAAGCGTTATCGCTACAAGCACAACGATCTGGACGACCTGCGCGAGCAACTGAAAGCCGCCGATGCGGCGGGCGCGCGCTTCAAGCTGGTCTTTACCGACGGCGTGTTCTCGATGGACGGCACCATCGCGCGGTTGGATGAGATTCGTGCCATCTGCGATGAGTTTGGCGCGCTGCTGGGCATTGACGAATGCCATGCCACGGGTTTCCTCGGCAAGCGCGGGCGCGGCTCGCATGAGCACCGCGGCGTGTTCGGCAAGATCGACATCATCACCGGCACGCTGGGCAAGGGCCTGGGCGGTGCGTCGGGTGGCTTCACCAGCGCGCGCAAGGAAGTGGTGGCCTTGCTGCGCCAGCGCTCGCGGCCGTATCTGTTCTCGAACACGGTGGCGCCGTCCATCGTTGGGGCATCGATCAAGGTGCTGGATCTGCTGGAAGCCGACACCTCGCTGCGCGACAAGCTGGAAGACAGCGCGCAGTACTTCCGCCGCAAGATCGTCGAGTTGGGCTTCGACATCAAGCCGGGCGACCACCCCATCGTACCGATCATGGTGTACGACGCGCCCAAGGCGCAGGCGCTGTCCAAACGTCTGCTCGAACTGGGTGTGTATGTGATTGGCTTCTTCTACCCGGTGGTGCCCAAGGGGCAGGCGCGCATTCGCGTGCAGATCAGCGCAGTGCATGAGCGCGCGCAGCTCGATGCGGCACTCAAGGCGTTTGAAACCGCCGGCAAGGAACTGGGGATCATCTGATGAGCAGCAGCACGAGCACAGGCACCAGCGACGCGCCGCGCATCCTCATCATCGGCGCCAACGGGCAGTTGGGGACGGAGCTGGCCGCAGCGCTGGCTGAGCGTTACGGCACCGGCAATGTGGTGACCAGCGACATGGTGCCCAAGGGCCGCCATCCGCAGATCCGCCATGAAATGCTGGATGTGACTGACCGCGGCCAGTTGCGCGAGATCATCGAGCGCCACGGCATCACGCAGATCTACCACCTGGCGGCGGCGCTGTCCGCGGCGGCCGAGCAGTCGCCCACGTGGGGCTGGCAGCTCAACATGAATGGCTTGTTGAACGTGCTGGAGGCTGCGCGCCAGCACAACATCGAGCGCATCTTCTGGCCCAGTTCGATTGCCGCCTTCGGCCCGACCACGCCTGCCGACAACACGCCGCAGAGCACGATCATGGAGCCCAAGACCGTCTATGGCATCTCCAAGCTGGCGGGCGAGGGCTGGTGCCGCTGGTACTTCGAGCACCACGGCATCGACGTGCGCAGCCTGCGCTATCCGGGGCTGATCTCGTACAAGACCGCACCGGGCGGCGGCACGACCGATTACGCCATCGACATCTTCCACTCCGCCGTGAAGGGCGAGCGCTACACGTGCTTCCTGGAGAGCGACGAAGCGCTGCCCATGATGTACATGCCCGACGCCGTGCGCGCGACCATCGAGCTGATGGAGGCGCCAGCCGAGCGCATTACCGAGCGCGGCAGCTACAACCTGGCGGGCGTGAGCTTTACGCCGGCAGAACTGGCGACGGAGATTCGCCAGCACCGCCCCGCGTTTGAGGTGGCGTACGCGCCGGATTTCCGTCAGGCGATTGCGGCGAGCTGGCCCAACTCGATTGACGATTCGGTGGCGCAACGCGACTGGGGCTGGAAGCCCGAGTACGGTGTCGCGGAAATGACCGCCGACATGCTGAAGAATCTCGCGCATCTGGCGCATTGAGCACACGCCCGCTAGTCGGCAGAAATGGGGTGGATGTGCAGGGCTGCTCCCAGTATCAGTCGGGCAAGTTGTGTCCAACAATGCAGCATGCCCGCCACTTCCTGCCCCCGCCGCATGCCCTGTCCGACGCCCGATGAGCGTTCCGCTTCGCCCGATCGGGCGAAGCATCATCGTGACGATCCACCGCCGGCGCAGCGCACATGGTGGGTGCCGGTGGTGCGCATGTCGGTGGCGGCCGCGGTGGTGGGTGCCATTCCGCACACTGCGATCTCGCTGCCGTTTTCAGACGGCGCGTGGATGCTCCACGCGGCTGCGGGCCTCATCTTCATGATGGGCGCCATCGATAGCCTCTTCCTCTTCGTCATGCGCCGTAAGCCCTGAACGGCCACGCATCCCTCACTTCCGCGCTGCCGGCAACACATGCCGCGTGGCGCCGGCCTCGCTTGCTCGGTAAGTTTTAAAACAGGTTGTAAAAACGTTCAGTTGTCGACCGACCGCACGAGCGTGCATTCGCCACTCGTCCTGAAGTCGTAACCGTCTGGTTACAGAAACGGGGTGCGCACGCGGCGGTGCAGCAAACGACGCCGCGGGCCCACGAGCCTTTGCCACAGTGGGTCTCGATCGCCTTCCGACCGGTCGGTTTTGTGCCGAGAGTGTAAGCAGATGTTGCATTGCACGGTTCTGGCCCGATGCTTGCTCAATGTCGTGCGGTCACTCTGCGTGCACAAGGTGCGTGGCGCCTCATTTGGCGCTTCATCTGACACCACACGCAACCAACGTTCTTCCTATAAGCGGATCCGGATCAGTACCAACGGCATTCGCACTTCGCTTCTCCACTGCCGGCTCTCTTGCACGCGCTGGTGGCAGGGCGCCTCTCGGACGGTCCCGGGGTTTCAACGGTCGACTACGCGCATGCCTGCTGAGGCAGGCTCGGTACGCGCTCGACCGGAATCGCTTCACCAGAAAACGAGGAAACCATGAAAGCAGTCCTGCTGGAGAATCATCCGTTGCTGCGAGCCGGACTTGCGCAATTGCTCGCGCATCCCACCCTGGGCCTGGAAGTCGTCGCTCCCGTTCCGCCTGTTGGCGAGCCGGGCGACGTGCATGCCGTTGATACGCCCGCCGACCTGCTTGTGATCGGCCTGGACGAGACCGATGCACCCGTCGACACCGCTCAACTGCGCGAGGCCATCGCCTGCAGCGAGGCCAGCCGCGTTGTGCTGCTGGCCGCCCGCCAGTCGGCGGAAGAGGCGCACGTTGCCATGACGTGCGGGGTGGATGCCTATGCTGCCAAATCTCAACCGCCCGAAGTGCTGCTGGCCACGCTGCAACTGGTACTGGCGGGTGGCCAGTCGTATCCGGCGCTGATGCCGCCGAGGGTTACTACAGCCGCTACGGCCGTGACCATGCTCGCGCTCGATGCATCGGAAGCCGCGCAGCGGCTGAACGTATCGCTGCGCCAGTACGAGGTGCTGGTGCTGCTGTCACGCGGGCACTCGGTCAAGGGGGTTGGCCGCCTGCTCGGCATTTCAGAAGCCACCGTCAAGACGCACGCGTGCACGCTGTACCGCCGCTTGAACGTGCGCAACAAGAGCGAGGCTGTGTACGCCGCCATGCGCCTGGGCATTCCGCTTGAACTGCAAGGGAGCGCCATGGCGTCTGCTGAAACCGCTGCCCCCGTGCAGGAGAGCGAGCCCGTGTTCGTGCAGACCGCGGCCGCCCCATCGCGCGCTTCGCTGCCTGCCGCCGCTGCTGATGCCGTGATGACGGCCCCTCGTGTTGCCGTGCCGGATCACGGTGCTGAATCACGCTGGGCCGCCATGACCCGCGCCTTTGGCGGCGTGGCACCTGCCAAACCACCGCGCACGCCCGTGCGCACTGCCAACGGCATGGCCCGCCTGGGCTGACACGCTCTGGTCCCCAGGGTCCGATCCCCACATCACGCGGTTGACGCACGGACTGCACGTGCGCGCCGCCTACCGGACACCAAAACAACATGAACCCCTACGAGCCAACTCTCTTGAGCCAGCCGTGCGCAGGCGCGGCGCCGGCCTGGCACCCGCGCAGGTGCGCAATTGCCGCTGCCACAGTCGTCGTGGTCGGCACGGCGCCGATGGTTGCGCAGGCTGCGGCCACCACCAGCGAGGCCTCGAACACCGCCACACACAATCTGATTGCTGCTGAGCTTGCGGAACTGAACGGCAGCGCCACAGCGGCTGCCGCGCCGACCGCATCGAGCGGTCTGCCCGCTTCGCCCGCCAACGCCATGCTGGTGGCACAAGCACAGCAACCCGCCCCAGCCGATGCCACGTCCGCGATGCCGGCAGCGCCTGCGCAGCAAGCACCGTCACCTGTGCCTGGCGCTGACATGGCAGCACCTGCGGCCCCGCCCGCGCCGCCGCCGTCGCCCACGGTGATCCTGCCGCCGGGCGTGCCTTCGCCTGACGCCGCGCAGCCTGCACCGGCCGTGCCCACGGGGCCGAGTGCTCAAGGCCCGGGTACGCTGGAACCGCTGCAGGTCTCGCCCGAGGCTGCCAAGGCTGCCGAGACTGGTACCACCACCGGCAACCCGCCGGAGAACGCGCCGGCTGGCCCGATGCCGACCGAGCGTCAGGCATTCCATGACGAAGTCCAACGCGAGGCGCGCGAAGGCGCAGCGACGCTGGCGCAGGAACATCTGCGCGAGCACCCGGACTGGTTCACGGAAGCCGAGTCCTGGCACGTTGATCATGCTGCTGCCGCACAGCGTATCCGCTGGGGGCGTCAGCAGTTGAAGTCGATCCAGGGGCCTGAGCGCTTCGTCATCATCGACCAGGCCGTTGCCGAGATCGAGGCGCTGATCAAGAAGGTGCCCGATACGAAGGAGAACGCCGAGTTCCGTCAGGAGATCGTCGCCGACGAGGTCGTTGCACTGGCGTCACGCGGGCGCATGAAGGATGCCGTCAAGCGCTACGAAGAGATGTCGCAGTCGGGCAAGGTGCCGGCCTACACGCGCGTGGCGGCGGGGGATGCCTACGCATTTCTCGATACGCCCGACAAGGCTGCAGCTGCCTACGCGCAGGCATTGAAGGACGCCGGCCCTGGCGAGATCGAAACCGGCGACGTACAGGAAGGCCTGTTCTACGCGATGCTGGACACCGGCCGCTTTGAAGACGCCCGTGCGCTGCTCGACAAGATGAAAGCCGACAACCCGGAGTACGTGCGCCTGGCGCCGGAAGCCGGTACGCCCAACCCGGACTACTCGCGTGTGAAGCGCCTGGAGGCGCAGTACCTAGTGCTGACGGGCCGCACGCACCAAGGGATTGCCGAGATGGACAAGTGGCGGCATGAAGCGCCGTTCTCCGCCTCGCTGGTGAGTGCGCGTGCCGACGGTGCCATGGTGCAGGCCGAGCCGTACCGCTCGCGCGAGATGTACAAGACCGCGCTGGCCGAACACCCGGATGATCTGAGCGTGGTGTCGGGCTACGGGCGTGCATCGCTTGCGGTGGATGACCTCAAGACCGCCAAGGATGTCGCCAACGGGCTGGCCGATCGCTTTCCTGAGAACGGCTCCATCCATGCACTGAACAAGGATCTGGATGTCTACCAGAGCCCGCAGCTGATCATTCAGTCGACGGCCGACAAGGGCAATTCGGTGTTCGCCAACAACGAGTACGGCGTCAACACCAAGGTCTATAGCGGCCCGTTCTCTGACCACTATCGGCTGTTCTTCGACAACTTTGCGGGGCGTGCGCAGTTTGATGGCACATCGCAAAGCCGCGTACGCAACGGCGCGGGCCTGCAGTGGTTCGACACCGGCGTCGAGGTGAACGGTGAGGTGCACCAATCGGTGGGCGCGGCCGGCAAGACCGGCGGCACGCTCGACGCGACCTGGATGCCGAGCGACCACTGGAAGGTGTCTGGCCTGGTCACCACCGATGACCTGGAGGTGCCCTACAAGGCCTACCAGGTGGGCGTGACCGGCAAGACGGTGTCGGGCAACGTACGCTACACGTGGGATGAAACGCGCTATGCATCGTTGACGTACGGCATGTCGCGCTATTCCGACGACAACTTCCGCAAGCACGTGGCGGCGAACTTCTACCAGCAGGTGTTCACCTCGCCGCGCAACACGGTAGGCGTGCTGCTGGGTGCCGACACCAGCACCAACACCATGACGGGCCTGAACTACTTCAGCCCATCACGCGACTACAGCGGCACCGCTACCGCCATCTGGTCATGGACACCCTGGCGCTACGCCGACAAGTCGTTCACGCAGCGCGTCTACCTGACCGGCGGTATGTACAACCAGCAGTCGTTCGGCAACAGCCCGATGTATGAGGCGCGGCTTGAGCACGTCTGGCAGATCAACCGCAAGACGCAGGTTTCGTACGGGATCGGTTACGGGCGCCATCGCTACGACGGCCAGCCCGAGAACCGCAAGTTCCTGTACCTGAACCTCAACATTCCTCTTTGATGCCCATGCAAGCACTCCGACATACGTCATTGCGACGATTCTTCGGCTGGATGGTCTTGATTGCGGCGATGACGCTGGTCGCCGCCGTCCGTCCGGCCGCTGCCCTGCAGGTGGATTTTTTGCCCAAGCCCGATCCGGACGACGGCAAGACTTTCCGCGTGCTGTGTTTCCATGACATTCGCGACAACCTGCGCGCCAGCTTCGAGACGCTGCCCGATGCGTTTGCCATCGACACCAAGGCGCTCACCAATATGTTCAGCTGGCTGCAGTCCAACGGCTATCACCCGGTCACGCTGGCGCAGATTGATGAAGCGCGTCGCGGTGGCAAGCCGCTGCCCAAGCGCCCGATCCTGCTGACGTTTGATGATGGCTACGAGAGCCACTACTCGAAGGTCTTCCCGTTGCTCAAGCAGTTCAGATTCCCGGCAGTGTTCGGGCTGGTGACGGAGTGGACCAACGCGCCCCAGGGCGCCAAGATCAAGCTGTCGGACAAGCAGATCGTCGACCGCGATTTCTTCATGAACTGGCAGCAGATTCGTGAGATGCAGGCCTCGGGCCTGGCGGAATTCGGCACCCACACGCATGACATGCACCACGGCATTCTGGCCAATCCCCAGGGCAACGAACTGCCGGCCGCTGGCACGCACCAGTACCTGCCCAAGCTGGGCCGGTACGAGAACGACGACGAATACCGCAAGCGTGTGCGCGATGACCTGCAGCGCAGCAAGGACATCATCGAGAAGAACATCGGCGCCAAGGTGCAGACCGTAGTGTGGCCGTACGGCGCGCACAACCTGATGCTCGACCAGGAAGCCGCCAACGTGGGTTTGAAGTACATGCTCACGCTGGAGCCGGGCCCGAACACGCCGGACGTGCCGCTCACCGCCATCCGCCGCAGCCTGATGGGCTACGACACGGGCACCGGCAACCTGGAGCGCTCGCTGCGCGAGCCGGTCACCCACCATGGTGAGATCAACCCCGTGCAGCGCGTCGTGCAGGTCGACATGGATTACATCTACGACCCCGACCCAAAGCAGCAGGAAGCCAACCTCGGCAAGCTGATCGACCGCATCAAGGATCTGGCGCCGCGTGTGGTCTACCTGCAGGCCTATGCGGACCCGAAGGGCAACGGCGCGGTGGATTCCGTGTACTTCCCGAACCGCCACATGCCAATGCGTGCGGACCTCTTCTCGCGTGTGTCGTGGCAGTTGAAGACGCGCGCAAGGGTGGAGGTTTACGCCTGGCTGCCCATGCTGTCGTTCAAGCTGCCGGACAACAACCCTGCCGCCACGCACCTCGTGCAGTCGCTGCCGGGCGCGCCGCAGAAGCCGGGCACGCAAGGTTCAGGTAAGCCGCCGCGCTTGTCGCCGTTCGATCCGCAGGCGCGCAAGATGATCCAGGACATCTATGAGGATCTGGCCAAGAACTCGATCATCGACGGCATTCTCTTCCACGACGACGGTGTGCTCGACGATTACGAAGATGCCAGCCCAGCCGCGCTCAAGGCCTACCAGGCCATGGGTCTGCCGGGTGACATCAACCAGATCCGCCAGTCGCCGGAACTGATGCAGAAGTGGACGCGCGGCAAGACCGCTGCGCTGATCGCCTTCTCGCACGAGCTGACCTCCACCGTGCAGGGCTACCAGAACGGCCGCGACATGCTGACCGCGCGCAACATCTTCGCGGGCCCTGTGCTCGATCCGAAGGCCGAGACCTGGACGGCGCAGAACTACGACGACTTCCTGCAGGCCTACGACTACGTTGCGCTGGAGGCCATGCCCTACATGGAAGAAGCCCGCGACCCGAAGGACTGGATGAAGAAGCTCACAGCCGCCGTGGCCAAGCACAAGGATGGCTTGCGCAAGACCATCTTCGAGTTGCAGGCCGTGGACTGGCGCAACAAGGACAAGCCCATCCCGACCGCCGAGCTGCGCGACCAGATGAGCCACCTGCGTGCTGCCGGTGCCCTCAACTACGGCTACTACCCGGACGACTTCATTGCCGGGCGGCCCGACACCGAGGTGCTGCGCGATGTGATGTCGCTCAAGAGCTATATCGAAACGCGTAAGGCACCACCCAGCGCTGAGAAGATCGATGGCGCGTTGCCGAAGACGCAGCCACCGCGTGCGGATGCCGCGCCGGCGCCCAAGAGCCCGGTCGCAACCGAAGCCGCGGCGGGCGCCGCTGCACCGGCCAACAACAAGGCGGGAGGCTGACATGGTTGACCTTCTCATCGCTAAACGCTGGGTGTCCGGGTTTGTCTTCTACTACCCGTTCTTCATGTCGTATTTCTGGATGATCGGGGGGCTGCTGCACTACTTCCTGCTGGAACGCGGTACGCAGAACGTGCAGCATCCGCTGGCGCTGCTGGGGGTGAAGAGCTACCCCAAGGTGTCGATCATCGTGCCCTGCTACAACGAGGAGGCCAACGTGCGCGAGGTGATCAGCCACCTTGCACGCATGCGATATCCGAACTTCGACATCATCGCCGTCAACGACGGCAGTTCCGACCGCACCGGCGAGCGCCTGAACGAACTGGCCGCGCAGTACCCGCAGTTGCTGGTGATCCATCAGTCGTCCAATCAGGGCAAGGCGATTGGCCTCACCACCGCTGCACAGGTGACCGATGCCGAGTACCTGATGTGCATCGACGGTGACTCCATCCTCGACGTCGACGCCATTGCCTGGATGATCCGCCACCTGCTGGAGAACCCGACCATCGGGGCGGTGACGGGCAACCCGCGCATCCGCACGCGCTCCACGCTGCTGGGGCGCATGCAGGTGGGCGAGTTCTCGTCGATCGTGGGGCTGATCAAGCGCACGCAGCAGATCTATGGTCGGCTGCTGACGGTGTCCGGCGTGGTGGTGATGTTCCGCAAGCACGCCATTGAAGAGGTGGGCTACTGGAGCGACGACATGCTCACCGAAGACATCGACATCAGCTGGAAGCTGCAGGTGGGCGGCTGGATCATCCGCTACGAGCCGCGCGCGCTGTCGTGGATCCTGATGCCCGAGACCTTCCGCGGCCTGTACAAGCAGCGCCTGCGCTGGGCCAAGGGTGGCATCCAGGCGCTCATCAAGTACGCGCCGGCCATGCTGTCGATTCGCCAATCGATGATGTGGCCGATCTTCTTCGAGTACGCGCTGTCGGTCGTGTGGGCGTACAACATGCTGTTCGTCATTACGTGGTCGGTGCTCGGCTTCTTTGTCGACATGCCGCCCGAGTGGCGCATGGAAGCTTTTCCGCGCTGGCACGGCACGCTGCTGTTCATCACGTGCGTGCTGCAGTTGCTGATCGGCTGCTTTATCGACCGCCGCTACGACGACGGCATCCTGCGCTACTTCATCGATACCGTCTGGTATCCGGTGGCGTTCTGGATTCTCAACCTCATCACCACGGTGGTCGGTTTTCCGGCCGTCGCCTTCCAGCGCACGCGCGCCCGCGCCCGCTGGACCAGCCCTGACCGGGGCGTACAACAACAGGGGAATTCGCCATGACCATGCTTGTCATTGACGTTTCGCGCAATTCGATCCGACAGTCGTTCTCGGACAAGGGGATTGTTGGCACGGTGCATCACGTGCTGTGGTTCCGTATCTTCCGGCCGGTGCTTGTGATCTCGATCTGGGCGCTGCTGGGGCTGTATGTGGGGTATTCCATCAGCAGCGTGGGGCCGAGCGGCCTGCCGTTCGAGCAACTGCGCCTGTACGGCAACATCATCGCCGGCATGGGCGGGGTGCTGGTGGTGTGGTTGATCCTCTCGCGTCTAGACCGCGCCATCCGCCGCAAGATGACGCGCGCCAAGACGCCAACACTGACACCCACGGCAGCGGCTTCGCGCGCTGCACTGCGTGCCCAGCAGACTGCCTGGCAGCGCCCGCGCAACACGCGCCTGCTGGTGGTCGACCATGACGACGACGGCGATATCACCCACGTGCGCTCGTGGCAGGAATGGAGCGGCCGCCCGGCACCTGCCGGTACCGCCGCGCCAGCCACGCCGTTCACACGCAGCCCGGAATATGACCCGGAAGAACCGGTGCTCTCGACCGGCGAAGTGATCGTCGTGGACCGTGCCGATCGTGCCGAGCCGTCGTTGGCCCGCGCAGCCGACGCGGCACCGCAAGCACAACCTGCATCGCAGACATCACCGGCGCCGCAGCGGCGCGAGGTGGTGAAGGCCGCCGATGCCATCACCGCTGAAGCGGCTGGCTTCCACCGCTTCGGTTATCGCGGCCGGCTGGGCCGTAACGACTGGGTGGAGCCGCCAGAACCGGCATCCTTTGCGATGCGCCCGGGCATGGCACGCCACTATGGCGGCGTGAGTGCGGTGGTGCATGGTCGCGCGGCAACGCAAGTGGCAGGCCGTGCATCGGAGCGTCGCCGTACCTTGCATGCCTTTGGCGCGCACGCGCAGCTGGAAGACCCGTATGCAGCGATGGAGCGCGTTGAGCGTATCGACCCGCTGCATGGCTTCGGGCGTCGCGGCAACATCGTTGCAGACGAAGACTGATCGCCTGGACCTGCAATGACAAGGGCGCGCCTTTCCTTGGAAGGCGCGCCCTTTTTTTATGGCCTGCCACTCATGCCTTCTGCGCCTGGTTGGTCGCGGGCGGATAGGCTTCCTGCAGCGCAACGGCACCCGTTTCCAGCAACGACTTGAGGTTGGAGAGGATCTTCGGCCAGCCGCCGGAGACTGCCTCGATCAGCTTCGAAGGCTCACGTTCAATGGTGTGCGTGATCGTGAGTTTGACCGCCGTGCTACTGGGCTCCAGCTCCATCGTGCAGAGCGAAGGGCCTTCCGCTTTGAGTTCGGGTTTGGTCTGGTGTTGCCAGCGGATCACCAGGCGGCGTGGCGGCTCGGCTTCGACGATCTCGCCGTCATCGAAGATCACACCGTCGCCGGATACCAGCTTCCACGCGGCACCGGCCGTCCACTGGCTTTCGCAGTGCATGCCGAACCAGTACTGCTTCATGAACTCCACGTCGGTCAACGCGTGCCACAGCTTCTCGGGCGTGGTGCGGATGTAGGTCACGTAGACAAAGGTCGATCTAGTCATCGGGTTCCTCCAGTCGTCGTTTCAGGCTGCTTAGCGCCTTGAGGCGCGGCTTCTCAAACTTGGCAATCCAGCGCTCGTAGATCTCCTGCAGCGGTACGGGATTCAGGAAGTGCAGCTTCTCGCGGCCCCGCCACACGGTGGTCACCAGATTGGCAGCCTCCAGCACGCCCAGGTGCTGCGTCACACCCTGTCGCGTCATGTCCAGGTGTTCGCACAGCTCGTTGAGCGTGCGGCCGTCGTGTGCATGCAGCAGGTCAAGCAGCTTGCGCCGGCTCGGGTCAGCGAGGGCCTTGAACAGCAGGTCGGTGTCATCAGCGGGCTCGACCATGGGGGCGACGGGATAATAGGCAAGTGGTTGCTTGCATGAAGCATAGGCAAGCCATGGCTTGCATGCCAAGGGAAATATCGACACTTCTGCCGGATTGCCAGTGGCTGGCTGACTCAGGGCGCTGCGGGTGAGCTGGACGGTACACGCGCCTTGACGATCACTCAGGCGACATCGAAACTGGACTAAGACCCGGGCGCGGAACCCTGCAGAGGTTGAGGCAACACCGCCCCAATCCATCGTGTTCCCCATCGAGGGAGGGGCCCATGCAAACGCGCAGAAGTTACCGGCTTCATGTCCATCTGTGGGTGCTGTTCGGCTCGCTGATGCTAGTGGTGGGCGGGTTGATATGTGCCATCCACTTCATCAATACAAAGTCTGCGCTGGAGGCTGCAGCTGCCGAGGCAACGCATCGCATCAGTCGTGAAACGCTCGATGAGGTTGAAGACCTCATGGCGCCAGCGCAGATGGCCGTCAAGCTCATCAGCCATAGCTCGCTGGCTGAAGCGCAGACGATCGAGCAGCGGCTGGCGCGTCTTGCCCTGGTGCGTGATGCGCTGGAGACCTCACCGGTGTTGCAGTCGCTGTTCATCGGCTATACCGACGGCAGCTTCTTCTATGTCCGGCCGTTGCACGAAGCGGCGGACCGCGCGGTCTTCCATGCCCCAAATCACGCTGCCTATGTTGTGCGAAGCGTTGAGCGTGCCAACGGCGCGCTACGGGGCCGCCTGTACTTCCTGGATACAGGGCTGGCGATCATCCAGACGGTCGACGCCACGGATTTTGCGGCGAGGTTTGATCCACGGCAGCGGCCGTGGTTCGTCTCCGCCATGACGACTGGTGGGTTGATCCGCACGGAGCCCTACCTGTTCTTCTCCGACCGGCAAGCTGGCGCCACGCTGGCCGTGCCGACCACCTCACGTCATGCCGTGGTCGGCGGTGATTTCCGACTGGATGTGCTGGGGCAGATGCTGTCGCACAAGGAAACCGTCGCACGTTCCGTGCTGGCGCTGCTGGATGCAAGCGGGCAGGTCATCGCAATCGATCGGGACCTTCCCGCATCCGCTTCGGCCCCGGATGCGATCCAGTCGGGGCTGCTGGCGGCCCCTGCCGATTACGGCATGCCCGTCCTGACGCAACTCGCCGCCGTCTTGAATGTCGCGGGCGCGCCGGCCAGTCGGCAGACGATGATCCTTGCGGGCGGAGAACCGTGGTACACGAGCATCGACCGCCTGACGCCAACCGGGGGCAAGCCGCTTTACCTCGTCTCAGCCGTCCCGCAGGACGAGCTTTTGAAGGATGCGCGGCGGCGGGCATGGCTGGGCATCGGCACGACCGGGTTGATCATCCTGTTGGCATTGCCGCTGATCTGGTGGGCGGCACGTCGCATGGCCCGGCCCATGCAGGCGTTGGCCGAGGGTATGGAGGCCATTCGGCGGTTTGATTTCCAGCAGCCTATCGCCGCGCAGTCACGCATTAGCGAGGTGCGAGCGCTTGGCGAAACGTCGGAGCAGATGCGCCAGACCATCCAGCGCTTTCTGGTCATCATGCAGGCTGTTTCTGCAGAAAGCAGGCTGGACCAGCTCTTGCCGCTGCTGCTGCGCAAGATGCTCAATGCTGCCGGTGGCAGCGCGGGTGCACTGTACCTCGAGGATGATGACCTGCTGAAAGCAGCCGTGGCGTTCGACCGCGAGGGCGCGGATATCTCGGCTGCGATGACGCAGACCAGCATGGAGCACGCCTTGCCCCTGATCCGCTCCGCCGCCGGTGCGGTCGCACCGCAGGCTGGCATGCTCACGCCGGACGACATCCGCATGGCGCAGCTCGAACCGTTGGCAGAAGGCGGGTCGTGTCATGCGGCGGCCATTCCGCTCGTCACGCGCCAGCATGCGTTGCAAGGCGTCATCCTCATCGTGCGTGACAGGCCGATCGAACCCGCCCAGCTGGCCTTGGTGGGAACGCTCGCCAGCCTGTGCGCTGGCGCACTCGAAGTGCGTGCATTGACCGATGCCCAGCGCAAGCTGTTCGACGCGTTTATCCAGGTCATGGCTGGTGCCGTTGACGCCAAGAGCCCACACACGGGCGGCCATTGCAGCCGAGTGCCGGAGCTTGCCAAGATGCTGGCCCAGGCCGCCTGCGATGCCACCGACGGGCCGTACCAGACGTTTCAGATGAGTGATGCGCAATGGGATGCGTTGCATGTGGCAGCGTGGTTGCACGATTGCGGCAAGGTCACCACACCCGAGTACGTGATCGACAAAGGGACCAAGCTTGAAACGCTCCATGACCGCATCCACGAGGTGCGCATGCGCTTTGAGGTGCTCAAGCGCGATGCGGAGATCGGCTGCCTCCGCGCGTGTCTCGATGGCGAGGATGCCAAGGCCGCGCAGCGCAGGCGCGATGCCGAGCTGGCGTCATTGGACGAGGACTTCGCCTTCGTCGCCTCATGCAACCGGGGCGGTGAATTCATGGATGCGCCGCAGAAGGAGCGGCTGCAGCGCATCGCTGCCCACACATGGATGCGTACGCTGGATGATCGCCTCGGCATCTCGCAGGAGGAGCTGGCGCGCAGGCAGCGGCATCCGGCCGTGCCGATGCCGGCGCAGGAACTGCTGCTGGCCGACAAGCCCGAGCACGTGGTCGAGCGTACCGCGCATGACACCATCCCAGCGGACAACCCCTGGGGCTTCAAGCTGAACACGCCAGAGCACTTGTATAACCGTGGTGAACTGCACAACCTGCTCGTGAGTCGCGGCACGCTGTCGGAAGAAGAGCGCTTCAAGATCGAAGACCATATCGTGCAGACGCAGATCATGCTGTCGCGCGTGCCGTTTCCGAAACCCCTGCGCGACGTGCCAGAGATTGCCGGCAATCACCACGAGAAGATGGACGGCACGGGGTACCCGCGACGGTTGCGCCGCGAACAAATGAGTCCGCTGGCTCGAATGCTCGCCATTGCCGATGTCTTTGAAGCATTGACGGCGGCAGACAGGCCCTACAAGAAGGCCAAATCGCTGTCGGAATCGGTGCGCATCATGGCCATCGCCAAAGACCAGCAGCATATTGATCCGGAACTGTTCGACCTGTTCCTGAGCAGCGGGGTGTACCTGCGCTACGCCAAACGCTTCATGCAGCCGGAGCAGATTGACGCGGTGGATGTCGCGCAATACAGAAGTGGGTCATCGAGCATCAGAGCAACGGCATGACGATCCCGGCTGGGGCGGTGCTGTTGATGCGATATTCCAGTTTAATGGATTTATTTTCCATTATAATGGAATGCATGGAAAGCGTCTATCGACGGTTTGATGCTGCACTGATTGAGCAACCGCGCCGCCCCCCTGCAGTTGGAGCTTGCATGACTTCCCCTGAATCCCACGACGACATCCGCTTGATCGACTGCTCCGAGGCTGAGCACGCGTCGGCCATCCTGGAGATCCTGAACGAGGCCATCGTCAACTCCACGGCGCTGTACGACTACGTGCCACGTCCGCCGCAGGCCATGGAGACCTGGTTTGCCGCCAAGCGCGCAGGTGGCTTCCCGGTGGTGGGGGCGGTCGATGGCACGGGCAAGCTGCTGGGCTTTGCGAGCTGGGGCACGTTCCGCGCATTTCCCGCCTACAAGTACACGGTGGAGCACAGCGTGTACGTGCACCATGCATGCCGCGGTCGCAAGCTTGGCGAGCGGTTGCTGCGCGAGCTGATCCGGCGCGCGAAAGAGAAGCAGGTGCACGTGCTGGTGGGCTGCATTGATGCGGCCAATGCGGCGAGCATCGGCCTGCACGCCCGCCTCGGGTTCGTGCACGCGGGCACCGTCAAAGAGGCCGGCTTCAAGTTCGGCCGCTGGCTGGATGCCGCGTTCTATCAACTGAACCTGCAGATGCCCGAGCAACCGGTCGACGGTTGATTGCTGCACCAGCAACAAGGCTCGGCAGCAACAAGCAGACGCCCTAGTGAAAAAAGACTAGGGCGCGCGCACAAGGCCAGCGCAATCGTTGTCACCCGCGCGCGCGTTTTCGGGGCAAACGTGTGTCGCCCTGAACGGCTCGTGAAGGTGTGAACGATCGTGCGGCGCACCACGAAAACGTGGCGCGCAGGCGCCTTGATTGGTCATTCGCGCCCGCCTATGCTTGGTTCTCCTGCAGGCCGGCACAGCACGCTCTCTCTCATCTTCATCGGCTCTTGCAGTGCTCATGGTGTCAGTGAATCAAGCCTATCGTCACGGCGGCCTTTCCGTGACCGACAAACTGCCGGAGTCGACTGTGCTGAGTCCCCATGAATTTGCCGTCCTGCTTCTCGTCAACGATGGTGCCGAGCCCGATGAACTGGATCGCGCGGATGTTGAAGCGCTGATCGAGCGGCAGCTCGTCACGCTGGAGCATCGTGGCCCCGACCGCTGCTACGCGCGGGTGACGCTCCAGGGCTATGTCTTCCTCAAAGCGTCGGGCCATGTTCGCGCAAGCGGCCGAAGATTGGCTGCGGCAACCGCGCACTAAGCGTGGTTTCAAGCACGCGCTTCTCCCTGTTCCTGGTGTGAGCCATCTCGGCTTCCGGTCGTGATGGTTGCGGCTTGCTGCTTCCAGAGCGCGTGGCTTTCGGAGCACCGCCGACCGTCGGCTGCACGCGAACGGTTGTGATCGTTCTGATTGCAACCCAATCGACACATGGCTGATTTCTGCCCCGGCGCAAGTGCGCGGGGCGAGCTTCTTGCTGAGTAACAGATGTCCACCTCTGTGCGGGATGTTGCGGGCACACGGCCTTCGTGGACCGGCGCGTCAGCACCGCCGGGTGAGGCGCCATGAACCTCACGAGGAGCCACCATGAAAACCAAACACACGTTGATTGCCGCACTCTTTGCCCTGGCCGGAACCGCCGCCTATGCGCAGACGGCGCCGCCCATGCCGGGCCCGGAAGAGCATCACGAACTCCGCCAGGACCACGAACGCGCAGAGAAGCGAGCCGAGGAACACCACGAGATGGCGCGTGACCGCCAGCAGATGCAGATGCACGAAAAGGCGGCCAAGAACCAAGAGCGTGAACTGCGTGCCCGCCGTGAGCGCGAAGCCCATGAGCATGAGATGCACGAGCGAGAGATGCGCGAGCACATGGAGCATTGATCTGCCAGCGCCATGGCAATTCCAGGGGGCCCATGCGATGCATTCGCATGGGCTTTTTTTCTGGGCTGATGCGCTCAACGGTATCGGTGCAACAATAAAGCGGTCGGTATCCTTCGCATGGAGGCGGACATGCTGAACGTCGGTCAGAGAACAGGTATGGCAGCGCTGGTGTGCATCGCACTCGCCATCGGTACGGTGTGGGCACAGTCGCCGCAATCGTCATCGTTTGAAGGCTTTTCCGTGCCGATCGGCAGCGCGCCGCACGATGTTGCGCCCTCCCCCGATGGCACCGTGTGGTACACCGCGCAGGCGCAAGCTGCGGTTGGGCGGCTGGACCCGCGCAGCGGCAAGGCGGAGCGTGTTGCGTTGGGCACGGGGTCGGCCCCGCATGGTGTGATCGTCGGCCCCGATCAGGCCGCGTGGATTACCGACGGCGGCCTCAACGCCATCGTGCGCGTTGACCCGAAGACGCTTGCTGTTACGCGTTTCCCGCTGCCGAAGAACCGCGCCGGCGCCAACCTGAACACCGCCGTGTTCGACAAGCAGGGGCACCTGTGGTTTACCGGCCAGAGCGGCATCTACGGCGAGCTGGACCCGGCCAGCGGAAAGATGCGCGTGTTCGATGCGCCGCGCGGCCCTGGCGCCTACGGCATCTGCATCACCCCCAACGGCAACCTGTATTTCGCATCGCTGGCCAGCAGCTACTTGGCCCATATCGATCGTGTAAGTGGCACCGCGCAGGTCATCGAACCGCCCACACCAAAGCAGGGCGCACGCCGCGTGTGGGCGGATTCAAAGGGGCACGTCTGGATCAGCGAGTGGAATGCCGGGAAGGTCGGCATGTTCGATCCGGCAACCCACCAATGGCGCGAATGGCAATTGCCGGGTGAAGACCCGCACGCCTACGCCGTTTTCGTCGACGATCAGGACATCGTCTGGCTCAGTGAGTGGACCGCCAATGCGCTCGTGCGCTTCGATCCGCGCACGGAGAGGTTCGAGGTGTTGCCAATGCCTCGGCCGCACGCGCGTGTGCGCCAGATGATGGGGCGGCCGGGTGAGCTGTGGCTATCGGAATCCGGCACTGACCATCTGCTGCTGTATCGGACACAAGCGCAGACGCGTGCAGCAGGGGCGGCAGGAAATTGACAACGGATCGTCGCGTGCGACGATCAATCCGGGTTTGCCGTCGCGCTTGTGGCCGTGGACTCTTTGAAGATGCCCTGCAGGCGCGGCGCGGGAGCCGCTGGAGGTGGTGGCGGCGGGTTTGGCTTGTCGTCACGCAGATGAATATGGTCGAGGTCGGCCTGCAGCTTCTTGGTGTCGGCGGCCAACCGTGCTCTCTCGCGGCTCAGCGCCTGCTGGACAGACACATCGCCCATCATCGACATCGGCCAATACCGCTTCCCAACGCACGCAACGATTTGGCGATCGAACGCCGGGCCGGGGTTCGCACTCTGGTAGGGCGTGCCCAGGTCGTAGACCTGCGAGATTCTGAAGACCTCGTCGCAGACCTCGGGGCTTGGTGCTTTCCTGACGAGTGCAGCAACGGCCTTCTGCGAGAGCGGCGGCGGTGGTTGCCGGCCGTGGCGCGGGTCGTCGGCCGGGCTGGAGTTGAACGACGTCGTGAGCGGGGGCGCAGGCATCGGCTCGGCGGGTGGCAGGAGCCTGTTGGCCGTTGTACTCGGCCCCGGGAACACGGTTGGCTGCGGCGCCGATCCACCACTGATGAGGCGAGCGCCATTCACCAGCACGACGAGCACCAGCACAACCCACCACCCGCTCCAGCGCGATCCGGTGGAGGTGGCGTGCTGCGGCAGCTGTCCTGTGGGCACCTGCTTTCCGCGCTTGCCGGGCGGCAGCGCGGCATACAGTTCTCGCCAGCGCGGCAGTTGGTTGACGTCAGTGATGATGCCCAGCCACGTCGGAAAATTTCTGACCGTGTTCTCCAGCAATACAAAGGAGTCCTGCAACTCCCGACGACTCGGCTCCGACGGATTGCGCAGGCGCTGGATGAGCGCGCGTTGCTGCGCGCGGTCCTTCGGCTGCAGGCGATCGAACAGCGCGCGCTCCTGCAAAGCGCGATCGAGCACGAAACCAATGTTCCCGAAGTTCTGAAGGTGCCGGCGGTCTTCGTTCCAGCGGAACACGTTGGTGGCCGCAACGAGCAGTGCCTCATGGCCCGGCTTCCAACCCTGTGTGAGCAACGCCGCGAACCTGTACTCGAATAGCTCCCGTGCTGTCATGCTGATCAGCGCGTCGCTGGCCATGCGCTTTTCCAGCGCGGCCTGCCACGTGTGGTAATCCGGCATGGTCTTCGGGTTGGCGGCTGCCGCCTCGAACCCATCCATGAAGCTGGCGAACGCGGCATTGGCCTGGGCCACTGCCTCGTCCTGCGGTGCTGGTGCGGGCACGGGTGCTGGTGCCACCGGAGGTGGGGCTGTCAGCTCCGCGCGTAGCTTGGGGACTGCCACGTTCGGCGGCGCAAAGGATGGCGCGGGCGCCGGGCCTGGTGCCGCATCGGCGTCGGATTCTGCGGCTGGGTCCTGCTCCGGTGCGGATCGGCTGGGCTGCCGCGCCCACATCAGCGCAGCGTCATAGGCGGCACGGAGCGCCTGGAAACCGGCTGGGTCGGCCTCCTGGTCGATCTTCTTGAGCTTCTGCGCATAAGCACGCCGTATCGCGCGCTCATCCGCGGTGGTATCGAGTTCGAGTTGCTGCAGAAAGCGCGGCACCATGGTCGTTCCGGTCGCGAATCAGGCTTGGGGTTCGGGTTGCGGAAAGACGCGGATCTGACGCTCGACATGCTCGACCAGCTCGCCAAACTTCTGCCGGTCGGCTTGAATGCGGTGCATCTCTTGCGATGCCAGCGCGGCCTCGAACAATCGGATCTGCGCGCCAAACCATTCGCGCTCGTTACCGCGCAGCTGTTGATACAGCCGTTCCGCACGCGCCATCAGGGTGCGGTTCTCCATCTGATCACGCGGATGGATCTTGAGCGTTGACAGTGCGGCGAGCTTCTCTGCGATCTCCTCTTCAGACAGCAGGCCCGGGTTGTCTTCGATAACGAGGCTCACCGTTTCCTGCGTCTTCTGCACGGTGGCTTCGACCTGCAGCAGGCCATTGACGTCATAGGTGAAGCGCACATCGACCGCACACTGGGCGCGTGCCAGGCTCGGCAAGGGCACCTTCAACGTGCCCAGCAGGATGTTCTCGGTCACAAGCCGCGCCTCGCCCTGGTAGATGTGAAGATCCAACTCGCGTTGCCCCTCACGAATCGGGGCGTAGTCCTTCACCCGGCTGATCGGCACCGGGCTGTTGCGTTCGATGATCGGGTCGAAGTGGCCGTCGGTATAGGAGCCGTCGGCAAGCCGCATGGCCACGGCCACGCCCAGCGAGTAGGGCGCGACGTCTGTCATGACAACGTCATCCAGCGCCGCATCCTTCATCTTCAGGCCAGCCTGCACGGCAGCGCCCAGCGCCACCACCTCATCCGGATTGATCTCGCACTCCGGAAAGCGCCCGAACATGCGGGCGACCATGCGCCGGACCATGGGCATGCGCGTGGCGCCGCCGGCCAGCACGATCTTGTCGAGGTCGGTGCCGCGCAGGTTGGCATCGCGCAAGGCACGTTCTACCGGGGTACGCAGCCGCTGCAGCAGCGGAGCGCAGATCTGTTCGAACGTGGCTTCATCCAGCTCCAGCGTGTACGTATCGCTGTTGTGGACAACCTCGATCGTCGCCGTCGGCTGTTCCGACAGCGCGCGTTTTGCCGCCTCGACTTGCGCGGTGAGGCGTTGCATGAATGCGGTATCGGTCTTGAGTTTGGCCGGTGCCTTGGCCTGCTCGAAGAAACGGTCGACGATGCAGGCGACAAAGTCTTCGCCACCCAGGAAGTTGTCGCCGGCAGACGCCCGGACTTCCATGACGCCCTCAAACATATCGAGCACCGACACATCGAACGTACCGCCGCCCAGGTCAAAGACGAGGAAGCGGGTTTCGGCGCCGAGCTGATGGATGCCGTACGCCAGGGCTGCCGCCGTGGGCTCGTTCAGCAGCCGATCGACTTTCAGGCCTGCCATGACACCTGCCGCGCGCGTCGCCTTGCGCTGCGCATCAGAGAAATAGGCAGGAACGGTGATGATGGCTTCGGTGATTGGCTGGCCCAGCGCGGCTTCCGCGTCTTCCTTGAGCGAGCGCAGGACCAGCGCGGAAAGCTCTTCCGCACGAAACTCGCGCTTGCCGAGGCGGATGGTGCGCTCGCTGCCCATGAAGCGCTTGAAAACGGCGGCGGTCTTGTCCGGATGCGTCTGCAGCCGTTCGCGCGCTGCGCGCCCGACCAGGATGGTGCCGTCTTCGTCCAGGCTCACGCAGGAGGGTGTGAGGTGTTCCCCAAGGCTGTTCGGGATCAGGCGTGGCCGCCCGTCCTCCCAAACGGCCACCAGGCTGTTTGTTGTTCCTAGATCAATCCCGATGATCATCCCGCCCCCAACATCTTTGATGCGGCCTGAATGCGGCCTTTAGCCATGTGTGATTTCTGTCGGATGCGCAACGTGAGTCGCAGGTGCCTGCCATGCCGCTGATGCAGCGATCAATATGGCATCGCGCACTGGATGGCGCGATCAGGCGATGGAATCACGACGCGGCGGCCAAGATACCACGGTAGAAGTGGTGAGGCCGCCGCACAGGAGAGGGGTGTTACGTTGTGGGGCGCGCTGCGTTCAAGCCTCCACTTCCGCCAGCGCCTTGAGCCCCACAGACAGCATGGCCAGATCCGCCTGCCCTGCGGCCACCTGATCGGCAATCACGCGGTTGTAGCGCGCCAATGCTTCTTGCCGGGCGGCTTTCCAGGCGTCGACCAGGGCTTCCGAATCGGCACCAGCAGCAGCGCCTGCCGGTGCGTCGCGCAGCACCGAGCCGGTCAGCCTGCGGCGCAGTTGCCCCAGCTCTTCGAGCAGCGTTGCACGCGCCAGCATCTGCCAGTGGGTTTGCGTGGGCAGGTTGAGGATGCCGCCCTGCAACCACCCATAGCCCAGCGGCTGGTCGAGCGCAAAGTACACCCGCGCGGCGAGCTTGGCGTCGCAGCCGCTTGCAGTGGCCACTTCGGCAATGTCGAGCAGCGACACGCGCGCCGGCACACCTGCCGCCGTGCGCGCCAGAGCCTCGGGTACGCCCTCGTCGGTCAGCGCCTGCTGCTGTTGTGCTGACGTGCGCGCGGAGTCTTCCGTCTGCAAACTGTCCACTTCCGGCGCCAGTGCATCGACCGCGTCGCGGAAGCGCTCAACCGTGGCCGGCACATCTGACATGCGCCGTCGCAGGAACCACAGCGTGGCCCGCTCATGCAACTGCGCGAATGCGGTAAACAGCGCCGTCTGCGTTTCGTGCGGCACCTGTGCATCGAGCCCATCGACCTGCTGCCAGAGCGGATCGAGTCGATAGACCGCGCGCGCCACCAGGCTGGCCCACACCACGGCCAACGGCTCAGCGCCGGTTTCCTCAGCAAGGCGGTGCACGAAGGTCACGCCGGCACGGTTGATGAGCGCGTTGGCGTGCATGGTCGCCAGGATCTCGCGCCGCAGCGGGTGCCGTGGCATGGTCGGGCCGCAACGCGCCAACAGCGGATGCGGAAAGTATCCAGGCAGGCCATCGGCAACGAAGGGCTGATCGGGCAACCCGCTGGCTAGCAGCGTGTCGTACAGCCACATCTTGCTGTAGGCCATCAGCACCGCGCGTTCGGGCGTGGTGAGGCCACCGCTGGCGGCCCGGCGGGCGTCGATCTCCTCGTCGGGCGGCAGGAACTCGATGAGCCTGTTCAGGCGTCCGGTGCGCTCCAGGTAGCGCATCAGCCGCGCTTCTGCATCCAGCCACTGTGTCGTGCGCGTGCGCGCGAGTGAGAGCGCTTGCGTCTGGAAGTAGTTGTCGCCCAGCACCAGTTCGCCCACTTCGTCGGTCATCTCCGCGAGCAGCGTGTTGCGCTGCTTGAGCGTCATCTCGCCATCCGCCACCACCAGGCCTAGCAGGATCTTGATGTTGACCTCGTGGTCCGAGCAATCGACGCCGGCCGAGTTGTCGATGGCATCGGTATTGATGCGGCCGCCGTGCAGCGCATATTCAATGCGGCCCAGTTGCGTGCAGCCAAGGTTGCCGCCTTCAGCCACGACCTTGCAGCGCAACTGGGCGCCGTCTACGCGCAGCCCGTCGTTGGCGCGGTCGCCCACCTGGGCGTGCGTTTCGCTGCTGGCCTTGACGTAGGTGCCGATGCCGCCGTTGTAGAGCAGGTCCACCGGCGCCTTGAGGATGGCGTGCAGCAGATCATTCGGCGCCATCTCCGTTGCCGTCACATCGAGCATGGCCCGCACTTCGGGAGATAGCGGAATCGACTTGACCGTGCGCGGGAAGATGCCACCACCGGGGCTGATCAGTGCCTTGTCATAGTCGGCCCAGCTTGAGCGCGGCAGGTTGAACATGCGCTCGCGCTCGGCAAAGCTGGTGGCGGCATCGGGTGATGGATCGAGGAAGACATGCCGATGGTCGAACGCCGCCAGCAGGCGGATATGGCGCGAGAGCAGCATGCCGTTGCCGAACACGTCGCCCGACATATCGCCCACACCCACCACCGTGAAGTCCTGCGATTGCGTATCGACGCCCATCTCACTGAAGTGCCGCTTGACTGATTCCCACGCGCCGCGTGCGGTGATGGCCATCTTCTTGTGGTCATAGCCGACCGAGCCGCCCGAGGCAAACGCATCGCCCAGCCAGAAGCCATATTCCGCAGAGATGGCGTTGGCATAGTCCGAGAACGTGGCGGTGCCCTTGTCGGCGGCCACCACCAGATAGGGGTCGTCCCCGTCGTAGCGCACCACGTCGTGTGGCGGCACGAGACGGCCGTCGACGTAGTTGTCGGTCAGGTCGAGCAGGCCGCGCAGGAAGGTCTGGTAACACGCCACGCCTTCGGCCAGATACGCATCACGATCACCAGCCGGTGGCGGTTGCTTGACGATGAAACCACCCTTGGAGCCGACCGGCACGATGACGGTGTTCTTGACCATCTGCGCCTTCACCAGCCCCAGTACTTCGGTGCGGAAATCCTCGCGCCGATCAGACCAGCGCAGCCCGCCGCGGGCAACCTTGCCGCCACGCAGGTGCACGCCCTCCACGCGCGGTGAATACACCCAGATCTCGAACATCGGCTTGGGTTCGGGCAGGCCCGGCACGCGTGCGGGGTCAAACTTGAACGACAGGTAGGGCTTGGATTGCCCTGTCTGCTCCTTGTCTGCCGCACTCTGGAAGTAGTTGGTGCGCAGCGTGGCCTCCAGCACGCCCAGGAACTGGCGCAGGATGCGGTCTTCGTCCAGGTTCGGCACTTCTTCCAGCGCTTCGGCAATCTGCGCGCGCAGCTTGTCGGCATCGCGCGTGCGTTCGGTGTCATTGAGTGCGGGGTCGAAGCGCACCAGAAACAGGTGGACCAGCGCCCGGGCGATGGACGGATTGCTCGTTAGCGCGCTCTCCATGTAAGCGTTGCTGAACGTCGAGCCAATCTGGCGGATGTAGCGCGCATACGCACGCAGAATGCGCACCTCACGCCAGGTCAGGCCGGCCTGCAGCACGAGACGGTTGAGATCGTCGTTCTCGACTTCGCCGGTCCAGATGCGGGCGAAGGTGTCTTCAAAGCGCACACGGGCTTCATCGAGGTCGACTTCGCTGCCGTCGATGGTCTCCATGCCGAAGTCGTGCATCCAGATGGGGGCCGCATCGGCGGGTTCGATGCAGTAAGGGCGCTCTTCGTTGACACGCACACCAAGGTGCTCAAGCATCGGCAGGCTGCGCGAGAGCGAGGTTGGCTCACCCGCGCGGTAGATCTTGAAGCGCAGGGCGCCGGCGGGGGCTTCGAGCGGCCGGTAGAGCTGCATCGTGAGCATGCCGTCAGCGATGGCCTCCGGCGCGGATGCCAGCAGCGGCTCCATCAACTCGATGTCGCGTACGGCAAGGCGTGCAGGGTAGTCCTCCCGAAAGCCGGCGGGGAAGGCATCGCCATAGCGGCGCAGCAGGCGGTTGCCGCGCTCCTCGCCGCCGCGCTCCAGCAGGGCGTCGGCCAGGTCGTCCTGCCAGCGTCGCGCAGCCTGCACGATGCGCTCTTCCAATTCGGGCACGTCCACTTCGGGCACGTTGCCCGGCTGTGTGCGCACGGTGATGTGGATGCGCGCGAGCATCGATTCCGACAGCAGCGGCGTGAACTCAACGGTGGTGCCGTGATAGGCCTCCTGCAGCAGCTTCTGGATGCGCATGCGCAGGTCGGTGTTGAATTTTTCGCGTGGCACGAAGACGAGGCACGAGACGAAGCGGTCAAAGCGATCACGCCGTACGAACAGCCGTGTACGTTGCCGCTCCTGCAGCCGCAAGATGCCAAGCGCGGTGTCGTGCAATTCTTCAGCGTCGATCTGGAACAGCTCATCGCGCGGATGCTGTTCAAGAATGGTTTCGAGCGTTTTAGCCAGGTGCCCGTTCGGCAAGAAGCCGGTACGTGCGATCACGCTGGCGACCTTGCGCCGTGCCAGCGGAATGCTCTCGGCAGGGACCATGTAGACGGTAGAGGTGTACAGCCCCAGGAAACGCCGCTCGCCGCAAGCGCGGCCGTCCGCATCGAAGCGTTTGACGCCAACGTAGTCGAGGTAACCGGGCCGGTGCACGGTTGCGCGCGAGTTGGCCTTGGTCAGGAAGATTGGCGCGGGTGCGTTGATGATCCTGACGGCCCCGGGGGCGAGCCGTGATAGGTCGGGGCTGTTCGGATCACGCAGCGCCTCGCGCAGTACGCCAAGCCCGGTGCCCGGCAGACCCTGCAGATAGTGGCCTTCTTCCTTGACGACCAGTTCATAGTCGCGATAACCCAGGAAAGTGAAATGCCGTTCGAGCATCCAGGCGAGGAAGGCCTGCGCTTCGGCAATCTCTGTACGCTCGGTCTCGTCGGCGGAGGCTTGTGCCGCGCGTGCGGCAAGCGCGTCGATGGTGGACTGGGCCGCTGCCTGCATCGGCTTCCAATCTTCCACTGCGGCGCGCACGTCGCGCAACACGCGTACCAGGCCGTCGTGCAATGCCTGCATCCGCTGCGGCTCGGAGAAGCGATCGACCTCGATATGGATGTAGGACTCGTAGCGCCCATTCTCGTTGGCGCTGCCGTTGGTGGCGCCATTCGCATCGGCGGGCGGGTCGGGTCGATCGCCCGCGAGCGCTACCGGCCGCTGCACACCGCCGGCTTCGACCGCCAGTCGCGTGCCGGACGCATCGCGCCGCATGCGGTAGACCGGATGGAAGCCCGAATGCAGTGCCAGCCCCTGCCTGTTGATCTCCATGGTGACGGAGTCGAACAGGAACGGCATGTCGTCGTTGACGATCTCGACCACCGTGTGGCCGCTGTACCAGCCGTGCTGTTCAAGGCTCGGGTTGTAGACCCGGACGCGTGGTTGCCCTGACACGAACTTCTGGCCGAGTTGCCAGTGGGCCATCGCCGCACCGTAGAGATCGGCCACGCTGCGCGAGACAACGTCTTCGGGATCGGCCAGCCCGTAGTAATGCCGCATGAACGGCTCGAACAGCGCGGCAATATCTGGCGCACGTCCGCGTGCGAGAGCCACTGCATCCGCCATGTGCTGGCGGACTTTTTCTTCGTGCTGGGCAGACATCGGCTATCTCCCGAAAAGCGCAGAAAAAGAGCTTTTCCATGGTAGGCCGCGTGCTCTTGGGTGGCAACGTGCAACCCGTGTCAGCCGAAAGGAGGGAAGCGGATCAGGCGCGTTTTTTTGTGCGGCGCGTTTGCAGGTCTGCCGACGGCGCCTTTGCTGCGCCTTGCGTGATCTTGTCCAGCACGCGCTTGGTCCGCCCTTCACAGCTCTCGTTTTCTGCGCGGTTGGTGATGTCGTCCACGAGCGCACGCAAGTGGTGTTTGCTCTGCGCCAGACGCTGCTCGAGCAATTCGATCTCGCTGATTTTGCGGTGCAGCGCTTCCAGCAATTCCTGGTGCGACCACTTGTCCAGATCGGGCGGCAGGATGGCGCGGATTTCGTCCAGGGAGAACCCCGCCCCCTGCGCACACAGGATGATCTCCAGCCGGGTCAGCGCATCCGGTGAGTATTCGCGATAGCCGTTGGTTTGCCGCTGCGCGGGCTGCAGCAGGCCGCTCGCCTCGTAAAAGCGGATGCGCGAGGCGGCTACGCCACTTAGCTCCGCCAGTTCACCGATTTTCATACGCATGCTCCGGGGCTTGACATTAAAGTCAACTTTAAGCTTAACGTTAGGGTGTCGTCAAACCGGGATGCCCCTCATGAAGCTGTTCACCCCTCTCACGCTGCCCAATGGTGCGGTGATTGCCAACCGCCTGGCCAAAGCCGCCATGGAAGAGAACATGGCCGATGCGGACCACGCACCGTCCGATGCGCTGGTGCGCCTGTATCAGGCGTGGGCCAACGGCAAAGCGGGTCTGATGCTGACCGGCAACGTCATGGTGGACCACCGTGCCATGACCGGGGCAAACGGTGTGGTGCTGGAAGACGATGCGCATCTGGACCGCTTCCGGCGCTGGGCACAAACAGCGCGCGCTCACGGTGCGCATGTCTGGATGCAGATCAATCACCCGGGCCGCCAGATGCCTGCCGCACTCGGCCAGACCACGCTGGCACCCTCTGCCGTGGCGATGGACCTGGGCGCGCTGTCCAAGCAGTTTCCCGTGCCTCGGGAGATGACCGCCGCTGACATCGCCGACGTGCAGCAACGCTTCACGCGCACCGCGGTACTGGCGGAGCAGAGCGGCTTTACCGGCGTGCAGATTCACGCAGCGCACGGTTATCTGCTGAGCCAGTTTCTCTCCCCGATCACGAACAAGCGGCGGGACCAGTGGGGCGGCTCGATCGAGAACCGCGCACGCCTGCTGCTCGACATCGTGCGCGCGGTGCGCGGTGCGGTGTCGCCGCAGTTTGTGGTGGCCGTCAAACTGAATTCGGCGGATTTCCAGCGCGGTGGCTTCAGCCCCGACGATGCCAAGCGCGTGGTCGAGCTGCTCAACCCCTTGGGCGTTGATCTGGTGGAACTGTCAGGCGGCAGCTACGAGGCCCCGGCCATGCAAGGGCAGGCCCGTGACGGTCGCACACTCGCCCGCGAGGCGTATTTTCTGGAGTTCGCTCGCGACATCGCCGCCATTGCACAGATGCCGTTGATGGTCACGGGTGGTATCCGCCGCCGTGCGGTGGCGGAGCAAGTGGTCGACAGCGGTATCGCCATGGTGGGTATTGCGACTGCGCTGTCGATCGATCCGAACCTGCCGCGCGATTGGCAAGCCGGCAAGAACACCGCACCGGTGCTGCGCCCGATTACCTGGAAGAACAAGGTGCTGGGCTCGCTGGCCAATATGGCGGTGGTCAAATTCCAACTGCAGCGGCTGAGCCAGGGACGCGGTACGCACCCTAGGGTCTCGCCGTTCCGGGCGCTGATGATGCAGCAGTTGGCCAACGCGTGCCAGACGCGGCGATACAAGCGTTGGACAGCACAGCGAGTGTCGCGCTAATGCAGGAAGGTCGCCTGGGCGATGCCTGCGGCGGCGCAGAAGGCCACCACGGCGAGCGGCGGCAGCTTCCACCGCGTTAGCAGGCAGAATCCGACGGCAGCGATTGCAAAATCCAGCGGAGAACGCACTGCGGTGGTCCAGACGGGCGAGTACAGCGCGGCCGCCAGGACGCCAACCACTGCTGCATTCACGCCTGCCAGCAGCGCAGCCATTGACCTGCGCGCGCGCAACGCCTGCCAGTACGGCAATGCGGCAACCACAAGCAACAAGCCCGGCAGGAAGATGCCCACCGTAGCGAGCACAGCGCCCGCCAGGTGGTTGGGCACGCCGCTCATCATCCAGCCAAGAAACGCAGCAAACGTGAACAGCGGGCCGGGCACGGCTTGCGCGGCGCCGTATCCGGCGAGAAAGTCGTTGGAGGTGACCCACCCTGTGGCCACCGTCTGCTCCTGCAGCAGCGGCAGCACGACATGGCCGCCGCCAAACACCAGCGCGCCGGAACGGTAGAACGCATCGAACACGCGAACGGCGCCGCTTGCGTCGGTTTGCGACAGCGCAGGCAACCCGAACAACAGCACGCAGAAAAGCACCAGCGCGATGGCGCCAGCACGGCGGGAAATACGGAACTCTGCACCATGTCCGGACACAGCATTGGCACCAGATGCCGAGGCTTCTCGATACAGCGCAAGGCCAAGCACCGCGCCGAGCGCAATGGCAACGAGTTGTGCATAGACGGAAGTTGTCAGCCCCAGCAGCACGACGGCCGCCAACGCGATGCCGGCACGACGCACATCGGGGCACAAGCGCCGCGCCATGTCCCACACGGCTTGCGCAACCACGGCAACCGCCACCAGCTTCAAGCCATGGATCAGTCCATCGCCAAAGGGGCCGCCAAGCGTGGGCGTCAGCATGGCAAAGGCAATCAGCAGCACAACGGACGGCAGCGTGAACCCGCACCACGCTGCCAGGCCGCCCAACCACCCCGCCCGCAACAGGCCAATCGAGAAGCCCACCTGGCTGCTGGCTGGGCCCGGCAAGAACTGGCACAGGCCCACCAAGTCGGTGAAGGTTGCATCGTCAAGCCAGCGCCGCCGTTCGACAAACTCGCGGCGGAAGTAGCCGATGTGTGCAACCGGACCGCCGAAGGACGTCAGCCCCAGCTTGAGGAAGACCGCAAGCACGCGCAGTGCGTTGGCGGCCTGTGCGGGGCGGGATGCGTGCAGGTTGGTGTCCATGGATGTTCGCGCGAGGTTCAGCGGACGTCTTTTGCCGCTTCCCACAGGTCGCGAGTTCCGAGGCTGTCATGCCACGCCACGAAGCGGGAGCGCCACTGCTCAAAGGGCTCGCCCAGCGAGGGCCTCGGGTCATCGCTCAACGCATAGGCCATCCCCTCGATCAACCATCCGGGGCGGGTTGCGACCGCGTAGTTGCCAAGCACTTCCGCTTGCCGGAAATGGATCAGCTCGTGCGTCACGTAATAGGTCTTCCACCCGCGCGGCGCGACAACCAGGCCGAGATTGCCCACGGCTTCTGCGGCGCGCCGGCCCAATCCGAACGTGTCAGCACAGGCGGATGTCGTGCAGAACACCATGCGCGGCGCGTGCTCGAATGGGCCAACCACATCGGCTGTCTTGGCATAGCCCGCCCGATACAGCCGTTGCGCGTCGTCCAGGCTGGCAACGTTGTCGGTGCAGATGTTGGGCAGGGGGCAGGAAACCCCCGGCATGAGCGACGGGGCAATCACGCGCAGCGGCTTGACGAAAGCCAGCGCCGCAGCGGGCAGTGCAACCAGTAGCGCTGCACTGGTGACCAGCAGGATCCGGTTGAGCTTCATGGTTTGCGTGCGGAGACTGGCTGCAAGTTGGGTGGGGCCGAACATTGTCCGGCATCGCCATCCGATGATGCCTCGCGGTGATGCTCGCCCGCAGAACGGGTACCGCAGGGCTGCTTGGCTAACGGATCAGACGCGGGCGACAACGTTGATCTGGAGTGCCTCACCGCCCGCCGCAATGGCGAGCAGGCGATCCACATTCGGGTGTGCGCCCGGGCGGTTGCGTGCATCGACGGTGTGTTCGGCAAACACGGCCAGGCCATGCTCGGCTGCCTTGGCGTTGAGCTGACCAAAGGCCTGCTGCAGATAGTGATACACCGCCAGCGACCCCTGCTTGCCGGGCTTGTTCTCGATGTCGGCCACCACGGCGCCCTTGCCGTCGACCAGATCAATACGTTCGATGCCGTCAATGGCGGGCAGCTGGGCGAGGTTGTCCTTGAATACGTTGCTTGGCTGAATCACTGAAATCACTCCGTTGGTTGGCCAGGGCGATGCCCCGGAAGCAGGGGCAGCATCTTACCGCCCTTGGCCGTTTGCTGAATCTCAGCGCCCTGCGGTGGACTTGTTCAGGGCAACGGCGGCTTGGATGAGCGCCTTCAGCGCCTTCTCGTTCACCTTGTCGCCCTCGCGAAAATCGATGGCGCGGCGGGTGTTGCCCTCCAGGCTGGAGTTGAAGAGGCCCGTAGGGTCCGGCACGGAGGCGCCCTTTGCAAACGTCATCTTCACGGTTTGCTTGTAGGTCTCGCCGGTGCAGAGGATGCCGTCGTGCGACCAGACCGGCACACTCCATTTCCACTCCTCAACCACATCTGGGTCGGCGGCCAGGATCAGCGCGCGCAGGTGGGCAAGCATCTCGCCACGCCAGTCATTGAGCTCAGCAATGCGTGCATCGATCAGTGCGGATGCGGGTGCAGCGTTGTCCGGCGTGGTCTTCTTCATGGGGTGTGCCTCTGTGATGGGACTAGCAGACCATTCTGGCAGGAAGGTGGCCCGCTAGCCACCCGGAGGCGGTGTCCGGGGGATGGCTCGAATCCTTGTTGGAAAACTTAGAAACGCCTTTTTGTTGTATTTGGAATCAAGGCAAAAAATAATGCGAGAAACAAAAAACAAAATGAATCGGCGCTCAGTTAACGGCAAGTCAAAAAATAACTTTAGCGTTTCCGTGTCGTTCCCCACCTGAGTGGGGGTGCAAAACGATTTCGCCGGGAACCCAAGCGTGATGCGGGTGTGTGGCGCAATGCCCGCCTGCGGGAATGCAATGCCGCAATGCCATGATGGTTGATGTGGCAGTCATCGATTGGTCATCTTTCGACTTCAATAATTGCGCCTCCGATGTTCAGGCAGACATATTGGGCGCACCCTTCTTTCAGGGGGTGACGATTGAATCGAGAGAATTTCAAATGACTATTCGTCACCGTATTACTTTGCTGATCGTGCTGATGTTTGTCGCGCTGGCGGCCATTGGCGGTTATGCGGTCTACCAGACCCGCAGCAGCGCATCAGAGGTCAAGCAGGTGACCGAAGGCGTGGTGCCGAGCGCGCTGGCATCGGCCGATCTGGTATCGCTGGTCAAAGACGTGCAGCTGGCGACGATGGTGCTGGTGTATGCGCCCGACGACAACATCGTCGCGCAAGCCAAGGAAGACCTGAAGACCAAGGAAGCCGCGCTGCGGGCCGCCCTGGAAGTGCAGGCCAAGCGCGCCAACAGCCATGCGCAGGAAGGGCTTGTCGCGCAGGCCAAGGAAACCGTCGACAGCTACGTCGAGGCCATCCAGCAAACCACTGACATGAAGCTTGCAGGCAAGAACGAGCTTGCCCAGGCCTTCCTGTTTGCCAATGTGGCCAGCTATCGCGATGTGCTGGAGAAGATTGTCGAGACGCTGCGCATCGAGAAGAACCGCGAGAAGGACGACGCCATCGCGCAGCTCAACGGCAAGCTGGCCACCACCGCCACGGCTATCGGCGGGGTGAGCGGTGTGGCCATCGTGCTGCTCACGCTGATCGGCATGCTGCTGTATCGCCAGATCACCCGCCCGCTCACGCGCATGCAGGCCGAGATGAGCGAGATCGCCACCAGCCAGGATTTCACGCGCCGCGTGCCGGTGGTGCGCATGGACGAGATCGGCCACTCGGTGGTGGCGTTCAACCAGATGATCGAGAAGATCCAGGAGAACGCCGCGCTGCTCAAGCAGAAGACGGCCGACATCCAGGCGATGCTCCAGAACATGCAGCAGGGCATCCTGACGGTGGTCGATGCCGGCGTGGTGCACGAGGAGTATTCGATCTACCTGGAGTCGATCTTCGAGACACAGGAGATTGCCGGCCGCAAGCTGATGGACCTGATCTTTGCCGATACCAACCTGGGCAGCGATGTGTTGTCGCAGGTGGAAGCGGCGGTGGACGCGTGCCTGGGGCAGGACGTCATCAACTTCGCCTTCAACCAGCATCTGCTGGCCAGCGAAGTGGAAAAACGCATGCCGGACGGCCGCGTGAAGACGCTGGACTTGTCGTGGTCGGCCATTACGGATGAGAGCGACACCATCCTGCGCCTGATGCTGTGCGTGCGCGATGTGACCGAGCTGCGCAAGCTTGCTGCTGAAGCCAGCGAGCAGCGCCGCAACCTGGAGATGATTGGCGAGATCCTGGCGGTGAGCCAGGAGAAGTTCCAGCACTTCATCGACAGCTCCACCAGCTTCGTGCACGAGAACGAACGGATCATCCGCCAGTACTCGCAGGCCGATAGCGCGGCCATCGCGGCACTGTTCCGCAACATGCACACCATCAAGGGCAACGCACGCACGTACAACCTGCAGCACCTGACCAACGTCGTGCACGAGACCGAGCAGACCTACCACGCTCTGCGCGAGCCCGGCAGCGAGCACACCTGGGACCAGGACTGGCTGATGCAGGAACTGACCCGCGTGCGCGAGGCCATCGAGAACTACGCGCGCATCAACGAAAGCAAGCTGGGCCGCAAGGTGGGTGCAGCCCAAGGCGGCGCTGCGCAGGTGGTGCCCGACCCCATGTCGCGCATTCAAGAAAGCCTGCGCCTGCTGGAATCGACCAACCCGGGCAGCCTGTACGAGCTGGTGTCGATGCGCGATGCCGTCTACCACCTGCTGCGCCTGCTGGGCAGCGAAACCGTGGATGAGGTGCTGTCGGGCGTGCTGCAATCGCTGCCGTCGTTGGCCCGCGAGCTGGGCAAGGAACCAGCCGCCGTGCGTATCGACGACAACGGCTACCGCGTGCGCGCAGAAGCCGGCGGCATCCTGCAGAACGTGTTCACGCACCTGCTGCGCAACTCCATCGATCACGGCATCGAAACGGCTGACGCGCGCACCGCGCATGGCAAGCCGGCGGCGGGCACGATCGACCTCGAGGTTGGCGTCGACCAGGGCATGCTGCAGATCGCGCTGTGCGACGACGGTCGCGGCCTGGCGCTGGATCGCATCCGCAATATCGCCGTTGAACGCGGCTGGATTGGCGCGGAAGAGCGCCCAAGCGATGACGACATCGCGCAGTTCATCTTCCGCCCCGGCTTCTCGACCGCCGAGACGGTGACCGAAGTGTCGGGCCGTGGCGTCGGCATGGATGCCGTGCTGGAGTTCCTCAAGCGCGAGCACGGCCACATCGAGCTGCGCTTTACCGATGACCACAAGGGCGCTGCGTTTCGCCAGTTCCAGACCGTGGTCTGCCTGCCGGAGCGCTTTGCGGTGGACAGCGTGAACGCGGCACTCGGCGGCCAGCCGGATGTGCATCTGGACATGGATAAGGAAGCGTCGTGATGGGATCGATTGTTCTGGCCGCGCTGGCCGGCGGAGTGGTGCTGGGTGTGCTGGTGTGGATCGCCCAGCAGCGCCGCGTGAATGCGGTAGCGCGCACGCTGGGTGACGCAGAGCGCCGCATCGCCACGCTGTCGAATGACTTGGCAACGCAAACCGCACACGTGGAAGCCGGCGCGCGAGACGTGCAAACGCTGGAAGCTACCGTCGCGCAGATGCAGAGCGCTGCATCCGATCAGGCAGAGCTTGTCGAGCAACTGCGCACCGAGCTGCAGTCCGCCACGGAGGCCAAGGAGCAGTGGGCCAGTCGCGCCCGGCAGATTGCCGATGAAGCGGTCCGACTGCGTGGCCTGGCGCTGACCTTCGAGCGCTGGCACGAGCAGATGATCTCGCTCATGGAGCAGAACCACGACATGCATGCCAAGAACCAGGAGCTGCAGTCGATCGTGCGCCACGTGGTGATCGTGTCGCTCAACGCATCCATTGAAGCGGCGCGTGCGGGCACGGCGGGGCGCGGCTTTGCCGTGGTCGCCAGCGAAGTGCGCTCGCTTGCAGCGCGCTCGGAAGAGTTGTCCAAGAGCTATCGCAACAGCCTGCACCTCAATGACCTGACCACCACCGCCACGTTCCAGGACATCCAGGCGGGCGGGAAGATGATCACGGCGTCATTGTCGAGCGTCGAGGCATTGGCCAACCAGTTTCAAACCCAGCTTCACTAGGCAGGTACGACGTGATCAGCAGTAACGCGCAAGACAGCTTCGACCGCATCTTCCGCAAGGCCGCGCGCAGCAGGCTCGCGCTGCACGCGGAAGACACCTGCGATGTGGCCACCGCAGCCCAGGGCAACAGGGTCGACAGCATTGGCGGTGAGCAGGCCATGATCCTGACCATCTCGTCCATCGCATTCCGCTTGCTGCTGGTACTGCGTTTTGACGATGAGGACAGCACACGGGCGTACTACACCGGCGAGGCGCCAGGCCGCTCGTTTGACGAAGCCTGCCTGGAGATCGGCAACCTGTGCTGTGGCGCGTTGAACCAGGAGCTGCTGCAGGTGTTTCCTGATCTGGGCATGTCGACGCCCTATGTGGTGAGCGCGCGCTGCCTGCCGTATCTGGACGTGCTCAAGCCGGGATACACGGCCGCTTATACGGTCACGATCAATGACGCCGTGCGGGTGGCCGCAACGGTGTGTGTATGCACCCATGCCCCGCTGAACTTTGTGGCCGACGTGCGTGACGAGGTTGAGTCCGGCGGCGAGCTGGAACTGTTTTGATTGTGCGTCACTAACACAACCTGCCTGGCGTCGTTACACCTCCTAGCCGTACTCAAGCACTGTCTTCGTCGGTGCGCTTGGCCAGGCAGGCTGTGTTAGTGACTCAACGAGAGAGGAAAAACCCATGAGCAAGATTCTGGTGGTCGACGATTCGAGCACCGTGCGCGACGAGGTGGCCGGCTTCCTGAAGAAGAACGGCCTGGCAGTGGACACCGCCGTGGACGGCAAGGACGGCTTGGCGAAGATCAAGGCCAACCCGGGCCTCAAGCTCGTCATCAGCGACGTGAACATGCCTAACATGGACGGCCTGACCATGGTCGAGAAGGTGCGCGGCGAGCTGGGCAACAAGACGGTCAACGTCATCATGCTCACCACGGAAAGCAGCCCGGCCATGAAAGACCGCGGCAAAGCCGCCGGCGTGAAGGGCTGGATCGTCAAGCCCTTCAAGGGCGATGCCGTGCTGGAAACGTTCAAGAAACTGGCGAGCTGAGCCCGGCGCTGTAGCGCCACCCCGGTTTTGGGGCGAAACTGGGTCGTCCTGAACCTCAGGAGGCCGGGGTGCCATGACTGCATTGGCCGATGCCGTGCTCGTGCTGCACGCGTTGCTCGTCCTGTTCATCGTTGGCGGGCTCGTGGCAATTTGGGTGGGCGCTGCACGCAAGCGCAGTTGGGCGCGCAATCGCGTTTTTCGAACCATCCATCTTGCGGCCATCAGCATCGTTGCCGGGCTGGCGGTGCTCGATGTGCCCTGTCCGCTCACGGTGCTGGAGGATTGGCTGCGCACCGGTTCGGCTGGTTCACGCGGCTTCATCCAGCACTGGGTGAGCGCGCTGCTCTACTACGACTTGCCGCTGTGGGTGTTTGCCGTGAGCTACACCGTGTTTTTGCTGGCGGTGGTGCTCACGTGGTGGCGCATTCCGCCACGCCCCAAGGGGGCGGCCCCCTGGGGGTGACGGCTTCAATGCGTCGGCTGTGCAGGCTTGCGTTCGGCCAGCAGCTTCTGGATGGCGGCTTCCGTTTCGGCATAACGCCCTTCGCCAAAGTGCTGATAGACGATGCGGCCATCCGCGTCGATCAGGTACTGGGCGGGCCAGTACTGGTTGTGGAAGGCCGTCCACGTGGCGTAGCTGTTGTCTTGCGCCACCGGATAGCGGATGTCGAAGCGCTTGAGGGCGGCCTGCACGTTGGCAGTCGACTTCTCGAACGGGTACTCGGGCGTGTGCACGCCCACGACAACGAGCCCCTGATCCTTGTACTTCTCGTGCAACTGCTTTACGTACGGCAGCGTGTTGATGCAGTTGATGCACGAGTACGTCCAGAAATCGACCAGCACCACCTTGCCGCGCAGGCTGCTCATGGTGAGCGGCGGTGAATTCAGCCATTGGTCAATGCCCGTGAACTCGGGGGCGGCGCTGCCGTTGGCCGCTGCGTTGGTCGATGCGGGGCTGTAGGCGCGGGCGCCGGTGGCAGCAAAGTAGGCCGCGCCAATGGCAATCGCCACCAGGGCGGCACGCAAGTAGGTGCGCATGATCTCAAGTCCGTAATAGGTTGGGGGCAATGGCCAGCCCGGTCACGCTGGGCCGGCTGCGGAGGGTGTCAGACCAGATGCAGTTCGACGTGGATGTTGCCGCGCGAAGCCTTCGAATACGGGCAGATCTGATGTGCCGCTTCCATCACGGCTTGCGCCACTTCACGATCCAGACCCGGCAGGCTGACGTTCAGGCGGGCTTGCAGGAAGAACGCATCGTCGGCAGTGCCCAGATCCACTTCGGTATCCAGCGCCAGGTCTGCCGGCAGCTTGATCTTCATCTGGCTGGCGGCACGGCCCATGGCGCCGATGAAGCAGGCCGACCACCCAGCAGCAAACAGCTGCTCCGGATTGGTGCCACGGCCGCTGCTGCCCGGGGGCGAGAGCTTCAGGTTCAGGCGGTCGTCATTGCTCTGGGCCTGGCCATCACGGCCACCGGTGACGTGAACCTTGGCGGTGTACAGCACGTTCTCGATGCGGGTCATGATCGTTTTTCCTTGGAGAGAAGGTTTGCGTTGGGATTGCGCGGCCGGGATTCGTTTTGCTGCCGTGCAGCGCCGGGCCACGAGACGCATTTAAGACGGCTGACGTATCACGCACGTAGCGCCGAACCCCCATTTCTGTCAGGGCACGTATCGACCCTGCTGGCAGATACAAAGGCATACAAAACGCCCCGCGAAGTGGCGAGGCGTTGGCATGGGAAAGGCGGGTAGAGGCGGGGTTTGAGGCTTCAGGCCATCCGGTGTGTGACCGTATTGGCTGCAAAGAATCGTCTTCAAAGACGGCGATTCCTTGATACGCTGAAACGGATTGGGCTCACGGGGGCCGCGGGTGAAGGAGTCATCATGCAAGAGCTTGCCTTTCGCACCCTGCTGTATCGCTACTTCTTCTTCAGCTGGCTGTTCAAGGATGCCAGCCACGGCAATCTGTTCGAGCGTTCAGCAGCGTGGCGCTTCAACAAGGCGCACGCGCACTGGCTGCTCGCCTATATGCGCCGATGGCTCTGGTGCGGGCTGCTCTGCTACGCCCTGGGTGGCCTGGTGGAGTTGGGGCTCAAGACGCCCGGCTTGTCGGCGGTGTTCTACGTACCGGGTGTACTCAGCGTGCCGATCAACGTGGTCATCGGGGTGCTGTGGATCGGCCTGAAGGCGCTGCCGGGGCCCGTGCACGAACGTTGACCCCAGGGCGCCGCTAAGCCGTTGCGACCAGCAGTTCCTCTGCGTTGTTCGGTGGGCGAAAGCCGTCGGTCCGGTTGGCAAAGTAGCGTGCGGTCAGCTCCGCTGCCGAGATGTGCTGGGCCTTGCTGAAACCGGCTTCACGGGCCAGCGCCAGGATCTGCGGCGGCGTGAAAAAGCTGATGAAGGGTGTGCCACTGGCGCGTGCGCCTTTCTCGGCCATCTCCAGCCCGGGGCGCACGTCGGGGTCTGCCATGTCCAGCGGGAGCAGGAAGGTCATCGCCAGCATCGACCCCGGTGCCAGCGTCGCCACCTCGCGCAGCGTGGCCGCGTTCGCCTCCTTGGTGAGATACATGCTCACGCCCGTGGACACCACGATGGCCGGTTTGCTGGCATCAAATCCCGCCGCCGCAAGCCCCGCCTGCCAGGAACCGCCCGCTTCAAAATCAACCGGTACAAAGCGCAGCCAATCGGGCACGCCAAAGCCAAGCTCGACCAGGCGCTGGCGTTTCCATGCCTGTGGGTTGGGCTGGTCCACTTCAAATACCTTGAGGTGGGATGCAATGTCTGGCCGGCGTTGCGCAAAGCTGTCGAGGCCCGCACCGAGGATGACGTACTGGCTCAGCCCCCGCGCAGCCTGCTCGACGACCAGGTCTTCGATAAACCGCGCACGCGCCACGATGGAGGCGCGAAAGGGCCGCGTGAACTGGGGGTTCATATCGCCGCGCTGCTGCCAGCCGGGCTCGGGTGCCAGCAGCTTCAGGCCGACGCTGTCCTCCAGCACATGCGGCGGCGCGTCGACTTCAACATGCAAGGCGCGCCACAAGGCGACACGTGCTGCGGTACTGTCCGGTGCCACATCCTGCGTGTTGCTGGTGCTCATGAACGCCTCCGTGTTTGTGGGTCAGGTGACGGGCTGAAACTCGGGAAACACCGCAGCGGCCTGCACCGGTTGCTTGGTCATGCAGACCTCGAACAGGCGGCTGCCCAACCAGCCCGCCAGCCAGGCTTGCAGCGCGGGCAACGGTTGGGCGGCAAACCAATCCGGCTCGACTGCCGCGAACTGCCGCACGAACGGAAAGATCGCCAGATCGGTCGCGCAGGGTGTTGCGCCGCCAAGATAGCGCTCCGCGAGTAACCGTGTTTCCAGCGGGGTCAACAGCGCGGCCACTGCCTGTGCGCGTACGTCCTCGCGCGATCGCCCATCTTCGGGATAGCGGTCGGGGTACTTGTAGCGGTCGAGCAGGCGTTTGAAGTCGCCATCGTTGGTGCGCAGCAGGGCCAGGTTCTCGTCAGTCTGGGCGCGGCTCCACCAGCCTTCCGGGTCTTGGTGTTCGAACGCCCAGCGCATGATGTCCAGGCTCTCTTCCAGCACACCGCCATCCGGTAGATGCAGCACCGGCACCGTGCCCTTGGGCGACAGCGCCAGCAGCGCGGCCGGCTTGTCGCGCATCACGATTTCAAACGTCTGGAAGCGCCGGTTGGCCTGCAGCATCGCCAGGCGTGCGCGCATGGCATACGGGCAACGGCGGTAGCTGTACAACAGGGGCAGGGTGATATCGGTGGACATGGGGTGAGGCAGGAAGCGTTGATGCCGAGCGCGCTAGGGTAACGGGTTTGTGGTGGCCAGCAAGTCTTACGCCGCCAGCCGCGACCGCCCAGAGCGCCGCACGGATTGCGGTGGCTGCCCGAACACACGGATGAACGCGCGCCGCATGCGTTCCGGATCGGCAAAGCCGACGGCGCGGGCCACCTGTTCCAGGGATTCATCGCCGGATTCCACGCGCGGACGGGCGGCTTCTGCACGCAGCTTTTCAACGGCCTTGGCGGGCGTCTGGCCGGTCTCGGCCGCGAAGGCGCGATCGAACTGCCGGCGGCTCAGGTGCGCCACTTCGGCCAGGCGGTCGACGTCGAGCGTCTCGTGCAGATGCTCGCGCGCATAACTCAACGCACGCGCAATGCGGCTCGATGCCGGGTCCAACTCCAGCAGTGCGGAAAACTGCGACTGCCCGCCCGGCCGCCGGTGATACACCACCAGTTCACGCGCCACGGCGCGGGAGACTTCCACGCCCAGGTCTTCTTCAATGAGCGCCAGCGCCAAGTCGATGCCCGACGAGATGCCGGCCGACGTCCACACCGGCCCGTCGTGGATGAAGATGTGGTCGCTCTGTACCTGAACGTGGGGATAGCGCCGCTGCAACTGCGCGGCCATGCGCCAGTGCGTGGTGGCGCGGCGGCCATCGAGCAGCCCGGCGGCGGCCAGCGCAAACGCGCCGGAGCACACACTCGTCATGCGCCGTGAATGCTGCGCAGCTTCCTGCACGAAGGCGATCAGCGCGGGGGAGAACGTGTCCTCACGCGGGCCGGTGCCGCCCGAGATGACAAACGTGTCGAAGGCCGGGTCGTCCAGCTTCTGTGTCCGCATGACCAGGCCGGGCGCGCTCTGCACTTGCGTGCCGTCTTCGGACAGCACGTCGATGCGATAAGCCGGTTGCGGCGCCAGGCGGTTGGCCACGTCAAAGGCCGTCAGCGGGCCCGTGAAATCCAGCAGGCTGCAGCCTGGAAACACCAGAAAGCCGATTCTGCGCATGATGTCTTGAAATGAGGGAATAACGTCATTTAGGCCTGATGTTCCTCCGCCAGACTGCGCCTGTCAAATGCATTCCTGGAGAGACGATCATGACCACCGCCGCGCTTTCACCGGCCGCTCCCGCCCACGTTTCGCACCACCACCGCTGGAAGGTGCTGGGGGTGGGCGTAGCGGCCAATGCCAGTTTCTCTGCCGCGTTTTCGGGCATCCCGACCACTGCGGTGTTCATCCGCTCGTCGTACCACCTGGGCAATGCCGAACTTGGCATCGCGCTGGGGTTGCTGGGGCTGGGCATTGCCATCAGCGAGCTGCCGTGGGGGTTGCTGACCGACCGCTGGGGCGATCGCACCGTGCTACTGGCGGGCCTCGGGGCGACGGCGCTGGCCTTGTTCGTGATGGCGTGTTTCGTGGCGCCCATGCATGGCAGCGTCCCACCGCTCGCGTGGCTGGCGGCCGGCATGTTGAGCGTAGGCCTGCTTGGCGGCAGCGTGAATGGTTCCAGCGGCCGCGCGGTCATGGGTTGGTTTCGTGAGGGCGAGCGCGGCTTGGCCATGAGCATCCGCCAGACCGCCGTGCCGCTGGGCGGTGGCATTGGTGCGCTGGTGTTGCCGAGCCTGGCCGCACACGCCGGGTTTGCTGTGGTGTACGGCGTGCTGGCAGCGGCCTGCGCGTTGACGGCGGTGCTGACGTGGCTGTGGGTGCACGAAGCGCCGGACGTTGTCACCACCATCGCCAAGACTGAAGCCACCGCAGGCCCCGGCCCACTCAGAGATCCGGTGCTCTGGCGCATGGCGCTGTCCATCGGCCTGCTGTGTGTGCCGCAGGGGGCGGTCGTCGCGTTTGCCACGGTGTTCCTGCGGGACTTCGCACACGCCAACGTGTTGACGCTTAGCCTGACGATGGCGGCAGTGCAGGGTGGCGCGGCAGTCATGCGCGTGTGGAGCGGTCGTTGGACGGATCGCCACGGCAATCGCCGTGCCTATCTGCTGACCTGTGCCCGATTGAGCGCCGCGCTGTTCGTTGTGCTGGCCGGCGTAGCGTGGATGACGACTGCACTGCCGATCGACCTGTCGATCATGCGTGCGGCGCTGGTCGTGGCCATTGTGGTGGCAGGCATCTGCGTGTCGGCATGGCACGGCGTGGGCTTTACCGAGATGGCAACGCTGGCTGGCGTGCAGCGGGCAGGTACCGCGCTGGGGCTGGGCAATACGGGCGCCTTTTCTGCGCTGGGGCTGACCTCGTTGTTTCTGCCGCATGTGCTGGCGTGGTCGTCATGGCCGGTGGTGTGGCTGGTGACCGCAGGGTGCGCGCTGATTGCGTGGCGGGTGCTGCCGGCGGTACACCGCTGAGCCCCGGCGCGGCGCCAGTCCCCTTCGTTTCTTCCTATAGTGAGCCGCAGGCCGCCATGGATGCGGCCGCCGCACAACGAGACGAGGGGGCCATCATGGCAGGCTTGAACGTCATCCAGCACGTGGTCGTGCTGATGCTGGAAAACCGCTCATTCGACAACCTGTTTGGCACGCTCTACCCCAAGAGCGCCGAGTTCGATGGGCTCTCCGGCACCGAGACCAACCCCGACGGCAGCGGCAACCCCATCCGCGTGTGGACGACCCCCGCACCCCCCAACGTGATGACGCTGCCGAGCCCCGACCCGGGCGAACTCTTCACCGACATCAATCAGCAGCTCTTCAGCGCGCAGACGCCATTGGGGCAGACGCCCACCATGCAGGGCTTCACCACCAACTACGCCAAGAACGGTGGCGACCCTCACGACATCATGCATTTCTTCACGTCGGACCAGGTGCCGGCGCTCAGCACGCTGGCACGCAACTACGCCGTGAGCGATGCATGGTTTGCTTCCGCGCCGTGTCAGACGTGGCCCAACCGCTTCTTTGTGCACACCGGCACCGCAAACGGCTATTCGAACAACTCGCCGGTGCATTTTCCGTATCTGATGCCGACGCTGTTCAACGCGTTGGACGGCGTGGTGCCGGATGACTGGCGCGTCTACTACCACGACTTTGCGCAGTCACTCACGCTCACGCGGCTGTGGCTGCATCTGGACCACTTCCACCTGTTCGACGATTTTCTGGACGATGCCTCCAGCGGCAAGCTGCCCTCGTACAGCTTTATCGAGCCGCGCTACTTTGCCGATCTCGACTGGCCCAACGACATGCATCCGCCACACGATGTTGGTTACGGCGATGCGTTGGTCGCGCAGGTGTACAACGCGCTGCGCAATTCACCGCAGTGGCACCAGACCCTGCTCGTCGTCACTTTTGATGAGCACGGCGGCTGCTATGACCACGTGCCGCCGCCGTCTGCCGTGCCGCCCAGCCCGCCGCAACCGGGGCAGCTCTTTGCGTTCGACCGGCTGGGGGTGCGCGTGCCGGCAGTGGTGGTGTCGCCGTGGATTCCCAAGGGCACGATCTTTCGCTCCACCGCCGCCCAGCCGTACGACCACACCGCCATCATCAAGACGCTGCGCAACCGCTACAACATCCAGACACCACTGACTGCCCGCGATGCCAGCGCGCCTGATCTTGCGCAGGTGCTGGAGCTGACGGCACCCGACGACAACCGGGACCCGGTTGTCGCCCGCGCCATGGCGGCCGACCCTGCCGGCCTGCAGGCCGCGCGCAATGCGCCGCTCAACGATTTCCAGTGGGCCATGCACGAATCGGCCGCGATGCTGGCGCCGCTGGGCACAGGCATCACCATTGATGACCACGTGCGCAATCTGTCGACCGATCAGCAACCGCCCGTGCCGGCGGTGCAGAGCGCCCAGCAGGCGGCGCAGCACATCAAGGACGTGCTAGCGTCCATGGATTTGCCTTACGCAGGCCAATGACCATGAACGCGCCGCTGCGGCATCACACTATGCTGATCCGTGCCTTTGAACCTGGCGACGAGCCCGCCCTGCACGTGGTTTTCCATTCCGCCGTGCATGAGATCGCCGCCGGGCGCTACAGCCCAGAGCAGCTCGAGGCCTGGGCACCCACCGACTACGACTCCGAGCAATGGGCCGAGCGCATCCGCCGCATCCAGCCCTTCGTGGCCGAGGTTGATGGGCATCCGGTCGGCTACGCTGATCTGCAGGCAAACGGCTACATCGATCACTTTTTCGTGGCGGCGGCGCATGCGCGGCAGGGCATCGGGCAGCGCCTGCTGAATCACATTCTTAATCTGGCCGCACAGCGCCGCCTGCCGCGTGTGCAGGCGCATGTGAGTTTGTGCGCCGAAGCCTTCTTTGCCCGCAACGGGTTTGCCGTGATGGCACGCCAGACCGTCATGGTGCGCGGCGTGCCATTGGCCAATGCATTGATGATCCGGATGCAGTTCTGAATTACGTTTTCATAACATTGGGCGCTTGCAAAGCTTTGCGTCATGGCAATGTTGTGACCGCGCCTTACAGTGATTAAAGATCGCTGAGTATCTGTCGTTAGCTTGGTTGAAGTCGGTGCTGCCCGAAGCACCCATCAAAGCCTTCTCCCCAAGCAATCGACCGCAGATATGAAGACGCTCTCCATCAAGGCCCGGCTGGCGCTGGTGCTGTTTGTTCTGGCTGTATTCCTGGCGGGCGTCGGCGCGCTTGGGTTGGTCGGCAATATGCGCTCCAACGCGGCGCTCAAGGAAACCTACGGCAACCAGCTTGCCTCGGCACGTGCAATCGGTCAGGCCATTGCCCGTATAGGTCAGGCCCGCACCGCACTCGATCGTGCCATCTATGAAACGGACGATGCCAAGATCGCGCCGCTCGTGAGCGCTGCCCAGGATCGATACAAGGAAGGCTTGGCCGCCTGGAAGGCATACAACGATCTGCCGTTTGCCACCGCCGAAGAAGAGCGCACCGCAGGCGAGGCCAAGGTCGCGCTTGACGCACTGATGAAGGACGGTATGGAGCCGACCTTCGAGGCCTTCAAGCGCCATGACCTTGAAGCCGCCAAGCCGTACGTGCTCGACAAGATTTTCGCGCTTTCCACGCCGTACCTCGCCAAGCTGGAGCGCCTGGAAGCGATCCAGACCGAGGTGTCGTCGGCCTCCTATGCCGATGCACAGTCCTTCTTCACCAAGCTGGTGTGGGCGTTCGTGATCGTGATCGGTGTAGGCATTGCGCTGGCTGCAGGTTGCTACCTGGTGCTCTCGCGCGCCATCTCGCGTCCGCTGGAAGAGATGCTGGTGCACTTCCGTGAAATTGCTGCCGGCAACCTGACCACCGACGTGCGTATCCACTCGCGAGACGAGATGGGTGTACTGATGGAAGGCCTGCAGCAGATGCAGGCCAAGCTGAAGGAAACCGTGGTCACGGTGCGCCGTGGCAGCGAGTCGATCGCCTCGGCCACGCAGCAGATTGCTGCGGGCAACACCAACCTCTCGCAGCGTACGGAAGAGCAGGCCAGCTCGCTGGAAGAAACCGCGTCCAGCATGGAAGAGCTGACCAGCATCGTGAAGCAGAACGCCGACAACGCACGTCAGGCCAGCACGCTGGCGGTGAGCGCCTCCGAGATCGCCGTGCAGGGCGGTGCGGTGGTGCAAGACGTGGTCACGACCATGGGCGAGATCAGTGACTCGTCGCGCAAGATCACCGACATCATCGCCGTGATCGAAGGCATTGCGTTCCAGACCAACATCCTCGCGTTGAATGCGGCAGTGGAAGCGGCGCGCGCGGGTGAACAAGGCCGTGGCTTTGCTGTGGTGGCCGGTGAAGTGCGTACGCTGGCACAGCGCAGCGCCGGTGCCGCCAAGGAAATCAAATCGCTGATCGAAGACTCGGCCAATCGCGTGGAATCGGGTTCGAACCTGGTGGCGCGTGCAGGTAAGACGATGGAAGAGATCGTCGTGGCCGTGAAGCGCGTGACCGACATCATGGGCGAGATCAGTGCGGGTTCGGCGGAGCAAAGCACCGGCATCGAGCAGATCAACGAAGCCGTGACGCAGATGGACGACGTGACCCAGCAGAACGCCGCACTGGTTGAGCAGGCTGCCGCTGCTGCACAGGCACTGGAAGAGCAGGCGGACGAGTTGCGCCGTGCTGTGGCGGTGTTCCGCGTGGCGATGTAACGCACCGGCGTATAAGGATTGCCCCGGCAGCGAAGTGGCTGCCGCAGGGCTACACTGCGGGGTCGGCCTTCGGGTCGGCCCCGCTTTGTTTTATGCGGTGCACTCAGAACCTGCGCATGGTCCTACTGCGCGACCCGATCTTGATCCTGCGATGCTCACCGTACCCGTGTACGGTTGTGCTTCTCAGCTCAACCTCGGGCCGCTCGCTACGGACCATGACCAGGTTCCCATAACGATTATTCGGAGGTGTCATGCGTTTCCAGTGTCGTCGTGTTTCTGTCCGCGCCCTTGTGTCTGCCGCCGTATTGGCGTGCAGCGCTGGTGCGATCGCCCAGACCATTCCTGCCAGCAAGCCCGCGCCCGCCACGCTCACGCCCGAGCAGCAGCGCTACCACGACATCTACAAGGAGCTGGTCGAGATCAACACGACGCACTCGGCGGGTGACACCACCAAGGCCGCCCGCGCGATGGAAAAGCGTCTGACAGACGCCGGCTTTGCTGCTTCCGATATGCAGGTGATCGAGCCCTTCCCGAAGAAGGGCAACCTGGTGCTGCGCTACAAGGGCACGGGCGCGAAACAGCCGGTTTTGCTGCTGGCCCATATCGACGTGGTGGAAGCCAAGCGTGACGACTGGAAGACCGACCCGTTCAAGCTGCAGGAGACCGACGGCTACTTCACCGCGCGCGGTTCGATTGACGACAAGGCCATGGCGTCGGCGTTTGTTTCGGTGCTGGGGCAGCTCAAGCAGGAAGGCTTCAAGCCCTCGCGCGACATCATCCTCGCGCTGACTACCGACGAGGAGCGCGGCGACGTGCCCAGCAACGGCGCCTACTGGATCGTCAACAACAAGCCCGAACTGGTGAAGGCTGAATTCGGTATCAACGAAGGCGGTGGAGGCGAGCTGCGTGCTGGCAAGCCGGTGCTCCACCGCATTCAGGTGGCCGAGAAGATGTACACCACCTACGAACTGGAGGTGCGCGACGTGGGCGGCCACAGCTCGGTGCCGACCAAGACGAACCCGGTGTATGCGCTGTCGGCCGCGCTGGATCGGCTGGGCGCGTATCAGTTTCCCGTCAAGCTGGCAGACGTAACGCAGACCTACTTCGCCCGCAGTGCTCCGCTGGCCACGGGCCAACTGGCGGACGACATGCGCTCGGTTGGCACCGGCAAGCCGGATCAGGCGGCAATCGATCGGCTGTCGGCCATCCCGTTCTACAACGCGCAGTTGCGCACCACGTGTGTCGCCACGATGGTCAACGCCGGCCATGCGGAGAACGCGCTGCCGCAATCGGCCAAGGCAACCGTCAATTGCCGCATCCTGCCGCATGACGATCCGGCGGAGATTGATCGCCAGTTGAAGCAAGTCATCGGCAATGACAAGATCGCCGTGCGCTACATCAACAAGCCGCTCGCCAGCCCGGCCTCGCCGCTCAATGGTGATCTGGTGAAGACCGTCGACGCGCTCACGCAGCAGATGTGGAACGTGCCAGTCATCCCGGCCATGAGCACGGGTGCGACCGACAGCCGCTTCATGCGCAACGCCGGTATCCCGATGTATGGCGTGTCGGGCCTGTTCACCGAACCGGCGGACCTGCGCACGCACGGTCTGGATGAGCGCATCGAGATCGCGCGCCTGTATGACGGTCGTGAGTTCCTGTATCGCCTCGTCAAGCAACTGGCCGAGTAAGCGTCTGCACACGCACAAACGCCGCGCCTGGTTCTTGCCGGCGCGGCGTTTTTATTTGCGTGTTGCTTAGATGAAGCCGCCGTCGGTCATGAGCGTGCGACCGGTGACCCAGCGCGCGTCATCCGAGGCGAGGAAGGCGATTGCGTCGGCAATGTCCTCCGGCTCGGCCAGGCGGCCCAGCGGGGTCGATTCGCGCATGCGGTCCTTCACCTCATCGGGGATCGGTGCTGTCATGTCGGTGCGCGTAAGCGCCGGTGCTACCGCGTTCACCGTGATGTTGCGCGGCCCCAGCTCGACGGCAAACGCGTGCGTGAGCCCATCGACGGCAGCCTTGCTTGCCGCATACACCGCCAGGCCCGCTCGCGGCCGGTACACCAGGCTCGACGACACATTCACGATATGCCCGCCGCGTGCCGGCACATGCGGCAGCACCGCTTGGGTCACGAGGATGACCGAGAACGCGTTGGTGCGGAACTGCGCGTCAAACGACGCCAGATCGATCTCCCCCACCGGTTGACCTTCCAGGATGCCCGCGTTGTTGACGAGGATGTCGATGGCACCAAAGGCTTCACGCACCGTAGTCACCATCGCGTTGACGGAAGCGGCGTCGGCCACGTCGGCCTGTACGGCAATCGCCTGTGCACCGGTCTTGCGGATGGACTCGACCACCGCATCGGCCTCGCTCCTGTTGCTGCGATAGACCACGGCCACGCGTGCGCCATCTGCGGCCAACCGACGCGAGACGGCAGCGCCGATACCGCGTGAGCCACCGGTAACGATGGCTGCGCGGCCTGCCAGGCGCTGTGCGGAAGGGGATTGGGTTTGCGACATGGTGTTCTCCTGAAAGGGGCAATGTTTCGGGAGAACAGGTTACGAATTGGCCGGCCTGTGCGCAGCCAGCCCGGCAGCGACGCGGCGTTCCAGCATTGGAACGACCGGGGCCGAGGTGGGCAATCAGCCTTGCTGGCGCTTGCGGTACTCGGCCACCTTGTGCCGGTTGCCGCAGACCGCCATGCTGCACCAGCGGCGCTTGTGCGACTTGGTGCGGTCGTAGAACCACAGTGTGCATTCCGGGTGTTCGCACACGCGCACGAGCTGGAAATCGCCTTCAGCCAGCAGGTGTGCGGCGGCCTCAGCCAGCGGGGCGAGGCGCTGCTCGACGGAATCGGTCGGGCGCAGGCGGTCTACCCGCGGGGTGTCGCCCTCCCATACCAGCACCGGGTGGCTGGGGGCCTGCCGCAGGAAGACGTTGAGCGCATCCGCGCTTGCAGGGTGGCCGGCCTTGCGCGCCTCCACCAGCGCGCGGATCACGTCGCGCAGATGCCGCGCCACCGCCAGCAGCACGCCGGGCGGATAGCCGCCAGCCAGCGGCTCCGCCAACCAGCCGGCGCGCACAAGCCAGTCGGAGACATCCTCGTCGGTCCGCCAGAAGTCGTGCGGCTGGCCGTCAACGTTGGCGATGGTGTTGAGCATGTCGAGCACCGGGTGGTCGGCGATCAGCATGGGTGCGTCAGGCGATGCGGCGGCGGGCGAGGACATGAGATGAGCCAAGGGTGGGTGCTTGAATTGTAACCGGATTATTAAATTAATCCAGTTACATTGAGGGCGGTGTTGTCGATGTCGGAATCCTGCACAAAGGCGGTCGCATTACCATGTGTCCATCCAAGACCTTTGCCGGAGATGATCATGAGCGCATGGCCTGATGCTCGCGTATTGGAGCTGTTCAACATTGAGGTGCCGATCGTGCTGGGGCCAATGGCCGGCGTGGGTGGTGCCGAGCTGGCGATTGCCGTGGCGCGCGGGGGCGGCCTGGGGTCCATCCCCTGCGCGATGTTGAGCGCAGATCAGATCCGCCAGCAGGTCGAGCAATTTCGCGCGGCCGTGCGTGGCCCGATCAATCTGAACTTCTTCTGTCATACGCCGCCGCAGCCTGATCCGGAGCGCGAGGCCAAGTGGCGTGCGCATCTGGCGCCGTACTACGCGGAACTTGGCATCGACCTGAGCACGCAAGCACCGGCTGTCAACCGCGCGCCGTTTGACGCAGCCACCTGCGCACTGGTGGAGGAGATCAAGCCTGAGGTGGTGAGTTTCCACTTCGGCCTGCCAGTGCCCGAACTGCAGGCGCGTGTGAAGGCCACCGGCGCGAAGGTCATCGCTGCCGCCACCACCGTGGAAGAGGCACGCTGGCTGGAGGCGCGCGGCGTGGACGCCATCATCGCCATGGGCAACGAGGCGGGCGGGCATCGCGGCATGTTCCTCAGCACATCCATCGAATCGCAGGTCGGTACGTTTGCGCTGGTGCCGCAGGTGGCCGACGCGGTGCGCGTGCCCGTGATTGCTGCCGGCGGTATTGGCGACGCCCGTGGCGTGGTGGCGGCGCTCGCCCTGGGCGCATCGGCGGTGCAGATCGGCACCGCCTACATGCTCTCGCCGGAGGCGAAGACGTCTGCCATCCATCGTGCCGCGCTCAAGCAGGCGACCGATGCGGATACCGCGCTCACCAACCTGTTCACCGGCCGCCCGGCGCGCGGCATCATCAACCGGCTGATGCGTGAGATCGGCCCGATGAGTGCGTTTGCACCGGCCTTCCCAACGGCCGGTGGTTCGCTGGCGCCGCTGCGTGCCAAGACCGAGCCGACGGGCTCGGGGGATTTCATCAACCTATGGTCGGGCCAGGGTGCCCAACTGGCCACGGAAGACTCTGCCGAGGTCATCACGCGTCGCATCGCGAACCAGGCGCTTGAACGACTCACCTGAGTTTTCCTACGCTCTCCATTCCTGCGCGGGCACGCCACACGGCGTGCCCGTTTCGTTTTGCATCACAGATCGGAATGTGATCGATGGGAAAATTTCATGTAACTTGAAAAACGTATTTTCAATGGTTACTATGGGTTCCGGTGCCATCCCCCAAAATCTCACCAGGAGCCCTGTCATGAACGCCCCAGTCCAGCCCGCCCATCTCGTTGCGGATGCGTATGCCCCGACCGCTGTGCGCCATCGCACCGTAGACGTTGAGGGGGTGCGCGTGTTCTATCGCGAGGCCGGCCCGGCCGATGCGCCCACCCTGCTGCTATTGCACGGCTTCCCGAGTGCATCGCACATGTTCCGAAACCTGATCCCGCGACTGGCTGAGCACTATCACGTGGTGGCGCCCGACCTGCCCGGCTTTGGGTTGACGCAGGTGCCGGAGGGCTTCCGCTACACCTTCGAAAGCCTCGCTCACGTGGTGGATGGCTTTACGCAGGCGATCGGGCTGTCGCGCTACGCGATCTACGTGTTCGACTACGGTGCGCCGGTCGGCTGGCGCCTGGCGATGGCGCATCCGGAGCGCATCACGGCCATCGTCACGCAGAACGGCAATGGTTACGAGGATGGCCTGGGCGAGGGCCCATGGGCGCCGGTCAAAGCCTATTGGGCCAACCCGGACGAAGCGCATCGCCGGGCGCTGCACATGCTGGTCTCCGACGAGATGACGCAATGGCAGTACCTGAACGGCGTGCCTGACCCGGCCCGCGTGGCGCCGGACGGCTACCTGCTCGACCAATACTTCCTGAGCCGCGCGGGCCAGCTCGACATCCAGATGGACCTGTTCCTGGACTACGCGAGCAACGTGGCGCTGTATCCAGCGCTGCACGCGTACTTCCGTACGCACCGTCCGCCGTTGCTGGCGGTGTGGGGGCGCAATGACACCATCTTCATTCCGCCCGGCGCGGAGGCCTTCAAGCGCGACTTGCCAGATGCCGAGGTGCACTTTGTCGACAGCGGCCACTTTGCGCTGGAGACGCACCACGAAGAAATCGGTGCACGCATGCTCGACTTCCTCGGCCGGGTGGTGAAGTAAGCGACTAACCCCGGGTCATCGGCTGCATGCTGGCTTCCTTGGCGAAACGCTCGCGCAGGAATGCCACCAACGCCTTCACCGACGGCGCCACACCCGCGCGCGACGGGTACAGCGCATGCAGGTCGGCCGGCTCGGGTGTCCAGCCGGGCAACACCGTCTGCAGACGACGATCAGCAAGCGCTTCATGGCAGCAGTGCTGGGGCAGGATGGCCACACCTAATCCGGCGATGGCCGCTTCGCGCAGGGCGATGATGTTGTCGGCGGCAAAGCGCGGGCGAATGGGGAGCGCCAGACGATGACCGCGTGCGTCCTGCAGAACCCAATCGCGGCTGCGTGCGAGCGTGCCTTGGCCCAGACACGGCAGGTTGTCGAGATCGGCCGGCGTGCTCGGGTTTTCCACACGCGCAAGCAGGGCGGGGCTGCCCACCAGCACACGTGGCGAGACCGCCAGATGCCGCGCCACCACATCACGCGAAGGCAGCGGCCCGGTGGCCGCGCGAATGGCCACGTCAATGCGCTGCTCGATCAGGTCGACATAGGTGTTGGAGAGGTCCAGTTCGATGCGCAGCTTCGGGTGGGTTTCTGCAAACTCGGCCAGCCAGCCCGCGAGCAACGTCTCGGCCAGCAGCGGCGATGTGCCCACGCGCAACACCCCCGCCGGCTCGCTGCGCGCAGCACCGGCCAGGGCTTCGATGGCTGCGGACGCATCGGCCATGTCGCGCGCATGCCGGTACACCGCCTCGCCCACCGGCGTGACCGACACACGATGGCTTGAGCGCTGCAGCAGGCGCGTACCGAGCTGCGTTTCCAGTTCGGCAATGCGGCGGCTCAGGCGCGATTTGGGGATGCCCGTGGCGCGCTCAGCGGCAGAAAAGCCACCGGCTTCCACCACGCGTGTGAAGAGATACAAATCGTCGAAGCGCTTCATGTTGGGGCGGTGTTGCGGTCGAACCGCATTGAAGCACAGGACGGCCCTGCCACGGGCGGCAGGTCGGGGGCTGTACAGTGTCAACCTGGCCGACAGACGCGGCTGGAAATCTCGCATGGACCGGATCGGAGTCTCGCAAACCTGCACCGCTGGTGTGGGCCCGAATAACAAGGAGAAGGCATGGATAGGCAAGGCAGGCAAACGCTGGGAATGTCCAGCGCTCGGCTCGAACGGGTCGAACGTTTCATCGACGACGCCTATGTCGCGACCGGCAAACTGCCGGGCGCCCTGGTCCAGGTGTGGCGGCGCGGCGAGCTGGCCTTGAACGCCGTGCTGGGCATGGCCGACCGCGAGCGTCAGGTGCCGCTGGCCCAGGATTCGATCTTCCGCATCTATTCGATGACCAAGCCTGTCACGTCGGTGGCGCTCATGATGCTGGTCGAGGAATGCAAGGTCGCGCTGGATGATCCGGTCAGCAAGTACATCCCGGCGTGGGCGAACCTGGGTGTGTACGCCGGCGGCCTCATGGAGAGCTTCCAGACGCGGCCGGTCACACGCCCGATGCTGGTGGTCGATCTGCTGCGCCATACCTCCGGCCTGACCTATGGCTTTCACCAGAACACCAATGTCGATGCGGCGTATCGTCGACTGAAGCTGGGAGACATCGCGACCGGCGGCACGCTCGACGACATGATCGAGAAGCTGGCCGGCGTGCCGCTGGAGTTTTCGCCGGGCGAGGCGTGGAACTATTCTGTCTCCACTGACGTGCTGGGCTATCTCGTTGGCAAGATCAGCGGGATGCCGTTCGAGACCTTCCTGAAAGAGCGGATCTTCGACCCGCTGGGCATGGTCGATACGGCCTTCCATGTGCCGGAAGAGAAGGCATCGCGCTTCTGCGCCTGCTATGCCGTTGGGGCGCTCGGCTCGACGGCGGTGGCAGACCGACCGGCCTTGCAGGACGACCCGCGCACCAGCCCTTACCTGAAGCCGCCCAGCTTTGTTTCCGGCGGTGGCGGTCTGGTGTCCACCGCCGCCGACTACCTGCGCTTCGCGCGCATGCTGCTGCAAGGTGGTGAGCTGGACGGTGCGCGTCTGCTCGGGCCGAAGACGTTGGCGCTGATGACCGCCAACCATCTGCCGGGCGGGGCCAGCATATCGGCCATGTCGCCGCGCTCGATGTTCAGTGAAGCGGCCTATGACGGCGTGGGATTCGGGCTGGGCTTTGCCACCACGGTCGCGCCGTCGACCACGCTGATTCCCGGCAGTTCCGGTGACTTCTTCTGGGGCGGCGCGGCCGGCACCTTCTTCTGGGTCGACCCGCAGGAGGACCTGATCGGTCTGTTCCTGACGCAGGTCCTGCCGTCGTCCGCTTACCCGGTGCGCCGGCAGTTGCGCACGCTGGTCTATAGCGCGATCACCGAAGTCGGTAGTCCCGCGCGCTGAGCATCCGGGCGGCGGAGCATTCCACGCCGCCGCCCATCACCGAACATCACACGTCGAACCGAACACCCTGCGCCAGCGGCAGTGCGCCGCTGTAGTTGATGGTGTTGGTGGCACGGCGCATGTAACCCTTCCAGGCGTCGGAGCCGGACTCACGGCCGCCGCCGGTTTCCTTCTCGCCACCGAATGCGCCACCGATCTCGGCGCCCGATGTGCCGATATTGACGTTGGCGATGCCGCAATCGCTGCCCGCTGGCGACATGAAGCGTTCGGCATCGCTCAGGCTGCCGGTAAAGATGGCCGACGACAGGCCTTGCGGCACGTTGTTCTGGATGTCGATCGCTTCTTCTGTGTCACCGTCGTACACCACGACGTAGAGGATGGGCGCGAAGGTTTCGCTCTCCATTACCTTCGTCGGCTTCGGCATCTTGACCAGTGCAGGGCGCACGTACCAGGCATCTGCGCCCAGGTCTTCACGCAGGCGTTCGCCGCCCAGCACTGCGCCGCCTTCAGCGCGTGCCAGCGCCAGCGCCTGTTGCATGGCATCGAATGCAGCATGGTCGATCAGCGGGCCGACCAGCGTGCCATCGGCCAAGGGGTCGCCAATCGCGATGCTCTGGTAGATCTTTTCCAGGCGGGTCAGCAGCGTGTCAGCCACCGAGCGGTGCACGATCAGGCGTCGCAATGATGTGCAGCGTTGGCCCGCTGTGCCCACGGCAGCGAAGGTGATCGCGCGGGCGGCCAGTTCCAGGTCGGCCGAGGGCGTCACGATCATGGCGTTGTTGCCGCCGAGTTCCAGAATCGAACGGCCAAAGCGTTCCGCCACTTTCACGCCGACCTGACGGCCCATGCGGGTCGAGCCCGTGGCGCTGACCACCGGCACCAGGTGGCTTGCCACCAGAGCTTCGCCCACGTCACGACCGCCGATCAGCAGTTGGCTCAGCCCCGCCGGAATGGCGCCCGGCTTCTCTGCATTGAACGCATCGACTACCTGCTGCATCAGGTGCTGGCAGGCAATGGCGGTCAGCGGCGTCTTCTCCGACGGCTTCCACACGATGGCGTTGCCGCACACCAGCGCCAGCGCGGCGTTCCACGACCACACCGCCACCGGAAAGTTGAACGCCGAGATGATGCCCACCACCCCCATCGGGTGCCAGGTTTCCATCATGCGATGCCCCGGCCGCTCGCTCGCGATGGTCAGGCCATGCAGTTGGCGCGACAGGCCCACGGCAAAGTCGCAGATGTCGATCATCTCCTGCACCTCGCCCAGGCCTTCGGAGGTGATCTTGCCGGCCTCCAGCGACACCAGTTCGCCGAGGGCAGCCTTATGCGTGCGCAGCACTTCGCCCAGGCGGCGCACCAGCTCGCCGCGCACGGGCGCCGGCACGGTGCGCCAGGCCAGATATGCTTGATGCGCGCTCTGGATGGCCGCGTCTGCCTGACCGGCGGTGTGCGATTTCACGGTCGCCAATACGGCGCCATCGCGCGGGGCGCGGCTTGTCCAATCCGACCCCTCGTAGGCCTGCAAATCCAGGTCCAGGGCGTTCAATACTGCTTGCAATCGTGTTCGGGAATCTGACATCGCGAGTCCTTACCGTTCTCTCATGTTCAATCGAAAATACTGCTCGGTTGTCGAGGTGCTCAACGCTCGACAACGCGGTTCCAGCGCTTGCTCCATTCCGGGCGCTCGGCGTTGATCACGTCCCAGTCCAGGGCAACGGCAGTCTTGAGGATGGTGTTCATGCGGGCCTGATCTTCAGCCGCCTTGCCCTTGAGTGGAGCTTTGGGATTGACTGGGTTGTAGGAGCCGTTTTCCATGGCGAGCGCCTGGGCCTCGGGGCTGATCAGGTAGTCCGACAGCTTCTGAGCAAGATCGGCATCCGGGTTGTTGGCCAGCACACACTGCGCGGTCAGCAGAACGACCGCGCCTTCCTTAGGGGCGACGAATTCCATCGGGATGCCCTTGGATTTCATCAGCTCCACCTGCGTGAGCGTGTAGGGGAACAGCGCGGCATCGCCCGCCTGCATCATCTCCACCACCTTCGACGAGTTGGGGATGTACTCCACCACGTTCGGGCCGATGGTGGTCGGCCACGCCTTGAAGGCCGGGTCGACGTTCTTTTCCGTGCCGCCCTTCAGGCGGTTGAACATCAGGAAGGCGTCCAGGCCGAACGACGAGGCCGGCATGGATTGCACGACCACCTTGCCCTTGTATTTCGGGTCGGCCAGGTCACCCCACGAGGTGGGTGGCGTCCAGCCCTTGTCGGCAAAGATCTTGGTGCTGTAGGCAAGGCCTGTCAGCCCCATCGACAGGCCGACTGCGTAGTCGCCCTTGAGGTGCGCAATGGCGGGCACGGCCGACAGGTTGGCCGAAGGCTTGAGCTTTTCGCACAGCCCCATGCCGATGGCGCGGAACATGACACCGTCGTCCAGCGTCATCACGTGCATCTGCGCTTTGCCCTTGGTTGCCTGGGCCTTGGCCAGGATGTCGGTCGAGGTGCCGGGCACGACGACCACCTTGACGTTGTTGGCCTTCTCAAACGGCGGGAACACGAACTGTGTGTAGGTGCGCTCCATGTTGCCGCCGTTCATGCCGATGTACAGCGTCTTGGTTTCAGCGTGGGCGGTGCCGGCAGCGACGGTGGTGAGCAGCGCAGCACCGGCAGCCGCTGCAATGACGGACGTGAAGGATGGGTTCGCGTGTTTCATGGTGGTCTCCTGAGGCATCAAGCAGCGGGTTGCAGAAAGCGTTGGATGGAAAAGGCGTCGATGGGTGTGGTGGTGCGGCCCTCGGCGATCAACTCGGCCATGACATCGCCCACACCGGGCCCAAGCTGAAAGCCGGCGCCGGCAAAGCCAAAGGCATGGAACAGGCCCGGGCGACGGGCACTGGCGCCAATCACGGGTTGGTCGTCGGGAAGGTTGCCTTCCGTACCGCTCCAGGTACGGATGATGTGGGCGCCCTTGAGTTGCGGCAGCAGGGCAGCCAGTTGGGGCAACTGGCGCAGGATGGCCACGTGCGATGAGCGTGCGCGCTGATCGTCCAGCACGTAGCCACGCCCGCCGCCGAACACCACATTGCCGCGCCGCACCTGGCGGCAGTAGATGCCGCCGCCTTCCACGCCCAGGCTCCAGGGCAGGAAGAACGGCAGCGGCTCGGTCACGCCCATGGTGGGCGGGATGGTGAACATGGGCACCGGCTCGCCCCATTGCGCCGCAAACTGCGCGGCCCAGGCACCGGCACAGTTGACCAGCACGGGGGCTTTGATCTCCAGGTCGCGGTCATGCTGGCGTGCATGGATGACAAAGCGCGTGCCGTCGTGCTCCACCGATTGCACCGGCGCGTGCTCGCGCACATCGGCGCCGGCAGCCTGCGCGGCACGGGCAAACGCGGGAGACAGCAGGCGCGGATTGGCTTGACCATCTTCCGGACATAGCGAACCGCCGACAACCTGGTCGCCGCCCATCGGAAAGTATTTCTGCAGCGCCGCCCGGCCCTCAATGAGCTGCAGGCCCAGGCCATAGCCCTGGCTGCGCTCGGCGTAGTTGGCCAGTGATTCCATGTCGGCCACGCTGCGGGCGATCTTGAAATGACCGCTGCGCTCGTACTCCGCCTCGGTGCCGATCAACTCGGTCAGGCGCCCCCACAGCTGGTGCGAACGTTGGGCCAGCGGCAACTGCTCGATGAAGCGCCCCTGACGTCGTACGCCGCCAAAGTTGACGCCGCTGGAGCGCGAGCCGCACAGGTCGCGCTCCAGCAAGGTGACGGTCAGCCCGCGACGCCGCAGGAACAGCGCCGTGGCGCTGCCCATGATGCCGCCGCCGATGATGGCCACGTCACACGCGAGTTGCTCACGCATGGTGGTCCTCCGGTTCAGTCGCCTCGGTCACATCCAATGGCAGGGGTTTGATCGGGGCTTGCGCGCGCAGGCGGCCCACCTGTGCGAGCGGAACGGACTGCACGTGCGCAAGAATCTCTGCTGCCGCCGCGCCGCATATGCGGCCCTGGCAACGGCCCATGCCGACCCGGCACAGCGCCTTGAGGCGGTTCAGTTCACGTGCGTTGCATTCGGTTGCCGTCTGGCGCAGCGTGCCGACGGTGACGTTCTCGCAGCGGCATACGATCAGATCGTCGCTGGCGTGCGCGGCCCAGTCATCGGGAAAGGGAAATGCGGTCTCCAGCGCGTGACGGAATCGCTCGATCTTCTGCAGGCGCTGGCGCAACTGCGGTAAGCGATTGGCGTCGACGGGGATCTGGCGATCCTGCAACAGCGCCAGCGCTGCCAGCTCGCCCGAAAGCTCGGCTGCATCGGCGCCCATGATGCCCGCACCATCGCCTGCCAGATACACGCCCGCGACGGAGCTGCGCCGCATGGCATCGATGCGGGGCACATGACAGCGGTGCAGCGTGGAGAACTCGAACGCGCAGCCCAGCAGATCGGCGAGTTGGGTTTCGGGCCGCAGCGCGTACCCCATGCCGACGGCGGAGCACGCGGTGCGCTGTTCGCGGCCGGAGCGGTCTTGCCACACGAGTTGTTCCACTGCTGCATCGCCTTCAGCACGCAACAGTCGCACGCCGTGGTGCATGGGCACGCCGTGCAGCTTGAGCCAGGCGACGAGCGCCATGCCCTTGGCCATGACCGCAGGCTGGCCCAGCATAGCCGGTGCGGCCTTGTAGCGCGCGGCGGCGGGTGCCGTGTCGAGTACCGCCACCACCTTCGCGCCCGCCTTGGCGTACTGACACGCCACCAGGTACAGCAGGGGGCCGGTGCCGGCAAACACAACGGCATCGCCAATCGCACAGCCCTGGTATTTGAGCGCGACCTGCGCGCCGCCCAGCGTGTAGACCCCCGGCAGCGTCCAACCTGGGACGGGCAGCACGCGGTCGGTGGCGCCGGTGGCGACGATCACATCGCGCCAGGGCAGGCTGCGGACCTCGCGCGTGGGCGCATGCAGCAGGTCGAGCAGATCGGGCTGTGCATTCCACACCAGGGTTTGCGGGTGGTAGTCGAGCTGGGGACGGATGTGGTCGAAGGTGGCATGCACGGCTTGCGCACGTTCGGCCTCGGTGCCGTACAGCTCGGCGGCGGTGCGGCCGAAGCCTTCGGGTTGGCGGCGGTAGATCTGGCCGCCGGAATGCGGCGCCTCGTCCAGCACGATGGGTTTGAGGCCATGCGCGAGCAGGGCCTCGGCAGCGCGCACGCCCGCGGGCCCGGCACCGATGATGACGGGCTGCAAATCCTGCTGTGCCAGACGCTGCAGTGTGGGAGCCGCTTGCACCATCACACGGCTCCCTCAATGTTGGTCGGCTGCGTGCAGATGTGCATGCCGGGCTCGATCATGGTCTGACAGGCGCGCAGCGATTGGCCATCGGCCAGACGCACCCAGCAATCCTGACAAGCGCCCATCATGCAGAAGCCGGCACGCGGCTGTTGGCTGAATTCGTTGATGCGCAATTGGCGCGTGTGCGTAAGCACCGCCGTCAGCACGGTGTCGCCCGCCAGGGCTTGCGCGGGCTGGCCATCCAGCACGAACGCCACCGTGGGGCGATTCCGCTCTTTGAGGCGCTGGAGCTGCGCGTGTGCAGAGGGATTTGCAGGAGCAATCATCGTGGTCTCTGTCTCAATGCTTGCCGATCAGAATGCGGTCCAGGCCGTAGACCTTGTCCAGCAGCAGCATCAACGCCAGCGTGAGGAAGACGATCAGTGCCGAGACGGCGGCCATCATCGGGTCGAGCGATTCCGTGGCGTACATGTACATGCGCACCGGCAGCGTGACGGTGGCAGGCGACACCACGAAGATGGACATGGTCAGCTCATCAAAGCTGTTGATGAAGGCCAGCAGCCACCCGCCCGTGATGCCCGGCAGGATCATCGGCAGCGTCATGCGTCGGAACACCGTGAAGCTGCTCGCGCCCAGCGAGTAGGCCGCGTGCTCGACCGTGTGGTCGAAACCCACGAGCGCCGCCATCACCAGCCGCATCGTGTAGGGCGTGACGATCAATGCGTGCGCGAAGATCAGCCAGCCGAAACTGCCTTGCCCACCCACCAGCGAGAACATGCGCAACAGCGCCACGCCCAGCACGAGGTGCGGAATGATCAGCGGCGACAGAAACACGCCTTGCAGGTACTGCAGGCCCGGCGCCCGAAAGCGGACGATGGCCATGGCCGCCGGCACCGCCAGCGCGGTAGACAGCGTGGCAGCCGCCAACCCCAGCCACAGACTGTTCCAGAACGACTGCACGAAGTCGGGGTGATGCAGCACCTGGTCAAACCAGCGCAGCGAGAAGTGGCTGGTCGGCAGCGTGAGCGTTTCTTCAGGCGTGAAGGCGACGATGCACACGATCACCAACGGGGCCAGCATGAAGGTGATGACAAGCGCGTTGAAGATGAGCGCGAGCGGTCCGTTCTTTTGCATGTGCGCTCCCTTAACCCAGCGTCTTCTTGTAGCGGCCTTCGATCATGCGGTTCCAGCCGAGCATGATGATCAGGTTGGCTGCCAGCAGAATCAGCGCGATGGCCGCGCCCAGCGGCCAGTTGAGTTCGTTCAGGTATTCGTCGTAGATGAGCGTGGCGACCATCTTCACGCGTCGCCCGCCCAGCAACCCCGGAATGGCGAACGAGCTGGCCGCCAGACCGAACACGATCAGGCTGCCCGACAGAATGCCCGGCATGACCTGCGGCAGCACCACGCGGCGCAAGGTGGTGAAGTGTGATGCGGACAGCGACAGCGCGGCGTTTTCCACCCACGGGTCGAGCTTCTGCAGAGAGGTCCACACCGGGATCACCATGAACGGCAGCATCACGTGCACCAGCGCAATCACCACGGCCGTCTCGTTGTACAGCAGCTTGACCGAGCCAATGCCGATGGCCTTGAACGCGGCGTTGATCAAGCCTTCGGGCCCGAGCAGCATGCTCCAGCCGAATGCGCGCACCACCACCGAAATCAGCAGCGGCGCCAGAATCACGAGCAGAAAGATCGAGCGCCAGGGTTTGCCCATCCGGCTCAGGATGTAGGCCTCGGGCGCGCCGATCAGGATGCACACCAGCGTCACCAGTGCCGACACGCGCAGCGTGCGCCAGAAGATTTCGTAGTAGTACGGGTCCTGCACCACATGCAGGTAGTGCGCGAACGTGAAGGTGCCCGGGACAGGCCCCTTGTCGGCATCGAAGACGTTGAAGGACAGGATCACGCTCAACGCCAGCGGCACGAACAGCATCACGGCAAACAGAGCCAGCGCGGGGCTGGTCATGCTCCATGGCACCCAGGTGGGTCGTCGGCTCATACTGCCACCTCCACACTTGTGTCGGTCAACTTAGCGACGTGGTGTCGGTGGCTGGCGGCATTCGCGGCCGTGCGCATCCCCGCTGCGCGGGGCCCCTGCTTACTGCTCATGCCGCCTCCCCAGCCCCAATCACGCGCACATAGCGATCCTGCCAATCCACACCCACGGTCTGGCCTACGTCGCAGGGTGCGGCGCCATCGTTGACGGCCGACACCAGCATCGCGCCCAGCGGCGTATCGACGGTGTACATCCACTGATTGCCGAGGAAGAAGCGTTCGGTCACGCGGCCTTCGCAGCGGCCGGTGCCGTCTGCGGTGCAGGTCATCTTCTCGGGGCGCAGTGCCAGTACGACGTTGCTGCCCACGCGCGTGCCTGCCGGCAATGCCACGTGGACCGACCCCACCGCCGCGCGAACCTCGCCGTCGTGGCCGGACACCACCGAGGCATGCAGCAGATTGGCCTTGCCGACAAAGGTGGAGATGAACGCATTGCGCGGGTGCTCGTATACCGCCAGCGGCGTATCCACCTGGGTGATGCGCCCGGCTTCCATGACGACCACGCGATCGCTGATCGACATGGCCTCGGCCTGATCGTGCGTGACCATGATGGTGGTCGTGCCCACCTTGCGCTGGATCTCGCGCAGCTCGAACTGCATCTCTTCGCGCAGCTTGGCATCGAGGTTGGACAGCGGCTCGTCCAGCAGCAGCACCGGCGGCTTGATGACCAGCGCGCGTGCCAGGGCCACGCGCTGACGCTGCCCGCCGGACAGCTCACGCGGGTAGCGGTCAACGTGCTTGTCCAGGTGCACCAGCGCCAGCGTCTGCATGGCGCGCTCGCGGCGTTCGGCCGCCGGGCACTTGCGCATCTCCAGGCCGAATTCCACGTTCTCGCGCACCGTCATGTGCGGGAACAGCGCATAGGTCTGGAACACGATGCCCAAGCCACGCGCGTTGGTCTTGGCCCGGGTGATGTCCTTGCCGTCCAGCTCGATGGTGCCTTCGGACACCTCGGCAAAGCCCGCAATCATTTGCAGCGTCGTGGTCTTGCCGCAGCCCGACGGGCCCAGCAGCGAGACGAATTCGCCCTTGTGCACGTCCAGGCAAAAGTCTTGAACCACCCGGAGGTCACCGTACTGCTTGGAGACATGGTTGAGGCGCAGAAAGCTCATCGGTCATCCTTTGCGACAGGGGGTGTCGCAGGCTTCTGTATCTGAACAAGTTGGATATGCTATTGCAATGCGTGTGCCAAGACATCGATTACAGCTAGGTGTATACGCTGTAGTTGGAATATTTCTCTTATTTATTCCGATTGGCGGAATACAATCGAACCAACAAATTCACTCCATTCCAGCTTCATGTCCTTCGATTCCGACGACGATGCGCATCAGCGCAGCGCCATGCACCGCACCTTCCAGATCCTGCGCACCATGGCGGAGCAGCAGCACCAAGGTGTGCGCGTCACGTACCTGGCCAAGACGCTGGGGATGACCCCCGCCACGACGCACCGCTTGCTGCAGGGCCTGACGCAAGAGGGCATGGTCGAGCAGGATCAGCAGAACAAGCTCTATCGGCTGAGCCTGGACTTGTTCTGCCTGGCGGCCCAGGCGGGCGCTGTGAACGATCTGCGTTCGGTGGCCCGGCCAGCTTTGCTGCGCCTGAATGCCAGCCTGGGCGATACGGTGCTGCTGCTGGTGCGTTCGGGCTTCGATGCGGTGTGCCTGGATCGCGTGGAAGGGCAGTACCCGATCCGCACCTTCACAGGCGATGTGGGCGGCCGGATTGAACTGGGCGTCGGCCAGGGCGCGATGGTGATCCTGGCGCACCTGCCCGAGGCCGAGCAGGAGGAGGTGCTGCGCTACAACCTGCCCCGCATCCGCCACTACAGCGTGTACGACGAGGTCTACCTGCGCTCCGAAGTCCGCAAAGCCCGTGAACAGGGCTACAGCGCCAAGACGGATGGGCTGCTCGAAGGCATGGCCGGCCTTGCGGTGCCGGTGTTCGATCGCAATGGCAACGTGGTCGCCGCGCTCTCGGTGGGCACGTTGGCCAACCGCCTGAGTGCCGACCGCCTGCCCATCGTGTACGACATGCTGCTGCGTGAGGCCAACCGGCTGACCACGCAAATCAACCCGTTTGATCCGACGCTGCGCCGCCCCATGCAATCCATGGCCGTGAGCGATACCTATCGAGCGATCTGACTTGGCGATCTTTTGAGCACGCGGCCCGGGTTCATCAAGCCCTGCGGGTCGAGCGCTTGTTTGATGGTGCGCATCAACTGCAGGGCCACCGGCGTCTTGTAGTGGGGAAGGTGGTCGCGCTTGAGCGCGCCAATTCCGTGCTCTGCAGAGATCGAGCCACCAAAGCGGTGGACGGATTGGTACACCGCGTCCCCAATCGCCGCCTCATGCGCGGCAACGAACGCCGTCGCATCCGCACCCAATGGAGCCTGTACGTTGTAGTGCAGGTTCCCATCGCCCAGGTGCCCGAAGTTGATCAGGCGTAGCCCCGGTGCCAGCGCCTGGAGCTGCGCGTCGGTCTGTGCCACAAACTCGGGGATGCGCGATATCGGCACCGACACATCGTGCTTGATGTTGCGCCCTTCGGCCGCCTGCGCCAGGGTGATGCTCTCGCGGATGTGCCACAGGTCATGCGCCTGGCGGATGTTCTCCGCGATGATGGCGTCGGTCACGATGCCGTCTTCCATCGCCGTCTCCAACAGGTGTTCAAACTGAGCCCTGGCATGCGCTTCGGATTCACTGTCGGACGCTTCCAGCAAGACACACCATGGCGTCTCGCGCCACATCGGCACCCGCAGATGCGGGTAGTGTGTGTCGACCAGCCTGAGCCCTTCTTGGCCCATGACTTCAAAGCCCGTGAGCGCCGCCGACAGATGCCGGTGCGACAAGGCCAGCAACGCTGTGGCCGCCTCCAGCGAAGGCACGGCCGCCCACGCCGTCAATTGCGCCGCCGGCTGCGGATACAGGCGCAGCGTGGCCGCCGTGATGATGCCCAGCGTGCCTTCGCTGCCGATGAACAGGTTGCGCAGGTCGTAGCCGGTGTTGTCCTTGCGCAGGCCTTGCAGGCTCTCCAGGACTTGCCCGTCGGGCAGCACGACTTCCAGCCCGAGGCACAGCTCGCGCGCGTTGCCGTAGCGCACCACCTGCGTGCCGCCCGCATTGGTCGCCAGGTTGCCGCCGATAGTGCAACTGCCTTCCGCACCCAGGCTGAGCGGAAACAGAAGCCCAGCCTCGCGCACCACTTCCTGAAGCGATTGGAGTACGCAGCCGGCCTCTACTGTGACCGTCATATTGGTGGCGTCGATGGCGCGCACGGCATGCATGCGGCGCAGACTCAGGATGACCTGTTTGCCACTGGCATCGGGCACCGAGCCTTCCACCAGACCGGTATTGCCGCCCTGGGGCACGATCGAGACACCGGCGTGCGCACACGCGCGCACAACGTCAGCCACTTCCGCCGTGCTGCCGGGGCGCACCACGCACAGCGCCCTACCGTGCACGCGCTGGCGCCAATCGGATTCGTATTCGGCGCAGGCATCGCCGGTCAGCACATGGGCGGCGCCCACGATGCCGTGCAAGGTGGAGATCAGGTTTTCGGGTGTCATGGCGATGAAGGGAAAGCGTTTTCAGCGCGAGGCCAGCGCCACCGCAGCCGCCAGCCGCTGCACGGCCTGCTCGATCTGCGGCACATCGGGCGCGGCGAACGACAGGCGCATGGTGTTGAGTTGCGGCGCGTCGGGGTAGAACGCCTTGCCGGGCACGTACAGCACCTGCTGCGACACGGCAGCGTCAAAGAGGGCTTGTGGGTCGATGGACGGCGCGAACGTCGCCCAGACGAACATGCCACCCGCCGGCGGCGCACATTGCACGCGACCATCGAGTTGGGTTGCGATGCCGTGCACCAGGGCGTGCATGCGTCGCTGATATTCGCTGCGGGCGCGCTGCACCGTGGCCGGATAGCGACCGCTTTCCAGATAGCGTGCTGCCACCATCTGCGCGAGCGGAGAGGTACACAAGTCCACCGTTTGCTTGGCGACAGTGCAACGGCGTAGCAGGCTGCTGTCGGCCAGCATCCACCCGATGCGCAGGGCGGGAGCGACGGTCTTCGACAGGCTGGACAGGTACACCACCGGGTTCACGCCGCCGCCGGCCAACCGGTCACCCACCGAGCGTAGCGTTGGGGGCATGGGCGGTGTGTTGCCGTCCTGCGCATCGAAGCGCAGTTCGCCGTAGGGGTCGTCTTCCACCACCCAGAAGCCGTAGGTACAGGCCAGTTGCACCAGGGCTTCGCGCCGCTCGGTCAGCAACAGCGTGCCTCGCGGGTTGGAGAAATTCGGCACGGTGTAGAGCAGCTTCGGGCGCTGTGCAGCGGGCAACTGAAGCAGCAGTTCGGCCAGTGCGTCGGTCTGCAGGCCGTGTTCGTCCATCGGCACGGGCACGATGCGCGCTTGCGCCAAGCGCAGGGCTTGCAGCGTGGCAGGGTAGGCGGGCACTTCCACCAGCACCGTATCCCCCGGTTCGGTCAGCACGCGCACCAACAGGTCGAACGCTTGCTGCGAGCCCGTGGTCACCATCATCTGTTCGGCGCTGGCCTGGATGCCGCGCTCGCGCATCAGCGCTGCCAGCGCTTTGCGTAGGACCGGCAGCCCTTCGGTGGCGCCGTACTGCAGGGTTTGCGCATCGCCCGACATGGCTTGGGCGGCGGCCTGCGCCAGCCCTTGCGCATCAAACAGGCTGGGCGACGGATAGCCACCGGCCAGCGAGATCATTCCCGGTTGGCTGAGGTACGGAAACAGCTCGCGGATGGGCGAGCCGGCTGGGTGCGCGAACACGGCGGCAAAGGCCGGCATGGCGAGGTCAGTCATGCGGCATCCATAGCGGGCGTGCCGCGCAAGACGGCGCGCACCTGATCGATGGAGCGCTGTTGCGCAGCTTCGTACAGTGCGATTTCATCGTGCACGCGCGCACCCAGTGCAGCTTCAAAAGCCTGCTGTGCGGCGTGGGCTTGATACTGCTTCTGTTCTTCGCCGCCCAGGTTGGATTGGAAGATGCCTGCCGCACTTACCGGCAGGAAATCTTCATACGTGATCGGGTCGGCCTGTACGCAGCCCTCGGCCAGCAGTGCATCCAACGAGGCATCGGCCGCCACTGTCTCAGCCTGCGCCCGACCCGATGCCGTGAGCGTGTAGCGATAGAACGCCAGCCCTTGCGCGCGCAGTGCCTCATGCGTATCCGGGAATGCGCGGAACACCTGCGCCAACCGATGTCCATAGTCTGGTGCGGCACTGCCGGCGCCGCCCATATCACGCACCTCGGCCAGCAATTGGTCGTACAGCGCACGGCCCTTGCGCGTCAGGGCGACGCCGCGCTGCTCGATCTCACCAAAGCGCGCTGTGTGGGCGCCGACATTGTCTGTGAAGCGCACCGCTTCCTGCAGTGCCTTGAAGCTGGTCTGACGCAGCAGGATGGGGCAGTCGCGGCGCGGCGGGCCTTCCACCACGTCCTTGGCGTCCATGCCGCGCGCGGGCATGGCAGCTTGCGCGTCGTCGATGTCGAGCGTGCGCGGCGTCAGGTGGTTGATGTGGGGGCCGCGGAAGCACACCACGTCGGCCACCAAGCGGTGCGCGGCTTGCAGCGCGCGATACGTCTCGGCGTCGACCGTGGCGGTGCTGTGCCAGCGGAAGGTCTCCAGCGCTTCGCGTACGAAGGCGTTGGCGTCAGCGTCGGTCAGGCCGCCGTCGGCCTCGCACTGGGCGATCAATTCCAGCACGCGCGGCGTGAAGATCTGGCGGCGCGCCAGGATGGCGGCGGCCTTGTCGCGCAGGGCAGCATCGGCAATCAGTTCAAGCCGCAGCAGCGACGTGAACACGCGGAACGGGTTGGCCAGCAATGCTGCATCGCTTACTGGCCGAAACGCCGTGGAGTGCACAGGCACGCCCGCCACCGACAGGTCGTAGTAACCCACGGGCTCCATCCCCATGACAGCAAACAGCCGGCGCAGCGTAGCCAGCTCGGCCGCCGTGCCAACGCGGATGGCGCCGTGGCGTTCCACATCCAGCCGCTCCAGTTCGCCTGACTGCGCCATCTGTGCGCGCAACGCGGGCTGGGTGCCCAGCGTGTGCGCGTTGATGTCGGACACCAATTCGACCAGGGTGCCGTACTGCGGCACTTCCTCGCGATACATGGCCGACATGGCGCGCGCAAAGCGCGTACGGATGCCGTCTGCCTGGACGAAGTTTGCAGCCTGGGGTTGATGCGTTGCGCTCATGACTGGATCGGGTTTGCCAAGGTTGGAGCGATATTGGGGTGGAGGTTGTGCGCCGGTCAAACGATAATCCGGGCATAGTTCATTCCAAAATAGAATGAACTATCCGATTTCCACATCGCCATCCCGCTGATCGCCATGTTTCCGTCACGCCGCTTTCTGCCGCCGATGTCCCTGCTTTGCGCGTTCGAGGCTGCCGCGCGCCACCAGAGTTTCACGGCCGCCGCCGCCGAGCTGCACCTGACGCAAAGTGCCGTCAGCCGCCAGATTCGCGCGTTGGAAGACCGTCTTGGGGCAGAGCTCTTTGTACGCGAGCGCCAGACCGTGCGCCTGAACCCGGCGGGCCAGGCGTATGCGGAGGAGATCCGCGGCGCGTTGATGCGCATTGCCAGCGCCACGGTCGGCCTTCATGCCAATCCGCAGGGCGGCAGCCTGAATCTGGCCATCTTGCCCACCTTTGGTACCCGTTGGCTGGCACCACGCCTGCCACAGTTCTTTGACGCGCACCCCGGCATCACCATCAACCTGACCACGAGGCTGTCGCAGTTCGACTTCCAGTTGGAGGCGGTGGATGCGGCCATCCATTTTGGTCCGCCGGATTGGCCCGGGGCGGAACTCGCCCTGCTGATGAGCGAAACCGTCATCCCCGCATGCAGCCCGGCGCTGCTGGCCCGCTATGGCTTTGCGCAGCCGCACGATCTCCTGCGTGCGCCGCTGTTGCACCTGGCTTCGCGCCCGGATGCCTGGTCACGCTGGCTGGCCAGCCATCAGGTGGATCATGTGGATAGGGCAGAGGCCCAAGGCATGTTGTTCGACCAGTTCGCCACCGCCGCACAGGCCGCCGTTGCAGGCTTGGGCGTGGCACTGCTGCCGCGCTTTTTGATCACCCACGAGTTACAGCAGGGTGATCTTGTGCGAGCGTTGCCCCATGTGCCCGAGATGGAAAGCGCGGAGCGCTACTACCTCGCCTGGCCCACCAGCCGGACCGACTATCCGCCGCTGCAGGCCTTGCGGTCATGGCTGGTGCAAGCGGCGCAGGACTTCACGCAAGCACAAGTTGCCGAGTGACGCGCAGCGCTGTTGTGGGCGGCAAACAGTGCATGACGCGCCCATCACTGTTCTGTAAAGTTCGCAGATCGCATTGGCCAGGGGTGCCCAGCACCCGGTCGATGGCACAACGCAGGCTCACGTCATCTCGCTCATGTCCATCCAACACGCACTGCTGACCTCCTTGCTGGAAAAGCCCTCGTCGGGCTACGAGCTGGCCCGCCGCTTTGACAAGTCGATGGGCTATTTCTGGAGCGCCACCCACCAGCAGATCTACCGCGAGCTTGGCCGCATGGCCGAGGCCGGTTGGGTCAGCGTGGAAGAAGAGGAAGACGGCCGCAAGAAGACCTACACAGTCCTGCCGCCGGGCCGTGAAGAACTGGCGCGCTGGGTGTTGGAGCCGACGGTGTCGTCGGACAACCGTGAAGAGGTGCTGGTGAAGCTGCGTGCCGAGGCCGTGATCGGGCCGCTCGGCTTTATCGACGAGATGCAGCGTTTGATTGAGCAGCACCGCACGCGCTTGAGCACGTTTCGCGAGATCGAGCAGCGCGATTTCACGCGCCCCGATCTCACGCGCGCGCAGCGGCTGCAGCATGCGGTGCTTCAGCGCGGCATCGTTTACGAAGAAGGCTGGCTCGCGTGGGCAGACGATGTGCTGCCGTTGCTGGAGCCAGCCTCTGTGACGGCCTAATGGCCTGAATGGCCTGACGATTTAAACCGTTGCCTTGGCGCCTGCCGGGGCGCGCAGCGCCTCGATGGTGTTCAGGCGACGGCGTGCCACTTCAAACTCCTCGGCAAAGCGCTTGACGAGTTCTGCCGCCGGTACCACGCGCTTGACTGCGCCCACGCCCTGGCCAGCGCCCCAGATGTCCTTCCACGCCTTGGCCTTGGCGCCGCCGCCCGAGCCGAAGTTCATCTTGCTCGGGTCCGATTCCGGCAGCGCTTCCGGGTCCAGGCCCGCGCTTTCGATACTCTTGCGCAGGTAGTTGCCGTGCACGCCCGTGAACAGGTTCGTGTAGACGATGTCGCTGGCGGTGGATTCCACGATGGCCTGCTTGTAGCCCTCGATTGCATTGGCTTCTTCCGTGGCAATGAAGGCCGAGCCGACATAAGCCAGGTCTGCACCGGCGGCCAGCGCTGCCAGAATGGCATTGCCGTTGGCGATGGCGCCCGACAGCAGCAGCGGGCCGTCAAACCATTCACGAATCTCGTGGATCAGCGCAAACGGCGAGGTCGTGCCCGCATGGCCACCCGCGCCCGCAGCCACGGCGATCAGGCCATCTGCGCCTTTCTCGATCGCCTTCTTAGCAAACTTGTTGTTGATCACGTCGTGCAGCACGATGCCGCCGTAGCTGTGCACCGCCTGGTTCACGTCTTCACGCGCGCCCAGCGAGGTGATGACGATGGGCACCTTGTACTTCACGCACAACTCCAGGTCGTGCTCCAGGCGGTCGTTCGACTTGTGCACGATCTGGTTGACGGCAAACGGCGCAGACGGCTTGTCCGGATGCTGCGCGTCGTATTCGGCCAGTTCGGTGGTGATGCGCTGCAGCCAGGTTTCCAGCAGCTCGATCGGGCGTGCGTTGAGCGCCGGGAACGAGCCGACCACGCCTGCTTTGCACTGGGCGATCACGAGGTCAGGGTTGGAAATGATAAACAGCGGCGAGCCCACGACGGGCACAGACAGGCGGTTTTGCAGGATCGGGGGCAGCGACATGGCAGTCTCCGTTGGAAATTGTTATGGAATCGGGAAGGGGGGGAGCGACGCGGGGTGCTCAGGCCTCAGCCTTGAGCAGCGCGAGCTTGTCGGCCAGCTTGGCACCCATGGCGGCGCCCAGCGCTTGCAGGCCGGTTGCCGGGCGAACCATGACCTCGAACTCGACGATCTTGCCGCTGTCATTGAAGCGGATCATGTCGATGCCCTTGAGCGATTTGCCGCTCACGTTGGCACTGAATTCGAGCACCACGCTCAGCCCGTCATCCGTGGCGAAGCTGCGGTGGTACTGGAAGTCTTCAAAGACCGTGTTGACGGTGCGCAGCACCAGCGTGGTGGCAGTGCGGCCCGGGTAAGCCGTGTGCGCCACGGGCGAGCGGAAGACGACTTCGTCGGCGAACAGGTCGTCGAGTGTGTCCATGTTGCCGCTCTCGATCATGGCGTGCCAGGCGTTGAGCGTGGCTTGCGACGAGGCGGACAAGGTGGCAGGAATCGGCTGGGTCACGGTGTCTCCTGGATAGGAAGTGCAACAGATTGCATCAGCGTGGAGGCAACATAGCACAGCACCTATCACTATGCAACAAGTTGCATAGTGTGCCGATTCGAATAAAGTGATCTTTCAGCCGCCTGTATGATCGGGGTGCTGCGCACGTACCACGATGACGGTGCGGCGCGACAGCTTGACCGTGCGCTCGGCCACGCTGCCCAGCAGGATGCGCGACAGCCCGCTCCGGTTTTGCGAGCCGACTACGATGGTGTCCGCCTGCCAGCGCACGGCTTCATGTTCGAGGGCGTTGCCGATGTCGTCGTCAGTGGAGTCGAGCATCAGGATGCCGGTCTCGACGGCAACGCCGGCGCCTTCCAGCGTACGTTGCAGTTCGGCGAGGGAATGATCGGCGGTCTGGTGCTCGGTGTCGCGCAGCTTGTCGACGCTGTAGATCTCGCGCGACTCCGGCATGGTCGGCGAGCCGATTGCCCAGACCACGCGTACCTGGCCGCCGAATGCCTGGGCAAGTGCCGCAGCTTGATCGACGGCCTGCCGCGCTTCCTGGCTGCCGTCAAAACCGGCGAGGATGCGTTGATACATGGGGCGCTCCGGGTGTGAGGATGCGTCCACTGTAGCAGCCCTGTTTGACGCCGCCCATGCCCGCTGTGCGCATGCGTTTGCGTCGCATCAAGTCTTATCAAGCCTCGCTGTCGGCGTGTACGGGGTGCGCCAGCAGCAAGTCCAGCAGCGCCTGCGCTGCCACCGACAGGCTGCGCCCATCGCGGCGGATCACGTACAACGTACGCACCAGCCCCGGTAGTGGCAGCGGCCGCACCACCAGCTCCGGCAAGCGGAACTGGAATAGCGCCAGCGCAGGGATGACGGTAATGCCCAGATTGGCCGCCGCCAGCGCGGCTGCGGTGGCCAGGTGCTCGACCTCCATGCCGCTGCGCAGCTTGGTCGGGTGCAAGGCCGCATCGAGGTATTGCCGGATGCTCGTGTTGCGCGCGAGGTGGATGAACGGCGCATCAACGAGATCGCCCACGCCCAGCGCAGGCTTGCGCGCGAGCGGGTGATCCTGGTGGCAGACGAGGTGGAAGTCGTCGGTGCAGAACGGTTGTGCCGTCAACCCGGCCATGTCCGCACCGATGGCGGCAATGGCGAAGTCCGCCGCACCGCGCCGGACCATGTCGATGCACGGGTCCGACAGCAAGTCGTGCAGGGCAAGCTGAATGCCCGGATGCCGCGCAGAAAAATCCGCCAGCACACGTGGCAGGATGCCTGCCGCAATCGACGGCAGCGCAGCCACGGTGACGCGCCCGGTGCGCGCGGCGGCGCGGTCGCGGAGTTCGGCAAAGGTGGCTTCGAAATCGGCCAGCAGGCGCAGGGCCGATTCGGCAAACGCTTCGCCCTCGGGTGTCAGCTCAACGTGGCGCGTGTTGCGGTCAAACAGGCGTACGCCGGCATCGGCCTCCAGGTTCTGGATCAGTGCGCTGAAGGCAGATTGCGACAGATGGCAGGTCTGCGCCGCCTGCGTGAAGTTCTTGTGCTCGCGCAGCGCGGCAAAGGCGCGGAGCTGCTTGACGGAGAGGTTCATACCAAGCCGCTGCGCACGGTGCGGTCAGCCGATGGGTGTGCAGAGTTCCACGAGCGTGCCGTCGGGGCAGCGCACGTAGGAGACGGTCTGGCCCCAGGGTTTGATTTGCGGCACTGCGATTTCCGTCGCTCCGGTGGCTATCGCGTGACGATGCGCTGCCTCGACATCGGGCGTGATGAAGGCCAGTTCGATGCCGAGGGGTTTGTCGGACTGGCTCGCATAGACAAAGCCGGCCGGCGAGTGCGATTCGGCCAGTTCGCGCGCGGCAAAGGCGAGGGTGGTTGCACCGGTTTCGAGTTCGCCGTAGTCGTTCGTTTCTGCCAGGAAGCGGCGCTCAAATCCAAACGCGGCTTCAAAGAACGCCAGCGATGCCGGCACGTCTGGCACATACACGATGGTGTATCCGAACTTCATCTGCGTCTCCCGTCTAGCGATGGGCGCATCTTAGTCCGGAATCCTTAGCGTCAGCAGCGCGCTCGACAGCGATTTGCCATGCGCATCCAGCGCCAGCGAGCGCGTCACGCCGCCGGCCAGCGCGCCGTGCAGCACGAAGTTGAGCGCGCCGAGTTGCGGCAGCACGTAGCGTTCGACATCGCCGCGGACGAGTTCTGCAAAATGCGCGCGCACGCGCTCCGCCGTCACGTGTTGCTCCAGCACGGCAAAGTCTTCTGCGCGATGGGCGATGACGGACAGGCACGAGATGTCGCCCTTGTCCCCGGCACGGGTGTGGGCGAGGTCGTGGAGTGTGCGGGGCATGTCAGCTCTCCAGAATGTGCACGGCGTGCGGGGCCAGCTCGGCGGGGATCAACGTCGAAGCCACGGCGATGATCTCGCGCGCGCTCTTGGTGGCGCCGCCGCCGCCGGAGGGGCCGCAGGTGAGCAGCGTTTCGACTTCGTTGCCGATGCGGATGGCTTCGGCCATCGACTCGGTGCGGGCGGCCACGCGCACGCGCACTTCGTACGGTTCTGCATCCGCGCGGGAGAGAGCCGAGCCGTGCAGCGCATCCACGCCGATCAGCTCGAAGCGCGTTTCCGTCATCTGCACGCCCGTGAGCGCTAGCCGTTCGCGCACGATGTCGAGTGCCAGCTTGCCGCGCGCTACCGCGTTCGGGCCGGCATAGCTGATCTGGCCCTCGCCAATATAGCTGTCGAGATAGCCGATCGAGACCTTCAACTGCCCGGTGCGCGGCGCACCCGTTGCGCCTTCGATGACGACACGGTCAGCGCCATCGGTGTGCATGCGCACGTTGGAAAAATCCGCGACGACATCGGGAGTGAGGTAGCGCGCCGGGTCATGAATCTCGTACAGCAACTGCTCCTTGCACGTGGCCTCTGTGACGAGGCCACCGGCGGTGGGCACCTTGGTGATGAGCACGGAACCGTTTTCGCCGACTTCGCCGATGGGGAAGCCGAGGTGCGCGAGGTTGGGGACGTCCTTGATGCCAGGATCGGCAAAGTAACCGCCCGTGATTTGTCCTGCGCATTCCAGCAAGTGCCCGGCCAGCGTGCCGCAGCCCAGGCGGTGCCAGTCGTCCATGCGCCATCCAAATGCGTGGACGAGCGGCCCGAGTGCCAGCGCGGGATCCGCCACGCGCCCTGTGATGACGACATCCGCTCCCTGCGCCAACGCATCGGCGATGCCCTGCGCGCCGAGATACGCATTGGCCGACACCATGCGCGCGCCGAGCGAGGCGACGGGTGCACCGCCGTCCATCAGCGTGAAGTCGTGGCCGCGCGTTTGCAGCAGGTCGAAGACATCGTCGCCAGTCACGGCTGCCACGCGCAGCTTGAGACCGAGTTCGCGGGCGATGTCGCGCGTGCGTTCAGCGGCGGCCTGCGGGTTGGCCGCGCCCATGTTGGTGACGACGCGGATGCCGCGTGCCGCGCACGCCGGTAACACTGCCCGCATGCGTGCTTCGAGCAGCGGGTCATAACCATGCGATGGGTCTTTGCGGCGCACCTGCTGCGCGAGCGCGATGGTGCGCTCGGCCAGGCATTCGAACATCAGCACGTCGATGTCGCCGTGCTCTGCGAGCTCGAGCGCCGGTTCGATGCGATCACCCGAATAACCGGCGCCGCCGCCGATGCGTAGTTTCTTCATGCCATCACCACGGAAGAACGCCCAGCACCACGGCTGCCACCGTCATCAGCAGCGTGGCGCCAAACAGGAAGGGGATCGAGAATTTCTGGTGGTCTGCCAGATCAATGCCGCACAGGCCGACCACGAGGAAGGTCGCAGGCGTGAGCGGGCTGACCGGGAAGCCAGTGGTCATTTGGCCGAGCACGGCGGCTTGCGCCACGTGCACTGGCGCCACGCCCAGCATCTTCGACGCTTCTGCCACGACGGGCAGCACACCAAAGTAGAACGAATCCGGATCGAACAGCAGCGACAGCGGCATCGACAGCACGCCCAGCACCACCGGAATGTGGTGCGCCATGGCGGGCGGGATGAAATCGACTGCCGTCTTCGCCATCGCCGTCAACATGCCGGACTTGCTCATGATGCCGGTGAACACGCCTGCGGCCAGCAGGATGCTCGCCATCATCAGCGCGGCCTTGGCATGGGCATCCACGCGCTGGCGCTGCTGATCCACATTTGGGTAGTTAATGAGCAACGCGGCCACCACGCCGAGCATGAACATCACCACCGGATCGACCTTGCCGCTCACCATCACGCCCATGACCACGACGGTGAGGATGAGGTTGACCCAAAAGTTGCGAGGGCGGCGCAGTGCCTGTTCGGCATCAGTGAGCGGGCGGGCGACGACTTGCGTAGCGCCGCCGTGGTTGGCGAGGCCCAGGCGTTTCTCCTCTCGCTTGCCCAACAGCCACGCGCACACGAACACAAAGACGAGCCCCGCGATCTGCACCGGGATCAGCGGGTTGAAGATGTCCGTCACCGGCATGTGCAGTGATGCGGATGCACGGATCATCGGCCCCGTCCACGGCAGGAAGTTCACGCCGCACGCCATCGACGTCACGCACGCCAGGATGCGGCGGTCCATGCCCAGCCGGTCATACAGCGGCAGCATGGCCGGAATGGTGATGAGAAACGCCACCGCGCCCGAGCCGTCCAGGTGAATCAGCAGTGCCAGCAGCGCCGAGCCCACCACGATGCGCGGCGGGCGGCTGCCCACCGTGCGCAGGATGCGGTCGATGATCGGGTCCAGCATGCCGGCATCGGTCACGATGCCGAAGTACAGGATGGCGAAGATGAACATCCCCGCCACCGGCGCCACATCCTTGATGCCGCCGATGATGAACTTGCTGGTGTTGAGCCCGAAGCCGCCCACAAGCGCGGCGATGACGGGAATGGCGATGAGCGCAACCAGCGGCGACATGCGTTTGGTCAGGATGACGACAAACAGCGCGACGATGGTCAGCAGCCCGAGCAGTGCGAGCATGGTCTCCTCCGAGTGCTTGGATTCGGAATCCCTGTTGGCGGGATTTATGGTTGGGCACTGTAGAAGCTGCCGATCTGCCTGTGAAACAGAATATTTGGATGAATTGTGCGGTACTGTCGATAAGTGACGCAGGCGCCGCCCAGCAAATCCCGGCAGAATGTGACGCGTTCCAACCCGATGCTGGAGACCTTGTGCGTACCGCCCCGACTGTCTTGATCCTGCCCGGCTGGCAGAACTCCGGCCCTGAACACTGGCAATCGCGCTGGGAGCGCCTGCATGGGGATCGCCGTGTCGAACAGCGCGAGTGGTTCACGCCCAAGCGTGCCGACTGGGTAGCTGCACTGGAGGCTGCCGTGAGTGCCGCCCCGGGCGATGTTGTGCTGGTGGCGCACAGCCTGGGTTGCGTGCTGACGGCGCATTGGGCGGCGGCCTCCGCCCACATGGCGCGTGTGTGCGGTGCCTTGCTGGTGGCGCCTCCGCAGCTCGGCCGTGAAGATTCGCCGCCCGAGCTGGCTGACTTCCAACCGGTGCCGCAGCAGCGCCTGCCGTTTCCCGCCACCCTGATCTTCAGTACCAACGACCCGTTCAGCGATGCCGCCTGGAGCCGCCACCAGGCCGAAGCCTGGGGTGCGGCGCCGATCGATCTGGGTGCGCGCGGCCACATCAACGCGGAATCGGGCCTGGGCGATTGGCCGGAAGCCCGTGCCATCGTCGCTAAGTGGAGCAAAAGCCCCATTTGAGATGAGGGCTTGACCCTAAAGCTTCTTCAGGGTTTTGAATGGAGGCATGAAATCAGATCTCGCCTCCGCCATGCCTTCCCACGACCACGCCGCCAAGCCGGAAGCGTCCGGCTGCGGCGGTTGCTGTGGCCACGATCACCCGGTCGCTCGGGAGACCTCCCACAAGGCGCATGACCACGACCATGCGCACGACCACGGTCATGACCATAGCCACGCGCACGAAGCCGCAGTGCCCATCGCGCCTGTGGATGCTGCTGCGCTGGCCCGTGCCAAGGGGCGCACGAAGATCCGCATCCAGCAGATGGATTGCCCGACTGAGGAGCGCATGATCCGCGCCAAGCTGGGCAGTGCCGACGGCGTGGTCGCGCTGGATTTCAACCTGCTTGAGCGCCATCTCACCATCCACCACACCGTTGACGACGTGACGCCGTTCCTGGAGGCGCTGCGCGCCATCGGCATGGATGGCGAGGTACTGGAAGAACATGACCGCGCTGTCGCAGCGGCCGAGCCCACTGGCATTTCACGCCGCACCTGGCTGCTGGGTATCGGTGGCGTGGCGGCGTTTGGCGCCGAGGCCATCGCATGGTCGCTGGGCGATCACGCTTGGCCGGTGCTGGCGCTGGCACTCGCTTCCATCGCACTGGCCGGCGGGCCGACGCTGCGCAAGGGCTGGATTGCCGTGCGCGCGCTCACCTTCAATATCAACTTCCTGATGGCGGTGGCCGTGATCGGCGCACTGCTGATCGGCAAGTGGGCCGAAGCGGCCATGGTGATCTTCCTGTTTGCCGTGGCGGAAGCCATCGAGGCGCGCGCACTGGTGCGTGCCCGCGATGCCGTGCGCGCACTGACCGCTATTGCGCCTGACACCGCTGAGTTGACCGATGGCAACGGCGGCTGGCGTGATGTGGCAGTTGACACCGTGGCTATCGGCGCGCGCTTGCGTGTACGCACGGGCAGTCGCGTGCCCGTCGACGCGCGCATCGTCAGCGGCCGCGCGGCATTGGACGAATCGCCCGTCACCGGCGAGAGCCTGCCGGTGGAGAAGGCCGCCGGCGACATCATCCTCGCCGGCACCATCGTGACCGATGGCGTGATCGAAGCCGAAGCCACGGCCGTGGCGGCCGACAGCACGCTCGCGCGTATTGCCGGGGCCATTCAAGAAGCGCAGTCGCAGCGCGCACCGACGCAGCGCTTCGTTGACAAGTTCTCCTCCATCTATACACCCGCAATGATGTTGCTGGCGCTGGCAATTGCTGTCGGTGGCCCGCTGGTGACGGCGGACGGCTGGCTCACGTGGACGTATCGCGCGCTGGTGCTGCTGGTGATCGCCTGCCCGTGCGCATTGGTGATCTCCACGCCGGTGACGGTGGTCAGCGGCCTGGCCGCAGCGGCCCGGCGCGGCATTGTCGTGAAGGGTGGTGTCTATCTGGAAAGCGGCCGGCGCTTGCGTGCGCTGGCGCTGGACAAGACTGGCACGCTCACCGCTGGCCGCCCGGTGCTTGATGCCGTCGTGCTGCCCGGTGGCACGCGCCGTGCCGTGGCCGATCTCAACGCCGCGACGGATGACGCTCACCTGCGTGCGCTGGCGGTGGCGGCCGCGCTCGACGCCAACACCACGCACCCCATTGCCGTGGCCATCGTGCAAGCGGCCGCCGCGCATGGTGCGGTGGATGCTGGCGCGGTGGAAGATCTGTCCGTGCTGCCGGGCCGTGGTGTGGCCGGCACGCTGGGTGGTGTGCGTTGGCACCTGGGCAATGCGGCACTCGTTGCCGAACGCGGCTTTGATACGTCAGCCTGGCGCGCTGCTGCTGAGGCGTTGCAGGCCGAAGGCATGTCCGCCGTCACGCTGTGCGACGCGAGCGGTGCCGTGGCGCTGTTTGGCGTGCGTGATCGCGAGCGCCCGGAAAGCGCGCAAGCCATCGCCGATCTGCGTGCGCTGGGCGTGCAGCCCGTCATGCTCACCGGTGACGACCGCCGCGCCGCGCAGGCCATCGCCAAGACCGTGGGCATCGACGCCGTTCACGCCGAGCAGCTCCCCGCCGACAAGCAGCGCGTGGTGGGCGAACTCGCGGCGCAGCATGGCTTCGTCGGCATGGTCGGTGACGGCATCAACGACGCACCGGCCCTGGCACGTGCCGACATCGGTTTCGCCATGGGCGCGGCCGGCACGGCCACCGCACTGGAAGCGGCCGATGTGGCCATCATGGACGATGACCCGCGCAAGCTCGCCGGCTTCATCCGCATCAGCCGTCGCACGGTGGCGGTACTGCGTCAGAACATCGTGCTGGCGCTCGGTATCAAGGCTGTGTTCCTGGCGCTCGCCGTGATGGGTGACGCGACGCTGTGGATGGCGATCTTTGCCGATGTGGGCGCGAGCCTGCTGGTGGTGTTCAACGGGCTGCGGGTGATGCGCACGCGCGTCTGAGGGCTGACGTCAGACGGCGCGTGCGCGGGGAGGGCGATCAGCGCAGGCCGGTGATGCGCGCGTCCTTGGGGTAGGTGACGAGGTAGTCGGCGGAGAAGCGGGCGTTTTCACCCGGCTTGAGCGTCTGCTGCCAGGCAATGATGCCGGGACGCTGTTCCCACTCGCGCTGCGCCGGCTCGGGGTTGAAGGCGGCGCGCACCTTGATGTCTTCGGTCTGGCTGACCGGCATCGCTTCCAGAATCTCGATGCGGATCGGATCACGGTGCCGGTTACGCACGGTATAGAGCGACGCGTACTGGCGCTCGTTGCGGTTGTCGAGCAGCCCGACGCTGCGGTTGAAGGTCTTGGGCGCATCTGCGGTGACGCTCACCAGATCATCGCGGCCGAAGGGCAGGGCCAGGCGCAGGTCTTCACCGGCCGGATTCCAGAGCGTGGTGCCTACCGTGGCGCCATCGCGCCGCAATTGCATCTGGCCGGCGGGCCAGACGCCATCCGGGCGATCGATTGTGGCGATCAGGTAGGCCGCGCTGTCCAGGCGCGGGGTGCTGCGGGCGGTCAGCGTGGCGGGAAGCGCTTGTGTCGCCAGCGAGAACGTGGCTTTTTGCGCGTCTGAAGGCAGCTCCACCGTGCCGGGTACTTCGAATTCGGTGGCGTAAGAGGTCTCGACTGTGCTGACGTCGAAGAGCGGGGCGTTATCCTCGGCGTTTCTACCGAGTTTCAGCATAGGGGCTGAAGGTGACGGCATCGCTGCAGGCGCTGCCGCTACCGGATAGGCGCGCTGAGCGGCGGGCTGCGGCTTCACGATGTCGAGTTGCCACGTGAAGGGTTCGGGGCCGCGCTGCGCACCCCGCGGTTGCCCCGTCGACAGGCGCAGCCGCACGCCGCGCCAATCTTCTCCCGTGGCCTGCGCGATGGTGGCTTGCCGTTCGATGACAATGTTCGAGCGCGCCGAATCGAGACTCGCCTGGTAGGCAGGCCGCCAGCCCGCATTCGGCGTCTGGTAGCTGATGCGCAGTTCGCCGCCACGCGGTGCGGCTACCGCAATCCGGATCGTCCGCAGTGTCTCTCCTGAACCGCCTCCGCGCGTCAGTCGCAAGGCGTCGAGCTGGCTCTTCAGTTCGGCATCGCGCTTCTTCAACTGCTCCTGGCGCGCAAAAACCTCTTGTGCGGTGCGGGTGAGCGCATCGGTGGATTTCCCCAGCGACGAGAAGTCCGTGGCCGGCGCACGACCATCGTTGGTGGTGCGCTCGCTGATCACCTTCAGGTAGTTGGCGGACAGCTCGTTGGCTCGCATCTGGGTATTCACCGTAGTGCGCTGATCTTCTAGTGCACGGATTTGCGTATCCAGCGCCGTCATCGCGCAGCCGGGTGCACCTTCGCGCGGCACGCTCTCGGTCCGGATATCGCCCACGCGGATCGCGTTATCGCTCTCCACGCGCAGACTTTGTGAATCAAATGTGCTGGGCAGGCACGTCAGCTCGACGCTACGCGCGCCGGGCGCAACGGTGGTCGTGCGCACAACGGTGGCGCTGTCCGGATACAGCGTGACATCGGTAATGCGCGATGGCGCCGCATGCGCTACTACGGCGGCAGCCATCGTGAGCGCGCCAAGCGCCAAGCGTTGTTGATGCAGAAAATACGTTGCCGGTTTCGTCTTCATCCGCCCCACCCACATGTCGTGAAATGCGGCGAGTATCGCACGTCAAAGTGACGTGCACGGCGGCGGAAAAGACAGGTCAGCGATGCACGCCGCGGATGTGCCGATGCGCGTGTTCGCCCTCGCCATGGTCATGGTTGTGACCGTGATGCGGGGTTGCAACGGGCTCTTCGTGCAGCGATTGCAGCACGCCGCATTCCGCCACCGATGCTGCCGTCGTGCAGCGCAGCCCGATCGACTCGATCTGGCGCTTAAGTTCGGTCAGCTCCGCAATGCGCGCTTCAACGTGGCGCAGGTGCTCGTCCAGAAGATTGTTGATCTCTTCGCACGAGGCCTGCGGGTTGGTTTGCAGTTCCAGCAGGCGGCGGATCTCGGTATGCGCCATGTCGAGCGACCGGCACTTCGCGATGAAGGCCAGTTGCTCGGCATGCTCAGGCGTGTAGACGCGATAGTTGTTGGCGGCGCGCGCCGGCGGGGGCAGCAGGCCCTGCGCTTCATAGAAGCGGATGGTCTCGATGCTGATGCCCGTGCGCTGGGCGAGCTCGCCAATTTTCATATGCGTTGCAAAGCGGTGTTAGAAAACGGTCGGTTCAGCAGTGGCTGCTTCAACGCCAGCGACTTTCAAGCAGGCGTCCATGCAGGCGCGGCAGGCAGTGGCGCAGGCGCTGCAATGGCCTTGGCCGTGATGATCGCATTCTTCCGCACACTGGTTACAAATCTCGGCGCAGTCTTCCAGCAGCAATTCCGCAAATTCGCTGTTGCGTTCCAGGAACCTGCGCGTGATGGTGCAGTATTCAGCGCAATCCGTGCACAGGCTCATGCAGCGCGCCATGGCTTCAGCGTGGCCGTTCTTGCCGGATTCCGTCGCGCAATGCTCGCAAGCGGTTTGGCAGGCATGAAGCGCCTGAATCACACTGGCAAAACGCTTGGCATTGTCTTTCGCGGTCGGACGAGTGGTCATATCGGTTCTCCTTTGGCAGTGGACGTGCACGCTTGCGCGTTTCGGAAGGGATGCGCCCAGGCGTGGCCCGGGCCGCATCTCTCCAATTTAGCAACTGGCGCTCCACTGCGTGAGGCCGACCTGCACCTTATGCCGTTTGCGCCGCGCTCTTGCCGCTGCGCAGCATGCCCTTGCCGGCCCGGGCGATCAGGCGGTTCACGCCGCCCACCACTGCGCGGATCGACGCGGTGGTCAGGTTGGCATCCACGCCCACGCCGAACACGCTGCCGGCCACACCTGGCGCGGCCATTTCTGCAAAGGCAATGGCATCGGCGTTGGCGCCCTGGCCCAACGCACGCTCTTCATAGTGGTGGACCGACACAGGTGCCGCCAGCACGTGCGACAGCGCATGCACCAGCGCATCCAGCGGCCCGTTGCCGGTGCCTTCGCAGATGTGCTCGTGGTCATCGATGTTGACCACCAGGCGGATGTGCTGGCTGCCGTCGTCCCGCTCGGTCAGCCGGTGTGACACGTAGCCGACGGCACCGTCCACGCGCAGGTAGGTTTGCTGGAACAGCGCCCAGATGTCTGCACCGGTGACTTCACGGCCGCTTTCGTCGGTCAACTGCTGAACGGTGCTGCTGAACTCCACCTGCAGGCGGCGCGGCATGGCAACGCCGTAGCCGGATTCCAGCAGATACGCGATGCCGCCCTTGCCCGACTGGCTGTTGACGCGAATGATCGAGTCGTACGTGCGGCCCACATCGGCCGGGTCGATCGGCAGGTAGGGCATCTCCCAGAGCGCATCGGGTTTTTGCACCGCAAAACCCTTCTTGATTGCATCCTGGTGCGAGCCCGAGAACGCCGTGAACACCAGGTCGCCCACATACGGATGGCGCGGATGCACCGGCAACTGCGTGCAGTCTTCGCACGTGCGCGCCACGTCATTGATATGCGAGAAATCCAGCTCCGGATCGATACCCTGCGAGTACAGATTCAGCGCGAGCGTGACGAGATCCACGTTGCCGGTGCGCTCGCCGTTGCCGAACAGGCAGCCTTCCACGCGGTCGGCGCCAGCCATCACGGCCAGTTCTGCTGCGGCCACGGCGGTGCCGCGGTCATTGTGCGGATGTACGGACAGGATGATCGAATCGCGGCGCGCCAGGTTGCGGTGCATCCACTCGATCTGGTCGGCGTAGATGTTGGGCGTGGCCATCTCCACCGTGGCAGGCAGGTTGAAGATGATCTTGCGCGCGGGCGTCGGCTCCCATACTTCGGTCACCGCGTTGCAGACCTCCAGCGCGAATTCCAGCTCTGTGCCGCTGAAGACTTCCGGGCTGTACTGATACGTCCACTGCGTCTCGGGCATCGTCTCCGCAATCTCGCGGATCAGCTTGGCGCTCTGCACGGCAATGCGTTTGACGCCTTCGCGGTCGGTGTTGAACACCGTGCGGCGGAACACCGGTGCAATCGCGTTGTAGAGGTGGATGATGGCCCGCTTGGAACCACGCAACGATTCCATGGTGCGACGGATCAGGTCTTCACGCGCCTGCGTCAGCACTTCAATGGTCACGTCGTCGGGAATGTGCCCGCCTTCGATCAGCTCGCGCACGAAATCGAAGTCAGTCTGGGAGGCGGCGGGGAAGGCGGCTTCGATTTCCTTGAAGCCGATCTGCACGAGCATCTTGAACATGCGCATCTTGCGCTCGGCGTTCATCGGCTCGAACAGGGCCTGGTTGCCATCGCGCAGGTCCGTGCTCATCCAGATCGGAGCACGGGTGATGGTCTTGTTCGGCCAGGTGCGATCGGCGAGGGCGATTGCGGGGAAGGGGCGGTACTTGGTGGCAGGGTTTTTCAACATGGTGTGGATGTCCTGTGAGATCGAGATCGGGTGTGTACGTCGAGGACGACCGCGCGGGCGGCGTCCGGCGTGGCCGGGTGAGCAGTGTTGGCGTGGCGGCCAGACAGCCACGGGCGCGTGGTCTGGCTACCGAGCGGTAGTCGTAGCGAAAGCAGGATCGAGGTGGGCATGGGAGGCTCCAAATCGGCGAACGGATTGCGTCACACGAGGCCCGTCGCCTGTTACGGCAGCGGACCGGTCAAACACCGGAACGAGGGGGGAAAGAGAGGTCTACGCGCTTACACGCGTAGTAGGGAAGCGGATAGCGATAGCAGACCGCGCTCGCACGAGAAGGTGCGGGCTTGAGCGGTGAGGAGGGTGGTCTGCTGGGAGTGCATTTTTCGATAGTGCTGGGGGAGGCGAGGTGTTGTCAAGTTGCCTGGGCGGAATTCGGACGTTTCCGGGTTTTGCCAGGCCACAGACGAATCCCTAAGTGCCCCGTACCGCATGTGATTCCGGCGTCAGCAGAACCTGCGTGAACCTGCTTTAATACACCCCGTTCGTACCGTAAAACCGCTGTATCTTCATTTATATAACGGTGCGACTCCACTACGCCCCAATAAGGCCCCACAAGGAGAATCCCCACCATGGTTACGCTGAATATCAACGGCAAATCCGTGGAAGTTGATGCCGATCCGTCGACGCCGCTGCTTTGGGCGCTGCGCGACAACCTCGGCCTGACCGGCACGAAATTCGGTTGCGGCGTTGCGTCGTGCGGTGCGTGCACGGTGCACCTGAACGGTCAGCCCACGCGCAGTTGCGTGCTGCCGATTTCCGCAGTGGCCGGCCAGCAGATCACCACGTCAGAACATATCGCCGACGACAAGGTCGGCAAGGCCGTGCTCGACGCTTGGGTCAAGCACGACGTGGCGCAATGCGGCTATTGCCAGAGCGGCCAGATGATGAGCGCAGTGGGTCTGCTGCGCAGCAAGAAGAAGCCGACCGACGCTGACATCGACAGCGCGATGGCCGGCAACCTGTGCCGCTGTGCCACGTACCAGCGTATCCGTGCGGCGATTCACGACGCCGCCAAGTCGCTGGCCTGAGCCCCACCGGAGAACTCACGATGCGTATTCGAAATCTTGAAGCACTGGCGGGTGGTGGCGCGCAGCATCAACCGGCATCTGTGTCTGGCGATGCGGGTGCGGCAACGCTGGATCGCCGCAGTTTCCTGAAACTCACTTCGCTGGCGGGCGGTGGTCTTGCGCTTGGCATCGCGCCGGTGCTGGCAAGCGCGCAGGACGCGAAAGCCAAACCGCCTTCGCCGCCGCAGGCATTCATCATCATCGCGCCGGACAACACGGTGACGGTGGCCGTCAACCGTCTCGAGTTCGGCCAGGGCGTGCACACCGCGTTGCCGATGGCGCTGGCTGAAGAGCTCGACGTCGACTGGCGCAACGTGCGCGGCATGCTCGCGCCGGCAGCGGATCCGTACAAGGACCCGGGCTTCGGCATCCAGATGACGGGCGGTTCCACTGCGCTGAACCACTCGTTCCAGCAGTACCGTGAACTGGGTGCACGTGCGCGTGCCATGCTGATCTCGGCCGCCGCCGAGCGTTGGAAGGTGGAGCCTTCCACCTGCCAGACGGCCAACGGCGTGATCACCTCGGGCAGCAACCGTGCAACGTATGGTGAACTGGCGCAAGCCGCGATGGCACTGCCAGTGCCGGCGCAGGTCACGCTGAAGGACCCGTCGCAGTTCCGCATTGTCGGCAAGCCCACGCCGCGTCTGGATGCGCGCGCCAAGCTCGACAGCTCGCTCAAATTCGGTCTCGACACGCGTCTGCCGAACATGAAGGTGGCCGTGCTGGCCCGTCCGCCGCGCTTTGGCGGCAAGGTGGCCAAGTACGACGCAGCTGCAGCCAAGGCCGTGAAGGGCGTGGTCGATGTGCTGGAGATTCCGACCGATCGTGGCGGCAAGGGCGTGGCCGTCGTCGCCGACGGCTACTGGCCGGCCAAGCAGGGCCGCGACGCGCTGCAGGCCACGTGGGAAGACGCTGGCTCGACCGTGTCCACGCCGGCGCTGATGGCGGAATACAAGAAGCTTGCTGGCCAGCCAGGTGCGGTAGCCAAGACCGCTGACGTGAGCGGCATTCAATCCGCGGCCAAGCGTATCCAGGCTGACTACGAGTTCCCGTATCTCGCCCACGCGCCGATGGAACCGTTGAACTGCACGATCGACGTGCAGAAAGACGGCGGCAAGATCAGCGGCGCGAAGGTGTGGGTCGGCTCGCAGTTCCAGACCATCGACCAGGGCGCGATTGCCAAGGTGTTGGGCGTGTCGCCCGAGAAGGTGGAGCTGAACACGATGATGGCGGGCGGCGGTTTCGGGCGGCGCGCGGTTCCTACCTCGGACTATCTGACGGAAGCGGCCAACGTGGCCAAAGCCTACGCGGCAGCCGGCCACAACGGCCCCGTCAAGGTGATCTGGAGCCGTGAAGACGACATTCGCGGCGGCTACTACCGCCCGATGCATCTGCACCGCGTTGATGTGGGTGTCGACAACAGCGGCAAGGTGGTCGGCTGGAATCATGTGATCGTCGGTCAGTCGATTCTGAAGGGCACGCCGTTCGAGGCGTTCATGGTCAAGAACGGTGTGGACGAGACCATGGTCGAGGGCGTGATCGAGAACGACTACGGCTTCCCGATGCAGCTGACGGTGCACCATCCCGACGTGAACGTGCCGGTGCTGTGGTGGCGCTCGGTTGGTCACACGCATACGGCGTTCGTGATGGAAACGATGGTCGACGAGGTGGCGCATGCTGCCAAGCAAGACCCGGTGGCCTTCCGTCTGGCACGTTTCAACGACAAGGAGCACGCACGCCACCGCGCTGCGCTGCAACTGGCCGTTGACAAGTCCGGCTACGGCAAGCGCAAGCTGCCCAAGGGCCAGGCTTGGGGCGTGGCAGTGCACGCATCGTTCGAGTCGGTGGTGGCATATGTGGTGGAGGTGTCGGTCGACAAGGGCAAACCGCGCGTGCATCGTGTGACAGCTGGGGTGCATGCCAACCGTGTGGTCAACCCGATGGGTGCGGAGGCGCAGATCCAGGGTGCCTGCGTGTTCGGCTTGGGGATGATCCAGCCGGGCTTTGCCATCGACATCGAAAACGGTGCGACCAAGAACAGCAACTTCCCCGACTACCCGCCCGTGCGCATGCCGGACGCGCCGCCGGTGAACGTGTTCTTCGTGCCGTCGGAAGACAACCCGACGGGTCTGGGCGAACCCGGTACGCCGCCGATTGCACCGGCCGTGGCCAACGCGGTGTTTGCGTTGACGGGCAAGCGACATCGTAAGTTGCCGTTCGATACGGTGTGATGATCATCGTCGCGTGATGCGATTGGAGCCGGCATGCAGCAATGTGTGCCGGCTTTTTTGTTTTGGCGCGTATTCTTGGCGGACCGCTTCTTGCGTTCGCGCTTGTGTTGTCCCGTTGTTCGCTGTTCACCCACCGGAGGAGCACGTCATGGCATTGAACATCCTGTACACCGCCCACGCCACCGCCACAGGCGGCCGTAACGGCCACACGCAAACCGAAGATGGCCAGGTCTCGCATGATCTGTCGGTCCCGAAGTCGATGGGCGGCCCCGGCAAACCCAATACGACCACACCGGAAGATCTGTTTGCTGCGGGCTATGCAGCGTGCTTCGGCTCAGCGTGCGACTTTGTCGCCAAGAGCATGCTCAAGCTCAACCCGAGCAGCATCGAGATCCGTTGCGACGTGGGTATCGGCACGCGTTCCGAAGGCGGTTTTGGCCTGAAGGTCGGGCTGACCGCGCGCGTTGGCGGCCTGTCTCAAGCCGATGCCGAGGCGCTGGTGGCCAAGGCGCACGAGGTGTGCCCCTATTCCAACGCCACGCGCAACAACGTGGAAGTCACGCTCAAGACCGAGGTGGTTTGATGCACAAGCGGCCCGTTGCTGGTGCTGTTGTTGGTGTGCTGCTGGCTGCGGGCCGCGGCAGCCGGTTTGACCCGGCCGGTGTGGCCAACAAGCTGCTCGCCGCGCTGCCCGATGGCACGCCTGTCGCCGTACAGGCTGCGCGGCATCTGCAGCAAGCCGTGGGTGATGTCGTGGCTGTGGTGCCGGCTGCTGACACCCATGGCGCGCAGGTTGAACGGCTGGCCGTGTTGCTGGCCGACGCCGGTTGCACAGTCCTGCGATGCCCGGCGGCGGCCAACGGCATGGGTGCCAGCCTGGCCGCAGGCGTGGCTGCACGTCCTGACGCGGGCGGCTGGGTCATCGCCCTGGCCGACATGCCGTGGATTGCGCCTGAGACCATCGCTCAAGTTGCGCACGCACTCGACGCACACCATTGTGTCGCGCCATTCCACGCGGGGCAGCGTGGTCACCCCATTGGTTTCGGCGCTGATTTCTTCGCCGGTCTGACCACGCTCGACGGCGATGAAGGTGCGCGGCGCTTGATTGATCCCGCCGCGCTCATCCGCATCGACAGCAACGATGCCGGCATCCTGCGTGACGTCGATACCCCTGCTGATCTGGCGTAATGCCCCGTGAGGGGCGCGTGGGTTTTGGACGCGGGGCAAGGTACAACGCGGGACTAGCTGGGGGCTCCGTCCCGATCAGTGTCACGCGTCGATTGGATTGGCGGCGCGCGCAAACCGTAGTTGGTATTCCCGGGGCGACAGGCCAGTTTTGCGCTTGAACAGCTGCCGGAAGGTGCTGACGTCGCCGTAGCCGACGCGATCACTCACCTGGTCGACACCGATGGGTCTGGATTCCAGCAGCGTTTTTGCGACTTCAATGCGGAGATTCTGCAGATACTCCAACGGCGGCATGCCCACTGCCTGCTTGAATCGACGGTTCAGCGTTCGTTCGCTGACAGCGAGATCGGCTGCAAGCGCATGGAGTTGAACGCCGTCTTCAAGTGTCGATTCCATATGCTGCTGCGCGCGCGCGACGAGCGCATCGGTGTGCCCATGCTCGCCGAGGAGCTTTGCATACGGAGCCTGTGCAGTCCGACTGGTATCGATCAGCAGCATCTTTGCGGTCATTGCGGCGACTCTTTCGCCGGCAAATGTTTCGATCAGCCGTACCGCGAGATTGAGATACGACGTGACCGCGCCGCTCGAAAGAATTCTGTCCTGCATGGTTAGAACTTCTTGGGCCCGCAGTCGCACGCCCGGATAACGTTGTGCGAAGTCTGCGGATTTTGCCCAGTGTGTTGTGGCAATGCGGCCATCGAGCAAACCGGTTTCGGCAAGCAGGTAGTTGGCGGTGCAGTACGCGGCAACCACGGCGCCGGCTTTGTGCTGGCTGCGGATCGCAGAGCGGAGCGCGTTCAGCAGATCCTTGCGCGTGAGGAATGTCTCCATGTCGGAGACGAATGGCGCGGTCAGCAGAATGGCGTCCGCGCGCTTGCGCCCATCGATCTTGCCGTCCACGGCAATGCGCTGTCCTGATGCGGCTTTGACAGGCTGTCCGTCAATCGATTCGACCCGCCAAGTGAACCTGGTGGAATGGCCGCCCTCCCGCATGGGCGCCTGATCCATCAAATGGTTGGCCGCGTTAAAAACGTCGATGGGGCCAGCGACGCCAGAGGCCAGGATGCCGTCGTAGACCCAGATTCGGATGGTAGTCACCTGTGTGTCCGATATCCAACAAAGAATGGCAATTCTGCCACTCCCGTTGCGCCTCGTAAATTCCGAAGATGGTCATCTCAAGACAGCTGAGGAAGGAGAAATACGATGCCGATGATCGACGCACTGATCCCTGAAAGCGCCCTGACCCCGCAGGCGGAGGCCCGCCTGTTCAAGGAGCTCTCGGACATCCTGATCGAGGCGGAGGGCTACCGTTCCGACAACAAGATTGCGCAGAGCGTCACGGTGCTCAATCTCCATCGGCCGGCGGCCGTGTACGTGGGAGGCGAGCCGTCGAAGTTGCCGCGCTATCGGATCATTCCCACAGTGCCAGAGGGGCAATACTCAGACGAATCGCGCAAGACGCTCGTGAGGCGAATCACGGAAGCTGTGGCGCGCGCTGAGAACGGCACGTTCGAGGACGTTGCAACACGCGTCTGGGTCTTCCCTACGGAGATTCCGGATGGCCAGTGGGGCAGTCGCGGCCTCATTCGTTCGGTGGCCGACATCCATGCCATGCTCGTTGACGATCCTGAACAGTGGCGTGTCGGATCGGAGCGTTTGGCGCGCAAGCGGCGTGAAGACGCACGCGTTATGCTGGAGTCCGCCCTGGACGCCGTTTGCATTGGAACTGCCAAGGCCTAGTTCGCAGCGCCCCTTTGTCAGAACCGACTCTGTCAAATCCGCCGCCCATGCCAACGACTGCCGAAATCATTGAATCCAGCGAAGACGGATTCGACATACCGCGACGCCATTTTGCAGCGGCCGCCATCCTGATCGGCGTGCTCATGTCGGCGTTGGACAGTTCGATCGTCAACATCGCGCTGCCGACCATCGCAACAGATCTTGGCGTCAGTGCAGCCTCTGTCATCTGGGTGGCGAATGGCTATCAGGTGGCCAGCGCGGCGGCCATGCTGACGTGCGCGTCGCTCGGTTCAAGAGTTGGCGAAAGGCGTTTCTATACGGCAGGGCTGGTGCTGTTCACGGTCGCGTCTCTGGGCTGCGGGCTGGCATCGACGTTCAACATGCTGGTCGTCATGCGGGTCCTCCAGGGCATCAGCTACGCGGTCCTGATCAGCGTCGGCTATGGCCTCTACCGGGTGATCTTCCCACCCAGTTCCCTGGGGACCGTCTTCGGCTTGAATGCCCTGGTGTTTGCGGTAGGAACGGCGCTTGGCCCGGCATTGGGCGGGCTCATCGTCTCCTATGCGTCGTGGCCATGGCTGTTCTACATCAACATCCCGCTTGGCATCGCGGCCATCGCGTTCTCAGCCATGGCTCTGGGGGCGGACACGCACAAGGAGCGCGGTTTCGACTTGTTTGGCGCCATGACCTCTGCTGCGGCGTTTGGTCTTTTTGCGCTTGCCGTCGACCAGATCGGGCGGTGGAGCAACCGTACCGTTGTCGCGCTTGTTGTCCTATCCGCCGTGCTGGTGTGTGTGTTCGTCGTCGGCCAGACCCGGGCCAGGCATCCGCTTCTGCCTTTGGATATTTTCAGGTCGCGCCGGTACACATTTGCCGTGCTGACATCGGTCACGATGTTCGTTTCACAGGGGATTGCGCTGGTTGCGCTGCCGTTCGTGCTGCAGCACACCTACGCCTACAGCGTTCTGAAATCCGCCTTGGTATTCACGCCTTGGCCGATGGCGGTCGCGCTGTGCGCCCCAGTTGCCGGTCGGCTGACGAACCGCCTGAATGCGACGCAGGTCTCCAGCATGGGGGTCTTGATGTTCTGTCTGGGGCTGGGCTCTCTCGTCCTGCTCCCTGAACACCCGGCGGTTGAGGATTTCCTGTGGCGTGTGGCGCTCTGCGGGATGGGGTACGGCTTCTTCCTTCCGCCAAACAACAAGGAAATGTTTGCTAACGCGGCCAAGAACCGGACGGCCACTGTATCGGGCGTGCTCTCAACGGCAAGAACCACGGGCCAATCCATTGGCGCCGCCCTGGTCGCCGTGGTGATTGCACTGGTGGGCGGCATGCACGGCGGTGCCGATGGCCAGTTCGCCGTGTACGTATTTACGTTGGCTTGCGCGATTTCTGCGCTCTCGTTTCTCGCCAGCATGGCGCGCGTTTACCGGCAGCGAGAGTGAGTGTCGCCAACGCAGACTGTTCCCGATGCACGAGCCGCAACCCCATGGCGATCGAACGTCGCCATTTCTATTTTCGACATCCCCACCATGAACGACAAGATCTCCGCCGTCTCTTTCGAAACATCAGAACACTACGTATGGGGTACCGTCTGTGACGGTTGGCATCTGCTCAAGCAACCGGATCTGAGTGTGATCCAGGAACGTGTTCCGCCAGGTGCGGGAGAAACACCGCATTTTCATACAAAGGCAAGGCAGTTCTTCTACGTTCTGTCGGGTACGGCGACGCTGCAGTTTGAAACGCATTCAGTCACATTCGGCGCAGGCGAAGGCGTCCATGTTGAACCTGGGGTCCGCCATCGATTCGCCAACACGTCGGAGGAGGATGTCGTGTTCCTGGTCATCTCGTCGCCGCCGACCGCGAGCGATCGAACCAACCTCACAACATCACTTTGAATCCTGTCGCAGGCGGATTGGATTACTTTGCCCGAGCTGATTCAGGCGGGCGCAACGGGAGTACATGCAATGCAGCTACTTGACCATGTGTCGATCGGTGTTCCGGACATTGAGGAAGCGCGGCACTTCTACGACGCGATCATGACCGCACTGGGCGCAAGCAAGGTCTATGACCGGCCCACCGCACTCGGTTACGGCGAGCGTTGCTCAGCTGACGATACCGTCTCGACCTTCCTGGCCGTGTATCTGGATCCTAGCGACATCGGGACGAACAAACGGCACTGGTGTTTCAAGGCGCCGTCTCGTGAACACGTGGATGCCTTTTTCCACGCAGGGCTCGCGGCTGGCGGGCATTCAGACGGAGCCGCTGGCTTGAGGCCCCATTACCACCCTCACTACTATGCGGCGTTCCTGGTTGACCCGGCGGGCAACCGTGTTGAGGCTGTGTGCCACGCGGCCGCGTAAGAAAAGCAAGCTCTGGCCGCAGCATCCCTTCAATGTGATCGGCCAAGTCGATCCAAGTCCTTTTCGCCGCATCGAAGCATCGTAGTCAGCTTGCCGTAGCTTCGTCCCTTGAGCGAACCGGGGTTGGGTTTTGCTGGAAGCCTTTGGCCGCTGGGGAGGGGGCAGGTCAGTTTGTCGCAGTTGCACAATTTGTTCACAACAAGCCCCAAATCGCCTGCGAAACCGGCTGCAACTGCCTGACGCACAAGGATTTGTTGCACGATGTAACGACCATGCTCGATGTGGATAACTTTCGCCCGGCGCGTGCGTTTTACGTTGTCGACACGTTTGCAGGAATCCGTCAAGCCCGTTGTCATGTCAACGGTTTGCGGCATGGCGGGTTATGCACAGAACATGTGGATAAGTCTGTGGGAAACGTTGTCCGACCCGCGTGGCGACAGGCTTTGGTCGGCATTGCTCGGGGATTTGGCACACCCGTCGTGTTGACATGATGCGCTTCTTGCAACGCTTGATTACAACCCGAAACAGAATGTCAGGCGCTCTTCGACCAGACTCCCCATACGCGACAACGGCGATCACGATGATCACGGGTCGCGACCGACGCATTTGAAGGAGAAGAACATGGTTCGGGTACTGACGATTTTTCTGGCGGCTGCCACGGTGCTGACGGCAACGGGTTGTGCCGACATGACGGCACGTCAACGCAACACCGCCATCGGTGCAGGTGTGGGCGGGCTGGCCGGTGCCGCGCTGATCGGCGGCCCTGGCGCAACGCTGGGTGGTGCCGCACTGGGCGGCCTGGTGGGCAACGTATCGACGCGTTGATACGCTGATACGCATTTGGAAGCGGCCCCGGGGTGAGAACCTCGGGGCCGTTTTTTATGCCTGCGCGCGGCTGAGCGAGCGCAGCAGGCCTTCGAGGGCCGGCACTTCCAGCGGCCGGCCAAACAGGAAGCCCTGCACCTCGTCGCAGGCGTGTGTCGAGAGAAAGGCCGATTGCTCGGGTGTCTCCACGCCCTCTGCTGTGACGGTCATGTTCAGTGCGCGCGCCATCGCAATGATGGTCTTGGTCAACGCCACGCAGTCGGCCACCGCAGGCACGCCGCTGATGAACGAGCGGTCGATCTTGATGTTGTGGATCGGCAAGCTGCGCAGGTACGACAGCGACGAAAACCCGATGCCGAAGTCGTCCAGCGAAATGCGCACGCCACGTGCAGCCAGGCTCGTCAGTAGACGTTGCGTTGACAGGCGATCGGCCAATAGCACGCTCTCCGTCAACTCCAACTCCAGTCGTGATGACGTCATGCCCGATGCCTTGAGGGCTTCATCCACGTCGCGCTCGATCACGCCGGCATCGCATTGCCGTGCCGATACGTTGACGGCCACGCGCCCCGTGAAGCCGAAGTTGCGCTCCCACGCCTGGCCCTGCGTGCAGGCCTGCATGAGCGCCCAGCGGCCGAGGTCGAGGATGTAGCCGGATTCTTCGGCCACGGCGATGAACTCGGTGGGCGACACCGCGCCGAGTTCCGGGTCAGACCACCGCATTAGTGCTTCCACTGCCACCAGTTCGCCCGAGGCGAGCGCGTACTTGGGCTGATACACCAGTCGCACCTGCCCACGCGCAAGTGCGCGGCGCATGCGCTCGTTGAGGGTGAAGCGGCGCAGCATCTGCGTTTCGAGCGCGCGCGAGTATCGCGCGATGCGGTTGCGGCCGTTCTCCTTGGCGCGGTACATGGCGGCTTCAGCATGGCTGACCAGCGTGCCGGCATCGTTGCCGTCATCCGGAAACGCCGTGACACCAATGCTGGCGGAGAGGTGCAGTTCTCGCTCGCCGCCGGTGAAGGGCTTGGCCAGCGCTTCGAGCACCTGCTGGGCGAGTGCATCAACGGTGTCAGGGTCGTCGATGGCTACGCAGAACTGGTCGCCGCCAAGGCGAGCCAGCAGCGCGCGCTGTCCGGCCTCGGCGCGGATGCGTTGCGCCGCCAGATTCAGCACCTGGTTGCCGACATGGTGGCCCATCGCCTCATTGACAGTCTTGAAGTGGTCCAGCCCGATATAGAGCAGTGCGGCCCGGCCGGTGGAGGGCAGAGCCAGGCGAGCGTCGAGCCGTTCGATGAACGCGGCGCGATTGGGCAGGCCGGTCAGCGAGTCTTTCGTTTCCAGCAGGCGCAGCTGCTCGTAGGTCGAACGTTCCGCCGTGATGTCGGTAAAGATGACCAGCACCGCATGCGGCGATGCGCTGTCCGGTGAAAACATCGGTAGCACCGATTCGCGCAGCCAAACGATTTGCCCGGTGCCGGCCGGTACGCCCACCACCACGTTGCTGATGGCGCGTCCGGTGCGCGCGGCCAACGTGGAAGGCCATGCCGCGCGAGGCAGGATGGTGCCGTCCTCGCCGAGCATCATGTCGCTCAGTGCCATGCGCGGGCGGCCTTTCCACGATGCGCCCGACAAGCGCAGGATCTCGGACGCGCTGCGGTTATATGACAGCACGCGGCCGTCGGTGGACAGCGTGAGCACGCCTTCGCTCAAGTGGTTGACGACCAGGCGGTATTGATCGCGCAGGTCACGCGCCTGGCGGTACTCGCCTTCGAGGCGCAGCAGCTTGACCAGCGCGCTGACATAACTGGCGCATGCGGCGCGCAATGCAACGTCGTCGGGCGCGGCATTGGCCGGTGCGGCGTAGAACAGGCATAGCAGGTCATCGCCCGAGGCCATGCCGCCATGCTGGGCCGGGATGCGGCATAGCCAACCGGGCAACGCAGTGCCGAGCGCGCGCGTGAGTACCTCGTGCAGGGCGGCCGGCGCATTGGACTGGCGGAGTAGTTCGATGGGCGCAACGTCATTCAACAGCGGCGCAACGCGAGCGAGTTCGACATCGAGTTCACCCGATGGGGGCGCCACCAGTTGCGCGCGCGCGGCTTGCGTACCGTACAACCGTGCCCGCCCAGAGACCACCCGCGTCACGACGCATAACGCAGTGGGTAGTGCTGCTTCGAGCGCGCGCAAAAGCGCATGCAAACGCTCACCGAGCGAGGCCGCAGATGGCAGCGTAGACAGCAGGTGATCAAGGTGTTCGTGCGGCAACGCCGCGCCGATGGCTTCGGCGCTGAGGACACGCTCGCCGGCCTTGCCGGGCAGTTGCGCATCAAGCGGCAGGGGCAACCCGTGCACGACCACCTGCTGCGCGGGCAGCCCGTCAAAACGTGTCGGCGTGACCGTCAGCCGGACCGTGACCGGCGCATCGGACGCGCCCAGGGAAACCGCAGAAACCACCTGTGCAGCTGGCGTGACGGTTGCGTCGGGTGAATCCGCGTCCGTGCCCGCGTTGGCACTCAGCGTGACCGGCACATCCTGGAAGAAGCGCGAGAACGGCTCACCGAGCAGTTGGTCGGCCGAGAGCGCGCGCACCATGCTGATGCCTGCTGCATTGGCATACACGATGCGACCTTCGAGAACGACGTAGAGGGGAACGGGCAGACTTTGTGCCGACAGCGGGTAGGAAAGTTCGTCTTGCATCCCACGCTCCAACCAATGGTATTGCCCGAGACACCACGCAATGAATGTGTCCGCGGGCAACGCAACAGGCGCCAGCCTGCGGAGGCGGGACAACAACTTTCATGATGCGCAAAAGTCGCGTGTCGCGCAAATGATTGATTTGTGATTTATACAACACACCGTGCATTTCATTTGGTCGCACGGTGCGCGGTTGTTTGCTGCGTAGGCAGTAAAGGGGTTTCTACCGATCGGGATTCAATCGATGCAGGCAATGCTGCATCTGAAGCGCGTTCCTTGTCGGTGAAATGCCGTTCGGCCTGGTGATGCGGGCGCACTGCCTACGCACTGGCATCAAGATACGAATTCGCATTGTGAAGGCGAAATTGATGTTCGCTCGGACGATTGGACGTTATGGAAAGAAAAAGATTGTGTCCGTAAACAGGATGCATACTGGCATGCCAAAGTGCAAAGCCGACTGTAAAACACGGGCAAGGACGGATTCATCACCAATGCATCCGCCCACCAGCCTGCTGGGTCTGCTGCTTTGAAGCGGCTTTATCGTCTGTCACAAATGGATCTTGGGTGTCGGCGCAATACGGTACCAATGTGAGTTGCCACGTCGTCTTGCGGCTGCGTACTGCAAGCTCCAGGCAATGTGTGTGTGGAAGTTGGCCTCGGAAATTGCGGAACCCATAAGCGCTTGCTAATGTGATGGCACTGAAATGCAGTGCATCGCAGGTTTGCGGTCTTGTCTGATCGCGTATACCAAGTAGATGCGTCAATCTGACTTTCCGGTTGAATCCTGAGCATTCGGTATGCCTGATTTGATTCGAACCGTTTGGGTGCGCTTGCTGCGAGTAGCAGAGCGCGATCAAAACCGTTGAAATTTCATTTCAGTTATGAATACAATTGAACTAATATCTGACCCACAACAGGATTTATTGGGAGCGCATATGGCGACATACAAGGAATTGGTTGCACAAAAGGCCAAGCTGGAAGAGCAGATCGAAACCGCCCGCGCCAAAGAACTGGAAGCCGTTATCCAGCAAGTGCGCCAAACGGTTGCCGAATACGGCTTGACCGCTGAAGATCTGGGCCTGGCTCCGCGTCGTGGCCGACGCGCTGGTGCCAAGGCGCCCGTCCCGGCGAAGTACCGCGACCCGAAGACGGGCGCAACGTGGTCCGGCCGTGGTCGTGCACCGGCCTGGATCGGCAAGAACCGCGATAAGTTCCTGATCGCCTGATTTGCCCCCTCGGGTACGACGGCCCACCTGACCGGTGGGCCGTTTTCGTTGGAGCGCATGAGCGTTCCTGACTATAACGTCGACATGACGCCCCGCCTTCCTAAATACCTCGAACTGGCCGATCGCATCCGGCTCGACATCCTGCACGGTGCCTTGCCGGCCGGCAGCGTCGCCCCCAGCGAGAACGAAGTCGCTCAGCGCTATGGCGTGTCGCGGCTGACTGCCCGCCGCACGCTCAATGAACTGGCCGCACGCGGGTTGCTCAAGCGCTCGCGCGGACAGCGCAGCGTGGTGCTTGACCGAGTGGGGCCACATCGTCCAGTGCTGTATGCGCCGGGGCAGTCTGATGCGGCGCTGGAGTACGTGCCGGGTGCCGTCTACACCGTCAGCGCATTCCGGCTGGAGCAGGCCGATGAGACGGTGGCGGCCGCGCTCGGTCTGGAGGTCGGTGCGCAGGTGGCGTTCGTGGAGCGCCGCGCGCAGGTCGAAGGCAAGCCAATCATGCTGCTGCGCACGTGGCTGACGTCACGGCTGGCAGCCATGCTGGAGGCGCGCGATTTTGAAGACCGCCTGTTCGTGCAGGTCTTCCAGCGGGCCAATCTGACGATCGCGCGCTCGCGCGAGGCACCGCTGGCGTGTGTGGCCGATGCCCACCAAGCCAGCCAGCTTGATGTGGCGGCCGGCGTGCCGTTGGTGCGCGTACGCCGCATCGGCTACAGCGTGGCTGACGTGCCGATTTCCCTCACGTACTGCGATTTCTCGCCCGAGCGCTATACGCGTGAAGTGGACATTCGCGTTCTCCAAAACGACTGAAGCTGCACTTGGCTCCAGTACGGTGCAGAAACGGCGCCACACACCCCTGTGTTGGGACTTGTCTGGCAGGGGTATTCAAGCTAGTCTGCGCGCCTTCCCGCGAAAACGTATTCATTCGTGACACTTCAGCATGCTGACGGCGTATTGGCACGGCTGTTGCATTCACTCGCGGCGACCTCAGCGGGGCAGGCGAGCCACCTGCCGCTGCGAGCCGAATTCAACACAACGGAACCAGAAGAGGGAGAAATCAACCATGCAACTCAAGCGACGTTTCAAGCTGGCCGTGCTGGCCGCTGCCGCCGGGCTGACCGCAGGTGCGGCCCAGGCCCAGTCGTCCGTCACGCTGTACGGCCAGGTGGACGCCTGGATGGGCGCACAGAAGAACCTGGGGTCGTCCGACCGCGCCTGGGTGCAGAACGCCGGCGGTATGTCCACGTCGTACTGGGGCATGAAGGGCAGCGAAGACCTGGGCAACGGCCTGAAGGCGATCTTCACGGTGGAAGCGTTCTTCCGCCCTGACACCGGCAAGAGCGGTCGCTTTGATGGCGACACGTTCTTTGCGCGTAATTCGTTCGTCGGCCTGCAGTCGAACACCTGGGGCTCGATCAAGCTGGGTCGCAATACGCCGCAGTACTTCGTTTCGACGATCCTGTTTAACCCGTTCGGTGATTCGTACACCTTCTCGCCGATGGTGTTCCACACCTACCTGGGCAACGGCCGCACGGGCGCTGCCGGCATCTCGGGTCTGGTGGGCGATTCGGGCTGGAACAACTCGATCCTGTACTCCACGCCGGACATGAACGGTTTCACCGGCACGCTGATGTACGGCGCGGGTGAGCAGGCCGGCCACGATGGCCAGAACAAGTTCGGCGCAGGCTTCCTGTACTTCCGCGGCAACTTTGCAGCCACCGCCGCTTTCCAGCAGGTGCGCTTCGATGCCAACCCGGGTGACCTGAACGCGCTGGTGGCAGGCTTCCAGCGTCAAACGGCAACTCAACTGGGTGCGTCGTATGACTTTGGCGTGGTCAAGCTGTACGGCCAATACCAGTACATCAAGAACACGATTGCTTCGGGCGATGCGAAGAGCAACGGCGGCCAACTGGGCGTATCGATTCCGGTCGGCCCGGGCAGCGTGCTGGCGTCGTACGCCTACACGAAGACCTCGGGCGCTGCTGACGTGAAGCGCAACACCTGGGCAATCGGCTACGACTATTCGCTGTCCAAGCGCACCGATGTGTATGCCGCGTACTTCCGCGACAAGGTGTCGGACCTGAGCTCGGCTGATACGTTCGGCGTGGGTATTCGCGCAAAGTTCTAAACCTGCGCTTTCCTTGTCACCACCCGTGTGTCGACAGCGCGGGTGGGCATTTACAGCGGCGTCCGGGGTTCCGGGCGCCGTTTTTTGCTTGTGGACGACGAGTGGGGTGGGGTGCTCAACCGGTACGCGCGATGCGTACGGGTGCCACGGACGACGTGGTCGGCTCAGCCACGAGTTGCGGCTGATTCAGCAGCATGGCGCCACGCTGGGTGGCGACGAATACGGCTTCGGTGCGGCTGCGGACTTCCAGGCGACGGTACAGCGCGTTGATGTGCGCCTTGGCCGTGGCCTCGGAGATGCTGAGCATGCGGCTGATGGTTTTGACCGGATGGCCGCGCGAGAGCAGAACCAGGATTTCGTACTGGCGTTGGGTGAGCCCCAATAATGCGCAGTCGTCGCTGCCGTTTGCGCCGCCCGTTTGCGCATCCGGGCGGGCCAGCACAATGGAGGCCGGTACATAACGGCCACCGGCCAGTACCAATTCCAATGCGGCGGCAATCAATTTGCCCGAATAGCTTTTCAGCAGATACGCAGAGATATTCAATTGCATCAGCGCACGCACATGTGCGGCTGAATCGCTTTCACCCAGTACGGCGACGTGCCTTGGGTGCGGCTGCTGCAGCAACCGAGAGAGTGCGGGCAGATCGTCGATGCCCGGCAGTGGCAGGCCGATCAGGGCCAGTTCGGCGTCCGCATGCGCCGCGAGATTTTCAAATAGGGCCTCGTCCGGGTCGACGCTGACGACTTCGGAAATGGCCGGCAAAGATTGTAAAACGTGGGTCGCACCGGCACGCACCAAGGGGTGTGCCTCAACTACGATCGATTTCACTGCGCCGCCTGTCTGGTTATGGTTGTTTGCCCATTTCCGGAATATGGCCGGCCGTCGCCTATTCGGATCGGCGAGATCCAAATTGATACAGGCGTGGCTGGTAGAAACGCAATGACGCGCGGTTTCGGTATGTTTCCCCGTTCAGCCGGCAGTCACCGAGTGCGGTGCCGCCGGGCCGAAACCTTGGCGTGCCATTCAGGCGCGATTTCTTTCCGGTTTTCTGTTTATGTCGCCAGGCGCGGAGGATATACCCCGCCAAAATCGGCAGAATAAATCCCCAGCTTGGTTGTTGCACCCATCAATGGGATGTAAACCTTTTTGTTTACCCCGATCGGTGGTGTGCCAGACCCCTATAGATAGCAGGATCAGGCAGGGGCAGCTAGCCCCACTTCAAACCCATTGACGTAAACGTAAACCGGCGTTCGGTCGTCTTTGACGGCCCTGCGGTTGCGTTTATTGAGCGACGACCGAGAAGCGCGGCATCGACAGCGGTTGCTTGCCGTCGCGGCCGTAGGGCGTGCCGCCGCCGTTGTTGGCAGCGTGCAGGACGGACAGCGCGTTTTGCGTGGCGCGCAGGCGCAGATCGATCAGCGTGCCGTTGTCCAAGTTGCACTGGCGCAGGGTGCGGGCCAGGGCCAGGTTCTCGTCGAACAGGCGGCTGGCGGTTTCATCCGTGCGCAGGTATTTGACCAGCCCGTACGGATCGGCGCCGCCGTGCTGCGCCCACCACAGGCGGCGCTCGCGGTCAGCTTCGCCCAGGGCGGTGAGCTGTTTCTGCTTGGTCAGGGTGACGCGCTCGAGTTCGACCATGTCGCCGTCGCGCAACGCTTGGCGCTCGGCTTCCAAGGTCAGGGTGGCGGCACGCAGCAGTTCTTGCTCGTCGGAAAGCGTGCGGATCAGCAGTGTGTTGTCCATGTTGGCGACCTTTAGCTTGCAAGCTTGGGCAGCCGCCGGCCGGCACACCGCCCCGCCGCGATCAGCCCACGCGGGCTGGCGGCGTCATGAGAAATGGGGGACGGACGACGGGAGGCTCCCGTCAGACCTTCTTGCTTTGTGCCGAGAGCAGCGAATGCGCATCGGACAGCGCCGCATCGGCGATCTTGCCGGCGTCCATCTTGAGCGTGCCGTTCTGAATGGCGCTGCGGATCTGCTCGACGCGTGCTGCGTCGAAGTCGCCGCTGCCCACTTGGCGCGAAACTTGATGGACCGACAGCGAAGGCGAATCGTCGCTGTGGCGCGTCGTACCCGTGACCGTGGTGGCGGCCGAGGACGAGCCGGTCGCGCGCGTCGACCCGGACGCTGCGTCCTTGGTCGGCGCAATGGCCGGCGTGTTGTTGACGATATGGTTGATTTTCACGGGTGTCTCCGAAGAGCGCGTTCATCCTATCACCCATATCGGCCAACCCCGGCCCAAACTTTAGCGGGGGGTATCGGTTACGCATCACAGTATGAAAGTGATCGATTGGTATCAAATCAATCTCAGAACTGGATCGCCACCACGCCGGCAGACTGCGCAATGCCGGAAACGACGTTGCCGTTGGCCGTGCGCACCTGCGCCACCTGGCCCACGGCGGCCTGGTTCATGGCCCGGCCGTCGCTTGTGACCTGGAAGCCACCGCCCTCGGCGACGAGCTTGACGGTCTGGCCTGCCTGTACGGCAATCGGCAGACGCAGGCTTTCGGCGCGCAGCGGCTGATTGGCCGCCACGCTGGTTACCAGCACGCGCCCCACCACGTCGGCGGGCTGCTGCACGACTGACGGCGGCAGGATCGAAAGGTCTCCCGTGCGCGCCTCCAGGTCGGTCATGTCGAGCGTCTTGCCCGGCGACAGCTGGTGCGAGGCGACGTAATACGTCCCCGTGATCTGGATGGTGGCCGGCACCCACGCCGCCCAGGCGTGGGGTGATTTGCAGCGCACCCCAACTTGAATGCGGCCGCGCAGGCGGTTGGCCGCCGGCAGCATCAGGTCGATCTGGTCACAGGGCTGGTTGGCCACTCGCGGGTCGACCGGGCCGACTTCCACCGAGGCGCGCGGGGCGCCCGCGTCATTGGTGCCGCCCAGAATGTCCAGTTGCGACTGCAACTGCTGCTGGATCTGCATCTGGATGGCGTTCGGACCCTGGATGGTGGTCGCGGCGGGTTGAGCGGGCTGGGCCGGCATCGGCATGTTGGTGGCTGCCGGCGCATAGCCGACGCGCACCATGCCTTGCGCATGCGCCAGGATCGGGTGGACGAGGCTTGCCAGCACGCCCAGCGCCAGGCACAGCAGCAGCTTGCGCTGGCGGGCGACCAACGGCATTGCCACGGCGCCGTGGCGGCGGCCAACGGCAAAGCTCGGGTACTGGGCGCTGCGTACAAACCGCGTGGACATGGAAAGCCCTCCATCGAAAGTCCGGTGAAGTGTAGCCACGCGCGCGGGAGGGCCAAATGCGGAAATGTCGGCCAATCCCCCCCTTATTCGGACGAATGCTCTTGCCAGGTGGCCCCTAGACTTTGCAACGTGGTGAAGTCCCTGGTGTTGCGCGGTGCTGGTTGCCGCGTGGCCTGCCCCGGTAGGCGGTTTCCCGGCCGGCTCCCGGACCAGCAGACAAGGCCCTCTCCACTGAGGCTGCATGACGGCAACTCAGCAATACAGCGGTTCTGGAGACGGCATCGGCGGTTTTGAAGGGGCCGCCGATGTCTGCTTCTCCAACCCCACGGCATTCGGAAGACAAACCAAACCCGGCGGGTGGCGGCAACAACATGACGCCACGCGCGAGGAATGACAGACATGGTCGACAAGCTGGATCAGTTGTTCGGTTTTCAGGAGCAGGCGCTGCGGCTGCGTTCGCAGCGGCACCAGATCCTGGCCTCGAACATCGCCAACGCCGATACGCCCAACTTCAAGGCGCGCGACTTCGATTTCCAGTCGGCGCTGCAGAAGGCGGTCGGCCAGCAGAGCGGCAACACGCTGCCGATGACGGCCACGGCGTCCGGCCACCTGACGGTGGATGGCGCGCCTGCCGGCGATGTGACGTTGATGCAGGCGTCGCTCTCGCAGCAGACCAAGTCGCTGCAGGGCGAAGTGCAGTACCGCACCTCGCAGCAGCCCTCGATTGACGGCAACACGGTCGACATGGACGGCGAGCGCATGCGCTTTGCCGATAACACCGTGCGTTACGAGGCCGATCTGAACATCGTGACGCAGAAGATCAAGTCGATGCTGGCCGCCATCCAGAGCAGCTAGCAAGGCAAAACAGAACAGAGCAAGACAGGGTAGGACGATCGCGCCGCAGTCTCGGGCGCGACGAAAGAGGGGCGGGAGTGATGCGGCGCCCCGGGCCAGGCAGTCTGGCCCGGAGAGCGCCCACACAACAACGGATCCGATCCGGCAACAGCAAGCAGTATTCAGACAGCGGAATCAACATGTCGCTATTCAAGGTGATGGATGTGGCTGGCAGCGCGCTCACCGCGCAGTCCAAGCGCATGAACGTGGTGGCCTCCAACCTGGCCAACGCCGAGAGCGTGACGGGGCCCAACGGCACCGCCTACCGCGCCAAGCAGGTGGTGTTCTCGCCCGCGCAGGAGTCTGACGACTACGCCACCGGCGTGTCGGTCGACCGCGTGGTGGAAGACACCGTCACCCCCATGAAGCGCATGCACCAGCCGGGCAACCCGCTGGCCGATGCCGACGGCTACGTGACCATGCCGAACGTCGATGTGGTGGACGAAATGGTCAACATGATTTCTGCCTCGCGCTCGTACCAGGCCAACGTGGAAGTCGCCAACACCACCAAGACGATGGCCGCCAAGGCCCTGACCCTGGGCCAGTAAACGGCGCCCGCTCCAGCCACATACGCGACGAATCTAGCGAGACACGACCATGACCGTCAGCTCCACCTCCAGCACAACCGGCACCACCGGTACCACGAGCACGAATACCGGCAACAACCTGGCACTGACCAACAGCACCGATCTGCAGAGCACGTTCATGCAGCTCCTGGTGGCGCAGTTGCAGAACCAGGATCCGTTGAACCCGATGGACAACTCGCAGATGACTTCGCAGCTTGCCCAGATCAATACGGTCAACGGCATCCAGCAGTTGAACACCACGATGTCCAGCATGCTCACGCAGAACGCGGCCACGCAGGCTTCGTCGATGATCGGCCGGACCGTGCAGGTGCCGACGACCAACCTGACGCTGACGTCCGGCAAGGCCAACTTTGGCGTCTCGGTGCCCAACGGCGCCGACGACGTGGTCGTCACCATCAAGAACGCCGCCGGGGTTGCCGTGCGCACCGTTGACCTGGGCCAGATGACTGCCGGTTCCGGCAACTACACCTGGAACGGTCAGGACGACAAGGGCAACCAGCTGGCAGACGGCAACTACACGATTAGTGTGGCGGCCACGCAAGGCGGCAAGATCGCCACGGCCAACGCGCTGGGCGTCGACAAGGTGGCCGGCGTGACTATCAACAACGGCACGATGCAATTGGTGCTGGCATCCGGCGGGACGGCCAAGCTGTCTGACGTCGCTTCTATTCAGTAACGGGGTCGAACCCGCTTTTATTCTCGGGAGAACACTATGGGATTCCAGCAAGGCCTGAGCGGTCTCGACGCCGCCTCTTCCAACCTCGACGTGATCGGCAGCAACGTTGCCAACGCCAACACGGTCGGCTATAAGAAATCGACCGCCGAGTTCGGCGACGTGTACGCACGCTCGCTGGTGGGTGCTTCCGACAACCAAGTCGGCCAGGGCGTGAGCGTGACCAAGGTGTCGCAGTCGTTCACGCAAGGCAACGTGACCATTACCGGCAACCCGCTGGACATCGCCATCAACGGCACGGGCTTCTACCGCATGGTGGACCCGTCGAGCGGCCAGGTGTCGTACACGCGTAACGGCCAGTTCCAGACCGACAAGAACGGCTACATCATCTCCGCCACCGGCCAGAACCTGACTGGCTACGGTGTGGATGCCACCGGCAAGGTCAACACCGCCGTGCTGACCAACCTGCAGATTCCGGTCAACGACCTGGCGCCGCTGGCCACCACCAACACCGCATTCGGCGTGAACCTGGATGCCGCTGCCACGGTGCCGACCACCACGCCGTTCTCGGCCACCAACTCGGCCACGTTCAACCACTCCGTTTCGGAGCAGGTGTACGACGGCACGGGCACGGCCCACATGCTGACCAACTTCTACGTGCGCACCGCCGCAGGCTGGGATGTCTACTCGCAAGTGGACGGCAACAACCCGACCGGCGGCAATCCGGTGACGTCGCTCACGTTCAACGGCAATGGCGCGCTGACCTCTGCGCCCAGCAAGGTTGCCGTGGCCTTTGGCGGTATGAGCATCGCCAGCATGGACTTCACCGGCACCACGCAGTACGGCGGCGGCTACAACGACACGGCCCCTGGCGTGACGCAAGACGGTTACGCCACTGGCCGCCTGGCCAGCTACTCGGTCGGCACCGACGGCACCGTGACCGCGCGCTACTCCAACGGCCGCACGTCTGTGCTGGGTCAGGTGGCCATGGCCAACTTCAAGGCACCGGAAGGCCTGCAGAACATCGGCGGCAACCAGTGGGTAGAAACGTCCAACTCTGGCGCCCCGAACCTGGGTACGCCGGGCATGGGTTCGTTCGGCCTGCTGCAGTCGTCGGCGGTGGAGCAATCCAACGTCGATCTGTCGGCCGAGCTGGTGAACATGATCATCGCCCAGCGCTCGTACCAGGCCAACGCGCAGACCATCAAGACGCAGGACACCATCCTGCAGACCTTGGTGAGCATGTAATCGCCATCGTCATAGCCTGACCGCACACCAAGGACATTCGCATGGACCGCTCGATCTACGTGTCGATGACTGGCGTGAAGCACCTGTTCGACCAACAGGCTGCCAGCGCCAACAACCTCGCCAACGCCAGCACTACCGGCTTCAAGGCGCAGATCGACGCGTTCCATACGGTGGGCGTGCAAGGTGATGGCTCGCCCACGCGTAGCTATGTGATGGCTTCGGCCATCGGCACGGACGTGACGCCGGGCCCGATCGAGACCACCGGCCGCAGTCTGGACGTGGCAGTCGACGGGCAGGGGTACTTCGCGGTGCAAGCCGCGGATGGCACCGAGGCCTATACCCGTGCAGGTACGTTTCAACTGAGTGCCGACGGCACCATCGTCACCCTGGCTGGCCAGCCGGTGATGGGCGATGGTGGCCCGATCACGCTGCCGCCCAACACGACGGTGCAGTTTGCCAAGGACGGCACGGTCAATGCCATCAGCGCGGATAACGTGACGCCGCCGGTGTCACTGGGCCGCCTGAAGCTGGTCAGCATTGATCCGTCAAACCTGAACCGTGGCGCTGACGGTCTGTTCCGCCAGCGTGATGGGCAAGACGCCGACACGAACGAGAACGTGCGCATCACGCCCGGCGCGCTGGAAGGCAGCAACGTCAACCTGACCGACTCGCTGGTCAGCATGATTGAGATTTCTCGCCAGCTTGAGATGCAGATGAAATCGCTGCAGACGAGCGACACGAACGCCCAGTCGGCCAATGAATTGCTGCGCCACGCTTAAAGCGCCTGGCGCATGAATTGAATCAACCAAGGACTCGAACATGATTCGCTCCCTGTGGATTTCCAAGACCGGGATGGACGCCCAGCAATCGCAGCTGGATGTCATCTCGAACAACCTGGCGAACGTCAACACGACGGGCTTCAAGCGCTCGCGCGCCGTGTTCGAAGACTTGCTGTACCAAAACGTGCGTGAGCCGGGTGCGCAATCGTCGCAACAGACCACGCTGCCTTCGGGCATGCAGATCGGTACCGGTACGCGCATCGTTGCCACCGAGCGTCTGCACACGCAGGGCAACCTGTCACAGACCGGCAACTCGACCGACGTGGCCATCAATGGCAACGGCTTCTTCCAGGTGCAGATGCCGGACGGCACGCTGGCCTACACGCGTGACGGCAGCTTCCAGGTCAACGCGCAGGGCCAACTGGTGACCTCCAGCGGCTACCCGATCCAGCCGGCCATCACCATTCCGCAGAACGCCACGAGCCTGACGGTCGGTAAGGACGGTGTCGTGACCGTCACCACGCCGGGCTCGGTCAACAGCACGCAGGTGGGCACGTTCCAGCTGGCCAACTTCATCAACCCGGCCGGCCTGCGCAGCATGGGCGAGAACCTGTACGCCGAAACCGAAGCCGCCGGCACGGCCAACCTGGCCAACCCGGGCTCCAACGGCACGGGCGTGCTCAACCAGAACTACGTGGAAACGTCCAACGTGAACGTGGTGGAAGAGATGGTCAACATGATCCAGACGCAGCGCGCGTACGAGATCAACAGCAAGTCGGTGCAGACCTCCGACCAGATGCTGGAGAAGCTGTCGCAGCTCTAAGCTGGGCAGCGCAGTCTTTAAGGACGTTTTGCGATGCAAACCCCCCCGGTCTACTCGCTCCAGAATGTGCAACGCAGCGGCCGCGCTGTGCGCATCATTCGATTGGCCGTGCTTGGCACGGCAGCTCTGCTCGCTACGGCGTGCGGCTTCCTGCCGCCGCCGGCCCCGATCGTGCAGGGTCCGACCACGGCGCGCCCGCCCATGCCTGTCATGGCGCCGCGTCAGAATGGGGCGATCTACCAAGAGGTTGCATCGGGCAGCGGTGGTTTTCGCGGCATGTTCGAAGACCGCCGCGCACACATGGTGGGCGACACCATCACCATCGTGATTACCGAGAACACCGCAGCCAGCAAGCAGACCTCCGGCAGCGTGGACCGCAGCGGCAGCAAGACCACGTCGGTGCCCACCTTTGCCGGCATGAACCCGGGCGTGCTGTCGCTGCTGGGCATCTCTGCCAGCGACGCCAACAAGTTCGACAGCAAGGGCGCCAACGGCGCACAGAACAACTTCACTGCAACCATTACTGTGACGGTGGTGGAAGTGCTCTCCAACGGCAACTTGGTGGTGAGCGGCGAGAAGCAGACGGCGATTGGACAAGGCTCCGAGTCGGTCAAATTCTCGGGTGTGGTCAACCCGACCACCGTCAACAACCAGAACACCGTGCTGTCCACCCAGGTGGCGGATGCACGCATGGAATATCGCGGCACCGGCTATGTGGCCGAAGCCCAGCAGATGGGCTGGCTGTCGCGCTTCTTCCTGACCGTGTCACCGTTCTAAGGAAGCGGCCATGACTTTGCATCGCATCATTGGCGCAGCCCTGGTGGCACTGAGCGCGATTACCGGGTTTGCTCCCACCGCGGCACACGCCGATCGCATCAAGGATCTGACCAGCGTTGCCGGCGTGCGTGAGAACGCGCTGATCGGCTACGGCCTGGTTGTTGGCCTGGACGGCAGCGGTGACCAGACCACGCAGACGCCGTTCACGATCCAGAGCTTCAACAACATGCTGACGCAGTTCGGCATCAACGTGCCGGCCGGCGCCAGCATCCAGCTCAAGAACACCGCCGCCGTGGTGGTGACGGCCTCGCTGCCCGCTTTTGTGCGGCCGGGGCAGACCATCGACGTGACGGTCTCCTCCATTGGTAATGCCAAGAGCCTGCGCGGCGGCACGCTGCTGCTCACGCCGCTCAAGGGCGTGGATGGCCAGCTCTATGCCCTGGCGCAGGGCAACGTGGTGATTGGCGGCGCGGGTGCGTCGGCCAATGGCAGCAAGGTGCAGATCAACCAGCTGGGCGCGGGCCGCATCGCCAACGGGGCGACGGTGGAGCGCGCGGTGCAGGCCACGGTGGGCGAAGCCGGCAACATCCAGCTCGACACCGGCTCGACCGATTTCGGCACGGTGCAGAACATCGTCAACGCCATCAACAAGCAGTTCGGCACCGACACCGCCCAGGCCGCCGATGGCCGCACGATCAACGTGCGTGCACCGGCGCTGGCGGCGGACCGCGTCGGGTTTCTCGCCAAGCTGCAGAACATTGACGTGACGCCGGCCCTGGCCGCCGCGCGTGTGGTGATCAACGCCCGCACGGGTTCGGTGGTGATGAACCAGCTCGTCAAGCTTGAGCCCTGCGCGGTGGCGCACGGCAGCCTGTCGGTCACCATCAGCACCGAGCCGGTGGTGAGCCAGCCGGCACCGTTCTCGCAAGGCCAGACGGTGGCGGCCGCGCGCTCGAACATCGAGGTCAAGCAGGCAGGTGGCAGCCTGATCAACGTGAAGGGCGGCACCAACCTGGCAGATGTGGTCAAGGCCATCAATGCGATCGGCGCCAACCCGCAAGACCTGATTTCGATCCTGCAGGCGATGAAGGCGGCCAACGCGCTGCGCGCCGAGTTGGAAATCATCTAAAGCACGGGCCGACGCGATGAACCCGACCGACCTCACCAGCCGCCTGGCGCTCGACTCCACAGGATTCGAGTCACTCAAGCAGGCCGCGCGCACCGACCCGACCAGCGCCGCCAAGACCGTCGCCAAGCAGTTCGACGCGATCTTCGTGAACATGATGCTCAAGCAGATGCGCGATGCATCGCCGCAGAACGGGCCGTTCGATTCGTCGTCGACCAAGATGTATACGTCGATGCTCGACCAGCAGCTCTCGCAGACGATGGCGTCACGCGGGGTGGGCGTGGCGGACCAGTTGCTCAAGCAGATGCTGCGCCAGGCCAACCACGTGAACCCCGATGCTGGAGGCCCGGTGAACACCGCGCTGTCCAGCACGACGGCAACGAATACCGCTTTGCCCGGCGCCGCGGGCTCCACGTCCGACGCCGCCCGCGCCATCGCCCGTTCGTCGCTCAACAGCATGGCCGCGGCGGTTGCCCCCGGCACGGAAGATGACGGCTCGGGCATCAGCACCGTGCCGCGCCCGGGTCTGGAAGAACGTGTGCAGCGTGCCCTGGCTGCCTTGCGCAAGCAGGCCGACGCTGGGCAGTCCACCAGTGCGCCGCCGGATGTGGATCTGTCGACCGTGGCTTCCGAGCCCCGTGGCGAGCGCATGGCCAGCTTCTACAACAAGCTGATCGGCCACGCCTCGCAGGCTGCGCAGGAAACGGGCATTCCTGCCAACTTCATGATCGGCCACGCCGCGCTGGAGTCCGGCTGGGGCCGCCGCGAAATCAAGGCCAAAGACGGCACCAACACGCACAACCTGTTCGGCATCAAGGCCGGCGGCTCGTGGACGGGCAAGACCGCAACGGTGACCACCACCGAATACGTGGGCGGTGTCGCCCACAAGGTCCAGGAGAAGTTCCGCGCCTACGGCTCGTACGCCGAAGCGTTCAAGGACTACGCCAACCTGCTGGCCAACAACCCGCGCTACAGCAACGTTGTGGCGGCCGGCAACGGGAACGATGCGGCCTCGTTTGCCAAGGGCCTGCAACGTGCTGGTTACGCCACAGACCCAAACTACGCCAACAAGATCATGGCGGTGCTCAAACAGATCGTTTGACGTTCGCTATCAGTAAGAAAAATCAATAGCATCGGCCGGCTCAAGTTTGATCAGAGCCGGCCGATGTTGTTTGTAGGGTCCATCCTGGCGGCGCTGTGCCGCCTGCACCGAGACAACTATGAGCAGCTCCCTTCTGAATATTGGTGCGACCGGCCTGCAGGTCGCCAATATCAACCTACAGGTGACTGGCAACAACATCGCCAACGCCAATACGCCCGGCTATTCCCGCCAGGAAGCCGTGCAGACGGAGAACATTCCGCTGTACGCCGGCGTCGGCTATCTGGGGCAGGGTGCCAACGTGACCACCGTCAAGCGTATCTACGACCAGTTCCTGACGGCCCAGGTGCAGAACGGCCAGGCCGCTACCAGTTCCGCTGACCAGCTCAACAGCCTGGTTTCCGGCCTGAGCCAGTACATGTCGGACAGCAACAGCGGCCTGAGCTCGGCGCTGACCAGTTTCTTCAACTCCGCAGACAGCCTGACGTCCAACCCGTCGAGCACCACCGCGCGCCAGGTGTTCCTGAACGCCGCGGCCGGTCTGCAGAGCCGTTTCAATTCGATTGCCGGGCAGTTGAACTCGCTCTCCGGCCAGGTCAACACGCAGGTACAAACGCAGATCAGCTCCGTTAACAGCGTGGCGCAGCAGATTGCCGGCCTGAACGACCAGATCACCAAGGCAGAAGCCTCTACCGGCCAGCCTGCCAATGACTTGCGTGACCAGCGCGACCAGCTCGTGCAGACGCTCAACAAGTCGATCAAGGCCAGCGTGGTGCAGACCAGCGACGGCCAGTACAACGTCTACGTGGGCAATGGTCAGGCGCTGGTGCAGGGCAACCAGAGCTACCAGCTGACAGCCGTGCCGTCGCAGTACGACCCGACGCAGCTGTCGGTGGGCTACAAGAGTTCGGCCGGTACCGTCACCATTGACGATAGCCAACTGGGCGGCGGCGCCCTGGGCGGGCTGATGGATTTCCGCCGCAACACGCTCATCCCGGCGCAGAACAGCCTGGGCAAACTGGCAGCGGCCGTGTCGGCCGACGTGAACGCGCAGAACAGCCTGGGGATGGACGCCAACGGCAAGATGGGGACGAACCTCTTCTCCGTGGCCGGCCCCACCGTTGCTGCCAGCAGCAACAACACCGGCAGCGCCACGGTCACGGCCAGCATCACCAACGCCAACGCGGGCCAGGGTTACGACTACCAGATCAAGTACCAGGGCGGCGCCTACACCGTCTCGCACTACCCGGACGGCTCCGCCTCCGTAACGGTGACGAGTTGGCCGACCACCATTGACGGCATCACGATGAACGTGTCGGGCTCGATGGCCAGCGGGGATTCGTTCCTGGTGCGCCCGACCGCCAACGCCGCATCGAGCATGCAGACGCTCACCACCGACTATCACAACGTGGCCGCCGCCACGCCGGTGGTGCTCAACCAGGGCAGCAACAACACGGGCAGCGCCACGGTGTCGTCCATTGGCGTGGACAGCACGTACGCCGGTTCGCCGCTCACGTCGCCGGTCAACCTGACGTACAGCTCGGCCGTGGGCGGCTCGCTCTCGGGCTTCCCGGGCAGCGTGACGGTTAACGTGAACGGCACCAACACCACATACACAGGTGGTACGGCGCCGTACACGCAGGGCGCGACGTACTCGTTCAACGGCGTGCAACTGACGCTCTCGGGCACGCCGGCCAACAACGACACGTTCGCCATCTCGGCCAACACCGCCAACAGCACCGACGGCGGCAATGCCAGCGCGCTGGCCAAGCTGCGCAATGCCACGCTGCTCGATGGCGGCACCACCTCGATCGGCTCGTCGTGGAACAACCTCGTCACCCAGGTGGGTGTGCAGGCCAATACGGCCAGCAGCAACCTGACGTCGCAGAAGGCGCTGCTGGCAAGCTCCACGCAGCAGCAGCAATCGGTGTCGGGCGTGAGCCTGGATGACGAAGCGATGAACCTGATGAAGTACCAGCAGGCCTACCAGGCATCGGCCAAGGTGATGCAGACGGCGAATACGCTGTTCGATTCGCTGCTGTCGATTGCAGGCAGCTAACGCAACCGATTGAAGAATCGCGCCAACGTGCCGATAACGTCCTAAAGCCCTTCGTCCGGACCGATCATGCGAGTCAGTACCGCCCAATTCTTTGCCGCGTCTTCTGCTTCGATGCAGAACACGCAGTCGAACCTGCTCACGCTGCAGCAGCAGATTGCCAGCGGTATTGCGCTCACCAGCGCCGGTGACAACCCGAGCGCGTTTGGGCAGATGACGCAACTGCAGCAAACGCAAGACGCGAACGACCAATACCAGGTCAACCGCGACGCCACCGATGCGCGCCTGACCAACGTGTCTTCGGCGCTCACCAACCTGGTGACCACGCTGCAACAGGGCAAGCAGTCGCTGGTGTCGGCCAACACCACGCTGATGACGGATTCGCAGCGCATTGGCGTGCTGGCGCAGGTCAAGCAGCAGTATCAGCAACTGTTGTCGACGGCCAACCAGCGTGACGCCTCGGGTGTGGCCCTGTTTGGCGGTGCCAACGGTACGACCGACCCGTTCGTCAGCACGAGCGGCAGCGTGCAGTATGTCGGCAGCGGTCAGCCGCCCACGGTGCAGGTCTCGCAAAATGTATCGATGCCGAATTCGGTGTCGGGTGACTCGGTGTTCGTGCGCATTGCCAATACCGACCCGTCAAACCCGAGCGCCAACCAGAGCATTTTCAAGACGTACGAAAACCTGATTACGGCGCTGTCCACCCCGATCAATCCGGCCACGCAGGCTACTGACGTTGCCAACCTGCAGAAGGCCGTGCAAACGGCGCAGGGCAACCTGGACAATGCCTACCAAGTCGCCCTGCAGGCGCAGGTGACGGTGGGCACGCAGCAGGCGCAGATCACCACGCTCAACAGCAGCGGTTCGAACTACGGCGAGCAGTTGAAGGAGCAGATCTCCAAGCTGCAGTCGGTGGACTACACCACGGCCATTTCGCAGTTTGCCCAGCAGCAGGTGTCGCTGCAGGCCGCGCAGAAAACCTTCACGGCCATGCAGGGCATGTCGCTGTTCCAGTACTTCAATCCTTGATCGGCTGACCAGGGGCGGTCAGGGGGCGCGGCGTATCATGTCGGCTCGCCTACCGTCAGGACTGGTCATGCCCATTCAATATCTCCGCCGCCTGACCAGCCCAGAGCGTACCGAAGACGCCAACCGCCGGCTGGGCCAATCGCTGGCTTTCGTGGCCGGTGCCGCCAACGCAGGCGGTTTTCTCGCCGTCAAACAGTACACGTCGCACATGTCCGGCATTGTCTCGGCGATGGCCGACGACCTCGTGCTGGGGGATTTCCTATTCGTGCTGGCGGGCTTCGCCTCGTTGTTGGCGTTCCTGTGCGGGGCGGCCTGTACGGCTGTGCTGGTCAACTGGGGGCGCCGGCGCAGCACGCAGAGTGAATTTGCATTGCCGCTCATGCTCGAGGCGGGGCTGCTGTTGCTCTTTGGTTTGATGGGCTCGTCGCTTGGGCAATACCGCCTCGTGTTCGTGCCGGCAACCGTGGCGCTGCTGTGCTTTCTGATGGGGTTGCAGAACGCCATCATCACCAAGATTTCTAGGGCGGAAATCCGCACGACGCACGTGACCGGCTTGGCCACCGACATCGGCATCGAGGTCGGCAAGGCGCTGTATTGGAACCACGGGCACCGCAATCTGCCGGCCGTGGTCGCCAATCGGCCCAAGCTGCGCTTGCTGGTCTCCCTGCTGGGGATGTTTTTCGTGGGCGGTGTCGCAGGCGCGCTGGGTTTCAAGCACGTGGGGTATGCCACCACCATCCCACTCGCATCAATTCTGATGCTGCTGGCCGTTGTGCCGGTGGTGGACGATCTGGTGGCACGCCGGAGGTAGCGTTTTGCTCAGCGCGGTAGCTGCATCAGATCATGCCGCCGTTGACGCCAATGACCTGTCGCGTGACATACGATGCCGCATCCGACATCAGAAAGCCCACCACGGCAGCCACCTCTGCCGGTTGCCCGACGCGGTTCATCGGTACCGCTTCCAGCGCCTGGTCCAGGTGCTCCATGTGCGCCAGCATCTCGGTCTCGATCAGCCCCGGTGCCACGCAGTTGACGGTGATGCGACGCGAGGCCAGCTCCACCGCCAGCGCCTTGGACGCGCCAATCAACCCTGCCTTGGCTGCGCTGTAGTTGACCTGCCCGCGGTTGCCCATCACGCCTGAGACGGACGCAATGGTGACAATGCGCCCGCCCTGGCGCGCTCGCACCATCGGCATGGTGAGCGGGTGCACGACGTTGTAGAAACCGTCCAGGCCAGTCTCCAGCACGATGTCCCAGTCTTCGTCTGTCAGGGCAGGGAAAGCTGCGTCGCGGGTGACGCCTGCACACAAGACGATGCCGTAGTAGGCGCCGTGTGCTTCCACGTCGGCTTCGAGCTGTGTGCGGCAGGCAGTGCGGTCGCGCACGTCGAACTGCAGGACGCGGGCCTTGCCGCCCTGCGTTTGGATGTCAGCCACGACGGCCTCGGCCTCTTTGCGGCCGCTGCGGCAATGGACCGAGACGTCGAACCCGTCAGACGCCAGTTGGTAGGCGATTGCGCGGCCGATGCCACGGCTTGCGCCCGTCACAAGAACACGGCGGCTCATGTGGTGAGACTCCCTGAAGTAGATGCTTGAATGTGTGCAAGCCTAACAGCAGAGGAAGGGGCAGAGGCGCAATGCCGTTCTAGCGGGGCAACGTTCCGAATTGAGTGAACGCCCGCCCGCTGAGATCCAGCGCATCCATCACCGAGCGCTCCACCACCGGCGCAAGCGAGGTCATCATCACCATGAGGAGCATCAGCCCCACCACTAGCGTGGCGGAGATCCCCACGGCAAATGGGTTGAGCGCCTGTGCGGTGCGTGCGAGCACGGCAAAGCCCAGGTTGACGATCATCATGATGGCGATGATCGGCAGGGCGATGCGTATGGCCAGCGCGAAGGCGATGGCACCGCCTTGGGCCAAGGTCTGCCAGCCGGGATTGGCCAGCGGCGTGGCCGCGATGGGCAGTGCGGTAAAGCTGTCGAACAGGGCGTGCAGCAGCACGAGATGCCCGTCTCCGGCAATGAAGGCGGTGATGGCCGTGAGGTTGAGGAAGCGGCCGAGCAACATGCTGCTTTCGGTCTGTTGCGGGTCGACCAGCGTGGCAAAGCCCAGGCCGATCTGTATCGACATCAGCTCGCCTGCGCCGCTGATGGCGCTGAAAACGAGCTGCACACAAAACCCGAGCGACAGCCCGATCGCCACTTGCAGCAGGGTGATCCACAGCCCCTCGTAGGAGCCGACCGACACCTCCGGCGGCACCGGCAGCATGGGCGCCAGCGCCACCGTGATGATGACGCCGAACGCCACCTTGACCGACATCGGCACTTCGGTGTTGGCAAACGGCGGCGCAATGGCGATGAACGCCAGCACGCGCACGAGCGGCCACCAGTACATGGCGATCCAGCCGTTGAGCTGAGTGGCGGTGAACTGGATCATGGTGGATGGCGGCTAGGTCAGCTCGGTGACGTCAATTCACGTAGTTGGGGATGTTGGTGAGCAGATCGCGCGTGTAGTCGACGATCACGCTCACGAGCCATGGGCCGGCCAGGATCATGGTGGCGGCCACGGCCACCAGCTTGGGAATGAACGACAGCGATTGCTCGTTCAGCTGCGTGGCAGCCTGGAACACCGCCATCAGGAGGCCGACCACCAGCGACACCAACAGCATGGGCGCACCCACCATCATGGCGACTTGCATCGCCTGGCGCGCCATATCCAATACGTACTCGGGTGTCATGACGGCTCCTTATTGCACAAAGCTCTGGGCCAGCGAGCCCAGCAGCAGGTGCCAGCCATCCACCAGCACAAACAGCATGATCTTGAACGGTAGCGAGAAGATGGATGGCGTGACCATCATCATCCCCATCGACATCAGCACGGCCGCCACCACAATGTCGATCACCAGGAACGGGATGAAGATGGCAAACCCGATCTGGAACGCGCTCTTCAATTCACTGGTGACAAAGGCGGGAATGAGCGCGCGCATGGGCGTCTGCTCAGGGCTGGCGATGGGCGGCATGTTGCCCATCTTCACGAACAGGGCGAGGTCCGGCTCGCGCGTCTGCTTGAGCATGAACTGGCGCAGCGGCGTGGCGGCCGTGTCCATGGCCTGTTCCACGGTGATCTTGCTGTCGCGCAGCGGCACGTAGGCGTCGGTATAGACCTTGTCGAGCACCGGCGACATGACGAAGAACGTGAGGAACAGCGCCAGCCCGATCAGCACCTGGTTGGGTGGGGTGGTTTGCGTGCCCAGCGCATGGCGCAGCAACGACAGCACGATGATGATGCGGGTGAAGCTGCTCATCATCAGGATGATGGCCGGCAGGAAACCGAGCGACGTGAGGAAGATCAGCGTCTGCACCGGCAGCGTATAGCTCTGCCCGCCGGCGCTGCCCGAGAGCAGCGGCAGACCGGGTTGTGCCTGAGCAAACACGGCAGGCGCCGCGCACAGCAGCGCCAGTGCCATCAAGCAACGGAAGACAGCACGCATGTTCATTCCGACTTCCCTGTGTTGCCTGTGAAGCGGCGCTTGAGTTCGCTGGCCAGTGCATCGGCAAAGGCGGGCGGCTTGCTGCCGGGTGTGGTGTTGTTGTCGGTGTGCGGCGTGGTTGCCGTGGCGGCATCTGCCGGGCGCGGCAGCGTGTGCAGCGTCTGCACGTGCTGCTGCGTAACGCCCAGCACCAGCCATGTGTCTTCCACTTCCACCACTACGACTTTCTCGCGGGCGCCCAGCATCTGCTGCGCCACCACCGAGATGACCTGGCTCCGGCGCCCGGGGCCCATGCCCGCGCGGTGCTGCAGCCTGCGCAGCAGCCAGCCGGCTGCCACGATCATGGCCAACACTACAAACAGCCCGCCAAGCGTGCGGGCCCAATCAACTGCATGGTTCATTTCAACACCTTGCCCGGGGGGAGCATTGGTTGCTGTCAGGGTGCGTCGAACCGGCTCCCGATCCTACTGCGCGGCCCGATCTTGGCCCTGTGATGCTCACCGTACCCATGTACGGTTGCGCTTCTCGAGCCAACCTCGGGCCGCTCGCTACGGATCGTGACCGGTTCTTAGCGATTCAACTTACGGATACGTTCAGACGGCGTGATGATGTCGGTCAGGCGGATACCGAACTTCTCGTTCACGACCACCACTTCGCCCTGGGCGATCAGGTAACCGTTCACCAGCACGTCCATCGGCTCACCGGCCAGTGCGTCCAGCTCCACCACCGAGCCCTGTGCCAACTGCAGCAGGTTCTTGATGGGCACCTTGGTGCGGCCCAGTTCCACCGTCAACTGCACGGGGATGTCCAGGATCATGTCGATGTCGTTACGCGAGTTGCCGGTCGCACTGGGGCTATCGACAACCAGCGGCTTGAACACCGAATCGGCGGCCGGCGTGGCGGCCGGCGGATTGGAGGCTGCACGTTGCGCCGCCTCCAGGGCCATGGCCTCTTCCATCGTCATCTCGACGTCAATGTCGTCGGCGCCGGTCTCGGGGTTCATGGTCGGTTCAGTTGTCATCGTCAGACTCCATGGCAGATTCACTGCCGCTCATATTCAGCATGCGGTTAACCCGCAGGGCGTATTGACCGTTGAAGGTGCCGTAGTTGCATTCCATGACGGGCACGCCGTCTACCTTGGCCGTCACGGAATCGTCCAGCTCCACCGGCAAGACATCGCCCACCTTCATGTTCAGAAGGTCGGAAAACTGCACGCGGGCGGTGGTCAGGTCGGCAACCAGTTCCACCTCGGCGGTTTGCACCTGTTGTGAGAGCAGCCGCACCCAGCGCTTGTCCACTTCCAGCGCCTCGCCCTGAATGGCGGAGGTCAGCCGGTCGCGGATCGGTTCGATCATCGTGTAGGGCATGCAGATGTGCACATCGCCGCCGTTGCTGCCCAGCTCCACGCTGAAGCTGGTCGTGACCACCACCTCGTTGGGCGTGGCCACGTTGGCGAATTCGGTGTGCATTTCCATGCGCAGTTGTTCGAACTCGATCGGGTAGATCGGCTGCCACGCCTTGGCGTAGTGATCGAACATGAGCTGCAGCATGCGCTGGATGATGCGCTGCTCGACGTCGGTAAAGTCGCGGCCTTCCACGCGCATGTGGAAGCGCCCATCACCACCGAACAGGTTGTCGACCACCAGGAAGATCAGGTTGGGATCGAACACGAACAGCGCCGTGCCGCGTAGCGGCTTGACGTGCACGAGGTTGATGGCGGCCGGCACGACCAGGTTGCGGATGAACTCGCTGTACTTCTGGACCTTTACCGGCCCAACGGAGATCTCCGCATTGCGACGCATGAAGTTGAACAACCCCAGACGCCAGTTGCGCGCAAACCGCTCGTTGATGATTTCCAGCGTGGGCATGCGCCCACGGACGATGCGCTCCTGAGAGCCCAGGTTATAGGTGCGTACACCAGACGGGTCGGCCGCGACAGGTTCCTCGTCGACCTCGTTGGTGACGCCCTTGAGGAGCGCATCGATCTCCTCCTGGGAAAGAAACTCTTCCTTGAGCATGTCACTGGATCACGAAGTTGGTGAACAGGACGTCTGCCACCGGCGATTCCTTGCCGACAGCCTTGAACACCTGCTCGCATTGTTCGACGATTTCCTTGGCCAGCGCGGCCTTGCCCTCTGCCGGATACAGCTCGGTGGGCGACTTGCTGGCCAGCAGCGTCAGGATCCGGCTGCGTAACTCGGGCGTGTAGGTCTTGATGCCCTCTTCAGCGTGCTTGTCGAAGCTTTTGAAGGTGATGCCGATCTGCAGATAGCGATCGCTGCCTTCCTCGGGCTTCAGGTTGACGGTGAGGGTGTCCATCGCCACGAAGACCGGCTCTTTGGGCTTGGCCGGGGCAGCAGGGGATGCAGCGTGATTGCCGCCTCCCAGGAAGAACCAGGCAGCGGCGCCGCCCATGCCGACGAGCACGAGCACGATCAGGATGATCAGCAGCAGCTTGGTGGAGCCGCCCTTTGCGGGGGCGGGGGCGGTAGTGGCGGCAGCAGCTTCGGCCATGGGGATCACTCGGAGGCTATGGGGGGGTGGGCCTTCCCAGCTCGAAATCCGTAAATTCCAGAGTCGGGTTCTCGGATGGCATTCTTCCCCACCTCTGTCCAGCTCATTCCGGCAAGAAACGCGGTCAATCCCGTCTATCTCGGGGGTTTGCGGCAAAGCGAGGTGGCCGTTGAGTGACTTAAAAGTAATTAATAGAGCACTTTTTTTGAGGCGTGACCCGCTTTCAGGCGCCTTGCGCATCTCCCGGCAAGCAAACCTCCGCGTAAAAGTGATGTCCGCCCGAAAGATTTGCCTGTGCGTGCCGTTGTAGTTCTGCAAAGGGCGTCGGACGGGTTTCCGGCGCCGCATACATGTGTTGCCGTCCTGCCGGAAGCTGTCTTGAATTCCTTGCCCTTTCCCACCCACGCTGCTCTTGCACCTGTCGATGCCGACAGGCTGCCGGCCGACTGTCCGGCACGCGGCGAGCCGCCGGGCTTCTGCCCGAAGCTCGACCTGCTGTCGATGGTCAACGCGTTGACCGAGGGCATTCTGGTGTGCGACGGGCAGCGCCGGGTGACGTACGCCAACCCCAGCGCCGCACGCTTGCTGGGTGTGCCGGTGGCCGAGTTGATCGGCCGCACGCTGGCACAGGTGGTGTTGTCGGCCGTTGACGAGTTCGAGACGACCATCCACGACACCGACTGGCCCGACCGCGACGTGATGGCCGAGGGCCTGCCGCAGTTGAACCAGATTTTCGGGCTGCACTGTCAGGATGGCCGCACCGTGTGGGTGTCGAGCAACTGGACACCGCTGTACGCCGAGGGCGGCCACGCGATGACCGCCGTGCCAGCGGCCGGGTCCAATGCGGCCTTGCCGCCGTACTCCGTGCTGGTGTCGCTGGTCGACATTACGCAGATCCGCGAGGCGCAGCAGCGCATCCGCCATCTGGCCACGCACGACACGCTCACCGGTTTGCTGAACCGCTCCGCGCTGGAAGACCGCCTGGAGCACGCACTGGCCATCGCGCGACGCAACCGCACGCGCGTCTCGGTCATGTTCCTGGATCTGGATCGTTTCAAGAACGTCAACGACACGCTGGGCCACCAGTTTGGCGACATGCTGCTGCGTGAAGTGGCAGCCCGCCTGCAGGCTTGTGCGCGCGAGGCCGACACGGTGGCGCGCCTGGGCGGCGACGAATTTGTCGTCATGCTCGAATCGCTCGACGGCCTGGGCACGCGCCGCGTGGCCGAGCGCATTCTCTCGGCCATCAGCGCGCCGTTCTATATCGAAGGGCAGGAGCTGTTCCTGGGCGTGTCGATCGGTATTGCCGTGGCACCGCACGACGGCGACGACCCCAACACCTTGCTGCGCAAGGCTGACGCGGCCATGTACCTGGCCAAGGAGCGCGGCCGCAACAACTTCCAGACCTTCACCAGCGACCTGGACGACCGCGTTTCGCGCCGCTTCCGCATTGAATCGGGTCTGCGCCGCGCCAGCGACCGCAACGAGTTCTATGCCGACTACCAGCCGCGCGTGGACGTGAAGAGTGGCCGCATTGTCAGCGTCGAGGCGCTCATCCGCTGGAACTCGGCAGACTTCGGCCGCATGATGCCCGGCCAGTTCATTCAAGACGCGGAAGAGACCGGCCTGATCGTCGAGATCGACCGCTGGATCTTGCGCGCCGCTTGCGATCAGCTTGCGCGCTGGCGCCGCATCGGGCTGCCGCAACTGCGCATGTCGATCAACCTGTCGGGGCAGGCCTTCAGCTCGGGGCAGCTCAGTGCCATGGTGCGCGGGGCGTTGTCCACCAGCGGTTTGCCGGGTGATGCGGTTGAACTGGAGATGACCGAGGGCATCCTGATCCGCGATGATCCTTCGCTGCATGCGTTGCTGACCGAGCTGCGCGCGATGGGCGTGTCGCTGGCGCTGGATGATTTCGGCACCGGATATTCATCGCTGTCGTATCTGCACCGGTTCCCGATCGATACGCTCAAGATCGACCGCTCCTTCGTGCAGGATTTGCCGCACGTAGCCGAGCGCGCCGCCATCACGCGGGCCATCATCATGATGGCGCAGGCGATGGGCATGAAGACCGTGGCCGAAGGCGTGGAAACCACCGGGCAGCTCGATTTCCTGCGCGAGGTCGGCTGCGACGAGTATCAGGGGTATCTGCTCACGCGGCCGCTGGAGCCCTCCGCCGTGCAGGACCTGGTGCGCGAGAACGTGCGCCAGTACGGTATGCGCCTACCGCGCGAGCCGCGTCTTCTGTGATTTCGAGTCTTTTCGGGGTGTCCCGAAAAGCGTAGCGAGCCGCCCGAGGTTGGCGCGAGAAGCGCAGCCGTACACGTGTACGGCGAGCATCGCAGGGCCAAGATCGGGTGGCGCAGTAGCTTTGCAGGACACCCTATAACTGCAACCCGTTGCTGACCACGTACATGGTCACCTCGGCGTTGTTGCGCAGCTTCATCTTTGAGAGCACCCGCCCCCGATACACACTGACTGTCTTGGCACTGATCTGCAGTGCCTCGGCAATCTCGCTCAGCGTGCGGCCGGAGCCGAGCATGCGCAGGGTCTGGAATTCTCGGTCAGACAGGATGTCGTGGCGGGGCTTGTCCCAGTCGACGTTCAGGTTGTCGGCCAACACCTCCACCATGTCGGAAGGCAGGTATTTCTTGCCTTTGGAGATGGCGTTGACGGCGGCCAGCAACTGCGGCTGGCTGGCATCCATGGGCAGATAGCCGGACGCCCCGGCCTTGAGCGCGCGCACCGCAAGCAGCGCCTCGGGGTGGCGGCCGAGTGCCAGCACGGCCAGGCGCGCGTGCTGCTGGCGCACGGTCTTGATGGTCTGGAATTCATCGCCGGTGGCCGATTCCACCGAGAACAGCATGACGTCCCACTCGCGCTGTTCGAGCAGGTCGTTGTTGGCGTCGCGCAGGTCGGGCACAGCCTCGATCTGCCGGGCCAGGCGTGAATCCTTGAGGATCTGGCGCAGGCCGACACGGGCAATATCGTGCGGTTCGACAATCAGAACGTTAAGCATGGGCGTTGCGGGTCAAGCGGGCTCACTTCAGAGCTCTTCTAACCGCCAGCGGGTCATGGACCTGTGGATCAGGCTGGCGGGCCGTGCAACTCCCCATCTGTGCGGCGGCGCTCTGTGCTCTCTATATATAGGGGCGGGCGCCTTTGAACGGATCGATCGAGTATAGCCGAGGGCCTGCCGGCCAAGAAGGAGGCCCGGCGCCTCTTTTGGTGGGGGATGAAAGTAGGGGGTGCCGCCAGGCCAAACCGCCGCTCGCGCACAAATTTGTCAAGTTGCCCCTAAACTTTCTGCCGCGGCCACCGATAACCTGAGTACAACGCAGACCTGATCCCCTTCAAGTTGCAGGTCACGTTGCCCGGCCTAGCCGGAATGAGCAATCAAACGGGCAACAACGCCATCGGGAAACTTAGGAGCCGTCATGTCCCTCAGCCTTAATACCAACATCTCGTCCCTGCAAACGCAGCAAGCACTGAATCAATCGCAGTCCGCTCTGCAAACGTCGCTGCAACGTCTGTCGACCGGCCTGCGCGTGAACAGCGCCAAGGACGATGCCGCTGCTTACGCTGTGGCCTCCAGCCTGACGACCACGCTGAACGCCCAAACCCAAGGTATCCAGAACGCCAACAACGCGCAGTCGTACCTGCAAACGGCCGACTCGTACCTGGGTCAGGTTGAAAACAACCTGCAGCGTATGAACCAGCTGGCGGTGGAAGCCAACAACGGCGGTCTGTCGACCACCGACCAGGCTAACCTGGACAAGGAATACCAACAGCTGGCCTCGGCCAACAAGAGCATCGAGACCAACGCCAACTACAACGGCGCCAAGCTGTTCGACGGCTCGGTGACGTCGACGTCGTTCCAGTACGGCCAAAGCGCAGCAACCGACGTGGCCAACGTCACCAACGCCAACCTGGCAAGCTTCGGCACGCTGACCGGTACGAGCGTAACCTCGACCGCCAACGCAACCGCAGCCCAGGCCGCGATCGCCACCGACCTGACCAGCCTGAAGGCCGCCCGCGCAAGCCTGGGTGCCCAGCAAAGCGGTCTGACCTCGACCATCAACACGTTGACCTCGTCGAACACCGCTCTGTCGGCCGCCAAGTCCACCATGATCGACACCGACTACGCTGCTGAAACGTCGAACATGACCCGCCAGAACATCCTGCAGCAAGCGGGTACGGCCATGCTGGCGCAAGCCAACTCGGCACCGAACAGCATCCTGAACCTGCTGAAGGGCTAATAGCAGACTGATGCGGGCTCGGCCGCCTGGCGGCTGGCTGCAAGAGTCGGTAGGGGCCGGCGCTCTTCGGGGCGCCGGCTTTTTTTTTGCTGAACGACGGTTGAACGACACCCCACTTCATCAGGGGTGGCGTATGGGCGCCATGCCCTAAAGAAGTGGCAGGCGCTGCCGTTGACAAGAGAGACTTCCGTCGGCGAAGACGTTCACCAGATTCGATCATGGCGACCACCACGACCTCTTCCACCACCAGCAACTACGTTCCGCCGATCTCCATCCCCGGTATTGGGACGAGCATCGACGTCAACTCGCTGGTCTCCAGCCTGATGAGCGTGGAAAGCCAGCCGCTGACACAGTTGCAGACTCAGCAGAGCTCGTACCAGACGCAGCTCTCGGCTGTGGGTACGCTCAAGAGTGCGCTGTCGACCTTCCAGACTGCACTGTCGAACCTGACCACCGCGTCGAACTACAGCGCCATGAAGGCGAGCGGCTATGACTCGTCGGTGCTGAGCGCATCGGTTACCGGCTCTGCCCCGGCCAGCTCGTATGCCGTCAATGTGACGCAGCTGGCGCAATCACAGGTGCTGGCCGCGCAGGGGCAGACGTCAACCACGGCAGCCATTGGCAGCGGGTCGTCCACCACGATTTCTTTCTCGTTCGGCTCGGTGTCGGGCGGTACGCTTTCGGGCGGCAAGTACACCGGCGCCACGTTCACGCAGAACGGCAGCCTGGCGGGTGGTTCGATCACGATCAACTCGTCCAACAACACGCTGGCCGGTATTCGTGATGCGATCAACTCGGCCAACCTGGGCGTCTCGGCCAGCATCGTGGATGACGGCAGCGGCAATCCGTACCGTCTGGTGCTGACCTCCACGGCGGGCGGTTCCAACTCGGAGATGAAGATCTCCGTGTCGGGCGACTCAACGCTGCAATCGCTGCTCTCGCAAGATCCGGCCGGCACGCAGAACCTGAACGAGGTGACCACGGGCCAGAACGCCCTGGCCACCGTCAACGGCATTGCCGTGCAAAGCCCGACCAACACGTTGTCGAACGTGGTGGATGGCACGTCGTTCACGCTGGCCAAGACGGGCAGCACCACCGTGACGGTGGCCAACGACCCGACCGCCACCACCAACGCCATCACCAGTTTCGTGAATGGCTACAACGCGCTGCGCACGCAACTGAACAACCTGACCAACATCGACACCAGCAACAGCGCCAACAACGGCCCGCTGGCAGGCGATGTGAGCACCAAGACGCTCATCAACCAGATTACCGATGTGCTGGGCCAGGCCATCGGCAGCGGCCAGTATCAGTCGCTGGGCAGCGTGGGCGTGACGATGAATTCGGACGGCACGCTGGCGGTCGACAACACCAAGCTGTCGGCGGCGATTGCCGCATCGCCCAGCCAGGTGGCTGGCCTGTTTGCCGGCACGGGCACGGCCACGGATGCGCTGGTCAACGTGCCGACGTTTTCGAGCACCACGCAGTCGGGCAGCTACGCCGTCAGCGTTTCGCAACTGGCCACGCAGGGCTCGCTCTCCGGCTCGGCCGCGGCCAACACGACCATCACGGCAGGTTCCAACGACACGCTGGCGTTCAACGTCAGCGGTATCGCCGTCAACGTGACGATTCCGGCCGGCAGCTACAGCGCTGCGGGCCTGGCCGCACAGGTCCAGAGCCAGATCAACGCATCGTCGAGCCTGCAGAGCGCCAAGATCACCGCATCGGTGTCGGCCAATGCTGGCGGCGTGCTGAGCATTACCGACAGCCAGTTCGGTTCGATCTCGTCGGTATCGGTGTCGGGCAATGGTGCTGCGTCCCTGATGGGCGGCAGCCCCACCGCAGTGATTGGCCAGGACGTGCAGGGCACCATCAACGGGGTGGCGGCCACGGGTTCGGGTCAGAACCTGTATGGCGCGACGGGCACGGCCGTCGATGGACTGACCGTGCAGGTGACCGGCGGTGCGCTGGGCAGCCGCGGCACGGTGACAGTGCAGCGTGGTTATGCCGCGCAACTCAACACAGTCATGACCAACCTGCTGTCGACCACCGGCATGGTGCAGAACGAGACGGACTCGATCAACAGTTCGCTCACTTCGCTCGCCAGCCAGATCAGCAGCATGCAACTGCAGTTGAGCAACAAGCAGGCCCTGTACTACACGCAGTTCAATGCGTTGTCTGCAGCGGTGGCCAGCATGACGAATACCAGCACCTACCTGACCACGCAGCTCGCGGCCATTGCGAACCAGACCAAGAGCAGCTAAGTCAGGATTGAAGCAACACCCATAACAAGATCACACAGCGAGGACCTTTTCCATGTACGCAGCACGCCGCGCCATCGGTGCCTACGCGCAAGTCGGTATCGAGACGTCTGTGGTTGACGCCAACCCGCATCGATTGATCGCCATGCTGTTTGACGGTGCACGCGCGGCCGTCAAGCTGGCTGCCGCCTCCATCGAGCGCGGCGACCTGCCCACCAAGCTGCGTGCGTTTGACAAGGCCATCTCGATCATCGGCCAGGGTTTGCAGGCTAGTCTCGACCACCAGCGTGGTGGCGAGATCGCCGTGCAGCTCAATGGCCTGTACGACTACATGCTGCGCCGCCTGCTGGTGGCCAACGGCACCAATGACGTGTCAATGCTTGCCGAGGTTGACGGTTTGCTGGCTTCGCTGCAGGATGCTTGGCTTGCCATTGGCCAGCCGGGTGCGGCGGCCCCCAGCAACCACCTGAGTGTTGTGAGCTGACGCCGTTTGCTGCACACCAGCCGCGCAGCAAAGCGATTTCTTTATCGAATTCGGCCCACCTGGAGCCAACATGCACCGCCATATCCCGATCAAGGACAGCGAAAGTCTGTTCGCCTGCTACGAAGCCATCGCACGCCTGACTGCTGAAATGGTCAACGCGGCCGAAGTGGGTAACTGGGAAATCGTCAGTACGCTTGAGAGCGAAAGCGCCGCCTATGTGGATGCGCTGCGCCGTTCCGAGCCGCATCCCACGCTGTCACGCGACGACATCGAGCGCAAGCGCACGCTGCTCGTGCGCATTCTTGAAGACGACGCCCGCGTGCGCGCGATGGTGTATCCGCGCCTGGACCGTCTGCAGAAGCGCATTGACACGGCGCGCCGTGCCAACACCGCCAGCCACGCTTACGGCAGCATGGCGCGCTACTGATTTCTTACGGGGTTACCCAACTTCGCGAGGCGCAGGCGCGCCTTGCATCTCCTGCGACAGTGCCAGGTATTGATCGGATTTGCGGGCAAGTACGTTGGCCTGCATCTGATACACGGTGGCGAGCTGTTGGGCAGCCAGGAAGCTGCCTCGCCCGACTACGCTGCCATCCATCCCCGCCTGATCGCCAATCTCCAGGCAACGGCAGAACGCCTGCTCCGCCAGCGGCAGCCACTGCGTGCTGGCATGCTCCGGGTGCTTGACCGCCGCATCCACCAACACCAAACCCAGCGCGAAACACAGATCCGGAAAGTCCGGCCATGCATGGATGCTGGCATCCGCGTGCGCCATTGCTTCATCCAGGCGATCAGATTTACCCAGGCTGTACAGATAGCGTAGCGCCAGGTTGCGGCGGTAGGGCGCGTCTTGCGGCGCGCGGGCGAAAGCGCGGGCGTAGTAGTCCGCGGCCCTGGCGTAGTCCTCCTGATGCAGTTCGATTTCCTTGCCGAGCTGGAACAGCACGTAAGGATCTTCCGGCCGATGCTTGAGTTCATCGAGCAGGAGCTGCGTGTTGCGATCACCTTTCTTCTGCATCTTGGCGGTGGTGTAGCCGTCATGCCGCAGCACGATGGGCAGGCGTTCCGCCTGCAACGATGACACCGGCTGTTCATGGATCCGTCCCACGTAGCGCACGCCGCGCGGCAACAATCGGGGGAGCCACGCGATCAGTTGGCTGGCATCTTCGGTCGCATCGGTATCGTTCTTGATGCAGAGGATGCCCAGCATCGGGTTGGCGTTGCCCAGAGCGCGCAGGTGCTCACCACCGGACTCCAGCCACTCATCCGCATCCAGGATGAGGTTCCAGTCCGCATTGGCGGCTTCCAGTGCGGCGTTGCGGGCGGCAGAAAAATCATTCTGCCAAGTCATCTGGCTGACATGCGCACCACATGCCTGGGCAAGGGGGATGGTGTCGTCAGTGGAGCCGGTATCCAACACCACCATGCGATCGACAAACGGTTTGGCGCTCAGCAGGCAGCGCTCAATGCAGGCGGCCTCGTTGCGCGCGATCACAACAAGCGCGACCCGCGCCGGGTTGGTGGGAGTGGATTGCACGGTGTGTCGGGGAGATGAAAATTCGGGATGCAGCCCGGCACGTCAATCCGGCCCGGCTGTGTGAAGGGTGATGGGGTGGTGGGGCGGTTAACCTCGGTCATCTGCTGCAGCAAGCGCATCCAGCAGCGTGCGCAGCACCTCGCGCGTGGCGCCAATCTCGTCGAGTTCGAGCGGGATCTTGCATGCAAGCGCCTGCGGCACCTTGGTGGCGCGCTCCTTCAGCGTGCGGCCGGTCTCGGTCAGCTCGATGACGACGCGGCGCTGGTCGTCACGATCGCGTGTGCGCGTCAGCAGCCCCTGTTCTTCCAGGCGCTTGAGCAACGGCGTGAGCGTGCCGGTATCCAGATACAACGTGCGGCCCAGGTCGCCCACGGCACACGGCGCCTGCTGCCAGCAGGCCAGCATCACGAGGTACTGCGGATAGGTCAGCCCCAGTTCGTCGAGCAGCGGACGGTACAGGCGCGTCAGCAGATGGCCCGCGGCGTACAGAGGAAAACAGAGCTGCTGATCGAGTGCCAGCACGTCGTTCACGGCAAGACTCCCGGGGACGGTCCTGGCGCCTGTGCGGCGCGTGCCGCAGTGGCCTGGGCAAGCGGTTTGCGCGTGACCGTGTTCAATGGGACGTCAATATTGCCACGGACGGCACGCGAATTGGGGCGCGCGCCTGGCGGCAGTTGTAAGCGCGCTTGCCGTCGCTCGATGCTGGCGAGGAGAACCAAGCGACGGCAGGGTCACGTCAGATCGACATACTCATGATGCTCTGGTACGCCGAGACAAACTTGTTGCGCACCTGTACGGCGGTCTGGAGGTCGATGTTGGCCTTCTGCAGCGAGAGCATTACGTCGTGCAGGTCGACGTCGCTGTTGCCCATCTCAAAGCTGCGCGAGATGGCGTCAGCCTTCTGTTGCGAGGCATCGACCTTGTCCAGCGATGACTTGAGCACTGCACCGAAGTCGACGCTGGGCTTGGCAGCATCACCGCTGGCGGTGCTGGCACCGACGGCGGAGGACGGCGCCAGCACGCTGTTCATCAGCGAGACCACGGAGTTGGCGTTGGAGAAATCCATGTTGCGTTCGGCTTAGGGAAATTTGGCGAGCGTTTCGAGTTCCGACACGAAGTGGACTTCGCGGCCGGCCGGCACCGGAATGTCCATCGGAATCGGCGTCACGACGACGGTGTGGTGTGGAATGGCGGCATCGTCGTCGAGCACCAGGAACTCCGCCCCAGCAAAACCCTGCGCGTGCGGGAAGACCTGCAGCGGTGCGCGACGCAGGGTGGCGTACTTGGGCGGCTCGGGCTTGAACGGGTCGAGCTTGGTCAGGTATTCAAATGCGGCGTTGACGCGGTACAGGTCGTACGGCGCGGGCAGATCGGCCACTTCACCTAGCGCGCGGACGCGGTTGGCGATGTAGTAGTTGTTGATCCAGTCGCCGCCCTCCTGGGTGCGCAGGCGCAGTGCCACCTTCATGCGCACCAGGATGAACTGGTTGATCGCGTTCAACCACTCCGGCCGCTCAGCCGCCGGCAGCGTGTGCGAGAACTTGCCGAACAGATATTCCAGGCCGCCGCGATAGCGGTCCCACGCAAACTTCACTTGTTCGTTGCCGGCCTGGGCGCGGGTCTCGTCCGCAAAGTAGCGCGAGACCGAGCGGTAGAACGGTGTCTTGCTGAAGTACACCGCGCTGGTGCCCAGCATTTCCGCCGCATGCACGAAGGCGTAGAACGCATGCTCCGGCGCGCTGAAATAGAGCCGGTTCATCACCTCGCGACGCGCCAGGTAGATCTCTGGGAACAGGTGGTGCGACAGGACCAGCGCCAGCAGCTTGGGATAGTCGTGCTGCTCGATCAGGTAGTCGTCGTCCTGGCGATAGAAGGCGGTCAAGTCCTGCCGGGTCGGCAGGTCATGGATGAGCCACGGCGCGAAGATGACATCCACGCCAGGGTTGCGCTCGAAGATGTCGATGTTGTTGTTGATCTCCGCCAGGATCGGCAGGTCGTCGTCGGCGTGGTAGAGCACGTACTTGCCCTGCGCGCTACGGTACAGCTCACTCAGGTTCCGGTCGGAGCCCAGGTTGGACGGGCGCCGGAAATACCGGATGTTCAGTTTGTCCTGATACCGGGCCACGACTTCCTCGGTGGCATCGGTGGAGCAGTTGTCGCCAATCAGCAGTTCGTAGCTGAACTTCAGCTCGCCAATCTGCGTGACCAGTTCGGTAAGCAGGTTGTCGAGGTAGCGGGCGCGGTTGTAGGTCGGAATACAGACGCTGAGTGCGACCTGCTGGACCACCTCATCCGGCTTCTGAGGCGCCAAGGCTGCCCCGGCTTCGGTTTGGATTGCTGCAATCTCACTCATTGGATGAACTCGCGCCAGTTGAGGGTCTGAGGGCTCAGGTACGGTTTGCTTGCCGGCCCATGATTGGCAATCAGGTCCAGGCTGCTGACAAAGGGGGTGAACGCGCCGTGCAACTGTGTATACGGCCGCATCGCGTAATTCATGTAGGCCACGGTGATGCCGTGCTGCTCGAACTCGGCATGGGCCAGGTAGTTCTTGGCACCGTGTCCGGTGATGTAGGTGTCGCCTTGCAGCTTCTGCACGATGGCCAGCACGCGGTCGGTATTGCGGCCGGGGATGTCCAGCTCAGGCGAATCGACAAACTTGCGGTCCAGCTCGATGCCCAGATAGCGGCAGACCGCGCGCATCGACGCCAGCGCCAGTGCGCCCATGTTGGCGTAGTCCGCTTCGTACACCGAGCGCACCAGCGCCAGCATGTCGCCTGCATGGGGTGCGGCCTCGTAGGCCTGCTCCAGCATGCGCAGATGCTGCGCGCGCCAGTCGACATGGGTTGCCGGTTTGACCTCGTCAATGCGGGCGCCGAGGTGGAATTTCTCCAGCGGCACCGTCATCCAGCGCGTGCCGGTGGGCTCCTTGATCTGCACGCGGTTGGTGAAGCTGCCCTTGGAGAACTGCACGTCGGCGTAGTTGACGAGCACGTCCGCCAGCATGATCTGCTCAAGCAGCCCGACCCAGGGGAACAGCATCGGTTGTGTGATGACGACGTTCATGGCGCCAGCATCCGCTCCATGAGGACAACGTCGTGCCAGCGGTTGTCTTGCAGGTAGTGCGCGTTCAACGTGCCGATCTGCCGGAAGTCGAGCTTTCGGTACAACTCGATCGCGCGTGTGTTCTCGGCCAGCACTTCCAGCGTGATCTTGCGCAGGCACAGCGTTTCACTGGCGTAGGAAAACGCGGCTTCGCACGCGGCACGCCCGTGACCGTGGCCCTGGGCGGACGACACCAGGCAGATGCCCAGCGAGGCGTGCCGGTTGACCGCATCAATGTGGTTCAACTGCAGGTAACCCAGCACGCTGTCATCTGCCTGGCTGGCGATGATGAACAGCACCACCTCGCTCTGCTTGGATTTACCAATCAACCAGTCGCGCACGCTGGCGGCAGAGTTGGGCCGTGGGCGTGTCATCAACTGCAGCTGCGTCGGCACATCGTTGCGCAGCGGTACCAGTTGCGGGATATCGCTCTCGCGCCATTCCCGAAGAATGAGTTTGCCGCGCGCAATCATGGCTGGAAGCGGAAGTAGCGGAAGCGGTTCGGATACGCGGCTTCCACGGTGTGCCGTACTTCGTCGGCAATGACCGGGTTGACGGCCAGGTACACGACTTCGACTTCGTCCGGAATGCTGTCCAGCGCCACCACCGGTTTGCCGGCCAGCGACGACCCCTGCAGGTACGGGTTCTGGTCGACAAACGCGCGCAGGGCATGCGGCTGTTGCAGGTTGCTGGCGGTGTAGGCGCCGTAGAAACCGGCGCCGTAGATCACGGCAGGCGCGCCGCCGTGCTGTGTTTCAAAGTCCGTCAGATGGCTGGAGGCTTGTTGCCAGAAGCGAGCGAGCCGGTTGGCGGCGCTCTGCGTGTCGGCCAGTTCCTGCGCATCCAGCACCGGTGCGACTTTGCTATCGCCGGGCCGGCGCACGGCCGTGACGACGAACGCGCCACGATGGCTTTGCGCATCCGCTTCGAGCAGATCAAACCCGTGGTTGGCCAGCAGCGTCTGCAGCGACGTGCGTGTGAAGTGATTGACGTGATCCGCCACCAGAAAATCCACCGAGTTGGTGAACGTGTTCGGCACGATGGCGTACAGCCGGCCACCGTCACGCAGCAGGCCATGGATGTTGCGCAGGGCAGTCGTCAGGTCGGGGATGTGCTCAAGCGAGAAGAACGAGCTGACCACATCGAACGAGCGTTGCCATGCCGGTGGGATCGTGTACGTAGCCCACTGTTCGGGGCTGAGGAATTTTTCCCAGAAGCCGATGTAGCGGTCGCTGATGTCGAACAGGTGGACGTTCACGTCCGGGCGCTGTTGCTTCAGCAGGCGCATGGTCGCGCTCTTGGCGCAGCCGAAGTCGACCACGCGCGCGCCTTCGGGCAGTTGCAGCTTTTTCTGGAAGAGGGCGACCTGGTGGTCGGCGCGGAAGATTTTCTGGCCGTTCTCGACGGCGTAGATCTGGTCTTCTTCCTCGCTATTGACGAGGATGTCGTACTCGGTGTCGTAGAAGCTGCCGTTGTCACACAGCTCGACGGTCTGGATGTGGCCGCACGCGGCGCAGCAGAACACCTCCAGCGTGCCTTCCATGGCCCGGCGCAGTGACGACAGTGCGCTTTGCGGGGCGCGGTAGATCGGCTCTGCCAGCGGTTGCTGGCAGACATTGCATGGCAGTGCACCCTGGGTCATGGTCAGGCTTCCACAGAAAGTTCGGGATGGACGGTGCGGAAGTCGACGCCGTTGGCGTACGAGCCCTTCCAACCGTGCGAGCGCCCGGTCGGCTCGCAGAAATTGAAGTAGCGGAACTGCATCGACCAGCGTGAACGCTGGCTCGTGTTGTGCCCCGATGCGTGCAGCACCAGAAAGTCCACCATCACCAGATCACGCGGCTTGGTCAACGGCTGCACGTGCGGGTAGCGCGCGAGATAGCTTGCTTCGTCCTTGATCAGCAAGGCATAGGCGCCTTGCTTGCCGGCGTTGTCGGGGTCCGCGCTGAACACGGGCAGCGGCCCTTCCACGTGGGAACCAGGGCAGAACTCAACCGGCCCGATCTCGGGCGTGATTTCCACCAGCGGGCTCCAGAACACCACACCGTCCAGGCTGCGCAACTGGGCAGGATATTCCTGATGCCAGTTGGCCCGAAATTTCTCTTCACGCGGGTTGTCGATGCGGATGCCCGAGCCGGCGTGTGCAATGCCCGGCAGCGAGCCGGGGCGCACTTCGGTCACGAGCTGTTCGTGCCGCTCGTCGCCCAGCAGGCGCACGAATGCCGGGATCTGCTTGACCGCGTCGTACACCTCGGCGCCGTATTTGCGATTGGCTTTGATGACCGCCTGATAACCGTCGTCGAAGCGTTCTGGTGCAAACGGCGTACGCACGATGTCGAGGCGGTACTTGTCGATCACCAGCCCGATGATGTCGTAGATCGCGCGCTGGATCGGCTCGACCTGCGATGGCGCGTAGAAGTCGCGCAGGATCAGCAGGCCGTCGCGCTGAAACGTCTCGATTTGATCGGGGCTCAGGATGCCAGGCATGTCAGCTTCTCCTGGTGTTCGCGCACGAGATCGAGCACCACGTTGGACACCGTCTCGATGTTCTCGCTCGACATATCGTGATACGACGGCAGGTTGATCGCGCGCTCGGCAATCGCATAGCTGTTGGGCGCCTTGTTGCGCGCACTGTCTGCCGATGTGCCGAACAGCTCCGTCTGGCTCAGCGGATAGAAGAACACGCGCGCATCGATGCCGCGGCGCGAGAACGCCGCCAGCAGCCCATCGCGCGTGATGCCCAGGGCTTCGTCAAACACGACGGTCGGCATCCAGTAGCTGTTCAGCGTGCCCGGCGCCTCGGGGTTGAGCGCGAGGCCGGCAACGTCACCGAGATGCCGTTGATACTCAGCGAAGATCTCGCGCTTGCGTGTAACCAGTGCATCTACACGCTCAAGCTGCGCGCAGCCGATCGCGGCCTGGATATTTGAGATCCGGTACTTGAAGCCGATGAAGTCCGACCAGAACTGTTTGCCGCCAGGCACGCGGCCGTGGTTGTTCAGCGTCATCACGCGGTCGTACAGTGCGCGGTCGTTGGTGACGAACATGCCGCCTTCGCCCGTCGTCATGGTCTTGGTGCCGTGGAACGAGAACGTGCCAAAGATGCCCTGCGAGCCCGCAGCGTGCCCATGCCAGCGCGAGCCGAGCGCCTCGGCCGCGTCTTCGATGACGGGAATGCCGTGGCGCTGGCCGATCTCCAGCAACTGGTCCATCTCGCACAGGTTGCCGTAGAGGTGCGTGGCGACGATGGCTTTCGTGCGCGGCGTGATGGCGGCTTCCACCAGCGCCGGGTCTACGCACCATGTGTCGGGCAGGATGTCGACAAATACCGGCGTGGCGCCCACGTAGGTGATGGGCGAGGCGGTGGCGATCCAGTTGGTGTCGGCCAGGATCACCTCGTCGCCCGCGCCGATGCCCAGCGCTGCGAGCCCCATGTGCATGGCACCGGTGCAGCTCGATGTGGCGATGGCGTATTGCGTGCCGACAAACGCGGCAAACTGCTTTTCAAAGCGGTTGATATAGGCGTAGCACTGGTCGCCCCAGCCGTTGCGGGCGGCGTCGGTGGCGTATTCGACTTCCAGCTCGGTGATCGACGGCTTGGAGTACAGAATCTTCTGGGTCATGGCTATGCCTGTGGTTCAGGATTCAGGGCCAGCAAGTCGATCCCCGTGAACGCGTGGGTCAGCGGCGGATGGTTGCGGTCCCGGTCGGAGCATTCGGTCATGGCGAGCGGCCAGGCAATGCCCAGCCGGCCGTCGTTCGGGTTGAGGCCGTCTTCCGCGGCCTGCGCATACGGTGTCGAGGTCAGGTACAGCAGCTCACAATCGTCTTCCAGCGCCTGGAAACCATGCGCGAAGCCTTTGGGCACCAGCAGGCTGTTGTGCCGCTCGGCAGACAGCTCAACCGCGTGCCATTGCAGAAAGGTCGGCGAGCCCGCGCGCAGGTCGACAGCGACGTCGAATACGCGGCCGCGCACGCAGCTCACCAGCTTGATCTCGGCATGCGGCGGGTATTGGAAGTGCAGCCCGCGCACGGTGCCGCGCTTGGCGGAATAGGAGTGGTTGATCTGCGCGACCGGGGTGTCAAACCCAGCGGCGGCAAGTTCCTCTGCGCAGAAGAAGCGCGAGAAGAAACCGCGGTGGTCACCGATGACTTTACGGGTGATTTCAACCACGCCAGCCAGCGGTGTCGGCGCGATGGTGAAGCGGCTCATGCGGCGCTCCTGGATGTGGAGGCAGATGCGGCGGCGGTAAATTGGTCGATCTGCTTGTCGCAGAGCGCACGCGCGTCTGCTGTCTTGTCATGCAGTTGGCGATACCAGGCGGCTGTGTGTTCCAGCGCGGTCTCGAACGGCCAGGCTGTTTGCCAGCCTAGTTGCTGGCGCGCCCGGCTGGCGTCGAGATGCAGCATGCCCGCCTCATGGCGGCCGGTGGTGGCATTGGCGTCCAGTTGCCAGATCAGATCCGGCCAGTGTTGTTGCAGACCTTGCAGCACCTGTTCAACCGTGCGCGTAGCGGCGCTGTCCGGGCCGAAATTCCAGGCCGTTGCGCAGGAGGCGTCACCGGCCAGCAGGCGCTGCGCGAGCACCAGGTAGCCATGCAGGCAATCCAGCACGTGTTGCCACGGCCGCGTGGCGTGCGGCGAACGGATGACCAACGGTGTACCGGCACGCATCGCGCGCTCGGCATCGGGGATGAGCCGGTCTTCCGACCAGTCACCGCCGCCAATCACATTGCCAGCACGGCCAGTGGCCAACAGCGGGCCGTTGGCAAAGAACGCGCGCCGGTAGCTTGCGGCCACCAGTTCTGCGCACGCCTTGGAGGCGCTGTAGGGGTCATGGCCGCCGAGTGCATCGGTTTCGCGGTAGCCCCAGGCCCATTCGCGGTTGTCGTAGCACTTGTCGGTGGTGGCCACCACGATGGCCGACAGGTTCGTGCAGCCGCGCGCGGCTTCCAGCACGTTCACCGTGCCCATTACGTTGGTGGCGTAGGTGGCAGCGGGGTCCTTGTACGACGCGCGCACCAGCGGCTGTGCCGCGAGGTGAAAGACGACGTCGGGCTGTGCCGCAGTCATGGCTTCATGTACGCAACCCGGCAAGCCATCCGCATCACGGATATCGCCCAGCGTATGACCGGCCAACGCGGATTCCACGTTGGCAGACGTGAAAAGATTCGGAGTCGTTTCCGGCGCCAGGCTGTAACCGTAGACTTGCGCGCCAAGTTGATGCAGCCACAGCGCCAGCCAGCTTCCCTTGAAGCCAGTATGCCCAGTCAGGAAGACGCGCTTGCCGGCCCAGGCGGCGGGATGGAGCGTCACCACTTTTTCCACGGAGCACTCCCCGATTGCCACAGGGCTTCCAGGCTGTTCTTGTCGCGCAGCGTGTCCATCGGCTGCCAGAAGCCGTGGTGCTCAAACGTATTCAGTTCGCCCATCTCGGCCAGGCGCGTCATCGGTGCGCCTTCCCAGGGGGTGTCTTCGCTTGCGATGTATTCGATCACGGACGGATTCAGCACGAAGAAGCCGCCGTTGATCCAGGTGCCGCCGTCGCCCGGCGGCTTTTCCGTGAAGCCGGTCACGCGCGTGCCGTCGCGCTGGAGCAAGCCGTAGCGCCCCGGTGGCTGCACGGCCGTCACCGTGGCCATCTTGCCGTGCGCGCGGTGGAAGGCGATCTTGCTGGTGATGTCGATGTCGGACACGCCGTCGCCGTAGGTGAAGCAGAACGGCTCGTTCGGGTCGAGGTAGGCTGCCACGCGCTTCAGGCGCCCGCCGGTCTGCGATTGCTCGCCGGTGTCGACCAGCGTGATGCGCCAGGGCTCGGCGTGGCGCTCGTGCACGGTCACTTCGTTCTTCGACATGTCGAACGTCACGTCCGACATGTGCAGGAAGTAGTTGGCGAAGTATTCCTTGATGACGTAGCCCTTGTAACCCAGGCAGATGATGAAGTCGTTGATGCCGTGGGCGGCGTAGATCTTCATGATGTGCCACAGGATCGGACGGCCGCCAATCTCGATCATCGGTTTGGGCTTGAGGTGCGACTCCTCGCTGATGCGCGTGCCGAGGCCCCCGGCCAGGATGACTGTCTTCATGGTTCAGTGCTCGCTCATGCGGCGACCGGTGCGGCCGAAGCGGCGGTGCGTTCCTGCATCTGCCGCGCGAGGTTGGAAAAATGATTGGCCTTGATAGCCAGGGTGTCGGCTTGGGCGCGGTAGGTCAGCGCCAGGTACTTTGCGGCGGCAAAGCTGCCGCGCCCGAACACGGCGGCGTCCAGCTTGGGCTGCTCACCAATCTCCAGGCATTTCAGGAAGGCGGACTCCGCCATCGGCAGCCACTGTTTTTCGGCCTGCGCGGCGTCCTGGGCGGCGGCCTCAAACATCAGGTGGCCGAGCATGTAGAAGTAGTCGGGCGAGCCGGACCATTCCTCCATCCACTCGCCGGCCAGGGTGATGGCCGCATCCAGTTGCTTGGATTTGGACAGGCACGCCAGCAGGCAGATGCACAGGTCATGCCGATACGGCGCCGTCTTGGGCGCCGTTGTCAGCGCACGCTGGTAGTGCGCAGCGGCCTGGGCCGGGTCTTTCTGGTTGATCTCAAAGTCTTTGCCGAGCTGGTAGAGCACGTACGGATCATCCGGATGCGCGGCCAGCTCCAGTTGCAGCAGGGTGTGGTTGCGCCCGCGCTTCTGGTCCAGCTTGGCGTTCATGTAGCCGTCGTGGCCGATTACCAGCGGCAGGCGCACGCGCTGCAGGTTGGCCGCAGTGGGCGTACTGGCGACGGGCTGCTCGTGGATGCGGCCCTTGTAGCGCACGCCGCGCGGCAGCAGGCGGGCGATCCAGCTGTTGGAGTGCTCGACGTGGCCCGAGATGTCGTATTCGCTGCGGATGCACACCACGCCCAGCAGCGGGCCGAAGGTGCACGCGTCGCGCAGCTCTGCGGTACCGCCTTCGATCCACTCGTCGGCGTCCAGCACAAGGTTCCAGTCGGCATTGGCGGCGGCCAGTGCGGCATTGCGGGCGGCCGAGAAGTCATCGACCCACGTGAAGTGGTGGACTTGCGCGCCGCATGCCTGGGCAATCGCCACGGTGTCGTCGGTGGAGCCGGTGTCGAGCACGATCATGCGGTCGACATGCGGCTTGGCGCTCAGCAGGCAGCGCTCGATGCAGGCGGCCTCATTGCGGGCGATGACCACCAGCGCAATGTCGGATTTGGCGCGGTGCTTGGCGTGTTTGGACATACGGACTCCCGGACTCACCAACTGCAGCAGCAGCCAGTTGGCGCGGACAAAAAATAAAAACCCGGAGCGTGTGGCGTCAGATCGACATGCTCATGATGCTTTGGTACGCCGAGACGAACTTGTTACGCACCTGCACGGCGGTCTGGAGGTCGATGTTGGCCTTCTGCAGAGAGAGCATCACGTCGTGCAGATCCACGTCGCTATTGCCCATTTCGAAACTGCGCGAGACGGATTCGGCCTTTTGTTGCGATGCATCAACCCTATCCAGCGACGACTTGAGCACCGCACCGAAGTCGACACTGACTTTGGCGCCGTCGCCGTCTGCGCCACTGGCGCCGCCAAGCCCGCTGACCTTGCCCGACGGTGCCAGCACGCTGTTCATCAGCGACACCACCGAGTTGGCGTTCGTAATATCCATGTGAAGAGGACTCCTCTTTTCTGTGCGTCTCTTGCGTGTGGCGCCGGCTGTTGGCCGGTTTCTGGCCGCTATGGCGCCACGGTGATGCAAAGGTAGCCGCCGGGCAGGCGTTCCCAAGCGCCCAAAAGAGCGGGAAAAGGCCCTCTTCTTGCCAATTTGCTTGTGCACCCCCTGCCGATAATGGCAACCACGGAGCTTTGCCCGTTATTTGGATTTCTCGGGGTTTAGTTGCTCCCGTTATGTAGTTAGCGCAGTCAGTCAGGAGATTTGGGATGCCAACGACAGCCGATTCGGTTGCTGTCGCCGACACGCTCGGTACGGTCGATATGCCGGCGGTGGGCCAAGGCGCGATGACGCGCCAGAACGGGGGAGCACTGGGCTCTCTGGGCCCGCTCGGCCGTCTGTCGCCGCGTTTGCTCATGATGATCGGCGGGGCCGCGCTCGTGGCCGTGATTGCTGCCGCCATGCTGTGGAGCCGCGCCCCTGACTACCGCGTGCTGTTCAGCAACGTCAGCGACAGCGACGGCGGCGCCATCATTGCCGCCCTGCAGCAGATGAACGTGCCGTACCGTTTTGCCAACGGCGGCACCGCCATCATGGTGCCCGAGGCCAACGTGCACGAGACACGCCTGAAGCTGGCGTCGCAAGGGCTGCCCAAGGGCGGCCTGGCTGGCTTTGAGCTGATGGAAAACCAGAAATTCGGCACCAGCCAGTTTGCCGAGCAGGTCAACTACCAGCGCGCCCTGGAAGGCGAACTGGCCCGCACCATCCAGGCCATGCAAGAGGTGCAGTCCGCCCGCGTGCACCTGGCACTGTCCAAGCCGTCCGTCTTCGTGCGCGAGCAGGCCAAACCCAGCGCCTCGGTGCTGCTGACGCTGTATCCGGGCCGCATGCTCGACCGCTCGCAGGTGCAGGCCATCGGCCACCTGGTGTCGAGCAGCGTGCCGAACCTGCCGCTGGCCAACGTGACGGTGGTCGACCAGTCCGGCCGCCTGCTGTCGACCGCGTTTCAGGACAACGCCTCGGGCCTGGACCCGACGCAACTGAACTACGTGCGCGAGATCGAGCAGGGCTACATCAAGCGCATTGAAGCCATCCTCGGCCCGGTGGTGGGCGACGACAACGTGCGTGCCCAGGTGACGGCCGACGTCGATCTGGACAACACCGAGCAGATGGCCGAGACGTACCGTCCGAACCAGGACCCGGCCAACGCCGCCGTGCGCAGCACGCATACGGCGGAAGCGACGCAGAACAAGGCCGACGCCCAGGGCGGCGTGCCGGGCGCGCTGTCCAACCAGCCGCCGACCGCGCCGCGCATGCTGCCGACCGCACCAGCGCCGGCCTCGGCTTCGCAACCGGCTGCCAATGGCCCGAACGGTCAGCCGCAACAACCGGCTGCTGCAGCCAACACGAGCGGCACCGCGTCCAGCGGCAACTCGTCGAGCACCCGCGACACCACAACCAACTACGAAGTCGACAAGACCGTGCGCCGCACCCGCGCTGCAGTGGGCACCGTGCGCCGCCTGTCGGTGGCCGTGGTGGTCAACTACCGCGCCGACGGCAAGACCTGGAAGCCGCTGTCCGACGCCGACATGACCAAGCTCAACGCGCTGGTCAAGGATGCCGTGGGCTTTGACGCCAAGCGTGGCGACTCCGTGAACGTGGTCAACAGCCAGTTCTCGGGCACGCTGCCGGTACCGAAGGACGACCTGCCGCTGTGGAAGCAGCCGGACATGATCCAGTACGCCATTCAAGGGGCCAAGTACCTGGCGCTGGCAATTGGCTTCCTGATCCTGGTGTTTGCGGTGATCCGCCCGCTGATCCGCTCGATGGGCAGGAAGGACGAGCTCCAAGCGGCCAACGGCGCCACCTTCGTGGGCCGCGAAGGCGAAGACCCGAACGCCCCGATCATCACCGGCGCTGCGGCCTCGGCCGGGCCGGAGCTGGAAGGCCCGTCGTCGGCCACCGGCGTTGAGGGCGAAATGCCCGACAGCCTGCCGCAGCTCAAGAACAACGACTTCGAGAAGAAGCTGGAGACGATGCGTCGTGTCGCCCAGCAGAACCCGCGTGCCGTCGCGGCCGTCATCAAGCAATGGGTGAGTAACGAATGAGCGCCGAAGGACTCCAACGCAGCGCCATCCTCATGATGTCGCTGGGCGAAAGCGAAGCCGCCGAAGTGCTCAAGCACCTGGGCCCGCGTGAAGTGCAGAAGCTGGGTGCCACCATGGCGGCGCTCAAGAACGTCTCGCGCGAGCGCGTGCTCGACGCGTTCGACGCCTTCTTCGTGGAAGCCGAAGACCTGCCGCTGGACGTGGACTCCAACGAGTACATCCGCACCGTCTTCCGCAAGGCACTGGGCGACGACCGCGCCGCGAACATCATCGACAGGATCCTCTCGGGCGGCGACACCAGCGGCATTGAAGGCCTCAAGTGGATGGATGCATCGTCGGTGGCGGAACTGATCCGCAACGAGCACCCGCAGATCATCGCCACCATCCTCGTGCACCTGGACCGCGACCAGGCGTCGGAAATCCTGACCTACTTCACCGAGCGCCTGCGCAACGACACCATCTTGCGCATTGCCACGCTCGACGGCATTCAGCCTAGCGCCCTGCGCGAGCTGAACGACGTGCTGACCAAGCTGCTGCAGGGTAACGACCATCGCAAGAAGAACGCGATGGGCGGCGTGCTCACGGCGGCCGAAATTCTCAACCTGGTGCCGAGCGCCGTGGAGTCCGCCGTCATTGAAGGCGTGCGTTCGCGCGATCCGGAACTGGCCGACGCCATCGTCGAGAAGATGTTCGTCTTCGACAACCTGATCGACCTGGATGGCCGCGCGCTGCAGACGCTGCTGCGCGAAGTCAGCCAGGAAGTGCTGGTGGTGGCGCTCAAGGGTGCCAAGCAGGAGTTCCGCGACAAGGTGTTTGCCAATATGTCGCAGCGTGCCGGCACGATGCTCAAGGAAGAGCTGGAAGTGCTGGGCCCGGTCAAGGTGTCGGAAGTCGAAGCGCAGCAGAAGGAAATCCTGATGATCGCGCGCCGTCTGGCCGACGAGGGCGAGATCAGCATCGGCCGCAAGGCAGAGGACGCATATGTCTGATCGCGCGCGCCTGCCTCACGTGTTGATGATGGAGCGCTGAGATGCCGCGCCCGCCGATCATTCCGCGCGATACGCTGGTCGAGTACCAGCCGTGGGAACCGACCGACTTCGAGCGCCAGGCCGAGCAGGCGGCTGCCGAAGCTGCGCCGCCACCCCCGCCGCCGGAAGCCGAGCCTGCAGAGCCCCCGATTTCCGAAGAGGAATGGCAGGCGATGCTGGATGCCGAACTGGCCACCGCCCGCGACGAAGGCCGTCGCGATGGCTTTGCCCAAGGCTTCCAGGATGGTTTCGAGCAAGGTCGTCGCCAGGGCGAGGAAGATTCCAAGCAGATTGCCGCGCTCATGCAATCGGTGCGTGAAGCGATCGATCAACTGAACGGCAACGTTGCTGACGAGCTGGTGGATCTGGCGCTGCAGCTTGCGCAGCAGTTCCTGCGCGGCGCGCTGCATGCGCAGCCCGAGCGCGTGCTGCCGCTCATTCGCGAAGTCCTAGGCGATGCACCCACCGCACCGGCGCCCGCCATGCTGCGCGTGCATGCCGAGGATGCGGAGCTGATCCGCCAGATGCTGGGCGCCGAGCTGGCCGCCGCCGGCTGGACCATCATCGTTGACGCCGCCATCGAACGCGGCGGTTGCCGTGTACAAACCCGCTTTGGCGAGACCGATGCCACGCTGCAAACCCGCTGGGCAGAACTGACCCGCGCGCTGGGCCGCGATACCGCATGGATCGCCAGCGAGCGCTCGGAGGCCGAACGCGTGGCCGGAGGGGCACTCCATGTCGCCTGAGACCGTGCACTCCACCGCGCAGGCAGCCGCCAACAATCCCAACGTGCGCATGTGGCAAGCGCATCTGCGCCAGACCGCGCAGCGTGCTCGCCTGGCCCGCCCGGTGGTGACGTGCGGCAAGCTCACGCGCGTGGCCGGTCTGGTCATGGAAGCGGTTGGCCTGAAGCTGCCGGTGGGCAGCGCCTGCCGCGTGGAACTGCCGCACGGCCGTCACGTGCTGGCCGAGGTGGTGGGCTTTGCCGAAGAGCGTGCCTTCCTGATGCCGCAGACGGATTTGGTGGGCGTGGTGCCCGGTGCGCGCGTGTTCCCGCTGGAGCCGCAACGCCTGCCGGCAGATGCAGCCGACCCGACCATCTCGCACAGCAAGTTCCTACCCGTGGGCCCGCGCCTGCTGGGCCGCGTGGTGGATGCGAACGGCGAGCCGCTGGATGGCAAGGGGCCGCTTGGCACGCATGACGAACTCGCCTGGGGCACGCTGGCCCCGGCACCGCTGAACCCGCTCAAGCGCAAGCCGATCGAGAACGTGCTCGACGTGGGCGTGCGTGCCATCAACGGCCTGCTGACGGTTGGCCAAGGCCAGCGCCTGGGCCTGTTCGCCGGCTCCGGCGTTGGTAAGAGTGTGCTGCTGGGCATGATGGCCCGCTACACGCAGGCCGACGTGGTGGTGGTGGGCCTGATCGGCGAGCGTGGCCGCGAAGTGAAGGAATTCATTGACGAAATCCTCGGTGAGGAAGGGCTCGCACGCTCGGCCGTGGTGGCCGCGCCGGCCGACAACTCGCCGCTCATGCGCCTGCAGGGCGCCGCTTACGCACACACCATTGCCGAGTACTTCCGTGACCGCGGCTGCAATGTGCTGCTGATCGTCGATTCGCTCACGCGTTACGCGATGGCCCAGCGCGAGATCGCCCTGGCGATCGGCGAACCGCCGGCCACCAAGGGCTATCCGCCCTCGGCGTTTGCCAAGCTGCCGGCGCTGGTGGAGCGTGCCGGCAACGGCATGGTGGATGCCAGCGGCCGTGGTGGTTCGATCACCGCGTTCTACACCGTGCTGGCCGAAGGCGATGACCAGCAGGACCCGATTGCCGATGCCGCGCGCGCCATTCTGGATGGCCACTTCGTGCTCTCGCGCAAGCTGGCAGAGCAGGGGCACTACCCGGCCATCGATATCGAACAGTCGATCAGCCGCGTGATGTCGGCCATCGTGCCGCGCGAGCAGCTCGACACCGCCCGCCGCTTCAAGCAGCTCTATGCCCGCTACCAGCGCAATCGTGACCTGATTGCGGTGGGCGCCTATGCACGCGGCAGCGACCCGATGACCGACCAGGCCATCGCCCGCTATCCCGACATGGAAGCGTTCCTGCAGCAGGGCATGTTTGAGAACGAGAGCCGCGAGCACACGTTGGACAAGATGAACGCAGTGCTTGCTTGACAGTGTGAAGTGTTAAGCGCGGCAAAAGCTTCGGGCTCAAGCCGCACAGTTTGAAACCGATTGGTAGATGGTGTGGAAATCCGGAGGTTCGACCATGACCACCATGAGCAAGCCGTTCCGCCTGAGTACGGTGCTGGAACTGGCCCAGAAGGACACCGAAAAAGCCACGCAGGAAGTCGGCCGCCTGATGAACACGCGCGAGGCCGCCACGCAAAAGCTGGCCCTGCTGTCCGACTACCGCAACAACTATCACCAGCAGATGCTGACCACGGCCAACGCCGAGGGCGGCATCGACATCACGCGCCTGCGCAACTACGCCGCGTTCATTGACCGGCTGGGTGCCGCAGTGGACCAGCAGAAGGGCACGATCAACGCGCTGGAAAACCAGCTCGAAGCGAGCCGCGCCAACTGGCTGGAGAAGCAGCGCCGCGAGCAATCGTTCGACATCCTGCGCCAGCGCCATATTGAAGAGCAGCGTCTGGACCAGGAGCGCCGCGACCAGCGCGAGAATGACGAACACGCCGCCAAGGTGATCCGCATGCGTGCGGCCCAAGGTGGCAACTGAACACGCGTACACGTACGCAGACGGAAGACGGAGTCAACGTGGGTTTGAGTGCCACCCCCAATACTGCCGCGCAAGATCTGACCGGCATGCTGTCCGCCAGCAACAACGCTGCCGCAGACAAGTCGCAAAGCGCGTCGTCGTCCAACGGCGACACCTTCGGCAACCTGCTCTCGGATCGCCTGGCCCAGGATGCCGCGCGCCGTCGCGCCGATGCACAGTCTGCTGCTGACGACGCGGCCAGCCGCCGTGCAGACGTCGCCCGCAAGGACGCCGCAAACGCCAACGCTGCGCGCAACAACCAGGACATCAAACCCGCTGCCACGGCCCTTGCGCAGACCGTGCCGGCAACCAGCACGCAGGACGCTGCCAGCACCAAGCCGGCGCAACCTGCCGATGCCAAGGACCTGGATGCGGCTGCGGCGCAGGCTGTCATTGATCCGGCTGCCCAATTGGCCGCCCAGATCGAGGCTGCACGCCAGGCCGCTCAGCAGGCAGCTCAACAAGTTGCGCAGCAGACCGCCGGTGCATCGACAGCAACGCTGCCGGCCACGCAGTCCGGCACGCAGTCGAATACAACGACCACTGTGGCGCAGAGCACGAGCAACTCGACTACGACCGATGCCGACGCCGCGACGCTGGCCGCGCTGAACGCTGCGGCCAATGGTTCGCAAGGTGGTACCGATGCAGCCGCCGATGCGGCAGCATCCACGCCGGCCGCACAGGCCGCGCTGCAAGCCGCCAAGAGTGCCAAGACCGCAAGCACCGCTGCGAACGGCAACACGCCGACGCAGCCCGCCACGCCGCTGCCCGATGGCAATGCGCTCACCCAGACCCTGGCGCGCACGCGTGCCGTGTCTGACAACACGCCGGCTGCCGTACGCCAGCTTGGCAGTGCCTCGTCAGCGCAGAACGCTAACGGCGAGCATGGCCTGCCGAAGCGCGCGGAATCGAGCACGCAGAGCAACATCTCGCAAACCGCCGCTGCAGCCGTGGCCGATGCCAACAGCCGCGCGAGCAATGGCGGCAATACCGGTGCACAGACTGATGCACAGGGCAGTGGTACGCAGTTCCAAGGTATCTTCGCGCGCGCCGAAGGCAATGCCATCGCTGCTGCACCGACCTTCGCCGTCGGCACAGCAGGTGCAGCGGGCAATGTTGCTGGCGCCACGATCACGCCCGCGCAGGTTCATACGCTCCCCACCTTCGGCGATGCCGCCTGGCCGCAAAGCATGGCCAGTCAGCTTGCCTTCATGCAGGTGCGCCGCCAGTCTTCTGCCGAGCTGCAGCTGAATCCTGCCGAACTGGGCGGCCTGCACGTCAAGCTGGATGTCGACAACGGTGCCGTCAATGCCAGCTTTGTTTGCCAGCACCAGGCCGTGGCCGAACTCGTGCAGGATTCCATGCCGCGCTTGCGTGATGCCATGCAGCAAGGCGGTATGCAGCTTGCGCAAACGACCGTCAGCACGGGCGATTTCAGCCAGCAGCAGGGTGCCTGGCAGGGTGCATCGGCACAAGGCAACGGCTCGGGCAATGGTGGCAGCGGCAGCCGCTTTGGGGGCAACGCGCAAGGCCGTGCCGATGCCACCAGCGCCGTGGCCGCTGCACCGCAGCGCGTTTCCAGCCACGACGGCGCCATCGATACCTTTGCGTGACGGCTGGGGGCAATTCCTAAAGTTTTATTAAGACCGGCCGTTACTCCTCACGAGTGCCATATCAATGGCCAGCCGTAAGGCGACGAAAGTAGAGAAGGACGGGAAATAACAACGCGAATGCCCCAGCAGCGACGGTGGCTTTGCGATGAATAACAAGGGGGTCAAGTCCGACCGGCGAAGACGGGATCAAACGGGGATCACTTCGCCACATCCACCTTCGGGTGGATGCCACGGACCGATGCGGCGTGTCCGAGCCGGGGGGCTGGCGCACCGCATGTTTGCCGTACTTACGGGAGAGCGCACCGCGAGGTGCGCTTTTTGTTTTTGTGGCGGCCGAAAAGACGCGGGCTCAGGCGCGCGCTTCGGCCGCAGTCAGCGTGTCTGGCGATACCGAGACCACGTGTTCCACGCCATAGCCGCGCTCCACCCACGCATCGATACCGCCGTGCAGCGGCCGCACGCGCTTGAAGCCGCGGCCCATCAGCGTGCGTGCCACCACCACCGCAGACGCCTCGTTCGGGCAGGCGCAGTAGATGATGATCTCGCGGTCGGGGCCGTCGATCTCGATGGCGTTGTGCTGGCTCGACATGTCGTACAGCATCGCACCCGGAATGCGCTGTGGCTGCGACATCCGCGAGCTGTCGCTGCGCACGTCGATGATCACCGGGGCTGAACCTGATTCGATCAGCGCGTGCAGCTCGTCAGGCGAGATGCGCACCATCTCCAGCATCTTGCGAAAACGCCAGCGTTGCAGCCAGCGGCCGGCCACGTAGAGCGCCGCTAGCACGACGATCAGCACGACGGCCTGCGTGCCGAGCTTGTCGAGCAGCCGCAGCGCCTGGTCGATGCTGTCATGCGCCATGCGCCCGAACAGCAGCCAGATTGCCGCCCAGAGCGCCGAGCCGGCCAGGTTGTACAACACGAACACGCTGAACGGCGTGCGCATCGTGCCCAACAGTGCTGAAGACACGGTCGACAGCCCCGGCACAAACTTCGAGATCAGCAGCAGCGGCGCACCCCAGCGCTCGAACTGTGTGCGCGTGCGCCGCACGCAGGAATCGGGCGACAGCGAAACGCGGCACAGGAGCGCCATCACGTGCCGGCCGTAGCGCTTGCCGGCGAAGTACCACAGGGCATCGCCGATCAGGGCGCCGGTGATCGCGGCCGGCAGCAACTCCATGAAGTGCAGCGGGCCGATCGTGGTGAGTGCTCCCCCCACCAACAGCGTTGGCACGGCGGGCAGCGGCGCGCCGGCCTGCGTGAGCAGCACGTTCAGGAACACGGCAAATGCACCGTATTCGGCAAGGAGGGGGAACAGGTCGTGCATAGGAGGAAAACGGGAGGCGCGGCGTAGCAAATGCGTTTGCCAAGTTACCGCATTCCGGCGTCGTCCGATAGGCATACCTGTATGGACTGTTAGGCGACGTGTCCGCCACGTGAAATTGGCATGACAATGATGCTTTCGCGCACGCATTTGTCGCCATGTCCTCTGCATTGCCCACGAACGCTTCTGCCGTTGTCTCCGGCGCTGACGCCGTCAGCATCCGCCCAGCCACGCCGGCTGACTTACCGGTCATCGTCACCATCTATACGCAGCACGTGCTGTTCGGCTCGGCCAGCTTCGAGATCGACCCGCCCGACCTGACAGAGATGACGCGCCGCTTCCAGGCGCTGCAGGACGTTGGCATGCCCTATATCGTTGCCGAGGCCGCTGGAAAACTGCTCGGCTATGCCTACGCTGGCCCGCACCGCGCGCGGCCCGCGTATCGCAATACGGTGGAAGACTCGATCTACCTGGATGCGGCTGCGCAAGGGCGGGGCGTTGGTACGTTGCTGCTGCAGGCGCTCATTGCGCAATGCCAGGCACGCGGGTTCAAGCAGATGGTGGCCGTGGTGGGCGGTGGGTATGAGAACCCGGGGTCTGCCAAGCTGCACGCGCGCTGCGGGTTCCGCGAGGTGGGCGTGCTGGAGAAGGTGGGCTACAAGTTCGGGCGCTGGCTGGATTGCTTGCTCATGCAGCGCGCGTTGTAAGGCGGGTTGGGCGGCGCGCTGCGTGGCGCGGCAGTCAAGCCCCATGCGTTGCGGGTCGTGCGAAGAATGCGGATCAGTGCTTCGTTCATTCAGTTCAGAAACGTGTGTTGTGTGTGAGTCAGGGCGCTCAGCCGCTCGTACGCAGGACGACGGCCAGATACATCACTGCCCCGGCCAGTGAGCCCACGCCGATCACGAGCAGCCAATCGACGAGGGCGGCGTGTTCATCCACCCATTGCGGTAGGTCTCGCCTCATGCCGTGCTTCATGGGGATCTCCGTGTCAGAGCAGGTGCGCGAGCGCGCGTAGCGCAACACCAAACAGGGCGATGACGATCAACAGATCGATGCGCCGGCGGCCCAGCCAGCCGCGACGGTCGCGATGCAGCATCACGCTGCCAGCGCCAAAGCGCCGTTGCGGTACCACGTACGCTCGCCGATGTCGGCCGTGTCGATGGCAGCATCGGCCAGTGCCGCTTCTTCTGCGACCGCCTGCTTGATGTCGCGCAGGAACTGGCCCAGCAGCTCACGCCCCAGCGAGGCCATGGCCGGGTCGCCCAGGTCGTTACGCAGCAGGGTGGCGGCGATGGGTGCCATGTAAATGTGTGTGTCATCCAGGCCGCGGTCAGCGCAATACATGTCGTCGGCAATCAGGGCCTGGCAGACCAGGCGCTCCATCGGCGTGCTCGCGTTGACCATTGTGCTCCCCTCGCGCTGTTGGTCTCGATATTTTAGATGTTTCTAATAAAATGTCAAGATACTTCTAAATGTTTGTGTTTAGAACGTTGCGAGCACCCAAAAGAAAACCCGCCGAAGCGGGTTTGCATGTGTTGGGGAAGCGGGTACGGGTGCGCTCAGAAATCGCCCATGCCCGACCGGTATTTGACCCGGCCAACGATGTCGATGTGCTCGAGCTGCTCAGGAGCAACCATGAACGGATCGTGTTTCTCCTTGTTGTCGCTGACCACGCGGATCGATCCGTCGGGCAGGCGGAACAGGCGCTTGACCAGCATCTCGCCACAGTAGACCAGGGCAAACACGCCGCCCCCGGTGGGGATGCGGCGGTCGGCCTTGTCGACTACGACCGTGTCGTCGTCAAACAGGCGCGGCTCCATGCTGTCGCCGCGCACCTTGACTGCCACCAGGTTCTTGGGGCTCGCATCCAGCCGGCGGATGTAGTCGGCCTGGAACGGCAGCGGCTCTTTCTCTTCAACGTGCCAGGTCTCACGGCCGTTGCCGGCGGACAGTGTCACATCCACATGTGTGATCAGGATGGTCGACTCCGTTGGCAGTTCATCCAGGCTGTCATACGTGGTGATGGGGCGGGCAGGAAAGCCCTTGCTGTGCGCCGATACGGGGGCGCCATCATCCACGCCGCCCACGGCGTCTGCGGCCGCCTCGGAGAACGGCGCGTCCATCGTGCGGTCTGGAAATCCCAGCTTCTTCTCCAGCCGGCGCGCAGCGATATCACCAATGCTGCGGCCGTCCTGATAGGTGCGCGACAGGAACTGGGCCACCTGTGAACGCGAGTACCCGTACTGGCGCTCGAACTCGGCGCGATCGCCATTGACGAGGGTTTGGATCCAGTGGGCAAGCCACTGGCGGCGGTTGTCGTAGATGTCCATGGGGCGCATTAGAGCAAGAAATTTCTAATCCGTGGGTTAGAAGTGTCTTGACATCGTAGTTTAGAATAATCTAAATTACAACCCATCGACCCGCCTCCAACCCGCTTCCTGGGCTGCCGGGCCGAACCGAATCTCGTTCAATCCGCGCAGCGATGTGCGCCGACAGGAGCCTCTTCCCATGACCGTCACCGAAACTTCAATGGATGCCTTTCGACGTGGCCGTACGACGTCGACCGCCAAGCTGCAGTGCGATCGCATTGCCGACTACGTGGCCCGCGCCGGCACCGCCACGATTGCTGAGATTGCGCTGGCGCTGCGCATTGAGAAGTCCAGCGTCTCTGCCCGCCGCAGCGAGCTGATCGCGGCCAAGCGGCTGGAACTGGCCGAGGAGCGCAAGTGCAGCGCCACGGGCCGCTGGGTGCAATCCGTGCGCGTGGCGCCCGTGCAAGTGCGCCTGTTTCAGTAGGCGCGCGTCACGTCCTTGCGTCGCTGGCAGTGAGCACAGCGACAGCCAGGGCACGACGTTCAACGATATCTACCGCTGTGATGGGCGCTGCCATCTCACGGCAATCAACAAGCACTGAACCAACGAGGAAATGGGATATGGGAATTGAAGACCGTCTGGACAACTGGGGCCGCGTGGTGCGTGACCCGAGCTGGCAACCGCAGTACTGCGCATCGTGGGCACGCCTGGCGGTTGCCATGCGCGATGCCGATAGTGGCGCCCCACAAGCCATCGTCACCATCGACGTGAATGATGGCTGGCTGGTGGAGCGCGCGTGGCAGAAGATTGCCGACCCGGTTGCGAAGCGTCTGCTGCAGTATCACTACGTGCATCGCATGCCTGCGGAGATGGTGTGCCGCATCCTCGTGCGCAAGTACGGCGCATCGCCGCACACGCTCAAGCACTGGAAGGTGCGTCTTGCGAAGGCGCAGTCGATCATGTCGCACGTCATTGATTCAGAGGTTGCACGCGTGCAGATGATGAAGGCCGTGCGCGCCGCTGCGGCAGTGCCGATGGTTGCCTGAAAATTTTTTTCGCAGACCCCTTGCACGGTTTATATCCCCTTCGTATTCTGTTTCCCAGATGTTCGATTGCCCTCGCGGCGTAACCGGTTCAGACCGAGACATGCACCCCACTGGGGTGCATTGACTTACCCAGACGAAGCGAAGATGCGCTGAAGAAATGCCCGCCACTGAGCGGGCTTTTTTGTTTCTCCGCGTCGCTTACGTACATGCAACACCTGCCTCGATGTCACTGCACGGTGACGACCTGATCGAGGTGATCTCACTTCTTGATGCAACTCACTCGATCGATCGCGCCTCGCCGCGCGCATTGATGAAGGCGCTTGTCTTATGGCAGACCTCTCTGATGTTTCCAACGCACTCGTCGCGCTCGTCACGGGTGTGGTCTATCCGAACGGCACCAGCCAACCGTCGATCACGGGCAACCCCGTACTGGTGTATAGCGGCTGGCCCAACATGACGCAGTTGAAGACAGACCTGCAGGCCAACAAGGCGCACGTGTCGGTCTTCCCGACCAAGAGCCACCAGCGGCACAAGAGCACGGCGTTCTCTGACTGGACGGTGTCTGCACCGCCGGCCAACACGCTGGCACTGAGCCTGGCCGGGCAGACCGTCATGGTGAACGGCACCGTCAGCATGCCGCAGAACGTCGTGTTGCTCGTGGATGGGCGCGTGTATGTCTACGCCGTGCAGGCCAGCGATACACCCGCGAGCATTGCAACGGCGGTTGCCGCACTGGTGGCGGTAGACCAGCCGGCGAGCGCGACGGGCGCGTCGATCACGATTCCGGGCGCGACCTACATCTCGCCGCGTGTAGGGGGGATCGGCACTGTGCAGCGCGAGACGCGCCGGCAGGAGCGCACGTTCCTCATCTCCACATGGGCGAATGGCGCTGCGCCGCGCGACCTCATCACTGGCAAGGTCGATGCGGTGCTGTCGGGCCTCGTGCGCCTGACGCTGCCCGACCAGGGGGCCGCGCTGCGCTACAAGCTTGGGCTGCAGCACGATGACTCGACCAACCTGATCTACCGGCGGGACCTGCGCTATGCCGTTGAGTACGCGACCATCGTGACCGAAACGGCCTACCAGATCGCCACCGGTGTGGAGAACGTGACGGCCGGTGCGTCGATGGGCGCGCAGTTTCCCGTCCGCACGCTGGTGGAGTAAGTGATGGGCTGAACAGCCCAGCGTATTTGCAGTAGCAGTTCACCAACCCGTGCCGCCCTCTGGGCGGCTTTTTCATGTGTGGCCGCCTTCGCGCGGCTTTTTTTGTTTTCCTTGGAGGCAAGCATGCCGATCGTTCAGCAGGGCAGCATCAATACCACTGCTCTCATCGTTCCGGACCTGTACGTCCAGATTGTTCCGCCGCAGGTCACCCTGCTCAATGGTGTGCCGACCAACGTGCTCGGCGTGGTCGGTACCGCCACGTGGGGCCCAGTCAACTCGCCGACCATCATCGGCAACATGGCCATGTATGCCCAGGCATTCGGCGCGATCCAGAATCGCACGTATGACATGGGCACCGCCGTGGCCGTGGCTGTCCAGCAAGGCGCCAACAACTTCCGCTGCGTGCGCGTGACCGACGGCACCGACACCGCGGCCACCGTGATCGCACAGACCAACGGCATCACGTTCACCGCCAAGTACACGGGTTCGCTGGGCAACACCGTCACGGTGGCGCTGTCTGCAGGCTCTGCAGCCAACACGTGGAAGGTGACCGTGGCCGCGCCCGCATTGGCACCGGAAGTGTTCGACAACATTGGCGCGGGCCAGACCGGCAATGCGCTGTGGGTGGCCATCGCCAACGCCATCAACAACGGCGTGAGCGTCATGCGCGGCGCCTCGCAGATCATCACCGCTAGCGCAGGCGCCGGCACGACCGCACCGACGGCTGCCACGCTCACCCTGACGGGCGGCACCGACGGTGCGGCCACCATCAACGGTGCCGTGCTGCTCGGCCAGGACGCTGTGCCGCGCAAGGGCATGTATGCGCTGCGCAACCAGGGCGTGTCGATCGCCATGCTGGCCGACTGCGCTGATGCCACCACGTGGCCGACGCAGGTTGCCTTCGGTCTGTCGGAAGGCATCTACATGATCGGCGTGAGCCCGAGCGGCGACACCATCGCCAACGCCGTGACCGCCAAGAGCACCGGCGGCATCGATTCGTATGCCTTCAAGCTGCTCTTCGGCGACTGGGTGTACTGGCTCGATACCGTGAACGGCGTGACGCGCCTGGTCTCGCCGCAAGGTTTCGTGGCGGGTCTGCTGGCCAACCTGTCGCCGCAGAACAGCAGCCTGAACAAGCAGATCTATGGTGTGGTCGGCACGCAGAAGACGTTTGCCAACCAGAGCTACAGCTCGGCCGAACTGCAGACGCTGATCCAGGCCGGCATTGATGTGGTCACCAACCCGGTGCCGGGCGGTGCCTACTTCGGTTGCCGCGCGGGTCACAACACCAGCTCGAACGCGCTCACGCAGGGTGACAACTACACGCGCATGACCAACTACATCGCCAGCACCATCAATGCGGGCATGGGCAAGTACGTTGGCCAGTTGCAGTCGGCCACGGTGCGCGCGCAGGCCGCGGCCACGTTGTCGAACTTCCTGAGCTCGATGGAGCAGCAGGGCATGATCGGCGCGGTCAACGGCGGTCCGGCGTACTCGGTACAGATCGATGCGAACAACAACCCGATGAACCGCGTCGCGCTGGGCTACATGCAGGCCGACGTGAAGGTGGTCTACCTGTCGGTTATCGAGAAGTTCCTGGTGAACGTGGAAGGCTCGCAAGCCACCGTGATCCGGACCTCGACCAACAACCAGTAACACGCTACTCAATCAACCCTTCGGCTCCGCAATGCGCGGGGCTTTTTTTTTTGGAGAACACTATGCCGATTCAAGGCTATACCGTCGGCCGCGACTACGCGCTGGTCATCCAGACTGCAGGCGGCACGCTGCAACCGAGCAAGATCACCGCTTTCAAGAGCAAGCAGGATGTGACCGACGTGCGCGTCAAGCGCCTGGACGGCATCACCGACCACGTGCGCTTCTTCGATGGCTGGTCGGGTTCGTTTGACGTGGAGCGCCAGGATGCCACGCTCGACAACTATTTCGCGCAACTCGAAGCGGGCTACTACGCCGGCTTCAACGAGCTGGGCGCGCAGATCTACGAAACGATCCAGGAAGCCAACGGCTCGGTCTCGCAGTTCCGCTACGACGGGGTGATGATGACGCTGGCTGACGCCGGCAACCGCGCGGGCGACGCCACTATCAAGCAATCCGTCAACTTCGTGGCCTCGCGCCGCGTCAAGGTGTCCTGATGACCAACGTGACCATCACTCCCTCTGAACAGATCATCAAGGCCGCCGCGAAAGAGGTGGTGGTTGATGACGCGCTCGGCCGCAAGATCACGCTGCGCAAGCCAAGTCCGCTGGGCAACCTGGACTTTGCGAAGGCCGCCGGCAGCAGCGAACTCAACATGCTGTATCTGGCGGAGGTGGCGCACCTCAAGTTCGTCTCGGCCATCGATGGCGAACCGGTGCTCACGCCTTCCACTGAGGCACAACTGCGTGCCCTGTATCAGCGCTTGGGCGAAGAGGGTAACGAAGCCGCGCAGCGCGGCGTGGCGGCCAGCTTCATCCAGACGGCCGAGCCGGAGTCCGAGCTAAAAAACTCCTGACGAACGGCCCGTTTCACGAGGCAATGTGGCTCGTGCATAACGGTGTGCCGTTCGACGTGGCGTTTTCTCTGGACGACACCATGCGCCAGGCGATGGCCATCAAATGCAGCGAATTTCATGGCGCGGAGTTTGACTTGAAGACGATGTCTTTCAAGGAGCGCGAATGAATCTTTCGCTTGCGGAGATGGTGCATCGCTTGGGCGGGCTGGTGGCTGCCATCGGCACCACCCCCAGCCAAGCGGTCGTCCTGGGATTGGGCACTGGCGCGCGCTGACGGCGTGCAGAAGAGGGTGGGCGATGCGGTGGCGGCGGCGCTGGCGGGCCGCCCTATCGCACACGCCCACACGTGAGATCGGTGGCCTCAACAGATGAACAAGGATTCCTATGAGCCTCGATGCTTACAAGATCGGGATACGGATTGCGCTGGTGGATAGCGCCTCGCGCGGGTTGATGGAGATCGCCACGCGGCTCGAGGCAATCGACAAGAACGCAGAGAAAGTCGAGACCCGACTACAGAAGATCAAGAAGCTGGCCGATACCGGCGATGCCCTGGCCAAGGCTGGCAAAGAAACTGCCTTGATGTGGAAGGACGAACTGGATGCGGCGTCGAAGTATCACACCGTGCTTGAGCGCATCAGCTTGCTTCAGCCCGGTTCGCTTGCAGCCAATGACAGGTTCATCAAGAGCCTGGAGGTCAAGGGCCAGTCCTATACCGACCTTGCCAGCCTCTATGGTGGCGCGCAGACCATTCTGCAGGATTCAACCCAGGCGCAGCAGGTTACCGAGATGCTGGCGCAGATGAAATCGGGGCTGATGGCCGCAACGGGCTCGAAGGATGGGGCGAAGTTTGAGGAACTGGTGCTCTCTGCGTTGAAGGTGGCGCAGATGCGTGACGGGGTGATCGACCCCAACACCGGCAAGATCGACACGCAGAAAGTGCGAGAGACGCTGGATGCGGTAACGAATAGCTACCTGGTCAGCAACGGCAAGGTCGAGCCGAAGGACTACCAGGAGGCGGTGCAGTCCGGCAAGCTCTCGACGAAGTTCACACAAACCGAGGCCGCATTCTTCGGGCTGAAGCAGTTCATGCAGAGCGCGGGTGCTTCCAACACCAGCGTCGCCGCGATGACCACGCTCCAGGGCTGGACCTCGGGGAAGATGTCGCCGACCGCGGTGCGTGAGCTGGAGCGGGTCAAGCTGCTGGACCACAAGGCCGTGCATCGTGACAAGTCCGGTCACATTGTCGGCGTGGACGCGACTGGCATGGCGCGTTCGCAAGAGTTTGCGGCCAACCCGTTCAAGTATGTGGCCGACGTGATTGTGCCCGCGCTGCAGAAGCAGGGGTACACGGGGGATCGTCTCAACACGAAGCTGGAAGCCATTCTGGGGGCGAAAGACGCCAGCCTCGCGAACGTGCTGCTTCACGAGCAGGACCGTGCCGGCAAGTACCTTCAGAACCGCAGTCAGGCGGGTGGCGTTTCCCAGACCTATGAAAAGGCAAACGAGGGACATGACGCCAAGTTGAAGGACTATGAAGCCAAGGTCACCAATCTGAAGATCACGCTCGGCGAGAATATCTTGCCGTTGGCGATTGCCGGCTTGGAGAAGTTCAGTCACCTTATCGAGAAAATCACGAAGCTTGCGCAGGAGCATCCTGAGGTAGCGAAGGGGGTCATGCTCGCAGTCACGGGATTGACGCTCTTCAAGAAGCTGTTGCCAGTATTGGTGCCTCCTGCGGGCGGTGGTGGCTCGGGCAAGGGCTCACCGTGCGATTGCCTGAAGCTGGGTGAGTCGATCGCGCGCAAGCCGCTTCGCAAGCTGGGCGGGGCGCTCGGCTCGCGCGTGAAGCGGATGAGTAAAGCGGGGATGTCGGCACTCCGCAAGGGGGCGGAGTGGGGCAGGAGATTGGTCCGCAACGTGGCGAACCGTGGTCGCTCGCTCGCAAATGGGGTGCGATCGGTGGGGCGCCGCGCAGGCACCATGGCGAAGTCGCTGGGGAAAAGTACGGTGTCAGCGCTCCGTACCGGTGCAGGCTGGGGCAGGACGCTGGTTCGCAACATGGCCAGCAGAGGCCGTTCGCTTGCAACAGGGGTGCGGTTGGTTGGGCGCAATGCCGGCACGATGGTGAAGGCGCTGGGGGCAACCGGCGTGTCGGTGCTTCGCAAGGGCGCTGGCTTGGGGCGGGGGCTCTTGAGTACCGCGGGGGCTTTGGCCAAGTCGCCGTTGAAAGGCGTACTGGGCGCTGTGGGCGCCCTGGTCAAGTCACCCGTGGCGCGTACAGCGTTACGGTTTGCCGGACCGGTTGGTTTGGCGGTCAACGCGATCGACACAGCTTGGCAAGTCGGCAAGACCGCCTATCAGGTCGGCAGTTGGGCAAACACCAACCTCATCAACCCGCTGGCGGAGCGTATGAGCGGTGTCAAAGGTGCAACGCTCGGCACCTATCTGTACGACCTGCTGCACCCGGGTGAAGGCAAGAAGCTCACGAGTCCTCCCACCACACCCTACTCGAACGAAGGTCACAACCGCAGCCCGGTGGTCGGCAGCTCCGTCAAGATCGCAGATCAGAAGCCCGTCATCCTCAAGGGTGACGTGACGATGGACGGCCGCTCGGTCGGGCAAGTGGTGTGGAAGCAGATCAACGGCAACCTCGCACGGCCGCAAACCGGTTCCAGCAGTTTCAACACCGGCATGCAACTGATGCCTTCTGGACTTTGACCAACCATGTCTGATTTTGCTCTCAAGCTTGGGAGGTTCCAGTTCAAGGATCTGGAGATTCCCGAAAGCCTCTCGTTTGGCGGTACGCAAAAGCTGGCCATGCATGACCTGGTGGGCGGCACGCGCGTGATCGACTCAATGGGGGCGTTCTGCGCGCCCGTCGAGTGGTCTGGCTGGCTGCTCGGTGAGGATGCATTGGCTCGCGCGCGTGACTTGGATGACCTGCGCGTGCGCGGCTCATCGCTACTACTGCAATGGTCCGAGATCTACTACGCCGTGGTGATTCGCGAGTTCCGGGCGGATTTCCAGCGCTTCTACAAGATCCCCTACAAGATCGCGTGCGAGGTGACCAGTGACCTGTCGAAATTCGCAGGCAAGGATGAAGACCAGAGTATCGACAACCAGATCAAGAGCGATGCCGCAGCCGTCACCGATATGGTCGCCTCCATTGGCGACAGCGCGCTGTCGGGCCTGATGGACTCGGCCAACGCGGCGATCGACAACGTTGCCAGCTTTGCCAACGCAGCGCAGTCGACGCTCAGCAACGTGCTGCAACAGGTCACCGCGGTCCGCAATCGTGCGCAGACGCTGGTCGCGTCCGCAAACAATGCACTGACGACGGTGACGACGCTGGGCGGCATCCTGCCGAACAACCCGGTCTCGCAACAGGTGGCCAAGCTCAATGGGCAGATCAGCTCAGCACTGAGCTTGCCTGTTCTGGTTCAGCTCGATCGCGTTGCCGGCCGAATGCAAGCGAACATCACCTCGACCTACACGAGCGCCAAGCAAGTCGTGGTTGCCGGCGGCAACCTGATGCAGTTGGCCGTCAAGGAATACAACGATGCGATGGCGTGGACTGGCCTGGCAAAGGCCAATCCGCAACTCATGGGTGACCCGCAGGTGCAGGGCATCCAGACGCTGACGATTCCGCCTAACAAGGACAACGTGGGCGGCCTGATGAACCCTTAGCTCCGCAGTTTCACCAACTGGACGGCCCCGCACTGCGGGGCCTTTTTCTTCTATGAGCCTGAACAAACTACCCGTGGTGCCGCAGGTGAGGCAACCACGCACGATCGTGAGGGTCAACGGCGAGCGTGTGCCGGCCTGTGTGAGCTGGTCGGTGCAGAACAACTCGTATGCGCAGGCCGATACGTTTCAGCTCACGCTGGCCATGGGTGGCCTGCCACCCGACCGCGACGCGAACTGGTTCTCCAGCCAGCGGGAGCTGCTGGTCGAGATCTTTGCCGGCTTTCCGCAGGATCCGCTGCAGTACGACGAGACCAATCTGCTAACGCTGATCTACGGCCGCGTTGATAGCGTCGAGTGCGATCCGGTTGTGGCGCAACTGACACTGAGCGGCCGGGACCTGACCGCACTGTTCATCGATGCGAAGGTGACCGTGCAGTTCCAGAACCAGACCGCATCGGAAGTGGCTGAAACGCTGGCAACGGGACATGGCTTAGAGATCGCCGGTAGCGCGACGAAGAACCCGGTGGGCAAGCTGTATGCGCGTGATCAGGTCAGCATGACGGACCAGCGCAGTGAATGGGACCTGCTTGCTGCGATGGCCCTTGCTGAAGGGTTCGTCTGCTATGTCACTGGCAAGACGCTGTACTTCGGCCCGCGTGCACCCGCGTCGGCTGAGCCCTATGAGTTGCGCTGGGGGCGTGATGACAAGGGCAACCCGGCGGCCAATGTGGCCAGTCTGCAGTTGTCGCGTGACCTGACGGTTGCAAAAGGCGTAACGGTCGAGGCGCGCTCGTGGCACCAGAAGCAGAGCAAGCCGTTTGTTGCCCGGTATAGCAACGAGGCCGATGGCGGTAAGGGCCGCAAGCCCACCCACACCGTTGAGCGCAACGGCCTCGACCAGGCTGGCGTCAAGCGCCTGGCCAAGCAGAAGCACGACGAGGTGGCGCAGCACGAGATGAAACTGCATGCGCGTCTGCCCGCCGATCACGTCCTCACGCAAACCGACACCATCCGCCTGACCGGCACCGGCACGAAGTTCGACCAGGACTACCTCATCGACAGCATCACGCGCAGCATGAGCCTGGGTGAAGGCTACGTGATGGAGATCTCGGCCAAAGACATCAACAGGGACACCAGCAAATGATCCAACAGCTCCGCAACCAGATGGTGCTCGCTGCGATGATGGCGCAGTCGAATCGCGCAGAGAATCGCATGGGCATCGTCACCAGCTACGACGCGGGCACGGCATCTGCGCGCGTACGCCTCCAACCCGAAGACCCCGCCGACCCAGCGCGCTCGCTGACCGGCTGGATGCCCGTTGCCTCTGCCTGGGTCGGCAATGGCTGGGGCATCGATGCGCCGGTCAGCCCGGGCGATCAGGTGGAGGTGCAGTTCCTCGGCGGCGATGTTGAGAACGGCTACATCTGCGCACGCCTGTTCAGTGATCAAGCGCGGCCGACTGGCGCGCAATCCGGTGAGTTCTTTCTCTCGCACGCGTCGGGTTCCAAGCTGCAGTTCCACAACGACGGCACGGTCACGCTCATCAGTGCGGGCACGCTCACCAGCCAGGCGCCGCAGTGGAACCACAGCGGCCCGGTGCAGATCGACGGCACGCTGCTGGTGACGCAAACCATCACCGGTCAGGCCGGCATGGCGGTGTCAGGCAACAACGGCACCGGCAACTCGATGAGCATCAGCGGCAACACGCAGTTCAGTGGGCGGGTGTCGGCCAATGGCCATCCGATCGACGAAACGCACCGCCACACGGGCGTGCAGTCCGGCCCCAGCACAACGGGGAGCGTGGCATGACCCAGCAACTCTTGAACGACGTGAACCACTGGGTGGGCGACGATATTGGTGTCTCGCCCACGGGTGATCTGGGACTTGCCAGTGCGGACCTGCGTACGCAGCAACGCATTGTGCGACGCCTGGTGACCAATCCTGGTGACTACCTTTTTCATACCGACTACGGCGCGGGCCTGCCGCAGCGGATTGGGCAGACGCTCGACATCGCTGCGTTGCGCGGCCTCATCCGCACGCAGACGGCGCTGGAGGCTGGCGTCGCACAGACGCCCGAGCCGCAGGTGGATGTGACTGCCATCACGGGCGGTGTGAGCGTGCGCATTCTGTACTCCAGCTCGATCACGCGCGAGCCGGTATCCCTTCAATTCAATGTGAGCAAGTGATATGTCCATTCAGACGCAAGACTGGGTGACGCTCGTGCGCAACCAGGTAACGGCCATCCAGGGCTATGCCAAGGTGTTGGTCGATCTGACTGTGGGGTCGGTGCTGCGCGCTGTGGTCGAAGCCAACGCCGCGGTGACAGTCTGGCTGCAGGGTTTGATCCTGCAAGTCATGGCGATCACGCGGGCATCGACATCAAGCGGTGCCGATCTCGATTCGTGGATGGCCGACTTCGGCCTCAGTCGCCTGGCCGCAGTGCCGGCCACAGGCACGGTCACGTTCTCGCGCTTCACGACCACGCAGCAGGTGCTGGTGCCGCTCACGGCGGTGGTGCAGACGGGTGACGGTACGCAGCAGTTCAACGTGACCGTCGATACGACCAACCCCGCCTACAACGCTCTACTGGGCGGCTACGTGATCCCAGCGGGCGCTGCCAGCGTGGTCGTGCCGGTGCAGGCGGTCGTACCCGGTGTTGCGGGCAACGCGGTGGCTGGCGCGGTTTCCACCATCGTGGGGGCCATCGTTGGCGTGGATACGGTGACCAACGCTGCCACCTTCACCAACGGCGCCGATGCCGAGCCCGACGGTGCCTTCCGCTCGCGGTTCATCGCCTACGTGGCCAGCCTGTCGAAGGCGACCAAGACCGCTATCGGTTCGGCCATTGCCAGCATCAAGCAAGGCCTGACGTACGTGATCCTGGAGAACCAGACGTATGCGGGGCTGCAGCAGAACGGTACGTTCATCGTGATCGTGGATGACGGCAGCGGTTCACCCTCATCCGCGCTGCTCTCCAGCGTGAGCAACGCGGTGGATGCAGTTCGACCACTGACCAGCACGTTTTATGTGTATGGCCCGGTGGTCGTCAACGCCACGGTGGCGATGAACATCGCAACCGCAGCGGGCTACACGCACCAGGTCATCACGGCACAGGTACAGACAGCCCTGATGAACTACGTCAACAGCTTGCCGCTGGGTACCACGCTTGCATATTCACGGCTGGCACAGGTGGCGTATGACGCGTCGCCCGGGGTGATCAACGTCACGAGCATGCTGCTCAACGGCGGCACGACAGACTTGCCGGCCACCAACCTGCAGGTCATCAAGACCACGCTCAACTCCATCACGGTGTCGTAATGGCAACAGGTGATCAACAAGACATCTTTGCGCGCATCCGTGGCTATCTGCCGCGCTGGTTTGGGGATGTAGCGCAATCCCCGGTGCTGAATGCGTTGCTGCAGGGGCTGGCCTATAGCGGTGCCTACGTCTACAGCCTGTATGCCTATGCAAAGCTGCAGACGCGTATCAGGACGGCGTCCGATGGCTGGCTCGACATGATCGCGGCAGACTATTTCGGCACGTCGATCCAGCGCAGGACCGGCCAGTCGGACGCTTCGTTTCGCGCCAACATCATCGCCAACGTGCTTCGTGAACGCGGCACGCGCAACGCCATCGTGCGGGTGCTGACAGACCTGACCGGCCGCGCACCGATCGTGATCGAACCCAACTGCCCGGCCGACTGCGGCGCCTATGACGCTCCCAACAGCGGCTACGGCATGGCTGGCGCATACGGACAGGTCTCGCTGACCTACCAGGCGTTCGTGCAGGCGTATCGGCCGTTTGGCAGCGGCATCCCGAATGTAGCCGGCTACAGCACCGTCACCACCGGCTACAGCGTGCCGTCGCAGGGCGAGTACACCGATCTCTCGATGAGCAGCAACACTGTGTCGGATGCCGACATCTACGCCGCCATTGAATCGGTGCGGCCGGCTGCTTCCATCGTCTGGACGCGCATCAGTTCCTAGGCGCACGCGTTTTCTTTCTTCACCACCGACAGCCCGGCAGCACGCCGGGCTTTTTCATTTGGAGAACAGTCTTGGATCGTCAGATTGTCTACAGCGGCCAGGTGCCGCAAACTACGGACCTGCTCAATACCAACAAGCAGACCATGATCGCGCTGGCCAAGCTGTGCGCCGATCTGTTTGGCACGTCCACCGTGGTCTCGGGCCTGAACTGCGTGCCCACCTCGCCTGCCTCGATGAGCGTGAACATCAACCCGGGGCAGATCTACCAGCAGGCCAACCTTGATGGCACGCCTTATAGCGCACTGCCACAAGACACCGCGCATAGCCTGCTGAAGCAAGGCATCTTGATGGACGCGCAGTCCTTCACGCTCACGGCTCCCGCCACGACCGGCTACAGCCAGAACTACCTGATCCAGGCGGCCTACCTGGACAACGACATCGGCAATGTCGTGCTGCCGTACTACAACAGCGCGAATCCGTCGCAGGCGTTCAATGGGCCGGGTGGCAGCGGTGCCTCGCAGCCGACTACGCGTGCCGGGCAGGTGTCGTTGCAGCTTGTCGCCGGCACGGCCGCACCTACCAACACACAGATCACGCCAGCGGTGACGGCGGGGTACGTGGGGCTGGCGGTCATCACGGTTGCCAACGGGCAAGGCACGGTGACGAACGCGAGCATTGTGCCTTACCCGAATGTGCCGACGGCGCCAGTTGGCGGCTTGCTTGCTGCGGTGGGTGAGCGCTATTCCAGCATTCAGAACGTTGCGGTCTCAAGCGTGCTGACCACGGCTGCACTCGGCGCGCTGGTGAACGTGACGTCCACCGGGCAGACCATCACGCTGCCGCCCGCTGCCAACTGCCCGAATGGCACAAGCATCTGCGTGACCTACATGCAAGCCAGCGGATCGGCCACTGTCACGCGCAACGGCGCCGATACGCTTGCATTTGGACAAGGCAACGGTGGCAACAGCCTTGTGCTCAATCCGGGCGAGGCGGTGCAGTTCGTGTCGAACGGCGTGAATGGTTGGGTGAGTGCCGGGCAGACGTTGACCACGGGGGTGACGCCAGCACAGTTTGATAGCAGCACGAAGTTGGCGACGACGCAGTTTGTGCAACGGGCGCTGGGCAATCGTCAAATGATGGCGGCATACAGCACGAACCAAACGCTTACCGTGGCTCAGGCGGGGATGGCACTGCAGTACTACGGACCAGATGGTGGTACGTGGACACTGCCGTCCTCCACAGCCACGCCAAACGGGTCTGTCTTTGAGATTCTGAACAGCGGTGGGGGCAAGCTGTATGTGCAGGTTGCTGGCGGTAGTGACCGAATCTCTGTCGGTTCGGCTGGCGTTGTCACGTCCATCACCTTGCAGCAAGGTGATTCCCTCACATTGCTGTCCAGCGCAGGCTCTTACTTCTACGCCATGGGCGGGACCGGCATCATGCAGTGGGCTGCAACGCTCGGGGTTAGTGCTCCGCAGTTCGACAACAACACGAAGTTGGCCACGACGCAGTTTGTGCAGCGCGCACTGGGCAATTTTCAGAATTTCAACGGCTACACGACCTCACAAACGCTGACCGCGGCTCAAGCGGGAAATGTGATCAATTTTTGGGGTGGTTCCGCCGCGACATTCACATTGCCAGCTTGTTCAAGCTTGCCGGCTGGTGGCGCGTTTCTGTTCAACAACAGTGGAAGTGCTCCACTGACGGTCACACGAGCTGGCTCGGATAGCGTGCTGAACGGTGGTAACAGCATGGTTCTGTCTGCTGGTGATAGTTTGTTGATCGTCGCTGTTCCCCCGAACCAATGGGTTGCAACAGGCGGTAGCGCGCAGTTGCCGTATGCATCTGTGATGTCAGGTGCCAACTGGACCACGGCGCCCCAGTTCGATAGCAGTACGAAGCTGGCAACGACGGCTTTCGTCAAGACTGCAGGGTTGCAGTTTGCTGACTACGTGGGATTTGCCACCAGCTCGACGTTGCCCCCTTCAATCTGCGGAAAGACGGTCACAGTTGTCGGCAACAACATCACGTTGACGCTGCCCTTGCTGTCATCGGTGCCGATTGGTTCGACCATCACTTTTCATCCAGCGGGTGCGTCGGGAACCGTAGTTCAGCGTCAGGGTTCCGACACTATCTATGGAGGAGGCGGGTTTGTCGCTTCGCTTCCATTAAGTGGAACTGATTCAATCACGCTGCTTGCCTCAACAAGCTCTTGGCTTCCGATTTCTGGCTCAGGGCAAACGCAGTTTTCGTCTTTGTTTAAGGCACAGTTGAGTTCGACAGGCGGCTATCAAAAGCTGCCTAGCGGGTTGATCCTGCAATGGGGCCAACAGGGTGTAAACACATCCGCCACCGTCACGTTTCCGATTGCATTCCCGATCAGTGTTTCCGCTGCATGGGCAACTGCATACCTCAATAACGGAGAAGTGCCGGGGTCTCAGGCCCTCGCTGGCGCCGAAATCACCAGTACGACGACCTCGACAATGAAGATCAACTGTAGCAACCCGGGGGTCCGTCTTTGCGGATGGGTTGCCATTGGATACTAAGGAGATGGTTATGTTCTTCGCAAAATCCACCGGCGGTTTTTATGATTCTGCCGTTCATGGCTCAAATATTCCAGCTGACGCTGTTGACGAAGCCAATTGGTCAATAACACATGCGCAGTTGATGGAAGCGCAAACAGCAGGGAAGGCCATTACGTCAGATGCTGACGGCAAGCCAATTGCCGTTGATCCGACCTCGCTCATGACCTTGAGTCAAGTGCGGACAGCGCAGGCCGCCAAGGCCAGCACTGCGTGCGGTGCCGCATTGATCACCGGCTTCACCTCATCCGCACTCGGTACGGCACACACCTACCCATCGCAAGACGGTGACCAGCGGAACCTGCAATGCGCAGTCAGCGCAGCCGCCATCGCCTCACCAAACTGGACCACCCCCATCTGGTGTGCCGATGGCGATACCTGGTCATTCACCTCGCACACCGCCGCCCAAGTCCAGCAAGTCAACGCAGACTGGCTCGCACATCGCGTCGCTGCCCAGCAAAAGTACGCTGACCTGATCGCCAAGATCAACGCCGCAACCAGCATCGCAGACGTGCAGGCCATTGACTGGTAGGCACCGTCGTCTCAGCAGCAAAGCCCGCCTTCGCGCGGGCTTTTTCTTTTTTCATTCCGGGGGGAAACCATGTCTGAACCCATCAGCGGCAGCGCCGTTGCGGGGGCGGCGGGCGCAGCGGCCTTCAAGGCGCTTGGCGGATCCGCAGCCGTGGCGGGCGGCGCAAGCGCACTCGCCACCATCGTTGTGATGGTGATGACGTTGCCACGCGCACGCGGCGAGTGGGCGGTCGCGCTCATCTCCACTGTCATCGCCAGCGTGGGCGGCGGCGCCACCGTTATCCAGTACTTCGGGGTGGCGCATTGGATCGGCTCGGCCAACGGCGCTATGGCACTCGGCGGCATCTATTTCGTCTGCGGCCTGCCGGGCTGGGCGATCGTGCGCTGGGTCTTCAACTTCATCAACAAGCGGCGCGATGCCGACCTGGCCGAGGTCGTCGACGACGTACGCGAATCCCTGCACAAGGCAAATCATGGCTGAACCTCTTCTGACCGCTGCGCAACTGCGCACCGTCATGCCCAACGCCGGCACGCGTGCCGATGTGTTCGCGCCCATCCTTGCCGACGTTCTCCTGTTTCGTCAGATCAACACGCCCGCGCGCATTGCCGCGTTTCTGGCGCAGGTCGGGCACGAATCGGGGCAACTGCGCTATGTGCGTGAGCTGTGGGGGCCGACGCCCGCACAGCGCGGCTACGAGGGCCGTGCAGACCTGGGCAATACGCAGCCCGGTGACGGCAAGCGTTTCCTGGGCCGTGGCTTGATCCAGATTACGGGCCGCGCCAACTACCGCGTCTGCGGCATGGCGTTGGGGCTGGATCTGGAAGCGCAGCCCGAGCTGCTCGAACAGCCTGTGCATGCAGCTGCATCGGCCGCATGGTTCTGGCTACGCGGCGGGCTCAACCGCTTTGCCGATCAGGACACCGATGTCGCCTTTGTGGAGCTGACCCGCCGCATCAATGGCGGCACCAACGGCATCAATGACCGGCGCGCACTGTGGTCACGTGCGCGGGCCGTTCTTGCAGCCAGTGTGGGAGTCGTCACGCCATGAGCTTGCTCGATCCCCGCTTGTGGGGCAGCGCCATCTTGGCGTTGGCTCTGGCGTTTGGCCTGGGTTATGGCGCGGGCGATCTGCATCGCATCCGCGTGGAGCAGGCAGAAGCCCTCAAGCGTCAGGTTGCCGCCGCCAAGACCGAGACCCGCCAGGCTGAAGTGACCGCTCAGGTTGCTGACCAGTCCGCGCAGGCGCAGACCCAGATCCAGACGGTCTTTCGAGACCGCATCCTTTACCGCGATCGCGAGGTACCCCATGAAGTCGTTGTGCACGACGATGCTGCTTGCCGCATCCCTGGCCGCTTTGTCGGCATGTGGAACTCCGCCAATCACGCCGAGCTTCCCACCACCACCAGCCTCCTTGATGAAGCCCCCAGCGGCGTTGTCCTCTCTGACGTTGAAGCCCAGCACGAGCGTGAAGCCGAAGCTTTCCACGCCAACGCCCAGCAACTGAAGGATCTGCAGGATTGGGTGGCGCGGCAGGCGGGTATCGCTAGCGCGCCGGAGTGATGCGGAGGGGCTCAGTCAATGATGTCCGCGCAGGCATCGGTGGGGGCTGCGGCCACATGCCCCACCAGTGGCACCATCTTCAGCCCAGCCGAGGCGACACGGCAGGGCGCGGCCACCACGCCGCAGCCGGAGAGGAATGCAGCACCAAGTAGGGCAATGGCCAGCAGAAGGCGTTTCATCGTGGGTTGGGCAAAGGGGTGAAAGCGAATGCCGCGGAGTGTGACATAGGCCCGCCCACAAACCTGTGCGTGTTTGTATCCGGAAATGACAATCTGTGGCGCGTGTGTGTGATTGGTGCGACGCACGAAGGTGCAGCAATCCGAAGCGTTCGGTCGGCGTACAAAGCTGACTTTTGCTGAAAAAGTCACGACTTGGATTTGCGCAAACAATCCGGCAATCCCTTGCTGCAGGCCGCAAAGTCAGTGTTCGTGCGGGTTTTCCCGTAATTTCGAATATCGCAACAATAAATTGTCTGTCGCGACATTTATTGTCTGAACAGGCTCGCCTACGATGACTCCATCGAATGCGGCGCCGCAGCGAAATAGTCCAAGAGAAACACCGGATACCTGCCCGACGCGCTGCGCCCATCCCGGAGAAGACATCATGAAAGCCCAACGCACCCTGATTGCAGCCCTGATCGCCCTGGCAACCGTGCCCGCCCTGGCTGCTGCGAAGTTCGACGTGTACACCCAAGGCGCCGCAGCCGGCCAACGTTTCGACGTCTATACGCAAGGCGCGAAGGCAGGCAGCAAGTTCGACCCGTACACCGAAGGCGCAAAGGTGGGCGACAAGTTTGATGTGTACAGCCAAGGCGCACTGGCTCGTGCTGGCAAGTTCGATACGTACACGGAAGGTGCCAAGGCAGGCAGCAAGTTTGACCCGTACACTGAAGGCGCACTGGCTCGTGCTGGCAAGTTCGATACGTACACGGAAGGTGCCAAGGCAGGCAGCAAGTTTGATCCGTACACCGAAGGCGCACTGGCTCGTGCAGGCAAGTTCGACACCTACACCGAAGGTGCCAAGGTTGGCGACAAGTTCAACACGTACACCGACGGTGCCAACGCCTGAGGTTGCAGCTGGCGCGAAGGCGCCTGCCATACGTGATTCACAGAACGCCCGCACGATGCGGGCGTTTTTGTTTTGTAGCGAACCGATATAGTGTCCGCGCGTCTCACTAGCATTTCACGCTTGGAACTCCCTCGATGATCCGTGCCCGCCGCCCCGTTCGCACCGCCCGTTCAGCAGCCTGTATCGCTCTGGCTGCGGCGGCCACGATGCTGGCCGGCTGTGCCACCTTCGTGACGCCTGGCCCGTTCCAGATCACCGTGCGCGATACAGATGACACGGTGCTTGAGCAGTTCGAGTTCCAAGCCAGCTCGTCGGACTCGCTAGACATCGCGATGGTCGGCATGTGCCGCGTCTATCCGGAAGCCATCATCACTGCTGAGCAACTGAAGACCCACGAGCGTGTGCAGGAGAAGTGCAAGCGTTCGTTCGCGTTGATTTTGACGACGTCTTGAATGTGGCGCTGGGCGCTCAGGCTGGAGCGGCTACCATGTCGCCTTGCCTGAACGCACACAAGAGGCCCACGTGAACCCGCAGGACGAGTCCTTTCCGATCCCCCGATTCGCCTCGACGCGGCCGCGTTTGCTCGGGGCGTTCACGCTGGGCATTGTTGTTGCTGTGCTGATACCGGCGGCGCACGGTTGGCTGACACGCGCGCTGCTCGGCTGGGATGCCGCGGTGTGGACGTATCTGGTGCTGGTCTCGGTGATGATGCTGAAGGCCAACCCGCGCCGCATCCGCGCTGTGGCACGCCGTGAGGATGAGCGCGCCTCGGCGGTGCTGGCGGTGGTCTGCCTGGGCGTGGTGGCCAGCATGGTGGCGATTGTCTTTGAGCTGGTGACGGCCAAGTCGGCCGGGCACGCACAGGCTTGGCACTACGCGTTGACCGGCGTGACGGTGGTGGGTGCCTGGCTGATGGTGCCGATGATGTTCACCGTGCACTACGCGCATCTGTACTACCGCGTGCCGAACGAGCCGACGCTGGTGTTTCCCGACCGTGAGATCGAGCCCGATTACTGGGATTTTCTCTACTTCTCCTTTACGATCGCGGTCGCCAGCCAGACGGCCGACGTTGCCATCCGCTCGCGCGCCATGCGCCGGGCGGTGCTCGGGCAGTCGCTGCTGTCGTTCTTCTTCAATACGAGCATCCTCGCGCTCTCCATCAACATCGCTGCCGGCCTGTTCTCATGACGAAGCTTCCTCTGCCCATGCACTCCCGCACTATTGATACCGTCAGCTACGTGCTGGTGGTCGCCATGATCGCGGCTGTGCTGTGGCTGCATCTGCTGCCGGCGGCCATTGCCGGTTTCCTCGTCTACGCGTTGGCACGCAAGCTGGAGGCGCGCCTGCGTGAGCGGCGCACGCTGTCCAAGAGCGCCAAGGCGATCGCAGTGAGCGGTGTATTCCTGATCGCGGCGCTGATTCTTGCCGGGCTGGGCATCGGGATCGGCCGCCTGGTCGAGCACGGCCATGGGCTCGAAGGTATGCTCACGCGCCTTGCCGACGTGCTCGACAACCTGCGTGAATCCTTGCCGGCGGCGGTGGTCGACTATGTTCCGCAGTCGGTCTCTGAGCTGCGTGGGCAGCTTGTCGAGATGATCAAGGAGCACGGCCATCAGGTGTCGACCATTGGCATCGACGGGTTGCGTGCCAGCGCCCTGATGCTGGTTGGGCTGATCCTGGGGGCGATGGTGGCGTGGTCCGATACACCTGACCCGTCACGCCACAAGCCGCTGGCCGCAGCGCTGCTGAACCGGCTGGGGCGGCTCACCGCAGCGTTTGAGGCTGTGGTGTTTGCGCAGGTGAAGATATCCGCGCTCAACACGGCGCTGGCAGCCATCTACCTGCTGGGGGCGCTGCCGCTGTTCGGGCAGCACGTGCCGTATTCCAAGTCGCTGATCCTGCTGACCTTCGTGGCCGGGCTGATTCCGGTGGCGGGCAACCTGATTTCCAACACGGCCATCGTGCTGATGAGCGTGACGGCATCGCTGGAGCTGGCGGTGGCGTCGCTCGTCTTCCTGGTGGTGGTGCACAAGCTCGAGTACTTCGTGAATGCGCGCATCATCGGCAGCCGCATCGATGCGCGCGCGTGGGAACTGATCCTCGCGCTGATCGTGATGGAAGCACTGTTTGGGGTGGGCGGCGTGATTGCCGCGCCGGTGCTGTATGCCTACATGAAGCGCGAACTGACGGATGCCGGGCTGATCGGCTGAGGCGTTTGTTCCGGGGTGATCCGCCAGCGCCCCCGCGCTGACGGCATCGGTAGAAAAGAGCGCGCCCTACGGGACGAGGGGCGCGCAATAACTCGCCGACCGAGAGACGTCAGCGAGCCGAGGGTCGGTACACGGGGAGGCGATGGCGGGCGACGGATGCATGGCGTTGCCGGTCACGTCCACGGCTTCGGAGGTAACGAAGCAGCAGACGACGCGGTCGTCGAGCAAGGCCTGATAGAAGAGGTCTCCCATCGCGCGGCAGTGCGTTCCCGTTATCAGGATCTTCATGGCTTCCCCTCCCATGGCTGGTCAGTGTGCGGCGGCCAAGTCTTTTGGGGCGCCGGTCACCGATTCGGTATGCAGATCGTGCACATGCGCTGGCTGGTTGTGCTGCGCATGCGCCGGGTCCGTCTGGCTGTCAGTGCTGGCGCTTGTTGCGTGTCTTGCGTCGTACTGCAGTCCATGCTGGCGAGTATAGAAAGCGCCTCCTGACGGGCCATGCTACGAACGGAGGAGCCTCGTGCACGAAAATGGCTAACAGGTTAGCTGTCTGCCGAGGCAAGCGCGGCGCGGGTTTGCGGGAAATCAGGGGGTGTTTTGGGTGAAGCGGCACGGTGTGCGGTGACGCTTCTGCCCGGACAATAATTTGTCTGTTTCGCGCTAATCATTGTCGAATTTGCGGTAACGAGCCTGCACCGTTTGGGCGCATGATGGAGCGCTCCTCGCTTGTGTTCCTTTCTTCGCAAAAACCTCATGCAAACCACCGCAAACGGCACGGCCGCCGCGTCTGGCACCCCCGCCATGCAGGCCGACAAGACCGGCTTTGGCGTGATCGGCGCCATCAGCTTCGCGCACTTCCTCAACGACATGATGCAGTCGTTGATCCTGGCGATCTATCCGCTGCTCAAGGGCAACTTCCACCTCGATTTCTCGCAGATCGGGCTGATCACGCTCACGTACCAGATCACGGCATCGCTGCTGCAGCCGATGGTCGGGCTCTATACCGACAAGCACCCGAAGCCGTATTCGCTGGCGGTGGGCATGGGTTTCACGCTGGTGGGGCTGGTGCTGCTGTCGGTGGCGCCCAACTTTGGCACGGTGCTGTTGGCGGCGGCACTGGTGGGCACGGGCTCGTCAATCTTCCATCCGGAATCGTCACGCGTGGCGCGCATGGCATCGGGCGGGCGACATGGCCTGGCGCAATCGCTGTTTCAGGTGGGCGGCAATGCGGGTAGCGCGATGGGCCCGCTGCTTGCCGCGGCCATCATCATGCCGTATGGGCAGCACAGCCTGGCATGGTTCTCGATTGCCGCGCTCGTCGCTATCTTCGTGCTCTACCAGGTGGGCGGCTGGTACAAGCGTGAGCGCGCTGCGGGCCACGCTCGCCGCACGGGTGGCCGCGCACATTCGGCAGTCAAGCTGACAGGCGGTCAGGTGACATTTGCGATGACGCTGCTGGTCGTGCTGCTGTTCTCCAAGTACTTCTATCTGGCGAGCCTGAACAGCTACTACACGTTCTACCTGATCACCAAGTTCCACCTGTCGGCGCAGACCTCGCAACTGTTCCTGTTCCTCTTCCTGTTCTCGGTGGCGGTGGGCACGATTGTGGGCGGCCCGATTGGTGACCGCGTGGGCCGCAAGGTCGTGATCTGGGTGTCGATCCTGGGTGTGGCGCCGTTCACGCTGATGCTGCCGTACGCCAACCTGTTCTGGACGGCGGTGCTGACGGTGATCATCGGGCTGGTGCTGGCCTCTGCGTTCTCGGCCATCCTCGTGTATGCGCAGGAGCTGATTCCCGGCAAGGTGGGGATGGTGTCGGGCCTGTTCTTCGGGTTTGCGTTCGGGCTGGGCGGGATTGGCGCGGCAGTGCTCGGCAAACTGGCGGATGCCACCGACATCTACAACGTCTACCACCTCTGCTCGTTCTTGCCGCTCATCGGCCTGTTGACGGTGTTCCTGCCGGACATCGAGCGCAAGCAGCGCCTGCAGACGGCGTGATGGGCTAGTGATGGTGTTGCCAGGCATCGGCCAGTAACGCCGTCACTTCACTGTCTTCGGTCTGATCGAAATTGCCGTAGTACTGGCCGACGGCCTGGAAGCTGAAGTCGGGCGCGACGATGAGGCAGAGGCCGTCATCCACCTCGGTGCGCAGCGCCTGCCAGGTGGTCTCGGGCGCGGTGGGAATCGCCAGCACCACGCGCGCGGGTTTGGCACGGCGCACGGCAGCCAGGGCTGCGCGCACGGTCGCCCCAGTTGCGATGCCGTCGTCTGTCACGATGACGGTTGCGTCTGCCAGCGGCAATGGTGTGACGCCGTAGCGTGTGCGACGGCGCTCCAGTTCCGCCAGCTCTTGCGCCATTACCTCGTCAAGGTAGGCCTGCGAAGGCGCAATGGCATCCAGTAGAGAGGTGTTCCATTCGACGTGCGGCGGTAGGCCCGCGCCGCAATCGGCCAGCGCGCCGAGTGCCAGCTCAGGCTGCCACGGCGCACCGAGCTTGCGCACCAGCAACACGCCGAGCGTTGCGTTCAACGCCCGTGCAATCTCGTAACCGACCGGCACGCCGCCGCGCGGCAGCGCCAGTACGATGCGCGGTGCGGGCAGGTTGCGCGTTGCGAGTGCGTCGGCCAATTGTCGGCCGGCATCCGCGCGATCACGAAACGGCGCGAGCATGATGGGACAGTGCTAAGCGAACGCGCGCGCGGAGCCGCTGCGGCCCCACTTGCGCACACGCAGCGCCGCGAAGATCAATGCGATGCCCCACAGGATGGCCCACACGCCGATCCACCACAGCACCGCCAGTACACCGGCCTCAGGCCGCCACAGCAGGCAACCGGCCAGCAGCACACTGGCGATGCCGCCGAGTACCAGCCACCACTCGCCAGAGAGTTCTTCACGTAAGCGCACGGCCACGACAATCTGCAGCACGCCTTGTGCCAGCAGCCATGCGGCGATGTACAGCAGCAGCCCCAGCGCAGTCACGCCGGGGTTGAACAGCGTCAGGGCCCCCACCGCCACGCCAAGCAACCCTTGCAGCAGCATCGGCCAGCGCTCATGCCCACGGTGCTGGCCGCCAAAGGCGGTGGCCAGCAGTAGGCACCCCTCCACCAGCGCGTAGGCACCGAACACCAGCACCAGTGCAGCCAACGTGGCCGCCGGCGCCATGAATGCGCCAACACCAATCGTCAGTGCACATAGTCCGCGCAGCGCGAGCACCCACCACAACTTGGAAAGCGTATGCAGCATGAACAACACTCCTTGGTAGCAAACGAAAAGCGACCGCGCGCCGGGCGCGGCGTGCGATCGCTGATGGTTCCAAGGTAGTGCAGGGCGCGGCGAGCCTCAATGCGGGCGCGGTCATTTTGTGCGCCTACGGGGTCACTTTTGGCGAATTCCCTCGCGCAATGTGCAGGCGGCGCAATACCGCGCTACATCTTGATGCTCACGCGTGCCCAGGCGGTGCGGCCGGGCTCGGGAATGGGCGTGCGTGCCGGAAAGCCGAAGCCCGCATCGCCTGCCAGGTTCAGGTGCTCGGTATAGGCCTTGTTCAACACGTTGTCGACACCCACGGCCACGCGCACCGTCTTGCTGACGGCGTAGCCCGCATGCAGCGACAGCACGCCAAAGCCCGCGCTGGGCCCAAAGTCCTGACCGACCACGTTGCCCTGATTCAACGCATAGCGATGCTGTGCCGCTGCCACACGCCACAGGCCACCGGCTGACCACGGCCCGCGCTCGTACTCCACGCCCAGACGCAGATCCAGCGGCGGCATCTGCGGCAGCGGCTGTCCGGTGTTGCTGTTGCGTCCCCACGCATAGGCAAGCGCACCGTCAACGCGCCACGCATTGTTCACGCGCCATGTTCCGCCGATTTCGCCGCCGGCAATGCGTGCGTCCACGTTGGTGGCTTGCGACATCGGCCCCATCATGCCAGGCCGGTAGTTGAAGAGGATGAAGTCGTTGACCACACCCGCATACGCCGAGACCCACGCATCAAACCGCGCGCTCTTGTACTGCGCCCCCACGTCGAGCTGCGTGGTTTTCTCGGGGCGGATGGCCGAGAACGCGTTGACAGACCCGCTGGGTCCCATGCTCGGTGAGATCAGCTCCCAGTAATCCGGAAAGCGTTCAGCATGGCCCACGCCCGCGTACAGCGTGGCAGGCACGCCGGACACGTCGTGCTCGTAGCGGACGAATCCGCTGGGCAGCGTGCGCGAGCGGTCTTCGCCCGCGGTGGGGTTGGGGCGGCTGCCCATCATGCTGCTGATCGACGCGCGATCGTCACGTGCGCTGGCCTGGTCAATGCGCGCGCCGGCAATCACACGCTGGTGCTCGGCGGCAAACCAGGTCAGTTCGCCAAAGGCGCCGGTGTTGAAGAAGCTGGCACTCGGCACCCACGCACGCGTGCTGTACGACACCATCTCGGTGCCGCTGCGTGAGCGCAGGCGGCTGGTCTGCATGTCCAGACCGGTGACGAACTGCAGCGCATCGGCCCAGCGCAGCGTGGCGGCCACGCGAGCGCCGACCGTGCGCCGGCCCACGTCGGCAGCCATCCCCATCGGCATGCTGCTCATCGGGTCGGGTTGGCGCAGCGTGAAGTTGTCCATCACGTGGTCGGCATTGTTGTAGTAGACCTGGGCCTCGATGCGCTGCAGGACTTCGCCGATGTGCGATTTGTCAAAGCGCAGGCCCACGCTCTCTCGGCGGAAGTGTGCACCGTCCATGCCGCGTCCGGCATAGCGCGCGTAGCCGTCGCCGGTGCCGGCGGTCAGCTCCAGGCGCGTGTGGTCGTCGGGCGTGAGGCCGAGCGCAGCGTCCACATTCCACTTGTCCCACTGCGAGGGGATGGTGTTGCCGTTGCCGTCTTTGTAGTCCTGCTGGTGCGCGTGGTTGGCGGTGATGCGCGCATAGGCGTCGGGCGTGCCGGCGGTGAAGTCGGCGTTCTGGTCATTGCGGCCGAAAGACCCGCCGACCACGCTGCCGTCAAAGCGCGTGCCGGGCTCGGCAAAGCGTTTGGTGTTGCGCTCAAAGAGCACGGTGCCTGCCGAGCCGACCGGCCCGTAGATCACCGATTCCGGCCCTTTGATGACGGTGAGCTTGTCGTAACTCTCGGGCGAGATATACGACGTGGGCGCGTCCATGCGGTTGGGGCAGGCGCCCAGCATCGAGGCGCCGTTGGTGAGGATATTCAACCGCGAGCCGAACATGCCGCGCAGCACAGGGTCGCCATTGGTGCCGCCGCTGCGGATGGACGTGAAGCCGGGGATGGTCTTGAGATAGTCCGCACCGTCGCTGGCAGGCAGCGGTTGGCGTGGGGATTTCGGGTTGGTGACGATGGTCAGCGGCGACGACGGCGCGGGTGCAATCACCATCGTGGTCGACAGATCGATCTCAGGCGGCGTGGGTTCTGCCGCGTGCACCGCAGACATGGACGACAGCGCGGCAACCGCCAGGGCAATGGCGTGCCGGCCGGAATATGGGTGATCCAGCATCATGAAAAAGACGAAATGGGTGAAGCCCGCCGCCGCAGTTGCAGCGCGGGCGAGGGTGTCTTGAGATGGGGTGGATCAACCCAGCGGTGGGTCGCGGGCGCGCCGTTGCGGCGCGGGTGTGGCAAAGCGAGGGGTGAGGATATCCGTTGCGCTGACGCTGCCCAATAGCGCTGGTGCGTTGGGCATGCCGATGTCGAGCGCGGGCGCGATGTCAGCAACGACGATGCATGCGCCACAGCATGCCGGCGCCGACATCGATTGCTCGACACGCTTGCGCTCGCCAGGGTCCGACAGCGGAATGATCATCACGCCGGTGCCATGCGCGGAGCACAGCGTTACCGGCAACTGTTCAGCGTGCGCGCGTGCCGCATGCGCCAGCGGCATCCACGCGGCTGCCAGCAGATACGTCCACAGCAAAACCCACGCAACTATGCGCCCACCGGCAAGATGCAGACGGGGTGCGGGTTTCCAATGGATACGGCGGGCGGACATCGCGCGAGGATACTGCCTGGCCCGCAATCAACGGCCGCGCTGCGACGCCGTGCCGCAGCGTGTCACGCCAGCCGTGCCAGACCCAGCGACAGGCCCAGGCCGATCAGGATCACGCCGATGACGCGATCGACCATTCGCTGCCGCGCCAGCAACGAGCGCCGCAGCGCGCCCGACGCAAACACCATCGCCACCAGTGCAAACCACACCGCGTGCGCCACCGACATGAACAACCCATAGCCAAACTGCGCCACCAGCGGTGTGCTCGGGTCGACGACCTGCGTGTACGTGCTGACCACGAACAGCGTCGTCTTCGGGTTGAGCGCGTTGGTAAGAAAACCCATGCGCAGGGCGGCACCGGTCGAGAGCGTTTGGTTCAACGCGTTATTGGGAGACGCCTCACTCGGCAGCAGCGCCTTGGCTGACAACGTCTTCCAGCCGATCCACACAAGGTAGGCCGCACCGATCAACTTGATGCCCTGCAAGAGCGCCGGCGCGTGCGCAATCAGCAGCCCCACGCCGAACATCGTATAGAACACGTGCACCTGCACACCCAATGCAATACCCAAGGCACAGAGCACACCCGCACGCCGGCCATGCAGCAAGCTGTTGCGTGTGACCATGGCGAAATCCGCCCCAGGGCTGATGACAGCCAGCACGGTGATGACGGCAACGGCAAGAAGTTCGGCCATGTCAGGCGCCCGATGGGAAGTGGAGATGCGCCGATTCTGGGCGACAGGGCCATCGCTGAAAATCGATTTATGATGCTGTTTTTCAGTGAGAAAAACTGACAGATGGCGCTTCCTCCGCTGAATACCCTGCGTGTGTTCGAGGCCGCGGCACGGCATGGCAGCTTCGTGCGCGCCGCGCAGGAATTGCACGTGACCCATGGCGCTGTCAGCCGGCAGATTCGGCAGTTGGAGGAATCGCTAGGGGTTGACTTGTTCGAGCGGCGCAATCGGGCCGTCTTCCTGACACCGGCGGGAGAGCAACTGCGTTTAGCGACTGCCGATGCGTTCTCCATTCTCACAGAAAGCATCGACAGGATCGCACGTCGGGCTACGTCTTATGCACTGGTGGTGTCGTGTGAACCGACACTGGCGATGCGCTGGCTGATCCCGCGCTTGTCACGCTTTCAGGCGCGGCATCCTGCCATTCAGGTGCATCTGTTTGCGGCGGGTGGGCCGATCGATTTCGCGCGTACAGGTGTGGATGTGGCCCTGCGTCGCAATGACTTTGCTTGGCCAGCACATGTGCACGCCGAGCCGATCTGCGAAGAGTGGATCGGCCCCGTGCATGTGCCACATGCGGATGCAGCTGCGCGCCGACGCTTATTGCACACCGCGACGCGCCCCGATGCCTGGCAGACATGGTGGCGCATTAGCGGCACACCGCGCCCACGCGGGCGGTTGCCCGAGGCGCGCTATGAACATTTCTATTTGAGCCTGCAGGCCGCGTTGGCGGGGCAGGGTACCGCCATCGCATCGAGGTTGATGGCCGGAGATGACCTGAATGATGGGCGGCTGGTGGCACCCGATGGTTTCCAGCGTGATGGATCTGCGTACTGCCTGCTGTCGAGCGCGCCAATCACGCCAGATAGCCCGGCCGGTGCATGGCTTGCCTGGCTGCGTGAAGAGACTGCCGCCTCTGTATCAGATTGACGCCGCCGTTATGCCGTTGCGTGCCGACCCGCGCCAAGAATGCCGCGGATGGTGGCGAGATACGCCTCGCCCACGGCACGGTTGAGCGGCCGTACCCGCGAAGCGCGTTGGTATGGCGGGCGCGTTACGCCGAGTGTGCGGCACACCTCCGACGCGTACGGCCGGCCACGCCCCTCCATGCGCATCACGACTTCGCACAAGGCTTGGTCGCTCAGGCGATTACGCAGCCACGCCACGGTTTGGCGGTCGTACTCGTTTTCGATCCGGATCAGGTCGTCCATGGCGAATAACTGTATAAATGTACAGATACTGTAAATATATACAGTTATTTGTGGATTTCAAGGACGGTGTTGGAAAGTGGTTGAACTTGCTTTTTGGGGGTGGCGCTGGAGGGGCGAAGGTGTGCGGTGGAGTCGGCTGATGCCGATCTCAGGCTAGGCGTGCGGTGTTGCGCTTAGGGTGCGACGTATTCGAGGTACAGCACCCAGTGATCTGCATCCATCGGAATGGCAACGGCGCGTTTGGTTGGCCGAGTCACCAGCTGGCTGACGTCATAGGCGAGGCCGCCTTTCTGGGAGAAGGCATCGCGCAGTGCAGTCTTTTCAGCGCTCGATAGCCATGCGCGGAGGAAGGCTTCGGGAATCGGCTGGCGTTCTGCGTAACGAGGCTGATCGGTGATCTCTTTGCCATCGGAATCCTTCAGCGTAACGGCGGCGATCAGCGCCACATAGTCAGTGGGGCGCGGCACACCGCTGTCGCTGGGGTTGCGTTCCGGAAGCGTGGCGAGTTCAAGGCGGACAGCTTTGGGTTGCGCATTCAAGTGGATGTACTGCGCGAGAGAGGCGGTGCCCGAACTCACATGCGTGTCACTTCGGTCGCAACCGACGAGGGCTGCCACCATGCATAGCGTAGTGAGCCATCTCAGCTGGCTGTATCGAGAGGCGGTGATGTTCCGTCCAGATGAAGTCATGGTGCCGCGAGCGTTGCTGTGCCTAAACATCCATGCACTCGCTGATCTCATACTTCGCGTCGAGCACGTGTGCGACTTCAGCGAATGCGGATACGAGTGCACGCGCGTGCTGTTCGTTCGCGGTGAATGGCAGATCGAATACGCCGATGTACCCAGACCTGTCGTAGATGCTGGGTTGTCCGCCAGCGCCAGACGCTGGAGCTTTGTGGGACACGTCGAACCGAAATGCAAAATCGCACCCACCCGGCCCCTTTGCTGGATGGATCAACGTGGCCCCAATGTCAGTGAGCGCGCGATGCCGGAAGCGGAAACTGTCGCCTCCGCATTGGAAACCAGACCATGCACGGTCGTGCGAGCGGAACACCACGAGTACCTCGTCGGAGCAAGGCGGTGGTGTGTCCAATCCCTCGGCCAACTCATCGGCTGAAACCATCGACGTGTCAGAGCCCGCATTGCTTTCTTCCACGTCAATGTGCTCGGCAAAAACTTTCACCAGCAGGCTGTAGACGAGACGCGTTGCATCTTGGCGCCCGTCTTCATCGTCATGGACGATCAACTGCCTGAAGCGCGCTCGCGCCCCGGTCTGCTCCGGCAACTTGATTTTGGGAGGGGGTGCCGCGGCGGGTGCATTGGGCTGTGTGGGAGCAGCCTTGTTTCGGCGCTCCACTATTCCACCCAGCCAATAAAGCAGCGCCGTCTGCGGGATCAATACGGCAACCGCTACCGCAACCAACGTGGCGAAGCCCGCGAGAAAGCCGTACTTCGGGCCGACGCGAGTTGCCACCTGTGCCCCGGCATACACGGGTAGGGCGAAATAGAGAAGCCAGAACATCCAGTTGTCCTGTTTAGCTTGCAGATGATGAATGCGATGTGCTGCGCTAGTCGATCATCACGGCGGATCGACGTTCCACTGCCTGACGGTTTGCTCGTCCGTGCTGGCCTCAAACGCAGGCATGAGATGGCCTTATCGGAAGTACCGCCGCGCGGGCAAGCGTCGCGTTGGGGCGCGCCCTGCCGTCCTCATTCGATTTCTTCGACATAAGCGCCGTCTCGCAAGAAGACACGTAGACGGGTCGGGTGACGGCCATCCCATTCGGCTTCCCCTTTTCCAAAGTCGAAACTGGAAAAACGATCAGGTTGTCCGCATCGACTGATGATCTGGTCGATGTGTTGGCCGAGAAACTGCGTCGGATGGGCGATGACGTGGTCGATCGCACTCTCACGACGGATCCTTTCGGTCTTGACTGCGGCGTACGCAGTAAGGAACCGGCGAATCGCGCTGATCATTGTTCAACCTCTCTTCAGAATTGCGGCCCGCCCGCCATACCCCTCGGTTATCGCGCAGTCTGACGAGCTGGAGAATCTTGAGTTTTGCCGGCGGCGTATTTCAGCATCCACTGAAAGAACCTCTCCTGAATTGGATCCGACGATATCGCGAGGCTGTGCTACAGCTTTGGATCAGACGGATCGCTATCCCACTGTCAGTTCGTGGAACCGTCATCGGACATGACTGCGGACATCACCTCGCCCTGCTGCACTTGTCGACGCGATTGCGTGCAGTCGTGTAGCAAATGGCTGTTGCTCCAGTTGGGGCTGGCGCTGGTGGTGGTCACGTGTACTCAGGCAATGACTTACGATTGGTCGCTGCGGCCAGGATCGGAGAAAGCGTTGACTGTGCGTGCATGTACTCGCGCCCAGGGCGGTGAAATCGCTTGGCATGAAGCCGCCGCCCTGGGTTGACAGTCACTTCAAAGCGCTTGGGCTGACGACGGCGTCCCCGCGGTTGATGGCGTTTTCGATCAGGCGTTTGTTCAGCGCTGCGCGCTTCTTCTTGTCCGCTTCGTGTTCTGCCGTGCTGTTCCAGCCCTTGGCATCACCTTCCTTGAGCTGCTGCGCCAGGTTCTCTGCGTCGCGCTTGAGTGCGACATCCAGTAGATCGAAATTGAGACGAACGTCATAGCTCAATCCCAAGGTGCCGGCATCCCCCTTGACGCTCAATTGCGCCAGCACTCCATCACCGACCCAGCGCCAGATAGGACCTTGCTGCACCACCGCCGGCCAGTCCTCCGCTGGAATCTTGTATGCAGGGTCAATCGTTCGTGGGAAACGTCCAAACTGACCGTTCTCATTGAGCAAACTAGACCGCCCTGTGAGCAACACATCCCATTCAGGATCGTAGTACCGCTGCCATTTGCCCCGCTGGAACTGGGCAATCGTTTGTTCTACCAGGGCTTGCGCCTCGGCATGGGTTTTTATGATCTTATCGTTGAGCAGGAGCGACACAGACTGAACTCGGCGATCCGGAAATCTCTTCTCGTCAGCACGCATGGCGAGCGAGAAGATCGGGTGCCACCGAACCTCAAAGCCTTCACGCATGTAGTGCGCAACAACAGCATCCGGCACTGGCGAAACGCTATAGCTGATATAGCCATCGATATTGTCGGTCGAAAATGTCGGGACGCCTGAAGCACGTGCCGTATCAACGATGTTCTTTCCAAGATCGAACCGGATTTCTGTCATTCCCTCTCCTGCAGTCTTGCTACAACCCAGCAAACTACCCGCTGCGGGTAGCACGGCAAGCATCATGAAGCGCCGCCGGTTAAGCATGAAGCCACCCTCTGATTTTCTGAAGTTCGCCATCCATATATGACCGTCGGTTCTTCATCAAGTCGTTAAATTTGTCCGCGAGTTCCTTGACATAGGCCATTCGGTCGGTGGGGTTCGGCAAGCTCTTTTTCCGCCCGGTCACATAGTCCCAAGGGCCCTTGGGCTTATCGAAGGTTGCCTGCAACGCAGGATCGTCGTTCTTGGGCGCAGCACTGAAGTACAGCGTATAGGTAGGTGACAGCAATCCTAGCGACGCACGGCTGAACAGATGGTTGATATCCATCGTCCTAATCAACTTTGGGTCCTGGTAGATCAGCGGTTGCAGTACGTTAATTTGCTCCTGCTGCGCGATGATGTTCACCTCTTCCTGCTGGCTGCTGACTTTGCCTGCCTGGTCCAAAGCATATTCGTCGATAAAAAGCGAGTATGTTTTCTTCACTTCAGGGGTCACCTTGAACTGCGCCACCTTCTGCAATCTTCCGATGGCCCCGGCGTCGTCCGCAATCCGGCTCAGTTCCTTGCGCTCTTCCTCCATGACATAGAACGCCTCATTGAAGCTTCCCCAATACTCCGAGCCTGGAACGCGGTAGCCCTTGTCGTAGCTTTTCACGTTCGCTTTCACATAGCGATGTGCTTGGCTGGCATTGGCTTGGAACTGTCCATAGCCGCCATCCATTCCGCCCCACACAGGGGGCGTCTGGAAATAGCTTCTCGCCTGTGTGTATACCGGGTCGCCCGCGATGCGTCCCCGCAACCGCCCCATCCAGTTCGCGCCAAAGGGCAATTCCTTGACTGCATCCCTGGATTGCTGCTGCAGCGTGCTGGCGTCGCGCTTCTCCACGTGACTGCGTAGCCGGTCGGCATTGAGGCTGCCATCCCGGTTGAGGCCATACTCCAGCACAAACCAAAGCCAGGGGTAGATGTCCATGAACAGCCACAGGTTGCCCTTGGCCAGCGCGGCATACACCCGCAGCGAATGCTCATACGGCGACGCATCGGCGAACGCCTCGGACACCGCCTGCGAGAAGCCAGAGGTGCGCGCCATGTTACGCCAGCCGCCGTTGAGGACATCTTCGCGCGAATAGCGGTAGGCCTCCACGATGTCCTTGACCACGAAGGCGGCCAGAGCCGGCCAGAGCATCTGCAGTTTGCCGCGCGATTTATCGGCGCTGGCGAAGTACAAGTCGGCATATCGGGCGGCGATGCGCTTGGCTCGGCGCTCGGGATCGGTAATCAGGTGCCAACACTTGTCGTCACCTTGCTCACTTAGCGCGACCAGGGCTTCTTCTTGCGCGTAGGACCACAGGAACTTGGCCTCGACGTTCTGCGTGTGCTGGGAACCTTGTCGCGGGTTCGTCCGGCACTGGCCCAGTACTTCGATGTCGTAGCCGTTGTCGTCGTCATGCGCCATCGTGCAAATCTTCTCCTCTCATCGATCGAACTTGAATCGGGCGTAGCGCAAGGCGTGCTCGAGCGGTTGCTCCGTGGGTGTCTGAAGCCGTTCCGTCTCACCACCCTGCGGGGCATCGCCGCGCAAGGTCTGCTCTGGTTGCGCCTGGTTGCGCACGCGGAAGCGCAGTCGACCTTCGACTACCTTCTGATCAGCGTCCTTGAAGAGCACCTGCTCGTCGAATTTCTGGAACAGCGAATGCTCCGCAGGCTCTGGCATCACGGTGCCGAAGGGGAGCGGAGGCAACGCCGCCGTCTGCCCCCCCGGCCCCACCAGCGGATGCCCAGCCCCCTTCACCGACAATAACCCCGACGTCTCAAACGTAATCGCATTCCCCTCCAGCCGAATCATTGAATCCCCGCCGTGCAGCACGACGTTCTGCTGCGCGAGGATCTCAATCGAATCCGCAGAGGAGGTGACGGTGACAGCCTTATCCGCCAGCACGGCCAGCGCATCGGTATGCGCCTGGATCGACACCGGCCCGCCCTCAGCAATCGCACGGATGCCATTGCGCTGCGCAAACAGGCTTACGCCCTTGGCAGCGGCGGCGGCCACGACGTTGCCCGCAGCGAGGTGCCAATCGGCCTGCGCGGTGCCATGCAAATGGCGGCCCGCGTAAACCGTGGTGGTGGCCTGAGATGTCAGCGCAATGCTGGAAGGCGACTCCGCCACCAGCAGCGGCTGCCCGAACTTGTCGACGGGTTGCTGCGTGTCTTGGCCGTTGACGTTGCTGGCGTAATGCCCGTATTGCGATGGGTCGAGTGCCTTGTCGATCGGGTCGAATGCTTCGTTGGCTGCCAACGGAAGCGCTTGCTGGCTGGTTGCAGCATCGGACAGGCGTTGTGCTGTCTTCTGCGCAGCGGTGAGCTGCCCGCGTGCCTCATGCGCGTCGAGCAGCGTGCCTGTTGCCTGCGCCCGCGCGGTGGTCGAGAGCAGCAGGCCCGCGCCTGCGCGCACCACGGCCCACGCATCGGTACGCAGCTCTGCGCCAGTGCCGCGCCAACTGCCGCGGTTGCCACCCGTGGCGCCGTGCGAGGTCACATAACCGAGGTTGAGCTGACTGTTGGCGGTGGAGCTGGCCAGACGCGTGCGCAACTGGCCGGGATGATCGTCGATCACCCACTGGTTGTAGCCGTCGCCGCCCAGGCCTTGCGAATGCCAGCCGGACAACGCCTGCCCGAGCGGCGCGTCGGCGGCGGGCCAGGGCAGGGCGTCCTGCGTGTTGTGCAGCTGCATGGCCACCATCGGCCGGTCGATGTCGCCGTCGATGAAGGTGAGCAGTACTTGTGTGCCAGCGCGCGCCCCGCGGCGAAGCATCGGCAGATTCTGATTTATAGTTCCGCCTTTGCTTGAAGGAAGTCGTGGTCGCTACACTCGCTGCCATCACTTCCGGTGCCATAGAGGAAGTGGTCGAGGTGTGGAAGCCTCGTGACTGGCGGGCAAGTGCTGAGCATAAGCGCTTGTCCTCAACCTGCTATGGCTTGGCTTTGCCTTCAAAGGGCGGGCCAGGCTTGAACGGCTTCGGCCGTGCCGATTGCTAGTCATCGGTCTTCCACCTTGCCTGTGCTCGCCCACCCTCTCCCCCAAGGGCTGGGCGTGGTTCCATTCATGAAAGGAAACACGATGACCCACTCGATCCCCGAATCCCTTGATCCCAAACGCCTTGAGGCACATGCGGAATTGTTCGACAAGCTGTCGAAACTGCGCACGTTGCTGGGCATGCTGCATTCCAACGGGTTTGAACATTTCCGCAGCTTGGATGAAAACCGGCAGGCGGACTACCTGTGGACGTGTATGGAGTACGCGGATGGAGCTTATGACGCGATGCTTGCGTCGGATGGTTTGAAGGGCGGGGCATAAAGCTGTGAGCGCGGGGTTCAACACGCCGAATGCAAAGCTCAATGCTCCGTGCACCGACCTCAGAGCGCGGCGCGTGAAGTTCAAATTCCCAGATTCCAAACGTTTTGTGCCGAACGTCGAGCGAAACGCTCGGCGTGTCAAGCTTGCAGCTTCATGCGCGAAGCAAAAAGCTGACCCTGCCTCGATTCCAC
>NZ_JSZO01000020.1 GCF_000801955.1 Ralstonia sp. A12
CAAAAAAGCTGACAAGCCCGTGCCTTACTAACGCAAGCAAAAAAAGCATCCTGCAAATCACTTTTCACAGTGTTTGCTCGAGGCTCTTCGCGTAAACATCAGTCACCGCTCTGCCAAGCGGGACACGGCGGGAACGCCTCTGCAACGTCCTCCCGCCTCGTCCATGAAACAACCAGAGCCCCCCGGCCTCACCCTGAGGAGCGGGCAACATTGGCACCCTCCGAGTCCACGGAAAAACGACGCTCCTTAACTAGCGCGCCGTCTCAAAAGACCGCCCTGAAGCGGTACGCTCCATTTGCGTGTCTTCTCAGACCGTCCCAGGGTGCAGCTCGAGAGCTGGCAATGCAGATTAGCGAAATACTTCGAGCGTCACCTATCGCCAAGTCAAAGCAACGCATTGAGATCACCTGAGCAAAAATTATCCACTCTTTCTAAGAATACAAAACAAGTGATAATTTCCCATTCTCTCGCGACTCCCTTTACCCACCCAAATCCTCATTTCATTAAGATACTTGAACCCCGGCATTCTTCTCGCAAAATTCCTAAATAGCATCTTCCTCAACCCATTTTTCGACACTTCCCCAAAAACCCCATCCAAAACCGGATAACCAAGACTCTCGTAATGCACTATCCTTAGCGGCAAGGATTTTGTTATCACATCCAAAGTAGAAGCACCCAGGTACTGCAGATGTTCAAGATCAACCCGGAGTGTTGTCTTCTCAGCATCGGACTCAATCCGATCTCCATTTGGCGTCCAAATTAACAACAGCCCATTCCGCTTTAGTAATTCCGTACACCTTTCTAGAAGCCCGCGAGGATCAAGAGGATGCTCGATGACATCATTCAAAGAAATCAAATCGAATCCCTGCTCGTCTTCAAAAGACTCAATACTTCCAACATGAACACGCTTGATCCCAATATTATTGGCAAATTTCGCGGCATCAGAATCCACATCCACCCCACAGACATCTGCCCCAACTCTTTTCATCTGAAACAGGAAGTGCCCCTTCCCACACCCTACATCCAGCACTCTAGAACCATCAATCTCAAGCAAAGATGAGACTACCTGTATCCGCACATCCAAATACGGGTTTCGCCCCTCCAAAGCAAACTTAACCTCATCGGCTGTTTCGTCAAGACCACCAAAATGAGACAAATGGTAGGATGAATAGAATTGGTTGAGCGACTCAACACTCGGCGCCGGAGAAACAAAATGCGTCTCACAATTACTGCACCGTCTCACTTCAAGATTATCTGGACGTCTATACGAGAGCGAACCTGCCTTCCCTCCACAAAATGGGCAATTTCGATGCTCAAGGCTACCCACATCCCACTGTGGAATTCGCTTATCGAGCGGAGACAAACTCATTAAGTTTAACTTTCCCATTTGACCCTATTCAATCTTCATTGATCGCGAAATAGCCCGCTCCAGTGAGAAGAAGTGGGTAGCACCCAGCACTTAGTGTGAAGTGGATATGCGACTTCGACTCTATGATAGCGTGAAAAATTCCGATATTTCTGCGACTACGCCTTCTGCAGACCGGCCACCCCGTGAAAGCGACTCACATTTCAGAGACGCTTTATGCCAGCGCAGAAAAACACAAAAATTAGCCAAGTCAATCTTGCTTAGAATTGCCTTATGATGAACAAGCGCCGCGAGCCCCCGTGCTGCGATGACAGATCGTCGACATCATAGATATGCATGAAAATCGACTAACAGACCGTTTAACGCTCAATCGCTGAAGCAACTCAATTCGAGCATCGCTCGCCAAGTATCTTTGGCCGAGGCAGTCAGACAGGCCCACTGATGGAGACCCAAGGGAGACACAACTACCGACATCTTGTTGTGTGTAGGGCCGACGGGAAAGCGTGATCATCTTTTGAGGAGAATCTGCGACTCTCGATAGCTCCCCAGCTCGCCGAGCGGCGCCACCTCGCATCCAACGCTCGACACGTGAACGCGCGAAACAAGCTGGAGCAGACAATCCGATGCTGCCATGGCGCAGAGCACTGAACCCCATGTGCGATGCCCTAACCCAGAAATAAAGAAAGCCAGCGCGAGGCTGGCTTTCTGAATTTGGTGGGTGGTACAGGGATTGAACCTGTGACCCCTGCCGTGTGAAGGCAGTGCTCTACCGCTGAGCTAACCACCCGATTACTGCCGGGATGCGGCGAAAACGAAATTATGGCGAAAAGCTGTGTCCGTGTAAAGACCCTTGCCGCACTTTTTTGCTTCGATTCCGTATCAAGCTGGCGGAGGCGTGGTTTCCGGTGCTCCCCGGTTCCAGACGGTCTTGCCACCGCTGGCCTTGTCGATCTCTTTGAGCACGCCGGCATGGGCTTGCGCTTCGGCCTCGGTGGCCTGCAGCACTGGCAGCTCAAGCGTGCTCAGATCGACGGCCGTGGTTTCTGCGGAAGCGCTCTCCCCGCCCTCCAGCATGTCGATCACCAGGGTGTTCTGGCCGCGTGTCATGGCCAGATAGACCTCGGCCAGCAGCTCGGCATCCAGCAACGCGCCGTGCAGCGTGCGGTGCGCGTTGCTTACGCCCAGCCGGTCGCACAGCGCATCCAGCGAGTTGCGTTTGCCCGGGAACATCTGGCGCGCCTCGCGCAAGGTGTCGATATGGCCCGACAGATGCTCGCGGAACGTCGGCAGACCCAGGCGCTGGAATTCCATGTCCAGGAAGCCCAAGTCGAACGCGGCGTTATGGATGATCGCCTCGGCGCCCTGTACGTAGTCGCGGATCTCGTTCACGACTTCCGCAAACTTGGGCTTATCGGCCACGAACTCGTTGGTGATGCCGTGGACCGCCATCGCACCCGCGTCGATTTCGCGCTCGGGGTTGATGTAGAAGTGCAGGTTGCGACCGGTCAGGCGTCGGTTGACCATCTCCACGCAGCCGATTTCGATCACGCGATCGCCGGTGGCGGCGTTCAGGCCGGTGGTTTCGGTATCGAGGATGATCTGTCGTGTCACGCTGGTTCCCCTGCCCTTACTTGAAGACAACGGTCTTATGGCCGTTGAGCAGAATGCGATGTTCCGCATGCCACTTCACGGCGCGGGCCAGCGCCACGCATTCCACATCGCGGCCGACGGCGGTGAGTTGCTCCGGGTCCATGCTGTGGTCCACGCGCTCGATTTCCTGCTCGATGATCGGGCCTTCGTCCAGGTCAGCCGTCACATAATGCGCCGTCGCGCCAATCAGCTTCACGCCACGCTCATGCGCCTGGTAGTACGGCTTGGCGCCCTTGAAACTGGGCAGGAACGAATGGTGGATGTTGATGGCGCGGCCTTCCAGCTTACGGCACAGGTCGTTCGAAAGGATCTGCATGTAGCGCGCAAGCACGACCAGATCGATCTGCTGTTCCTGGGCGATTTCCCAGATGCGGGCCTCCTGCTGCGCCTTCTGCGCATCCGTCGCTTGCAGCAACGGCAGGTGCATGAACGGCACATCGTACGACGCGGCGAGCTGGTAGAAATCGCGGTGGTTCGAAACGATGGCAGCAATCTCGATCGGCAGCTGGCCGGCGCGGGCACGAAACAGCAGGTCGTTCAGGCAATGGCCGATCTTGGAGACCAGGATCATCACGCGCGGCTTGACCGCGGCGTCGAACATGCCCCACTGCATAGAAAAGCGCTCGCCGATGGACGAAAAGCGGTCGCGCAGCGTCTGCAAGTCCAACGGCTGGCCTTGCGGCACGAAATGCACGCGCATGAAGAAACGGCCCGTGAACTCGTCGCCGAACTGGTCCGAATCGAGAATGTTGCAGCCCTGCTCAAACAGCAGGCCGGACACGGCGTGAACGATGCCAGGCTGGTCCGGGCAGGACAGGGTGAGAATGAAACCGGAGTGACTCATGAAGCGTTTTACGTATTGTTGTCGGGCGCGAACCGTTGGGGCCCGAGGCGCGCCAGGGCACCGAGGGTGACGAGCGTGGCGTCCACCGTCATCGCGCAATCCGCCATGATATCAAGCGCGGCGTCAGGGCTGGCGCGCAGGTGGCCCGCCACCTCGCCGTCCTGGTTGGCGGGGGTGAAGCTGGCAGGCAGCGTCAGGTCAAAGGCGAACAGGGTCTCGTTCTGGATGCCTTCCGACACGGTGCGCAGGACGTCGATCGTGCCGCGCGGCACCAGCCCGGCAGCCAAGCTGGCGTTGATACCCGCCTCTTCCCAGCATTCCTTTTCCAGCGCGCCGCGCGCGTCGAAGCCGTGGCCGATGCCGCCGGCGACGAGGTTGTCCCACATGCCAGGGTCGATCGGCTTGGTGCTGGCACGGCGGGCTAGCCAGAGCATCGGCCCAGCGTCATCCACGCCTTCGATCAAGCCATTCATGTGCGCGGCATAGGTGCGAATGCCAAAAAAACGTGCGGCTGCGCGCTCAATCAGCGCTAGCACAGGGGTGCCCCAGCCGGTGTTGACGGCGAACTGCTCGTCGCGCCAACCACGTACGTGCCCCTCTTCGGCCAAGCGCGCGATCACCTCAGTCAATGCGGCGGTGCAATCGCCCTCGCTGACGAGCGTGTTGCGCAATTCGACCCTGCCGGCCGATACCTCGAACCATTGCGGCCAGCGCCCAAGCAGCGCGGCGCGCTCACCGTCAAGCCAGCCAACGCGCTGCCCGGCAACCACCCAGGGCACCAGGGCTGCAGCATCAAAGGCGTTGCGAACCGCCAAACCGTCAACAACCTGACGAATACGCGGATCAGTCATACGAGCACCGCGAAAAACAGCGCGACATCGTGCGTTCCGTTCCGCGCCCGAATGTGCTGTTCATGCGCGATAATGTGCCGTTAGTCAAAGCCATCATCAGATTGGAGAAACAAGGATGGATGAAATCGACGAGCTGTCGGATCTGCCGACCCCGCGCTTTATCTGGGGGTTCGCCATTGACGTCACACCGTCGGGCGAAGTGTCGCACGATGAGTTCGAATACCTGACGCATACGCGCGCACCGCGCTTTGCGTGCCGCGTGGTTGAACTCGAAGACATGCCCGCCGAGCCGGAAGACGACGGCGACATCGACGGCCGCATCGTCCACTTCGAAAACCCCAAGCGGATGTTCTACATCACAGACCTGGGCCTGGCGCTGATGAACTTCACGCTGTTCGACAAGGTGGACAACAAGGCCAAGCTGAAGAAAGCCTGCGATGAAGCCATTGCCGACTGGCTGACCCGCCGCGATTTCCTCGACTCCGAGGAAGACGACGAGGAGTAACCCGCCTAGCTTGCCCGGCCCGCGCTGTCGCCTTCGAAGCGCAGGTCGGTCAAGCGCACATCGGCGTAGGCGCGCCCGGCATCCAGCAGGGCAGAAACCTGCGCCTTCACCCGCTCTTTCTGCGCCCGCAATGCGCGCGGCGGCAACATCGGATCCTGACCGGTGTGGTGCAGATACAGCATCTTGTAGGTGAGCTGACTCACCATCCACTGCCGCAGCACGCGGCGACGGCCCGCGTGGTCAGCCTCCAGCGCATCCACCTGTGACAGCAACGCCGAGAAAGCCCGCGCCATGCTGGCGGCGTCGGACTCCGCCCCGGCAATGCAACGCTCAGCCAAAGCGCGCGCTTCAGTCGGCGACATGACATCGGCTTCAACGAAACGATCGGTAGTCTGACTGACTGTCACGCCCTGGCGTGCGAGCCGGGCCGACACGGCGCTCAAGGCTTCCTGCGCACGGCGGATGGAGGCATCCAATGATTCGGTGCTGGCCTGCAGCAACCCGATGGTCGGCGATTCATTGGGCGGTTCGGCAAGCTTTTTTGCGTCCATGGTCCCCTCCGGTTGCCGCCCGCTGCCCAAAAACGCACCGAGGCGAAAAATCGGATTGTAAGGCGCATAGCGCACAGCGCGATAAAAGATCACATTTGCGCCGACAAAATGGCGCCCGGCTGTGACAAAGCGCAATCAACCAAACCCCGGCTGTTGGCTTGGATCAACGCTGCATTACCGCACCACGGTTAAAATAGGGGATTGCGCGCAGCAGCGTCCTCTGCCCTGCGCCCCGTCATTTGCTGACCGCCTTCGCGCGGCAAGGAATACGCCTTGATCAAGTGGATTCTCGTTGCCCTCTACCTGGGCTCTATCTTGTACGTGCACTTTCGCGGCAAAGTGCGCCTGAAGTTCTGGCGCCAGATGTTCGACCACTCCGCCGTGGTCGCGCCGGTGAACTGCTTCATGTATGCCTTCTCAGGCGTGCCGCAGACGGCGTACGTGCCAGTCGAACGTTTTCCTGACCTGGAAAAGCTGCAGGCCGCCTGGCCGCAGATTCGCGACGAAGGCCTTGCGCTGGTCAATCTGCGCAAGATCAAGGCCGCCGAGAAAAACGACGACGCCGGCTTCAACTCCTTCTTCAAGAATGGCTGGAAGCGCTTCTACCTGAAGTGGTATGAAGCGAGCCACCCGTCGGCCGAACAGCTCTGCCCGAAGACGGTCGCCCTGCTGCGTGAACTGCCTAGCGTGAAGGCCGCAATGTTTGCCGAGCTGCCGCCCGGCGGCAAGCTCAACCCGCACCGTGACCCGTTCGCTGGTTCGCTGCGCTATCACCTGGGCCTGGCCACGCCAAATGACGACCGCTGCTTCATTGAGGTCGACGGTGAACGCCACAGCTGGCGTGACGGCGAAGGCGTCGTCTTCGACGAGACCTTCCTGCACTGGGCGCACAACGGTTCCGACAAGGACCGCCTGATTCTCTTCTGCGATATCGAACGCCCGATGAAATTCGGCTGGGCACAGCGCATCAACAAGTGGCTCGGCCGCAAGGTGATGACCGCTGCCAGCTCGCCCAACGATGAAGGCGACCAGACCGGCGGCATCAACAAGCTGTTCCGCTATGTCTGGCTGATGGGCCAGTACCGCCGCCGCTTCAAGGCGTGGAACCGCAAGGTCTACTACGTGACGAAGTTCGGCCTGATCATCGGTGTGGCAGCGCTCATCATCTGGATCTGACCGACGATCATTGCATCGCACAAGAAACCGGCCTCGCGCCGGTTTTTTGTTGCGCTCGCAAAACATGCAAGCGACGCGACATCCTTTCGCTTTTGCACAAGCCGGTGTGAAAAAGCGCTACGTCAGCCACAAATCTCGCCTAATGTCAGGAACTGAGCGCTCAGGCGTTCATCTGATATGGCGGGCACGCCGCTTGCTGCCACGTGACTGACACCCCTGGCCAATCGGCTCAGGCCCGCGTCAGTTCGTTTCGCGTGGCTTGCTTGCTGGTTTTGGCCCCCTTTCCACAACACTGAGACCGATCGCCATGAACAAGAACCTCCTCAGCCGTCGTACTGCCGCCACCCTTGCTGCTGTCGCGCTGCTTGGCACCCAGATCGCAGCCTGTACCACCACCAGCCCGAATGCACAGGGCTCCGACGTGATGACGTCGACCAACAAGCACGCCACCACCAACTCACAGGCCGACTCCGTACTCTCGCGCCTGTACACCACCGCCAACGGCTCGCGCGAGCTGGTTGGGCGCGCCAAGGGCGTGCTGGTGTTCCCATCGGTGCTGAACGCAGGCTTCGTAGTCGGCGGGCAATACGGCGAAGGCGTACTGCGCACCGGCGGCGGCCGCCCGCTGGGCTACTACAACATCGCCTCTGCTTCGGTGGGCTTCCAGGCCGGCGCCCAGTCGCGCGCGCTCATCATCCTCTTCATGACGGATGAAGCGCTGCAGAAATTCCAGGCTAGCCAGGGCTGGACGGCCGGCGTCGATGCCACCGTGGCACTGGCCAAGATCGGTGCCAATGGCGCGATCGATACCAACACGGCACAACAGCCGATCATCGGCTTCAACCTGACCAACGCTGGCCTGATGGCTGGCGCGTCGATCGAAGGCACGAAGATCACCAGGCAGACCAACTGATCTGCACGTCGCCTGTTGCAAAAACCGCCGTCTCGTACGGCGGTTTTTTTTCGCCTATACCGCAGATGGTGCGCAAAAAAACGTTGCAACGATGTCGCAGTCCCGGGGAAATCCGGGGAAGGCGTCGCCGGGCTTCTCCGCTAGGATCGTCACGCCGATGTTGCAGCGCGCGTTGCAGCATCCCGGCGAAATACGACAAAACAACCACCCAGAAAAAGGGGGAGACATGACGGGTCGCAATTCCGCTTTGCGCGGCGCCATCGCGTGCGCGTTGTTCACAGGCCTGGTGTTGACGTCGAGCCGGTCGATGGCCGAACCAGGCATCTCCGATAGCAAGATTCTCATCGGCCAGACTGCGGGCTTTACGGGCCCCGCCGGCGAGCAGGTCAAGGAGATGACGCAAGGCGCCAAGCTCTATATCGATACCGTGAACCGCGCCGGTGGCGTATATGGGCGCAAGATCGAACTGCTTTCTGAAGACGACGGCTTTGACGCCAACGCATCGAAGAAGCACGCGCATACGCTGTTGGCCGACAAACAGGTCTTTGCGCTGTTCCTGCCACGCGGCACGCCCAATACCGAGGCGATCATGACCGAGGCCCGTGCGGTGGGGGCACCGGTGGTGGCACCCTCGACTGGCGCATCCACCTTCTTCGATCAACCCGACCCGCTGCTCTTCGTGGTGCGCGCCAAGTACCAGACCGAGATCGCGGAACTGGTCCACTACTTCGACACGCTGGGCCTGCGCCGCCTGGCCCTGGTCAACGTAAACGACACCTTCGGCAAGGACACCGAGATCGGTTTCAACCACGCCACGCAGAAACTGCCCGCTGACGCACATCGCATCTTCACGGTTGACCGACTGAAGCCCGACATCGCCAAGGCCACGGCGGAGGTGGGCCAGTTTGCACCGCAAGCTGTCATCCTGGCCTGCCCTGGCACAACGGCACGCGCAATGGTTGAAGCACTCAACAAGCAAGGCGTAACGGCACAACTGGCGGCGTTGTCCAATAACGCGGGGCTGGCGTGGGCGCAGTCGCTTGGCGCGCTTGGGCGGGGCGTGGTGGTATCGCAGGTGATGCCGTCGCCAGTGCGCTCAACTGCGCAGCTTGGCCGTGACATGGCGGCCAGTGCCAAGGCCGCAGGCGTGGCACCGTCGTACGCGATGATGGAAGGTTATGCGGCGGCGCGCGTGCTAGTCGAGGGGCTCAAACGCGCGGGCAAGTCGCCCACGCGGACCAGCTTTGTCTCCGGGCTGGAATCCGCCGGCACGATTGACTTGGGCGGGTTGGAAGTCCGTTACGGCCCCAACAGCCGCAAAGGATCGAACTACGTCGAGCTGACGGTGATCGGTCCGAACGGTACGTTCGTCAAATAGGTGCATACTCCGGTACACCCTGCCCGGGCAACCGCTTCACCGCGAGGCATAGCGGTTGCCTGCGTAAAACGCATGAGTACATAAGAAAATACTATTTGGAATTCGCATACTGCCTCTACCAGAATGCATGAACCACATGCATGACTTGGATCAATCAGGCAGATGGAACTCCGACAACTCGAAGCGTTTGCTGCCGTCATGTCGACGGGCAGTGTCACCGCGGCCGGCAAACTGCTGGGCCGTTCGCAGCCGGCCATCAGCCGGCTCATCCAGGACCTTGAAGCCGAGATCGGCTATGCCCTGTTCACGCGCGCGGGGCCCCGTGTCTCGCCCACTGAGCAGGGTTTCCTGCTGTATGAAGACGTCGAACATACGCTGATCAGCCTGCGGCAGATCCGCACACGCGCAGAAGAGATCGCGCGCGGCGAGGCGCGCCCGCTGCGGTTGGCCGCCACCTCCGCGCTGGCGGCCGGGTTGCTGCCTGCGGCGCTGGCCGATCATCCAGAGTTGGCGCAACACGTCCAGATCCGCAGCGCTTCGCCTGAACAGGTCGTGCATGCCGTGTTGACCGGCGCGGCAGACCTCGGTATCAGCAGCCTGCCGCTGGAGCATCGCGGCGTGACGGTGCATTGGATTGGCGAATCGGCGTGCGTGGCCGCCGTGCAGCAAAGCGACCCGCTGGCCGCCGGCGACCGCGTGGCACTGGCCGAGTGCGCCGGCCGCCGCATCGTCACGATGCACAACCCGTATCGCCTGCGCCGCCGCCTGGATCAGGCACTCGCACAAGCTGGTGTCACGCCGACGGAGCTGATCGAAACCAACGCCTCGTTCAACGCGCTGACCGCCGTGCGTGCCGGCCTGGGCGTGGCACTGCTGGAGCCCGTCACGGCATATGGTGTACCGATTGACGGCGTGAGCGTCCGCCCGATCGATGCCGACATCCCCTTCTTCTTTGGCGTGATCACCCCCGAGGCCAAGCGGCCATCGGCGGCGGTGACCTCACTGATCGACGCCCTCTCCCGCGCCGCACAGCGCCTGCTGCCCGACTGCAAGCTGCATGACCCGGCACGCCACGCCAGCATGCTGCAGGTGCTGTACGGCGAACCCATCAACGAAACAGAAGGCGCGTCCGCATGACCGCAGCACAACAAGACAACGCGCCGCACGCGCCCGGCGCCACCGGGCCCACCGGACTTACGGCACTGGAAGCCCGTTTGCGCCAGGACCTGGCCTGGCTGGAGTTGCCCGCCAAGGCTTGGACGCTTCCACATGAACTCAACGGCCAGCCCATGCTGGACGTGGCCGTGATCGGCGGCGGCATGGCGGGCCTGGCGGCGGCAACATCGCTCAAGCACCTCGGTATTGGTGCGGTGGTATTCGACCGTTCGCCCGTTGGCTTCGAGGGCCCGTGGGCGACTACCGCACGCATGGAGACGCTGCGCTCGCCCAAGCAGTTGACGGGCCCCGCGCTGGGCCTGCCGGCACTGACCTTTCGCGCGTGGTTCGAGGCGCAGTTTGGTACCGATGCGTGGGAGGTGCTCGACAAGATCCCGCGTCTGCAATGGATGGATTACCTGCGCTGGTACCGCCACGTGCTGCAGATTGACGTGCGCAATGAACACCACGTGAAGGCGATTCACCCGCGCAAGGATGGCGCCGTCGAACTTGTCATCGATGTGCCGGGCCAACCGACACAGCGCGTGTATGCGCGCCGCGTAGTACTGGCCACCGGGCGTGACGGCCTGGGCGGCCCCACCGTGCCGGACTTCGCATGCCGCCTGCCGCGCCGCTGGTGGGCGCATTCGTCCGACGAGATGGACTACGGCACCTTGGCCGGCAAGCGCGTCGGCGTAATCGGCGCGGGCGCATCGGCGATGGACTCGGCGGCGACGGCGCTGGAGGCCGGCGCCGCGAGTGTCGACCTGCTGATCCGCCGCGCCGACCTGCCCCGCGTGAACAAGGGCAAGGGCGCCGGCAGCCCTGGGCTCGTGCACGGCCACCTGCATCTGCCCGACGCATGGAAATGGCGCATTCGTCATTACATCAACGTTGAACAGGTACCGCCGCCGCGTGGCAGCACGCTGCGTGTGTCGCGCCATGCCAATGCGCGCTTCAACCTCGGTTGCGCCGTGCTGGGCGTGGATGAGCACGATGGCGTGCTGCACGTGACCACACCCAAGGGCGTGTTCCATCTGGACTTCCTGATCTTCTCGACGGGCTTTCGCACTGATTGGGCATCGCGCCCCGAATTCAGCCTGCTGGCACCGCACATCCGCCAGTGGCGCGACCGCTACACCCCGCGCCCCGGCGAGGAAGACACCGAGCTGAGCGATTCGCCCGACCTCGGCCCTGCGTTTGAATTCCGCGAGAAGACGCCCGGCGCCCTGCCCGGCCTGTCGCGCGTGCATTGCTTCTGTTATCCGGCCTCGCTCACGCATGGTGCCGTATCGGGCGACATCCCAGCCATCAGCGAAGGTGCGCGCCGCCTGGCGCAAGGCATCGCCGGCCTGCTGTATCAGGAAGACATCGAACCGCATTACGCCTCCATGGAAGCCTTTGCCGAGCCCGAGATCTTCGGCGACGAATGGACACCAGCTCCACCGCCCGGCGCTGAAGTGGAAGCCACCTCCAACCAGGAGGCAGCACGATGATGGGTTGGTTTATTCGCCGCATCGGCCAGGCACTGCTGGTGGTGTTGGTGATGACGGTGATCGTCTTCGTTGGCCTGCACGCCATCGGCAACCCGGTCGACATCCTGATCGGCCAGGACGTGGACCAAATCGACCGCGCACGCATCATTGCGGAACTCGGTTTGGACAAGCCGCTGTGGCAGCAGTACCTGAGCTTCCTGAACGGTGCGGTGCACGGCAACCTGGGCAAGAGCTTCGTCTACAACGAGCCGGCCATCCAACTGATCCTCCAACGCCTGCCGGCCACGCTGGAGCTGGCGTTTGCGGCGCTCATCATCGCGGTGGTGATCGGCGTGCCGCTGGGGCTGTTCGCGGGGCTGTATCCGAACCATCCGGTGTCGCGCTTGCTGATGACGGGCAGCGTGGTGGGCTTCTCGCTGCCGACGTTCTGGGTGGGGCTGATGCTCATCATGGCGTTCAGCGTGAGCCTCGGCTGGTTGCCCGCCAGCGGGCGTGGTGAGACGGCTCGTCTATTTGGCATCGAGTGGTCGTGGCTCACCGTCGACGGTCTGCGTCACCTGCTGCTGCCTGCCATCAACCTGTCGCTGTTCAAGCTGTCGCTGGTGCTGCGGCTGACCTCGGCGGGCGTGCGCGAAGTGCTGCCGATGGACTTCGTGAAGTTCGCACGTGCCAAGGGGCTCTCGCCGCTGCGCGTGGTGTTGGCGCACGTGCTGCGCAATACGTTGATCCCGCTGGTGACGGTGCTCGGCCTTGAGCTGGGTTCGACTATTGCCTTTGCGGTGGTGACGGAGAGCATCTTCGCCTGGCCCGGCGCGGGCAAGCTGATCCTGGACAGCATCAATTCGCTCGACCGGCCCGTCATCGTTTCCTACCTCATTGTTGTGGTGTGCCTGTTCGTGTCACTCAACCTGATCGTCGACATCCTGTATCGCATGTTGGACCCGCGCGTGCGCGCGGCAGATGGCGCGGAGGCTGCATGAATACGACATCGCAAACCACGGTAGCGACCACCGCACCGGCGGCGCCTGCACCGCGTAAGCAATCGCCCTGGCGGCGCGTGGCGTCAGATTTTCTGGCGTCCAAGTCTGCTGTGTTCGGCTTGGTCGTCGTGGTGCTGCTGGCTGCCGCAGCGCTGGCCGCACCGTTGATCACCCCGCAAAACCCGTACGACCTGATGCAGCTTGACGTGCTGGACTCGCGCCTGCCACCGGGTTCGCCCAATGGCCTGGGCACGTTCACGTATTGGCTCGGCACGGATGGTCAGGGGCGCGATCTGTATTCCGGCATCCTCTACGGCCTGCGCATCAGCCTGGGCGTGGGGATTGGGTCCGCAGCCGTGGCAGCCGTCATTGGCACATTGCTCGGGCTGATTGCCGCCTACGCGGGCGGCAAGGTCGACAACTTCATCATGCGCACGGTTGATCTGCTGCTGTCGTTCCCGTCCGTGCTGGTGGCGATGATGATCCTTGCCTACCTGGGCAAGAGCATCACCAACGTGGTGCTGACACTCGTGCTGCTGGAGTGGGCGTACTACGCACGCACGGTGCGTGGGCAAGCACTGGTCGAGCGCCGCCGCGAATACGTGGAAGCCGCACGCTCACTCGCCCTGCCCGGCTGGCGTATCGCGCTCAAGCACATCCTGCCGAACTGCCTGCCGCCGCTCATCGTGGTGGGCACGCTGCAGGTGGCACGTGCAATCACGCTGGAAGCCACCCTCTCGTTCCTGGGCCTGGGCGTGCCGATTACCGAGCCGTCGCTGGGCCTGCTCATTGCCAACGGATACCAATACATGCTGTCTGGCCAGTACTGGATCAGTTTCTACCCAGGCATTGCGCTGCTGCTGGCGCTGGTCGCCATCAACCTGGTGGGCGACCGCCTGCGTGAAGTGCTGAACCCGAGGACGCAACGATGAGTGCGTCCAGCAACGCATCAACCAATGCATTGACACTCGAAGTCCGCAACCTGCGCACGCACTTCTTCACACGTGACGGCGTGCTGCCTGCAGTGGACGACGTGTCGTTCTCGCTGGCGCGCGGGCGCATCCTGGGGCTCGTAGGCGAATCGGGCTCGGGCAAGTCGGTCACCGGCTTCTCGATCATGGGTCTGGTAGACCCGCCCGGCCGCGTGGTCAGCGGCGAGATCCTCTACCAGGGCCGTGACCTGACCAAGCTGCCCGCACGCGAACTGCGCAAGCTACAGGGCAACCGCATCGCCATGGTCTTCCAAGACCCGATGATGACGCTCAACCCCGTGCTGCGCATCGACGCCCAGATGATCGAGGCCGTGCGCGCGCACAGCGACATGAGCCACGCGCAGGCCCGCGAGCATGCGCGTGACACGCTCGGCCTGATGGGCATTCCCAGCCCGGAAGAGCGGCTGCGTGCGTATCCGCATCAACTCTCCGGCGGTATGCGCCAGCGCGTGGCGATTGCCATTGCGATGCTGCATCGGCCCGACCTGATCATCGCCGACGAGCCGACCACGGCGCTGGACGTCACCATCCAGGCGCAGATCCTGTCTGAGGTGCAGAAGCTCGCGCGCCAGCACGGCACCGCGCTGATCTGGATCACGCACGACCTGTCTGTGGTGGCAGGTCTCGCTGATGAAGTGGCGGTGATGTACGCCGGCCGCATCGTCGAGCATGGCCCAGTGGATGCGGTACTCGATGCCCCGCTGCACCCGTACACCATGGGCCTGATCGACAGCCTGCCGAGCGAGAACCGCCGTGGCCAGCGCCTGCGCCAGATTCCGGGCATGACGCCGAATCTGCTGTCGCTGCCGGCAGGCTGCGCATTTGCAGCACGTTGCCCGCGCGCCTCCGACGCGTGCGGTGTGCGCCCTGAGATCACGCAACCGAATACCGGCCAGGACTCGAAACGACAGGTGCGCTGCTTCCATCCCGGCACGCTGCCGGCAGCCACGCGGGAGGTCGCATGAGCACGCCACTGGTCGAACTCAAACAGGTTGGCAAACGCTTTGGCGATCGCAAGGTCGGCCCGGTCGACGGCATGCTGCAGCGCCTGGGGCTGGCAAAGCCGCCCGCAGTCGTGCGCGCCGTCGATGGCATCGACTTGGCGATCCAGCCCGGTGAAGTTGTCGGCCTGGTCGGTGAATCGGGCTGCGGCAAGTCCACGCTCGGCCGCATCGCTGCCGGGCTGATGCCGCCGTCCGATGGCGAAGTGCGCGTGGATGGAAAATCCGTCAACACGCTCTCTGCCGATGAAGGGCGCGATGCCCGCCTGAAGATCCAGATGATCTTCCAGGACCCATACGCCAGCCTCAACCCACGCCTGCGCGTGGAAGAGATCATCGGCGAAGCAGCACGCGTGCACGGCCTGACGGACCGCGCCAACTTTGCCGACTACGTGGCCGCGCAGATGCAGCGTGCGGGCCTGGACCCTGCGCTGCGTGACCGCTATCCGCACCAGTTCAGCGGCGGCCAGCGCCAGCGCATCGGCATTGCACGCGCGCTGGCGGTGCAGCCGTCCATGCTCGTCTGCGACGAGGCGGTGGCGGCGCTGGACGTATCCATCCAGGCGCAGATCCTGAACCTGTTCATGGACCTGCGCGAGCAGCTCAACCTGACGTACCTGTTCATCAGCCACGACCTGGGCGTGGTGGAGCACCTGTCGGACCGCGTGGTCATCATGTACCTGGGCCGCGTGGTGGAATCGGCATCGGCAGAGGAAGTCTTCCGCCGCCCGAACCACCCCTACACGCAGACACTGCTGGCGGAGATTCCGCGCCTGTCGGCTCGGCACAAGACCTTCACGGCCATCCAGGGCGAAATGCCCAGCCCGCTAAACCCGCCCACCGGCTGTCATTTCCACCCGCGCTGTCCGCACGCCATGCCCCGCTGCAAGACCGAAGCGCCGACCTTGCGCGGCATTGCGGTCAACCATGTCAGCGCCTGTCATTTGAACAACGCGATCTGAACGATCTTCAATAAGCCAACGAAACCATAAGAAAGGGAACACCGTGAAACGCCTCCTAGCTTCGTCGCTTGCCTTTGCCTTGCTCTCCGCCGCTGGTGCTGTTGGTGCGCAGACGCTCAACATCGGCTTTGCTGATCCGCTGTCGTCGCTGGACCCGCAACTGAACAACCACGCCGGCGACCGCTCGGTGGATGTGCATTTCTGGGATCTGCTGGTCGAGAACAAGTGGAACAAGCTGCAGCCCGGCCTCGCGCTGTCGTGGAAGACGCTGGACCCGAAGACGTGGGAGTTCAAGCTGCGCCCCGGCGTGAAGTGGCACGACGGCCAGCCGTTCACGGCCGATGACGTCATCTTCTCGTACCAGCGTGCGCGCAGCGTGCCGGGCAGCGTAGCGACGTTCGCGGGCTACCTGCGCACGGTGGAGTCCGTTACCGCCAAGGACCCGCTCACACTCATCATCAAGACAAACATCCCGAACCCAGACCTGCCGCTGAACCTGGCCTCCGTGCACATCGTCAGCAAGCACGTGGGCGAAAAGTCGGCCACCGAGGACTACAACGCCGGCCGCGCCGTCGTTGGCACCGGCCCCTACAAGTTCGTTTCGTACGTGCCGGGTGACCGCGTGGTCATGGCGCGCAACGACAACTACTGGGGCGGCAAGCAGATCTGGGAGAAGGTTAACTACCGCTACATCAACAACGCCGCCGCGCGCACGGCCAACCTGCTCTCAGGCGAGGTGGACGTGATCGACAAGGTGTCGGTGGCCGACCTCGCACGCCTGCGCCAGTCGCCCAACGTGCACGTGTTCGCCTACCCCGGCCTGCGCGTGATGCTGCTGCAGCCGAGCTTCCGCAAGGGCCCGAACGAATACATCACCGGCAACGACGGCAAACCGCTCGCGAACAACCCGCTGCTTGACGTGCGCGTGCGCCAGGCGCTGTCGCTGGCAGTCGACCGCAAGGCCATCGTCGATCGCATCCTGCAAGGCGCTGCCACTGTCGCCAACCAGTGGATGCCGGCGGATACGTATGGCTATAACCCCGACGTAAAGAACATTGCCTATGACCCGGCGCAAGCGAAGAAGCTGCTGGCCGACGCGGGCTTCCCGCAGGGCTTCAACCTCACCATGCACGTGCCGAACGACCGCTACCCGCAAGGCCCGGAAACGGCCCAGGCGGTGGCGCAGTTCTGGTCGCGTATCGGCGTGAAGACCAAGGTGGAGGTGGTGCCCTGGTCGGTCTATTCGGGCCGCGCCAACAAGAACGACTATGCAATGAGCATGCTGGCGTGGGGCAACGGCACGGGTGAGGCGAGCTACGCGCTCGTCAACGTGCTGGCCACGGTGGACACCAAGAAGGGCCTGGGTGCATCCAACTGGGGCCACTACAGCAACCCGGCCGTGGACAACGCGCTGAACGCCTCCACCGAGGAATTCAACGTGGAGAAGCGCGCGGCCATCCTGCGCCACTCGGTCAAGCTGGTGTCGGATGACGTGGGCGTGCTGCCGCTGTTCCACTACCAGAACGTGTGGGCCGCCAAGAAGGGCCTGAAGGTGGCCCCGATGACCAGCGACCGCACGGCCGCACAGATGGTCACCAAGGACGGCAAGTAAGCGCGCCATGGTTGAATCGGCAAACCTCGCGGCAAACTTCGCGCTCAGCGTCACGCCGGTCGATGACCTGATCGACGTGTCGCGCAGCATCGTGGTGACGGGGCTCGCGCCCGGCGTGCAGGTCGGCATCGTCGCGCAAACGCGTCGTGGCAATGGTGTGTTGTGGCATAGCCGTGCAGCTTTCGTGGCTGACGCACAAGGCACCGTCGACCTGACGCGCGATGCGCCCGTCTCCGGCGACGGAATGGGAAGCTACAGCGGCATCAGCGCCATGGGCCTGGTCTGGAGCCAGCGCCCGGAAGACGGCAAGGCGCGCGAAATCTTCCCGCAACCCGTGACCGAGCCGCTGACGACCACGCTCACGGCCACCGCCAACGGCGAGTCGATCCACGCGAGCTTCGTGCAACGGCTGGCCGCGCCGGGCGTCTCCCGCCACGACGTGCGTGACGACGGCTTGGTCGGCACGCTGTACCTGCCCGACCCATACGCGCACCCCGGCCCGCGCCCAGCCGTGTTGATCCTGAACGGCTCGGGCGGCGGCATCAACGAGCCGCGCGCGGCGCTGTATGCCTCGCACGGCTATGCGGCGTTTGCGCTGGCGTATTTCAAGGCGCCGGGGCTGTCGGACTACATCTCCAACACACCGCTGGAGTACTTCGAGCGCGCGCTCGCATGGCTGCGCAGGCGCGTTGAACCGCTGCACGACTTTGTCGCGGTGAGCGGCCAGTCGCGCGGTGGCGAGCTGGCGCTGCTGCTAGGTGCAACGTTTCCAGAGGCGGTGTCCGCCGTCATCGGCTATGTGCCGGGTGCGGTCGTGCACAGCGCGCAGAATGCCGCTGACCCCGCCATCGGCCGTGAAGGCCCGACGTGGCTGTATCGCGGCCAGCCGCTGCCGCACCTGTGGGAAGGCAACCGCACGGCCAGTTGGGCGCCGTTCGACGAAGGCCCGGCGCCGCACCGGCACGAGCGCGCCATCCGTACCGCGCTGCAAGATGCCGATGCCGTGGCACGTGCGCGCATCCGCATCGAACGCGCGCGTGGACCGGTGCTGCTGCTCTCTGCCACGGATGATGGCTCGTGGCCCTCGGGCGATTACTCCCGCATGGTCACCACCAAACTGGCCGAGGTGCGCCACCCCTACCCCGTGCAGCACTTCGACTACGAAGGCGCCGGCCACGCCATCGTCTTCCCGTACGTACCGACCACGCAGCTCGTCTACGCGCACCCGGTGTCGGGTCGCATCAGCACCGGCGGCGGCGAGCCGCGTGCCAACGCCCGTGCCGATGCCAAGTCATGGGCCGCCGTACGCCGTTTCCTCGCCAGCGCAGTGGCAGCGCGCGGCGCCTCCGTACCCGATTCTCGGAGCCTTTCAACGATGGATTTCACGCCCACCCAAGATGTTGTCGATCAGGCTGCAGGTCTACTGAATGGCCTGGATGACGACAGCGCCACGCATGCCCTGCGCCACACCCGCGAGAAGGTCGCGACGGCCACACAAGGCAGCTACGACGCGCTGTTCGACGCCGCCTTGCCTGGTCTCACGCTGGGTGAGCGCCTGCTGGTGGCGCTCTACGCCTGCCGCCTGACGCCCGCCCCCGAACTGGCCGAGCACTACCGCGCGCGACTGGCAGAAACCTCCGTCGACGCCGCTGCATTGCAGGCCGTGGACCACGGCGAAGCAGAAACGCTGACCCGAATTTTGCCCAATCAGCGTTTGCACGCCATCCTCACCTTCACGCGCACGCTCATCGAGCGCCCCATTGAAGGCGACCGTGCCGCACTGCAGAGCCTGCCAGCCGCCGGGCTCGCCACGGCAGACGTTGTCACGCTTGCACAGCTCATCGCCTTCCTGTCGTATCAGACGCGGCTGGTGGCCGGTTTGCGCGCGTTGAACGCACTCAACGGCGCCAACACCTCACCCGCCTCCACGGAGACCGCAGCATGACCGAGATCATCCGCGCCCACGGCTTCACCAACGAATCATTGGAGTGGCAAGCATGGCTCGATGTGGTCGACCTCGACCGCGCCACGCCCGAGCAGATCGCCGTGCTGGAAGAGAGCCATCCGAAAGCGAAGACGTCGGACTACTACCGCTTCCTCGTCCATCAGCCGGAGATCCTGCGCCAGCGCTCGGCGGCCTTCAACGCGATCATGTACGCGCCGGGTGGCCTGTCGCGTGCGGAGCGCGAACTCGCCAGCGCAGTCGTGTCGCGCGTGAACGGCTGCGTGTATTGCGCATCCGTGCATGCCCAGCGCTTCGAGCAACTCGCCAAGCGCAACGACGTCATCAAGCAAGTTTTTGAAGACCCACACACCGCTGGCACGAATGCGCGTGAGCGTGCCATCGCGCTGTTCTCCATCGACCTGACACTGCGCCCTGGCGACGTGCGCGCCGAAGACCTGCAACCGCTCAAGGCGGCTGGCCTGACGGATGCGGAGATCCTCGACCTGATCCACGCCGTGGCGATCTTCGCGTGGGCCAATCGGCTGATGCTGAACCTGGGCGAACCGGTGTTTCCGGACGCAGCCTGAGTCCCTCTCCGCTGCAAAGAAAAAGCCGCAGGTTTGCGCCTGCGGCTTTTTTCTTTTCAACGCGACAGCACTACGCGATCGGCAACTGCCGCACCGGCTTGCCGGTCAACTGCGCCACCGCATGCGCCACCGCTGGGGCGATCGGCGGCACACCAATCTCGCCCACACCGGTCGGCTCGGCTGTGCTCGGCACAATGTGCGTTTCGATGGCGGGCACCTCAGCCATCCTGAGCGCCGGGTAGTCAGGAAAGTTCGACTGCACGACCTGCCCGTCCTTGATGTCGATGCGCCCATACAACGCCGCGCTCAGGCCGAAGATGACGGCGCTTTCGATCTGCTGCGTGACGATCTGCGGGTTGACGACCGTGCCGCAATCGACTGCACACACCACGCGGTGCACGCGCGGCTTGCCATCCTTCAGCGACACCTCCACCACCTGCGCCACCACCGAGCCGAAACTCGGGTGCAGCGCAATGCCGCGCGCTCGCGGTGCGCCATCGGCCGCCGGCGCCAACGGCTGCCCCCAGCCGGCCGCCTGCGCAGCCGTGTCGAGCACCTTCAACTCGCGCGGATGCGCCTTCAGCAAATCACGCCGCATCGCCAGCGGATCCAGCTTGGCCGCAGCCGCCACGTCATTGAGAAAGCCCTCCATGAAGAATCCGTTGTACGAGTGCCCCACGCTGCGCCAGAATCCCACCGGGATCGGCAGATCCACCGCCAGATGCGCGATGTGCTCGTGCTCGATCTCGTACGGCAGATCGAACAGCCCTTCGGCGGTATAGCGGTCGATGCCCGCCGACGGTGCGCCGAACAATCGATCCAGCTCGCCCGCCAGAATCGACTGGCCGGCACTGCGCGAGGCGATCGCCGTGACCTTGCCGTTCTCCACGCGCGCCTTCAGCCGTGCGATGGCGTGCGGGCGATAGAAGTCGTGGCGCACATCTTCTTCACGCGACCAGATGACCTGCACTGGTTTGCCTTCGGTCTTGGTAGCAATGGTGACAACCTGCGCGATGAAGTCGGACTCCAGCCGGCGCCCGAAGCCGCCACCGATGAGCGGGATATCGATGTGCACCTTGTCGCCGCTCACCCCGGCTGCGCGCGCCGCCACCAGCTGTGCCAGCGTGGCGACCTGCGTGGGCGCCCACAACTGCACGCCGTCCTGGGTCACCTGTGCCGTGCAGTTGATCGGCTCCATGGCCGTGTGTGCGAGGTACGGCGCGGTGTATTCGGCTTCCACGAGGGTGGCGCCGTCTGTCTTGTCGAAAGCCTTGAGGCCGTCGCCGAGCGAGCGGTAGGTGAAACCGCCCTTGTCGCTATCCAACGCGCTGACGAGCTGCTGCCGGATGCCTGCGGAATCGAGTGTGGCGTGCGGGCCGTTGTCCCATAAGGGTTCAACGGTTGCCAGTGCCTGGCGGGCCTGCCAGTAGTGATCGGCCACGACCGCCACACCGGGCGCACCGCCTGCCGCACCGTCGAACGGCACCACGTAGCGCACACCCGACATGCCCAGTGCCGCCTTCGACTGGAAGGTCTTGAGCTTGCCGCCAAAGACCGGGCACATCACCACGGCGGCATACAGCATCCCTGCCGGACGCGCATCGATGGAGAAACGCGCGCTGCCGTCCGTCTTGGCGGCCAAGTCATTGCGCGGCGCCGGCTTGCCGATCAACTGGTACTGCGAGGCCGGTTTCAGCACGACGCTGGACGGCGGCGCGATACCGCGTGCGGCTTTCGCCATGCTGCCGAAGGTCGCCTGCTTGCCGTTTGGGCCGATCAATTGGCCCTCACGCACGCTCACCTGCGCAGCCGGCACGTTCCATTCACGCGCGGCGGCTTCCACCAGCGTAGCGCGCGCCGTGGCGGCGGCTTCGCGCACCGGCTGCCAACCGTCCGCCACGCTGCTGCTGCCACCGGTGATGATGAGGCCGATCTCACGCGCGCTCTTGGCCATGATCCAGTGCAGCGCACGGGCCCAGGTCTTGTCCGCGCTGTCCGGATGCAGCGGCAGCGAGCTGTCGCCCATGGCGACCACGTTGCCGTAAATGCGCTCCACCGGCGAGGTCTCGATGCTCACGCGCGCCAGCGGAATATCCAGCTCTTCCGCCACCAGCATCGACAGCGCGGTATGGATGCCCTGCCCCATCTCGACACGCGGCATGGCCAGGATGACGTTGCCTTCCGGCGTGATCTTGATCCACCCGTTCAGGGCGACCTCGCCTCCATGTTCGGGAAACAGCGCCGGATCACCCAGGCGGCTGCGCGATGGCATCACGCCCCAGCCCACCACCAACGCGCCACCCACGGCGAGTGCCCCCAGCAGGAAGCGACGACGCCCGCTACGTGGCTTGGTTGCACGGGCGTTCATGCTTGCCCCTCCCGCAGCGCCTTCGCAGCGCGCTTGATGGCGGCGCGCACGCGCGGATACGTACCGCAACGGCAGATGTTGGTGATGGCCGTGTCGATGTCGGCATCGCTCGGGTCGGGTTGCCGCGCCAGCAAGTCCGCAGCAGCCATCAGCATGCCGGACTGGCAGTAGCCGCACTGCGGCACCTGTTCGTCCACCCAGGCCTGCTGCAGCGCGTGGCGCTTGCCTTCGCCCCCAGCCAGCCCCTCAATGGTGGTGATGTGCTTGCCAGCCACCGCTGACACCGGCAGCACGCACGACCGCACAGCCGCCCCATCCAGGTGCACGGTGCAGGCGCCGCACGCCGCGACGCCGCAACCGAACTTGGTACCAGTGAGGTTCAGGTGATCGCGCAGCACCCATAGCAGGGGCGTGGCCGAGTCGCAATCGACGTTGACCGAGCGGTGGTTGACGTCTAAATCCATGAGGGTGGTCTCCTTGCTTTTGTGATCTTTTTTTGTGGCGAAAGCGTACGTTCAAACACCTCCGCACCGCAATAGTGGGACACCTCGATTCGGGGGAATTCCGCAAAGGAATCAAAGGATTAGCAACACCCAAAAGCGCACCCGCCTTCAGTGCGTGCGCCATTGGCTATCCCTAGGAAGCCAATGCGCACCGCACCGCGTCGGCAAGCCTGGGCACCACGCCTGGAATGGGCCCAGTCCTACAAGACAGCTCGCCGCTTTAGGACTGATCCGCTTTTCGGGTTTCTCCGGACTCAATACAGTCTGTGCATCATCCTTCGCGCGCGCTTGCGCCAGAGGTCATACGCAATGCCGGCGCTTCCGTGACGTGATCGCCACAGAACGCCGCGGCTGCCCTGCAACACGCTCCATCACCATGAATCCCATCCTGATCCGCGTCGCCATTGCCGACGACCATCCCGCCATCCTGTTTGGCGTCAAGCATGAACTGGCCGGCAGCCAGTCGATCTCGATCGACGGCCTTGTACGCAATTCGACCGAACTGATCGCACTGCTCGACCGCACGCGCATCGACGTGCTTGTATGCGACTACGCCATGCCGGGCGGCAACTATGGCGACGGCATGGCATTGCTGTCACTGGTCCAGCAGCGCTATCCGCATGTGCGCATCGTGGTTCTGACAATGATGGAAAACGTGGCGATCCTGTCGGCGCTGACGGCAGGAATTCAATGCATCGTCAGCAAATCCGATCTGACGAATCATCTGTCGCTTGCTGTACATGCCGCGTTTGCAAATGGCCGCTACGTATCGCCAACGGTCGAGACAATTCTGCGCACCCTGGAGCCGAGCCACAGAGACACGCCCGGAAACGCGCAACTGACGGGCCGCGAACTCGAGGTCATCCGCCTGTACGTATCGGGCATGACGATCAACGAAATCGCCGCGCGCCTGAATCGCAGCAAGAAGACCATCAGCACGCAGAAGAGCACCGCCATGCGCAAGCTCAATATCGACCGCGAGGTGGATCTCTTCCACTACGGCATTGAGACGGGCCTGATCCCCTCCGTCATGCGCCCGGTGCGATAGAGCACCAGTGCTGTGCTCACCCGGATCGGAATCCACTACCAGACCGGTCTGATAGACGGACCTCTTTTCAACTCATAACGTAACGAAATTCGCACCGCGACCTTGGTGCGGCATGCGCAACGCACTCAGCGTTGCCATTGGGGGCGCAGATGGTGAAGCAGACTGAACAAGACAAAATACGGCACATTCTGCTCGGCTTCGCCGAGCTGACGGCGCCGGCGCGCCATGAGTTTCTGGGCGCCATGAATGAATACCTGTTCTCGTCGCCTCAACGCAGGCGGCAGATTGTCGGAACATGGAAGCAGTCTGGGTCAGTCACGCTGGACGAGCCGCAGCTGCACAGTGCGCCGTCCGCCAAGCAACCAGTCTGACGCCGCTGCACCCAACGCTCAGCCAGCGTCTCGCGGCGGCGTTTGCGATGACGTCAGCCAACCGTTCTCAGCCGCGTACTTGAAGAGATCCGCATCACGCGAGATGCCGAGCTTTTCCATGGCCCGGTTCTTCTGCGTGCTGATGGTCTTCTTGCTGCGGTTGAGCCGCTCGGCAATCTCGTCCACTCTCAGGCCCGACACGTACAGCCGTATCACTTCCGCCTCACGCGGGCTCAACTCTGCCGATGCCGAAGCCGGTGCGGCAGCGCGCTGAGCCTCACGCTCCTTCAGCACGGCGGCAACCGTCGGGGAGTGGTATTTCCCGCCCGTATGCGCGGCATGAATCGCGGGAACAAGATGCGACACCGCATCGGCTTTGCTGACGATGGCGCGTACGCCAATGTCATCGAGTGAGCCAAGGATGGCCGGACTGTCGAGCATCGTCAGCACAACGAGCTTCACTTGGGGAAAGCGCCGGCCGATGAAACCAAACAGCGTGAGGCCATCGCCGTACTCGCCTGCCGGCATAGCGTAATCGGACACCAGCACATCGCACGGCGTCGATTCGAGCTGCTTGACGAGGTCGGTCGAATTAGCGGCTTGTCCTTTCAACACGATGGTGTCCACTGACGACAGCTCATGCGACACCCCGGCAATCATCCCCGGATGGTCGTCTGCCAACACGACGCCAATGCTGAAGCTGCTCATTCCTCCCTCCCCTTTTGCCGATTGCTGGTCCACCGGACCTCAGCGAACGACACAATTTTACGATGCAGCGCTCATGAAGGAAACGCACGACGCGACGACTAGGCCGCCCTTCGCGCCAGCGTTTCTTGCGTTAAGTGCACCAGCCGGTCGAGCCCCGGCTGCAGTTCTGGCAGCGCATCACCGCGCTTGGCCTGCTGCTCCATCTCGGCGCAGGTGTCTGCAACGGACTGCTCATGCACCATCGCAAACGTGCCACGGATTGCGTGCAAGTGGCGCAGCGCGGCCTCTCGGTCATCCGACGACAGGGCAACTTGCGGGGATTCCAGCAGGTCATGCGTTGACGCCTTGAGCGCGGCAAGTACGCGCTCGGGCAAATGCCCCTCGCCGATGCTCTCGCGGCTTGCAACCGCTGGCGCTTCCACCGCATCCGTACGCACCATGCGGTGCAGCGTCGTATCGAGCGCCTTGAGCAGGATCGGCTTGACCAGCACGGCGTCAATCCCCTCTTGCATACAGCGCTGATGCTCTTCGATTGCCGCGTGTGCCGTCAGCGCAATGATCGGCTGCTTCGCGCCTTGCGCGCGCAAGCATCGTGCAAGCGCATAGCCGTCCATGCCCGGCATGCTGAGGTCCGTCAACAGAACGTCGTAATGCTGTTCGTTGAAACGGCGCAACGCCTCTCCGCCGCTGTCGGCTAGGTCAACCCGGTAGCCCAGCGACTCAAGCTGCATCCGGATCAACTCCCGGTTCGACGCCTGGTCGTCGACCGCTAGGACCTTGATGCTGCCCGCTGAAACACGCTGTGCATTCGCCGTGGGCTGGGCAGCGTGGGTGACATCAGCAGGCAACTCGGCCGGCGCGAACGGCAGCGTGACCGTGAACTGGCTGCCATCGCCAGGGGCGCTGCGCAGGCTGATCGTACCGCCCATCAAATCGACGAGCCGACGGCACAGCGCGAGCCCCAGCCCACTGCCGCCAAACCGGCGCGCGATGGTGGAATCTGCCTGCACGAAGGGCTCGAACAGGCGCGCCTGTTGCTCGGGGCTCATCCCGATCCCGCTATCGCTGACGCCAACGACGATCGCCGGCTTGCCTGCGCCGTTCTGCTTCGCGTAGATCTCGATCAGCACATCACCCTTCTCCGTGAACTTGATCGCGTTGCTGAGCAGGTTCGAGGCGATCTGCCGCAACCGGGTCGGATCGCCCGCATACGCTGGGCCAACGCTGTCGTCGACGATGCAATCGAACTGCAGCCCCTTCTGCTGCGCGATCGGCTCGAAGATTGCCGCCACGTCGCGCACGATGGCCGCGGCGTCGAACGGGATCGACTCGATCGTCACCTGCCCGGCCTCGATCTTGGAGAAATCCAGCACGTCGTTGATGATGCCCAGCAGCGCATTCGACGACGACGTGACCACCTGCAACCTCTCGTCCACCACCGGTTCAAGCGGCATCCGCTGGATGAGTTCGAGGTTACCGAGGATCGCGTTCAGTGGCGTACGGATTTCATGGCTCATCGTCGACAGGAACACAGATTTCGCGCGGTTGGCCTCGTCGGCCGCCTGCTTCGCATCGCGCAGCGCCAGCTCGGTGCGCTTCTTGTCGGTGATATCCGTAAACGCCGTCACCAGCACGTTCGCGTTGTGGTAGCGCGCAGGTGCAAGATTGACCGCCAGGTCGATCGCGTTGCCATCCACCGTGGCCAACGCGAGATCGTCATGCACGATACCTGTGCTGCCGTGCGCCACATAGCGCTGTGCAATCTCGGCAGACAACGATGGCGTTCCGACCACCGCCCGGCTGGCCACTTCGTTCATGACCGGGCTGCTCAGCATGGGCTCGCCGGTGCGTGCGTCGATCACGCCCAGCCCAATCGGGGCGGTTTCAATCAGGATCCGGTTCAGGCGTTCGATCTCGACAAGGCGCTCGGAGCGCTCCAGCGTCGGCACAAAGACACGCCGGTTGAACCACCACAGCATGATCCACAGCACAGCGATCAAACCCGCCGCCAACAACGTCGTCAGGCGAATCTCGGGCCAGACACCGGCCAGCACGTCGCGCCAGGTGAATGCATAGACCACACGCCCACCTGCCGAGCCAGGCGGGGTACTCACCATGTAAACGCCATTGCTGGCGCGCTGCACGGACACCCCTGCCGATACGCTGGATAACTCGCGCAAAGCGGCCAGCACCTCTGGGCGCTTATTCCCATCGCCACTGATCGCGACGGGCGCCCCGCCAGCGCCGAGGACGATGAACGTTCCGTCGAAGCGGTCTGTCGATAGCGGCGCCAGCACCGCGTCAACCGGAACCTCACAGACAAACACGGCGAACGGCTTGCCACCTGCATCCAGCCCGTAGATCGACATCCGCACCGCCAACTCGCCAGTCAGCGGATTGCGATAAGGCTCGAGCCAGCGCACCGTGCGCAATCCATTGGGGTCATAGACAGTCTTTGGCGCGGCAGCCTCGCCGGCTGCATCGTGTGTGAGCGCAGAAAAAAATGCCGGCCGGTTCGCGAGCGTCGCGTCGAGCTTCGCCTGGTCCGGCCAGGGAAGCGGCGACATCACAACGAAGTCCTGTGACGGCGTATAGATGTACGTCGTAAACCGATAGCCCCGGATGATCGCGGTAGCGGCAAGCGTGTCCGAAACGCGATCCGTCAGCGCGATGAAGCGTCCCAGCTCGGGCACCGGCGTGTCTGGCGTCGCACTCGCAAACAAAACGGAGTGCAGCCCGTTGTCATGTTGGCGCACCAGGCGACCACCGTCCGCCTGGAACCGGCCCGCATCACCCGGGGCTGCGGTCTCGCGCTGATTCCACACCAGCTCGGCCAGGTAGATGGTGCTGCGAAGCACGATCTCCGCCTGCGTCACCTCACTCGCCATGCGCTGGCCCTCGACCGCAAGCTCGCGGCGCTGCCGCTCGTTGTGCGCGTGGACCATCGACGCCACAGCAATGCCGAACGTGAGCAGCGTCATGAGCGTGAGAACGATGCCGCCACCAAACAGTGCAGAACGCCGAAACCGGCGCATGGCCGAGAGCACGGTGGATGACTGGGCATTCGACATGGTGTGGCGACCTTCAACGACGCGGAATGGGTTGTCATGTTACGCCGGAATCTCTTGCCACCGAGCGATGGGCGCGGCAAGTTCAGCCTTGTCCGACAAGATCGCAGGCCGCTTTCGGACCCGACCGATTCAACCGATGCCGCCGCTTCGGGAGAATGACTGTGCTGGGCGATTGCTCCACAGCTCGGCAGCTTGTTCTAGACACTCTCCATTTCGCCGCCTGCCGGGCGGCAATTTTTTGCCCGTTTGAAAGACCTGCAATGAAGGAACGTGCAACCGTCCTCTGCACACGCGGCGATCAGATTCTCCTTGTCGCTCGCCCCCACGCCCACTGGGTACTGCCCGGCGGCAAACCGCACCGCGGCGAAACGCTGGATGACGCCGCACGCCGTGAGCTGGCTGAAGAAACAGGCATCGTCTGCAGTGATCTCCGCTACCTGTTCCAGCACACCGGCGGAAACAAGCTGCATCACGTGTTCATTGCCGACATCGCAGCAAGCGCGATGGCCCGCCCTGCTCAGGAGATTGCACACTGCGGCTGGTTCACCAGCACGGTGATCGCGTCGATCGACTGCAGCCGACCGACGCCGCTCATCGTGGGACGCGCCCTCGACGTGCTAGAAGACGCGATGCTTCCGGCCGCTGCGTAAGCCGCCTTACCACGCCCACCGCACGCCGACATTACCCATGATGGTTCGCTGGTGCTCACCGCCGAGATTGGTCAGGTAGCTGAGCGTCGCATACGCACTGCTGCGCTTGCTCAGTTGCGCCACCAGCCCCGCGCCGATCTGCCCGGCCGTCTGGCCGATCTGTGTGCCGATGGTCGTTGTGCCGCCGAATGTCGTCTTGTCATCCGCGCCAAACGCGCGCAGCACATTCACGCGCAGGTACGGTTTCCAGTTCACACCATTCGAATCGAACGACCACTGCAGCCGCGCGCCGACTCGGCCCAGGAACGTGTTGCCGTTGTTCCAGGTCACGTTGGAGATGCCATCGTTCAGCGTATTCAATGACTGCCACTGCCACACCAGTTGGGCCTGCGGTTCCAATGTCAGCCCGTTGCCAAGCGCGATCGGCAACCCCGCCTCGACCGAGCCCGTCACCGCGTTGCCGTTGGCGGAGCCTTTGACGTTGTCCGTGGAATTTGTACGCACCGTCAGCGCGCTGCCCATCAGGACGGCATCCGTATACCAGCCCGTCGGCGCGACGTGCGTCCAATAGCCACCCAGGTTGTAGCCGTTGACCTGCAGGGAGCCGACGCCCATACCCTGCTGCGCCAGCGCAAAACCCTTCACGTCGCCCACTGCACGCGAGAAGCCCAACAACACGCCATAGTGATTGCGATGGCCGTTCTGCTGCGTGTCTGCGAACAGATCCTGCCCGAGTTGCATGCCCCACACCGTACCGTCGAACGACGGATTCACGTCACCCTTCTGCTTGATGTTGGTGTTGCCACCCCACACGCGTGCCCATGAGGCCGGCACCGTACCGTTCTCGGTCAACAAGCCCTGCTCGCCCTGGCGATCATGGAACGTGTCGATCTGCAGCAACCCGAGCTGACGCGCAACGGCCGGTGCTTCCGCGTACAGCGCCACCTCCGGCCGATAGACAGGCACCGGCGCCGCACCCGGCACGGCGTCGGCAATCGCCTCGACGATCGAGGTCGGCGTACCTTCAGCCGCCGAGATGGGCGGCACTGGGGCGGGAGTCGGGGTTGGCGCGGGTGCTGGAGTCGGAGTCGGAGTTGGTGCAGGCGTTGGCGTTGGCGTCGGGGCTGGGGTCGGCGCAGGCGGAATCGTGTTGCGCAGATACCAGTTGTTGCCCGTTCCGCTCGACGCACCACCCTTGGCAAGGAAGTACGTATAGGCCCCTGCACTGACCGTGCCACCGGATAGCGTGAAGGCCCCCGCACCGGTCGTCGCCCCGTTGATCGCCTGCACGACCTCAATGCCGTCGGCGATCGTTTGCGCGCCAGCCCCACCCACGTTCGTTACCTTGAGCGCGCTCGAGCCACCTGCGGAGCCGCCGCTCACAACGAGCCTGTCCGATGCTGCGCCGTCGCCCGCAAGCACCGTGTTCAACGCGATCGTCGCGTTCTGGCCGGTGTAGTTGCCCGCCACCGTCAGCGTGTTGCCGACCCCGCTGCCGCCGAGCTGCATGAGCCCTGCGTTGGTCAGGTTGCCGTTGATCTGGAAGTTGCCGGTCGTGCCGCCCGCCAGGCTGGTCAACGCGTTTGCGGCTGCGATCGTGCCGTTGTTCGTCACGTTGCCGGTCACACTGCCGTAGCCACCAAGCGTCGCGCCGCCTGCAACCGACACGGCTCCGCCGCCAGAAAGCGCCGCCGATGCACTGGTGCCATCACCCACAACAAGCGCGCCGGCATTCACGTTGGTACCGCCGGCGTAGCTGTTGGCGCCGTTCAGCGTGAGCACACCGCTGCCGAGCTTGGTCAGCGAACCTGCCCCGGTGATGTTCTGCGCAACCGTGGAATTGAAGCCCTGCGTATCGATCGTGCCGTTGTTGGCGGTGATCGACACCGCGCGGCTCGATGCAAGATTGAACGTGTTGCCGAGTTGCAGCGTGCCGCCGTTGAGTGTCAGCGCACCCGACGATGCACCCAGTGCGTTATCAGCCGCCACCGACAGCGTGCCCTGCGTAATCGTCGTGCCGCCGGAATAGGCGTTGCTGCCAGACACCGTCAACATGCCCGCGCCGGTCTTCTCGACCGCGCCAGCCCCGCTGATGGTGCCCGTGTAAGTGCCAGCGCTGTCCTGCTGGAAGCGGACCAGCCCGTTGTCGGTCACGGACAATGGCAGGTTTGACGCATTCGCCTGCAGCGTCGCGCCGCTGTTGACTGTGGCCACAACGGAGGCTGTCGTCGTACCAAGCGTGCCGGTCAGATTGAGCGTGCCGCTCTGCACGAGCGCGGTTGAAAATGTTCCTGTGCCAGCCCATGTCCAGTTGGTACCGGCCATGGTCAGGCTCTGGAAATTGGTGAACGCGTTGGATGCCGTACCGGTGCCTTGCAGCGTCACCGTGTTGGTACCGCCACCGCCGTTGGCCGTGCCGATGATCTGCGAGCCGGTCTGCAGGATCAGCGTCACGTTGCCGTTACCGCCTTGGATGGCAGTGCCGCCCCCACCCTGGATCAAGCCCGCATTGGTGATCGTCGTAGCGCCATTGGTCGAGCGCACGCCGATGCCGTTGTTGCTGATGATCCGACCGCCCGCTTGGTTGTTGATGGTCGCGGCAAACGAACTGCCAAGCGTGTTCGACACCACCGCATCGACACTGCCGCTGCTAGAAGCGGTGCCCGTCGTCTGGATCGTGCCGCTGTTGTTCAGCGTGTCGTTATTGCCCTGCATGTAGACGGCCGGAGCATCCCTGCCGTTGGAAGTGAGCGTACCGCTGTTGTTGATGGTGCCGTTGCCGCCGAGCAGTGACGCTGCACGTGCATTGCTCCCGGAGGTTGTTACCGTGCCGGTGTTGGTGATCGTATTGCCCGATGCACCCGGGTTGCTCTGGCCCCACGCGGCGGTCATGCCGTACGAGTTATTGCCGGTGGTTGTGATGGTGCCGTTGTTGACGAGCGTGTTGCCGTTGCCATTTGCCGCAACACCATCGTTATAGGCGCCCGTGGTGGAAATCACGCCGCCTGCGGCGTTGGTGATCGTGTTGCCATTGTTCACACCTAGCAATACCGCACCACGATTGGCCACACCGGTGCCATTGCCCGACATCGACAAATTGCCGCTGTTGGTAATGGTGCTCGATGTATCTACCGAAAATGGAGTAGGTGTAGCCGGCAGCGCAAAACTGCCACTCGCCGTTGAATCGATATTGATTGCGACGTTGGTGCTGCCACCTGTCGCCACAACTGAAGGAATGCCCGCACCGGAACAGGTCACGGTGGTACCGCTGGTCGGAGCGGTGGCCGTACAGGCTGCATAAGCGCCCACTGGCACCGCGCCCGTGAGAATCGTTACGCCGCCAACACCCAACTTCCACGCATTTTTTTTCATGTTTTCACTCGCAATTGACGGGGGGCTTCTGTTGCGACTTGTTGCGTGAAACGGTTTATATCACCTGCTCTAAATGCTCCGCAAGAACCGACCACATCAATCGAGGTGTCATGTCGGCAGATCGATTATCGGCATCTAGCGCTCGCACGGCTTGATGAAGCGGTTTGTTTTGTGCGACGCCTGATTCAACAAACCAAGGCGATTTGCAGTCGTAACCTGAACGACCTAAATTCCCGTGGTGTGTCTGCAAAATCGCGCCATCTCCGCTCGCCCCCGACGAGACAATCCACGGGACGTCGCTTCCCAACGCATCAACACAAATCATCCAGAAATGAAGTCCGGGCGGTTATCTCGCGCCAGATACGACAACGCCCGGGGCGCGGCCGCGCTCCGGGCGTCAAACCAACACGGTGAATCATTCCGTGCGGCGCCTATGCACTCACTTGGAATACGTTCTTAGAACTTGTAGCGCGCACCCAGATAGATTTCATGCGAGACCAGCTTGGCGCGCAACATTTCGTCTTGCATGCCGACAGCGTTGGTGAATGCGTTCCAACCGCTTTCCGTCTTGCCCATATCGACGTATCGGTAGCCCAGGTCCAGGGTCAGCTTCTTGATCGGGGAATACGAAACGCCCGCACCCAGCGACCACGCCAAGTTGGTTTGGCTTGCGGCGTTGAAAGGACCGCCAAAACCATTGGCCGGATTGATCTGAGCGCCTTCCGATTTCAGCATGGCCAGACCCAGGCCGCCCATGGCGTACACCGACACGTTCTTGGCAACCGCGAAGTCGCGGTACACATTGGCCATCACGCGTTGGGAGTGAATATCGTGGTAGTTGTTGCTGGGCCAGCGCGTCGAACCGCTCACGAAGGCATCCTTGCGCGGCAGGGTGTACTCGCCCTCGACACGCCAGCCGTTGGCGAAGTCGTAACCCAGCGCAAACGAACCTGTGACGAGATTGGCGCTATCGTCAATCGAAACAAAACTACCGATCCGCGGGCGGGCGGAGGAAGCCATGTCGTCGGCCTTGTGTTTTGCGCCGACGATGCGAACAGCACCGTAGTAGCCGTCTTCCTTCGAAGCATCGGTGGTGGTTTGGGCAAAAGCAGCACTGGAGAACAGCAGCGCGAGCGCGCCAGACAGAGCAAACGTCTTGATCATGAAAACAACCTTTAAACGATGAGAGGAGAGAGAGCGCCATCGTAAAAAGCGTGCCGTTTTCGTTGAACCCGTTTGCGTACGGGTTTTGCCTCCGTAACGCTACGGAGGCAGACCGTAGACCTAGTTGCAAATCGATTGTTGCCGCTCGTGGCCGCCTATGTCGCAACCATCGATGCCGGCCCTGCATCGGCAAGACGCATCATCGCCAAGGCGGCAACACGCTGGAAGGCAACCAGCCGATCGCCTTGCAGTGCTTGTGCACTTGCTTTGCGAATCAAGGCAAGCGGATCGATTGGACGGTCGTCACGGCGGACTTCGAAATGCAGGTGTGGCCCGGTTGCCGTTCCGGTACGGCCGACCGCACCCACGCGCTGCGCACGTTCGACGTGCATGCCCGCACGCAGCTTAGGTTCAATCTTGGAGAGATGCGCGTAGTAGGACGTGTGGCCATCCGGATGACGGATCACCACGTATTTGCCGTAGCCGCGCGGCTCGTTGCCAACATGGGCAACCACCCCCGCCTCGGACGCACGCACGGCCCGGCCGGTCGGCGCTGCAAGGTCGACACCGGAATGACCGTGATGGACGCCCGTGACAGGATGCGTACGCTCGCCGAAGTCCGAGCTGACGCGGGTTGCCTGAACCGGCCAGGTGAAGCGCAACCCCGCCATGAGCGTGCCGTCAAAGCGGTAGTAGTCGCCTTGCGGACGCTCGTTCGTCGCAAACCAGACACCTGCATAGCGCTTGCCCTGGAACTGCACCTCGATCGCGGTCAGGCGGATCACCTGCTCGCAGCAAGCCTCTGCAACCGGTTCGTAGGCGATACGGAAGTAGTCGCCCGCCAAGCCTCGCGCCGACATATCGACGTTGCCGCGAAGCAGCCGGGTGATCTGCTGCAACAGATCACCCGGCAGATCGGCTCGCGCGAGCGCCTTGCGAAACGTGCTCACGATCTCGCCTGCTCGCGTGCCGGATTGCGAATCTGCTGTCGGCGACGGAACCACGGGGGTACCCCACGGTGCGCGAGAGGCGTTGGAGAAACGCACGTCGACAAGGTTGTCCGCCGTCGGCATGAGTGCCACGTTCGATACTGCAGGGGCATCCGGTGCCGGCGTCACACCCAGTGCGGGTGCGGGGATCACCGCCATCATGGATCCGTACAGCAAGGCAAGACATGCGCATAGCGGTCGTCGTGCGCGATGCGCGTGCACGACGTTGCCTGCAGGGCGACCTTGTTCGCGTGCGAGACGGGAAAGCTGGTCGAACCACATGGCGTCATCACTCGCTGGAGAAGAAATCAGAACATCGCGTCATGCCGCGTGGCACGGGGTTCGCGTCGCACTCGGCATCGGGGCCGAATGTACCGATGCGCCTTCGTCGGGGGTATGGGATTTGTCCGAATCAGGACCCTGAATTGGACGCTGAGTGTGGGCCCGCGCACTAGGGTGGCGGATGGTCCGCTTGCCACGGTGCGCGTGCCGGCGCACAACGAACTTGCACAGCGGTCACGCGCAGGGCTTGGCGTCCTGGCCCGGTGTGCTACAATCGCGGGCTTCCGGAGAGATGGATGAGTGGTTGAAGTCGCACGCCTGGAAAGCGTGTATAGGTTAATAGCCTATCAGGGGTTCGAATCCCCTTCTCTCCGCCAGAATTCAATCTCAGCGACTCTCGCTGAGTCCCAGACGCTCCCCGAAACCGCGCCAAACTGCGGGCTTCGGGGGTAATAGCGCTCTTGCCGGGTCCCAGGCCCACCCAGACAATCCCACCATCAATTGTGGGTAGGATTGTGGGTATGGCAACTTCCAGACAACTTCATCGCTTGAGCGCCCTACGGGTCGCCAAATTGGTGGCGCCTGGCTACCACGCCGACGGCGACGGTCTGTATCTCCAAATCTCCCAGAGCGGCTCAAGGTCGTGGATCTACCGCTATTCGCTGGCGAAGCGCGCGCGGGAGATGGGCCTAGGCCCTCAGTCTGCCGTCTCCCTGGCTAACGCCAGATCTGAGGCGGCACGCTGCCGCAAGCTGGTTGCATGCGGGATCGATCCCCTCGAGGAGCGCAAAGAACGCGAGCGCACCGCCGAAGCCCCCAATTCGATGCCCTTTGTAGTGGTCAACCCATCCCGGACACAGCGTTAAGTTTTTCTTCCGCAACAGCCGGCACCAGTCCGTCATTGAACTGATGTGGCCGTATCCAGTTGACCGGTGCATCAGGTAATAGCTGATGTCCCGGTGTGCTTCATGCGCCGTCATGTAACCCACTGACGGCAACCACTCGGTCTTCAGACTGCGGAACAATCTCTCCATCGGGGCGTTGTCCCAGCAGTTGCCACGGCGGCTCATGCTCTGTTGTATCCGGTAGCGCCACAGGCGTTGCCGGAACTTCCGACTTGCATACTGGCCACCTTGGTCCGAGTGGAACAGCAGCCCCTGCGGTCTACCACGCTGCTCATAGGCTATGTCCAGTGCTTGCACGACCAGATCGGCATCGGGGCGTGTCGAGAATGCCCAGCCGACGACCCGTCGCGTGAACGGATTAAGCACTGCCGCCAGGTAATGCCAGCGGCCTTGAACCCAGACGTAGGTGATGTCACCACACCAGACCTGATTCGGCGCATCGACCGCAAACTGACGATTGAGCCGGTTCGGGATGTCGATCCGCTCCACCGTGGCCTGCTTGTAGGCGTGGCTGCCGGGCTGCTTGCAGATCAGACCCAGCTCCTCCATCAGACGACCGACCTTGAAGCGGCCAATAACCGTGCCTTGTTCGCGCATCATGCCCATGATGCTGCGGCTGCCAGCCGAGCCTCGACTCTCGACGAATAGTTCGTGCACTCGGCGGCGCAGCGCCATGCGTTCGCTGTCAACACGCTGGGAACGCTACCGGTGCGCATATGCTCCCCGTGATGGTGATGGAGAACGGCCGCCGCGCGATCAAACTGATGCGGTACCAGTGCCGCCCGGCGGGCAAGCCGGCGTTCTACGACGAGAAGTGTCCGGGCACGTACAACGCCAGAATGGACAACCTGCGGGGATTCTGGAAGGGGCAATACGACCACACACGGCGCGGTGCTGGTGGATGCGTTCCATGAGAAGGTGGCCGGTCCAGAGGGGAAAAACATCGTCCTGGAGTTCCGACCCAGTCTGCCGGTGACGATGCTTGTGGCTTGCGTGTGGTCACACTGGCGCGCGACAAAGCTAGGCGAGAAAGATCTGCTCTCGTTCGCGATCATTACGACCGATCCGCCGTCAGAGATTTCAGAGGCTGGGCACGACCGCTGCCCGGCCCCATCAAGCCAGCGGACCTAGACGCGTAGCTTAACCCCGACCCGCAAAACCTCGACGCAATGGACAAGATCCTGCGGAACAACGGGATGCCGCATTTTGAGCATCGGGTGGCTGGGTGAGATGCTCTTGAACGGATAGAATCGCGCAACTCTTACTCGGCGATCCACAATGAGCCCAACTGTACAAAATAGGTTCGAGGGAATCCAAGCACTTCGGGCAATAGCCTGCTTGCTGGTTGTGCTACAACACGTCACCTTCTGGGGCGCATTCACCAAGGGCGTCGACGACCACCCACTCCTGTTGATCAACTTTGGGCGTCTTGGCGTAAGCCTCTTCTTCGTGATCTCCGGTTTTGTCATGGGGTATTGCCTTGATCAGGGCAAAACATTCCTGTTGAAACGAGCCGTGCGAATCTATCCGCCATTCTGGATCGCAATCGTGATCAGCTTTGTTGTTCTAAAGCTGGCCCACGTCGACTGGAGTTTGACCGCTCGGTCTCTTACCTTGCAGCCATCGGGGCAAATCAATACAACGTACGCCATCCCATACTGGACGCTGTGCTACGAAATCGCGTTCTATGTGGTCACCTACGCCATGGTCATGCTGGGGTTGTCGCGCCAGAAAATGCTCGGCGTTCTCGGTGCGTGGCTGCTTCTGATCGTCGTTGTTGATGTCTATCGGCCGGTTGGTGACATTGACGTCTGGTCGAACTTCCTGCCAGTGCTTCAGCCTGGACGCTATATCCTCATCACGCCGTACCCGATATTCTTCATCGTCGGCCTCTTCGCATCGATCTCAATGCGGGACTTGGGCAGTCGCATTTCTCCGACGAACCTCATGATCTCGGCGATCCTGATTTGGGCGATTTCAAACGGGATTCAGTTCAAATCGGCGGCACCCATGTTTGTGATGCAAGCGGTCGCCTTTAGCGCCGCCATCCTTGCTGCCCTTCGGATGACGTTTCCGCGGTTCCTCTGCAAACTTGGTGACTACTCGTACGGTATATACCTCGTCCACATGATCTTCCTGACGGCCGCCTGCAAAGCGATCAGGCACTTTGCTCCCGACTTGCCGCTTTGGGCCTGCTGGGCCTCAATGGCCGTACTCGCCGTGGGACTTGGGTCCGCGTTTGGAAAATTTGAAGTCTGGCTGCATGCGCGGATTGCAACTCGTCTGTTCCCTAAGCGCCAGGCTTCGGCAGCCGTATCGGTTTAGTTATCGGCGGTCGCGGCAGCTTACCGAACGGATGGCTGCACTGATAATCAGCCGCGCCACCTAGCGCTATGCACGCGCCAAGATGACTCGCTCGAGCTGGTGGCACGACGTTCGGTACCGGCCATGTTGCGCTGCCGATCTCGATCAATGGCTCGGGGTGCTGCCAGGCATGCAGTAGCCGCGGCACCAATGGCACAACGTCCTCCCCGTTTCGATACAGGTTGACTTGCACTCCGTGCGCCGCCAGTAGGCTGGCCATGATGCCGTCGGCGCTGACTTTGGGCGACTCGAAGCCGTACACCGCGCGCGGCCGCCGCCCGGCCAAGCAAGCTGCGCGGCAAACAGAATCGCCAATGCGGCCCTTCGCTATGGCCATCCGCGCCCCTCGGCCCGCCTCTGTGACCCCTGGGCTCGCAAAGTACATTGAACAGGAAGTTCGCCGCATGATCCTCCAGGCGGAAGAACACGTGACCGTCGATTCTGACGACAAGGAGCAACGCGACCTAGCCCGCACAGCATTCATCCGTGCCCGCCAACAGAGCCTGGAGGCAATGCGCGGGGCGATCTGGAGATTGCGCAGAGGTACGCCGAGCGGGTGACTAGCAGCCTGGGAATCACAGTGGACTGGATACAGTCCGGAGCCCGCCGCCGTCTAGTCCAGATTGCTCGCACTGTCGTGCGTCCTTGCTTGAACTTGACCGCAGAGCAGCCGGAGAGGCCATGGAGACGCCCGAAGCATCCGAGGCACCCCACCAGTACGTCACCAAGCTCGCAGAGCCCGCCCAGGAACAGGACCAGCCCAAGACACTCCGGGATGTTGTCCCCATCTGGGAACGTCGCACGAGCGCCAAGCCCGATGCAAAGAATCGTACTAAGCGAGCCTTGGAGTTGTTCGAGCAGGCGGTGGGAGTTGCCCCTGAGCGATCTGACCAAGGCTGTCGGCGCCCGCTTTGTGGACTTCCTGCTGGACACCGAGGCCCCCGGGGCTTCATCGCCAAGACCGCTCACAGTTACGCCAGCGCCATCAATGCCCTGGTGAATATCGCGGTCAAGGTGGATTGGATAGAGATCAACTCGTTCGATCTGTCTTTCGACAAGACCGTTGGCTCAGAGAAGCGCACGCCCTACCGATGAACAACTACACACGCTGTTCTCGCATCGTCTGTTCTCCGATCAGATGGGAACCGTCCCCTCGTGGCACAACGTGACTCCTGATGACGCCCGTGCCGCTCTGCTAGTCCTGATGCATAGCCGCCCAACGTAGAGCCCACGAACGCACGACGTTCGCGTTCACCGGCATGTCAAGCATCGCCCTTATGTATAACGTCGTAGCGCTCCCTTAGCAGTGCCTGTGCCATCCGCCTTGCGCTAAGAGAAAACGCATAAGTACCGTAGCGGATTCTGCAAGTCCGTACTCATGGACGACCATGTCTAAGCCGACGCGGCAAAAAAATCCGTTCTAAGAATTGAGAACGACACATTGGAAGGGCGGGAAGCGCATTCGAGCCCGCGCTCATGGCCTTTGCTTGCATGGGCGCATCTATGACGCACGACTCGCTAGGGTGACAGCCATCTTTGAACTGCGCTTGACTGCTTAAGCCGCTCGCATGCGCGCGCACCAAGGCAGGTATTGGAGTAACATGCGCTGCCGCTGCAACTGCGGCACCGATAAGAACTACATTCAAGCCGTCCAATTATTTGCAACTGCAGATCAAAGCGATGACGACCTGCGCAGCACAGACAAACAATATAAGCATCTACCCTGCCTATCGTCCGGATATTGATGGACTACGTGCGGTCGCCGTGCTCTCCGTTCTATTCTTTCATGCCTTCCCGTCGGTGCTACCCGGTGGATTTGTCGGCGTAGATGTTTTTTTTGTGATATCCGGCTACCTGATCTCGTCGATCGTATTCAGAGGCTTAGAACTCGGCAAATTTTCCTTCGCGGAGTTCTACTCAAAGCGCATCAAACGGATATTCCCCGCGCTGATTACGGTCCTCGTAGCAACATACGCATTCGGATGCGATAGCTCTCTTTCCTGATGAGTTCGCTCGCTTGGGAAGACAGTTAGCCGCAGGATCATTGTTCCTGCAAAACGTCCAACTCTGGCAAGAGTCCGGATACTTCAGCTCGCTGTCAGAAGCAATGCCACTTCTGCACCTCTGGTCTTTGTCGGTTGAGGAACAATTCTACCTAGCATTCCCCTTGCTCATGTGGTTGGCATTCCGGACACGCATCAACCCGGGGCTCCTCACGCTTATTCTTTGGGCAAGCTCACTGGCTCTTTGCCTCCACCTTTCGCTCAATGAGCAATACGCCGTCCAAGCTTTCTACATGCCGTACACACGCGTGTGGGAAATCCTTAGCGGGTCGTTGATCGCATACGTACAAGTGCGGCACAGCAACTCAATTGAGCGCGTACCAACCGCAGTGCAGGCTGCGTTCAAGCTTCTTGCGCCAATCGCTGGCATCGTGTTGATTGCTTATGCTGCACTGTCCTTCACCAAAGGCATGCCCTTTCCCAGTTGGAGAGCACTATTGCCAACCGGCGGTGCGATCTTGCTAATAGCCGCAGGCTCCCAAGCGCTTTTTAATCGACAGGTCATGGCCCTCCGACCTCTTGTATGGGTTGGGTTGATAAGCTATCCGCTCTACCTATGGCACTGGCCACTGTTGTCGTATGCAAGGATTCTTGAGTCCGGCACGCCTCCAGTTCTCTTCCGCATAGCTGCGCTTGAGATCAGCGTTGTCTTGGCGTGGGTAACATACAAGGTTATCGAGCACCCAATTCGGATCGTGCGCCGCGCCTCGTGGCAACCAGTGGTTCTCGCGGGAACACTCGCTTGCATCACTGCTGTCGGGGTCTATACGGAAATGCGTGGCGGCCTTGATTTTCGAGCCGCCGCATCTGATGCCGGCAACAACCGATTTGATTACCCTTATAAGAAGACCTGTGCTCCGCTTACCGGGACGGACTTCGGAGAAGACTGGTGCAACGCCGATACTATGCGTGACGCTGCTCCTAGCGTGATCATGGTTGGAGACAGCTTCGCCAATGCGTTCTCAACGATCGTACGCTCTTACAACGCTGCACACGCCCTACCGGCCTCGGGTTTCGCTCAAATCGGCCGCGGTGAATGCCCTATGCTGATCGGCTACGGACCAGCATACTGTCAGGAATTTACAACGGCCGCCACAAAGTACATCACGAAGTCGGATGCCGTGAACACGGTAATCTTGGCCGCCAACTGGCCAGCCTATTATTCCGAAAAGGACTATCACGGGTTGAGACCAAAGCAGACGCACCAGGAATTCATGGACGCGTTCAAGGCCACAGTCGAGTACTACCAGCGAGCAGGAAAGAAAGTTGCCGTGTTCCTGGCTACGCCTCAGGATACGAACCCGCGGAGTTGCATAACGCGTAAAGTCGAACTCCAGGAGCATCTCGACATCAACAACTGCACGTACCCAATTGCAAAAGCACGCTTAGGGGATAACACCTACCGCAGCTTGATCCTCCCTTACGTCGCGTCGAAGGGCGTGAAGGTGTTCGACCCGTTCGAGTTCATGTGTAATACGTCAGAGTGTCGTGTTTCTGTTGATCGAAAGATCCTTTACACCGACAGCGGACACATCTCCGTTTACGGAGCGGAGTATCTGGCAACTCAGGGGCAAGGCGCGCTCAATGCAATCCTCTCACCCCAGGCGCTTGCGCAAGCACAGCCGTCGAGCAGCGGCGAGTAAGTATCACTCGGCCACTTCGGCGGCCACCCGCTGAGTGGTCGCCTCCCCCTCCCACCAAAACAAAAGACCCCGTCTCCCGACAGGGCCCTTTGCATCCCACGTGCCGACACGTCGTGCGTGCGGCATCCCCCTCGCTAATTCAATGCAGCGTTGCCGGCGCCTCACTCAGCAGCAACGCCTGCGTAACCTGTTCGCGGATCGACTGGGCCTTCATGAGCAGGCGCAGCGCGATATCTGCGCCGCGGCTGGCGGCCACGCGCTCGATGAAGGCGCTGCGTGCACGCTCGTTCAAGGTGGCGACATGCGCGGCTTCAGACCACACCTGCCAGGCGGCCGGTTGGCCCGCAAACTGCTGGCGGCGGCGCAGCAGGTCTGAATCGATGGCATCGGCAATCTCGACATCCTGAATGGTGCGGTTCATGGTGGCCCCCTTCTGTCTGTGCGGTCTGTGCGTGGCGCCCTGTGCCGGGCGGGTCAGGCCTGGTTATGCAACGTCTGTGCCAGATTTGACGACAGGACGATGGCCGACGTTTTGCCCAATTCGCACACGGGACGCGCCTGTTTGAAACGCAATGCCGGCAAGCCTTTTCCTATCAGACCCCTACCTTGGTGGGGTGCAAATTTCTCATCCGAAAACGACGCGCTGGGGATGCTTCTCTCACGTTCGTTACGCGGCGCGTTACGTAACGCGCCGGATGTTTCGGGCCAAGAACACGCCCGTTTGACGGCGCCAAGCCCGCCGCACGCCTTACGTCGATAGGCATGCTTGGTGCTTGATCGACTGCGCCCAAGCTGTTGGCGCGCGGTCGAACGTGTCACCCACCCTTCCCCGCGCCAGTCCCTTCGCTTGCCCAGCTTCCCGATCGGAAGCGACCTGCCACATGCCGCCCCCTCGGCATGCCGGCCCTCCCCCTAAATAAAACAGTCAAAAGGAGACACCCCATGCAAATGGGCAACCCACGTGTGCGGCTGGGCCGCACGTTGACGTCGGCACTGTTGTGCGCGGCGCTTGCGCTGTCGGGCTGCGGCGGCGATGACAGCCGCATCGCCACCGCCAGCAATACACCGACCGATTCAAACACCACCGTACTGCCGACCAAGCCGGCAGCCGTCAACTGGACCACCCTCGGTACGCGCGCCACGCCAGCCCAGCCAGGCACATCCATCACGACCAACGCAAACGCCAAGTGGGCCGACTACAACCCGCCCGTGCTTTACGCCGGCATTGCCCGGCAAGCCATGCAGTACATCACGATGCCGGATGGCACCAAGCTGGCCGCCTACGTCACGCTGCCCGCCGACGCCTCGGGCAACGCTGCCACAGGCACCTTCCCGACGGTGCTCGTGCAGACCTCGTACAACGGCGGCAACGCGCAGTACACGGCGTCCATCGGCGCCGCGCTGGGCGGTGCTGACCCCTACATCGTCCAGCATGGCTACGCGACGGTCGTGGTGGACGTGCGCGGCACGGGTCAATCGCAGGGCACGTGGGATGCATTTGGCGCGGACGAGCAGAGTGACTACGGCCACGTGGTCGACTGGGTCACGCAGCAATCCTGGAGCAACGGCGCCATCGGCCTGTACGGTGTGTCGTACCTCGGCATTACGACGGTCATCACGGCGGCGCAAAATCACCCGGCGGTCAAGGCGGCGTTCCCCATCGTGCCCATCGGCGATGGTTACCGCGACATCGTCTTCACCGGCGGACAGACCAACCTGACGTTCATTCCGGCGTGGTTCGGACTGGTGTCAGTGCTGAGCCTGACCGATCCGACACTGGTGGCGAATCCGACCATCGGCCTGCCGGCGGTGTTGCAGCACCTGGTGTCCACAGTCACCACATTCCAGTTGCCGACCATGTTGCAAGCCTTGCTCGGCACCACCGCCACGGCCTACGACGGCGCATTCTGGGCCACGCGCTCGCCGCTGGAGAACGACGGCAAGATCAAGGTGCCGACTTTTGTGGTCGGCGGCCTGCACGATCTCTTCCAGCGCAGCGAGCCGCTCACCTACGAAGCCATCAAGACGCAGGCACCCGCCAAGCTGCTGATCGGCCCGTGGACGCATCTGCAAGCGGCGCTTGGCAGCGGGCTGCCCGTGGACGGTGTGCCGCCGCTCAACCACATCCAACTGCAGTGGTTCGACCAGTATGTGAAGGGCATAAACGTGGGCGCCGATGCCTTGCCCAATGTCACGCAGTACGTGACGGGCTACGGCCACTACGCCACCGCAACCGACTGGCCGCATCCGCAAGTGCAAGCGCAATCGCTCTATCTGCGCGGCGACAAGAGCCTGTCGGGCACCGCACCGGCGACCAACGAGGCGGCCAACCAAGTGATTCAGCAACCGCTGAACGGCGCGTGTTCGATCAGCCTGTCGCAGTGGACGGCGGGCCTGACCGGCTTTGTTCCGCTGCCGTGCCAGACCGACGACACCCTCGCCGAAGCCGCCGACGTGAAGTTCGAGACACCGCCCATGCCCGCAGATACGTATCTCAACGGCCCGATCGAAGCCGATGTGTGGGTCTCGACCACCGCGCTCGACGCCGGGGTATCGGTACGCATTGATGACGTGGATGCTGCCGGCAACGTGACGCCGCTCACCGATGGCCTCCAGACCGCCTCGCTGCGTGCAGTGGATGCCAGCCGCTCACGCACGATGAACGGCCAGATGATCCAGCCGTGGCATCCGTTCACGCCCGATTCCGTGCAGCCGCTCACGCCAGGCAAGGCTGTGCTGGTGCCGGTGGAGGTGTTCCCGACCAGCGCGCTCATCGCCAAGGGCCACAAGCTGCGCGTGGCCGTCGGCGCGAGCAACCTGCCACAGGGCGTGCCGCCGCTGCCCACCCTGCTCAACTCGCTGATTGGCGTGCTCACGGTCTATAGCGATGCGGCACACCCGTCCAAGGTCGTGCTGCCGGTCGTGCCGGCATCGGCCCTGCAGTAAACGAGGTTCATTCGCATGACTGGCCCGCCCTTGAGGCGGGTTTTTTTTATCTACACATGGGAAACGTCGGAAATATGTAGACGGATTAATACATAGATAAAAAACATTCCATATACGGATCAACGCGGAAAATCGAGCTCATACCTGATTTTAATTAACTCAAATCAGGTAATTTCTAGTCCACTTGACGGGTGATCCGCAAAACTCATCACGCAATCCGAAATTGTGTGGCAGCGATGGTCGGAAAATGCGCTACGCCTTATAGATCAAGGCCTCTACGGTCTTAGAAAGAACTAAGTGGAAACCTGCACAAAATTTATGTTCAGGATTTCCAGACCCCGCCGATAACCCCGTGAAGATCACCTGATTCAAACCGGAATAACCGGTCTCACCGCGCCCCGGTGACGTTTCCGAAGTCCGCAGCAAACGGCAATAAAACGGTGGCAGGTTCGCCCACTTATTTCAGGCCATGCCGGGCAGCCGAGCCGATCACGATTGCACCCATCTTGTAAGACTGGAGGACGCTGTGAACCTTTCCCAGATGACCATCAAGGCCAAGCTCACCGCCGGCTTTGGCGTGCTGGCAGCCATCGTCGTCGTGGTATCAGGCATGTCGTTGCGCGCGCTATCCAACTCGACTGAAGGCTTTTCGAACTTCGTGCACGGCATCAACGCCCGTGCAGAAGTTTCCAACCTGGTACGCACGGCGGTGGATCGCCGCGCCATCGCTGCGCGCAATCTGGTGCTGGTGGTTACGCAGAAGGATCTCGAGCTTGAGAAAACCGAGGTGTTCCGCGCACACGAAGACGTGCAGAACCGTCTCAAGCAACTCAAGGAGCTGATGGCCAACGCCAAGGATTCCGACGATCGCGCCCGCGCGCTGGTCGCAGACATCGACAGCGTGGAATCGCGCTACGGCCCGGTGGCCACCGACATCGTGTCGCTGGCGCTGGCCGGCAAGCGCGAGCAGGCCATCCAAAAGATGGACGACGAATGCCGCCCACTGCTGGCGCAACTGGTCAGCGCAACACGTGCCTATGCCAACTACACGCACGATCGCCAGGAACTGCTCGTGCAGGCATACGAGGCCCAGTACATCAGCCAGCGCAACGTGCTGATTGCCCTGTCGATCGGTGCAGCACTGCTGGCAGTGATTGCGGGCATGATCATCACGCGCTCGATCACGCAGCCGATCCGCATTGCCGTGGACGTGGCCAAGACCGTGGCGCGCGGCGACCTGAGCAGCCGCATCGACGTACGCGGCAAGGATGAAACCAGCCACCTGCTCTCTGCCCTGCGCGACATGAATGGCCGCCTGACGGAGATCGTCGACAAGGTGCGTGACAGTAGCGGCAGCGTGGCCGGTGCCGCCAAGCAGATCGCCGCCGGCAATGCCGACCTGAGCCAGCGCACGGAAGCGCAGGCGTCGTCGCTGGAAGAGACAGCGGCCAGCATGGAAGAGCTGACCTCCACCGTGAAGCAGAACGCTGACAACGCCCAGCAGGCCACGGCGCTGGCAGCCAACGCATCGGAAGTCGCGCAGAAAGGCAGCACGGTGGTCGGCCAGGTGGTGTCGACCATGCAGGACATCAGCGACCGATCCAGCAAGATTGCCGACATCACCGGCATCATCGAGGGCATCGCCTTCCAGACCAACATCCTGGCACTGAACGCCGCGGTGGAAGCCGCACGCGCAGGCGAGCAAGGCCGCGGTTTTGCAGTGGTCGCCAGCGAGGTGCGCAGCCTGGCACAGCGCTCGTCCACGGCGGCCAAGGAAATCAAGGAGCTGATCGCCTCGTCGGTGGAGCGCATTCACGATGGCTCCACGCTGGCGGGCGAAGCAGGTCACACCATGGCCGAGGTCACGCAAGCGGTGGCGCGCGTCACGCACATCATGGAAGAGATCGCCGCAGCGTCGATCGAGCAGCGTCGCGGCATCGAGCAGGTCAACCAGGCGATCTCGCAAATGGACGAAGTCACGCAGCGCAATGCGGCACTGGTGGAGGAGGCCGCCGCCGCATCGCAATCGCTGCAGGATCAGGGGCAGGAACTCAACGCGGCAGTGGCCTTCTTCCGCATCGATCCGCAGGCCATGCACACGGCGCACGCCTGAGCCGCACACCGTATTCTCCAAGCCGTCATTGAGCCCGCTGCCGAGAGGCCGCGGGCTTTTTTTCTTTGCCTTTGGGGCTGCGCTGCAGCACCTGTTTCCTGGGGGTGATTGTTTGGCCTTCCGCGGACCCTGCGCAATCGGTCATAGAACGTTGTCTCAACCTTCCACCCTATTCAGGCATGCCGCGCGCCCGCGTACGCTGCACCCACGGCAACAACTGCCCCAACGTCCGTCCATCCAACAACCAGGAGCCCAGGATGCAGCACACGGCAAAACACCTGCCCCGCCCGAAGAAGACCCCGTCAACCCGCCTCCGTGCCAGGGCATTGGCCTATGTGATTGCAGGCATCGCACTGACCGCCACCACACTGTGCCGGGCGTCAAGCGCCGACGACGCACCTCTGGGTGCCTACAACGCCGACCTCAAACGCGTGTCGGTGTCAGGTCTGTCATCGGGTGGATTCATGACGGCGCAGTTTGACGTGGCGTATTCCAGCGAGCTGATTGGCGCGGGCATCATCGCAGGTGGGCCGTATCACTGCGCAGGGCTGTCGAAACTCGTGCCGCCCTTTACCGCCGCGGCCACACTGTGCATGCAGCCTGTGGGCCCGGCACCGTCCGCAGAAGATGCCTGGCGCGATGCACAGGCCTTCGCCAAGAAAGGGCTGATCGACGATCCGGCCAACCTACGCACGCAGCGCATCTATGTGTTCAGCGGCGGCAAGGACAGCGTGGTGTCAACACGCGTGGTCAACCAGACCGCCCGCTTCTACGAGCTCGCCGGCGTGCCCAACCGACAGGTCTACTACAACCGGATTCCGGACGCTGGCCACGCCTTTATCACCAACCAGCCGTCGGACGCCGCCTGCAGCTCCAACCGCAACCCCTACATCAACAATTGCGGCTTCCGGCAGTCGCACGACATCGTGCGCTGGATCTACGGCACGGCGGGCACCCCTGTCAAAGCACCCGCACAAGTCGCGCGAGGCAAGCTACTTGCGTTCGACCAGACGCCGTTTGATACCACGCACCGCGCGTCGCTGCTGCAGACTGGTTTCGTCTACGTACCGGCTGACTGCGAAGCTGGCGGCTGCGCCGTTCACGTGGTCTTTCACGGCTGCACGCAAAGCGTCCAGACCATCGGCGATCGGCTCGTGCGCGGCGTCGGCTACAACGAGATCGCTGATACCAACCGCCTGATCGTCCTGTATCCGCAGGTGGCCAAGTCTTCGGCCAATCCGCTCGGCTGCTGGGATTTCTGGGGCTACACGAGTGCCGACCCAGACCGCCCCGACTTCTACACACGCCAGGCACCGCAAATGGCGGCCGTGATGCAGATGATCCGGCACTTGGGCCAGACCCGCCCGTAAGACCGCCCCAATCCACGAAAGGAAGACCGCCCGCGCTCACCAACCTGCTCTCTCAACTACAGGCCGTCCAGCGCGATGCGCTGCAGCGCTGGACCCACGCCTGCAGGATCTGAATCAAGCGCACGACGCCACCGACATCACGTTGGCGCTCATACGGCTGGCCACAGACAACCAGGCCCACGGCCGCGAACACGGCCTGCAGCTCGCCACATTGGCCGGTGGGCTTCAACCCGCGCTGGCGCAATGGACCGAACACGCGCTGTCGCCCACCCGCGCACCGGAAACCGCGTCATAGGAAAAAGGCTGTGGCGAAGTCGCCTGCAACTTAGCCGTGGCCATGTCGCACGTGTTCGCCTGGCCGAATGCTGTGATGGGCTACCGTGAGTGGTCAGCCCTGGGCCTGCGCTTGATGCACCGGCCGCACCCCTTGGCCGGCTCGTCGGGAGCCGGCGTTTTTCTGTTACAGCGGATCGCGAATGTAGCCGACCAGCTTGTCGACCACCGGCCGGTTCGGCTTAGTCAGCAAGCTGACGACAATGGCTGCCGCAAACCCGGCCGGCACGCCAAACGCGCCCGAGGCAATCGGGTCCACGCCAAACCACGGCTGCCCCAGGATGCCTGTCATGCGCGTGAAAAACGGATAGTTGACGAAGATGTAGTAGACGCTGACCGCTAGCCCGGTGAGCATGCCGGCAATCGCGCCCGCACGGTTCGTGCGTTTCCAGAACACGGCCAGCACCAACACGGGAAAGAAGCACGACGCCGCCAGCGAAAATGCCGCGCCCACCAGGAAGAGGATGTTGCCCGGCTTGAGCGAGGTCACATACGCCGCCAGCAAGGCCACCCCCAGCAGCACCACCTTGGCGCTGGTCACGCGCCGCTGGTGGCTGGCCGTGTTGTCGATCATGTGGAAATACACATCGTGCGACAGCGCATTGGCGATCGTCAGCAACAGGCCGTCGGCGGTGGACAGCGCTGCGGCCAGCGCGCCGGCCGCAATCAACCCGGACAACACATACGGCAACCCCGCGATCTCGGGCGCCGCCAGCACGACCATGTCCGGCTGGATCATCACCTCGGCCCACTGGACGATGCCGTCGCCATTGATATCGCGCAACGTCAGCACAGCCGGATCGACCTTGCGCCACGGCACGATCCATTGCGGCAGATCGGCAAACGGCGCACCCACCAGATGCTGCAGCAGGTCGAGCTTGACCAGCGCCGCCAGCGCCGGCGCCGATACATACAGCAGCGCCACGAAAAACAATGTCCAGCTCACCGAGTTGCGTGTTTCGCGCACCGATGGCGTGGTGTGAAAGCGTGTGAGGATGTGCGGCAGGCTGGCCGTACCCACCATCAGGCAGAACACCAGCAACACGAAGTTCAACCGCTCCGTGCCACGTTCGGCGTCAGATTTGGATGGAAACGGCTCGGCGGACGGCGGCGCCACACGGCTGCGCTCCAAGGCGTCTTCGCGCTCCTGGTTCCACAGGATCGACGCAGTTGCAGCATCCGCGGGAAACTCCTCGCGCGCACGCTCCAGCGTCTTGATCTCACGCAGCGGCGCATTGCGCTCGCGTGCCAGCTTCAGTTGCGTGTTCAGTGCCTCGCGCGATTCATCGAACGATTGCGGCAGCCGGGCAATGCGCTCCTGCAGCGCCTGCGCTTCGGCCAGGAAATGGTCACGCACGCGCTGCTCGGCCGGATCATGGGCAATGCGCTGCTCCTCCTTCTCGATCTGCTGTAGCAGATGGCCGGTCGAAAGCTGCGGCACCGGATCGTGGTACCGGTGCCAGCCGATCAGCCCCACCACCCCCAGGAACGACACGATCATGATGATGTACTGCGCCACCTGCGTCCAAGTCACGGCACGCATGCCCCCCAGGAACGAGCACACCAGAATGCCCGCCAGCCCGAAGAACACCCCCACCGAAAACTCCACGCCGATGAAGCGCGTAACCACCAGCCCCACGCCCTGGATCTGCGCCACGAGGTAGACGAAGGAACACAGCGTTGCGCCCAGCACAGCAATGCCGCGCACCACCGAACTGCCACCACGCTCGCCGTTGCCATACCGTGTGGCAAGAAAGTCCGGCACCGTGTAGCCACCAAATTTGCGCAGGTACGGCGCCAGCAGGAAGGCGACGAGGCAATAGCCGCCGGTCCAGCCCATCACATAGGCCAGTCCTTCATAACCCGAGGCGAACACGATGCCTGCCAGCCCGATGAACGAGGCGGCGCTCATCCAGTCGGCCGCGGTGGCCATGCCGTTGAAGAACGCCGGCACGCGGCGCCCGGCCACGTAGTACTCGGTCAAGTCTGCCGTGCGGCAGATCAGCCCAATACACGCGTAGATGGCGATGGTGACGAACAGGAACACATAACCGAGCCACACGCCCGGCCCGCGCACGTGCTCAATCGCGCCCATCATGACGATGAACAGCAGCAGCCCTACGGTGTAGAGCCCGTAATACAGAAACAGCCGCTTGCGAAAGCGGCTGTCTTGTTGGGGATCGGCGGCCAAGATTGGCGACCAGCGCTGGCGGTTAGCGCGTTTCCTTCAACTGGTCGAGGATGGCCGGGTTCTCCAGCGTGGACGTGTCCTGCGTGATGTCCTCACCCTTGGCCAGCGAGCGCAGCAGGCGGCGCATGATCTTGCCGGAGCGCGTCTTGGGCAGGTTGTCGCCAAAGCGGATGTCCTTCGGCTTGGCGATCGGCCCGATCTCCTTGCCCACCCAGTTGCGCAGGTCAGCGGCAATCTGCTTGGCCTCGTCACCATCCGGACGCGAGCGCTTGAGCACGACGAAGGCACAGATGGCCTCGCCGGTCATGTCATCGGGGCGGCCCACCACGGCGGCTTCGGCCACCAGCGGGTTCGCCACCAGTGCCGATTCGATTTCCATCGTGCCCATGCGGTGGCCCGAGACGTTCAGCACGTCGTCAATGCGGCCCATGATCGTGAAGTAACCCGTGTCCTTGTCGCGGATGGAACCATCGCCCGCCAGGTACAGCTTGCCGCCAAGCTCTTCCGGGAAGTAGCTCTTCTTGAAGCGCTCCGGGTCACCCCAGATGTTGCGGATCATCGACGGCCACGGACGCTTGACGACCAAGATGCCGCCCTGCCCGTTCGGCAGATCCTGCCCGGTTTCATCGACGATGGCGGCCATGATGCCCGGCAGCGGCAGCGTGCACGAGCCCGGCACCAGCGGCGTAGCGCCCGGCAGCGGGGTCATCATGTGGCCACCGGTTTCGGTCTGCCAGAAGGTGTCGACCACCGGGCAGCGACCGCCACCGATGTTCGTGTGGTACCACATCCAGGCTTCCGGGTTGATCGGCTCACCCACGGTGCCCAGCAGGCGCAGGCTCGACAGGTCGTATTGCTTCGGGTGGACCTTCTCGTCCGCTTCGGCCGCCTTGATGAGCGAGCGGATGGCCGTCGGTGCGGTGTAGAACGTGTTGACCTTGTGGCGGGCGATCATGTCCCAGAAGCGGCCGGCGTTCGGGTAAGTCGGCACACCTTCAAACACGACTTGCGTGGCACCAGCAGCCAGCGGCCCGTAGGCGATATACGTGTGGCCGGTCACCCAGCCGATGTCGGCCGTGCACCAGAAGACGTCGTCGGGCTTGAGGTCGAAGGTCCACTGCATGGTCAGCAGCGCCCACAGCAAATAGCCGCCCGTGCTGTGCTGCACGCCCTTCGGCTTGCCGGTCGAACCCGAGGTGTAGAGGATGAACAGCGGGTGCTCTGCCCCCACCGGGGTGACTTCGCAGGTGTCCGGCTGGCCGGCTTCGACCTCGTCCATGGCGCGGTCACGGCCTTCCACCCAGTTCACGTTGCCGTTGGTGCGGCGATAGACGATCACGTGCTTGACGGCATCGGTGCCTTCCATGGCCAGCGCTTCATCGGCGATGGCCTTGAGCGGCAATGCCTTGCCGCCGCGCATCTGCTCGTCAGCGGTGATGAGTGCCACGGCGCCCACGTCGACAATGCGTTCCTGCAGCGATTTGGCCGAGAACCCGCCAAACACGACCGAGTGCGTGGCCCCGATACGCGCGCAGGCCTGCATGGCGACGATGCCTTCCACCGACATCGGCATGTAGATGACCACGCGGTCGCCCTTCTTGATGCCCAGTGCCTTCAGACCATTGGCGAAGCGGCAGACGCGTGCGTGCAGCTCACGGTAGGTGACGCGGGTGACCTTGCCGTCGTCGGCTTCGAAGATGATGGCGACCTTGTCGGCGTTGCCGTTCTCAAGGTTGCGCTCCAGGCAGTTGTACGAGGCGTTGATCTCGCCGTCTTCAAACCACTTGTAGAACGGTGCGTTGGATTCATCCAGCACCTTGGTGAAGGGCTTGTGCCAGAGCAGGTGCTCGTGCGCGAGGCGCGCCCAGAAGCCTTCGTAGTCGTGCTCGGCCTCGGCGCACAGCGTGCGGTAGGCGTCCATGCCGGCGATGTTTGCCTGTTTGACGAAGGACTCGGGCGGATCGAACACGCGCGTTTCCTGCAGAACAGATTCAATGCCAGTCATGATGTCTCCTGAGTGCGATGTCTGTGATCGTTTTGCGGCGAATCTAAGGGGCTGACCTGACTCCAGCCTTACGTATTCTGACGCCGCAATTTGACGCGAAGGGCACTACTATAATGCGTCACCCTGCACTGCGGCACGCATCGCAATGCAACATGACCGGCCTGAAAGCCCCATCCCGCGCCGTTTTCCATCCAATTCATCATCGTGCCCATTCACGCCTTTTTCCTGATCGCTGCCATGGCACTGGTCGGCAGCAACGTCGGCTTCGGCAAATCGATCGTCGCCGTCATGCCGGTGATGTTGTTTGCGCTGCTGCGCTTTTTGATCGCCATCGTGTGCATGGCGCCGTGGTACAAGCCGTCGCGCATGCGGCGGGTGACGCGCGGTGAATGGACCAACCTCTTCCTGCAGGCGTTCTTCGGCACGTTCGGTTTCACGCTGCTGATGCTCAATGGTGTGAAACTCACTTCAGCGCTGGCTGCCGGCATCATCACCAGCACGATTCCAGCTGCAGTGGCATTGCTCTCGTGGCTGGTACTGCGCGAGAAGCCGTCAGGGCGCACGCTCGTGTCGGTCGTGCTGGCAGTGGCGGGCGTGGCCATTCTCAACGCCTACCGTGGCGGCGAATCCTCCGGCGCGTCGCCAGCGGATGCCTCGCAAGCGCTGCTGGGCAATGCGCTGGTGATGGGCGCGGTGCTGTGCGAGTCGATCTACGTGATCCTGTCGCGGCGGCTGACGCAAACGTTGCCCGCCATCGAGATCTGCGCATACACACATCTGATCGGCGGGTTGCTGATGCTGCCGCTGGGTCTCGTGCCGCTGCTCACGTTCGATGCATCGAACGTGCCGCCTTCCATCTGGGGCCTGGTGGTCTGGTATGCGCTATCGGCCAGCATCTTCTCGTTCTGGCTGTGGATGAAGGGCATCCGGCATGTGCCGGCGCATCTGGCAGGTGTGTTCACCTCGGTGCTGCCGATTGCGGCGGCCACCTACGGCATCATCGCGCTGGGCGAAACGCCGGGCTGGCCGCACGCCGTGGCGCTGGCCTGCGTGGTGGCGGGCATCCTGGTGGCAAGCTGGCCGGCACGGCCCCGCTTGCCGGTGCAGAGTGGGCGAAAGCGTGGGCGGGTGGTCGATCCGCTGGACCCGCTCGATCCGTCGCTGGATCGCGAATAACAACCACACCCTCAACCGCGCGATAGATCGCCACCTCATGAACCGCTATTTCCGCCTCGGCAGCCTGCGTGTCTTCGGCGCGCCCGTCTATGTCCACTGGACCGTCCTGGCTGTCTCGGCCGTCCTGTTGGCGTATTCCATCAAAGCCCCCTTCACGGCACTGGCTGCGCTGTGCTCGTACTTCGGCATCATCCTGTTGCACGAGACCGGACACGCCTACTTTGCGCGGCGTGCCGGCGCCCGCACCGAGGCGATCTACCTCGCCCTCTTTCACGGCCTGTGCGTGCACGAAGAGCCGGCACGCGAACGCGACATCTACGTGATTGCCTGGGGCGGCGCGCTGGCGCAGCTTGCGGTGGCGCTGCCGTTGATCCTGCTTGCCAACATCACCCCTGCCGCACGCTGGCCGATCATCGGCGAGGTGGTGCTGTATCTCGGCTACGTCAGCCTGCTGGTCGCGGTCATCAACCTGATTCCCGCACCGGGATTGGATGGCGAGCGCGCGTGGCGCCTGCTGCGCTGGCCGTTTGGATCAGGCAACCAGTACGCGGCGGCCAAACCCAAGCGGGCCAAGCATCTGCGCCGGGTCAAATAGCTGCACGCACCGGGCGGCAAAGGTAGGCCGATGCTAAGCCGCCCTAAGTCGCCCCGACATCACGGAACGTTACAATCACGCGGTTTTTCGTCCACCCGCCACGTTCCCGCCACATGAAGTCGTCCATCGCCCCGCTGCGCCCGATTCCCCGCCTGATCTTCTTTTCCCGCTGGCTGCAATTGCCGCTGTATCTGGGGTTGATCGTCGCCCAGGCGGCCTACGTGTACCTGTTCATCATCGAGGTCTGGCACCTGGTCTCGCACATGACGGAGCTGGATGAGACCAAGATCATGCTGGCCGTACTGGGCCTGATCGACGTGGTGATGATCTCCAACCTGCTCATCATGGTGATCATCGGCGGGTACGACATCTTCGTGTCCAAGCTCGGCATCGAGGGCCATGAAGATGAGCCCGAATGGCTGGACCACGTCAACGCTGGCGTGCTGAAGGTGAAGCTGTCGATGGCGCTGATCAGCATCTCGTCGATCCACCTGCTCAAGACCTTCATCGATGCAGCCCAGAAAGACACGCACACGATCCTGTGGCAGGTGGTGATCCACGTGGCGTTTCTGGTGTCCGCGCTGGTGATGGCGTGGGTGGACCGCATCGTTTCGCATGCGCATCCGCACGGCGAGGCCGCTGACGCACATTGACACCGCGGCCTTGTCGGGGCGGCGATTCCGACGAATCCGCTCGGACAATCCGCCCCCGACATTGGGTGTATGATCTCAGGCTGTTCTGAGCCTGCGGCGCCCGCCGTCCAGGTCACAGGCAGGGAGTGCAGATCACCGATCACTGCCCTGCCGCACCCAGCTTTTCATTCCTATACGTTGGTCCCCCACCATGACCGTCATTCGTCAAGAAGACCTCATCCAGAGCGTCGCCGACGCGCTGCAGTACATCAGCTACTACCACCCGATGGACTACATCACTGCTCTGGGCCGCGCCTATGAGCAGGAGCAGAGTCCGGCGGCCAAGGACGCCATCGCGCAGATCCTGACCAACAGCCGCATGTGCGCAGAAGGCAAGCGCCCGATCTGCCAGGACACCGGCATCGTCACCGTGTTCCTGAAGGTGGGCATGAACGTGCGCTGGGACGGCGCCACGATGAGCCTGGAAGACATGGTCAACGAAGGCGTGCGCCGCGCGTACAACGACGTCGACAACAAGCTGCGCGCGAGCGTGCTGGCCGACCCGGCCGGCAAGCGCACCAACACGAAGGACAACACCCCGGCGGTGATCAACATGTCGATCGTGCCGGGCGATACGGTGGACGTGATCGTTGCCGCCAAGGGCGGCGGCTCGGAAGCCAAGTCGAAGTTCGTGATGCTGAATCCGTCGGACTCGATCGTTGATTGGGTGCTCAAGACTGTGCCGACCATGGGCGCAGGCTGGTGCCCGCCGGGCATGCTGGGCATCGGCATTGGCGGCACGGCTGAAAAGGCCATGCTGCTGGCCAAGGAAGCTCTGATGGAGCCGATCGACATTCAAGACCTGATCGCACGCGGCCCGAGCAACCGCGCGGAAGAACTGCGCATCGAGCTGTACGAGAAGGTCAACGCGCTGGGCATTGGCGCGCAGGGCCTGGGCGGCCTGGCCACCGTGCTCGACGTGAAGATCCTGGACTACCCGACCCACGCGGCCAACCTGCCGGTCGCCATGATCCCGAACTGCGCGGCCACTCGCCACGCGCACTTCACGCTGGACGGCAGCGGCGTTGCCAAGCTGGAAGCGCCGGACCTGTCGCAATGGCCGAAGGTCGAATGGGCGCCGAACACCGAAACGTCGAAGCGCGTTGACCTGAATGCGCTCACGCCGGAAGAAGTCGCCTCGTGGAAGCCGGGCCAGACCCTGCTGCTCAACGGCAAGATGCTGACCGGCCGCGACGCTGCGCACAAGCGCATCGCCGACATGCTGGCCAAGGGCGAAAAGCTGCCCATCGACTTCACCAACCGCGTGATCTACTACGTTGGCCCGGTCGACCCGGTGCGCGATGAGGTCGTCGGCCCGGCTGGCCCGACCACCGCCACCCGCATGGACAAGTTCACCGAGACGATGCTCGCCCAGACGGGCCTGATCGCCATGGTGGGCAAGGCCGAACGCGGCCCGGTCGCCATCGAATCCATCCAGAAGCACAAGTCGGCTTACCTGATGGCCGTGGGCGGTGCGGCGTACCTGGTGTCGAAGGCCATTCGCGGTTCCAAGGTGCTGGCGTTTGAAGATCTGGGTATGGAAGCCATCTACGAATTCGACGTGAAGGACATGCCTGTCACCGTCGCTGTGGACAGCTCGGGCACGTCGGTGCACAAGACCGGCCCGGCGGAATGGCAGGCGAAGATCGGCAAGATTCCGGTCGCTGCAGGCTGATCCGCTGAACGTCTGATATGACAACACGCGCGCAGGCACCGGTCGGAGTGTTCGACTCCGGCCTCGGAGGACTCTCCGTCCTGCGCGCGATTCGTGCCGAACTGCCGGCCGAATCGCTTCTCTACCTGGCGGATTCCCGCCATGCCCCGTACGGGGAAAAATCTCCCGAAGTCATTGCGGATCGCACGCTGCGTGTGTGCACGTGGTTGGTCGACCAAGGCTGCAAGGCGCTGGTGATCGCGTGCAACACCGCCACGGCGCAGGCCGTGCACGTGCTGCGCGAGAAGCTGGCGGTGCCGGTGATTGGTGTCGAGCCGGGCTTGAAGCCAGCTGTAGCGACGTCAAAGAGCCGTGTGGTCGGTGTACTCGCAACGGAGAGCACGCTGCGCAGCGAGAAATTCGCGCGCCTGCTGGCCGCCGTCTCCGGCGACTGCAAAGTGCTGAGCCAACCCGGCTACGGCCTCGTGCCCTTGATTGAACGCGGTGAGACGCACTCCCCCGCCGTGCTGGAGCTGCTGCAAGCCTATCTGCAGCCGATGCTCGACGCAGGCGCCGACACATTGGTGCACGGCTGCACACACTATCCGTTTCTGGAAGACGCCATCCGCGAGATTGCGGGCGATCGGTTGACGCTGATCGATACCGGCCACGCCGTTGCGCGCCATCTGGGCCGCACGTTGGTCGCGGCGCAATTGCAAGCATCGGGCCAAGCCATGGGTTTTGCCACCCCGCCGCGCTTCATGAGCACCGGCGACGTGCTCCCGCTCCAGGCCATGGTGGCCGCACTGCTGGGCGAGGCGCCGATGGCACGTCAGGTATTGATCGGTGACACGACTCCTGTAGCTGTGGCCCAGTAATCGGCTTCCTCACGCACCAAACTTACGGTCAAAAGCACGGTTGTTGGCCTCGATGACCTTGAGCGAATCCTCCGCCCAGACCTTGAGGGCAACCACCAACGGCAGCAGCGTGCGCGCTAGCGGGCTCAACGCGTACTCCACGCGCAGCGGACGCTCGTCGTAGACATTCCGCTCGATCAGGCCGTCACGCTCCATCGCCCTCAGCGTCTGCGTCAGCATCTTCTGCGAGACCCCCTCGAGGCGCCGTCGGATATCACCAAAGCGCATGGGCGCATCCTGCAGCGCGACCATGGCCAACACCGTCCACTTCTGTCCGACACGCGCCAGCACACCACGGGAAGGACACACTTTCAGAAACGCATCCGGCGGTAGTTGGATTTTTCTCGACATGGTTACTTTTAGGTACCTAATTGACGATGGAAACCATTATCGAAAAGATGGGGCTCCCCAATCAACCCTAGGGTGCGAACCATGAAGATTGCTTTTCTTGGCGGTGGAAATTTCGGCGGCAATCTGGCCGACCTGCTCGCGGCTGCCGGTCACGATGTGGTGGTTGGATTGCGCGATGTCACGCATGCGCGCTCCGGCGCCAACTATCGTGTGACGTCGTTGGAAGAGGCTGCCGCACATGGTGACGTTGTCGTGATCGCCATCCTGTACCAAGCGTGCGCCGACACGCTACCGCCGCTGGCAGCGCAACTGAGCGGCAAGATCGTCGTGGATGCGACCAATGCGCTGCAGGACGACTGGTCACCACTGCCGCTCGGGGCATTCGCTTCCGCCGCCGAGACACTACGCCACCTGCTCCCCGCCTCCAGGCTCGTGAAGGCGTTCAACACGGTCTTTGCCGACATCATGACGCGGGAGCGGCTTAACCGCGGTGGACAGCCGGTGACGGCATTCATCGCCGGCGACGATGCGCAGGCCAACGCTGTCGTCGCGGGCATTGCCGCAAGCGCGGGATTCGCCCCGGTCGTCACAGGCCCCTTGAGCAACGCGCGCTATCTTGAGGCCATAGCGCATCTCAATATTCAGATCGCGGTGCGCCGGGGCGGCGGGACAGATGCCGGATTCGTCTATCACCAGGCGCGCGGGACACGGCCACCGCAAACTGTCCAGCAACACGTCTGACCCGCCAGAAAACGCAAAAGGCCCCGATCAATCCGGGGCCCTTTGCATCTCTGGGCCTGTTCGAGAGCCCAGCACCTCACGCCGTCAGATGACAGCGTTGTACTGCGTTATACCGAAGGCTGAGCAGGCGCTGCGACGCCCGCCGACTCCACTTCACTCACCTCGTCTTCCGCCGGCTCATACTTCGCCACCACGGCAGTCGCCAGGCTGTTGCCGATCACGTTGGTGGCCGTGCGGCCCATGTCGAAGAACTGGTCGATGCCGATGATCAGCAGCAGACCGGCCTCAGGCAAGTGGAACATCGGCAGCGTGGCCGCCACCACCACCAGCGAAGCACGCGCCACACCGGCCATGCCCTTGCTCGTGAGCATCAGCACCAGCAGCAGCGTCAGTTGCTGCGTAAAGCCCATCTCGATGTTGTAGGCCTGCGCGATAAACAGCACCGCAAACGCCTGGTACATCATCGAGCCGTCGAGGTTGAACGAATAACCCAGCGGCAGCACGAAGCTGGCCACGCGCTTGGGCACGCCAAACTTCTCCAGCGCTTCCATCGTCTTCGGGTAGGCCGATTCGCTGCTTGCGGTCGCAAAGGCCAGCATGGTCGGCTCGCGGATCAGGCCAAGCAGTCGGCCCAGCGAGCGCCCCAGCAGCACGTAGCCGACGAAGAACAGGATCGCCCACAGCAGCGCCAGGCCCAGGTAGAACTCGCCGATCAGCTTGCCGTAGGTCCACAGCACGCCCACGCCTTCCACCGTAATGGCCGCCGCCATGGCAGCGAACACGCCCAGCGGTGCAAAGCGCATCACGTAATCGGTAATGCGGAACATCAGCTTGGTCAGCTCTTCCAGGCCACGGCCGATCACGCTCTCCATCGGGTTCTTCATGGTCGACAGCGCGGCGCCGAAGAACAGCGAGAACACCAGGATCTGCAGGATTTCGTTGTTGGCCATCGCCTCAACGATGCTGCGCGGGAAGACGTGCGTGATGAAGGCCTTGAGCGTGAAGTCACCGGTCTTCAGGCCCGAGGTGGCCGACACGTCAGGCAGCGCCAGGTTCATGTGCATGCCCGGCTGGAAGAAGTTGACCAGCAGCATGCCCAGCGCCAGCGACGTGGCCGACGCGCAGACAAACCAGATCATCGCGCGCAGACCGACGCGGCCAACCGCATTGCCACCGCTCATGCTCGCCAGCCCCGTCACCAGGGTCGAGAACACCAGCGGCGCGATGATCATCTTGATCATGCGCAGGAAGATGTCGGTGATGATGCTGAAGTACGACGCGATGTCCTTGGCCGCCGCAGCGTCCTTGGCGTATTCGTGGCAGCCCCAGCCGACGGCAATGCCCAGCACCATGGCAATGCCGATATGGGAGGTCAGACGTTTGGTGTTCAAGACTTTCTCCAAGGAATACCGTGGCCCGATCCGAAAGTCGGCGGCGCGCGGAGACGCGGATCTCATCAGGGCCAGGGCGACCCCATTTCGTCACGCTTTGTAAAAAGCGAGGATATTAGACAAGCAGATGACGATCGTTATGTCGATGTTGCATAGCAACATGCAAATTTTGCATAGATAGCCATGCGCTGGCTGACGGCCAGTAGCGATACCGCACAGGCATTGGAATCGCGCAACTTCGTTGGGATTATTGACCGGCGCGCAATGCCGTCGGCGCATACCAACATGCGCCCTTTAGCGCACACGCGATACGTCGCGCGCAGCACTCGCTTGGCTGCTACGATCGTGTGCTGAATTCGCCACCGGAACCCCAACGATGAAGATGACCCCGTTTGCTTTCGGCACGACCGACTGGTCTGCCGTTGAGCCCACCGAGCACACCGGCCAAATGGACGAAAGCGGCAAAGGCGGCATGGCCTACTGGCGCACGCGCTATTTCGGCGACGAGCCGAACCGCATCCGCGTGCGCATGGTCGAGTACACGCCCGGCTACCTGGCCGACCACTGGTGCAAGAAAGGTCACATCCTGTTCTGCCTGGATGGCGAACTGGAAACCACGCTGGAAGACGGTCGCAAGTTCACGCTCACGCCCGGCATGAGCTACCAGGTCGGCGATGACGCCGAGGCGCACCAGTCTTATACGAAGACGGGTGCGCGGCTCTTTATTGTTGATTGATCAGCGCGGTGCAGTCAGGGCGACCTGAAGCCAATCGACCGGTGCTCGCGCAACTCCGGCTTGATGGAATGTTCCTGCCGCAACTGCGCGAGGAACGCCTCGGGGTCGAGCGCCTCACCCAGCAGCACGGACTGCTGTTTGACCACCGCAAAATCCCCCGGCGTTAGCATGTCGAGCGAGGCCAGAATCTCGCGCCAGATCGGCTTCAGCAATTGCGCATCGCCGCCCAGCGCCTCGGCAATGAACATCTGCTCGCGCTGCGCCCGTACCAGCGGCTTGAAGCGGATCTTGAACGCAAACCGCCGCAGCGCCGCCTCGTCGAGTCGATCAAACAGGTTGGTCGTGCAGATGAAGATGCCGTCAAAGCGCTCCATGCCCTGCAGCATCTCGTTGACTTCCGACACCTCGTAATTGCGCACCGCGCCCTGGCGGCTCTGCATGAAGCTGTCGGCCTCGTCGAGCAGCAGGAGCGCACGCTCTTCTTCAGCGCGCGCGAACATCGCCGCAATCTGCTGCTCCGTCTCACCAACGTACTTGCTCATCAAATCTGATGCGCGGCGGATCATCAGCGGCATGTCGAGCTGGCTGGCGATGTACTCGGCCAACACGGTCTTGCCTGTGCCCGGCGGCCCGAAGAAGCACAGCGTGCCGCGCATGCGCGCGCGCAGCGCTTCAATCACACGCTCAACCGGGAAGCGCGTCTCCAGATTCAAATAGTCGAGCTTGTATTCGGTCACGACGCGATGCGCCTGCACTTCCGGACGCAAGCCCATCGCCTGATCCGCGTGATCAAGCTGGCGCACGATCAACGATTCCGCAGACTCCTCCATCGCCGGCTGCGTCAGGCGCGCAAAGCGTGCGGCCGAGTCGATCTGCGCGGGCGTGAGCGTCTTGCGCGCCGCCAGCTTGGCCATGAAGGCGTCCGACACCTCCAGCCCTTCCAGGTGCTTGCGGATGATGCTCTCGCGCACTGTCGGCGGCGGCACTTTCAACTCCAGGTGGAACTGGAAGCGCCGCAGATATGCCGGGTCGATCTGCCGGATCGAGTTCGACACCCAGATCACCGGCACCGGGTTCTGCTCCAGCGTCTGGTTGACCCACGCCTTGCCGTTGACGGAGCCACGTGGTTCTTCATGTCCGAACAGGCTCATCAGCTCACGCGTCGGGCCGGGGAACACGTCTTCCACTTCATCAAACAACAACACGGCACCGGGTCGCCCGCGCAGGAAGGCCTGCGAGACCTGCAGCGAGCGGTAGCGGTCCTTGCCGGAGAGGCTGTTGCCGTCCTTGTCGAGGCAATCCACTTCATAGAGTTCGCAACCGGCATCGCGCGCCAGCACGCGCGCCAGTTCGGTCTTGCCGGTACCAGGCGCGCCGTAGAGCAGGATGTTCACGCCCACGGCACGCGTCTGCGAGGCGTTCTCCAGCAAGGCACTCAGGTAGCGGGCATCGGTCTCGACATGCGGATAGTCGGATTGCGCCAGCGTGGTCGGCGGCGCAGGGCGCGTGAAGACGGCCATCATCTCCGCCTCGCTCGCGTAGTCGCCCAGCAACACGTGCAGCAGGCGATCGGAGATGCGCATCAGGTCGCCCAGATCAGTGACGCTGTTCTCGGGCAGTGGCGGCTCGATCAGGCCCAGCGTTTCCAGGCGCGAGCCGGGGCGCAGAGAAGCCGCCACGTCAGCGGTGCTCGCACCCGCCAGACCCGCCAGCAACTGGAACGCCTCCTGGCTGTGCGCGACCTTGCAATCGACCATCACGGCGCGCAGGTCGCGCTTGTACTTCACCAGCGATGCAAACAGCAGCAGCGCGCGTTCATGCGGCGGCAGGCCCAGCACGCGCGCCAGCATGTCAATGTTGCCGACCAACAGCACGCGCTCGCTGGAGAGCCGCTCGCCCAGCGCATCACACGATGCACCGAACACGGTGAACATGTCCTTGGCGTGGTGTTTGACGTACTCGTCGAGGTAGTAGAACAGCGAGCTTTCATCAAACGCGCTGCTCCACTGGCCGTGGCGATCCATGAACGTGGGCAGATCCAGCTTGCCGACGGCGCGCCAGCCCGGCATGTCGGCGCATCGCGCAGCCAGAAAACGCTGCAGGCGCTGGATGACCGTCACGGGCCAGATCAGCTCGGGCGCGCAGACGGTAAGGATGTCGTTGATGTTGGTACGCAGATTGAAGCGCAGGCCCATCGCACAGACGGTGCGCAACGCAAATTGCGCGCACATGGAGTCCAGCGACGACAACAGCGATTGAGGCTGCCTGCCGCCTGTGGGGACGAACGTACCATCGTCGGCGTCGTCCAGGCTGAGGTTGGCATCATCCATGGTCGCCCCCTATTCACCGCTTCCCCGTTCACGGTTGGCCGGCCGGTCACCGTGTTTGAATGCTTTTCATCCTAGCGTGTTTGCGCTTACTGCGTACCCGGGTCGACCCCCATGTCCGCAAGTTGCGAGCCCGTGAAACCCAAACGGCCAAAGCGCCTGGGCAGACAGTTCTCCGCTATCCGTCATCTGGATGTGCAGCCCACCCCACGAAAGACGTGGAAAGAATCAGGGGATTCTTCGCAAATAGGAATCATTATCGTTTATACTTTTTCCTATTGCTGCAATAGGCTGAAACAAAGTCGCACCCCGACTGTCGCAACACTGTTGCATGTTGCGGGCCTAAAATACCTGTCATGCCGACGGCGACCCCGCCGGCACCAACGCTAGGCGCCATGGAACTGCTCCTGAGTCTGCTCATTAGCATCGGAGTTTCACTCATCGTCTTCGGCAAACGCTGAAGCCGAGTCTGTTTGATCCACCCTCCACCGCCGCGTCGCCATATTTTTTTCCGCTCTCGATTCCCGGTCGTTGATGATTCACCCTCGTACTCTCAAGATTCTGGTGGTCGTGCTGTTGCTGCACGCGGGCGTGCTGATGCTGATTCAGCTTGGCCTGATCCAGTCGCCACTGAGCAAGGAGGAGCCGCCTGAACTGCAGGTCAACCTCATCCCCGCCACGCCGGAACCCATCAAGCAGCCGGAGCCGCCCAAGCAGCAGCCGGTCAAGCAAGAGGCGCCCAAGCAGGTGAACATCGTCAAGCCGGTGCCGCAACCCAAGCCGACCCCGATGCCGACGCCCACCCTGCCGCCGTCGGACAACGCGCCCGTAGCGCCCGCCACACCGCCTGCGCCGCCGGCGCCGCCTGCTGAACCTGCACCCGCGCCAGCCGCAGCACCGAGCGGCCCGATCAGCGTCGGCATCAACGACATCCAGTGCAGCGATCCGCAGCCGGCATATCCGTCGATGTCGCAAAAGATGGGTGAGGAAGGCCGCGCCATGGTCAAGCTCTCCATCGGCACTGCGGGTGAGGTCACCAATGTGGCGGTCACGTCGTCTTCCGGCTCACCGCGCCTGGACCGTGCCGCCACCGAGGCTGCCCGCTCCATCAAGTGCACCCCGTACAAGCAAAACGGCCATGCCGTGCCCGTCGTGGCAAGCAAGCCGTATGTCTTCAAGCTCGATAATTAATCCGATCCGTCTCTCGTAATCAGGAAACCCATCATGCAGGAACTCGGTCTTTCCCATCTCTGGACACAAGGCGATATCGTCGCGCGCGGCACGGCCATTCTGCTGCTGATCATGTCGCTCGCTTCGTGGATCGTCATCCTCACCAAGGCGTGGGACATCGTGCGCCTGAAGGCGATGGCGCAGGGCGCTGAAAAGCGCTTCTGGCACTCCGACGACTTTGACCACGCCATGCAGACGCTCGGGAGCCCCAAGGACAACCCGTTCTACGCGCTCGCGCAAACCGGCCGCGAAGCGGCGCAGCACCATCGCGCCAGCCAGCCGCAGTTGCACGACGTGATGGACATCTCCGACTGGCTCACGCGTTCGCTCAAGAGCGCCATCGATGAGTCGGTTGGCCAGATGCAATCGGGCCTGGCCGTGCTAGCCTCGGTGGGCTCGACGGCACCGTTCGTCGGCCTGTTCGGTACGGTGTGGGGCATCTATCACGCGCTGCTGGGCATTGGCGCATCGGGCGTGCCGACCATCGACAAGGTGGCCGGCCCGGTGGGCGAATCGCTCATCATGACGGCCTTCGGCCTGGCTGTGGCCATTCCGGCCGTGCTGGGCTACAACGCGCTCACACGCGGCAACAAGTCCATCATCGCCAAGCTCAACCGCTTCGCGCATGACTTGCACGCCTACTTCGTCACCGGCGCGCGCCTGCGCCCTGGCAGCCAGCGTGACGACGCCTCGGTGCGCCTGGCTTCGGTCAAGCAGCAGTAATTCAGCCGATTCAGGAGTCCCCATGGCCTTCGGTACCTTCGACAACGATGACGAGGTGATGAACGAGATCAACATGACGCCGCTGGTCGACGTCATGCTGGTGCTGCTCATCATCTTCATCATCACCATTCCCGTGATCAACCACGCGGTGAAGATCGACCTGCCACGCGCATCGAACAAACCCGACGACGCCAAGCCGCAAAGCGTGAACGTCGAGATCAACGCGCAAGGTCAGGCATTCTGGAACAACCAGCCAGTGGATGAAACCACGCTGGCCGCCAACATTGCGCAGGCCGCGCAGCAGCAGCCGCAGCCGGAGATGCACCTGCGCGCAGACCGCAACGTCCGCTACGAGCGCGTGGCCCAGGTGATGGCCGCCATCCAGCGCGGTGGCCTGGCGCGCATCGGCTTCGTGACAGAGCCGGAGCGTAGCAACTAGGGCTGTCACACAACGTACCGCTTGATCGCCTTGAACCCCCGTCTTCGCACGGGGGTTTGTCATTTCTGTCGCCGCCTATTTGCAATGGGGCGACGCTGGCGGTACTTTTGCGTCCATCCCCGCATTCAGAAGGATCCTGCATGACCAGTCCTCAAGCCGTTTCCGACATCGCGCCGCCGCGCACCACCCTCGTGCCGCAGGTCGTTGTGCCGTCGCTGATCGTCTTGGTCTTGCTGCTCGTGCTGTGTACGGTGCAGCCCGAATTGGCCGACCGCGCTTTCGGCGTCGCCCAACGCTGGGTCACGGGGCACTTCGACTGGTTCTACATGCTGGCGGTCACCGGCTTCCTGGTGTTCCTCATCATCGTGGCGGCCAGCCGGTTCGGCGACATCCGCCTGGGGCCGGATGAGGCCGAACCCGAGTTCAGCTTCGTCTCCTGGACGGCCATGTTGTTTGCTGCCGGCATGGGCATCGGCCTGATGTACTTCGGCGTGGGCGAGCCGATGCAGCACTACCTGCAACCGCCGACTGCGGCACCGCAAACGGCCCTCGCAGCGCGCGAGGCGATGCTCACCACGTTCTTCCACTGGGGCCTGCATGCGTGGGCCATCTACGGCGTGATGGGCCTGGCGCTGGCCTACTTCGCCTTCCGCTACAACTTGCCGCTCACCATGCGCTCGGGCCTGTACCCCATCTTGCGTGAGCGCATCAATGGCGTGCTCGGCCACGGCGTCGATGCCTTCGCGCTGATCGGCACGATTGCAGGTATTGCGACCACCCTGGGTTACGGCGTGCTGCAACTCAGCGCGGGTCTGCATCAGGTGGGCGGCTGGCAGACCGATTCCGATACCTTCCGCGTCGTGCTGATCTGCGCAGTGGTCGTCCTGGCTGGCGCGTCGGCGGCATCGGGCCTCGGCAACGGCGTGCGCCGGCTCTCCGAGCTGAACCTCACGCTGGCCTTCCTGCTGCTGGCCTTCGTCATCATCGCGGGCCCAACGGTGTTTGTGCTGCAAGCCTTCAGCGAGAACATCGGCAACTACCTGTCGAACCTCGTCGGCCTGTCGTTCCGCACCTTTGCCTACACCCCCGCCAGTTCGGCGGATTGGTTCGGCGGCTGGACCATCCAGTACTGGGCATGGTGGGTGTCGTGGTCGCCGTTCGTGGGGATGTTCATTGCGCGCATTTCACGTGGGCGCACGGTGCGGCAGTTCGTCATCGGCGTGCTGATCGTACCGACGCTGTTCAACCTGCTATGGATGACGGCCTTCGGCAACAGTGCCATCTGGCTGGACACGCACCAGGCCGCGGGCGACCTTGCTCGCACCGCCAGCAATGTCGATGCCCTGCTCTTCCACTTCTTCGATTACTTCCCCGGCACCACGGCGCTGTCGTGGCTGGCCATCGTGCTGATCGCTGTGTTCTTCGTCACCTCGGCCGATTCCGGCGCGTTCGTAATCGACACGATCGCCTCGCGCGGTGCGGCGCGCTCGCCGGTGTGGCAGCGGCTATTCTGGGCAGTGGTGCTGGGCGCCACGGCGGCCATCCTGATGCTGGCCGGTGGGCTGAAGGCCTTGCAAGCGATGACGCTGGTCGCCGCCCTACCAGTCGCAATCATCATGGCGCTGCTCTGCTACGGCCTGTGGCGCGGCATGTCGGCCGACCGCGCGCACTACTCGCGCGAGCTGGCTCCCGCCACGTCGTTCTGGAGCGGCCAGCGCTGGCGCCAGCGCCTTGCCCAGATGGTGAACCCGTCCACCGAGGCCGACGTGCGCGCATTCCTCGCCACGCATGTGCGGCCCGCCATGAACGACGTGGTGACCGAATTGAGCCGACGCGGCATCGAAGCACACGTGCTCGAAACCGAAGACAGCGTGCGCCTGGTCATCCCCGACCCGTCAGACCGCGATTTCGTCTACGGCGTGCGCAGTGCAAGCAAACCGCTGCCGGTCGCAACGCCAAGCCAGGCCGCGGCACCGGAGCATGCCCTCACCCACGAGCCGGTCACCTTCTTCGAGGACGGCCGCGAGGGCTACGACATCGAGTACCTGCGCGGCGAAGAGATCATCGTCGACATCCTGCGCCACTACGAGCGCTATCGGACCCAACGCACCGACGAACGCACGAGCCTGCTGCGCGAGGCGCCGGGACACACCACCTGATGCACAACCGGGCCACGCGCCCGGTTTCCTTTTGGGGCCGGCGGGCAGCCATCAGCACATCGTCAGATGCCACTTGTAATGATAACGATTCTCATTTAGACTGCTTGGCATTCGCTGGAATCCCTTGCCAGTCAACGCTTTTCCGCCAGCCAGGACCCTCGCCATGAACGCTGCCGAACACCAAGATGCAGGACGCACCGTGACCCGCCGTCGCCACGTCATCGTGGCGCGCCAACGCCCGGCCGGCTTCGACGCTGCACCGGCTACCGCGCCTGCCGCGGCACAAACCGCGGAAGCCAGCACCATCGGCGATACGCGTGTCATGAGCTCCGAACAATTGTTTGCCGGCCAGAGCGCCGTCGCCATCCGCCACAACGGCGCGATCTACACATTGCGCGTGACGCGCTTCGGCAAACTGATCCTGACTAAGTAACACGCAGCACGTACTGACTTTTGTGGGGACGTCTCTCTCAGGAGACATTCGGCAGTAGCCAGCCATCGTCACTTCGCGTTGGTAGACATCAGACCCGTCTGCCGGACGACCGCCAGCCAAGCCGTTCTTTCCCATCCATCTGCGCTCAAAGAAAAAGGGCGCGACCTGCGCCGCGCCCTTCCCCTTCGATTCGCCTGAACTCACTTCAGGCGATCTGCATATCAACGGATCAGCAGATCACGTGCACGGCGGCAATGCCTGCCTTGGCGATCTGCACGTCTTCCGACGACTTCACACCCGACACACCCACCGCACCGGCGCACACGCCTTCCACCAGCACCGGCACGCCGCCTTCGAGCATGCCTTGCAGATGCGGCGCCGACAGGAACGAAATGCGGCCGTTGTTGATGATGTCTTCATAGATCTTCGATTCACGGCGGCCCAGCGCGGCCGTACGAGCCTTCTCCGGCGCGATGTACGACGAGATGGTAGCGCAGCCGTCCATGCGGCGCAGGCCCATCAGGTGGCCGCCATCGTCAACCACGGCAATCGTCACGGCCCATTGGTGCGCGCGTGCTTCCTTCTCGGCGGCATCCAGGATCTTGGTGACATCATCCTGGCACAGGCAGGGCTTGGTTTTCATGACTCGTTCTCCTTGGTTGTGGTGATGCAAGTGTGCGATGGCTGCATGAAGCTCGCATAGGGCGAAAGTATGCCACTGGCCTGCGTCGCAGCTATAGCGCGATCCTGACTACCTGACGCAAATGAGCCGATACATCTTGTGTTTCCAGTATCGTCACGCGTGCGCCGCGCGCCAGTTCTTCTTACCGACCTTAGCACGCGATGCGCGCACGGAAGATGTACAAAGAAAAAGCCCGGGAATAGCCCGGGCTTGATGTTGCGATGCGACAGAACAGCACGCCGTCGCGTTACGGTTGGCGACTGTGATCGCGATCGCTGCACGCGCCGTCGGTATACGGATCGCGTTGGCCTGTGCGGCCGCCATCCGTGTATGGATCGGCGCGCCCCATCTTGGCCCCGTCGGTGTATGGATCCGCGCGGCTAATCTTATGGACAGACTGATGGGGCTCGATCGAGCCGGCGTGCGCCACTCCCGCGCCGAGCACGAACGCCAGACTGCCAGCGGCCGCCGCGAGGGTGCGCACAGCAAAGCGTTGCGTTGTGACTTGCATGGAAACACCTTCGGTCAGTGCACTGCAAAACATGACGCGCGCCTGTACTGGCGCACGTATCCGCGCGCGTTTCATGCGGATGTCATATCGACCGGGCAAACGTCGCTCGCGTTCTGTACCGCGCCGCTTTGTCGCGCAAGCGCCTCTGCAACATCTGCCCGTTCTACAGGGGTCGCAAACGCTGTGCCGTACAGCGTCCTATTTGCACACTGCGCGCAGGCAAAGAAAAAGGCTCCCGAAGGAGCCTTCTCTGCGCGATGTGCGGCTTAGCGCCAGCGACGCCAGTGGTAGCCGTCATAGTAGCGATAGCGCGGGCCCCAGCGGTACCAGCCCGGGCCCACCACGACAGGCGGCGGACCGTAGTACACGGGTGCCGGAGGTCCGTAGTAGACCGGAGCCGGCGGCGGGTAGTACGCCGGCGGCGGGGGCGGGTAATAGACGGGAGCCGGCGCCACATACACGGGCGCAACCGGCACACCAATCCCAATGCCGACGCTTACGTGCGCCGACGCCATTTGCGGCACCGCCAGCACGGCCAGTGCGGCTGCACCTGCCATCAACAGCCCATTGCGTCGAATCATGTTCATCACCTGCAGCTAAGAAGCGCTTGGCAAGAGCCGTCGCCAGCGCCGATTACGGTATCTGTATTGTATTCAGGCCCGCCGTCACAGGTGATACGGTAGGGGCGAATTGGTAACAGAACGTAACGCCACATGGCTGCGCGCCTGCGCCACTCAACTCCATGCGGGGCTGCAATCAAACTGGCCGGCAGCGATCATCGCTTCGGCATAAGCCCGCGCCGCTTCAAGCGCAATTCCCGCATTCGAGAATGTGTTGACCGACTCGCGCACAGTGGTACGCGGCAATAGGATTGCGCCGTCACTTATGCGCAGGATGCTGACTTCTGCACGCCAGGCGTTGGGTGAAAGTTCATAGGCAGAGACTTCGATCTTGCAATCGCCTCGGAAGGTCATACGTCCTCCGGTTCGCGTTGAGGGATCGGGCCGCGTGCATCATCAATGCACGAACAACCACATCAACAGCAACACGAACGCGGGAAGGCCCAGGAACCATGCAACGAGATAGGGCACGATCACCTCCTTCATGTTGATGGACATGTAGGAAGTGTAGAGATGAGCGCCCGGCACGCGTATCGAAGCCTGCCCGCGACGCCCTGTAGGACTGCGCCGAAATCCATGTCGGCCCACTGCCGACGAGCCTCCCCCGTGTAGAGGAGCCGTCAATGTGCCGTGCTGGTCTTGTCGGCAACGCCACCTGCTTCAGACGCTGCTGCCTCCGCGGCTTCAGCAGCAGCCACCTCCAGCCCGACAGATGCCTTGAGGAACTGCACAGCCGCTTCGGCACCCGGGGGCGCCGCATCAGCCAGGTTCTCGGCGACAAAGCCCCATTGACGGCGCACTTCATCACCATGACGCTGCAGCGCGCGGGCGATACCGTTCTGCGTCTGCACGCCGATCTCGATGAAGTTGCGCGTGTAGCCCGAGACACGTTCTCCAGCAGGTTGTAGAAACCGCGCCTGCGCACCGAACCACTGCCCGGCGTCCTGCGCGCCAGCCGCCTCGTGCAAGCACTCCTCCGTCTCTCCAAAACCGGCCTTGAGCGCCTGGAGATTGAGCCCGATCAGACGGTTGACGCCGTCGACGGCTTCTTCGGTAACGGCCAGCCATGCCTCAATTTGCGATCGGTGCAGGATGCCGAGTTGCTCCAGAGTCATCATGTCGCTTTCTCCCTCGTGGGTCGTAAGAACGGTGAACAGATCCGGCGCGCTGACGATGCCGGGCGTTTCAGTGTAGCCACCGGTCAAGCGTATTTCTGTGACATCACCCGTTTGTCCTACAGGTCTTTCGGACAACATCACCTGGGCGCGAAAGCCGCACGCAATAAGCTGCAACGGTGGCGCTGCGCCATTCGCCAATGCCGGTGGGCGACTTCTGCACCGGCCGATCAACAAAGGGGATCGACACCATGAACAAGGACCAAGTGAAGGGCCGTCTGCAAGAAGCGAAAGGCAAGATCAAGGAAGTCGCGGGCAAGGTGACCGGCGATGAAAAGACGCAGGTCAAGGGCAACATCGAGAAGAACGTCGGCCGCGCACGCGCCACCATGGGCGATGTTCGTGAAGACGTGAAGAAGACGCTGGACCGTTAGCGATACGCAGGAAAAGGCGGAACTTCCGCGCCGGAATCCGCGTTCAGTGTGTGGGAATTGGCTGACACCGTTTTCAGGCATCGGTGCCTGCACATCGCGCCTTGCACGTCCTTTAATACAGGCATATGAACGATAAAAGGAGTGTGTTATGCGTGCCTTCGTATCCTTGTTACTGGCGGCTATGTTGGCATCCGTCAGCGGATGCGCGGACATGACGCCAAGGCAGCGGAACACGGCGCTCGGCGCGGCCGCGGGCGGTGTCGCCGGGGCGGCCATCTGGGGCGGCCCGGGTGCGACGCTGGGTGGTGCAGCACTGGGTGGTGTGATTGGTAACACCATCGGCAGATAAGCCCACCACATGCAGCGATATCACGCTGCAGGCAGGGGCCAGACAGTGTTGTCTGGCCCTTTTTGTTGTCTGAGCGAGTCGCCGGACCATCGCACATTCCCCGCATACGCATATGCCTAGGCGAGCGCATAATCAGCGTTTTGCAACGGAGGCGATGTGCGATACGAGCAATCCGGCTTCGGCGTGAGCAGCACACCGATCCTGAGCGTCGAAGGCTTGCGCAAGCGTTATGGCGATCAAACCGTTGTCGACAACCTGAGCTTTTCCGTACGGCGCGGCCAATGCTTCGGCCTGCTAGGGCCCAATGGTGCCGGCAAGACCACCACGCTACGCATGCTGCTCGGCATGACAATGCCCGACGCAGGCGCGCTACAACTATGCGGTGAGGCGGTTCCCGAGTTTGCGCACCGTGCCCGCATGCGCGTGGGCGTTGTGCCGCAGTTCGACAATCTCGACCCCGATTTCACCGTCTCAGAAAACCTGCGCATCTTCGGTCGCTACTTCGGCCTGTCCTCCGCAGCCATCCGTGAACGCATCCCTGCCCTGCTGGAATTCGCGCGGCTCGAACAAAAGGCCGATGCGCCGGTGCGTGCGCTCTCAGGCGGCATGAAGCGCCGACTGACCGTGGCTCGCGCACTCATCAACGATCCCGACATCCTCGTGATGGACGAGCCCACCACCGGGCTCGACCCGCAAGCACGCCACCTGATCTGGGAGCGCCTGCGCTCACTGCTGGCCAGCGGCAAGACCATCCTGCTGACCACGCACTTCATGGAAGAGGCCGAGCGCCTGTGCGATGAACTCTGCGTGATCGACAACGGCCGCAAGATCGCGCAAGGCAAGCCGCACGAACTCATCGCACGCGAGATCGGCTGCGATGTGGTGGAGGTCTACGGCGACGATCTCGCTGCCCTGCGCACGCTGCTCACGCCCCTGGCCGAGCGCGTGGAGACCAGCGGCGAAACCCTCTTCTGCTATGCGCGCGATCCGCAACCGCTAGTGGCTGCCCTGCGCACGCAGACCGAAACGCACACCATGCCCGGCCTACGCTACCTGCACCGCCCCGCCAATCTGGAAGACGTGTTCCTGCGCCTGACGGGCCGCGAGATGCGCGATTGATGCAGCGTGATTGACGCGTGATTGAATGAGCCAACCCATGTCCAACGAAGCCACGCTTACCGCCGCCCCGCAGCAGGCGTATCCGCAATCGCTGCGGCCGCTCAACTTCCGCAACTGGCAGACCATCTGGCTGCGCAACTTCATGGTCTGGCGCAAGCTCGCCATTCCGTCGCTGGCCGGCAATCTGGCCGACCCGATGATCTACCTGTTTGGCCTCGGGCTCGGCCTGGGCCTGCTGGTCGGGCATATCGACGGCGTGTCGTACATCGCGTTTCTGGCCGCCGGCACGGTGGCATCCAGCACGATGATGTCAGCGAGCTTCGAGGCGATGTACTCCGCGTTCTCGCGCATGCACGTGCAGCGTACGTGGGAAGCGATTCTCTATGCGCCGCTCACCCTGGGCGACGTGGTGCTCGGTGAGTTGATCTGGGCAGCCAGCAAGTCCGTGCTCTCGGGTCTGGCGATCATGCTGGTAGCGGGTGTTCTGGGCTATGCGTCGATGCCGCAGGCGCTGCTCGCCTTGCCCGTCATCGTGCTCACGGGGTTCACGTTCGCCTGCCTGGCGATGAACATGACGGCGCTCGCGCCCAACTACGATTTCTTCATGTTCTACCAGACGCTGGTGATCACGCCGATGATGCTGCTCTCAGGCGTGTTCTTCCCGCTGTCGCAATTGCCGGCGCCCATTCGTGCGGTCACGAACGTGCTGCCGCTGCCGCACGCGGTGGAGCTGATCCGCCCGCTGATGCTGGGCCGCACGCCGGACAATGTGCTGCTGCACCTGGGCGTGCTGCTGCTTTACGCCGCTGCCGCGCTCGTGCTGTGCTTGTGGCTGCTGCGCCGTCGCATGCTCAAGTAACGCGACAAACCAAACGCCCAACGAAAAAGCCCGTCTTATTCAGACGGGCTTTTTGTTTGCTGCTGCGGCAATCGCTTACTCGTTCACCGCCGAGCGCTGCAGGTGCAGTTGCGTGCGCGGATCATCGTTCTGCGCGTTCTCACGATCCGCGCTGGCTGCCGAGCTGTTACGCGCGGTCTCCAGACGATCGAGGTACGCCTCATCGATGTCGCCCGTCACGTACTTGCCATCAAAGCACGATGCGTCGAAGTCCTTGAGCGCGGGGTTGACGTCGCGCACGGCGCGCTTCATGTCTTCCACGTCCTGGTACACGAGCTGGTCTGCACCAATGATCTTGGCGATCTCTTCGTGCGTGCGGCCATAGGCCACCAGTTCGCCGCGCGTCGGCATGTCGATGCCGTACACGTTGGGGAACTTCACCGGCGGCGCCGCCGAGGCGAAGATCACCTTCTTCGCGCCGGCATCACGTGCCATCTGCACGATCTCCGACGACGTCGTGCCGCGCACGATGGAGTCGTCGACGATCAGCACGTTCTTGCCCTTGAACTCGATCGCCATGGCGTTGAGCTTCTGGCGCACCGACTTCTTGCGCACGGCCTGGCCCGGCATGATGAAGGTGCGGCCCACGTAGCGGTTCTTGAAGAAGCCTTCGCGGTACGGCACACCCAGGTGGTTGGCGACCTGCATGGCCGCCGGGCGCGACGAATCGGGAATCGGCATCACCACGTCGATCTGGTCGGTCACCTCGCGCTTGATCTTCTCGGCCAGGTAGTCACCCATGCGCAAGCGCGCGTCGTACACCGACACGCCATCCATGCGCGAGTCCGGACGCGCCAGGTACACGTACTCGAAGATGCACGGCGAGAGCACCGGGTTCTTGGCACATTGCTTGGTGTGCAGCTTGCCTTCGAGGTCGATGAAGATGGCCTCGCCGGGCGCCACGTCGCGCTCGAACTTGAAGCCGATGCCTTCCAGCGCCACGGATTCGGAGGCGACCATGTATTCGATCTTGCCGTCCGGCGTTTCCTGGCTGCCCAGCGCCAGCGGGCGAATACCGAACGGATCACGCACGGCCAGCACGCCGTAGCCGGAGATCTCGGCAGCAATGGCGTACGAGCCACGCACGCGGCGGTGCAAGCCTTCCACCGCCGTAAAGATCGAATCGCGGTTCAGAGGGATGTCATTGCTCGCGCGCTGCAGCTCGTCGGCCAACACGTTGAGCAGGACTTCAGAATCCGACTGCGTGTTGATGTGGCGGCGATCGCGCCGGAACATCTCTTCGCGCAGTTGATCGGAGTTGGTCAGGTTGCCGTTGTGTGCCAGCACGATGCCGAACGGCGCGTTGACGTAGAACGGCTGCGCCTCTTCCTCGCTGGAAGAACCAGCCGTCGGATAACGCACCTGGCCGATGCCGCTCGTGCCCGGCAAGCCGCGCATGTTGCGCGTGCGGAACACGTCACGCACCATGCCATTGGCCTTGTGCATATGGAAGGTGTTGCCTGCCGCAGTGGCAATGCCAGCCGCGTCCTGCCCCCGGTGTTGCAGAAGCAGCAGGCTGTCATAGATCAGCTGATTGACCGGCGTGGAGGAAACCACGCCAACGATACCGCACATGTCGATCTCCAACGAGAACGTATTGGTCGCGCCCACACCCGCTGCAGGCGCCGAAAAAGCTTCCCAGATCGTCTAGCTGGTGGCCAGACGCTCCAGATCAATAGTGAACATACTTCGCGACGTCAGGCGGCAACAGCGGCTTGGCTGCACGTGCAGCCTCCTCCGCATAGGGCCGGCTGATCGCATCGCGCCAGAACGGTTGCTCGGGCAGGCTGGTAAAGCCCGCCACCGTCATCAGCACGAGGATGATCACGCCACCGCGTGCCAGCCCGAACACCATGCCGAGGCCGCGATCGGCCGGCTTGAGCCCCGCGCTCGACAGTGCCGCCGACAGCAACGCACCTACCAGCGAAGTCGCAATCACCGTCACGATAAACAGTAGGACGAAACCGAGAATGGTGCGCGCTACTGGTCCGCCCGGCAGCGACTCAGGCATCCAGCCCGCCGCCACGCCCGAAAACGTATACGCCACCCACGCAGCAAACAACCACCCGAGCAACGCCAGCACCTCGCGAATCAGCCCGCGAAACAACCCAATCAGCGCAGACGTGACGACGATGAACAGCACGCCATAGTCAAAGAAAGTCGGTTGCATCGGGCAGCGGCTTGGATTGACTTGGACTGAGGGCGGCGTGACAAATCAGCGAATCTGGCGAGTGCACGGAACGCACATTCGGCAGCACCATCATTGCTGAACGAGCTTGGGCGTCAGGCCGATCTGCTCCGCACGCTTCTGCGCGGCTTCTGCCGCCGCACGATCGCTGAACGGACCTGCGCGCAGCAGCGCCAGATCGCCCTTCTCAGGCACCTTCTTGTGTTCGATGTAGCCGGGAATCTTCTCGGCCTTGAGCTTGCCTAGCCAATTGCGCGCACGGTCTTCAGACGCGAAGGCGCCAATCAGCAGGACGAACTTGTTGCCGCTGGCGTCCGCAGTGGGCGCAGCAGCTTGCTGCGCTGGTTGGGCCGGTTTGGCTGCAGGCTTGGAATCGGCCGGCGGTGTCACGCTGGCGACGGTCTTGGGCGGGGTCGGCTTGGCCGCCGGCGTGTTCTGAGCCGTTGCCGGTGCGGGCGTATTGGTGGACGGCGTATCGGCAGAAGCCACCACCTCTTCGCCCTGATCGAGCGCCTGCGGTTGGTCTGCCGACGCGCCTGGTGCGTGCGGCGCGGAACGGCGGCTGGCGACCTTGGGTTCGTCGGCGGACGCCTTGGCGCCTCGGTCGATCGGTTGATCCTGAATCTGCACGGCCACCGCATCCGTCACGGGCCGTGGCTTGGCATCGAACACCAGCGGCAACACCACTACGGCGGCGCCCACCAGCACCACCGCGCCGATCAGCCGACGACGTGCGCGTTGCTTTTGCGGGAGTTCGGGGTCCAGACCATCGTCGTCATCGTCCATACGACGAGAGGCGCGGCTGCGGGAATTCGACGATGCGCGGGACGAGGTGCGCGATTCATGCACCGCATCGCGGGCCACATCGGCGGCACTGCCGCTGGTGTTTGGTGTCCTGCCGCGCGAGCGTTCGCCGTCAGCATTCTTGCGGGAGGAGAAGATGGAAAACAGTCCCATGGATTGCGCTCGGTTTGGCTCTCAGACGATGCATGCGAGGGCAGCGCCGACGCCCGGGTTGTCCTGTGCTGCCCGGCGCCGCCCAATCTTGGCAAATGCGCTTGGCTAATGTGCGCGGCTCTTGCGCTCTGCAAGCACACCGGCAACGGTGAAGAACGATCCGAAGACTACGATTCTATCATCCTCAGTCGCACGCTCCATGGCGTTGCGATAGGCTGTGGCGGGATCGCTGAATGTGCTCACGCTTGATTCCTTGCCTGCGTGGAAACCGGCATCCGTCAATGCCTGCTCCAGGCGCGACGCGCTCGCCGCACGCGGCGTCGGCAGATCGGTCAGGCACCAATGGTCGACCTTGTCGAGCATGTGGCCGAGCACCCCGGCAATATCCTTGTCCTGCATGGCGCCGAACACCGCGTAGGTGTAGCGGAAAAAGCCCATGTTTTCGAGGTTCTGGCCCAGCGCCGCCGCCGCATGCGGGTTGTGCGCCACATCCAGAATGACGGCCGGGCGGCCTGCCATGACCTGGAAACGGCCCGGCAATGCCACCTGCGACAGCCCCAGGCGCACGTCCTGGGCCGAAACCGGCAACCGGTCGCGCACCGACTCCAGCGCCGCCAGCGCCGCCGAGGCATTCAGCAGCTGATTCGCCCCACGCAGTGCCGGATAGCCGAGGCTCGGCCAGCGCCGCCCTCGCCCACTGAAGCCCCACTGCTGCTTGTCGCCCTGGAAGTTGAAATCGCGGCCGATCAGCCAGAGGTCTGCACCGATAGCCTCGGCCTGTTTGACCAGCGAGATCGGCGGCACCGGGTCGGAACAGATCGCCGGCTTGCCCGCGCGGAAAATGCCGGCTTTCTCGAAGCCGATTGCCTCGCGCGTGTCACCCAGGTAGGCCATGTGGTCCAGGTCGACGCTGGTGATGATGGCGCAATCCGTGTCGATGATATTGACCGCATCCAGCCGGCCGCCCAGGCCGACTTCGAGGATGACCGCATCGAGCCCCGCATTGGCGAACAGATGCATGATCGCCAGCGTGGTGAACTCGAAGTACGTCAGGCTGATTGGCTCGGGGAAACTGCAGCGCGCGCGCTCAACGGCTTCGAAATGCGGCAGCAGCATCGCATCGGTGGCGATCTCGCCGTTCACGCGGGCGCGCTCGTTGAAGTCGATCAGATGCGGCGACGTATGGCAGCCGACCTTGTAGCCGGCGGCCAGCAGGATCGCCTCCAGCATCGAGCAGGTCGAGCCCTTGCCGTTGGTGCCGCCAACCGTGAAGACGACGGATTTGAACTCCAGCCCCAGCAGCGCATCGCGCACGCGGTTGATACGGGCAAGACCCATGTCGATGCCGACCGGGTGTGCGGTTTCGAGGTGGGCCAGCCAATCAGGCAGATTGTCGAAAGTAGGCATGCGTCGGGGGCGCTGCGATTGTCGCCGCGCAAAAACAAGAAGCGCGGACTCTCGCCCGCGCTTCGGTTCAACAGGTGTGGCGCATCAGGCCAGTGCGTCGGCCGGTTGCTTCTGCAAGAGCGCCAGCAGTTCGGCGATCTCGCGGCGCATGTTGCGGCGGTCGACGATCATGTCGATGGCGCCCTTCTGCAGCAGGAACTCGGCGCGCTGGAAGCCTTCCGGCAGCTTTTCGCGCACGGTCTGCTCGATCACGCGCGGGCCGGCAAAGCCGATCATCGCCTTGGGCTCAGCGATCACCACGTCGCCCATGAACGCGAAGCTGGCTGACACACCGCCAGTGGTCGGATCCGTCAGCACGCTGATGAACGGGAGCTTGGCCTCGGCCAGCTTCTGGACCATCGCCGTGGTCTTGGCCATCTGCATCAGCGACAGCAGGCTTTCCTGCATGCGCGCGCCGCCCGAAGCCGTCACGCAGATGAAGGGCACCTTCTGCTCCAGTGCCATCTGTGCACCGCGCGTGAAGCGCTCGCCCACCACCGAGCCCATCGAGCCGGTCATGAACTCGAACTCGAAGCAAGCCACCACCACCGGCAGCGCATGGATGGCGCCGCCCAGCACGACCATGGCATCGGTCTCGCCGGAATTGTCCATGGCGGCCTTGATGCGGTCGGGGTATTTCTTGCTGTCCTTGAACTTGAGTGCATCGACCGGGAGGACTTCCTGGCCCAGCTCGTAGCGGCCTTCAGCGTCCAGCAGTGCGTCCAGGCGAGCACGCGCGCCAATGCGCATGTGGTGGTCGCACTTCGGGCAGACGTGCAGGTTGGCTTCGATGTCGGTGCGGTACAGCACCGACTCGCAGGCCGGGCATTTGATCCAGAGGCCTTCCGGAATGCCCTTGCGTTGCGACGGATCGGTCTGTTGGATCTTGGGCGGAAGCAGTTTGTCCAGCCAGCTCATGCGTGCTCCTTGAATGCGCTCGCGCGAAGAATGTGACTCAGGCGTCCAGCGCCTGGCGGATCTCCGCGATGAAATCAGTCAAGTATTGTACCGCTTGTTCGCGAGGTGCTTCTTCAAGCAATTGCACAATGCGGGATCCGATGACCACGGCATCGGCCACACCGCTGATAGCGCGTGCGGTTTCCGCATCACGGATACCGAAGCCGACACCCACCGGCAACCGCGCGTGCTGACGGATCTGCGGGATCCGTGCCGCCACGGCGTCCAGGTCGATGGTCGCCGCGCCGGTCACGCCTTTGAGCGAGACGTAGTAGATGTAGCCGCTCGCCACGCGGGCGATCTGCGCGATGCGAGCGTCCGTGGAGGTGGGTGCCAGCAGGAAAATCGGATCGATGCCCGCTTCGCGCATGGTCTTGGCGAAGCCCTCGCACTCCTCGGGCGGGTAATCGACCACGAGCACGCCATCCACACCGGCTTCAGACGCGGCCTTGGCGAAGACGTCGGCGCCCATGCGTTCGATCGGGTTGGCGTAGCCCATCAACACCACGGGCGTGGTCGTATCAGTGGTGCGGAATGCACGCACGTACTCCAGCACGGTGCGCAGGCCAACCTTCTTGGCGAGCGCACGTTCCGACGCACGCTGAATGACCGGGCCATCGGCCATCGGGTCGGAAAACGGCACACCCAACTCGATGACATTAGCGCCGCCCTTGACCAGCGCGTGCATCAGGTCGACGGTCATCTCGGGGTATGGATCGCCCGCCGTGATGAACGGGATCAGGCCCTTGCGGCCCTGTGCGGACAACTGCGAAAAGGTTTGAGCGATGCGGGACATAGGGGGATCAGTTTGTCAGGCGACCCGAATGACACCGCTGCGGGTGTCGGGCGCCTCGGATTCAATCGGTTGGGCAGCAGGCGCAGCGGCATGCACTGCAGCCACGCGCTCACGCGCCACGCGGCAATAGTCGGCGTTGATTTCGAAACCGGCGAAGCGGCGGCCAAGCTTTGCAGACGCCGCTGCCGTGGTGCCGCTGCCCAGGAACGGGTCCAGCACCAGGCCGCCCGGCGGGCAGCTTGCCAGGATCATGCGCTCCACCAGTTCCAGCGGCTTCTGCGTCGGATGTTCGGCACGCTCCGGGTCTTGCCGGTGCAGGCGCGACACGCTCCACACGTCTTTCGGGTTGTAGCCGACTTCCAGCCACTTCTTGCCCTCGAAGCGCTTGCGGCTGCGCGCCTTCTTCGTCTCGGCGTCGTACGGAATGCGCACGGCATCGACATCGAAGTAGTAATCGCGCGAAGCCGCAAAAAAGCCGATGTTGTCGTGCACCGACGAGAACTTGCGTGTGCTGCCGCCCATGCTGGGCACGCGACGGTCCCAGATGATCTCATTGACCATCATGAGACGCTGTTTGAGCATCACGAACAGTTCCGGAGCGTATTGCCACGTGCAGAACACGTACAACGAGCCGTTGCGCGCCAGTTTCGGCACCACCGCATCGATCCAGCGTTCGGACCAGGCGAGATAGGCATCGCCCGACAGCTTGTCGGAGTCGTTGCCGTAGTCCTTGCCCAGCCCGTACGGCGGATCGGCGATGACGAGGTCCACACTGCCGTCGGCCAGATGCCGGACCCCAGTGATGCAGTCCTCGTTGAAGATGCCGTCGATGGCGCGCTCGGTCATGCGGTTGCCAGTGCCTTAGAGTGTGATGCCAGAGAATTCGGCGACGGTATGCATGTCCTTGTCGCCGCGGCCCGAGAGGTTCACCAGCAGGATCTTGTCCTTCGGCAGCGTCGGCGCCAGCTTGCAGGCATACGCCAGCGCGTGGCTCGATTCCAGCGCGGGGATGATGCCCTCCATGCGGCACAGATCATGGAAGGCCTGCAGCGCTTCCTTGTCTGTGATGGGGACGTATTCCGCGCGACGCGCGTCCTTCAACCAGGCGTGCTCCGGGCCAACGCCCGGGTAATCCAGCCCTGCCGAAATCGAATGCGTCTCGATGATCTGGCCGTCCTCATCCTGCAGCAGGTACGTGCGGTTGCCGTGCAGCACGCCCGGTGAGCCGCCCGTAAGCGACGCGGCGTGACGGCCCGTTTCAATGCCCTCACCCGCGGCCTCCACGCCGATCAGCTTCACGTCGGCATGGTCGATGTACGGATAGAAGATGCCCATGGCGTTGGAGCCACCGCCCACACAGGCGATCACGGCGTCCGGCTGACGGCCAATCATCTCGGGCATCTGCACCTTGCACTCTTCGCCGATCACGGCCTGGAAGTCGCGCACCATCATCGGATACGGGTGCGGGCCCGCCACCGTGCCGATGATGTAGAACGTGTCCGCCACGTTGGTCACCCAGTCGCGCATCGCTTCGTTCAGCGCGTCCTTGAGCGTACGCGAGCCGGATTCCACCGGCACCACGGTCGCGCCCAGCAACTTCATGCGGTAGACGTTGGCGGCCTGGCGGCGCACGTCTTCGCTGCCCATGTAGACGACGCATTCCATGCCGTAGCGTGCCGCGATCGTAGCGGTCGCCACGCCGTGCTGGCCGGCGCCGGTTTCGGCAATCACGCGCGGCTTGCCCATGCGGCGTGCCAGCAGCGCCTGGCCGATGACGTTGTTCACCTTGTGCGCGCCGGTGTGGTTCAGGTCTTCACGCTTGAGGTAGATCTGCGCGCCACCGCAGTGTTCGGTCAGGCGGCTGGCGAAATAGATAGGCGACGGACGGCCGACGAAATGCTTCAGCTCGTACTCGTATTCCTTGATGAATTCGGGATCGTGCTGGTAGCGCGCATAGGCGTCGCGCAGTTCGTCCAGCGCGTGGGACAGCGTTTCTGCAACGAAGGTGCCGCCGTAAGGGCCGAAATGGCCGTGGGCGTCGGGCAGGTTGTACATGGCAATCTCTCGAGGCGTCCGCCGTGCCCTAGCGATGTAGGAGCCAGTTGGCGGAGGAATTCAGGAAGGTGCGGACCGCGAGAGGCCGGCTTTATCGCTCAGGCCTGAACCGACGCGCCTAGGGCGGCATCGGCCTCGCGGACCGCACTCACGAATGCGGTCATGCGGGCGTGGTCTTTCACGCCCCGTGCGGCCTCGATTCCGCTGCTGACATCAACAGCGTACGGCCGCACGCGCTCAATCGCGCCAGCGACGTTTTGCGCGCTCAACCCACCACTCAAAACGAGCTGAGGAGCGACGCTTGGGGTTGGCGAGGATGGCGATTGCGGGAGCCATTGCGGGGGAATCAGGGTCCAGTCGAAGACGTGGCCGCCGCCGCCATATCCCTCAACAAATGCGTCGAGTAGCAGGCCTTGGGCAGCGGCAAACCGATCGGCGAATTCTACCAAATCGGCCCCCGGCTGAACACGCAGGGCGCGCAACCAGGGCAGCCCCACCTTGCCGGCGATCTCGGCGCACAGCCCCGGCGGCTCATCGCCATGGAATTGGAGCAGCGTGAGCGGCACTTGATCGAGCACGCGGGCCACCTCGTCAGCGCTGGCATTGACGAACAGGCCCGTCACGGTGACAAAGGGGCCGGCGCGGCGGGCGAGTTCGGCGGCGCGCTCCGTGGCGACGTAGCGCGGGCTGGGCGGATAGAACACCAGCCCGATGGCATCGGCGCCCAGCGCGACGGCATGATCGACGTCGGCCGGCTGGGTCAGGCCGCAGAGCTTGATGCGGGTTCGGTGAAGCGACATGGCGGATGTGGAATTCACAAGCCGACGTGCTCGTCGAACACGCCGCGAAACAGGCTGGACGATGCCGGAGATGCCGGCAACTGGAAGGCATCAGGATAGCCGACCTCGGCCAGGTACAGACCATCGGGCATGAAGGTCGGTGCGGCGGCCACACGGCTACGGGCGGCCAGCACGTCAGCCATCCACGATGCCGGCTGACGCCCCCGCCCGATTGCCACGAGGCAACCCATGATGTTGCGCACCATATGGTGCAGGAAGGCGCTGCCGCGAATGCGCACGAACACCCATTCGCCCTCGCCTCGTACCTCCATCGAATACATCGTCTTGACGGGCGACTTGGCCTGGCATTCGGCTGCGCGGAAAGACGAAAAATCGTGCTCGCCGACCAGCGCCTGCGCGGCCTCGTGCATGGCTGCCACGTCAAGTGACTTGCCGGGCGGCAACATGACGTAGCCCGCCTTACCTTCGAGCAGCGGTGCGCGCGTCGGCCCGAAGGTCAGCGCGTAGTAGTAGGTGCGGCGATGGGCGGAGAAGCGCGCGTGAAAATCTTCCGGCATCTCCTGCGCCCAGCGCACGGCCACAGTCGACGGCAGGAAGGCGTTGGTACCACGCACCCACGAGAACGGATCGCGCACGAGGTTTGTATCGAGGTGCACAACCTGCCCTAGCGCATGCACGCCGGCATCGGTGCGGCCAGCCACGGTGGTCGGCAGCAGCACGCCGGCAAACTGGCGCAGCGCCGCCTCCAGTGCGTCCTGCACGGTATTGCCGTGCGGTTGCGATTGCCACCCCGAAAACGCGGCCCCGTCGTACTGGATGCCAAGCGCGATGCGCGTCATGCCTTGTGAATCCTCATGCGAAAAGAAAAACGCCGGCAGGATACCACCCTGCCGGCGCTGTCGATGCTTGGAACGCGGAGCGTTAGCCGATCTGGCGCATCAGAGCCTGAGCCTCGGCGTGGAACGAAGGATCACCCAGGTCCAGCACTTCCTGCAGCAGCTCACGTGCACCTTCCTTGTCGCCGATCTCGATGTAGGCCTTGGCCAGATCGAACTTGATCTGCAGATCGCGCACGCCGTCGGCACCATGCTCGCCGGACAGCGTGTGCGGCAGGTTGGTGTCCAGGCGGATGGCCGATTGCGGCTCGTCGTTGACGACATGCTCTTGCTCGGCGTGATGCGGCTCGGCATCGAAGTGCATCGGCGCTTGCGACAGATCCGTCGGCTGAGCCCAAGACGGCAGGCTTTCTTCAACTGCGGCAACCGGAGCTGCCGGTGCAGCCTCTGCAGCAGGCGGCGTCGGGTTCAAGTCCAGCGACAGGTCCGACAGGTCCATGTGCATCGGCGGCGCAGACACCGGCTGGTAAGCCTCACCAGCGTGCGCGTTGAACTGCGGCAGATCCGCTTCCGGCTCGGCGTGCGACTTGAACATCTCCACCGCTTCGTCCGGTGCGGTGATCGGATCACCAGCGGCCGGCGCCGGGAACGAGTCCAGCGGCAGGTCCAGATCGGCCAGTTGCGGGGCTTTGGTCGACGGCGCGGACGGGTCCAAATCCGGGGACAGCGTGGTCCAGTCGTCGCCGCGGCGGGTGGTTTCGCCCGTCACGGTCGGCTTGAAGGCTTCGGCGGCAGCAACTGCACCCACACCTGCCAGAGCAGCGGCGCCGGCAGCGACGGCACCTGCGTGGCCGTGTTCAGCGGGCGCTTCAGCAGCAACATGATGCCCATCGCCCTGCACCGTCAGGTACAGCGGATTGGCCGGATCAAACTTGCGGCCCATCGCAGCGGCCTCGGCCCATTCCGGCGAAGCCGCGCCGACTTGTGCCAGCATTTCTTCAGCAATGGTCTGGAAGCCATGGGCGTCCTGACGATTTGCATAGATTTCCATCAATTTCAAACGAATAGCCTGGCGCTCCGGATGCTGTTCAAGCGCCTCGCGCAGGATTTCCTCGGCCTGCACGTCGCGGCCGTAAGCGATATAGACGTCTGCCTCGGCAATCGGATCGACTTCGTTGCTCTCGTTGCTACCGCCGATGCGGAAATCCGCACCGAACACGCTGTGCTGCGAGGTATCGACGCTTTGACCACCAGCCGCGCCGAACAGCGAGTTGGCACCCGCCATCACAGTGCTTTCCTGCGACAGCAGGCTGTCCTGGAAGCCATGCGCCTGCTCGGGCTTCTGCTGGCGACGGCGGTACACCGCCAAGCCACCGAGCAGCGCAACCACGACACCACCCAGGCCGAGTGCCATCGGGTTGCCCAACAGCGACGAGAAGAACGATTCTTCTGCGATCGGCGGCTGCGGTGCCACCACGACCGGCGCCTTCTTTGGCGCAACGGCCGGTGCCGACGCGGCGGCGACCGGTGCGCTGGCTGCCGCTTGCGGAGCCGAGGCCGCAGCCACCGGTGCCGATGCGGCTTCCGGCGCAGAAGCGGCAGCCGTGGCGGTTGCCGAAGAAGCCGATGCTGCTGGTGCAGCTTCTGCCGGAGTGGCAGCCGCCGGTTGGGCAGCTTGTTGAGCAGGTGCCGGCGTGGACGATGCCGCAGCCGGCGCCGGAGCGTTGGCCGCCGCTACGGCAGGTGCAGCCGTCGCCGGCGCAGCACCCGCAGCTGGCTTGGCAGCGCTGGCCGCCTTGGCCAGTTCGGCGTTCTTCAGCTCCACCAGACGTTGCATGTCGGTGAGGTTCTTCTCCAACTGGGCAACGCGCGATTCCATTTCCTTGAGCGCGCGCTCCTTGGCGACGAGTTCTTCGTCACGGGCAGCCGCATTGGCCTTGCCGCTGCGGTCAGCCTTCGACAGGCGCAGCTCATCGCGGCCGCTGGCGGCCGGCGTCGCTTGATCCTGCACGCGGGCCGACACGCTGCCGCTTTGCTGGCGGGTCGAATCGGTATCCGTGGCGGCGTTCGCCTCGGCAGCCGTTGCCAGGCGGTTGCGATAACCGGTAAAGCCGGAGGTTTGTGCGACCACCTCGCGGCGTGCTTCGCGTGCCGAGACCTTCTGCGCTTCTGCCTGCGACGGCACCTTCAGCACCGAGCCGGTGCGCAGGCGGTTGATGTTGCCGCCAATAAAGGCATTCGGGTTGTTGCGATACAGCGCCAGCAGCATCTGGTCGAGCGACACAGTGTCCTGACCTTGCGCAGCCGTCGACGCTACGTCGTACAGACTGTCGCCGCGTTGCACGGTATACGAACCGCCCGGCGTGGCATCCGGTGCAGAAGCCGCTGGAGCGGCCTGCTGTTGGCGAGCAGCCTGGCGAGTTGCCGCACGCGGCTGGCGTGTCGGCGCAGGCGCAGCAGCAGCCGGGGCGCCGGCTTGCGACTGAGCAGCCGGTGCCGGTGCAGGCGCGGCAGATTCAGCGGCACCCGGCGTCGTGGCCTGCACCACCGGCGTCGGCGCGAAATTCTGTGCGGTATTGCTGGAGCCCACCGGGTCCAGCAGGAAGGTATAGGCGCGCGAAACGTGACCGCTCGCCCAGTTCAGGTCGACCAGCACGTCGACAAACGGCTCGGCGACAGGCTGGGTGGAGCGCAGGCGCACCACGTAATTGCCATTCGACTGGCGCTCAAGCGATGCGCGCAGCGAGGAGACGATCGGGTTGTAGGTCAGACCGGCACGCGAGTAGGCGTCCGGCGCAGCCAGCTTGGCGACCAGGTTTTGCGCCTCTTCGGGCGTCACGCCGGTCAGATCGATTTCGGCCTGCAGCGGCTGGCCAAGGCTGGAACGCACGTGCAGCGCGCCGAAACCGGCGGCTTGCGCTGCGGGCTGGATCAGCAACAGGCTTGCCGCAGCAATTGCGACAACCGACCAGCTAGGACTGCGATGGGACGATTCTCTCCGGCGGTATTGGCTCACCCTCACCTTCGACTCCGTTATCTTTTAATGTGCAAACGAACTTAACATCAACGAGTTAGCGCAGCAAGTTCACCCAAAGGGCGAAAAGCTGAGGCATCGAACCGCCGTCGATTTTTATCAAAACGACACAATTGGCGAGATTCTGAAGCATTCGACGTACCCCCCGGAATGCGAATGCTTCGACGTGACGCTAACTATTCCCCGTGACTGTCCACCCTACGAATGGGTGGACGGCTTTCTTACCGCAATTCTGGGCGCTATTGTGTACCAACGTTACAGCCCGTGGGCGTCCAGATGGCACAACGCCGCGCAGGCCGCGCGGCGTTGGTGGAAAAAGCACACTTTCTGTTGTCAGGCCGCAACGACAATCGCCATTGCCTGGCCCGACAACGAATGCAAAGCCGGGATCACTTACCCAGCAGAATGCGCAGCGTGCGACGCAGCGGCTCGGCGGCGCCCCACAGGAGTTGGTCGCCGATCACGAAGGCGCTCACGTACTCCGGACCCATGTTCAACTTACGCACGCGGCCCACGCCGATCTCCAGACCACCGGTGATGGATGCCGGCGTCAGTTCCTTTTCGGTGATGCTGCGATCGTTCGGCACCCACTTCACCCACTGGTTGCCCGAGCGGATGATCTGCTCGATCTCTTCGAGCGGCAGGTCGCGCTTGAGCTTGAGCGTCAGGCCCAGGCTGTGGCAGCGCATTGCGCCAATCCGCACGCACAGGCCATCGACCGGGATCGGTTGAGCGTTGCCCAGGATCTTGTTGACCTCGGCCTGGCCCTTCCACTCTTCCTTCGACTGACCGTTGTCGAGCTGCTTGTCGATCCAGGGGATCAGACCGCCAGCCAGCGGCGCCGGGAAGAACTCCGTCGGCACATCTTCGCGGATGGTCTTGGCGACCTTGCGGTCGATGTCGAGGATGGCGGATGCCGGGTTGGCCAACTCATCGGCCACCGCACCGTGGATCACACCCATGCCCTTGAGCAGTTCGCGCATGTGGTTGGCACCACCGCCCGAAGCCGCCTGGTAGGTCATCGAGCTGACCCACTCAACCAGACCTTCGCGGAACAGGCCACCCACGCCCATCAGCAGGATGGAGTTCGTGCAGTTGCCGCCGATGAAATTCTTGGTGCCAGCCGCTACCGCATTCTTGATCAGGCCCAGGTTGACCGGGTCCAGCACGATCACGGCGTCGTCTTCCATACGCAGGGTCGACGCAGCGTCAATCCAGTAGCCGTTCCAGCCGGCAGCACGCAGCTTCGGGAAGACTTCGGTGGTGTAGTCACCACCCTGGCACGTGATGATCGTGTCGCATGCCTTCAGTGCTTCGATGTCGTTGGCATCAGCCAGGGGCGCATCCGTCTTGGCGAATGCGGGCGCCTTGCCGCCAGCGTTGCTGGTGCTGAAAAACACGGTGTCGATCAGGTCGAAATCCTTTTCTTCCTGCATGCGCTGCATCAGCACACTGCCGACCATGCCGCGCCAACCGACGAGACCTACCTTCATGATGTGAACCTCTAGTGATTTTCCCCGCCTCGGTCGCCCGGCGTGACCGCGCGGGGAAGGCGAACGGACACGACGGACGATCTAAGAGATCGTTTTTTTGGTAATGATTTTCGTGGTCGTGCGAATCTCGACAGGCGTCATGCGAGCGCGCGCGGCGGTGCCCTTGGCAGCGATAGCCAGGGTGCCCAGAATGCCCAGTACGAGGACGGGGAGCGCGGTCGAGATCATCTGCAAAAATATACACGATTTGGCGGGCACACAATGCACTGCAACATGTGTCCGCCGAAAAAACGACGGTTGCGGCGCGTCATGTGACGACGCCGCAACGCGTATCCCAGCTTAGAGCGCGGCGACCACGGCGTCGCCCATCTCCACGGTACCGACTTGCTTGCAGCCCGGCGTCACGATGTCGCCAGTGCGGTAGCCCTGGGCCAGCACTTTCTTGACAGCGTTCTCGATGCGGTCAGCCTGCTCGGCCTTGCCCAGCGAATAGCGCAGCATCATCGCCGCCGACAGGATGGTCGCCAGCGGGTTGGCAACGCCCTTGCCCGCGATGTCCGGTGCGGAACCGTGCGACGGCTCGTACAGGCCCTTGTTGTTCGCATCGAGCGACGCCGACGGCAGCATGCCGATCGAGCCCGTCAGCATCGCAGCCTCATCCGAGAGGATGTCGCCGAACATGTTGCCGGTGACGATCACATCAAAGTTCTTCGGCGCCTTGACGAGCTGCATGGCCGCGTTGTCGACGTACATGTGCGACAACTCGACTTCCGGGTATTCCTTGTGCACATCGGTGACGATGTCCTTCCAGAACTGGAACGTTTCGAGCACGTTAGCCTTGTCGACGCTGCACAGCTTCTTGCCACGCTTGGCGGCTGCTTGGAAAGCGACGTGCGCGATGCGGCGGATTTCCGGCTCGCTGTAGCGCATGGTGTCGAAGCCTTCACGTGCGCCGGCGAACAGGCCGTCCGGTGCTGCACGCACGCCGCGCGGCTGACCGAAGTAAATGTCACCGGTCAGTTCGCGCACGATCAGGATGTCGAGACCTGCGACGATCTCGGGCTTCAGGCTCGATGCGCCGGCCAGTTCCGGATAGCAGATCGCCGGACGGAAGTTGGCGAACAGCTGCAGGTGCTTGCGCAAGCCGAGGATGGCCTGCTCGGGACGCAGCTCGCGCGCCAGCGTGTCGTACTTCCAATCACCCACCGCGCCGAACAGGATGGCGTCAGCCTCCTTGGCGAGTTTGAGCGTGCCTTCCGGCAGCGGATGGCCTTCGGCTTCGTAGCCGGCGCCACCCACCGGGGCAAATTCCATCTCGAACGACTCGCCCAGCACCTTGAGCACCTTCACGGCCTCGGCGACGATTTCCTTGCCAATGCCGTCACCCGGCAACACTGCAATCTTGGTCATGCGTATGTCCTTATTGTTCTATGGTCAGATCAGCCGACGAGCTTGTGTGCAAGCCACGGCATCTTCGCCAGGCGCTGCGCTTCGTAGGCCTTGATCTGGTCTGCATAGCGCAGGGTCAGGCCGATGTCGTCGAAGCCGTTGAGCAGGCAGTATTTGCGGAATGCCGTGATATCAAACGGGTAAGCCGTGCCGCCCGGCGTGACGACAACCTGCTTGTCCAGATCGACGGTCAACTGGTAGCCGACGAAGGCTTGCGTCTCGTTGAACAGGTGGTCGACTTGCGACTCCGTCAGCACGATCGGCAGCAGGCCGTTCTTGAAGCAGTTGTTGAAGAAGATGTCGGCAAAGCTCGGCGCGATGATGGCGCGGAAGCCGTACTGCTGAAGCGCCCACGGTGCGTGCTCACGTGAGCTGCCGCAGCCGAAGTTCTTGCGCGCCAACAAAACCGATGCACCCTTGTAGCGCGGCTGGTTCAGCACGAAGTCTGGGTTCAGCGGACGGTTGCTGTTGTCCTGGCCGGGTTCGCCGACGTCCTTGTAGCGCCACTCATCAAACAGGTTCGGGCCGAAGCCCGTGCGCTTGATCGACTTGAGGAATTGCTTCGGGATGATGGCGTCGGTGTCGACGTTCTCGCGGTCGAGCGGCGCCACGAGGCCGGTGTGGATGGTGAATTGTTCCATGATTGCTCTCTCTATCCTGCCGCTCAAGCGAGCTTGCGCACGTCGACGAAGTGGCCTTCCAGCGCAGCCGCAGCGGCCATCGCCGGGCTCACGAGGTGGGTGCGGCCACCCGCGCCCTGACGGCCTTCGAAGTTGCGGTTGGACGTGGAAGCGCAGCGCTCGCCCGGGTCGAGGCGGTCGGCATTCATCGCCAGGCACATCGAGCAACCCGGCTCACGCCATTCAAAACCCGCCGCCTTGAAGATCTTGTCGAGCCCTTCGCGCTCGGCCTGTTCCTTCACAAGGCCCGAGCCCGGCACAACCATCGCCAGCTTCACGTTGGAGGCAATGCGCTTGCCCAGCTTCTGCACCACCCACGCAGCAGCGCGCATGTCTTCGATACGGCTGTTGGTGCACGAGCCGATGAAGACCTTGTCGATGTTGATGTCGCTGATGGCAACGTTCGGCTGCAGGCCCATGTATTCGAGCGCGCGCTCCATGGCGTTGCGCTTGTTCGGGTCCTTCTCCTTGTCAGGATCCGGCACACGGTCTTCAATGCTGACCACCATTTCCGGCGACGTACCCCAGCTCACCTGCGGGCGGATGTCTTCAGCGCGCAGCTCGACCAAGTGATCGAAGTGGGCACCTTCGTCGGAGTGCAGCGTGCGCCAGTAGGTGACGGCCTGCTCCCACTCCACGCCCTGCGGCGCGAACGGACGGCCCTTGATGTACTCGAGCGTGACATCATCCACGCCGATCATGCCGGCACGTGCGCCACCTTCGATCGCCATGTTGCATACGGTCATGCGCCCTTCCATCGACAGCGCACGGATGGCCGAGCCGCCGAATTCCATGGCGTAGCCCGTGCCGCCAGCCGTACCGATCTTACCGATGATGGCCAGCACAATGTCCTTGGCGGTGCAGCCGCGCGGCAGCGTGCCTTCCACCTTCACGAGCATGTTCTTGCTCTTCTTGGCGAGCAGCGTCTGCGTAGCCAGCACGTGCTCGACTTCGGACGTGCCGATGCCGTGTGCCAGCGCGCCGAATGCGCCGTGCGTGCTGGTGTGCGAATCACCGCAGACCACCGTCATACCCGGCAGCGTCGCGCCCTGCTCCGGCCCGATCACGTGCACGATGCCTTGACGCTTGTCGGTCATCTTGAATTGCGTGATGCCGTAGCTGTCGCAGTTGGCGTCGAGCGTATCGACCTGCAGCTTGGAGACCGGATCGGCGATGCCGTGCGAGCGGTCGGTGGTCGGCACGTTGTGGTCCGACACGGCCAGGTTGGCGCTGATGCGCCAGACCGGACGCTGCGCCATCTTCAGGCCTTCGAACGCCTGCGGACTCGTCACCTCGTGCAGCAGTTGGCGATCGATGTAGAGCACGGTCGTGCCGTCCTCTTCGGTATGAACGACGTGATCGTCCCAGAGTTTGTCGTAGAGCGTCTTTGCCATGATGCGATCCGTGCACAACGTGCCCTTTCAGGCGGCTGCGCGAGCAGTTTCGTGGGGAGTGATCGATTATGCCACCCGGTGCAATGCGCACCGGACGTGACTGACGAAAGGGGGTTTCGTCATTTCGCGAAAGCTCGCCCTGGCAATCTCCAGGCAAGAAAAAACCCCGCCGGTTTCCCGAGCGGGGTTCTTGTGAAGCGGACAGCCTGGCTTAGCGCTTGTCGATCGACGGCACTTCGCGGGTTGCAGCGCCGTTGAACAGCTGGCGCGGACGGCCAATCTTGTATTCCGGATCAGTGATCATCTCTTCCCACTGCGAGATCCAGCCCACCGAGCGAGCCAGCGCGAAGATACAGGTGAACATCGACGACGGGATGCCCAGTGCGCGCTGCACGATACCCGAGTAGAAATCGACGTTCGGGTACAGCTTGCGGCTGACGAAGTATTCGTCTTCCAGCGCGATCTTTTCCAGCTCCATGGCGAGCTTGAACAGCGGGTCGTTGTGCAGACCCAGTTCGTTCAGCACTTCATGGCAGGTTTCGCGCATCAGCTTGGCGCGCGGGTCGTAGTTCTTGTACACGCGGTGGCCAAAGCCCATCAGGCGCACGCCGCTGTTCTTGTCCTTGACCTGCTTGATGAACTCAGGAACCTTGTCGACCGAGCCGATCTCTTCCAGCATGTTCAGCGCGGCTTCGTTCGCGCCACCGTGCGCCGGGCCCCACAGGCAGGCGATACCAGCAGCAATGGCGGCGATCGGGTTCGTGCCCGACGAACCGGCCAGACGCACCGTCGAAGTCGACGCGTTCTGCTCGTGATCAGCGTGCAGGATGAAGATGCGGTCCAGAGCACGCTCCAGCACCGGGTTCACCTTGTAGTCTTCACACGGCGTGGCAAACATCATGCGCATGAAGTTGCCGGTGTACGACAGGTTGTTCTGCGGGTAGATCAGCGGCTGACCGATGTTGTACTTGTAGGCCATGGCCACCAGCGTCGGCAGCTTGGCGATCAGACGGATCTGCGAGATCTCGCGCTCGCGCGGGTCGTTGATGTTGGCGGCGTCCGGGTAGAACGCGCTCATCGCACCGACCAAGCCCGTCAGCACAGCCATCGGGTGGGCGTCACGGCGGAAACCGCGCAGGAAGAACTGCATCTGCTCGTGCACCATGGTGTGATTCGTCACCACATGGTTGAACTCTTCCTTCTGCTTGGCGTTGGGCAGTTCGCCCTTGAGCAGCAGGTAGCAGATTTCCATGAAATCGCACTTGCTGGCCAGATCGTCGATGGCGTAGCCGCGGTACAGCAGCTCACCCTTGTCGCCGTCGATGTAGGTGATCTTGGAATTGCACGACGCGGTCGACATGAAGCCGGGGTCGTACGTGAACTTGCCCGTCTGGCCGTACAGCTTGCGGATGTCGATCACGTCGGGCCCGACAGTGCCCTTGTAGATCGGCAACTCGACGCTGGGCGAGCCATCGGAAAACGATAGGGTGGCTTTCACTTCGGACGGCGTCATGTCGGTTTCCTTCTCTGCTGTTTATGAAAATGAATACGGGAGACTCCCGCCAGACGGATCGCAGGGTGCCGTGGGGGCGGCTGGACCGATTCGTCTTGCGGCAACCTCTCGTGCGCCGGTGTCAGACCGAACGCAGCAAGGTCAGGACGTGCTTGACTTCCGGCACGTCGAGATCACCTTCAGGCTCCTTGCGCGCAAGCAGGAGGTCCATCAGGTCGTTGTCGGGCAGATCGAACAACTGCGAGAGTGCGGCAACGTCATCATCTGACAGCTCCGTCTCGTAGCGGTTGAAGAAGCGCTCGACGATGATATCGTTCTCGAGCAAACCGCGTCGGGCACGCCAGCGCAGACGTGCGCGCTTGTGCGGATCGGCTTGGTGAGAGAACGTCGGGGTAGTCACAGCGGTCATGCTCTTCAAAAGACGCGTCGCCGGAAAACCGCTCCGGCGACGCTGGGTGCGTTGCGATTTACACCGCGCGGCGCACCATCAGTTCCTTGATCTTGCCGATGGCCTTGGTCGGGTTCAGACCCTTCGGGCACACATCAACGCAGTTCATGATGGTGTGGCAGCGGAACAGGCGATACGGATCCTCGAGGTTATCGAGGCGCTCGTTGGTCGCTTGGTCACGGCTGTCGGCGATGAAGCGGTAAGCCTGCAGCAGGCCAGCCGGGCCGACAAACTTGTCCGGGTTCCACCAGAACGATGGGCACGACGTCGAGCAGCTCGCGCACAGAATGCACTCGTACAGGCCGTCCAGCTCTTCACGCTCTTCCGGCGACTGCAGACGCTCCTTCTCGGGCGGCGGCTCGTCGTTGATCAGGAACGGCTTGATCGAGTGGTACTGGTTGAAGAAGTGCGTCATATCGACGATCAGGTCACGCACCACGGGCAGCCCCGGCAGCGGACGCAGCACGATCTTCTCGGGCAGCTCACGCATATTGGTCAGGCAGGCCAGACCATTCTTGCCGTTGATGTTCATGGCGTCGGAGCCGCACACGCCTTCGCGGCACGAACGACGGAACGCGATCGACTCGTCCAGCTTCTTCAGCTTGACCAGCGCGTCGAGCAGCATGCGTTCGTGACCGTCGAGTTCAACCTCATAGGTCTGCATGCGGGGCGCTGCGTCCTTATCCGGATCGTAGCGATAGACTTCAAAAATACGCTTCATTTTTGTGGGTCCTTCCGGTTAGAACGTACGGGCCTTGGGCGGCACGCTTTCCACCGTCAACGGCTTCATCGTCACAGGCTTGTATTCCAGACGGTTGCCTTCGCTGTAGTACAGCGTGTGCTTCATCCAGTTTTCGTCGTCGCGGTTCGGGAAATCGCTGTGGGCGTGTGCACCACGCGATTCCTTGCGGGCAGCGGCCGACACCATCGTCGCCTTGGCCACTTCCACCAGGTTGGCCACTTCCAGCGCTTCGACGCGCGCGGTGTTGAACACCTTGGACTTGTCCTTCAAGTGGATGTTGGCACCGCGCTCAGCCACTTCCAGAATGCGCTGTACGCCTTCGTCCATCAGGGCCTGCGTACGGAACACACCCGCGTGCGACTGCATGTTGCGGCGGATGTCGTTGGCGACGTCCTGCGCGTACTCGCCCGAGCTGGACGAATCCAGCTTGGCCAGGCGCGACAGCGCAAGGTCGGCAGCATCAGCCGGCAGCGGCTTGTGTTCGCGGTTCTTCAGGTTCTGCGCAATGATGTGGTTACCCGCCGAGCGGCCGAACACCACCAGATCGAGCAGCGAGTTCGTGCCCAGACGATTGGCGCCGTGCACCGACACGCACGAGCATTCACCGATCGCGTAGAAGCCGTTGATGACTTCATTCGGGCTGCCGTTCTTCGGCACCACGACCTGACCGTGATAGTTGGTCGGAATACCGCCCATCTGATAGTGGATGGTCGGCACGACCGGAATCGGTTCCTTGATCGCATCGACGTTGGCGAACTTCAGGCCGATTTCGCGGATCGACGGCAGGCGCTTCATGATGGTCTCGGCACCGACGTGGGTCAGGTCGAGCAGCACGTAGTCGCCGTTCGGGCCGCAGCCACGGCCTTCCTTGATTTCCTGGTCCATCGAGCGCGACACGAAGTCACGCGGTGCCAAATCCTTCAGCGTCGGGGCATAGCGCTCCATGAAGCGCTCGCCATCCTTGTTACGCAGGATGCCGCCCTCGCCGCGCACGCCTTCCGTGATCAGCACGCCCGCGCCGGCCACGCCGGTCGGGTGGAACTGCCAGAACTCCATGTCTTCCAGCGGCACGCCTGCGCGCGCTGCCATGCCCAGGCCGTCACCCGTGTTGATGAAGGCGTTGGTGGAAGCTGCATAGATACGACCTGCACCGCCCGTGGCGAACAGCGTCGTCTTGCCTTCGAGGATGTAGACCTCGCCGGTTTCCATTTCCAGCGCCGTCACGCCCAGCACATCGCCTTCCTGGTCGCGGATCAGGTCGAGCGCCATCCACTCGGTGAAGAAGTGGGTCTTGGCACGCACGTTACGCTGATACAGCGTGTGCAGCAGTGCGTGGCCGGTACGGTCAGCCGCGGCGCAGGCACGCTGCACCGGCTTCTCACCGTAGTTCGACGTGTGGCCGCCGAACGGACGCTGGTAGATCGTGCCGTCGGCGTTGCGGTCGAACGGCATGCCGAAGTGTTCCAGTTCATAGACCACGTTCGGTGCTTGACGGCACATGAACTCGATCGCATCTTGGTCGCCGAGCCAGTCGGAACCCTTGATGGTGTCGTAGAAGTGATAGTGCCAGTTGTCTTCGCTCATGTTGCCCAGCGAAGCACCGATACCACCCTGCGCCGCCACGGTGTGCGAGCGGGTGGGGAAAACCTTGGACAGCACGGCCACGGAGAGGCCAGCTTCAGCGAGCTGCAGCGATGCGCGCATGCCCGAACCGCCCGCACCGACGATCACGACGTCGAACTTGCGGCGCGGCAGCCCAGTCTTGACTGCGACCATGTCTTAAACCCTCCAGAGAATCTGAGCTGCGTAGCCCGCACAACCGACGAGCCACAGAATCGTCAACACTTGCAGCGTCAAACGCACTGCCACGGGCTTCACGTAATCCATCCAGATGTCACGCACGCCAATCCAGGCGTGATACGTGAGCGACAGGAAGGCCACGAACGTCAGCAGCTTCATCCACTGGTTGGAGAACAGGCCAGCCCAGCTTTGATACGACGTGTCTTTCGAGAGCAGGAACGCGGCCAGCAGCACAACGGTGTAGACCGCCATGACCACGGCAGTCACGCGCTGCGCGAGGAAATCCTTCAGGCCGTAGTGCGCGCCAACAACCAGGCGCTTGGGACCAATATTGTTATTTGCCATCAGGAGCTCCTCAGAACAGGCCGAACAGCTTGGCGCCAAACACGACGGTCAGCAGCAGGCTGACGATCAGCACGCTCACGGCCGACTTGGCCGAGGTGGCCTTGTCGATGCCGACATGCAGATCGAGGAGCAGATAACGGATGCCGGCGCAGAAGTGGTGCAGGTAGGCCCAGATCAGCGCGAGGACGACCACCTTGGCGAAGCCGCTAGACAGAAGCGCGGTGAACTTGGCGAAACTGATTTCCGACGTGAGACTTTGCTCTAGCAAGTACAGCACGAACGGAAGAAGAAGGAACATCAGTGCACCGCTGGCACGATGCAAGATGGATACCTTACCGGCCCAGGGCAAGCGGTAGCGGGCGATGTCGCCCACGCCGATGTTCCTGAATTCCGGCCTGGCTTTCTTGATGGCTTCTGCCATGTCAGACCCCATTGGCTAATCAACTAACAAAACTGCTTTGCACAAATCCGCACGATTCTATCGCGCTTTTGTTGCGCAGCGCACCAATAATTCCACTCGGCGCGCTCCACTTTTGTGCTTCCTGCCCTCGCCTGCCAGTGGCGTGATGCGCGGGCAATTATCTGTTCTACACCGCCTTCATGACGCGCAATACGCTGTTGCACGCTCAACAAATCAAAACGCCGCCGACCCGCATGAACCAGGCCTGGCGGCGCGTCGTCAATTCAACTCGTTCTGGTAGAAGTGCCGTGTCGTGACGTACAGGCCACGACGTAGTTCCACCGGCTTGTCACCGAACGTGTGCGACACGCGCTCCACCGACAGCAACGGCGATCCGGCCTGCACCGATAGCAACTCAGCTGTGGCCGCGTCCGCCGCCACAGCGCGGATACGCTCCGTAGCACGTAGCATGCGTACGCCGAATTCCGCCTCGAAGAACGCGTACATCGGGCCCTTCCACTCGGTCAGCTTTTCAGCCGTCAACCCTTTGAAGCTAGCGCCCGGCAGCCAGATCTCTTCAAACACCGTCGGCTCGCTGGAGAAGAACAGCACGCGGCGAATCTGCACGACACTGTCGCCAGCCTTGAGTTCGAGCAGGCGGGAGATCTCGGCCGGTGCGCGCATGCGCTTGCACTCCAGCACGCGACTGCTGGGGTAATGCTGCTCGCCCTGCTCCGGCATCAGGCGCAGGAAGCGGAACTGCACACCCTCTTCGTAATGTGTGGTGACGAATGTGCCCTTACCTTGGCGGCGCGCCACCAGGTTCTCGGCAGCCAGTTCGTCGATCGCCTTGCGCACGGTGCCCTGGCTGACCTTGTAGCGGGCCGCCAATTCCATCTCGCTGGGGATCATTTCGCCCGGCTTCCATTCGCCGGTCTGCAGGCTCTGCAGGATCAACTTCTTGATCTGCTGGTACAGCGGGCTGAAGGTGGGCGATCCACCCCCGGCACCCGCAGATGCGGGCTGCGCGCCGGCCTCACCACCGTTAGACGGCGGCACGACGGCGGGCTGAGGGCTGGATGTACTCGACATAACTGCCGATTTCACCACAAAAGCGGCGAACGCGTCCAGCCCGTTTATAGAATGTCTTATGTCTTATATAAGACAGAAGATTGATTGACTTTCGAGTGAGGCCAGCCCTACACTCGCGCCTGTTCCGGACGACGGGCTCCACACTTGCGCCGGCAGGCTTCAAGATCAATCGCAAGGGTGTTTCCACTTCGTCATGCGGACGCATTAAACTGCGAGGCTCTTGCTGATTCCGAGCCGACCGCCCACGAGGCGCCGACCGTTGCCGGCAATGCCTGCGAGGCTGCACCGACATCCCGCGAGGATGCCCCGCCGCGCGCAGTGCGATCCGCTTTTCACTACCGTTTGGAGAGTTCTCATGGCAAAAGCACCCATGCGCGTCGCAGTGACCGGCGCTGCTGGTCAGATCGGTTACGCCCTGCTGTTCCGTATCGCCTCCGGCGAAATGCTGGGCAAGGACCAGCCCGTCATCCTGCAACTGCTGGAAATTCCCGATGAGAAGGCCCAGAAGGCGCTCAAGGGCGTGATGATGGAGCTCGACGACTGCGCTTTCCCGCTGCTGGCCGGCATGGAAGCCCACTCCGACCCGATGACTGCATTCAAGGACGTGGACGTGGCCCTGCTGGTGGGCGCTCGCCCCCGCGGCCCGGGCATGGAGCGCGCAGACCTGCTGTCCGCCAACGCCCAGATCTTCACGGCACAGGGCAAGGCCCTGAACGCTGTTGCCTCGCGCAACGTCAAGGTGCTGGTGGTCGGCAACCCGGCCAACACCAATGCCTACATCGCCATGAAGTCGGCGCCGGACCTGCCGCGCGAGAACTTCACCGCCATGCTGCGCCTGGACCACAATCGTGCTCTGTCGCAGATCGCTGCCAAGACCGGCAAGCCGGTGTCGAGCATCGAGAAGCTGTTCGTGTGGGGCAACCACAGCCCGACGATGTACGCCGACTATCGCTACGCCACGATCGACGGCAAGAGCGTCAAGGACATGATCAACGATCCGGTGTGGAACAACGACGTGTTCCTGCCGACCGTCGGCAAGCGCGGCGCTGCCATCATTGAAGCGCGTGGCCTGTCGTCGGCTGCCTCGGCTGCTGGCGCTGCCATCGACCACGTGCGCGACTGGCTGCTGGGCTCGAACGGCAAGATCGTCACGATGGGCATCCCGTCGAACGGCGACTACGGCATCCCGCAAGACGTGATGTTCGGTTTCCCGGTCACGACCGCCAACGGTAAGTACGAAGTGGTCAAGGGTCTGGAGATCGACGAGTACAGCCAAGGCAAGATCAAGATCACGCTCGACGAGCTGGAAGGCGAGCGCGCTGGCGTGCAGCACCTGCTGGGCTGAGCAGCATGATCTGAGGAAAAACCGGAGCGGATCGGCAACGAACCCTCCGGTTTTTTTACATCCGGAACACCGGCGCCCGAGCAGCAAGCGCCACTCATACCGATACGACGCAGTGCATCCCACCGAGGTTTTGTTCCAGGACGACGACGTTCCGGCCCAACTGCCGGTTTGCGACCACTATGCGGGCGCAGAAAAGCTGATGCGCAAGTCGCTCGCCCTGCAACAAGCCCTTGGCCCCGTCTTCGACATCACGTTTGACTGCGAAGACGGCGCCGCCGTCGGCCAGGAACGCGCACACGCAGAACTGGCCGCCGCCCTCATCAATAGCGACGACAACCGCTTCAACCGCGTCGGCGTGCGCATCCACGACCCGAGTCACGATGCGTGGACACAGGATGTCGACATCCTTGTCGGCCAGGCCGGCAGCCGTCTCGCCTACGTGACCGTGCCCAAGGTGCGTGATGTGGTGGAAGTGGCCCGCGTGACCGACCGCGTCAATCAGGCTGCCAAGGCCGCCGGCATCGCGCGACACCTGCCGATCCATGTGCTGATCGAAACGCATGGCGCGCTGGCGCAGGTATTCGATATCGCCTCGCTGGTGCAGGTGGAATGCCTGAGCTTCGGGTTGATGGATTTCGTTTCGGCGCACAACGGCGCGATTCCTGGGGCGGCGATGGGCTCGCCGGAGCAGTTCGAGCATCCACTGATCCGCCGTGCGCTGACCGATATTTCCGCCGCATGCCACGCGCACGGCAAGGTGCCATCGCACAACGTCAGCACCGACATCAAGCACCCGGACCGCGCCGGCAACGATGCAGCGCGCGCGCGCAATGAATTCGGCTATCTGCGCAAGTGGAGCATCCACCCTGACCAGATCGCGCCAATCGTTTCCGCGTTCCGCCCGTCACACGAAGAAGTGACACAGGCCGCCGCCATTCTTGCAGCTGCGCAGGATGCGTCGTGGGGCCCAATCCAGCATGATGGGCGCCTGCATGACCGCGCCAGCTACCGCTACTGGTGGGCCGTGCTGCAGCGTGCGCACACCACCGGCGTACCGATGCCGACCGACGCCACCTCGCGCTTTTTTGCGTGACGCACGCCATTGCATTGAGAGGAGATTCGCCATGACCGACACCACCCAAGCCAGCGCAGGCGCCCGCTTCCGCCAGGCCCTGGTCGAAGAGTCGCCGCTGCAGGTCGTCGGCACCATCAATGCCAACCATGCCCTGCTGGCCAAACGTGCCGGCTATCGCGCGATCTACCTGTCGGGCGGCGGCGTGGCAGCGGGCTCGCTGGGCCTGCCGGACCTCGGCATCTCGGGGCTGGATGACGTGTTGACCGACGTGCGCCGCATCACCGACGTGTGCGACGTGCCGCTGCTGGTGGACGTCGACACGGGCTTCGGCGCCTCTGCGTTCAACGTGGCCCGCACGACCAAGTCGCTCATCAAGTTTGGCGCCGCGGCCATGCATATCGAAGACCAGGTCGGCGCCAAGCGCTGCGGCCATCGCCCAAACAAGGAGATCGTCTCGAAGGACGAGATGGTCGACCGCATCAAGGCCGCCGTTGACGCACGCACCGACGCCAACTTCGTCGTGATGGCCCGCACCGATGCGCTGGCCGTGGAAGGTTTTGACCGCGCCCTCGAACGCGCCGTGGCCTGCGTGGAAGCCGGCGCGGACACGATCTTTCCCGAGGCGATGACGGATCTGTCGATGTATCGCAAGTTCGTCGATGCCGTGAAGGTGCCGGTACTCGCCAACATCACCGAATTCGGCCAGACACCGCTGTTCTCGCGCGAAGAACTGGCCTCGGTGGGCGTGTCGATGATCCTGTATCCGCTGTCGGCCTTCCGCGCGATGAACAAGGCGGCGGAGAACGTCTACGCCGCGATTCGCCGCGACGGCACGCAAAAGAACGTAGTCGACACCATGCAGACGCGCATGGAACTGTATGACAGCATTGGTTACCACGAGTACGAAGCCAAGCTGGACGCGCTGTTTGCGCAGAATCGGGGCTGAGCATCGCAAATTTGACCTGATCCACACCACCACACAGATAAGGAGAACGGCCAGGACGAAGAAACGAGAGGTAAGCCGCCCAGAATCGGGCTGTAGTCGGCCGATACCCCCCGTTTGGACGAAGGCTTGCGTTGCCATGTAACAGAACGTTGGGCGCCGCGACCAAATCGGTCAAAATACCGGCCGGTGCGCGCAAAGCCCTGGCATTCCCGACCATGGCAACCGCCTCCCCACTCCGTCTTACCGAAGGAAACTCTATGAACAAGTTCATCGTGGGCGCCTGCGCCGGCGTTTTTGCCCTGGCTGCGTCGCAATACGCTGCCGCACAGACCACCCCGGCCAAGCCGGCTGCCAAGAAGGCCGTGGCCAAGAAGAAGACCACCAAGAAGGCTGCCCCCGTGGCCGCAGTCAAGCCGGAAGGCGTGCAATGGAAGTGCGAACTGGGCAACGAGCTGTACATCGCGGGCGACATGACGCGCGACCAGATCATCAAGCTGCACTGGAAGGGCAAGAACTATGATCTGCCCCGCCAGCTGACCCACACCGGCGCCGACCGCTATTTCGACCAGAAGACCGGCTTCGACCTGGTGGTGATCCCGGCCAAGGCCATGCTGTTCGACCGCAACGAAGGCCACCGCCTGGCCGACGAGTGCCAGACCGCCGACATGGCTGCTGGCGGCTCGGCCCCGACCCAAGGCGGTGCCCTGCGCGCGCCGGCCGGCCTGCCGCTGATGCTGCAAGACAATGCTGCCCCGGCATCGGCACCGGCCGCACAGCCTGCCAAGCAATAAGGCGCATTGACGCAAGAGGCCCACAGGAGCCGCCCATGTCCGCACCGGTTGCGAACATCCGCCCGAAACCCGACAAGGTCATCGTCGATATCGTCGACTACGTGACCAAGTTCAAGGTCGACAGCAAGACCGCCTACGATACGGCGCGCCATTGCCTGCTGGACACCTTGGGCTGCGGGTTAGAGGCGTTGTCGTATCCGGCGTGTACCAAGCTCCTGGGGCCCATCGTGCCGGGAACCGTCGTGCCGAATGGCGCGAAGGTCCCAGGCACGCAATTCCAGCTCGATCCGGTGCAGGCGGCGTTCAGCATTGGCGCCATGATCCGCTGGCTGGATTTCAACGACACCTGGCTGGCGGCCGAATGGGGCCATCCGTCGGACAACCTCGGCGGCATCCTGGCCGTGGCGGACTGGTTGTCCCGCACGAACATCGCCGGCGGCAAGAAGCCGCTCGTGATGCGCGACGTGCTGACCGCGATGATCCGCGCCCACGAGATCCAGGGCTGCATCGCGCTCGAAAACGCATTCAACAAGGTGGGGCTGGACCACGTCGTGCTGGTCAAGGTCGCCACCACCGCGGTGGTCGGGCAACTGCTCGGGCTGTCGCGCGACGAAATCATCAATGCTGTGTCGCTGGCGTGGGTCGATGGCCAGGCACTGCGCGCCTACCGTCATGCGCCGAATACCGGCAGCCGTAAGTCGTGGGCCGCAGGCGATGCGACCAGCCGCGGCGTGCGCCTGGCGCTGATGGCCAAGACCGGCGAGATGGGCTACCCCTCTGCCCTCACCGCCAAGGGCTGGGGCTTCTACGATGCGTCCTTCAAGGGCCAGCCATTCAAGTTCCAGCGCAAGTACGGCACGTACGTGATGGAAAACGTGCTGTTCAAGATCAGCTTCCCGGCCGAGTTCCATGCGCAGACCGCCGCTGAAGCGGCCATGACACTGCACAAGGCACTTGCAAAGGCTGGTAAGGCTATCGACGACATTGAAATGATCACGATCCGCACGCACGAAGCGGCGATCCGCATCATCGACAAGCAAGGCCCGCTGAACAACCCGGCGGACCGCGACCACTGCATCCAATACATGGTCGCCGTACCGCTCATCTTCGGCCGGCTGACGGCTGAGGACTACGAAGACACCGTCGCCCGCGACCCGCGCATCGATACACTGCGCAAGAAGATCGTCTGCGTGGAAGACAAGCAGTTCACCCGGGATTACCACGACCCCGAGAAGCGCTCGATCGCCAATGCGATCACCGTCCAGTTCAAGGGTGGCAAGGCTCTTAAGGAAGTCGTGGTCGAATACCCGATTGGCCACAAGCGGCGGCGCAAGGAAGGCATGCCGCTCTTGGTCGAGAAGTTCAGGACCAACCTGGCCCGCCGTTTTCCGGCCAGGCAGCAGGACGCGATCCTGACGGCATCGCTGAACCAGAAGACGCTGGAAGCGATGCCAGTCAATGCGTATGTCGATTTGTACGTGATTTGAGTTTGATTTTGTCGACTTGATGTATCTGCAAAGGGCGCTCCGGTGCCCTGCGCAATCCTTAAGCCTTGGAGTCATGCCATGCCCCACAACCTGAAAAAAACACTCAAGGAATTCAAGATCAACGGCGGCCAGACCGGCAAGTTCCATTCCCTGCCGCAACTGGGCAAGGAACTGGGCGTGGCGATCGAGCGCCTGCCGGTGTCGATCCGTATCGTGCTGGAATCCGTGCTGCGCAACTGCGACGGCAAGAAGGTGACCGAAGAGCACGTCGCGCAACTGGCCAACTGGAAACCGAACGCCGAGCGCGTTGACGAGATCCCGTTCGTGGTCGCCCGCGTGGTGCTGCAGGACTTCACCGGCGTGCCGCTGCTGGCCGACCTGGCCGCCATGCGCAACGTGGCCGAGCGCATGGGCAAGAACCCCAAGAAGATCGAGCCCCTGGTGCCGGTCGACCTGGTGGTGGACCACTCGGTGCAGGTCGACCACTTCCGCGAGAAGAAGGCGCTGGACCTGAACATGCAACTGGAATTCTCGCGCAACAACGAGCGCTACCAGTTCATGAAGTGGGGCATGCAGGCATTCGACACGTTTGGCGTGGTGCAGCCGGGCTTCGGCATCGTCCACCAGGTCAACCTGGAATACCTGGCACGTGGCGTCCATAAGAAGAGCGGCGTGTACTACCCGGATACGCTGGTCGGCACCGACAGCCACACCACCATGATCAACGGGATCGGCGTGGTCGGCTGGGGCGTGGGCGGCATCGAAGCCGAAGCCGGCATGCTGGGCCAGCCGGTGTACTTCTTGACGCCGGACGTGGTGGGCGTGGAGTTGAAGGGCCGCCTGCGCGAAGGCTGCACGGCAACCGACCTGGTGCTCACCATCACCGAAATGCTGCGCAAGGAGAAGGTGGTCGGCAAGTTCGTCGAGTTCTTCGGCGAAGGCACGGCCAGCCTGTCGCTGCCGGACCGCGCCACCATCGGCAACATGGCACCGGAATACGGCGCCACGATGGGCTTCTTCCCCGTCGACGGAAAGACCATCGACTACTTCAAGGGCACAGGCCGCACCAAGGAAGAAATCAACGCGTTCGAAGCCTACTTCAAGGCACAGAAGCTGTTTGGCGTGCCGAAGGCCGGCGAGATCGACTACACCAAGACGCTGACGCTGGACCTGGGCACAGTGGCCCCGTCGCTGGCGGGTCCGAAGCGCCCGCAAGATCGGATCGAAATCGGCAACGTGAAGTCGACGTTCTCGTCGCTGTTCTCCAAGCCGGTCGCGGAAAACGGCTTCAACAAGAAGTCGGAAGACCTGGACACGACCTACACGACCAGCAACGGCGTGGACGTGAAGAGCGGCGACGTGCTGATCGCTGCCATCACCTCGTGCACGAACACCTCGAACCCGAGCGTGCTGTTGGCAGCCGGCCTGCTGGCCAAGAAGGCGGTGGAAGCCGGCCTGCAGGTCGCACCGCACATCAAGACGTCGCTCGCCCCGGGAAGCCGCGTGGTGACCAAGTACCTGGAAGCCGCAGGCCTGCTGCCGTACCTGGAAAAGCTGGGCTTTGGCGTGACGGCGTACGGCTGCACGACGTGTATCGGCAACGCTGGCGACCTGACGCCGGAGCTGAACGAAGCCATCGTCAAGAACGACATCGTGGCGGCCGCCGTGCTGTCGGGCAACCGCAACTTTGAAGCGCGTATCCACCCGAATATCCGCGCCAACTTCCTGGCCTCGCCGCCGCTGGTCGTCGCCTACGCGATCGCCGGCAACGTGACGCGCGACCTGATGACCCAGCCGGTTGGCCAGGGCAACGACGGCCGCGACATCTACCTGGGCGACATCTGGCCGACGTCGGAAGAGATCGCCAAGCTGATGAAGTTCGCCATGAACGCCGATACGTTCCGCACGAACTACGAACAGGTCAAGAAGCCGTCCAAGCTGTGGGCCAACGTCAAGGGCACGAAGGGGCAGGTCTACGACTGGCCGAAGTCGACCTACATTGCCGAGCCGCCGTTCTTTGAAGGCTTTGGCATGACGCCGGCCGAGGCTTCGGCATCGGTTTCGGGCGCACGCGCCCTGGGCGTGTTTGGCGATTCCGTGACGACCGACCACATCTCCCCGGCCGGTTCGATCAAGGAAACGTCGCCCGCCGGCAAGTACCTGCTGGCCAACGGCGTGCTCAAGGCCGACTTCAACAGCTATGGCTCGCGTCGCGGCAACCATGAGGTGATGATGCGCGGCACGTTCGCCAACGTGCGCATCAAGAACCTGATGATCCCGGCCAAGGCCGACGGTTCGCGCGTGGAAGGCGGCGAAACGCTGTTCCAGCCGAGCGGCGAGCAAATGTCGATCTACGACGCGGCCATGAAGTACATCGCCGATGGCACGCCGACGGTCGTGTTCGGTGGCGAAGAGTACGGAACGGGCAGCTCGCGCGACTGGGCCGCCAAGGGCACGCAGCTGCTGGGCGTGAAGGCCGTGATCGCACGCAGCTTCGAGCGTATCCACCGCTCGAACCTGGTCGGCATGGGCGTGCTGCCGCTGCAGTTCAAGGGCAACGACTCGGCACAGTCGCTGGGCATCGTGGGCGACGAGACCTTCGACATCGAGGGCCTGGACGGCGAAATCAAGCCGCAACAGGACGTCACCCTGGTGATCAAGCGCGCCAACGGCGAGACCGCGCGTGCGCAAGTGCTGCTGCGCATCGACACGCCGATCGAAGTCGACTACTACAAGCACGGCGGTATCCTGCCGTTCGTGCTGCGTCAGCTGCTGGCCGCGTAAGTCAACACTGCGCTGCAGATCGGAAGCCGGCTCTTCGGAGCCGGCTTTTTTATTGGGTAATGCCTAACGAATCTGGACCAGAATAGGTTCGATTTCAGACTGGGGTGTTGCCCGCAAGAGCTTGAGCAGCAAGGGTTTCAGGTCTTGATCTCGGTGGTTAAAGCGCCAGCAAACTTCCCCCAAGTAAAGGTGGAAGTGTTTGCGAGGCACTCCACGGTAAGGATAGAGCCAATTCTTGGCGTAGCTCCAGAAGCCCTCAATGCCGTTGATATGGTCCCGGCCGACGGGCCTGCCTTTCTCCTTGCGCACCACCACATGGTCACCTCGTAGCCGCAGGGTGGCATAGGCCTGCCACGCATCGGTGTAGTACAGCGAGCCCTCTCGGGTGTGGCCTGGATCTGCTCCATGATGGCCGCCTGGTCGTGCTGGGCAATCGGTGCGGCCTTTACTTCGCCGTTGCGTTTGACGATGCCGAAGACCACGACTTTGCCCGCAGCTCCCCAACCCCGCTTGCCGTGCCGAGCCCCGCCAAACGTCGTTTCGTCGCATTCTAGGGCTCCCGCGAACGGCTCGCGCAACTGCTCTTGCTGGGCCATGCACGCCCGAATCAGCCGATAAAAGCGTTCGATTGCGGGGCGGCTGGCCGTGCGGCCAAAGCGCTGTCGATACACCGGCACGCCCCAGACGAATCGCTGTAGCAGTTCATGTTTGACCCGCACTGACAGGCGACTGGCATCCCACGCGCTACGCCAGCGATACCGGTGTCCGCAGCGCCGGCATTTGCGCCTGCCATCACCAAGCTGGTATGCCCTCGTGTAGCCACACTCAGGACATCTTTTCATCGCCAAATCCTCGCAGATTTGGTCCAGCTTGGTTAGGCATTACCTTTTATTGCCGGCCAAATCAAACAAGGTGACGATGTACCAATCCGAACGCGGGCTTTGGTAGAGTGTGCCGAATAGGCCGCGTGACGGAATCGTCCTCCACTACCCGGCTCTCGCCCGATCGTTTCATCCGCAGGAGCTTCGCACCCATGGCCAAAGTGGTCCTCGCCCTACTCGTCGTGGCGGCCGCCGTGTTCTACATCCTGTTCAAGGCGCCGCAGACCGATGCCCAGGCACCGACTGCCGCCGCAGCAACGTCACCTGCCGTGACAGCCGCGCCCGCGCCCGTGCCACAGCCCCCGCCGATGGAAGCACCCGCTTCTGCTGTGGCGCCCGCCGCCTCTGCAAGCGCGCCAGCAGCATCGGAGCCGGTCGCCGCATCTGCCCCGGCTTCTGCCCATGACGTGGTCGCCGAAGCATCGGCACCCGCCGCCAAGCCTTAGGGGTTTCGCCGAGAAAGCATCACGCAGCAGCGACCAAGGGTAAAATAACGCCCCTTCTTTCCAATCGACCGGTACGGCACAGCATGGCAGGATTCCGCTCCAAGGCCCCCCAACGTCTTTCCCCCGATGCCGAACGGCTTGTAGCCGATGCATTGGCGCTCGATGCGTCAGGCAGCCGCATCGAAGACGTCTACTGGGAACAACGGCTGTCCGAACGTCTCTCCCGGCTGCTCAAGAACGGCAGCCAGACCGCGCTCGACGCCGCGCTCGACCACCTCTTCAAGCACAACGAGGAAGCCTCCGACGTACTGGCCGAACAGGCCGAGACGCTGGCCGAATCGGCGGTGCTCACGTCGGGTGGCGTTGAATACGATGCGCTGCTGATTGCGGCGCCCATCCTCGCGCACACGCGCTACATGATCCCGTCGGGCGCGATCAAGCCCGAGCTGGCGCAGACGCTGCAGGTGCACCTGCAGGCGCACGTGATGGCGTCCAGCGCTCGCGTGGCACTCGCGCCGTACCTGTACAGCATCGACCAGCTCCCGCGCACGCATTCCGACACCTTCGCTCTCACGCACAAGCTGGCGGCGCATGCGCTGTCCGGTCAGCCGCCCAAGGTCGACCTGCGCGACATGCCCGAAACGGCGCCTATCTTGGCCGATCCGCGCTACCTGGTGGCCATCGTCGTGGCCCAGCACGGCCAGCCGCTGTTCCGCTGGCAGGAAGACGCCAAGGAGCACCACGCCGAGCGCACCACCTGCCTGGAGCAATGGCGCGAGCAGGTCACGCCGACCATCTCCACGCTGATGCCGGGCTGCGAGTTCGATCTGCTGCTGCCGGATGCCTTCTTCCTGTCCTGCCGCGAGTCCGACAAGCAGATCCGCCCGCTGACTGTGCGTGCCGCAGTCAATTACCTGCAAGGCGCGCTGGATCTGCCGGCCAACCGTTTCAGCGCCATCATCGGCGCATTCGGCGAAGAGCAGATTGAGGAATACCGCGTGGCCTTTACCGTGCGCGGCGAGAAAGAGCTGATCTACGGCATCGTCTGGCCCGTCTACGGCCGCGACGGCGGCGCCACGGATGTCGCCGCCGAGGGCGAACCCGGCAGCCCGCTGGAGCAGATCTGCGACGAGTTGCGCGCCTGCGGAATTGAAGACATCTTCCGCCACGGCCAGCTCTTCGAGCCGGAGTACTGCGAAGACTGCGGCGCCCCGCTCTATGCGGATCGCTCCGCCGAGATCGTGCATGCCGAAATGCCCGAAGACGCGCCGACGCAGCAACCGCTGTTCCACTGATGCGCCCCTGCAAGTGATCAAGCCACCTTCGGGTGGCTTTTTTATTGCTGCAGCGTCGTTCATATTGATTGTTGGTTTGCGTCGCACGCGTCCAGTCGGCCTACGGCACAATGACGCTCTCTCGCCACATGGCATCACCGCCCGAACTCCAGGAGCCCTCCGATGACAACCCGCCCCCTGCTTCGCGCCTTGATCCGCAACCTCGCCGCTTGCGCGCTGGTTGCGACTGCCGCGGTGCCGTTGGCCGCGCAAGCCGACGACCTGCGCATCGGCCTGTCCGCCGACGTCACGTCGATGGACCCGCAATGGAACAACGCCGGCCCCAACAACGCCATGGCGCTGCACGTCTTCGAGTCGCTAGTCTTCCTCGATAAGAACGGCCGCTACACGCCGGGCTTGGCCACGTCATGGAAGGCCATCGACGCCAACACGTGGGAAATCAAGCTGCGCCCGAACGTGAAATGGAGCGACGGCACGCCCTTCACCGGCGAAGACGCGAAAGCGTCCATCGAGCGCCCGGCACGCCTGACCAACAGCCCGGGCCCGTTCACGAGCTACACCAAGTCGATCACCGAAGTGCAGATCGTTGATCCGCTCACGGTGCGGCTGAAGGTGTCGATTCCGAACTACGCGAGCATCCCGAACGACCTGAACAGCCTGCCGATCATCCCCAAGAAGGTCGCAGACGCGTCACAGGCGGATTTCGATGCCGGCCGCGCCATGATCGGCACGGGCCCGTTCGTGTTTGACCACTTCACGCGCGGGCAGGAGATCGTGCTGAAGAAGAACCCGAACTACTGGGGCCATGTGCCGCAGTGGGACAAGGTGACTTTCAAAATCATCACCGACAACGCGGCACGCACAGCCGCCCTGCTCTCTGGCGATGTCGATGTCGTGGAAGCGGTGCCCGCCGCCGATGTGCCGCGCATCAAGCAGAACCCGAAGTTCCACCTGGAGCAGCAGGTGTCGTGGCGCACGATCTTCTGGCAGATGGATCAGAGCCGCGATGTGTCGCCGTTCATCACGGACAAGGCTGGCAAGCCGCTCGCCAAGAATCCGTTCAAGGACCACCGCGTGCGTGAAGCCGTGGCGCTCGCCATCAATCGCGATGCGATCGTCTCGCGCGTGCTCGAGGGCCAGGGCGTGGTGGCATCGAGCATCGTGTCGCCGCAAATCTTCGGGCACCCTGGCGGCAAGCCGATTCCGTACGACGCAGAGCGCGCGAAGAAACTGCTGGCCGAGGCAGGTTATCCGAACGGTTTCGGGCTCACGCTGCATGCCACCAACAACCGCTATCTAAACGATGCGCAGGTTGCGCAAACCACCGCGCAGTTGCTCACGCGCGTTGGCATTCAGACCAAGGTGGAAACACTGCCGGTGGCGGCGTACTTCACACGTGCGCGCCAGGGCGAGTTCTCGTTCATGATGCTGGGCTGGGGCTCGGTGGCGGCAGATGTGGCACTGCGCAGCATTCTTGGCACGCCAAATGCGCAGACCGGCTACGGCACCTGGAACTGGGGCCGCTACAGCAATCCGGAGCTGGACAAGCTGGTGCAGACGTCACTCTCAACAGTATCGAGCGAACAAGCCCACGAGCAGGCCGCCAAGACCGCAGCACGCTTTGCGCAGACCGACTACGCGATCATCCCGTCGCACCATCAGCTCGCTACGTGGGCCATGCGCAAGGGTATCCGCTACGAGGCGCGCACCGACGAATGGTCGCTTGCATGGTTGTTCACCAAGCAATGATGATCACTTGGTAACCAACACCGTGCCGTAACGCGCTGTTACAGCAAAATCGCTTGATGTGCCGCATTGGGGACGCATTGGGGTAACTAGCAGGAACTTTCAGCGCGAGCTTTCCTCTATCATGGCGATTTCCACGCCGACACCCTGTAACACTCGTGATGTTGCGACCCAAACTACTCTGTCTCGGCGTCGTCGCTTTGCTGGCCGCCTGCTCTAACTTGCAGACTGAACCGACCGATGCGTCGGCCCAGGCCACCAACGCCACGCCGAGCGCTCAAGCCGCGCAAACCAAGCCGGCCACGCAGCCCGTACCGACCACGCCGCCCATCGTCTTCGGCTCGACCGACGCCAGCGGCAATACCACGGTCAACCTGCCGTCCAAGGACAAGATGAGCTTGTCCGAGTACCGCGCGCAAACCCGTGACCGCCTGATCCAATCGGAAGGTGCCCGCCCCGACGTGGCCGACTGCGCCGCGCATGCGAGCTGGATCATCCCGCGCTCGACCAACTTCGATCAGTTCCGCCTGCCGACCGGCGCGCTGTCCAATGACCAGGCCAAGGTCGAGCCGTGGGACTCGCGCTTCTCCTCCAGCAAGCAAGGCGCGGTCAAAGTTTCGAGCGTCGTCAGCTTCAATGCCGCCGTGCACAAGCGCGGCACGGGCAATGACCAGTGGGAGCCGGTGCGCGTGCGCTGCGGTTATGACGAAGGGATGATGCTGGCGTACGAGTTGCTCAACGCCAACGGCGAGCCCTTCGCCGCGCCGGCCGCCGCACCGTCGTCAACGGCAACTCGAACCCACTGCCGTCGCGGTCATCGTTGCACGACCTCGGCAGTGCACGGCAAGAGCACTGCCAAGGGCAAGGCCTCGACGAAGTCCACGGGCAAGTCCGCCAAGGGCGGCGGCACGGCCAAGACCAAATCGACTTCGACCGGCAAATCCACTGCCAAGTCGACGGCCAAGAAGACGACGAAAAAGTCGACCGGCCAGTAAAGACAAACGCGCCGCCAGATCTCTGGAGGCGCGTTGTCGTTTAGGCTTCGGTTGACGGCTTTGGCGCCATCAGTCTCAATCAGCCGAGATACTCCAGGATCGCCTGCAGCATGGCCGCACCCAATGCGGCGCTGCGGGCGCCGTCCCAACCCACGCGTGCGTCGGGCAGATCGGCGTTGTCCTTGAACGGCATTTCCAGCGTCAACGACAGGCAGCCATAGGTGTGGCCGATGTACTTCGAAGCGAGCTTGAGCGCGTCTTCGTTGTACTTGCTGGCCTCGTAGCCGTATTGCGTCTGGAAGTCCGGCGATGCGCGCAAGAAAGCCGCGACAAAGCGGTCCTGATCGGCACGCTGCACATCGGTAAAGCCCGGCAACATCTCGCTGCCTGCCACGAACACGTAGGGCAGCGCTTCATCGCCGTGGATGTCGAAGAACAGGTCGACGCCGGTCTGCTCGATGGCCTGGCGCACGCACAGCACTTCGGGGCTACGCTGGGCGTCGGGCTCCATCCATTCACGGTTCAAGTTGGCGCCGGCGGCGTTGGTGCGCAAGTTGCCCAGAGAGGAGCCGTCCGGGTTCATGTTCGGGACGATGTGGAAGACGGCGCGCTCAGCCAGCACGCGGCCGATCGGGTCTCCGCCCCACACACCTTGACGCGTCAAGCGGGCGAGCAAGCCTTCGACAAACCACTCGGCCATCGTCTCGCCCGGATGCTGGCGCGCGATGATCCACACGTTCTTCTTGCCGGGGCCGGGTTCGCCAACGGTGATGCTCGTCATGTCGCGGCCCTGCACCGTGCTGCCAAGGCGCTGCGTGCGCACACCGGGCTTCGTTTGCGCGGCGGCCACGAGCGACAGGTGGCGCTCATCTGAGTACGGCTCGAAATACGCAAACCAGATGCTGTCGTGCTCGGGCGTCAGCTCGATGGTCATGGTCTTGCCGTCATAGCGCGTCGGCACGCGGAACCAGTGCTCGCGGTCGTACGAGGCAACCGCGTGGTAGTCCTTCCAGCCGGCGGCGTACGTGCACTCGCCTGCGTTTTCCAGGGCGAGTTTGCACGCTTGGCCCTGCACGCCTTGCAGGCGGAAGTGGAACCACTGCGTGAAATCAGCATGCGAATCGCGGCGGATACGCAGGCGGATGGCATCCGCGCGCGCGGCGTCGACAATCTCGATGGCGCCGCTGTCGAATGTGCTGGAGATGGTCGGTTGGGTAGCAGTCATGTCGAATCCTGTCATCAGGTGAGCTTGCGGCGGAAGACCCAGCGCTCGTCGTCGGAATCGGCCGCAGCAAACGCATAGCCGTCGACATCGAACGCCTTGAGCTTGCGCGGATCGGTGATGCGGTGCTCGATCGCGTAGCGCGCCATCAGACCGCGCGCGCGTTTGGCATAGAACGAGATGATCTTGTACTGGCCGTTCTTCCAGTCTTCAAAAACGGGGGTGACGATGCGCGCCTTCAGCACCTTGGGCCGCACCACCTTGAAATACTCTTCCGACGCGAGGTTGACGAGCACGGGGTCATCGTCCTGCTTGAAGAGCTTGTTGAGCGCGAGCGTCACCTCGTCGCCCCAGAAGGCGTAGAGGTCCTTTCCGTGCGGATTGGCTAGGCGCGTGCCCATCTCCAGGCGATACGGCTGCATCCAGTCGAGCGGGCGCAGCACGCCGTACAGGCCCGACAGAATGCGCAGATGCTTCTGCGCGAACTGCAGATCGTCGACTGCCAGCGAATTGGCATCGAGCCCGCCATAGACATCGCCGTCGAAGGCCAGTGCGGCCTGCTTGCTGTTCTCGGCAGTGAATTCGGCCGACCAATCGACATAGCGCGTGGCATTGAGCACGGCGAGCGGGTCGGAAATGTGCATCAGCGTGCCGATCTGGGCGGGCGACAGCTTGCGAAGCACTTCAATAAGCTCCGCGGAGCGCGCGATGAAATCGGGCAGCGTGTGGGTCTTGATGCGCGGCGGCGTGTCGTAGTCGAGCGACTTGGCCGGCGAGAGGACGATGATCATGTCAGAATCGCGGTTCACAAGTCTGGAATTGTATCGAATGGCAGACACTGCCGCCCTCGCCCAGATTCCCGCACCACGCGTGGTGCTGGACTCCAACATCTGGGTCGACATCCTGATCTTCGACGATGCCGTTGCGCGCCCCATCCGCGCCGCGCTGGAAGCCGGCCGGCTTGACGCCATCATCAGCCCCGCGTGCCGTGAAGAACTGCGCCGCGTGCTGGACTATCCGCAGTTCGCGCACTATGCCGTCGATGCGCAAGCCGCCCTCGCCTGGGTCGATCGCGTGACCCGCTCGGTCGCTGATCCGGAAGACGCCGCCCGCGCGCAAGGCGAAACCTTCGTCCCGCGTTGCAAGGATCGCGACGACCAAAAATTCCTGGTGCTGGCCGATGCTGCCAACGCCGCGTATCTCGTCTCCAAGGACCGCGCCGTGCTCAAGCTCAAGCGCCGCATGGCCAAGTATTGCGACGTGGCGGTGCTGCTGCCCAAGGAGTTCGTCGCACAGGTCCAGTTGGAGACCACTCCCCTCGTTCAAGCCTGAAGCCGTTTGTCATGACCACTGCTGCCCCATCCGCTGAATCGCTCGCGCCCATCGCCCCGCCGCCCTCGCGGCTGCCGAATGTCGGCACCACCATCTTCACCGTGATGTCGGCGCTGGCCGTGGAGAAGCAGGCCGTCAACCTCGGCCAGGGCTTTCCGGATTTCGATTGCGACCCACGCATCGTCGACGCAGTGTCCGACGCCATGCGCGCCGGCTTGAACCAGTACCCGCCGATGACCGGCGTACCCGCACTGCGCCAGGCCATCGCCGCGAAGGTCGCCAACCTGTACGGCCACACCTACGACGCCGACCGCGAGATCACCATCACCGCCGGTGCCACGCAGGCACTGCTGACCACGGTGCTGTGCTGCGTGCATCCGGGCGACGAAGTGATCGTATTTGAGCCGACGTACGACAGCTATATCCCGTCGATCGAGCTGGCCGGAGGCAAGGTCGTGCCGATCACGCTGAACGCGCCGGACTTCCGCATCCCGTTCGACGAGTTGGCCGCCGCCATCACGCCACGCACGCGGCTGATCATGCTCAACACGCCGCACAACCCGACCGGCACGGTCTGGCATGCGGACGACATGCAGAAGCTGGCCGAGATCCTGGCACCGACCAACGTGCTGCTGCTCTCCGACGAAGTGTACGAGCACATGGTGTACGACGGTGTGCCGCATGCCTCAGTCGCACGCATTCCAGAGCTGGCGCGGCGTGCCTTCGTGGTGTCGAGCTTCGGCAAGACGTATCACGTGACGGGCTGGAAGGTCGGCTACGTGGCCGCACCCGCAGCACTCACGGCGGAGTTCCGCAAGGTGCACCAGTTCAACGTGTTCACGGTCAACACGCCGGTGCAGCATGGGTTGGCGAACTACATGGCCGATCCGCGTCCGTACCTGGATCTCTCAGCGTTCTACCAGCACAAGCGCGATCTGTTCCGCGCCGGGCTGGAGAAGACACGTTTCAAGCTGCTGCCCTGCCAGGGCACGTACTTCCAGTGCGTGGACTACAGCGCCATCTCTGACCTGCCCGAGGCCGAGTTCGCCAAATGGCTGACGAGCGAGATTGGTGTGGCGGCGATTCCCGTGTCGGCGTTCTACTCGCAGCCGCTCGAATCGGGCGTGGTGCGCTTTTGCTTCGCCAAGAAAGACGAAACGCTCCAACTTGCGCTGGAGCGTTTGTCGAAGGTGTAAAGCTGGTGAAGATCAGGCGCGCTTGCTTGCGTAGTGCGCCAGCATCTGCTCCAGGTTCGCCTTGCTGTCTGCCCGCATCTTCTGCACGTTGGGGTTCTCGGCCATTTGAGCTAGGTAGGGCTTGACGCCCTCGACCGGCGCCAGCAGGTCTTCACCGTAGATGATCTTGGTGGCCTGGCTCACCAGCGGGAAGTGCACGATGGCGGCGCAATCCGCAATGGTGAACGTGTCGCCTGCGACGTACGGCGCGAACTTGAACAGCTTGGCCGCCGCCGGAATGTTCTTTTCCAACTGCTCGCGCACCTTCACCTTCAGGTTGTCGCTCACCTTGCCGCCGAAGAACGCCTCGGGAAACAGTTGGCGCGCCACCAATTCCAGGTGCAGCTCCAGGAAGGTCACGATCTCGCGCACCTTGGCCGCTGCAAACGCATCCGCAGGCACCAGCGGATGTTCCGGATAGCGCGCCTCCAGATAGTCGACGATGACCTGCGATTCGCACATGCCGCGGTCGCCATCCTTCAGATACGGCACCTTGTGCAGCGGCGAGATTGCGCCATCGGTCTGGTCGGGCCAGCGCAGTTCTTCCTGAAACGGGAGGCCCTTCTCCATCAATGCGAGCTTGACCTTGTTGTAGTAGTTGCTCGCGGAAAAACCGTATAGCGTCAGCATGAACCGATCTCCTTGGATGGTGGTGCTACCTGTTATGGTTGGCGCGGATGCCAAAAAACGCACGCCCGTGCTATTTTAGCTGGACTTCTTTCCTTCGCAGTAGGTTTTCTATGCAGACAATCGGGATTGTAGGCACCGGCGCCATGGGGCGCGGTATTGCGCAGATCGCGGCCCAGGCCGGCCTGCGCGTCAAGTTGTTCGATGCCAACCCGCCCGCCGTGGAAGCGGCGCGTACGGCACTGGCCGATACGCTCGGCAAGCTGGCCGCCAAGGGCAAGCTGACGGCGGAGGACGCCAACGCCACCGTCGCTCGATTGATTCCCGCCGGCGCTCTCACCGATCTGGCCGACTGCGATCTCGTCGTCGAGGCCATCGTCGAGAAGCTGGAGGTCAAGCGCGACCTCTTCCGCCAGCTCGAAGACATCGTCCGCGCCGATGCGATCCTGGCGTCGAACACGTCGTCACTGTCGATCACAGCGATTGCCGCAACGTGCAAGCACCCCGAGCGCGTGGCCGGCTTCCACTTCTTCAACCCGGTGCCGCTGATGAAGGTGGTCGAGGTGATCGACGGCCTGCGCAGCGCGCCTGCCACGGGTGATGCCTTGGCCGCACTCGCCAAGCGCATGGGCCACACGGCCGTGCGCTGCATCGACATGCCGGGCTTCATTGTCAACCACGCCGGGCGAGGCATGAACACCGAGGGCCTGCGCGTGGCGCAGGAAAGCGTGGCCGCGTATGCCGACGTGGACGCGATCATGCGCGAGCAGGCCGGCTTCCGCATGGGCCCGTTCGAGCTGATGGACCTGACGGGGCTGGATGTGTCGCACCCGGTGATGGAATCGGTCTACCGCCAGTTCTACGAAGAGCCGCGCTATCGCCCCTCGCAGATCACGGCGGTGCGCTTTGCCGGCGGCATCCTGGGCCGCAAGACCGGCGAAGGTTTCTATCGCTATCCGGAAGGACAGAAGCAGGTGCCCGCCGAAGCGCCTGTGCCGACCGCGCGCCCGTCGTCGGTATGGATCAGTCGCGCACATGAAGCCGGTCATGCCGCTGCACAGCGCCTGCTGCTCAACCTGGGCATCACGCCCGAGGCTGGCTCCAAACCGTCCGCCGACGCGCTGATCATCGTCACGCCGCGCGGGCTGGATGCCACGGCTTGCGTGGTTGCGGAAGGACTCGATGCACGCCGTACCGTGGCGCTCGATACGCTCTATCCGTTTGCCGCCACCAAGCGCCGCACGCTGATGACCACGCCCGCCACCGATGCAGCCTATCGCGATGCCGCGCATGGCTTGCTCGCCTCCGACGGCGTACCGGTGACGGTGATCCGCGATTCGGGCGGTTTCGTCGCGCAGCGCATCGTCGCGTGCATCGTCAACATCGCATGCGATATCGCTCAACAGCGCATTGCCACGCCCACCGACATCGACCTCGCCGTTACGTTGGGCCTCGGCTATCCGCAAGGGCCGCTGGCACTGGGCGATACGCTGGGCGCGAATGCCGTGCTCGAAATACTGCAGAACCTCTACACGCTCTATGGCGACCCGCGTTATCGCCCGAGCCCGTGGCTGCTGCGTCGTGCCCGTCTGGGCATGTCGTTGCTGACACTCGATGCCTGATCCTGATGCCTGACCGCCGCCACTCACTCTGACGAGGCCGCCATGACCGCGCAACTGCTCTCCCAACGCATTGGCTCGACGCTGGTGCTCACGCTGTCCAACCCTGACGCACGCAACGCGCTGGACCCGGTGATGTACACCGCGTCGATGGAAGCCCTGGACCGCGCCGCCAACGACAACGAGATCCGCGCCGTCATCTTTACCGGCGCGGGCAACGCATTCTGCGCCGGCGGCAACCTGAACCGGCTGCTGGCAAACCGCAGCCAACCCAAGAGCGTGCAGGAAGAAGGCATCGACGCGCTCAATCATTGGATCGAGACGATTCGCACGTTCCCCAAGCCCGTGATTGCCGCAGTGGAAGGCCCAGCGGCGGGTGCGGGCTTCTCACTGGTGTTGGCGTGCGACTTTGCGATCGCCGCGTCGGATGCCAAGTTCGTGATGGCGTATGTGAACGTGGCACTCACACCGGACGGCGGTGGCTCGTGGCACATCGCACGCTTCCTGCCGCGTCCGCTGGCCAGCGAGATCATCATGCTCGGCAAGCCGGTCGGTGCAGAGCGGCTGGCGCATTTCGGCCTCATCAACGAGGTCGTCAAACCCGGCGAGGCGCTGGACCATGCGCTGACACTGGCGGAGAAGCTGGCCGCGCAATCGCCGCATGCGGTGGGCCGCATCAAGGGCCTGATCACCAACACAGAAGACGCCTCGCTGCACGATCACCTCAAGGCCGAGCAGCACAGCTTTGTCGAAGCGCTGCATCACGCCGATGGCAACGAAGGCATCTCCGCCTTCCTGCAGAAGCGCAAACCGCAATATCGCTGATCGCAGGCACACATGGTTCCCTTTCCGACACCCAAGCGCCGGCGCGTCTATCTGATGCGCCACGGCGCCGTGACGTATTTCGACGAAACCGGCCGCCCTGTTCGCTCGCCCGAGGCCGTGCCGCTCAACGAACTCGGCCGCAGCCAGACCACCGCTGCGGGCAAGATCTTCGCCGCCGAGAACATCGTCTTCGATCGCGTGATCGTCAGCGGCCTACCGCGCACGGTGGAGACCGCGCAGCGTGTGCTGGCTGAGATGCCCGCGATGCAGGAGCGCGCTACCACACACGGCCTGACGCTGGAGCAATGGCCAGAGCTGCAAGAGATTCGCGGCGGCAAGCTGGCGGAGATTCCCGAGCATGAACTCGCGCAAGCCTTCATCGGCGCATTCGCGGGCACGGTGCGCGAAGACCGCCGCTTCCTGAACGGCGAGAGCGTCGGCGAGTTCCTCGACCGTGTGATTCCCGCCATTGCACGCCTGCGCGCCCTGCCCGACTGGGACACCGTGCTGCTGGTGCTGCACGGCGGCACCAACCGCGCGATCCTCTCGCACGCCATCACCGGCGGGGAGCGTGTGTTCTACGGCAGCCTCGCGCAGACGGCCGGCTGCATCAACGTGCTCGACGTGGGTGACGAACCTGGCGATTGGGTGCTGCGCATGAGCAATTTCTCGCCGCCGTCGCCCACGCATCTCGGCTCACGGCTGACGACGATGGAGGTGCTGCTGCAGGAATACCTTCAGCATCGGCAACCAGCGCGCCAACCGGCCTGAACTTTCCTCGACACACAACAAGATTCGGAGACATACCCATGGCACAGACGGAGCAGCAGGATTTCTCGGCCTTCGAGGGCACGCGCCCGGTAGCAGACCAGCAGAAGTTCGACATCGCCGCGCTGGAAGCGTGGATGCGCGAGCACGTGGAAGGCTTTGCTGGCCCGCTCACGGTTGAGCAGTTCAAGGGCGGCCAGTCGAACCCGACCTTCAAGCTGATCACGCCGTCGCGCACGTACGTGATGCGTGCCAAGCCGGGGCCGAAGGCGAAGCTGCTGCCGTCCGCACACGCCATCGAACGCGAGTATCGCGTGATGCATGCGCTGGCCAACACCGATGTGCCGGCCCCCAAGATGTTCGCGCTGTGCGAAGACGAAGCCGTGATCGGCCGCGCCTTCTACATCATGGAGTTCGTGCAGGGCCGTGTGCTGTGGGACCAGGCCCTGCCCGGCATGGAGCCCGCCGAGCGCACCGCCATCTACGACGAGATGAACCGCGTCATTTCCGCGCTGCATCGCGTGGACTACGCCGCCATCGGCCTGGCTGACTACGGCAAACCCGGCAACTACTTCGCACGCCAGATCGAGCGCTGGAGCAAGCAATACAAGCTGTCGGAAACCGAGTCCATTCCGGCGATGGACAGCCTGATCGAATGGCTGCCCAAGCACGTGCCGCAAGAGGCGGAAGAGATCACCAGCATCGTCCACGGTGACTACCGGCTCGACAACCTGATCTTCCACCCGACCGAGCCGCGCGTGCTGGCCATTCTCGACTGGGAGCTGTCGACGCTGGGCCATCCGCTGGCCGACTTCAGCTACCACTGCATGAGCTGGCATATCGAGCCTGGGCAATTCCGCGGCGTGGCCGGGCTGGACTTTGCGGCGCTCGGCATCCCTTCCGAAGCCGAGTACATCCGCCAGTACGAAGAACGCACCGGCCGCCGCATCACCGGCGACTGGAACTTCTACCTCGCCTACAACATGTTCCGCATTGCGGGCATCCTGCAGGGGATCATGAAGCGCGTGGTGGATGGCACGGCGTCATCCGCACAGGCGCTGGAAGCGGGCAAGCGCGCTCGCCCGATAGCCGAGCTGGGCTGGAAATACGCCCAGCAGGCTGGCGCATAAGGCAGCGCGTCACACGTACTCGCGCGCCGCTTCCAACGGACCGGACAGCGACGCTTCCAGCTCCAGCACCACCCCGCCCGGCAACTGCACAAAGATCTGTGCGGCAGGCCGCGCGGGGTGTTTTCGTACCTGATGCGGGATACCGCTTTCACGCACCGCAGCCAGCACATCCGCCGCATCCTTCTTTGTGCGGAACGCAATGTGCGAAAACACAAGCTCCGGGGTCTCTCCCTCCTGCGTCACTAGGTGCACCAGCGCATCGTCGTTCTGGTACAGCCATGTACCGGGAAACGGAAACGCCGGGCGCGGCCCCGGTTTCCAGCCAAACACGTCGGCGAAGAACTTGAGGATGGGCGCGTCACCTGCCACGTGGAAATTCACGTGGTCGAATGTCCAGTCGTTGTCCTCTGTCATAGCAAACCGCCTCCTTCAATATCGATGATGGCGCCGGTCATGAAGCCGTTGGTCATGGCCAGCAGGTAGCCCTGAGCAAGATCTTCCGGCGTACCGACACGGCCGACCGGTAAGCCGCTGCCAATGCGCGCGAGCATTGCTTCACGATCGGCGGGGGCGCCCCACACTTCCGTATCCACCACGCCGGGGCTGACCACGTTGACGCGGCGCGGCGCCAGTTCCTTTGCGAGGTTCTTGCCAGCCGCTTCCACGGCTGCGTTGATGGATGCGCGCAGCAACCCGGTCGCGGTAGCTTTGCGTGAGAGCAGACCCGATGTGAGTGTGATCGACGCCCGCTCCGCCAAATGCGGCAGCGCGGCCTGCACCGCCATCAGCGCAGCAAACAGCTTGGTGCCGAAGCCCTGTTCCAGATCAGCCCGTTGCAGCGAGGCAAACGGCGGCGGGCTCGTGCGCGAGCCGATGGTGACGACAAGGTGGTCGATCTTGCCGCCAGCCGCCGCCTGGGTGAATGCGCTCGCCAACGATGCCGTGTCGTTTGCATCCACAGCAACCCCATGAATACCGCCATCCGCCCTGGCCGAACGGCCCAGCACCGTCACGCGGGCGCCTGCGGCCGCTGCGGCGCGCGCCACCGCTTGCCCAATGCCCGCCGTACCGCCCAACACCACCACCGACTGGTCCTGCAAGGTCTTCGAAGTCATGCCAACGCTCCTTTGAGAAGAAAGAAAAAACCGTCAATCGACCGGGGCGATTCTTTCATCAAACAAAAGCAAGATAATCTGGCTATGCTTTGATGATTCTCCAAACTGGCTTTGACAATGATCGCCCTCGACGACCTCCGCCTGCTGGTGCGCATTGCCGATGCCGGCAACCTTTCCGCCGCCGCACGACAACTCGGCTGGCTGCCTGCCACCGCCAGCGCCGCGCTCAAGCGTGTAGAGACTGATCTGGGCGCCCGCCTATTCGAACGCACCACGCGCAGCATGCGGCCCACTGAAGCAGGCCAGCGTTATCTAGGGTATGCAAGACAGGCGCTGGAAGCGTTGGATGAAGGCGCTGAAAGCCTGGGTCAAGACCGCACCGAGCTGGCGGGCGCCATCCGGATTGCCGCCACCTCAGACCTGGGACGGCACATCCTGCGCCCGTGGCTCGATGCCTTCTGCGATGAACACCCCGGAGTGCGCGTCACGCTGGTGCTGGGCGACCGGCTGGCCGACCTGATGCGCGAAGACCTCGATTTCGCGCTGCGCTATGGGAATCTGCAGGATTCGGCACTGGTACGGCGGCCGCTGGCGTCGCATCCACGCGTGGTCGTGGGCGCGCCGTCGTACTTCAAGCAGCATGGCCGGCCCGCACATCCGAGCGATCTGGCCGACCACCGCTGCCTGATCCTGCTGCGCAACGGCGAGCCCGTCACGCGCTGGCAGCTCACGCATTCCAGCGGCCCCGCCCCCATCGACGTGCGTGGCGATTTCCAATGCGATGACGGCGCCGTCGTGCGCGACTGGGCGGTCGCCGGGCGTGGGCTGGCGTTCAAGTCGTGGCTGGACGTGGCGCAGGATGTGAGCGCCGGTCGACTGGAGGTGGCATTGCCCGCGTGGAGCCATGCGCCCACGCCACTGCAACTCGTGAGCTTGGCGCGCCGCCATCGGCCAGCACGGCTGACGGCCTGTGCGGAATTCCTGGCCGCGCGCTTTGCGGAGTTCAGCGCGCGCTATCCGTTTCCGTCGGCAAAGGCAGCCGCGGCTTCATCCAAGGCTACCTCGGCCATCGCCGCGAAGATGTGATCACGCAACCAGCGGCCGGCGGCATCCTGATCGCTGTTGGCGTGCCAGTACAGGTACAACTCCAGCGCCGGCACGTTGAACGGCAGCGGCAGCATGACGTTGCCATACGGCTCGTTGGCAATGCGCGCGTAGCGCACTGGCAGCGTGACGAGCCAATCCGTACAACTCACGACACGGCACGCCGCCGGGTAGTGCTGGCAGCGCAGGCGCACCCGGCGCTCGCGCCCCAGTCGGCGCAACTCCACGTCTTCCAGCCCCGCCCCGCGACGCCGTGATGACACCTGCACGTGCTCACAGGCCAGGTAGCGATCCAGCGTGAGCGGCGCCTGTGTGATCGGGTGGCCGGGGCGCGCCAGCACCACCATCGGGTCTGACAGGATCGGCGCGTGGCGGATGGCTGGGGACGCCGGCAGCAGAATGTCCGCCACCGCATCAATGGTGCCGGCCAGCAGCTCGGCTTCGAGCTGGCGACGATCTCCGCGCACCGTGGTCACGTCGATGCGTGGCGCTTCCTTGGCAATCGCTGCCATCAGGGGCGGCAGCAACGTTGCCTCCAGTGCGTCGCGCATCGAGATCGTGAAGCGGCGTTCACTCGTGGCCGGATCAAACCGCGTGCCCTCGCGCAACGTGCGCTCAAAGCCCTGCAACGATGTGCGCACCTCGGCGATGAGCGTGCGCGCCAGCGGCGTCGGCACCATGCCCTGCCCGCGCCGCTCGAACAGCGGGTCGTCAAACAGCTCGCGCAGCCGCCCGAGTGCGTGGCTGACGGCCGGCTGCGTCAGGTTGAGCGTGCGCGCCGCCGCCGTGATGCCGCCTTCCGTATAGATAGCGTCGAAGACGACGAACAGGTTCAGGTCGACCCGCGAGATATGCATGATTTTGATGAATGGCAATCTACGAAATTCATTTCTCTTATTGTAGGCGAAGGCTTAAGCTGCGGGCATTGATGTGAGTGATGCGATCAGCCATGACCACAGCCACCGAACGCTCTGTACCTGCCGGCTTTGAGATCCTGAATAAGCCGAGCCCCTTCCTGACGATGCTGGGCCCGGTCTATGCCCGTGGCATGGGGCCGTCGATGGTGATGGGCTTTCATGTGGGGCACCACCACCTGAACCGGCGCGGCATGCTGCACGGCGGTGTGGTGGCCTCGCTGGCTGATGCGGCGCTGGGTTACTGCCTGGCCGACCCAGCCAGCGGCAACAGCAACGAAGGCGTACTCGCCATGTCCACCGCCAGCCTCACCGTAGATTTCATCGCCTCGGCAGCAGAAGGCGACTGGATCGAGATCGCCCCGGAAGGCTTGCGCACCGGCAGCAAACTGGCCTTTGCGCAGGCGCTCTTTCACCGCGGCGACCGGCTGGTTGCTCGCGCGAGTGCCGTATTTGCCGTGCTCGGCGGCCGTATCGCCGCGCCCGTCTGAACTGAACTGACTTGATGGATTGCCCGTTCGAGACGCTTGTTCGATGTATTGAGGAGACACCATGAATTTCGATTACACCCCGAAGGTCAAGGAAATGCAGGCACGCCTGCTCGAATTCTTCGACCAGCACATCTACCCGAACGAGCAGCGCTTCTACGAAGAAATCGAAGCCAACCGCCGTGCGGGCAATGCCTGGATCCCGACCAAGGTGATCGAAGAACTCAAGCCGCTGGCGCGCAAGGCCGGGCTGTGGAACCTGTTCCTGCCGCGCTCGACGCGCGCACCGGAAGGCCTGTCGAACCTGGAATACGCCACGCTGTGCGAGATCATGGGCCGGGTGCCCTGGGCGCCGGAAGTGTTCAACTGCTCCGCGCCGGACACCGGCAACATGGAGACGCTGGAGCGTTACGCCTCGGAAGCGATCAAGGACCGCTGGCTCGAACCGCTGCTGCGCGGCGAGATCCGCTCCGCCTTCCTGATGACCGAGCCGGCCGTGGCCTCGTCGGATGCCACCAACATCGAATGCCGCATCGAGCGCCAGGGCGATGAGTACGTCATCAACGGCCGCAAGTGGTGGTCGTCGGGCGCAGGCGACCCGCGCTGCGCCGTGTACATCGTCATGGGCAAGACCAACCCGGACGCTGGCCGCCACGAGCAGCAATCGATGATCGTGGTGCCGGCCGATGCGCCGGGCATCACCGTCATGCGCCCGCTGACGGTGTTCGGCTACGACGACGCACCGCACGGCCACATGGAAGTCGACCTGAAGAATGTGCGCGTGCCGGTGGGCAACATCCTGCTGGGTGAAGGCCGTGGCTTCGAGATCGCGCAGGGTCGCCTGGGCCCGGGCCGCATCCATCACTGCATGCGCAGCATCGGCATTGCCGAGCGTGCGCTGGAACTGATGTGCAAGCGCCTGACGACGCGCATCGCGTTCGGCAAGGCCATCGCACAGCATAGTGTCTGGCACGAACGCATTGCCGAGGCCCGCTGCATGATCGAACAGGCCCGCCTGCTCACGCTCAAGGCCGCGTACATGATGGACACGGTTGGCAACAAGGTCGCCAAGGCCGAGATTGCGATGATCAAGGTGGTGGCGCCGAACATCGCTTGCCAGATCGTCGACTGGGCGATCCAGGCGCACGGCGGTGCGGGTGTGTCGGGCGACTTCCCGCTGGCCTCGTTCTACGCGCATCAGCGCACGCTGCGCCTGGCCGACGGCCCAGACGAAGTGCACCGTGCCGCCATCGCCAAGCTGGAACTGGCCAAGCACCTGCACCTGAAGGACATTCCTGACATGCCTGTCACGCGCGGCGCATAACAACAGACAACGCCGACAATACCGTTCACTCCTTAACCCCGCATCAAGCGGGGATTTTTTTTGCCCATGCCCATCGTCTGCGCGTTTTTCCGTTCTGTGCTGGAATGGAATACTTTGCAGGCTTCTGGTGGCCTGCTCGTCTCTTCCCTCGCGGAGCCAATTCGATGATCGACGTCTATAGCTGGGCCACACCCAACGGGCACAAAGTGCACATCATGCTGGAGGAATGCGGGCTGCCTTACCGCGTTCACGGCATCAACATCGGCGCCGGCGACCAGTTCAAGCCCGACTTTCTGAAGATCAGCCCGAACAACAAGATCCCGGCCATCGTTGATCAGGACGGCCCGGACGGCCAGCCCATCTCGCTGTTCGAGTCCGGCGCGATCCTGCTGTACCTCGCTGGCAAGACCGGCAAGTTCATCCCCGACGATGTGCGCGGCAAATACGAAGTGCTGCAGTGGCTGATGTTCCAGATGGGCGGTGTCGGCCCGATGCTCGGCCAGGCGCACCACTTCCGCATCTACGCGCCGGAGAAGATCGAGTACGCGATCAACCGCTACAGCAACGAAGCCAAGCGCCTGTACGGCGTGATCGACAAGCGCCTCTCGGAATCCAAGTACCTGGGCGGCGCGGACTACTCCATCGCCGACATCGCCACGTGGCCGTGGCTACGCAGCTGGAAGAACCAGGGGATCGAGCTGTCGGATTACCCCAAGCTGCAGCGCTGGTTTGAAGCCATTGAAGAACGCCCCGCCGTGCAGCGCGGGGTGAAGGTGCTGGCTCAGGAGCGGCCGGCACTGCAGGACGACAAGGCGAAGGAAATCCTTTTCGGCGCGACGCAATATCAGCGTCGTTGATTACCCTTCGCTCCCCAAAAAGGGCCGCGTGATGCGGCCTTTTCTTTTGGGCGCTATCAATGCACCCAACCGGCGCGAGGCCTACACTGGGCGCATTCCGATTCTCTTGAGGCAGTCATGGCGGCATCGGCCAAACTTGGCGTTGGGGCGGTGATTTCGGTACTCGGCTATCTGGCGCTGGCGGCGTGGGGCTGGGGCGGTGTCGGCCCGCTGCTTGCACATCCGGCGCGCGTGGCGCTGGTCGTGGTGACCGTCGCGTTGACCATCGCCGCGCTGTTCGCAGGCGGCAACCTCAGCGCAGGCGAGCGCGAAGATCGATCCAACCGGTGGGTGCTGCCGGTGTTCGGCCTGATCGGCATCATCAGTGCCTGGCTGCCGGCGTACACCGATCGGCTCAACCTGTGGTGCATCGACGGCGATGCCGTGCGATGGCTGGGCGTCGTGCTCTATGCCGTGGGCGGTGCGCTGCGGCTGTGGCCGGTGCACGTGCTGGGCAACCGGTTCAGCGGGCTGGTGGCAATCCAGCCGGGCCATACGCTGGTGACCGGCGGGATCTATCAATACGTGCGCAACCCGAGCTACCTCGGGTTGCTGGTGAGCACGCTGGGCTGGGGGTTGGGGTTCCGGGCACTGGCCGGCGTGGTACTGACGCTGCTGCTGATTCCCCCGCTGGTCGCACGCATGCGTGCGGAAGAAGCACTGCTGCAATCGCAGTTCGGCGCTGAGTACGACGCCTACCGTGCCCGGACCTGGCGCCTGATTCCCGGACTCTACTGACGCGCCTCCTTGCCAAACCACGCCATCAGCACCGGCTGACACTGCGCGGCATCAAACTCGACCACGCGCGAGAAGCGCATCTTCCCGGCCTTCACGAAGGGCTCGTCGGCCAGCAACGCATCCAGCGCCTCGCGCGATGCGGCCCGCGCCACCAGAAAGCCGCCGTGCGCCGGCACCTGTGGCCCGGAAAACAAGAAGTGGCCCGCGTCATAACCACGCTGCAGAAAATCGTGATGCGCAGGGACCAGATGCGCGAGCGCCTCGAACGGAACAAGGTGCTCGCCTTCCAGCAGAAAATGCTTCATGGGGATCGCCTCCGAGAACATTGAAAAAGCAGCGTCACGCGGCCAGCGCGCCTTCCACCACCATCTTGCCGCCCGCCGTGCCGGCATCCAGCATGCGATGCGCGCGCTGGATGTCGTCAAAGGCGAACACCTGTGCCGGCCTGGCACGCAGCACACCGGCCTCGACCAGATCGACGATGCGCTGAAAGGGAACGTCTGTGAGCGGGTACTCCGCCGTGCCATAGACGAACGCACTGCCGAAGAAACTCAGATGCCGTCCGCTGGGCAGATGCTGCAGCGGATCGAACTGCGCGATCGGCGCATGCCCACCAAGAAAACCAGCCACGCAGACACGCCCGCCACGCCGTGCCAACCGCAGCGACTCCAGCACCGTGCGCGTGCCGATCAGATCGAGCACGGCGTCGATGCCATCCGGAGCGAGATCGCGCAACGCGCCTGCCATGTCATCGCCCTCCACCAACACGGCATCCGCGCCGTTCCCTCTGGCGACTGACGCCCGGTCTGCATGCCGCACGGTCGCCACCACACGGGCCTGCGTGTACGCCGCGAGGTTAAGCGCAGCCAGCCCCAGCGCTGAAGTGGCTCCGCGCACCAGCACCGTATCGCCACGCCGCAACGCCAGGTTGTCGAACAAGCCGCTCCACGCCGTGGCGTACGACTCAGGAATGGCTGCCAGCTCGCTCCAGCCGAGCGCGCTGCGGATTGGGACGACGTTGCCCGCCGGCACCGCCACCAGTTCCGCGTAGCTGCCACTGCGCGAACGCCCCATGCCGCCCATCAGGGCGAACACGCGCTGCCCGGCCAGCAGCCTGCCGCTCGGGTCGCTGACCACTTCACCGGCGCATTCAATGCCGGAAATGGCTGCCACCTCTCCCCATTCGCCCTGCCGGAAATACTGTTCCGCGCGGTTGATGCCGAACGCCTTCACACGCACGAGCACCTCGTCCTGCCCGGCCACCGGGTCCGGCGCTTCGGTCACGCAAAGCTGCTCCGGCCCACCATATTGCTGCCGCACGATTGCCTTCATGCTCCTGCCTCCTTTTCGCATTGGGAGGTGCTAGGCTAGGTTTTCAGGCTGTCAAAATAAATTGAATAATTGCGCCAATCTTTGTAAGTCGAGCAAACAATGGATTTCTCCCTGCACGAACTCGCCTGTCTTGAGGCGGTGATTGCGGAAGGCAGCTTCCAGGCCGCCGCCGACAAGCTGCACCGCACGCACCCGGCTGTGCATGCCGCCGTCAAAAATCTGGAGCAACGGCTGGGCGTGGCCCTGCTCGACCGCAGCGAGTACCGCGTCAGGCTCACACCGGCGGGCGAAGCGTTCTGCCGTCAATCGGCGGTGGTGCTGCGGCAGGCTGCGGCGCTCGATACGTTGTGCCAGCAACTGAGCCAAGGCGAAGAAACCGACCTGCGCGTGATCGTGGGCGACCTCACCCCCACTGCCGAGATGTTGCGTCGCTTGAAGCGCTTCTTCAACGCATGGCCGCAAACGCGCCTGCACCTGCATTTCGAGGTGATTGGCGGCCCGTGGGAGCGCCTGCTTGCCGAAGAGGCCGACCTCATCATCCACCACATCGACAAGAGCGACACCCGCTTCGAATGGGCCGACCTGACCAAGGTGACGCTCGTACCGGTGGCCGCACCCGGCTACGTGACGGCGCCGTCCACACGCAACCTCACGCCCGAACACATGCGGGCGTATGTGCAGGTGGTGATTCGCGATACGGCACGGCAGCCGCAACGCGATTACTTTGTGATCAAGGACGCGCCCAACTGGACGGTGGCAGATCAGCACACCAAGAAGGATTTGATCGTGCAAGGCATGGGCTGGGGCCACATGCCGCTGCACCTGATCGACAAGGAGTTACGCAGCGGCAAGCTAGTGTCGCTGGAGGGGCGCCACTTCAAGCGCTCCAAGCTCGACATCGTGGCCGCACGACTGCGTGGGCGCCCGGTTGGCCCAGTGGCGCAGGCACTCTGGCGCTACTTGGCAGAGGAAGCCTGAGCACTTGTACCAGGCAACGCAAAGCACGTAACGTCGGGCGCTGTGTACACCGTCGGATAAGGCGCACGCGGCCCGCTTTGCAGCCGCAACGGTTGCGTGGCCAGCACCTCGGCTTCGTTGCGCTCACGGGTGGTCAATGGCACCGGCGGTGGGTTGGGCAGGTGCACCGGTTGATTCACAGCACAGCGCACCGGTTTTCCATCAGCCAGCCGCACATCCATCGTGTAGTACGGCCCGACGATGGCCGGCGCGCACGCCGCAACACCGCATGCCGCGGCAATCAGCACCACCCCATGCAGCGTCTTCATCACCCACCTCCGCAACGTACGCCCTTGCCGATTTGACCGGCAACGTTGCAAGCAAGTGCCCGTCGCATCAGGCTGAAGCTGAGGTGGTCAGCATGCCCTGCCGCTCAATGAAGCGGATGACCTCATCCAGCCCGCCCTGCGCCTTCAGGTTGCACATGACGAACGGCCGGTCACCACGCATCTTGCGCGTGTCGCTTTCCATCACGTCCAGCGATGCGCCCACGTACGGTGCCAGGTCCGTCTTGTTGATGATAAGCAGGTCAGACTTGGTGATGCCCGGCCCGCCCTTGCGCGGAATCTTCTCCCCGCCCGCCACGTCGATCACGTAGATCGTCAGGTCGGACAGCTCGGGGCTGAAGGTGGCCGCAAGGTTATCGCCGCCCGACTCGATGAAGACGACATCCGCATCCGGAAACTTGGTCAGCATGCGGTCAACGGCTTCCAGGTTGATCGAAGCATCCTCGCGGATGGCAGTGTGCGGGCAGCCGCCTGTCTCCACACCCATGATGCGCTCGGCCGGCAGCGCACCTGAGATGGTCAGCAGACGCTGGTCTTCCTTGGTGTAGATATCGTTGGTGATCGCCACGAGGTCGTAGCGCTCGCGCATGGCCTTGCAGAGCATCTCCAGCAGCGTGGTCTTACCGGAGCCCACCGGGCCGCCCACGCCAACGCGCAGGGCAGGAAGTTTCTTGGTACGCATGATGATCAGGTTCAGGATCGAAAGAGTCTTGAGTATTGCGTTTCATGCCGAGCAGAGAGCACGCCCAGCCCAGGTGAGAACGTGGAGAGTTCAGGTGGATGGCATGCCGCGCGGCGTGTGGCTTCTTCCACTACGCGCGCGACCGCCCCATGCAGACCAAACAGAATGCGCTGCCCCGCCGCCTGCCCTAGCGGTACCGCCTTGACTGCGGCGGCCATCTGGTTTTCCACCCAGGCAAAGCAGTACGCCGTTACGCCATCGTGCGGATCGACGTTCAGCGCGGCAGCGGCCGCCGCAAATGCCGTTGGGAACGTCACCGACGCACGCGCCGACAGCGCAGCACGCAACGCATCGTTGCCCCACGCCATCTGCTGAATCAGACGATTGAGCGACCAGCCCATCTGTGATGTTTCCAGACGCAGCTCGCGCGTTTCACGCGTGGCGAGGAACCATGCATCGCGCTCGACCACGGCATCGAAACGACCCGCCTGCCAGTCGGCGAATTGCAGCAGCCACAGTGGCGCCTCGCACGCGGCGAGCACCTCGAGCCCTTCGGCAATCCACGTCGCAGCCGACGCCTCGTCTGTCACGTGCCGCACATCCACCGCCGCCTCCAGCCCCTGCGAATAGCTGAACGCGCCCACCGGCAATGCGGGGGACGCGAGGTGCAGCAAGGCGGTGAGCTGGGCAACGCTAGTCATGGTGATGATGGTGATGACCGCAGCCCGGGCCGTGGACATGGCCGTGGTCGTGACTGTGGTCATGACCATGTGCGTGATCGTGTCCATGGTCATGCGAGTGACCATGATCGTGCCCGTGATGCTCGTTGAACAACGCCTGCGCAGCGGCATAGTCCTCGTCGAACGTCGCGTCGTGGCCGTGACGATGGCCGCCGCCGTAGGCACCCGCTTCGGGCTCGAACGGCGCTTCCACATGCGCGACGGTCGCGCCCAGGCGCACGAGCATGTCTTCGAGCACCGGGTCGGCTTCGAGCTGCAGCGCATCGGCGCTTACCTGCACGGGTGTGTGGCGATTGCCGAGGTGGTAGGCCGCACGCATTAGCGCGAGGCGGTTGTCGCTGGTCACGCGCAGCACCTGCTCGGGCGCGGCTTGCACCTCCACCAGCGTGCCGTCTTCTGCGACGAGCACGTCGCCGCCACGCATGACAGTGCCGCGCGGCAGTACGACGGCCACCTCGCGGCCATCATCAAGCGTGGCGCGCAGGCGGCTGCGGCTGCGCTCCAGGAACGGCAGCACCAACTTGGGCGCGCGCTTGACCAGCACGGAGGCCAGGCCGTGCGGCGCGGGCAAATGTTTATCGATTGAAAGCATCTTCTGACTCCAATTTGCCAAAGGTTGAGGCGCTGAGCCCCATGGTTGCACTTGGCGGGGCCATCGTTGAGCCTCTGACTGGCATCGTTGACTCTCCAACACTCGACGGTGAGTCTCTGAGGCTCATGGTTGCACCTATTTGGGGCATCGATGGGCCTCAGACCCTCATTGATGAGCCTCAAACACCCGACGTTGACTCTCTGACAGTCATCGATGACTCTCCAATACTCAACGTTGAGCCTGTGACGGTCATTGATGGACCTCGAACGATCAACGTTGAACCTTTGAGGTCCGACTTCCGACGCGGCGGGTCATCCCTTGTTTCATCCCCTGCCGGGGCTGACTCACTTTCTTTGTCTTGCCAAAGAAAGTAAGCAAAGAAAGGCGCGCCCGAGATGGCGAAAGACTCCTTGAATTTCTGTCGCAGGGAGGGAGGGGAGGCAAACTCGCTTCGCTCAGACAAGCCTCCCCTCTTTTTCCTCCCTGCAACAGAAATTCAAGGCGCCATCTAGGGCAAGGGTAAAACAAACAATCTCTTGGCAGCGCACGACTCCGTCCTACACCTTCAACCACCGTACTCACGCACCCCGCCCTACGTCGCCTCACGCCTCACGCCTC
>NZ_JSZO01000021.1 GCF_000801955.1 Ralstonia sp. A12
TGGATTTGCCCCCGTATCCCCGGACACCGTCTCACACTTGAGTTGATAATTCCGTCCTGCGCCTGAACTCGCGTGGGGAGCGATATTTCAGCGCGCTATGGGGATGCTGCTCGTTGTAGTGCTCGAAAGCGATGGCGAGGTTGCTCGCGGCCGTTGCGGCGTCGGGCTTCGGCATGAAGGCCACGTAGTCGCGCTTCATCGTCTTGACGAAGCTCTCAGCCATGCCGTTACTCTGCGGGCTGCAAACCGGCGTCGTCAACGGCTTCAGGCCGATGTCCGTGGCGAACTCGCGGGTCTTGCCGGCAATGTAGCCTGAACCGTTGTCCGTCAGCCATTCAATTTCCGCTGGTGCTTTTGGAACATTGCCGAAGCGCTGCTCGACGGCCGCCAGCATCACGTCGCGTACCACGTCGCCGCTATAGCCACCCGTTGTCGCCACCCAGCTCATCGCCTCGCGGTCACAGCAATCCAGCGCGAACGTCACGCGCAGCGGCTCGCCGTTGTCGCAGTGGAACTCGAAGCCATCGGAGCACCAGCGCTGGTTGCTTTTGCCCACAGCGACCTTGCCGTCATGCCGGCGCTCGGGGCGCGGTGGCCTCGGCCTGCGCTCAAGCAGCAGGCCGTGCACACGCATGACCCGGTAGACCCGCTTGGCGTTGACTGGCGCCTCGCATCGACGCTCACGTTCGCGCCGCAATCTGCCCCAGACGCGCCGGTAGCCATAGCTCGGCAAGTCTGCGATGACGTGCCGGATTTCGTCCACCAAGTCAGCATCGTCCGTTTGCCGAGCCGTGCGCCCGTCGCGCCAGTCAGCAGGTCGAGTGCGCTTGGCCGCCACATTCGAGCGCGCTACGCCGAGGACTTCGCAGACCTGCTTCACTGGTCGTCCCCTGGCAACGATGGCGAGCGCGCAATCCACTTTTTTGCCCGACCGTATTCCACAGCTTCGCGAAGAATCTCGTTCTCCATCGTCTTCTTGCCGAGCATGCGCTGCAACTCACGGACTTGCTTGAGGGCTTCGGCCAACTCCGAGGCCGGCACTACTTCCTCGCCCGCACTCACCGCCGACAGGCTCCCGTCCTGGTACAGCTTGCGCCACTGGAACACCTGATTCGGATTCACACCGTGCTGGCGCGCCACCATCGAGACCGTCTTACCCGGCTCGAAGCTCTCCCTGACCATCGCCAGCTTCTCTTCCACCGACCACCGCCGGCGGCGCTCCGGGCCCGTCAACACTTCCATCACTTCTTGGTTGCTGCTAGTCATAAACACAGTCGTATGCCTACCCGTAGTTTAAGTGGGTGACTGTGTCCGGGGATTCAGGGGGCTGCTCCA
>NZ_JSZO01000022.1 GCF_000801955.1 Ralstonia sp. A12
ACCTCGCTGCGGGCAACGTCATGGCCGCCGCCGCTGCCAAGGGCGTAAGCCTGTTTGCGCAGCGCAATGGCATCCGTGCGATTGCTGAGGGCGGGCCGGTGTCGATCCAGGCGCATACCGATGCGCTGGCCGTGCTGGCGGATAAGGCTGTCACCGTCACCTCCTCTGCGGATTCGGTGGAGATCCTCGCGCAGCAGAACGTTGTGCTGCATGGCGGGGATTCGATGATCCGGCTGGAGGGGAATGCGATTACGTTTGAGACGTCGGGGTTGCTGTCGGTGAAGGGGGCGGGGCATCCGTTGGTGGGGGCCGGGGGGCAGGCGGCGGCGTTGCCGGCACTGCCGATTGGAACCGCCACGATTTCCCATGCCATCGACTTGAACTACCAATACGACGATCTCGAGCCTGTTCAAGGGGCGCCTTACAAGATCGTGTTCAGTGACAACACGGTCCGCGAAGGCAAGCTCAACAAACAAGGCTTTGCCCGCGAAGAAAGCACACCCAACCTGCCGTACTACGTCGAATTTGGCGAAGACGAACGCCCCTGGAAAGCCCCGCCTCTAGAGACCTCTGACGAGTACAAGAAGGCGCAGCCCGAAGCCAAGCGACAGATTGAGATGGAACGACAAGCGCGCATTGCCGCCGGAGACACACGCGCGGCGAAGGATGTCCAACAATGAGCCTGATCGACGACATCACCAAGTTTTGCCAGGATCTGATAATCGGTGATTTTGAGGAGGATCCCAGCAACGCCGCGATGATCGTGGGCGGTGTGATTTCCCTGATCCCGGTCGCCCAGCAGGTGCTCAACGTGCGCGACATCTCCGGGATGATCTACCGCATCTCGCGCAAGGGTGCCAAAAACTGCAGCAAGGACGATTGGGTTGACTTGGCCTTGGCCGCCTTCGGGTGTATTCCTGAACTGGGTAGCCTCTTCAAGACGATCGTCAAACCGCTGTGGAAAGGACGCAAGCTGCTGAAGGGTGCTCTGCGCGGCGAAGCCTTCGTCAGCGGGATGCTCGGGAAAGCCAAAGGCAAAGCCATCACCTTTATTCGGACGCTCGATTGGGCTAGCAACACTCAAATTGCGATCCAGCAGATGGACAATGCTCTGACTGGCTGCGACCAATTGCTCGCGGAGTTGGAGCAGTCTCACTGGTGGTTACCGGACTCTGTGCAAGGCCTCGCACATGACCTACGCCCGGGTCTGCAGTCGATCCGAGGGCCGTTGCATACGGGCATTCAGCAAGGCATTCAAGCGCTGCAGGAGTTCGTTACCGACCTGATCGGCGAAGACGGCTATCGCGTTGCCCAAATGGCGGTCGCCGCAGCGTCAGCTACTTCCGGCAGCAGAAGTCCGGGCGCACATGCTGGCCATGAACCGAGTCACCCAAGCAAGTCCACCGGATCGTCCCATCCGTCTGCGAGAGAGCAGACGCCAGCCAATCGGACGACGCCTCCAGCGGAAAAGCAGCAGGCGAAGCACAAGGATGAGCAGGACACCAAGCGCCAACAAGTCGAACCGGGCGGTGGACCGCAGACCACTGCGAGTCGCGTCACTCGCGCGGCATGGAAAGCAATCGGCACTCGGTATAAGGGACTAGTTGGCGAGCACATGGCGCATTACCACCACATGAGCTTGCATGCACCGAACGCATGGCCGCATGGAACGGTCGAGAAAAAACATGACGGAGCCGAGTGGAAGGGCACAAAGCGGCTGGTGACGGAGCAAAACACGCACGCTACGCCAACTGAGCTGGTGCCGGAACACCTTGTTCGTATCAATCAGAATGGCGTAGACGGCATCTGGTCGCTGGACAATGGCGTCTTCCATTTTGTTGAGGCAAAGGCGTCGGAGTCTGCGGGGGCACTGTTCGGGAAAGCTGCTGAAAGCTGGCGCGAAAACACTGATGGCAAGCGATCGTCCAAACTAGCACCACCTTCGAACTTGACGGAGCGGCAGTATGCTTTGTGGTGCATGTTGTCGCAGCCTGCCAAGGGGCTGCAAATGTCTCGCCCTTGGCTAAGGCGGAGCGTCCTGCCTACCATGCTGAATGGAAATGAGCAGTATCGCTACACGTATGTGTTCTTTGCGATACCTAGCAGCAGCCCTCCAAAAGGCTACAGCGCAAAGCCCGGACCTACCCTAAAGAAAAGCATTGCTCCAGGTATTGTCGAACATGTTGAGAGTAGTACTTTGGTTGCAGAGCGCCTGATCACAGGTGGGGACATCTACGATCTAAGCTTGCACAATAAGCACAAACCAACGCACGGGTTGTCTGACCAGTACTCTCATGAAGAAATCGACGAGCTCAACGATATCTTCGAGCGCGAAAAGCTGTTGGCCCCTGCAAAAAAGCCGGCAGCAAAACCGCCGACAACACCATCGACTCGCAGTCAACGAACGCAGAACAAGCCGTAGTACGCCACCATGACAAAGCAGAAGCAACCATCATTTTTGCGTGAGCCTGAAATGTTCCACACACATCGTCGCCAACAGTTTCTCTATGGCGCGTTGTATACCAACATACGGTCTAGGCTGATTGAGGGCATTCAATCCTGCACGGAGAACGTACAAACAAAGAAGGGGCACCCCGATCCGGGTTACGTGCGTGACGCACAGGGCGGCCTCTATGAAGAGACGTTTTGGCTATGGATGCTTGAATATACAGCCGGAAAGGATCTCGATGAGCTAGCAGCGCAGTTTTCGAGGATTGTCGACGAATTTGTCCGCTGGAATGAGCTGAACGTCCCGTATCGCCTTTATTTAAAGGAGAAATATAAGGACCGTGGGGATACGGAGCTAACTATCTGCTCGGTAGATTTCTACAATCAGGTCGAGTACGAAAACGCACTGCAGTTGCTCAGCATCGCCATGCTGATCCGCGACGGCTACTCTATCAAGCGCATCATCGCAGCCATGGCTAGCAACCGCCATCGTGATGGGCTATATGAGCAGTTGATCTTCGATTTTGTCAACGACCCACAAGGCGATATGGACGAGGTCTTGCATGAGCGGCCGTATGCCGTCTTGATGAAGGCCTATTTCCAAGAAAGCACGGACGCTGCTATTCCGCACGTTCAGTCCTATTTGAAGCAGTGGTATCGGTACCAAGACGGAGCGCGTTGGTATGACGCTCACAAGAAGATCCAGGAGGACCAGTCGTTCTACTACGGCTATTGGGCTTTCGAGGCGGGTGCCACCTGCTATCTGCTCGACATTGACGACAGCACCATCGACCACATGGTCTACCCAAAAGACCTCGTCGCCTATGGCAGGAAGCTACGCGAAGAGAATCGCGTCACCAGCGATTTCGACACGCCACTAGGCCTAGATGGATATCCCCTCAGCCGTCTGCGGTGCGAAGCCGGCCAGCCCTGCCCTCAGACCGGCTGGTGGTTGACGCCAGCCAAGGTTAACAGCCGTCGGCATTTCACGTCAGGTGAAATCATGCCTGCGTTCGAGGGCAGCAGCTACGGCTCCACGATCTGGCAGTGGGACATTGATCAATCTGCTCCAAACACCTGATCGTTTGACGTCAATACTTGAAGCTTGATGGATGCACTAACCTCTCGTGACCCCATCGGAAGCCAGCATCGCGTCATAAGCTCCATCCGCATACTCCATACACGTCCACAGGTAGTCCGCCTGCCGGTTTTCATCCAGGCTGCGGAAATGTTCAAACCCGTTGGAATGCAGCATGCCCAGCAACGTGCGCAGTTTCGACAGCTTGTCGAACAACTCCGCATGCGCCTCAAGGCGTTTGGGATTGAATAATTCGGGGATCGAGCGAGTCATCGGGTTTCCTTTTTCACGTGATGAACGGAACCGTACTCGCCCTGGGAGGGGGTGGGCGAGCACAGGCAAGGTGGAAGACCGATAGATAGCCATCGGCACGGCCGAAGCCGCTCTCGCCTAGCTCGCCCCTTGAAGACGAAGCCAGGCCATAGCAGTTGAGGACAAGCACCTATGCCCGGCACTTGCCCGCTATCTACGAGGCTTCCACACCTCGACCACTTTCTCTATGGCACCGAAAGTGATGCCGGAAAGTGTAATGACCCTGGCTTCGTTGAAGCAAGGCCGCAACTATAAATCAGAATTTGCCGATGCTTCACCGCTGCGCGCGCCGGCACGCAAGTGCTGCTCACCTTCATCGACGGCGACATCGACCGGCCGATGGTGGCCATGCAGCTGCACAACACGCAGGACGCCCTGCCCTGGCCCGCCGCCGACGCGCCGCTCGGGCAGGCGTTGTCCGGCTGGCATTCGCAAGGCCTGGGCGGCGACGGCTACAACCAGTGGGTCGTCGACGATCATCCGGGCCAATTGCGAACGCGTCTGGCCAGCTCCACCGCCAACAGCCAACTCAACCTCGGTTATGTGACCTCGCACGGCGCTACCGGTGGCGACCGCGGCAGCTGGCGCGGCACTGGCGCAGAGCTGCGTACCGATGCGTGGGCCGTGGTGCGCGCAGGCGCGGGCCTGCTGCTCTCGACCACTGCGCGGGCGCAGGCAACAGGCACGCTGCTCGACGCGCATGAGGCACGCGGGCAGCTCACCGCTGCGCAGAAGACCGCACAGCGTCTGTCTGATGCCGCATCCAGCCAGCAAGCGCTGCCGCTGGCAGCCAACGAAGCATTCGACCCGATCGACAAGGCGCTCGACCCATCGCAATACGG
>NZ_JSZO01000023.1 GCF_000801955.1 Ralstonia sp. A12
CGAACTTTTCCTTTGCCATGTCAGCTCCTCAATTCGGAATTGGCTAATTGCTAGATTTAGATGTGGGCGACACGCGCACGTGTCGCCCAAAACACGTTGATTACTTCGTACCCTTGGCAGCCATCACTGCTTCGGCAATGTTCTTCGGTGCCTCAGCGTATTGCTTGAATTCCATGGTGTACGTGGCGCGGCCTTGCGTGGCCGAACGCAGCGACGTCGAATAGCCGAACATTTCCGACAGCGGGACTTCGGCCTTGATGACCTTGCCGCCGCCGACCATGTCGTCCATGCCCTGCACGATGCCGCGGCGGGACGACAGATCGCCCATCACGGTGCCCGTGTAGTCTTCCGGCGTTTCCACTTCCACAGCCATCATCGGCTCGAGCAGAACCGGGGTGGCCTTGCGCATCGCTTCCTTGAAAGCCATCGAGCCGGCCATGCGGAACGCGTTTTCGTTCGAGTCCACGTCGTGGTACGAACCGAACGTCAGCGTGACCTTCACGTCCACCACCGGGAAGCCAGCCAGAATACCGGCAGGCAGCGTGTCGACGATACCCTTTTCGACCGCCGGGATGTATTCGCGAGGAATCACACCGCCCTTGATGGCGTCGACGAAGACGAAACCATTGGCAGCTGCAGCAGCTGCTGCCGACGTGGTCGCCGCCGCCTTCGCTGCCACCTTGCCTTCTTCGTCCAGCGGTTCCAGCGTGATCACAGCGTGACCATACTGACCGCGGCCGCCCGACTGCTTGACGAACTTGCCTTCGACGTCCTCAACCTTCTTGCGGATGGTTTCGCGGTAGGCAACTTGCGGCGCGCCGATGTTGGCTTCCACGCCGAATTCGCGCTTCATGCGGTCGACCAGAATTTCGAGGTGGAGCTCGCCCATACCCGAAATGATGGTCTGGCCCGATTCTTCATCGGTACGCACGCGGAACGACGGATCTTCAGCGGCCAGGCGGTTCAGGGCGATGCCCATCTTTTCCTGGTCAGCCTTGGTCTTCGGCTCGACAGCCTGCGAGATCACCGGCTCCGGGAACACCATGCGCTCGAGCACGATCGGAGCAGCCGGGTCGCACAGCGTATCACCCGTGGTGGCGTCCTTCAGACCCACTGCAGCAGCGATGTCACCGGCCAGCACTTCCTTGATTTCCTCGCGCTGGTTGGCGTGCATCTGCAGAATACGGCCCAGACGCTCCTTCTTCTGCTTCACCGGGTTGTACACGGTGTCGCCCGAATTGATCTTGCCCGAGTAGACGCGGAAGAAGATCAGCTGACCAACGAACGGGTCGGTCATGATCTTGAACGCCAGCGCCGAGAACTTTTCGTTGTCGTCTGCCTTGCGCTCGAGCTTCTTCTCTTCGTCGTTTTCGTCGGTGCCCTTGACCGGCGGAATGTCGACCGGCGACGGCAGGAAGTCGATCACGGCGTCGAGCATGCGCTGCACGCCCTTGTTCTTGAACGCGGTGCCGCACAGCATCGGCTGGATTTCGCAGGCGATGGTACGGTCGCGCAGCGCCTTGACGATCTCAGCACGGGTCAGCTCTTCGCCGCCCAGGTACTTTTCCATCAGCGCTTCGCTGGCTTCAGCGGCCGACTCGACCATCTTCTCGCGCCATTCGTTGCAGGTGGCAACGAGTTCAGCCGGAATGTCGGTGTATTCGAACTTCACGCCTTGGCTGGCTTCGTCCCAAATGATCGCCTTCATTTCCAGCAGATCGACGACGCCCTGGAAGCCTTCTTCAGCACCGATCGGCACCACGACGGGCACCGGGTTGGCCTTCAGGCGGGTCTTCAGCTGGTCATAGACCTTGAAGAAGTTCGCGCCGGTACGGTCCATCTTGTTGACGAACGCCAGACGCGGCACCTTGTACTTGTTGGCCTGGCGCCAGACGGTTTCCGACTGCGGCTGCACGCCACCCACTGCGCAGTACACCATGCACGCGCCGTCCAGCACACGCATGGAACGCTCCACCTCAATGGTGAAGTCCACGTGGCCCGGGGTGTCGATGATGTTGAAGCGGTGCTCGGGGTAGTTGCCGCCCATGCCCTTCCAGAAAGCGGTCGTAGCAGCGGACGTGATGGTGATGCCGCGCTCTTGCTCCTGCTCCATCCAGTCCATGGTGGCAGCGCCATCATGCACTTCACCGATCTTGTGGTTCACACCGGTGTAGAACAGGATCCGCTCGGTCGTGGTGGTTTTGCCGGCGTCGATGTGAGCGGAAATACCGATGTTACGGTAGCGCTCAATGGGGGTCTTACGAGCCACGGTTAATCCTCAGATTCGTCAACGGGGCGCCGCCGGATAGCAAGCGCCCCTAATACAAATGGGCGAGATGTGCGCACACAGCCCGCCCAGCAACCAACAACGTGCGTGAGTCGCTTAGAAGCGGAAGTGCGAGAACGCCTTGTTGGCTTCCGCCATACGGTGCACTTCATCGCGCTTCTTCATGGCGCCGCCGCGGCCTTCCGAGGCCTCGAGCAGTTCACCAGCCAGACGCAGGGCCATCGACTTCTCGCTGCGCTTCTTCGCAGCTTCCCGCAGCCAACGCATCGCCAATGCCAGACGACGCGACGGCCGGACTTCGACCGGCACCTGATAGTTGGCGCCACCAACACGGCGGCTCTTCACTTCGACCACCGGCTTGATATTGCCGATTGCCAGCGTGAACACCTCGATAGGCGCCTTGCCTGCTTTCTTCTCGATCTGGTCGAACGCACCGTAGACGATACGCTCAGCCACCGACTTCTTGCCGTCCAGCATCAGGACGTTCATGAACTTGGCGACTTCCACATTGCCGAACTTCGGGTCCGGCAGAATTTCCCGCTTGGGGACTTCACGACGACGTGGCATCTTCTTTCCTTCTCTGTTCAGTTGAGAACCGCTTCGGTTCTCCGGCCACCAACTAGCTTGTCTTCCAACAATCTGAGCCGGGTGACCACTTACTCGACGGTGCCAGTGCGGTCAAAAAACGCACCGTTGTACCGCCTGCTCATGACAAGACCGTGACCGCAAACGCGGGCCGATCTCACTGACAACTTAGGCCTTCTTCGGGCGCTTCGCGCCGTACTTCGAACGCGCTTGCTTACGGTCCTTGACGCCTTGCAGGTCAAGGGAGCCGCGCACGATGTGGTAACGCACACCCGGCAAATCCTTCACACGGCCGCCGCGGATCAGCACGACGCTGTGTTCTTGCAGGTTGTGGCCTTCACCGCCGATGTACGAAATGACTTCGAAACCGTTGGTCAGGCGCACCTTGGCGACCTTACGCAGTGCCGAGTTCGGCTTCTTCGGCGTCGTGGTGTACACGCGGGTGCACACGCCGCGACGCTGCGGGCAGTTCTCAAGCGCCGGGCTCTTGCTCTTCAGCTTTTCAGAGACGCGGGGCTTGCGAACCAATTGATTGATAGTTGGCATTGTTCAATCCAGCTTGGTTTTTGAAAAATCGCCGGGCCACATGACGTGGCAGCCTCACAAGTGAGGCAATCGGCGCAATCGGGTTTTGGAAGTGGCGAGCAGAACGCTCTAGAGGGAGGACCTGCGGGAACAGATCAAGACCAAAGAGCGCGAGCCCGTCTGGTTCAGATGCCTTGCACAGCGCTTTGCCGGGCATGGACGTGCGAAGCCAGAAGCCAAAAACTCGAATCTGGCACTATAGCGGGGTGTTTTGCAAGCGTCAAGCGCGCCACCAGTCTGGCGGCGCGCGATGCAAGTCAGCAGCCACGCGGTGTGGCGCCGATGGCACGCAGGGCTGGGTTGGGCCGGAGGAAGACGAGTGCCGCAGCCACCACAAACCCGAGCGCGAGGACAGAAACGCCGACCCAGCCCGCACGTGCCCAGGCCACCCCGGCCAGTCCGCCGCCGGCTGCCGCGCCAAAGAAGAACGCCCCCGTGTACAGGCCATTCACGCGACCGCGAATCTCCGGTGACAGCGTGTTGACCATATAGCGACCGAGCGCCTGGTCGCCGATGGCACCGAAGTCCAGCAGCAGCGCGGCCACCACCAGCATCGCCAGCATGACGGGCACGCTCAGGCCGGGCACCAGCGCCGAGGCCAGCGCCAGCAGCAACCCCGTCGCAGCACTGCCATGCGCGAGCAGCGTCCCCAGGCGTACCAGGCCACGGTCTGCCAAGCGCCCGGCCACCGGGGCTGCGACCACGCCCGCCGCGCCGCACAGCGCGAAGATGCCGATGCCGTTCTGCGACAAATGGAACGGCGCCGCCGCCAAGCGCAGCGCCACCGCCGTCCAGAACAGCGTAAATGCAGCCATCAGCAAAGCTTGCGTGGCAGCGCGGCGGCGCAACAACGGCTCGCTGCGCAGCAGTCGCCCGTACGAGCCCAGCAGCGCGCCATACGAATGTGCGCGCGGTGGCACGAAGGTCGGCATCACGCGCGGCAGGACGATCGCCAGCGCGCCGATCGCCACCGCAGAGGCGCCGTAGAACGCCCGCCAGCCCCACTGCGCCGCAATCAGGCTGGCCGCCGGGCGCGACAGCAGAATACCCAGGTTCAGGCCGATCATGATGTCGCCGAGCACGCGCCCGCGCCGATGGTCGCCCGCCAGGCGCCCGGCTAGTGCGATCAGCATCTGAATAACGGTCGACGTGAGTCCGATGGCGAATGCGGCCAGCATCAGCACCTGCCCGCTGTGTGCCACAGTGGTCAACGCCAACGACGCCACCGCACCCCACAGCGTGCGCGAGGCCAGCGTGCGGTTGTCCTGCAGGTCGGTCATCGGCATCAGCAGCAACAGGCCGATGCCGTAACCGATGAGCGTGGCGGTCACCAGCAACCCGGTGGTGGCCGTGGTCCAGCCGATGCTGGCGGCGATCTCGGCGATGAGCGGCTGGATGCCGAACAGGTTGACGACGATGAGCCCGACCGCGGCCGCGAACAACGGCGTCGCGCCGCGCGGCAAGCGATCTGCAGGGGGATGAGACACAGCAACGGTAGGGGCTTCGGTAGTCATGATGACGAGGAAGGAGGGTCGTGACGCCCCATCGTAGCCAGCCGATTCGCGCAGATTAAGGTAGCCTCTGGCGCCATATTGTTTCCAGAAGCGCGCAAATATGGACCGACTCTCCGACGTGGTGATCTTTGTGCGGGTGGTGGAGTGCGGCAGCCTGTCGGCCGCTTCCGATGCGATGGGCGTCTCGCGCGGTGTGATCAGTAAGGCGCTGGCGCGATTGGAGGCGCGGCTGGGCACGCGTCTGCTGCAGCGGACGACGCGGCGCCTATCCCTGACCGAAGCCGGCGCAGCCTTCTTCGAGAAAAGCCGCGAAGGTCTGGCGCTGATGGACGCTGCCGAACAGGCCGTGACCGCCCTGCGCGACGAGGCGCGCGGCACACTGCGGGTGTCGGCGCCAGCGTCGTTTGCTGTGACGTTGCTAGCGCCGCTGCTCGGGGCGTTCCAGGCACGCTACCCGGCCGTGCAGATCGACCTGGACATGAACGACCGTTACGCAGATCTGGTGGCGGGCCGCATCGACGTCGCCATCCGCATCGGCATGCTGGAGGATTCATCGCTGGTGGCACGGCGGCTGGCAAACTGCGCGCACGCCATCTACGGCGCGCCGTCGTATTTCCGCGAGCGCGGCATTCCACGATCACCGGATGATTTGTGCGACCACAACTGCCTCGTCTACGCCAACTACGACGGACCGCACGACTGGGTGCTGACCGATTCCGCCGGCCAGCGCCACATCGCACACGTGAACGGCTCGATGTTGGCCAACAACAGCCTCGTGTTGCGCGAAGCAGCACGTGCAGGGTTGGGGGTATCGCTGGGGCCGGCGTATCTGGTGCGCGAGGACATCGCCGCCGGCCGGCTGCAGGCGGTGCTGACGGACTACGCGGCGCGCGAAGTCCCGCTACACGCCGTATTCACGCAGCGTGTGCACCTGCTGCCGAAGGTGCGTGCGTTTGTTGATTTTCTGGGCGACCACCTGACACGCACCGGTGTCATGGGGCCACTGCCGGTGGCGGCCGCTTAAGCCTGCTCGCGGCACTTCTCCAGCACGTCGAGCAACGCCTGGCCGTAGCGGTCGAGCTTGGCCATGCCGATGCCCGGCAGTTCGCCCAGCGCCTCACGGGAATCCGGATCGGTCTCGGCAATGCGGGCGAGCGTGCTGTCGTGAAAGATCACATAGGCCGGCACGCTGTGCTCGCGCGCCATCTGGGCACGCCATACGCGCAAGGCCTGCCAGCGCGCCTGTGCCTCGTCGGAAAGATCCGCTGCCGGATCCGCGCGGCGCTCCTTCTTGGCCGACGATGACGACGCGCCACGCACCTTCTCCGCCTGACGCCGCAGGATCACCGACTGCTGCCCCTTGAGCACGGGGCGCGCCGCATCCGTCAGGATCAGCGCGCCATGGCCACCGTGATCAACCGCGAACAGGCCCTGCGCCACCAACTGGCGGAACACGCTGCGCCACGCCGGCTCCGACAGCTCGCTGCCGATGCCGAAGGTGGACACCGTCTCGAGATGCCATTGCTTGACGCGCTCGGTTGCGTTGCCGCGCAGGATGTCGATCAGCTGCCCGGCGCCAAAACTCACGCGGCAGGCCTGCTGCACGCGGTAGGCACAGGACAGCGCCATCTGCGCCTCGCGCGTGGCATCCCAGGTTTGTGGGGGCGTGAGGCAGGTATCGCAGTTGCCGCAGGGCTGGCTGCTCTCGCCAAAGTAAGCGAGCAGTGCCACGCGCCGGCAGCTTGCCGCCTCGCACAGGCCCAGCAGCGCATCGAGCTTGGCGGTCGACACGCGCTTATGCACATCGTCCGCCTCGGACTCGTCGATCATGCGGCGCTGCTGCACGACGTCGGCCAGGCCGTAGGCCATCCACGCGTTGGCGGGCATGCCGTCGCGGCCGGCACGGCCGGTTTCCTGGTAGTAGCCCTCCAGGCTTTTCGGCAGATCCAGATGCGCGACGAAGCGCACGTCCGGCTTGTCGATGCCCATGCCGAAGGCGATGGTCGCCACCATCACCACGCCCTCCTCTTTGCGGAAGATGGCTTGGTGGCGGGCGCGTATCTCCGAATCCATCCCCGCGTGGTACGGCAACGCGCGGATGCCCTGCTCGGCCAGCCACTGCGCCGTCTCTTCCACCTTCTTGCGTGACAGGCAGTAGACGATGCCGGCGTCGCACGACTCGCCATCCATGTGCTCGGCGCGAATGAAGCGCAGGAGCTGCGTACGCGCGCTGTCCTTCTCGACGATGGTGTAGCGGATGTTCGGGCGGTCGAAACTGGAGAGGAAGACGCGCGAACCCGTCAGCGCCAGCCGCTCGACGATCTCGTCGCGCGTGACGGCGTCGGCCGTGGCGGTGAGCGCGATGCGCGGCACGTGCGGAAAGCGCTCGTGCAGCACGGAAAGCTGGATGTACTCCGGCCGGAAATCGTGCCCCCACTGCGACACGCAGTGGGCCTCGTCGATGGCGAACAGGCCGATGCGTGAGCGTTCGAGCAAATCGAGAAAGCGCGGCGTCATCAGCCGCTCGGGTGCGACGTAGACGAGGTCCAGACGCCCTGCCGCCAGATCGTGCTCGACCTGCGCGGCTTCGGCGCCGGTCAGCGCGGAGTTCAGGTAGGCAGCACGCACGCCGGCTTCTTCCAGCGCCGCCACCTGATCCTGCATCAGCGCGATCAGCGGCGAGACGACGATGCCCGCACCCTGCCCGCGCCGGTGCCGCACGAGCGCCGGGATCTGGTAGCAGAGGGATTTACCGCCGCCGGTAGGCATGAGCACCAGGCAATCGCCGCCATCGGCCACGTGGGTGACGATCTCTGCCTGCGGGCCACGGAACGCGCTGTAGCCGAACACGTCGTGCAGCACCGCATGCGTGGCGGCGGCGGTGTCTTCGGGCAGCGCCTGCAGCGCGTGGTCTATAGCGGGAGAGTCGTACATCGGGACGGCGGGTGCACGTGGTGTCACGCGCGGGCTGGGCGAAACCGCTATTGTGACAAACCCCGTCCGTCGATGGTCAATCAGGGAAATCGGATTGTGCCCAGAGCAGGTTCTCAGACCTTGCGCACGACGATGCGGTGAATCGTCTTGCCCGACGACTGGCTGACAGCGGCCTCGTCGAAAACAATGTTGGTGCCGGCCAGTGCTTCGTACACGGGTGCGGCCTCGAATGCGGTAAACAGCCGGCCGCGGCCATCGCGCTGATCGGCATCGGACGTGACGCGCCAGCTCAAGTACAGCGTGCCGCCCGCGCGCAGCAGCGACACCAGCCGCTGCACCGCCGCACCGATCTGCTCGGGCGGCAGATGCATGATGACAGTCTCGCAGACCACGTTGTCGAAGGCGCCGTCGGCAATGCCCACCAGTTCCGGCAGCGGTGCCCGCCGGAACGACAGCCCCGGATACTGCGTGCGCGCCGCCTCCAGCAGCCCGGCCGAAGCGTCATAGCCGACCGCCGGATAGCCGTTGGCATTGAGCCACGCCACCTCGCGCCCGGCGCCGCAACCGATGTCCGCCGTGGCCCCGCCCGCCTTGAACTCGCGCCGCAGCAGCGCGTACATGTCTTCCGGCGCAGGCTGCTCGCGCCACTCCTGCGCGAAGGTCTCGGCGAGGGTGTCGTAGGCGGCAACGGTCTGCGTGTCCATGGCGGCGGGCTCCTGAGTCTCGGTTCCTATTTCATCGTGAAACTACGCAACAGCGTCAGATCGCCGGCCTTGCGCATCGGGACCACGAACGTTTGCTGGCGCTCGGATGGCGTGTTCTCGTCGGTGATGATGCTGACGGTGGCTGTGGTGATGACGCTGTTGTCGCTGCCGCTACCGTAGTAGTTCACGTAGACAAGGTACGTGCCGGGCACGGGTGCCGGGTTCGAATAGATCTCGGGGCCGTAGCCGGTGGTGACGTCCACGTCGAGTGCGCCGCCGTTTTCGACCACGCGGTTGCCGTACCAGGCGTGCTGGCCGTCGGGCGATATGACGTGCAGGTCGAGGTCGGTGCCGTCGGTATCCCACGACAGCACCACGCGCAGGCGTGGGCGCTGCTTGCCAGCGTAACTGTCGTAGAACTGTACGCGCTTGGCATCGCCGCGTGCGCTGCGCACTTCGACGCTGTTGCTGCCGGCGCCAAACGCGTACGGGCGCGAGAACGTGCCGTCGGCTTCGATGCGCTGCGGCATCGCCACACCATTGACGACCAGCGTGCCGACTGACGAGCCATCCGCCCCACGGCGGCGGCGCGGCTTGTTCTCATCCGTGGGGGCGGCGGCCTTGGGCTGGTTGCGGATGCGCCCGGCAATCATCGAGGCCGTGCCCTGCCCTTGCGGTGTGCTGACCGACACGGCCGGATAGTGCACGTCCTGCGTGTAGCGCGAATCGTCGCCGGCCGAGTTGCGCCAGCCGTTGAGCGGCGCGGTGATCTCGATATTGCCGGTATCGGTTTGCGCAACAACAGCACCCGACGCCCCAAGCGAGGCGAGTGCGATGGCGAATGCGAGGCGGAATGTGGATTGCGTCATGAGCATCAGAAGCGGATCGATTTCATCAACGCCAGCTCGCCGATCTTGCGCAGCGGCACGCTGACGAACTCGCGCCGCTCGTTGGGCGTGTTCTCGTTATAGATCAGCGTCAGTTGCGCGGTGATGAGATCGCGGTCGTGCGCCTTTTCATCAAAGTTGTAGCCGCCGGCGTCGAAGTTGCCCCAGTAGTTCACGTAGAACAACCAGACGCCGGGGCGCGGCGCGGCGGTGGAGAAAATCTCGGGGCCGGCGCCGTCGACGCTGTCCACGTCGAGCCCGCCGCCGTCAGAGAGCAGCGGCTGGGCGAAGAACGCGTGATCGCCAATCGGCGAGATGACGTGCATGTCGACCTCGGCACGTGGGTCGTCCCAGGTGAGGATGGCGCGCAGCTTGGCGGAGGTCTTGGTGGTGTCGGCCTCGTAGAACTGCAGGCGCTGGCGCGACTGGCCATCGGGGCTGACGATCTCGACGCTGTTCGAGCCCGGGCCGAACGCCCAGGGGCGTGCGAAGCGGCCTTCGCTGTCGCCGTACAGCGGCATGGCGTTGCCGTTGACGATCAGCACCGGCGGGCGGCGCTGCTTGCCGACCGCGCGAATGCGTCCGGCAATGAGCGTGCGGTACTTCTGCGCACCACGGTCCACCGGCGGTTTCGGATACGCAGCGGTATAGCGCTCCAGCTCGTTGGTCAGCTTGCTGTTGCGCCAGCCGCCGATCGGGCCTTCCAGATCGACCACCGGCTCGGCGACGGCCGAGGCACCAAGCAGCAAGGCCGCGGCGCCGATCATCATCCGCGTTGTCCATGCCTTCGTGTTCACAGCAAGCCCTCCCCTCGAATCAGGCGGCGCGCTGTCGCCTCAACAAACTGTTCGTCCTGCCCGAGCGGGTGGTGCGCAAAGGCCAGATGCAGATATTCGTGTGTCAGCGCGATGCGGTCTTCCTCGCTGGCGAGCCGATGGATGTAGAGCCGGTTGCGGCGCGCATCGGCATACGGGCGGCCTTCGTGCACCACGCACACGGCGGGCAGCGGCGGCGTCTCGTAGCCGGGCTCGGCGCCCAGACGCGCAGACCAGCGCGGCGCCTGCGCCTGCAGCCACTGCTGCGCGCCTGCCACCGGTGAGCAATCGCCCGCCACCGGACTCTGGAACGAGGTGAGCGTTGCCTGCGGCCACCATTGCGCGAGGATGCGGTCAAACCCCTGGCCACGCTGCGCGGCAGCGCGCGCGGCGGTCCAGCTCATCTGGCCGCGTGCGCTGATCGTGCCGTGGTACTGCACGGACTGGCCGACCAGCACGAGTGCATCGGTAAATTCCGCCGCATTGCGCGCGGCGGCGGCGGGCGGGCGCGACAGCACACGCTGCGTGCGCGAGCTGTCGGCGATGCGGTAGCAGCCCTTGTCACGCGAGGCGTGCTGCACGAGGTAGCTGCGCGCCGCCACGGCCAAGGCGCGGGCGGCTTGCGGCTCGGTCAGATTGCCTTCGCGCTCCACGACGCGCGCCACGTAGTCGTTCATGCCGAGCCGGCCGGTGATGACGGTCGCGTTGTTCTCGCGCGCCAGGGTCAGCTCGCCGCGGCTCTCGATCGGCAGCGTATTGCCGTTGACGAAGCGCACGGTGTAGCGGCCTTCCAGGCGACCGGGGCCGACCGGCTTGCTGTCGATGTCGCGCACGTCCCAGATCGGATAGCGCGCGAAGAATTCCACCGCCACACAGGCGTCGTCGTCGGGCACGGGCGTCTGCTCGATCAGCGGCGTGAGACGTGGCGCGGCGGCGGCCAGCACCTGGTTGCTGGAGCCCACGCCGCCCAGCCACACGGGCGTGCCATCGGCCAGCCAACCGGCAGCACCGCCGATCGACGCGCCGGGGCGCTGCGGGTCAGGCATGGTCCACGTCTTGGCGCGCAGCAAGCCACCGAAGTACGACACAGTGCCCTCGCCGCGCCCGACGGTCAGCACGGAGACGAGCGTTTGTGCGGCGGTCTCACGCCCATCGGCGGGCACGCTGTGCAACGCGCTCAGCAGATCGGCAACGGGGACGCGGCGCGCGGGTTGCATGGCGCGCAGGTCACGCAGCCACGTGGGTGCGTTGGCTTGCTGCCAGAAGCGGCGCCAGTCGGCGCCATCCAGGCCCAGGCGTGCCGGTTCGAAATAGCGACCGCACGATTGGATGAGCGCGCGCTCGCGGTCGATGCTCTGGCCGGCCGTGCAGCAATAGACCTCTTCGGCATCGTTGCCGTGACACGTGTAGTCGGGCGTGTTGATGCGGCGCGAGACGAGGTAGCTGTAGACGAAGAGCTTCCAGATGCTGCCGAGCGGCGTTTCAGTGTCACGCGGCAAAGCGGTGGCTTGCGGCATGCCACCGGCTGCGCTGGTGACGGTGCTGGCGCTGAACTGCCAGAGCTTGGCATCGTCGCCCTGCAAGGCGGCAAATCGTAACTGCGGCAGTTGCGGCGACGGCGCAGCAACAGGTACGGCAACGGCGTGCCCCGAATGCCCAACGAGCGCGAGTGCGCCGCCGGCCCAGATCAGGCCGGTCAGCACGCCGCGCGCAAGCAGGCTGGAGCGCATTGCCGCTTCACTCCACCTTGTACGGAAAGCTGGCCGTCTTGCCGTCGCCCTGGAGCGCCTTGGCTTCCGGCTGATACATGCGGAAGTAGCGCACAGGCGGCAGCGCAAAGCGACCCGGCAACGAGAAGCGCACGAGTTGGCGCAGCACGGTCGGCCGCTCCAGCGCCGGTACCGGCTGGTTATACGAGAGCTGACCCATTTCGTAGGCCGCCTTGCGCTCGAACGGCTGCGGGCCATTGCCTTCGTTCGGCTCGCCCTTCAGGCCGTCGATCTGGATGCCCCAGGTGGTGGCTTCCACCTCGGCGCCCGGCGGCAGCGGTACTTCAACCAGGCCATAGCGGAACGTGCCCTGACGCGGTGTCAGCACCACCTCGTCGACATACAACGCGTTGCTGTCGAGCGTGTCGCCCGGCTTGACCGGCTTGGCCGTGAAGGCGATGCCGCTGCTGTTGGCGTCGGCCGCCGGCTGCTTGGGCGCCTTCGGGTCCGGCTTGGCCGGCGTGGAGTCGATCGGCTCCAGGCGGTACAGCTTGCGCTCCACCGTGATCGGCAGCTTGGACACTTCCGGCGCACGGCTGCGGTAGGACACGATGGCCGATTGCGTCGTCACGTCGGTCGGTGCGGTCGTCAGGTCGAGCGCGGCGGGCACCTGCGCGCCACTCCAGCGCCACGTCGGCACACCCACCGGCGAGCGAGCCGCCTGCCAGCCACCCGCCGACACCGTCGGCTGGATAGCAGCAACGCTCGCGCCTTGCAGACCACCCAGGCCCTTCTGCAGCCAGACCAGCGCGATGGCGCGATCCATCGTCGGCATGGCGGCACTGGCGCGTGCCAGCAGCGGCGCCGGGTCAGCAGCCGAACGGCCACCGCCCATCAGCAACAGGCTCTGCACCAGCGGCGAGTTGTCTGCCGCCAGCGCATTGCGTGCAGCGATGTCAGCCGAGACTAGCGCTTCGGGCACCGGCTGACCAATCTGGCGCATCAGTTGCGCCGTCAGCACCGTTGCCACCTGGCGACCACGCGGGGAATCCGGCGCGACGAAGATCAGGCTGTCGCCCGCGGCGGGCTCAGCGTCGGCCGGGGCCTTGGCGTTGCGTGCGAGTTCGTTCGCTACGCCCGACAGCGGCGTTGCCACCGGCAGGCCCATCTCGTTGGCAAACCACAGCGCCAACGCGCGGTGCAGCAGCGGCTCGTTCTGGCTGGTGCGCTTGTAGGCTTCGAGCACCTGCTTCCAGTTATCTGCCGGCAGGCTGATGCCGACCGAGCGGCTGGCGAGCCAATCCGCGTAGTACGCATACGACGTGATGAGCGCGCTGCTGGTCGTCAGCTCACCCCACCAGCCGAAGGTGCCGTTGGTGCCGGCCAGCAGTGCCAGACGCTGACGCTGCGTGCGCAGTAGCGCATCGACGCCTTGCGTGCCGGCCGGGCCGCTATCTCCCGTACTGCCCAGGCGGGCGCCCGTGGCGGCAAGGCTCTGCTGGGCGAGTGCCAGCGGAATCAGGCGGCTGGCGGTCTGCTCGGCGCAACCGTACGGGTACTCGATCAGGTCATCGGCCACGCGGGCGAACTGGCTGGCCGTGTTGCCAACCACGCGCAGACGCACGTCGCGCGCATCGGCAGGCAGGCCCAGCGGCAGGCGCGTGCCTTGCAGCTGCGTGAGCGGGACGACGTTTTCGCGGTCCGCCAGCCAGCCGGTGGCATCCAGCTTGAGGGTGGTCTGCAGGCGGTCCGACACGGCATCGCCCTGCTTCAGCTCGGCATTGATGACACCCGCCTGCAAGGCAGTGACCGGCGCGCGCAGATAGTTGGCACCGCGCTTGAGCGTCACGCGCTGGTTGATGTTCAGGCCGGCGCCCGAGACGATCCAGTCGGCGGTGATGTCCTTGTCGGTCTGGTTGAAGGCGACCATGTCCAGGCGCGGCTGATCGCTTTCGCGGAAGCGCTGTGGGCCGGTCCACTTCAGATACAGCGGCTTGTCGGAGCGGATGTTGGCCGTGCGCTGACCGACGATGCCATCCGATGCGCCCGTGGTCGACACTGCACGCACCGTGATGCGCCAACGCGCCAGCGAATCGGGCATCTTGAACGTCATGCGCGCGCGGCCATCCGCATCGGTCTGCAGGTTGGCAACCCACGCAGCAGTGTCCTGCTCGTCACGACGCGGGCGCTCCAGCACCTTCACGCCGCGCTCGTTATGACGGCCGTAGGTGCCGCCCGGCTTGCCCGGCAACGAAGCGAGCGCCAGGTCGTAGCTGATGAAGCTCTGGCTCGACGTGGTGCGCACGCTGTTGCGGCGCGGGTGGTAGAAGAAATCGACGATGCTGGGTGCCACTTCGGGCTGCAGCACGTAGATCATCTCGTCGACCACGGACACGGTCAGATTGGCCGGCACCGGCTTGCCCGCCAGCGCGCTGGTCAGGTCCAGCGTGACGGTCTCGCCCGGGGCGTAGACGGCCTTGCCAGCGTGCACGCTCAGATCCAGCGTCGGCTGCGTAACGACGATGCCGGCGTTCTGGAACACCATGTCGCCATCGCGCACGTAGAGCACCGAGAACGTCATGTTCGGGGCGAACTCCGCACCGATCTTGATGCGTGCACGGTACTGCGTGGGCGTGACTTTCTTCAGGCTGAGCCACTCGCCGCCGCGGGTGAGCAGCGCGTGGCGCTCGACCTTGTCACGCTCCAGCGTGAGCAGTGCGTCGTCCACCGGCAGCGGGAAGGTGATCAGCGCCTCGGCCGTGTCACCAATCTGGTAACGGTCGCGGTCGAACACCATTTCGATGTTGCCGGGCACAGTCTGCACGCCATCGCCGGCCACCCAGTGGCTCGATGCGGCAAGCAGGTTGCCGGCAGCATCACGCACCGACAGCGTGTAGGAGCCCGGTTGGTCGAACTTGACCGGGAAAGTCGCGTTGCCCTTGGCATCCGGAGCCACCGTACCTTCGGTGCGGGTACGCGTCTCCAGGCGCACCAGATCCCACTTGGCAGGCGGCGCGCTTGCACCGGCCCCACCGCTTGCACCACCCACGACCGGCATCGGCGTCAGGTTGAACGACACGTCCTGGCCCGGCGTCGTGAAGTTCGACGTGGTCGACAGCTTGTACGGCGTGGCGCCACGTGCGATCAGCAGCTCACGCGTGACCTTCACGCGGTAGGCCGCGCCGTCGTTGGCGAACACGGTCACCACGTAACGACTCGGCTCCTTGGCCGCAGGCAGGTCCAGCTTGGCGTTGCCGTCGCCGTCGGTGGTCAGTTCCTGCTGCTCCAGCTTGACGGGGAACAGGCCGGCGTAGCGCAACTCGCCCTCCACCATCGTCACCTGCTGTGCGCGCAGGCTGACCGACACCTTGCCGTTCTTGACCGGCTTGCCGTCCGGATAGCGCAGGCTGATCTTGCCCTTGACCGCTTCGCCCGTGCCATAGCTGGCCTTGTCCAGCGACAGGTTCACGTCAAAGTGCGGCTTGATGTATTCCGCCACACGGAAGGCGCCGCCATACGTGCCGCCGTTGTAGTCGAAGCGCAGCGAGTAGCCGCCGGCCGGTGCGTTGGACGGCAGCGTGAAGCGCGCGTCAGCGCCGCTATCTCCAGCCTGGCCAGCCAGGCGCGTAGTGGACGTGGCCACCGGCGCGCCGTTCGGGTCGAGCACCTGCAGCTTGATGTCGCCGGCAGCCGGCACGGTCGATTCGGTAGCGTTCTTGAAGTTGCGGCCGATGAACTTGACGCGCACTTCATCGCCTGGGCGATAGAGCGGGCGATCGGTGAAGGCGTACAGCTTGGTGTTGTAGATCTCGCTGTCGTAATAGAAATTCTCGGAGATGAACACGCCGCCCGCGCGATCGTTGCCGATCACGTAGCTGCGCTCCGGCGAGACATGGCGCAGGTCAGCCGTGCCATCGCTATCGGTGGTGCCAGACGCGAGCACGCCAACGCCGTCGGTCCAGCTTACGGACGAGCCGCTCACCGGCTTGCCGCTCTTGCGCTCGGCGGTCCAGACCATCATCCCTTGGGACGTGCCCTTGGTGACGGCCACGGTGTCCGACACGAACAGCAGCGTGTGCGCGCGGTACGCACCAATCACCGCTTCCACGATGTACAAACCCGCCGGCAGCTTGCCCACCGGGATCATCACGTTGCCGACGTTCTGTGGCATCCATTCGCTGCTGCTGCCCTCCAGCTTGACGTCCTTGGGCGGCGCGATCGGCTTGGCATCCCAGATCGGGTAACGGAAGCGACCGAGCAGCTCATAGCCCTTGAGCGGCGCGTACTGCGGGTTGTTCGAGAAGCGCGTGGGTGCCGTCATCTGGTCGCCCATGCTGAACTGCGGCGCGGTCTCCACGGCCTTGCTGCGCGTGGCGAACGACAGCACGCGCTGCCATGTGCGGCGGGCCTGGCGCGTCCAGTTGTCCCACAGATACGCGAGCGTGTTGGCCAAGCCTTCGCCCGTGTAGTTCGCCTTCACGTCGATGCGGTGCAGGTTCTTCTGCGCCTTCAGGAACTCAAGCGGCTGCGCCACACGGTAGACGAGGATGTCGGCGCCGCCATAGCGGGAGAGCTCGTCCTTGTATTCACGGCCCGGCGCCTCCAGGCGGACCATCGCTTCCTGGTCGGTGCCGTAGCTGGCGTCCGAGAGCAGGAAGAATGGCTGGCCCTTGATCGGCTCATAGCCGCTGGGGGGCGCGTCGGCGAAGGTGGGGTTCGGCTTTTCGGGTGCGTCGGCCGCATGAGCGTGGCCCACAAACGCCAGCACCGTCAGGCAGACGGCAGCGACCAGATTGAACGAATGCCAACGGTTGCGCATGAGTTTTTCTACCGTGTCAAAAAGGCCAGACGAAACACGCCGATGAAGTTGGGATTGCCGCCCTGCGGCTGCCAGCGCGAGTCTTTCCATTGCATCAATTCAGAGACCGGGACCGCGCGCAGACCGTTGTCGGTGCGGGTGACGGTGCCGGTGTGGTAAGCGATGTAGCGATCCATCCAGATCATCAGATGCTGGTCGTCGCCTTGATCGAAGAAGAGCAGATCGCCCGGGAGCGCCTGGTTGACGTCCTTGGCAATGAAGCGGCTGTTCTGCTGGATGAGCCCGAGCGCAGAGACATACGCGCCGGTGCTGCCATCAATGCGTGCCCAACGCTGCGTGAGCGTGCGCTGGGCGGGCGTAAGGTTCAGCTCGGGCGGCAGTTGCCGCGCGGATTCCGCATCGCGCATGCCGTTGGCGCGCAGCCAGCGGGGGTCGTGCGGGCGCAAGGCCTCGCCGGCGGCGAAACGCACGAGGCCGGCGCAGTCACGGTGCGTCCAGCGCGGCGTCGGCCCCTGGCGCAGCTGCTCGTTGACGATGCGTACGAACCAAGCGCGGAACACGCTCGATTGATCCGGCGTGAGCGCGTCGAGGTCTGCCGGTGCGGCGTCCGCCCAGCCGGACAACGCGTGCGCATACGGAGCGAGCAGACAGCCGCCGGCTGCCGCCAACCAGCGGCGACGGCTCAGCACGGCGGCCGAGGCGCGCGGTGTCATTGCGTGCTGGCGTTGTCAGCAGGAACAGGCGCCGCCGCCTCGGTGGCAGGCGCATCGGCAGGCGCCGCCGACGGGGCCGACGCCGCGGCCGTGTCTGCCGGCGCAGGCGGCGTACCGTCGCCGCCGGCCGGCAGACCGTGCCCGCTCGACAGCCACGTCACCGGCACCCAGCCACGCGACGACGGCACACCGCCATCCAGCGCCAGCGACACCGGCGCATACCGCGCCAGCGCCTTGAGCTTCGGGAACAGGTGTGTCTGTGCAGCGTTCAGGAACACGGCTTCCTGGTCGGCGGGCAGCGCAGCACCGGCTTCGCGGCGCACGAGCGGCGCGAGCGATGCAGGCGTCATCGTCAGGACGATGCGTTCGGTCTTGTCCTTCGGCAAGCTGTCAGCCACCGCAGGGAACCGCTTGGCGAGCACGGCCAGCGCATCGTCAACGAGGCGCGCGTCCGGCGAAAACACCACCACGTCGCCCGCAATCGCCAGCGTGACCGGAAAGTAACGCTCCCACGACAACTGCGCCCCAAACGGTGCCTCGGCCGATTTCGCGGTGCCGTAGCGTGCGCTCACCGGGCGCTGCCACAGCGTGGCGTTGGCCGGGCCCTGGCGTGTCGTCACCGGCAGGCGCTTGTACGGGCCGGACTTGTCATCCGCCTGTGCCTTGGATTCATATGAGCCGATGATCTGGCCGAACAACGCAGCCAACGCTGGCTTGACCGCTTCAGCCTGCGAGGCCGACGACAGCTTCGCCACGAACAGCGGCGCCACCAGCGATGACTTGCCGTACCAGCACGCCGCAGCCGGGCCAGCAAAGGCGTCGCCGACATGCGCGGCGGCTTCGCTGACTTCCTTGGCGTCGCCAGCCACGTTACGCAACAGTGCGCCGGCGGCCTTCCAGTCAACAGGTAGTGTGGCGCAAGCGGCCGGGTCAGACGGCAGCGCGCGCCACAGGCCAGCGTTGTCCCACTTGGCCGAAAGGTGGCTCGGGTCAATGAGCGCGGCACTCTGCCAGCCATTGCCCCCGCCGTCACCCTTGCCCGAACCAAAGTCGAAGCGCAACGCCTCGATGCCCGGGAAGTACTGCTGATAGCCGAACGACAGATAGTTGGCGCTCACCACAACGTGATGGCCCGTCGGCTCTTGTGCGGGCAGCGCGTACGCCGTGCCTTGCGCGTTGCGCTTGCCAGTGTCATCCGACAGCAGCGCGGCCAGCGCGCTCGCCTGCTTGGAAATCGGCTTGCCGTCCTTGTCCAGCAGGATGCCCGGCTCGGACAGCGCGATCAGCCGGTCGCCCTTGCTGGCGATCAGGATCGAGCGCGTGGCCGAGAGCCGCAACGCATAGACCGGCGCGCCGGAATCGCCCAGCGCATCGGCCACCTTGGTGAGCTGCGTATCGCTTGTGGCCACGGTGGCGACGGCTTCCAGCGCTTTCGCCAAGCCGTTGCGCTGCATCGAGAGCACCCAATAGCGCAGCTTGTCGTCCGGGCCTCGCCACAGCATCACGCGGGCGGGCTCGTCAAACACATGCTTGAGCACCGTCTCGGCCAGGTCGAGCTTCTGCTCGTACGCAAGGCGACGCAGCGCGCCGGCCACCGAGAGGCGGTCTTCGTTGCCCTCGTAGTAGGCGACGAAATCTTCGGTCAGCACATCGCGCAGCAGCGGCACGCGCAGCACGTCGCGCGGCAGTTGCGACAGGCTCTGGCTGTCGATCAAGGCATCGGGGTAAGTCAAGTCGAGCTGGACCTGACGGGCGTGCAGCGCGCGCGTGCGACTGAACGGGTGCCAGACCATCTGCACCACCGCCGCGCCGGCAACGACCAGGGCGACCGCGCCAACGGCGATCTGCTTGCGTGTGAGCTTCATGGAGGAATCTGCGGCAAGGCTGGAGAGGGCCGGCAGATTGAAACAACCGGCTCACGATCCGTCGCGAGCGGCCCGAGGTTGGCCTGAGAAGCGCAGCTGTACACGGGTACAGCGAGCATCGCAGGGCCAAGATCGGGCCGCGCAGCAGGATCGTGAGCCGGTTGTAAAAAGTGCCGGTCTATAACCGCGTGATCATAGCCGTTGCGATGTTAAGGCAGGTTAACGTTTCGAGAAAATCAGAGCACGCTGAGGCCGGCGTCTACCCAGTTGTTGTTTGCGCGACATGCAGGCGAAAAAAAACCCGGCACCCCACAAGGGGGGCCGGGCTTTGATGCGAAGGACGCTGCCTAACTTCAGGCGGCGCCGCCTTCCTCTTGATGGACGACAGGCGTCTCGAAGATCGAAGCGGCTTCTTCTTCGGCAATCGCTGCAGCGCGGTCGCGGTCGGCGGCTTCCTTGGCCTTGCGGGCACGGTGGTAAGCCAGACCGGTACCGGCCGGGATCAGACGGCCGACGATGACGTTTTCCTTCAGACCACGCAGGTCGTCGACCTTGCCCATGATGGCGGCTTCGGTCAGCACGCGCGTGGTTTCCTGGAACGACGCCGCCGAGATGAAGCTGTCGGTCGACAACGATGCCTTCGTAATACCCAGCAGCAGGTTCTCGTAGGTCGCCGGACGCTTGCCCAGCGCGATCACCTTGTCGTTCTCGTCGAGCAGGTCCGAACGCTCCACCTGTTCACCCGGGATGAAGCGGGTGTCGCCCACATCGGCGATCTGCACACGGCGCAGCATCTGACGAACAATCACTTCGATGTGCTTGTCGTTGATCTTCACGCCTTGCAGACGGTACACGTCCTGCACTTCGTCGACGATGTAGGTCGCCAGCTCTTCCACGCCCTTCAGACGCAGAATGTCGTGCGGGTCGGCCGGGCCTTCAACGATCATTTCGCCCTTGTTGACCACCTGGCCGTCGTGCACCAGCACCTGCTTTTCCTTGGCGATCAGGAACTCGTGGGCATTGCCGTCGAGGTCCGTAATCACCAGGCGCTGCTTGCCCTTGGTGTCCTTACCGAACGAAGTCGTACCGGTGACTTCTGCCAGCACGGCAGCGTCCTTCGGCGAACGGGCTTCGAACAGTTCGGCCACACGCGGCAGACCACCGGTAATGTCACGCGTCTTCTGCGATTCGGTCGGGATACGTGCCAGCACTTCACCCACGTGCACTTGCTGACCGTCCTTCACGGTGATCAGCGCGCCCACCTGGAAGCCGATGGTCACGGAGTGGTCCGTGCCCGGGATCTTCACTTCGGCGCCCGACGAGTCGAGCAGCTTCACCTGCGGACGAATGCCCTTCGTGGCAGCGGTACGACGCTTCGCATCGATCACCACCAGCGTCGACAGACCGGTCACTTCGTCCATCTGCTTGGCAACGGTCACGCCTTCTTCGACGTTCTCGAACTTGATGGTGCCCGAGTACTCCGAAATGATCGGACGCGTCAGCGGATCCCACGTGGCGAGCTGCGTGCCGGCCTTGATGGACTGGCCATCCTGCACCAGCAGCGTCGCGCCATACGTGATCTTGTGGCGCTCACGCTCGCGGCCGTGGTCGTCGGTGATCAGCGCTTCGCCTGAACGCGAGATGACGATCTGCTCGCCCTTCGCGTTGGTGACGTAGCGCATCGTCGCCGTGAAACGCACGATACCAGTTGCCTTCGCTTCCACGCTCGATGCCACTGCCGCACGCGATGCCGCACCACCAATGTGGAACGTACGCATCGTCAGCTGTGTGCCCGGCTCACCGATCGACTGAGCAGCGATCACACCCACCGCTTCACCCGAGTTCACCAGCACGCCGCGGCCGAGGTCACGGCCGTAGCACTTGGCGCACAGGCCGTAGCGCGTGTCGCAGGTCAGCGGCGTGCGGACCTTGACTTCGTCCACGCCGATCGAATCAATCAGCTCGACCAGGTCTTCGTCCAGCAGCGTGCCATTCTCGATGGCCGTTTCCTGCGTTTCCGGGTTCACCACATCGCCCACGACCACGCGGCCCAGGATACGGTCGCGCAGGGCTTCGATCACTTCACCGCCTTCCACCAGCGCCTTCATCAAGACGCCGTTGGTGGTGCCGCAATCGTCTTCCACCACGACCAGATCCTGCGTCACGTCGACCAGACGACGGGTCAGGTAACCCGAGTTTGCGGTCTTCAGTGCCGTATCAGCCAGACCCTTACGTGCACCGTGGGTCGAGATGAAGTACTGCAGAACGTTCAGGCCTTCGCGGAAGTTCGCGGTAATCGGCGTTTCAATAATCGAGCCGTCCGGCTTGGCCATCAGGCCACGCATCCCTGCCAGCTGACGGATCTGTGCAGCGGAACCCCGTGCGCCCGAGTCGGCCATCATGTAGATGGAGTTGAACGACTCTTGCTTGACGGTCTTGCCGTTGCGATCGACCACGTCTTCGGTCTGGAGCTGCTCCATCATCGCCTTGCCCACCTGGTCACCAGCGGCGCCCCAGATGTCCACGACGTTGTTGTAACGCTCCTGGTCCGTCACCAGACCCGACATGTACTGCTTGTCGTATTCCTTCACCTTGGCGGCTGCCTCGGAGATGATCTTCTCCTTGGCCGGCGGCACCAGCATGTCGTCGATGGCGATCGAGATACCGGCGCGCGTTGCCAGGCGGAAGCCCGACTGCAGCAGCTTGTCAGCGAAGATCACGGTTTCGCGCAGACCGCACTTGCGGAACGCCGTGTTGATCAGGCGCGAGATTTCCTTCTTCTTCAGCGGCTTGTTCAGCACCGAGAACGGCAGACCCTTCGGCAGGATCTCCGACAGAATCGCGCGGCCAATCGTGGTCGATTGCAGCGTGATCTTCGGTGCGAAGCGGGCGTCGCCGTCGGCTTCCGGGTTCACCAGGTCGTACTCGGTGATCCGCACGTTCACGCGCGAAGCCAGTTCGACTTCCTTGTTCTCGTAGGCGCGGATGACTTCCGAGATATCGGCGAAGGTCATGCCTTCACCCTTGCCGTTGATCTTGTCGCGGGTCGTGTAGTACAGACCCAGCACCACGTCTTGCGACGGCACGATCGACGGTTCGCCGTTGGCCGGGAACAGCACGTTGTTCGACGCCAGCATCAGCGTACGCGCTTCCATCTGCGCTTCGAGCGACAGCGGAACGTGAACAGCCATCTGGTCACCGTCGAAGTCGGCGTTGAACGCCGCGCAAACCAGCGGGTGCAGCTGGATGGCCTTGCCTTCGATCAGCACCGGCTCGAACGCCTGGATACCCAGACGGTGCAGCGTCGGCGCACGGTTCAGCATCACCGGGTGTTCGCGGATGACATCTTCGAGGATGTCCCACACCACCGGCGTCTGGCTTTCCACTTCCTTCTTCGCCGCCTTGATGGTGGTGGCGATGCCCATCGTTTCCAGCTTGTGGAAGATGAAGGGCTTGAAGAGTTCGAGCGCCATCAGCTTGGGCAGGCCGCACTGGTGCAGCTTGAGCGTCGGGCCCACCACGATGACCGAACGGCCCGAGTAGTCCACGCGCTTGCCCAGCAGGTTCTGACGGAAACGGCCGCCCTTACCCTTGATCATTTCAGCCAGCGACTTCAGCGGACGCTTGTTGGCGCCGGTCATCGCCTTGCCGCGACGGCCGTTGTCCAGCAGCGAGTCCACTGCTTCCTGCAGCATGCGCTTTTCGTTGCGCACGATGATCTCCGGCGCCTTCAGCTCGAGCAGACGCTTCAGACGGTTGTTCCGGTTGATCACGCGGCGATACAGGTCGTTCAGGTCCGACGTGGCGAAACGGCCGCCGTCCAGCGGCACCAGCGGACGCAGCTCGGGCGGCAGCACCGGCAGCACTTCGAGAATCATCCAGTCCGGCTTGATGCCCGAACGCTGGAATGCCTCGAGCACCTTCAGGCGCTTGGCGAACTTCTTGATCTTGGCTTCCGAACCCGTGGCTTGCAGTTCGGCGCGGATCGTTTCGATCTGCTTCTCGATGTCGATGTCGCGCAGCAGCTCGCGAATGCCTTCGGCGCCCATCATGGCGACGAATTCGCCCTCGCCGTACTCGTCGCACTTGGCCAGGTAGTCGTCTTCCGACATGATCTGGCTCTTCTTGAGCGCGGTCATGCCGGGCTCAACCACGACGAATGCTTCGAAGTACAGCACGCGCTCGATGTCGCGCAGCGTCATGTCGAGCACCATGCCCAGACGCGACGGCAGCGACTTCAGGAACCAGATGTGCGCAGTCGGCGCAGCCAGTTCGATGTGGCCCATGCGCTCACGGCGCACCTTGGCCAGCGTCACTTCAACGCCGCACTTCTCGCAGATCACGCCACGATGCTTCAGGCGCTTGTACTTGCCGCACAGGCACTCGTAGTCCTTGATCGGGCCGAAGATCTTGGCGCAGAACAGACCGTCACGCTCGGGCTTGAACGTACGGTAGTTGATGGTCTCGGGCTTCTTGACTTCGCCGTACGACCACGAACGGATTTTCTCAGGCGACGCGAGGCCAATCTTGATCGCGTCAAACTGCTCTTCTTGCTGTACCTGACGGAATAGGTCGAGCAATGCTTTCATTCCAAACTCCTTGAGTTTGAGGCTGGCGCCTTAGGACTGCTAAGGCACCGGCCCTAAATCTTCGTCAATGGGCTGCTACTGCTGTTACCAAGGCGTGGCAGGTTGGGACAACCCGTGCCGCCACGCCCTCACCGCTTCGGCGCTTAGTTGCGCTCGAGGTCGATGTCGATACCCAGCGAGCGGATTTCCTTCACCAGCACGTTGAACGATTCCGGCATGCCGGCATCGATCGAGTGCTCGCCCTTGACGATGTTCTCGTACACCTTGGTCCGGCCGTTCACGTCATCCGACTTCACGGTCAGCATTTCCTGCAGCACGTAGGACGCGCCGTACGCTTCGAGTGCCCACACTTCCATTTCACCGAAACGCTGGCCACCGAACTGGGCCTTACCGCCCAACGGCTGCTGCGTCACCAGCGAGTACGGACCGGTCGAACGCGCGTGCATCTTGTCGTCGACCAAGTGGTGCAGCTTCAGCATGTGCATCACGCCCAGCGTGACCGGACGCTCGAAGGCTTCACCGGTGCGGCCGTCGAACAGCGTGACCTGCTGCTTGGAAGCGGTCAGGCCCTTCTCCTTCGCGATGTCTTCCGGATAGGCGAGGTCCAGCATGCGGCGAATTTCATCCTCATGCGCACCATCGAACACCGGCGTCGCGAACGGCACGCCCTTCTTCAGGTTCTCGGCCAGTTCCAGCACTTCAGCGTCGGACAGGCTGTCCAGATCCTCAACCTTGCCGCTCTCGTTGTAGATCTGACCCAGCAGCTTGCGAACTTCGGCAGCCTTGGCTTGCGCCTTGAGCATGTTGCCGATGCGCTCGCCCAGACCGCGCGCGGCCCAGCCCAGGTGGGTTTCGAGAATCTGACCCACGTTCATCCGCGAAGGCACGCCCAGCGGGTTCAGCACGATGTCTGCCGGCGTACCGTCAGCCATGTACGGCATGTCTTCGATCGGGGTGATCTTCGACACAACACCCTTGTTACCGTGACGACCGGCCATCTTGTCACCAGGCTGCAGGCGACGCTTCACGGCCAGGTACACCTTGACCATCTTGATCACGCCCGGCGGCAGTTCGTCGCCTTGCGTGAGCTTCTTGCGCTTCTCTTCGAACGCGAGGTCGAAGTCGTGGCGCTTCTGCTCGATGGCGACCTTCACAGCTTCCAGTTGCAGCGCCACTTCGTCATCCGACGGACGGATGTCGAACCAGTGCCACTTGTCCAGATCGGCCAGGTATTCCTTCGTCAGCGCAGTGCCCTTGGCCAGCTTCTTCGGGCCGCCGTTGGCAACCTTGCCCACCAGCAGACGCTCCAGACGCTGGAAGGCATCGCCTTCCACGATACGCAGCTGGTCGTTCAGGTCCAGGCGGTAGCGCTTCAGTTCTTCGTCGATGATCGACTGGGCGCGCTTGTCGCGCGTCACGCCTTCACGCGTGAAGACCTGCACGTCGATCACGGTACCGCTCATACCCGACGGCACGCGCAGCGAGGTGTCCTTCACGTCGGACGCCTTCTCACCGAAGATCGCACGCAGCAGCTTCTCTTCCGGCGTCAGCTGGGTCTCGCCCTTCGGCGTGACCTTGCCGACCATCACGTCGCCGGCTTCCACTTCGGCGCCGATGTACGTGATGCCCGATTCGTCCAGGCGAGCCAGTTGGGCTTCAGCCAGGTTCGAGATATCGCGCGTGATTTCTTCCGGTCCGAGCTTGGTGTCGCGCGCAACGACCGACAGCTCCTCGATGTGGATCGAGGTGTAGCGGTCTTCCGCAACCACACGCTCCGAGATCAGGATCGAATCCTCGAAGTTGTAGCCGTTCCAGGGCATGAACGCGACCAGCATGTTCTGGCCGAGCGCGAGCTCGCCCATGTCGGTCGAAGCGCCGTCAGCGATCACGTCGCCGCGGGCAACGATATCGCCCACCTTGACCATCGGACGCTGGTTGATGTTCGTGTTCTGGTTCGAACGCGTGTACTTGATCAGGTTGTAGATGTCGACGCCGACTTCACCAGCAACGGCTTCCGCATCGTTCACACGGATCACCACGCGGTTTGCATCAACGTAGTCAACCACGCCGCCACGGGTGGCCTGCACCGCCGTACCCGAGTCCACTGCCACGGTGCGCTCGACGCCGGTACCCACCAGCGGCTTGTCTGCACGCAGGCAAGGCACGGCCTGACGCTGCATGTTTGCGCCCATCAGTGCACGGTTTGCATCATCGTGCTCGAGGAACGGCACCAGCGAAGCTGCAGCCGACACGATCTGCGACGGCGCCACGTCGATGTATTCCACGCGGTCCGGCGTGACCATACGCGTTTCACGCTCGCTGCCTTCACGTGCGGAGACCAGTTCGTCAACCAAGTTGCCGTTCTCGTCCACCGTCGCGTTGGCCTGTGCCACCACGTACTTGCCTTCTTCGATGGCCGACAGGTAGTGCACTTCGTCGGTCAGCTTGCTGTTTTCAACCTTGCGGTACGGCGTTTCCAGGAAGCCGTAGTCGTTCAGCTGTGCGTACAGTGCCAGCGAGTTGATCAGACCAATGTTCGGACCTTCCGGCGTTTCGATCGGGCACACGCGGCCGTAGTGGGTCGGGTGCACGTCGCGGACTTCAAAGCCCGCTCGCTCGCGCGTCAGACCGCCCGGGCCCAGTGCCGAAATACGACGCTTGTGCGTGACTTCCGACAGCGGGTTGGTCTGGTCCATGAACTGCGACAGCTGCGACGAACCGAAGAACTCGCGAATCGCCGACGAAATCGGCTTCGAGTTGATCAGGTCGTGCGGCATCAGGTTTTCCGTCTCGGCTTGGCCCAGACGTTCCTTCACAGCACGCTCAACGCGCGACAGACCGGCACGGAACTGGTTTTCCGCCAGTTCGCCGACGCAACGCACGCGACGGTTGCCGAGGTGGTCGATATCGTCCACTTCGCCCTTGCCGTTACGCAGGTTCACCAACAGCTTGATCGTGTCGAGGATGTCGTCGTCCGTCAGCACCATCGGGCCAGTGCCTTCCGAGCGGTTCAGACGGCTGTTGACCTTCATGCGGCCCACGCGCGACAGGTCGTACGAGTCTTCGCTGTAGAACAGACGTTGGAACAGCGCTTCGACGGCGTCTTCGGTCGGCGGCTCGCCGGGGCGCATCATGCGGTAGATCGCGATACGCGCGGCGGTCTGGTCGGCCGTGTCGTCCGTGCGCAGCGTGGACGAGATGTACGGACCTTGATCCAGATCGTTCGTGTACAGCGTCTGGATTTCCTTCACGTCGGCGTCGCGCAGCTTCTCGAGCACGCCTTCGGTCAGTTCGTCGTTGGCGTTGGCCAGGACTTCACCGGTGTCCGGATCGACGATGTTCTTCGCCAGCACGCGGCCCAGCAGGTAGTCTTCCGGCACGCTGATCAGCTTGGTGCCAGCCGAGTCCAGGTCACGGATGTGCTTGGCGTTGATACGCTTGTCCTTCTCGACGACGACCTTGCCGTTCTTGTCGGAGATGTCGAAGCGCGCGACTTCACCACGCAGACGCTCGGGCACGAATTCCATCAGTGCGCCTTCGCTCTTGAGCGTGAAGTTATCGAACACGAAGAAGTGCGCCAGGATCTGTTCCGGCGTCAGGCCGATCGACTTCAGCAGAATCGTCACCGGCATCTTGCGCCGGCGGTCAACGCGGAAGTACAGGATGTCCTTCGGGTCGAATTCGAAGTCGAGCCAAGAGCCGCGGTACGGAATGATCCGTGCCGAGAACAGCAGCTTGCCCGAGCTGTGCGTCTTGCCCTTGTCGTGTTCGAAGAACACGCCCGGCGAACGGTGCAGCTGGGACACGATCACACGTTCCGTGCCGTTGATCACGAACGAACCGGTGGAGGTCATGAGCGGAATTTCGCCCATGTAGACTTCTTGCTCCTTGATCTCCTTGACCTTGGTGGGGTTCTCGCGGTCGTTGATGATCAAGCGCACTTTTGCGCGCAGCGCCGAGTGGAAGGTCAGACCACGCTGTTGACATTCCTTGACGTCAAACGGCGGGTTGGACAGGTGATACGACACAAACTCCATGCGCGCCAGACCATTGTGCGACGCGATGGGGAAGATGGCATTGAATGCAGCCTGCAGGCCTTCGGTCTTGCGTTGCGAGGGGCCTGCCTCGGCTTGCAAGAACTGAGCATACGATTGAATCTGGGTGGCAAGCAGGAAGGGAACCTGATGGACCGTTGCACGCTTCGCGAAACTCTTGCGAATGCGCTTTTTCTCGGTAAAGCTGTACGCCATGGGATCTCCGAATCATCGCAAGTGCGCGCGACGGACTTGTAGCGTAGGTCACGCCTGGCACTTGAGGTGTTCAGCGACTGGTGACGGGATTTGGCGGTTGGCCGCTACCAACCTCTGGCTGACGGTACTGCGCGCGCCGCCCGCACATGAACCCATGGAGCCCATGCTACGGACGGGGGAGTACCCGACCAAACTTGCCTTCTGCAGTCGGTTCAGAAGACAAACATCAGCGGACTGCGAACTGCCTAGTGTGCCACTGATGTTTGGCCTCTGCTGGCCTTGTTCCGGCCGGCTGCCGGAAAACCCGGCGAAAGAGACTTTAGCGTTACTTATTGCGTGATTGCAGGATCGCTCAGCATCGCGTCCCACAAGCGCAAAAAGGCTGGCGCCGGGAAATCTCCCTTTGCCAGCCTCCGTCGCGTACCGAATACGGCACGCGAGACCTGCACTTACTTGGCTTCGGCTTCCGCGCCGGCTTCCACCAGCTTCTTCACCAGCTCGTCGGCGGTCTTCTTGTCGACGCCTTCCTTCACGGGCTTCGGTGCGCCATCGACCAGGTCCTTGGCTTCCTTCAGGCCCAGGCCGGTGATTTCACGCACGGCCTTGATGACGCCAACCTTGTTCGCGCCGGCGCTCTTCAGCGTCACGGTGAATTCGGTTTGCTCTTCGGCTGCAGCAGCGGCGCCGCCAGCTGCCGGGCCAGCCACTGCAACAGCAGCTGCCGACACGCCAAACTTCTCTTCGAACGCCTTGACCAGGTCGTTCAGTTCCATCACGGACATCGAGCCAACGGCTTCGAGGATGTCGTCTTTGGTGATTGCCATTTGAATAACTCCAGAATGTGATTCGGTATCGATCGTGCGATCTGTACGTGGTGCCGCGGCCGATTAGGCTGCAGCAGCCTCGCCTTCGCCTTGCTTGGCAGCCAGAGCACCCAGGGCGCGGGCAAAGCCCGACACCGGTGCCTGCATGACGAACAGCAGCTTGCTGAGCAGTTCTTCGCGGCTCGGGATCGAAGCCAGGGCCTTCACGCCATTGGCGTCCAGCACCTTGCCTTCGTACGAACCGGCGCGCAGCACCAGCTTGTCATTGCCCTTGGCGAAATCGTTCAGCACCTTGGCCGGGGCCACTGCGTCTTCGGAAATACCGTAGATCAGCGGGCCAGTCAGTTGCTCGGCGAGTTCGGCAAACGGCGTGCCTTCAACAGCGCGGCGTGCCAGCGTGTTCTTCAGAACGCGCAGGTAGACGCCTTGCTGGCGCGCTTGCGCGCGCAGCTTGGTCAGATCGCCAACCGTGATACCGCGATATTCAGCAACGACGATGGTCGAGGCCTTGGCGACTTGCGCCGTTACCTCGGCCACGACGGCCTTCTTATCTTCGAGATTGAGTGCCACGGTTAAGCTCCAAAACGACTTCGGTTTCCACAGTCACTGAGGTCACCTCGGTCAGTCCAAAAGTACGGCGTCCGATTGGCACAAATCACTTCGGCAATACCAAAGTCACTTATTCCCTTCGGGGGCGCCATCTGCGTTGGCCGTGCGCTCCGTTACCGGATTGCGTCGCGATTAAGGTGTCGGCTCGACGAGCCCTTCACCGCCAACGGTCTTTGATAACCAGCGGCTTCAGCGCGCTTGCGCACACATCCGCCCCTGCCCAAAGTCCTTCCCTCAAACCGCAAGGGACCGCGTGGCCGGGGCCACGCGAGAGAAAACTGCTAACGCTGGGGTGGTTATCGGGCCACCCAGCGCGAATGATCGAGAACGATCAGGCAGCCAGGGTTGCCTGGTCGACACGCACGCCAACGCCCATGGTCGACGAGACGGCGACCTTGCGCAGGTACACGCCCTTGCTCGAAGCCGGCTTAGCCTTGGTCAGCGCGTCCAGCAGTGCAGCCAGGTTGCTCTTCAGAGCAGCCGGTTCGAACGAACGGCGGCCGATGGTGGCGTGGATGATACCGGCCTTGTCGACACGGAATTGCACCTGACCAGCCTTGGCGTTCTTCACAGCCGTGGCGACGTCCGGCGTCACGGTGCCGACCTTCGGGTTCGGCATCAGGCCGCGCGGGCCCAGGATCTGACCCAGCGTACCAACCACGCGCATCGTGTCCGGCGAAGCGATCACGACGTCGAAGTCCATCTTGCCGGCCTTGATCTGCTCAGCCAAGTCTTCCATGCCGACGATCTCTGCACCAGCAGCCTTGGCTTGCTCTGCCTTGTCGCCTTGGGCAAACACGGCCACGCGCACCGACTTACCGGTACCGGCAGGCAGCACCACCGAACCACGCACCACTTGGTCCGACTTCTTCGCATCGATGCCCAGTTGCACGGCCACGTCGATGGACTCATCGAACTTGGCGCTGGCGCATTCCTTAACGAGGCTCAGGGCTTCGTCGATCGGGTAGAACTTGGTACGCTCGACCTTGGCCTTGTTTGCGGCCACGCGCTTCGAAATCTTTGCCATGATTACAGGCCCTCCACCGTGATACCCATCGAACGGGCGCTACCGGCGATCGTACGCACGGCGGCGTCCAGATCAGCTGCGGTCAGGTCAGCGTTCTTTGCCTTGGCGATTTCTTCAGCCTGGGCGCGGGTGATCTTGCCGACCTTGTCGGTATGCGGCTTGGCCGAGCCCTTCTGGATACCGGCTGCCTTCTTGATGAGCACGGTCGCCGGCGGCGACTTCATCACGAAGGTGAAGCTCTTGTCGGCGAAGGCGGTAATCACCACCGGCACCGGCAGGCCCGGCTCCATGCCTTGAGTCTGCGCGTTGAACGCCTTGCAGAACTCCATGATGTTCAGACCGCGTTGACCCAGGGCCGGGCCGACGGGCGGGGACGGATTTGCTTTACCAGCCGGAATTTGCAGCTTGATAAAGCCAATAATTTTCTTGGCCATCTTGACTCCAATCCGGATTGCCCAGCTAAGACAACCGTGGCAATCCTATTGAGTGGTAACGCATCAGCGCAGGGCTGACGCTCCTCTGTTGGCGCAGGCGGCTTCACCGCCGTTGCCCGCCAAGTCCAATGGACTGGGCGATTGGCGCGGCGGCTTACGCCCCCGCACCCAATCCTTATACCTTCTCGACCTGGCCAAACTCGAGTTCGACCGGCGTTGCACGCCCGAAGATCGTCACGGAAACGCGCAGGCGCGACTTCTCGTAGTTCACTTCCTCGACGTTGCCGTTGAAGTCGGTGAACGGGCCTTCCTTCACACGCACCATTTCGCCCACTTCGAACAGCGTCTTAGGACGCGGCTTTTCGACGCCTTCCTGGATCTGGGCCATGATCTTGTCGACTTCGCCCTTGGAAATCGGCGAGGGACGGTTACCCGTACCACCGATGAACCCCGTCACCTTGGCCGTGTTCTTGACCAAGTGCCAGGTCTCGTCGGTCATCTCCATTTCGACAAAGACATAGCCCGGGAAAAGGCGGCGCTCGGTCACGGTCTTGCGACCGCTCTTGCTTTCCATCACCTCTTCCGACGGCACCAGAATCTGGCCGAACAGATGTTGCAGGCCTTCGCGCTCAATGCGCTCCTGCAGCGCGCGTTGCACGCTCTTTTCCATGCCCGAGTAGGCATGCACGACATACCAGCGCTTCTTAGAGGCCGGTGCGGACGAATCCGTGGACGTGTCGTTCGCTGCGTTATCCGTCATGGCTTCACTCGATTATTTCCAGCCCAACACGAGCGAGAAGATTACCCACTCGATGAGCTTGTCCGCAGACCAGAGGAACAAGGCCATGATTACCACGAAGGCAAACACCAGACCGGTCATCTGCCCTGCTTCCTTGCGCGTCGGCCAAACGACCTTACGAACTTCGCGGTACGACTCGCGGGCGAACTCGATAAAGCTCTGCCCCGGCGCGGACACCAGTGCAACACCGGCACCCAGCACCAGCCCGCCGATCAGCGAGGCCGCACGGACGTAACTCGGCTGTTGCGCCAGCAAGTAAAAACCGATCACCCCTGCGACCACCAGCAGGAACGCCACGACCAGCAGCCATTTGCCGCTGGCGGTGTTGACGGTTTCGACGGTCGGATTGGCCATGTTTCCCAAACGAGACAAGCCGCGTGGCGCTGAATCGCGCTACGCGGCTGATGAATTGGCAGGGGCAGAGGGAATCGAACCCCCAACCTTCGGTTTTGGAGACCGACGCTCTGCCAGTTGAGCTATACCCCTAAAACAGCTTTGGGGTTGCCATTTCGGTCAACCCCACTCTGGCACTTCACATGCGGCCGGTTGGCAGCCGCATGGAAGAGTTACAGCAACTTACTTGATGATCTTGGCAA
>NZ_JSZO01000024.1 GCF_000801955.1 Ralstonia sp. A12
GTCACCGTACTGTTGGTCGTGCTCAGGCCGGTCGACAGCGACGCGACATTGCTGTTCGTCGTGCTCAGACCAGTGGACAACGAGTTCACCCCACTCTGTGCCGTGCTGATCCCGGTCGACGCCGAGGTCGACAGCGACGTCACCGTACTATTGGTGGTGCTCAGTCCGGTCGACAGCGAGTTCACCCCACTTTGCGCGGTGCTGATCCCCGTCGATGCTGACGTCGACAGCGATGTCACCGTGCTGTTGGTCGTGCTCAGGCCCGTGCTCAACGACGCGACGTTGCTGTTCGTCGTGCTCAGGCCCGTCGACAGCGAGTTCACGCCGCTTTGCGCCGTGCTGATCCCGGTCGATGCGGAGGTCGACAACGACGTCAACGTGCTGTTGGTGGTGCTCAGGCCCGTGCTCAGCGACGCGACATTGCTGCTCGTCGTACTCAGACCCGTCGACAGCGACGCAACGTTGCTATTGGTCGTGCTCAGGCCGGTAGACAGCGAGTTCACCCCACTTTGCGCGGTGCTGATCCCCGTCGACGCCGACGTCGACAGTGACGTCAGCGCGCTGTTGGTCGTGCTCAGGTCCGTGGACAGCGAGGCAACATTGCTATTGGTCGTACTCAGACCAGTGCTCAGCGAATTCACCCCGCTCTGTGCTGTACTGATCCCCGTCGAAGCCGAGGTCGACAGCGAGGCCACCGTGCTGTTGGTTGTGCTCAAGCCCGTAGACAATGAGCTCACACCGCTCTGTGCCGTGCTGATCCCGGTCGATGCCGAAGTCGACAGCGACGTCACCGTGCTATTGGTGGTGCTCAGGCCAGTCGACAACGACGCGACATTGCTGTTCGTCGTGCTCAGACCAGTGGACAGCGAGTTCACACCGCTCTGCGCCGTACTGATCCCCGTCGACGCCGACGTCGACAGCGACGTCACCGTGCTATTGGTGGTGCTGAGGCCGGTCGACAACGACGCAACGTTGCTGTTCGTCGTGCTCAGACCAGTGGACAGCGAGTTCACACCGCTTTGCGCCGTACTGATCCCCGTCGAGGCCGACGTGGACAGTGACGTCACCGTGCTGTTAGTCGTGCTCAAACCAGTCGACAACGACGCGACGTTGCTGTTCGTCGTGCTCAGCGCGGTGGACAGCGAGGTCACCCCACTCTGCGCCGTACTGATCCCCGTCGACGCCGAGGTCGACAGCGACGTCACCGTGCTATTGGTGGTGCTCAGGCCGGTGGAAAGTGACGCGACGTTGCTATTCGTCGTACTCAGGCCCGTGGACAGCGAATTCACGCCGCTTTGCGCGGTGCTGATCCCCGTCGATGCTGACGTCGACAGCGATGTCACCGTGCTGTTGGTCGTGCTCAGGCCCGTGCTCAACGACGCGACGTTGCTATTCGTTGTGCTCAGCGCAGTGGACAGCGAGGTCACACCACTTTGCGCCGTGCTGATCCCAGTCGACGCCGACGTCGACAACGAAGTGATCGAGCTGTTCGTCGTGCTCAGACCAATGTAGAGCTGACTGCCGTTGATGGCGTCCGTACTGGTCGCGGAAACTCGACCCGCGGCAACATTGCTGATCTGGCGCTCGCTGTTTACAGCCCCAACGCTGACCACACCGGTTGGGGTAGCACCGGCAAATCCGCTATACGTTTGCCCTCCCACCGTCGCACTGGCTGTGGCCACTGCCGCCGCCGTTACTGCGTTGCTTCCCAGTGCAACGCTGTTCGCGACCGTTGCCGAGGCACTCAACCCAATTGCAATGCTACTCGAACCCGCCGCCGATACCGATGCAGCTTCCCCGAGTGCAACGCTATCCGAGCCTAACGCCTTGGAGGTCCATCCCAGCGCCGTGCCGTTGATGCCGGTTGCCGTCGCACCCACCCCAACTGCAGTGGAATTTTGAGTGCTGTTCGCGTTCGCACCAGAGCCAATTGCAACGCCTCCTATGCCCGATGCCGACGCGTTGATACCAACCGCAACACTGTTGTTACCAGTTGCCACTGCGTTCATGCCAAAAGCAGAAGCCCCAGTTCCAGCCTTTGCCACATACCCAGATGCAGTGGCCCCGGCCCCAGTCGCCGTCGCATTGAAACCATAGACGGTGACACCGTTATAGCCGCCGCCGTTTGCCCCGCAGCCGAGAACCGTGGAGTACCCGTTACTGCCATCGGTATAGTTGACGAAGCTGTAGGTGTTGCCGTCCGGTCCTGCACCGGTACCGCTGCATCCAGAACCTCCAGAACCACTACCGCCAAATAGGTTCGCATGCGCTGCGCCTGACGCCAAGCCAATCAGCACCGCCGCAGCGCCTTTGGCTAGCCCGCCCTTGCTGCGCTTCCCCCGGGCAGACTGCACTTCCGAAACAGCCACCCAAGCGCCCAGCGCCTCATTCCAGATGCTCTTGTAAATCTTGTTCATGTTGATCCCTCTTTTTCTTGGCGCGAGCAGGTTGATCAGAAAAGCAAGGCATGCAATGCGTGCAGCACACGTGTCCAGGTGATGAGGTTCACCAGGGCGAGTACTGCAATCAAAGGCATGCGATGGTTGCGGGGGCGAGAACGCCACCCGCCCGCGTTTTGCACGTCGGACACGATGTCTAAGGAGAGTTGTCGAGCCCTATCTGTCGACCATCGTGCCCCGGCGTGGCCGGGGGAATAAAAACTCGTGTGTCGGAATCTCACTGCCTCTGAGCAAGAGCAGGAGCCCGGTTGCAACTGGAGGTATGTCAGGCTGGTTGCGTCCTCCCATATCTGGCGCAGGCACGCCATAAAACATTGATTGATCCAACGGCTGCCCACCGCGGAACTACGCAAAACAACTGTGTCTGCCTTTTTTTGTAAGGCAACGCTCAGCGTGCGCAGAGGGCAACAGCTCAACCAAAACTTGCTCTGCAGTCCAACCAACCGCCACTACTGCACGGCATCGTTTTGACAAAACAACCGGTGCCGGCCTTCACTGCCCTCCAAAAGACCTGTACTCCGAACGGATCCAGTTCTTTAGGAGCAACACCCTCCCCCCCCCCCGCGAAGGCGCACACCATTTCCACCTGCTTGATCACCCAATCAGGTGGGTCGCGCCGTCACAGTCATTTTTTTCCGGGCCTGTTTGCCAACCTACTATCCGCCACGACTTCGTGAAACACGGACCAGCGCCTTGGGAAAAATCCCGCTCTCTCTCGTACTGATGCTCGGCGGCCTTTTAGCCATTACCGCTTCTGTGCTGATCAACCGGCATTACCCGGGCGTCGTTTCCAAAGAGGTTCTACGGTTCATGCTGATCTTTGGAGCCGCCATCTCGCTGGCCGGCCTTGGTGCACGAATCGGCATCTGGCTTGGCGAATGACGTTCCTGTTTAAAGATCTTCAATCGAGAGGTTTCTGTCATGGTTTCGCGTGTGGACATTCAGCTCGCTCTCAACCGTCTCCTGGTTGAGCGCAAAGCTGCCTGCTCCGTGCACCGCGGTAGTTGGCTGCGCCTGTGCGAAGCCGCGCATGTCGCAGGCCTGCAGGATGGCGATCGCGCGAGGTACCTGGTGCGTGTCGTCAATCAGCGCGGCGCCGACATTGCGTTGGACCTCCGGCTCGGGGCGGAACAGCTGATTGCCCAGGTCACGCGCCAACTGGCCGACGAATGAGCATGACCACCCGCCCTCACGGCATGTCCAAGCGCCCCCCCTCACTTAAAGACCGCCGCTCACCTACTCATCCTCCGCACTCACCTCATCCTCCGCACTCACCTGCGTAAGACGGAACCCGTGCGAATACACGTTCATCAACCTGAACCCGTGTTCCGGCTTGATGGCCATCTTGGTCCGCACGCGCGAGACATGCGTGTCCAGCGTCCTTGAGTCGGGGCCAATGACGCGCCCCCAGACCGCCTTCTCGATAACGTCCCTCGGCACCAGCCGCCCAACGTTTCCGAAGAGGTACAACGCGACATCGAATTCCTTCGGCGCCAGGCCGACGTCAACACCGCGCAACCTCGCCGTCTTGGTCACGGAATCCAGGCTGTACAGCCCCAGCTGAATCGCGGTATCACCCACGTGGCCGGACGGGTAGGAACGCCGGAGCAGCGCCCCAACCCTGGCTGCCAGCTCGGCAGGTCGAATCGGCTTCGAGACGTAGTCGTCCGCACCCGCATTCAGTGCACCCACCAGGCTTTCCTCGAACTGGCACGAGGTGAGAAACATCACCGGCGTATTCAGCCCGACGGTCCGCCGGATCCACACCACGAGCTCATCGCCGCTCAGATCCGGCAAGTTCTTGTCCAGGATGAACATATCGAAGGACCGATCCCTCAGCGCGCGAATGAGCGACACGCCGTTGGGGAAACACTCGCACTCATTTGAAGTGGATTGGATAATCTGGCGCACCAACTCGGCTTGGTCCCCGTCATCCTCCACCAAAGCGATCTTCATACCCACTTCAACCCCCGCATCAATTAAAAACTGCACACCCTCAGAACCATCTTTGCGCCTCATCACGGGCGCTCTTCAACGCCAAACCAGGCACCAACCGCATTTCTTACCGTATCTTTGAAATGCTATTCACATTTCAAAAAAGAATGACATTGTCATCGATAACTTCCACTTTCGATTAGCCACCCCCAATCAATCAGCGGAAACTACAACTATCGATGTAGACACGATCATTTAATTTTGAAACTCGAATCATTGGCTACAATTGCAAGGGATCCTGATGGAAAAAATCTACCAATACAGCCCCGCCGCCACAAGATAAGATATTTTTATCCATATAGATAAATATTATTATTGACATAATCACCTCGGCTAACCAACGCTTTGCCAGCGGTTTATCTTGCAGAGCCGCTCGCACTAACACGTGCCTCCGTACCCACTCGGTGGCAAAACCGTGCCCATGTGCGTGAAAGCTCCGGCGCTAGCGCATCTCAAAATACTTGTTGGTCAACCGTGCCCGGGTCCACTATCCCGCCTCCGTCTAGCGCTTGAGACGAGGTCAGGAAGTCAGAGCGTCGCGCTCAACGAATGGAACTTCTCTGGCAGCCTCTTCGAACATTTCCAGAAGCGCCTCGGCGTCATCCGACAAATGGTGATCACGCCGCGTTAGCAGATAGGCAGACATGGTGATGCCTTCTATCTGCATCGGCATCGCCTCAAGACCGTGGCTCTCCATCTTCATTTTGAAGGTCGGGTACTGAACAGGAGCAATCAAGTCCGCCTCCTGCAGCAAGAGAATCGCCGCTGAGATCGTCTGGCAACGAGAGACCTTAGGTACCTGCAATCCAGTGGACTCGAAGTATTGCGTGAACGCTCGGTCGACGTCGTCGCCCACCTCGCATGGCAGCAACCATTCTTGGTCGGTCACCGCATCGATACGCTGCGCGTGAATCTTGGGGTGTGATGGCCTGGCAACCGCAACCACCGGCATCGAGAACAACCGCCTTGGCACCACGAAATCCGGGAACTTCATATCCCGGAGCCCATTGACAATCGCGAAGTCAATCGCGTTTTCGAACAGTCGGCCCAACGCAGAGGAAAAGCTACTTTGATAGAAGGACAGCAACGTATCGCGCCCTTCTCTCCGAAACTCACTGAACACCTTCGGCAACAAGCAACACTCTGCCAGTTCGGACAGGCCCACTACGACACTTCCCGCCTGCTCACCGCGCATTTCCAGCAGCTCGTCCTCGGCTCGCTTCATGTCAGCCGCGATGGATTTTGCGCGACGGTAGAACACCGCCCCATAAGACGTCAGCTTCACGCCTTTGACCGATCGCAGCAGTAGCGGCACGCCTACTGTCTTTTCCAGCTCGCGCATGCTTGCGGTGATCGCGGGCTGTGTCACACCAAGCGCGCGCGCTGCGCCATGAATACTTCCTTGTGTCACCACGTTCAAGAAAACATGCAGTTGTTGCAAGGTCATGGCGCGCCCCGAGTGAATCGCATTTGCCGTTTCCATACTAGTCGCGACACTGAGTCGTGCCACGAGAGCTTTCCTGCGCAAATCTTTGTCGCCGCCGACCACGCGCAACCGTCACCCGATCCCAATACTGGATGCTGCCGGCGACGAACTGCGCTGTCGCGGGGATACGGCGGTAGCTGTACTTCCTATGCATGGCACACCCCTCACATCTTTTCACTCTTACAAGTATCTTTCTGGAACAGTTGTAACATGTCAGTACACTATCAGAAAAATTCCAATGCCGCCAAGTTTTGTTTAGCCCTTGGCACAGATTGCATTGACAGGTGCTCCCGACAGCTCGTGAGAAGCTTGCGACGCCGAATGGCGCGGCATTTAGTGCGCCATGAAGCGCTCAGATAGGCCTTCTGGATCGTCAGATCGCTTTGACGGCCAGGCACGACCTTGTCGACCGTGTCAGATAGAAACGGCGCGGATTGGACAGATCAGTGGCCCAACACTAATATGGCAGCAATATTTCTCTAATTTTGCGTATGTCAAAACTTGGCCACATGCCAGACACGCTTGCCGAGCAAGCACACCAGCAGTTGGAAGAACTGATCGTCACGCTGGAGCTCGCACCTGGCAGCGTCTGGTCCGAAGTGTCACTGGCGGAAAAATTGAACACGGGCCGGACCCCTGTGCGGGAGGCGGCTCAGAGATTGGAAGCCGCCCATTTGGTGACCATCGTCCCGCGGCACGGGATCATGATCACCAAGCCGGATATCCAGGAACAATTGCTTGTTCTGGAAACACGCCGCGAGTTGGAGCGGCTGATAGCGCAACGCGCTGCCCGGCGCGCACTGCCCAGCGAACGCGAGCAGATGCGGGAAGCCGCCAAGAAGTTGATCGCCGCGGGCAAGTCCAAAAATGTGCTCGCCTATCTGCGTACCGTGTACACGGCAAACCAGTTGATGGCGCGATTGGCGCGCAACACATTTGCCGCTGAAGCCATTGCGCCGCTGCACGCGCTATCCCGACGTTTCTATTACACGCAGCATGAGCGCTTGAATGACTTGCAGACGGCGAGCCAACTCCATGCACGCATCATCAGTGCAATTGCTGGTGGCGATGAAATGGAGGCGGGTCAGGCGGCCGACGCAATGATGGATTACATCGACAAGTTCACGCGCGAATCCCTGACACGGGACTTTGAGCCGAACTATGTAGCGGCCTAGTGAGAACCTGATCACTTCACCGTCGATCAGGTCTTGATTCTTCTGCGTTGTCTTCGAGCAGAACAGATCGATCTTCCGTCATGCCTTGACGAAGAGAACGTTCCGCTCATCCACCCAGAAGCGCTTGAGCAGTTCAGGGTCGCTGCCCGGAACCGCAAGCATGTTCTGCCCCACTTCGAAAAAGCGGTAATCCCACTGTCCCAAGAAATTCTTGATGCGCTGTTTGTCGGTCTTGAGAATTTCCACCCAGATCAGCGGCTCGCAGGCCTCGATGATCGAACGCGCGCCCATCAGCACATCGAGTTCCATCGACTCCACATCGATCTTCAGCAGATCGACGCGTTGCAGGTGCAGCGCATCAAGTGCGATCTGACGGACTTGACGCCCATTTTCCGGCGTGTAGTCGAGCCGTTGTCCAACCGATAGCACCGGGGTGTCGGGCTTCCTGATCTCAAGGCTGCCGTAAGAGCCAGGCTTGCCGTAGTTCACGTGCGGTATGGTGATGATCTCGTTGACCGCACCTAGCGCAACATGATGCGCGTGCACATTGAACAGATTGTTGAGGGCAACGTTGCCGGCCAGCGCATAGAAAATGAAGTCCTGCGGCTCGAACGCGTGCACGGTGCCCCATTGCGTCATCAGGCGGCCGGCCTCCACCGAGAACACGCCGATATTGGCACCGCAGTCCAGAAACACGACGCCGTCCCCCAGCCGTTGTCGTTGCACACGCAAGAGCGACAGCAGGAACTCGACCTCCGAGCCATCAAACGAGGCCGTTTCCAGTAGGTTCAAGCCCACACCATAAGCGGGCCGCCCATCAACCATCGCATAGTCATTGCGATTGACGATCAACGTGCCGTGATTGGTTGCCGCAAGAATGAACGAGATTGCGCGCTGTTCTGAAAACATAAGACACCCTTCTTCAAATCCAATTGCGATCGCCTACCAACGTAAGCGCATCTTCATGCCGCATACATCGAACAGCGTCCGCTTATGGGGCACTCAGGCTGCTGATGCCCGCGACCAACTTGGGTATCAGCGTGTCCCAGTCGCCCATGGCGTCGGGCCTGAGTACGTTCAGCGATGGATACCAAGGCGTCGTATCCGCACCTTGTTCGTAGCGCCAATCAGCGCATCGTGCATTGAGCAGCAAGCAGCCAGGCTTGTTCAGCGCACCGGCTGCATGGGTGAGTACCCCATCGTTGCCGACGAAGCCATCCAACTGATCGATGACCCCAATGACTTGCGCAAGGCTGGTTTGCAGCGGCAGGACTGTGCAGTGCCGAGGGTCATTCGAGTACAGGCCTTCGGCCCAGCGCACCCGCTCGTAGCCGCGCTGCATGACAACCCAATGGATGTCGTCTGAAGCGGTCCATAGCGGGTCAAGATGTTCATGGACCAGGCTCTTGCGCGCATACAGATCGTTGGATTCGCAGGACGACCAGAAAATACCAACGCACCTTCTTCCTTGTGCTCGCTTGCGTATTTCACTCAGTACCTGCGCAACTTGCGGGTCGCCATACGGCTCGATGTAGCGGTCGGTAGATCCGTAGCCAAGCACGGGAAAAAGCGACGCAAACAGCGCGAATGGCGTCGTCCACATATGCGCATCATTGCGCCCGCCCACAAAGTCGGCGGACCTCAGCTGCTGTGCTAGCTGGTGGTCGTGTTCATTGATCCAGTAGCCGCCCAACAGTCCATCGAATTGAACGTCCCAGTCGATCTCCACGCCAAGTGCTTGCAAGGCGCGCGCATACCGAATCCACTGGATGAAATCACCAAATCCGCAGGAGAACGCCTTGATGGTCAAGCGCTTTGGCAGCGCTCGCTGCCCGGACCAGTAGTGCTCCACATCCTGCGTTGGCCATAGCTCGGCAACGGCTTGCGGGCTGCAATAGCTCTTGTGGAAGGCGTGGATGCCAGCGGCAATACCGTGGCTACGCATGATGCTGCGCGCGCGAATCTGTTCGCTCATGCACGATGCCGAAACGGTGGCGTCACGCTGCACGCTCAGCCCACGATCATCCTCGCCAAGATAGTGGTAGCCGCACAATCGCACGTAGTGGGACGATTCGCCGGGAAGCTCCGTCTTGGATGCCAGCGCGTCGATTGCCGCAAGGCCAACTTCTTTTGCACCGAGGTGCGCACAGATATCCGCGAGGCAATGAAAGTGCATGCCAAAGGTGCCTGCTTCGCGTGTCAGCATGAAGCAGATATCCAGCGCTTTCAGAAGCCGGTTTGACCGGTAGTACATCTGTGCCAGCCAGTACCAATACTCCGCACTACCTTTGTCCGCATCGTGGCGCGACGCAAGGAATGCGCTGCAGGCATCGATGTGACCGCCGAGCAGCGCTGGCTGCAGCTTGTCATAGCCGTCGACATGCATGCGTGCCTCCCATTTTCGTCAGTCAACGCGACAAGGCTGAAGGCACGGCCCTCACTTGATGCAATGCATTTGCCGCCCACCATGCGCAAACGTCATCAGCGCGCATGGGGCGACCAATGAAGTAGCCCTGTGCCATGTCGCATCCCATTTTCTGCAACACGTCCACCACCGCTTTGGTTTCCACACCTTCCGCCACCACCTGCATGCCGAAGTCGTGTGCAAGCCGGATGGTCCACGCCACGATGCGTTGATCCGCCTTGCTGCTATCCAATGCCGCGATGAATGATCGGTCGATCTTGAGCACGTCGACCGGCAGCATCTTCAGATAGGCGAGCGAGGCATAGCCCGCCCCAAAGTCATCGATAGACAGCTTGACCCCAATCTCCCGAAGCAGAAGCAATCGCTTGAGCACGACTGCCGAGTCTTGTATGAGCGCGCTCTCCGTGATCTCCAACTCAATGGAATCTGGAGGGATTTCGAACGCATCCAGAAGCGCCTTGACGTCATTTACGAAATTCGGCGCGGCGAAATTGCGGACGCTGACATTGATGGACAACGACGTGCAGAACCCATTTTCATGCCATACCCGCAGTTGGGAGAGCGCCGCCTTGATGACCCACATCGTGAATGGGTGGATCAGCTCCGTTGCCTCCGCAACCTGAACAAAGACTGTTGGCGAGATGTCTCCACGCTCCGGATGATTCCATCGCGTCAGCACCTCAAAGCCCTCGACCGTTCCGTCGACGAGCCTCAGCTTGGGCTGGAACATCAGCGATAGTTGGTCCTCGTGAATCGCCTGCTCAAGATCCTGCTTGATCAGCATCATTTCAGGTGTCAACACCATGCCTGCCCCCGCCTTTGCGACACCGACTTGATCCACCACAAGATTCTCCCGACTGATCGGGCTGATATCGCCCCCGGCAGCAATGTGAGAAACGATCCGCATGCTCCACCCCTAGTTCGCTTTTTTTGTATTCATCGGAAACAACAGGATGCCCCTGCCCCAGATCATCTGGTGGATAGCGACCCATGGCAGGTTATCGGACAGTAGATTGGTGTTTCAAAAAACAATCGTTACGCGAGACAGTGCCGGCATCGTGATGAGGACGACACGCAGCCTGTATCGCCATGACGCGGCCGTGCGATGTGCGACATGAACCAAGTCCGCGCAGAAGCGAGCCAAGCAAGCGCTTCGATGCATCAACGAGAGCAAAGGCAAGGGCGAATGATCCGGCTCGAAGATCGCCAGACTCCAGCCTCGGACGTCAAAGCAACCCTTCAGGCCGGCGCCGCTGGAGCGGGTCTTCGCCAACATCGTCAATCGGACTGCTGCAAAAAAAAGCGCCAGACGGACGGGTGACCGCCTGGCGCAACAGGGGGTGTCAAGGTTCCGGGGAAGAGCGGAGCGTGTGGAACCTCGACGGCAGAAAGATAAGGCAATCTGCAGGGAACACTGTTTCTAACTGTATCTATTGATCTCGCAAACGAATCTGCGCGCGCCACACCTTCTACATGCCGCCTGCGCCAACCACCAAGCAGTAGCCGCGACCGCGCACGGTCTGGAGTTTTCCGTCGCACGGCGTACCGGTTAGCGCCAAGCGTAATTTGTGTACACACACGTCCACCGTCCGCACGCCAACGTAGGCGTGCCTGTTACCCCACACGTGGTCAAGCAGTTGCATGCGTGAATGGGTCTGCTGGGGGTGCACTACAAAGAAATGCAGCAGGCGGAATTCCAGCGGACTGAGGGGGACCGCACGCGGTCCGCTATCGGTTTGCGCCGTCACACCCAGCACGAGGGGATCGAGAAGCAGGCCATTGAGCCGCACCACCTCGCCGTCCTGCGGCGGTGAGCGGCGACGCAGCACGGCGCGAATGCGCGCGTGCAGTTCACCAGCGTGGCACGGTATCACCATGCAATCGTCAGCACCGGCGTCAAGCGCTGCGATCTTGGCGTACGCATCGTCATCAAGCGACAACGCGATGATCGGCAGACCATGCATGTTCCTGCTGGCGCGCAGGGCCAACACCATCTCGGTCGCCGCACTGTTCGGTAACGTCCACTCCATCAGCAGCAAGTCCGGCGAGAGCACACTCATGATCGCCTGTACCTGAGCCAGGTTCGTGACCCAATGGACGGTGTGCCCTGCCTCCCGCAGCAACCGCAGACACCATTCCCCCTCGACGCGGTCTTTGCCGATCATCAGTATTTGCAAGTTCACTTGAAAGCCCTGTCCAAGGATGCTGCTCGCGTAGCCAATGATTCAGGCTACGCGAGCAGCGCGCTTTCAAAAAAATAACTGTGAACTGCAGGCCGCCCTTGCTATGGGCGTGATGGTCGAGCACCTGCTGTCGGCACGGAGCGACGCAGGCTCACCTCGTGAAAACCGCGCCGGATTCTCTACTTCTCAGTAGTACCGTCTGTTGGTGAGGGGTCAAAGTCTCGCGCCGTCGCGATTCAGGAGTTGCCGCACATCCTGCCCCGCAATCGCACGGACACTGATGCGCTCGTTCGCGGCAAGTGCGGCGGCGTGCCCGATTGCGTGTCCGTAGGAAAAGCACTGCGCTGTCACGCGCGCAGAGGCAACCGCTTCATGCTCCGCCGACAGGCACCGCCCCGCCACCAGCAACGACTCGCCCTGACTCGGCACGAAGCAGCCAAAGGGCACCTCGTAGTAATCGTTGAGCAGCCATTCAACGCGCGGACGATCGCCCGTATGCAGTTCAATGGGCCAAGGCGATCGCGCAATGCCGTCGGCAAACTTTGCGCCCGCCAGAATGTCGGCGTTGCGCAGGGTCTTTGCACCGCGCGCCTGTCGCGTCTGCCGCACCCCAACCTGCACCGCCGTGTCATTCACCCAGCTTGCCTCGCAGCCCGCCAGATACTCGCGGAAGAATCGCGCGTACTCGCGTGCCTGCAAGCGCCCTTCGAATTCCGCTTCTGAAAAGTCCCGGTACAGCACTGCGTTGAGTTCCCGCCCGTCCGCCCCTGTCACACGCGTGCAGTTGCAAAGCAGTTCACCAGGCCGCGTGGTGGGAAACAACCAGATCTTGGCGCGCGGAAGCCGGTAGCCCCGGATGTTGGCCTGCGCAATCTTTGCCGAGACTTCTAGCGGCATGATGGTGTCTCGACCGTAAGCGGCAATGAATCGCTCCATATCGACGCCCATCAGCCGGAAGATCATGGTTGGGTTCTGCACGCGCCCGCCGTCTCCCATGAATGTTGGCAACCCGGCCATGGAAACCAGATCGGCATCGCCCGTGGCATCAATCGTGACAGCGGCCCGGATTTGCAGCTTGCCCTCCTTCGTGTATACCTGAGCGCCCGCCACGCGGTCACCATCGAGCAGCACTTCCGTCGCCACCGCGTGGTAGATGGTGGTCACGCCGGCACCGGACAGCAGCGCGTCGGCAGTCTCCCGCCATGCGAGCGGCTCATGCACACGCGTGTAGGTTTTTCCGTATTTGAGCGGTTCACTCAACCCGTCGCGCTGTTCCATCTGCGCGATGAATTCATCGACGAATCCGTGCACGAGCTGGCGTGGCGCCGCGTTGCCTTCGCTGGCTTCGTACAAGCCGCAGATGGTGCCGGACAGCCCTGCCACCGCGCCGCCCCCGCAAAAGCCGTAACGTTCGATCAACACGACGCGGCAGCCCTGTCGCGCGGCCGTGACTGCCGCCGCCAAACCCGAGGCACCGCCACCTGCGACGAGAACATCTGTATCCAGGACGTGGGCCGGCCGCCGATCCAGGGCGGCCAGAACATGTGTGCTTGCCATGAGCAGATCCCTTGAAATGCACGGACTGGGCCACCGGCCGCCGCAAGGGCTAGCCCGCCCAAGCCCGGTGGCTCCCATCCATGCTGTTACGCGGCAAACAGGTCCGCATCCATGGTTTTCAACACGTCGGCGATCCGCTTGGGCTGGAACTCCATTTGCTCGAGCACGTCTTTGCGCACATCGATGCCCTTTGCGACTTCCGTCAGAACCAGCCCATGCGCGTGGACTTCGAACACGGCGCGTTCGGTGATGATCTTCGCGGTCTGCCCGCGCTCCCGCACGTTCTTCATCACGGGATACGTGATCTGCTCGGCCTGGGGCACGAACTTGCGCACACGCCCTTCCTTCACGATACGCAGTCCCTCGGACGAGATATCGGTCACCAGCCCACCCGTGGTGAACGTACCGGTAAAGATCAGATCCTGTGCGTTGTAGGCAATGTCGATGAAGCCGCCAGCTCCGGGGTTGAAGCTGCCGAACCGGCTGACGTTCACATTGCCCTGCGCGTCGAACTGCGCGAACGCGAGCGCGGCAAATTTGCAGTTGCCCCCGTTAATGAAGTCGAACTGGGCCAAGCCGTCCAGCAGCGCTTCCGGATGCAGGTTGGCCGAGAACTGCCAGCCGCTCATGACCAGGCCACCGAAGGTCCCGTGCTCGGTCGTCATCCAGTAGTCGTCAATCCGGCCATCGTCAAACAAGCCGTCCTCCCACATGGTGAGCGGAGCATCCGATGACGCGCCAAAGCCGAAGATGCTGACGGTTTTTCGCGGCACCTCGCGCGCCGCGCGCCGTGCCACGACCTTGTCAGGTGCCATCGGCAGCGGTTGGAGCCGGCCGTAATCGGGCACCTGGCCGCCGAGATAGGCGACGTCAAACGACGTATCCGTCACCATCATCTGCTGGGGGTCGACCACCACGTGGTCAACCAGGACCCCCGGAATCTTGACCTCCTGCACGGCGCGCGTCCGACGCTCTGTCGTGCGCTGCACCTGTGCAATCACCCTTCCGCCGCATGCCTTGACCGCCAACGCGATCGCCAGCGAGGAAGACATCAGCGCCTCGCCTTCGAACGAGAGGTTGCCGAACTCATCCGCACTGGTGGCGCGGATGATGCCCACGTCGAGCTTGCGCGTCGGATAGAACAGATATTCCTCGCCCTCGAACTCGACCAGCTTGATAAGGTCTTCCGAGCAGCGATTGGTCAGCTTGCCGCCATGCTGACGCGGATCGGCATACGTACCCAGACCAATGCGTGTCAGGTAGCCAGGCCCTTTGCGGGCCACTTCCCGCAGCCAGTGCATGCTGGCGCCGATCGGCCAGCTATAGGCTTCGATCGCGTTTTCCTGGATCAGCCGCATCAACTCCGGCCGGCGGCCGGTCTTGGGGTCGACCGGGTTGACGTAGGAGCCAGAAACGATGCGTTTCATCAACCCCGGCGCCGCCACCCAATCCATCCCGCGGATCCCCATCGCATCCCCCGTGCCGCACGGGAAATAGAACGACAGATTGGAAGGCGAGCCGCTCGTGTCAAAGCGATTGCGCAGCGCCTTCAGTACGCTGTCCGGGGTGATCCAGCCAATGACACCCACACTTGCGACGCTGCTGCCATCACGGATCAGCGAGACGGCCTCTTCAGCCGAACAGATCTTGCTCATGCTTTGACTCCAAATTTTGCGAGGGTTGCCTTGGCCACCGGGTGACTGCAGTTCTCTGCAAACAGCAGATTGGCCTCGGCATCGCGCAGCTCTCCGTCCACGGCAAAGCTGTCTCGGAAGTAGCGCTTGGTTGCGGCAACAGCAGGCACCGGATACTGCGCCAAGGTGTGCGCGACGTTCACCGCCTTGGCCAGCGCCTCGCCATCGGCCACCACGTAATCTGCGAGCCCAAGGCGCATGGCTTCGATGCCGTTGATCTCCTCTGCGCCCCAGGCAAGACGTCGCGCGGTTGCCGGTGTGCACCGACCCAGCAGGAACTGCAGACCCCAGGGGGGAATCCAGCCGATCTTCACTTCCGGCATGTGCCAGCGGCACGTCGTCGTCGTGACCACCAGATCGCATGCCGCCGCCAGGGCGAACCCGCCCCCTAAGCTGAAACCGGAGACCGCGCACACCACCGGCGTGCTCAACATGGAGATGGCACGGGCGAGCGCTGCCGTCATCGACTCATGCCCCCGCATCTCTGCGAGCGACATGTTCCCCAGCTCCTTCAGATCGCTTCCCGCACAGAATCCCGGGTCCGTGCCGGTCAGCACGATGGCGTGCACGCCGGGATCGTTGTCCAGTTCATAAAAAGCTTGTCCCATCTGCGCAATCAGTTCGGAACCCAGAGCGTTCCGGCGTTGCGGGCGATCGATGGTGAGGATGGCGACATTCCCATCCCGTTGCGTCAGCAGCATGTATCTCTCCTGCACGAATGACTGAATTACTGGATTGCGACCGGATCGCCAGAGTTGGCGGCATCGGCGGGCGCTCCCCGAGATGGCTCGACACGAATGAACCACGACGCCGCAATGCCGACCAGAATGCATGCCGTCAGGAAGATCCAACCTTGCGAGTAGTCCTTGCCGGCGCTGGTGACGACAATGAGCCCCGCGAAGATCTTTGCGCTGAACGCGGCCACGACGTAGCCCACGCCGTTCACAAAGCCCATCGCCTTGCCGTAGACCTCGGGCGTGAAGATCTCTGCCGGTACGGTGAGGAACGGCCCCCAAGCCATGTTGGCGAAGAAACCCATGCCGCACAGCACGATGGCGAGCGCGGTCGGGTTGTCGGTCTGCAGTGTTGCCATGGCCAGCACGAAGGGCGCCAAGCCGGCAAAGCACGCGCCGATCATGATGCGGCGATTGCCACGAAACACCTTGTCGGACAGATAGGACGACACGAAGCTGCCAATGGCGCCCGCAGCAAAGTACAGCGCGCTCCAGTAGCCCATCGATAGCAGCTTGAAACCGAACTTGTCTGCCAGGTATAGGGGAATCCAGATCGATGCCCCCCAGTACGTCACCTGCATCACCACGTCGACGACAACGACGGCGATATAGGCGCGGCTCTTGAAGAGATCCAGGAACGAGAAGTTTCTGACCTTCAGAATCTGGCGCTGCACGTCGTGAAAATTGTCGCCCTTCAGGATGCCGGCTTCGATCTCATCCTTGTAGCTGTACTGCAGCTCTTCGGGGGTGATGCGCGAATACTGTTCAGGGCGATCAAAGACCAAAGCGGCAATCAGGAGCAGAGGCACCACGCCCAGCGCGCCGGTAATGAAGAACACCAGACGCCAACTACCGGTGTGCACGGCCAACTGCGTGGCAAAAATGGCAGCCCAGGCTGGCGTCAGGATCCACGCCCACGACAGCAGTGCCTGCGCCCTGGCCCGGCCATCCTTGTTGAACCAACGCATCAGAATGCGGGCAGACGGCACATACTCCGTGCCGACCAGCACGCCGAAGATCGCCATCCGCAAGAAGTACTCATTCCGGTCATGGATCAGCCCCATCCATGCCGTCATCACCGACCACGAGATGACCGAAAAGATCAGGATCTTCTTCGCGCCGAACCGGTCCGTCAGCACCCCAGAGATGTACTGCGCCGGCCCATAGAAGATGAGCATCAAGAACGTGCCGGTACCGATATCGGCCGCGCTCAATCCAATGTCTGCGGCAATGAAGGGGTTCAGCAGGTTGGTTTTGACCCGATCCAGAAATTGGATGCTGTAGGCGACGAACAAAGTCGTCGCAACGATCCAGCGGTAACTGACTTTCATGTTCACTGCATGTCTCCTGCGTGCGCGTTGGCGATCCCTTTTGGGATTTTTTTAGAATATCTGTGACATGTCAGCACTATAGCAACGCGCATCCGACGATGCCACGGTGGGTTTACCCGAGGCAGGCGAGCAGCCTGATGCGCGTTAGAAGGGACCGCATATGAAGGAGGCCAAAGATGGTGGCGCATGCGAAATCGCCCGCCAGGCAAGCATCAGCGCCTTGTGGAGCAACATCGATGGACAGAGCCAACGCGGCACAGCTAACATGTCACTAATGTACTTTTGAGCTTTCTTATGCCCAAGACCGGTCGCACGCCCGGGACGCTTGCTGAGCAAGCGCACCAACAACTGGAAGAACTGATCGTGACACTGGAGCTTGCTCCAGGCAGTGTCTGGTCGGAAGTCTCGCTGGCAGAAATGTTGAACACCGGCCGGACGCCCGTGCGAGAGGCCGCGCAACGGCTTGAAGCTGCACATCTGGTGGAGATCGTGCCGCGGCACGGCATCATGATCGCGAAGCCTGATATCCATGAGCAGCTCATGGTTCTGGAAACGCGCCGGGAGCTGGAGCGATTGATCGTGCAGCGTGCCGCCAGGCGCGCGCTACCTGCAGAGCGCAAGCAGATGCGTGAAGCTGCGACCAAGCTCACCGCCGCCGGCAAATCGAAGGACGTGCTCGCCTATCTCAGGAGCTTGTATTTGGCAAACCAGCTCATGGCAAAGCTGGCGCGCAATACATTTGCGGCTGAAGCCATTGCGCCCCTGCATGCGCTATCGCGGCGCTTCTACTACCTCCAACACGAGCGCCTGAATGACCTGCAGATGGTCAGCCAACTTCACGCGCGCGTTGCCAATGCAATCGCGGATGGCAATGAAGTGGAAGCGGGTGCGGCCGCCGATGCGATGATGGATTACATCGACCAGTTCACGCGTGAATCCCTCACGCGGGATTTTGAACCCAATCATGCATAAGTAGGCTTCAGCCACCTTGCAACAGCACTCACCGACAAGCCGCCCAGGCAGCCGATCACTCATGCGGCGCCGGTGAAGCGCACGCCATCGATCAATTGAGGCATCGAACGCTCATCGGGCGAGATGACGTGACTCATGAACCATTGGGCGAAGCCTTCAGCGGCTCCCCGAGATGCGCGACCGATGGATGGCTTCCCCACATGACACGCGGACTACTCCCTCTGAATATGCGCGGCGAGATAGTCGATCAGCAGACGCACCTTCGGCACCAAGCCTCTGCGAGACGGAAAGACCGCGTGAATGATGCCCCCTTTCGGGGCCCAGCCGGGCAGGACGTCAACGAGCGTTCCGTTGCGCAGATCCGCTTCGACGACCATGCATGGCAATTGAACGATACCCACCCCCTGCTGCGCGGCACGCCGCAACGCGGTCATGTCATCCGTGACGTACCGCGGTTGATGCCGCACCTGCGCTTCCATCCCCTGCGGCCCGACCAAGTGCCAAACGTGGTCGCGAGGCGGCCCCCAATCCAAGGTCGGCATACCAGCGAGATCCTCTGGATGCTTCGGCAACTCGCGCCCCTCCAGAAACGCGGGGCAAGCAACCAGCCTCTGCAGGCTGTCAGACAGCACCCGCATCACCAAATCGCTGTCGTCCAGAGGAGGGAAACGCACGCGTAGCGCGAGGTCCAGGCGTTCTCCCAGGACGTCGACACGACGATTGGTCGCCTCAAGATGCACCTGCACCCTCGGGTACTCAACCATGAACTGCGCCACCAATCCGGCGATGCGGTACTCCAGCAATGCCGTCGGGCAACTCATGCGCACGATGCCTTGCGGCTCGGAGCGCTCGCGTTCCATGATCTCGCGCGCCGCATCCGCTTCCACCAGAACCCCCAGGCAGCGCTCATAGAACTCGCGCCCGGTTTCGGTGACCGAGAAGTGCCTCGTTGAGCGCTGCAGCAGCCGCACCCCGTACTGCGCTTCCAGTGCCGCAATGCGCCGGCTGAGCTTGGACTTCGGCATGCCAAGCGCGAGGCCTGCTCGCGTAAACCCGCCGTGCTCCACCACTTTGACGAAGTAATAGAGGTCATTCAGGTCGTCCACGATTGTTCCTTTCATAGAACACAGACGGCATGTTACGGCACTACTGGGGTCGTTTTTTCAGACCTATGATGCCTTCAAGCTTCTGCGGCGAGCGTGAAATCCTTCCTCGGCATGACGGTGGGCCGTCAGTCCTGAAACGCTGAGCAGTAGCATCCCCCCTTGCTCCGGAGATGATCATGGCTAGCGAACCCATTCGCGATCCCGCAAACGACCACTTGTTGACTCCGCAGAACGCGGCCTTCGTGATCATCGACTACCAACCGGTCCAGGTGAACTCTATCGCCTCCATGGATCGTCAGTTGCTGATCAATAACATCGTAGGCACGTCGCGTGCCGCGGTTGCCTACAAGCTCCCGATCGTGCACTCCACGGTCAATGTGAAGACCGGTTTGAACAAACCGCCAATTCCGCAACTACGGAAAGTGTTGGGCGATTTCCCCACCTACGACCGCACCTCGATCAACTCGTGGGAAGACGTGGAGTTCCGCGAGGCAGTCAAGGCAACGGGGCGCAGGAAACTGATCATGACGGCCCTGTGGACGGAAGCCTGTCTGACGTTCCCGGCACTGGACGCCCTCAAGGAAGGCTATGAAGTCTACGTTGTGGTTGACGCCGTAGGCGGCACTTCGGTGGCAGCGCACGAGGCTGCGCTGCGCCGTATCGAGCAGGCGGGCGGCAAGATGATCAGCGTGGCGCAGTTGTTCTGCGAGTTGCAGCGTGACTGGTCCCGCAGTGAAACCGTCCCGGCTTTCATCGACCTCTTTATCCAGACCGGCGGCACCGCAGGCATCCAGTTCTCGTACGATCGCAGCTAATCTACAGGCGGGCCGGTAGCCGGCCCGCACTGCTACGCGCCCCCCGCAAATGCGGGAGACACGGAAAAATCCACCTGCGCCTGCGCCAACGGCTGCATGGCCGCGATCAGCGCCCGCGCATCACCACGCCGCCACTGGAAAGCGTAGTGCAGCGGCGCCAGCGGCGTCCGAGCACCCACGTTGCGCAGGTTCAGCGCTCCCACCCAATACGCGGGCAGAAAACCCACGCCCACACCCTGCCGCAGCATGCCCGCCACTGCACCCCAGCTATTGCATACGATGCGCTCTTGCACCATGGCACGGTTGGCCAGCAGCCAATCGTCCAGCAACCGCGTGGTCCCCGCCCCGGCAGGCAGCGTGACAAGCGGGTGGCGTTGCAGAAGCGTTGCCGCGCTCTGGCGGCCCACGCCCGGCAGATTGGGGGCTGCGGCCCAGGCAAAGTGCGCGGCCCCCACGGGCTGCGACAGCAGTTCACTGCGCGAGGATCGGCCCGCAATCACGGCAAAGTCCAGCTCGCCATCGGCCAGACGGCGCTCCAGCACGCCGCCCACATCCACGTAGGGCTCCAGCCCCAGTTGCGGGTGTGCCTGCCGTGCCGCCGCCACGAAGGCGGGCAACCAGGTCAACGCGGAAAGATCGCCCACCCCAAAGCGACAGTGCCCCGTGAGCTCGGCCCGCGCGTCCAGCGTCTGGCCCAGCGCCGCCATGGCGTTGAGCACGCCGAGTGCAGCAGGCAGCAGGCGCTCGCCCGCCTCGGTGAGCGCAGCACGGTGCCCACTGCGGTCGAACAGCGACTGGCCCAGCGCGGCTTCCAGTTCAGCAATCCGCTTGGACAGCGATGACACCGACAGGTGCACACGCTCGGCCGCGGTGGCGAAATTGGCGCAAGTCGCGGCCCACCAAAAGGCTTCGAGTTGCTTGATCGATGGCTGGGGCATGGTGATCTTGTTTCATAAAAGCGAACATATCCATTCTAAATATTTCGCTTTAATTCGCAAAACCCAGGCTCTACAGTGTCGCAGCTTTTTGGAGCAATCCGCACCACCGCCATGGCTTCCTACGCTGAACCCTCATCCGTGACCCTGCCTGCCGCGCTGCGCAACATGCTGTCGCTGCACGACTTCGAGGCCGCCGCACGCCGGCGCCTGCCCCGGCCCATCTTTGGCTACATCGCGGGCGCCGCGGAGGACAACGCTTCGCTGCGCGATAACCGAACGGTGTTTGACGAATACGCGTTCTCCACCCGGGTGCTGCGCGATGTCTCGAAGCGTTCACAGGCGGTGGAGCTGTTCGGCCAGCGCTACAGCAGCCCGTTCGGCATTGCGCCGATGGGCATCAACGCGCTGACCACCTATCGCGGCGATCTGGTCCTGGCGCGCGCGGCGCAGCAGGCGGGCATCGTGTCGATCATGAGCGGGACGTCGCTGATCCCCATGGAAGAGGTGGCGCGTGCAAGCCCGGCTACCTGGTTCCAGGCCTACATTCCAGGCGACCAGGCGCGCATCGATGCGCTGATCGACCGCGTGGAGCGTGCCGGCTTCGGCACGCTGATGGTGACCGTGGACATCCCCATCTCGGCCAACCGTGAGAACAACATCCGCACCGGCTTCTCCACCCCACTTCGCCCCAGCCTGCGCCTGGCCTGGGACGGCATGGTCCGGCCCGACTGGGTGATGGGCACCTTCCTGCGGACGTTGCTGCGCCACGGCATGCCGCACTTCGAGAACTCGTTCGCCACGCGCGGGGCCCCGATCATGTCGTCCTCCGTGCTGCGCGATTTTTCGGCGCGCGACCATCTGACCTGGCGCCACATCGAAGCCATTCGCCGCCGCTGGAAGGGGCCGCTGGTGGTCAAAGGGCTGCTCAGCGTGGAGGACGCACTGGAGGCCCGACGTGTGGGTGCCGATGGCATCGTGCTGTCCAACCACGGTGGTCGCCAGCTTGACGGTGCAGCCTCGCCCATGCGCGTGCTCGAAGCCGTGGTCGCCACCTTGGGGCCCCATTACCCCGTGCTCATCGACAGCGGCTTCCGGCGTGGCTCCGACGTGCTCAAAGCCCTGGCGCTGGGGGCGCGCATGGTGCTGGTGGGCCGCCCCTTCAACTACGCCGCCGCCGTAGCGGGCGAGGCAGGTGTGGCCCACGCCATCAGCCTGTTGCGCGACGAGGTCGACCGCAACCTGGCCATGTTGGGCGTGACAGGCTGCACCGAGCTTGGGCCACAACACATCGTGCGCCGCCGCCCTTGAGCGGTTGCCCCAAGGTTGCCAGCAGACACGATAACGACGGATGCACGCCGTCCGGATCGATAAAAAAGACACATTACAAAAGAGACACCATGAAAGACCTTCACCTTGAAACACCGGATGACAGCAAGAAACGACTGAGGAAAGTTGCGGCCGCCACGATCGTTGGCTCAATGCTGGAGTGGTATGACTTTTATCTGTACGCCACCATGGCCTCGATCGTCTTCAGCAAGATCTTCTTTGATACCTCCAATCCGACCAACGCCACGCTGCAGGCGTTTGCCACGTTTGCGATCGGCTTTGTCGCCCGGCCGGTTGGTGGCATTTTCTTTGGCTACTTCGGTGACAAGTACGGTCGCAAGAAGATGCTGTTCGTCACGTTCTGCCTGATGGGACTGTGCACAACGGCAATCGGCCTGATTCCAACCTATGCGTCCATCGGCTTCTGGGCGCCGCTGCTGCTTGTGCTGATTCGCATTGTTCAGGGCTTGGGGGCCGGTGCCGAGCTGGCCGGCGCCGCCGTGACTTCATACGAACACGCCGCAGAAAACCGCAAGGGCCGCCAAGGATCGTGGCCAGCGCTGGGCTTGAATCTGGGGCTGCTGCTGTCGTCGCTGACCGTCTATCTGCTCACGATGGCGGGGGATCGATTCCTGCTCGCCGGTGGATGGCGCATTCCCTTCCTCCTGAGCTTCGTCCTGGTGTTGGTCGGGATGTGGGTACGCAAGAGCCTGCCCGAAACCCCCGAATACGCCTCTTTTGAAGAGAGCCACCGTCAGGAAAAGCCCATTCGAGATCTGCTCGCCTCGCATCTCAAAGGCCTTGGTGTGGTCTTCTTTATCGCGGTTGGGTACAACGCCATCAGCTACATCTTCAAGACGTTCTCTCTGGCTTACCTCACCCAGTTCAAGGGCGTCTCTGCCAACGTCACATCGCTCTCGGTGACCTTGGCAAGCCTGGTCGCGATTGTGACGGTGCCGCTCTTCGGCTGGATGTGCGACAAGTTCAGCAGCAAGAAGGTACTGATGGTAGGCGGCATCCTGTCTGCGCTCTTTGCCTATCCATTCCTGTCGCTGCTGGGAACGGGTAACAGCCAACTGATCTACTGGGCAATGGTCATCGGCACCGGCGTTCTGGCCCCGATGATGTTCGCGCCACAGGGGTCGTTTCTCAGTCGCCAGTTTCCCGTGCAGAGCCGTTCCACAGGCGTCGGTTCGGGCCGCGAAATCGGCACCGCCCTGGCGGGAGGATTGGCACCGCTGTGGGCGTTGTCGATGGTTGCGCAATCGGCAACCCATGCCACAGGTGGCGTTGTCGTGATCCTGGTCTGCTCCGGGTTGATGGTCGCCATCGCGACGTTGTTCGATCAGGGGCGTCGATTCGGCAGTCACAAGAACTGATCGCAGATGCGCCGGCAGAGGTGCGTTCCGAGCGTGAATCGACCTCTGCCGGCGCAAGTGGGTTGCACGCCGGCGCTCAACCCTTCTTGCGTTGTGCGGCAAGGCCTTCGCGACAGGCGGCGTAGCCCTGATCCGGCTGGCCCGCACCATGCCGGCTTAGCCAGTCCGCTGCCTTGTTGGCGTCGTAGCAGCGCGCCAGCGCCAACAAGCTGAACCCATTGGGATCGGTCAGTTTCAGATTGAGTGCCTTGGGGCCCTGCATCATGGCATCGAGCATGTCGACACGGTCATCCATGATCGCGTAGGTGAAAGCAGGAAACCCTTTGGTATCGGGCGCATTGGGGTCGACGCCATAGCGCAGCAGCACCTTGAGCACAGCAACGCTGTTGGGCCCTTGATTACCGAGTGCAATGCCAAGGGGATCGTAGGCACAGTCGGTACATGGCTTGCCGGTTGCTGCATTGTTGTAGTGCTTGAGCATCGCCTCGACCAGATCGGGTCTCGGCCCATCTGGGATCCAGGAGATGTTCAGACGCAGATACCGGGTCAGCAGCGCATTGCCGCCAACCGGATACGGCAAGTCAACGCGCAAGCCGTGGTTGAGCATGTCCAGGAATTTATCTGGCGCACTGCGGGCGAAGAAGGCAAGCGACGCATTGTCACGCTCCACACCGGTGATAAAGCTGCGAGACACGTCCCCGCCATGACTGAGCAGCAGCTCGACGGCGCTCCAGTCGATCGTCTTGCCATTGCGCAGTTCGGCTTGAACCAGCGGATCAACCACGTCGGGCGGCAGTTTGCCGCCGGCAGATTTGGCACGCTGAAATGCGGCGTCCAGCAAGGTCGCATAGAGCGCCGGCTGCGCACGCGCGCGCAACAGCACCCTCGCATCGCGTGGGTCAAGACCGTGCTTGAGCAGACGATCCACACCCACCGTGTTTTTCGTGTCGATGACCGGAATGAACAGCGCGCTGGCATCGCGCGGCTGCACCTTGGCGGCCTTGAAGATCGTCTCGAATACGGCATCGGCAACCTGCGGCTCGAGTGCCCACGGCAACACGGCATGGGCAACCGTGCTACTGGATCCCTGGGCATCCAACGCGCCCAGCGCTTGCAACCCGGCGAGCGCATGGGTCGCCTGCGCCTGCGGCATGGCGAGTGTGTACCGGACCACGTCCTTCACGCTCTGAGTATCGTCAGCCGGAGCCTTTGGCAGACGCGGCAGGATATCTTCGTTGAATGCGGCGAAATACTCGGCCTGAAGCGGGACTGGCGGGTCGGTATCGAACAGCGGGGTGTTGCGCATCAACCAGTGGCGTGCGGCCGGCCACCACGTGTCTTTGCCCGCTTCGTCGCGGGGCACTTCCTCCGCCTTGAGTAGGATCCTCGCCTCGGCAAGCGTCGCTGCGCGATCCGCGCGCAAGCTAACGCTGGTGAACGTGTCAAGGCTGAGCAGATCATTGAGACGCTGACCGCAGATCACCTCCGCCTGCCGATCGGGCTTCAGCCCGTCGAAGCGTTTGCGATAGTCGGCAGGCAAGGCATCGAAGGCAGCCTGGGTGATGGCCGGCGACCGCAGGCCAGGACAAGCAAAACTCGACGCCTCTTTGCCGGCAATCGCCTTGGGCAGCGGCGGCAGCGGTGCCGGCGATGCGCCTTCGGCCGCCACGCGGTAAAGATCGCGCCCGTCAACCTGAAAACCCTGCATGACCAGCATCAGCGCATCCGTACCCATGTGATACGTGCTGAAGTTGCGCCCGGTGATCGACGTGGCCTGGTAGGCCGTGCCCTTCGGGGCTTCGATCAGCAGCGCTCCAGCGCCAGCCAGCACGCAACCGTGAGCGAAGGAGATCTCCAACTCCGGCTTGTTGGTCACCTCTACCAGCTCGACGGTCTCCGCACTCCAACGGCCATCGGCCTGTTTGGTGCGCACAACGAAGCCGTTGCTGTTGTGCTCGATCCGGAAGAAGGCGGGGGTACCTTGCTTGGTGGCGAAATCGCCCACCCAGGTCTCGCAGGTGGCGCCCTGGCCTGTCGAGGCAGTGGCCAGTCCGGCCGCCTGCAACAACCCCAGCGCCAGCGCAACCGAAGTCAGTAGATTGCGTGGCGAGCATCGCTTGCGTTGGATGGCGCCGTTGCCCCGCATGCCAGGCAACACGCCAGCTGTGCTGCCAGGGCGGGCGGATACATCAAGGAGAACAGTCATCTGTTTGTATATTGTTAGGGTGCTCTACGACAGAAGGCGCGCGTGAGTGTATGACAGGATGCCTGCCAGGCGAACAGCTGCGAAAGCCCAACACGCCCATGGCGGGTGATCGCCAAGGGTACGAAACAGGTGGTCAATGAGCCGTCCTACCCTGAGCGGCATGTGACGCGCTCAGGCAATCAAGTTCTCGGAGACTGCGGCTCTCGACGGTGCGCCGCAGCGGGGCCGAGCAGTTGGCCAACCGCAAAGAAACAGGCACCGCCAGCCTAACCCTCGTGGCACTCCAGCCGATAGCCGTGGGAATACACCACCCTGAGCGACACCCCGCTCTGCGGCCCCAGATGCAACTTCTGCCGCAACCGGTAGATGTGGGTGTCCAGCGACCGAGAGTGCGCAAGATCGTGAACCTTGCCCCAGATCTGATTCAGCACCGCTTCACGCGGCATGAGGCGCCCAACGTTGCGCACCAGCAGTTCCAGAATCTCGTACTCCTTGGGGGTGAGCGAGACAGCCTGGCCGTTCATCAGGACGCGCCGTTCCTCGTAGTTGAAGGTGTAGGCCCCCAGCGATTGCGCTTCCTTCCTGGCTGCCTGGCGACGGGTGCGGCGTACCAGCGCGTTGATCCTCGCCACCAGTTCGGCATCCTTCACCGGCTTGATCAGATGGTCGTCGGCGCCGGCCTCCAACGCCGCGACGATGTCGCACTCGAGCATCGCGCTCGTGAGCATGATCACCGGGGTATCTGCATAGTTGCGGCGGATCCAGGCGAGCACCTCGATCCCATCAATATCGGGCAACTTCCGATCCAGTACGACGAGGTCCGGAGCGACGCGTCGCATGGCGCGCAGTGCATCCGCCCCGTCGGCATAACGCTCCACGATGTAACCAGCGCGGGATAGCACCGCACCGAGATGCGCCGATTGAAGGCGATCGTCCTCGATCAAATAGACCAGCATTTCCGGCCTCCACAATCCGCTGTCCGGCGGAAATCGCCCTGAACTCCCTCGATCCCGCCGTCATCGTGCGTTGTGGAATCCATAGGGCAAGCGCCAATCCCGCGTGACTAAATTTCCAGCTTCCGCCCCCGCGTGGACTTGCGCAGGATCAGCTTGGGTTCTGGCAGCGACGCCTTCGACTCCCTGCCATTGAGAATGTCGATCAGGTGCTGCGTTGCCAGCGCACCCATGCGCTCGCCGCCCATGTCGACCGAGGTCAGGGTGGGCGTGACGTAATCGCAGAACGGGATGTTGTCGAAGCCGACCACCGAGCAGTCCTCCGGCACCGAGAAGCCCAACTCCGACGCCTGCTTCAGGAAGCCGATCGCGATCATGTCGTTGAAGCAGATCACGGCATCCACGCGTTCCGAGCCCAGCATGATCTTGGAGCAGATCCGGGCGCCCTCTTGCGGAGACGACGCGTCCGTCTCATAGCGAGGCAACTCAAGCCGGTGGGCCTCCAGGCAAGCCAAGGCGCCTGCGTAGCGCTCCTGGTCAGCGCGTGATTTGTCGAAGCCGATATAGGCGATCCGCTGGTGACCGCTCTTGACCAGATAGTTGGCCACCATGTATGCGGCATCGCGGTTGTGCGAATCGATCTCCTGTTTGCCGTTGTCCTCACGCCGGTCAAAGAAGACGAAGGGCTTGGGCAGCTCGTGAATCCACTCCATCTCTTCCTGGCGCAGCTTGGAGTTGATCATCAGGCCATCGACGCGCATGCACAGGTCTTCCAACAGCTGGCGCTCGCGGCTTGCGCTTTCTTCGCTGTCGACCAGCAGCAGGCTGTAGCCGTGCTTCATTGCCACGCGGTTCGCACCCTGCACCAGACCCGCGAAGTACTGGTTGTGCATGTCCGTGATGGACAGCCCCAGCGTCTTGGAACGCCCAGTCACCATTGACCGCGCCATCGGGTTGGAGTGGTAACCCAGTTCCTTGATGGCGGCAGCAACCCGCGCCTCCACCTCCGGCGAGAAACGCTGGATGCGGTTGATGTACTTCGAGACAGTCGCCGTGGAAACATTGGCCGCGGTGGCGACGTCGCTCAGGGTCGGGGCACTCTTCTTTTCAGTCATGACATTCAATGCAAAGCTGACGTGTTCATGAACGGCGATAGGACTCGATTCACAGCAGATACGCCTGACATCGACTCGCTTGCGCTCAGTTCAGGCAGGCATTGTGCAGCCTTTTTGCGATCTGGCCGACCTGTTCCGGCAGCATGCCCGGCTTGTACAGCGACCCGCCCACCCCAAAACCCGTGATCCCGGCTGCGCGGAAGCGCGGCAACGTCGCCTCGTCCACCCCGCCAACCGCCAGCAGTCTTGCGCCCTGCGGCAGGATGGTGTTCCACGCCTGCAAGGCCGCGCACCCGATCTGATCCGCCGGAAACGCCTTCACTGCATGCGCGCCGGCTTCCAGGGCAATATAGGCTTCGCTTGGCGTTGCAACGCCGGGCAGCGACACCAGCCCGGTCTCCACCGTACGCCGCACCACCGCCGGATTGATATTGGGCGACACGATCAGCGCACCGCCGGCATCCCGCACCTGATCCACCTGGTCGGCAGACACCACGGTGCCAGCACCAATGAGCGCGGTCTCGCCAAAGCGCGCCTGCAGGCGCCGGATGCTCTCCAAGGGCTCGGGCGAGTTGAGCGGTACCTCAATGATCTCGATCCCGTTGGAGATGAGCGCCTCACCAATCGCCAATACCTCGTCCGGGCGGACCCCGCGCAGGATCGCGACAATCGGGCACCGCGCCATCAACTGCGCGAACCGCTCTACATTCTTCGACTGCTTCACCATGCTTCTCCGTTGAATCGTGCGAGCTGGTAGCAGCCCTGCACGCTGGCCTCGCCATCCACGACCTGGGCATCGATCCCTAGGCACTGCGCCGCACGCACATAGAACGGCATCAACGCCGCAGACCCAATCACTGTGATTCCGGCCTGCGCGGCGGCCGGATACGCGGCCACGCCCGCAGCAAACTCGCTGCCGATCAACAAGCCCGACAGATAGCTCGCAGCGTGGAAACCGGGCTCCGAAAACAGGCTGCGCGTGCGAACCGCAAACAGCTCGCCCATCAGCGCGTTGGTACGAAAACCTTGCCGGACGCCCTGCTCAAAACTGACCTCCCCCGGCGAGGCGAGCGCACTGCCTTCGTCCATCGAATGCGCGAGGATGGTGTGGCCGCGCATGGCCGCAAAGATGTCGCCCGTCATGAAGGTACGGAAGTGCCGAACGGATTGGCCGTGGGTCAGAATCCATTTGGAATGCGTGCCCGGCGTCACCACGACGCGCTCATGGCCTTGAGCCATCGCCCCGATTACCTGTGTCTCTTCACCACGCATGACATCGTGTCCTGTGACCTCGTCATACCGATGCAGGCCGGGGATGAAGCGCAGATCCATGCCGTCGATCCTGCGGCGCGTCGTACCGCGTGCGATTGCCTCAAAACCGGCGGGGCACTCCTGGTAGGTGGTTTCCACCCAGCCTTGACGGCTGCCGACCATGCCGCACAGGTAGATCGGCAACGAGGCGAGTTCGCTCTCCCAACTGGACAGCAACTGCCTGAACGCCTGGCTGAAATCCCGCCCCGGGATCTTGGTGATGCCCTTGCCGGCAGCGATCGAGCGGAGAATGCCGCCGTCTGCCCGCACGATGGCCGCGCGAAACGATGAGGTTCCCCAATCGACCGCGACCAGTGCGGGGGCGGGGGCGGAGGCAGCCGCATCCACCGTGCCCACCGTGCCCACCGTGCTCTCTTGGGAGATTGAGGTTGTCTGCGCTGTCATGCTGACACCTCCGTGCCCATCGCTTGCGGGAATGCGCCTTCCCCGAGACGCGCAGGCGGGTTCAGCAGGCCACGCACCGGCATCTCGATCGCAAACAAGCCACCAGCCAGTGGCCCAGCGTTCAACCCGGCCGTGTCCACGTTGATGGTTGCCGACGTGACATACAGCGTCTGGAGCGCCTTGCCACCAAAGGCCACACTGGTGGGCCGTTGCACCGGCATCTGCAGCGTGGTCACGCGCTCGCCTTCGGGACTCAGCCGGACGACGCTCCAGCCATCCCACAGGGCAGACCACACGCAGCCCTCGGCGTCCACCGTCAGGCCATCGGGCGTGCCGGTCTCGAAGGTGGCAAACACCTGCTTATCGGTGACCGTGCCGTCCGCCACAGAATAGGCATAGCGCCAGATGGTCTGCTTGGCGGAATCCGTGACGTACATCACTGTGCCGTCGGGGCTCCAGCCGATGCCGTTCGGGCACGCCCATTGGTCATCGAGTTCGAGCGGTGCAGACCCGCCGCCAAAGCGATACAGCTTGCCGAAACTCGGCCCACCCTCGCGCATGGAGCCCACCCACAGGCGCCCTGCGGGGTCGACCGCGCTGTCGTTGAGCCGCTGCTGCACGCTGGCGTGCTCGATGGCGGCCAGGCGGGTCAGCGAGCCATCAACCGTCGACAGCACAAACAGGCCGCTGCGCATGGCAACCAGAAGCCGCCCGACTTCCAGGCGGGCGATGGACCCCACGCTCTCCGGCAGCGCCCATACGCCGGTCTGCCCCACACCCGGCGTATGGCGATACACCGCGGGACGAATGATGTCGATCCAGTAGAGCACCTGCTCGTTGGGGCACCACAGTGGGCCCTCGCCCAGAATTGCGTTGGCGGCCTGCACCAATTGAACTTGCATCGTTTGCGTTCCGTGACTGACTTTTTTGTTATGGACGACTGGTCTGCGTCACTGCTCAGTAGATTGCTGTGCCCTCGGCATCAAACACGTAGATGTGCTGCGGCGGGAAACCAATGCTCACCTCTTGCCCGATCTCGTATTCGACCTTCTCCGAGCGCAGCTTCACGGCCACGGATTCGGCATGGCCCGAAATCTCGACATAGGCGATGGCCATCTCCCCGAGGTGCTCGATCAGGGTCACGCGCGCCGGGATGTCGAGCACACCGGCCGAGCCGATATCGATATGCTCGGCGCGAATGCCGATGGAGCCCTCGTTGGAGGCAGCGGCCTGACGGTGTTCACCCAGCCCGATGACCGTGCGATTGCCAACCAGCGCGCGGCGCGCACCGCCAGCGCTATCGACCATGAAGCTGCACGGCAGAATGTTCATGCTGGGCGAGCCCAGGAACGTCGCCACAAACTTGTTGGCGGGCCGGTTGTACAGCTCCAGCGGGCGCCCGACCTGTTCAATGCGCCCGGCGTTGAACACCGCAATGCGATCGCCCAGCGTCATGGCTTCTACCTGGTCGTGCGTCACGTAGACCATGGTGGAGGCAAGCTGGCTGTGCAGGCGGGCCAGCTCAATGCGCATCTGCACGCGCAGTGCGGCATCCAGGTTCGACAGCGGCTCGTCAAACAGGAACACCTTGGGCTTGCGGACGATGGCGCGACCAATCGCCACGCGCTGCCGCTGGCCACCAGACAGCGCCTTCGGGCGCCGCTCCAGCAAGGGCGTCAGCTTCAGGATCTCGGCGGCATTGCGCACCGCACGGTCAAGCTCCTCGCCCTTGACGCCAGAGAGCTTCAGGCCGAATGCCATGTTGTCGTACACCGACATGTGCGGATACAGCGCATAGCTCTGGAACACCATGGAGATGCCGCGCTTGGACGGCGCGATCTCGTTCACGCGCTGCTCGCCGATCAGCAGATCGCCGCGCGTGATGTCTTCCAGGCCCGCCAGCATCCGCAGCATCGTCGACTTGCCGCAACCGGACGGCCCGACGAACACCATGAATTCCCCATCCTCGATTTCGAGGCTGACATCGCGAATGACTTCGGTGCCGTCGTCATACCGCTTGCCGATGTGATGCAGTGCCACTTTTGCCATGATCGTTTTTCCTGCGTGTTGACGCGCTTACCACTCGGCGACGGAGCCGTCTTCAAGACGGAAAACCGGGTTGCGCCAGCGGTGCCCCGTGATGGCGGCTTCACGGACCGCGTCTTCATTGACCTCGATGCCCAGGCCCGGCGCTTCCAGCCGGCTGACAAAGCCCGCGTTGAAATTGAACGGATCGCCCTTGAGGTACCGGAACATGGCGTTGTCATCGGTGTGATACGCCACGTTGGTGGATTGCTCCTGGATGAACGCATTGGGCGTACACAGATCGATCTGCAGCGACGACGCGAGCGTGATCGGGCCCAGCGGGCAATGCGGGGCGACGGCCACGTCGTAGGCCTCTGCCATCGCGGCAATCTTGCGCAGCTCCCAGATGCCGCCGGTGTGGCTCACATCGGGCTGGATGATGTCGACCACGCCGTCTTCCAACACGGCCTTGAAATCCCACCGCGTGAACATGCGCTCGCCCGTTGCCAGTGGGACGGCGCAGTTGCGGGCCACCTCGCGCAACGCATCGGAGTTGCCAGGCAGCAGCAGTTCTTCGTAGAACATCGGGTCAAACGGCTCAATCGCCTTGGCCAGCACCTTGGCAACCGAACGGCGCACGCGCCCGTGGAAGTCGATACCCAAACCCACATCGCGCCCTACCGCTTCTCGCACGGCGGCAAACCGGTTGACCGCCGCGTCGATGCTGGAGGGGCGCTCCACCCAATCGGTCTCCGACACCACGCCCATCTTCAAGGCGGTGTAGCCCGATGCCACCAGCTTCTTGGCGGCAGCGGCGCACTCCTCCGGCGTGGTGCCGGGCACATGGGCGTACAGCCGCACCTTGTCGCGCACCGCACCGCCCAGCAGCTCGTACACCGGCACGCCGAGCGCCTTGCCCTTGATGTCCCACAGCGCCTGCTCGATGCCGGAGATGGCACTGCTGAGCACCGGGCCGCCGCGATAGAAGCCGCCGCGGTACATGACCTGGAACAGGTCTTCAATCCGGCGCGGGTCCTTGCCAATCAGGTAGTCGGACAGCTCATGCACGGCCTCGGCCGTGGTGGCTGCACGCCCTTCAACGATGGGCTCGCCCCAGCCGGAGATTCCCTCATCCGTTTCCACCTTGAGGAACTGCCAGCGAGGCGCCACCGGAAACACTTCAAGCTTCGTGATCTTCATCTTCAAATTCCGCTGCGATTGAACAGATGGGCAGACAAACCGTTGTCCGCCATCAGGTCCGCACCCGTCAGGCTTTGGGAAGCATCCGACAACAGGAAGGCGGCCAGCTGGCCGACATCCTCGGGTTGGTTGATCCGTTGCGTGGCGTGCAGTGCGTGATAGAAGCGGCCCAGCTCGGGCTTGTCCGACATGAGCTGGCCGATGTGGTTTGTGAGGGTCAGCCCGGGGCTGAGCGAGTTCACCCGGATGTGGTGCTTACCCAGGCTCCAGGCCATCGCGCGGGTCATGGCGGTGATGCCGCCCTTGGTGGCCGCATAGCCCTCAAAGCCCTCCGTGCTGGCACCCGCGTGGTTCGACGAGATGTTGACGATGGCGCCACCGCCGGAGGCGGTCATCATCCGCGCCGCGTGCTGCGCGCACAGAAACACCGAGCGCAGATTCACGTTGATCATGCGCTCCCACGATTCCAGCGATGCTTCCAGAAAATCGCCATGGATCGTGAGCCCTGCGTTGTTCACCAGGCCGTCGAGCTTGGGGTAGTGGCCGCGCACCTCGGCGAACAGCGCATCGATGCTTGACGGGTCGCCCACATCGCACTGGATGTATCGAACATCCAGGCCCTGATCGCACAGGGCGGCGCTGGTACGGCTGCCCTCTGGGTTGCACTCCGCCATGACCACGCGCGCACCCTGCTGCGCCAGCACCTTGACGATGCCGAGGCCGATGCCTGCGCCACCACCCGTGACCACGACCACGCGCCCGTCGATTCCGAACTGTTGTTCACTCATGCTCACCCCTTCACCGCGCCTGCGGTAATGCCGGCCACGATCTGACGTTGCAGCGCCAGGAACATCACCAGCAGCGGCAACGTGCCCAGCACCGCCGCCGGGAACAGCTTGGTCGGGTCAACGTCCATCGTGCCGATGAAGCGAAACACCGATACCGTGATCGGGAACTTGTGCTCGTCCTGCAGGAACAGCAGCGGATAGACCAGGTCGTTCCAGACATGCAGGGTGACGAACATGGCCAGCGTGCCGGTAATCGGGCGCAGCAACGGCAGGATCACATGGCGATACACCTGCCACGGCGTGCATCCATCCAGGATGGCTGCCTCTTCCAGTTCCATCGGAATGCTCTTCAGGAAGCTGCAGTAGAAGAACACGCCAAGCGGCAGGTTCAGCACCGTATAGGCGAGGATGATCCCGGCGTAGCTGTTGAGCAAACCGAAGTTGCGCAACAGCAGATAGGTGGGTGTAAGGCTGACGAACATCGGGATCGTCAACCCGAGCGTGAGCAGCACGTACAGCGTGTGCGACAGCCGGGAGCGCAGCCGCGCCAGCGGATACGCCGCCATGGAGGCGATCACCGACACCAGCACCGTGACCGCCACCGTGATGCCGATCGTGTTGGCCACGCTGCGCCAGTAGTTCATCTCAGCAAACGTGCGCACGTAGTTGTCCCACTGCAGGCTGCGCGGAAAGCCCAGCGGGTTCGCGGCGATATCCATGCCCGAACGCACCGACATCATCAGCATGTAGAAGATCGGCAGCAGGATCACACCGGCAATGCCGATGGCCAGCGCGCCGCGCAGCATGTCCGGCACGCGGCGGATTTGGAACATGGGACTACGTTGGGACGCGCCCGGCGAGGCTGTCATGGAGAGGGCTTTCATAGGGCTTGCTCCCGTTTGCGAAGCATCCAGTTCTGCACGTAGGCAATCGTCGCGATCATGACCAGCATGACGATCGACAAGGCGCTGGAAAAACCGAAGCGGTATTCACCGAACAGGCTGTTGAAGATCTGCAGGCCGAGCGTGGTGGTCGCACCGTCCGGGCCGCCCTGCGTGAGCACCAGCGGCAACTCGAAACTCTTGAGCGTGCCGATCGTGCTCAGCGTGATGCTCACGGTGAATGACGGCGCCAGCAGCGGGATGTCGATCTTGGTGAAGCGATGCCAGGCGTTGGCACCATCAATGCGGGCCGCGTCGTACAACTCGGCCGGAATGCTCATGTAACCGGCCAGGAAGATCGCGGTGGAATAGCCCACGTACATCCAGATCTGCACGGCCGCCACGGCAAACAACGCAATGCCCGGGTCGCCCAGCCAGATCTGCTGCAGGTTCTCGAGGCCAAACGCCTTCAGCGATTCATTCAGCCCACCGCCCAGCGGTGAGTAGATGTACTGCCAGACGAATGCGGCAATCACTGCCGAATACATGCTGGGCACCAGCAGCGCAACACGCGCGCCGCTGCGGATCTTCGGCAGCGAGAACAGCAGCGCCGCAAACAGCAGGCCCAGCGCGTTCTGGATCACCACCACGATCACGCAATAGGCCAGCGTGACCTTGAGCACGTTGAAGTACGCCGGATTGCCCAGGATCTCTGCGTAGTTCTTCAGGCCGATCCAGGTCTCTGCGCCCACGCCGCCGAAGTTCGTGAAGCTCAGCCGGACCGCGCTGAACAGCGGATAGATGCCGAAGATCGCGTAGAGGATCAGCGCCGGCAGCGCGAACCATAGGAGGTGATTTCTCTTGCTCATGTTCTTCTTCCATCGGCCGGGGCTGCGATGGCATCGCAACCCCAGCACAGGTCAGACGACCCTTACTGCTGCTGCGGTGCGTTGTCCCAACGCGCCAGCACGGCACCCTGGTCCTGATTGATGTTCAGGAGATAGGCCGCCATGCTCTTCTGCATTTCCTGGATAAAGGCGGCGGAAAAATCGCCCTTGGGGTGCGCCACCGTGTTGCCTGCCTTGCGTGCCTCGGCATACAGCCGCTCCGACGCGGGGATTGCGCTCTGGCCGCCCGCGAACGGGCTGAACGCGGCCTCTGCCTGCAGGAACTTGCCCAGGTTCTCTTCCTTCGACCAGAACTGCAGCCAGCGCTTGGCAGCCGCAGGTTGCTTGGCCGCCGCGTTGATCGCCCAGGCCGTGCCCAGCATGTCCAGGCCTGCCGGCTTGCCGCCATCCAGCGACGGCAGCGGCGCAAACACAAAGTCCACCGCCGGCTTGCCGTTGACCGTGAACTTCTGAATGCTCCACGCCCCCTGCGGCATCATCGCCACGCGGCCAGCGGTGAACTCTGTCAGGCCGAGGCCCCACGGGTCGATGCCGACGTTCAGCTTCGGGTCATAGCAATGGGCGTCCGCCAGTTCCTTCAGCGCACCAACGGCCTGCTTGAAGTTCGGATTGGACGAGAACTTCTGCTTGCCGGCCACCACGTCGCTGACGAACGACGGGTTCGCCTTCACGCTGGGGGCAAGGCCCATGGTCAGCGCCAGCATGGCGGGCGCCCAACCGTCCTTGGCCGGCAAGAGCAACGGGGTGATGTTCGCGGCGCGCAGCTTCGTGCAGGCGGCCTTCATCTCGCTGACGTTGGTCGGCACATGGTCGACGCCCGCTTTCTTCAGCAAGGTCTCGTTGGCAAACAGGCCGATGCCAACCACCTCCATCGGCACCATGTAGTACTTGCCGCCAATCTGCGCGAGCGGCTTCACGTCAGGCGCCAGCTTCTGGATGGTCGGGTCGGCGCTCAGGTCCATGAGCTGCCCCGCCGCTGCCCACTGACGCATCAGCGGGCGGTCCACCATCATCACGTCCGGCGCAGCACCGCCCTGCAGGCGCGACGACATGATGGTCGTCGTGTCATTGCGGGCGATGTAGTCGAACTTGATCTTGATATCCGGGTTTTCTTTCTCGAACTTGGCGATCAACTCCGGCATGGCTGCCGGCTCCGCCGCGCCGCCTTTCCAGGCGCTCACGTTCAGTTCAACGACGGCCGCTTGCGCTGCGACTGCCGTCGCAGCCAGCAAACTGCTGGCGAGAAATTTCGCATAACCACGCTGCATGTCTTCCTCCACGATGGGATTTGGAGTCTGCGCCACCGAAGACGGTTTGATCGCTTGATCGGTGGCGCAGACACTTTGTTTTTATCTTGGTAAGCGTTTAACTAATTTTACCTAAGATGGCGTTTGGAACAAGGTCAATCGATAGGGAGATGCTAGGTATTTACCCCAGGCAGATTGCCCTGAACGGCAAGCGCTGGCTTAGAAGTTGTGCATGATGCCGGCGTAAGCACCGAGCTGGGAGCCGCCCGCTGCGGGCGAATTGCCATTGCCGGTCACAGGGTCACCGTAGCCCGGGGCCGTGGGGCGCACCGAGAAGTTGGCATTGGCGCTGTTCTTCACGTACGACACCGTGGCATAGAGGAACGTGCGCTTGGACAGGTCATACATGCCGCCCAGGCTGAACATCGTGCCGCGGCCTTCGCCATCGTGGTCGCTGGTCCACTGCCCCTTGCCCACCTTCATCATGTAGACCGCGCCGATGGCATGGAACCGGGGCGTGACGTCATACGTCAGGCCGGTCCAGACATGGTTGGCCACGCGCGACAGGCCTGGCGCCGTGTCCGGTGCCGTGTAGTGCGCCCAACCCACCTGCGCCAGCAACCTTGGCGTGATCTGCGCCTTGGCGCCCAGGAAGAGTTCACGCGATGCGATGAACAGGTTGTCGAGCCGGCCATTGTTGCTGTTGACCTCGTCATACAGGGCGCGCACTTCCCACGTCGGCTGCACATAGGCGACGGTGACGCCGTAAGACATGCCGATATTGGACAGCACCGAATCTTCCGGGCCCCTGCGGAAGCCGTCTGGGCTCTCGCCCAGGTTCAGCTGTGCGCCGAACTCGAAGCCGCCAAAGCTGGGCGACTCGTAGCGGATACCGTTGGCCAGCTTGTTGCCGTTGCGGTAGTTGGTGAACGTCGATGCCGAATAGTCTTCGAGCAGGAACGGATCGAAACGCCAGATGTAGTTGTTGATGGTGTTGCCCTGCCCCAGCCGCAACATGCCGTAGTCGGCGTTCTTCAACGCCACCCAGGCCCCGCGCTGAAACAGCTTGCCACCGCCTTGGTTGCCGGTATCCGAAGCAAAGGCACCCTCCAGCCAGAACTGCGCCTGCGTGCCGCCGCCCAGATCTTCGGTGCCCTTCATGCCCCAGATGCTGGTGCCCCACTGGCTGCCTTCCGCCAGCTTCGAGCCGCTGGTGTTGGCGCCCGTCTTGATGTTGCTCATGTACTCGACGCCCCCGCCCACACGCCCCCACAGGGTCACGCTGGACTGCGCATACGCGCCACCAGCCAGGCCCATGGCCAACAGGGCGGCGAAATATTTACGTTTCATTGGTCTCTTCCTCCAAATACACCTTGATTGGTGTTCCGACGGCTCTCACGCGCGTTCTTGGCTTCGTTCCGCCATGCGGCGTTGTTAAGCGTTTAACTAGAGTAACAAACCCGCCGCAAGTGAAGAGTTGGTGCTTTCCCTGATCAGCCCGCTCAACGCGGCTGCGTGCCAGCCTGCTACGAACGGCAAACGGCGTGGGAGCGCGCTCTGGCGGCAGCAGAAGCCTTGCCCCACCCAAGACGTGAAGCGGAAAAATGATCGGCCGACGCAATCCAGCGCTGTAGCGCCCTTGTCACGGCGTCAGATTCGTTCAGATTTCGACAGGCCGATCGCCACTACGCTGTCATTGCCCTGGGCTGGCTTGCCCATGGCTTCATCGTTTCCTTACGCCCGGCTACGACAACGTTGCCGGGTATTTTTTTGGGCAGACGTCGCCCAAGAAAAAAGCCCGGCCACCCTTGCGGGCGCCAGGCCAATGGAAAGAACGTCAATGGATGCTGCCTACAGCAAGCGCAGGTTAGTCGCCGTGCACACCTTCGAATCTGAACGATTCTGACGCGGGCGCACTGCACCCGCCAACCTTCAGTTTGCCGGTACGACCACCAGCACGGGCCGGTAGCCCGCCGTCGTGTGTTCCTTGGATGCGTAGGTCACCAGGCCACCGCTGCCCACGTTGACAGGCGAGGTCACGGCCAGCGCCAGCCGCTTGTCGCCGCCCTGCGCGCTAATCGCCTGCGAGGTGACGTCGACTGCCACGGCGTTGCCGACGGCAGGTGCCGTCCAGCTCGCCAGCGGTGATGTTCCCATCGTGGGCATGGTGTTCCAGGTGATGCCGCTTTCCGTCCAGGTGTGATCGGCTACGGCATAGCCATTGTTGATGATGCCTGCCTGCCCCACGCTGGTGGAGGTCAGGTACACCGTGGCCTGCTTGATTGGCGTGCTCACGCTCGACAGGTCGAACATCAGGTACGCATCACGGGCGTAGCTGGTGGCATCATTCTTCACAGCCAGGTCGACCGACGTGCCGAAGTTCGTGGTGGCGTAAGTGCCGTCACGCACGTAGGCGTCTGCCGTGTCGCTCAAGATCGTTGGCGTGACGCCCGGGCCGTTGTAGGCGCCGCGGTTCGGATTGGCTGTTGCAGAGACCGGGTTGCCCCAGTAGTCCCGTCCGCCGTTGTTCGGCACGATCACGCCGTTGCTCAACGCCGGAGAGCTGGTCCCCAGCCAATAGCCCGCCGTCGATGCCAGCGAGTTGCCGCCCGCGCCCGGCTTGATGAAGCCAGGGGCACCGATCACGCCGTCAGACGTGGGCGCAGGCACGCCCTGGTAGACGTTCCCTTGATAGTCGATGCCGCTGCCGGTGGGCAGCGTGGACGTGGTGGTCGCCACCCAGATGTTGTTCCACACCTTGGATGTGGTGGGCAACACGATGTTGAGTTTGGTGTTGGGGCAATAGAACGTGTTGTTGTACATCCAGAGCGTGACGGCATTGCCCACGCTGTTCGTACGGCAGTCGTTCTGGGCGACGTTGTAGCGCACGATCTGCGTGGCACCACCGGAGGTGCCGCAACCATCGCAGTTCAGGTAGAAGCCACCGTAGTTGTCGCGACTGTAGTTGTATTGCACCAGGCACGTGCCGGTGTTGCCCCAGTCGCAATCCCAGGCCTGGCTGTCCGCCACCGACGCATGGTTGCCAGTGACAACGTTGAACTGGATGGTCGGGTTGTGATCGCCCAGCACCCACATGCCGGCAAAGTTGCCGCCCGTGAACGGATACACGCCACCGCCCAGGTCATTCGCAACGTTGTACTCGATCAGCGGCGACTCGCTGTACGAGACCACGATGCCATCACCACCCGCCGACGTGATCGTGTTGTGGTCGACGTGGATGTTCTGGCCGCGCTTGGTCATCGACCCGGTGCGCACCTTGATGCCGCCACCCCCAGTGTTGCTGACCTGCGTGTTGTACACGTGCACGTTGTTCAGCGTCGAGCCATTGGTGGTGTCGGCGTCAAACTCGATGCCCGCGGAGTGGATGTAGTCGTTCGAGTTGGTCGCCTTGTTGGTCTGGCCGGCAACGCGATCCACGATCAGCCCGTTGATGTCGAAGCCAGTGTGCGCCGTGCCATCCGTCGACTGAACCAGCAGCCCGTTGCGCAGCCCCACCGATGCCGCCGGGTTGGTCAGCTTGATCGCGCCGATCGACCAGTTGTCGATGTTGTCCAGCTCGATCGCGGCCCGTGCGCCGTTGGCGTTGATGACCGGTGGCGCCCCGCTGCCGTAGGCACCCACGGTGATGGGCGCAGTGGCCGTGCCCGAACCCTTCCCAAGGAAGGCCCCGGTGCAGGTGGTACCGCTGTTGAAGAGGAGCGTGTCGCCGGGTGCGAACGTCCACGCATTGAGCTGGCTGATCGAATTCCACGGGCTGTTGCTGGCGCCGGTGCCGGCTGCGCTTGCTGAGCAATCGACGTAGTACGTCGACGCCGCGCTGGCGATGCCGGAGGACAGAACGGCGAACAGCGTCGACGCGACAAGCGCCGCAAATCGGTGCGGGCGCTTCCTGTCTGGCTTGTTGTCGGAAAGAAGACTGCGCATGACCACCTCGCTATCAAGAATGGGACGGGCGCGCGGGTGGAATCCCGCAACGCAGGACGCGACGACGGAACGGCCCTCTTGCGCGCACAGGGAGGCGATGTCGCGGAGCACAAAGTTAAGCGCTTAACTTTGTGAGCGCATCTTGGGAGGCGGCACTCGTTTTGTGTACTAGTGGGAACCCGTAAATGGGATGGCGCCCGTCCCTGTCGATATGGCGAATCCTGGGACGCGTCTGGGGCGGCGCTCCGAACATGCGTTCAGAGCAGCATCGGTATCGATCAAGAAGACGCCGGCACCGACTACTCAAACCAAACGGTGTCGACGTCCTTCATCAAATGACCGCCGAGCACGTAGTCGCCGAGTTTGGCGGCCTTGGCTTCGAGTTGCTCCAGCTCGTCCGCCGCCAGCCGATCCAGGTCGAACTGGCAGTAGAGATTCCGCTGCCGGAACGTCGTTTTCAGCCGCGCCAAGCCGGCAGCCAGCGCGGCCGGTGACCTGACGGCGATGTTCTCCTGCCCGCGAAACGCAACACGAATGCCAACCGCGCGCCCCAGCCGGCCGAGTGCAACCGCATCCTGCCAACCGGACTCGTAGTCCAGTTCAACGGCGACGATGCCGCCCGACTTCAACAGCCGGACCGCTTCCTCCCGAGTGCCGGCGCGTGCCGTTGTAGCTGCTGCCTTGATTGGCCCCACTGCAATTCGCGAGGGCATGTGTCCCACCTGTCCTGTTTGCATCATCGTCGTCAGTGCGGGCCCTGGCGGAGCCGCCTCCTTGATAAACGTCGTTGCCTTGCCCCAAAGTCGACCACCCTGCTCGCCAGGTCAGACTGACGTGCGATGGCTCGGGCACTGTATATATATACAGCATTAAACCATGGAGACATGTGACTTTCCAGCCAGGGAAGACCGCTGCATCACCCAGTGCCCGTTACAATTTCCTTTTGACAGAATCTGATTTGTCAAATAATGTTCCGTCACTAATGCAGCGAGCAGGCAATGAACCACTACAACCGTGACAACTTCCAGGTGATGCAGAGCGTGGGCTTCTACATCAACCGCGCCCGCAACTTCACGGCGATGGAGTTGGATGACGCCCTCAAGCCGCTGGACATCACAAGCCAGCAGATGGGCATCCTGCTGTCGGTGGCGCGCGACATTGCCAATACGCCGTACGAACTCTCCAAGCTGCTCGGCATGGATACCGGCTTGATGACGCGCACACTCGACAAGCTGGAGCAGAAGGGCTTGCTGGTGCGCAGCCGCAACGTTGAAGACCGCCGCGTGGTCAACCTCGAACTGACCGTTGCGGGCGCTGACATTGCTGGCCAGGTCCCCGATATCGCATCGGCGGTGCTGAACAACCGGCTCCAGAAATTCAGTGCGGCCGAGTTTCAGGAATTCCTTCGCCTGCTGAAAAAATTTGCGGAGTGAGCCTGTGGCTCACTTTTTTTATCCATTTATCTGACAAATCAGAAAATGAAAAATCAAACGAATCCCGCTTCCCTGCTCCGCCGCTCGGCGTTCGCGCTCTCGGCGGTGTGCCTTGCCGTGCTGGCAGGCTGCGCCAACTATGCCGGCATCCACAGCGACAAACAGATGGCTGTGCCCACCAGCTTCGCCACCACGCAAAGCCTGCCGCCTGAGCAAGGCCACTGGCCCGCCGCCGGCTGGGCCGAACAGTTTGGCGACGCGCAGCTCAAGACATTGATTGACGAAGCGCTGCAAGGCAGCCCATCGCTGGAAGCCGCCCGTGCCCGCGTAGCCGCCGCAGCGGCTGCCAGCGAAGGTGCCAACGCCAGCACGCTGCCGCAGGTCTCGGGCAGCTACAGCTGGACCCGGCAGCGCTTCTCGGAAAACGCCCTCGTTCCCCCGCCGTTCGGTGGCTCCTGGCAGACCGAGAACAAGGCCGTGGTAAGCGCCTCGTACGACCTGGACCTGTGGGGCAAGAACCGCGAGGCGCTCAAATCGTCGGTCTCGGCGTTGCGCGCAAGCGAAGCGGATGCCGAACAGGTCAAGCTGACCCTCACCAGCGCCATCGCCCGTGCCTACAACGAACTGGCCCGCCTATATGCCCTGCGCGACATCGCTGTGGATCAGCTCGCGCAACGCCAGCAAGTGCTGCGCCTCACACAAGGCCGCATCACGATGGGGCTCGATACCGATGTCGAAAAGAAAGGCGCTGAAGCCGACGTAGCCACCGCCGAAGCCAGCATTGCTTCGCTGGACGGCAGCATGCAGCGCGTGCGTTACCAACTCGGAGCACTGCTTGGCAAAGGCCCGGACCGCGGCCTGGCCATTACTCGCCCGACGCTTGGCGTGGGCGATGTGGTGGCCCTGCCCGACAACCTGCCCGCCGATCTCGTCTCGCGCCGCCCCGACCTGGTTGCCGCGCGATGGAGCGTGGATGCCACCACGCACGACATCGCTGTGGCCAAGGCGGATTTCTACCCGGACATCAACCTCGCGGCCTCGATCGGGCTGGACGCCCTTGGCTTCGGCCGCTTCCTCTCGGCAGCCAGCCGCACGGTGGGCGTGGGCCCGGCGATCCATCTGCCGATCTTCGATGGCGGCGCACTGCGCGCCCAGCTCAAGGGCCGCTATGCCGATTTCGACTACGCCGTCGCGCACTACAACGACACGCTGGTCAATGCGCTGTCTGACGTGGCAACGCAGCTCTCCGACATCCGCTCGACCGACAACGAACTGGCTGCCAGCGTGCGCGCACAGGATGCCGCCCGCCGTGCCTTGCAACTGGCCCTTGCGCAATACAAGGGCGGCCTGACCACGCAACTCACGGTGCTGCGCGCGCAAGCCAACGCGCTCAACGCAGACCAGCAGGTCGCCAACCTGCGCATGGCGCGCCGCGATCGGCAGATCGCCCTGGCCGCTGCGCTGGGTGGCGGCTACCAGGAAGCCCCGCAGAACACGCAAACCCACTGAATCCGCTTTTCATCTTCACATCGCCAGACCGAACAGGTGCCCAAATGAATGCCCCGATCCAGAACGAAACACAGGCCGTTGCAGAAGCCAGCGCAGCCCCCGCCACCAACCTCAAGACCCGCCGCAAGACCCTGCTGATTGCCATGGGCCTAGCCACCGCCGTGGCTGCCGCCAGTTATGGCGCGTACTACCTGACCGTTGCCCAGTACCATGAAGACACCGATGACGCCTACGTCAACGGCAACCTCGTACAACTCACACCGCAGGTGTCGGGCACCGTGGTGGCCGTCAATGCGGACGACACGCAGATCGTCAAGGCCGGCGAGCCGATTGTCTCGCTGGACCCGGCGGATGCGGAAGTCGCGCTCGACAATGCGCGCGCCCAACTCGCGCAGACGGTGCGCCAGGTCAGCGCGCTGTACGTCAACAACAACGTCTACACGGCCACCATCGCCCAGCGTGAAGCGGATCTGTCCCGCGCGCGTGACGACCTGCGCCGCCGCACCACCGTTGCTGAAGCAGGCGCCGTCTCTGCCGAAGACATTGCACACGCCCGCGATGCCGTACGCGCTGCGGAAACTGCGCTTGAGACCGTGCGCCAGCAACTGGCCAGCAACCGCACCCAGACCGCGCAAACCACAGTAGCCGCACACCCCAGCGTGGAAGCCGCCGCCGCCAAAGTGCGCGACGCCTACCTCGCCAACGCGCGCAACACCTTGCCCGCACCGGTGACCGGCTACGTGGCGCGTCGCTCGGTGCAGGTCGGCCAGCGCGTCTCCCCAGGGACGCCGATGCTGGCCATCGTGCCGCTGGATGGTGTGTGGATCGACGCCAACTTCAAAGAGGTGCAGATGAAGCACATCCGCATCGGCCAGCCGGTCGAACTGCGTGCGGACATGTACGGCAACGCCGTCACGTATCACGGCAAAGTTGCGGGCTTCTCTGCCGGCACGGGCAGCGCCTTTGCCACGCTGCCCGCGCAGAACGCAACCGGCAACTGGATCAAGGTCGTGCAGCGTCTGCCGGTGCGCATTCAACTGGACCCGGCGGAGTTGCGCGAGCACCCGCTGCAGCTCGGCTTGTCGATGCAGGTGGACGTGAATACCCGCGGCGCCACCAGCATCCCGCGCGCGCAACCTGCCGTGCCGCTCAACACTGCCACGCGCACCGATGTTTTCCGCCGCTACGGTGAAGAGGCCAACACCGAGATCGCCCGGATCATCGCGCAGAACAGCACTGGGGAGACACGCACCCCCACGCAACTCGCCCGTGCGAACACCCCGCACAACGCCGCCCCGCAGATGTAAGTCGCCCCTTTTTTATCCACATATCTGACAAGTCAGACAAACCGACGTTCTTCCCTGCGGGGTCATCATGGATGCTCAAACTACGACTCAGCCCGCGCCATTCACGGGCGCCAAGCTGGCACTCGCCACCGTCGCCGTCGCCCTGGCGACGTTCATGAATGTGCTGGATTCCTCGATTGCCAACGTGGCGATTCCCACCATCGCGGGCAACCTGGGCGTGTCGGGCGATGAAGGCACGTGGGTCATCACGCTGTTTGCGGCGGCCAATGCGGTATCGATTCCGCTCACGGGATGGCTCACGCAGCGCGTCGGGCAGATACGCCTGTTCGTAGCGGCCATCCTGCTGTTCGTGCTGTCGTCGTGGCTGTGCGGCATTGCGCCCAACCTACCTGTGCTGCTCGGCGCCCGGATTCTGCAAGGCGCCGTGGCAGGGCCGATGACGCCGTTGTCGCAAGCGATTCTGCTGGGCTCGTACCCGAAGGAGAAGAGCGGCACCGCACTGGCGTTGTGGGCCATGACCGCCACCGTGGGCCCGATTGCCGGCCCGCTGCTGGGCGGCTGGATTACCGACCGCTACTCGTGGTCGTGGATCTTCTACATCAACATCCCGGTTGGCATTTTTGCGGCGGGCGTGACGTGGTTCCTCTACCGCGATCGTGAAACCGTCACGCGCAAGCTGCCCATCGATACGATCGGGCTGGCGTCGCTCATCACGTGGGTGGCGGCATTGCAGATCATGCTCGACAAGGGCAAGGATCTGGACTGGTTCAACTCGCCGTTCATTGTTGGACTGGCGGTGGTGGCGTTCCTGGGCTTCGTCTTCTTTCTGATCTGGGAACTGACGGAAGAACACCCCATCGTTGACCTGCGCCTGTTCGCCGGCCGCAACTTCTTTGCGGGCACCGTGGCCATCTCAGTTGCGTACGGAGTCTTCTTCGCCAATCTGGTGATCCTGCCGCAATGGATGCAGCAATGGCTTGGCTACCCGGCCGTCAACGCGGGGCTGGCCACCGCGCCGCTGGGCATCTTTGCCGTGCTGCTGACACCGGTGCTGGGCCGCATCCTGCCGAAGTCCGACATGCGCGTGCTGGCCACGCTCGCCTTTGCGGGTTTTTCGGGGGTGTTCTTCCTGCGCTCGGGTTACACGACGAACGTGGATACGTGGTCATTGGTGCTGCCAACGCTGTTGCAGGGCATTCCCGCCGCGATGTTCTTTGTGCCGCTCACGGCCATCATCCTGTCCGGTTTGCCCGAAGACAAGATTCCCGCGGCGGCAGGCTTGTCGAACTTTGCACGTGTGTTCTGCGGCGCAGTCGGCACGTCGCTGGCCGCCACCGCCTGGAGCAACCGCACCATCCTGCATCACGCCCAGTTGGCAGAACAAACCGGTGCGAACAACCCGACGTACGCCGCCGCCCTGGATGGCATTCGTGCCGCATTCGGTTTCAGCCCGGCACAAGCGTTGGACTACTTTGAGCGTGGTCTCAATGCGCAAGCCTCCATGCTGGGCCTGAACGACATCTTCTGGATCTCGGGCGTGATCTTCGTGGTGATTGTGCCGCTGATCTGGTTGACGAAGCCAGCCAAGGGCGCCGCCGGTGGCGCTGTCGCCGCACACTAGGAGCGCACGCACCATGAAAGCCTGCCGCACATCACGCCAGCTAGCAGACACCAGTTGGCAAGCGTCTTCGGCCCTGCTGGATATGGCGATCCGGATGATGGCAGCGTCGTTGGTCGTCGCCATGTTGCTGATGGGGGTCGCGTGCGCAATGCGCGTCGTCACGCTCACGCTGAACCGCATCGACGCGACGCAGCGTTGATGTCAGGCGCTACGCGCTCTCACGCTCAGTCGCTTTGCTCACGAGAATCACCGCCATGACAGAACTCACCGTTTCACGCACCTCGATACGAGGCAGCGCCACACTCCTCGACATGCTCCTGGCCGCGAACCGTTTGAATGGCGCGCTTCAGCGCTATGTTGCGGAGGCGCTGGACAGCGCAGAGCTCACCCTGCCGCAATGGTTGGTGCTCTGTCATCTACGCACCGCAAGTGCCGGCACGCTGACCGAAGTTGCGGCTGCGCTCAATCGAGACACCGGTGGTCTATCGCGCGCCGCACATCTGCTGCATGCACGGCAGTTGATCGATGTCGCCCGGGAAGCGCGGGACCGGCGCAGCGTCCAGTTGTCCATTACGCCTGCCGGCATCGCCTTGTGTGGGCTGGTGGATCGTCGTATGAGCGAGCGCCCAGCAGAGGCGCTGGGCGTTGCCGTGGATCAGCAATCGTTACGAACCCTATGGCAACTGATCGAAGATCGGTTGCCCTGCATCCAACCGGATTAGCGGCTTCCATGCGCGCCAACCGCGCGCGCACTCTTCCCAAGCACCCCATCGTGCCAACGCGGCATCTGGCGGTGCAAGGCGGGTAGCGCTTCTATCTCGCCCAACGCTTTCGTTCCAGACAAACGCTCGGCGGTCAGCAGGGAAAGACCGAACCGATCGTGGAATGCAGATTCAAGATCGCCATGCACGGGCCAACCGATGCATCGCTTCAAGTCGCTCGCGCGGTTGCCTCGCTGCACAACCTCAAACAAGGCGCGCATGAGCCGCTGGGTACGGCGAATATCTGTGAGAGCGTATCCCTGCGTGAACAGCTTGCGGCGGATTTCCAGCGCGGGCATGTCAAGCAGCCTGGAGAGATAGCTGGCATCCCATGCCTGCTGCGGCTGAAGAAACACGCGCTGGGAAATGGCGCGATAGAGCGCACTCTCCCCCAGGTCACGGGGCATGTCACTTTGCACTTCGACTGCGCACGCCGCTGGCTGCTTGTACTTGCCGTCGAGCAGCAGTTCGATGGGCTCAAACGGCGCAACGACCAGTTGCTGACCGGGCGCAAGCACACGGTCGAAGCCGCGCCGCCGAATGACGGACCTGCCGCTGGTCGGCACGATCACCCACGGGAAAGCGGGCAGCAGGCGATGCAGCCGGACTTGAAAGTCGCATTGCAGGTGCACGTGCATGGCATCTACGCAGCGGGCACGTTACGTCCGGCAAACATCACCACGGGCGCCGCGTCGGTAAATCGCATCACCTGGCTTGACGTGATCACGCAGCGCGTCTTGACGATCTTCCAGCCATTCTCGGTGCGCACGTACTCGTCGTCATAGGTGGCACCGAGTTGCGTGAGCGTTTTCTCCAGCGTGTTGATCTGGTGGTAGTACAAGCCCCAGGTGCCGTGCGCCCGGTCGTTGTCCAGTACGGCGATTTCTGGATTCATGCCGTGGTGCATCTCGACGATGTGCTCATGGCAGCCGAGCCGCTGGAAGACGTCGATCAGCTTGCTGCGATCGTCGAACACACCGATCGCGCCGTAGTCGATCAAGACCTTGCCGGCGACAAAGCAATCACGCATGCCGTCGGTGTCTTTCCGATCGCAACAGGCGAAGTAGCGGGCCTTGAGCTGCCGGATCGCTTCGAGGTCTTCCAGCCTGCGCAGGCGTTTCACCAGATCGGTGTCTTGCATGTTGTTCGTCTCCCAGGGGCTGCAGCACGATCGCGCCGATCGCGTGGACAGTCCTTGCAGGCTAGCCAAAGCGGCTTGCCCATCCATCGTCTGATCAGACTATCGGCATGCCCGCATCACACTAGCCGGTCTTCTCTCTGGCCGGCGCGTAGTCTGTGTGGACGATGAACAGGCGCGCAGCTGCCAGCAAGATGCCTCTCCAGGCCACATTTGCCAGGAGACCCGATGAACGACGCCATACAAGCGCTGCTTGAGACCGAAGCGATCCGGCAGTTGAAGTACCGGTACTTTCGCGCGGTGGATTGCCACGATTGGCCGTTGCTGGCCAGTTGCCTTGCAGAGGACTGCACCACCTGGCTCGACAGCGGCAAATACCGCTTCAACGGCCGCGACGCATTTGTCAGCGAGCTGCGCAAACTCCTGGACGACCCGCCACTGCTCACCCTGCACCAGGGCCACCACCCCGAGATCGAGCTGCTGAGCGCAGACCGGGCCAAGGGCCTCTGGTACCTGGAGGACTATGTGATCTCGCAAGCGCAGAACTGGCTGCTGCGCGGCACGGCCTACTACCAGGACGAGTACGTCAAGCGCGATGGCCGGTGGCAGATCCTCTCCACCGGATACGACCGCGTGTTCGAGGCCGTCACCTCACCGATCCCCGAGGATTTTCGCGTCACCGCCAACCGCTTCAGCGCGGCCCGACAGCACACGCCTTCTCTCACCTCCTGATTCGCACACACCATGGAAAAAGTCCTGTACGTCATCTGGCGCGGCAAGACCGGCAACAATGGCGACGCCAAAGCGCTCGACCAACGCTTGCGCGGCGAGATTGCAGACAAGCTGCTGGCGCTTGGCGCGCACGGTGTTCAGGTCAATCTGGCCGATGCCGCTGTACAGCCCGCCGATGGCCTGCGCCAGGTCAACACGCGCCCGCAGATGGACGGCGTGATCAGCGTCTGGATGGACAGCGCCATCAAGCAATTCCGGCAGCCGTTCGATGATCTGATCGAATCGGCAGTCGAACGCATGGCGGCCTACTTGGTGACCGAGTCACAGCCGATTCGCAATACGCGCTTTCCGGCCAAGCCGGGCGAACGCACGGCCGGGTTCTCTCAACTGGCCTTTCTCCGCCGCCCGCCCCGGCTCACACCGGAAGCCTGGCTCGACATCTGGCACCACCATCACACCCAGGTGGCTGTTGAGACGCAGGACAACTTCCTCTACGTGCAGAACGTGGTGGTCCGCCCGCTGACGCTGGGCGCCCCGCTCGTCGACGCCATTGTCGAAGAATGCTTCCCGGCCGCGGCCATGACTGATCCGTACGCCTTCTTTGACGCCGTGGGCGATGAGGCGAAGTTCCAGCAGAACGTGGCACGCATGATGGACAGCTGCAACCGCTTCATCGACTTCGACAAACTCGATGTCGTGCCCACCAGCCAGTACGTGATCAAGGCGCCGGGCGCCTGAACACAGGGATGATCCGGGCGAAGCCATGGCCGCCAAGCTTCCGCTCAAGGGACAAACAGCGTTCGTTACCGCTGGCGCAGACGGCATCGGCACCGCAAGTGCGGCTGCGCTGCTGCGCGACGGCGCAACCGTCCTGCTGATGGGCCGCCGGCGCGATGCGCTGGAGCACAGTCGCCAGCAGTTGCGCGCGCAGATTCCCGACGCCAACGTACACATCTGCGCGGGCGATGCTGGCCGGGCCGGCGACATGCAGGCAGCGCTCAAACAGGCCTGGTGGCTGCAAAGCCGCCTGGACATCGTTGTACCTACCCTGAGCAGCGCCGGCACCCGCCCGCTCCTGACGCACGATGAAGCAAGCTTGCGCAACGCGCTTGAACTGCATGTCGTCAGCGCGTTCACTGCCATTCGACTTGCCGCGCCATGGATGGCCCGACAAGGCGGCGGATCGATCGTCTGTATCGCATCCGATACTGCGCGCGCAGACTTCAAACGGCTCTCGGCCCATTGCGCGGCCAGCGCCTGCCTCGATGGGCTGGTGCGTGCGGCCGCAGAAGAGTTGTCATCCGCAGGCATCCGCGTCAATGCTGTGCGTGCAGACCTGACACAGGCGAATACCACCGTGCCCACGTTCGGTGCGTCCGCAATACGTATGCCGCTCGGCCGCCCCGACACCCCCGAAGACATCGCCACAGCGGTGCGCTATCTGGCCGGCCCGGAATCGGCACGGGTGACCGGGCAAAGCCTGGCCGTCGATGGTGTCCGTGCATTGCGCCAGCGCCCCGAACCCGGTGGTGCTGCCCGTCGCCTTCACGGCGAGACAGCCCGCTCTGGCCTCGACAACGCGCAGCTAATCAGCTCGCGCTGAACCGGCCTACGGTGTGTAGCCGTCGTTCAGCGTTCTGAGGAACGCGACCACATCCCGGAGATCTGCTTGCGACCACACGGGCTTGTCGCCTTTGCGGTGCGTGAACGGCGCGTTGATGTGGTCGACGTTGTCCTGCAGGGCTTCGGGCAAATCGTCGAACTGCTGTTTGCCACCGGGATGGGGATACCACTTCTGCGGTGCGGTATCGCGCTCCACGTAGAAGCGCAGCGCCTCTTCCAGCGTGTGGAAGCGCCCGTTATGGAAGAACGCGCCACGCGTGGCCACGTTGCGCAGCGTGGGTGTCTTGAACTGGCCGCAGTAGCTTTGCTCGGCCTTCTGATCGGACCGCGCCGGACCACAGAGGCCTAAGTCGTAATAGTTCGGATCGGCGTTGGCCGGAATGCTCGGGTTGCGCGGCACACCGATGGCCGCGAAGCTGAAATCAGTCAGCTGCGGGTGTGCGCCGTTGGCACCCGGCTCAACGGTATGGCACGCCGCGCAGTTGCCGCCGTCCCGGTCTTTGAACAGCCTGAGGCCACGCTGCTCCTGCGCGGTCAACTGCACCTTGCCGTCCAGGTAGAGGTCGAACTTGCTGTCGTAGGGCTGAAAGCTCGGGTCATCGAGCTGGAAGCGCTGCAATGCCTGCCCCAAGGCGGCAAAGGCCGCATCCGGGTGCGCAAAGACGTCCTGTCCGAAGACGTCTTGGAAGCGCGCGGCGTAGGCGCTTTTGGAAAGCCGCTCCACCACGGCGGCGGCACTGGGGTTGGCCATTTCATTTGCGGCCAGCAGCGGCGCAGCAGCCTGATCGGCCAGGGTGTTGAAGCGGCCGTCCCAGGTGAAGCCGCCAACCGGCACGTTGTCGGTCTCGGTCAGGCGCTCGCGGGCATTCGACGTAAAGGTCTTGAACCAGATCGGGGTACGCCGCAGATAGCGCAGCGACGGTACCGCGCGTGTGCCGTAGTCCTTGAGCTCGGGCCCTCCCAGTTGCACCGCCAGCCCATTCGGCGGGCCGTAAGCGTGGTCCGGGCTATGGCAGGTCGCACACGACACGCGGCCGGACGCAGACAATGACGCGTCGAAAAACGCCAGCCGGCCGATCTCGGCCTGCGCCTGATTGGATGGCTTGACGGCCACCACATCCGGCTGGCGCGTACAACCTGCCAGGCACAAAAGCACCGCCGCGATAGCGGCAGCCCTTCGTGCCTGGCGCCGCCCCTGGGTCACCACTGCAGATTGGTGAAGATGTCGTTGCCAAACGGCACCAGGTTCTGGTCGTCGGCGTAACCCAGGTAGCCGTTGGTCTGGAAGATGTTCTCCAGGCTCTTGAGCATCGAGTAGTGGTTGTACGCCGTATTGCTGACCGTACCGGGCTTGATGAAGCGCGACAGCATCACCGCACCGGTGCGGTCACCACCCACGCCCACGTAATGCAGCTTGTATTGCAGCGTTGCAGAGACCGGCAGGATCACATCGTCCGGGCGTACCACATTCGGGCCGGGCTGCTGGCCACAACACGCATCGCCCGGCAGGTTCACGGTGACTGTGGTCACGCCATTCACGGTGGTTTTACCTGCCGGCACCATGTCGGCCGACTCATCGAAGTTGATGATGATCAGACCGTCCTTCTGGTAGGCCGGAGACGCCTGGATGATCGGAATCCACTTCTTGAGGAAGGCGTTGATCGAGGTCAGGCCGCCCTTGTCGCCGTTGACGCAGGGCTTGGCGCCCGTGCCGTCGCCGTCGTGGCCGTCATCGCACAGGTTGGGCGTGATGAACACGAAGTTGGGCGTGGTCTCGATCTTCTGCAGGTCGTTCTGCAGATTCGCATCCAGGTTGACGACGTGGCTGTCGCAATAGGCCTGGTCGTCGATGATCGCGTGGAAATACATGAACGGGTTGTGGCGGGTCGCGTACTGGTCGCCCTTGGGCACATCGGCCGTGGGCGCCTGTGCCGACTGCGTGTTGTCCATCGCGCCGATCTTCGGATGCCCGCAGGTGGCAGATTCACGGGTCGGGTCGTTGCCCATGTCGCCCATGTAGCCCTTCCAGGTCAGCTTGAGATCATCGAGCTGGTTGACGAAGGTCTTCACCGTGTTCGGATACACGCAGCCCATGCCGCCCTTGGCCTTGAGGACCTTGGGGTTGGCGGCATCCCAGCCATCGGCCACCACGTCGTTGAAGCCCATGTTGCAATCGCTCTGGGTTTCCTTGGTGGACGGCTGACCGCTCATCATCGCGAGGTAGTTATCCAGGCTCACGTGGCCTGTGCCGTAGTACTGGGTCAGCAGCGCGCCCTGCTTTGCCATGGCTTGCAGATCGGGATCCTGCGTGCTGGTGCCAAAGGTGTCGTTGTAGTTCTTGTTCTCCATGGTCAGCACGAATACGTGCTTGATCGACTGCTGGGTGGGCGGATCGTCCTCCATATTGCAACCGCCCAGCATGCCGCTCAGCACGGCACCCGCAACCAGCGCACCAGTAACACGGCACAGCGCATGCAACGCACGCAGTGAACCTTGACGCATAGCCTGCATAGACCCCTCCCCTTTTTTGATGTGAGATATCGGTCGGGCGCAATGGATGTCAGCCCGTACCTCGGCTTGTCGCCTCCAGCAACGTCGGACGAAAAAAGAACGCGGGACACGCATCGCCCCGCGCTCCAATGGCTGGAGATCACGTTGCCAAGCCGGCTCTTACGTTAGGAGGGCGACGATGTCTCGGCATCGTCCAAGCAGACTACGTTTGCATGAGGCAGAAGTGTCGACGTGACTAGGGCTTGCCGAAGCATGCAGAGAAGCTGCCGATGAAATGTTCGATGTCGGCATCCGGCAAGTGGTTGATGCCGGCGGCCAGGCGACGCCCGCCACCGGTGTCGAAGCCGCGGCAAAAATCTGCAGCCCCAGTGGGGCATGCTGCCGGCACTCGCACACTGACGGCATAGCCGCCGGTGCTCTTTGGCGATAGCAGGCCAATGGCATCGCCCGGGCGGGTGCGTGCCAGTTCGTTGCCCAGCACGCCGATCGCGCGGCGCGCCCACGGCGCATCCGGCAGCACCAGCAGCGCTGCGCCGGGAACCTCGTGCACGGGTGCGATGGACCGCGCGCGAGTCATGTCGTCCTCATAGCCGGCACGCAAGACGCGATACGCAACGCTTTGCGCAGCAAACGCCAACGGGTTCTCGAAGGGCAGTATGTACTGCGCCAGCGCAGCGGGATCGAAATGCAGATCGGCCAGGCACTCGCCGTAGGCGTTGTAGTTGAGGCAGGTGCCGAGTTGTTCCAGTGCGGCGGTGTCCTGCGCGCTCAAGCCCGCCTGCGCCGCCATGGCATGCGCCACACCGGTCAGGTTGTCGCCAAATGCCGCCGTGATCGCCCAGCGGTGGTAACGGCCGCCCAGGTACCGGTCAACCAGGATGCTGGTGCAGACGGTGGCGCATTCGTCGATATGGGCGCGCAGCCCGGCATGAACCGGCAGCTCGCCGGCATGGTGGTGGTCGAAGTAGTCCACAACCGCGCCGGCCTGCAGCAGACGCAGCAACCCTTCGCGGTTCTGGTCGAGCGAAATGTCCAGCGCGGTCACAACATCACCGGGTTGCACATTGATGCGTTCCAGCAGATGGATGTCGCGCTTGATGCCGGTCACGAGCGTGGCGTCGCAGGGTTGCGCCAGGCGCAGCTGCTGCAGCGCGCACAGGCCGTCGGCATCGCCGTTGAACGCAAAGTAGCGGGTCATTGCTGGGCTCCCGATGGTTTGCTCAGGGCATGAAATCGCCACCGTTGGCATCGAGCGACGCCCCGGTGATGGCGCGTGCGTAGTCCGACACCAGGAACAGCGCCGCACGGGCGCAGTCGTCATCGGTCGGCATGCGGCCCAGCGCGATCTGCGAGGCAATCGGTGCGACGATCTGGTCTTCGCCCACACCCTGCTCTGCGGCGGCGTGCTGCACATAGCCCTGCACCGGCGCGCCCCACATCCAGCCCATGAAGATGCTGTTGGCGCGAATACCGTGGTGGCCCAGCTCGCGCGCCAGATACTTGACCGCCACCGCCAGCGCGCCCTTGGATGCGGCATAGCCCGATTCGCCCGGCATCGGCTTGCGCGTGGCCTGGGTGTTGATCATCACGATGGCGCCGTGGCCCTGCGGTTTCATCAGGGCGGCCACTTCCTGCGTCAACGTCATGGTGCCGAATACGTTGGTCTCGAACACCTGGCGCCAGACGTCCAGATCGGCCGCTTCCACAGGCTCAGGAAAATTGCCGTGCTGGTAGGCGCTGTTGACGAGGGCGTCGATACGGCCGCATTTGCGCATGACCTCGGTGGCCAGGGCCCGGCATTGATCGCGATCGGTGATGTCGGTGGGCACCTTCAGAACTTCGCAGTCCGCACCCAATGCGTCGATGCGGGCTTGCGCGTCGTCCAGCTTGGCCTGCGTGCGGGCGGCAATGGCAACGGCGCGCGCGCCCTCGCGAGCCGCCTCCACCGCCAGCTTCACGCCCAGGCCGGGGCCGATGCCCGACACGATGACCACCTTGTCTTTCAACAGCATAGTGTTGTCTCCTTGGGTAGCGCAGTGCGCTGTTTCAGGCTGCGTTCACATGCCGGGCGCGATAGGCTGCAAAGTCGCGCTCAATCTGTTCCTGGCTGAGCCCGAACTGCGCCGGGGCATAGGCATGCGCCGCACGCTGGTTGCGAGGGTTGCTGTCCATCCATGCCTGCATGCCCGCGCGGGCGGCGTCCGTCAGCGGCATGCCGGCAAAGCGGTACACCGCCTGCACCACGCCAAACGGGTCGCGCACCGTGTCTTCAAACCGGACATCCAGGAACCGCTCGGCAGGCATGCCGTCGCGCACGGCCATGGCATGCGCCGTCGCACGCTGCAACTGGGCACTCCACTGCCGGCCGACCGCCGCGGCGTCCGGTGCGTCTGCGTACAGCTTCCACAAGGTATGCGCCATGCTTGCCATCGATGGAATGGTCTGGGTGGGGTCGCGATGGGTCAGCACCACCTGTGCACCAGGAAAGACCCGGAACAGGATCTCGACCGAATGCAGGTGTTGCGGCGTTTTCAGCACCCAACGCTGCGCCACCGGTTCACCACGCTGGCGCTTCTGCCACTGTAGGAACTGCAGCATGGTCTTGAGATAGGTATAGACCGGGGTATGGTCCTGGCGCTCCAGCCAGGCGGTGTAGGCCGGCACATTCACGTAGGAATCCATCGCGCACATGAAGGAGTGCTCCATCAGCATGAATTCCTCGTCGGCCTGCATGGCGTCGAGCGGGTGGATGGCCAGGATGTCGGGAATGAAGTGAATCATCTGCGCGACGTCTTCCTTCGCACGGGCGATACGCGGGCCGGCATCGCGCACGCCTTCTCCCGGCAACGGGGCCGGATAGCGCGTTTCCCACCATGCGGCGGAATGGAAACGGGCGTCCGTGGCCAGCATGCGTTGCAGCAGCGTGGTGCCGGTGCGCGGCAAGCCGATGATCACGAGTGGGTCTTCAACGCGCTCCTGCAGGATCTCCGGGTGGCACCGGCAGTATTCCTGGATGACGAGCCTGTTCACCAGTTGCGCCAGCAGCTTGCCGTGCAGCAGATGCACGCCCTGCAGTGACAGGTTGGCCTCGCGCGCCAGGGAATCAAACAGCACGCCCAGCGCCTCGCGATAGTTGCCGGGCCCGAAATCCGTCAGCCCGCCTGTCTGGTCGCTGGCTTGCGCCAGCAGGCTGTCCACGTCGAGCATCGTGGTGTGATCCGTGACAGCGGTCATACGACCTCCTTCAGCGTCTTCAACATCTCAAGCTTGACCACACGCGTGCGCGGATGCGCCGATTGCGCCAATGGCCCCGCCCCCACCCAGCGCCAGCACATGGTGCCGTTGCGGTGTCCGCCGGTCTCCAGCCAGTTCGGCAGGCCAGGGTCGCGCGCGCTAAGGATGACAGTGATGCCGCCGTTGGCATCCAGCTGCCCGCTGTGCTTGTTCAAGCAGATGTCGTGGTAGCGGTAGTCGAGCGATTCCATCCAGTAGTTGTTGATCTGGAAGTTCCAGAATTCACACGCGGGCACGCGGTCCACCTCCACCACCAGCGCTTCGTCATCCTCCAATGCCCATTGCGAGTGGTAGTAGAAGATATTCGGGTCGCCGCCTGCGGCTTGGCACACCGCCTGGTCTGCAGGTGGTAGGTCATTGACGTGCGTGCCATAGCCCTGTGCCCAGTCGGCAAAGATGCGTGCAGTGTTCTCCACAAACCCGGCCGCGCGCAGCAGGCCGCCGTGCAGGCGTTCCGCACTCAGGGGGGACGGCTTGTCCTCGGCGCCAATCCGTTCGATGTGCAACTCGGCCGGCGTTTCCGCCTTGCGATCGAGAAAGGTCTGGCGCACCACCAGCGCATTGGTAGCCGCTTCCATACGCACCCAGTTGCCGTCGTGCGGCTGCACGCTGAGGATGAGTTCGAAGCTGCCGTCCGGCGCCACCGTCAGCTTGTTGCTGTCGATAAAGCCGGTCTGGATCATGCGGCCATCGGTTTCATAGCCGCCCTTCTGCGTGCCGAAGCTCAGATAGGCCACGGTGCCGCGCCGGCCGCGAATGCGGTAGGTCGCGTTGCCGTCCAGGCGCGCATAGCGATAGAGGTTGTCCGGGTTGTCCGCGCCGATCTTCGCGGTCTCGTGCGACGGTGAGAAGAAGCCGGGGAACGCCGGGTCGGCAAACTCCACGTGCATCTCCAGCGCAATGCGCAGCAGCCGGCTCAGGTAGCGGTAGCCCTCGGCGCGCGTCAGTGCATCGGCCGGTGCCTCCGTGCGCAGGATCTGCTGCCCGCTGCGCTTGAGCACCTCGCAGAACTCGGCCCAGGTCTGGCCGCTCAACAACTGCTCTTCGGCAGAAATCGCCATGTGCTTGCTCCTGTTGTTCGTATGCGCAACAGGCAGGCCCTGTCAGCGCGTCGAAGCAACGGTACCAAGCGCATCCGTGCGGCTTCCTCCTCCACCTGGACTAGAAAACGCACCGCGCGGCACATCATTTTTTAGTCCGCCCGGACGAAGTGGTGCAGCACCCCGGCTCGCTACCTTTTCACCATGCCGAGTACCCCACGACATCCGTGATTGGGGCCGGCAAGCGAAGAGGAGACTTCGATGTTGACCCACCTGGAGCAACTGGAGGCGGAGAGCATCCACATCATGCGTGAGGTGGTGGCGGAGTGCGAAAACCCCGTCATGCTCTACTCCATCGGCAAGGACAGCGCGGTGATGCTGCACCTGGCCATGAAAGCCTTCTACCCGGCCAAGCCGCCGTTCCCGCTGCTGCACGTCGATACGACGTGGAAATTTCGCGAGATGATCGCCTTCCGCAACCAGACCGCAGAGCGCCTCGGGCTGGACCTGCGCGTGCACATCAACCCCGACGGCATCGCACGCAACATCAGCCCGCACGAGCACGGCTCGGCCGTGCATACCGACATCTGGAAGACGCAGGGGCTCAAGCAGGCGCTGGACCACTACGGCTTCGATGCGGCCTTTGGCGGCGCCCGGCGCGACGAAGAGAAATCGCGCGCCAAGGAGCGCGTGTTCTCCGTGCGCACTGCGCAGCATCGCTGGGACCCGAAGATGCAGCGCCCCGAACTCTGGCGCCAGTACAACGCCCGCAAGCGCAAGGGCGAAAGCCTGCGCGTGTTCCCGCTGTCGAACTGGACCGAGCTCGACATCTGGCAATACATCTACCTCAACGACATCCCCATCGTCCCGCTCTACTTCGCCAAGGAACGCCCCGTGGTGGAACGCGACGGCGTGATGGTGATGGTCGATGACGACCGCCTGCCCCTGCGCCCCGGCGAAAAGCCCGTCATGCGCAAAGTGCGCTTCCGCACGCTCGGCTGCTATCCGCTGACCGGCGCCATCGAAAGCGAGGCCGACACGCTGGACGGGATCATCCGCGAAATGCTGCTGGCCACCACGTCCGAGCGCCAGGGCCGATTGATCGACAGCGATTCCGCCGGGTCGATGGAGAAGAAGAAGCAGGAGGGCTATTTCTGATGGATACGCTACTGGAAGCCGCGCCGGGATTGACACACTCGATGGCGCAATCGGCGCACGACGACGTCGCGCAATACCTGCATGCCCAGAAGAACAAGGGCCTGCTGCGCTTCATCACCTGCGGCAGCGTCGACGATGGCAAGAGCACCCTGATCGGCCGGCTGCTGTACGAGTCGAAGATGCTGTTTGAAGACCAGCTCGCGCAGCTCGAAGCCGACTCCAAGAAGATGGGCACGCAGGGCGACCAGCTCGACTTCGCGCTGCTGGTGGACGGCCTGGCCGCAGAGCGCGAACAGGGCATCACCATCGACGTGGCCTACCGATTCTTTGCCACCGACAAGCGCAAGTTCATCGTGGCGGACACCCCTGGACACGAGCAATACACCCGCAACATGGTGACCGGCGCCTCGACCGCCGACCTGGCCGTGCTGCTGGTGGATGCGCGCCGCGGCGTGCAGACACAAACGCGCCGCCACAGCTACCTGGTATCCACGCTCGGCATCCGCCGCGTGGTGGTGGCCGTCAACAAGCTGGACATGGTCGACTACTCGCAAGCGGTCTACGACGCCATCGAACGTGAATACCGCACGTTTGCGCAGCAGATCGGTCTGACGGACATCGTCTGCATTCCGATGTCGGCCCTGCGCGGTGACAACATCACCGCGCCAAGCAGCAACACGCCGTGGTACCAGGGCCCAACGCTGATGGCACACCTGGAGAACGTGCCGATCGACAGTGCCCCCACGCAGGACGAGCCGTTCCGCCTGCCGGTGCAGTGGGTCAACCGCCCCAACCTGGATTTCCGTGGTTTTGCGGGCACCATCAGCGCGGGTGAAGTGCGCGTGGGTGACCGGCTGCGCTCGCTGCCCTCCGGCCGCGAGAGCCGCGTGGCCAGCATCATCGGCACCAACGGTGCCGATGGTCACTGCGCGCAGGCGGTGCGCGGCCAGGCCGTCACGCTCACGCTGGAAGACGAGATCGATGTCAGCCGCGGGGACGTACTGGTGTGCGCTGAAGACCAGCCCGCCGTGGCGGACCAGTTTGAAGCCACGCTGGTGTGGATGAACGAAGAGGCCATGCTGCCCGGCCGCCCCTACCTGCTCAAGCTCGGCACGCGCACGGTGGGCGCGACGGTGGCGCAGCCCAAGTACAAGGTCAACGTCAACACGCTGGAGCACCTGGCCGCGCGCACGCTGGAGTTGAACGAGATCGGCGTGTGCAACCTGCACCTGGATCAGCCGGTGGTGTTCGAAGCCTATGCGAAGAACCGCGACCTGGGCGGCTTCATCATGATCGACCGTCTCACCAACAACACCGTGGGCACCGGCATGCTGCACTTTGCCCTGCGCCGCGCGCAGAACGTGCACTGGCAGGCCATCGACGTCGATCGCCGCGCACACGCCGCGCTCAAGCATCAGACGCCGCGCATCGTGTGGTTCACGGGGCTGTCCGGCGCGGGAAAATCCACCGTGGCCAACCTGGTGGAAAAGCGTCTGCACGCACTCGGCCACCACACCTATCTGCTGGACGGCGATAACGTGCGGCACGGGCTGAACAAGGACCTGGGCTTCTCCGAGGCCGACCGGGTGGAAAACATCCGCCGCGTGGCCGAAGTGTCGCGCCTGATGCTGGATGCAGGGCTGATCGTGCTGGTGTCGTTCATCTCGCCGTTCCGTGCAGAGCGCGACATGGCGCGGGCGCTGGTGGGCGAAGGCGAGTTCATCGAAGTCTTTGTCGATACCCCGCTGGCGGTGGCTGAGGAACGCGACCCCAAGGGGCTGTACCGCAAGGCACGCCGCGGCGAGCTGAAGAACTTCACTGGCATCGACTCACCTTACGAGCCGCCCGAGCAACCAGAGCTGCGCATCGACACCACAGCGGAGACGGCCGAGCAGGCAGCCGAGCGCATCGTCGCGTGGCTGCGGGAATCCGCGTCTACTGCAAACGGACGATGAAGCCACGGCCTCGATCCGTACGATGGGAAAGGCGGCCCGCGCCGCCTTTTTCCGTTGTCGCGACGCGAGGATTCTTCATGAAGCTGTCAGACCCGCTGCCGGCCAGCGAACTGAGCGCCCTGCTCGATCTGCTCTATCAGGGGCCGACCGAGACGGTGCCTTGGGCGGGCTTTCTCGAAAGCGTGCGCAAGCGGCTGGATGCGGCCTTCGTGACGCTGGTGCTGCGCCACCCCGCCACGTGCCGGCCCGGGCTGATCGTCAACGCCTCAAGCTACGGCCCGCTCCTACCGGGTGAGCCCTCCTACAGCGAGCAGTACTACGCCCTGTGCCCATTCCTGGATCTGCATCCGGACCGCCTCTTCAGCGCCGACGAACTGTTCGGCCAGACCGGCTGGCTGGCGCACCCGTTCTACGTTCAATATCTGCAGCCGCTGGATCTGCGCTACATCCTGGCGGGCAACCTGGTCACACCCAACGGGGTGGAGTGTGCGCTGTTCGTCAGCCGCAAACACGGGGCGCACGACTATGACGATGCCGACAAGGCAATGCTGGGCGGGCTGCTGCCGCACTTAAAGCGTGCGGTCGATCTGCACGCGCGGCTCGACGTGCTCGAATCGGAACGCACCCTGTACGAGGGCGCGGTGGACCGCCTGCTGGTGGGCACCGTCATCCTGGACGAGCGCGGCAAGGTGATGAAGACCAACGACATGGCCAACCGCCTGCTGGCCACGCGCGACGGCCTGCAGTTGAGCAACGGCGCCCTGCAGGCGCACTGCCCGGTGGAGAACCAAAGGTTCCGCAAGATTATCGAAGGCGCGGTCCAAGCGCAGGCCACCGCCAACATGCGCAGTGAAGTCACCACGCTGACGCGGCCCACGGTGCCCACACCACTGAGCGTGCTGGTGCGCCCCATCCCGCTCAGCTACCGCGCAGAAGACAAGGCACGCCGGCCTGCCGTGGCCGTGTTCATTCGCGACCCGGCGGGCTCACCGCGCAACACGCACGCCAACCTGCGCAAGCTGTTCCATCTCACCCCTACGGAAATCGAACTGGCTCTGCTGATGGTGGATGGGCTGACGCTGAACGAAGCCGCCACCCGGCTCGGCATCAAGAAGAACACGGCACGCGCCCACCTGCGCGGCATCTTCTCCAAGACGGGCGCCACGCGGCAAGCCGTGCTGGTGAAGATGCTGTTGTCGAGCGTGGTGGTGATGGGCTGAACAAACCAAACGGGGCGTCATCGAACGCCCTTTCCTTTTTCCAACAACGCCTGTTCATGGAGGAGCCAATGGCCAAGGCAGAGAATCTCGTCACGTCGGTCAAGGTTGACATCAACGCACCGGCATCGCTGGTGTGGGAGGTGCTCACCGATTTTGCACGCTACGCAGAATGGAACACCTTCTGCCCCGGCTTGAAGACCACCGGCCGCCTGGGCGACGTGGTGCACATGCAGGTGCGCATTCCGGGCACGGACCAGATCATTCCCGTCAACGAATACCTGGTGGCCTATGAGCCGGAACGCCTGCTGTCTTGGGAGCAGCGCCCGACCGATGACAACAAGGACGCCGCACGGCGCGACCAGTACATTGAGGCCGCTGGTGAGGATCGCTCCCGATACTTCACTACGGACCTGTTCCTGGGGCTGAACGCAGACACCATCATGCGCGAGCACGGTGCGTGGGTGAAACAGGGGTTCGATCAGGTGGCACGCGATGTGAAGCAGCGTGCGGAGGCGCTGTATGCCGCCCGGCGCAGCGGTGCGGAAACCGTATCGCAGGCAAGCTGAGAGGCCAGTGCTGGGCCGCCCCCTCACGGGGCGAGCCCGGCCGGAAGCTTCGTCATAGGCAACGTTGCGCTGAGACCCTATCAGGGAGTTTCCATAGAGCAAATGACGGATGGCCCGGGGTTGGACTTGATGCAAGCATGCGCTAACGGTTGATTGCCGAGCACGCGCGACGCAGTCCCGTCTGGGTTGTCATCCAGTCAGGCGCACGGCCTCGGGCCATCGCCGCCTTGCATTGCTTGGGATGGCGCCGCGTCCAGAAGCGCTACAGGAGTCAGACCCATGCTCAAGAAGCTGATGATGGCCGCCGTTGTGGCCCAAGCGTTCTCTGGATTGGCGATCGCTCACGACCAGAGCACTGTCGAAGACCTGAACCTTCACGGTGAACCGCCCATGCTTGGCCCGCATTGGGAGCGCGGCCAGGCTGCCGCCCACCAGGCGCGCACCAGCTCCAGCCCGCTCATGACCTATCACGGCGGAAAGATCATGACGACGGCGGTCACACAAACGATCTTCTGGGGTTCGCAATGGGCCAACAGCAGTTTCGTCGGCGACAAGATCACCGGCCTGGACGACTGGTACACCGGCTTCAGCAACGCAAACTACGCGAAGACCAGCGACGAGTACACCGGGACGAACGGGCGCGTTGCGCCAGCCACGTCATACCTGGGCCACATCATCGATACGAGCACGGCCTCCGGGGGCGGCTCCACCTCAGCCATCCTGGCCGAGGTCTGCAAGGTGATCAAGAACCCCGACCCATCGGGCAACGGCTACTACGCGGTCTACACCGACCAGCCACGCGGCAACGCCGGCTATTGCGCGTATCACAGCTATGGCCAGTGCGGCGGCACGCCGGTGCAGTTCGCCTTCTTCTGGCACCTCGACGGTGACCCCGGCTGCGACCCGCAGGACACCTCGGGCCTGCATTCTCAAGGGCTCGCGGCGCTGGCGAATGTGTCTGGCCACGAACTGTCCGAGGCGCGCACCGATCCAGCCTCGCCCGGCGCCTGGTATGACCGCGGTGGCCAGGAAAACGGCGACAAATGCGCCTGGACCTTCGGCGCCCCGCTGGTGACGTTCAGCAACGGCGTGAAGTGGAAAGCCCAGGGCGAGTGGTCGAACGCCGCGTACAGCGCGGGCACCGGATATCCGAACGCGTCCGGACAACAGGGCTGCCTGTCGGGTCTCTGAGCAGCAACGCGTGCAAGCGTTGCTGCTTCACTGAAGACCGTTGCCCTTATTGCCGGGGCAGTCGGTTCAGAACATCGACCACGGCCACGCCGTAGCTCTGGCGGCAGTTGTCATCGCATTGCTGCCAGGCCGCCGCCACCGGGGCTGCAGAAGCATCGTCGATGCTCAAGAGGCGCTGCAGCGCGCCGCCAAGCTGGCTGATGGATGGCGGCGTTGATGCTGGCTCGACAAGCGCGCCCAGCCCAAGCGCCGACGTGGCACCCAATCCTACGAGAAAGCTTGCAAGTCCGGCTTTCATGTTTGTCTCCTTCCACAAAACGCCAATCCGTTGGTTCGTTTGGCGATCGCCGGCTTTTGCCGGTCTGATGGGTTCACGTTAGAGACTGTTGCGCCCGTCGGCATCGTCTGACCAGACTAGGTTTGCGATTCCTTTTCAGACGCAAACGGTTGGGACTTGCACGCGGTGTTACGACTGTCGATACCCAGCCACGCAAAAGTCACATCTCAGTCTGATGTCGACGCCCGATGATCAGCGCTGCGGCGCCTCCACCGTATCGGCCAGGAAGCCCAGGCACTCGCGGTTGAAGTAGTCACGGTGTTCGACCATCACCCAATGGCCGCAGCGGTTGATCAGCACGCAGCGGGCATTGCGGCAGCTTTCCAGGAATTTCATGGCGCCGCCCACGGGGTTGAAGCGGTCCTCCGTTCCCCAGAAGCCGAGCACCGGGCAGGCAACCTCGCCCAGGCGTGCAGACAGGTTTGGCACCCGCATGGTCGAGAGCACCTCGCGCGGCTGCTCGCGGCACACGTTCATGCGCTCCTCCACCAGTGCATCGGTCACCACGCTGGTGTCGTACACCAGCAGTTGCAGCAGCTGGCGCATGGTGTCCGGGTTCATGTGGCCACCAGTGAAGAGCGACACCATCTTCTGGATGCCTTCCATCTGGAAGTAGGTCTCGCGCTCTTCCACGCCGCCGGGCGCCATCATGACGAGGCGGCTCACGTCGTCGGGATAGTCGAGGGCGTATTTCAAGGCGATTGCGCCGCCCAATGAATTGCCCACCAGCACGCAGCGCCCCACTTCCAGTGCCTGCAACTGGGCGCGCAATGCTTCAACGAAGAAGTCCAGCGTGTACTCCACATCGTCGGGCTTGGACGACCGCCCGTAGCCCGGCAGATCCACCACCACGGTGCGATACCCCGCCGCCGCAAACGCTGGCGCGTTGTATTTGAAGTTGCTGTGCCCGCTTGCCCCCGGCCCGCTGCCGTGGATAAACACCACCGGCTCGCCACTGCCTGCCTCAGTGCTGTGAAGCTGCAGGCCCGTGGCCGTGGTCACGTAGCGGCCAACCGGCAGCGTGATCGATGACGAGATCGATTGTGAAGCGGACATTGGTAGCTCCCTGTCTGGTTGTCTGGCGAGGATCATCTTCCCGCCCCAGGCCACCAGCATCGTCTCTTCGGACTAAGAGCGCGGGCGCGGTTTTCCCTACCATCGGCACAAATTCTTCGTTCATCACCTTCTTCGCTCACCACCTCACAACAGAACGCAGGCTTCACGCCATGATGGGATTCGATTTCAAGGACAAGACCGTGCTGGTCACCGGCGGCGCGCGCGGCATTGGCGCTGCCATTACGCAGGCTTTTCTCGACGCCGGCGCCACGGTCTATACGTGCGGACGCACGCCGCCGGATGACTCGCAAACGCTGTCGCCCGCCACACAGCGCCGCTGCGAATTCATCGCCGCTGACATCCGCGACGGTGAACAGATGGATGCGTTGCTCGCCACCATCGTGAGCAAGAGCGGCGCGTTGGACATCGTGATCCACAACGCGGGCGGCGCTCCGTTTGCGCTGGCCGCAGATGCCTCGCCCCGGCTGATGGAATCCGTCATCCGGCTCAACCTGGTCGCGCCCTTGCAACTCGCGCAGCGTGCCAACGCCCTGATGCAGAAGCAGGCCAGCGGCGGTGTGCAGTTGTTCATCGGTAGTGTCAGTGCGCTACGCCCATCTCCAGGTACAGCCGCTTATGGCGCGGCCAAGGCCGGCATCCTCAACGCGGTCCGCTCGCTCGCGGTGGAGTGGGCACCACGTGTGCGGGTGGCCGCAGTCAGCCCCGGCCTGGTGCTGACCGAGACCGCACAGCAAGGCCATTACGGCGACGCAGAAGCGCTGCAGCGCGTGTGCGCCACCGTGCCGCTGGAGCGTCTGGCAGACCCGGCTGACATTGCCAACGCGTGCCTGTTCCTGGCCTCGCCGAATGCCGCTTATGTGTCGGGCGCCAACCTCGTGATCGACGGCGGCGGCGAACGCCCTGCCTTTCTTGCAGCCGCGACATCAACGCCTGCGGGCCACTGATTCCGGTGGTCCATCCCTGGGTGATTTCCCTGATGCCGATGCACGACCATGGCCGTGTTTTGGCGCTGCGCGGGCCTCTGCAGCCAGGGCCGCGCGGTGCAGTTCATCGGAATTTGCTGGACTAGTCCGTTCTGACGATTTCAGCGCATACCTCGCTCCTTAGGCTTGCCACACGACAAGAGGCCCCGCACATGCACCGGTGCCCAGCGCTGACCACACCCGAGGAGGAGACTGATGCAGGACACATTCGACAACCGACCGAACCGGCAGCAGCGCTTGCTACGCCCATCGGTCATCGCAGCAGCACTGGCAACGCTGTTCGCGCCCACCGCCTGGGCAGACAACTCGGTCGATCTGGGCAACGACACAACGTTCAGCTACACGTTCACCGCCAACTATGGTGTGGCGATGCGCACGGGCAAGCAAAGCGAAACGCTCTTGTCACCGCAGAACATCAACGGTGACGATGGCGACCGCAACTTCCATCGCGGCAGCCTGATCACGAACCGTGCCTCGCTGCTGGGCGAAGGCAATCTGCAGCACGGCGATTTTGGTCTGTTCGTGCGCGGCAGCGCCTTCTACGACACGGCATACCAAGGCACGAACGCCAACAACGCGCCCGGCACCGTCAACCATAGCGGAGCCTTCAACGAGTTCACCTCGTATGCACGCGACTTCCAGGGCCAGCGCGCGCAACTGCTCGACGCTTACGCCTACGGTGCAGTCGGCATCGGTGAGACGCGCCTGAGCGGCAAGATCGGCAACCAGGTGGTCGCCTGGGGCGAAAGCCTGTTCTTCCCGAACATCGCGGGCGCGCAAGGCCCGGTGGATGCCACCAAGTCGTTCGTACCCGGCGCGGAGGTGAAGGACATTCTGCTGCCCGTGCCGCAGGCCTCCTTGCAATGGCAGATCAACCCGTCGTTCAGCCTGATGGGTTACTACCAGTTCGTCTACAAGGAGAACCAGCTGTTCCCGCCGGGCAGCTTCTTCAGCACCAGCGACATCGTTGGACCGGGCTCGCAATACCTGATTGCCGGCCCCGGCTTCAACATCCCGCGTGGCCCGGACATCAAACCGACCAACGATGGCCAGTGGGGTATCGGCACGCGCTTCCGCGTGGCTGAAGACACCGAGATCGGCCTGTACCAGCTGCGGTACAGCGACAAGAACCCGAGCGTTGTGATCTCGATGTTCCCGACAATGCAGTACCAGCAGAAGTACTTTGGCGGCATCAACCTGACCGGCGCCAGCTTCTCCACGCAGATGTTCGGGGCCAACGTGGCCGGCGAAGTGAGCTACAAGGACGGCCAGCCGATGCTGGTCAACGTACAAGGCTCGCCGACCGCAACGCGCGGCAAGGTTGTACAGGGCCAGTTGTCGGCCATCTACTCGATCGGCCCGAACAAGCTGGCCAACTCGCAAAGCCTGGTGGCAGAAGTTGGGTACATCCACGTGCTCAGCGTCGATCCGGTCTACGGACAGACCGTACTGACGAACTCGCGTGACGCGTTCGCGGCGCAGATCGGCTGGTCCCTCACCTACAACAACGTGCTCGACGGTTGGGACATGACCATCCCGCTCACCTATGCCCAGGCGATCAGCGGGCATACCTCGGTGCCGGGTGCGTTTGGCTCACTGTATGGGGCGGGTGACCGGCGCGCCAGCATCGGCGTCACGATGAAGTACCTCAACAACCTGGAACTGAACCTGACGTACGCCAAGTTCATGGGCGGCGCCGATCTGAACGACCGCCCGCTGGCAGACCGCAGCTACGTGGCGTTCAACGCAAAGTATTCGTTCTAGCCGGAGCACCGGCAGGCCGGCCGCCTCCGGGTGGCCGGATTTATCCCAAGGAGACACAGCAATGCGACCCACACCCCGACTGCGCATTCCTGCCATGCTGCTCGCTGGCAGCCTGGCGCTCGCGTCTGCCGCCTTTGCGGCCGACAGCGCGGACGAACTCAAACAGCTGGACGGCAAGCTGACCCCGGTTGGCGCCGAGCGCGCCGGCAGCAAGGATGGCGAGATCCCCGCCTGGAGCGGCAAGTGGCTTGGCACGCCGCCGGGCGTGACATGGCAGGCCGGTGAGCGCTATCCCGACCCGTACGCGAGTGAGAAACCGGTGGCGGTCATCACCGCGCAGAACATGGCGCAGTACGAAAGCCACCTGACCGACGGGCAGAAGGCGCTGCTCAAGCGCTACCCCGATACGTTCAAGATTCCGGTCTATCCGTCGCACCGCGACTTCCGCTTCACCGATGCGGTGTACAAGAACATCCGCACCATGGCGCCGTCGTCCACGACAACCGCCCAGGCCGCCAACGGCATCAAGAATGCGCCGCCGGTGGTGCCCTTCCCCATCCCCAAGAACGGTGTGGAGCTGATGTGGAACCTCCGCCTGTCGTCCGGCATTGGCAGCGAGTCCGCCACCTATGACCAGGCCGTCGTCTACCCGGAAGGCAACATCGCATGGGGCCGCGTACGCTACGACATCTTCTCGCTGCGCAACACGCCGTCGACCGACCCGAAGAGCGAGCTGTATGACCGGACGTTCTTCCGCCAGACCACGATGCTGCCGCTGCGCGACCGTGGCACGGTGTTGGTCGGTTACTCGCTGTGGGACGACAACAGTGACAACGCCAACCGCACCTGGATGTACAACCCCGGCACCCGACGTGTGCGCCAGGCACCCGAGTACGGTTTTGACCAGCCCAACGGCGCAGGCGGCTTCCGCACGGTCGACGATGACCGTCTCTACAACGGCACGGGCGTCCGCTACGACTGGAAGATTGTCGGCAAGAAAGAAATTTATGTGCCGTACAACAACTACAAGGTGATGAGCGCGTCGGTCAAGTACAAGGACCTGCTCACCAAGGGCCACGCCAACCCCGACTACATGCGCTACGAGCTGCACCGCGTGTGGGTGCTTGAAGCCAACCTCAAGCAGGGCTATCGCCATCAGTACGCCAAGCGTCGCCTCTACCTGGATGAGGACAGCTGGGTTGCGCTGGCAGCCGACAACTTCGACGCACAGGGCCAACTGTGGCGCACGAACATGGCAACCATGCTCTACGCCTATGACGCACACACCTTCTATACGGGGGTCGTCTTCTATCACGACCTGGCCTCGGGTGCGTACCTGGCCGACCGCCTGTCCAACGAGACCGCGATGCCGGTGCTGAACAACAGCCCGCAGTTCAATCCGGGCTACTTCTCGCCGGACGCCGCCCGCAGTTCCGGCACCTGATCTGTGATGCACCGAGTGCCCCTGCCCTGCGCCAGCGGGCACTCGCAACGCACTGCGCACTGCTCCACCCCACATTCGCCATGCAAGATGATCTGATCGCCAGCCTCGGCGAAGAACTCCATCACGCCCTGGCTGCGCGCACGCCCGTCGTGCCGTTGAGCAGCCGCGGCCTCGGCCTCACGATCGAACATGCCTACCGCATTCAACAGCGGTTCCTTGCCCATCGACTGGCAGCGGGTGACCGCATCGTCGGCAAGAAGATCGGCGTAACCAGCAAACCCGTTCAGCAGATGCTGGACGTGCACCAACCCGATTTCGGCATGCTGCTGGCCAGCATGCATTACGCAGAAGGCCAAGCCATTCCGGCCGCCGCCCTCATTGCGCCGCGCGCCGAAGGCGAGATTGCCTTCACGCTCAAGCACAGCCTGCGCGGTCCCGGCATCACCGCCGAAGACGTGCTCGCCGCCACGGAATCCGTCTGCGCCTGCTTTGAGATCGTCGACTCGCGCATTGAGGATTGGCGCATCCGCATTGAAGACACCGTGGCAGACAACGCCTCGTGCGGCGTCTACGTGCTCGGCCAGACGAAGGTTAGCCCCGAGGGCCTGGACCTCGCCGCCTGCACCATGACGCTGGAAAAGAACGGCGAGTGCGTCGCCACCGGCCGCGGCGATGCGGTGCAGGGTCACCCCGCCGCCGCCGTCGCGTGGCTCGCCAATACGCTGGGCGAGCTGGGCGTGGCGCTGGAAGCCGGCGAGACCATCCTCTCCGGCTCGCTCGCCGCGTTGATCCCGGTGAAGGCCGGCGACCGGCTACGCATGCATATCAGCGGCATTGGCAGCTGCACGGCGGACTTTGTCTGACGCGGCTCCCGCGCAAGGGCGCACCGATACGTACCCATCATCTGAAGGAAGCCCCATGGAAAAAATCAAATGCGCCTTGATCGGCCCCGGCAACATCGGTACCGATCTGCTTTACAAGCTACGCCGCAGCAAGGTGTTGGAGCCGGTCTGGATGGTCGGTGTTGACCCGACCTCGGAAGGCCTGGCACGCGCCCGTGAACTGGGCTTGAAGACCACCGACCAAGGCGTTGACGGCCTGCTGCCGCACATCGAAGCTGACGGCATCCGCATCGCCTTCGACGCCACCTCGGCCTACGTCCACCGCGAACACTCCGACAAGCTCACCGCGCTTGGCGTGCGCATGATCGATCTCACGCCCGCGGCCATCGGCCCCTTCTGCGTGCCGCCGGTCAACCTGGACGCACACCTCGGCTCCAACGCCATGAACGTCAACATGGTCACGTGCGGCGGCCAGGCCACCATCCCGCTCGTCTATGCAGTCTCTCGCGTGCAACCCGTGGCCTATGGCGAGATCGTGGCGACAGTGTCGTCGCGCTCCGTCGGCCCCGGCACACGCAAGAACATCGACGAGTTCACGCGCACCACGTCGGGCGCCATCGAGAAGGTAGGCGGTGCGCGCGAGGGCAAGGCCATCATCATCATCAACCCCGCCGAGCCGCCGCTGATCATGCGTGACACCGTGCATTGCCTGACCGAAGGCGAGCCGGATGTGGAAGCGATCACCAAGTCGATCCACGCCATGATTGCCGACGTGCAGCAGTACGTGCCGGGCTACACCCTGAAGAACGGCCCGGTGTTCGACGGCAAGCGCGTCTCCATCTACATGGAAGTCGAAGGCCTGGGCGACTACCTGCCGCGCTATGCCGGCAACCTGGACATCATGACCGCCGCTGCCGCACGCACCGCAGAGCGCATTGCCACCGCCCTGCTGGATGGCTCCCTGCCCGCCGCTGAACCAGCACTCGCCTGAGCCAGAGCCCGAGGAATATCGACATGACACAACGCATCACCCTGCACGACATGACGCTGCGCGACGGCATGCACCCGAAGCGCCACCAGATTTCTCTGGAGCAGATGAAAAGCATTGCACGCGGGCTCGACGCCGCGGGCGTGCCGCTGATTGAAGTCACGCACGGCGACGGCCTGGGCGGCGCTTCCGTCAACTACGGCTTCCCGGCCCACAGCGACGAGGAGTATCTGCGCGCCGTGCTCGGCGAACTGAAGCAGGCCAAAGTCTCCGCCCTGCTGCTGCCGGGCATTGGCACCGTGGAGCACCTGCACATGGCGCACGACCTGGGCGTGCACACCATCCGCGTGGCCACGCACTGCACGGAAGCTGACGTTTCCGAACAGCACATCGGCATGGCGCGCAAGCTGGGCATGGATACGGTGGGCTTCCTGATGATGGCGCACATGGCTCCGGCCGAGCAGCTCGTCAAGCAGGCGCTGCTGATGGAATCGTATGGCGCCAACTGCCTCTACATCACCGATTCGGCCGGCCATATGCTGCCGCACGACGTAACAGAGAAGCTGACCGCCGTGCGCCAGGCACTGCGCCCCGAAACGGAACTCGGCTTCCACGGCCACCACAACATGGCCATGGGCGTCGCCAACTCTCTGGCGGCAGTGGCCTGCGGCGCCAACCGCATTGATGCGGCGGCCGCTGGACTCGGTGCCGGTGCCGGCAACACGCCCATGGAAGTATTCGTGGCCGTGTGCGCACGCATGGGCATTGAAACCGGCGTTGACGTGTTCCGCATTGCGGATGTAGCCGAAGACCTGGTGGTGCCCATCATGGACAACCCCATCCGCATCGACCGCGATGCGCTGACGCTGGGCTACGCGGGTGTGTACTCCTCGTTCCTGCTGTTCGCCAAGCGCGCGGAAGCCAAGTACAAGATTCCGGCGCGCGAGATCCTGGTCGAACTGGGCCGCCAGCGTCTGGTGGGCGGGCAGGAAGACATGATCGAGGACACCGCCATGACGCTCGCGCGCGAGCGTGGCTTGATGGCCTGATGTGTTGAAGAGGTCGGCGGGGCAGCGCGAAGATCGCGCGCCCCGCCCTCCTCCACCGCCATTCGATGGGAATCCTCCATGACCATGACTGCACCGGCCGGCGAGGCCATCGGACCCGACATCGCCGCGGGTGGGCAACTCCCCCGGCTGCGCGTTCTCCTGTTTGCACTGCTCGGGTGTGCGCTTCTGGTGCTGGCCTGCATATTGAGCTTGCGCTGGTGGATGGTCGGGCGGTTCATTGAAACCACCGACGACGCCTACCTGCGCGCCGACAACGTGATCGTCGCGCCCAAAGTGATGGGCTACGTGGCAGAGGTGCTGGTTGCCGACAACCAGACCGTGACGGCTGGGCAACCGCTGGTGCGTCTTGACGATCGCCAGTACCGCGCCACGCTTGAGCAAGCCACCGCCACCATTGCCGCACGCCGCGCCGACATTGCGCGTGGTGAAGCGGAGTTGCTGCAGCGTCAGGCGGATGTCGAGCGCGCCCGCGCGACGCTGGACGGCGCCCGTGCGCACGAAGCCTTTGTGGCCGAACAAACGCAGCGCCATGCCCCGCTGGTGGCCATGGGCGCAGAAAGCAGCGAACGCATGGCCGAACTGCGCTCCGGCCGCAAGCAAGCCACCGCCGATGTGGAATCCAACCGCGCCGCCCTGTTGTCCATGCAACGCCAGGTAGTCGCCACGCAGGCGCAGATCGAGCAGGCCAAGGCCCAGCTTGCGGTAGCGCAAGCCAGTGCGCGCCAGGCGCAGTACGACATCCAGGACACCGTCGTCCGCAGCGCCACCGCCGGCCGCGTGGGCGACCGCGCCGTACGCGTCGGGCAGTACGTCCAGCCCGGCTCCCGCTTACTGACGCTCGTACCGGTGCAGGACCTGTACCTCGAAGCCAATTTCAAGGAAACGCAGATCGGCATGATGCGTCCCGGCCAACCGGCGCGCATTCTTGTCGACACGCTGGGCGGCACCGAACTGCACGGCACCGTGCAAAGCCTGGCGCCCGGCACCGGCGCGCAGTTCGCGCTGCTGCCGCCGCAGAATGCCACGGGCAACTTCACCAAGATCGTCCAGCGGGTTCCGGTGCGCATTCGCGTGGATGCTGGCAAGGAGGCGCGCAGCGTGCTCGTCCCCGGCCTGTCGGTGACGGTGCATGTGGATACGCGCGACGGGCAAGCGGCGCAGCAGCGCATTGCGTTGGAAGCCTCGCGTGGCTAGCACCGACCTGCATGGCCAGGAGCCGCGCGCCCGCGCGGTCGATTGGATTGCCGTGGCAGCCGGCGCACTCGGCGCGCTGATGGCGAGCCTCGATATCTCGATCACCAATTCAGCACTCCCGCAGATCCAGGGCAAGATCGGCGCCACGGGCACCGAGGGCACCTGGATCTCGACCGGCTACCTGATGTCGGAAATCGTCATGATTCCGCTGGCCGCGTGGCTCACGCGGGTGTTCGGCCTGCGCCGCTTCCTGCTGGGCAATGCCGTGCTGTTCATCGCCTTCTCGATGCTCTGCGGCGTGTCGCACAGCCTTGCGCAGATGATCATCGGCCGCATCGGCCAGGGGTTCGCCGGCGGTGCAATGATCCCTACCGCACAGACCATCGTTGCCACGCGCCTGCCGCGCCGGCAGATGCCGATCGGCATGACCATCTTCGGGCTGACCGTCCTGCTCGGGCCCATGCTGGGGCCCACCGTTGGCGGCTGGCTGACGGAGAACCTGGACTGGAGCTGGTGCTTCTTCCTGAACCTGCCGGTGTCGATCGCGCTAATGGCGCTGTTGTACATTGGCCTGCCCGGCGAGCGGACCGACTGGTCTCGCTTCATCCATGCCGATTGGCTTGGCATCAGCGGGCTCACGATCGGGCTCAGCTCGTTGACCGTCCTGCTGGAGGAAGGCCAGCGGGAACAGTGGTTCGAATCGCCCATGATCGTCTGGCTCTGCGTGGCGGCCGCCTTGGGCATTGGCATGCTCGTTGCCGGCCAGTTCCGCGCCAGCAAGCCCATCGTGAAACTGAGTCTGCTGGGCAACCCGCGCTACACCAGCGTGATCGTGATCGTCTTCACGATCGGCGCGGGCATGTACTGCATGTCGTACCTGCTGCCGCAGTTCCTCAGCAACATTGCGGGGTACAACGCGCAGCAGTCGGGCGCGGTGATGCTGCTCTACGGCATTCCGGCCTTCCTGATGGCACCGGTTCTGCCGCGCCTGCTGGGCCGCGTTGACATGCGCGTGCTGGTGATTGGTGGGCTGCTCTGCTTTGGCGCAAGCTGCCTGCTCGACGTGGCCCTGACGGCGCAATCGGTCGGCAGCGACTTCACCAGCTCCCAACTGCTGCGCGGCGTCGGCCAGATGATGGCGATGATGCCGTTGAACCAGGCATCGCTGGGTGCGGTGGCCAAGGAGGATGCTGGCGATGCCGTGGGCCTGTACAACATGGCGCGCAATCTGGGCGGCTCGGTTGGGTTGGCATTGCTCGGGGTGCTGATCGACCGGCGCTACGCCTTTCACGACGCCATCATCCGCGAATCGTTGAGTGGCAATTCACCGGTGGGCCAGGCGTACCTCGCCACCACCCTGCAAGGTCTGCTGGAGCATCACACCGACGCGGCCTACGCGCAAGTGCAGGCGCTGGGGCAACTGGCCGCGCAAGTCCAGCGCGAGGCGATGGTCATGACCTACTCCGAAGCGTTCTATCTGCTGGCGGTCGCACTGCTGCTGTGTATTCCGCTGGCGTGTCTTCTGAAGCGGCCCGCACCTGGCGTGGTGTCTACGGGCCATTAAGGTCTCTGGACGATTGCGGGGCATACGCGCTCGGCAAGGCCTGGACGTTGCCGGTGCATCCCCCGTTTCGTCCCCTGCCGGG
>NZ_JSZO01000025.1 GCF_000801955.1 Ralstonia sp. A12
GTGGAATCGAGGCAGGGTCATTTCTGTCGCTGCGACAGAATGCGCTTGGTGCGGCCAATTAGTTCTTCCCGAGCTGCGCAACTTTGCGCTGCCACCGAGCCAAGCTGCCGCCCCACGTCGCGCATCACCCGACCTACCTGCGAGCGCAAGGTGCGCAGCGCGCGCCTCATGCGCTCGTACTGCTTGGCGTGTGCGTAGCGGCAAATCTGGCCCGCCAGCCATGGCGCCTCGCAGTTGTAGTTCTGTCGCAGCTTCAGCCCGTGCTGGGCTGCCGCAGCCACCAGACGTTCACGACAGTGCTCCAGCAGGTGCAAATCGGTCGGATGCGCGATCGCCTTCTGGAGGTACGTCTGGCCAGCGAACATCTGCCAGTATGGGTTCTCGACCCATTGCCAGACGACCTCCTCATCGGACAGGTCAAACGCGTGCAGCAAATACAGCCAGCTAGCAATCAAGCATGGCGACGTGGCCGGGCGACCACGCTTGGACACGAAGCTCTCGCTCATTGCGGCGCTCAACCGCTCCCAGTCGATCAGATCGGCCAGGCGCACCGCGGATGCCTCAGGTAGATCTGCTCGCGCAGCGGCTGCAGGAAGAAGTCTCCCTCGCTGACTGGCGCCTTCGGGCCCATTCAAACTTCGTCGGAATTTGCAGGAAACTCGCATCAATATGCATGCTTCCTGCAATTCCGGCTACGCTGTTTTGGCCCCCATGCCTTGCCAGCAAAACCTTTGCGGATTGTTCAGGGCCGACTCGGTACAGCACCATCCGCCCAGACCGTTGCGCGTAAACATCAGCATGCCGCGCAACAGCGACCGGATTTATGCAACAACGCCGTTGTGGGCCGCCAGCTTTCACACAACCGGCGCCCAACAAAAGCCCATTGATAATCTAAAAATTAATGTCTGAATATAATTCATATAAAGCATCATTGGTTCGCGAATGAAAACAAAATTTCGCATTTTCATAGCCATGATTTTGACTCAAATAAAATAATCACGACCTTCGTTTATCTTGATTATTTCCCTGATGACCACAGAAACCAAAATTAGCCCCTTGCAATTATTATCAACTCAACGCACAAAGAAATAAAAAATGACGAAGACTGTAAATAATCACGCTACAACTTCTACGCTCGAAGCTATCTACAACATCCCGGATACCCAAGAGACGACGAGAATTGAGGCGTCGCCAAAAAAACCGAATCTTCCTCGCTCACGCTCTCCTCGATTTGATGGACTGCCAACAGCCCCACGACATAGGCTCTCGGGTAATCATCATCCAGAACTGCGGCGACCAAAATCCGAGACTGCAGGAGCACCAGGTACAAAACAAAGGCTGGTAGTGGTATCGAACCGTCTTATCGACCCAAAGCAGCCTGCCGCAGGCGGACTCGCGGTCGCGCTTGGTGAAATGATGCATGGCACTGAAGGGTTATGGTTTGGCTGGAGCGGCAAGACAACCGATCAACCAGAGTCAACAGGTGTTCGAACCGAATCCTTCGGGCGGACAACGCTGGCACAAGTCGATCTAAGCCAAAAGCACCATGATGGTTACTACGCAGGTTTTTAGAATTCCGTGCTCTGGCCGGTTTTCCATGAAAAAGTAAAATGGGCCGACTTGAATCCAGAGCATTTTAGAACCTATCAATAGGTTAACCGAATGCTGGCATCTCAGTTGGCGCCCATGCTCAAGGAAAGTGATGTTCTATGGATCCACGATTACCACCTTATTCCTTTTGCACAGGAATTGCGGGCACTAGGATGCAAACAGAGAATGGGATTTTTTAATCACATCCCACTTCCTCCACCTGACGTTATCAAACAAATCCCCCAGCATCGGCAATTGATGGAAGCCTTGATGTCGTACGATCTTGTCGGTATGCAAAGTCCCACCGGTGTGGAGAATCTCCGGCTGTATGCTGAGACCGAAGGCGTCGGCCAGCAGCTCGCCAACCATGATCTGAGTGCTTTCGGCAAGAAAGCCAGTATCCAGGCCTTTCCGATCGGCATTGATGTCGAGAGCCTTAAGGCGCTTGTGCCGAGCCCTAGCTCGCAAACCATTCTTGACGAAGTCCGCAATGAGTCGGGCAAACGTATGCTCATGGTCGGTGTTGACCGACTGGATTACAGCAAAGGCGTGCCCAGGCGCTTGAAGGCTTTCCGAGAGTTGCTGGAGACCCTCCCGGAATTGCAGAACAAGATCACGCTGGTCCAGATCGCAGCACCGACACGGCAAAGCGTTCCCGCCTACGCGAGACTGAGTGATAAGACCAAGAAACTGGTGAATGAGATCAACGACCAGTTCGGAACCGACGACTGGAAGCCCGTGATGTACTTCAACCAATCGGTAGATCGCAACTCGTTGCCCGAGATTTACCGAATGAGCCATGTGGGCGTGGTCACGCCTGTGGCAGATGGTATGAATCTTGTGGCCAAAGAATATATCGCCGCGCAAAAGTCAGAAGACCCAGGGGTTCTTGTGTTATCCACAGGTGCTGGTGCTGCGTCTCAACTCCGTGAATCGCTTCTGGTGCCGCCCAAGGATCGGGCAACTATGGCCAAGGCATACGCGCGCGCCTTGGCCATGCCTCTCGATGAGCGTCAAAAGAGGCACGCAAAATTGATGGCCAATGTAGAAACCGAGGATCTACGTTGGTGGCGAGAGAATTACCTTAGCGAACTCGCTTCCCCACAAGCTGCTCCAAACGCGCATCCTGACAACATGGCCCCTGAGAGCACTTCCGGCCCAGATGACGATCGTAATGACAGCGTCTTGTCGCAGTTTGCCAAGTCGACGCTGAAGAGCGCCCGAAGTGTCTACGAAGACAGCAGGTTATATCATGGTACCGGCAAGACAAGTAAGCGCTCGATCCAAGCCAAAGGCTTTACCAGCAGGCTTAAGGTTGACGGAGGGGCGATGGCAGTTAGAACAAATCACAAAGCCCAGTTTGAAAACACGAAAGCACCTTCATATCACTACTTGACTGCTGAAAAGGGGCGAGCCTCCAAGTACGCATCTTCCGAAAAATCCAGGTCGCCCGCACTTGTGAGGACGATCGGTATTCGCCAAGATATTCCGCTAGAGCGTGTGATGGGCGTGGAGCGGACGTCAGCCGATATTCCGGCGCAGTATGTTGTCGGATCGAAGAGTAGTATCCCTGGCCCGGAAAGCGCAGCCTTTCACAAGGCTCTGGAAAGCGCCAGCATCCACGTACCCTTCGAGAACACTGGCCGCCTTCTAAGAGAGGTCCAGTCCGATTCCGAGGACGATTTTTCTTCGGATGAAGATAGTGCCTAATCTGAGCATTGCAGAAGACGGCTCCCACTGCTGCGACGATGTCACTCAGTTCCAGCCGATCCGGTGACTGGCCTGCGATGCTCGGTACCGCGCATCGCCCTCGCCATGCAGATAGACGCTGGTGGTGACCAGCGACGTGTACGTCGGTTGTTGCGCGAAACGCAGGTCGACCTGCTGGTCAGTCATGTGCGTCTTGTTGCCTTTGCTCTGCACCTCGGTCCACCCGCGTCATCCTCGCCGTCTACAACGCCGCCTTGATCTGTGCCCGCGACAACTTCGGATCTTCACCGATGGCACTGCGAGCTGCACGGAACGCCGATCGAATTGCATCGCGCCGCTCACGCTCGCTCTGCAGTTGCGCCGCCCACACTGCGCGGTCCGCCTGCCCAAAGCCCGCACGCTGCAGCATGAACTCGCGCCACAGCGCCGGCGTCGGCTCCGGCCGCTGCGGTGAGGGCGCCTCAATTTCCCGGCCAGTCTGCGCCCGGTAGGTCGTGCGCAGCAGCTGCGCTGCGTCGGCCCACGACAGGTTCAGCTCCTTCGTCAAGAAGTCCGAAACATTTAGGTTGCGCGTGCCAGCACGGATGCGATCACCACCATCAGCACCCTTGGTGATCGCATACTTGTCCACGATGAGCCCATGCGCGCGTGAGAGCGTATCCAGCAGCCGTTGCGCATCTAGGTTGACCTTGATTTCCCGGAATTCAGCACGCTCGATGTCGCTGCCGGTGGCACGCCGCTCAGACAGATCCCGCGCCAACTGATCGAGGACGCTATCCGCCCCACGGCCCGTCGACGCGCGTGCGCGGCTGTTGAACGGCACCACAATGTCGTCGGCGCCGGCAGCCGCCGGCCAGGATGGCGGAAGCTAGAGGTGATGGGGGGCAGAGTCAGCCCGAACAGGTCGTCTGCTAATTGCATTTACACCAACGCCCGCGCCTGACCGCGCGTCCTCAAACGGCATCGAGCCGATCGCATCAAAGCTCTGGATGTCAGCCAGGTTGCGCGGCCCAGGCCGCCGCCCGAACGGCGCTGGCGTGCCGGCCGCACCCGGTGGCGGCGCAAACTGATACTGCGTGAACTTCGCCGCGCTCGCTGCGCGCAAGCGCGCCTGGTCGGCAGGACCGCCCACCTGATAAGCGTCGTACATCCGCGCCGTCACAAACCGCCATGCCAAGTCCTCGGCCGACAGGCTTACGCCGCTTCTTTCGCCTGCTCCTGCTCCAGCGAAATCGCCAGCCCGTCGCAATGCGTCAGCTCGTTCGGCTTGCTCGACTCCCAGCTCCAGTAGTGAATCAGCCGGCAGTAGCACTTATCCACGTAAGCGTTCGAACGCGCGACACGACACAGCGCAGAGGGCATGGCCGATCAACCGGCCAAGAAGACGGTGGGGAATTGCAGGCAACAATGCGGGCCACTACACTGTTGCCTGCACGCGGCAGATGGCTCTCCGCGCGCAAACTCTCGACCTATCCCAGCCGGCATTGGCTGGGATTTTTTTGTCAGGCAACTTACGGAAGCGACGTAGCTGCCGCTGAGGATTGTTGAGTTGTCTAAGCAATGCCTAATCCATAGACTCGCTCGCGGAAACTTAGGGCGGCCCTCCCTGGCTCCTAGTTTCCGTGCAGTCTCCTCGCTCGCCCCGGCCGCTAGTCCCAGCCGGGGCGCCTTTTTGTCAGGCAGCGTGCTGGCGCAGCAGTGGCGGCACCCAGCGCTTGCCTTCCAGCAAGCGCCCTGCGGCTTCCACCATTGACCCCTTCTTCATCGACGCCAGCGGCACGGCTTCCGCTGGCGAGACCGCCTCACTCACCGCTTGCAGCACGTCGGTCTTGCGCACGCGGCTCAGGTATGCATCCGGCGTCGCACTCCACCAGTCCGCCATGTCCAAGTCCACCGCACGTGCGAGTGTATCCGTGGCATGCTCGCCCGTACGCGACTGGATACCGTCAACGGTGAGTGCCGCGCAGTGGGCCAGCAGCGCGATCAAGTCTTCCTGCGACAACTTCAACAGGCATTCCCACAGCGCTTCCGGCCCACCCGCCAGACGGTCGCCCCACGCGGCGCGTGCAGCATGGATCTGCTGCCATGCGCGTGACTGTTCGACGGTCGAATCGGCTGCGTGCATGGCATACGCCGTGCTCTTGGCGCAGACCTCGACGCCGCTGTCGCAGCGGGAGTACACCTCGGGGGCCAGATCGGTCACCAGCGTGTAGGCTAGAGCGGCCAGCGCCACGTGGTGGTTCTCCATCAGCACCGCCTGCAAGGCAGCGGTACGCTGCGCCGTCAGCGCGCGAATCAGCTTCTCGGGCATGGCAGGAAGCCTGTTGCCGTTGTCGACCGCCTCCGCGCCGCGCACCTGTGCGCGAGCCGCCTTGGCAGCGGCCTTGCGGTCTTCTGGGCGGATCACGCCACGGATCACTTCCACGCCATTGGTGCGCAGCGCAACGATGACACCGACATTGGCCTTGTCCGCCACCGTCTCCAACGCGGCTTCCTGCACCCTGCCCTCGGTATAGAGGCCGTCAAGCTCGTGCGACAAACGCTGATAGGCGTCGTCGGAACCCGCTTCGTCTGACAACTCCAACGCCTCCATCTGCATCTCGATCGCCTGCTGTCGGGCTTCCAGCGCTTCCATGGCAGCCTGCTCCGCCTCGGTCGGTTCGCGCAACGTCATGCGCGCACGAGCGTAAGCGTTGACGGTCGCATAGTCGGGCTGCACCAGCGCGACTGCCCACGCCCAGCCTTCGGCTTCACGGATTGCCTCGGCCTGCTGCATCAGCCGCTCTTCGGCCAACTGCTGTACCAAGGCCCCATCGGTCCAGTGCGCGCCGTGTTCGGCAAACAGGTCGACCTGTTCTCTGCCCCCTGCCGCCAGATAGGCATCGCGCCCGACGAAGGTCGCCAGCAGCGAGTCGGAGGCGATGGACGTTTCTCCCAGTAGTGCACTGCGTAGTTCAGATGGAGTGCGCCGATGATATGGGCGCTCATTCCACACCTGCAATTGCGCGGCATGATCGTCGCTCACCGTCAGCGCCATCAATTGCTCCAACGACATCTCGCCTTCGCGGTAGCGCGCCAGCAGTGAGTGCGCGACCTTCGCGAGCTTCAAGCGCCGCTGCACGACTGCAACCGACACGCCGAAGTGTGCGGCCACGGTTTCCACACCGGCACCCTCTTCCACCATACGGCGGAACGACTCATATTCATCGGCGGGATGCATGGGCTGGTGGGTGTTCTCGACCGCCGATAGCTCGACAGCCTTCTCATCGGCCACGATGCGCACCTGCACGTCATAGTCCGCATCAATCTTGCCTTCTTCACTCAACAGCCGCAGCGCGGCGAAGCGCCGACGCCCTGCGGCCACGGCGTATCCAACCTTCTTACTTCTGCCCTTGGGCTTCACTTCGGTGACGAGCAGCGGATACAGCAGGCCATGCGCCGCAATGGTGGCCGCGAGACCGCGGACCTTGCCTTCATCGAGCGCGCCCTTGCGGACGTTGGCCTCGGATTCGACCAGTCGGGACAGCGGCACGGTGTTCACATGTTCTTGCATGATGGATTCCAAAAGGAGTTGTTGTGCTACCGGGCTCCCAGATTCGGAGCCCCCTCGTGGGCAGGTTGGTCAGGCGGTGCGGCGGCCCGTCAGCCTTGCCGCCGTTCTCCCGAGTTCGTCGCCCTGGGACCACAGGAGGCGGCGCGGGCCAAGCGGACAAGGGCGCGCTTTG
>NZ_JSZO01000026.1 GCF_000801955.1 Ralstonia sp. A12
GAAAACGAGGCAGGGTCAAATATCATGCCGACAGAGAGCACACGGACGACGAGCTCGTGGCCGAAGCACTGGCATTCAGGGACCGTCTACTGCCTCCCGCACTCGACGATGATGGTCCCAAGTTGATGGGCCGCCGCGACGAGGCGGATGCGCCGTCGACGGACGAAATAGTGGCTGAGGCGCTGGATGTCGTGGATCAAGTGCTGTCGCGGACTGCCGGCCACGAAGTCGCTCAGCCGCATAGCCAGAGCCATGAAACCTATTCGGCCATGCGGATGGCTCATTTCCGCACGATGGCAAACCTGATCACCGGCTTGATGATGCAGGGCCGCATCGTGCTGAGTGACGAAGATGTGCATCAGATCGGCTTGCTGAAAACCGCTATCCGGCAGATGCTGCAGCATGCGCAAGGCGACCTGCCGTGCCCACCACAGCGTCAGGCGCTGCATCACCGCATACTGACCCGTGCGGGCGACAATCCTGATCCTGTAAGTGTGCGCATCGACGAACGTCTGAAGACTTTTGAACTGGCGTATACGGAGCATAGTGCGCGGCGCGCCCTTATCTCCGTGCTGCAAAGTTGCTTGCCCGCCGTATTGGAAGAGGTGCGGAACGTTGGCACGCTGTTCCAATTGGCGCAGGATTTGGTGGCTGAGCTTCGCCATACCCTGGGACCCAAGGCCATCGTCACATCCGCAGCTTTCGCGCAAACACAAACGCAAGCTCTGCAGTCGATCCAACGCGAGTTGCAGTTGGCAGGTGCGGAGTCCGAACTGCAGAAAGACCTTTTGCAGACGCTGGGCTTGGCCGCCACGGAATTAGGGCAGGCCAAGGTACGCGGTCTGCACGGGGGGCTCAACCATGCAGCGCGTGGTCTGCTGAGTCACCACGTGGTTCAACGGGCCGGCGGCGACCCCCGGCCCCGTACAGAGCAGGTCCGCGCCTCCCTTGAGCCACACCTTGGTCAATTCTTATCTTTCGGTCACTCGGGCCAGCCCGTTAATGCGACGCTAAAGGACGACGCGCCGGGATATCTTTCCGAAGCCGATTTCGAGCAACGGCTGAGCGAACTTCTGCATATCAAGAAGCCGAAGTTGGTTGCGCAGGAGATCGGCCAAGCGGTTGACGGGAGCGCGGACTACGAGCGAAGCCAGGTAAACGGGCAAGATGCCGTAAGCTTGAAGCCGCGCGCACTTGACCGCTTGGCCGCGCTTAGTCAAACCAGCGCGCTGGCGTCCACGCCCGAGGAGAAGGCGGCTCACAAGTCGCTGCTGCATTGCTTGGCACTGGCCGCCCATGACCTGCCGCACAGAGTGCTCGATACGATTCTCGACATCCGCCACGACCCGGACAGCGGCCATGTGCATGTCAAAGCCAAAGACAAATGGGCACAGAGTCATCCCGACGAACTGCTCGGTCATCTCAATCTGCAGTTGCGTACGCACCGCGCTGCAGGCGATCACACGGCGGTTGCGTTACTGGAAAGCGCGCTACGAGGCAACGTACACCTGGAAGCCAGACACGACGCGCATGATCACTTGCTACATGTCCGGCGACACAGCGCACCGTCGCTGCCCGACGCCCCAGCGCGCGAGCGCCTAGCCGACATAGCGACGAAGACTCAGCGGGCCATCTATACAGCAATTCTTAAGCTATCGCTGCTGCAAAGTTTCGATGGCCTCATCAAGGCGCGCGTTGCGTCGAGCGACGAGTCCGTGCCTTGGCATCGCGAATTGCGACAGGCCAAGGACGAGTTATTGGTTGAGACCCTTGAAGACTTGATGGCTTCGGCCACGCCTGAGCAGATGCTCCAGCAAGTGGCGAAGGCGCAAATTCGACACGACGCATTGTGGCGCGACACCTGGAAGTGCCCGAACGGTGGGCGCACCGGTAGTGTCTTGAAAGACCTACGCGCAGCCGTCGAAAGGTTTTGATGGGCGTTGTTGCATGGAAATGGTGCCAGACGAAGCGGCCCCTTCGAGGATCACCATGGACATGATCGGAAGGATCCGGCGGCTGCACAGCCAGGGCAACAAGAGCGAGCGTGAGATTGCCAGGCTGACGGGCCTGTCGCGCAGCACGGTGGCCAAGTGGCTGCACGCGCCGGTAGAGACGGCGCCGAAGTACCAGCGCAAGGCGAGCACGAGCAAGCTCGAGCCGTTCCACTAGACCTTGAAGCTGGCGTTGCGCGCCGATGCACGGCGGCCGGTGGCGGCCCGGCGCACGGCCAAGGCGCTGTTTGCCGAGATCAAGGTGGCTGGCCCGGGCACAGACAAGACGCACTTGGCGACGGCCATCGGCGTGCAGGCCATCGAGCACCATCATCGTCGTGCCCGGTGCTTCTCCACGATCGAACTGGTCAATGCGCTCGAAATCGAGAAGGCTGGCGGCAAAGCCGGGCAGATAGCGCACAAGCTGATGTACGCCGACCTCGTCGTCCTTGATGACCTCGGATACCTGCCGTTCAGCGCCTCCGGCGGCGCGCTGCTGTTCCACCTGCTGTCCAAGCTCTACGAGCGCACCAGCGTCATCATCACCACGAACCTGAGCTTCAGCGAGTGGGCCAGCGTCTTCGGCGATGCGAAGATGACCACTGCCATGCTCGACCGACTCACGCACCACTGTCATATCCTCGAGACCGGCAACGACAGCTACCGCTTCAAGAACAGCTCTGCACCCCCATCAACACATTCGGGCCTGATCAATAATCCAGAGCCACGTCAGACCATTGGCGTTCCGAACAAAGAGGTACCCGACGGCGAACCGCTCCAACCCCGCTACATCGTACGCAATTGATACTGATCGCAGTGCCTGCGACGTACACCTTGCAGCCGGCGGTCTGGCATGTGATGTTGGAATACGTCGAGTCCGCATCCGTCAAACTGGTCAGGTAGGACGTTCCCGTCACGATCCACTTGCTGGTGCTGTCGAGCGTCAGCGTCACCGAGCGGCCGGTATCGGCCGTATTGATGGCGCCGGTCAGTTGCGACGCGGCGGCGCTGCTCGTCTTCAATATCAGCGCCGCGGTGCTCACCGAGTCGACGATGACGTCGCCGGTCAATGTTTCGCCGTAGGCGTTGAAAGTAGTTGTTCCACCGGCGTAGTTCCAGTCCGTATTGAGGGCGGACAGCAGCAGCGTCGGGCAGCTATTCGTGACGGTGACGTCGGTCAGCGTGATGTGCGCCACCTGGTTGGCGACGGCGAAGGCGGCGCAGTTTGCCGTCGCCGTGGACGACGAGTCCGTGGTGTCCTTGTACGTGAATGACCCGTCTGTCATCACGAAGCAGGCGCCTGTGCCGCAGTCGCTGTTGGTGGCGTCGCCCGAAGCGCTTTGATAGAGGAAGATGCCGCGGTGCTCCGAAGTGCTGGAGACCGCGCTGAGCGTGCTGCCGGTGAGCGTGAGCTGGTTGCTGCCTTCGACCACGACGACCTCCGCGTTGGTCGTGGAGAAAGTCGCATCGGTTAGTCGCGCTGATCGTTGTTCAGTTGCGTCAAGTCTTGGAAATCACAGCCCGGCCAGCACTGGCACCAGAAAACACGAGACTTCGCATCTCGGCACACAGCTTCGCTGCCGCCCCGACATGCCGACACACAGCCTGTCCACACTCCCGCAAATCGAACAACAACGACTTGAGCTTCATGACCCATCTTCGCAATGCTGGCGGCCCAATGGGATACAACACGCAAGCGAACGTAGCCAACACGGCGGAACGACCGCACACGAAGGCTGATCAAGCCTCGACGGCACGACAGGAAACAAGGTCCTCGTCCCGAAGCCGGTCACCCGCGCTGAACGGGCTTTCCTCACGGGCAGCAACCGCTTCGTCGCGCGCAAGCCAAGCGCCAGCCTCTGCGCCTCGCATTAGCGCCATGCCCGCCCCCGGGTCGGTTGAGGCCGAGGAGATGATCCAGGAATTGCTGGCCCAACCCGGCGAGATCGCGTTCGCAGCCTTGCATGCGGACGAGCAGCGCGTGATCCCGGACGCAGACAGAAGCGTGTTTGACGCCTCGCCCTCCCCCGGGCTGGTTGAGGCCGCGGAGATGATCCAGGAATTGCTGGCCCAACCCGGCGAGATCGCGTTCGCAGCCTTGCATGCGGGCAAGCGGCCCGTGATCCCGGACGCGGACAGAAGCGCGATTAGAAAGTTTATCGAATCGGCGTGCGCCGGACAAAGCAACAAGGGCACCGTAAGCGCGTACGCTAGCGCACTTACGGCATTCAGTGCATGGCTATACAGCCAAGGCAAGCCCGCGATGGCGGACCGGCTTCGCGAGGCCCGCCTGGCAACGGATATAGACACCTTTATCCAGCAGGGTGGTTGCCCAAGAACCCGCGCAGCCGTCAAGCAATTGCACCAAGCGGTCACGTGGGCGAGGTTGGGAGCGATTTCCATCCCGGCAAGGAAGCTGCCCGACATCCCTGCGCGGGATGAACGGCTCCTCATACAATTCAAGGCGTGGGCAAAGGCAGGCAATAACAAGCCGCGAACGGTGACGGACTACACCCGCGCCTTGGTCCGATTCAGCGCCGCGCTTGCCCAGCAGGGCAAGGAAGGGCTGGCCACCCGCCCCCTTAGCCCTCGACTAGACCGGGAAATCGCACAACTCGCCCCCGATAAACGCGACCTTGCCTCACCGGCGCTACGGCACCTTCGCCAGATGGTCAATCACTCGGATGCCAGCCCCTTCGCATTACATAAGTCTAAAGACCCGATTCCCGGCGCAGACGCTCAGCTCATCTGTCAGTATCGGGAAGCCGCCAAGGGGGGGGGCGCCGCAGAGCGGACCGCGAACCGCTACGCCGCAGGGCAGCATCAATTCAGCCGTTGGCTGCACGAACAAGGCAAGGAAGGTTTGGCAGTCAGGCCGGGCAGCCCTCGCCTGGATGATGATATGAGCACCTTCATTGAGGGCGGCGGCAACAAGGTAAACCGGGCAGCCCTGATGCATCTCCGCAAAGTGCTGCTTGGCCAAGCCCCTGTCAAGACGAACCGCCGCAGGAAGCGGCGCGCGCCGGAAGCCAGCACGTCAGGCACACCGCCTGCCGACGCACCCGCGCAGCAACGTGCAAGGTTGGAAAAGGAAAACGGAAAGGGAAAGGGCACGCTCAGGCAACGCAGCGTGCCCGAGGCAGACGCGAAGCTCATTGAGCAATACCGGAACGCAGCCAAGCAGGCCAGCCACAACAAGAACACCGTGTACTTCTATGTCAGGCAACTGCGCGATTTCAGCGACTGGCTCGCCAAGCAAGACAAGGCAGGCTTGGCGGTCAGGCCGGGCAGCTCTAGTCTGAATGAGGATATGAGTGCGTTCATTGCAGGCGGCGGCAGCACGAAGAGCCGCGGCGCACTAAAAAATTTGCGCCGGATGTTGAAGATTGACGCACCACCACCAGAGCCTGAGACCGACACAGGCAGTATGTCGCATCATCATGCAACTGAGACGGCCACGGAGACACTACTTGACGCCACGCAGATCGCTGCCGCGTTGCCCTGCTTGCGTGATCACCCGCCCCCCCAGGGCACACTGCCGGCTGTGCACATGCCTGCCCAAGCCGGGGTGATCGAAGCGGAGACGCTCGGCGGCCAGAGGCGCCTACCGCTGTAAACAATTCGGTTAGCTGCCTTCTTGCCGGGGAACCAGGCAATAGCTGCTGCTGTGATCGCCCGAGAACACGTGTGCAACGCGCGTTACGAGTAACGATAAATCGGTGCAACGGCGCAATGGCTGACGCTGCTGAACGTGGCTTGCAAATGAATCGCCCCGTTTTTTCTAGACACCCATGAACCGTTGGGAATGGCATTGCTCGAACTCTACCGGTGATAGTCCGTTGGCGCTCGAATGACGCCGTGTTGGGTTGTAGAACATCTCGATGTAGTTGAAGACATCGGACTTGGCCTGCTGTCGGGTGGCATAGATTTGCCGACGCACTCGCTCGCGCTAGAGCAACTGGAAGAAGCTCTCAGCCACGGCGTTGTCGTGGCAGTTGCCGCGCCGGCTCATGCTGCATGGCAGGTTGTGCTTGCGCAGGAAGCTTTGCCAGGTGTGGCCGGTGAACTGGCACCTCTGATCCGAGTGAATCAGCACCTGCTAGTGCGGGCGGCGTCGCCATAGCGCCATCAGCAGAGCATCCAGCGCCAACTGAGTATCGATGCGCTGCCCCATGGACCAGCCCACAACCATGCGTGACCACAGATCGATGACCACGCTCAGGTACAGCCAGCCTTCGTGCGTGCGGATATAGGGGTGAGTAGGCCGGGGGAATTTCACCCCAAGCCCCTCGCAGAACCGGACGTGAGCCTCTCGACTCATCCGGCTCCCATCATCCAACCGCAGGAAGACATCCCATTCCCCAATGCACGAAGGCCGTCGGGAATTGACGCGCAAGCCGCCCGAGGGCGTGTCTCGCCCGCGTTTTATGGCGAGCAAGAGTCTTGTACTTGCGCATCATCCAGCGCACCAGGTAGTCATTCATGTGTTTCCAGATCATCGACATCGCCGATCCATGGAAGCGGCCGTAGTACTGCTGCCCCCCCCTCAGAATCGGGTTGAACATCGCCGCCAGATCACCCAATTCACGGTCGCACATCAGTTGCAGATGCCATCCCCGGATGGTCTGCCGCATCGCCTTGAGGGCATCACGGCTGACCGCCGGGGCGATGTTCACGTAGACCCGCTGATACTTGTCCACCGCTTTGCGCGGCCGGAAGGTGTATCCCAGGAAGGTGAACTGCACATCAGGATGTGCTTCCCGCCGATTGACGTCCTGGCAGTAGACGATCTTTGTCTTGCCCGGATGCAATTCGAGCCCACACTCGCGGAACCGCTCGCCGATTCTATCTAACGCGAGCTTGGCCTGAGCCAAGCTCTTGCAATGGACCACCCCGTCATCGGCATAGCGGCAGAACCGTACGCTTCTGAGATTGCGGGCGACCCAGACATCAAAGGCGTAGTGCAAGAACAGGTTGGCCAGCAACGGGCTGACCACGCCGCCTTGCGGCGTGCCGCGCGTCCGTTCCAGGAGTTCCCCGTCCGCGGTCTGCATTGGCGCTTTCAGCCAGCGTTCCACGTACAGGAGAATCCATGGGGTCTGGCAGTGCTTCTTGAGCGCGCGCATGAGCAGATCGTGGTCGATATTGTCGAAGAGACCCTTGATATCGAATTCCACGACCGAGTCGTAGTCCCAGCTTCGCCGTCTTACCAAGGCAATCGCATCGTGGGCAGAACGCCCAGGCCGATAGCCATAGGAGTTTGGATGGAACATCGGGTCGATCTGCGGCTCCAGCAGGAGCTTGACCGCCGTCTGCGCCACCCGGTCGGCAACCGTGGGCACGCCTAACATACGCACACCACCCGACTTCTTCGGAATCGGCACTCCTTTGACCGGCGGCGGGAAGTAGCTGCCGGAACAGAGTCGATTCCAAAGCTTGTACAGGTTGTCGCCCAAGCAACTCTCGAATTGCTCGATCGATTCACGATCAACGCCTGCGCCGCCGCCGTTCGCTTTGACACATTGGAATGCCTTCCAGATTAACGCTTTGGGAATGTCAAACGGTTTGGTCATGAGACCGTGCTCCTCCTGCTCACGCAGTTGACACGAACCCAGACCGGGATGACGCAGCCCCTTCGCTCCACCGCCATTACAGCGGCTTCAACGCTACTACGAGCTGCTCCGCCCCTTGGTGGCGCATCGCTACTCTCGGCCTCGCCTTTCGGGCTTGTGCCTTTCGCTTGGCATCGCCACCGAAGGTTCCCGCAGTTCAACATAAGAGCCCGAATCAGGCTGACGCTGCCTCTATGCCGGACACCGCCTGGCCCGTAAGCAGGTAACGGCCAGACTGATCCCGGGGCAACATCACTCCCCGGTTTTGATGTCATCTGAGTACTTTCGACACTTGAACGGCAGGTCACGGTTGTTCGTCTTCCATGATCCATACCTGACGCCTTCACGACGCCTTTTCCATGACGCTCACGACCGGGGCTTTTGACCCAAGCCGCTCATGGTGGTTTGCCACCTGCTCCTGCAAGCCGATGGCGAGGGGCCATACCCTCATCTCCTACGCCGCTTGCTGCGGCACACTGATGTCGGTCACCCAGGACTGGTTCGGGCCGTTGACTGTGAACTGCCGCTGCAGGTGATTGGGCGCGACCACTGCCGGTTTGCCGGCACGCCCAGCAGGGCGTCGACGGTAGCCTGATTGCGAACGCAGTCCCTCGGCCTTGAGCAGCCTCGCCACACGGTGCTTGCCGCAGTTCTCGCCCAAATCGCGCATGTCCAGGGTGAGCTTGCGATAGCCATAGACGCCGCCGCTCTCCAGCCAGGTCTGCTTGAGTAAGCCCAGCAGGCGCTGATCGTCCTTCGCGCGTGGGCTCAAGGGTTGTGCTAACCACTGGGATGCACCGACATCGCCTTGCACAGACGGCGCACGCTGTATTGACCCGCGTGCACCTTGATGAAGGCGTACCTCACCCGGACTGCTTGGCAAAGTACGCTGTGGCCTTTTTTAAGATGTCGCGCTCCTCGGTCACCCGTTTGAGCTCGGCCTTGAGCCTGCGTACCTCGTCGGATTGCGATACCTTCCCTTGGGTCTGCGCCACGGGTTGGCGTCGTTGTTTGATCCACTGATACAGGCTGTGTTGACTCACTCCCAGCCGCTGCGCGACCTCGGCAACGCTGTGGCCTCTGTCCAGGACCTGATTGACCGCCTCGATCTTGAATTCCTCGGTGTATCTCCGCGCGCTCTTCGCACCTCCTGTCTAACCTCTAGTTTGAGGCTCACAGGTGTCTACTGGGGCCGAGGCGATTCACTCGCCAATCGCATGCTTACCATGGACGTCGATCAGGCTGTTACTCTGTTCAACGTCGTTCAGCTATGCATCTTGCATGGGCTTTTAGGCGCTTCGCCAACGCTCTGCCATTAGCCCCATTTGTTGAACAAGTTCTTGGTTTGACATCTGCGTTTCGTGCTCAGTGCCTTCGGTGCTATCGCCACTCAATTTCATCTTGATCCGCGCATCCGCCTGATCGAGTAGTGCATTCGTATTGCCCTTAAGCTTCTTCAGCCCGGGCAACGCTGGCTGGCGCGCTTGGCTTCTCGCTTTCGTCAGTTGCGTGGATGCCTTCTGAAGCTCTTCGAGCGAACTAGAACGTTGAAACACCGGCGTAGAAGAAGCTCCGCTTGCACCGCCTATGCAATTTCCCATTTTTCAATCCCGTAAGTCGTAAGAGTGGAAATTCTTACCGACACTGGGTCATACAGCGCGGCGCATATCGAAGTTTTTGAGACTATTCCGAATGCAGGCGGAGAGTGATGCGCTCGAAAGGTACACGGCCTTCAACTCTATTGAACCAGAGCGGCGGCCGACTTCTCCTCGTGACACCCGAGTGAATGTGGCTCCAGCTTTTGGCCAGCTTCAGCGAGCGCATACAGAATCGCCTTTGCTATGGTTGCAGAAGCGAGCTTGCGACCGCATGACTGCGGCACTATGGGCTGCTGCCGGCTCGCTGGACACCAACCTAAGCTTCGCGAGCTCTTTCGAACGCTATCGGACTGACATACCCGAGCGTTGAATGTCGGCGCATCGGGTTGTAGAACCGCTCAATGTAATCGAACACGTCCGACCTGGCCTCCTCTCGCCTGCGGTACACCTTGCGCGCCGTGCGCTCGGTCTTGAGGCTACTGAAGAAGCTCTCCCTCGCCGAGTTGTCCCAGACCTCGCCGGCGCGGCTCATACTGCAAGTGATGCCTTGCTCGGCCAGCAGACGCTGGAAGTGCTCGCTGGTGTAGGAGACGGCCCTTTGAATGAAGGTATTTTCCGAAAATCTTCGGCGACGCCCCATTCCAGTCACAATTGAATTTCTCACCAAAACGAAGCTAGCTTTTTCGCATTTGAAAATCATAATTCGCCAAACAAATAACCCCATCCACCACAATCAATATAATTAGAATTTATCCAAATAAGATTAATTATCATATGCATATAGTTTTAATATTCATTTCATTGTTAAATATTCGCAATTCAGCCACGCGCCAACCTGAAATGACCAGATGGCTGTTGTCAACAGTCCGTCAGGCGAATGAACGGGAAGCCTCGTACTCCATCACCATTATTAATAACGATAGAAAATGCGCATAAAAAATAGTCAGTTGAAGACGATGCTACAGGCGGCGCAGCGGACTGCGACTGATATCGCACCACAAAGTTCGCCGGCTACGCCGCACAAGGCTAAAGCGAATACGACTGCATTGCGCAGTTTTCGGGCATCTCGACAGGTGACTTCCGGTCTTCGTGAATCCAATCAAAGCTCGAAATCTGAGGGTGGAGAGGGCACACGCGGAGTTGGCAATATGCCTGGCTTGGCCTCTCGCGTGGTGAAGTACGCATTTGGGATAGCTGGTGCAGCGTATCTCTACGACAAGACTGCCAATGATTTCTTTCTCTCAACCACATCTTTGCACGATGGCAAAGGTGGATTCACCAGTAACGATAGGCTCAATAAGGCATACGGAACGGCAAAAGACCATTTCCAACGCTACCACAGCAGTAGCCCGGAAGAGCAGAAACTGAGCAATCGGTTCGTCAATCCCATTCGGACCTGCGGCAACAAACAGTTCGTGACCATGACCGACTATCGGGCAGCCACGAAAGTGCACGTCATGCATCTCGTAGACACGGAGAAGGGGCGCCATTCGCTGGTCAAGAGCCTCACGTGCCTCAAGGGCCAACTCGTGAAAGCTGATCATGTTGCCAAATATGATCCACCCCACGTACCGAAGGATCCTGATTTAACGAAGAGCAGCCTATATGACAAGAAGAACAAGTATGCGCTGACAGGCGTTGCCAATGAAGAAACCGGGGCTCGTGGGTACACCTCGCGCTCGATTACCCGACCGTTTGTGCTCAAAGGCTATAAGGACTTCAAAGACGTTTCCGAGACGAAAGGCCTGACACTGCGGCAATGCGTGGAGTCGCTCGAGTCCTTGCTCGAGAAGGACGGCAAGCTTAGCGAAGATGCGCAGTTTGCCGCCGGCCAAGCCATCTTGAACTTCAGGCAAGTCTATGCCGCGGACGAGCACTGGGGGCATGCCGAAAACGTCGTCATGAAGACGCTGGCACAGCATGGTCTTCTGTCGCCGGACGAGACCAACAAGATCGATGAGAGCCTGATGTTCGAAGATCCGTCGAAAAGCGTCTTCAAACGCAATACCAGCGTCATGGGACCGCTGTTGCACAAGCTCGAAGCCCGTTTCCATGAGTTTCGCCTGAAGGATGATCCTGTGGCACTCGATGATCTTAAGCCTATGGCAACCGCAAAAAACATGGAGAACCTGGCCGTAGCTCACTTCAAATTGAACGAGCAGGGTAACGGGTTCGAAGACAGCTCCGGACTTGGAGACTCGTTCACGTGCGCCAATGCTGTGGCGTGCATCAACCACGCGAGACTAATGAGCGGCGAAGAGCGATTGTCCAAAGAGGATGTCGCGGTGCTCATCGGGTGTCTCAACGCAGTATATGACGATGCGAGCGGCAGCAGGCATACGCTTCATGAGATCGCGCGAGGGTGCTTCGCCGGCGCCGGCTATACCGTAGCGGATGCAGATCGGTTCTACGGGAACGTCTGCGAGAAGGCTGCGGAAGAGTTCTATGGCGGAAAAAACCTGGCGCGACATAGCTGATGCTCATAGCGCTCGGAATCTCCTTGCCCGCAGTTTGTGGCTTTGGTGCCTTGACTGGCCCGAGAAAACCAGGGCTGCGCTGACTTTAGATTCCAAGGCTGCAGTGCTCCTTATTCATCGACCGCCTGTGCGCGTGGCAGTGCCTGTAGATGTTTGCGATTATGGGGGCAGCCGGGCATCTCTGAGCAAAATTGAGACTTGGTGGTTAAAGCTTGGCCTTGTCTGATCTACCCTGTTCCTCACCAAGAAAACGAAACGTGCATACCGGCTCGTCAATATCGAAGCCGGGGCTTTCGAGGGGGACTTCCTTTGACTTTTAGCCTACCCATGACCAAGATCGCTTACCAATCCATTGTCTGCGTCGTTGCCTGCGTGCCTGCCTTACCTGTTCTCGCGCAAGGTCCGCTGCTTCCAACCCAGGACCTGCTGGCGGCTGAGCACGCACTTGCTGCCGGTAAGCAACTGAGTGCCACCATCGACCTGACCCGCTGCAACGGGGACACCGGCAATACGCCGGCAGGCACCACTCGCGGTGGATTGACGGTGGGTGCATATCGCATCTTGCCTGACAATACTTTGAGCTTTGCAGACACACACTTCACCGTCAAAAGCGACGGTACGCCAATCACCCAATTCCTGCGCTACACCATCGACACCACAGGCACGGCGCGCTTTTCTTCGTATATTTTCGCCATGCCGGCGTACACGCTGCAGAGCCAGGTTTCTTACACCTGTCAGTTGGGTGACGGAGTAAAGCTGTTCGTTCAGTACTGAGGCAAGCCCCTGTTCGCCCCAGAAAGACCGAGTACATTGAGTGGAAACGGTCAGGATTTCGATCATGTGACGAAGCAAGCTTGCTGCGTTCGATTGGGGCACCAAGCGCCTGAAGCAGCAAGCACGGCGGACGAGAGATGAAGATGCCTAGCGCTCGATGTCACCGCCTGGCTCCGGATCTGAAGGCTGCACGCCTCGATCGGATACGTCGGCGCTACGGCTAGGCGGCAGCGAGTCAGGACCAAATGCCGGCTTTTCGGGTTGCTGGCCAGGTGGTGGTGGCTGACTCGTATCCTGTGACCGACGCGAGGCCAGTTCCTGCAAATCGTCCCGCCGCTCAACGAACAAGCGGTTAATTGCGCCATCAGCAAACTCGACATTGAGCCGCGCCTCCGCCGCCACCCGCGCCGCCTCCATCTGGAATGCCTGCGGCCCCGTCAACTCCAGCACCGGCCCGAACTTCTGTTGCGCCAGGCGCAGGGCGATTTCGATGGCGGCCTGGTCGTTCTGCCACAGGCGCACCGATGCGCCCTGATCGACCAACAACGCATCACCATTGCGCAAGTACTCTACGTCGCCGTTGCGCTGCACCTGGTGCGTAATGACAGGGCCGTCGTAGAGAATCGCATTGGGCTGTACCAACCGCGCTGGCCGGATGGTGAGCCGATCGTCATCCACTGCCGGCGCATCCGTCCGCAGCCGCTGCAGCTCGAACAGCGCTGAGTGGTCACCGCGCTGGCCACGCGCCGCCAGATAGGCCAAGTAACGGTCCTCTTGCGACGGCCGCGCCAACCGCAACGTATCGCGCTCGGCCGTGATCGTGCGGCTCAGCGCCGTTTCCCGCTCCACCCGCGTCATCCGTGCCGTCGACAACGCCGCCTTGACCTGGGCCCGCGACAGCTTTGGATCTTCGCCAATGGCGCTGCGAGCCGCGCGGAACGCCAACCGGATCGCATCGCGCCGCTCGCGCTCACTCTGCAACTGCGCAGCCCACACCGCGCGGTCCGCCTGCCCGAAGCTCGCTCGCCGCAGCATGAACTCGCGCCACAGCGCCGGCGTCGGCTCCGGCCGCTGCGGTGAGGGCGCCTCAATTTCCCGACCGGTCTGCGCCCGGTAGGTCATACGCAGCAGCTGCGCCGCGTCCGCCCACGACAGGTTCAACTCCTTCGTCAAAAAATCCGACACGTTCAAGTTGCGCGTGCCAGCACGGATGCGATCACCACCATCAGCACCCTTGGTGATCGCATACTTGTCCACGATCAGCCCATGCGTGCGCGAGAGCGTATCCAGCAGCCGCTACGCATCCAGGTTGACCTTGATTTCCCGGAACTCAGCGCGCGCGATGTCGCCGCCTGCGGCACGCCGCTCAGACAGATCCCGCGCCAGCTGATCGAGCACACTATCGGCTTCGCGGCCCGTCGACGGGCGCGCCCGATTGTTGAACGGCACCACAATGTCGCCGGCACCGACGGCCGCTGGCCACGACGGCGGAGACTGAAAGTGATGGGGGGAAGCGTCAGCCCTAACGGTTAGGCTGTTAATTGCATTCAATCCGGCACCCGATCGCTCGTGCTCAAACGGCATCGAGCCGATTGCATCAAAGCTCTGGATGTCAGCCAGGCTGCGCGGCCCAGGCCGCTGTCCGATCGGTGCCGGCGTGCCGGCCGCACCCGGTGGCGGCGCAAACTGGTATTGCGTGAACTTGGTGGCCGCCGCCGCGCGCAAGTGCGCCTGCTCGCCAGGGCCACCGGACGATTCAGGTAGGTCGTTTCAAAGTAATGTTGGCTCATTGCTATCAGGTACGCATCGGGCGTCGCACTCCACCAGTCCGCCATGTCCAAGTCCACCGCACGTGCGAGTGCATCCGTGGCATGCTCGCCCGTACGCGACTGGATACCGTCAACGGTGAGTGCCGCGCAGTGGGCCAGCAGCGCGATCAAGTCTTCCTGCGACAACTTCAACAGGCATTCCCACAGCGCTTCCGGCTCACCCGGCAGACGGTCGCCCCACTCTGCCCGTGCAGCATGGATCTGCTGCCATGCGCGTGACTGTTCGACGGTCGAATCGGCTGCGTGCATGGCATACGCCGTGCTCTTGGCGCAGACCTCGACGCCGCTGTCGCAGCGGTAGTACACCTCGGGGGCCAGGTCGGTCACCAGCGTGTAGGCCAGGGCGGCCAGCGCCACGTGGTGGTTCTCCATCAGCACCGCCTGCAAGGCAGCGGTACGCTGCGCCGTCAGCGCGCGAATCAGCTTCTCGGGCATGGCAGGAAGCCTGTTGCCGTTGTCGACCGCCTCCGCGCCGCGCGCCTGTGCGCGAGTCGCCTTAGCAGCGGCCTTGCGGTCCTCTGGGCGGATCACACCCCGGATCACTTCCACGCCATGGGTGCGCAGCGCAACGATGACGCCGACATTGGCCTTGTCCGCCACCGTCTCCAACGCGGCTTCCTGCGCCCTGCCCTCGGTATAGAGGTCGTCAAGCTCTTGCGACAGACGCTGATAGGCGTCGTCTGAGCCCTCTTCTTTCGACAGTTCCAGCGCCTCCACCTGCACCTCGATGGCCTGCTGCCGTGCCTCCAAGGCCTCCATGGCAGCACGCTCGACCTCGGTCGGTTCGCGCAACGTCATGCGCGCACGACCGTAGGCGTTGACGGTCGCATAGCCGGGCTGCACCAGCGCGACTGCCCATGCCCAGCCTTCGGCTTCACGGATTTCCTCGGCCTGCTGTATCAGCCGCTCTTCGGCCAACTGCTGCACCAAGGCCCCATCGATCCAGTGTGCGCCGTGGTCGGCAAACAGGTCGACCTGCTCGCTGCCGCCCGCTGCCAGATAGGCATCGCGTCCGACGAACGTCGCCAGCAACGAGTCGGAGGCGATGGACGTTTCGCCCAGCAGCGCACTGCGCAGTTCGGATGGAGCGCGGCGGTGATACGGGCGCTCATTCCACACCTGCAGCGCGGCGTGATCGTCGCTCACCGTCAGCGCCATCAACTGTTCAAGCGACATATCGCCTTCGCGGTACAGCGCGATCAACGCGGGCGCGACCTTGGCGAGCTTTAACCGCCGCTGCACCACGGCCACCGACACGCCAAAATGCGCCGCCACGGTTTCCACACCGGCACCCTCGTCCACCATACGACGGAAGAATTGGTACTCGTCGGCGGGGTGCATGGGCTGGTGCGTATTCTCGACCGCCGATAGCTCGACGGCGTTCTCATCGGCTACGATGCGCACCGGCACGTCATAGTCCGCGTCGATCTTGCCTTCGTCGCGCAGCAGCCGCAGCGCCGCAAAGCGGCGGCGGCCTGCGGCCACGGCATACATTGCCTTCTTACTTCTGCCCTTGGGTTTCACTTCGGTGACGAGCAGCGGATACAGCAGGCCATGCGCCGCAATGGTGGCGGCAAGGCTGCGCACCTTGTTGTCATCGAGCACGCCTTTGCGAACGTTGGCCTCGGATTCGACCAGTCGGGCCAGCGGTACGGTGTTCACATGTTCTTGCATGATGGATTCCAAAAAGGGTTGTCGTGCTACCGGGCTCCCAGATTCGGAGCCCCCTCGCGGGCAGGCTGGTCGGGCGGTGCGGCGGCCTGTCAGCCTTGCCGCCGTTCTCCCGAGTTCGTCGCCCTGGAACCCAAGGAGGCGGCGCAGGCCAGGCGGACAAGGGCGCGCTTTG
>NZ_JSZO01000027.1 GCF_000801955.1 Ralstonia sp. A12
GGATACGGGGGCAAATCCATTTACTAAAAGATTATCTTTTAACCAAAAACAGAATATCTCATTTGCAGCAAAACTAGGCCGGTCCAACAATGGCATCAAAAATCGGGCACGGACACAGCTCGACTGAGCCCCACATGTCATAACCGGCTTTTCAGGAGTACCAATGAATAGTTTCTCTTCCAAAGTTGCCATCGTTACCGGCGGTGGCTCCGGTATTGGAAAAGAGGTTGCAGCCCGACTCGTGAAGGCTGGTAGCAACGTGGTCATTGGTGGGCGAGATGAAATCAAACTCGCGGATGCTGCGGCGGAAATTGACCCGACCGGTAGCAAGGTTCGCCACTATGCAGGCGACATCGCTCAGCCAGCGACCGCCACGGGACTCGTCAATCTGGCAATGGCCGCCTTCGGAGGGGTCGACATCCTAGTCAACAATGCTGGTGTGTTCCGACCCAAGGCATTCCTCGACGTAGACGAATCCGAGTACGACTGGTTTCTTGACACCATTCTCAAGGGCAAGTTCTTCATGGCGCAGGCCGCGGCGCGCGCCATGAAGCGACGTGGAGGCGGCGCAATTGTCCAGACAGGCTCGCTGTGGGCATTGCAGGCGATTGGCGCCACGCCCTCCGCCGCATACTCGGCCGCAAATGCTGGCGTGCACGCGCTGACGCACAACCTCGCTATCGAACTGGCACCGTCGAACATCCGCATCAACACCGTTGCCCCCGGCGTGGTGGAAACGCCTGTCTACAACACATTCATGACGGACGAACAGGTCAAGGCAACCCTGCCCACGTTCAACGCGTTCCACCCGCTTGGGCGTAATGGGCAACCGGCAGACGTTGCCGAGGCGATTCTGTTCCTGGCTTCGCCCAATGCGTCGTGGATTACTGGCACCGTGTTGCCCGTCGATGGCGGTGTGATGGCTGGGCGCCAGGCCTGATCGTTTTTTCAAAGGAGCAAAGTAATGGTCTATCTGCAAATCACCCTGAAGATTCACGCCGCTGACCGTGCCGCGGCGGCCGATGTTTACCAACAGTACAAGGCCCCGTTCCTCAACACGATCGCCGGGGCGAAATCGAAGGAACTGCTGGTGCGCGATGACGACGTGCAGGTGCTGCATGGCTTCGACTCGAAGGACAACGCGCAGGCTTACCTCAAGAGCGAGTTGTTCAACGCGGACGTGGTTGGCGCGCTTTCGCTGCTGCTTGCCGCGGCGCCGGACATCCGCATCTACCAAGCAGCTTAATCACACTCAGCGCACATAGATAGGACAAGGACACCATGATGCAAAACTGGAATGATTACCACGGCGAACTGATGGGCCGCATCGGCGAACTGGCGAACATGAACCCCGACGTGCTGCATGGCCTGCAAACGATCAGAGGGAGTGCCGCGAAAACCGGCAAGCTCGAACCAAAGGTCCACGCATTGATCGCGCTAGCCGTGGCGGTCACAACGCGCTGCGATGGCTGCATCATCTCCCATACAAAGAATGCAGTGGAACTCGGCGCCACGCTGGAGGAAATCTCCGAGGCGCTGGGCACTGCAATCGCGCTCAACGCCGGGGCCGCGCTGGTCTATTCGTCTCGCGTGCTGGACGCGCACGCTGCTGTTACAGGTCGTTGATCTGCGTACAGCAGACCGAGTACCCGCCCGGTCTGCTGACGCACTTCGTTGTCATGCTCGTCAATCAGGATTTCTCTCTGCGTGCGGTGCTTACGCCGAGTCAGCATCAATGGGTCGCATCGCCACAGGGCGGCGTGGACCGCGTGATGCTTGATCGAGTCGGTGCGGAGCAAGCCCGTGCAACCAGCCTGGTCCGATACGCCCCGGGGTCACATTTCCCGCGTCACCTGCATCCGGGTGGCGAGGAGATATTGGTCATCGCCGGCACCTTCTCCGAAGGCATGCATCGCTACCCGGCGGGCTGGTATCTGCGCAATCCGCCTGGTTCGTCTCACCAGCCGTCCAGTGATGAGGGTGCGCTGCTTTTCGTCAAGCTTTGGCAGATGTCTAGCTATGAGCAGGACCCTGTGCGTATCGATATCTGTGACCCATCGCGTTGGGTAATCCAGGGCGCGCGAGAGACATGCCTGCTTTTTGTGAATCACGCCGAGCATGTGTCCATCGAGCGCGTGGCCGCCAATGTGCAACTTCTCGCCAATCCTGTTGGCGGCGTAGAGCTTCTGGTTCTTGATGGCACGCTGTACGAAGGCAGCCACCAGTACAAACGCGGCACCTGGCTACGGCTGCCTCCTAGCGAACAGCCGGCGTTGGTTTCGGGTAGCACAGGCGCTACGGTGTATCTCAAGACCGGTCATCTGACGGGCGATCATCTGAATGAGGCCCTGTCATGTTGACCACGCGTGTCGCGATCATCGGCGGTGGACTCAGTGGCCTGTACGCTGCGGCTCTTCTCGAGAAGCGCGGCATCAAGGACTACGTCCTGTTCGAGGCGCGCGATACGTTTGGCGGACGAATCCTGTCTCTTCCGGCAGACTCCGCAACCGAGCGCTACGACCTCGGCGCAACTTGGTTTTGGCCGACGATGAACCCCGACCTGGCAAAGCTGATTGAACTGCTGGGGCTCGAGACATTCGAGCAGTTTGAAGCCGGTGACATGCTGATCGAAAACTCAAGATCGCGTCCCCCTGCGCGCGTGAAAGGGCATCCCTCCACATTGCCAGCACTGCGTGTAGCGGGTGGCATGGGCGCGCTCACCGATGCCATTCGAGATTGCCTGATAGGCAGAGCCCTCATATCGAGTCATCGCGTGTGCAAACTGCGACATCTGGGAGATTGCATCGAAGTCGAAGCCCATGATGCTCTTGGGTCGACGATCTGTTACCGCGTCACGCACGTCTTGCTTGCGGTGCCACCGCGCCTCGCCGCAACGACCATCGAGTTCACCCCGATGCTGCAGGAGGCAACGATGAAGCAGTGGAAGCATTGCGGGACTTGGATGGCCCCGCATGCCAAGTATGTGGCTGTATTTGACGAACCCTTCTGGCGCCAACAAGGGCTTTCTGGTGAGGTGCGCAGCGCAGTGGGCCCTCTCGGGGAGATTCATGACGCGTCGGCACATCGAGATGGCGCCGCACTGTTCGGGTTCTTTGGCGTTCCTGCTCAGGTGCGCATCAGAACGCCCGAGGCTGTCCTGCTTGAGCATTGCCGCGCCCAGCTCGTTCGGCTGTTTGGAGACAGTGCAGGAGCACCTTGGGTCGAGTTTCTGAAGGATTGGACAAGCGACCCCTACACGGCAGTGCTTGCAGACCAGCAGCCGGGCGCGCACCACAGCGTGGAGTTACCGTCGACGCCGTCGGCTGGAGTCTGGAAGGATCGGCTTATTGGGATTGCCAGCGAGTGGTCTCCGCGCTTTTCCGGTTATATCGCCGGAGCAGTGGACGCGGCGAGCCTTGGCATCGCAAAGCTGCAAGCCGCAGACACAACCGGTACCGTTTCGCATTGAGGAGCGTGTCTAGACCTCAACGTAAGATATCGAGGCAGACCACATCCCTAATCGTGCCGACAATGAACGCCGGCTGACGGCAATTCGTGCATTCCAATCCTGATGTCTACTTCAAGATTCAACGCTGACGTGCTGCGTTTGGCCACAGTGCAAGCCCTGGCCGGAGCCAATTCCACGGTCATCTATGCCACCGGGGCGATCATCGGCAACATGCTTGCCCCAAAGCCAGCGCTGGCAACAGTACCGGTCTCCATCTTCGTTGTGGGCATGGCTGCCGCGACACTTCCGGTCGGCGTCATTACGCGGCGCCATGGGCGGAGGTCTGCGGCCCTGTTTGGTAATGTCTGTGGCGTCATCGTGGGCCTGTTGGCGGCGCTGGCTCTGGTCATCCAATCGTTCAGCCTCTTCTGCTTCGCCATGCTTTTTGGTGGCGCATATGCAGCTGTGGTGCTGACGTTCCGGTTTGCTGCTGCCGAGTGCGTACCTCCAGAGAGCCGTGCACGGGCGATGTCGACCGTGCTGGCCGGAGGTGTTGCCGCTGGCGTGCTCGGACCGCAGTTGGTGACAGCCACGATGAACCTATGGTCACCACACGCGTATGCAGTGACTTACCTAGCGTCCGCTGGTGCAGCTGTGCTCTCGGCGATCGTACTGCTGGGCGTACGATTTGAACACCAGCCGCCCGTCTCGTCTCACGCGCAGGGTAGACCGAGTTCCACCATCATGAGACAACCCCGCTTCGTTGTCGCCATGCTCTGCGGTGTTGTGAGCTACATGATGATGAACTTCATGATGACGTCCGCGCCGCTCGCCATGGAGTTGTGCGGTATCCCGCGCGTGCACGCCAACTACGGCATCGAGATCCATGTCATTGCCATGTATGCCCCAAGCTTCTTCACAGGACGGCTGATTGCGCGCTTTGGCGCGCCGGCCGTCAGCCTAGCGGGGCTGGTGTTGATTGCTCTGGCTGCCGTCACAGGTATGACAGGCTTGTCGGTGAATCACTTTTGGATCGCGCTGCTGCTGCTTGGTTTGGGTTGGAATTTCGGCTTCCTGGGTGCATCGGCCATGGTGTTGGCGTGCCACACGCCTGCGGAAGGACCACGTGTCCAGTCGATCTATGACTTTGTGGTGTTCGGGGCCATGGTCGTTGGCTCGTTCGCGTCGGGTGGTCTACTGACGACATACGGATGGCCCCTTGTGTGTGGTCTGATGCTGCCCCCGGTATTGGTGGCAACGGCCAGTCTCTTCTGGTTGCGGCGTGACCAGACACCAATCGACCCATTGGCTCAACGCGGCTGATCGCCCCTCATCGTTTGCAACGCACCCAATCTAAGGGGAGCCTTGCTTTATTCGAAGGCCCATCTGTTTCGCAAGCGCCAGAAATCCCGCGATGTAGGCGATGTCATCCTCGCCGCGGCGGATGCCAAGGTTGATGCTCTTGTTGATACCGCGCTTTCCCAAGCGGATCGCGCGGATCGGCAGACCAACACCCTCTTCCCGCACAAGCCAATCCGGCAAGACTGAAACCCCGCGCCCTGCGGCGACAAGTTGCAGCATCAAATCTGTCGCTTCGGCGGTTCGATGCAACTTCGGCTTGCAATGCGCTGGCACAAGGAACCGCGTATAGATATCGAGCCGTTCCGTACTGACGGGCACGGTGATCAGTTCTTCGTTCAAAAGATCACGCGGTTCGGCAAACGCGCGCGCCGCCAATGGATGCGTCTCATGCACAACGAGAACGAGCTCGTAGTCGATAACCGGCGTGAACTGCAACTCCGGGAGATCGAGTGGGTCCGGCGTAATCAGCAGATCAATCTCGTACCCTTGAAGCGCGGCAACGCCATCGAAGCGGAATGCAGTGCGCACATCGAAAGCCACGTCCGGCCAGGCGGCCAAGTAGTGCGGCGTCAACCTTGAGAGCCACTTCTGGCACGGGTGGCACTCCATGCCCACGCGCAGCGCCCCGCGACGCCCTTCGGCGAAATCGACCAGCACGCGCTCGGCATGGTCGATCTGAGGTAGGACGCGTTGCGCCAGTGCAAGCAGGTATTCCCCCGCCTGCGTGAAACGTAGGCCGCGCCCGCTCTTGGTCCACAACTTGACGCCGTGAATCTCTTCTACTCTTCGGATCATGTGCGACAGCGCCGATTGCGTGACGTTCAGCCTTTCCGCCGCCGCTGTGACGCTACCCAAACGGTTCACCTCCAACAGAATGGCGAGTTGCTGACGATCCAGCATCCATGACTCCTGTTCATTGCTCCATGACAACATACCATTTCTGCTCATGGAATGACACTGCTAATCTCGTGCCACGTTGGGTCGCATTTGTGTGCGACCTGTTCTCCAGAAACAAGGAAGGGATCGTGAAGGCATATTCCACAGCATTGAGAAAGGACGTTTCTACTAGCGAGGGCCTTAGCATTTTCGATGAAGTCATCGATCGCAAGCACTCCAATTCTATGAAGTGGGCAATCGCGGAAAAGCTGCTTTCGGCTGACGAAGCTGGGGCTCAACCATTGCCGATGTGGGTGGCCGACACGGACTTCAAATCTCCGCGCCCCGTCATCGACGCATTGCACGAAGCAGTGGAGCACGGCGTGTTCGGCTACCCTGGTGGTGCGCCAGACAGCTATGTCGACGCGGTAGTCGCCTGGCAGGCGAAGCGGTTCGGGTGGGAAGTGCCGAAAGAGTGGGTGATCCAGACCTCCGGCATCATCACGACCCTGAAGACCGCCGTGCAGGCGTTCTCCGCGCCCGGTGATACCGTGCTCATTCAGCCGCCCGTGTACGCCCATTTCCACAATGACGTATTGATGAATGGTCGCCATCTGGCCTTCGCGCCGCTTGAGCGGACGGAAACAGACTATCGCTTCAATGCGTCCGCGTTTGAGGCAGCAATCCAGGCCAACACCAAGCTGTTCATCCTGAGCAATCCACACAACCCGACGGGCAACGTGTGGACTGAGGACGAACTGCGCACCATGGGTGAGATCTGCCAGCGCCATGGCGTTCTCGTGATCTCCGACGAGATCCACCAAGACCTGATCATCAACCCAGCCCTGAAACACATCCCCTTCGCCTCATTGAGCGAGGCATTTGCGCAGAACAGCATCACATGCACGGCCCCGAGCAAAACGTTCAATCTGCCGGGCCTACAAAGCGCGAACGTGTTTGTGCCGAACAAGCGCTTGCGCGAAGCACTGCTACGGCAGTACGACCGGAACATGTTCCCGCTGGTCAACACGCTCGGGATGGTCGCTGCAGAAGCCGCCTATGCACACGGCGAGTCATGGCTAGAGGAAATGTTGGTGTATCTGCGCGAGAACCACGCCCACTTCGCCAGCGCAGTCAATAGCGCCACGTCAAAGGTGAAGGTCTTGCCGGCTGACTCGCTCTACCTGGCCTGGATGGATTGCCGCGGGCTGGGCATGGACGCGGACGAACTCAACAAATTCATGCTGACCAAGGCCCGCCTGTGGCTCGACAAGGGACAGAAGTTCGGCATCGAGGGACACGGCTATATGCGCGTCAATCTTGGATGCCCGAGATCGACCGTCGATGAAGCCGTCCAACGACTGACCGCGGCCGTGGCCGGGCTTTAAACCGGCCGCCGCGAACGCATAGCGAACCTCATCGCGTTCGCGGCACCCCCTTCAGCGAGGAGACAACTCAACGCAGTTTTTGACTTGCCGTGGGCCGCTCGCCCACTCGGCAACGGGCCTCTGCGCCCAATCGCTGCCCATGCAGCCTGAGAAATGGTTCTCCATTTCTCACCCCGACTACGCGCGAACAAAAAACAGTGCGCGATCGGATCACACCATAGGAGACAGCACCATGAGTGAAGGCACGCAAATACAGGCGTACGAAAAAGAGGATCTGAAAAGAGATCTCAAGAATCGCCACATCCAGATGATCGCCATCGGCGGTGCGATCGGCACAGGCCTGTTCTACGGTTCATCCTGGGCCATCAAGACCGCCGGTCCGGCCATTCTTCTCGTGTACATCGTTGCCGCAATCGCGATCTATTTTGTGATGCGGGCGCTGGGCGAAATGGCCGTTGAAGAGCCTGTGTCCGGTTCGTATGTTTCCTACTCGAACCGCTACATCCACCGGTTTGTTGGTTTCCTGAACGGATGGAATGCGTTCATCTTCCTGCTGGCCACTAGCGCGGCGGATTTGAATGCCCTGGGCAACTACGTGCACTTCTGGTTTCCCAGCGTACCCATCTGGGTCACGGCGCTGGCGGCAGTGTCAGTCATGTTCGTGGTCAATATCGTCGGTGTGAAGATCTACGGCGAGGCGGAGTTCTGGTTTGCGCTCGTCAAGGTGGTGGCCATCGGCGCGCTGATCCTCTTCGGCGTGGGCATGATCTTCTTCGGCATCGGCAACCACGGGCAACCCGTCGGCTTGCACAACCTTGTCGACCATGGAGGCTTCTTCCCGAAAGGCGTGAGCGGGACGCTCCTGTCGATCGTGATGGTGGCATTTGCGTTTGGTGGCGTAGAGAACCTGGGCCTGGCGGCAGGCGAAGCCAAGGACGTCAAGACCACGATGCCGAAGGCGGTCAACGCCACGTTCTGGCGTCTGCTGCTGTTCTATGTGGGCGCCATCGCTGTGCTGCTGGCGGTGTTCCCATGGACCGCGTTGACCACCAAGGGAAGCCCGTTCGTCGACGTGTTCGTCAAGATGGGCGTGCCGGCTGCCGCGGGCATCATGAACCTGGTTGTGGTAACCGCGGTCCTGTCGGCGGTGAACGCCAGCGTGTTTACCAACAGCCGCACGTTCTACAACCTCTCTCTGCAGAAAAACGCTCCTGCGTTCCTCAGCGTGGTGAACAACCGCAAAGTCCCGTCGCGCGCCATTATGCTGGTGTTTGCCACCATGTTTGCTGGGGTCGTGCTGAACTATGTCATGCCCGATCAGGCCTTTGAACTGTTCTCCTCGGTGACCGTGTTCGCACTGGTCTGCGCATGGGCATCGATTGTCATCAGCCATCTGAACTTCCGAAAGATTCGTATCCAGAACGGTCAGGAAGGCAAGCTGACCTACAAGATGCCTTTCTATCCGTATAGCAACTACATAGCGTTGGCGTTCGTGGCAGCGGTTATGGTCTGCATTGCTATCTTGCCGGACATGCGTATGTCGCTGGTAGTGTCTGGGGTGTGGGTGTTCGTCGTGTTCATCGCGTATCGCTTCTATACGAGGAATGACGCAGTGCTTGCCGGCACACCAGCGCAATCCTAAGGAAGCAAAAGCTGACCGGTGGCGCCAACCCAAACGTAATTGGGACGGCCCACCGATTTTCTGACGTAACTACCGGCACCGTGGCGAGCCGGATGACCGTTTCTCGCTGGGCTGCTAAGACGAACAGCGGGAGCGTGCGGCTCCATAAGAGCGGGGAATCCAGGTTGGATACGCTCCGGCGGGCGGAGAACATCCGCCAGTCGGTCTTCGTATTGCGCATAACCCCATTGTTGACAAGTTGCTGCGGCACGCAGCGCGGGCGGCGCATCGATACAGCACATGTCGACGAAGGCACCCTTACTCCCATCCGCCCCCCGGATACATCGAGCTTGCCCTTAGGCTCCGTTCTGCGGCAGGGCTATGTGGCTTCGCAGTGACTCTAAGAGCCTATCAGCGACATTTGCTGACCATGCCGCTATTGTTAGACTCGGTGGCGCTCCGGGAGACTCTGGCAAAGCGGAAGCATCAGCGACATATAGTCCAGGGTTGTCAAAAACCTCCCCGTTCGCGTCAACCACCCCATCAAGATTCGAAGTGCCCAAACAGGCCCCCCCTATAGGTTGAACAGTTACGGGGACGCCCGGAGCATAGATCCTCGTGTTGGTCTCCGCCTCGATATCTTTTACCTCGAAATCCATTTCTCGGTAAATACGGTTATCGGCCTTTCTGTACCTTATTTTGAACTTTCCATTCCTTATTTCCATCGACCCATTGTTTTCATCACCACCCAGGGCCGCCATAAATGAGTTTCGACTCAGCCATTTCTTCAAAATCTTTGGCAGAGGAATATCGTCCAGACCTTGAATGCTGGCGCGAAGCACTTGCAAACGCTTACTTTTTGAGTTCTTTGATCTAAAGGGCCCGGTAAGCGGCATCCCCCTTGTCAGATCGCTTTTGCTACTTTCCTTCCAAAACCCAAAGAATCCACCATTCGTTCCAAATTTCAAGCCCAACCTCGGCATACCTTGCAGGCCATACTCAATATCTCGACTTCGCAAAAGCAAGCGAACGGTATTGATAGCGCCTGCCGCTAGAATAACGTGTTGCGCAAGTATCTTTTCATCTTTCCCACTTCGATGGTCGCGATAGAAAACCTCATATCTCGCCTCATCATCACCATCCCTCCTCAATCCACGTATGGATTTGACTTCGCACAAATCGTGAACGATCAATCCGTGCTGGATGGCAGGCCAAATGCAAGTAAAATCCAGCGTAGTCTTGGCGCCTGACGGGGAGCCGAGAAAACTATTATTTCTCATGTCACACTCCCATCGCTCCACCCCAAATTGATCAACCACCTTCGAGGGATTTCCGGGCTCCTTCGGCAAGAGAACCCCCACTGCAGGATTTCTCATTCCTTCATTTGACAGCTTTCCATCATAGCTAGTCTTATCAAGACTATTGGGGACCATATCGCTATGCAACACGGGCCTTGCATTAAGCAAAGCCAGCATTTCTTCGTAATATTTACCCATGTGCTCTGAAGAAATTTTTGGATTACGACCATCCCAGTAATCCGAGTCAAGGGGTCTTCCCAGCATCCCCCCATAGTTATGACTGCCACCTCCCATACTGGAGGCGCAGATCACATTAATTCCATCACCCAAGTAGGCCTCAACAAAACCTTTCTTATTGAGGATAAGCTCACTCCTAAGATGATGCGATCTCACCGATCTCACACCATAAGTAAAAGCCTTCGCTCCTTGCGGAAGAGGGGCTGTATTCTCGATGTGCATTGATCGAACGGGAACTGTATCTCTCCACGGACCTCGCTCAAGCATTAGAACATTTCGACCTGCCTCCGAAAGACGTTTGGCGGCAACTGCGCCACCGAATCCGCTCCCTACCACCAATATTTCAACTTTTCTTTCCATGATCGCGCTATAGAAAATTATCTTGTATAAAATTGCCAAGCTGGGAGGCCAGCGCCTGGCTCATTCAATTCCAGAATCGAAATAAACGCAAAGAAGAAATAGTTTTTCTGTGGCAAAGAAATAATTTCTTAAAGACAAGATCGGCTTGCAGTAAAGCCGAAGCCTTTGGACCTCAACTTCTCACCTGAACAACAACTGGGCGCCACAAGCCTTCAGGATTGGGATGGCTGAAGTCATTTCTGCCCGTGAGAGTTCTAGGCTCGCGAGCAAGCGGCTGCGCTTGTCATTGCTGCTGCTTCCGGGGCACCCTGCGCCGCAGCCTTGGACTCAAGCGAGTCGATAATCGGGCAGTCTGGGCTATCGTCACCGTGGCAGCCGTGCACCAAGTTTTCGAGCACGGCCCTCATCTCTTGGAGCTCTTTCAGTCTGTCGTCCAGCTCCGCGATGTGTGCCTGAGCCATTGCCTTGACCTGCCGACTAGAACGCTCGGGGTTTTGCCACAGGTGAAGCAGATCGCGAATCTGGTCCAGCGAGAAACCGAGGTCCCGGGAGTGCCGGATGAACTGTAGCCTGCCAACATCCTGATCGCTGTATTGCCGGTACCCGCTGCTCGTACGGCTCGCCAGGGGCAATAGTCCAATGCTTTCATAGTGCCGGATCATCTTTGCAGAGACTCTCGAAGCGGCGGCCGCTTTACCGATGTTCATCGTCAAGCTCCTTGAGTCAGAGCAGTGCCGTTGGCGTCAGCTGCCGCGCCACGCCAGCGACGCAACATCAGTGCATTGGTGACAACGCTCACGCTACTGAAGGCCATGGCCGCGCCAGCAATGACTGGATTCAGCAGGCCAAAGGCCGCCAGCGGAATACCCAGCACGTTGTAGGCGAACGCCCAGAACAACCCTTGCTTGATTTTCGAGTAGGTACGGCGCGAGACATCGAACGAATCCGCCACCAGGCGCGGGTCACCGCGCATTAGAGTGATACCTGCGGCTTCCATCGCGACATCAGTGCCCGTCGACATTGACAAGCCAACGTCGGCTGCCACCAGAGATGGCGCATCATTCAATCCGTCACCGACCATCGCCACAATGTGACCCTGCTTGCGCAGTTCCTGCACGATAGTGGCTTTGTCGCCGGGCAACAGCTCAGCGCGGACATCATCTATGCCCAGCTCGCGAGCCACGGCATAAGCACTCCCTTGGTTGTCACCGGTCAGCATCACCGTCCGGATGCCGAGCTCACGCAATCGAGCAATGGCAGCAAAGGACGCGGGCTTGACAGTGTCACCAAAGGCCAACATGCCCAGCACGCGCGCGCGGTTTTCCTCCCGCTCCAGCAGCCACGAGATAGTTCGTCCTTCACCCTCAAGGTACTCCGCGACGAGCAGTAGTGCGCCCGGATCGGCACCTTGCTCGTTCATCAACCGCGTACTGCCAAGCAAGAGATGTTGGGTACCAACGATGGCCTCCACTCCGCGGCCTGGCAATGCCTGCGCGTCATGTGCCGACGGTACAGGAGTGCATTGATCTCGGACACTCTCCATCACCGCATGTGCAAGCGGATGGTCACTGGTTTTTTGGAGTGCGGCGGCGAGTTGCAGAATCTCGTCCGGATGGGTCCCTTCGGTGGCCTCGACCGCGACCAACGACGGCTTGCCCTCAGTCAGAGTGCCCGTCTTGTCAAAAGCCACGGTGGTTACCGAGTGCGCCACTTCCAACGCCTCAGCATCTTTGATCAGAATGCCCTGGCGGGCCGCAACGCCGGTGCCGGCCATGATGGCTGTTGGCGTGGCCAGGCCAAGCGCGCACGGGCAGGCGATGACAAGCACAGCCACCGCACTGATCAAGGCCTGCTCTGCATCGCCGCCATACATGAACCAGCCGATGAAGGTAAGCAGTGCCAGCCCGAGGACCACAGGGACGAAGACGGCACTCACTCGATCGACGATGCGTTGGATTGGGGCCTTTGCTGCCTGCGCCGATTCCACCATGCGGATGATTCTGGCAAGCGTTGTTTCGGCGCCAATGGCTAGCGTGCGGACCCGCAGCAGCCCCTCTTCGTTGACCGAGCCGCCAGTCACTTTGCCGCCCACCGCCTTGGCAACCGGCAGGCTTTCACCGGTGATCAGCGACTCGTTGATGTGACTGCGGCCTTCGATCACTTCGCCATCCACCGGTACGCGCTCTCCGGGGCGGATGACAACGATGTCACCCACTGCGACCTGTTCGACCGGCGTCGAGATTTCGACACCATCCACCAGTACTCGAGCGATAGTCGGTCGCAAAGCATTCAGTGCGCGGATCGCGTCGGCAGTCTGCCGCTTGGCACGGGATTCGAGCCATTTGCCGAGCAACACCAGCGTGATGACCGCTGCCGAGGCCTCGAAGTACAAATGCGGCATACCGCGTCCGGTGTGCTTCCATAACAGGTAAGTCGACAGCCCATAGGCGGCACTCGTACCCAGCGCGACCAGCAGATCCATGTTGCCGCTGCCGGCCTTGATGGCCTTCCAGCCGGCGCGGTAGAAGCGTGCGCCCAGCAAGAACTGCACCGGTGTCGCCAGCGCCAATTGCACCCAGCCTCCCGGCATCCAGTTCACGCCAAATAACTGCAACAGCATGGGCAATACCAGCGGAAGCGTCAGCAATGTGCTGGCAAGCACTGGCCACCATTGCGGAAGCCCCTTCGCGGTCGGTGCAGCAGATGTTGCCTCCAACGGTTTGGCGACATAGCCGGCCTTGTCGATGGCAGCGGCAAGCGTCGCGAAAGACACGCCTGCAAGCGCCGTGACAGTGGCCTTTTCCGTCGCGAGGTTCACTGCCGCGGCCGACACGCCTGGGACGGATAGCAGCGCCTTTTCCACACGGCCCACACACGAGGCGCAGGTCATCCCTTCAATCGCAAGTTCGATCAGCTGGGCGCGAACGTCATAACCGGCCTTGCGGACAGCGTCGGCGAGCGCGCCGACATCGACGTTGGCAGAAGCCGTGACAGTGGCTTCCTCCGTTGCAAGGTTCACTGCGCTGCTTTCGATACCGGGCAATGCTTGTAGCGCCTTCTCTACACGCGAGACACAGCTCGCACACGTCATGCCTTCGATGGGGAGCTTGAACTCCAGCAGTGCTGTTGATGCGAGGGGTGTGCTCATGGGGGTCTCTGTGCTGTTAGCCGTCCGATACCCGACCAGCTTGGTCCTTACCATGGTTGGAAGGTCAAGCGAATCACAGTGGAAATTTTTTATCGAGCCCTATCCAACAAACCTCTTGACCTTCCTACGGTGGCAAAGCCGACAGTGACTTCGCTACCACCCAAACCGAGTCCAACAGAATGACATCCGAAATGTCCCCCATCCTCCGATTGCCTTCGCGCGCTGGTGGGACGATGGTCCTGTTACTGGCCGCCACAGTGGCCCATGCTGAACCCGAGCATTCGGCGCAGATGCCTGTGCCCGAGCTAGCGTATTCGTCAGCGTTTGCTGCCTATAAGGGTTACGCTGACCAGCCCGTCACTTCCTGGCGCGAAGCCAACGACACCGTGGGCCACATCGGTGGCTGGCGCAGCTACGCGAAAGAGGCCACCCAAGCGGCAGTGCCCCCAGCCCCTTCGGCGACTAGTTCAGCGCCCGCACCGGTAGGCCGGGACGACGTTCGCAGCGTTCACGAGGAAGCCGGCCGTGAACAATGACCGCACCGCTTTGCGCAGCCGCTTCCTGCCACTGGCCTTGACGGTCCTCGCGCTATCAGGCTGTACGGGTGTCAGCCTCGAGCAAAGCCTGTCGCGCACCAACGAAGAAGCTGCGAGCTTCACCGGCGGTCACTTGGCACTGGCCAGGACACCCGAGGACCAGGCTGAACGCAAGAAGACGGCATCTGAGCTGCTCGCCAGACCGCTTGGACGGGACGAGGCCGTGCAGTTGGCTCTTGTCAACAGCCCAGCTCTGCAGGCTTTGCTGGCGCAGCACGCAGCTAACACCGCACGTGCGGCCCAAGGCGGACGCCTATCCAATCCGCTGTTCACCTTTGACCGGCTGCGCAGCGGCGACGTGCTTGAGCTTGACCGCATGATCTCGATCGGGCTAATGGAGCTGCTAACCCTGCCGCTGCGCCAGCGAGTGGCCGAGCAACAGATCGAACAGGAACGGTTGCGGCTAACTTCCGACGTGGTTGACCAAATCAGCCGCGTGCGTCAAGCCTGGGTACGCGCTGTAGCGGCACAGCAAAGCCTGAAGTACGCCGGGCAGGTCTACGAAAGCGCCGAGGCCAGCGCCGAACTCGCGCGCCGTATGCAGGCTGCGGGCAACTTCAGCAAGCTTCAGCGCGCACGCCAGCAAGCCTTCTACGCGGACGCCGGCACACAGCTCGCGGTCGCGCGCTATGCAGCCACCACCGCGCGCGAAGAACTCGTGCGCCAGTTAGGCTTGACCGAATCTCAGGTGCAAGACCTGAAGCTGCCCGAGCGTCTACCTGACCTGCCCAGGCAGCCGCTAGAACCTGGCGAAGTGGGCCAGACGGCCAGCCGTGGGCGTTTGGATGTACGACTGGCCCGAGCACAGTTTGACGTCGCGGCCCGCGACCGGGGCCTGACCGGCGTGACCAGCGTCACGGACATCGAACTCAGCGGCGTCCACAACACGACCGCAAACAGCGCCGACGGTAGCAAGGCCACCCAGCGCGGTTATGAGATCGCCCTGCGCCTGCCGCTATTCGACTGGGGCGATCTGCAGCGCGACGCTTCCAACGGTCAGGTGCTGGCGTCAGCCCAGCGCCTGGACGCCACGGTGCGCGCGGCAGGTTCGAGCTTGCGGCAAAGCTACGCAGCCTACCGCACGACCTACGACATCGCGCGTCACCAACGTGACGAGGTTGTGCCGCTGCGCAAGACGATCTCGGACGAGAACCTCCTTCGCTACAACGGCATGCTGATCGGTGTCTTCGATCTGCTGGCGGACGCTCGCGATCAGGTGGGAGCCGTTATGGCCGAAATCGCAGCCGAGCAACAGTTCTGGTTGGCAGACGCGGCCCTGCAAGCCGAGTTGATCGGCAGACCCATGACAAGCGCGGTGATGGCGTCGAGTAGCGCGACGGCCGAAGGTGCCGATGCCGCGAACTGAATCGGCCCGACAACTTCCCCGCAAGGACTCCGATATGAATTCAAGAAGACAATTTTTTGCGATGGCCGGTGGCGCCATTGCAGCCGCCAGCGTCAGCCGGGTGGCCATGGCAGCGTTGCCCGAGCCTGTGAGCCAGACCTCGGCCGACACTATGCCGCCCCTCACACCGGACACAGGCCGGCCCTATAACCCTGTCGTCACGCTCAATGGCTGGACATGCCCGTGGCGCATGAAGAACGGCGTCAAGGAGTTTCACCTTGTCGCTGAGCCTGTGGTGCGTGAGATGGCACCCGGCTTCAAAGCGCATCTCTGGGGCTACAACGGCCAATCACCGGGACCGACCATCGAGGTGGTCGAAGGCGATCGGGTTCGCATCTTCGTCACCAACCGCCTGCCCGAGCAGACCAGCCTCCACTGGCATGGCCAGCGCCTGCCGAACGGGATGGATGGCGTCGCTGGTCTCACACAGAAGGCCATCCCGCCTGGGAAGACCTTCGTCTACGAGTTCACGGCGCGCCGCCCAGGCACCTTCATGTACCACCCGCATGGCGATGAGATGGTGCAGATGGCCATGGGCATGATGGGCTTTTGGGTCACGCACCCCAAAGCAGCACACCCACTGATCGACGAGGTGCAGCGCGACTTCTGCTTCCTGCTCAGCTCCTACGATATCGAGCCCGGCGCCTATACACCCAAGGTCATGACCATGTTGGACTTCAACCTGTGGGCTTGGAACAGCCGTGTCTTCCCCGGTATCGACTCACTGAACGTCCGTTTGGGCGACAAGGTGCGAATCCGCGTCGGCAATTTGACCATGACCAATCACCCAATCCATCTGCATGGCCATGAGTTCATGGTCACCGGCACGGACGGAGGACCGACGCCGAAGGGCGCACGCTGGCCCGAGGTCACGACCGACGTCGCCGTCGGGCAGATGCGGCAGGTCGAATTCGTCGCCGATGCAGAAGGCGATTGGGCTTTCCACTGTCACAAGGCCCACCACACCATGAACGCCATGGGCCACGAGGTGCCGACCATGATCGGCGTGGACCACCGTGACGTGGCCGGAAAGATCTCTCGTCTGATTCCCGACTACATGGTGATGGGTGAGCGCGGCATGACTGATATGACCGAGATGGAGATGCCGATACCCGACAACACTGCACCAATGATGACCGGACAAGGGCCGTACGGCTCGATCGAGATGGGTGGCATGTTCAGTGTGCTCAAAGTGCGGCGCGACCAAAAGCCCGGCGACTACAAAGACCCTGGCTGGTACCGACATCCATCCGGAACGATGGCGTACGAGTATCAAGGCTCGCTTGATGAACCCGTGCGCTCGTCGTCCACCGGTAACAGCGCCATGCCGCTCGCACAGCAGCCGGTTAATCAGGTTGAGGTCCAGGTACGCAAGCCCGGCGGCCACGCGGGCCATTGACCCTGGGCCCTATGCCGGACAGACCCGCATCAAACGATTTCCCCCCAATCCAACACTGTGTTGGCAGGCTCATGGAGCCAACTATCAAAAAGGAGCAGAAAAATGCGTATGTATATGTTGAAGAAAGCGGCTCTCGTTGCACTGGCTGCAGCGACCCTCAGCGGCGTAGCCAGCATGGCGAATGCCAGCGTCACGTCACCGCGCGAGTCCTTCACCGATGGCGCTCATGCAATGGGTACGCGCGACCCGCTCAGCGACGGCGCCCACGCAACAGGCAAGCGAGATCCGTTCAGCGACGGTGCTCGTGCAGCGGGTACACGCGATCCGTTCAGTGACGGCAACTACGCCGCAAGAACGTATGACTCTTTTGCGGATGGCATCTGATCCACGTATCTCAGTGCGTAGTTCTCGTCATCAAGGTTTAGACGTGTTGCATGCGTATGGCGAGAGCTGCGAGTGAGCGCCCTGCGATGTGACCGCTCCGGAACGACGCAATCCTTTTCATTCGAGGCACGGAGGCTGAGGCACACCTTGCAGCGGCCTCGTGCTCTGCACCTTGCCTGTCTCACAAGAAATCTCATGAAACTCAAAATCATTCACGCCATGACGCTCAGCGCCGTGCTGAGTCTGTCTTTCGTAGTTTGGTCCGGCGTCGCCATAGCACAGAACACAAGTGCGTCCGAAGGCCAGAACACCGCGGTGCCAGCCGGTTCCGACCTCATTGACGGCGAGGTCCGCAAAGTGGACAAGGGGGCTGGCAGGCTCACGATCAAGCACGGCCCGATCAAGGACCTCGACATGCCGAGCATGACCATGGTCTACCAAGTGGAAAAAGCAGCGCTGCTCGACAACGTGCAGGCTGGGGACAACCTCCGCTTCCGCCTCAAGAGCGAGGGAGGCAAGTTCGTTGTCACCGAGGTCCAGTCGACTCACTGATACACCGTGGCCAAGGTGTGCCAGCACATCCCGAATTCGCCATGTATCGCTTGACACTCCAACGATGGGAAGGCTGATAGTTTCAGCGTTTCATCCAACAAACCAGTAAGAGAAATTTCATGATTACCTTTCAAGTTAAAGACATGACCTGCGGCCACTGTGTCGGCATGATTACCAAGGCGCTGGAATCTGTGGATAGCCACGCCAAGGTCACCATTGACCAGGCCAAGCAGTTGGTCGTGATCGAGGCAACAAACGCCGATCCGAAGCAGCTTCAGGATGCCATTGCGGATGTCGGGTACACACCTGTGCTCGTCGAGGAAAGCAAGATTGAAGCCTCTGTCCAGGCGAGGACCTGCTGTGGAGGTAACCACTAGAATTCCCCCGACTTCGCGCCGGCGACAGTGTTGAGGAATGGCGCCTTGTACTGCTCGTAGACGCTAGCGGTCGCAGGGCGGTCAGCGCAAGCAATGTCCGCCGCAGATCTTGGGAACACAAAGGCGAGGAAAACGGCGAGCACCCACACGCCAGACACCACCAGTGACATGCGCATATCTGGCAGAACCTCGACATGCACGGCATGACCATGGTGCGCGATGCGGCCTTGCTCGACAAGGTGCAGGCTGGCGACACGGTGCACTTTCGTGCAGAGAAAGAAGAGGAGCGTCTACTCGTCATGGAGATCCAGCTAACCCGCTAAGGATGCGCACTAGCCGCTCTTATCGAGAAACAAGTCCATACCGTTTACTGAACACCGAAAACCGAAAGGGGAAAAAACATGCTTCCAATCACTTCCACTGTCGCCGCACTTGCCGCCGGGGGTCTCATTGCGCTGAGCCTTCCCGTGTCTTTACGCCGCATGACCGTGAAACAGGCCATCGGCATAGGTGATGACCCGGTCCTGCTGCGCCGTATCCGCGCGCAAGGGAATTTCATCGAGTATGTGCCGATTGGGCTCATCTTGCTCGCGCTCGCGGAATTGCGCGGGGCACCGCAGAGCCTGATTCTCGCCACTGCCGGACCGATGGTAATCGGTCGCATCGCCCATGCCATCGGAATGTTGCGCGGCGTGAATCCGATGCGCCGCATGGGCATGATGGCCACCTTTGTATCGCTTCTCGCGGGCGCGGCAGCGCAGTTTGTTTAAAGAGTCAACAACTTCGGCTGCGATTCGACTAACAGGTCACCATTGACCCTCACCGCAGACTGCTCCTGCAGCAGAATGGGGACAGTTGCAACCATGACTCTTCGGTCTTGAGGTTGAATACATGTAGAGTACTTGGCGTGTAGCCGGGTCAGCGGTCCGTTCGGCAGCCGATGAGCGAACCACAAACCGGCCGGAAAGAATAACGCTTCTGATGTCACCACCGGCCACGCTGCGCGATGCCCGCATGCAATCCGATGACGGCTATGGTGGAGAGCCGCCCAAGTAGCGGCGACCGGCGCAGCCATCCAACGCTGAATGCAAAACAAATAGCCATAGAGGCACTGCGAGGATGACGCCACTCCCGCTGGTCAACACCCAACTACAGGGCCTAGCGCCGCGCTGCTAGCAATAGCGTATTCAGATCAACATGCCGATTCCTAGTCGGCGTTAGCAAGAAACTGCTCATGCAGGACCGCGATTAGGGCGAGCGCCTGCTTGCTCGCCGCCGAGTAGAAGATGGTCTTGCCTTCGCGCCGGGTCGTTGCCAAACCGTTGCTACGCAGGACGCCAAGCTGCTGCGACAGCGTCGGCTGCCGGATGCCAAGCTGTTCCTCCAGAGCGCCGACGGACAACTCGCCATGGGATAGACGGCTCATCAGCAGCAAGCGATCCGGATTGGCGAGCACCTTGAGCAAAGCGCTGGCGCGCGTTGCTGCGGCCTGCACGATGCCGAGGTCGATGATGGGGTGTGGTTGGCTCATGGATGACTTGCAATCGATGTGACGTATCCTTTCGCACAGTGAGGTGCGTCGACGAGTTCCGCGCATTCAGCACGCGTATCAGTTCGCCAGCGATGTATCCAGCGCCAACTACTGCCGCGTGCCGCGGTAGCTCGGTCAATGCGAAGTAGCTATCCGAGTCGATCCAGTATTCCGTGCCAGGAGTGTCGAGGAGAGGCTGATGACAACGTCAGCATTGAACAACTCGCTCTGCAGATAAGCCTGTGCGTTTTCCTTCGGGTCAAAGACGTGCAGTACTTGCACGTCTTCGTCGCGCACCAGCAGTTCCTTCGACTTCGCACCGGTGACCGTGTTGGGAAAAGGGGCCTAGTACTGCTGGTAGACACCAGCCGCAGCGGCGCGGTTGGCGGCGATAGTCCTCAGAGTGATTTCCACCTGAATCATTGTTTTTCTCCTATGAAGTAAGCGTTCGAACCTGGCGCCGAACATCACACCGCCATCGGCGGCTATCAGCATCCAGTCCGATGTGCTTGCAATTGAAAAGAGCTATTCTGTGGTGCAACTGCAAGACCGAGCACGTGTCAGGATTCGAAACGCTTGATCGCCTACTATCGTTTGAACAACTGCGCTTTGTCCCAACCGAGATATTCAGTTGGCCATCGAAGAAAATCTTCTTGTCCTGGACGCTACCGCTTTCTAAATGCCATCCACGCGCTCAAAGTGAGAACAGGCATAGCAGGGATGCAGACGGAACCTCACGCAATATATCGAAAAGGCGAGCCGCGACAAGCTATTCGTGCCAATGCCGATGAAGCTATTCAGCCACTCGACCGAGACCTGGAAGCCAACGACACACGGAATAAGGCGACGTCGCTCATTGGCCCTGCGGTCGAGCGCGTGAAGAGTGCGAACTGCTGACTGCGTCATGGCAACTGGGGTGCAAATGCATGGCGCAGGCCTCCTGCAACACCTCGGCATCCGCAGAAAAAGCGACTATTGCGGCCCCAGAATCGCAGGAAGTTTCGAAGATTGCGCACCCATGGATACTTTGATCAGACCGCCCTCATCCTTCCAATACAGCGCCGGCGTTGCCTCCACACCTAGCGATGTCATCAGTTGTACGTTGTGATCCAGTTTCTGCTGAGTTTCTGCATCAATCGTCGGAAGCGGTTCGATGCCACTCGATTCGAGCGATTTCATATGACCTGACATACTCTGCCGGTTGATCGCAAACTGGACTGTTTCATGATCACGTAGCGCTTGCGCCGGATTGCGCGCCGCCAATAGCGCGGCCGCTTTTCCATTGCTTGTCGGTGTCAGTATGCCGACGACAATATTGCGAACCTGCACCTTGCCGGCTTTCACCCACGGCTGCATATCTGCCCACAAACGGCTGCAATACGGGCAATTGGGGTCAGTGAACACGTAGACGGTGCGCTTGGCAGCGGGATTGCCCTCAGCGATCCAATGGCTTTGTTCGAGTTGCTTCCATACGCCATCGCTCAGTTGTGAGCCAACGGCCTTTTCCAGGGGAGACCTAGTCAGGTCGTTGGCGTGTGCATCAATCATCGTGCCGACGATGACATACTTGCCATCGTTTGTGCTGTAGAACGCGAGTGGTTGCTGCCCCTTGAATGCTGCCCATCCTTTCATTCCTGGGGGCGCTGGCAGCATATCTCCGACAATCCGAATACCGCTTTCCTTACTGAGCGTTTGCAGCGCGGCTGGAATCGAGGCTCTGTCCACCGCATCCAGACCACCGCGCTTTCCGTCTGCTGCACACAATGCCGAGGTCGTCACGAGTAGCGTGAGTACGCCTGCAACATACGCAACGTGCTTACTTTGCAAAGTCATTGCTTCCTGTTGGGTTTCTTGTTTGGTTTCCAAATAGACCATTGCTTTGCTCCTGCGAAGTAATAAATCAGGCGCGGCGCCAGCCATCAACGGGCAACATAGCGCCGGTAATCCACGATGCATTGGGGGAGGCTAGGAACGGGATGGCCTCAGCGACATCGGCCGGCTGTCCGTTTCGCCCAAGAGGATGAAGGGCGGGGAATGTAGGCAGTGTTTCCTTAACCTGATCATCCGTCATGAAGGTGTTGTGGGCGGGCGTTTCCACGACGGTCGGTGCAGCCGTATTGATTTGGGTGTTCGACGGCATCAGTTCAATGGCAAGGTTGCGGATCAGCGCGTGCACGCCAGCATTGGCAGCCGAGGGAGTCGACCGATAGACTGCAAAGCACAGAGCGAGCCGGTCTGCACAATGGCACCACCCCCGCGCTGCTTCATCGCAAAGGCCGCAGCCTGCGCCACGAAGAACTTGCCCGTGAGGATCGTGTCGGGAAACCAGTTGTACTCGGACTCGTCCACTTCGAGGAGCTCTGTGGGCCGAAACACAGCAGCGTTGTTGATCAAGATGTAGACGCCGCCGAAAGCCGACGTCGCCACATCGACAAGCCCGTCGGCAGTTGCCGGCAGCGCGATGTCGCCCGCATGGAAGCAGACCTTGACGTCAATTGGGTCGATTTCCGTGGCCGCTCGTTTAAGCTTGGCTTCATACGATCACCGATGACGATGCTGCTGCCCGCCTTCACTAGGTGGGCGGAAACTTCTTTACCAATGCCGGAGCCACCGCCAGTGCCAATGGCAACATTGGAAGAAAGTTATTCACAGATACCCCTGAAAGACCGAGTAAGGGCGCTGGAAGCTGAACTGATTTCCGCACCTTCCTTTCCATCTGGACATTGTTCGACTGCCCGCCGCCTGTCGCAAATGAGATATTCTGTCGGCAACCGAAACAAAATCTTTCTCTTGGCGAATTCATCTTTGTGCGGCGCACATTCAAAGTTAGCGCAAAGCATCGAAACCTTCCGGCCTCGGTAGCGGAACGCAATGCGCTCTCCGTTGCGATCGACGCAACTTGTGCTCAGCACGGAGGGGTTGCTCGGTGTAAAGTCAGGACGTGATGCAAGCGGCTAACGATGAAGGTATTGACTTGCAGATCGCCAACTCTCCGAGGCCAAGAGAGGTTTGGTTCTGACGCCGCGTCGCTGCATGGTCAAACGTAGCTTCGGATGGGTAAACCGATGGCTTCCGTTGCGCTCAGTGCATAACAACTCTAGGCGGTGCACGAATAGCGTGGAGAGGTTCTGCGCGCTCACCCTGCCAGTCTTGGGAAGTTCAGCTCGCTGATTTGCCCCCAAAGGGGCAACAGCATTGGCCGGTCAAGCGTACGCTCGACCAGCCATATACTCAATACCCCTCCGACTCAACACATGATTGCAGGCTTCCCGGCGAGGAATCAGTCACTCTAAAATTTATCGTGATCCTGCACCAAACGATACGTTGCCCGCTAATCGATACTGCCCCTTCCTGGCCATTAAAGATGGACCATCCTTCGAGAGCCTGAGTGGCATCGCTTCTTTGCTATTGGCGGCCCAACCCGCTTTGAATATCAGCCTGTCGCCGGACTTTCGATGTTGGATTGTTTCGTAATGCGAATGCCACCAGTTCGATTCCGATCAGCAACACTAGAATAATCAAAGGGTTACGTGTATTTTGCCTGTGACCCTTTTGTGTTTCTGCGCTATGTAACCTCGATGTAACCGGATTCAGTCAATCCGAATCCATGCATGATCCATGCGCATGCCAGGCACTATCCGGTAGCGGCCCAACGCGCGATACCATTGATCAAGCGCGCAACTCAGCGGTCCTCCCCGCGCAGACACCTCCGTCAGCAGAACCCCCACACACTATCAACTGCTGCGGTCATCCACCTCCGCATCACCCCTGCCGTCGGCCGCCCTGTTGGCGCGCAATGTTCAATTAATTTCACCAGCGCCCGCTGATGGGGTCCAAGTGGCTAAACTTGCGCCTAGCCATAGTTCATGAGCCTCCGTGGAAGATGGTCGGAAAGCCCCGGGCAGTCACAAGCTGCCTGGGGTTTTTTCTTTCGGAGAGACTGCTTGCAAGCGATCCTTTCGCTCGGGCTCCCTCGCTCCCCGCCCTAGGGCGGGGAGTGGGGATAGCCCTTGCCCTCACGGGCAAGGGTTGGGATGGAGCGGGGTTCGAGCAGTGAGCAACACGGCTGGTCGTCGCGTCGCAATATGCATCCCCACACTAGGCCCCTCACTGCGTGAACGGGGCTTGTGCTGGGATGTGCGATGCGGTGTCCAGCCGTGTCGCTGTGCCGTTGGCGGTGCCGGCATCAGGCGGTCCGCATGACAGCACCCCGGCGCTGGCGTGGCCGCTGCGTCAGTGCCGCCCGCAGTCTGTGCCGCACGTGACAGGACAAGCCTGGCGCGTGACAGTGCTTTGCGCTGGCGCAGGACTGGCCCGGGCGCGGGCGGTGCGGAACGCCCGTCACTCACGGGCCGTCGGCCCGCAGTTGACCACGGGGCAGGAACGGCGATTCGAGACCAAACCTGGACCGCGTGCTTCAATACGCAGTTGCTGAAAAAGATGGAAGACGCAGCCCAGAACGGGCAAGCGTTGTTGGCTAGATCACAAGGGCGAGCGGCGGTGCCCTGCGCGAATCGCGATCAGACCCAGACCTGGAAATGCTCCGGGCTCTGTCCAGCATTGACGACACGCTGCAGCCAGTCGGACATGTCGCCGTCCCAATCCCAGGTCTGACCATGGGCACTGCGGTAGCGGACCGATTGGGCCACTCGCTTGCGCGACGGGAAGCATCCCGCGGCCACCAAGTCGGCATGTGTCAGACCATCGTGTGCGATCTGCAGACGGCCCCACGTGATCGCCTCGGCGCGGTGCCGCAAATTCTTCCGCGCTCGTCAGTCTTCGCGGAATAGAGACGCGAACGACGCGTGGCCCGGCAGCGCCTCAGGTGTTCAAGCAGTTCCTTCTTCAGCGCACCGCGAGCCTGGATTTAAAGACTACGATAGATCATCTCGTGTGACACTAGGTAGTCCTTGTTGACGGCATATGCACGCTTGAGCCAGCCTGCAATCTGCTCAGGGGACCACTGCAACCTCAGCTTGGCTGCCACAACCCGTGCCAGCGTTCGGTTTCTAACGAGCTTACATGCCTTTGGTCTGCGTGCTCGAGCCCAGGCAAGCTCGTCCACCTGACTCGCGCGATAGCCTTGGCCTCCTCCATTGCGCTTGAGCTCACGGCTAATGGTAGACGGCGCGCGTCCTAGCCGGGATGCAATCGAACGGATAGAGAGCCCGGCTACCACGGGGCGAGAGATCTCCTCTCGCTCGGCAAGCGTCAACGCCAGCCTGGAGCGGTGTCGCTGTGCTGGCTGGATACCGCCGGCCTCTGCCAGAATCCCCTGAACCGACGAGTGCCCCCTGTCGAACAGTCGGGCAATCTGATGAAGCGTTTCACCTCTGCGCCAGCGCTCCCACATCAGTGCCTTCTGACTTTCGGTGTAGTAGATCCGGCGTCGTTGTTTCATTTGCAACACCTCCACTGCTCACGCAGTCTCTAGTGTGTTGCATCAACCGGTTGAATCCGCAGGCGTTTCGTGACGCTCGTGCAACGCAAGAACGGCTTCTGGCAAGAGGCGGGAGAACTGGCCTGGAGCAGCCCCCTGAATC
>NZ_JSZO01000028.1 GCF_000801955.1 Ralstonia sp. A12
CGGGCCTAGACCGTGGCCTTGTTCGCGGTGGTCTCCGTCACCGTTGCCGATGAAGGCGAAGCAGCCAGGCTTCTCGATCAGCATGAAGGAGAAATCCTCGGCGCCCATCGTCGGGTCGATGTTGGCGTCTACGTTGTCGGCGCCGACCAACTCACGCATGACTTGTGCCGCGAACTGCGTTTCTGATTCGCTGTTGACCGTCGGCGGATAGTTACGATGGAAAGCGAAATCGACGGTGCAGTCGTAAGCCGAGGCGATGCCCCTGGAAACCTCCTCCATGCGGCGCTCGATCAAATCCAGGACTTCCGTTGAGAACGTGCGCACGGTGCCGCCGATCCACGCTTCATTCGGGATGATGTTGGTGGCGTCGCCGGCATGAAACTGGGTGACGGACAGGACCGCCGTGTCGATCGGGCGCTTGTTACGGGTGATGATGCCCTGCAATGCGGAGACGACCTGCGCACCGACAAACACCGGGTCGTTGCCGTTGTGCGGCAGTGCGGCGTGCGCGCCCTTGCCCTTGATCGTGATGCGGAACTCGTTGCTCGACGCCATCAACGCACCGACGCGCGTGCCGAACGCCCCGACCGGCACGCCTGGCCAGTTATGCAAGCCAAACACGGCATCGCAAGGAAAGCGCTCGAACAGGCCATCCTTGATCATCTCGCGTGCGCCACCACCGCCTTCTTCGGCGGGTTGGAAGATCAGATGCACCGTGCCGCTGAAATTGCGGTGCTTGGCCAGATAGTGCGCCGCACCGAGCAGCATTGCCGTATGGCCGTCGTGGCCGCACGCGTGCATCTTGCCTTCGTGCTTGGAGCGATGCTCGAACTGGTTGACCTCGGCTAGCGGCAGGGCGTCCATGTCGGCGCGCAGGCCGATTCGCTTGCCTTCGCCGTTGCGGATGACGCCCACCTGCCCGGTCTTGCCCAGGCCACGATGGACTTCGATGCCCCATTCGGTCAGTTTGGCGGCGACCAGGTCGGAGGTGCGCTGCTCTTCGAAGCAGAGTTCGGGGTGCGCATGGATATCGCGTCGCAGCGCCTGAATTTCGGGCTGCGCGGCTTGGATCTCTGGAATCAGCTTCATGGGATGCTCGTGTTCTGGCTGAAAGTTCGCAATCACGTTCGATGATACGCCGAAGGGCCATCTTCGGCCCGGCGTGACCCCGCGTGAGCCGCATGCTCGCGAGCCTCGTATGCGTTCTTTACATGGAATGCTTCCTGCTTTTCACCCGCACCCGCGCGGTTGCACCCCATTTTCAGCGGTTTCTCGAGGCGCGTCGTACGGGTATGCACCAGTTTGTGGCAGCGCACATTGCCGAGCGCATGTGCGCGTCGCTATAGTCGGCGCGAGCGTTCTTCAGAGGCGCGCCGCGCCGTCAGCGAAATCGATCCATCGATTCCTTCTTGGGGAGAAGAGCCGTGACCATGATTCGGACCTTGCGGCGCGTGGCCGCTGCGTTATATGTGGCTGCATGCGGCGTGGCAGGATGCGTGATGGCGGGCGCCAGCCCGCAGGCGTTGGCCGCTGATCTGAAGATCGGCATGAGCTCGCCGCCGACGTCGATGGACCCGCACTTCTACAACCTGTTCTCGAACATCAACGTGTCGGAGCACATGTTCGAGTGCCTGGTGAAGATGGATGCCGACAGCCACATCATTCCTGGCCTGGCCGCGTCGTGGAAGATGGTCAACAACCTGACCTGGGAATTCAAGTTGCGCCCCGGCGTGAAGTTTCACGATGGTAGCGAGTTGACCGCCGAAGACGTGGCCTGGTCGCTCGATCGCCCGGCGACGATCCTCAACAGCCCAGGCAAGTTCGATACGTACACCAAGGCGATCATCAACAAGAAGATCATCGACAAATACACGATCCAACTGACGACGTCGCAGCCGTATCCGCTGATGCTGTCGGATCTGACCTCGGTGTTCATCGTGCAGAAGAAGGCGACGCAGGGGCTGTCGAGCGATGACTTCGCGCAGGGCAAGGGCATGGTCGGCACGGGGCCGTTCAAGTTCGTGAGCTACGCGCGCGATGACCGGGTCGAGCTGGTACGCAACGATCAGTACTGGGGCCCGAAGCCTGCGTGGGAGCATGTGACGCTGCGCTTCATTCCGAACGGTGCGACGCGCATTGCAGCACTGCTGTCGGGCGATGTGCAGGCCATCGAGAACGTGCCGACACCGGACCTTGCACGCGTGCGTGGTGACGCCTCGCTGAACTTCTTCTCGAAGATCTCGCATCGTGTCATCTATCTGTATACGGACGACAAGCGCGATCAAACGCCGTACGTGACAGGCAAAGACGGCAAGCCGCTCGACAAGAATCCGTTGAAGGACCCGCGTGTACGGCGGGCGATGAGCATGGCGATCAACCGCCAGGGCATCAAGGACCGCATCATGGAAGGGTTGTCCGAGCCGACCAACAACCTCGTGCCCCCGCAGCTCTTCGGCCACAACCCGAACCTGAAGACGCTCAAGTACGACCCGGACGGTGCGAAGAAGCTGCTGGCCGAAGCAGGCTATCCCGACGGCTTCGGTATCACGCTGCAGACGCCCAACAACCGCTACGTGAACGACGAGAAGATCGCGCAGACCATCGCGCAGAACCTCACGCGCATCGGCATCGTGACGCGTGTGGAAGGCATGCCGATGGCGACGTTCGCAGCCAAGAGCATCCGGCATGAGTACTCGTTTGGCCTGGTGGGATGGGGCGCGCAGACGGGCGAAGTCAGCTCGCCGCTGCGCGCGCTGGTGGCGTGCGAGGATGCCAAGACGGGCTTCGGCACGGTCAACTGGGGCCAATACTGCAACCCGAAGATGGATGCCGTACTGACAAAGGCGCTGTACACGATGGACGATACGGAGCGCTCCAAGTTGCTGCAGGAGGCGACGGCGATCGTGGTGGACGACGGCGGGATTATCCCGGTCCATTTCCAGGTGACGACGTGGGCGGCGCGCAAGGGCATCACGTACGTGCCGCGCACGGATGAGCGCACTTACGCGCACGGCTTCAAGCCACAATAAGTCGTAGTAACCCTTCCTCCACAGAAGCGAGCCTCAGATGCTGGTCTTCCTGATCCGACGGTTGCTGGAATCCGTGGCGGTGTTGTTGGTGATGTCGATTCTGGTGTTCCTGGGCGTATATGCCATTGGCAACCCGGTCGACATCCTCATCAACCCGCAGGCCGACCAGCAGGACATTGCGCGCACGATTGCCGCGCTGGGGCTCGACAAGCCACTGTGGGAGCAATACCTGTACTTCCTGAAAGGCGCACTGCAAGGCAACCTGGGTGTGTCGTTCGCGCACGGCACGCCCGCGCTCAAGCTGATCTTCGAGCGCATGCCAGCGACGCTTGAGTTGGCCGTCTTTGCCATCCTGCTGTCGATCGTGCTGGGGATTCCGCTCGGCCTGTGGGCAGGGCTGCGCCCGAACGGCGTGGCCAACCGCACCATCATGACGATCTCGATCCTGGGCTTCTCGCTGCCGACGTTCTGGGTCGGGCTGATGCTCATCATGGTGTTTGCCGTGCAACTGGGCTGGCTGCCTTCCAACGGGCGCGGTGAGACGCGTCTGCTGCTGGGCGTACCACTGAGTTTCCTCACGCTCGACGGCATCCGGCATCTGATCTTGCCGGGCGTGACGCTATCGCTACTGAACATTGCGATGGTGATTCGCCTCACGCGCGCCGGCACGCAGGAGGCTATGCTGCAAGACTACGTGAAGTTCGCGCGTGCGAAGGGCCTGTCGAACACGCGCATCGTTGGCGTGCACGTGCTCAAGAACATCCTGATCCCGATCGTGACGGTGGTGGGGCTGCAGTTCGGCTCGGTCATCGCGTTCTCGATCGTGACGGAGTCGATCTACGCATGGCCGGGCATGGGCAAGCTCATCATCGATTCGATCCAGTTGCTTGACCGGCCCGTGATCGTCGCCTACCTGCTGGTGATCGTGACGCTGTTCATCCTCATCAACCTCGTGGTCGATCTCGTCTATGGTGTGCTCGACCCGCGCGTGCGCTTGTCTGAGAGCCGGGGCTGACATGACGACTTCCGCTACTCCCGCCGCCAAACCGGCCGCTGAAGAAACGCCGCTGCGCCGCTTCGTGCGCCAGTTCTGCGCCAGCCGCATCGCGCTCGTCGGCGTGATCGTGCTGGCCATCATCATCCTGCTGGCGATTTTTGCGCCGTGGATCGCGCCGCAGAACCCGTATGACCTTGCCAAGCTGGACGTGCTCGATTCGCGCCTCGCACCCGGTGAGAAGTCCGGCGATGGCATGACATTCCTGCTCGGCTCGGATGACCAGGGCCGCGACATCCTCTCTGCCATCCTCTATGGTTTGCGCATCAGTGTGGGGGTGGGCGTGGTGAGCACGGTGTTCGCGCTGGTGCTGGGCACGACGCTCGGGCTGATTGCCGGCTTTGCGGGCGGGCGCATCGAGTCGCTCATCATGCGCATTGCTGATCTGCAGCTCTCGTTTCCGCCGATCCTGCTGGCGCTGATCCTGCTCGCACTGCTCAAGCCCGGCATCACCAATATCGTGATCGCACTGGTGGCAGTGCAGTGGGCGTACTACGCGCGCACCACGCGCAGCGCAGCACTGGTTGAACGCAGACGTGAGTACATCGAGGCTGCGCAGGTGCTGGGCCTGCCGGCGTCGCGCATCATGTTCCGCCATCTGCTGCCGAACTGCTTGCCGCCGCTCATCGTGATTGCTGCGCTGCAGGTGGCCTCGGCGATTACGCTGGAGGCGACCCTGTCGTTCCTGGGCTTGGGTGTACCGATTACCGAACCGTCGCTGGGCCTGCTGATCGCCAACGGTTTCCAATACATGCTGTCGGGCAAGTACTGGATCAGTTTCTTCCCGGGGCTGGCGCTGCTCGTGACCATCGTGTCGATGAACCTGGTGTCCGACCAGCTTCGCGACGTGCTCAACCCGCGCCTGCAGACGCTATGACGATCGCCAACAACAAACCGACGCTTGTCGTCGAGGGCCTGCAGACACAGTTCACCACGCGCGGTGGCATTGCGCGGGCGGTAGACGACGTGTCCTTTACCGTCGGCCGCGGCGAGATCATGGGCCTGGTCGGCGAATCCGGCTCGGGCAAGTCGATGACGGGCTACTCCATCATGGGCCTGATCGATCCGCCGGGCAGCGTGGTCGGTGGACGCATCGAGCTGACCGGCCGCGATGGCGTCACGCATGACCTGCGCAAGCTGTCCAACGGGCAGATGCGTGACATGCGCGGCAACCGCATCGCCATGATCTTTCAGGATCCGATGATGACGCTCAACCCGGTCCTGCGGATCGACACGCAGATGATCGAGGCGGTGTTGGCGCATCAGCGCGTGAGCAAAGTCCAGGCACGCGACATGGCGCGCACGGCGCTGGCGAGGGTCGGCATCCCCTCACCGGACGAGCGGCTGACGGCGTACCCGCACCAGTTCTCGGGCGGCATGCGGCAGCGGGTGGCGATTGCCATTGCGCTGCTCAACAAGCCGGATCTCATCATCGCCGATGAACCCACCACGGCGCTGGACGTGACCATCCAGGGCCAGATCCTGGCCGAGGTGCAGGCGTTGTGCCGCGAGAGCGGGACCGCGCTGATCTGGATCACGCACGATCTGTCGGTAGTGGCCGGCTTAGCAGACAGCGTGTGCGTGATGTACGCCGGCCGCATCGTCGAGCAAGGCAGTGTGCAGCAGGTGCTGGAGTCGCCGCGTCATCCGTATACGTTTGGGCTGATCGCCTCGGCGCCATCGCGCAACCCACGTGGTGCGCCGCTGCGGCAGATTCCGGGCATGACGCCATCGCTGCTGGCGTTGCCCAGCGGCTGCGCCTTCCGCGAGCGCTGCGCGTTCGCCAGTGAAATCTGCCGGCAGACGCCGATACTTGAGCGGCTCGACGACGGCCGCGCGCTACGTTGTTTCCATCCTGTCACCGATTTACCCACCCCCGGCCCCGAGGAGACTGCAGCATGAATGCGATGCATCCCGAACGCGATGCCGCTGCAGTCACCGAGGCAACGCCCAGTGCGGTGTCGATCCTGTCGTTGCAGGGCATGTCCAAGCGCTTCGTGAAGGGGCTGGATATTTCCTCGCGCATCGCCAACTGGTTCGGCGCGGGCGTGACGGAAGAGGTCGTGCATGCGGTCGATCGCGTCGATCTGGACATCGCTGCGGGCGAGGTCGTTGGCCTTGTCGGCGAATCGGGCTGCGGCAAATCCACGCTCGGCCGACTGGCGGTGGGTCTGCACAAGCCAACCGCCGGCACGCGCCTATGGAAGGGCGTCGATCTTGATCGCCTGCCGGCCGAGCGCCGCCGCGAGAAGCAACTCGCCATCCAGATGATTTTTCAAGACCCGTACGCATCGCTCAACCCGCGCATGCGCGTGCAGGACATCGTGGGCGAGGCACCGGTCGTGCACGGCATGGTCGATGCGGCAGCGCAGCGCGACTATGTGGCCGAGATGCTCACACGCGTCGGCCTGGACCCGAGCCTGATGCGGCGCTTTCCACACCAGTTCTCGGGAGGGCAGCGGGCGCGCATCGGGATTGCGCGGGCGCTGGCGGTCAAGCCGGAATTCCTCGTCTGCGATGAATCGGTGGCGGCGCTGGATGTGTCGATCCAGGCGCAGGTGCTGAACCTGTTCATCCGCCTGCGCGAGCAACTGAACCTCACGTACCTGTTCATCAGCCATGACCTGGGTGTGGTCAAGCACGTGAGCGACCGTGTGGTCATCATGTACCTGGGGCGGGTGGTGGAGTCTGCGCCCACCGAAGCGATCTTCGCGTCGCCCAACCACCCCTACACGCAAGCGTTGCTGGCCGAAGCGCCTAAACTGGAGGTTCGCAAAAAGACCTACGTAGCGATCTCGGGCGAGATTCCCTCGCCGCTGCATCCGCCTACCGGCTGCCATTTCCACCCGCGCTGCCCGCATGCCATGCCGCGCTGCAAAACCGAACAGCCGGTGCTCAAGGAGATTGCCCCGCTGCGGTTTTCAGCCTGCCACCTGAACGATCAGCCCTAGCACCATGCCTGCCGACGCCACTTCCGCTGCGCTGCAACCCTCCGACGATGTCCTGGAACTGATCCGCACGCTGGTGGCGTTCGACACCGTCAGCCGCAACTCCAACCTCGGCCTGATCGAATGGGTGCGCGACCGCCTGCGCGCCCAGGGTGCCGATTGCCGCCTGACGTACGACGCCACTGGCGGCAAGGCCAACTTGTTCGCGACCCTGTCGCCAGGGCGCAAGCCGGGGCTGGTGCTGTCTGGCCACACCGACGTGGTGCCCGTGGATGGCCAGCCATGGGAGTCCAACCCGTTCGACGCACACCTTCGCGATGGCCGCCTCTATGGGCGTGGTACCGCCGACATGAAGAGCTTCATCGCCGTCGCGCTCGCGCACGTGCCGGACTTCATGGCGGCGGAGGGCGACGCCGGCTTCCATCTCTCCCTCTCGTACGATGAGGAGATCGGCTGCGTGGGCGTGCGCGGTCTGCTGCGCGATCTGGAGGCCAATGGCATCCAACCCGCCGGTTGCATCGTCGGCGAGCCCACGTCGATGCGCGCCATCATTGCGCACAAGGGCAAGCGTGAATACCGCTGCTGCGTGCGCGGCAAGGAGGCGCATTCCGCGCTCACCCCGCAGGGCGTGAATGCCATCGAGTTCGCGGCGCTGTTGATTGCCCACATTCGCACGCTGGCCGCGCGCATGGCGGCGGAAGAAGCGCGCGACCCGGCCTTCGTCGTGCCGCACACCACGCTCAATACCGGCACCATCAAGGGCGGCATTGCCACCAACGTGGTGCCGCGCGATTGCGAATTCACCTTCGACTTCCGCTACCTGCCAGGCACCGATCCGGATTGGCTGTTCGGCGAAGTCGAACGCTACGCGCACGACACGCTGCTGCCGCAGATGCGCAAGATTTCCGGCGACGCTGACATCAGCTTTGCCATCAAGGCCAACACGCCGGGCTTGTCGATCGCCCCGTCGCACGAACTCGTGGCGCTCGCGCAAGCGCTGGCAGACAGCCGCGGCGCCGTGCCCGGCAAGGTCGACTACGGCACCGAAGCGGGCCTGTTCTCGCGCGCAGGCATTCCGACGGTGGTGTGCGGCCCCGGCAATATCGAGCAGGCGCACAAGCCCAACGAGTACATCGAACTCACGCAGATCGCCCAGTGCGAGGCCTTCATGCGGCGGCTTGCGCAGCGGCAGCTGCAGCCGGCCTAAGGGGCGGGCACGGGCAACAAAAAACCGGGCACGTGGCCCGGTTCTTTATTGGCGATGACGATGTCCGCTCAGCGGATCACCTGACCGCTCGAATTGATGATCGTCATCTCGACGAATTTCGAGCCGACATGGCTGGACGGCGAGAAGTTGACGTTGAAGCCGCCCAGGTCGTAGTTGCCCATCGATTCCAGTGCAGTGATCAGCTTCTCGCGCGTGAGGTCGCGACCAGCGCGCTTGAGGCCTTCCACAAACGCGCGGGCGGCCACGTAGCCTTCCATGCTGCCGTAGTCAAAGTCGGAGATGCCATCCGCCTTGAGCAGCTTCTGGTACTCGCGCACCAGCGGCGATGAAGCCGTCTTCGGATACGGCATCACCTGCGAGATGATCACGCCGCCGCCGGCCTTGCCCAGCGTATCGGCCAGCGCCCTGGTGCCGACAAACGACACGTTGTAGAACTGGCCTGCATAGCCTTGTGCCTGCGCGCCCTTCACCAGTGCCGCCACCGTCTGGTACGCGCTGATGACGACGATCGCTTCCGGCTTCTGCGCGAGCACGGTGCTGACGGCGCCTTTCACGTCGGCCGTGTTGCGGGCCACGGTGGCTTGCGACACGAGCGTCACGCCCTGGCCCGCAGAGGTGCCCAGCGCGCGCTGCACGCCGTCCAAGCCGGACTTGCCGTAAGCGTCGTCGTTGTAGACCACGGCGATCCGCTTGAGGCCGGTCGTGCGGATCTGCTGCACGATGGAGGCGGTTTCGTCGTTGTAGCTGGCGCGCACGTGGAAGACGTTGCGCGCGAACGGTTCACGCAGCGCCATCGCACCGGAGTAGGGCGCGAAGAACGGCACACCAGCGGGCGTGGCCAGCTTGAGTGCGGCCAGACTGGTCGGCGTACCGACGTAGCCGAACAGCGCGAAGACCTTGGTGTTGTCGATTAGCGTTTTGGTATTGCGCGCGGCGGCATCGGGCTCGTAGAAATCGTCGAGCACCTTGAGTTCGATCTTGCGGCCGTTGACGCCACCCGCTGCGTTGACCGCGTTGAAGTACAGCTTGGCGCCCAGGTTCATCTGCTGGCCGAGCTGTGCGGCCGGGCCGCTCATCGGTGCGGATTGGCCGACCAGGATGGTGTCGTTGGTCACGCCGACTTCGGCGTGGGCGGCGGTGGCCAGGCTCAGGCCGCTCAGTACGAGCGTGCAAGCGGACAAACGAGCCAGCATGCCCGTCAACGAAATTGCCATGGTTTCTCCCCCCAGAGAAAGACAGGTGATGGCGCGCCCCCGCGCGCCGGAACAGCCCGCGCGGCCTTCTGCAAGGCCGGCGGCGCGCCATCATAATCGAATACAATCGGCACAAAAAGGCTGAAACCGGCTGCACGCGCGTCAGACGCATGCATGCAACAACCAAGCGCGCTGTCCTGCACATGCGCACCCGGCGCGCATCACTCCAGTCCCTCGCGGAGCCCTCCGATGTCCACCCAAGTCATCCGTGCCGCCTGCCCGCACGATTGCCCCGACACCTGCGCTTTGCTCGTCACCGTAGAAGACGGCCGCGCCATTCGCGTGCAGGGCGACCCGGATCACCCGACCACGCAGGGCGTGCTCTGCACCAAGGTCAACCGCTACGCGGAACGCACCTACCACCCGAACCGCCTGCTCACGCCGATGAAGCGCGTGGGCGCCAAGGGCGAGGGCAAGTTCGAACCCATCACCTGGGACGAAGCGATCGACACCATTGCCACACGCCTCGGTGAGATTGCGGTGCGCAATCCGCAGGCGATCCTGCCGTACAGCTACGCCGGCACGATGGGCCTGGTGCAGGGCGAGAGCATGGCGGCGCGCTTCTTCCACAAGCTGGGGGCATCGCTGCTCGATCGCACGATCTGCGCATCGGCCGGTGCGACGGCGCTGCGCTATACGTACGGCGCGAGTCTCGGCATGGACATCGAGCACGTGCAGGACGCCAAGCTGATCCTGATCTGGGGCGCCAATCCCATCGCCTCGAACCTGCACTTCTGGACGCGTGCGCAGGAAGCCAAGCGGCGTGGTGCGACGCTCGTCGCGATTGATCCTTATCGTTCGCTGACGGCGGAGAAGTGCCATCGCCATCTGGCCGTGCGCCCGGGTACGGATGCGGCGCTGGCGCTGGCGATGATCCACGTGCTGATCCGCGATGATTTGCTCGACCACGACTACATCGCCAATCACACGCTGGGCTTTGATGCACTGCGCGAGCGTGCGCAGCAATACACGCCGGAATATGCGGCCACGCTGTGTGGTATCGACGCGGCTGATATCGAGTGGCTCGCCACGCTGTACGGCACGACCGTCGTGCGCGACAAGCAGCCCGCAGCCATCCGCTTGAACTACGGCATGCAGCGCGCCCACGGTGGCGGGCAGGGCGTGCGTGCGGCGGCGTGCCTGCCATCGCTGGTGGGGGCCTGGCGCGATGCGGCGGGCGGGCTGCAACTGTCGACGTCGGGCTTCTTCCCGATCGATAACGCCAAGCTGCAGCGCCCGGACTTGCTGCCCCGTGGACCCAACGGCGGGCCTGCCGTGCCGCGCACCATCAACATGAGCACCATCGGCGATGCGCTGTTGCACACGGGCGATGCTGCATTTGGCCCGAAGGTTGAAGCTGTCGTCGTCTACAACAGCAACCCGGTGGCGGTGGCGCCGGACTCGCGCAAGGTGGCTGCCGGTTTCGCGCGTGAAGACCTCTTCACCGTGGTGCTCGAACACTTCCAGACCGACACCGCGGATTACGCCGACATCCTGCTGCCCGCCACCACCCAGCTCGAACACGTGGATGTGCACAAGGCCTACGGCCACACCTACGTGTTGGCCAACAACGCCGCCATCGCACCGATGGGACAGTCGTTGCCGAACACCGAGATCTTCCGCCGTCTTGCGCAGCGCATGGGCTTTACCGAGGCGTGCTTTGCCGATTCCGATGACGACATCGCCGGCCAGGCCATTCGTCGCGACGACCCCGCTGCCGCGCATATCGACTGGGCCACGCTCAAGCGCGAGGGCTGGCAGAAGCTGGCGCACCCGGCCGCACCGCTTGCCCACGGCGGCTATCGCACGCCGTCGGGCCGCTGCGAGTTCTATTCCGAGCTGATGGCGAAGGATGGCCTGGACCCGCTGCCCGGCTACGTGGCGCCGCACGAGTCGGCCGCGAGCACGCCGGAGCTGGCCAAGCGCTATCCGCTGTCGATGATCTCGCCGCCGGCGCGCAACTTCCTCAACTCGACCTTCGTCAACGTCGACAGCCTGCGCAGCACCGAGGGCGAGCCGCACCTCGACATCCACCCCGACGATGCCCAGGCGCGCGGCGTGGCAGACGGCGAACTGGTCCGCATCTTCAATGACCGCGGCACCATGCAGGCGCGCGCCCGCGTGACCGATCGCGCCCGCCGCGGCGTGGTGGTTGGCCTGTCGATCTGGTGGAAGAAGCTCGCGCCCGACGGCACCAACGCCAATGAGCTGACCAGCCAGCGCCTGACCGACATGGGCCGCGCGCCGACGTTTTACGACTGCCTGGTGGAGGTCGCGCCGGCAGCGAAAGCGGCCTGACGAGGCGTCGATGCGGGCGATGCGTGCGCTGTGCCTCGTGGTGTCGCTGGCGGCGTCAGCGTTGCTGGCCGGCTGTGACACCGTTGGCTACTACTACCAGTCGGTCACCGGGCACCTGTCGCTGATGGCGCAGCGGCAGTCGCTCGATGACGCCATCGCCGGCGCGCGCGACGCGCACAACGACAAGCTCGCCACGCGCCTGGAGGATGCCCGCAGCATCCGCATCTACGCCTCGCGCGAGCTGGGCCTGCCCGACAACGGCAGCTACCGCGTCTACGCCAATCTCAAGCGCCCCTTTGCGGTGTGGAACGTATTCGCCGCGCCCGAGTTGTCTGTCAAGCTCAAGGAGTGGTGCTTCCTCGTTGTCGGCTGCGTGACCTACCGCGGCTACTACGACCGCAACGCCGCCGAGGCCTACGCCGACACCCTGCGCGCCCAAGGGCTGGACGTCGACGTGGCCGGGATTCCTGCGTATTCCACACTGGGTTATTTCGACGACCCGCTGCTCAACACCTTCGTCGGCCTGCCCGAGGGCGAACTGGCGCGCCTGATCTTTCATGAGCTGGCGCACCAGGTGGTCTACGCCAAGGGCGACACGGCCTTCAACGAATCCTTCGCCACTACGGTCGAGACGATTGGCGTCGAACGCTGGCTGGCCGACGCCGCCACCCCGGAAATCCGCAAGGAATACGCCACATACGACGCCCGCCGCGTACAATTCCGCGCCCTGTTGCTGGACTATCGCAACCGGCTTGAGACGCTGTACGCCAGCCCTGTGTCGGACGATGAAAAGCGCGCCGGCAAACGTGCCATCTTTGCGAGCCTGCAGGCGGACTACGCCAAGCTCAAAGCAAGCTGGGGCGGTTATACCGGCTACGACCGTTGGTTTGCGCAGCCGCTGTCGAATGCGCATCTGGGCGCGGTGGCGAGTTACCTGGAGTGGGTGCCGGCGTTCACGGCGTTGTATCACCGTGACGGTGGGGACTGGGTGCGCTTCTACGCCGATGTCAAAACCATGGCGGGAGAGCCCAAGCCAAAGCGTGAAGCCGCGCTGCGAGCATTGGCTCCGCCAGCGCTGCTCGGCGCGGATGGTGCGGCCACGCAAAAGTGATGCCAGCGATGATTTTTGCGCCAGTTTCAAGCATGTCTGATCGTCTGAGGGAACCGTCTAAGTTATTGTTTTGACACAAACATCCGCGTACGATGCGGAAAAAAACGAACGACCATTCGAAAAAAATCGACAATCGCCAGGAGACACGCCCATGGATAAACCGTGGCTGAAGCAGTACCCCGCCGGGGTGCCCGCCGACATCGATGCGTCGCAGTATCGGTCGCTGGCCCATCTGCTTGAAGATTCGTTTCAGAAGAACCGCAATCGCCGCGCTTTCGAGTGCATGGGCAAGGTCCTGACCTACGGCGAGATCGATACGCTGTCGCGTCAACTGGCGGCCTGGCTGCAATCGCGTGGTCTGGCGCCCGGCGCCCGCGTCGCGCTGATGATGCCCAACGTGTTGCAGTACCCGGTGGCGCTGGCCGCTGTGCTGCGCGCTGGCTACGTGGTCGTCAACGTCAACCCGCTCTACACCCCGCGCGAACTGGAACACCAGCTCAAGGACAGTGGCGCCGAAGCCATCATCGTTCTCGAGAACTTCGCGACGACGCTGCAGCAGGTGCTGCCTAATACGCCGGTCAAGCACATCGTGGTGGCCAGCATGGGCGACATGCTTGGCGGCCTCAAGGGCATGCTGGTCAACTTCGTCGTGCGCAGCGTCAAGAAGATGGTGCCGGCGTGGGAGCTGCCCAACTGCATCCGCTTCAATACCGCGCTGGAAGAGGGCGCCAAGCTGACGCTCAAGCCAACCTCTGTCGGTCCGGACGACGTGGCTTTCCTGCAATACACAGGCGGCACCACCGGCGTGTCGAAGGGTGCGACGCTGCTGCACCGGAACATCGTCGCCAACGTGCTGCAGTCGGAAGCGTGGATGAACCCGGCGCTTACCAAGCCCGGCCGCGACGGCCGTATGCTGGCTGCCGATGAAGAGATTGTCACCATCACCGCGCTGCCGCTGTATCACATCTTCGCGCTGACGGTGTGCTGCCTGCTGTCGATGCGCAAGGGCGGGCTGGCGGTGCTGATTCCGAACCCGCGCGACATTCCGGGCTTCATCAAGGTGCTCAAGCAGTACCGCTTCCACATGTTCCCGGCCGTGAACACGCTGTACAACGCGCTGCTGAACAACCCTGAGTTCAAGGACGTCGACTGCTCCAACCTGCGCGTGGCCAATGGCGGCGGCATGGCGGTGCAGGAAGCCGTGGCCAAGAAGTGGTTGGAAGTGACGGGCTGCCCGATCATCGAAGGCTATGGCCTGTCGGAAACCTCGCCGTCGGCCATCTGCAACCCGACCAATACCGATACCTTCTCGGGCACCGTCGGCCTGCCGATTCCAGGCACTGAAATCGCCATCCGCGACGACGAAGGCCGCGATTTGCCGATCGGTCAGGCGGGCGAAATCTGCATCCGTGGCCCGCAGGTCATGGCCGGCTACTGGAAGCGCCCCGACGAGACCGCGAAGGTCATGTACGCCGATGGCTTCTTCAAGACCGGCGACGTGGGCGTGATGGACGAACGCGGCTACACCAAGATCGTCGATCGCAAGAAGGACATGATCCTGGTGTCGGGCTTCAACGTGTACCCGAACGAGATCGAGGGCGTGGTGGCAATGTGCCCGGGCGTGCTGGAAGTGGCGGCCGTGGGCGTGCCCGACGTGCACTCGGGCGAGGTGGTCAAGCTGTTCGTGGTGCGCCGTGACCCGACGCTCACGGAAGCGAAGCTGCAGGAGTTCTGCAAGGACCAGCTCACCGGCTACAAGCGCCCGAAGTTTATCGAGTTCCGCAACGAGCTGCCGAAGACCAACGTCGGCAAGATCCTGCGCCGCGAACTGCGCGACGAGGCGATGAAGAAGCGTGCCTGAGTCTGCGTAACTGCAAAGAAAAAGCCGCGAGGAATCGCGGCTTTTTTGATGGTGTTGTGCCGGAGACTAGAGGCTGAGACACGCTATGCCTTGAACGCGAAATTACTGACCGGCGCGGCCATTGGAAGCTTCCTTGTTAACTCACTTCCCGATTTCATCGGAAATCATCTCCAACTCCTCGGCTCGGTCATAAATTGCATTCAGCAAGAAGTTCAGGCTGGTAACCCTGGTTGTGGAAAACTCTCCTGGAACTTTCTCCGAAAGGAAGTTGTAGTTGTTATCTCTCCATATTAGCCAACTGCGCTGAACCTTTTCCAGATGGTCTAGCTGTTCTTTTGATAATTTTCCCGTTAGTTGATTGTAGGCGCTGTTCAAGCGCTGCTTTTGTTTGCCAACCTCATCTGTCACGCAGCGTGATTGCGAATCGATAGTGATGGCTAGTTTCGTGCAGTCCTGAAAATTCTTTGAGAAGGTGCGGTTATCAGCGTATGTGTTGGTGACAAGTGCAGTAAGAATTGCGCCAAGATATCTTTTTCTCATGTGATTAGCTTGGTGAGGTTGGAGTCTGGGGCTAAATACTTCCAGATGATATAAGTTCAAGAATTTCTCTTAATTTATTTGTCGGGCCCATGAATGCGCTATTTGCAGATGAGCTGTAGTATGACAAGGTTCCGTTCGATACCTGCCCGTTCTTGATGGGCATTCCAGCGGGGACGGCGATCGATGCCCACTCCTTGGAGGCGGCATACTGGGCATCGTTGATCGTTCCCTCTCCCTTCTTTACGAACTTGGATAAAATGCCACCTCCTGCTTTGTCTAGCAGATAGTCTCGAAAAACTCTTTCTTGCATGGCGGCATCATATTTTTCGTCTCCTGTTAATCCCATCGATTCTTTTGCTGATCTCAACGTGTTGATAATGGTTTGATACTTTCCTGTTGCAAAGAATCTGTTAGGGTTCGTGCCCGACAAGGAATCGGTTGCGATAATCTGATTGATGGTCTTATTGGTTACAGTGCCCGGCGGCGGGCTCATGAAAGAGTGGCCGACTGCACCGTTGGGAACGTTTTTTGTGCCGCTGTTATATGACTCGTAATTTCCCTCGCCGCTGGAGATGATGTCTCCAATTTTCTGAATCAGATCCGATATAGGTCTACGAGGGAGCAAGAAACTCCCCACCAGCGCCAGCGGATGAATATGAAACACGTCAGGGCTGGCCGGAAACGGCTGACTCACGTTGTTGGCAACCGCATCCCACCACGTCATCCGCTTGATCCGTGCGAGTTCGGCATCGTGGTACGGCTCCCGATCGATGCGTTTGAGCACCGTCTCAAAGAAGTCCTCGTACTGCGCCTGGTTGGCCCACTCGCTGCGGTGCTTCGGGATCAGGCGTGAAGCACGAAAGCGTGTCCACCGATTCTCGCCATGGGCGCGCAGATCGTTGGCCGCATTGGACTCATTGCGCACGGGCGAGAGCCCGCGATACAGCTCGCACGTGAGCGGGTTGAGCTTGCACGCGTGATGGATGTCCGGCTTATCCGCGCGTAGCGCATGATCGAGCCAAGCTTCGGTGCTGTCGAAGAGGGTGGGAAGACCGTCACCGGAATCAGTCTCGAACACATCAAAGTCCGGCCACGCATGCTGCGACTCCCGGGTGACCCGGCCAGCAGGCGTCTGGCGGTTGCGTACCCAGCCCGTGATGTCGTCGTACCGGCTATTGGCGCTGGTGATCTTCCACCAAGGCTCGCCCTGGCCACCCCAGTTGAGATTGTCGGCTGGGCGCTTGTGATCTTCCGGAAACGCATCCAGCGCAGCTTGGCTATAGATCTGCACCACCGCCGTCTGGGGCGCGTCTTTTCCTTCCCCATGAATGGACGGATCGCCATACAGCTTGACGCCCCGGTCGATGCGCAGCAGCGGCAGCTTGCCGAAGTCTGTGATGTTCAAAGCCGCCTCACGACTCCTCGCCAGGAACGCAGGCAAAGTGCCATCGCAGAAGACCTCAATGTGCACCTGCTGATGAGGCTGGGTCGGATTCTCCGGTTGCCAGTATTCGCCTAAATGCCCGACCAGGTCCCCCGCCTTGATGGGGATCGGTGCTGGCGTGACGATCTGATCGCACAGGTCTTCCGAAATCACTTCAGTCAACGGCCAATGACCTTGCTCCTTGGCTAGATACACCCAACCCGTTTCCGCACCGGGTCCGGGCAAGGTGGCCACCTTGGGTGGCAAGACCGTACCGGATTCGATCGTCTCGATCCGGCCCCACTTGCCATTTGGGCTGCGCGCGCCGATCCGCACACGTGCCCCGCGCTGCAGGATGCCGAGCACCGTGCCGGCAAGGTTGGGCTGAGAACGGATGTTTTGCCCGACCTGCTCAGGCGGAGCCGCACCTTGATGTGGGTCTGGCAGGGGTCGATTGTTGGCGTACTGGCTCACCTCATGCGCCTTGGGCCAATAAGCCGGAACGGACACACCTTGCTTTCGATAGTCCTCCAGGCTTCGCAAGTGCATGTACAGGCTGAAGAACGTCAACCGGTTATCAGCGGGATATTCGAGTGTGTGTCGCACCAGCGTGAAGGCAGCGCTGTAGTGCACCGTCTGGGCGGTCTCGCCCTCCGCAGCAGCGATCTCGCTGGTCAGGTAGTCGCGGTGGATCCAGTAAGCGATGACGTGCCCATCCGCAATGCAGCGCACGCCATGCGCCAAGTCTAGATGCTTGCCCGCGCCATCCGCACTCACATGAATGCCGCCGTGCCACATGCCGGACTGCGTGAACGCGAAGTTGCCGGTAGTCTCATCCGCAAGCCAGCCATGCAAGACGTGCTCATCGACGATGAGCTTCTTGTCGGCGCTGCGAAAGGGAAAGGCGAAGTTGGTGGGCTTGGGGGCGGGACTGACTGGAGGGCTGGGCGGCGGTGGCATTTGTTCGTCTCGCAGACGCAATGAGCCAAACAGCCTGCGAGAGAACACGCCCAATTGATATCGGGCGATTCTGAATGTTGTGGCGTGCGTCAGCTGACCTTCCCCGCCCGCCGTCGGGGAAAGTGTCAGGATGTTCTTATCGTTATCGCCGCTTCACCATCGCCAGCACATCCCAATCCTTCGGATCAAGCTGGCATCCCTCCAAGGTCAGCAGCACATATGCGCCGAGCGCGTCCATGAACCCCGCGCGATAGTCCAGCGGTAGCAAGCCGACGTTGTGGTCGACATGCTCGCGAAGCAGGGCCGGATGGAACTCGCGGTTCCGATAGACCGATTGCTGCGTTTGCTGAAGAAATCGTCGCAAGGCCAGGGCACCGGCCTCGTACAGTTTGGGTGGGGAAGGGTAAGACGCGGGGCGGTGCCCGCTCAATGCAGTCGACATGAAGCCTCCGTAGTGTGGAAGCCCGCCATTCGCTGCTAAACGAGGGTGGCGGGCCTGACGGCAGGGTTAGCAGACCGGTACTACGGAACCGGCAGGCCTTGCGGCCTCCCTGCCCGGCCCGCCAAGGTACAGGCGTGCGCGAGCACCAGACATGAAAATACCGCGCGATGGCGGTGTCTGGCCGTAGTGAATGGGCTGCTAAACCCGACTGCCGCAAAGGCGGCAGCACGCAAATTATACGAGCGGAGTCGACACTCGCATTCTGATTTTCCCGCCGCTCACATCACCGTAGCATGGCAACGATCAACCGACGTACAGCAGGATGCTGATGAACTGGCACACACTGCCTGCCAGCACGAAGAGGTGCCAGATGCCGTGGAAGTGCCGTACGCGCTCATCAAAGAGAAAGAAGCCGACGCCCACGGTATAGAGCGCACCGCCTGCCACCAGCCACCACAGGCCGGGCGCGGGCAATGCAGCTGCCAGCGGTCCCATGGCAATCAGCACCAGCCACCCCATCACCACGTAGATCAGCAGCGAGAACAGGCGCGTGCGGCGGCCGATCCAGAGTTCCTGGGCGATGCCGATGGCCGCCAGCGCCCAGTTGATCCCGAACAGCGTCCAGCCCCAGGGGCCGCGCAGCGTCACCAGCGCAAACGGCGTATAGCTGCCGGCGATCAGCAGGTAGATGGCGCAATAGTCCAGCCGCTGGAAAATGCCCTTGGCCGGACCACGCAGGCTGTGATACAGCGTCGAGATCGTGTAGAGCAGGACCAGCGTGGTGCCATAGACCACGGAGCTGACCACCTTCCAGGCATCGTGGTGCAGCGCTGACGATGTCACCAGCACCGCCATGCCGGCAGCGGCAAGGATGGCCCCGGCCAGGTGGCTGAAGCCATTGAAACGTTCTCCGTGATACATGCGTGGATCTCCGGGAAAGCTCGGTTGGCGCGCATTCGGGCGAATGCAAAGGCCATATTCTTGCACGCGCTAGCTTGTTCCGATTCGCGCCCCTTGATGTCACGGCCAACCCAGCCCACAACGACGCGCTCACCTACAATTTCTCAATGCCCAGCACAGACCTCAAGATCACGCCCCATCTGTCCATCCCGGATACGGAGTTGGTCGAGCGCTTTGTGCGCGCGAGTGGAGCAGGTGGGCAGAACATTAACAAGGTATCTACGGCGGTGGAGCTGCGTTTTGACATCGCCCGATCGCCCTCGTTGCCTGATGCTTTGCGGGCCCGCCTGTTGGCAAAGCGCGACCGCCGTTTGACCGACGAGGGTGTGTTCGTGATTGATGCGCAGCGATTTCGTACCCAAGACCGCAACCGCCAGGATGCCCGCGAACGTTTGGCCGCGTTCATCGCGGCCGGGTTGTCCGTGCCCAAGTCGCGCATTGCCACCAAGCCCACCCGCGCTTCCAAGATCCGCCGTCTGGATGGCAAGCGAGCCCGTAGCGACGTCAAGCGTGGGCGCTCCGGCCCCAACTCCTGGGATTAAGCGCGCCACAAGACGAATACTCGTGTGCGACGCGTTCCCATCCGCTTTGGAGTGGTGCGCGGACCCGGTTGATGCGTTCCAGTGTGCGTGGTCCTACATCAACGTCGCATCACGCGTCTCGCGCATGCACAGCACGCCAATCAGGCTGACGGCTGCGGCCACGGATACGTACATGCCCACCCAGCTCAGACCGCCTTGGCTAGCCAGCACCTGCGCAATGTACGGCGCAATCGACGCACCGAGAATGCCGCCCAGGTTGTACGACACGCCTGCACCCGTGTAGCGCACGTGGGTCGGGAACAGCTCCGGCAGCAGCGCTCCCATCGGCGCGAAGGTCACGCCCATCAGGAACAGCTCGATGATGAGGAATAGCGCCACCAGCGGGGTCGATCCGCTCCCCAGCAGCGGCGCCATCGTGAAGCCCGACAGGATGGCCGCGATGATGCCGACGATCAGCACCGGCTTGCGCCCGAAGCGGTCCGACGCCAGGGCCGACAGCGGCGTCGCCAGCCCCATGAACACCACCGCCAGGCACAGCAGCCCCAGAAACTCGGGGCGCGAGAAGTGCAGCGTGCTCACGCCATACGACAGCGAAAACACCGTCGAGATGTAAAACAACGTGTAGCAGACCACCATGGCCAGCGCGCCCAGCAGCGTCGGCCACCAGTGGTGCGCCAGCAGTTCGGCGACCGGCACCTTCACGCGCTCTTGTCGGTCGATAGCGGCCTGGAATGCGGGCGTCTCGGCAATCTTCAGGCGCACGTACAAGCCCAGCGCCACCAGCACTGCGCTCACCAGGAACGGCACGCGCCAGCCCCAACTGCGGAACTGCTCGTCCGACAGCGCGATCGCCAATCCGAAGAACAACCCGTTCGAGGCCAGGAAGCCCACCGACGGCCCAAGCTGCGGGAACATGCCGAACCATGCACGCTTGCCTGCGGGTGCGTTCTCGGTGGCCAACAGCGCCGCGCCGCCCCATTCACCGCCCAGGCCGATACCCTGGCCAAAGCGCAGCACGCACAGCAGGATCGGCGCGAGGGTGCCGATGCTGTCGTACCCCGGCACCAGCCCGATCAGCGTGGTTGAGATGCCCATCACCAGCAGCGAGGCGACCAGCGTGGATTTACGACCGATCCGATCGCCAAAGTGGCCGAACAGGAACGAGCCGATCGGCCGCGCAATGAAGGCGATGCCGAACGTGACGAAGGCCGACAGCGCCTGTGCCGTGGCCGAGCCGTGCGGGAAGAACACCGGCCCGATCACCAGTGCCGCGGCGGTGGCGTAGACGTAGAAATCGTAGAACTCGATGGCCGTGCCGATGAAGCTCGCAAAGACGATGCGTGAGCGACTCGTTTCCGTGGCCGCGTCGGCGGCGGGTGCCGCCAAGGTGGAGGGCGTCGAAGAGGACATGCAGGTCTCCCGTGGAAATCGCGTTGTTGTCGTTATATGGGTCGCCGGTTATGCGCCGGGCGATCGCAAGAGCATAGCGCGCGGCCAAGCAAAAAGGCACCCGAAGGTGCCTTCCTGCGCCCGCCAAGGAGAGGGGCGGCGGGCAACAACAGCGGTGCGCGTCAGAACTTGTGGCGCATACCGATCGCCACGCCCAGCTGGCTGTTGGCGTCCGGCGTGATGAAGTACGTCTGCGATGCGGCCGGCAGGTAACCGACGGACATCCCCGTCGACGTATAGCCGATCGAATCCCAGTTCAGCGAGCCGTTGCGCGAATACGCTGCGGTCAGGTACACGTCGGTGCGCTTCGAGAAGTTGTAATCGGCGATGAAGTTCCACTGCTGCGGGTTGCGCGGGTTGATCGTGACACCGCCGATGGTCGCTTCCTTGATCTTGTCGTAGTAGTACGACAGCGTCAGGCCCAGCGCCGGGGTGGCTTGGTAGTTCACGCCCAGCCAGTAGAGATCGTCGCGGTGCGGAATCAGAGCCGGCGTGCCGGTGCTCGGCGCCTGCGTGTTGCCGTAGCGGTAACCGCCCATCACCTTGATCGGACCGGTCGTGTAGCTGGCGGCCACGGCAGCGCGCTTGTCGCGGCCGTAGTCGTTGCCCGGGCCACCGGCGAGTTCCTGCACCGACGGCACCTTCACTTCGTCATACGCCACGCCCACGCCGAACGGGCCGGCAAAGTAGTTCGCGCCCACGCCGTAGGCCGAGTTGGCCGTGTTGCTGCCCGCGCGCTCGCCGAAGGACCAGTGGCCCTCGACCGTCAGCGGACCGAACGCGCCGGTGTACTTGATCACGTTGTCTTCGCGGAAGTTCGCGCCCAGCAGGCCGACCACCGGCTCCCACTGCGTGGCGTAACCGCTCGGCGAGAAGTTGGCCATCATGTCGAAGATCGTCGTGTACTGGCGACCCAGCGTGACCTTGCCCCAATTGCCTTGCAGACCGACGAACGCTTGCCGGCCGAACAGGCGACCGCCTTGCTGCAGCGTGCCGGTATCCATGCCGAAGCCCGACTCCAGCACGAACAGGCTCTTGAGCCCGCCACCGATGTCTTCGATACCGCGCAAGCCCCAACGGTTGGAAGACAGGCCGCCTGCCTGCATCGCAAGGCGCGAACCGCTGCTACCCGGAATGGCGACGCCTGCCGCCGTTACGTTCTGCTCGTGGTTGACGTATTCGACGTTCGCGTCGACCACGCCGTACAGCGTCACACTCGACTGAGCCTGCGCAACACCCGCAAACGTGCCCAGCACTGCCAATGCCAGCAGCGATTTCTTCATCGGTCGGTCTCCAGATCTTTATTTATTGAACTTGGTGGCAGGCAGACCCTCCGTTCCCGTCTTCCCGCCCCACGACTTTCAAGTGAAGTCGCTGATTAATGTAGCAATGCGTTTCAACGCTCGGTCGAAATTTGCGAACGAATGTTCGCAAACGCGCGTTTGCTGTCTGATCTGGGCAACAAGCTGTTTCGAATTCGGAAATAGAAATGCGATGTGCAGTTGCGATTCATCACAGTTTTAGATGCGATCCCGGTGCCAACAGGGTTATCCCGTACAGTTGTGTTTGGTGATCCCGAGTCTGATCCGACGCAAGGTGGCGCCGGGCCGGGGTCGTACAATGGCGCATGCGCCGCACGCGATTGGCGGCGGCGCCTGATCTCAGGATCGACCTGCATGCTCGACAATTTCCTTCCCGAATTCGACCGCGCCCTGCGCGCCGTGGCCGGCATCACCCGTGCCAGCCGACCGAACCCTGCCGATGCCGTCATCGCATCCGATGCGTCCGCCGCTGGCGCCGATGACGCGGCCAAGCTTTCCGAGGCCGAGCGTCGTCACGCCGCAGGCCTGATGCGCGTCAACCACGTGGGCGAGGTGTGCGCCCAGGCGCTGTACCAGGGGCAGGCGCTGTTTGCGCGTGACCCGGCCATCCGGGCCCAGCTCGATGAGGCCGCGCGCGAAGAGGAAGACCACCTCGCCTGGTGTGCGCAGCGCCTGCAGGAGCTGAATGACCGCCCGAGTCTGCTCAACCCGCTGTGGTATGCGGGCGCCTTCGCCATCGGTGCCCTGGCCGGCCGTCTGGGCGACAAGATCAGCCTCGGCTTCGTCGCCGAAACCGAGCGCCAGGTCGAGCACCACCTCGACGGCCACCTCGACAAGCTGCCCGAACAGGACACCCGCTCGCGCGCCATCGTCGCCCAGATGCGTGACGACGAAATCCGCCACGGCGACAATGCCCGCCAAGCCGGCGGCATCGACCTGCCCGAACCCATCCGCCAGTTCATGCGTGCCGCTTCGCGCGTCATGACCACCGCCGCGTACCGGATCTGAGCCGCATACCGCCACCGGGCGGCAACCCACTCTCCACCGTTCGCCCGACTTGTGCTGCCGCGGCCTTTTGCCTGCCGCTGCGGGCTTTGTCGCGCGCTGTTCTCTCACGTGGTTTCTACATAAATCACGCTATCTCCTTCATTTGATTGGGAAAAGTGACATGGGTGCTCCAGCGGGGCTCGCTAAGTCATTGTTCTGATTGCAAATTTTCCCTCTCGCAGCCCCTGACAAGCCTTGACCGCCTAAAGTGGTTCCTCTAAAGTGGGAAACAGTGTCAGAAAGTGTAGTTTTGTGGTTTGAAGAGGCCGTTTTGCGGGCCAGTTGACGGCGGTACCACCGCCGTACGGAGAGAGAATCCAACGTGTTCCAGGGTGCGTCGGCGCTGACGCTGGATGCCAAAGGGCGGATGTCCATTCCGTCGCGGCACCGCGAAGCGCTTCAGCTGCAGGCCGAGGGCCGGGTGACTGTAACCAAGCACCCGGACGGTTGCCTCATGCTGTTTCCGCGCCCCGAGTGGGAACGCTTTCGCGAGCGCATTGCCGCGTTGCCGATGGAAGCCCACTGGTGGAAGCGGATATTCCTGGGCAGTGCCGCCGACGTGGAACTCGATACCGCCGGCCGCGTCCTCATCACCCCTGAACTGCGCATGGCTGCAGGCCTGGAACGCGACGTGATGCTGCTTGGCATGGGCAGCCACTTCGAAGTCTGGGACGCCGCCACGTACACCGCGAAGGAGCAAGCCGCCATGGCGCAAGGCATGCCCGACGCCCTCAAGAATTTCTCCTTTTGATGACGCACGATGACAACCCAAGCCAGTACGGGACTGCGCCATCAAACGGTGCTCTTAGACGAAGCGGTCGACGCGCTCATCTGGCGCGACGACGGCATCTATATCGATGGAACCTTCGGGAGAGGTGGGCACAGCCGGCTCATCCTGGAACGGCTGGGGCCCGGCGGCAGACTCGTCGCCTTCGACAAGGACCCGGCAGCAATCACCGAAGCGGGCACCGTAGAGGATGCCCGCTTCGCTATTGAGCATGACAGCTTCGCGCAGATGGCTCCGTGCCTGGATGCGCGCGGCGTTGAACGGGTGGCCGGCGTGCTGCTCGATCTGGGCATCAGCTCGCCGCAGATCGACGAAGGCGCACGCGGTTTCTCGTTCCGGATGGATGGCCCGCTCGACATGCGGATGGACACCACGCGCGGCATCACCGCAGCCCAATGGCTGGCCGAGGCTGATGAGCGCGACATTGCGAGGGTGATACGGGACTATGGGGAAGAACGGTTTGCTGTACAGATTGCAAAGGCGATTGTTGCTCGCCGGGGCCAATCCGGGGATCGAGGTCCTCTCGATCGCACATCCGAGCTTGCCGCGCTCGTGGCGCAAGCCGTCAAAACACGCGAGAAGGGTCAAGACCCTGCGACCCGCACCTTTCAAGCTTTACGGATTCACGTCAATCAAGAGCTTGCGGACCTCGAAACCGGTCTGAAGGCCGCCTTTGATCGCCTGGAACAGGGGGGACGTCTCGTCGTGATCAGCTTCCATTCGCTGGAAGACCGCATCGTCAAGCGCTTCATGCAGGCCCTGGCGCGCCCGGAGCAATCCGCCGCGCCGGAAATGCGTCGGATGCCGCTGCGTGCGCATGAGCTGCCGGCGCCGCAATTGCGCCTGCTGGGCCGTGTGAAGCCGTCGGAAGCCGAGGTGTCGGCCAATCCGCGCGCTCGCTCGGCCATCATGCGCGTGGCCGAGCGCTGCTGAGCCCACGGAGACGCCTGCCATGAACCGCCTGAACATGTTCCTGCTGACTGCGCTGGTGCTGTGTGCACTGTCGCTGGTCAACGCACAGCATCAGGCGCGGCAACTGTTTGTTGCGCTCGATCGCGCGCAGGCGGAAGAAAAGCAATTCAACACCGACTGGTCGCGTCTGCAATATGAGCAGAGCGCGCTGGGCAAGAGCGCGCGCATTGCCGATATCGCGCAGACGAAATTGAAGATGTCGCCCGCGCAGGCGGGTCGTACGCAGTATCTGCAGGGGTTTGCCGATGTGCCGGCGGCCGGGGCCAATGCCTCCGCCACGGCCAGCGCGCCCACGGCTTCAGGAGTACAGCCATGAGCGGCGCACGTAAGACCAACGGCACCACGGCGCGCGCGCGCCTGGGCCAGTTCTCCGCCAGCCCGGTGCTGGGTCTGCGCCTGCCGATGTGGCGCTCGAAGCTGGTCGTGTTCCTGATGTTCGCGGCGTTTCTGGCGCTGATCGGCCGCGCGCTATGGATTCAGGGCCCGGGCAATCGCTTCTATGAGGCCGAAGGCAAGAAGCGCTTCCAACGCACGCTGGAGCTGCCGGCCACGCGCGGCAAGATTCTCGATCGTAACGGTCTGGTGCTGGCCACCAGCCTGCCGGTGAAGGCCATCTGGGCCGTGCCGGAAGACGTGCCCAACGACGTGCCTGGCGCCGACATGCAGAAGCTCGCCAAGCTGCTCGGCATGAACAACAAGGAGTTGGCCACCAAGCTGGGCGAAGACAAAGGCTTCGTCTATCTGAAGCGCCAGGTGTTGCCCGAGGTTGCCGACCAGATTGCCGCGCTGAAGATCGACGGTGTCTATCAGACGCGCGAGTACAAGCGCTTCTACCCGGAAGGGGAGGCGATGGCGCACATCGTCGGTTTTACCAACGTCGAGGACAAGGGCCAGGAGGGCATGGAGTTGGCCCACGAGTCCGACCTCGCAGGCGCCGCCGGCCAACGTCAGGTGATTAAGGATCGGCTGGGCCGCGTGGTGGAAGACGTGGGCGTGCTCAAGGCGCCGCGTGATGGTCATGACCAGACGCTGTCGATCGACGCCAAGATCCAGTACCTGACCTTCAACGAATTGAAGGCCGCCATTGAGCGCACCCACGCCAAGGCCGCCAGTGCCATCGTGCTGGATGCCCAGACCGGTGAGGTGCTGGCGCTGGCGAATTATCCGACCTACAACCCGAACGATCGCAGCCGCCTGTCGGGCGAACAGTTGCGCAACCGCGTGTTGACCGACACCTTCGAGCCCGGCTCGATGATGAAGCCGATCACCATCAGCCTGGCGCTGCAGCTCAAGCGTGTGACGCCCACCACGCTGGTGCAGACCAACGGCAAGTTCAGCTTCGAAGGCGCCACCATTTCCGATACCAGCAACTACGGCACGCTGACGGTCGCGCAGGTCATCCAGCACTCGAGCAACATCGGCACGACCAAGATCGCGATGACGCTCAAGCCGCAGGAAATGTGGGACATGTTCACCAGCGTCGGCCTGGGTCAGGCGCCGAAGATTGGCTTCCCGGGGGCGGTGGCTGGGCGGCTGCGGCCGGCCAACAAATGGCGCCGCATCGAGCAGGCGACCATGTCGTACGGTTACGGCCTGTCGGTGTCGTTGTTCCAAATTGCGCATGCCTACACGATCTTCGCGCACGATGGCGAGCTGATCCCGGTCACGATGTACCGCACCAATGGCCAGCCGCCGCAGGGCGAGCGCGTGATCTCGCCGGAGGTGGCACGACAGATTCGTCAGATGCTGGAGACGGTGACAGCGCCCGGCGGCACCGCACCCCAGGCCCAGGTGATGGGCTACCGCGTGGGCGGCAAGACCGGTACGGCGTGGAAGCATACCGGGCGCGGCTACGACCGCTCCAAGTATCGCGCCTCGTTTATTGGCCTGGCACCGATGTCGAACCCGCGCATCATCGTGGCGGTGAGCGTGGACGAGCCCACAGTGGGCAACCGCTACGGCGGTGGGGCGGCCGGCCCGGTGTTCTCGCAGATTGTGGGCGGCACCCTGCGAGCCTTGAACGTGCCGCCGGATTCGCCCGTGCGCCAGCTCGTGATGACCGCGGACGTGCCGGAAGAACCCGTGGGAGGCCTGCAATGACGGCCCGATCCACCACCATGAATTCCGATCGCCCGTCCGTCGCCGTGCGTCTGGCGCCGGTGCTGGACTGGCTGCGCGCGCAGGTGCCGGCTGGTGCCGACATCACCAGCGACACGCGCAAGCTCAAGACGGGCGATGTGTTCGTTGCCTATGTGCTGGGCAACGTGCGCCAGCGCGGCGATGGGCGTCCGCATATTCCACAGGCGATTGAGGCCGGCGTCTCTGCGGTGCTGGCCGAAGCGCATGGTTACGTGGTGCCAGCCGATGCGCCGGTGGGTGTTCTGGCGGTGGACGGTTTGGCCGAACTGGCCGGGCCGCTGGCCGCGCAGTGGTACAGCGTGCCGGGGCCGGATGCGCTGCGCGTGATCGGCGTGACGGGCACCAACGGCAAGACATCCTGCTCGCAGTGGATTGCGCAGGCGCTCACCAAACAGGGCGAGCGCTGCGCAGTGGTGGGTACGCTTGGCACCGGGTTTGTCGATGCGCTGGTGGCCACCGGCTTCACCACGCCGGACGCCATCCAGCTACAACACAGCCTGGCCGATTTGCACCGCGCAGGCGCCCGTGCCATTGCCATGGAGGTCTCGTCGCACGGCCTGGAGCAGGGCCGCGTGGACGGCACACGCTTCGACGTCGCAGTGTTCACCAACCTCACGCAGGATCACCTCGACTACCACGGCACCATGGCCGAGTACGAACTTGCCAAGGCACGCCTGTTCAATTGGCCGGGCCTGCGCGCCGCCGTCATCAATCGAGACGACGCGGCCGGCATGCGCTTGCTGCAGAGCGCACGCGCTGGCATTGAGACTCTCGAATACGGTATCGACGGCGACGCTGCCGCACAGCACGGCGCCAAGCAATGGCTGCGCGCCACCAACGTGCGCGCGCATCGCACCGGTACCACCTTTGACGTCGATGGCTCGTTCGGCCGCGCGACGGTGCATGCGCCGACTGTCGGCCTGTTCAACGTATCCAATCTGCTGGGCGTGCTGGGCGCGCTGCTGGCGGCAGGTGTGCCGTGGCAGGACGCCATTGGCCGCCTGGAAAAACTGCAGCCGGTGAGCGGCCGCATGGAGCGCTTCGGCGGCGAAGATGGCCCGCTGGTAGTGATCGACTACGCCCATACGCCCGACGCACTGGAGCAGACACTGCGCGCGCTCGCGCCGATTACTGAGGCGCGCGGCGGCAAGCTGTGGGCCGTATTCGGCTGCGGCGGCGATCGCGACCCCGGCAAGCGCCCGCAGATGGGTGGCATCGCCGAGCGGCTGGCGCAGCACGTGGTGCTGACCTCCGACAACCCGCGCAGCGAAGATCCGCAACACATCCTCGACGAGATTGCCGACGGTATGGATGATCCGCATGCTGCCGCGCAGATCGAAGACCGCGCTGCCGCCATCCTGCACGCGGTGCGCCACGCCGACGCGCATGACGTGATCGTCGTGGCTGGCAAGGGACATGAATCGACGCAGGAGATTGCGGGCCGCAAGCGCCCGTTCTCCGATCAGGAACACGTGCGCCTGGCGCTCGCAGCCCGTGGGGTGAACGCATGAGCGCCGCCCACACCGTGATGATGCAAGCCACTGATGCTGCCGCCTGGATGGCCGGTGCGCACCTCGTTGGCCCGGACGCCGCCATCTGCCGCGTGACGACCGACAGCCGCGCGGTCGAGCCCGGCGACTTGTTCGTCGCGCTGATCGGCGAGCGTTTCGACGCACACGATTTCCTGGCGGATGTGATCGCTCGTGGTGCCGCTGCTGTGCTGGTGTCGCGTGCGCTGCCGGGCACGCTCGACGTGAGCAACGTCGCCGTGCTGGCGGTGGCCGACACGCGCATCGCGCTGGGGCAACTGGCCGCCGGCTGGCGCCGCCAGTTCCCGATTCCGGTGGTGGCCGTCACGGGCAGCAATGGCAAGACGACGGTCAAGGAGATGATCTCCGCGATCTTCGCGCAAGCCGTGGGCGAGGACGCCCGCCTGGCGACCGCCGGCAACTTCAATAACGACATCGGCCTGCCGCTCACGCTGTTCCGCCTGAATAAGCAGCACAAGCTGGCGGTGCTCGAGCTCGGCATGAACCATCCGGGTGAGACGGCGGTGCTTGCCGCCATCGCCCAGCCGACCGTGGCGATGATCAACAACGCGCAGCGTGAGCACCAGGAATTCATGGTCAGCGTGGAAGCGGTGGCGGAAGAGCATGCCGCCGTGTTGGCCGCGTTGCCGGCTGATGGCGTGGCGGTGTTCCCACGCGACGCGGCCAACGGTGGCGAGTACGCACCCGTGTGGCAAGCCGCAGCGGGATCGCGCCGCGTGCTCGATTTCGGTATCGAGGCGGGCACGGTGACCGGTGTGGTGACGGATGCCGCTGATGGTCAGCACATCGACGTGCAAGCGCCGGGCCAACACTTTGCCTTCACGCTGCCGCTGCTTGGCGTGCACAACGCGCGTAATGCGCTGGCCGCTACGGCATGTGCACTGGCTGCGGGCGTGGCACCGGACGTGATCGCACAGGCGCTGGGCAATTTCGCGCCGGTCAAGGGCCGGTTGCAGCGCAAGCCGGGCGCACATGGTGGCGTCGTCATCGACGACACCTACAACGCGAATCCGGATTCGATGCGCGCCGCCATCGATGCGCTCGTCACGCTGCCCGCGCCGCGCTGGCTGGTGCTGGGCGACATGGGTGAGGTTGGCTCGCAAGGCCCGGCATTCCACGAAGAGATCGGCGCGTATGCACGTGAGCATGGCATCGACGCGGTGCTGGCAACCGGCGAACTCGCGCGTCACACGGTGGATGCCTTCGGTACGGGTGCGCGGCATTTCGCAACCGCCGAAGAACTGATTGAGCAAGGCGTGCCGGGCATTGCGCCGGGCGCGACGGTATTGGTGAAGGGCTCGCGCTTCATGCGGATGGAACGCATTGTCGAAGCGCTGGTCTTGAAAGACCCGGCTGCAGCATCGCAGGCCGGCTCTTCCACGCAACAGAAGCATTAAGGGAAGCAAGAACCCATGTTATTGGCATTGGCGCAATGGCTGCAGAACGACTACGGCTTCCTGCGCGTCTTCAACTATCTGACGTTCCGGGCCGTGATGGCATCCCTCACGGCGCTGGTGATCGGCCTCGGGTTCGGGCCGTTCGTGATTCGTCGTCTGACGGAGATGAAGGTCGGTCAGGCGGTGCGCAGCTATGGCCCGCAGACACATCTGGTCAAGGCCGGCACGCCCACCATGGGCGGTGTGCTGGTGCTGATCGGCATTGCCGTGTCCACGCTGCTGTGGGCCGACTGGGGCAACCGCTTCATCTGGATCGTGCTGCTGGTCACGCTCGGCTATGGCGCCATCGGCTGGGTGGATGACTACCGCAAGGTCGTGCATCGCGACCCGAAGGGCATGTCCTCGCGCGAGAAGTTCTTCTGGCAGACCGTGATCGGCCTGTTTGCCGCAGCGTATCTGGCGTTCTCGGTCTCCGAGACCAGCAACATGCGCGTGCTTGAGCTCTTCCTGGACTGGGTGCGCAGCGGCCTGTCGCTGAACCTGCCGGCCAAGTCGCACCTGATCGTGCCGTTCTTCAAGGAAGTCAGCTATCCGCTGGGCGTGTTCGGCTTCATCATCCTGACGTACCTTGTGATCGTCGGCTCCAGCAATGCGGTGAACTTGACCGACGGTCTCGATGGCCTCGTCATCATGCCGGTGGTGCTGGTGGGCAGCGCGCTGGGCATTTTCGCCTACGTGATGGGCAGTGCCGTCTACAGCAAGTACCTGCTGTTCCCGCACATTCCGGGCGCGGGCGAGCTGTTGATCTTCTGCTCGGCGATGGCCGGGGCGGGGCTCGCTTTCCTGTGGTTCAACGCGCATCCGGCGCAGGTGTTCATGGGTGACGTCGGCGCGCTGGCGCTGGGCGGCGCGCTCGGCACCATCGCTGTGATCGTGCGCCAGGAGATCGTGCTGTTCATCATGGGCGGCATCTTCGTGGTCGAGACTCTCTCGGTGATGCTGCAGGTGACGTGGTTCAAGTTCACCAAGAAGCGTTATGGCGAGGGCCGGAGGCTGTTCCGCATGGCGCCGCTGCATCACCATTTCGAGCTGAGCGGCTGGAAAGAGACGCAGGTGGTCGTGCGCTTCTGGGTCATCACCATGATGCTGGTGCTGATCGGCCTGTCGACCCTGAAGCTGCGGTGAGAACGGACATGACCGAGCCCATCGCACCCGACGACATGATGCCGACGCAGCCGGAAGCGGCAGTGGATGCCGTCGTCGCCACGCTCGACTCGACTGAGCCGATGCCTGCCGTCGAGACCGCGCAGGAGCCACGCATGTTCGGTGAGTTCGATGCGCCGTTCGTGCTGGTGCTCGGCCTGGGCGAGTCCGGCCTGGCGATGGCGCGCTGGTGTGCCCGTCATGGCGCACGCGTGCGCGTGGCCGATACGCGCGAGGCGCCGGCTAACCTGCCGACGCTGCGTGCGCACGTGCCGGACGCTGAATTTGTGAGCGGTCCGTTTGCCGTGTCATTGCTCGACGGCGCAACGCTGGTGGCGATCAGCCCCGGCCTGTCGCCGCTGGATGCCAACATCGCCGCGCTGCTGGCCGCCGCCAACGAGCGCGCCGTGCCGGTGTGGGGCGAAATCGAACTGTTTGCGCGTGCACTGGCCGGTCTCAAGGCCGCGCAGGGTTACACGCCGCGCGTGCTGGCCATCACCGGCACCAACGGCAAGACGACCACCACGGCACTCACGGGTGCACTGGTTGAGCGCGCCGGCAAGACCGTCGGCGTGGCGGGCAACATCAGCCCGTCGGCGCTGGATAAGCTCACCGAGTGTGTCGACGCCGGCACGCTGCCGGACGTGTGGGTGCTGGAACTCTCCAGCTTCCAGCTCGAAACCACGCACACGCTGGACGCCGACGCCGCCACCATCCTGAACATCACGCAGGATCACCTCGACTGGCATGGCACGATGCAAGCCTATGCCGCCGCCAAGGGCCGCATCTTCGGCGCCAACACCGTACGCGTGCTGAACCGCCAGGACGCCGGCGTGATGGCATTCGCCAGCAAGAAGGGTGGCGATATCACCTTCGGCATCGACGAGCCGGGCACGCCTGATGCACTCGGCCTGCTCCGTGAAGGCGGCATGCCGTGGATCGTGCTGGCCGAAGCCGATGAAGATGATCTGCCCAAGCCCGCGCGTCGCAAGAAGGGCGACACCACGCCCGCCGCACCGGTGCCCGTGCGCCTCAAGCGCCTGATGCCCGCCGATGCGCTGCGCATCCGCGGCCTGCACAACGCCACCAACGCGATGGCCGCGCTGGCGCTGTGTCGCGCGATTGGCCTGCCGGTGAGCGCTTTGCTGCACGGTCTGCGCGACTACGCCGGCGAGCCGCACCGCGTCGAGCTGATCGCGGCATTTGACGATCTCGAATTCTTTGACGACAGCAAGGGCACCAATGTTGGTGCGACGGTGGCCGCGCTGTCGGGTCTGTCCAAGCACGTGGTGTTGATCGCGGGCGGAGACGGTAAGGGCCAAGACTTCTCGCCGCTGGCTGCCCCGGTGGCGCAATACGCGCGTGCCGTGGTGCTGATCGGGCGTGATGCGCCGCTGATTCGTGAGGCGCTGGCGGGTACCGGTGTGACGCTGGTCGATGCGCCGACGCTGGAAGCTGCCGTGCAGGAAGCCGCCGCGCGTGCCCAGGCGGGCGATGCCGTGTTGCTGTCGCCGGCATGCGCGAGCTTCGACATGTTCCGCAATTACGAACACCGCGCGCAGGTGTTCCACGAGGCCGTGGCCGCGTTGGCCGCCGACCGAGGAGTCCTCCTATGAGCGACACCCAGATCAAGCGCAGCGGCTTCATCGGCGCGACCATCGGCAACGCGTGGGATGGCTTGCGTGACGCCGTCTCGGGCGTCAAGCCCACGCGCTCCAAGATGATGGAGTACGACCAGCCGCTGATGTGGGTGGCAATCGTGCTGCTCGGCCTCGGCCTGGTGATGGTGTACTCGGCATCGATCGCGCTGCCGGATTCGCCCAAGTACGCCAACTACAGCAACGGGCACTTCCTGATTCGCCACATCTTCTCGCTGGTGATCGGCGTGGTGGGCGCTGTCGTGGCGTTCCAGATCCCGGTCAAGTTCTGGGACAAGTACGCACCCAAGCTGTTCATCATCGCACTGGTGATGCTGATCGTCGTGCTGATCCCGCACGTGGGCAAGGGCGTGAACGGCGCGCGCCGTTGGCTGCCGTTGGGCGTCATGAACTTCCAGCCGTCGGAGCTGATGAAGCTGGCGGTGGTGCTGTATGCCGCCAACTACACCGTGCGCAAGCAGGACTGGATGCAGAGCGTGCGCAAGGGCTTCCTGCCGATGGGCGTGGCCGTCGCATTCGTCGGTTCGCTGCTGCTGTTGGAGCCGGACATGGGCGCGTTCTTGGTGATCGCGGCCGTGGCCATGGGCATCCTGTTCCTGGGTGGCGTGAACGGCAAGCTGTTCGGCGGGCTGGTGCTGACGGCAGTGTCGACGTTCTCGCTGCTGATCGTGGCGTCGCCGTGGCGGCGTGAGCGGATCTTCGCGTACCTGAACCCGTGGCAAGAGGAATACGCGCAGGGCAAGGCGTACCAGCTCACACACTCGCTCATCGCCTTCGGCCGTGGTGAATGGACCGGCGTCGGCCTGGGCGGCAGCATCGAAAAGCTGCACTACCTGCCCGAAGCGCACACCGACTTCATCCTCGCCGTCATCGGTGAGGAGCTTGGTTTTATCGGCGTGCTGATCGTGATCCTGCTGTTCTACTGGATGGTGCGTCGCGCGTTCGAGATCGGCCGTACTGCGCTGCAGCTCGACCGCACGTTCGCAGGCCTGGTCGCCAAGGGCTTGGGGATCTGGATCGGCTGGCAGGCCTTCATCAACATGGGTGTGAACCTGGGGCTGCTGCCCACCAAGGGCCTGACGCTGCCGATGGTCAGCTACGGCGGCTCGGGCATTTTGATGAACTGCGTGGCGATCGCGCTGCTGCTGCGTATCGACTATGAGAACCGCGTGCTCATGCGTGGAGGGAAGGTATGACGGCAAGTGCGCCGCGCACCCTTCTCGTCATGGCTGGCGGTACGGGCGGCCACATCTTCCCTGCGCTGTCGGTGGCCAAGCTGCTGGCTGCGCGCGGCTGGAAGGTGGTGTGGCTCGGCAACGCGAGCGGCATGGAAGGCCAGCTCGTGCCCAAGCACGGCTTCCCGATCGAGTCCGTGCAGTTTGGTGGCGTGCGTGGCAAGGGTCTGCTCACCAAGTTTCTGCTGCCGCTCAATCTGCTGCGCGCGTTCTGGCAAAGCCTGGGTGTCGTGCGCCGCGTGCGTCCGAATGTGGTGCTGGGCATGGGCGGCTATATCACTTTCCCGGGCGGCATGATGAGCGTGCTGCTGGGGCGCCCGCTGGTGCTGCACGAACAGAATTCGATCGCCGGTCTCGCCAACCGCGTGCTCGCGCGCGTGGCCGATCGCGTGCTGTGCGCCTTCCCGAATGCGCTGGCCGGCGCCGAATGGGTCGGCAACCCGATCCGCGCGGACCTGGCAACGCTGGCGTCGCCGCCAGTGCGCTACGCCGAGCGCACTGGCCCGCTGCGCGTGCTGGTGGTGGGCGGCAGCCTGGGCGCAGCAGCACTCAATGACGTGGTGCCCAAGGCGCTGGCGCTGTTGCCCGCCGACACGCGCCCGATCGTCGTCCACCAGGCCGGCGCCAAGCAGATCGACACGCTGCGCGCCAACTATGCCGCCGCCGGACTCGATGACACGCACGCACAGGCCGTGCCCTTCATCGATGACATGGCCGCTGCGTACGCGCATGCCGATCTCGTGATCTGCCGTGCTGGCGCTATGACTGTTTCTGAAGTGGCTGCGGCAGGTGTCGCAGCGCTGTTCGTGCCGTTCCCGCATGCGGTGGACGACCACCAGACCACCAACGCGCGCTTCCTGTCCGAACGCGGCGCGGCGCTGTTGGTGCCTCAGCCGGAGCTGGGTCCGGCCTCGCTGGCAGATACACTCGCGTCCCTGACGCGTGCGCAATTGGCCGATATGGCGGCTAAAGCACGCGAGCAGGCAAGGCCGGAAGCGGCCGAGCGTGTCGCCGACGTGTGTGTAGCGGTGGCACGGGCATAGAGGAATCGACTGATGAAGCACATTGTCAAGAACATCCATTTCGTAGGCATCGGTGGCGCCGGCATGAGCGGCATCGCCGAGGTGCTGCTGAACCTGGGCTACCGCGTGACGGGCTCGGACTTGGGCCAAAGCGCGGCAACGCAGCGCTTGGCTTCGCTGGGCGCCACGGTCATGCAGGGCCATGCGCCGGAGCATGTGATCGGCGCGAACGCCGTGGTGGTGTCCACCGCCGTGCGCGGTGACAACCCGGAAGTGCTGGCCGCGCGCGCCAAGCGCATCCCCATCGTGCCGCGTGCGGTCATGCTGGCTGAGTTGATGCGCCTGAAGCAGGGCATTGCGATTGCCGGCACGCACGGCAAGACGACGACCACCAGCCTGGTCGCCTCCGTGCTGGCCGAGGGCGGCCTGGACCCGACCTTCGTGATCGGCGGTCGCCTGAACTCTGCTGGCGCCAACGCGCGGCTGGGCACGGGCGATTTCATCGTCGCCGAGGCGGACGAATCCGACGCATCGTTCCTCAACCTGTTCCCCGTGATCGAGGTCATCACCAATATCGATGCCGATCACATGGAGACCTACGGGCACGACTTCGCGCGCCTGAAGCAGGCGTTCATTGAGTTCACGCAGCGCTTGCCGTTCTACGGCATCGCCGTGCTGTGCGTGGATGATCCGAACGTGCGCGAGATCCTGCCGTTCATTTCCAAGCCAGTGGTGCGCTACGGCTTTGCCGAGGATGCGCAGATCCGTGCCGTCAACGCGCGCGCCGTGGATGGCCGCATGGAGTTCACGGTGATCCGCCAGCTCAACGGCCACGCCGAGCCGCCGCTGTCGATCACGCTCAACCTGCCGGGCCTGCACAACGTGCAGAACGCGCTGGCCGCCATTGCCATCGCCACCGAACTGGAAGTGCCGGACGAAGCCATCGTCAAGGCGCTGGCCGAGTTCAACGGTGTCGGCCGACGCTTCCAGCGCTACGGCGAAGTGCCGACCGCCGATGGCAAGGGCCGCTTCACGCTCATCGATGACTACGGCCACCACCCGGTCGAGATGGCTGCCACGCTGGCGGCTGCGCGCGGAGCATTCCCGGATCGCCGCCTCGTGTTGGCCTTCCAGCCGCACCGCTTCACGCGCACGCGTGACTGTTTCGAAGATTTCGTGAAGGTGCTCGGCACGGTCGACGCACTGCTGCTGGCCGAGGTGTATTCCGCCGGCGAGCCGCCCATCGTGGCGGCGGACGGACGTGCGCTCACCCGCGCGCTGCGCGTCGCCAACAAGATCGAGCCGGTGTTCGTGGAACAGATTGAAGACATGCCGCAAGCCATCCTGGATGCGGCGCAGGACAACGACGTGGTCATCACCATGGGTGCAGGGTCGATTGGGCACGTGCCCGGTCAGGTGGTTGCGCAGCAGGCTGAAGTGCACCCGGCAAATGTTGTGGATCTCAACGGGGGCGCCGCAGCATGACGACCGGTCCGTTTGTTCCGCATCCGACGATTGATCCGAAGTCCCTCGGCAAAGTTGGCGTGCTGCTGGGCGGCCGCTCGGCCGAGCGCGAAATCTCGCTGCTGTCGGGTAATGGCGTGCTGGCCGCGCTGCGTTCGCGCGGCGTCGATGCGCATCCGTTCGACCCGGGCCTGCAGCCGGTGGCAGAGCTTGCCACGCAGGGCTTTGACCGCGTGGTGATCTCGCTGCACGGCCGCTTTGGTGAAGACGGCACGATCCAGGGTTTGCTCGAGCAGTTCGGCATTCCGTACACCGGCAGCGGCGTACTCGCGTCTGCGCTGGCGATGGACAAGGAAGCCACTAAGCGCCAATGGCAGACCCACGGTCTGCCGACGCCCGATTTCGTCATGCTCAAGGCCGACACCGACTGGCAGGCCGTAGCCGACCGCCTGGGCCTGCCGCTGATCGTCAAGCCGGCGCGTGAAGGCTCGTCGATCGGTCTGACCAAGGTGACGAGCGCCGCCGAGTTGCCCGCTGCCTATGAGAAGGCCGCGCGCCTGGACCGCGACGTGATGGCCGAGCAGTTCATCGACGGCGACGAGTTGACCTGCCCCGTGATCGGTGAAGGTGGGAGCGCAACCGCGCTGCCGCTGATCCGCATCGTCGCGCCGCAGGCCAACTACGACTACCAGAACAAGTACTTCACCGACGACACACGTTACGAGTGCCCGGCACCGATTCCCGCCGATGTCGCTGCGCGTGTGCAGGCGCTGGTGGTGCAGGCCTATCGCGGGCTGGGCTGCCGCGGCTGGGGCCGTGCCGACATCATGCTGCGCCAGTCCGACAACGCACCGTTCCTGCTGGAGATGAACACGTCGCCGGGCATGACCGGCCATTCGCTGGTGCCGATGGGCGCGCGCGCTGCGGGCATCAGCTATGAAGATTTCGTGTTGCAACTGGCGGCGAGCGCGTCGCTGGAGCTGCACGCGAGCACCGATTGGAAACCTGAGTAAGCGAAACACGGAAGCACAACGTTATGTGGCACAACACCCGTCTCCTCAACGCCATTGCGAGCGCGCTGTATGCGCTGCTCGCGCTTGGCGGCTTGGGCGTCGGGGCGGTCTGGCTGATGCAGCGTCCGATGTTCCAGTTACAGCAGGTACGCGTGATGCCGATGGCGGGGAGCGAGATGCGCCACGTCAACGTACCGAGCCTTCGCGCCAACGCGTTGGTCAAGCTGCGCGGCAACTTCTTCACGCTGAACTTGGACGAGGCGCGGCAGGCTTTCGAATCGGTGCCCTGGGTGCGCCACGCCAGCGTGCGCCGCGTGTGGCCCAACGGGCTGCTGGTGGAAGTGCAGGAGCACGAGGCGCTGGGCACGTGGGGCGGCAATGACTCCGGCAAGCTGGTCAACACGTACGGCGAGGTCTTCGTTGCCAACCTGGCCGAGGCGGAAGACGACGCCGACCTGGTGGCCCTGGCCGGCCCCGAGGGCACGGAGCAGGAAGTGGTCGACAAGCTGGAAACCATGACCGAGTGGTTCAAGCCGATGAACACCGAACCCGTGAGCGTCACGCTCACCGACCGCTACGCCTGGCGTGCGCGGTTGTCCAACGGCACGGTCGTCGAGTTTGGCCGCGAGTTGAACGATGACGATCGCACCGCGCTGGCCGCGCGTGCCCGCCGCTTTGTGCGTGCGTGGCCGCAGGTGACGCAGCGCTGGGGCGGTCAGATTGAATACGCCGATCTGCGTTACCCCAACGGGTTCGCGGTTCGGGCGGCGGGTGTGCGCTTCCTGACGGATGCGCAGGCTGCGGTGCTGGCCAAGGGGGGCAAGTTGCCCGGCACCAGCAAAGCTGTAAAGGCGGGGGCCAATACAGCGGCCAACAACAAAGCAACGCGAAGCACAGAGAAAACGCGATGAGCAAGGAATACAAGGATCTTCTGGTCGGGCTGGACATCGGCACCTCCAAGGTGGTGGCGGTGGTGGCCGAGCTTCGCCCTGATGGCGCCTACGAGGTCATCGGCATGGGCCAGACCGAATCGAAGGGGCTGAAGAAGGGCGTGGTCGTCAACATCGAGGCGACCGTCCAGTCGATCCAGAAAGCGCTCGAAGAAGCGGAGCTGATGGCCGACTGCAAGATCGGCGAGGTCTTCACGGGCATCGCCGGCAGCCATATCCGCAGCTTCAATTCGAGCGGCATGGTGGCGATCAAGGACAAGGAAGTCACCTCCACCGATGTGGCCCGCGTGATCGAGACTGCCAAGGCCGTCAACATTCCGACCGATCAGCAGATCCTGCACATCCTCACGCAGGAATTCATCATCGACGGCCAGGAAGACGTGCGCGAGCCGATCGGCATGAGCGGCATCCGGCTTGAGGTGAAGGTGCACATCGTGACGGGCGCGGTGAGCGCCGCGCAGAACATCGTCAAGTGTGTGCGCCGCTGCGGGCTCGAAGTGCACGACCTGATCCTGCAGCCGCTGGCCTCAAGCCTGGCGGTACTGACCGAGGACGAAAAGGAACTCGGCGTGGTGCTGGTCGACATCGGCAGCGGCACGACCGACATCGCCATCTTCAGCGAAGGCGCGATCCGCCACACGGCCGTGATCCCCATCGCCGGCGACCAGATCACCAACGACGTCGCCATGGCCCTGCGTACGCCGACGCCGGATGCTGAAGACATCAAGATCCAATACGGCATCGCCAAGCAGGTGCTGGCCGATCCGGACGAGATGATCGACGTGCCGGGCGTGGGCGATCGCGGCACGCGCACGCTGTCGCGCCAGGCGCTGGCCGCCGTGATCGAACCGCGTGTGGAAGAACTGTTCTCGCTGGTGCACCAGGTGGTGCGCGAATCCGGTTACGAGGAACTGCTCTCCAGCGGCGTGGTCCTCACCGGTGGCACCGCGATGATGCCGGGCATGGTCGAGCTGGGTGAGGACATGTTCCTCAAGCCCGTGCGCGTGGGCGTGCCCGAGTACCGCGGCAACCTGCACGAGGTGGTGAAGAGCCCGCGTTACGCCACGGTCATGGGCCTGCTGCAGGAAGGCCGCGTGCAACGTATGCGCGGGCGCAAGGTGGTTGTGCAGTCCGGGTCGGCCAAGCAGATCTGGACGCGCATGAAGGAATGGTTCATCGGCAACTTCTAAGCGCGTGTGCGCTGGGTGTTGGCGATGTGCTCCCCGATGTGTCCACAAACGGGAGCAAGTTGAGTTTCTTGTTTTGATGTTTTTTGTTCAGGAACCAGGGGTTGCGGCGGGGAGGCTGCATCGTCTGGGACTGATCACTTCTGGAGGCAACGATGGACTTCGACATGATTGAAACGGAAATGCAGGACGGCACCATCATCAAGGTGGTCGGCGTCGGTGGTGCAGGCGGTAACGCCGTGCAGCACATGATCAACCGCGGCGTGCAAGGCGTGGAATTCATCTGCATGAACACCGATGCACAGGCGCTCAAGCGTTCGACCGCTTCGCGCGTGCTGCAACTGGGCAGCACGGGCCTGGGCGCCGGTGCCAAGCCGGAAGTCGGCAAGCACTGCGCCGAAGAAGCGCGTGAGCAGATCGCTGACGCACTGCGCGGTGCGCACATGGTTTTCATCACCGCCGGCATGGGCGGTGGCACGGGCACGGGCGCTGCTCCGGTGGTCGCGCAGGTTGCCAAGGAAATGGGCATCCTGACCGTGGGCGTGGTCTCCAAGCCGTTCGAGTTCGAAGGCGCACGCCGTTCGAAGGTGGGCGAGCATGGCGCCAATGACCTGGAAGGCAACGTCGACTCGCTGATCGTCGTGCTCAACGAAAAGCTCTTCGAAGTCATGGGCGACGACGCCGAGATGGACAAGTGCTTCCAGTGCGCCGACGACGTGCTGCACAACGCTGTGGCCGGCATTGCGGAAATCATCAACGTCGACGGTCTGGTGAACGTCGACTTTGAAGACGTGAAGACCGTGATGGGCGAGCAGGGCAAGGCGATGATGGGTACGGCCACCGTGTCCGGCGTCGACCGTGCACGCCTGGCTGCCGAGCAAGCCGTGGCAAGCCCGCTGCTGGAAGGTGTGGACCTGTCGGGCGCGCGTGGCGTGCTGGTCAACATCACGGCCAGCCGCTCGCTCAAGCTGTCCGAGACCAAGGAAGTGATGAACACCATCCGCAGCTATGCCGCGGAAGATGCCACCGTCATTTTCGGTACGGTCTACGACGACGCCATGGGCGACGCACTGCGCGTGACCGTGGTGGCGACCGGCCTGGGCCGCGCTGCACGAAACAAGCAACAACAGCAGCAGACGATGACGCTGCTCAAGACCGGTACCGACAATCAGCCGGTGGCCTTTGGCGGTGGCGCCATGGGTCACTCGGTGGCAGCCGCGCCGGACTACAGCAACTTCGACACCCCGGCCGTGTGGCGCAGCTCGCGTGAGTCGGCATCGGCTCACGTGGCAGCACTGCAGGAAAAGGGCGTCGACACGTACGACATTCCGGCTTTCCTGCGCAAGCAGGCTGACTGATTCGGGACATCTCGCCCGCGCACGTCCGGCTGCCGACGGCACCCCACGCCGCGTGCGGCTCACGGCTCCCCTCCCGTGACCGCCGTTGTGTGATGACCTGCCGCTGAACAGTCGACAGCGCACGACAGTACGAGACGAATAGGACACAGTCGTTGCCGCCGGGCGGGCTGGCCTCTGGCCGCCTCCCCGGAAGGGTTCATCCCGCCCGGCGGGTGTGCCCGTTCGTCGTGCCGCGCGTGGCGCGATGGTTCTGATGTGGTTGTCTCCCAAGACCGCCCGCGTGATTCCCTCACGCGGGCGGTCTCGTTCTATGATCGCGGTATCAGTGCGCAACGATTCATCACCATCATGATCCAGCCTGGTCAACCACTTCCCGACGCAACGCTGTACGAGTTCTTTGAAGTGGAAAAGGACGGCTGCGCGCTCGGACCCAACGCCTTCTCGGTCTCGCTCCTGGCAGAAGACAAGACGATCGTCATCTTTGGCCTGCCAGGCGCTTTCACGCCGACCTGCTCGGCGCGCCACGTTCCCGGCTATGTGGCGAACTACGATGCGCTGCGTGCCAAGGGCATCGACGAAATCTGGTGTGTGTCGGTCAACGATGCCTTTGTGATGGGCGCATGGGCGCGCACGCAGGGGTCCGATGGCAAGGTCCGCATGCTGGCCGACGGCAGCGCGGAATTCACGCGCAAGCTCGGCCTGGACCAGGATCTCACCAAGCGCGGTATGGGCGTGCGTTCGCAGCGCTACGCGATGGTCGTAAAAAACGGTGTGGTAACAGCGCTACAGGTGGAGGCCCCAGGGCAGTTCGCCGTCAGCGACGCGGAATCGATCTTGGCGATACTCTGACGCCACGCCAAAACCCTCCGAATGGCGGAGTCCCGCCCGCCACGTACGTCGCCACAAGACGAACGATGCACCTGCGAGTCATTCGCACGCGCCAAGGTTGAGTGGAATGCGGAGACCCCTAACATCCCGATACAAAAGTCGTTTTGAAGGCAGGGGTGTGAAAATGGTATGCTTAGGGTTATCACCTATGCAGACTGCATAGATAAAAACAATCGCAGAATATTCGTGAGTTGAGGGCGGCCATGTTGAAACAACGCACCATCAAGTCCGTCGTCAAGACCGTCGGCATCGGGTTGCACTCGGGCCGTAAGGTGACGTTGACGTTGCGCCCGGCGGCCGCAGGCACCGGCATCGTGTTCACGCGTGTCGACCTCGACCCGGCTGTTGAGATTCCCGCGAGCGCCAGCGCCATCGGCGACACCCGCCTGGCTTCTGTGCTGCAGAAGGACGGCGCCCGTGTGTCGACCGTCGAGCACCTGATGTCGGCGTGTGCCGGCCTGGGCATCGACAACCTGTATATCGACGTCGACGAGGAAGAGATTCCCATCATGGACGGCAGCGCGGCCTCGTTCGTGTTCCTGCTGCAGTCGGCAGGTATCGAAGAGCAGGGCGCGGCCAAGCGCTTTATCCGCGTGACCAAGCCGGTGGAAATCCGCGAGGGCGACAAGCTTGCCCGTCTGGACCCGTACTTCGGCTTCAAGCTGGCGTTCACGATCGAGTTCCGCCATCCGGCCATCGACAAGACGGGGCGGACATTCGAGATCGACTTTGCCGATACCAGCTATACGCGCGAAATCGCCCGTGCACGCACCTTCGGTTTTGCGCATGAGTTCGAGATGCTGCGCGAAGTGGGTCTCGCGCGCGGCGGCAGTCTCGACAATGCCATCGTGCTGGATGAGCACCGCATGCTGAACAACGACGAGCTGCGCTACGGTGATGAGTTCGTCCGCCACAAGATCCTCGACGCGATCGGCGATCTGTACGTGGTGGGGCATCCGCTGATCGCCGCCTACACGGCGCACAAGTCGGGCCATGGCCTGAACAACGCGCTGCTGCGCGCGCTACTGGCGGATGAAACGGCTTACGAGATTGTCACGTTCGACAAGCTGGAAGAAGCGCCGCGCGCCTTCCTGCCGCAGTTGCAACCGGCGTTTTCCTGATCGGTTGCAGCGGTTGCAAGCATGAAAAAAGCGCCCTGCGGGGCGCTTTTCATTTGGGTGTGATAGCGGGTGGAACGTGCCGTGCAATCATTTCTGCCAAGGCTTGGCGTAGCGGCGAATCGGGCAGTTCGTTGGCCAGCGTCGCCAGGCTGTTGAGTCCAACTGCTGTCATCTTGGCGCGTTTGAGCGGCTTTTGGGTCTCTTGTGGCCACAAGCTGTCGTTTCCGCCCTGCGGTTGTACCCGTACACGAATTGCGGTAATCTGCGATCCCCGGCGCTGCAGACGCTCTAGCAAGGTGGGTACCACCTGCCGTACGCGCGCCGCAGCCGCACTATGTGCGGCGAGCAACACCAAAGTCGCTTCCCGGCTGTCGCGCGAGTCGTTCCTGATGCCGCCGATGGCCACGCCGCTGCCCAAACCGGGCGGCAACAGCGACAACACCTCCGCTTCCAACGACGCCAACTGCTTGGCTGCCTGCATCAGCGGGCCGACCGAGCCGGCACCCGAGAGCCAGTCCTGGACCGGTTTTGCTATGGGCGTCTTGAGAGCGGGATGAACAAAGATTCGCATGCCGGCATTGTAGGGCGCTTCATCGCGCTTTCGTGCCGTTGGGCGGCTTTTTTGTCCCTTCTTGGGGCCATGGGCGAGCGATGCAGATCATCCTGATTCATCCGCGCAAGGCAGGCGCGACGCACCTGTCGCGACGCAATGTCTTCGCGGCCATTGGCGCAGCGTTGCTGGCCGTCGCGGCACTGTCGGGCGGGGCGATGTGGCTGGCGGTCAAGCAGGGCCTGGTGCCCGGCGCCACCCTGTCCGGTACCTCGGGTGCCGATTCCAGCGTCACCCGCGAAAACCTCAACCTGATGGCCGCACGCATCGGCGAAATGCAGGCGCAGATGGTGCGCCTGGATGCGCTGGGCGCCCGCGTATCGGGCTTGGCCGGCGTGCCGCCGCGCGAGTTCGACTTCAAGGCTCAGCCGGGACGTGGTGGGCCGGAGGGCGCGTTCTCCCGCGCGATGTCGATGCCGGAAATCCAGTCCGAACTCGATCGCCTGACGCGCTCCGCTGACCAGCGCAACGATTACCTCAGCGTGCTCGAGAGCACCCTGATGGACCGCCAGATCCACGCCAAGATGATGCCGACCGTGCGCCCGGTGGCCGTCGGCTACGACTCGTCTGGCTTCGGCACACGTATCGATCCGTTCACCGGTCGGCGCACGCAGCATGACGGCGTGGACTTTGTCGCGCCGGTGGGCACGCCCATCGTGGCGGCGGCCGGCGGTGTGGTGGTGGCCAGCGAATTCCGCAGCGACTACGGCAACATGGTCGACATTGACCACGGCAACGGCCTGAAGACGCGGTATGCCCACGCGTCCAAGGTGTTCGTGAAGATCGGTGACATCGTCAAGGCGGGGGAACGCATCGCGCTGGTGGGCCGCACTGGCCGTGCCACCGGGTCGCACCTGCACTTCGAGGTGCACGTCAACGATGTGCCGCAGAATCCCGTGGCCTTCCTGGAAAACGCCGGCCAGCCCAAGATGGCTGCCACCAAGGTGCGGGGCCCGCAGGTTGCGGCTGCCGACATCGGCAAGAGCATGGCGACCGCCGGTCACTGACTGCGCCGGGTTGCAATCGGGGCGCCCGTCCCCAAATCAGCGTGAATGTGCGGTTGCCCGGCCGGTTTCGATACTGTGCCAAAGTGCGGCGTTCCTGCCACATCCGGCCAGTCTGCTGCCATCAAACGGGGGTTTTGCGCATGCTAAACTCCCGCCTTTGCGCCAACCCTATTCGGGCCGTTGCGCCGCCTGTGTTTCGCGGTCTTCCGCGAGGCGCTCTCCGGGTGGCTTGTCGGCCCTAGCCATCGATGATCACGGGCCTTCTCAAGAAGATTTTCGGCAGCCGCAATGAGCGGCTGATCAAACAGTACCGCCGCAAGGTGGTGCAGATCAACGCGCTCGAGCCGAAGTTCGAGGCGCTCTCCGATACCGAGCTGCAGGCCAAGACCGAGGAGTTCCGCCAGCGCTTCGCCAAGGGCGAGACGCTGGACGCGCTGCTGCCCGAAGCGTTTGCCGTGTGCCGCGAGGCCAGCAAGCGCGTGATGAAGATGCGCCACTTCGACGTGCAGATGATCGGCGGCATGGTCCTGCATGACGGCAAGATCGCTGAAATGCGCACGGGTGAAGGCAAGACACTGACCGCTACGCTGGCGGTGTACCTGAACGCCGTCTCTGGCCAGGGCGTGCACGTCATCACCGTCAACGACTATCTGGCGCAGCGTGATGCGGAGTGGATGGGCCAGCTCTACAACTGGCTGGGCCTGTCGGTGGGGGTCAACCTGACCACCATGGATCACGACCAGAAGCAGGCCGCCTACGCGTCGGACATCACCTACGGTACCAACAACGAGTTCGGCTTCGATTACCTGCGCGACAACATGGTGTACGACGCCGGCCAGCGCGTGCAGCGTCCGCTGAACTACGCCATCGTCGACGAGGTGGACTCGATCCTGATCGACGAGGCGCGTACGCCGCTGATCATCTCTGGCCAGGCCGAAGACCACACCGATCTGTACCGCCGCATGAACGGCATCCCGGCGCAGCTCACGCGCCAGATCGGCGAAGAAAAAGCCGATGGCACGGGCGTCGAAAAGCCGGGCGACTACTACGTCGATGAGAAATCGCACCAGGTCTACCTGACCGAATCGGGTCATGAGAAAGCCGAGCAGATCCTGCTGCAGGCCGGCCTGATCGGCGAGGGCGAATCGCTCTACGCGCCGCAGAACATCACGCTGATGCACCATCTGTACGCCGCCCTGCGCGCGCACAGCCTGTTCTTCCGCGATCAGCACTACGTGGTGCAGAACGGTGAAGTGGTGATCGTGGATGAATTCACCGGCCGCCTGATGACGGGCCGCCGTTGGTCCGACGGCCTGCACCAGGCCGTGGAAGCCAAGGAAGGCGTGCAGATCCAGCAGGAAAACCAGACGCTGGCGACCATCACGTTCCAGAACTACTTCCGCATGTACACCAAGCTGGCGGGCATGACCGGCACGGCGGATACGGAAGCGTACGAATTCCAGGAGATCTACGGTCTGGAAACCGTGGTGATCCCGACCAACCGCACGCCGCAGCGCAAGGACTTGCAGGACCAGATCTACAAGACCGGGAAGGAGCGCTACGACGCCGTCATCCGCGATATTCAAGATTGCTACGAGCGCGGCCAGCCGGTGTTGGTGGGCACCACGTCCATTGAAAACTCCGAGCTGCTGTCAAACCTGCTGAACCAGGTCAAGCTGCCGCACCAGGTGCTCAACGCGAAGCAGCACGAGCGCGAGGCCGCCATCATCGCGGAAGCGGGTCGGCCCAAGGCGATCACCATTGCGACCAACATGGCCGGTCGCGGTACCGACATCGTGCTGGGCGGCAATGTGGAGAAGCAAGCTGGCTTCGTGATGGCCGACGAGGCACTCTCCGACGCAGAAAAGGCTGCACGTGTGAAGACGCTGCAGGACGAGTGGCAATCGCTGCACGAGCAGGTGAAGGCCGCCGGCGGTCTGCACATCGTCGGCACCGAGCGCCATGAGTCGCGCCGGATCGACAATCAGCTCCGCGGCCGTGCCGGCCGTCAGGGTGACCCGGGTTCGTCGCGCTTCTACCTGTCGCTGGATGACCAGCTGCTGCGCATTTTCGCGGGCGACCGCGTGCGCGCCATCATGGACCGCCTGAAGATGCCCGAAGGCGAGCCGATCGAAGCCGGCATCGTCACGCGCTCGATCGAATCGGCCCAGCGCAAGGTGGAAGGCCGCAACTTCGATATCCGCAAGCAACTGCTGCAGTACGACGACGTTGCCAACGACCAGCGCCGCGAAATCTACAAGCTGCGTAACGAGATCCTAGAAGCGGGTGATATTGGCGATGTCGTCAAGAACCTGCGCGAATCCGTGTTCACCGAGCTGTTCCGCACCTACGTGCCGGCCGAGACCATGGAAGAGCAGTGGGATGTCGCCGGTCTGGAAAAGGCGCTGCGTGAGGACTGGGGTGTCGATCAGCCGCTGGTGAAGACGCTGGAAGACGCGCAGTCCATCGAAGACGAAGAGCTGCTGAAGATGGTGATGGACGCCGCCGAAGCTGTGTATGAAGGCAAGGTGGCGCAGGTCGGCCGCGAGTCCTTCGCCGGTTTCGAGCGTTCGGTGATGCTGCAGAGCCTCGACACGCACTGGCGCGAACATCTGGCTGCGCTGGACATGCTGCGCCAGGGCATCCACCTGCGCGGCTATGCACAGAAGGATCCGAAGCAGGAATACAAGCGCGAGTCGTTCGAACTGTTTGGTCGTCTGCTCGACACCATCCGCAACGAAGTCACGCGGATTGTCTTCACGGTCCGCATCCAGTCGCAGGAGCAACTGGAGCAGGCTTCGGAGCAGATCGAAGAAGACCTGTCCGCGTTGAGCAACCTGCAGTACAAGCACGACGAGTTCAGCGAACTGGCCGAAGTGGCCGCGGGCGATGCCGAGATTCACGGCGCCGAGCCGGGCATGTCGGCGCACCGCTCGGCCGCTTCTGCTGCTGCGGCAGCGCTGGCGGGCGAAGTGCCCAAGGTTGGCCGCAACGATCCGTGCCCGTGCGGTTCGGGCAAGAAGTACAAGCAGTGCCACGGCAAGCTGGCCTGACGCTGCTCACACGCGCCGCCTGTGCGGCGCGTTTCGTTTTCTGTTGATTCACGATGCCCGCAATGCGGGCATCCTCATTTGAAAGGTGTGCTCCATGGCTGTGAATCTCGTCGCGCCCGCCGCTGACTCCCTGTTGCCGATCGACGGCGTAGACCTTGGCTGGGCCGAGGCTGGTGTCCGCAAGGCCAATCGCAAGGACGTGCTGCTGGTACGCATTGCTGAGGGCGCGAGCGTGGCCGGCGTATTCACGCAGAACCGTTTCTGCGCCGCACCGGTGCAGGTTTGCCGCGAGCATCTGGCGAGTGGTCAGGGCGCACGCGCCATTGTGGTGAACACGGGCAATGCGAATGCGGGTACGGGCGCACCGGGCCTCGCGCATGCGCGCCAGACCTGCGATGCGGTTGCCAAGCTGCTGGGTGTGTCGGCGGAGCAGGTGCTGCCGTTCTCGACGGGCGTGATTCTGGAGCCGCTGCCGGTTGACCGCATCATCGCCGGATTGCCGGCTGCCCAGGCCAATGCCAAGCCGGACAACTGGCTGGCCGCCGCTGAAGCCATCATGACCACCGACACCGTGCCCAAGGCTGCGTCGGCCACGTGCACGCTGTCGGGCAAGACCGTACGCATGTCGGGCATCAGCAAGGGCGCGGGCATGATCCGCCCGAACATGGCGACCATGCTTGGCTTCATTGCCACCGACGCCAACGTGGACGAAGTCGTGCTGCAAGGCCTCGTGCGCTATGCGGCTGATCATTCGTTCAACAGCGTCACCGTGGACGGCGATACGTCGACCAATGATTCGTTCGTCATCATCGCCACGGGCCGCGCCGGCACGCCGCGCATCGATTCCGAGTCGCACCCCGACTATGCCGCGCTGCGCGACGCACTGACCGGCCTTGCACAAGACCTCGCGCAGAAGATCGTGCGCGACGGCGAAGGTGCGACCAAGTTCATGGCCATTCGCGTTGAGGGTGGCCGCAACGTCGATGAGTGCCGCCTGATCGCCTACGCGGTCGCGCATTCGCCGCTGGTCAAGACCGCGTTCTTCGCATCGGACCCCAACCTGGGCCGTATCCTGGCGGCCGTCGGCTATGCCGGCGTGACGGACCTCGACGTGGACGGCGTCAACCTGTGGCTCGACGACGTATGGGTTGCCCGTGACGGTGGCCGCAACCCGGAGTACCGCGAGGAAGACGGCCAACGCGTGATGAAGCAGGCCGAGATCACCGTGCGCATCGCGCTCGGTCGCGGCGACGCCACCGCCACCGTGTGGACGTGCGACTTCTCGCACGACTACGTGTCGATCAACGCGGACTACCGCTCGTAATCCGGGGCTCGCTGCCATGTCATCCGATCTTTCCGCACGGCTTGACCGCTTCCTGGGGCGGCTCGAGCAATGGCTGCCGCCTGAGCTGACCGAAGCCGACTGGAACGAGGCGGTCGCCTTCCGCTGGCGCAAGCGCCAGAGCCTGTTCGGCAACATTGGCTATCTGGCACCGATCCGCCAGCTGCCGCCGATCCACCTGAGCGATCTGCACAACATCGAGCGCCAGAAAGGCGCCATCGTTGCCAACACGCGCCAGTTCGTGCGCAAGCTGCCCGCCAACAACGTGCTGCTCACGGGCGCGCGCGGCACCGGCAAGTCGTCGCTCATCAAGGCCTGCCTGAACGAATTCGTGAAGGATGGTCTGCGCCTGGTCGAAGTCGACAAGGATGATCTGGCTGACTTGGGCGATATCGTTGAGCGGCTCTCCGCGCGCCCCGAGCGCTTCGCGATCTTCTGCGATGACCTCTCGTTCGAAGAGGGCGAGTCGGGCTACAAGGCGCTGAAGTCTGCGCTGGATGGCTCGGTGGCGGCGCAGTCGGACAACGTGCTGATTTACGCCACGTCCAACCGGCGCCACCTGTTGCCCGAGTACATGAAGGACAACGAGACCTACCAGCACACGTCGGATGGCGAGATCCATCCGGGCGAGGTGGTGGAAGAGAAGATCTCGCTGTCGGAGCGTTTCGGGCTGTGGCTGTCGTTCTATCCGCCTAAGCAGGATGAGTACCTGACCATCGTCGGCCACTGGCTCAAACACTTCGGCTGCAGCGATGAGGACATCGCCGCCGCGCGTGGTGACGCGCTGGTGTGGGCGCTCGAGCGCGGCTCGCGTTCGGGCCGCGTGGCATGGCAGTTCGCGCGCGACTGGGGCGGCAAGCACGGGCGGCAGCATGTCGACTGACACCCTGACGCAGGTGCCGCCGACGCATACGCCGGACGGCCGCAAGATCACTGAGGTAGCCGTTGGCGTGCTCGTGCAGCCGGATGGCCAGTTCCTGCTGGCGCAGCGTCCCGAAGGCAAGCCGTATGCAGGCTACTGGGAATTCCCCGGCGGCAAGCTGGAAGCGGGCGAATCCGTGGAGGCTGCGCTCACACGCGAGCTGAAGGAGGAGCTGGATGTCACGCTGCGCACCTGCGTACCGTGGCACACCATTGAGCACGACTACCCGCACGCGTACGTGCGCCTGCACTTCTGCAAGGTGACGGCGTGGGACGGTGCGTTGTGTGCGCTGGAAGGTCAGGATTTCGCCTGGCAGACGCTGCCTATCAGCGTCGATCCGGTGCTACCGGCGACGTTGCCCGTTTTCGAATGGATGCGCGAGGAAAGGGAAACTCGGACGGCTAGTTGAGCTTGCCGCTCGTATCACCGCCCGGTGCGTCGGGCAGGTCGTCCTCTTCTACCACAGGGATCGTGTACTGCTCGGCGGCCCAGGCGCCTAGGTCGATTTGCTTGCAGCGTTCAGAGCAGAACGGGCGGTAGCGGCTCTCCGGCACCCAAGGTACCGGCTTGCCGCAAGTCGGGCATTTGACAGTCTTGGCAGTCATTGAACAGGTCCGGGGCTCAGAAATTGCAGAGCTTGAGCTGGAACGGGATATCCGCGTCCACCGGCTTGGGGCGCAGGTCACCATCCTGCTGGGTGAAGCGCACCCAGAGCATGTACTTGTTGGCGCTGATCTCGGGAATGAACCCCAGCGCCGACTCATCCAGGCGCACCTGCATGAGCTGGTACACGCGACCCGACAGCATCTGCTGATAGCTGCCCGCGTTAGCAATCACCTTGCCACTCTGACCAGACTCACGCAGCAGGCGCAGCACGATCATCGTGGCATCGCGCAGCGGCACCAGGGGCTGAGCCCATTTGATGATGTCGGCGCGACGGCGCTCGGCGGGATGATGCTGCCATGCAAAATACGCCGGCAGATCAAATTCACACGTACCGCCCGGGATGATGGCGCGGCTGCGGATGCTCGTCAGCCACTCGTTGTCGGCGATGAGTTGTCCGGCCTTGCCGTGTGTGGCGGTGAGGTTGCCCGAGGCCGTTTCCAGCTCGCTGATGACGGCGTCGAGCGCGTCCTGGTCGATCTGCGGATTGGCGCGCAGCGCGGTGAGCGTTTGGCGCTGGCGATCGAGTTCCTTCAGCAGGTCGGATTTGAGGTCGGCGCGGCCGGCCACGTCGACCACCTCGAACAGCGTGGTCAGCGCCACATGGTGCTGCAGCGGGTGTTCCTGCACGAGAAAGAAATCCAGCCGCTCGAACAGATCTTCGAGCCGCAGCAGCGTTCGAATGCGTTCGTTGAAGGGATATTCGTACAGGATCAAAACTTGGGTGCCCGATTTGGCTGGCACGAAGCCCGTTTGGCTTCGATCTGCCCGCATTCTATGCGAGACCCTCGTTCATCACAATGCAAAGGGGCCTCACGTTCATTTGGCCGCCTTTCAGATGGTTTCAACTCGTCCGCCAGGCTTGGTCCAGTCGGTCGATCTGCGGGAGGAGGTCGGCCAGCGTTCCGCTGTTGTCGATCACGTCGTCGGCGGCAGCCAGGCGGGCATCGCGCGACGCCTGGCGGGCGATGATGGCTTCCACTTGCGATCGCGGCAAGCCATTACGGGCGATCACACGGGCGATCTGGGTTTCGACCGGGCAGTCGACCACCAGAATGCGGTCGACCAGCGCGCGCCAGCTTTGATGCCCGGCCAGCGATTCCACCAGCAGCGGGACGACGTAGACGAGGTACGGATGCGCACCGGACGTCTGCGCCGCTGCCCCGCGCGACAAGGCGATCTCACGGATCAGCGGATGTGTGATCTGCTCCAGCCGCGCCTTGGCGGTGGCGTCGGAAAACGCGAGTGCGCGCATGGCGTCACGGTCCATGGCGCCGTCGGCACGCAGGATGCCGGGGCCGAAGGCTTCAACGAGCTTGGGGATGGCGGCGCCGCCTGGTGCGCTGATCTCGTGTGCGATGGCGTCCGTGTCGACGATGGCGGCGCCACGCTCGGCCAGGCGATCCGCCACGTAGCTCTTGCCGCTGCCAATGCCGCCGGTCAGGCCGATCACGCGCATGCGATGGTGCCTTTACGGTGCGAGTAGAGGCCCAAGCCCCGTCAGCATGACCAGCTGCGGGCCAGCCAACAGTGCGATCACGCCGGCACCGGCAATGAACGGTCCGAACGAGAAGGGGGTTTCGCTGCTGATGCCTCGCGCCATGCGGAACAGCCCGAACACCAGCCCCACCACCGAAGACAGCAGCACCAGCAGCGGCAGTGCCTGCCAGCCGAACCACGCGCCGAGTGCGGCCATCAGCTTGAAGTCGCCGTAGCCCATGCCTTCGCGATCACGCAGCAGTTTGTAGGCCCAGTAGATCGACCATAGGAAAAGGTAGCCGGCCATCGCGCCGATCACCGCGTCGTGCAGGTGCGCGAACATGCCGAACAGGTTCACGCCCAGGCCGAGCCACAGCAGCGGCTGGGTGATGGCGTCGGGCAGCAGTTGGGTGTCGGCGTCGATCATCGTGCCGGCGACCAGGAACCACAGCAATACAGCCGAGGCCACCGCCACCCAGGTCGGACCGAAGTGCCAGAAGCAAGCCCCGGTGAGCAGGCCTGTCACCAACTCGACCGCGGGATAGCGCCAAGAGATCGGCGTCTTGCAGGCGCTGCAGCGCCCACGCAGTGCCAGCCAGCTCAACACGGGGATGTTTTCAACGGCTTTGATCTGGTGGCCGCACGACGGGCATGCCGAGCGCGGAACGACCAGGTTGTAGGCGTCGGGATGGGGAAGCGGTTCTTCGCGCAGCTCGGCGATGTAGTTGGCTTCCTCGCGCTCGATCATGCGAGGCAGCCGGTGGATCACGACGTTGAGGAAGCTGCCGACGAGCAGGCCAACCAGCCCGCCCGTCCCAATCACGAACCACGCCGGCAGTTGGGCCAGCGTGGGGATGACGAATACATCAGGCATTGCTTCAGACCACCGTGCCGAGCTTGAAGATAGGCAGATACATTGCCACCACCAACCCGCCAATCATCACACCCAGGAAGACAATGATGACCGGCTCGATCAAGGTGGAAATATTGGCGACGGCATCGTCGACCTCGCGCTCGTAGAACTCGGCCACCTTCAACAGCATGTTGTCCAGCGCACCGGATTCCTCGCCGATCTGCGTCATCTGCAGGACCATGTTGTCGAATACGTGCGTGGCCTGCATGGCGTTGGTGAGGCTGGTACCGATGCGCACCGCTTGCTGAACCTCCAGCGTCGCGTCGTGATACACCCAGTTGCCGGCTGCACCTGCCACCGATTCCATCGATTCCACCAGTGGCGTGCCGGCTGCAAACATCGTGGCCAGCGTACGTGTCCAGCGGGCGATGGTTGCCTTACGGATGATATTGCCGAAGATGGGGATCCTCAGGATGAAGCGGTGCGTGGAGCGCTGGACGTTCTCAGATCTCTTGAATGCCCGTGTGAATGCTGCAATGCCGATGACCGGGCCCAGCACGATTGGAATCCACCACTTAACGAAAAAGTCGGAGATCGCGATAACGAACAGTGTCGGCGCCGGCAGATCGGCGCCGAAACTGGAGAACACGCCCTTGAACGAGGGCACCACAAAGATCATCAGCACCACCGTTACGGCAAACGCCACGGTCAGCACCGAAATCGGGTAGATCATGGCCGACTTGATCTGCGCCTTCAGTGCGAGCGACTTTTCCATGTACAGCGACAGGCGCTCGAGCAGGGCGTCGAGAATACCGCCCTGTTCACCCGCGTCGATCAGGTTGCAGTACAGCGTGTCGAAATACTTCGGGTGGCGGCGGAAGGCGGCTGCCATGCTGCTACCCGACTCGATGTCGACGCGGATTTCCGTCAACAACTGTGTGAAGTTCGGATTGGCGTGACCGCGCGCGATGATGTCGACCGACTGCAGCAGCGGCACGCCGGCCTTCAGCATGGTCGAGAGCTGGCGCGTGAAGTACGCAATGTCTTTCGGCGTGATCTTCTTGCCCCGGGCAGCGCGGCGGCGCTTGGACTTTGTGATCGACAGGCCCTGCTTGCGCAGGACCGCATTCACCTCGGTGATGCTCTCTGCGCGCATCTCACCCTTGAAGATCTTGCCTTTGCGGTCCTTACCTTCCCACTCAAAGATGTACTGCGTGGGTGCCTTCGTAGTGGCGGACTTACGTGCCGGCGCGGCGGCCGCGCGGTTTGCGGCAGGTGCTCGTGTGGCCATGGTTGGTTCCTACCCCCCGGTATGGGAACGATTGATCGAGAAGGTTATTGGTTCGTCGTGGCCAGCACTTCCTCTAGGGAAGTCAGCCCCTGTTTCACTTTCCGCAGGCCCGATTCGCGCAGTGACAGGACGCCGTCCTTGCGTGCCTGTTCGGCAATCTGCAGCGCGGTGCCGTGCGTGAGGATGATTTCCTGGATTGCCTCGGTAATCGGCATGACCTGGTAGATACCGGCGCGGCCCTTGTAGCCGCTGCCGTTGCAGGTTTCGCAGCCGACCGGGTGATACGGCTGCCAAGAACCGTCGAGATCGGCTTCCGTGAAGCCGGCGTCGAGCAGCGTTTCCTTGGGCAGCGGACCGGGTTTCTTGCATTCCTTACACAGCCGGCGCGCCAGACGTTGCGCCGTGATCATCAGCACCGACGACGCGATGTTGAACGGTGCCACACCCATGTTCATCAGACGGGTCAGCGTGGTCGGCGCGTCGTTGGTGTGCAGCGTGGAGAACACCAAGTGACCGGTCTGCGCGGCCTTGATCGAGATGTCCGCCGTTTCCAGATCCCGGATTTCGCCCACCATGATGATGTCCGGGTCCTGACGCAGGAACGACTTGAGTGCCGCCGCAAAGGTCAGCCCTGCCTTGTCGTTCACGTTGACCTGGTTGATACCGGGCAACTGGATTTCCGCCGGGTCTTCGGCGGTGGAAATGTTGATGTCGCCCTGGTTCAGCTTGTTCAGGAAGGTGTACAGCGACACCGTCTTGCCCGAGCCGGTCGGGCCCGTCACCAGCACCATCCCGTAGGGACGCTTGATCACGTCGAGCAGCAGCTGCTTCTGCTCGGGCTCGTAGCCGAGCTGGTCGATGTCGAGTCGCTCGGTGGACGACTCCAAAATCCGGATCACGATCTTCTCGCCGAACAGCGTCGGCAGCGTCGACACCCGGAAGTCGATGGCGCGCTCGATCGTCTCTTTGTTGTCCTTGTCCTTCTTGTCTTTCGGGACGGTGATGAGCAGCTTCATGCGGCCGTCTTGCGGCACGCGTTTTTCCGAGATGTCCAGGCGCGAGAGCACCTTGATGCGGGTGGCGATCTTGTCGCGGATATCCAGCGGCGGCTGTGCAACCTGCGCCAGGATGCCGTCGATGCGGAAACGCACGCGGTAAAACGTTTCAAACGGCTCGAAGTGCAAGTCCGATGCGCCGCGCAGCAGGGCTTCGGTGAAGAGCTTCTGCAGGAAGCGCACCACGGGAGCATCGTCGATGCCGTCTGTGTTGGTGCGTCGCGTTGCCGCAGCGGCGCCTGCGTCGTACTCGATCTGCGTCGCTTCTTGCATGGGGAAGAGCGACTTGATCTCGGCCGGCGCCTCGTTGGCCAGGCTCAACTGGCGCACCAGCTTGTCGTGCTCGACGATCACCGTTTCGATCGCCACGTTCATCTTCTGACGCAGCTCTTCGATCGGCTTCGGGTCGCTCGGGTCGGACGTGGCCAGGATCAGGCGGTTGTCGCGGCGGCCCAGCGGCAGCAGCCGCAGTTGCGCGAAGTGCTTATTGGCCGTCAGTACGGCTGGCACGGTGTCGAGCTTGTACTGGGCCAGGTCCAGCAGCGGCATCTGGTACTTGCCGGCCACGAACACGGCCAGATCGTGCGCACTCATGATCCCGCTGCCCACCAGCTCGTCGATCAGCTGCGTGCGCTTTTCGCGCGCGCTCTGTTCCAACTGGGTGAGTAGCGTCGGCGCGATCCGCCGGCTCTGTGCTAGAGCGAGTCCGAGTGTCATGAGTCCGTCTGGCTGACCATTTCAGCACACACTCGGCCCCACTGCCTTGAGTGTGTGCCCGCCCCCCAAGGCGAGTTGTTCTATGTTTGCAGCCGGTACCCCACCCATTCGTGGGGGGTGGTGCCCGGAACCGGGGCAGTTTGCCGACCGCCTCTGGATTTGTAAAGCGCACATCGGCAACAGCCTCCAGCGTGCAGCTTGCATTTGTGCCACATCGGCAGAAAACCGCTCGGGCTGAAGTTTTCGGCCGGGTTTCTGTCTAGAGAGTGGCCTCAGCTACGCTTAGGGGCGGCTGGCCGGTGCAGTCGCACGGTACGGATCGACTGGCTGTCCATCTGCACGATATCCATCACGCACCCGGCAATCTTTACGCTGACCGTCGCCTCGGGAATCTCCTCCAGCACTTCCAGTACCAGCCCGTTGAGCGTCTTCGGGCCATCGGTCGGCAAGGTCAGGCCCAGGCGCCGGTTCAAATCGCGCAGCGACATGCCTGCATCCGCAAGATAGGCGCCCTCGGCGTCCCAGGCCAGCTTGCCGGCATTCGGCAGCGTGGTGGTGAATTCACCGATCATCTCTTCGATGATGTCTTCCAGCGTCACCAGCCCCAGCATGTCGCCGTATTCGTTGACGATCAGGCCGATGCGGCGGCGGTTCTCCTGAAAATACTGTAGCTGGCGGAACACCGGCGTGCCGCTCGGCACGAAGTACGGTTGCACCAGGAGTGCACGGAAATCGTCATGTGTGAGCTCGGTGTCGCCCAGCAGCGACAGCACCTTGCGTACATGCAGAATGCCGATTACCTGGTCGCTGTCCTGCTCAAACACGGGCAGCTTGTTGTGATAGCAGGTCTCGAGCTGCTGAATCACCTCGTCGATCGGGCGCGACAGATCGAGTGACTCCACCCGCGCGCGCGGTGTCATCACATCGTCCACGGTGATGGCGTCGAGGTCGAACAGGTTGAGCAGGATGCTGCGGTGCTTGTGCGGGATGAAGTTGCCAGACTCCAGCACCAGCGTGCGTAACTCCTCGGTGGACATGCGCTGCTCCGGCGCAGCTTTCGTGTTGATGCGCACCAGGCGCAGCACGCCCATGGCAAACGCGTTGACCACAGCCACCAGCGGCATCGTGATCTTCAGCAGCGGCGCAATGACAAAGCTTGCCGGAAACGCAATGCGCTCCGGGTACGTCGCCCCGACGATCTTGGGTGCGATCTCGCAGAAGATGATGATGAGGAAGGCGACCGCCGCCGTGGCGATTGACAGCGTCGTCCCGCTATTGCCGAAGTAGTGGATGGCAAGGGTGGTGATCAGCACCGGCACGGCGGTATTGATCAGGCTGTTGCCGATCAGGATGAACGAGAGCAGCTTGTCGGTCTGGCCGAGCAATTGCTGCGTATTGCGCGCGCCCGAGATGTTGGACTTGGCAAGATGGCGCAGGCGATGGCGGTTGAGCGCCATCATCGCGGTTTCGGAAATCGAGAAGAAGGCGGAGCAGCACAACAGCAGCACGACGGCGCCGATTTGTGCCCAGAGTGGCCAAGAGTCCAAGGCGGGAGAAGGGGGAGCGGCAAAGCGGCCACTATAGCAGAGGGGTTTGTCGCGCCAATGCGGGCGGGGCGGCTGCGCGCATGCCGTTGTTACAGACGCGCTTCAGAAACAAAAAAGCCCAGCAATCGCTGGGCTTGATGTCCTTGATCGACAAGGGAATTTCTGGTCGGGGTGAGAGGATTCGAACCTCCGGCCTCTACGTCCCGAACGTAGCGCTCTACCAGGCTAAGCTACACCCCGATGCTTCTTCGCAATCTCTCGTGCTGGTCAGGACTGACGTTGCAGCGAGAAAGCACACAAGTCTATCAGCGTCTGACGGAAAAGGGAAGGGGGTAATGCATTTGCTGCACTCTCGGCTGCAGCGGCCTCGCGCTCGGCGGCCTGACGCGTGTATTCCAGTGCGCCGGAAGCCTGGATGGCCGCGAAGATGGCGTCGAAATGTTCCGTGCCGCCTTGCTCGATTGCCTGGCGCACCAGCGTGCGTTGTTCTTCCGTGCCGTTACGCAGCAGATAGATAAGCGGCAGCGTCGGCTTGCCTTCGCGCAGGTCGTCGCCCGCATTTTTGCCCATCTGGTCAGCGGTGGCGGTGTAGTCGAGCAGGTCGTCCACGATCTGGAAGGCGGTGCCGATGCGGCGGCCGTACTCAGCAGCGGCTTCTTCGGTGGCGGCATCCGCGCCTGAGAGCACCGCGCCGATCTGCGCAGCGGCTTCAAACAGCTTGGCGGTCTTGTAGCGGATCACCTGCAGGTAACGCTCTTCCGTCACGTCGGGGTCGTGCATGTTCAACAGTTGCAGAACCTCGCCCTCGGAGATGATGTTGGTGGCGTCGGCCAGGATCTGCATGATGCGCATGCTGTTGGCTTGCACCATCATCTGGAAGGCGCGCGAATACAGGAAGTCGCCCACCAGCACGCTAGCGGCGTTGCCGAACACGGCGTTGGCGGTCTTGCGGCCGCGGCGCAGGTCGGATTCGTCGACCACGTCGTCGTGCAGCAGCGTGGCGGTGTGGATGAACTCAACCACGGCAGCCAGTTCGTGGTGATGCTCACCCTTGTAGCCTAGCGCATTGGCCACCAGCAACAGGATCACTGGGCGCAGGCGTTTGCCGCCGGCGCTGATGATGTATTCGCCGATCTGGTTGATCAGCACCACCTCCGAGCCGAGGCGGCGGCGGATCACGGCATCGACGGCGCGCATGTCTTCAGCGACAGGGGCGAGCAGGACGGAGGCGGAGGTCTGGGTCAAGGCGATTTCCGGCGGAAGGCGGTGTGACGGATAGTTTGCTTGCGCACGATCGATGCGGCGCAAAAACCGCCAGATTATAGAGCAAGCGCGCGGTTCGCCCGCCCCTGCGGTGGCTGGCGAATGGCGCGGCAGGCCGTTGTGCGGATACAGCACACCCAGCGCACGATTAGCCTTTGATTTGTTTGGGTTTTTCTTGTATAGTTGCGAGTTCTCTGTGTCCGCTGTCTGCGCAGGCAGGTGGTGGGTGGCACAAGAGTCACGTTTAGTTCAAGAATTAACGTTCTTTTATCGAGGTCCGACAATGTACGCGGTCGTAAAAACCGGCGGTAAGCAATACAAGGTTGCTGCTGGCGAAAAACTTAAAGTAGAACAGATACCGGCGGACGTTGGCGCAGAAATCACGCTTGACCAGGTGCTCGCAGTGGGCGCTGGCGATCAACTCAAAGTTGGTGCGCCTCTGGTGAGCGGTGCTGCCGTCAAAGCCACCGTCATCTCCCACGGTCGTCACGACAAAGTGCACATCTTCAAGATGCGCCGTCGTAAGCACTACCAAAAGCGCCAAGGGCATCGTCAAAATTACACCGAGTTGCGTATCGACTCGATCGTGGCCTAAGGCTGCATCGTCTACGTAACCGGATAGGAGTTCAGTCATGGCACAGAAAAAAGGCGGCGGTTCCACACGGAACGGCCGCGATTCCGAGTCGAAGCGCCTGGGCGTTAAGGTGTACGGTGGCCAAGCCATCAACGCTGGCGGCATCATCGTTCGCCAACGCGGCACCCGCACGCACGCTGGCGTGAACGTGGGCATGGGCAAGGACCACACCCTCTTCGCGCTGGTCGATGGCCACGTGAAGTTCGCCAACCGCGGCGAAGGCAAGAAGCAGTTCGTCGACGTTGTTCCGGCGGCCTGATTCAGCCTTGTAGTGCAAAGGCCCCGCACCCGTGCGGGGCTTTTTCGTTTCTGGCCGCTAACAAAACGCGACGCCTGATCCTAGGCGCTACGTTGGTCCCTGGCGTGTTCTTCCAGGCGCGTTCTGTTAGCGATGGCGCTTGTGGCGCCGATTCTTTTTTACCTGCCGTGCGTACGCCGCACGGGCGGAGACCTCCATGAAGTTCATCGACGAAGCCCGGATTGAAGTGATCGCTGGTGACGGCGGCAACGGTAGCGCTTCGATGCGCCGCGAGAAATTCGTCCCGTTCGGCGGCCCGGACGGCGGCGACGGCGGGCGCGGTGGCAGCGTGTGGGCGGTTGCTGACCGCAACATCAACACCCTGATCGACTACCGCTTCGCCAAGAAGCACCTCGCGCGCAATGGCGAAAACGGCCGCGGCGCGGATTGCTATGGCGCCGCCGGTGAAGACATCACCCTGCGCATGCCGGTCGGCACTGCCATCTACGACGCCGACACGGAAGAGCTGATCGCCGATCTGACGCTCGACGGCCAGCGCCTGTGCCTGGCACAGGGCGGCGAGGGCGGCTGGGGCAACATCCACTTCAAGTCGAGTACCAACCGCGCGCCGCGCCAGAAGACCGACGGCAAGGCCGGCGAGCGCCGCAACCTGCGCCTCGAACTGAAGGTGCTGGCCGATGTGGGCCTGCTCGGTATGCCCAATGCAGGCAAGTCGACGCTGATCACCGCCATTTCCAACGCGCGTCCGAAGATTGCCGACTACCCGTTCACGACGCTGCACCCGAACCTGGGCGTGGTGCGCACGGGCCCGTCGAAGTCGTTCGTGGTGGCGGACATTCCTGGGCTGATCGAGGGTGCGGCTGAAGGTGCGGGCCTGGGTCACCAGTTCCTGCGTCACCTGCAACGTACGCGCGTGCTGCTGCACGTGGTGGACCTCGCCCCGTTCGACGAGAGCGTCGACCCCGTGGCCGAAGCCAAGGCGATCGTCGGTGAGCTGAAGAAGTACGACGCCGAGCTGTACGACAAGCCGCGCTGGCTGGTGCTCAACAAGCTCGACATGGTGCCTGAGGACGAGCGCGAAACGCGCGCGCGCGACTTCGTGAAGCGCTTCAAGTGGAAGGGCCCGGTGCACCGTATTTCTGCGCTCACGCACGACGGTACGCAGGCACTGGTCCACGCGATTCAGGAGTACCTCGACGAGCTGCGTGCCGAAGAGGAAGCCGCGGCGGCCGCGCCTGATCAGCGCTTGGACCCGACGCTGCATAACGTCGACCACGACGGCAGCGCCAACGCATAAACCACAACACCAACAACATCCTTCGGAGACTCGCCCACCATGGCCTTGCGTTCGCTGATTGCCGATGCGCGCCGCCTTGTCGTCAAGGTTGGTTCCAGCCTGGTTACCAACGATGGTCGTGGTCTGGATCAGGCCGCCATCGCCCGCTGGGCCGCGCAGATCGCGGCGCTACGTGCGGCCGGCAAGGAGGTCGTGCTGGTGAGCTCCGGCGCCATCGCCGAGGGCATGCAGCGGTTGGGCTGGACCAAGCGCCCAAAGGAAATCCACGAGCTGCAGGCCGCTGCCGCCGTCGGGCAGATGGGTCTGGCGCAGGTATATGAGTCCGAATTCGCGAGGCACGGCATCCGCACGGCGCAGGTGCTGCTCACGCACGGCGACTTGGCGGATCGCGAGCGTTATCTCAATGCGCGTTCGACGTTGCTCACGTTGTTGAGCCTGGGTGTGGTGCCGATCATCAACGAGAACGACACCGTCGTGACCGATGAGATCAAGTTTGGCGATAACGACACGCTGGGCGCGCTTGTCACCAACCTGATCGAAGGCGACGCGCTGATCATCCTGACCGACCAGCGCGGCCTGTACACGGCTGACCCGCGCAAGGACCCGGACGCGCGCTTCGTCGACGAGGCGCAGGCCGGCACGCCCGACCTGGAGCAGATGGCTGGCGGTGCGGGTTCCAGCATTGGCAAGGGCGGCATGCTGACCAAGATCCTCGCGGCCAAGCGTGCGGCCAAATCGGGGGCGCACACCATCATCGCTTCGGGGCGTGAGGCCGACGTGCTGGCGCGGCTGGCCAACGGTGAAGCCATCGGCACGCAACTGCGCGCGCAGACCGGGCGCATGGCTGCCCGCAAGCAGTGGATGATCGACCATCTGCAACTGCGCGGTCGTGTCGTGCTCGACGCCGGTGCGGTGGAAAAGCTCACCGCGGGCGGCAAGTCGTTGCTGCCGATTGGCGTGACCGAAGTGCAGGGCGAGTTCGCGCGCGGGGAGGTGATCTCCTGCGTAGATGCGGCTGGGCGCGAGGTGGCACGCGGGCTGACGAACTACTCGTCAGCCGAGGCTCGGCTGATTGCGCGCAAGGCGTCTTCAGAGATTGAGGCGGTGCTGGGCTACGTCAGCGCTGCCGAGCTGGTACACCGCGACAACCTGGTGCTGCTCTGACTGTTGGTATGAGCCCCCAGGGCTCAATGAGCAACAGCAAAAAATAAGGGGATGAACCGAGCGGTCATCCCCTCTGATCAAGCCGTTATTTCTTACGGCCCGGTAAATCCTCTTCCCGAATCCTTCAGCCGGCGTACCAGCGTCGCGGGCTTTCCATCCCCGGCCACCGACCGCACATCGCAGAAGTACGAGCGCATCAGCGCGGAGCCATAGTCCGTCGGGCCGCCGTTGCCGATACGCTGCCAATCCGTGGCAGGCTTGTACGCGTTCATGCTTGAGGATTCCGCATTCGCGGTTTCGTTCATGTCGACGGCGCGGTTGCCGATCCACTGGTTGGTGTCGTTGCGCAGCGTCGCGTAGATGCGGCGTTCGGCGGTGTCGCAGCGCATGCCCTCGTAGTTGACGTTGCGCGCGCCCGTCGTGCTGGTGATCAGCACGGTGTAGCGCACTACGTTGTCCGTGCCGATCGACACCGACTTCGGATCGATGGCAAAGCGCAGCGGCGATTCATTGCGGCCACCCAAATCGAACGGCACCGCATCACGATCGACCGGCGGGGCGGGGAAGGTGACGGCGTCTTCCTTGAAGGGCTTGTCGTTGAACGGGTCCATCAACAGCTTGTCTTCGATGTTGCCGGTGGGGGCGTGGCCGCATGCCGTCAGCGCCAGCGCAGTCGCCAGCGCGAACGGCACGAGAGCGCGGCGCGCCCCGCGTGTCGTCGTCTTCACATTCACGAGTTGTCCTTGGACGGAGTGTCGTCAGGGTTGGAGGATGAGGCCGGCTGCGACGTCGTCACCGTCTCGACGATGACCGTCGTGGTGGTGACGGTCATCACCGTTTGAGGGCGTGGGCCGCGCGCGTTCTGGCCGCCTGGGCGGTTGTCGTGGCTTTCGTTGCCGCCGCGATTGTCTGCCCGGTGGTCGCGGTGCTGCCCGCCGCGTCCATACGGAGACAGCGGCGCGCGATTCTGCCGCTGCACGAAGCGGGAAAGCTCCGACAGCGCCAGCTGATACACCTCGCGCTTGAACTCGATCACGGCTTCGAGCGGCACCCAGTACTGGCTCCACCGCCATGCATCGAATTCCGGATGCTCGGTGGCGCGCAGTTGGATGTCACAGTCGCGACCGACCATGCGCAGCAGGAACCAGATCTGTTTCTGGCCCCGGTAATGGCCGCGAATCTCGCGGCGGATGAACTTGTCCGGCACCTCATACCGCAGCCAGTCGCGCGTGCGACCGACGATCCGGACGTGTTCTGGCAACAGGCCGACTTCTTCGTGCAGTTCGCGGAACATCGCTTGTTCGGGCGTTTCGCCGTACTTGATGCCGCCTTGTGGAAACTGCCAGGAGTGCTCGCCAATGCGCTTGCCCCAGAACACCTCGTTTCTTGCGTTGATGAGGATGATGCCGACGTTCGGGCGGAAGCCTTCACGATCGAGCATGACTGCACCTCGAATACTTTAGAATTACGCCGATTATAGAGCGGTGCATCGTCCTTCTGTGTCCTGATGGCCGGATGCCGCAATGTTGCCGCTCACTCGCGCCTCCTGGGGGAGGGGTGCCGTCTGCGCGAATGTGCGCCTGGCGCCTCGCTTTATCCCTTGATTCCGGTGGCTTTTGCCCTTGTTCTCGCGGCTTTGCATGGCCGCGCCATCTCTTATTGTCAGTCGCATGAAAGCGTCCCAGTTCTTCATTTCCACGCTCAAGGAAGCGCCCGCCGACGCGGAGATCGTGTCGCACAAGTTGATGATGCGTGCCGGCATGATCAAGAAGCTCGGCGCGGGTCTCTATACGTATATGCCCGTGGGTCTGCGCGTCATCCGTAAGGTCGAGCAGATCGTGCGCGAAGAAATGAACGCCGCCGGTGCGGTGGAAGTGCTGATGCCAGTGGTGCAGCCGGGTGAGCTGTGGCAGGAGACCGGCCGCTGGGACAAGATGGGCGACGAGCTGCTGCGCTTCAAGGATCGCCACGAGCGCGACTTTGTCATGCAGCCGACCTCGGAAGAAGTGGTGACCGACATCGCCCGCACCGAGATCCGCTCGTACAAGCAGCTGCCGGTCAACTTCTACCAGATCCAGACCAAGTTCCGCGATGAGCGCCGTCCGCGCTTCGGCATCATGCGCGGCCGCGAATTCACCATGAAGGATGCGTACTCCTTCGACCGTGACGCCGAAGGCCTGAAGGTCTCGTACCAGAAGATGTACGACGCCTACACGCGTATCTTCCAGCGCTTCGGCCTGCAGTTCCGCGCGGTGGCGGCCGACAACGGCGCCATTGGTGGGTCGGGCTCGCATGAGTTCCACGTGATCGCCGACACGGGCGAAGACGCCATCGTCTACAGCCCGAATTCGGACTACGCCGCCAATATCGAGGCCGCTGAAGCCCTGGCACCGGCCGCGCCGCGCGGTGCGGCTGCCGAGGCGCTCACCAAGACGCACACGCCGGGCCGCGCCAAGTGCGAGGCTGTGGCCGAGCAACTGGGCATTCCGCTGCAGCGCACGATCAAGTCCATCGTGTTGGCAACGGAAGTCGAGGGCGGTGAGCCCCAGATCTGGCTGCTGCTGTTGCGCGGCGATCACGAACTCAACGAGGTCAAGGCATCGAAGGTGCCGGGCCTAGCCGATTTCCGCTTTGCCACCGAAGGCGAAATCCTGCGCGCGTTCGGCACGCGTCCGGGCTACCTCGGCCCGATCGGCACGAAGCAGCCGGTCAAGGTGGTGGCCGACCGCACGGCGGCTGCCATGAGCGACTTCGTCGTCGGTGCCAATGAAGAGGACTACCACTACACCGGCGCCAACTGGGGCCGCGATCTGCCCGAGCCCGAGGTCTACGATCTGCGCAACGTGGTGGAAGGCGACGCCTCGCCGGACGGCAAGGGCACGCTGGCGATCTGCCGCGGCATCGAAGTCGGCCACGTCTTTATGCTGGGCACGCGCTACTCTGAAGCGATGAGCGCCACGTTCCTCGACGAAAACGGCAAGACCCAGCCGATGGTGATGGGCTGCTATGGCATCGGCATCACCCGCATTCTGGGTGCGGCCATCGAGCAGAACTACGATGCGCGCGGGATCATCTGGCCGGCATCGATTGCACCGTTCCAGGTGGTGATCTGCCCGGTGGGTTACGACCGCTCCGACGCTGTGCGCGAAGAAGCCGATCGCCTGCACGCCGAGTTGGTGGCCGCCGGCATCGACGTGATGCTGGACGACCGCGGCGAGCGCCCGGGCGCGATGTTCGCCGACTGGGAACTGATCGGCGTGCCGTTCCGCGTGGTAGTGGGTGACCGCGGGCTGAAGGAAGGCAAGCTGGAGTTCCAGGGCCGTCGCGACGAAGCCGCCACTGCCGTGGCACCGGCCGATGTGTTGGCCACGCTGAAAGCGCGTCTCGCGCAGTAATGCAATCACAGGACTGACCCGCATGCGCCGCTTGTTCTCCGCCCGCCTGATCGCCACTGCGCTGTGCGCAGGGACGTTGCTCGCGGGCACGCAGGCGGCGTGGGCGGGTGCCCAGAAAGAGGAATACCTGGCGGACTCCGTGCGCAGCGCGCTGTCTGCCGCCGTGGCCGACAGCCGCCCGCTGCGTCCGGTGTTCGCCAACAACGACGAGCAGCTCGGCTACCTGCGCTGGCTGGCGGAGATGTCGGTGCGCATGTCGGGCAAGATTCCGCAGGCGTCGGTCCGCGTTGAGTTGATCGAAACGGCGTACTACGAGGCCAAGCGCGCGGGGTTGGACCCGGCGCTGGTGCTGGGGCTGATCCAGGTGGAAAGCGGCTTCCGCAAGTACGCCATGAGCAGCGCGGGCGCGATGGGCCTGATGCAGGTGATGCCGTTCTGGACGCGCAGCATTGGCGACAAGGACACGCGCAAGCTCTTCCACCTGCAGAGCAACCTGCGCTACGGCTGCACGATCCTGCGCCATTATCTCGACATCGAAGGCGGCAATCTTTATCTGGCGCTGGGTCGCTACAACGGCAGCCGGGGCCAGCCGCAGTATCCGAATGCGGTGCTGGCGGCGTGGAAGCGCTGGCAGTATCAGGAGTCGAGCGCACTGACTGTATCGGCACCGGTGCCGGCCGAGGCGCCGCCGCCGCGTGCCAAGGCGCTGCCGGATGTGCCGGGGCGCAATCCGTTCTCGCCGCTGCGGATTGCTGGCGGGTCCTGACCGGCCGTTACACGGTGGCCGGCCTACAATAAGGCCATCTTTTTCGTTCGCCGCATCCACGTCACTCCGCATGTCCACCACCCAACCGTACGCAACCATGTCTGACGCGCTGCACGACTGGCTGCAGCGCCATGTGGCAGAAGGCTTCGAGGCGGATTCGCTGGTCACCTCGATGGTGCAGTCCGGCTACGACCGCGCGTTCGCGCGCCGCGTGGTGGACGAGGCGCTTGGCCAACGCGCGCCGGCGCCCGTCGTGGCACCCGTGCCGGCGTCTGCAGCACAGCCGGCTACGGAGGCCGTCGAGAACAGCAACGCCGTGCGCACTGCCGACGGCGACATCCCCATCCTGTTTGCGCTTGAGACGCCGCGCATCGTGCTGTTCCAGCACTTTCTGTCGGATGAGGAATGCGACCAGCTCATCGCACTGGGCTACAACCGCCTGAAGCGCTCGCCCGTAGTGAATCCGGAAACGGGTGAGGAAAACCTGATCGCCGCGCGCACCAGCGAAGGCGCGATGTTCCAGGTGGGCGAGCATCCGTTGATCGCCAAGATCGAGGCGCGTATCGCCCAGGCCACCGGCGTGCCGGTCGAGCACGGCGAGGGCTTCCAGGTGCTGCACTACCACCCCGGCGGCGAATACCAGCCGCATTTCGATTTCTTCAACCCGAGCCGCAGCGGCGAGGCGCGTCAGCTTGAGGTGGGCGGCCAGCGCGTGGCAACGCTTGTCATCTACCTGAACAGCGTGCAGGCGGGCGGGGCGACGGGCTTCCCGAAGCTTGGCCTGGAGGTGGCGCCGGTCAAAGGTAACGCGGTCTTCTTCGTCTACAAGCGGCCCGACGGTACGCTGGATGAAGACACGCTGCACGCCGGCCTGCCGGTCGAGCGCGGTGAGAAGTGGATCGCCACCAAGTGGCTGCGCGAGCGGCCGTATCGTCGCGGCGCGTGAGTGGTGCGAATTCCCCCGGAACGAAAAAGGGCGACCGTCGAGTCGCCCTTTTTGTTGGTCCCTGCACCGCGTCAGGTGTTCTTCAGCGCGCGGATGGTCGGCAGGTTGCGCCAGTAGCCCTTGGCATCCATGCCGCAGCCGAACACGTAGCGGTCGGGCACGTTGAAGCCGCAGAAATCCGGGTACAGCGGCTTGTCCTTGGCGAGCGTCTTCTCGCACAGCACTGCAGAGTAGAACTCGGAGGCGCCCATGTCGATGATGCGCGAGCGGATGGCGGCCATCGTTTCGCCTTCGTCGAGGATGTCGTCGAGCACCAGCACCGTGCGGCCCTTGACCGACTCGCGCGGCGCCACGCGCCACTGCATCTCTTTGCTGCCGACGGTCTGGTTGTTGTAGCGCGACAGGTGGATGTAGTCGAACTCCAGCGGGAACGCCAGCTTGGGCAACAGCATGCCGGTGAAGACGGCAGCGCCGCCCATCACAGACAACACCATCGGGAAGGTGTCGCCGATCTTCTCGGTGATTTCGGTGGCCATGCGATCCAGCGAGCCGCGTACGGCGTCTTCGCTGACGATTTCTTCGGAGTTGGCCCAGAGTTCGCGGGCCTGTTCTGCGCTCAGCATCGTGTCAGTTGGGTGAAACGGTTCGGTGTCAATCAATCGGGGCGAGGTGTTCAAGGGAAAGGTTAGTCGGCTCAGCGGCCGCCCAACAAGCCCTTCATGCCACCTTTCATGCCGCCCATGGCGCGCATCATCTTCATCATGCCGCCGCCCTTGAGCTTCTTCATCATGGTTTGCATCTGCTCGAATTGGTTGAGCAGGCGGTTGACTTCCTGCACCTGCACACCCGCGCCTGCAGCAATGCGGCGCTTGCGGCTGGCCTTGATGAGTTCGGGTTTGGCGCGCTCGGCGGCGGTCATGCTGTTGATGATGCCTTCCATGCGGCGGACCTGCTTTTCCGCCTGGTCCATGTTGGCGCCCTGGGCCTGCTGCGCAAACTGCGCGGGCAGCTTGTCCATCAGGCTGCCCAGTCCGCCCATCTTCTTCATCTGGCCGATCTGGGCCTTGAAGTCTTCGAGGTCAAAGCCGCCGGTCTTCTTGATCTTGGCGGCAAGCTTCTGCGCCTCTTCCATGTCGACACCGCGCTGGGCTTCTTCCACCAGCGCAAGGATGTCGCCCATGCCCAGAATGCGCTGGGCCATGCGGTCGGGGTAGAACGGCTCCAGCCCGTCGAGCTTTTCGGCCACGCCAACGAACTTGATCGGCTTGCCCGTGATGTGACGCACCGACAGCGCCGCGCCGCCGCGCGCATCACCGTCGAGCTTGGTCAGCACGACGCCGGTCAGCGGCAGGGTGTCGTTGAAGGCCTTGGCGGTGTTGACCGCATCCTGGCCGAGCATCGCGTCGACCACGAACAGCGTTTCCGCCGGCTTGAGCGTGGCATGCAGCGCGGCGATCTCTTGCATCATCGCCTCGTCAATGCCGAGGCGGCCGGCCGTATCGACGATCAGCACGTCGTGATAGTGCTTCTTGGCCCAGTCCAGCGCGGCGGCGGCAATGTCCACCGGCTTCTGGTCGGGCTGCGAGGGGAAGAAGTCGGCGCCGACCTGTTCGGATACGGTCTTCAACTGCGCGATGGCGGCGGGGCGATACACGTCGCACGACACCGTCAGCACTTTCTTCTTCTTGTTCTCTTTGAGCCACTTGGCCAGCTTGCCGACCGTGGTGGTCTTACCCGCACCCTGCAGACCGGCCATCAGGATGATCGCGGGCGGCGTGACGTTGAGGTTCAGCTCGGCTGCGCGCCCACCCATGATGGTGGTGCCGGCGCCTTCCAGCGCTTCCTGACCGCCGATGATGGCTGTCAGCTCGCGCTGCACGATGCCGACCAGCGCTTGGCCCGGCGACAGGCTGGTAATGACTTCCTCGCCGAGTGCCTTTTCCTTGACGCGGGCAATGAATTCGCGCACGACCGGCAGCGCCACGTCGGCCTCGAGCAGTGCCAGGCGGACTTCGCGCAGCATCTCAGCGGTGTTGGCTTCGGTCAGGCGCGCTTCGCCGCGCATGGTCTTGACCACGCGCGCGAGCCGTTGGGTCAGGTTATCCAGCATGACAGTGACAGGGATCCGGAATTGGGGACAGGGTGAAGATGAGACCGGCGCGCGCTTGGCTTGCACCGGCTGGGAATGTGCGTTCCGCTTGGTCACCCGGCGAGGCTTTCGGCGGGGGCGGGCCCCAGCCAAAACCGGGGTGCGCTGCGGTAAACTGTGCAAATGGCAATTGTACTGTATGCGCTGACGGCGCTTCTCTATGGTGCCCTCGCTTCGGTGGCGTGGGCGCGACGCGGCGGGCTTGGAGCCCGGGCCGCTGCCGGCGCCATTGCGGCTGGCGGGCAATCGCCGGCCGCCACGGTACTCGTGCCACCGCCGCCGGCCGCCGCCGATGCCGTTCCAGTCTGGTGGCGCTGGGCCCTGCTGGCGGCCCTGACCGCGCACGGCTTCCTGCTGCACGAGACCATCTTCCCCGCCAGTTCGATGGTGTTCGGCTTTGCCTACGCGCTGTCGGCCATGCTGTGGCTGGGTGTGGGCATCTTCTGGATCGAAAGCCTGTTCTTCTCGCTGGCCGGTCTGGGTTTGCTAGTGATGCCGGTGGCGCTGGTTGGCAGTCTGCTGCCGCTGGCCTTTCCCGGTACGCAGATCCTCGGCTATGCGGCCAGCCCGCTGTTCAAGCTGCACTTCGCCATCGCTAACGTGGCCTATGGGCTGTTCACGCTGGCGGCGTTCCACGCGATCCTGATGCTGGCCGCCGAGCGCCGCCTGCACACCATCAACCGCCCCGCCGAGGCAAGCTGGTTCAGCCGCTGGCTGGATCTGCTGCCGCCGCTGCTGACGCTTGAAAAGTTGCTGTTCCGCCTGATCGGTGCGGGCTTTGTGCTGCTTACGTTGACCATTGCTTCGGGCGCGCTTTTCTCCGAGCAGTTGTTCCATCGTGCCTTCCAGTTCGATCACAAGAATGTGTTCGCAGTGCTGTCGTGGCTGATGTTTGGCGGCATCCTGGTGGGGCGCCGTTTCCGCGGCTGGCGCGGGCGCGTGGCGTTGCGCTGGGTGATGGCGGCGTTCTCGATCCTGCTTCTGGCCTATGTGGGCAGCCGCTTTGTGCTCGAAGTCATCCTGCACCGCGTGTAGCGCGTTCTTGGCGCCTCCAGCTTCTCTTTCGTTGTCGTTTTCTCGTCCATGGCCCGTCCTGTCCTGCTGATCCTGATGCTGCTCGCCGGCTTGTGGTGGCTGAGCCGCCTGGGGGAGCGCCCGTCGCGTTCATCGCGTTCGCCCGGGCAGGGGCCGTCGCCGGGAAGCACGAAGCGCGCGTCTGAACGCGCGGCTTCCCAGCCGATCGAGCAATGCGCTGTGTGTGGCGTGCATGCCCCGCGCACCAGCATGGTTGCGCTGCCCGGCGGCCGCTACCGCTGCCCGGAACACGCCGACCGGGACGGCGCGTGATGCCCGAGGTGTCCCGCTCGCAGACTGACCTGCAGTCCAAGCCCGTCACGCCGGGCGAAGCCCCCAACGGCGCCGCACGGTCCGGCTTCCGCACGCTGCTCTCACGCCTGAATGCCTGGCGTGCGTTGCGCTCGGTCTGGCTGGAACCCGATCCCCCTGAATTCCAGTGGCGCCTGCTGCGCTATTTCGCCTTCAGCCGTGCGGCTGTGGCGCTGGTGCTGCTGCTGTTCGTCATGGTGCCGCGCGAGCATGCCGAGGCTGCCGCACTACCCAACAGCGATGCGCTGCTCAGCCTTACGCTGCCATACCTCGCGCTCGCCCTGCTGACGCTGGCTGCGGCCGGATGGTGGCGCTCGCGCTTCCAGTTCCGCGTGCGGCTGGACGTGGTGCTGGACCTGCTGTTCCTGGGGCTGGCGTATGCCACGCTGTCGCGATTGTCGGCCAGCGTGGCGATGGTGTTCCTGATGCCGGTGCTGGCGGCCGGTGCGCTCACCAGCCTGCTGTTCGCGCTGTTCACGGCGGCGGTGGCGTCGATGGTGGTCTTGGCCGACCCGTTCCTGCACATGATCGGCGATGGGCTGATCGAGCCGGGGCTGGCCTCGGCTGGGCTGTATGGCCTCATCTACATGATGGCCGCGTCGATGATGTATGGGCTGTCGCACCGGCAGATCGCGCAGGAGCGTTTGACCATGGCGCGCGAGCGCGAGCTGCGCCTGCAGCAGTTGGTCAACCGCCTGATGGTCTACGACATGCAGGACGGCGTGATGCTGGTGCGCGCCGATGGTCGCGTGGTGGCCGCCAACCCAGCCGCTGCCATGCTGCTGGGCGTGTCGCAGAACGCCTTCGTGAACAGCGGCGCGATGCTGTTCGACCTGAAGGACGTGCCGCACCTGCGTCCGCTGCTCGAAACGCTGCGTCAATGGCTGCGTCGCAAGAGCCGTCACCCAGCCGCGGGCGACGCCACGGGCGATGACGATGCGCCGCGCATTCTCGACCTGATGCCCGTTGCCTCGGGCGGCCGCAGAACATTGCATGCCCGCCTGCGCCTGCGCTTCATCCTGCCAAGCTTGGCCAACCTGCGCAGCGTCTATATGGACAGCCTGGTCAGCTCGATCGGCCTGGGCCTGCCGGGCGAGGGCGGCGAGATGCTGCGCCTGCGCAACCTGTCGGCCGAAGCGGGCACACAGGGCTGGTCGGCTGACGACGAGGCTTTCCTGCGTCACGAGCTGCACGACACCGTGCTCGTCCACGTGGAAAGCTGGGAGCGCGTGGCCGAGCAGGCGCAACAGGAAAAGCTCGCCTCGATGGGGCGGCTGGTGGCGAGCGTCGCGCACCAGATCCGCAACCCGCTGGCCGCGATCAGCCAGGCGGCCGAGTTGTTGGACGACCCGGGCGAGGGCATGGAGGGGAGTGGCCACACGCGGCCCGAAGGCTCCGGTGTCGAAACGCGCCTGCTGCGCATCATCCGCGACAACGTGCGCAGGCTCGATCAGGTGGTCGCCGATGTGCTGATGCTCTCGCGCCGGCCGCGCGGTGAGCGTGTGCGTGTGCAGCTCGCGCAGGTGCTGCCCGAAGTGGTGGAGCGCTGGCGTGCCGAAGCGCTGCGCCGTGCGGGTGCCGCAGGTGCATCAGGCGTGGGTGCCGAGATCAACCCCAACCTCGTGCGCGTGGCAGTCGACCTGGACAAGCCCGTGCTGTTCGACCCGGCGCAGTTGCAGCAGGTGGTTGGCAACATGCTCGACAACGCGCTGCGCTATTGCCGCCGCGTGCCGGGCTCGATCCTGTTGGCTGCCTATGCACTGGATGAGACGCACGCTGAACTCGTGATCTGGAATGACGGCCCCGAGGTGCCCACCGAGCAGCAGCGCAGCCTGTTTGAGCCGTTCTTCACGAATGACGCACAAGGCACTGGCCTTGGCCTCTACATGGCGCGCGAGTTGTGCAGCGCCAACGATGCGCAAATCCGATACGGCGCCATCGCGCTGGAATCCTTGCTCGATCGCACCGGAGCGTTGACCATGGAGGCGCGCGACACATTGCCGCGCCGCGCCTTCGTGATCACCCTGATGTTTGACCAACCTGCCTTGGCCGTTGCGGAATAAACCGCCGGCTGCGAATTTCTGCCGATTGTCCGCTGATCCATGTCCAAAGTCGCCATCGTTCGCGAACCCATTCTCGTCGTCGATGACGAAGCCGACCTGCGCGAGCTGTTGGAGATTTCCCTGCGCCGCATGGGGCATGACGTGGTGCTCGCCGGTGGGCTGGCCGAAGCACGCGAGGCCTTGTCCCGCCAGCGCTTTGCGTTGGTGCTGACCGACATGCGCCTGGGCGATGGCCTGGGCATCGAACTCGTGCGCCAGCTCTCGGCCACGGCGGACCGCACGCCGGTAGCCGTCATCACCGCGTATGGCAGTGCCGAGAACGCCGTCGAGGCACTCAAGGCCGGTGCGTTCGACTACATCGCTAAGCCGCTCTCGCTCGATCAACTGCGCAGCCTCGTGCTCAATGCGCTGGGTCGCCAGCAGCGCGATCCCGACCCGGGTAGTTCCGACCTAGCCGAGCGCACCAACGACCTGCTGCCAGGCCACTCCGCCGCCATGCAGGAAGTGCGCCGCTCGCTGATGCGGCTGGCGCGCAGCATGGCACCGGTGGTCATCAGCGGGGAGTCGGGCAGCGGCAAGGAACGTGCGGCGCGCGCCGTTCATGCGCTGTCGGCACGCGCGTCGCGACCGTTCGTGGCCGTCAACTGCGGCGCGATTCCCGAGAACCTGATGGAAGCCGAGTTCTTCGGCTACGTGAAGGGCGCCTTCACCGGTGCTGACAGCGATCGCCAGGGCTTCTTCCAGGCAGCCAACGGCGGCACGCTCATGCTGGATGAGGTGGCCGACCTGCCGCTGACCATGCAGGTGAAATTGCTGCGCGCACTGCAGGAGCGCCGCGTACGCAAGATCGGCGAGAGCCGCGAAGACCCGGTCGACGTGCGCGTGGTGTGCGCGAGCCACCAGAACCTGGCGCGCCTGGTTGCCGCCGGTCGCTTCCGCGAAGACTTGTTCTACCGCCTGAACGTGCTGGAACTGCGTATGCCCACGCTGCGCGAGCGCGGCGAAGACGTGCCCGTGCTGGCCGGCGTGCTGCTGGAGCAGCTCGCCAATCGTTACGGCGATCCGCGCCCCAAGCGCCTGACGCGCCCGGCGCTGCAGCAGTTGTGCGCGTATCCGTTCCCGGGCAACGTGCGCGAGCTGGAGAACCTGCTCGAGCGTGCGTACGCGTTTGCCGAAGGCGAGTCGATCGACGTGGATGACCTGGGCGCGCTGGGTGCCGAGATCGAGCGCTCGCCGCTGTTCCATCGCACGCGCGAGGCGCAGGCCGCCGCGCAAGGTCTGCAGGGGAGTGGCCACACGATGGCGCCCTCGCCCGTGACGGGCTGGCCCGACGCGGTCTATATGCCGGCGCCCGTGCCGAGTCCGATGGGCATGCCGCAACCGGTGGTGCAACCGGCGGAGCCCGCGCCGTCCTCCGCAACGACGGAACCGACGCTGCCGAATGTGGCACTGCCTATTGATCTGCCGGCGTATCTGGAGTCGGTCGAGCGCAGCGTGATCCTGGCGGCGCTGGACCAGACGGGCTTCAATCGTACGGCGGCTGCCAAGCTGCTCGGCCTGTCGTTCCGCCAGTTGCGCTATCGCATGCAGCAACTCGGCATCCGTGACCCGCGTGACATTGAAACTGCCAGCGGTCTGGGTGAAACGGCCGGCAACGGCCTGAACGGTGATGTCTGAACCGCAAGGCCTGCATGTCGACGCCGACGGCTGGGTGAGCGGCGCGCGCCGTCACCCGTCGCCCAACGTCGACGAGCGGCCGGAAGGCATGCCGATCGACCTGATCGTGCTGCACAACATCAGCCTGCCGCCTGCGCAGTCCGATACCGATTTCGGCACGGACAACGTGCTCAATTTCTTCACCAACACGCTCGACTGCGACGCGCACCCGTACTTCGACCAGTTGCGCGGCGTACGTGTGTCGGCGCATTTCTTCATCCGCCGCACTGGCGAGTGCGTGCAGTTCGCGCCGTGCGGCGTGCGCGCGTGGCATGCCGGTGCATCGGACTTTTTCGGCCGCACGCGCTGCAACGATTTCTCGGTCGGCATCGAGATCGAGGGCACGGATAACCTGCCCTTTACGCCCGAGCAGTACGCCACCACGGCATCGCTGGTGCGGGCGATTTGCGCGGCGTATCCGATTGCGGCGATTGCCGGGCATTCGGACATTGCGCCGGGCCGCAAGACGGATCCGGGGCCGTGCTTTGACTGGGCGCATCTGCGTGCGCTCGGCGGCTTCAACGCGGCGCTGTTTCCGTATCAGCACGCGCTCTGACGTTGCAATAGAAACGGGCGACCCCCTTGCGAAGGCCGCCCGCGTTCTCCTCTCTGCTTCTTTTTTCTAGTTCACAGCCTTAGGTACCCATGGCCGGGTCGGACACGCCGTCCTTGCCGGTTTCCATGCGGCCGGCAAAGCGTCGCGTGAAGCCGCCTTGCGGCACCGTTACCGTGAAGTCGTACCAGTTGCCCTGACGCGCGATTGGCCAGTGCTGGTCGAGCTGCTTGCCTGCCGGGATGTCGAACGTCCACGGGCCGTCATTGCGGTACGCGTTCGGCTTGACGGTGAAGGTGCAGCCGGTGGTGCCGGTGTTCATCATCGTCACGTAGACCTCGGCGTTGGCCAGGTCGTAGCACACGCGGATTTCCGGTGCGCTGGAGCCCGCGGCCGACACGGCGCTCACGTCGCCCGAGAACGCGCGGTGGAAGCCGTTGGGGCCGAGCACCCACAGGTCGTACTTGCCCTTGTCAGCGGTGTATACGTCCCACGCGTCGTCGAGCATCTTGCCGGGCTCAACCGCGTAGCGGCGCGGCACGCGATCCAGGTGCAGACGGTCGTACACGTGGAAGACGGCGGCGGCCGTGCCGGTGTTGCTGAAGATCAGGCGCAATGCACGGTTGGTGGCGTCTTCACGGGCGCTGACGTGCAGCTCGTATGGCAGGGCGCGCGAGGGGCGTGTGCCGGTGGCCTGAACGGGCAGTTGCTGCGCGGCCACCGTGGGCAGCGGCACCTGGGCCTTGGCCTGCTGCGCAGCACGGATGTTGTCAGCCGTGGTCTTGTCACGGCTGGGCAGCGTGGGCAGCGTTTCGTTGTTCGGGTTGACGAAGTTGAAGGCGCTGGTCAGGTCGCCCAGCACGGCGCGGCGGTACGCGCTGATGTTCGTCTCCTTGACGTTGAAGCGCAGTTCCAGGAAGCGCAGCACCGAGGTGTGGTCGAACGCTTGCGAGTTGACCCAACCGCCGCGGCTCCACGGCGAGACGATGTACATCGGCACGCGCGGGCCGGGGCCGTACGGGTTCTTGTCGGTGTGGTATTCGCCGGCGGTGCTCACCGTCGACTTGCCGGCCAGCACGCCGCCGTCATAGGCCGGGGCGGCGGGCGGCGGCACGTGGTCGAAGAAGCCGTCGTTCTCATCAAAGTTGATGAACAGCACGGTCTTGCTCCACACGGCCGGGTTGGCGGTGAGCGCGTTGAGCACTTCCTGCGTGTACCACGCGCCCTGCACGGGGCTCGACGGTCCGGGGTGCTCGGAGTACGTGGCCGGCGCGACGATCCACGACACCTGCGGCAACTGGCCGGCGGCGATGTCGTCCTTCAGTGCTTGCAGGAAACCGCCGTCGGGCATGGTGTTGCCCACACCCTTGATCAGCGGGCTGATGGTTTCGTCTGCGGGCGTGTACGGCGGGAACGGGCTGCCGTCTTTCAGGTTGCCGCGTGCAGCGTTGGCGTCGCGGTAGGTCTTGAAGCCGGCGAGCGGGTTGTCGGTGAAGTTGTCCGGCATGTTCTGGTAGACCTTCCACGATACGCCGGCGGTCTGCAGGCGCTCGGGGTAGGTCATCCAGTTGTAGGTGACGCCGGCGTCGAGGTGGTCGCCGCTGTTGTCGATGACCGGGCCGCCGTTTGCACCCGTCGGGTCGTTCGTGCCAGTCCAGTGGAACAGGCGGTTGGTGTTGGTGCCGCCGTGGAAGCCGCAGTGGTACGCATCGCACAGCGTGAAGGCATTGGCCAGCGCAAACTGGAAGTCCAGCTCGGTCTGCTTGTAATAGCCCATCGACTGCGTCTGCTTGTAGGTCGGCCACTTGCTCATGCGGCCGAGGTCCCACGCCTGTTGTGCGTCGGGGTAGCTGTGCGGCGTGCCCGAGACGCGCTGCGCGTTGCCGGCGCTGCTGTCGAGGTAATACGGCAACACCGTGCGTGACGTGCCGCCGCTGGTGTAGGTCTGCTGCCAGACGTTCAGGCCGCCGGCCAGCGGGATCGGGAAGCGATCACCAAAGCCGCGCACGCCCTGCAGCGTGCCGAAGTAGTTGTCGAACGAGCGGTTCTCCTGCATCAGGATCACCACGTGCTCGATGTCGCGCATCGTGCCGGTGGCGTTGTTGGCGGGAATCGCCAGCGCACGGCGGATCGACGGCGGGAAGGCGGCCAGCGCGGCGGCGGAAATCGCGCCCGTGCTGGCCATCTTGAGGAAGTTGCGGCGGCTGCCGTTGTTGGTGTTGGAAGTCATGTCGGTCTCAAACGCAAGTCGATGGAGAGGCAGCGCGGCTTACGGAGCGCAGTGCAGGTTCGGCTTGTTGGCCGGCGGTTGGCCGGGCTGGTCCGGCTGGGCGGTGCCGGGGCTGCCGGTGCCCGGCGTGCCGTCGTTCGAATCGCTGCCGCAGGCCGACAGCGACAAGGTGGCGGCGCACAGCAGCATGGCGGCCAGCCAGTGCGGCCGCGCGAGATGGTTGATGAAAGGCTTCATGAGCGGTCTCGTTCGGGGTGGAGGGGGAGGGGATCAGGGATTGAGCGACGACAGCGGCTGGTGCGAGCCGTTGATCGACTTGAGTTCATCCAGCGTCAGGCGGCGCGTCCACATGGCCAGGTCGTCGAAGGCCATCACGCCCTTGAGTGCGCCCGGGTTGTTGGGCACGTAGTTGTGCGTGGCGTCGTCGTTCACGCCCCAGACCTTGGTGGCCAGGCCGTTGAGCTTGGTGACGTCGGTGTTGGCGATGGCGCGGTCTTCCGTCTTCTGTACGCCGAGCACCGGATCGAGGATGTAGGCGCTGAACAGCTTGGCCTGCGTGTCCACCGACAGGGCCAGGTACGCCCACTGGTTGGCGCTGAACTTCATGCCCTGGATGTCATCGCGCTTGCCGCCGCTGCCCAGGTTGAAGCGCACCTCGCATCCACCCCACAGGGCGATGGCGATGCCCGCGTTGGCGCCGGAGTAGTAGTTCTTGTTGGAGAGGATCGGCTCGCCCGTGCCGTTGCCCTGCGTGCAGTCCGACTTGAACCAGAAGCCGATGGTGAATTGCGGGCTCTGGGCGATGTCGGCGCCGGTCTGCGTAAGCTTGTACGCGTCGATGCGCGAATCGACCGCCAGTGCCTTGCCGCCAAACGGATCGGTCACGGCCGAGCCGCCGTCAGTGCCCGCCACCCATGGGCCCAGCGTCGAACTGTTCTTGCGATCCGTCGGCGGCAGCGGGTCGAAGCTGTAGTACGTCGCCAGGCTGTTGGTCAGCGTGGTGGCCAGCGGTATCGGCGCCACGTAGTTGATCTGCGCCAGCATCGACACCGGCACGTTGTTGCGCACCAGCGTGTAGTTGATGCTGTACAGGCCGTTGGTCGTGGCGATGTTGCTGTCGGTGTACTGCGTGGCCGTGGCGGGCAGCGTGGCGACCGGCTTGCCGTCGCGCAGTACGGAAATCGGGCCGCTGGCGGCGGTCGGGTTCTGCCAGTTCAGCACCAGCGACGCGCTGTACGCGCCCACTGTGCTCTGGAGGTTGCGCACCCCCACCGTGCTGGCCGTGAGCGCGGCACCGTCGAGCTTGTGTGCAGTCGACGGCACGGTGGCGTTCAGTTGCGCCAGCACGGTCGGCACGATGTCGGCTTCGCTCGGCAGGGCGGCCAGGGCAGCTTCGGTCGTGGGGGCAGCCGTGCCGTTCTTGCCCAAGACCGGGTTGACCGTTTTGTTGAGCGCGATGAAGGCGGTGCGGTTTTCCAGCGTGGGTGCCGAGGTAGTGGCGCCGGTGGTATCCAGCCCGTGGCTGGTTGTGACGACCACGAGCCAGTCTTCATTCGGGTTGGCGGCGCGGCGTTGGGCGATGGCCGCTTGCAGCATGCCGAGCGCCTGGTCGACGCTGCTCAGCGCGGTGGCGTACGCATCGCTTTGCAGGCCCGAAGCCAGCGCCGCGGCGGCTGGCGCGGTGTACTGCGCGAAGACAACGTCGTAGCCGGATTGCACCAGCTTCACGCTGTTCTGCGTGACGCAGGCGTCGACCTGGGCGCAGTCGACCAGCGTGTCGAGGTTGCCGGCCTGTTGATCGGCCTTGAGCAGGGTGGGCAGCACGGCCGAGCTGACGGCCGCGCCCAAGCGCTGCGTGGTACCGGCGGCCTTGGCGGCGCTGCGTGCGTAGCTGAAGACGCTCGGGGCGGCCAGGGTGGTGACGGTGTCGTCGGTCACGCCGTGGCGGTTCTGCCAGGCGCCCGACAGCACGGTGGCCCAGCTCGGCGTATCCAGCGGCGGTTGCGCGGTGGTCGTGCCCAGCGTGCCGCCGGTCGAAGCGGGCATCACGGACAGCGCGCCCAGGTTCGGCAGGCTGCGCTGCAGTAGCGCGCTCTGCACCTGCGCGTAGGTGGCGCCGTCCACGCCCACCACCAGCACCTTCTTGCTGGCGCTGGTGGATGGCACGGTCGTGCCGCCCGGGTTGGCGACGGGTGCACTGTCGCTGCCGCCGCCGCAGGCCGTCAGCGTGGCTGCCACGGTTGCGCCTAGCGCGGCTGTGAGCAGGCGGCGGGCAGGTTGGTTCGATGCCATGTTGGTTTTCCTCGGTCTGTGTGCGCGGCACGCTGGCCGCAGTGATTGCGCTCCCCCGCAATGCGACCGAAGAGTAGGGACGGGGCCTGTCGCTCAGGTGACAGGCGCGGCAAGAATGCTGATGCCGCTATTCGGATTTCTTGAGCGCACCAGGAACCGTCGGGAGCCGACGATGGGGCATCTGCGCACCAGTGCAGTGCACACCACACATACCCCTACCGCAGATGAGGTGACGTCTATCGAACTTGCGCAGTCGATAGAAAGAATTATTCTTGGAATGTGTCCATTGCGACGCCGCACGCGAGCCCCGACGACCCGTTGTGCAGACTGAGATAGCGGGCTTGCGGCACCGCATTCCGATTGCAAAAAAGCCCCCGAAACCCCATCTGTCAAGACTAGGCAAATTCGATTGGCCCACTATACTTAGCGCCAATCCCGGGGTGACACACTAGATGTAGTGCTGAATTTCCGGGATTCTTATTTCGGCACCCGCGCGGGGGCGGGCGTACGGTGTGGTCTTGCCGGCGCTTGGGGGCTGAGGAAGGGCAAGGGCCTTTTCCGTCTCTTTTTCTCTGCGCGGCGCAAGGGTTTGCCAAGGGTTCACTACCCGGGGCGAGCCGCTAATCGAACGGTTCAACAGGAGTCCTTATGCAAACGGCCCAATCCGAAATTCACTCCGGCACCGCCAATCCTTCTCAATTTGCGCAAAGCGCTGGTGGCACGGCCGTGGCCGCCAGCGCCGGCTACGCTGACTACAAGATCATCCGCCGCAACGGCGCCGTGGTCAGCTTCGAGCCTTCCAAGATCGCTGTGGCCATGACCAAGGCCTTCCTCGCCGTGAATGGCGGGCAGGGCGCTGCTTCCGCGCGTGTGCGCGAGCTGGTCGACCAACAGACGCAGAACGTGGTGCGCGCCCTGCTGCGCAGCCGCCCGAACGGCGGCACGTTCCACATTGAAGACGTGCAGGATCAGGTTGAACTGGCCCTGATGCGCTCGGGCGAGCACGATGTGGCCCGCGCCTACGTGCTGTATCGCGAGCGTCGCGCCCAGGAGCGCGCGCAAGCTGGCGAAACGCAGCAGCAACCGGCCTTCATCGGCCTGAACGTGACCGACGGCGGCATCACCCGCCCGCTGGACATGGCTGCCCTGCGCAACGTGATCGTCTCGGCCTGCGAAGGCCTGGGCGAAGCGGTGGACCCGGAGCCGATCCTCAAGGAAACGGTCAAGAACCTGTATGAAGGCGTGCCGATGACGCAGGTGTACGACTCGGCCATCCTGGCCTCGCGTACCCTGATCGAAAAGGACCCGGCCTACAGCCAAGTCACCGCGCGCATCCTGATGCACACGATCCGCCGCGAAATCCTCGGTGAAGAAGTCACGCAAGCCGAAATGGGTGCGCGCTATGTCGACTACTTCCCGCAATTCATCAAGCGCGGCATCAACGCCGAGCTGCTGGACGAGAAGCTGGCCCAGTTCGACCTGGCCCGCCTGGGCGCGGCGATGGACGCCTCGCGCGACTTCCAGTTCAACTACCTCGGCCTGCAGACGCTGTACGACCGCTACTTCCTGCACATCAACGAAACCCGCATCGAGATGCCGCAGGCATTCTTCATGCGCGTGGCGATGGGCTTGTCGCTGAACGAAATCGACCGCGAAGCCCGCGCCATCGAGTTCTACCAACTGCTGTCGTCGTTCGACTTCATGTCGTCCACGCCGACGCTGTTCAACTCGGGCACGCGCCGCTCGCAACTGTCGTCGTGCTACCTGACCACCGTGTCGGATGACCTGGACGGCATCTACGAAGCGCTGAAGGAAAACGCGCTGCTGTCGAAGTTTGCCGGCGGTCTGGGCAACGACTGGACCAACGTGCGCGCACTCGGCTCGCACATCAAGGGCACGAACGGCAAGAGCCAAGGTGTGGTGCCGTTCCTGAAGGTGGTCAACGACACGGCGGTGGCCGTGAACCAGGGCGGCAAGCGCAAGGGCGCGGTGTGCGCGTACCTGGAAACGTGGCATCTGGATATCGAAGAATTCCTGGAGCTGCGCAAGAACACCGGCGACGACCGCCGCCGCACGCACGACATGAACACGGCCAACTGGATTCCGGACCTGTTCATGAAGCGCGTGATGGAAGGCGGTGAGTGGACGCTGTTCTCGCCGTCCACCTGCCCGGACCTGCACGACAAGGTCGGCAAGGCATTCGAGCAAGCCTACCTGGGCTACGAAGACAAGGTCGCGCGTGGCGAGATCAAGCTCTTCAAGAAGATGCCGGCGCTGCAACTGTGGCGCAAGATGCTGGGCATGCTGTTCGAAACCGGCCACCCGTGGATCACGTTCAAGGACCCGTGCAACATCCGCAGCCCGCAGCAGCACGTGGGCGTGGTGCACAGCTCCAACCTGTGCACGGAAATCACGCTGAACACCAACGACAGCGAAATCGCTGTGTGCAACCTGGGTTCGGTGAACCTGGTGGCTCACCTGGTCAAGCAGGCTGACGGCAGCGTGGTGCTGGATCACGAGAAGCTGAAGAAGACCGTGCGCACTGCCATGCGCATGCTCGACAACGTGATCGACATCAACTACTACGCTGTCAAGAAGGCACGTGATTCGAACCTGCGCCACCGTCCGGTCGGCATGGGCATCATGGGCTTCCAGGACGCGCTGCACGTGCTGCGCATTCCGTACGCCAGCGAAGGCGCGGTGCAGTTTGCCGACACCTCGATGGAAGCGGTCTGCTACTACGCCTATTACGCTTCGACCGAGCTGGCTGAAGAGCGCGGCCGTTATAGCAGCTACAAGGGCTCGCTGTGGGACCGTGGCATCCTGCCGCAAGACTCGCTCAAGCTGCTGGCCGAAGAGCGCGGCGGCTACCTGGAAACCGACATGTCGTCCACGATGGACTGGGACAGCCTGCGCGGCCGCATCAAGCAGTACGGCATGCGCAACTCGAACTGCGTGGCGATCGCCCCGACGGCCACGATCTCCAACATCATCGGCGTGTCGGCCTGTATCGAGCCGACGTACCAGAACCTGTACGTCAAGTCGAACCTGTCGGGCGAGTTCACGGTGGTCAACGATTACCTGGTGCGCGACCTGAAGGCACGCGGCCTGTGGGACGAAGTGATGGTCGCCGACCTGAAGTACTTCGACGGCTCGCTGGCCCGCATCGACCGCATCCCGCAAGACCTGCGCGACCTGTACGCAACGGCTTTCGAAGTGGAACCGACGTGGCTGGTGGAAGCGGCTTCGCGTCGTCAGAAGTGGATCGACCAGGCACAATCGCTGAACATCTACATGGCTGGCGCGTCGGGCAAGAAGCTGGACGACACCTACAAGCTGGCATGGCTGCGCGGCCTGAAGACCACGTACTACCTGCGCACGATCGGCGCCACGCACGTCGAGAAGTCGACCGTGTCGCGCGGCACGCTGAATGCGGTGTCGTCGGGTAGCGATGTGGGTGGTGTGTCGGCGGCAGGTGCAGCACCGGCCGCTCCGGCCAGCGCGCTGGATGCCGCTGCTGCCACCGCCCAGGCCATGCCGGAAGCCGAAGGCGCCGTGTGCACGATGCGCCCCGGCGACCCCGGTTTCGAGGAATGCGAAGCCTGCCAATAAGGCACTGAGCGGGCTGAATAAGCGCCCCAGGGGCCGCATGGCATCAGCGATGCGGCCCATTCACTGACATCGGCGACCACGCCGGTGGCATGCGCATGCGACACGTGTCGAAACATGCGCGCCACCGGCCGGTCCAATTGAAATCATTCGGAGAAACTCCATGCTGAGCTGGGACGACGACGTCAAACCTGCCGCACAACCGCAAGCTGCGCCGCAGCCCGCGTATCAACCGCAGCCGCAACTGCAAACGGCCACCGCTGACCAGGGTGGCGTGCTGCCGCCATCGGCCACCGCCATCGGCACGGGCATCCTGGGCAACAACCCGAACGCCGCCGCCGCACAGAGCAACCGCCGCGTGAACGCCGCCGACAAGCGCGTCATCAACGGTGCGACCGACGTCAACCAACTGGTTCCGTTCAAGTACAAGTGGGCGTGGGAAAAGTATCTCGCCGGCTGCGCGAACCACTGGATGCCGCAAGAAATCAACATGTCGCGCGATATCGCGACGTGGAAAGACCCGAACGGCCTGACCGAAGACGAGCGCCGCATCATCAAGCGCAACCTGGGCTTTTTCGTGACGGCCGACTCGCTGGCCGCCAACAACATCGTGCTGGGCACGTACCGCCAGATCACCGCGCCGGAATGCCGCCAATACCTGCTGCGCCAGGCGTTTGAAGAGGCGATCCACACGCACGCCTATCAGTACATTGTGGAATCGCTGGGCCTGAACGAGGCTGAGATCTTCAACGCGTACCACGAAGTGCAGTCGATCCGCGACAAGGATGAGTTCCTGATCCCGTTCATCGACACGCTGACCGATCCGTCGTTCAAGACCGGCACGCCGGAGAACGACCAGAAGCTGCTGAAGTCGCTCATCGTCTTCGCCTGCATCATGGAAGGCCTGTTCTTCTACGTCGGCTTCACGCAGATCCTGGCGATGGGCCGTCAGAACAAGATGACCGGTGCCGCCGAGCAGTACCAGTACATCCTGCGCGACGAGTCGCTGCACTGCAATTTCGGTATCGACCTGATCAACCAGATCAAGCTGGAGAACCCGCACCTGTGGACGGCCGAATTCAAGGCCGAGATCACGGAGCTGTTTAAGAAGGCCGTCGATCTGGAATACCGCTATGCAGAAGACACCATGCCGCGCGGCGTGCTGGGCCTGAACGCACCGATGTTCAAGGGCTACCTGCGCTTCATCTGCAACCGCCGCTGCCAGCAGATCGGTCTCGACGCGCTGTTCCCGAACGAGGAAAACCCGTTCCCGTGGATGAGCGAAATGATCGACCTGAAGAAGGAACGCAACTTCTTCGAGACGCGTGTGATCGAGTATCAGACCGGTGGTGCGTTGTCTTGGGAATGATCTGAGCGTTCAGCGCTCATCGGTAGACATGCAAACAGGCGGCGCAACAGCGTCGCCTGTTTGCATTTGGGGCCCGAAATTCATGCCGGCGCGATTGTGCCGGGTGTGACTGACGTGGCACGCTGCGGTATCCAACCGTGTGTGGAGCTGCCATGACCGTCGAACCCTTCTTCTCCCAAACCTACGATGAAGCGCGCGGCAAGTTCCTGGCGGCCGCCCAGGCACGTGGGATGGGCGTCGAACGGCATCTCCACCCGGATGCACTCGGGCCGTCCGGGGAGCCGCTTTCCATCGATACCGCGCTGTTCTCGCCGGCACAGGCCGACACGCTGCTGGTTGTCACTTCCGGCGTGCACGGTGTGGAAGGGTTCTGCGGCTCCGGTTGCCAGATCGGCCTGTTGCACGACGACGAACTCTTCGCGCGGCTGGCGGTGTCCAGGCTGGCGCTGCTGCTGGTGCACGCGGTCAACCCATATGGGTTTGCCCACCTGCGCCGCGTGAACGAAGACAACGTCGACCTCAACCGCAACAGTGTCGACTTTGCTGAGGCGGCATCGGCCAATCTGGCCTACCTCGAGGTCGATTCGCTGCTGGTACCGGCAACGTGGCCGCCCAGCCAGGCGGATCAGGCTGCGCTACAGCACTACATGGTCACGCGCGGCGAGAAGGCCCTGCAGGACGCCGCAACCAGCGGGCAATACCGCGTGCCGGACGGTATGTTCTACGGTGGCACCGCGCCATGCTGGAGCACCCTGCAGATGCGCGGGCTGGTGTCCCGGCACGCGGCAGCCGTTTCCCGTTTCATGTGGATCGATCTGCATACCGGGCTCGGCCACTACGGTCACGGCGAGAAGATCTTCAACAGCCCCGACCCCGCTGAACTCGAACGCGCCATCCGCACGTGGGGCGCGGACGTCCGGCCGATTGCTGCGCCGGGGTCGGTGTCATCCGTGGTCAAGGGGGATCTGGTGGGCGTGGCATACGAGCTGCTGCCCGGTGTCGAGAAGACTTGCATCACGCTGGAGTTCGGCACGCTCGCCCCGATGGCGGTGCTGCAGGCGCTGCGGGCTGACCACTGGCTGCATCGGCACCCAGGGCAGGGCGCTGCGCAGGCCGCCGGTATCCGCCAGGCGTTGCGCGATGCGTTCTATTGCGATGTGCCAGACTGGAAGGGCATGGTCTACGCGCAGACGCGCATGGCCGTGCTGCAAGCCGTGGCGCGGGTTTCCGGCTAGGCTACTCGCCGTGCGCGGGCTTGGGCGCCCGCACCGTCAGCGCGCACCCGGCGGACGCGGCGATGATGGCCAGAATGGCCGTCCACTGCCGTCCGGTCAGTTGCTCGTGCAGAACGATGGCTCCAGCCAATGCACCGATGGCCGGCTCCAGGCTCAGCAGCACAGAGAACGTCTTGCCGGGCAGGTGCTTGAGCGCCACCATTTCCAGCGAATACGGAATCGCGCTAGACAGCAGCCCGATGCCCAGCCCCGCCAGAATCAGCGACGGTGCCAGCAGCGCGGACCCCGCCTGCGCCACGCCAAACGGAATCGCGAACAACGCCCCCACCGTCATCCCCAGCGACGTTGCCTGGCCCGCGTGCAGGCCGCCGAGGTTCTTGCCAGTCAGGATATAGAGTGCCCAGCACACACCTGCTGCCAGCGCATACGCCGCGCCCAGATGATCGACCTGGCCGACCGTCTTGTCGCCCACCGACAGCATCAGCAAGCCCACCACCGCCAGCCCAATCCACACGAAATCGAGCGCCCGGCGCGACAGCACCACCGCCAGCACCAGCGGCCCGGTGAACTCGATGGCGATTGCAATGCCGATCGGCAGCCGTTGCAGCGACAGATAGAACAGCAGGTTCATGCTCGCCAGCGTGACGCCGTACAGGGCGATGCGGCCGGCATCGGCGCGGGTCAGGTGCAAGCGCCATGGCCGCCAGAACGCCAGCAGGATCGCCGCGCCGATGGTGACGCGATACGTGACCGTGCCTGCTGCCCCCAGCACCGGGAACAGCGTTTTGGCAAACGAGTTGCCCAGGCACACGGAGGCCATCGAACCCATCAGGGCAAGAATGGGCATCCAAGGAGACGACGATGTGGTGGAGGCGGGGGAGGCGGGCGAAGCGGAAGACATGGGCGGTGCGGCAGATGCAACGCTACAGCATAGCCGCACGCCGCCGAGAAAACGTTGCGTTCTCGGCGGCGCGGGTGCGGGTTTTTCTCGAAACGCGCTTGTTGGGCTTAGGCGGGCTTACAGGGCAGCGGCGCTTGGGCGGATCACGTCGATCAGCAGCACGCGCTGGCCTTCGCGTTCGCCGTCGGGGCGTGGGGTCACGCCGCGCTGCGGGCGCGGGGCAGCCAGCGGGGCCGGGTCTTCGGCGCTCATGCCGAACACTGCCAGCTTGGACGCGGCAATCCGCTGCAGCGTGCTGCGTACGCCGGGCACATCCAGGTCTTCGGGGTCGAAGCCGGTGGTGGCCGTCCAGTCATCGCGGACGATGTCCTGCAGGCCGTTGGCCATCTCGAATTGCAGCGATGCGCCGAACCCCTTCTGCAGCGAATGCGTGCCGAGCAGGTATTCGGCTGTCAGGAAGCCACGCAGCCGCGTCCAGAATGCCAGCGAGGAGATATTGCCGCTCTTGAGCGCGTGGCTCGGGGCGACTTCCCAGCTATGGTCGAGCAGCCTGTTGATCAGGCGTCCCCAGGTCGGCACTTCGGTGCCGGCAGAGCAATCCTCGCCCGCGCCTTCGGGGCGGGCAAGCTGGCGCAGCAGGCCGGTAAACGAGCCCGTGGTCGGACGCGCTCCGCCCGCCTGCGGACCCGAAGGCCAGCGCCATTGCAGCGGCGAGAGCGGCCGGGCGCCCGGCCATTGCGCATGGGCTTGCAGGCCGGTGCATGGTGTCAGGTAGCGCCACTGGCGCTGGTCGCGGCCGATGCGGCGCAGTGGCTCCAGCTCGGCCGAGAGATCAAATTTGCCGAGGAAGGCGGCGTTGCGCGACTTGATCGGCGAGCGGGCGTAGACGTTGAAGTCGGGCCAGCCTTCGTACAGGTTGATTTGTGGCAGCGTGTGGTGCTTGTCCAGCGCATCTTCTGGCTGGTCGATGCGGCGGGCGGTGAGGAATAGCGCGCGGCAATCGAGCGTGGGCACGGCACCGCGCAGGCGGAACAGCACGAGCAGGTCGCCGAACTCGGCAGGGCGCGCTTCGGCACGTGCCGGATAGGCGTGCGGTTGTTCCTCGGGCCAGAACGTGGTCAGGCGCAGGGCCGCGCCGGGAAACGCGCTGCGCAGTCCTTGCCGGAGCAAGCGCAGACCATCGGCGCCACGCAGGATGCGGAGAATGGACAGATCGTCGCGTAGTGCAGCGTCGGGGTGTGGGCCACGACCGCCGTTTTCTGCTGCCAGGGCAAGTCGCCACAGGGCGGTATCGCTGGCCAGATCCTGTGCGGCGACATCGCGCACGGTGTTGGGGCGGGCGCCAGACATCGGCTCACGGGCGCCGCCGGGCGTGTCTCCAGGGATGTCTCCTGTTACGTCCTGGGCGCTGGTAGTCGACCCGGCAATCGCGCCAGTAAGGCCCCTGAATGGCGGCCGGTTGCGCTCGGGCATGGCTATTCCAACGTGTTGTTTGTATTGATTCCTCTGCCGCGCAGCATAACACCATGCGACATACCGGAGAACGGACCGCCGCCCCTACGCTCGTTGGGGCTCGGGGCGGTATTTGGCCCGGTTTTCTGCGTCAAATCAGGCGGTACGGAACGACGCCACCGCGTCGCGCAGCCCCTGCGCCTGCTCTTCCAGCGACAGCGCGGCGGCGGCGGCCTGCTCGACCAGCGCGGCGTTCTGCTGCGTCACCTCGTCCATCTGATTGACGGCCTGGTTGACCTGTTCGATGCCCGAGCTTTGCTCGTCAGACGCGGCTGAAATCTCGCCCATGATGTCGGTCACGCGCTTCACCGCCACGACCACTTCATCGATCACGCTGCCGGCTTCTGCCACCAGCGTGGTGCCGTTCTCAACGCGGCCCACCGAATCGCTGATCAGCTCCTTGATCTCCTTGGCGGCTGCCGCGCTGCGTTGCGCCAGCCCACGCACCTCGCCGGCAACGACGGCAAAGCCACGCCCTTGCTCGCCCGCACGCGCGGCTTCCACGGCGGCATTGAGCGCGAGGATGTTGGTCTGGAACGCAATCCCCTCGATCACGCCGATGATGTCGGCAATCTTCTTGCTGCTGTCGTTGATGCCGGCCATGGTTTCCACCACTCGGCCGACCACTTCGCCGCCCTTGGTGGCGATGTCCGATGCGCTGCCCGCAAGCTGGCGGGCCTGGCGTGCGTTATCGGCGTTCTGCTTCACGATGCTGGTGAGCTCTTCCATGCTGGATGCTGTTTCTTCCAGCGAGCTGGCCTGCTCTTCCGTACGCTGTGACAGATCCGCATTGCCGGCGGCGATCTGCTTGGTGGCGCTGGCAATCGAATCTGCTGATGTCTTGATATGGCCGATGGTGCCGGTCAGCTGCTGCTGCATCTGCGCCATGGCGACCAGCATGCTGTCGCGGTCGTCCGCGTGGGTTTGCACGCGCACAGCCAGATCGCCGGCGGCAATGCGGCGGGCCACCTCGGCAGCATAGCTTGGCTCGCCGCCCAGCCCGCGCTGTACGTTGCGAATGATGAGCGACATCGCCGCCGACACCACGCCACCCACCAACAGGATGACGATCAGGTTGGCGATGAGCGAGTGCCGGTAGACGGCGTCGACCTCCTGCAAGAACACCGCGCTCGACAGGTTCCAGTCCCATGGTGCGAAACGTTTCACGTAGCCAATCTTGGGCAGCGCGGTTTCGCTGCCGGGCAGGCGGCCCTGGTATTCGGCAAAGCCAAAGCCCTTGTCCTTGGCCGCGTCGACGATGGTTGGGTAGACGGGCTTGCCGGTCGGGTCCTTGAAGCCGGCGGTGCTCTTGCCCACCATGTCGGCCAGCGTCGGGTGCATTTGCAGAATGAGCTGCGAATCGACCACGAACAGGTAGCCCGTGGTGCCGTAGCGCAGCGAGGCGAGCGTCGCCAGCGCGGTCTTCTTGGCCTCGTCTTCGCTCATGGCGCCGGATTGCGCTTTGGCGTGATACAGCTTGGCAATGCCCTCGGCAGCATCGACCAAGTTCTGCAGACCGACCTTGCGCTCATCGAGCATGGTCGCGCGGGTTTCCATGGCACTCCACACGCCAACGCCGATCAGGCCCAGCCACATCAGGGCCAGCGCCAGGCGCAGTTTTGCTTTGAGTGTCCACTGTCGCATGTCGCGTTTTCTCCACTTGTTGTGCCCCTAGCGGGCCGTTCCCTCCGGGAGTAACGACGGATGGCGGGCAGTTCTTTAATGAAGGCTTAATTGAGACAGCGACTGGAGCGACGTTGCGCTTGCGCAAAAAAGAAGGCGCCGGCTTGCACCGGCGCCCGAAGAGACGGCGCCCACCAGGGGGCGCCGCCGCGCGTTGGGAGGCTTCTTTATTGACGGGGGGTCACTGCTCGCGAATCCACGTCTGCGAACGGCCGATCAGGCTGATGCCGATGAAGCCGCGCACCGTGAGCTTGTTGCCCGTCTCATCCAGCGACATCTTGGCGCTGTAGACCTTGCCGTTTTCCGGGTCGAGGATCTTGCCGCCGTCCCAGTTGTTGTTGCCGTTCGCCTTCAGGCCCGTGAGGATGGTCAGGCCTTGGATGGGCTTATCTTTGCGGTCGTCCGTGCACTTGGTGCAGGTCTTGTTCTCGTCGCCGGGAACAAGGATCTTGCTGACCATGCCCGAGAACTCGCCGCCGTTGTCGACGATCTTGACTTCGCCTTTCTGCTTGCCGGTGTTGTCGTCGATGGTCTTCCAGGTGCCGGCCGGGCTGGTTTGCGCGAAGGCGGCGCCTGCAGCCAGTGCGAGTGCCAGTGCGCCGGTCAGACGTGCGAGAGAGTGGGGGGTACGTTGCATCGTGGTGTCTCCTTATCAGCTTGGAAAAATCGGTGAGGGTGATCGGTGGAACGGGTCGTCTTGATCAATGGGCGCTCAGCGCGCCGGTCAGGGGGGACAGCGGATTGCTGCCGGAGCTGCCGGCGGCGTTCGTGACGCCACCCAGCGCATTCGTAATTGGGGCGAGCGGGTTGCTGCCGCCTGACAGTGCACCGGTGACCGGCGCCAGTGGGTTGCTACCGCCGGCTGCGCCACCCAGGGCACCTGTAATCGGGGCCAGCGGGTTGCTACCGCCACCCAGCCCGCCGCCCAGTGCACTCGTAATGGGTGCAAGCGGATTGGCCGAGCCACCACCGCCACCGTTGACCAGGCCACCGGCGCTGGCCACCGTGCTGCCGACCGCGCCGACGAGGCCACCCACGTCCCGCGTGAGTGCGTTGCCGCCGGCCGCGCCGACTTGCGCACCGCCGCTTTGCAGCGCACCGCCCACGGTGTTCAGCGCACCGGCTAGCGGGGCGCCCAGCATGGTCGCCGCCCCCACTTGCTGCCCAGCTCCCGCAACCTGCGATGACAGCGGCACGATCGCATTGCTGAGTTGCTGCGTGACTTGCTGTACCGGTCCGCTGGACGTGCCAATGGTCACCAGCCCGCCCGCACCTTGCGCCACCTGGCCGAGTGCCGACACACCGCTGCCCACCGGCGCCGTGATCGGATTCAGCGGCGCCAGCGGGCTGCCGGCGGCACCCAGATCGCTCACGGTTTGCCCTGCGTTGACCAGCGTGACGCCTGTCGCGCGCACCACGTCGCCCGAGCTCTGCACCGTCGTGCCGACCGGGTCGGGCGTTGAACCAATGCGGCCGAGCCCGTTGGCGACACCGTTGCCCAGCGTCTGGACGACGTTGCCGGTGGAGGTGACCGTTGCACCCAGATCCTTCTGCGCAGCCGTGCCACCCACGATGGGCACCGATGCCGTGCCGATCGTCGTCCCCAGATCACTCACTGTCTTGCCGGTCTGTGCGACGACATTGCCGCCGTTGCTGGCAACGTTGCCAACCGGCACCGCGCCCGGGCTGTTGTTGGCAGTCGATGTCTGGGAGGTGTCGCCATTCGGATTGCCGCCCGAGGCGCAACCGGCCAGCGCGAGCACGGCCAGTGCGGCCGCTGCGAGCAGCGTGCGTGAGGACGACACTGCGGACGAAGCGAAAGAAGCCTGGAGCGGGGTTTGAATCTTCATGGTGAGTCTCCTTGTAAGCGCGGCCCGTACCGCGTAATCACCACCGGGTGTCAGAAGAACGCGCGTCTGGCGTCCAGTGGTTAGCATCCGCCTGCGTTTGCCGTCGAATGCAAAGAAAGTTTTCTCAAGAGCGGAAGTCATCAGTGGTGCGCGCCGGGTGACGTGCCCGATAGCAGCCCGCCAACCAACCCGCCGACCGTCGAACCGATGCTGCCCAGTCCGCCCACCGGTGAACTCGTGGTTGCACCGCTGCCGAGACTGCCGACACCCGGAATCGCCGCCGTCAACGACCCGACTGCGGTCGTCACCGGTGCCAGCGCGCCGCCGAGTCCGCCAGGTAGTGCACCGGTGAGTGCGCTGCCCGGTGCACTGCTGCCTGCGGAAGGCGCAGTCGGCGTGACAACCGCCGACAGCCCCCCGGTAATCGCGCCGAGCGCACTCACCGTATTGCCCAGCGTCGACACCAGCGCATCACCCTTGCCAGCCGCGGCGATCGTCTTGCCCTCGCTGCCGAGTGCGTTGCCCAACGTCGTCAGCGCGCTGCCTACCGGCGTGCCCAGGCCCGTCGTTGCGCCCAGCGTTTGCGTAGCGGAAGTCAGCGTGGTTGTGAGCGGCACGATGGCTGCCACGGTAGTCGTCGTGACCTGTTCGACCGGGCCGGTCAGCGTCGCGATGGGCGTGCTGCCCGTCGACGTGGTGCCGGTGCTGCCCGACGTGGTGCTGCCGTTGCTGTTCGACCACGTTGGCGAACTCGACGCCGTGATCGCCGGCTTCGATTGCGTATCACTGCCGCCGCCGAGCGACGTTCCCATGTCTCCGCTGCCCGAATTCGCGCAACCGGCGAGCAACGTCAACGATGCCGCTACCAGAGCGCAGGGCATCGGGCGCAACGCACGCTGGGTCTGCGGGAAAACCCCACGCTTCGGTGGGTTCGAACTCAACAAGAACGCTGGATCGCGCATCTTGTGCCTCCACTGCTTAGAACGCTTCTGTTGGACCCCTCTGTCTTGCGCTCTTTCTTTCGTCGGGTAGGTCGCGCACCGTGTGTCTGGAACATGCGGTTGGCAACGGTCTCCCTGTCTCTTCACGGACCACGCGCAGGTCCGCGCCACACCGCGCGATCGATGCCGTGCTGACGTGGTGATCGGATCGTGAAGTGAAACTGAATGGCATGACAATCAGCGCCAACCTGACACGCAGATATGCAGTTGCAGCATTCCGGCTCGGTCGATCCGCGTAAAACACCAGCTGAAGCCGGTATCGGAGTATCAACGCTGCAGCAAAAACAGCCCCTGGATTGCCGTAGAACAATCCTTCTATCGTCGCAAAACCGCCTCGTTTCAAACGCGATTGCGTGCAGTTTTCAGTCGCTGCTGAACAGGGTTTTCCCGCGATCGGCGGTACGCCGGCGCATGTGCGCGTCACTGTGATAGCGCCTGTGTGTGCACAGTGCGCGTTGATGTGTTCGCACGAGCGTTCATCGACATGTGCGTCGACGTCGTTGCGTCATCTCGCGTCGACCTCGATGCGGATGCGCCGATGCGATCCACCTCGACGTGCATCACCACCACGACGATCACGCCTTCGATGCGCGGCATGCGAATTGCGGCACGTGCACGCGTGACGTTGGCCGTGTTGAGCATCGCGATTGCATCGAGCTCGCACATCGCGCATTGCATGCGAGTGCAGAGCGCATGCGAAACGCATCAGCGACATCGACAGGCATACGCAACACGTCGACGCGCACGCGTGCAACGCGTCGATTGCGTGCGATCGCGCGAAAAATTCGCGCGCGTTGTCGCATCCGCGCATCGTTTTTTTTCGACATGCATCGCGTTGCTCGCACGTCGACACATACGACATCGCAGAGTTCACGCATCGTGCGATCACGCATGCGCAAGCAACAGGTACGCAACATTGTGTGTTGCTGTAAACCGGCATGAACATTGAGTTTGCGGGAGACGAGTGTCTGCGTGAAGCAACGCGTTGACGTGATGTCACGACGCAAGAAAATGCGCATTCGAGAGGTCGACATGCATGCATGCGCGATCCAAATCGCGACGACGCACAGACGCGGCGCAATCCTTCACCAAAACTCGCCGCGCTTTTTGCATAAATCTCTTAACATCACCGCGCAAACGAATTATGATTCGCCTTGACAAGACGTTGACTTCGATGCAAGGAAGGTTCCCGCAATCAACGTCGATGAACTTCCAAGCAAGCGGCAAGTGAAAGGTAGTCGAGGAGCGTAACCACTTTGATGCACGCCACGCCGACAGGGCTGTTCGAACTCGGTGCCGTCTCTGCGATCCCCTCGTCGGGATGGGCGTACTACCCCCAAAAGAAAACGCGCGCTCTCCAGATTTCCGCTGTCCGCAAAGTCACGCTGCAAGCGGCTTTGCGCTCTACACAGCGACTCGCGCAAGATCAGGTTTCGACCGGTGTGGCCACGATGCCCCGGTTCTCTCAATTGATGAAGACGCGTCGGATGCAGTGTGTCCGGCCGACTGCGGCTGCGAGCGTGTGCCCGGCCGAGGTGTGCAACTTGCTGCGTGCGTCCACCGCGCGGGTTGCGGGTCTTCCTACCGAATTCATTAGCGTGCGACTGCCGTTTGGTGGTGCGCCGATGAATCGCTCGCTCGGTTGGTCTGGCGATGCAGTTGCATCGTGGGATCGGACCGGTCGGGTTGCTCAATCTCGATAGTTCGATACCCAATCTCGAAGGAGTTTCCCATGGCAACTGCTGCTAAGAAGAAACCGGCCGCCAAGGCCCCGGCCAAGAAGGCCGCTGCGAAGAAGGCACCGGCCGCTAAGAAGGTCGCTGCTAAGAAGGCTGCTCCGGCCGCTAAGAAGGCTCCGGCTGCTAAGAAGGCCGCGGTGAAGAAGGTTGCAGCAAAGAAGGCACCGGCTGCTAAGAAGGCCGCAGTGAAGAAGGTTGCTGCCAAGAAGGCACCGGCCGCTAAGAAGGCCGCAGTGAAGAAGGTTGCTGCCAAGAAGGCACCGGCCGCTAAGAAGGCCGCAGTGAAGAAGGTTGCTGCCAAGAAGGCACCGGCCGCCAAGAAGGCTGCAGTGAAGAAGGTTGCTGCCAAGAAGGCACCGGCTGCGAAGAAGGCTGCTGCCAAGCCTGCTGCGAAGAAGGCTGTCGCCAAGAAGGCACCGGCTGCCAAGAAGGCACCGGCTGCGAAGAAGGCTGCTGCCAAGCCTGCTGCAAAGAAGGCTCCGGCGAAGAAGGCTGTCGCCAAGCCCGCTGCTGCACCGGCCGCTGCACCGGCTGCACCTGCTGCCAAGACCGCGCTGAACCCGGCTGCTGCATGGCCGTTCCCGACTGGCAACCGTCCGTAAGTCATTCTTACGACGGTGATCCTCCGGGACCACAGCGGCACGCAAGTCGTGCCCACCTGATCGGATACAGCGTATCCGGTCCGCAAGACCTGGTGTCTTGCACCGCCCGCCGATCGGCTCACGCCCCGGCGGGCTTTTTCTTGTCCGAGCGATGGCCCGCACGTGTCTCGCAGGCACAAAAAAACCGCACCGGCGCGATGCCGATGCGGTTTCCCTGATGTGTCAGGCCGGCTGCCCGGCCAATCCAATCGATCAGTGCGTTACGCGGGTCACGCCACCGGACGACAGCAGGCGTACGCGCTCACCCGGGCGGAAGGCCTCGTCGGCGTCTTGCGTGATGGCGCGGTACTCACCGTTATCCAGCTTGACGGTGATTTCCAGGCCGGGGCGCTTGTTCATCTGACCTTCGATCGCGCTGCCCGCGACGCCACCCAGAATCGCACCGAGCACGCCTGCTGCCACCGAACCATTGCCACGGCCAATGGCCGCCGCAGAGCCGATGCCGCCAATGGCGCCGCCGGCAATCGTGCCCACGCCGGTCTGCTCGCGATCGATCACGACGTTGCGGACCGAATCCACCGTGCCGAAGCGCACGGTCTGCTCGCGCTGCGCTTGCCCTGAGGTGTAGGCGCTGTTGGAGTTCGTGCCCATGGCGCAGCCTTGCAGGCCGAGGGCTGCAACCAGCATGGTCGCAGCGCCGATGCGATAGATGGGTTTCATGTTCATTCCTTATTGATACCGGTACCCGAAAGCAGATTCGAAGCGCCGGGCAATCTCGTCAACGGGCAGGCCGTAGTTCTGCGGACCTTGGCTGGCGATCTTGAGGGAGCCCATCAGGCTGGCGAGCCGGCCGGTGGTTTCCCAATCCATGCCGTTCTCGATGCCGTAGAGCAGGCCGCCGCGGAAGGCATCGCCGCAACCGGTCGGGTCGACCACGCGTTCGGCCGGCACGACCGGAATAGTGTACTGCTTGCCGCCGGCGTGAATCTCCGCCCCTTCTTCCCCGCGCGTGACGATGAAAGCCTCGACGCGTTGCGCAAGTTCCGTCGCACTGTAGCCCGTGCGTGACAGCATGACCTGCGCTTCGTAGTCATTGACCACCACGTAGCTGGCGAGTTCAACGAAGCGGCGCAGGTCGGCGCCGTCAAACAGCGGCATCGCCTGGCCCAGGTCGAAGATGAACGGCACGCCGGCTTCGGCAAATTGCGTGGCGTGATGCAGCATGCCGTCGCGGCTGTCAGGGCCCACCAGGCCCAGCTTGGCCGGCAGCGCATCCTTGACCGAATTGACGCTCGACTGGCTCATCGCGCCGGGGTGGAATGCGGTGATCTGATTGTTGTCTCGGTCGGTCGTGATCATGGCCTGCGCCGTGAACGCGTCCGGAATCTCCGTAACATGCGCAGTCGAGATGCCGAGCTTCTTCAGGTAGTCCAGGTACGGCCCTGCGTCCTGGCCGACCGTGCCCATGATGATAGGCTCGCCGCCCAGCAGCTTGAGCGAGTAGGCGATGTTGCCTGCACAGCCGCCGAACTCCCGGCGCATGGTCGGCACCAGAAAGGAGACGTTAAGAATGTGGATCTTGTCCGCCAGGATGTGTTCGCGGAAGTGTCCGTCGAACGTCATGATGGTGTCGTAGGCAACCGAGCCGCAGATCACGCTGGCCATGTGTACTCCAGATATGAATGCGGCCGCCCCGGTGGGCGGCCGTGTGATGAATGAGAGACCGGAGGCCGGCCTCGCAGTAATACTTGTGAGCTTACTTCAGTGCGGCCAGGGCAGCGTCGTAGTTCGGCTCTTCCTTGATCTCGGGCACCAGCTGCGAGTACAGGACGTTGTCGTTGGCGTCGAGCACGACCACAGCACGGGCCGTCACACCAGCCAGCGGGCCGCTCGTGATGTCGACGCCGTAGGCTTGCTTGAAGCCCTTGTCGCGGAAGGTCGACAGCGGCACGACGTTCTTGATGCCTTCGGTCGTGCAGAAGCGGCCGGCAGCGAACGGCAGGTCAGCGGAGATCGAGAGCACCACCGTATCTGCCAGGTTGGCAGCGGCTTCGTTGAATTTGCGGGTGGAGGTGGCGCACACCGGGGTGTCCAGGCTCGGCACGATGTTCAGGACCTTGCGCTTGCCGGCAAAGTCAGCCAGCGACACGTCTTTCAGGTCTGCACCAACCAGCGTGAAAGCAGGGGCCTTCGCGCCTGCGGTCGGGAATTGGCCGCCGACTTCGATCGGGTTGCCGCCAAGGGTCACGTTTGCCATGGTGTTACTCCTTCCTTCTTTGATGCGTGTTTGGGGGTGAATCAGGCGAAAAATCAGGGGTAAAAAATCAGGACCCGGTAGTTGGCCGTCGGGCGCTGGGACTGGAATCGTACCCGAATCGGCAGCTCGGCGCGGGCGGGCAGACCTGACGTGCCGTATGCACTGTCGGTCGGGTTCAGGTAGTCACTGGGCTGCAGCGCACGGCGCGAGAGCAGTTGGTCCTGCAGATCGGTGGTGACCAGTTCGATGGCCGGCAGGGCAACCGGATTGCCGGCGCGGTTGCGCAGCGTGGCGGTCAGCACGTATTGGTCGGATGCATCACCTTCCTGGCGCTGCAGTTGCGACGATTCGATCTGCAGCGCGTCGAGGTCGCGCGGTGGGGCAATCTTGCAATGCAGGGGTTGGCACAGCGCTTCCCATAGCGGGCGTGTGGACGGTGCGCGGCGAGCGATTTCCGAGCGGCCGAGGAAGAGCACCTGCGCCACCGCCAACACGACCAGAAACCCGATCGCAATGCGCGCCATCGCACGGCGCCCAGTCGACTTTCGCACCTGCTCGCGTGCCTGTGCGGCGCGCAAGAAATCGAGTGTGGCCGCCGAGACTCCGTGGTTCGGCCCACGCGCCTTGCGCGGACGCGGCGCGCCAGTCAGCGTGCGCTGTGGCGTCGGGCCGTCGTGTTCCTCGTGTGCGCGACGTAGGTGATGATTCCGGCGCGGCACCGGCGCGAACATCGTATGCGGATCGGTCTCATGACGCATCCAGACCGAGTCGTGCTTGTCCTGCCTTTCTGTGGTGGGTGCCAGTACTGGTGCGGGCACTTCCGGCTTCGTTACCGCAGGCGTGGGTACGGGTGTACCGACCGGCTCGACTGGCAAATCTGCCGACGGTTGCTTGGGCAGTGCCGCCGCGAACGCATCTTCGTCGTCCTCGAATTCCTGGATCGGCGGCAGGCCGTGGAACGGATCCACCGGTGGTGCGGGCGGTTCCGGCTCGGTGGGCGCAGCGGCGGGTGCGTCGGCGACAGGTTCAGCTGCCGGTGCAGGTTCGGCGGGGGACTCGGCTGGTGGCGGTGCTTCGTCCGCCAGCGGGCGCGTATCAGGAGCGGTTGGCTGCGCGTCAGGGATCGGCGTTGCGCCTTCGACTTCGCCCAGGTGCACTTCCGCGACACCTTCTTCGGCGACGTCCTCTTCCCAGATCAGCGTCATGCCGAAGCCGTGATCGTCTTCCGCCGCGGGCGCTGCAGGGGAGGCTTCGGCAGGTGCCTCGATTGGCGGGGTGGCGGGTTCGACCGCAGGCGTCAGGCCGGCGGCCGGTGCACGCGGATCAGCCTGGCGTGGTGCTTCGGCAGCCGGGGTTGCTGCCAACGGCGCGGGCGTCGTGCCCAGTTCGATCAGATGTGCGCGCCCGTCGAAGACGTGATTGCAGCGCCCACAACGGACGAGTCCGCCCCGTAGCCGAAGCTGATCGGCGACGACGCGGAATGCGGTTTGGCAATTGGGACAGCGGGCGGCGAGACGTGGCGCGGATGCCATGCAGAACAAGGAGAAAAAAGCCGACCGCGCGAGTATTGCAGACAGTGGCGCCAGCGTCGACCTTTGCAGGTGACGCTGGCATGCAATGCCGTGAAATTACGCGGGTTTTACGCCGTGCAGGCAGACCCAGCCGTCACGTGCACGCCACACCGTGAGCGGAATGGCCGACGCGTATGCGGCAGCCACTTCTTCCGCCTGGCGCTCGAGCACGCCCGACAGGATCAGCCGGCCGCCCGGGCGCACGCGTGCGCACAGCATGGCCGACATCAGCTTGAGCGGGTTCGACAGAATGTTGGCGACAACCAGATCGAACGTGCCTTCCGGTGCATCGTCGGGCAGGGCGAAGGTGGCTTCGACGTGATTGCGCTCAGCGTTGTAGCGCGAGGCTTCCACGGCGTTCGGGTCGATGTCGACGCCGACGGTTTCACCGGCACCGAGCTTCTTGGCGACGATGGCCAGGATGCCCGAGCCGCAGCCGTAGTCGAGCGTGCGCTCTTCCGGCTGCACGTGCTGCTCCAGCCATTCCATGCACAGGCGCGTGGTCGGGTGGCTGCCGGTGCCGAACGCGAGGCCGGGGTCCAGCTCCAGCACCACCGCGTCGGGTTCCGGCGCGTCGTGCCACGAGGGCACGACCCAGATGTGCTCGCCGATGTGGATGGGCTCGAACTGCGATTGCGTCACGCGCACCCAGTCCTGCTCTTCGACCTCGCGCACGGTGTACGCAGGGATGGGCGACAACTTGATCTCGTTGGCCGCAGCCGCCACCAGCAGTGCCGGATCGGCATCGTCGGCGAGCAGCGCGACCACGCGCGAGCGGTTCCACGCCAGGCGCGTCGGCTCGTGGCCGGGCTCGCCGAAGAGCGGTTGTTCTTCAGGCGTGTCGGCATCGGCGTCTTCCACCGAGACCGACAGGGCGCCCAGGTCGAACAGCGCCTCGGACAACGCCTCGGCGTCGTCACGGGACACTTCAAGCACGCATTCGCGGTACGTCACTTGCCGCCACCCTTGGCCACTTCCTGTTGCGCCAGACGGTGCTCCAGGTAGTGGATGTCGGTGCCGCCTTCAACGAAGTTGGCGTCGAGCATGAGGTCACGGTGCAGCGGCACGTTGGTCGAAATGCCTTCCACCACCATTTCCGACAGGGCGATGCGCATGCGGGCGATGGCCTGTTCGCGCGTGGCGCCGTAGGTGATGACCTTGCCGATCATCGAGTCGTAGTTGGGCGGCACGAAGTAGCCGTTGTAGGCGTGCGAATCCACGCGCACGCCCGGGCCACCCGGCACGTGCCACGACGTGATGCGGCCCGGCGACGGCGTGAACTTGAACGGATCTTCCGCGTTGATGCGGCACTCGATGGCGTGGCCCTTGAGCGTGATGTCCTTCTGGCGGAAGCGCAGCTTCTCGCCAGCCGCCACGCGGATCTGCTCCTGCACGATGTCGACACCGGTGATCATTTCCGTGACCGGGTGCTCGACCTGCACGCGCGTGTTCATCTCGATGAAGTAGAACTCGCCGTTTTCGTACAGGAACTCGAACGTTCCGGCGCCACGGTAGCCGATCTTCTTGCAGGCGTCGGCGCAGCGGTCACCGATGCGCTCGATCAGGCGGCGCGGGATGTGCGGTGCCGGCGCTTCCTCGATCACCTTCTGGTGACGGCGCTGCATCGAGCAATCGCGCTCGCCCAGCCAGATGGCGTTGCGGTGCTGGTCGGCCAGGACCTGGATCTCCACATGGCGCGGATGCTCCAGGAACTTCTCCATATAGACTTCCGGGTTGCCGAAGGCGCGGCCGGCTTCTTCGCGCGTCATGTTGACGGCATTGATCAGCGCGGCCTCGGTGTGCACCACGCGCATGCCGCGGCCACCGCCGCCGCCAGCGGCCTTGATGATCACCGGATAGCCGACCTTCTTGGCCGTTGCCAGGATTTCCTTCGGGTCATCCGACAGGGCGCCTTCCGAGCCCGGCACGCACGGCACGCCGGACTTGATCATGGCCTGCTTGGCCGACACCTTGTCGCCCATCAAGCGGATCGATTCGGGCGTCGGGCCGATGAAGGTGAAGCCGGATTGCTCCACGCGCTCGGCAAAGTCGGCGTTTTCCGACAGGAAGCCGTAGCCGGGGTGGATCGCCTGGGCGTCGGTCACTTCGGCGGCCGAAATGATGGCCGGCATGTTCAGGTACGACAGCGGCGACGGTGCCGGGCCGATACACACGGCTTCGTCGGCCAGCTTGACGTATTTGGCTTCCTTGTCCGCCTCGGAATAGACCACCACGGTCTTGATGCCGAGCTCGCGGCAGGCGCGCTGGATGCGAAGAGCGATCTCGCCGCGATTCGCGATCAGGATCTTGTCGAACATCGTGTTCTCGCTACAAAAAGGGGAGGCGAGGGCGCTGTGGCTGGGCAGCTTTCATGGCTGGCCCGGCGCGCCGGCTCGCGCTCGGAGGCGGTGGCTTGAAGCCCACCGCACGACGATGAGATGCAGATGCCGGAAGATCAGCCGATTACGAACAGCGGTTGGCCGTATTCCACAGCCTGGCCGTTGTCGATCAGGATTTCCTTGATGACGCCAGCCTTGTCCGCTTCGATTTCGTTCAGCAGCTTCATCGCTTCGATGATGCAGATGGTCTGGCCTTCCTTGACCGTGTCGCCAACCTTGACGAACTCGGCGGCGCCCGGCGACGGCGAGCGATAGAACGTACCGACCATCGGCGAGGTCACGATGTGGCCGGCCGGCAGGGCCGGGGCAGCGGCTTCAGCGCTGACCGCAGCCGGAGCGGCGGCGGGCACGCCAACGGCGGGCGCAGCCTGCATCGGCATCGGCGCGTATTGCATCGGGGCCACCACTTGCGGCGCCGACTTGACGATGCGGACCTTGCCTTCGCCTTCGGTCACTTCGAGTTCCGAAATGCCCGATTCGGCCACCAGGTCGATCAGCGTTTTCAGCTTGCGCAAATCCATGAGCGTTCTCCTGCAGCGTCGGCGGTCTGGGGCATGGGATGCGCGCGCGAATGGCTCTTCGGCCGCGCATCGGTCAATGGCGCTCCAGGCGCTGGCGTCGTTGCGTTGGTTAAGTGATTGAGATGAAGGGAGGAAAGCGGCTGGGGTCAGCCGCCGTGTTGATCGCTGCGTTGGTCAATGCAGTAGTCCAGCGCAGCGAGATAGCCGCGCCAGCCCAGTCCACAGATCACGCCCACCGCCTGGTCCGCCAGATACGAATGGTGGCGGAACGGCTCGCGGCGATGCACGTTGGACAGGTGGACTTCAATGTACGGAATCACCACGCCGGCCAGCGCATCGCGCAGGGCCACGCTGGTGTGCGTATAGGCCGCCGGGTTGATGATGATGAATTCGACGCCTTCGCTCTTGGCGGCGTGGATACGGTCAACCAGTGCGCCTTCGTGGTTCGACTGGAAGCACGCCAGCGTGACGCCGCGTGCCTGAGCGCGTTCAGTCAGGGCAGCGTTGATGTCAGCCAGCGTGGTGGCGCCATAGACTTCCGGTTCGCGCGTCCCCAATAGATTGAGGTTCGGGCCGTGCAGTACGAGCACGTTGCGAAGCGCTTTGGCGATCGGTTTGTCAGCCACGATTTGACTGGTTGAGCGAAGTTGGGCGCAATTTACAGCAACTTAGAATGCTTTGTCTAGTTTTTGCTGAAAAGAGTTCGGGAAGCTGGTGTTTTCACCGATCTTGCCAGCTGCGCTGCCAACTTTACGCACAAAGAAGGGTATTTGCGCGCACATGACCGTCATATGACGATTTTGCATATTCACGTGCGCTGCAGCGCCTGACGCAGTTCGTCAGCATGCACACGGCCCATCTTCCGGAATGTGATCTCGCCTTGTGCGTTAAGAATCACAGTAAACGGCAGGCCGCCCATCTCGTTGCCAAACTGCCGGCCCAACTCCGTGCCACCAAAACCGGCCACCGCAATTGGATAAGTGACGGGTACCTTACTCAGGAAGGTCTGGATATTCGCCGCCGTATCGATACCGATGCCGACGAACTTCGCGCGGGCCTTCTGCTCCTGAGCAAGTGCGGACAGCTCCGGCATCTCCTCCACGCATGGCCCGCACCACGGTGCCCAGAAATTGATCACCACCTGCTGGCCGCGGAACGCCGACAGATCGATCGGCGTGCCATTGGCGTCTGGCAGCTTGCTGCCATAGAACGTGGCGACGACATCGTTGGCCGGCGCCTTGGGTTCGGTGGTCCTGTGTCCGGTGTAGATGCCCAGGGCTGCGGCAATCGCGCCAGCAATCAACAAGGCAATCAGGGTGGTACGGCGAGACATGGTTCGGGCGGTCTCTCTATATAGACAGAGGCGAAGCGTGCCGGATTGTACTCCTCTTGGCGGACTACCCCTTCGAGAGGAGGGCCCGCACGGCTGCGGCATCTCCGCGCGCGGCTTTGCCGCTGGAGTCGGGGCGTCGGGCGCCGCGCACATCATTCATGTCATACAGGGCGATATGCACGCCGACCGGCGTACCGGTTTCGGTGCGCAGCTCCTGGGCCAGTTCGCGGGCCTCGCGGCTGGCCGGCCATTGACCGCGCCACAGGAAGCTGAGCGTTTCCACCTCGTCGCGGCCGGCGAAGTGAGCACTCTCTGTTGTGTCGAAGTCCACGCCTGCGTTGAGCAGGAAGATCGCCACGTCTTTCGGGCTGTCGCAGAAGACTTGCAGGTGGATGTCGGAGTGCTCGCTGGCGGTGCCGTTGAAGACCGCGCCGGCTAGGTACGGGTTGTGCACCTGCAGCCCTTCCATCAACACCAGGGCGATGCGACGCATCAGTGCCAGCACGCGTGGCTGGGAATCCGCCTGGAACAGCGCTTGGTATTCACGGACTTCGGTTTCGACCTGCTCGTTGTCGGGCAGCCATTCGCCCGCTGCGCGGGATTCCGTGCCGAGCACCTGGCGCGCGGCCTTGCGCTTGGCCGTGGCGTAATCAGCACCATCCTCCGCAATCATGCGGGCGGCGACGGCGGCAATTTCTTCCCGAACGCGGGTCGGGTCGAGGATGGGGCGTTTGGATGACATGATTCCTATTTTACTGAAGCGCGCGCGTCTGCCCGTGGACATGCCCGGTACAATGCCGCGCAACGTAGTTGAGATGGCTCCCATGCATATCCACATCCTTGGAATCTGCGGCACCTTCATGGGCGGCATCGCCCTGATCGCCCGCCAGGCCGGTCACCGTGTCACCGGCTGCGACGCCAACGTCTATCCGCCGATGAGCACCCAGCTCGAAGCCCAGGGCATCGAGTTGATCGAGGGGTTCGACCCCGAGCAACTGTCGATCGGCGCCGATCTGTACGTGATTGGCAATGTGATCTCGCGCGGCAACCCGTTGATGGAAGCCATCCTGGATCGCAACCTGCCGTACGTGTCGGGCCCGCAATGGTTGGGCGACAACGTGCTGCGGCAGAAGTGGGTGCTCGCTGTGGCCGGCACGCACGGCAAGACGACCACCACCTCGATGCTCGCATGGATTCTGCAGGACGCTGGCTACAACCCGGGCTTCCTGGTGGGCGGCGTGCCACGCAACTTCGGATTGTCGGCCCGGCTGACGGAATCCGACTTCTTCGTCATCGAGGCCGACGAGTACGACACGGCCTTTTTCGACAAGCGCAGCAAGTTTGTTCACTATCGCCCCCGTACAGCCATTCTGAACAATCTGGAGTTCGATCACGCAGACATCTTCCCTGATCTTGCAGCGATCGAAGCGCAATTCCACCATCTCGTACGCACCGTGCCCGGTCAAGGGCGTTTGCTCGTCAACGGCCGCGAAGACAGCATGAAACGCGTACTTGCACGTGGATGCTGGTCTGAAGTCGAGCATTTCGGTGCAGAAGATGGCGACGGCTGGAAAATCGCCAACCTGGGCGACGACGACAGCTTCGACGTGCTCTTCAACGACCAGGCGCAGGGCCGGGTGCACTGGGCGCTGCAGGGCGACCACAACCGCATGAACGCGCTGGCCGCCATCGCCGCCGCGCGCCATGTAGGTGTACCGCCTGCTCAAGCCATTGAAAGCCTGGCCCGTTTCGAAAATGTGAAACGCCGCATGGAAGTGCGCGGCACCGTTGACGGTGTGACCGTCTACGACGATTTCGCCCATCACCCGACTGCCATCCGCACAACCATCGATGGCTTGCGCCGCCGCGTCGGCAATGCGCGCATCTTGGCGGTGCTGGAGCCGCGCTCGAACACCATGAAGCTGGGTGTGATGAAGCAGGCGCTTCCGGATAGCCTGACCGGCGCAGACCAGGTATTCGCTTACGGCGCTGCCAGCGGCAAAGACGCTATCGGTTGGGACTTGGCTGGCGCGCTGGCGCCGCTGGGCGATCGCGCCACGGCGTTCTCAGATCTGACGGCCCTGGTTGAGGCTGTGACCGCCGCCGCACGCCCAGGCGACCATGTGCTGGTGATGAGCAACGGTGGCTTTGGCGGTGTACACCAGAAGTTGCTGGATGCCCTGGCTGAACGCGTCGGCGCGGCCAACTGATCCGCATATGACGGCTTCCATCGTCTATCTGCACGGATTCCGCTCGTCGCCGCGTTCGTTCAAGGCGCAGTTGCTGGGCAAGCGGATGGCTTCGGTCGGGCTGGCGGACCACTATGTCAGCCCGACGTTGCCTGTCTCGCCGCGCGAGGCGATGGCCGAAGTTGAGGCGTTGATCGCTGACTTGAGTACGCGCGATGGCGCAAAGCCCGTGCTGATCGGCTCGTCGTTGGGTGGCTACTACGCCACCTGGCTGGCCGAGCGCCACGGCTTGCGCGCCGCGATGCTAAATCCGGCCACGCGTCCGGAGCGCGATCTCGCCAAGTACGTTGGCGAGCAGCCGCTCTGGCACGGCGGCGGCACCATCCGTGTCGAGCCGCATCACCTGGACGAGTTGCGCGCGCTGGCTGTGCCCAACGTCACCCAGCCCGAGCGGTATTACCTCCTGGCGTCGACAGGCGACGAGGTGCTCGACTACCGCGAAATGCTCGCCCATTTCTCAGGCGCCACCACCCGCGTGATTGATGGCAGCGACCACGGCATCAGCGATTTCGCGCAGTACATGGACGAAGTGCTCGTCTTCTGCGGCGTTCCTGCTGACTTATTGGCTGCGCATCCGTTCGACGGCGACGCGCTCGCATGACCGAATCCCCGTCGTACCCGCGCAGCCTCTGGCGTAGCGCGTTGCCGCCGGCCGTGGTGTACGACCGCCATTGGGCGCTCTGGGCGGTTGGCGCTAACTCACTCACCGCGCGTCTGCGAGCCGCATCCTCCACCTTTCGGGTCCAATTGCTTGGCCAGACGCGGGCGATGCCTTTGCGCGACGAGTGGCGCTGCCTTGGCATGGCAGGCCCTGCTGAGACGTTGGCGCGAGAAGTCTTGCTGATCTGCGACGACATCCCCGTCGTCTACGCGCACACCGTCGTGCATCCGCGCAGCGTGGCGCTGGACTGGCCCTTCCTGAAGGCGCTGGGCACGCAGCCGCTCGGGCATTCGCTGTTTGCCGATCCGCGCGTGGCACGGGGCGATTTTGAATTCGCGCTGCTCGATGCGCACCATCCGCTGGTGCGCCGAGCACATGGCGCGCTGGGTGATGCACCGATCACTGGTACGGAGCGCCTGCCAGCGCGACGCTCCGTGTTCCGCCGTGGGGCGAGCGCGATGCTGGTGACGGAGGTGTTCTTGCCGGCACTGGCGGGGTTTAAGCCGCCAAGGTAAGCGTATTCGGCGGTTCGGACGCTGTCTCAGTGCGGTATCATCGCCCCCAACTTTTTGTGACCGTGCACCGGGTTGCTGACATCCGGGTTCGCGGCCAATCCACCTCATTCAAAGCGGTGTTCCCACCGCAATCCAGACATATCCATGCAGTTGCTGTTTGAAGAAGGCGGCGAGATCCGCGCAGGCACCGTTTTGTCCCAACAGGGCGAGGCCTACCAGGTCGAGTTGCCGAGCGCCAAGCGCACCAAGGTCAAGTCGCGCGACGTGTTGTTGCAGTTTGCCCAGCCATCGGCGGGCGAACTGACGAAGGCCGCGCACGCACTGTCGACGGACATCGATCTGGATTTCCTCTGGGAATGCGCGCCGGCGGATGAGTTTGGTTTTACCGACCTGGCGGGCGAGTACTTTGGCGCGGGCGCGGATGCTACGCAGCAGGCCGCGCTGGCAATTGCGCTGCATGGCTCGCCCATCTACTTCCGACGCAAGGGCCGTGGCCGCTATCAGCGCGCGCCCGAAGATCAGCTCAAGGCTGCGCTGGCCGCCGTGGAGCGCAAGAAGCAGCAGGCCGCCCTGCAAGCCGAATACGAGGCCGAACTGAAGGCGATGCGCCTGCCCGAATCGTTCCGCGGCAAGACGCTGCAACTGCTGTTCAAGCCGGATAAGAACAGCCTCGAATTCAAGGCGCTCGACGCGGCGTGCACGGCGCTGGGTCTCTCGCCGATGCGGCTGATGGTGGCGGTGGGCGGCATTGCCAACGCGCGTGCACTGCACGAGGCGCGCTTCCTGTCGGAGTGCTTCCCGAAGGGCACCGGCTTCCCGGATGTGACCGTGCCGGAGCCGGCCCTCGAATTGCCGGCTGCCGATGTGCGCGCCTTCTCGATCGACGACGTGACCACCACGGAAATCGACGACGCCATCTCCGTCACCCTCATCGACGATGCCACGGTGCGCATCGGTATCCACATTGCGGCGCCGGGCTTTGGTATTCAGCGCGGCGATGCGCTGGATGCGGTTGCACGTCAGCGCTTGTCGACCGTGTACTTCCCGGGCGACAAGATCACGATGCTGCCGGAGTCGGTGGTGGATCGCTACACGCTGCAGGAAGGACGCGCGTGCCCGGCGCTGTCGCTGTACGCGACGGTTGACCGCGCCACGTGGGCGGTCACCGCGAGCGAGACGCGCTGCGAATCCGTGACCGTGGCGGCCAACCTGCGCCACAACCTGCTCGACGACGTGATCACTGCCGAAGCGCTGGCCGATGGTTCAGGTGACTACCCGTTCAAGGCCGAGCTGGCCGTGCTGTGGCCGTTCGCTTGCGCGTTGTACGACGGCCGCCAGCAGGCGCGTATCGCCAGCGGCTTGAAGCCCGAGGGCGCGCAGAAGGGTGACTACTCGTTCTATATCGACCCGATTTCCGAGGCTGAAGGCGGCGGTGAGCGCGTGCGCATTGAACAGCGCAAGCGCGGTTCGCCGCTGGACAAGATCGTCGCTGAGATGATGATCTTGGCCAACAGCACCTGGGGCCGCATGCTGGCCGACGCCGGTGTGCCGGGTATCTATCGCACGCAGAAGGCGTGGGGCATGCACCGCACGCGCATGCAGACGTATCCGGCGCCGCACGAAGGCCTGGGCGTGGCGCAGTACGCGTGGAGTACTTCGCCGCTGCGTCGCTATGTCGATCTGGTCAACCAATGGCAGATCGCGGCGGTGGCACAGCATGGCGTGACGGCCAAGCTGATCGCGCCGTTCAAGCCGAAAGATGCCGATCTGCTGGCCGCCGTGGCGGACTTTGAAGGCACCTACGCCGCCTATGCCGACCACCAGTCGACCATGGAGCGCTACTGGTGCCTGCGCTGGCTCAAGCAGGAGCAGCGCACGCGCATGCAGGCCGTGGTGCTGAAGGAAGGTGCGGTGCGTTTTGCCGACATTCCGCTGGTGACCAAGGTGCCGGAGCTGGCGCAAACGGCACGTGGCACGCACGTGGTGCTCGATATTCTGGACACCGACGAGATCAGCCTGGAAGTGTCGTGCCGCGTGGTGGAAGTCCTCGCCCCGGCTGCTGACGCAGAGGCTGAAGCCGCGGCCATCGAAGAAGAATTGGCCGAAGCGGAAGCCGCGGCCGAGGTGGATGCGCCGGCTGAACCACAACCGGCCGCTGATGAGGAAGAGGCGCGGGCGGAGGGCGATGCCGCTGTGGCGCCGCCGCCGCAGGGCAGCGAGAGCGGTGGAACGCCTGCTGCTGCCTAACTACAATCGCAGTCTGACTTTCTTTTCGCGCGCACTTTCTCTGCACCCAGGAATCGACCCTCATGGCCGCCCTCGCAAACCGTCCGGACTGGTCCGGCAGCAGCACGCTCACCAAGGCACTGGTGGTGTCGCTTGCCGTGCACGTCCTGCTGCTGTTCGTGCGCGTGGTGGCGCCCGAGGCGTTCGACATCAAGCGCGACGATCCGGGGCTGGATGTGGTGCTGGTCAACGCCAAGTCGTCCACCGCGCCGGCCAAGGCAACGGCCGTGGCGCAGGTCAACCTGAATGGCGGTGGTGAGTTTGACCAGCAGCGTGCGACCACGCCGCTGCCTGCCGACACCAACGAGCAGACCGGCGACGCCATCAAGCTCACGCAACGCCGTGTCGAATTCCTGGAGCAGGAGCAGCGCCGTCTGCTGACGCAGTCAAAAGACCGCGCACCGATGGTGAGTGATCGCCAGGTCAAGCCCGGCGAGCGTCCCGTGCCGTCGCCCACCAATGGCACGGATGACCGCACCACGCAGGACGAAATCGCGCGCCTGCAGGCCGAGATCGACCGCAATCTCGAGAACTACGCCAAACGCCCGCGCCGCAACGTGCTGACCGCTGCCAGCGCGCGCCAGGTCGATTACGCCCGCTACTACGATGCCGTGCGCCGCAAGATCGAAGTGCGTGGCACCGCCAACTTCCCCAGTCAGAACGGCCGCCCGCTGTATGGTGAACTGATCCTCGTGATCAGCATCAACCGCGAAGGCCTGCTCGGCTATAACCAGGACGGCTACAAGATCGAAGGCATCGAGATCGCCAAGAGCTCGGGCAACCCGGCGCTGGATCGCCAGGCTGTGGCCATCGTGCGGTCGTCCTCGCCGTTTGGCGGCTTCCCGGCGGAGATGCGCAAGCGCGTCGACATCCAGGATGTGGTCGCCACTTTCAAGTTCACCCGCGCGGGCCTGGAAACTCACCTGCAGACCCGCTGAGGCTGTCGTTTATGTCGTCGTCGTTTCAAGAGGCCATCCTCGCTGCCGCGAGTGCGCCGCCCACAGATCGCTATGGCGTGATCGGCAATCCGATTTCGCACAGCAAGTCGCCCACCATTCACGCCGCGTTTGCGCAGCAGACCGGCGAGCTCGTCCGCTACGACCGCATCTATGCCGAGTTGATCGCGTTTGAGGAAACCGTGTTCACGTTCGTCCGCGAAGGCGGGAAAGGGCTCAACGTGACGGTGCCGTTCAAGCTCGATGCGTATTCGATGTGCACGTCGTTGTCGCTGCGGGCCGAGTCGGCCGGTGCGGTCAACACGCTCAAGTTCGATGGCGACGAGATTTTTGGCGACAACACCGACGGCGTCGGCCTGATGCGCGACATCACGCACAACATCGGCAACGACCTCGAAGGCGAGCGCGTGCTGCTGCTGGGCGCGGGCGGTGCAGCGCGCGGCGTGCTGCTGCCGCTGCTGGAGCACAAGCCGGCACGCGTGTTCATCGCCAACCGCACGGCCGATCGCGCCAACATGCTGGTCGATCGCTTTGAAATCTCGGCCAAGCTGCACGACGCGGAGCTGGTGGGCGGTGGCTACGACGAACTCGCCGTCGACGATGTGTTCGACGTCATCATCAACGCCACGGCCAGCAGCCTGCAGGGAGGCGTGCCGCCGATTCCGAGCACCGTGTTCGGCCCGAACGCGCTGGCCTACGACATGATGTACGCCGCGCAGCCGACGCTGTTCATGCAGTTTGCCAAGCGCTACGGCGCCCGCACCTGGGATGGCCTGGGCATGCTGGTCGAGCAGGCGGCGGAATCGTTCTTCGTCTGGCGTGGCGTGCGCCCGGACACCGCGCCCGTGTTGCTCGGCATGCGCGAAGCCCTGCAGGGCGAGGCCGTCGTGGCGGCCCGTGCGCGCAAGTAAAGACCGGTCAGGGCACCTACGATGATGCGCTGGCTCGGCTACGTAATCGGCTGCTTTGTGGCAGGCGTGGTCGCGCTCAATCTGTACTTCTTTGCCGCCATTGCGAGCTGGCAGACGTTCAATCCGTCCTCCACCGCCTTCATGCGCGCCGAGCGCATGCGCCTGTGCGGCGTCAACATCTTCACCTGCAAGGTCGACCACCGCTGGGTCGACTATGACCAGATCTCGCGCAACCTCAAACGCGCGGTCATCGCCAGCGAAGATGCTGACTTCGTTTCACATAGCGGCTGGGAAGTCGATGCCATGCTGGACGCGTGGGAGAAGAACAAGCGGCGCGGCCACGTGGTGGCAGGCGGTTCGACCATCACGCAGCAGTTGGCCAAGAACCTGTTCCTCTCGGGCGAGCGTCACTACCTGCGCAAGGGCGAGGAGCTTGCCATCACATGGATGCTCGAGTTCTGGCTCGACAAGGAGCGCATCCTGGAGATTTACTTGAACTCGGTGGAGTGGGGCGAGGGTGTGTTCGGCGCAGAGGCGGCCGCACAGCATTACTTCAAGCGCCCGGCATCGCAATTGACGGTGGGGCAGGCGGCGCGCCTGGCAGCGGCGCTGCCCGCGCCCAAGTGCTTCGATAAGAAGAGCTACTGTGCCAACGTGCACGTGAACTTCACGCGCAAGGCCACCGTCATCGCCAACCGGATGGGCTCCGCCACGCTGCCGGATTGATCCGGCGAGGCGGCTGGCTTACTTGAGCCAGCCCTTGCGACGGAAGTACACCAGCGGAATCGCCGCCGACACGATCATCATCACGATCGCATACGGATACCCCTCGGCCCAGTCCAACTCCGGCATCACCTTGAAGTTCATGCCGTAGATCGAGGCGATCAGCGTGGGCGGCATCAGCGCCACCGACACCACCGAGAACAGCTTGATGATCTTGTTCTGGTTGATGTTGATGAAGCCAACCGTGGCGTCCATCAGGAAGTTGACCTTGTCCGACAGGAACGCCGTGTGGTTCTCGATCGAGTCGATGTCGCGCAACACCTGGCGCGCTTCGTCCTGCTGATCGGTCGAGAGCAACTGGCTGCGCAGCAGGAATGACACCGCGCGGCGCGTATCCATCACGTTGCGGCGGATGCGGCCATTCAGATCTTCCACGCGGGCGATGATTTCCAGCACATCGGCGGCGGCGGCATCGGTCACTTCATCGGCCAGCACACGTTTGCTGGCGTCTTCCAGGCGTTCGTAGACTTCTTCGATGGAGTCCGCCGAATACTCGGCGTCAGTGGCGTACAAATCCATCAACACATCCTTCGCATTGCGCACGGAGCCCGGGCGCAGCCGCGCGCGCATGCGCACGAGGCGGAAAGCGGGGAGATCTTCGTCGTGAATGGAGAACAGCACATCCTTGGTCAGCACGAAAGCCACGCGCACGTTGCGCGAGGTGGCGTCTTCGTCGAGCAGGAAGTCGGTGCGGATGTGGATATGGCCGTCTTCGCCTTCAAAGTAGCGGGCGGAGGCTTCCAGGTCCCCCAATTGCTCCAGTTCGGGCAGGACCACGCCATAGGCTTCCTTGATCCAGGCCAGCTCTTCGTCGTCCGGGTCGATCACGTCGATCCAGATCGGCTTGTGCTGCAGCAATTCGCTACGTTCTTCGACCTGTTCTTGCGCGAGACGGCCTTTTTGCACGACGAACAGGTTGATCATGGAGGTTCCTTGAAGCAGGTATTAAGCGGGCGAGGCGAAAAATCGCGCCGAGTGTAGCGTAAAGAGGCGGCAGGTTCAGCCACAAACAGTGGCTTGGCGCGCACGCGTCGGATCAATGCCACGCCCGGAAGATCAGGCCATCGGATCGGCCGGCGGGTAAAATGCGACTAACTCATGCGGCAGTCCGGCCGCGTCCTCACATTCCCGACATCATGCGATTCACCGAACAACTGGCTGCCGCCTGGCAGCGCAACAACTCCCTGCTATGTGTCGGGCTCGATCCCGATCCCGCACGCCTGCCGGCGTCGCTCACCGGTACGGGCGGGGCGATCTTCTCGTTCTGCCGCGCCATCGTCGACGCCACGGCTGACTTGGTCTGCGCATTCAAGCCACAGATTGCCTACTTCGCCTCGCAGCGCGCCGAAGACCAGCTCGAGCAGCTCATCAACTACATCCACGAGGCGTACCCGGGGGTTCCGGTCATCCTCGATGCCAAGCGCGGTGACATCGGCTCCACCGCCGAGCACTACGCCAAGGAAGCGTTCGAGCGCTATCACGCGGATGCCATCACCGTCAGCCCGTACATGGGTTTCGACTCGATGCAGCCGTACCTCGCGCACGCCGACAAGGGCGTGATCGTGCTGTGCCGTACTTCCAACGCTGGCGGCAGCGATGTGCAGTTCCTGGAAACCGGCGGCCGCCCCGTCTACCAGGTCGTGGCCGAGCGCGCGCGTGACGTGTGGAACACCAGCGGCCAGATGGGCCTGGTGGTGGGCGCGACCTTCCCGCAAGAGATTGCCAAGGTGCGCGAGATCGTCGGCGACATGCCGCTGCTGATTCCGGGCGTTGGCGCCCAGGGCGGCGACATTGAAGCCACCGTGCGTGCCGGCCGTACTGCCGATGGCACCGGCATGATGATCAACTCGTCGCGTGCCATTCTCTACGCCAGCAGCGACAGCGATTTCGCCGATGCGGCCCGCAAGGTTGCCGAGGCAACGCGCGATCAGATCAACCAGTACCGCAACTGACCCCTCGCGTCACGACACGGTGGCGGTCCGGTTGCCCGGATTCGGTGAGGACACCATGACCACGCATTCCCAGTACCCCGTCACCGGCCTGCGCCGCGAGGAAGAGGGCAAGGATCCGGACCGCAGATTCGAGAAGGAACGTGACGATGGGCATGAGCATGATGGCGACCGCAATCGTCGCCCTCGCGAACATGACCATGAGCACCAGCCGGAGCATGAGCACGAAGAGCGCCGCCGGCCGGATCACCCGAGCGAGGCCCGGATCTAGGGGCTTTCGGGACTAGGACTCCGCCGATTCCAGAAAGTCGAGCAGGCCACGCAGCGCGTGCTCGGCGGCCTGCAGGCGGACCTGCTTGCGGTCGCCCTTGAAGTGGCGCGTTTCCACGCGCGTTTGCAGCCGGTTGCTCCAGCCGAAGCACACCATGCCGACGGGCTTATCGGGTGTGCCGCCGGTCGGGCCTGCCACCCCGGTAATCGCCACGGCCACCTGCGCGCGGCTGTTGAGCACCGCGCCTTCGGCCATCGCATGCGCCACCGGCTCGCTCACCGCACCGTGCTCGCGGATCAACGCGGCCGGTACCCCCAGCATCTGCGATTTCGCCTCGTTGGAATACGTGACGAAGCCGCGCTCGAACCATGCGGACGAGCCCGATACATCGGTCATCGCGGCGGACACCAGCCCGCCCGTGCACGATTCGGCAGTCGCCATCATCAGGCTGCGCTTGTGCAGCGTGTCGCCGACCAGTTCGGCCAGTTGGGCCAGGGCGCGGGATTCAGCCATTGCAATACCTTCGGGGCTTCAAGACTTCAAACGTCAGAACGAGCGCCACAGCGCAAACACGAGCAGCGTGTAGAACGCGGCCAGAATGTCATCGACCATCACGCCGTAACCGCCGCGCACGCCGAAGCCTTTGAGTGTGCGGTCGTAGTAGCGGATGGGCGCGGGCTTGACCATATCGAAGAAGCGGAACAGCACGAAGGCCCCGAACTGGCCGCCCAGTGTGGTCGGCGTCACGAACGCCAGCACCAGCCAAAAGGCGACCATCTCGTCCCACACCATGGCGCCGTGGTCGGCCACGCCCAGGTCGCGCGCCGTGCGCATGCATGCCCAGATGCCGATCACGAAGCCCACGGCCGCAATCAGCAGCCACGTTGGGCCGGAAATCCAGCGCGCCAGGGCAACATAGATCAGCCACGCATACAGCGTCCCCATCGTGCCCGGCAGGATGGGCGACAGGCCTGAGCCGAAGCCCAGCGCCAGGATGCGCGCCGGATGGCCGAGCATGAAGCGAGCGGTCGGGCGGCGGACCTGCGCGGTCTGGCCGGCTTCGAGTGTCACGGTCTCAGGCTGGCCGGGTGGGTTGGAGGGCGGAAAGGGTGCAGAAGACATCATGATGCGGACGAAAAATGATCGAAGCTGCCATGCGTAAAGGTGACAGGCGCACCGTGCGCATCGACGAGGCGTAGGCCGGATTCGGCATCGATGCGACCGATGCGTGTGACGGCCACGCCGGCGCGCTGACCGGCTGCGAGCACGGCGTCGCGCGCTTCGGCTGGGGCGGTAAAGCAAAGCTCGTAGTCATCGCCGCCGGCCAGCGTGCAGTGCAACTGACGTGCGGCCGGCTGTGCGGCGAGCGTCGCGGAACGCGGTACGCGATCGACCTCAATGGTGGCGCCGACGTGCGATTGCGTGAGGATATGGCCCAGATCACCAAGCAACCCGTCGGACACGTCGAGCGCCGCACGCGCAATGCCGCGTAGCGCCAACCCCAGTGCAACGCGCGGTGTCGGCATGTCCATGCGCGGCTGCACCTGGGCGAGGGCCTCCGGTGCCAGCGCCCATTCGGCGCGCAGCGCACCCAGGGCGAGTCGCGCATCGCCGACAGTGCCCGACACCCACAGGTCGTCGCCGGCGCGGGCAGCGTCGCGGCGTAACGCCGCAGCGGCCGGTACGTCGCCAAAAACGGTCAAACTGAGGGTGAGTGGCCCGCGTGTCGTGTCCCCGCCGATCAGCTCGCAGTGAAAAGCATCGGCCAGCGCCAGCAGGCCTTCGGAAAACGGTTTGAGCCAGGCCGCATTGGCTTCCGGTAAGGCCACGGCTAGCGTAAAGGCACGCGGTTCGGCGCCCATGGCAGCCAGATCCGACAGGTTGACAGCCAGCGCTTTGTGCCCAAGTGCTCTGGGCTCCGCATCGGCAAAGAAATGGCGACCGGCGACCAGCATGTCGGTGGAAATCGCCAATTCATGGCCAGGACGGGCACCAAGCAGGGCGCAGTCATCGCCGACCCCCAGAATCGCTTGTCGGGCCGGTCGTGTGAAATAACGGCGGATCAGTCCGAATTCGGACAGTTCAGCGGCGTGATCGGCGGAGTTGGCGGAGGCGGCGGGCTTGGACACGACAGCGGCAATGTAAGAAAGAGGGCAAGCCCGATAGTGCCGTAGCAGGACGGTGGAATATTGTAGCGGTTGCGCATAGCACTCCCACCCAAAATCCCGTTGTGAGATCGCTTTTCACTATATAAAATGACGGGCCCAAGGAGGCGGACCGTAATACCGTGACCCTCATGTGGTTTCCCGGTGGCCCGCTAGATGCGACGGCCGGCGCGCGCGCTGGCCACCCATGATGAGAGACACCCCATGACCACGGTGGATACCCAGCCTCAGCAGCCCGCCCGCACGGATGAAGAACTCAAGGCGCAGCAACGCGCCGCCTTGCGCAAGGCCGCGCTGGAGTATCACGAGTTTCCGACCCCGGGCAAGATTTCCGTCACGCCGACCAAGCCGCTGTCGAACCAGCGCGACCTGGCCCTGGCCTATTCCCCCGGCGTGGCCGCAGCCTGCGAAGAAATCGTTGAAGACGTCGCGAACTCGTTCCGCTACACCGCCCGCGGCAACCTCGTCGGCGTGGTGACCAACGGTACGGCCGTGCTTGGCCTGGGCGACATCGGCCCGGAAGCCTCGAAGCCGGTGATGGAAGGCAAGGCTGGCCTGTTCAAGAAATTCGCTGGTATCGATGTGTTTGACATCGAGATCAACGAAAAAGACCCGCAAAAGCTGGTCGATATCATTGCCTCGCTGGAGCCGACCTTCGGCGGCATCAACCTGGAAGACATCAAGGCACCGGAGTGCTTCTTCGTCGAGCGCGAACTGCGCAAGCGCATGAAGATCCCCGTCTTCCACGATGACCAGCACGGCACCGCCATCGTGGTGGGCGCAGGCATCACCAACGCGCTCAAGGTGGTCGGCAAGGACATCAAGAAGGTCAAGCTGGTGGCGTCGGGCGCGGGCGCAGCAGCGCTGGCCTGTCTGGACCTGCTGGTCGACCTGGGCCTGCCGCGCGAAAACATCTGGGTGACGGACTTGGCCGGCGTGGTCTATGAAGGCCGCACCGAACTGATGGACCCGGACAAGGCGCACTTTGCACAGAAGACCGATCTGCGTACGTTGGCTGAAGTCATCGACGGCGCCGACATTTTCCTGGGTCTGTCCGCCGCCGGCGTGCTCAAGCAGGACATGGTCAAGAAGATGGCCGACAAGCCGATCATCTTCGCGCTGGCCAACCCGAACCCGGAAATCCTGCCGGAGCTGGCCAAGGAAGTGCGTCCGGACGTCATCATGGGCACCGGCCGCACCGACTACCCGAACCAGGTCAACAACGTCCTGTGCTTCCCGTTCATCTTCCGCGGCGCGCTGGATGTGGGCGCGACCACCATCACACGTGAGATGGAAGTCGCCGCCGTGCACGCCGTGGCTGAGCTGGCCCGTCAGGAACAGAGCGACATCGTCGCCTCCGCCTACGGCATCCAGGACCTCTCGTTCGGCCCCGAATACCTGATCCCGAAGCCCTTCGATCCGCGCCTGATCGTCAAGATCGCGCCGGCCGTGGCGCAGGCCGCCATGGATTCCGGCGTGGCCAAGCGCCCGATCGAAGACATGGACGCCTACCGTCAGCACCTGCAGCAGTTCGTCTACCACTCGGGCACGCTGATGAAGCCGATCTTCTCGGCCGCCCGCAAAGTACCGATGGACAACAAGCGCATCGTCTTTGCCGAGGGCGAAGAAGAGCGCGTGCTGCGCGCCGTGCAGATCGTTGTGGATGAAAAGCTCGCCAGCCCGATCCTGGTCGGCCGCCCGGGCGTGATCGCCCACCGCATCGAGCGTTTCGGCCTGCGCCTGCGCGAAGGTGTGGACTTCACCGTGGTCAACCCCGAGCACGACGAACGCTTCCGCGACTACTGGGAGACGTACTACAAGCTGATGGCGCGCAAGGGTGTCACGCCGCAGTACGCCAAGCTGGAACTGCGCCGCCGCTCCACGCTGATCGGCGCTGTGATGATCCACAAGGGCGAAGCCGACGGCATGATCTGCGGCACGGTCAGCAACACCGCCGCGCACCTGCGCTACATCGATCAGGTCATCGGCGGCACCAACTGCGTGTACGCCGCCATGAACGGCCTCGTGCTGCCGGGTCGCCAGATCTTCCTGACGGATACGCACGTCAACATTGACCCGACCGCTGAGCAACTGGCTGAGATCACCATCATGGCCGCCGAAGAGCTGTGCCGCTTTGGTATCAAGCCGAAGGTCGCGCTGATGTCGCACTCGAACTTCGGCTCGTCGGAAGCGCCTTCCGCCGTCAAGATGCGCGAAACGCTTGCCATCCTGCGCGAACGTGCCCCGAACCTGGAAGTTGACGGCGAAATGCACGGCGATGCGGCGCTCGATGAAAAGCTGCGCGATTCGCTGGTGCCGGATTCGGCGCTCAAGGGCGAGGCCAACCTGCTGGTCATGCCCAACATTGATGCTGCCAACATTGCCTACAACCTGCTGAAGACGGCTGCGGGTAACAACATTGCCATCGGTCCGATCCTGCTGGGTGCCCAGAAGCCGGTGCACATCCTGACGCCGTCGGCCACGGTGCGACGCATCCTCAACATGACGGCGCTGACCGTTGTGGACGCCGCCGCACAAGCACAGCGTTAATTCCGCACTGCACGAAAAGGGAGCGCACGATACTGCGCTCCCTTTTTTTGTTCGCTAAGTTTGCGTGCGCTCACATTTGTGCAATGCTAATTGTGGATTCAAAAAACCCTTCAAACATTGACCGTCGGTTGATTGTTGTCATCGATGAGCGTACCCTTACGGGCTGAAGGGGTGCTTCTGAGCACATGAGGCCTGCGCTGGGCTGGATGGGGCTGGAAAAGCGATTTTCTGGCCACATGTCTGACTGGATTTGCCTCATTCTGGTGCGCGCAATTGGTAGGTGTTTGCAGGCGGAAGGATTCCCCAAGTCTTCGGCAGTCGCCCGACTTGTCATTCTCCCCCGCAAGCCCTCACGCATTGAGCCGCTTCGCTTTCAGCTGCAAACCGGCTGTCCGGATCATGATCTGGCGGCCACCTGCGCTTGTGACCTGCGCCGGGCTGTCCGCTTGGCGCGATTCTCCCGTTAGGGCTTGCTGATGACCAAGCGACTTGGAGCGTGGATTGGCCGCTCCGTATCTCAGGCAGTAGCGCGTGGCGCGCTGGCGGCGACGCTCGCGTTGTCTGCGGCAGGCTTGCCGGTCAGCGCGATGGCTCGGGACACGACCGGTATGGCGGCCGCTGCGGGAACCATTCGCGCAGCGGATCTGCCCAACGAGGCACAGCGCACATTTGCACTGGTTGAGCAGGGCGGCCCGTTCCCGTATGCGAAAGATGGCAGCACGTTCGGCAACTATGAACGACGTTTGCCTGCGCAGCGGCGTGGCTACTACCGCGAGTACACGGTCAAGACGCGTGGCGCACGCAACCGGGGCGCCAAACGCATTATTTGCGGCGGCGACCAGCAAGCGGCCAACGACTGCTACTACACGGAAGATCACTACAACAGTTTTCAACGGATACAGCGATGACGACCAACATGTTTGGGCTGGACGACTCGCTCACCGCACGCGATGAGCGCGTGGCCCGCGAAGCGTGGCACAAGGCGCAGAATCTGTACGACGGCGTGGTCGGGATGCAATCCCTGGGCGCACGCGCTGGGGGCGCGGCGGCAAAACCGCAGCAGAACATCATGACGCAGGACATCACCAAGACGGACGACGACGGAGGTCGCGAAGACGCCATGAACCTGTTCAAGACGGTGCGTCCGAATATCGTGCAGTCGATCCGCGCGTTTCGCGTGGCGGATCTGGCAGAGTCGGCGGCCAGCCTGGGCCAGCACTTCCTGTATGCCAACTGCGCAGCGGCGACCACCAAGAGCGAAGTGCTCGACGTGATCGCACGCGAATTCCTGTTCCCCAAGCATTTCGGCAAGAACTTCGATGCGCTGGCCGATTGCCTGACCGACATGATCTACAAGGCCGGGCCGCAGCCGGGCTTCGTGATCGTGCTCGAAGGCCTGCCGTGCCAGCCCAAGTTCGACAAGGAAGCGCGCGAGGTGCTGCTCGACGTATTCCGCGACGCCGCCGAGTTCTGGGGCGAGCGCAAGGTGCAGTTCCGCGTGTTCTACTCGTTCGCGTGAAGCCGAACTGATTCAACGCTGATTGATCGGCGTTGCAATAAAAAAGCCCGCAAATGCGGGCTTTTTGCTTTCTTGCTGCGGTGCTCAGGCTGCCGGCAGCGTGCCTTGCGGGGTCAGGTGGTTGACCGCTTCCGGCAGGCCTTCGGCCAGCTGGTTGGCGAGGTCGCCTTCGTTGATGCCGAAGGTAGAGGCCAGTTTCGACACTTCCTCCAGCGCGCCCGTACCGCTCAGGGCTTGCGTAATCTGCTCGCCGGAGACGGGCAGGTTCTGGCCGTTGCCGATCCACGATTTGACCTGTTCGCCCAGACCGGCTTGTTCCAGGATCTGCTGCAGCGGGCCGAGGCCAGCCGGTGCCGCTGCGTCGACTGCCGCTGCGTGATCCGAATTGCCGCCACCCAGCAGACCGCCGAGCAGGCCGCCCAGGCCACCCGCACCGCCCGCACCACCGAGCAGGCTGCCGAGCGCACCCGCGCCGCCAGCCGCACCGAGCAGGCTACCCAGGCCGCCCAGCGAACCGAGTAGGCCGCCGCCCTGGTCAGCCTGCGATGCTGCATCGCCGGCGCCTTGTGCGTTGCCGCCGCGCTTCATTGCCAGATAGGCCAGCACGCCCACGGCCAGCAGCACCTTCTTGTTGCCCAGCAAGGACGATTGGCCGCCGCTGGCGTCATTGCCGCCGCCGAGGATCGAATCAAGTAGACCCATGATGAAGCTCCTTTGGTCAGTGGCGGGAGAGGGGAAAAGGCCCGCCGGGTGGGATCAAACGGTCAGTGTTTCGTGGTCATAACTCAGAACTCGCCGAGCACGGCGTGCAGCGCGGACACGGCAACGAGCGCCGCCGATTCCGTTCTCAGAATACGTCGCCCGAGTGTCAGTGGTAAGAAACCCGCACTTTCGGCCAGTGCCTCCTCATCGGGCGAGAGGCCGCCTTCTGGGCCAATCAGCAATTCCACGCCAGCGCTTTCGATGCGCTCGCGCGATTGCATGGCCCATTGCGTGAGCGATTGTGTGCCGCGCGGTGACAGCAGGGCGCGCGATGCCTCCGTCGACTTGGCCGTCGCCAGCCACTCGCGCAGCGTCGCAACTGGCGCGACAGCTGGTACGCGTGCGCGGCCGCACTGTTCGCACGCGGCCTGCACAAGCGCTTGCCAGTGCTGCACGCGCTTGGCGGCGCGCTCTCCGGAAAGGCGCACTACGCCGCGCTCGGTTTGCAGCGGGACGACGGCGTGCACGCCAAGCTCAACGGCCTTTTCGATCAGCCAGTCCATCTTGTCGCCGCCGGCAATGCCCTGCGCGAGGGTGATGTTGTAGCGCGCTTCGGTGTCGGGCCGTGTCGACTCAGCGAGGCTGGCGGTGGCATCGCGCTTGTTGATGGCATCGAGCCGCGCGCGGAATTCGTGGCCGGAGCCATCGAACAGGCAGACGTCGTCACCGACGGTCAGGCGCAGCACGTGGATGTGGCGCGTGACGGCTTCAGACAGGGTGACGGCAGTGTGGGGGCTAAGCGATGTGTCGACGTAGAAACGGGGAAGCCCCATTGAAGCAATCCTTGTGGTGAATCGGGTCAGACGAGGCGATCAGCCTTCGGTGGCTGGCCGGCAGGCGAGGCCCCAGCGGTAGCCGTCGGGATCGCGCACGACGGCGTAGCGCTCGCCCCAGAAGACGTCGGCGGGCGGTATGACCGAGGTGGCGCCTTGGTTCAGCGCGCTCTGGTAGACGGCGTCGACGTCTTCGCAATATAGGTGGAAGCTCTGCGGGCATTCGAAGCCCGCGGCAGCCGGTGCGCGGGCCGTGGAGCCGAATGCGCCTTCGGGCGCGAACATCAGGATCAACTCGCCTTGGTAGGTCATCTCGACGTGGATCGGGCGTCCGTGGTCGTGCACTTCATCCTGCACCCCGAAGCCGAAGGCATTGCGATAGAAGGCGATGGCGGCAGCCGCGTCGTGCACGGTCAGGTACGGGACGAGCCAGGGTGTATGGGCGGGGCGGGGGAAGCTCATGATGTTGCTCCTGCAGCAGGTGCAAGATGACCTCGGACGACTAGTGTAGAGCGCTCGCCACACCACAATCAAAAGAAATCAAAACACCTCGCCCGGCAGTTGCTGGTTGCGTGCGCGGCCGCCGCTGCGTGCCACTTCATCTGCGAGCCATTGGCGGAACAGCGCGAAGCCCGGATGCTCCACCGCCTCATGCGGATGGATCAGGTAGTACGACAGGCGCAATGACGCCTCCGTCGCCAGTGGCCGCACGAGGCGCCCCGCGGCGATGTCGTATTCGACGAGGATGCCCTGGCCGAGTGCGACACCCTGACCATCGATGGCCGCCTGCAGCGCCATCAGTGCCTCAGAGAAGGCCGGCCCGCGCGTGGCATTGATCTGGCGTACGCCCACTTCATCGAGCCATTGCTGCCATGTCGGGTGGTGTGCGAGATGGCGCCCGCCGCGCTCATGCAGCAGCGTATGCGCGGCCAGATCCTGCGGCATGCGGATCGCCTGTTGCAGCGCGGCGTTGCACACGGGGAAGAAGTCGGTGGAGGTGAACCACTCGACGCGCAGGTTGGGCGCATTGACCTGGCGGTCGTCGATGCACAGGTCGAACTGACCGTGATCCTGCACGTCAGCGGTGGAGACCTCGACGCGCACGTGCGGATGCTGGTTGAAGAAACGGTACAGACGCGGCACCAGCCATTTAGCGCCGAAGGTTGGCGGCACGGCCACGCGCAACGGGGCGTCGGCAGTGTCCATCAGCAGGTCGGTGGCTTGTTCGATCGCGCGCAGAGCGTCACGCACGCGGGGGAGGTAGTTGTCGCCGGCATCCGTCAGCGCGAGCTGGTTGTTGCGGCGGATGAACAGCTTTTTGCCCAGATGGTCTTCGAGCTGCTTGATCTGGTGGCTGACCGCGGCGTTGGTCACGCATAGCTCGTCGGCGGCCCGGCTGAAGCTCAGGTTGCGGCCTGCGACTTCAAAGACGCGCAATGCATTAAGGGGAGGAAGGCGTCGTGCCATGCGTTCTCGTTAAGAAAAATTTAACGTCTCGCGAAGAATTTGTAGTTTGCCACGCTTAGGCGCCACCGACTACAAATGCGCCTGGGGACGGCGCGAGCTACGACTCGGTTTGCACAAGCGATCTCAATCACGCGAACCAGCCGGACCCCACTACAAAAACATCACAGGAGACGTCATGAATCGAACCACCGTTGTTCGCGGGATGCTGGCGTGCGGGTTTGCGCTGGCGGGCTGGGCTGCCCCAGCCCTCGCGCAAACCAGCGTTACGTTGTACGGCCGCGTAGCCAGCGGCATCGACTACCAGAACAACGTCGCCCCCACGGCGACTTCGCCCGGCGGCAGCCTCTGGCGCGCCGCTGACAACCAGTGGGGGACCAGCATGTTCGGGTTCATGGGCAAGGAGGATCTGGGCGGTGGCTTGCAGGCCGTCTTCCGCCTTGAGTCAGGCTTTGGCGCCGCGCAGGGCAAAACCAATGGCGATGCGCTCTTCAACCGCCGTTCGTACGTCGGCCTGTCGAGCCCGACCTGGGGCACGCTGACGGCGGGCAAGAACCTGTTCATCAGCAATGACGTCTGGTACCTGGACCCGACCGGCCAGCAGTTCATCGGCTCCGCCACGCTGGTGCGGGGGCGCAACTGGCCGGGCGCCAACAACATCGTCGAATACCAGAGCCCGACCTGGGGCGGCTTCCAGATCGGGCTGCAGACCGGGCTGGGCGAGCAGCCGGGTTCGTTCAAGAACAGCCGCCGGGATGGCGTGTCCGCCGTCTACACCGCAGGGCCGGTGGAAGTGCGCGCGATCTACGACGTGATCCGCGATGCCAACGGCAAGTTCAGCGATCTCTTCAACTTCTCGAAGGAAGCGACGATCGGCGGTACGTACACCATTGGCAAAGCGAAGCTGTTTGCCGTGTACGAGAACTTGTCTGCGCCGGATGCCCCAGTCGGTGCGCCCACCAAGGCCAACCACTACTGGCTGGGTGTGAATTACGAGGTCACGCCGGCGCTGACGCTGATCGGCGCGGCCTACCGCATCAACGTGAACCATGGTGGCGGCAACGCCAACCTGTTCATGGCCGGCGCGAACTACAACCTGTCCAAGCGCACGATGCTGTACGCCAGCGTTGGCACCGTGCAAAACAGCGCCACCGCCAACTTCTCGGTGGAGGCGACCAACAACAACCCGGCACCGGGCAAGAACCAGTTGGGGGCCTACACAGGCATCGTCCACTCGTTCTGACAAACCTGCTCATGATCCTACTGCGCGCCCCGCTCTTGGCCCTGCGATGCTCACCGTACCCATGTACGGTTGCGCTTCTCGGGGCAACCTCGGACCGCTCGCTACGGATCCTGAACAGGTTTCAACCCCGGGCCATGTCCTTCGTACCACCCAAGCAATGCCACGCATGAACATCCTCACCATCGATACCGGTACCACCAACACGCGCGTCACGGTCTGGCGTGATGACGTTGCACTCTGCCAGGCCGCGCGCCAGGTTGGGGTGCGCGACACCGCCATCACCGGCAACAAGACGACGCTGCAGCGCGGCGTGCAGGACACCGTTGAAGCCGCGCTGCAGAAGGCTAGCCTCGCCCTCAGCCAGGTCGACCTTGTGCTGGCGTCCGGCATGATCACTTCCAACGTCGGCCTGCACGAGGTGCCGCACCTGGTGGCGCCGGCCGGCCTGCGCGATCTGGCTGCCGGCATGGTGCAGGCGAGCATCCCCGAGGTGTGCGCCCAGCCGATCTGGTTTGTGCCGGGCGTGCGCAATCCGGTGGACAACCTCGGCCTGCACAACATCGAGTCGATGGACATGATGCGTGGCGAAGAGGTCGAGACGATGGGCTTGGTCTCGCGCCTCGGGATCACCGAACCGGCGGTGATCGTGCTGCCGGGTTCGCACTCGAAGTTCGTGCATCTGGATGCCGACCAGCGCATCACCGGTTGCGTCACGACGCTGGCTGGCGAGTTGCTGCATGTGATTACGCACAACACCATCCTGGCCGACGCGCTGGATTCCGACTTCGCCAACGAGGTCGATCCGGAGATGTTGCTGGCCGGCGCGCGCAGCGCCAGCAGCATCGGCTTGGGGCGTGCCTGTTTCATGGTGCGCACGCTGGGCCAGTTCACGATCTACGAGCGCAATGCGCGGGCCAACTTCCTGCTGGGCGCGGTGCTGGGCGCGGATCTACTTACGCTCAAGAACAGCAGCGCGATCCGCATGAACCCGGGCACGCAATTCGTCATCACCGGCAAGCCGCTGCTGCGCGAAGCGCTGGCCGTGCTGGTGTCGGACGACGATTTCTTCTCGGGCAAGGTCACCGTTACAAGCAGTGAACAGCAGGAACACCTGGCCGGCAGCGGCGCGATTGCCATCGCACGTGAGCGTGGTCTGGTGAAGACGTTGAAGGTGGCGCAAGCCTAGCGCTGGCGCGGCCTGATCCATTTATCCACAACGGTTATCCACAGTAGTTGTCCACAGTGGTTATCCACAGCAAAACAGGTGCCGCCAAGACGGCATCGCAAGGAGACAAGATGAACCAACAACGACGCGGTACTTTCAAGGCTATTGCGGCCGCCACGCTGTTCGCGATGGCCGGTGGCTTTTCAGTGTTTGCCCACGCGGCCGATGAAGTGAAGATCGGCTTCCTGGTCAAGCAGCCGGAAGAGCCCTGGTTCCAGGACGAATGGAAGTTCGCCGACCAGGCCGCCAAGGAGAAAGGCTTCAAGCTGGTGAAGATCGGCGTGCCCAGCGGCGGCGAGGTGCTGACCGCCATCGACAACCTGGGCGCGCAGCATGCGCAGGGCTTTGTGATCTGCGTGCCGGATGTGAAGCTCGGGCCAGCCGTGGTGGCCAAGGCCCGCCAGAACAACCTCAAGCTGATGACGGTGGATGATCGCCTGGTGGATGGCGGCGGCAAACCGATCGATTCCGTGCCGCACATGGGCATCTCGGCCACGAAAATTGGCGAGCAGGTGGGCGACGCCATCGCGCAGGAGATGAAGAAGCGCGGCTGGAACCTGGCCGACGTTGGCGCCATCCGCATTGCGTACGACCAACTCCCCACCGCCAAGGAGCGCACCGATGGCGCCGTGGCTGCGCTCACCAAGGCAGGCTTCCCGGCCACCAACGTGCTGACGAGCCCGCAGGCCAAGACGGATACGGAGGCCGCCTTCAACGCCGCCAACATCACGCTTACCAAGAACCCGAAGTTCAAGCACTGGATCGCGTTTGGTCTGAACGATGAGGCGGTGCTGGGTGCCGTGCGCGCGGCAGAAGGTCATGGCGTGAAGCCGGCCGACATCATCGGCGTGGGCATCGGCGGCAGCCAGTCGGCGATGAACGAATTCTCCAAGCCTGAGAAGACCGGCTTCTTCGGCACCGTGCTCATCAGCCCGAAGCGTCACGGCTATGAGACGTCGCTGAACATGTACGACTGGATCAAGAACAACAAGGCGCCGGACCCGCTCATCCTCACCAGCGGCCGCCTGATGACGCGCGACAACGAGAAGGCAGTCCGCCAAGAGATGGGCTTGTGATCTTGCGGACGATGTTAGCGAAGGAGACTTGCCATGTCGGCGTTTCTTGAGTTTCGTGGCATCAGCAAGGTGTTTCCGGGCGTGCGGGCGCTGTCCGATGTGTCGTTCGGCATCGAATGCGGCCGCGTGCACGGCTTGCTGGGCGAGAACGGCGCGGGCAAGTCGACGCTGTTGAAGATCCTGGGCGGCGACTATCAGCCTGATGGCGGGCAGATCGTCGTCGAGGGCCAGCCGACTGCGTTCCCGACCACGCGGGCGGCGCTCGATGCCGGCATTGCCGTCATCCACCAGGAGCTGCAGACGGTGCCCGAGCTGACGGTGATGGACAACCTGCTGCTGGGCCACCTGCCGGCCAGCGGCGGGTTTATCCGCCAGCGCGAGGCGATGGCGTGGACGCGCGAACAGCTCGGCCGCATCGGCGTCGATCTGGACCCGCGCGCCCGCCTGAAGCACCTGTCGATCGGCCAGCGCCAGATGGTGGAGATCTGCAAGGCGATCCTGCGCGATGCCCGTGTGATTGCGCTGGATGAGCCGACGAGTTCGCTGTCGATCCGCGAGACCGACATCCTGTTCCGCCTCGTGAAGGACTTGCGTGCGCAGGGCCGGGCGCTGATCTACATCTCGCACCGGCTCGATGAAATCTTCGAGCTGTGCGACGGCTGCACGATCTTCCGCGACGGCCGCAAGGTGACGGATTTCCCATCAATGGCCAGCGTCACGCGCGATCAACTGGTCGCGCAGATGGTTGGTCGCCAGATCGACGACATCTTCGACTACCGCCCACGCGCGCTGGGTCAGGTGCGCCTGCAGGTGGAGGGCCTGATGGGACCGAAGTTGGCCGAGCCGGCGAACCTGTCTGTGCGGCGCGGCGAGATCGTCGGCCTGTTCGGGCTGGTGGGCGCGGGGCGCTCGGAACTGGCGCGGCTGATCTACGGCGCCGATCGCAAGACCGCGGGCACGATCGTGCTGGACGGTGCGCCGATCCGCATCCGCGACGTGGCTGATGCTATCCGGCAGGGCATCGTGCTGTGCCCGGAAGACCGCAAGGAAGAGGGCATCATTGGCTGCCGCTCGGTGTCGGAGAACATCAACATCAGTTGCCGGCGCAACCAGCGGCGCTTCGGCTTGTTCGTCAACGACAGGTTGGAAGCGAAGACGGCCGACCACTACATCACCCGCATGCGCATCAAGACGCCCAACCGTGAGCAGCCGATCCGCCTGCTGTCCGGCGGTAACCAGCAGAAGGCCATCCTGGCGCGCTGGCTGGCAGAAGACGACATGCGCGTCCTCATCATCGACGAGCCCACGCGCGGCATCGACGTCGGTGCCAAGAACGAGATCTACCAGGTGCTGTACGAGCTGGCCGAACGCGGCGTGGCTGTGCTGATGATTTCCAGCGAACTGCCGGAAATCCTCGGCGTGGCTGACCGCGTGCTGGTGATGAGTGAAGGCCGCATCGCCGGAGAACTGCCGCGTGAGCAGGCCAACGAACAGGCCGTGCTCAAGCTTGCGCTACGCCCTGAATCCGCGCCGCTGCCCACCGCACCACACGCACCGCTGGCTGCATGAGAACCCCGGAGTCCAAGATGTCCCAGTCTCAACCGTTGCAACATTCCGACGCCTTGGCTGCGTCGGCTCGCTCCGCCATGAACAAAACGCGCCTGCTCCGCCTGCTGGACGATTTCAGCCTGCCGCTGATCTTCGCCATTCTGTTTGCTGCGCTGTCGTTCTCGGTCGAGTACTTCTTCTCGTGGCAGAACATGGTGGGCCTCGCGCTCTCCGTGTCGCAGATCGGCATGGTGGCGTGCACGATGATGTTCTGCCTCGCCTCGCGCGACTTTGACTTGTCGATCGGCTCGACGGTGGCGTTTGCCGGCGTGCTCTGCGCGATGATCATCAACGCCACCGGCAGCATCGCGCTGGGCATCGGCGGGAGCCTGGTGGCGGGCGCGATCATCGGCGGCGTGAATGGTTTCGTGATCGCGCGGCTGAAGATCAATGCACTGATCACCACGCTGGCCACGATGGAAATCGTGCGTGGTCTCGCCTTCATTGCCTCGCACGGGCAGGCGGTGGGCGTGTCGGAAATGGCGTTCTTCGATCTGGGTAACACCATCGTCCTGGGCGTGCCGACGCCGGTGTGGGTGGCGGCTCTGTGCTTTGTCGTCTTCGGCGTGTTGCTTAACAAGACGGTGTACGGGCGCAATACGCTGGCCATTGGCGGCAACCCGGAGGCGGCACGGCTGGCGGGCGTGAATGTCAACATGACGCGCATCGTCATCTTCCTGATTCAGGGCGTGATTGCCGCGCTGGCAGGCGTGATTCTGGCGGCGCGCATTACGAGCGGTCAGCCGAACGCGGCGCAGGGCTTTGAGCTGAACGTGATCTCGGCATGCGTGCTGGGCGGCGTGTCGCTCTTGGGTGGTCGCGCGACGATCACCGGCGTGCTGGTCGGCGTGCTCATCATGGGCACGGTGCAGAACGCGATGAACCTGCTGAACATTGACGCGTTCTATCAGTACCTTGTGCGCGGCGGCATTCTGTTGGCGGCGGTGCTGGTGGATCAGTTGAAGAACCGCGGTGGGGCTGAGCGATGAGCGCAACCACGCTTTCCGACCTGCGCTGCACGCTGGGTGAAGGCATCGTCTGGGACGACACCCTGCACGTGCTGTGGTGGACCGACATCCAGGAGTCCCTGCTGTGGCAGCACGATCCGGCGACGGGGCAGGAGCGCCAGTGGTCGCTGCCGCAGCGCGTGGGCTCCTTCGTGCTGACTGACGAGCCCGGCGTGCTGATTCTTGGGCTCGCCAAGAACGTCGCCCGCTTTGATACGCGAACCAACACGCTGACGTTGCTCGCGCCTGTGGAACTGGATGTAGCGGGCACGCGTGTCAATGACGGCCGCGCCGATCGCTCCGGCAACTACGTCTTCGGCACCATGCACGAGGGCGGTCCGGAACCCATCGGCAGCTTCTACCGCTTCACGCCGTTGGGCGTGCTGCAGCGGTTGGCGCTGCCTAACATCACCATCGCCAACAGCATCGCTTTCAGCCCCGATGGTGCGACGATGTACTGGTGCGATACGCACAGCCGCCGCATCCACGCATGCGATTACGACGGCCAGACCGGCGCAGTCGGCCACACGCGCGTCTTTGCGAATCTACGTGACGCGGATGACGGCGTCGGCCACAAGGGCTCACCCGATGGCTCCACCGTCGATGCGGATGGCTGCCTGTGGAATGCAGAGTGGGGCGGCAATCGCCTCACACGCTATGCGCCGGACGGACGTGTGCTGGTGCATGTGGCGGTGCCGGCGTCGCAGCCTTCCTGCCCGGCATTTGGCGGCGCGGCGCTCGATACTTTGTACGTGACCAGTGCACGCGAGGGTTTGTCTGCACGCCGCCTGGCTGAGGATGTGAACGCGGGCGCGGTGTTCCAGCTGGCTGTTTCCAACGTACGCGGGTTACCCGAGGCCCGTTTCGGTCATGCCTACGTTGCGGCTTGAGAACGGCGTGCTGTGTGCCGACGTGCTGCCCGAGGCGGGCGGTGGGTTGCTGCGCTTCGACTTCCTGCGCGACGGTGAAGCCGTGCCTGTTTTCCGGCCCGGCCAACTCGACGAGGCCTTGCGTGAGTCCAAGGCGCTGGCGTGTTATCCACTGGTGCCTTGGTCCAACCGCATCGGCGGCGGGCGCTTCCCATTTCAGGGCCGGACCATCGAGGTGCCACTTACGCGTGAAGACGAAACGTATCCGCTGCACGGCCACGGCTGGCTGATGCCATGGCACCGGGTGGCCGAGGGTGAGACGTTTGTCGAACTGGCGGCCATGGTCGACCACGGCACGCCGTTTCGCTACCTCGCGCTGCAGTGCTACACGTTGGCGGGCAACACACTGCAGATCGCGTTGACGGTGCGCAACGAGGGCGCGCCATTGCCGTTCGGGCTGGGCGTGCATCCGTTTTTCCCGCGCACGCCAGATGTGCGCCTGCACGCGAGCGCCACCGGCATGTGGCAATCCGCACCGGACGATCTGCCCACCGTCTTGCAGGCACCACCTCCGCACGCGGATTTCCGCAAGCCTCGACCACTGGAGCCCGGCCACACCATCAACCAAAGCTTCGAGGGCTGGGACGGCGCTGCCGAGATCGTCTGGCCAAGCCGTCGCCTGTCAGTGCGGGTGACCGCCACCACCTCGCGCTACGTGCTGTACACCCCGGCCGAGTACGACTTCTTCTGCTTCGAGCCGGTCGACCACACCATCAACGCGCACAACCTGCCGGGTCTGCCGCAAGACCACGGCCTGACCATTCTCGGCACAGGCCAGAGCCTGCAGCGTGGCTACCAATTCACCGTGACATCGATCTGACGCATGACTGTTTCTCCCACGTCCTTTCCGCCGCGCCTTGCCGGCAAGGTCGCCCTGGTGACGGGCGCCACGCAGGGCATTGGCGGCGCGATCGCCAAGCTGTTCGCGCAGCACGGCGCGCGCGTGATCGTCAACGCGTTGGTGCGTGACGAACGCGCCGAGGCATTTGCTGCGTCCATCGGCAACGACGACAACATCCTCCTCGTGCAGGCCGACGTGCGTCGCCGCGATCAGATCGACGCGATGGTCGCCGCGGGCGTCGAGCGCTTCGGCGGCATCGATGTGCTGGTCAATAACGCGGGCATCAACGTGTTCTCCGATCCGCTCAAGCTGAGCGAGGAGGATTGGGCGCGTTGTCTATCCGTCGACCTGGAGGGCGCGTGGCACTGCGCGCGTGCCGTGCTGCCGCACATGCTGGCGCGCGGCGCAGGGAGCATCGTCAACATCGCCTCTGTGCACGGGCACAAGATCATTCCGGGTGCGTTTCCGTATCCCGTAGCCAAGCATGGGCTGATCGGGCTCACGCGCGCGTTGGGCATTGAATATGCGGCGCGCGGGATTCGCGTGAATTCGATTTCGCCGGGGCTGATCCTTACGCCGATTGCCGAGGCCGGTTTTGCTGCCGCGCCCGACCCCGAAGCCGAGCGCCACCGCCAGGCCGAGCTGCTGCCATGCAAGCGCATCGGCGAGCCCGAAGAGGTGGCCTACACCGCGCTGTTCCTCGCCTCTGACGAGGCCCGCTTCATCAACGCGACCGATATCCTGATCGATGGTGGCCGCTCGCAGCTTTATCACGAGTAACGCATGACTTGGACTGCCCACTTACCCCTGATCGCCATCCTGCGCGGCATTCGGCCCGACGAGGTGCTGGCCCATACGCAAGCGCTTGTCGATGCCGGTTTCGACGCGATCGAAATTCCCCTCAACTCCCCCGATTGGGCGCAGAGCGTACAACTGGCCGCACGCGCCTTTGGCGACCGCGCGCTGATCGGCGCCGGCACCGTGCTGCGCCCGGAAGACGTCGAGTTGATGGTCGGCGCGGGCGGCAAGTTGGTCGTGACACCCAACACCAATGCCGACGTCATCCGCGCTGCTGCCGCGCGCAAGCTGGTCACCTGTATTGGCTGCATGACCGCCACCGAGGCCTTTGCTGCGCTCGACGCGGGTGCCGAGGCGCTGAAGATCTTTCCCGCAGGCGCGCTCGGTCCCGGCTACGTGCGCGCGCTCAAGGCGGTGCTGCCGCCCGAGGTACCGGTGTTTGCCGTCGGCGGCATCACGCCAGAGAACCTCGCGGATTACCTTGCCGCCGGTTGCATCGGTGCTGGGCTCGGCGGTGATCTGTATCGCCCAGGCCAGTCCGTCGAGCGCACCGCTGAACGCGCGCACGCCTTCGTCACCGCGTACCGCACCATCCAATCCGACCGCACGATCCATCCATGAAAATCACCCGCCTGACTACCTACCGCCTGCCCCCGCGCTGGATGTTCCTGAAAATCGAAACCGACGAGGGCGTCACCGGTTGGGGCGAACCCGTCATCGAAGGCCGTGCGCGCACGGTGGAGGCGGCGGTGCATGAACTGTCCGACTACCTCGTCGGCCAGGACCCGAGCCGCATCAATGACCTGTGGCAGACCATGTATCGCGCCGGTTTCTATCGTGGTGGGCCGATCCTGATGAGCGCCATCGCCGGCATTGACCAGGCGTTGTGGGACATCAAAGGCAAGGTGCTGGGTGTGCCGGTGTACGAGCTGCTCGGCGGCCTCGTGCGCGACAGGATGCGCACCTACAGCTGGGTTGGCGGCGATCGTCCGGCCGATGTGATTGCCGGCATGAAAGCGCTGCAGGCCGGCGGCTTCGACCACTTCAAGCTCAACGGCTGTGAAGAGATGGGCATCATCGACACCGCCCGCGCGGTGGATGCGGCGGTCGCGAAGGTTGCTGAGATTCGCTCAGCCTTCGGTAACACGGTCGAGTTTGGGCTGGATTTTCACGGCCGCGTTTCTGCGCCGATGGCCAAGGTCCTGATCAAGGAGCTGGAGCCGTATCGCCCGCTCTTCATTGAAGAGCCCGTGCTGGCCGAGCAGGCCGAGAGCTATGCCCGCCTGGCCGCGCACACGCACCTGCCGATCGCCGCCGGCGAACGCATGTTCTCCCGCTTCGACTTCAAGCGCGTGCTGGAGGCGGGCGGGGTGTCGATCCTGCAACCGGACCTGTCGCACGCGGGCGGCATTACCGAATGCCTGAAGATCGCCGGCATGGCCGAGGCCTACGATGTGGCGCTGGCGCCGCATTGCCCGCTTGGGCCGATCGCGTTGGCCGCCTGCCTGCACATCGACTTCGTCAGCTGGAATGCCACGTTGCAGGAGCAGAGCATGGGCATCCACTACAACAAGGGTGCCGAATTGCTCGATTACGTGCGAAATAAGGCCGATTTCGCGCTGGAAGGCGGCTATATCCGCCCGCCGCGTCTGCCGGGGCTGGGCGTGGATATTGACGAAGCCCTGGTCATCGAACGCAGCAAGGAAGCCCCGGATTGGCGCAATCCGGTGTGGCGTCACGCCGACGGTTCCGTCGCGGAGTGGTAAGCCGGGCGGGCGAGGGCGGTTGCAGCCGGTTGCAACCGCCTGATCCTCGACGAAAACCGCCCCAGTCAGGTCCCCCCTGTCTGGTAAAATCGCGATTTTCCCGCCTCCAGCCCGCAGGTTCGCATGACCGCTCCCGCCCTCCATTCGATTACCACCCAGCCCACCCAGCTGATGGCCAATGCCATCCGTGTGCTTGCCATGGACGCCGTCCAGCAAGCCAATTCCGGCCACCCCGGCGCGCCGATGGGCATGGCGGACATCGCCGTGGCACTGTGGAGCCGCCACCTGCGCCACAACCCGCTGAACCCGCGCTGGCCGGACCGCGACCGCTTCGTGCTGTCGAACGGCCACGGCTCGATGCTGATCTACGCGCTGCTGCACCTGACCGGCTATGACCTGCCGATGTCGGAACTGAAGAACTTCCGCCAGCTGCACAGCAAGACTGCCGGCCACCCGGAATACGGCATCACCCCGGGCGTTGAGACGACGACCGGCCCGCTGGGCCAGGGCATCACCAACGCCGTCGGCATGGCGCTGGCCGAACGCCTGCTGGGCGAAGAGTTCAACCGCCCGGGCTTTGACATCGTCAACCACCACACCTATGTGTTCCTGGGCGACGGCTGCCTGATGGAAGGCATCAGCCACGAGGCCTGCTCGCTGGCCGGCACGCTCAAGCTGAACAAGCTGGTCGCCCTGTGGGACGACAACGGCATCTCGATCGACGGCGACGTCGTCCACTGGTTCAACGACGACACCCCGAAGCGCTTCGAAGCCTACGGCTGGAACGTGATCCGCGCCGTCGACGGCCACAACGTCGCCGCCGTGGAAGCCGCGATTGCCGAAGCGAAGAAGTCCGACAAGCCGACGCTGATCTGCTGCCGCACCGTGATCGGCAAGGGTGCACCCAACAAGGAAGGCGGCCACGATGTGCACGGTGCGCCGCTGGGTGGCGTTGAAATCGCCGCCGCGCGTGAAGCGCTGGCCTGGCCGCACGCCCCGTTCGAAGTGCCGCAAGCGGTGTACGACGCGTGGGATGCCAAGGGCCAGGGCCAAGCCCTGGAGAAGGCCTGGAACGCGCTGTTCGATGCGTACTCCGAGCGTTACCCGGCAGAAGCCGAGCAGTTCGAGCGCCGCATGCGTGGCGAGCTGCCGGAAGCCTTCGACAAGGCCGTCGCCGAGTTCATCGAGAAGTGCGAGCTGAAGGCTGAGACCATCGCCACCCGCAAGGCCAGCCAGAACACGCTGGAAGCCTACGGCCCGGTGCTGGGTGAACTGCTGGGCGGCTCGGCCGACCTGACCGGCTCGAACCTGACCAACTGGAGCGGCAGCAAGGCCGTGCGTGTGGACGCCTGGGGTAACCACATCAACTACGGCGTGCGCGAGTTCGGCATGAGCGCCATCATGAACGGCATCGCGCTGCATGGTGGCTACATTCCGTACGGCGCCACGTTCCTGACGTTCTCCGACTACAGCCGCAACGCGCTGCGCATGGCCGCGCTGATGAAGATCCGCTCGATCTTCGTCTTCACGCACGACTCCATCGGCCTGGGCGAAGACGGCCCGACGCACCAGTCGATCGAGCACGTCGCCAGCCTGCGCCTGATCCCGAACATGGATGTCTGGCGCACCGCCGACACCACTGAAACCGCTGTCGCTTGGGCTGCCGCCATCGAGCGCCAGAACGGCCCGAGCTGCCTGATCTTCAGCCGCCAGAACCTGCCGTTCCAGGCACGCAACCCGGCCACGCGTGAAGCCATCGCCCGCGGCGGCTACGTGCTGCGTGATGCCGCCAACGGCAAGCCGGATGTGGTCATCATCGCAACCGGTTCGGAAGTTGGTCTGGCCGTCGGCGCGGCTGACCAACTGGCCGCTGAAGGCATCCACGCGCGCGTGGTGTCGATTCCCGCCACCACCGTGTTCGACAAGCAAGATGCCGCCTACAAGGCCAGCGTGCTGCCGGCCGGCGTGCCGCGTATCGCCGTGGAAGCGGGCGTGACCGATTTCTGGTGGAAGTACCAGGTGCAAGCTGTGGTCGGTATCGACACGTTCGGCGAGTCGGCCCCGGCGGGCGTGCTGTTCAAGCACTTCGGCTTCACCGTCGAGAACGTGGTGAACACCGCCAAGAGCGTCATTGCTTAACTGAATTTGCGCACGCGGCACCCACGAGGTGCCGCGCTGGTTTTATCGCATCATCGATTTCATCTTTGCTATCAGGAGACTGACCATGACCATCAAGATCGGCATCAACGGCTTCGGCCGCATCGGACGCATGGTGTTCCGCGCCGCCATCGCCAACTTCAAGGACGTTGAAGTCATTGCCATCAACGACCTGCTCGAGCCCGACTACCTGGCGTACATGCTCAAGTACGACTCGGTGCACGGCCGCTTTGACGGTGAAGTGTCGGTCGACGGCAACACGCTCGTCGTCAACGGCAAGAAGATCCGCCTGACCGCCGTGAAGGACCCGGCCGAGCTGAAGTGGGGCGAAGTCGGCGCCGACGTGGTGATCGAAGCGACCGGCATCTTCCTGACCAAGGAAGGCGCACAGAAGCACATCGACGCGGGCGCCAAGAAGGTGATCATGTCGGCTCCGTCCAAGGACGACACCCCGATGTTCGTGTTCGGCGTGAACCATGAGTCGTACAAGGGCGAAGCGATCATCTCGAACGCCTCGTGCACGACCAACTGCCTGGCACCGGTTGCCAAGGTGCTGAACGACAAGTGGGGCATCAAGCGCGGCCTGATGACCACCGTGCACGCTGCCACCGCCACGCAGAAGACCGTTGACGGCCCGTCCAACAAGGACTGGCGCGGCGGCCGCGGCATCCTGGAAAACATCATCCCGTCCTCCACCGGCGCTGCAAAGGCCGTGGGCGTGGTGATCCCGCAGCTCAACAAGAAGCTGACCGGCATGTCGTTCCGCGTGCCGACCTCCGACGTGTCGGTGGTCGACCTGACCGTTGAGCTGGAAAGCGCTGCCACGTACGCTGAAATCTGCGCCGAAATGAAGGCACAGAGCCAAGGCGCGCTGAAGGGCGTGCTGGGTTACACCGAAGACAAGGTCGTTGCGACCGACTTCCGCGGTGACGCTCGTACCTCGATCTTCGACGCTGAAGCCGGTATCGCGCTGGACGGCACCTTCATCAAGGTGGTGAGCTGGTACGACAACGAGTGGGGCTATTCGAACAAGTGCTTGGAAATGGCGCGCGTGGTGGCCAAGTAATCGGCACTTTGTGTGGCACGGGAACGCGCCACTGACGTGTCTATGATGCAGGCCAGTTAATCTGACTGGCGCTTCATGCAAAGGCGGCATGATGGGCTTTCCGGCCTGTCATGCCGCCTTTGTTATAGTGCGCAACGAAAACGTTTGCGTAGAAGCAAATTTAAGGTGCGGGCGGCAGGAATTCGCTTTGAAAATCGGGACGTGTTCCGTACACTGAACAAATACTACATTGTGATGTGGCGGCTATTTGCGCCCCATCTGGCCGTTGCTCCCGCAACGTTTGCCATTTCAGCTTTCCAACGTGTCTGAGCCAAGGCGTCCCATGGTCAACGTCGATACCAAGCTGTTGGTGGTTTTTGTCGAGCTGCTCAGCAAGCGGAACGCCACGTACGTCGCCGAAAAGATGCACATGACCGCGCCAGCGGTGTCCCACTCGCTGGGCCGTCTGCGCGAGATCTTCGACGATCCTCTTTTCATCCGTGTACCGCATGGTCTGACACCGACGCCCAAGGCGCTTGAGCTCGGCCCCAAGGTGCGCGAGATGCTCGACCTGTGGGCAGCCATCAACGAGGGCGACATCGCCACGTTTGACCCGGCTGAAGCCACCGTACCTTCAACGTCAGCTTTGCCGGTACGCTGGGCGATGCGCTGTTCGACCGCTTCCTGCTGCGCATCAAGCGCCTCGCGCCGGGCCTGCAGGTGCGTCTGACGGAATCCACCTCGTGGGAGGCAGACGTCGCCGCCATGCGTGCGAACGAGCTGGACCTGGCGTTCTCGCCGTTCCCGACGCGCCACCCGGAGATCATGGAAGAGGTCGTGACCTCCTTCAACATGTGGGTCTGCGCGCGCCGCGACCATCCGATCTTGGCTGAGCGCTGCACGCTCGAGCAGTACCTCGAGTGCGAGCACATCTTCATCGCGCAGGGCAGCCCGGGCAATCGCGTGGCGCCGTCGCTCATTCCGCTGGACTACGCGCTGCAGCAGCGTGGCCTGAAGCGCAACTCGACCATGACCGTGCACGGCTGGCGTACCCAGGCCGAGGTGGCCAGCCAGACCGACATGATCTTCACGGTCAACTCGCTGATGAAGGATCTGGTGTGCGATGCGTACAACCTGAACGCCTTCCCGCTGCCGGCTGAGCTTGAAACCGTGCTGGGCCTGAACATGCTGTGGCACCGCAGCCGCAACACGCATCCGATGCTGGTGTGGGCGCGCCACCTCTTCAAACAGGTGGTTGCCGAGTACACAGGTCAGGCATCGGGCGCGCCGACGCACTCGCCGCTGCAGGCTGACGATTCCGGTAAGGCCGGCAAGGGTGATGCAGAAAAGGAGGACGAGACGCGGCTGTCCGCCTGACACCCGTTGCACTCCAGCCCCAATGAAAAACGGCCGCAGATGATGCGGCCGTTTTCTTTTGCAGACGACGCTTCAGCGTTTCGGGCGATGCGGGCAGGGCTCTTTCGTGCAATTGCCGTAGAGCGACAGCGCGTGCTCCTGCAGCGCAAAGCCGCGCGCGCGGGCAATGCTTTGCTGGCGTTGTTCGATTTCGGCATCAAAGAATTCTTCCACGCGGCCGCAATCGAGGCACACGAGGTGATCGTGGTGCTTGCCTTCGTTGAGCTCGTAGATGGCCTTGCCGGACTCAAAGTTGTTGCGTGACAGCAGCCCGGCCTGCTCGAATTGCGTCAGCACGCGGTAGACCGTGGCCAGGCCAATGTCCATGTGCTCGGCGAGCAGGATGCGGTACACGTCTTCAGCGCTCATGTGGCGCTCTTCGCTGGTCTGAAAGATCTCGAGGATCTTCAACCGCGGCACCGTGGCTTTCAGACCGATGTTCTTGAGGTCTGCAGGACTCGGCATGCGCCTGGCTCCCTAGAGTACAATGTTCGGATATTTCAATCATAAGGGTTTTGGCGGCAAAAGTCCTATTGGACAGGCTGAACGGGCATATGGGATGTGCCTGAGCCGTCGCCATCCCTCTCGCACCGGGCCTGCCCCGGGACCGTTTCAAGGCCGATCGCTCATGACCTTTTCCGTTGCGCGCAGTCCTGTCCGTTTTGCCACCATCGCTGCCCGTCGTGGTGGCCTCGTGTTGGGTGCCATGCTTGCTGCATCGGCGCTGCTGGCTGGATGCGGGACCTACGACAGCACCACGCGCAAGATCGCCAATGCCATCACGCCGTATCGCATCGATATCGTGCAGGGTAACTTTGTGTCGCGTGAGCAAGCCGCGCAACTCAAGGAAGGCATGACGCGTGATCAGGTGCGCTTCGTGCTCGGCACGCCGCTGCTGACCGACATGTTCCACGCCAACCGCTGGGATTACGTCTTCTCGTTCAAGCGCGGCAACACGAACGTGGTGCAGGAGCGCAAGCTGACGTTGTGGTTTGACGGTGATCGTCTGGCCAAGTGGGTGGGCGCGGATGATCTGCCGTCCGAGACCGAGCTGATTGCCGAAATCGACGGCATCAAGCGCCCGAAGAAAGATGCTGCCGAAGCTGCTGCGGCGGCGGGTGCCGCACCGGCGGTGCGTGCGCCGTCGATCCCGTCGGCAGAGGTGGCTGACCGTGTGCAGTCGACGGCGGGCTCCAAGAACACCGTGGACGTCAAACTGCCTGAGCGCCAGACCGGCGGTGGCGGTACCGACACCAGCGTCCCCCCGCCGGCCACCCAATCTCAGTGACCGTGCCCTGAAGGGTGCCGCTGCCAGCAACCGGCATGACATCTTCAAGCGAGCGGCGGACTGGTTCCGCCGCTTGTCCGTTGTACAGACCGTTTCTTTTTTCCGCTTTTCTTTGCTCCGACCGACATGAAAATCGCGATTGCAGGCGCTTCGGGCCGCATGGGCCAAATGCTGATCGACACCGTACTGCGTACCCCGGGTGCGACGCTGGCTGCCGCACTGGACCGCCCCGGCAGCGACATGCTGGGCCAAGACGCTGGCGCCAAGCTGGGTAAAGCCACGGGCGTGATCGTGACCGACGACGTGCGCGCCGGGCTGTCGCAGGCCGACGTGCTGATCGACTTCACCCGCCCCGATGCGACGCTCAATCACTTGAACATCGCACGCGAGCTGGGTACGGGCGTGGTGATCGGTACGACCGGCTTCACGGCTGAGCAGAAGGCCAGCTTCAAGACCTACGGCGAGTCGATCGGCGTGGTGTGGGCGCCCAACATGAGCGTGGGCGTGAACGCGACGTTCAAGCTGCTTGAAGTCGCCGCCAAGATCCTGGCGCAGGGCTACGACGTCGAGATCATCGAAGCGCACCACAAGCACAAGATCGACGCACCGTCGGGCACCGCACTCAAGATGGGCGAGGTTGTTGCCGAGGCGCAGGGAACGAAGCTGGCTGATCGTGCTGTCTACGCGCGCGAAGGCGAGACCGGTCCGCGCGAGCTGGGCACCATCGGCTTTGCCACCGTCCGCGGCGGCGACATCGTGGGCGACCACACGGTGCTGTTTGCCGGCGAAGGCGAGCGCATCGAGATCACGCATCGTTCCAACACGCGCCAGTCGTATGCCGAGGGCGCCGTGCGTGCGGCGGTGTACCTGGCCGGCAAGAAGGGTCTGTACGACATGAACGACGTGCTCGGCCTATAAGTCGGCCGGGTATGAAGGGGCGCCGGCAGGCCTGTCCGGCGCCTTTTTGCCACGTCGCCATGGCCCGGATGGGGTGGTTGGCGACGGTATAATCGGGCCTTTTCCGCCATTCAATCTGGCCGTGCGCCCAGCGCTGCGGCCGCAATCGCCTGGGGCACCCCGGACGACCCATCACAATGCAAGACAAATACTCCCCGTCCGACGTCGAACAGCAGGCGCAACAACACTGGCAGGCCAACGATGCCTATCGTGTGACCGAACACGCGCGCGCCGCCGATGGCTCGGACAAGCCCAAGTTCTACGCCTGCTCGATGCTGCCGTATCCGTCGGGCAAGCTGCACATGGGCCACGTGCGCAACTACACGATCAATGACGTGATGACGCGTCAGCTGCGCATGAAGGGGTACAACGTGCTGATGCCGATGGGCTGGGACGCCTTCGGCATGCCGGCGGAAAACGCCGCGCTCAACAACGGCGTGGCGCCTGCCGCTTGGACCTACGACAACATCGCTTACATGAAGCGCCAGATGCAGTCGATGGGCCTGGCGATCGACTGGTCGCGCGAAGTGGCGACCTGCAGCCCCGACTACTACCGCTGGAACCAGTGGCTGTTCCTGAAGATGCTCGAAAAGGGCGTCGCCTACCGCAAGACCGGCACCGTGAACTGGGACCCGGTCGACCAGACCGTGCTTGCCAACGAGCAGGTGATCGACGGGCGCGGCTGGCGCTCGGGCGCGGTGGTGGAAAAGCGCGAGATCCCGATGTACTACCTGCGCATCACCGAGTACGCGCAGGAGTTGCTGTCCGACCTCGACCCGCTGGGCTGGCCCGAGCGCGTCAAGCTGATGCAGCAGAACTGGATCGGCAAGAGCGAAGGTGTGCGCTTTGCGTTCCCGCACAGCATCCCGGGTGATGACGGCAAGGTGATCAACGACGGCAAGCTGTACGTCTTCACCACGCGCGCCGACACCATCATGGGCGTGACCTTCTGCGCCGTGGCCGCCGAGCACCCGATCGCCACGCATGCCGCGCAGACCAACCCGGCACTCGCCGCGTTCATCGAAGAATGCAAGCACGGCAGCGTCATGGAAGCCGACATGGCGACCATGGAGAAGAAGGGCATGCCGACGGGCCTGACCGTCACGCACCCGCTCACGGGCGAATCCGTGCCGGTGTGGGTCGGCAACTACGTGCTGATGACCTACGGCGATGGCGCCGTGATGGGTGTGCCCGCGCACGATGAGCGCGACTTTGCGTTCGCCAACAAGTACAGCCTGCCGATCAAGCAAGTCATCGCCAAGGCGGACGAAAAAGCGGGCCAGCCGTACGACACGACCACCTGGGCCGAGTGGTACGGCGATAAGGAACATGGCGTGCTGTTCCACAGCGGCAAGTACGACGGCTTGAACTATCAACAAGCCGTCGATGCCGTCGCTGCTGACCTGGCCGCCAAGGGCCTCGGTGAGAAGAAGACCACCTGGCGTCTGCGCGACTGGGGCATCTCGCGCCAGCGCTACTGGGGCACGCCGATCCCGCTGATCCATTGCGAGAGCTGCGGCGTTGTGCCGGTGCCCGAGCAAGACCTGCCGGTGCGCCTGCCCGAAGACCTCGTGCCGGACGGCACGGGCAACCCGCTCGCCAAGGACCCGCGCTTCCTGGAGTGCACGTGCCCGTCGTGCGGCAAGCCCGCACGTCGCGAGACCGACACGATGGATACCTTCATCGATTCGTGCTGGTACTACATGCGCTATACGTGCCCGGACGGCGAAACCATGGTCGACGCCCGCAACGATTACTGGATGCCGATGGACCAGTACATCGGCGGCATCGAGCACGCGATTCTGCACCTGCTGTACGCACGCTTCTGGACCAAGGTCATGCGTGACCTGGGCCTGGTCAAGTTCGACGAGCCGTTCACCAACCTGCTCACGCAGGGCATGGTGCTCAACGAGACGTACTACCGCGAGGACGCGTCTGGCAAGAAGCAGTGGATCAACCCGGCGGATGTCGACGTGCAGACCGATGAGCGCGGTCGCCCGGTTGGCGCGACGCTCAAGGCCGACGGCCAGCCGGTGGTGATCGGCGGCGTGGAGAAGATGTCGAAGTCGAAGAACAACGGCATCGATCCGCAAGCCTTGATCGACCAGTACGGTGCCGACACCGCGCGCCTGTTCACGATGTTTGCCGCGCCGCCCGAGCAACAGCTCGAGTGGAACGATGCCGGTGTGGAAGGCGCCTCGCGCTTCCTGCGTCGCCTGTGGAACTTTGGCGTGGCGCATGGTGATGCGATTCGTGCGGGCCACGGTAACGGCGTCGTCGCTGGCACCACGGATGCTGACCGCGCGCTGCGCCGTGAGCTGTACACCGTGCTCAAGCAAGCCAACTACGACTACGAGCGCCTGCAGTACAACACCGTCGTCTCGGCGACGATGAAGATGCTCAATGCGCTGGAAGGCGCCAAGGACGCCGGCGCCGACGCGCGCCGTGAAGGCCTGGGCATCCTGCTGCGTGTGCTGTACCCGGTGGTGCCGCATATCACGCACGTGCTGTGGAAGGAACTGGGTTACGCCGATGCTTATGGCGACTTGCTCGACGCCCCGTGGCCGCAGGTCGACGAAGGCGCGCTGGTGCAGAGCGAGATCGAACTCGTGCTGCAGGTCAACGGCAAGGTGCGCGGCAGCATCGTGGTGCCGGCCGATGCCGACCGTGCCGCCATCGAAGCGATTGCCGCCAAGGACGAGGCAGTCCAGAAATTTGCAGAAGGCAAGCCGCCCAAGAAGATCATCGTGGTGCCCGGTCGTCTGGTGAACGTGGTGGCCTGATCGGCCATCCCACTCAAGGAACGCATGGTTATGTCGTTGTCCCGCAGTCTGTCCCGCCGTCGATTTGGTCGCGCTGTTTTTGCCCTGGCTGTTGCGCTGCCAGTGTTGTCTGCCTGCGGCTTCCACATGCGTGGGAATACCGACTTCGCGTTCAAGCGGCTGTACATCAACCTGCCGCAGAACTCGCAGATGCGTGCGCAACTGCGCCGGCTGATCGACAACGGCTCCGACACCATCATCGTGTCGGACAAGAAGGATGCAGATGCCTTCCTGGATGTGCTGGCCGAAAACCGCGTGAAGACGATCTCGTCGCTCACGCCGCAGGGCGTGGTGCGTGAGTACCGCATCACGTATCGTTTCAACTTCCAACTGCGTGACGCGCACGACAACATGCTGATCCCGCCGTCGGAGATCACGCAGTTCCGTGACCTGTCGTACAACGAGACTCAAGTGCTCGCCAAGGACTACGAAGAAGCCGCGCTCTACCGCGACATGCAGGGCGACACGATCAACCAGCTCGTGCGGCGTCTGGCTGCCGTGAAGCTGCCGTCGTAAGCGGCGGCCAATCTGGTCATGCAACTGCGGCTCGACGCGCTCGAAGGGCATCTCAAGCAGGCCGGCACCAAGGGCCTGGCACCGCTGTATGTGGTGCATGGCGACGAGCACTTGCTCGTGCTGGAAGCGGTCGATGCGCTTCGCCAGGCCGCACGCGCACAAGGCTTCACCGAGCGCGAGGTGATGAGCGTCGAGCGCGGCTTTTCATGGTCGAAGGTGACGGAGGCGCAGCAGTCGATGTCACTATTCGGGGATCGCAAGATCGTCGAGTTGCGGATTCCCTCCGGCAAGCCCGGCAAGGACGGCGGTGAGGCTCTGCGTGCACTGGCTGCGGGCACGCCCTCCGGCCCGGCCACCGACACCCTCACGCTGATCACGTTGCCGCGTCTGGATTTTGCGACTGCCAAGTCAGCGTGGTTTGCGGCGTTGGAAGGTGCGGGCGTATCGATCAAGGTCGATTCGGTCGACCGCACCAAGCTGCCTGGTTGGATCGGCGAGCGCCTCGCCCGTCAGCAGCAGCGCGTGGAACCCGGCGAGTCCGGCCGCCGTGCCCTGCAGTTCATCGCCGACCGTGTGGAAGGCAACCTGCTGGCCGCACACCAGGAAATTCAGAAGCTCGGTTTGCTGCACCCGCCGGGCGTGCTGACCTTCGACGATGTGCACGATGCGGTGCTCAATGTGGCGCGTTACGACGTGTTCAAGGTGTCCGAAGCGATGCTCGCGGGCGATGTGCCGCGCCTGGTGCGCATGCTTGAAGGCCTGCGCGGCGAGGGCGAAGCCACGGTGCTGGTGCTCTGGACGTTGACCGAAGAAATTCGCGTATTATCAAAAATCGCCTCGGGCGTGGCCCAAGGCAAGCCGGCGGCTTCGATGCTGCGCGAGCTGCGGGTCTGGGGCCCGCGCGAGCGGCTGGTGCCGCAGGCGGCGCAGCGTTTGTCGCAGCGCGAGCTGGAGGGGGCGCTGGCCATGGCAGCCAAGCTGGATCGGCAGGTCAAGGGCCTGCGTGAACCCTCGCTGCCAGCCGAGCCGTGGGATGGCCTGCTGCAATTGGCAATGCGCATCGCGCGGCCGGGCAGCCTTCCGGTTCCAGCGTAATCTACGCGATTGGCTGCAAAGCCATCCGAATTGTCCTCACATTGAATTTGCCGGCAGCTCGCCGGCCGCGATCATCATGAAGCAGCTCGACGTGAACGAATACATGGCCCTGGTCGGCCGTCAGGCGCGTGCCGCCTCGCGCGGCATGGCTCGTGCCGGCACCGCGCAGAAGAACCGCGCGTTGCTGCATATTGCAGCCGCTGTCCGCCGCGATGCCGCCAAGCTCAAAGAGGTCAACGCCCGCGATGTCGAGCGTGCCCGCGCCAACGGTCAGGATGCTGCCTTCATCGACCGCCTCACGCTCACCGATCGTGCCATCGACACCATGGCCGCCGGCCTAGAGCAGATCGCCGCGCTGCCGGACCTGATCGGCGAGATCAGCAACATGAAGTTCCGTCCGACCGGCATCCAGGTCGGCCAGATGCGCGTGCCGCTGGGCGTGATCGGCATCATCTACGAATCGCGTCCGAACGTGACTGTCGACGCCGCGGCGCTGTGCATCAAGTCGGGCAACGCGACCATTCTGCGCGGTGGCTCCGAGGCGATTGAATCGAACGGCGCACTGGCCGCGCTGATCGAAGAAGGGTTGGCCGATGCCGGCCTGCCGGCCAACGCCGTGCAGGTGGTGGCCACGACGGACCGCGCCGCCGTCGGCAAGCTCATCACCATGACGGAGTACGTCGACGTGATCGTGCCGCGCGGCGGCAAGAGCCTGATCGCGCGCCTGATGGAAGAAGCACGCGTGCCGATGATCAAGCACCTGGACGGCATCTGCCACGTCTACATCGATGTCGACGCTGACATCGAGAAGGCCGTGCGCGTGTGCGACAACGCCAAGACGCAACGCTATGCGCCATGCAACACGATGGAGACGCTACTCGTGTCGCGCGATATCGCTGCACGCGCGCTGCCGCCGCTGGTGAAGATCTACCAGGACAAGGGCGTCGAACTGCGTGTGTGCCCGGCCACGCGCGCCACGCTGGAAGCCGCCGGTTTCGGCAACCTGAAGGACGCCGTCGAAGCCGACTGGCACACCGAATACCTCGCGCCGATCCTGTCCATCCGCACCGTCGACGGTCTGGACGCCGCCATCGAGCACATCAATACCTACGGCTCGGCACACACCGATTCGATCATCACTGAGAACTACTCGACCGGCATGCGTTTCCTGCGCGAGGTCGATTCGGCCAGCGTGATGATCAACGCGTCGACGCGTTTTGCCGATGGCTTCGAGTATGGCCTGGGCGCGGAGATCGGCATCTCCAACGACAAGCTGCACGCACGCGGGCCGGTTGGGCTGGAAGGGCTGACCTCGCTCAAGTACGTCGTGTTCGGACACGGCGAGATCCGTACCTGATCTGACGCCACCAGCGCGCCGCCACGAGCGGCGCGCATTGCTTCTAACGAGAACAACACATGCTCTGGGTCAAAGCCTTTCACATCGTCTTCGTCGCGTCGTGGTTTGCGGGTCTGTTCTACCTGCCGCGCATCTTCGTCAACCTGGCGATGGAAACCGAGCGCGCGGCCATCACGCGCTTGCTGATCATGGCGCGCAAGCTGTTCCGCTTTACGACCATGCTGGCGATCGTCGCGATCCTGCTTGGCCTGTGGCTGCTTTTTGGTTACCGCATCGGCTTGACGCCGCCCAACGGGTGGATGCACGCCAAGCTGGCGCTGGTGCTGGTGGCGATCGGCTACCACCACGGCTGCGGCGTGCTGCTGCGTAAATTCGAAGCGGGTGCCAACAAGCGCTCGCACACGTTCTACCGCTGGTTCAATGAACTGCCGGTGCTGTTGTTGCTGGCGATTACGATCCTGGTGGTCGTGAAGCCGTTCTGATCTCTTTGGTTTTCCGATGGCAACTGCTTACTTTGCGCCGTGCCCCCGTGGGCTGGAACAAGCGCTGGCCGATGAACTGGCCGAAATCTCCATCCGCCCTGAGGTGGATGAGCTGGCTGCGTTCGAGGTGGGCCGCACCGTGCCGGGCGGCGTGCACTTCTTCGGTACGCAGGGTGCGGCGTATGCCGTCAACCTGCACAGCCGCATCGCCAGCCGGGTGCTGATGCGTTTGGCCTCGCGCGGGTATCGCTCGGAAGACGACATCTATGCGCTGGCTGCCGCGCAGCGCTGGGAAGACTACTTCACGCCCGACGAGATGATCCGCGTGGACGTGACCGCGCACAAGTCGCCGCTGCAGAGCCTCAAGTTCGTCGGCCTGCGCGTGAAGGATGGCGTCTGTGACCGCTTTCGCCAGCGCACGGGCGCACGCCCCAGCGTCGATACCGTTTCGCCCGACGTGCGCATCTACGCGTACCTGACCGAGACCGATTGCACGATCTACCTCGACACCACTGGCGAGCCGCTCTTCAAGCGCGGCTGGCGCGAGGAGAAGGGTGAGGCGCCGCTGAAGGAAAACCTCGCCGCCGGCATCTTGCGCCTGACCGGCTGGACTGGCGCACACGGCGTGCCGTTCTACGACCCGATGTGCGGCAGCGGTACGTTCCTCGTCGAGGCTGCGCAGCGCGCCTTGGGTATTGCACCGGGTGGCAAGCGTGCCTTCGCTTGCGAGTGGCTGCAAGACCACGACGCCAAATGCTTCAAGCGCCTGCGTGAAGCTGCTGCGGATGCGGCGGCCGCATCCATGCGCCGTGCGCCGCCGCTGGTAGCGGGCGCTGACATCTCCACCGACATGCTGGCCTATGCCGCCGCCAACTGGCAGCGCGCCGGTCTGCCGGGCGAGCCCATGCTCAAGCAGGTCGATGCACGTTTCGGCAAGCCGCCGTTCGAAGCCGCTGGTGTGCTGCTGATGAACCCGCCGTACGGCGAGCGTATCGCCGTGCGCGGTGCACAGGGTTCGCGTCGTCGTCGGCCGGAAGGCGAGGACGAGGATGACGGCACCGTGTTCGAGCGTGCCAGCCGTGCGATGGGGGCGCCGCGTGACGACGCTCGCCGTCCGATGCGCGAGCAACGTCAACCGGAACCGCCGCCGCCCGTCGATCCGGTGGAAGAAGCCGCCGCCAACGAATTCGCCCAGGCCTTTGCGGGCACGCTCAAGCGCGAATTCTCCGGCTGGAGGGCGTTCGTCTTCACCGGCGATCTCTCGATGCCGCGCCGCATGCGGTTGAAGGAATCGCAGCGCACGCCGCTCTACAACGGCAACATCGAATGCCGCCTGTTCCGATTCGAGATGGTGAAGGGCGGCATGCGTGACCGTCCGGAACGCACCACGAAGGGTGACGCCGCTTCAGACGCCGGAAACGACAACGCCGACGCATAAGCATCGGCGTTGCGTTGAACCTTACGCGGCAGCGCGGTCAGGCGGCCTGCTGCTGCTCCTGGAAGTGCTCCATCCACCCGGCGAGCTGATCGGGCGTGAGCTGTGTCTGGTTGTCGACCAGGCGCAGCGCAACGGTGGCTCCATCGCGTTTGGCGGTGACAGACCAGCCCTTGCCGTCAAGCCACAGCAGGAAGGCCAGCCACTTGGCGTGCGACTCCGACACCTTGTGCGTAGATGCCGCCTCCAGGAACTCCGTCAGCGTAGTGAGATCGACCACCGCCGCCGAATCGCCACCAGCCGATGACACCTTACCCTGCAGCACCTCGGCCAGCACATCCAGCGCTTGCGAGGCGGGCTTGCTGTCAAAGTGCGACGACAGGTCCTGGTAGGCCTGCCGCACTGCGTGGCTGAATTCACCGGTGCGCAGGCTTTCTTCGCCGACGAGCTCGGTGTAGTCCTTCATCGCCCAGTCGGGCTGCTCTACCGCATGCAGCCCGACCGCCGCCGCTGCGCGCAGGTAATCGTTGACCGCGCTGAACGACGACAGTCCCGACACCGCCAGATACAACGTCTGTAACGCGCCGATGCGATGCGTGAGCGTCTGGCTCTGGCGCACGGTCATCTTCTCGCGCAGCAGGGCATCACGCTCGCGGCGCAGGTCGGAGAACTCCAACGCCTGCTTCAGTTCCACGCGCAGCGCGGTGATGTCCCACGGCTTCTTGATGTAGCGATGAATCTGCCCCTGATTGACGGCCTCCACCGTGTCTTCGATTTCCGAGTAGGCGGTGGTCAGGATACGCACCAGGTGCGGATAACGCTCGCGTGCGTAGCGCAGCAGCTCGTTGCCGAGTTCACCGGGCATGCGCTGGTCGGATACGAGCACGCCCAGCGTGGCGGCATGCTGGTCAAGCATGCGCTTACCTTCTTCGACTGAGGTGGCGGTGACGACCGGCGCCAGTGAACCGATGGCACGGCCGAAGTAAGTCAGCGCCAATGTCTCGTCGTCCACGTACAGAATCTTGGGCTCATTGCCCCCGGGATTGGTCATCCATCACTCCTCATAGCAAATGCAGCAAACGCGCGGATCATGTGTGGCGTGGTTCGTGTTGTTGATGGTGTCATGGGAACGTCAGGGTCACGCGCGTGCCTGCGCTGGGTGCAGAGTCAATCGCAATCGCTCCCCCGAACGATTGCATGATCCGCGTACAAAAAATCATACCCATGCCGTTGCCGCCTTCTTCTGCGCGCGTCGTCACGGGGTCGATGGTCAGCCGCTTGAGGACGTCCGGGGCGATGCCGGGGCCGTTGTCTTCAATGCGGATCATATGGCGTATGCCGTCCACTTCCGGTGTGCTGCTGGCGATGATCTCCAGCCGCGGAGCGTCGGTACGACGCAGCGCATGCAGCGCGTTGCTCGTGAGCGAGGACAGCACCAGCATCACGCAGTTGGGCAGCGTCATGATCGGGAAGTCCTGCTCCACGCGGTATGACACCCAGGCGCGCTGCGTGTTCGTGAACGGGTAGGTATCGAACAATGAGCGGATCAGCCCGCTCGCGCTGTTGGGCGCTGCCGCCGTGCCTGGTTTGCCGTAGGTGTTGCGCACCGAGTTCAGGAAGGTGGCGATCACCGACAGGCAATAGCGTGCGTTGTCCTGTACGCGATCGGCTGCGCGGCCGATGTCGGGCAGGGCTTCCGGCGCGAACGCCGTCTGATCCACGCGCATGCGGATGCCGCGCGCAAAGTTGGAGATGGCTGCTAGCGGCGTGTTCAGCTCGTGCGCGAGGAAGGCCAGCGTCTCGTCGATGGCCATCAGGCGTTGCGTGCGCAGCAGGCGGTCCTGGCGCAGCGCCAGGGCTTCCTGCAGCGAGCGCCGCACGTCTTCCGGCTTGTAGGGCTTCTCCAGAATCTTGAACACGCGGCCGGTGTTGACGGCCTGGATCAGCAGGTCCTTGTCGGCATACGCGGTGACGAGGATGGTGGCGATATCGCCGTACTCCGCGTCAATGAAGCGCAGCAGCTCCGTGCCGTTGCCGCCGGGCATGCGGAAGTCCGTCAGCACCACGCTGATGCGCTCGTACGCGTCGTGCAGTACGGCCTTGGCTTCTTCCACGCTGTTGGCCGTCAGCACTTCGTAGCCGTCGCCGATCGTGCGCGCGAACCACTTGCAGGCCTGCTGCTCGTCGTCGACGTAGAGGATGGTGACGGTGTCCGGCGTGATGTCCATGATGCGTCCTACTCCGAGCGCGGCAGATCGAACGTGAAGCGCGCCCATTCGCCTTCCTGGCTCGTCACGGCAAGCGTGCCGCCGTGGCGCTGGATCACGCTGTAGCTGATCGACAGGCCCAGCCCCAGTCCCTTGCCGACTTCGCGCGTGGTGAAGAACGGCTCGAACACGCGCGAGAGATTCTTCTCGGAGATGCCCGGGCCGTTGTCCGTTACCACCACGTGCAGCCGGTGGTCGATCCATTCGGCCGCAATCTCGATGCGCGGGTTTTCGCGCTGCACCTTGTGCATGGCCAGCGCCGCGTTCGACAGCAGGTTGATCAGCACACCGATGATGGCTGCCTCGTCACCGCGTACCAGCGTGTCGGGCGGCAGCTTGCGCTCGACGGTCACGCCGCGCAGTTCATGGCTCGTGAGACGGATGGCCGAATCGATAGCCTTCTCCACCAGGAAGGGCGAATCGGCTTCGCCTTTCTCGGGGCTGCGGTAGGCGAAGGTTTTCAGATCCGACACGATATGCTGCACGCGCTGCATACCTTCCTTGGCGTCGACCAGGCATTCGAGCAGCATGGGGCTGCCCTTGGCGGTCGGGTCTTCCTGCGCCACCGCAATCGCCATCAGGCAGAAGTTCACCGGGTTATTGATCTCGTGCAGCAGGCCCGCAGACAGCGTGCCGATGGCGGCCATCTTTTCTTGCTGCAGGAGCTGGCCCTTGATCTCGACGAGGCTGCTGTTGGTGTCTTCAAGCTGACTGTTTTTGTCGGCCACCTCTTCCTTCAGCTTGAAGAGCTCAAACCGGCTGTTCTCGTTGAAGTAGGTGCAGAAGACGCCCAGCGTGGAGGTGAAGATCAGGAACTGGGAGTTCACGAAGAACGTGCTGCCGGCCACACTGGCCGGATCGTGCGACAGGCAGGCCAGGAGGTACAGCGTATAGGTGATGACGCCGAAGCCGATGGTCTGCTTGGTATTGAATGGCAGCACGCTGCCCGCCGCAAAGACTGCCAGGTGCAGGCCGGTTGCGTAGATCGAGTGGGCACCCTCCGTGACGGAGATCATCCACGCGATCATGATCTGCGGAAAGCACAGCCAGAGCAGAGTCAGATATGACAGCCGTTGCCTTCCCCACCGCGTTGGCAGGATCAGATAGACGACTAGGATCAGCAGCGAAACAAAGACGCGTGCAAAGAAGAACGGCTTGAGATTGCCCGGGTACGTGTTGTAGTCCAGACCGGCGCCCATCAGCACCAGCACGATACCGACCAGCGCGGTGGTCCGGCTGAATGACAGCCGGAAGCCTTCTCGCTCGGCGCGGTAGAACGCGCTCTTCAGGGGGTCAATTGCGCGCTCGGTCATCTAGATCACCGTTGCCTCGCTGAACACATTGACGCCGGTGGCATCGACGTAGGCCTTGATGTCCCGGCATGCTTCTTCCGGGAAGGTGGCTGAGAGTTGCTCTTCGTTTCGATAGATCAGGTACCACTCGAGCAGATGCTCCATGGTGAAGAGCCGCTCCGGGTTGTCCGAGTGCACGTTGGTGGCCAGGATGCGCCCGCCCGGGCGAGTGCGCGTCGTGAAGTAGGTCAGCAATCGATTGCAGACCTTGTCTGAGATGTAGTCGAACAGCCCCGCGCAATAGACGGCGTCGCAATCGCGCACTTCCTCAGCTCTGCGCGCGGGGCGCTTGATGAGCTCGTGCACCGATTGGTGGACGAACTCCGCCTGCAGCGTGGTGCCACCTTGCCGGGCCGCTTCGGTCAGTCGCGCCTTGGCGTAGTCCAGCGTCTCCTGGCTGAAGTCGATCAACTCGAACTCAAGCAGGTGCGATTCTTCGAACTCGCGCAGGAAGCGCTGGATTTCCACTGCTGGGCCGCAGCCGAGATTCATGACGCGGTACCGGCGTCCCTCGGCTTTTGCCTGCATCGCAAGCTTCTTAAGGAAATCGACCAGGATGTCGATGCGGTTTCTGTGCGCCTGTGCAACCTGCGCCTTCAGGAACGTGACGTTGATGATCTGGAAGTACGTGCTTGGACCTTCCTGCGGGTCGCCCAGAATCTGGTTGACCATCTCATAGTCACCCGCGTAGCCCAGCGGCTTGGTGAACGTGCGGTAGACGAATGGCGAGCGCAGGAGCAGCGGGTGCAGCGCGGTTTGTGCGAAGGCGCGGTGGGAGGGCGCCAGGCTGGCCTCGATGTCGGAGGCTTCGGTCTCCAGGATGTCTAGGTAGTGCTTGACCCGGAGCATCACGGGCTCGGCCAGCTCCATGAAGACATCGGTGCGCAGCTTGTTGTCTTCACGCGGCAAGGATTTGGACAGATCGACCTGCTCGACCCAGCGCGAGACCTCCGCCAGGAAGGCGCGCATTTCGTTGATGACGATCTGGTATTCACGCCGGATGCGGAAGCGTTCCTGCCAATCCCGCACGAACGTTCGCGCTTCCTCGCCCACCGAGGCGGGCGTGTCGGCCATCTCCGACAGCTCGCGCCATTCGTCGATCAGCGTGAGCGAGACGACGGCGGTCAGGCCCGTGTTGACCAGGCTGATCACCACTGCCTTGCCGAGGTAGACCTGCCGCGTACCGATCTTGATCGCCAGGTCGGAGAGGACCTCGCTCACCTGCACGATCGAGTACGGGTTGTAGATCTCCATCACCAGGGCGCGTCGCTGCAGCGTGATGATGGTGCCGCGGACCTGCTGACCCTGTGAGTTGCGGAAGCTGACCGCCGGATCGATTTGATTGGGTGAGTACACGGTGCGAATTTGCCGGAGACTTCAGGGAAAACGTCTGCCAAGCGGGACGCTCACTCCAACCACCGCGCGTCCGGGCCCGCACTGCAAATTCTGGGCACAACGAACACAGCACCACCACAGCGAGAGACCGCCGGGCATGCCGTCGCATCAGTCGTGAAAGCGTGCTTGAAGCCGTCCGTTGGCCGCGCCTACCGCGCATCGGCCCGGGCGTCTCTCGCCCAAACCCGCTTCGAGAAGATCAGAGAAGGCGATCTGCCATTGCGAAAGCGATCATGCTTGCGCAACCTGCAGATCAACAGCGTGGCAACGGGAATCGTGCGACCGCAAACAGACTGGAACGATGCACTCCCCTGACATCCGCGACACGCGCTGGTTTGGCGCGCGGCCCGCTGCTGCATCCCAAATCGTCTCTCAAGGAGAATCCCGCACAGTAATACTTTCGGAGCGCCGTACCGTAGATTGCCCGCCGACGCTCTCGCTCGCCATGATGCCGCAGCACTGCCACGTACGCATCAGGGCGATTCAGCCGGTGCATGCTCTGACGTCATGGATGCCGGGTGACTCAATCGATTGTACTTGCCCAATGTACCCCACACAATGTGGATTCCCGCAGTGCAGCGCAAATCAGAATGTGCTGCTTTCAGCGTGGCTTGCGGCCGGTGAGCGCATCCGGATCCTGCTTGTAGTTGGCGAGGAACTGGGTATAGCTGTAGATCTGTGCGGGCAGCAGGTGGCTGGGCATGTCGAACAGCGCGTAGTAGTACGGCTCGCGACCCTGGCACACCTCGGCCGGCAGACAGTATTGCTCCCACTCCACACACGCAGGCGTGTACATGCCGTCGCCCGGCCAGAAGAACGGCACGATCTGCTTGTCGTGCAGGCCCTTGAGCAGGGCGTCGGGCGCGTTGTACGCCTCGGCGTTTTCCAGATGCGTGAGCATGCTCGCGTTGGTCTCGATGACCATGAGCGTGGCGCGTCCGTCGGCGGTGAGCAGTAGCACGCCGGCCGGATGCGGGTACAGGTAGTACTCGATGAAGCGGTAGCGCGCGGACAGATCGCGCACAAGCTGGGTGACCGCCGGGTCCGACAGGAAGCTGAACGAGTGGCGCGACAGCAACTCGCGCAACGTGCTCGACAGCGTACTGAAATAGCGCATCTGCAGCGCTTCGATCTCCGCGCCCAGACGCTCGGCCATGGCCGGGTGATCCTTCTTGATGTAGCGATCGATCAGCCCGTCGTTGAAACCCTGCACGGCGATGTTCTCATCGGCCATACCGGTGAGCAGGATTGTCATGCACGGCAGCTCTTTGAGCTTGGCGCAGAACTCCAGCCCGTTCATGCGCGGCATGGAGTAGTCCACCACGATTACCGACGGCTGCAGGAAGCGGTTCACCTCATGGATCTGGCGATAGACGCGATCGACGTCGAGCTGGATGGTGCGGCGCTCGCTGGAGAAGGTGAGATCGTCGTGCGTGACGCGCACGGGCAGGAAGCCCGGCATGCGCAGTGAATGCCACTGGCGCAGCCACGCCAGTGCCTCATCCGGATCATTGAAGGCCAGCATTGCCCGCGACGGGTCCATCTGAAACCCGAGGCTTTCCACGAACGACTGACTGTCGTCGACCACCACAGTCAGGGTCGGGTGGAAGTAGACCGGCAGGGCGCTGTCCTGTTGCATACGTCGGGATGGGGGGAAGAGGGGCCGAAAAGGGACAAGAAAGGGCAAAAGAGGCAGCGCCGGCCGGTGTGGCCTGCGCTGCCCGTTAGCACTAAGTTACTGCCTGCCGCCGCCGGGGGCAAGCAGAACGCGGGTGAACTGATGCCGAGAACTGATGACGCGTTGACGGCGGTCAGTGCGCCGCCTTAATCCACAGATTTCACCATATCTTCCACGACCTTCTTGGCGTCGCCGAACACCATCATCGTCTTGTCCATATAGAACAGCTCGTTGTCGAGCCCGGCGTAGCCGGCGTTCATGGAGCGCTTGTTGACGATGATCGTCTTGGCCTTGTACGCCTCGAGGATCGGCATGCCGGCAATGGGAGACTTCGGATCGTTCTTGGCTGCCGGGTTGACCACGTCGTTGGCGCCCAGCACCAGCACCACGTCGGCCTGGCCGAACTCGCTGTTGATGTCTTCCATTTCAAACACCTGGTCGTATGGCACCTCGGCCTCGGCCAGCAGCACGTTCATGTGGCCGGGCATGCGGCCGGCGACCGGGTGGATGGCGTACTTGACGGTCACGCCCTTTTCCGTGAGCAGTTCGGTCAGCTCCTTGAGCGCGTGCTGTGCACGTGCCACGGCCAAGCCGTAGCCTGGGACGATGATGACCGTCTCGGCATTGCCCAGCAGGAAGGCCGCGTCGTCCGGCGAGCCGGATTTGACGGGGCGTTGCTGCCCGTCACCCGCGGCGGCACCGGCCGATGCTTCCGAGCCGAAGCCGCCCAGCAGCACGTTGAAGAACGACCGGTTCATCGCCCTGCACATGATGTAAGACAGAATTGCACCGGATGAACCCACCAGCGAACCCGCGATGATCAGCATCGGGTTGTTGAGCGAGAAGCCGATGCCCGCCGCCGCCCAACCCGAGTACGAGTTCAGCATCGACACCACCACCGGCATGTCGGCACCGCCGATCGGGATGATGATCAGCACGCCCAGCACGAACGCGATGGCCGTCATGATGATGAACGGCAGCCAGCTTTGGCTTAGGAAGAACAGGATGCCGAAGCCGAGCATGGCCACTGCCAGCAGCAGGTTCAGCATGTGCTGGCCGGCAAACTGCACCGGCGCGCCCTGGAACAGGCGGAACTTGTATTTGCCCGACAGCTTGCCGAAGGCGATCACCGAACCGGAGAACGTGATGGCGCCGACAAACGTGCCGATGAATAGCTCCACGCGGTTGCCCAGCGGCAGCACGTTGTCACCGGCCATCGTGATGCCGAAAGCCGACGGTTCAGCCACGGCGGCAACGGCAATACACACCGCCGCCAGACCGATCAGCGAGTGCATGGCCGCCACCAGCTCGGGCATCTTGGTCATCTCGACCGTGCGCGCCACATAGGCGCCGATGCCGCCGCCGACCACCAGGCCCGCGAAGATCAGGATGAAACCCGTGGACGTGCCGCTCTCGGTGCCGGCAAACATCTCGGCTTTGAGTTTGACGATGAGAGCGAGGGTTGTGACGGCGGCGATGGCCATGCCCGTCATGCCGAACGCGTTGCCGCGTCGCGCCGTGGTGGGGTGCGAAAGCCCCTTGAGCGCCTGGATGAAGCAGACCGACGCCAGCAGATACAGCAGGGTGACGAGGTTCATGCTCATTATTTGGCCTCCCCGTTTGCACCATTGCCGCCTGCCTTGGCCTTCGGCTCTTTCTTCTTGAACATCTCAAGCATGCGCTGGGTGACCAGGAAGCCGCCAAACACATTGACCGCCGCCAGCGCCACCGCCACCACGCCCATGGTGCGGCCCAGCCCCGTCTGCGTAAGGCCCGCTGCCAGCATCGCACCGACGATGATGATGGCCGAGATGGCGTTGGTCACGGCCATCAGCGGCGTATGCAGCGCCGGCGTGACCGTCCAGACCACGTGGTAGCCGACGTAGATCGCCAGCACGAAGATGATCAGGTTGATCACCGTGTGATTGACCAGCTCCATGAATGCTCCTCCTCGCTTCTTGGTCGATGTGCCGTGCGGCCCCGCGCATTGCTTTTTTCTTGCGGGGCCGTACTGCGCGTCAGGTTTCCTTGATGGCCTTGATCTTGTTGCCTTCGCCCAGCAGCACGACCTTGGGCTTGTAGCTGGCGACTTCTTCTTCGTTCATCGGCGCGTAGGTGCAGATGATGAGCAGATCACCCACGTGCGCGCGGCGTGCAGCGGCGCCGTTGAGCGAGATCTCGCCCGAGCCGCGCTTGCCCTTGATGATGTAGGTCGAGAAGCGCTCGCCGTTGTTGACGTTGTACAGCTCGATCTTTTCGTACTCGCGCATGTCGGCGGCGTCGAGCAGATCCTCGTCGATGCCGCACGAGCCTTCGTAGTCCAGATCGGCCTGGGTGACCGTCGCGCGGTGCAGCTTGGCGCGAAGCATGTTGCGTTGCATGAAGCCTTCCTTGAAACAGAGATGACAGAAACCAAAGCGCCACATGCGGCAGGCTGGGTGTTGCACGCGCCTGCCGCAGTCTCCTTGTTATTTGGCGGTGCTCGTGGCAGCAGGAGCACGCACCACCTGGCCGGCCTGACTCAGCAGGCAGGCGGCCACGATGTCGTCTTCGAGGTTGATGGCGAGGCCACCGTCCTTGTCGATGATCAGCTTGAGGAAATCCAGCACGTTGCGCGCATAGAGGGCGGAGGCATCGGCCGCCACCATCGACGCGAGGTTGGTATGGCCCACCAGCGTGACGCCGTGCTTGATGACCACGCGATCGGCTTCCGTCAGTGGGCAGTTGCCGCCTTGCGCGGCGGCCAGGTCGACCACCACCGAGCCCGGCTTCATTGCCTGCACGGTGGCTTCGGACAGCAGCGTCGGCGCGCGGCGCCCCGGGATCAGTGCAGTGGTGATGACGATGTCGGCCTGGCTTGCGCGTATATGCACGAGTTCAGCCTGGCGGCGCATCCAGTCGGGCGGCATTGGGCGGGCATAGCCGCCCACGCCCTGCGCGATCTCGCGTTCTTCGTCGGTCAGGAACGGCACGTCGAGGAACTTGGCGCCCAGCGATTCGATCTGCTCCTTCACGGCGGGGCGCACATCGGATGCCTCAATGACGGCACCCAGGCGCTTGGCTGTCGCAATCGCCTGCAGGCCGGCCACGCCGGCACCCAGGATCAGCACACGCGCGGCCTTGACGGTGCCGGCGGCGGTCATCAGCATCGGCATGAAGCGTTGATAGTGGTTCGCGGCCACCATCACGGCCTTGTAACCGGCAATGTTGGCCTGCGAGGAGAGCACGTCCATGCTCTGCGCGCGCGTGGTGCGCGGCGCGGCTTCCAGCGCAAACGCGGTGACGTTCGCTGCGGCCAGGCGCGCGGTGTTCTCGTCGTCAAACGGGTTGAGCATGCCGACCAGCACGGCACCCGCCTGCATCTGGGCCAGCTCCGCTGGCTCAGGTGAGCGCACCTTGAGCACGATCTGTGCGCCAAGCGCCTGCGCAGCGGTGCCGATCTTCGCGCCGACAGCCACGTAAGCCTCGTCAGGCTGGGCAGCGGCAACGCCGGCACCAGACTGCACTGTGACTTGATGGCCAAGCGCAATGTACTTCTTGATCGTCTCCGGGGTCGCGGCAACGCGCGTCTCGTCCGCCCGCGTCTCCTGCGGGATGCCGATGTGCATCGTGTTCTCCTCGTTGTCGTGCGCGCCAGGGTGAAGAAATGCGCGCTTTGGTCGGTTTTGTTGAACGCTGTGCAGCTTACCCGAAGTTTTTGGCAGGTGGACGCTCCTCGAAGATCACATCGAGATTCCGAAGGATTGGGGAACGCGCGCCGATCCGCCGCAAACGTGTGCCGAACTGAGCACAACTTAGGGCAACGAACGACGATCCGCCAGTGCGAGCGGGAAGCGCGCCCGCCCGTTACAATAACGCCTTGTTTTTGTTGCCATTTTTGCCATGAGCCAAGCCGTTCGCTGGAAACCCAGCGTCACCGTTGCCGCTGTCATTGAGCGGGACGGGCGCTTTCTGTTGGTTGAGGAGCACACCGATGCCGGTCTGCGCCTGAACCAGCCTGCCGGTCACCTCGACCCGGACGAGAGCCTGGTCGACGCTGTCGCACGCGAAGCGCTGGAAGAAACCACGTACAGCTTCGTGCCGACCGCCTTCCTCGGTTGCTATATGGCGCAGTTTCAACCGCCGCAGGGCGACCCCGTCACCTACGTGCGGATGGCCTTTACCGGCGAATTGGGACCCCAAGACCCGCGCCGCACCCTCGACGAGGGCATCGTTCGCACCGTCTGGCTGACGGCAGACGAGATCCGCGCCAGCCAAGAGCGCCACCGCAGCCCGCTGCTGCTCGCCTGCGTGGAGGACTACCTCGCTGGCAAGCGCTATCCGCTCGACATCATCCACACGCACGCCAGCGCTTATGGGCTCAACTCGGGCGTGGGAGCAGACTGATGAGCAACAAGAAACGCATCGTCGTCGGCATGTCTGGCGGCGTGGATTCCTCCGTCACCGCGTGGCTGCTCAAGCAGCAGGGCTATGACGTCGTCGGCCTGTTCATGAAGAACTGGGAAGACGATGACGACGGCGAATACTGCTCGACTCGGCAGGACTGGATCGACGTGGTGTCGGTGGCCGACCTGATTGGCGTGGACGTGGAGGCGGTCAACTTTGCCGCCGAGTACAAGGACCGCGTGTTTGCCGATTTCCTGCGCGAATACTCCGCCGGCCGCACGCCCAACCCCGACGTGCTGTGCAACGCCGAAATCAAGTTCAAGGCCTTCCTCGATCACGCGATGGCGCTGGGCGCGGACACCATCGCCACCGGCCACTACGCCCGCGTGCGTGAGGTCGACGGTCGCTTCGAGCTGCTCAAGGCGTTCGACCACACCAAGGATCAGAGCTACTTCCTGCACCGACTGAACCAAGCGCAGCTCTCGCGCACGCTGTTCCCGCTGGGTGAGATGCCGAAGACGAAAGTGCGCGAGATTGCCGCCGAGATTGGCTTGCCGAACGCCAAGAAGAAGGATTCCACCGGCATCTGCTTCATCGGCGAGCGGCCGTTCCGCGACTTCCTGAACCGTTACCTGCCGACCAAGCCGGGCCCGATCAAGACACCGGACGGCAAGACGATCGGCGAGCACATCGGCCTGGCGTTCTACACGCTGGGGCAGCGCAAGGGCATCGGCATCGGTGGCAGTCGCGATGGCAACGGCGATGCGTGGTACGTGGCGCGCAAGGACATGGCGGCCAACACGCTGTACGCGGTGCAGGGCCATGACCACCCGTGGCTGCTGGCCCATACCGTGCACGCCGAGGATCTGAGCTGGGTTGCGGGCCATGCGCCCGCCGAGGGCGCCGTCATCGGTGCCAAGACGCGCTACCGCCAGGCGGATGCGCCTTGCACGGTCGCGCGCGCAACCGACGGTGCGCTCACGCTCGCCTTCCCAGAGGCGCAGTGGGCCGTGACGCCGGGCCAATCCGCCGTGCTGTACGACGGCGAGATCTGCCTGGGCGGCGGCATCATTTCGGCTGCTGAAGCAGTCGTGCCCGAGAAAGCCATCGCCTGACTGGTTTTCGCAACAGTCCGTTGCGATGGCTGCGGCTGTCGCGATGGTCGTTTAAGCTGGCGCCCTGATTCGTCTCCACACAGGGTTTGTCATGCTGCCACGTCGCTACTGGGCCTTTGCGGGTGTTGCGCTGTTGTTCGTCATCACCGCCGGGTTCTGGGCGGCGGGGCACCTGCACTGGGTGTGTGCGCTCATCCCGGGTCTGCTGGTGCTGCTGGGCATTTACGACGTGACGCAGACGCGCCATTCGGTGCTGCGCAACTACCCGCTCTGGGGCCACTTCCGCTTCCTGTTCGAGTTCATCCGCCCGGAAATCCGCCAGTACTTCGTCGAAGACGACACCGACGAGCGTCCGTTCTCGCGTGCCCAGCGCAGCATCGTCTACCAGCGCGCCAAGGGCGAAGTCGACAGCCGCCCGTTCGGCACCGAAGTCGATGTGAAGGTGGCAGGGCACGAATGGATCGGCCATTCGCTGGCACCTACGCGCATCGCCTCGTCAGACTTCCGCGTGCTGGTGGGCGAAGGCCGCGCCAAGCCGTATTCGATGTCGGTGTTCAACATTTCAGCGATGAGCTTCGGGGCGCTGTCGGGCAATGCCATTCGCGCGCTCAACCGCGGTGCCAAGCTTGGCAACTTCATTCATGACACGGGCGAAGGCTCGATCTCGCCGTATCACAGGGAAGAGGGCGGTGACCTGATCTGGGAAGTCGCCTCGGGCTACTTCGGCTGCCGTGATGCCAATGGCCGCTTTGACGCGGACCGCTTTGCCGAGCAGGCACGCAGCCCGCAGGTGAAGATGATCGAGGTGAAGCTGTCGCAAGGGGCCAAGCCCGGTCACGGTGGCGTGCTGCCGGCTGCCAAGGTCACGCCGGAGATTGCTGCCACGCGCGGCATTCCGATCGGGCAGGACTGCATTTCGCCGGCCTCGCATTCGGAATTCTCGACGCCGCTGGGGCTGCTGCAGTTTGTCGACCGGCTGCGCACGCTGTCGGGTGGAAAGCCCACCGGCTTCAAGCTGTGCATCGGCCACCCGTGGGAGTTCTTCGGCATCGTTAAGGCGATGCTGGAGTCGGGCATCCTGCCGGACTTCATCGTGGTGGATGGTGCCGAGGGCGGTACGGGTGCGGCGCCGCTGGAATTTACCGACCACGTCGGCACGCCGCTGCAAGAAGGGTTGCTGTTGGTGCACAACACGCTGGTGGGCACCAACCTGCGCGACAAGATCAAGATTGGCGCGTCGGGCAAGATCGTCACCGCCTTCGACGTGGCCCGCACGCTGGCGATGGGCGCCGACTGGTGCAACGCTGCGCGCGGCTTCATGTTTGCGCTGGGCTGCATCCAGGCGCAGAAGTGCCATACCGACCGCTGCCCGACCGGCGTGGCCACGCAAGATAAATCCCGCCAGAAGGCGCTCGTGGTGCCGGACAAGGCCGAGCGCGTGCATCAGTACCACGACCACACGCTGCACGCGCTGCTGGAACTGACACAGGCCGCCGGCCTGCAGCACCCGGCAGATTTCCGCGCCCACCACATCGTGCGGCGCGTGTCGGGCAACGAGGTGCAGTTGCTTTCCACGCTGCTGAAATACCTCGAACCCGGCGATCTGCTTGCCGGGCGCTATCGCTATCAGCTCTACGAGCGCTACTGGCCGATGGCCCAGGCTGAACGGTTCGACCCGGTGGCGGTGTAACGCGCGTCAGATCGACCGCTCAACTCAGAACAGGTGCTTGATGCCGGCGCCGTACGTCGTCACGCGGTTGCCGCGCACGTTCGAGTTCGGATCTTCGCGGTCGAAGAACACGTACGGCATGGTGCGCTTGCTGAGGTTGTAGCCGTAGCCGATCTGGAACTTCTTCAGCTTGCCCGCGCGGTCGGTCTGCACGTCGCGCTCCATGTAGTTGGCGGTGATCTGGTGTGCGGTGCCGAACGGCACGGTGAAGCCTGCCAACCAGTAGCGCACCTGTGAGCGCGTGCTGGCGGTGCCAGCATAGCGGTCGCGGCCGATCACGGCGTAGGTGTTGACCACCGTGAAGTTGTAGCCGACCGCCAACTGCACCTTGTCGTTGAAATCATTGGCAACCAGGCCGCCACGCTTGTCGTCCTTCGAGTAGCCAAGGCCGGCCGAGAACGGGCCGCGGTCGTAGTTCAGGCCGACGTCGTAGGCGCGCCAATCGCTTTCGAAGCGCACCTGGGCTGCCGGGTTGGACGGCGGGGTTTCCGGGCCGGCAAAGTACATCCGCGCGCGCAGCGAGAAGCCGCCGAAATCCGGCGATTGATACCCAAACGCGTTCGACACGCGGTTGCGCGCATTGAGCACCTTGGTGCCGATGGCCGTGGCGCCGGCATCGTGGATGACGAAATCCGTGATGTGCGTGATCTGCGAATAGATCGGTGAGCCCACAGGCGTGGCCGAGTCCAGCCGCCCCAAGGCAAACGCGCCAAACGCGCCGGTCAGCCCGACATAGGCATTGCGGTACTGCGGGGTGACCGCGGTACCGTCGTCCGCGTTGAAGCCTTGCTCCAGGCCGAACACGGCGGTCATCCCGTTGCCCAAGTTTTCTGTGCCACGCATGCCCCAGCGTGAGGCGTTGTCGGTTTCCTGCGCGGTCGAGCCCTTCGGGCCCTTCTGGATTTCCGCATCCAGATCGACGCGTCCGTACAGGGTGACGTCGGCGGCGGCGCTCGGGGCGGCAAACGACATCAGACAGCCAAATGCCAACAGGCCGGCCGGGGCAAAACGTTGCATGGGGTTCCTCCTCTTTGGTTTTATAGAATGAAACAATGTTTTAATAAATCGTGCGGGCGGGGCTGATCCGGTGTCAAGCGCATCGGTATGGGTGATTTCCCGTAAACGCTTGTAATCAAAGATAAGTGACCGAAATGCGGTGTTTACGGGATAACCCTCGTTGTCAGTTGATGCATCACACCCTCACACTTCGGTTTCATTAAATAAAACAGCGTTTCAAAAATTCGCTGAGCTTGTTCGATGTCGATGCCGCCGTTGTCATCTCCCGCCGCCTTCCACCTCACGCTGCCGCAAGCGTCGGCCATGCCCGTCGTTTTCGACTCGCCGCATAGCTCGCGTGCGTTTCCTGAAGGTTTTGCGACGGTGGCGTCGGAAGAGGCGCTGCTGACCACGTGGGATGCCTACGTCGACGAGCTATGGACTGCTGTGCCCGAGCAGGGCGGCACGCTGTTGGCGGCGGCGTTTCCGCGTGCGTACATCGACGCCAACCGCTCGATCCGCGATATTGATGCAGCGCTGCTGGCCGAGCCGTGGCCCGAGCCGCTGCAGCCCGAGTCGTACACGGCGCGGGGCATGGGGCTGATCCGCCGATTCGCGCTGCCCGGCGTGCCGATGTACGACGTGCTGTTGCCGCTGGCCGAAGTGCGTGCGCGCATCGACCACTACTACCTGCCGTATCGCGCGGCACTGGAAGCGGCGCTCGACGGCGCGTGGCAACAGTTCGGCCATGTCTGGCACGTGGACTGCCACTCGATGAAGTCGCGCGGCAACGCCATGAACGAAGACAACGGCGCGCTGCGCCCGGATGTGGTCGTGAGCGATCGTAGCGGCACCAGCGCTGATCCGGCCTTCACCGCGTGGGTGGCCGACACGCTGCGCGCGCTGGGCTTCTCAGTACAGATCAACGATCCGTATCGCGGTGGTGATCTGGTGCGCAGCTACGGCAATCCAGCAGCACACCGGCACAGCATCCAGATCGAACTGAACCGCGCGCTCTACATGGATGAAGCCACCTGCGAAAAGCACGATGGCTTCGCGGCTTTGCGTGGACAACTGACCCGTTTCGTGGAAGCCTTGCGCGGCTACGTAAACGAACGAATCAAGGGTCAGACACCATGAGCTACATCGTCGAATCGGTCGACAGCGCGTTGTCGTTGCTGACGCTGGTGGCGGAACATCCGGGCCTCGGGGTGACTGAGCTGTCCAACCGTCTCGGCATCAACAAGTCGCGCGCGTTCCGCCTGCTGCACACGCTGGAGGCGCACCGCTTCGTCATTCTCGATGCCAAGACGTCGACCTACGCGCTGGGCCCGCAGGCCTTCGTGGTGGGCGTGGCCGCTGCCGCGCAGGACGCCGTGGTGCGCACCGCGCACCGGCACATGCTGCTGCTCAACCAGCAGGTGAACGAGACCATCATCCTGCGCGTACGTGAGGGGCAGGAGACCGTATGCGTGGCGCGCTGCGAAACCTCGCACGAAATGCGCATCATCGGCCGCGTGGGCAACCGCCGCCCGCTGTGGTACGGCGCGGCAGGCAAGGTGCTGCTGGCGTTCGCGCCGCAAGAGGTGCGCGCGCAGTACCTGGGCAAGGTCAAGCAACTCGCCGCCGAATCGCTCGGGCCCGAGCCGCAAGTCATTGCCGAGCAGATCGCCGCCGTCCAGCAGAAGGGTTACGCCACCAGCTTTGGTGAAGTCACGCCGGGTGCCGCGGCCGTGTCTGTGCCGGTGCGCGACGTGAGCGGCATGGCTGTCGCCGCGCTCAGCGTGTCAGGTCCGGACACGCGTATTACCGCGCGCGATGTGCCGCAATTGCTGGAGCCGCTGCTGGCCTGTGCCGCAAGCATCGGCCGCGAGCTCGGCTACAACCCGCCACCTCCCTGATTCTTCAATAACGATCCGCAGCAGGAGCCATTTGCATGTCTGCCACCCTGGAGACCGAACGCGTAGAAACGCAACGCCCGCACGCCGGGTTCATGCACCCGATTGTGATGATGCTGTGGGTCATTTTCGCGGCCATCTGCATGACCTACCTGGTGGATGCAGGCAAGTTCGAGCGCAAGGGCAAGTTGGTGGTGCCGGGCACGTACCAGTTGGTGCCGAAGGTGGCAGGGCTGCCGGAGCTGGCCTCGCCGATGCCGCACAAGAGCACGCCAGCCGAGGCGCACGCCGCCAGCGTGGTCGGCGCGGTCATGGCGATTCCGCAGGGCCTCATCAAGAGCGCGCCGCTGGTCTTCATGGTGATGTTCGTGGGCGGCATGTTCGGGGTGATGCGTCGTACGGGCGTGATTGACGCGGGCATTGATCGCCTGCTGCAGATCACCGGCGGCAATGTTTATCGCCTCGCGCCCGCTGTGATGATCGTGCTCGGGTTGGGCAGTAGCTTCCTCGGGCTAATTTCCGAATACCTCGTTGTGATTCCCATCGTGGTGGCGATGGCGCGGCGGCTTGGTTTGAACGAGCTGTACGGGCTGGCGCTGGTGACCATTGCTGCCAAGATCGGCTACATCGCGTCGGTCACCAATCCGCTGGCGCTGCCGATTGCGCAGCCTCTGGCGGGCGTGCCGCTATTCTCGGGTATCGACCTGCGCCTCGCCGTGTTCGTCGTCTTCATGGCCATCGGTATCGGCTACTGGCTCTGGCGCGTGCGCCGCTCCGGTTTGGTGACGACCTACGTGCCGACGGAACAGGCGCGCCTGTCGCGCCGCCACGTGGCGGTGTTGCTCGTGCTGCTGGCGTCGAGCGTGATGATGATTGTCGGCACGCGCCTGTGGAGCTGGCATAACGTGGAGCTGGCCGCGTTCTACATCATCATGGCCGTAGCGATTGCGCTGGCAGGGCGGCTGGATTCGCGCGTGGCGTCCGAAGCCTTTGTCGACGGCATGAAGGGCATGATGCTGGCCGGCCTGCTGATCGGGCTCGCATCCGCCGTGGAGCTGATCCTTCAGAACAGCCTGGTGCTCGACACCATCATCCACAGCCTGACGCGCCTCACGCAGGACAGCGCGCGCCCGGTGGTGGCGGGCGGCATCATGGTCATGGAGATGATTCTTGACGTGTTCATGCCGTCGCTCTCGGGCAAGGCCGCGGTGAGTATGCCGATCCTGGCGCCGATCGCTCACCTGTCGGGCGTGAGCGGGCAGACCTGCGTGCTGGCGTTCCTGATGGGCGGCGGCCTGATGAACATGGTCACGCCCACGTCGGGCATGCTGCTGGCCTACCTGGCGACGGCACGCGTGAATTACGGCCAGTGGGTGGCCTTCGTGTTCCCGCTGTTTGCGACGCTGTTCGTGCTGTCGCTGCTGGCACTGGGCGTGGCGGTCGAGATCGGCTACTGACCCCGAACGGCCACGCGGCAGGGTGTTTATTGCGGCTGGGTTTCCATGAAGCTCGGCCGCTTTTCCATGCGCGCGTAAAACGCGGCCAGGTTGGCGTGACGCTCGCGCCAGTCGATCTGCGGCTGGCGGAAATCCAGATAGGCGAGTGCGCAGCTGACGGCGATGTCGGCCAGCGTCATGTGGTTGCCGTTGCACCAGGTCTTGTCGGCCAGGCCTTGCGACATGGCTTTCAGTGCATCGTCGATCTTGTGATGCTGGCGGGCGATCCAGGTGTCGCTGCGTTGTTCTGGCGTGCGCTGGGTCTGCTCCACGCGCAGCATGATGGCGGCGTCGAGCAGGCCATCGCCCAGCGCTTCCCAGCAGCGCACTTCCACGCGCTCGCGGCCCGAGGGCGGGATCAGGCGCGCCACCGGCGACAACGTGTCGGCATATTCGGCAATCACGCGTGAATCGAACAGGGCGCCGCCGTCGTCCATCACCAGGCAGGGCACCTTGCCCAGCGGGTTGAACTGGTGGATCTGCGTGTCGGCGCTCCAGACGTCTTCCAGGACGAACTGGTAGTCGATTTTCTTCTCGGCCAGCACCACACGGACCTTGCGGGTGTACGGGCTGGCGTGGGATCCGATCAGTTTCATAGGCATGTCATGTTGGAGGCGGAAGTATAGCTGCGCACTTTCCTGCGTGCTCTGGGCGGCGCTTCAACCAAATGGAGGCTTGCTTTGGGCTGGATTGGCCATGAAAGACGTGTGCCGGGTGGTAAAATCGCAGGCTCGCTGGGGTGCGCGTATGCACCTTGGTTCAACGCTCGATGCAGCGTCCGGGTTGTCCGGATTGAGATTCCCTTCACATTTTTCCCCGCCTGCCATGTCGTCGCTTTCTGCCCTGACCGCCCTGTCTCCCATTGATGGCCGCTATGCCGCCAAGGCCGATCCGCTGCGCGAGTGGTTGTCGGAAGCCGCTTTCATGCGCAACCGCGTGAAGGTGGAGGTGCATTGGCTGATCGCCCTGTCGCAGGCCGGTCTGGCGGAGATCCCGCGTTTCTCGGCCGCAGCCGAGCAAGCGTTGCTGGCTCTGGTCGAGAACTTTGCCGAGGCAGACGCCGCCCGCATCAAGGAAATTGAAGCGGTCACCAACCACGACGTGAAGGCCGTCGAGTACTGGATGAAGGAGCGCGTGAAGGGCAACGCCGAGCTGGAAGCCGCCAGCGAATTCATCCACTTCGCCTGCACCTCGGAAGACATCAACAACACCTCGCACGGCATGATGCTCAAGGGTGCACGCGACACGGTGGTCGTGCCGGCGCTGCGCCGCGTGCAGGCCCGCCTGGTGGAACTGGCCCACGCCAATGCCGACGTGTCGATGCTCTCGCGCACGCACGGCCAGCCGGCCAGCCCGACCACGCTGGGCAAGGAAATGGCCAATGTGGCCGCGCGTCTGGATCGCGCCATCCGCCGTATCGAGGCCGTCGAACTGCTGGGCAAGATGAACGGCGCGGTGGGCAACTACAACGCGCACCTGTCGGCGTATCCGTCGCTGGACTGGGAAGCCTTCTCGAAGAACGTGATCGAGACCCGCCTGGGCCTGACGTTCAACCCGTACACCATCCAGATCGAGCCGCACGACTACATGGCCGAGCTGTTCGACGCCGTGGCGCGCGCCAACACGATCATCCTGGACCTGGACCGCGACGTCTGGGGCTACATCTCGCAGGGCTACTTCAAGCAGAAGACCAAGGCTGGCGAAATCGGCTCGTCGACCATGCCGCACAAGGTCAACCCGATCGACTTTGAGAACTCGGAAGGCAACGTCGGCCTGGCCAACGCGGTGCTGCGCCATCTGTCGGAGAAGCTGCCGGTGTCGCGCTGGCAGCGTGACCTGACGGATTCGACCGTGCTGCGCAACATCGGCGTGGCCTTTGGCTACAGCCTGCTGGCCTACGACGCGTGCCTGCGCGGTTTGGGCAAGCTGGAAACCAACCCGTCGCGTCTGGCCGAAGACCTGGACAACTGCTGGGAAGTGCTGGCCGAGCCGGTGCAGACCGTGATGCGTCGCTATGGCATCGCCAACCCGTACGAGCAACTGAAGGAGCTGACGCGCGGCAAGGGCATCTCGCGCGAGGCGCTGCGTGAATTCATCGGCACGCTGGCCATTCCGGAAGACGCCCGCAAGCTGCTGCTGGATATGACCCCCGGCAGCTATATCGGCAAGGCCGAAGAACTGGCGCGCCGGATCAATACGCTCTGATTGTTCCGAAAATTTGTTGGGCTGACCCAAAAACAGCCTCCTCCGTACGGTTACGGAGGAGGCTGTTTTGCCATGTGGGCTCTGTAGAATGGGCGGCCTTGTTAGGTCAGACCGCGCTTTTTGTTCATCAAAAAATTTGAATTTCTCGATGAACTTCCGGCCGTCCTGTCTGCCCGGATCGCTTCAATAATGCACAAACTTCTGGCGCCGTGGTCTTACCCACAGGTGCCGCCAACCTAGAGCACCTCTGAACCGAGGGAATCGATGTCACAAGCTGCCCAACCGAACTTCACCGCGCGCGCCGCCGCTGACGACGGCGCCTACGGCAAGCCCGCCATTGCGCTGCACTGGATCATCGCGCTGCTGATCTTCGCCGCGTTCGGGCTCGGTCTGTACATGACCGATATCCCCGGCTTCACGCCGACCAAGCTGAAGCTGTTCTCGTATCACAAATGGATCGGTATCACGGTGCTGATTTTTGCCGCACTGCGCGTACTGTGGCGCCTGACGCATCCGGCGCCCGCGCCCGTGGCCGGCATGCCGAAGTGGCAGCATCGGGCTGCCGAGGGCGCGCATATCGTGCTTTATCTGCTGATTCTGGCGGTGCCGCTCACCGGCTACCTGCTCAGCGTGGCGGCCGGTATCAAGGTTGTCTACCTTGGCGTGTGGGAAATGCCGATGCCGTTCGAGAAGAGCGATGCGCTCAAGGACATCTTCACTGTTGCGCACCAATGGCTGAACTGGACCATGGCCACCATCGTTGTGCTGCACATCCTGGCCGCGCTCAAGCATCACATCGTGGACCGCGATGGCACGCTGCGCCGCATGCTGCCCTTCTTGCGCTGATTTCCAAACGCACCGGTGTGTGCCGGTGCCCTAGCTTCCCATCCTGACCAAGACCGCCGGCACGATCCGGCCTGACCGAAGGAGTCTGACGATGAAACGTTTTGTGCGCCCCCGCGCTATTGCCCTGGTTGCCGCCGGCGCGCTGTCGATCGCTGCGGTATCGGTATCGGCCTTTGCCCAAGTGGACGCCGCCAAGAGCAGTGTGACGGCCACCGGCAAGCAGCTCGGCGTGCCGATGGACATCAAGTTCGGCAAGTTCGACGCCGCCGTGAACTACAACGCGGCCAACGTGGCCGCCTCCACGGCCAAGGTCGATATCGACATCAACAGCGTCGACGTGGGCAGCAAGGAATACAACGACGAGTTGAAGAAGAAGGATTGGTTTGACGCTGCCAAGTATCCGAAGGCCACCTTCGTGTCGTCGGCGTTCAAGCCTGGCGCCAATGGCAAGGTGGACGTGGTCGGCAAGCTGACCATCAAGGGCATCACGCAAGACGTGACCGCGCCCTTCACCGTCAAGCAGGATGGTGCCACCCAAGTCTTTGAAGGCGCGCTGCCCGTCAAGCGCAACGCGTTCAAGGTCGGTGACGGCGATTGGAAGGACACCTCCGTCGTTGCCGATGACGTGACGATCAAGTTCCGCGTCGTCATCGCCAAGAAGTAACTCACCCCTCGACGCCTCACTTTTGCCCCAATCATTCGCTGGAGTTCACATGAAATTGCGTACCCTCGTTGCTGCACTGTCCGCTGTTGCCGCTACCGCCGCGTTTGCTGCACCGGCCACGTACCAACTGGACCCGACCCACACCTACCCGAGCTTCGAAGCTGACCACATGGGCGGCCTGTCGAAGTGGCGCGGCAAGTTCGAAAAGTCCAGCGGCACCGTCACCCTGGACCGTGAAGCCAAGAAGGGCACGATCGACGTGACCGTGCAGACCGACAGCATCGACTTCGGCATGGCTAAGCTGAACGAGCACGCCAAGGGCGCCGAGATGTTTGACGTGGCCAAGTTCCCGACCGCCACCTTCAAGGGCAACTTCACCAAGTTCAAGGGTGACGTGCCGACCGAAGCCGAAGGCCAACTCACGCTGCGTGGCGTGAGCAAGCCGGTCAAGATGGAAATCGATGCGTTCAAGTGCATGCAGCACCCGATGCTCAAGCGTGAAGTCTGCGGCGCCGACGCCGAAATGACGTTCAAGCGCGACGAGTTCGGCCTCGACTACGGCAAGGCCTACGGTTTCAACATGGAAACCAAGCTGAAGATCCAGGTGGAAGGTTTGAAGCAGGATGCGGCTAGCGTTGCACAGCAGTAAAGCTCAACGCGCAAGCTGAAGAACGAACGCCCCGACCTTTCAGTGAGGTCGGGGCGTTCTTTCTTGTATATCCAATCGCGCGTTATGTTTGCTTGAGCAATTCGCGCATGGATGCCGGGTTGAACGGCAGCGTACGCGGGCGCACGCCTACGGCGTCATATACCGCGCTGGCAATGGCCGACGGGATCACCGCGACAGCGGGTTCGCCCGCCCCCGTGGGCGGCTGGTCTGGCCGATCGATCAGCACCACGTCCACCTGCTTGGGCAACTCCGGGAACTTCAGCAAGCGGTAGGTCAGCCAATCGAGGCTAGTGACCGCTGACGTTGTGAAGTTGACCTCCTCAAACAGCGTCCGGCTAATGGTCTGCACGACCTCGCCTTCCACTTGGTTGCGCACGCCGTCGGGGTTCACGATCAGGCCGCAGTCGTGCGCCAGCGTGACCTTGCCGACCTGGATGACGCCGGTGGTCCGGTCCACCTCCACTTCAATGACGGCTGCCACGAAGGAATTGTTGGGCTCGTAGCGCACGCAGGCAACGCCGCGCCCGTGCGCAATATTGCCGCTGGGCTTGGTCGCAAACAGCGGACGGCGTACCCAACCGGATTGTTTCTCCACCACATTCAGTACCGCAATGGTGCGCGGTTCGGACAGATGGCGCAGGCGGAATTCGATCGGGTCGGCCTTGGCGGCCACGGCCAGTTCGTCGATGAATGATTCGTTCGCGTACGTGTGTTGTAGGCGGCCCGGGCCACGCAGCCACGCCGGGCGCAGCGGCGTGCGTGCAATGCGGTTGACCACCACGCTCACGTTGGGCGCCGCATACGACGAGACCATGTTGAATTCCATGCCGCCCGGGTTGTCTAGCGGCTCGGCCAGCGTTGGCGTGCGGGTGAGTTCGCCGGCCAGCAGGGGCACGTCGATGCTGCCCGAAGCGCGATACGGCACCCACGATTCGTATTGCCATGCCTGAATCTTGCCTTGGTCGTCCAGCGTGGCGGCCACGTCGGAGATGACGGGCGGGCCCTTCGGGTCCCAGCCGTGTTCGTCGTCGCGCATCCATTGCACGCGCACGGGTCGGCCGATTTCCTTGGAGAGGATGGCGGCTTCCGCGGCGGCGTCTTCGTGGCCGTTGCGGCCGTAACAGCCCGCGCCTTCCACGTAGATCAGGCGCACATCGCCCTTGTCCATCTTCAGCATCTTGGCAATCTGATCGCGCGTGAGGTGTGGCGATTGCGTGGCCGACCACACTGTCAACTTGCCGTTGCGGTAGTCACCAATCGCGCACGACGGACCAATCGAGCCGTGCGTCTGGAACGGCCAGCAGTACGTGGCGCGCACCACCTTGCCCTTGCTGGCCTTGTTGATCTGCTCGACGGCGTTGCCGCGCTCCAGCACCTTGCCCTGATCATGTATCGGCAGAGCGCGCACAGCGTCGTACAACTTGGCTTGCTCGGGCAGGCCCGCCCATGCAGACCACGTGGTTTGTACGGCGCGCGCACTGCGGATGGCCGCCCACTCGTCGCTGGCGATGACGGCCAGCAGGTTCTCCACGTGTACGGTGCGCAGGAAGCCCGGCACCTTCTTCGCGTGGGTGTCATCGAACTTCTCCAATTGCGCGCCGTACGCATTGGGGTGGATGACGCGGGCGTGCACCATGCCCTCCACCTTCACGTCTTGCATGAACAGGAAGTCGGCAAAGACCTTGGCGCGCACGTCGTCGCGCTTGACCGGCTGGCCGACGAGCTTGTAGCTGCCGGGTGCCTTGAGCGGTGCGTTGGGATCGAGATTGAGTGCCAGTGGGTGTGCCGCCAGCAAACGGTGGTACGGCGTGCCTTGCTTGTCGGTCGCGTTGCGAAAGACGAGGCCGTCTTCCAGGCGCACATCGGCCGGTGCGATGCGATAGGCCTTGCCAGCTACCTCGCGGATGGCCGCAGCAGCCGTGGCCGCGGCCTGGCGTAGCTGAATGCCGGCGTTGGAAATCGACAGCGAGCCAATCGTGGCGCCCTGGTCCACCGTCATGGCTGTATCACCTTGCACCACGCGGACGCGATCGATCGGAAACTCCAGCTCTTCCGCCGCCATTTGAGCGAGTGCCGTGGTGTTGCCTGTGCCGAGATTGACCTTGCCTGTGTAGATCGTGAGCGTGCCGTCGCCTTCGAGTACGAGGAAAGCATCAACCCGCTTGGCGTCGATGGACTTGGTCTTGGCTGTGGCGGTTGCACCGACTTCGGCAATTTCGCCCAGAACCTTGGCCGCAGCCAGCCCGGAGAAGGAGAAACCAATCGCAAGCGCGGCCCCTTGCTTGAGAAAGCGCCGGCGCGAGAAGGACGTGGATTCGGAGGTGGAATGACTGGCGCGCATTTAGGCCTCGCTGGCTTTGAGGATGGCGCGGACGATCCGCATGTGTGTGCCGCAGCGGCAGAGGTTGGAGGCGAGCGCCTCTTTGACTTGCGCTTCGGTTGGCTTCGGATTGGTGTTCAACAGCGAGCGTGCCGCGATCAGCATGCCGTTGATGCAGTAGCCACACTGCACGGCTTGCTCGTCGATGAATGCCTGTTGCAATGGGTCGGGTTTGGCAGGCGTGCCCATGCCTTCGAGCGTCGTAACCGCGCGGCCCGCCACAGCCGAGACCGGCAGCACGCACGAACGTTGGACTGCGCCATCGATGAGCACAGAGCACGCGCCGCACTGTCCAAGCCCGCAACCGAAGCGAGGTCCCTTCAGGTGCAGCTGGTCACGCAAGACATACAGCAGCGGTGTTTCGGGCGTTGCCTTGACGTCAACTACGTTCCCGTTGACGTGCAGCGCGATGTGATTGTGAGTGGTGGCGGTCATTTGTCGCTTCCGGTTTCTTTGCGCAGTGCCTTGACTTCATCAGCCGTTACGGCGGGGGCCTGATTCCCCCAACTGTTGCGCGTGTAGGTCAGCACGTTGGCAATCTCCGCATCGCTGAGGGCGGGGCGGTGGGCCGGCATCGGATACGGCGCAGGCACACCGTCGATGACGAGCGCTTCCGTACCGTTCAAGGTCACATTGATGAGCGAGAGCGGGTTGGGCTCCAGCACGTTGGGATTGCCTGCCAGCGGTGCCAGCCACGGCGCCGTGCCGTTCCCGTTGGGCAGGTGGCAGGCCACGCAGAAGTTCTGGTAGACCTGGGCGCCATGTGCCATCGTTTGCGGGCTGATCGCGCCTGGCGGCACTGCAGATGCACCCGCGGCAGGCAAAGACTTCAGATAGCGCGCCATCGCGGCGAGGTCGCGGTCGGTCATCCACTGTGTGCTGTGGTTCACCACCTCTGTCATCGGCCCGAACGCGGTCGCGTGTGTGTTGGCACCGGTCTTGAGGAAGTCCACGATGTCCTGGTCACTCCACTTGCCGAGGCCCGTGGTTGGGTTGCCTGTCAGGTTGGAGGCAAACCAACCATCCAGTACCGCACCGGATAGATACGTGCTGCTGCGCTCGTCGAGAGCCTTTTCCTGAAGACCGATGCCGCGCGGCGTATGGCACGTACCGCAGTGGCCCAGACCCTGCACCAGATAGGCGCCACGGTTCCACTCCACGCTCTTGGCGGGGAGGGGTTTGAAACGCTGATTGTCGAGAAACAGCATGTTCCAGATCTTCAGCGGCCAGCGCATCTGCAGCAGCTTCGGAATCTCGGGGGCCTGATTGGCCCGCTTCACGGGTTCGACGCCATGCATGAAGTACGCGTACAGCGCAGCGGCATCTTCATCCGATACCTTGGCGTAAGACGGGTAGGGCATCGCCGGATAGAGGTTGTGCCCGTCCTTGGCCACCCCGTCGCGCAATGCACGCGCGAATTCGGCTTCGCTGTAGCGTCCGATGCCGGTTTCCGGGTCGGGTGTGATGTTGGTCGAGAAAATCGCACCGAGCATCGGCACGTTCATTTTCAGACCACCAGAGAAGGGCGCGGCACCCTTGCCGGTATGGCAAGCGGCGCAGTCGCCGGCCTGCGCAAGATAGCGCCCGCGTTCGATCAGCATGTGATCGGGGCCTGGCTGATCTGCCCGGGCGATGCCGATGGTGCTCAACAGCACGAGTATTGCGGGAAGTCGGGTTCTCAACGGCCTGTCCTTTGTCGAAGTCTGCAATGGCTCTCGCAGTTGCGAAGAAAGCCGTTGCTGAACGTGACGCGCCGCATTGGCGTGCGGTGAAAGCCAGGGGAATCGACAGGCGAGGTTCGGTTGAGCGTCGCGCCGGGTTGGGCAAGCGTTGCGCTTTCGGGTGTCCGATCTGCCATGCGGGAGGGCGGGCTGCTCGAATCGGCCCCGGGGGCACGTATGGAGCGCGTCTACCCGAGACTTTGCGGGATCGCCCGGACTTCCGAAATCGGAAAAGTCCGATATCGAGCGCGATCTGGCGCGAAACGATCCGTGTGGCTTCGGTGGCTTGCCAAAGAAAAAGCCCCGCGACTGCGGGGCTTTTCTTGTTGCCTGATTGGCTGGCGAGGGAGGTTAGACCTGCGCGCCGAAGTTCGGATCGTCGTTCGGGCCGGTGGCCTTCTTCTCGGCCTTGACCAAGTCTTCGCGCTTGACGCCCAGCCACATGCACAGCGCGGCTGCCACGAACACCGACGAGTAGATACCGAACAAGATGCCGATCGTCAGCGCCAGGGCGAAGTAGTGCAGCGTCGGGCCGCCGAACACCAGCATCGACAGCACCATCATTTCGGTCGAGCCGTGGGTGATGATCGTACGCGAGATGGTGCTCGTGATGGCGTGGTCGATCACCTCGTGCGTGTTCATCTTGCGGTACTTGCGGAACGCCTCGCGAATCCGGTCGAAGATCACGACCGATTCGTTCACCGAGTAGCCCAGCACGGCCAGGATGCCCGCCAGCACCGACAGCGAGAACTCCCACTGGAAGAAGGCGAAGAAGCCCAGGATGATGACCACGTCGTGCAGGTTGGCGATGATGCCCGCCACTGCAAACTTCCACTCGAAGCGGATCGACAGGTAGATAACGATGCCGATCACCACGAACAGCAGCGCGAGCAGGCCGTCGGTGGCGAGTTCCTTGCCGACCTGCGGGCCGACGAACTCGACGCGCTGCAGCTTGGCATCCGGCGTGGTGGCGTTCAGGGCCGTCATCACCTGCTGGCTCTGCACGGCCGAGGCGATGGGCTTGCCGTCCGGCCCGTTCTTGAGCGGCAGGCGGATCATCACGTCGCGCGAGGTGCCGAAGTTCTGCACCTGGGCATCGGCATAGCCGAGCTTCTCAACGTCGGCACGGACCTTTGGCAGATCGGCGGCCTGGGTGTAGGCGACTTCCATCACCGTACCGCCGGTGAACTCCACCGACAGGTGCAGCCCCTTGTGGAACAGGAAGAAGACAGCGGCGATAAACGTCAGGAACGACAGCGCGTTGAGGATCAACGCGTGCTTCATGAACGGAATATCGCGGCGGATGCGGAAAAACTCCATGGTCTGCCCTTTGTGGCAACCGGCCCGAAGGTACGGGCCGGTGCCGGTTATGCAAGATTTCTGTGGGTGATGCGCGTTACTGCTTCGCCGGCGTTTCAGTATTGCCCGGCTTCCAGATCTGACCGATTGCCAGACCTTGCAGCTTCTTGCGGCGGCCGTACCAGAGGTTGACCAGGGCGCGGTTGAAGAACACTGCCGAGAACATCGAAGTCAGAATGCCCAGGCAGTGCACCACGGCAAAGCCCTTCACCGGACCGGAGCCGAAGGCGATCAGCGCCAGGCCCGCGATCAGCGTGGTGACGTTCGAGTCCACGATGGTTGCCCACGCACGCTCGAAGCCCGCGGCAATCGCCATCTGGGCCGAGGCGCCGTTGCGCAATTCTTCACGGATACGCTCGTTGATCAGCACGTTCGCATCGATGGCCATACCGAGTGCCAGCGCAATAGCGGCAATGCCCGGCAGCGTGAGGGTGGCCTGCAGCATCGACAGCACGGCAATCAGCAGGAACACGTTCACGCCGAGCGCCACCACCGAAAACACGCCGAACAGCATGTAGTACAGGACCATGAACACCGACACGGCGAGGAAACCGTACAGCGCCGAGTCGAAGCCCTTGCGGATGTTGTCGGCACCCAGCGACGGGCCGATGGTGCGCTCTTCGATGATCTCCATCGGTGCGGCCAGCGAGCCGGCGCGCAGCAGCAGCGCCAGGTCGGCCGAGGCTTCGGTCGAGCCCATGCCCGTGATCTGGAAGCGCGAGCCCAGTTCGGACTGGATGGTGGCCACCGTCAGCACTTCGCCCTTGCCCTTTTCGAACAGGACGATGCCCATGCGCTTGCCGATGTTGTCGCGCGAGACATCGCGCAGCATGCGGCCGCCCTGGCCGTCGAGCGTGATGTCCACCGACGCATTGTGGTTCTGGTCGAAGCCGGCCGAGGCGCTGGTGATGCGGTCACCCGTGAAGATCACTTGCTTCTGCAGCAGCACGGGCGCGCTGCGACCTTGCGTGAAGAGCTCGTCGCCCAGCGGAACCGGGTCGCCGGCGCGCGGCACCAGCGGTGCATTCGGGTCTGCCAGACGGGCTTCCAGCGTGGCGGTGCGACCGATGATGTCCTTGGCCTTGGCGGTGTCCTGCACGCCGGGCAGCTGCACGACGATGCGGTCCGGGCCTTGTTGCTGGATCACCGGCTCAGCTACGCCCAGTTCGTTCACGCGGTTATGCAGCGTCACGACGTTTTGCTTGACGGCGTTGTCCTGCACTTCCTTCATCGCGGCTGCGGTAAAGGTGCCGGTGAGGGTGGCGCCGTCAGCGGTCTTGTCGACGTTGTAGGCCAGTTCGCGGGTGGAGTCGGCCAGTACGCCACGGGCGCGATCGGCGTCGTCAGCGCTGCTGAACTTGATGGTGATGGTGTTGCCGCTGCGGTCGATGCCGCTGTGGCGGATGTTCTTGTCGCGCAATTGCGTGCGGATGTCACCGGCCAGCGAGTCGAGCTTCTTGGTGACCGCGCCGTTCATGTCGACCTGCAGCAGGAAGTGCACGCCACCGCGCAAGTCCAGGCCCAGGAACATCGGCAGGGCATGGATGGAGGTCAGCCAACGCGGCGAGCCCGACAGCAGGTTCAGCGCGACGATGTAGGTCGGGTCGGTCTGGTCGGTGTTCAGGCCACGGGCCAGGATGTCCTTGGCCTTGAGCTGCGTGTCGGTATCGGCAAAGCGCACGCGCACGCTGTTGGAGGTGCCGTTGTTGTCGAAGAACACGCCGGTGGGCTGAATGCTGGCTGCAGCCAGCAGGCTCTCGACCTGCTTCTGCACGTTCAGGTCGACCTTGACGGTCGCCTTGCCCGACGACACCTGCACGGCAGGCGCCTCGCCGAAGAAATTCGGGAGCGTATAGAGGAACCCGATGGCAAGCGCCACCAGGATCACAATGTATTTCCAGAGCGGATAACGATTCATCTTGGAGGGCAGTGAGGCGGCGCCAAGCAGCGCGGGCGCGGATTCTAAGAATAGGCGCTGCCTAAGATTCCGGCGCCAGCGTGAATCACGCATGGCGCCGGGAGAGGCCGATTACAGCGCTTTGAGCGTGCCCTTGGGCAGCACGGTCGTTACGGCGCTCTTCTGGACGGTGATTTCCGTGTTGGCAGCGACTTCCACGGTGACGTACTGCTCGGCTACCTTGGTTACCTTGCCCAGGATGCCGCCGGCGGTGACGACTTCGTCGCCCTTGGCCAGGGCTTCGAGCATCGTCTTGGTTTCTTTCTGGCGCTTCATTTGCGGGCGGATCATGATGAACCACAGCACCACGAACATCAGGATGATGGGCAGGAAGCTCATCAGGCCACCTGCGGCACCACCAGCCGGTGCGGTTTGCGCGTAAGCGTCGGAAATGAGGAACACGGTCAAAACTCCGTAAATGGTTCGTCAATCGGTCAAAAATTGGACCGGACATTCTACCATTGCCGCCTTGCGGCAAATGGGCGCATGGCCAGTCCTGTCAAGGGGCCGTCAGAGTGCGCCGCGGGCCCGGTCGGCGGCAAAGCGCGCCTGGAAGGTAGCAAAGCTGTGCGACTCAATGGCGGTGCGCATCTCGGCCATCAGTTCCAGGTAGTAATAGAGGTTGTGGATGGTGTTCAGGCGCGCGCCCAGGATCTCGCCCACGCGCTGCAGATGATGCAGATACGCGCGCGAGAAGTTGCTGCAGGTGTAGCAGCCGCAGGTCTCGTCCAGCGGGCGCGGATCATTGCGGTGCACCGCGTTCTTGATCTTGATGTCGCCAAAGCGGGTGAACAGCCAGCCGTTACGGGCGTTGCGGGTCGGCATCACGCAGTCGAACATGTCGACGCCGGTGGCGACACCCGCCACCAGGTCTTCCGGCGTGCCCACGCCCATCAGGTAGTGCGGCTTGTTGGCGGGCAGGCGCGGTGCCACGTGCTGCAGCACGCGCATCATGTCTTCCTTCGGCTCGCCGACCGACAGCCCGCCGATGGCGTAACCGCCAAAGCCCTGGCCGCCGGCGTTCTCGTCGATGGCTTGCAGCCCGGCCAGCGATTCATCGCGCAGTTGCTCGAACATGCCGCCCTGGACGATGCCGAACAGCGCGTTGGGATTGTTCTCGCGCTCGAACTCATTGCGCGAGCGCTGCGCCCAGCGCAGGCTCATGCGCATCGATGCGGCCGCCTCAGCCTCGGTAGCGGGGCGATCCCCGATCTTGTACGGCGTGCACTCGTCAAACTGCATGACGATGTCGGAGTTCAGCCGGCGCTGGATCTGCATGGAGATCTCGGGCGACAAAAACAGCTTGTCGCCGTTGATGGGCGAAGCAAACGTCACGCCTTCTTCGGTGATTTTGCGTAGATCGCCCAGCGAAAAGACTTGAAAACCGCCGGAATCGGTCAGGATGGGCTTGTTCCAGCCATTAAAGCCGTGCAGCCCCTTGTGCGCATCCATCACCTCCAGCCCTGGACGCAGCCACAGGTGGAAGGTGTTGCCGAGGATGATCTGCGCGCCGATGTCCTTCAGCTCTGCCGGCGACATCGCCTTGACCGCGCCATAGGTGCCCACCGGCATGAAGATGGGCGTTTCCACCACGCCGTGGTTCAGGGTCATGCGGCCGCGTCGTGCGAGGCCATCGGTGGTGAGCAGTTCGTACTTGAGCATGGTCAGGCGGAGGTGGATTCGGTGTCGGGTTCAGCGCGCGTGAGGAACATGGCGTCGCCGTAACTGAAGAAGCGGTAGCGCTGGGCAATGGCGTGCTGGTAGGCGCCGCGGATGGCCGCCAGGCCCGCAAACGCCGACACCAGCATCAGCAGCGTCGACTTGGGCAGGTGGAAGTTGGTCACCAGCGCGTCAACGGCGCGGAAGCGATAGCCGGGGGTGATGAAGATGTCGGTCTCGCCGCTGCCCGCGTGGAGCGTGCCGTCAGGCTGTGCAGCCGATTCGAGTGCACGCATGGAGGTCGTGCCCACGGCGATTACCCGCCCGCCGGCTGCCCGCGTGGCGCGGCTGGCCTCGGCCAGCTCGGGTGTGATGGCGTACCACTCGCTGTGCATGCGGTGCTCGGCGATGTTCTCCACGCGCACCGGCTGGAACGTGCCCGCGCCCACGTGCAGCGTCAGGAAGCCGCGCTGGACGCCCATGGCGTCGAGCCTGGCGAACAGCGCATCGTCAAAATGCAGGCCCGCCGTGGGTGCCGCGACGGCGCCCGGGTTGCGTGCATAGACGGTCTGGTAGCGCGTTTCGTCAAAGCTGTCCGGATCGTGTTCGATATAGGGCGGCAGTGGCAGGCGGCCGTACTGCTCGATCAGGTCCAGTGCGGGCTGCGGGAAGCGCAGCGTAAAGAACGGCTCGGCGCGCGGGCCAACCGTCACGTCAAAGGCGTCGGCCAGGCGCAGCGTGGTGCCCTCCACCGGCGATTTGCTGGAACGGATCTGCGCCAGCACGGTGTGCTCGTCCAGGAGGCGCTCGACCAGCACTTCAACCTTGCCGCCGCTGGCTTTGTGGCCGAAGAAGCGGGCCTTGATGACACGCGTGTCGTTGAAGACGAGCAGGTCGCCGGGGCGCAGGTAATCGACCAGGTCAGCAAACTGGCGGTCTTCATAGGACACACCCGAGTGCACGCCATCGGCCTCACGGCGCACGGCCAGCAGGCGGCTCGCGGTGCGGTCGGGCAGGGCGGTTTGCGCGATCAGCTCGGGCGGCAGATCGAAATCGAAATCGGACAGCGTCAGCATGAAAAGTGGCGCAGACGTGGATTGCGCCAAGTGATGGTGGCGGGCGCCGGTACAATCGGGCGCAACCGCAAAGTTCGCCATTGTAAACGTCCTGTGCCGCCTCGCACCCGTTCCGCCACTGATGCTGCTTCTCTGCCCGACGATGATGATGCGCCGGCACCCAAGCCAAAGCGCGCGGCCGCGGTAGACAAGTCGGCCAAGACTGCCCGCCCAGCCGACAAACTCGCCAAGCTGGGCCTGCACCGCGACGTCGATCTCGTCCTGCATCTGCCGATGCGGTACGAGGACGAAACCACACTCCTGACCATCGCCGAGGCGGTTGCCCGTGCCAATACCGGCTGGGTCGCGCAGGTGGAAGGCACGGTCACGCGCAACGAAGTGGCGTTCCGGCCGCGTCGGCAGCTCGTCGTGCATATCGCGGATGACTCCGGCGAACTCGTACTGCGTTTCCTCAATTTCTACGGCAGCCAGGTCAAGCAGATGGCCGAAGGCGTGAGCCTGCGCGTGCGCGGCGAGGTGCGCGGCGGCTTCTTCGGCGCGGAAATGGTGCACCCCACCGTGCGCGCCGTGGCGCCCGATGAGCCGCTGCCCGATCGGCTGACCCCGGTGTACTCGACCGTGGCGGGGGTGCCGCAGGCGTATCTGCGCAAGGCGATCCTGAACACGCTCACGCGCACGCCGTTGCCGGAAACGGTGCCGAACAGCCTGATCACCGGCCCGCTGGCGCCGCTCAAGCTGATGGCCCCGGCCGAAGCCGTGCGCTTGTTGCATCAGCCGACGCCCGACGTGGATGAGTACAGCCTCGTCGAGCGCACGCACCCGGCGTGGCTGCGGATCAAGTTCGATGAGCTGCTATCGCAGCAGCTTTCGCTCAAGCGCGCGCAGGCTGCGCGCCGCATGCGCAACGCGCCCATCTTGCGCACCAGCGGCAAGGATGGTCTGCTCGCGCGCTTCATGAATGCGCTGCCGTTCAAGCTGACCGGTGCCCAGGCCCGCGTGTGGGAAGAGATTCGCGCCGACCTCGCCCACCCGTACCCGATGCAGCGGTTGTTGCAGGGCGACGTGGGCAGCGGCAAGACCGTCATCGCCGCGCTGGCGGCGTGTCAGGCCATCGATGCCGGCTGGCAGGCCGCGCTGATGGCGCCGACCGAACTGCTGGCCGAGCAGCACTACCGCAAGTTGTCCACATGGCTTGCGCCGCTGGGTGTGGATATCGTCTGGCTGGCCGGCAGCCTCAAGCGCAAACAGAAGGACGAAGCCGCCGCACGCGTGGCCGCCGGTACCGCGCAGCTGGTGATCGGCACGCACGCGCTCATTCAGGATTCCGTCACCTTTGCGCGCCTTGGCCTGGCGGTGGTGGATGAGCAGCACCGCTTTGGCGTGGCGCAGCGATTGGCCCTGCGTGGCAAGGCAAGCAACGGCGATGCACCTGTCGCCGCCAGCGCCCAAGTGCCGCACCAGTTGATGATGTCCGCCACGCCCATCCCGCGCACGCTGGCGATGACGTACTACGCCGATCTGGACGTCTCCGCCATCGACGAGTTGCCGCCCGGCCGCACGCCCATCGTCACGCGGCTGGTGAACGATGCGCGCCGCGACGAAGTGATCGAGCGCATCCATGCCGCCGCGCAGGAAGGGCGCCAGGTCTACTGGGTCTGCCCGCTGATCGAAGAAAGTGAAGCGCTGCAATTGCAGACCGCTGTGGAGACCTTCGAGACGCTCTCGCAAAGCTTGCAAGGCTTGAAGGTGGGCCTCGTGCATGGCCGCCTGCCCTCCGCCGACAAGGCCGCCGTGATGAGCGCCTTCGCCAGCGGTGAACTGCACGTGCTGGTGGCTACCACGGTCATCGAAGTTGGGGTGGACGTGCCCAATGCTTCGCTGATGGTGATCGAGCATGCCGAGCGCTTCGGCCTTGCGCAGCTGCACCAGTTGCGCGGGCGGGTGGGGCGCGGCACGGCGGAATCGGTGTGCATCCTGCTGTATCAGGCGCCGTTGTCACCCACGGCCAAGCAGCGCCTGCAGACCATGCGTGAGACCACCGATGGTTTCGAGATCGCCCGGCGCGATCTGGACATCCGCGGCCCTGGCGAATTTCTCGGCGCGCGGCAATCGGGCGAGGCCATGCTGCGCTTCGCCGATCTCAATCACGATGCGTGGCTGGTCGAGTTTGCGCAGGGCGCGGCGGAGCAGATGCTCGCGCGTTTTCCCGAAGCCGTGGAAGCGCATCTCAAGCGCTGGCTGGGCGAGCGCGAGCACTATCTGCGCGTTTAGCCGGTAGCCGGCACTAGCCACAGCAACCGCGTTGTTCCTGCACCGGCGGACATTTGACCGAGCCGTACGAGCAGAACACGCAGCAATCGCCCGGCTCAGGGCGCAGCAACGTGTGGCAAGCCGAGCATTCGTAGAAGAAGACGCAGGCGTCGGTGGGCATGGTTTCCTGCCGGGCGAAGCCGCAGCGCGGGCACGTCAGGATGGATTCGAGCGTTGCGGTACCCATCGGGACTCCCTTGCCTTCAGTGGATGGGGACCAGTATTGGAGTGCCCGCCCGTTGCCGTCAACGGTGTGAGTTGCCGTTCCCGCCATGGGAGCCGCCAGTGTGCCCACCGTGGAATCCGCCTCGAAAACCGCCCCGCCCAACGCCGCCGCCATGGCGGAAGAACACGCTATGCATGCGGTGCACGTGGTGGAAGCGATCGATGAAGACCACGCTGCCAAAGAACACAGGCGGGCCCCAGTACCACGTGTCATCGACGTAGTACGGTGGGCCAGCATAGGTGACGGGGTAGCCGTCGGTGTCCACCATTTGCCAGGTGCCGTCCGGTTGCAGGCACGCGGTGCCCTGCACCTCTTGCATGACGCCGTTGATCTCGGTTTGTCCCACCATCGGCTGGCAGGTGCCGACGGGCACGTCTTGCGCCGTCGCGCATGCGCAGATGCCGAAGCTCATCAGCGCCATCGTCAAGACTGTCAGACGCTTCATGTTCATCCCCCACTCCAGGAATGCCCGACGTCTCAATACGGCACTTCAGTGACCTGTCCGGTCGTATTGTTCGGCACATCGGTTTGCCTGCGGGATGGCGCCGACATGCTTGCACGGCGCGTCCTGCACCCACGTAAACCGAACGTGCCCGCGCTTTATTCCAGCGCGGGCACGTTGCAGGTGTAACGGTTTATTGCCAGGTGATGTGGCCGATACGTCGGCCTTCAATTCGGGGTGGCGACGCTCGGCTGGGTCTGCTTGCGCAGGCGTTTGGTCGCGTACATCGCGCGGTCGGCCTGATCGAGCAGGGTGGTGATCTCGGTGCCGTCTTCGGGCATGACGGCCACGCCCACGCTCACACGCAGATCCAGCGACTGGCCTTCAAACGCATACGGTTGCTGCACCTCTTCGATCAGGCGCTCGCATTGGGTTTGCGCGTCGCCTCGCGCATCGATGCCCGGCAGGATGACGGCAAACTCGTCGCCGCCCACGCGCGCCACGGTGTCGGAGCGGCGCGCGCTTCGGCTCATGCGCTGCGCGGTCTCGCGGATGGCCGCATCGCCCGCGCGGTGGCCGTAGCGGTCGTTGATGAGCTTGAGGTTGTCCATGTCGACGTTGAGCACGCCCAGCGCGCCCTGTGCACGCTGCGCGAGGTGGATCGACTGGCGCAGGCGGTCGTAAAACAACGCGCGGTTGGGCAGGGCCGTCAGCGCGTCGTGCGTGGCGCGCAGGTAGAGCTGGTCGCGCTCGGCATTGGCGGCGTGGAACATGGCCGCGGCAATCAGCTCGGACATCAACCCCAGCACGCCGATGTCGCGCTCGGTGAAGACGCCCACTTCGGGTGCCACCAGTTTGAGCACGCCGACGGTCGTGTCCAGGTGCCGCAGCGGCGTCACCACCATCGAACGCAGGCCTACGCGGCGGCAGGCTTCGCGGTCGACCCGCGGGTCGAGTTCGGAGTCTTCGCAGTTCAGGATGTCGCCGGTCTGCACGCACAGGCCCGACAGGCTGCCCTTGCGCGCCAGGCGCAGACCCAGCAGTGAATCGGTCAGGCCGGACGTGGCGCGATAGACCATCTCTTCACCTTCGGCCAGCTCCAGCACGGCGCCGGTTGCGCAGGTCAGGTGCTGCGCCCGCTCGGTGACGAGCGCCATGATGGCGCCCAGGTCCGTGCCGAGTTTGGCGATTTCGGACTGTGCCCGCACGATCTCGATGAGGGTGGCGGGGTCCTGCAGGTTAAGGTGATCGACGGACTGCATGGGGCGGCAAAGCGGGACGTTCGAGCCGGAAATTCTAGCGTGGTCGGCCGAATTGCGTAGATCAAAATGCCGCGGCAGGCATAGGGGCTTAGGACTTTCGGATGCCCCGCAATGGTGCGTGCGTTTAACCTTGTACAAGAGCTGCGCCGGGCTTCACTCTTCGTCCGGATGGCCTCTTCCGTTGAAGCGCATGGATGTCAGAGGGCTTCAGGAACCGCGTTGTTTTCCGTACGGGGCTATGTCCTCTACAAAAACGCTTCGCGAAAGGCGGGACGACTGCGAAGCGGACAACGCAGATCACCTAACGCCACAGACGCCAGACGTGACGTGCTGCGTTTTCCGACGACGCGATCGCTCTTCTTTCCGTGGTCGAGGCACGGCATTTCTCTCGCTGCGTCGGGGGTGCAGATGTTGCCTTGCGCGCAAAACGTTTGGCTTCGAAGGCGCTCCAATGCAGGCGTATCTCATGCGGTTGCATGCACATCAGAGCAAAGAAAATTTCATGCTTGAGCGCCCAGGTCATCTCCTAGGCTAGGACTGCCATTGCGCAGTCCCCGCGCAGTGCGTGCCAGATCCACACACAACAATCACGGCAACGCACTGTGCAAGCGAGTGCAGTCATCGGGGTACCTCCTCGAACTGCAGCGTGCGTATCCACACGCCTCCGACCCGACTGCGCCGTTCATGCCGCTGTCTGCGCCTGCGTGCTGCAGATGCTGCGGCGTATCCATCAGGAGATGAACGCACCCGATTCAGCGCGATCAGCACCGAAGGAACAATGACCACGACCTGGGGAGGAGCTATGTCACTGCGTTCCGGAGTTCAGCAAGCTTTGCGAGGTGCGGCGCTGCTGGCCGCATTGGGGTTTGCGCAGACAGCTGCGGCACAAGCCGTGCCGACCGATGCCGCCGGTGGATGCCCGATTTCACCGGCCACCGTCGCGAGTTTTTTCCAGAGCGGTACCGTCACGCTGAATGGTGTGGTCAAGCCCGCCGACAGCACGGTGGCGCTCGCGCCCAACTGCGGCTTCTTCCAGTGGACCGAGCAGATGTTCCTGTGGCTGACGTCGCCCGCACCGGCCACGTATGGCGGCGGCAGCCACGTCATGTTCTCGCCGCAGTTCTATACGGTCAGCCCTGAAGACAGCAGCGGGCGCCGCAACTTCATCCCCAACTCGCCGGGGCGGCCGATCAACATGTTCCTGCGCGCGATGGAACTCGGCCCGCACGGCTTGCCGATCGTCATGGCGCGCACCGGGCAGATCGTGGAAGTGCCGCACGAGAAGCCAGGGCAGAAGCCGCCGTCGATCCGCCTGGCCAACGGCAGGCTGATCCCGGGCACGCAAATCCAGAACGTGCGCAAGACCGAGCAAGGCACGCTGGAGTTGCTCGATGCGCGCGGCAAGCTGCTGGCGCCGAAGGTGCTCAAGCTCACGCCGATCATTCGCCAGCGTGCACTGCTTACGGCGGATCGGCCGGTGCCGGTGGTGCCGATGAAGGCGTTCACCTCTGCCATTCAGGCACGCAAGCTGATCATCAAGGGCTTCCCGATCTTTATCGACCCGGCCGGTAACGTGATCGACGTCGAGCCCGGTCAGGCAGACAGCGGCGTGCTGATCTCGCAGAACGGGTCGCTGATCTACTACATCATCGCGGTGAACGATGTCTTTGCCTTCCACCGCACGATGCAGGGTGCGGCGGTGATTCCGGGCAACACCAATATCGCGTTCCCAACTTCGATGGCCGACGTGAATGCTGTGGTCAGCTTTGCGGCCAGCAAGGGCCACACGATCCAGGACCCGAAGGCGCTGGCCATCGAGAGCAAATCGAGCTGGATGGATGCCAGCAAGGTGGCCAACCCGAACGACTACATTCAGGTTGAGGCCGTGGTCCCGACGTTCGACAAGAGCAACCCGAACAACTGGGTTCCCAACGGGCAGACGACGCTGAAGCTGGTGATGCTGGGCCTGCACGTGGTGGGCTCGACCAGCGGGCACGGCGAGATGGTGTGGGGCACGTTTGAGCACGAGGGCAACGCACCGAACGCAACGTACGCCTACAACTCGACCAGCGGCATGAAGACGGTCACACAGGACACCGCGGGCAACTGGCTGTTCACGCCCAGTGGGTCGAGTGGTCCGTTCAATGCCACCAACAACAGCTGGACGGGCACCGCCATCACCGGCACGCCGGTCGGCCCGTCGCCGGTGCTCCGTGCCAAGCCCTGGGGCTCGAATGACGGCGGTAACCCTGCCAATGCGGCGGGCCTGAACACGCAGGTGATTTCGGCCAACGCCAGCGTGATTTCCCAGCTCAACGCGGCCGACGTGCGCCGGCAGTACTTCCAGCTTGGCACGACGTGGACGATTTTCGGTGCGCCGCCCAACGGTGGCAACGAGGTCGGCACGAACCATCTTGCCAATGCGACGATGGAAACCTTCGCGCAAGGTGCCACGCCGTCTGCCCCGAGCGCCAACTGCTTCTCGTGCCATACGACCAACAAGGTGCCGGTCAGCCACGTCTATCCGAGGCTGACGCCGCTGCCCTGATCCGCAACGCTGTAATGAGACGCGGGGGCATCGACGGATACGAACGATTCCGTCGATGCCCCGCGCTACGTGTGGATCAAGGCTGCGCTTGCGCCTCCATTTGCCGGACGAGATCGGCCCTTCCGGCAACGGCTTCGCCGCGCCAGCAGAGTGCTCAGTGCGAGCGGCCAGACGTCGCCATGAGCTGCCGCCGCTGCAGGAACGCGGTCAGATGCAGCATGGCAAACAACGGCACGAGGTATGCCGGAACCAGCACAAGCGGCAACTGCGTCATCGGCGCCATGGTGGCCTGTCCAGCGCCGTTGCCCACGAAGATCGTGCTGACTGCTGCGGTGCCAAGCGCTACCACCAGATCCAGCATGCCGGCCGCATTCCACGTAGCAAATGCCTTGCTGGCCGCAAAACCGGGTTGTCGGATAAGGGTCAGGACCAGCCAGGGCGCGCTCAACCCAATCGCGACATCGCCGAGACCTGCTGGCCACGCGAACAGGCCAGGCAACAACCCATGCGCATACAGGTCTAGAAACCCGAGACCCGCGAATCGCCATGCCTGTATGGCGATCACCAAGCGGAGGTCAATTCCCAGGATGAAATCGCGGAAGGCACTGGAGGTCCTGAAAATCGCAACAAACGCGACGATAGGGACCACAACCCCAATCAGAATCGGTAGCGGCGGCGCCCCGAGCGGTCTGGCGAAGGCACCCTTGGCGCCCAGGAACAGCACGAGCCCGAGCCAGACGGCGAGCGCCACGGCAACGAACACGTGCACCCCAGAAGGCGCCGGTGGTCTCGATTCTCTGGAAGACGACAGGATGGCGTTCGACATGGCGGCTCTCCTTACTGGGTCACTTGCATAATGCAAGCTACTTGTCAGCCTAGTCTTGACACTTGTAATATGCAAGTGACTCGTCAGTACGATTCCGGTAGGAGATGAACGTGAAGCCCGAGAAGGAGAATGCGTTTCGCCGCTCCCCCTGTCCGATTGCGAACACGCTGGACGTGATGGGCGACAAATGGTCGTTGCTCGTGATCCGCGATCTGCGCCGCGGCGAGCGCACGTACGGCGAACTGCAGCATTCGCCCGAGGGCATCCCCACCAACATCCTCGCCGATCGCCTCAAGCGCCTTGAAGAGGCCGGGATCATTGTGCGCAGTGCCTATCAGGAGCGCCCGGTGCGCTACGCCTATGCGCTCAGCGAAAAAGGCCAGGCATTGCGGGGCGTATTGCAGGCGATGGTGGAGTGGGGCAAGCAGCATCTGCCCGGCACATATACGCTCGACGAACTGGCGTCCGGCGCAGTGGAAAGCAGTGAGCCGGCCCCGCGTTCGACCCGGGCGCGGCGCAAGCCGAATGCCGGCTAGCGCATGCTTCCGATGGCCGCAAAGGTGCTGCGGCCAACCGCCTTCGACGAAGCAGACGCAGTCTCAGCCAGCAAACATCCACACAGCCGCCGACGCGACCAGGCAGTAGCAGCCGAACAGGTACCAACGCCCCTGCTCCAGCCAGCGCGACAGCCAGCGCAGGGCCACCAGGCCGGCAATAAAGCTGAACACCATGCCCAGCAGGCTGGGTGCCAGCATGTGCAGCATGCCGCCGGCCGCGCCTGCATAGGCCTTGTAGAAGCGATAGCCTTCCTTGGCGATGACTGCCGGTGTCAGCACCACGGCGAGCGCGAAGCTGAACTCCTCGGCACGGCGGCGCTGCACGCCCACCAGCATCCCGCTGGAGATCGTTGCACCCGAACGCGACAGCCCGCGGAACGGCAGGCACAGCCCCTGCACGGCCCCGATCCAGAGCGCACGCCAGCCGGTCAGCTCACCGGTGGCCGTGTTGGCATGCCTGGACGACACGATGATCAGCACGCCGGCCACCGCCAGGCTGACCGCCATCAACTTGGTGTTGCCAAAGAGATGCTCCACCTCGAAGCTGTCTGCGCCACCCATGAAGGCGTGCTTGATCGCATACAACAAGGTCAGCCCGACCACGCCCGTGGCGGCTGTCGCCACCGCCAACTGAACACCGTTGTTCCACAGCGCCTTGGTCGACGAGAAATACGTCTGCCGCCACGAGCGCCAGAAATACACGATGACGGCAAACATGGTGCCCGTGTGCAACATGACTAGCATCAGCGTCATGTCAGGGGAGGTTGGATCCAGCCCAAGCCATTTCTCGGCCAGGATGACGTGGGCGGAACTGGAAACCGGCAGCAGCTCGGCAAGGCCCTGGACGCAGGCCAGGATGATGATGTGAAGCGTGGTCATGCTTGGTTGGGGGCGATGGACTGAACGTTGTGTAGTGACGTGCGCGTGGCATGGCCAAGGCGCGCCAGACCGAAACGGTATCAGATCATCAAGACGGGTTTGCGCTGCCCCTGGTCGGCAAGGTCAAAGGTGCTTGGCAAACCAGTCGGCTGCGGCGCTGCTGGTCTGCTCAAAATGTTCGATGTAGGGTGTGAAGTGTCCGCCCTTGATCAGCACCAGTGCCTTGGGCTGCAGCGCGCGCTCGTAAGCCTGCAGGCAGAGGTCGACCGGCGTCAGCACGTCCTGGTCAGCCACGATCATCAGCAGGGGTGTGGGCGAGATGCGGTCGACAAAGGCGCCCGGCTCGTTCTCGCGCGACAGTTCCGCACTGCGTAGCGTGACTTCGTTGCGCCAGTTCGGCGCGAACGGCGCGGTGTCGATAAAAAAGCGGAAGCTGTCCGCACCGGCCATCGCACACGCCGCTGTCGGGTCGGCGGACACGGCAGGCACCATCATTGGTGCGCCGCCCTCGAAGCGCTGCTGCCGATCCTGTGCAAAGCGTGCGAGCGCTGCCGGCACGAGATCCGCACGCGTGCGCCGCAAAGCGGATTGGTAGCCGCTGATGGTGGGCACCTGCGACACCACACACTTGACCCGTTTGTCGACAGCAGCGACCTCCAGTACATGCCCCCCGCTGAAGCTCGTCCCCCAGAGGCCGATGCGCTGACCGTCCACCTCTGGCCGTGTGAGCAGATAGCTGATGGCATCGCGGTAGCCGCGCTTCTGCATCACGGGGTCGGCCTCCTGGCGCGGCAGGCCATCGCTTGCCCCAAAGCTGCGATGGTCATAGGCCAGCACCGCCAAGCCGCTGCGGGCGAAGACTTCGGCATAGCGGTCAAGGTATTGCTCCTTGACGCCGGAAAAGCCGTGCGTCATCACAATGGCGGCGCTGGCCTGGTCTGAGCGTGCATCCACGGCCGGATAGAACCAGCCGCGCAGGATCACGCCTTCGGATAGAAATTCAACGTCTTCACGCACCATGTCGGGTCCCTATTTGTTTGCTGCACGGGTTGTGCTGGGCAACACGATAGGTGGCGCACCTCAGCGGCGCATCTGCGTGGCGGACGTTTGCTACGCCGAATCGGACAACGTGGCGTACGCGCTGGGCGGCACGCCGATAAAGCGTCTGAACAGGGTCGAGAACGCCCCCACGGTCTCATAGCCCAGCCCGGCCGACACCGCCGTAACGGGCATGCCGGCGGCCAGCAACGGCAGCGCAGCACAGAGGCGGGCCTGCTGCCGCCAATGCACGAAGGACAACCCCGTCTGCGCAACGAACAGGCGCGAAAGCGTGCGGCTGGATGCGCCAGCCTCGGCGGCCCAGTCTTCCAGCGTGCGCTGGTCTGACGGGTCGGCGAGGATGGCGCTACAGATGCGGGCCAGGCGGCGGTCCGAGCCGGAGGGCAGGGGTAGGGGCTGGTCTGGCGACCACTCGATCTCCGCCAGCATCAGTTCGGTCATCAATGCCTCGCGGCCGGCCGGCGGATGCCCGACGGGCAGCGCCGCCACGCGCACAATCAGCTCGCGCAACAGCGGCGACACATTGACCATGCGTGGCACTGGCGGCGCGCTCTGTCCGAAAGCCTCTGGGCTGACATACGCCGTGCGCATCTCGACATCACCACAGGCACGCATGGCGTGCGGCATGCCCTGCGGAATCCACAGCGCCTTCTGGGGCGGAATGCGCCAGAGCGAGTGGTTGGCCGTGACTTCCACAACGCCGCTCGTGGCGAAGATCAGCTGCGCCCGCGCGTGCTCGTGTGCCGCCACCACGAAACCGTTGGGGAACCGCTTGGGCATCACCGCCGCCAGGCCCGGCGTGTGTTGGTAGTCGCGCGGGTTCAGGCTCTTGGCGTCGACCGCCGGGCCACGCAGTTGGCGAGGCCGGTGCGCACAGTCATCAGGTTTGGGCGAGGGCGGCATGTGTCTTGGTAAAGCGAATGATTGCGCACAAGTGTAGTGGACGGCTGCAGCCGGTTTCCGCCGACGTTGGTCCACGCTTTACGCAGTGCCAGCAAGACCTCGCGAAGTCCAAGCAATCTCCCGCGTCACAAGTTAAAATCTATCGACTCCCAAAAGCCGATTGATTGCCATGACGCTAACCGAACTCAAATACATCGTCGCCGTTGCACGGGAACGCCACTTTGGCCGTGCCGCCGAGGCCTGCTTCGTCTCGCAGCCGACGCTGTCGGTCGCCATCAAGAAGCTGGAGGACGAGCTGGCCGTGCAGATCTTCGAGCGCGGCGCGTCGGAGGTGAGCGTCACGCCGGTGGGTGAGCAGATCGTCACGCAGGCCCAGCGCGTGCTGGAGCAGACCATGGCGATTCGCGAGATCGCCAAGCAGGGCATGGACCCGCTGGCTGGGCCGCTGCGCCTTGGGGTGATCTACACGATCGGGCCGTACCTGCTGCCGGCGCTGGTCAAGCAGATGATCGACACCGTCCCGCAGATGCCGTTGATGCTGCAGGAGAACTTCACCGTGCGGCTGGTGGAGTTGCTCAAGCAGGGCGAGATCGACTGCGCCATCATGGCCGAGCCATTTCCCGAAGCCGGGCTGATGACCGTGCCGCTGTACGACGAGCCCTTCGTGGTGGCCGTGCCGCGCGGTCATGACCTGGCCAAGATGCCGGCGGTGGACCCGGAAGCGCTCAAGCAGCAGACCATGCTGCTGCTGGGCAACGGCCATTGCTTCCGTGACCACGTGCTGGGCGTCTGCCCGGAGCTGTCGCGCTTCTCGCAGAACGCAGACGGCATCCAGAAAACCTTTGAAGGTTCGTCGCTGGAGACGATCCGTCATATGGTGGCCAGCGGCGTCGGCATTACCGTGCTGCCACGCACCTCGGTGCCGAACATGCAGCCGGCTGCCACCGATTTGCTGGCCTATGTGCCATTCCAGGAGCCGGTGCCGGACCGCCGCGTCGTGCTGGCCTGGCGCAAGAGCTTCACCCGCATCGCCGCCATCGAGGCGGTGGCCAAGGCGGTCGCGCAATGCGATCTGCCGGGCATCAAACCGCTGCCCATTACACCGCTGATCCACTGATTGTCATGCGCTGTCGTCACGTTTCATGACGGCGATAGCGCACGCCTAATTGATAGATAAAAACAATCAACTTACCGTTCTAATAGCTGATTGGTAAACTCTTTTCCATGGTGAGCGCGTTGCTCATCGCAGCATCGCCATGGAGCCCGTCATGTCCTACCACCTTGCCTCGAATGCTGTCGCAACCGTGCTGGAATGGCTCGCCGCCTATGGTGAATCGCATTGATCTCGCGGGTTCCCGAGATCGCCCTGGCTTGCGGTGCGAGCACTAGCAAGCACGGGGTTTGAAGTCATGCAATGCAGCAAGGAGAAAAGATCATGGCAATGGTGCGGATGTTCGTTTCGGAATGGCAGGCGTTTGGAGGCGCAGTACGCGCATCGCAGGCTGAGGTGCCGATGCTGTCCGGCTTGCCCGGCAGTGCGGCCGGTGGCCGAAGCACGCCGAGCACTGAACCCGCCCGCCTGCACCGCAAATGGGTGCGCAAGCAGATCGGCCTGACCATCGTTGCCGCCGGCGCTATGATCGTGTTCCTGCACGGCATGGTGCACACGATGGTCTGATCGCCTTCGTTGTAGGCGAGTGCCACAATCGGAACTTGTTGTGCTGGCGGCAACCGAACGACATGCTCGAAGCACGCCGTCCGACCCCACCGGGGCTAGGCACTTGCGTTTTTGCATACCACTTTTCAAGGGAATCCAGATGGCAAAGAAGAACAGTGCTGCTACCGCTACAGCAGCAGCCCAGATCAACATCGGTATTGCTGACAAGGACCGCAAGAAGATTGCTGACGGCCTCTCGCGCTTGCTGGCCGATACGTATTCGCTCTACCTGAAGACGCACTACTTCCACTGGAACGTGACCGGCCCGATGTTCAACACGCTGCATCTGATGTTCGAGACGCAGTACAACGAACTGTGGAACGCCGTCGACCCCGTGGCTGAGCGCATTCGTGCTCTGGGCTATCCGGCGCCGGGTTCGTACACCGAGTTCGCCAAGCTGTCGTCGATCCCGGAATCGAAGGGCATTCCCGAGGCGATGGACATGGTGCGCGAGTTGGTGGCCGGCCACGAAGCCGTGACACGTACCGCCCGCAGCCTGTTCCCCGACGTCGACAAGGCCGCCGACGAGCCGACCGCCGATCTGCTCACGCAACGCATGGACACCCACGAAAAGACCGCGTGGATGCTGCGCTCGCTGCTGGCATAGGCCAGGGCGAAGTCTGCGCGAGCGGTCGCGCCGCCAAGCGACGACAGGTGTTTCGACAACAGTGAATTCCTCCCCCCGCCCGTCAGCCTGCTGTGCTGCGGGTGGGGCCTCATCCCCCCAGACCGAAACGAGAGAGCGATGACTACTGAAGCTAAATGCCCGTTTTCCAGCCAAGCGCTTGCGGCTTCCCAAGCCGATGGCGGTGGCACGACCAACAAGGACTGGTGGCCCAATCAACTGCGTGTTGATCTGCTCGCCCAGCATTCCGAAAAATCCGATCCGCTCGGGTCCCAATTTGACTATCGCAAGTCTTTCAAGGCGCTCGACTACGACGCGCTCAAGGCGGATCTGCGCCGCCTGATGACTGATTCGCAGGACTGGTGGCCAGCCGACTTCGGCCACTATGGCCCGCAGTTCATCCGCATGGCCTGGCATGCTGCCGGCACCTACCGCACTGGCGACGGCCGTGGTGGCGCCGGTCGTGGCCAGCAGCGTTTCGCACCGCTCAACTCGTGGCCCGATAACGTCAACATCGACAAGTCGCGCCGCCTGCTGTGGCCGATCAAGCAGAAGTACGGCCAGCAGATTTCGTGGGCTGACCTGCTGATCCTCACTGGCAACGTTGCACTGGAAACCATGGGCTTCCGCACATTTGGCTTTGCCGGCGGCCGTGAAGACACCTGGGAACCGGACAACGACGTCTACTGGGGCGCCGAGAAAACCTGGCTCGCGCCCACCAACAACCCGCATAGCCGCTACTCGGGCGAGCGCGATCTCGACAACCCGCTCGCCGCCGTGCAGATGGGCCTGATCTACGTGAACCCGGAAGGCCCGGACGGCAACGGCGACCCGATCTCGGCCGCGCGTGACATTCGCGAAACCTTCGCCCGCATGGCGATGGACGACGAAGAAACCGTGGCGCTGATCGCCGGCGGCCACACTTTCGGCAAGACACACGGCGCGGGCCCGGCAAGCAACGTCGGGCCGGACGTCGAAGCTGCACCGCTTGAGGCACAGGGCCTGGGCTGGGCCAGCACCTTCCAATCCGGCAAGGGCGCTGATGCGATCACCAGCGGTCTGGAAGTCACCTGGACGACGACGCCGGCGCGGTGGAGCAACGACTTCCTCGAGATCCTGTTCAAGTACGAAAACGAATGGGAGCAAGAGAAGAGCCCTGCTGGCGCGCTGCAGTGGGTGGCCAAGGGTGCCGAGGCGATCATTCCCGGCCCGACGCCCGATTCGCCCAAGCGTCGCCCGACCATGCTGACCACCGATCTGTCGCTGATCAAGGATCCGGCCTACCGAGCGATCTCGCAACGCTTCCACGACAACCCGCAAGCCTTTGCCGACGCCTTCGCACGCGCCTGGTTCAAGCTGACGCACCGCGATCTCGGCCCGAAGTCGCGTTACCTCGGCCCGGAAGTGCCGCGCGAAGACCTGATCTGGCAAGACCCGCTGCCGGCTGCAACGCACAAGCCGAGCGACGCGGACATTGCCGACGTGAAGGCGAAGATCGCGGCGTCTGGCCTGTCGGCATCGGAACTGGTGGCCGTGGCCTGGGCATCTGCCTCGACCTTCCGCGGTTCGGACAAGCGTGGTGGCGCCAACGGTGCGCGCATCCGCCTGGCGCCGCAGAAGGATTGGGCTGCCAACCAGTCGGTTGCAGGCACGCTGGCCAAGCTGGAAGCGATCCAGCAAGCCTCGGGCAAGGCCTCGCTGGCTGACGTGATTGTGCTGGCAGGCAATGTGGGTATCGAACTGGCGGCGAAGGTAGCCGGCGTGAGTGTTACGGTGCCGTTCTCGCCGGGCCGCGTCGATGCCACGCCCGAGCAGACCGATCCCGTCGCAATGGCCGTGCTCGAACCCATCGCCGATGGCTTCCGCAACTATCAGAAGGCCAAGTTCTCGGTACCGGCCGAAGCGCTGCTGATCGACAAGGCCCAGTTGCTGACGCTGACGGCGCCCGAATTGACGGTGCTGCTTGGTGGCCTGCGAGCAATCAACATCAACGCTGACGGCAGCCAGCATGGCGTGTTCACGAGCACCCCGGGTGCGCTGACCAACGACTTCTTCGTCAACCTGCTCGACATGGGGACGGAGTGGAAGGCGGCTGGCGACGTCTACGAGGGCGTCGATCGCAAGACAGGGCAAGTCAAGTGGACCGGCACGCGCGTTGATCTGGTGTTCGGCTCGAACGCGATCCTGCGCTCGCTCGCCGAGGTGTATGGCAGTGCCGACGGCAAAGCGCGTTTCGTGACCGACTTCGTGGCGGCCTGGGTCAAGGTGATGAATCTCGACCGTTTCGATCTGGCCTAAGCCTTAAGCCCAAGTCATCAGGACTAAAATGGCGCCTTGCCTCGTGCAGGCGCCATTTTTCTTTGGTGATTTCCCATGCAATCGTCTGCTGCCCAACCCAGCCGCCTCGTGCTCTATGCGCGCCTGATGCGCATGGACAAACCGATCGGCACGCTGCTGTTGCTGTGGCCGACGCTGTGGGCGCTGTGGATGGCATCCGATGGGCATCCGCCGGTTGCGTTCGTGGTGATCTTCTCGGTTGGCACGTTCCTGATGCGCTCGGCCGGCTGCGCCGTCAATGACTGGGCGGACCGGGATTTCGACAAGCACGTCAAACGCACCAAAGAGCGGCCGCTCACTGCGGGCCTGATTGCCCCGTGGGAGGCACTGGCCGTGGCGGCGGTGCTCTCGCTCATCGCCTTCACCTTGATCCTGCCGCTCAATGCGCTGACCAAGTGGATGTCGGTGGCGGCCATTGTGATTGCCGGTACGTATCCGTTCTTCAAGCGGTTCTTTGCGATTCCGCAGGCGTACCTGGGCATTGCGTTTGGGTTTGGTATTCCGATGGCGTATGCGGCGGTGCAGGACCAGGTGCCGGTGCTGGCGTGGCTGATGCTCATTGGCAACGTGTTCTGGGCCGTTGCCTATGACACTGCTTACGCAATGGTCGATCGGGATGATGATCTGCTCATCGGCATCAAGACGTCAGCGATCACCTTCGGCCGCTATGACGTCGCAGCCATCATGCTGTGCTATGCGGCGTTCTTTGGGATCATGGCCTGGGCTGGGCATGTGATGGCGCTGGGTGTGGCGTTCTGGATTGGGTTAGCGGCTGCCGTGGCGATGGCGCTTTGGTACTACCCGATGCTGCGTACGCGGGATCGCATGAAGTGCTTCTTCGTCTTCCGCCACAACAACTGGCTGGGCGCCTGCGTGTTTGCGGGTGTGGCTGCTGCGTACGCGCTGCGCTGATTCTCAAGCTGGGTGCTTGTGGTGCATCCTTTGTTTCATCCCGTGTCGGGGCTGGGCATCGGACAAGAACACGAAGAATTGAACCCGAGCAAGCATCACATCCCCCGCGTCGCGCGCCAAGAATCTTTCATCTGGCTAAACCATGCAAACCGTCGCGGTACTGGACTTTGAAACAACCGGGCTTTCCCCAAACCTGGGAGACAGGGCTACCGAGATCGCCATCATCCTTCTACGTGATGGCCAGATCATTGACCGCTACCAGAGCTTGATGAATGCAGGCCGACGTATTCCATCCGACGTCGTCGCGCTCACCGGGATTACGAACGACATGATCGCGTCGGCTCCCGCAGCTTCAAAGGTCATGAAGGAGGCAGCCGCATTTGTGGGAGGCCATCCTGTCGTCGCTCACAACGCTGGTTTCGATAAGCGATTTTGGCAAGCTGAGCTCGAGTGTCTTGGTGTGGCCGCGGAGCACGCATTCGCATGCACGATGCTCGTTTCAAGGCGCATTTACCCGCACGCTCAGAGTCACCGCCTATCAAGCTTGGCGGACATGCTAAGGCTCCCGAAATTGGGCCGGGCCCACCGAGCGATGGTTGATGCCGAGACTGCCAGTCACCTCTGGTGTCGCATGCAGCACGACATCGCTCAGATTTACGGGCTGGGCCAGATTGATCACGCTTTCATGGCTCGGCTACAGAAGACCAGCAAGGCGAAGGTTGCGCCGTTCTTGCGGTCGCTGTCTGGCGATCAGCGCTGAGTTACTTTGATTGTCTCTCTGCGCTATTCGACCCGGCCTCTTCGGAGCATCAAAATACAAAGGCCAACCTATCGTGAGGTTGGCCTTGTCGTTTTGGCTGGGGTTGAGTGATTGGCCTTTAATCGCGGCCGAATTCCTCGCCCATTTCCTTACCGCGTGCAGCCGCAGCATGCATCGCACGCACAAAGGCAGCCTTGATGTCCGCACCTTCCATCGCCGTAAGTGCCGCGTAGGTCGTACCACCCTTGGACGTCACCCGCTCGCGCAGCACTTCCACAGGCTCATTCGACTGGCCAGCCAGCGTGGCCGCGCCGATGAACGTTTCCACGGCCAGCGTGCGACCGTCTTCGGCCGACAGACCCAGCTCTTGCGCAGCCTGCTGCATGGCTTCGATGAAATAGAACACGTAGGCCGGCCCACTGCCCGAGATGGCGGTGACGGCATCAATCTGCGCCTCGGCAGGCACCCACACGCTTTTGCCGACAGCGTTGGCGACGGTGCTGGCCGTAGCGCGATCGGCTTCGGACAGGCCAGCGTTGGCTGCCAGCCCCGTCATACCCAGGCCCGACAGTGCCGGTGTGTTCGGCATCGCACGCACGATGCGCGCATGCCCATTCAGCCAGCGCGACAGATCCTGAATACGGATGCCCGCCGCCACCGACAGCACCAGGCTGTTGCCCAGATGCGGCGCGAGCTGTGCGCACACCTCACGCATCTGCTGCGGCTTGACGGCCAGGACAATCACGTCGCGGTCGGCCAGTTCAACACCGGGGGCGGCTGCTGCGCGGGCCCCCCAGGTTTGCTCGGCGCGCGTGCGGGCCGGCTCAGTCGGATCCACCACCACAATATTGGCGCCGTGCGCGCCCTTGGCAATCAGGCCGCCGATGAGGGCTGCCGCCATGTTGCCGCCGCCGATGAAGCCGAGTTTCAGAGTGTCGAGCATGAGAGTGGTGGGATGAATAACAACGGGAAATCAGGCGGGCGCGTGCGCATACTGCCGCGCCCCGAAGATGGCGCTGCCGACGCGCACGATGGTGGCGCCTTCGGCAATCGCGTCTTCCAGATCGGCGGACATGCCCATCGACAGGGTATCGATGGCGATGCCGGCGTCTCTTAGCTGGTTGGCCAATGTGCTCAGGGCGGCAAAAGGCGCGCGCTGGGCCGCCGGGTCGTCGGTAGGCTCAGGCACGGCCATCAGGCCGCGCAACTGCAGGCGGGGCAGGGCCGTTACCGCGCGTGCCACGGCAAGGACTTCCTCGAAATCCGGCAGCAAGCCATGCTTGCTGGCCTGCCGGCTGATGTTGATCTCCAGGCAGACCTGTAAGGGGGGGAGGTGCTCAGGGCGCTGGGCCGACAGGCGCTCGGCAATCTTGAGTCGGTCGACGCTGTGCACCCAGTCGAAACGCTCGGCTACGGCGCGTGTCTTGTTGCTTTGCAGCGGCCCAATAAAGTGCCAGCCGATCGGGTCAGCGCCGGAGCGCAGATCGGCCAGTGCGTCGATTTTGGCGAGGCCTTCCTGCACGTAGTTTTCGCCGAAAAGGCGTTGCCCGGCGGCATACGCGGCACGCACGGCATCGGCGTCGAACGTCTTGGAAACGGCCAGCAATATGACACCCGCGGGATCGCGCGAAGCCAGTGTGCAGGCCGTTGTGATCCGTTGACGCACGGCTTGCAAGTTGGCGGCGATTACAGACATAATCCGGCGACGTTTGTTACAAATAAACAAGGCTCCGGCATGTTGTTGACAATGCCGGCAGCACCCGGGGAAGCGCCATTGCGACGCCTGGGCGACATAAAAAAGTCGGGGGTCATTATAAGATGGACATCGCGCAGCTTCTGGCGTTTTCCGCCAAGAACAAAGCGTCGGACTTGCACTTGTCGGCCGGCTTGCCGCCGATGATCCGGATCCACGGCGACATGCGCCGGATCAACGTGCCACCGCTCACGCACCAGGACGTGCACTCCATGGTGTACGACATCATGAGCGACGGGCAGCGCAAGGTCTACGAAGAAAACCTGGAAGTCGACTTCTCGTTTGAGATCCCGGGGCTGTCGCGTTTCCGGGTCAACGCGTTCAATCAGAACCGCGGCGCTTCGGCCGTGTTCCGGACGATTCCGTCCAAGGTGCTCACGCTGGATGACCTGAAGGCGCCGGCGGTGTTTGCCGACCTCGCCATGAAACCGCGCGGTCTCGTGCTGGTGACGGGCCCGACCGGCTCGGGCAAGTCGACCACGCTGGCGGCCATGGTGAACCACCGCAATGAAAACGACATGGGCCACATCCTCACGGTGGAGGACCCGATCGAATTCGTGCACGAATCCAAGAAGAGCCTGATCAACCAGCGCGAGCTGGGGCCCCATACGCACTCGTTCGCCAATGCACTGAAGTCGGCGCTGCGTGAAGATCCGGACGTGGTGCTGGTCGGCGAATTGCGTGACCTCGAAACCATCCGCCTAGCGCTCACCGCGGCGGAAACCGGCCACTTGGTGTTTGGCACGCTGCACACCAGTTCTGCAGCAAAGACCATTGACCGGGTCGTCGACGTGTTCCCGTCCGACGAGAAGGAGATGGTCCGAACCATGTTGTCCGAATCGCTTGAGGCGGTGATCTCGCAGACGCTGCTCAAGACGCGCGATGGTTCGGGCCGGATTGCGGCGCACGAGATCATGATCGCCACGCCGGCCATCCGCCACTTGATCCGCGAGAACAAGATCTCGCAGATGTACTCGATGATGCAGACCAGCAGCGGCATGGGCATGCAGACGCTCGACCAGTGCCTGTCGGAGCTCATCAAGCGCTCGGCGATCAACTACGCAGACGCACGCGCCATCGCCAAGAACCCGGACGCGTTCGCGAACTGATGCTGATGCGCTGACTGACACGTCAGCGCGCATTCCAATTCCTTTTAGGAGGGGCACGCCATGCTGGACCGCGAAGCCGCCACCAAATACATCCACGAACTCTTGCAGTTGATGGTGAACAGCCGTGGCTCGGACTTGTTCATCACCGCTGAATTCCCGCCGGCCATCAAGGTGGACGGCAAGGTCACGCCGATCTCGCAGCAGCCGCTGAGTGCGGTGCAGGCCATCGGTCTGGTCAAGTCGATCATGAACGAGAAGCAGTTGCGCGAGTACGAAGACAGCTCCGAGTGCAACTTCGCCATCACGGCGGCGGGCGCGGGGCGCTTCCGCGTGTCGGCGTTCATACAGCAGGGCCGCGCCGGCATGGTGCTGCGGACCATCAACACGAAGATTCCCTCGCTGGGCGAACTGGACCTGCCGCCGATCCTGAACGAGATCGTGATGAGCAAGCGCGGGCTGGTGATCGTGGTGGGTGCGACGGGCTCGGGCAAGTCGACCTCGCTGGCAGCCATGGTGGGGCATCGCAATGCGAATTCGTACGGCCACATCATCACGATTGAAGACCCGGTGGAATACGTGCACGCGCACCAGAACTGCGTGGTGACGCAGCGCGAGGTGGGCGTCGACACCGAGTCGTGGCACGTGGCGCTGAAGAACACGCTGCGCCAGGCGCCGGACGTGATCCTGATCGGCGAAATCCGGGATCGCGATACGATGGAGTACGCCATCCAGTACGCGGAAACCGGCCACCTGTGTCTGGCCACGTTGCACGCCAACAGCTCGAACCAGGCAATCGACCGGATCATCAACTTCTTCCCGGAAGAGAAGCGTCAGCAGCTGCTGATCGACTTGTCGCTGAACCTGCGCGCGATGATTGCGCAGCGCCTGTTACCGCGTCAGGGCAAGAAGGGGCGTGTGCCGGCGGTGGAGATCATGCTGGCGACACCGCTGGTGCAGGACCTCATCTTCAAGGGCGAGGTGCACGAGCTGAAAGAGGTGATGAAGAAATCCCGCGAGCAGGGGATGATTTCGTTCGACCAGGCGCTCTTCGAGTTGTACGAGGAAAACAAGATCACGTACGAGGACGCGCTGCGCAACGCTGACTCGCTCAACGACTTGCGCCTGCAGATCAAGCTGAACAGCAAGCGCGGCGGCCAGACTGACCTGTCGGCCGGTACCGAGCATCTGAACGTCGTGTGATGTCGCTCGACGGCTACACCATCTGAGGTATTTTGGGGCGCATAACGTTTGCGCCTGGCTACGCGTCACCCTAACTTCATTGTCTTTCCTTAATATTTGCTGAGAAGTGCCGTATAACCGGCCAGCACGCCTATCGATCCGCTTGACAGGCGTGTACTACAAGAAATAGCTGCTTCAGCAAATACGGGTGGGTGAACACGTGGCTAACAAGCCGATATGCCAGCGCGCGCAAGCGGCGCGAGGCTTTACGCTGATCGAGCTGATGATCACGGTGGCGATCGTTGCCATCCTGACGGTCATCGCTTATCCCTCGTACGTCCAGTACATCGTGCGCTCCAATCGCGCGGCCGCGGAATCCTTCATGCAGGAGGTTGCCGCGGCACAGGAGCGCTTCCTGCTCGACAACCGGGCCTATGCGCCCGATTTGACGACGCTGCAGTACGCCAGCAACGTGCCTGCCAACGTTGCGCCCAACTACACGTTCCTGCTGAGCGCCAGCAGCGTACCGCCTTCCTACCAACTGGTTGCCAAACCACAGGGTTCGCAGCAGACCAACGACACTGCCTGCGGTCAGTTGACGTTGACCAACACGGGTGCCAAGACGGCTTCCGGTAGCGGCTCTACTTGCTGGAAGTAGGCATGAAGACGATTCGCAAGCCGCTCTGCCAGGGGTTCACGCTGACTGAGTTGATGGTCGCGCTGGCCGTGCTGGCCATCCTCGTGGTCATTGCCGTGCCGTCCTTCTCGAACATGGTGGCGACGCAGGCCACGCGCAATGCGTCGTTCGATTTGTCCTCGGCCATGGCGATGGCGCGCAGCGAAGCGGTCAAGCAAAACGCCATCGCCACCGTGTCGACCACGAGCAATTGGGCGACGGGTTGGGTGCTGACCGTGAACGCCACGGTTGTTCGCACGTTTGGTCCGTACAGCGGCGTCACCATTACGTCCAGCAGCAGCAACCCCCTGTCATTGTCATTTGGCAATGACGGCCGGCCGACTGCGGGCACGAGCACATTCCAGGTCACACCCTCCGGGCAGGGACAGTCTGTCTCACCTGCTTGCGTGCAGGTGGGTGGAACTGGCCGGGTTGCCATCGTCTCGGGAGTTTGCTCATGAGTGCATCCACACGCCTGCACCGCGCGTGGCCGCGCAAGACTGGGCAGCGCGGCACGACCCTCATCGAAATTCTGATCTCGGTGGTGATCCTACTGGTGGCTCTGCTTGGCGCAGCAGGCATGATGGCGCGCTCCAGCCAGTCCGAGATGGAGTCCTATCAACGCGAACAGGCACTGACCCTGCTGCAGGACATGTCCGCACGGCTCAATGCCAATCGGCAGGTTGCCACCTGCTATGCGATTGCCGGTGCGACCACCACGGTAGGCAACGGCGGCATGTCGGCACCGGCTTGCTCGACCGGCAGCGCAGCCCAGCAAGCCACCGTCACGGCTGACCTTGCCGCCTGGAACACGGCGCTGCTCGGTAGCGCGGAGACGGCCGCCAGCGGCACGGTTGCACTTGGCGCCATGATCGGCGCACGCGGGTGCATCGAAGCCGTCGATACGGTCAACCAGATCTACCGTGTGACCGTGGCCTGGCAGGGCTTGGTGCAGACGGTGCCGTCGTCTTTGCCATGTGGCAGCGGCAGTTTCGGCAACGAGGCCTATCGTCGCGCCATCAGCACGCAGGTCCGGATCGGAGTGCTGTCATGAGGCCGCTGCACAAGCCGTTGCGCCGGCAGCGCGGGATCTCGCTGATCGAGTTGATGGTCGGGATGACACTCGGCCTGTTGCTGCTCACCGCGTTGGCCAGCTTGTATGCGTCGACCTCGCAGTCGCGCGTGCAACTGGGCAACAGTGCTACGCAGATCGAAAACGGCCGCTACGCCCTCGACGTCATCAGCCAGGAGATCGGGCTGGCCGGCTACCTGGGGGACTTGAACCTGCTGGGCACGTCCGCGATTTCCACCCCCGACGTGTGCAACGTGGCCACCACCGCGCTGGGCTTCACCAACAGTCCGGCGACGGTGCCGGTGGCGATCTACGGGTATGCACCCGGGACGAATCCGGCAACTTGCCTTCCCAATCTGTCGCCCAGCTCGGAGATCCTGGTGGTGCGACGCGTATCGAGCACCAAGGTCGCGTCGCCCAGCGCCATCACTGCGGGCCAAGCCTATTTGCAGGATTCGTTCTGCACCACGGACACGGCACCGTTTGTCTTCAGCGGCACCTCGACGGACTTCACCTTGAAGGACAAGACCTGCTCGAACCCGGCCGAACTGCGCCAGGTCAGCGTACGCGCCTTCTACATCGCCACGTGTGACCTCTGCAAGGGCAATGACAACGGTGTTCTCACGCTCAAGGTGGCGGAGCTGTCGGGGGGGGCGATGCAACCCCAATCGATCGCCGAGGGCATCCAGGACATGCATTTCTCCTACGGCGTGGATGTGGATGGCAATGGCTCGCCCGATTGCTACGTGGCCAACCCCGGCATCAATAACAGTGCCGCCTGCAACAACGTGGGTGGTTACAACTGGAACACTTCCGCCACGACCAACTGGAGCAACGTGACCGCCGTGCGCATCAACGTGCTCGCCAGCACGCTCAAGCCGGCGGCTGGTTGGACAGACAACCGCACCTATGACCTGGGGCGCGGCAGCAACGCGATGTCCGGTCCTTTCAATGACAGCTACAAACGGCACGTCTACGTAGAAGTTGCACGGGCGGCCAACGTGGCCGGCCCACGGGAGTAAGCCATGCGGCGTCTATTGGTTCGCCCGCCGGTACGTCGGCCAGCACGCCAGTCGGGCGTGACCCTGGTTGTCACGCTGATTTTCCTGGCCATCTTCATGGCCGTGGTCGTGATGATCATGAACTCGAGCGTCATCAACACGAAGATTGCCGCCAACCAGCAGTACAGCGTGGAAGCGCGCGGCGCGGCGCAGCAGGGCATCGAGCAGGTCATCAGCCAGGATTTCACGTCGAACCCGGTCGCCACCAGCGTGCCGGTGGACGTGAACGGCGACGGCAAGACGGATTACACGGCGCAGGTGGCAGCACCCGTGTGCATGGCAACCAAGCAGATTGCCGACACGCAACTGACGACGGACCCGGCCAACCCGAACTACACCTCGGATTCGTCCTGCTTTGGCGGCGTCAACAACAACTCCGACACCGGCATCCTGACGGCCAACGGTACGCCCGGCGGCATGTCGAACTGCAGCGCCACGCAATGGGACGTGTCTGCCAACGTCAACGACGCCAACGCAACGAACACCAACACCACTTTGCATCAAGGGGTTGCGGTACGGGTACTGACCGGTACCGCGTGTCCGTAAGCCTGACGGCACCTAGCCAGGAAGAATCGATATGCGCTCCATTGCCCGACGACTTGCACTGACCGCCACGGCAACCCTGGCGCTTGCACTGGTGGGCGCCCAGCCCGCGTGTGCAGAAGACATTGACCTTTACACGGGGCTGCAGCAGAACGCCGGCAAGCCGAATGTGGTCATCATCTTTGACGATGGTGCCAACTCGGATGCCAACGCCACGTTCACCTGCTCGGCGACCGGGCTGACGGTTGCCAACCCTTCCAAGAGCTCGGGGGCGGAGCAGTGCGCACTGTATGGCGCCGCGCAGTCGATCGCGAAAAACCCTTCGCTGCTGGCCAACGTCAATCTTGGACTGATGATGTTCGACCCGAAGAGTTCGGGCGGCCTGTTCACTTTCCCCAGTGCGAACCCAAAGTCTTCGCAGACGCTGCAGTTGATGGACAGCAATGGCGTCAACAGCTTTCTGTCCTACATACAGAACCAGTTTCCCAATGATCTGAACGGCAACAACGTGCAGCTTTCCGGCGCGATGCAGGAGGCTTGGGCGTTCTATGCGGGCTACAAGAATACCGGCGTGACGGGTCTATCGGGCACGCAGTACACGTCGCCCATCAGCAATCCGTGTCAGCGCAACTTCATCATCTACATCGGCAACGCGACCAACAGCGGTCACCCGGCGGAAAGCGACCCGAAGATGCTGGCCGCGCTGCAGGCCGCAGTGCCCACGCCCACGGCGGCACAAACCACGCAGATCAACATCAACAGCAAGTACGCGTCGAACTGGGGTGATGAGTGGGCGCGCTACATGTACCAGAGCGATCTGCAGGGCACCGCCAACACCGCCAATCCGCAGAACGTCATTACGTACTCGATCTCGGTTGCCGGGCTCGATAGCAAGGGCAACTACGCCAATCCTGACTACATCAATTTCGACAACAGCATGGCCACCAATGGTGGCGGCAAGTCCTACACGGTCAACCTTGGCGATGTGCAGGGCCTGCAGGATGCACTGCTGTCGATCCTCAACGAAATCCAGGCCGTCAACAGCGTGTTTGCCTCGGTCAGCTTGCCGGCCGCCGTGAATGCGCAGGGTCAGTTCCTGAACCAGGTGTACATCGGCATGTTCCGCCCGGACGCCACGGCCGCGCCGCGCTGGATGGGCAACCTCAAGCAGTATCAGGTTGGCTATGACGCCAACGGCAATCTCCAGTTGCTGGACTCGGTCGGCAAGGCAGCGCTCAGCAACGCGGGCACCGGTTTCATGTCGCCCAACGCCACCAGCTTCTGGACGGCCGATCCGCCGCTGTCATTCGGCTCCAGCGGCTATGGCAGTGCCGTTGCCAACTGGCCGAGCGGCGGTTTCTGGCAGAACAGCCCGTCCAGCAAGGGATGGGCGTTTGACTCGCCGGATGGTGAAGTGGTTGAGAAAGGCGGCGCGGGTGAAATGCTGCGTGTGCAGCTTCTGACCAGCCAGACCAGCCGCACCCTGCTGACCTGCAACGGCGCTGGCACATGCCCAACCGCCAAGGCCATGCCGACGTTCGACACGGCCAACACGTGGCTTGCCGGCAGTTCGGGCCTGAGCGCCATCAACTCCTACAACAGTACCAACGGCGCACCCACCATTGCGTCGAGCGAGCAGACCAACTTCATCAACTGGGTGCGCGGGCGTGATGTCTATGCGCTCGACGGCTCCACCGTAGCGGGGCAGGAAGCAGAGACCGGGCCGGGTTCGCCGGTGACGGTGCGCCCGTCGATCCATGGTGACGTGCTGCACTCGCGCCCCGTGGTGATCAACTACGGCGGTACCACCGGGATCGTGGTCTTTTACGGCGCCAACGATGGGGTGTTCCACGCCATCAACGGCAACCAGACGATGGGTGTCAACGGTGTGCGCCCAGGGGGCGAGCTGTGGGGTTTCATTCCACCGGAATTCATCGGTAAGCTGAGCCGGCTGTATGCCAACTCGCCGGAAGTGAAGCTGTCCACCACGCCCAGCGGCATCACGCCGACACCGACGCCGCGTGACGACTTCTTCGACGGCAGCACCACCGTCATGCAGGATCAGCGCACCCCGGCCAGCCCGCGCACGATCATCTACCTGACCGCACGGCGCGGTGGCAGTCTGCTCTATGCACTGGATGTGACGGACCCGGTCAATCCGCGCTACCTGTGGTCGCGCAGCAATACCGATATTCCGGAGCTCGGCCAGACCTGGTCCAAGCCGCGCCTGATGCGTGTGGCTGGTTATTCCAACCCGGTGTTGATCATGGGTGCCGGCTACGATGCGGCCTCCGAAGACAGCGACCCGGCACCCGGTACCGACACGATGGGCCGCGGCATCGTCGTGCTCGACGCCTACACCGGCGTGCCGGTGTGGAGCGCGCTGGCCAACTGCAATGGCGTGGCCGGCGTGTGCGTAAAGAACACCAGCCTGACGCGTTCGATTGCTTCGGATGTGACCACGGTCGACCGCACCGGCAGCGGTTATATCCAGATGGCTTACGTGGGCGATGTGGGCGGCAACATCTGGCGCGTGGACTTCCAGTCCGCCTCCGGCAACGCCCCGGCCAACTGGGCACTGACGCTGTTCGCCACGCTGGGCGGTGCGGCCAACACCAACAACGCGCGCAAGTTCTTCTACGCGCCCGATGTGGTGCCCACCTCCGGATTCAACGCCGTCATGGCCGGCACTGGCGACCGCGAGCATCCGCTGTATTCCGCGTCGACCACGCCGGGCACGGCCTATAACGTGGTCAACCGCTTCTACATGCTTAAGGACCCGAACCTCGGGCCCATGCCGACAGGCTGGGTGCCGTTGACCGAGGCCAACCTGACCGATGCCACCTCGGTGGCCTACAGCGGTTCGGGTTCGGGCTTCTTCGTCACGCTGCCCAATGCGGGTGAGAAGGTCGTGAACGCGCCGCTCACGGTGGCCGGCTACACCACCTTCGGCACCAACACGCCGGCCGTGCCTTCGGCGGGCGCGTGCTACCCGAACCTGGGCATCGCCCGCACGTACTCGGTCAGCTTCCTGACCGGCACTGGCCAGAACCCCAACCGCTCTGTCGTGCTCGATGGCGGTGGCTTCCCACCGTCGTCCGTGTATGGCGTGGTGCTGGTGAACAACGGCAGTGGTGGTACGACGCCGGTGCCAGTGTGCTTTGGCTGCGGCAACCAGACGGGCACGGGCGGCGGCGGTTCCGCACTGGCGCCGGTCAAGGTCACACCCACCGGGCTGGGTAAGCGCAAGCGCACCTTCTGGTACTCCGAGACTGACAAGCACTGAGCGATAAGCATCCTTGACTCCAGACGGCCCGCCAAGCGCGGGCCGCTACAATTCTTGTCAGGTGCGGAACATTTCCGCAGACATCCGGAGGGTGATCATGAGTGACGTCTACGCGTTCGAAGCGGATTCGCTGGCAGGGCAGCGCGTGCTGCTTTCGCAATATCGCGGCAAGGTGCTGCTGATCGTGAACACGGCAAGCAATTGCGGTTTCACGCCGCAATACGCGGGGCTGGAGGCTGTCTACAAGCGACTGAACGAAAAGGGCCTGGAGGTGCTTGGCTTCCCCTGCAACCAGTTCGGCAAGCAGGAGCCGGGCGGCGCAGAAGAGATCGGCGCGTTCTGCGAGAAGAACTACGGTGTGTCGTTCCCGATGTTCAGCAAGATCGACGTGAACGGGGCGAACGCGCATCCGCTCTACAAATGGCTGACCTCGGAAAAACCGGGCGTGCTCGGCATCGAGGCCATCAAGTGGAACTTCACCAAGTTTCTGCTGCGTCGCGATGGCACGGTCTACAAGCGCTATGCGCCGCTGACCAAGCCGGAAGAAATCCTCGGTGATATCGAGGCGTTGCTGGCGGAGCCGGATCCGTTGCCGGCGGCTTGAGGCCAGCGCAAGCCCTACCAACTATCCGACGAGCCACCACCACCACTGGAGCCACCGTCGCCGGAAAAGCTGCTGTCGCTCGACACGCTGGAACTGGAGCTGCCGCTGTCGATGGTCCAGGGCGCATAGTTGTCCGATGTGCTGGAGCGATCCTGCTCGCGGACTTGCTTGCGGCCTGGCTGGCGCGGTGGCCGGTGTGCAGCCTTGCGCGCTGCCTTTCGCTTGGCGCCCTTCGATAGCAGTGGGCTCGTGTTGGCCGGGGTGTCGGGCGGCATGCGGAACCACGTATGCCATACAGCCGCACTGATCGCGCCACTCGTCAGCACGACAACAGGCAGTGCGAATAGCCAACGGATCCATTCCGGCCCGTCGATCTTGGCCGCCAGCATTGCATTCATGATCGCAATGGCCGGCAGCAACCAGAGCCCGCGCGATGGCCGTGCCGCCAGCACGGGGCCACCCATCACGCCCATTAGTATTGCCATCAGCAGCGCGAATCCTTCGTACGGCAAATGTCCGGAGGATGCGGGGTTGCTCTGTGCCGGAGGGAGCGGGGCATCCGAGACGACGATGGGCGCTCCCGCCCCCGGAATCAACGCAATCAATGCATCGACCGCCCGGTCGATGCCACCGATGAAATCACCCTGGCGGAAAGCCGGCACCATGATGTCGCGGTTGATGCGGCTGGCCTTGAGGTCGGTGATCTGGCCTTCCAGCCCGTAGCCGACTTCGATGCGCATCTTGCGGTCCTGCCTGGCGATCACCAGCAGGACGCCATCGTCGACGCCGCGCCGGCCGAGCTTCCACGCATCGAACACGCGCACCGCAAAAGCTTCGACAGGTTCGGGTTGGGTGCTGTCGATGATCAGCACGGCGATCTGCGCGCCCGTGCGTTCCTGCAAGATGGCCAGTTTGCGTTCAAGCCGCACCGCGGACGTGCTGCTGAGCGTATCGGTCAGGTCGGTCACCTGCCGGGCAAGCGCGGGCACAGGCCGCAGTGTCTGTGCATGAGCTGGCGCTGCCGGTAGCAGTGCGGACAGGGTGCCCAGGAAGAGTGTCAGGAAGATCTGCCACAGGGCGGCATCGGCGCTGCGGGTGCGTGCGTTGAGCAATGCGTGCATCCGCGTCCCGTCAGTCCGACGACCCGCGCACCTTGCGCATGAAATCCGCCAGCGAGCGCTCGGCGGATTCGGCAAATTGCCGCTCCAGGATGTCGACCTTGACGCAGCGGTCCAGGCGGAAGGTGCGGTAGTCCTGGCGGTGTTCGCACCAGGCGGCCACCAGCCACACCTGCCCCCAGAAGAACAGTCCGAGCGGCTGGATGCACCGCTCGGTCAACTGGCCCTGCGCGTCACGGTAGGAGAGCCGCGCAACGGCATGGCGGCCCAGTGCGGAATGCAGCGTATCGAAGACCTGCTTGACCTCGCTGCCCATGCCGTAACCGGGGGCAAAGATGCGCGTGGTCTCGGCTTCGGAGCGGCGCTCGGCGGGCAGGGCGCCCATGAGTTTTTCCAGCGCGGCTTCAACCGAGCCGGCCATGGTGCCGCCGCTCCACGCCTTGATCATCCGCGCACCGGCCACCAGTGCTTCCACTTCATCCGCTGTGAACATGAGCGGGGCGAGGTCAAAGCCGGCACGCATGCGGTAGCCGATGCCGGCCTCGCCTTCGATCGGCACGCCCGAGACGGAGAGGTCGCGGATGTCGCGATACACCGTGCGCTCGGACACGCCAAGGCGGTCGGCCAGCATCGCCGCCGTGGTCAGGCGGCGGCCTCGCAGGATCTGGGCAATCTGGAAGAGACGGTCGGCGCGGCGGGTCATGCGCGGCATTGTAGTGGGCTTCGGCCCGGGTGCAATGCGGGCCATTTCCCCTACGCGCCGAAGGGCGTCAGCTCACGCTGCGGGTGGATATCGACGACGTCGACCTGCTCGCCACGGCGCAGCATGCGCTTGCCGAGCCGGGGGAAATCGGCAATCTCGATATTGAGATGCTCGCCGCCGCACAGGTAGAGCAGGTCGTCCTTGCCGCAGTTGCGCAGGTGGTGCGCAATGCCGACCGGGAAGGCCATGAAATCGCCTGCGCGGACGGTGAACATGCTGTCGGCAATCTCGGCCTGCGCCTCGCCCGAGAGGATGTAGATCCATTCCTCCTCACGCTGGTGCGAATGGTAGACGAACGATTCCTTGCCCGGCGGCACACGCGCGAAATTCACGCCGGTGCGCTTGAGCCCGAGCAGCCGGCCCATCATCGTGCCGTGGATTTCCGACAGGCTGTTCCAGGGGTGTGAAAACGACTGCGTGCGCGCAGCAATATCGGCGGCGCGCATGAGATACGGGGACTGACTCGGCATGGTGTTTTTCTCTGTCTCGTAGGGAAGGCCGGCACCCGTGCACCGGCCTTTGGGGGGGGCGTTACTGCTGTAGCAGGTACGCCTGCGTCTTCGCATCCGGCTCGTGCAAGCCGATCCGGTTGCCTTCGGTATCCAGGATGTGGGCGATGCGGCCCATGTTGTCAGGCAGCGTCATCGGGCCGAACACGCATTGGCCCTTGTTGCCATTCACACGCTCCAGCACGGCATCCAGATCAGGTGCGTTCAGGTAGACCACGCTGCCCTTGTCGGACGGTGCAAAGCCTTCGCCCTTGACCAGCGCGCCGTGGATGGTCGTCTCACCTGCCGGGAACACGCCCATGGTCAGGTCGCCCATGTCTTCCTGCTTGAGCTGGGTGTCGAAGACGTTCTCGTAAAACTTCACGGCGCGGGGGAAATCGTTCGCCGGGATTTCAAACCAGTTGATGACGCTTGCCATGATGTCGCTCCGGTAGGTGGCTCAGGCGGTTGGGGGTGCCGTTGCCGGTTAAGGTGGAGCGATTGTGGCGGGGGGCTCCTGACAGCGTTCTGTCAGGAGCATTCAGGAGGGGTGCGGAAGGTGTTGTAGATTGCCCAGGCAGTGAACGTTGGGCGGAGAGAAGGGGAATCTAACGCGGAATCCAGCCCGCCAGCAGCGGCACCAGCACCGCCGTCAGCACGCCATTCAAGCCCATGCCAAGCGCCGAGAACGCGCCCGCCTCCGGATTGACCTGGAACGCGCGCGCCGTACCGATGCCATGCGCCGCGATGCCGGTGGCAAAGCCGCGCACGCTGTACTCGCGGATGCGCAGCAGGTTCAGCAGCCGCGTGGTGGTGGTCGCGCCCACGATGCCGGTAATCAGCACCAGCACCGCCGTGATGGTTGGTGCGCCGCCGATCTTCTCCGAGATGCCCATGGCGATCGGGATCGTCACCGATTTCGGCGCCATGGAGCGCAGCGTCTCGGGCGATGCGCCCAGCAGCCACGCAATACCCACTGCTGACACCACCGCCACGACCGACCCCGCCAGCAGCCCGATCATCAGCGGGATCGCATGTCGGCGCAGCTTCGCCCATTGCTGGTAGAGTGGGACCGCCAGCGCCACCGTGGCCGGCCCCAGCAGGAAGTGCACGAACTGTGCGCCGTCGAAGTAGGTCTTGTACGGCGTGTGCGTCACTGTCAGGAGCGTGCCCAGGATGGCCACCGCAATCAGGAGCGGATTGACCATCGGGTTGAAGTGGCTGCGCTCATGGAGGCGCACGCCGATCAGGTACGCGATGAGCGTGGCGGTCAGGCCCAGCAGCGGGCTGGCGGACAGGTAGACCCAGAGTTGGTACAGGTTGGGCGCCATCGTGTTCATGGGGCAAGCTCCTCGTTGGCCTCGCCGTGGTCCCCCATGCGGCGCATCAGGGCGCGCGTGACGAGCGCGCCCGCGGCAATCGATAGCCATGTCGACACGACAGTCGCCACCACGATCGGCAGCCACTCCTGGCCGATGCGGCTCAGTTGCGTGATCACACCCACACCGGCCGGCACGAACAGGATGGTCAGGTGGCGCATCAGTTCGCTGACGGTGCCCTGCATGACTTCGAGCACGCGACCCTTGTCCACCAACAGGTAGATGACCAGCAGCACCATGCCGATCACCGGACCGGGCACCGGCAGGTGCAGCGAATACGTGAGCAGCTCTCCCACCGACTGGAACGTCAACAGGATCGCGAAGGTTTGCAGCATGGGGCCTCCGGGCAAAACGAAGCGGGCAGTATAGAACCGACGCGCCGACGCTTCAGGCCAGCATCCGGTCCACCAGTTCGATCCAGTGCTCGACCGGCGTGTCCGTGCCGCTCTGCAGATGCGTCACGCAGCCGATGTTGGCGGTGACGATGCGCTCCGGTTGCGTGGCCTGCAGCTTGCTCAGCTTGTCGTCGCGCAGCCGGTAGGCCAGCTCGGGTTGCAGCACCGAATACGTGCCCGCCGAGCCGCAGCACAGGTGGCTGTCGGCACAGAGCTTGACGTCCACGCCCAGCGAGCCGAGCAGCGTTTCCACCGCACCACGAATCTGCTGACCATGCTGCAGCGTGCAGGGCGGATGCCAGGCCACGCGCGGGCGCTGTGCTTCAGGTTTGGCTTTCTGCAACAGCTGATTGGAGAAGGCCGGCAGCACCTCGCACAGGTCGCGCGTCATGGCCGACACGCGCGCCGCACGCTCGGCATAGGCAGGGTCGTCACGCAGCAGGTGGCCGTAGTCCTTGACCATCGCACCGCAGCCGGAGGCCGTCATGACGATGGCTTCGGCACCGGCTTCGATATGTGGCCACCATGCGTCGATGTTGGCGCGTGCGTTGCCGAGGCCGCCCACGTGGTCGTTCATGTGATAGCGGATGGCGCCGCAGCAGCCGGCACGGTCTGCGCTGATGAGCTGCACGCCCAGCTTGTCGAACACGCGCGCCGTGGCCGCGTTGATGTTGGGCGACATGGCTGGTTGCACGCAGCCTTCGAGCAGCAACATCTTGCGCACGTGTGTGGCGATTGGCCGCACACCGGCACGCGGTTGTTTGGCCGGGACCTTGTTGCGCAGCACCGGCGGCAACAGTGGACGCACGGCCTGCCCAAGCTTGAGCGCGGGGCCGAACAGTGCGGGCCGCGTCAGGCCTTCACGCAGCACCCAGCGTACGGCGCGCTCGCCCAGGGGGCGCGACTCACCTTTCGCGTCGAGCTGGTCGTCGACGATCTTGCGGCCGATCTCCACCAAGCGTCCGTACGTCACGCCGGACGGGCAGGTCGATTCGCAGTTGCGGCAGGTCAGGCAGCGGTCCAGGTGCAGGCGGGTGGCCTGGCCTGCGGGCTGGCCTTCCAGCACCTGCTTCATCAGGTAGATGCGCCCGCGCGGGCCGTCCAGCTCGTCGCCGAGCAGTTGGTAGGTCGGGCAGGTGGCCGTGCAGAAGCCGCAATGCACGCACTTCTGCACGATGCTTTGGGCTTCTTCGCCATCGGGGGTGTTGCGCAGGAACGCCGCGAGCGTGATTTGCATGATGAGCGTGCGTTAGAAATCGGCGTAGAGACGGCCCGGGTTAAAGATGCCGTGCGGGTCGAAACTCTCTTTCAGGCGCTTGTGCACGGCCATCAACGGCGCAGCGACGGGTGTGAAGATGGTGCTGGCGCGATCGCCGTTGCGGAACAGTGTGGCGTGGCCGCCGGCCTTGCTCACGGCATCGCGGATGATCTCAGCGGGGGTGTTGGCGGTGTCGATCCACCAGCGCTGGCCGCCGCCCCATTCGACGAGCTGTTCGTCAGCCGATGCAGCCCCAAGCGCCAGCGGAGGCGTGGCCGGGGGCAGGGCAATGCGCCACAACGGCTGGTTGCCTTGCACCGCGCGAGCGAAGAACGCATGCAATTGCTCTCGCAGGTCGCGCCAGAACGTGGTGGCTTCGGCATCATCAACACGCTCGCCGCCGAGTTTGGTGATGGCGGCACGCACGGCGGCATCAGCGCCGCTCAGGCGCACCCACAGCGTGCCGTTCGTCCAAGCCGAGGCCGCAATCGGCAGCGGCTGGCCACCCCAGCGGTTGAGCGTGTCGATGGCTTCGGCTTGCGGCATGGCAAAGCGCAGCGTGGCATCGCAGAACGGCATCGGCAGCACCTTCAGCGACACCTGCACGACCAGGCCGAGCGTGCCGAGCGCACCCGCCATCAGGCGCGAGACGTCGTAGCCGGCCACGTTCTTCATCACCTGGCCGCCGAAGTTGAGCATGTCACCACGGCCATCCATCACCACCGCGCCGAGCACGAAATCGCGCAGCGCGCCCACCGACTGTCTGCGCGGGCCCGACAGGCCGGACGCAAACGCGCCGCCCACGGTGGCGAGCTTGCCGTCTGCAGCAAAGTGCGGCGGCTCGAACGCCAGCATCTGCTTGTGCTCGGCCAGTGCGGCTTCGATCTCGACGAGTGGGGTGCCGCTGCGTGCGGTGATGACGAGTTCTGCGCAGTCGTAGTCGACGATGCCGGACCACTCGCGCGTGTCGAGCACGGTGCCGTTCGGCACCGGTGCGCGGCCGTAGAAATCCTTCGTGCCGCCGCCGCGCAGGGTGAGCGGTGTGCGGCTGTCGGCAGCCTGCGCGATGGCACCGCGAAAGCGGGCGAGCACGGGCGAGAGGGCGGTGTCTGGCGTGGTTGGCATGTCAAACCTTCGGGGTGCAGCTCACGGGTGGTTCGCGGTCTCCGCGGTCTCCGCGGTTTCGTTCGGGATGGGCGGGAGCTTGGTCGCGCAGCGCTTGCAGAAGACGGCGTCGGTGTCGTGGCCTTCGGTGGCGCAGTGCGTGCACGTACGGGCCTTGGGCGCGTTCTGCCGCATGGTGTTCACCAGTTCCGCACCGATGATGCCGGTGGGGAACGCGATGATGCTGTAGCCGAGCAGGATGGTGAGCGAGGTGATGAACTGCCCGAGCGGCGTCTTCGGTACCAGATCACCGAAGCCCGTGGTGGTGAGCGTGACCACCGCCCAGTACATGCTGACCGGAATGCTGGTGAAGCCGTGCTGCGGCCCTTCCACCACGTACATCACCGTGCCCAGGATGATGGTGATGATGAACACCGTGCCCAGGAACACGAAGATCTTGTGCCGGGCGTTGACCAACGCGCGCAGCAGCACCTGCGCTTCTTCAAAGTAGATCGTGAGCTTGAGCACCCGGAACACGCGCAGCAAGCGCAGCAGGCGCACGTCGATCAGGTAAGCCATTTCCGGCGCAAACACCGCCAGCCACGTCGGCAGGATCGAGACGAAATCGATGACGCCGTAGAAGCTCAGCACATAGCGCCACGGCTTGCGCACCACCAGGATGCGCATGATGTACTCCGCGGTGAACAGCAGCGTGGCCAGCCATTCGACCACGGTGAAGAGCGTGCCGGCGCGCTCGTGCATGCTCGGCAGGCTGTCGAGCATCACCACCAGCACGCTGGCGAGAATGGCGATCAGCAGGGTCACGTCAAACTGGCGCCCCGCGCGGGTCTCGGCTTCGAAGATGATGACGTACCAGCGGCGGCGCCAACCGTCTTCTTCGGGTTTGCCGAGGTACTCGCCCAGGCGCGCGTTGTGGGCGTGCCACCGGTATCGGTTCGTGCGGGAGGGGTTCTGGCTCATGGGCGGCTAAGGAGGCTCAGAAGCGCGGCAGGTCCGGATGCGGCAGCAGGCCGTTGCGCACGTGCAGCTTGCCGTACTCAGCGCAGCGGGCGAGCGTAGGGATGGCCTTATCGGGGTTGAGCAAACGCACCGGGTCGAAGGCCGCCTTCACGCGCAGGAAGGCATCGCGCTCCTCGGTCGAGAATTGCACGCACATCGAGCTGAGCTTCTCGACGCCCACGCCATGCTCACCCGTCACCGTGCCGCCCAGTTCCACGCACGTTTCCAGGATGTCCGAGCCGAACAGTTCAGCGCGGTGCCATTCGTCCTGGTCTTCGCCGTTGAAGAGGATGAGCGGGTGCATGTTGCCGTCGCCCGCGTGGAACACGTTGATACAGCGCAGGGCGTACTTCTGCTCCATCTCCTGGATGCGCCGCAGCAGCGTGCCGATGTGCTTGCGGGGGATGGTGCCGTCCATGCAGTAGTAGTCGGGCGAGATGCGGCCCGCTGCGGGGAAGGCATTCTTGCGGCCGCTCCAGAACTTCAGGCGTTCGGCCTCGCTTTGCGAGACCTGGATGCGCGTGGCACCCGAGGCGCGCAGCACTTCGCTCATGCGGGCGATCTCTTCGGCCACCTCTTCGGGCGTGCCGTCGGATTCGCACAGCAGGATCGCAGCGGCGTTCAGGTCGTAACCGGCGCAGACGAACTCTTCCACCGCTGCGGTGGCGGGCTTGTCCATCATCTCCAGACCGGCGGGGATGATGCCCGCGGCAATCACGTCGGCCACGGCGTTGCCGCCGGCTTCTACGTTATCGAAGCTCGCCATGATCACCTGCGCCAACTGCGGTTTGGGGATCAAGCGCACGGTCACCTCGGTCACCACGGCCAGCATGCCTTCGGAGCCGATCACGGTGGAGAGCAGGTCCAGGCCCGGCGCGTCGGGCGCCTCGCTGCCGAACTCGACCACCTCGCCGTCCATCATCACGGCGCGCACGCGCAGCACGTTGTGCACGGTCAGGCCGTATTTGAGGCAGTGCACACCGCCCGAGTTTTCGTTCACGTTGCCGCCGATGGTGCAGGCGATCTGTGATGAGGGATCGGGCGCGTAATACAGCCCGTGCGGGTTGGCCGCCTCCGAGATGGCGAGGTTGCGTACGCCCGGCTGCACGACTGCCGTGCGCGTGTACGCATCAACCTTGATGATGCGTTTGAACTTGGCCAGCGACAGCACCAGCCCGCCCGGCGTGGGCATCGCACCGCCCGACAGGCTCGTCCCCGCACCGCGCGGCACCACGGGCACACCCATGCGGTGGCAGACGCGCAGGATCTCGATGACCTGCGCCTCAGTGTCCGGCAGCACTACGGCCAGCGGCACCTGCCGGTAGGCGGCCAAGCCGTCGCATTCATACGGGGTGGTGTCTTCGCGCTCCCAGAGCAGCGCGTCGTCGGGAACGATCTGCGACAGCGCGGCGGTCAACTCGGCCTGCAGGGCAGACTGGTCACGGGCGGTGGCGGGCAGCGGCGCATTCATGGGGTGTCTCGCATCGTTATCACCGGGCGCAGGGGCCGGGGTCGGAGGCACTATAGCCCGGCCGCCGCGCCGCGCGGCGTGTTAAGGACTTTTGCGGCGATGAATTTGGCTCGCGCAAACGGCCAATCGCGTTCATCGCGCTGCAGCAAAGGGTTGCGCTCGCGTGTCGAGACCCGGAAGGCGGCCGTACACGGGGTTCCAACCTTCACGATCGAGGCTTCGACGGCCGACGGTGAGGCTCAAACCTTCGCGTTCCACACTAAAAGTTTCGAATCTGAGCCTCAGCGTCGGCACTCAAGGTATCGAATCCGAGAGTTTGAACTCCGGCGGTAAGGGGCAGCCGCACAAGGCCCGGGCGATCTACCAATCCAGCCCAAGCAGCCAATCCACAAAATGCTGCGCCTCGGGCTTCATCGGCGCCTGCTCGCGCTGGACGATGTAATAAGCATGCGGCGACGTCGATTCGATGTCCAGCAACCGCACGATCTGCCCCGAGGCCAGCCAGTTGCGGGCCATGGCCTGCCGCACCAGCGCCACGCCCTGGTTGGAGGCCACCGCTTCGAGCATCAGGCCAATGTCGTTGAACAGCGATCCGGTGGACGGCTCCGGAGCATCCAGCCCGGCGGCCTCGAACCACGGGCGCCACGGCTCCAGCGGGCTGCGCAGTAGCGTCAGGTTCAGCAGTTGCGCGGCTTCGGTGATGGTGTTGCCGCTGATCTGCTCGAAGTAGGCGCGCCCGCACGCGGGGAACACCGGCTCGTTGAGCAGCAGCGTGGTCTTCAGGTCCGGATAGCGGCCGGTGCCGTAGCGGATCTCGACGTCCGTGTCCTCGGCCTTCACGTCGAGGAACGGAATGGACAGGTGCAGCTCAACGTCGATGTGCGGGTACAGCGCGTTGAACTCGGGAATGCGCGGCACCAGGTGCTGGCGCCCGAAGGTGGGCGGAATCGCCACGCGCAGCCGCGCGCGCTGCTTGCTGAATTCGGGCCGCGCCAGTTCGTGCAGGCTCTTGAGCGCGTCCTGCACGCTGCGCAGGTAGCGCGTGCCGGCAGCCGTGAGCCGCAGCGCCGTGCCGGTGCGCACGAACAGGTCTTCGCCCCACAGCTCTTCGAGGTTCTTGATGCGGTGGGATACCGCGCTCGGCGTGACCGACAGCTCTTCGGCCGCACGCGCGAAGCTCGCGTGGCGCGCCCCCGCCTCGAAGGCAATCAGCAGATGCAGCGGAGGAACGCGCTTGAAGACGGAAGCCATGCGGGTCGGTCTATTACAGGTGGAAGATCTTGCCGGGGTTCAGGATGTGCTTCGGGTCCAGTGCCTGCTTGACGCTGCGCATCAGGTCGATGGCGCCGTCGCCATGCTCGGCAACCAGCGAGTCCATCTTGTGTAGCCCCACGCCGTGTTCGCCCGTGCAGGTGCCATCCATGGCAATCGCACGCGCGACGATGCGCCGGTTGATGCGTTCGGCTTCTTCCCGCTCTTCCGGCTTGTCGGGGTCGATCAGCAGGCACACGTGGAAGTTGCCGTCGCCCACATGGCCGACGATGGGCGCGGGCAGTTGCAGCGGGCTGGCGCGCAGGTCCTGCTCCGTTTCGACCACGCATTCGGCCAGGCGCGAGATCGGCACGCACACGTCGGTGGTGACGGCGCGGCAGCCGGGCTTGAGCTGCAGGAAGGCGAAGAAGGCGTTGTGGCGGGCGTTCCACAGGCGGCTGCGGTCTTCTGGGCGCGTGGCCCATTCGAAGCCCTGGCCTTTGTGTTCGGCGGCAATCTGCTGGACGGTCTCGGCTTGTTCCTGCACGCCGTGCTCCGAGCCGTGAAACTCGAAGAACAGCGTCGGCATTTCAGGCAGCGTCAGCTTGTCGTACTGGTTGATCGCGCGGATGGCCAGCGCGTCGACAAACTCCACGCGTGCAATCGGCACGCCCATCTGGATGGTGTCGATCACGGCCGACACCGCATCGCCCATGCTCGGGAAGGCGCACACCGCGGCGGACACCGCCTCCGGCTGCGGATACAGCTTCAGCGTGATCTCGGTGATGATGCCCAGCGTCCCCTCGCTGCCGATGAACAGGCGCGTCAGGTCGTAGCCCGCCGACGATTTGCGCGCGCGGTTGGCGGTCTTGATGATGCGGCCGTCGGCGGTCACCACCGTCAGGTTCAGCACGTTCTCGCGCATCGTGCCGTAGCGCACGGCGTTGGTGCCCGAAGCACGCGTCGCGCACATGCCGCCGATGGACGCATCCGCACCCGGGTCGATCGGGAAGAACAGGCCCGTCTCGCGGATCTCGGTATTGAGCTGCTTGCGCGTGACGCCCGGCTCGACCGTCACCGTCAGGTCTTCCGGATGCACCGACAGCACGTGGTTCATCTGCGAGAGATCGAGGCTCACGCCGCCGGCCACGGCCAGCAGATGGCCTTCGAGCGACGAGCCGGCACCGTAGGGGATCAGCGGGATCTCGTGCTTGAAGCACAGCTTGGCGACAGCGGCGACGTCTTCGGTGGTCTGCGCGAAGACGACGGCGTCGGGCAGCATCGGGTCGTAGGCGGATTCGTCGCGGCCGTGGTGAGCGCGCACGGCTTCGGTGGTGGAGAGGCGATCGCCAAAGCGTGAGCGCAACGCGTCGAGCATCACGGGCGGAATCGGTTTGCGGATCAACTGATGCGGGGGAACGGGGTGGTTCATGATGGTCTCGCGCGGATGCTGTGAGGGCGCTGTTCCGCATCACACTGGAAGCGCCGGGGCCGCTCTGGCGGCGGGCCTGATCCTGCGATTCTAACGCCGCACGTGGCCGGCGCTTTCCGCACTTGCGATAATGCAGGGCACACCTACCAGGAGACGCACCGTGGGCAACCGCTTATCCAAGATCGCTACGCGCACCGGCGACGACGGCACCACCGGCCTCGGCGATGGCAGCCGCACAGCAAAAGATAGCCTGCGCATCGCCGCTATTGGCGACGTTGACGAGCTGAACTCGCATATCGGCGTGCTGCTGACGGAAACGCTGCCCGACGGCGTGCGCGCGGCACTCACGGCCATCCAGCATGACTTGTTCGATCTGGGCGGCGAGCTGTGCATCCCGGGCTACACGATGGTCACCACCGCGCACGTGCTGCGGCTTGACCAATGGCTGGCGGATTACAACGCCGATCTGCCGCGTCTGGCCGAATTCATCCTGCCCGGCGGCAGCCGCGCGGCGGCGCAGGCGCATGTGTGCCGCACCGTTGCACGCCGTGCCGAGCGCAGCATCGTTGCGCTCGGTCGCGCAGAGACCATCGGCGAGGCGCCGCGCCAGTACGTCAATCGCCTGTCGGACCTGCTGTTCGTGTTGGCACGTGTGCTGAATCGCGTGGATGGCGGCACCGATGTCCTGTGGAAACGCGACGAGCACAAGCCGGCGTAGTCGTCATCGGCGCACCAAAACAAAACGGCCCGGTTCTGCACCGGGCCGTTTGCTTTTGCGGATGCGTGGATCAGTTCACGCTCGTCGGCGTCGTCGTGCTTTGTGCCACGGCGGTCAGGCCTGCCAGCTGACCCGGCGTCGTGATGGTCAGCGCTTGCGAAGGCGTGGGCGCCGGGAAGCCGGCTTCGGCCAGCGCTTCCTTGATCGTGCGGTTGGTGTCGAAGTAGACCTGCCAGTAGTTGTCGTTGTGCGTGTAGGGGCGCACGGCCAGCACCGGCCCGACCAGGTTGAATTCCAGGATCTCCACGTCGACCGCCGGATCGGCCAGCACGTTCGGGATGGCGGCAACCTTCTCCTTGAGCAGCGCGATGGCGGCGCGGTGGTCGGCGCTGCCGGCCAGTTGCGCCTTCAGCTCGACGCGGCGGAAGGGGTTCGACGTGTAGTTCTGGATCGTGTCCGCGAAGATCTTGCCGTTGCCGACAATCGTGACCACGTTGTCCGGCGTGTTGATCGTCGTGGCAAACAGGCCGATCTCCTTGATCGTGCCCGTCACGCCGCCGGCCGTCACGAAGTCGCCCACCTTGAACGGCCGCAGCACGATCAGGAACGCGCCCGCCGCAAAGTTCGACAGCAGCCCCGACCACGCCATGCCGATGGCCACACCGGCCGCTGCAATCAGCGCTGCGAACGTCGTCGTCTGGATGCCGAAGTAGCCCAGGATGCCGATCACCAGCAGTACGTTCAGCGTGACGGTGATGATCGAGCCCACATACCGCAGCACGGTCGGATCGACCTTCTGCCGGCTCAACGAGCCTTCCACCATGCGTACTGCCAGGTTGATCAGCCAGCGGCCGACCACCCAGAAGACGATGGCGGCGAGGATCTTCATGCCGACGTCGGTGGCGTACTGCGCGATGATCGCCTGGTACTTGCTTGCGGTGTTGACGGCGGTATCCGCCAGGGTGTCTGCCATGGTTGCCTCCAAGGGTGAGCAGGGGATCCCACCTAAGATATGTCAAAGACAACGCACTTGTGTGACTTTGATACGTTTTGGTCACATTTGTTATATATTGCGCCGCACCAACCGTCGGCACCGACATGCGTGGCCCCTGCTGGGCAGGGGCGTCATGGGTCAATAGCGGGCGTCGGCAGGCTTTTTGTCCCGGGGCCAGTCGTTGACCTTGGGTACAAAATCCGGGCGGGGCATGTGTGAGAAAAACTGCGCCACATCCAGGGCTTCCTGATCCGTCAGCCCGCCTTGCCCCAGCGGGAACCGATTATGAAACGCGATCGGCATGTTGTTCTTCACGAACGCGGCCGCTGTGTAGGTACGTGCCATGCCGGCTCCGATGTTGAACGACTGGTCGCCCCACAACGGCGGATAGACGTACTGGCCCTGTGCGTTCGTGATGCCTTCGCCGTTGGCGCCGTGGCACAGCGCGCATTGCGCTGCGTAGATACCCCGGCCATTTTCTGCATTGGGCACCAGGCTCTTGTCGATCTTGCCCACGCCGCGCCCAGCCACCTTGTCTTCCGGCTTGGTCTCGCGCTTCATCCAGTCGAAGTAGGCGACCATCGCTTTCATTTCTTCGGAATTCACCGGCAGAGGCTTGCCGTTCATCGAGCGCAGGAAGCAGCCGTTGATGCGGTCTTCGAGCGTGATGACGCGCCCAGCGCGCGGCGCATAGCTCGGGAAGAACGCCGAGAGACCGACATACGGGGACCCATCGGCAACCGTGCCCGCATTGAGGTGGCAACTGGCGCAATTGAGCTTGTTGCCGACGTTCTTGGGCAATAGGTTGTGCGTATCGATGTTCAGGCGCGCCCCCAGCACCAACTGCTTGGCGTTGGGTTCATTGAGCATGGCGGCCAAGCGCGGGGTTTCGAACTGCGTGGCATCCAGCTTTCTGACTTCCAGTTCCTTGCGGGCCTTGCTCACGTCGGATGCCGCCACCGGCTGCCGTTTGGCGCTGCCCCAGCTCTCGCGTGTGAAGTTCACGATGTCGGCAATTTCCTGGTCGCCCAGCCGGGCAAACGAAGGCATGGTCAGTACCCGGGCATGGCTGACCGTCTGCGCTGTGGCAGAGCCGGTCAGCAGGATGTGCAGCAGCGTGGCCGGGTTGCCGTCGCTCAGTACTGGATTGCCTGCCAGCGGCGGGAACACGTTGGGCACGCCATCGCCGTTGCCGCGGTGGCAGTCGGCACAGAACTGCAAGTAGCCCAGGCCGCCGCGGCTGGTGTAGAGGCTCGCGGGCTGTGCAGATGCGCCCGACTGCGGCGGCACGATGACGGGTGCCGGACCTTGCGCAACCTGCATCGGCTTATCGACCTTGCTGGCGGGCAAGGACTTGAGGTACTCGCCAATGGCCAGCAGATCGCCGTTCGTCATGTACTGCGTGCTGTGTTGGACCACGTCCACCATGTTGCCGGACACGGCGCCGTAGCGGTTGCGCCCGGTCTTGAGCATTTCAGCCACGTCCTGCGGTGTCCACAGGCTGCGCAGGCTCAGGGCGCGCCAGCCTTCCACCGTTTCACCGGCCAGGAAGTATTTGCCCTTGGCGCTGGCCTCAGACAGGGTCTTTTCCTGGAAGCCGAGACCGCGCGGTGTATGGCACGCGCCGCAGTGCCCTAGGCCCTGCACGATGTACGCGCCCCGGTTCCACTCCGCAGACTGCGAAGCATTCGGCTGGAAAGGCTCACTCTCCAGAAAGGCCCAGTTCCATAGCGACAGCCCCCAGCGCTGGTTGAACGGAAACGACATCCCCAGCGGCTTGTTGGTCTGCTGCACCGGCGCCACGCCCTTCATCAGATACGCGTACAGCGCGCGCATGTCCTCCGGCGTTGTCTTGGCGTAGGACGGATACGGCATCGCCGGATACAGGTTATGGCCATCCGCGGCGACGCCCTTGCGCATCGCACGATCAAACTGCTCGAACGTATAGCGCCCAATGCCTGTCGTGGCATCCGGCGTGATGTTGGTCGAATACAGCGCGCCAAACGGTGTCTGCAGCGCAAGCCCGCCCGCCATCGGCTTGGATTTGTCACTGGTGTGGCAGGCAACACAGTCGCCCAGGCGCGCGACATAACGGCCGCGCTCCACCTGCGCGCGCGTGGCATCGTCCATGTCCTTGGCAATGCTCGCGGGCAAGTCGTCAATGACCTGCGGCACCTGCGCATGTGTGGATGTGGTGGCTTCAGTTGCAGGCGCTGCAGCGGATGGTTGTTGTGGCTGCGCGTGCGCCCCCCACTGCAATGCTGCGAAAGCCATCGTGATCAGGGTGCGCTGCAGAACTCGCTTTGTCGTACGCATAGGTGTGTGAGCGTTGCCCCTGCCGACAGGTTATTTTTCTGGGGTGATCGGCATCCTCGGGTACGACCCTATTCTATGGAGATGGGTACTCTCAAGATCACATCGACCTCGCCTCTGTTTGATCCACCTCATGACTGTGTTGCGGGGCGAGCAGGCCCTTGCAGGCGCGGTGACCGGGGACGGGGCGGCACAAAAAAAAGGACGCCCGCAGGCGTCCTTTCTCACAATCGGTCAACGCAGATCAATTGCCGCTGCCCGGCACCAGACGGCGCTTGCGCACGGCCTCGGCCAGCGTTTCCAGCACCTTCAGCGAATCGTCCCAGCCGATGCAGGCGTCGGTCACGCTCTGGCCGTAGGCCAGGTCGGATACCGGCGTGCCCTGCACGTGGTCCTGACGGCCGGCGTTGATGTGCGACTCCACCATCACACCGACGATGCGATTGTCACCCGCGGCCATCTGGCGGCCGATGTCTTCGCACACCGGGATCTGGTTCTCGTGCTTCTTGCTGCTGTTGGCGTGCGAGGCGTCGATCATCAGGCGCGCGGCCAGGCCCGACTTGGCGATGGCTTCGCAGGCTTCCTGCACGCTGGCCGCGTCATAGTTGGGCGCCTTGCCGCCGCGCAGGATGATGTGGCAATCCTCGTTACCGGCCGTCGACACGATGGCCGAGTGGCCGCCCTTGGTGACCGACAGGAAGTGGTGCGGCTGCGACGCGGCCTTGATGGCGTCCACGGCGATCTTCACGTTGCCGTCGGTGCCGTTCTTGAAGCCGACCGGGCACGACAGGCCGGACGCCAGCTCACGGTGCACCTGGCTTTCCGTCGTACGCGCACCGATCGCGCCCCAGCTCACCAGATCGGCGATGTACTGCGGGCTGATCACGTCGAGATATTCGGTGCCGGCCGGCAAGCCCAGCTCGTTGATGTTCATCAGCAGCTCGCGCGCGGTGCGCAGGCCGTCGTTGATCTTGAAGCTGTTATCCATGTGCGGATCGTTGATCAGGCCCTTCCAGCCGACCGTGGTGCGCGGCTTCTCGAAGTACACGCGCATGACGATTTCCAGCTCGTTCTTGAAGCGCTCGCGCTGCTCGACCAGGCGGCGGGCGTAGTCCATCGCGGCCTTGGTGTCGTGGATGGAGCAGGGGCCGATGATGACGATCAGGCGGTCGTCCATGCCGTGCAGGATGCGGTGCATCGCGTTCCGGCTTTGATAGATCAGGTCGGATACGGTGTCGCTGCACGGGAATTCGCGGATCAGATGCGACGGCGGCGTCAGCTCTTTCAGTTCGCGAATGCGCAAATCATCGGTGTTCTTCGGCATGGAAAGCTCCAGGGGGATGTCTTGGTTCGTGTATTGGAAACGTCTACTGTGTTCGGATCATGTTTCGCGTCGGCGCCGGGGTGGGGCAGGTGACAGGGCGAAAAAAAAACCGCCAGGGTCGCTGGCGGTTTTCGGTATCTGTTGGGTGCTTTATTTTTGCTGCAAGCGCCCCTCTCCTTCCGCCAGCGGTGCGAGATGCCAAAAGTAAAAGTAAAAAAACTTGGCGAAGGACATGGAGAGAATGCTAAGTACTGCAACAAAAATCAGGGAAGCGCTACTGCGCCGCACCAATCGAACCGTCTTTATAGCTGCTTTTTTTGAGCGCCGCAAGCGCGGGTTTTCCGGGCCCGCGGCGTCAAAGCGACGGCGTTGCGGCCGTCAGGCCGTGCCGCCCACCGTCATGTTCTCCATGCGCAGGGTCGGCTGCCCGACGCCCACCGGCACGCTCTGGCCTTCCTTGCCGCACACGCCGATGCCCGAATCCAGTCGCATGTCGTTGCCGATCATGGTCACGTGCTTGAGCGATTCTGGGCCGCTGCCGACCAGCGTCGCACCCTTGACCGGGTAGGTGATCTTGCCGTCCTCGATCATGTACGCCTCGCTGGCGGAGAACACGAACTTGCCGTTGGTGATGTCGACCTGACCGCCGCCGAAGTTGACCGCGTACAGGCCCTTCTTCACGCTGGCGATGATCTCCTGCGGGTCTTTGTCGCCGCCGAGCATGTAGGTGTTGGTCATGCGCGGCATCGGCAGGGCAGCGTAGCTCTCGCGGCGGGCGTTGCCGGTCACGGGCATCTTCATCAGGCGCGCGTTGAGCGTGTCCTGCATGTAGCCGGTGAGGATGCCGTCTTCGATGAGCGTGTTGCACTGCGTGGGGTTGCCCTCGTCGTCGAGGTTGAGCGAGCCGCGGCGGTTGGCCAGCGTGCCGTCATCCACCACGGTGACGCCCTTGGCCGCCACGCGCTCGCCCATGCGGCCGGAGAACGCGGACGAGCCCTTGCGGTTGAAGTCGCCTTCCAGCCCGTGGCCGATGGCCTCGTGCAGCAGCACGCCGGGCCAGCCCGGGCCGAGCACCACAGTCATCGTGCCCGCCGGTGCCGGCTTGGCTTCCAGGTTGACGAGTGCAGAGGAAACCGCCTCGTCCACGTATTCGCGCAGCAGATCGTCGGTGAAGTAGCCGTAGGCATAGCGGCCGCCACCGCCCGAGCTGCCCATTTCGCGGCGCCCGTTCTGCTCGGCAATGACGGTGACGGAGATGCGCACCAGCGGGCGCACATCGGCGGCGATCACGCCGTCGCTGCGCGCGACCAGCATCACGTCGTATTCACCGGCCAGGCCGGCCATGACCTGCACCACGCGCGGGTCTTTGGCGCGGGCGAGCTTTTCGATGCGCTCCAGCAGGGCGACCTTTTCGGTGGCCGTCATCGAATCGAGCGGGTCGTTCGGTGCGTAGAGTTCGCGGCTGCCGGCGGTGCTGGCCAGGCTGTTCGCCACTTTCACGCGGCCGGCGCCAGCCTTGCCGATGGTGCGCGTGGCGCCAGCGGCCTGCATCAGCGCGGGCAGGCTGATGTCGTCGGAGTAGGCAAACGCGGTGCGGTCGCCCGAGACGGCGCGCACGCCCACGCCCTGGTCGATGCTGAAACTGCCGGATTTGACGATGCCTTCTTCCAGGCTCCACGCCTCGTTGCGGGTGTACTGGAAGTAGAGGTCGGCATAGTCGACGCGGTGCGTGAAGATGTCGGCCAGCGCGCGTTGCAGGTGCGCTTCGTCAAGGCCGTACGGGTCCAGCAGCACGCGGCGTGCGATGGACAGGTTCTGGATGGCGATGTTGCCTGCGTTCATGGTGGGTCCTTTGAAATTCGGTTGGGCTACATCACGCGGTGTTTGAGCGCCGGCAGATCCTGGCGCACTTGTGCGAGTCGGGTCGGGTCCATGTCGCCGACGACCACGCCTTCGCCTTCCGGCAAGGCGGCGATGACTTCGCCCCAGGGATCGACCAGCATAGAGTGGCCCCACGTGCGGCGGCCGTTTTCGTGGCGCCCGCCCTGTGCGGCGGCGAGCACGTAACACTGGTTCTCGACAGCGCGGGCGCGCAGGAGGATTTCCCAGTGCGCGGCGCCCGTCACGTAGGTGAAGGCCGCCGGCATCAGAATCAAGTTCAGGTTGCCCTGCGACGACAGCGCGCGGTACAGCTCCGGAAAGCGCAGGTCGTAGCACACCGACATGCCCACGCGGCCGCACGGCGCATCGAAGGCGACCGGCGTGGCGCCGGGCTCGATGGTGCGGGCTTCATCGTAGCGTTCTTCGCCACGCACGAAGTTGAACAGGTGGATCTTGTCGTAGCGCGCAACGCGCACGCCGGCCGGATTGAACGCGAGCGATGTATTGCGCACGCGTTGTTTGTCTTCGCACCACATCGGCAGCGTGCCGCCGACAAGCCACAGCTTGTGGCGTCGTGCAGCGTCAGCCAGGAATGCCTGAATCGGGCCATCCTGGTCATCCTCGCGGATGGCGACCTTGTCGCTATCCTTGCGGCCCATCTTGCAGAAGTACTCGGGCAGCAATGCGAGTTGCGCGCCTTGGGCGGCGGCCTCGGCGAGCAACGCCTCGGCGCGCGCCAGGTTGGCGTCCACCTCGATGCCCGTCACCGTCTGGATGGCGGCGACGCGGAAAGGTGCCTCAAAGGGCACACCCGAGCCGGATGCGGCATGGGCAGGAGCAACGGTCGTGGAGGAAGTCATAGGGCCTATTTTGCCGAGGTTTCGGAATGGCTGCCTGTGCCGGAGTTGGACGCGACCTTATCGATCTTCGGTTTGGCCCAGCTTCCAGTGACGTGATACTGCGTAGCGAATGCTTTCGACAATTGGTCGCCCAGCACCAACTGGGCTGCCAGCGTGCCCAGCCCGATGGCCGGGTTGATGAACGCTGCGGCCAGCGATGCAGACGTGGCGTCCACCTTGGGCGTGACCTTCACGTGCAGATCCTGCGTTTCATCGAGGATGTTGGCCGAGCCCTGCATCGCCACCTGGAACTGCGGGCCCCTGACCGTGAAGTCTTCCGTGCGCGCGACGCCGCTGGCAATCGTGCCGGTGGCCGCCACGCTCTCGAACGGGGTACCGCGGCCGGTAGCGCTGCGCAGGTCGGTGGCGAAGTGCAGCAAGCCCTGCAGGCTCAACACGCCGACCAGCTTGGCCAGGCCCGGGTCCACCGGCAGGAACTGGCCGCGCTCCAGGTTCAGCGCCATGCGGCCGTTGAGCGTCGGATAGTCGATCGACATGGGCGAGCCGCGCCACACAACGCGGCCTTCAAACTTGCCCTTGGCACCGTCGAGCACCTTGGCGAAGCCCATCTTCTCCAGCAGTTCGCCCGAATCACGCAGGTCGAGGTGGAAGTCGAGCAACGTGCGGCGCTCAGGGTCATCTCCGCCGCCGCGCAGACGGCGCGGAATGCGCCACGTGCCTTGTGCGGTGAAGGTGGCGGCGGGCTGCTCGAGCTTGAGCGTCTCCAGCGTCCACACCGGGGTGCCGTCGGTGATCTGGTTGCGCGCCTTGATCTCCAGCTTGCCGAGTGTCTTGCCGCGCAGGTCGAACTTGTCGGCCACCAGATCAAGCGAGGGGATCTCCTGCGAACTGCGTGCGAGCGATTCGGTCAGCGCGGTCTCTTCCTGCGCGTCAGGGATGCTCATGCGCGACAGGCGCATGGTCAGCTCGCCGAAGGGCACGGCGGTGCTCTCCGCATGCCAGCGTGCGGTGCCTGCGATCTCGCGCGAATCGATGGTCGATTGCCAGTTGGCGCCATCGCGCGCGGCATCGATGCTGACGTTGCTGAAATCGCGGCCAAGGATGCGCAGCGCCTGTGCGCGCCCGCTCAGGCGGGTGGGCAGGTAAGCGTTGTGGCTGTTGGCGGCAGCATGCTCCGCGGCGAGTTGAGCGGCGCTCTTTTCACCCGGCGGTGTGGCGAAGACCTGGCGCCAGGCGTCGATATCGAGTCGGTCCAGCGTCAGATTGGCTTGCACACCCTCGGCGGGTTGCGGCACGGGCTGGCGTACGCCGATACCGCCGCGCAGTACCTCGGTGCCATTGCCGTTGCTGCGCAGTTCGTAGCGTGCGGTGGCGATGCTCCCGATCTGCAGTGTGACTTCGTCGAGTGCGTTGTTGGCCGCCAGCGGCTGCATGTCGAAGCGCATCGGCAGCGGTTGGCCGGCGGCTTTGTTGAGCGGTGCGGGCAGGTGCAGTGTCATCGGCGTCAGGTCGGATTGCACCTGGATGACGGGCCGATGTTGCTTGACGCTGATGGTGGCGCTATACGGCGCGCTGCCGTCCAGCGCGCGCGCAATCGCGGCGATGGGGCTGCCTTCCGGGGTGGTCTCGCGTAGGCCCTGGGCCGTTGCGGTGCCGGCCACCTGGATGCGGATCGTGCCATCAGGTGCGGTGCCGCCGGTCGGGCGAATTTCGCCGCCGGCAAAGCGGGCGCGCAGGTTGTCGAAGCCGATGCCCTTGTGCGTGAAGGTGAGCGCGCCAGTGACGTCGGTGAGGGGCGGCGCCTGCGGGATCAGCGTGACGTCGTTGCGCAGGAAGGTGACGCTGCCCTGGGCGCGGGCGGTGTGCATTTCGTTGAGCGGCAGGTCCAGCTTGAGCGCCAACGTGGCGTTGCCTTGCGCGCGTGCGTCCTTGGTGAAGTGGCCGATCCAGCCGCCAACCGGGCTGGCCTCGACGTATTGCAGGAAGCTTTGCGTGGCGCCATCGGCATGGCCGTCGATGGTGAGCAGCGGATGGTGGTCACCCATATCGGGCAGGCTGCCAGTTACGTCGGTCAAGGTCACGTCGCCGACCTTGGCTCGCGCCACCTTGAACGACATCGATGGCCCTTCGAACACAACCGTGCCTTCAGTGTCGGTGAATGCTGGCCAACTGGTCGGGTGCGATGCGTCGGCGGGGGCAGGCTGGTAGGTCACGTCCTTGACCGGCACCTCCACGCGGAACACGCCCTTGTGCGGTGGGCGGTACGGGAAATCGTACAGGTCGCCGGTCAGGATAAGGGTGACGTTGTTGGCTGTACCGCCCTGCAGGGCGCCGGCCAGGTACTCGCGCGTATGCGGCCCTACGGAGAGCGGCAGATAGCGCGGCACACGCGTGACGACGGCGTGTTCCAGCGTGCCCTTCAGGTCGATGGTGCCGACATGGCTGGTGTCCGGCGCGTGGCGGTAGTTGCCCGCAAACCGGGCCGACAGATCGCCATTAGAGAACGTCAGGTTGTCGCTGCTGACGATCAGTTCCTGCTTGCGATACGTCCAGTTGAAGGTGCCTTGCAGGCGGTCCAGCGGCACTCGCGCGTCGTCGAAGAGGCCGGGCAGAAGCAGGGCGGCATCGGAGGAATCGATGCGCAGCGTGCCCTTGTCGTCGGAGAAGACGGCGTTGCCGGAGAGGTTTTCGACGCCAGGGACGGCGGGCTCAGGGTGATGGCCAGCGGGCACGGCAGGTAGTGCACCCGGCCCGAACGACACCTGCCGCAGCGTGGCGCGCCCTGTGAAGTGCACCGGCGCCGGTGCCGATGTTGGCAATTCGGGCCGCCAACGGGATACGTCGCGCTGCCAGTTGATGTCGAGATCGTCGATGCGGCCGGCGGGTTGCTTGGCGCGCAGCGGTTCCAGCACGCCGGCCGGCAGCGGCAGGGCGGTGGCGATGCCGCGCAGGTCGGCCAGATCCAGCGTCGTGGCCTTGATCTGCAGGCTGCGCAGTTCGTTGCGCGTGTCCATGGCCCAGCCGACGCTTGCATTGCGCAGCCCGCGCGGGGTACCGGCCGGGTTGGCTGGGGCTTCGATACCGGGGCCGACCAGTTCGGGCGCGGGCGCGGGTTGCGTGGGCAGGTTCAGCGGCTGCCAGAGCAGCGTGTCGATGCGCAGCGTGTGTTCACCGCTTGATGTGCGCTGCTGCGAGGCGAGCGCCTGCAGGCTGCGCAACTGGAGCGGATCGAGATCCTTGCGGATCTGCAGGTCGAGCTGCTGGCCGGTCAGCCGCGCTTGACTGCGTGTGAAGACGCCGTCCGCAAACTCCACCGAGCCGTCCGAACTGACCGTGCCGCTCTTGGCGGCGGCCATGACTGGCACATAGCGTTGCACCGCCGCCAGTTGCAGCGTGTCGACCTGCCAGTTGGCTTGGCCGTGCCAGTGGTGCCAATCGCCCGGGCGGGCCAGCAGGTCATGGCGGAAATCGGCGTGCAGCTTGATCGGGCCGTTGAAGAGGCTGGGCGAGGTGCCGCTGGCGTCCAACCGGTGGCGGGTCGGGCCGCTGCGCAGCTGAACGTGGACGTTGCCCAGCGCCACCTCGGGCAGCTTCTGCTGCTCGTCGAGCCAGCGTACGGCGCCTTCGCGGAAATCGATGTCGCCCTGGGAGAGCAATTGGTCGAAGAAATTGCTGTCGCCGCCGGTGTCAGGCCCCAGTGGCATGCCGGCGACCAGCAGGGCGCCCTCCGGGGTGCGGCGGACCAGCACATCGGCGTGGCTGGCATGCAGTGCGGCAAACGTGATCTGCATGCGCAGCAGCGAGCGCCACGACAGCCGTGCCTGCACGTCCTGCACGGCAAAGGTCTGGCGGCCGGCGGTGTCTCGCGCCTCGATGCGCTGCGCGCGAAAGGCCGGGTGCCAGCCTTCCCAGTAGGTCTCCAGCGAGCCGATGCCGACGTTGGCGTGCAGTGCGCTCGACGCCTCGTGCTCCATCCATTCGCGTGCCACGCTCACGCGCGGCCACAGGACAAAGCGCACCAGCAGCATGCCGACGAAGGCCAGGACGACCAGCGCAAGTGCCGTTTTCCACAGGATGCGCCACAGCTTGCGCCAGATCGGCGCGCGGATGCAGGCGACAAAGCCACCAGCAATCCTGCTGACCAGCCGGGCGATCCATGTCCAGATTGCGCCGGCCGCGCGCAGGCCTGTCCGGCGGGTGGACAGGGTGCTGGTGTGTCCGCCATCGGACTTCGGCGATTCTGGGGGCTGGGGCGGGCGGGGCATGTCCGGGATTATCCGATATTCGTGGCGCAGTGCCACATTTGAAGCTGGGCACGACCCTCGTAGAGCGGCAAGCACGCCCGATGCCCGTGAAAGTGCGTGACCACCGACCGGCCTGCGCGCATTTCAGCGAGAATGGACCTTTCCTTCGCAGTTCCCTTGATTGGTTCGCATGACCCGCATGACCGATTCCACCTTGTCTGCCCAGCCGTTCCTGCAAGCCCCGGCCCGCACGCCAGAAACCGCTACCGCCGCGTTGCCGTATGCGCAGGCCTATTCCCGCTATGTCCAGCGCCTGGCGCAGGCGCGCGAAGGCTGGGCCGAGCGCGTGCAGACCGCCGCGGCGGGCCCGGTTGACGTCGCGTGGTTGTCCACGCGCTTCACCGAGCTGTTCGACGCCAAGGCCGTGGAGACCGAGCCCGCGCTCAAGCGCGCGCTGCGCCTGCTGCGCAACGAGGTGTTTGCCGTGCTGATCGAGCGTGATCTGTCTGGCGCTGCCACGCTCGATGAGGTGACCGGCAGCATGACCGACCTGGCCGAGTTTGCCGTGCGCGCGGCCATCTCCGTGATTGGCCAGGAACTGCAGGCGCTGCACGGTCAGCCGATCGGGCAATCCTCCGGCGAGGTGCAGGAGCTGGTGGTGGTCGGCATGGGCAAACTGGGCGGGCGCGAGCTGAACGTCTCGTCCGACATCGACCTGATCTTCCTCTACGACGACGATGGCGACACCCAAGGCGGGCCGCGTCCGCTGTCCAACCACGAGTACTTCACGAAGCTGGGCCGGCGCCTGATCAACGCGCTGGCCGACGTGACCGAAGACGGCTATGTCTTCCGTGTCGACATGCGCCTGCGCCCGAATGGCGATGCCGGTCCGCTGGCCTGCAGCCTGGGCATGCTGGAGGAATACTTCGTCGTGCAGGGCCGCGAATGGGAGCGCTATGCCTGGATCAAGGGCCGCGTCATCACCGATCCGACCAGCCCGCACGCAGCGCGCGTGATCCAGCAGCTCGATCGCGTGACTGGGCCATTCGTGTTCCGGCGCTATCTGGACTACGGCGTGATCGCCGCCATCCGCGCGCTGCACGCGCAGATTCGCGCAGAGGCGGCCAAGCGGAGCAATGGCGCGAATCGTCAACAAGGCGGGCAGCCCGGCGAAGGTGATGGCCAGGTGCATGCGCGCGCCCCTAATATCAAGCTGGGGCGCGGCGGCATCCGCGAAATCGAGTTTGTCGCACAGGTGTTCCAGCTGATTCGCGGCGGCCAGGATTTCGGGCTGCGTGTGCGGCCCACGCTGGAGGTGCTGCGCGCCGCTGCCGAGCGTGGCCTGATCGACGACGATGTGGTGGCCCGCCTGACCGAGGCCTACCGCTTCCTGCGCCAGCTCGAACACCGCTTGCAGTACATCGAAGACGCGCAGACGCATAACCTGCCGGGCGCACCTGAAGACCAGCTGCGCGTGGCGCGCATGATGGGCTTTGAGAGCTACGCAGCGCTGGTCGCCCAACTGGAGGCCTATCAGGACGAGGTGGCGCAGCAGTTCGAGCAGACCTTCTCTGACAAACAAGACAGCCAACCGCCGTGCGCCTCCATCTGGCACGCCGATCTGCTTGACGACGAGCGCACCGAGTCCGCCCGCACGCAGCTTGCCGACCTGGGCTATACCGACCCCGACAGCGTGCTCGAACGCCTGCGTGCGTCGCGCAATTCGCCGCGTTACCGTGCGTTGACCGAGGTGAGCCGCCAGCGTTTCGACCTGCTGATCAATCGTGCGCTCGACCACGCTGCGCGGCAGACCGATGCGGACGTCACCATTGCGCGCTTCCTCAACTTTTTCGATGCGATCAGCCGGCGCTCGTCGTATCTCTCGCTGTTGTGCGAGTACCCGCAGGCGCTCGAGCGCGTGGCCCACACGCTGCACGCGTCGCGCTGGGCATCGGATTACCTGACGCGCCATCCGCAGCTGCTCGATGAATTGCTCGACGTTGAAGCGCTGTCAGCTGACCCCGACTGGCCTGCCTTCCGCGAGCGCGTGCGCGATCGGCTGCGCGCTGCAGAAGACCACGTCGAGATGCAAATGGACATCCTGCGCCAGGAGCATCACGCCGAGACCTTCCGCATCCTGCTGCAAGACCTGCAGGGCATGCTGAGCGTGGAGCACATCAGCGATCGGCTCTCCGACCTGGCCGACGCCATGCTGGACCTGACGCTGGAGACCGTGTGGAAGCAGGTGGCCACGCGCCACTGCGAGGTGCCGCGCTTTGCCGTGGTGGCCTACGGGCGCCTGGGCGGCAAGGAACTGGGTTACGCGTCGGATCTCGACATCATCTTTCTCTACGACGATGACCACGAGCGTGCTCCCGAGGTATACGCGTCGTTTGCACGCAAGCTCATCACCTGGCTGACCAGTCATACCGCTGCCGGCATGCTGTTTGACGTGGATACGCGGCTGCGCCCGAACGGTGCGGCCGGGCTGATGGTCACGCACTTCGAAGCCTTCCGCCGCTACCAGATGCGCGAGGGCGACAACGCCGCGTGGGTATGGGAACACCAGGCGCTTACGCGCGCGCGGTTCTGTGCGGGCGATGCGGAGATCGGCGCGCGCTTCGAGGCGTTGCGGACCGCCGTGTTGCGGCAGGAACGCGAGGCCGCCCCGCTGCACGATGAGATCGTGGCGATGCGTGAGCGCGTGCTCGAAGGTCACGCTAATCCGACAGAACTGTTCGACCTCAAGCACGACCGCGGCGGCATGGTCGATATCGAATTCACCGTGCAGTTCTTGGTGCTGCTACATAGCGCTGCACATGCCGAACTCACCCGCAACAAGGGCAACATTGCGCTGCTGCACATGGCGGGCGAGTTGGGGTTGATCGATGCCGCGCAGGCCGCACAGGTGGCCGATGCCTATCGCGATTTCCGAGCGCGCCAGCACAAGCTGCGGCTGGATGGGCAATCTGCCGCGCGCGTCCCCGCCGGTACCTGCGCACATGAAGCAGCCCACGTGCGGTCCTTATGGGCACAGGTGTTCGGCGCGGCGTCCGCACCGTCAGGCTCGCACGCCTGATGAGCGCGCGCCTGCACGCGGTGCATACCTGGGCGGCGTGCCTGGGTGTGGCTGCGTTGTCGGCTGCGTTCTCGTTTGTGCCGTGGCTGTATGCCGTCGGGCTGTATCAGCGCGACGCTGTGCGCGCAGGCCAATGGTGGCGCATTGTCACGGCCATGTGGGTGCATCTTGATACGTGGCACTGGCTGGCCGACGCGATGGCTGCGGCGGGGCTCATCCTTCTGCTTGCACGTGTGCTGCGGCTGCAGTCCATCGTCGGCGCGTTGGTGGCGTGTGGCGTGCTGGTGCAGATTGCGTTGCTCAGTCAGCCGGGCGTGCAGTGGTACGGCGGGCTCTCGGGCGCGCTGCATGGTCTTGCAGCCTGGGGCGGGCTGCGTCTGCTGCGGGCACCGATGGAGGATCTGGACGATCGCTTCTCGCGCTGGATCGGCCTGTTGCTGTGCGTGGGTGTGCTGGTGAAGGTGTGGTTCGAGCAATCGTGGCTGTCGCCCATTGCCTATGACCCGCACTGGGGTTTTGGCGTGGTGCGGGTCGCGCATGCCCTTGGTGCGGCAAGCGGGCTGCTGATCTGGGTGTTGGGAGAGTGGCGCGCTCGCGGTAAGCGGCTGCGTAGGTGAGCAGCCGGATGCTGGAAGCGGTAGAGCGGCGAGAATGTCAGCCCGCGCCCCAGGAAGGCGCGGGCTGAGAGAAACAACAGGCTTACTTCACACGACGTCGACGGCCAGCCAAGCCAGCAGCCAGCAGCAATGCTGCGCCGCCTAGGCCGATAGCGCCGCCGCCCCCGCTGCTGCTGGAGGTCGTTGCAGGCGTGGTGGTAGTGGTGGTGCCACTGCTACTGCCACCGCCACTGCTTACTGCGGCAGTGACTGTCACGTTGGTGGTATCGGTGGCGGTCGCGCCGGTGTTGCTTGTCAGCATTACCGTGAAGGCATAGGTGCCTGCGGTCGATGGTGTGAATTTGGCGGTGTAATTGCCGTTGCTATCTGGTCCCGCAGTGGTGAGGCTGACGGACGGGCCGGAAGTCTGCGCCCACTGCACGCTCGTGATGGTATTGACGAGGCCTGCATTGCCGCTCGCTGTGAGCGTGACCGCGTTGTTTGTCACGACTGTACTTGCCGACGTCGATGCGTGCACGCTTGGATTGCCTTTCGCCAGGGCAACAGCGGCGCCCGCATCCAGCATGCCCGCTCCGCAGACGCCCGCATGCGTTGCGCAGTATGTGCCCGCCGGGAACGGGCGAGCCGACTGCTGGAGGACGGTGGCAATCTGAGCTGGCGTCAGGGCATTGTTGACCGACAGCATCAGCGCCGCAACGCCTGCCACGTGCGGCGTGGCCATCGAGGTGCCGCCTTCGCCGGTGTAAGCGTCGGTGGTAGCCGTGGTTGTGCCGCTGTTCGTCAGCGACGCTACCAGTGCCCCCAGACCGCTGATCACCGAACCGTTGCCACCGCCAGGCGCACTCAGCGTCGTGCCGGTGCCGACGTTGGCGTAGCTGGCCCTGTCGCCTTCGAAGGTATGTGCGGTGACGGCGATGGTGCCTGCGCAGTTGGCGGGCGTGCCAATGGTGCTTGCGCTGCCATCATTGCCGGTTGCAACCACGATGGCAGCCCCGCGGGCGCGTGCCGCCGAGATAGCGTTTTGCGTGGGGGTATCGCAACTGCCGACGCCGCCCAGGCTCATGTTGACCACCTTGGCGGGTGCCGTATTGACCGTGGTGACGCCAGAGACGGTGCCACCAGTGGCCCATGTCAGCGCATCGATGATGTCAGAGCTCGCGCCGCCGCATTTGCCCAGTACACGTGCCATCAGCAGGCTAACGCCCGGCGCAATACCGGCGATGCCGGTGCTGTTATGTTGCGCGATGAGTTGGCCAGTGACAAAGGTGCCGTGCCACGAGCTGTTGGAAGGCGACAGGCCGCCGCATACAGTCGGGTTGCTGGTGATGTCCGCGCTGGTGACCCAGTCGCCTGGATCGGTTGGGTCGCTGCTACGTCCGGCGCCGCCTTTGTTATTAACAAAGGGGTTCGTGACGAAGTCGTAACCCTGATTGATCCGTGCCCCAGACAAGTCCGCGTGGCCGGGAAGAATGCCGGTATCGAGCACGGCAACGCTGACGCTGCTCGAACCTTTAGTCGTGTCCCAGGCGGTGGTCACGTTGGCGCCGCCCACTGTTGTCGCGCCATTGGCTGACACAACGCCGGGGACCGTTACAACGTTGGTGGCCGTGCCAGTCTTGGGCAGCAGGCTCCATTGGAGCGGGAAAAGCGGATCGGACGGCGTGGAAGCCGCATGCCAGATCCGGTCAGGCGACACATATTCAAATTGGCCGCTGGCTTCCATGCGCTGTGCCACGGCTTGGGCGTCTGCCACCGACATGGTTTGCGGCAGCGTGACCACATGGGCACCCCCCGACATGGCGCGCTTATACGCCACTGGCAACTGTGCGGCGGCAGACCAGCGTTGCACCGTCGCAACATCCACCCGTGCTGCCGTCCCGGCTGATTGAGGCTGGTACGTGCTGCTCGCACCCCCCTTTTCCTTGACGATCAACTGCGACACCCATTGCGTTTGGGCGCTAACGTTTGCTGCCTGACCGACAGCCAGCGCCGGCACAGCGTGATACGACACCAGTCCGAGCGCCGCCAGCGCACGAACCATCCCCCCTGAAACAATCGCCTTCATCTGAGCAATCCCGTTTTTTTGTAACAAAAAAGAGACCGAATTATCACAAAAAATTGCATTTTCAGATCGAAATTTGACTAAAGACGAATTTCAAGAATATTTATAGCCTAGGCATACATAACGGGCTGTTGCAGTGTTCAAGGGCTGTGAGGAGGGAGGAAAGGCGCGCCCCGTGCCGAGCGGCACGGGGCAAGGGAAAGGAGAATGCAGGGCGCTCAGGCGGTCACGCGCCGGCGTTTATATAGAGCAAGGCCTGTCGCCAGCAGCAGGACCGCCCCCACTGGTGAGACAGCGCCACCACCACCTCCATTGCTGGGCACGACGCCAGAGCCCGAACCGGCGCCCGTGTCGGTGGGTGATCCTGTGACGGTCACGCTGGCGGTATCCGTGGCTGTCGCGCCCAGGTTGTTGGTCAGAGAGACGCTAAAGGTGTAGGTGCCTGCGGCTATCGGCGTGAAGGTTGCCTTGCTATTGCCACTGGCATCCGGGCCGGAGGTCGTCAGGGTGACAGGGCTTCCGGCGGTTTGTGCCCAGACCGGGTTGCCTGCTGTCCTGCCGTATCCGGCGCCACTCACGGCGGTCAGCGTGACGGAAACATTGGGCGCGACGGTTGCTGCCGATGTGACGGCGTGCACGGTCGGCACACCCTGGGTCTGAGCGATGGCCGAACCAGCGTCCAGCATACCGGCCCCGCAACTGCCTGCATGCGTGGCGCAGTACGTGCCCGCCGGGAAGGGGCGAGCCGACTGCTTGAGGATCGCGGTGATGTCGTCGGGCGCGAGCGCAGGCTGGACCGATAGCATCAGCGCGGCCGTAGCAGCCACATGCGGCGTGGCCATCGACGTGCCTATGTCGTTGGCGTACGTGTCTCCACCGGGCGAGGCAATGGGTGCCGTTGTGCCGCTGTTGGAGAGCGACACGATGGTGCTGCCCGAGCCCGAGACGACTGTGCCTCTGCCGCCACCCGGCGCGCTGATGGCGGTTTGCGCGCCCACGTTGGCGTACCAGGCGTTGTCGCCCTCCTGTGTGTGGGCCGTCACGGCGATAGCCCCGGTGCAATTGGCGGGCGCATCCACCGGCCCCGACTCGTTGCCCGCAGCCACCACGATGGTGGTGCCCAGCGCTCGCGCCGCATTGATCCGGCTCTGCTCCAGCGCAGAGCAGGCTCCCGGCCCGCCCAGGCTCATGCTGATGACCTTGGCAGGCGTCGGGTTGCTCACAACACCAGGGACGGCGCCGCCAGCCAGCCACGTCATCGCATCCATGATGTCGGACGTCACGCCGCCGCACTCGCCCAACGCCCGCGCCATCTGCACACGCAAGCCAGGTGCGATGCCCGCAACGCCGATACCGTTGTTACGCTGCGCCGCAATCTGCCCGGCTACGAAGGTGCCGTGCCAACTGCTGTTGCTTTGGCTGCCGCACAGCGTAGGGAAGGAGGCGGCATCGCTGGCACTGATCCAGTCGCCGGGGTCGGAGGGGGCAGTATTGCCGGCACTGTTGTCGGCGCCGTTGTTCACGAATCCGTTAGGGATGGTGGCGCCGGTCTTGGGGTCGGCGGTGCCTGCCATCGCGCCGCTGCTGACGAAGTTGCGGCCGATGCCGAAGTGCGTGCCGGCAAAGTCGGCGTGGTCTGCGCGGATGCCGGTGTCAACAATCCCGATGCCAATGGTGGGCGCGCCGGTGGTGGTGTCCCAGGCGGATGTCATGTTAGCGCCACCGGCCACACTGGTGCCTGGCAGCAGGTTCCATTGCTGGCTGAGCAGCGGGTCCTTGGCCAGCGCCATCGGTCGCAGGATGCGATCGGGTGACACATATTCAAACTGGCCGCTCGCTTCCATGCGCTGTGCGATGGTTTGTGCGTCATCCAGCGTCATGATCCTGGGCAGGGTGACTACATGGGCGCCGTCCGACATTGCGCGCTTGTAAGTCACCGGCAATTGCGCTGCAGCTGACCAGCGTTGTACGGTCATGACATCCGTCGGGTTGTCGACGTTGCCCGCTGATGTGGATTGCGGTTTCAACGCGCCTGCTGTGGTCGCTTTTTCTTTGACGATCAACTGGGTGACCCACTGCAGCCGCGTGTTGAACGTGGTCGATTTTTCAGCCGCCAGCACTGGCACGGTGTGATACGACACCAGCCCGAGCGCCACCAGTGCACGGACTACCCCCCCGGGAACCATCGTCTTCATCAGAATGCCCTTTTTGTAAAGAATTGCTGAATTGATGGATGAATTGTCCAAAAGGATTGAGATGGGGTGGTCCGGGTCGAGCCAAGTAAAAACCCTAGTCTGGCGAAATCGGCTTGAAGCAAACGCCCAAAGAAAACCGCCTCCACATGGGAGGCGGTCTTGCTCAACCTGATGATGACGCTACGGCGACAGCGTGCGCTTGCGCCGGCACGCCAGCCCCAGGGCCAGCAGCATGGCCGCCGCCACTAGCGGGATGGCACCGCCGCCACCGCCACCGCCGCCGCTACTACCGCTGGATCCACCGGAGCTACCCGAGTTCGACGTGCCGCTGCCGATGCCGGCAGGCGTCGTTCGTTGGGCGTAACCCACCGCGCCTGCGGTATCCAGCAAGCCTGCACCGCACAGGCCGGTGTTGACGGCGCAGTACGTGCCGCTTGGGTGCGGGCGCGCCGTCTGCTGCAAGCCGGCCAGGATTTGCGCGTTCGACAGTTGTGGTTGCACGCTCAGCATCAGCGCAATGGTGCCGGCCACTTCCGGTGTGGAGAAGCTCGTGCCCGCCACGGATTTGACGACATAGTTGCCGAGGGTTTGGGCGCCGTCGTTGGAATCGGCCTGGATGACTGACGTGGTGCCCGTGCAGCCGCTGCTGGTGGCCTGTGAGTTGGCGCAGCCGCCGCCTGGCGCCGACAGTGCAACTTGTGGCCCAACGTTGGCGTAGCTGGCGTTTTCACCGCTATCCACGTTTGCCGTGACGGCGATCGCGCCCGTGCAGTTGGCCGGCGCATCGGCGCTTTGTGCGGCTTCATTGCCGGAGGCCGCCACCACCGTGGTGCCGATTGACGCCAGCCGGTTCACCGCATCCTGCTCGGCGGCCGAGCACGCACCCGTGCTGCCCAGGCTCACGTTGACCACGCGTGCCGGGTTGGCATTGGTGGGTGCGCCTGTGACGGCGATACCGCCCGCCCACAGCATGCCGTCTACCGTATCGGACAGCAGCGCGCCGCACTTGCCCGACACGCGCACCGGTACGACCTGTGTGTTCCAGCCCACGCCGGCAATGTCGAGCGCGTTGTTGGTGTTGGCCGCCAGCACGCTGCTGACCTCGGTGCCGTGCCAGCTGCTGTTGGCGACGTCGCTGCTGGTGCAGCCCGAAATGGTGGACACCTGCGCCGAGGTCACGCCGTCGCCCAGGTCATGCGCGTCCGTTCCACGGCCAAACGTGTTGCCCGCGCGGGCAGGGTCGGAGATGAAGTTGTAGCCGGGCAGGATCTTGCCGACCAGATCCGGGTGGTCGGTATAGCCGGTGTCGACCACTGCCACCACGATGTTGCCCGAGCCCTGCGTGATGCTCCACGCCGCCGCCGCGTTGATGCCGCCCGGCACGAGCGTAGGCGAGGCGAGGTTGTTCTGCGTAGCAAACAACGGGTCGTTGGGGATGGTGTTGGGCCGCAGGATGCGATCGGGCACCGCATAGGCCACGCGTGCGTCCTGTGCGATCTTGGCGGCGGTGGCTTCAATGCTGGCAGCGTCGGTCAGGCCGGTGTGCATGAGCTGCGCAGCGGTGGCCAACGTGCGTTTGACTTGCAGCGTGCTGCCGGCCGTTTGCGCGACTGACAGCAGCCGGTTGCTGGATTCCGCGGCCGACAGTGTCTTGCGTGTGCCGCTGGTGTCGTCGCGCCATTTGATGATCAGGTCGCCCGTATATTGCGGCCGCGCCGTGGCAGCCACCGCAGTGGCTGTGTAACCGCCCATCAGCCAGGCGAGACAGGCGACGCCCGCGCCTGCGCGGAGCCAGGACTTCAACCGGAAAGAGGAAGGGGTCATCGGTGCACGCTCCGTGGCATCTTGTTGTGATGAGAAACGTCGTCAGGATGTGATCGTTGACAGTTCATTACACAAAATCAAAGGTAGCACGCGACCTGCCCGCCTGTGATGGCAGAAACCCGATGGCTTAAGGTGGGGAAAGCCCGCCTGTGCGCTGGCGCCGTAGCAGGATATGCGCCCCGCAGAAAGCACGATGGGCCCAGAATCGGGCCCATGCGTTTTTCACAGTGTGGAGGTCTGATGTGCGCGGTGCTTAATCGCTCTTGGTCGTGTTTAGCGCTGAATCTTCATCACACGATCCGGGTCGGCTGAGGCGACGCCGGGGGCGGAGCGCAAGGCAGCGACCGCGCCGTCCAGCGTGGCTGCCGCGTCGCCCGAGCTGGCGCGCACGACCCAGAACCCGCCCGACATCGGCCGCACCACTGCAAAGGCCAAGCGCGGTGTTGCGCGTGCGCCGGCTGCGTCCAGCAGGCCTTGCACGGTGGCGGAAGCGGTGGTTGGCGTGCTCAAGCCGACAATGATGTCACCCAGGGCGTGCGCGGCCGATACCGAAGCCGGCGGCTGGGTGTTGGCGGAGGCGGGGTCCATGGCAGGCGGCTGGCCTGGGTCAATGGCGGGCACCGACTTGCACGCCGTCAGCAGGCACAGGCCAAGCGCTGCCACCAGCGCGGGCTTGGCGGACGACAGCAGCGAGCGTGAAGACAGCGGGGGGCGGGCAGCCGGTTGGGCCATGGGGTTCTCCTTGAATGCAATCAATGGTGTTGGCTGCGTGCGGCGCCGGAGCGTTCGCGCCAGAGATGGCGGCGATGCTTCCGGTATAGGCGATCACTGCGCCACGCGCCGCGATTTACGTGCGGCAGGTGCTGGTGCAGGTTGTGCACGGCCAGCGGCCAGCATCTCGTCGGCGTGGCGGCGTGTGGTGTCGGTCAGCGACGCACCGCCCAGCATGCGGGCGATTTCATCCACGCGGCTGGTGGCATCCAGCACCACGAGGTCCGATCGCGTGCTGCCGGCCACCGTCTGCTTGGCGACCTGGATGTGGTGATTCGCCAGTGCTGCCACCTGCGGCAGATGGGTCACACACAACACTTGGCGACGCGTACCCAGCTCGCGCAGGCGCCGTCCCACCACTTCTGCCACGGCGCCGCCGATGCCGGAATCGACTTCGTCGAAGATCAGCGTGGGGGTCGGGCTCGCTTCGCTGGCAATCACGGAGATCGCCAGGCTGATCCGCGCCAGTTCGCCGCCAGACGCGACCTTCGCCAGCGGCCGCGGCGATACGCCCGCATGCCCGGCGACGAGGAATTCAATTTGCTCCAGGCCCGCCGCACCGCCGTGCTCCAGTGCGTGCAGTGCGATATCAAAACGTCCGCCGGCCATCGACAGGCCCTGCATGGCGTCGGTCACGGCCTCGGCCAACTCGCGCGCGGCCTTGGCGCGAGCGCGCGACAGCGCCTGGGCGACCACCATGTAGGCGGCGTGGGTTTGTGCTTCCTGTGCTTGCAGTGCCTCCAGATCGGACGCCGCCTGCAGCGCAGCCAGTTGTGCCTGGCGCTCGGCCAGTTCGGCCGGCAGCGTTTCCGGTGCGACGCGATATTTGCGCGCCATGGTGTGCAGCGCCTGCATGCGCGCGTCGACTTCGGCCAGGCGGTCCGGGTCCAGCTCGGCACGGTCGGCATAGCGCGCGAGCGTGTGCACGGCTTCCTGGATCTGCACTTCGGCCGGTTCCAGCGCGGCCAGCACATCGGCCAGCGCGGGGTCGATCTCGGCGAGTTCGCGCAGCGTGTGGAGCGTGGCACCCAGTTGTGTGAGCACCGCGCCTTCCGATTCGGACAGGCCATCCAGCGCCGCGCGCGTGCCTTCCATCAGGCTGGCGGCATGCGATAGGCGATGGTGCTCGGCCTGAATGTCTTCCCATTCGCCGGGCTGGGGACCAAGCTTCTGCAATTCGTTGACCTGCCACTCGATGCGTTCGCGCTCAAGCTGGGCTTCGCGCGACTGCTGCTCGGCGGCTTCGCGCAGGCGCACCACGGTGTGCCATTCGCGATAGTGCTCGCCCACCACACGTACAGCGCCTTCCAGGCCGGCGTGGGCATCGAGCAGGCTGCGCTGCGCGTCGGTCTTGAGCAGCAGTTGATGCGCGTGCTGGCCATGGATGTCGACCAGTTGCTCGCCCACTTCGCGCAGTTGCGCCAGCGTGACAGCCGCCCCGTTGATGAAGGCCTTGCTGCGGCCGGCAGCATCGACCGTGCGGCGCAGGAGGATCACACCTTCGTCATCGTGCAGCTCGTGGGCTTCCAGCCAGGCGGCAACGTGCGGATGCACATCGAACTCGGCCGTGATGTCGGCGCGCGGTGCACCTTCGCGCACCACGGCGGCGTCGGCACGTTCGCCCAGCGTGAGGGCCAGTGCGTCGATCAGGATGGACTTGCCCGCGCCCGTCTCGCCAGTGAACACGGTAAAGCCGTCGGCCAGATCGAGGTCCAGCGCGTGAACGATGACGAAATCGCGGATGGTGAGGCTGCGCAGCATGGTGCGTGGGACGGAGTTTGGGTTACAGCCGGTTGTCTTCGGTCGGGTACTCGTGCCAATGCAGCTTCTTGCGCAGCGTGGCGTAGTAGTTGTAGCCGACCGGGTGCAGCAGTTGCACCGTGCGCTCGGAGCGACGCACGACGATGCGGTCGCCCGGCAGCAGCGAGGTGAGCGACTGCATATCGAAGTTGACGCTGGCATCGCGCCCGCTGGTGACCTGGATGACCACCTCTGCATCCTGCGGAATGACGATCGGCCGGTTCGACAGCGAATGCGGTGCGATGGGCACCAGCACGAGGCCCGAGAGCGCCGGATGCAGGATCGGCCCGCCGGCGGACAGCGCATATGCCGTCGACCCGGTGGGCGTGGAGACGATCAGGCCGTCGGATCGCTGGTTGTACATGAAGAAGCCATCGACCGACACGGCCAGCTCCACCATGCCCGAGGTGCCCGAGCGGTTGACCACCACGTCGTTGAAGGCCAGGGCGGAGAAGATGACCTCGTCATCGCGCACGACCTGCGCCTGCAGCAGCGTGCGGGTTTCCGCTTCGTAGCGGCCGGACAACATGTCGGGCAGCACAGTGTGCACATCGTCGAACGGGATGTCGGTCATGAAGCCGAGCCGCCCGTGGTTGACGCCGATCACGGGCACGCTGGCGCCGGCCAGGTGGCGACCGATACCGAGCAGCGTGCCGTCGCCGCCGAGCACCACGGCCACATCGGCCTGGCGCGCCATTTCTTCGGGCGGCAGGGCAGGGTAATCCTGGACGCCGATATTGAGCGCGGTTTCGCGCTCGAACACGATGTCATGTCCGCGCGCGGCAATGCACGACGCCAGATCCATGAGCGGGCCGGCAATGTTGGAGGCCGAATACCGGCCGACCAGCGCGACGGTCTTGAAAGGCGAGGCGGGAGGTTGCGGGGCCACGGCGGACGGGGAAATCGACATGCGCGCATTACACCATATCGATATGACCCCCGCTACGTTGGCGCGCGTTTCACGAAGAAACGCTTGCGTCACCCGTAAGCGGGCGCCGAATTTGCGTAAAATTGAAGAACCATGGACAAGCGCGCCACCATCCTCCTCAAGACCCTGATCGAACGGTACATCGCCGAGGGCCAGCCCGTGGGCTCGCGCACCTTGTCGAAGTATTCGGGGCTCGATCTCTCGCCGGCCACCATCCGCAATGTGATGTCCGACCTGGAGGAGATGGGCTTTATCGCCAGCCCGCACACCTCGGCCGGGCGCATTCCGACGCCGCGCGGCTACCGCCTCTTCGTCGACACCATGCTGACGGCCAGCCCGCTCGATGTGCTCGGCGCGCACGACCGCATGGCGCAGCAGATGGCCGGCGTGATTGCCGAGCAGGTACGTACGCAGTTGGCGTCGCATGGGTCGGAGTCGTCGCAGCGGGTGATTGCGGCGGCGGCGCAGACGCTGTCCAACCTGTCGCAGTTTGCCGGCGTCGTGATGACGCCGCGCCGCTCGCACGCCTTCCGGCAGATCGAATTCCTGCGGCTGTCGGAAAACCGCATCCTGCTGATCGTCGTCACGCCCGAGGGCGACGTGCAGAACCGCATCATCCATACCGATACGCCCTACAGCCCGTCGCAGCTGGTGGAAGCGGCCAACTACATCAACGCGCACTACGGCGGCCTGACGTTCGACGCCGTGCGCGAGCGCCTGCGTGGCGAGCTGTCGGTGCTACAGGCCGACATGACCTCGCTGATGCAGGCGGCGGTGGAGGCGGGCAGCAGCGCCGTGTCGGATGAAGAGCCAGTGGTGATCTCCGGCGAGCGCAAGTTGCTGGACGTGGAAGACCTGTCTTCGTCCATGGACAAGCTGCGCCGGCTCTTTGCGGTGTTCGAGCAGAAGACGGGCCTGCTGCAACTGCTGGACGTATCGAGCCGCGCAGAGGGCGTGCAGATCTTCATCGGTGGCGAAAGCAGCCTGGTGCCGCACGAAGACATGGCTGTCATCACCGCGCCGTACGAGGTGGACGGCAAGATCGTCGGCACGCTGGGCGTGATCGGGCCGATGCGCATGGCGTATGAGCGCGTGATCCCCATCGTGGACATTACCGCCAAGCTGTTGTCCAGCACGCTCAGCCAGTATTGATCTACCGCGTTTAGGTCTGCATGCGGGCTGCATAAGCTCAGCCGATTTTCTTCGACGACAGCCCCGTCTGCCGTCTCCCACAATCGACTCCGGCGCATGTGCGCGTTCTTCTTCTGCCGGAGTCCTTCATGGCTGGTTTTTCTCTCCCCCGTTTGCTGGCGGCTGCGTCGTCAGTGGCCATCTCGTTTGCCTTGCTTGGTGCCGCCCCTGCGCGTGCCGCGGACCGCGAGGTCGTCATCGCCTATCAGGACATGGTGCTGCCCTGGCGCTACGCCCAGGCCACCGGCGAAGTCGAGCGCGCCACCGGCTACAAGGTGACGTATCGCCAGCTCGCCAGCGGCGCCGATGTGGTGCGCGCCATTGCGTCGGGCTCGGTGCAGATTGGCGAGGCGGGGTCGAGCCCGATTGCGGCCGGTGTGTCGCAGGGTGTGGACCTGTCGCTGTTCTGGATTCTCGACAACATCAACGATGCCGAGGCGCTGGTCGCCCGCAACGGCAGCGGCGTTACGCGCGTGGCGGACTTGAAGGGCAAGACCCTGGGCGTGCCGTATGTGTCGACCTCGCACTTCCATGCGCTGGTGGCGCTGCAGCAGGCGGGGCTTGAGCCGCGCGACGTGAAGGTCGTCAACCTGCGCCCGCAGGAGCTGTCTGCCGCGTGGGACCGTGGCGATGTGGATGCCGCCTTCATCTGGGACCCGGTGCTCGCCAAGGTGAAGAAGAATGGCACGGTGCTGACGACCTCCGGCAAGATCGCCGCCGCCACCGGCAAGTCGACCTTCGATGGCTTCGTGGCCGACCGCAAGTTTGCGCGTGACCATGCGGAGTTCATCGCCAAGTTTGTCGAGGTGCTGGCCAAGGCCGATGCCGCCTATCGCGACAACAAGGCCGCGTGGACGGTGACCTCGCCGCAGGTGGCAGCGGTGGCCAAGACCTCGGGCGCGACGGCCGCTGACGTGCCGGCCAGCCTTGCGTTGTATGCCTTCCCCGATGCGGCGGAGCAGGCTTCCAAGCGCTGGCTGGGCGGCGGCGCGCAGTCGGGTGCAGCGCAATCGCTGCTGGCGACGGCGCAGTTCCTGAAGACGCAGGGCACGATCCAGGCGGTGCTGCCGGATTACGGTGCGGCCATCGACGCACGCTTCGTGCAGCGCGCGGCCGGCGGGGCCACCAAGGCTGTGGCTGCCGCATCCCGATGAGCCGCATTGACGTGCGCGGCCTGCGCGTCGACTACACCGACGCGCGCGGCCGCACGACGCAAGCGCTGGGTGGCGTCGATCTGGCCATCGACGCCGGCGAGTTTGTCGTTGCGCTGGGCGCGTCGGGCTGCGGCAAGACCACGCTGCTGAACTGCCTGGCTGGCTTTGTCGCGCCAACAGCGGGACGCATTCTGCTTGACGGGCGGGAAGTGGACGGTCCGGGTGCCGAGCGCGGCGTGGTGTTCCAGCGCTATGGCCTGATGCCGTGGCTGAACGTGCGCGACAACGTGGCGCTCGGCCTGAAGCTGCGCGGCCTGGATCGCAAGACACGCCACGCGCGGGCGCTCGAGCTGCTGCGGCTGGTTGGCCTGGAGACGCATGCCACCTCGCCCGTGTATGCCCTGTCAGGCGGCATGCAGCAGCGCGTCGGCATCGCGCGTGCGCTGGCGACCGAACCGCGCGTCTTGCTGATGGACGAACCGATGGGGGCGCTCGACGCCTTCACGCGCGAAACCATGCAGACGCTGGTGTTGGATGTGTGGCAACGCACGGGCACCACCGTGTTCTTCATCACGCACGATGTGGAAGAAGCGCTGTTCCTGGCGACGCGGCTGGTGGTGATGTCGCCGTCGCCGGGGCGGATTGTGCAGACGTTTGATCTGCCGTTCTCGCGGCAGGCGCTGGCGGGCGCAGATGCTCGGGCCGTGAAGTCGTCGCCGGAATTCATTGCGTGGCGCGAGCGTGTACTGGCGCTGATCCACCGCGCGCCGGAGGAGCTGGCCGCATGAGTGCGATCGAAACCGCAGTGTTCAAGGGTGTTCCCGTCGAAACGGCGGCGCCCTCCGTCAAACCGCAACGCAAGCTGCGCGGCTACCGTTTGCCCGGTGAGGGCAGTGCGCTGGGGTTGAGCCTGCTTTCGGTGGGCGCGTTGCTGCTGCTGTGGTGGGCAGCCACGACCTTCCATTGGGTGCCGCCGCTGTTTCTGCCATCGCCGCAGGCAGTCGGGCGCGCCTTCCTCGATGCGTGGCGTGGGGATATCCAAGGCGGTCAGCCGCTGGCCGCGCACCTGGGCTGGAGCGCGCTGCGCGTGTTTGGCGCATTTGCGTTGGCGGCGGTGACTGCCATACCGGTCGGCCTGGCGATGGGCGTGTCGCGCACCGCCCGTGGCCTGCTCGACCCACCCATCGAGTTCTACCGCCCGCTGCCGCCGCTGGCCTACCTGCCGCTGGTGGTCATCTGGCTGGGCATTGATGAGCGCGCCAAGATCGTCGTCATCTACCTGGCGTGCTTTGCGCCAATCGCCATGGCCGCACGCGCCGGTGTGCGCAGCGCCACGCGCGAGCAGATCAACGCCGCCTATGCGCTGGGAGCGAGTTTCACGCAGGTGGTGCGGCACGTGATCCTGCCGGCGGCGCTGCCGGAAATCCTCACCGGCTTGCGCATCGCCATCGGTTTCGGCTGGACCACGCTGGTGGCGGCAGAGATGGTGGCGGCCACCGTCGGTCTCGGGCAGATGGTGCTCAATGCGTCGAGTTTCCTGCGTACGGATCTGGTGGTGATGGGCATCGTGCTGATCGGTGCGATTGCGTGGGCGTTCGATCTGGCAATGCGTGTCATCGAAGCGCGCGCAGTGCCCTGGAAGGGACATGCCTGACGTCTTGCTTGCGCGTCGTTTCGGCGCGGGCGGTGTTACCAAACCTTAATCCAGTCTCGCCCGGCTGGGCGCTAAGCTGCGCGGCGTTCCCTCCGGAGAAGAAGAGATGACGCCCGATCGCGATGCCCTGAGCGGCGCGCAACTTGAACAACTGCTCGACCGCCTCGAAGCCGATCTGGAAGAAAGCGATTCGAGCGAAGCGGCTGACCTGCTGGCGCGCCTGCGTGCCAAGCCGTTGCGTGCCGATACGCTCGATGCGATCGACCGCCTGCACACGTTGTGGATGCGCGCGGGTGATACACCGGCCGCGCGCGCCGTGGTCGATGGTGATGGCGCCGCCGTGCTGGCCGCCGCGCCCGCAGACGCCCAGACCGGTGTGCAGATGCAGCTCGCGCTGTATCGTCTGCAGATGGCCAGTTACCTGCGCGATGAAGCGGCCGCCCAGCAGGCGCTGTCCGAGATGCACGCCATCGTCCGCGAGCGCCCCGATCTGGACGCCGATGCGTATCGCCAACTGCGTGTGTTCGATCAGCTCGAATACGCCGCGTTTCCTGTCGCGCTGCCGACCATCGACCTGCGCGAGGCCATCGACCAAGCGATTCCAGGCCGGGCGGCGTTCCGCGCGTGGGATACGGCTGACCACCGCCGCCGCCGGGCCTGGGCGTATTCCCGGCATGAACAGGTTGCCGAAGCGCGTGCTGCGGCTGAGGCCAGCATCGCCGCGCTGCAGACCGCCGCCCCCGATCAGGACGTCGACGAAAACGATTGGCTGCGCCTGGGCGATGCGCTGATCGAGATCGTGCCGGACCACCTGAACGCATTTGTGCAACCGGTGACCGCGCTTACGGCCGACTGGTCATCGCCGCGTCGCCGCGAGGCAGAAGTCCGTCTGGCACGCCTGGCTGCGCGTGCGAAGCGCAAGCAGGGCGACCTGGCCGGCGCGCTGGAGGCCTGTGCCGCCGCGCGCTACAGCCTGTCGTCCGACGGCAGCGACGACTTTATCGAATACGAGCTCGAATGGCTGATCGAGGCCGGCCGTTTTGACGAGGCCGGACAGCGTGCGTTCTTCCACATCTACCAGGTCGAAACCGGTATGTGGGAAGGACTGCCGCCCATCGTGAGCGCGCGCTTGGCCGATCCGGCAGACACCTCGGTCTGGTGGGCGCTGTGCGTCTTGCGTGCCTGCCACCTGGACGAGACCTTCGAACGCTTCGTGCAACTGGCGCAAGGGCATGGCGGCGCGCTGCACGAGCGCTCCGACGTGCACCGCACGCTGTTTGCCGCGCTGGCGGACAAGGACGCCGAAGATGCCCTGCCGGAAGTCGTGGTTACGGCCCACGCGCTGGCTGAGGCCCGCGCGCCCAAGCACCCGTGGACCACGCGCCTGATGGCCGTGCGCAACGGCATGGCAGGGCGCATCGACCCGACCACCGAAGCGGCGCAACTGCTGGCCGCCACGCACGAGATCGAGATGGAGGACAACCGCACGGCGTACTCCCTCTTCCACGCGCGTGCACGCTCGCTGGGGCTGCTGGAAACGCTCCGGCTGCCGGTGCCGGCGGTGCCCAGCGGGCTGTGGGGCTACGCCTTTGCCGTGACCGTCGACAACGAGTACGAAGAGCAGCTCGGTGACCTGCCGGCCAAGCAACAGGACGAAGCGCAGAAGCTGTACCGCAAGCTGCTGTGCACGGTCTACGAGCAGGCGCAGGCTCGCATGGAGCGCTATTTTGCGACCGGCACCGGGCATCCGTACGATGCATGCGCGCACCTGTACTCGATGCTCTGCAACAACCTCGCGATCCAGTACCGCTACTACGAGAGCCGCTACGACGACGCCGTTGAACTGCACCGCCGCGGCATCGCCGCCAGCCCGTTTGCCGAGCACTACGACGGCATCCTGCGCTCCCGCATCGAGCAGGAAGACCACGCCGGTGTGCTGGACGCCGCCGAGGCACTCTGGAACTTCTCGGCCGACTACGGTTACAGCCGGCACGAACCAAACGACTACGTGGGCGATGTGGCGCGTGCCCTGCTGACCCTGGAGCGGCCGCACGAAATCTCGATCTGGCTGGAGCGCCTGGCGCACTGGCAGGTGGAGAACGGCGAGAAGGAAGACGCCCTGACATCCGGTGCACTGGGCGCGCGCCTGCGCGTGCTGCTTTACATGGGGCAGGCACTGGAGCAAGAGGCAGCGACCTACTGGAATCGCCTGGAACCGCAGGTGCATGCTTGCGACGATTACTGGGCATTGGCCAAGGCTGCCCAGGTCATGGGTGCACTGGCGCGCTTTGATGAAGCCGCAGCCCTGTGTCAACGCTCGATGGACTGCAACCCGCGTGATGACGCCTCCGCTCGCCAGGACTACGACGCCATGAAGACGCTCCAGGCCTCGTACAAGCGCGGCGGCAACGGCGCGGCGTCTGGCAAGTCGTGGTGGCAAATCTGGAAATGAGTCGCGCAGCCCGGACGACCGGCTACGCCCCGCGTAACGCGCTCAACGCCGATCGGCTCAAAGCCGGCATCGCGGCGCGCAGTGAAGCGCGTGGCGATGCGGCGCCGGTGCGTGCCTGGCTGCTGAATCATTTCTATCGGCACCTGGTCGCCAACTTCGAGCCGGCACGGCCGATTGCCTCGCTGGACGAGGCACGCAAGGCGCTGGGTGCCGCCACGCTGCCCGAATGGGTGGCATTGCGCTTTGCGACTGCCAAGGCTGCGCCCGGTGCGGATGCCGCATCGCTGGCACCGGTGGTGTGGATCGACCCCGTCGAGCCCCAGTTGCTGGCGCTGGAACAGCGGTTGCTGGAGTTCCTGACCTCGCGCCGGGGCACCGCGCTGGAAGGCAAGCTCGACCGCATCAACTGTCCGCAGGCCCTGGCGCAATGGGAACGCGAGCATGCCGAGATGGCCGCTCGCATTGAGCGCGGCTGGCGCGAGAGCCAACCCGACGCCCTGCGCGCCCTGCTGAGCACTCCCAATGGCAGCTTTGTCGAGTTCCGGCATGACAGTACCTTGTTGCGCGCGGAGATGGCTTTCGAGAGCTACGTCATGCGCCACTGCCTTGGCCAGTTTGCAGATCGCCGCACGCTGTCCGGCGGCTACGGCGAGCGCTATGCCGAAGCCATCGAGCAACAACGCCTGCGCCTGTTGAGCTTTCGTGACGCCGGTGGGCAGCCGCACATCACCATCAGCCTGATCGTCGGGGCCGATGGCGCGCTGACCGTCGAGCAGGTCAAGGGCAAGCAGAACCGGCCCCCGATCGACCGCTATGTCGGCGATGTGCTGGCCTGCTTCAACGCGCTGGCACCCGGCGGTGATACGCCTGCGGATTGCATTGCCATCGGCCTGGTGCACACGCCTGCCGGCTGGCAACGCATTGAAGACGTGACCGATGCCGCCACGCAGACCCAACTGGTGGCGCACCATCCGCAACTGTTCCCGCGCCTGCGTGCGCCCACGCCGATGGTGGAGTGGCTGATTGCTGCGCGCCAGCCAGCGTTGCTGGCTGAGCATCCGCCGCGTGCCGCGTCGGTTGCCTACGCCACGCGCCAGGCGCGCGCCAAGCGGGGCGCAAGCACGACATCGTCGGGCACCGATGCCAGCTTCGTGACGGAAGACGTACCGTGGCCAGACATGTCCGCACGCGAAGCGGAAGCGTTGGCCGGCACACAACTCGGATAAGCGAGACCATCGATGCCCACCTGGCTCAAGATCCTGCTGGCGGTGTTGGTGCTGTGGCGCGTGGTCCGGTACTTCCGCCCGGCCAAGCGGGCTGCCTTCACACCGCGCAAGCACTGGGCGCTGGCGCTGGCACAACCCATGGTGGACGCGACCGGTCTAACGGGCTTCATGAGCCCCGTGACGACCGAACTCAATGAGGAAACGCGCAAGCTGTTTCGCGCGCCGCTGCTGCACCAGATGGAACTGCGCCCGACCACATCCGACGACGAGGTGAGGGCGCATCTGTCACGCGTGCTGGAAGCCCAATGGTTTCGCGCTGACCTGCACGCGTTGCAACCCGCCGATGACCCGCGCGCCGCGCTGGCGTTCGCCTGCGTGCGCATGGCTTTTCTGGCGCGCAATGCTGTGCTCTTTGGGTGGGCTGACCCGATGGTGGCGTGGCGGGTGCTGCTGCTCAACGCGCAGCGCGCGCAGGATTGTTTTGCGGGTTGGGAAGACTTCGGCCACGCCTGTATCGCCGGGCGGCGGCAGTGGGTGGCCGCGTTTCGCGCTGATCCGTTGGGCAGCGGTTTTGATGAATCCCACTTGCGCCAACTGCTTGGCCCCAAGGGTGCATGGGCCGGGCTGCCGTGGCCTGGTGAACCTGCGCTGAGTCCCAGTGCAGCACCGGCGGCGGCTTAGAAACTCCCCGTGAACTGGTAGCGCCCCCCCGGGTGCCACATGGTCGCCAGCGAGGCGACCTGACCCTGCGACAGGGTCTTGCGCCGCAGCATCAGGCATGGCTCACGCACGTCCATGTGCAGCATCTCGGCGATCTCGCGCGGGGGCAGGCGGGCCTCGATGCCGTAGTCCACACCCTGCAGCGGGGCGGCGCGCATCAGGTAGGCATTCGGCGTGGTCTGCGTGAAGTCCTGCTCCATGTACTCGGGCGCGAGCGTGGCATTCACCCAGCGGTCTTCCACCTGGATCGGCAGGTCGTTCTCGAAATGCACGATCAATGAATGGAACAGCACGCGCCCAACCGGTACGCCAAACGAAGCGGCCATCGCGTCGTTGGCGCGTGCGCGTTCGAGCTTGTGCAGTTCGGCGCGGTGCAGGTGGCCACGCGCAGCAATTTCCTCGGCGATGTTACGGATCGCCACCAGCGTCGCCTGGTACTTCTGCTGCGCGACGAACGTCCCCAACCCCTGCACGCGCGTGAGGATCTGCTCGGCGGTCAGCTCGCGCAGCGCGCGATTGACCGTCATGCGCGACACGCCAAAGGTCTGCGCCAGGGTGGTCTCCCCCGGAATCATTTCGCCCTCCTGCCACTCGCCGCTGCGGATGCGCGTGAGGATGTCTTCCTTGATGCGCTGGAAGGCGGGGGTGCTGGCGGACTGATCTTGTGACATGGGGGCGACTTTTTGTGCGGTCTGGCGGCCGATGTGATGTGCGGATGACAGTCATCATCAGGGTTTGCTCTTAGCTTGTAAAGTTTTCTTGCCTAAGTTGTATATACAACATAAGATGCTCAGCACACCCAAGGAGTTCGCAGGAGACCTCACATGAATGCCCCGACCAACGCTGCACACCTGACCAACGACCCGCGTTACGACGCATCGCGCGAGATTCGCGCCCCGCGCGGCACCGAGCTGCACTGCAAGAGCTGGCTGACCGAAGCCGCCTACCGCATGCTGCAGAACAACCTGGATCCAGACGTGGCCGAGAACCCGAAGCACCTGGTTGTCTACGGCGGTATTGGCCGTGCGGCGCGCGACTGGGCCTGCTACGACAAGATCCTCGAAACGCTGCGCGAGCTGAACGATGACGAATCGCTGCTGGTGCAATCCGGCAAGCCGGTCGGCGTGTTCAAGACGCACCCGGACGCACCGCGCGTGCTGATCGCCAACTCCAACCTGGTGCCCAAGTGGGCGAACTGGGAACACTTCAACGAGCTGGACCGTAAGGGCCTGTTCATGTACGGCCAGATGACGGCCGGTAGCTGGATCTACATCGGCAGCCAAGGCATCGTGCAAGGCACGTACGAGACCTTTGCTGAAGCCGGCCGCCAGCACTACGACGGCAAGCTGGCTGGTAAGTGGATCCTGACCGCCGGCCTGGGCGGCATGGGCGGCGCACAGCCGCTGGCTGCCACGCTGGCTGGCGCCGTGTCGCTGAACATCGAGTGCCAGCAATCGAGCATCGACTTCCGCCTGCGCACGCGTTACCTCGACAAGCAAGCCAAGGACATCGACGACGCCTTCAACCTGATCCGCCACCATTGCGAGCGCGGCGAGGCCGTTTCCATCGGTCTGCTGGGCAATGCGGCGGAAATCTTGCCGGAGCTGGTCAAGCGTGCCCGCGCCGGCGGCCTGAAGCCGGATCTGGTGACCGACCAGACCTCGGCACATGATCTGGTCAACGGCTACCTGCCGGTGGGCTGGACGGTCGAGCAATGGCGTGCTGCGCAACGCGATCCGTCGCAGCACGCCCGCCTGACCGACGAGGCCGCCAAGTCGTGCGCTGTGCACGTGCAAGCCATGCTCGACTTCCAGGCCATGGGCATCCCGACCGTCGATTACGGCAACAACATCCGCCAGGTCGCGTTCGACCAGGGCGTGAAGAATGCTTTCGACTTCCCGGGCTTCGTGCCGGCCTACATCCGTCCGTTGTTCTGCGAGGGCAAGGGCCCGTTCCGCTGGGTCGCGCTGTCGGGTGACCCGGAAGACATCTACAAGACGGATGCCAAGATCAAGGAACTCTTCCCGCACAACACGCACGTGCACCGCTGGCTCGACATGGCGCGTGATCGCATCGCCTTCCAGGGCCTGCCCGCACGTATCTGCTGGCTGGGTCTGGGCGAGCGCCACCTGGCCGGCTTGGCCTTCAACGAGATGGTCAAGAACGGCGAGCTGAAGGCCCCGATCGTGATCGGCCGCGATCACCTCGACACCGGCTCCGTCGCCAGCCCCAACCGTGAGACGGAATCGATGCGTGACGGCACCGATGCCGTGTCGGACTGGCCGCTGCTCAACGCGCTGCTCAACACCGCTGGCGGCGCGACCTGGGTGTCGCTGCACCACGGTGGCGGCGTCGGCATGGGCTATTCGCAGCACTCGGGCGTGGTGATCGTTGCTGACGGCACGGAAGCCGCCGCAAAGCGCCTGGGCCGCGTGCTGGTCAACGATTCCGGCTCGGGCGTCATGCGCCACGCGGATGCGGGCTATGAGACCGCCGTTGCCTGCGCCAAGCGCAACGGTCTGAACCTGCCGATGATCGGCTGAGCCGATACGGCGATCCCCGCGCGGGCGGGGATTTGTACGACTAAACGATGTGCCCCGGTCGCGCGCCGGGGTGACAATGAAACATCCAAACGCATTGACCATGAACACCATGACCACGCCCCCCATCCTCACGCTGCAACCGGGCGAGATGACCTTTGCCGACCTGCGCCGCGTGTGGCTCGCCCCAACGCCTGTTGCTTTGTCCGGCGACTGCGCTGCCGCCATCGAAGCGTCGGCTGCCACCGTGCAGGCCATCGTTGCCAAGGGCGATCCTGCTTACGGCATCAACACCGGGTTCGGCCTGCTGGCCAAAACGCAGATTCCCACGCACGAGCTGGAGCGCCTGCAACGCAACCTGATCCTGTCGCACGCCGTTGGTACCGGTGAAGACGTGAGCGACAGCGTGGCGCGCCTCGTGCTGCTGATGAAGGCAGCGAGCCTCGCACGCGGTTATTCGGGCGTGCGCCGTGTCGTGATCGACACGCTGCTGGCGCTGCTGAACGCGGGCATCACACCGTGCATTCCATCCAAGGGTTCAGTGGGCGCGTCGGGTGACCTGGCACCGCTGGCTCACATGACGCTGGCCCTGCTGGGCGAGGGCGATGTGCGCGTGAACGGTGTGCGTACCCCGGCACGTGCAGCGCTGGCCGCCGCCGGCATCGAGCCGATCGCACTGGCTGCCAAGGAAGGCCTGGCGCTCATCAACGGCACGCAAGTGTCGACTGCGCTGGCATTGAACGGCTTGTTCTTGGCCGAGCGCCTGCTGCAAGCAGCCACCGTGGTTGGTGCGCTGTCGGTGGACGCCGCCAAGGGCAGCGATGCACCGTTCGATCCGCGTGTGCACGCCGTGCGCGGCCAGGCCGGGCAGATCGCCACCGCCGCCGTGTACCGCAACCTGTTGACGGGCAGCGCCATCCGCAAGTCGCACCTGGTGGGCGACAAGCGCGTGCAAGACCCGTACAGCCTGCGCTGCCAGCCGCAAGTCATGGGCGCGTGCTTCGACCTGATCCGTCAGGCCGGCGGCACGTTGCTCACCGAAGCCAACGCGGTGACGGACAACCCGCTGGTCTACGCTGAAGCTGGTGAAGTGATCTCGGGCGGCAACTTCCACGCCGAGCCGGTGGCCTTTGCCGCTGACATGTTGGCGATGGCGATTGCCGAAATCGGTGCGCTGTCGGAGCGCCGCATTGCGCTGCTGATCGATTCCACGCTGTCGGGCCTGCCGCCGTTCCTGGTCGAGCAACCGGGTCTGAACTCGGGCTTCATGATTGCGCATGTCACTGCCGCCGCACTGGCGTCGGAAAACAAGACGTTTGCCCACCCGGCCAGCGTTGACAGCCTGCCGACCTCCGCCAACCAGGAAGACCACGTCAGCATGGCGACCTTCGCTGGGCGCCGTCTGCAGGACATGGCAGACAACACCGCCACCATTGTCGGTATCGAGGCGCTGGCGGCTGCGCAGGGCGTTGACTTCCACAAGCCGCTGGCGACGTCCGACACGCTGCAGAAGGCACATGGCTGCATCCGCTCGCGCGTGGCGTACTACGGTGAAGACCGCCTCTTCGCACCGGACATCGAAGCGGCCCGCCGCCTCGTGCTCGACGGTAACCTGGGCGATTCGTGCGGCGCCCAGTTGGCCGCGCTCGCGCTGGTCTGATCATGTTGGCCCAAGCCCAAATGGACGCCGGGAACGTCTGGCAAGGCCGCGTCGATGCGGAGGAGGGCCCGCTGGGCCTGCGCTGGCACCAGACGGTCCATCGCATTGACGCATCGACGCCGCTGGCCAACACCGTTGCGCTGGCGGGTTTTGCGTGCGACGCAGGCGTTGCGCGCAACCATGGGCGCACCGGTGCGCAAGCTGGCCCTAACGCCATCCGCAAGATGCTCGCCAACCTGCCGGCGCGCGCGGGCCGCGTGGTCGTCGATGCGGGGGATGTGACGTGCCAGGGTGATGCGCTTGAAGATGCGCAGAGCGAGCTGTCCGGCGTGCTGCACGATCTGCTCGATCGTGGCGCGTTCCCGATCGCGCTGGGCGGGGGGCATGAGATCGCATGGGCGTCGTTTGGCGGCCTGGCGCGGCATCTGGCTGGCAAGTCGCAGCAAGCGCCGCGCATCGGCATCCTCAACCTCGATGCGCATTTCGACTTGCGCGCAGGCGAGCGCGGCAGCTCCGGCACACCGTTCCGCCAGATCGCTGAAGACTGTGCGCGACGCGGCTGGCCGTTCCACTACGCCTGCCTGGGCGTGAGCACCTACGCCAACACCGAAGCACTGTTCGCCCGCGCCCGCCAACTCGGCGTGCGCTGGATGCATGACGACGAGATGGACATCATGCAGCTCGCACACGTGCTGCAGGTGGTCGACGTGTTCTTGAACCAGGTCGATCACGTTTATCTGACGATGTGCCTGGATGTGCTGCCGGCGGGCGTTGCCCCTGGCGTGAGCGCACCGTCCGCACGCGGCGTGTCGATGGATGTGATCGAGCCCATCGTCGATCGCGTGGTCAGCTCGGGCAAGCTGCGGCTGGCGGATGTGGCGGAGCTGAATCCATCGCTCGACATCGATAACCACACGGCACGCGTCGCGGCCCGCTTGGTTGCGCGGGTGGCCGACGGCATTGGCCTGCAAGGAACCGTACATGGCTGACATGCACTGGGATGCGCTTTGGACCAACGTCCACCTGGCCACGCTGGCGGCGGATGCTGACGGCTATGGCGAGATCCGCGACGGCGCTATCGCCGTCAAGGACGGTCGTATTGCATGGCTCGGCGCGCGTGCCGACTTGCCCGCCAACGCTCACGCCGCACGCGAGCACGATGGCGGCGGCGCGTGGCTCACCCCCGGCCTGATCGATTGCCACACGCACCTCGTCTACGCCGGCAACCGCAGCAATGAATTCGAGGCGCGCCTGAACGGCGTGCCATACGAGCAGATTGCGCGCGCGGGTGGCGGCATTCTCTCCACCGTGCGCGCCACGCGTGCGGCAAGCGAAGACGCACTCGCCGAAGCCAGCCTGCCGCGTCTGAACGCGCTGCGCGCCGAAGGCGTCACCACCGTCGAGCTCAAGTCCGGCTACGGCCTGGATCTGGAAACCGAGCGCCGCATGCTGTGCGTCGCACGCCGCTTCGGCCAGTCGCTGCCGGTGCGGGTGCGCACGACCTTCCTCGGCGCGCACGCCGTGCCGCCCGAGTTCGCCGGCCGTGCAGATGACTACATCGACCACCTCTGCGCCGACGTGCTGCCCGCACTCGCTACCGAGGGCCTCGTCGATGCCGTTGACGCCTTCTGCGAAACCATCGGCTTCTCGCCCGCACAGACGGCGCGCATGTTCGATGCGGCGCAACGCTTGGGGCTGCCGGTCAAGCTGCACGCGGAACAGCTCTCCGACCAGGGTGGGGCGGCGCTGGTAGCGCGTTACGGCGGCCTGTCTGCTGATCACCTCGAATGCCTGACGGACGCAGGCGTTGCTGCCATGGCGCAAGCGGGCACGGTGGCTGTGCTGTTGCCCGGCGCGTTCTATTGCTTGCGCGAGACCCGTTTGCCGCCGATGGACGCCCTGCGTGCCGCTGGTGTGCCGATGGCCGTGTCGACCGATTGCAACCCCGGCACTTCGCCGCTGACCTCGCTGCTGCTGGCGATGAACATGGCGTGCACGCTGTTCCGCCTGACGCCGCTGGAAGCCCTGGCCGGTGCCACGCGGCATGCAGCGGCGGCACTCGGCTTGGCAGGCACCTGCGGTGTGCTCGCCCCGGGCTGCGCGGCTGATTTCGCGCTGTGGCGCATTGATCGGCCCGCTGATCTGGCCTATGCGATGGGTCTCAACCCATGCATGGGCGTGGTCAAGGATGGGGTGGTGGTGTAGAGGTAGATGCGCTCAATGCTGTGCAAATCAGCACAGCATTGAGCCGTTCAGCAATCGCTACCGTTCAACGACGGGTCGTCTGCGGAGCTGAACTGCGCGGGTCGCTGGGTTTCTTCTTCAACTTCTCCTGCTCCGCGATCCCGCTGCGGACCCGAGCGAGTGCCGCATTGACGTCTGCATCCGGCTTTGTGAGCGTAGCGTCAACTTGCTGGTATTTCAGCAGCGCTGCGTCGAGGCGACCACTGACCTCATCGCACACGGCAAGGTTGTATTGCAGCGCAAAGCTGGATGGGTTGGCGCGCGTAAGATCCGCCCACTGCGTGCACGCACGATCAAACCTTCCCGCATTCGCAAATTCCAAACTTCCTTTGAAGATCTCGACAGACTGCGGGTTGATGCCGTCCGTGCTGCTCTGGAACTTCACAAGGACATTCCTTTCGTACGGCGCCACATCTTCTCGGGCCTGCGCAAAGGCATTGGCCGCGGCTTTGGTCACCAGAACCTGTTCCGGGTCATCGGTGGCCTGGTCTTCGCATCGGTACGAACTCGCCAAACCCACCTTGGTTTCGCTGTAGACAACGGTGCCGCGAGCCACTTCAACGAGTCGCGGGGTCAGTTCGAATCGCGCGGTTTTCGTCGTGCAGCGAACCTGCGTTGTGTAGCACTTTCGGTCCTTTGGACAGACGGATCGGGGCTCAGTGGAGTACTGATACGCGATTGGGGAAATGATGGCCGAGCCGCCATACAGCGCTTCAGCGCCGGTGAGTCGCCCGATCTTCGCGGCTGTACGAGGATCCGCCAGTCCGCTGTGCTGCAGCGCGAGTTCTCCGATCACATTCTGCAGTTGTGACCGATCGACGATCGTGAAGTAAGGCTTTTGCTCGTACCGTACCGAAGCCAGCATGCTTTCGAAGTCGATGGTGGCCTTCGCGCCGCCATCCCCGTCAAACGGCAGTACGGCAACGCGGCGATATTTTGCTGCATCGGTTTTCGCAGCAAACTGCATCGCCACAGGGGCCGTATTGCTTGCGCATCCGAGCAGCAGCAACGGCGCAATCAGCAGCGCAGCACCGGTACGGTATGTCGACTTTGAAAGCAGTCGAACCGTTTTTGTCACTCCCATGAATCACCTTATTCTTGTTCGTCGAGCGCTATGGTCGATGGCTTGGTGCGTTGCACCGCGGCTAAACAGCGACCCCATTTTCTTGATGCTCAAAGACCGGGGGCTGCCATTATTGAGTCGCGAGTGTAGCCGACGCCATTGCGAGCCTTGAGTCAATCGCGTGTTGCGCGTTGCCCTGCAAGCGGTACGCAATACTGCCGCTCGTATAATCAGCCGGGTCTATCGCGAACCCGCGCCTCATGCCCTTCTTGCCCGAACCTCTGTTCCAGCACGGCCAGCCCGATCGCACGGCGATCCTGCTGGTCAACCTCGGCACGCCGGACGGCACCTCGCCGCGCGAGGTCGGCCGCTACCTGCGCCAGTTCCTGTCCGACCCACGCGTGGTGGAGATTCCGCGCGCCGCGTGGTGGTTCATCCTCAACGTGCTGATCCTGCCGCTGCGCTCGCGCGCGTCTGCGCACAAGTACGAGAGCATCTGGCTGCGCGAAGCCAACATGACGGGCTCGCCACTGCTGGTCTATAGCGAGCGCCAGGCGCATGCGCTCCAGCAGTTGCTGAATGCACAGGGCCACGACGTGGTGGTCGCCTGCGCGATGCGCTACGGCAATCCGTCGATCCCATCCGTCATGCAGGCGCTGCGCAAGCAGGGCGTCGAGCGCATCCTCGTGCTGCCGATGTATCCGCAGTATTCCGGTACCACCACCGCCACCGCCTTCGACGAAGTCTTTCGTGTGCTCGGCGAGATGCGCAATCAGCCGGAGCTGCGGCTGGTCAAGCATTTCCACGACGACCCGGCCTACATCAACGCGCTGCACCAGCAGGTGGGTGCGTACTGGGCACAGCACGGTGCGCCGGACTTTGCGCGCGGCGACAAGCTGCTGCTGTCGTTCCATGGCGTGCCGCGCCGCACGCTCGAGTTGGGCGATCCATACCACTGCGAATGCCTGAAGACCGGCCGTCTGCTGGGTGAGGCGCTTGGCCTGCAGCCGGGGCAGTACCTAGTCACGTTCCAATCCCGCTTCGGCCGCGCGGAATGGCTGCAGCCGTACACCGCGCCCACGCTGGAAGAACTCGGCCGTGTCGGCACCAACCGTGTCGACGTGTTTTGCCCCGGCTTCCCCACGGATTGCTTGGAGACGCTGGAAGAGATCGCCATGGAAGGGCAGTCCACCTTCCGTGTCGCGGGCGGCAAGGAGTTCCACTACATCCCCTGCCTGAACGACAACGAGGCGTGGATTGCCGGCATTGCCGACATTGCGCTCGCGCATCTGCAGGGCTGGCCGCTCACGCTCACGCATCCGCACGTGCTGGAAGCCAGCCGCACGCGCGCGCAGAGTAAAGGTGCCGCCGCATGAAGGTGAGTACCGACCCGGCAGACCGCGTCCGCATCGACAAATGGCTGTGGGCGGCGCGCTTCTTCAAGACGCGCTCGCAGGCGACCGACGCCGTGGAGCGCGGCCGCGTGCAGATCAACGACCAGCCCGTTCGCCCAGCTAAGGATGTGAAGATTGGTGACCGCGTACGGGTGCACGCGCATGAGCAGCAATGGGAAGTGCAGGTGATGGCGTTGGCCGAACTGCGCGGCCCCGCCTCGGTTGCGCAAACACTCTATGCCGAGACGGATGCGAGTCGCTTAAAACGCGAGGAAAGCGCCGACAAGCGCCGGCTATATCAGGAACCCGCTGTGCAGATCACGGGTCGGCCTACCAAGCGTGACCGGCGTCGCATCGACAAACTGGGCGAATGAACGGGCGTAACGCGCGAGTGTGTGCTAACTTGCGAAACTCAAGCCGCGCGGCAACTGCTGCATCTGCAGTGGTTTGCTGATGTAGTGCTTGAAGATGGCCTTGCCGCTGCCGTACTCCGTATAACGCGGTGTGACGGCGCCAGACAGGCAAATGAACGTTGTCGCTGCGGTCAGGGTCAACAGCAGGAGCACGGTGAATACTGGCAGCTTGTTGTGCATGGTACGAACCCTCAAAGAAGCTCGCGCCCCCCAGATTTTTCTTGCATCATAGGCGGCCGATTATGGCCTCGCAATCGCCGTGCCGTTGCAGTCAGATGAAACTTGTAACGCGATATTTCGTGATGCACGGCGCACAGTTGCCGTGCACCCTGCGCCCTTGAAAGGCGCGCCAAATGCCCCATATCGGGGAGAAATTGTTTGTGAAAATCCAGTGGATCGGTGCCCGGCACGTGTTGTGCGTCGATCCCTTTATCCAGCGCTATGAAACACACTTCGGAAACTCCCTCGACCCCGGACACGCAAGCCGCTCAGCCGACGCAATCCGCCGCTGCCGGCCAGGCCGCCAATGCCTATTCGAGCCAGGCCCAGCGCGCCAGCGCCGATGCCCAGGCCGTTGCCGGTGACGAAGCCGCCGTGGCGGAAGCCGTAGCTGACGCGGACATCACCGAACTGCGCCGCCAACTGGAAGCCGCTGAGGAAAAGGCGCGCCAGAACTACGAAAACTGGGCACGCGCCACCGCTGAAGGCGAAAACATCCGCCGCCGCGGTCAGGACGACGTGGCCAAGGCACACAAGTTCGCCATCGAAGGCTTTGCTGAATACCTGCTGCCTGTGATGGACAGCCTGCAAGCCGCACTGGCTGACACGTCGGGCGACGTCGCCAAGCAGCGTGAGGGCGTTGAACTTACGCTTAAACAGCTCTATGCCGCCTTCGAAAAGGGCCGCGTGACCGAGCTGAACCCGGTGGGCGAAAAGTTCGATCCGCATCGTCACCAGGCCATCTCGATGGTGCCGGCCGATCAGGAGCCCAACACCGTGGTGACCGTGCTCCAGCGCGGCTACACCCTGGCCGACCGCGTGCTGCGTCCGGCCCTGGTGACGGTGGCCGCGCCCAAGTAAGCCAACGCGTTCACGTTCATGATCCAGAACACTACTTCGTTGCATGCAGCGCCCGCCGTGATCCCGGTCGATACGACCGCGGTCGCGGCGCTTGGCATGCGTGGCGTTCCGGTGTTCCTGTCCGCTCATCGTGGCAAAAAGCTCGGCCGGGTAACCGGCTGGCATGGCCACGCGCAGTTCGCTGCCGCGGTTGCCAATGCGCGCAACACGCTGGCAGGCAAGCCGCTCGTCTGAGGCACCGTCCACCATGACGTCGATGCCGATGGCTGCGGCCTTCCTCATTGCTTCTTCTTCCCGTGCCGTGCGCCCGAAGCGCGTGGCGCGCACCTTGCCGCGCGCCGCTCAGGCGATGACCGCGGCCCTTGCCGCCGCCCGGCGGTTGTTCTAGTGCCCTAGCGGCACGTCGCCGCCGGGCTCATCCCCACACCTGCAGTTCGGTATCACCGCCGGCCGGCATTTGCGCCCGCCGGTTTTCTTGCCAATGCCCACGGCTGCCATGCCATCGGCTGCGGCTTTACCTAGTGTTCAAGACAATTCCGTAGGAGATTGCCATGTCCGCAGCCGTCATCTACCTGACCGAGCTCGACCTCACCCGCCTGGAAAACGCCGCAGCCCGCGCTGGCAGCAACTCGCCACTGGCCGAACTCGTCGACGACCTCATCGCCCGTGCCAACGTTGTGCCGGGCAGCAAGATTCCCGCCAACGTGGTGACGATGAACTCGGTGGTGCGTGTGGTGGACGACGCCGGCGCGGCGCAGGAGTGGACGCTGGTCTATCCGGAAGAGGCCAACCTGGCGTCGGCCAAACTGTCGGTGCTTTCGCCGATGGGCGCGGCGCTGCTGGGGCAGCGCGAGGGCAAGTCCGTCAAGTACACCGCACCCAACGGTGCCAAGCATGCGCTGCGCATCGAGCGCGTCGCCTTCCAGCCTGAGGCCAGCGGCCAGCACACGCTGTAACGCGGCCGAGGTGTTCTAGAACCTGCTCACGCTCCGCAGCGAGTGGGTTCTTAACGCGAGAGGCTGTACCCGACGCGCAACTGCGAGCCCAGCTTGTGGTTGTAGTCGAGCAGGCTCTCGCCGTAGCCGGTGAAGTACTGGATGAACAGGTAGCCGGCCGTGCCACTGAAGATGCGGCTCATCGGGTAGGAGAGCTGCGCATCCACACTGCCATAGCCCTTGCGCGTGCCCTTGCGCAGCGTGGCCGCCAATTCCCAGCCATTGGGCGCACCGTACGACACGCGGAAATCCCCAAAGCCGCGGTAGTGCGCGATGTCGGTGTTGCCGGTGCGCGTGAGATAGGCGTACAGCTTGGGCTCGAACTTCCAGTGATAGTCGGTCAGGTCACCGAAATGGAAGGTCGGGCGTACGAACACGGTGTTGATGGCGCGCGAGGCGTCGCCGTCACGGCCGTTCGATTCGTGCTCGATGCCGCCGGCGAACGACAGCCGCGAGAGCGCGCCACCCCGGATGCCGGTATCAGGCCGGTAATAGAAGAGACTCGGCCGATAGTTCGTATCCCGGAATGGCGCCGATTCCTTGCCCAGATCCCACAACGAGAACTGTGTGTAGCCGAAGTACAGGTTGTCGAGCAGCGCTGTCGACGCCGGGTTCTCCGGCTGGAAAATGCGGAACTTGAAGCTCAACTGGAACTTCATGTTCAGGCCTTCGTGCGCGCCCAGGGCCGCGAACATCGGTTCGTGGAAGGTCAGGCGGGCGGTTTCTTCGGGCGGGCGGGGTGCCTCACCGGCGCCGGCGACTGCCACGGCAGCAGTCGGGGCGGCGTTGGCGCTGCTTGCGATTGCGCTCGGGTTGGTGCCCAGCGCGCCACCTGGGCGCGTGGCGTCTGCGGCGGCATTGCGGGCCGCGCCGGCCGGCGCGCCTTCGGCGGCAATCTGCGTGGCGTCTGCGCCGCGTACGAGCGTTACCAGCACGGGTGCGGCATCCAGTTCTGGTACGTCGATGCGGACCGCGCCGCGCAGCACCTCCGGTAGCGTGCCGCTGTAAGTGATGGTTCGGACTTGGCCTGGGCGCAGGTGGAGCGTTTCCGAACCCGCGCTATGTCGATCCAGCATCACTTCCACCGGCCCCTGCAGATCAGCGGTGGCCGTCACGCGCAGCCTTGCGGGCACGGTATAGCTGCGCTGGGCTGCGTCGCCCGAAATGACGAGCGTGAGGGTGAACGGCTGGGTGGCGTCGACGCGGCGTGCGGGCTGGAGCAGGGCGACGGCGGCATCGGCGGAGGGCACGGCGCAGGCGGCAAGCACGGCCGCGCCCAGAGCGGATCGGAACGGGGGCAAATGCATCGGGGGATGAGGGGCCGGGTTGTGCTCCCGGCGAGTGGCAATGCGGCCAAGGGTACCATCGCGACCTTTTCGCCCCTGTTTGCCGCGCTTTGGACGCCGCAAACGCTTGGTTCTTGCCAAGGAGGGCATGTTTTCGGGTGCTTTCCCGAGAAAAACCGGCCAAAATGCTCAACTTTTCAAAATTCGGCCTTGAAAAGCCGGGCTGCACTCCCACATCCGATCCAAGTTTGTATTCAGTGCAGTCCTGACACCAAATTCGAGGAGTAAGACCATGGGCAAAATCATCGGTATCGACCTGGGTACCACCAATAGCTGCGTTTCCATCATGGAGGGCAACACCCCCAAGGTGATCGAGAACGCCGAAGGCGCGCGTACCACCCCGTCGATCATCGCCTACATGGAAGACGGCGAAATTCTGGTCGGTGCTCCGGCCAAGCGCCAGGCGGTGACCAACCCGCGCAACACGCTGTACGCCGTCAAGCGCCTGATCGGCCGCAAGTTTGAAGAGAAGGAAGTCCAGAAAGACATCGGCCTGATGCCGTACACCATCAGCAAGGCCGACAACGGCGACGCCTGGGTGGAAGTGCGCGGTCAGAAGCTGGCCCCGCCGCAAATCTCGGCCGAAACCCTGCGCAAGATGAAGAAGACCGCCGAGGACTACCTGGGCGAGGAAGTGACCGAAGCCGTGATCACGGTGCCGGCGTACTTCAACGATTCGCAGCGCCAAGCCACGAAGGATGCCGGCCGCATCGCCGGTCTGGACGTCAAGCGCATCATCAACGAGCCGACCGCGGCTGCACTGGCTTTCGGCCTGGACAAGAACGAGAAGGGCGACCGCAAGATCGCCGTGTATGACCTGGGCGGCGGTACGTTCGACATCTCGATCATCGAGATTGCCGACGTGGACGGCGAGAAGCAATTCGAAGTGCTGTCGACCAACGGCGATACGTTCCTGGGCGGCGAAGACTTCGACCAGCGCATCATCGATTACATCATCAGCGAGTTCAAGAAGGACCAGGGCGTCGACCTGAGCAAGGACGTGCTCGCGCTGCAACGCCTGAAGGAAGCCGCTGAAAAGGCCAAGATCGAGCTGTCGAGCACGCAGCAGACCGAAATCAACCTGCCGTACATCACGGCCGATGCTTCGGGCCCGAAGCACTTGAACCTGAAGATCACGCGCGCCAAGTTGGAAGCGCTGGTTGAAGACCTGATCGCCCGTACGATCGATCCGTGCCGCACCGCCATCAAGGACGCTGGCGTGAAGGTGTCGGACATCCACGACGTGATCCTGGTCGGCGGTATGACCCGCATGCCGAAGGTGCAGGAGAAGGTGAAGGAGTTCTTCGGCAAGGAAGCCCGCAAGGACGTGAACCCGGACGAGGCCGTTGCCGTGGGCGCTGCCATCCAGGGTCAGGTGCTGGGCGGTGACCGTACCGACGTGCTGCTGCTGGACGTGACGCCGCTGTCGCTGGGCATCGAAACGCTGGGCGGCGTGATGACCAAGATGATCGGCAAGAACACGACCATCCCGACCAAGTTCTCGCAGACCTTCTCGACTGCCGACGACAACCAGCCGGCCGTGACGATCAAGGTCTACCAGGGCGAGCGTGAGATGGCCTCCGGCAACAAGATGCTGGGCGAATTCAACCTGGAAGGCATTCCGCCGGCACCGCGCGGCACGCCGCAGATTGAAGTGTCGTTCGACATCGACGCCAACGGCATCCTGCACGTGGGCGCCAAGGACAAGGCGACCGGCAAGGAAAACAAGATCACGATCAAGGCAAGCTCCGGCCTGTCGGAAGCTGAGATCGAGCGCATGGTGAAGGACGCCGAGGCTAACGCCGAGGAAGACAAGAAGCTGCGTGAGCTGGTGGATTCCCGTAACCAGGGCGAAGCGCTGGTGCACTCGACCAAGAAGGCCCTGGGCGAGTACGGCGACAAGCTGGAAGCGGGCGAGAAGGACAAGATCGACGCTGCGATCAAGGAATTGGAAGAAGCCCTGAAGGGCACTGACAAGGCCGCAATCGACGCCAAGACTGAAGCGCTGGCCACGGCCTCGCAGAAGCTGGGCGAGAAGGTCTACGCCGACATGCAAGCCAAGGGCGAAGCCGGTGGTGCTGAACACGCCGCAGGTGCCCAAGCAGGCGCGCAGGCAGGACAAGGCGCACCGCACGACGATAACGTCGTCGACGCTGAGTTCAAGGAAGTGAACGACAAGAAGTAAGCAGCAACCGAATCGTCCGCCAAGCGGACGTGAGGGTACGCCGGGCAGTGGCTATCGGGTGGCGCGGGACGCACCTGATGCCAAGCTCGGCTTTTTTGCTATTCGACAAGCAGTAAGAACAGGCAACGAGTTAAGCCACTATGGCAAAACGTGATTACTACGAAGTGCTCGGGGTGGGCAAAAACGCGAGCGACGACGAGATCAAGAAGGCCTATCGCAAGCTCGCGATGAAGTACCACCCGGACCGCAATCCGGACAGCAAGGAAGCGGAAGAGAAGTTCAAGGAGGCCAAAGAGGCCTACGAGATGCTCTCCGAGCCGGAGAAGAAGGCTGCGTACGACCAGTACGGCCACGCCGGTGTTGACCCTAACGCCGGCTTTGGTGCGGGCGGTGCCGGCTTTGGCGGCGGCTTTGCCGAAGCATTCGGCGATATTTTTGGCGACATCTTTGGCCAGGCACAGGGCCAGGGAGGCCGTCGTGGCGGTGGCCCGCAGATGTACCGTGGCGCTGACCTGCGCTACAGCATGGAGATCACGCTGGAGCAGGCCGCGAACGGCTATGACACGCAGATCCGCGTGCCGCATTGGGACGAGTGCGACCACTGTCACGGCAAGGGCGCCGAGCCCGGCTCCAGCGTGGAGACCTGCCCGACCTGCCACGGCGCCGGCCAGGTGCGCGTGTCGCAGGGCTTCTTCACGATGCAGCAGACCTGCCCGAAGTGCCACGGCAGCGGCAAGTACATTCCCAAGCCGTGCACGAAGTGCCACGGCCAGGGCAAGCTGAAGAGCCAGAAGACGCTGGAAGTGAAGATCCCGGCCGGCATCGACGAGGGCATGCGCATCCGCTCGTCGGGCAACGGCGAGCCGGGTATCAACGGCGGCCCCCCGGGCGACCTGTATGTGGAAATCCACATCAAGCAGCACCCGGTGTTCGAGCGCGACGGTGACGATCTGCACTGCCAGATGCCGATTTCGTTCGCGACGGCGGCGATTGGCGGCGACATTGAAGTGCCGACGCTGGGCGGTCGCGTCGCGTTTCCGGTGCCGGAAGGCACGCAGGCCGGCAAGACGTTCCGCCTGCGCGGCAAGGGCATCAAGGGCGTGCGCTCGGGCTATGCGGGTGATCTCTATGTGCATATCAACATCGAGACGCCGGTCAAGCTGACCGAGCATCAGAAAGACCTGCTCAAGCAGTTCGACAAGTCCGTGCACGAAGGCGGCTCGCGGCACAGCCCGCAAGAGCAGACGTGGATGGACAAGGTGAAGAACTTCTTCTCGTCGTAAGCACAGCGTTACCGCAGTAGAGATTCGGGGGACATCGTCATGCAGTTGCCGCAAGCCGGCGCGCCGTTCGCGCTGCTGGACGATGCCACCTCGGGCGGCGCACCGTGTTCGCGCTGGTACACCGGCTATGCCGGCGAGTTCTTCCGGCCGGCCGGCATGCTCGATGGCCTGGACGATGATCTTCGTGCCGCGTGGCGCCAGGGTTTGCATGCGCTGATCATCGCGCCCTATGAGTTTGGTGGGCCGCTGGTCGGTCTGCCGGCCTCCACTGAAATTTCCTCATCATTGCCCGGCCACGATGGCCGCTTGCGCGTGCTGTTGTTCCGCTCGCTGCAGGTGCTGTCGCCGGCTGAGGTCGATGCGCTATTTGACGCGTGGCCCGAAGCGGCGGGCGCAGCCGGTCTGTTCGATTGCACCGCCAGCGTCGATCATGCCACCTACACCCACGCCATCGCGCGCATCCACGACTGGATTGCGGCGGGCGACACCTACGAGGTCAACTACACCTACCGCCTGCGCATGACGGCGTTTGGCGCGCCGGCTGCGCTGTATCGGCGTCTGCGTGCGCGTCAGCCAGTGCCGTACGGCGCGTTTATCGGGTTGCCGGAGGGCGGGGCGATTCTGTCGTGCTCGCCGGAGCTGTTCTTCTCGCATCACGCAGGTCGGTTGGTCGCGCGACCGATGAAGGGCACCGCGCCCGCCACCGGTGATGTGGAAGTCGACGAGACCCGCGCCATCGCCCTGGCCGCCGATGAGAAGAACCGCGCCGAGAACCTGATGATCGTCGACCTGCTGCGCAACGACCTGGGCCGCCTCGCGCGCCCGGGCTCAGTGCGTGTGCCGGCGTTGTTCGAGGTGACGCCGTTTGGCAGCGTGCTGCAGATGACCTCCACCGTGGAAGCGGAGATTCCGCCCGCCACCGGCCTCGCCGATTGCCTGCGTGCGTTGTTCCCGTGTGGCTCGATTACCGGCGCGCCCAAGCGGCGGACAATGGAGATCATCGACGCGCTGGAGCCCGAGCCGCGCGGCCTTTACACCGGCGCCATCGGCTGGATCGACGCACCTGCCGATGACCGCGCGATGGGCAATGCGTGCTTCTCCGTGGCGATCCGCACGCTGGTGCTGAGCGCGCCCGGCACAGATGGCCTGCGCAGCGGCGAACTCGGCGTCGGCTCGGGCATCGTGCATGACAGCGTCGCCGATGAGGAGTACGCGGAGTGTCAGCTGAAGGCGCGTTTCATTACCGCGCTCGATCCGGCGCTGTCGCTGTTCGAGACCATGCGTGCTACGCGTGAGGGCGTGCCGTTGCTGGATCGGCATCTCAACCGATTGGCGCGCTCAGCGGCTGCGTTCGGTTTTCCGTTGGATCAAGCCGCGTTGGCCGATGAAGTCGCGCGCGTGTGTGCGTCACTGGAAGGCGAGGGCGCGTATCGCATGCGCCTGTCGCTCACACCGGATGGTGCCGCCACCGTAACGGCAGCGCCGTTGCCGCCGCTGCATGCAACGTGGGAGGCGCCTGCGCGCTTGGTGGTCGCCACCCAATCGCGCGAAGTTACGCACAGTCTGCCGATGCACAAGACCACCTTGCGCGCGGGCTATGATGCCGCCTGGCAAGCCGCAGAGCGCGAAGGTGCGTTCGATGCCGTGTTCTTCAATGCCGACGGCACGCTGGCCGAAGGCGGGCGCAGTACTGTGCTGGTCAAACTCGATGGGGCATGGTGGACGCCACCGCTGTCGGCGGGTGTCCTGCCGGGCGTGATGCGCGCCGTGCTGCTGGAAGACGCAACACCTTGGTTGGGTGCCCCGCTGCACGAGCGTGCGCTGACCCGCGCCGATGTTGCCCGCGCCGAGGCCGTCGCCGTGTGCAACGCTCTACGCGGTGTGGTGCCCGCGTATTTCGAGTCGCCCCTGGCCGTCGACGTTCTCTAGTTTCCAGCGCGCCACGCCGGGCAGGTTGATGAGTTCGCGGTCGTGGCACACCATCAGCAGCGCGCGGCCTTCTGCGGCCAACTCCTGCACCAGTGCAATGACCTGTTCGCGCGCGGTGCCATCCAGGTTTGAAGTCGGTTCATCAAGCAGCAGCGCATCCGTGCGCAGTGCGCGAGCGCGGGCCAGTGCGAGGCGCTGTGTCTCGCCGCCGGACAGGCGTTCAGGCGGCACATCCACCACGTGCTGCAACCCGGCCCAACGGATGGCCTCGTCAATGCGTCCAGTCAGTTCGGCGCGCGGCACGCGATGTGCTCCGGTGGTCAGCCCATAGCCGAGATTGGCCCGCACCGACGTGCGGAACAGATACGGATGCTGATGCACATAGGTGAGCCGCGCACGCAGATCGGCAGGGTAGGGCGACAGCGGTTGTGGCCCTCGACCACCATCCAGCAGGTCGACCGTCGCGCCATTGGCCGGCGCGAGCCCCGCCAGCATACGCAGCAGCGTCGTCTTGCCGACCCCATTGGCGCCCGTGATGACAATCGCATTGCCCGCCGACAGCGCCAGACGCGGAATGTCGAACAGCACACGCGTGCCGTGCTGGCAGCGCAGGCGTTCGAAGACCATCATCGGCTGCGCGGGCGTGTTCATGCGACCTCGCGGCGGTACGTGCCTGCGCCCTGCAACCACGCCAGCACCAGGTTGACGAGCAACGCCAGCGCAATCAGCACGATGCCCAGTGCAATGCCCTGTGCGAATTCACCCTTGCTGGTTTCCAGCGCAATCGCCGTGGTCATGGTGCGTGTGACGCCTTCGATGTTGCCGCCGACCATCAGTGCAGAGCCCACCTCTGCGATGACGCGGCCGAAGCCCGCCACCACTGCGGCCATCAAGCCGAAGCGCAGTTCACGAAACACGGTCAGCAACAGGCGCACGCGTCCGGCGCCCAGCACGCGTGCCGTTTCGACGAGTCGCGGGTCAGCGCGTTCGAGCGTCGTCAGCGCAAACGCGATGATCACCGGCAGGCCGAGCACCGCCTGCCCGAGAATCATCCCGCCTTGCGTGAACAGCAGCCCGAAACCGCCGAGCGGCCCCTGGCGCGAGAGCAGCAGATACAGCAGCAGCCCGATCAGCACCGTCGGAAACGATAGCGACGCCTGTGCCAATACCACCAGCGCACGACGTCCGGCAAAGCGGTGCATGGCGATGGTGTAAGCGATCAACAGGCCCGGTGGCGCGGCCAGCAGCAGCCCGGCAATCGCCACCTTCAACGACACCCAGACGATCATCCACAACGCCGCGTCGCCGTTGGCGAGCAGGGCGAACGCGTCGACGGTGGCCGACCAGATTTCCATGCAGGCGCTGCTTAGGCGAAGGTGTGTTCCGGGCCCGGGAAGGTGCCGTCCTTGACGGCCGCAACGTAGGCGGCGACCGCGCCATCGATGGTGGTCTGCCCATCCATGAAGTTGCGCACGAACTTGGGCCGGTGGCCAGGGAACACGCCCAGCATGTCGTGCATGACGAGCACCTGGCCCGAGCATTCCAGCCCGGCGCCGATGCCAATGGTGGGAATCGCCAGCAGGCGCGTCACCTCGCCGGCCAGCGCGGCGGGAATCGCTTCCATGACGACGAGTTGCGCGCCCGCATCCTGCACCGCCAGCGCGTCGGCTTTCAGTTGCGCGGCCGCTTCATCGCCACGGCCCTGCACCTTGAAACCACCAAAGGCATGTACCGACTGCGGCGTCAGCCCGATGTGCGCACACACCGGAATGCTGCGTTCAACCAGGAACTGGATCGTAGGCGCAAGCCATACCCCGCCTTCCAGTTTCACCATCTGTGCGCCGGCCTGCATCACGCGCACGGCGCTGTGGAACGCTTGCTCAGGCGTGCCATACGTGCCGAAGGGCAGGTCCGACACGAGCAGCGCCTTGTCGATGCCGCGCGATACGCACTCGGTGTGATAGACGATGTGGTCGAGCGTAACCGGCAGCGTGGTTTTCTGCCCTTGCATCACGTTGCCGAGCGAATCGCCAACGAGCAGCACGTCGGTGCCGTTGCGGTCCATCAGGGCGGCGAAGCTGGCGTCGTAGGCCGTCAGCATGGCGATGCGATCGCCGGCGGCACGCATGGCCTGCAGCGACGTCACCGTGACAGCCTTGCGGTTCGATTCCTGGAGATAGCTCATGGACTGGGATCCAGTTGGTCGTCGCGACCATCCGGCAGACCACGTGTGGGTCTGCTACCGGGTCGCGAGCTTGATGAATTCCTTGGGGCCGCGCATCGCGTCGATGCGGGCGAGCAAGGTGCGGAAATCGTCGTCGTTGCCTGCGGGGTCGAAGGCAGCGGTGTCGACGATCAGCGTCGGTGCGGCATCGTAATACAGAAACAGCTCGCCGTATGCGGCACAGATGCGTTCAAGGTAGTCGGCATCGATGCCCGTTTCGTAAGGAACGGCGCGCTTGGCAATGCGCGGCAGCAGATCTTCGGCACGCGCCTGCAGGCAGATGACGAGATCGATGCGTTGCTGCGGCAGCGCCAGCGCTTTCGCCATGGCGTCGTACAGCGCGAGTTCATCGGCCGGCAGCGTGAGCTGGGCGAAGAGGCGATCGCGCGGCAGGAAGCTGTCGGCCACGATGCGCTCACCCGTGAGCGTGGCCTTCTGCCATGCGGCGACCCGCTCCGCACGCTGCAGCAGGAAGCGCAACTGCACCGGCAGCGCATAGCGTGCGGGCTCGGCGTAGAAGCGGGCGAGGAAAGGGTTGTCGGCGGGTGTCTCAAACAGCGTCGTTGCACGCAGGTGGTCGGCCAAGCGTTGGGCCAGCGTGGTCTTGCCCACGCCAATGGGCCCTTCAACAACGATGCGGCGCAGATGATCAAGTGCCATCAGGCGGTGATGCAGAATTCAGAGTTAGGCAGCGGGCTGCTTGGCGCGCATGCATTGGCACATCGTGGTTTTCTCGATGCGTTGGTCGGCCACGCCTGCCAGCAGGTCGGCCACTGCGCCGATGCCTGGGATCACGAGATCGGGCGCGAGCTCATGCAGCGGCAGCAGCGTGAAGGCGCGCTGGCCCACGCGTGGGTGCGGCACCATCAGCTCGGGTGAGGTGAGGACATGGTCGCCGTAGAGCAGCAGGTCCAGGTCCAGCGTGCGCGGCGCGTTGCGGAACGGGCGCTCGCGGCCGAACTGGTCTTCGATGTGATGACAGATGCGGAGCAGTTGCCCCGCCGTGAAATGCGTATCGATGCGCACCACGGCGTTGATGTAGTCGTCACCGCTGGCATCGACGGGCGCGCTGCGGTACAGGCTCGATTTGCCGGTGATGGTGATGCCCACCTGCTGCGCAAGGCAGACCACGGCGTCTTTCACAGCCTGGCGAGCGTCGCCCAGGTTGGCGCCGATGCCGATGTACGCCACTGTCTTCACGTTCCCTCCGAACCTTCCGGACTTACGCGTTCGACTGTATCCGATTTTGCCGGACCGCGTCGGCGGCGACGGCGCTTGGCCGGGCCGGTGGAGTTGCCGCTATTTCCGCCGCCACCGCCGGCCCCGCCGCTTGGGGCGTGCTTGGCCTGGGTCATGAGGGCATCGCGGGCTTCGCCGTCACCATTCTGGAAGTCGGTCCACCAGTCGGCGAGTTCCTGCGGCAGCTCGCCCGAGGCGCAGCGCAGGACGAGGAAGTCATACCCCGCGCGGAAACGCGGCGACTCCAGCAGGCGATACGGCATGCGGCCCGAGCGCTTTTCAAAGCGCGGCTGCATGCTCCAGATTTCCTTCATGTCGGACGTGAAGCGGCGCTGGATGGCAAGCTGCTCGGTCTGACGGTCGAGCACTTCGTCCATGGCGGTGTGCAGTGCGGGGATCAGCGGCTCGCCGGCGGAGCGGCGGCGGTTCCAGTGCTCGACCACGTGGTGCCACAGCAGCGAGGCAAACAGGAAGCCCGGCGAGACCGGCTTGCCGGCCTTCACGCGCTCGTCCGTGTTGTCGAGTGCCAACTGCACGAAGCGTTGGCCCATCGGCTGCTCCAGCGCCACGTCCAGCAGCGGCAGCAGACCGCGGTGCAGGCCGGCCTTGCGCAGCTCCTGCAGCGATGCCCAGGCGTGGCCCGACATCAGCAGCTTGAGCATCTCGTCGAACAGGCGGGCGGCCGGCACGTTGTGGATCAGCGGGCCCAGTTCGGCGATCGGCGCGCGCGTGTCGGGGTCGATATCGAAACCGGTCTTGGCCGCAAAGCGCACCACGCGCAGCATGCGCACCGGGTCTTCACGGTAACGGGTGTGCGGGTCGCCGATCATGCGCAGCGTGCGGGCGCGCATGTCTTCCATGCCGTGATGGTAGTCATGCACGGTTTCGTCGGCGGGGTTGTAGTACATCGCGTTGACGGTGAAGTCGCGGCGGGTGGCATCTTCAGCCTGGGTGCCCCAGACGTTGTCGCGCAGCACACGGCCGCTGGCATCGACAGCGTGCGTGTGGTGGTCCAGATCGGTGCGCTTGACGCGCTTGCCGGCCGGTACCTGTTCGCTTTCCACTGCGTCAACCAGCGCACGGAAGGTCGAGACTTCAATGATTTCCTGATCGCGCCCGCCGTAGAACGTCACGTGCACGATCTGAAAGCGGCGGCCGATGATGCGCGAGCGGCGGAACAGCGCCTGCACTTGCTCGGGCGTGGCGTTGGTGGCCACATCAAAGTCTTTCGGCTTGATGCCCAGCAGCAGGTCGCGCACGGCGCCGCCCACGATGAAGGCATCGTAGCCCGCTTCCTGCAGCGTAGAGGTGACCTTGACCGCGTTGCGCGAGAGCAGCTTCGGATCGATGCCGTGCTCCTCCACGTTCCACACGCGCGCCTGGCGCGGCACACCGCCGGTGGACTTGCCACGCGCCTTGGCCGTTTTGGGCGCTTTGGGAGCACGGGCCTTCTTGGCAGGAGGCGTTCCCGGCTCGACGGCCTGGGTGGTCGATTCGGATTCCGCGGTGGTCTTGCCCAGCAGGCGGTTGATGAGTTTCTTGATCACGCCGCGCTCAGCTTAGAAAAGATCCATGATGCGCCAATTGCGCGAAGCTGCGAGGTGTCGCAGGGTGTCGTCCGGGTTGGTGGCCACGGGGTCGGTTACTTCTTCCAGCAGCGGTACGTCGTTGGCGGAATCGCTGTAGAAGGTGCTGTGCTCGAAGTCGCCCCAGCCGCGGCCCATGTCGGCCAGCCATTCGTGCACGCGCGTGACCTTGCCCTCGCGAAAGCTCGGTGTGCCGGACACGTCGCCGGTGAAGGCGCCGTCAGGCGTGCCGTCTGCAGTCGCCGGTTCGGTGGCGATCAAGTGCTTGATGCCGAATGCCTCGGCGATGGGCCGGGTCACGAAGCTGTTGGTGGCGGTGACCACGCAGCACAGGTCGCCGGCGTCCAGATGCTTGTAGACCAGCGCCTGGGCTTGCGGGGTGATCCTCGGGCGGATCACGTCGTGCATGAACTCCGCGTGCCACTGGGCCAGCGTGTCGCGCGAGTGCGCTGCCAGCGGCGCCAGCGCAAAGCGCAGGAAGGCGTGGACGTCCAGCGTGCCGGCTTTGTAGTCGGCATAGAACTGGTCGTTCTTGCGCTGGTATTCAGCTTCATCCACCACGCCGCGGCGGACGAGGAAACGCCCCCACTCGTGGTCGCTGTCGGTGGGGATGAGGGTGTGATCGAGGTCGAAGAGGGCCAGATTCATGGGGCGCGATTTTACCCGAAGGTTACGTAACCAGCCGCGCAGGCCCCTGGATTCACTTCATCAGCGCGAGCATGTCGCGCACAAGCGGCAGGGTGACAGCGCGCTTGCGGGCGAGCGAATAGGTGTCGAGGGCGTCCAGCAGGGCCATCAGGCTTGGCATGTCGCGGTAGGAGTGCGTGACAAGCCACTGGGGTACGTCGGCCGAGAGCTGCATGCCGCGCTCGCGGGCTGCCTGGCGCAGGGCTTCGACCTTGTCGGCGTCGGACAACGGGCGCAGCCAGTACACAAGGCCCCAGCCCAGGCGGGTGCGCAGGTCTTCACGCAGCGGCATCGACATGGGGGCCGCAGCCCCTGCGATGGCGATGGCGGCATGCGGGTGCGCGCGCACTTCATTGACGAGGTTGAACACGGCAATCTGCGCCCATTCGTCCAGGTGCTCGGCGTCGTCGATGGTCCAGACAGTGACGTCCGGGTCAAAGTCGTAGGCTTCGGCCGGTGCGTCGGGCTCAAGCGTGCGGACTTCGTAGCCGCCGGCCTCTGCCTGGGCGCAGATGGCCTGCAGCAGATGGCTGCGGCCGCTGCCTTCTTCGCCCCACAGGTAGACGAGGCGGTCGGTGGCGGTGCCGTCCACCACCTGCGGAACCAGGGCGCGCAGGCGCAGCAACGCCTCTTCGTTGCCTGCGGCGACGAAGTTGTCGAAGGTCGGGGCGGGTGGCGCGCCGAGTTCGAGCGGTAGCTGTTCTGGTTGGGCCATGAGGCGTGAAACAGGCGGTAAGGCAGCGGGTGAAGTTATTCGCGGTAGAGCCTGCTGCTGAGATAAAGCTGCCGGATCTGCCGCAAACCAACCAGTAGTACAGCACTGATCGGCAGGGCCAGCAGGATACCGAAAAATCCGAACAATTGGCCAAAAGCCAGCAAGGCGAGGATCACGGCCAGCGGGTGCAGGCCGATGCGCTCGCCTACCAGGCGTGGTGTCAGATAGAAGCCTTCCAGCACTTGGCCGATGCCGTAGACCACCGCCACCGCCAGCAAACCGTACAGGTTGCCGAACTGCAACAGTGCGGAAAGGATCGCCAGCGTCAGGCCGATACCGAAGCCGATGTACGGGATGAACACCGCCAGGCCCGTGAAGATGCCAACCGGCAGCGCCACATCAAAGCCCGCCAGTGCCAGGCCGGTGGAGTAGTACACCGCCAGCACCAGCATCACGATGATCTGCCCGCGCAGGTATTGGGAGAGCAGGCCGTCGGTCTCGCTGGCCAGCTCGCGCGTCTTGGCCAGCCAACGGCGCGGCACAGCCGTTTCCAGGCGGCGCATCAGCATGTTCCAGTCCATCAGCAGATAGAACATGACGATGGGCACCAGGAAGAAGATGCCCAGCACCTGGATGGCCGCCGAGCCCGACACACGCAGATAGCCCAGCGCCGTGGACATCACGTCTTCCGGGCTGGAGGCGAGTTGCTCGGTCAACAGCTTGCGCAGGCCAGGAAAGTCAAAGCGGACTTGCACGCCCATCTCCGCCAGCTTGGGCGAGACGGCGGCATTGATCTTGCCCAGCATGCCGGGCAGTTGTTCGCGGATGGCCGGAATCTCCTTCTGCAGCACCGCCAGCACCAGCAGCGTGAGCGCCACGCCCACCACCGTCAGCAACAGGATCATCAGGAACACGCTCAGCACGCGTGGCACGCGATGGCGTTGCAGCCATTCCACGCCGGGGTGCAGGATGTACGACAGGATGAACGCAAAGACGAAGGGCGTGAGCGTCGGCGCCAGCACCTTGAGCAGGGCCAGGAAGACGATCGCCACGGCTACCCAGGCGAGCGTGCGCTTGGTCTCCTGCGACAGCAAGGGGGCGTTCATGGGCGACGACGGTTCCTGAAGTGGGTGGGCTGAGCCGAAAAGCAGCCATCGGGAGGGCCGCATCCGGTAAAATCGCGATTTTACTGGACCGGCGGGTCCGAATTTTGTGACTTCCCGCCGCGCGCCCCCGGATTTCTTCAATTCAGACGACTGTATGAGCGCTTCCGAAACCCCATCCGCATCCGCATCGGGCGGTTTGTCCTACCGCGACGCGGGCGTCGACATCGAGGCGGGTGACGCCCTTGTCGACCGCATCAAGCCGTTTGCCAAGCGCACCATGCGCGAAGGCGTGTTGGGCGGCATCGGCGGCTTCGGCGCGCTGTTTGAGCTGTCCAAGAAGTATCAAGAGCCGGTGCTGGTGTCCGGCACCGACGGCGTGGGCACCAAGCTCAAGCTGGCCTTTGCACTGAACCGCCACGACACGGTCGGCCAGGATCTGGTCGCCATGAGCGTGAACGACATCCTGGTGCAGGGCGCCGAGCCGCTGTTCTTCCTGGACTACTTCGCCTGCGGCAAGCTGGACGTCGACACCGCCGCCACCGTGGTCAAGGGCATCGCCCAGGGCTGCGAGCTGGCCGGCTGCGCACTGATTGGCGGCGAAACCGCTGAAATGCCGAGCATGTACCCGGACGGCGAATACGACCTGGCCGGCTTTGCCGTTGGCGCGGTCGAGAAGCGCAAGATCATCGACGGCACCACCATTGCCGAGGGCGATGTGGTGCTGGGCCTGGCCTCGTCGGGTGCGCATTCGAACGGCTACTCGCTGGTGCGCAAGATCATCGAGGTGTCGCGCCCGGACCTGAATGCGGATTTCCACGGCCAGCGCCTGCAGGACGCCATCATGGCGCCGACGCGCATCTACGTGAAGCCGCTGCTGTCGTTGATCGAGAAGCTGACCGTCAAGGGCATGGCGCACATCACCGGTGGTGGCCTGACCGAGAACGTGCCGCGCGTGCTGCAAGACAACCTGACCGCCGTGCTGCACAAGGACGCCTGGACGCTGCCGCCGCTGTTCCAGTGGCTGCAGAAGGCTGGCAACGTGGCTGATGATGAGATGCACCGCGTGTTCAACTGCGGCATCGGCATGGTCGTGATCGTGTCGGCAGCGGATGCACCGGCAGCCATCGCCCACCTGAAGGACGCGGGCGAGACGGTCTACCAGATTGGTGAGATCCGCGCCCGCCAGGCTGGCGAAGCGCAGACGATCGTGGTCTGATGCGCTGACGCGAAGCGCGCGCCCAACAAAAAACCGCCGATACGTTCGGCGGTTTTTTTTATGCGCGGCGCTGGCGAGCGGCTTATTTCAGCGGCACGTAGTCGCCGTTTGCCGGATCGTCCTTCTGCAGCGCGCCGGTGTTCTTGTCGATCAGCAGCGTGACCACGTGCGGCGCGGTGTTCGGATCGCCACCGCAAGCCGGCGTGTGGTTCTCCAGCACTTCGACGTTGTAGTGCGTGTCGTCTTCCAGGCCGGCCATGAACGACAGGCATTCGGGCGACAGGCTGGTCAGCTTGTACTTCTCGATGGCAGCGCGGGCGATGTCGGCGGCCTTGGACTGTTCGGCTTCGCTGAGTTCGGGAGTGCTGGCGCCAGGCGCTGCAGGTGCGCTCGCAGGCTGGCCAGCAGGAGCAGAGGCCGGGGCAGATGCCGGCGCAGCGGACTTTTGTGCGTCGTCAGAACGGCCGCAGCCCGCCAGCGCAACGGCGGCGAGCACGGCAAGAAACAGGGGTTTGATCATGGCGCGCGGAGCGTGTGTTCGAAGATAAGACCGCGACTTTACCCGGAATGCATTGATCTTTTCCACGCCGCGTAAGCCTGCGGCATACAGACCGCGCAGGGGCGGTAGCCGGCGGCACGCGCGTCGGCTTCAGTCAGGAAGAACACCCGGTGCCGAACATAACCGCCGCGCGCGATGGCTTGGCGTGCCGCGCGGCAATCGAGTTGGCCGTAGATGCGCGCACGCCGGTGACCACCCAGAGCACCGGGCACGGCGCTCTCATAGGGCTGGCCGTTGGCGCCCAGCAGTGTCCAGGTGCTCACGCCACGGGCAGGGCTTCGGGATGCGCTTCGCGCTCCAGCAGCGCGCGCTTGCGCTCCACGCCCCAGCGATAGCCGGAGGTATTGCCGTCCCGCCGGATCACGCGATGGCACGGAATGGCCACGGCGATATGGTTGGCCGCGCATGCCTGCGCCACCGCACGCACCGCCTTGGGCGCGCCGATGCGTGCGGCAATCTCCGCATAGCTGGTGGTGCTGCCGGGCGGCACCTCGCGCAGCGCTTGCCACACCCGCTCCTGGAAGGCCGTGCCACGCACGTCCAGCGGCAGATCCAGGCCAAGGGACGGCACTTCGATCAGTCCCACCACCTTGGCCACCAAGTCTTCAAAACCGGCATCGCCGCCAATCAACTCGGCCTTGGGGAAGGTGTCCTGCAGATCGCGCGCGAGGGCATCCGGGTCATCGCCCATCAGGATCGCGCAGATGCCCCGGTCGCTCTGCGCCACTAGGATCGAACCGAGCGAGCATTCACCCACGGCAAAGCGGATCGTGGTCTGCGCGCCGCCCGCACGGTAGCGGCTGGCGGTCATGCCGAGCACGTGGTCCGAGGCCTCGTAAAAGCGGCTGCTGGCGTTGAAGCCGGCATCGTAGATGGCTTCGGTGACGGAGCTGCCGCGCCCCAACTGCGCGCGCAGCTTGCGGGCGCGGTGGGCGTCGGCATAGGCCTTGGGGGTGAGGCCCGTCACGCTTTTGAACAGGCGATGGAAGTGATATGTGCTCAGGCCGGCGTCCTGCGCCAGCACGTCGAGCGAGGGCGGCGTGTCCGACGCTTCGATGCGACGGCATGCAGCGGCGACCAGCGCGGCTTGCTGTGCGCGCGCCGTGGTCTGGTCGGGACTGGCGCGGCGGCTCGGGCGGTAGCCAGCAGCTTCGGCGTCGGCGGCGGTGTCGAAGAACGCCACGTTCTCCGGGCGCGGCAGACGCGACGGGCTGCTCGGCAGGCAGTACACGCCGGTGGTCTTCACGGCATAGACGAACGTGCCGTCGGCGGAGGCATCGCGCGCGAGCACACGGGCCCAGCGCGGGTCGTCTTCGACGGAGAACGGCAGGTTGGACATGGCGTCAGGTTCCAGAGATCAATACCCGTACTGTAGGCGCGTGTCCCGGCAGGGACACTCCGCGTCTTGCGGTCAAATTCGGCGCGGCGGATGTGTCACTTGGCGGGCATCCGCCAGAGATACCACGCTGCGATTGTGCGGTAGGGGCTCCACGCCCGGCCGATGTCCGCCATCTGCTTGCGGGTGGGCGTGCTGTCGAGGCGTTTCAGGCGGCGGTAACCGTCGCGCACGCCGAAGTCGTCGGCGGGCAGGATGTCGGAGCGCTCGAGCGTGTAGATCAGCAGCATCTCGACCGTCCAACGGCCGACGCCGCGCAGGGTGACGAGCTGGTCGATGAGCGCTTCGTCCGGCATGGCGAGCGCCGCATCACGCGTGGGTACCACGCCATCGAGCGTGGCTTGTGCAATGCCACGGATGGTGGCCAGCTTGGTCGCCGAGAAGCCGCAATCACGTTGTGTCGCTTCATCTGTGGCCAGTACTTGCGCGGGCGAAGGAAAGCCCGTGCCGGGGTAGAGCGCCAGGAACCGGCCGAGGATAGCGTCCCCCGCCTTGGCGTGCAGTTGCTGATAGGCGATGGCACGCACGAGCGCCTCGTAGGGCTCGCGTGCGGGTTTGGCGGCGTGGCGGCACGGGCCAGTAGCAGCGATATGGCGCGCCCAGTCGTCGTCGAGGGATGAGAGGAAATCTGCGGCACGCGTGTACGCGTCGTCAGACAGATCGGCGGCGATGGTCATGAGTCGAATGCGGTCAGCCGGCTTTGCGGAAGGTCAGGTTGATGCGCTGCGCGCCCATCAGCGGATGCGCGTGCTCCTTGAGCGGCGCAACGCCGTGATAGCGCAGGCGGTCGGGGCCGCCCCAGACGACGACGTCACCGTGAAAGAGCGGTACGCGCTGTGTCTTGTCCGTGCGCTTGTGCCCGCCGAACAGGAAGATCGCCGGCATGCCAAGCGACACCGAGACGATGGGCGCACCGTAGTCCTGCTCATCGCGGTCTTGATGCAGCGACAGCCGTGCGCCGGGCACGTAGCGGTTGATCAGGCAGGCGTCGGGTGTGAAGCCGGGGAAACCGGCCTCGGCTGCGGCATCGCGTGCGAGGCGCAGGAACACGTCAGGTAGCGGGGGCCACGGTTGGTTGCTCAACGGATCTTGTGTGGCATAGCGGTAGCCGTGGCGATCGGATGTCCAGCCCAGCGTGCCGCTGTTGGTGAGCGCAACTGACATCTCGAAGCCGCCCGGCGTGACCATGTGGCGGAACGGTGCCTGCTGCACGATGGCCTCCACGGCGGCGAGCTGTGCGGGCGCGTCGGCCAGTGCAAAGCCGCGCAGCACGAACGATGCCGGCCCCAGCGCAAGAGGTGCCGCGGGCGCGTCGTCGATGTGTTCGTGGTCGGCAAAGAGATCGCCGGTTGTCATGTGCGCGGCCTCACAGAGCATCGTGGAAGATGATGCCCACAGTATGCCGCTGTCCGGAATGCAAGCGGCTCACGCCGTGGCGCATGTTCACGCGGTACACGCCGCGTGTGCCTTGTACGGGGCGGTGGTGCACGGCAAAGATCACGGCATCGCCCTTGCGTAGCGGTACGACTTCGGGCCGCGACTGCATGCGCGGGCGCTGCTCGGTCATCACGAATTCGCCGCCGGTGAAATCGACGCCGGGTTCGGATAGCAGGATCGCTACCTGTAGCGGGAAGACGTGTTCGCCGTAGAGGTCCTGGTGCAGGCAGTTGTAGTCGCCGGGGCCGTATTGCAGGATCAGCGGCGTCGGGCGCAGTTGCCCCGCTTCGTGGCAGCGGCGCAGGAAGTCGACATGCTCAGCGGGGTAACGCACGTCGATGCCCATCGCCTGGTTCCAGCGGTTGGCGATGGGCGCGAGTTGCGGATACAGCGCGCCGCGCAATTGCGCGATGACATCGGGTAGCGGATAAGCGAAGTACTTGTATTCACCACGTCCGAAGCCGTGGCGTGCCATCACCACGCGCGAGCGATAGAGCTTGTCGCGCGGGTAGAGGGCGGCCAGGGCATCGCACGTGTCGTGCGTGAGCAGGCCGGGCAGTATGGCGCTACCGACGTCGTTGAGGGCATCTTCAATGGCGTGCCAGTCGATGAGGTCAACACGTGTGCGAGTCATGCCCGGTGCTCCATGGCGAGCAGTGCGCGCTTGCGCGCGATGCCCCAGCGATAGCCTGCCAGGTCGCCATCAGCGCGCACAACGCGGTGGCAGGGGATGGCAATGGCCAGCAGGTTGGCCGCGCACGCCGTGGCGACAGCGCGCACTGCGTCGGGCCGGCCGATGCGTTTGGCAATTTCAGTGTAGGTGGCGGTGCTGCCCGGCGGAATGTCGCGCAGTGCCTGCCAGACTTGCTGCTGGAATGACGTGCCGCCAATGTCGAGTACACCCTCGAAGCTACGCGAAGGCGTCTCTGCCAAGGCGATGGCCTGCGCAAGTTGCGACGCGAGCGCAACCTCATCATGTGTCAGCAGTGCATCGGGAAATGCCTGGGCGAGTTCGGTGCGCAGTGCATCGGCCTGATCACCGAGCAGCAGGGCGCAGATGCCGCGTTCCTTGGCCGCAACCAGCACCTGGCTGAGCGTGCTGGTGCCGATGGCGTAGCGGAGAGTGGTGGGGGTGTTCATGGTTCGCTCCATCAACGTGGTGTTGGATGAAGCGAAGGTTAGGCGCCCGGCATGCACGCGGCACTCCGGGACTTGCGGTCAAATTCGGGGCGTTGTGTTCTACGCTGCCAGCGCGGCGGGCATGGGGATGGCGGCCATCTTGTCGAGTGCATCGCCGGTCGCGCGGCAGATGCGCCACTCGGGCAGCACGTCGGCACCCATGGCTTCATAGAAGGCGATCGACGGTGCGTTCCAGTCAAGCACGCTCCATTCAAAGCGGCCGCAATCACGCTCTTGCGCCAAGCGTGCAAGGTGCACCAGCAATGCACGGCCGATGCCCAGGCCGCGCTGCTCCGGCTCCACGAACAGGTCTTCCAGGTACAGGCCCGGCTTGCACAGGAAGGTCGAGAAGTTGTGGAAGAACAGCGCAAAGCCGACGGCTCGGCCCTCGACTTCCGCCAGCACCGCCTCGCAATAGGGGCGTGGGCCGAACAGCATCGTGGCGAGCGCCTCGGGCGTGGTCTGCACGAGGTGCGTGAGCTTCTCGTACTCGGCCAGCGCGGTGATCAGGCGGACCAGCGCCGCGCAATCATCCGGCGTGGCAGGGCGCAGCGTAAAAGTGGTGGCGGTGTCAGCGGTTGTCATAGCGGTGATTGCGATTCCAGTGAGGTTTGGACCAGGCGCGCGACCTGGTCGACGTAATCGGGGGCGAGGCAATCGACCACGTGCCGTTCCGGCGTGCTGCGCAGCCACGTGATCTGGCGCTTGCAGAGCTGGCGCGTGGCGGCGATGCCTTGTTCGCGCAGGGCGGCCATGTCGATTTCGCCGTCGAGATAGGCCCACGCCTGGCGATAGCCCACGCAGCGGATCGAAGGCAGCGTGGGCGAAAGATCGCCACGACGGCGCAGCGTTTCCACTTCGTCGAGCAGGCCGCCGGCGAGCATGGCATCAAAGCGTTGGGCGATGCGTGCATGCAGCACGAGGCGGTCCGACGGCTCCAGCGCAATCGTCAGATAGGGCGCGGCAGCGTCGTGCTGCTGGAATGCGTTCGCACCAACTTCTCGCGCCAGCAGTGCGGACATCGGTTGCCCCGTCAGCCGATACAACTCCAGCGCACGCTGGATGCGCTGCGCATCGGTCGTGTGCAATCGCGCGGCCGTAATCGGATCGATCAGCGCGAGCTTGGCATGTAGCGCGGGCCAGCCGTCGCGCGCGGCTTCGGCGTCGATCTCGGCGCGGATGGCCGGATCGGCGCCGGGCAGGTCCGAGAGCCCCTGCGTGAGCGCCTTGTAGTACAGCATCGTCCCGCCGACGATCAGCGGCAGCTTGCCGCGCGCGCGGATGGCGTCGATCAGCGTGTTGGCATCGTTGGCAAACTGCGCGGCGGAATACGCATCCAGCGGATCGATGATGTCGATCAGGTGATGCGGCGCGATGGCCTGTTCTTCGGGGCTGGGCTTGGCGGTGCCGATGTCCATGCCGCGATACACCAGCGCGGAATCCATGCTGATGATCTCGACCGGCCAGCGTTCGGCTAGCTTCAATGCAGCGGCGGTCTTTCCGGATGCGGTGGGGCCCAGCAGACAGACAGCGCGTGGTGCTTTTACAGAAGACACGGTCATCGGAAAATTACTGGCCACGTAGGAACAGGCGGTCCAGGTCAGCTACGGTGAGCTGAATCCACGTCGGGCGGCCGTGGTTGCATTGGTCGGCGCGTTCGGTGGCTTCCATCTGGCGCAGCAGCGCGTTCATTTCGTCCAGATTCAGGCGGCGGTTGGCGCGCACGGCGGAGTGGCAGGCCAGGGTAGCTAGCAGCTCGTTCTGGCGTTCAGCCAGCACGCGCGAGCCGCCGTAGGCCTGCAGGTCGCGCAGCACGTCGCGAGCGAGGGCTTGCGCATCGGCCTTCTGCAGCAGTGTCGGCACGGACCGCACCGCCAGCGTGGTGGGCGACACGGCGGAGATATCGAAGCCGAGCAGCGCGAGCGTGTCGCGGAATTCCTCGGCGGTGCCGATCTCCACCGGGCTGGCGGCAAACGTGACCGGAATCAGCAGCGGTTGTACTTCGACTCGCTTGGCTTCCAGAGCCGTCTTGAGCTGCTCGTACAGGATGCGCTCGTGTGCGGCATGCATGTCGACCAGCACCATGCCACGCGTGTTCTGCGCCAGCACATAGATGCCATGCAATTGGGCGACAGCGAAGCCGAGCGGATAGGCGTCGTCACCGGATTCCGGCTCTGCGGTCGGCATGGCCGGCGCGGTGACGGGCGCCTCGGCGGTTACGGTGCCGCCGTCGAACAGCGTGGTGGTGCTGGGCACGTCAGCCATCCAGGCCGGGCGCGACGAGGGCATCGGCGTGCTGTCACCACGCATCATCGACAGATATTCCGCACGCGGCTGCGCGATGCCGAGCGACGTCTGCCGCGCGGCCATCTGGTTGATCCAGCGTGTGGTGTTGTCGGCGGGCGAGGGCGCGGTCGTGGTACCGGCAGTGCCGGGTGCATCGGCAATATCGGTGCGCAGGCTGTCACCCTGTTCGCCCGCATGGCGCGACAGTGCGCGCTGGATCGCGTGATAGACGAACTGGTGCACGGCGCGGCTGTCGCGAAAGCGCACCTCGATCTTGGAAGGATGCACGTTCACGTCGACGGCTTCGGGCGGCAGCTCCAGGCACAGCACGTAGGCGGGGAAGCGGTCACCGTGCAGCACGTCTTCGTAAGCGCTGCGCACGGCGTGCGTGAGCAGGCGGTCGCGCACGAAGCGGCCGTTGACGTAGAAGAACTGATGGTCGGCCCGGCCGCGCGAGGCGGTGGGCAGGCCGGCAAAGCCGAAGAGGCGCAACTCGCCGGCTTCTTCTTCGAAGGGCAGGCGCGCGCGGGCAAATTCGGTGCCGAGCACGGCTGCTGTGCGCGAGTCGGCTTGCGTCGCGTTCCAGTGCTCCAGCGGCTTGCCGTTGTGATGCACGGAGATGGCCACATCGGGCCGCGCGAGCGCGGTGCGGCGGATCACCTCCATGCAGTGGCCCAGCTCGGTCTGCTCGGTCTTGAGGAATTTGCGGCGCGCCGGCGTGTTGAAGTACAGATGCTGCACGTCGACCGTGGTGCCGATGCCGCCCGAGGCCGGCTGTGCCCGCCCCGTTTGCGCGAGGATTTGCGTGGCGTGCACGTCATTGGCGGTACGCGAGGTGAGCGTCAATTCCGCCACCGAGGCAATCGAGGCCAACGCCTCGCCCCGGAACCCCAGCGTCGCCACCGATTCCAGCTCTTCCAGCGAGCCGATCTTGCTGGTCGCATGCCGCATCAGCGCAACAGGCAGTTCGTCCGCCGGAATGCCGCCGCCGTTGTCGGTGATGGCGATGCGCCGCACGCCGCCTTCCTCCAGCTTGATCTGCAGCTGCGTGGCGCCGGCATCCAGCGCGTTCTCCAGCAGTTCCTTGACCACGGAGGCCGGCCGCTCGACCACCTCGCCGGCCGCGATCTGGCTGATCAGCTGGTCGGGAAGGGGGCGGATGGGGCGGCGGGCGGGGGTGGAGGAATCGGTGACGGAATTCATCGGCGCATTATAAATGTCACACCCTGTGTGGCGTATGGACGCAAGCCCCGGATGCCCCCACCGAGGGCTAGGGGAAATCTAAGTCGCATCCGGTATCATTCCCGCCTCGCTTAGGGGGATGGCTTGGATATCGTGATGCAACTGGTCGACATCGTGCTGCATGTCGACAAATCGTTGGGGCTGTTGATTCAGCAATACGGCGCGTGGGTGTACGTGCTGCTGTTCGCCATCGTCTTCGCCGAAACCGGCCTGGTGGTGCTGCCGTTCCTGCCGGGCGACACGCTGCTCTTCATTGCCGGCGCCATGTGCGCGACCGGTCAGATGGATACCTGGCTGCTGATCGTGCTGCTGGTGATTGCCGCCACGACGGGCAACACGGTCAACTACTTCGTCGGCTCGTGGATCGGCCCCAAGGTATTTGACGGTCACATTCGCTTCCTCGATCACGAAGCGCTGATGAAAACGCACGGTTTCTACGAGCGCCACGGCGGCAAGACGCTGGTGATGGCGCGCTTCATTCCGGTGGTGCGTACGTTCGCGCCGTTCGTGGCCGGTGTCTCGAAGATGACGTTTGCCAAGTTCCAGCTCTTCAACATGATCGGCGCCGTGCTGTGGGTCGGTCTGCTGGTGCTGGCGGGTGACCTGTTCGGCAACGTGCCCATCATCCGCGAGCACCTGAACACGATCGTGCTGATCGGCCTGGGCGCGGCGATTGTGCCGCTGGCGCTGGGCGGGGTGTGGAAGCTGCTCAAGCGCCGTCGCGGCGCGGTGGTGCAGAAGTAAGCGTTAATTCAAGTTCTTGCTCATGGCGCGCAGCGTTGGCATGCGCTCCTTGAGCTTGGCCGTGTCGGCCGCGTCGGGCCGGGCGTCGACATAGGCTTCCAGGTCCTCCAGGGCGGGGCGGAAGCACTCCAGGTTGGCGTAGGCCAGCCCCCGGTCGCGCACTTCCTCGATGGAGTCGGGCAGCAGGATCACCAGCCGCTGCTGCACCGCCAGCAGGCGCTGCCAGCGCGACTCCTGCAGATAGATCGCCTTCAGGTTGCGCAGCAGGCGCGCGATGATCTCGCGGTGCGTGGCCACTTGCAGGAACACCCCGAGCGGCACCGTGTTCGGGTCTTCGATGCCTTCCTTTTCCAGGTACGGGTCGAGCATGTCCTGCAACTCTTCCTTCGATAGCGTTTGCCCCGTCAGCGGATCGAGTACGACCTCGCCGGCGGGAATGCTCATGCGCACGAGAAAGTGGTTTGGGAAGGACACGCCCTTGAGCGGCAGGCCGATCTGCTGGCCGATCTCCATCAGCAGCACCGCCAATGAGATCGGGATGCCGCGCCGGCTTTGCAGCACGGCGTTCAGGTAGGAGTTCTCGGGGTCGTAGTAATCGTTCGCGTTGGGCCCGAAGCCCAGTTCGCGATAGAAGAACTGATTGAGCAGGCGCAAGCGCTGGATGGCCGGTGTGCCATCGGCCACGCGGTTCTTGATCCGCGCGACCAGCACGTCAATGGCTGCCAGCTCGCTTTGCAGGTCCAGGTCCGGATACGCGTCCTGTGCGATGGACAGGGCGGTTTCGGTGAGGGGGATGCTGTCGTCGTCCGCGACCAGGGCCGAAAAATAATCGAGGACTTTAGTGGTCATCAGATGGCCTTCTTTCGGAACGTGGAGAACTTCAACCCAGTCAGCCACAGTGTACCGAAATAGACCACCGCGCACAGGACGAGGCTTGCCCCCAGCAAGGCGATGCGCACGAGCGGCTTGGCGCCCAGTCCCACCCAATCAAAATTGTGTGCGAGCCACAGCAGCACGCCGGCCAGCAGCAGCACGGCCGACGTTACCTGCGCCAGGAACAGCCCCCAGCCCGGCAACGGGTGGTAATACCCGCGGCGGCGCAGGCCGAAGAACAGGAGTGCCGCATTGATGGTCGCGCCAAAGCTGATGGACAGCGCCAGCCCCGCGTGGCCGAACATCGGCACGAAGACATAGTTGGAGAGCTGCGTCGCTGCCAGCACCACCAGCGCGATCTTCACCGGCGTACGGATGTCCTGCCGCGCATAGAAGCCCGGCGCCAGGATCTTGATGACGATCAGGCCAACCAGCCCGACGCCGTACGACGTCAGCGCCTGGCGCGTCATCTCGACGTCCATGCCGGTGAACTTGCCGTAGTGGAACAGCGTGGCCGTGAGCGGCGCTCCGAAGATGAACAGCCCCACCGCCGAAGGCACCGCCAGCAGCACCGTCAGCCGCAGGCCCCAGTCGAGCAGCGAGGAATACTCTTCGCGATTGTTGTCCGCGCTCGCCTTTGACAGGCTCGGCAGCAGGATCGTCCCGAGCGCCACGCCCAGCAGCGCGGTCGGGAATTCCATCAGCCTGTCTGCATAGTTCAGCCACGACACGCTGCCCGTCGGCAGGCGCGAGGCGATGTTGGTGTTGATGATCAGGCTGATCTGCGCGACCGATACCGACAGCGTAGCCGGCAGCATTTGCTTGAGCACGCGCCGCACGCCCGGGTGATGCCACGCTGCGCGCACGTTGAATGACACGCGCGGCAGCATGCCGACGCGGCGCAATGACGGAATCTGAATGGCGAGTTGCAGGATGCCGCCCACCATCACCGCATAAGCCTGCGCGTAGATGGGCGTCTCAAGAAACGGCGCCACGAACACTGCCGCCACGATGAACGACAGGTTCAGCAGCACCGGCGTGAACGCGGGCACCGCAAATTGCCGCCACGTATTCAGAATGCCCGAGGCCAGCGCCACCAGCGACACCAGCCCGATGTATGGAAACATCACCCGCGTCATGAAGATCGCCGAGATGTAGGCTTGGCTCTCGTGCTCCTTGAAGCCCGTCGCCACGGCGGTGACGATCAACGGCGCGCCGATCACGCCCAGCGCCGAGATGATCACCAGGAACCACGTCATCACCGTGGCCACGGAGTCGACCAGGGCACGGGTTTCGTGCTCGCCCTGGCGGTTCTTGAACTCGCCCAGGATCGGCACGAACGCCTGCGAGAACGCGCCTTCGGCAGAGAGCCGGCGCAGCAGGTTCGGGATGCGGAAGGCGACGTTGAAGGCGTCGGTATAGACCGAGGCGCCGAAGGCACGGGCGATCAGCGTTTCGCGGATGAGCCCGGTGATGCGCGAGAGCATCGTCAGGCCGCTGATCGTGGCGAGGGTTTTGAGGAGATTCAAGATGAATGCGTGGTTGGGCACAGCCCCGTCAGCCACAATGGGGCGATGGCGGTCAGACCGGCGGCGCCATGCGGGGTTCGCGGTTGGCGTGACGGTATGGCGCAATTGCGGCCGTATTATAGGGACTGCCTCGCCATGCGCTCAAAAGTGCCGCAAAAGCCGCAAACTGCCGTCATCCGGGCGATTTCACAACACGGTTTGCATTGGATGCGGAAGTCTGCGTATAATTGCCGTCTTTCACCAATTTGCGCGCTTCGGCCTTCCGTGTCTCCCGGGGCGCTTGCTACCGTTTTCTTCAGGGATTTTTCCATGGCAAACACCGCACAAGCACGCAAGCGCGCACGCCAAGCCGTCGTTCTGAACGCTCACAACTCGGCACTGCGTTCGCGTCTGCGCACCGCTATCAAGACCGTCCGCAAGGCCGTGGCTGGTGGCGACAAGGCTGCAGCCGCTGCTGCATTCAAGACCGCTCAAAGCACGATCGACAGCATCGCTGACAAGAAGATCGTCCACAAGAACAAGGCTGCACGCGCCAAGTCGCGTCTGTCCGCTGCCATCAAGGCAATGGCTGCCTAAGTTCGGGTGATGCCGGTCTAGCCGGCATGGCGTGACAGCAGTTGTCACGCGCCGGCGATAAAAAAGCCTGTCTTCGGACAGGCTTTTTGCTTTGGTGCGCACGCGAGAGCGTTCGGCGCGCTGCCGTGCCGATGGCGCGTTATGTGGGCGCGCCTTCTTCGGGCAGGATGCAGGCTTCGACCAGTTGCAGGTTGTTGTCGTGCGCGAAGTTCAGCACGAAGTCCAGCGCCTTGGGTTCGATCTCGCGCAGGCGCTCGTCAACGAAAACGCTCTTGATGCCGCCCGACATGACGGGGCGCACAAAGGGGGAGTAGGTCAGGCGGGGGTCCCCAGTGTCACCGGCGGGGCGGAACTGCGCCATCACGCCGCACAGCCGGTCGGCCCAGTCGCTCGGGCGGAAGGTCTTTCCGTCACGGGTGACGCCCTGGATAAAGAATTGGCGAGGGTAGGCTGCCATGGACTGCTTGGGGCTTGTGGAGATTTGCAAACGGCTTCGACCGTGCGGGTGCCGCAACGTTCGAACGGGGTGCACTTGTGGTGCAGATGATGCGCTTGTCTGGTTGCGAACGCGTGAACCAACTGAGCCGATTTGCGGCGCTGGTTTGCGGGTCGATTGCAGACGATCTGGGCATCCAGAACAGCCAGTATTATATCTTATATAAGACTTTCATCGGCCTTTCACCGGTGCCTTTATGGTAGCGCCGGCCGGCCGGCTGGAACTCGCCAAACCGGCGGTGATCCCGTATGATGGGCTGAATCTTCAACAGACAAGGCGGCTAGGGCGGCGTGCTACGGGACTTCCCGGTGCGTCATCTGCGGGCCGCCTTCGTTGTTTTATGAACCCACCAAGCTCGATCAAGCACTACCTGCAGTTCAAGGACTTTTCGCTGGAAGAGTACGAGTACCTGCTGGACCGTTCCAAGATCCTCAAGGCCAAGTTCAAGAACTACGAGACGTGGCACCCGCTGCACGATCGCACGCTGGCCATGATTTTCGAGAAGAATTCCACGCGAACGCGCCTGTCGTTCGAAGCCGGCATCCACCAGCTCGGCGGCCACGCGGTCTTTCTCAACACGCGCGATTCCCAACTGGGCCGCGGCGAGCCGATCGAAGACGCGGCGCAGGTCATCTCCCGCATGACCGACATCATCATGATCCGCACCTTTGGGCAGGAGATCATTGAGCGCTTTGCCGCGCATTCGCGCGTGCCGGTCATCAACGGGCTGACCAACGAATACCACCCGTGCCAGGTGCTGGCCGACATCTTCACCTTCATCGAGCAGCGCGGTCCGATCAAGGGCAAGACCGTCACCTGGGTGGGCGACGCCAACAACATGGCGTACACGTGGATCCAGGCGGCTGAGATTCTCGGCTTCAACTTCCATTTCTCGGCGCCGAAGGGCTATCAACTTGATCCGGCTATGGTGGCCGATTCCGCCCGCCCGTTCGTGCACGTGTTCGAAAGCCCGCTGGAAGCCTGCGACGGCGCCCACCTGGTGACCACCGACGTGTGGACCAGCATGGGCTACGAAGCCGAGAACGAAGCGCGCAAGAAGGCCTTCGGTGACTGGATGGTCACCGAGGCGATGATGCAGCGCGCGCAGCCCGATGCATTGTTCATGCACTGCCTGCCCGCGCACCGCGGCGAGGAAGTCGAAGCAGCAGTCATCGACGGCAAGCAGAGCGTCGTGTGGGACGAAGCGGAAAACCGCCTGCACGTGCAGAAGGCGCTGATGGAATACCTGCTCTGCGGGCGCTACTGAGAGCCGCAGCTAAGTCAGACGCCATAAAAAAGGCCGCTCCGATTGACGTCGGAGCGGCCTTTTTGCCTTGAAGCGGCAGACAGTTACTTCTTGCCGCCGTCCAGCTGGGGCAGTGCGTTGCTGGTGCCCAGCGACAGCAGGCCAGCCTTCGAGTAGATCGACAGCTTGTCGCGCGTGTCCATCAGGTCCAGGTTGCGCATGGTCAGTTGGCCGATGCGGTCCGCCGGGCTGAACGGTGCGTCTTCCACCTTTTCCATCGACAGACGCTCAGGTGCGTACGTCAGGTTGGCCGACTCGGTGTTCAGGATCGAGTAGTCGTTGCCGCGGCGCAGTTCCAGCGTCACGGTGCCGGTCACGGCACGGGCCACCCAGCGCTGGGCGGTTTCGCGCAGCATGATGGCTTGCGGGTCGAACCAGCGGCCCTGGTACAGCAGGCGGCCCAGGCGCAGACCGTTGATGCGGTACTGCTCGATGGTGTCTTCGTTGTGAATGCCGGTGACCAGGCGCTCGTAGGCGATGTGCAGCAGCGCCATGCCCGGGGCTTCATAGATGCCGCGGCTCTTGGCTTCGATGATGCGGTTTTCGATCTGGTCGCTCATGCCCAGGCCGTGGCGGCCGCCGATGCGGTTCAGTTCCAGGAACATCTCGACCGGGTCGGCAATCTCCTTGCCGTTGACGGCGACCGGACGGCCTTCGTCAAAGGTGATCGAGACTTCTTCCGCCTTGACCTCGACTTCCGGCTTCCAGAACGCCACGCCCATGATCGGGTTGACGATGCGGATACCGCTGTTCAGGTGCTCCAGATCCTTGGCCTCGTGGGTGGCGCCCAGCATGTTGCTGTCCGTCGAGTAGGCCTTCTCAGCCGACATCTTGTAGCCGAAGCCTTCCTTCGTCATGAAGGCCGACATTTCGGCGCGGCCGCCCAGCTCGTCGATGAAGGTCTGGTCCAGCCACGGCTTGTAGATCTTCAGCGCCGGGTTGGTCAGCAGGCCGTAGCGGTAGAAGCGCTCGATGTCGTTGCCCTTGAAGGTCGAGCCGTCGCCCCAGATGTTGACGTCGTCTTCCTTCATGGCGGCGACCAGCATGGTGCCGGTCACGGCGCGGCCCAGCGGCGTGGTGTTGAAGTAGGTGATGCCGCCGGTGCTGATGTGGAAGGCGCCGGCCTGGATGGCGGCAATGCCTTCATTGGCCAGTTGTGGGCGGCAGTCGATCAGGCGGGCCTTCTCTGCACCGTACTCCATCGCCTTGCGCGGGATGGCATCGTAGTCTTCCTCGTCGGGCTGACCGAGATTGGCGGTGTAGGCATAGGGCAGCGCGCCCTTGTTCTTCATCCAGCGCAGCGCAGCGCTGGTGTCGAGACCGCCGGAGAAGGCAATGCCGACCTTCTGGCCGACAGGAACGTGTTGCAGGATGGTTTCCATACTCTTTCTCTTCAAATGATCGCTGCTGGCGCCTGACGGTTAGGCGTAGTGGCAGATGTAGTGGTAGGCCTCGGTCACGCGAATGTCGAACTTCGAGTTGGCCGGAACGTGGAAGCTTTCGCCTGCGCCGGAAGTCTTCCACTCGTCGGTGCCGTCGAGCTTGTATTCGCAGGCGCCGCCCACGCATTCCATGATCTCGGCGGCGGCCGTGCCGAAGGTCAGCGTGGCAGGCAGCACCACGCCCACGGACTTCTTGGTGCCGTCGGGCAGGGTAAAGCCGTGGCTGACGCACTTTCCGTCAAAGTACACATTGGCCTTGGTGGTCAGGCGGACGCCGTCAAAGGATTCGGTGGTCATGAAAAGGTCGCGAAAGGCGTGGTCTTAGGGTCAAACCAGCCATTTTAGGCCATCTGGACGCGCGCGGGCCGCCCTCCGCCCCCAATTGCACAGATTGCCCCTGCCGCGTGTGGAGCCCCCGCCACGGCGCGGAAACCGGTATCGTTCGCTGATCCAATAAGCGCCGCTGGGCGCGCCAGCTTCCCGGGGGAAGGCATGCAGAAGCCGCACGGCACCAAGCACATCAATCTCGCGCTGCAGGGCGGCGGCGCGCACGGGGCGTTCACCTGGGGCGTGCTGGACGCGCTGCTCGAAGATGGGCGCCTGTCGTTCGAAGGCCTGAGCGGCACGAGCGCTGGTTCGATGAACGCGGTGGTGATGCTCGATGGTTTGCTCGAAGGCGGGCCGGAACGGGCACGCGAAAAGCTGCATGCGTTCTGGCTGGCGGTGTCGACGGCCGGCTCGCCGTTCTCCACCGTGGGCGAGAACGCCAAGGCGCTGCTCTCAGGCAAGCCGTTGTTTCCCGATAGCTGGCCGGTGGCCGACTGGATGCGCATGTGGGATAGCTGGATCAGCGTTACCTCGCAGGGCACGCATTACAACCCACTGCGTGATCTGCTCGCCAACCACGTCGATTTTGACCGGCTGCGCGCCTGCCCCAATACCAAGCTGTTCCTGGCCGCTACCGACGTCAACACGGGCAATGTGCGCGTGTTCAATACGCCGGAGATCAATGCCGAGGTCGTCCTGGCCTCCGCCTGCCTGCCATATCTGTACCCGGCCATCGAGATCCACCGCCACCACTACTGGGACGGCGGTTACATGGGCAACCCGGTGCTGTTCCCATTCTTCTACGAGACCAAGACGCAGGACATCCTGCTCGTGCACGTGAACCCGATCGTGCGCAAGGAGGTGCCTGACCAGCCGCACGAAGTGATGGAGCGCCTGAACGAGATCACCTTCAACGCATCGTTGCTGCGCGAGATGCGCGCCATCGCTTTCGTGCAGAAGCTGATTGCGGAGGACTGGCTCAAGCCCGAATACCGCGATCGCCTGAAATACATCTACCTGCACGCCATCCGCGCGGACAAGCCGCTGGGCGACCTGTCGTCATCGACCAAGCTGGTGACGGACTGGAGCTTCCTGACCATGCTCAAGGAGCGCGGCCGGCATGAGGGCAAGGCGTGGCTGCGCAAGCATTTCGACGATGTTGGCAAGAAGGGGACCGTCGACATCCAGAAGGAATACCTGCGCGGCGAAGAGGTCTAGGCGATCAGATGACGATGGGTTCGGGCTCGATGCGCACGCCAAAGCGGGCGTAGACCGTGTCCTGAATCTCACGCGCCAGCGTCATCAACTGCACGGCGCTGCCGCCACCGCGATGCACCAGCACCAGCGCCTGCTTTTCATACACACCCACCGCGCCGCTCTGCCTGCCTTTGAAACCGCACTGGTCGATCAGCCAGCCGGCGGCGAGCTTGTAGGTGCCGTCCGGCTGTACATAGCCGACCAGATTCGGGAAGCGCTCGATCAGCGCACCGCGCGCAGCAGCATCGACGATGGGATTCTTGAAGAAGCTGCCCGCGTTGCCGATCTCAGCCGGGTCCGGCAGCTTGCGGCGGCGGATGGCGACCACCGCGTCGAAGATGTTTTGCGCAGTCGGCGTTGCGATGTTCTGTGCGCCCAGCTCGCGGGCGAGTTCTGCGTAGTGCGTGTCGGGTTGCCAGTCGACGGGCAAGGCGAAGGTGACCTCGGTGATGACGTAGCGATCAACGCCCGCCCGCTTGAAGAGGCTGTCGCGATAACCGAAGGCGCAGTCGGTGGCGGTGAGTGTGACGAACTCGCCGGCGTGGCGGTCGTAGGCGCGCAGGGAATGGAAGCGGTCCTTGATCTCGACGCCGTATGCGCCGACGTTCTGGATGGGGGCGGCGCCCACGGTGCCGGGAATCAGCGCGAGATTTTCCAGCCCAGGCAAGCCATTGGCGACGGTGTGTGCCACCAGGCCGTGCCACGATTCGCCGCCGCCGGCCGTGACGGTGTGGAATTCGTGGCCATCAATCGTTTCCCGGCCGGTGGTGATGCCCGGAATCTCCATCAACAGCACCAGACCGTCAAAGCCCCGCGTGAGCACGACGTTGCTGCCGCCACCGAGCACCAGCACGGGCAAGCCCTGGACACGCGGGTCGGCCAGCGCGGCCGGGACGTCCTCCGGCGAGCGCACGTGTGCGGCATAGCGGGCGGTGGCCTCAAAACGGAACGTGTTGTGCCGGCCTAGGGGATAATGCGTGTCGAGCAACGCCATGGCGCCAAATCTGCTGGGAAAGCCGAGATTATAGAAGCCATGGCGCACGCGGCACCCGCAGCAGGGCGCCGCAGCAACCCGAATTCAAGTCTGTAAGGAGAACACGATGCCGTCGTTTGACGTGGTATGCGAAGCCAACATGGTGGAAGTGAAGAACGCCGTGGAACAGGCCAACAAGGAGATTTCGACGCGATTCGATTTCAAGGGCTCGGACTCCCGCGTCGAGCACAAGGAGCAGGAGCTGACCCTGTTTGCCGATGACGATTTCAAGATCGGCCAAGTCAACGACGTGCTGATGAACAAGCTCGCCAAGCGCAATGTTGACGTGCGCTTCCTGGACTACCAGGACAAGCAGAAGATCGGCGGCGACAAGATGAAGCAAGTCGTCAAAATCAAGAAGGGCGTGTCGGGCGATCTGGCCAAGAAGATCGTCAAGACGATCAAGGACAGCAAGATCAAGGTGCAGGCCAGCATTCAGGGCGATGCGGTGCGTGTGACCGGCGCCAAGCGCGATGATCTGCAAAGCGTGATCGCCATGCTGCGCAAGGACGTGAGCGATACGCCGCTGGATTTCAATAACTTCCGCGACTGAGCTGAGTACTGCTCAAACAAAAACGCCCCGCATCAACGGGGCGTTTTGTTTTGCTGCGGGGATCAACCCGCCGCAACGGCGCGCGGCTGCGTCAGCATTTCGGGCTGCAGAATCTCGTCCAATGCTTCCTGGCTGAGCAGGCGCTTGTCCAGCACGAGCTGATATACGCTGGCGCCGCTGGTCAACGCTTCCTGCGCGATGGCCGTGGCGTTGGTGTAGCCGATGTGCGGGTTCAGCGCCGTGACGATGCCGATCGAGCGCTCCACGTTGTCGCGCAGGTGATCGACGTTGGCCGTAATGCCGTTGACGCACTTGTCGGCCAGCGTTAGGCAGCCGTTGCGCAAGTGCACCAGGCTCTTGAACAGGCTGTGCGCAATGACCGGCTCAAACGCGTTGAGCTGAAGCTGCCCTGCCTCGGCAGCGAAGGTGATGGTGACGTCGTTGCCGATCACCTCGTAAGCGATCTGGTTGACCACTTCCGGAATCACCGGATTCACCTTGCCCGGCATGATGCTGGAGCCAGCCTGCATGGGTGGCAGGTTGATCTCGCCCATGCCGGCGCGCGGGCCGCTGGAGAGCAGGCGCAGGTCATTACACGTCTTCGATAGCTTGGCCGCCATGCGCTTGAGCACGCCCGAGATATGCATGAACGCACCCACGTCTGGCGTGGCTGCTACCAGATCCTGCGCGGTGATCAGCGGGATGCCTGTGATCTGCGCCAGATGCTTGCGCGCAGCTTCTGCGTAATCCGGGTGCGTGTTGATGCCGGTGCCGATGGCCGTGGCGCCCAGGTTGATCTCACGGATCGTCGACAGCGCCTCCAGCAGCCGCGCCTGATCTTCGGCCAGACCGACCGCATAGCTGCCGAATTCCTGGCCAAGCGTCATCGGCACGGCATCTTGCAATTGCGTGCGGCCCATCTTAAGCACGCTGCGGAATTCGTTGGCCTTGCGCTCGAACGATGCGCGCAACACGCTCATCGCCTCCACCAACTGCAGCACGAGATCATGCGTAGCGATATGCAGCGCCGTCGGATACACGTCGTTGGTGCTCTGGCTCATGTTCACGTGCTCGTTCGGGTGCAGGTGTTCATACGCACCGCGCGCGTGGCCGAGCTGTTCGAGCGCGAGGTTGGCGATCACCTCGTTCGCGTTCATGTTGGTGGAGGTGCCTGCGCCGCCCTGGATGACATCAACGACAAAGTGCTCATGCGCCACGCCCGCCTGCACCTGCTTGCACGCCGCGACGATGGCATCTGCGCGGGTCTTGTCCAGCAGACCGAGTTCGTGATTGGCGAGCGCCGCGGCAGCCTTCACGCTGGCCAGCGCATTGATCAGTTGCGGATAGACCGAAATGGGCGTGCCGGTAATCGGAAAGTTCTCCAACGCACGCAGCGTGTGAACACCGTAGTACTTGTCGTTGGGGATGTCGCGGTCGCCGAGCAGGTCGTGTTCAATGCGAGTGGCCATGGCTGGTGTGTCTCAGAGTGGGGTTGTTGTGTGCCGAATTCACCAAAAGAAATGGCCCGCAATGAACGCGGGCCAGCTCAGGTGATAGCGCAAATATCTCCGCTCTTCTGTGGAGAATTGCTGAGACTTATTCGGGCCGAGGCGAATCGTCCTCATGCGCGGCAAAAGGACGCGTCCCCGCGTTGCCCGGGGACGACTCACTCAACCCATCACTGCGACAGCTTGGTTACCTTCAGCGCCGGGTCAGCGGCGATGGCGGCGTCGGAGAACGGCAGCCGGTTCCAGCGCTTGGCCGAGAACTCACGCATCTGGTCGAACGCATGCGGCGAGGCCGGATCGCTCGATTCGCCGTAGGTCAGGAGGGCTTCTGCTACCGGGCCCTGGTCGTCGAACGTGACGGTCTGGATGTAGCTGGTGCCGAAGTACACCTGCATCCCCTTCGGCCCGATCGGCGTGCTTTGCAGCTTGTTGAGGACGCCTTCGTACTCCTCGCCGCCATGCAGGGCGATGCCGCCGCCCGGTGCGTGTGCCGCCTGTACGGTGCCGAGCGGCGCATCCAGCGCAAAGCCTGCCGTGCGGACGGCGCCCACGGCATCCTTCAGTGCCTTGAACACGGCGGTGCGCACGGTTGCATCGCTCATGCGCAGGCTGCGCGGCGTGTGGATCGGGTCAGCCGGGTTGAAGGCGACGGCGTAGACGTGCGGGATGTCCTTGGCGCGCATCCAGAACTCGCGGAACAGATGCGCGGCGCGGGCGTCGGCGTTGCTCGTGAGGTTCCACTGCGCGAGGGCGGCACAGCCGTCGCGCACATCGGCGTCGAGATTGGGCGTGGCTTTGCACGCGGCCAGCAGATCGTCGCGCACGAGATGGCCGGCGAGGTTGGCATCGCGGAAGATCATCGCCTGCAGGTTCGGCAGGTTGACCTTGTTGCCGGGCAGGCCATCGGTGCCGCTCAGACGACGGTCGATCTCGATCAGGCCGATGCGGGTGCGCAGGCGCTGCGGCACGTCGACCGAGCCCATCACCGGTGAGAAGCCGGTCATCTTCTGCGCCGGGTTGCTCAGCCACGAGCTGTCGTTGCTGTTGGCGACGTAGTCATCGCGCTCCAGCACCGGCATGCGTGCAGGTGCCACCAGGCCCGGCACCGGCGATGCCGGATCGACCTGCCAGTCGCACGCGCTGCGCGAGCCGTCGAGCAGCACCAGCCCCACGCCCTTGAACAGCTTGTCGGCCAGCGGCGACGGCGCGCAGCGCTTGAGCGCTTCAGTCGAGACGTCCGGCGTGGTCGACACGTCAGCAAACATCGCACGGCCGTTGCGGTCGGTGGCAATCGTGTTGACCCAGGGGATGCCGAGATTGCCGATCGCCTGGCGGATGCCCGCTACGTCCTTCGCCTGCGCGATGTGCAGCCACGTGTCGATCGAGCGTGTGTTGTTGCGGTTGGCATCACGCAGTGTGTAGGCCTTTTGCGTGGTCCACGGCATGCCGCCTGCGGGCATCGACAGCACGGGGCCGTACACCGTGTTGTAGAACGTGTGCGTGCGGCGCTCGATGCGGCCGTCCGGCTGCTTCACGTCAAAGGCCACGGTGCGCGTGGTCATCTTGTGCGGCGTGCCGTCGATCAGGTACGTGGTCGAATCGCCCTCGGCGAGCTTCAGCTCGAACACCGTGAAGCGGCGGCCGGTGGAGACGGTATGCGTCCACGCCACGTCTTTGTTGAAACCGATGCTGACGACCGGGAAGGCGGCAATCGACGCGCCCATCACGTCCAGCTTGCCCGGCACCGTCAGGTGGACCTGATAGAAGCGGTTGGTGGTCGTCCACGGGAAGTGCGGGTTGCCGAGCAGCACACCGTGGCCGTTGTCGGTGGCACCTTTGCCGAAGGCCCAGCCGTTCGAGCCGATCGGCATGTCGCGCAGTTGCAGGTCGCGGTCGAGCGCGGCCGTGTCGATGGCGTGCGGCGGGATCGTCAGGTTCGACACCGGTGCACCGCCCGGCGGCTGCGCAGCAACGATGCTCTGCAGCATGGCACCAGCGCTGGCCTGGATGGCTTTCTCTTCGCCCATCAGCATCATGTCGCCCAGCGTGAGCGGGCGTACCCAGGCCGCGTTACGGCACGCGGACGGGCGGTCAGCCGGCGGCGTGTCTTTCAGATAGCGGTTGTAGCCCGCGATGTAGCCGCGCAGCAGCTCGCGCGCTTCCGGCGACATCTGCGCGTAACCGGCGCGCAGGCCGGCTTCATCAAACGCGCCCTTGAAGAACGCATCCGACTGCGTATTCGGGATCGGCTTGAACGACACGGTTACGGTGCCTTCCGGCCCGAAAGTCTTCGAGCGCTCGCCGTTGACGGTAATGACCTGGTCGGCCAGCAGGCAGACGTTGTCCTGCGCATAGGCATAGGCCATGCCGAAGCCGAGGCTGGCGTAGTCGTTGGCGCGGACGTGCGGAATGCCGAAGCGGGTGCGGCTGATCTGGGCCGAGAGGCCGGTGTCCGACGGCGTGGCCCAGCCACTGTCAGCGGTGCTTGCGCAGCCAGCCAGCGCCGCAAGCGCGGCCATGGCGAGCGTGCCGCGCAGTGTGAATCCCTGCGTCATGCGTTGTCTCCTGATGTTGTTATCAGCGGCCGCGTCTGTGCGCAGCCACCGCTGCATCGTCAATCGGACGGGTCTTATCTGAAAGAGGTATTCCCGCCAGAGTTAGGGTTGATCCCGCCACGTAGATTGCCGCCCATGCCTATACTGCGGCATGCCCAATATCGACTTGTTGACCTTTCCCGATGCCGGTTTTTCCACGCTGGCAACCGCTGCTGACACGCTGGGCGTGGCGAATGCGCTGGCATCCATGCAGGCTGGCAAGCGGGCTAATGCCGCCAAGGCGCCGGTGTTTGGCTGGCGACTCGTCGCGCGGGATCCAGTTCGTTGGCGGGCCGCAGCAGAAGCGCTTGCCAGCCGCTGCGATGCGTTGCCGGAAGACGATGGTGCGCTTGGCGACGCGCTGATTGTTCCGCCGCTGCACTTCGACCATATCGGCACGCTGGAGCAGCGCCTGGCCTTGCTGGAGGTGGAGCGCGCCGCGATCCGCCGCTATCTGGCGGCGGGGCGGCTTGTGGCTTCGTCTTTTACGGGCGTGGCGATGCTGGCCGATGTGCTGCCAGCCGGGCAACGCTTGACGGTGACCTGGCTCATCGCCGGCTGGGTTCAGGGCAATTTCCCACACCTGAAGGTGGCGCCGGCACAGGCCATCGTCAGCAGCGGCAACGTGATCACCGCGCGGGCGATGGAGCATGGTGTGGCGCTGATGCATCGTGTAGTGGGGCGGCTGTCCGACGCACGGCTCGCCCGCACGCTGGCGAATACGGCGCTCGACCACCCTACGCGCGGCGAGGCCATCGGCATCTGGCTGCGCAGCAAGCCGGCCATCCGCGACAGCGTCGTGCTGCGCGCGCGGCGCTACCTGCAGCAGCATCTGCACGAACCGTTTGATCTGGGGAAACTCGCTGCCGCCGCCTCGACCAGCGAGCGGACGCTGCTGCGGCATTTCGCGAAAACGGTGGGGACGTCACCGCTGCAATTGCTGCATCGGCTGCGCGTGGAGCGCGCGTGTCACCTGTTGGAAGTTAGCACGCTGAGCCTGACGGCAATTGCCGAACAGTGCGGCTATCAGGACATGTCCGCCTTCCGGCGGTTGATCCGGCGGCACACGGGGCGGCCGCCGGGAGAACATCGACGCGCGCATTCCGTGCGCGCGGAGTTGCGGAGCTAGTGCCGAGTTAGGCGGCTTTCTTCTTCTCGCCGATGCGGCTTTCCTTGCCGGCCAGCAGCTTGGCGATATTGGCGCGGTGGCGTGCAATCAGCAGCACGGCCATCAGCGCAACCGCGCCGGCAACCCAGTCGAAGCCGTTCATCAGCACGTAGAAGAACGGTGCAAACACCGCCGACACCAGCGCCGCCAGCGACGAATAGCGGAAGAACACGGCGATGATGATCCAGGTGGCCAGCGTCGCCAGGCCCAGCCAGACGTTCAGCGCCAGCAGGATACCGGCTGCGGTAGCCACACCCTTGCCGCCGGCAAAGCGGTGGAATACCGGATACAAGTGGCCGAGGAACACGGCAATCACCACCAGAGCGATGCCCGTTTCGTCCACGCCAAAGCGCGCCGCCAGCAGTTGCGCCAGCCATACCGCCAGCCAGCCCTTGGCCGCATCGCCCAGCAACGTCAGGATCGCGGCCTTCTTGTTGCCCGAGCGCAGCACGTTGGTGGCGCCTGGGTTGCCCGAGCCGTAGGTGCGCGGATCAGCCAGTCCCATCACGCGGCTGACCACCACAGCAAACGAGATCGAGCCGATCAGGTAGGCGGCTACGGTAAAAAGGACGGTTGCGACGACTGGGGACATAGGGGTTCTGTGAAATCAGGCTGCGCGATTGTAGCGTGGTGCGTAGCGTGCACCGGCGGCCGCGTTCGTATCAATCGGGGTTTGCACAGTTGACGGGCTGCGCGTTCAGCGCCGTGGTTAGCACGCTGGGCGCCAGGCTCACCAGAAAGCCGCGCCGCCCGCCGTTGATATAGATGCGCTCCAGTTCCAGCACGGAGGCCTCCACGTACACCGGCATCGCCTTGCGCACGCCAAACGGCGACGTGCCGCCGACCAGGTAGCCACTGTGCCGTTGCGCCACTTCGGGCTTGCACGGCTGCACGCTCTTGCGGCCAGTCTGGCGCGCGAGGTTCTTGGTGGAGACCGAGCAATCGCCGTGCATCAGCACGATCAGCGGTTTGGCGTGCTCGTCTTCCATGACCAGCGTCTTGACGACGGCATGCTCATCCACGCCGAGCTGGCGCGACGATTCCGTCGTGCCGCCCTTGTCGACATAGTCGTAGGTGTGTTCGGTAAAGGCGACGCCGTGGGCCTTGAGGAACTGCGTGGCGGGCGTTTCGGAAACGTGTTTGGACTTGCTCATAGGGAAGGAAAACGCTATCCGCGCGGATGGTGCTGCGCATGCAGCGTGCGCAGCCGCTCACGCGCGACGTGGGTGTAGATCTGCGTGGTGGAAATGTCCGCGTGGCCGAGCAGCATCTGCACCACGCGCAGGTCAGCACCGTGGTTGAGCAGGTGTGTGGCGAACGCGTGGCGCAGCGTGTGCGGCGAAAGCGGCGCGTGAATGTCTGCACGCAGCGCATAGCGTTTGATGAGGTGCCAGAACGCCTGACGCGTCATGCCCTCACCACGCGTGGTGACGAACAGCGCGTCGGTCGTGCGCTCGCCAAGCAGTGCTGTGCGGCCATCACGTAGGTAGCGCCGCAGCCAGTCGCCGGCCTCGGCGCCGAACGGCACCAGCCGGTCCTTGCCGCCCTTGCCGCCGATCACGCGCACCACGCCTTCGTTCAGGCCGACTTCCACCGTCTTCAGCGCGACGATCTCCGACACGCGCAGGCCACTGGCGTACATCAGTTCGATCATCGCGCGGTCGCGCAGGCCGAGCGGTGTGTCGACGTCGGGTGCATTGATGAGCGCCTCGACCTGTGCTTCAGACAGCGTCTTCGGATAGCGCGGCGGCTGCTTGGCCGTGGGCAGCAGGCGCGACGGATCGGTGCTCACCACGTGCTCGCGCAAGGCCCACACGAAGAAGCGCTTGAACACCGTACGACGTCGGTTGGCGGTGGAGGCGCGGCTTTCGGCATGGCGAGCGGCAAAGTAGTCCGCCAGGTCACCATCTTCGGTTTCGGCGATGGATTTGCTGCGCTCGGCCAGCCAGTGCGCGTAGAGCGTCAGGTCGCGTCGGTACGCATCGAGCGTGTTGCGCGCCAGACCATCTTCGAGCCAGAGCGCATCGCAAAAGCGCTGGATGGCGTCGGCGCTCTGCGGGGGCAGGGCCGGGGTTTCGGTGTCTTTCGGTGCAGCGTTTCTCATATCAGCATCACGCCTTCGTGGCGCAGCAGCCAGTGCTTGATGTTCAGCAGGTAGCCGTCGGTGTGGTGCGAGAACCCGCCGATGCCCGATGCGCTCACTACGCGGTGGCACGGGATGAGGATCGGAAACCAGTTGTCGCCACACGCCTGGCCCACCGCACGCGGCACGCTGCCGATTTGCTTGGCGATGGTGCCGTAGGTGATGACGCTGCCGCATGGGATGGCGCTGATGGCATTCCACACACGGTGCTGGAAGTCCGTGCCGGCGGGCGCGAGTGGTACGTCGAACGTGGCGTTGGGGTTGCTGTAATACGCGTCGAGCTGGCGGGCCAGCTTGGTGATCAGCGCGTCGTTGGAGTCGACAGTGGGCGTGCTCTCCGGCAGATAGGAGAGTTCACGCAGGGCGCCGCCGGCCACGCGCACGCCCAGCTTGCCGAAGGGCGCTTCGAGAACGGCATCGAAAGGGGAGGGCATGATAGGGTCCAGCGCGGAAAAGCGACCCCGGGAATCTAGCACGTCGCTCAGTGCCGGGTGCCCGCCGCAATGCATACCATCGCGGCCTGCGGCTGGGAAAGCGGATCGTCAGCTACCGAGCAGTCCGCTTTTCAGGTCACGGTCGACCGGGTTGTTGCCGATGAAGATGCTGAGCACGGCCTGGTAGAAGTCTTCGCCGGGGATGGGCTTGCCGCGTGCCACGCCGTTGATGCTGATGGTGGTGCCGGCGTCGGGCGTGTAGTCGAAGTTGATGGTGTCGCCGCGGCGGGTGGAGCCGATCTGGCGCATGGCGTCTTCCAGCTGCGTCAGGCGATCGGACAGCCGTTGCAGTTGAATCTCGGTCTGATTGTGGTGGATGCCGTCATTCAGCGCGCGGATGAACGTGTCGGCACCCACATCGCGCAGCGGGTGGATCTGCAGCCGCTTCGGCCCTTTCATTGCGAGGATCAGCGCCGCGTTCTTGGCGCGCTCGGGCAGGTACAGGCCCGCCACATAGCCTTTGATGACGAACACCGAGCGCAGTCCCGTGCCGTTGAGCGGCAGTTCGCGGCCAGCCAGGCGTGCGGCGTCGTCAAAGTGCACGCCCTCGATGTCCACCGTCGCCCAGGCGGGAAGCGCGCATGCGGTCAGCAGCGCGGCACCTGCGATGCCGTGGCGCCATGTGCGCCGAATGATGTGCGAGCGGCTGAATGAGCGGGCACGCACTTCAAAACGCAGTGCGCGACGGAGGGAAAGCAAGGCGGAGAACATCGAAAACACGCGGTTTTTTGTAAGGCTCTATTTTTGCAAATTTCTATTTCAAAACCATTGGTGTCTGCCCTGATCCGCAACCGTTTGCGTTCCGCCAGGAATAAGGCTGCATTTCACTTGACGTTAACCACGGTTTCTCCTGTTTGTGCTAGGCGCAAATTGTCTTGTTTTTAAAACAATATCCGCCCCTGATTCCAATAGGGAATTAAAGCGCCAGGTATTGATTTGCCGTCAGGCCGCTAGGGCCCAGGCGACATGCTCACGCACGATGTCTGAGGGGTGATTAGCCCGCGCGTGCAACGCAGCCCGCAACTGCGCACGCGACGTCTCCGGCAACGGCGCGCGCAGCGCATTGCCCAGCGCAACCGCGATGTTGCGTAGCCAGCGCTCATGCCCGATGCGCCGGATCGGGCTGCCTTCGAGGCGTTGGTTGAACTCGCCTTCCGTCCAGTTGAACAGGTCGACCAGCGCGGTGGCGTCCAATCCGTTGCGCACGTCGAAATCGGGCAGGTTGGCGGGTACCGCAAACTTGTTCCAGGGGCAGATGAGCTGGCAGTCGTCGCAGCCGTACACGCGGTTGCCCATCGCCTCGCGCAGTTCGACGGGAATGCTGCCCTTGTGCTCGATGGTCAGGTACGAGATGCAGCGGCGTGCGTCCACCGTGTACGGGGCGACGATTGCCTGCGTGGGGCAGACGTCAATGCAGCGCGTGCAGTTGCCGCAGTGTGGTTCGACTGGTGGGTCGACGGGCAGCGGCAGGTCGATCAGGATCTCGCCCAGGAAGAACATCGAGCCCGCGTCGCGATCGAGCAGCAGCGTGTGCTTGCCGCGCCAGCCCAGGCCGCCGTTGCTGGCCAGCGCCACTTCCAGCACCGGTGCGGAATCCGTGAACACGCGAAAGCCATAGGGCCCGACCGCGCCGGCAATCTTCTCGGCCAGCTTCTGCAGACGCTGGCGCAGCACCTTGTGGTAGTCCCGACCACGCGCGTAGAGCGAGATGGTGGCGTCTTCGGGCCGGCGCATGCGGTCCCACTCGATGGCGCGCCAGTCGCTGCCGGCCGCTTGCTGATCTCGATGATGTGGCAGATACGGCATGCGCGCGACGATGGCGCGTACCGTTCCGGCAACAAGTTCGGCGGGACGTGCGCGGAGCAATCCATGGTTCGCCATATAATCCATGTCACCGTGAAACCCCTGCGCAAGCCACGTCTGGAGCCCTTCTTCAGCGTGCGAGAGGTCGACGCTGGCGATGCGGATGGCATCGAAGCCGAGCTCGGCGCCCCAGGCGCGGATCTGCGCGACAAGCGCAGCAACATCTGCCGCATTGCTGGGCAGGCGCGCATCGAGGTTCGTTTCGAGCGCTGCTGTGAGCGCTGGCGTGGGGGTGGCGGACATGCCTAAATTGTACGCAATGCCTACCGTGCTTCCTGCTCTCATCCACTTGCCATGCCCATTGGTTTGAACGCACCGCTTGCCGAGCGCACTGTGCCGCTCGCCGATGAGGCTGCTACGTCGGCCTTTGGGGCGGCGCTCGCCCAGGCCGTGCTGGCGCTTGGTCCGCGGCCCGTGCAGGTGCAGCTCTCGGGCGATCTGGGCGCGGGCAAGACCACGCTGTCACGGGCCATCCTGCGCGGCCTGGGCCATACCGGGCGCGTGCGCAGCCCCACCTATACGCTGGTCGAGCCATACGATGTTGCGGGAACCACCGGCACGCAGAAGGTCTATCACTTCGACCTGTATCGCTTTGCCGATCCGGAAGAATGGACCGATGCGGGTTTTCGCGACTGCTTTGCCGAGCCCGCCCTGTGCCTGGTCGAATGGCCCGAGAAAGCGCAGGCGCTGCTTGGCACGCCTGACCTGCATATCGCTTTGGCCGTTGACGTTGTGCACGAAACCTATGATGACGGCGTTGAACATGCACCGCGCGCCGCGCACCTGAGCGCGTACACGCCAACCGGCCTTCAACTCTTACAGTCGCTGTCACCTTTGCCCCCATGCTGATCAAGCATCTGCCGACCGATCAACCGGATGATCCCACCCTGCCGAGCCAGGCCCGCAGGCAATGGCTCACGCGCATGGCCAAGGCTGGCGCGGGTACCGTCATCCTCAGCCTGGCTGGCACGCAGATCGCACGCGGCGCCAACATCGTCGCCGTGCGCGTGTGGCCGGCAGAGGATTACACGCGCGTGACCATCGAATCCGACGTCGCGCTCAAGGCCACGCACCAGCTCATCAAGGATCCGGACCGTCTGATGGTCGACGTCGAAGGGCTGGACCTGAATCCGACCCTGCGCGAACTGGTCGCCAAGATCACGCCGAACGATCCGTACATTCGCCAGGTGCGCGTGGGCCAGAACCGGCCCAGCGTGGTGCGCCTGGTGTTTGACCTGAAGGAGAGCGTCAATCCGCAGGTCTTTACGCTGCTGCCGATTGCGGGCTACCGAAACCGGCTCGTGTTCGACCTGTATCCGACCAATCCGCCTGACCCGCTGATGCAGCTTGTGCAGGCCACCGAGGGCAAGCAGGAGCGCTTTGCGGCCTCGGGCGGTACGCCGATGCCGCAGTCGTCATCTGCGGGGGACGACGATGACCCGATCGCCGCGCTGGCCCGTCGCGAGAGCAGTGGCACCGCCACGCCGGCAGTGCCGCCGGCCAATGACACGCGTCCGACCATTGCCAGCCGTACGCCACCGGCCAAGACACCGCCCACCAAGCCTGCGAATCCGCCTTCGACACTGGCGAATGCGCCGCAGTCGCCGCCGCTGGATATCGTGCCCGACCAACCGGTGCCGCCACGTACATCGTCCGGCAGCCCACGCATGCGTCGGCTGCTGACGGTCGCCATTGATCCGGGCCACGGTGGCGAAGACCCCGGTGCTACGGGTGGTGCGGGCACGCATGAGAAAGACGTGGTGCTGTCGATCGCCCGCATGCTCAAGGCCAAGATCGATGCGCAGCCCAACATGCGCGCCATGATGACGCGCGATTCCGACTACTTCGTGCCACTGGGTGTGCGCGTGCAGAAGGCGCGCCGCGTGCAGGCCGACCTGTTCGTCTCCATCCACGCTGATGCCTTCGTGACGCCGGAGGCGCGTGGGGCGTCGGTGTTTGCGTTGTCCGACCGCGGAGCCTCCAGCGCGCAGGCCAAATGGCTCGCCAACAAGGAGAACGCGGCGGACATGATCGGCGGCGCCAACCTGGGCTCGAAGGACGCACAGGTCACGCGCGTGCTGCTGGACCTGTCGACCACCGCGCAGATCAGCGACAGCATGAAGGTCGGCCGCGCCGTGCTGGAGCAGATTGGCGGCATCAACCGCCTGCACAAGGGGGCCGTCGAGCAAGCCGGCTTTGCGGTGCTCAAGGCACCGGATATTCCGTCGATCCTGGTCGAGACAGCCTTCATCTCCAACCCGGAAGAAGAGGCCAAGCTCAACGACCTCGGCCACCAAAACCAACTGGCTGACGCCATCCTGCGCGGCATCCGCGCGTACTTCGCCAAGAACCCGCCGCTGTCGCACAACCCGGGTGTCTGATGGCGACGGCCGCGTTGCGCGAAGGCGGTGCGGCTGACGCCGACACCATCGCCAGCCTCCACACGCGGAGCTGGCAGAGCGCGTATCGCGGGCTAGGCATCCTCTCGGATGCCTACCTCGATGACACAGCCTTGGTCGATATGCAGGCGAAGTGGCGCGAGCGCATGTCGGCTCCGGTGGCTGGCCAATACGTCTGGTGTGCTGATCTCGACGGCCAGACCATCGGGTTTCTCTGCGCACTCCTGCATGACGACACGCCATGGGGCGCGCTTATCGACAACCTCCACCTACTGCCCGCCGCGCGCGGCCACGGCGTCGGCAAGCGCCTGATGGGTGAGGTGGCGCGCTGGGCCGCGGCCCAGGGTGTCAAACAACTGCATCTGCTGGTGTACGAGGCGAACACCGCCGCAATCGGCTTCTACGAAGCCCTGGGCGGTGTGCCGGTCAGCCGTGATTGGCTGGAGACGGCCGATGGTGGGCATGCGTGGGTGCGCACCTACCACTGGCCGGAAACGACGGGTTTGGTGGACTTGCCTTAGTTGGCCCAAGCGGTCAGGCCGGACGGCTGGCCGGTGCACCGGCACCCGCCTCGGCGTGCGCCACGCGATCTGCATACTTGCGTGCCAGCGCCGAGCACACGATCAACTGCAGTTGGTGGTAGATCATGATTGGTAGCACGATCAGCCCCAGTGCGGGGTTGCCCGCAAACAGAATCTTCGCCATCGGCACACCGCTGGACAGGCTCTTCTTCGAGCCGCAGAACACGGCGGTGATCTCGTCAGCCAGCCCGAAGCCCGCACGCCGCGCGAGCCACGTCGTCGCGCCCAGCACCACGAACAGCAGCGCGCCACTCATAGCGGCCACGGCTACGACGGTCTCCCACGGATACTTCGACCACACCCCTGCGTGCGTCGAATCGGCAAACGAGTTGAACACGATCAGCAGGATCACCGCGCGGTCGATCTTGTTGATGATGGCCTTGTGTTTGGTCATGACGCCACGCAGTGCCGGACGCAGCAACTGACCCAGCACGAAGGGCAACAGCAATTGCTCAGCAACACCCAACATCGCCTTGCCGACCGACAAGTCCGCACCCGACGCGTGGATCAGGAAGCTCATGAGCAGCGGTGTGACCATCATGCCGATCAAGCCCGAGATGGTGGCGTTGAAGATTGCCGCGGGCACGTTGCCCCTGGCGATGGCCGTCATCGCCACAGACGACGACACCGTGGACGGCAGCGCGCACAGGTAGAACACGCCCAGCAGCAACTCGGCCGGAATGAACGGTTTGCACACCAGCAGGATGGCTGCGCCAATCAGAGGGAACAGGATGAACGTGCAGCTCTGCACGAACAAGTGCAAGCGCCAATTGCGCGCCCCTTCCACGATTTTCTCGGGCGACAGTGCCGCGCCGTGCAGAAAGAAGATCAACGAAACGCCAAGGATGGTGACGACATCCAGATGCAGCGGACCATCGCTGGCGCCGAGCGATGGGAAGAGCAGGGCCAGCGCCACCATCACCAACATGGCTTGGATGAATCCATCAATACGAGACAACAGCGGAATTTTCATATGCATGTGCCATCACAATTACGTGCTGGCGCCAGTGGGATGCGGGGATAGGCGCTATTGCACAACATCCGCATCTAGAATACAAATGCATTGATCGAATCAATTTATACGGTGTCGGCATGAATGTGACCCTGCGTCAGTTGCGCGTCTTCCTGGCGGTGGCACGTGCGCACAGCTTCAGTCGCGCGGGCGACACCATTGGCCTGACGCAGCCGGCCGTCAGTCGCTCGATCTCAGAGCTGGAAGGCGAGCTCGGCCTGAAGCTGCTCGATCGCACCACGCGCGAAGTGGTGCTGACGGAGGTGGGGCGCTCACTGGCGACGGCGCTGGATCGCCTCATTGCCGATCTGGATGACACGCTGCATCAGGCGCGTCAGGTGAGTGAGCAGCGGCGCGGGCGCGTGGTGGTGGCATCCAGCCCCACGGTATCGACGCGTTTGATGCCGGTGTACGTGGCCGAATGCGCAGCGCGCTATCCGGACATCCGCATGATCGTGCGGGACTCGGTGCAAGTCGACACGCTGCAGTTGATCCGCACGGGCGGGGCGGATTTCGGTGTGGTGGTGGAGCCGCTCGACACCGAGGGCCTGTGGACGGAGCCGTTGCTGATCGACCCGTTCTGCCTGGTCTGCCGCAAGGATCATCCCTTCGCCCAGCGCAGCAGCGTGCGCTGGAAAGACTTGCATCGCACGGCGGTCGTTCTGCTGGACCATGCTTCAGGCAGTCGCCCGCTGATCGACCGGATTTTTTTGCGCCACGGCGTGCACCCTGACGTGGCCCAGGAGATGGGCCACAGCAGTGCCGTGTTCGGCATGGTGGAGGCGGGGATCGGCGCAGGCGTGGTGCCGTCGCTGTCGTTGCCGCTGCCGTCGTCGTCGCCGTTGGTGTCGGTGCCGCTTGCACCGAAGGAGACGCGCGCCATTGTGCTGGCGCGCCGGCATGACAGGTCGCTGTCGCCGGCGGCCGAGGCGGCGTGGCAGATGATTCGCCGGATGGCGCTGCCGGCGGCCGCCTGATCGCCTGGCTTACTTGGGTTGCATGCGGATGGCGCCATCCAGGCGGATGGTTTCGCCGTTGAGCATCGGGTTCTCGACGATGGCGCGCGCGAGCTGCGCATACTCCGCCGGCTTACCAAGGCGAGGTGGGAACGGCACCATCTTGCCCAGCGCGTCCTGCACTTCGGGCGGCATGCCCAGCAGCATCGGCGTCTCGAAGATGCCCGGCGCAATCGTCATCACGCGGATGCCGTCGCGCGACAGGTCACGGGCAATCGCCAGCGTCATCGCCACTACGCCGCCCTTGGACGCCGCATAGGCCGCCTGGCCGATCTGCCCGTCAAACGCTGCCACCGACGCCGTGTTGATGATCACGCCGCGCTCGCCGCCCGCGTTGGGTTCATTGCCGGCCATGGCCGTCGCGGCCAGGCGGATCATGTTGAACGTGCCGATCAGGTTGATGTTGATGACGCGCGCGAACTGGTCCAGCGGATGCGGTCCTGTCTTGCCCACCGTACGCGAAGCCGTGGCGATGCCTGCGCAGTTCACCAACCCACGCAGCGTGCCCAGCGAGGTGGCGGCGTCGACCACGGCTTGCCCGTCGGCTTCCGATGCAACGTCGCAGCGCACGAAGCGGCCGCCCAGTTCTTGTGCCAGCGCCGTGCCCGCCGCCTCGTTCAGGTCAGCAATCACCACCTTGCCGCCAGCCTCTGCCAGCGTGCGTGCCGTGCCGGCGCCCAGTCCCGACGCGCCGCCGGTGACGATGAATACCTGATCGCGAATCTCCATGCCGTGTCTCCTTGTGTGTGGTCTGTGCGTTACTTGACGTTTACGTCAACGTCATATGGTAGCGCGAAGCGGTGGGCGATCGCGCAAAAAAAAACGGCGCCTCGTTCATGAGGCGCCGTTTTCCTTAGCGGGTCCGTAGGGGGCGATCAGTCCTGCAGTGCACCGAACGCGCGGGCGGTAATTTCATCCACATTACCCACGCCGCTGATCTTGCGGTACTTCGGCGGTGCCACCTTGGCGGTGTCGTTGCCGTTGGCAGCCCACTGCGAGTAGTAGTCGACCAGCGGACGCGTCTGGTTTTCATACACGTCCAGGCGCTTGCGCACGGTTTCTTCCTTGTCGTCGTCGCGCTGGATCAGCGGTTCGCCGGTTTCGTTATCCACGCCTTCCGTCTTGGGCGGGTTGTACTTGACGTGGTACGTGCGGCCCGAGGCCACGTGTACGCGGCGGCCGCTCATGCGTTCGATGATGGCGTCGAACGGCACGTCGATTTCCAGCACGTAGTCGATCGCCACGGCGGCGTCCTTCATGGCTTCCGCTTGCGGGATGGTGCGCGGGAAGCCGTCGAACAGGTAGCCGTTCTTGCAGTCAGGCTGCTGCAGGCGATCTTTGACCAAGCCGATGATGATGTCATCCGACACCAGGCCGCCTGCGTCCATCACCTTCTTGGCTTCGATACCCAGCGGGGTGCCGGCCTTGACGGCGGCGCGCAGCATGTCGCCGGTGGAGATCTGCGGAATACCGAATTTCTCGCAGATGAATTTGGCTTGCGTACCTTTGCCGGCGCCGGGCGCGCCCAACAGAATCAACCGCATGGTGACGAGTTCCTCAAGTTTTCGAATCTTGTCGCGCTCTCTGGCAGCGTGAAGCGCGTTGGGAATCGGTCCGAGAGGGCGGATTCCCAATACGCCTTAATGCGCGCCTGATCGACACAAACAGGCAGCCTAGCTGGCGAAGTTGACGCCAGCCTTACCGGGACACTGGGGATCCGGTACCCGCCGGACGGCGGCACCGAGGGCTCGATTTGTCTCCCTGTTATCGCTGCGGCGCCTTGCGTGGGCGCCTGCATGCGACTTGTCGTCCTCGCGATTATGCCACGCCAGCGCCGGGGTTTCGGCGTGGTGGCCGCAAGTTCCGCGAAATCTATGCTTCAGGGGCCATCCTGGGCCAGCAGTTCGCTCCAGGCGGCGCGCACGCGGGCGAGGTCTTCCGGCGTGTCGACACCGGCGGCGGGAGCGTCGTCGGTGGTGAGCACGGCGATGCGCTCACCGTGCCACATGGCGCGCAGTTGTTCGAGCTGCTCGGTCTGCTCAAGCGGTGCGGCGGCCAGTTGCGGGAAGCGGCGCAGGAAGCCGGCGCGATAGGCGTAGATGCCGATATGGCGCAGCACCGGCATGGCCGGCAGCGGACGCTCGGCGGCGGGTTGCGCCAGCACAGCGGGCGTCCAGGTATCACGCGCCCAGGGCAGCGGCGCGCGCGAGAACAGCAGAGCACGCTCGGCAGCATCCAGCACGACTTTGACGACGTTCGGGTTGAACACATCGGCCGCGTCGTGAATCGGGTGCGCAGCGGTGGCGATGGCGCAGTCCGGGTGGTCGCGCAGGTGGGCGGCCACATTGTCGATCAGCGTCGGGGCGATCAGCGGCTCATCGCCTTGCACGTTGACGACGATGGCGTCATCGGGCAGCCCCAGCACGGTGGCCACTTCGGCCAGGCGGTCGGTGCCGGAGGCGTGGTCGGCGCGGGTGAGCACGGCTTCCACGTGATGCTGCATGCAGGCGTCGGCCACCGATGCCGCATCGGTGGCGACCACCACGCGCGCGGCAGACGACTGGTGCGCACGCTCGGCCACGCGCACCACCATCGGCTTGCCGCCGATGTCGGCCAGTGGCTTGTTGGGCAATCGCGTGGAAGCTAGCCGTGCGGGAATGACGGCGATGAACGGTGCGTGCGACATGACGATCAGCTCGGATGTCAGGCCGGATCGACCGGCGTGCCTTCCACGGTCTGGCGGGCTTCGTCAGCCAGCATGACGGGGATGCCGTCGCGGATTGGGTAGGCGAGCTTGTCGACGTGGCAGATCAGTTCGTTATTGGCGCGGTCGTGTTGCAGCGTGCCCTTGCACAACGGGCAGACGAGGATTTCCAGCAGGCGATTGTCCATGGCGGTAGTGGCTCCGGGGCGGCCACCCAAGCCGGGCAGCGCGCCGATACAGCAGATAGGGCAGAGGGCGTTATTGTGCGCTTGCCTTGGGCGTAGCGCGATCGGCCAGGGCGCGCACGCGCTGGCAGACCTGTTCGACCAGCGCCGCGTCGACCACCGGTGTGGTCGGCACTACCCAGATGCGCGGATCGTCGAGATGGCCGCATTTTACGGCATCCTTTTCGGTGATCAGGATCACCTCGGCGTGGCTGTCGGCGAACGGGTTGCTCGCGAAGTCGTAGTGATCGGGCAGCGGCAGCGTGCTGGGCTTGAGGCCCTCGGCGCGCAGCGAGGCAAAGAAGCGCTCGGGGTTGCCGATGCCGGCGGCGGCCAGCAGTTGCTCGCCTTCGACGCGTGCGAACTGGGCGAGCGGGCGGCGCAGCGCCGGGTCGGCCAGGTTGTAGGCGTCCTGCAGCGCGAGGTGCATGCCGAAGATGTTCGGGCGATCGGGCGTCGCGCGGTAGTTCGGGTCGTTGATGAGCGTGGCGTCGCGCTTGCGCGTCATCGGTTCGCGCAGCGGGCCGGCGGGCAGCAGGAAGCCGTTGCCGCCCATGCGCGTGTCGAACACGATGATCTCGATGTCGCGGCGCAGGCGGTAGTGCTGCAGGCCGTCGTCGCACACGATGACGTTGCAGCCCGGGTGTGAGGCCAGCAGGGTTTGTGCGCAGAGCACGCGGTCGGGGAAGACCCACACGGGCAGATCGGTGGCGCGGGCGATGAGCAGCGGCTCGTCGCCGACGTCTTCTGCGCGGGAGTGCTCACGCACCGGGCGCGGGTGCTTGAGTTCGACACCGTAGCCGCGCGAGACGATGCCCGGGCGCAGGCCCGCATCGGCCAGTGCCGAGGCCAGCGCAATCACGGCGGGCGTCTTGCCTGCGCCACCCACGGTGACGTTGCCGATCACCACCACCGGCATCGGCAGGCGCACCGAGCGCAGCCAGCCCCAGCGGAACAGCAGCCGGCGCAGCGCGCTGATTGCCCCGAACAGCCACGACAGCGGTCGCATCAGCCACGCGAACCAGCCCCGTTGCTGCCATTGGCGGGTGACGAAGCTGGCGAGGCGGTGCTGGGCGACGGGCATGCGCAGGCGGTGGCGGTGGGGTGTCGGTTTAGTGGGCGGCGTTGCCGGTTTGCGTTGCGAAGGTCAGGTGCGAGAGGCCGGCCACGCGGGCGGCTTCCATCACGTTCACCACGGCCTGGTGCGCGGCTTGCGCATCGGCGTTGACGACGACGATGGGTTCGCGGCCGCCGGCGTTGCCTGCGGCATTGTGCAGGGCGTCGGCCAGGCTGGTCACGTCGCGTGTATCGAGCACTTGCTTGTCAACGGAGTAGACGCCGTTGGCAGTGACGGACACGACGATCTGGCCCGGGCGCTCGGTTGCCTTCTCGGCGTCGGCAGTCGGCAGGTTGACCTTCAGTTCGGTGTAGCGGGAATACGTGGTCGTGATCATCAGGAAGATGAGGATCACAAGCAGCACGTCGATCAGCGGGATCAGGTTGATCTCCGGCTCTTCGCGGGCGTGGCGCGGGCGGAAGCGCATGGCTCTATCCAGTTCGCAAAGCCCGGATCAACCGCGCCGCGGCGGCAGGATCGCGTCGAGGTACATGGTCGACAGGTGTTCCAGCTCGGCCACATAGTTATCGACCACGCCACGGAAGTAGCGCCAGAAGATCAGCGTCGGGATGGCCACGACCAGGCCCAGCGCCGTGTTGTACAGGGCGACGGAGATACCGTGTGCCAGGGTTTGCGGGTTGGTGCCCGCGGCGGTTTGGCTGCCGAAAATTTCGATCATGCCGACCACGGTGCCAAACAGGCCCATCAGCGGCGCCACCGAAGCGATCGTGCCGAGCGCGTTCAGATAGCGCTCCAGACGGTGGGCGACGTTCTGGCCGGCTTCTTCCACCACTTCTTTGGCGGCGTCGCGCGTGGTGTTGGGATGCAGCACCACGTGGCGCAGCGCGGCGGCCAGCAGGCGGCCCAGCGGCGAACCCTGTTCCAGCGTATTCACCACTTCCGGCGTGGCCTTGCGTTGATGCGCAACGGCCAGCGCCTCGTCATACACCTTGGACGGAATGATCTTCTTGCGCTGCAAGGCGACGAAGCGTTCGATGATGAGCGCGAGAGCGAGCACCGAGGCAATCAACAGCGGCCAGATCGGCCAGCCGGCGGCTTGAATGATGGAAAACACTGGACAACCCGTTTTGTCGTTGTGGAAAGAGTGATTTGGGGCGCAATGGATGCGGCCCTCGTGTGCTGTTCATGCCGTCCGCGTCCCCGAACGCGGTCCGTTGCGGCAAAAACAGGCGCCACTCTAGCGCGTCGGACCTGCCTCGGCAACACGATGGCGCACCGTAGCGACAGGCACGTCCGATAGTCAAAGCGTCGTCACAGAGTTCAGTGCGCGCACAATCCACAACCATGCGGGACAGTCTTGTGGACGGGTTGTGGACATTGCCGGAACAAGCAAGCTAAGTGCTTGATGCGAAAGGGTGTTCGGTGCTCTGCTTAAAAAATGTGCAATGGACATTTTTGGGGCCAATCCACGTGCAAAACGCCCGACTCCCTCTGAAGCCGGTGGGTAATCCACATCGCAGCGGGACAGTTTTGTGGACGGGTTGTGGACATTCCCCGAACAAGCGAGCTAAGTGCTTGATGCATAAGGGAGTCTGATGCCATGCTTAAAAAATGTGCAGCCGGGGTTTCTGTGCAGATTTTGGGAAAAAGCCGCGTGCCGCTCGCAAAACCGGCGGGAAATCCACACGGATACGGGACAGTCTTGTGGACGGGTTGTGGACATTGCCCGGACAAGCACCTTAAGTGACTGATTCAAAAGGGTGTTCGGTGTGCCGCCTAAAAAATGGGCAACAGGGTTTTCTACGGAGAAATGGGGATGCAAGCCCTGCACGTGTGAAAATCCACCGCCGATTTATCCACTGCCTAGGCGTCACATCCTGGTTTTCCAGCGCTGCTGTGGATAACTTTGTGAACATCCTTGGGGCGCATGCGCTAAATGCTTGACGCAGAACGAAATTACTTGGGCTGCTGAATTTTTGACACGAGGGGATTTTTCATAAAAATCAACGGGTTGCGTCAAAATGCAGAGAGCGCGTCACGTAACGTCTGTCAAGCTTGACAAGGAGGTTATGCTGTGGACAGGTAGCCCGGCTGACGCGAATTCTCTCCCTCATTCAAGGTAGAAGTCGCCCCGGAGCCCCATCGCATTGCGCCGCCACGACCACTTATGACCACGCCGCCGTCTTCCCGCCGCCCCTTTTGGATGGATGCTCCCGCCCCCGCGGCGAGTGCATCGCAAGCCACTCAAGTGTCTCCGGCGCCGTCCGCACCGGCTCGGGGTGGGCAGGATGTGTTGACCGTCAGCGAGGTCAACCGGCGGATCGCTGGGCTGCTTGAGCGCAACTTTCCGCTGGGCTGGGTGCGTGGCGAGATCTCCAATTTCACGCGTGCGGCCAGCGGTCACTGGTACTTCTCGCTCAAGGACGCCGGCGCGCAGATCCGCTGCGTGATGTTCAAGGGGCGCAACCAGTACGCCGATTTCACCCCGCGCGAAGGCGAAGCCGTCGAGGTGCGCGCCTTGGTCACGATGTACGAGGCGCGCGGCGAACTGCAACTGAGCGTCGAGGGCATCCGCCGCGCCGGTTTGGGCAATCTGTATGAAGCGTTCCTGCGACTGAAAGCCGCGCTGGAGGCACAGGGGTTGTTTGATCCGGAACGCAAGCGGCCGCTGCCTAGGCACCCGCGTGCCATCGGGGTGGTGACTTCATTACAGGCGGCGGCTTTGCGCGACGTGCTGACCACGCTGCGCCGGCGTGCGCCGCATGTGCCGGTGATCGTTTATCCAGTGCCGGTGCAGGGCACGGGCGCCTCCGAGCGCATCGCTGCCATGCTCGACAACGTCAATGCCCGGGCAGAAGTCGATGTCGTCATCCTGTGCCGAGGTGGCGGCAGCATTGAAGACTTGTGGGCGTTCAACGAAGAGCCGGTCGCGCGTGCCGTGGCGGCTTCGGAGATTCCCATCGTGGCCGGCGTTGGGCATGAGACGGACGTGACCATCGTCGATTTTGTGGCCGACGTGCGTGCCCCGACGCCCACCGGTGCTGCAGAACTGGTCAGCCCGGACCGCGCTCGCATGCTGCGCGACGTGGGGCGCGACTGGGATGCACTCTCAGCACAGTTCCGCCGCCAGCTTGACCGCCGCGCCCAGACGGTCGACTGGCTCGCGCGCCGTCTACGCAGCCCGCAGGCGCAGATGCGCGAGCGCCGCACGCAGCTGTCGCACCTGGAAGGGCGGCTGCGTTTTGCCCTGACCGGCCGCGTGCAGCGTGCCGAGCACGTGCAACGTTTGCTGACGATGCGCCTGACCGCTGCCCGCCCGGATGTCGCGCAGGAGCGCGCGGCCGTGCAGCGCATTGGGGCGGCTCTGGCACGCGCCATGCGTGACACGCTGGCCCGCACTCAAGAGCGTTTGGCGCGCCAACACACCGGCCTGGAGCTGTTGGCACCGCAGCGCACCTTGGAGCGCGGCTATGCGGTCCTGCTCGACGCCAAGGGGCACGCGATCCGCGATCCGAACGCGTTGCATGCCCGGGCACGCATCGAGGCAAGGCTGGCGCAGGGCACGGTCGATATCGAGATCGCCCAGGTGCAGCCCAAGCTCGATATGTGACCAACGCATGAGCTACTGATAACGATCGCGTGCGCGCGTTTGTGTGATGCCGCACGTGTTTCACGGGTATTCCGAGTATTTGGCGCGCGGTTTGCGCCGGTTTTGCAACTCTCCTACAATCGTCGCTCCCAACCCACGAACCCACAGAAGGGAAGAACAAATGGCCCACACGCTCCCCCCGCTGCCCTACGCACTCGACGCCCTGGCGCCGACCATCTCCAAGGAAACCCTGGAGTTCCACTACGGCAAGCACCACCAGACCTACGTCACGAACCTGAACAACCTGATCCCGGGTACCGAGTTCGAAAACCTGAGCCTGGAAGACATCGTCAAGAAGTCCTCGGGCGGTGTGTTCAACAACGCCGCACAGGTGTGGAACCACACGTTCTACTGGAACGGCCTGAAGCCGAACGGCGGCGGCGCTCCGACCGGCGCGCTGGCTGACGCCATCAACGCCAAGTGGGGCAGCTTCGACAAGTTCAAGGAAGAGTTCACGAAGACGGCCGTTGGCACCTTCGGTTCGGGCTGGGCCTGGCTGGTGAAGAAGGCCGACGGCTCGCTGGACCTGGTGTCCACCTCGAACGCCGCCACGCCGCTGACCACCGACGCCAAGCCGCTGCTGACCTGCGACGTGTGGGAACACGCTTACTACATCGACTACCGCAACGCCCGTCCGAAGTACGTCGAAGCGTTCTGGACCCTGGTCAACTGGGACTTCGTCGCTGCAAACTTCGCCTAAAGCGAACCGCTCCGGCGATCCAAGAAAAAACCTCCGCTCTAGGGCGGAGGTTTTTTTATGCGCGCTTGGTTTTTACACGGCTCAACTGACGGCACGTACGTTGCCCAGCATGTCGTGCAGCTCGTGGCTCATCATTGCCAGGAAGGCGACCAGACCGATGTAGTACACGGTGTAGGTCAGGCGGGACTCGTTGGAGATGCTGTAGTACGCGCGGTTTTCGGGCGCATCCGGATCGTAACGCCAGGCCTTCATCAACTGCGGCACGGCCAGCACTGCAATTAGGATCAGGATCGGGCTCGGCCGCCACATGAACAGTGCCACCAGCACGGGCACCCCTAAAAACCAGATGCGCGGTGACAGCACCGCGGTGATGCGGCCACCGTCAAACGGCGACATCGGGATCAGGTTGAACAGGTTCAGGAAGCAGCCGGCGTAGGCCAATGCCAGCAACAACTGGCTGTCGGTATAGCGCGCGAGGCCATAGCAGAGCATCGCCCCAACGGTGCCTGCAACGGGGCCTGCCAGGCCGATGTACGCCTCGGTCTCGACATCCATCGGCTGTTCTTTGAGCTCGATCCACGCGCCCACGAATGGGATGAAGGTGGGCGCACCCACGGCCAGCCCACGCTGACGCGCGGCCATGAAATGCCCCATCTCGTGGATGAACAGCAGTACCACGAAGCCCACCGCATAGCGCCAGCCAAACGCAAAGGCGTACACCACCACCGACAGCAGCATCGTGCCGCCGGTGGTCAGCAGCTTGCCGAACTTGAGCCCCGAGAACAGCAGGATCAGCAGCTTGGTCATGGTGTGTGTGCCGGCGTGATCAGGCGCTCGGCTTGCGCTTGAAGAACTTGGCAATCGCCGCGCCAAAGCCTGCCACCGCCAAGATCGCCACCTTGGCGAACTTGGCCAGGAACGCGGCAATCACGGCAAACAGGCCCAGCTTTTTGGCCGCGATACCACCCACCAGCGCGGCCAGGCCGTACTCGGCCACCTTGTCGGTCTTGGCGTTGAAGTCGGTGTAGCGCTTGCCGTCCTTGAAGTCGAGGTCGGCCAGCAGCTTCTGCACGGCAGGCTTGTCGGCGTTGACGTGGTCGCTTGCCGTGATCAGGTTCAGGCTGATGTAGCCGTCGCGGCCCAGCGCGTAGGTGTTGTAGTTGACCGATTCCGGCTCGTTGGCGGGCTGGCCCTTGGAGCGCGCGGCCATCGACCAGATCAGGCGGTGCGTGGCGGCGTCATAGTGCGGGCGCTCAACCCAGCCCTGGATCTCCAGCGCGGGGATGCCGCGCTTCTCGCGCTCTTCGTTGGCGGCAGCGGTGCCTTCCTTGAGCGACTTGAACAGGTCGTCGACGTTCCAGTCTTTGGCGTCGTCGTCCTTGATGTAGCCCGAAGCCTCGTACTCGGCGATCACCATCCAGTCGCTCTCTTCGTCGGTGGGCATGACCAGGCCGAGCAAGTCCTGGTTGTTGCCGTTGCCCATTGCGTGCATGAGCTGGCCGGCGGCCGGCTGCGGGATGAAGACCTCGTTCGCACCGATCTTGAGCGTGGCTTGGTCACGCAGCGCGACCGACGTGGGCCCCGCCTGTGCGCTGGCCTTGGCGGCAGCCCAGGCCTGCTTGATTTCCTGTTCCGGATTGCTGGCCTGTTGTGCGTGGGCTGCCGTGACACCCATCAGGCCCATCGTCGATGCGCAGGCGAGCGCGCTCGCCCAGGCGCGCAGTGCGCCCTGAAACCCCATTCCCATGTGCTTCTCCTGAAGACGTTTTGTGTATTCGTTGGCTCGTTTCTTCTATCGCTCTATCTGCCGCTAAGCGGCCTGCAAGCTGGGGCGAAGCATAGCGGGAGCAGGGCGCCGGGCTGTTATCACGCGTTAACAAGACGGCGGATCGGCTGTCGGAAAGACTGCTTTGGCGTTGAGCGCAATGCTGCGCACGTGATAGTCGGTATGCGGCGCCTGACGGCGTTCAAACGGTCCGCGCTGCGCCGGGTTTTTCTAGACTGACCCTTCACCGAACAGACACATACAAAAAAGGGAGGGGAACGATGGACCTGAGCCATATCCTGGCGCGCACCGAGCGCGGCACACAGGAGCTGCAAACGCGCAGTGGACATGTCACGCACCGCCAGCGCGCGATTCTGCTGCTGATCAACGGCGAGCGGTCGGCCGCGGAGATCCTGGCGCAGTTGAGCAGCGCCGGCCCCGACATGGAAGACATAGTGCGTTTGATTGCGGACGGCTACGTAACAAGCCGCGCACCAGTCAAGGTGGCCCCGAAGCCCAAGGCACCGCCGAAACCGGCATCAGCCGCGCCGGCGGCGCCGCGCCACGTGCGGCAGGCCTCGATTGCCGACTGGCGCCTGAGCCAGGCGGGCGCGTTCTCGGCGCTGCAGCGCTACCTTGCCGAAGGTCCGGAAGCGCCGCTCGACTTTCTCAATGGCTTGGCCGCACCGCTGTACGCCGCGTTGACCACCTGCCGCAGCGAGGCATCTGCCCACGCCGTCGTCGCGTTCCTGGAAGCGCGTTTGGACGAAGAGGGCTGGAATGTGACCGAGACGTCCTAGGTGTAAATACTGAATTTGCGTACTTTTCTCATATACCGGGAATCGTGCGTTGATGATTTGAGAAAACAGTCGCATTCTCCGTCGCATTCCATGCCACGGAGCTGTTGCGATGACCGAATCAACCTCAGCACAACCCGCAGCCGCTACCAGCGGTTCGGACCGCGTGCTGATGGTGCTCGCCACCATCGCGCGCCACGGCCGCCCGGTCGCAGCGCGTGAGCTGGTTGAGCTGACCGGTCTGCCGCAGAGCACGCTGTACCGCCAGGTGGCGATGCTCAAGCGCTGGGGCTTCGTGCTCGAATCGGCGGGCACCTACGCGCCCGGGCCGATCAGCCTGCAACTCGCACTCGGCTTCGACCACGCCTCGCATCTGGTGCAGGAAGCGCGCATCGGCATGGCAAAACTGGTGGCCGAGTCGGGCGAATCGGTCGGGCTTGTGGTGGCCGTCAAAGACCAGGCCGTGTGCCTGGAGATGGTCGAGAGCCAGCAGTCGCTGCGCTGCTCGTTCGAGAAGGGGCGCGGCGTGCCGCTGCTGGCCGGCGCCTCGGCCAAATCACTGCTCGCGTTCATGCCGCCGACGGCAGCGCGCGCCATCCTCGCCGACTTGCTGGCCATTGATGCCGACAGCCAAGCGCAACTGCAAACCGAACTGACTGAGATCCGCGCTGCGGGCTATGCGTTGTCCGAAGGTGAAGTCGACCCCGGCGTCTGGGGCGTGAGTGCGCCGGTGTTCCGCATGCCCGGTCACGCGCTCGGCTCCATCACGTTGATGGCACCTGCTACGCGCGTGCGTGGCAAGGAACAGCGTCTGATCGATATGACTGTGGCTGCGGCCGCCTCTATTTCGGCGCGGCTGCAGGACATCTGAATCTTCGAACGACTCGAACTACTCGAATTATTTTTTCCACCCCACACGCACCACACAAGGAGACCACTCATGGGGAATCGCCGTCATTTCATGCATTCGATGCTGGCTTGTGCCGTGGCGTTGTCCGCTGCGGCGTCCTTCGCAACCGCAGCGCACGCCGCGGGCGAGCCGCTGCGCGTGGCCACCGATGCCACCTTCGCGCCGATGGAGTTTGTCGAGAACGGCAAGCGCACCGGTTTTGATGTGGACCTGATCGAAGCGCTGGCCCGCACCATGGGCCGCCCGGTCGAGTGGACCGACATCGACTTCAAGGGCCTCGTGCCGGGCCTGATCTCGCGCCGCTTCGACGTGGCCATCTCGGGTATCTACATCACGGAAGAGCGCAAGAAGGTCGTGGACTTCACGGTGCCGTACTACCACGGCGGCCTGGTTGCGCTGGTCAAGCAGGGCAACACGGCCGTCAAGACGCCGGCCGACCTGAACGGCAAGAAGGTGAGCGTGCAGGTGGGCACCAAGTCGGTCAACTACCTGCGCGAGAACTACCCGAAGGTCGAACGCGTGGAAGTCGAGAAGAACGAGCAGATGTTCAATCTGGTCGAGATCGGCCGTGCTGACGCCGCGGTCACGGGCCGCCCGGCTGCCGCGTACTACGTGAAGGCACGCCCGGGTTTGCGCATCGTTGAGCCGGCGTTGACCACCGAGGAATACGGTATCGCCGTGCGCCGTGACCAGCCCGAGCTGACGAAGGCGCTCAACGCCGCGCTGGAGAAGATCAAGGCCGATGGCACGTACGACCAGATCCTCAAGAAGTGGTTTGGCGCTGCCGCCAAGTAACGACGACCGGACACGCTGATGGAACTGGATTTCTCCCCTGTCTGGGCCGGCTGGTCCGACATCCTTCACGGTGCGCTCGTCACCGTGGAGGTGACGGCCGTCGCGCTGATGCTCGGCTGCGTGCTGGGCCTGCTGGTCGGCATCGGGCGGTTGAACCCGCGCCGGCGGTTTATCTACGGCATCTGCACGGTGTACGTGACGTTCATCCGTGGCACGCCGCTGCTGGTGCAGCTCTTCCTGCTGTTCTTCGGGCTGCCGCAGTTCGACATCCTGCTGCCGGCCTTCGTGTGCGGCGTGCTGGGGCTGGGCGTGTATTCGGGCGCCTATGTGTCGGAGATCGTGCGTGGTGCGATCCAGTCGGTGGACCGCGGCCAGATGGAAGCCGCACGTTCGATCGGCATGTCGTCGGCGCAATCGATGCGCGCGATCATCCTGCCGCAGGCTGTGGTGCGGATGATCCCGCCGCTGGGCAACGAGTTCATCGCGCTGATCAAGAACTCGGCGCTGGTGTCGCTGCTCACGATTCACGACCTGATGCACGAGGGGCAGAAGATCATCAGCGTGTCGTATCGCTCGCTGGAGGTCTATCTGGCGATTGCCCTGGTGTACCTGGTGCTGACCAGCGCTGCCAGCTACCTGCTGCATCGGCTTGAGCGCAACATCCGTGCGGGAGGCATGGTGCAATGAACGTGAACCCGCAAACACTTAAATCTGCGCTGGATGTGCCCATGATCCAGATCCGCGGCCTGACCAAATCGTACGGTGATCACACGGTGCTCAAGGGCATCGACTTCGAGGTCGATGCCTCGCAGGTGGTGGTTGTGATCGGCCCCAGCGGTTCGGGCAAGAGCACCTTCCTGCGCTGCTGCAACGGACTGGAAGTGCCGGAAGGCGGCACCATCGACATCTGCGGCAAGCGGCTGATCGACAACGGCACAATGCTGCCCGAGAGCGATCTGAACCACTTGCGCCAGCAGGTCGGCATGGTGTTCCAGTCGTTCAATCTGTTCCCGCACCTTTCGGTGCTGCACAACGTCACCGTCGGGCCGCGCATGCTGCGCGGCAAGTCGAAGCACGAAGCCGAAACGCAAGCGCGTGAGCTGTTGCAGAAGGTGGGCCTGGCGCACAAGGCGGATGCGATGCCCGCGAGCCTCTCCGGCGGTCAGAAGCAGCGCGTGGCGATTGCACGTGCGCTGGCGATGGAACCGAAGGTGATGCTGTTCGACGAGCCGACGTCTGCGCTCGACCCCGAACTCGTCGGCGAGGTGCTGCAGGTGATGAAGCTGCTCGCCAAGGAAGGCATGACGATGCTGGTCGTCACACACGAGATGGGCTTTGCACGCGAAGTGGCTGACGTGGTGGTGGTCATGGATGGCGGCGGCATTGTCGAAGCCGGTCCGCCGTCGGTCATCTTTGGCGAGCCCAAGGAAGCGCGTACGCGTTCGTTCCTGCAAGCGGTGCTCACGCGCTCATGACGATGACGACGTTTGATGCTTCTATCTGGCGAGGCCGTGATGACACAGGCGAGCGTGGTGATGTGACGCGCCTGTTCCAGGTCGCGCAGTCTGCCTATGTGACGTCGCTGTCTGGTACGCCTACGCTGCTCGGTTTCGCCTGCGATGCTGGCGTCGCACGCAACCATGGTCGCGTGGGTGCCGTGCAGGCGCCGCGCGAGATTCGTCGTGCGTTGGCCAACGTGCCGGCGCATGGCCTTGCGGTGCTCGCCGATGCGGGTGATGTCACGTGTGATGACGGCGATCTCGAAGGTGCCCAAGCCGAACTCGGTGAAGCCGTGTGCGAACTGCTCGATGCCGGCGCACGTCCGGTCGTGCTGGGCGGTGGTCACGAGGTGGCATTCGGCACCTATCAGGGGTTGCGCAAGCACTGGCAGAAACAGGGTTGGCGCGGGCGTCTGGCCGTCGTCAACTTTGACGCGCATTTCGATCTGCGCACGAGCCGCCCTGGCAACTCCGGCACGCCGTTCGACCAGATCGCTGAGGACTGCGCCGCGCACGGCATTGACCTGACGTACTGCTGCCTGGGTGTGAGCCGCTTATCCAACACGCCCGCGTTGTTCGACCGCGCCGATGCGCTGCACGCGCACTACGTGGAAGACACCGACGTGCAGGAGCGCCACCTCGATGCACGCATGGCCGATCTGGACGCGTGGCTGGCCAATGTCGATCACGTTTACCTGACCATCGACATGGATGTGTTGGCTGCCGCTGTGGCGCCGGGTGTGTCCGCGCCTGCCGCCTATGGCATCACGCTGCCAGTGCTTGAAGCACTCGTGCAGCATGTGTGCGCGACGGGCAAGGTGCGCGTGGCGGACATCGCCGAGACCAATCCCGAATACGACCAAGATCGCCGCACCGTCCGTGTGGCGGCACGCCTGGCGTATCACTTGCTGCGCCGCTCATGAAGCTGATCCCTGCCGACGCAATGCGCCGCATGCCGTGGAAGAACGGCGGCGGTGTCACCACCGAAATCGCCATCGCACCGGCCGGTGCCACGATTGAAAACTTTGACTGGCGCGTGAGCACCGCGCAAGTGGATGCGGCGGGACCGTTCTCGCGCTTTGCCGGCATCGACCGCTCGCTGGCGGTGATCGCGGGTGGGCGGCTGACGATGCATCGCGCGGACGGCGAAGTCGTGTCGCTTTCGCCGGGCGAGGCTCCCGTGCGCTTTCCTGGGGAAGTGGACATTCACGCCACGCTCGACGCACCGCTCTCGGACTTCAACGTGATGACGCGCCGCAGCGCTTGGGCGCATCACGCCGAAGCGATCACGCTGGCCGCCGGCGAGCGCCGGTCGTTGCCGCGCACGCATCCGGGCATGCAATGGCTGGTCTACTGCGTGCACGGCGTACTGTCGCTTGATGGCGTTGACGTGCCGCAAGGTGGGGCAGTGTGGCTGGATGCGCCGTCCGGTAGCGATGCGCTGGTCGCGCGCGTTGGTTCGATCGGCTATCTGGTCGCGCTCTGGCCGGTCGCGTGAGTTTGCGCTGGGTCAAGAAAGCGGCCAAAAGAAAAGGGACCCCGTAGGGTCCCTTGCAAGTCTCCCGGCTCCGTAGAGCTCGGCAGAAGACTCTTACTTCTTCTTGTTCACGGCATCCTTGAAGCCCTTGCCAGCCGTGAACTTCACGGTCTTGGTTGCCGGGATCTTGATGGCTTCGCCGGTGCGCGGGTTGCGGCCGGTGCGTGCAGCACGCTTGCCCGACGAGAACGAACCGAAGCCAACCAGCGTGATGGTGCCGCCCTTGGCGACGGTCTTCTTGATGTTTTCCAGCGCGGAGTTCAGCGCGCGCTCGGCGGCGGCGTTGCTCAGTTCTGCGTCTTTTGCAATGGCGGCTACGAGTTCGGATTTGGTCGTCATGTCAGTTCCCCACATCAGGTTTGTTGGACAGCGTTGTACTGCGACCCGTTTTATATCACCGTTGCGAAGGGTTGCAAATCCCCTAACTGCAAGGCTTTGCGGGCCGTTGCTCGTAACCGACACTTGTCCTGTCTACGTTTGCGGGCCGGGCATCCGGGAAACACCTGATATCGACAGGGTTTGTTTGCATTTCGAAAAGCATCGTCCGCACCGAAAGCGCGCACGCCGGGTGCCGGAAGCGGGCACGAAAGCCGCCGTACACTGTGTGTTCGCAGCCAATGCAAACCTCATGGAGAACATCATGTCGAGTTCGCAAACGCCTGTCGCACAAGGCTTCGCGGGCAGCGGCGATGCCGCCGAGCAGCCACGCGGACCGGCCGTGCTGGTGGCCGGCGCCAACGGATTGGTGGGCCGCGCGGTGGTGCACCGCCTGGTTGCGCAGACCTGGGCCGGCAGCGTGACCGCGCTGGTGCGGCGTCAGGGGGCCTTGACACCGGGGCAGGCGATGCCCGGCAGGTTGCGCGAGTGCGTGGTCGATTTCGACCGGCTGGACGCTCCCGAAGCGCAGTCCGCACTGGCCGCCGACATCGTCATCTGCGCGCTTGGCACGACCATCCGCCAGGCCGGTTCACAGGCGGCATTCCGGCGTGTTGATGTTGAATATCCGGCGGAGCTGGCACGGCGCGCGTTCGCGGCGGGTGCGCACCATTTCCTGCTGGTGAGCGCGCTGGGCGCCGATGCGCGTTCGGGCGTTTTTTACAATCGCTGCAAGGGCGAAGTGGAAGCAGACATTCTGTCGATCGGCTTTCCGTCGGTCACGATCGTGCGGCCGTCGCTGCTGCTCGGCAAGCGCAGCGAATTCCGGTTTGGCGAACGCATTGCACAAAATCTGTCGCACGCAATCGGATGGGTGGTGCCCAAAGCATGGCGGCCGGTGCCTGCGGAATCGGTGGCGGCCGCACTGGTGGCCGCGGCGCGTGTGGATGCGCCGGGTGCGCGTGTGCTCGAGAACGCTGCGCTACTGGCCGCAAAAGACGAACGGCCGGTGGTTTGAGCCACCGGCCGTTGCCGAGTCGGATGATTTCAGTGGCTTACTTCTCGATCGGCTTGCCTGTGCGATCGTGCATCAGCGACAGTGCAAACACGCTGATGATGGCAGCGACCATCACGTAGTACGACGGTGCCAGCTTGCTGCCCGTGCTGGCGATCAGCCACGTCACGATCAGCGGAGCAAAGCCGCCGAAGATCGTCACCGCCAGGTTGTACGAAATAGACAGGCCGGTAGAGCGCACCGCGGTCGGGAACTGCTCGGCCAGCACCGCCGGCGCGGGGCCGGTGAACGCGGCCAGCAGCACCCCCAGGATTACCTGCACCTGCAGCAGCGTCTGCACGGTCGGGTCGACGTTCAGCCAGTGGAAGAGCGGATACGCGGCGGCGGCGATGATGAGTGCCACCGTGCCCAACATGCGCTTGCGGCCGATGCGGTCAGACAGCGTGCCCATGATCGGGCACAGCACGAAGATGATCGCCCCGCACAGTGCCGTCGACTGGAACGTCGCGCCCAGCGGCAGGCCGAGCTGCTGCTTGGCATACGTCGGCATGTAGAACACCAGCGTGTACGTGCAGACCGTCCACAGGATGGTCACGCCCAGGCCGCCGAGCACTTCGCGCGGGTGATCGCGTAGCACCTGCGACAGCGGCGCGAGACGCGATTCCATCTCGGCCTTGGCCTTCTGCTCTTCAAACGCGGGCGGCTCATGCAGGTGCGAGCGGATGTACATGCCCACCGGGCCGATCAGCAAGCCGAACAGGAACGGAATGCGCCAGCCCCAGGCGTCGATCTGCTCGGGCGACAGGCCGTTGGTGACGATCGCGCCCATCGCTGCACCGAGGATGAACGAGATGCCCTGGCTCGCCTGCTGCCAGCTTGCGAAGTAACCGCGGCGTTCATCCGGCGAGTATTCGATCAGGAATGCCGTGGCACCGCCGACTTCACCGCCAGCCGAGAAGCCCTGGATGAGCCGCGCGATCACGATCAGGATCGGCGCGCCGATGCCGATCTGCGAATACGTTGGTGCGAGCCCGATGATGGCCGTGCCGATCGCCATCAGCATGATGGTGAGCGTCAGTGCTGCCTTGCGTCCCACGCGATCGGCATAGACGCCGAGCACCACCGCTCCGACCGGCCGCATGAAGAAGCCCACGCCAAAGGTCGCAACCGTCAGCATGAATGAGGTGAAGTCGTTACCCGTGGGAAAGAACAGCCGCGCGATGATGACCGCAAAGAAGCTGTAGACAGTAAAGTCGAACCATTCAAGGCCGTTGCCGATGGTGGCGGCGATGATGGCCTTGCGCCGGGTGGATGCGGATATGGCCGGGGCCGTTGCACGAGCACCCGGAGCGGGCGTTGCCGTGGCTTGCATGGATGTGTCCTCCAGTTGTTATGGGCATCGCACGCCGCGATCTCTCCCCCGCGCGACGGCGAAGCGGCCATAGTAAGTGATTCGGCAAGGAATGCGGTCACACAGTGTGAAAGCCATTGAATCGACTCGGCCAATCATTGTCCAACGCATATGCACATGCATCTGACGGAGCACATCATGAACCCGACATCGCAACGCGGTCGCCTTGTCGCAGTCTTGCCGGGGGCGCTGGCCGTGTGCGCAGCCGCCTTGCTGGGCGGTTGCGTGGTCGCGCCGTACTACGACGCTTATGGCAATCCGATTGCTCCGGCGGCCGTTGCGCCGGCACCGGTGGCTTCATATCCGGCGTATCCGTACGACCCGTATTACTACTATGGCCCCGCCTTCTATCCGGCGCCGGTCTTTGGCAGCGTATGGATTGGCGGCGGCGGTTGCTGGGGCTGTGGTCGCGGCTGGGGCGGCCGGGGTTGGGGCGGACGCGGTGGCTGGGGCCACCGTCATTGATCTGTCATATCAACGTGACGAAGACACACGCCTGGCGCGGCTCAACGCCAATTCCGCAGCCAGTTCAATACGCGTGATTGCGTAACGGAGTCTGCTGCATCGCGACATACAATCCATCGCTCTTAAAAGAAGAATGCGAGGAGATTGTCGATGTCCGTGATCATCGTGCTGGCTGCGCTGGCATTTCTGATGTTCGCCGCCTACCGCGGCTACAGCGTCATCCTGTTTGCACCGCTGGCCGCCCTGGGCGCGGTGCTCCTGACCGATCCATCGGCCGTGGCGCCGGTGTTCTCCGGCATCTTCATGGAGAAGATGGTCGGCTTCGTCAAACTGTATTTTCCGGTGTTCCTGCTCGGTGCCGTGTTCGGCAAGGTGATCGAGTTGTCGGGCTTTTCGCGCTCGATCGTAGCCTCGGTCATCCGCGTGGTGGGGGCCAAGCGCGCGATGCTGTCCATCGTGCTGGTGTGTGCGCTGCTGACGTATGGCGGCGTGTCGCTGTTTGTGGTGGTGTTTGCGGTGTACCCGTTTGCGGCGGAGATGTTCCGCCAGGGCAACATCCCCAAGCGCCTGATCCCGGGCACGATCGCGCTGGGCGCGTTCTCGTTCACGATGGATTCGCTGCCGGGCACGCCGCAAATCCAGAACATCATCCCGACCACGTTCTTCCACACCACCTCGTGGGCGGCACCGTGGCTCGGTACGATCGGCGCGCTGTTCATCATCGTGGTGGGCATGGCGTATCTGGAATGGCGTCGCCGCGTGGCACTGCGCAACGGCCATGGTTATGACCATGGCCTGACCAAGCTGGTGAACGAGCCGGAAACGGCCGAGACTGGCACGCTCGCGCATCCGCTGATCGCGCTGTCGCCGCTGGTGCTGGTGGGCGTGATGAACCTGCTGTTCACACGCTGGATTCCGATGTGGTACAGCAAGGTCGTCACCGTTGCGCTGCCGGGCCTGCCCAAGCCGCTGACGGTGGAAGCTGACAAGCTGACGGCGATCTGGGCGGTGGAAGCGGCGCTGCTGATCGGCATCATCGTCGTGCTCGTGTTCGGCTTCCGCGCTGTGAAGGGGCGCTTTGCTGAAGGCAGCAAAGCGGCTGTGTCGGGCGCATTGCTGGCCGCCATGAACACGGCATCGGAATACGGCTTTGGCGGCGTGATCGCTGCACTGCCGGGCTTCCTAGTGCTGGCTGACGGGCTGCGCGCGATTCCGAATCCGCTCGTCAACGAAGCCGTGACGGTGAGCACGCTGGCGGGTATCACCGGTTCGGCCTCGGGCGGTATGAGCATTGCGCTGGCTGCGATGGCAGATCAGTTCGTGCAGGCCGCACAGGCGACGGGCATTCCGATGGAGGTGCTGCACCGTGTGGCGGCGATGGCCTCGGGCGGTATGGACACGCTGCCGCATAACGGCGCTGTCATCACGCTGCTGGCCGTGACCGGCCTCACGCACCGCGAGGCGTATCGCGATGTGTTCTGCGTCACGATCATCAAGACGCTGGCAGTGTTCTTTGTGATTGCGATGTTCTACGCCACTGGGATTGTTTGATTCTGCTTGCAGCAGGTTGCTGTGGGGAAACGGGGAATGGGCTCTTTGGGTTCATTCCCTGTTTTGCTTTTGGTGGTCCATCCCTGGTTTCATCCCCTGCCGGGGCTGACCTACTTTCTTTGTCTTGCCAAAGAAAGTAGGCAAAGAAAGGCGCGCCCGAGATGGCGACCCCCTCCTTGAATTTTCGTAACCGTGCGGGGAAGGAGGCAAACTCGCTTCGCTCAGACAAGCCTCCTTCCTTTATCCGCCCGCTTACGAAAATTCAAGGCGCCATCTAGGGCAGGAACGTCAAAAGACAAAGGCCAACCCCTCGCGGGGTTGGCCTTGTCGTTTTGGCTGGCGTCCAGATGGTGTGGCCTTTGACTTTCCCTGCCCTATGCGGCGCCTTGAATTTCTGTTGCAAGGAGGAAAAAGGAAGGGAAACTGTTTGAGCGCAGCGAGTTTTTCCCTTCCCCTCCTTGCGACAGAAATTCAAGGAGGCTTTCGCCGCATCGGGCGCGCCTTTCTTTGCTGACTTTCTTTGGCAAGACAAAGAAAGTGAGTCAGCCCCGGCAGGGGATGAAACAGGGGATGGACCACCAAGGCCAAAC
>NZ_JSZO01000029.1 GCF_000801955.1 Ralstonia sp. A12
CCGGTGGGTTGATTGCGTTCTTTGCTGCACTGAGGTTACGCAAGATCGATCGGCCTAAGGTGGACACGACTGCCGCGACGTAATCCGCCATGTTGGCAGCAGTCGGCTGGCGAGATGGCCAATGAACGCTTACTTGTCGGTTGCGCTCACTACATAAGGGGGCGATCTTGCTCCCGACTCCCATTCTTCCGCACCGCCTCATTTCGGTACTGCACTAGAGGCCTGTGGACTTGTGCCATAGCGCAATCCGTCGACAAACAGCGCCACCAACCTCCGGGCGTCGGGCGGATTGGGACATTCCATTGGGGCGCAGAGGGCTCCGACCGCGCAAAGGAGCTCATCCGGCTGCACTCCTTTGCGGATAACGCCTGTAGCAACCGCCGCATCGAGGAGATTCTGAACGACTGGACGAAGTCTCTCCAGGAAATACGTTGGCACAGCCTGGAACGCGGGATCCCTTGAATTCAGAGCAGCCGCAAGGCCACGCCTCGCTGTCACGAAGTCGACGTAGCGATCGATCCATTCTACAAGCGCTTCGTCTGCAGGCCGCCGCGCAGCGAGTTCGATCCCAGCGCTCGCGCATGCATCCACTTCGCTGCACAGCGCCGCCACGACGAGGTCTGAGCGTCGAGGAAAGTGGCGGTAGATCGTGCCTACGCCCACCCCTGCCTTTTGGGCGATCTCACGTACGGGAGCATCGATGCCGGAGGACGCGAACACTTCGAGCGCTGTTCGCAGCAGTGTCTCGATGTTCCGTTGCGCGTCCGCGCGAACGGTGCGCGGCGCACTTTCATCAGCGGATTTGTTGGTCTTGCTCTCCAATTCTTTTCCTTGATAAACGGAACAATGTTCCGTATATTGTGTAAGCGGATCGGCGTTCCGTTTAATTCTACCCTGTGTGCGTCGATCTAGCCTTTATCTCGAACGGAGCAAACATGCACAGCATCCCCGTCGCATTGGTTACCGGTGCAAACAAAGGAATTGGTCTTCAAATCGCCAAGGATCTGGCGTCGAACGGTTTCAAGGTACTCGTCGGAGCACGCAACCTCGAATTGGGCGTGGCTGCGGCGAGAACCGTCGGTGCGGGTGCCCAGGCCATTCAACTCGATGTGACAGACCCCGCGTCGATTTCGGCCGCTGCCGCGGAGGTCGAGGACACGCTGGGTCGCCTTGATGTGTTGGTCAACAACGCAGGAATTGCGCGTCCGATCAAGCCAGGGACCACTATCGAAGAAATGAGGGACGGGGAGAAGATGAGCCGTGTATCAGTTGACGATATCCGTGTCGTGTTTGAGACAAACGTGTTCGGCGTTGTAGCAGTCACGCAGGCGATGCTTCCATTACTCCGCAAAGCTCCGGCTGGGCGCATCGTCAATATTTCGAGCTCCGGAGGCTCCCTCACGCAGAAGGACAACCCCGCGGACTACTCGCGGCAATACGTCGGTATTTATCAGACATCGAAAACGGCACTCAATGCGGTTACGCAAGCGTTCGCCATTGAGCTGGAGGGAACCAACATCAAAGTTAACGCTGTCTGCCCGGGCTTCACTGCAACTGATTTGAGCAACTATGCGCCCGGCTCGGGATCCGTTGAAGATGCGGCACGAGAGCCGGTCCGGATGGCGCTTCTTGATGCGAACGGGCCCTCGGGCACATTCTCGAATGCGGAGGGGTGGCTCCCTTGGTGAGATGCTTCGCCGAACGCCGCAGGGACACATCAGCAGCGGTCTTCCGCCGCATCCGGAGTTTCGGTCTTGGTTGATAGCGTGCCACTTCGCCAGTGTGGCACGCGACAAAGCTAGGTGCCTCCCGCCTCTCCGATAGCGTTCGTTGCTCGTCCCGGCGCTAGCTTTTACACCTCCAGTGGTGTTGATAGCGGTGTGAAAGCGCGCTTTTCTGGCGGCGCAAGGTTGAGCGAGTCATTCAACAACGAAGGGGCCGTGTAGGCCGCTTCGTTGTTGGTATAGCGACCAAGGATACCCGTCAGAACGGCGGTTCGGAGTCAGGGCTGCGAACGGTGACGGCAGGCTGGCGCTGCTCCCGCAGCAAGTCATGAAGCTGGACGCCGTAGTGGCTAGAAAACACTACCAGCAGATCCTCAAGCAGCTCAAACACGGTGAGCGCCTGCTCCGGCGTCCAATCGTCGGGCACCACGAACGGCAGCCCACCCCGGCAGCCGGATGGTAAGAACGGCATGCGGCTCATGATGTCTCCCCCTTTCCTGCGGCGGGCTTGCGTGCCTTACACTGCCGGGCACGCGCCTCCGTGCGCTCGTGTGCCTCCTTGAGCCGGTAAGACTCGCCCTCGATCGAGATCACCTCGGCGCGATGCACCAGGCGGTCGACCAGCGAGACCATGCAGGCTGCGTTGGGGAACACCTCCGACTATTCCGCGAACGGCTTGTTGGTCGTCACGATGGTCGAGCGCGTTTCGTACCGGCGGCTCACCAGCTCGAACAGCAGGTCGGCATGGCGGTTCGAGTACGAGAGGTAGCCGACCTCGTCGATCACCAGGATGTCCGGCGCCGCGTAATGCCGCAGGCGCCTGCGCAGTGCAGAGTCGCTGTCGAGCGCGGCCAGCTCGCCAAGCATTGACCTGCCCCCAGTAACAGGGCCAGTGGACTTCTAGCAAAGCCCAGTTCAAGTTTGCTCCTGGACGGCAGGAGCCACCGCTGTTGCTCGATACGCGCTGCGAATTCTGCTGGCGGTTGGTAATTCAAGGCGCTGTGCGGGCGTGCCTCGTTGTAATCCTGACGCCAGGCTGCGATGACGGCGCGTGCATGGGCAAGGCTCGTGAACCAGTGCTCGTTCAGGCATTCGTCCCGGAACTTGCCGTTGAACGACTCGATGTAGGCATTCTGCGTCGGTTTACCAGCCTGAATCAATTTCAGGGACACGCCGTTGGCGTAGGCCCACTGGTCCAGCGCTCGGCTCGTGAACTCTGGCCCCAGGTCCGTGCGCAGCGCTTTGGGATAGCCCCTGAAGCGCGCCGCGTGGTCCAGCGCCCGTGTCACGTACAGACCCGAGATGTCATGGTCCGCAACAATGTCGACCGCCTCTTTCGTGAAGTCATCAACGATGGTCAGGCACTTCAGGCGCCGTCCGTTGGACAGCGCGTCCATCACGAAGTCTATCGACCAGACCTCGTTCGGCGCGGCCGGCAGAGCCAGCGGCTCGCGCTCGACCATCACGCCGTGGCGTCGCCGCCGGCGCCGAACAGCCAAGCCAGCCTCGCGGTACAACCGGTGCACCCGTTTGTGATCCGCTTGTATGCCCTCGCGCTCCAACAGGACGTGTAGTCGCCGGTAACCAAAGCGCCAATGCTCATGCGCCAGCTCAACCAGCCGCGCTTTGAGTATCTCGTTTCCTGAAGCAGTTTTCGCTTCGTAATGCAGCACGCTGCGGGACAGCCCGACAAGCCGACAGGCGCGGCACTCGGAGATGTTGACCTTCTGCCGAATCGCCACGACCGTCTCACGCTTGACTTGTAGGCTCAGGGCTTTCCCTTGACCACCACCTTCAGCGCCTCCATGTCCAGCATCGCTTCGGCCAGCAGCTTCTTCAGCCTGGCGTTCTCGGTTTCCAGCGCCTTGAGCCGGCGGGCCTCCGACACCTCCATCCCGCCGAACTTGGCCCGCCAAGTGTAGAACGACGCGTCACTGAAACCATGCTTTCTGCACAGCTCCTTGACTGCCACGCCGGCCTCGGCTTCCTTCAGGAACCCGATGATTTGCTCTTCCGTAAATCGCTTCTTCATGTCCGTCTTCCTCTACGAAAACGGACTCTACTAGCTTCCCGGTGGACCGGTTTATTGGGGGCAGGTCACCGAACACCTGCACCACGCGCGCCAGCAGCCGCTCGGCGCCAGCGCGCATGTCGACAGGCTCCGCGGCCAGCCACATCGCGTCGATGCGGATCATCGAAGCAGCTCGCGCATCCAGGCCGCGCACTCGCTGGCGGCGCTCGCCGGCCAGGTCACGGTAACGACCGTCGCCCCGCGCTGCACCTCGACGCGGATGTCAGCGCCTGCATGACCAGGAGCAACAACTGGCCGAACGCGATCAAGTGTTGGCCCAGCGCGAGGCGCTACTGCAGCACAAGGATCGCGAGATCGAGCTACGCGAAGCCAATATAGAGAAGCTCACCTTCGAGCTGGCGCGGCTCAAGCGCTGGAAGTTCGGTACGAAATCCGAAGCCATGAATGCCGAGCAGCGCCGCTTGTTCGAGGAGACGCTGGCCGAGGAAGAGGCCGCCTACGCGAGCAGCTCGAGCGGTTGCATCGAGAAGATGCGGCCACTACTGCTGCCTCGGACACCACGCCCAAGGTACCTACGCGGCGTCCGCGCCGCAACCCGTTGCCCGAACACCTGCGGCGGGTGGAACACCGCCATGAGCCCGAGAACACCGACTGCCAGGAGCCTGGCTGCGGTCGCCCGCTGACGCGCATTGGCGAAGAAATGACCGAGCGACTGGACATCGTGCCGGCGGAGTTCTTCGTGCACTGCCACATCTACGGTAAGTGGGCGTGCCGTTGCTGCCAAGTGCTGCGCCAGGCGCCCAGCGTGGCAGAGGTCATTGAAGGCGGCATTGCCGCCAGCGGCCTGCTCGCCCACACGCTGATCAGCCGCTTCGTCGACCACCTGCCGTACTACCGGCAAGAGACGATCAACGCGTGCTCGGGCGTGCACACCCCGTGCTCAACGTTGGCGGCTCTCTCCGGCCAAGCGGGCGCGGCGCTGGAGCCGCTGTTCGAAGTGCATAAGCGCTTCATCCTCAGTTGCCGGGTACTACACGCCGACGAGACTCCGGTAGCGTTGCTGGATCCGGGCGCCAGCAAGACGCGTCGAGCCTATGTCTGGGCCTATGCCCGCAACTGGCACAACGCGGGCCGGGCGTGGTCTACGAGTTCTGCCAGGCCAGCGGGGCGCAGTACTCGATCGAGTTCCTGGAGGGCGAGGGGCTCTTCGTCTCGTACCTTATCGATGCAACAACGCCCGGTACGCCGGCAAGTCTTCGCCCACTCCAGAGGTCGCACCAGAGCCCTACACGTCACGATATAATCGTTTCGTTTAATCCGCTTGCATACCCAAGGCTGCTTTCAACAGCTTAGGGTCGAACTCTAGGCGGGAGGCCACCTGCTCCCACCTGCCAGACACCCTATCGTCCCGCTTGAAGAATGCCCAGTCGGATTCGTCCGAGATGATGGAGGTTGCGATGTTCAGCCGTTCCATTGCGTGAGGGTGATAGTTGGCGCCATCATTGAGCAGCGCTTCGGCACGGGCCCTTAGCCGTTTGGCTTCTGCCAAGTCTTCCGGAGTTGCGCGGATGCCAGGATGGCCGATGGACAGGTTTCTGGCTTCGCCAAGCAAGGTGTCGACGGCTTGGCGCACCTTGGGTGTGACGCGCCACACGAGCCGGATCTCGCTTCCGTGGGGCGCGGGGTCAAGCAGCGCTGCCAGCGCGCGCTGCAACTCCTGGGCTGCGGGATCTCTCGCAGTTTGTATTTGACTCATCACCGATCCCAGTTGCGTTCCGCCCAGTTGGCGAACGGCTGCGGCAGTCAGCCAGCCCGGCCCCTCGAACCGTATCGATCGCTGCGTCTCGCCGGACATATGGTCGGATTCGATCACCTTGCGTATCTCTTCGACGACCCCCACTTCGGCGAGCCTGGCCTTGGCATGAGGCACACGTTCATCTTGAACGTGCAGGTGAAGCGACCTGGCTCCCGTGGAAACCGAGACTGCCAAAGAGGGTTCGCTTTCGACACTCAGTTCTACGGTGAAGCTGCGCTTGCGTTCCTGGATGGTTTGACGTCCGTTTTGAATAGTCGTCTCGGTCCACTCGGCGCTGGCACCTGCACCGGCTTTGAACGTCGGCCCGAGGGATAAGCTCGATCCAGAAATCAAACTCTTGTATAGAGCCGGTACCGCGCTCGCGATCCCTACGTCCACACTCGCGTGCACCGAGTGGCCTTGGGTCCTCGCCGTGAATAGTTCTTGTGTGTCGCTTAGATCGGAGGGTTGCAGCAGGCCGTGGTTAACCATGCGATGGACTAGTCCCTTAAGCGACGTAAGACCCTCCTCGGAGTCCGGAAATCGCATCACCAGGCCATTGCCACCGTTCATGCCGAAGGTGGCTTTGGGTATTGCGTACAGGGAGGCAATGCTTCCGATCGTCGCCACCTTCAATTCCAAGTTCAGGCTGCCGGCTGCTCCGCGCTCGCGGCTCAACGCGAGTGCATAGCCGGAACTGTCGCGCGAGACATGGACGCCATGGAAGGCGCTACGCGTTGCGGTCGCCCGCGCGTGCGCGACCACACCGATGGTCGGCCATGCCGGCCCCGTGCTAACGCTCCTGCCGCCATAAAGATCCAACCTCACGGTCGATCCGACCTCCAACTGGTCGATCTGCTGAGTGAGGTGAGCCAGTGAGACTGGCGGCGTACCGCCTGACTCTTCTGCGAGCGTGGATGGGGCAGACAGCCCCAACTCCTTGGTCGATGCCAACCCGGCGGATAGTTCAGCGTCGCCGATCCAATGGGCGAGTCGCTCGCCATCGATCGGGCGTGAGAGCAGGTCATGAATTTCCGGAGCACAGGCCTGCGGATCCATGCCCCATGTCCGAAGCAAGGCTTCCAAGTCGGCGCGGTGTTGTTCGCGCGATTCGGCGGGCTGCCACACATGCGTCACCCGATTGAACACGCCCTTCAACGTGTCCCACGGTGTCCGGGATTGGATGCGTGCAGGGTCTTCGGGGCGCGTGAGCAACGCAGCAGCACGCAGGACCTGCCGCAGTGTTGTGGCGGCTGCCGCCCCCATGGCGTCGCAGCGGCGAGAAAGTATCGCATTCATTTGCTTCTGCTGGGCTGCATCGGCCACAGGGCCCGCGTTAAAGGTGATGTCCTCCAGTGGACGCCCAGTCTCGCTGACCACTCGTGTCGTCAGCGTGTCCAGCATGGCGCTCACTTGGTCGCCGCGGGCGGCCTCCTGCGCGCGTACCAGGGTTTCGTACTGTCCCGCAAGTGCTGGCAGATCTCGAGTCGCCGATGCGGCTGAAGTAGATGGGGTACCGATGCTGTCCAACAGGCCTGTTCCAGACAGCGCCGCACGGATCTGCTCATTGGCTGGAAGCCCGGCCTGGTCCGGCATGCCCGTTACATGGATCAACAGCTTGGTGGCTAGCGCGCGGCCTCTCTGAACTTCCAGCGGCGAGACAGGGCATTGCTTGGCAGCCAGCGTCAAACGGTCTATCGCCTGCTCCATCCCGTCAATGCCTTGTTCGATGCTGTCGATACTTACCATGCCTCGGACTGCCAGATCGTGCAACAAGGCCGGCAGGTCTTCCTGTGCCACCCCTCTGATCTGTAGGCTGTCGATGTTGGCTCCGGTCAGACCATCCTGTGGTGATCGCGGCTGCAGCGCAGCGGCGCGTCGTTCGAGGTATGCCCGATGCTTGCCAGACGGTGCCTCCGTCGACAGGATTTCCAGTATGGCGTCCCGCAGACGCTTGCCTGGCCAGGAGTTGGCAAGTGCCGTCTCGTCTGCCTGCAGTTTCACCAGCATGGGGCCTACCGCCCGCAGTATCTCGGGAGCGGTCTGGTTGAGACCTTGGAGCAACTCGGGCGTGACCTGGAGATCGTCCATGGAGGGCATGAAGCTGGCTGTGCCGGCAAGGATGCGGCTGACTTCGCGCTTGTCCGTCGCAATGCGGCGCTCCATGTCGACCACAGCTTTGGCGTCAGCATTGATCCCTCCCAGCAACCCCGTTAGTCCTCTCAGCGATCCGGTCGGGACCAGCGGGCCGTTCATCGAGGGCAGGAAACTGGCTTTGCCGGCAACGATGCGGCTGATTTCGTGCTTGTCCGTCGCAACGCGGCGCTCCGTGTCAACCTCGCCCATGGCGTCAGCGTCGAACATGCGTATCGGTAGCGGCGAGGTCCGCATGCCTGCCAGGTCACGGCGCCGAGCCTCGTACTGAAGCAGCATCTGCGTCACGGCCGAATGTCTCATTGCATCGATAGCACGGTCCAGTTGAGGATCGAATCCGTACAAACAGTTCAGATCGGCGCCGTCGCGCGCAGGCGCAATGGCGTCAACTACCTGTTCCGTCCACTTCTGAAACAAGGCAACCGCCGCGTTCCGATACTCCTGGGTCGGCGTCGTGGCGGCGCGCTGCAAATCAGGCATGGTCGACAGCAAGCGAAGGAGCGCAAAGTATCCTTCCGGCACCCCGCATTCATTGAACTTGGCGTTCAGAGCCGCTAGCGTGCCGCTGAAGCTGATGAGTTGTTCCTGGGACGGCTGAGTGTTAGCCGCCCCGGGGAACAACCGAACCTCATCAACTCTGGGTCGAACAATGTTAGTTGTGGCGCCAGGATCGGCCGACTGCTGCGTCGGCGCTTGGCTGCAACTGGCGTCAGGCAATCGATCCGTGCTCGCGAGCTTGCGCAAGGTGCCTGGTAGTATGGTAGTACGCGGCGGCATGCGGCTAGTCAGGGCCCCAGCCAACGATGCGCGCAGTGAGCGTAGATCAGAAGGCGGCTTAAGCTTCGTCGGATTCCGAGCAAGGCCTGCTGGAGCCGCCTTGCCTCTGGAGTCGCTATTGATCGAGGCCGAAGCAATAGTTGGATTCTCCGGGCTGTCCGTGTCCTGGACAATTGGCGAGACGGTAAATCCGGCAACTGGAATTGAATGAATACGCATGGAACTCTGAATAGGCTTTTGACTCGATGCGGAGTCATGTTGGAGAACGATCGAAAGTCTGGGGGTCAGGCTTGCCGCTGGTGATTGGAATCGTTGGCCGCGAAGCCTGAGTACCAGCGCGCGAAGTCCTGTCGCAGCCGACGAACCGTATCGATCGGCGTTGTTGCATCGATTCACCTGAATAGGCAGCCATTCGCGTCAAGTTGTGCGCTCGTACCCTTGGCTTCATATTCTTCGCACTCTCGATGGGGCGGGGTCGATGACTCGGGGCCTACGACCCAGGCATGCCGACGGCCCGTCGATCTAGTGGAGATTTGCGTATGACATTCCATCGACCAGTCGGCACGCCGCGCCTGCGTACGCAGATTGCCGGCCCCTCAAGCGAATCGCCGGCCCCATCCGTTGCATCGACCAAAACGGCGCAGAGTCGCTCGTTGGGATGCGGATTCCTCCAAGGGCTCTCAGTCATCGGCCGCAAATCCTCGCCTCTAGTTCCTGCGCACATCGGGGATGCGATACAAGTCGCGATTAACTCACCCAGACGGCGAGTCGTCCTCGACCTGCGGCACGCTCGTCCCGCGCAACCCGACGTTCGGGAACTAAGGAATTCCACAGACGCGAGTGTCTCGCTCCAATACGAGTCGAGCGGTCAGCGATGGCGCATGGAACTGCAAACCAGTCGCTTCGGTCACGACGGCGTTCAACAACTGGCGTTAGGCAACTCGGCGGACAGGCTCGCGAGTAAGGCGGCGCAGACCATCGAAGGTATTGCGCGACACATGGTGCCGGCTGGGCCGGCACGTCTGGAGACTCGGTCAAGCGCACGCGTCCTGCCCGGTCCGCCCCAGTCGTCGCAGCTATCGCAGCGCCAACGGGGCCTTGTCGGCGTCGCGCGATTCCCAGTGCTGGAACACAACCGCGAAGGCGATCCGTTCAATCAGTCCTACGGACGGCGCTTTTGCGCTTCAGTGGTTGATGCGGGACAACGCATCGCCTGAGGCCAGATCAGGACGCTGCGGCAACTCTGGGACTTTGCCGGCAACGCACGTCACGCCTGGGCAAAGTCCTTTCGCGCGCAGATGCGGCACGGCGGCTCGCAATTGTTTGCCACTGGTCACCCGCGGACAACTGGGACGTTCTACACCTCGATGACGGCGGAGATGGGCGGCGGACTATACCAATATCTCGCTGATCGCATCGCCATGGCCGTAAGCGCGGGCGAGCTATCCTTGCCTGTTATACGCAACGAAGGGGCGAACGCTTGGTTTCCCGGCAAAGGCGTGGATTTCATGAGTCACCTGGAATTCCGCCTCACGGAATGGCTAGACGGGCGCGAAATCGGAATGACTGCGCTTCGAATCCCCCGTCGACGGAGCGACTTCGATTCGCCCGAAGCAAGGCAATTAGTGCGGGATCCAGCATTCAGCCATGATGGTCACGCGGCGATGATGAAGCACGTGGATAGTCGCCACATCGCGACAACCCTGAACCATGTAGAACGGCTCTTCGGCGCTCTGCTCCACGCTGCACTGGGTACGGAAGTGCTGATGCCCAAGCTCGGGGAGATCCACTGGTGGCTGGTGCACGCAATGCCCGATGAACGAGGAAGCTCAGCCAAGGCCGAGCTCTCCGTTCGTGCCGTGGCTGCCGCCCATGGCGTCGAGTTGCCGCCGTTCCGGCGCGGAGTCGTTCCTGACCTCGAGGCGTTTGCTGTCGACCGTAGCCGCTTCAGCGCCAACTATGCTCGCTGGTTCGAAAGCGCTGACGACGTGCAAGTGCAAGCGTAGGTCGGCAAGTTAAGGCATCCTCGCGTCGAGCTGCCAGGCTGCCTTGCGGATAGTCGCCGCCGTCGACGCGCTCGTGATAGTGCTGTCGAAGAATGGAATAACTGCGAATATGAACGAATAATCTGCTAATGACTTGCTGTCGACAGCACGATCGAGGCTCGGACGGCATGGCGTACAACACCTCGCGAGCCCGGAAGAAGTCCCTTGGGTTCCTGTAAGTGTCGTTCAAAGCTGCCTCCTGGCGAATCAGCTTGGCGGCCTGCGGGCAGAGCCACTCGAGAGAGCCGCGAGGCCAGCGTCTTGAGGACTGCGCACACTCGGTCGCGGCCTCTCGGCTGCTGGGCTGCTGATCTGGGGGCGGTTGGTCAGGATGGTCGCGATCTCGCTGATGTACTGCTGTCTCGCTAAAAGAGCGGTCGGCACGCGGATTCGAATGTCCCCTGGCTGCAGGTCTTCGAAATTGAGCCAGCCGATCGATTGCAAGCCCTCAAACAGCGGCAGCTGCCCATCGGCATCGCCAACGAGGTGGAAAAGCCAGGTGCCACTGAACGCGTTGATGATTTCCACAAGATCCTGTCGCTCAGATATACCCAATTGGGTATGCGGCGTACTGTTGCAAAGTAAATCTCATGCTCGTGCGTGCCGATGATCCTGGCGTTGACCGGGACATGGTTGGCCACCAATGTCAAGCTGCTCACGCCTTTCTGCAGACCGAGATACTTTGGCGAACTCATTTGTAATGGCATTGTTCAGCAGGTCCGTAAAACGGACCCACTCGCTAATTGCTACCAACCTATCAAGGAGATACTCTCAGTGAGAAAATTAACCCTGGGCATGTTCCATTGAAGCGCTCCGGCCCGAGACGCCATCGCGGACGCCCCCCCCCGAGCCTGCCCACGCTACGCCCACTGCAGCGCTTGACCCTGCCTCGATTCCAC
>NZ_JSZO01000003.1 GCF_000801955.1 Ralstonia sp. A12
TCGCCGCATCGGGCGCGCCTTTCTTTGCTGACTTTCTTTGGCAAGACAAAGAAAGTGAGTCAGCCCCGGCAGGGGATGAAACAAGGGGGGCGCACCACAAGAAACATTTCAGGCACGCATGAACAGCCAGACCGTGAGGATGATGCCAACCACCACCACGAACCCGCGCAGCACCTTTTCCGGCAGCCGGTGCAGCAGCCACGCACCGGCAAACCCGCCCGCGATGCCGCCGATGCCCAGGGCCAGCACCGCCGCCCAGTTCACCTGTGGCGAGAACGCAAACACGGCCACCGCTGATGCATTCATCGTCATGGCGAGCACGTTCTTGGTCGCACCCGCCATGCGCACCTGTTGCCCAGCCACGGTGAGTGCCGCCAGCATCAGAAACCCGATCCCACCGCCGAAGTAGCCCCCGTAGATGGCAATCGCAAACTGCGCGGTCGCCAACGCCGTGGTCGACATGCCGGACGCCGCGTGCAGCGGCTTGCGCCGGAAGCTGCCCCATGCGAACACGCTGGTGGCAAACAGCACGAGATACGGCACGAGCTTGGCGAAGAACGAGGGCGGCGTCGCCAGCAGAAGCAACGCGCCAAGCACACCACCGATCAGACTGATGACGATGAGCTGCTTGAGCGAGAGATGATGCTCGCCGGCATCGACGCCGCCGGCCAGCTTGCGCCCGGCTATCGACGAGGTGATCTGGCTGGGAAACAGCGCGATCGTCGAGGTCATGTTGGCGCCCAGCGGGTTGAGCCCCGCCAGCAGCAGCGCCGGAAACGTGATGAACGATCCACCGCCCGCGAGGGCATTTTGCGCACCGGCATAGACGCCGGCCGCTGCAACGAGCAGGGCGGTGGAGAGCGAAAGCGTGGTCATGAGAGAGGAGGTGGGCAGCCGAAATTACCGCGCATGGTAATGGAACGCCCGCGCTCGCGCTGGCTACCGGAGTGGGGTGCCGCCCCCGTGCCGGCGCAGCCCCCATTCGATGACCTCGAACACGCCTTGCACAAGCAGCGCCAGGACGGCGGCGGGGATGGCGCCTGCCAGCAGTGTTGCGCTGTCGTTGAGCGCGAGCCCGGTGGCAATGCGCTCGCCATAGCCGCCCGCGCCGATGAACGCGGCAATCGTCGCCGTGCCCACGCTGATGACGGCCGCCGTCTTGATGCCGGCCAGGATGACGGGCAGCGCCAAGGGCAAGTCCACCACGCGCGTGCGCTGCGCGGGTGTGAAGCCGAGCGCCAGCGCTGCATCGCGCAGGCCATCGGGCACCTGTTCCAGGCCGACGATGGTGTTGCGTACGATGGGCAGCAGCGCGTACAACGCCAGCGCGATCAGCGCCGGCACCACGCCGATTGACCCGACGATCGGGATCAACATGGCCAGCAGCGCCAGTGACGGAATCGTCTGCAGCACGCCCACCAAGGCAAGGATCGGTTGCTTGATCCGCCGTCGCGCGGCGGCCAGACCCAGCGGTACGCCGAGCACAATCGCAACGCCCGTTGAGATGCCGACCAGCGTGAGGTGCCGTTGCGTCAATCGCCCCAGGCCATCGGTCAGTTGCGCAAAGAACGCCCGGGCCGGCTTGGCGGCGGGCGCAGTGTGCTGGCCGGCGAGGAACTGACGCGCGACCTGCGAGAACGATTGGCCCTCCAGTTCGACCGCCGCATTCATCGCCACCATGTCGTCGCGCTGGATACGGCCGGTGAGTGCCGTGATGGCTTGCCATTGCGCGGCGTGCTTCTGTGCGGCGTCGCTGCGATAGAGCAGTACGGCGTCGTAGCGCGGGAAGACGTGTGCGGTGTCGTCGAGCACACGCAGGTGTTCGCGGCGGATCTTGGCGTCCGTCGAGTAGATGTCGATCACGTCGACTTGGCCTGCGCGCAGCGCGTCGTAGGCAACACCGTGATCAAGGCCGGTTGGATGTTGCGGCAGCGCGTAGCGCGCGGCAATCGCCGGCCAGCCGTCGGCGCGACCGAGAAATTCGTGCGACAGGCCGAGGCGCAGCGCGGGGTGGGCGGCCAGATCGGCGAGTGTGCGGATGTGCTCGCGCTCGGCATCGGCCTCGCGCATGGCGAGCGCGTAGGTGTCTTCAAAGCCGAGTGGAACACCCGCGGCCAAGCCTATCGGCGCAAGCGCGCGGTTCACATCGGCCAGCAGCGCGGCTTGGTCCGGGTTGGCGGCTTGCGCTTGCGGCAGGTGGAGGATCTCGGCGGCGATGGTGCCGAGGTAATCGGGGTAGGCGTCGATGCTGCCGTTCTTGAGCGCCGCAAAGACGATGGCGGTATTGCCCAGGCCCGGCACGTGTTCGGTGGGGCCGTGCGGGGTGGCAGTCTGCGTGAGGATTTCGCCCAGAACGTACGACTCGGTGAAGCGTTTGGAGCCGATGCGCAGCGGCTGCTCTGCAATTGCCGATGCGCTGTACGCCAGCCAGCCCAGCGCAAGCCACACAAGGCAACGCCGGAGGAGGGGACTACAGGTCAGTCGCCGTGTATCCAAAGTTCGTTGAGGTCGGTCAGGCCCCAGTCACTGGGTTCTTCTCGTGAAACGATCTGGTCGCCGGTGTGCGCCAGATCGATGAGTTCGGGCGCAATCCGCGTGCCCGACGATATGGAGAAGAATACCTTGACCGTGGGCGTGAGCAACGCGCCCGGCATGTGTTGCATGACCACGGCCAGCCGCCCCGAGCGCAACCGCACCAGTGAGCCCACCGGATAGATGCCCACGCTCTTGACGAAGGCGTTGAACACCATCGGGTCGAAATGGTTGCCGCGCCATTCGACCATGCGCTGGATCGCGTAGGCGGCTTCCCACGCTTTCTTGTAGGGACGGTCGGAGGTGACCGCGTCATACACATCGCAGATGGCGCCCATACGTGCAAACAGCGAGATGCTCTCGCCGGCTAGCTTGTGTGGATAGCCCGTGCCGTCCATGCGCTCGTGATGGTGCAGGCAGACGTCGAGCGCGATGTCGCGCATGTCGGCATCGCCCACCAGGATGTCGTGCCCGGCCTGCGGGTGGACGACCACGGTGCGGAATTCATCGGCGGTGAGCGCCCCCGGCTTGTTCAGCACCTCGGGCGGGATGGCGATCTTGCCGATGTCGTGCAGCAGGCCGGCCAGGCCCGCGTCGCGCACCTCATCATCGGACAGACCGAGCTGGCGGCCGAGCGACACCATCAACGCGCATACCGCCACGGAATGCAGGAAGGTGTAGCGGTCTTTCGTCTTCAGGCGCGCGAGGCTGATCAGCGCGCTCGGGTGGCGGTCGACCGAACCGGAGATCGCCTCGACCAGCGGCAGCGCGTCGCGTGCTTCAATGGTGCGGCCCATGCGGGCGTCCGCAAACATGGCTTTGACGGCAACTTCTGCCTTGCTGATCAGGCGCCCGGCGCGGCGCATTTCTTCCGCGTACGTGACCGGGCGCGGCGTAATGCCGGCGTCCGGTTGCGCGGACGGCGGGCTGGGTGGTGCGGGTGGTGCAGCGTTGGCTGCGGCCACATCGGTGCCGCATGCGGTGTCGATCCAGACTTCTCGGATGCCGCTGGTCCGCAGGCGTTGCAACTGGGCGGAATCTTCAACGCGAAAGCGGGCCCGCCAGAACGGGTGGTCCAGCCACGAGCCGACAAATTCCTCCAGATACATTCCCACCCGCAGGTGTTCGATGGCGATGCGCTTGCGCATGTTGGTGTCCAGACAATCGGATGCCTTGGCAGGGCACGTCCTATGCAGCGGGCGCAAGGGGACGCTGCTGTGCCAATGGTTGCCATTCATCATATCGGACGCAGCGGGCGCGGCTTGAGGGGGAAAGCCCGGTGATACCGGGTGCGACCGCGCGAAACAAGGCTGTGCAGCAAACACGCCTTGGTATGTATGCGTGACGTGGCAAAGATGACGCCGCACGCATGATTTGGTCGCGGAAAGACGGCGGCCAAAAAATAAGGCGGCCAGAAAAGGCCGCCTCATCAAACCGGCACCGGCGCCGCGTGGGCGCCTGGCATCGGGGAGGGAGATGAATCAGGGGTGATGCAGACGGGCTTACTGGCCGTCGGTGAACGGGTCAGCCTTGCCGACCAGGGCGCCGTCCGTGTACGGATCAGCCTTGCGCAGTTGGCCATCGGTGTACGGATCGGCCTTGCGCAGGGCACCGTCGGTGTACGGGTCAGCCTTGCGAGCGCCATCGGTGTACGGGTCGCCCTTGGTGACGGCCTGGCCATTGGTGTACGGGTCTTTGCCCTGCACGCCGGCAGCGAAGGCGGGCACGGCGGCAATAGCGATCAGCGAGGCGAGAAGCAGGTTCTTGGTCTTCATGATGGACTCCACAACAGGGGGGTGAGCATTGCTACAGGGCAGATTCGCTGCAGTGCAGTAACGCGATGGCATAAGCTTAGTCGTTGCTTGGGCGGTAAAAAAGAGGTTCTATTAAACTCTTTGTTCAAAAAACACGAACAATTGTGCTGCCTCAAGCACCACAATCCGCACATAAGTCATTGATATGACACATGAATATGCGATGCGGGATAACCCTAATGCGAACATCAGACGGTGCCACCTGGAAAAAAATTCCGGCCGTGGGTGCGACAGATTGTTGCGTCGCATTACAAACCTGGGGATTCCCCCTCCCCCCAGTAGGGCGGTCTGCCACTAAACATTCCACGCGAACGGTCGTTGAAGCAGGTGTGGGCGACGCTTTCCGCCCCTGCTGCAAGGAAGACCATCATGACCATCACCACTGCTTCCATCGCCCGTTTCGAGATCGACGGCGCCGCTTATCAGGCGAGGCTGTTTGCCATGCCGTTTCACGTGCCGGAAAACGGCCGTGTGCGTGCGCATGCGGTCGGGCGCCCGGAGATGCCGTTCGGTGGCGTGCATGTGCTCGCCCGATGGCTGGAGGCGCGTGTGCTGCCCGAAGGCGTGGGCCTGGTGATGGCGGATCGCCTGTTCTCGCACGGCGCGGTGGAGCAATGGTCGGGTGCCGACGGCGCGCGCGCGGCCAAGGTGCTGTCGCAGGTGGCACTGGGCAGCAAGAACAGCCACCGCCTGTGGCGCAATACCGTGGCGGGCGGCTTTCGTGACGAGACGGCGTTCTTTCTGGGCGCCGCCTTCGTGCAGACCGATGCCGCCGTCGACGACGTCCGCCTGCTGGGCGATCTGATTCCTGCTGCTGAATGGTCGGGCGTGGCCGATGCCGCGTCGACCATGATGGGCCTGCACCTGTATCGCCCTGAAGAGCCCGAGACCCTGGTCGATTGCGCGCTGCTGGCGCCGTCCTGGACGGAAGCCGCGGTGGAGCGCGCCGACGGCTATCGCGCGCTGACGCTGCTGCATTCCTTTACCGAAGACGACGAGGACATCCACGTCGATATCGAGCTGCTGCCGCCGGGCCAGGTCGTGCTGCAGGTGGAGTCGTGTTCGACGCGTTTCTCGGCACGCTTCGATCCTGCACTGCTGGGCCGCGACATGACCGATGCGCTGCTGCGCGACGCGCTCGCCCTGCAGCACGGCGTACCTGCCAATCTGCACTGATCGGCGCTGACCCCGCCAGCAAGCTTGCGCTTGCCTTGCGCGCCTGCCGGGTCTGCGGCACAGCGCCCGCACTTGGGCGCATCATCGCGACTTTCTTTCCTCATGCGCCGCCGCCTGCCTGGGCCTGCGGCGCGTTCGCATGCCTGCCTTTGCCGTCATTCTTTCCACGTTGGCGCTCGATGCCATGGGCGTCGGGCTCATCATGCCCATCCTGCCGAGCCTGCTGCGCGAGCTCGATCACACCGGCGACATCGCCTTTGAATTCGGTTTACTGATCGCCGCGTATGCGGCCATGCAGTTCCTGTTCGCGCCGATCCTGGGGGCGCTGGCGGACCGCTTCGGGCGCCGGCCCGTGCTGCTGGTGTCACTGGCCGGCGCGGCGATCGACTATCTCGTGATGGCGCTGTCGCCGCATGCGTGGGTGCTCTACCTGGGGCGCGTGGTGGCAGGCATTACAGGGGCCAACTACGCCGTGGGGACGGCCTATATTGCCGACATCACCGCACCGGCTGACCGCGCGCGCCGCTATGGGCTGATGAATGCGTGCTTTGGCCTGGGCTTCATTGCCGGGCCAGCACTGGGCGGCCTGCTGGGGGATTGGTGGCTGCGCGCGCCGTTTCTGCTGGCGGCGGTACTCAACGGCGTCAACTTCCTGATCGCGTGTGTGGCGTTGCCGGAGTCACGCCGTGCCGAGCGCGCGCCGTTTGCCTGGCGCACGCTGCTGCCCGTGCAGTCGCTGTTGCGCGTGGCGCGTGTGCCCACGCTGCTGCCGTTTCTGATCGTGCTGGCCATCATCGAGATCGTCGGGCAGATTCCGCAGACGCTGTGGGTGATCCACGGTGAAGCGCGTTTCGGCTGGGATACGCGTGCGGCCGGCCTATCGCTGGCGGCCTATGGACTGATGCATGCGCTGTCGCAGGCGTTCCTGACCGGGCCGATTGCGCGCGCTGTGGGCGAGCGCCGCGCCGTGGTGTTGAGCGTGATGATGGACATTGCCGGCTTTGCGGCGATGGCGTGGATCAGCGCCGGCTGGATGGTCTATCCGACCATGGTGCTGCTGTGCATGGCCGAGATCGGCATGCCCGCGCTGCAGGCAATGTTGTCGCGCCAGGTGAGTGAACACGAGCAGGGCGAGTTGCAGGGCGCTTTGGCCAGCATGGCCAGTGTTGCCGCCATGATCGGGCCGCTGGCGGCCACCGCAGTCTATGCGGCCACCGCGCAGGTCTGGTCCGGCTCAGTCTGGCTGCTGGGCGCCGTGCTCAACGGCTTCTGCCTCATCGTGCTGATGCAGCGTGCGGCCCGGCGCGCCGTTGAGGCATAGCGCGCCAGGGCTGGCCGGGGTTTGCGTTTACTTGGCGGCCGGCACGTTCCACGGATACGCCAGCCACACATCGAAGCGCTTGGCGAACTCACCGCTCTCCATGGTCTGCCGCAGCCACTGGTCGACGAAGTTCTTGAACACCACGTCGCGCGGCAGCAGGTAGGCCTTCTCCGAAAAATCGAACGGCGCCTCCGGGTGCACGGCGCACAGTTCCGGGTGCAGCTTCTGCTGCAGCTTGGTTTCCACCGCGTCGGTCATCATCAGGTCGGCACGCCCGGCGACGATCTCGTTGAAGATCGTCACGTTGTCCGGATACACGCGGATCTGCGCCTGCTTCAACTGCGCGCGGGCAAATTTCTCGTTGGTGCCGCCCGGGTTGACGATGGCGCGCACGTTCGGTTGGTCGATCTGCGCCAGTGTCTGGAACTTGGCCTGGTTCTCGCAGCGCGTGATCGGCGTCTTGCCGTCGCGCTGATACGGGATGGAGTAGAACGCCTTCTTCTGCCGATCCAGCGTGACAGACACGCCGCTCATGGCGATGTCGTAGCGGTCGGCCGCAAAGTCCTGCATCAGCGTCGACCACGTGGTCGGCACCACTTCCAGCTTCACGCCCAGCGCGCGGGCCAGTTGCTCGCCCATCTCCACGTCCAGGCCGATGAAGTGGCCATCGGCGGGGTTCTTGTAGCTGAAGGGTTTGTAGTCGCCGGTGGTGCCGACGCGCAGCGTGCCGCGGGCGATGATCTCGTCGAGACGGTTGGTGGTTTGCGCCACGACTGGCGCAGCGAGGCAGGCGCACAGCAGCAGCGTGCCGGTGCGGATGAAGCGGTTGAGCATGGAGTCTCCCATCTGAGCAATGAAAAAGGCGCGGCCGCTGTGGCGCCGCGCCTTGTGGGGTCAGCGGCTTACTGTCCGGCGGTCTTGTTCCACTGCAGCGCGTTGAGCACCGCCAGCGACATCGCCGTCACGCCCGTCTTGATAGACGGCTCCGGCACCGGTGCGAACAGTGGCGAGTGATTGGTCGGCAGCGGCTTCGCACCCGGCTTGAGCGAGGCGAAGAACGTCTGCGGATCATTCACGCCGATGAAGAAGAACATCGACGGGATACCCGCGTCAACAAACGCCGAGAAATCTTCGCTGGCCGTGATCGGGGGCACGCGCAGCACGCGGTCGTTGCCGAAGGCGGTCTTGAACATCGCCTCGGTGCGTGCCACCACGGCTGGGTCGTTGTTGACGGCCTTGCCGCCCTCGGTGATCTTGATCTCGGCGTCCGGCGCGCCCGACATCTCCGTCACGGCCTTGGCCGTGCGGCGGATGCCGTCGAGCATCTTCTGGCGCACCGCCGGCTTGTACGAGCGGATCGTGCCACGCAGCAGCACGCTGTCGGGGATGATGTTCTCGGCGCTGCCGCCCTGGATGGCGCCGATGCTGACCACGCCAAATTCCTGCGGGTCTTTCTCTCGGCTGATCACGCTTTGCAGATCGACCACGAAGCGCGCGGCCATCATCACCGGGTCGATGGTCTTGTCAGGTGCCGAGCCGTGGCCGCCGCGGCCCTTGAAGGTGATTTCCAGCCCGTCGGAGTTGGAGGTGATCGGCCCGCTGTTGAAGACGATCGAACCATACGGCCCCGGGCCGGTATGCAGCGCAAACGCATAGTCGGGCTTGGGGAAGCGCTTGAAGAAGCCGTCGTCGATCATGGCTTGCGCACCGCCCACCACTTCCTCGGCCGGTTGCGCCACGAACACCAGCGTGCCGTGCCAGCGGTCCTTGAGCGACACCAGCGTCTTGGCGGTGCCCACCCACGAAGCCATGTGCACGTCGTGCCCGCAGCTGTGCGCCACGCCGACGTCTTCGCCGCGCCATTTGGTGTGCACGTGGCTGGCGTAGGGCAGGCCGGTCTTCTCTTCCATCGGCAGCGCGTCGAGTTCGGTGCGCACCAGGATCGTCGGGCCGGCGCCGTTGCGGTAGACCGCCACCACGCCGGTCTTGCCCACGTGCTCCGTCACGTCAAAGCCGATCTTGCGCATCTCCTCGGCCAGCTTGGCGGCCGTGCGCGTTTCCTGGAAGGCCAGTTCCGGATGGGCGTGGATGTCTTTATAGAGCGAGTCGAGCTGGCCGTATTCGGCATTGACCGCAGCATCCACCGCCGGCTTGATCTGCGCCACGTCAATCCCACCGCCCGCGGCAACCGCCGCCGGTGCCGGTGCAGATGAACTGCCGCCGGGGCTGAATGGAATCTGCGCAAAGGCCGGCAGTACGGTACCGGCCATCAACCAGGCGAGGGCAGTCCGCTTCAGGCGCGTCTGGCGGTGGGTCATGGGCTTCTCCTTATAGGCTCGTGGCGTTGTGGGCAAAGTCGTTGCTTCGTCAATCGATCTGATTATGCAGGGGGATACGGTTGTGCACACCCGGGGTATCCCCAAGTCGACGCCAGTATGCCCGCGAGGCCTGTCACGCTTGGCACTCGATAGGCGTTTTCCTAGACTGGGTTGGGTGTGCCGTTCCAGAGATTGAAACGCGGATGAATCCGACGTCCTGTTTACAGCTTGCGTTTCCTGATCCCCCGCCTGGGGAGACGGCGATTCATGCGGCGTTGGAAGCCGCGCAGCGGGTGCTTGAGCGCAGCGGCGTGTCGCCGCGCGATGCGTACGAGGCCTACCAGGCATTTGCTGCCGGGGCAGGTGGCCCCGATGTACTGGCGTTGACCTTCGCCCGTGCTGAAGCCGAGGCGATGGACACGCTGGCCGCACACGGGTACGCCCGTTACGGCACGATCAGCCTCGCTGTTCTATAGCCGACTGGCCGATTGGGCCAATTCCGATTCAGATTTCAGCCGCTTTCCCACCGAGCCGCCGCGCCGTTTCCGACACGTGACGATGGATGCGTGCGAGGAAGTCGATTTCCGCTGCGCGCGTCGGCGAATGGCCCAGTGCTTGCGACAGATGCGTCGCCACGAACGACGATTGCGGCGCCAGCATGCTGATCAGGCGCAGCAGTTCGCGACGGGCTTGCGCGGCGTCGTAGCCGAGGTGATCGGCCAGTGCCAGCAGGGCATCCTGATCGATGGCGTCGTAGCGGGCTTGCGCGTCGGGCGTGCGTTCGTCATCGAGCGACAGCGCGTCGGCATCCCACTCGTTGGCGTAGACGGCGGCGCAGAACAGGTGGTCGTGCGCGGCCAGGCGGACGCCATCCGGGCCGATGTGGAAATGCAGCGTGCCGGCGGAGGCGTTGCGCCCACCGATCAGCAGGCAGAACACCATCCAGCGGAACAGCGAAGCCGTGGCGGCCGTCGGGTCAGCGCACATGCGTGCGCATTGCGCGACCTGCTCGACGGTGATCGGCAGGAAGCGATGCTCGGGTGAGAGCCCGAGCAATTGCACAGCCGAGACGACGTAACGCGCTTGCACGAGCGCGGTGTCGTCGCTCTTGCAGCGCAGGGTGCGATCCAGGCGCTGCACCACGGCGGCGGTTTCCGGAAACTGGCGCAGGCCGAGGAAGGGCGTTTCCAGCCCGATGCTGCGGCCGAGCAGCGTGGCCCAGCAGTGGTTGATGGTGGCATATGGCAGGTTGCTGCCTTCGCCCAGGTCCAGCCGCACGAAGTGGCTCGACTGCGCGGCGTTGGCCGGCGCTGCAAAGCGGCCCAACCACATCGACACCGGCAGACCATTGGAGGCCAGGAAAGGCAGGCTGATCTCGCTGGATTCCGGCGTGGCCGTCACGCCGTAGTGCGCGCGCGGCTCGGCCACTCGCAGTGGCGTGGGTTGGCGCGGGCGTCCAATGCTTTGCTGGAACTGCAGGACGAGGTCACGCTCGGAGAGGCCATCCGCGCGGCCGCTGCACGGCTTGAAACCAGTAGGCACCAGCGCCAGCGGGCCATCCAGATGCGGCGCGGTTTGTGCAAGATGCTCCAGCGCGGCCGCTGCAGCCTTGGGGGCTTCGCGCGCCGACTCGGGCAGCAGGTATTCGAAGAAGTGGCGCACCGGCTGGGTTTTCGCCGTATCGGCAATGTTGCCTGCGGCGCGTGCCAGATGTGGGCTCAGGTCAAAGCCCTGCGGTGAGGTCCGCCACCGCGGGTCGTATTCGAACGCCCAACCGCTGCGGTCGCACGACAGTTGACCGATCAGATGCTTGTTCAGGTAGACGTCCAGCATGCGCGTATCCAACGTATTTGACTGGAGCGTGCGAGGTCGGCCGTGTAGCGGAGGATCCGCCAGCCATTGGGAATCGCCAATATGCAAATGCAATTGCGCGATTCCTTTGCACGCCCCTCATCGACCGAGGCCCGAGCATAGCAAAGAAATTATAAACGGCACTCGGAAAAACCTGATTTCGGTGATGCAGGTTTCTGAAATCGGATTATCGAGTCGTTAAGATCGAGTGCGCGAAAGGCGATGTTTATAACGTCTATCTCAGTTTTGAGAGTTATTTAAATCAGTCCGTAAATCGTTTGCTGGCGCCATAGAAGAAGTTTCAATGACGTCTGCATGGCAAGGTATTTATTGCAAAGCGAGGTTTTATCGCATTCGTGTCAGCAATTTGTCGCGTTGCACGAATTCGTGCCAAAGCACCGCCACAATGTGAAGACCCACGATGAAATACACGGCATTGCCGACAAATTCATGTGCTGATTTAAGTGCTGACTTCAAATCGGGGTTTTCGGCCACGAGCCGGGGCAGCGTCCAAGTGAGGAAGGTCACGTCCTTGCCGCCGGCCTGCACAAACAGGATGCCGCTGATGGGCATGGCAAACATGATGGCGTAGAGCACCCAATGCACCAGCTTGGCACCGGCGACTTGCCAGGCCGGGCCGACGTCCGCCGGTGCGGCGTAGCGCCATCGCGCCCAGACGCGCACGCACGCGAAGAGCAGGATGACCTGTCCCAGCATCATGTGAATGGAAGTGAACAGCGCGCGACCGGCTGAGCCCTTGGGCAGCGTGCCCTTGTATTCGATGGCGGCCAGCGCGCAGGCGAACAGCAGGAACATCAGCCAGTGCAGAACGACGGAGGGGCGAGCGTAGCGCTCGGGAGACTGGGACACGGGGACCTCTTCCTGTGAGCGGGGGAGGTCTGCACACTAACCCAGGTGTCGACTACGCGGTTTGATCTCGCCCGAAAAGACGGGCGAAATCTGGCAAATTCGGTAGCTAGCGGCCCGAACGCAAAAGCGAATCCTTCTCGTTGGCGTTCGTCTTCTTACCCAGCGCCAGCACACCGGTCGACAGCGACGTGCCGAGCAGGATGACCGCACAGCCCAGCACCATGTTGAGCGTGAGCTGCTCACCGAGGAACAGGATGCCCCACAGCACGCCGAACACCGGGATCAGGAAGGTGACCGACACCGCGCGTGTCGGCCCCACGTGGGCCACCAGGCGGAAGAACAGGATGTAGGCGACGCCCGTGCAGGCGATGCCCAGGCCGATCACGTGCAGCCACACGTTGCCGGTGGGCGTTTGTGCGGGCCACAGCCAGAGCGCCAGCGGTGCCAGCACGATGGTGGCCGCCAACTGGCTGCCGGTGGCGACGGCCAGCGGTGGCACGCCGGTCAGGAAGCGCTTGGTGTAGCTGCTGGCAAGGCCGTAGAACACAGTTGCCGACAGTGCTGCTGCCACCGCCAAACCGCCCTGCGTGGCACCGAGGGCCGACGACCCGCCCACCAGCACGATCACGCCGACGAAGCCGATGGCCAGCCCCAGCACGCGCAGCGACGACATGCGCTCACCCAGCCACGCAAACGCGACGATGGCCGCAAACAGCGGTGCCGTCGCGTTCAGCACCGACGTAAAGCCGGCTGTGAGGGTCAGCTCCGCATAGGCGAACAGGCAGAACGGAATGGCCGAATTCAGCACGCCCACGGCCAGCAGATGCGGCCAGTGCGCACGCAGTGCCCCCATGCCCCCGCGCCAGGTCAGCACCGGCACTAGGAAGCACGAGGCGATGGCCACGCGCAGCGCGATCAGCGCAACCGGCCCGAACTGCGGCGCAGCCACGCGCATGAACAGGAAGGAGCCGCCCCAGAGGGCAGCAAGCGTCAGGAGTTCCAGCACATCGGAGCGGCGCATGGGGTTGTCTCGTTATCGTTGTAGGGCGAATGGAACCGGGAGGGGGGCGCGTTGCGGACGCCATTGTCCGCGCTTCTATCGTTTCATGCTGACGCCAGGTCCAGCGTGCCCTGGCGGTGGTCGTCGGACATCGGCAGGCGTTCACCCACCTGCGCGGGATGGCCTTCGAGCTGCAGCAGCGCGGCCTTGCGCGGCAGGCCGCCGGCATAACCGGTGAGTGCGCCGTCGGCCCCCACCACGCGGTGGCAGGGGATGGCGATCGAGATCGGGTTGCGCCCCACCGCCGTGCCCACGGCGCGAGCGTGCTCGCGCGTGAGACCCAGATGTGCGGTGATCTGGCCGTAGGTGCTGCGCTGGCCGAAGGCGATGTCGCACAGCAGGCGCCAGACATCCTGCTGGAACGCTGTGCCTGCGGGCGCCATCGGCAGATCGAAGAGCTGCAGCTTGCCGGCAAAGTACGCCTCGAACTGTGCCTGGGCTTCGCGGATGATCGGCAGGTCTGCGCCCGATGGCATGCGCGCGGCGTTGACGGGAATCGTCTTCTGGCCGGTGAAGAACGCGCCGGTCAGGTGTGTGTCGGTGGTGGTCAACAGTAGATCGCCGAGGGGGCAGGGGAAGGTGTGGCGGTACATGGCGGTCAGTTCGCAAGGGCAACGGGCGTGTCGGCTGGCGCCTGATGGAACGCATCGTCGCGGTGCCAGAGATGCATGGCGGCGTAGGCGCGCCACGGGGCCCACGGTTCGGCGCGCTCGATCATGGCGCGGCGTGTGGGCAGGGCACCGTCGCCGTTGGCCAGGCGGCGGCGCAAGACGTAGTCGCCCAGCGGAAACGCGTTTGGCCAGCCGAGTGCGCGCATGGCGACGTATTGCGCGGTCCATTCGCCGACGCCGGGCAGTGCCTGCAGCGCGGCCAACGTGGGGGCGAGCGGCACCAGCGGCTCCAGCCGCAGATGGCCGGCATCCATGGCGCGGGCAAGTTCGATCACGGCAGCGGCGCGGCTGGCTTGCAGGCCGGTTTCGGCAGACAGTGTGCGCGGGTCAACGCGCGCCAGGGTGGCAGCCGAAGGAAACGTTATCGAGAGACCGGGGCGCCCGTCATGCGGTTGCGCCAACGCGATGCCATGCGCGGCGGTCATGCGTGCCAGGATGCGCCGTGCCTGCACCAGCGAAATCACCTGCCCGGCGATGGCGCGCACCGCAATCTCGAAGCCATCCACCGCACCCGGCACGCGCAGGCCCGGCGTGTCGTCCGCCAGCGCACCAAGATGCGCGTCCACCACGTCCGGCCGGCAATCCAGATCGAACAGCCGTCGTGCGCGGGCCAGCACAGGCGGTATGGCGTGCAGCAGGCTGGCTGACAGCGTGAGCGCAATGGCATGGCGCTGCGGCACGTTGCGCGCGTGCAGCCAGCCGGTATGCCGTGCGCCGGCATAGTCGACGGTGATCGTGCGCGCGTAGCTGTCGGCATCGACCACTTCCACGCCATCGACCGCACGGGCACGCAGGAAGTCGAGCAATGCGTGCCAGGCGAACGGCGGGCGGTAGCCCAGCATGAGCGTGGGGCCGTCGTCTGGGTTGGTTGCTGTGGCGGTGCGGGTGCGCAGGCGGGTGGGCGCAAAACCGTAGTGTTCGGCAAACCCGCTGTTCAGGCGCCGCACGCTGCCAAAGCCCGCGGCAAAGGCCACATCGCCAACGGGCAGGGCCGTATCCGTCAGCAGCCGCTTGGCGAGCAGCAGGCGCTGCGTTTGCGCATATTCAATGGGCGAGACGTCGAACTCCGCGCGGAAGATGCGGCGCAGGTGGCGATCCGTCACGCCCACGGCGGCGGCCAGCGCGGCCAGGTCGTGCTCCTGCAGGAAGCCCTCGTCGATCATGCGGGCAGCCGCGCGTGCGAGGTTCGACGACATCTCGGCCAGGCTGTGCCCCGGCGCCAACTCGGGCCGGCAGCGCAGGCACGGGCGAAAGCCCGCGCGCTCGGCAGCGGCAGCCGTGATGAAGAAGCGGCAGTTTTTCTGCTGCGGCGTGCGGACGGCGCAGATTGGCCGGCAATATACGCCGGTGGAAGTCACGCCGACGAAGAACCAGCCGTCAAAGCGCCGGTCACGCGATTGCACAGCGTGGTAGCAGGCGTCGTGGTCGAGGTGCATGGTGGTGATCGGGGAGTTCGGGAGCTAGTCTAGCCCTGTCGGGTCGCATGCGTTCGCCGGATTCGGACAACTCCCTCGGTGCCGAAAAGTCGGCATGTCGGCACAATGCGAGCACAACAACACATCGGGAGATCGGCATGTCCAAGACCATCGTTATCACCGGCGGGGGCCGGGGTATCGGCCGCGCCACGGCGGTGCTGTGTGCACAACGCGGCTGGTCTGTTGCGTTGCAATATCGCGGTAACCGCGCCGCAGCCGAAGAGACGGTCGGCATGATCGAGCAGGCCGGCGGCCACGCGCTGGCGGTGCAGGGCGATGTGTCGAGCGACGAAGATGTGATCGCCCTGTTCGAGGCTGCCGCAGGGCGCTTCGGGCCGCTGCACGGCGTGGTCAACAACGCCGGCATCGTGGCCGAGGCGCAGGATGTGGCCGACATGACTACGCACCGCCTGCGCACGATGTTCGAGACCAATGTGCTGGGCGCGTTCTTGGTGGCGCGCGAGGCGGCGCGGCGGATGAGCACCGGGCGCGGCGGGGTGGGCGGCTCGCTGGTGAATGTGTCGTCGGCGGCGTCGCGGTTGGGTTCGCCGCATGAATATGTGGACTATGCGGCGTCCAAGGGCGCGGTCGACACTATGACGCTGGGCCTGGCGCGTGAGCTGGCGCGCGACGGCGTGCGCGTGAACGCGGTGCGCCCCGGCTTGATCGAAACCGAGATCCACGCCTCGGGCGGACAGCCGGACCGCGCACAGCGGTTGGGCTCCACTACACCCATCGGCCGCCCGGGCAAACCGGAAGAAGTGGCCGAGACCATCGTCTGGCTGCTCTCCGACGCGGCGTCGTACGTGACCGGCGCGCTGCTGGATTGCGCCGGCGGCCGTTGACCGGCCCGCGTTTCCTCCTCTGATCCCCTCTGATTCCGTTCGACGGTTGGCACCATCCCCAAATTTGGGGATGCGTCGACCGGCCCGCGTTCCTACGATGACCGGCGTGTCGTCGCGGCCAGGACAGCCGCCACGGCATCCGGCATGCGCCACCAGAGCGCACCCGGCCGAGTTGACGGGAAATATGTAGAACCAACGTTACGGGGGTCTCATGCAGACGAACAACACCGGCCGTGGCCGGCATACGGGCGCCGTCGCTATCACGGCAATGGCCTTGGCGGCAGCCTTTCTGGTGGCAGGTTGCGGCGGATCGGACAGCGGTTCGAGTAGCAGCGGCGGCGGCATCATTACACCTGCCTCGGCTTCACTCACGGGCACCGCCGCAACGGGCAGCGCACTGCCCAATGCCAATGTGGCCGTCACCGATAGCACCGGCAGTTCGCCGTGCGTGGAAACCAGCATCACCACCAGTGCGCTGGGCGCATACACCTGCACGTTGAAGGCGGGCGAGGCTGCACCGTTCTTCGTGGTGGTGACCGACCCGACGGGCAACACCGCGCCGCTGGTGAGCGTGACCACCGTCACGCCGCCCGCGGGCTCGCCGCTCACGCTCAACGCCACGCCGCTGACCACGGCCATCGTTGCGCAGCTCTCACCAGACGGCAATCCGCTGTCGGTGGTTAGCGCCAAGACCGTGGATGCCACGGCGCTCAAGACTGTGACCGCCAACGTGGTCGCGCAATTGGCGTCCGTGCTCAGTGCCATCGGCGCGCCGGCCAACTATGACCCGTTCGCTACCAGCATCTCGGCGGCGACGGCATCTTCCGGCGGCAACACCGCTGACCAGGTGCTCGACATCGTCAAGGTGTCGAAAGACCCGAGCACCGGCCAGTTGCAGTTGGCCACGGTGGACAACCCCACGCCCGTGCCCTTGGCCACGGCCACCAGCAGCGGCTCGACGCTGCCTGCGCCGGCGGCCAACGTGTCGACGCTCACGCAGGGCGTGCAGGCCATGGCGACCGCATTGACCGCCTGCTTTGCGCAGCCCGTCGCGCAACGTGTCGTGGCCACTGACACCACCGTGCCCGCCACGCAAGGCGGCGCGACTGTCATCACGGCGGGCGCGGCCTGCCAGAACATCCTGTCTGACACCAGCAACGCAGGCGGCATTGCGTTCCTGCACAACGGTTATAACGGCGGGCAGTGGCTTTACAGCTTGCTGACCAGCAGCAGCATGACCGGCGCGCAGTTCAGCGTGCCGGAGATCATGGCGTTCTACCCAGCGGCGCAGAGTGCATCTGGGCAGGATGAAGCGGTCGTGAATATCAAGTACCTCGATGCCAACGGCAATCCGGGCAACCTCATCACCGTGGCGCGCTTCGTTGCTGCGGGCGCCTCGAGCGCGCACGCGTCCAACTGGTGGCTCGTGGGTAACCAGCAGCCGGTGGACATCACGGCCAAGACGGTGATCCGACGCGTCGAGCAGTTCAACCCAAGCTCTGGAAATTTCAGCCACTTCCGCAACGGGGTCCAGTTCCTGATCAACGCTGCCGGGCCGGGCTCCGTCATCAACGGCAAAGGCAGTCTGAGCTATGCGATCGTGACAGGGCCGGGGCTGCCGCAGGCGGGGCTGGTCTTCGTTCCGCCGGTGGTGAGCGGCCAGGTGTACATGGATCTCGCGAACAAGACGGGGACGCTTCCTGCCACGTATCAGTGCGGGAATACGGCCACCACCAAAACGCCGACCTACAACTGCCCGAACTTCTGGATATCCAAGACCACGGGGATCAGTGGTGCAGCGGCCGCGCAACTGGTGAGCCCCAACCCCAGCGGCCTGACCTGGGCACAATCGGGAGACAACCTCGACACAACGGCCGTCACCAAGGGCGTGAAGTACACGATCGCGTTGTTCTACGGCGCGAATACGAGTGTGGCGAGCCCGGACCTGAGCATCAAGAAGACGCTTCTGACGGACCTTGTCGCGGCGACGCAGGGCGTCAATCTGCCGTGGAACACACCGGGGAGCCAGTCGCTGGCGGCGCTGGATCCGACCAACAGCAGCTTGAGTGCTGCGCAGACGTCGTTGACGGTGGATTGGGTGCAGAACGTTGCTGCACAGCAGATCGGTGGTGTGGCCGTCACCATTGATTCTGCCGGCACGTACAGCGCGCAGACTGCGGTGCCCAAGGGTGCGACTTCGGCGGTCATCAACCTGCCAAGCGGGCAGCAAGTCCCGGCGCTCACGACCAGCACCTCGCGCGCACTGAACTTCAGCTATCGCATGCTGGACAACAGCGCCAAGAGCACGATCTACATCTACAACTGATTCAAAGGGCGGGGGAGCTGATCCGGCAAACCCCACGCGGCATCAAGACTACGTGGGGAACGGATCGGAAAAAGCGGTTGGGCATGCGTCAGTGCATGCCCATTTTTGTTTGCGCTCAGGCGTCGGCGCCGGCGCGGAAGGTGTCGCACTGGCGGATGTCGCCGCCATCAAAGCCCTGGCGGAACCAATGCATGCGCTGCTCAGACGAGCCGTGCGTGAAGGCATCGGGCGTGACGCTGCGGCCGGCGTTGCGCTGCAGGGTGTCGTCGCCGATGGCGTGCGCGGCGGTGAGCGCCTGCTCCAGGTCACCGCGCTCCAGCAGGCCGCGCTTCTGTGCAAAGTGGCCCCACACGCCGGCCAGGCAATCGGCCTGCAGTTCCAGCTTGACCGACAGCGCATTCGCCACAGCCTGCGATTTGCCGGCTTGTGCGCGGCTGACCTTCTCCGACACGCCCAGCAGGTTCTGTACGTGGTGGCCAACCTCGTGAGCAACGACGTACGCAGCGGCAAAGTCGCCCGGTGCGCCAAATTTGCGGCGCAACTCATCGAAGAAGCCGAGATCCAGGTAGACCTTGGTGTCGGCCGGGCAGTAGAACGGGCCGACGGCCGAGGTGGCGTCGCCACAACCCGAGCGGATGCCCTGGCGGAACAGCACAAGCTTGGGCGGCTGATACGCGCGGCCGGCCTGCTTGAACAGTTGCGTCCACGTGTCTTCGGTGTCGCCCAACACGTGCGAGACCAACTGCTTGCTGCGGTCATTGTCGGTCTCCCCCGTGGGGCGGGCCGGTGCATGCTGCGTACTCTGCGTGGTGGGCGCGTTCTGCGACACCTGCATCACCATGCCGAGAATCTCCAGCGGGTTCTTGCCCATCAGCAGGCCGACCACCGCCACGATGGCGATGCCGCCGATCCCCAGCCGCATGCCGCCACCGCCAAATCCGCCGCCCGAGGATGCGCGTTCATCCTCAACGTTGTTGCTTTCGCGCATGTCATCCCAACGCACGTCTTTCTCCCTGGATTGCCTTGATGTGCAGACTCGGGCGTCACACCCGGTAAACTTTGCAAAGTCTACCTGCCTTGCATGCGCACGGGCACTCCGTCGGATGGCCAAATCGTCTGTTCTCACGATCAAGGCGAGCATTGACAAGGGTTTGTGGGTGTTTGTCGCAGCGCACAATACCCGGCAAGGAACTTGCTACGCATGGCTGATCGCCGCAACCGGGCCGCTCGGCAGCTTCGTGCTGTCACGTGCGTGTCATGCGGCCATTCCCGAATAACGATCGGCAACGCGCGATGTTGCCGACCCACGATCTCGAGTCCTCAACATGCGCTTGCCCGCTTCGACTACCACTCAGCCACCCGAACCCATAGACGCTCCGCAATTGGCTGCCACCTATGTCGACCCGACCGGGGTGTCCGACGTGCCGCCGGCACAGGTCGAGCACAAGCCGTGGTGGGCCCGCGCTTCGAGTGCCATCGTCCATGGTGCATTCACCAACGTGGCGGCTGCGTTCATTGCAGTGACGGGGGCAATCTACGTGGGGATGGTGCATGCGCCGTGGGTGCGCAGTCTGGCAGGGCATACGCCCACCGCCGTGCAGGCCAGTGATGCGATGAGCGTGGCGATGGCGGCGCCCCCCGCGAGTGCTGCAACACCGCAGGCCTCACAGCAGGGCACGCAGCCGGATCCGGTTGCCGTCGCACGGGATCGCATGGAGCAGCGCGTCTACTCGCAGATGGCGCCCGCCAGCGCGCAGACTGTGGCCGCAACGGAGAACGCCAACGACGTTGACGACGGCCCCGTCGCGAGTTCGCCGCGTCACCGCCATCGTGGCGCGCGACATGTCACCTACCGCAGGGCAGCCAGTGCGTGGAATGCGCACTGGTACAAGGGCGCGTAAGACGTCGCTTAAGCCAGCCGCAGTGCGCGGTCGGCTTCGACGCTTTCCAGTGCCTGCACGGCTGCCACCAGGCGGCGACGCAACGATTCCGTCACCGGCAGGATGGGCGCGCGCGTCTGCTCGCCGATGTGCCCGGCTTCGGCCAGCAACGCCTTGACCGGCGCCGGGTTGGGCTCGGCAAACAGCAGCGCTGCCAGCGGCGCGAGTGCGTGAGCCAGGCGCCGGGCCTGGTCGACGCGGCCCGCGCGATGGTGTTCCACCAGGGCCACGAACAACTCTGGGCGGATATGCGCACCGGCCAGGATGCCACCCGCACCACCGTGCACAAGGCAGTCGAGCAGCGCGCTGTCATCGCCGCTCAGCACATCCAGCGGCCCGCCTTGCAGCGCGCCAAAGTTGTCAGCCACGCATTCCTTGATGGCGACGATGTTGGCCTGCTCGGCCAGCACCAGTGCGGTATGCGGTGCGATGGCCACGCCCGTGCGCTTGGGCACGTTGTAGAGCACCACCGCGCGCGACGTGCTGGCCGCCACCTGCGTGTAGTGCCAGCGCAAGCCTGCCTGCGACGGGCAGACGTAATACGGCGGCGGGACGAGATAGCCCGCACTGTTCCAGCGTTCGTAGTGACGGATCTGCGCGCAGACCTCGCGCGTGTCAGCCGCGCCCACGCCGATCAGGTAGGGCGTACGGCCGTCGCATGCCTCGGCGATGGTCTCCAGTACGGTGTAGCGCTCGATCTGTGAGAGCAGCGCGGCTTCGCCCGTGGTGCCCAGCGCGACGAAGCCTGCTACGCCTGCGCCCTGGTAGTGGCGCACCAGTCGGCGCAGCGCAGCCGTGTCGACTCTATCGTCATGGAAGGGGGTGATCAGCGGAATCCAGATGCCCGAGAACATGGCGCGCCTCAGTGCAGCAGGTGTGCATGCCCGCGCTTGAGCGGGGTGATGCGGCCGAGCGTTGCGCGCGGCAGGCCGCGCAGCAGGGCGCCGATGACGGCATCCACATCGGCGTGCACGAGCTCCAGATCGACGCTGATGGTGTGACGGCGCGCGTCATGCTGGACGATGTACAGGCCGAGCGCATCGCCCAGCAACGCATGCAACTGACGGCGAACCGCATGGGGTTCATCGCTCGGCACCGCTACGCGCAGGCACACGTACTGACGGGCCGGCGTGGCAACCGCACGGGCATCCACGCGAGCAGCGGCCGCCGGCGAAGGCGGCAGCAGGTGCGGAACCAGCGAAGACAGGAGCATCGATCGCGCCATGATGGGTCGGCGACGGCTTGTGTCGCCGTATCGTTGAACATGGCGACACCGTATCGGTTTGCTCATAAAAAGCGTGAAAAAGGCAGCGGGCGGTGTGTAAAGAAAGAGTAAAGAGTCGGGCGTTCTGCGGGCGAAAAAAATGCCCCGAATCTGTCGGGGCATTGGGTGCAGCTGTATGCAGCGTTGGATATCGCAGACTCAGTTCGTAGCGTCTCCGCCCTCACGCAACTGCACGAATTCCGATTCAACGGTGTAAGGCTTGGCGGCCTGCGTATCGCGCGTGTTCTTCTGCACGGCAATCGCACCGAACAGCGCCAGTGCGAATGACATGCCGTAGAAGCCCTTCTCGCTCAGCGCCAGCGTGGCGTTGAACAGGCCCACACACAGCAGCAGCACGGCCAGCAGCGTGGAGAGCCAGCACAGCCCGTAGTACAGGCCGGTGACCGGAATGCCCTCGGCACGGTCGCGCACGCTCTTCTGGATCGAGACTGCGGAGAACAGGCCATAAACCAGCACGGTGAAGTAGTAGCCGCGCTCGTTGAGCTGCATGTTGGCGTTGTACAGGCCGATCAGGAACGAGAGGAAGCCGATCAGAAGCGCTGCCCAAGAAACAGCGACGAACGCGAACGACGGGGCCTGGAGTTGCGGTTTCACGAGGTCTCCTTGAGATCAATGCAACTGGGAACGCCAGAGAGGCGTTCCGGGTGCCAGCGATCCTAATGGCGGAGACGGGCCCCGTTTATTAAATATTCATAATGCAGCGCCCGGCGTGGAGGGGCTTCCTTCAGGCAGGGCGCACGGCTTTGCGATGGCGCAGCGCGATGATCGTCAGCGCGATGCCGCTCACCACGGCCGCTGTCAGCACGTAGTAGCTGGGTGCCAGCGTATCGCCCGTCGTGTGGATCAACCATGTGACGATGAACGGTGCGAACCCGCCGAACAGCGTCACCCCCAGGCTGTAGCCGAGCGACAGCCCCGTCGAGCGCACGCGCGTGGGGAAGATCTCCGACATCAGCGCCGGCATCGGCCCGGAATATGCCGCCTTGAAGATGCCCGACACGGCTTGCAGCGCCAGCAGCGCGCCAATGGTCGGATACGCACGCAGCAACGCAAACATCGGATAGATGAACAGGATCATCAGCACCGACGTGGTGAGCATGATGCGGATGCGGCCAATGCGATCCGACAGCGCGCCCATCACCGGCGACAACAGAAACTGCAGCCCACCGTTGAGCACCACCACCGCGAACGACTGCGCGGCCGGCAGATGCAGTTGCTTGACGGCATACGTTGGCATGTAGAGCTGCAGCACGTACACCGACACGGTGGACTGCGCCACCACGCCCACCGCCAGCAGCAGGTTGCCCCACTGCGCCTTGAATGACGCCTGCGGGTCGACGGTGGTCTTCTTCTGCTCGGCAACAAACTCGGGCGTCTCGTCCAGATGGCGGCGGATGTAGAAGCCAACGGGGCCGACCAGCAGGCCGAAGATGAACGGCAAGCGCCAGCCCCAGCCCTCTAGGTCCGCCGGCGTGAGCGATGCCGTCAGCAGCGCCCCCAGCCCCGCCGCGAGGATGGTCGCAATGCCCTGACTCGCAAACTGCCAGCTCGCGTAGTAGCCGCGACCGCGTGTGCTGTGCTCCACCATGAATGCCGTCGCGCTGCCGAACTCACCGCCCACTGCAAAGCCTTGCACCAGGCGCGCCAGCAGGATGGTGACCGGCGCGATGATGCCGATCTGCTGATAGCTCGGCATCACGGCAATCGCCAGCGTGCCGACAATCATCAACAGGATCGACAGCGTGAGCGCGGCCTTGCGCCCCTTCCTGTCGGCATACATGCCGAGCACGATCGCGCCCACCGGCCGCGTGATGAACGACACGCCAAAGCTGCCCACCGCAAACAGCAGCGACACCCACTCGTCATCTGCCGGAAAGAACAGCTTGCCGATGATGGACGCGAAGAACCCGTAGACGAGAAAGTCGTACCACTCCAGCGCATTGCCGATCGACGACGAGATGACGATGCGGCGCGCATGGGCGGCATCGGTTTTTTCAGGGCGAGCGGGTGCAGCAGCGCCTGCCGTAGAGGGGGCGATCATGATGAGGGTTCCTTTGGTGCTGGCCGGGCTCGTTGTTATGGAACTGCAGCGCGTTGCCCGCCCGATCCACGGGTCAACGCGCTTGTGTACTGCGGTTTAGAAGCCCACAGCGTGGCCGTCGCGGCGGCTGTCGCTGGCGGCCACGTAGCCGTGGTCGGCGTCATCCGACAGGCGCCAGATGAACTGGCCCGAGCCAAAGTCCATGTACGGATCGGCCACCGATTTGAGCTTGTGCCCGCGTGCCTCCAGTGCGGCGACGGTGCCGGCGTTCATGGTGGCTTCCACGTCGAGGGTGAAATCGCGGTTGACCTTCCAGCGCGGCGCGTCGCATGCGGCCTGCGGCTGCTGCTTGTAGTCGAGCATGCGCACCAGCGTCTGCAGGTGGCCTTGCGGTTGCATGTCGCCGCCCATCACGCCAAAGCTCATCTGCGGCTGGCCGTCCTTGGTGAGGAAGCCCGGGATGATGGTGTGGAACGGCCGCTTGCCGCCTTCCACCACGTTGGCCGAGCGTGCATCCATCGAGAAACCGAAGCCGCGGTTCTGCAGACTGATGCCCGTGCCCGGCACCACCACGCCAGAGCCGAAGCCCATGTAGTTGGACTGGATGAACGAGACCATCATGCCGTTCTCATCCGCGGCGGTCAGGTACACCGTGCCGCCGGCGCGCGGCATACCGAAGGTTGGCATCTGTGCGCGGCCCATGTCGATGAGCTTGGCGCGTGCATCGAGGTACGCATCGTCGAGCATCTGCTCGGGCGTGACTTCCATGCTGCGCGGGTCAGCCACGTACTTGTAGAGATCGGCAAACGCCAGCTTCATCGCTTCGATCTGAAGGTGCTGCGAATCGGCGGAATCGACGGGCAGGGCGCCCAGGTCAAAGCGATCAAGAATGCCCAGCGCGATGAGCGCGGCAATGCCTTGGCCATTCGGCGGGATCTCGTGCAGGTCATAGCCGCGGTAGCGCTTGGTGATGGGCTTGACCCACTCGGGTCGGTAGTCGCGCAGGTCTTGCGCACGCATGCCGCCGCCGCATTCGCGCGAATACGCGGCGATGCGCTCGGCGAGTTCGCCTTCGTAGAAATCGCGGCCGTTGGTCTGGCCGATGCGGCGCAGCGTGGCAGCGGCATCGGTCAGCTGGAATTTCTCGCCCACTTCCGGCGCGCGGCCGTGCGGCATGAAGGCCTGTGCGTAGCCGGGCTGATTCTGCAGATCGGGAATCGCTGCGGCCCACTTGTGCGCGACGATGGGCGAGACGGTGTAGCCGCGCTCGGCAATTTCCGCGGCAGGTTCCAGCACGTCGGCAAACGGGAGCTTGCCGAAGCGCGCATGCAAGGCAGCCCACGCGGAGATGGCGCCGGGCACCGTCACCGCATCCCAGCCGCGTGTCGGGCGCTTGGGCGTGCCGTTCGCGTCTTCGCCGTACTTGCTGCGGAAGTAATCCAGGTTCCACGCTTGCGGCGCCGTGCCGGAGGCGTTCAGGCCGTGCAGCTCCTTGCCGTCCCACAGGATGGCGAACGCATCGCTGCCGAGGCCGCACGAAACGGGCTCCACCACGGTGAGCATGGCCGCCGCCGCAATGGCTGCATCCACCGCACTGCCGCCCGCGAGCAGCATGCGCAGCCCGGCCTGTGCGGCCAGCGGATGCGAGGTGGAAACAACATTGCGCGCAAACAGCGGAATGCGCACGGTGGGGTAAGGGTTCTGCCAATCGAAGCGGTGGGACATGGCTCAGGAAAGGAGGATGGATTCAGTGGATCAGATGATTATTTGCGGTGCCTTGAATTTAATAAAGCTAAAATTCATTGGATTCAGCTTAAGAAAAACTTGAGTATCAGTCTGTGAGCACTGTCCGCTTCCTCCGCACCTTTGTCGCCGTAGCGCGCCATGGCTCGTTTGCCGCCGCCGCCGAGCGCGTGGCGCTCACGCAGGCCGCCGTGAGCCTGCAGATGCGTGCGCTGGAAGCCGAGTTGCGCCGCGACTTGTTCGACCGCTCCGGGCGCACTGTTACGCTCAATGCCCATGGCCGCGCACTGCTGCCGCAAGCCGAGCACCTGCTGAGCCTGTACGACGCCATGCGCATCGGCGATGAGCCGCAGACCGAGCTGGCCGGTGCCGTGGCGATCGGTGCAGTGGTGTCGGTGATGGGTTCGCTGGCACACGCGGTGGCGGGGCTCAAGCAGGCGCACAAGGGGCTCGACGTGAAGCTGATCACGGGCAAGTCTGGCGAGCTGGCCGAGCAGGTGGAGGCGGGTGAGCTGGACGGTGCGCTGGTGGTCGAGCATCTGGAGCGTTTGCCGGCCAACCTTGCATGGCATCCGCTCTACACCGAGCCGCTGGTGGTGGTGGCCGGCCGCCACACGCGCGGCCGTGCGGAAGAAGTCCTGCGCACGCATCCGTTCCTGCGCTTTGACCGTGCCGTGCGCACCGGCGCGCTCATCGATCGTGCACTGCGCAAGACGCACATGGCGGTCAACGAGTTCATCGAGGTCAACTCGATCGAGGCGATTGTCGAGCTGGTGCGCCAGCAGGTGGGGGTGACGCTGGTGCCGCGTCTGCGCCGCGCCAGTTGGGAGAGCGATCCGGCCTTGCGCGTGCTGCCCATGCCACCGCAGACGCCCGTGCGCACCGTCGGCATGATCGAGCGGCGCGAGCACGTGCGGCACGGTGTGATTCAGGCAGTACTCGATGCGCTCGAAACCACACTTGGCAAGTCCAGCACCTAAACTTGAAGCGTCATCAACGGGCCCTGGGGGCTGCCATGAACGCATTCATCGAACGTTGGCGCGACGAGCTGATTCTGCTCGGTCGCGTGCTGATGATGTTGCTGTTCCTGATTTCCGGCTGGGGAAAACTCACAGGCTTCTCCGGCACCGTGGGCTACATGGGCTCGGTCGGGGCGCCGATGCCGATGGCCGCCGCCGCCGTCGCCGTCATCATGGAATTTGGCGTGGGAATCGCGCTGCTGATCGGCTTCTGGACACGGCCGCTGGCATTGCTGATGGCGCTGTTTGTGCTGGGCACCGCGCTGATCGCCCATAGCTTCTGGAACGTGGAAGGCGCCATGCAGACCGCCAACATGGTGCAGTTCTACAAGAACCTCAGCATCATGGGCGGGCTGCTCATGCTGGCCGTGACGGGGCCGGGGAAGTATGCGCTGCAGAAGTCGTAGGCGTGGCCAGTTAGCGCAGCGACCGCTGCACCAGCACCAGCACCGCAAACACGCCGCAGGCAATCGCAAACCAGCTGAACAGTTGCGTGCCGGCCAGCAGCGTCGCCTGCCGGTCGATCTCGGCCGACAGGCTGGCCAGCCGTTCAGGCGTGAGCGGGTTGGCCGCCTGCAGGTCCGACGTGAAGCGCGTGACGTGCGCCACGATCAGCGAGCGCGACTCGGCCTGCTGCGACTGCAGCGACACCACGGCCAGCCCCGTGCCCACCGCCGTGGCGAACTGGCGTGCGATGTTCTTCATCTGGTAGCCGTGCGCGAAGTCTTCGCGGTCGAGATCGAGGTAGGTCATCATCGCGACCTGGATCATCACGGCGCCCGGCGTCATGCCTTCCAGGATCGACACGGGGAAGAACGCGTAGTCCGGTGCACCGGGCATCAGGCTCGTTGCCAGTAGCAGCGCAGCCGCTGCATAGATGGCAAAGCCGATGGCGATGAAGCGGCGCTTGCGGAAGAAGAACGGCAGCCAGACGGTCATGACGACGGCCACCGCGGTCGACACCGCGCCGCTGATCATCAGGAACAGCGTGGTCGTGCGGAACGTGAAACCCAGCCCGCCTTGTGACACCGCCGGAAACAGATACGACCAGTAGCCGCTCATCAGGTAGTAGACGCCGTAGAAGCCGATGCCCCACAGATAGCGGCGGCCGCTCAGGCGCGAGAGGTCGAGCCACGGATCCGGGTGCGTGCGCAGGCGGTGGATGGCCAGCAGCAGCGCGGCCGCGCCACCCAGCAGCAACAGCGGAATCACGGGCGATGCGGTCAGCCGGTTGTAGCGCAACTCCGACAAGCCCATCAGGAACGACAGTGCGCCAATGGCGATGGCACCCACGCCAATCCAGTCCCACTGGCTCTCTTCCGGCGGCGCTTCATGCGGGCGGCGGGCGGCACGTGTACGCGGCTGATGGCGTTCGGGCGGCAGGAAGAACATGGCAATCCATGCGACCACCGCAAGCCCCAGCTCCAGCCAGAAGATCACGCGCCATTCGCTGTATTCCAGCACCTCGGCGCAGATCCATGGCGCGATGGTCGTCAGCCCGAACAGGCCGACGCTGAACATCAGCATGGGCGGGATGCGCTCGTCGGGCTCGGTGGTGAGCTGCACCAGAATGCGCGAGGCCGAGAACAGCCCACCGGCGCCCAGGCCCTGGATGGTCCGGCCGATAATGAGTTCACCAATGTTGTTGGACGTTGCGCAGACCACGCAACCGATGCCGAACAGCACGATGCCTGCCAGCGCGAACAGCCGGTAGCCCACGTGCGCGGCAATGCGGCCAATGGCCAGGTTGGCCACCACGGCGGCCACGGCATAGGCGGTGACGGCGTACAGATATGCGTCTGGGCTGGCATGCACGCCGCCCTGGATATGCTGGCCCGCCACGGCCATCATCTGAGAAGAGACGAAATCGAGGCCCGTGGCCAGGCCCACCGCCAAGCCAAAAGCGTGGATGCGAGCGGAAGAAAAGTGGGGAAACGCCCGCAGCGAGGCGGGCGGTAGGATTTGCAGCGACATGTGCCCGAGCATAAACTTGCCCGCCAGCCGGATAAACGGCCAACTCTAGGAACACTGTCCAGTCATGCGAACAATGGAGTGGAACGACTGGGAGACCTTCTGCCGCGTGGTGGAGGCCGGCAGCTTTACCGCCGCTGCCGAGGCGCTGGGTATCCCCAAATCGACCGCCAGTGCCGCCGTATCGCGGTTGGAAGCTGCCCTGGGCGTGCGGCTCATGACCCGCACCACGCGCCAGTTGCGGCTGACCGAAGCGGGCTCGCACTTCTATGACGACATCGCGCCATTGTTCGAGCGCCTGCGCGAAGTGCACGCCGACACCACCGCCGCCAGCGAGACGGTCGCCGGTACGCTGCGCATCGCCGCACCGTACGAGGTGGGCGCGCAGCATCTGACCGAGCCGGTGTGCCGCACGCTGGAGAAATACCCCCACCTGCAGATCCAGGTGCACATCTCGTGGGAGCAGCCGGACCTGCTGGCCAGCGGCTACGACATCGTCTTCGTGATGGTTGATCAGGTGCTGCCGGATTCGTCATTGGTGGCGCGGCGCGTGGTGTTGATCCCGCGCGGTTTGTACGCATCGCCGACCTTGTTGGCGGAACGCCCGCCGCTCAAGACGCCCGCCGATCTGGCCGGCTGGCCGTGTCTTTCCGGCCCCGACGATGCAAGCTGGGCCTTCCGCCCCGTTGGCGAGCCCACGGCCGAGCCGATTGAAATTCCCATCCAGCCGCGCCTGCAGACCTTGAATGCGGAGATGCGCGCCCGCGCCGCCGTGCGCGGCCTGGGCGTGGCCCGCATGGCGCGCTCCGTGGGCGATACGGAAGTCGCCGCCGGCCGCCTGGTGCGCGTGCTGCCTGATTTCGAGCTGACCGCGCTGCGCGTTTACGCGCTGATGCCGGCGCGCAAGCTGGTGCCGCGCAAGGTGCGCGTGTTTCTGGATGCGCTGGAAGCCGAGGGCGCGGCCGCCACGGTGGCTGCATCTGCGCCCGCCTAGCCGAAGACCGGCGCCGGATGTCACAATCGGCGCTTCCCAATTCGGATTGTGAGGACCGGCGGCCATGCGTTTGCGCCAGATCGAAGTCTTCCGCGCGGTGATGCTGGTCGGTACGGTCAGCGAGGCAGCGCGCATGCTGAACGTGTCGCAGCCCGTGGTGACGCGGGTGCTGCAGCATACCGAGCTGCAGCTCGGCTTTCGCCTGTTCGATCGCACCAAGGGTCGCCTGCAGCCCACCGCTGAGGCGTTCGAGCTGTTCAGCGAAGTCGAGCGCCTGTATCAGGAGGTCGAGCGCGTCCGGCGCGTGTCGGCCAACCTGCGGCACAAGGGGGCAGGGCGCCTGCGCGTAGCGGCCACGCCGAGCCTGGCGCCGAGCATTCTCGCGCCCGCCGTGCGACGTTTCTCGCAACGGCATCCCGATACGCTGGTGCGCGTGTTCACGCATCACACGGCCGAGATCGTGCAGGGCCTGCTCTCGCAAGACATCGACGTGGGCTTTGCCTTTGCGCCGCCCGTGCATCCGGCCATCAGCACCACGCCCGTCGCGCAGGGACGCATCTTGCTGGCCGCGCCGCGCGCCTGGGTGAGCGGCAAGACCGATGGGCGCGCGCTGCACAAGCTCGTCGCCGAGAAACCGTTCATCGGGCTGGAAGATCAGATTTCGCTGGGCTCACTGGTCGGGCAGACACTGGCGCGCGGTGGGTTGGCACCGCAGTCGACGCTGGAGGTGCAGACATACTCGCTGGCGCGCTCGCTGGTGGAGGAGTCGCTGGGTGTGACGATGCTCGATCAGTTCACAGCAGCCACCGGCAGCATGGACCGCATCGCGCTGTTCGCGCTGGAGCCCGCGCAGACGTTTGACGTGCGCGCCATGCGTGCCGAGCATCACGCACCGTCATCGCTGGCGGATAGCCTTGTGCAATGTTTTGCCGAGGCTGCCCGCGCGTTGTCCGACGAGTTGCCGCAACGCCTGGAGCCGACGCCGTTCGTCCTCAAAACCGGCGCCAACGTAGACGCGGCCGCGGCTGACTAACTTTTTCGTCGCGCGCACGTCTAACGGTTTCTGTTGACCTTCCAAGGAGACTGATCGATGCGACGTTCTGCAACTGCCCTGATCTTTGGCGTGGCACTGTCTGCCGGCGTGTTCAGCGGCGTGGCCGTGGCGCAGCAATCGCCGGTGCCCGGCATGTCGTCTGATGATCTGAACACCGCGCTCGACTTTGCCAAGGCCGGACTCAACAAAGCCATCGATCAGGCGCGCGCCTATACCGCGCTGCCGATCAAGGATCCGCGCGATGTGCGCTACACCTGCGAGGGCGGCAAGACGCTCGCGGTGAAATACATGACGGTGGGAGATACGCCGCTGGCATCCATCGTTCTTGATGGCAAGACGCTCGTCTTCGCCAATGTGATTGCGGCCTCGGGCGCGCGCTATGCGTCGGGCCCGTATGTGTGGTGGACGAAGGGCCCCACCGGCTTTCTCGCCGACGAGACCCTGCCTGGTAATCGCAATCAGCTCTACCGAGATTGCAACGAGGCTACCAGCGGGCGTCCTTAGATTTCGAGCAGATCGCGCCCGACAATGATCTCGCCCTTGAAGTGCGGGCGTACCGCATCCAGCCACACCGAATCTTCCAGGAACGGATAGCCGCCCGGCACGAAGTGCGACAGCACCAGCGTCTTCACCTTGGCCTCGGTGGCGATGCGGCCGACGTCTTCGGCGGAGGTGTGGCTTGCCAGCAGGTGCTCGCGCAGCGTCTTGGCGTTGGGCTCGGTGGAGAGCAGCTTGTCGAGCGACGGCAGATGCATCACCTCATGCACCAGCACATCGGCGCCATAGGCCATGCGCACGAGGTTTTCGCTCGGTGCCGTATCGCCGGAGATGACGATGGAGCGGTCTGCCGAATCAAAGCGGAACGCAAATGCGGGTGACACGGGCGGGTGCTTGACCAGCGCGCTGGTCACCTTCACGTTGGCGTCCTGCATCACCAGCCCGCCTTCGGTCAGCTCATGCGGATGGATCATCGGTGCCAGCGGCGGGCGGCCTTCATCGGCGATGCGGGTGCGGATGTCGTAGTCGTACAGCTCGAGGAACTTGGTCGTCATCGCGGCCAGCGGGGGCGGGCCCCAGGCGTCCACCGGGCCGGTCAGGTCGGTGGCCCACGCGAGCAGTAACAGCGTGCCGTAGTCGGCGTTGTGATCCGAGTGCTGGTGCGTGATGAAGACGTTGCGGATGGCCTTGAGCTTGAGCCCGGCGCTCACGTACTGGCGCCCGACGCCGTTGCCGCAATCGACCACGTACGACACGCCGTTGATGACGATCACCTGTGCCGGCGCCGAGCGGTTCTTCTTGGGCGTTGGCCCACCACCCGTGCCCAGCAGGATCAGCCGAGTGCCCTTCGGCGTATCAGCGGCCGAGGCCGCGAGCGGCCAGCCTGCGGAGGCAGCGCCAGCGCCCACAGCCAGCGCACCGGCTTGCCGCATCCAGCGGCGACGGTTGTTGTCGAAAGCGTGCATGCGGCGGTCTCCTCTCTGTTGTTGTGTGTGTTCGCGTTTCAGCGGGGCAGTCCGCCCACCTTCATGCCGGGCTTGATCCCCTTGCGTGCAAACCAGCCCTTGTTCATTTCCAGTGCATAGCTGCCGGCCTGGGTCGGGCAGTGGTTGTCTTCCGTCTGCGGTTTCATCTCGGCAATGTCGGAGATGGTGCCGTCGTCGGTAATGAAGGCGATCGACAGCGGCAGGTCGGTGTTCTTCATCCAGAAGCAGTGGCCGGCGGATTCATCAAACACGAACAGCATGCCAGCGGTGTCGGGCATCGATTTGCGGAACATCAGGCCGGTTTCGCGCGTTTGCTGGGTAGCGGCCACTTCGGCTTTGACCTTGTACATGCCGATGGTCAAATTGGCGACGGGCAGGCCAGCGTTCGGAGCCGTGGGGGTTTGGGCGAGCGCCCCGGTGGCGGCAACGGCCAGCGACAGGGCGGCAAAGAGGCGGGACAGGGTGGTCATGGCGCGTGTGGACAAAAAATGTAACGCACCATGATCGGCACTCGGCCAGCCGCCGTCAATGAGACTGCGCCTAAGGCCGGGCCGAAGTTGTTACCGCGTGTTTATGACCTGGCGCTCGGCGGCGGCCGTCTTGGTGGTGGTCTTGCCGGTGTGCGCCGAGCGTGCCTTGTCAGCCGCCGGGTCTGGCATGAGCCCCACGTAACGTGCATCGGTGAGCGTGCGCAGGAAGGCGACGATGTCGTCGATCTCGTCTTCCGTCAGGGCGGGCGTGGTGCCAGGGCGGCGGTTCATCGGCACGGCGTTCACGTTGATGTTGCTCTGGTACTTGGCGGGCACGTCGTCAAACCGCTTGCCACCGGGGTACCACTGCGCGGGGTCTGTCGAGCGCGTGGCATAGAAGGCCACCGTGTCGCGCAGCGTGCGGAACACGCCGTTGTGCATGAAGGTCTGCCGTACCGCCACGTTGCGCAGGCCCGCCGTGCGGAAGTAGCTGCACCACTGGTCGGGTTCGGGCCATTTGAGCTTGCGGGCGGTCTGGCACAGGCCGACGTCGAAGTGCTTGGCGTCCTTGTTGGCGGGCAGCAGCGGGTTGCGCGGCACGGCAATGGCGTCGTAACCGAAATCGGTGAACAGCGAGCGCTCGGGCCGCGACGACGATTCCACCATCAGGTGGCATGACGCGCAGTTGCCCTTGTCCGGGTTGCGGAACAGCGCGAGGCCACGCATTTCGGCGGCGGACAGCGGCGTGCGCTTGCGCAAAAAATCATCAAAGCGCGAAGTGAACGGCGCCATCTCGTCGCTCTGGAAATAGGCCTCCAGCGCCTTGCCCAGCACGCCGACAAGGCGTTCCGGATCACGTACCGCATCGGCACCGAATTGCTTCGTCAGTGCCTGGCCGAGGTCGGTGCCGGCCACTTTGCGCTGCAGCGTGCGCGGCGATGGGTTGCCCATCTCATCGGGGCTGAACAGCGGCCCGCGGATCTGCTCGGCCAGCGTATCGGCACGGCCATCGACGAAGAAGCCGCCGAACGGCGACGGGAAGCTGGCGTCGTCGTCCTGGAAGAAATAGCGATGAGGGAGATAGCGCAGGTATAGCAGCGATGGCGCATTGCGCGCCGCCACGTGCCCTGGACGGCTGCCGGCCGGCACACCGACGCGCAGCGCCTCACCCTTCAGCGTGGGCGCGAAGGCGCGGCCAGGGTCATGGCATGCCGCGCACGACGTGCCTTGCGGTTCCGACAGGCGTGGGTCAAAGAACACCCGCTTGCCGAGTGCGACGAGGTTCGGGTCCGACTTGAACGACGTCGATTCGGCTGGCGGCGGCACGGCGTCCAGCTTGGGCGTCATGCCGATCGATTCGGCTGCCGCCGCACCCGAGAAGAGTGCGGCAGCAACCAGCAGCGCGGAGCGTAGGCGCATCAAGGTGCAACGAAGCCCGTCTTGTCGCACACCAGGCTCGAACCGTTCTGCGTGCAGGTCGTCAGCAGCTTGCCGTTGACGGTGTAGGCCTTGAACAGCCAGCCCTTGGCGGGTGCCGGCTGGCGGTCCATCACCATGAAGCCGAACGAGTTGTTGTGCGAGATGCTGCCAACCGTCACGCCCGAGGCCGGGCTGATGGCCGGGAACGGATCCGGCAGGGCCACGTCCAGCGAATCGCCAGCGTTGCCGGCCACGATGGTCGCCGGGTGGTTGCTGGTGAAGTTGATGGCCTGGAAGTCATGCACGTGACCATGCAGCGCGACCTGCACGCCGGGCGGGTAGTACGCCGTGGCGTTCAGGCTGTTCATGACCGACAGCAGCGCGGCGTTGCCGCCCAGCGGCGTGGCGCCCGCGATCGGCACGAAGCCCAGGATCGGGTGGTGGTTGGTGAAGATCGACATCACGCCCGGCTTGGCGGCCAGCGTGCCCACCGTGCTGAACTGTTTCTGGTAGGTCTGGAACCACGGGTCGGTGGTCGCCAATGCCGTCGTGCCCACCTTGGCCGAGTCGAACACGATGACCTGCGTGTCGGTGCCGATGGCCACGGCGTACGGGTCCGATGCGTTGGCACCGGTGTCGTTGGCCGGGTTGTCGCACGAACGGGCAGCGGAGTAGGGGCGCGGGTCCAGGAAGCGGTACCAGCCCTGGCCGGCGCGCGCGCACTCCTCATGGTTGCCGCGCACGAGCACCCACGGGGCAGCGGCCATCAGCGGCGCGGCGGGCTGGAACAGGTCGGATTGCCACGTATCCCAGCCGTAGCCCCACGGGCTGCCTTGGCAGCCGGCCACGTCGGGCGGGCAGACGTTTTCACGGTAGTGGTAGTCGCCCACGTGCAGCACGAGGTCGGGGTTCATCGTTGCCGCTGTGGCAGCAGCGGTGGCGAACGGCCACGACAGCGGGTCGTTACACGACTGGAACGTGTTGCTCGACTTTTTCATGCGGCAGCCGGTGTCCGCCAGGATCACCACGCGCTGTGGGTTGGCCTTGGGCAGCGGCAGCACGCGCGAACCGATCGACGCGGCTTTGGCGGTAGACGCCACGGTTGCCTCGCAGGCATTCACCGGGAAGGCCGATGCTTTCGAATCGCTGGCGGCGCTGGCCGTGGTGCGTTGGGCAACGGTGCCGGCCGCCACGCGCAGGCTCATGCGCGTGGAGGTGCCGTCCACCGTCAGCAGCGGGCAGACCGAGTTGTCCGCCGGGGAGGCGCTATTCGTATACGTGGTGACGGCGCGGATGACCGCTTGGTTGCTGTCGCCAATCTCGACCCATGCGGCCTGGATATTGCTATCGCTGGTGGCGGCATCCGCCGGGGCGGCCGGCGATGAGGTGACCGGTGCCGGATCGGACGACGAGCCGCCGCAGCCTGCAATCACGGCAGCGGCGGTCAGTGCGGCAAGTGTGACCATCGTGAACACGGTGCGTTTGCGCCGCACCGGAGCGAACATCGATCGAATTTCCATCGCGCCTTCCCTGATTCTTGTTGTGAGGAAGGCGCAAGGTACCCAAGACAGATGGCGCTATTTTGACAGCCCCGCGTGCGTGTCCGGGATTACAGAGAACACGGGCGAAAAAAAAGCAGATGCATATGCATCTGCTTTTCTGTGTCAGCCGAGCCGCGAGGGCCCGGCAGAAACACAAGCTTATTGCTTGGCAGCGTCAGCAGCCGGAGCAGCAGCGTCGGCCTTCTTGGCGGCCTTCTTGTGCTTCTTGTGGGCCTTCTTGGCCTTCGGAGCAGCCTTTTCGGCAGCAGCCGGAGCAGCAGCTGCGTCAGCAGCCGGAGCGGAGGCTTGAGCGAACACGCCGGTAGCGAACAGGCCGGCGATCAGGGCAGCGATCAGCTTCTTCATGGTGAATCCTTTTATAGATCAGTGAGTTAACCAACGACCCGCTAAATGAGTCATCTGCAATAACGCAGGCCGTTACAGGCGCGTTGACACGTCGCGTTGATTTTTTTTGAGATCTTGCAGCGGAGGTGGGCAGCGCGTCGGACGGGATGTGGCGGTTGTTGCGCTGCGCAAGAAAGATGCCTGGCATTCGAGTCGGGCTGATCGGGTTTCGGACGCGTCTGATTGGACGGATGCGGCCCGGCCTTGAGAATCGCTTGGATTCTGCCCAAGATCCGCCGTGCCGCTCCCTTTTCTGTCTTCCCACTCCCTCAAGCCAGCCCGATTCACCCGCCGCGACCTCCTGCTCGGTAGTGGGGCGCTGGTTGTGCTTGCCATCACGACCGGGTTGCATCGGGTGCCGGATCAGGATGCCTCCAGCCTGGACGATTTCATGCTCGTGTCGCAGACGCTTTCCGGCCAGCCGCTGGACCGGCGTGCAGGCCTGGACTGCTTCAGCCATCTGTACCGGACTGACGCCCGCTTTGTTGACCGCGTCCAGACCCTGGCCTGGCTGGTGCGCCGTCACCCCGGGTTGAGCGGCGCGGGCCTCGTCGGCCTGCTCGATGCTGACCACCACGTGGAACTGCGAGCGACTCTCGGCCGCCTGGTCGACGCCTGGACCGCCCAGACCGGCACCACGCCTGCACTGGCCGACGCCCGCAGCCTGATCGAGCACCCGTCCGGCACGGCCCAGCCCAGCAGCTGACCCGCCATTTCGCCATGTGCGGGACTGTGGCGGATGGTGAAATTTTCCGGCATAATGCGAAATTAACTCTTGTGTCTTATATAAGAGTTAAGGTTTTGTGCGGTGCATCGTGAGAGCGTCATCGCAGCCCGCTAGAATCACCAGTTCATTGCAGTGTGTCGTACCGGCCAACCCGGGGCGACGCGCTGTGCTGTCAACCCCCACCGTCCACCCGCTCACCTGCGGTCGCACTGGAGTCGTCCATGTATCAACACATCAAGGTCCCGGCCGGCGAGAAGATCACCGTCAACCAAGACTTCTCCCTGAACGTTCCCAACAACCCCATCATTCCTTACATCGAGGGTGACGGCACGGGCTTCGATATCACCCCGGTGATGATCAAGGTCGTGGACGCAGCCGTTGAGAAGGCTTACAAGGGCGAGCGCAAGATCTCCTGGATGGAAATCTACGCCGGCGAGAAGTCGACCAAGGTGTACGGCCCGGACGTGTGGCTGCCGGAAGAAACCCTGCAAGTCCTGAAGGACTACGTGGTCTCGATCAAGGGCCCGCTGACGACGCCGGTGGGCGGCGGCATCCGTTCGCTGAACGTGGCGCTGCGCCAAGAGCTGGACCTGTACGTCTGCCTGCGCCCGGTGCGCTACTTCAAGGGCGTGCCCTCGCCGGTCAAAGAGCCGGAGAAGACCGACATGGTCATCTTCCGCGAGAACTCGGAAGACATCTACGCCGGCATCGAATTCGAAGCCCAGAGCGAGAAGGCCAAGAAGCTGATCAAGATTCTGCAAGACGAATTCGGCGTCAAGAAGATCCGCTTCCCGGAAACCTCGGGCATTGGCGTGAAGCCGGTTTCGCGCGAAGGCACCGAGCGCCTGGTGCGCAAGGCCATCCAGTACGCGATCGACAACGACAAGCCGTCGGTCACGATCGTGCACAAGGGCAACATCATGAAGTTCACGGAAGGTGGTTTCCGTGACTGGGCCTACGCGCTGGCACAGAAGGAATTCGGCGCTGAGCTGATCGACGGCGGCCCGTGGTGCAAGTTCAAGAACCCGAAGACGGGCAAGGAAATCGTCGTCAAGGACGCGATTGCCGACGCCTTCCTGCAGCAGATCCTGCTGCGTCCGGCCGAGTACTCGGTCGTGGCCACGCTGAACCTGAACGGCGACTACATCTCCGACGCTCTGGCTGCACAAGTCGGCGGTATCGGTATCGCCCCGGGCGCGAACCTGAGCGACTCCGTCGCCATGTTCGAAGCCACCCACGGTACGGCACCGAAGTACGCAGGCAAGGACTACGTGAACCCGGGTTCCGAAATCCTGTCGGCCGAAATGATGCTGCGCCACATGGGCTGGACGGAAGCCGCTGACCTGATCATCTCGTCGATCGAGAAGTCGATCCTGTCGAAGAAGGTCACGTATGACTTCGCCCGCCTGCTCGAAGGCGCGACGCAAGTGTCGTGCTCGGGCTTTGGCCAAGTCATGATCGACAATATGTAAGCACGCCTCAGGGTGTTTTACCCCGAGTCAGAAAACCCCGGTGGCGTCAGCTTCCGGGGTTTTTTGCTATCAGCCGGCACCCGGCATGCCCCAATGCGGCGTGCCTTCTTCTGGAGCAACCACGATGCATGACGTTGAACAACGCTTGGCCGAACTGGGTATCACGCTTCCCGCACTGACGCCGCCTCGCGGTAACTTCGCGCTGTATGTCCGCAATGGCAAGACGATCCATCTGTCGGGCAAGGGGGCGCCTCTCCGCGAACCGGGGTATCCCGTCCCAAAAGTTGGTGCGGAGGTTTCCGTCGCCGAGGCTCAGCAGTACGCACGGGAGGTGGCCATCTATCTGCTCGCCGTCATGAAAGAGGCACTCGGCGGATTCGATCGCCTGGGCCAGCTCGTCAAGGTGTTCGGGATGGTGAATGCGACGCCGGACTTTACCGAGCATACCGAGGTCATCAACGGTGCCTCCGATCTGTTTGTCGCTGTGTTGGGGGACAAGGGGATACACGCGCGCTCGGCCGTCGGGGTGGGGTCGTTGCCGCGCGGTTTTGCGGTGGAGATTGAAGTGATTGTTGAGCAGATCTAGCGCCAACCCAATGCGCTGCGCGGAGTGATCAAGGCAGGCTTGGTGGCTTTGGTTGTTGCGCAAGGAAAAACCCCGGGAGCTTCGGCTGACCGGGGTTTTTTGTTTCAAGCAGTATTAAACGGCATCCAGATCAACGGCGCCAACCGATGCGAGTTCGAGCAGAAGTCAGAGGCGTGTCGGGCCTGATAGGAAGGGGCGGGGCGGCCGTATGGATACATCCTTCTGTTCATCCTATCCCCCTCCGCCGTCGCATTGCGACCGGGTTGGCGGCCTCCTAGGCTGTACTTCCAGGCCGCCGGTACTCCCGATGTCACGCGGAACATAAAAACGATCCCCTCTCTCCGAAGCGCGCGCTATCGCGATGAAGGGCAAGCGCGCGTGGTGTGCCGTGCAGTCGCTCGGTGTCCGGACCTCGCCATCTCATGTGGCTGCGTGGTGGCGTGTCCGGCCCATTCCCGGCATGACTTACCAACGGAGACAGACGGATGAACATCAGAGAGTCGAGCAGCAATCTGCTGCTTTACCGCGAACGGAGCCTGGACGACCTGGCAACCGATACCTCTGCGGTGCGGGCCCTTGCGCAAGCGGCGATCAACGTGGAACTGTTCACCATCCCGCTGTACATGACTGGCCTGTATTCGGTGTTCGGCACCCACGAAATCAACGCGCAGGACATCAGCTACTACCAGGGGCGTCGCTGGCCGGGCATGGCCCCGACGGCCCAGCCGGCTACGCGCGAAGACAAGGCGTTCAATCTGGTGTTCAGCGTGTTCATCCAGGAGATGCTGCATCTGCAGATGGCGGCCAACATCTGCACGGCGATTGGCGGTACGCCGTCGTTCACCAGTCCCGCGCTTCAGCAGCCCGACCACGGCTGGTCTTGCTACGGCTCGGAACAAACGAAGATTCCGCACGTGCTCAATCTGCTGGACACGACGCGCTATCACGACACCAAGGTCAATCTGGGTGCGCTCAACAAGAACACGCTTGACCTCTTCTGTGCCATCGAGCAGACCGAGAAAGATGCGATGGACGTTCTGCTGCCGGACAAGCGCCGGGACTACTTCCCGACCGTGCCGTTCAACGGTTGGAACCCGGGCAAGGGCGAGACGGACCTGCCGATGTTTGGCTCCATCGGCCACATGTACGAGTGCTATGCGCAGTACCTGCGGATCGAATACACCGATGGCCAGACGCTTTGGCAGAAGCTGTTCGACCCGAACTGCGTCCAGCAGGACATGTTCAACACCACGGTCAAGGGGCATCCGCGGCGCGAGTACCCACGCTTTGAGACCGTCCTGAACAAGGAAGACCTGGCTGATCCGGTGAAGGCGTTCAACAAGGTCATCACCTTCATGTCGGCCATCACCGATCAGGGCGAAGGCAGCCAGGTCCCGCTGGGCCGTTCGCTGCTGCGCTATCAGCTTGGCCCGACGCAGCCTGCTCCGCTGTCGCTGACAGCCGTCAAGGACAAGTACCGCGAGGACCGGCAGTCCCTCGAGGTCGACTATCCCTCGTACACCGCGAGTGGCCAGGATGCGCCGTCAGCCGACGCCGAGGCCAGGTACCACTATGCGGCCGAGACCCACTTGGAGCGCTTCGAGGCGTTGCGCCACGAGTTGCCGCACATCATGACCTGGGAGAAGTGGCACGCCGATCCCCAGAACACGTGGACGGCAGAGATGCTCACCAGCCCGGACTACGACCCGGCCAAGGATTCGCAATCGATTCCGGCACCGCAGGCGATTGCCGATGCGCTGAACCGGCTGAAGCAGCAGGGTGCGACGGAATACGCAACCCTCAGCAAGGTGGCGGTCGGTGCCATTGCGGGCATCACGACCGTACTCGACGCGTACTGGAAAGTCGCCTCGACCACCTTCCCGTATCCGTCGATGGTTGGTTCGGGCGATCGTGTCTCGTTGTGCTGGGCTGTCTTCGGGCAGGCACCGGACCTCGGCTTGGGCATTGGCACGCCGGATGACCGGCAGCTCTACCACGCCTGCCAGGCGCTTGACCTGAACGGTGACGACCAGGCCAGTTGTGCCGCTATCGAGATCTACCACAGCTGCCGCGGCTCCAATGGCTGCAAGGCGCAAGGCGGCTGTGGCTTCGCCCAGCTCGACACCGGAGGTGGTTCCTGTGGGCATAGCAGCAGCGCTGCCACCACAGCCACGGCCGGGCAGACCACCGGGCCGGCGCCTTTCAGGGTGCACGGCCGCAAGAGCCGCAGCAATGTCGTGGACCAGAATCTGTGCGGCGGCCTGACCCCGGCACCGGGGCCGTACAGCGCGCCCAGTGACAACCGCTGCGGCAGCTTGGGAGGCTGCGCGGTACCGATCTCCGCGTCGCAGCTCTATCCGGAGGGCGGCACCATGCTGGTGTATGACTTTGTCGGGCCGCAGCATACCAAGGAGAAGATCGGTGAAATGACCTTCGCGCTGGGTGATTCCGTCTACGACAAGGCATGGCAGGCCTACAAGGAAGTCATGGCCCACCGCGGCAAGCCAGTTGGCGATCCGCCGAAGCCGACTGACCTGCGCATCGCTCTGCCGCCGTCGACCTGAGCGGCGCCGCGTTGCCGCGCATGCGCCCTGCCTTGGTTGGCGGGGCGCTGTGTTGGCTCGACTCGACTTCACCCGACAAGCCGTCTTCATCTTTCTATGCGTGTCCAACGACTGGGTTTGCCCAATCTCGGCTTTGGCGTTGGCCTGCGGACCACGCACCTTCCGCACATTCTGCGCCACGGCCCCGGCGTGGACTGGTTCGAGATCATCAGCGAGAACTTTATCGACCACTACGGCTACGCGCGCCACGCACTGGAGCGCATCCGCGCCGAGGTGCCGATCGTGATGCACGGCGTGTCGCTGTCGATTGGCAGCACCGATCCGCTGAACCGCGACTACCTCGCCAAGCTCAAGCAACTGGCCGATGACATCCAACCAGCCTGGGTTTCCGATCACCTGTGCTGGACGGGCGCGGCCGGCGTGAACTCGCACGATCTGCTGCCGCTGCCCTTGACCGAAGCCAGCTATCGGCACGTGCGGCAGCGCGTGGAAGCCGTCCAGGAATTCCTGCGGCGGCCACTGGTGCTTGAGAACCCCAGCAGCTATCTCGAGTTTGCTGGCGCCACCATGGCCGAGTGCGATTTCCTGGCGCGGCTGGCGCGCGAAACCGGCTGCGGCCTGCTGCTCGACGTCAACAACGTCTACGTGTCTGGCCACAACCATGGCTTTGATCCGGAGGCGTATCTGCGCACGTTGCCGCCCGAGCACATCGTGCAGCTTCATCTGGCTGGCCCGACCGACTGCGGCGACCTGCTGGTCGATACGCACGACCGCGCGGTGCCGCTGCGTGTCTGGCAGCTCTACGCGCTGGCGCAGCAGCTGTGTGGAGCGACGGTGCCCGACGATGCGCCGATGCCGCGAGGCGCGGTTTCCACCTTGCTCGAATGGGATGCCGACATTCCCGACTATCCGGTCTTGCTGGCCGAGTTGGACAAGGCCCGCACCGTGCTCCGCGGCGAGATGCCGTCGCCGGCCGATGCACCGATGCATGACGTGGTGAGCGGGCAGGCTGGCGCCACGGCAGGCGGGACGACCGTGTATTCGACGCCGCTGGATTTCCAGGTGAGGGAATGCGATGCCATCACACCCGCTCCATGATGTTCAACGCTGGCTGATGACCGTGATGACCGCGCCCGGCGGTGCGGACCACGGTCTGACGCTGGCGCTGCATCGTTTCGGCTTCACGGCCGACGACCTGATTCGCGCGGGCGGTGTGGCGAGCCCGCTGCGGCGGCTGGGCGTCTATGCCGACGGCTACCTGCAGCGTCTGTACGACTGCCTGTCCGCCGACTACCCCATGCTCGAACGCGTCATGGGGCGCGACGTGTTTGGCTTTTTCGCCCGTGCCTACCTCTGGGAAAATCCATCCGGATCGACCACCCTCTACGATCTGGGCATCGGCTTTCCCGATTTCCTGGCGCGACATCTGCCTGCGGGCACCGATCCTGATGACAGCGTCGCGCTGCTGCCGATCGAGCTTGCGCGCCTGGAGCGGGCGCGTACCGAGGTCTTGCGTGCACGCGGGATGGAGCAGGCGAGCGCGGCGAAACCCGCCGCTCATCTGCTGGGGCTCGCGCCGGACCCTGCAATGACCTGGGCTGTTCCACACTGCGTGAGGCTGCTCGCGCTCAGGCTCGACCTGATCCCGTTCTGGCAGGCCATGGAAGTCGACGATGCGGTGCCGGCCTGCCCCGGGATCGCGCCCAGCTACGTGGCGGTCAGCCGCGTGCGCTACCGAGTCTCGATGTATGCCCTGAATGGCTGGCAATACGCGACGCTGTGCGCGCTGCGCGACGGACGCCCCCTCGCTGCGGCGCTGGATGCAATGGCACGGACCGGTATGACGCCGGCCCAGGCTCTGGCCGAATGGATGCTCTGGTCTTCGGCGGCGCAGTCGCTAGGGTTGCTCGCCAACGCGGCAGATCTCCCGCCGAGCTAAATGGCCGTGAGGCAAAGAAAACCCCGGCAGCTTCGGCTGGCCGGGGTTTCTTGTTGGGACGGCGATTACTGCTTGTGCATCTCAACCACAGTCGGCCGCCCGTCCACCGTATCGAACGTCGCCATCACGTGATCGCCTTCCTTGAAGTTCTTGAGCGCGGCCTTGTCCTTGACGGCAAACGTCATCGTCATGGCGCCCATGTTCAGGTTGTCGATGTCGCCGTGCTTGAGCGTGACCTTGCCCGTGTCGGGGTAGACCTTGCGGACCTCCGCCGCGACGGGCTTGGGTGCTTGCTTGGACGGATTGGCCTGGGCGGCGGGCTTCATGTCCATGCCTTCCATTGGCGTGGCGGCAAACGTTACGGGCGATGTGGCCAGCAGCAGGGTGAAAGCCAGAGCGGATGCGTATGTCATCGTGAGACCTCGTGCGAATCGGGTTGAGCGTGGGGTTGGGAAGGGGAGGATGCGCCGCGCCTGCGCAACAGCAGATAGACAGCGGGAACAACAAACAGCGAGAGCAGGGGCGCCGTGACCATGCCGCCGACCATGGGGGCGGCAATGCGCTGCATGACTTCGGAGCCGGTGCCGTGTGACCACATGATCGGAATCAGGCCGGCCAGGATCACGGCCACCGTCATGGCCTTCGGGCGCACGCGCAGCACGGCACCTTCCTGGATGGCGTCGAGCAGCGCTTCGGTGCTGGTCTGGCCGCGTTCCTGACGCTGGTCCCACGCCTGCTTGAGATAGAGCAGCATGATGACGCCAAACTCCGCTGCCACGCCCGCGAGCGCGATGAAGCCCACCACGCCCGCCACCGACAGGTTGTAGCCCAGCCCGTACAGCAGCCAGAACCCGCCAATCAACGCCAGCGGCAGGGTGCCCATGATGAGCAGCGCCTCGTCGATGCGGCCGAACACCAGATACAGCAGCACGAAGATGATGAGCAGCGTGAACGGCACCACCACCTTGAGCTTGGCGGTGGCGCGTTCCAGGTACTCGAACTGGCCCGACCAGCTGAGTGCGTAGCCTGCGGGCATCGGTACCGCCTTGGCGACGGCCGCTTGCATGTCGCGTACCGCCGAGCGCAGATCGCGCCCGCGAATGTCGACGTACACCCAGCCGGAGAGCCGTGCGTTCTCACTGCGCAACATCGGCGGACCTTGCACGACACGGATGTCGGCTACATCCGATAGCACGATCTGCTGGCCCCGGTCGGTCACGATCGGCAGGCGGCGCAGTTGCTCCACGGAATCCCGGTAGTCGCGTGGGTAACGCAGGTTGATCGGGAAGCGCGCCAGCCCATCGACGACTTCGCCCACGTTGTCGCCGCCGATGGCAGACGACACGATGTTCTGCACGTCCTCAATGTTCAGACCGTAGCGTCCGGCGGCCACGCGGTTGATGTCGACGTCGATGTAGCGCCCGCCCGAGAGCCGCTCGGCCAGCGCCGAGGTGACGCCGGGCACCGTCTTGACCGCTGCCTCGATCTGCGTGGTGAGGCGGTCGATCTGCTGCAGGTCCGTGCCCGCCACCTTGATGCCGACCGGGCTCTTGATGCCGGTGGCCAGCATGTCGATACGGTTGCGGATGGGCGGCACCCAGATGTTGGACAGGCCCGGCACCTTGACCACACGGTCCAGCTCGTCGACCAGCTTGTCGGGCGTCATGCCGGGCCGCCATTGGTCGCGCGGTTTGAACTGGATGGTGGTCTCGAACATCTCCATTGGCGCTGGGTCGGTGGCGCTGTCCGCGCGGCCGGCCTTGCCGAACACGCTGGCAACTTCGGGCACGGTCTTGATGAGCCGGTCGGTCTGTTGCAGCAACTGCGCCGCCTTGCCGGCCGACAACCCGGGCAGTGCCGACGGCATGTAGAGCAAGTCGCCTTCATCCAATGGCGGCATGAACTCGCCGCCCGTGCGCAGGATTGGCCAGGCCGTTGCCGCCAGCAGCACGAGGGCAATCGCCACCGTCGTCTTGGGATACGCCAGCACGCGAGCCAGCACCGGCTGGTACATGCGGATGAGCCAGCGGTTGAGCGGGTTCGACTGCTCGCTCGGGATGTGTCCACGAATCAGGTAACCCATCAGCACCGGCACCAGCGTGACCGACAGCCCGGCGGCTGCCGCCATCGAATACGTCTTGGTAAAGGCCAGCGGCGAGAACAGCCGCCCCTCCTGCGCCTCCAGCGTGAACACCGGGATGAATGACAGCGTGATGATCAATAGCGAGAAGAACAGCGCCGGCCCGACCTCCGCAGCAGATTCGCCGATGATGCGCCAGCGCTCCTGCCCGCCAAGGTCACGCTGCAGATGCGCCTCGTGCCAGCGCTCCAGGTGCTTGTGCGCGTTCTCGATCATCACCACGGCTGCGTCCACCATCGCACCCACCGCAATGGCGATACCGCCCAGCGACATGATGTTGGCGTTCACACCCTGATAGCGCATCACCAGGAACGCAGCCAGCACGCCCAGCGGCAGCGAGACGATGGCCACCAACGCAGAGCGCAGATGGAACAGGAACACCACGCACACCAGCGCCACGACGATGAATTCCTCGATCAGCTTGTGCGTGAGGTTGTCCACCGCGCGGTGGATGAGTGCGGAGCGGTCGTAGACGGGCACGATCTCCACGCCCGCCGGCAGGCTCTTCTGCAGCGTGGCGAGCTTGGCCTTGACGGCATCGATGGTCTCCAGCGCGTTCTTGCCGGAGCGCATCACGATCACGCCACCAGCGACTTCGCCCTGACCATTCAGCTCGGCAATGCCGCGCCGCATCTCGGGCCCGAGCTGGATGGTGGCGACGTCGCCCAGCCGCACGGCGATGCCGGTGTCGCTCGTTGCCAGTGGAATCTGCCGGAAGTCGTCGAGCGTCTTCAGGTAGCCGCTGGCGCGCACCATGTACTCGGCCTCGCCCAGCTCCAGCACGGAGCCGCCGGTTTCCTGGTTGGCGCCCTTGAGCGCCGCCAATACCTTGGCTTGCGACAGGTTGTACGCGCGCAGCTTGTCTGGCTGCAGCACCACCTGGAACTGCTTGACCATGCCGCCCACCGACGCGACTTCTGCCACGTTCGGCAACGCCTTCAGCTCGAAGCGCAGGAACCAGTCTTGCAGCGCCCGCAGTTGCGCGAGATCGTGGTGGCCAGTCTTGTCGACCAGCGCGTATTCGTAGACCCAGCCCACGCCCGTCGCATCCGGCCCCAACGCCGGCTTGGCCGCCGCCGGCAAGCGTGACTGCACCTGGTTCAGATACTCCAGCACGCGCGAGCGCGCCCAGTACAGGTCGGTGCCGTCCTCGAACAGCACATAGACAAACGAGTCCCCAAAGAACGAATAGCCGCGGACCGTCTTGGCGCCCGGTACCGACAACATCGTGGTGGTGAGCGGGTAGGTGACCTGGTTCTCGACGATCTGCGGCGCTTGGCCGGGCAGCGGGGTACGGATGATGACTTGCACGTCCGACAGATCGGGCAGCGCATCGAGCGGCGTGCTGCGTGCCGCCCACAGTCCCCACGCCGTTAGCAAGACGGTGGCGAGCAGCACCAGGAAGCGGTTGCGGATGGAAGCGAAGATGAGGCGCGCGATCATGGTTTGCCTCCCGCATCACCGGTCAGTTGCACCGAAGAGAGGACCGCCATACCGTCCTTATCCAGATGGAAGCGGAAGTGCACGCGGTCACCCGGCTTCAGGCCCCTGGGCAAGCCATTGGGGGGCGAGGCAAAGTCCATCGTCATCGCGCCCCATTTCAGCGAGGGGATCGGACCATGGGAGAGCGTGAGCCCGTCTCTGTTCACGGCTTCGATGCGGCCGATGCCTTCGTGCTCGGTGGTGGCAGCGGCGGGTGCGGATGCTGCTGACGGCGGCGTCATCCGTTCCGTGGTGCCGCGCAGGCTGGCCTCGGAATCCACCAGGAATTGGCCGGAGGTGACGACCTTCTGCCCGGCCTGCAAGCCCTGCAGTACCTCGACCTTGCCCTCAGCCTCGCGCCCGGTGCGGATTTCCGTGGGCACGAAGCCGGTCTTGCCACCATCCACCATCACGACGCTGCGCTCGCCGGTGCGGATCACAGCTTCGGACGGGATCAGCAGCGCTTCCTGGTCCAGACCGCCATCGAACCGCACGGTGGCAAACATGCCCGGCACGAGTCGCCTATTGGGGTTGGGCAGCACGATGCGGACCTTGATCGTGCGCGTGGCCGTATTCACGTCAGGCAGGATTGCGTCGACCTTGCCTGCGACCGGTTCCGTCAGGCCAGCAGCCGATACCTTGACCGGTGCGCCTGGCGCCACCGTTCGCATTTGCGCTTCCGGCACTTCTGCAATGACCCAGACGCGGCTGAGATCAGCCAGCCGGAACAGCGTCATCCCCGGCGAGACCGTCATGCCGTCACGCACGGCAACTTCTGTGACGAAGCCGTCGATCGGGCTGGTGATCGCCAACGCCGGCTGCAGCTTGCCCGAAGTGCTGACGGCGCTGATCTGGCCCGCCGTCATGCCGGCCTGCAGCATGCGCGCCTTGGCAGCACCTGCGAGATCGGACTGACCGTGCGCGGCTTGGCGCGATACCGCTAGGTATTCCTCCTGCGCCGCCACCCAATCCGGCGAGTACAGCGAGACCAGCGTCTGCCCACGCCGCACCGGATCAAACATTGCGCGCACCGACACCTGCTGTACGAACGCGCTCGTGCGTGCCTGGATGACTTGCGCGCTGCGCTCGTCCACGGTCACATTGCCCGGCGCTTCCAGCACGCTGCCCAGGTGGCCAAGCTGGGCCTCAGCAGTGCGGATGCCCAGGTTCTGCACGACGCGGCTGTCGACGGTGACGCCACTGCCGCCTGCATCGCCATCTGCGTAGACGGGCGTGAGCTGCATGTCCATGAAAGGCGACTTGCCCGGCTTGTCAAAGCGCTGGCCGGGCACCATCGGGTCGTGCCAGTACAGCACTTTCTTGCCGGTTTGCGGATCGATGTCGCCTGCCTTGAGGCCGGTCGAGTTCGATGCTGATGTTGTGACCAGGGACGATTGCTGGCCGCGTGACAGGCCGATGCGGTAGCCGCCATAGGCCACCGCGCCAACCAGCAATGCACCCGCCACCGTGGCGATTAGCGTTTTGTTCATTGAAGGCTCCCCGTTGCGGGTTCGGTCTGGGCGGTGGGCAGTGGCACGAGGAAGGCGAGATCGGCCCACAGCTTGGCCGTCTTGGCTTCCAGCGTCAGGCGTTCCTGCGCGGTATCGATGGCGCGGTGGTTGGCTTCGGCCACGGCCGAGAGCGTGCCGGTGTTGGCGCGATAAGCCGTTAGGGCCGCGTCCGCCTGCGCGTTGGCCAGTGGCAGCGTTGTCTCTTCGTAGCGCTTGAGGCGGTCGAGATTGCGTTGCAGCTCGGTCAATCGGGTCGCGACCATGGCTTGCGTGTTGCGTCGGAGGACTTCCGATTTGGCGCGCGCCTCCTGTGCCTGTGCCAGTTTGGCGGCCACCTCTCGGTCTTGCCGATTGCCCTGGTCCCACGGCACCGGGAAGCTGACGTTGAGCGAGCCCATGTTGGAGTACGCCGCGCCGCGCTGGCTATACATCAGCTCGACCGTCACGTCCGGCTTCTTGGCCTCAGCCGCCGCGCGAATTTCCGATTCCGCCAGCGCCACGTCACGTTGAGCAGCGGCCACTTCCGGCACGGCGTCGAATGCGTCTGCCGCAAGGCGCTGCGTGGATGCGGGGACCTCCAGTGGCGGGCGGTCGCCCAGCGGACGATGCGCAGCGGGACCAATCCAGCGTTCCAGGGCCACCGTCGCCATCTCGACGGTGGAGCGATTTTCATCCTGGCGGTCGTGCAGCTTCTGGACCTCCAGATCAGCGGCCAGCACGTCAGCGCGTGTGCCGCGACCGCTTCGGTACGCGGCCAGTGCGGCCTGGCGCGCCAGTTCGAGCGGGTGTCCGTGGTGGCCGAGCAGCACGCCGGTCTGCTCGGCATACCAGCGGTCCAGCCACGCGGCGACGGCGTTGCGCTGCACCTCGGCAAGGCCGGCATTGCGGCGCGCTTCGGCTGCGGCGGCTTCGGCGGTGTAGCGGTCAGCCTTGGCACGGCGCTTATCCGCACGCGTGAACTCCTGCATCACGCTGATGGAGCGCTGGGTCATGGAGTCCCGGCTGAGCGAGAACTGGTCGGATTTGTTGAGCGGAACGCTATCGAGCCCGAGCTTGACCACCGGGTCCGGCAACTGGCCGGCGGCGATGGCCATTTCATTGGCGGCCTGAATGGGTGCGCGGGACGTTTCCGCGTCGGCAGAGCGGGCCGACGCGAGGCCGATCGCCTCTTGTATGGAAAGCGTGTCAGCGGGCTGGCTGTACGCCAATCGACTGCTGACGAGCAGAACAGCGGCGAGCGCAAGCCAGCGCCCACCGCATGGGGAACAACGCGAAAGCATAGAACCTCCGGAAAGCAACGATCACCCCGCCGCGCAGGCGGCAGGGCATGAAGAACGCGTTGCTTCGGAGGCTAATTTCGGAAACAGCAGTGAAGGATGGACAGCGGTGGCGGGGGTGCCCGCGCGATCGGATCGGCTTGCGCCAGGATCAGCGGCACCGTCGCGGCAATCGGCGTTGGCTCGATTTGCCCAAGCAGGACAGGGAGGAAGGCCGGAATCTGTGGCGAGACGTGGTCCGCCGTTTTGGTGCCGGCCTGACAATGCTCCAGGCATAGCCCGTCATGCTGGCCGTTGTCCTGCGGCGCCTTCTCCGCCATTTCGGGGCACGACTCGGCCATGTCTGCCATGCCTTCCATCGCGCCCGTGTCCATCGCTGACTGCACCGCAAACCGGCCGCCCGCGCAGGCGTAGGCCGCCGTTGCCAGTTGCACGGTCAGGAACGTCAGGACGAGGAAGCCGGCAAGCCAAAACCGGCGAGGGGAGCGGCGCACGTGGGGTCTCGGTGGTGGCGCGATGCTAGCAGAGGTGGGTGATGCGCGTGAGTCTTGGGCTTCCCATGTGGGAAGGTCAAGTGCCTAGCCCGGGGGGAGCTTCGGCTGGCCGGGGTTTTCATTGAGGTTCTTCGCCGATTGATCGCAGCATGCCGTTCAACAGCAACGCTGCTGAGCGCGCCCCTGACACCGAGGCGGCGCCGTTGAAGACGAAATGTGGCGTGCTCAATATCTTCCCCTTGGCCGGGCGCCCGCGCTTTGGCCGTTCGCGCTCAGGCTGGGCAACGCAGTTGCGGATGTCATGCAGACAGGCGAGCAAGGCTTGCGGTTTTGCACCGTGCTCCATGCCCAACCGCTCCAGCACCTGCAGGTTGCCGATGTCTTCCCCATCAACAAAGAAGGCTCTGAACAATCGGTCGACCAGCCCGAAGCTCTCGAAGGTGGTGCACTGTGTCGCTACGCAGCCAACCATGCTGTGCGCCGCAGTGGTGTTCGGCAAGATGTTGATGCGTTTGAAGTCGAATGCGATGCCGGCGGTTTGGCCCGCTTGCTGCACCTGCTCGCGTCGCAACGCCACGGCTGTGGGGCCGCCGAACTGGGTCAGGTAGAACGACTGGTAGGACGTGCCCGCAAGCGGTGTTTCCGGCAACAGCGGATACGAGCGCCACTGTACCTTGACCTTGGCGGTTGGTTGCAGCCGCTGGAACTCGCGTAGAGCGGCTTCCAGATGGCGTATGCCGATCCAACTCCATGGGCAGACGAGGTCGAAGAAGACGTCGATGGTGAGCGGGTGCCTCGGGCGATCGATGACTTGATGGTTTGCTGGCGCGTTCATATTGGTGAAGCCTCCGCACGGTCAGCCATCGCGTTAGGTTTGGCGGCCGGTGCTGCTGGGTCCAGCCGCCACGAAGAAAAAGCGAGGAGGGCGCCCTCCTCGAAGATGTACCAAGGGGACGAGAGGGTCATCTCCCCCGGTACGGGGTTGTTTCGATTACGTGTGGCACTGCCTACTGCCGGGGCAGGGCGGTACCGTCGGCATAGCTGTAGACACCCGCTGCGCCCGCCAGCGTCGACACGTTGCCCGTCGGGCTGATCATCCGGATCAGGCTGTTATACAAATCGGTCACGTACACGACGCCGTTGCTGTCAACGGTGATGCCGACGGGAATCGTGAACTGGGCGTTCGTGCCGAGGCCATCCGCGCTACCGGCGGCGCCCGAGCCTGCCAGTGTGGTCACCACGCCGGCGGGCGTGACTTTGCGGATGGTGTTGCCTTGGGATTCCGCCACATAGAGGTTGCCGTTTCCGTCGACGGCGATGAATCCAGGGACATTGAAGGCGGCAGCGCTCCCAGTGCCATCGGTGTGGGCACACCCCCCGGAACCGGCCAGCGTGCTTACCACGCCAACTGGCGAAACCTTGCGGATAGTGCAGCTGGTTCTTTCCGCGACGTACACCGTGCCATTGCCGTCAACGGCTACGCCTAGTGGGTCATTGACACTGCCGGTCAGGGTGCTCACGGCACCGGCAGGCGTGACCTTGCTGAGGGTGTTGGTGCCGGAATCCGCCACATAGACGTTGCCTGCCGAGTCGACGGCAATGCTATTGAGCACGCTGGAGGCGCCGCCAGCGGTGGCCAGCGTGGTCACCACACCGGCAGGTGTGATCTTGCGGATGGTCTTGGAGCCGTTATCCAGCACATAGACGTTGCCGCTGTTGTCGGTTGCGATACTGATTGGGACGTTGAAACCGGCGGTGGTCCCGGTTCCATCCGCCTCTATGGCACTGCCGGAGCCGGCAAACGTCGACACCACGCCGGACACCGTGATTTTGCGGATCCTGCTGTTGAACGTGTCGGCCACGAACAGGTTGCCGCTGCCATCCACTGCGATGCCATACGGCCCGCTGAATCGCGCCGTGGATTGGAAATTGAGCGTGATGTTGACCGATTGCTGCAACGCGCCCAACGTGGCCGTGACGGTGGCCGCATCGTTTGCGGTCGTGTAGGCCGGGTCGGGGATATAGCTCACCGTGGCACCGCTGGTGGCGCTCAGGCTGCCATGGCCGCGAACGGTCCATTGCACGTTGGCGGCAGACAAGGTCGTGTTGGGATTGGCTATGGTTGCCGTCAGAGACACGGGGGCGCCGCTGGCCGAGGTAGAGGCATTCGAAGGCGAGAGCGCGAGCGTGGCACTGGGTGTGACGGAGATCGTGCCGGTGAATGGCGCGCTACTGCCATCCGTGGCGCTGACCGTGGCGACTGCTGCCGTGGATAGCGTGGCCGGTGGCGTGTAGGTGGCGCTGCCATCCGCGTTGACAGTGATCGTGCCGATCGAGGCTGCCCACTTTAAGGCGCCATGGCTGATGGTCGACGGCACTGTCAGCGTGACCGAGCCATTGCCGGCTTGCACCGATGGGCTGCTCAGCGTCAGCGTTTTCTCGCTCGCGGGCTTGAGCGCGATGCTGACCGACTCCGTGTGGCCACCCGCGGTGACAGAGACGACAGCCTGCGTGTCGTTGCTGACCGTTACTGGCGTGAAGGTGACGCTGTTGCCTTGCGTGGCGCTGAATGTGCCAGCGCCGGACGACCAGGTGGGCGTGCCGGTGGTGAACTGCGGCGAGACCGACATCGCGATCGGTGCATCGCCGACGTACCAGCTCACCTGACCGGCCACTGGGCGCAGGATGGGCGCGTGCAGGGTGATGGTTTTCGAGACGGTGGTGTTCCCCAGCGCGGCAGTGATCGTGACCTGCACATCGGCCTGCACGGTGGTGGGCGGCGTGTAGGTCACGCTGGCACCCTGGGTCGTGCTCAACGCGCCCGGGCCGGTCAATGACCAACTGGTTGTGTTGCTGCTGGCAGTGAAGGTCAGCTTGCTGCCGCTGCCATACGTATCGAGGCCGGCAGGATGATCAACAGACAGCGGGGCCGACGACGAGGTTGTTCCCGAATCGGTGGAGGAGGGTCCGCCGCTGCAGCCGGGCAGCAGCATGATGGAGGCGCAAATCAGTACGCCACAGAGCGTGGTCTGGTATCTAAGCATGGAGATGTTGAAATCGAGCGAGAAGCAGAAGCGGCGTGCGTACAGCCGCGAGGCCATTCAAGCTGCAAGGCAGCACATGGATTCAACTTATCGCGTGCCATGGGGGATGGGGAGGCCGCATGTTTTGCGCGCCTGCACGATTGTTTTGCCAGCCGGAAAAATCTTGGTCGGGCGGCAATCCGTGCAGAAACTTTAGAGCGAGTGCGTCAGGGGAGTGCCGCCAAGTCCCGGTCGGAGCGTGCTTTAATCGCGCCCATGGCTGAAGACACTACCGTCTCTTTTTCTTCCGATCCGTTGCGCGGGCAGCGCATTCTGGTCGTTGACGACGTCGACGAGACCCGCATGCTGCTTGTGGATTTTCTGCAGCGGCGGGGTTGTCGTGTCTATATCGCGCGGGATGGGCAGGATGGTGTTCAGAAGGCCCAGAGCGTGGTGCCGGATTTGATCCTGATGGACATCCGCATGCCGGTGTGTGATGGCATCACCGCGTGCAGGCTGCTCAAGGCCAATCCGGCTACGCAGAGCATCCCGCTGATCTTTCTGACCTCTGCGGCGTTGCCCCAGGAGCGCGTGGCTGGACTTGCGGCCGGCGCGGTGGACTATGTGACCAAGCCCTTCGATTTTGAAGAGGTCCGCCTGCGTCTGTGCATTCATCTCAAGCCTCTGGCCGCGCCCAGTGGCGCGCCTGCGGAAGGGGATGTGAATGCGGCCTCCAGTACGCTGGATGTCACGCTGTATCGGGCGACACGCAAGCTGCTGCTTGAGCAACTCGCGCAGACGCCCAGCCTGGTGGAGCTTGCCGCCGCAGTGGGAACCAACGCGCGCCGGCTCAACGCGGCTTTCAAGCAATGCGTTGGCGTGACGGTGTTCGATTTTCTGCGCGAGGAGCGCATGAAAGAGGCGCGGCGCATGCTGTCCGAGACCGCGCTCGACGTGCAGCTGATTTCCCGGGAGCTGGGTTACAACAGTGCGGCCAATTTCTCCACCGCGTTTCGTGATCGCTTTGGGCTGACACCCAGCCAGTTCCGGCAGGATTCCGGGGGCCACGCGTGAGTGCTTGCGCATTCGCCGTCGTATCGTCGCGCCGGCGTGTGTGCTGGGCGCTGTGTTTGGCACTCGTGCTGGGGGTGCTTGTCGGGCTGATCGGCCAGCCAACGTGGGCCAAGCCGATTGACATAGGGCAGGGCGGGGGCACCGATGCCAAGCCCCTGACGCTGCTGCCCGATTTGTCCGTGCTGGAAGACAAGACGGGTCGGCTGGATCTTGGGGCTGCCATGACCAGCACCGACTGGATGGCAATCCCTGGGGAGAGTTTGAACCCAGGCTACACCGCTTCCCGATTCTGGCTCAGAGGAACGCTGCGCAACAGCGGCGCGCAGCCGGTGACGCGCTGGCTGGCCGTTGACCCTGCGCGGCTGGAATCGGTCGACTACTACCGCCTGGCACCTGACGGGCACACCGCACTCGAAACCACACTGAGCGGCAATCGTCTGCCGCTGGACACCCGGCCCATGACGGCGATGGTTCCAGTGTTTCCGGTCACGCTGGCCCCAGGCGAGCAGATGACATTTGCCCTGCGGGTCCACAGCCGCTCTGCGGTGAATATTGATCCGCAGCTCTGGGAGCCCGCCGCATTTCGGCAGCGCGAGGGTCACGACCTGATGCTGCAGGCATTCCTGGTCGGCCCCGCGCTGATGCTGGCGTTGTACGCCCTCATTCAGGGGTGGTCCGGGCGGGATCGTGGTTTCCTGCTGCTGTTCGGGTGGATCTGCCTGGCTGTTCTCTACAGCATGGCCATCCAGGGGTACCTGTACCGCTATGTTCTGCAGGCCGGTGGGGAGTGGGTCCTGCGTGCGCCATCCACGCTGGGCGTGCTCACCACAGTGTTCTACGCCGCCGCCACGATGACCTTTGTGGGTCTGGGGCGGATCGCCGTCTGGAAGTGGGGGTATCGCACGGTCGTGATGTTCCTGCTGGCGGGGTGCCTCTGGACCCTACTGGGGGACTACCGCGCCGGCGCCGTCTATTCCAACAGTGTGGTTGCCGCGTTCAACGTGCTGTGGGCGATCTCGATGGTGGATGCCTGGCGGCGAGGCCTGCCCAACGCCCGGCTGTTCATGTTGACGTTTGGTGTCGTGTGGGCCGTGCAACTGGTGGGGCTGCTGGAGTTTCACGGTATCCTGAACCGCGGCTGGCATGCTGGCCTGGGGTTGTCCTGGCTGGTGGAGCTGGCGACGCTGCTGATGATGGGCGCGCTTGTCATTCAGCGCTCGCGCGAGATGTCCGCCGCGCACGCCGCGATCCAGCAGGTGCTGCTGGACGCCAAGAGCCAGGAGCAACGCAAACTGGAACATGCCGTCGTCGAGCGCACGCAGGAGTTGCGCACGGCGCTTATTGACGCTGACGAAGCGAATCGCGCCAAGACCGATTTTCTCGCGCGTATCAGCCATGACCTGCGCACGCCGTTGACGTCGATCATCGGCTTTGCCGAGCTGGTGCAGACGGCGGGCCAGGAGAACGCCGAGCGGGGCCGGATCATCAGCCGCAGTGCACGGCACATGCTCGCCATGGTGAACGACCTGATCGACTACGCACGCGGCGGCGAACCGGACGCATTGCACAGCGCGCCGGTCTACGTGCATGCGCTGCTCGATGCGGTTGTGCAGGAAGGCGCCGAGCTGGCCCGGCGGCGCGGCAACCAGTTCGCCTTTCAGATTGTGCGTTCGTTGCCGCCCGTACTGGAGCTGGATGCCAAGGGCTTGCGGCGCTTGCTCGGCAATCTGCTGGACAACGCGACCAAGTACACCACGGGTGGCCGTGTTGAACTCCTGATCGATTGCGAAGGTGGGGTGCAGATCGGGCAAGCCGTACGGCTGACATTGATCGTGAAAGACACTGGGCCCGGCATTGCCCCCGAAGATCAGCAACGTATTTTCGAGCCGTTCCAGCGGCTGGACACGGCGCGCACCCAGCCCGGCACGGGGCTTGGGCTGGCGATCGTCCGGCAGTGGATCGAACGGATGGGCGGTTCGCTGAAGATCGACAGCGCGCTGGGTGCCGGCACGTCAATGCGTCTGGAGGTGCCTGCAACCGTCGCGGCCGAAGATGCCGTCTCACGCCACCACGTTGCCGACATTGGCGCCGTCGCGCCGGGCATCGACGGCAGTGGCCTCGTCATCTGGATCGCGGAAGACACGGCCGACATCCGCCGCTTGCTTGCCGACGAGCTGTCGAGTCTGGGCTTTGCTGTTGAGACCGCGTCCGACGGCGTCTCGATCATCGAGCGGATGACGCAGGCGGGCGATGCGCGCCCCGACCTCGTATTGACCGACTATCTGATGCCCGGCGCCGATGGTCGTGCGGTGTTGCAGGCAGCTCGGCAATACCTGCCTGGGGTTCCCGTGGTGGTCCTGTCGGCGATTCCCCAAACCGCGTCGGCCAGCGACAGCCCTGCAACGCCTGCGTTTGATGCCGCCTTGCTCAAGCCGATCAGTCTGGCCGAGCTGCAAGAGACCCTGATGCGCCTGCTCGGACTGCAACGGCTCCCACCGGTGGCGGATGCTTCAGAGGCAGAGCCATTGGTTGGCCCACCGCCGAAGGCACGTGCCGTTGCGCTGGCGTTGATCGACTTGGGTGCCATCTCGGATCTGATCGACTGGGCCGACGCCCTGCGCTCCGAGTATCCGCAGTGCGAGGCATTCGCCATGCAGGTCCGCCAACTGGCCACCCGTGGGGATCTGGCAGCGCTGCAACGGCTTTGCAGCTAGGCAACGGACGGGGCTGCACCTGCGGGTTATACAGCGGGACTGATCGCTAGCCAGAAACACGAAGGCAACAACAAGATGACGGGCGTGTGCATGGCAAACGCATCACAAACTCCCTGAAGAATCGTTTGCCAGTCACCCACGTGATGATTAGACTGCTCCTCATGTGACTTTCTGTGCCACCGGCAGGAAGCTTCGCCGATGGCACCGGCCGCACTCTCGATCGCCTCGACCCGTGAGCCCCAACGACCGCCGACTTGTCCGCCATCTGCTTATCGTCGTCACCATCAAGGTGGCGGTGCTGGGTGCGTTGTGGTGGACCTTCGTGCGGGACCACCAGGTGCCAGTCGATGCTGAGCGCGCCGCCGATCGTCTTGGCGTGACACCACCAGCGCAGGGAGGGCATCCGTGATATCCGAGCACCTCGTCGATCTTTCCCGGCTGCAGTTCGCAGCCACGGCGATGTACCACTTCCTGTTCGTGCCGCTCACGCTGGGCATGGTCTGGCTGCTGGTCATCATGGAGAGCGTCTACGTGATGACCAACAAGGTCATCTGGAAAGACATGACGCGCTTCTGGGGCAAGCTGTTCGGCATCAACTTCGCGCTGGGTGTGACCACCGGCATCACGCTCGAATTCCAGTTCGGCACCAACTGGGCGTACTACTCGCACTACGTGGGCGACGTCTTCGGGGCGCCGCTGGCCATTGAAGGGCTGATGGCGTTCTTCCTGGAATCCACCTTCATCGGCCTGTTCTTCTTCGGGTGGGATCGCCTCACAAAAACGCAGCATCTGCTGGTGACGACGCTCATGGCGATCGGCACCAACCTCTCCGCGCTGTGGATCCTGATCGCCAACGGCTGGATGCAGAACCCGGTGGGCGCCGACTTCAACTGGCAGACCATGCGCATGGAGATGAACGACTTCTGGGCCGTGGTCTTCAACCCCGTGGCGCAGGCCAAGTTCGTGCATACGGTGTCGGCAGGCTATGTGACGGGCGCGATGTTCGTGTTGTCGATCTCGAGCTGGTATCTGCTGCGCGGCCGCGATGTGGAGTTCGCCAAGCGCAGCTTCCGCGTGGCAGCGGCCTTTGGGCTGGCCAGCGTGTGCTCGGTGATCGTGCTGGGCGATGAATCCGGCTACACCGTGGGCGAAGCACAGCAAACCAAGATGGCCGCCATCGAGGCCATGTGGGAGACCGAGCCTGCACCGGCCAGCTTCAACATGATCGCGTCGATCAACCAGGCGGAGCAGAAGAACGACTGGGCGATCGAGATTCCGTGGGTGATGGGCTTAATCGGCACGCGCTCGGTGTCCAAGCAGATTCCGGGCATCCATGAGATCAAGGTGCGCAACCGCGGCCGCATCATGAGCGGCATCGAGGCCGTCGCCGCGCTGGAGACGCTGCGCAAGAATCCGAGCGATGCTGCGGCGCTCCAGACCCTGCAGATCCATCAGCAAGACCTGGGCTTCGGCCTGCTGCTCAAGAAGTACGTGACCGACGTGCGGCAAGCCACGCCCGAGATCATCGACCGCGCCGTTGACGATACCGTGCCGCGCGTGTGGCCGATGTTCTGGGGCTTCCGCGTGATGGTCGGCTTGGGCTTCCTGATGCTGGCGTTGTTCGCGCTCTCGTTCTGGAGCACGCTGCGGCCGCAGCGCAAGGCGCCGGCATGGCTGCTGCGCTGGGCGCTGTGGATGCTGCCCGCGCCGTGGATCGCCATCGAGCTGGGCTGGGTAGTGGCCGAGTACGGCCGCCAGCCGTGGACCATCTACGGCGTGCTGCCCACGCACCTGAGCGTGTCGACCTTGAGTGAGGCTAGTCTGTACGGCTCGCTGGCCGGCTTCATCGGCTTCTACACGCTGCTGCTGATCGTTGAGATGTACTTGATGATCAAGTTCGCGCGGCAGGGCCCGGGCAGCCTCGGCACCGGTCGCTACGATTTCGAAGCCGCCCACGCTTGAGGAGAACGCCATGTTCGACTATCCCACCCTCAAGGTCATCTGGTGGCTGCTGATCGGCGTGTTGCTGATCGGCTTCGCCATCATGGACGGGCACGACATGGGCGTCGGCACGCTGCTGCCGTTTGTCGGCAAGACCGACGACGAGCGCCGCGTGATGATCAACACCATCGGCCCGCACTGGGACGGCAACCAAGTCTGGTTCATCACCGGCGGCGGGGCGATCTTTGCCGCGTGGCCGCTGGTGTATGCCACCGCGTTCAGCGGGTTCTACTGGGCGATGCTGGCGGTGCTGTGGGCGCTGTTCTTCCGGCCGGTCGGGTTTGATTACCGCAGCAAGATCCACAACACCACGTGGCGCAAAGCGTGGGACGTGGGCCTCTTCATCGGGGGCGCAGTGCCGCCGCTGATCTTTGGCGTGGCGTTCGGCAACCTGCTGCAGGGCGTGCCGTTCCACTTCGACAACTTCATGGTGGTGACGTACACCGGCACGTTCTGGCAACTGCTGAACCCGTTTGCCATCCTGACCGGCGTGGTGTCGAGCGCGATGATCACCATGCACGGCGGTGTCTATCTCGCGCACCGGACCGAGGGCGTGATCCAGCAACGTGCCACGAAGGCTGCCACGGGGGCAGCCGTCGTCGCCGTGGTGGCGTTTGTCGCGGCTGGCGCATGGCTGCACGCAGGCAGCATCGAAGGCTACGTCATCACCTCGGCTATCGACCCGGCTGGCTTGTCCAATCCGATGGCCAAGACCGTCGCACGTGCTGCCGATGGGTGGTGGCGCAACTATCAGGCGCAGCCGTTGCTGTGGGTGCTGCCGCTGCTGGGGGTGGTCGGGCCGCTGCTGGCAGTGGTGCTGTCGCGGGCAGGGCGGACGCTACTCGCGTTCGTGCTGTCGTCGCTGGGGTTGGCGGGCATCATCACGACAGCGGGGGCTTCGATGTTCCCGTTCGTGCTGCCGTCGTCCAGCATGCCCGCCGCCAGCCTGACGGTGTGGGATAGCGTCTCCAGCCACTTCACGCTAGGCCTGATGTTCTGGGCCGCGATCATCTTCACGCCCATCATCATTCTCTACACGAGCTGGTGCTACCGCGTGATGCGCGGCAAGGTGACGGTCGAACACATCCGGGCCAACGAGCACTCGGCCTACTAAGCACAGCACAGGAGAACAAGACCATGTGGTACTTCAGTTGGATCCTGGGTGTCGGCTTTGCCGTGCTGCTGGCCGTGCTCAACGCGATGTGGGGTGAGGTGAGCGACGCCCGTGCCGCTGGCGAGGAACGCGAGTGAGCTCAGCCAGCGTGAACGCCCCTGACAAGCCGCGCATGCACGTGCCCAGCCTGGCAGCCGGGTTGATCGTCATGGTTGTCGGTACGGTCTATCCGTACATCGTGACCAACGGCGCTGGCCATGTCGATCATGGCCTCGCCACTCTACTGTTCTGGGCGATGAGTGCAGGACTGGTGCGCGGGGTGGGGTTTATTCCGCGCCACAAGGTGTGGCGGGTGCTGTTTTCCGGGTGGTCGTGCGCGCTGGCCCTGGTGCTGTTCGGCCTGCTGCGTTTTCTCGGATGAGGCGTTAGCGCGGCAGGTGGGTCGGACCAGCGGCTGGCGGCTCCGATGTGCGGCCGCGCAGCACATTGCGCAGGCGTCGCACACCACGCCACAGCTTCGGCAGCAGCCAGACGGCCACCAACAGCAGGATCGCCAGCACCACCAGAAACGCGACCGGCAGGAAGAATGACATCAACAGCCCACCGGTCGCCGTGATGTCTTCGCTAAAGGACGCTGCCCAATTCGAAAACGGCTCCGGCGAAGCGTTGATCAGCGCACGCGTGCCAGCCTTGGTTGCGTGCGCCGTTCCAGCCAGGGTGCCGCCGATCAGCCCTGCTGCCACCATCCATTGCGGATCGAGCTGCCCAAATGCCGCTGCCGCCAGGATCGCCCCGGCAGGAATGCGGATGAAGGTCTGGATGCTGTCCCAGACGGAATCGAACCCCGGAATCTTGTCGGCCAGGAATTCCGCCACGGCCAGCACACCGGCCAGCCCGATCACCCACCACGATTCGAGCATCTGCAGCCCCGGCGGCAGGTGCAGCCAGCCCGTGCGGCCCAGCACACCGGCGGCAAACACGGCCAGGTAGAGGCGGAATCCGCTGGTCCAGGACAAGCCTGCGGCCAGCGCGGCGGTTTCCAGCATGGGGCTCCTTGCGCGTTCAGGCAGGCAGACGGGGCGCTTGCCGATACTGGCAGTGTAGTGCCCGCGCGCCTGCCCGGTTGGCTTACAGCAACGATTTGCCCTGCGACAGGATCTTGTCGCACGCCTGCTTCGTGATCTGCTCCTTCACGCCGCTCAGGTCGAACGTGCTGCCGTTTGAGCCAGTAAGCATGCCCTTCGTGCCGTTGCTGTATCCAGCGTCAGAGGCTGGGGCACCGCCCAGCTTGCCGAGCAGCTTGTCTTTGACCGAAGCCGCATCCGACGCGCCACCCAGATAGTTGTTCTTGAGGCAGAACTCCAGCACACCAGCCACGTTGCCGGTGCTGCCGGAGGTGAGCGAGCCCAGCGAGGGCAGACCGCCCGATCCACCGAGATTGCCAAGGCTGCCCAGGCCACCGGATGCGCCCTGGCTGTTGCCTTGCGTTGCGCCCTTGATGAGATCGCCGATCTGGGCTTGAGCGGCGGGCGGCAGTAACGCGGCAACCAGGGCGAGGGCGGCAGTGGTACGGATCAGGTGGCGAGTCATACGGGGCTCCTTGAGGGGGTGAGGCGGACAAACAAGGGGACACCACTACCGTAGCGCACGGTCAGACGAAATGACGTGTTGCGCAACATGCGGTGCTGCCGCCATTTTCCACCGCCCGAGCAACAAAAAACCCGGCAGGTCGCCGGGTTTTTTGCATTTCAGTACCCTTGCCAGAGGTCGGGTACTGGATGACGCTAATCAGGCAGCCTGGATGTTGGTGGCCTGCTTGCCCTTCGGGCCCTGCGTCACTTCGAACGAGACGCGCTGATTTTCCTTGAGCGTCTTGAAACCAGCCATGTTGATGGCCGAAAAATGCGCAAACAGCTCTTCGCCGCCTTCGTCAGGCGAGATGAAACCGAAACCCTTAGCGTCGTTAAACCATTTGACCGTACCGAGTGCCATAAAAACCCCTCCGTGGAAACACAAATTCGAGCCGGGAGGGGTATGCCTGTCGGGGCGGTGCAGAGCGGTACCGCGCAGTCATCGCCCGATTGTCGGCCCTGGGGCACGACGAATGGCGCGGGTGGAGCCGCGCCGCAAGCGATCGGTCTTCTTGTGGCAAAACACCACAGCCTGATGCGGTTGTCGATCTGTCGTCGACTGGTGTGAGGCCTCCCGGGCTCACCATTCATGAGGCTTGCTGCCAAGTGTTTTTGGGGCAGTAAGGCGCACATGTTGAATTCGATTGTTCGAGGAAAGCAACAGACTGTCAAGGCTACCAAAGGTGGGTTTGTGGCGAAAATCGGTCAGTTTCAGAAGAGGTTTTGCTCGAAATTCCGTAAATCGTCCCCACCTGCCGAAAACGTTCGGCATCCAGGTCCGGCGCGCGCCCCGTTTCCAGCCCTCGGCTGGCCGGCGGAATGCCCCTCGCCCGGAGTGCCGACAGGCGAACGCAATTCAGGCCAAACCATTTGCAGGGCTTGAAATCGGCGTTATTTCCCTAAATTGCGAAGTCGAAAGGAGTGGTTAGAATAAGACCATGGCAATCCGGCAAGCGACCACTCCACAACACGATGCAGGCACCGTCCTCGAGCGGAAAGAGCAAGCGCTCAAACCGCCCGCGATGTACAAGGTGCTGCTGCTCAACGACGACTACACCCCGATGGAATTCGTCGTGATGATCCTTCAGCAATATTTCAGCAAAGATCGGGAGACCGCCACGCAGATCATGCTGACGGTGCATCGGGAAGGTAAGGGCGTGTGCGGTCTCTACACCCGGGATATCGCCGCGACGAAGGTGGAATTAGTGTCAACCCATGCACGGCAGGCGGGTCACCCGCTGCAGTGTGTGATGGAGGAAGCATGATCGCGCAAGAACTGGAAGTCAGCCTGCACATGGCGTTTGTCGAAGCCCGCCAGGCTCGCCACGAATTCATTACGGTGGAGCATCTGCTGCTTGCGCTGCTGGACAATCCGACGGCCGCGGAGGTGCTGCGCGCCTGCGCCGCCAATATCGAAGACCTCCGAACGCATCTGAAGAACTTCATCGCCGACAACACCCCGGTGGTGCCCGGCACGGACGAGGTGGACACGCAGCCCACACTGGGCTTCCAGCGCGTGATCCAGCGCGCCATCATGCACGTGCAGTCGACTTCCAACGGTAAGAAGGAAGTGACGGGCGCGAATGTGCTGGTCGCCATCTTCGGCGAGAAGGACTCCCACGCGGTCTACTACCTGCAACAGCAGGGCGTGACCCGCCTGGACGTCGTCAACTTCATCAGCCACGGTATCCGCAAGGACCAGGCCGAACCGGCCAAGCACGGCGACGGTAACCCGGAAGGCGAAGCTGGTGACGGCAAGGAAAGCCCGCTCGAGCAGTTCACGCAGAACCTGAATGGTCTGGCTAAGGCCGGCAAGATCGATCCGCTGATCGGCCGCGAGCAGGAAGTCGAGCGTGTGGTGCAGGTGCTGTGCCGCCGCCGCAAGAACAACCCGCTGCTGGTAGGCGAGGCTGGTGTCGGTAAGACGGCCATTGCCGAAGGTCTGGCGTGGCGCATCACCAAGGGCGAAGTGCCGGACATCCTGTCGAAGTCCGTCGTCTACTCGCTCGACATGGGCGCGCTGCTGGCCGGTACCAAGTACCGCGGCGACTTTGAACAACGCCTGAAGGGTGTGCTGAAGTCGCTCAAGGACAATCCGAACGCGATCCTGTTCATCGACGAGATTCACACGCTGATCGGCGCGGGCGCCGCTTCGGGCGGCACGCTGGACGCGAGCAACCTGCTCAAGCCTGCGCTGTCGTCGGGTGCGCTCAAGTGCATCGGCGCGACCACGTTCACGGAGTATCGCGGCATCTTCGAGAAGGACGCAGCGCTGTCCCGCCGCTTCCAGAAGATCGACGTGGTGGAGCCGACCGTCGACCAGACCGTGCAGATTCTGCGCGGTCTGAAGTCGCGCTTTGAAGAGCACCACGGTGTGAAGTACGCATCGTCGGCGCTGACCGCCGCAGCCGAGTTGTCGGCACGCTTCATCACCGACCGCCACCTGCCGGACAAGGCCATCGACGTGATTGATGAAGCCGGTGCGGCGCAACGCATCCTGCCGAAGTCGAAGCAGAAGAAGACGATCGGCAAGGCCGAGATTGAAGACATCGTTTCGCGCATCGCCCGTGTCCCGCCGCAAAGCGTGTCGCAGGACGATCGCAGCAAGCTGCAGACGCTGGAGCGCGACCTGAAGTCGGTTGTGTTCGGTCAGGATCCCGCCATCGATGCGCTGGCTTCGGCCATCAAGATGTCGCGCGCCGGGCTGGGCAAGACGGACAAGCCGATCGGCTCGTTCCTGTTCAGCGGCCCGACCGGTGTCGGCAAGACGGAGGTTGCCAAGCAGCTCGCGTTCATCCTGGGCATCGAGTTGATTCGCTTCGATATGTCGGAGTACATGGAGCGCCATGCGGTGAGCCGGCTGATCGGCGCGCCTCCGGGCTACGTGGGCTTCGACCAGGGCGGCCTGCTGACGGAAGCCGTGACCAAGAAGCCGCACTGCGTGCTGCTGCTGGACGAAATCGAGAAGGCGCATCCGGACATCTTCAACATCCTGCTGCAGGTGATGGACCACGGCGCGCTGACCGACAACAACGGTCGCAAGGCGGATTTCCGCAACGTGATCATCGTCATGACGACCAATGCGGGCGCCGAGACGATGAACAAGGCGACCATCGGCTTCACCACGACGCGCGAGCAGGGCGACGAGATGGCCGACATCAAGCGCATGTTCACGCCGGAGTTCCGCAACCGTCTGGATGCCACCATCAGCTTCCGCTCGCTCGATGAGGAAATCATCATGCGCGTGGTCGACAAGTTCCTCATGCAGCTGGAAGAGCAACTGCACGAGAAGAAGGTGGACGCCATCTTCACCGAGAAGCTGCGTCGCTTCCTGGCGAAGAAGGGCTTCGACCCGCTGATGGGCGCGCGCCCGATGCAACGCCTGATCCAGGACATGATCCGCAAGGCGCTGGCAGACGAATTGCTGTTCGGCAAGCTGACCAACGGCGGCAAGGTGGTCGTGGATCTGGACGACGCCGATGCGGTGAAGCTGGAGTTCTCCGAGAACGAGGCACCGCCGGCACCCGCGCAGGAAGAAGCGGAAGCCTGACGTTCAGTCGCTCCAAACAAAACGGCCCGGAATTTCCGGGCCGTTTTTTGTTGCGTGGACGCTGTTCAGTGGCGACCGGTGCTGCCGAAGCCACCCGCGCCGCGATCGCTCTCGGCAAAGTCGTCGACGATGTTCAGCTCAGCCTGGACTACCGGCACGATCACGAGTTGCGCCAGGCGCTCCATCGGGTTGAGCACGAACGCCGTGCTGCCACGGTTCCATGTGCTGACCATCAACTGGCCTTGGTAGTCCGAGTCGATCAGGCCGACGAGGTTGCCCAGCACGATACCGTGCTTGTGACCCATGCCCGAGCGCGGCAGGATCAGCGCCGCATAGCCCGGGTCGGCCAGGTGGATGGCCATGCCGGTCGGGATCAGGTGCGTGGTACCCGGTTCGATGGTGAGCGGGGCGTCGATGCAGGCGCGCAGGTCCAGCCCGGCGCTGCCGGTGGTGGCGTACTGCGGGAGTTGTTCGTGCAGGCGGGCGTCGAGGATCTTGACGTCGAGTTTCATGCGGGGCAGGCGGAAGAGGTTGCAGAAACCGGAGATGGTAGCGCAAACGCCTCGGCCAGCAGCTCGTAGGAACGCAAGCGGGCCTTGTAGCTCGGGGCGACGGTCAGCACGATCAGTTCATCGGCGACGAAGCGGTCTTTGAGCGCGAGCATCTGGTCAGTGATGGACTCGGGTGTGCCGATGATGCTGCGCGGCCGTTCGCGCATGACGATCGCCTGGTCGCGCTCAGTGTAGACGTGGGCTTCGCCTTGCTCGACAGTCGGGATCGGGCCGTTGGCGCCGAGTGCCATTTGCAGGCGACGCAGGTCCACTGCCGCTTCATAGCGGCGCGCTTCGGCTTCCGTATCGGCTGCGATCACGAAGACGGCGGCGGCGCTGTAGGGGCGCGCATCGTAGCCGGGTTCGAAATCGGTGCGGTACTGCTGCGCGACGATGTGGCCGACGTGCGGGTTGATGAAGTGCGCAAACGCGAAGCGAATGCCCAGGCGAGCCGCCAGCGCACCGCCGAAATCGCTGGAGCCCAGCATCCACAGTTCGGGCTTGGTATCGATCTCGGGTTGCAGGAGCACACCGTAAGCGGGGTGATCGGACGGCAGCGTGCCCGTCAGGTGCCAGATCAGTTCCTGCACCTGCTGCGGGAAGATGTCGCCGCGGTTGTAGTCCCCCATGGCCACGGCTGCTGCGGTACGCATGTCGCCGCCGGGTGCGCGGCCGACGCCGAGGTCGATACGGTTCGGGAACAGCGCCTCCAGCAGGCGGAACTGCTCGGCCAGCTTGAACGGGCTGTAGTAGGGCAGCATCACGCCACCGGAGCCGACGCGCAGGTGTTTCGTGGCACTCGCCACGCGGGCGATCATCACTTCTGGCGCGGGGTTGCTCACGCCACGCAGGCCGTGGTGCTCGGCGCACCAGTAGCGCGTGTAGCCGAGTGAATCGGCGAGCTGTGCAAGGTCGACCGTTGCGGCGATGGCATCGCGCGCGCTGTGGCCGTAGATGACGGGGCTCTGGTCGAGGACGGACAGGCGGATCGGTGCGCTCATGGTCGCACCCCGTGCACCCGGTCGGCGATGGCGGCGACGATCTGGCGCGCCAGCGTCAGCTTGTCGGCGCGCGGCAGGCGGGTGATGCCGCTCGCGTCGAACAGTGCGACTTCGTTGTCGTCACGGCCGAAGGTCTGGTGGCCGAGGTTGCCGACCAGCAGCGGAATCCCTTTCTTCTGGCGCTTGGCCTCGCCGAACTCTTCCAGGCGTTCGGTCTCGGCTGCAAAACCGACGCAGAACGGCGCGTTCGGGCGACGAGCAACGCCAGCGAGGATGTCAGGGTTCTGCGTGAACGTGAGCGTTGGCACGTCGATGTCGTTCTGCTTCTTGAGCTTCTGATCGGCGGCCTGTGCGACGCGCCAGTCGGCCACGGCGGCCACGGCGATAAAGATGTCGTTCTTGGTGGCGTCCAGCTCGCGCATGACGGCGTCGTGCATCTGCTGCGCGGTCTGCACGTCGATGCGCAGCACGCCGGCGGGCGTGTCTTGATGACAAGGCCCAGCCACGAGCGTGACTTCCGCCCCGGCCTGCGACGCGGCACGCGCGAGCGCAAAGCCCATCTTGCCGCTGGAAAGATTCGTGATGCCACGCACGGGGTCGATTGGCTCGAACGTCGGGCCGGCGGTCAGCAGTACGCGGTGGCCGCGCAGTAGCTTCGGTTGGAAAAAGCCGATGAGCTGCTCGACGATGTCTTCCGGCTCGAGCATGCGGCCATCGCCAACTTCGCCGCAGGCCTGGTTACCGGCGTCGGGGCCGAGCAGGGTGACGTCATCGGCGTGCAGTTGGGCGGCGTTGCGCTGCGTGGCGGCCGCGGCCCACATCTGCCGGTTCATGGCGGGGGCGACGAGCAGCGGGCAGTCGCGCGCGATGCACAGCGTGGAGAGCAGATCGTCGGCCATGCCGTGCGCGAGCTTGGCCAGGAAATCTGTCGAGGCTGGAGCGATGACGATGGCATCCGCCTCGCGCGAGAGGTCGATGTGCGCCATGTTGTTGCCGATCCGGCCGTCCCACTGCGAGGTGAAGACCGGGCGGCCCGAGAGCGCCTGCATCGTCACCGGCGTGATGAAGTGCGTGGCGGCGTCGGTCATCACCACCTGCACAGTGGCGCCGGCCTTGGCCAGCAGCCGCACCAGCTCGGCCGACTTGTAGCACGCGATGCCGCCGGTCAGGCCGAGCACGAAATGTTTGCCTTGCAGTTCCATAAATACCCGCTTGGGAATGCGATTGACGCAATGTGCATGGGCAGGTACAACCCTTGGCCGGGTCACCTGTCGAACACTGGCGATGATACCGGCTCGGGGCTTGCCTCGCCGGAGGCCCGATATTCCCTCAAATACTGATTCCCAATATGGTTTTCCGTTTCTTCCGCAATGTATTGGCGGTGATTGGTGCGCTGTCCATTGTTGCCTTCATCGCCGGGGCGGTGCTGGTGTATGGAGCCAAGCAATGGCTGCGGGAGGAATCGGTGCCGGCGCACGCCGACGTGATTGTCGTGCTGGGTGGTGAGTCGAGCCAGCGTGTGATCGGTGCGGCCGAGCTGTACCACGCGGGCGTGGCGCCGCGCGTGTTTGTGAGCGGCGAGGGCGATTGCCGGGTGATCGTGCGGCGTCTGGTGATGACTGGCGTGCCGGCAGACCGCATTGGCCGCGAGTGCCAATCCGGCAGCACCATGGAGAACGCCGAGATGACGCGCCAGGCGCTGGAGGGGCAGCAGATACAGAGTGCCGTGCTGGTCACGAGCTGGTACCACACTGGCCGCGCACTGAAGGTGTTCCGCGCGGTCTGGCCCGAGGTGACGTGGGGCGTGCGCGGCGTGTTTGCCGGCGACACGCTCTCCAAGACGTTCCCGGTCTACGAGAGCGGGACCATCCTGGCGGAGTACATCAAGCGGGCGTGGTACTCCGTGCGCTATTGATGGTTGAGGAGGGCTGAGCCGACAAGGGCCGCGCATTGGCGGCCCCAGGGGGATGTCAGCGACGCACGCGCCGCAGTTCGTCGATGATGAGCAGCACCGCGCCGATGCAGATGCCGCAGTCCGCCACGTTGAAGGCAGGCCAGTGGTAACCATTCAGGTGGAAGTCGAGAAAGTCCACCACGTGACCGTAGATGACGCGGTCAATCACGTTGCCCAGCGCGCCACCCAGGATCAGCGCCAGCGCGAAGCAGAACATCTTCTGCCCGCTGTGCCGCTTGAGCAGCCAGACGATGAACACCGCTGCCGCCACCCCCAGGGCCGTGAAGAACCAGCGCTGCCAGCCACCAGCCGCCGCCAGAAACGAGAACGCCGCGCCCTTGTTGTAGGCCAGCACCAAGTTGAAGAACCCGGTGATGGGGCGCGACTCACCCCAGGTGAAGGTCTTGCTGATGGCAACCTTGGTCAACTGGTCCAGCAGGATCCAGATGACGGCCAGGCCCAGCCACGGGCCCACGCCATGACCGCCGCCGCCACTGCGCGAGACCGCTTTGCTCTTGCCGTTGTTGCCGCTGTTACGCGCCGCCCGAGTTGTCGCCATTACGCCGCGCTCCGTTGTTCACCGGCGCCGAACAGGTTGTCAGTGCAGCGCTTGCAAAGGGTCGGGTGGGCCGCGTCGTGGCCGACGTCAGCGCGGTAGTGCCAGCAGCGCTCGCACTTGGCGTGCGAAGACGGCACCACGCTGATCAGCAGGTCGCCGCCTTCCGGCGCACGCTCCAGCTTGGCGGCCGACGTGATCAGCACGAAGCGCAGGTCGTCGTTGAGGCTGGCCAATGCGTCGTACACCGTGTCGCCTGCTGCGACGGTCACTTCCGCCTGCAGCGACGAGCCGATCTTGCCGTCGATGCGCAGGGCTTCCAGCTGCTTGGTCACCTCGCCGCGCACGTTGCGGATGGCGGCCCACTTCTCCAGCAGGGCGCTGGCGCCTTGCGGCACCGGGGCGTCGTAGTAGGTACTGGTGAAGATGGTGTCGGTGTGCTCCGTGCCGTGTGCGAACACCTGCCACGCTTCTTCCGCCGTGAACGACAGGAACGGTGCCATCCAGTGCAGCATCGCCTGGGTGATGTGGTACAGCGCGTTCTGTGCCGAGCGGCGCGCCACCGAATCCGGCGCCGTGGTGTACAGGCGATCCTTCAGCACGTCGAGGTAGAAGCCGCCCAGGTCTTCCGAGCAGAACGTCTGCAGCTTGGACACCACCGGGTGGAACTCGTACACGTCGTAGTGCGACAGCACTTCCTTCTGCAGCGCGTCGGTCATCGCCACGGCGTAGCGGTCGATCTCGAGCCATTGCTCGGTCGGCAGCGCGTGCTTGGCGTGGTCGTAGTCTGTCAGGTTGGCGAGCAGGAAGCGCAGCGTGTTGCGGATGCGGCGGTAGCCTTCCACCACGCGCTTCAGGATCTCGTCCGAGATGGCGAGTTCGCCCGAGTAGTCGGTCGAGGCCACCCACAGGCGGATGATCTCGGCGCCCATCTTGTTGGCGATTTCCTGCGGCGCGATCGTGTTGCCGATCGACTTGGACATCTTGCGGCCTTCGCCATCGACCGTGAAGCCGTGCGTGAGCAGGCCCTTGTACGGCGGCTTGCCGTACAGCATCGAGGCGGTCAGCAGCGACGAGTGGAACCAGCCGCGATGCTGGTCGGAGCCTTCCAGGTACAGGTCAGCCAGGCGACCATCCGGCAGATCAGCCGACGCGTCGTACAGGTCAGCCGCATGCGAGCCGCGGATGACGTGCCAGTGCGTCGTGCCCGAGTCGAACCACACGTCGAGCGTGTCGCGGTTCTTCTCGTACATGTCGGCGTCATCGCCGAGCAGTTCGCGCGGGTTGAGCGTTTGCCACGCTTCGATGCCGCTCTTTTCGATGCGCTGGGCAACCTGCTCCAGCAGCTCGGGCGTGCGCGGATGCAGCGCGCCGGTTTCCTTGTGCACGAAGAAGGCCATCGGTACGCCCCATTGGCGCTGGCGCGAGAGCGTCCAGTCCGGGCGATTGGCGATCATGTTGTGCAGGCGCTGCTTGCCCCACGACGGGTAGAACGCGGTGGCGTCGATGCCGGCCAGCGCGGTTTCGCGCAGCGTGCCGTTGCCGTCGTTGGGCTGCACGTCCATCCCCGCGAACCACTGCGACGTGGCACGGTAGATGATCGGCGTCTTGTGGCGCCAGCAGTGCATGTAGCTGTGCGGGTGCTTGTGTGCGTCGAACAGGTTGCCGGAGTCGCGCAGCACGTCGACGATCTTCGGGTTGGCATCCCAGATCAGCTGGCCGCCGAACAGCGGCAGGGTGGATGCGTACACGCCGTTGCCCATCACCGGGTTGATGATGTCGGCGTCGACCATGCCGTGCGCCTTGCACGACTGGAAATCTTCCACGCCATAGGCAGGCGCGGAGTGCACGATGCCGGTACCGGTATCGGTAGTCACGTAGTCGCCCAGGTAGACAGGCGACAGGCGGTCATAGCCCGCATCCATCTTGGCGAGCGGGTGGTGGAAGCGCACGAGCGACAGCGCAGCACCCTCGCACGTGGCCAGCACAGTGCCTTCAAGCTTCCAGTTCTGCAGGCAGGCTTCGACGCGCTCCTTGGCGACGATCAGCAGGCCGCGCGTCGAATCGACCAGCGCGTATTCGATTTCCGGGTGCAGGTTCAGCGCCTGGTTGGAGGGGATCGTCCACGGCGTGGTGGTCCAGATCACGATCCAGCCCGGCTTGGCCTTGAGCACATCCGCGCCCACATGGAAGGCGCTCGACAGTGCGTCGATATCGGCAAACGGGAAGCCGACGTCGATCGACAGGTCGGTACGGTCGGCGTATTCGACTTCCGCTTCCGCCAGCGCCGAGCCGCAGTCGAAGCACCAGTTGACCGGCTTCAGGCCGCGGAACACATAGCCCTTTTCCAGGATCTTGCCCAGCGCACGGACTTCATCCGCTTCGTTGCGGAAGTTCATCGTCAGGTACGGATCGGCCCAGTCGCCCAGCACGCCCAGGCGCTCGAAGTCGACCTTCTGGCGGGCGATCTGGCCGGTGGCGTAGGCACGCGCCTTCTCTTGCACTTCCTTGACGGGCAGGCCCTTGCCGAACTGCTTTTCGATCTGGATCTCGATCGGCATGCCGTGGCAATCCCAGCCCGGCACGTAGACGGCGTCCAGGCCGGTCAGGCCGCGCGCCTTGATCACCATGTCCTTGAGGATCTTGTTGACCGCGTGGCCGATGTGCAGATCACCGTTGGCGTACGGCGGGCCGTCGTGCAGGATGAACTTCTTGGCGCCCTTGCGAGCGGCGCGAATCTTCTTGTAGAGCTGCTTGTCCTGCCACTGCTTGACCCATTGCGGCTCGCGTTTGGGCAGGTCGCCGCGCATGGGGAACGGGGTGTCCAGCAGGTTGACCGGGTACTTGCTTTTCTCCGGCGTGGGCTTCTTGGAATCGGACATGGTGTGATGTGGGGCAGATTCGGGCAATTCGGATCGATGCAGCGCGCCGGATCAGTGCAGAGCGCGTGCGCGGTGTGGCTTTCGGGCGGTGCGTGTGGCAACCGCCTACTGAATTCGGTCGGTGGCGGAGGTGGCGAAGTCTCGCCGCAGCGCGGGTGATTCACCGGCCGGCGGAATCGGCAGACCGAAGAAGTTGCGGGCGTCGATGCAGTCCTGCGCGATGGCATCTTTCAGCGCATCGAGCGAATCGAAGCGGGCCTCATCGCGCAGCTTCTTCATGAATTCCACGCGGACCAGCTTGCCGTAGACGCTGGCGTTGTAATCGAAGATGTGCACTTCCAGCAGCACGCGGCCGGAATCATCCACCGTCGGGCGCACGCCGATGCTGGCGACGGCGGGCAATGGCTTGTCAGCCAGCCCATGCACCTGCACGACAAAGATGCCTGCCACCGCCGGCTTTTTATGGGAGATGCGCAGGTTCAGCGTCGGGAAACCCAGCGAGCGGCCGAGCTTCTGCCCATGCACCACGTGCCCGCTGATGGCGTAACCGTGGCCGAGCAGGCGGCGCGCGTGTTCCAGGTCACCGGCGGCCAGTGCCTCGCGCACGGCCGAGCTGGAGATGCGGATGCCGGACTCCGACACCGAGCCCATCTGCTCGACCTCGAAACCGAACTGGGCGCCGGCAGCCTGCAGGTAAGTGAAATCGCCCGCGCGCTTGGCGCCGAAACGGAAGTCGTCGCCCACCAGCAGCCAGCGCGTGTGCAGGCCGTCGACCAGTACGTTGCGCACGAACTCATCCGGCGTCTGGCCAGCGAAATGCGCGTTGAAGTGCTCCACGACCACCCGGTCCACGCCCTGGCGGCGCAGGCTTTCCAGCTTGTCGCGCAGCAGCGCGATGCGCGTGGGCGCGCGGTCCGGCATGAAGAACTCGCGCGGATGCGGCTCGAAGGTCATGACCGTGAGCGGCAACCCGCGTGCGTCGGCCGCCGCACGCGCGCGGGCCAGCAGCGACTGGTGGCCACGGTGCACGCCGTCGAAGTTGCCGATGGTCAGCGCGCAGGGCGCACGACTTTCAGCGTTGGGCAGGCCGCGAAAGACTTTCACGAGAGGCGTCGGTGATCGAGGAAAAAAGAAACTGTTTTCGTGCCGGATTGACGTGACAATCCGCAAAAATCCAGCAAAACGCACATTATATAAGGGATTGCCCCAGCGCCGGCGGGCGCGAGGGCGAACGGGCAGCGGTGTTGCACAATCGTCCGAACGGTGTGCCCGTCCGCCGTAACCTTGCGGCACAATCCGATATCCGGTTTCTTCCCCGCCTACCTTTGAACGCCCCGTTGCGCATCTTCTTCACCAAGTTCGGGCTCGCCAGCCGCGCGCCGCTTGAACTGGACGCCCGAGCCAAGCTGCTTGCTGCCGTGCATCGCGGCACCCCCATGGGGATCGCGGCTTCCGTCGTGCTGCCCGCCTTGACGATGGCGGCCTTCTGGGGGGATGCCTCGATTCGTCCGGCGCTGCTGGGCTGGTGCCTGATCATGCTGTGCCTGACCGCCTCGGGCCTGCGCTTCTATTTCGGTTATCGCTACGACCTGACCCGCATGACGCTGGCCGCGCACACCCGCAAGTGGTGGACGGGCATGCATGTCATGTCGGCCGTGGGCGGGGTGGCTTGGGGTTGCTCGGCGGGGTTGTACCTGATGTCGCCGTCGCTGGAGTTCAGCAGCCTGCTGATGATCGTCATCATCGGGGTGGCGGCAGCGGCGGTGCTTTCGCAGGCGCCGGTGCCGTCCAGCCTGCTGATCCTGGGGACTGGCATCCTGGCGCCGCACTTCTTGCTGGCCGAGCAGGCGTTTCCCGGCCACGGGCTGTACCTGCGCGGCGTGCTGCTGTTCTTCGCGGCGCTGCTGACGCGGCATGCCGTGAACATCCACAACACGCTGGTGCGCGAAATCCAGCTTGAGAACGAAAGCCGCCAGCTCGCACGGCGCTATCAGGACGAAAAACAACGCGCGCTGTCGGCGTCGGAAGAGAAGTCGCGCTTCCTGGCCGCTGCCAGCCACGATCTGCGCCAGCCGGTGCACGCGATCGTGCTGCTGGTGGAGGCGCTGCGGGCGCGCAACCAGTCGGAGTCGCTGGCGCCGCTGGTGGAGCAGTTGGCTTCGGGCGCGGCCACCATCGACCTGCTGTTCCGCTCGCTGCTGGATCTGTCGAAGCTGGAAAGCCGCAAGACCTCGCCGACGCTGGAGCCGGTGGATCTGGGCGAAGTCATCACCGAGGTGGTCCAGCAGTTCATGCCCGATGCGCGCGCCAAAGGGTTGACGCTGACGTCGCGCATTCCGCCGTTGCCGGTATTCGGCATGGCCGAGCCGGTGCTGCTGCGCCGGGCGCTGTTCAACCTGCTGCAGAACGCGCTGCGCTATACCGAGCGTGGTGGCGTGATGGTGGCGCTGCGTGTGCGTCAGAAGTATCTACGCATCGAGGTGTGGGATACCGGCATCGGTATCGCGCCCGAGCACCAGAAGGACATTTTCTCGACGTACTACCAGGTCGAGAACCCGGAGCGTGATCCGAGCCAGGGCCTGGGTCTGGGCCTGTCGATCTACAAGGAATGTGTGCGTCTGTTGCGCGGCACGTTTGGTGTGCGCTCGGTGCCTGGGCGGGGCTCGATGTTCTGGATGGCGCTGCGGCCGGTGCCGGCCGAGATCAAGGCGCCGCTGGCTGCTCAGCCGCGTGCCGAGCAGAAGCGTGCGGTACTGGATCAGCCGCGCTTCTCGGGTGTGGTGCTGGTGGTGGACGACGATCCGCAGATCCGCAAGGCCTGGCACGCGCTGCTCGAAGCCTGGGGCGTCGAGGTGCACAGCGCCGCCGATGGCACCGCCGCCGATCAACTGCTCACGAAGGGCCTGCGCCCGCAGATCATCTTCTGCGACCTGCGTCTGCCGGGTAAGGAAGACGGCCTGCAATTGCTCGAGCGCTGGCAGGTCAGCCATCCGGACGCACACGCTGTGCTGCTCACGGGGGACCGCAACTCCGCGGCGCTGGCGCGTGCCGAAGAAGCCGGCTATCTGCTGCTGGCCAAGCCGATGGACCCGAACATGCTGCGTGTGCTGCTCAAGCGCTGGCTGCGCGGGCGTGCAGTCGAACCGCAGGTCGCGTACTGAGACAGGGTTGAAGCGGCGCCGTTGAGTGCGGCGCCGTGGTCAGGTCAGGCGATCAGGCCGCGCCGGTCAGGCGGAAGCGCTCCATGCGCGAGATGATCTGGATGCGCGTACGCACGCCCAGCCGCTGCAGGATCGCCGAGACGTGTTCCTTGACGGTGTTCTCCGTCAGCCCCAGTTGGCGTGCGATCGACTTGTTCGGCAGGCCCTCGAGCAGCAGCGCCAGCACCGAACCCTGACGCGGCGTCAGGCCCAGTTCTGCCGGCGTGATGGGGATGCCATGCGAGGCGCTGCCTTTGCCATTGACGCCACCCAGGTCGTCTTCCGATGGGAACGACGAATCCCCACCGAAGATGCCGGCCACCGCCTTGGAGAAGGCATGCGCATCGGCGTGCTTGCCGATGAAGCCGATGGCGCCCAGGGCCTGTGCCTTGGCGACGATCTCGGGTGTGTTCTCGGCCGACATGAAAGCAAAGCGTGCCTCGGGCAGCTTGCCGCGCAGCTCGCGCATGGCATCGAAGCCGGTGCAGTCGGACAGCCATACATCGAGCAGCACGACGTCCGGGCGGACGCCGTCATCGACGAGTGCCAGCGCCTGGCGGCGGCCAATGGCAGCGTGCACCTGGACTTCAGGCAAGGCTTGTGCAAGAAACGTGGTCGTGCCAGACAAGGCGAGAGGGTGGTCGTCGACCACCAGCAGGCTACGCAGCGAGCTCGTCATTCTTATTCCCCGGTGAGGGCAGTGCCCTCTTGTTGTTGTACGCGTGCCGACCCGGCGCGGGCGGTTGGCCGTCAAGCTTGATGCCGATCGGCCGTCACGGTTATCGACCGCACGATGTTGCAGCGCAGGGTGACCGGAAGCGAGATATGCGACGGATCACCACTGGCAGCACCCCGACCCCCGGGTGCGCGGACAATTATGGGGTCGAGATTATCAGACCGCAGCGCGGCGCGCCAACGCCTTGACGCCCGCTCCGCCCGTTTTTATCGGCACGGAAGGGATTTTGCTGAAGCCCGTCGGCTAAATACCACGCTACCGGCAAAAGCGGGCCTGGCACGGCCGTGCAGGCGCCACCCCAGGCCGTCACAGCGGATTTTCTCGGGGGAGTGCGGCGCACTTGATAAAATGCCGCGATGAAAAACATCGTCATTCTCATTTCCGGACGTGGCTCGAATATGGAAGCCATCGTTCGCGCCTGTCAGACCGAGGGTTGGCCGGGGCGCATTGCCGCCGTGATTTCCAACCGTCCCGACGCCGCCGGCCTCAAATTTGCCGCCTCGCACGGCATTGCCACCGCGGTGGTCGACCACAAGGGCTTCCCTGACCGCGACAGCTTTGATACCGCCCTGGCACAGTCCATCGACGGGTTCTCGCCCGATCTGGTGGTGCTGGCGGGCTTCATGCGCATCCTGACGCCGGGCTTCGTCAATCATTACGCCGGGCGCATGCTGAACATTCATCCGTCGCTGCTGCCGTGCTTCCCCGGTCTGCATACCCACGAACAGGCGCTGGCCATGGGCGTGAAGGTGCACGGCGCGACGGTCCATTTCGTGACCGCCGAGCTGGACCACGGCCCGATCGTGCTGCAGGCAGCCATCGAAGTGCGACAGGGTGATACGCCGGAGTCGCTTGCCGGGCGGTTGCTGACGCAGGAGCATGTGATCTATCCGCGTGCCGTGCGCTGGTTTGTGGAAGGACGCTTGCGCGTCGAACAAGGCGTGGTCCGGGTGTCGCCGGATGCGTCGCAACTTGTCATTGGCGTTGACGCCCAGGAGGCAGCATGAGTCAGGATCGTCAGCGTTCGCGCAATGGCGGCGGTAACAGCGGTGGTGGCAACAAGCGCCAGAGTTCTGGTCACGGCGCGGGCGGCGGCGGGTGGTATCGCGCGCCGCAGGGCAAGCCCCAGCAACGCAGCGCCCCGCGCCCGCGCACCGGCGTGCACGGCAGCCATTTCGAGCACCTGGACAAGGTGCTCGCCCGCCTGCTGCACTTCGCGGCACCGGCCGACATGGTCGTCAGCCAGTACTTCCGCGAGCACCACGAACTGGGCCACCGCGAGCGCGGCATCATCGCCGAGGCGGCGTTTGCCGTGCTGCGCCGCAAGGTCGAATTCGGCCAGTTTGCCGAGAGCGGTTCCGGCCCGGCACGTCGTCGCCTGGTGGTGCTGGGCCTGCTGCAGACGGCCGGCCGCACGGCCATCGCCCCGTTCCTGACGCCGGTCGAGGCTGAATGGCTGGACCGCTGGGAACTCCGCGATCGTGCAGCTTTGGCGCCGCGCGTGCGCGCCAACCTGCCGGATTGGCTGTTCGACGCGCTGGTCGCGCAGCACGGCGCCGAATTTACCGAGGCCTTGGCCCAAGCCTGGCTGACGCCTGCGCCGCTGGATTTGCGCGTCAACACGCTCAAGGGCGAGCGCGACGCTGTGCTCGCGACGCTGGTCGAAGCCGGCATCGAAGGCGCGGTGGCGCCGTTGTCGCCGGTGGGTATTCGCCTGGCAGGCAAGCCGGCGCTGAACAAGCTCGAGATCTTCACCAACGGCACGGTCGAGGTGCAGGACGAGGGCAGCCAACTGCTGTGCCAACTCTTGGCGCCCAAGCGCGGCGAGATGGTGGTGGATTTCTGTGCAGGCGCCGGCGGCAAGACGCTGGCGATTGGCGCGGCGATGCGCTCGACTGGGCGTCTGTACGCCTTTGATGTGTCGGAGAAGCGCCTGAGCAATCTTGGCCCTCGCCTGGCGCGCAGCGGTCTGTCGAACGTGCATCCGAGCCGCATCGACAGCGAGCACGATGCCAAGATCAAGCGCCTGGCTGGCAAGATCGACCGCGTGCTGGTCGACGCACCGTGCAGCGGGCTGGGCACGCTGCGTCGCAATCCGGACCTGAAGTGGCGCCAATCCGCGCAGGCCGTGGAAGAGATGTCGGCCAAGCAGCAGTCGATCCTCGCCTCTGCGGCGCGGCTGTTGAAGCCGGGCGGCCGTCTTGTTTACGCGACATGCAGTGTGCTGGCGCGCGAGAACCAGCAAGTGGTCGAGCAGTTCCTGGCTGCGCACGAAGACTTTGTGCTCGTGCCCGCCGGCGAGGTGCTGGCCGCGCAGAAGATCGCGCTTGAAATGGGCCCGTACCTGGAGCTGTATCCGCAAGTGCATCAGACCGATGGCTTCTTTGCCGCCGTGCTGGAGCGCCGCGCATGATGTTGCGCCAGCTGGGTTTGCTGTTGGCCGCTGCGTTGGTCTTCAGCGCCGGCGGCATCGCCCAGGCACGCAACACGCCGCCGGTGCAGCCTGCCAAGGGCACGGTGCAGGCCGCGTTCACGCCGGACGACGACATTGAAGGGCTGCTGGCCGATGCCATCGACCAGGCCCGCGAGCAGGTGCTGGTGCAGGCCTATCTGCTGTCGAACAAGGCGATCACGCGGGCGTTGCTGGCCGCGCATCAGCGTGGCGTGGACGTGCGCGTGCTGGCCGATCGCGAGCAGATGACGCGCTCGGGCGGCAGCCGCGTGCCCGAGATCGCCAACGCGGGCATTCCGGTGTGGCTGGAGGTGCGCTACAAGAACGCGCACAACAAGGTCATCGTGGTTGACCCGCGTGGGGCGCATCCGGTACTGGTGACCGGCAGCTTCAACTTCACGCAGACCGCGCAGCGCGGCAATGCCGAAAACGTACTGATCGTGCGCGGCGATGCTGACCTCGCGCAGCGTTACGCCGCCAACTGGCAGAAGCACGTGGGTGATGCGTTGCCGTATCGCACGCAATGAGCGTGCGCAATAACCGCAGTCGTCAATGAATGGAATCCCGCTGAATCACATCGCACTGGGCCACATGATCGGCGACATCGTCTCCGATCTGGGCGGCCCGCGCTTCATCTGGCAACTCGTGGTGCTGGTGTTGCTGCTGGGCGTAGCCTGGTTGATCGCGCGGCCGATCTCGCGGCACCTGCATGCGCGCCACGAGAACGACAACTTCGCGCTGCGCTTTGCGTGGGCGAGCCTGGAGCGGGCGATGTTCCCGCTGCTCGGCTGGCTGCTGGTGCTGGGGGCGCGCTATGCCTTGGTTGGCACGATGCCGATCAGCGTGTTCCGGCTGGCTGCGGTACCGCTGTTCGGCCTGGCGATGCTGAACCTCGCGTTCTACGTGCTGCGCCGCGTGTTGTCGGCCAGCGGCAATCTGCATGGCATGCTGGTGTTGACCGAGCGCGTGCTGACCACGCTGATGTGGGTCGTGACGGTGCTTTACGTGGTGGGCGTGCTCGGCGACGTGGTCGACTATCTGGAGAGCATCCAGTTTGCGATCGGCGGCAAGCAGAAGGTGAACCTGGCGGCCATCCTGATGGCGGCGGTGTGGATTCTGCTCACCGTGCTGGTGGCGATGTGGTTCGGCTCGTGGCTGGACAGCCGTATCACGCGTGCTTCGGCCATCGATGCGAACCTGAAGGTAGTGCTCTCGCGTGTGGCCAAGGCGGTGCTGCTGCTGGTGTCGCTGCTGCTGAGCCTGTCGCTGGTGGGGATCGACCTGACGGTGCTGTCGGTGTTTGGCGGTGCGCTGGGTGTGGGCCTGGGTTTCGGCTTGCAGAAGATCGCCAGCAACTATGTGTCGGGCTTCATCATCCTGCTGGAGCGCTCGCTCAAGCTGGGCGATCAGATCACGGTCAGCAACTTCACCGGCATCGTCACGCAGATCCGCACGCGCTACACCGTCGTGCGCAACGGCGACGGCGACACGCTGGTGCCGAACGAACTGATGGTCGCGCAGGCCGTGCAGAACCACAACGAGCGCGGCATGGTGCGGGTGGCGGTGCGTGTGCAGGCATCGTATGCGGCAGACCCGGAAGCGGTGCTCGCGCTGCTCGTCCAATGCGCCGAGGGTGTCCCACGCGTGCTGGCCGATCCGGCACCGGCTGCCTTCATGGCGCTGTTTGCCGATAGCGGTATCGAGTACGAATTGGGCGTGTGGATCAGTGACCCCCACAACGGTAAGCTGGGCGTGCAGTCCGGCTTGAACCGCGCCATTTATCGCCGCTTCAAGGAAGCGGGGATCGAGATTCCGTATCCGCAGCGCGAAGTGCGTGTGCTGGGGCCGCTGGCGCTGCAGCAGGGTGCTTTAGGTGATGCAGGCGCCCCATCCGCCGATCCTTCTGCGCCGGCGTGACGGTCTAGCACACGGCCGTTAGGAACGAAGCCCCTTTGTTTTGGGTCAAACTGACGGTTTTCCCTCATGGAATAGAGGGGGTATTCGGTTAAAATGCTGGATGCTCCCACAAAGGATCAGACGGCACCGTCGCAATGGCTTTCAGTTGCGGCAAAGCGCCGCGAATCTCTTGCATTGCGCAGGGGCGGAGGTCACATGACTGGCGCGGCTGATAGCCCGCCGATGTGACGCGCAAGCCGGGTGGGCACACCCGAACCCCCGCCAACACGACCCCACTGTCGTAACACTGCGACAGCGGATGGCCTGAAGAGACAGCACCGTCAACCCCGACCTAGGCTGCCTCGATTACCCGAGTTGACCACGGAGATCACTTTGATCGACTCCATCCTGAATTTCGTCGCTAACGGCACCTTGAACTGGGCCTGGTGGCAGATTTTGATTTTCACGCTGGTGGTGACGCATATCACCATCGCCGCCGTCACGATTTTCCTGCACCGCTGCCAGGCGCACCGTGCGCTGGATCTGCATCCGATTCCCGCGCATTTCTTCCGTTTCTGGCTGTGGCTGACCACCGGTATGGTCACCCGTGAATGGACTGCCATCCACCGCAAGCACCACGCCAAGTGCGAAACCGAAGACGACCCGCACAGCCCGCAGACGCGCGGCATCCGCAAGGTGCTGCTCGAAGGTGCTGAGCTGTACCGCGCCGAGGCCAAGAACAAGGAAACGATCGAGAAGTTCAGCCACGGCACGCCGGATGACTGGATCGAGCACAACCTGTATTCCAAGTTCACGTGGCAAGGCGTGGGCCTCATGCTGATCCTCGACGTGCTGATGTTCGGCGCGATCGGCCTGACCGTTTGGGCTGTGCAGATGCTGTGGATTCCGATTCACGCTGCCGGCATCATCAACGGTCTGGGCCATTTCTGGGGCTATCGCAACTTCGACTGCGAAGACGCTTCGACCAACGTGTCGCCCTGGGGCATCATCATCGGCGGCGAAGAGCTGCACAACAACCACCACACGTACGCCACGTCGGCCAAGTTTTCGGTCAAGTGGTACGAGTTCGACATCGGCTGGGGCTACATCCGCGCGCTGGAGATCGTCGGCCTGGCCAAGGTCAAAAAAGTGGCGCCCAAGGCACGCTTTGGTGATGTGAAGCCGGTTGACCAGAACACGCTGGAAGCCATCATTGCCAACCGCTACGACGTGATGGCCCGCTATGCCAAGACCGTCAAGGCTGCCTACCGTCAGGAGCTGGCCAAACTGAAGGACTCGCGCGACGTGGAATACCGCGCGCTGAAGCCGGCCCGCAAGTGGTTCCACCGCGACGAGACCAAGCTGGGCGCGCCGCAACGCGAGCAACTTTCGCAGATCGTGTCGGATCACTCGTCGTTGCACACCTTCGTTGAGATGCGCCGTGAACTGGGCGCCCTGTGGGGCCGCTCGAATGCCACGCGCGAGCAACTGCTGAGCCAACTGCAGGATTGGTGCAAGCGCGCCGAGGAAAGTGGCATCCACGCATTGCAGGAATTTGCCGTACGCCTGCGTCGCTACGCCTGAGTTTCCTGTTTCATAGGTGAAGCCCCGCTCCGCAGCGGGGCTTTTCTTTTGGGTAAACTGCCCCAAGTCACACTTTTAACAAGCCGCACGAATCGCCTACGAGAGCGCATCGCGGTACGTGTCCTCCTCACACGCCGTCCGTTTCATTGCCGAGCCAGCTTCTCGGCCTCCTGCCGGACGGGGAGACCATCATGGAAGCCCACATCAAGACGGTTGAATTCGATCGCCCGGACATGCTTACCGAGGCGCAGTCCGGTGCCAGCTGTGTCGCCCACGCCTGGGCCAAGGTACCGCCCGTGTTGTCGCGCGAGGAGCGCGACGAGCTGAAGGCCCGCATCAAACGCCTGCTCAAGGAGCGCGAGGCCGTGCTGGTCACCCATTACTACGTGGATGCCGATCTGCAAGACCTGGCCGAGGAGACTGGCGGCTGTGTATCGGATTCGCTGGAGATGGCGCGCTTTGGCCGCGACCATTCGGCCAAGACGCTGGTGGTGGCAGGTGTGCGCTTCATGGGCGAGACCGCAAAAATCCTGAGCCCCGAGAAGACCGTGCTGATGCCGGACCTGGATGCGACCTGCTCGCTCGATCTGGGTTGCCCGCCGGATGAGTTCGCTGCTTTCTGTGATGCGCATCCGGATCGCACCGTGGTTGTCTATGCCAACACCAGTGCCGCTGTGAAGGCGCGTGCGGACTGGATGGTGACGTCTTCCATTGGCCTGAAGATCGTGCAGCACCTGCATGCGCAGGGTAAGAAGATCCTCTGGGCGCCGGACCGCCATCTCGGCAACTACATTCAGCAACAGACCGGCGCCGACATGCTGATGTGGCAGGGCTCGTGCCTCGTACATGACGAGTTCAAGAGCGTCGAGCTGGACCTGCTGCGCGCCGAGCACCCGAACGCGAAGATCCTCGTGCACCCGGAATCGCCAGCATCCGTGGTGGCGCAGGCGGACGTGGTGGGCTCGACCTCGCAGCTGATTGCGGCGGCGCAGTCGCTGTCGGCGCAGGAATTCATCGTCGCGACCGACAACGGCATCCTGCACAAGATGCGCATGGCTGCACCGGGCAAGCGCTTCATCGAAGCGCCGACCGCCGGCAACAGCGCAACCTGCAAGAGCTGCGCACACTGCCCGTGGATGGCGATGAACGCGCTCACGAATCTGGCCGAGGTGCTGGAAACCGGCGCCAACGAAATCCATGTCGATCCGGCGATCGGCAAGCAGGCTGTGGTCTGCATTGATCGCATGCTGGACTTCTCCGCGCGCGAGAAAGCGGCGGTTCGGCCGCAGGGTGATCTGGCGGCCAATGCGCAACTCTTCCAAGGAATCGGTCCGGCATGACGGCAACCCAGATGAACGCAACGAGCGTGACGGCGGCGCAGGCAATCTTCGACAGCTTCGGCCCGGCGCTGCGTGAGGCGCTGGCCGCCAACGTGACCGCCGCCATTGCCGAGGATGTCGGCACGGGCGACCGTACTGGCTTGCTGGTTCCTGCCGATCGCCATGCGCGTGCGCGCGTGATTGTGCGCGAGGATGCGGTGCTGTGCGGTACGCCATGGTTCGACGCATGCATGCGCGCAGTGGACCCAGCGCTGCGCGTGACCTGGCGCCAGCAAGAGGGCGATCGCATGGCACCCGATTCGGTGGTGTGCGAGATCGAAGGCCCGGCGCGTTCGCTGCTCACGGCTGAGCGCCCGTCGCTGAACTTCCTGCAGTTGCTCTCTGGTGTGGCGACCGCAACCGCGCGCTATGCCGATGTCATCGTGGGCACCCGTGCTCGCGTGCTCGATACGCGCAAAACGATGCCCGGCCTGCGGCTGGCGCAGAAGTACGCTGTGCGCATCGGTGGCGGCGAGAACCAACGTCTGGCGCTGTACGACGGCATTCTCATCAAAGAAAACCACATCGCCGCAGCGGGCGGTGTGACGGCGGCCCTGCGGGCGGCGCAGGCGTTGAATGCCGGCGTGCCGATCCAGGTTGAGGTGGAAACGCTCGCGCAGCTCGATGAAGCGCTGGCGGCTGGCGCCACCTCCGTGCTGCTCGACAACTTCGGGCCGTCTGCGATGCGCGAGGCTGTGCGCGTGACCGCGGGCAGGGCGTTGCTGGAGGTGTCCGGTGGCGTGAACATCGACACGATCCGCGCGTTTGCCGAGACGGGCGTGGACCGCATCTCCGTCGGTGCGCTCACGAAGGACGTGCGTGCGACCGACTACTCCCTGCGAATTGTGGAATAGGCGGTCGAATAATCGGTCGAATCAGCCCGCTCAGTTCTTGCGGGCGATTTGCCGATGGGTCGGTTGCATGACTGTCGGCAGTGCCTTGGGCAGCGTCTCAGGGTAGTCACGCGAGAAGTGCAGGCCGCGGCTTTCATGCCGTGACAGTGCGCCATCGACGATCAGCGAGGCAACTTCAACGAGGTTGCGCAGCTCCAGCAGGTCGTGGCTCACGCGGAAATTCTTGTAGTACTCGGCAATCTCTTCACGCAGCAGGGCAATGCGGTGCTGCGCGCGTTCGAGCCGCTTGTTCGTGCGCACGATGCCGACGTAGTTCCACATCATGCGGCGCAGTTCATCCCAGTTGTGCGAGACGACGACTTCTTCGTCGGCATCGGTCACGCGGCTTTCATCCCACGCCGGCATCTGAATCGTCGTCGGCTTCGATTGCGGTTGGGCGAGGATGTCCTCCGCCGCACCGCGCCCAATCACCATGCATTCCAGCAGCGAATTGCTCGCCAGCCGGTTGGCGCCGTGCAGACCGGTGTAGGCCGTCTCGCCCACCGCATACAGGCCGGCAATGTCGGTGCGGCCAATGTGGTCCGTCACTACGCCGCCGCACGTGTAGTGGGCCGCCGGCACCACCGGAATCGGCTCGCGCGTGATGTCGATGCCCAGTTCCAGGCAGCGCGCCAGGATGGTCGGGAAATGTTCCTGGAGGAATGCGGGGCTCTGGTGGCTGATGTCCAAATAGACGCAGTCCAGGCCGCGCTTCTTCATCTCGAAGTCGATGGCGCGGGCGACGATGTCGCGCGGCGCCAGCTCGGCACGTTCGTCGTGCGCGGGCATGAAGCGTGTGCCGTCGGGCAGGATCAGCTTGCCACCTTCGCCGCGCACCGCTTCGGTAATCAGGAACGACTTGGCGAACGGGTGGTACAGGCAGGTCGGGTGGAACTGGATGAACTCCATGTTCGCCACGCGGCAGCCTGCGCGCCACGCCATGGCAATGCCGTCGCCGCTGGCCGTGTCCGGATTCGTCGTATAGAGATAGACCTTGCCCGCGCCGCCCGTGGCCATCACGGTTTGGCTGGCGGTGAGCGTTTTGACGCGGCCGCTCTTGCAGTCGAGCACGTACAGCCCGTGGCAGCGCATGCCCGGCTGGCCCAGCTTCGCATCGGTAATCAGGTCGATTGCGAAGTGGTCTTCCAGCAGCGTGATGTTCGGGTGGTTGCGCACCTTCTGCACCAGCGTCGTCACCACGGCATGGCCGGTGGCATCTGCTGCGTGGATGATGCGTCGATGTCGGTGGCCGCCTTCGCGCGTGAGGTGGAAGCCGAGCTCAGCCTGCTCGTCGCGCGTGAATGGCACACCGTGGCCGATCAGCCATTCGATGGCCGAACGCCCGTTCTCGACGATGTAGCGCGTGGCGGCCTCGTCGCAGAGGCCGGCGCCGGCGATGAGCGTATCGTCGACGTGCTCGTCATGGCTGTCGCCCGAGTCGAGCACGGCGGCAATGCCACCCTGTGCCCAATCGCTGGCGCCTTCCGGCAGGCTGCGTTTGCTGATGACGACCACACGGCGGTGATCGGCGAGGTGCAGGGCGACGGTCAGGCCCGCCAGGCCGCTGCCGACGACGGCAACATCGAAATTCATGGAAGACGCGAGACGCTGGGCAGACGCGGCTGGCGGTAACACAGTCGCGTGTCAATCGGAAAGGGGAGCAGTGTACACCCCAGCGTGCGCCAAACGGCAGGCAACAAAAAACCCGCCTTGAAGCGGGTTTTTGCTGTCGGTCGTGCCGACGGAAGCAAGACATGCAATCGCGAGGATTACTTGATCTTGGTTTCCTTGTAAGCGACGTGCTTGCGGGCGACGGGATCGAACTTCATGATCTCCATCTTTTCCGGCTTGGTGCGCTTGTTCTTGGTGGTCGTGTAGAAATGACCCGTACCTGCGGTCGATTCCAGCTTGATCTTGTCGCGTCCGCCTTTGCTGGCCATGATTTAACTCCTAATTAGACTTCGCCGCGTGCGCGCAGGTCCACGAGCACTTCGTCGATGCCTTTTTTATCGATCAGGCGCAGACCGGCGTTCGAGACGCGCAGGCTGACCCAGCGGTTTTCGGATTCGACCCAGAAGCGGCGATTCTGCAGGTTCGGCAGAAAACGGCGCTTGGTCTTGTTGTTTGCGTGGGAAACGTTATTGCCGACCATCGGCGCTTTCCCGGTCACTTGACAGACGCGTGCCATGGAGCACTCCTAACTAAATTCGTTGGCTACAGTTTGCGACCGGGCGCCGGGACCAAAACCAAGCGCAGCGCCACTGTAGAGGTGGGACTTCAGCGAAACGCGGATTATACACACAAAACTGCTGGCAAATCAACGAGATCAGTGGATTGCCGTTGAGCAACACATGATGCGGCGTCAGCGCTACATCTTGCCGTGTTCCAGAAAACCGTAGACCGTGGTGCGGCCGACGATCATGTGATCCAGAACGATCACGTCCAGCAGGGCCAGCGCGCGGCACAGCTCGCGGGTCAGGACGATATCGGATTCGCTGGGCTCGGCGTGGCCGGTCGGGTGATTGTGGGCGAGGATGATGGCTGCCGCATTGTGATGCAAAGCGCGCTTGGCGATCTCGCGAGGGTAGACACGGGCCTCGGTCAGGGTGCCACGGAACAGTTCTTCCCATGCAATCAGCCGGTGCCGTACATCTAGAAATAGGCAAGCGAACACCTCGTGCGGGCGGTGGCCCAGCGTCAGGCGCAGGAAATCCTTCACGCTCTGCGGAGATTCAAAGGTCTGGCCGTGGCTGATGTCTTCCTTGAGTGCGCGCCGGGCAACTTCCAGCAGCGCATGTAGCTGTGCGTACTTGGCCGGCCCCATTCCGTTGATCGACGAAAATTCCTGTTGCGACGCGTGGCAGAGTCGGCTGAGCGAGCCGAAATGTGCGAGCAGCTCGCGCGCCAGGTCGACCGCACTCTTGCCTGGCATGCCAACGCGCAGGAAGATGGCCAGCAGTTCCGCATCAGACAGGACGCCCGGGCCGTGGGCGAGCAGTTTTTCGCGCGGCCGCTCGTGGATGGGCCAGTCGACAATTGCCATATAGATAATAGTGAGAGGGCGTTGATCGCCCGCGTGCGGCCTGTGTGGAGCAGGCGCCGCGCCAGCGATCTGGGGGAGGGCTGACGTACAATAACGGGTTACTTTTTGGTCAAGCAGGTTGAGCGTGCAAGATTTGACGAATCAGGCGTCGGCAAGCGGCGCAGGCAAGGTAGTTGGGGCGGATTCCTATTTGACGCTGCACTACCGCGTCGCCCTGGAAAACGACACGGACGTCGTCACCACTTTTGGTGACAAGCCCGCGACGCTGCTGCTTGGCCAGGGCCAGTTGGCGCCGACGCTGGAGCAGGCGCTGTTCGGCATGCGCGAGGGCGAGCGCACGACGTTCCGCCTGGCGCCCGAGCACGCATTCGGTCCGCGCAATCCTGAGCTGCTGCAGCGCGTGTCGCTGGCGACGCTGCGCGAGAACTCCTCGTTTGAAGAGGACTACCAGCCGGGCGATCTCGTCGAGTTCAATGCGCCAAGCGGTGGCAAGTACGCCGGTGTGCTGAAAGAAATTGGCGATACCTCCGCACTGTTCGATTTCAACCACCCGCTGGCTGGGCAGACCATCCTGTTCGAAGTCCAGCTGATTGGCATTCTGTAATGAGCACCACCGTAAACACCCCCGTCGATCCGGTCACCCAGGCCGATGCTGAGGTTCTGCTGGCGCAGCCGCGCGGTTTCTGTGCCGGTGTGGACCGCGCCATCGAGATCGTTGAGCGTGCGCTGCAACTGTTTGGCGCGCCCATCTATGTGCGCCACGAGATCGTGCACAACGCCTACGTGGTGAGCGATCTGCGTAACAAGGGGGCGGTGTTCGTGCAGGAGCTGGACGATGTGCCGGTGGGCGGCACCGTCATCTTCAGCGCGCATGGCGTGTCACGCGCGGTGCGCGAGGCGGCCGAGGCGCGTGGTCTGCGCGTGTTCGATGCGACATGTCCGCTGGTGACCAAGGTCCATGTCGAAGTCTCGAAGATGCGCTCGCAGAGCTTCGAGATCATCATGATCGGCCACAAGGGTCACCCCGAGGTGGAAGGCACGATGGGCCAGGCTGATGACGGCATGCTGCTCGTCGAGTCGGTGGAAGACGTGGCGCATCTGGTGGTGAAGGACCCGACGCGCCTGGCGTATGTCACGCAGACCACGCTGTCGGTGGACGAGACGCAGGAGATCGTAGCCGCCATCAAGGCGCGCTTCCCCGCTGTGAACGAGCCGAAGAAGCAGGACATCTGCTACGCCACGCAGAACCGCCAGGACGCCGTGAAGTTCATGGCGCCGCAGGTGGAGGTGGTGATCGTGGTGGGTAGCCCCAACAGCTCCAACTCCAACCGCCTGCGCGAACTGGCTGAGAAGCTGGGTGTGCCTGCCTATATGGTGGATACGCCCGAGCAGGTGAAGCCCGAGTGGGTGGCCGGCAAGCGCCGCGTGGGTCTGACGGCGGGCGCTTCGGCACCGGAAGAGCTGGCGCAGTCGATCGTCGATCGGCTCAAGGTGCTGGGTGCGCGTACCGTGCGTCCGCTCGACGGTATTCAAGAAAACATGTCCTTCCCCCTTCCGAGGGGGCTTCAAATCAATTGAAGTCGATTATGTAAATGCCCACTTAAAAGCGCACGAAAATAGTGCGCCCTAATGCGGTGCATAAAGCGCTTTCGACATGCCGACGGCCACTTCTAACTGGAGTGGCCGTTTTGTTTTGTGCGTCGCAAAAATCGCTTCAATGCCCGCAAAGCCTTGATTTACTGTGCGGATCGCCCGCCAAGCCGCGTAAACACAGGGTTTCCCCTACTCTGGCATGCTTCTTGATAAGCCTGTCTGCCATTCGCGAATGCCTGCGCGAAATGACGCCTGTTTGGGCATTGGGGAAAGCCCGTAAAGCGGCGTAGTTACTGTAAAAATCGTTGTTGCGACGCGTATTGCATCCGCAAAAAAAGGGGATACAATTCGCGCGTTTCAAATTGAAACAATCGGCGCAGGGGGAGCGGCCGGGAGGCAGGACGCTCTTCTTGCTCTTGCGAGATCTAGGAGATCACTCATGCAAATCAAGTTTGCCAAAGTTCTGCCGCTTGCGGCTGCCGTGGCACTCGTAGCAGCTTGCGGTAAGAACGAGGAAAAGCCCGCAGACCAAGCTGCTGCACCTGCAGCAACGTCGGCTCCGGCCGCTGCTGCTGGCGGCGGCGAGACCGTCGTCAAGATCGGTCACGCAGCTCCGCTCACGGGCGGTATTGCTCACCTTGGCAAAGACAACGAAAACGGCGCACGTCTGGCCGTTGAAGAAGCCAACAAGGAAGGCCTGACCATCGACGGCAAGAAGATCAAGCTGGAACTGGTCGGTGAAGACGATGCGGCTGACCCGAAGACCGGCACCGCCGTCGCGCAGAAGCTGGTTGACGAGAAGGTTGTTGCCGTTGTCGGCCACCTGAACTCGGGCGTTTCGATCCCGGCCTCGAAGATCTACAGCGATGCTGGCATCACGCAGATCTCGCCGTCGTCGACCAACCCCGACTACACCAAGCAAGGCTTCAAGACGACCTACCGCGTGGTTGCAACCGACGCGCAGCAAGGTCCGGCACTGGCGAACTACGCTGCCAAGAGCCTGAACGCCAAGAGCGTGGCAATCGTTGACGATGCCACCGCCTACGGCAAGGGCCTGGCTGACGAGTTCGAGAAGACCGCGAAGGCTGACGGCATGAACGTTGTGGCACGTGAAGCCACCAACGACAAGGCCACCGACTTCAAGGCCATTCTGACCAAGATCAAGGGCAAGAAGCCGGACGTGATCATGTACGGCGGCATGGACGCCACCGGCGGTCCGTTCGCCAAGCAAGCCAAGGAACTGGGCATCTCGGCCAAGATCGTTGGCGGCGACGGCGTGTGTACCGACAAGGTGGCCGAACTGGCCGGCGACGCAATCGACAACATCATCTGCTCGGAAGCAGGCCTGGCGCTGTCGAAGATGGAGAAGGGCGCGGACTTCGACAAGAAGTACCAAGACCGTTTCCACACGCCGGTACAGATCTACGCACCGTTCACGTATGACGCTGTCAACGTGATCATCGATGCGATGAAGCGTGCCAACTCGACCGATCCGGCCAAGATCCTGGCTGCCATGCCGGCAACCAACTACAACGGCGTGATCGGCAACATCTCGTTCGACGAGAAGGGTGACCTGAAGCAAGGCTCCATCACCCTGTACAACTACAAGGACAAGAAGAAGACCGTCCTTGACGTTGTGAAGATGTAATCGAAGGGCGATTCTTATTACGATTTGCCCTTAAAAACGGCACCGCGCATACCCTTGCGGTGCCGTTTTTTATAGCCTAGCCAGTCATACAAGGCCCTCACCATGGGCGCGTTCGGCAGGCCGCTTACCAGCAACCTCACCTTACCCATCCGATTGATCGCATACCTTGCGGGCGCGCCATCCCGTCGCCTACAACAAAGCAAGGCATAGCAGGAGCTGTTCTCATGGATATCTTTATCCAGCAGATCGTGAACGGTCTGGTGCTCGGCAGCATTTACGCGCTGATCGCACTTGGCTACACCATGGTCTACGGTATTCTCGGCATCATCAACTTCGCCCACGGCGATGTCCTGATGGTCGGTGCAATGTCAGCACTGACTGCCATCAACTTCCTCCAGAAGTACTTCCCCAATCTGCCTGACTGGCTCACGCTGGTGTTCGCGTTGCTGTTTGCGATGCCGGTTTGCGCCATCGTGGCGTACACCATCGAACGGGTTGCCTACCGGCCGCTGCGCAATGCGCCGCGTCTGGCGCCGCTGATCACCGCCATCGGCGTGTCGATCGTGCTGCAGACCCTGGCGATGATGATCTGGTCGCGTAACCCGCTGACCTTCCCGCAACTGCTGCCTTCGAGCCCGATTGATATCGGCTCCACGGGCGCAACCATCACCGGCAAGGAAATCGTCATCATCCTAGTGTCGATCCTGACCATGGTCGGGCTGATCCTGCTGGTCAACCGCACCAAGCTCGGCCGCGCTATGCGCGCCACCGCCGAGAACCAGCGTGTGGCAGGCCTGATGGGCGTCAACCCGAACTTCGTGATCTCTGCCACCTTCATGATCGGTGCTGCCATGGCAGCGATCGCAGGTGTGATGATGGCGACCAACTACGGCAATGCCCACTTCTACATGGGCTTCATCCCTGGCCTGAAGGCGTTCACCGCCGCAGTGCTTGGTGGCATCGGCAACCTGGCAGGCGCCATGGTGGGCGGCATGCTGCTGGGCCTGATTGAGGCATTGGGTGCCGGCTATATCGGCGATCTGACTGGCGGTGTGTTCGGTTCGAACTACCAGGATGTCTTCGCGTTCATCGTGCTGATTGGCGTACTGCTGTTCCGCCCGTCCGGCATCATGGGCGAACGCGTTGCGGACCGTGCATAAGAAGGGGAGCGCCATGACTGAAACTGCAACCGATTTCAAGGCACCGAAGAAGACGCGCGCCGCGCTCTACGGCTTCCTGATCCTGGCCCTGTTCGCACCGTTCATTGTCGGTGCTGCAGGTGGTAACTACTGGGTGCGCGTGCTGGACTTCGCGCTGCTCTACATCATGCTGGCCCTGGGCCTGAACATCGTGGTGGGCTTTGCCGGCCTGCTCGATCTGGGATACATCGCGTTCTACGCGGTGGGGGCGTACATGATGGGGCTGCTGGGCTCGCCGCATCTGTCCAACCAGTTCGAGTGGATTCACCAGCTGTTCCCCAACGGGCTACATCTCATCGTCTGGTGGGTGATTCCGCTGGGCGCGGGGCTGGCGGCGTTGTTCGGCATCCTGCTGGGCGCGCCGACGCTGAAGCTGCGTGGTGACTACCTCGCCATCGTGACGCTGGGCTTTGGTGAAATCATCCGGATCTTCATGAACAACCTCGACCGCCCGGTGAACATCACCAACGGTCCGAAGGGCATCAACCTGATCGAGTCGGTCAAGATCTTCGGGTTCGACTTCTCGAAGCGCCATGAATTCTTTGGCATCCGCTTCGAGTCGGTACACATGTACTACTACCTGTTCGTAGCGCTGGCCGCGATCATCATCATCGTGTGCCTGCGACTGCAGAACTCGCGTATCGGCCGTGCCTGGGTTGCCATCCGTGAAGACGAAATCGCTGCCAAGGCGATGGGTATCAACACCCGCAACGTCAAGCTGCTGGCATTTGCCATGGGCGCGTCGTTCGGTGGTGTGTCGGGTGCGATGTTCGCATCGTTCCAGGGCTTCGTGTCGCCGGAATCGTTCGTGCTGTGGGAGTCGATCTACGTGCTGGCCATCGTTGTGCTGGGCGGCATGGGCCACATCCCGGGCGTGATCCTGGGCGGCATCCTGCTGGTGGGCTTCCAGGAGCTGCTGCGTGCCCTCGCCGAGCCGATCCAGAACAAGCTGTTCGGCCATGTGATCGTGGAAGCGGAAGTGCTGCGTCAGTTGCTGTTCGGCCTGGCGATGGTGGTGGTGATGCTGTATCGCCCCGCGGGCCTGTGGCCCTCGCCGCGCAAGGAAGACCGTCCGCAGAAGGCGCGGGTCGGTGGACTGTCCCGTATCTGATGGAGGCACGCACATGAGCAACAACAACGTCCTCCTCTCGATCCGAGGAGTGCAGAAGCGTTTCGGCGGCCTGCAAGCGCTGTCCGATGTGAACCTGGAAATCCGCGAAGGCGAGATCTACGGTCTGATCGGCCCGAACGGCGCCGGCAAGACCACGTTCTTCAACGTCATCACCGGCCTGTACACGCCGGACGCCGGTGAGTTCGTGCTGGGCGGTACGCCTTATCAGCCGACGGCCGTGCACGAAGTGGCCAAGGCCGGCATTGCGCGTACGTTCCAGAACATCCGCCTGTTCGGTGACATGACCGCGGCGGAAAACGTCATGGTCGGCCGCCACGTGCGCACCAAGTCCGGTCTGATCGGCGCGGTGTTCCGCACCAAGTTCGCGCGTGAGGAAGAGCAGTCCATCGAAGATTGGGCGCACGACCTGCTGGAGTACGTCGGCATTGGCAAGTACGCCAACTACACGGCGCGCAACCTGTCGTACGGTCACCAGCGTCGTCTGGAGATTGCGCGCGCCCTGGCCACGCAGCCCAAGCTGCTGGCCCTGGACGAACCGGCCGCCGGCATGAACGCTACTGAAAAGGTGGAACTCCGGGGTCTGCTCGACAAGATCCGGTCCGACGGCAAGACCATTCTGCTGATCGAACACGACGTGAAGCTGGTGATGGGCCTGTGCAACCGCCTGACCGTGCTGGACTACGGCAAGGTGATCGCGCAGGGTCTGCCGCACGAAGTGCAGAGCAACCCGGCCGTGATCGAGGCCTACCTGGGCGCCGCGGCGCATTGATTGGGCCTGTTGGCAAAAGGATTACGGATGAAACCAGTTATGTTGAAGATCGACGGCCTGAAGGTTGCCTACGGCGGCATCCAGGCGGTCAAGGGCGTGGATCTGGAGATTCGCGAAGGTGAGCTGGTCACGCTGATCGGTGCCAATGGTGCCGGCAAGACGACCACCATGAAGGCCATCACTGGCCTGCAGGGTTGGGCCGCTGGTGACGTGCAGTATCTGGGCAAGTCCATCAAGGGCGTGCCGAGCTACAACCTGCTCAAGCAGGGCCTGGCGATGGTGCCGGAAGGCCGCGGCGTGTTCGCGCGCATGACCATCGTCGAGAACCTGCAGATGGGCGCCTTCACGCGCAACGACGATGCCCAGATCAAGGCGGACATCGACCGCATGTTCGGCATCTTCCCGCGCTTGAAGGAGCGTGCAAACCAGCTGGCCGGCACGATGTCGGGCGGTGAGCAGCAGATGCTGGCCATGGCGCGCGCGCTGATGAGCCAACCGAAGCTGCTGCTGCTGGACGAGCCGTCGATGGGTCTCTCGCCGATCATGGTGGAGAAGATCTTCGAGGTCGTGCGCGACATCTCGGCGCAAGGCGTGACTGTGCTGCTCGTTGAGCAGAACGCGCGCCTGGCGCTGCAAGCAGCGCACCGCGGCTACGTGATGGACTCCGGTCTCATCACCATGAGCGGCGAGGCCAAGCAGATGCTGGACGACCCGAAGGTGCGCGCCGCCTACCTGGGCGAATAAGCACCCCGCAGTACCATGGAAAAAGCCTCGCAGTTGCGAGGCTTTTTTCTTTGCGCATGGCGAACGTTTCAGGCCGAGGTTGCCTTGTAGATGTTCGGCCGGTGCAGTTGCATGAAGCCGATCCCCTCAGGCACATCGGTAAAGCCGTGCTTGCGATAGAGCCAGTCCGCGCCCGTGGTGACCAGCACCGTGCGGCGCAGGCTTTGCAGCTCCGGATGCTCGCGCAGGAAATCCATCAGCGCATGCGAGACGCCTTTGCCGCGCCATTCGGGCAACACGAACACGTCGCACAGATAGCCAAACGTCGCGCGATCGGTGATGAAGCGCGCGAAGCCCACGAGGTCTTCGCGCACGCCGTCGTCGTTCTGGCGATAGGCCGCGAAGCACAGCGAGTTGGCGATCGATCGGTCGAACACCTCACGCGGCAGGCCGCGAGCCCAATGCGTTTCTCGCGAGAGGAAGTTGTAGATCTGGTCCAGCGGAAGCCACGCAGGATCGTCAGATAAAACGATCCCCGTGGCCGGAACAACGTGCAGGACACGCGTTAGGGCCATGGCAAACCTCGGGGTGGGAGTAGCGTTGAAGGGCGGCGCTGCGCGCGCCGCCCTGGGTGAAGCGTTGAAGCTTAGGCGTGTGCCTTGAGCAGCGTGCGGAGCATGTCGATCATCGTGTCGATCTCTTCGGTCGTCACGTTCAGTGCGGGCATGAAGCGCAGGATGCTCGGGCGCGGGGCGTTCAGCAGCAGGCCCGTTGGGTTCATCTCGCGTGCGGCTTCGACCAGTTGGCCGCCGATGTCCTTGCCGAGCAGCAGGGCGCGCAGCAGGCCATCACCACGCTCGCCGGCCAGACCGAACTCTTCCGACAGTTGCAGCAATTGCTTGCGCAGGTAGGCGCCGCGTTCCTGCACGCCGGCCAGGAAGCCCGGGGCCAGCAATTGCTCGATCACCGAGCAGCCGACCGCCGTCATCAGCGGGTTGCCGTTATAGGTGCCGCCCTGGTCGCCGGCTTCGAAGCTGGCGACTTCATCCGTGCACAGGAGGGCCGACAGCGGCACGCCGCCGCCGATGCCCTTGCCCAGCGTCATGATGTCCGGCTCGATGTTCGAGAGCTGGTAGGCGAAGAGGGTGCCGCAGCGGCCGCAACCGGCTTGCACTTCATCGACGATCAGCAGGATCTTGTGCTTCTTGGTCAGCGCGCGCAGTTGCTGCATGAACTCCGGCGTGGCCGGCAGCACGCCGCCTTCGCCTTGCACCGGCTCGAGCATCACGCCGACGGTCTCATCGGTGATCAGCGCTTCCACCGAGGCGATGTCGTTCAGGATCGCCTTCGGGAAGCCCGGCACCTGCGGCGCGAAGATGGTGTCCCAGCCGGCTTTGCCCGATGCGCTCATGGTGGCGAGCGTGCGGCCGTGGAAGCTGTGGTCGAAGGTGATGATCTGGAACGCGCCGTTCTTGTGCTTCTTGCCCCACTTGCGGGCGAGCTTGATGGCGCCTTCGTTGGCCTCGGCGCCGCTGTTGGCGAAGAACACCTTGTCGAAGCAGCTGTGCGCGGTCAGCAGGCCGGCCAGTTTCGCCATCGGCTCGTTGTAGAAGGCCGGGCTCGGGTTGATCAGCTTCTTCGCTTGCGCGTTGAGCGCTTCGATCATGCCGTCGTTGGAGTGGCCAAGGCAGTTGACGGCCCAGCCTTGCACGAAGTCCAGGTATCGCTTGCCGTTGTGATCCGTCAGCCAGGAGCCCTTGCCTTCGGTGAAGACGATTTCGGGCCGGTTGGTGATGTACATCAGGGACTGGACGGGGTAGTCAGCAAACGCCATGGCAAAGCTCCAGAAAAAGGCGGCAGGAAGATGAAAAAGCGAACAAATGCGAGTTGGAAAAAGACAAAGGCCACGGGGGTTGCCCCGTGGCCTTGTGATCGTCGAATCCTGTGAACCCGATATGCAATCAGCAGACAGCCGCGCGGCTTCCCGGAGGGAGCAACGTACGGCGGCGTCGGAGGTGCAGGGCTTGGTTCATAAGGCGCAAGAATAAGACGGATGCCAAGTCAAGTCAAAACGAAATTTCGACCCGGTTTGGATTTGTGCAACGGTTGGCCCGAGGGTCAACCCGCAGCTGGGTGCAGGTCCGCCTCCGAGGTGAACGAGTCGGCGAAGAACGCGTCCGGGTGCATCTGGCACTGGGCGGCAAAGTCCGCGCGGGCTGAGTTGATCACTACCGGCGCGCCACAAGCGTAGACCTCATGGTTCGACAGATCGGGGTGGTCGGCCATCACGGCTTGATGGACGAAGCCGGTGCGGCCGGCCCAGGCGTCTTCGGGCAGGGCGTTGGAGACGACCGGCACGTAGGTGAAGCCTGGAATCGTGCGCGCCCATTCTTCCGCCTTGGCGTGCATGTACAGGTCTTGCGGGCGGCGGCCGCCCCAGTACAGCGTCATCGGGCGCTTGCTGCCGATGAACTGCGCATGCTCGACGATGGCCTTGATGGGCGCGAAACCGGTGCCCGAGGCCAGCAGGATGATCGGCTTGTCGGATTCTTCACGCAGGAAGAAGCTGCCGAGCGGCCCTTCAAAGCGCAGGATGTCGCGCTCCTTCATGGCCGGCGCGCCTTCCTTGGCGCCGAAGACGTAATCGGTAAAGGCACCGCCCGGCATGTGGCGGATGTGCAGCTCGATCGGCCCCTCTTCGTGCGGCGGGTTGGCGATCGAGTAGCTGCGGCGCTTGCCGTCGCGGAGGATGAATTCCACGTACTGCCCGGCGAGAAATTGCATACGCTCGGTGGCAGGCAGTTGCAGCTTGACGATGGAGACGTCCGGCGCGGCTTTCTCCAGCGAGGCCACGCGGCACGGGATCTTCTTGATGGGCACATCGCCCGCGCCTTGCACTTCGCGCACTTCAATGGTGACGTCAGTCGCGGGCGTGGCGCAGCAGAACAGTGCGCGGCCTTCCGTGGCTTCCTGGGCGGAGAGCGCGTTGGCCGAGTGGTTGCCCTGGACGATGGAGCCTTCACGCACGTGGCCCTTGCACGAGCCACATGCACCGTTCTTGCAGCCATACGGCAGGCCGATGCCCTGGCGCAGCGCTGCTGCAAGGATGGTCTCGCCGTCTTCGGCCTGGAACTGGCGGCCGCTGGGCAGCACGTTGATCTGGTAAGCCATACTACAATCCGAATATGTTGAAAAGAGTGTCTGGTCGCCCGTCCGGTCGCACAAACGCGGCACATCCAATCATGACCCCGGCAAGAGCCCGGCCACCGAAATCCATGTCCCGCCTGGGGCTTCCACGCGTGCTCATTGTCGGCTGCGGCGATGTTGGCCAGCGTTGCCTGACGATGCTGCGCACGCGTTTTCGCGTCTTTGCCGTCACCTCACGCCAGGATGGCTGCGCACCGTTGCGCGAAGCCGGCGCCGTGCCGGTCCTAGCCAACCTGGACGATGCCGCATCGCTGCGCCGCTTGCGCGGCTTGAGCCCCCGCGTGCTGCACCTGGCGCCACCACCGTCCACTGGTGACGACGACCCGCGTACCGCCGCGCTGCTGCATGCACTGGCCCGTCCGGGCCAACTGCCCCAAGGCACAAAACAACGCATTTTACCCGACCGGGCGCGCCGGTTTGGTGGCTTGACGGGCCGCTTGAAAACCCGCCTCCAAGCGCGGTCGTTCGTGTACGCCAGCACCAGCGGTGTCTATGGTGATGCGGCCGGCGCGTGGGTCGACGAATCCCGCCCGGTCAACCCGACCACCGCACGCGCCCAGCGCCGTGTGGCGGCGGAGCGCCGGGTGCGCTGGTTTGGCGTGGGCGGCGGCTGGCGCACGTCGATTCTGCGCATTCCCGGCATTTATGCCGCCGACCGCCTGCCGGTGGCGCGTCTGCAACGTGGGACCCCTGCCTTGCGCGCAGAAGACGATGTCTACACCAATCACATCCATGCTGACGATCTGGCGCGCGCACTGATCGCGGCGTTAGTGCGCGGCCGTGCGCAGCGTGTCGTGCACGCCAGCGATGCCTCCGAGTTGCGCATGGGTGATTACTTCGATGCCGTGGCCGATGCGCGTGGCCTGCCGCGTCCGCCGCGCATTACACGCGCGGATGCCGTCCGGCAGATCGAGCCGTCGCTGCTGTCATTCATGAGCGAATCGCGGCGGCTGCGCAATGCACGCTTGACGCACGAACTGCGTGTGGCACTGCGCTATCCGACCGTGGCCGACTTCCTGCAAGCTGAGGCCTGACATGGCTGAGCCCGCGCCTGCACCAACGCCCGCACCGGTTTCGCCCACCGAGCGCAAGCGCATGGTGCGCGTTGCACTCGTGCTGGCGGGCTTGGCTGTGGGCGTGGTGTTGTGCTGGTTTGCCGCCAACATGGTGGCCGATGCAATGGGCGCGCGTGACGTGCAGCAGATGGTGGATGTGCGCCGCCAGTTGGCTGCGCAGGTGGCCGAGGGCATGTCGAACCAGATCACCGCCGACGTGGCGCTGCTGCGCGCCGTTCCGCAGACACTCGCGCAGATCGAAGCCATCCCGCGCGCCGTGGACCGCGTCGACACGCGGCGCTGGAACCTGATGGACCAGGGCTCGCGTGCGAAGGAGGCGCTGACCCATCCCGAGGTTGCAGACACCAGCGCGTTTCTGAACACCGCCGCCGGCGACCTCGGGCTGGACTACGTGTGGGTCGTCAACCAGCGCGGCTACGTAGTGCTGGCCAGCAATGCGAGCCATGCTGAAACGTTCCTCGGCGTGCAGTCGGCCATGCAGCCGTACATGAAAGAGGCGATGCTGGGCGGACTGGGCGAGCAGTTCACCGTGGGCATGGTGACTGCCGTGCCGGGCCTGTTCTTCGCGGCACCGGTGTATGACGACGCGGGTTATCTCGTGGCGGCGATGGCCACCAAGGTGAGCCTCACGCGCCTGCAGCACTGGGTGTCGCATCCGACCTCGCTGCTGACCGATCCGAACGGGCTCATCATTTTGTCGACCGATGCATCGCTGGTGGGCAAGATCCTGCCGGACTCGCGCCTGCAGCACATGAGCGCCAGCGAGCGCTACAACGCGTATCAGCGTGTCGATTTCGACGCGTGGCCTTATCGATCGATGGCGCAGGCGCATCGTGACGTGCCCAACTGGGTGCCGGCGGAGGTACGCAATGCGCTGACCTGGCGCGATGGCGTTGCCACGCCGTCGCTGACCGTCTCGCGCAACGCCAGCGCCGACCTTACGATCATGGTGGCCGAGCCGCTGCTGGCGTGGTCTCAGCAGATGGCCAACCATGACCGCAACCGCGTGATCGGTTTCGTGCTGTTCGTGAGCGTGTTGCTGAGCTTCGTGCTGGTGGCGTGGTCATTGGTGCGCGAGCGGCAGCACCACCGCCTGACGCGTCACTTGAACCAGCGGCTGCAGCGCACCAACAGCGCGCTCGCCAATGAGGCGCATTTTGATCACCTGACCGGTGTGCTGACGCGGCGCCGCTTCCTTGCGCTGTTCGATACGGTGCTGACGCGGGCCCACAACCGAGGCGAGCCGCTCGTGCTGGTGTTGGCCGATCTGGACCATTTCAAACGCATCAACGACACGTGGGGCCACGCGGTGGGTGACATGGCGCTGCAGCGCTTTGCCTCACTGGCGACGGGTGTCCTGCGCAGCAGCGATCTTGTCGGCCGTCTCGGGGGCGAAGAGTTCGCCATCGTGATGGGCCGTACCACGCTGGAGGAGGCCACCGAGGTGGCCGAACGCCTGCGTACTGCCGTGGCCGAGCCCGACGAGAACTTCCCTACCGGCCTGACCATGACCGTCAGCATGGGCATGACGAGCCACCGTGCCAGCGACACCGCATCGGAGATGCTCAAGCGTGCCGATTTGGCGCTGTACCGCGCCAAGGAAAGCGGTCGCAACCGGCACGTTGCAGGTTAAGACGGCGTAACACAACGCGGCGGGCAGCTTCCTATACTCGGCCGACGCGCCAGATGGCGCTTGTCGATCGTGCCTGGGAGAAAATCTTGTCGAATCGTCTGTCCGTACTGGCGGTGCTGCCGCTGTTGGGTGCCACCGCGCTGGCGCATGCCGCCGATATCAAAGGGTCCAAGGACCACCCGGCGCTGGGGCGCTTTGCCGGCGCGACGATCGCCGCCTACAAGGTGACGAGTTTCGACGAGGCCATCTTGCCCAACGCCCCCATCGAGGATGACCACAACCCGAAGGTGCTCAAGACCGAGGGCAAGATCACCTACATCAGCTACCGCATTCCTGGCGACAAGAGCGCGCTGGAGATTACGCGCAACTACGAGCAGGCATTGGCCAAATCGGAGTTCAAGGTGCTGTTCCAGTGCGCGAATGACGCTTGCGGCAACCGCTTTGCCGGCTACGTGCACAACATGAACAAGGTCGCCCCAACCGGGTTTGGCGATGCATCGTTCGGCCCGCCGCACCGGGCGATTCTGGCGCAGCGTACCAACGCGCAGGGCACGACCACGGTGTTCCTGCATGTGATGGAAGCCAGCACCTCGGGCAACGGCGGTGCGTATGTCTACGAACAGGTGGTTGACGGGCAGGCTATGCAGACGGGGCAGGTGCAATTGCTGGATGCACCAGCCTTGCAGAAGGCTCTGCAGAGCGACGGCAAGGTTGCGTTGTACGGCGTCTACTTCGACACCGACAAGGCAACGCTCAAGCCGGAGTCGAAAGCGCAGCTCGACCAGATGGCGCAGTTGCTGAAGACGGCGCCCGCGCTCAAGGTGTTCATCGTCGGGCACACCGACAACCAGGGGCAGTTTGCGCGCAACCAGGAGCTGTCGCAGCAGCGTGCGGATGCAGTGGCGAAGGCGCTGTCGTCGCAGTATGGGATTGCGGCGGGGCGGCTGTCGGGCAAGGGTGTGGCGTCGCTGGCGCCTATCGCCAGCAACGATGCCGAGCCCGGACGCGCCAAGAACCGCCGCGTCGAACTCGTTCTGCAGTAAGCGTGTTAGCGCGGCGCCCGGCCAGCGCGCCGGCGCCGCAGCTCCAGATGCGCGCGCGTGCCCGACAGCGGCACACGGCGGAAGCGCTCACGGCGCTGTTCCTCGTCAAAGAACGCCAGCGATGGTTTGACCAGGTCGCTGCGCGACACGATGCCCACCAGCTTGCGCGATTGCGAGTCGGTCACCACGGGCAACCGCTCCAGGCCATGCACGGCCAAGCGCGTGGCGACGATGCGGCAGGTTTCATCGGGCAGTGCCATCACGGGGGCGTTGGCGCCGAACAGTTCGGCAATCGTGGTGGCGCCGCGTTTCTGGCCGGCCAGCAGGGCATCTCGGTCGAGCGTGCCGACCAGCGCGCCGTCGTGCACGACAGGAAATGCGCGATGTGCCTGCGTTGCGCCAAAGCGCGCGGTCAGCACGTCCGTGATGGACGCCGTTGCCTCAATGGTTTGCACCGACTGTGTCATCACCTCGCCCACGGCGTGGCGCTCGAGCGGGTCGACGGCGTACTCCCGGTAGATATGGAAGCCGCGGCGCGCGATCTTCTCGGTCATGATCGAGCGCGGCATGGTCAGCACGACAAAGCCGTAGGACACCGCCACCGCCAGCAGGATCGGTAGCAAGGCGTTGACGTCGTGCGTGAGCCCGAAAGCGAACACGATGGCCGTAAGCGGGGCGCCCAGCACACCAGCCAGCATGGCGGCCATGCACACCAGTGGCCACAGGCCCGGATCACCGCCCGGCAGCACGGGGCCGATCAGCACACCCAGTCCCGCACCCATCATCAGCAGCGGGGCGAGCACACCGCCCGAGGTGCCCGAGCCCAGCGCGATCACCCAGATGATGGCCTTGACCACCAGCAGCGCCAGCGCCACGCGAATGGCCAGATGGTTGTGCAGCAGGTCACCAATGACGTCGTAGCCGACACCCAGCGCGCGCGGCTCGAAGTACCCGCCAATGCCGACGGCCAGCCCGCCGATGGCCGGCCACCACATCCAGTGGATCGGCAAGCGGCCGAACAGGTCTTCCGTTTTGTACAGCGCCATCGACAGCGAACGGGCCAGCGCACCGCACAGCACGCCCGCGACCACGCACGAGCCCAGTGCCGGCAAGGTCGCCGGAGCTGTCTCCAGCGGGAAGAGGGGGCCCGGCTCCAGCACCAGCACGCGTAGGAAACCCGCCACTGCGCATGCCACCGCCACCGGCAGCATGCTGCGCGGGCGCCATTCGAACAGTAGCAGTTCCACCGCCAGCAGCAACGCGGCCACCGGCGTGCCGAACACGGCCGTCATGCCCGCAGTGGCACCGGCCACCAGCAGCGTCTTGCGCTCGGCAGCGGTTAGCTTGAAGAATTGCGCGAACAGCGAGCCCAGCGCGCCGCCGGTCATGATGATCGGGCCTTCCGCACCGAACGGCCCGCCGCTACCGATCACGATGCCCGACGACAGCGGCTTGAGCACCGCCACCTTGGGCGACATCTTGCTCTTGCCGAACAGGATGGCCTCGATGGCCTCGGGAATGCCGTGGCCACGGATCTTTTCTGAGCCGAAGCGCGCCATCAGCCCAACGATCAGTCCGCCGATGACCGGCACCACGATCACCCATAGCCCCAGCGTGTTGGCCGCCGGTGAATGATCCGCCAGCGACAGCGTCTGGAAGAAGAACAGGTTGGTGAAGAAGCGGATCAGGTTGAGCAACGCCACCGCCGCCAGCGTAGCGAAGGCGGCAATGACGACTGCCAGCGTGGTGGTGCGAAAGAGCGTCGTGTCGGTCGCGAAATCGCGCCGATGGTCGATGGTGTGCATGACGTTACTGCTCGGCGGGTTGTTCAGTGTGGGGAATCTTGAAGGCGCGGCTGAAGGTGGACAGCTCGCTCTGGTGCAGCGCCGCCAGCAGCGCGACCAGGTGGTCGCCCTTCTTGCTGAGGTGAACTTCCACCTGACGGGCGTCGGCTTCGCTCGGGCGGCGTTCGACCAGGCCCGCTTCTTCACAGCGGGTGACCAGCGCCACCGTGCCGTGCGGCGAAGCCTGCAGGCGTTCAGCCAGCTCGCCCACGGTCGCCCATTCGCGCCCGGCATAGCCCTTGATGTGCAGCAACAACTGGTATTGCAGCGGCGTGATCCCTTCGGACTGGATCAGGTCTTCGGACGCACGCAGGAAGCGGCGCAGGTGATAGCGGAAATCGGACAGCGTCTCGAAATCCTGTTTGGACAGTGGGCGTGGGGCGGAGGACGACATGGTATGGCGGTACGTTTCGGGCGAAATATATCACAACGTGACATATATGAAAGAAGTGATCGATGGCCGAATTGCAACGCGCTGATCAAGGCGATGCCACTTGCCGTGGCTGCCGGCGGCCCTGGATTGTTGATTAGGAATCAAGAGTCTTTCTTGTCAAACCGGGTTTATGCGCAAAGGTAAAGCAAGCACACTGCGCTCCATTCCCGCTGCGCTGAACGGTCATGCCGTTAGCGCGGTGGCATCAGGAGATCACCAACATGCACGCATCGACCCGCCCACCGCTTTTGCCACCATTTGCCGGCAAGACGTTCGAAGTCCGTTACGACGGCCTCACCGCCACCAACGCGTATGCCGAGGACGGCATCCACATGCGTTACGAGATCACCGAAGGGCCGTTTGCCGGCGCCCGCGGCGAGGTCGCCTATACGTGGCAGCCGGTGGCCGACGGCATCTACGCGATCTCATGGCAGGAGGCCGATCGCTCGACGGTGGTCCACATCGACGATTTTGGCGCGGGCACCTCGCGCTCGTTCTTTACGACAGCGTCACTGGAGCTGCACCGCCTGGAAGGCAGCCTGCGCGCGCGCTGAACCGGTCACGATCATGTCCACTTCACTCGACAAACTGGCACACGGCGGCTTCAGCATCGGTATCGAGCTGCCGCTCGACAACGATTGGTCCCCCGCGGGCGAAGCCAAACGCCAGCAGGATGGACGCCGCCCCGGCGTGCCCGACATGGAACACCACGCAACCCTCGTGCAACTGGCGGATACACTCGGCTTCCGTGCCCTGTGGGTGCGGGACGTGCCGGTGTACGACCCCACGTTTGGCGATGCTGCGCAGGTGTTCGAGGCGTTCTCGTATCTCGGCTACCTCGCCGGTATCACCCGCGACATCCTGCTCGGTACGGCGGCTGTCGTGCTGCCGCTGCGTGAGCCACTGCTGACGCTGAAGTCCGCTGCGACGGTGCAAGCACTCAGCCAAGGCCGTCTGTTGCTGGGCGTGGCAAGCGGTGATCGGCCGGTGGAATATCCGCTGTTCAACCGCGACTTCGAATCGCGCGGCGCACGCTTCCGCGACCAGATCGCGATGCTGCGCGATGGCGCCCGAGGCAACCTGCCGGCCGGCGTGGAAGTCCTGCCGGCCCTGCGCACGCCGCTGCCGTTGCTGGTCGCGGGCCTTGCGCAGCAGACACCGACCTGGATCGGCTCGCACATGGATGGCTGCCTTGCCTATCCGGGCACGCCGGCAGACCACGCGCAGCGCACCGCCGCGTGGCGTGCCGTGGCTGGTGACAAGCCGTACGTGAGCTTCATCCACCTCGACCTTGCCGACGATCCGCACGCGCCGCTGGAGCGCCATCGCTTTGGCGCGCGCGCTGGCCGCATCGCCCTGGCTGAAGAACTGGCGGCGATGCGCGAAGCGGGTGTGCAGCATATCGGGCTGCATTTCCGCCGTAATCGTCGCCCGCTTGCTGAAACGTTTGCGGAAATCGCAGCAGAAGTTCTGCCGATCTTCCATCCCCCTGTACTGGAGCACGCAGCATGAACCCCACCACCCCTTCCACCGAGCAGACACGCAGCGGCGCAACGCTGCCGCTGCTCGCGCTTGCCGCTGGTGCCTTTGGCATCGGCACCACCGAGTTCTCGCCGATGGGCCTGTTGCCGGTGATTGCCGACGGCGTGCATGTGTCGATTCCCCAGGCCGGCATGCTGATCAGCGCCTATGCCATCGGTGTGATGGTCGGTGCGCCGATCATGACGCTGCTGCTCGCGCGCTGGCCCCGCCGCAAGGCGCTGATCGCGCTCATGAGCATCTTCACGATCGGCAACCTGCTGTCGGCGGTTGCCCCTGACTACACGACGCTGCTGCTTGCGCGGCTCGTCACCAGCCTCAACCACGGTGCGTTCTTCGGGCTGGGTTCGGTGGTGGCGGCAAGCCTCGTGCCGCGCGAGAAGCAGGCGAGTGCAGTGGCGACCATGTTCATGGGGCTGACGATCGCCAACGTGGGCGGCGTACCGGCCGCCACCTGGCTCGGCCAGATGATCGGCTGGCGCATGTCGTTTGCCGCCACGGCCAGCCTGGGCCTGATCGCCATCGCGGGCTTGTTTGCCGCGTTGCCCAAGGGCGAGGCCGGCAAGATGCCCAACCTGCGGGCCGAACTCGCCGTGCTGACACGACCTGTCGTGCTCGGTGCGCTCGCTACCACGGTGCTCGGTGCCGGTGCCATGTTCACGCTCTATACGTACGTCGCCCCGACGCTTGCACAACTGACCGGTGCCTCACCCGCGTTCGTGACGGCGATGCTGGTGCTGATCGGCATCGGCTTCTCGATCGGCAACATCGCCGGTGGCCGCCTGGCGGACCGCTCGCTGGACGGCAGCCTGATCGGTTTCCTGCTGCTGCTGATCGTGACGATGCTCGCCTTCCCCATGCTTGCCAAGACGCATGCGGGTGCAGCGATAGCGCTGCTGGTGTGGGGCATTGCCACCTTCGCCGTCGTGCCGCCGCTGCAGATGCGCGTGATGCGCGCCGCAGCCGAGGCGCCTGGGCTGGCCTCATCGGTCAACGTTGGCGCGTTTAACCTCGGCAATGCGCTGGGCGCGGCAGCCGGCGGTGCGGCCATCTCCGCAGGTTTCGGTTACGCGGCTGTGCCGATTGTCGGTGCGGTGATTGCAGCGGCAGGCCTGGCGCTTGTCGGCTTGCAGGTCGCACAGCGCCGGACGCGCGTGGCCCTGAACCCGTAATTTGATTCAACCCTTTCCATCCTCGATCCCCCTCCATTGGAGAACATGATGAGCAAGATTCCCGCTTTCGGCCTCGGCACCTTCCGCCTGCAGGGCGAGGTTGTCATCGACTCGGTCCGCAATGGCCTCGAACTTGGTTACCGTGCGGTCGACACCGCGCAGATCTACGGCAATGAAGCCGACGTGGGCACGGCGATTGCCGGCTCGGGCGTCCGCCGTGAAGACCTGTTCCTGACCACCAAGATCTGGGTCGACAACTACGCAAAGGGCAAGCTCGTGCCGAGCCTCGAAGACAGCCTCGCCAAGCTGCACACGGACTACGTCGACCTGACGCTGATCCACTGGCCAGCCCCCGGCAACGGTGTGTCGCTCGACGAATTCATGACCGCGCTGGCCGACGCCAAGGCCAAGGGGCTGACCCGGCAGATCGGCGTCTCGAACTTCAACATCGACCTGACGCAGCAGGCGATTGCCGCTGTCGGCAAAGACGCCATTGCCACCAACCAGATCGAGCTGAGCCCGTATCTGCAGAACCGCAAGCTGGTGGATTTCATGCAGCGCGAAGGCATTCACGTCACGTCGTACATGACGCTGGCCTACGGCAAGGTGCTGGGCGATCCGGTGATCGGCGCGATTGCGCAGCGGCATCACGCGACACCGGCGCAGGTTGTGCTCGCGTGGGCGATGCAGCTCGGCTACTCGGTGATCCCGTCGTCGACCAAGCGCGAGAACCTCGCCAGCAACCTGCGTGCACAAACGCTGCGTCTGACGGCCGACGACATGGCGCAGATTGCCGCGCTTGAGCGCAACGGTCGAGAAGTCTCGCCGGATGGTCTGGCGGGGCAGTGGGACTGAACCTCGCCGCGCTGAGGTAGCAAAAAAAGGCCGAGCAATAGCTTGGCCTTTTCTTTTGTCCAGGACCCCTAGAGATGTTCCTAGGGTAACTGGCCAGACTTCCGGGTAGGGGAGTCTGCTGCTTCGCTTGTGGTGGGCGCGTCCGCAACGGGCAACGCACGGCCGCAGCACGGACATTGCGGCGCATCAGGGTCGGTCAAAGGTTCGGCCGGTTGTTGGGGGCGGTAGCGTTCCAGCGCTGTCGCCACGAGTTCGGCACCCATGATGCCGGTCGGGAACGCGATGATGCCGTAGCCGAGCAGGATCGCGCACGACGTGATCAGCCGGCCCAGCGGCGTTTGCGGCGTGAGGTCGCCGTAGCCGGTGGTGCTCATCGTGACCGCCGCCCAGTACACGCCCACGGGAATGCTCGTGATGCCGTTCTCCGGCCCTTCCACCAGGTAGATCACCGTGCCCAGGATGACGGTGAGCACGAACATGCCGCCGATGAAGACGAAGATCTTGCGGCGTGCACGGGTGAGGGCGCGCATCAGCGCCTGCCCTTCTTCCTGATAGATCGACAACCCGAGAATGCGGAACACGCGCAGCAGCCGCAGCAGGCGCACGTCAATCAGCGCGTGCAGGCTGGGGAAGAAGAACGCGAGATAGGTCGGCAGTACGGAGACGAGATCCACGATGCCGAAGAAGCTGCGCGCATAGGCGATGGGCTTGGGCGCCGTGAGCAGGCGGAACAGATATTCGGCCGTAAACAGCAGCGTGAATGCCCATTCGGTGATGTACAGCGCCTCGCCGTACTGCGCATGCAGCTCCTTCACGCTGTCGGCCATGACGACGAGCACGCTCGCCACGATCAGCCCCAGCACCACGATATCGAGGTTGCGCTGGAACCGCGCCGGGCTGACGGCATCGCTGGCGGCGTGGCGCACGATGCTCACGAGTTTTCGGATCGATGTCTTCATGCGCCCGAGTCTAGGAGGCGCGGTTATCGAATCCTATGGGACCTGTCCGATTCGGGTGCACGCGCGCATCGGACTGCGCCCACATCACGGGTTGAAGTGACCTTGCACCATGTCCTTGAGGCGCGCGGCGGTGATCTCACCCATGTGCGAGTCGACCAGCTTGCCCTGCGCATCGAAGAACAGCGTGGTCGGTAGCCCGCGCGAGCCGAAGGTCTGCATGGCTTCCGAGAGCGGGTCCAGCAGCACGTGGTTGAACGTCAGCCCTTGCTGTGCGAGGAACTGTTGCACTGTGGGTGCCTGCTCGCCCTGATTGACCATCAGGAAGACAACGCTGGGGTAGTCGGATTGCGCCTGGGCGAGGATCGGCATCTCGCGCCGGCAGGGCGGGCACCAAGTGGCCCACAGGTTCAGGACCACGGGTTTGCCGATGGGTTTGTCAAACGATACGGCGGCGCCGTCCATGCCTTCGAGTTGCAATGCGGACAGCGACGGCGTAGCACGTTGTAGCGTCGCCAAGGTGCCCTGTGCTGCCGCCCACGCCAGCATGCCAGCGGCAACGCCCATCAAGACCGGCCGGCGTAGTGCGCGCGCCTGGCGCGATTTCCAGAGCACGAACGCAACGGCGGCCGGCAGCCCGATCCACCAGTCGAAACCGCCGTCACCGATCGCGATGATGGACCTGGGCGCAGCAAGATACTCCGGCCACCAGCGCGCGACATAGCCGATGCGCGCAGCAATCAGGCCGACAAACAGTGCGTCCAGCAACAGGTTGGCTGCCGTCTTGGGTGACGCGTCTGGCTTGGTGCGCTGCATCGATCGCGCAACGAGCCACGCGATCAGGGCTGCCAGCGCCACGACAATCACGCGTACCGAGATTGGGCCAACACTCATCATGGGGAACCTGCAGTCAAGGTAGGAACGAGACGCTAGACAGCCACCGCTACGGGGAGTTCGGCGGGAGGCGCCCAGAAAGAAAAAGCCGCTCCGGAGAGCGGCTTCGGCAGCGATGGGCACGCGGCCCGCCGCAACATCAGTCGTCCAGCAGCGATAGGTCGCGCACGGCGCCCTTGTCGGCCGACATGACCAGCTTGGCATACGCCTTGAGCGCAGCCGACACCTTGCGCGGACGCGCCTTTGCCGGCTTCCAACCCTTGGCGTTCTGCTCTTCGCGGCGACGCGCGAGTTCTTCATCCGAGACCAGCACGTTGATCGTGCGGTTGGGGATGTCGATACGGATCTTGTCGCCATCGCGCACGAGGCCAATCGCGCCGCCCGCAGCCGCTTCCGGCGAGCAGTGACCGATCGACAGGCCCGAGGTGCCGCCCGAGAAGCGGCCGTCCGTCAGCAGCGCACAGGCTTTGCCCAGACCCTTGGATTTGATGTAGCTCGTCGGATACAGCATCTCCTGCATGCCGGGGCCGCCCTTGGGGCCTTCATAGCGCACGATCACCACGTCGCCGGCCTTGACCTTGTCGGCGAGGATGTTCTCGACCGCTTCATCCTGCGACTCGGTCACGTGCGCCGTGCCTTCGAACACGAGGATGCTGTCGTCCACGCCGGCGGTCTTCACCACGCAGCCGTCGAGCGCGATGTTGCCCGTCAGCACGGCCAGGCCGCCTTCCTTCGAGAACGCGTGCTCGTTTGAGCGGATGCAGCCCTCAGCGCGGTCCAGGTCCAGGCTCGGCCAGCGCGTGCTTTGGCTGAATGCCACTTGCGTCGGAATGCCTGCGGGGCCAGCGCGGTAGAACGTCTGCACGGCTTCGTCCGACGTGCGGACGATGTCCCACTGGTCCAGCGCGTCCTTCATCGTGGGGGCGTGCACTGTGGGCGTGTCGGTGTGCAGCTTGCCGGCGCGGTCCAGCTCGCCCAGGATGGCCATGATGCCGCCCGCGCGGTGCACGTCTTCGATGTGGTACTTGTTCGTGTTCGGCGCGACCTTGCACAGCTGCGGCACGACGCGCGACAGGCGGTCGATGTCGGCCATCGTGAAGTCGATCTCGGCTTCCTGTGCGATGGCCAGCAGGTGCAGGATCGTGTTGGTCGAGCCGCCCATGGCGATGTCCAGCGTCATCGCGTTCTCGAACGCCTTGAAGCCGACCGAACGCGGCAGCACGCGCTCATCTTCCTGCTCGTAGTACTGGCGGGCCAGTTCAACGATGCGGTGGCCGGCGCGCTTGAAGAGCTGTTCGCGGTCTGCGTGCGTGGCCACCACGGTGCCGTTGCCCGGCAGCGAGAGGCCCAGTGCCTCGGTCAGGCAGTTCATCGAGTTGGCCGTGAACATTCCCGAGCACGAACCACACGTCGGGCAGGCCGAGCGTTCGACTTCCGCCACTTCTTCGTCGGAATACTTGGTGTCCGCGGCGATCACCATTGCGTCGATCAGATCGAGCTTCTTGACTTCGATGGTCTTGGTGACCGGGTTGGCCAGGCGTGTCTTGCCCGCTTCCATCGGGCCGCCCGACACGAAGACCACCGGGATGTTCAGGCGCATCGCGGCCATCAGCATGCCCGGGGTGATCTTGTCGCAGTTCGAGATGCAGACCATCGCATCCGCACAGTGTGCGTTGACCATGTATTCGACGGAGTCGGCAATGATCTCGCGGCTCGGCAGCGAATACAGCATGCCGTCGTGGCCCATCGCGATGCCGTCATCTACGGCGATGGTGTTGAATTCCTTGGCCACACCGCCCGCGGCTTCGATCTCGCGCGCAACGAGTTGGCCGAGATCCTTCAGGTGCACGTGGCCGGGCACGAACTGGGTGAACGAGTTGACCACCGCGATGATCGGCTTCTGGAAGTCTTCATCTTTCATGCCGGTGGCGCGCCACAGCGAGCGCGCACCTGCCATGTTGCGGCCGGCGGTGGAGGTTTTGGAACGGTATGCGGGCATTGTGGGTACTGAAGAAGGTCGATTGTGGGAGCGGGCCACGCGGATAAAGGCCCTCGCGCGCCCGTGCGAACAACCTCTTGAGCCACGCCCGGGGCAAAACGCGCATTATCCCACGCCGCGCGGTGCACGTTGTCCGGTGTCGTTGCGTTGGTTGCCGAGTATTGGAAGATGTCGCCTCTGCCGGAGCAGAAACGGCTTGGAATTGGGTGCTGGAGTTGAACCCGAGCGGCGCCTTGGACGGCTGATATTTGGCATCCACAACCGTATCGTTCCTTTCGCCGATGGCTTTGCCCAGCATGGCTTCCTAGCATTTTGATGAACGCCTGCACGCGTCGCTCGGCGGCTCAGCCGTGGTGGCGCCAGACGGTAGGCAGCCACATCATGAAAGGAGACAATCATGCTCGGACGTTGGATACTCGGAGCGCTTGTTTGCCTGGGCCTGATCGCCCCGGCTTCGAGCCCGGCACAGGGTGCGAGGCCCGCAGCCACCTCGCTCGAATTCATCCACGCGGAAGGCCAGTTTGCGATTCCCGTGCCGCTCTCTCCCGCTGTGCGAGCCGGCAACCTGATCTTCGTGTCGGGCATTCCGGCCTACGACAAGAATGGCAAGCTGGCCGTCAATGACTTTCCGACCCAGATGAAGCAGGTGATGGAGAGCATCACGGGCATTCTCAAGGCGGCAGGCGTCGGCTGGAATCGCGTCGTCAAGGTCAACGTCTACATCACGCGCCGCGAAGACTTCAAAGAGATGAACCGCATCTACGCCAGCTACTTCCCCGACGGGAAGTTTCCGGCCCGGACCACTGCCATCACGCCGTTGCCGAACCCCGACTTCATGCTTGAGATCGACTGCGTTGCGGTCCGGGAGTAGGGAGGCTTGGAGTGTTGGGGCGCCCTCATGCGCGCCCACGGGTGGCATTTGAGATTGACGGGGACGGACGCCCAGAAACAACAAACCCCGCTGGCTCAAGCTCTAGCGGGGTTCGACGGACTCGGTGGGATGAGTCAAAAGATGGTGCCCGAGGCCGGAATCGAACCGGCACGCCTTGCGGCGGGGGATTTTGAGTCCCCTGCGTCTACCAATTTCACCACTCGGGCAGGTACAACTGAGCCAATCATTATGCCAGAAGTCCGGCCAGCCAAACAAGGCTGGCCGCAAAGGGCGTAATCAACCGGCTTTGGCCTCGTTCTGCAGCTCCAGCACGCGCAGCAGCGACGCCGTATCGTCATACCCCCAGCCGTTGGCGACCAGCGTATTGAGCTGCGAGGCCACCAGTTTCATCGCCGGCATCTGCAGGCCGAGTTCCTGGGCGATCTCGCGCACCAGGCCGAAATCCTTGTCGTGCAGACGTGCCTCAATGCCGGCCGCAAAGTTGCGCTCGGCCATCTTCGGCCCTTCCAGGTCGAGCATCTTGCTGCCCGCAAAGCCCGGGCCGATGGCGGCCAGCACGCGCGACGGGTCGGTGCCCTGGGCGCGCGCAAACAACATGGCTTCAGCAATGCCCTGGATGTTGATGACCTGCACGATCTGGTTGCACGCCTTGGCCACCTGGCCCGCGCCATGGCCGCCGATGTGGGTGATGGTCGTGCCCAGCAGTTGCAGCAGCGGGCGCACGCGTTCGAGCACCTCCGCCTTGCCGCCCACCATGATCGACAGCGTGGCCTTCTGCGCACCCGCCGTGCCGCCCGAAACCGGCGCATCCAGAAACTCCAGGCCGGCCGCTTCCAACTCGGCCGCGATACGGCGCGTCGCCACAGCAGAGATCGTGCTGTGGTCGATACAGATCGCACCGCGCGGTGCCCCGTGGATGACGCCATCCGGCCCCAGCAACACGCCTTCCACATCAGCGGTGGAGGTGACGTTGGTGAAGATGACCTCGGCGTCACGTGCGGCTTCGGCGGGGGTGTTGCACGGCTCGGCGCCGATGGCGCGGGCGTTGTCAGCGGCTTCCGGGCGGCGCACGTAGGCGCGCACGGTGTGGCCGGCGGCAATCAGGTGCTGGACCATCGGCGCGCCCATGTTGCCGAGGCCGATGAAGGCGATACGTGTCATAGCGTGTCTCTGGTTATTTTGGGCCGGCGTAAGCGAAGCGGCCGTTCTTGATGATGCCCATCACGCGCGAGCGCTGGTCGAAGCCTTGGTGATCCTGGGCATTCAGATTCAGCACGCCGTTGGGCACGGTCAGGTTTTGTGTGGTTTCGAGTGCGTCGCGCAGTGCGGCGCGGAAGGCGGGGGTGCCGGGCTGTGCCTTGGTCTTCAGAGCACGGGCCGTGGCGTTGTCGAGCAACTGCCACGCGCCCCAGGCGTCGCCGGCGAATTGCGTGACGGTGTTCGGGCCGTACTTGGCTTCGTAGCGGTCGGCAAATTCCACCGCGACCTTGCGCACGGGGTGGGTGGCCGGCAATTCGCGCGCCACCACCACCGGGCCGGTCGGGAAGAGCGTGCCTTCCACATCCTTGCCGCCCACCTTCAGGAATTCGGTGCTGGCGATGCCGTGTGTCTGATAGATGCGGCCCTTGTAGCCGCGCTCGACCAGCGTGCGTTGGGGCAATGCGGCAGGCGTGCCGGCCCCGGCAATCAGGATGGCGTCGGGTTTGGCGGCCATCAGCTTGAGGATCTGGCCGGTCACGCTGGTATCGGTGCGCGCAAAGCGCTCGTTGGCCACCACCCGCAGCTTGCGCACGTCGGCCAGCTTCGAGAATTCACGCCACCAGCTCTCGCCATACGCATCGGTAAAGCCGATAAAGCCGACGGTGTGCACGCCGTTGTCCGCCATGTGCTGCGTGACGAGCGTGGCCATCTGCGAATCGTTCTGCGGCATCTTGAAGGCCCAGCGGCGCTTGGCGTCCTGCGGCTCGACGATGGAGGCCGAAGCCGCCAGCGTAATCATCGGCGTTTGCCCCTCAGCCACGGCATCGAGCGAGGCCAGCGCCGTCGGCACAATCGTCGGGCCGACGATCACGTCCACCTTGTCTTCGGCGATCAGCTTGCGCACGTTACGCACGGCCACCGACGGGTCGGATGCGTCATCGAGGATGATGACCTGCGCGCGCTGGCCACCAATCGTGGTGGGCCACATCTGCACCGTGTTCTTGCTGGGGATGCCGATGGCGGCGGCGGGGCCGGTGGTCGACAGCACCACGCCCACGCGAATGTCGGCTTGGGCGGGCAGGGCGAGGGCGGCGGCGCAGGCGAAGAGCGCCAAGCCGCATACACCATCGAAAAAGCGGCGACGTCGGGTCGTCATGAAATCTCCGGGAAGTTCAGGCCAAATTGCGGGCGAATCAGAGCTCGTACGCTTCGTGATCGCCAGACATGAGTTGTTCGACCAGCTTGCGTGTGAGCGTTGGCGCAAACAGTTCGATGAAGGTGTAGACGAAACCGCGCAAGTACGCGCCCTGTTTGATACCCAGGTGCGTGACGTTGGTGCCGAACAGGTGGCCGGCGGGAATCGCACGCAGGTTGCGGTCGCGGTCGGGGTCAAAGGCGACGCCGGCCACGATGCCCACGCCCAGGCCCACTTCCACGTAGGTCTTGATGACGTCGGCGTCGATGGCCTCCAGCACGATGTCGGGCTTGATCTGGCGCAGTTCGAACGCGTGGTCGATCTTGGGGCGGCCGGCAAAGTGCTGGTCGTAGGTGATGAGCGGATAGGCTTTCAGGTCTTCCAGCGTCAGGTGCTGGCGCGAGAGCAGCGGGTGATCTGCGGGCGTCACCACCACGTGCTGCCACTGGTAGCCCGGGATCGAGATCAGGTCTTTCACATGTGACATGCCCTCGGTGGCGATGGCGATGTCGGCCTGGTCGTGCAGCACCATCTCGGCAATCTGCGCGGGCGTGCCCTGCTGAATGGAAAGGCGCACCTTGGGGTACTTGCGGGTGAACTCGGCAATCGCCTTCGGCAGGGCATAGCGCGCCTGCGTGTGCGTGGTGGCGATGGTGAAGTTGCCCTGGTCCTGCGCGGCGTAGTCCTTGCCGACGCGCTTGAGGGTTTCGACCTCTTCCAGCACGCGTTCGACCGAGGCCAGAATGCGCCGGCCCGGCTCCGTGAGACCCCGGATGCGCTTGCCGTGGCGCGTGAAGATATCGACACCCAGTTCTTCTTCCAGCTCGATGATGGCCTTGGAGACACCTGGTTGTGACGTATAGAGCGCTTTTGCTGCCTCGGTCAGGTTGAATTTCTGCCGCACGGCTTCGCGCACGAAGCGGAATTGATGAAGGTTCATGACTGCGCGGGCTTATGGACAAAGGTGAGCGATCAGATCGCTACTTATAACCGAGGCCATATAAACAAACAATTTTTTATTGGTTTGGGATATGAGGCGGCGTCATTACGATGCTCGAACTCCGTGATAACACGCCCTCACTGTCCCCCATGACGCTCGCCTATACGGTTTCCGGTTTGCTGGTCGGCCTGTTGGTCGGCCTGACGGGCGTTGGCGGCGGTTCGCTGATGACGCCGCTGCTGACGCTGATGTTCGGCTTCTCGCCGGCCACGGCCGTGGGCACCGACTTGGCGTTTGCATCGCTGACCAAGGGTGTGGGCACGATTGCGCACCGCAGCCACGGTCATATCCGCTGGGACATCGTCAAGCGCCTCTGCCTGGGCAGCCTGCCCGCCGCGCTGGTGACGGTGATTGTGCTGAAGAACGCTGGCAACCTGGATGCAGAGTGGATGCACCTCATCCGCCTGACGATCGGCGTGTCGGTCATTCTGACGGTGATCTCGCTGCTGTTCCGCCAGCGCGTGCTGGGCTGGCTGGCCGCCAACCCGCGCTACCGCCTGCAGGGTTCCGCGCTGGCCGTGGCAACCATCATCGTCGGCGCGGTGCTGGGCGTGCTGGTGACGGTGTCGTCCATCGGCGCCGGTGCTGTGGGCGCCACGCTCATCCTGATCCTGTACCCCGAATTGAAGAGCGCCGAAGTGGCCGGCACCGACATCGCTTATGCCGTGCCGCTGACCGCTGTGGCGGGCCTCGGCCACATGTACCTGGGCACGATCGACTGGAACCTGTTGGTGTCGCTGCTGGTGGGCTCCATCCCGGGTATCTGGCTGGGCGCGCGCCTGTCGAAGAATCTGCCGGAACGTCTGGTGCGCGGCGCGCTTGCCGCCACGCTGACGGTCACGGCCATCAAGCTGGTGTCGTGATGCACGACGTTATGCCGACCCTGCTTGGTTGTTGCCGCTGTCGTTAAGTCGACAGCTGCCATATAAGAACCGCTTTCCCCCAATTGAATTGCACGCCGGCTCAGGTCGGCCCGGACTGAACAGTCAACGCCATGTACCAATACGACGCTTACGATCAACGCCTTGTCGCCGACCGTGTCGAGCAGTTCCGTGACCAAGTGCGCCGCCGCATAGCAGATGAACTGACGGAAGAAGAATTCCTGCCGCTGCGTCTGCAGAATGGTCTGTACTACCAGCGCCATGCCTACATGCTGCGCGTGGCGATTCCGTACGGCGCGCTGTCGGCCAAGCAACTGCGCATGCTCGGCCATATCGCGGCCGAGCATGACCGCGACTACGGCCACTTCACGACGCGCCAGAACATCCAGTACAACTGGATCAAGCTGGAGCAGGCACCGGACATCCTGGCCAAGCTGGCGTCGGTGGAAATGCATGCCATCCAGACGTCGGGCAACTGCGTGCGCAACACCACGACCGACCAGTTTGCCGGTGTGGCGGCAGACGAGTACACCGATCCGCGCCCGCTGGCCGAGATCCTGCGCCAGTGGTCGACGTTCAACCCTGAGTTCGCCTTCCTGCCGCGCAAGTTCAAGATCGCCATTTCGGCCACGCGTGAAGACCGCGCCGTGGTGCAACTGCACGATATCGGCGTCTATGCCTACACCGGTGCAGACGGCCAACTGCTGCTGCGTATTCTGGCTGGCGGCGGCATGGGCCGCACCCCGATCCTGGGCGCGATCATCAAGGAAGACCTGCCGTGGCAGCACATGCTGTCGTACATCGAAGCGGCGCTGCGCGTGTACAACCGCTACGGCCGTCGCGACAACAAGTACAAGGCACGGATCAAGATCCTCGTGAAGGCCATCGGCGCGGAAGAGTTTGCCCGCCAGGTGGAAGAGGAATGGCAGAGCGTCAAGGACGGCCCGTCGACCATCACGCAAGAAGAGTTTGATCGCGTGAGCGCATTCTTTGCGCCGCCCGCCTACGAAAAGCTGGCCGATACCGACGCGACCTACGAAAAGGCACTGCTTGAGAACAAGGCGTTTGCCCGCTGGGTCAGCCGCAACGTGCATGCGCACCGCGTGCCGGGCTATGCGTCGGTCACGCTGTCGCTCAAGCCGGGCGTGGCACTGCCCCCGGGCGATGCAACCTCCGAGCAGATGTCGCTGGTGGCCGACTGGTCCGAGCGCTTCGGCTTTGGCGAGCTGCGCGTGGCGCACGAGCAGAACCTGATCCTGCCGGACGTGAAGAAGCACGACCTGTTCGAGCTGTGGGAACTGGCCAAGCAGCACGGCCTGGCCACCGCCAACATCGGCCTGCTGACCGACATGATCGCCTGCCCGGGTGGGGATTTCTGCTCGCTGGCCAACGCCAAGTCGATCCCCATCGCACAGGCCATTCAAGCGCGCTTCGATAACCTCGATTACGTGTACGACCTGGGCGAGCTGTCGCTCAACATCTCTGGCTGCATCAACTCGTGCGGTCACCACCACGTGGGCAACATCGGCATCCTGGGTGTCGATAAGCACGACGAGGAGTGGTACCAGGTGTCGCTGGGTGGTGCGCAGGGCAACGATTCGGCGATCGGCAAGATCATCGGCCCGTCGTTCAAGGCGGAAGAAATGCCTGACGTGATCGAACGCATCATCGACACCTTCGTCGCCAACCGCAACGAAGACGAGCTGTTCATCGATACCTACAACCGCATCGGCATGGCTCCGTTCAAGGAACGCGTCTACGCCCGTGAAGAAGCGTAATTACCAGGGAATGCCGAGGGAATGAACATGAGCAAGATCATCAAGCTGGAAAGCGGTGCCCCGGCCGTCGTGGCCGATGACTGGACCGTGCTGCGTGCCCCTGAGGGCGGCGAACTGACCCAGGCCGACGTGGATGCCGCCGCGCACGCCATCGTGCCGCTGCCCTACTGGGAAGCCAACCGTGACGCGCTGCTGGCCCGCGCTCGCGCCGGCACGCTGGCTGTGTGGCTGGCCCCGGACGACGAGCCGTTCACCCTGCAGGCCGATCTGCCGAGCCTGCCGCTGGTGGCAGTGGATTTTCCGGTCTTCCGCGATGGCCGCGGCTATAGCACCGCGTTCCTGCTGCGCCAACGCCTGGGCTTCACGCGTGAATTGCGCGCCATTGGCGACGTGCTGCGTGACCAGCTCGACTACATGCGCCGTTGCGGTTTCGACGCCTTTGCCGTGCGTGCTGACAAGAACATCGACGATGCCCTGAACGGCTTCGGCGAGATCAGCGTGCGCTACCAAGGCGCCATCGACGAGCCGCGTCCGCTGTTCCGCCGCGAGCGCGCGACTGAAGCGAGCGCAGCATGAGCGACACCCAAGACATCGCTGTGTCTGAAGCGCCGGTGTCCGTCATTGGGCGCCCGGTGCTGTGGACGCGCCCCGTCTACACCGGCACCGCTGAAGCCCTGGCTGCCAAGGAAGTCGCGCTGTTTGAGCGTCTGGCTGAGATTGCCGCCAAGCACGGCGTGGCGAAGTTCGCCACCAGCCTGGCCGCCGAAGACATGGTCGTGACCGACGCGATCCTGCGCAGCCCCGAGGCCGTGCGCGCGCACCTGCCGATCTTCACGCTGCAGACCGGCCGCCTGCACGCTGAGACGCTGGCAATGCTCGACCGCATTCGCGAGCACTATGGTTATGCAGTCGAGCAGTACGCACCGGACGCCCGCGCAGTGGAAGCCTACGTGCGCGACCACGGCCTGAACGCGTTCTACGACAGCATTGAACTGCGCAAGGCCTGCTGCAACATCCGCAAGGTGGTGCCGCTGAACCGCGCGCTGAAAGATGCCGACGCATGGCTTACGGGCCAGCGCCGCGAGCAGGCCGTCACCCGCGCCGACCTGCCGTTTGCCGAAGACGACGACACCCGAGGCATCGCCAAGTACAACCCGCTGTTCGACTGGACGGAGGCCGAAGTCTGGGCTTATCTGGAACAGCACAACGTGCCCACCAATGCCCTGCACGACAAGGGCTACCCGAGCATCGGCTGCGAGCCTTGCACGCGTGCAGTGCGCGCTGGCGAGGATGTGCGCGCCGGCCGCTGGTGGTGGGAATCGCGCGACAGCAAGGAATGCGGTCTGCATGTGACAAATTCGGCGACGAACGTGTCGCAAAAAAGCTAAGGAAGAATCATGGGAGTGATGAGCGAGATCCCCGGCACGGCACTGACGCCCGTGCAGAACGAGCACCTCGACTGGCTGGAAGCCGAGTCGATCTACATCATCCGTGAGGTGGTGGCCGAATGCCGTAACCCGGCGCTGCTGTTCTCCGGCGGCAAGGATTCGATCGTCATGCTGCACCTGGCACTCAAGGCTTTCCGCCTGGGCGACCGCAAGATCGAACTGCCGTTCCCGCTGGTGCACATCGACACGGGCCACAACTACCCGGAAGTGATCCAGTTCCGCGACCAGCGTGTTGCTGAGTTGGGCGCGCGCCTAGTGGTCGGCCATGTGGAAGACTCCATCAAGCGCGGCACCGTGCGCCTGCGCAAGGAAACCGATTCGCGCAACGCCGCACAGGCCGTCACGCTGCTGGAAACGATCGAATCGCACGGCTTCGACGCGCTGATGGGCGGTGCCCGCCGCGACGAAGAGAAGGCCCGCGCCAAGGAGCGCATCTTCTCGTTCCGCGACGAGTTCGGCCAGTGGGATCCGAAGGCTCAGCGCCCGGAACTCTGGAGCCTGTACAACGCCCGCATGGCGCAAGGGGAACAGATGCGCGTGTTTCCGATCTCCAACTGGACGGAACTCGACGTGTGGCAGTACATCGCCCGCGAAAACCTCGCCCTGCCGCCGATCTACTACGCGCATCAACGTGAAGTCGTGCGCAAGAACGGCCTGCTGGTGCCGGTCACGCCGATCACGCCCAAGGCGGATGGCGACGAGAGCGAAGTCCTGTCGGTGCGCTTCCGCACCGTGGGCGACATCAGCTGCACGTGCCCGGTAGCCAGCACCGCTGCCACGCCGGCCGAGATCATCGCCGAAACGGCTGTCACCGAAATCACTGAACGCGGCGCCACGCGCATGGACGACCAGACGAGCGAAGCCTCGATGGAAAAGCGCAAGAAGGAAGGGTATTTCTGATCATGAGCAACCAAACATCGCACCAAGGGCTGCTGCGCTTCATCACCGCCGGTTCCGTCGACGACGGCAAGAGCACGCTGATCGGCCGTCTGCTGTACGACAGCAAGGCCGTGCTGACCGACCAGTTGCAAGCGCTGGCCAACGCCAAGAACAAGCGCACCGCCGGCGAGCAGATCGACTTCTCGCTGCTGACCGACGGCCTGGAAGCCGAGCGCGAGCAGGGCATCACGATCGACGTGGCGTACCGCTATTTCTCGACCGCGCGCCGCAAGTTCATCATTGCCGACACGCCGGGTCACGAGCAGTACACGCGCAACATGGTGACGGGCGCCTCGACCGCGCACGCCGCCATCATCCTGATCGACGTCACGCGCGTGACGACCGTCGACGGCAAGGCTGAGCTGCTGGCCCAGACCAAGCGCCATTCGGCCATCGTCAAGCTGCTTGAGCTGCAGCACGTGATCGTGGCCGTCAACAAGATGGACCTGATCGACTACAGCGAAGCACGCTTCAACGAGATCCGTGCCGCTTACGACGCACTGGCTGCTCAACTGGGCCTGCGCGACGTACGCTATGTGCCGGTGTCGGCCCTGCGCGGCGACAACATCGTGCACGCCTCCGAAGCCATGCCGTGGTACCAGGGCGAGCCGCTGCTGGCATTGCTCGAAGACCTGAAGGTGGAAGAGACCGCCCCGGCGGGTGACGATGCACTGCGCTTCCCGGTGCAGTTCGTGGCGCGCCAGGATGGCTCGCAGGCTGACGACTTCCGCGGCTACATGGGCCGTGTGGAAGCCGGTACCGTGCGCGTCGGCCAGGCTGTGCGCGTGCTGCCCGCCAACCGCGAGACCACCGTGGCCGAGGTGCTGACGCCCAACGGCGCGGCCGAGTCCGCCGGCCCCGGCGAGACCATCACCGTGCGCCTAGCGGACGACGTGGACATCTCGCGCGGCGACACCATTGTTGCCGCCCCGACGACTGCTGCCAACGCTGCCAAGAAGCTGCACGCCGACCTCTGCTGGTTCGATGAACACGCGTTGAACCCGGCCCGCAAGTACGTGCTCAAGCACACCACCGCCACCGTGTTCGCACGCGTGTCGGAAGTGGAGCGTGTGCTGGACGTGCACACGCTGTCGCACGAAACCGGCCGCAAGCAGATCGCGCTGAACGACATCGGCACGGTCAACATCAGCCTGCAGAAGCCGATCGTGTGCGATGCGTATGGCGATAACCCGGCCACCGGCGCATTCATCCTGGTGGACGAGGCCACGCACCACACGGTGGCGGCTGGCATGATCCGTGCATTTTCCTGATTAGGAACGGGGCGCCGCACGTCGTAAACTCGTCTGCGCCCCGCAAGGAAAACGCAAAGGAAGCTGCAAATGGAAGCGAAGACCAACAAGACTCTGGGCCACGTGAGCCTGATTGGTGCGGGCCCCGGCGCCGCGGACCTCATCACGGTGCGTGGTGCACGGTTGTTGGGCGAAGCCGAGGTCGTGCTGCACGACGCACTGGTCTCGCCCGAGGTCTTCCAGTACTGCCCACAGGCGGTGCTGATTGCTGTTGGCAAGCGCTGCGGCAAGCGCTCGACCGCGCAGCGCTTCATCAACCGTCAGCTCGTCGATCTGGCGACCAAGTACCAGCGCGTGGTGCGCCTCAAGGGCGGTGACCCGATGCTGTTCGGTCGCGCCGATGAGGAGCTGCAGGCGCTGGAGCAGGCCGGCATCGACTACGAAGTCGTACCCGGCATTACCGCAGCGCTGGCAGCCGCGTCCGCCATTCGTCAGCCGTTGACCAAGCGCGGCGTGGCGCGCAGCGTGGCCTTCGTCACGCAAGCCAAGGCCACCGACCCTGATACGCCGCAACCCGAAGGCGTAACGCCCGAACCGGTTGCACAGGCCGATTCGCTCGTCTACTACATGGGCCGCGATCAAGCTGCATCCATCGCAACAGACCTGATCGCCCGCGGCCGCGCACCGTCGACGCCCGCCTGGGTAGTCGAGGCTGCCACCACGCCCGAGCAGCGCTCGGCGTGCTTCACGCTGCAGCAGATGGCCGATGGCGCTGCCGCCGCGTGGATCAACCCCGAACACCCGAGCCTGCTGATGATTGGCGATGCGTTTGCCGCTCGCGCGACGAGCGCTGTACCGCAGGCCTTCTCCAGCGAGCCTCACGTTCTGGCGGCCTGAGCCTATCCGGGTTTCAGAACGCCAGCGCAAGCTTCCCAAAGACTTTCCCGGCTTCCATCGCCCGGAACGCCTCCGGCGCGTTTTGCCACGGCAGCACCTGATCGACGATCGGGTGCAGGCCGTGCAGCGCCAGCGCCCGGTTCATCGCCTCAAACGAGGTACGCGAGCCAACCGAAGCCGGCCGAATGATCGCCTTGCGCGCGAAGATTTCCAGTGGGCTCACGACACCCTCGCGCCCTGCCAGATAGCCGACGAGGTGGATCTGCCCACCCACCCGCAGCGCCTTCAGTGAGCGCTGGAACGTGCCCCCACCACCCACTTCGATGACGTGATCGACGCCGCGGCCATCCGTGCACGCGAGCACCGCTTCGTGCCAGTCAGGCGTCGTGCGGTAGTTGATCGTGTCGGATTCGGGCACGCCCAGGGTCTGCACGCGTTCGAGCTTTGCGTCGCTGCTAGACAGCACAATGGGCCGCGCCCCAGCCATCAGGGCGAATTGCACCGCGAACATCGACACGCCGCCCGTGCCCTGTACGAGCACTGTTTCACCCGGCTGCAGGTTGCCCGCTTCGATCAGGCAATGCCATGCGGTGAGGCCAGCGCAGGGCAGGGTGGCGGCTTCGGTGTCGCTGAGGTGCGGCGGAACGACCACCGTGCCACCCGCATCCAGGCGGATGGTGTCTGCCAGCCAGCCGTCGATGGGGCCGCCGAGCATACGGCGCGTGTCGGCGTTGCGGAAATCGCCGCCGTCCCAGCGCTGCCAGAACGTACCGGCGACCCGGTCGCCGGGGCGCACGCGCGTCACGCTGTCACCAACGGCCACCACCTCGCCCACGCCGTCCGACAGCGGAATCAGCGGCAGCGGAAAGCGCGTGAAGAACTTGCCAGAGACGATCTCCAGGTCGCGGAAATTGAGCGAGGCGGCGCGCGTGCGCACGATGATTTCGTCGTGGGCGAGCGTGGGGTCGTCGCGCTCGATGGGGCGCAGGGCGTCGATGCCATAACCGTCGGTCAGTGCCAGGGCTTTCATGGTGTCCTCGTGGTGGGGTGGTGGGGAGGAAAGCAACGCAAAAGCGCGTCTGGCGATACTGTGGCGCGTCGCATAAGATGAATCCAATTCAATTTGTTCAGAGAAAATATAACGATTGGGAATGTCATCATGCTTGAAGAGATGCGTACCTTCGTGCTGCTGGCACAGACCGGGTCGATCGCCCGCGTGGCCGAGCACCTGCCGCTCACGCAACCGGCCGTCACCAAGCAGATTCAGCGGCTGGAGCGCGCGCTCGATACCGTGCTGTTCGACCGGCGCGTCAAGCCGTTTCGGCTGACCGCCGAGGGCGAGGCGGTGCTGGCGCGCTGCCGCACCATCGTGGGTGAATTTGAGGCGCTGCGCGGTGCCGTGCGTGCCACCGGCGAGCCCGAGGGTGCGCTGCGCGTGGGTGTCAGCCATGCGGTGAGCGATGCGCGGTTTGCGCGCCTGCTGTCGGGGTTGCGGGCGCGCTATCCGGGTGTGTCGTTTCGTCTGAGCTGCGAGTGGGGTGGCGTGCTGCGTGATCGCCTGAAGCGCGCCGAGCTGGACGTCGCGCTGTGGCTGGCGCCGGCCAACGCGCGCGGCAACCATGCCGATGCGGACATCCGCGTGATCGGCACCGAGCCTGTCAGCCTGATTGCCGCGCCCTCGCGCAAGTTGCCGCCGACGTTGTCGATGGGGCAAGTCACGGAGGAGGCCTGGGTATTGAATCCGGCCGGCTGCGAGATGCGGGCCTGGCTGCTGGGCCGCTACGAGGCCGATCGCCTGACGCCGAACGTGGCCGCCGAAGTGCAATCCGTGCCGCTGCAGCATGCACTGGTGGCGGAGGGCTTTGGGCTCGGGTTCGCGCCCGTGCGGCTGATCGGGGCGCAGATTGCCGAGGGTGCGCTGTCGGTGCACAAGCTCACTTCGGCCCCATCGGAATGGGATGTCTGCGTGCAGCGAGCGCCGTCACTCGGGCGTTTGGCGCGCGTGGTGGATGCGCTCGAATCGGCGATGTCCACCGAGGCCGCAGCGACGCGTTAATCACTTCACTTAACCCTTTCTCCGGACGCCTGCGATGCCGCACGTCATCATCGAGTACACCGCCAACGTTGAAGTTGATGCGCGCATTCCCGATCTGATGCGCCTGCTCAACGGCGTGCTGATCGGCCATGCCGATGTGTTTCCTACGGGTGGCATCCGTACGCGCGCGCTGCGCCTGGACCAGTACCGCATGGCAGACGGCACCGAGGACGATGCCTTCATCCACGTGGTCTTCCGCATCAAGGCCGGTCGGCCCAAGGCTGTGACCGGGCCGATCTGCGCGGAATTGTTTGCCGCCCTGCGCGCGCATCTGGTCGACGTGTTTGCGCGCCGCAATCTCGGGTTGACGCTGGAGTTGGTTGAGTTCGACACGCACGGCTTCCACGTAGAGAACAACGTGCACACGCGCTTCGTGGGCGCGATGGAGCCGCAATAAGGGAAGTGCAAGCTCAACCGAGCTGGCGCACGCAGTAGCCGGCGATGGCGTCGAGCACGGCGTCGTCTTCGCCGACAGCTTCCGCGCAACGGATGGAGAGGGTAGGGTGAGCCTGCACGCAGCGCTCGACCAGCGCCGGCAAGTCTCGCCGCAAGTGACCGCCCTGGCCAAAGAACACCGGCACGATGGTGATGTGCTGCACACCGGCGGCAGCGAGTTCGTTGATCGTGCCCGGCAGCTCGGGCGTCATCAGCTCAAGAAAGGCGAGGCGGACGTCGACGTTGGGTTGCTGGGCGGCGAGGCGCTCGCGCAGCCGGTCGAACGGCTCGCGCCAGCGGGCGTCGCGCGCGCCATGCGCAAACAGCACGAGCGCGCGCGCGGCCATCAGTGACGCTCCACCCAGCGTAGCGCCACCAGCGCGAATGCCAGGTACAGGGCGCCCGGCACGATGGCCGTGAAGATGGCTGGCCACGTATTGAGCAGTCCAACGTGTGAGAACAGGTTGTTCACCAGCTGGAACGACAGCCCCAGCATGATCCCGCCGAACACCTTCAGGCCGACGGCGCCGGCACGGGCGTGCAGGTAGGCGAAGGGCAGGGCCAGCGCCATCATCACCAGCACGGTGAACGGGTACACGACCTTCTTCCAGAGCGCGATTTCGTAGCGCTGTGAATCCTGTTTGTTGTCACGCAGATGGCGGATGTACTGGAACAAGTCCAGCGTGGCCATGCGATCGGGTGTGACCATCAGCACCGACAGCAGCTGCGGCGTGAGTTCCGAGCGCATCTCCTGTTGCGGCACCGAGATTTGCTCGCCACGGAAATCCGGCGCCAGCGCATCGGGTGCGCCGGGTGCGGCCTGCACGTTGTCTTGCGGCGCACCGGTGGCAGGCTTGCGCGGGAATTCAATGAAGCGCGTCTCGGTCACGTTGCTCAACTGCCAGTTCTGATGCCCCTCGTATCGCGCCTGCTGCGCCACACGGATCGTGCTCAGTCGATAGTCCGAATCGAATTCATAGATGCGCAGGCCCTGGATGGACTGGTCTGCCTGCAGCGCGCCCACGTTGATGAAGCGCGTCACCTCGCCGCCGCTGCCGTCCGGTTTGGCCGGGCCGCGGTCCTTGACCCACACGCCCGAGCGGAAGCCCGCCGACACCGTGGCGCCCAGCGCTTCAAGCCGCACCTTCTGCGCATACTGTTCTGCCTTCGGGCCGATGAACTCGCCAAAGATGTACGTCACCAGCGCCAGCGGCAGCGCAATCTTGAACAGCGACATCAGCGCGCGCCGCGTATCCAGCCCGGCCACACGGAAGATCGTGAATTCCGACTGGCTCGCCATCTGCGAGAACACGTAGATGGCGCTGATGAGTGCCGCCACCGGAATCACTTCATACACGCGCGTCGGCGCCTGCAGCATCACGTGGAAGAACGCGATGAGCGTGGTGTAGCGGCCCATCACCGAGCCCAGCTCACCCAGCATGTCGAAGAAGATGAACAGCGCCAGCACCGCAAACAGGATGAAGACGAACACGCCGTAGATCTGGCGCGCGAAGTACTTCTCGTAGACCGGCATCTTCATCATGCGCCCGCCTTCTTCGGTGCAAAGCCGAGCAGGGCGTTGATACCCTTGAAGCCGGCCGCGCTGTAGTGGCGGAAGCGGAACAGCAGCACCGCGCAAATGAAGGCGACAAGGTGGATCGGCCACCAGGCCAGCATCGCGTTCATCTTGCCCTGCGATACCCACGCCTGTGACAGGTTCAGCAGGTTGGAGTACGTCAGGTAGATCAGCACTGCGAAGATCATCGGCGTGTAGCGGCCCAGGCGCGGGTTGACGTAGGCCAGCGGAATGGCGATCAGTACGAAGTTCAGCGCCAGCAGCGGCAGGCCGATCCGCCAGACCAGTTCGCCCAGGTTCTCGGGTGTCGGGTTGGCGAGCAGGTCCTGGGTGGAGCGGCTCTTGGTCGGCAGGTTGGCATCTGCCTGCGGTGGCTTGTTGGCGACCTTCACGCCGTATTTGTCGAATTCAACGATGCGGTAGTCGAGCTTGCCGGGCGTGCCTTCATAGCGGCGGCCCTTGTCGAGCACGACGTAGCGGTCGCCGTTGGGCATGGTCTTGAACTCGCCGGTCTTGGCCAGCGCCACGCCGATCTTGTCCTGCGCAGCGTTGGCCACGAACAGGTTACGGGCGTGTTTCATACCTGAGTCCACGCCTTCGATGAAGAGCACGTAGTTGCCGTGTGAGGGCTCGATGAAGCGGCCGGCGGAGATCATCGACAGCACGTCGCGTTGCTCGAACCGGTCACGGAACAGTGCGCTCTGCTGGTTGGCCCACGGCCAGCCGAACAGGGCCAGCAGCGCCACCAGCACGATGAACGGCAGCGAGAAGCGCAGCACCGGGCGGATGAAATCCGTCAGGCTGATACCCGAGGTGAACCACACCACCATCTCGGAATCCTTGTACCAGCGCGTGAGCACCAGCAACACCGAGATGAAGAGGGTGGCGCATAAGAGAATTGCAAGGTAGCCCAGCGTAGCCAGGCCGATGAGGAGCAGGACGTCGTTCGGGTTGGCTTCACCATTGGCAGCCATGCCGAGAATGCGGATCACCAGGGTGGTCAGCATGAACGTCAGCAGCACGAGGAAGACGGCGCCGGCGGTAAAGGACAGCTCGCGTCGCAGGGCTTGTTCGAAAATCATGCGGATGCGGGAAGGAGGGCGAGGTCAGGATCAACGCGTTGCGATGTGGGTTCCATCGGAGCCCCTGCGCAAAATCGCGGATAATGTGGGCTTTCGTTGACTCGCCTCATAGAGAGAAGCGCGATGGAATTTAGCACAAAAGCCCTGGACTGGGCCAAAGCGGGCGCCCTGGCTGCCAAGAGTGACTGCCTCGTGATCGGTCTGTTCGAGTCGCAGACCCTGGCCGGCGCCGCCAAGGCGCTGGACGTGGCGACCAAGGGCCTGGTTGGCCGCTTGATCAAGCTGGGCGACTTTGAAGGCAAGCGCGGCACCTCGCTGCTGCTGCACGAAGTGGCTGGCGTGGGCGCCGCCCGCGTGCTGCTGGTCGGCCTGGGCAAGGAAGCCGACTTCACCGACCGCGCTTACGCTGAAGCCGTGCGCACTGCACTGCGCGCGCTGGCAGGCACCAAGGCCGCCAACGTGACGTGGACGCTCACCGAGCACGCCGCGCGCGACAAGGACACCGCCTGGGCCGTGCTGACCGCCGTCACGCTCATCCGTGAGACCAGCTACCGCTTCATCGAGCGCCATCCGTCGCTCAAGAGCAAGGGCGACAAGAGCGGCGTCGGTTTGCGCAAGCTTGTGCTGTCCGTGCCGGCGGCTGACGCCAAGGCCGCCACGGTGGCGGCCGCGCGCGGCACCGCCATCGCCAACGGCATGGACCTGACGCGCGACCTGGGCAACCTGCCGTCGAACATTTGCACGCCGACGTACTTGGCCAACACCGCACGCCAGATCGCCAAGGAATTCAAGATCAAGGTCGAAGTGCTCGGCCGTAAGCAAATCGAAGCCTTGAAGATGGGCGCCTTCCTGGCCGTGACCAAGGGCAGCGAAGAGCCGCCGCAGTTCATCGTGCTGCGCTACGAGGGCGGCCCGGCCAAGCAGGCGCCGGTGGTGCTGGTGGGCAAGGGCATCACGTTTGATACGGGTGGCATCTCGCTCAAGCCGGGCGAGGGCATGGACGAGATGAAGTACGACATGTGCGGCGCCGCTTCGGTGCTGGGCACGCTGCGCGCGGTGGCCGAGATGGGCCTCAAGCAGAACGTCATCGCCGTGGTGCCGACCTGCGAGAACATGCCCAGCGGCGTCGCCACCAAGCCGGGCGACGTGGTCACCAGCATGTCGGGCCAGACCATCGAGATCCTGAACACGGACGCCGAAGGCCGCCTGATCCTGTGCGACGCGCTCACCTATGTGGAGCGCTTCAAGCCCGCCGTGGTGATTGATGTGGCAACGCTGACCGGCGCCTGCATCATCGCGCTCGGCCACATCAACACCGGCATGTACGCCCGCAGCGATGCGCTGGCGGATTCGCTGATCGCGGCGGGCAAGCAGTCGCTTGACACCGCCTGGCGCATGCCGCTGGACGAGGAGTACCAGGAGCAGCTCAAGTCCAACTTTGCCGACATGGGCAACATCGGCGGCCGCCCGGCCGGCAGCGTGACGGCAGCCTGCTTCCTGGCGCGCTACACCGAGAAGTATGACTGGGCTCACCTCGATATCGCCGGCACCGCCTGGAAGAGCGGCGCAGCCAAGGGGGCCACGGGTCGCCCGGTGCCGCTGCTGACGCGCTTCCTGATGGACCGCGCTTGAGCCGAGTGAACCGAGGCACCGTATGACCCGCGTCGATTTCCACAGCAACGTGCCCGGCAAGCTGGCCTATGCCTGCCGGCTCGTGCGCAAGGCTTACGGCGCGGGCCAGAAGGTGATCGTGGTGGGCGATCAAGCGGCGCTGCAAGCGTTCGACTCGCAGTTGTGGACGTTCAGTCAGCTCGATTTTCTGCCGCACTGCGGCCTGCGACACCCACTGGCCGCACAGACCCCCATCCTGCTGGCCGACGCGTCCGAGCCGCTGGACGACGCGCCGCATCACGACATCCTGGTCAACCTGTCGCATGAGCCGCCGCCGCTGTTTGCGCGCTTTGCCCGGCTGATCGAGATCGTTGGTGACGATGACGCCGACCGCGCTGCCGCGCGCGACCGCTTCCGCTTCTACCGCGACCGCGGTTATCCAATCCAACATCACGACGTGGGGCGCGCATGACCGACGGCCGCAATTCCGGGTCTCCGGCGGACAACAACATCCCCGTGCTGACGGAGATCGTCGAGCTGGAGGATGCTGCGCCGGTGGCCGCGCCGGCCGCTACGCCGTCTCAAGTTCCTACGCCAGCCGTGCCGCCTGCTTTGCGCGAGCAGGGCCTGGCACCCACCTCTGCCATGCCGCCGGCTGGCACCGATGCCGCGCGCGTGATGGGCGAGGTGATGTGGCGTTTCCAATCCGAATGGCCGACGCTGATCGAGGCGCAATGCCGCGCGGCGCTGGAATCGCGCCTCTCGCTGCTGACCGAGCAACTGGCGGCCGATCTCACGCGCACGCTGGAAGCCCGCCTGATGGAGTGGCTGGGCGCCGCGTTGGACGATGCGTTGGCCGATCAGCGCAAGCCGCCGTCGCGCTAAGCAACGTCTAACGGCAAGCGCACTTACTGAGCAAGCCGCGCCGCGCCATACAGGCCGACGGCGAAGACGCTGTGGCTCAGGACGCTCAGGCAGCGGATCTGCGTGGCGTTGGCGCGTTTGGATACCGCCCAACCCGCCCCCATACCGGGGTGCAGCAGAAACCAGCCCGGCAGGATCGTTACCATGCCGAATATCCAGGTTGGCAACAACGCTGGCGTGACAAGCCAACCTGGAGCGATCAGCACCAGGATGACCGCGTAGGTGATGCCGATGGCGTAGTGGCAGAACCAGCCGAAGGCCAGTTCATGCGCGTAAGGCTTGGCCTGGGCAATGTCGCTATGGAAGACCTTGCCTGTGCGCAGGTGCCAGAACCAGCGGCCGACGAGCGCCCAGTTCGTCATCGGCTGCCCGAGTACACAGTGCAGCGTATAGATCCAACCATCCATCAGGGCGGTCGCCCCAATGCCGATCAGCACGGCGGTGCTCGTCGTGTTCCACATGATGTTGAGATGGCGGTGCCGTCCTCGCGCACACGCGGAGGACGGCTGCTGCCGGATCAGTCCGTCACTGCACCCTTGCTGGCCGGTGCCGCCAGCTTTGCAAACTTCGCTAGCACGCCACGCGTATAGCGTGGTGCCGGCTGCTTCCAGGCGGCGCGGCGGCGGGCGAGTTCGTCATCGGGCACGTTCAACTGCAGCAGGCGCTGGTGTGCGTCGATGGTGATCGAATCGCCCTCATGCACCAGACCGATCGTGCCGCCCACGTACGCTTCCGGCGCGACATGGCCAACCACCATGCCCCACGTACCGCCCGAGAAGCGGCCATCCGTGATGAAGCCGACCGATTCGCCCAGCCCCTTGCCGATGATGGCAGACGTTGGGGCCAGCATCTCCGGCATGCCTGGGCCACCCTTGGGCCCCAGGTAACGCAATACCAGGATGTCTCCGGCCTGGATCTGGTCGCCCAGGATGGCGCTCATCGCACTCTGTTCGTCGTCGAACACGCGGGCCGGGCCGGTGATGACCGGATTCTTCAGGCCGGTGATCTTCGCCACGGCGCCTTCCTCGGCCAGGTTGCCCTTCAGGATGGCGAGGTGGCCTTCCTTGTAGAGCGCCTTCTCGATCGGCAGGATCACGTTCTGGTCCGCACGCGGTTGATCGGGCACGTTGGCGAGTTCTTCGGCGAGCGTCTTGCCGGTAATGGTGATGCAATCCCCATGCAGCAGGCCTGCGTTGAGCAGCAGCTTCATCACCTGCGGGATGCCGCCGGCTTCGTGTAGGTCGGTCGCCACGTACTGGCCCGATGGCTTGAGGTTGCAGATCACAGGCACGCGCTGGCGCACGCGCTCGAAATCGTCGATGGTCCATTCCACTTCCGCCGCGTGGGCGATGGCCAGGTAGTGCAGCACCGCGTTGGTCGAGCCGCCGGTGGCCATGATGACGGCCACGGCGTTCTCAATCGACTTGCGCGTGATGATGTCGCGCGGCTTCAGGTCGTGGCGCACGGCTTCGACCAGCACGCGGGCGGATTCGGCGGCGCTGTTGACCTTCTCCTGATCGGGGTTCGCCATCGTCGACGAATACAGCAGCGACATGCCCAGCGCTTCAAACGACGAGCTCATCGTGTTGGCGGTGTACATGCCGCCGCACGAACCCGAACTCGGGCAGGCGTTCTTCTCGATGCCCTCGAAGTCTTCATCGCTCATGCGGCCGGCGGTGAATTCGCCCACGGCCTCGAACGACGACACGATGGTCAGGTCCTTGCCCTTCCAGTGGCCCGGTTTGATGGTGCCGCCGTACACGTAGATGCCCGGCACATTGGTGCGCGCCAGGGCGATCATGCCGCCGGGCATGTTTTTGTCGCAGCCGCCGATGACGACCACGCCGTCCATCCACTGACCGTTGACGCAGGTCTCGATGCAGTCGGCAATGACCTCGCGCGAGATCAACGAGAACTTCATGCCTTCGGTGCCCATCGACATGCCGTCGGAAATGGTGGGCGTGCCGAAGATCTGCGGGTTGGCCTTGGATTCCTTCACTGCGGCCACGGCCGCGTCGGCCAGCTTCTGCAAGCCCGAGTTGCAAGGCGTGATGGTCGAGTGGCCATTCGCCACGCCGATCATCGGGTTGTTGAAGTCGTCTTTCGTGTAGCCCAGCGCGTAATACATCGAGCGATTGGGCGAGCGCGCCACGCCTTGCGTGATGTGCTGGGAACGCTTGTTGTCTGGCATGGGAGTCTCCGTGGGGTCGGCACTATCGTTGTAGGAAACAGCGTGGCGCCCAGCATGCGCTTGGACAAATGGCGCGTCAAATATATTATTGAACGATTATTGAGTCGAAAAACCTATCAATCGTCGATATGGATTTGCGCCAACTCCGCTATTTCGTGACCGTCGCCGAGGAGCTGCATTTCGGCCGGGCTGCCGAGCGTCTGTCGATGACGCAGCCGCCGCTGTCGCAGCAGATCCGTGCGCTGGAGGAGGAGTTGGGTGTCACGCTGTTTCAGCGTACACAGCGCTCGGTGGCGCTCACGCCGGTGGGTGCGCGCTGGCTGGTCGAGGTGCGGCGTGTACTGGCGGAAGCGGGTGCGCTCCCGGCGCTGGCGCAGCGGCTGGCGCGCGGGGAGGTGGGTTCGCTGTCGCTGGCCTTTGTTAGCACGGCCGACTACGGCATCTTGCCTGCCGTACTGCGGCACTTTCGCGATGCGCAGCCCGATGTGCAGTTGCAGTTGCGCGAAGCCACCAGCGATGTGCAGATCGAGGCGCTTCTGGCCGATGAGGTGGACGTTGGCGTGGTGATCGCGCATCACTCGGGCTCGGTTCCCGGCGAACTGGAGTATCGGCCCCTGGTGCGCGAGCACCTGGTGCTGGCGGTGCCCACGTCGCGCGCAGAAAAGTGGGGTGTCGCGCCCGGCCAGCCCTTTGCGCTGGCCGATGCGGCGGCCGAGCCGCTCATCATTTTCCCGCGCCGGTCCGCGCCTGCGCTGTATGACATCATTACCGGCTATCATGCCGCGCACGGCGGCGGGCGTGGCGAGGTAGGAAGCGCCACACGCATCGGCCAGGAAGCCATCCAGATGCAGACCATCGTCAGCCTCGTCTCCGCAGAGATGGGCGTGGCGCTGGTGCCCTCGTCGCTATGCAACCTGCAGCGGACTGGCGTGGTCTATCTCGAACTCGCCGCGCCAAGCCCGTTCATCGAGACCGGGCTGGTGTGGCGGCGCGATGCGGCCTCGCCGGTGCTGCCGTGGTTTGTGGCCAGTGCCGAGGCGGTCGCCAAGCTGCACAAAGACAACCAAACCTGAAACCCACAGGATTCATGCTCATCCATCCGCAATTTGACCCCGTCGCCCTGCATCTGGGGCCGCTCGCCATCCGCTGGTACGGCCTGATGTATCTGGCGGCGTTCATCATGTTCCTGTGGTTCGGCCGGCTACGCACGCGCCAGCCGCACATTGCCGCCGAGGGCTGGACCGGCCGTGATCTCGACGACATGCTGTTCTACGGCGTGCTCGGCGTGATCCTGGGCGGGCGCCTGGGCTACGTACTGTTCTACAAGGCGGATTGGTACTTCGCCCACCCGCTCGACATCTTCAAGGTGTGGGAGGGCGGCATGGCCTTCCACGGCGGTTTCCTCGGCGTGGTCGTGGCGATGATGCTGTATGCCCGCATGCGCGGCCGCTCGTGGATGCAGGTGACCGACTTCATCGCGCCGATGGTGCCGTGTGGCCTCGCTGCGGGGCGCTTGGGCAACTTCATCAACGGTGAGCTGTGGGGCCGTGTGTCGTCGCCCAATCTGCCGTGGGCCATGATGTTCCCGCAGGCGCAGGGCGAAGACCGCGAGTGGTTGCTCTCGCACGCACAGCAGGCGGTCACCAGCGGCGTGCAGGCCGTGTTCGACCAGTACCACATGCTGCCGCGCCACCCGTCGCAGCTCTACCAGTTCGCGGGCGAAGGCGTGCTGTTCTTCATCCTGCTGTGGCTGTACTCGCGCAAGCCGCGGCCGATGGGCGCGGTGTCGGGCGCCTTCCTGCTCGGCTACGGCACGTTCCGCTTCCTGGCCGAGTTTGCGCGCGAGCCGGACAACTTCCTCGGCCTGCTGGCGGCGAATCTGTCGATGGGGCAGTGGCTGTCGCTGCCGATGATCCTGGCGGGTATTGCGATGCTGGCATGGGCCTATCGACGCAACGGCAACGGTGCGAAAACCCAGGCACACGCCTGAGGCCGCGCCGGCGCAAAGAAAAAGCCACCGCAAGCGGTGGCTTTTTTCATGGCTGGCGGATGTGTTACTTCAGCATCTGCACGGCGCCGGAGACAGTCACGGTCACTTGTGCCTTGCCGCCTTCGATAGGCACCGGTGCTGAATCGAACGAAGCCGGCGCGGCTGCCATGCGCATCATCGGACGCGGGCCCGGGTTGTTGCTGCCTTCGCTCACGTGCACGTCGCGGATCGTGTAGCTCGAGTAGCCGAACAGCTTGGTGGTTGCCAGCGCCTTGTCGCGGAACGTGTTCACCGCCTGGTCGATCAGCTTGGCTTCAGCTGCCGTGCGCGCCTCGCGCGAGAGCGTGAAGTTCACGTTCTGCACCTGCATCTGGTTGGCCAGTTGGCCTGCCAGCTTGGAAGCTGCCGCAAAGTCCTTCGACGTGATGCGCACCTCGGCATGGCCGCGCCAGGTGCTGATCTTGCCGTCACGATTGGTGTTCGGGTAGATGTTGAAGCCACCGGTTTCCGCCTGCACACCGGACGTGCGCTTGGCCTGGGCGATCACCTCGTCGGCCTTGCGCGATAGTGCCGTGGAGATCGCGCCCGGGTCCGCACCTTCCTGCTCGGCGCCCAGCGTGAGGGTGACGGTGTCGGTCGGCACTTCGGTCACAGCCTGTGCATCCAGCGACAGCACGCCCGAATGATTCGTCTCAGGCGCAGCTTGTGCGAAAGCAGTCGTCATCATTGCGGTCCCCAAAATGGTTGCGGCCAGGACAGATTTCATTGTGTTCTCCCAAAAAAGCAATGTGATGCGTCTGACCGGCTGCAACGCGCATCGTTCATCACGTTTGTAACAATTCCCAACCGTTGCGTGCCATTTACTCAGAATCGCGCATCAATTTGGTGGTGATGTAGCGCCATTGCGCGGGCGTGACCGGCGTGATCGACAGGCGATTGCCGCGTTGGAGCACGGTCATGTCGGCCAGTGGCTCCTGTGCGCGCAGCGTGGGCAGATCGATCAGCGCGCATTTGCGCACGAACTTCACGTCGACCAGCATCCAGCGTGGCGCTTCCAGCTTGGAGGCCGGATCGTGGTAATGGCTCTTGGTGTCGAACTGCGTGGGATCGGGGTAGCTGGTCGAGCAGACTTCCGCTAGCCCAGCGATGCCAGGCTGTGGGCAGGATGAGTGATAGAACAGCACGCCGTCGCCGATGCGCATGCGGTCGCGCATGAAGTTGCGCGCCTGGTAGTTGCGCACGCCGGTCCAGGGCAGGGTGCCCTCGGTGTGCAGCGTGTCGATGCTGGCCTCGTCGGGCTCGGATTTCATCAACCAATATTGGGCGGCCATGATGCGCGACGTGCAGAAGTGATGGTGTGCGCAGCATAGCAACAGCGCCGGGGCCTTGCCATTGGCGGTGCATTTGGGTCGCGCAGCGATGATGCGCAAAGAAAAAGGCGGTAGCGCACATGTGCACTACCGCCTTTGTTGGGTCCCCACCTTGGCCGCTAGACCCGCATCCTGAACCCAAGTGAGGTTCAGAGTGGCAGCGGAAGCCGCATTTTGGGTACATCACCGGCGCAGGGAGCCCACGACTTGCGTCGCACGCTGTGCACTGGAAGACGCGCTCGCCCACACGGCATATCCCGCACCAAGCAATGCTTATCGGTTCAAGGAATTAATGGCCATGGCGAACCAGGCAGGGAAACTGTCAGACGGATCACCACGTTGTGGAGGCATGTCTTTGGCGACATGGTGATGCGTCTGAGAGATTCATCGCGAGCAACCGGCTTGTGAGTCTGTAGTCGCTAAAGCCTTATGTTGTAAGGGTTTGCGGGAGACTGCCGGTAGCCATTGGGTGACACTATACACCCGTTCGCATCCGAACCCAAGCCCGGATGCGATCCGGTTACAAACACGTTTTGACCTTCGTTAAATGACCTCGCCGTACTGGCGCAGTGCCTCGTCGGTGCGGGCGTTCAGGTCGGCCAATTTGGCGCGAATCGTGTCGATCGGCAGGGCGGAATCGGAGGCGGCCTGGCGCTGCATCGACAGCAGATCCGACGCGATGCTGATGGCGGCCATCACGGCGACGCGCTCGATGCCCTTGGTGCTCGAGCCGTTTTTGATGCGCGTCATCTGGTTGTCGACCATGGCGGCGGCTTCACGCAGCGCGGCTTCGTTGTCGGGCGAAACGGCAAACTTGTAGGCTTGGCCCGCGATGTTCACTTCAATTTGCTTACTGCTCATGCTTAGGTCTCCGAGTGCGGGGCGGTGGCGGCTTCATCGCCGGCGGCCTGGCCGAGGAGGTCAAGCTGGCGGGCGTCGGTGGCCGTCGGCAGCTTGTCGAGAATCGACTGGATGCGCAGTTGCGCTTCTTCGATCTTGGCATTGAGCACGCTGCGATCGGCCACCATGGCGTCGCGCTCGGTCTTGGAGACCTCGGCTTCCGCGGTAAGCCGTTCGACTTCAGCGCGCAGGCGCTGGTTCTCGGCGGCAAGCGCATCGGCGTGACGCAGCACGCGCGCAATCTTGTCGGCAAGGTGTTCGAGTTCGTTCAGCATCGGTTGTCAATCAGAATCGAGTGGGGGGATTTTAGCCCATCATGCCAATTGCGCCTGTCCTCCATACGGATGCGCAAGGCGAGGCGGCGGCGAGGGCACAAGAGTTGATCGGTGCACTGTGGCATGCGCGATGCGGGCTTGGCGAGCCTTTTCCGGTAAACTCGCTGCCGTCCTGGTGCCCGCAGCACCAACTGCAGTTAAACGGGAAGCAGGGAGCGCCGCCCCCAAAGCGATGCGCCAACCTGCGCTGCCCCCGCAACGGTAAGCGAACGTCGCGTGTGCCCGCCATCTCTCGCAAGAAGAGGAGGGCACCGCGCGGTCTGTCCATACGCCACTGTTCCCTCGGGAATGGGAAGGCGGACAGGCCGCTTCGCCAGCCCGGATACCGGCCAGGACGGTGGATCTCAGCGAACCGGTCCACGATCCTACTGCGCGGTCCGATCTTGACCTTGCGATGCCGCTGTTTCGTGGGTAGGTACCCATGTACGGCTGCACTTCTCAGGCCAACCTCGAACCGCTCGCTACGGATCGTGAACCGGTTCTGAGCCGATGTGAGGGAACCGCATCGAGATCCTGCTGCCAGCGACCCGCGGGGGAACGGGTCCGGCTGACGCTTCTTGTCTTTTCAACATGAGCTTGACTACAAAGCGGCCACTCCGGATGCCCCGGACGGCCATGCGCGCGCTTGCCAGCGCACTGACGGGGGTCATGGCGGGTGCAGTTGCACCGGCCTGGGCACAAAGCAATACACAGGCGTCTGGTACGCCTATCGGCGAACTGAATCCGACAGTGGTGACCGCCTCGCGCAGCGAGCAGCCCTTGTCGGATGCACTGCCGCATACCACGGTCATCACGCGTGCCGACATCGAACGCTCGCAGGCACCGGATGCGGTGACCCTGCTGCGTCGTGAGGCTGGCATCGAAATCGCGCAGAACGGCGGCCCCGGCACCAGTTCCAGCCTCTTCATGCGCGGCGCCAGCTCTAGCCAGACGCTGGTGCTGATCGATGGTGTACGCGTGAGTTCCGGTACGCTGGGCACCACCCAAATCGATCAGCTCATGGCCGACCAGATCGATCACATCGAGATCGTGCGCGGCAACGTGTCGGCGCTGTACGGCTCGGGCGCCATCGGCGGCGTGGTGCAGATCTTCACACGCAACGGCAAGGGTCATGCGCCTCTGGCCAATGCGGAGATCGAATACGGCGCGCGCAACACCAAGCGCGCGCAGGCCGGCATCAGCGGCTCGCTGGGCGAGGGCGGCGATACGTCGTTCGCGGTGTCGGTGTCGGAGTTCAAGACCAACGGCTTTTCGGCCATCAACCCGCTGCAGGCACCAAAGGCCAACCCGAACGACAACCCGTACACGAACAAGAGCGTGTCGGCGCAACTGTCGCATCGGTTCTCTGCCGACTGGCAGGCGGGCCTGACGTACTTCCAGACCTGGGGCGACGTTAGCTACGACTCCGGTTTCGGCAAGCCGACCGACATCAATATCGCGCACAACCAGGTGCGCTCGATGTCGGCGTATGTCGACGGCAAGGTGACGCAGGACTGGAAGACGCGCCTGACGATCTCGCAAGGCGATGACCGGAACCTGAACTTCCTCAACAGCGCAAAGAACGGCCGGTTCAACACGCGCAATCAGCTGGCGAGCTGGCAGAACGACTGGGTGTTCATGCCTGACCAGTTGCTCAAGGTGGGCCTGGAGCACTCGCAAACCAGCATCGACAGCGACGCCTATGACGCACCCACGCGCAACGTCGATTCCGCCTACGTTGGCTATGAAGGCAAGTTCGGCCCGCATCAGCTGCAGCTGAACGTGCGTCGTGACCGCTACTCGGACTTCGGCGGTGCCAACAGCTACTACGCCGGTTACGGTTTCGCCTTCAACCCGCAGTGGAAGGCGGTGGCGAGCGTGAGCAATGCCTTCCGCGCGCCGAGCTTCAACGAGCTGTACTACCCGTTCTTCGGCAATCCGAATGTGCAGCCTGAAAAGGCACGCTCGGTGGAAGGCGGCGTGGAATACAGCAGCGCAATCGGCCTGGTGCGTGTAACGGCGTTCGAGACCGACTACAGCAACCTGATCACCGCGGTGTGCGATGCGTCGTTCAACTGCGCGGCCGCCAACGTCAACCGCGCGCGTGTGAACGGGCTGGAAACCTCGTACCGCGGTTCGATCTATGGCGTGGATCTGCGTGCCAGCTTTACCATGCAGAACCCGCAGGACTTGTCGGCCAACCAGTTGCTGTCGCGCCGTGCGCGGCACTTCGGCAGTGTGTCGGCGTACAAGACCTTCGGGCCGTTCTCGGCGGGCGTGGAGTGGAATGCGGCGGGTGACCGTCAGGATTCGACCAAGACGCTCGGCGGCTATGGCCTGCTGAACCTGGTCGGCCGGTACCAGATCACGCCGGATTGGGCAGTGTCGGCACGCCTTGAGAACGTGACGAACAAGAACTACCAGTTGATCTATCCGTACAACACGGCATCGCGTGGGGTGTTCTTTACGCTGTCGTGGCAACAGCACGAGCCGAAGAAGTAAGGAAACTCGAATGACACCTGCGCTGCCCGCACGCGGTTTTGCCTGGCGACTGTGGTCGCTGCTGGCGCTCGCGTGCGTGGCGGTGCTGATGGCGTCGTTGATGCTCGGCAGCGTGAAGCTGTCGCCCGCTGAAGTCTGGCGGGCCTTGATTGGCGGTGGCGATGGTCTGGCTGCAGGCATCGTCACCGAGTTGCGCCTGCCGCGTGCGGGTGCTGCATTTGCTGCCGGCGGGCTGCTCGCCTTTGCCGGGGCGCTCATGCAGATGCTGCTGCGCAATCCGCTAGCCGATCCGTATGTGCTGGGGGTGTCCGGTGGCGGGGCGGTGGCAGCATTGACGGCGATGTTGTTCTCGCTGCCGTGGTGGGGCGTGCAGGCAAGTGCCGGCGCCGGTGCGCTGCTCTCGATGGCGTTGGTGGCGGCGCTCGCGCGCCAGCACTTGTGGCGCGGCGAGCCGGGTGAAGCCAACGCGCGCCTGCTGCTTGGCGGCGTAGTGATGGCCTCCGGTTGGGTCGGCCTGATTACCCTCATTCTGACGGTCGCGCCCGAGAACAAGCTGCGCGGCATGATCTTCTGGATGGTCGGCGACCTGGGTGGTGCCGATCGTTACATCGGTGCGCTGGTCTCTCTGATCGTGGCGGTGGTTGTGGTGCTGCCGCATGCGCGCGACCTGAACGTACTGCTGACTGGCGAGACGCGCGCCCGTGCGCTGGGCGTGCCAGTGGCGCGTGTACGGACGCTGATCTACGTCGTGGCCTCGTTGTGCACGGCGGTGGCGGTGACGATTGCCGGCTCGGTCGCGTTCGTCGGCCTGCTGGTGCCGCACATGGTGCGCCTGGCGTGGACGCGCGACGTGCGCATCCACCTGCCCGCTACGGTGATGGCCGGCGGGGGCCTGCTGATGCTGGCCGACCTGATCGCCCGCACGCTGATCGCGCCGACGCAGTTGCCGGTGGGCGTGATCACCACGATGCTGGGCGTGCCGACGTTTCTCTACCTGCTGATGCGGAGCACGCGATGAGCTGGCTGCGCCGCACGCACGCTGCCGCTGCGTTTGTGGAAACCGACGCCGTGCCCGAACTCGCGCTGCGCGATTTGCGCGTGACTATCGATGGTCGTGTACTGATCGAGCGCCTGTCGATGACGGCCACCGGCGGACAGCTCTGGTGCGTGGTCGGCCCGAACGGCGCTGGCAAGTCGACGTGGCTGTCGGTGTTGGCCGGTTTGCGTGATGCGGACGGCGGCAGTGTCACGCTTGACGGCCAATCGCTCTCGGATTGGCCTGCCGCCGCAATGGCCCGTCGCCGCGCGTTCCTGCCGCAGACGTTGCATGACACCTTCCCGATGACTGTGCATGAGGCCGTCATGACCGGCCGCCACCCGCACCTCGCGCGTTGGGAGTGGGAGGGCGATGCCGATGCGCGTGCTGTGGAGGCCGCCATCGCAGCACTTGCGCTGGAGCCACTTGCACAGCGCGATGTGCGTACGCTCTCTGGCGGTGAACGCCAACGTGTGGCCATGGCTGCGGTGATCGCGCAGGACTCGCACGTTCTCATGCTTGACGAGCCCGTCGCCCATCTGGACCTGCACCAGCAGATTGCCGTGCTTCGCCTGCTGCGCGAGGGTTGTCGCAATCATGGCTGGCTGGTCGTGCTGACCGTGCACGATCTGAACCTCGCGCGCCGCTTCGCCACGCACGCACTCCTGATGGATGGCGAAGGCCACACCAACGCGGGCCCTGCGGCCGACGTCCTCACCCCCGAACACTGCGCGCGCGTGTTGCGCACCCCGATTGCCGAGGTGGCGGACGGCCGCCGCACGGCCCTGATTCCTGACGATCCCGATGACAACTGAAGATAACAACGATGGCTTGAACGAGCGCCACCGCTCGCGCATGCAACGCAAGAAGGCCGTGGTGGACGCCAAGATTGCCGCCGCCACCGACGTGCGCGGTGTGCTGCTGGTCAACACCGGCAACGGCAAGGGCAAATCCAGCTCCGGTTTTGGCATGGTGATCCGCGCCATGGGCCACGACATGCAGGTTGGCGTGGTGCAGTTCATCAAGGGCGCGATCCCCACGGGTGAGGAGCGCTTCCTGCGCCGTTTTCCCGAGCAATGCGAGTTCCACGTGATGGGCGAGGGCTACACATGGGAGACGCAGGACCGCACGCGCGACATCGAAAAAGCCCAGGCCGCCTGGGATTGTGCGCGCGCGCTGCTGCGTGACCCCAGCATCGGTCTGGTGCTGTTGGATGAACTGAACATCGCGCTCAAATACCATTACCTTGATGTGCAGACGGTGCTGGCCGACCTGCGTGCGCGGCCAGCCGCACAGCACGTTGTCATTACCGGACGCGGTGCGCCGCCCGAGTTGATCGAAGCCGCCGATACCGTGACCGACATGACGCTGGTCAAGCACGCGTTTTCTCAAGGCATCCAGGCTCAGCCCGGTGTCGAACTGTAGGCTCCCATCATGCAGATTCCTTCTTTTGATCGGGCACTGCGTACCCGCCTGCAGGCCGCTGTCGACAGCAAGACCAAGCCGCTTGGCGCGCTGGGCCGGCTGGAGTCACTGGCCGTGCAGATCGGCCTGATCCAGAACACCGAGGCACCGGTGCTCACGCGTCCCGCTGTGGTGGTGTTTGCGGCAGACCACGGTGTCGCCCATGCCGGCGTGAGCGCCTATCCGCAAGCCGTGACGGCACAGATGGTGTTGAACTTCATCGCGGGCGGCGCGGCCATCAACGTGTTCAGCCGGCAGCATGGGTTTGCGCTGGAAGTGGTCAATGCCGGCGTGGCCGCGCCGCTCTGGACGGCAGATACGCCGGGTCTGGTCGATGCACCCGTTGGCTCCGGCACGCGCAACTTTGCGGAACAACCCGCCATGACCGCCGACGAGCGCGACCGCGCCATGGCACTTGGCGCGCAACGCGTGGCGCACCACGCATCGCTTGGCACCAACGTGATCGCATTCGGCGAGATGGGCATCGCCAACACGGCGTCTGCCTCATGTCTGATGGCGCGGCTGTGCGATATGCCGGTGGCGCAATGCGTTGGCCGTGGCACCGGTCTTGACGACGAAGGTCTTGCCCACAAACGTGCCGCGCTGGAAGCGGCGCTCACAAAACACGCAGGCGTGCGCGATCCGTTGGACGTGCTGGCCTGCTTTGGCGGCTTCGAGGTCGCAGCGATTGCTGGTGCGGTGATCGAGGCGGCCAAGCGCCGCATGATCGTCCTTGTCGACGGGTTTATCGCCACGGCAGCCGTGCTTGTGGCGGCCCGTGTGGCACCGGACGTGCTGCACTACTGCGTGTTCGGGCATGTGTCGGATGAGCGCGGCCATCGCGCACTGCTGGAGGTGCTGGATGCGCGGCCGCTGCTGTCGCTGTCGTTGCGCCTGGGGGAGGGTAGCGGGGCGGTGCTGGCGTATCCGCTGGTGGTGTCTGCCGTGGCCTTCCTGCGTGAGATGGCGACCTTCGCCAGCGCAGGCGTGAGCGAGCGCGCATAACGATGAACGCACTGCGCGAGCACTGGCAGGCGCTGTGGACGGCGGTCGGGTATTTCACCCGCATCCCCGTACCGGCGTCGGTCGGGTTCTCGCAAGCGGGGTTGAATCGCGCGGCGCGCTACTTTCCGCTGATCGGTTGGTTGGTGGGGGCCGTGGCAGCCGCGGTGTACTGGTTGGTCTCGCGAACCGTGCCTGCGCCCGGCGTGGCGGTTGCCATGTCGATGGTGGCGACGCTGCTGTTGACCGGCGCCTTCCATGAAGACGGTCTGGCGGATTGCGCCGATGGCTTTGGCGGCGGTTACACGCCAGAAGACCGGCTGCGCATCATGCATGACTCGCGCATCGGCGCGTTCGGGGCCATTGCGGTGTGCATGGCGCTGCTGTTGAAGTGGCAACTGCTGACTGCATTGGCAGCGCATCCGATTGCCGTGCTCGCAGCGATGGTGGCTGCGCATGCCGCCAGTCGTGCCGCTGCCGTCAGTTACCTGCTCACCCATGACTACGTACGCGCCGAAGGCAAGGCCAAGCCTGTTGCACAGCGCATGCGCATCAGCGATGCGCTCTGGGCGGGCGTGTTCGGCATCGCGCCCTTGCTGTGGTTCGGACCAGCGTGTGCAGTGCTCGTGGTCGTGGCGCTGTTCGTCGCACGCTGGTTGCTGGGCCGCTACTTCGTACGTCGTATTGGCGGCATTACGGGCGACTGCCTGGGGATGGCGCAGCAGATGTTCGAGTTGCTGATCCTGTGGGGGCTGCTGGCATGGATTTCATCCTGATCCGCCACGCGCGGCCCGCCATGACGGTCGGCCTGTGCTACGGGCGCACCGATCTGCCGCTGGACACACCGATGGCCCCGGCCCCCATGGCTATCGTGGAAAAACTCACCGCGCATACGCCGCAACGCCTGCTGGCAAGCCCACTGCAACGCAGCCGGCTCACCGCTGAGGCGATCCTGCCGGTGATTGCGCAGACGGCCGAGCTGCCCCCGCTAGAGATCGACGCGCAACTGATGGAACTCGACTTCGGCGCGTGGGAAGGTCGCCAGTGGGATGACATTCCGCGCGCGCAAGTCGACCGCTGGGCGCGCGATCTGGTGCACGGCAATCCGCATGGCGGGGAGTCTGCTGCCGACTTGCTGGCCCGCGTGACCACGTGGGCCGAATCGATGGCCGCTTCGCCGGTGCCTTGTCTATGGGCCGTGACGCACGCAGGCTGCATGCGGGCGCTGGCTGCGCACTGGCTGCAGCGCCCGCTTGCTGAAACGCTGCAATGGCCACTGCAGTGGGGCGGCGCCTGTGGCTTCCGTCTGCAGCCCGAACAGCCGGATGCGCTGCCGGTGCTGCTGTTCTGGAACCGCTGACGATCAGCGGCTGTTGACGGCCTGTGCCCCCGTGCGTTTGGCGCGGGCCTGCTCCAGGTCTTCGCACAACTGCGCCGCGCCTTCCACCAGGCGCGGGCCGAAGCGGTTGATCAGGTCCCCATTGATGCTGAACAGGTTGCCGCGCTGCACGGCCAGCAGTTGCGGCCAGCGCTTCCAGCCGTCGAGCGTGTCGATCGGGCGATTGCCTTGCGTGGCGCCCATGCTGGCGGTTAGCAGGACTTCGGGGTTGGCCGCGATGACGGCCTCGGCCGATACGGTCGGCACCAGAAGCGGCTCGCCCGCAAACACATTGCGGCCGCCGCACAGCGCCAGCATGTCGGTAAAGATGTGCTGACCGTTGAGCGTCATCAGCGGTTGCTCCCACACCTGATAGAACACCTGCACCGGCGGCTTGCCCGCATAGCGGTTGCGCAGCGCATCGACTTGCTGGCGGAACTGCAGGGCCGCGTCGTGAGCGCTGGCACGTGTGTCGAGCAGCGTGCCGAGCGTCTCGATGGAGCGCGGAATGTCGCCCATGCGATGCGGCTCGGAGAAGAACAGCGGAATGCCCAGTGCGCGCAAGCGATCGATCTGCTTCTGCGCATTGCCGTGTCGCCAGACCACCACCAGATCGGGCTTGAGTGCGGCAATGCGTTCCAGGTCGAGTGCACGGTTGTCGCCCACGTGCGGGATGTCGCGGGCAGCGGGCGGATAGTCGCTATAGGCCACCGTACCGACGATGCGTGCGCCGCCACCCGCCGCAAACAGCAATTCAGTCGCGTGCGGCGCCAAGCTGACGATGCGCTGCGCAGGGCGCTGCAATGTGACGGTGGCACCTGTGTCATCGGTGACGGAGATGGCGGCGAGTGCCGGCGCAGCAGCAACTGCCAGCGCGGCAAGACCGAGCACACGCAGACGACGGGCGAAGTGGGGAAAGCGAGCGAGCATTGGGGAACGGGTCAAACGGAAAGCGACAGCGATGCTAGCGCAACGCCCAAGCGCTGCCATCCGGTTTCGTCCGGAGGCAGACCAAAGCGCAAGCCAAGCACGTCATGCGCGGGCGCTGTGCCCGGCACATCAAAAAGGCGCGTCCAGATGCCAAGCCGCGCCAGTTGTGCGTGCAGCGACAGCGCGTGTGGTGTGGGCGCCCAGGCAAAGAGTGGCGTGGCAATGTTCTGCAAACCGTGGTGATCGAGCAACGTGTGCAGGCGCATGCCCTCGCGTTGCAGGCGGGCGCGGTTGGTGGTCTGCCAGGTGGTATCTGTCAGCGCAGCGCGCACGACGGCGCGAGCCGGGCCGTTGACGGTCCAGTGCCCCAACGCATCACGCAGCGTAGCCAGCAGATCCGGCGGACCCAGCACGAAGCCGATGCGCGCCCCGGCTAGCCCGTAGAACTTGCCGATCGAGCGCAGGATCATCAAGCCCGGCGCGCCTGCCAACGGCGCGAGCGTCGGGCCATCTTCCAGCGCTTCGATAAACGCCTCATCGACGATCAACGTGCCGCCGCGCGCGTGCAGACGCGCGTGCCAGTCACGCAACGTGCTGGCCGACAGCACGCGCGCCGTGGGGTTGTTCGGGTTGACGACGACCAGGTGTCGAACATCGTCGGGCAGATCGCCCAGGAATGCCGCTTCGGGCAGCGCAACGACGTCATGTCCGGCGCGTGCAAAGGCGGGTGCGTATTCGCTGTAACCGATCTGCGCGACGCCGACCCGGCCGCGCGGTAGCAGGGCGGGCAGTGTACGGATGGCAGCCTGCGAGCCTGCGACCGCCAACACAGCATTGGCGTTTCTCACGCCGTAGTGCGTGGCCGCCAGCGCCTCCAGGCCATCGTCTTCAGGCAGGCGCAGCCACGCATCGGATGGGATGGGCGGGATCGGATAGCCGTTTGGGTTGATGCCGGTCGAGAGATCAAGCCAGCCGCCCGCCGGTTCACCATATCGCGCGCGTGCCGCGGCCAGATTGCCGCCGTGGACGATGACACTCATGCCAGGCTCCGAGCAATGACGGCGGCGACGCTCAACACGCCGAGCCACAGCCACAACGTGCGTGAGACGAGTGTCAGCGCGCGGTTGATGTCGGCGGCGCTGGCGGGCGCACCTGTGCCGAGCGGTGGGCGGGCTTCGTCTACACCTTCGTAGCGTGCGGTGCCGCCAAGCTGCACACGCAGGCTGCCCGCACCGGCAGCCATGACCGGCCCCGCGTTGGGGCTCGACCATTGCGGCGCTTGCAGGCGCCAGCAGCGCAGCGCATCGGCGGTGTGGCCGAGCAGCGCATAGCTCATCGCCGTCAGCCGGGCGGGAACCCAGTTGAGCACGTCGTCGATGCGCGCGGCGGCCCAGCCAAAGCCGGTAAAGCGTGCATTGCGATAGCCCCACATGGCATCGAGCGTGTTGGCCAGCCGATAGAGCACCACGCCAGGCGCGCCAGCCACAATTAGCCAGAACAAGGGGGCGAACACGGCGTCGCTGCCGTTTTCCAGGGCGGATTCCACGGCAGCGCGGGCGATGGGTTCGTCGGCCGCCTCAGAGAGGTCTCGCGAGACGATGCGCGAGGCGAGTGCACGTGCTCGGGGCAGGTCGGCTTCGCGCAAGGCAGACGCAATCGGCGCGATGTGGTCGTGCAGGCTGCGCGCACCGATCGCAAAGTAGAGCGCTACGGCATCAATCGCCACCACCGCCCACGCTGAAGTCGCGTGCACCGTTGTGACAAGCCACGCAGCCAGCAGCACGAAGGGCAGCACGGCAATCGCCCAGGCAGTCAGGCCAACGATGCGCGCCCATGCCAGCGCTGCCGGCTTGCGGTTCAGGACGCGTTCGATGATGTTGGCAATGTGCCCGAAGCCCACCAGCGGATGCCAGTGCGGCACTTCACCCAGCCGCCGGTCGAGCAGCACGCCAGCCAGCGCGGCCACCGCCACGAACGACCACCCGAGGTCGATCACACCGCCAGTCGGCAGGTTCACGACCCAGTGCCGAGTGCCGGCCCTTTGACCACCATCGGAATGCCCGCCACCAGCAGATGTACGTTGTCTGCCAACGCGGCTAGACGCTGGTTCAGGCGGCCCAGCTCATCCACATAGAAACGCGTGATGGCGCCCATCGGCACCACGCCCAGGCCGATCTCGTTGCTCACGAGAATCACCTCGCCGGGCAGCAGGGGCAGAGCGGTCAGCAGGGCGTCGATTTCCGCCGTCCAGGCCTCGGGCGGCGTGATGAGGCCAGTGTCGGGATAGTCACGCTGCTCGGCGAAGAGGAGGTTGTTGAGCCATAGGGTGAGGCAATCGACCAGCACGCAACCGCCGTGCTGCGCATGCGTGTAGAGCGCTTCGGCCAGGCGCACGGGTTCTTCGACCAGGCCCCAATGCTCGGGGCGACGTGCGCGGTGCAGGGCCACGCGCAGCTGCATCTCTTCGTCGCCTTCGCCAGCGGTTGCAATGTACGTGACGGGCCCCGCGCATTGCAGCGCGAGTTGTTCAGCGTGGTGGCTCTTGCCCGAGCGGGCACCACCGAGGACGAGTGTGAGACGGCGAGACATCCGCGCATTTTAGCCGCCGGTGATGATTGGCGCAGACAGGCGAATGCGATAATTCGCGCATGCCAAAGCTACCGTTTCCTGTGCCACCGCGCGGCACGCTGATGATTCAAGGCACCACGTCCGATGCCGGCAAGAGCACGCTGGTGGCCGGGCTGTGCCGCGTTGCCCACCGCGCTGGTGTGCGGGTGGCACCGTTCAAGCCGCAGAACATGGCGCTCAATAGCGCCGTCACTGCAGACGGTGGTGAGATCGGGCGCGCCCAGGCACTGCAGGCCCAGGCCGCCGGCGTTGCACCCACGGTGGACATGAACCCCGTGCTGCTCAAGCCCAACAGCGACACTGGCGCGCAAATCATCATCCACGGCCAGCCGCGCTGTGATCTGGATGCCCGCGCTTATCACGACTACAAGCCCACCGCGATGGCAGCGGTGCTCGAATCGCACACGCGCCTGCGCGCGCAATACGACCTCGTACTGGTGGAAGGCGCCGGCAGCCCCGCCGAGATCAACCTGCGCGATCGCGACATCGCCAACATGGGCTTTGCTGAAGCTGTCGATTGCCCGGTCGTGCTGGTGGCCGACATCGACCGTGGCGGCGTGTTTGCCCACTTGGTCGGCACGCTCGCCTGCTTGTCGGAGAGCGAACGTGCACGCGTGACCGGCTTCGTCATCAACCGTTTTCGCGGTGACATCTCGCTGCTCACGCCGGGGCTGGATTGGCTGATCGCGCAGACGGGCAAGCCGGTGTTTGGTGTGCTGCCGTATCTGCACGGCCTGCATCTGGATGCGGAAGACGCCGTACAGACGGCGCAGCGTGCCACCTCGAGCGACGCGCTGCGCGTAGTGATTCCGGTGCTCCCGCGCGTGTCCAACCACACCGATTTCGATGCGCTGCGCGCGCACCCGCAGGTGGACGTGCGCCTGGTCGGCCCGGGCCACCCGATTCCCCCGGCCGATCTCATCATCCTGCCCGGCAGCAAGAGTGTGCAGGCTGACCTCGCCTGGCTGCGCGCCAACGGCTGGGAGTCGGCCATTGCGCAGCACCTGCGCTATGGCGGCAAGCTGATCGGCATCTGCGGTGGCATGCAGATGCTGGGACGTCGCCTGCATGATCCGCAGGGGCTGGAAGGTGCGCCCGGCAGCGTTGATGGGCTCGGCTATCTCGATTTCGAGACCACGCTGGAGGCAGCCAAGCAATTGCGGCAAGTGCGCGGCACGCTGGCTGACGGCGGTGCGGTTGCGGCAACTATCGCCGGCTACGAAATTCACATGGGCGTGACAGAGGGGCCGGCCCTCGCGCGGCCCGCCGTGCGGCTCGACGATGGGCGCGCGGATGGGGCCATGTCGGCTGACGGACAGATCCTCGCCACGTATCTCCACGGGTTGTTCGATGCGCCTGATGCGTGCCGGGCGCTGCTCGCCTGGGCCGGCGTGCGCGATGCCCAGGCGCAGGACTACGCCGCGTTGCGCGAAGCGTCGCTCGAACGCCTTGCCGACACGTGCGAAGCGCACCTCGACCTCGCCGCGCTGTTCGGGACGCTGCCACGTGCGGGCTGAGCCATAATCACCGGATAAGCAAATCCGCCGAGTGATCGACTCGGCACACGATTCGACGAGCGCAAGGAGGCAGGCATGCCGGTGGCCGTTGTAGCGAATCCGAAGGGTGGGGTGGGCAAGACCACGCTGGCAACCAATCTGGCGGGCTACTTTGCCAGTCAGGACCACACCGTGATGCTGGGCGACACCGACCGCCAGCAGTCGTCGCGCGAGTGGCTTGCGCTGCGCCCCGAGACGGCCAAGTCCATCCACACGTGGGAGATCAGCGCCGACCACATCGCCAAGCCGCCCAAGGGCACGACGCACGTGGTGCTCGATACGCCGGCCGGGTTGCACGGCTGGCGGCTGACCGATCTGGTCAAGCTGTCGGACCACGTGATCGTGCCGCTACAGCCTTCGATGTTCGACATCCTCGCTACGCAGACCTTCCTGCGCAAACTGGCCGACGAAAAGGCTGTCCGCCACGGCGAGGTCAAGCTGGGCGTGGTTGGCATGCGCGTCGACATGCGCACACGTGCCGCTGAACAGCTCCAGCGTTTCGTGCAGGGGTTGGGCATGCCCATCCTCGGCTACCTGCGCGATACCCAGAACTACGTGCAACTGGCCGCGCACGGCCTGACGCTGTGGGACGTGGCACCCTCGCGCGTGGCGAAGGACGTGGAGCAGTGGAGCGGCATCCTCGATTGGTTGGGGGAAACGCCTCCGCAAGCAGCCGTCGCGGATACGTCAGCGGCGGCATGAAAAAAGCCCGGCAACTGCCGGGCTTTTTATTGGGCGACGCGTCGTTCAGATCTCGAGGTTGTCGATCAGGCGCGTTTTGCCGAGCTTGGCGGCGGTCAGCACCACCAGCGGCTCGCCAGCGGCGATGTTCTCGGGCGTCGGCGCCTGCAGGTCGGTGCGGCGGCGCACGGCCACGTAGTCGGGCTGCCAGCCGCGGCCACGCAGGTAGTCCATCGCTTTGTTGGTCACCTCTTCGTGCGAAGTCTGGCCCTGCAGCACGGTTTCCAGCACATCCTGGCGCACCTGGTGCAGCGTGCGGTACAGCTCGGGCGCCTCGGCGCGTTCGTCGCTGGACAGATACATGTTGCGCGAAGACAGTGCCAGCCCGTCCTCCGCACGCACCGTCTCGGCGGGGATGATGTCCACCGGCAGCGCGAACTGATGGGCCATGCGGCGCACGATCATCAGTTGCTGGTAGTCCTTCTTGCCGAACACCGCCACGCGCGGCTGCACGGCGCAGAACAGCTTCATCACCACCGTGCACACGCCCTTGAAGAAGCCCGGGCGGAACTCGCCTTCCAGCGTGTCGCCCAGGTCGTGCGGCGGGTCGACGCGATATTCCTGCGGCTCGGGGTACATGTCGCGCTCGGTGGGCGCGAACAGCACGTACACGCCTTCCTTCTGCAGCTTCTCGATGTCGTCCTGCAGCGTGCGCGGGTACTTGTCGAAGTCTTCGTTCGGGCCGAACTGCAGGCGGTTCACGAAGATGGACGCCACCACCGGATCGCCATGCTGGCGCGCCAGGCGCATCAGGCTCAAGTGGCCTTCATGCAGGTTGCCCATGGTCGGCACGAAGGCGACGCGGTTCTGGCCGCGCAACTGGTCGCGCAGTTCCTGGATGGACGAGATGACTTTCATAGTTGTGGGTTGACCTGGTTCTGGGTCAGGTCGGAGAGTAGGCGAGGCGCACGTAAATCGGCGCGTACGGTTCGGCCTGGGTGATTTCGAGCAGCGATTCGCGCGAGAGCTCCAGCATGGCGACAAAGTTGACCACCACGATGGGTGCGCCCTTGCCGGACTGGATCGCTTCTTCAAACAGCTCGGTGAACTCCATGAACCGCGCGTGCTGCAGCTTGCGCAGGATCTGGCTCATGTGCTCGCGCACGGACAGCTCTTCGCGCGAGATCTTGTGATGCTGCGTGAGCTTGGCCCGACGCAGCACGTCGGCCCACGCAACGCGCAGGTCGTCGGAATTGACGTCGGGATAGCGCGGCGCGAGGCTCTGCTCGATGTAGACCTGCGCGCGCAGGAAGTCGCGGCCAAGCTGCGGCACGGTGTCGAGCTTCTGTGCAGCGAGCTTCATCTGCTCGTATTCGAGCAGGCGGCGCACCAGTTCGGCACGCGGGTCTTCGGGTTCTTCGCCGGAGTCGGTCTTCTTGACCGGCAGCAGCATGCGCGACTTGATCTCGATCAGCATGGCCGCCATCAGCAGGTATTCGGCGGCCAGCTCGAGGTTGGTCGCGCGGATCTGCTCGATGTACGCCAGATACTGCCGCGTGACCTGCGCCAGCGGAATGTCCAGCACATTGAAGTTCTGGCGGCGGATCAGGTACAGCAGCAAGTCCAGCGGCCCTTCAAACGCTTCGAGAAACACCTCGAGCGCATCGGGCGGGATGTAGAGGTCTTGCGGGAGCTTGAACAGCGGCTCGCCGTACAGCCGCGCGAAGGCCAGGCCATCAACCTGTACCGGCGTGGAGTCCTTTTCGGGCGCCACGCTGGGCAACTCGACGGGCAGCGGCAGCTTGTCCTGCGCAGAAGTGGTCATGCGGCGGCGAGCCTCAGGGCCTGGGGGATCGGCCTGCCGATCAGTCCAGCGAGTACACGTACGGCTTTTGCGCCACGCGTGCAGCCTGGGCGCGTGCGCGCTCATCCAGGTCGACCGGGTCCTTGTCCCACAGCAGGGAGCGGCCTTGGCGCTGTTGCGTTTCCAGGTCGGGCTTCTGGGTCTTGAGTTCTTCCAGGAACTGGGTGATCTCGGACTTGTACAGGGCCATGGCAATCAGTGATGTTGGGTGATCTGGTCCGCACGGCGGGGTTCGCAAACCGGTCCCGGGCGGAAAACCGGCGCATTTTACCGTATTGGGCGTTGGGCACGCCGTGTGCGGGACCCTTCGGACCGATCCGAAAGGCAGTATTCGTTGCAATTGCCTGGGCACCTGCCAGGGTCGGTATGGTCAAATACGCCTTTCCTTTGACTGAGCCGGCCCGTGGGGGCGGCGCCACGCTTGCCACGATGACCGGCCCTCGTCGACCGTCACGACCGTCTCGCTTTCGTTTTCCTGCTGCTTATGCCGCTGTGCTCGCGGCCGGCGTTGCCCTGTCGCTCGCGTGTGCGCCGGCCCGCGCCGAGTACGACGTCAAGATCGAGGCGCCCAAGGCCATCCGCGACTTGCTGGAGCGCCATCTTGACCTCTCGCGCTACAAGGATCGCAAGGACATCACGGAAGACCAGCTTCAGTACATGGTCGAGACCATTGGCGACCAGGTCACCAAGCTGACGGCTACCGAAGGTTACTTCGTGCCCAAGGCCACGGCCAACATGGATGGCCCGCCGGATCACCGTGTCGTGCACGTGAAGGTCGAGCCCGGCCCGCGCACGACCATCGACAACGTGGCGCTGGACTTCAACGGTGCGATCACGCAGGACCCCAAGCGCATCGAAGAATTGAAGAAGGCCTGGGGCCTGCAGAAGGACATGGCGTTCCGCCAGTCCGGCTGGGACAAGGCCAAGGACGACAGCCTGGCCGCGCTGCAGAGCAAACGTTATTACGCGGCCAAGCAGACCACGTCGCAGGCGCGCGTCGACCCGGACGAGAACAAGGCGGACCTGTCCGTTGCGTATGACAGCGGCCCGGCCTACACGCTGGGCCCCTTGGATGTGCAGGGCCTGACACGTTACCCGCGCGGCATCATCACCAACGTCAATCCGCTGCGCGTGGGTGAGGACTATTCCGCAGATCGCCTGCAGGCATTGCAGGCCGCCATCCAGGGCCAGCCGTATTTCGCCAACGCCATTGTCGACCTGGGTGACGATCCGAAAGACCCGGTCAACGCGCCTGTGCGCGTGCGGGTGCGTGAGTACCCGCCAAACCGCCTGACCAGCGGTGTCGGCTTCGGCACCGATACGGGCGCCTCGGTGGAAGGGCGCTACCAGTATCTGAACCTGTTCAACAAGGCCTGGGTGCTCGATACGCAGGCGCGCATTGAACAGCGCCGGCAGTATTTGTTTGCCGGCGTGACCTTGCCGCCTGACGAAAAACAGTACGTGAACAGCCTCTACAGCAGCATGGACCGGACCGACACCTCGGGCACCGAGACGCGCAGCTATCGCTCGGGTTTCAAGCAGACGCGCGTACGCGGCATCTACGAAACCTCGTTCACCATCGATTTCTACTATGACGACCTGCGCCCCGAGGGGGCTGAGCGCGAGTTGAGCAAGGCGCTGGTGCCCGGCTTCGCGTGGACGCGCCGCGACGTGGACGACCCGCTGTTTCCGCGCCGGGGCAACATCATCACCACGCAGATCGGCGCGGCCGTCAAAGGGTTCCTGACTGATCAGACGTTCGTGCGTTCGTACAGCCGCGTGCGTCAGTACGTGCCGGTGGGGCAGCGCGACATCTTTGTCGCGCGGGCTGAACTGGGCGGCGTCATTACCTCCGGCCCCGGCGATGGTGTGCCGGCCACACTGCGCTTCCGCACGGGCGGCACGCAGTCGGTTCGCGGCTACGACTTCCAGAGCATCGGCAATGAGGTCAACGGCAGCACGCTGCCGACCAAGTTCCTTGTGACGGGCGGGGTGGAGTACCAGCGCTGGTTCCTGCCGCAGTGGGGCGGCGCCGTGTTCTGGGATACCGGCACGGCCACCGACAACTGGTCGGAGCGCCGCTGGTTCAACGGCGTGGGTGTGGGCGTGCGCTGGAAGAGCCCCGTCGGGCCGATCCAACTGGATCTGGCCTACGGCATCCAGCAGAAGCAATTCCGGCCGAGCGTCTCGCTGGGCATCGCGTTTTGAGCGGCGGCATGAGCAGTAAGCAGGGGCCCCGCGTGGCGGGGATGCGCACGGCCGCGAATGCCGCCGGCCGCCGACACCGCTGGGGCAAACTGACCGATTGCCGTTCGGAGGCGGCGCCATGACCGAGACGCAAACGCCTGAATCCGCACAGCCCGAGACACCGTCGCCCAAGCGTGGCTGGGGCCGCCGCTTGCTGCGGTGGCTGGGCGGCCTTGTCGTGCTCGTGCTGGTGGTCGTGCTGGGCCTGGCCGGCTGGCTGACCTGGGCTATTCATTCGCCGACTGGCACGGAGCAGCTTTGGTCGCTTGCCACGCGCTTCGGCCACGACCATGTGTCGGGCAAGCTGGCGGGCGGCACGTTGCGCGAGGGTGTGTCGCTGCGTGACCTGCATGTGCGCGCGGGCGGCACCGAAGTCCGTATCGACCACGTAGAAGGCCGCTGGGCCATCACAAGCGGCCCGTGGCATGCCCGTTTCGCCTATCTCACCGCCGGCAACGTCGAGGTGATCCTGCACCCGACGACGCCAACACCGCCGAGCGGCCCGCCTGCATCGCTGGTGTTGCCGCTGGCGTTGGATGTGGATCGGCTGGCCGTGGAGCGCCTGGCTATCCGAGAGGGCACGTCGGTTACCGAATTGAAGTCGATCGCCGGCAGCCTGCACACCGATGGCACCCACCACAACGTGCTGCTCGACGGGATGGAAACGCCCGCCGGCAAGCTGGCCGCCACGCTGCGCATGACAGGTACGCGGCCGTATCCGCTCACGGGGGCGGCCACGCTGGCTACGCAGTTCGAGGCGAATGGGCAGAAACAGGATGCATCGGTGTCGGCGCAGCTCTCGGGTTCGCTGGAGGCGCTGCATATCGACGCGACCGGCACCGGTGCCCAGTTGACCGCGCAGGCGCAGATTGACGCCACGCCGTTCGGCGCGCTGCCCTTGTCGCGCGCGGTGGTGTCTGCTGATCACGTGAATCCGCGGGCGTTTGCGCCGGGTGCGCCGGAGGCATCGCTCACCATCCACGCAGATCTGCGTCCTGACGAAAAAGCCAAGACGTTGACCGTCGCCGGTCCCATCCAGATCGACAACGCGCAGGCCGGACCGCTCGACAAGCAGAAGCTGCCGCTGCAATCCCTGCGCGCGCAGGTACGGCTGAACGAAGACGATCAGCAGCTCAGCGGCCTGGACGTGCGCCTGTTGGGTGGCGCGCAACTGACCGGTGGTGCCGACGTGAAGAAGGGGCACGGCACCTTGCGTGTCGACGTGCGCCAACTGGATCTGCAGGCGCTGCACGCATCGCTGGAGAAGACGAAGCTCGCCGGCCCCATCACCGTGGACTTTGCCGGCGGCACGCAGCACGTGGCGCTCGACCTGGCCGGTGGTGACATGCGTGCGCAAGCGAAGGCCGTGCTCGACGCGGCGCAGGTAGCGGTGGAGAGCGCGCAGGTGTCGTTGGGCCGGTCGCGGTTGACGCTGGCGGGCACGCTCAAGCACGACGATGCGCAGTCGTTCGCGTTCAAGGGCGACCTGGCGGAGTTCGACCCGTCGCGGCTGGCCAAGGTGGCCAAGGGCCGCATCAACGCAACGTTCGACGGGCGTGGCACGTTGGGTGAGCCGATCGATGCGGCGATCAAGTTTGCCGTGCGCGACAGCAACTACGCTGGCCTGCCGATGACCGGCGATGGCAACGTCCACCTGCGCCTGCCATCAGAAGGCCCGCGCCTGCTGCCGAGCGACGCCAAGCTGGACGTGGCCGGCAACAAAGCCAGCCTGCGCGGCAGCTTCGGTGCTGCTGGCGACCGCCTGCACGTGGAGGTCGACGCGCCGCAGCTCGCACGCCTGCAACTTGGCGTGAGTGGGGCACTGACCTTGTCGGGCGATGTGTCCGGCACGATCAAGCGCCCGCAGGTGGATGCCACGTTCCGCGCGCAGCAGCTTGCGTATCAAGGCAACAAGATCGAACTGGCGAATGGCCGCGCGCAGATGCGCGATGGGATCGATGGTCCGCTGCAGTTCGAGTTGACCGCGCAGCGCGTGACAGCCCCGAGCGTGTCATTGCGTGAGGTGCACGCCAGGTTGGAAGGTACGCGTCGTGCTCACCGCTTCCGCGCTGATGCCGATGGCAACGTGCGCGCCCAACCCTTCAAATTTGCGTTGGCTGGGGACGGTGCACTGACGCCTGACAAGGATGGCGATGCGTGGGACGGCACGATCTCCACGCTGTCGGCACAAGGTGCGCCCAATCTGCAGTTGATGACGCCGGTGCGTGTGTCGGTGGCGCCGAGCCGCCTGACGATCGGCCGCGCAGATCTCACGCTGGAGCAGACCCCCATCCACATCGAGCGTGTGGAATCCAACCAGGGTCACCTGCGCAGCGCGGGCCGTGTCGACGGATTGCAGATCGCCCGTGTGCTGGACGTGGTGCGCACGTGGACAGGCCAGGCCCCACCGGTGCGTACCGATCTTGTCATCGATGGTCAGTGGGATCTGGACCTCGGCGGCAGCGCCACGGGCACGGCACGCTTTGCCCGTCGCAGTGGTGACCTGTCGATCAACGCGGGCCGCGGTTTCACGCCGCTGGGGTTGACCGAGCTGGTGGTCGAGGCACGTGGCGAGGGCATGCGGCTGGCACTGCGCGGCGATGCGCAATCGACGCGTGTCGGCAATCTTTACCTCGACGCCGGTATCGGATTGACGCGTGACGCAACGCCCGGTGCCCTGGCGCTGATGTCGCCCGCGTCACCGCTGACGGGCGGGCTGACGGTAAGCCTGCCGCATCTCAAGGGCATCGGCGATCTGCTTGGCCCAGACGTTGCAACCGATGGCCAACTGGCAGCCAGCCTGCAGTTTGCCGGCACCGTTGGCGCGCCCAAGATCAGCGGTTTCCTGACAGGGCAGGACATCGAGGTTGCGCTATACGACCAGGGCATCCGCTTGACGAAGGGCGTGGTGCGCGTGGCGCTGGACCAGAACGTGGTCGACCTGCAGGACGTGGTGTTCTACGGCGGCGACGGCACCGTGCGTGCGAAGGGCCGCGTGCAGCTCGGCGAGGCCAACCCCAACCTGACCGGCTCCATCGTTGCCGACAAGCTGCAGCTGTTTGCCGATCCGGATCGCACGCTGGTCCTGTCAGGCCAGGCGCGCATCGCCAACGATAACGACCGCGTGGGCATTACCGGCAAATTCAAGATCGACCGCGGCCTGTTCGATCTGCCCAAAGACGGCGCGCCTGCCCTCGGTGATGACGTGGTCATCGTGCGCCGCGCGGATGCTGCCCGCAACCAGGCCGAGCGCGGCGTCAAGCGCGAAGAGAAGCCCGCCGGCCGCTTCAGCCCGGTCGTTGATGTCGACGTCGATTTTGGCGACAACTTCCGCTTCAAGGGCGCCGGGGCCGACCTCTCGCTCGGTGGCCAGATGCACGTGCACAGCGAGCCGCTGGTGCCTCTGCGCGGCACCGGCACGATCTACGTACGCCAGGGGAGCACCTACGAAGCGTTCGGCCGCAAGCTGGCCATCGACCAGGGCGTGCTGAATTTTGTTGGGCCGATCAACAACCCGTCGTTCAACATCACCGCCATGCGCCGCAACCAGGAAGTCGAAGCGGGTGTGCAGGTGACCGGCACGGTGCGCCAGCCGCGCGTGAAGCTCGTCTCCGAGCCCAACGTGCCCGATGAAGACAAGCTCTCGTGGCTGATGTTCGGCTACAGCGCGTCCAACGCGGGCCTGGGCCAGCAGCAGGCGATGTCTGGCGCGGCGCTGGGGTTGCTCGGCAATGTGGCGGGCAAGAACGTGGCGCGGCGCTTTGGGCTGGATGAGTTCTCGATCGGCGCGTCTACATCGGGCCTGACCGATCCGCAGGTGGTGAGCCTGGGCAAGGCCATCTCCGAGAGCATCACCGTGGGCTACGAGCAGAGCCTGTCGACAGCAGATTCCATCGTCAAGATGACGTGGCAGTTCTCGCGGCGATGGTCGGTCGTGGCACGCGGCGGCACCATCAACGGTGCATCGGTGTTGTTCAACAAGCGTTGGTAATCGGGGGATCCGGCTGCCAGAATGGCGACGGATCTACGTTTTGAACGAGGAGGTTCCATGCCGCATCGTCGTCAACTCGCACAAGTGGGAGTCACCATGGGCATTCTGGCGTCATTGCTCGGGCTGTTCGGTTGCGATCAGCAGAAGGTTGATCAAGCCGTCGATCGCGCGGGGGACGCGGCCAAGCGGGTATGGCAATCCGCCAAGCCGGACAACCTGCTGTTCAAGGACATCGTTGCCGGACAGTCGACCGAGGCGGATGTGAAGGCCACCGCGGGCGAGCCCGAAATGATCTGGGAGAACGAGAGCGGCACGCGCCAGCTTGAGTATCCGCGTGGACCGGAAGGAACCTCGACCTGGATGGTGACGATTTCTCCCGATGGCCATGTCGGCAAGATCGAGCAAGTGCTGACAGCCGAGAACTTTGGTCGCGTGCGGGTTGGGCAGAGCAAGGATGACATCCGCCGGATGCTGGGCAAGCCGGGGAAGGTCGAGGCGTTCAAGCTGAAGCAGGAAGAGGTGTGGGGCTACAAGTGGATGGAGAGCCCGACGGAGAAGGCGTTCTTCAATGTGCACTTTGGGCCGGATGGGCGGGTTACGACGACGTCTCGTAGCGATAACCGGTTGAATGGAGCCTAACCGCGTGCCGACTTAGTGGCACGTCAAAAGACAAAGGCCAACCCCGTGAGGTTGGCCTTGTTGTTTCCGGCGTTTGCTTAGGCGATCAACGCACGCGCATCCCCGGCACCGCTCCGGAATGCGGCTCAAGGATATACAGGCCCGGCTGAGCCTTCTCATCAGCCGCCGAAGCCGCCAACACCATCCCCTCCGACATCCCAAACTTCATCTTCCGCGGCGCGAGGTTAGCGACCATCACCGTCAGCTTGCCCACCAGGTCTTCCGGCGCGTAGGCCGACTGGATGCCGGAGAACACGTTGCGCGTCTGACCTTCACCCACATCCAGCGTGAGCTGCAGCAGCTTGTTCGACCCTTCCACACGCTGGCAAGCCACAATCTTGGCCACACGCAGATCAATCTTGGCGAAGTCATCGATGGTGATGGTCTCGGCCATCGGCTCGATCGTGGCAGCACCATTGGCGGCCGCAACCGGCGCATCCGTCGTGGCCTGCAGCGACTGACGATTCGCCTCGACCAGCGCATCCACCTGCTTCTTGTCCACGCGCGTCATCAGGTGCGAATACGGCTGGATCGGCTTGGCCGACGACAGTTGCGAATCAATCGCACGCCAGGTCAGCGGCTCGACATTCAGGAACGCTTCGATGCGCTCAACCGTGGTCGGCAGGATCGGCTTGAGGTACACGGCCAGCAGGCGGAAAGCTTCCAGCGCGACCGAGCATGCAGCGTGCAGCTTTTCGCGGTTGGCTTCATCCTTGGCCAGGTCCCACGGCTTTTCAGTGTCGACGAACGCGTTGACGGCGTCGGCCAGTTCCATCACCGCACGCAGCGCCTTGCTGTACTCACGCTTCTCATACAGATCGGCGACCTGCGGTGCAGCTTCACGCAGCTGCACCATCAGCGGATGGCTCAGGGCAGCATCGCTCACGCGGCCGTCGAAGCGCTTGACCAGGAAGCCCGCCGAGCGGCTCGCAATGTTGACGAACTTGCCGACCAGATCGCTGTTCACACGGGCGATGAAATCGTCCATGTTCAGGTCCAGGTCTTCCATCGTCGCGTTCAGCTTGGCGGCGAAGTAGTAGCGCAGCCATTCCGGGTTCAGGCCGGTGTCGATGTAGCTCTGCGCGGTGATGAACGTGCCGCGCGACTTGCTCATCTTGGCGCCGTCCACGGTCAGGAACCCGTGGGCGAACACGTTGGTCGGCGTGCGGTGGCCCGAGAACTTGAGCATGGCCGGCCAGAACAGCGTGTGGAAGTACAGGATGTCCTTGCCGATGAAGTGGTACTGCTCGGTGGTCGAGTGCTCGTTGATCCACGATTCGAAGTCGAGGCCGAGCTTGGCGCACAGGTTCTTGAAGCTGGCGTAGTAGCCAACCGGCGCATCCAGCCACACGTAGAAGTACTTGCCCGGCGCGCCAGGGATCTCGAAACCGAAGTACGGCGCATCACGCGAGATGTCCCAGTCCGATAGCTTGGCTTCGCCTTCGTCGCCGAGCCATTCGCGCATCTTGTTGGTGGCTTCCGGCTGGGCGAGGTCGGCTACCCAATCGCGCAGGAAGCTTTCGCAGCGCGGGTCGGACAGCTTGAAGCAGTAGTGTTCCGATGATTTGCGCACCGGCGTGGCGCCCGACACCACGGAGTACGGGTTCTTCAGGTCGGTCGGCTGGTAGGTCGCGCCGCACACTTCGCACGAATCGCCGTATTGGTCTTTCGCGCCGCACTTCGGGCACTCACCCTTGATGAAGCGGTCCGGCAGGAACATCTCCTTGACCGGGTCGTAGAACTGCTCGACCTCGCGTACGTCGATCAGGCCGGCATCCTTGAGCTTGAGGTAGACGCTCTGGCAGAGCTCCTTGTTCTCGTCGGAGTCGGTGCTGTAGTAGTTGTCGAACGAGATCAGGAAGTTGTCGAAATCACGCTTGTGCTCTGTCCAGACGCGTTCGATCAGCTGGCGCGGGGTCAGGCCTTCCTTCTCGGCACGCAGCATGACGGGCGTGCCGTGCGTGTCGTCGGCACCCACGTAGTAGGTTTCGTGCCCGCGCATGCGCTGGAAGCGCACCCAGATGTCGGTCTGGATGTACTCAACCAGGTGGCCGATGTGGATCGGCCCGTTGGCATAGGGCAGGGCGGAAGTGACGAGGATGCGACGTTCGGACATGGGCAGGCCAGAAAGGTGCGGGCGGGCCGCAAAAAGGGGCGGCGCGCGGAGAAACGCATATTTTAGCGCGCCCGGCGGGCTCGGGCCGTTGCGCGACGAATGGCGAGGATCTGATGCTCGGAAGCTGCGGCAGGACGTCGCAGGTTGCGTGATCCCAAAAAAAAAGCGCCGGTCAGAGCCGGCGCAGCTTTCCACAACGGAAAAGGAGGAGAAATCAGGTACCGCCCGGGAGGTCAGCCACGCATCGCGAGCCAGCAATGCGCAGCAAGCGGTACCTGTTCTCTATGACTGGGTCATCCCTGAATTGGTTTCAAATAAATTTCGACGCGGCGATTTTGTGCCCGGCCGGCCTCGGTGGCGTTGTCGGCAACCGGCTGCGTTTGGCCACGGCCTTCAGCGGCCAGGCGGTTGCGCGCGACCCCGCGGTCGGTCAGATAGCTCGCCACACTTTGAGCGCGCTTCTGCGACAGCGTCATGTTGTAGTTGGCGTTGCCGGTGCTATCCGTGTGGCCGACCACGTTGGCAGCGAGCTCCGGGTTTGCCGTGAGCGTCTGCGCAACGCTATCCAGCGCGCCGCGGAACGACGGCTTGATCACCGCGCTGTCGGTATCAAACGAGACCTGGCTCGGGATGTTCAGCTTAAGCGAGCCGTCAGGCTGCTCTGAAATTTGCGTGCCCGTGCCTGCCGTGTCGCCAGCCAGCTTGGACTTGATGGCGGTCCAGTTGTAACCAGCGGCTGCACCGGCGGCGGCGCCCAATGCGCCACCGATGGCGGCGCCCTTGCCGTTGCCCACCAGAGCGCCGATGCCAGCACCTACAGCCGCACCAACGCCCGTGCCAACGGCGGTATTGTTCTGCTGCTGGGTGGCACAGCCGGCCGCCAGCAGGGCGACAAGCGAGACGGAAATAAGCTTGGCTTTCATGTGGTTTCTCCTACGAATAACGGGATCGGTTCTTGTTTGGTTTGCCGATAGCTGGCGCGGCCGAGGGATCTGTGGGGGGAATCGGACGAATGTGGCGCCAGCAAAATACAATAGCAAAACAGTAGGTAGAGTGGCCAGGACCCGACAAAGTTCATGTCGCGCAACCGTTGGCCCGTCCCCCATTTGCATTAGATTTGTGGAGTAAATGTTGAGCGTAACCGTCGAACAGATCACCGAAGCCCTGCGCGGCGTGGTGGATCCCAATACCGAGCGCGACCTCGTGTCGTCCAAATCGGTGCGCAACATCCGGGTTGACGGCGGCGAGGTATCGCTCGACGTCGAGCTCGGCTACCCGGCCAAGAGCCAGTTCGAGCCGATCCGCAAGCTGGTGATCGGCGCGTTGCGCCAAGTCAATGGTGTCGAGAATGTGAGCGTGCAGGTGTCGATGAAGATCGTCGCGCACGCGGTGCAACGCGGCGTGCACCTGATGCCGAATGTGAAGAACATCATCGCGGTGGCTTCAGGCAAGGGCGGGGTGGGTAAGTCGACCACCGCCGTGAACCTGGCACTGGCACTGGCCGCCGAGGGCGCCAACGTCGGCATTCTGGATGCCGATATTTACGGCCCCAGCCAGCCGATGATGCTGGGCATCCAGGGCCAGCCCGAATCGGCCGACGGCAAGACGATGGAGCCGATGGAAGGCCACGGCATCCAGGCCAACTCGATCGGCTTCCTGATCGAGCAGGACAACCCGATGGTCTGGCGCGGCCCGATGGTCACCTCGGCGCTGGAGCAACTGCTCAAGCAGACCAACTGGCGCGACCTGGATTACCTCATCGTCGACATGCCGCCGGGCACGGGCGATATCCAGCTCACGCTGTCGCAGAAGGTGCCGGTGACGGGCGCGGTGATCGTCACCACGCCGCAGGATATTGCGTTGCTCGACGCCAAGAAGGGCCTGAAGATGTTCGAGAAGGTAGGCATTCCCATCATCGGCGTGGTCGAGAACATGGCGGTGTACTGCTGCCCGAACTGCGGCCATACCGAGCACATCTTCGGCGCGGGCGGCGGCGAGAAGATGTGTGCGCAGTACGGCGTGCCGTTCCTGGGCAGCCTGCCGCTGAACCTGTCCATCCGCGAGCAGGCCGATTCGGGCCGCCCGACCGTGGTGGCTGACCCGGACGGCGCCATTGCCGGCGTCTACAAGCAGATTGCGCGCCGCGTTGCCATTGCCGTGGCCGAGAAGGCCAAGGACATGACGAGCAAGTTCCCGTCGATCGTCGTGCAGAACACGTGAGTTGAGCACCATGGACACCGCCGAGCCGCAGCCCAATCAGAGAGAGGCCGAGCGTCCATCCGTCAGGATGGCGGTGGTGCTGTGCCGCCGCCCGACGGCCAACCGCTGGCAGCCGTTCCAGTGGCGGCTGGAGGCGGTGGTGCCCGATCTGGGCGAATACGGCAGCGTGCCGCGCTGTCTCGATCGCTCAGACACGGAAGAACGCTGGCTCACGCCCGGCTTCAACGTCACGCTGTTCCGCGACGAGGCTGAGGGCTACTACCTGAACGTGACCTCCGCTGCGCCATGTTGGTTTGTGCTGTGGCGTCTGGGCGAGGCGGGCACCGCCGACGAGGGCAGGGCGATTCCGCATACGGTCTCGCTCAGCTACAACGAGGCCGGCCGCTGGCTCGACGGCGGCGAGACCGTGGAGAACGTACCGCTGGACGCCGCCGCGCTGGAGTGGCTGCAGGCATACGTGGCCGAGAACTATCGGCCAGAGCCGAAGAAGCGGCGCCGGCCCGAGTCGTTCCTGTCGCCGGAAGACCGCGCGAAGTTCTGAGCGAGGCTGCCGTGAGCGACGAATCCTTCCTCTCGCGCTGGTCGCGCCGCAAGACGGCCGAACGGCGCGGTGAGCCCGAGCCGGAGCTGGAAGCCGCGCCGCCTGCTGAGGTGGTGCCTGCGCCGGCGGCCGTGCAAGAACCGGTGCTAGCTGAGCCCGCGCCTGACGCACCACCACCGCTGACGCTCGAAGACGCCGCCAAGCTCACGCCTGCCGATGATTTCGCCCCCTTCGTCGCGCGCGGCGTGGACGAGGCCGTCAAGCGTGCGGCGCTCAAAAAGCTGTTCGCCGATCCGCACTTCAATGTGATGGACGGGCTCGACACGTACATCGACGACTATTCGCAGCCCGACCCGATTCCGCCAGAGATGTTGCGCGAGCTGCGCCACACGGCGGAGCTGCGGTTGTTCGAGCCGTTGGACGAGGATGTGGCGAAAACGGTGGGTTTCGAACCACCCGACGCCGAGGCTGCACCCACCGTGACAGGCGAGACGCCACCCGAGCCTGCCGATGCCGAGCCGCTGGTCGTAGACGACCCCGCCCAGGCAACTCCGCATGGCGGCGCTAAGCCACCATCCGTAGAATAAAAAAAGAGGACCGCGCGGCTACGAGCCGGGCGGCCATGTCCCCATAGCCCGTGCGCCAGACACGGGCGCATACGCACAATTCCATGCCGACGCTGGTTTGCAGTTGCAATCACACCATGCCGCTCGACGCCGATGCGGTGAGCGACGCCCTGCGCGCATCCGATGCCGCCATCGATGCGCCTGGCAAGACGCACCATCTGCTGTGCCGCCGCGAGATCGGCGCCTTCACGCAGGCGCTGGACGGTACCGAAGACGTGATCGTCGCCTGCACGCAGGAGAAGGCGCTGTTTGCCGAGGTGGCTGCGCAGCACGAGGGCGTGATCGCGCCGATCCATTTCGTGAATGTGCGCGAGACAGGCGGATGGTCGACCGGCGCCAAGCGCGATGCGCGCGGCTTCCACGCGAAGACGGCCGCGCTGCTGGCGGTGGCTGGCTTGCCTGCGCCAGACCCGGTGCCGGTGGTCGACTACCAGTCCGAAGGCAACTTGCTGATTGTCGGTCCTGCCGAGCGGGTCATGCCGTGGGCCGAGCGATTGGCCGATCAACTGAGCGTGACGGTACTGGCCACGGGGCGCGATCGATCCGCGGGTCCGCTCTCGCCGCCGATGGAGCGCCGCTGGCCCGTCCATGCCGGCGAACTGGGGGAGGTAAAGGGGTGGCTCGGCGCCTTCGAGGTGCAGTGGCGCAACCGTAATCCGATCGACTTAGACCGCTGCACGCATTGCAACGCTTGCATCGACGTGTGTCCGGAAAACGCCATCGACTCGCTTTACCAGATCGACCTCGATCTCTGCCGTGACCATCGTGATTGCGTGAAGGCCTGCGGTGAGGCAATGGCAATCGACTTTGCCCGAGTGGATGCGCCGCAAACACTGTCTGGCCAATTCGATCTGATCTTCGACCTGAACGATACGCCGGCCTTTACCCAGCACCAGCCGCCGCAAGGCTACTTCCACGCCGGTGCCGATGCGGGGCGTCAACTAACCGCCTCACTCGCGCTGCTGCAAATGGTGGGCGAGTTCGAAAAGCCCAAGTTTTTCCAATACAAGGAATCGATCTGCGCGCACGGGCGCAACGGCCAGGTGGGTTGCGATGCGTGTGTGCAGGTGTGCTCTGCATCTGCTATTTCGTCGCAATGGAAGGACGGGCGCGGCAGCGTGCATGTCACACCGAACCTGTGTGTGGGCTGTGGTGCGTGTACGACGGCGTGCCCAACCGGCGCCATCACCTATGCCTACCCGAGTGCGCCGTATCAAGGGCGCAAGCTCAAGACGTTGCTGAGCACGTATGCATCGGCGGGTGGGCGTGATGCGGTGGTCCTGCTGCACAACGGCGAGCGGGGCCGCACGCTGATCGAACAACTGGGCCGTGCTGCGCGCACGAGCAAGGCGCAGGGCGTGCCGGTGAACGTACTGCCGGTGGAGGTGTTTCACGCAGCATCGGCGGGGTTGGATTTGTGGCTCGCGGCGCTAGCCTATGGTGCTGCGCGCGTCGCCCTCCTGCTCACCGAAGACGATGCGCCGCAGTACCGCGCGATGCTTGCCGAGCAGGTGAGCGTGGCGCAAGCGGTGCTGCAGGGACTGGGTGAACCGGCGGATATACCGGGCGTCGTGCTCGTCGATGCGGCTGATGTCGCCGTGCTGGACGCACGCCTGAACGCCGTCGACGTATCGGGTCCGCAGCGAGGTTTCCGCCGCGACATGCCTGCCGCGACCTTCGCCGTGGCTGCCGCCAAGCGCGAGACGCTCGATTTCGCGCTCGACCATCTCGCGCGTCACGCCAAGGCCACTGAGGCGGTCATTCCGCTGCCCGCTGGCGCACCGTTTGGCGCCATCACCGTGGACCGCGAGCGCTGCACGCTGTGCATGGCCTGTGTGGGCGCGTGCCCCTCGCAGGCGTTGCGCGATCAGGCCGAGCGGCCTGTGTTGTCCATGATCGAACGTAACTGCGTCCAGTGCGGCCTGTGCGAAACCACGTGCCCCGAAGAGGCCATCGCGCTTGTCCCGCGCCTGAACCTGTCCGCCGAGGCGCGCCAGCCCGTCACGCTCAACGAGACGCAGCCGTTCCACTGTGTCCGCTGCGGCAAGCCGTTCGGCACCGCGCAGATGGTCACCACGATGCTGGCCAAGCTCGGCGCGCATCCGGCGTTCTCGGGCGCCGCCGCCGAGCGCCTGAAGATGTGTAGTGACTGTCGTGTGATCGACATGATGGAGCGCGGCGAACGCCCGGGCGCCACCCACTGAAGGACGACCCTGTTTCCCCATGACTGACGCCCAGCCCCTGCAATTCCAACGCGCCGCCACGCCCGCCGACAGTGCCGAGGATCTCGCCCGCGCGGATCTCTACGGCCTGCTCGCGACGCTGTTCTTCCACGCGCCGGACGCCGACTTGCTGCAACGCATTGCGGCGGCGCCGCTGGAGCCACCTGGCGAGAGCGATACGGCCCCGGCCGATGCGGAAGCCGCCGCCAGCAGCGCGCTCACGCAGGCTTGGCGCCGCCTGGTCGCACGCGCGGGCCAGACCACCGCCACGCAGGCCGACGACGAATACACCGAGCTGTTCATTGGCGTCGGTAAGCCGGAGGTGTTCCTGTATGGCTCGTACTACCAGGCCGGTTTCCTCAACGAGAAGCCGCTGGTGGTGCTGCGTGATGACCTTCGCCGCTACGGTCTGGAACGCGCGGAAGGCATCACCGAAACCGAAGACCACCTCGCCACCCTGTGCGAGGTCATGCGCTACCTGATTGCCGGCGACGACGCGGCCATCGCGCACGTGGAAGAGCAACGTGCCTTCTTCCAACGTCATCTGGCGTCGTGGGTCGACACCGCTTGCGATGCTGTGTTGCAGCATCCGCGCGCCGGCTTTTATGCCGACGCAGCGGGTTTGGCCAAAGCCTTTTTTGAAGTCGAACGGCTCGCGCTCGAATTGGCGTGACTGCACACCAGATACTTGCCTAAGAAATCAGCACGCCGCCAAGAGCGAGGCCCCGCCCGCGTCATGGCGGGGTGGGTCAATTTGTGCTGATTGCGAAAAATCATCGACAAATCGTCAGAAAACTCAGCCGGTGAGGGGTATCAGGCATGGTTTTCCCCGGCAGTTGCTTCTAAAATATGTCGGATAATTCCTATTAGATTCGATCATCGGTTTAACAAAGCCGGGGAGCATCGATATGCCAGGTCCGAACACTGCCCCTCACGCCCGCCTGCAGGCGGATTCCACAGAATCCACTGACAACGCGCCGACACGCCGCCGCTTCCTGATGGGTGCTGCCGTGGCCGCTGCAGCCGCCGGCACCGCCGCGACGGCAAACCATCTGGCGCAAACGCCAATCGCCTCCGCCACGCCGCAGGCCGAACCCGCTGACGACGGCGCGACGGGCTATCGCCTGAGCGAGCACATCCGCAAGTACTACAAGACGACGTGGATCTGAGACGGCCGCACACGCAGCCCTCTTAGTCATTCCACGCATCCAACATCCTCAGGTGACCCCTATGCTTCTGACCCGCAAACCGGCGGTACAGGACACCAAAGCCGCCTCGGCACGCCGTCAGGGCGCCGCGTCGCTCACCGGTAGCCTGGCGCGCAGCCTGGCCGGCGCACTGCCGACCATGGACCGCCGCACCTTCCTCAAGCGCTCCGGCATTGGCGTGGGCGCGGGGCTGGCGGCCATGCAGCTCTCGCTGGTGAAGAAATCGGTGGTGGGCGAGGCCCAGGCCGCCGACGGCAAGGGCGACATCGTCGTGCGCCGCACGGTGTGCTCGCATTGCTCGGTCGGTTGCTCGGTGGATGCCGTGGTACAGAACGGCGTGTGGGTGCGCCAGGAACCGGTGTTCGACTCGCCGATCAATCTGGGTGCGCACTGCGCGAAGGGTGCCGCCCTGCGCGAGCACGGCCACGGTGAATACCGCCTGAAGACGCCAATGAAGCTCGTCGACGGCCGCTACCAGCGCATCAGCTGGGAGCAGGCGCTCAACGAGATCGTCGAGAAGATGAAGACGATCCGCCAGGAAACTGGGCCGGACTCGTTCTTCTTCGTGGGTTCGTCCAAGCACAGCAACGAGCAGGCGTACCTGCTGCGCAAGTGGGTGTCGTTCTTCGGCACCAACAACTGCGACCACCAGGCGCGCATCTGTCATAGCACCACCGTGGCCGGCGTGGCCAACACGTGGGGCTACGGCGCGATGACCAACTCGTACAACGACATGCAGAACGCCAAGTGCGCGTTGTACATCGGCTCGAACGCGGCCGAAGCGCACCCGGTATCGATGCTGCATCTGCTGCATGCCAAGGAAACCGGCTGCAAGGTCATCGTGGTGGACCCGCGCTACACGCGCACGGCGGCCAAGTCCGATGAGTACGTGCGGATCCGCTCGGGCACCGACATCGCGTTCCTGTTTGGCGTGCTGTATCACATCTTCAAGAACGGCTGGGAAGACAAGCAGTACATCCACGACCGCGTCTACGGCATGGACAAGGTGCGCGAGGAAGTGCTCGCCAAGTGGACACCGGACAAGGTGGAAGAGGTGTGCGGCGTGCCCGAGGCACAGGTGCACAAGGTGGCCGAGATGATGGCGATGAACCGCCCGAGCACGCTGGTGTGGTGTATGGGCCAGACGCAGCACACCATCGGCAACGCCATCGTGCGTGCGTCGTGCATCGTGCAACTGGCGCTGGGCAACATCGGCAAGTCGGGTGGTGGTGCCAACATCTTCCGCGGCCACGACAACGTGCAGGGCGCGACCGACGTCGGCCCGACCCCCGATTCACTGCCGGGCTACTACGGTTTGGCAGCCGGTGCGTGGAAGCACTTCGCCAAGGTGTGGGATGTCGACTACGACTGGATCAAGGGCCGCTTCGCCTCGCAGGCGATGATGGAAAAATCCGGCACCACGGTGTCGCGCTGGGCCGATGCGGTGCTGGAGAAGAATGACCTGATCGACCAGGACAACAACGTCCGCGCCGTCTTCTACTGGGGGCACGCGCCCAACTCGCAGACGCGCGGGATGGACATCAAGCGCGCGCTCGACAAGATCGATTTGCTGGTGGTGGTGGACCCATATCCATCCGCCACGGCCGCGATGGCCAACATGCCCGCCGCCGATGGCTCACCGCCGAATCCGAACCGGGCCGTCTACCTGCTCCCGGCAGCCACGCAGTTCGAAACGTCAGGCTCGTGCACGGCGTCCAACCGCTCGCTGCAATGGCGCGAGAAGGTGATCGAGCCGCTGTTCGAATCGCAGCCAGACCACGTCATCATGCAGGCCTTTGCCGATCGGCTCGGCTTCGGCAAGGAGTTGTCGAAGGGTTGCAAGATCACCGAATACAAGCGCGCGGGCATGACTTGGCGCGAGCCGGAGATCGAATCGATCCTGCGTGAGATCAACCGCGGCAACTGGACCATCGGCTACACCGGCCAATCGCCGGAACGCCTGAAAGCCCACATGCGCAACATGCATCTGTTTGATGTGCGCACGCTGCGTTGCAAGGGCGGCAAGGATCCGGAAACCGGCTACGACCTCACCGGCGATTACTTCGGCCTGCCGTGGCCGTGCTATGGCACGCCGGAGTTGAAGCACCCCGGCTCACCCAACCTGTACGACACCAGCAAGCACGTGATGGACGGCGGTGGCAACTTCCGCGCCAACTTTGGCGTGGAGCGCGACGGCGTCAACCTGCTGGCTGAGGATGGCTCGTTCTCGCTGGGCTCTGACCTGACCACCGGCTACCCTGAGTTCGATCACGTCTTCCTCAAGAAACTCGGCTGGTGGGACGACCTGACCGACGCGGAGAAGAAGGCCGCCGAAGGCAAGAACTGGAAGACCGATCTGTCCGGCGGCATCCAGCGCGTGGCGATGAAGCACGGCTGCCATCCGTTCGGCAACGCCAAGGCGCGCGCCATCGTATGGAACTTCCCCGACGGCATTCCGCAGCACCGCGAGCCGCTGTATTCCACGCGGCCCGACATGGTCGCCAAGTACCCGACGCACGACGACAAGAAGGCCTTCTGGCGCCTGCCCACGCTGTACAAGACGGTGCAGCAGCGCAATATCGAGAACAAGGTCTACGAGAAATTCCCGATCATCCTCACCTCCGGCCGCCTGGTGGAGTACGAGGGCGGTGGTGAGGAAACGCGCTCGAACCCGTGGCTGGCCGAGCTGCAGCAGGAGAATTTTGTCGAGATCAACCCGAAGGCCGCGGCTGACCGGGGCATTCGTCATAACGACTTCGTCTGGGTCAAGACGCCGACCGGCGCCCAGATCAAGGTGCGCGCGCTGGTGACGGAACGCGTGGGTGTGGATCACGCCTTCATCCCGTTCCACTTCTCGGGCTGGTGGCAGGGCAAGGACCTGCTCGACTACTACCCGGAAGGTGCCCACCCGATCGTACGCGGCGAGGCCGTCAACACGGCCACCACCTACGGCTACGACGCGGTGACGATGATGCAAGAAACCAAAACGACGGTCTGCCAGATCGAGCGTTTCGCATAACGGGGAGCGATCATGGCACGCATGAAATTCATCTGTGACAGCGAGCGCTGCATCGAATGCAACGCCTGCGCCACGGCCTGCAAGAACGAGAACGAGGTGCCTTGGGGCGTGAACCGGCGCCGCGTGGTCACCATCAACGACGGCATGATCGGCGCGGAAAAATCCATCTCCGTGGCGTGCATGCATTGCTCCGACGCGCCGTGCATGGCGGTTTGCCCGGTCGATTGCTTCTACCGTACCGAAGACGGCGTGGTGCTGCACGACAAGGACGTCTGCATCGGCTGCGGCTACTGCTCGTATGCCTGCCCGTTCGGCGCGCCGCAGTTCCCGAGCCAGGGCACCTTTGGCGTGCGCGGCAAGATGGACAAATGCACGTTCTGCTCGGGCGGCCCGGAGAAGAACGGCAGCGAGGAAGAGTTCGAGAAGTACGGCCGCAATCGCCTGGCCGAAGGCAAGTTGCCGCTGTGCGCGGAGATGTGCTCGACCAAGGCGCTGCTCGGCGGCGACGGCGATGTGATTTCCGACATTCTGCGTAACCGGGTAATGAAGCGCGGGAAGGGCGCGGAGCTATTCGGGTGGGGCACGGCTTACGGCGGTGCCGGCAAGAGCGCCCAGGCCGCGCCTGCTGCACCGGCGCAGGTGGAGCCTGCCAAGCCGGAAACGCCTACCTCCGGAGCGTACTAGCCATGAAAGCGATGCTGATCACGACGGCGCTCGTCGGCCTGGCCACGCTGGTAACCGGCTGCGGAGAGCGCGCGCAGACCGCCTTCGCCTCGCACCGCAAGGACGATGCACCCGCCTACAAGGGCGCGGAAGGCGATCCGTTCATGGCCAAGAACTGGACGCCCGGCGACCGCACGAGCTGGGAGAACCAGATCCGCGCGCGCGGCCAGTACCAAAACGAGTACAACAAGACGCCGTGACGCCATGACACGTACGAGCGGAGGTTCGTCCATGGGCACTTCCTGGAAACACCTTGTGATGGCGGCGCTGCTTGGCGGCGTGGCGACGCTCGCCAGCGCGCAGCAGCCGGCCAGTGCGCCGGCCGCCAATGCACCTGTGAACCCTGCTGTGCAGCCGGTGCAGCCATTCTCCAACATCGTTTCGGAGAACGTGTTCGACCTGCAGAAGCGCGACCTCGCCAAGGAGGCTCAGGACCAGACCACGCGGCGCACCACTCAGCCCGGCAACAACGCCCCCGTCTGGCGCGAGGTGAATTCCGACCAGGCGCACTACGCCAGCATTCCCGGCCTGGAAGCCGGCGTGCTGATTCAGCGCACGGGGCAAAAGTGGCGGTTGTTCCGCAACGGCGTCATCACCGTGTGGGGCGGCTGGCTGGTGGTGTTGGTGCCGCTGATCATTTTGGGTTTCTTTGCGTGGAAGGGGCAGATTCGCCTGAAGGCAACGCCTACCGGCCGCAAGATCGAACGCTTCACCCCTACCGAGCGCTATGTCCACTGGACCATGGCCATCTCGTTCGTCACCCTGGGTGTGTCGGGCATCGCCATGCTGTGGGGTAAGCATTTCCTGCTGCCGATCATGGGTCACCAGTTGTTCGGCTGGCTGACGTATGTGCTGAAGAACTTGCACAACCTGGTCGGGCCGCTCTTCACCGTCAGCATCATCGTGGCGTTCGTGATGTGGGTGCGGGATAACCTGCCGCACCGCAGTGACCTGCAGTGGATGTTGAGCCTGGGCGGCATGTTTGCCGGCGAGCACGGTGCCGAGGTGCCGTCGCATCGCTTCAATGCGGGCGAAAAGCTCTGGTTCTGGGGCGGCCTTGTGGTGCTTGGGCTGGTTCTGTCAGCTTCGGGCTGGGTGCTCGACCGCATCGTTCCGGGCGTCGACTATTACCGCAGCACCATGCAACTGGCCGAGGTCATCCACGCCATCGCGGCGGTGGGCATGATCTGCATGTCGCTGGGCCACATCTATATGGGCACGATCGGGATGGAGGGCGCCTACCGTGCCATGCGCGACGGCTACGTCGACGAGGCCTGGGCCAAGGAGCACCACGAACTCTGGTACGACGACATCAAGGCCGGCAAGATTCCGGCGCAGCGCTCGCAGCCGCCCGCGCCACCAGCGCCGAGCGAGCAGCCCGCCAAAAGCTGACGGCATCGATTCAAGGAAACAACCATGCATGCTTTCACGATGACGCGCACGCTGGGTTTGACGCTGGCTGCCGCCATGCTGTGCCTCGCGAGCGGGCCGGCTGCGGCCAAGCTGCCAGCGCCGACCGAAGAACAGAAGGCCCAGGCCGATCTGGCGAAAGCCAAGGCAGCCTGGGGTGACAAGGTGACCGCATTCCAGACGTGCAAGGCGCAGGATCGGGTCGTGTCGGCTTATCAGGCCGGCGGCAAGGGCGCGCATACGCAGCCGGGCACGCCGTGCGCGGATCCGGGGCCTTTTGTGCCACCGGCGCCGGCCGCTACCGCGCCTGCGGCATCGGCCCCCGTTGCCAAAGGTTGACGCGGTGTCCATGTTGCGAGTTCATCATCCGGCAGTACAATCGTCCGCTCCCCGAGTGAACCCTGACTGGAGGTGACACATGAAGCAACTCGCGATTGGACTCGCCGTGATCGGCCTGATGGCCGGTTGTGCATCGAATACTGCGTCGACGGCCAAGGCGGCTGACTCGGCCATGGGCGCTTCGGCCGTGCTGGCGCCCAAGAGCGGCAGCACTGTGCAGGGCAGCGTGAAGCTGGCGCAGCAAGGCGACAATCGCGTTGCCATGGCCGTGGATATTTCCGGTCTGCCGGCCAACGGCATGTTCGGTTTCCACGTGCACGAGAAGGGCGACTGCTCCTCGGCCGATGGCATGAGCGCAGGCGGCCACTTCAACCCGACCGGCCAGCAGCATGGCGACCCGCGTAGCGGCGCGCACCATGCAGGTGACATCCCAATGCTGCAATCCGATGCCAACGGCAAGGCCGTCGGCTCGATCGTTCTTTCCGGCGTGACGCTGTCGCCCGGCCCGACCAGCCTGGTCGGCCATGCGCTGGTCGTGCATTCCGGCAAGGATGACTACGTAACCCAGCCCACCGGCAATTCCGGCGGGCGCATCGCCTGCGGCGTGATCGTGGCCAACTAAGCCGGTCCGCACTCGGCGCCTGTCTTCGGATGGGCGCCAGCCGCATGCAAATGCGCACGCCTGTCGTGCGCATTTTTATTTGAACGAAGAGATTGATGCCGCAGCGCCCTGAACTGACCAACGCTTCCGTCCCTCTGCTCGACGAGGTTGAAGTGCTCGACGAGCTAGGCCGCGCGCGCGAGGTCTACATTCCCGGCGAACGCCCGCTGACGGTCTACCTGGACAAGCGTGAACTCGTCACGTTGATGACGCTGGGCGGTGCGCCCGAAGCGCTTGTGCTCGGCTACCTGCGCAACCAGCGCCTGGTCAGCAGCGTCGAGGAGATCGCCGCCGTCCAAGTCGACTGGGAAACCGAATCCGCCGCTGTCACCACCCGCGCTGGCATTGCCGACCTGGACGAGAAGACCGCACGCCGCACCGTCACCACCGGTTGCGGACAGGGCACGGTGTTTGGCTCATTGATGGACGAGATCGACGCCATCCACCTGCCGCCCGACGCGCGCATGTCACAAACCACGCTCTACCGCGTGATCGACACCATTCGGCTCCAGCAATCGATCTACAAGCAGGCGGGCTCCGTGCACGGCTGTGCACTGTTCGATGCGCGCGGCGAGTTGCTGATCTTCATTGAAGACGTGGGCCGCCACAACGCTGTGGACGCCATTGCCGGCCGCATGTGGCTCGACGGCATGGAGGGCGGCGACAAGATCTTCTACACCACCGGGCGCCTGACCTCCGAGATGGTCATCAAGGGCGCGCAGATGGGCATTCCGTTCCTGCTGTCGCGCTCGGGCGTCACGCAGATGGGCTACCAGATGGCGCAGCAGGTCAACCTGAGCCTGTTCGCAAGGTGCACTGGCCGGCACTTTCTGCTCTACACCGGCCGTGACCGGTTTATCGCCGAGCCGGAGATGGCCAGCGTGGTCGGGCCGCGCGGCGAGCTGCCGCAGGCAGTGGGGGCAAACCGCTGATCCGGCCGATAAGGCCCAGGCAAGCCTCCGCCTGCCGCGGGGTTTTCCGTCACAGGTTTGGGAGTACAATCCGCGTTCCAAATTGGACCGACGCGCGGACCGACGCGCGGGCCCGGCCGCCGAAGTGACCAAATGGGGACAGTTTTCGCACCGCGAAGCCTGCCCCCATTTGTTCATCCAAGGCATCCCATGAGCATCAAATCCGACAAGTGGATCCGCCGTATGGCCGAGCAGCACGGCATGATCGAGCCGTTCGAGCCCGGTCAGGTGCGCGAGTCCGAAGGGCGCCGCATCGTCTCCTACGGCACGTCGAGCTACGGCTACGACATCCGCTGCGCCGACGAATTCAAGATCTTCACCAACATCAACAGCACCATCGTCGATCCGAAGAACTTCGACGAGAAGTCGTTTGTCGATTTCAAGGGCGATGTGTGCATCATCCCGCCGAACTCGTTCGCGCTGGCCCGCACGATGGAGTACTTCCGCATCCCGCGCACGGTGCTGACCGTGTGTCTGGGCAAGAGCACGTACGCGCGCTGCGGGATCATCGTCAACGTCACGCCGTTCGAGCCCGAGTGGGAGGGCTACGTGACGCTGGAGTTCTCCAACACCACGCCGCTGCCCGCCAAGATCTACGCTGGCGAAGGCTGCGCGCAGGTGCTGTTCTTTGAAAGCGACGAGGAGTGCGAAACCTCGTACAAGGACCGTGGCGGCAAGTACCAAGGCCAACACGGCGTCACGCTACCCAAGACCTAGTTTTTGTAGTCCGTTTCCGCGCGTTTAGGCGTATCCGGAGCGGTGCCTTTAGCTTCATCCATAAGGAACCACGATGAAATTCCGCTTTCCCGTCATCATCATCGACGAGGACTTCCGCTCCGAGAACATCTCCGGGTCGGGCATTCGCGCACTGGCTCAGGCCATCGAGCAGGAAGGGATGGAGGTCACGGGCCTCACCAGCTATGGTGACCTGACCTCGTTCGCGCAGCAATCCAGCCGCGCGTCCACCTTCATCGTCTCGATTGACGACGACGAGTTCATCAACCCGGACAACGACAAGCCGGAACCGGAAGCGGTCGAGAACCTGCGCAGCTTCGTGGCCGAAGTGCGCCGCCGCAACGCCGACATCCCCATCTTCCTGTACGGCGAGACGCGCACCTCGCGCCACCTGCCGAACGACGTGCTGCGCGAGCTGCACGGCTTCATCCACATGTTCGAGGACACGCCCGAGTTCGTGGCCCGACACATCATCCGTGAAGCGCGCAACTATCTGGACTCGCTGCCGCCGCCGTTCTTCAAGGCGCTGATCGACTACGCGCAAGACAGCTCGTATTCGTGGCACTGCCCGGGGCACTCGGGCGGTGTGGCGTTTCTGAAGAGCCCGGTGGGTCAGGTGTTCCACCAGTTCTTTGGCGAGAACATGTTGCGCGCCGACGTCTGCAACGCGGTGGAAGAACTCGGCCAGCTGCTTGACCACACGGGCCCGGTGGCCGCGTCGGAGCGCAACGCCGCGCGCATCTTCGGTTCGGACCACATGTTCTTCGTGACCAACGGCACGTCGACGTCGAACAAGATGGTGTGGCACGCCAACGTGGCGCCCGGCGACATCGTGGTGGTGGACCGCAACTGCCACAAGTCGATCCTGCACGCGATCATGATGACGGGCGCGATTCCCGTGTTCCTGATGCCGACGCGCAACCACTTCGGCATCATCGGCCCGATCCCGAAGAGCGAGTTCGAGCCGGAAACAATCGCCAAGAAGATCGCCGATCACCCGTTCGCCAGCCAGGCCAAGAACAAGAAGCCGCGCATCCTGACCATCACGCAGGGTACGTACGACGGCGTGCTGTACAACGCCGAGATGATCAAGAACATGCTGTCGACCGAAATCGACACGCTGCACTTTGACGAGGCGTGGCTGCCGCACGCGTCGTTCCACCCGTTCTACGAGGACATGCACGCCATCGGCCACGGCCGCGCGCGCAGCAAGGATGCGCTGGTGTTCGCCACGCAGAGCACGCACAAGCTGCTGGCCGGTCTGTCGCAGGCCTCGCAGATCCTCGTGCAGGATTCCGAGACGCGCAAGCTCGATACGTATCGCTTCAACGAGGCGTATCTGATGCACACGTCGACGAGCCCGCAGTACTCGATCATTGCCTCGTGCGACGTGGCCGCGGCGATGATGGAAGCGCCGGGCGGCACCGCACTGGTGGAAGAGAGCATTGCCGAGGCGCTGGATTTCCGCCGCGCGATGCGCAAGGTGGAGCAGGAATACGTGCGCACGAACGGCGCGAATGGTGGAAACAGCGGCCGCGGCGACGACTGGTGGTTCAAGGTCTGGGGCCCGAACGACCTGTCGGACGAAGGCATCGAAGAGCGCGAAGCGTGGATGCTCAAGGCCAACGAGCGCTGGCATGGTTTCGGCAACCTGGCCGAAGACTTCAACCTGCTCGACCCGATCAAGGCCACCATCATCACCCCGGGCCTGGACGTGGACGGCAAGTTCAGCGACTCGGGCATCCCGGCGGCCATCGTCACGCGCTACCTGGCCGAGCACGGCATCATCGTCGAGAAGACCGGGCTGTATTCGTTCTTCATCATGTTCACCATCGGCATCACCAAGGGCCGCTGGAACTCGCTGGTGACCGAGCTGCAGCAGTTCAAGGACGACTACGACAACAACCAGCCGCTGTGGCGCGTGTTGCCGGAGTTCGTGCGCCAGTTCCCGCAGTACGAGCGCATCGGCCTGCGCGAGCTGTGCGACAGCATCCACAGCGTCTACCAGGCCAACGACGTGGCCCGCGTGACGACCGAGATGTACCTGTCGAACATGGAAGTGGCGATGAAGCCGTCGGACGCCTGGGCCAAGATGGCGCACCGCGAGACCGAGCGCGTGGCCATCGACGACCTGGAAGGCCGCATCACCGCCATCCTGCTGACGCCGTATCCGCCGGGCATTCCGCTGCTGATTCCGGGCGAGCGCTTCAACAAGACGATCGTGCAGTACCTGCAGTTCGCGCGTGAGTTCAACAAGCTGTTCCCGGGCTTCGAGACGGACATCCACGGGCTGGTGGAAGAGGAAATCGACGGCAAGGTGGGGTATTTCGTCGACTGCGTGCGATAAGTTCTAGCCGCACAAAGCAAAACGCCGCGCTGATTACAGCGCGGCGTTTTTGTTTGAAGCGTGCGGCGAGTTATTCAGCCAATGCAGCGCGTGCAAACGCGATGGCTTGCTTCACCTGCTCCGGCGCCGTCCCGCCAATGTGGTTGCGCGAAGCGACCGAGCCTTCCAGTGTCAGCACGGCGTGCACGTCGTCGCTGATCAGGTCGGACTTGTCGCCCAGGCCGCAGATGTCGCGCAGTTGCGCAACCGACAGGTCGGCCAGATCGCAGCGCAGGTCGTCGCAGGCGCGCACCGCATGGGCCACGGCTTCGTGTGCATCACGGAAGGGCAGGCCGCGCTTGACCAGGTAGTCGGCCAGGTCGGTGGCGGTGGCGTAGCCCTGCAGTGCGGCGGCCCGCATTGCGTCGGCCTTGACGGTGATGCCCGTCGCCATGTCGGCAAAGATGCGCAGCGTGTCGACCACGGTATCCACGGTGTCGAACAGCGGTTCCTTGTCTTCCTGGTTGTCTTTGTTGTAGGCCAGCGGCTGGCCCTTCATCAGCGTGAGCAGGCTGATCAGGTGGCCGTTGACGCGGCCGGTCTTGCCGCGCGCCAGTTCGGGCACGTCGGGGTTCTTCTTCTGCGGCATGATCGAGCTGCCGGTGCAGAAGCGGTCCGCAATATCGATAAAGCCCACGCGCGGGCTCATCCACAGCACCAGCTCTTCAGAGAAGCGCGAGATGTGCGTCATGACGAGTGCGGCGGCGGCGCAGAATTCGATGGCGAAGTCGCGGTCGGATACGGCATCCAGCGAGTTGCGGCACACGCCGTCAAAGCCGAGTTGCTGCGCGACGAATTCGCGGTCGATCGGGTAGCTCGTGCCGGCCAGCGCGGCAGCGCCCAGCGGCAGGCGGTTGACGCGCTTGCGGGCGTCGAGCATGCGCTCGGTGTCGCGCGTGAACATCTCGACATAGGCCAGCAGGTGGTGGCCGAACACGACCGGTTGCGCGACCTGCAGGTGCGTGAAGCCCGGGACGATGGTGTTGGTGTGCTGCTCGGCCAGGTCCAGCAGCGCGCCGCGCAGGGCCTTGAGCAGACCGACGATGTTGTCGATCTCGCTGCGCAGCCACAGGCGGATGTCGGTGGCAACCTGATCGTTGCGCGAGCGGCCGGTGTGCAGACGCTTGCCGGCGTCGCCCGCCATGGCGGTCAGGCGCGCTTCGATGTTCAGGTGCACGTCTTCCAGGTCCAGCTTCCACTCGAACGTGCCGGCTTCGATCTCCTGGCGGATCTGCGCCATGCCTTTTTCGATGGCGGCGCGGTCGGCTTCGGCGATGATGCCCTGCTTGGCGAGCATGGCCGCGTGCGCGAGCGAGCCCTGGATGTCGAACAGCGCGAGGCGCTTGTCGAAGAACACCGACGCGGTATAGCGCTTGACGAGATCGGACACTGGCTCGTTAAAGCGGGCGGACCACGCTTCGGCCTTCTTGGCGAGTTGGGAGGTCATGTGCGGACAGCTGGAGGAGGGCGGCCGGCGAAGGGTGCCAGCCGCAAATTCAGGAAACCGCAATTATATCGTCCGCCGGGGCCTTCGGCCCGTGGCTACAAGGTGCTGTCGATCAGCGCGCCCTTGAAGACCACTGGCCCGGTCGGCCCATCCGGGTTGGGCGAGCCACCGCGCGGCTCCACGCTGATGGCCAGCGCGGGCACTTGCCTGAGCGGTTGCGCCACGGTCAGCCGCACGGCGCGCTGGTGTCCGATCAACCCAAGTGACTGCGGATGCCCACCCGGGGGCAGCGCCCAGAGTTGCAGCGTTTGCTCGGTGGTGAGTGGCGTCGCGTCCAGCCGCTTGAGCGACAGCGTGCCGGTGCGCGCATCCCAGGTGACGAGCACAGCGGCCTGCGCCTGCGCGTCCTGCAGCACGGCCACCGCGTTGGCGATGGGCGCCTCGCGCAACTGCTGCGACAGTCGGAGGTTCAACCCGACCGCCACCGCCGCAATCACCGCTGCGACTGCCGTAGCGCCGCGCCAGAAGCCCGTGCCTTGCCACAGCTTTTGCCAGAACGTTTTCTGCGGCGGTGCCGGTTCGCGCCAACCGAGCTGCACTTCCACCCGGCAGAGGATTTCTGGCAGCGGCGCCGTGGCGGGCTGAAGCGCTGGCAGGTCGGCGAGGTAGCGCTCCCAACGCTCAGCGGTTGCGCGGATGTCGTCATGGTGGCGGATCCATTGCTCGAAGCGGCGGCGTGCGCCCGCGCGCAATGTGCCGACGGCGTATTCAGCGGCCAGCTTGTCGACGAGATCGGGATGGCGGCGCGGGTCCATCACGGCGCTCCCAGGCATTCGCGCAGGCGGTCCAGGCCGCGCCGCATCCAGGATTTGACGGTGCCCAGCGGCAGTGAAAGCGCTTGCGCCAACTCGCTGTGCGACAGGTCGCGCAGATAGGCGAGCGATACGACTTCCCGCTGCTTGGGGTCCAGGCGCTTAAGGCATTCGGCCAGCGCGCGGGCCTGCTGGCCGGCGAGCGCAAGGTCGGCCGGGCCGGGGGCGTGGTCGGCCAGCACCTCGGCGTGCATCTCGTCCAGCGGCACGGATTCCTGCGCGCGTTCCGCATGTTGCCGGCGCAGGCAATCGAGTGCGCGGTTGCGCACGATGGTGGTCATCCACGTCATGGGGGCGGCCAGATGCGGGCGGTAATCGCCAGCGTGGCGCCAGATGTTGACGAAGCTTTCTTGCAAGACGTCCTCGGCCCAATCTTTCCTGACCAAGATACGCAGCGCGAGGCCAAACAGTTTCGGCGCGCAGCGCGTGTAGAGCGCGCGCAGGGCGTCGCGCTCGCCCAGGCCGATGCGTTGCAGGAGCGCGGCCAACTCTTCCGCATCGGTGCTTGGCGGGCGGCCTGCTGCGGCCGTCTGCGGCGGATCGGCGTCTTGCCCTGCATGGTCTGCGGCGGTGCGCTGGAAGGTGAGCACGGAGGCGGTTTTGTGGAGGGGCCTGCCCAAAGTGTAGGAAGAAACCTCGGCCGCCGTGGGAATTCACGTGGGCGGCGCTGCGGTTTGCATCCAGTTTGGTGTGCGCTTCGTATAAGCGGTCAGGCGCTGGACAAACGCCGGCGATCCGCACTTGGGCAGTACGCGGGTCGTGCTTCTTCCCCACATGCAAGGAGACCGACGATGGATACGACCAAAGAGATGGATCTGTTCGATGGTGACAGCCCGCGCATCGACGTGCGCCGCCGCGTGCTGCTGCGCGCGCCAGGGCTGATGGCGCTGGGCTCGCTGGCGGCGATGTCGCTGGGGCAGTCGATGCCGGCCTGGGCACAGACCCAATCGGGCAGCGTGAAAGACGACATCAACATCCTGAACGTGGCGCTCGGGCTGGAGTACCAGGCCATCGCCGCGTATCAGGTGGGGGCGGAAAGTGGCCTGCTGCAGAAGCCGGTGCTGGCCACGGCCGTGAAGTTCCAGGGCCATCACAAGGCGCATGCGGGGGTGCTGGCCGGTACGGTGTCCAAGCTGGGCGGCACACCGGTCATGGAAAAGAAGGTGGCGGAATACAACTTTCCGGTCAGCCAGTTGAAGAACCAGGCCGATGTGCTGCGTTTTGCCGCCGGGCTGGAGAAGGGTGCTACTTCGGCCTACCTGGGTGTGATGCCCAATTTCTACACGAAGGATCTGATCAAGGCTGCCGGCAGCATCCTCGGAGACGAAGCCATGCATTGGGCGGTGCTGCTCTCGGTGCTGGGCGAAGACCCGGTGCCAGTTGCATTTATCGCCTGAACGTCACCAGCAGGAATTTGCTGGACCGCCACGCCGACTGCTTGTTACGGCGTGGCGGTTTTTTTGTGTGCGTCGAAGGCTTCGATGATGCAGTCGAGCAATGCCCGTACGCGTGCGGTCTTGTGCAGGTCGGTGTGTGTGACGAGCCAGACGTCCTGCATGCTGCGCCGGTTGGGCAGTACGCGCACCAGTTGCGGATAGGCCTCGGCGCGGCGGCAGATCAGCTCGGTGATGCCGATGCCTGCGGCCACTGCCTCGAGCAACGCCATCGCCGAATTGCTCTGCAGGACGACGCGCCCACGCGTGATGGGCTCGCCGCACAGGTCATCCCACATCCAGGGCACCTCGTTGCGTGGGTAGAGCACCAGATCGTGCCCTGCGAAGGCGCTGCCTTCCTCCGGCGCACCGCGCGCAGCCACATAGCTATGGCTGGCGTAGACGCCGGTTTCCAGCTGCCCGATGCGTCGCGCAATGAGATCCGGCGAGTTTGGCCGCAGCGTGCGCACAGCCACGTCCGCTTCGCGCTTGGTCAGGTTGGCGATGCTCTTGGAGGCCATGCAGATGACGTCGATGCCCGGGTGCCGTTGCCGCAACTGCGCGATGGCCGGCAGCACGAAGGTGGCGGCCATCGTGTCGGTGGTGGCCAGGCGGATGGTGCCGGCGAGTTGCTCGTCGGTGCCGGCGACACGGCGCTCGATGGTGTGCGCCGCCTGCTCCATTGCTTCGGCGGGGCCGATCAGCGCTTCACCCGCGGGCGTGAGCACCAGCGCTGTCGACGTCCGCAGGAACAGCTTGGCGGACAGATCCTCTTCCAGCCCGGCGATGCGGCGGCCGACCGTGGCCTGATCTACGCCCAGCCGCTGTGCCGCGCCACGCAGCGTGCCGGTGCGTGCCACGGCCAGGAAGAAGCGCGCGTTATCCCAGTTCACGTTTGGCTCCGGATGTGCGTCGATGGGTGATGCATTTTTGCAGTGTTGCGATGCAAAAACACTGCTTTTTTGCATGCGAACCCCAGCCTACACTTGGCTGCATGAAATCGCCAAACGGTTCTGCCATGTCTTCCTGCAATGCCAACGCTGTCTGTGCCGCTCCTCAGCCGGACTTACAACCTGATCTCAGCCGGTGGCGCCGCAACGCCACGCTGGGCATCCTCACGTCGGGTGTGTTCATGGCGGTGCTCGATACCACCGTGGTGAACGTGGCGCTCATCGCCATGCGTGACAGCCTGCACAGCAGCGTCGCGGAGCTGGCCTGGATCGTCGATGCCTACACGCTGGCCTTTGCCGCCTTCATCCTCACCGGTGGCCTGCTGAGCGACCGCATTGGCGCGCGCACCGTCTTCATGGCCGGGATGGCCGTGTTCATCGTGGCCTCGGCTGGCTGTGGGCTGGCGCCGTCGGTGGCGGCGCTGATTGCCGCGCGCATCCTGCAAGGCGTGGGCGCGGCGATGTTCTTGCCGAGTTCGCTGTCGCTCATCCGCTCTACGTTTGAAGATCCGCGCGAGCGTGCGTGGGCCATCGGCCTGTGGGGCGCCATCGTGGCGACAGCCGCCGCCGTGGGCCCGGCGCTTGGCGGCGTGCTGGTCGATACGTATGGCTGGCGCAGCGCCTTCCTTATCAACGTGCCGCTGGGCGTGGTGGGCGTGCTGGGCACGTGGGTGATCGTGCGCCACGTGCAGCCTGCGCGCGCACGGCCATTTGACTGGGCGGGGCAGGTGACCAGCGCGGTGATGCTGGCAGCGCTGTGCTTTGCGGCCATTGAGTGGCCGGTGCGCGGTGCGCTGTCGCCGTGGGTGTGGGGTGCTGCGCTGTTGATGCTGGTGGCCGGCGTGCTGTTCGTGATGGCCGAACGCCGGGCACGTGCACCACTGGTGCCGCTGGCCTGGCTGGCGCATCGTACGCTGGGTGCGGTCAACGGCGTGGGGTTCCTGCTGAACTTCGGCTACTACGGTGCGCTGTTCGTGCTGAGCCTGCATCTGCAGAACGTCGAGCACCTGAGTGCGCGTCAGACTGGGTTGGTCATGCTGCCGATGGCGGTGAGCCTGTCGGCCGGTAACATCTTCGCGGGCAAGCTGATGGCGCGCTTCTCTACGCCGACGATGATGCTGAGCGGTCTCGTGATCGGTGCCGTGGGGTTGCTGGCAACGTCGGCCGCACTTACTGGGCATGCGCCGCTGTGGGTGGCCAGCGCAGCGATGATGGCGTACGGCGGCGGTACTGCCCTGGCGATTGCGCCCATGACGTCCACCATCCTCTCTGCGGCGCCGGGCGAATTGGCCGGCACGGCATCGGGCTTGCTTAACGCCGCGCGGCAGACCGGCAGCCTGCTGGGCGTGGCGGCAGCGGGCGCGGTCGTCACGGTGATGCCCGATCTGGTGCGCGCCTCGCCGGCGGTGTTCGGCCTGATGACGCTGTCCTACGCCGGCGCGATGGCGATGGCGTGGATCAGTCGTCGCCCGGCCGCCACCGCGCTGGCTGCCTGATTAACCGCTATTGCGAAGCCCCGCCGCAATCCCGTTGATCGACAGATGGATGCCGCGCCGTACGCGCGTATCGTCACTACCGGCCTTGCCCGAGCGGAAGCGCTTGAGCAGCTCGACCTGCAAGTGATTCAGCGGGTCGAGATACGGGAAGCGGTTCTTGATCGAGCGCGCCAGCAGCGGGTTGTCGGCCAGCCGCTCCGATTGCCCCGTGATGGCCGACAGGATCTGCTCGGTCAACGTGAATTCCGCCGAGATGCGCGAGAACACCACCTTGCGCAGCTTGCGGTCGTCGCACAACTGCGCGTAGCGCGACGCGACGTTCAGGTCCGCCTTGGACAGCACCATGTCCATGTTCGACAGCAGGTTCGCAAAGAACGGCCACTGCTTGTGCATGCGCTTGAGCGTGGCCAGGCGAGCGGCGCGGGCCTTCGCGTTGCCGGCGTCGTCCAGCCAGCGCTGCACAGCGCTGCCAAAGCCGAACCAGCCCGGCAGCAGCAGCCGGCACTGGCCCCACGAGAAGCCCCACGGAATCGCGCGCAGGTCTTCGATGCGGCGGTGCTTCTTGTCCATCAGCTTGCGCGAGGCCGGGCGCGAACCGAGGTTCAGGTCGGCAATCTCGGTGATCGGCGTGGTGGCGAAGAAGTAGTCCTTGAAGCCCGGGGTTTCGTAGACGAGGTTGCGGTACGCGGCAAAGGCGTTGTCCGACAGCGCCTGCATGGCGGCCTCGAACTCTTCCAGACCCTTCGGGCGGTTGCGCGTGGGCAGCAGCGTCGCCTCCAGCGTGGCCGCAACAATGGTCTCCAGGTTGCGCCGGCCGATCTCGGGGTTGGCGAACTTGCTGGAGATGATTTCGCCCTGCTCGGTCAGGCGGATTTGCCCGTTCACCGTGCCCGGCGGCTGCGACAGGATGGCCTGATAGGTCGGGCCACCGCCACGTCCCACCGTGCCGCCGCGGCCGTGGAACAGGCGCAGGCGCACGCCCTTGCGCTCGAACAGTTCCACCAGCGCCAGCTCGGCCTTGTACAGCTCCCAGTTGGAGGTGAGGAAGCCGCCGTCCTTGTTCGAATCCGAATAGCCGAGCATGACTTCCTGCTCGTTGCCCTGTGCGGCCAGCACGGCATCGAAGCCGGGCAGGGCGAGCAGGTCACCCATGATTTCCGAGGCGTTGCGCAAGTCTTCGATGGTCTCAAACAGCGGGATCACCATCACGTCCAGCCTGGCGTTGCCACTGCCATCCGTGCAGGTGCGGAACATGCCGGCTTCCCGCTGTAGCAGCATCACTTCCAGCAGGTCGGACAGCGTTTCGGTGTGCGAGATGATGTAGTTGCGCACAATGCGGTTGCCGTAGCGGGCACGCACCTCGCGCGCGGCGCGGAAGATGTCGATTTCCGTCGTGGTCTGCTCGGAATACGCATGGAACGGCAGCGTCAGCAGGCGCGGTTGTTGCAGCTCGCGCAGCAGCAGCGTGCGCTTGTCGGTTTCCGACAGCGCCGCGTACGCGCCTTCCACACCGGCCACCTTCAGCAGCTCAGCGACGGTCGCTTCGTGCACGTCCGAAACCTGCCGCAGATCGATCGACGACAGGTGGAAGCCGAATACATCAATCGCGCGTGCCAGCGAGGTCAGGCGTACATCGGCCAGTGCTTCGCCGTGGTGTGCTGCGAGCGAATCGATGACGATCTGGATGTCGGCGCGCAGTTCTTCCGCGTTGGCGTAGGCCGGGGCAGGGCCGACGGCATGGCGGCCGGCATCTTCACCGGTCAGCTCGCGGCAGGTGGCGGCCAGGCGCGCATACACGCCAATCAGCGCGCGGCGGTACGGCTCATCCACGCGATGTTCGGAGTGGTCCGGCGACCGTTCCGCCAGAGCCAGCAGTTCAGTACTCACATCCACCTGAGAGGTGGACATCGACAGCTCCGCACCCAGCACGTGGATCTCGTCCAGGTACCAAGCCAGGATCACACTCGCTTGCTTCTGTGCGGCGTCGCGCAGCGTTGTTGCGGTGACGAAGGGGTTGCCGTCGCGGTCGCCGCCGATCCAGGAGCCCATCTGGAAGAACGCCGGCAGCGGTGTCGGTTCGCCGCGTGCGCCGCGGCGCGGGAAGACGCTGGCGATGTCCTCTTCCAGCTCGCGGTACATCGCGGGGATCTCGCGCAGGAAGGTGGTCTGGTAGTACGACAGCGCGTTCTCGATCTCGTCGGCCACCATCAGGCGCGTGGTGCGCAGCATGCGCGTTTGCCACAGTTTGGTCACGTGCGCGCGCAGCAGCGTGGTGTTGCGCTCGCGCTCACGCGCGGTGAGCGGCATGTCGCGTTCGGCCAGCAGGCGGGCGATTTCACGCTGCGCATCGAGAATGCTCTTGCGCTGCACCTCGGTCGGGTGGGCGGTGAGCACCGGTACGATCAACGCGGCGTCGAAGAACTGGCGCAGTGCTTCGCCGGAGACCCCTTCATCTGCCACCGACAGCAGGGCGCGCATCATGCCGCCGGGCTGCGGCGGCGAGTCCGCCAGCGCGTGTACGCGGCGGCGGCGGTTGTGATGCTGGTCTTCAGCAATGTTGGCCAGATGCGAGAAGTAGCTGAACGCGCGCACCACCGAGTTGGTCTGCTCGCGCGAGAGCGCCTTGAGCAGCCGGTCGAGTTCCTGTTCGGCCTGGCGGTCGCCATCGCGGCGGAAGCGCACGGCGGTCTGGCGGATGGTCTCGACCGTTTCAAAGGCGGCGCCGCCTTCCTGCTCGCGCAGCACGTCACCCAGCAAGCGCCCCAGGAAGCGGATGTCCTCTTTCAGCGGCTGGTCTTTAGCAGCGGCGCTGCCCGACGAGCGGCGCGAGGTGGGTCCGAGTGATGCGCCGTTGGCCTCGTCAGCGCCATTTGCCTTGGCCGCCGGTTTGGTGGCGGGTTTGGCCGTTTTGATGGTCTTGATGGCTTTGGCGGGCTTGGCGGGGGCGGCGGATGCCTTGCGGGCGGGGGTCGCGCGCGAGGAAGCGCGGCGCGCGGCGGGCTGCGTCATGGTGTCTCCTAGGTTGGATCGGTAAGGTGCCTGAACGGCCCTCTTTTCTGCATCACTTCAACGTGATAGGCGGCCTGTGGCGAAAAAGCTGCGTGCTACCATTGCCGCATGTCTTCCGCTACCCGTCCGACCTCCGTCGAATCCCAGCTTGCAACGACTCCTGCAGCCCAGGCGCCGACCAAGCTGGTCATCGCCTCGCGCGAAAGTCGGCTTGCCCTCTGGCAGGCCGAACACGTGCGTGCTGCATTGCAAAAATACTATCCCGCGTGCGACGTGTCCATCCTTGGAATGACCACGCGCGGCGACCAGATTCTCGATCGCTCCCTCGCCAAGGTGGGGGGCAAAGGTTTGTTCGTGAAGGAACTGGAAGTCGCGCTGGCCGAGGGACGCGCCGATCTGGCCGTCCATTCGCTCAAGGATGTGCCGATGGAACTGCCGGAAGGCTTCGCGCTGGCGGCCATTCTCGAACGTGAAGACCCGCGCGACGCGTTTGTCTCCAACGACTACGCCGATCTGGCCTCGCTGCCGGCCGGCGCCGTGGTGGGTACGTCCAGCCTGCGCCGCGAGGCCTCTCTGCGTGCGCGCTTTCCGCATCTGGTGATCCAGCCGTTGCGTGGCAATTTGGACACGCGTCTGGGCAAGCTCGACCGCGGAGACTACGCCGCCATCATCCTTGCTGCCGCCGGGCTCAAGCGCCTGGGGCTGGCCGAGCGCATCCGCTCGACCATCGCGCCGGAAGAGTCGCTGCCGGCCGCAGGGCAGGGTGCGCTGGGTATTGAGATTCGCTCTGATCGCGCTGATGTGCAGGCCGCGCTCGCGCCGCTGCATGACACGCGCGCCGCGCTGGCCGTGACCGCCGAGCGTGCCGTGTCCCGCATCCTGGGTGGTTCGTGCCAGGTGCCGCTGGCGTCGTTTGCACAGTGGTCGGATGCCGGCGCGCTGCGGTTGCGCGCCTTTGTTGCCTCGCAGGACGGCACCCGCAAGCTTGCCGCAGATGGTGAAGCCACGCCGTCCACGCTGGCCGAGGCTGATGCGCTTGGCGTGCAGGTCGCCCAGCAGATGCTGAACGGCGGCGCGCGTGAGATTCTTGCCATGCTGGGCGCTGACGCCCCGCCCGCTACCTAACTCCCACGGCTCGCCATGGACGATCGCTTGCAACCGCGCTTGTCACCTTCGTCTCCCGCATCCAGCACGCCGTCCGCCGAACCACCTGTGGTGGTGGTCACGCGCCCGCGCGCGCAGGCGCCCATGCTGGTGACCGCGCTTGAGCGCCACGGCTTGCGTACGCACCAGTTTCCGCTGCTCGACATCGCACCGACGCCGAATCTCGATGACCTGCGCGCTGCGCTGGGTGATCCATCGCGTTATGCGCTCGTGGTGTTTGTCAGCCCGAATGCCGTGCAGCAGGCGTTTGCCGCCATGCCCGAAGGGTTTCGCTGGCCGCAGGAAGTGCCGGTGGCCGTGGTTGGCCCCGCGAGCGCGCAGGCGTTGGCGACGCACGGCGTTGCGCCGCCCGCGCATCGCGTGATCCGACCCGACACCCACGCCGACGACGCGCGCCAGGATTCCGAAGCGCTGTACGCACGGCTGGATGTGCCGTCACTGAGCGGCCGTGAAGTGCTGATCGTGCGCGGCAATGGCGGCCGTGAATGGCTGGCTGATCAACTGCGCGAAGCCGGGGTCTCGGTGCGCACGGTCGAGGCCTACCGCCGCAGTGTGCCCGTGCCTGATATGGCCGCCTGGGTTGCGCTGCGTGCCGTGCTGGCGGGCCGCCATGCCTGGACGCTCACCAGCTCCGAGGCCGTCCGCAATCTCGACGATCTGGCGCGCGCCAACCTGACGCCAGCTGAGGTCAACACGCTGCACGGCGCACCCTGCTTTGCGCCGCACGCACGCATCGTTGAGCAAGCCGAGTCGCTTGGCTTTCGCGATGTGAAGCTCACCGGCGCGGGCGACGATCGCCTGCTGGCGGGGGTGCTGGCCTGGGCTGGCCCCGTGGCTGCACCGGCCGCCGCGCCTGCACATACGCCGGCACCCGCAGCGGCGCCGGCTGAATCGAATACTTCTCCTTCTTCTTCCACTGTGACGCAGACTCCCGTTCCCTCGTCCGCTTCCTCATCGGCTCCCCCAGCGAAGCCCGCGACTGCTCAGCCGAGTCCGGCACCTGCGCCGTTCGCACCCACCATGACCGTCAACCATGCCCCACGACGCGGCGGTTGGCTGATCTGGACCGTGCTGGCCGTTGTCGTGGTTGCGGTGGCGGCACTGCAGGTACGCAACGAACGCCTGGCGCGTGAGATCCGCCAGCGCGGGCAGCAGAATGAGGCGCTGGCGCAGGACATGCACGTGCGCTCGCAGGCCGACCGCGAGGCGGTTGACCAACTGCAGCAGAAGTTCGGCGCGCTGGACGCTCGCACAACGGAAACCCGTGACCGCCAGGGCGCGCTGGAGCAGGCCAGCCAGGATCTGCTGCGCAATCGCGACGATTGGCAACGCTCCGAGATCGAACGCTCGCTCGAAGTCGCCGCCGAGCAGCTTCAGCTCACCGGCAACGTGGGCGGTGCGCTGGCTGCGTTGCAGACGATCGACGCCCGCCTGGCATCGCTCAACAAGCCGCAGTTCAACGGTCTGCGCCGTGCGGTGGCACGCGACATCGCCAAGCTCAAGGCCATGCCCTCGATCGACCTGAGCGGCGCGGCCATCCGCCTGGACGACGCGATCAACGGGATCGATATGTTGCCGCTGGTGTCGTCGGCCCAGCCGCTGGATGCGGAGCAGGCAGCGCAGGCACCGAAGGCGCGTTCGGCGAAGAATGCTAAGGCCGCAGCGCCGGCTTCGGCACCGGCGGCATCGACGCAGGCCGGCACCGGATGGTCGGCCGGCGTGCGCGCCTGGTGGGGCCGCCTGTGGGGCGACGTGCGCAATGAACTGGGCCAGATCGTACAGGTGCGCCGTGTGGACCAGACCGAGGCACTGCTGCTGTCGTCAGACCAGGCTTGGTTCCTGCGCGAAAACCTCAAGCTGCGCCTGATGAACGCGCGCTTGGCGCTGCTCTCGCGCAACGATGCCGTGTTCCGCGCTGATCTGGGTCGCGCAGACACGCTGCTCTCGCGCTACTTCGACACGCAATCGCCGCGTGTGAGCGCCGTGCAGAACCTGCTGGCGCAAGTGCGCACGATGGTCGGCACGCTGGAGGTACCGACGCTGGCCGACAGCCTTGCCGCCGCGCGCGGTCAGGGCAAGGAGTGAGCATGCGCTGGGTATTCTGGGTTGCGCTGCTGTTTGCCGCCGCCGTCGGGCTGGCGCTGTTTACTGAACTTAATCTGAGCAATGTCGTGCTGTTCTACCCGCCGTATCGGGTGGAAATGTCCCTCAATTTCGTGCTGGCCGCGTTGCTGGTGACGTTCGTGGTGCTGCACCTGGTGATGCGGTTGTTCCACCATGTGGCGGGCATGCCGGCACGCGCAGCGGCGTATCGCGAGCGCAACCGCATCCTGAAGGCGTCAGCCGCGCTGCGCGAAGCAATGGAAAGCCTGTTTGCCGGCCGCTTTGGCCATGCCGAGCGCCAGGCGCGTGAAGCCCAAGCCTGGGATGCGCAGCGCGAAACCGCCGCGCTGATCGGCGCACGTGCTGCACACCGCATGCAGGAAACCGAGCGCCGCGATGCGTGGATGGCCGAGGTGAAGTCGCCCGACCGCGAGCAGGCCAAGCTGGTATCGATGGCGGAACTGCTGGTCGATGCGCGCGATGCGGATGGCGCGCTGGAGAAGATCGCGCAACTGCAATCGCAGGGCGCACGGCAGATCCAGGCGCAGCGGATCGCCCTGCGCGCGCACCAGCATCTGAAGAACTGGAGCGAGGTGCTGCGCCTGACGCGCGCACTGGAGAAGCGCAACGCCATCCACGCCGTGTTGGCCGCGCGCCTCAAGCAGATGGCGTGCGAGACGTTGCTGACCGAACGCCGCCACGATGCCGATGCGCTCAACACCTTCTGGCGTGAGTTGACGACGGAAGAGCGCCGCTCGCCGCGCATTGCCTCGCAGGCCGCGCTGTATTTCGCGCAACTGGGTCGCACGGAAGATGCCAAGCGCATCGTCGAAGAAGGGTTGAGGGCGCACTGGGATGGCCGCCTCATCCGTCGCTATGCGGATTGCGCGGTGCCCGGCAAGGCGCTGCCGCTGATCCAGCAGGCCGAGAAATGGCTCACACAGCATCCGGTGGATGCGGACCTGTTCTACACGCTGGGTATGCTGTGCTTCAAGGAGCAGCTCTGGGGCAAGGCGCAGTCGAGCCTGGAATCGGCGTTGAAGTATGCCGATACCGATCACCATGGCAACCTGCGCGCGCACGCGCATCTGGCGCTCGCGCAGATGTACGAGCAGACCGAGCGGCCGGAAGAGGCACAGCGCCACTACCGGCAAAGTGCACTGCTGGCGGTCAAATAAGCGGTGTAAGAAGAGCGGCGTCAATCATGGCGCCGCTTCTTTTTTCCGGTGAGCATTGCAAGGATGAGGTTGTCCTTGTGCAGCACGCTCATGAGGATGGCTGCGCTCACATGCACGGCCACCAACGTGGCCAGTGCGTACGCCAGCCAAGCGTGTAGATCCAGTGGCCAGTCTTCACCCCAGAAGGCGTCGAGCCGCGACAACCAGCCTGTCAGGCCGAGCGCGAGGATCAGCCCCCACATCGCCAGCATGCCCAGCGCGCCAATGGGGTTGTGGCTTGCAAACTTCATCGGCTTGCCCGCTCGCAGCGACGCCGCATAGCGGTGCAAGGTCGACAGGCGCGGCCACCACGTTGCAAAGCGTGCAGGTTCGCTGCCTACGAAGCCCCACGCCAGCCGCACGGCGACCAACGCGACGGCCACGTAACCGAGATTGCGGTGCAGGGGGCCGCCGGAATCTTCGAACAGGTCCCACAGCACCAGCGCCGCCACGCTCCAATGCGTGACGCGGACCAACCGATCCCACACGCGGGCGGACGATGGCAACTCCGGTGCCACGCGCTTACTTCTCGATCTCGGACTTCACGATCTCCAGCGTCTTGGTGTCGTAGTAGATCTCGATCTTCTTGCCGTCCTTGTCGGTGCCGTAGATCTCATAGCAGTTGCCGTCCACCTTGAATTTCTTGATGGTGTAGCCCTCGGCCTTGATCTTGGCCTGGGCTTCGGCCTCGGGCATCCACTCGTTCTTCGGATGCTTGGCGCACTTGGCGCCGGCAAAGGCGCTGGTGGAGCAAGCGATGGCCAGGGCGGCCAGGGTGATCTTCAGCATGCGGGTCTCCTACGGCATGGCGGTTCAGGGAGACGGCAGGCTAGAGTAAACGGGAATGATTCGCAATACGGAGATTCCGGCGAAAGCGGCCAGCCGTAATGCGATGGAAAGGAAGGGCAGAGCAGACGGCGACGCCACCGCGCGCAGCGGTGGCGTCAGAGCGGCCGACTTCAGGACTACTTGTTGACCTTCGACGCCGGCACCGACAGTGTGAGGATCGCCCCCAGCACCATTGACGCGGCCAGCATATACATGCCGGAGTCGGTGCTCTTGGTGGCGTCTTTGAGCCAACCTACAGCGTAGGGGCTGATGAAGCCCGCCAGGTTGCCCAGCGAGTTGATGAGCGCAATGCCCGCAGCGGCGGCGGTGCCGGCCAGGAAAGCCGTCGGCAGGCTCCAGAACAGCGGCAGCGTGGTCAGGATGCCCATGGTGCCGAGCGTGAGCGCGGCCATCGCCAGCGTAGTGTTGGTGTGCCAGACGGCCGACAGCACCAGCCCAATCGCTCCCGCCACGGCCGGAATGGCGATATGCCAGCGGCGCTCGCGGGTGCGGTCTGCGCTGCGGGCGACCAGGATCATCGCAATGACGGCCGCGCCGTACGGAATCGCCGTCAGCAGGCCCACCGAGAACGGATCGGCCACGCCGGTCTGCTTGATGAGCGTCGGCAGCCAGAAGCTCACGCCGTACAGACCCATCACGAAGGTGAAGTAGATCAGGCTCATCAGCCATACGCGCGGGCTGGCGAGCACTGCGCGAATGGGCGGATCTTGTTTCTCGGCGTCTTCCGCAGCGATGTTGCGCGTGAGCAGCGCCTTCTCGTCCTCCGTCAGCCACTTGGCGTGGCTGATGCGGTCATCCAGATAAAACAGCACGATGATGCCGACGATGACGGACGGGATGCCTTCGATCAGGAACATCCACTGCCAACCTGCCAGGCCATAGGTGCCTGCGAACGTCGTCATGGCCCAGCCCGACAGGGGGCCGCCGATCACGCCCGAGAGCGCCACCGCCGTCATGAAGAACGTGGTGGTGCGCCCGCGTCGCTGCGCCGGATACCAGTAGGTGAGGTACAGGATGATCCCAGGGAAGAAGCCGGCCTCGGCCAGCCCCAGCAGGAAGCGCATCACGTAGAACATGGCTGGCGTGGTCACGAACATCATGGCCGCCGAGATGATGCCCCACGAGATCATGATCCGCGCGATCCACATGCGCGCGCCTACGCGATGCAGGATCACGTTGCTCGGCACCTCGAAGAGGAAGTAGCCGATGAAGAAGATGCCTGCGCCCAGCCCGTAGATGGTCTCGCTGAACTTGAGGTCGCTGAGCATCTGCAGCTTGGCAAAGCCAACGTTGACGCGGTCCAGATACGCGACCACGTAACACAGCAGCAGGAATGGGATCAGGCGCCAACTCACCTTGCGGTAGGTGGCTTCTTCGAAATCACTTGCGGATTGCTGCAGGGTGCTCGCGCTACCCAGCGGTGGAGTGGTGAGGGCCATCGGGTCTCCTGTGTTGTTGTGAGTTCAGGCCGAGTGCTCCTCGTTACCTACCTCGGCCCGGAAAACCGCCACCGCATTCTGCGCCTGTCGAGCGGGCGCGCCAAGATGCCCGCCGGCAGGGTTCGCAGTGACAACTACACGCAACGCCCGCCATCCACCTCCAGGCACGCGCCGGTGATGAACTCAGCCTCATCCGACGCCAGATACAGGCACGCGTTGGCCACATCCTGCGGCGTGGAGAGCCGCCCCATCGGGATCGTCGCCAGGAAGCGAGCGCGATTCTCTGGGGTGTCGGGCATGCCCATGAACTGCTCGATCAGGCCCGTGGCGCCCATCACCGGGTTGACACAGTTCACGCGGATCTTGTCCGGACCCAGCTCCGCCGCCATCGCCTTGCTGGCCGTGATGACAGCGCCCTTGCTGGCGTTGTACCAAACCAGCCCCGGCCGCGGCCGGATGCCCGCGGTGGACGCCACGTTGACGAACACACCGCCGCCCCGCTCGCGGAAATGCGGCACCATGTGGCGCGCCGTCCAGTAGATGCTCTTTACGTTGACGGCCATCACGCGGTCGAACTCGTCCTCGGTGATCTGCAGCAGCGGCTTGTTCTTGTGCGTGGTGCCGGCGTTATTGACGACGATATGCAGATCGCCATAGCGCGAAAGCGTTGCACCAAGCAGGCTCGCGACCGAGCCGCCATCGGACACATCGGCGTGCACGAAATGCGCGTCGCCGCCGGCCACGCGGATGGCATCGGCCACGCGTTCGCCCGCCTCGGTGTTCAAGTCGTTGACGATGACGCGCGCACCCTCGCGCGCAAAGGTGTTGGCGATGCCCTCGCCAAAGCCCGAACCCGCGCCTGTGACGATGGCGATCTTGCCGGCAAGCCGCATGGTGTCTCCTCGTTGTGTTGGTGTTGTCTGTGTCAGCTCAACCGTGGCGGATGGCGATGGTCTTCAAGGTAGTGAAGCCGTACAGCGCCTCGAAGCCTTTCTCGCGGCCGTGGCCCGATTGGCCCGTGCCGCCAAAGGGCAGCTCTACGCCGCCGCCCGCGCCGTAGTCGTTGATGAAGACCTGGCCGGCCTTGAGCTTGCGTGCCAGGCGAAGCTGTCGCCCGCCGTCGCGTGTCCACACGCCGGCCACCAGTCCGTACGGCGTGCCGTTGGCGAGCGTCAGCGCTTCGGCCTCGCTGTCGAAGGGCAGGGCGGCCAGCAGCGGGCCGAACACTTCTTCCTGCGCCAGGCGGTGCGTGTGCGGTACGTCGCGCAACAGCATCGGTGCCTGGTAGTAGCCGGTCTCGGGCGCTTCCGGTACCACCTGCCCCTGCGCCATCACCGGAATGTTGGCGTGCTGCGCGTCCGAGACGAAATCCCACACGCGCTGCTGCTGCTTCGGGTTGATCAGCGGGCCGCAATCCAGGTCCAGCGATGCGGGGCCAACCTTGATCGATTCGAATACGCTGGCGAGCCGATCCAGCACCGTCTCGTAGATGCCGCGCTCGATCAGCACACGGCTGCCGGCCGAGCATGTCTGCCCGGCGTTCTGGATGATGCCGTTCACCACGGCCGGGATCGCCGCTTCCAGGTCCGCATCAGCAAACAGGATCTGCGGAGACTTGCCGCCCAGTTCCAGCGTGACGGGCACGTGGTTTTCGGCAGCGGCGCGCACGATCACCTTGCCCGTTTCCGGCGACCCGGTGAACGACACGTGGTTGATACCCGGATGTGCCGCCAGTGCCGCGCCCGCCTCATGACCGTAGCCGGTCACCACGTTGAGTGCGCCATCGGGCAGTCCGGCCTCGGCAGCCAACTCAGCCACGCGCAGGATCGACAGGCACGCATCTTCGGCCGGCTTGACCACGCAGGCGTTGCCCGCGGCCAATGCGGCACCCACGCTGCGCCCGAAGATCTGCATCGGGTAATTCCACGGGATGATGTGCGCCGTTACACCATGCGGCTCGCGCACGGTCAGCACGGTGGTATCGGCCGGATAGGGGATAGTCTGGCCGTGCAGCTTGTCGGCTGCCCCGGCATAGAACTCGAAGTAGCGGGCGATGGCGCGGGCGTCGGCGCGTGCCTGGCGCATTGGCTTGCCGGTATCGCGAGCTTCCAGGCGGGCGAGTTCTTCTTCGTGATCGGCCAGGCGCAGGGCCACGCGCATGAGCAGCCGGCCACGCTCGGCGGGGCTCAACTGACCCCAGACGCCCTCAAAGGCACGCCGTGCGGCATGGACGGCCACGCTGATGTCGGTGGCGTTGCCGCGCGCGATCTCGGCAAAAGGCTGGCCGTCTGAAGGATCGAACACCTTGATGCGCATGCCTGAATCGGGCGACATCAAGCGGTTGGCGATGAAGTGCTGGGCGTGCATAGGGGGTTCCTGCAAAGATCGGCAACGCGCGATTTTCGCACGGGTGCGCCAGGGTTGCCGGGTGTCAGGGGCTATAATGCCCGCCGACAGTTTTCAAGCTTCTTTTCAACCATACGCGTCGTTTTCGCGCATTCCGGAGCATTTCCATGAGCTTCAACAACGTCTCGCCGGGCAAAGACATCCCCAACGACTTCAACGTCATCATCGAGATTCCGGCGCAGAGCGACCCGGTCAAGTACGAAGCCGACAAGGAAACCGGCATGCTGCACGTGGACCGCTTTGTCGGTACCGGCATGCGCTATCCGGCCAACTACGGCTTCATCCCGCAGACGCTGTCGGGTGACGGTGACCCGGTGGACGTGCTGGTCGTCACGCCGTTCCCGCTGATCCACGGTTGCGTGGTGCGCTGCCGTGTCCTGGGCATGCTCAAGATGACGGACGAGTCGGGCGTGGACGCCAAGCTGGTCGCCGTGCCGGTCAACAAGCTGAGCCCCGCCACGGCTCACATGACCGACCTGTCGGACATCGGCCAGAACCTGCTGGACCAGATCAAGCACTTCTTCGAGCAGTACAAGGCGCTGGAAGCCGGCAAGTGGGTCAAGGTCGAAGGCTGGGGCGGCATTGAAGAAGCCCACAAGGAAATCGTCGACGGCGTGGCCAATTACAAGAAGTAAGACACCTTAGTAATTCGCCGTACCTCTGGTCGGACAAAATCCCGGCATCCGTAAGGATGGCCGGGATTTTTTATTTGCGTGGGCAAAATGCCTGCAATGTCGCATCACCCGCCAACCCGCATGGTACCGCCATTTGCGGCGAGCGAATCGTGCATCATGCATTTTTCGACGTGTTATTGCATGCGGCGCATAAACGGGACGACGCAATTCCGCTGTACAGAGATTTAAGTAACGCTCATTTGCCCGTCGGAAACGGCGCCTCTAGACTCCCGGTCAAGTTTGACTCCACCCCTTGGTACTGCGATGTTGAACAAGACCGTTGCCGTTCCCGTGCTTTCCCTCGTGGCCATGACTGCCTTTACCGTGTGGGCGTTGCTGGCTGGCCCGGCTGATGCCGCGCATGCCAGCGAACGTGGTGTCGCGCCAGTTGGTGCCCTGCCGACGACGGGGACCTGCCCGACGCAGTGTCCTGTCTCCACGCAGAAGCTCGCTGCGCGATAAGTCGTCTCTACGCGTCCGCTGCCGTTGCGGACGCGGTCTCTCCCGCCTTCGCGGTTTTTCCCTCGGTTGTTTACACCGGACGCTGCCTGAACGGCGAGCGGTCCGTCAGTTCGTCCAGATACGCTTCCATGCCGGCCGTCTCGCGGTCGAGGAACCGGCCCACGGCATCAGCAAAGGCCGGATGCGCAAGCCAGTGCGCTGACAGTGTCGCCACGGGTTCAAAGCCGCGCGCCATCTTGTGCTCCCCCTGAGCGCCGCCCTCGAAGGTGCGGATGCCGTGTTCGATGCAATACGCCAGCGGCTGGTAGTACGCCGTCTCAAAGTGCAGGCAGGGGTGATGCTCGATCGCGCCCCAGTAGCGGCCGTACATGACGGATGCCTCCGGTCGCGCGTCGACCACCAGCAGCGCGCTGGCGATGTCGTTGCCGTCGCGCGAGGCAATCACCAGTAGCAGGTTTTCCGGCATCGTCTGGCCGATCTGGCGGAAGAACTCCAGGTTCAGGTACGGCGAGGAGTGGTGCTCACGGTAGGTGGTGCGGTAGCAGCGGTGGAAGAAGCGCCAGTCGGCATCAGTGGCTGCTGCGCCCGGCACATGGCGGAACGTGATACCAGCGTCGTGCACGCGGCGGCGCTCTGCGCGGATGTTCTTGCGCTTCTTCTGCTCCAGTGCGGCAAGAAAATCGTCGAAGCTGCGGAAGCCCGCATTGCACCAGTGAAACTGCACCCCTTGCCGCAGCAACATGCCGGTGGCGCGCATCAGCTCGGCTTCCTCCGCGGTAGGGAACAGCACGTGCAGCGAAGACAACTCGCTTTGCTGCGCCGTCGCCAGCAGCGTGTTGAGCAGCGTCGCCCGTGCGGCGGCATCACGTGCCAGCAGCCGTGCACCCTGCACCGGCGTAAAGGGGATGGCAGACAGCCACTTCGGGTAGTACTCCAGCCCGTGCTGCGCATACGCATTTGCCCAGGCCCAGTCGAAGACGTATTCGCCGTAGGAGTGGCCTTTCACGTACAGTGGCACGGCGGCAGCCAGTGTTTCTCCATGCGCACCGTCTTCCCACAGCGTGAGGTATTGCGGCGACCAGCCCGTGTCGGGCGAGGCGCTGCCGCTTTCGTGCAGGGCGTGCAAAAAGTCGTAGCGCAGGAACGGTGTCGCCTCGGGCTGCTGGGAGAGCAGGGCGTCCCATGCATCGCGGCCGATGTCGCGCAGATCGGTCACAAGCCGCATGCGATAATGCTGCGATCCAGCGCGGGTTTCGGGCTCGGGAACGAGGGGGCGGGAAGTCATGCCGCCGATTCTAATTCCAGCTCGGGGTGCTGCGCTTGCATCCCATATTGCCCCCATGACCGTCACTGTCGCTCTCGCCCAGATCAACTGCACCGTCGGCGATTTCGCCGGCAATGCCGCCCGCATCGTCGCCGCTGCGCGTGAAGCGCACCAGGCTGGTGCGCGCATTCTCCTCACGCCGGAGCTGTCGCTCACTGGTTATCCGCCTGAAGATCTGCTGCTGCGCCCGGCGTTTATCGATGCCAGTGCCCGTGCGCTCGATGCGCTCATCGCGGAGCTGGCGGCGTTCTCGGGCCTGCATGTGTTGATCGGGCATCCGCAGATCTCGTTGGAAGCCCCGGCGCCCGGCGTGCTGCCCAAGCCCACCAACAGCGCCACCGTGGCCGTGGACGGCCGCGTGGTTGGCCGCTACAACAAGCTCGACCTGCCCAACAACGAGGTCTTTGACGAGAAGCGCTATTTCCAGCCCGGCACCGAGCCTTTCGTGTTTGAGGTGGACGGCACGCGCTTCGGCATCATCATCTGTGAAGACGCCTGGTATGCCCAGGCTACGGCCTACGCCCGTGCGGCCGGCGCACAGGTGGTGCTGATCCCTAATGCCTCGCCGTACCACCTGGACAAGGAGGACCTGCGCGAGCGCATCATCGGCGCGCGGGTGAAGGAGTCGGGCCTGCCGCATGTGTACGTGAACCTGGTCGGCGGGCAGGATGAACTCGTGTTCGACGGCGGCTCGTTCGTGCTCGATGCCGAGGGCAAGGTCGTCGTGCAGATGGGCCAGTTCGTCGAGGGCGTCGGCTACGTGCAGTTCGACGGCGGCCGCGCGCTGCCCGGCACGATCGTGCCTGAGGCCTCGCTGGAGGCGCAGGTGTACGAGGCGCTCAAGCTGGGCGTGCGTGACTACCTGGGCAAGAACGGCTTCCCGGGCGCGATCATCGGCCTGTCGGGCGGCGTGGATTCTGCGCTGGTGCTGGCAATTGCTGTCGATGCCCTGGGCGCCGATCGCGTGCGCGCGGTGATGATGCCCTCGCGCTATACGGCCGATATCTCGTGGGTGGATGCGCGCGACATGGCCGCCCGCCTGGGCGTGCAGTACGACGAAATCGCCATCAGCCCGATGTTCGACGCGTTCAGGGGGGCGCTGGCGGAAGAGTTCCGCGGTCTGCCGGAAGACGCGACGGAAGAGAACATCCAGGCGCGCATTCGCGGCACGCTGCTGATGGCGTTGTCCAACAAGAGCGGCCGCATCGTGCTGACCACCGGCAACAAGAGCGAAATGGCGGTCGGCTACTGCACGCTGTACGGCGACATGGCCGGCGGCTTTGCCGTCATCAAGGACATCTTCAAGACGCTGGTCTACCGGCTGTGCCGCTACCGCAATACGCTGTCGGAGGTGATTCCGGAGCGGATTCTCACGCGCGCGCCGTCGGCTGAATTGCGCGAGAACCAGACCGACCAGGACAGCCTGCCCGAATACGATGCGCTTGATGCCATCGTGCAGCGCTACATGGAGCAGAACCAGCCCGTGCCTGACATCATCGCTGCCGGGTTTGCTGAGGCCGATGTGCAGAAGATCGTGCGTCTCATCAAGATCAACGAGTACAAGCGACGCCAGGCCCCGGTCGGCATTCGCGTGACGCAGCGTGCGTTCGGACGCGATTGGCGCTACCCGATCACGTCGCGGTTCAAGGAATAAGCCGAGAACGTCCATCGCCATGCTCGACTACTACGCCAAACGTGCCCCCGAATACGAGCGCATCTATACGAAGCCCGAGCGGCAGGGCGATTTGGCGTGGTTGAAGGCGCGTGTGCGTGACATGACACGCGGCGCACGGGTGCTGGACCTGGCTTGCGGCACCGGTTTCTGGACCGAGGCGATGACGGATGCGCGCAGCATCGTCGGCACGGATTACAACGACACCGTGCTGCGCATCGCACGCGGCAAGGGCATCGCCGGCGCGGCGTTCGTGCGCGCCGACAACGATGCGCTGCCGTTCGTGCCTGGCACGTTCGACGTGATGACAGCAGGCTGCTGGTGGTCGCATGTGCCGCTGCAGCGCCTGCGCCAGCATGTCGAGGGGCTGCATCGTGTGCTTGGACCCGGCGTGCGCGTGTTGTGGTTTGATAACCAGTATGTGTTCGGCTCAAGCACGCCGGTTGCCTACAACGATGAACATGGCAACACGTGGCAGCGCCGTCCCTTGCGTGATGGCACAGAGCATGACGTGCTGAAGAATTTTCCGGACGACCGGACCCTGCTCGAGACCGTGGCCGGTATCGCCCAGGATGTGCGCATTAACCGGCTCCAGTATTATTGGACGCTTGAATACCTCACCAACTAGTTAGCGAGACACCCATGAAACAGATCACCGCCATCATCAAGCCCTTCAAACTGGACGAAGTGCGCGAGTCGCTCGCCGACGTGGGGGTGACTGGCTTGACCGTCACCGAGGTCAAGGGTTTCGGCCGGCAGAAAGGTCACACCGAGCTGTATCGCGGCGCTGAATACGTGGTCGACTTCCTGCCGAAGATCAAGATCGAGGTGGTGGTGGCAGACAACCAGGTCGAGCACGTGATCGACACCATCGTGAAGGCCGCCAAGACTGGCAAGATCGGCGACGGCAAGATCTTCGTGATGCCGGTGGAGCAGGTGATCCGCATTCGCACCGGTGAGAAGGACGAAGCCGCTGTCTAAGCGATGCTTCTGACCGGCGTGCCAGCGCCGGTCAGCATTGATCAGCGCGGCAGGGTGATGTTCCAGCGCAGCGTCACGAGCCGCCCGATCACGATCGCCAGCGTGGCGATCACCACGGACACGCTCGGCAGCAGGTCCGTGTGCGTCAGCCCGACGTAGAGGAAGCACCCGAGAAACGCGCAGGTCGCGTACGGGTGGTTGTCTCGCAGCAGCATGGGCACTTCATTGCAGACCACGTCGCGCAGCAGGCCGCCGAACGCCGCTGTGATCACGCCCATCATCACCGACACGAAGACGGGCATACCGGCATCGAGCGCCAGTTGCGTGCCCAACACGCCAAAGAGTCCCATGCCGATGGCGTCCGCCACGATCAGGACGCGGTCGGATACCAGTTGGCTCACCAGCCGGATCACCCAATTGGCAAACAGACTCATGATGAACAGCGCGAGCAGGTATTGCTCGTGCTCGATCCAGTAGAACGGCCGCCGATCGAGCAACAGATCGCGCAGCGTACCGCCGCCAAACGCGGTGAGGAACGCGACGATGAACGCGCCCACGGCATCGAGCCGGCGCCGTTTCGCCTCGGCCAGGCCCGAGATGGCAAACGAGAAGACCGCGAGGATCTCCATCCAGTGCATGACCAACTGCAGGCGACCGACGTGCATGGGGTTGTTCTTGTTGTTGTTCGAGTCGAGCGATGTCAGGAGCTGTGCGGCTGGCGCAGCAGTACCAGTACAGCACCTGCGCCACCCGCTGTATTGCGCGGCTCGACGAAGGCGATCACTTCTTCCTTCTGCACCAGCCACGAGCGCACCTTGCCCTTGAGCACGGGTGTCTTGTCCGGCGAGCCCAGGCCTTTGCCGTGGATCACGCGCACGCAGCGGATGCCGCGTTGCACGGCGCGGCGCAGGAAGGCGGCCAGTGCCTCGCGTGCCTCTTCGCGGCGCAGGCCGTGCAGATCGATCTGATCTTGCGTGGCCCATTCACCGCGGCGCAGCTTTTTGAGCACGTCTTCACCGATGCCGGGGCGGCGGTAGGAGAGGGTGTCGTCGGTCTCGAGCAGGTTGTCGACGTCGAATTCGTCCGACAGCGAAGCGTCCAGTACGCGCTTGTCCTCGGCGCGCGAGTGCACGGGGTCAGGCGCGGGCGGATTGCGCGGATGCTCGACGCGCTTGTTCTGGCGCAGCGCATTCACCTCGCCGACGTTGGCGCGGAACACGTTGGCCTCTTCCACGGCCTTGCGGGCGGCGGCTTCGGCGCGCTGGCGTTCGGCCTCGCGCGCCTCGGTCTCGTGCTTGAGCTGGTCGCGCAGCTTGCCCAGGTCGGTCAGGCTGATCTTGGTGGCTGGGGGATGGGCGCGTTTCATGGCAGCAGGTGGGGCAAGCGAATCAGGATGGAGCGTGTGTCGATTATACGAATGCGCCGCCCATGACAAAACGGCCGATGGTTACCCATCGGCCGTTTCGCTTGAACCCGGAAACCGGGGCCGGAGATTTACTCCTGGCCTTCCAGGTAGCGCTGGGCGTCTAGCGCGGCCATGCAGCCCGTGCCGGCGCTGGTGATCGCTTGGCGGTAGATGTGGTCTTGCACGTCGCCGGCCGCAAACACGCCCTGGATGTTGGTGGCGGTGGCGTTGCCGGCCAGGCCGCTCTGCGTGCGGATGTAGCCGGTGTCGTTCATTTCCAGCTGACCCTTGAAGAGATCGGTGTTCGGCTTGTGGCCGATGGCAATGAACACGCCTGCCACCTTCACCTCTTCGGTCTTGCCTTCGTTGTCGTTCACGCCCTTCAGGCGGGCGCCCGTCACGCCGGAATCGTCGCCCAGGATCTCGTCGAGCACCATGTTGGTCTTGATCTCGATCTTGCCTTTCTTCTCCTGCTCATGCAGGCGGTCGATCAGGATCGGCTCGGCGCGGAACTTGTCGCGGCGGTGGATGAGCGTGACCTTGCTGGCGATATTGGCCAGGTACAGCGCTTCTTCCACGGCGGTGTTGCCGCCGCCCACCACGGCCACTTCCTGGCCCTTGTAGAAGAAACCGTCGCAGGTGGCGCAGGCGGACACACCGCGACCGGCGAACTTTTCTTCGGACGGCAGACCCAGGTATTGGGCCGAGGCGCCGGTGGAGATGATCAGTGCGTCGGCGGTGTATTCGCCCGAATCGCCAATCAGGCGGATCGGCTTTTCGTTCAGGTGCGCCGTGTGGATGTGGTCGAACACGATCTCAGTGTTGAAGCGCTCGGCGTGCTCCAGGAAGCGCTGCATGAGCTCGGGGCCTTGCAGGTGTTCGCGGTCGGCGGGCCAGTTTTCCACGTCGGTGGTGGTCATGAGCTGGCCGCCCTGGGCCAGGCCGGTGACCAGCACTGGGTTCAGGTTGGCCCGGGCTGCGTAGATGGCGGCCGTGTAGCCGGCGGGGCCGGAGCCAAGAATCAGCACTTTTGCGTGTTTTGCCATGATGCGTCCGATAGATGCGCAGCGCGCAGGGTAGGCGCCGCCGAGGAGGGTAGATGGAGGTAGTGGGCGACATTATAAAGTGGCACCCCCTCATCCGCCCGGTTGTAAATTCCAATGGCGGTGATAGGGCCGCGTTACAATCCTTGGCATCGTATTTGTGCTGTTCCAAGCCGTGCGGCCTTTCGCCGTGCGGCGCACCCGTCTCCCGCATGGCCCGAGCTTCCACCACTCCGACGACCCGTACCGATCCCGCCGCGCTGCCCTCTCGCATTGGGCGGCTGCTGGGCGAGGTCCGCTGGTTTCTGTTGCTGGCGGTGACCATCGCCTTTCTGATCATCCTGCTGTCATACAACCGGGCCGACCCCGGTTTCACCCACGCCAGCCAGGTCGACGAGATTCGCAACCTGGGTGGGCGCGTGGGCGCGTGGCTGGCAGACCTGTTGCTGTTCGTTTTTGGCGCCTCGGCCTACTGGTGGGCCTTGCTGCTGGTGCGCCGCGTCTGGCGTGGCTGGCGTGAGCTGATGTCGGACGAGCGCCTCCCGCGCGCCGCCATGCCGCGTGTGGACGCCAGCGTCACCTGGATCGGTTTTGCGCTCATCCTGGCCTCCAGCATGGGTCTGGAAGCCATTCGCATGTACACGCTGCACATGAGGCTGCCGCGCGCACCAGGCGGCGTGCTGGGCGACCTGATTGGCGGGGCGATGCAGCACGCGCTGGGCTTTACCGGCGGCACGCTGGTGCTGTTGCTGATGTTCACGGTGGGGCTGTCGCTGTTCTTCCATTTCTCGTGGCTGAATCTGGCCGAGCAGATCGGCGCGGGCGTGGAGATGCTGTTCGTCGGCTTCAAGACGCGCCGCGAGAGCAAGCAGGACCGCGCCATTGGCGAGGCGGCCAAGGTCGAGCGCGAAGAGGTGGTCGAAACCCGCCGCGTGCGCATTGAAGAATCGCCGCCGGTGCAGATCGTGCGCCCGACCGCCGTGGTCAAGAGCGAGCGCGTGGAGCGCGAGAAGCAGCAGCCGCTGTTTGTCGACATCGAAGATTCCGACCTGCCGCCGCTGGCGCTGCTCGACCCGATCCCGCCCGTCGTGGAAACCGTGAGTGCGGAGACGCTGGAATTCACCTCCCGCCTGATCGAGAAGAAGCTCAAGGACTTTGGCGTGGAAGTGCAGGTGGTGGCGGCCTACCCGGGTCCGGTCATTACGCGCTATGAGATCGAGCCGGCCACGGGTGTGAAAGGCAGCCAGATCGTCAACCTGGCCAAGGACTTGGCGCGCTCGCTGTCACTGGTGTCGATCCGCGTGGTAGAGACGATTCCGGGCAAGAATTTCATGGGCCTGGAGTTGCCGAATCCGAAGCGTCAGGCGGTGCGCCTGTCGGAGATTCTCGGCTCGCAGGTCTACAACGAGAGCGCTTCGCAGCTCACGATGGCGCTGGGCAAGGACATCGCCGGCAAGCCGGTGGTGGCCGATCTGGCCAAGATGCCGCACTGCATGGTGGCCGGTACCACGGGCTCGGGTAAGTCGGTCGGTATCAACGCGATGATCCTGTCGCTGCTGTACAAGGCCAAGGCCGATGCGGTGCGCCTGATCCTGATCGACCCGAAGATGCTCGAACTGAGCATCTACGAGGGCATTCCGCACCTGCTGTGCCCGGTGGTGACCGACATGCGCCAGGCCGGCCACGCCCTGAACTGGGCCGTGGGCGAAATGGAGCGCCGCTACAAGCTCATGAGCAAGATGGGCGTGCGCAACCTGGCCGGCTTCAACAAGAAAATCGATGAAGCCGCGGCGCGCGAAGAGAAGATTCCCAACCCGTTCAGCCTGACGCCCGACGCGCCGGAACCGCTCGACAAGCTGCCGATGATCGTCATCGTGATCGACGAGCTGGCCGATCTGATGATGGTGGTTGGCAAGAAGGTCGAAGAGCTGATCGCGCGGATTGCGCAGAAGGCGCGTGCAGCCGGCATCCACCTGGTGCTGGCGACGCAGCGTCCGTCCGTGGACGTGATCACCGGCCTGATCAAGGCGAACGTGCCGACGCGGATTGCCTTCCAGGTCAGCAGCAAGATCGACTCGCGCACGATTCTCGATCAGCAGGGCGCCGAGGCGCTGCTGGGCATGGGTGACATGCTGTACCTCGCGCCCGGTACCGGTTTGCCGGTGCGCGTGCACGGCGCGTTCGTGTCGGACGATGAAGTCCACCGCGTGGTGGACAACCTCAAGGCGCAGGGCGAGCCGAACTACATCGAGGGCATTCTCGAAGGCGGCGTGGTGGACGGCGAAGGCGGTGGGGATGGCTTTGGCGGCGGCGCGGGCCTTGTCGGCGCTGGCGGTGGCGAGGCCGATCCGCTGTACGACCAGGCCGTCGACGTGGTGCTCAAGAACCGCCGCGCGTCGATCTCGCTGGTACAGCGCCACCTGCGCATCGGCTACAACCGCGCCGCGCGCCTGCTCGAAGACATGGAAAAGGCAGGGCTCGTGTCCGCCATGTCCGGCAACGGCAACCGCGAAATTCTGGCGCCCAACCGCAACGGCAACGTCGTCGAAGAGGAATGACGTTGCGGTTACATCGCGTTACCGCGTTGACGGAATGTTCCGGCGCGGCCGGCCACTAACAAGAAGATCAACTGAAAACCGGGATTCCTATGTTTGTGTTGAAAGCACGTCACCTGATGGCCGCTGGGCTGGTGTCGCTGGCGGCGTGGTCGGCCGGTGCCTATGCGGGTGCCGTCGAGCAGCTCAACGCCTTTGTGAGCAACGTCACCACCGCGCGTGGTGAGTTCGTGCAGCGCTTGGTCAAGGGCGGCAGCAATGGCAACCCATTGCGCGTGGCAGGGACATCGAGCGGGGATTTCACCTTCTCGCGTCCGGGCCGCTTCGTCTGGCGCTATGTGAAGCCGTATGAGCAGCAACTGTCGGCAGATGGCCAGACGCTGTTCATCTACGACAAGGATCTTGCCCAGGTAACGGAGCGCAAGCTCGACGCATCGCTCGGCTCCAGCCCGGCCGCCATCCTGTTCGGCAGCAACGACCTTGCCAAGAACTTTACGCTCAAGGAAGGTGGCACCAAGGACGGCATCGATTGGGTTGAACTCACACCCAAAGCAAAGGACACCCAGTTCGAGCGCATCGCCATCGGCTTTCGCAGCGGCGAGCTGCAGGGTATGGAGTTGCGCGATGCCTTTGGGAACACCACGCTGCTGACGTTCTCGAATATTCAGAAGAATCCGCAACTGCCGGCCAACGCGTTCCGCTTCGTGCCACCCAAGGGGGCAGACGTTATCAAGCAGTAACGCGTGCAGGCCGGTTTCTTTTTCGACAAGGAGACCGACCATGCCTTTGCCGTTCACTACATCGCTGCAACGTGCGGCCATCGTTGCAGCGACGGCGGCAGTGTTTGCGGGATGCGCCTCGACGGGCGTGTCTCGTTTCGATGTTGATTCGTTCCTGACCGCGCCCGACACCGTGTTGGCCGAAGCACTGGTCAACAAGGATTTCCTGCGCGCGACCGAGTTGCCGACTGCCGAGTGTTCCGCCCTGGTCAAGGGCCACGCCGGTCAGATCGTGCCGGTTCAGGCGCCTGCCGATCCGCGCATGCCGCAGGCATCGGCCCGTCAGCCGTTCGTGATCCAGCCGCCGGGTAGCGAGAGCGTATGGCTGCTGCTGCGCAGCGCGGACGGTGCGCAGTCGTGCCACGGCCCGCTGCCCGCCAAGGAGTTCATGGGGTTGGTGCAGCGCGCATCAAACTGAGCGTAGCGGGGCTGGCACCAGGGCCGAGCGCCGTTTCTGCGACAATCCCCGCATGAACGCTTCAGCTTCTCTCTTCCCGGACGCGCCGGCCCATATGCCGCTGGCTGAGCGCCTCCGCCCGCATTCCGTCGACGAGGTGATCGGTCAGCAGCATCTGCTGGGCGCTGGCAAGCCGCTGCGTGTGGCGTTTGCCTCGGGCGAGCCGCATTCGATGATCCTGTGGGGCCCGCCCGGTGTGGGCAAGACCACGCTGGCCCGGTTGATGGCCCATGCCTTCGACGCGGAGTTCATTGCGCTGTCCGCTGTGCTGTCGGGCGTGAAGGACATCCGCGAAGCGGTTGAGCGCGCCGAGCAGTTTCGCGCCAACGGCCGCCGCACGCTGGTATTCGTCGATGAGGTGCATCGCTTCAACAAGAGCCAGCAGGATGCTTTCCTGCCGCATGTGGAAAGCGGTCTGTTCACGTTCATTGGCGCGACCACCGAGAATCCGTCGTTCGAGGTGAACGGCGCTTTGCTTTCGCGTGCTGCGGTGTACGTGCTCAAGAGCCTGTCGGACGACGAGCTGAAGCAGTTGGCCGAACGTGCACGGCAAGAGCTGGGCGGTCTGGAGTGGACGTCCACCGCGCTCGACGCCATCGTCGCCTCTGCCGATGGCGATGGCCGCAAGCTGCTCAACAACATCGAGATCGTCACCCGCGCCGCACGCTCGCAAGCCGAGGGCGACGCTGCGCCCACGGTCGACGAGGCGCTGTTGGCCTCCGCGTTGTCGGAAAACCTGCGCCGCTTCGACAAGGGCGGCGACGCTTTCTACGACCAGATCAGCGCGCTGCATAAGTCCATGCGCGGCTCTGATCCGGATGGGGTGCTGTATTGGTTCTGCCGCATGCTCGACGGCGGCGCTGACCCACGCTACCTCGCGCGCCGCATCGTGCGCATGGCGTGGGAAGACGTCGGCCTAGCTGACCCGCGCGCCGCGCGCATCGCGCTGGATGCTGCTGAGACGTATGAGCGGCTGGGCTCGCCGGAAGGGGAGTTGGCGCTGGGCCAGGCGCTGATCTACTTGGCCATCGCGCCCAAGTCCAACGCGGGCTACAACGCCTATAACGCGGCGCGTGCCTTCGTCAGCCAGGACAAGTCGCGCACCGTGCCCGTGCATCTGCGCAACGCGCCGACGAAGCTCATGAAAGAGCTCGGTTACGGCCACGCCTATCGTTACGCCCACGACGAGCCTGAGGCCTACGCCGCTGGCGAGACCTACTTCCCCGATGATCTACCCGCGCAGAACTGGTACGTGCCGACGCCGCGCGGCCTGGAAGGCAAGATCGGCGACAAGCTGCGGCACCTGCGTGAGCTGGATGCGCAGTGGCACGAAGCCCAAGGCAAATCCTCCCGCAACAAGTAAGCCGGAAATAGGCACAGCAGGCCGGTGCGATAAAATCGGCCTTTTCGATCCTCCGGATCGTTTGCAATCCTCGGTTTCTTTTCCCCACCATGCTTGATATCCAACTGCTGCGCAAAGACATCGACGCCGTCGCCGCGCGCCTCAAAGACCGCGGCTACGTGCTCGACGTGGCCGGTTTTGCCGCGCTCGAAGCCGAACGCAAGGCCATCCAGACCCGCACTGAAGAGCTGCAGGCCCGCCGCAACAGCCTGTCCAAGCAGATCGGTATGCTCAAGGGCAAGGGCGAAGACGCATCGGCAGTGATGGCCGAGGTGTCGGGCATCGGTGATGATCTGAAGGCATCGGCCGCACAGCTGGATGTGGTGCAGACCAAGCTGCAGGATCTGATGCTGTCGATCCCGAATGTGCCGCACGAAAGCGTGCCGACCGGCCGCGACGAAACGCAGAATGTGGAAGTGCGCCGCGAAGGCACGCCGCGCGCGTTCGATTTCCCGGTCAAGGATCACGTGGATCTGGGCAGCGCACTGGGGCTGGATTTTGACGCCGGCGCCAAGCTGTCAGGTGCGCGATTCACTGTCCTCAAGGGGCAGGTGGCGCGTCTGCATCGTGCACTCGCGCAGTTCATGCTCGATACGCACACGCTGGAGCACGGCTATACCGAGGCGTACGTGCCGTACATCGTCAACGCCGCGTCGATGCGCGGTACGGGCCAGTTGCCGAAGTTCGAGGAAGACCTGTTCCGCGTGCCCCGCAAGATGGGGCACGGCGCCGAAGGCGAGGCTGGTGAGCACGTTGAGAACTTCTATCTGATCCCGACCGCCGAGGTGCCGCTCACGAACCTCGTGCGCGATGAGATCGTCGCAGGAGACGCGCTGCCGATGATGTTTGCCGCGCATTCGCCATGCTTCCGTTCCGAAGCCGGCTCGTACGGCAAGGACACACGCGGCATGATTCGCCAGCACCAGTTCGACAAGGTCGAGATGGTGCAGATCGTGCAGCCCGACACGTCGGCCGCTGCGCTGGATGCCATGACCAACTGTGCAGAGAACATCCTGCGCAAGCTGGAACTGCCGTTCCGCACCGTCGTGCTGTGCACGGGTGACATGGGCTTCGGCAGCACCAAGACGTACGACATCGAGGTGTGGATCCCGGCGCAGAACACGTACCGCGAGATCAGCTCGTGCTCGAACATGGGCGACTTCCAGGCGCGCCGCATGCAGGCGCGGTTCCGCAACGCGCAGGGCAAGCCGGAACTGGTGCACACGCTCAACGGCTCGGGCCTCGCCGTGGGCCGTACGCTGGTGGCTGTGTTGGAGAACTATCAGAACGCGGATGGCTCGGTCACGGTGCCAACGGCGCTGCGCCCGTACCTGGGCGGCCAGGAAGTGCTGAAACCGGTGGTTTGACGGGTTGCGTATCGCCCTATTGATACGGAAGGCGAAAGTCTGTTATAGTCGCGGTTTCGCGATTCAGCGACCCAGTTACCGGAGAGGTGGCAGAGTGGTCGAATGTACCTGACTCGAAATCAGGCGTACCGGCGACGGTACCGTGGGTTCGAATCCCACCCTCTCCGCCAGCAGTAGCAAAAGCCCCTTGGTTTTACGACCAAGGGGCTTTTTGTTTTCGTACTGCGTCGCTCCTCTCTCCGCCGCTTGCTGGATACGCTCTGCGGCCTCCACGTCCCAACCCTTGACGCTGTCACCTACGGGGCCACGCCTGCAAGAACACGAAAGGCATGGCTTAAGAACAGGACTGTCTGTATTCGTTGCCGCTCTGCCTCTTTTGCGGGTTATCCCGAATCTGAAACCTGAGGTCTAGCCACTACGATGGCGGTCACAACGGCGGTTCACGTAAAGAACTCGAGTTCGCAATTAGAACTTTTTTTACCGGGCGCGTGAACACGCTGAATTCCTTCTTGTTATGTGGAGAGAGACATCGTGGCCCCAACAGTGGAAGCGACCCCAAGCGCCGCCCTAGACGTGCAAGCGGTCATCAACGACCACCCGTTTTCTCCGTTTCAATGGTTCATCTTTGCCGTCTGCTTTGTCATCGTGCTGCTCGATGGCTTCGACACGGCGGCGATTGGATTCATCGCCCCGTCGTTGATCGGTGAATGGGGGATCAGCCGCCCGGCGCTCGCTCCGGTGTTGAGCGCCGCGCTGTTTGGCCTTGCCGCAGGCGCGCTGCTCGCAGGCCCGCTCTCCGACCGCCTGGGCCGCCGGGTGATGTTGCTTATCTCGGTGGGCATCTTTGGCGCGGCATGCCTTGCGTCGGGCTACGCAGGGACGCTCACGGAACTGACTGCGCTTCGGTTTGTCACGGGCCTCGGGCTTGGGGCGGCCATGCCCAACACCGTCACGCTGATGAGTGAGTTCTGCCCGGACAAGCGTCGCGCGGCCATCGTGAACCTGATGTTCTGCGGCTTTCCGCTGGGGGCAGCATTCGGAGGCTTTCTGGCTGCGTGGATGATCCCGACCTTCGGCTGGCGCAGTGTGCTCCACCTTGGTGGCGTTGCGCCGCTGGTTCTGCTTGTGCTGCTCTTTGTTCTGCTGCCTGAGTCTGTCCGCTACATGGTTGCGAAGAAGCAGTCGCCCGAGAAGATCCGGCGCACGCTTGCACGCATCACCGGGTCGCCGATCGAGGCCACAGAGTTTGTTGCGACCGAGCCTGCGGGAGCCTCTGGTCAGGAAGGCATTCGCCTGGTGCTCTCGCGTGAATATCTGGTCGGCTCCGTCATGTTGTGGATCGCCTATTTCATGGGTCTGGTCATCTTCTATGCGTCCATCAACTGGATGCCCATCCTGCTGAAAGAGGCTGGCCTGACGCCAAAATCGGCAACGCTCATCTCTGCGCTGTTCCCGCTGGGTGGTATTGGCGCTGTGGTTTGCGGTGTGTTGATGGACAAGTTCAACGCCAATCGCGTGATCGCCATCTGCTATGCCCTGACCGCCATTTCTGTCTATGGCATTGGGCAAGCGGTCGGCAATGTGGGGTTGCTGGTGGTGGTCGTATTTCTCGCGGGCGTGTTGATGAATACCGCCCAGTCGTCGATGCCCGCGTTGGCCGCTGCCTTCTATCCCACGAAGGGGCGGGGTACGGGCGTTGCATGGATGCTGGGCATCGGCCGCTTTGGTGGCATCGCGGGCTCGTTCCTGGTTGCGGAACTGACCCGTCTGCAAGTCGGCTTCAGCGGCATCTTCGCCATCGTGGCAGTCGCGGGCCTGGTCTCGTGCGTTGCGCTGAGCATCAAGCAAGCGACGCATCCCAAGGTATCGGCAGGCCGCCTGAGCTCGGCCGAGGCCATCGGCCACTGATTCGCCTCCGGCCACCTTTGCCCAGCTGGCAATCCCTCCGTTTCTGCCAAGTCAGGACAGACGAATTGCCGCTTTGGTCGCCCAGCGTGACAGCACCGATGCGGACATCACCCCGCCCGATTTGCCGCCTGCGTGAGCATGCTTTCGATCTGTCGGTCCTTCTCATCCCAGAGTTGGGCGAGCCAGCGGTGAAAGTCGCTGCGGAAGGCGGAATCGGTGCTGTAGTCGCTGGTGCAGAAATCCGGCGGGATCGGTAACTCGCGGATATGCACCATCACCCGGCCGGCCTGGCCGCTGGCCGCTGGCCAGTAGCCAGAAGCTGGGTGTGCCGTCTGGATACGCGATGCTGATGTCGAGCAGCGACTGGAACCGCCCGCCCATGGCATTGAGCGTCAGCGCCAGTGCGCCGGCTTTGGGCTTGAGCAGGTGACGATAGGGCGAGGCTTGCGCCTGGTGCTTGGCGGGGGTGTAGCGCGTGCCTTCCGCGAAGTTCATGACGCTGGTCGGCACGTGGGCGAACTTGGCGCAGGCGCGGCGGGTGGTTTCGCGGTCCTGGTTGCGCAGCTCGGGGTGTTTGCGTAGAGCCGCCTTGGAATGCCGCCGCATGAACGGGAAATCCAGCGCCCACCAGGCCAGGCCGATTACCGGCACGTAGATCAGCTGTTGCTTGAGGAAGAACTTCAGCAGCGGGATGCGCCGGTTCAGCACCCGCTGCAGCACGAAGATGTCGACCCACGACCGATGGTTGCAGTTGACCAGGTACCAGCCCGCGTAGCGCAGGTCGCCGGCGCCTACTACCGTCCACGGCTTGCGTTGCAGCAGGCCGATCCAGACGTCGTTGCAACTGATCCAGCGCGTGGCGACCCAATTGAGCATGGGGTCGATCCGGCGGCGCACCGCGGTGGCTGGCACCAGCAGCTTGAGTGCGGACAGCGTGAACAGCGGCACGCTCCAGAACAGCGTGTTCAGCGCCAGCAGGATCAGGCTGAGCGTGCCCAGGACGACGGCAGGCAGGACGCGTATCAACGGGACCTCCAATGAAAGCCTGCCGGGTGGCCATGGCAGACGTGAATCGTGACGTTGAGGATGCGTGAGCGTAGCGCGTATCGTGCGCGCAGACCATGCGCTGCGTCAGGACTCGTGTCCGCGGGGAGGGATGCTGCGTTCGGACAATGGTTGTCTTGTGCCTCGCCATGGACTGCAAGCAGCATGGTGAGGCGTCTTTCTCAGCGGAAAGAGGATGGAGCCAGGGGTCGTTCCTGGCTCTGCATTGCTCAGAACGAATGCTTCAAGCCCACACCCACCAGCATCGTCTTCGCGCCTGGTGCCGTGCCGCCGGCAACGATCGAGGTCTTCAGGCTTTCCAGCGGATCCGCCGTGCCAACGGCGCCCGCATCCACGTACACGAGCTGCGCATACAGCGTGGTGCGTTTGGAGAACGCGTAGTCGTTGCTCAACACGACCGACTTGGTGGAACTGTCGTGCGTGCTGCTTTCGTACTTGCTGTAGTAGCCGGCTAGCGTGGCGGTATTGGCGGCACTCCATTTGTAGTCGAGCCCCACGCCGATCGATTTGACGTCGGAAACGCGTGCCCCGGATGGCGCGTTGTTGGTGACGCCGATGTAGTTCAGCTTGCCTGTGAGGGCGCCGAACGGCACCGCCACGCCTGCGCTCCACAGCCGGCTGAGGGTCTCACCCGAGCCGCTGTCGGACGTCGACTGATAGCCGAGGCCAACCGTCACCGGGCCCGTGTAGGTGGCTCCCAACGAGAGTTCATTGCCGCGCTTGAAGCTGCCTGCCGACTCGCCCAGCGAGTACGCAACGCCCACCCAAACCGGGCCGAAGTTGTTGGCGTACTGCACCGCGTTGCCGATGAACACGCCCACGTCGTTGCCGGGGTTCGTGCCGGCGCCCATTGCGTTGCCAGGGGCGGGGAGCTGGTTATACGCCCAGCCGTACAGGTTCGAGAACTGCTCCTTGAAGCCGCGCGCCTCGGTGCCGATCGTGCCGATGAGGGCGGGGCTGTATTGACGGCCCAGCGTGATTGCGCCCCAGTTGCCGCTGAGGCCGACATTCGCCTGGCGGCGGAAAAGTTCTGAGCTGAAGCCGGGGCCGGTCGTGATCGTGCCCGTGTCGCTGCTGAAATGGCCTTCGAGGTTGAAGTTGGCCTTCAGGCCGCTGCCCAGGTCTTCCACACCCTTGAGGCCCCAGATGCTGGGGCTGATGCCACCCGAGTGCAGCTCCGTGATGCTGCCGCCGGCTGCGCTCTTGTTCTGATACTGGACCCCGGCATCGACGGTGCCGTAGATCGTGACGGACGATTGCGCGAGGGCTCCGCTCGCGGCGCAACCGAGGGTGACCGCAAGAGCCGCCAGGGCGCAGGGTCGAAGGCGTGTGTTCTGCATGTTGTCTCCGTATTGTCGTTGTGTGATGCGTCCTGTGGATCTGGCTCAGACGCATTTGATGTCGGCGCTGAATGCGCGGGGGTGCGCTCAACGCCGGCCGGGACTTTGCAATATGCGTACCACGGCGCTGATGGCTGTTCGCGGTGCATTGCAAGGCGTTGCAAGCCGTTGAATAACGTTTGCGGGCACTCAAGCCCGAGTGGGCGGTGTGGCGTGACGGGACAGTCGGTGCAACACCTGTCCGGCGTCTGCTCAGCAATGGAGCAGGGGTGATGCTGTCAAGCGGGCGGCGCGTTCTGCATCCAACGGTCTTCCAGTTCGCGCCAGGCGCGCCCGACGTTCAGCGCATGGCGAGGGTGGAAGTTGCGCCAGTCGCGATAGGCGTCGCCCGGAACGTAGTCGAGCGCGCGGGCGGCATCTCCGCCGGCTTCGATGCCTTGGGTGATCGCGCTGTCGAGCGCGTCGAGATAGGACAGCGTCGGATGCAGTGTCTGCGCGGGCGTGCCGACGGCCGTGCCGACGACGATGCTGGCCGGTAGCTGGGCAAGCGCACGCAGTGCTTGCCGCCATCCAACCAGCGAGCCTTCCTGCAAGTCCGGAACGCGCTGCCGATAGGCCAGCCCGCCCACGCACAGCACGCGCCGCTGCGGCGCGTACAACACCGTGTCCGACGCGCTATGCGCTGCGGCGTACACGTGGACTTGCCATGCGGTTTTGCCGGTGTGCAGCCAATCGCCATCGCGCAATGCGGGTTCGGGAATCACGATCTGCGTCTCGTGCATGATGGGCTCGCCCAGCATGGCGGTCAGCCGGGCCAGGCAGGTCTCGCAGCGCTGCCGCATCAGACTGGCCGTGGCAGCCGACGCCAGGAAGGCAGGGTGCGGCTGCAGTTGCGCGAAGACCGCGTTGGCCAGCACGTGTTCAGGGTGGGCGTGCGTGTTGACCACCCAGCGGATGGGCTCTGCGGTGATGTGCCGGATGGCGGCGATCAGCCGATCGCCCCATCGCGCATGCGGGCCTGGGTCGACCACCAGCACGCCGTTGCCGGTGACGTGCACCAGCGTCGGCACGACTTCCCCGGCGTTGGCGCGCGAGGCCTCAGCGTTGTCGGCGCGCGCGGCGTACAGGCCATCCTGCAGGCGCAAGAGCGTGACATGCGCGGGCGCAGCGGATGCGGTCAGGGCCGGGTTGAGTGCGGTCGCGAGCATCATGCGCATCCAGTGTCGCCGGGCGAGGTCTGGCGCCATGTCAGGGCGCCAGCGCGGCGTTCTCATAGCGTGGATAGAAGCGGGTCACGTTGCGCACGTACTCCGCAGGCATGCCGCCCCACTGCGCATAAGGCGCGTCGACCGGCATCGCAAGCACTTCGGCCAGGTCGCGTCCTGCTTCTGCCGCGCGGCGCATGCGCGCATCGAGCCAGAGCAGGTACTGGCGTGTCTGGGCGATGGCGTCCGCCTTGCCGCGCGCCGGGCCGTGGCTGGGGATCAGCACACGCGCCTGGCTCTCGGCCACGATGTGCTCAAGCTGGTCGAGACTCGTCAGCCAATGCGCGATGTTGGCGTGCGGCGTGGTGGGAATCCGATCTCGAAAGACGATGCCGCCCGCGAAGACCACGCCGCTGGTTCGATCCACCAGCACGAGATCGTCGTCGGTATGCCCATCAAGCCGGATGAGGTCGATGCGATGGTGCCCCAGGGTGTGTTTTCCGGGCGTCAACGGCTGGCTGGGCGGCGTCGATACCGTGTTCCGCATCCAGTCGCCGCAGATGCGGTAGAGGTTGTCGGCATAGGCCGCACCTTCGCGCTGCGCACCGGCAATGGTGCCCGGCAGTGCCTGCGCGCCAACATCGGCATAGGCCTGGTTGCCGAAGAAGTAGTCGGGGTGCAGGTTCAGGTTGAACACCCAGCGCACCGGTGCCGACGTGACCTTGCGGATGGCCTGGCGTTGCTGCTCACCGTACAGCGCCGAGGGCCCGGTGTTGATGACGAGCACGCCATTGCCGGTATCGATGAAACCGGTGTTGATGATGTTGCAGCCGTTGCGCGCCGAGAAATCCGCATTGGCGCCTTCCAGCACCCAGACGTCGGGTGCGACGGCGCGCGGCACGAGGTGATAGTCGAGCCCCTGTGCCTGTGCGATGGCGGTCAACATCGTCAGGCACAGCAGGAGGCCAAACCGTCGGTTCCGTCGGCTCATCGTGTCACCTGTGCGCGGATGCGGTTGCCGTTGTTGTCGACGCCCGCCACGCTGATGCCGTGATCGACGGGGCCGTCCAGGTCGAAGGAGAGGATCGGGTTCTCGGCCACCGGCTCGTACAGCGCCAGCCGCAGCATGGGTTGGCGTTTGGCGTCGAGCAGGTCGAGCCGTTCGATGTGGAAGGCGGGGATGCCCGCCACCAGGCCCGTGTCCATCGGATGCATCACGCGCAGGCGGATGCGGCTGCCCGCGCCATTGAAGCCGGGAAATACGCGCGACTCGACCTGGTTCAGCGTGGTGCTCCAGGTGGCGTCCTTGCGCGTGGCGCCGGGCAGCGTGCATCCGCCGCCGGTGGCGTCCACCTGCATGGTGCCGACGTGCCAGATGCCGTCCTGCGTGCGCGCCGCCACGCGCACCGGCGATGCCTCCTGCAGCTTGAACCGGAACGACAGCGCCGGGCGCGCGCGCATCGGCTCGAACTCCAGCACCTTGCGGATCGGGTTGCGGTCCACCACGACGATGATGCGCTCGACCTTGCCCAGCGCCGACGCATCGAACGCAATCGGCACCTGCATGGGATCTTCCGCAAACGCTGGCCCGGTGATCTTGATGCTGCTGTCAAAGGCGGCGTGCGCCGCCCCGAACACCTCCTGATGAATCGTCGGCCAAAGCGGTGAGTTTGCGGGGTCGGTGTTCGTGTCTGCCCGTGCTGGCCAGGACAGGCACGCAACGGTCAGCGCGGCAGCGGCGGCATGAAGTGGGGCCGTTCTCATCGGGTGCCTTGTGGGTTCGGATGAACGGCTGGCGTTGCGAAAGTCATGCCATGCGCACAGTGTGTCCGCATGCGACAGCATCGGGTGTTCCTGCAATGAGGCGTTGAGCTTTGCAACACCCGGTGTTCCATTCTGGAGCAGTTCCGCGAGCAGGCTCGGGTGAACAGTCGATTCAGAGGGGATGAAACATCCATCGCAGGGGATGGCCCGGGTTTTGCAGATGACGGGCAGACACAGCGCAAGACCACGACGCTGACGTCATCACGCAAACATCAGGAGACAACCCATGCGTTACGCTCACCCCGGCACTCCCGGCGCCATCGTTTCGTTCAAGTCGCGCTACGGCAACTTCATTGGCGGCGAATTCGTATCGCCGGTCAAGGGCCAGTACTTCACCAACACCACCCCGGTCACGGGCGAAGTGATTGCCGAATTCCCGCGCTCGACGGCTGAAGACATCGAGCGCGCGCTCGACGCCGCGCATGCAGCTGCCGATGCCTGGGGCCGCACCTCGGTGCAGGACCGCTCGCTGATTCTGCTCAAGATTGCCGACCGCATTGAGCAGAACCTTGAACTGCTGGCCGTGACCGAGACGTGGGACAACGGCAAGCCCGTGCGCGAAACGCTGAACGCGGACATCCCGCTAGCGGCCGACCACTTCCGCTACTTTGCCGGTTGCATCCGCGCGCAGGAAGGCTCGGCAGCGGAGATCAACGAGTTCACGGTGGCGTATCACATCCACGAGCCGCTGGGCGTGGTCGGACAGATCATCCCGTGGAACTTCCCGCTGCTGATGGCCGCCTGGAAGCTGGCGCCCGCGCTCGCTGCCGGCAACTGCGTCGTGCTCAAGCCCGCCGAGCAGACGCCGCTGGGCATCTGCGTGCTGCTGGAGCTGATTGGCGACCTGCTGCCGGCCGGTGTGCTGAACGTCGTGCACGGCTACGGCAAGGAAGCGGGCGAGGCACTCGCCACCAGCAAGCGCATCGCCAAGATTGCGTTCACAGGCTCGACGCCGGTGGGCTCGCACATCATGAAGTGCGCGGCCGACAACATCATCCCGTCGACGGTGGAGCTGGGAGGCAAGTCGCCCAACATCTACTTTGAAGACATCATGCAGGCCGAGCCGAGCTTTATCGAGAAGGCCGCCGAAGGCCTGGTGCTGGGCTTCTTCAACCAGGGCGAAGTGTGCACGTGCCCGTCGCGCGCGCTGGTGCAGGAATCCATCTACAGCCGCTTCATGGATGCGGTGATGACCAAGGTGGCCGCCATCAAGCGCGGTGACCCGCTGGACACCGACACGATGGTCGGCGCGCAAGCCTCGGAGCAGCAGTTCTACAAGATCCGCAGCTACCTGGAAATCGCGCAGGAAGAGGGCGCCGAATGCCTGGTGGGCGGCGATGTGGAAGTGCTGCCCGGCAATCTCTCCAAGGGCTATTACATCAAGCCGACGCTGCTCAAGGGCAACAACAGCATGCGCGTGTTCCAGGAAGAGATCTTCGGCCCGGTGATTGCCGTGACGACCTTCAAGGACGAAGCGCAGGCCGTGCAGATCGCCAACGACACCGAGTTCGGCCTGGGCGCCGGCCTGTGGACGCGTGATATCAACCGCGCCTACCGCGTGGGCCGTGCCATCAAGGCTGGGCGTGTGTGGACGAACTGCTACCACCTGTATCCGGCGCACGCGGCCTTCGGTGGCTACAAGAAGTCGGGCGTGGGCCGCGAGACCCACAAGATGATGCTCGACCACTACCAGCAGACCAAGAACCTGCTGGTGAGCTACGACACCAAGCCGCTCGGCTTCTTCTGATGGTGTAGCTGGACGCAGCTGGCGCGCGGTCATCGACACCCGCGCGCCAGCCGCTGACCTGCGCGGCAATGACTTCGCAGGCAAACAAAAAAGAGAAGAGGAGACATGGCCATGCGCCAACCACACGCACTGCCGCAATGCGCGCAGGTGTCTACCCCATTGCCGCTGATTCCTGAGCAGGAATAAGCATCGCCACGCCTCTGCATACCCGCGGGCGGCGAGAGAGAGACATCTGGGAGACACTGCGGTGCATTCGAATATCAGCCGTCCGTGCAAGGCCGTACCTCGTCTGAGCGGTGGGGTGTTGGCGCTCGTTGCTGCAGGGCTTCACGCTCCGACGTTTGCCGAGGACCAGATCATCGCAGTGGCGCTGCCCGCCGCCGAGGTGGTCGGATCGACACCGATCGACAGCATCGGCATTCCGCTATCGCAGTTTCCTGCCAACGCGCAACGCGTCAGCGCAAAGGATGCCCGCGAACAACGCAGCTCGAACCTGGCCGACCTGCTGAACGACAGCCTCGGCCAGGTCAGCGTCAGCAACGGGTCTGGCAATCCGTACCAGAACGACATCAACTACCGCGGGTTCCAGGTGTCTTCGCTGCTGGGCGTGCCCATCGGGGTGTCGGTCTACTTTGACGGCGTGCGGATGAACGAGCCGTTCGGTTCGATCGTGAACTGGGATCTCATTCCCATGAACGCGATGTCCAGCGTCAACATCCTGCCGGGCTCCAACCCGATGTTCGGACTCAATACGCTGGGCGGGGCGCTCGTCGTCAACACCAAGAACGGCAAGGACAACCCCGGCACGTCGATCGAGACGCTGGGCGGCTCGTTCGGCCGCAAGGCCGTGAGCTTCGAGACAGGCGGTGTCGACAAGGCGCACAGCATCGACTACTTCGTTGCCGGCAACTTCGACAAGCAGGATGGTTTTCGTGACCACTCCGGCTCCGAGGTGAAGCAGCTCTATGGAAAGGCGCGGTGGCACGGCAACGACGGCGCCACTCAGCTGGAACTGTCCGCGGCACTCGCAGATACGTCGCTGAGCGGCACGCAGTCGCTGCCGATGGACATGATGGCCAACCGCAGCGCCGCCTATACGTGGCCCGACACCATCTCGAATCGAATGGCGCTTCTGAACCTGAAGGGCAGCCATTGGGTGAACGACAGCAATCAGCTTGCCGGTAGTGTCTATTACCGCAAGGCCAACCTGCACAACGTCAACAGCAATGCGCAACTGGACGACGGTTGTTTCAACGATGACGGCTCGCTGGCAACCACCAGTGGCATTGCCGCCTATAAGTGCGCGAACAAGGCACCGAATGGCACGGCGGCGAACGCCGTGACCGGTGCCAACGCGCTGGCGCTGGGCTACGGCCGCTGGACCAATGCCATCAACACCAGCGTTGTTGATTCCGTCACGCATGAAGACACAGTGGGCTCATCTCTGCAGTGGTCGAACTTTGACCAACTGGCGGGGCACAAGAACACGTTCACGATCGGCGGAGCGTTTGACCATTCCCGTATCACGTATGACCAGACCACCTATCTGGCCCGGCTGATCAACTACCAGACGGTGGTGATCCCCAATCAGGAATATGGATTCACCGCCAACGGATTGGCGCCGTCGGCATCGAACCCCGTGTCGTTTACCGGCAGCAACGTCATCGGGGCGGTCAACCTGTCGTCCAACGTCAACAACTTCAGCGCGTACTTTACCGATACGTTCAGCGTGACTGAAAAGCTGAGTGTGACGGCATCGGGAAGCTTCAACTACACCGCGCTCAACCAGGGTGGCACCAATCGCCAGTACCTGAACGAAGACGGCGGCTACACCTGGACGGACAACGTATCGGGCACGTCGTACTACAACCCCGATTACCTGGGTGCCTATCGGTACGCAAACTCCGGATCGGGTGCCGCATCCAGCCCGAACGGTATTCCTGCAGGGGCCGTGGCAGGCCCGGAAACCAACAGCCTTGCCGGTTCGCACCACTACCAGCGCTTCAACCCCGCGCTCGGGTTCAACTACGACCTGGGAAACCACCAAGGCATTTTCGGGAGCTATAGCGAATCCATGCGCGCTCCGACGTCGATCGAACTGTCGTGCGCCGACCCCAACAGCCCCTGCGCACTGCCCACCGGATTCAATGGCGACCCTGACCTGAAAGCCGTGGTTGCCAAGACCATCGAGTTTGGCGGGCGTGGAAAGCTGGGCAAGTCCACCTACTGGAGTGCATCGGTCTACGACTCGCGGCTCAGCAATGACATTCAGTTCATTGCCACGTCCAACGCGTACGGCTACTTCGCCAACGTTGGCAAGACCGAGCGGCGCGGCATCGAACTGGGCGCGAGTACGAAGATCGACAAGTTGTCGCTGTCGGCCAACTTTGGCTATGTCGATGCGATCTACAAGTCGGCATTCACCACGGCCAGTGGGCAGAACGTGGTCAGCGGCAACAAGATCCCCGGCATTCCTGCCAAAACGCTCAAGCTAGGCGCGTCGTACGCATTCAGTCCGAACCTGTCGGTGGGCGGGAACGTGATCCTGGTCAGCAAGCAAATTGCCCACGGCAACGAGAGCAATGCCGACCCGAATGGCGTGGTGGGCGGATACGGCGTTGTCAATCTCAATGTGCATTACAAGCCAACGAAGCATCTGGAGATTTCGGCCTACATCAGCAACCTGTTCAACAGGCGCTACTCCACATACGGTCTGTCGGGCACCAGGAGCATCTACACCCTGGCGACGCAGCAGTTCATGACGCCTGCACCGCCGCGCGCGATCTGGATAGGCCTGACGTATTCGTTTGGAGGCAAGGCCTCCAGCCCCGACATGGACTGAGCCCACCGCAGAAGAGACGACCATGAACACATTGACCTACTACCTCCGGATTGCCACGTTGATCTGCGTGGGCTTGGTGTCCACCCTCCAGGCGGCTGCCGAGGTGCCCGATTCTCTCGCCTATGTCACCAACCAGGGTGGTGGCGTGACCGTGCTCGATGCGCGCGCGCTCCAGCCCATTGCTGAGATTGCGGTCGGCAAGGACCCGCGCGGTCTGGCCGTCACTCCCGACGGCCGCTGGCTGCTGATGGCCAACCAGGGCAGCGCAGACGTGTCAGTGGTCGACACTGGCACTCGCAAGGAGGTGAGGCGCATTGCAGTCGGCAGGAATGTCGAGTTCATGCGGATCTCGCCGGATGGCCATCGGGCGTTTGTGACTTACGAACCCTCGTCGGCAGGCGGGCCGCCGAAGAAGGGGGCTCAGGAAAGTGATAAGGATGATGCTCCAGCCGAGGTGGCCATCATCGATCTCAGCCGATGGGCCGTCGTCGGCCGCATCAAGGCAGCACGCGAGACCGAGGCCATCGAGTTCTCGCCCGACGGCAAGACGCTGCTGGTGGCCAATGAGGGCGACAACACGGTGGGCGTGTACGACCTGTCCACGCTCAAGCAGATCCAGTCGGTGGATGTGTCGCCGTTCGGCAACCGGCCGCGCGGCATCAAGATCGCGCCCGACGGCAAGACCTATGTCGTGACGCTGGAAAACTCGAACAACCTGTTGCTGCTCGATGCCGGCTTCAAGCCGACCAAGACGGTGCCGACCGGGCAGGGCCCCTATGGCGTGGCGTTCGATCGCGAGGGCCGGTACCTCTGGGTGGCCGCCAGTCGCGCGGATCAACTGCAGGTGTTTGACGCTCGCACTTTTGCGCCGGTGGCCACCATTCCAGTCGGCAAGCGTTGCTGGCATTTCAGCTTCACGCCGGATGCACAGAAGCTGCTGCTGGCCTGTGGCCGCTCGAACAGCGTGCAGGTGATCGACCCGCAGAAGCATGCGGTGGTCGATACGCTCCAGGGCTACAAGCTGCCGTGGGGCGTGGTGACGTATCCAACCTCGGTGGGAAGCCTCGATGCGCCGCGCTAACCGACCCGCAGGCGCGTTGATGCGGGGCGCTGCCGTTACCTACACGCGTCTGCAGATCGCACTGCATTGGGTGAGTGCGTTGCTGCTGTGTGCCCTGTTCTCGCTGGGGTACTACATGACCAGCCTGACGAAGGGGGCACCGGGCAAGGCAGCGTGGGTGAACCTGCACAAATCGCTCGGGCTCACGGCGGCACTGGTAATTGCGTGGCGCCTGATCACGCGCATCCGCCGCGCTACGCCGCCATCGATTCCCGGGCTCGACTGTTGGGAGATGGAGCTGGCGCGCATCACGCATCGTCTGCTCTACATGTGCATGGTCGTCATGCCGCTGTCGGGCTATCTGGGCTCTTCGTTCAACCAGTACGGAACGCGTTTCTGGGGTGTGCCCCTGCCACGCTGGGGTTGGGTCGACGACGCGTTGCAGCACATGTTCTACGCGGTGCACAGCACGACCGCCTATTTCCTGCTCGGCCTGGTTGTGCTGCACGTCGCGGGAGTGATCAAGCATCAATGGTTCGATGCACAGCGCTGCGTGCAGCGCATGCTGCCGGGCCGGCGCGAACGCGCCATGTAGGCCGGCGCGGCGCCCGCTCAACCTGTGTGCACTGCGCTGTTCCCGCTGTTCCATTTCGCAACAGAACACACGATGTGTTCCGGTATGGCACGCAACACCACGCTGTGCATCGCCTGAAACCGTGATTTCACGGCGCTTTCCGATGGCACGGGATTTGCCCTGGGTCCAACCGGTGTGACATCACACTGCCGGAACTGGACCATAACGATAGGTAGAGGAGATAACAATGAGGACACTACGAGTGATTGCGCTCGCGGCTGCCATGGTGGCTGCGAGTGTTGCCGTCCACGCGGCGACGCCCCCGGTCACCGATGCCATGATCGAGAACGACGCCAAATCGTCGGGCGACGTGCTGACCTGGGGCATGGGCACGCAGGGGCAGCGCTTCTCGACGCTCACCAAGATCAACACGAAGAACGTCAGCCAGCTCGTGCCGGCATGGTCGTTCTCGTTTGGCGGTGAGAAGCAGCGCGGGCAGGAAGCCCAGCCGCTGATCTACAACGGCAAGATGTTCGTGACCGCGTCGTACTCGCGCATCTACGCGATCGACCTGAAGACCGGCAAGAAGCTGTGGAAGTACGAGCAGCGCCTGCCTGAAGGCATCATGCCCTGTTGCGATGTCGTCAACCGCGGTGCGGCCCTGTACGACAACCTGGTCATCTTCTCCACGCTCGACGCGCAGCTGATCGCGCTCAACCAGGACACTGGCAAGATCGTCTGGAAAGAGAAGATCGACGACTACGCCGCCGGCTACTCCAGCACCGCCGCACCGCTGATCGTGAAAGGCATGGTGCTGACCGGCGTGTCGGGCGGCGAGTTCGGCGTGGTGGGCCGCGTGGAAGCGCGCGATGCCAAGACCGGCAACCTGGTCTGGACGCGCCCGACCGTCGAAGGCCACATGGGCTACAAGTACGACAAGGATGGCAACAAGACCGAGAACGGCTTGACCGGCACGCTCAACGCGAGCTGGCCCGGCGAGACCTGGAAGACCGGCGGTGCATCGACGTGGCTGGGCGGCACGTATGACCCGCAGACCGGTCTGGCCTACTTCGGTACCGGCAACCCGGGGCCGTGGAACAGCCACATCCGCAAGGGTGACAACCTGTATTCGTCGTCCACGCTGGCCATCGACCCGGACACCGGGAAGATCATCTGGCACTACCAGAACACCCCGAATGACGGCTGGGATTTCGACGGCGTGAACGAGTTCGTCACCTTCGATATGAACGGCAAGCGCGTCGGCGGCAAGGCAGACCGCAACGGCTTCTTCTATGTGAACGACGCCAAGACGGGCCAACTGCTCAACGCGTTCCCGTTCGTGAAGGTCAACTGGGCCACCAGCATCGACCTCAAGACCGGCAGGCCGAACTACGCACCGGACCATCGTCCGGGGGACCCTGCCGAAGCCACGGGCGAAGACAAGAAGGGCAAGTCGGTGTTTGCCGAGCCGGGCTTCCTGGGCGGCAAGAACCAGATGCCGATGGCGTATAGCCCGCAGACCGGTCTGTTCTACGTGCCCGCCAACGAGTGGGGCATGGACATCTGGAACGAGCCGATCAGCTACAAGAAGGGCGCGGCCTACCTGGGTGCCGGCTTCACTATCAAGCCGCTCAATGAGGACTACATCGGTGCGCTGCGCGCGATCAACCCGAAGACGGGCAAGATCGAATGGCAGATCAAGAACAACGCGCCGTTGTGGGGCGGTGTGATGACGACTGCCGGCGGCCTGGTGTTCTGGGGCACGCCCGAGGGTTACCTGAAGGCGGCTGACGCCAAGACCGGCAAGGAACTGTGGCAATTCCAGACGGGCAGCGGCATCGTGGCGCCGCCCGTTACCTGGGAAGACAACGGCGAGCAGTTCGTGGCCGTGGTGTCGGGCTGGGGTGGCGCTGTGCCGCTGTGGGGCGGTGAAGTAGCCAAGCGGGTGAACTTCCTGGAGCAGGGTGGTTCGGTCTGGGTGTTCAAGCTGCACAAGAACTGAGCGGCCTCGTATCGGGCTGTGCGCTCCCAACGGCGCACGGCTCCGTACGACCGATTTGCAGCGTCATGGAGTATTGGAAAGTGATCATGCGCAATGGAGTTATCTCGCTGTTCGGGCTGGTGTCGGCAGCAATATCGTCGGCCTCCGCCCACGCCGCGCCCGATATGCAGGCCCTGGCCGAGAAGAACGGTTGCTTCTCATGCCACAGCGTGCAGAACAAGATCGTCGGTCCCGCGTTTGCCGATGTGGCTGCCAAGTACAAGGGCGACGCAGAAGCGCCCGCACGCCTGGCGCAGAAGGTGCGCGATGGCGGCAAGGGTGTCTGGGGCCGCATCCCGATGCCCCCGCATCCCAACCTCAAGGAAGACGAAGCGAAGCAACTGGTGAACTGGGTATTGAGCACCGGCGCCTGATGTTCCGCGCGTCAGGCAGGTGAGCAGGGCCGGCATTGTCCGGCCCTGTTTGTTGATGGCAGCGTGCTATGGCCGTGTCAGGCGGCGCGAATTGGCATCGGTGCGGAACACGATGGGGACCTCGCCGGTGCGGGTGTCGCGCATCCGCCCGAACCCGTTCATCGCGGCCATGCGGCCCTGCAGTACAACGGTCTGCAGTGTGCCGTGATCGGGTGAGAGGCCGCATGCGGGGTCTGTGCGCGCGGCGTCGCCGGTCAGCAGATAGGCTTGACAGCGGCAGCCACCGGCATCCTCCTCGCGGGACTCGCACGACTGGCAAGGCTCCGGCATCCAATGCGTGCCGCGAAAGCGCTGGAAGGCTTCGCTGGTGCGCCAGATGTCTCGCAGTGGTTGATGGAGGACGTTGGGCAGCGTCAGCCCCGGCAGCATGCGCGCCGAATGGCAGGGTAGTGCCACGCCATCGGGCGCCACGCCCAGGAAGGTGGTCCCCCAGCCGTTCATGCACTTCTTCGGGCGTTGCTCGAAATAGTCGGGCACGACGTAAAGCAACTGGCATCGGCTGCCGATGCGCGCGCGGTAGGCATTCACCACGGCTTCAGCGTCGCGTAGCTGCTCCAGCGTCGGCATCAATGCCAGGCGGTTCTCCCAGGCCCAGCCGTAGTACTGCGTGTTGGCAAGCTCCAGGTATTCGGCACCGATCTCCAGCGCCATGTCGATGATGGCGCCCACGTGCGGCAGGTTGTGCCGATGCATCACGCAGTTCATCACCATCGGGTAGCCATGCGCCTTGATGAGGTCGGCCACGCGGCGTTTCAGGTCGAACGTGCGCGTGCTTGACAGAAAGTCGTTGAGCTCGCGTGTGGAATCCTGAAACGACAACTGGATATGGTCGAGCCCCGCAGCGCGCAACGCGCCGAGCCGCTCATCGGTCAAACCGACGCCCGATGTCACCAGGTTCACGTAGAACCCAAGCCCGTGCGCGTGCGCGACCAGCGTTTCGAGATCCTTGCGCAGCAGTGGTTCGCCGCCCGACAGGCCAAGCTGCACCGCACCCAGCGCCCGTGCCTGTGTGAAGACATCGCACCACTGCTCGGTGCTGAGTTCACGGTCGTGCTGTGTGTAATCGACCGGGTTGGAGCAGAACGGGCAATGCAGCGGGCAACGATAGGTCAGCTCCGCCAGCAGCCAGAGCGGTGGCCCAGGAACAAGAGGTGGCGGCGCCTCAGACAAGCCAGCCGCGTTCGAATGCATGTTTGACAAAGGCGTGGACCTCCGGAGCGATGCCCTGCACGTCAAACGCCGTCTGCAGGTCGTCGATCAGCATATCGAGGGTATGGGCGCCATCGCAGCGCTGCAGGATTGCGGCGGCGCTGTCGTTGAGCGTGACCATCCCCTCGGGGTAGAGCAGCACCCAGCTCTGCTGCACGTCTTCCCACTGCAGGCGGAAGGTCCGATGCAGTGTCGGGCGGCCGGGATCAGGCAGGAACGCAGTCATGGGCATGGGCCTGTTGAATGGCATCGAGCATCGACCAGAGGATGTCGAGCTTGAACTGCAGGATGTCCAGTGCACGCTGCTGCTGCTCCGGCGTGCGGAAATACGCGAGCGTCACGCGCAGTCCGTGCTCGACATCGCGCGAGGCCAGCGGAATGCGCGAGCGGAAATACGCCAGCCCGTCCGGCTGCACCCACGGGTAGTGCTCGGGCCAGCCGGCCAGCCGCTCCTTGTGGATGTCCGGCGCAAACATCTCTGTGAGCGAGGAGCACACCGCCTCCTGCCACGGTGCGCGGCGCGCAAAGTTCACGTACGCATCCACGGCAAAGCGCACGCCCGGCAGCAAGTGCTGGTGCGACCACAGCGCATCGCGCGTCAGGCCCACGGCTTCGCCCAGGCGCACCCAGCTTTCAATGCCGCCCGGCTGCGCTGCGTTGCCATCGTGGTCATGGATGCGCACGATCCACTCGCGGCGTGTTTCCCGGTCCGGGCAATTGGACAGGATGGCCGCATCCTTGAGCGGGATGTTGACCTGGTAATAGAAGCGGTTGGCCACCCAGGTGCGAATCTCTTCCGGCGTGCATTCCCCCGCGCGCATGCGCAGGTTGAATGGGTGATGGATGTGATAGCCAGCCTGTTTCGCGCGCAGGTGCGCTTCGAATTCGTCGGCGGTCCAGGCAACAGGGTGTGTCATAGCGAGATTTCCATGCCGTCGTAAGCCACCTCGATGCCGTGCGCGTCGAGCTCGCGGCGTTGTGGCGAGTCTTCGTCGAGGATCGGGTTGGTGTTGTTGATGTGGATGAGGATCTTGCGCGTTGCGGGCAACAGGTCGAGCGTTTCGATCATGCCGCCGGGGCCGGACTGGGCCAGGTGCCCCATGTCTGCCGCGGTCTTGGTGGAGAAGCCGAGGCTGAGCATTTCGTCGTTGTGCCAGCAGGTGCCATCCACCAGCACCACGTCCGCCGCGCCCAGTTCGTCAAAAACATGCGGCTCGATGCGGGCCAGGCCGGGCGCATAGAACGCTCGCCGGCCGCTTTTTCGATCGACGATACGCAGGCCGATGTTGTCGCCTACGCGACGCGCGTTGCGGCTGGGCGAGTAGGGCGGCGCCTTGCTCTCCAGCGGGACCGCCGTCAGTGCAAGATCGTCGAGCGGGGGTACCGAGAACGCCGTGCCGTCCAGCGCCAGCGCACGTGTGTCGAGCCCGCAGTAGTGCGACAGCATGCGCGTGAGCGGGAAGGCGGTGGACAGATCGCTGATGACCGCGGCGCTGGCATAGACCGGTAGCGCCTGACGGTGCTCGCGCAGCATCAGCAGGCCGGTCACGTGGTCGATCTGCGCATCGATCAACACAACGCCGACGACGCCCGTGTCGCGTGGCGTGCGCGCGGGCTGCAGCGCGGGTGCGTTGCGCAGTTGTGCAAGGATGTCCGGCGAGGCATTCACCACGATCCAGTTGCGCAGGCCATCGCCCAGTGCAATGGAAGATTGCGTGCGCGGGGTCGCACGCACGGTGCCGCGCCGCACGCCGTCGCAGTTGCGGCAGTTGCAGTTCCACTGCGGGAAGCCGCCGCCGGCGGCTGAGCCAAGAACTCTGAGTATCGTCATGATGCAAGCCCAACGTGTCGGGCGAGTTGAGCAAGAAGTCGGCCAGGAGACTGCCAGGAGACTGCAGATAGGAGGCGCAAAAGAAAAAGCCCGCTGTGAAGAACCAGCGGGCTTGCCGAGCCTGGTGTGCTCAGTCGCGCAGCATCAGCGGTTGGCGATGTACATCGTGATCTCGAACCCCAGTCGCAGTTCGGTATAAGCGGGCGTCGTCCAGTTCATGTCTCCTCCTTGAGGGTTGGCATAGTTAGTGAATGCACTGTGTTGTTCCGCGGCTGGCGCAGGCGTTCTGCCGAACGCAGCCGCCCACGATGAAGGCAACATCCATGCCCACACCCGATTGGCCCGCCACGTCTACGTGCTTTGACCTGCGTACGCCGGACAGCCATGTCGTGCATATGCGGCAATGCGGGCCGGACAGCGGCGAGCCGTGGCTGGTGCTGCACGGCGGCCCGGGCAGTGGCTGCTCGCCTTCGATGGCCACATGGTTCGATCCACTGCGGCATCGCGTCATCTTGCCGGACCAGCGCGGCGCGGGGCGCTCGCGCCCGGCCGGTACCCGCCGGCGCAATACGGTGACGGCGCTGCTGGCCGATCTGGAGCAATTGCGTACCACGCTGGGCATCGAACGCTGGGGCTTGGTCGGCGGGTCATGGGGCGCGGCGCTGGCCTTGGCCTATGCCGATCGCTTTCCCGATGCCGTGTCTGCGCTGGTGTTGCGTGGCGCCTTCCTGACCGGCTTCGATGATGTGCAGGCGCTGTTCAATGCGCGCGGTGCTGGCCGTGATCTGTTGCGACGCGTCGATCGGCAAGGTGAGGGTTTTCCCGCCGCGCGCGGACGCCTTCTCGTTGCAACAGACATGTTGCAGGTTGGTACAACTGTTCAGAAACTGAACATCGCCACAGCATGGCAGCGCGCAGAGCGCCGCTTGCTGAAATTGTCGCCTGCTGGACGACTGACGTGGCCACAGCAGATGGCCCTGGTACGCAAATACCAGCTCCAGGCGCATTACCTGTATCGCCGGGCGGGTCTGGGGAAATCCACCTTGCTGAGAGCGGCTGCGCGTATCGGCGGGCGAGGGTTGCCCGTGACGTTGCTGCATGGCCGGGAAGACAACGTTTGCCGACCGGAGAACGCGCTGCGCCTGTCTGCAGCGATACCGCAAGCGCGGCTGGTGTGGGTGCCAGGCGGGCACCTGGCGGCGGGCGAGATGGCGCGGGCACTGGTCGCCGCGATTCGCGCGTCAGCGTGGTCAGTCGGTGTCTGAGGGTAGGCCGCCGGCCTCGTCGATCCTGCGGTAAATGGTGTTGCGCGAAATGCCGAGCGCCTTTGCAGCGGCCGAGATGTTGCCGTTGTGCGCCTTCACCGCCGCCAGGATGGTCATGCTTTCAACGTCGGCAAGCCGCTTGGGCTGGGCGTTGCCGACAGTGACGGCAACAGGTTGCGCGTCTGCCGCCATCGCACTATCCGGAGCAGGCTGGTCGCCGCCATGCCGTGCCTGCCAGTCTTCAAGAAAATCGTCGGGCAGGTGGTCTTCAGTGATCTCTGGGGCGTCTTCGGCCATCAATCGGGCCGTGCGCAGCAGATTGCCGAGTTGGCGGATGTTGCCGGGCCAGTGGTAGCTGCGGAACATCTGCATCACGGCCTCGCTGATAGGCGGCGCGTCAGCTTGTTCGAGTTGCAGCAGCTTGTTGGCCACCACATCGAGGTCGCTTCGCTCGCGCAAGGCGGGCAGGCGCACGACGAGGCCGTTGAGGCGGTAGTACAGGTCTTCGCGAAACTGCCCACTGGCCACCATCTCGCGCATGTTGCGGTGGGTCGCGCAAACCACCGCCACATCCACCTGGATCAGCTTGTTGCTACCCAGCGGCGACACCGCGCGCTCCTGCAAGGCACGCAGCAGGCGGGCCTGCAGATGCAGCGGCATGTCGCCGATCTCGTCGAGGAATAACGTGCCACCATTGGCCAGCACCATCTTGCCGATGCCGCCTTTCTTGCGAGCACCGGTAAAGGCGCCTTCTTCGTAGCCGAAGAGCTCCGATTCGATCAGCGCTTCCGGAATCGACGCGCAGTTCACGGCGATGAAGGGGCCGGCGTGGCGCGGGCTGTCAGCGTGGATGGCGCGTGCGAGCAGCTCCTTGCCGGTGCCGGTTTCGCCCAGCACCATCACGGTGATGTCCTTGCCGATGACCTTGCGCAGTTTGCCGATGACGGTCTTGATCTGGGCGTCGCCGGTGTCCAGTGCCTCCAGGCTCGCGGCGGGTTGTCTGGACGGCTCGATGTAGTGCCGGCGTGCCGATGCCGGCTCACGCTCCCCAGGCATATCGCTGCCCATGGCGGGGCCGGCGATGCGGTTGGCAGACCGTTTCCATTCGACGCGCGCAAACACCTTCACGCCGCTTGGCAGCTGCAACTGCACGATACCGGCTGGCGCGCCGCGCTCCGTATCGATCAGCTGCGACATCGACAGGCCAAACAGCGACGAGAAGGTGTGCGCATGCAGCGCCCGGATCGACAGACCGAGCTGGAATTCACCGCTGCGATTGGCCGACAGGAAGCGCCCCGCTGGCGTAAAGGCCGCGATGCCCTCGACCAGCGTGCCGATGAATTCCGGGCGTGAGTGGAAGTGGATGCACACCACGTCCTGGAACGTGTTGGCGAACAGGTGGTTCTCGATCATCTGCGCCGACATGCGCACCAGGGCCATGGTGTGCTTGTGAAAGCCGCGGTGGTCGCCAGTCACGTCGAGCGCGCCTACTGTAGCGCCGTATGGGTCCAGGATCGGCGCGCAGGAGCAGGTGAGGAACCGGTTGGCTTCCAGATAGTGCTCCGACGCGTGGACCAGCGTGGGCTTGCCATCAGCCAGCGCGGTGCCGATGGCGTTGGTGCCCCGGGCCTCTTCCGACCACGACGCGCCCGGCTGCAAGGCCACCTTGCTGGCTTTAGCGAGGAAATCGTCATCGCCCAGTGAATGCAGGATCAGGCCCGATGTGTCGGTCAGGATCACCATGCTTTGCGTGTTGACGATCTGGCTGTAGAGCGTCTCCATTACCGGCAGCGCGTGCGTGAACAGCGACTGGCTGCGCTCGATCTCGGTTTTCAGCTCGCTTTGCAGCACCGGGCAGAAGTCGGGCGACTCATAGGGCCGCAAGCCATAGGACTTCGAACGCTGGTGGGATTGCGCGATCAGTTCGGGCTGATCGTTCGGCGCATCACCGAGCGTGGCGGGTGTGCTCTCGGGGGCACGCGGGCCGGCTGCCGTGTGAGGGTTCATGGTGGGTCTCCTTAAACTCGCCCGCAATCTGTGTGCGGGTCGCCCGGGCCGCTATCGTCAATGCGCGAACCGGAAGTGTTGCGCCATGAAGCAAGACGCTTGCCAGGGTGTTGCATTCCTGAGCACCTGTGTCAGCCCGTGTCCCCGGGGCCCTGGTGCTGCGTTGCGGATGTTCCCGTGGTTTGCCGGCAGGTTTGCGCCTTGGTATGGCTCTTGCAGAAATGCCTCCAAAAATCGTTTCAACGACACCAAGGAGACACTCTTGAACACGCCACGCAATTTGTTCGCGCTGCTTTCTGTCTGCGCACTTCTGGCCGGGGGATTGCCCGCAACCGCAACCGCGCACGGCGATGTCACGCCGCAGGCCGTGGACACGCACACCTTACCCCAACTCGGGGCCGATTGGCGTCAGGACAATCCATACCGCGCGCCGGGCAAGGACCATGATGAGGCGCTGCGCATCGGTACGTCGGCCTATGCTCAGAACTGCGCGCGCTGCCATGGGCTGGAAGCTATCTCCGGCGGGATTGCGCCCGACCTGCGCAAGCTCGATACCGACTGCATGTCGATGCCCGTCGGGAAGAAGCAGGATGCGTGCTTTGCTGAGATATCCCAGTACATGAGCCACACCGTCCGCACGGGCCGCACGCGCGATGGCCGGGTCTACATGCCGCCGTTCGAAGGTATCTTGAGCCAGGAAGCCGTCTGGGCCATCAAGACCTATCTCGAATCACGCCGCGTACAGGAGTAAGTGGGTCGGCCTGCTGCTGTCAGCAGTTTTGCGAGCCGATGTCGCCCACGCCTCCGGCTGCATCGGTTCACTCTTTATCCGCCAGGAGATTTTTCATGAACGCCCGTTTTCGGTTGGTCATGGCGCCGGTTTTCCACCGCCTTGCCAGCCTTCTGTTTGCTGCGGCAGCCATTCTGGTGACGGCCGCACCGGCGCATGCCGACATGGCGAAGATCCGCCAAAGCGGTGCCCTGAAGGTTGCGCTGTACAAGGGTCTGCCGCCGTTCTCCGACAATGCCGGTGGCCAATTCACCGGTATCGATGTTGCGCTGGCGAATGCGCTCAGCAAGCAGATGGGGTTGTCCGCCTCGCTGCTGCCATTTGATGCCGACGACGACGGCATGTCGGGCGATCTGCGCAATATGGTCTGGCGCGGCCACTACCTCGGGTATGGCCCGGCTGACGTCATGCTGCATGTGCCGGTGGACCCGAACTTCGTCCGCCAGAACGACCAGGTGCTGATCTTCGCGCCCTATCTTCGCGAAGCCTATGTGCTGGTCTATGACAGAGAGCGTGTCTCCAAGGTCAGCAGTTTTGAAGACCTTGCGGGCCAGATGACCGGTGCCGAGCAGGGGACAGGCGCTGCGAGTGCGTTGCTCTCAGGTGCTCACGGCGCCCTGCGCGACAAGGTGAAGATTTACCCCGAGGCCAACGGGGCTCTGCACGCGCTGTTCTCTGGTGAAATTGCCGCAGCAATGGTGACGCGCGCGCAGTACGAAAGCGTGCTGAAGGCGCAGAACCAGTCCGCCACGCGTTATGTGGCCACCGAACTGCAGTCGCCGTTGCTGCCTGCGCGCGGGTGGGCTATCGGGATGGCAGTCAAGGCGGATCAGCGCGAGCTGGCGCAGGCGCTGGAGAACGCGCTCAATGCGCTGCGCGCCAGCGGCGAGTTGCAGCGCATCTTTGCGCAGTACGGCGTGTCGATGGCGGCGCCGTAGGCGGTCGGAGCAGAACGTGGCTACGTATCCGAGGGGCTGCCGCTGCGTGTTGCCATCGCCGGCCAGCTCGCGTGCTACAGCTTCTCGGCGGTGGCGTGCTTGGACGGCAGCGCACTCACGTTATCGTCGAACTGCGCATCCACGGGAATCTTGGAGAAGTGGTGGATCTTCGGCGTGTGCGACTCGTCGGCCTGTGCGTCGTGCGGGTCGATGAATGACATCGCTGTGCGACGCTTGAGCACGTGCGATTCGCGCGCTTGCGATTCGCGCCACAACTCGGCAGTGAACTTGAGCCCCGCGCGCAGTGCGTGGGCGCTTTCCTGTTTGCCCTTGCGCTGGTCGGAGACCCGCTCAATGCCTTTCTTGACGACGTCTTCCAGGAACGTGATCCGCGCGCGGTAGTAATCCGCATGCATCTGCGCATCGAGCACGCGCTGTTCTGCTTGATACAGCTCCATGCGAAGCTCGCTCAATGCGCGCTCTGCTTGCTTCTCGGGAGTGGGAGCATGGCTCATGGCCAAGTGTGCAATCCATCGCAACATGGTGAAGCCCTCCTGTCTTGCAAGTGTTCATCCACTTGTTTGAAGACATCGGTCGCTGCCCGCGCGCGTTGATCGGAAAGCGATCGTCTGCTTGCAAAACAGACTACCAAAAAAATTCACAACGGTTGAGGGCGATTGCAAACCCGCGTGTTGCTAAAAGGAGGCATGGTCCTTTTGGGGGAGAGGCGTGCGGCTGGCGTTCTGGTCTGATAGGTGTTTGTCTCGCGCCGAAGCGGCTGCCACGGCAGACTTGGTGCCAATGCAACCGATTACGCTAGGCGCCAAGCCGGTTTGCGAGCGCTTCCATGTCAGTCACGTTACAGTCGAACGTCGGATCTGGCGTGACATCAACGGCAGCGCCCGGCCCGAACTCCAGCGGCCGCGCGATGAATGCCGTCCGAAAACCCTGCGCACGGGCCGCCACCAGATCGTACTTGTGTGATGCGACCATCATGATTTCGTCGGGTGCCACACCTAGCGAACGGACGGCGAGGGCATAGACCTTTGGGTCGGGCTTGAACGACTGCACGAGTTCGCCCGTGAGGATGACGTCGAAGGGCAGCGCACCGTATCGCGCAATCCGGATCACCGAAGCCATGCTGCCGTTCGATAGCGCCGCCGTCAGATAGCGCAAGCGCAATCGGCTGAGGCCGCGCTGGGTATCCGGCCATGGGCGCAGCCGGCTCCAGGTCGCATTGAGCGCGTCGCGGTCTTCCGCACTGACGTGCTGCGCCCATGGGTAGTCGTGCAGCAGCGCGTCCAACGCTTCACGATAGATCGTGTCGGTGGAAATCCAACCGCGCTTTCCGGCCAGGAACGCGTCCATCCCGGCGCGGTAGCCGGCGCGCCAACGTGCAATGACTTCCGGCCAATCGGCGACGAACCCGCGCTGCGCACCCAAGGTTTCGCCGGCCTCGATGAGCGGCGTCGTGAAGTCCACCAGTGTGCCCTGCACATCAAAGCACAGCGCTTTCAACGAAGACGGGTCGAAGGTCATGCGTGGCTCCTTGGAAACACGCGCAGCAGGTTTAACGGAAGCGGTACGTGAGCGATGCCATGCCCGTGGTCTGTTGGCGGCGCTGCGTGATCGGGCTGTCCGCGGCATCACCGCGCAGGCGTGCGACTGTGAGCGAGCCGTTGGCGGTCCAGCGGTCGTCAAGCTTGCAGGTGACGATGGCATTGAAGTGGACGTCGCGCACACCGGCGTGCGTGGCGAACGTCGGCAGACCGGATGCCGCGCTTTGGTTGCCATCCACGCCGAAGAAGGTGCGCATGTATTGGCCGTTGGTCCACGACACGCCAGTACCGAGGCTGAAGAGCCAGCGGCCAAGCGGGGCGCTGGCGTACACGTCGGCATTGGCGATCAGGCCTTGGCGGTTGCCCAGGATGTCCTGCTCGGCATCGGTGGAAAGCGTCAGGAACGACACGGTGTATTGCGCGAACGCCTTGGCACGCACCGTGGCGTTGACGTTGCCGAGACCATTCAGGCGCGCGTCGTCATGTGCATGGCGCCAGGTCGGATCGAACTGGAAGTTGCCGCCCACCTGCCATGTGTCGTCGTTGGCAAGGTAGACACCCAGGAAATCCATGCCCTTTGAGAAATACCGGTGCTTGTATTCGATTTCCTGATCGATCCACGGGAACACGAAGCTCGACTTTGCGCCCGGATATTTCGGTGCCACATAGATGGACGGGCCGACGGCGATGCTCCAGTCGCTGGGTTCGGCGCCGGCCGCGGGCGTGGTCTGTGCCGTGGCGATTGACCCGCCGAACAGGGGCAAGGCCAGCAGGCAGGCAAGCGCGAAGCGAGGCAGGGCACGCGAAGAGAACATGGAAGCAAGCGGGTTGAGGTCGAGGAAAAAGCGCTGGGCACGCCATTCTAGAGGAATCATCCGTACGGCCGATGACAGTGCAAACGTTGGCTCAACCGGGCGGTGGAGGGCGCGTTACATTTGTCACGGGGGCGACATGCGCGGGTCGCCGCACAGACATACACGGGGCATAGCGTGACGGGGCCGCCTCATGGCGGTAACCCAGAGGAGAATCCCGTGTCCCCCAAGAAACACCTCGCGCTTGCTGTGCTCTCCACGCTCGCATGCGGCCTGTCTGCGCATGTGTACGCCGATGACGATGATGCGCACCACGCGCACGCCAAGCATGTCCTGCTGATCTCCGTTGATGGTCTGCACCAGAACGACCTCGACTGGTATGTCGGCAACCATCCGGGCTCCACGCTCGCACGCCTCGTGCATCAGGGCGTGAGCTATCGCAATGCCCGCACGCCGTTCCCGTCCGACTCGTTCCCCGGCATGGTCGGCCAAGTGACCGGCGGCAACCCCAAGACCACCGGCATCTACTACGATGACGCGTACAGCCGCAGCCTGCTGCCCGCCGGTACTACGGTGGCCAACTGTCACACCACCAAGCCGGGCGCCGAAGTGTTCTACGCTGAGGTCATCGCCAAGGATTTGAACCGCCTCGACAGCGGTCAGGGCATCCCGGGCCTCTATGCCGATCTGTCGAAGATCTCGCAGTTGACCGGCCACGCGCAGGACCTGATCGATCCGGCCTTCTTGCCGGTGTCGCCCGTCACGTGCGCGCCGGTGTATCCGCACCAGTACCTGAAGGTGAACACCGTGTTTGAAGTCGCTCGCAAGCACGGCCTGCGCACGGCCTGGTCAGACAAGCACGCTGCCTATGAAATCCTCAACGGTCCGAGCGGGCAGGGTATCGACGACTTGTTCGCTCCCGAGATCAACAGCTCGGTGACCGACCCGTCGCTGCCCGCCGGCCCCGGTCCCGACTGGACCAAAGACAACACCGACACCCAGCGCTACGACAGCTTCAAGGTGCTGGCCGTGCTGAACTGGCTCAAGGGCCACGACCACGCCGGTAACGGCACGCCGGGCGTGCCCGCCATCCTGGGCATGAACTTCCAGGCCGTGTCGACTGCGCAGAAGCTGAACAAGTCGGCCTACTACCCGGATCCGTCCAACACCGCCAACAAGGTAGCGGGCGGTCTGGGTGGCTACACCAACAACGGCACGGTGCCGGGCCCGGTGCTGCAGAGCGCGCTCACCTTCGTCGACAGCAAGCTGGGCGAGCTGGTCAAGTCCGTCGACCCCGCCAACACGGTCGTGATCGTGTCGGCCAAGCATGGCCAATCGCCCAATAGCCGTGCGGACCTCACCATCGTCAACGACGGCAACATGATCGACGCGCTCAACTGCGCGTGGGAGAAGTACGCCGCCACCTGCAAGGACGCGACCAAGCCGCACCTCGTCGCGCACGCGATGGACGACGACGGCATCCTGCTGTGGCTGAACGACCGCTCGCCGGCTGCGCTGCAGTTCACCAAGCAGTTCCTGCTCGGCTACTCGGGCACGGGCGTGGGTTCGGACGCTGCCGGCAACGCTGTTGCCAAGCCGTTCACCCAGGCGGGGGCCAGTCGCTTCGTGGTGGGTGAGGAAGTGGCCGACTTCTTCGGCGTGAAGCCCCGCGATGACCGCTATCCGGATGTGGTCGGCATCGCGCAGCAGGGCACGGTGTGGGCCGGCAGCAAGCTGTCGAAGATTGCCGAGCATGGCGGCTTCCGTCCTGAGAACCGCCACGTGCCGATCGTGGTGTGGGGCGCAGGCATCGGCTCCGACGTGGTGGACGAGCATGTCGACACCAATCAGATCGCACCGACCATCCTCAGCGTATTGGGCCTCAAGCCGCATGAACTGCAGGCCGTGCAGATCGAAGGCACGCAGCGTCTGCCGCATCTGCGTTGATGTGATGGCGGGACCGGTGCGGGAGCAGGGCGCCGGTCCCGATCAGGCATAAAAAAACGCCGGGGAATCCCCGGCGTTCTTCATCGCGCTTGTCGCCTTATTGCTTGGCGGGTTCAGCGGCCTTCGGTGCCGAAGCGGCGTCGGCCTTCATGTCCGACTTGGCTTCAGCCTTCTTGTGGGCGGCCTTCTTGTGCGCGTGATGCTTCTTCATTTCGTGCTTGGCTTCAGCCTTCGGGGCGGAAGCGGCATCGGTGGCAGTCGCCGCAGCGGCCGGGGCCGGTGCGGGAGCAGCAGCCGGTGCGGACGCGGTGCCAGCTGCGAACACGGGGGCGGCAAAGGCACCAGCAACGATCAGAGCGGCCAGGGATTGAGCGACTTTCATGGTGAAACTCCTTGAGGATATTGCGGGACTCCAGATACATGGATCTCGTCCCATGTGCGATCCATGCCTCCAAAAACGCTCCACATCGTGAGTGCGTGTACCGCTGTTTGTAAGCGTTTTTCCCACGATGTAAGCGCGCGTAACACTGTAGAAGTCATGTCATGCAACGTTTGTCAATTTGTGTTGAGTGTCATCAAAGCCGCGATGTGTGTATCGACGTATCGTCAGGCTTCCGGTGGACATTGGCCGGCGCCTGCACCACACTGCGCGGTGATGCGCGAGTCATCCCGATGACGGGGTCGCGCGTTGAATGGCAGTGGCGGAGACATATCGGGTCACGTCTCACCCCGGTTTCCGGGCGCGCCGCATCTCCGTTTATTCATAAGGACAACACGATGAACAAGCTCCTGGCTGCCCTCGTGGCTGCAGTCTTCAGTGCCGGCGCATTTGCGCAGGCCACCGCTCCTGCGGCACCGGCTGCTCCGGCCGCGCCTGCTGCTGCTCCGGCGCCTGCCGCCTCGGCTCCGGCCGAAGGCCACAAGAAGGCACACCACCACAAGAAGAAAAAGAAGCGCGACCACCGCCCGAAGGTGGCGAGCCCGAGCGAGTTCGGCAAGGGCGGCTAACCGGTTTCCCGGTTTTTCTGCACACCAAGGCGCCGGCCCTCGAAAGAGGGTCGGCGTTTTGTTTTGTGCGGGCGGAAAAGAATCACGCTAAAGTCGCTTGACTTAGAGTGCGCTCTAACTTCTAAGCTCCGTTCATGAACACTTTCCTGACCATCGCCCAGGTTGCAGAGGCCACTGGCCTGTCGGCACATACGCTGCGCTACTACGAGCGCATCGGCCTGCTCGACAGCGTGCAGCGCCGCGATAACGGCCACCGCGTCTTCCGTGCGGAAGACATGACGTGGCTCGCGTTCCTGCTGCGCCTGCGCGATACCGGCATGCCGATTGCACAGATGCTGCAGTACGCAGCGCTGCGGCGGCAGGGCGACAGTCTGGAGAGTGTGTCGGCGCGCCAACGCTTGCTGGAATTGCATGCCGCGGCGCTGGAGGCGGAGCAGCGTGCACGGGCCGAAACACTGGCCGTGCTGCGTGAGAAGCTCGTCAACTACGACGGCATCCGGGCCCGGATTGCCGCCGCAGAAAGCGCGCAGGGTTCCGCTTCCTCATCTCCCAAATCGAAACACCAGCCGAAACGTCAATCGAACGAGGATGCACATGACCCTGATCGCACAAGCCGCACCGCAAGCCGCAAGCCACGCCAACCTGCAGGACGACCGCTACGCTCGGGGCTGGCAAAAGCTCAAGGAAGTTGATGATGTGGCCGGCGAGCGCGTGGTCGAGGCCTTGGCCGACATTTCACCCGACCTTGGCCGCTACGTCGTTGAATTCGGTTTTGGCGATGTCTATAGCCGCCCCGGCCTGACGCTGCGTGAGCGTGAAATCGCCACCATTGCCGCGCTCACGGCGCTGGGCAACGCGGCACCGCAGCTGAAGGTGCATATCGCTGCCGGGCTCAACGTGGGGCTCACACGCAAGGAAATTACCGAGACGATCCTGCAGATGGCGCTATACGCGGGCTTTCCGGCGGCGCTCAACGGCATGTTTGCCGCCAAGGAAGTGTTTGCCGCTCACGACGCCGAGGAGGGCGCTGGTGAGGCAGGCGGATCGATGCGCCGCGACACCAGCAACTGATCGATGCGGTGGTTGTCGATGTCGAGCACCTCGATGTGCAGGGGCCCGATGTCGACGCTTTCGCTCTTCTTGGGGATGCGCTTGAGCGCGTAGATGACGAGCCCGGCAATGGTTTCGATGTGGTGCTCGCCGGGCAGGTCATCCAGGTCGAATGCACGCTTGACGTCGCCGATGGGCGTGACGCCATCCACCAGGCAGGAACCATCGTCACGGCGCACGATCTGCTCGTCCTCGCCCAGGTAGAGGATGTCGCCCATCACCGCGCCGACGATGTCGTCAAGCGTGACCACCCCCACCACCAGCCCATACTCGTTGACCACCGCGCCAAAGCTCTGGTGCATCTCGCGAAAGCGCGTGAGCGCCTGCGACAGGTTGAGCGTGTCGGGCAGCACCAGCAGGTTCTTGTCGAAGTGCTTGGCCAAGTCGCTGATCACAGTGGAGGGTTCCTCCGACAGGATCTGCTTCAGGATGTCCTTCGAGGCGATGAAGCCGAGCACCGAGTCGATGTCGTCGCGGCAGACGAGGTATTCCGCATGCGGCTGGGCGATGATCTTCATCTTGATCGACTCCAGCGGCTCGTCGGTCGTGAAGTAGACAACCTCGTCGCGCACGGTCATGACCGAGGTGACGGTGCGCGATTCCAGCTCGAACACGTTCTCGATCACGGCCAGCTCGTGCTTGCGCAGCACGCCGGCTTCGGCGCCGGCGCCCACCATAGCGGTGATGTCTTCCGTGGTGATCTGCTCAACACGGTGCGTGGGCACGCCAAACAGCTTCAGAAACAGATCGGCCGCGCCGTTGAATAGCCAAACCACCGGCCGCAGCACACGCAGGCAGGTCTGGATCGGGCCGATGACGCCCAGCGCGCAGCGCTCGGGGTAGAGCACCGCCAGGCGCTTGGGCAGCAGGTCGGCAAACAGAATGAAGAGCCCCGTCACGATCATGAAACCGGCGATGCTGGCGATGCGCTCGGCACGGGCAGTCGGCAGCCAGTCGCCCAGCCACGTTGCGAGCGGCCCCGAGATCTGGCTGTCACCGATGACACCGGCAAGGATGGCCACCGCATTCACGCCGATCTGCACCACGGTAAAGAAGTTGCCCGGCGTGTCCTTGAGCTGCAGCACGCGCAGGGCGCGGGTATCGCCGTCGTCGCTCAGTGTTTGCAGGCGGGTGCGACGCGAGGCTGTGAGCGCGATCTCGGAAGCAGAAAAGAAGGCGCTGATCAGGATGAGCGCGACAAGGATGAAGGCGGACATGGTGGCGGGGCGGGCGCGCCGTTGCGCTGCAAGGCCGCTCGGAATGTGGCTGCGAACGATCATGGTGCAGCCGGGATCGCTTTGTCAAACCGCAGCGCGAATCATGCGTGCTTAGGCGTACGTTAAACAATTGTCTATGCCCTGGTGTGGCGCGCAGCCATCGAAAAGTGGTTTGCCGCGTACCCACACCATGGGTGATACTTGCAGCCTGGGAACATATTGTCCCGGTTTGCCTTACGGGGCCTGCGTTTGCAGGCGGCAATCCGGAGAAACGGCAAGTGTTCCAAGTGTTCCATTTGGCGCAAGTATCGGCGCCGCTATCTCAGTGCCGGCGCAGATCGGCCCAGTGTGGGCATGCAGTTGTGTGCACACAGTTGCATAGGAGTGGTAGGTCATGTGGGTTCTCAGCCGCATACAGCGGCGCACCGGGGGGAAACGGGGGAATACGGCAGGGACGGTCGGACGGTTGGCAGCGTGGTTTGCGGCAGCCATCGTGTCGATGCCTTGTGTGACGCTTGCACAACAGGCGCCTGCCACCACCGGGTCCGGTGCGTCAGGGGTGACACCTTCGGTCTCGGCCAGTGCGCCGAACATCGCGTGGTACTACGGTGACAAGCCGCCCGTGGCGCAGTTGCGCGCCTTCGACGCGGTCGTCATCGAGCCGGACCACGGCTTCGATCCATCACAGTTCAAGACCCCCAAGACCCAGTGGTACGCCTATGTGAGCGTGGGCGAGGTCACGCCCGAGCGTAGCTGGTACAAGGACTTGCCCAAGGCCTGGTTGTCCGGCCGCAACGCGGCATGGGCGTCGCGCGTGGTGGACCAGGCCCAGCCCGAATGGCCGGCCTTCTATGTCGATCACGTCATCAAGCCGCTGTGGGACAAGGGCTACCGCGGCTTCTTCCTCGATACGCTCGACTCGTACCAGCTGGTCGCCAAGGATGACGCCGCGCGTGAGGCGCAAGAGGCCGGCATGGTGCGCACGATTCGCGCGATCAAGGCGCGCTATCCGGATGCCAAGCTGATCTTCAATCGCGGGTTTGAGATCCTGCCGCAGGTGCATGACCAGGCGTATGCGGTGGCGTTTGAGTCGCTGTATCGCGGTTGGGACCAGGGCAGCAAGCAGTACAAGGAGGTCAGCGACGCAGACCGCGAATGGCTGATGGGCCAGGTGCGCAAGATTCGCGACGAGTACCACCTGCCCGTGATCGCCATCGACTATTGCCCGCCGGCCGACCGTGCCTGCGCGCGAGAGACGGCCAAGCGCATCAAGGCGCAAGGTCTGGTGCCGTACGTGACCGATCCGGATCTGTCGACCATTGGCGTGGGGCGCATCGAGGTGCTGCCGCGCAAGATCCTGATCCTGCAGGACCGAGATCCGCGCGCCACCATCGACACCAGCGAGGGCGTGCGCTTTGTGGCCACGCCGCTCAACTTTCTCGGTTACGACGTTGAATACGCCGACATCAACAAGCCGCTGCCCGCATCCGTATCGCCCGATCGCTATGCCGGCGTGGTGGTGTGGGTGAACACCAGCCCGGTCAAGCAGGTGGCAGCGCTGTCGTCGTGGGTGCGGCAGCGTATTCAGGATGGTGTGCACATCGCTTTCATGAACCAGTTCGGCTTGCCGGTGGACGGCAGCATGGCTGACATGTTCAAGCTGCAACTCGTGCGTGGGCGTGCCACCGGGCCGTTGTCGGTGGTGTCGCAAGACAAGATGATGGGCTTCGAGATGGCGCCGCAGCCGGAGCGTCGCGAGGCTCAGCCGATTCAGGTGGGCGAGCATGGGCAGTCGCTGCTGCGCCTGAAGTCGGGCAACTTCGAGTTTGATGCCGCCGCCATTACCGATTGGGGCGGCTATGTGCTGAATCCGTATGCGGTGTTCTCGATGGACACCGTCGAGCAGGCGCGCTGGGTGGTGCAGCCGATCGAATTTCTGCGGCGCGCGCTGGCGCTGCCCGACATGCCGATCCCTGACGTGACTTCCGAGAACGGCCGCCGCCTCATGCTGGTACACGTGGACGGTGACGGCTTCGCGTCGCGCGCCGAGTTTCCCGGTCCTGAGTACTCGGGCGAGGTGCTGCTGCAGGACGTGTGGGACAAGTACCGCATCCCCACCACGCTGTCGGTCATCGAAGGGGAGGTGGGCTCCACCGGCCTGTATCCCAAGCTGACGCCGCGCCTGGAGGCGGTTGCCCGCAAGATGTTTGCGCTGCCGTACGTCGAGCTGGGCACGCACACCTATTCGCACCCGTTTGACTGGAGTCGCACGGTGCCGGGCGATCGGGCCAAGGAAGGCCCGGGTGCTGACAAGGGCGGCGGCGACACGGCCTTCGCGCTCTCCATTCCCGGCTACAAGTTCAGCCTCGACCGCGAGATCTCGGGCTCCATCAACTACATCAACGAGCGTCTGGCACCGCCGGGCAAGCGCGTGAAGATTCTGCAATGGTCGGGTGACTGCCAGCCGCCCGAAATTGCTGTGCGCATGACCTGGGACGCAGGCGTGCTCAACATCAACGGTGGCGATACCACCATCACGCGCAGCTCGCCGTCGTGGACGGAGATCGCGCCGCTTGGCATCGACAAGGGTCCGGGTGCCTACCAGGTGTTTGCGCCCAACCAGAACGAAAACGTCTATACCAATGACTGGACGGGGCCTTTCTACGGTTTCGATCGCCTGATTGAAACGCTGCAGATGACCGACACGCCGTACCGCTTCAAGCCCATCAACATCTACTACCACATGTATTCGGGCACCAAGCTTGCGTCGCTCAAGGCCTTGAAGAAGGTCTACGACTACGCGCTGTCGCAGCCGGTGTTCCCGATCTATTCCACCGAGTACGTGGTCAAGGTGCTGGATTTCCGCAACATGGCCATCGCCCGCGATGTCGATGACGGCAACACCTGGGTCGTGCGCGGCGATGGCGACCTGCGCGAACTGCGCTGGATGGCGCCCGGCACGCCGCGCATGGCCGACGCACAGGGCGTGGTCGGCTATGACCAGGCGGCCGGCGGCATCTATATCCACCTCGATGATGGTGCTGCGCGTTTTACCGTCGCACCCGGGGCAGAATCGGCCAAGCCCGCGTACATTGCGGAAGCCGCTGCCTTCGTGCGCGATTTCGCACGAAACGGTAACGCGTTGAGTTTCGAGGCGGGTGGCTATTACAAGCCGTTCGTTCGTCTGGCCAACGCCGGCGCCTGCCGCGTGAAGGTCAACGGCAATCCCGCCCGCACCGCCCGCGCACAGGACAACACCGTGCGCGTCGACCTGACTGGAGCTGCTGCTCAAACCGTGACTTACCAACGTGTCGATGTGGTCTGCTGACCTGACTCCGCGTGAACGGCTACTGCCCGCCTGGCTGATCGGCACGCTTGGTGCGCTGATCGGGCTGGCGCTCGCCTTGATGTTCCCGCGCGAGCGTCTGGAGGCACGCCTGCTTGACGGGACCAACGCGGGCGGCAAGGTCGATGCGCTGTCGGTCGCCTACCTGGAAGCCTGGCTGCGCGTGCGCCCGAACGATGGGGAATTCCTCAGCGTGCTGGCCGCCCAGTACGTACGCACCGGCCGCCTGGAGGAAGCCGAAGCGATGGTCGCCCGCATGCGCGCGCTGCACGACAAGTCGCTCGACCGCGAAGCGCTGCTGCTCGATATCGCCATCCGCGAGCAGCGTGCCTATGCACTGCAACCGAATGATCCGCAGCGCGCCGCCATGCTGGTTGATCTGCGTGGTCTGCTCAAGCAAGCCCTGGGTTACCGCTGGACTGCGGCTGAGCTGGAGATGCTTGCGGCCAAATCCCGCGGTCTGGACCAGGGCGCGATGGCCATGCAGTTCTATCAGCGCTTGGCCAAGCAGGACGTGGCTCGCGCCGCGCAATGGCAGGCGCGCACGGCCGAGATTGCGCTGGGTGTGGGCGAATACCGTGCCGCCGCCGCCGCCAACTTTGCTGCGCTGGATGCCGCCAAGTCGATTGATGAGCAGCGCCGCTACTTCATCGCCGGCTTGAAGGCGCTGCAGGGCGGCAACCTGCTCGACGATGCCATGGCCGAGGCGCAACGCCGCGTCGGTCCGCTGATCGACGATACCGAAACGCTGCGCTTCCTCACGCGCCTGGCGCAGGCGTGCAACCGCCCCGATCTGGCAGACCAGTACGCACGCCGCCTGCTGCACCTGTCGTGGCGCCAGGCGAGCGAGGGCATCGCCCGGGCGGCAGGCGCCGCACGCCATGACTGGGCATTTGCCGGCCGGCCCGAGCCGCTGCCGAGTCCGTCCGACGTCGTGTTCATGGACGGCCCGGAAGGGCTGGCGCGTCGACAGCGCCATGCCGCGCGCATCCGCCACGTGGCGGACAAGGCCGACGATGCCGCATCGTCTTCGCAGCCGAAGGGCGCCCAGGCCATCGTGCGCGGCATTGCACCGTTCAATGCGGAGGACTACGATCTCGCATTCCAGGTTTTCATGGGCAGCGGCAACCTGAACGACGCCATGCGCGTGGCCGAGGCCGCCGTGCGCCAGCGCCCCGACCTGAAGATCTGGACCGAGCGTGCCGCCCAGGTGGCCGAGTGGAACCGCCAGCCGATGGTCGCGTTGAACTACTGGCTGTCGTACGCGCAATCCACCGGCGACGATGCCGCCTGGCAGCACGTGCTGCGCCTGGCGCCCGCACTCAACGAAGACCACGCCTATCTGGCCGGCCTGCGCTACCAAGCCAGCCGCCAGCCCGGCGACATGAAGCTGCTCGACCAGATCATTGCCGCGTATGAGCGGCTGGGCGAGCCGGTGGAAGGGCTGGCGTATCTGAACAGCATCGCGCGTGGCGCACACCGGCAGGCGGTGCTGGAGCGCTATGCCAATCTGGCCGAGCGCGCTGGCAAGGACGATCAGGCCTATGACACCTACGTGCGCTTGCAGACGGAATTCGGCCCCAATGCGCAATACGCGCTCAAGCTGGCGAACATGCTGTACGTGCGCGGGCAGTTCGAACAGGCGCTCGCTGCCATGCAGGCTGCTGCCAAGGCTGCCGCCCCCACAGACGATCTCTACTGGCGCACCTTCGCCCAGCTCGCCCGCCTGAATCAGCGCGACGATCTGGCGCGCGAGGCCTATCGCCAGTTGCTGATCGGCGGCAAGGCCGAGCCTGACGACCTGACGTCGATGATCGACTTCTACGACGCCAGCCCCATCGACGCCGGCCGCCTGTCTGAACTCGCCTTCCGCAAGGACGGCACGATGGTCCATCTGCAGCAGGCCATCTACTACTACACACGGGCGCGTGCCTTCCACCGCATCGAAGGGCTGCTGGCCTCGCTCACGCCGGAGCAGCGCAAGGCCGCCGAGCAATCCGCCGGCGTGCTGGGCGCGCGTGCCGAGTACCTCCGCCAGAGCGGCCAGTGGGATGCCGCCATGCGCGACCTGCGCCGTGCCGTCTCACTGCCCGATGCCGGCAGCGACGTGAAGGCCGCCTTCCTCTGGGGCCTGCTCGACTCAGGCCAGAATGCCGAACTCAAGCGCGCGCTGGCCCTGTGGCGCGGTGAGGCCGAGAACGATTCTGCCTACTGGGGCGCCTACGCTGCAGCCGGCCTGCAACTGTTCGACGCCAACCTCGCGCTGCGCTTCCTGGGCCGCCAGGGCAAATCGATGCAGACCGATCCGCTCTGGCTGCTGGCCTATGCCGATGCGCGCGAGATGGCCGGTCAGGCCGATGCTGCCTGGGCTTTGCGCCGCGAGGCGTGGTGGCTGTTGTGGCGTGCTGAAGACAAGACCGGGGGTGGCAAGGCCAAGGCACCTGCAGGTCGTCGTGTCGGCACGCGCGTGACGGTGGGCGACGATGATGCCGTGCCTCTGGAAGAAGATGCCCGTACCGAATTGCGCGCCCGACGCGTTTCGCTGGCGCAAACGTTCGGGTCGGGCGACCTGTCGCAGCGCCTGCTGATCGAGTTGCTGCGCGATGACCGTCGTGCCACGAAGCAGGCGCGCGAAGGTGGTCGCTCGGCCATGGACAAATCCGAGCTGGGCGATATCGATACACTGCCGCCCGAGCCGCCGGAAACCCTCGCCGACAAGCGCAAGCGGGCGCGCGTGAGCGATCAGCTGGTCTCCGCCGTGGCCAAGGAGGCCGCGCTGGGCTGGGCGCTGTCGCAGGAAGCGAATGATCTGGCGCGTGCGTGGCTGCTGCAGCAATACACGCGCCGCATGACGCGTCCGGCCTATGCTGAGATCTCCATCGCCCTGGCCGAGCGCGACCTGCAGACGCTCAACCGCCTGCTGGACGACACGCCTGACCGCATTCCGCTCTACAACCGCATCGACGCCAACGTGATGACGGACCGCCTGGGCGAGGCGCAGCGTCTGTCGTTTGAAGGCCTGACCACCGCGCCGGACGACGAGCAGCTCCACGAGCGCGTGCAGGAGACGCTGCTGACCAACGCACAGGCGCTGGAGCCGCGCGAGACGTGGTTCAAGCAGGCGCCGCTCACATACTTCGAGACCAGCGCCGCGGCCGGTATGCGCCTGACTGACCACTACAGCATGCTGGTGCGCGCCACCCAGCGGAACCAGCGCTCGACCGACGATACGCAGTTGACCGGCGTGCCCGCGCAGGACCGCAAGGTGGACTGGATCTCGCAGTACCAGACGCAGAACACGCAGTGGAAGGGCACCGTGGGCTGGCGTGAGGGGCTGGCGTCGTTCTATGCGTTCCGGCTGGATGGGCTGCTTGGGCAGGTCGGGCCGCTGGGCACCGAGCTGTCGATCGGCCGCAACCAACCCGCCAACGAGACGCCGCAATTGCGTATAGGCGGTGTGAAGGATCTGTTCTCGATCGGCAACAACTGGCGCCTGACGCAGAACGAATACGTGCGCGCCCGAGTGGAAGGTGACCGCTTCTACGGACAAGACCGCTCGTTCCTGGGCAGCGGCATGGTGTTCGACGGCGAGATCGGCCACCGCTTCCGCGTGGAATATCCTGACTACACCATTCGCGTGGTCGGCACGGTGGCGCGCTACAACGCATCGGGCACGGTCAGCCCCCTGATGGCGCGCCTGCTGCCAGGTGACGGTACGCCTGACGTTAACCAGATCATGCCGCGCTCGTTTTCTCAATTCGGCATGCTGTTCGGCTTCGGCACGGACTATCTGGATCGCTACACCCGTGCCTGGCGGCCGTTCATGGATGTCGGCATGCTGCACGACAATCGCGAAGGGTGGGGCGTGCAGGCACAGCTTGGGGTGGCGGGCAGCGTATTCGGCAACGACCATCTGGCGCTGTACATCGAACACCAATCGATCACGCGGTCGGGCACATCGCCGCTGACGGAAATCGGCCTGCGATACCGCTGGCTTTACTGACGTACAAGCGACGCACAAGCGACGAACACAAGACGAACAAGCAGAACGGGGAATGAACAGCATGAAGAACAACGGAAGCATCCAGGAGAAAGCGATGACACCCTTGCTCGACAAGATGAAGGCCGGCCGCCGCCGCTGGCTGGCCACCGCTGCGGGCGTTGGCATGGCGCTTGCGCTGTCCGCGTGTGCCGTGGTCGACAGCGGCCGCGCACCGGCAACCAGCGCGTCTGACGCATGGGTTGTGCTGCCCATCGTCAACTACACCGAAACGCCGCAGGCCGGGCTGCGTGCCGAGACCATCGCCACCAGCATTCTGAAGGCGCGCGGTTTTACCAACCTCAAGCAGTATCCGGCCAACCTGAACAGTGAGTCGCTGTTCGAGCCGGCCGAGCGCGAGGCCGTGGCCCGCGCATTGGATTGGGCGCGCGGTGAGAAGGCTCGCTATGCCCTGACCGGCGCCGTGGATGAGTGGCGCTACAAGGTGGGTGTGGATGGCGAGCCCGCCGTCGGCATCACGCTGCAGGTGATCGATGTGCAGAGCGGCAACGTGATCTGGAGCGCCGCCGGCAGCCGCACCGGCTGGAGCCGAGATGCCGTTTCCGCCGTGGCGCAGAAGCTGCTGCGCGAGTTGCTCTCGCCGCTGGGCCGAGGCTGATGAAAACCGAAGCGGCGCAGGGTACGCGGCAGAGCGCGCAGTCCGCCGCAGCCGAGGCGCGCGGGCGTGATCGTCGGCGCAATGCACAGGGCATCGGCGCATCGTCGTGGTACGGGCGGCTGATCGCGCCGGCCGTGTCGAGCCCCAGCGCGGTGCTGGAAACGCTGGGTGCCACGATTGCCGCCATCGGCATCGTCTGGCTGTTCGTGCCGGACAACCCGCTGCTGCTTGGCTACGGCTTCCCGTGGATCTGGCTGGTGCCGCTCATCCTGGCGCTGCGCTACGGCACGCTGCTGGGTGCGGCTGCCGCGCTGGTGGTGCTGGGCGCGTGGTGGACGTTCTATGGCCAGACGGCCGCGGCGGGTGCCTTCCCGCGTATGTACTTTCTGGGTGGGCTGATGTTCGTGCTGATCGGCGGGCAGTTCGGTGACATCTGGGGCGCGCGGCTCTCGCGTGCGCGCACCGTCAACGGCTATCTGAACGACCGGCTGGCTGCGCTCACCAAGAACCACTTCCTGCTGCGCCTTTCACACGAGCGGCTGGAGAACGACCTGCTGGCCAAGCCGACCACGCTGCGCGACACGCTTACGCAACTGCGCAACCTGGCACTGGCTGCGCGCGAGCACAGCGATGGCACCAACCAGCCCGACGTGGCGCAACTGCCAGGCGCCGTGCAGTTCCTGCAATGGACGGCGCAGGCCTGCCAGCTGGAAGTGGCCGCCATGGTGCGCGTGACTGGCAACCGGGTCGACACCAAACCGGTGGCCCGCGTCGGCACGCCGTTCGACATCGTTGCCGACGACCCGCTGATCCGCCATTGCATCGACACTCACACGCTTGGCCACCCGCAAGCGCCCGAGCTGCGCCATGAAGGCAGCTCGCGCTACGTGGCCTGTGCGCCCGTGCTGTCAGGTGCTGACGAACTGATCGGCATTGTGGTCGTGCAGCAGATGCCGTTCCTGTCGCTCTCATACGAGAACTTGCAGTTCCTGCTGGTGTTGCTCGGCTACTACGCCGATGGCGTGCGCCACCTCACCGTCAGCTCCGAGATTCTCGACCTCGTGCCCGATGCGCCCTACGACTTTGCGCTCGACCTCGGCCGCCTGGCACGCCTGCACCGTGATACCGGTATCGACTCGTCGGTGGTGGCGCTCATCTTTGATCAGGACGAGGCCAGCGATGCGCTGTTCGAGCAGGTCGTACGAAGCCGCCGTGCGCTGGACGTGGTCTGGCAGGCGCGCGGCCGCGCCCGCCGCGCCCTCATCACGTTGATGCCGCTCTCCGGTGCGGGTGCCGTGTCGGCCTACCTCGTGCGCATTGAAGACAGCCTGCGCGCGCAGTTTGGTGTCGATTTCGAGCAGTCGCACATCGCAGTGCAGACGCTGCACGTGACGGGCGAGCACCCGGGCGAGGCGCTGATGCGCTTCCTCGCGCGCTGCCACCTGGACGGCTGAAGCGAGGGCGCGCGACCATGTTCAAGCTCACGCTCAGCGGCATCTCGGCCCAGATTGCAGCCGTGGTAATGGTGCTGCATGCCGGCAACAGCCTGGCGCTGCTGCTGTCGTGCCTGCTGCTGCAGGGTACCGCCGCCGCGCTGATCGGACTGGCCGCCTGGCGCCTGTTGCCGCGCCGCTATCGCGTGCCGTTTGTCTGGACGTACGGCTACCTGGTTGCGCTGTGCTTCTTTGTGCCGGTGGCGGGTTGCCTGCTGGTGCTGGGCAGTCTGCTGCTCGGCAAGCTGTTCCCCAAGCCGGAAGACGACAAGGACATCGCCGATGTGGGCTTGCCGGTATTTGTCGCGCACCTGATCTCGCGCGTGACGCACGGTGGCGGGGCGCGGCTGCGTGCGCAGCTCAGCAACGAACGTGCGCCGGTGCAGAGCCGCATGACCGCACTGGTGGCCATGCAATCGATGCCCACGCGCACTGCCAGCCCGGTGTTGCGCGACCTGCTGGCTGACCCCGTGGACGACATCCGCCTGCTGGCGTACGGCATGCTCGACAACGCCGAGAAGGTGTTGATGCAGAAGATCCTGGCCGAGCTGCCGCGCCTGGAAGAAGCCACCACGCCCGAGGTCCGCTACGACATCAACAAGCGCCTGGCCGACCTGTACTGGGAGTTGATCTACCAAAACCTTGTGCAGGGCGACGTGTACCGCTATACCGCCGAGCAGGTCGAACGCTACGCCAGTGCCGCGCTGGCCATCCAGCCCGACAACGCCGCGCTGTGGTACATGCGCGGCCGGCTGGCCCTGTCGCGCCGTGAGCCCGACGTGGCCGAGTCGCACCTGCGCGAAGCCGAGCGGCTTGGCTTTCCGCGTGACCGCCTGCTGCCGCCGTTGGCCGAGGCCTGCTACCTGCGCGGTGACTACACCGGCGCACGGGCGGCCCTGGCGCAATTCTCCAACCGCTCGCCGCTGCCATTGCTGCGTCCGCTGCTGCGCTACTGGACATCATGAGCGACCAATTTCCACGCGCCCAGTCCGCCGACGTCGCGCTGCTGCTCGAAGGGACATTCCCCTACGTGAGCGGCGGGGTGTCGAGCTGGGTCAACCAGATGATCCGGGCGTTTCCGGACATCCGCTTTGCCGTCGTCTTCATCGGCAGCCGCCGGGAGGACTACGGCAAGCCCGTCTACGCCATCCCCGACAACGTGGTGCACGTGGAGTGTCACTACCTGTACGACTTTCCGGCGCCGCCCCTGGTGCAGGCCAGCGGCGGTGACGCGGCGGCCTTCGAGCGCTCGCGCAAGCTGCACGAAGCACTGCGCAACCCCGCGCACAAGGAAGAGACAGCCGACCTGATCCGCGCGTCCATCGCTGATCTGCGCGACGATGGCCCACTGGCGGAGGAGCAGTTCCTCTACAGCCACCGCGCGTGGGACATGATGACGGACTACTACCGGCGCTACTGCACCGACCCGTCATTCACGGACTACTTCTGGACCGTGCGCATCATGCACAAGCCGCTCTGGCAGCTCGTGCGCATTGCCGAGAACCTCATCCCGGTGAAGGTGTTCCACACCATCTCGACCGGCTATGCGGGCTTCCTGGGCGCGCTGCTGCGCTACAAGCGCGGGCGGCCGCTGCTGGTGTCAGAGCACGGCATCTACACCAAGGAACGCAAGATCGACCTGTTCCAGAGCCAGTGGATCCGCGACAACCGCAGCATCTTCGAGAAGGACATCGCGCAGATCAGCTACTTCCGTGACCTGTGGGTGCGCTTCTTCGAGACCATGGGCCGCGTCTGCTACGACGCCGCAGAAGAGATCACCGCGCTGTACGAGGGCAACCGGTTGCGGCAGGTGATCGATGGCGCGCCGGCTGAGAAGACGCGCAGCATCCCCAACGGCATCAACCTGCCGCGCCTGGCCGCGCTGCGCGACAAGCGTACGGCCCGCGTGCCGCGCGTGATGTGCCTGATCGGCCGGGTGGTGCCCATCAAGGACGTGAAGACCTTCATCCGCGCCATGCTGACCATCACGCGCGAGATGCCCGATGCGGAGGGCTGGATCGCCGGCCCGGAAGACGAAGACCCGGAGTACGCGCAGGAATGTCACAGCCTGGCCGAAAGCCTGGGCCTGGGTGACCGCATCAAGTTCCTCGGCTTCCAGAAGATCGATGACATCCTGCCCAAGGTGGGCGTGCTGGTGCTGAGCTCCATCAGCGAGGCGCTGCCGCTGGTGGTGTTGGAAGGGTTTGCCGCGGGCGTGCCTTCGGTCACCACCGATGTGGGGTCGTGCCGGCAGTTGCTGTTCGGCCTGGAGGGCGACGATGCCGCATTGGGTGCCGCCGGCGCCGTGGTGCGCATTGCCGACCCGGCCGCGCTTGCAGCCGAAGTGCTGACGCTCTTGAGCGACGAATCACGTTGGCATGCGGCACAGGCTGCCGGCATCGCCCGTGTGGAGCGCTACTACACGCAGGAGATGATGGTCGGCAGCTATCGCGAGCTGTATGACCGCCTGCGCGCGCTGCCGGACCTGAGCACCGAGTCCGCCGGCAAGGCTGCAGCAGCTGCCTGTCCGCATCACGCCCAACAGCAGGGAGCGCGCTGATGGCAGGCATCGGTTTTGAGCTGCGCAAGATGCTCAAGCGCGACAGCCTGCTCGGGCTGCTGCGCGCCTACACCTACGCCGGCATCATCAGCTCCGGGCCGTGGATTCTCTCCATCGTCGGGATTCTGCTGATCGGTATCCTGAGCCTGCCGTTCGTGATTCCCGGCTCGCTCATCACGCAGTTCCAGGTGTCGGTCACCTACCTGATTGCGGTCAGCCTGATATTGACCGGGCCGCTGCAGCTCGCCTTCACGCGTTTCACGTCTGACCGCCTGTTCGAGAAGCGCGACGACCTTGTCCTGCCCAACTACCACGCCGTGTCGCTCGTGATGACGCTGGTGGCGGGTGGCTTGGGGCTCATCGTCATCCTGTTTGCGTTTCCCCAGCAGTCGGCCATCTACCGAGTGCTGATGCTGGCCGGCTTCGTGGTCATGGCCAACATCTGGATCGCGGTGATCTTCCTGTCGGGCATGAAGCAGTACAAGGCGATCGTGTGGATCTTCCTGATCGGCTACACGCTCACGGTGCTGCTGGCGCTGCTGTTCAACCGGGTGGGGCTGGAGGGGCTGTTGCTGGGCTTCGTGCTGGGGCAGCTGTGTCTGCTGATCGGCATGGCAGGGCTTATCTACCGCAACTTCAGCGGACGGCGCTTCCTGTCGTTCGAGGTGTTCGACAAGCGGTTTGCGTATCCGTCGCTCATGCTGATCGGGCTGCTGTACAACCTCGGCATCTGGCTCGACAAGTTCATGTTCTGGTATGCGCCGGGCACAGGGCAACAGGTGATCGGGCCGCTGCATGCGTCGGTCATCTATGACATTCCGGTGTTCCTGGCGTACCTGGGGATCATCCCCGGCATGGCTGTGTTCCTGGTGCGCATCGAGACGGACTTTGTCGAGTACTACGACGCGTTCTACGACGCTGTGCGGGGCGGGGCGTCGCTGGAGCACATCGAAGACATGCGCAACACGATGGTGCAGACCATCCGCGCGGGCCTGTACGAGATTGTGAAGATTCAGGCCATGGCTGCGCTGGTGCTGTTTGCCGTGGGCGCTTCGGTGTTGCGGGTGTTGCATATTTCCGAGCTGTATCTGCCGCTGCTGTATGTCGACACCATTGCTGCGAGCTTGCAGGTGGTGTTTCTTGGCGTGCTGAATATCTTCTTCTACCTAGACCGGCGGCGTGTGGTGCTGGGGCTGACGGCGGCGTTTGTTGTGCTTAACGGCGTGCTGACGTGGATCACGTTGCAGCTGGGGCCGGCTTGGTATGGGTATGGGTTTGCCGTGTCGCTGTTGCTGGTGGTGATGGCGAGTCTGGTGATTCTGGATCGGAAGTTGGATCGGTTGGAGTACGAGACTTTTATGTTGCAGTAAGGTTGCGCTGCTGTTTATTTGGGCCTTGGTGGTCCATCCCTGTTTCGTACCCTGCCGGGCACGACTCACTTTTCTTTGTCTTGCCAAAGAAAGTAAGCAAAAGAAAGGCGCGCCCGA
>NZ_JSZO01000030.1 GCF_000801955.1 Ralstonia sp. A12
AGAAAGGCGCGCCCGATGCGGCGAAAGACTCCTTGAATTTCCGTGACCGGGCGGAGGCGGGGAAAACTCGCTTCGCTCAAACAGTTCCCCGCCTTTTTTCCGCCCGCTCACAAAAATTCAAGGCGCCGCATAGGGCAGGGTACGGCCAAACCGTCTGAGTGCATGTGTTGGTGCCGGAGCGTGCCTGATGTGCCAAAGAAAAACGCCACCGTGTTGTTTGCGGTGGCGTTTCTTTTTGAGCGTGCGACTTACTTCGCGGGCACTAGATGCACGCGCGACTCCGTCGCGGCTTCCACTGCCTTGCGCGAATACAGCAGCGGGAAGTATTCGCCCTTGAGCCACAGCGGTGCGAGGTCGCGGTAGTGCGGGCTGTCGGGGTTGCCGGACTGGCCGGGCAGGTTGACGGCGCGGGAGTTGTCCCAGTTGCCGACATCCACCACCGTGCGGAACGACGGGCCGTTGGTCTGCAGGAAATCGCTCGCGCGGTACGTCGATTGATTGGGCGTGTACGGGCTGCCGCCTTCCGGTGTCGGGCCGACGTTGAGCTTGCCACGCGTAGCTTCATCGACGATGGCCGCAAACGGATGGGCGTTCAGGTTGTGGTGCAGTTCGCCCCAGTTCCACGCCTGCGGGTTCGGACCCTGGCGCTTCATCATGTCGGCCCATGCGTCTTTCAGGCTCGCGAGCAGCACGGCGTCACGTTTGGCGGCGGCCTGCTGCGGGTCTTCGCCGAACTTGCGTTCGCTGCCTTGCGGGTGCTCCAGTGTGTCGAGCATGACGGCGGTATCGGGCGCGCCCATCGCATCGGCGCCGGCCTTGGAGAGCACCGCGCTCTTGAACGCACGGCCCAGGTGATGCGTGAACCAGACCTCGTGCAGCGCAGCCTGTGGGGAATCCGCCAGCATGGTCGCGTTCCAGCCCTTGAAGAGGTTGAGCGCGGCTTGCGTGTCTGCATCGCTGGAAGACAGCGGCGCCAGCAGCGCCATCAGCCGGCGCGCCGGGATCGACACCATGTCGTTCTGCAGACGCATGGAGTCTTCGATCGACACCTTGTCGAGCTTGGCAAGCACTTCGTCAATGCGTGCGTGACGTGAGCCGTTGGTCCACTCGAAGCCGAGCTTGCGCTCGCGGTATGGGTAGTCCGCCGGCAGGTTCATCTCGTTGGACGAAGTGAAGTAGCCCGACTTCGGGTTGTAGGTACTGGGCAGTTGATCGCCGCGCCAGAAACCGGCCCACTCGTAGCGGCCGTCACCCGGCACGGGCAGCAGGCCGTCCCAGTTCGGGCGGACGGGGGCGAGGCCGCCGGGCACCCAGCCGATGTTGCCCTTGGTATCGGCATAGACCTGGTTCTCGGTGGGCGCGCCCCAGTTCAGCATCGATTGCTTGAACTGCGCGAACGTGCGCGCGCGCATGTAGCCGACTGAACCGAAATATGGCGACATGCCCGGCGACAGCCACGCCGAGCGCACCGCATACGCGCGGTGCTTCTCCGCATCGATATAGATGACGGGGCCGTGGCGCGTGAAAGTCAGGTCGACGGGGCGGGAGGTTGCGTCGCCCGCACCACCGCGCACCTTCACGGTTTCGTGCAGTACGGTGAAGGGCTCCCAGCCGCCCTTGTAGCGGTATTCGGTGTTGTTGGCCGGGTTCAGCTCGTAAACGTAGAGGTCTTCCTGATCGATGTTGAAGATGGTCAGGCCGAAGGCGACGTGGCCGTTGTGGCCGATCGACACAGCAGGCAGCGAGGGCTCACCCGCGCCGATGACGTCGAGCGTGGGCGTGCTGATGTGGGCGATATAGCGCAGGCTCGGCGCCGAGTACGCGCGGTGCGGGTCATTGGCCATCACGGCGCGGCCGGTGGTGGACTTGCCCGGCGCGATCACCCAGTTGTTGCTGCCCTCCATCGTCTCTTCGAGGTTGGTGGCGGCAGCTGCAGACACGGTAGGCGTGCTGTCGATGTCCACGCCCTTCAGCGATTCCGGCGTGAGTTTCACGCCTTGCGTGGCGAGCGTGAAGACCTTGAGCAGATCCTTCGGCAGGCATGGGTCAAGGCCCTCGGGCAACTGGGTTTGCCAGTCGGGCTGCAGGCCAAAGCGGATGGTGTCGTCTGCCAGGCTGGCCTTGCAGGCCACGTTGGCGCGCGCCACTTCTGATTGCAGGTTGCGCGTGAGGCCGTGGCTGCGGATGCGCACCACGTCTTCCGGCGCCCAGTGTGCGGGCGTGTAGTTCAGCTTGCGGAACTCGAACGGCATCTGCTCCGGGTGCTTGACCAGCCAATCGACATACGCATTGATACCGGCAACAAAGCGCGTGGCGATGCGCTGCGCATCGGGGCTGTAGTGGTTCCACTCGACCTGCATGTCACCGCGATACAGGAACAGCCGCGTGGCGCGATCCTGTTCCACGTAGGCGGGGCCGAATACTTCCGAGAGTTGCCCCAGGCCGCGGCGGCGCCAGAGGTCGATCTGGAACAGGCGGTCGCGCGCGGCATTGAAGCCTTGCGCAAAGAAGCCGTCGTCTTCGCTTTTGGCGTAGATGTGCGGTACGCCCCAGCGGTCGATCAGGATGTCGGCGGGTTTGGACAGGCCGGGCACGGTGATTGTCTGCGTGGCAGCCTTGGGCGCGTCTTTGGCAATGGCCTGCGCAGAAATGCCGAGCGCAATGGCAGACAGCACAACGGAAAGTGAACGGATGGGCATGGCGATGCAGTCTCCTCTCTGAGCCCGGAATGCCAATGCAGCCCGAGGTGGGGTGCAGGATTCAGGCGTTCTTATGGGTACGACAGACAGCCGCGAGCGCGGCTGATGGGAAGGGCAAGCTGGCCGATCGGTAGAGCAGGATGCTGGGAACTGCTAGGGGAGAGATGCCCACCGACCGGCACAGACGCCCAGTATGCGGATGCGCGCACACGCGCGCCAATGACTTTTGTTCGGTCAACCATTCCGTCAAGGCATGGCTGCATGCGGATCAGGCCAGTGTTTCTGGGCCCATCTTGCGACGCACGTTGGCGGCCAGCACGTGGCCCAGCTCACCGGGGAAGATCGGCTTGGTGATGACGGATTGGTAACCGGCCTCCTTGGCCGCCTTCAACCGGATCGGGTCGGCAAAAGCCGTGACGGCGATGGCAGGCAGGTCGACCATGCCACTCGCGCGCACGGCACGCACAAGCTGCATGCCATCCATGCCGGGCATGGCGAGATCACTGACCAGCGCATCGAAGGGGTAATCCGCGGTGGCTTGCTCCAGCGCCTCGAGTGCGGCTGGCCCGTTGGATACGGTGACGACTTCAGCGCCGTAGCGCTCGAGCATCAGCGCAATCACGCCGAGCGATTCCGGGTTGTCGTCCACGGCCAGCACGCGCATGCCATCCAGCGCGGGGGCCGACGTGCCCGACACGAAACCGGGCACGCGGCCCGCCTGCTCATCCGGTTGCGTGGCGTGCAGCGGCAGCGTGACAGCCATCATGGTGCCGTGATTGACTCCGCTGCTGGCCGCGGTAATGCGCCCGTGGTGCAGTTCGACCAGTTGCTTGGCGATCGACAGCCCCAGGCCGAGGCCACCGTGCCGCCGCGTGTTGGACAGATCCGCCTGCTGGAAGCGATCGAAGATATGCGGCAGGAATGCCGGCTCAATGCCGATGCCGGTATCACGCACCGTAGCCACCACGCCTTCCGGCGCCGGGTGTACCGACAACCGGACGTGTCCACCCTCGGGCGTGAACTTGACGGCGTTGGCCAGCAGGTTCCAGAACACCTGTTTCAGGCGGCCCGCATCACCTTGCAGCAGCGGTACGGGCAGGTATTCGGTGTCGATGCTGATCTGCTTCTGGCGCGCCATCGGCTCAATGGTTTCCTTGGCGCGCTCCATCACGTCGGCCAAATCCACCGGCCCGACCTCCAGCGGCACTTTGCCGGAGAGGATGGCCGACATGTCGAGCAGGTCGTCGATCAGGTGGACCTGCGTACGGGCGCTGCGCTCGATGGCCGCCATGCCGCGCTTGAACATGGCCTCGTCGTAGGCGCGCATGTTCAGCAACTGCGCCCAGCCCAGCACGGCATTGAGCGGCGTGCGCAGTTCGTGGCTGACGGTGGCCAGGAAGTCGTCTTTCAGGCGGCTGGCGCGTTCGGCTTCTTCGCGTGCACGCGATTCGGCTTCGAGCAACTGTGCACGGCGTGCTTCGGCCTGGCGGCGCTCGCTGATGTCGATGACGGCGTTGGTCAGGCCGACGATTTCGCCGGCCTCGTCGCGCAGGGGCATGACCACCACGTCGTAGACCACACGCTGCGTATGCCGGCGGCGGAAGGCGAATTCCACCCGCGTGGGCGTGCCGGTGGCAATCACGCGTTGGCCCGCTTCCGTCAGGCGTGCAGCGGCACGGCGGCCGAACACTTCGCGCACGGTGCGCCCCATCAACTGCTCAGGCTGCAAGCCGAACACGGGGTTGTGCACCCAGGTGAAGTGCATCGTGTTGTCGACGTCATAGACCGAGATGGGCGAGGCCTGCAGCGCCGCCAGCAGGCGCTGTTGCGATACGCGTTGCAGTGTTTCCGCCCGGGCGCGGCGTTCCGCACCGGCGCGGGCGCGGCGCAACTGTTCGCACAGCAGGCAGATCAACAGCGCGCCCGCCGCGAACACGCTGAGCTGCACCGGCGTGAGGTTGGCGGGCGGCACCGCTTGCAGTTCGACCAGTCCAGCAAACAGCAGGGCATACGTGGCAATGGCGGCAATGCCCGGCCAGAAACCGCCGTACCAGGCGGCAATCGTCACCACCGGAAACGCCAGATAGAACGGCAGGCGGATGCCCACGGCCGATTCCAGCATCAGCCGCCCGAACGTACCGACCACAGCCGCCCCGATCGCCACCAGCCAGGCGGATGGGCGGATAGCCGGCGAGACGTTCAGCCCGCTGCCGCTGAATGGCCCGGGGTCGGGCATACGCTCAGCCGGCGCGGGTGGGGGCGTCGGGCGTGCAGGGCGCCCGGCGCGGGCAGGGCGCGCGTCCAGTGGAGTGCGAGAAGGAGGATGCAGGATGAACTTCACGATCCGGCGCGGCAGAACAGAGCAGCCAAAGGTGACTCAGCATATGAACTCGCCGCCGCCGATGCCATCGGGGTTTCGCTGACATGCCTGCCAGAGGGCGGCCGATTTGGCGCCAGATCCCTGCCCGGGCCAATAGCGGCGCGGATGTGCAGCCTTACCCCCCTGACGAGGGGGGTGTTGGATGCGGCGGATGCGGGTCGCGCAGGCGGTCCCGATTCGTGAGGTCGGGAAACAGGCGCATCCAGATCGCCACCACCAGCAGCGTGCCGAGCGCGCCCACCACCACCGAGGCCACCGGCCCCAGCAGACCGGCCAACATGCCCGACTCGAACTCGCCCAATTGGTTGGACGCGCCCACAAAGACTGAGTTGACCGCACTCACGCGCCCGCGCATCGCATCGGGCGTATCGAGCTGCACCAGCGAGGTCCGGATCACCACGCTGATCATGTCTGACGCGCCCAGCACCACCAGCGCCAGCATCGATAGCGGCAGCCAGCGCGACACCCCGAACACCAGCGTTGCCAGCCCAAAGACCGCCACGGCAGTGAACATGATCTTGCCCACGCGCTGCTCCAGCGGCCGATGCGCGAGGAAGAGCGCCATCCCGAGCGCGCCCACTGCCGGCGCAGAACGCAGCAGCCCCAGCCCCCACGCCTGCGTGCCGAGGATGTCGCGCGCGTAGATTGGCAGCAGCGCAGTTGCGCCGCCCAGCAGCACGGCAAACAGGTCGAGCGAAATGGCGCCCAGCACTACCGGCCGCCCTTTGATGAAGGCGATGCCCGCGAACAGCGATTGCAGGCTCACCGGCGTGCTGACCGGTACCACGCGCTCCATGCGTACGAAGACTAGCAGTAGGTGTGCAAGCAGAAAGAGCCCGGCCGCCGTGGCATACACCACCGGCGCGCCGGCCACATACAGAAACCCGCCCAGCGCTGGCCCCAGGATGACGCCGGTCTGCCCGGCCGAACTGGACAGCGCCACCGCGCGCGGCAACGCCGGCGGCGGCACCAGCGATGGCAGCAGCGCCTGCAGTGTCGGCGTCTCGAACGCACGCATTGCGCCTATCACCACCACGCACAGGAAGATCGGCTGCACGCCGGCGTGCCCGTTGAACGCCATGATGGACAGCGTCACCGCCACCAGCGCCTCGATGGCCTGGCACGCGCGCACTACGCGGCGGCGGTCGTAGCGATCGGCGATATGGCCCGAGGCCAGCACCAGCAGCACCGAAGGCAGGAACTGGGCAAGCCCAACCAACCCGAGCACATAGGCGCTGCGCGTGAGGTCGTAGATCTGCCAGCCGACCGCCACGCCAAACATCTGGTAGGCGAAGGTGGTGGATAGCCTGGTGAACCAGAACAGCCGGAAGGCGGGGTAGGAGAAGGGCGCGTGCGACAGTGCGGTCGCTGGATGAGCAGGCGCGGAAGACGAGGAAAGACCGGCGTCGCCAGACACAGTGAATGCTGCCGGCAAGCCGGCAATCTGCAAAAGTGATGAACGGAATGCCCGTCATCGTAACGGATGCCGACCGCCAGCGGCCGCCCGTGCGAGCGCCGGCTTGGAAAAATGGACGGCAAACCATTACAGGAACTTTCACCATGACCAGCGCCCGCAAGCTGAAGGCCGTTTGGCTGAACCGCGTGCTCAGATGGTCAGCATGACGCTGAGCAGTTGACGCGCAACAGCCTTGAAGTCGCCCTGCGGCGAATAGGTGGACAGGGATTTGCCCTGATGTTTGACCGTGACGATGCCGTTGCGGGCCGAGTAGGTGGCCTCGATGCGGCGGCCGCCGCGTTCGATATGGAAGGCAACGGTTTCGGCCAGCAGGCGCGAAGTATCAGACGACGTGCCCGACGATGCAGACGTGCGGGGATGCGGGTGCGAGGCGATAGCTTGTTGGGCGGGGTGGCGCATGGCGCCTCCTCTAGGGGGACACGGGTGATCTACCTAAGGCACGTTCTGTGCCAACGGTGGAACGCCGTGATGTCATGCAAAAGCCGCGCAGGGTACCCGCGCAATATGACAGTTCAAGCGGGTGCCTCGGTTGGGTTTGACGCGCTGCGTCGGTCGGCGTGACAAGCTTTGTCAAATTTGTGAACGCAATTAACCGCCAGGCATTCAGCACGTCCACCAAAAAATGGGCTGGCAGAGTGGGGCCGCAGCAGCCATTCTGGTAAGTGACGTGGCGCACGCTCTGTCGTGAGCGCGTTCAGCGTGCAGTCTGCGGGAGACCTTCTGCACGACACTAGGGTCTGTGGGCATATAAACGTGCGCACGTTGGCCCGAGCGGGGCCAGATGCGCGAAGGACGCCGCCGCAAAGGGTCATTCCCTTTGCAAGGCGCTCCGACAAAGCAGATGGCCCCGCTCGGGCCAACCCGGAGGGCAAGGCACAGATGGGCCGCATGGCGTCGTTACGGCCAGCTTGCTTAGCTGGCTAAGCGGCGCCGTCCGCGCCTAGCCCTGCGACCCATCCGTGCCTTGCGTGCGCACGTTTATATGTCCACAGACCCTAAACCAACATGGAGGCGATATGGGTTCCCATACCTACAAGATGATCGAACTGGTGGGGTCTTCGCCGGAGTCGAGCGATGCGGCCATTCGCAACGCCGTCGCCCGGGCAGGCGAGACGCTGAAGTACCTGGACTGGTTTGAAGTGCTTGAGACGCGCGGCCACCTCGTGGACGGCAAGATTGCCCACTGGCAGGTGACGATCAAGGTGGGGATGCGGCTGGAGAGCCTGGTGAGCGAGAAGCCCGCCAGCAAGAAGAAAGGCAAGTAGGCAAAGAAAAAGGCAGCCCGGAGGCTGCCTTTCTCATTAGGACCACGCTGCAGCGTTATTGCGACTGCGAGAAGTCCAGCGCGTTGGTCAGGTCGCCCATCGGCTTGTTGCCGTTGGCCACCAGGCCGTCGTCGCGTTGCTTCAGGCCCGGCAGCGTCGGCAGGGCAAAGCGGTGCGTGATCAAACGCAGCACCGAAGCCGTGTCGTACTGGGTGTGGTCAATGAAGCCCTTCTTGGCGAACGGCGAGACGATGATCGCCGGGATACGCGTGCCCGGGCCCCAGCGGTCAGCCTTCGGCACCGTGGCGTGGTCGTAGAAGCCGCCGTTTTCGTCATACGTCACGACGATCACCATGTTTTTCCACTGCGGGCTCTTCTGCAGTTGGGCGATCACGTTGGCGATGTGGGCGTCACCGTCAGCCACGTTGGCGTAGCCGGCGTGCTGGTTCAGGTTGCCCTGCGGCTTGTAGAACGTCACGGCCGGCAGCTTGCCTGCGGCAGCGTCTTGCAGGAAGGCCGCGTCGTAGTCCTTCAGGTGAGCTGCGCGCTCGGCGGTACCGTTGGTGGTGGCCGGGTCGAAGCGGGTGAAGTAGTTGAACGGCTGGTGGTGCGGCTGGAACTGGATCGTGCCGCCGTAAATCACGTTGCGCGTGGCGTTCGGGGCGTCGGCCAGCGCTGCATTCCAGGCGCCGGCGTACCAGGCCCAGTTCACCCCCTTGGCTGTCAGCAGGTCACCGATGTTGGTCTGCTGCGATTGTGCCGGCAGGGTCGAAGCCTTGGTCGGGTCTGCATAGGCTGCGTTGCCGCTGGCCGCTGCGTTGTTGCCCGACGGCTGGTACGGCGGCTGCATCGTGTTGACAGCGTACGAGTTGCCGTTGGCGTCGACCGGGGTCAGGGCGCCATCCTTCGTGCCGCCGGCATACGACGTCGGTGCACCTGCCATGACGGAGCTTGCGCTCGGCACCAGCGTCGGCGAGCCGTTTGCATCGGTATTGACCGCAGCGATGCTGCCCTTGGCCACCGAGGTGGCGGCGTTCGGGTAGACCGGTGCGCACGCGCAGATCAGGTACTGGTGGTTCAGGAACGAACCGCCGAAGGCGCCCATGAAGAAGTTGTCGGCCAGCGTGTATTGCTTGGCGATGTTCCACATGGCCATCTTGCTGCCGTCGTAGTAACCCATCGACAGGCCGCCCGCGTCGGCAAAGGCGGCGAACTTGTCGTTCTTGCCACCGTTGATTTGCATCTGGTTCTGATAGAAGCGGTGCCAGAGGTCACGCGTGATGACGTTCTGACCCACAACAATGCCCGAGCTGCCGAAGCCCGACGTGGCATCGATCTGGAACATCTGGTTCGCCATGTTGGCGGACTGCGCCTGCGTGACCTGCACGGTCTGGCCGGCAGCGGTCACACCACCCCAGGTCGGCGGCAGCGTCGGCAGCACGGAGCCGTCGAAGTCCTTCTGTGCAACGGCGGTGCCCGTCGAGGTCTGGTTCACACCCGGGATACCGTTGGCGCCCGGGAACAGGCCGTACAGGTTGTCGAAGCCGCGGTTTTCCGCGTAGATCACGACGATGGTCTGCACGTTGTTGTTCAGCGCCATACGCTTGGCAACGCCGTCGCGGATGCCCTTGTTGACGTCGCCGCCGCTGGCGACGGCATCGGCGATCAGGGCGATGGCCTGGTCGATCTCAGCCTGCAGCGTAGCCTTGATGTTGGCGTCGCTTTCCTTGTTGTGGTCTTCCAGCAGCTTGTCGATCGTCACGCCCAGGCGTGCGGCCAGAGCCGTCTTGGCAGCGTTGATGTCGCCGCCGTTGCTGTCCATCAGAGCAGCCAGTTCCGTCGAGATGGCGCTGATCACGCCTGCGGCGCCGGCCGGTGCGCGGAACACCAGCGGTTGCGTGATGGCATTGTGAGCACCCGTAGCCGGGTCATTGCGGAAGGCGTCAGTGCCGACTTCAACCGTGACGGCACCCGAACCGGCCAGCGTGTAGGCGCCGTTGGCATCGGTGTAGGTGCTGGTTTCACCCGAATCGCACTTGCCGTTGTTATTGGCGTCAATACAGACCTTGGCGTGCTCGAAGTAGCTGCCGGTCACCACGCCCGAAGTGGATTGCGTGGAGGCGGTGCTGTTGCTCGAGTCGCTGCCGCCGCAGGCGGACATGCTCGCCGCGACCAGCGCGGTCAGCGGCAGAAGACGGAATGCTCGGCTCATGATTTCCCTGGATTGTTGTGTGGGGGACGAAAGCGAGCCGGAGTCTGGTCTTCCTGTGTGACAAGTTGATGATGAAAACGTTGGCCTGAAGCGAGTCTCGGTCCAATTGACCGTGATAACCACTATCAGGATGAGCAGGGGCACCACCGAACGTTTGAAGACAATTGCCACCATGAGGGCTCTCCAAGGGCTGACGTGACACACGTTTGACGACATCAAAGTGTCATGGGCGCCGTGCTAAGTTGCAAGGCTCCCAATACTCCGCCTTGTCGCCAATGCGTCGCCTTCTGCCTGTTGCCACTCTTCGCGTGATCGCCATCACGGCATGCGCGCTTGCCGGGCTGGCCGCTTGCGGACGCAGCGAACCTTCAGCGGCGCAGGCGGCGACTACCGCCTTGGCTCCATCAGCTTCTGCGCCGGCAGCCAAGCCAGTTGCGGCCTCCGCCCCGGCTGCGCCGGCCTACGAGAAGGCCTTCTACACGATGATGGCGACGCGCCGCCCCTCGGTGCCCGCGATGACGGCACTGGGCAAGGCGCTGTTCTTTGATCCGGCACTGTCGGCTTCGGGCAAACAGGCCTGCGCAAGCTGCCATAGCCCGACGAACGCCTATGGCCCGCCGAATGATCTGTCGGTACAACTGGGCGGCACGGATATGAACAAGACCGGTGTGCGTGCCGCACCCTCGCTGCGCTACATCCAGAATGTGCCGGCATTCACCGAGCACTTCTACGAGAGCGACGGCAACGATTCGGAAGACCAAGGCCCGACCGGTGGCTACACCTGGGATGGCCGCGTCTCGTCCACGCACGATCAGGCCCGCATTCCGCTGCTTTCCGCGCACGAGATGGCAAACGGCACGCCGGCCGCCGTGGTGGCCAAGCTGCGCAACGGCCGTCATGCGCAGACGTTCCGCCAAGTGTTCGGCAATGACATTCTCGACAATGAGGACACCGCGTTCCGCGCAGCGTTGATGGTGCTGGAGGTCTTCCAGCAGACGCCGTCGGAGTTCTATCCGTACGACAGCAAGTACGACGCGTTCCTGCGCAAGCAGGTCAAGCTGTCGCCGCAGGAGATGCATGGCCTGCAGGTGTTTGCCGATCCGGCCAAGGGCAACTGCGCGGTGTGTCACGTGAGCGTGATCAAGCAGGACGGCGCCTTCCCGGCCTTTACCGATTTCGGCCACATTGCCGTGGGTGTGCCGCGCAACCGCGCGCTGGCGGCCAATGCCGATCCGGCGTTCTTTGATCTTGGCCTGTGCGGCCCGGACCGGACGGACCTGAAAGACCGCGCCGACTACTGCGGCCGCTTCCGCACGCCGTCGCTGCGCAACGTGGCGCTGCGCAAGACGTTCTTCCACAATGGCGCCATCCACTCGCTGGAAGATGCCGTGCGCTTCTACGCCCAGCGCGATACGCAGCCGCAGAAGTGGTATCCGCGCAAGGCCGACGGCACTGTCGACAAGTTCGACGATCTGCCGCCGCAGTACCGCGCCAACGTCAACATGGAGCCGCCCTTTGGCGGCAAGCCCGGCGACAAGCCAGTGCTCTCCGAGGCCGACGTGCGCGACATCGTTGTCTTCCTCAAGACGCTGACTGACGGCTATCGGCCCGTGCAGGCGTCAAAGCAGGCCGCCCGCGTGGCCCAGCGTTGAACGCATGGGCGGTCGGCCCGTTTGTTGCGTTCTCTGCCGCAGCGCAGGCCATGCGTGCGCTGCGGTTATCATCAGCGGATTGCATTTGCGCTGTCACTGACTTTTCCCTATGACCTGGCTTGCTGACCCGTCCATCTGGATCGGCCTGTTCACCCTGGTGGTGCTCGAGATCGTTCTCGGCATCGACAACCTCGTTTTCATCGCCATCCTTGTCAACAAGCTGCCACCCGCGCAGCGCGACCGCGCCCGGATGATCGGCCTTGGCCTGGCGCTGGGGATGCGGATGGTGTTGCTGGCGGCCATGTCGTGGCTGATCGGGCTGACCAAGCCGCTGCTGACGATCGGGCCGGTGGATCTGTCGGGGCGCTCGATCATCCTGCTGCTGGGCGGGTTCTTCCTATTGTTCAAGGCCACCTCTGAGCTGCACGAGCGCCTGGACGGTGAGCCGCAGGACGAAAGCCACGGCACCGGTCACGGTAAGTTCTGGAACGTGATCGCGCAGGTGGTGATTCTGGATGCCGTGTTCTCCATCGACTCCGTCATCACCGCCGTGGGCATGGTCAATGACCTGCCGGTGATGATGACTGCCGTGGTGATCGCCATGGCCGCCATGCTGTTCGCTTCGCGCCCGCTCACCGCCTTCGTCAATGCGCACCGCACCGTGGTGGTGCTGTGCCTGAGCTTCCTGCTGATGATCGGTTTCAGTCTGGTGGCGGAAGGGCTGGGCTTCCACATTCCGAAGGGCTATCTGTACGCGGCCATCGGCTTCTCGATCCTGATCGAATTCTTCAACCAGGTGGCCCAGCGCAACACCGTGCGCTACGAGCGCCGCCGCCCGCTGCGCGAGCGCACGGCCGATGCCGTGCTGAGCCTGTTGGGTGACCGCCGCGGCGCTCCAGCCGATGCCGAAGCCCACGAAGCTGCGCCGCATGCCAACCAGCCCGCGCCCGAGACTGTGTTCCGCCCGGAAGAGCGCAGCATGGTCAGTGGCGTGCTAGATCTGGCCGAGCGCTCAATCCGGTCGATCATGACGCCGCGCCATGAAATCTCCTGGGTGGATCTGCATGCCGATGCGGCAGTGACACGCAAGCTGCTACTGGCCGTGCCGCATAACCAGTTTCCGGTGTGCCGTGGCGGGCTGGATGATCTGGTGGGAGTGGCGCGCGCGAAAGACCTGATGGGCGACCTCGACACGCGCGGCGCCATCGATGTGGAACGCTCGATCAAACCTGCGCTGAAGGTGTCCGACAACCTCGGCATCCTGCGCCTGATGGATCAGCTCAAGCGCGCGCGCGGACGCATGCTGGTGGTAACGGACCCGCTGGATGTGGTGCAGGGGGTGGTGACGCCCATCGACGTGCTCGAAGCCATTGCCGGCGAGTTTCCCGACGAAGATGAGCGCTCCGATGTGCTGCCGCTCGACGACGGGGCCTGGGATGTGGCCGGCGAGGCCGACCTGCGCCAGCTCGAAGACGTGCTGCACGTCGACTGGCTGCTCGACGAGGGCGGTGGCGCCACGAGCCTGGGCGGCTACCTGTTCAACCAGTGGGATCGTCTGCCTGAAGTGGGTGACACGCTGGTGCGCCACGATTTGCGCTTCGTCGTGCTTGAAGCCGGCAGCCGCCGCATCGTGCGCGTGCGCATCGAGCGCATGGAAGAAGTGACGGCGCCCGACGCCGAAGCCTAAGCCACGTATTCCGGCGCCGCCGCACTCAGCAGGCGCGGCGCCGAGACCACCATCCCGGCGGCCGTCAGCGCTGCCGACAGTGTTCCCAGCAACGTACGCACATCGGCAGCCGCACTCGCGTGCATGCCTTCCACCACGATCAACGCGTCCGCTGTGCGTGCATGCACGGCAGAATCGCCGCTCTGACGGTGACACCAGCGGCGCGCGTGCGCGTGGTTGGCAGCATCTGCAAAAATCACTTCGTCCACATCGGGTTGCTCGATTTCGCCCGCGAAGGTGACGTAGCGCTCATTGCCGGCGGCGCGGCGGACCGTCAAAGGCCATTCGATGGCGGTTGTGTCCAACACCGCCACCGGAATCGCAAATGCCAGTGAAGCTGCGTTGCACACGTCGATGAGCGGATGCAGTTGTGGCAGCGCGTCGTCCTTCCTGAAACGTCGTAGTAGCGACTCGGCTGCGCAGCGATACTGCGTGGGTTTCAAGCCCATGCGCGTGAACGCACGGCGCCACGCCTGGATTTCCGGCAACTCGCCTTCGGGCGTGCTCGCCAACCGAGTACGAGCGACTGCCTGCAGGCGGGCGATCTCCGCATCGAAGCGGGCATCCGGTCGGACCCCCTTGACCGACAGCACACCGGGCACGAGTTCAGGAAAGTCGCGCCAGATTTGGATGGCATGGGTGAAGTGCATGGTCAGGTGGACTCCTTGGGCATGGAAGACGCCGGTGCGGACGAGCGCGCCAGGCCGAGGCTCAACACCGCCGCCAGTACACACGCGATACCGACGATCTGCCGGCCGCTGACCGCCTCACCGAGCAATGTGGCGGCAAACACCACCGCGGCCACGGGGGCAAGGGCCGTGAAGAGCGAGGCCTCCGCGCCGCTCACACGTGCCGCACCCGCGTACCAGAGTACGAAGCCGGCGACGGTGGGCACGACGGCGTAGTAGGCAACAGCGGCCAGCGCGTGCGTAGCCTCGGCTCCGGCATGCAGTTGCCAGGGCGCTTCCCACAGCGCCGGCAGCACGGCTGTCAACAAGCCGAACAGGCTCATCAGCGTCGACAGCGCCAGTGGCGGCACCGGCGTGTGCAGCCGCTTATTGAGCAGGATGAACAGCCCTTCGCAGACCACGGCACCCATCACCAGCACGTTGCCCAGTAGCGGATGCGCTGCATCACTGCCCGGTTGGAATGCAATGGCCAGCACGCCCGCCGTCGCCAGCGCGATCGCGCCCAGTACCGCGCGCCCGGGGCGCTCGCCCAGCACCACGATGGCGATGAGTGCCGACACCACCGGCAACGTGCCGATGATGACGCCAGCGTCTGCCGCCGATGTATGCCGAAGCCCAGAGATCAGGAGCGTGGTGTAACCCACACTGCCGGCCGCCGCCTGCAGGAACAGCAGGCCCCAGTCTTTGCGCGAGAGCACCGGCCAGCGCGCACCCGTCACGCGCATGGCAACGAGAAACAGAGGCAGCGCGATCGCAAAGCGCAACGCCGTAGCGGTGAACGGCGGCAGCCCGGCGGCGATGATCTTGCTGGCCGCAACCGTGCTGCCCACCAACACCATCGCCAGCGCGAGGTAGAGGCAACCTTCGAGGCGTTTGGACATGTCGAACCCTGCGTCTGTGAAAGCCCGCAGGATGGCGGTGCCCGAGGCGCGCGTCTTGAACGAAATTGCAGGGGGGAGGGGCCGCCGGTTGCCGCTACCGCGCCGCTGCCACCATGCCCGGCGACACACCGTACTTGCGCACGAACTGGCGGGTCATGTGGCTCTGATCGGCAAAACCGCAGGCGGCAGCGGCCTCCGCCAGCGGCAGGCCCTGGGTGATCAGGCGGCGCGCAAGGGCAATGCGCCGCTGTAACTGATAGGCATGCGGTGTGAGGCCTGTAACGCGCGCAAAACCGCGCAACACCTGGAAGCGGCTGAGACCGGTCTCTTGTGCAAGGTCGAGCAGCGAGACTGCGGCGGCGGGGTCATCGTCGATGCGCGTGCGGGCGATGCGGATGGCATCGGGTGGATTGTCCGTGCGGGCGTTGGCGGCGTGCAGCGCATCGGCCAGCACGGAGAGCAGCAATTGCTCGCGCAGCAGCGGATCGCATTGCGCGGCGGGTGCCGTCATCTGCGCGAACAGCAGACGCACGCGGCGCGCCAGGTTGGCATCGTGCGCGACGGGCCGGTCGAACTCGGCATTGTCCTTGCCGATCTGCAGATCATGCGCAAGCTCACTGACCGTGCACGGGTCGAAGTACAGCATGCGCCAGGCGCGGCCCGCATCGCCGATCGGGGTGCCGTCGTGCACCTCGGCGGGGTTGACCGTGATGACGTCGCCCGCGCCGGCTTCCACCATGCCGCGCCTGCTGAATGATTTCTGCGCACCGCGGTCGACAACGCCGATGCCGAACTGCTCGTGCGTGTGGCGCGGGAACGTGTGGCTGGAGTCGGCGGCAACGGCCTCCACACCCCGCATGGCGCAGCGGAGCATCGAGAACGCAGGCTGGGGCGGCCGGCTGGGCAAGGCGGTCTCCTGGGTGGAGGGCGAATGCAGCAGCATAGCGCGCTTTGTGCGGTGGGATGGGGCGAGGCGGCTAGCGCTGGTACGTGCGCGCGGCGCCATATCGAAACGCGGTGGAACGTGTTCTTCGCATTTCGTTCAATTTCTGACGCGGCGCGGTTGTTATCCTCAAGACATCCCGCCCGGGGTCACCCGGTAAGATGACGCAGAGCTGGCGTCCGGCCTTGCGGGAATCGTCCCCGCTGGTGCGGGCGACAGCGTGTTTGCATTGATCCATGCGCCCGTCTTTCGGCATTACCTCCAAGCTGTTCGTTGTGCTGTTCGCGTTGAGCATCGTCGTGGCGCTTGCCATGGGTGCGGCCGTGCGCTGGCGCTTCGACGCCAATTTTCTCGATTACGTCAACACGCGCGAAGCCGAGCGCATGACCGTGCTCGCCCGCGGCGTTGAAGCGGCTTACACCGAGCACGGCAACTGGGAATTCCTGCGCAACGATCGCCAGGCGTGGTTCCGCCTGCTGCGCCGCGAAGGCGCGCGTGCCCGCGCCAATGGCATGGGGGGCGAGCATTTTGATCCGCCGCCCGGCCGCCACTTTGATCCGCTGCCGCCCGACATGGGGCGTGGCATGCCGCCCGATCCTGCGCCGAATGTGCCACATGCGGGTAGCCTGCCGCCGCATCCGCCCGGCGAGATGCCGCCGCCGATGCCTCGCTCGCCGATCTGGCTGCTGGATGCCGAACGCCACGTCATCATCGGCGATGGGCCGCCGCTGGGGCCCACCGCGAAATGGCATGAACTCCGCCACAACGATCTGACCATCGGCTGGCTGGCCATGCCGGCGCGCATGCGCGTGCCCGAAGGTGCCGACCAGGCCTTCCTGGGGCAGCAGTTGCGTGCCACGTGGATCATCGCCGCGTTGTCAGTGCTGTTGGCCGCATTGGTGGCGGTCTTGCTCGCGCGCGCGCTGCTCGCGCCGATGCGCCGCTTGACGGATGCCACCCGCCGCATGGCCGACGGCGACTACGCCGCGCGTGTCGACGTCCATTCGCGCGATGAACTTGGCGGGCTGGCAGCCGACTTCAACCACTTGGCCACATCGCTGGAAGCCAACCAAAAAATGCGCCGCCAGCTCACCGCCGACATCTCGCACGAGTTGCGCACACCGCTGGCCGTGCTGCGTGGCGAACTGGAGGCGTTGGAAGACGGTGTGCGCCCGCTGACCGCCGCTTCGCTGGCCTCGCTGCAGGCAGAGGTGGCGACGCTCAGCAAGCTCATCGACGATTTGTACGAGCTGTCGCTGGCCGATGTGGGCGCGCTGGCCTTCCACATGGAAACGCTCGACTTGGCCGATAGCGTGTGCAGCGCCGTGCAGGGCTTCACGCCGCGCCTGATGGAAAAGGGCATCGCGCTGCAACTCGATCTGCCAAGCGGGCCTTCACAAGAGACGCTGGTGAACGGTGACCCACAGCGCCTGCGCCAAGTCATGCAGAACCTGCTGGAGAACACGCTGCGCTACACCGATGCCGGCGGGACGCTGCGCGTGCATGTCCACCAAGACGGTGCGTGGCAGCAGATCGACGTACAGGACAGTGCGCCGGGCGTGCCCGAGGCGATGCTGCCGCGCATCTTCGACCGGCTCTTCCGTGCCGACCCTTCACGCAGCCGTGCACAGGGTGGGGCCGGCCTTGGCCTGAGCCTGTGTCAAACCATTGTTGCCGCACACGGTGGCACCATTGAGGCCCGACCCTCGCCGCTGGGCGGACTCTGGATCCTCATCCGCCTCCCCATTCTTGATCTGCTTGATCCGCCTACCGCGCATGATTGACCATGATTCTGATCATTGAAGACGAACCCAAACTGGCCGCACTGACGATCGACTACCTGCGCGCCGCCCACTACGAAACCGAATGGCTGGCCGAAGGTACGCACGCCGTGCAGCGCATTCGCGAAGTCATGCCCGAGCTGGTGGTGCTCGACCTGATGCTGCCCGGAAAAGACGGCCTGGAAATCTGTCGCGAAGTGCGGACCTTCAGCGAAGTCCCCATCGTCATGGTGACGGCGCGCGTGGAAGAGATCGACCGCCTGCTCGGCCTCGAACTCGGCGCGGACGACTACCTCTGCAAGCCTTTCAGCCCGCGCGAACTGGTGGCGCGCATCAAGACCATTCTGCGGCGCGCGCAGCGCAGCGGCGGCTTGCCCGAGAGCGCGCTCGTGATCGACGGCTCTGCGTACTCCGCCACGCTGCGAGGCCAGCGCCTGGATCTCACGCCGGTGGAGTTCCGCTTGCTGGCGGCATTGGCCGGCGCGCCGGGGCGCATCCTCTCACGCGCGAATCTGCTTGAGCAGATCTACGACGACCATCGCATCGTGACGGACCGCACGGTCGATACGCACGTCAAGAACCTACGCCGCAAGATGGAGCTGCTGAGCCCGGGCACCGACATGATCCACTCGGTCTACGGCGTGGGCTATCGTCTCGACGCGTAGGCGCCGAGCCTGCAGTGGAGCCGTTTCTGCCCCGGCAGAGGTTCAAGAAAACTCCTCCGTTTGCCCACCTTTGGTGCGACATCGATGGCTACAGTGAACGCATGGCTGGCGTGTCCGGCCGACGTTCTCATCAGGAGCCTCATCATGATCGCTGTCACTTCCCGCCGCCTGGTTGCCGTTGCTGCCGGGCTTCTTTTGTCTTGCGCTGCGATGGCCCAGACGGCCGCGCCCGGCGCTGCACCCATGTCGCCGATGCCGGGGCATGGTCCGGGGATGATGGGCCGTGGGCCGGGTCCGATGGGGCCGCATGGCATGGGTCGCCACCACGGTGGTGAGTTCTTCCTGCGTGGCCTGAAGTTGACTGAAGAGCAGCGCGACAAGATCTTCGCGATCAAGTACGCGCAGATGCCGCAGGAGCGCGAACAGCACAAGGCCGTCGCACATGCACGTCGTGACCTGCGTCAGATGGTGATGTCTGGCCAGTACGATGAAGCGCGCGTCCGCACGCTGAGCGAGGCGCTAGGCCGCGCCGTCACCCGCGAAGCCCAGCTGCGTGCGCAAGCCGGCGCCAAGATCATGCAGGTGCTGACGCCTGAGCAGCGCAAGCAGATCACCGATCGCGAAGCCCGGCGCGTGGCCGAACTCGAGCAGGGCGAGGACGGGCCCGCGCAGGAACTGGCGGCAATGTAATCGGACTTGCCAGTGTGGGTCTGCCGCCGCTAACGGTAGACCACCACTGGAACACTCGCGTAGGTCAGCACCTTGCGCGTTTCATTGCCGATCAGCAATCGGCCCATCAAGCTGCGGTGCCCGTGCGATGCCATGAAGATGACGTCGCACGCGTGCCGTTTCGCTGCATCCAGGATGCCAAGGTAGGGCTCGGCAAACTGCGAGACATCGCTGTCGAACTGGATGCCTTCTTCCTGGGCGCGCTCGGCAATGCGATCGATGCAATCCTTGGCGTAGCCGTTCACCTGCTCCATGTAGTACGCGTGCGGACACTCGCCCACCCCGGCGGAATACGCCATGTTGGGGAATTCTTCAATGCACGTGTAAGCGGTGAGGCGGCAGCCGGTGGCGCGCGCAAGCTTCAATGCGCCGTCGACTGCCTTGCGGCATTGCTCGGAGCCGTCGGTCGGCAAGAGGATATGGGTAAACATGGTGCTCTCCATGGGGAACCCACTTCCAAATTACTGCAACGCAAAGAGCACCTCCATCGTGGAAAACGCTAGGCCCAGCACAGCTTTTCAGCCGATGCTGAAATACGGTCGTTCGTTTTTTTGATGCAGGAGGTGGCGCGCTTAGTTGCCTTGCCAAGCCTGCCGGTAGCGTGAGGGCGAGGCCCCGAGTTGAGCGGCAAAGCGTCGGCTGAAATGGCTCGGGCTGGCAAAGCCGCAGCGCTCGGCAATCGTTGCCAGCGGCAGGATGGTCGAGCGCAGCAGGTCTTGCGCGCGGGCGATGCGTCGCTGCAGTACCCACTCGTGCGGCGCCACCCCAAACGATGCGCGAAACATCCGCGCGAAATGGAATTCCGACAGGTTGGCTTCGGCCGCCAGCTCCCCGATTGACAGCAGCAAGTGCAGCTCGGCTTCAATGCGTGAGGCAATGCGGCGGCACACGTGCGGTGCCAGCCCGCCGCGCACCGCCAGCGCGCGTGTGCGGCCCTGCGTCTGCACGAGATACGACAGCGTGTCATTGGCCAGCGCGTTGGCGCGCATGCGGTCGTCCAGGTCGGTCCAGTCGAGCAGGGCGATGCGCGCGCACGATTGCGCGAGGTGTGCGTCTTCAATGAAGGTGCGGTCGTGCAGCGTAAAGAGGCGTGGCTCGGCGTCGAGCAAACGCACCGCGTGTCCGGCCAACGCATCGGGTGCGAAGTACAGATGGACGAAGCGCATTGGCTGGTCGATCACCCAGGCCGATTCGTGCTCGGCCGGCAGCATGCACACACGGCCCGGTGCGCCGAACAGGTTCGGCAAGTCCTGCCGGTGCGTGGTGTAACCGCCTTGCAGATACACCGACAGCGTGTGGTGGCCCGGCTGCACGTAGCGGGCTTCGTCATGCTCGTTGCACCAGATGGCGGCGGTTACGCCGTCGCCCAGATTGGCCACGCGCTCCAGCGACGCGCGCGACCCACGTGCAAGCGTGCCGAAGACGCTGGCGTCTGCGGTCACACGTGGATCAGGTGAAGAAGGGTCGAGGGTGGGGCGCACGCGCCGATGTTACCAACGATCGTGCCGCCGGGGATGGCGGGCGTAGCCCCTAGCCCGAGCAGAGTTCGTGCGCCACCGCCCCGGCCAGGCCCACACCATCCACGCGCTGCCAGTTGGCATCGTTGGCGAACTGCTTCTCGCTGACGGTCATGGCGCCCTGGTACAGCTTGGCGCGCGAGACCGAGAACTGCCGGCTGCGGCAGTCGACGGTGTAGAGGAAGTCGGCCATGTCACCGCGGAACGCACCGAACATGCGCTGCAATGAACGCATGCCCGCACGGTTGGACGCCTCCACGCGCACCCATACACTGATCGGGCCGCTGGGCATGCGCTGGATGCTGCCGGCATCGAGCGAGGCGTAGCTGTCCGGTTGATCGGGCAGCGTGATCCAGCGCTCGGCAGCGATCGCGTTGGAGGCGGTCATGGCCAGTCCGGCCAGCATGCCAGCAAGCACACCGCGTGCGATTGCGGAGCGTGTCATCGTGGCTTGGCGTTGCCCGGCACCGGAATGGCGACGGCGTCGGAATGGCTGCAGGCCATGGTCACGCCGGATTTTTCAAAATCGACCATCACGGCACCGGGCTTGTCGGCGCGGCTGGGCGTGCCGGCCAGGCTGCCCGACAGGCGCTGCATGATGGCTTGGCAGGTGGGGGCTTTGCCTTCCTTGCCACTCTTGGCAGCCGCTGCGGAAACCGGTGCGGGCGGTTCGGTAGCTGCCGGTGCGCTGGCTGCTGCTGTGAGCGGTGTGCTCGGCTGCGTTGAAGCATGCGCGCGCGGCAACGCTACCAGCGCGGCAAGTGCGGCTACGGCAATCAGCAATCGTGTGGAGCGTCGCAAGCCATGCGACGAGGACGACGATCGAGACGTGGGGGAAAGGGACGGCATGACGGTCAAAGCACGGGGGTCAGAATGCGCCTGTAAAGCAACGCGGGCAGGCGGGATCTCTGGAGTGTAACGGCACTTCGTGTCGAAACTTGACGCGGCAAACTGCCCCATCGTTCTCCTGAACGTGATTCACCCTGCGCAAAATGATTCATGCAATCGACATAATCGGCGGATGTTGAACCCGATACGGAACATTCACGCGCGTGTTCCGACCAACCTATATGCCGGGGCGATTTATATGCACGATCGGCATCATCGTGCGATGCATGGCGGATCGCCAGCGCGCGCAGGCGGGACAAGCAGCAAAGGGGTTCGTGCAGTGCCAAAAAGAAGCGGTACGAAAAATGGGGCGGATTATAAAAAGGGATGGAATACCCTGCCTTTTTCGCACTTTGTTTTTTTGGGTGGGACACTATTATTCAAAGCATGGAAGCGATGCCGGGGCAGCTATGTGCCCGTCGCTTCGTGGGTCGGTTCTCCTCTCTGGAACAGATCGACACGGTCCAGAGATTTCAACCCGCGCCTCGTCAACTGAGCGCGGGTTTTTCTTTGGGCGTCGTACCGAGGTGCGGGCCGTTGCCTTGCTGGCGCCGAGGTTATCGCGCAGAGCGCTCTTCAGTTTTCCGCCGGCGTGCCGTTGTGGATAGGGTCGAAACGCGTGTAGGCTGCATCTCCTGTCGCAGTCGCTGACCAAGCAACCGTATCCCCGATGACCCGTTCCCATCCGGCCGATGCCGGAGCCCTTCCTGTTGACGCTGAGCCGGCCCTGGAAGCCATGCCACGTCCGGCGACGGCGCCTGTGCCTGCGGCGCAGACCGTGACCGAGCCCCAGGCTGCTGTAGCCGGGGAGCAGGCCATGGGTACGGATTTCGATGCGCTGGCGCGCCTGTCGTCCGATGCGGTGCTGCTGACGATGGAAGGGCGCGTCGTGCGTGCCAACCCCGCCGCCGCGCGCTTGATGAATGCGCAAGCGCCGGAGCAGCTTGAGGGCGCTCAGCTTGCCGGCCTGATCCATCCGGATGATGTTGGTCAGGCCGTGCCGCGTCTGGCGCGCATGGTGAGCGGCGGCCTGCCTGCACAACCCGTCGAGCATCGCCTGGTGCGTGCCGACTACACCCATGTGCTGGTTGCCAGCGAAGCTGCAGCCTGCGAGCACGAAGGCCAGCCGGCCGTGATGCTGGTGCTGCGTGAAGCGGGGTCGCGCCACGCGCTGGAGCGTCATGCCGTACAGGCCCGTGCCGAAGCCTTGCAAGCGCGTCGTCTGCTTGCTTCGGAGAACGCCGTGCTCGCGCAACTCGCTTCCAATGCGACGCTGTCGACGGTGCTACGCCACTTGTGCCTGTACGTCGAGCAGGTCTACCCGAATGCCATGGCGGCAGTGCTGCTGCTGGATACCGACAACCCGGACGAGAGCCAGAGCCTGCGCGTTGCAGCCGCGCCCACGTTGCCAGCGGCCTACGCGGCTACGCTGGAGAATTCGCCCGTCGGCCCCGATGCCGGTGCATGCGGTTGCGCGGTCTACCTGGGCAATGCGGCCCTTATTGGCGATATCGCAACCGACCCGCGCTGGCAGCACGAACGTACTGCAGCACTGGCTGCGGGTTTTGCGGCGGCCTGGGCTTTGCCGATCCGCTCGTCGCGTGGCGACAAGCTGGGCGCGCTTACGCTGTTCTACCGACAGCCTGGCCTGCCCAGCGAAGAAGAACTGAATTTCCTCGATGACGTGACCCACCTGGCCGGCGTCGCCATCCAGAAAGACACCATCGAGCGCGGCCTGGCCGAGAGCGAAGAGCGTTATCGCCTAGCTATCACGCACCTGAACGAAGGGGTGCTGATCCAGAACCCGGACGGTGTGGTGCTGGCCGCCAACGCCAGCGCCGAGCGCATCCTGCGCGTGCGTGCCGGGCAGTTGGTTGGCCGCAACCGGCTGGACCCGCTGCAACGCGTGATTGACGAGGACGGCAACGAGGTCGCGCACGATGTCCTGCCTTCGCAGCTCGTGAAGCGTAGCGGCGAGCCGATCCTGGGGCGGGTCTATGGGCTCCTGCTCAAGACCGGCGAACTGATCTGGATTCGCGAGAACATCATCCCGATCCGCCGTCATGGCGAGCCGATGCCCAGCAGCATCATGCTGTCGTTCGCCGATATCACCGACATCAAGCGCGCCGAGCAGCGCCTGCGCCATCTTGCTGCGCACGATGCGCTCACGGGTCTGACCAACCGCAGTTTCTTCATCGCGCATCTGGAAAGCGCCATCGAGCGCGCGCGTGACGAGAGCCGCGAGCTTGCGCTGTTCTTCCTGGATCTGGACCGTTTCAAGAGCGTGAACGATACCGCCGGCCATGCCTGCGGCGACACGCTGTTGCAGAGCGCTGCCGCGCGCCTGACCGATTGCATTGGCCCCGGCGACGTGATTGCCCGCCTGGGTGGCGACGAGTTCGTCATCCTGATCGAGCAACGCGTTGAAGGTAAGCGTATCGCGCTGCTGGCGGAACGTTTGCTGCAGACCATGCGCGAGCCGTTCGACACCGTCAACGGGCGCTATTACCTGGGCGTGTCGGTGGGGGTGGCGCTGTATCCGCACGATGGGATTTCGGGCTCCGACCTGTTGCGCTCGGCTGATGCCGCCATGTACCGCGCCAAGCAGAATGGCCGCAACCGTGCGCAGTTCTACACCGCTGAACTCAACGCCCGCCTGCAGCGCCGTTACCTGCTGGAGAACGCGCTGCGCGATGCGCTCGAGAACAACGAGCTGCAGCTCGTCTATCAGCCCAAGTACGACCTGGCCAGCCACCGCATCGTCGGTGCCGAGGCGCTGCTGCGCTGGAACAGCGCCAAGCTGGGTGCCATCTCGCCGGTCGAGTTCATTCCGGTGGCCGAAGAGACCGGCCTGATCGTGCCGATCGGCGAATGGGTGTTGCGCCGCGCATGCGAACAGGCCGTGACGTGGTACGAAGCGCTGGGCTATGACTTTCGCATGGCAGTCAACCTGTCGGCGCGCCAGTTCCAGGCCGGTGATGTGGTGCCCATGATCGAGCAGACGCTGGCCGAGACCGGTCTGCCGCCCACCGCGCTGGAAGTGGAAATTACCGAAAGCCTGCTGATGGGCGGCGCAGATGAAGTCCGCCCGATGTTCGATGCGCTCACCGCGCAGGGCATCCGCATTTCCATCGATGATTTTGGTACGGGGTATTCGTCGCTGTCGTATCTGCAGCGTTTCCCGATCAGCAACGTCAAGATCGACCGCTCGTTCATCACGGGCATTCCGGGTGACCCGGATTCCGTTGCGTTGACCGAGGCCATCGTGGCCATGGCACGCGCTCTGGGCATGACCGTCACCGCCGAAGGCGTGGAAGATGCCGATCAGGTGGAGTTCCTCGCCAAGGCGGGCTGCCAGGAGATCCAGGGCTACTACATCGGCAAGCCCGTCACCGCGGACGGTTTCGATCGGCTGCTGCGGGCGCACCTCTCGGTGGTGGACGCCGGCGTGCGCGCCGCATTGGGCTGACTGCGTGGGCTGAACGCCTAGGCTGACCGTTCGCACCAGCCTTTCTGCCATTCGTCGCAAACCGCTCCTATGTGCGGGAGGCGGCGCCTAAGCTGGGGTCATTCCAACAGGGAGACCGCCATGCCTGAATCGATCACCTCCATCGTGTCGCATACGCCCGCCTGGGTGTTCGTGGTGTTTGCCATGCTGATCGCGCTTGGCTTGCGCCAGACGCAGCCGCGCGTGGTATCGCGCCGCCGCCTGATCGTGCTGCCGGTGGTGGTGGCTATGTACTCGTTCTACGGTGTCGTGATGGCGAGCCACGGCAGCGCACTCGCACTGGTGGCGTGGCTGACGGCCATCGCGGCAGCTTTCCTGCTGACGCGTTTGGTGCCGCCCAGCGGCGCCGTCTCCGAATCGGCTGCCACAGTGCGCGTGCCCGGCAGTTGGGTGCCGATGGTGGTGATCCTGAGCCTGTTCACCGCACGCTACGCCTACAACGTGATGCTGGCGATCCATCCGGACGTTCTGCAATCGGCCAGTTTCATGACGCTGTTCAGCGCGCTGTTCGGGTTCCTGGGCGGGCTGCTGCTCTCGCGCTCGGTGCTGCTGCATGTGCGCACGCCGCGCTTGATGGCGGCTTGAGTTCACCCCCGCCGGTCGATGCGCCGATCTGCCCTCCGATCGGCGCGATGTGACCCGAATCGGCGTTAACATCCGCATGTTGCAATCTCCATCCAATACGAGACGACATGCTGGAACTCGACGGCACCATCTGGCTGCGCGCCGGTGAAGACAACTGGGGCGGACACGGCCGCATCGAACTGCTGTCCGCCATTGGGCAGACAGGCTCCATCACGGCGGGTGCCAAGGCCGTGGGCCTTTCCTACAAGGCCGCGTGGGACGCCATCGACACCATGAACAACCTGGCCGGCGAGCCGCTGGTGGTGCGCACCACGGGCGGCAAGGGCGGCGGTGGCAGCGTGCTCACGCCGCGCGCGCAGCGGTTGATCGACAGCTTTCGCATGCTGGAAGCGGAGCACCGGCGCTTTGTGGAGCGTCTGGATGCGGCCGCCCAGGCCGCCCGCGAAGACGCCACCTTGCTGCGCCGCCTGATGCTGCGCACGAGCGCGCGCAACACGCTGTTCGGCACAGTGGAGTCCGTGGCCTCCGGCGCCGTCAACGATGCCGTCACGCTGCGCTTGCCAGGTGGCCAGGCCGTGGTGGCCACCATTACGCAGGAAAGCACGCAAACGCTGGGGCTGGCGCCCGGTGTGCAGGCCGTCGCGCTCATCAAGGCGCCGGCGGTGATGCTGCTGCGCGGATCCGGTGAGTGGCGGGTCTCAGCGGAAAACCAGTTGCCATGCGTGGTGACGGAGATTCGTGACGGCGCGGTGCAGGCCGAGGTGCGCCTGCGTCTGCTGGATACGAATGCCGGGTCGGCGGGGGAAACGGTCCTGGTGGCCATGCTTTCGCGCACGGCTGTCGACACGCTGGCCCTGGCCGAGGGTGTGGAAGCCGTGGCCGTGTTCGAGGCATCGAGCGTGATCCTGGGGTTGGCCTGAGCTTCATGGCTGCATCCAAGACGCTGCTGATCGTCTATCACTCGATGACGGGCGGCACCCGGCAGATGGCCGAGGCCGCGCAGGCCGGCGCAGCAGAAGAGGGCAGCGTTGTCGTGCGCCTGCTCCACGCAGCGCAAGCCGGCCCCGATGACGTGCTCGCGGCAGACGGCTATCTGTTCGCCACGCCGGAAAACCTCGCCGCCATCAGCGGACAGCTCAAGGATTTTTTCGATCGCTGCTATTACCCGGCGCTGGACCGCATCAACGGCCGCCCATACGCATGTCTCATCTGCGCGGGCAGCGATGGCCAGAACGCGGTGCGACAGATCGAACGCATTGCTACAGGCTGGCGGCTCAAGCCCGTGGCCGAGCCGATCATCGTATGTACCCATGCGCAGACGCCGGAAGCCATCCTGGCAACCAAGCAGATCGGCACGCAGGATCTTGAGCGCTGCCGCTCGCTTGGCGAGGCGATGGCGACAGGGTTGGCGCTGGGCGTGTTCTAGGCCGAGCGGTTCGCCACCGCTGTCAGGTGCGGATGCGGTGACAGGGGAGCCGTATCGGGTGCACGCACCGCGTCTGCCACGACACGGCCATCACGCAGCTCGAACACGTGGTCGCCGAAGATCTCAACGTCCGCCGGGTCGTGCGTGATCATCAGCATCGGCACATCCAGCCGCCGCTGCAGCGCTGACAACTCCGAGCGCATGCGCGTGCGCAATGCCGGGTCCAGCGCGGCAAAGGGCTCATCGAGCAGCAGCATGGAGGGCTCGGCGATCAGCGCACGGGCCAGTGCCACGCGCTGCCGCTGTCCGCCGGAAATCTGCGTCGGATAGTTGGCGGCCACCGCTTCCAGTTCGAAGGTCTCGATCCACTGCCGCACCCGCGCGTCGTGCTGGCGGCGCGGCGGGTTGAACCACCCGCGCTTGAGCCCGAAGGCGATGTTCTGCGCCACCGTCAGGTAGTTGAAGAGGGCGTAGTCCTGGAAGAGGTAACCGACGCGGCGCTCTTGCGTGCTGAGGCTGACGCCATCTGTATGGTTGAACAGTGTGCGGCCGTTCAATACGATGCGGCCCCGGTCTGGCGTCATCAAACCGGCGATGGCGCGCATGGTGAGGCTCTTGCCGGCGCCCGATGGGCCGTAGAGCACCACGCGCCGGCTGTCGGAGCGCACGGCAATGTCCAGCGAGAACACGCGCGCCGCGCTGGTCAGCGTTTTCTGTACGACGAGATCCACCATCGCAGCTTGGTTTGCGCTCATGCCGGCTGCTCCTGCAGGCTGGGCGCACGGCCTTGCAGCAGGCGGCTGGCCACCACCAGCACCACAATGCAGGTGAGCGAGGTGATCAGCACGAGCGTGTTGGCGGTAGCGTCATCCCCGGCCTGTACGGCTTCGTAGATGGCGACCGACAGCGTCTGGGTGCGGCCGGGCAGGTTGCCGGCAATCATCAGCGTGGCGCCAAATTCACCCAGTGCGCGTGCAAACGCCAGCAAGACCCCGGCGGCGATGCCACGTGCAGCCAGCGGCAGGGTCACGCGAAAGAACACGGCCGCCTCGGGTAGGCCGAGCACGCGTGCTGCATTTTCCAGTTGGTGATCCACGCCTTCAAAGGCGGCGCGTGCCGACTTCATGACCAGCGGGAAAGCCACCACTGTGGAGGCAATGACCGCGCCTTGCCAAGTGAAGACAAGCTGGATGCCCATGCTGTCCAGCCACCCGCCGATCGTGCCGCGTCTGCCCAGCAGCACCAGCAGGTAGTACCCCAGCACCGTTGGCGGCAATACCAGCGGCAGGGTCAGTACAGAGTCGATCAGGTCACGCAGGCGGCTGCGCGTGCGCGCCAGCGCGTAGGCGGCGGCCACGCCCAGTACGAGGTTGAGGACGGTCGCCCAGCCGGCCACTTTCAATGAGAGCAGCAGGGGCGTCCAGACAGAATCGGTCATGCGGATGCGTGGTGTGCCAGAGGCATTTGGCTGGCGGATGGGTGCCAATATGCGCGTTTCTAGCGAAATATAGGGTTGGTTATAACGACGGGTCAATCCATTGCGCTTGATTCCGCACATGGGGCACGGGAAATACTCCTGGCCAGGGATGAGGTGGCGGGCGGAGCGATGCCAAATCTGCTGGCTGCCATCGGCTGTGTGGCTCTGGCTGCACTTCGGTAAGTTGTCGTGCGGCTGGTTGTCCGGACTCGCGGTGAGGCAGGGTGCGTGCGCGGTGTTGTCCGAGCATCGCGCCTCAGTTGCGGGCTGCCAATGCGAAATGCCGCTCAATCAAAAGAAGATGTCTTTCAATCAAAGCTATTTGAATCGATAGCCCCCCGAATGGGTGGTATTGGCGGGCTGATATCGTATTGGCATTCCTGTAAAATTCAATCTGTTTCAGCACCATTGAAATGAAGAGAGGCAGGGCGTGTAGCCTCATCGGTGGCACGGCTGCGGCGGCAGCACAGGCCCGATTGTGGGGTGTTGGCAATTGCTTCGCGTCTTAGCATTTTTAAAAAATTTCCGCAGACTGCATAGGGCCGGAAAAGAGGCGTTATCCAGATCCGTTGTTTTGTTTGGAATAATGCGTGGCGGTGGAGCGGGCGCTATGCCGAAAAAACGGGTGCCTGCATGCTGCTTATGCCTTGTATTGTTCATTTGCCCGAATGTTGGGGCATATACGGCGCCGGTCCTGAGCTGACCCCCTTGTCTATCCTGAGTGAGGCATGCACCGAAGCGCACAAGATGGCGCTGCTCGTCAGCGTTACGGGCCGCGCAAGCAGGCGCTGCAGCAGGCTGCTGTGCTTGCCGGTATCGTGCCGCCGCGGGTGTTTGCCTGGGTATTAAGTATCAGATTGCGGCTAAATGACGCGGATATCGGTTTCAGGGGCGAGCAGGTGGTAATGGCTGCGGTTTTGTTTCAGTGGTCATTGCAGTCGAGTAGATTTTCTGGGCACTCCCTCATATACCGGTGATTTCGTCATCAAACCAGTATCAACGGCTTGTGAAGAAACGCTAACCCAATAATTAACAATTGTTGGAAAGCCAGCGTTCCCTACGGTTGGTGGGCACGTATCAGGAAATCTTGCGCTAGTATGCGCATCGCTGTACCCGCCGAAGCGGGCTGTTGCACAGACAGCTGGGGGGTATGGTGACAATAAAAATAAGTAATCCAATCAATAAGAAGGTTTAAGCCTTGAGTTGGTGGTCGGACGATGTTGGTCTGTATCTATTGGTGACGGGGAAGTTATGAAACAACGCATTATGGTGACGCGCGAGCATGCCCTGCGAGGGATCGCGACGCTCACTTCCATCACGCAGAGCGGGACGCTGTCCCGTTTGCCGACACACCACCTGTGCCGCCATGGCACGCGGGTCAACGTCCTGTTCGGCCCGACCTGATTCTCAGACGCCGTTTTCCAGGCCCGGGGGCGCTGTCTTCCGGCATTGACTTGGCCGCGCGTCCTTGCGTGCCCGGCATGGCGTGTTTGCCCGGGCGCTGCACGGCGAGTTGTGCGTGGCCGAGTCAACCGATCGATTAGTGGTCGGGCCAAGCATTTCGGATGGGTGATCGGCGCAACGCGCGCTTGCGGGCGATGCCTGCACGTCTGCACTCCACCTTTCTGCTGAAGTCCTCGTGAGCCGGGCGGCCACAGCTGGCGTTGCACGCAAACGCTAGCGCCCTGTAATGTCGCGCCCGGCTTGGATCGTGAACCGTGTGGCTGCTTCGCTTCGTGGTCGTTGTCGGCCGCAGCGGTGCATTTGTAAGAGAACGAATCCTGATGCCAACCAAGATCCTTTCCATTTTCGGCACGCGCCCTGAGGCCATCAAGATGGCACCGGTCGTCAAGCAGCTCGAGTCGACGGCCGGCGTGGAATCCATCGTCTGCGTGACCGGCCAACACCGCACCATGTTGTCGCAAGTGCTTGATCTGTTTGGCGTCCGGCCGCATCACGACCTCGCGCTGATGACGGGTAACCAGACGCTTAACGGGCTGGCGTCGCGGCTGATTGTCTCGATCGACGAAGTGCTCGCCAGTGAACAGCCGGACCGCGTGCTGGTACACGGCGATACCACTACGGCCTGCGCCGCTGCGCTGGCCGCCTTCCACCGGCAGATCCCGGTTGGACACGTGGAGGCCGGTTTGCGCACCGGAAACCTCGCGCAGCCGTGGCCTGAAGAGATGAACCGCCGGGTGATCGACGTGATGAGCGACCTGATGTTCGCGCCAACCGACAGCTCGCGGACCAATCTGCTGGCTGAGTCGTTGGCGGGCCGCATCATCGTGACGGGCAACACCGTGATCGACGCGCTCTATCTGAGCGCCGCGCGCATCGACGCGGACGCTGCGCTGCGTGTGCAGCTCGATCAGACGCTGGCGTTTCTTGATCCGCAGCAGCCGGTGGTGCTGGTGACGGGCCACCGCCGGGAGAACTTCGGTGCGGGCTTTGCCGAAATCATCGCCGCGCTAGGCGATCTTGCGCGCAGCAACGTCGCGCAGATCGTCTATCCCGTGCACCTCAACCCCAACGTTAGCGGGCCGGTCCGGCAGGCGCTCAGCGGCGAGCCCAACGTGCATCTGATCGAGCCGCTGGACTACCTGACCTTCGTGCGCCTGATGCAGCGATCGGCCGTCATTCTTACTGACTCGGGCGGCATCCAGGAAGAGGCTCCGGCGCTGGGCAAACCGGTGCTGGTGATGCGCGACGTGACCGAACGCCCCGAAGCGATCGCGGCCGGCACGGTGCGCCTGGTCGGCACCCAGCGCGAAACGATTGTGCGGGAAACGCGCACGGTGCTGGAGTACCTGGCAATCGGCGAGACCTTCTCTGGCCGCTCCAACCCCTACGGCGATGGCCATGCATCGGCACGCATCGTGGCGGCACTGACGGGGCAGCCGTTCCATGAATTCAATCCTGACGGGCCCGGACGCATCTCTGTTGGTGCAACTGCCCGCGAGCCTTTGCTGCGATAAGGCGCCATCCATCATTGCGAGACTATCGACGTGAATTCTGAACGTTCTTTTCGCTGCATGACACGCGCTTGGGCGGCGACATTTGCGGTTGCCTTGCTGGTTGCGGGCGGTGCTCAGGCTGCGCCCGATGACCTTGGCGCGGCACTGGCCCAGCTTTCGCAAGGGCGCGTCGTGGCGCGCAGCCTGTCGCTGGCAGACGTGGGCGTGCGCGAGCCGCTGGTGCTGCAGGCGCCGGATGCCATCCGCGAGCTGTACCTGCCGGTGCCGGCCAACCTGCCGATCTCTGACGCAACGCTCCAGCTGGATGGTGACTACATGCGTGCAGATGGCGGCCGCACCACCATGCTGGTGTCGCTGGACGGCGCGCCGGTGCTGGCGCGCGGCTTTACCCAGTTTCAGGGCGACGCGGCGGCCAGCCTGGGTGTGGATGGCGGCCCGCGGCCTACCGGTTTTGTCCGTCTGGGGCTGCAGTGGTCGTCCATCATCAACGACACCATCTGTACCGACCAGACCGCCATCGGCAACGTGCTGCGTATCGCTCCCACGTCGCGGCTGACATATCGCTTTGACCCGGCTGCGGTGAAGGATCTGCGCACCGCGTGGAGTGCATTGCCGACGGCACCGACGGTTGCGCTGAGCGCAAACAAGGTGGGCGCACCCGCCTATGACGTGAGCTGGCGGACGATCGCGCTGCTCCAGGCAGAGAACAAGCGCCCGGCCGTGCGTGCATGGCCCGTGGCGGGCGATACGGTTGACCTGACCGGGGTGAGCGTGCCCAAGGCGCTGCAGGCCGTGCCGGCATTTGCTGCGCTGGCTGCCGGTGGCCAGCACAAGCTGGCCAGCCCGGCAGAGGCTGGGGCGTTTGTGTTGCTCGCGTCGCGCTCGGCATTCGCACCGGACATCGTGGTGGTGGATGACGCATTGCGCGAGGGCCTGAAGACATCGCTGGATGCACTGCGCGCGCAGGTTGCTGCGGTATCCGCGCCGGCTGTTGCAGCGTTTGACCAGTGGCGTGTGCAGACCTGGGCGCCAATCACCGAGCCGCTGACGGCAGGCGAAGTGCGGCTCGCCCATCTGCCGGGGCAGGTTGTGATCGTGACGGGCGATGTTGGCGGGGTAGCGGCACTGGCCGCAGCGTGGCGTCCGATCGACACGTCCAACCGCATCGTGGTGCACCAGTTGGAAGGCGCGCCGCACGCATACGGTGACAAGGTCGCGCTGTCGCTGCTGGGCGGCGAGCCCCGGACGATGGAGGTGCTGGGGCGTGCGACGTGGGATGCCAGCTTTGACCTGAGCACCGTCTCGGGACAGGGCAAGCTGCCGGGCGAAGTGGTGCTCGACATTGCGGCCGCGCCGTCGGCCAGTGTGGGCGGCCAGGTCGCGTCGGTCTATTTCAACGGCATGCTGATCGGCTCGGAATTGCTCAAGCAGGACGGCCGCGTGCAGCGCATCACGGCGCGCATCCCGCGCTACGCGCTGGGCGCATCCAACCTGCTGCGTGTGCTGTTTCAGCGCCCGCCCGAAGACGGCTGCCGTGCCCGTCTGCAAGGCTATCCGGTGGCCGTGCTGCCGAGTAGCCACGTGACGCTGGAAACCGCCAGCCTGGACCCGGATTTCACCGGCATGGTTGCGCGTTTCGCCTCGCAGGCCAATGTGATGGTGCCGACCGCCTATCTGGGCGATGCAGCGGCAACGCTGCCGCGTGTCGCGCGCCTGGCCAACGCCGCCGGCATCGCGCCCACGCGCAGCCAGCTCACCGCGGTGGCTGACAACGAGGCGGCGGCGCCCAAAGACACCTTCCTGGCAATCGATGTGCCCCTGCGTGACGAGACCGGCCGCGCTGCCCTGTCGAAGGATCGCCTGACGCTGACGACGACTTCCGACAAGTTGCTGGCCGATGTGTCGGGCCTGACCAACCTCGGCATCGTGCAAGTGGCAAAGGCGGGTAGTGCGACGGGCGTGGTCTATCGCACCGTCGGGCCGGTGGCGCCGGTGCTGCCTGCCACGCTGCGCCTGTCGCGCGGCGACGTGGCGGTGGTGGCCAGTGACGGCATCGCCCGCGTGTTCGACACGCTGCACCCCGGTGAAGTCCTGCCCAGCGATGAAGATCGTCCGCGCCTGGCCAAGAGCTTCTGGTCGTGGGCCGGGCCGGGCATCGTGGTGCTGGTGTTCCTGATCCTGCTGGCAGTGGCGGGCATCGCACGCCGGCGTCGCCAGTCGAAGTCGTGACGTTCGACGCGATCCAATGGTATGCGGGCCACCTGCTGGCCCAGTACTACCACGGGCTGGAGTTGCTGGCCATCGTGGTGGCGGTGCTCATCCTGATTTCGAGCCTCGACGATTTGTTCATCGACGTATGGTTCTGGGTGCGCGAGGTCTACCGCTTCTTCACGGTCAAGCGCGTGTACACGCCGCTGACGGCCGAGCAGCTCAAGGCCCGTGCTGAGCAGCCAATCGCCATCATGGTGCCGGCATGGCTGGAGTACGACGTGATCGCGGCCATGATCGAGAACATGGTGCGTGTGATGGACTACCGCAGCTACATGGTATTCGTCGGCACGTACCAGAACGATGCGCAAACGATCAATGAAGTGGAGCGCATGCGCCGCCGCTACAAGCAGTTGCGCCGCGTGGAAGTGCCGCACGACGGCCCGACCTGCAAGGCCGACTGCCTGAACTGGGTCATCCAGGCGATCTTCAAGCACGAGCGCGACCACAACATCGAGTTTGCCGGTGTGGTGCTGCACGACAGCGAGGACGTCCTCCATCCGCTGGAGCTGCGCTTCTACAACTACCTCCTGCCGCGCAAGGACATGATCCAGTTGCCCGTGGCATCGCTCGAGCGCAACTGGTTCGAGCTGGTGGCCGGCACCTATATGGATGAATTTGCCGAGTGGCATGGCAAGGACCTCGTGGTGCGCGAAAGCCTGGCCGGCACGGTGCCGTCCGCCGGCGTTGGGACCTGCTTCTCGCGGCGCGCGCTGCTCGCGCTGGCCGCCGAAACCGACAACCAGCCCTTCAATACCGAAAGCCTGACCGAGGACTACGACGTGGGTGCGCGGCTGGGCAAGATGGGCATGCAGTCTATCTTTGCGCGCTTTCCGGTGCAGTTCAGCATGCGGCGCAAATCGTGGTTCGGGCTGGGGCCGGAGCGCGATTTCACGCTCACCATGCCGTTGTGCGTGCGCGAGTTCTTCCCAGATACCTTCCGCACGGCGTACCGGCAGCGGGCACGCTGGGCGCTGGGCATCGGGCTGCAAGGCTGGAAGCAGACCGGCTGGACGGGTGGCCCCGCCAACCGCTACCTGCTTGCGCGGGATCGCAAGGGCATTGTCACCGCGTTCGTTGGCATTCTGGCCTACGTGCTGATCGTGCAGTTTCTGCTGTTTGCGGTGGCCGATCAGTTTGGGTGGATGCCCGAGCTGATCGCCTCGCCGCTGTCCAAGTACGAATGGCTGGGCACGCTGCTGTGGTTCAACGCCATTGCGCTGACGCTGCGTGTGGTGCAGCGCGTGTACTTCGTTACGCAGCTCTACGGATGGGAGCACGGCGTGCTGTCGGTGCCGCGCATGATCGTCGGCAACTTCATCAACTTCATGGCGGTATCGCGGGCGTGGAAGATGTTCCTCACCCACCTCATTACCGGCAAGCGGTTGGCATGGGACAAGACCATGCACGATTTTCCGTCGGAAGACGGCTTCAGCGGCGAGCGTCCGCGGTTGGGCGAACTGCTGGTGACGTGGCAGGCGATCGGGCAGGAGAACCTGGATCAGGCACTGCAAGACGCCCATGCCCGCCAGGCGCCCCTGGGCCGCGTACTGATGGCCAAAGGCTGGCTGGACGACGAAACGCTGGCCGAGGCCATTGCCTTCCAGGCCGATCTTGAGCGTGGCGCACTTGATCTGGAGCGGTTGCGTGCGCATGCGGACGTGCTGCCGCTCGAGACCGTGATCCGCCACCGTGTGCTGCCGCAGGGTGAGGATGCCTCGGGGCGTGTCGTGCTGCTGGTGGCCAGCCCGTTGCCCGATGTGGAGCTCGCACAGGTGGCCGCCCAATTGCAGCGCGATGTCGTGCAACAGATCGTGCGTGAAGGCGAGATCGCCATGGGCCTGCGCCAACTGCGCGGCATGAAGGTGGCGGAAGCCGGTGCAGCACCGGCGCCGCAGGCCGCGCATGTGGATGGCGCCGCCGCAGCGCGTGGTGTGCCGCTGCTGGGGGATCTGCTGATCGAGCGCGGCCATGTTCTGCGCGAAACATTTGACACCACACTGCGCGACTACAGTCCGCACCGCGACGGCCGCATCGGTGACTACATGGTCAGCCGCGGCGTGATCTCGCACGACGCATTGGAAGACGTGATCAAGGAGCAGCACCGCCTGGGCGGGGTGCTGGCAGCAGCGGCATGAGGCAACTGAATGTGAAACCCGCGCGCGCATTCCAGCAACGCATTCCGGCGCGCATGGCGATGGCTGCGTTGGCGGGCGCGCTGTGCGCACCAACGCTGCTGCACGCGCAATCGCATGGCGCCCAGCCATTGCCGCTGGCCGGTGCCGCCTATCGTGTTGCCCAGCAGGCCTACGATGCCTGCAAGCGCCGTGCGTATAGCAGTTGCGTGGCACTGGCGCGTGAGGCGATTCGGCAGCGTCCTGACGTCATGTCACTCCACCTGTTGCTGGCCGATGCGCTGGCAGCGCAACGCCAATATGGGGAGGCCGGGCGTGTGCTCAACGGCGCCGTTGCGCGTTTCGGCCCTGACCGGCAGCTCGTCGAGCAGCGCAAGCGCGTTGCCGCCTTGCGGGCACCTGCCAACGCTGCAGGGCACGCGCAGGCCAAGGATGAGGAGGGCGGTGCACTGCTGACCGGCGCGGCGCTGGAAGCGGCCAAGAGCGCTTACCAAGCCTACAACGCCAAGGACTTTGCAGGCGCCGTGCGGTACGCCAACGAGGTGATTGTGCTGCGTCCGGACCTGAAGCGTTTTCGTTTGTTGCTGATCGATGCCTCCAGCGCCGCTGGCGATGACGCCGCTGCGTGGGACGCCGACATGGCCGCCGTCCGCCAGTTTGGCGACAGCGAACCACTGCGCATCCGCCGCGAATTCATTGGCGTCGGCCTGGGCATGAAGGTGGCCGAGGCGGCGCTCAATGCGCGCCAGTCGGGCCGGGCAGACGATGTGGCGCGTGCCATCGAGCTGGCGCGTCAGGCGGTCGTCTATGCACCGGCACGTTTTGACTACCGCCTGCAGCTCATCGACGGGCTGCTTGCCACGAGCGATCTCGCTGGCATGGAGCGCGCGATGGACGACGCTATCGCCTACGACGATACGGAAATCATGGCCTGGACGCTGCGCGGCTACGCACGCGCGGCACAGGGCAAGTCGGCGGCAGCCAACGCTGACCTGGCGCAAGCGGCCAAGCAGACCGATGCCACCGCGGCGGTGCGGCGTTCGATGCAGACCATCGCCGCCGATATCTGGCTGGCCCAGGGCGAGCCGCAGCGCGTGATCGACATGCTCGGCAATCTCAAGCCGATCGACGACGACACGGATTCGCTCATCACCATGCGCGTACACAGTGCGCGCCTGCAGTTGGCAACTGCGTCGGCAGCAACGGCCACACCGGCCCCGTCTGCCGAGGCGATCACGCAGCGCGTGGCGGTGGCGGCTCGCCCAGTGATCGACTGTGCCAGCAGTGAGTTCGGATCGGACTGCGATCTGTATCCGGCAGACGCCGGCTTCGCGCCGGCACAGGCGGCAGCCCGCGCCACCGAGGCAAAAGACACCAAGCTGGCGCTTGAGTATGCCCGTCAGGCTGTGCAGGCCGCGCCGCAGGACGCACAGCACCGCGTTGATCTGGTCAACGCGCTGATTGACGCCAAGCAGGAGCGGGCAGCAACACGCGAATCGAAGGCGATTGTTGACGACGGGCTGCTCGATGCGCTGCCACCGCTTTCCGCTGCGTATATCGCGCAGCGTGCAGGCGATGATCAGACCGCTTCCGACCTGTTCGAGCGCGCTGACAAGATCACGCCGCTGTCGATCGACGAGCGTACCGATGCCGCTTACTCGGCCATGGCAGCGCGTCGCAACCAGCTTGCCATTCAGCATCTGGAAAGCGCCATCGATGCGGGTCTGGCGCCGCCGGAGGGCGATGACCCACCGCCCACGCCGCAGGCCATGCTCGACATGCGCGAGGCCCATGCAGACGCCACGCGCAACTGGGGCTTCGACGCGACGCTCAGCTACCGTGGCGGCGGCATGCCATCAGGCCCGCTGCTGGCCACCACGCCGGGCGATGCCAACGCGTGGCAGTTGGGTGTGGAAGGGTACTGGCGCCCATTTGGCCCGCTGGGTGACCGGATGTTCGAGGTCTATGCGCGCGCCTTCGAGAGCTTTGGCGTCAAGGGCGGTGAAGCCAGCGGCGCCCAGACACTGCAGGCTGCGGTGGGCGTGCGGGTTAAACCGTTTGCCGATGTGAATGCGATCTTCGCCATCGAACGCGTCATCCCGATCGGTTCCGCCGCCAACGGCGATTGGCTTGCGCGCGCCGCGTATTCCGACGGCTTCGGCACTGAGCGCCGCATCGACGTTCCGTCGTGGTGGACGGGGCGCTTCTATGCAGAAGCCGGGCGCTACCTGCAGGCCGGCACCAACTACGCCACCACCAACGCCGAGTTAGGCCGCACCTATCGCATTGACCGCGTCAGCTCGCGCTGGACGGTGTTCCCGTACGTCGTCATCGGCGCGGACTACGACAGCAGCGTCAACGGCAGCGTGCCGATCGGCGCGGGGGTGGGGGTGTCGACGCGTTACGTCTTCCGCGAGAGCAAGTACGACGCACCGCAGTCGTATGTCGACCTGTCCTTGCAATACCGCTTCAAGCTGGCCGGCGATGACCGGGCCCGCGGAGTGTTCTTCAACGCCATCTATTCCTATTGATCCTATGCCACGTTGCATGACATTGACTGACCTGATGCGCGCGCTGGGCGCCGTGCTCGTGCTGGGCGTGCCCGCCGCCGCGCACGCTGCCGCGCAGGATGTTGCCGGCCTGTACGGTCCGCAGCCGCCTGCCAATGCCACGTATGTGCGCGTGGTCAACCTGGCCGCGCAACCTGCCCGCGTGACGCTGCCCGGCAGCGAGGCTGCACAAACGGTGGCGGCCGGCGCATCGACGCGACTGAGCGTCGTGACGCCGGGCACACCGCTGCGCGTGACGGTTGACGGACGGGAGCCCGCACAGGCCGCTGCTGCCGCTGCCGCCGATGCAGCAGGCGCGGCATCGGCCAGCGATGCCACGGCCGGCCAGGCCATCACCGTGGTGCTTACGCGTGAAGCCCAGGGCTGGCGCGCCACGCGCGTGGCCAATCCGCAGGAGCGCTTGGATGCCATGCGCGCCACGCTGCGCGTCTACAACTTTGCAGGCGCCTGCGCAGGAAAGATCGCCGTGGCCGATGGTGGCCCGACCGTGTTTGCGCAGGTGCCTGCAGGCACGCAGCAGGCGCGCGCCATCAACCCGATTTCTGCGCGCCTGACGGGCAGCTGCGGCACCGCTACCACAGCGCCGCTGCAACTGCCGGCGCTGGCCGCTGGTGACAGCTACAGCCTGTTCCTGGCCGGCGATGCCGCCAAGCCCGTGCTCACCGGCGTGCGCGACGACCTTGCCTGGCCGCCCGCCAAGAAGTGAACCTCACCACCGAATCTGAAGGCCTCATCATGACCGCATTGCTTCGTTCGCCGTTCGGCCCCAACAGTCAGTCCGTCGATGCCCGTCGCCGCCGCGTGCTGTTCTCGCTGGGGGCTGCGCCCTTGGCCGGTGCACTGGCCGGGTTGCCCACTCTCAGCCTTGCTGTGCTGGGCACGCAAGCGCCTGCCACCAAGGTGCAGACCATCATCGAAGGGCGCGACCGCTGGCTGTTCCCCGGTTGGGAAAGCCTGACCGATGACGACACCGGTGCCTGCCTGCAGGTGCTCGACCTCATCCGCAAGGCGGCCGACAAGCTCAGCGCGAGCGACATCCGCACGGTGATCGTCATCGCACCGCTCAAGGCGCGCGCCTACGCCGACAAGCTGCCCGACGGCACGACGCTGTCGTCCGCAGTGAAAGGCCGCTACGCAGCACTGGCAACACATGCCGGCAAGATCGGGCTCGACCTGGTGGATGCGGAAGCCGCCATTGCCACCGTCAACCCGACCGACGACACAACGTTCATCCGCGCCGACTACCACTGGTCGGGCCGCGCCGCCGAGGCCAACGCCGCTGCCACTGCCAAGCTGCTGCAGGCACGTGGCTTGTTCACCGAGCGCACCGGTGGCGGCACGCGGCTCGGCAAATGGACCGAAGAAATCAGCTACGGCGATCTGGCCGACCTGCTGCCGCCCGAAAAGAAAAAGGCTGTCGGCAAGGACCATTTCTTCGTGCGTCAGGCCGGCAACAGCAAGGACCTGCTCGATAGCGCGCCCCCGGTTGTGCAGGTGGTCGGCAACAGCATGGTGCAGCCGTACCTTGGTTTTCCGCAGAAGCTCTCGAATGCGATCGACACCCCCGTTGGCCTGACCTGGACCTTCGGCAACGTTGGCCCGTGGAAGACGCTGCTGAACTATCTGGAGTCGCCTGCGTTCAAGTCCGGCAAGATCAAGGCGCTGGTTTGGCAGTTCAATGAGGGCCAGATGATGAACGGCCCGAATGCAGCCACGCAGTGGGATGCCGCCTCGATCATGGCGGAAGACGCATGGCTTGCTCGCCTGGACAAGGCGCTGGCGCGATGAGCGACGGGCTCGCACGCTCGCCTGCAACCGCGCTGCCAGGGGAAGCGCCGGCAGAGGCTGCGCCACCGGACCGGTCCGCGTTCTGGCATCGGGCTGTGGCGTGGCTGGTGGCGTTGCTTCTGGCTGTCGGTTTGGGCATGGCCGTGGTAGCACTCGCGCGACAGGCCGATAGCGGCGAGCCGTTCAATTGGAGCGGATGGCGTGATGGTACGTTGGGCCATCAGGTTGAAGGTGCCATCGATGTGCCGTATGCCCGCATGCTGCACCGCTGGCAGGCAGCGGTGCGCTATCGCGTGCTGGGCGATCTCGGGCCACAGGTGCGCGAGGGTTGCCCGGGCTGGCTCTTTTACGCCGATGGATTGCGCCCGCCCCCGGCTGCGGCCGGGCGGGTGCGGCAGGTGGGTGTGCCCGGTGCCGATGCGTTGCTCGATGCGCGCATCGCGACACTGCACCGCTATGCCGACGCGCTGCGCAAAGACGGCATTCGCCTGGTGGTCGTGACGGTGCCTGACAAGGCACGCGTTGAGGCGCAGGCCTTATGCGGCCTGCACCAGGACGCCCGCATGACGCAGCGCCTGACTGGATGGCAACAAGCGCTGGACGCTGCCGGTGTCGCACGCATTGAATTGCTGCCCGCGTTGCAACAGGCAAGCCCCGCGTACTTCCGCACCGATGTGCACTGGAATGCAAGCGGCGCGCAGGCTGCTGCCAACGTGATCGGCGCAGCTGTGCTGCCGTTGCTGGGGGGGCGAGGCGAGGCAGGCTTCGAGCACCAACAGGGGCCGGTGGAGCCACGCGTCGGCGATCTGCTTACGCTGAGCGGTCTGGGCGACGTGCCCGACGCATGGCGCCCGGCGCCCGATCAGGTGACGCCGCAAACTATCGGCGTGGTGCATTCGGGTGGCCTGCTGGATGACGCACCGCCGGTGGAAGTCATGCTGGCAGGCAGCTCGTTCTCGCGGCGCAGTGAGTTTGCCGGGCGTCTGGGCGAACAGCTTGGCCGCGAGGTCTGGAACGTGAGCCTGGACGATGGCCAGTTCGACCGGGCCATGCAGGCCATGTGGGACAAACGCGCCACCTGGCCCAAGAGCGTGCGCGTGCTGGTGTGGGAAATGTCGGAAGACGCGCTGCACCTGCCGGTGAAGAACACTGCTATCGGCGCAAGCCATTGAGGCCGAGATGCTATTCAACTCGTTCATTTTCCTGACGCTGTTCCTGCCGGTTTCGATTGCCGGCTATTACCTGCTGGGTGCGCGCTCGCCGCGTGCGGCGTCGGTCTGGCTGTGCGTTGCGTCGTTCCTGTTCTACGGGTGGTGGAACCCGTCGTTCGTGCTGTTGCTCACGTTGTCGATCGCGTTCAACTTTGCGATGAGCTGGCTGATCCTCAGCAACCCGGCGGGGTCGCGTGCGCACCGCGCGTGGCTGGCCTTCGCCATCGTTGTCGATCTGGCGGTGCTGGTGCGCTACAAATACCTGGCCGCACTGCTTGGCCTGGTGGTGAACGCGGCCGACATCATGCCGGCCGGCTGGGTTGCCGTGGCGATGGAGGACGTGGCGCTGCCGCTGGGCGTGTCGTTCTTCACTTTCACGCAGATCGGCTATCTGCTCGACTGCAACGCGGGCATCGTCAAGGAGCGTGATCCGCTGGGCTTCATCCAGTTCGTCACGTTCTTCCCGCACCTGATTGCGGGCCCCATCCTGCACCACAAGGAAATGATGACGCAGTTCGCGCGCCCCGAGACGTACCGGCTGCGCGCGGAGAACCTGTCCATCGGCCTGACCATGTTCACCTGCGGGCTGGCCAAGAAACTGCTGCTGGCCGACGCGATTGCGCCGTACGCCGATCATGGCTTTGCTGCACCGCACGAGCTGCAGATGCTGGCAGCCTGGGGCACCTGTCTGGCGTATGCCATGCAGCTCTACTTCGACTTCTCGGGGTACTCCGACATGGCGATGGGGCTGGCGAAGATGTTCGGGGTGCGCTTCCCGCTCAACTTCAATTCGCCATTCAAGGCCGGCAGCATCATCGAGTTCTGGCAGCGCTGGCATATGACGCTCACGCGCTACCTGACCAGCTACCTCTACTACCCGATGGCGATGCGCATCAACCGCGCACGCATGAGCAGCGGCAAGTCGACGGGGCGGCTGGCGCAGCGCTCGGTGGACGGCTTTGCGGCAACCGTGGCCGTCCCGACCTTCTACACCATGGGTCTGGCCGGTGTCTGGCATGGGGCAGGGCTGCAGTACCTCATCTACGGCCTGCTGCATGCGGCCTTCCTGAGCGTCAACCACGGTTGGCGTGCGTGGCAGGCAGCACGCGCGCCAGCCGGTGCGCCGGCACAGCCTGCACCGCCCACGCCGCTGCGCCATGCAGGCAATGTGCTGCTGACGTTCGTTGCTGCGCTGGTCGCGTTCGTCTTCTTTCGCGCGCACGGTGTGCATGACGCGCTGCAGATGCTGGGCGGCATGGTTGGCCTGCGCGGCATCGAGCCACTGGGTTGGCCCGCCTGGGGCGAAGCCGGCATGACCGGCCTGGAGTGGCTGCGCATCGTGCTGGGCCGCTCAATGCTGGCGCTGCAGATCGTGGTGATGCTGGCCATCGTCTGGTGCCTGCCCAACGTGCATCAATGGATGGGCCAATTTTCACCGGCGCTGGAGCGTCCTGCCAACGCTGCGGCTTCACGTTTTGCGTGGCGGCCTTCGCTGCGCTGGAGCGTTGTCATCGTCGGCCTGCTGCTGTTTTGCATGGCGCAGTTGCACGGCGAAGTGCGCTTTCTCTATTTCCAATTCTGACCGCGCTTAATCGCAACCATGACCATGACTCAAACCGAAACCCTGCAGGCCGATGTGAAAGCGCTCGTCGAGAGCGTTGTCATGCGCACGGTCGAACCCGGCACGCCGCTCATCGAATCGGGCCTGGTCGATTCCGTCCTGGCGGTCGAGATCGTGATGGCGGTCGAAGTGCAGTTTGGCGCGCGCGTGCCACCCACGGAAATTGCCGAGCATCTGGCCTCGGTCAATGCACTGGCAGCGTATATCCAATCCACCAGATAGGAGAGGGCCATGCGGTTCGATCTTCATACGGGTACCTTTGTCGATACCGGGCTGCGGCCCGACCACGATGCGGTGATCGGCGCCGATCGCACGCTCACCTGGCAAGCGCTGGCGGTAGAAGCGGCTGCCTGGTGTGAGCAGGCACGCGCCGCGGGCTTTGCTGCTGACGTGCCGGTCATCATCCGCGGGCACAAGGAGGCGGCGTTCTTCGTGGCCATTGCCGGTGCGCTGATGCTGGGCGCGCCCTTCGTGCCGCTCGACACGATCTACCCCGACGAGCGCATGGACCGCATTGCGCGCACATTGAGCGCGCACGCCTACTACGACGCGCGCACCGCAACCTTCGAGCCCCTGCCGCATGGCAGCAGTCCGCAACCGTTGCAAGAAAAAGGGCTGGCCTACGTGCTGTTCACCTCGGGCACCACGGGCGAGCCCAAAGGCGTACAGATTGGCCGCGAGAGCGTGCACACCCTGGTCGACTGGATGGCGCACGACTTTGGGTTGGGCACGGCGCCGGTGTTCCTGAATCAGGCGCCGTTCAGCTTCGACTTGTCGATGTACGAGGTAATGGCCACGCTCGCGCTGGGCGGCGGCGTGGTGCTGGCCTCCCGCGAGGCCATTACCCAGGGCGATGCTTTCCTGAAGATGCTGGCCGCGCACGGCGTGACGACGTGGGTTTCGACCCCGTCATTTGCCCAGCAGCAATTGCTGCAACCGGATTTCTCGGGAAAGGGGTTGCCCACGCTCGACACCTTCCTGTTCTGCGGCGAGGTGCTCCCCGTGACGCTGGCACGTCACTTGCGACAGCGTTTTCCGAACGCGCGCATCATCAACACCTACGGCCCCACCGAGGCCACGGTTGCCACCACGTGGATCGTGGTGGACGATGCCATGCTTGCCGGTACAGACAAGCTGCCCATCGGCTACCCCAAGCGCGGCAGCGAAGTCTTCGTGCAAGACGGTGAACTGTGCATTGCCGGCCCGCATGTGATGCGGGGCTATCTGAACCGCGAAGACCTCAATGCCACGCGCATGTTCTCGCACAACGGCACGCGCGGATTTCGCACCGGCGACCTGGGCGCGGTGGACGAGCATGGCCGCCTGTTCTGCCATGGCCGGATGGACGACCAGGTCAAGGTGGGCGGCTACCGTATCGAGCTGTTGGAGATCGACGCCGCGCTGGGCAAGCTGCCCGGCGTGCAGAGTGCCGCAGCGGTGCCATTGCGGCGGCCCGATGGGTCGGTGGCGCGCATTGTCGGTTTTGTGCAGCCCGCGTCAGGCGATGCGCAGTCGCCGTTCTTGCCGCAAGACTGGAAGGCATCGCTGGGTGAGGCGCTGCCGCCGTATATGATCCCGTCGGAGTTGATTCCGCGGCAAACGTTGCCGGTGTCGGTCAACTTCAAGATCGATCGCGCCAAGCTGGCGCAGGATTACCGTGACATGCAACTCAACCCGATCCGCCAAACCGAGGGCAAGCACAATGCCTGAACGCCGTCCTTCCTGGCGATGTGCCGCGCTGGTCGTGGCCCTGGCGCTGTCCGGTACGTTGACGGGCGGGGCGGTTGCGCAGGAGTTTGCCGGTGAGCCGCTGGCAGAGGGCGTCGTCTGGCAACCAGATGCCCTGCACAAGAATCCGAAGGGGACGTGGGACAGGCTCGGTGTCAGCAACCTGCTGGTGCAATGGACAGCCGTGGACGACGCGACCTTCGTGTCGGGCGCCCGGCCGTCGGCGGTGGCGCATGCCCCGGACTGGTCGCGCATTGCTGCCGAGCCCTGGGCGCGCAACGTCATCGTCGGGTTGGCCGGTGCATTTGATGAAACCTGGGCGCGCGCCCACGTTGAAGAGCTTGCCGAGCGCTCACGGCACCTGGTGTCGGTGCGCCCCCCCGTCAACGTTGAGGGCTGGTACTTCCCGGTCGAAGTCGATCCCACGTGGAAGGACATGGCACGGCTCAAGCGCGCGCTGGACCGGTTGCCGCGGCCGCTGTGGATCAGCGTGTACGACCACAGTGAACTTGGCGCCAAGGGCTTCGCCGATTGGGTTGCACGCTGGCTGCCCGCCGACGTGGGCGTGTTCTGGCAGGACGGTTGCGGCGCATTCAAGCGCGATCCGGCTACAGCGCGGGCCTATGCTGATGCGCTGGCCGGGCGCTTTGGCACCGAGCGCGTACGCGTGATTGCGGAGGCGTTTCGTCCCAAGCGCCGCGGCGGATTCCGCCCCGCCACTGCTTTTGAGCTGGCGCCGCAACTGGCGCGCTACCAGGGCTTCAAGGTTTATCTGTTCGACGGGCCGCACTACGTGTCGCCAACGCTCGTGGATGGACTGCTCAAGCACCCGCTGCGGAATACGCCGGGATTGGCGCTGGAGGCGCCGCAGCCTCCCGCAAAGATCGGGAGCGGGCAGGATTCGTAGGCACGCAGAGCCGAGCGGCCATTCAGGCGCGGATGGCGTTTGCGAATCTCGATCAGACCCATGGCGCGGCGCTTTGAAGACGCCGCGTTTTTTATCAAACGTTCATGTTGGGGCGATGCGGAAGCGCTCAAGTGCTTTCGTAGCGACGTCGCGCGTTGTGATTAAAACGCGTTAAGCCAGAATTCAAAAAGTTTCAGGCTCCAAGTAACGGAACGCTCATCTGCCAAACGCATGCATCCACTAGCATGCGATCCATCGCCAATCGACAACGTATCGATTGGATGCGCCGGGGGGATTCCGGCCGAAGACAACGGGTGTTTCTGTTGACTGCGTAGTTGGCCCGGCCGGTGCAAATCGCATAGGACGATGGGAGCGGGCCCATGAGTTTCACAACAACCGGAAACGGCAATGCGCCGTCCGGAAATTCTTTTCTGTCGACACTGTCCGGCAGCGGGTTGCAGGCGGGTACCAGCCTGCTGACGGATGCCGCGGGCATGCTTGGCAACGTGCCGGGCGCAGGCCTGATCGGCGGTGCCGCGCGTGCGGCGCAACTCGCGCAGACGGGCATGTCGTTGCTCGGGCGCACGCCTGCGTCCATTGCCGATGCCATCAACGGCATGTCGGGTGCCAAGGCGCGGCTGACGCAGGACAGCCGTTTCGTGCGCATGGAGTCGCCGCTCGGGCACGACGTGCTGCTGGTCAACGCGCTGGTGGTGGACGAATACGTCAATCGCCTGCCGGAGATCCATCTCGATCTGCTCTCGCACCAGAGCGATATCGAGATCGACAAGATCGTCGGGCAGCAGGTGTCGGTGTCGCTGGAGCCGAAGTCGGCCGGGGGCCTGTTCGGCCAGTTGGCGGGCGGGCCGGAGATCGGCCAGCGCTACTTCCAGGGCTACGTTGCGTCGTTCGGGCGGGTGGGGCACCCGGGCGCTGTCACGCGCTACGAGATGACGGTGGTGCCGTGGTTCTGGTTCCTCACGCGCTCGACGGATTGCCGCATCTTCCAGAACAAGACCGCTGAAGAGATCCTCTCGGAGATCTTTGTCGAACTTGGCTTTCATGACTTCGAATTCCATCTGAAGTCGGAACAGACGCGGCTTGAGTACATCGTCATGTACCGCGAGTCCTACTACAACTTTTGCGCCCGCCTGATGGAGCAGGAGGGCATGCTCTGGACGCACCGTTACGAGAAAGACAAACACGTCCTCGTGATTGGCGACACCAACGATACGTTCAAGCCGATCGAGCCGGTCGATTCAATTCCGTACTACGGCGCGAGCGCCGCCAGCGAGCGCAACGGCATCGACCGTTGGGACGAGGCGTTCAACTTTCGCGTGGGCAAGATCACGTATCGGGATTTCAACTACGACACGCCATCGTCGCCGTTGATGCACGTGGAGGTGCCGACCACGCTGAAGAACCCCAACATCGGCGGCACCGAGCGCTACGAATACCATTCGCTCTACGACCACGGTGACGACGGCCGCCGCTATGCACGCCAGGCGATGGAGGCAGAAGAAGCGCTGGCGCACCGCTTCAAGGGCACAGGGTTCGTGCAGGCGATGACTACGGGCGGACGCTTTCGGCTGACCAATCACCCGGTATCCGCCTATGACGACAAGCCCTTCGTGCTCCTGCATGTGCGGCACCACGCGGTGAATGACTACACGCGCCAGGGCACCGAGCTGCCGTATCGCAACAGCTTTACCTGCCTGCCGGTGGAGGTGCCGTTCCGACCCGAGCGCCGCACGCCCAAGCCCTACATGTACGGCACGCAGGCAGCAGTGGTGGTGGGCCCCAAGGGCGAAGAAATCCATACCGACGGCAGCCGCGTCAAACTGCATTTCTACTGGGACAGGCGTGGCAAGCAGGATGGTTCCGACTCGATCTGGGTGCGCGTTTCGCAGCCGTGGGCAGGGGCGGGCTGGGGCGGCGCGGCCATCCCGCGTATTGGGCAAGAGGTGATTGTTGCCTTCAACGAGGGCGACCCGGACAACCCCGTGATCGTTGGGCGCGTCTTCAACGGCGAGGCCGCCAACCCCTACCACGGCGACAGCGGCCAGACCATGGGCATCCGCAGTCAGACGCACAAGGGCGGTGGCTCGAATGAGCTGCGCTTCTCTGACGTGAACGGCGCGCAGGAAGTCTTCATGCACGCACAGAAGGACATGAACACCGTCGTGCAGGATGCGCAGAGCACGCACGTGATCAAGGGCGACCGGACGATCCTGGTGTCGACGGGGGACCATGCAACGGAGGTGTCCACCGGCAACATGAGTGAAGCCGTCAAGGGCAACCACACCACACTGGTGACACAGGGTGACCACAAGACGCAGGTCGATACCGGCAACATGGAAACGACCGTCGGCAAGGGCGACAAGAAGCTCACCGTTGCCAAGGGCAACTACGAGACGACGGTGTCTGTGGGGGACCAGGCCCACACCGTGACCCAAGGCAATACGACGCAGAAGTCACCCGCAGGCGTGCACACGATCGAAGCCAAGGAGCTGTGGATCAAGGTGGGCGGCGCGGGTGGCACGTCGATCCACATGACGGCCGATGCGATTGAACTGCACAAGGGCTCGTCCACCATCCGGCTCGACGCAGCCGAGATCAAGATCCAGGCCTCCAACACCCATATCAACCCAGATAACGGCTGACACCATGTATCAGATGCAGGAAGGTTCCCTGTCGCTCCCGCCCGACTGGATCGACAAGTCGATGAACGTGTTCGTCTCTGCCGCAACCGGCACCGAGGGTGTGAGTTTTGTCGTGACGCGTGAACGTTTGCCGTGGGGCATGCAGTTTGCCGAGTACGCCACCAGCGAGCTGCAGAAGCTCGCCAAGCAGGTGCCGGACTACGAGGCCGTGGCCAGCAACGAGACCACGGTGTCCGGCCGCGCGGCGTATGCGCACGAATACAAGTGGTCGAACAACGGCCGGCCGCTACAGCAACTGCTCACGATGGTGGAAAACGGCAAGCAGGTGCTGATGCTCACCTTCACCGCGCCCGGCGTGCTGAGCCCGAGCCAGAAGGCGCTGGTAGAAGGCGTCGTGCAGAGCCTGCGCTTGAACGCGCCGGCCTGAGCGCAGCGCTGTCATGGCCGATCAAGATCCGAGCACGCCAACGTCACCCACCGGCCCGAGCGGTACCGCCGAGGAGCGCATCGCCGCGATCCAGCACCTGGAAGACGGTGAGGCGAAGAAGCAGTCGCAGATGAAGTGGGTGGACGGTGCCAACTACGGCATGTTGGGCGCCGACGTTGGCTACGGTGCCTACGCGGCCGGCACGGCTGCCACGGCGGCAGGTGCAACGGGTGCCGCCGCCGCCGGTGCCGCTGCGCTGGCCGCTGTGCCCGCTGTCGTTGCGCTGGGCGGTGCGTGGATACTCGGCAAGATCGGCGTGACCGGCGCCATGGCCGAAGGCGCTGAATGGCTTGGCGACAAGCTCGGCCTGACCATCGGCCGGGGCGATCCGCACCCCGCCTGCGTGGGCGATGACATTGCGCACTCGTCGGGCTTCTGGGGCATGGTGGCGGGGCTTGCCATTGGTGTGGCCATCGGCGCGATGGTTGCTGCCACTGTGGCCACCGGTGGTCTGGCGGGCGCGGTGCTGGTGGGGGCTTGCATGGCGGGCGGCCTGAGCATCGGCAGCGCGTTGGCATCGGCCAGCCAGAGCATGGGCACCAACTGCGGCAAGATCGCGTCGGGCTCGGGCAATGTCACGTTCGAGGGCAAAGCTGCCGCGCGTGTGACCGACATCATTGCCTGCGACAAACACCCCGGCCCAGAGCCCCTGGTAGAAGGCAGCTTGACCATCACGGTCAATCAACTGCCGATCGTGCGCATCGGCCATTCGAGCCATTGCAGCGGCAAGGTGAACTCCGGCCGCAAGAGCATCCTGATCGACAAGACCACCGGGCAGTTCGGCCCCAAGAATCCGGAGCTGACGGCGGGTGAGGAATTTGTCGCCGGGCTGGTGGGCGGGCTGCTTGGCGCCAAGCTGGGCGGCATGATTGGAGGCAAGGCGCCGGGCGAGCCGAACAAATCGGCGGAGCGTGATGGCGTCAAGGAGGAGACCGCGACCAAGTGCAACGATCCCATCGACGTTGCAACAGGGGAGATGGTGGAGATGCGTACAGACCTCTCCATTCCCGGCGTATTGCCGCTTGCGCTTGCGCGCCGCTATCGCACTCGCTCTGATGATGACGCCTTGCTGGGGCCGAAATGGTCGGTCAGTTGGTCACGGTGCCTGCGCCTGGATGAAGACCGACTCGTACGCTTCTTTGATGGAGGCGGCCTCACCATCACCTTCGAAGCGCCGGATGCCGAGCTCAATGGCATCAACCTGCGCGAGCCCCGGTATCGGCTGGAGGGTACGCGAGCCGCACCGCGCATCCTTGATGACGAGACACGGCAGATCATGGTGTTCGCGCCGCTGGTGGATGGTGGCGTCTCCCGCATCGAGCGCATCGAAGACTGGAACGGCAACGCCATCGCCTTTGACTACGACGCGCACGGCCGCCTGGTCATGCTGCGGCATACGATCGGCTACGCGCTGATGTTGGACTATCGCGGCGCTGCGCGCACCGTGTCCAGCATCACGCTGCATGAGGTTTCTGGCGAGACGCGCCGTTTGGTCGACTACACCTATGACAACGGAATGCTTACGGGGGTATCGAGCTTCCAGCACGGCCAGTTTCACTACACCTACGACGCGCATGGCTGGATGACGAGCTGGCGCGACGCCGATCAGACCGAGGTGCGCTACCGCTACGACAATGCCGGCCAGGTTGTTGAGACCGGAACGCAGCAGGGCTATCACACCGGACGCTTCGTCTACGAGGCGGGCCTGACGCGCATGTTTGATGCGGATGGCGAATGGGTCTACGAGCACAACGCTGAAGGCCTGGTCACACGCGAAGTGGACCCGCTCGGACATGTCACGCAACGGGAGTGGCAGCTTGGACGTATGACGGCGCAGGTTGACGCGCTGGGGCGGCGCACTGAGTTCATCCACGATGCGCTGGGCAAGCTCACTGCCGTTCGTACGCCAACGGGTGCGACGACACAATTCAAGTACGACACCCACCGACGGCTGGCCACCATTGTTGAGCCGGGCGGCGCTCGTTTGGTGCTCGAGTACGACCAACAGCATCGGCTGATTTCCCGCACCGATCCTGACGGAACGCTCAAGCGCTATCGCTACGGTGAGTACGGCGAGCTTCTCCGCGTGGTGGAAGGCGAGCACGAGACACGACTCCACTACGACGCCCAGCGCCTGCCGATGGAGATGCGCCTGCCGACGGGGGCGAAGCTCGGGACGCGGTTTGATGTGCTCGGCCGGCTGCTGGAGCAGACCGATGCTGAAGGCAACACAACACGCTACGACCACACCGCCGGGGAGCGCAATCCTCGTGGCGGCATCACGCGCATTACGCTCGCAGACAACGCCGCCTACGACATTGCCTACAACCGTGAGGGATTGCCGGTCGAGCAGAAGGATCCACTGGGTCGGGTGACGCGCTACGACTACGGGCCATTCGACCTGTTGTTCGCCATCACCGATGCCATGGGTCGCACCACCCGCTTCGAGTACGACCATGCAACGCGGCCGACCAGAGTCATCAACGCGCTGGGCGAGACATGGGAGTACCGCTATGACGCCGCAGGTCGACTGATTGCCGAGAGCGACTGGGGCGGGCGCACCACCCGCTATGCACGTGATGCGGTCGGCCGACTGCTGACAAAGACACTCCCGGATGGGAGTACCTGGCGATACCGGTACGACGCGGAAAATCGCCTGGTGGCATTGAACGCCGGCGACGTGAGGCTGATCTATCGTTACGATCGCGGGGGGCGCCTGAGCGTTGCAGCCGTACGATCCGATACGACACACATCACACGGTTTCGCTACGACACCCATGGCCGCGTCATCGAGGAGGATCAGGCCGGACAGTTGCTGGCACATGTGTACGACGCAGGGGGCCTGCGCAGTGAGCGCAAGACGCCGCACCGTGCCACGCACTACGAGTACGACGCGCTGGGTGCGCTGACGCGCGTGGGCGCGCTCAACATCCAACGTGATGCGCACGGGCGAGAGGTGGGGCGGCAGGTTGGAGATTTCGTCTCGCAACGGCAGTACGACCCCGTTGGCAGAATCCTGCGCCAGACCGCTGGCCCGCGCTCAGCATTCGAGGCAATGCCGAGTGACCCGCTTCACGCACTCGAGCAGCTTGTCCGCCAGGGCTACCGCTACGATGCGGCGGGCCAACTCACGCATGCCGACACAGAAGGTGGCAGCCTGGCCTATTCGTATGATTTGCGCGGGCAGGTTACGGCCTTGACCAGCGTCTGCCAGGGTGCGGAACACTATGCGTACGACGCAGCCCAGAACATCGCTGCCCATGGCAGGCAAGGCCCAGTGGATAGACATCACTACCTCCCAGGGGGGCTGCAGCAACGCGTGGGGCACGCGTCCTATCGCTATGACGCGCGGGGCAGGGCGATCGAGAAAACTGTTGAGCGCCCGGGCTTCAGGCCCAAGACATGGCGCTACACGTGGGATGGATTGAACCGGCTGGTGAAGGTACAGACACCCGAGAGCCGCGTTTGGGTGTATCGCTATGACGCATTCAACCGTCGTGTCGAGAAGATCGATACCGGCAGCGGCGAGGCGATCCAATTCCTTTGGGACGGATACACCCTTGCCGAGCGCTGGACACACAGGCGCGACGGCACGACAGGGCAGGTCGTCACGTGGCACATCACGCCGGAATCCGTGCCACTCGCGCAGGAAACAGATGCGGGCATGTATCCGATCACAACGGATCAGGTTGGATTGCCGAAAGCGATTTTCGATGCATCAGGCCGAACGGTTTGGCGGGCAGCGTACACGCTGTGGGGCAGCTTGCTTCCCGCAAGGCAGGCGGCCAATGATGCGGGAATCGATTCCACGCTGCGCTTCCCCGGCCAATGGGGCGATGAAGAGAGTGGCCTGAGCTACAACCTGCATCGCTACTATGATCCGGACGCCGGACAGTATCTCAGCCCCGATCCCTTGGGCCTGGAAGGCGGCTTACGCACGCATGGATATGTTGAAACGCCCAATGCCTGGGTTGATCCGTTCGGACTGGCTAAATGTCCGGTGCGCGAGGTCAACGGTACGAAGATCCATGGCACCGGGCAGAAGGATGGGACCCCTGGCCACGATCAGCTATCGGAGTTGATTGCCAACAAGCTGGCGATGAGTGGCAAGTTCACGGATGTCTATTTGAACCGCTCCTACAACTTTGCCAATGGCAAGGGGGTGTCGATCAGACGCCCTGATATTATGGCCGTCGACGTGAACGGCAAGGTTCACGCGATCGAGCTGGCTTCCAAGACGGACATGGGCGCCAAGCTGCCATCGCTGACGACGCGCAATCAGGCTGCCATGAATAACCTGCCGCCAGCCAAACAGGGTGAAATCATCGTGCTCGACCATCCGTACGATGCCCCGACCATCAAGAGCGCGTTGGACCAACTGATTTCGATCATCTAGGTGAACTGAACTATGGCCGCAGGTTTGGCGATCTACGACACGGGCAGCATCAGCCCGATCGAGGCATGCAGAATTGGTGAAGCATTTTTCGATGCCATTGGTGAGCGGGTTGCAAACGCTGCCTACTACCGATACGTCACCGTCAACGGGGAACAGGATGTCGAGCTGAAGGAGGTTCCTCTGCCGGAGTTGAGAGCCGGCTTGTCCTCCGGAGAGATGAAGGCCTTCAGACTGTACGCAGAAAAGCCGGGTGCCCAGCCATGGCTCGCGTCGTTCGGCTATATGACCGACGAGTTCGGCGGCTTTCATCACATGGATGCGCAGTGTACGGCCGACCTTGATGATGTCTACACGAAGCTTGTGCAGTACTTGAACGACGAGGTACCGCAGATCGCCTGTTCGTACGGAATGCTGTATCAGGCCAAGAAGGTTGCGGATGCCTTCTACTACGCCGAGGGCGAAAACCTGGCGCGCCTGTTCGATTTTGAAGACCCGACCGTGTTCAAGCGCGATGCACCTGGTCGGTTCAAGGGGCCGGCACGTTATCGAAAAGACATCCTGAGGATGGTCTATCCGTGCAATGTCCTGAATGACTCACACTTGGATATCCAGATCCAGGGCACCTCGCTCAAGGCGTGGATCGCAAACGCGCCGGATCGTGGGGCGCTGACAAGTGCCGGAGCCGGACTGTGGTTGTGGCAAGTCGAGGGGAGCAACATCGATAGCGTGAACCGCAGTTGCGGAGAGGCCGGCATTCTGCTGGCCTGGAAGCCACCCGCGCCTCAGAAAGCACGCAGAGCCTTGCCATGATGGAACTCCCAGACGCCACCTACGCGCAAATCGCAGCGTTGTGTAACGAGGGTGATCGTCTGGTGGAGCAGGGCGATCTTGCTGCCGGCAAGCAGCACTACATCGCCGCACTGCGCCTGCTGCCCGACAACCCACTCGACTGGGAAGCCGCCACGTGGATCTACGTCGCCATTGGCGATGTCCACTTCCGCACGAGCAACTTCGACAAGGCGTTCAAGTGCTTCTACAACGCCGTGCTGTGTCCGAAGGGGTTGGGTAACCCATACATCCACCTCCGTCTCGGCCAGCTCTATTACGAGCAGGGCAACTTCGACAAGGCGGCAGATGAACTGACCCGCGCCTATATGGGCGGTGGGTTGGACATCTTTCTGGAAGACGACTCGAAGTACCTGGAATTTCTGGAAACGAAGATCAAGCTCTGAGACGTTCAGAAAAAAAAAGCGCGGCCGAAGCCGCGCAGAATCTCGCTTTCCAGAGAGAGAGGAAACGAATCCTTACTGTTGTGCCACCGTCGCTTGAGCCGGCGGCAAGTCCCCCCAGCCACCGCCCAGCGCCTTGATCAGCCCCACTGTCGCATTCACGCGGCTGCCGGCAAGTTGGACGCCGATGCGCTCAGCAGACAGCATGTTGCGCTCCGCATCAATCACATCCAGATAGTTGACTGACCCTGCGTTGTATCGCGTGCGCGAGAGCTGCGCGGCACGCGTGGAAGCGCGCACGGCATCGCCCTGCGCCTTGGATTGATCCGCCAGCAAGCGCAGGTCCGACAGGTTGTCCTCCACCTCACGGAAGGCGACAAGCACGCTTTCGCGGTAGTTGGCGACGTTCTCTTCGTACGCTGCACGTGCCTGCTTCACGCCGGCACTGCGGGCGCCACCGTCAAAGATCGGCAGCGACAACGCGGTACCTACCAGCGGCCCGAGAATCCACGTACGGCTGCCCCATTTGAGCAGGTCGCCAATGTCGTGCGACTCATAGCCGAAACCGCCCGTGAGCTGCAACTGCGGGAAGAACGCCGCGCGCGCCACGCCGATACGTGCGTTGGCTGCAGCCATCGAGCGCTCCGCAGCGGCCACGTCGGGGCGGCGCTCCAGCAGGGCCGAGGGCAGGCCTGCTGGCACGCGCACATCAGCGGCTTGCAGCGGGTCGGCGCCCATCGTGAAATCGGCAGGTGCCTTGCCCAGCAGGGTTGCCAGCGCGTGTTCCAGAACCGCGCGACGGCGTTGCACGCCAATGCGGTCGGAACGTGCGGTCGCCAGTTCAGCATCGGCGCGGGCGACGTCCAGTTCACCAATGTCACCGGTGTTGAAGCGGCGTTGCACGAGCTTGAGCGCCTCTTCGCGGCCGATCAGGGTGCGGGCGAGCAATGCCTCTTCCGCATCGAGTGTGCGCAGGCTGAAGTACGTCTGCGCCACATCGGCTTGCAGCGAGAGGCGGGCGGCGCGGTACAGCGCTTCGACACGCTCGGCATCAGCACCGGCGGCGTCGATGTTGTTGCGCACACGGCCGAATAGGTCGACCTCATACGCCACCGTGGCCTGTGCACGCCAATACGTCTGCGGCTGTACAGGCGCGCCTACCGGCAAGCCCGCCGATGCGGCCGAAGCTCGCTGGCGCGTCGGGCCGAAGCCCGCATCCAGTTCCGGGAACAGCGATGCACGGTTGGCTTGCACGAAGGCGCGCGCCTGGTTCACACGCGCGGCTGCGGCGGCCAGCGTTGGGCTGGCTTCCCCGGCCTGTGCTTCGAGCTTGTCGAGTGTCGGATCGTTGAAGATCTTCCACCACGCGCCGTCAGCGGGCAGGGAAGGCTCAGCGGTCTTCCATTTGCCTTGTTCACCGGCAGCCAGAGGTGCGTCTGCAGGTTGCGTAGCCTCCTTGAAGGCGTTGGGCGTGCCGACATCCGGCTTCTCGTAGGTTGGCGCCAGCGAGCAGGCCGCGAGGAACAGCGCGGCAGCCAGCGCCAGCGGAGTCCAGCGGCCCGGCCGCGCGGCCGAACCCATGTGTTGTTTAAACGCGTTCATAGCGATGTCTTGATTAGTGTTGAGCCGACGGCACAGGCAGTGCGCCATCCAGGTCCAGATCACGATCGGGTGCATCTTCCGCGCGCTGGCCGAGGCGGGTGGCCAGCGTACGCAGCAGCACGTAGAACACCGGCGTGAGGAACAGGCCGAACAGCGTCACACCCAGCATCCCCGCGAACACGGCCACGCCCATGGCATGACGCATTTCCGCGCCGGCACCGGTCGACACCACCAGGGGCACCACGCCCATGATGAAAGCGATCGACGTCATCAGGATCGGGCGCAGACGCAGGCGGCAGGCCTCGATGGCGGCTTCCACGATGGAGCGTCCTTGCAGCTCAAGCTCCCGCGCAAACTCCACGATCAGGATGGCGTTCTTACACGCCAGCCCCACCAGCACCACCAAGCCGATCTGCGTGAAGATGTTGTTGTCTCCATGCGAGAGGTACACGCCCAGCATGGCGGCAAACAGGCTCATCGGCACGATCAGGATCACGGCCAGCGGCAGCGTCAAGCTTTCGTACTGCGCAGCCAGCACCAGGAACACCAGCAGCACGCAGATCGGGAAGATCCACACCGCCGAGTTACCAGCCAGGATCTGTTGATACGTCAGATCCGTCCACTCGAAGCGCACGCCTTTGGGCAGCGTTTCATGCGCAATGCGTTCCACAGCCGCCTGTGCCTGGCCTGACGAGAAGCCCGGCGCCGGACCACCGTTGATGTCAGCAGCGGTGTAGCCGTTGTAGCGCACCACCATGTCGGGGCCGAAGCCTTGCGACACACGCAGCAGCGACGACAGCGGCACCATGTCACCCGCCTGGTTACGCGTCTTCAACTGCAGGATGTCTTCTGCATGGGCGCGGAACGGTGCGTCTGCCTGCACCTTCACCTGATACGTGCGGCCGAAGCGGTTGAAGTCGTTCACGTACAGCGAGCCCAGGTACACCTGCATGGTGTCGAACACATCCGTGACCGGCACGCCAAGCTGCTTGGCCTTCACGCGGTCCAGGTCGGCATTCAACTGCGGCACGTTGATCTGGTAGCTCGAGAACGACGGGCCCAGCTCTGGCGTCTGGCGTGCCTTGGCCATGAAAGCTTGTGTGGCGGCAAAGAGCTGTTCGTAGCCGACCGAACCCCGGTCTTCCAGTTGCAGCTTGAAGCCACCCACCGTGCCGAGACCCTGCACCGGCGGCGGCGGGAACACTGCAATGAACGCATCCTTGATGGCGCCGTATTGCTTGTTCAACTGGCCTGCGATCGCACCGCCCGACAGGTCGGCGCTCTTGCGCTGGTCAAACGGCTTGAGCGTGACGAACACAATGCCGGCGCTCGGGCTGTTGGTGAAGCCGTTGATCGACAGGCCCGGGAAGGCCACGGCGCTTTCCACGCCGGGGTGTTTCAGGGCGATGTCCGACATGCGGCGGATCACGTCTTCCGTGCGGTCCAGCGAGGCGCCATCCGGCAGTTGCGCGAAGCTCACCAGGTACTGCTTGTCCTGCATCGGCACGAAGCCGCCCGGCACGCGGTTGAACAGCAGCGCAGTCAGGCCGATCAGTGCGAGGTAGATGCCGAGCATCACAGCCTTGCGTCCGATCACGCGTGACGTGCTGCGGCCATACGATTCCGATGCGGCACCAAACGCGCGGTTGAACGGGCGGAAGATCCAGCCCAGGCTCTTGTCCATCGCACGCGCCAGCCAATCCTTCGGCGCGTCATGGCTCTTGAGCAGCAGGGCGGCGAGCGCCGGCGACAGCGTGAGCGAGTTGAACGCCGAGATCACGGTCGAGATCGAGATCGTCAGCGCGAACTGCTTGTAGAACTGACCGGTCAGGCCCGTCATGAAGGCCAGCGGCACGAACACGGCAATCAGCGTCAGGGCAATGGCGATGATCGGGCCGCTCACCTCGCGCATGGCCTTGTACGTGGCCTCGCGTGGCGATAACCCCTCGGCGATGTTCCGCTCGACGTTTTCCACCACCACGATGGCATCGTCCACCACAATCCCGATCGCCAACACCAAGCCAAACAGCGACAGCGCGTTGATCGAGAAGCCGAACATCAGCATCAGACCGAACGTACCGATGATGGACACCGGCACCGCCAGCAGCGGAATGATCGACGCACGCCACGTCTGCAGGAACAGGATCACCACGAGCACCACAAGCGCCACCGCTTCCAGCAGCGTGTGCGTGACGGCTTCGATACTCGATCGGACGAACTGCGTCGGGTCATAAACGATGCGGTAGTCGACGCCTTCGGGAAAGTCCTGCTTCAGCTCCTCCATCGTCTTGCGCACGTCATCCGAAATCTGCAGCGCGTTGGAACCTGGCGCCTGGAAGATTGGAATGGCCACCGCCTGCTTGTTGTCCAGCAGCGAGCGCAGACCGTACTCCGATGCGGCCAGCTCGATACGGGCCACGTCACGCAGATACGTCACTGCACCGTTGGGCGAGCTCTTGAGGATGATGTCGCCGAATTCCTGCTCGGTCTTCAGGCGGCCTTGCGCGTTGACGGACAGTTGCAGGTCCGTGCCCGGCACCGACGGCGAACCGCCGATCACACCAGCGGCCACCTGCACGTTCTGGTCACGGATGGCACGCACGACTTCATTGGCGGTCAGGCCACGCTCGGCCACCTTGTTCGGGTCGAGCCACACGCGCATCGAGTAGTCACCCGAGCCGAACAACTGCACCTGGCCCACGCCACCGATACGCGCAAGGCGATCCTTGACGTTGAGCACTGCGTAGTTGCGCAGGTACGTCATGTCGTAGCGGTCGTTGGGTGACAGCAAGTGCACCACCATCGTCAGGTCGGGGCTGCTCTTGATGGTCGTCACGCCCAGGCGTTGCACCACGTCGGGCAGGCGCGGCAGCGCTTGCGAGACGCGGTTTTGCACGAGCTGCTGTGCCTTATCCGGGTCGGTGCCCAGCTTGAAGGTGACCGTCGTGGTCATGTTGCCGTCGCTGTTGGCTTGCGACTGCATGTACAGCATGTTCTCGACGCCGTTGATCTGTTCTTCGAGCGGCGAGGCGACGGTCTCGGCAATCACCTTAGGGTTGGCGCCCGGAAACTGTGCGCGCACCACCACCGAAGGCGGAACGACCTCGGGGTACTCCGAGATCGGCAATCGCCAGATCGAGATGATCCCGATCAGCAGGATCAGCGTGGAGAGCACGCCCGCAAAGATCGGGCGGTCCACGAAAAATTTAGAGAAGTTCATGGCGTGTCAGCAATGAGGTTCAAACGCAGCGCGTTACGTTCAGGCGCGATCGGCCGGAAGACGTTGTGCGTTGGCTGCGGTCTTGGCGCTCGCAGGCTTGGTTTCAGCCTTAGCGGCAGGCGCAGTGGTGGTGTCGGCTTTGGCTTCAGCAGGGGCGGTGGGCGCCTCTGCTGGGGTTTCCGGTCGGGCACCCGGCAGCACCACGCGCTTGGTGACCAGGCTATCCATGGTCACGGCGTTGGGTGCTACGGCGTCGCCCGGGCGTACGCGCTGGATGCCGTTGACGACGATGCGGTCACCCGCCTTCAGGCCCGACTTCACCACGCGCAGGCCGTCGATGGATGCCCCCACCGTGACCGCGCGGTAGCTGGTCTTGTTGGCGGCATCCACCACCAGGACGAACTTCTTGTCCTGGTCCGTACCGATGGCCTTGTCGCTGATGAGGATGGCGTCGTGTGGTGCGCCGGTGCTCATTCGCACGCGGGCATAGAGGCCCGGCGTGAGGCGGCCGTCGGCGTTGTCCAGCGTGGCGCGCACGCGGATCGTGCCCGAGCGCACATCCAGCCGGTTGTCGACGGACTGAATGGCGCCTTCGCGCGTGTAGCCGTCTTCATTGGCCAGGCCGATGTAGACCGGCGTCTTGGTGCCCTGGGCGGCCTTGGCCGAGTAGCGCAGGTAGCTCTGCTCGTCGGCATCGAACGCCACGTACATCGGCGACACCGACACCAGCGTCGTCAGCACCGGCGCAGCACCGCCGGTGGCGACCACGTTGCCCACGGTGATTTCCGCGCGGGACACACGACCTGAAACCGGCGCCACGATGTGCGTGTATTCCAGGTTCAGCTTTGCGGCATCCAGTGCAGCGGCAGCGCCCAACTGGTTGGCTTGCGCTTCGCGTGCGGCGTTTTCCTTCTCTTCGAACTCGCGGCGGGCGATGGCGTTGTCGGCCACCAGCTTTTGCGCACGGTCCAGTTCCGACGTGGTGTAGGCCACGCGCGATTTGGCGGCGGTCAGTGCGGCCTGCGTGCGGGCGACTTCAGCGGCGTAGGGGCGTGGGTCGATGGTGAACAGCGGGTCGCCCTTCTTGACGATGCTGCCGTCCTTGAAGTGGACCGCCGTGACGGTACCGCTCACCAGCGGGCGGACTTCGACGCGCTCCACGGCTTCAATGCGGCCGGAAAACTCGTCCCACTCCGCCACGTTGCGTGCGACGACGGGGGCCACATCCACCGGCGTGGCGGCAGGTGCGGCTGGCTGTTGTGAGGCGCCGGCACTGGAAACAAGACCGTAGGTGCCTACGGCGGCAGCGCCAAGCACTGCTGCGACCGAAATGGCGATGGTGCGTTTGGACAGGCTCATGATGTCTCTCGATTTCGTTGGGTAAGCAAAGAGAAGTGACTCTGAAAGGCTCGGGAAGGCAATTCGGCCGCAGCGTAGAAACACGCGCGCGGCCTCGCACTCCGTTTGTTGTTGTATGGGTTCAGCCAGGCGTTTCGCCGGTTGGGTCAGGGGGCGTGTGGTCCTTGCGGTCCGCACGTGCACGGCGCTTCGGTCGTGCTTTCGGTGCTGCAGCCTGGCGCGTCATGCCAAGGTGCCAGCGCAGGAAACACGTCATCTCGTCTTGCGCGACTGCACTCAGGGCAATCGAGTCATGGCACGCCTCGTTCACGCGCACCACCTGCGTGACCACGCCCGCTTCAATGAGCGCGGTGGCGTAGCGCTCGGCTTCGGTACGCAGCAGGTCTTGCGGGGCGGTCAGCAGTAAGGCGGGCGGCAAGCCTTGCAGCCGGCGCGACTCCACCGGCGCGGCATACGGGTGCACGCGCTCGGTTGGGCGAGGCAGGTATTGGCGATAGCAATCGGCGCAAACTTCGGCCGAGTTGTCTGCGTTGGCCAGGTGGTCGGGGCGCACGCGGGCCATAGTCGGGTCGAGCATGGGCGCGATCAGCACCTGCGCACGCAGGTTGGGGCCGCCGCGGTCACGCGCGATCATCGTCAACGCGGCCGACAGGTTGCCGCCCGCATCGTGACCGGCCACGGCCATGCGGCGCCGGTCGATGCCCCAGGCGGTCGCATGCTCGGCCATGCAGCACAGCGCGGCGTACACATCTTCTGGCGCAGCAGGGAAGGGCGCCGCCGGTGCCAGCGAGTAGCCGACCGTCACCACCACGGCGGGCAGTGTTGCCGCCAGATGGCGCGCAGGCGCGTCCGCATCGTCAATCGTGCCGTTCACGAAACCGCCGCCATGCAGATACAGCACCGCTGGCTGGCGCAGCGGCGCAGCCTCGTCAGCGTGCATTTCAGGGTGGAATACGCGCAGGCGGATGCGGTTGGCGTAGCCCTGGGTCCAATAGTCTTCGGCCCGCACCTCACGCGGCAGGGCATCCGCTTCAACCGGTTTTCCGGCGCAGAGTATTTGCTCAGGCAACGCAGATGTTGCGCTGCGCAAATGGTGATTCGGCGCAACGTTTGTGGCGCCTTTGGCGGAGTACGATCGCTCCGCGCGAACATCGGCCGAAGCCGATGAGGTGGCGAGCGAGCGATCCGAAACAACCAGACGCGGTGGAGAAGAACCCATGATGTCAGGCGGGGCTTACCTTTGCGGATAACCCGGATGTCGATGGGCTGAATGATGGTGATTAGACGATCGCGGATAAATGCCTATAATCGGACATCACTATTAGTCACAGCCGAACAATCAAAATTGTCGTTTGTGCTACAAAGTGTCATTGCTCGAGGCCGGTCTTGTTGCACTGCGAAAATCTCTTGAATCCGCAGATGCCGTTTCCTGATCGCGCCAAGCGGGTGCACCCCTCAGATCCCACGCTCGTTGCGCATTGCCGTTTGGATTCCGGCAGTGCGCGCCGTCCGTGGGGTCCGACCCTCAGGAGCCGCAGATGGATCGATTGCAGGCCATGCAGGTTTTCACGCGCGTTGTGGAAGCCAGCAGTTTCACCAAGGCTGCCGACAGCCTTCAGTTACCTCGTGCCACGGTGACGAACCTGGTGCAAAGCCTTGAGGCGCACCTGGGCGTGCGCCTGCTGCACCGGACCACGCGCCGTGTGAATGTCACTGCTGACGGTGCGGCCTATTACGAGCGCTGCGTACGGCTGCTTGGTGATTTGGAAGAGACCGAAGCCGCGTTCTCGCAAAGCGCATCGGGCGCGCGCGGCACGTTACGCATCGACGTGCCCGGCTCGATTGGCAAACGGTTGCTGGTGCCGCGTATCCGTGATTTTCACGACGCGTACCCCGATCTTCAGCTTGAGATTGGCATGAGCGATCGCACCGTCGACCTCGTGCAGGAAGGCGTGGATTGCGCCGTGCGCGTGGGCGAGCTGCAGGATTCCAGCCTGGTGGCGCGCCGCATCGGTCAGCTGTCGATGGTGAACTGTGCATCTCCGGAGTACCTGGCGCGGCACGGCACGCCCACGACGCTGGAGGATCTGCAGGATCACACGGCGGTGAACTACTTCTCGCCGCGCAACGGCCGCCGCATGGATTGGGATTTCGTGATCGACGGCCAGAAGCAGATCCATAAGGTGCGCGGCATGGTGTCGGTCAACGATGCGGAATCCGCCGTGGCATGCGGGTTGCACGGCTTGGGCCTGATGCAGACGGCACGCTTCCTGGTGTACGAGCACCTGATGTCGGGTGCGCTGGTGGAGGTGCTGCCGGACTACATCTCGGAGTCGGTGCCGGTGTCGGTCATTTATCCGCATAACCGTCATCTGTCGCCCAAGGTGCGCGTGTTTGTGGACTGGGTGGCGACGCTGTTTGCTGACCATCCGTGCCTGCAGCTCAAGGAAAATCCGCGCTTGCAGATTGTTAGCGCCGCCTGAACAGTCTTTTTCCGGAAGTCGCATTTATCAGTCGGGAGCAACGATCTATTCTGGGTTCCAAGCGCAACAACGAGCGCAACCGAACAAGGAAACGATCATGAACTCCCGTCTCTCCTCCCTCTTCTCCCGCCGCGCTGCACTGGCCCTGGTGGCTACGCTGTCGGCTTCCGCAACCCTGCTGTCGGCCCAACCGGCTGCTGCTGCGGAGCAACCCAACTTCAACGCACCGGCCGCCACGCAGGCTGGCCGCTTCGACCCATACACCCAAGGCGCAGATCGTCAGGCAGACACCTACGGCTATCTGTCCCGCGCCGGTGACCGCTTCGACCCGTACAGCCAGGGCGCTGACCGCCAGGCAGACACCTACGGTTATCTGTCCCGCGCGGGTGATCGCTTCGACCCGTATAGCCAGGGCGCTGACCGCCAGGCCGATACGTACGGCTACGTGGCATGGAAGAACGATCGCTTTGACCCATACAGCCAAGGTGCCGATCGTCAAGCAGACACCTACGGTTACGTGGCCTGGAATGGTGACGCGAGTTACCCGAACGGTGGTGCTACCTCGCGCGCATAAATCGCTTCTCTGATTTCTCCTCCCTTGTTGTGGCGTGACTGAACAGGTCACGCTTTTTTTTGGGGGGGGCGGGGCGGATAGCCTGAGCGCGCAGGCATGGGCGCCGAGCCTAGAGACTCAAATGCGGAGCAAAAAGCCCGGAGTGTCGAGTTCAAAGAGCCAGATGCGAGTGAAAAAGCTCGGAGCGCCGAGCTCAAAGACTCAAGCGCCGAGCAAAAAGCTCGGAGTGTCGAGCTCAAAGAGCCAGATGCCGAGCAAAAAAGCTCGGAGTGCGGAGCTAAAAGACTCCAGTGCCGAGCAAGAAAGCTCGGAGCATCGAGTTCAAAGACTCAAACGCCGAGAAAAAAGCTCGGAGCATCGAGTTCAAAGACTCAAACGCCGAG
>NZ_JSZO01000031.1 GCF_000801955.1 Ralstonia sp. A12
GAACGCAATCAACCCACCGGCAGCGAGCGGCATGTACGCCCACCCCCACTGGTGCGTCAAATCGAGCGTTGCGCCGAATGTCATTGGCGCAAGCGCACCAGCGCCGAACCCCAGAATCGATCGGACGCCCATAACGCGTCCGAGGTAGGCTGCCGGCACCTCGTCAGTCATGGCCGCTGAAAGCACGCCCGAGTCTGCCAGAATGAAGAAGCTGCCGATGGCCGCCAACGCGATCACCCACCCGGCGCCCCAGTGCGCGGACCAGCCGATCAGCATGGAGCACAGGGCACCCATGCCGCCAACGTACATCAGCACACGCGATCGACCCCATCGATCCGACAGCGCACCCACAACGCCAGTAGCGATCATGCCCGACAGGTGCACCGCGCCACCCACGATCAGGCTGGTGGTCATTGCGCCCCAACCAGACGGCTGAAGTGCTGTCGCCAGCAGCATTGGTGTCCACGCCCAGTTGCCTAACAGTTCCCAGCAATGGGCAACATACCCAACCAGCAGGCATAAAGACGTCGGTCCAAATATGCTCTTCCATTGCATCGGCGCGGAAGATGACGGCGCGTCATGCTTGCTTCGTCGGTTCTCCACGCCTTTAAGGCTGAACTGGCCAATCATCGCACCGGCCAAGGCCCCCATGGCGCAGATGGAAAAGCCCGCCGTAGGGCCATAGGACTTGGCTACCCACATCGATAGCGAGACGGAAAGAAGATAGCCGAACGAACCGGCTGCCAGCATCTGCCCCATTGCCCGACCTAGTTTCGCCGGCGGGCTCAGGTCGGCAGTCAGGAGCAACGCCGGTGTGTAGGCGCCGCCTTGCGTGAGCCCTACGAATACGATCAGGATCAACACGGCATGTGGGGATCGCGCAAAGATCGCGAAGACAATCAGCGCTGCGGCACCAGCCCATGTGCAGAACAGATACATGCGCTTGGCACCCAGGCTGTCGGAAAGCCACGACGCCACAAGCAGCGCCAAGGCGTTGGACAGATTGAACGCTGTTTGGATAGTGCCGGCGGTCGTTGCGTCCATGTGCCAGACAGAACGCAGCACGGGCAATGCACCCGCAAATGCCATCGTGCCCATGCAGGTACCCGCACGGCCGATGCATAGAAGCAATTGACGATTCATGTGTGCCTCGCCAGGGTCGAGCGCCCCGGTCGTAGAAGAATGCAACAGATGGAGAGAATGGGAGGCACGGTGATTTTCTGACAGCGAGACACGTGGCCACGCGTCTCGCAACTCAGACCAACTCAGGCTGGCTTGCCCTGTGCCGCTTTCAGATAGCCATCGCGCGTCTGCGGCAGCTTCATGCCAAGCAGCGTTGCGGCAACCTGCGTACGCAGGATTTGCGCCGTACCCCCGGCGATGGTGAACATGCGCGCGTCACGCACATGCCGCTCCATCGCGTTGTGACGCCCATAACCGGACGACCCGTAGAACTGCAGGGCGTCGTTGGTGACCTTGTTGGCCGTTTCAGCCGCAAAGATCTTGGCCCGCGCCGCCTTGTCGATGTCCGGGAATTCCGCGCCGCTGCAAGCTGCGGAACGAAGCAGCAATCGCGCCGCCTCCAGCTGCATCGACATATCGGCCAGCATCCACTGCAGGCCCTGAAACTCAGCAATGGGCCGGCCGAACTGGTGCCGAGATTTCAGGTACGCCATACCTTCCTCAAACGCGCCTTGCGCGATACCCAGCGCCACCGTGCCCGCACCGACCCGCTGCGCGTTGTATGCCGTCATGAGGGACGCGAAACCGCGCTTCAGGCCACCAGGAGGCATCAGGAGCATCGACCTGTGCACCTTGAGGTCGCGGAATTCCAGATGGGTTTCGGGAATGCCACGCACCCCCATCGCGTAGAGCCTGCGGCCTACCACCAGTTCGGCAGGTGTATTGCCATCACGCACACAGATGAAGGCGCCAATGCCTTGCTCCACACCGTCGTCAAACACACGCGCGAAGATCAGGTGCAGTTTCGATACGCCACCGCCAGTGATCCAGTACTTCTCGCCGTTGAGGATGTAGTCATCCCCTTTCTTGTCGGCTCGCGTGGTCATCTCACTGGCGGCGCTACCCGCGTTGGGCTCGGAGATGCAGATGGCGGGCTTGTCTCCTGCCAGCACAAGGTCCGCTGCGAGCTTCAGTTGTTCCTGCGTTCCGTACTTGGCGATGGCGCCGATTGCGCCCATGTTCGCCTCGACCGTGATGCGGCCCATGGCGGCACATGCCTTGGCCATCTCCTCAATGACGATCACCGTGTCAAGGTAAGAAAGGCCACGCCCGCCCAGGCTCTTTGGCAGCGTCATAGCCATGAACCCTGTGTCGCGCAGTGCTGCGACGTTGTCCCATGGATACTGTTCCGTGAGGTCGGTATTGGCGGCAGTGGGTGCGAACACCGATTGAGCCAGTTCGCGCGCTTGGGCCTGCAGGGTCAATTGTTCGGGGGTAAGGTCGTACATGTCGTCTCCTAGAGCGTTTTATTGTTTCCAAGCCAATCCGTCAGCACTTCGGCTGCATGCTCGTTGAGCTGTGGTGGCGGCCGCCTGTAGCTCGGCGGCGTTGCCGACATGCGCAGCGGGTTCGCCAAGAGGCGAATTTCCCCATCCATTGCCCATTCACATGGCATATGCAACTCCGCACCGCGCGCTTTGACATGCGGATCGGCAAATACGTCTTCCAGGTCGTTGACGGGCCCGCACGGCACGCCAACCGCTTCGAGCTCGCGAAGCCATGTCGCGCGAGGTCGCGTTCTCAGTACGTTGTCGACCAAGTCGCACAGTACGGCTCGATTGCGGATTCGCATCGGGTTGGTCGCATAGCGCTCGTCGGATGCAAGTTCGTCTATCCCCGCGACCTCACAGAACCTCCAAAACTGAGCGTCGTTTCCGACGGCAAGAATCATCGGTGCATCTGCCGTCGAGAACACCTGGTACGGAACGATATTCGGATGACCGTTACCCAGGCGGGTTGGCAGCTTCTTGTCGGCTAGGTAATTCGTGCCGGCATTGACGAGCCAAGCGATCTGCGTATCAAGCAGGGAAATATCGATATGTTGGCCTTCACCCATGCGTTCGCGGTGTTGGAGCGCCGCGAGGATACCGACGGTGGCGTACATGCCAGTCATGACATCCGCGATCCCAACGCCCACTTTCATCGGTTCGCCGTTTGGCACACCAGTCAGGCTCATGATGCCGCCCATGCCCTGGATCAAAAAGTCATAGCCAGGTCGGCTGGCGTAGGGCCCTGTCTGCCCGAAACCCGTGACAGAGCAATAAATGAGGCCCGGATATCGGTCCTTGATCTGCTCGTACGCCAGGCCGTACTTGGCCAAGCCGCCGACCTTGTAGTTCTCCACCAGGACATCCGCCTGCGCAATCAACCGATGCACGAGCTCACGACCAGAGTCAGACCCGATGTCGATGGCAATCGATCGCTTGTTTCGATTGGCGGCGAGGTAGTAGGCGCTTTCCTCCGTTTCCTCGCCCGACGTTCCACGTACATAAGGCGGGCCCCATTTGCGTGTGTCGTCGCCCTCGTCCGGTTTTTCCACCTTGACGACATCCGCTCCAAGATCACCAAGAAGCTGGGCCGCGCTGGGCCCAGCCAGGATGCGAGAGAGATCGAGGACCTTGATTCCAGCCAGTGCAGTCTTCCGTTGAGCGTTCATGCGACACCACCGCCGACGAGTCCGGTCCACCGCACGCGAATGGCGTGCTCCAGCGACCACGAAACATATAAGCAGCTAAGGGCTTTCATTGCCTTCCTCCTCACAACATGACTTTTGAGACACTCTAAACTTCACGTCCCGCACTCACAATTGAAACTGATTTCAATCCAAGGGCGAGCGTTTGATTTGGCCTATATCGACCTCACGTGCTCAGCGCTGCGCAAGCGCCTTGGAGATGCGATCAATTGCGAGGTCCACCGTCTGGCGCGAGCAGCCGAGATTTACCCGCATGAACCCATGGCCTTCGACACCAAACTTAGGCCCTTTGTCCAGCCATAATCGGCCCTCTACGAGCATGAAGTCTTCCAGCTGTTCCGGCGTCATTCCGAGTGCCCGGCAGTCGATCCAGGCGAGATAGAGCGCCTCCATATCGATCACCTTCAAGCCGGCATCGAGCGCGTTGATGCGCTCGGCAAAATGGCGCTGATTCTGCGCGATATAGGCGACGAGTTCGTCCACCCATTCGGCCCCGTGTGTAAAGGCGGCTTCGGTTGCTACCATGCCGAGCAAGTTGAGGCGGGTGTTGTGGTTTCTGTCGATGCTCCGGATGACTTCGTCTCGCTTGACCTTGTCGGCAATGAACATGTTGCCGCACTGCAGCCCAGCAAGATTGAACGTTTTGCTCGCTGACGTGCACGTGATGCTGTTGTGGGCGAATCGTCTGTCGAGTGAAGCGAACGGCGTGTGCTTCCTTCCCGCACCGAAAATAAAGTCGCAATGAATTTCGTCGGCGATCACCAGCGCCCCGTGGTTCAGACAGATCTCGCCCATCGTGCGCAGTTCGTCCTCGGTCCACACGTTGCCCGTTGGGTTGTGCGGGTTGGAGAGGATAAAGATCTTGGTGTTGTCCCGAATCGCGTTCTCGAAAACCTTTGCATCGAAGCGATACCGTTCGCCATCAAACTGCAGCGGCGCCGTGGTCACGTGTCGGCCGTTGATCACCACGTCATGGTGAAAGTGCACGTAGACCGGCGGTTGGATCAGCACCGAGTCACCTGGCTGCGAAAACGCCTGCACGATTGTTTTGAGCGCCGCTATCACACTGGCAACCGGAACCACCCAGCCCGGAGGTACGTCCCAACCGAATCGCTTTTGTTGCCACCCAATGACGGCATCCACATAACCCTTGGTCATGCCCGCCACGTATCCATAAACGCCGTGCGAAACGGCTTCATGTAGCGCATCGATGACCGCAGGTGGTGATTTGAAATCCATGTCCGCCACCCACATGGGCAACGGCTTGGCCTGAGCCTGGACATCCGTCATGGCGCCAGTGGGATCACCCCACTTGAGTGAATTGCTACGGCTGCGGTCGACCACGGTGTCGAAATCAAACCGGGTCTTGCTTATCGGCAACACGCTTGGATTCTGAGTCATTGCCTTCTACCTCTTGTCCCGCTCAGTAGCCCATCGCCTTGAGCACGGGCGACAGACACACGATTACGCCAAACACGAACACGTACCAAACCTTGGGAGAAACATATTTCCGGAGCACAGGCACCTTGTAGACCAGAACGCACGGAATGATGAACGACGCGATGCCGTAGATTGGCGACGCCAGTTGCTGCAGCAACAGGGTCGAGAAACGCGTCTGCACCCCGAACCAAAGGCCTAGCACAATGAATACGCAAACACCCGCAGATACCAGGAGTGCATTGACACGCTCACGTGGAACGAAGCGCGTGAGGATGTTCATGACAACGCCCTTGATCGCCTCTTCGAACCCGAGATAGATGCCGAGAAAGGCCGTGAGGATGGCGAATACGTTCAGCGCCGCAGTCATGTAGAGCACACCATCCCCATGGATCACGCTGCCCGCCAGCGCGAGTGCCGAGATGTTCTGCGCCTTGGCAGAGAGTGCTTGCTCGTGAGAGAGCGCAAAGGCGAACGACGTGGCAAAGAACAGGACAGCGCTAGCCAGAATTGCATACGCGATGCGATTGGCGCGGATGGCACGGTACGTAGCGATGCGCGGATCCTTCTCCACCTTGCGGAAGGCAATGTTCATCGGACTTAGGATCTGCACGAACAGGATGGAGAACAACGTGAACGGCACCGTCAGGATGGTGTCGATCACGAAGCGCTTCACCTCAGGCAGCGGCGGCAGGTTCATGCGGAGTCCCAATGGGGAATCATCACCACGCCCAGCAGCATGACGACACCGAGTTTGAAGAGCACCAGCGGGCCAGACACTCTGAAGATCAGCTTCTCGCCCTGCGCGGCGACGAGGACCAGTAGACAAAGAATGGCCAACGAAAAGAACGGGCTATCAGAGAGCAGCCCGGACGTCACGCCGAAGCTCTGCAGATACTTGGCCGTATCAAAGGTCACCGCCAGGGAGTAAGTGAGCATGCCCTTGAGCTGCATGAAGAAGTACACCACCGCCAGAAAGATGCCCCAGTTCTTTCCGAAGTACTGCGTGATGATGCCGGCGTAGTTCTCGCACTCCGTGCTGCCCGACAACGTCTGCAGATACAGCTCTTGCATCATGTACAGCGCCGGATACGCCAGCGCCACTGAAGCAGCAAACACCCACACGCCCGTAATACCGACCTGCACCGGCAGGAAAACGATGCCGGCGCCGATGGCCATACCGATGCACAGGATCACCCAACCCACGTCGTAGCTAGTGAACGGTACGTCCCGCACCGGTCCAGATGAGGTGTTCAACTCCGCGTAAGTACGCAAGCTTGTCTCCTTGTTGATGGGCGCAAAGGCGCGCGCGAACGCGACAAGGCGCTCCGACGTTTTATCGTTCTTGTGATGGCGAGGCCCGGTGCCTCAACAGCAGTGGTGAGACCCCTCCCGCGATACCGGGAAGGGCAGGAACGTCAGGTGCAGGTCAGCTGTGCGCGTGGTCCTGCAGTCGAATGGCCAGCATCTCGCCGACAGCGCAGGTCTGTTCGCCTGCGGTCAGCTCCAGGTCGATCCACGCCTTTCGCCCCTCAAGTGAACGAAGGCGGCCTGTAATGACGAGCTCAACGCCCAACGGCGTTGGCTGCTTGAAGGCGACCTTCAAAGAAGCTGTTACGAATCGAATCGGCTCCGAACCTTCGCCCACTTGCCGCCCTTCTTTCTGGTAGGCGAAAGCCGCTGCGGATGCCGCGCCATGGCAATCGAGAAGCGAGGCAATCATCCCGCCATAAACATGATCGGGAACGCCCCCGCTGTACCGAACATCGGGTGTGAACCTAGCCACCGTCTGCTCCCCAACGAGATAGCTCTTCAGGTGATGACCGTGTGGGTTGCGCGCGCCGCAGCCGTAGCAGTGCGCAAACTCCGGCGGGTAGACGTCTTGTATGGCGGGTGCGGGCATCGCTTTGTCTCCTCGTCGGAGCCTGAGATGCTAACGATCAACAGGAAAACAGTTGACATCGTTCTCATCCCGCTCCGCTCTTGAACTTGGATTTATCGTATTACTTCATCAAGTTCATGAACAATTGAAATTCACATCAACTCCCACACACTGCCGAGCGCATCATGCCAGCACGCCCATTCGGCAAAACGGTTCTTGTGCTGAGGCAATGATTTGCCCACGTGACAGTGCTTGCCCTGGTGCGACGCTGCCAATACGATGTTCATGCAGCCGCATAAAACTTGAGGAAAAATTCAATGGGGCATCGATCCGGAACCTCGACGCCGACCCTCCGGCAGCTTCAACTTTTGCTGGCGCTCACTTCTTCAGACGGGATAGCAAGTGCTGGCTCCAAGCTAGGCATGTCGCCTTCTTCAACGAGTCACGCGCTGCGGGCGCTCGAGAAAGCGCTGGGCACGGAGTTGATCGACCGCAACGCGTCGGGGGTCGCCCTCACCTATACGGGGGAACATGTGCTTCCCCATGTTCGCGATATCTTTGCGTCCCTTCAGTTGGTTCAGGCCACAGCGCTGGCTGGTGCTGAGCTGAAAACTGGTCTGCTGCGCATGGGGTCATTCGGCGCGAGTGCGACGATCAGGGTTCTCCCGCCGCTGATAGAGCGGTTCAAGGCTCGTTACCCTGGCGTTGATATCGTCGTTACCGAGAAGCCAGACGAGCAGACATCGCGCGACCTGATCGAGCGCCGGCTGGAGATTGCGGCGGTCACGCTTCCAAAGTCAGACTTTGACACGCAAACGCTCGCTGTTGATGAGCTCGTCGCGGTCCTGCCGTCTGGCCATCCTCTGGCAAAGCTGGAGACTGTTCCGCTCAAGGAGCTGACGGCTGACCCGTTCATATTGACCCGCGCGGGCTCGCAAGTCCTCGTGACCAAGCTGTTCTCACGGCATGGGCTACGCCCGAACGTGGCCTATGAACTGCTGCAACTGATGTCGATACTGGAGTTGGTTGCGGCCGGCAAAGGTATTTCGGTCCTGGCAAAGCTGGCCCTTCCAGATCGGTACCCCGGTACCGTGTTTCGCCCTCTTTCCCCGGGCACATCGAGACGCATTGGACTGGTATGCCTGAACGAGAATCGCCTGTCCCCGGTCGCTCACGCCTTCTGGCAAGAGGCTCGGCGATATCACGCTGAACTCAAACCCAACACCCGTTAACGCTGACGCCACGCCTGTCTTTAACATCCGAAGTCCGTCCGGCAGTTGAAATTTTCTTCAATTGCCTAGGAACAGCCCTGAGACAACAATCCATACAGCTCTGGGGCCGTCGACGATCCAGCATCCAGTTCGGGCGGCCCGGTGACGACAACAACACCTAGCTATTGGAGACGTCTGATGCAAGTTCCGGCTACGCACTTCAAACATTTCGTGCGCGAATTCACGCAGCTCGTTGACAACTTTCCGGATGACGAGGCGCAAATCCTCAGTACAGGCCGCGAGCTCCTTGCCGAAATCGTCCGTCGCGATGACTGGCTTCCGGAACGGTATGCGCAGCCGCATCCCCAGTACTACCAGCAGTACCTGCTACATGCCGATCCATCGGATCGTTTTTCGGTTGTCAGCTTTGTGTGGGGGCCGGGCCAGAAAACGCCGATCCACAACCATACGGTGTGGGCGTTGATCGGCATGTTGCGAGGTAGCGAGCGCGCCGAGTCCTTTGACCTCGGCGAACCTGGCCAGCCAATGCGGTCACTCGGCATCGACTACCTCAAGCCTGGAACTGTCGAGAGCATTTCACCGCGCACAGGAGACATCCATCGAGTCTCCAACACCTACGAAGATCGAGTCTCGATTAGCGTTCATGTCTACGGTGGAAACATCGGACGGATTTCGCGGCACGTCTTCGACCCGCTGACGAGCATGCCCAAAACCTTCATCTCCGGCTACTCCAACGAGGCTGAGGCTACGGGGTAGCCAGTCAGAACGCGCAATAGCATTGCGTCGTCGCAGGTACTCAGCAAATAGTCTTGAGGGAGACGCTCGCGGAGAAAGGGGCTACACTACAGCAGCAGCCACTGCTCGCTCCGGCCGTTACAACCCGTTCGTCATTGCGACGCGGCATCTTGCAATAGCTGAGAACGCTATCGGCACATGTCGTAAACGCTGCGCCCCAACCATTGCAGCGTCTCATCCAGTGCGTCGGACCATGGATGGCTGCAGTTGAGTCGGACGCAATTTCGATAGCCCTCGCGGGCCGAGAAGATCGGCCCAGGTGCGATGGCGATGTCGCGCGAAGCAGCCTGCTCAAACAGCGTGTAAGAGTCGGCTGGTTCAGGCATCTCAACCCAGAGCACAAAGCCGCCAGCCGGCCTCGATAGCCGCGTGCCTGCCGGGAAGTATGCCGAAATAGCTTGGGACATCTGATTGACGCGCTCCTGCAGCAACTTGCGAAGGCCGCGCAGATGTCTTTCGTAGGCATGGTGAAGCAGATAGTGCGCGATCGCTGCCTGAGGTGGAACGGATGTTCCCAGGGTGGTTGCAAACTTCCGGTTTGCGATAGCTTCGCGGTGGCGTCCAGCCGCTACCCACCCAATCTTGAATCCGGGCGCTAGGCACTTGGTGAAAGACCCGCAGTGCAGCACCATGCCTTCAGAGTCGAAGGCTTTGGCGGCGCGGCTTCTGTGTAGACCAAACTGCAGTTCGGCGTAGACGTCGTTCTCGACCAGCGGAACGTCATGCCTTGATAGCAACTGGACCAATTCCCGCTTCTTGGCCTCCGGCATCGAGAAGCCCAACGGATTTTGGCAGTTTGTCATGAGCAGGCAGGCTGCCACTTTATGGCGCGATAGGGTCTTGTCCAGCAGGCCCAGATCCAGACCACTTTCGGGGTCGGTTGGCATCTCCAGTGCGCCCAACCCTAGTTGCTTAAGCAATTGCAGCCCAGAAAAGAACATGGGCGAGTCGATGAGTACGAGGTCACCGGGGCGAGTCATCACCTGCAAGGACAGGCTGATTGCCTCCATGCCGCCGCAAGTGATGACGATCTCGTCCATTGGTACGGCGTAGCCCAACTCTAGATAGCGCTGCGCAATGGCCCGGCGTAGCGAGGGCAGGCCCAACTGCAAGTCGACCAGCGTCTTGGCATAGTTGCCTTGACGGCTGCTTGCGCTCAGCGCTTTGCTCAGCGTCTGCATCGGAAACAGTGATGGGTCGACAAAGGAAGATCCGAGCGACGTGTCTCGGGAGCCTACGAGGTCACCCAGGGTTTCACGCACACGCTCAGGTGTGTTGGAGCGAACGACCTTCGGTCGGGTCAGGCTGTTCCGAGGTAGTTGAGCAGTACCAGGGCCATGTGCGCGCACATAAAAACCGGATTGCGGTTTGGCTTCGATGAGGCGATTAGCCTCCAATACCGAGTACGCCTGCACGACCGTGCCCTTGCTGACCTTGCGCTGTTCTGCGGCTAGGCGCACAGATGGCAAAGGGTCACCGGGTCGCAGGGAGCCATCGGCGATCAGGTTCGCGATGTCCTCGGCGATTTCCAGATAGCGCGTCATCGGGTCTCCTCCCTGTCTGCGGGCCGCCACAACTGTACCAGTTGTTTAGTCGAAGAACTGTCACTGTGACAGTTTGTGTCTCGTTCCTAAAGTTGCCCATGACAACAAGGAGACGTCATGGACAACACAACTCAACCCATCCCTCGTCGCAGCATGCTGTTCGTGCCCGGCCTGCGACCCGACCGATTCCGGAAGGCATTGGTTTCCGGAGCCGATGTCGTATGCATTGATCTGGAAGACGCTGTAGCCATCACGCACAAGGACGAGGCACGCGATCTGACGCTGCCTTTGTTTGCCGAGGAAAACCCTTCGGGGTGCGAGCGGGTACTGCGGATCAATTCCCTGGATACCGTTCATGGCCTGCGCGATGTAGAGGCGCTGACCCGCGTGGAGCTCGTGCCCGATGCTGTGATGCTGACCAAGGTCCGCTCGGCTGCCGAGATCAAGCTGCTGGAGGAACTGCTGCAAGGCGGCCGCACGGCTTCGATCAAGTTCTACGTCACGCTCGAAACCAATCAAGGTCTGGAGGATGTATTCGACATCGCGGGCGCTAGCCCGCGTATGGCCTGCCTCCTGTTTGGCGAGGTCGATTTGTCTGCCGACCTTCGTTGCAAGCGGACTTCGAAGGCGTTGCTCTATGCGCGTTCGCGGATGGCGCATGCCGCAGCGGCCTTCGCACTGGACGCTATGGACGTCCCGCACATCCACCTGGAGGACATGGACGGACTACGCGTAGCAGCCGAGCACGCTGCGGAACTTGGTTTCACCGGCAAAGCTTGCATTCATCCAACGCAGATTCCGGTGGTGCACGAGTACTTCACGCCAAGCGCGGAAGAGGTCGCCCGCGCTGAACAAGCCGTAGAGGCATTCAAGGAGAGCGGCTCGTCAGGCTTGGCCGTGCTCAACGGCCTCATGCTGCAGAAGCCTGTGCTTAGGTCCTCGCAACGCATTCTGGCTCTCGCAAAGCAAAGCGGGGCCCAACACAAGGTGGCGGTGCAAGCATGAGTACTGACGCCACTCTTTACGAGCTTGCTGCTGCTGACGACACCCGATTCAGCCCCTTTTGCTGGCGCACGCGCTTTGGCCTGCGGCACAAGGAGCTGTCATTCAAATCTGTGCACATCGGCTTTCCCGATATTGGCGAGCTGGGTGGATCGAACCGCACGGTGCCTGCGATTCGCATTGGTGACGCCTTCGTCGAAGACAGCTGGGACATCGCGGAATTTCTGGATGAGACGTTTCCAGATCGACCTCCGCTGCTAGGGTGCCCGCTTGGCAGAGGTGTGGCGCGCTTTGTCGAGTGCTTCACTGACAAGGTGATTCATCCAACCATGCTGCGCTTAGTGTCGCGCGATGTGTTCGACCGCATGGACCCGTATGACCGGCCTTACTTCCGTCGCACCCGGGAAGAGATGCTTGGTTGCACGCTGGAGGAAGCGCAAGCCACGCGCGACCAGACGGTCCTGGCTTTCAGAAAGGCCATTCACCCGATCCGGCTCACATTGAACAAGCAACCGTGGTTGTCGGGAGCGATGCCTGGTCATGCCGATTACATCGTATTGGCAGCCTTCCAGTGGGGGCGACTTGCCAGCGACTTCAAGATCCTCGAAGAAGACGATCCCATCGCAAAGTGGTTTCGGCGAGGACTGGATTTGCACGATGGCTTCGGCCGGAAGGTGCATCCCGATGACGGCGGGTTGGGATTCGCTGAAATCGATTGGTGGAGAGAAGCTATGAGGCGACACGGCTGAGTCCAACGGTTGCAACAGAAAGAAAGAGTTGACCACGCTCAGCTTCGGCAGTTGATTCAACAAGCGCGGCGAGGGGGAACCCTCGCAAGCGCCAAGAACTAAAAAATACTCGGAGACAAACCATGCACAATACCGGCGATGTCGGTGCTTTCGACGTGTCTGGCGCATCGTCGCTAGAAGCGGCGGCATATCGAAAGGCCACGTGGAGACTGATTCCCTTTCTGGCGATCTGCTTCATCTTTGCGTATCTCGATCGCGTCAACATCAGCTTTGCGAAGCTGCAGATGCAGAGCGACCTCGGGCTATCGGATGCGGCCTATGGCCTGGGTGCGAGCATCTTCTTTATTGGCTACTTCCTATTCGAAATCCCCAGCAACATCATTCTTGAACGGGTCGGCGCAAGACGATGGATCGCGCGCATCATGATCTCGTGGGGGATTGCGTCGGCGTGCATGATGTTCGTGAGACATGAATCTTCGTTCTATATTCTCCGCTTCATCATCGGCGCGACGGAGGCCGGCTTCATGCCCGGCGTGATGCTCTACTTCAACTACTGGTTTCCGGCCAAGAAGCGAGCCCAGATCAACGCGCTGTTCCTGACGTCGGTGCCGCTCTCGGGTGTCGTTGGAGGGCCGATCGCCGGCTTCGTCATGACGTACTTCGATGGCAGTGGCAACTTGCCTGGATGGCAGTGGCTGTTCTTGCTTGAAGGCGCGTCCACGGCGGTGCTCGGGCTAACCGTCTTCTTCTGCCTGCCCGATCGCCCCGCCGACGCAAAGTGGCTGACGGCGGCCGAGCGTCACGTGATTGAAAGCAACCTGGCGATGGAATCCAGTTCAAGCCGCGAACACCACTTCGGCAAGGCGTTGCGTCAACCGGAAACGCTCTTCCTTGGAGCGGTCTACCTGCTGACCTTGATTGGGCTCTGGGGGCTGACCTTCTGGCTGCCAGAATTGATCAAGCAAACAGGCATCTCGAGCAAGATGACGATCGGTTTGCTAACCACCATTCCTTACATGGCGGGCTGCGTTGCCATGGTCCTGTTGGGGCGGAGTTCGGATCGCACCGGCGAACGTCAACGGCATTTCGGATTTGCGCTGCTGGCAGGGGCGGCCGGCTATGTGCTATCGGGCTGGTTCGGAGGAGATACCACCATCTCGCTCCTTGCGCTGACATTAGCTGCCGCCGGGACGATCGGTTGTCTCGCCGTGTTCTGGACGTTCCCGTCGAAGGTGCTTGCAGGACCAGCAGCAGCGGGCGGCATCGCACTGATCAATTCCGTTGGCAATCTTGGAGGAGCAATCAGTCCATATCTGGTGGGTAAGGTCAAAGAGCTCACGGGCAATACAGAGGCTGCGCTCTATTTGATTGCGGTGAGCACATTGGTCGCGGCGCTACTGGTCCTAATATCGCTTCCGAGGAAGTTGGCGGTGCGAGATAGCGTCGCTCATTCCTGAGCGCGTTTTTTTGAGGGGAGCCGCGGTGGATACGGCAAGCTTTATGGCTTCATTGATGTCAACAAAGTGTACTGGGTACGCTCGTTGGGTCACACTGAAAACCGTACCGCGCATCGGCTCTCGTCAATAGAGCCACAGCCCTGCATCGATCCACGGCATCGGTCACATTTATGCTCCCCTCACAGTCGATTCGATACTTATCCAGCGTGCCGGATAGGTCAAACGCATGGCTCGACATGTGATGGAATGTCGCTCCAGCGCGGTGGGAAAGAACAGCTTATAAGCTCCTCGGCAGCGCGGCATATCCATTTGACACGCTTGCATTGCCGCTTCGCGACACCCTACGAAACGCTCTAACATGCGCTGGCAACACCGTCCGTTGATCTCTTTGGCCGTGCTCAGCATGCGGGCCCGTTCCGGGCCAACTGCTGCGGCGTAACCAGAATACGATTCGACCAACCTCTCATCAAAGCCTCCGCTCGGCTGCATCGCCGCCATTACCCAGGCCTTGCCGAGCTGGGGATCCCTCTCACCCAGGATGCCCGAGTCCAGTGTCTCAGCGTAGGGGAACATTGCGACCCGATGATTGCCGGCGTTCGATAGGCCCTCTAACTCGCGGCGCAGGTCAGCAGCCTCGTCCGACGGGGCGGCGCTTGCAATGCCATCGCTTACCTGCGCCCCGGCGCTTGCGGACACGCGGGACTGGAACGCCGCCAGCCTTGCATGGGCGAGTTCCACCCGTGAATCCAGGTCGCCCATTGAGGCGGCGCGCTTTAGGGCGTGCGCCATCCATTGTCGCTATCTGGGGCAACAGACGCCCGTGTCGCGGCGTCCCACCCACGTCCGCGCCGACATCGTTTTGCATAGCCTTCCGCTACTTGTCATGGAGATATTCCACACAGACCAGCATTCGCTTCGCATCAGTAAATAGGCGTTGTCGTTCAGCGAGGGTGGACGCGCAGGGGATACGCCGATAACGGAATTCCAAAGCCACATAGATACAGCTCCGCCGCTTCCCTCTCGGCGCATGTGCTTAACCGACCTGATGCTGATGCTGATGCACAAGGCAAGCATCGGCAGGCAATGTGTCACCAAACTTAAAGGACTCGAATCAGGTTCCAAAGATGAGAAAAAGTGAAGATGTCATGTGGCCTAGTGATTCAGCACTCTGTACCGACACCAGATGAATCAAGTCTTTTCGCCCGATGGCAGCGATATGAATCGGCCTGGGCGTACATGGCTTCGTATTCTGAAGTGGCCTCACTAGCTCCCACTTTAAAAAAATTCGCTCCGCCAACGGGAATAAACCTCGCCCTGTGGTGTCTACCGGAAAAGGGATGTGTCCCGTTACACGGAGTCATCATGCGTTGGATCAAAACCAAGAACATCGCCGCAACAGCGCTTTTGGCTGTCACGGCAGTCACAACCTGGGCAGGAGCTTTGACGCAACAAGAGGCGTTCCGTGTCGAGAACGAAGCAGCGATGGACAAGATGATGGCTGCGATGGAGATCAAGCCTTCTGGTGACATCGACCGAGATTTTGCGGCCAAGATGATTCCGCATCACCAAGGCGCTATTGACATGGCCTTGGCGGAACTTCGCTACGGAAGCAACGAGCAGTTACGGCGCATCGCCCAGGAAATCATCGTGGAGCAGCAGCAAGAAATCGCCGCCATGCAAATCGCGTTGGGCGAACAACTGCCGCCTTCTGTACCGGTGCCCACTCAGGTCGGTGCAGCCGCGCGTGCGGCCGCAGCCCCCGAACATCACCATTCTTCGCACTAGGAGCCGGCATGCTCAAGAAACGCTTGCTCTCGTCGCTGGTCTCGTGCGCACTTTTCTCCGGCCTTGCAGTTGCTGGTCAGGCGCCCGGCCGCGACACCGACGCCGACATCCCGATGAGCCATCGGGACCGAATCTACGCAGCCGAGCAATTTTCGAACACCGTGTCCGTAACAGATCCGGTCGATAACCGACTACTGGGAGTCATCCGCCTAGGTGATCCCTCGCCTAGCAGCTTCAGTCCGCTTTATCGCGGACAGGTGCTTGTTCATGGTCTCGGTTTTTCGCCCGACCATCGAACCCTGGTTGTGGTATCGATTGGATCGAACGCGGTAACGTTCATCGACACGGCCACCAACGCGGTAAAGCACACCACCTATCTCGGCCGCTCACCTCACGAGGCGTTCTTCACACCTGACGGTAAGGAAGTCTGGGTTACCGTTCGAGGCGAGAACTATGTCTCCGTGATCGATACTGCAACCTTCAAAGAGAAGGCTCGCATTACGACCGCTGCAGGTCCCGGGATGCAGATTTTCTCAACTGACGGAAAGTACGGGTACGTTTGTTCATCGTTCAATCCGGAGACCGCCATCGTGGAGGTTGCATCTCACAAGATCATCGCCAAGGTGAAGCAGGACAGCCCGTTCTGCCCCAACATCGCGGCCTCGCCCGACGGGAAGCAGGTTTGGTTCACGCAAAAGGACGTTGGCAAGACGACCGTCTTCGACGCGAGGCCGCCGTTTGGCATCATCAAGTCGTTTGAAACCGGTCCGATCACCAACCACGTTAACTTTGTGCGAACCAGCAAAGGGACGTTCGCGTACGTGACCGTTGGCGGGCTTAACCAAGTGAAGGTTTTCCGCACGGATGATTTCTCCCAAGTTGCGACCATCCCCGTCGGCAACCTTCCGCACGGTCTGTGGCCCTCTGGGGATGGCACCCGCATCTACGTCGGCCTAGAGAACGGTGACGCCCTTGCCGCAATTGACACGGCCTCGAACAGGGTTGTTGGCAACGTGCCTATCGGTCAAGCGCCGCAAGCTGTTGCCTATGTCCCCGATGCCGTGCCTAGCGGTGACGGTATGCAGAATCTTCGGGAACTCGGCGTAGCAGGCCAAGTGGCATTGCTGTCGCTGACAGACGTAGGTAGCTCATCTGGCACGACTCGAACCAGCGTTGCGCTGTTCGACCAAGGCTTGCTGCAGGTACTCCAAGCCTCCGTCACAGGGCTGAAGCCGAAGCAGCCTTATGTTGTTGCACTGGCCGAGAAGGCTGATGGTTCTGGCACCCAGCAGCCTCTGGCCAATTTCGTGACCAACCTGGCAGGGTCTGCCGTTGTCAACGCGGTCGGTCCGATCCGTCAGATCGTGCAAGCAGAAGCAGCGGACACCCGACGGTATCTGGTGATTGCACCCGTCGTCGACGGCAAGCCCGGCCAACCGGTTCAATTGCAGGTCGCCGCACAATGAGTGGCAGCATTGGCATGGCACTGATCGCGGAACTTGAGTCGTTAATTCCGGCGCTGCGGCGCTATGCCAGTGCAATGATTCGTGATCGCGATCTTGCTGACGACCTAGTTCAAGATTGCCTGGAGCGGGCCATCGGCAATTGGGATGCACGCCGGCAGGCGGAGAATTCCCGCCAGTGGGTTTTCGCTATCGCGCACCATCTCATCGTAAGCCAGTTGCGGCAGCGTGCGAGGCGGGGGTTGCACATTGATATCGCAGACGTCGATGAAGGCGCCCTCGCCGCTCTCGCGCCCCAGGAGCATCGAGTCCACCATGGCGAACTGATGAAGGCGTTGGCCGCGCTTCCCGAAGACCAACGCAGCGTGATATTGCTGGTATCGGTGGAAGACCTTACCTATGCGGAAACCGCCAAGACACTCAACATCCCAATTGGAACTGTGATGTCCCGGCTAGCCAGAGCACGGGAGCGACTTCAAAGCGCTCTCGACGGTGGCCTAAATGTGGAGGCACGTCCCAAGGACGTGCCGATCTTGCGGAGGATGAAATGAATGGACAAGCTGCCACCCTCAGCTCCCATCGTGGAGGAAGACCTCCATGCCTTCGTTGATCATGCGCTTGACGCCGATCGCCGCAAGGAAGTCCAAGATCACCTAGATCGCGATCCAGAGGCCGCGGCCACCGTAGCAAAATTTGCTGCTCAGAGGCAACTCTTGAGGTCCACGCTCGCGGCCGATTGCCGACGAATCTGTCCCGCAACGGCTTCGAGTCAACACCCTACTCAAGCATCGGCACAGCTCTGGACCTTGGGCTTGGCGAATGGCTGCTACGGTGGTGCTCGCGCTCGGGACGGGAGCTATCGGTGGCTGGCACGTGCGAGGTGCACTGACGCCTAACGGTGGTATCGCGGTACTCGCAGGTGAGGCCCGCAGCAGCTACATAGCATATGCCGCTGATCCCGCTGGGGATGGTGACAAAGCGGAATTGCTTAGGTTGGTGTCCAGCAAACTTCAGCGCCCCGTCCAGATACCAGACCTGAGTCGATCAGGCTACCACTACGCAGGTGGCAGATTGGTTTCAACGGTTCACGGTTCCGCCGGTTTGTTCTTCTATGACAAGGCAGATGGGACACGCATGGCCGTCATGATCCGGCCGATGGCCCGCGAGAAAGAGGCGCCCATGATGGAACAGACCACGGGAAACGTCAGGGGATTTACTTGGGCGGCTCGCGGACTTGGTTACAGCGTGGTCGGAACTGAAGCGCCTGACCTGCTGCATCCCATTGCGGACGAAGTCCGCAGGCAGATTCGTGCCAAGTCCCCAACCTAGGAACGGTGTACAGCATTCATTGCATTGCACCGAGTCGTCGTCCGGCGCGGGCTCCGACCAAGCGAGAAGAGGCCTGACGCGAACACGGCTCCGCCCCCGCACCTAAATAGAAAGAAATTCTTTTAATAATAAGCAGAATATCTCATTTGCTGCTGAGCGCTGCACGCCGAAGAATATCCGCATAACAAGGGAGGTTTCGAGGATTCGGATCGTAGAAGCATGCCCGCCTATGGGCATGGATGGATAGCTCCACTTTCCAAGTGAACGACCGTCATCCTCAGAATCTCCTCCGTTTTGCCGCCGGAGCTGTGGACGCTGCGCGCCTTGGCTTGGCGGTATTGCACACACCAGACACCACAGATACGTTTTCGCATTGAGGAGAATCAGCTATGCCGGAACAGAAGACATACAAAGCGATGCAGGTGACCAAGCCTGGCACGCTGGAGCTGGTTGAACGGAATACGCCGACACCAGCGGCAGGCGAAGTCCTGCTGCAAGTGGAGGCATGTGGCATTTGCGGCGCCGATGCAGGTGCCATTGAAGGCCTGGAGGCGGGACTGCAATTCCCTCGAGTCCCTGGCCATGAAGTTGTTGGGCGCATTGTGGCGATGGGGCCCGGCACCGCTTCGATCTGGAAAGTCGGCCAGCGTGTCGGCGTGGGTCGACTGGGCGGACACTGCAACGAATGCGAGCAATGCCGTCGCGGAAACTTTCAGCTCTGCAAGAACCAACCCGTTGTCGGCAGCTCGCAAGACGGTGGCTATGCAGAGATGATGATCGCCCGTAGCACAGGATTGGTGTCGATTCCCGATGAACTCAGCTCTGTGGCCGCAGCGCCCCTTCTGTGTGCTGGCATTGCGACGTTCAATGCACTTCGGAAATCAGGGGCGCAGGCCGGCGATTTGGTTGCAATCCAGGGCATTGGTGGCCTGGGCCACATGGCCGTCCAGTACGCACGCAGAATGGGTTTCAAAGTCGTTGCCATAGGCCGCGGCGCCGATATTGCCGACGACGTTCGCGCGCTGGGTGCACACCTCTACATCGACACCCGCGTCGAAGATGCCGTGGCGCGGCTGCAAGAGATGGGCGGAGCTCAAGTCATCTTGACGACCATTACGGACAGCGCCGCCGCGTCCTCGCTCGTGCCGGGGCTGGCGCCGCAAGGGCGGCTGCTTGTCGTAGGCGTAGGCAAGGAGCCGCTGGCGATCATGCCAAGAGCGCTGGTGGGAGGTGAGCGCATGATCCAGGGGAATATCACCGGCACTCCTTTTGAATCGGAGAAAGCGCTGGATTTCAGCGTGCTGACCGATGTTCGTCCACTGATCGAAACCATGCCGCTGGAGAAAGCTTACGAAGCCTATCAGCGCATGATGTCCGGACAGGTCAAGTTCCGCATGGTGCTGACAATGAACGCAGGCTGACGACGCATATTGCCGCCCACCCGTCGCGGTTGGGCCTCGCGAATCGTTGTTGAAAAAGCGCTTCACGCTTCTGCGCAGATTGAAGGCAGAAGCATGACTGCGCCCACCATAGTCACATCAGAAAATCACGTTCATGACCATACAAACACTGGCACAAAAAGCTGCCTGGATAATTGGCGCCGTCATGATTGCTGCAAGTGCAACGGCTGGCACACCCATAGACGCGGGCAAAAATTCCAATGCTGACATGCATGCCGTCGCATTCCAGCAAATCCGCAATGCGACGATCAAGATCAGATACGGGAACACCACCTTCTTGGTGGATCCAATGCTGGCGCCAAAAGGAACTTATTCTGCTGCACCCGGAGCATTCAATGGTGAGCTTCGCAATCCCACTGTCGATTTGCCTCTGACGATAGACAAAGTGATCGACGTCGACGCGGTCATCGTTACTCACTTGCATATTGATCACTGGGACGAAGCGGCAAAGGAGCACCTGCCCAAGAATATTCCTATCTTTGCGCAAAACGATCAGGATGCAGTAAAGATTAGGAGCGTTGGGTTCCAGGACGTACGTCCCCTCAACGAGCCAATCGAATTCAAAGGCGTTCGATTGACGAGAACGAATGGCCAGCACGGCAGTGATGCAACGATGGCAGTTCGAGGAAGAATGCTGGGCAGTGTATCGGGAGTCGTGTTTCAGCGTCCGGGTGCCAAATCAGTGTACGTAGCAGGCGACACTGTATGGAATCAGGATGTCGAGACGACTATCGCTACATATAAACCCGACGTCATTGTCCTGAACACGGGATACGTGCGCTTCAAGGATATCGAAGGTGCGGTAATCATGGGCAAGGAAGACTTGTACCGCGCAAGCCAGACCGCCCCAAATGCCTACATCATTGCAAGCCACATGGAAGCGTTGGCTCACGGCATGCAGACGCGGCGGGAACTCGCAGAATTCATTGCCGAGAAGCGGCTCGATCCAAGGCGTGTTCTGGTTCCCGCTGATGGGCAGAGCTACGACTTTCCCCCTGATATTGAGTCAGATCAAGCCGCTTCGGGTCGTTGATGCATCCAACGACGCTCACCCCAAGATAGCTTGACTACATGGCTCTTTCTACGCACGAGATACGTGCACTCCTGAAAGTCGTCGCGCGCCTGCAGGAACTGTCTACCGAGAGCTTGGTGCACCGCCACGATCTTGTGACAGAGCTTTGCTCGCTGTTACACGCTGATGTCGTCGGTCATCTTGTTTGGCGCGATGGGGGGCGCATGCTCGAAGAGCCAGGTGGATGGGGGCGCGAGGATCACATGGCTGCCGAGTATCGGCAGCATTTTCAGACCGTCGACCCCATTTCGCCGCTGCTTCGTGGTCGTCCTGACCCGGTTGTCATTGAAAGCCTGGTGGACCGAAGCACACTGCAGCGAACGGAATACTTCTCAGATTTCCTGAGGCGCTATCAAACCAACCCTGGCATCAGCATGTACTTTGAGGACGGTAGCGACCTGCTGCTGGACTATCGATTTGGTACTAGCGACGCAAAAAAACGTTTTGGTTCGCGCGAGCAAACGCTGCTGGATTTGCTCCAACCGTATCTGGTCAATGCGCACCGGCTGCGTCAGGTCGCGCGAGCGCAACGCCAGGCAGTGTCGTCTGGCAGCCCGAGCTTCCTACTGGAGTCTGGCAGGCCGCCGCAGCCCAATCGCAAGGCACGGGCGCTGCTGGCTTGCCTGGAGATGGATGAACGAGATTCGCTGGTCGACATGCTCTACCGCGTTGACGCTGGCACATCAGCCAACACGGAGTGGAACGGCTTCGCGCTCTGCACCGAGCGCGAACGTGATGTGTTGAGCGGCCAACCGCGATGCACCGTGCATCTGTTGGCGCGCTCAGTAGGCTCGGCTGCCTGGTTCCTGCAGCAGTTCGACGTGACCCTGCGGGAAGGCGAAGTGTGTCACCTCATGCTGCAGGGCATGTCTGACAAGCAGATCGCCCTGACTCTGAAAATCAGTTACTGGACAGTACGGATCTACGTGAGCAGGATCCTCGACAAGCTCGGTATCGAATCTCGATCGGCGCTAGGACTGGCGGTGCTTCGGGCGAGCCAGAAGGACACGGCAATATTGCCTGACAGGTGCGACTCCCAACATTGCGTCGCTGACAATAGCTAACGCTAGCTATTGGGGCGCGTCTTGGCTGCTCGTACCCTAGCGCTCGTTCACATACGTAACGTGTGCGCGTGGGCCGGGGGGCTAGGGAACCAATGACCGCATGACCGTGAAGTGATACTGGAAACGTTATTCCAGCCCACCTTTTTCGAAGGCTGGGAGCGACCACGGGGTCATCTTCTTGCTGATGTGCACACGTTTCCTATGCGAATCGCTGATAGGAGAGCGTCCAATATGGAAATCGCGAAGGCGCTGCACGTCAGCGTGGAGACGGCCAAGACGCACGTCCGCCATATCTTCATGCCGCTGGATGCCAGCATCGCAGCCGTGTATCAGCGTGTCGTCCAGCCCCATGGACGGACACTCTAATAGTCGCAGGCTTTTCCGGATTCCCCGTTACGAATCTAGAGATTGGTGACCGCCGATACCGCCTCTCTCTCCACTTCCAGATAGTAGACATGTTCAAAAAGCTGACGATTGCCCAGCGACTGGGTGGTGCTTTCATCGTCCTGAGTTTAGGGTTGGTAGCCTGCATCGCTTTGTCTCTCCTCAAAATTTCTTCTCTCAAGGCGGAAATAGATCTTCTGTCCAAGGATCGATTGCCGACAATCCTTCTGGTCAAAGCTGTTCAGAACGAAGCCAATGAGGCGACGACCGCGTTCCGCAACGTGCTGTTAGCACAGGGCGCGGATGCGACCAAGGAGTTAGAGATGTTCGAAGTTTCTCGTCGTCGAGTGACCGAGAATTTCGATCACTTGGAAGCCGCCATGAACGCTGCGGGCAAGTCAGACAGGGGAAGTGCTCTGCTCCAGGCTGCGATCGAGGCCAGAAAGCCCTACGCCGCTGGCATTTACAGGGTATTTGGCTTGATGAAGGATGGGCGGAGGGACGAAGCTATCGCGCTACTTTTCACCGACGTTCGCCCGAGCAAGCGCAACTTCTTTGCGGCCTTGAACGAGGTGGCCAACTACGAGGTACAACTGGTCAACCAGGCGGTCGCCGAGGCGGAAGACGCTTATCGACGGGCCGTGTGGACCTTGACCGTGGCTGCAGTCATTCTGCTTGCCGTTGTCGGCACCTCGGCAGCGCTAACTATCCGCAGAATCCTCCGCCAGTTGGGTGGTGAACCGAACGTTGCCGCAGAGATTGCCCATGCCATTGCTGCCGGCGACCTTACTCATCCCGTTCCCGTGCGACCTGGGGATAAGCAGAGCTTGCTATTTGCGATGGAAAGCATGAAGAGCAGTTTGATGCAAATGACGAGCGACGTGCGGGCAACGACCGAAAGCGTCACGATTGCCGCGACCGAAATCGCGAGTGGCAACACGGACTTGTCGGCACGCACCGAAGAGCAGGCGGCATCTCTCGAAGAAACGGCAGCCAGCATGACACAGTTGACAGAAACGGTGAAACAGAGTGCCGATAACGCACGACACGCGAACGCGCTAGCTATGCGCGCGACAGATATGGCGGACAGCGGCAACAATGCAGTACTGAGTATGGTCAGCACGATCGACAAAATCAGTGGTAGCTCGACGAAGGTTTCCGAGATTACGAGTGTCATCGAAGGCATTGCGTTCCAGACGAACATCTTGGCGCTGAACGCGGCGGTAGAAGCGGCTCGCGCTGGTGAGCAAGGGCGAGGCTTCGCAGTGGTGGCTAGCGAAGTGCGCAGCTTGGCGCAGCGCTCTGCGGTGGCGGCTAGGGAGATCAAGGAGCTGATCGATTCGTCGGTGTCGACAATTCAGAGCGGCGCGAAGCAGGCAGACGAAGTGAGCGCTGCGATTGGCGAGGTGAAGCAGGCTATCAAGCAGGTATCAGACATCGTGGGCGAAATCGCCGCGGCCTCCGAAGAGCAAAGTCGCGGCATTGAGCAAGTCAACCAAGCCGTCGTGCAGATGGACGAGGTGACGCAACAGAATGCGGCGCTTGTCGAAGAGGCGGCTGCCGCAGCGCAATCGCTTGAGGAGCAGGCGACCAAGCTGAAGGATGCAGTGTCGGTTTTCAAGCTGACCGATGCCTGCCCTTCCATGCGGATGGCCGGTTAGGAAAGCAAGCCACCTGTTTTCGTCTGGAAAGTGGCGGGCAACCCCGTGAGCGGGCGTTCGGCCGGTGCCCTACATGTCGCTGCGACGACAGACGCGACTGTGCAAGCATGAGGGACGTCCGGAGGCCGGCAACAACGGGGAACATCTACACGACTTTTCGGAGCGAATCGCGGACATACTGTCGCTCGGCGACGATATACCCCCCAGCCGCCACGATATTTGCAGGCACGACCTGTCGCGTTCCGTGCGATCACGTGTGCGTCGTATTGCCTACCCTCCGGGGCGGTAGTTTATGTCCCGGAGCTGGCAGATTGCCTCCTGCCCTAAATCGCTGCATCGCCCGAACTTCACCCAGTAGCCGATCGCGTATTGGTAGTTTCGTCGGATCGTGCGCCCGCTCCTGTTCCGTACGCTGCACGACGTGATGCCGATGTCGGACCGGAGTTAGCTGAGCAGCATCCGTGCCCGAGTAGGAGCGTCATCGACAGCCTGACTGTCGAGCACCCTCGCACCGACAAGCGTGACCACTATGCGGCCGAGAAAATCATCGAGGGCCAACGACGCGCCGAGCCAATCCCCGACAAGAGGGCATTGCTGCCGAGTTTGCCTCGATCCGTGGGATCCGGCCCCGTCTTCCTCCTTTTGATCGACCCGGCAACCCAAGCGCTCTAGCGTGCACCCACTGCGACTATCGTCGCGCACAAAGTTCCACAATCAGCAAGCGATAAAGTTTTTCTTTCAATGAATGGCACTTTATCTCGTTTGTCGACAGAAGGAAATCAGCGAAAATCTTGATCATGTCGAAGGCGGTCGCAGAGCGAATTGATGTGGCTACAAGCTCTGTTTTTGCCTGCAAAAACTCAACACTTTGATCATGCCGGAAGCGAAACCAAGCAGGCAAAGTGCCATCGCGCTGGGTGTGGTCGATTGTGCGCAAGGCGCTGCGTGCCGCCCCGATTTCCCAGAAATCTAATCTTGTGCCGAAAGACCAAGCTTCATTCTACCGTCCGGACCGTTTTGGGGCCGCTCTACAGACTGGCGCAGCATTGCTGTGGCTAGTGCAGGCGGCAGTCATCGCGAGGGCGGTACAAGGGTTACTCGAGGGCAACGGCGTAGCCACAGTGTGGCCTGCCGCCATGAGCATGTTGGTCATCGGCATGCTACGCGCGCTGACCAACGCCTATGGCGAGAGGCTCCTGTACATCACAGCGCGCGCCCATATCACGGCATTGCGTGAATGCGCCGTGTTGGCCCTGGCTAGCCGCTCACCGCTGGATTCCACCCGTGCACAGTCAGGACTGGCAGCCAGTGTGCTGGCCGAACAAGCCGAAGCCGTGCTGCCTTACCTTGCACGCTACTTGCCGGTACGGCAGCGAGTGATGACTCTGCCTTGGGTAATTGCGGCAGCAGTAGCCTGGTACTCTTGGATCTCCGCCTTGGTGCTGCTATTGGCCGCCCCTCTGATACCGCTTTTCATGGCCTTGGTGGGCTGGAGGGCTAAGGCGGCCAGTGAAGCCCAATGGGCAGAGATGGGCGGGATGAACGCCTTCTTGCTTGATCGGCTGCGTGGTCTGACAACGCTGCGCGCGCTCGGTGCTGTAGAGCACACTACTAAGCGCTTGGATGCTACCGCTCAGTCTCTGCGCCATCGCACAATGCGGGTCCTGCGTATTGCTTTTCTGTCGTCGGCCGTACTGGAATTGTTCTCCGCACTGGGCGTGGCACTGGTTGCGGTTTACGTCGGATTCCATCTCCTGGGGTCTCTACACTTTGGCGCTTGGGGCCAGACCTTGAGTCTCGGTCAAGGGCTATTTGTGTTGCTGCTGGCACCCGCATTCTTTGAACCGCTCCGCGACCTGGCGGGTGTGTGGCATGACCGAGCCACTGGCATCACTGCGTTGCAAGCCCTTCAAGGCTTGGCCGAACACGGCACACCCTTGCCGGAAGGCCACATGACAGAAGCCGCGCAGACGCCTAGCGCGGCTGCCGCACAGGCGAGCACTAGCATTCCCATCAACGCTGGTGCCCCGGCCGTGAAACTGCGTGGCGTGACTGTTCGCCCTCCCGGCGCCGTCGAGCCTGTATTTGACAACCTCTCGCTAGACATCGCTGCTGGCGAGCACTTGGCTCTGACGGGTACCAGCGGTAGCGGTAAGTCCATGCTGCTAGCTGCCGTGGCTGGCTTGCTTCCGCTGCAGGAAGGGCACATCGTTGTCGGCAGTCGATGGGAGACTATCCACACCCAGGGCCCTCGAATCGGTTGGGTCGGCCAGAAGCCTCACATCTTCGCCGGTACCGTGCTGGATAACGTGACGTTGGGCCGCCCCGGGGTAAAAAGGGCCGAGGTGCACTCCGCGCTGGCATTGGTCCATCTGAGTGAGGTTGAGCAAGCACGCCCCGACCAGATGTTGGGAGAAGGTGGGCTGGGTCTGTCTGGCGGAGAAGCCGTTCGGCTGGCACTGGCCCGTGTGGCTGCTGACCCGTCCATCCAGTTGATCCTGGCCGACGAGCCAACCGCCCACCTTGATCGTCACACTGCCGCCGAAGTCATACAAAGCCTCGTGCAGCTCGCACAGCGGCGCACGCTCGTGGTAGCTACCCACGATCCGCTCCTGGCCGCAGCGATGGACCGACAGGTAGCGATTCATGATCTGCACCCCGGCCGAGGACCAGCGGCATCTGTTGTCCTTTTAGCCACAGCGGCGTCTGGTGCAGAGGCATTGTAATGAGACGTACGTCCAGCCATAGCCGGCCAACGCACCATGACACCTTGTCATTGCTGCGCAACAACCTGCGAGATCTTGCGCCCGTACTGGGCCTGTTTTGGCGCGGGCGCCGTCGCATGTTGCTGGCTGGCGCTGCGTTGGCCGCCATCACCGTTTTGGTTGGCATGGCTCTGTTTGGCCTCTCAGGTTGGTTCGTCAGCGCCTCCGCTATTGCAGGCCAACGCGCGACTACGGCTCTGGTGTTTGATGTCTTTATGCCATCGGCAGGCGTTCGCCTGTTTGCGCTAGGACGTACCTTCGCGCGATACGGCGAACGTTTGGCCACCCATGACGCTACGCTCGACGCGCTGGCCGCGCTGCGGGTACGACTGTTCGCCGGCTGGGCCCGACCTCGAGCTGCCCGTGCGCTCGCGTTACGCCCCTCGCGCCTGCTGTTCCGCCTCACCTCCGATATCGATGCACTAGATTCAGTTTATCTGCGCACGCTGGTGCCACTGGGCGCAGCGCTGGCTGCCGCGCTGGCTGCCAGCGCTGCGTTGGGTCTGATACACGCAGGTTTGGGATTGGCCGTGCTGCTGATGATGGCGCTTGGCGCCGTTAGCGTACTGCGAACTACCTGGGCCCGTGCAGTGCGTCCCGCTCGTCTGCGAGCACATGCAATCGAGGCAATACGGACGCGCAGCGCCGATCTGGTAGCAGGCCAGGCGGATCTGCTCATGGCCGGCCGCTTGCGGGCTCAGTGTACCGCTATCACCCGTGCCGATGCCCGCCTTGCAAGCTACGACGATCAACTCAACCGATTGGATGTACAAGCCGCCGTCGCGTTCGGTGCGCTGAGCAGTGTCATCGTGTCGCTCACACTGCTGGTAGCAGGTTGGATGGTGTCTGTTGGCGTCATTGGTGTTCCGGTGGCCGTGTTGGCGGTGCTAGTCGCCTTGAGTGCAATAGATCCACTGGCGGCCTTGCGCCGCGGGGCTCTCGATATGGGCCGTAGCACGCTGGCCGCTCGTCGCGTGGCACCGCAACTTGCCGAAGTCGAAGGCACGGTGGCTACACGACATGCCGCGGCTCACGCGCCTCTAGACGCTCCGCCTGATGGAGCAGCAATTCATCTTCAAGGCGTGCATGTGCGCCACGACGGTGCCGCGCAAGACTGCCTGCACGGAATCGACCTGCGCATCGAAACTGGCGAGCGCGTAGCGCTGATCGGCAGCAGCGGCGCAGGCAAGTCCTCGCTGATGGCCCTGCTTACCGGCGAACTCTCTCCGCGTTTGGGCGCTGTCCACGTGGGCGCTCACGGCTGGCTTACCCAGCGCACCGAACTATTCCAAGACAGCCTGCGTGACAACCTGCGGCTGGCCTGTGTTGGTGCCGATGACGCCTTGATCTGGGAGGCCTTGGCTACCGCAGGCTTGAGTACCACCGTACGTGCTTGGCCCCGAGGCTTGGATACGGTACTTGGCGAGGGTGGCCTCGGGCTATCGGGCGGGCAAGCGCGCCGCTTGACACTAGCGCGCCTGCTGCTTCGCTCTGCACCGTTGTGGCTATTGGACGAACCGACAGAAGGGCTAGACACCCACACCGCTGAGGATGTCTTGCGCAAGTTGAGTCAAGTGGGTGCTAACCGGACCTGGCTGTTGGCCACACATCTTCGACGTGAGGCCATGCTGGCCGACCGTCTTCTGGTCTTACGTGCCGGACGGGTCCACGCGGAGTGGCGGCGAGGTGATGCTGGATTCGAAACGGCACTGGCTGGCCTGCGGCCTGACTGATTATGTATTCAATTTGGGTTTACATCGCTTGAAGGAAACAGAATGGACTTCGACATCGTGAGTCTGTCGCGATTGCAGTTCGCAATCACGGCGCTTTATCACTTTCTATTTGTGCCGCTAACCCTGGGGTTATCCATCTTGGTCGCCGTGATGGAGACGATCTACGTGATGACCGATCGCGTGATCTGGCGGGAGATGACCAAGTACTGGGGAACGCTATTCGGCATCAACTTCGCAATAGGCGTCGCCACCGGAATCGTGATGGAGTTCCAGTTCGGCATGAACTGGAGCTACTACAGCCAGTATGTTGGGGACGTTTTTGGAGCGCCATTGGCCATTGAGAGCTTGATGGCGTTCTTTCTGGAAGCGACCTTCGTGGGTCTCTTCTTCTTTGGCTGGGACAAGCTCCCTCGCGTCAAGCATCTAATGGTCACTTGGCTCATGGCTATTGGGACCAATTTCTCGGCATTGTGGATCCTGATCGCCAACGGCTGGATGCAGAACCCCGTTGGCGCGATCTTCAATCCACAGACTATGCGTATGGAGGTCAATGACTTTTACGCGGTCTTGACCAATCCGGTAGCGCAAGCCAAGTTTGTACACACTGTGTCAGCGGGTTACGTCTGCGGTGCCATCTTCGTATTGGGTATATCCGCGTGGTACTTGCTCAAGGGACGGCACATCGAACTCGCAAAGCGCTCAATGACGGTGGCCGCATCTTTTGGTCTGGCGGCTTCCCTATCGGCGGTTGTACTGGGCGACGAAAGCGGCTATCTATCGAGCGAGCACCAGAAGATGAAGCTCGCTGCCATCGAGGCCATGTGGGAGACAGAGCCAGCACCCGCCGCCTTCACCGCTTTCGGTTTCCCTGATCAGGAAGCCCGAGAGACCCACTACGCCATTCACATCCCCATTGTGATGGGCCTTATCGGGACCCGCTCGTTGACGACCGAGATTCCCGGCATCAACGACTTGGTCAAGAGTGCAGAAACCCGTATCCGGCGCGGTATCCTAGCTTACGACACACTCGAAAAGATTCGTGCTGAAGGCTCGACCACCACGATTTCTCCCGCTATCAAAGAGGCCTTTGAAGCCAATGGTAGCGAGCTGGGTTACGCCCTGCTGCTCAAGCGATATGTGGATGACCCACGCAAGGCCAGTGAAGCACAGATTCACAAAGCAGCCTGGGATACCGTACCGCACGTAGCGCCACTTTTCTGGTCCTTCCGCATCATGGTGGCCTTGGGTGTCTTCTTCATCGTGCTCACGGCGGTGTTCTTCTGGCTATCCGCACGACATCGGCTTCACTGCTATCCCTGGCTGCTCAAGGTCGCCGTGTGGGCTATTCCGCTACCTTTTGTTGCTATCGAGGCTGGTTGGCTGGTCGCCGAATATGGACGACAGCCCTGGATCATTGAAGGTGTGCTTCCAGTAGCTGCCGCGGTATCCAATCTAGGCATCAAGACGGTCTTACTGACCATTGCCGGCTTTGTAGTGCTCTACAGCGTGCTACTGGTTGTTGAATTCAAGCTGATGCTTAAGGCCGTACGCCACGGCCCGGATCCGGAGCAGGAACAGTTCGACTCGCCTGTACCGAGCCATACATCGCTAGCAACTCGCCGACCTCTATACACCTCTGCGGAGTGAAGCCATGATCTTGCATGTACTTTTGAACTACGACACTTTGCGTGTCATTTGGTGGTCGCTATTAGGCTTCCTGCTGATCGGCTTTGCCGTCATGGATGGCTTCGACTTGGGCTCCGGCATGCTGCTACCCTTCGTGGCCAAAACTGATATTGAACGCCGAGTTGTCATCAACGCGGTCGGTCCGACCTGGGAGGGCAACCAGGTCTGGCTGGTGTTAGGTGCTGGCGCCACCTTCGCCGCTTGGCCGCAGCTCTACGCGGTGTCGTTCTCTGCCTTCTACCTGGCCATGTTCGTGCTTCTAGTGGCGCTCATTCTGCGTCCCGTGGCCTTCAAATACCGCAGCAAGCGTGAGTCCACAGCTTGGCGAAACACCTGGGACTGGGCCTTGTTCGTGGGTGGTTTCGTACCCGCGTTGGTATGCGGCATAGCCATGGGCAATGTGCTGATCGGTGTGCCGTTCCGGCTTACCCCCGACATGTACATCTTCTATGACGGCAATTTCTTTGATCTGCTCAATCCTTTTGCGGTGCTCTGCGGGCTAGTTTCAGTCAGCATGCTTCTCACCCATGGCGCAGCTTGGCTGCGCATTAAGACTAGCGGCACCGTAGCCGAACGTGCGCGTGCCGTCGGTACCATTACTTCCATGCTGACTGCTGTCTTATTCGCACTGGCTGGCTGGGTGTTATGGAAATGGATTGACGGCTACCGAATTACTTCGGCTATCAACACCATCGCCCCATCTAATCCGCTGTTGAAGACCGCGTCTATGTCCTCTGGTGCATGGTTCGCGAACTATGCACAGCACAGATGGACGATAGTTGCCCCTATTCTTGGTTTCGTCGGTACGCTATGCGCCTTTGCGCTCATGCGCGCCCGCCGTGACCGTCTTGCGATGCTGGCTAGTGCGCTGGGCATTACCGGCATCATCCTGTCGGTTGGTGCATCGATGTTTCCTTTCATCTTGCCGTCCAGCGTGAATCCACGCTTCAGCCTGACCGTTTGGGACTCCTCATCCAGCCACATCACGCTCTTCAATATGCTGGTCAGTACCACGATATTCATGCCTCTTATCTTGGCCTATACCACTTGGGTCTACAAAGTATTGTGGGGCAAGGTGGATACCAACGCCATCGAGAAGGGAAAAGGGCACGCCTACTGAGGCGTAACCCTTACAGAACAGTTCAAGAAAAGAGAGGACACCTATGTGGTACTTTGCCTGGCTGCTTGGCCTGCCCTTGGCTGCCGCCTTTGCTGTGCTAAATGGAATGTGGTTCGAAATCATCGAAGACAATGATGTTCGCCGCGCGCTGATGAGCGATATATTGGCCAGCGAAAATACTTAAAACATCGCGCGCTGCTCCGCCTTGCTGCAAGGTGCAGCTTGGCATGCCAGAACATATGGCAGGCAGAGGGGGTTTTCTGGCGGCCACAACCCTCAGCTCTGTTGGTCCAGTGAGCGAGTGGTGTATGAAGCGTAAACGCATCAGCCACGCAACTTCATGATCGATCTGAACAGGATCTATCGCAAACTCGTAGTTCAGATCGTCTGAAGGCTCGCGCGCATTTCCATCTTGTTATTTCGACTGCACGCTGACCGTGCGAGCCGACTGGGAGGTCGGACTCAGTGCGCCGTTGGCTTCCGTTAGAAACCGAGGGCATGTTTGTAACTTAGGAAGGGGAGCTCGGCCTGTTCGATGAAGGGCAAGCCTTCCTGAGTTCAGTCGGACGTCGTCTCGCCAAGGTACAACGTTCGCGATGAATCCCCGTCGGAATTAAGCTGCATTGGCCCCTCCAGATCGTGTTCGCACCGGGGGCATCGCTTGCGGATGCACCTTTAAGTCGTTCCAAGCGAGACTCAGACTCAAGCATCAAAGCATGCGCGTGCACCCAGTATCGGGCGCTACGCAGCCTCGCCCCGTGGCACATCCCCCGCTGCTCCGTCAATCTGCGCAATGCCGAGCGATTTTTCCATGCTGCGTGAGAGCGAACCCACGACTGCAGGAATCGCATCATCCGCTGTAGTGGCAGGAAAGCGCTGAAGCTTGGCGTTTGCCTCAAATGCGTTCCATTCGTGCAGGCAGCCCTTCGCCCTCATTTACTGGAGCAGCCCCCTGAATC
>NZ_JSZO01000032.1 GCF_000801955.1 Ralstonia sp. A12
TTTGCGCCCATCAACAAGGAGACAAGCTTGCGTACTTACGCGGAGTTGAACACCTCATCTGGACCGGTGCGGGACGTACCGTTCACTAGCTACGACGTGGGTTGGGTGATCCTGTGCATCGGTATGGCCATCGGCGCCGGCATCGTTTTCCTGCCGGTGCAGGTCGGTATTACGGGCGTGTGGGTGTTTGCTGCTTCAGTGGCGCTGGCGCTAACACATACAGGGAAACGCGAATCATGCGGGCACGACGCCAACCCGTCTGCGCCATGACGCCGGCTGGGCCGCCGCCGCGATCGCGACGTTTCTCCGGGACCTGGCTAACGGCTCCGATGGAACCACCCTGGCCACTGTGGGCTGCATGCGCTTCGAGCCGAACGTAATCAACGTGATTCCCCGCAAGGCTACCCTGACCGTCGACTTGCGCGATCCCGACGAGCAACGTCTGCAAGCGGCCGAGAATCGGCTTGCCATCTTCTTGAACGAGATATCAGACCACGAGGGAGTCAAGATCAACACCGAGCGACTCGTGCGTTTCGAGCCCGTGGTGTTCGATGGCCAACTTGCCGCAGAGATTGAGGCCTCCCGCGGAGCGACTGGGCTATAGCCACAAGCGAATGACATCAGGGGCCGGCCACGATGCCCAAATGATCGCCCGTATTGCACCCTCTGCGATGATCTTTGTTCCCAGCCGGGGCGGCATCAGCCACAACCCGCGTGAACACACGGATGACGCACAGCTCCTGATGGGCGCCGAGGTTCTTCTCGACGTCGTTCTGACGCGATTGCACTATTCGTTCGACTGATCTATCTGTTCGATTGTTTGGGGGCGGTCGTCGCGCTGGGAGCCTACAAAGCAAAGATCAATGCGGTGGTCGCACACTGGCTACGGAAGCGCAAGGCATTGCTACACCGAGGTTTCGGGAGCAGGGGAAGCGCAGGCGCCCACACCAAAGATGGAGTCCTCACACTTGAGGGTTGAGGACAAGCGCTGATGTCCACCACTCAACCTTAGCGCCAGCCTCGGCTCCCAGGCATTGAGCACGGGAGGGCTATTCGGCAGCGGCCCCGCTGTATGGAGCCTACTGGACCAATTGACCCAGCCGTTTGCAATCCGAGGTTGTCCGCCGAAAAGCGAGCGTCACTGACCGCGCTTGATGCTGCGGCGGCAAACTATCAGGGTGTCGTGCTCAATGCCTTTTGCAACGGAGTCGATGCATTGCGGGCGCTCGACCCTGATGCCAACGCACCGCTCGCCCTGGCCGCTGCAGATGCTGAGGCGCATGACTCCCTCGAATCCCCGGAGCGTCAGCACGCGCTTGGGGCAGCCAGTTACGTTCAATTTCTGATCGCACAGCAGCATGCACAACAGAATCGACTCAGCCTGATTGCCGGCAGGACCCAACGACTTGTCGACAACACTATGCTGCTCCGACGATTGAGAGGTGGGTATAAGGTTCGGACGACAGCGTGACGTAGGAACGGCACCTATCGGCACGAGGTGAGCTCCAAAACTGGAACCTATCAGACGAAATGCCTGCATCCAAGGCGACGAATAGGCCATACTTTGTCGCTTGACTGAACCTAGGGAAACCATCCTTGTTCGAGCGCCTATTCGTCCAGCTTCAACACTTGCTGCCCAAACTCCTCATCACCCGCCTGCTCGGCTTTCTGGCGCACAGGCGCGCCGGTATGCTGACGCATTGGGTGGTGCGTCGCTTCATCGCCCGTTACGACGTCAACATGGCGGAAGCCGCGCAGAGCGAGCCCGGTGCCTACGCCACCTTCAACGACTTTTTTACCCGTGCGTTGCGGCCCGACGTGCGCCCTATGGCGACAACGCGATTGATTTGCCCGGTGGACGGCGCGATCAGCCAGTTCGGCCGCATTGAACTCGACCAGATTTTCCAGGCCAAGGGCAAGCTCTTCAGCAGCAGCGCCTTACTGGCCGGTAACGAGGAACTGGCGCGTCAGTTCGACGACGGCCTGTTCGCCACCATCTACCTCAGCCCGCGCGATTATCACCGCGTCCACATGCCGTGTGACGGCCGCCTGCTCTCGATGAGCTACGTACCGGGCGAGCTCTATTCGGTGAACCCAGCCACCGCGCGCGGTGTTGACGCGCTGTTCGCAAACAACGAGCGCGTCATTTGCCACATCGACTCACTGCACGGCGCGTTCGCCTTGGTGCTGGTGGGTGCAGCCATCGTCGGCAGCGTGGTAACAGTGTGGCACGGCGTGGTCAACCCACCGCGCGGCTCCAGCGTGCGGCACTGGGACTACCGCGACCAGAACATCACCCTGAAGCAAGGCGAGGAGATGGGGCGCTTCCTGCTAGGCTCGACCGTGGTGCTGCTGTTCCCGCAGGGACCGCTGCGGTTCAATCCAGATTGGGCACCAGCGCGCATGGTACGCTTGGGCGAGGCGATGGTCGACTGACCCTACACCAGGAAACAGTACCGCTGAGAAGTAGGGAATCCGGCCTGATTTTCAGGAATTGAAATGGAAGACCCGCCGTGACTACGAGCGTTTGCCTCAAACAAGCGCCGGCCTGCATTGCGTCGTCTTTGCCATGCTTGTGCTCGTTCCAGCTGTCCCTGTCGTCCAAAGTGCATGGCACGCTCTACGCAGTAGCTACGACAGGTGCGTCACGGTCGGTTTAGAAGTGCAAGCAGTTCCGGTCGTTTGGTACGCGTGGCATGTCGCCGCGCGCGCTCCAACGACTTCGTATCGGGATCAGCCTGCATCAAGCACGCGACTATCTCGGCGGCATTGATATCTATCGCATGCACGAGCGGGGTGTAACCCTCCTTGTCTCGCAGATTCGCATCGGCACCGTTGCGCAGCAGCCATTGCACGGCACCGATCTGGCGATGTAGCACCGCCTCGTGCAGCGCTGCTCTTCCAGCGTTGCCCTTGCGGTTGATGTCAGCCTGGCCTTCCATCAGGGTCGTCATGGCCTCGCTGTGCCCGCGTGTGACCGCCAAGATCAACGCGGTTCGGTGCTCTTTCATTGACCCTACGCCGTTGACATCAGCACCCGCGACGAGCAATGCCTGCACACTTTCTGCCTTTCCACCAAGAGCGGCTCGCATCAATGCGGTATGGCCTGCCTTGTCGGTTAGTCGCAGGTCCGATTTCGGGCCGAGCAGCGCGATAACGCCAACGTGACTTCGGTCGGCAGCCAGCATGACGGCCGTGCTGCCATCCACGGTGGCGGCATTGATGTCGCGGGGCCGCATGCAGGTCGCGAGCAGCTCGGCAACGCCAGACTGTCCGTTTTCAGCCGCAAAATGCAACGCGTGCTTGCCATCGATATTGCGTGCATGAGGGTCGGCTCCGTGCTTGAGCAGTTCTTCGACGACCTCGACGTGCCCGCTCGCGGCAGCAAGCATCAGCGGTCTCATCTTGCGTTCCAGCCGGGCGTTGACCTCTGAATCCTTCTCGAGCAGTGCGCGCAGTGCTTCAACGTGTCCGTTGGCGGCAGCGTACATCATTGCAGTCATTCCCGCGTTTGATTTGTAGTCCCACCTCCCATTGCGTTCGAGCAGCCACTGCACCAGCGCGACATTGCCGCGCTCGGCGAGCATCATCAGTGGTGTGCACCCGTCTTTGTCTGCATCGTTGATATGCGAGTAATACTCCAGCATGTTCTCAGCGATACCGTAGGCGCCACTCAAAATTGCGTGGTGCAGCACATTTCTACCTGCACCGTCATGCCACCTCAGCGAGTCTGGCAAATGTCCCATGCGCGGTGCCAATCTATTGGCCACCTCATTGGCAATAGCCCCTCCGCCGTTAGACAGCAGGTGTATGAGCGCGCGCTGCCATATGATGGCCGATTGACCGTGAAGAGCATCCAGAACCCGGTTGGACAGTGCAGAATCCACCGCCGGATTGGCCTCTCGATAGCGGCGCACTTCAAGGCGTGTCAGTTGCTTGATCAGCTCTTCTGGCCTCGCCCCGGGATTGGTCGAAGCTGAAGCCGAACATAACTGCCAAACGCGCTCCAAAGGAACGCGCCGCAGCGATGCTTCGTCCTTCGCAGCCAGCAGCACGGCCCTGATTCTCGCCGGCGCCACAGGTACCTGGATGGGCAGGTGGGCAAGATCCTCAGCATGGACGCCCCGCTGAATGACATCTCCCGAGGCGTGCTTCTCCTCCACGAGGATCGCGCCTGGAGTCAGTTGCTTGAATGCCGTGCTCGAAGTCGGCGCGTACCGTGCATTCACTAGGGCGAGTTGCTGCTGAGAAAAGACGCCCGCGTTCATCAGGTTGTGCGCGATGCGATCCATTAGGACCTCTGGGCCGTCGATCAGCCGATATCGGGTTGGTGGCTCCTCGTCCGCATCGAAGCCCACTACTGACGGATCGGGCGGCAGCGCATGCGCCAACACGGCAGGGTCCAAAGGACCGAAGCGCATCTCCAGACCGTACTTCAGCGTCGCTTCAAAGTCTGCATACAACTCCCCAACCTGCTGTTCCGATAGTTCAATGGCGCGAGAAGAATCGCTCTGCTCTGCATAACGTGGCCGGTAGCGCGCATCGATCTCTGAAAACGCCTCGTCGGCTAGGACAGTAAGCACCGCATTGGCACCGGCCCGTTGCTCTACAAACCCTTTAACCGCCTGCAAATAGGGTTGGATGTCCGGCGTCGGAATGTAAGCATCATGGATTGGCGGCAAGCCAAAATCCCTAGCAATGGCATTGCGGTAACCGTTGACGAAGTGAATCTCCAGACCGCTATAGTTCGGATGTTCGCGATGATTTTCTCGCGCGAAGTCGCGTAACGCCTGGTTGACCATCGTTTCCCAGATCTTCCGGACATGCCCAAGGAGTCCCTCGCCGGCAAGCCGCAGTTTCCGCGCTTCGTCGACTAGATTGCTGACTGCACCCTCCGAACAGAGCATCACCCCGTCCGCCAAATTGTCGACGGCAATCTGCCGGGTCGCTAAAGGAATGCGGGTGTTCCCGAGGTCATCGACAATGCTGTCCACGGCGCGCTTGCCCTCGCCGTATAGGTTCCCAATGTGATCACCGTAGTGACTACGGCCAGCCTGAATACGCTCCGAGAAAACCTTAAGGTTCTGGGTGGTCCTCGCCCTTCGTGCGCTTTGCGTTTCATCCGCGAACGTAGCAAGTCGCCGAATGCCCGTCTGGAACTGCTGCCTTAACTGGCGCCCCTGCGTGGAGTGTTCGAAAGCGTCGAGATCGCCATGGAGCTCAGGCTGGTAGTCGACTCTGGGCTCCTGCTGAGAAGTTTGGCCGGTCGATGCACCGTGCTGCGCGACTGGAGTCGTGGCGATGTGAGATAGAAAACTCGATGTCAATTTCATTCTTTTTTTTCTTGAGCGCACAAAGTATGTGCCAATAGGTGTTCGGCGTCTCGCGACGGTCCAGAATGCCAGCCAGATCGACCGACTCAGGAACCGTCTTGGCACCGCTGACGTTCTTCGTATCTCCTAGCATTGCATCGAGCGGAGAATCGCCTGTGTTGGTATTGCGAATCCTCAACATCGAGCTACGCGCATCAAAACGGAACGCGTCGTATTTGACGGCGAGCAACGTGGAGTCGTCGATGTCAACGTGGGTGGTGGCCGGGTAGCCACCACGCCTTACCACCAGTTTCCCGATGTCATCTGCGACAGCCCCTTGAGTTTGACGTTGCCATCGCCATTGGTCTGGATCACCTTGTCATGCGCCTTGTAAAACGATGAATTGGAAATCTGCGCGTCGGTCGCGCGCTCCCAATTCAGGCGCCTTCAAGCCAGCCATCACGGCGTCAGCTTCGCGGTTCTCCTTACCGCCGATGGTGATGGCGTCTTCGCCCACATCACGGTTTACCATGTTGTCCAGTCTGACATCACCCATCAAGTGGATGCCTTTCGCCACCGAATACTGCACGTTCTTGAGCCCGCCACCGCTCTCCGCGACGAGCGCTGGCTTCTGCGCCTCGCTGGTGCCGCAGTCACCCGACGCAGAAGTGGGGCGGAATACCGGCCCTTGCCATCGAAGACCTCGCCTGCGTGCACAACAATCGGCTTTTCTACGTCGACGATGCCCGTTGGATTGGGCGGTTGCTGGCCCGCAGTGGGCTTGCTCAAAGGAGTATCCGAGACCGAAATGACCTTCTTCGATAGCGGCGTGATACCTGATGCTCGCGTGTCCGAGGCGAGGTTCGCACGCTTTTTTTTTTCGCGGAAGCACGGCCAGTCTTTGCCTCCTCCGACGGGTGCGTCGGCGTCAACGGCGTCGACTTCATCCGCTGCGCATCCTGTGTAGAAGCCAGTTTGGTTGCCGCCGGCTCGTCGGTGCCCAGTACTAGCTGGCGCGAACGCTGCACAGCATGTGTGAGCCGCGCGACGACTGTGATGGTCTTGGTGCGGCCACGCCTGCTCGATCTGCAGGCGCTGTTGCCATTTGTGGGGGCGGCCTTCGTGTCTCAGGATGCGAGCCTCCTGCTGAACCATATCGGTTGAGCTGGTAGGTTGTCCGTTGTTGTCGTAGCCACCATGGCGCATGTCCTGGGGCTCACAAGACGAAATCTTAAGCATGAGCGAGTCCTCTTCAGGATGACGAGCGGGCATGCCATCGGCAACACCCTTACGTCATCACTGTGCGACATCATTTGCTACGCATTGTGTGTTGAATCCGAAGCAGTCGCTCCTTTGCCGAAGCTTGACAGTACCCCCATCTGTCCGGTCATGAAGTGAGCATGGGTAACGGACCTGATCGACAAAACCGACCTCGCTAGGCAAGAAGAAGCCGATGGCATGGATCAGATCAACGCAAACTTCTTCTGGTTTGGGCGACGTCGCTCAGCAAACGTTCCGCCACCTGAAAGACAAGGTAATTCCTACCCAAACCGGACCAAAATGGGCTTGATTTCGAAGGTGGGAGTCGCCTGCAGAAGCTTGCGTGGCAAGGGCTTCAGGTCTTGCGCTCGGTGGTTGGAGCGGTAGCGGGTTCCAGCCAGATAAAGATGGAAGAATTTACTGGACACGCCACGGTACGGATAAAGCCAGTTCTTGGCGTAGCTACAGAAGTCTTCGATGCGGTTGATGTGGTCGGGGCCGACCGGTTTGCCTTTCTCTGTGCGAATCCCCACACGGCCACTTCGTGGCCTCAAGGCGGCGTAGGCCTGCCAGGCATCGGTGTAATACAGCGAACCCTCTTGAGGGGGCGCCTAGATCTGGCCCATGACAGCCGCCCGGTCGTGCTGAGCGATGGGTGCAGCCTTCACTTCGCTGTTGTGTTTGGCGATGCCGGAGATCACGACCGTGCCTGCCGCTTCTTAATGGGCTGGAGAATATTCGAGGATTGCCGGGGCGCGCGGTGAATGCCTGGTCGGCCTATCGTGTGAAGCGATCGCGCACGCTGGCGTTCTGATTGAGGTTGGCCAGCATGGCGTCGAGCCAATGGTCTTCCGCTGGCATCTGCGGCATGCTGGTTGAGGGCCTTTGCTTTTCGGTTGCGCGGTTTGGCGCGTGCCCCAGCACGACTGGGCGCATGGGCTCGGCGGAATCCTGCAAGGGTTTCCGCACGGCTTCTCGCGGACCAAGTTGAGCCGACGGCGTTGGCGTGCGCGCCGCGAGCCTGCGGTTCAGGATGCCTTCGACGGCGCGGGCGTAGATGCCGTTTTCTCCCGGCGACTCTGAGTGATACGCGCCGACGGCGTACCAACTGTTGCCATGCAGTTGAACCTTGCGGGCAAGGTGCCACGCTGCCACATAGGCGCTCACACAGGGGTCGTACAGCATCTGTCGGCCGATTCCGTATCGGGCCAGTTCCGACAGGTGGATTGTGTTGATCTGGAACATGCCCAGGTCTTCACTGCCGTTGCGGTTCCAGTTGTGCGCCTGCGAGTTCAAGTGTGATTCTTGGTAGCCGATGGCGCGCAGTACTTGCGCGTTCACGCCGTGGTAGGCGGCGGCATCGTCAATGCAGTCGGCCAGTGCGCTGGATGGCAAGGCCGCTAGCAATGCAATGACCAGCGGAATCCAGCGAGGCACGGCGGCAGCAGGCCGGCCAGACATGCTATGGGCACGCATGCGGTTGCCCGCCGGTGCAGCGGTGCGCGGTAGTTTGACGTTGTTGTTGCTACGTGTGATACGTGTCACAGCACATCACCTACTGCGTGGTGTGGGTGGTGGCGCGACGCGCGCGCGGCCACGACGCGGGGCGTTTTGGTCGGCATTGCGAATCTCCGGCGACGAACATGCGCCGATCATAGGAGTGCCCGTCAGATGGTGTCGCAGCGCACTGCGAACCCATCAGCCTCGGAGCGAAGCGGCGCTCTTGCTCCCGTTGGCGTGCGAGGTTCGGCACGGGCGCAACCGGTTCGTGCAGGCTTGCCGCCGGTGGAGCAGCACCCCATACGATGAGCGAACAGGCGGCGAGGGCTTGTTACCTGCCGTCGATTGCCATTTCATTTCTTTGGGCGAAATCATGCAATTACATTCCGGTAGTGCCCCCGCGGTTTCAGGCCCAGTCGGGCAGTCTTGTGCGGAATTGATCGAGGTTGAGGCGCCAAATTCGGTTGCGGGACGGCTGGCGCGTGCATTCCGGCGTGCGCTGCTGCGTGTACGGGTCACCCATACTCGCCAGTCGCCAGTCGTTACTCGGTCTCACACGCCGATGCCACCTCACGACCGCCAACTGATGCCAATGCCTTCGCGTGGACAACATCAACTGCGGGCAGTGGCGGCACGAGACGCGCAGCGCATTCAGCAGTCCCTGCTGCATGGCCATGCATCGCGCGTGACCGTGCCGTCCACGGATGCGACCGGCTGGCTGGCCGTGTGCGAGGCCGTTGCGGGCTGGCAGCAGGAAATGGCGCGCCGTCTCAACCGCTACAGCGGCCCGCTACTGGCCGACGCAACCCGACCCATGGCGCAGGGCCTGGCGCTGGCCGGCACACGCATGTTGCTGGCTATGCAACAGAAGAACCGGCACCTCGTGCTCGACAGTATTCCGGTGATGCGCTTGCCGGCCGTGCTGTGTTTGGCCGAACACCTCGAACGCCTGACCATTCACGATTGCGATCTCTTCGAGTGGCCAGCCTCCGGTGGTTTGCCGGTCAACCTGAGCGTGCTGCATTTCTCACGGAATCAGCGCTTGACGGCGCTCCCTGGGCGCATCGGCATGCTGCTGCAGCTGCAAGAGATTGTGGTGCTGGATTCGCCGTTGCGCGCACTGCCGTCATCGTTGTCGCAACTGCCGCGGCTTGAGCGCCTGGTGCTGCAGGGTACCGATCTGCGCATCGTGCCGGGGGAGCTGGGCGCACTGGAACGGCTGAACACGCTCACATTAGCGTCGAACCGGCATCTGTTGCAACTGCCGATCAGCCTGGGGCAGCTCGCCCAATTGCGTCAACTGAATCTGTGCGGCAACCCCGTGCTGGCCGAACTGCCGGATACGCTCTGCAACCTCGCTATGCTGGAGCGGCTGGACCTGCGCGACAACCGAGCCATGGCCGCGCTGCCCACGTCGCTTGGGCGCTTGCATCGGCTGCGTTATTTGGACGGCTCCGGTATGTCGGCGCTGGCTGCCTTGCCGGAGAGCATCGGCAACTGCGCCGCGCTGCGCACGCTGCGCTTGCGGGATTGCGCATCGCTGCGCGCGTTGCCGCCATCGGTGGGCAGCCTGAAACGGTTGACGCATCTCGACTTGCGTGGCTGTAACGCGTTGGCCGATCTGCCCGATACGTTGCGCGATCTGTCGTTGACGTGTCGTATCGATGTGCCGGCGCACTTGTTTTCCCGCCTGGCCGCGCTGCGAGCGGCTGCGGCCCAACCCGCCGCAGTTGCCTCCAGCACCTCGCCCGATTGGACTCCACTGCGCACGAGCTGGCGCGCCCGCCTGCGGCCGTATGACGCCGAGTATGGAAGCGATGCCCTGCGTATCTGGATCGAACGCTACATCAGCGCGATTGCGTTTGATGCGGTGCGTGCACATCGCGACAGCCGCCGCCTGAGTCTCCTCGTCGATGGGCTTTGCGATTCGACCGTGCTGCGCAGCCATGTCTTCCAGCGCGCGTACGAGCTCTACGCGCTGGGCAACCTGGACGATGACGGCCTTCCGCTCAGTGCGCTCATGACCTTGTTGATAAACGAGCGGCTGCGCGAACGCGCATTGCCCGAGGACGAGGCTGTCCGAATGCTGCGCACGGAGGCGTTTGCGGCGCTACTGGAGCATGGAACCGGCGGCAGCCCCATCGACGATGCTATTCATCAGTTTGCACACTGGGCACCGCTGCAAGGCTAGGTCGCGCGCTATGTCGGGGCGGATGAGGAGGGTGCGCTCAGGGACGCAGCGATGGCGCGGGCCTGGTTACGCGCGAGCTAAGGTGCCGAGTGAATCGTGTCTCACTCAGGGCCGGCTGATGCCGGCCTTGTTGTTCCCGGTGGTTTCAAAGTTGGCTCGCCAGCCTGCGGAGAGCAAAAAGCGCCAGTCTACGGAACATGTGGGCTGGCGGCTGGGCGGAGGCCTAAGATTGCGCGTGGCCGTCGTCGACCGGGAAGGCGTCACCCAGCAGCGCCTTGTGGCGTTCGATTTTCCGCTGTGCCTTTTGGCCGATCGGCGGGTTGTTCAGGTTGCCGAGCTGCTGCAGCTCCGTCAGGTTGGCCTGCTTGATTGACGTCTTAGCCGGCTGCAGACGCGCGCGCAACTGGCCGACGGCGTCGGTCGGTTGCGGCTTGTTCCGGAGCGCGGCCTTGGTGCGGGTGTTCTCGCGTTGCAGCCCCTTCGGGGCGCGCAGTAGCGTCTGGATGCCGGTGTTGAGCTCATCGGTGTGGAACAGCGCGGCCGAGTTGATGGCGTGCGTGTTGCTGATGATCTTCGAGCACGTGTCCAGCAGCGGACGACCTTCGCTCGAGTTGACAGATGGTCGGTGTGCTCCTCGATCGTGACAATGCCTTGCAGGCGTGTGCGCAAGGCGACCAGATCGAGATGGCTGACGTTGATTTCGCCAGACAGTGGTTCGGTCAGCTTGAACGCGTCTTCGCCCTTGGCGGTCGAGCGCTGGCGCATGTGCAGCTACTTGAGTCGACACCTAGCCACAGGCGGGAAAGGTGCCGCCGCGTGGTAGCACGAACTCGTTCTTGATTACGGGCAGGCGGTATTCTGCGGCGGCTGCGGCGTACTTTTCCACCACGTCGTTGCCCATCGGGTTTGGGTTGGCTAGATTGCGGTCACGCTGTACAGGATCTGCATCGAAGGCTTGCCGCAGCGCCGCGTCTTCGCGGTTGGCTTCGGCATTCACGATCTTGGCTAGGAACGGGTGCTGCATGATGAGATAGCTCGTGTCCGAGCCCATCACCTCGCCGGCGTAGCTCTGCGTGCCGTCGGTGCGTGACACGGCCGGTGTGAACGCGCCATACGGCGTGGGAACTGTCATGGACAAGCTCATCCCGCCGTTCTTGTTGCGCAGCACGAGGGCGTATTGCAAACCCATCGGCGCGTTCTGCACGTCCGGTGCCTAGCGCATCTTGACGACGATGCTGGTGTCGTCGGTGCTGTTGAGCAGTAGCTCCTGCGTCTGGCAGATCAACTCATGCAGGTCAAATTCTCGTCCTGCAGCTGCAGGTTGGGCGCGTATTTTTCGATAGCGGCCTCATTGGCCTTGTTGAGCAGTATGCCGGTCACGGGCGCGCCGCCCTGGGCCGTAAACATGAACCGCCAGAACTTGCCGGTGCGGCTCGGGTTGACCTGGTGATCGGCATAAATCAAGCGCGCTTCGGCACTCAGAGCGATTTGTTTAGCGTTGTTGTCCACCGAAATCGAGCCGGTCCACCACGAATTGCGGGTCGGTGAACGATGCGGCGCTCTTCGTCCGCCGGCGCGCTGTCACGTTGTCGGCAAGCTCACGCAGGCCGCCAGGCGGTTGCGAAGTCTTGCGCACGCCGGGTATCGACGGTTACAACTTGGTTGTATTGGGTGTCGTCTCTGCATGCGGCGTCGCGCCGGAGGTTCTGGAGAATATCTTGATCATGAGGGAGGCCCCGAGGTTGGCATGCCGGGGCAAAGCAACCTCACCCCAGCGCAATTGAACCTCGCAAGCGTAGCCAGCCTCTGTCGGCGCATAACACGGGGACCAAATCCGTGTGTTGACAGCCGAAGTCGGCCCGTCAGTTGCCTGTCGGCGACTCAGTACGAGCTAGGATCGTGGCCGTCATCTAGCTCTATGGTGAGCGCGGCAATGGCGTCGATCAGCCCGGCGGCTTCAGGATCGTCATCGAGCGTGTAGCGAAATCGGTAGATCATCTCTCTCGTGTGTGGATGCCGCACGACGTTGCCGCGCGCCGCGCCTTCCACCTCCAGACACAGGCTGAGCAGCAGGTTGAGCGTGGGGGCCACGGCCAACGCGTCGCGTGTGCCGAGTTCGACGTAGACCATGAGCGTATCAGGCTCGGTATAGCCGTCGTAGGCCAGCCAGACGCGCCGGGTGCCGATGCGCAGCGCGTGCGTCGGGTCAGAGTCGTCGTCAAACAGGGGCGTGGGGTCGGAGTCGTTGGAGGGCATGGAGCGGCGGCGTGGTGGCCGTTAATGCAATGAGGTGCAGCAACCGGGGCGCGCTGGAGAACGATGCCACCGTGGGCACGACGATGTTGCAGGGGCGCCGAAATGCCGCGGTGTAAACCGAAAAAACGTCCATCTGAAATATCCGCTATGGGTAAAATGCTCCCACGCCGGTGGGGACTTTTCTCGCTCCGGCCTGAGGAAGCGCCGTTTGCCCATGGACGGCCCGCACTGACTCTCGCGGAGGGGGGCCATGACGCAAGCTTGCCAGCCAGCCACCGAACTGGCATCTGACTGGTTCCAACAGCACTACGCTTGGCTGAACAGCCGCATGAGGCACAAGACAGGCTGCTGCTTTGGCGCCGAGGACATTGCATCAGAAGCGTTTGCGCAACTGCTGCAGAAGCCCGACTGGCAGGACACTCGCGAGCCGCGCGCGCTACTCACTACCATCGCGCGGCGCTTGCTATACGAGGTGTGGCGGCGTCGTGACCTCGAACAGGCCTATCTGGCCTGGGCCGCCACGCAACCGCAGGCGACACTGCCGTCACCCGAAGAGCGGGCCTTGATGCTCGAGACGTTGATCACCATTGACAGCGTGCTTGATGGGCTCTCTGTCAAGGCGCGTAGCGCGTTCCTCTATAGCCAACTCGATGGGCTGACCTACCCTGAGATCGCCACCCGCTTGGGGGTGTCGGTGCGCATGGTGCAGAAGTACATGACCCAGGCCATACGCCTGTGCTATCTGGCCGACGCATCGTGAAGCAGCCCCTGGATGACCGGATTGCCGAGCAGGCCATCCAGTGGCTGGTATTGCTGCGTTCTGGCCTGGCGTCGGATGCAGACCGACAGCGCTTTGCCGCCTGGCAAGAGGCTGACCCCGCTCATGCGGCCGCTATGCGGCGGCTTCAGGGCGGGCTGGGCTCGGTATCCTTGCCGCCCGTCTCGACCGAGCATCGCCACGCTGCCAGACGCCTGCTTGAGTCCCCGCCTTCGCCAATGCGACACGTGCGCCGTGCGCTCATCTTTGGCGGTGTGGGCGTGGGCGTTGCAGCTTTGGTCGATCTGCAGACACCACTATCCGACCTGGGGGCCGATATGCGTACGGCCACCATGGAGCGCCGCGATTTCACGCTCGCCGGCGGATTCCAATTGCGTCTGAATGCCCGCAGCGCGGTGGATGCCCGACCGCTCGCGCAAGGCTATGACGTGCGCTTGCGCTGCGGTAGCGTGTTGGCGGCGGCTTCGCCTTCGGCGCAGTTTCACCTGTGGTCGTCCGCAGGGGCGGCGAAATGTATCGGCGGCATAGTCTGCGCGACGCTGGAGCCGGAAGGGTTGATGACTGTCGCCGTGCTCGAAGGCTCTGCAGCGTTGTCCACGCCTGCCGGCGCCGTTTCGCTTGCCAAGGCAGGCGAGGTGCGGCGCGTGGGGCCCATCGGTATCGAACCGCTCGCCTTGATGGCCCATTCCGTTGGCGCCTGGACGCGCGGCATAGTGGAAGTCGAGCGCCAGCCGCTTGCCGATGTGATCAATGCACTGCGCCCCTACCACCGCGGCGTGATCGAGCTGCAGTCCGACGTTGCAGCCCTGCGCGTGACCGGCCGCTTCCCGCTTGACGTACGCCGTGCCCTGCAGGTGCTGGCCGAAACGCTGCCCATCCGGGTGCGCGAGTTGGCGGGCGTGTGGGTGCGCATCGGCTCGGTATGAGGCGTTCTCGCAATCCCATTTTTTGCGATTCGAGTTCCGTTCTTCTTAGTTGGTTGCACAAACAAGATAGGGCGTCATCGCGAACGGGTTCGCGCGCGCCTATCTGCAAGTTGCAAAGCCTCTACCAGAGCGAAGGACGACATGAACGCCCAGGTCCAGAACGACATGCAGCCAGAAGCGGTCGACACCACAGCCGAAAGCCGGTATCTCTCCACGTTGCCCGATACGGCGCCACGTTGGCACTCTTCACGGGGAGCGCCTCTTACGATGAATGTACGGCACGCCTCGATGACGTCGATTGCTTCTGCCGGCGTGATCCTGCTCGACCTCAGCGAACTGGTCGAGGCTGTGGGTGCATTGCCGCCACCCCAGCCGATGACACTGGAGCAAGCGCACGTCATGCTTGGGCGCATTTTGGAGGCGCGGCGGCAGGCGCTGGCGGCCGCGTCGCGCAAGAGCACTGCGCTGTCAGTGTTGACGCCGCGTCAGCGCGACATCCTGCACGAGGCGGCTTCGGGCAAATCGAATGCGGACATCGCGCAGACGCTGCATATCGGCGTGGAGACCGTCAAATCGCATGTCCGCGAAATTTTGATGCGCTTACAGGCGCGCAATCGGACGGAATTGGCTGCGCTGTATCAGCATTGTGTAGGTGAAATCCGTGCGCGCGGAAGTCATTAGTAATGAAACAATTAACAAGACAATATTTTTTAAGCCGGTGCTGAATATTTCCTGCCTTGGGATGATTGCAACCGAGCAAAATCCGTCCGCTGCAGATGTATCTGTCTTTGCGGCGCACAAACGTTTGTACGAAAAGCCACTCACGCGGTCAGGACGGTGCTCGGCGCGGAGACGGTGGGCTCGTTGCCTGCTGTCTGAACAGTCAGTTGGTAGCCTCGCGCATAGACGGTCTTGAGGTCAACACCGGTCTCCGGCCCGAACTGGAGCTTTTTGCGCAACTTATAGATATGCTGCTCCATCGAGCGTTCTACGATGCTCGCGTCCGCGCCCCATACGGCGGAGGCAATCTGCTGGCGCGACAGGAAGGTGCCTGGCGCAGAAAAGAGCAGCCACGCCGTGGCAAATTCACGCGCCGTCATGCGGATGGGGATGTTGTTCACCGTTGCCGTACGGGTCAGGCGGCAAAGCTGATACGGTCCCACCACGACGGGGATCCCCGCGTTCTGGCGCAGTGGCTTGACGCGGCGCAACGCGCGTTGTACGCGGGCCCGCAGTTCTTCGGCGGTGAAGTGGCCGGTAAGCACGTCGTCCACCCCGGCGTTGAAAGCCTGTGCCATGTCTTCGCGATCAGCAAACTGCCCAAATACGAGCGTGGGCCAGCACATGTCGGCATTACACTCGCGCCAAGACAGGACGAGCTGGCCGGCGGTGCGGAACTGCTGTGCATCGATCATGAGCAGTTCAAACGTTTCCGTACGCCGCGCGCGCAGCAGCGACAGCGCATCGTCAAAGCGCACGCATTCCGTGCTTTGGGCGGCCATGCAGCTTGCAACGTAGGCAAAGCTGGATGGATTGGATGTCAAGATGGCGAACTTCATAGTGCTTCTCCTTGCGTGTCATACCGCGACCCGATCGCGTCTCGCAGATGGCGGCTTCAAACACGGGCCTAGGATAGCGTTCACAACTTCGCTAAACATCCCTACAAAGAGTGAAATTGCTCTCAGATCAGATTGAGATTTTTTTATTCCGTCCATGCAGCATGCTTTGGTCATGCGGATGGCGGATTTAGTTTTGTATCTCTCATGTGAAAATCGGATGCAAGAAGTCCCTGGAATCGTGATTCCAGGGACTTTTCATACAACCAGACGAATTGCGATCAACCGAATTTGATGGCCGCAAGCTCGCGCGTGCCTTCCGCCGCGCTGTTCGAGCGCATCTGGACGGCCATGGTTAGGCCCAGGCTACTGCTCGTGGAAACCTGCTCCACGATGGCCAGCTTTTCCGGCAGACGCGACTCGGGGGCGTGCAGCAGCGCCTGCGCCAGCGCCTCGGATGCCTGTACATTGGCGGAGTTGGGGTCGATGCTCCGGTGCAGGTCTGCGAGATCGAGGTGGCCTTCAATCTGGCGCGCCGTCGCCGGACGTAGCCGATGCCGGTGCAGATAGCGCTGGTTGGGGCGGGCGTGCTTCTCAACGGTTTCGCAGTAAGCTTCGAACTCACGCGTGGCCTTGCCCAGCGCGCCACCAGGCTTGTGGGCCAGCATCTGGACCCAGGCGTCACGTTCGCTGCGCACGACGGCAAGGTATTCCTTCGCGCTACGGTATTCGGTATCGAAGTAGCAGACGCGGTCGGCAATCTTGCCGTTGTGGTAGACCATCTTCACCTTGGTGGTGTGACCGCCTTCAGCGAGCTTCCAGTTGTAGCTTAGCGGCATGCCGCCGGTGAACGACTGCGTGATCTTGCCGCGTTCGCCCGCCTTGGATGATGCGTTGTCGTTGGGCGATGCTGTATTGAACGTGTCGCCCACCGAGAATGCCACGCCGGCTCGCGCGGTGATCTTGTGGCTCGTGCTTACACTGAACTGCTCGATGCGAAGCGTGCCTGCGGTTTCCAGCGTGGCTGCGGTGTTGCTGATGGTCTTCTCTGCGCGCAGCCGAGCTGACGGGCCAATACGAAACGGCGTGGCCTTACTTGTCACGCGCACATTAATGCCGGTGCTGACCTCCATCGCCGCGCGCGAGCGTCGCTTGGTCTGGTCGACCCAGCCGACGGAAATGCCGGTGCTGTCGTCGCCATACTGTGCCAGGGCGTTCCAGAGCGCGTCGGGCTCGGGCCGGTGGTCACGGCTGGCGGCGGCATGCTCGAAGAGCAGATTGGTGACGGCAAGCTGCGTTTGCTCGGCCCGCTTGTCGTCGTACTTGATGACTTCCCAATCGTCGTGACCCTGTATCGGGCGGATGGTGGGGCGGGGGGTGCGGATCATCACGCCTCGTGGCGTGCTGGATTCCATGTCCACCGGCGTAAACTTGAGACCAAATAGCGCCAGGCGCAACCGGTGCCCCAAGTGCTTGCTTTTGATGTCGTAGCCTACGGACGCGCCGACGCCCAGCGAGCCGCGCACGGCGCGGTCAGTGCCAAGAAAAAGGTCGCGCCCGTGCGTGCTGCGGCCAATTTCGACCACGGCATGGCGGCTCGTGCCAATGTTGGCATCAAGCTGCACCGAGACCGGCACCGGCAACGCCTTACCGACATGCGACAAGCCCGTGGACACACCCGAGGTGCTGAGGCCTATCCAGCCGCCGTTGGCCAGCCGCACCTTGTTGCTTGACTCCATGGACTTGATCAGCGTTTCAATGGTTTGGCGCGCGCCTTCAATGGTGGGCGTCTGCAGCTTGAGATCGTTGTGGTGCTCAAGCTTGCCTGCTGCTTCCAATGCGGTGCCGAACGCCGGAGATGAGGCAGCCTCCTCGGCATAGCCACCCCAGTAGCGCAATAGCGAGGCCGACGGCTGCAGCCCAACAAGATAGGCGGGCGGCTCTCCCACTAACCCGGCATGGTTGACGAGCTGGGCAAAACGCGCCTGTGCACTGATGACCTGTGGCATGGCGAGGTTGCGCAACCGGCCTTGCGCCCAGACCTCGCTTTGTGCGTCGTCGGTCAGCCCGGCCTGAGTCACCAGTTGGGCGAATTCCTGGTGAGCGGGGCTGCTTCCCGCTGTGCGGGCAATAGCGGTGGGCGCAGACATTTCATGCTGCAGGCGGTCGACCGATGCACCCACCTGCCGCTGCAGCGCACGCAGTATTTCCGGCGTGAGCGCGTAGGCACTCAGCGGCGCGTTGTCTGCCGCCAGCGCTTGCCAGTGCCGAAGGATCGCGGTGCGCCAGAGGTCTCCAGGGTGCGCAATGCGCGGCGTCGTGGCAGCATCGCCAGCGGTGGCCAGTGTATCAATCAACGTACGCAGGGCGCCCGTATAGGTATCCATCTCCTTGACCAGGCCTGCCCGGTCAGCCCCGTGCACGCCCAGCGCGGCGGCAGACAGCGGCGACTTTTTCTTTCCGATCATCTGCCAGAAATGGCTGCGCGTACCCTGCTTCTCCACACGCGGGATGCTGCGCCCCACGAACTTGGCCAGACGTGCCTTGGTATTGGCGAGATCGGAGCCCGGCCCATCTTCACGAAACCCCTGTCGCCATGCGAACAGTGCGCCCACCTGCGGCGGACTCACGGCTTCGCCGCGCAACCTGCAAGCGGCGGCGTGCAGTACGGTCACGGCGAATGATTCGGCACGTGGGTCGCCGCTTGGCGCGTGCGCGTGCAACAGCGCCGCTGGGTCGGATGCCGTCGTTGTGTTCGGATGCAAATGGTCTGCCGCTTGCAGAAAGGTGCGCGCTGTCTGTACCAGCTCGGGCGTGGGCGGTTCATGCATCAGGTTGCTCAGCGTTTCAAAGCCATGGTGCGTGCGCGAGAGCAACTGCGCCGTGCGCCACGCCGCGGCAATGGCGCACGCTTCGCTCAGTGGTTGCTGTAGCGGCTGCTTGAGCGGCTGCTTGAGCGGCTGTATCGTTGGTGCCAGCGTTGAGCTGACCGATGCCGCTTCCGATCCGTACTGCACCGAAAGGCTGGATGTCCGTGACAGCGCCTGAGGGCTGCCCTGCTCAATATGCCGGTTTAGGCTGCCCCCGGAGCCGCGTGGCGAGACTTCGGAATCTTGGAAGAGGTGGCTGAGCCTAAGGTCTGATGCGTTGGAGTGTCGCGACGATGCCGGCGCGCTGCCCTCGTCAAACATGTGTCCGAGGCCGAACGTTGACGAATTGGTTGAGCGCGTCGAACTTGGGCTGTGGGCCTCTGAGCTTGCTGGGTGAAAACTGGCGGAGTCAAAACGCACCGTTTGCTCGATATGCCGGAGCACACGCAGTGCATCCGCGGCGCTACCCGCGCTACCGGCAGCCAGCGCCTGTGCGGCAAGGATGGGGCGAATGTAGCGGCCGGTTGTGACTGACGTGTCTTCGGGCAGCGCGCCAAGCGGGGCGAGCCTTGCGATCAGCGCTTCGCGGTCTGCGGCGTTGCCGGCTGCGGGGAATAGTTGCCCAACGGCCCGGCGAAAATCTTCGGCACTGGTGGGGACGACCACCACAGCGTGCGCAGTCGGCGCCTGCGGGGCGGGCGCGTTACCGCGCGCGCGCAGCCGCTGTGCACCTTGTTCTGCACGCAGCATCATTGTGGCCGTCTTGCGCTGCGAACGCGCTGCGCGGCGGGTGTCGTTTGCCTCCTGCACATTCGGCGGGGCCGCTGGGGATGCACCATGCGCAGATGGTTGCGGGGTGGACTGCGGCGTGACGGTCAACGTGCCGCGCATGGGCGGTTTGTAATCGTTGACGGTGTTCAGCGAGGAGCCCGAACGCTTGTGATCACTCAGCAGCGTGGCCAGTTCGGTTTCGTCACTCCTGGGCAGTTTGGTGTGGATCCGCGTTTTCAGATTGCTGAGCCACCCCTTCTTGCGCGGCTCGGTAACTCCACTTCCTCCGCCGGAAACTGGAGATGGCGCGCATGAAGCGAAGTCGTGCAGTGGCTCGTACTCTGTGTGTGAGGCAGGCGAGCTGAGAGGCGACGAAGATGGCCGTGGCATGGGCTGGAACGGTCAAGCACCGGACATGATGGATTGAGGCACCACTTTGACTTGGATGCATGACAGCTTGACACGCAGTGCGAATCGATTGCCACTGCGGCGAAACGGGCGCGCACAGGGTCAGTGCATTGCCCACCTCGCGGCTGAGGTTGCAGTGGCGGCGGCTAGCGTGGCCAGGGCCTCGACCAATCGTGCGCCTGACGGGTCGTCGTGCAGCGGATAGGCGAAGCGATAGATCAGCTGGTCAGTGTGCGGATGTTGTGCCACGGTGCCCCGCAAAGACGCTGGCAGATGCAGGCACAGGCCCAGCATTACGTGCAGGGCATCATCCAGGCAGATATCGGGCGGCTCGCCAAGATCGATGCAGACCGTCACGCGATCGGACGGGGCGGCCGCATCGCAGCTGAACCACAGTTGATAGGCCCCGATTCGGATGGGGGTAGCGGTAAAGGTGTCCGGATCGTCGGCACGAAGCCGGGGAATGCTTGTGTGTGGAAGATGCGGCGTGCGTGAGGCGGACATGGTGTTGAGTTGACGATGCCGATGGAGCCTACGCATGGCTGCAGCGCGCACCTTTCGCATTTAGTGCCGCGAGCGTACGCCGATGCGCGATGACGGGCGTGCGCGTTCACGAAGCGGTCATGGGGCGCACGAAGCCGAGCGATCGCTCAATCGCGTGAGTTGCTGAGAAACTGCGATGCGCTGTCTGCAGAAACGAAGCTCCGGCATATTCTTGCCGCGCAGTATGGCAGCCTCGGACCGTGCACAGCCTCGCTTGTGTATACCGCTTAGACAAACGCTTCTTTCTCCCCATCCATGACACCCAACGAAAGCTCCGTCGGCCGCGTCGGCGCGCTAGCACCTTCATACACACCTGTCAGCCATTCAGAGCACGACGGCGTTCGCTTCCTGCACTTTGCGGGGGCGGAACGTTGCACCCAGGGTGCGATCCTGGTGTCGGAGCCGGATCGCCTGCTGTTGCCCTATGTGCAGCAGATGATGGCGTGGCTGCTGTTTCTGGAGCCGGCGCAACTGCCGGAACCCCGTGTTGTGCAATTGGGGCTGGGCCCGGGCTCGTTGACCCGCTTCAGCTATCGCAAGCTGCCGCACGCACGCGTGACAGCCGTTGAGCTCAACCCGTTGGTCATCGAAGCGGCACGCAATCTGTTTGACCTGCCGCCCGACGACCATCGGTTGCAGGTGCTCGCACAGGACGCACTGGATTGGGTGATGGACCCCGTGCACCACGGCGCGGTCGATGCTCTGCAGGTGGACGTGTACGACGGCGCTCACGATGGCAGCCCGGTTTTGCAGTCGGAGGCGTTTTACCGCGCGTGTCGCAACGTGCTGCGCGCGCCGGGTGTGATGGCCATCAATCTGCATTGTTCGAACGACGACTTTGCGCGCAACATCGAACGGATCTGCCGCGCGTTTGATTACCGCGTGCTGATCTTTCCGGTTTCGATGGTGGAGAACACCGTTGCACTGGCATTTAACGGCCCGCCCATCTCGGTCGAGTGGGCAATGCTGCAGGCCCGCGCCGAGACGTTGCAATCGACGCTGGGCTTGCCGACTGCCGATTGGATCGACGGCTTGAGAAGGGTCAATCCGCATCAGCAGGGGAGTGTGTTGGCTCTGTAGTGGAATACGTTAGCCAGCGTGCCTTGCGGGCGCGCCGGCAGTTCTCACTGCGCTGTGTGGGCGTGCATCAGGCGCGGATCCACACGTAGGTGCCGTTCGCGAGACTCTCAAACATATCGTCCGTGGTCTGCAGGATGTTGTTGCGCCAGTAGCGGCCGTGCTCGGCATAGTGGCTAAGCAGTTCCGCTAGTTGTTCGCCGTCCAGATCTGGGTCGTAGGCCACGCGCACGATCAGTATGATCCCGCCTGTATCACCGTCGAGCCCAAGTTGCGCATGATCTTGCGCGTAGATGGTGAGGTTCGCCTCCAGCATCAGGCGGAACACGCGCAGCGTGCGCCCACCAGTGACGATGCCGTAGTCGAAATTCAGATAGAACGCCTCGGTGTCTTCTTCAACGGCGTCGATGATGACTTCGAACCCTTCCACTGTGAGCCTGCCGGTAGCGATGATCGCGTCGGCATCCGGAATCTCCAGATGGGAGCACATGTCGCGGATGAGCACATCGCGGCGTTCGGTGGTCATGTTCAGACGAGCAGGTCCTTGGCGGCCTTCGGGCCAGCTTCGAGTAGCTTGGCGAGGGCTTGTTCGCGGTTGAGCGCATCTTCAAGCCGGGCAGCGAGCAACATGTCGGTCCGGCCGGCTGCGGTGATGCTTTCGAGTTGTGTGGGGCAATCGGTGGTTACGTCGGGGAGCCGATTGGCTAGCCATGCGGTGGATGGCGCAGGTGTGACGGACGAGGTTTTCCGGGAGTCTGCCACTGAGTTGGGGAAGGTCGTCGGGCCGAGAGGCGTCATGGCAGGTCCTTTTTTTTTCAGAACAGGATCCGGTGTGACGGCGTTCACGTGAGGCAACAGGCCGAGAGAGGCACGACAGGAGGAGAAGGGGTGCGCGCGAACATCCCCTCCAAAAAAAACCGTTCGGAAACGGCGCGGCCCCGTTTCCGAACGTTGACGGTGCAGGCTGCGCCGTCGCGAACCGATCATTACGAGATCAGGTCCTTGGCGGCCTTCGGGCCCGCTTCCAGGATCTTGGCGTACATGTTGGTGCGGTTCAGTTCGTTTTGCAGCTTGGCAGCCTCGAGCATATCGGCCTCGCCTTCCTTAGTGACGCCTTCCATTTGCGAGGTGTACGAAGCATCAGCGGCCAGGTTGCCGGCGGTCGAGGCGGTGGTCAGAGCGGACATTGCAAACTCCTGTATGGTGGTGAGTAGGTGGTCTCGGGTGAGAGCCGGGGTTTTCAACAACAGCCCAGAGGAAGGATGTCGTCGATTCGGTTCGGCGAACCTGCAGTTGTTGTGTTCGCCGTGTGTCTATGATGGCGTAGAGCAGCGTGCGTTGTTGGGTAGAAGGCGAAAGGTGATGTCGACTAGCGAAGTGTGCTGGCTGTTGTTGTCTGGTCTCACGCGGTTCATACGTAGATGCGCCGCGCATGCAAACAAAAAGGGGAACGGCACGGTACCGTTCCCCAGCCAACACGCCGTGGACGGCGTGATCAACTGACCTGGCCGCAGGCATCCGCTGCAGCGGCAAAGCCTTGCGCCAGCAAGCGGAATTGCTCGCGCGAGGCGGCATTGGTGGCGCGGATGGCGCGTTGCTCCATGTCCGTGGCGGTCTGCTGGAGGGCTTCGACGGCCTTACGCAGCGGGTCGAAATCCTTGTCACCCTCGCGCCGGACAAAGGCTTGAATGCCGTCAAACGTATCGATGATGTCGAGCGTGAATTGATCAAACATGTGCGTCTCCAGACGAGTGAGGAAAGTTAGTGCTGAGCAGCGAGAAAGTCTTTGGTGCCGTCCGAGCTCTCGACGTAGCGCAGTTCATCGACCGAGAGGGCGGATGTGGCATCGGTCTTGGCGTCGCGTGCGCGCGCCTGCGTGACGTCCAGGACGATGTCCTTGATGTTGCTGCCGAGGTCGCTGCGCACATGCTCGGCGGTGGCGCGTACGCGCTCCGGATGCGAGGCGGCGCCGGCAATCGAAAACCGGTTGTCACCCAGATATGCAATGCGCAACCCTGGTTCCTGCAGCGATTCGCGCAGGTTCTCGACAATCTCCGGCGCGATCGATAAGTCGGTATGGGTTTCCGGCGACACCGTGCGCAGGTCGCGCAGCGTGGCCAACTCTTCGGCCGCGGAGCCGACGATGCCGTGCACGGTGATGTTGGTGTCGCGCTGCTCGATCTGCAATCCATCGATGTGGTGCTGCGCCAGGCAGGCGCGTATGCGCTCGATCAGGGGCGGTAGCGCCGGCTCCTGCGCGCGCGCTGCCTGCGGGGTTTCGCGTGTCGAGGCCAGGAGCAGTGCGCAGGGCGTCAGCAGTGCGACCGCCGCTACGCCCATCCATCCCTTGCGTGCACGAGGGCGCGCCGCAGCGCGCGCATCTGCCGTTGGGGACTCCGCAGGCGCAGCACCATGATGACTGGTGATGGCTGGCAAGGACGACAGCACGCGCTGCAGCAGTGCCAGATCGCTGGGCCAAGTCTCGCCAACAGGGCCCACGCAGAGAATGACGTCTCCAAAACGGCGCGGTGACAGGTCTTCCCAGGCGAGATCACCATCGTCTGATTCGATCAGGATGCCTTTCTCGGTATCAACACGCAGGGAAAGCGCGTCGGCGGTCCAGTCGGCAATTCGGATGCTGGCCTCTGGCCCGCTGCCGACCATCCAGTGGCCCGGTGTCAGATCGAGGCAGGCACCAGCGTGCGCGCCTGCCAACACGCGAATGTGTTTGTTCATGGTGATTACATGGTGGAATCAGGAAGCGGGGGCAGCGCCAGGCCGAGCCCCGCGCAGTAAGACCAGATATCTACCGTCCAGCGGCGTGAGACGGCGCTGCCGCGCGCAACGCATTCGCCGTATTCCCGACGGGTGCGCGGGCGCGAAGCACTCAGCAGGAGCAGCGGGAAGAGCTGGTTGAACGTCTTTTCGCGATCAGTCAGTGGACCGATGGCGGTGGGCCGCAGGGTGGTGTTTGTGGTGGTAGCCAGCAGGCGTTCCTTCACGGCTTGCAGCGTGGAGGGCGCGCCTTCCAGCGGGGCCGTCTTCAGGTACTGGCGCACGATGTCAAACGCCATGCGCAGAGGCATCGGGTGCCCTGTCTGCATAGCATGCCGCACGGCCAGCAATTCCTGCTCAAGCCGTTGATACGCTAACGATTGCATTTCAGGCCGTATCCCAGCGGCCACGTCCGTGCCTGGGTCAATCCGCACAGGCTTGCCGGGCTGAACCGATGGCCGCTCGGCCGCCGGCTCCTGCAGGTAGTGCATCAGCAGGGATCGCCGGCCTTGCATGCTGCGTTGGTCTCGGGCCTGGTCGTCTTCGCCGTCATTCTGGCTGTGCTGCTGGGCCACACCGATCACCAGTGGCGCCACCCTTTTTGCGTGCTCTTCCAGCATGAGCAGCAGCTCTTCAAACGCGTTGTCGGTGATGGGCTCTTCTGGTGAACCCGCGCCGCTGCGCTTGCCGGTGCGTGGCCGACGCACGCGTTTGGCCAGCTGTGCCAGATGCTTGTGGTGGTGCGACTGTGCTTCGAGCTGTTGCTCCGCAAGTTCGTGATCGTGCCCATGCACACCATGCCGATGGCGCCTGGGGTGGTGGGGAGGGACTGAGACGGAAGGCTGCGTCTGCACGGGATCAAGAGGCGGATAGAGGCCCGACGACGCGGCGGAGATTCGTGTCATGACACGCCCCTACTGGAAGAGCGACTGCAAGACCGTGTTGCCGAACTGCAGGATCGACGCCGCCCCCCAAGGTGCAGCCACCACGATCACAACCGACACGATGATCAGCTTGAGCCCATGCGAGATGCTGCTGTCCTGCAGTGAGGTGACGGCCTGGACGAATGAGATGAGCAACCCGGCGATGGCCGACACCGCCACGGCGGGCAACGATACTAGCAGGCAGAGCATGAGTGCCGTGCTGGTCACCTGGGTGATGTTGTCGTAGTCCATGACGGCGCCTTTAGCGATAGGTGTTGACCAATCCGTGAATCAGCACTGACCAACCGTCCATGACCACGAACAGCAGCAGCTTGAACGGAATGGCAATGTTGCTGGGCGTGACCTGCGACAAGCCCAGCGCCATCAGCAGGTTGGCGATCACCAGGTCGATCACGATGAAGACCAGATATAGCAGGAAGCCTATGCGGAATGCTGACGTCAGTTCGGTCAAGGTGAACGCGGGAGCGAGGACGATGAGGTCGTCCTCCTTGAGTTGCGCCGCCTTGGCTGCGGGCCACAGTTGCTGCGCGGAGCGCATGAAGAATGCTTTCTCGCGCGCGTTCGTGTGCTTGTCCAGGAACAGCCGGAAGGGCTCGCGTGCAGCGTCGAGCAGCGGCATGACCTGGCTCACGCTCGCGCTGGATTCATTGAGCTGCATGTGCGCGCGCTGCATGGCCTCCATGCCGACTGGCGCCATCACAAAGCACGACACGATCATGGCGATGCCGTTGAGCACCATGCTGGGTGGCACCTGCTGCACGCCCAGCGCATTGCGCAACAGGCCGAGCACCACCACGATCTTGGTGTAGGAGGTGACCACCATTGCGGCAAAGGGCAGCAGCGCAATGGCCACCGCCGCGATGATGAGCGAGGCGAACTCAATGTTCTGCATGGCGGGCACTCATCGCCGAGATTTGCAGGCCAAGGTGTTCGCCCACCGCCACGAGTTGGCCGTGGCCGAGCGTTTGCCCATGGCAGACCAACCGGACGGTGGCATGGCGCAGCAAGACCGGCAGTTGCAGGACGTGGCCCGGCGCCAGCGCGGCGAGCTCGGCCAGCGGCAGGCTCATCACGGCCAGCTCAAGATGCACGGGCACTTCCAACCCGCCCACCGCAATGCCGTCTGCGGTTTCGCTGGAACTCGCGTATGCAATCTCGTCTGCTGTGGGCGCATCGTTGTCTGCGAGCACGGGGATATCGAGAATCGTCATGGTTCCTTCCTTGTAGTGAGCATGGGTGATGAAGCGCGGCTGGCGCCCATCACCGAATGTCAAGTGCACGGTGCCTTCGTCCCTTTGCAACTGGTAGGCATTGCCGCTCCAGCCGAGGAGCACGTCGCCTAGTGCCAGCGAGGAGAGCGTGTTGGCGGCGCATCGACGGCTGGCGATGCGGATGCCTGTGGGCAGGGCCACCGTGCCGAGTTGTGCGAGGACAATTGTCCCGTCGGCCACTGGTGGCGCCGGCGGCGCGGCACGCCAGTCAAGCGCAGCGATGCGGCAAGCCATATCGCCATGCGGCCCCTCAAGACGCATCGGTAGCCCAGCGCTGAAGCGCGGTGGCGCACCAACGTGCTCTGGCACCAACGCAGTCAATACCGCATCGTTCAGGCCGGCAGCAGACAAACCATCGAGCATTGGCGCAAGCCAGAGCCCGGCCAGGGCCGTGCGGCGTGCCTCGTCGGTTTCTTGGGCGATGGCGTGCAGCGCTGGGTGATTCGCACCGTCGACAACGACATCGGCCACACATAGCGACGAATCGAGGGTCAAGCGCAGCGGCGCTTGGATCGGCGCGGCGCGCTCGGCAAGGTGCAGGTGCCAATGATTGGCATTGCTGCCTGGGAATGGCGTGCCGATCAGCCGCGTCAGCGCAGCCTGGGCCGGCGTGAACGCACGCAGATGCGCATCGAGCGGGGATGGCGTGAGCGCGGTGTTCATAGCGAGTCGGCGCGAGGTATCGGGTTGGGCGTGATGTCGGCTACCACACTTCGAGTTCCACATCGATGCACTGCGCCAGCAAAACGTAGATGCGTTGGCGCAGCGCATCGCCATGTTCGAAGAGTAAGTCGCGTGCTCTGGGGTGTCCGGCATGGAAGCGAAGCCATAGCGTGTGGGGCGAAAGTTGCAGCGTGAGCCGCGTATCGGGCAGGACGCGCGGGTCCAGATTCAGTGTGAGCTCCCAGCACTCGCCGGCGGCCCTGACGACACGCGAGCCGCAGAACTTAGAAAGCAATTGCGCAAGGTGTTCGGTGACGGTGTTCCCCGCACTGATCTCGGAGCACGTGCGGACCAAGTGGTTGGCCATGGCCGAGGTATGCTGCGTAGCCGAGTTCTCGGGCGCCGTATCCTCGGGTTGAGCATCCGTGTGCTCGTGCGTGGCGGGCTCGTGATCAGGCGAGTCTTCGTGCGCGGAGTCGCCATATCCCTCCGCCACTACCCAAGGGGAACGGTCGGCTGCGTTGAGCTCAACCGGTAGGCCCGGGCGCGCATCGACGCTGCATGGTGCGATTGCGCGTCGACCTGGTGCGCCCGTTTGGATCGGGGGTGGGGTGGGCGGCGCCCGCCATAGGCGCACAGATGTGGTCATGGCCGCTTACAGCGTGAGCTTGCCGACCGGCTGTAGATCAACGTACGCGCCCAGTTCCTGGAACGAATACACGTTTAGCGTCTGCAGGCGCGGTTCGATCATGCGGCGGACATAGCGGCGGATGTCCATCGAGGTGACGATGGCCAGCGCGCCAACCGGGGCTGCTGCCGATTGCGGCGCGTTCCCGCTCATGTGTTCAAGCTGTGTGACGATGGAGTTGACTTGCTGCGGGTCCAGCGTCAGGAAGTTGCCCGCCGGCGTGGGCTTGATTGCTTGGCGTACGGTTTGTTCCACAGATGGGTCCAGCAGGATGGCGGGCATCTTGCGTGAGCCGCTGGTGGCCTGGTGCGCGATCTGCCGGCCGAGATCGCCGCGCACGTACTCGACCAGCATCAGTGTGTCTTTCTCCTTTGGTCCCCAGATCACGAGGCTTTCCAGAATGGCGCGCATGTTGCGAATCGGCACCTGCTCTTCCAGCAGACGGCGCAGCACATCCGCCATGCGTTGGGCGGGCACGGCTTTCTGCGCTTCCGTCACCAGGCCCGGGTACTCGGTGGTCACACGTTCCATGATCCACTGGGTTTCCTGCAGGCCGATGAACAGATGCGCGTTCTTGCGCAGCACGTGCACAACGTGATCGACGATTACCTGCTCGGCGTGCAGCGGAGCGCTAGGTACTGCCGGCGCCAGCGCACGGAGCGGCGCCGGCAGCGCTGGCACCGACACGCGGCCTTCCGGCACGGTCACCATCTCGCCCGGAATGTCATGCACCAGCACCTCGTACGCATCCTCGGGCTGTGTGATGCTTTTCCACACGGCGATGCCCGGAAACGGCAGGCCAAGCTCTTCCGCAAGCGCATAGCGACCCCGCTGGAATGCCGCATCGAGCTTGGGGATGTCCAGGCCTTCAGCAAGCCGCGTGCCAAGCCGCACACCCAAGGGCGCCGTAAAGGAGGGGGCCTTGTCGGCGATGGTGGGTGCCTTGTCCTTCGAGCCTTCGCGCAGCAGGGCAGGCAGGGTTTCCGAATCCACTGTGCTGCCCTTGTTCAGGCGCTTGCGCAGCGTGTAGCCAAAGCCAAACACTACCGTTGCCAGCGCAACAAACAGAAACGACGGAAACCCCGGCACCAGCGCGAAGCCGGCCAGCAGTGCGCTGGCGGTGAACATGGCGCGCGCACTGGTGGAGAGCTGGCGCACGATCTCCTTGCCGAGCGAGCTCGGCTTGGTGCCGTGATCATCGTCCGACACGCGGGTGATCATCACGCCGGCCGCGACGGAGATCAGCAGCGAGGGGATCTGCGACACCATTGCATCGCCAATCGACAGCACAGCAAAGCGGTTCGCGGCCTCGCCAGCGGTCATGCCGTGATATGTGATGCCGATCACGATGCCGGCCAAGATGTTGACGAGCGTGATGACGAGCCCCGCAATTGCGTCGCCCTTGACGAACTTCATGGCGCCATCCATGCCGCCGTGCAGTTGGCTTTCCATTGCCAGCAGCGCGCGGCGCCGGCGTGCTTCATCGGCACTCATGTGGCCGGCACGGAGGTCAGCATCGATGCTCATCTGCTTGCCGGGCATGGCGTCGAGCGTGAAGCGAGCGCCAACCTCCGCCACGCGTTCCGACCCCTTGGCAATCACAATGAACTGCACCGTGGTGATGATCAGGAACACCACCATCCCCACCACCAGATTGCCGCCCACCACCAGCTTGCCGAAGCTCTCGATGATGTGGCCAGCATCCGCATGCAACAGGATGGACTTGGTGGAGGCGATGTTCAGCGACAACCGAAGCAGTGTGGTGAACAGCAGCAAAGACGGAAACGCCGACAGCGACGTTGCTGCCGGGATGTACATCGTCACCATCAGCAGCACGACCGAAAGCGTGATGTTCAGCCCCAAAAGCGAGTCTATGAGGATGGTGGGCAATGGCAGCACCATCAACGCGATGACGGCGACCACAAGCGCGGCGATGCCGATTTCGCCGCTGAATTCGGAGACAGCGGATCCCTTGGCCATATTGGTAGCCTCAGTTCAAGGTTGAAAGAGTGGGGCCTGCGTGTCTGGCGCCGGGCTCCGTGGTGCCAATCTCGCCTACCCAGGCCAGCACTTCGGCCACGGTTTCAAACAGTGCTTCTGGCACGGGGTCGTTCAGCTTCACGAGATACAGGGCGCGTGCAAGCGGCGGGTTGCCGATGATAGGAATGCCCAGCGCCTGGGCCTCTTCGCGCAGCTTGAGCGCCTCTTCGTCGATGCCCTTGGCGGTGATGCGCGGCAACCCGTATTCCTCGGGCGCGTAGTGGATCGCCACCGCGTAGTGCGTGGGGTTGACGATCACGGCCTGCGCACCCGCCACGGTTTGCTCCGGCTTGGCCTCGTCCACCATCTGGCGCGCGATCTGCTTACGCTGGCCTTTGATGCGAGGATCGCCTTCGCTGTTCTTGTGTTCGCGCTTGACTTCGTCCTTGCTCATGCGGTGATCGCGTATGAACAGCCAGCGCTGGATGCCGAAATCCATTGCACCCAGCAGTAGGAAGAGCAGGCCGCCGGCGCCCAGCAGCTTCACCAGCATCGACATGCCGATCTGCGCGATGTCCAAGATCGGCTGATAAGGAGTGCCGACAATGGTCGGCAGCAGCATCAGGACCAACTTCCATAGAGCGGCCCCAACTGCCAGCGCCTTCACCAGCATCTTGAGCAGATCGATCATCGAGCGCATGGAGAAGATCCGCTTGAGGCCCGATGCGGGGTTGATGGCGCTCATCTTGAGCTCCAGCGGCTTGGTCGACACCACGATTCCGGTCTGCCCCCAGGTGGCAATCCATGCGGCCAGAGCAAAGACGAGGCTTACCGGTAGCGTCATCAATGCGAGCTGCAGTGCGACGTGACCGATGGTCTGCTTGAGCGTCATTGCAGGGTGTCGGCTTCCATCTACATCCAGCGCAAGATCGACCAGCGCCCGCCATCGCTCGCCCAGCAGCGAGGCCGTCATGACCAGTAGCAGACAGCCCGTCAGCAGTACAACGGCGGCGGTCAGGTCGGCGCTCTTGGCGGTTTCGCCGTCCTTGTGCGCGTCTTTGAGTTTCTTGTTTGTGGGCTGCTCGGTTTTTTCGTCCGACATGGTTCGGCCCTGGCTGTCGACGGAGGAGGCCCGGCACACACGGCCGTGGCGATGGGTCGAATTGTGCCGAGGCGAGCCGCATGCCTTTGCGCTGCGCACGAAGCGTAGTGCGCCAGCCCGAAAGCTGAACCGGAATCCGGAGCGAAAGCCGGACCGACTGGCGGGTCACAGACGCGGCTTACGGATCGGACTTCGCGGCGGGGCGTTCTTTTTCGGCCCGGCTGGCCGGCTTGGTGCATGCCGGCGTTTATGGTTCCACCCGAGTTTGGCCGGTTTCTCATCTAAGCCGGTGCTGACTTGTCCTGATATGGAGAACCCCGCGATATGGAACCGATTCAATGCAGCAACCGCCTCCTGGGCGGGCTGCTGGAAGTCCTGATGTACGCCACCCGTAGCGGCCAGTTCGACAACGCGCAGTCGTTGCTGACCGCATTACGCACGCTGCGCCCAAATTTCCGCGAGCTTGACCTGGTGGAAGGCTGGCTGCTGGTGGGCCACCACCAGTACGCCGATGCTGCGCGCATCCTGCGCGAGTTGCACAACGGCCAACGTGCAGAGAGCGTGGTGCCGTTTGCCTCAGCCATGATGGCGCTTTGCCTGAACGCACTGGGTGACCAGGAATGGCACGTCTACGCTAACGAGGTGCTCGCACGTGATGAAGACCCCGATTCGGTGGCGCTCGTGCGTACGCTGATCGGCGTTCAGGAAGAATTGAATGCCGGTGTAAGCGAGGTACCCCCCGCAGTTGAAGCGGTGGACATGAGTGTCTACCACAGCTCGCATTACTTCACGCGCGTCTAACCCTCGTCTCCGGGAGCCCATCATGATCCAAGGTCCGACCGCCATCGCGCCTGTTAGCGCCAGCACGCCTGTTACCGGCACTACCCCGGGCGAAGCCGTGGTGCCGGCACCGGCACCTGAACTCGTCGCGCGCTTCGAGTCGCTGCTGCAGAGCGCCAAGCATAGCCAGCATCACCCCAAGGGACCATCCGCCATTGGAGAACTGGTCAAGAAGGAGGATGCCGCCGTGCAGGCCACGATGGCGCGCGTGGAGGCCATGACTGAAGCGGAGCGCGGCATGTCGATGCAGGAAGTGGTGGCCGAAGGCGTGCGCCTGCAGATGGAGTGCGCCGCCACCATGACCAAGATCCAACTGGGCAGCACCATCGCGCATTCTGGTAAGAACGCTGTGCAGACCCTGATGCGGAACCAATGATGCGTGCCGATCTTTCATCCCGCCGCATGCGGCACGGGGCGCTGACGTTATTGCTTGTGCTTAGCGCCATGCTGGCCGGCTGCAACAAGCAGCTCTTCGCGCAGTTGAGCGAGTCCGATGCCAACGACATGCTGACCGTCCTGCTGCAAGCCGGCATCGACACGCAGAAGAACTCCCCCGACGATGGCAAGACCTGGGCCGTGATGGTCGACCAGGATGCGTTTGCGCGTGCGATGGAGGTGCTGCACAGTCACGGCCTGCCGCATGAGAAGTACGCCAGCCTGGGTGACATCTTCAAGAAGGACGGGTTGATCTCCACCCCTACGGAAGAGCGCGTTCGTTTTATCTACGGCGTATCACAGCAGTTGTCACAGACCTTGTCGCGCATTGACGGTGTGGCGGTGGCAAACGTGCAGATCGTGCTGCCGAACAACGACCCGCTCGCTACAGTGGTCAAACCTTCCAGTGCTTCGGTGTTCATCAAATATCGGCCCAACGCTAACGTGGCGTCGCTCGTGCCCAGCATCAAGAACCTGGTTGTGCACAGCGTGGAGGGCCTGACCTACGAAAACGTGAGCGTGACGTTGGTGCCTGGCACCGCGGATGTGTCCGCAACGGTGAGTGTCACAAGTCGCGTACCGGCCGGCGTATCGTGGGGCACGCTCGGCGCCATGGCGGGGGCGTTGGCCGCAATGCTGATGCTGTGGCGCACAGCGACGAGGCTGTCGGCCGTGCGCACGCGGCTTGATGCGGCACGCACCGGTTTGGAAGCCAAGCTCCCGGCACGCTGGAAGAAGCGCGCAACAGCATGAGTCGTACGAGCGCGGCGCCAGACCCTGCCTCCATCATGATCCTGCGCATGCTGCACGCCTATCAGGAGCGGCTGCGCGGGCTCCCCTGCGCGCTGGATACCTCGACCTGGGCAGCAAATGCGCACGATCTGCCAGTGCAATTGGCCAAGGATTGGCGGCAAGTCTGTACGGTACTGGGCGTGCGGCAGGTGGGCTTGCCGACATTGCTCGCGCATGCACACCGGCTCGCGGTCCTCGGTCCGGAAGACCTCCATCGCGTGCTGGCCGCTCGCGCGTTCTACGCCAGGCGCGGCGCGCTTGCGCGATGCATTGACGGTGCTTACCTGTCCGGCTTGGCCGCCGTGTTGGGCCTGCCCGCGCTTTCGGGACTGACCGCACGCGAGCATTGGGCACAGGATGCGGGCGGCCCGCTTCCAGCGCTCGACGTGCCACAACTGGCTCAAGCTGGTCTGCAGGCATTGATTGCCGAAGGCAGTGTGACGGACCCGTCACTGGCGCAACTGATGCAATTGACGATCGGCATCCAAGTGCCGCTGCCTGTATGCGCAAGTACCCCGATTTTCGGCGCGCTGACAGCTCCCTTCATGGCGGCGCTGCCCATCCTCTTTCCGGAGTTGTCATGGTTATTTGGCTGAGGCACGATTCCGCACTCGGAATCGGCTCGGATGTGATTCGCGCCGAAGACTACCGGCGGGTGGTGGAGTTGGATGCTGCTTGGCAAGCCGTAGAGGGGGCCCGCGACGCCGCCATGGCAGATGCCCGCGCTCAGGCCGAGGCCATCGTGGCCCAGGCCCAGGCAACTGCGAACGAGATGCTTCACCATGCCGAACTGCGCGCGCAACGCAGCGCCAAGCTGGGCTACGCTGCAGGCCAGCGTCGCGCGTTGGAAGACTTCCACGCGTCGATGGTCGCGCGCGCCTTTGACGATGCGCAAGCAACCCGCCGCGAAGAAAATCGCCTTGCAACGACCGTCATGCAGGCGGTAGAGCAGGTGGTCCTGGAAACCGACCGGCAAGCATTGTTCGCCCGCGTGGCCGCTACGCTTGGCCGCGTGCTGCAAAGCCAGTCACGGCTGACGGTACGCGTGTGCGCAGATGAGATCGAGCCAGCCCGCGCGGCGTTTGCCAAGGCCGTCCAAGCCGGCACGCTTAACGCCGCTGTTGAAGTGCTGGCCGATGATCGGGCCGAGCCCGGACAGTGTCAGTGCGAGTGGGACCACGGCGTTGCCGATGCGAGCCTCCATGTGCAACTGGCCGCGTTGCGGCAGGCGCTGTCTAGCCCACGCCGGCCACCTGCCGAGTTGGCGGTGCCGAGCGCAGCCTATGCCAACAACGAAGACGCATTCGACGAGGACGAGGCATGACCAAAACCGCGCTGATCGACGCTATGGACGAGGCCATCCGCAGCGTGGCGACCGTCCAGCGTTTTGGCAAGGTGGTGGAAGTCACCGGCACCTTGCTGCGCGTGGGCGGCGTCGACGTCAAGCTGGGCGAACTGTGCACGCTGACCACGCCCGATGGTACCGAACTGCAGCAGGGCGAGGTCGTCGGCTTTAGCGAACACTTTGCGCTGCTGGCGCCGTTTGGCGGTGTGGTGGGCCTGTCGCGCTCGACCCGCGTGGTGCCGAGCGGGCGCACGCTTTCCGTTGGCATCGGCCCCGGCTTGCTGGGGCGCGTGCTCGACGGGTTGGGCCGTCCGGCCGATGGCGGGCCGCCGCTGGATGTGTACGGCTACGTGCCGGTGTTTGCGCAGGCGCCCGACCCGATGTCGCGCCGGTTGGTCGAGCTACCACTCGCCACCGGCGTGCGCGTCATTGACGGTTTGGCAACCTTGGCCGAAGGCCAGCGCATGGGCATCTTCGCGCCGGCCGGCGTGGGCAAGAGCACCTTGCTCGGCATGCTGGCGCGCGGCACAGATTGCGACGTCAACGTGATCGTGCTGATTGGTGAACGCGGTCGTGAGGTGCGCGAGTTCATCGAGCAGATCCTCGGCGAGGAGGGCATGCGCCGCTCGGTGCTGGTGTGCGCCACGTCGGACCGTTCTTCGGTAGAGCGCGCCAAGGCGGCGCACGTCGGCACGGCCATCGCGGAGTACTTTCGCGACCAGGGCTTGCGCGTGCTGCTGATGATGGACTCACTCACGCGTTTTGCGCGCGCCCAGCGCGAGATCGGCCTTGCTGCCGGCGAGCCGCCTACGCGGCGCGGCTTTCCGCCATCGGTGTTTGCTGAACTGCCGCGCTTGCTGGAGCGTGCCGGCATGAGCGCTACAGGTTCTATCACCGCGCTCTACACCGTCCTGGCCGAAGACGAATCCGGCAGTGACCCCGTGGCCGAAGAGGTGCGCGGTATTCTGGATGGGCATTTGATCCTGTCACGCGACATTGCCGCGCGCAACCGCTATCCGGCCATTGACATCCTGAACAGCCTGAGTCGCGTGATGACGCAGGTGGCGCCGCCGGACCATTGCGCCGCTGCCGGGCGCATGCGTCAGTTGCTTGCCAAGTACAACGAGGTGGCGACGCTGCTGCAGATGGGCGAGTACAAGGAAGGAAGCGATGCGGTGGCTGACGCGGCGGTGCAATGGAACGGTTGGATGGAAGACTTCCTGCGCCAGCGCACCGACGAGTGGTGCAGCCCTGACGAGACGGCAAGACTGCTTGACGAGGTGGCGCAGGCATGACGCGCAAGCGCTCGCACGTGTGGCACACGTTGATCGAAGCCAAGACGCGCCAGCGCCGCCGTGTGGAAACCGAGATCAATGCGGCGCAGCAGGCTGTGGCTGATGCCCTGGCTGCGCTGCAAGATCGTGTGCGCGCCTGTGAGCGCGCACACGACCGTTTGCGCGCTCACGTGAGCCGCACGGACGCATTGATTGCCGCCCCAGTGCTGCTGGCCGATGCCTATCTGCGCTACGACGCCTTTCGGGGCGAGCTTGACAATATGGTCATGCAAGCCGAACGGGCCGTCGCGGCCGCGCACGCTGCCGTTGCCGAACGTGAGGCCGAACTGCAAGCACGCCGGCAAGCCCTGGCGCGGCTGGATGCCATGCTGGAGCAATGCCGCAAGACCGCCGAGCGAATTGACCAGCAAGATGCCACCGAGCGCGAGCTCGCCACCGAGGAAGAGGCCGTGGAAGCGCTCCTCGCTCGGGCGCGCCACCTGCAGGCATCCGTTTGACGACGACATTCACGCATTCATATGGAATCCATCGATACCGTCCTGCATGCCTGGTTTGCCGTTGATGAAAGCGCGGAGGTCATCCTTGCACTGCTCGCGCTGTCGTGCGTGCGCATCATGACGATCTTCGCCATCCTGCCGGCTACCAGCGACCAGATGCTGCCGGGCATGGCGCGCAACGGTGTGGTGTACACGCTCGCTATCATCGTGGCGGTGGCCCAACCGCCCAGCGTGGCGGATCAACTGAGCGCAGCCAAGTGGTTCCTGCTTGCCGGCAAGGAGATATTCCTGGGAGCGTGCCTGGGCTATGCCGCGTCTACGGTGTTCTGGGTGGCGCAGACTGCCGGCACCATCATCGACAACATGGCAGGCTTCAACAACGTGCAGATGAGCAACCCGCTGCGCGGTGATCAAAATACCCCCATCAGCAATACGCTCCTCAATCTGGCGGTTACCTTGTTCTATGCGGCAGGCGGCATGCTGTTTCTGCTGGGGGTCGTGTTCGATTCGTTTCGCTGGTGGCCGCTCGGTGCGACGTTGCCAGACATGAGTGCTGTGGCGCAGAGCTTTCTGCTGCAGCAGACCGATTCGATCTTCTCCACGGCGGTCAAGCTTGCGGCGCCCGTGATGATGACGCTCTTCCTCATCGACGCAGGCATCGGCTTGCTTTCGCGCGCCGCCGACAAGCTGGAGCCCGCGTCCCTCGGCCAGCCCATCAAGGGCGTAGTAGCCATTCTCATGGTGACCGCGCTGGTGGTGGCCATGTCCAGCCAGGTGCGCGACACGCTCACCTACAGCCAGTTGCTGCAGCGAGTGAAGGACGGATTGGTGGGCGACGGCACGTCGTCAAAACCGAAAACTTCGCAGTGAGGATTGTTCAGCGCGCGACGTAGCTTTGTTGAGATTGTAGCGGCTGTAATTTCTTAGGATGTCCTGAGCAATCCGACATCAAGCGGTCAGCAATTCGCCGGCTGCTACGACCTGACAAGGGAACATCGACATGCTGGGAAACATCTATTTTGCCTTGGCCTCCGGACTCGCAACGCGAGAGAATCTGCCTGACTATGCGAAGGCCGTCTTCGCGGAGGATTTCGATCGGGCGTATCAATTGGTCGATCATCACGGCGGCCAGCAAGGCAAGGATGCGGGCGACTATGCCGGCGTGCTGGCCATGGCAGACGCGTCGATGCTGCTGGAGTGCGATGAAGACGCCGAAGAGGCATACCGCACCGCCCAACGGCTGATCCGCCATTCCGACGATCAACTGCGCGTGGTGTCTTGCCGCAACACGGGTTGGCAATCGCTGCTGCGTGATCGTTATTCCGCTGCGGCGGGCTGCTTCTCGCGCATGGCCGAAGACGACGGTGCGACGCCGCAACAGCGCATTGAAGGCATGATGGGGCTGGCCCTTGTGCATCACCAGCTTGGCCAGCAGGATGCGGCTGACGAAGCACTGCAATCGGCCCGCGCCGTGGCCAGTGAGCACAATGACGCAGGCTGGCTTGCCACGCTCGACCTCATCGTCTATGAGTTTGCGGTGCAGGCGGGCATCCGCTGCTCCAACCGCTTGCTCGAACATGCGTTCTGGCAATCAGCTGAGGTGGGGGCCGCAGTGCTGCGCCACCACGGAGGCCGTGGCGGATGGGCCGGCAACGACGCAGCTGATGCAATGTTGCCAGTAATGATCCAGCGCCGCGCTGAATACCTCAGCCTGCTGCGCCGCATGGCCGACGGGGATCGCACCTCCATCGATCCGCTCATGGCGACCATGGGCCAGTCGCGTCGCATGGGCAGCCGATTGCTGATGCAGACCAAGGTGGAGGTGGTGCTGGCTGCACTCAGCGGCGAGCAGCATGACGTGGCGAGCAAGGTGTTCGACCAGATCTGCAACCGGGACACCTCGTTCGGCGCACGCCGCTGGAACTTCGACTACCTCTACTGCCGCGCCAAGGTGGCCGCGCAGCGTGGCGATGCCGCCGGTGCGCTCAAGTACTACACCGCCTATATGCAGGACGCGCTGCGCTGCCTGCGCACGGAATCGCCCGGGGTGCGCCGCGTCACGCAGAGCACGCCAGCTGCCTCGCGCGCTTCTGACGACGTGAGCGCACGGCTGTCTGCAAAGTATCGCCGCGCCTACCACTACATCATCGACAACATCGAGCGCAGCGACCTGACCACGCGTGAGGTAGCCGCGCATATCAACGTGACCGAGCGTGCGCTGCAACTTGCGTTCAAGAACGCAGTGGGCATGTCGCCCAGCTCGGTGATCCGCCGGCTGCGCTTGGAAGGCATCCGCTCGGACTTGCTGGACGAGGGGCGGGGGCCGTCGAACATCATCGATACCGCGTCGCGCTGGGGCATCCGCAGCCGCTCGGCGCTGGTCAAGGGTTACCGCAAGCAGTTCAACGAAGCGCCCTCCGAAACCATCTGGCGCTGAGCCTCTCGCTGGCCGACGTATGCATGCATGCGTGAGGCCTGTCTTTCTTGTTTTCACGGAGTGCAATATGCATCTGACTCGAAATACGAGCCGGAGCGGCGGCGCGCCGGCTGAGTGCCGGCGCTTGTTTGGCGTGCCAGCGTTCTTGCATGTGATGGGGGTGGTTGTCGCTGTGCTGTCGCTGGCAGGCAGCGCCGCGGCGGCCGTGATCCCGTGGCAGTCGCAAAGGTTTGAATATGCGGCCGACCGCAAGGACGTGAAAGACGTCTTGCGCGACTTGGGCGCAAGCCAACATGTGATGACGTGGATCTCGCCGCAGGTTGAGGGCAGCGTAACGGGCAACTTCAACGAAGCCCCGCAGAAGTTTCTGGACCGCATGGCCGCCACGTTCGGCTTTGCGTGGTACTACGACGGCGCAGTGCTGCGCGTTACGGGCGCCAACGAAGCGCAGAGTGCCACCATTGCGCTGCAACGGGCTTCCACCGCACAGGTCAAGCGGGCGCTCACGCGTCTGGGCGTGACCGACCCGCGCTTCCCGGTACTGTATGACGAAGAGACAGGCAGCGTGGTCGTGTCTGGCCCGCCGCGTCTGGTGGAATTGGTGCAGGACATCGCCCGCCTGATCGATCGTGGCCGGGAAGACGCGAACCGTACCGTGGTGCGCACGTTCCCGCTGCGGTACGCCTGGGCCACCGATCACACCATGGTAGTGGACGGGCAAAGCGTGACAATTCGCGGAGTCGCGTCGATCCTGAACAGCATGTATGCTAACAACGCGCCGAGTACAGAGCGTACACAGGCTGGAGGCGACCGCCGCGTAGACAGCGTAGCCCCCGGCGAGCCCAACGCCGGCCGTGGCGGTACGCGTGCGCTGTCCGGCTTAAGCGGCAACAGCTACGATCGCGCCGGCAAGGCACCGCTGCCCGCCGGAGGTGTCGGCCAGTACTCTGGCGGCGGCAATGCGGCGCCGTTGCCTGGCGCCGATACTCGAGGCCGTGCCGACGCATTTCAGGATGATGGCGGCAGTGCGCCCATCATCCATGCCGATCCCCGCAGCAACTCCGTGCTGGTGCGCGACCGAGCCGACCGCATGGCTGCACACCAATCGTTGATCGAATCGTTGGACACGCGTCCGGCTGTGCTGGAGATCAGCGCCAGTATCATCGAGATCAGCGAGAGCGCACTGGAAGATCTGGGCGTCGACTGGCGCCTGCACAACAGCCACGTCGACCTGCAAACGGGCTACGGCACTAACACACAACTCACCAACCCCGACTCGCTCGATGCTGTGTCGACCACGGCGAATGCAGCAGCGACCATTGCGGCCACGCCAACCGGGGGCGTGTTGACGGCGGTGATCGGCGGCGCGTCACGTTACCTGATGGCGCGCATCAGCGCGCTGCAGCAAACCAACCAGGCGCGCATCACCGCCAGTCCCAAGGTGGCCACACTCGACAATACTGAGGCGGTGATGGACAGCAAGCAGAACTTCTACGTGCCGGTGGCAGGCTACCAATCGGCGGATCTGTACAACATCTCGGCGGGGGTTTCATTGCGGGTGTTGCCGATGGTAGTGACGGACGGCGGCACCTCGCGCATCCGCCTGAACATCCACATCGAAGATGGACAGATCACCAACCAACTGGTCGGCAACCTGCCTGTGGTCAATAAGAGCGAGATCAGCACGCAGGCGCTGATCAACGAAGGGGAGAGCCTGCTGATTGCAGGCTATTCGGTGGACCAGCAGAGCAAGGGCGTGGATGCCGTGCCGGGGCTGTCGAAGATTCCGGTGCTGGGTGCGTTGTTCCGCCATGACCAGACGACGGGGCAGCGGTTTCAGAGGCTCTTTCTGCTGACGCCGCGGGTGGTTGCACTGTAGCGCGCGCGGTGTTGAGACATAAATGCCTCGCTGTCTGGGGGCATTTGTGTTGGAGCGCACGAAATGGTTAAGCCTCGGCAGGCGATGCTGCCGGGGCTGACACCTCCAGGACGTTCAATGCGACGTGGAAGCACTTGCGCCGGCAGCGTTCTTCAGAACCGATTCTGCCAGGGTCCGATAGCGGGCAGTCACGGTGATCACATACCCGGTATCCACCTCCGCTCGAGCAGTCGCTCGCGCAATCGGATCTCGGTGCCGCGCTTGGGAGGCATAGGCATCCTTTGCGGCTTTTTCACTCTGTTGAATCACAGGGTCCGCCGCAATGGCATCCAGCACCGCATTCGCATCGACCTCCAATGCCTGCTTGATGGTAGGCAAGGCGCGCGCTGAGGCCGCTGCGACAGTCTGCGCATATTTCGGATGTAGCCACTGATTGGCGATGCGCTTGTGAAGCGGCTTCAACCAACCGTCGCGCTGGGTGTTGATGTCTATCGGCGCGTTCTGGAATGCGGCGTCGGTCATGATGCCGGAACGAGAGCCTGCACTATGGAAGAGTTGGTCATTGAGCTTGTCTACCTCGCGTTCGAAGTGCGCATTCAAGACAATGCCGATCGGATCGTGCTCAATGGCCGAGGCATGCAGCGCCTGCCAGTTTTGCAGATAGTTCTCTCTGCCTGGTAGATGGGGTTCCGTCCAGGCCGCCAGTTCCAAGCCCTTTTTCATGGCAGCATCGGCATCCATCGCACCAGAGCGCACCTGATGTGCAAAGAAGGCGCCTTCTACCTCGTCCAGCGTGAAGTGCTGGGTCGTCAAGAACTGCCCGCTCACGCTGTTGCGCAGGCTTTCGGCCTGCGGCGTCGGGGCCGTGATGGCGTGGATGATGTCGTTCAGGCGCGCATCAATGTTGGTCGCGCGGCGCGTCGAGCGTGCCTGGTCCGAAAACCAGCGCGCCATTTTCTGGACATCGGGTGCGTCGATATGTGGCGCTAGCTTCTTCTGCCAGTCTGCGGGTAGTTTCGCGAGATCTGACTGGAGCCGGCGATAGTGCGGCGTTTCCATGCTGCCTTGCAACGCTTCGAGGGCACTGCGCATTTCGGCCTGGAGGTTGGCGAATGCCGCTGCGGGTGGGTTGGCGCTCGCAAGTGCCTGTGCCGCAGCGCCGCCCGTTGCGGCTGCTGGCTGATTGAGGCGTATTGGCGAAGGCGTGCGCGGCGCCAGCATTCGGGCCCAGACCTATGACCCGGGCGTTCACGGGAAGGTGCAAATGCGGAGGCAGCACGACCCGCAGCCCGGGGCGCGGATTGCGAAGCGATGTCGGCACGCTGCGTAAATTGGTGCAGCCGCTTAGGTCAACGCGGTCCAGATTGGGCAGGTTGCCGATCGATTCCGGTAACTCCGTCAGGCCCGGGCAATCGGTCAGATTGAGCTTTTTCAGCGCGGCCAGTTGGCCGACGGACGCAGGTAGCGAGCGGATGTTGGGGCACTTGCTCAGGTCCAGGCGTTCCAGGCGGGATAGTTGGCCGATGGAGGCCGGTACAGAAGCCAACTGCGCATTTCTGCTCAACACCAGTTCCTTCAACCTGCCGAGCTGGCCAATGTTTTCGGGCAAAGCGCTGAGCTCGATTCCCGAGAGTGACAATGCTTGCAGGCGGCGCGCTGCGGACAAATCGGCGGGAAGCGATGCAAGGGGAGAACCATGAACGGCAAGACGCTCCAATCGGGTCAGTCGTGCCATTGAGGGCAACGCACTGACGCCGGTATCCGTGAGGGTCAGATGCTTCAGGTGACGCAGGTTGCCACTTCTACAGGTAGGGTTGCAAGACCAGGGTTGTGCGTCAGGTGCAGGCTTTCCAGCGCGCTCAGGTTGCCAATGCGTGACGACAGCTCACGCAAGCCGCAATCCAGCACGCTGATCGCTTTGAGATGAATGAATTCGAACATCTCGTCCGGTAGCCGTGGCGTGGAAGCGGTCACGAGGTCGATGGTCTGGCTAGGAGCTTCACGCGAAGGTCGAGCTGACCATATTTGATGGAGTGCTGTGTCGAGATGCTCGGCTGGGGTAGTGCCGTAAGTGTTGAGGCCACTGGCTTGGCGGTATTGGCCGATTTCTGCCTGCATGGCCCTGCGCCACGCAACCAACTGGCGTCCGAGCACTGCATCAGGTTGATGCGGATTGGCGGTGTCGATGTTCAACAACTGACGCATCAGTTGGTCGGTGGTCGGTTGCGTGGTTCGTATTGCGGCACGCGGTGGGCTATTTGGTGCGGTGTGCCCTGTCCGTCCGGCATACGCATGCTGTGGCGTGCTGGTCGCCGTGCGTGGCGCGGCAACCCCAACGGCAGGTCGTGCCGACGCCGCTGCAGGGTTTTCAGCAGAAGCGCTTGCGCGTGAGCGGCGCAAACCGAACAAGCCAAGCAGGCCGCTACGGCGTGGCCGCTGTGTGGGCTCCTCGCGCAGGGGCGTCGCATAGGGCGACACCTGTGCGTTGCTCCGTTGCGTGTGAAGAGGCGTGGTCGGGGTGCTGAACCGGCGGATGTCGTTGGGCATGGCGATGGAGTCCGATGCGCGCGCGCTGGCGCGTGCTGCGTTTATGGTTGTCTACGCTGCGCAAGCGGGGTGCCAGGCGGATCGGCCCTGCGCGGTATTGCGCAGGGCCGACATGATGCAGATAAAAGCGATTTACGCGGCTTTCTTGTTCGACGACGTGCTGATGCTCACGCCGCTTGAAGCAGAGCCCTGCGGGGCCGAGATGGGCGCCTTGGACGTGACGTCATCGTCGTCATCGTCGTCATCGTCGTCGCTCGACTTGATGGAGCTCAACATGCGCTGATGCACGGACTGCTGTTGCGCAAGCTGCAGTTGCAGGAGCGCGTTCTGCAGGTCGGGATTGGCCGAGTTGGGCTGAGTGGCGGTATTGCCGTTGCCGTGGCTGGAGTCGCCCTCGGCGTCGTGCTTCTTCTTGCCCTTGCGGCCTGCGTCGTCGTGCTCACCCTCGACGGTGTAGTGCTGCGTGGCGGTGCTCGGGGCTTCGGGTGGCGCGGCGTGCCGGCCCTTGCGTGAGGCGTGGAAGTCTTCCGCCGCGCCCGCACCGGCGGCTGCCGCACCGAGCAGCAGGGTGCCGTTGCTCACTTTGTCCAGTTGGTTCTGCACCTGAACGCTCACCTCGGCCTTGGCGGCGAACTTGGCAGCCTCTTTCAGGCCGCCGCGACCGCCCGTCAGTGCACCTTCGACCATGGAATCGACCACTGTGCCGCCCAGATGGGTCTTTTGCAGCGTAGCCACCGCGGCGTTGGCGGCCAGGCCCTCTGGCGTGAGATCGGATGCCATCTGCAGTGCGCTGGCACCGGCCGATGCCAGGTTGCTGAACGCTGCGCCGACGTGTCCATGCGCGGCCGCCTTGGCTGCGGCAATGCTGCCGTCCGTCACGCCGTTGACGCTGTCGCCGATGCTCCTGACGGTGCGATCTTCGATGTCTTTCACGAAGTCGCGCGCCTTGTCTACCTTGTTCAGCGCTTTGTCCAGGCCCTTGTTCAGGTGGGCGTTTTCCAATGATTTTTCGGCTAGGTCGAACCCGGCCTTGTTGAGGTCGCGCAAGCCCTTGAACGTGGCTTCACCAACCCCCACGGCATCGTGCAGCGCTTTCTGGATGCGCATGTGGATCAGGTCGTTGGTCATCGCCAGGGTTTGCTTGGCAACGGCCTCGACGTCATGAACGAGAGTCTTGCCCACGCTTTCGGCCGCGTGGGCGACGCCCTTGCCGATCTTGGCGATGTCATGCCCCAGGTGCTGAAAGGCATGCTTGATATGGCTGAAGATACTCATGCTGAGTCTCCTTGCTTGAGAAAGCAGAAATGGACGACCTGAGCCGTCCGGATGAAAGGCTCGGTGTCAGGCGCTCTGCACCTGGTTCTGCCCCTGACCACTGCCGCCGGCCTTTTGAGACTGCAGTTGCTGCAGCACCTGGATCATGTCCTTAAGGATGGTTTCCAGCTCGGCCGTGGGATTGTTGGCGTTGTTGACGGTGCTGTCCGTGCCGTCCGCACTCGGAGCGTTTGGCGTGCTGGATGCGCCCGAGGCGCCGGTAGGTCCACCCGCGGAAGCCGCACCACCACCACTCGCACCGCCACCGCCACCGCCTTGCGTTTGGTCGCCGCCCACCATCTGCTGCTCTTGTTGCTGGGCGAGCAGTTGCACCAGCTCGTCGAGGATATTCAGCAGTTTTTCGATCGTGGCGTCATTGCCGTTCTGGGCGCTGCCGTATACGCCGTTGGCGCTGTCGGTGCTGTTTGTGCCATCGGTTCCGCCTGTGCTGCTCATGCCATCGGTAGAGTTGGAGCCATCGGTGCTGGTCGTGCTGGATCCATCTCCGCCGACTGCGCCAGAGCCATCGCCACCAGTCGTGCCGGAGCCGTCTCCGCCGATTGCGCCCGAGCCACCGCCAGCACCGCCAGCACTGCTCCCCGCGCCACCCGCACCGCTCCCCGTGCCACCCGCACCGCCAGCACCATCGCCTTGCAGTTGCTGCAGCATCAGTTGCAGCACTTCGTCGAGCATCTGCAGCATGTCGTTCAGACTATTGCCCTGGCCGCTGCCAGCACCACCCGCGCCACCGGCACCGCTGACGCCCTTGCCGCTTTCGCCGGTGTCGAACTTGTGTTGCAGTTGGTCGCTGAGTTGCATGTACTTCAGCAGCTTCTCGAGCAATTGCATGAGCGCCTGCAGCGGGTCTTGGCTGTTGGAGTCGCTGTTGTCATCACCCACTCGCTGGCCCTTGTTGGCGCCTTGTGTGCCTTGCGGCCCCCGGTCGCCGGACGAACCTTGTGCCGAAGCGGGGCCTTGGCCACCTCCGCCGTCAGCCGGACGGCCTCCGGCACCGCCCGCACCCGCATTGCCGCTACCGTGCGCGGTGGCATTGCGCAGCATCGCTTCAAGTACCTTCAGGATGTCTTGCACAAGCTGTTGCAGCGGGTTTTCTGCTTGGTTCGCCTTTTGGCTGGGCTGGTCGAGCTGGAACTGGTTCGAGATATTGATTGATGCGCTGTCTTGGACCTTCATGTTCATGAGTCACCTCAAGAGGGCTGGCGTGATGCATGACACCGCCCCAGGCCGCTGGCTGTGGCGATGCCGACGCAAGGAGGAGGGATGCGCCGCCGCGCCCGCGTTCCGCAGAACTGCCGGCGTGGCCGCCACTTCCGATTCCCATTCGGATCGCTGGGCCGGGATGACCCGAGGCGTGCTGCCCGTGCCGGGCCGCGCAGCCCCGGGCAGCCGCGTGCCGACAGGCCACTCGCAAGGTGAAATGGCACGTCGGGCGACTTTGGTGGAACGTTAGTGAATGCCACCTATCATGCGACCCGGAAGGGCCGAAGCTCTGATCGCTAAGGCGAAATGGAAGGCGTTGGGAATGCAGACGGGACGCGGGCTGAATGTGGGCGAATGTGCAAACTTCGCGCGTGCGATCACGCTTTCGCGCGACCGCGTTGAAGGCTGCAATGGGCTACATAGCATGAAAGCGTTCCTTATTGATGCCCGCCATGCCATTGCCACCGAAGATCAGCGGATCGACCGTCCAAACACATATCACCAACGCGCCAAGCACGTCGCCGGTGACTATGCCGCAGCCTCAGGCGCCGCAGCGCACGGCACGTACCTCGCAGGGGGAACTGGGCGCGTTGTCTGCGCGCGGCAAGAAGCGTTCGCGGGAATTGAGCGGTGACGATGCCGCCGCGCAGCCCAAGGCCAAGCGCCGTCGCATGGACTTGCCCGGCGCACAGGGGGACGCCGACTCGCGCATGGAACGCATCATGCAAATGCAGGCAGACACCATGATTCGCAGCGCGGAGTTGCAGAACTCGCTCAACCGCACCAACGCGCTGGCCAAGCTTACGGAAGAAGGCAGCAAGGCCGCCAAGGACCTGATCAACTAGCGCGAGCGATGCAAGCTCAGAAGTTGTGCATCACGCGCAGTGCCAGCGTGCGGCCGGGCAGGATGGGGATGAAGTTGCCGGTGAGCGTGTTGCCGTACGAGCGGATGTTGAAGATGTTGCGCGCGAATAGGTCGAGACGCCATTGCTTTTGATGCCAGAACACGCTGCTGTCGACGCGCACGGCGCCCGGCAGGCGATAAAGCATTGCGTCATAGCAGTCGACGCCGCTCTGCGCGTTGATGCCGATACCTGCACCGGTACCCGCGAGCGTGCCGCTTTGCACGGTGTAGGTCGTCCACAATGATCCGCCGCGCGTGGGCGCCCTCGGCAGGAGGCCACCTGGCAGCGTGCCCGACACACGAGACAGCGCCAGCCACAACGCGGTCTCCCAACCGGGGACCACCGTGCCTTGCGCGGACAGCTCCAGCCCTTGGCTGGTCTGGTCGATGATCTGGGTGTAGTAGCCCGGATGCGAAACGTCGGCCAGGCTGATGTTGCGGGCATCAATGCGATAGAGCGCGGCCTGTGTGGTCAACGTGTGTGCGGTGTTCTCCCAGCGCAGGCCGGTTTCCAACTGGCGGCTGCGCTCGGGCTGCATGGCGCTGCCGTTGTAGAAATAGCCCGTGTTGATCTGGAGGCCGCGCGAGTAGTCGGCAAACCACGCGGTGTGCGGCGTCAACTTGTAGAGCAGGCCCACGGCGGGTGTCCATGCCAGCCCTTGCTGTTGCGCGTGGGTCAGTTTGGCGACGTAGTCATTCGCGCGAATGGAAGTCGACACCTCCCAGCGGTCGCCAATGGCAATGCGGTCACGCAGGCGGAAGATCGACTGCCGCACCGTTTGCGACAGCGGCGTGCCCGGAACGAAGACCGCCGCCGGCTGCGGCACCGGTGCAAACGGGTCTTGCGTTGCCTGAGCGTAGCCACCCGGCGTGAGCAGATCCTGCCGCTCTTGAAGCTCGTCCCACCCCAGGTTGAATGTGTGGCGCAGCGGGCCGTGCGAGAAAGCACCGGTCAATTCATTGGAGATGGCCCAGAGGCGGCTGTCCGTGCGATAGCCCAGGCCCCACATGTTGTTCGGCACAGTGTTGCCCGACGCCGACCCCAGGTGCCATTGGACTGCCTCCTCCGACACGGATTCATAGCTGGCGCGAGAATGCACGGCCCAATCGTCGGACAGGCTGTGCGATACCGTGTAGTACACCCGTGAGCCGTTGCCCTGCACGCGGTCGCCCGCATTGCCGAGCGGGGTTTGCGCAGGGATGCGCGCCGGGGCGCCACGCAGTGCAAACGTGGCCGGCTGGATCGGCTGCCGGCTGGACAGCGTTTCCGCCCCCGCAGTAATGTCCGTGGCGCTGTCGTGCCAGCCGAGCGCGGCATGGCCGTAGCTGACGTGGTGACCTGCGTAGCCGCCGTCGCTATTGGCCGTGGTGTCGTTGAGTGCCACCACGCGGTATGACAGCCCGTTCGCCCAGATGGTGCCCGCCAGATCGGTCACGACCTTGCGTTCCGCATGCGAGCCCACTTCCATGGTGACGCTACGCTGCGTGGCCTTGGTCGGCGCTTTCAGGTTGGCATTGATCGCGCCGCCCGCCACGGCGACCCGCGCTACATCGGCATTCGGCCCCTTGATGACGTTGATGTCTTCCACGGCCTCCATCGGGCGCAGCGAAGCAAGCTTGTCGGGCAGGCCGTCCACCGAGAGCGTGTCGGTCATGAAGCCGCGGATGGCGTACAGCGGTGGCGCGGTGGGATAGGTCAGTACCGAGGTCACACCGGTTTGCGCCAAGGCCGATGCCAGCGATGGTGGCCGCTGGCTCGTCAGCAAGCCGTTGGTGATGGTGTTGACGGCATGCGGCATGCTCGTCATCGGCATTTCCATGCGGGTGATCGCGCTGGTGGAAAACACCGCAAAGTCCTGATTCACGGCGGCATGCACTTCTGTTGGCGGCAGTGTGCCGATTTCGCGCCGCTGGGCATCGGTTCTGGTGCCGGCACCTGCGGTGGCGGTGACGACGGTGAGCGTGCCGTCGGGCAGGATGGCCAGCGCGAGCCCGCTGTCTTGCAATGCGGCCCGCGCGGCCTGCTCGGTGGTCATGGTGCCGTTGATGGGGCCAGCCACGCGTTCTTTCATCAGGCTGGAGGCGAAGCACACCGGGTGCCCGCTCAGCCGCGTGATTTCCATCAGCACGTGGTCCAGCGGCGCGCGTTCGATATGGAACTGGTGCGGCGCGTCTTCAGGAAGCGCGCGAGCCTCCAGCGTGACCGCCAGGACGATCAGCAGGGCAGCGAGGCGGCGAAAACGACAGGGCAGGCGGTGGGAAGCGCTGGAAATTGGGCGGGCCACGGATGTCATGGATTAAGGCGCAGGCATCGGGTTGGCGGAGTTTCGGCAATGGCCCGGAATGCAATACGCCGGCAAGCTCGGCGCGACGGACTTCAGCGGTACGAACACGTTCCAGCAATCCAGTGGTGCAGCCGTGCCCGGCGTGCCCTTCGCCACGACATGGAAGTTGGGCGAGTTCTGCACCGTCACGCGATACAGCGTGAAATGGCTGCCGTTGAGGAGTTGCACGAGGCGCGGGTTTTACTGGTTCAGGCCCTTGGCCTTGTTCAGATAGGCGATGTCCCACCACGTGAGGTGGCTGGCATTCGGGCCGCTCGTGACGAGGCTGCCGCCGTGTCTGTCGATCGTGCCGTCACCGACAATGCCGCTGTTCACTGTATCGTGCGCGGTGATGAGCAGCTTGCACGACTTGCGTTGGTCGTGGTGGTGGTGCCGCAGGTGCCCAGGCTGTTGTAATAGTGGGCCGGATTGCGTGAGGCGAAGAGCGTGATGCCCTTGTCGATCCACTGCGAGACACCGGACTTGAGCTTGAGCGGGCCAGTCAGGAAGCCGGTCTTACCGTCCGCGTCGGCTACCAGCTTAATGGCCTGGCCTGCCAGGCTGGCGTCGATGGTGGCCAGGATGCGTTTGGCGTCCGGCTGTGAATTGGACAGGTTGCCATCCACTGCATCCACCGAGCCGTTGACCAGCATGATGGAGGCCGCTAGCGGCGCGCCGCACACCGTCGCGGGCAGAGCCGGTTCGCTCATGGTGCCCCATTGCGTGGAAATGGGGGCGTCAACTGCATGGGCGGCCGTGGTGCTTGCTAGGATGGCCAGCATAGCCAGCAAGAGTATGGCTTTCATCGCTGAGATATCTTTTGAAGGTCAACTGTTCTTCAAGGACACGATTTGTGTGGCGCTTAACGCGCCGCGGTGGATACGGAAGTTGGAGATCAAACCGTTGAAGGCCGGGTCTGAGCTGTATTGCGATTTACCCAGCCAGTTTTGCGTGGTGTTGCCCAGGCGGAAGGGCGCAAGGAACATGGCGGTATTGGTGTTGACCGCCGTGCCGTTCACGTAGAGCGTGCCGGTCGAGCCCGACAACGTGACGGCTACGTGCACCCATTGCCCTGTCGGCAGCGCAGCAGTGCTGTCGATGATCTGGCCGCCATGGCCGTTGACGGTGATGGCAAATCTCATGACGCCCGCATTGTTGCGCGGCGTGAGCATCAGATAGCGGCTGGTGCCGGCGCCGAGGTCGAACACGCGCGCCCAGGTTTGCGGAGCATTCCAGAACACCCAGGCGGAAATGGTGAAGTCCGACAAGTCGGTCAGCAGGTCTGAGGGTAGGGCCACATACGCGCCCGAGCCGTTGAGCGAAACAGCGCTGCCGTTACGTCCGGTGCCCCACGTTGCGCCGTTGATCAGTGTGCCCGCGTGGCCGTTGCCGGTGCTGTCGGCCGCCGCCGTGCCGCTGCCCTCGTCAAAGGCCAGTTGCGTGTGCAACTGCACCAAGGTGATGACCTTCACTGCATTGGAGACCGTCGATTCGCCCGAGGGTGTCTGCGCCGTGATGACGTAGAAGTACGTGCCTGCGGCGGGCGGCGTGTCGGTGTAGGTCAGCAAGTCGGTAATACCGCTCTGGACGGTGCTGTACGGGCCGCCTGCAATCGTTGCGCGCTTGACGTTGTAACTGGTGGCTGTTCTGCTGCCCCACCATGACAGCACGACATTGCCGGCGCTTGCGTAGCCGGTAACACCGCTTGGCGCGCTGGCCGGCGCCCCCGCATCCAGCGTGCAGGTGAGGGTGCCGTAACCGAGCTGGTCATAGCCGCCGCTGTTTGGGCCGTAGTTGCCGCCACCGCCTTCGGGCGCGATCTGATCGGCAAACTGCTTGCTGTAAGGGGCGGCAAGGCCCTTGCGGTTGATGTAATGGTTCGCAACGAGGGCCCAGCACGGGCGGATGGTGCCCTGACCACCCGTTGCGAGCGCCGTCTGCGTGACGTCGACGTTCTGGTAGGTGACGTAAGGCACGGTGTAGTAGGTGCTGCTCGATTGGATCAGGTTGGCCTTCGCCACGTATTCCGCACCGGCCAGGAAGCGGTTGTTGTCGTAGCCATAGAGGTCGACGCCCTGGTTCCAAGCCATCTCGCAAATGGCGCCGCCCAGCGCGATGCCGAGCGTGTTGTGGCCCTGGTCGCGGCCGGTTTCCTGCCATTGCCCGAGGTAGCCCGGATGCACGTAGTACACGGCTTGCTCGATACAGCCGTTGCCGGCACCGCTTTTGAAATAGGTGATGGCCTCGTTGAAGAGGTCGGCGTCGTCGCACAGCACCCCAATGGCGAGCACCGAAGCGAGGTTGCACAAGTCCCAGTTGGCCCAGTAGTGCGTGATTTCCGTGTTGTTGTGGCGATTGAGGAAGTCGTGATTGATGGGGTAGAAGACCTTGCGCATCATCGTCTGGAACGCGGTCAGGCCGCTGGCGCTCCAGCCACGGTAGCTGCGCATGATTTCGCCGGCATTGGCGAACTCATATCCGTAGATGCCGGCGGCGAGGTCGACGTTGGAATCGCCGCCGAGCGTGGTGAGCGTGGACGACCACGCGTCGAGGTACTGCACGGCCTTGTCTGCATAGGCAGTGTCGCCCGAGACCTTCCAGCGCAGCGCGCAGGCATAGGCCGCAGCGACGTCGTTGTAGAGGATGGTGTAGTTCTCGGCATGAGCCCCGTCGTGGCCGCGGTAGATGGCCGTTTGCGGGTTCGGATTGCGCGACAGGCTGGTGTGGCCGTTGGTGATAAGCACGTTCCAGCCGTCGACCCAGGGCGATGCGTTGGCTGCGACCTTGATGCGCATACGCGAAAAATCCGCTTCGGTATGCAGCAGGCCCGGATGTGTGAAGCTCGGCACCGTGGCGGCGCCAGACGTTGGCGTGGTCAACGTCGCTGGCAAGCTGCTTGTGCCCCCCGAGGTCTGCGGTGTAATTGTTGTCGCCGCATCACCGCTGCCTGCCCCGCAGCCGGCCAGGAGCGCCGCGCCTAGTCCGACCACAAACTGCCGCCGGGAAACGCCGTCAATCGCGCCGTGCAGGCACATGTCGTCCGAGGAGGCTATTGCGCGCCCACGTTCTGCTTCGTTCATATCACCGCCCCCTTTTTTTAGCGTCGTCAAACGAAGGTCGAGGATGCACAAACCGTGCCATTCCCCCAACGAAGGGAGGGTGACGCGTTTTGCTGTGGCACCTGACAGGTCACGTCGCAGTGCATCTATGATGTGGCAGATTTGATGAGCTTTATTGAGGATGAGGTGCTGCAAACGATGGGATTCGGTTTGCGGTTGTTCGCTTCGCACGCATGTCAACCGTGCATTGGCGTGAGCAACTATGGTTTCCCGGTACATGACTCGCCAAGCCTGCCAGGTTGCCTATGTCGTTATCACCAGCACTTTCTGCCGACGCCCTCATTGAGCGCATTCGCCTGTCCATCCAGCAGGCGGGGAAGGTGGTGGGCATTGCCGCCCGGCACGAGGTCTTCTATCAAGTTGCGCAAACACTCAGAGCCGAGATTCTGGCGTTCGCCGCTGGCGAGCGAGACGACGAGGTGGTAATGCGGTGTGTGCGAGCGTTTCACGAGCAGTCATTCGCCTTCAAGCATACGCACGCCATTGCGAGGCTGCCGTATTCGCCCGACATCGATCGACGCTATCCGTTTCGAAACGAACTGAACCAGCCAATCGTCATTGCAACGCTGGAAGGCGGCGGGCAGCTGGCTGGAAGTCCGCGCCGCTATCAGGCCGAGACCGTATGGCCCTATCTACGCGCCGAGGCTACACCTGACACGCGCGGTGCGCTGTACCACGATACGCTGCTATGCCGACCGTTAGGGCTTGGCGACCTGCGAGATGCACGCGAGCAGGCGCTGGTGGGCGAGCGTGGAGTGTTTGCCGTTCGGGAGATTGCTGCTGGCGAATGTGTGGGCGTCTATGGTGGCCGACTGATGACGCCCGCCACGTACTACACGTGTATCGACGATGCGTTTGTGTTGTCCGCCTCGGCGGGTAGCGTCGAGTCGTGGATCGACGGAGAGAACATCCTGGCGATGGCCAACACGGTGTTCGCCTACGAAGGCGATCGACCTGACCGCCAGGCGGCATCCGGATACAACATGGAGGCCGCAGTGTTTCCAGGGGGATCGCGTTGCGGGCGGCGGTTCTCCATCCGCGCATTCTTTGCGACCGAGTGCGTGGCGGCCGGCACCGAACTGCGTTGGAATTACCGATATCCGCCGGCGTTGATTCAGCAACGCTTTGGCTCTCAGCCGGCGTAATGTCTGGAGCAGCAGCGACTGATTACTGCAGCATCTTCGAGCGCGCTCTCAATGCGGCGATCAGCAGGTTCACCTCATACAGCAGCGTGGCCTCGTAGACGCCTGAAACAGGATTGTCACTCGTTATCGCCATGGCGTCGTTGATCTCGCGCCGGAACGCCTGCTCGATAGCGGCGCATTCGTTGGTGGGCATATATGGAAAGGCCGCGGCAATAAAGCGGCTCAATACAACAACGCGGGCGCCGAGCTTGGAGACATTGGCTAGGCTCTCGCTGATTGACGTGTTCAGCGCATCGAGTTGGTTTTGATCAATCATCTGGTGGCTCGAATAGGATGCGAACTGCGCAGCAGTGCCTCAAGGCGCACCGCTCAAGAACAATTGTAGGGAGCGAGGGTTGGCGAGATGCTCAACAATTCTCGCTGCACCATGCCGGTGGAGCTATGCCTGTTGGTTTGCGCAAATTTCTGGCCCGGGATTGGAGTCAGCTTTGAATTCCGAGCGAGGGACGACGTTCATCCAGTGCGGGCTCCACCACGCTAGCGCTTCGAGAACGATCCAAACACAATCGCTGCCGGTCCGTTAGCTGCTCAGGGTCAGGGCGGGTAGCCCAGGTGATGTCCCTGCTCTGCGCCCAGGGCTCGTTCGATCAGCGCCTTCCACCTGCCAATACGGGTTCTCGAATGTCGATCTGAAGCAGATGCAGACCGGAGTGCGCGTTCCGCGCGGCAAGTGCCGTGACGGCAAGTTAGAGGTCGGTGGCGCGTGTGCAATGCACGCCGGCGTCGCCGGCGGCTCTCGCGAATACTCGAAAATTTGGAGCGGCGAGCGTCGCGAGTTCGGATGGCAGATGCTTGGCGGAGGGCGCATGTCGCTTCTGGCCCAATCCATCATCGTTCAACACAACAATGGAAAGCGGAAGCTGGTAACGCGCTGCCGTGTCCAGGTCGCCGACATTCATCAGAAGCGAGGCATCCAGGCGAACAACGACAGTCAGTTCATCTCGAGGGCCATGGGCCGATGGACCCATGAGCACAGCGTAAAGCTCGACTTCAGTCGGCCAAGTACGCTTACTGACAATGCCAAGACGGAGTAGGTGGCGTTCGCCGCGTTTCCACTTGGGCAAGGAAAAACACTCGACGACGGACGATTCAACCATGCTTGAAAAAAGTTGAGGGTATTTGGGCCGCCGGTGGACTAGCTTGCACAGTCTCTTGTCCGAAAAAAGGAATGACTCATGAAGAAGACGGCTGTTTCGTTGCTGGCAAGTGTTGCGGCGCTGATGTGCTCGGGGGTGACTTGGTCGGCCACCACGGCCGCGACGACTACGTGCGATACGCTGGCCCAGCGCGTCAAGACGACCAGCGTGGCAGTGGGCGGCAGTGTGTCACCCAGCGACGAATACACGCCGACGGTGATCGCGCCGCGTGCCGACGGCACCTCCGTACTGGCCTGGACGGACACGGTCACCAACAGCGTCCGCCTGTCGACTCTGACGGCCAATGACGTGCTTGCACGGTCGCTGCCCAGCGTGGATGGCCTGCAGGTGCAAGCCGCCTTGACTACGGCCAATGGCGGGCTCGCGCTAGCCGTGGTGGCCAATGACCCCGACATTTATTCCCCCAAGTATTGCTACAGCACTAGCACGACAGGCAACGCTATCTGCGGCAAGATGGACTTGGTGCTCCTGCGCGCCAACGGCAGTCAGGTGGCCCGCACCACACTAACGAACAAATCCAATGTGGACAGCGTGGGCGCGCAGTTCATCTGGTGGTACGGCCACTCCGCGCGGCTGGCCACGGATGGCAAGACCATCGAGGTGTACTACCGCTCCGCCATGTCGACGGCCCGGCCGAATGTGACGGGTGAAGTGGACATTCATGCCGGCGATACGCTCAAGTTCGTGAACGCTACGTCGGGCGTGCTGATGTCGGGCGGCTGGGATTGGGGCTGCAGCCATAGCTGGTCGGTGCGTGCCGGCTACAACGGCGCGCAATGGGCAGCCGTCTGCCATGGGGATGCGTATCCCAACGCGATGCAATATGCCCACATGGCCACGCCCGCAGGTGTGCGAGACACCATGCAATGGCTGAACGACACCGATCCGTCGCAGAGGGCGCTGGGCGGCCTGGTTCCTGTGAGCGGCGGCTTCTGGTTGAACTACATCGAGCTGGTCAATGGCACGCTGTCGCTCAAGCTGGCGAAGCTACCTAATAGCGGCTCGGTCATGCACCCGCTGCGGACCATTGCGGCGGCGAAGTCAATCGACAGTACGTATCCGTTCCGCCCATACATGGCCGCCTATGGCACCGATAAGCTGCTGATGGGCTGGAAATCCGGCGGCAAGCTGGTGCTTGCAGTAGCGGATTCCACGGGCAAGACGGTGGAAGGGCCCGTGACGACGAACCTGCCGATCGACACGTTCGAGGACATGGTTACCACCTCCGCTGGTGATGTGGTGTGGGCCCACAGCGACGGTGGAGGTACGATTTCCGTGAACCGCGTGGCGGCCTGTAAGCGGCCGAGCTAATTGGCAGTCTGGGCGCCGGCCTTGCGGCTGGCGCCGCAGGCGCTCCAGATTTCTTCCAACCCAATGGTCTTGGGCGGGTACTTTCCACTTATTCACTGTGGCGTCGGGTGTGAGCGTACGCCGCTAGTGGTGATTGAGTAACCTTGAATTTCTGTTGGGCCCCCTTTTTCGCGCGCCACGTTGCAGCATTGCTATCCCGGTTGTCACGTTCAAAGTCCGCGCGGAGCTGTTCGAGCACTGACTGCCGGTGCTGCGCCTGGACCGCCACCCGCCGGTCGAGGTGCACTGCTGCGTGCCCGATGGCCAAGATCGCTGGTTGAGGCTGATCGCTGACCGGAACCTGCGCAAGATGCCACCCGCGGTTCCAGGCGTCCCACCAGTCGTACGGCAATGCGGCTGGCTATCGCGCGTGCCCCTGTTACTGAAGATCGAAGGCGACATCCGACGCGCGCAGCGCCAGTCGAACTGACCCTGTCGGCGCAGGATTGGCCGCCCTCGCGTGCGACCTGCTAGACATCAACCACTTCGTTTGGCGCGACGCGGGGCAGGGGCCGCTCGATCGCCCACCCGGCGAACGCTGGCCGGACTGGCTCGGTCCAGCATGAAGACGCCGACACGCCCCCGATCGCGCGACTACTGCCATGCCGCAGATGAGGAAAATTGAAAATTTTGCTCGGTTCAAAGCAGCGGGCAGGCTCCTCTTAGTCTAGTTTTATCTTGCAGTCATATGTAAATAATAAATTTGAATGAGCCTGAACTATTGATGTGCGCTGGGGTGATGTTGGGTGTCAGTAAGCCTTACGCACTTAGCCTCCACGTGGACTAGGTCAGAAGGCGGTGTTTAAAGATAAGTCGCTACATGTCTTAGCATCGAACGAATCACTAGGTTGCGGACGGTGCTGCGTTCTTAAGACAATCATTGAGAAAAATACTAACAGTTGTTAGTCATTACTTTCAGATTCGCTGCTATGCCATTGACGGGCTAATGTTAATTTAAACAAACCGCCACGATTTCTCGTGCGGCTCGGAGCTTGGAGAAAAATGCACAACATGAAAACTCTTGTACTGCGAGCGGTTTTGTTGGTCATGCTGACGGCCATCGCAAATTCCGCCTTTTCGAAAAGGCCGTTCACCGAGTTTGCGCCAGTGACGGACGAGATGCTGCAGCACCCGCCTCGTGGCGACTGGCTGATGTGGCGGCGCACACTAGATTCATGGGGCTACAGCCCACTTGCTCAGATTAACCGCGGCAATGTCGGAAAACTTCGGATGGTATGGTCTCGGGAGTTTGGCGACGGCGGTCTGATGGAGTCAACGCCACTTGTTCACAATGGTGTCATGTACTTCGCTACCGGAGACGATATCATTCAAGCGCTCGACGCGACCAATGGTCATCTCCTTTGGGAGTATCGCCGAGCGCTTTCCCCCGAAAAAGTGCTCGGTAGTCTTATCACGCGCTCGATTGCGATTTGGCAGGATCGGCTCATCCTCGTCACCAAGGACAGTTTCATTGTTGCCATCGATGCAAGATCAGGAGCGTTGCTCTGGGAAACGCCGACGGGCCCGATCGGCAGGATCCATAGCTCTGGGCCAATCATTGCGAACGGGAAAGCGATTGTGGGTGGCAGCTGCGCCAACATCAAGTTGCCCGGAGATGCAAACGGCTGCTTCGTTTCTGCTTATGATCTCAAAACAGGCAAAGAGCTTTGGCGCACTTACACCATCGCACAACCGGGAACGGATGCTGACAAGACCTGGGCCAATGTCCCCTATGAAAAGCGGCGCGGTGTAGGTACCTGGATTACGCCTAGCTACGACCCGAAACTCAATTTAATCTATATCGGCACTTCGGAAACCTCGCCGTATTCGAAGTTCCGGTTTGCCCCGCCGGGCCACTACGACGATGAGTTCTTGTATCAGACGTCAACGCTCGCCATCGATGCGGATACGGGCGAGATCAAATGGCACCAGCAACACTTCCGTGATCAATATGACATGGACCATGCGTATGAGCGCTTTCTGATCGACACGGCCGTCGCTCCGGACCCCAAGGAGGTGGACTGGATCAATCCGAAGGTGACTCCCGGCAGGTTGCGTCATGTCGTCACCGGTATTTTTGGCAAGACAGGCATCTTCTACGCGATTGACCGCAAAACGGGCGAGTTCCTATGGGCTCGCAATACGGTTTATCAAAACCTCATAACCAGCATCGATCCCTTAACGGGGCGAGCGACTATCCCGGCCGAGCAGATTCCGACGGAGGTGGGTCAGCGGCATACGCTCTGCCCGGGCTGGCTTGGAGGCAAGAATTGGCAGGCGGGAGCTTATAGCCCGCTCACGGGCACAATATACTTCCCTGAACAAAATATCTGCATGAAAGCCGTGGAGGGGGCTGAAGACGTAGAGAATGGGGGATTTCAATTTGCGCCAGGCGCGAAGGACAATGTCGGTACTATCCGCGCAATCAATGTGAAGACGGGGCGACAGTTGTGGCAGTTTGACAATAGGGCTGCGGTGACGTCACTTCTGACAACTGGTGGCGGGCTGGTATTCGGTGGGGACGTGAACCGTCAATTTCGCGCCTTCGATCAGGAAACCGGAAAGATCCTCTGGGAGCAAACCGTACCCGCCCAGGTCGGAGGGTTCCCGATCAGCTATGAGGTCGGCGGCCAGCAATACATCGCGGTACCTGTTGGATCGTTCCTGACCAGCGCTGGATTGCTCCGCCTCACGCCGGAACTTCAGCCCGGCACCGGCGGCAACGCTGTAGTGGTCTTCGCTCTGCCTAACTAGTAGGCCCTGAAAAATTCCCTGGGTCCTTGCAGGACAAGACTTTGCGGCCCAAAGGACGTTGCCGCAATTACAGGAGGCGATCCTGCAAATTCCGATGAGGCTTCGATGGGTCCGAAGGCGCTAGTCAGCGAGGGTGATTTGTTCCGGTATCCGCTGCGCGAGCAGATCGACCTGAAGCACTCGCTGGTACGTCAGGCCGATCTGATCGACTGGGACCGATTGAGCGCGGCGATGAGCGAAAGCTTCATGTCCAAGCGTGGCCGTCCGGCCACCTCGCCGCGCTTGATCGCTGGCTTGCTGTATTTGCAGCACGCCTTCGACCTGTCTGATTTCCCCCTCGGGCTTTGACCGACTTCGATCATCAAGCTTTCCTTAGTGTAGGGTGCCACAGCCGTCAACGCACACGAGCGCCGGCCGTCGAGCAATGCCTCGGATACTCGTACACGGAGAGAGACATGCGAAACAGTGCGCAAGCCTTGCTTGAACATACCTGATAGCACTCGCGTAGTTCGTCGACCGGCGCGCTCTAACCCGCGCGGGCATGAGGCCGCGCAGCACGAACCGCGGCCGCGGTTCCGTTCGTCGATGGCCTACGCTTTTCGCTAGTCCACTGCATCACGTTGGGTAACGTACGACAGGCTGCGATCACATCCAGAATGATCAGCTAGAGGAATAGGTCCCTATGCCCGCAATCGGTCGAGCGAATCACATTGACTCGCCAGTAGCAGAACGAATCGGCACCGAAGTACCGGGCCCCAGCCCGGATGCGTCGGGTAACAGCGACAGCCCAGTGCGTCGCCGCGACCGCAATGGCGTCCTTAGTTTGTTGGGACGCTCGCTCAGAAGAACCCGTTCGCCGCAGCAAGCGCAAAGTAGCACCGCAGCAAATCAATCCGCGCAACAGGAAACGCGCGCCATACCGGGAAGGCCGCCGCGGGCAACGGAGGCGATGATCCGGAGGTCGTCGGCGCTAACCCATGACTCCATCGAAGAACGAATGGAGCAGGGAGGACCATCCAGGAGGCTCGCACAAACGTCCGCAACGGACCGATCGTCGCCGAGACCCTCCGCACCTACCAACGTCGTGCCGGCTCGGGACGAACAGCGTGGATTGTCGCCAAACGTCGAGCGCATGGTCCAGCAATTCCAAGGTGCAGGGCTCGATCTTGCCTCGGCGCATCAAACACTATCCGCTGTGATGAACGGCGAGCCGGAACGTGTTGCCGGCCCCATGATGCACATCTTGCGAGGGCAGTTCGCCAATATGGCGTTGACCGGTATCAGCGCAGACGACCCGCTTGCCATTGCACTTCGCGATGCGCTTGGAAGTGCCGCGACGCCAGCGCTGCGGGCTGGGGAGGTGTCAACATTATTGGACAGGCTGACGCGGTCGGAGATCGATATGAACCGTCTGACTGTCGCCTTGGACAATCTGATGGTTCGTGGCGTCTCGTTGCCTGACGATCTGACGCAGGCGCTGCAAACGGCCGGAGTCGACACCGATTTCGAGCCGGGTATTTCGCTCGTTGACCACCCTTTGATACGATCGCGTGCGGCGATTCGTATGGCTGCGAGCACCCGCAGCCGCGCCGCCGTGCAACCAAGAGCGGCAAGCGGGACGCAGCCGAGTGTCGCCATGCCACACCAAACTGCGCAGGCCGCCTTGGCACAGGAAGTCAACAACATCATTCAGCAATTGCGGAATGCCGAAGTTGACCTTGTCCGAGTGCATCGAGCGGTTTCCAGTTTTGCCGACGGAAACCCGGCACCCATGACTCGGCGCATAGTGAGCATCTTGCAACCGCATTTCCCCAATCTGATGCGGGTTGGATTGCACCAGAATGCGCCGCTTGCACTTGCGCTCCGGGAGGCACTTGCCCAACATGCACCTGCTGCGGTAAGCAGCGCAGGCATACAGCCACAGGCGGCCGCTGTGACGCAGCAAGACGTTGCCTCGTCGTTTAGCAATGCGCAGGCTGCCTTGGCACAGGAAGTCCGCGACATCATTCAACAATTGCAAAATGCTGGGATTGACCTTACCCAAGTACATCGAGCAGTTTCCCGCTTGGCTGATGGAAACCCGGCACCCATGACTCGGCGCATAGTGAGCATCTTGCAACCGCATTTCCCCAATCTGATGCAAGTTGGATTGCATCAGAACGCGCCGCTTGCGCTTGCGCTTGAGCAGGCGCTTGGTCACCATGTAACTGCCGCATCACAGAGAACCGCCCAATCTATTCCACCCCGTCCGGTTGGCTCGGCTGCAAGCGCTCAAGCCACGGCAAACCGTGTCCTAGCAATGCCGGAAGGACGTGATCTCGAAGACAATCAGCAATATGCATGGAGACTTTATCTCCGAAACCGCTGGGCACCGGTAGAGCGCATCGCGTTCGCCACTGTCGCATCTGCACCTCCCGATCGTCGTTTCAATGGAGACGAGGAGGAGACGCTTCGCGCTCTTCGGTCGTGCATCGCGGACTATGAGCGGATTGAGGCGAAGTTCAATCAGTTGCGCACCATTTCAAAAGCTAATGCCGAGCGTTTAGGTTTCAGGGATGCGGCACTTTACAACCAAGACGGCGACGGGGAGTTCAACAAGGAGTTTGCGACGTCTTGCCTATTTGGGGAAGACTTGTCGTTGAGCAATCCCAATCAGCTCGTAATCGGGTTGGCGCAAGTCGCATCGGATTCACAGCAAAGCTACAACGAAGCCGTCAATAAGGAGGTCGTATTCATGGATATGAAAAAGCTCGCTGAATTCCTTGCCGCCACACCAAAGCATCCTATGAATAACGTGCCACTTAGTGCCGCGAATATTGAGAAGTTCGCCTTCAGAATTTCCTGAAATTACAGAGCAAACATTGGTGCCGATTCGACGCGCCGGCCGGCGTCAAGCCGATCGAATGGCGCTTGCTGACCAACGGAGAGGCTGGGGCGATGCCGGAGTCGATCGAACTGATCGACTGGTATCGGATGCGCTGGGAAATCGAGATCCTGTTGGCGTGCTGAAGAACGGTTGCCGCGTGGAGGCGCTGCAGTGGGGCGCGATCGAGCGGCTCGAGCGCCTTGGCGCTGTTCTTGGTGGTGGCGTGGCGTATCACCCATCTGATGCGCATGGGCCGAAATTGTCCCGAGCTGAATGCCGAGCTGTTCTTCGATGCGGACGAGATTCGCGGCGCGTATTTGCTGACTCATGTTAAACAGCCGGCCAAGCCCAACGAGGTGCTGCGCTTGATCGCGCGCCTGGGTGGCTTCCTCGGTCGCAATGGCGACGGCGAACCCGGCGCGAAAGCCATCTGGCTCGGATTCAAGGAAGTTCATGTCGCCAGGCGCTACGCGCAGGTGGAAACGCGGCGAATTGTGTATAAGACGATGCCTTAGATCTGGTAGGGGAAAATACGCGAACTGCGCCGGGGTTAGCTGAGGGAGCTGTAGGTGGCTCGGTATTATATTTGATAATCCCCCTCAATTGACGGCTTGGCGTGGCGTTGGGACAAACAGGCGCTCGTCCAGGTGTTCGTCGCGGGGCCGATCGTTGATGCTCTCGATGTAAGGCTTACCGGGCCGAATGAACGATAGCGTGCACCTACTTTGTAGGCCTGTGCGTCCAGCATCTTGCCCACGAACTCCGGACGGTTGTTCGCTATCGTGGATGCGGGCAAGCATCGCCTCTCCCTAGCCGTTCAAGCGCTGGCTTCACTTGCAAGCCTGGCAACGAGGCGTGAACCTCGACGGCCAAACACTCGCTCGTGTAATTTCGATCACGTTTGCGTACTCCTCTCCCGGAGCAGGTAAAAATTACTGTTGCTCGCCCCTTTTTGCGGGGTCCTGATCCCGCCTCGACGTATAGGACTTCTTTTCTCGAAGCGTCTCGTCCTCTTCGCGCTTTACAGAATTTGCGCCATTGATGGAATAAATGCCGCCCTTCCGGTGTTTACGGGGAGACACCTCCCGCTGAGGGGGAGACACCTCCCGCTGAGGAGCACGCGGCTTCTATCTGTAGGTGTTCGCACGCGGACGTGGCCGAAACCGACAGGGTCAATTGTGAAGAGCACTGAGCCAAAGCGGAGGCCGCTGGATTTTCTGGACAAACATTGCGGAGTAGCTTCGTTGGATAAATTTACTCAAACAGCCCACCCAGAGTGTTTTCAGCCAAATGACCAGAAGACCCGCGCACCAGCACGCCTCCATCGGCAACAGAGAACGGATGCCTTGCCCGCCACGCAGCCAATCCGCAGATTGCTCCTTGACTGTCGGGCGGTATCAGGAGGCAATATCTTGCTCGAAGTTAGCCTGTTTGATGGTAGGAATGATCTCGTATCGCATTCAGGATCGCATTTGTTCTCGCTCGAAGAACTCCACGCCATGCTCGGTCGTGTCCTGGGATGTTTTCCGCAGACTGCTGCGGAACCGTTGCCAGCAACAATGCTGCCGACGGATTTTTCAACGCTCACGCCTCGCCAACTGGACGTCGTACGTGAAATTGCTCGCGGAGCGTCGAATGCAGAGATTGCAGCGGCTTTGCACATCAGCGTCGAAACCGTCAAGGCACACATCGGTCGGATTCTGTCCCAACTTGGCGCCCGCAATCGGACCGCGATTGCGGCGATGTATTGGAGCGCTCTGTCCGATGAACATGCGCCTGAATAGCTACGTGCTCGGCAATTCTTTGGCCTTCGGCGACGAACACGAACTAATTGGCATAGACGCGCGGGCTTATGGGCCGGTTGGCAAATGAGGTGGGCACGCTGAGCGGTTGCGCTCGAAGGTCGCCAGGCAGGTCGGTGAGACGCGTTTGGTGTGTTCGACAGAGCAGTCGAACGGCTGCCCCACCGGTATCAGGTATGGGCGCTCCAGTGGTCAGGCCTCCCAGAGAGTCATGTCCAGCTCAGGATGGCCGGGCTGCTACACCCACACACACTGGTCAGCAAGCCAGTCATTGAGCGCAGCCAAAGAGCCGAAAGCGGGATACGCATGCCAGATGCGGTGACGGCTGTCCTGCACGTTCTTCTCTATCTGCCCCTTCTACCAGCCCGAGGCGGGGTTACAGAACTCGGCGTCGAGCAGGCAGTGGCTGACCATGGTGCTGAAGCTCAGGTTGACGTCACGCGACTTGCCCTGGCGCACCCGGTCCACGGCGGTCTTCATGTTGTCGTAGATGCCGCGGCGCGGAATGCCGCCCCAGGCCACAAAGGCGTGGTGGTGGGCGTCGAACAACACCTCGTGGATCTGCAGCAGACAAGCGCGCAAAAAGAAAGCGCGGCTGTGGCTCAGCTTGAACTGGGCCACCTGCAGCTTGGTGAGCTCGCCGGCAATTACGGCCCAGTCCTCGCTCCAGTTGAACTGGAAGGCCACATCTTCTGCGAAGCGCGGCGGGATAAAGGTGCCGCGGCTCGACGAGCGCTTGCTCTTGTTGTTCCTGGCGCCAGCGGCGAGCGAACGCCGCGACGCGATCATAGGAACCGGTGAAGCCCACTGACCCTGCCTCGTTTT
>NZ_JSZO01000033.1 GCF_000801955.1 Ralstonia sp. A12
AAGCCACCCGCAGGTGGCTTCTTGCTTTCTGCTACGCATGATGTCGCTGGTTTAACGGTAGTCATCCCGCTAGTCCGAGTTTTCCTGCAACATGCAGAGGGACGAACGTTATTCAACAGGTGGCCTCCATGACTCGTATCGACAACCCCCAGCATGACCAAGAGGTTGGCGTGGCAGACGCCACGCAGGACACAACCCGCATCGATGACGTGCGGATTGGTGCAGTTCGTCCGCTCATCTCCCCGGCGCTTCTTCTGGATGAGCTGCCCGTGTCACCCGATGTGCAGGCGCATGTTGAGGTGAGCCGGGCGGCGATCACAAAGATCCTGCAGGGGCAGGACGATCGACTGATCGCGGTGGTCGGCCCATGCTCGATACATGATCACGACCAGGCCATGGAATACGCCCATCGGCTTGATGCGGCTGCGCAGCGCATGCGCGACGATCTATTGATCGTCATGCGCGTCTACTTTGAAAAGCCGCGGACTACCGTTGGCTGGAAGGGCTACATCAATGACCCGCGGCTCGACGGCAGCTTTCGGATCAACGAAGGGTTGCGTCGGGCGCGCGAACTGCTGCTGGAGGTCAATGCGCTTGGGTTGCCCGTTGCCACCGAATTTCTGGACTTGCTGAGCCCGCAGTACATTGCCGATCTTGTTGCCTGGGGGGCGATTGGCGCGCGAACGACTGAAAGCCAGAGCCATCGCCAACTCGCCTCGGGGCTGAGTTGTCCGATCGGATTCAAGAACGGTACGGATGGCGGCGTTCAGATCGCGGCGGATGCGATTCTGGCTGCGCGCTCAAGCCACTCGTTCATGGGCATGACGAAGATGGGGATGGCTGCGATTTTTGAAACACGTGGCAATAGCGATGCACATGTCATTCTTCGCGGCGGCAAGAAGGGGCCAAACTACGACGCGTCGGCGATTGAAGACTGTTGCGCGATTCTCCGAACGGCTGGGCTGCGCGAGCAGGTGATGGTCGACTGCTCGCACGCGAACTCAGGTAAGTCGCACGCTCGTCAGGTCGACGTGGGGTATGACCTGGCGCACCAACTGTCTTCGGGAGAGCGACGCATCATCGGTGTCATGATCGAGAGCCATCTGGAAGAAGGGCGCCAGGACTTGAAGCCCGGTGTACCGTTGCTGCGCGGCGTGTCGATTACCGATGCCTGCCTTGGCTGGTCCCAGACTGAACCGTTGCTGGAGACGCTTGCTGCGGCCGTGCGCACACGACGACGCGGTTAAGCGGCATACCCTGTAGGCCGGGGCGAGAAGGATAATCAGGGTTGTCGTGGACTTCGCTCGCGAGAAAGCGGGCGATCTTGATGTGCCGCACGCCGACAGCCAGTAACCACGGAAAATTCGATGATCCGCAAGATGCTCAATGCGTCCCGGCTGCGGGACGAGGTAAGCCGCCGCATACATCGCATTCACGAAGTCGTTGAAGACGGCGTGAAGATTCATGTACCTCGTCCGCAACTGCAAGAGCCTGACGAAACGGGCTGTAACTGGACCATGAAGCATTTCGGTAACGCCGCCGGCCATGAGCGGGACATCGCCGCGGTGCTTAAAGCGGTGCGTGCTGAATACAATCTTTCCGGCGAAGCAAAGATCCCCGACAACCCCTTCGGGGATATGCCGGGCAACTGAGGTCTAGGAAAAACAGCGAATGCAGCCACCGTATGAGCGACTAGTGCTGCTGCTTGATGAGGTAACTGAACACCGTCACGTGTACCGTGCTCGCCAGGGTATGTTCAGCATCTTCAACTTCCGAAGCGGCAATTTCGAGCGACGGAGGAAGACATCAACAGCGAGTTCGGCCAATCTGACGTCGTACTGGTGCTGGGCGCCAACGACGTGGTCAATCCCGCCGCGAAGACCGATCCGAAATCGCCGATTGCCGGCATGCCAATCCTGGAGGCCTACCAGGCCAAGACCATCATCGTAAACAAGCGCTCGATGAACGCTGGCTATGCCGGGCTCGACAACGAGCTGTTCTACATGGACAAGACGATGATGGTCTTCGGTGATGCCAATAAGGTAGTCGAGGAAATGGCTAAGGCGGTCTGACCTCACCTGTCCGCGTGAGGCATCAGCACGTTCGGGTGGGCGATGGCGGTCACGGCACAGCAGCGACCGCCATCGCACTGAACCGTCACGGGTTCAGGCGCTCTTGCACTAACGTCGCGGCAACCCGATTCCTGCCACTGTGCTTGGCTTCGTACAACGCGACATCGGCCGCTTTGACCAACGCATCAAGCGACGCGGCAGACGAGCGTCGTGCGGTCGCGCAGCCGACGCTGACGGTGAAAGGGGCAAGCTGCGGGTCTCTGTGCGCATGCTCGACTTCCGCACGTATCGCTTCGCCGATGTGAGCGGCCCCCGCCTCGTTCGTATCCGGTAGCACCACCACGAACTCTTCTCCGCCGTAGCGCGCGGCAAGGTCACCACGCCGTCGTGCGTGTTTGCCAATGCATCCGGCAAGGTGCTGAAGCGCGGTATCGCCCAGTGCATGGCCGTGGGCATCGTTGTATCGCTTGAAGTTGTCTGCGTCGACAAAGAGGACGGAAAGGCAACTGCCGTTGCGCTGCAGGCGATCCCACTCGCTCTCCAACGCTTCATCGAGTGCACGCCGGTTCTTGAGGCCAGTCAGCGGATCCGTCTGCGTGAGTTCCCTCAGGTGACCTTCTGCCGCCACACGATCTCGCAACGCAAACGCCAGCAGCCATACGACCGCGCAGAAGGCGATGCTGACCGACACCGCAGCGAGTCCGACGATCCAGGATAGCTGCCTCCATGACGCTAGCGCATCGCTTAGCGCCGGGGCAACCACGGCAATGAACGGGGTGCCTGCAACGCGCTGGAACGTATATAGGCGGAGCACGCCATCGCTCGATGACGGAGCCACATAGAAGCCGGAATCACGGTTCACCATGCGTGGAAAGGTTGGCGACTTGCTGTAGTTCGGGGCTTGCGCGAGCGGGAGGGCCGGATTTCGAGCGACCAGGTTGCCATCTTCACGGACGATTGCCGTGACGCCGAGCGGCCCGACATCAAGCTTTTCCAGCAACTGCTTGAAGTAGTCGAGATCGATTGCGACCAGTGCGGTGCCGGCGAAGGACCCGTCAGGCCGGTTCATGCGCCGGCTCAGTGCAATGGCCTCAACGCCGTCACGCGATCGTGCTCGATAGGCTGCCGATACATAGAGGCCAACGTTTGCGGAATCGCGATGAACGATGAAATAGTCGCGATCGTGGAAATCCCACCGGTGCGTACTGGAGCAGCAGCCGTCGATCAGGCGCCCTTGATCGTCGGTGACGCCCATGCCGGTGACATAGCGGGCGGCGGCTGTCTGGCTGAAGAGCAACGCGTGCCGAAGCTCCGGATCCATGTTTTGGATCCCCGGTTTGTTCAACACGGCGATGAGCATGAGCAAAGACTGATCCGATGATTCGATGGTCCGGGAAATGTGGCTGGCCAATACGTTAGCGACGTTTCTGGACATCTCATGCGCATGCTTGATTGCGGTCTCGCGAGCGGCCCACAGCGTCAGTACGCTGATCGACAGCGCGACGAGTGTCAGCAGTGTCCCCAGCGAGCCAACAATCAAAGGGTGGCGGCCAGCCAATGTGGCCACATTGCGAGCGGAGATTCGAGTGGACACGATGCGGTCTTTGCGGAGGGAATGCGCTGTACGTCCGCCTTCTGGCGATCGCTGACGGTATGAATAAGCAGGGTAGGGTCAAGCGTTTCATTTTGGCCGGCAACCTGCGGCAGCCATCTTATCGGCAGAGACTGGGAAAAGTTCAGCATTCGGCCTCCGCTTGACAGCCGTCGGAGAGATTTGGGCGTTCAGCAGTAGTGCGACGATGCCGATCTGGACACAATGAATGGCTGTTACAGGGCCATTCGCAAGAAATTGCAGGCACTTTTACCAAGTCGGAACAATGAGGCAACCCGAGCTGACCTCAAGTGAATAGATTTGCTTCCGTTCGCCAGGAATCTCTGGGTATCTGCTCAATCATTGTATTTAACATAAGATACATTATGAGTAAAAATGATGGGAACCAAGTACCAGTGTCCGGTTCCCATCACAAGGCCAAGTCATCTCATCTGCGTTCAATAATGGAAAACCTTCACGCTTACCTTGACCCCATCCTCTGGGGAACCTTCAGCCATTTCGCGATCAGCCTGTGTACCGCGCTGCTGATTCTCTTTGGTGGCTGGTGGCTGTCAAAACTCATTGGCCGCTGGCTGAACCGGCTGATGAGCCGTCAGGCCCATCTTGATGCCACGCTCACGCCGATCCTCTGCGACATCAGCGTTTGGGGCATCCGCACTCTTGCCGTCATCGGGGCGCTGTCCCGGCTTGGCATTGAAACGGCCAGCATCATTGCGGTGCTGGGTGCGGCGGGTCTTGCGATTGGCCTAGCGCTGCAGGGCACGCTCCAGAACATCGCGGCCGGCATCATGCTGCTGGCGCTGCGTCCGTTCCGGGTGGGGGACTATATCGACGGCGGCGGTGGCGAGGTGGCCGGCACGGTGGAAGAAGTCAGCCTGTTCATGACGCGCCTGACCAAGCCGGACGGTATCTGCGAATACGTGCCGAACAGCGCACTGTGGAGCCACACCGTGCGCAACTACACGCGCAATCCGACCCGCCGGCTAGACCTGGAAACCGAAGTTTCGCTGCACGACGACATTTCCGGCGCCATCGAGGCGCTCAAGGCGCTGGCCGCCAGCGAGCCGCTGGTGCTGCCCGAGCCGGCGCCCATGGCAATGGTCATGCGCTTTGACGACAGCGTGGCTGTGCTGAACCTGCGTGTCTGGGCCAAGACCGAGAACTTCTGGGAAATGCGCTGGAAGCTGGCGCAGCAAGTTCGCACGACGCTGAAGGACGCACGCTGCACCCTGCCCGTCCGCATGCGCGAGCTACATATCGTGCATGACGCAACGCAAGGCACCGACGATGTACCAATCAAGCGCAACGGTGAGGCGGTGGCAAGTCGATAGATTGCTGCACTGCAGGAGTGCCAGCGCGCAACACTTCCTCTGTGCATTCCCATACGCATTGCCTAGACTCACTTTCCAAGTGCGAAGCGTTCTAAAGGCAGGTGCATCATGTGTCGCTGGCTGGCTTACTCGGGCAACCCCATTCAGATGGAGACGGTGCTGTTCCGGCCGACGCATTCGCTGATCGACCAGAGCCTGCGATCCCGCCTGGGGCACACCACCACCAACGGCGACGGGTTCGGCATTGGCTGGTATGGCGGCCACTCCGAGGTGCCTTTCCGGTATCGGTGCCTGCACCCCGCCTGGAATGACACGAACCTGCGCGAAGCCGCCCGCGCCATCCGATCGCCATTGTTTGTGGCACATGTCCGCGCGGCCACCGACACCCCCACGCAGGAAACCAACTGCCACCCGTTCCGCTATGGCCGATGGCTGTTTGCCCACAACGGGCTGATCCGTGAATACCCGACACTGCGGCGTGACCTGATGATGGAGGTCGCGCCCGAGCTGTTTCGCTGGATCGAGGGCTCAACGGATTCTGAAGTCATGTTCTTCCTCGCGCTCACGTTTGGGCTGCAGCGGGAGCCTTGCGGCGCCTTGGAGCAAATGGCGGGACTGATCGAGCACGTCGGCCACCGGCACGGCGTTGAACACCCGCTGAACATGACCGTCTGCGTGACTGACGGCGAGCAGATCATCGCGGCGCGCTATTCCAGCGAGCGGGATTCGCGGTCCCTCTTCCACAGCACGTCGTTCCGGCATCTGCAGCACCTCTACCCGGACAATTCCCGGATCACGGATGCGGGCGACGAGGCGGTTCTCGTGCTGTCCGAACCCCTGGTCGACCTGCCCGACGCCTGGGATGAGATTCCGGAAGAGACCCTGGTGGTCGCCAAGAGTGGCGTGATCGAGCGCCATCGGTTCACCCCCCGGCTGCCCGTGTCTGAAGTGTCGGGCAAGCAACAATCCTCCTACGGGCTCGCCGCAGGCTGATCGGGCGCTCTCGCCCTCTCCAACTTTCTTCCCCACTGAAACCTCCTGACAAAACGGTGTCAGGAGCCTTGCGGTAACCTCGCGCCCGCGATTTGTGCCGTCAGTGAACCGGATCTCAAGAATCCGCTACAGTTTACGGCCCGATTTCTGATTGCCGGCCGGTGCCAGTTTGGCTACCCGTGCCGGCATCTCCCCCTACGTTCTCCAAGGACCACCCCTCATGTCTTCCGGTGTCATTCGCCTGCGCGGAGCCCGTCAGCACAACCTCAAAAACCTCGATCTGGACCTGCGCACGGGCGAAATGACCGTGGTGACCGGGCCGTCAGGTTCCGGCAAGTCGAGCCTGGTGTTCGACACCCTCTATGCCGAGGGCCAGCGCCGCTACGTCGAGACCTTCAGCGCCTACGCGCGCCAGTTCCTGGATCGCATGGACCGCCCGCAGGTCGACCATGTGGAAGGCGTGCCGCCGGCCATCGCCATCGACCAGACCAATCCGGTGCGCAGCTCACGCTCGACTGTCGGCACGATGACGGAGCTGAACGACCACCTGAAGCTGCTGTTTGCGCGCGCGGCCCAACTATTCGATCGGGATACCGCACTGCCGGTACGCCATGACACGCCGGAAACCATCTACAACGAGCTGCTGGCGCGCACGCGCGAGGCTGATCCGCGCCTGGTGGTGACTTTTCCGGTGGAGCTGCCGGCCAATACCAGCGCGGATGAAGTTGCGCAGTGGCTTTCCGTCAGCGGCTATACGCGCGTGCAGGCCGAACGTGTCAGTGGTGAACGCAAATTGCTCGACGTGGTGGCCGACCGCTTTCGCCTGCAGGGCACTGAGCGTGTCCGTGCGCTGGAGGCCATCGAGTCGTCGCTCAAGCGCGGCGGCGGTCGTGTCAACGTGTACGTGCTGCCCGCCGACGAGGCTGCCGAACCTGAGATCTGGCGCTTTTCCACCGGCCTGCACTGCCCAGAGAGCGATCTGCGCTATGCCGATCCGCAGCCCGCGCTGTTTTCATTCAACTCGGCCTACGGTGCGTGCGATGCATGCCGTGGCTTTGGCCGCGTGATCGGCGTCGACCTTGGCCTGGTGATTCCGGACGAGCGCAAGACCCTGCGCGAAGGTGCCATCAAGCCGATGCAGACTCCGGCCTGGAAGGAATGCCAGGACGACCTCATGCGCTATTCGGCGGCGGCCGACATCCCGCGCGACACGCCGTGGGCCGAGTTGACCGAAGCACAGCGCCACTGGGTCATCAACGGCGACCCGACCTTCAAGCGCGGCGGCTGGAACAAGCAGTGGTACGGCGTGCGCCGCTTCTTCGACTACCTGGAGTCGAAGGCGTACAAGATGCACATCCGCGTGCTGCTCTCCAAGTACCGCAGCTATACGACGTGCGAGACCTGCGGCGGTGCGCGCCTGAAAACCGAGTCCATGCAATGGCGCCTGGGCAGCAAGGAAAATGCCGACGCTGTGCTGGCACCGGAGCACCGCTTCATGCCGCGCGGCGTGAAATGGAGCCGCGCCCAGCTCGAAGCCCTGCCCGGTCTGACCGTGCACGACGTCATGCTGCTGCCCATCGCACGCATCCGCCGGTTCTTTGACGAGCTGACGCTGCCCTCCACCCTGCTCGACGATGCGCTCAAGCTGCTGCTGGACGAGGTGCGCACGCGCCTGGCCTACTTGTGCGACGTCGGCATCGGCTACCTGACACTGGACCGCCAGAGCCGCACGCTTTCCGGCGGCGAAGTGCAGCGGATCAACCTGACCACGGCGCTGGGCACATCGCTCGTCAACACACTGTTCGTGCTGGATGAGCCGAGCATCGGTCTGCATCCGCGCGATCTGGATCGCATTGTGGAAGCCATGCAGCGCCTGCGCGATGCGGGCAACACACTGGTTGTCGTGGAGCACGATCCCTCCGTCATGCTCGCTGCCGACCGCCTCATCGACATGGGCCCCGGCCCCGGCGAGCGCGGCGGCACCATCGTGTTCGACGGTACGCCCGCTGCCATCCGAAAAGCCGACACGCTGACTGGCGCCTATTTGTCCGGCCAGCGCCGCGTGGCCAACGCCACCGACTGGCAGGCCCGCCCCATCAACGGTGCACCGCGTCTTGTGCTTGAGGGTGCGAGCCAGCACAACCTGCAGGACGTGACGATCGAAGTGCCGTTGCAACGGCTGGTGTGCGTGACGGGCGTGTCCGGCTCTGGCAAGTCGACGCTCATCCAGGACGTGCTCCACCCCGCCCTGGCGCGCCATTTCGGCAAGGCGACGGAATCGCCTGGCGCGTTTCGCGCACTGCGCGGTGCGGACCAGATCAGCGATGTGGTCTTCGTCGACCAATCCCCGATCGGCAAGACCGCGCGCTCGAACCCGGCCAGCTACGTGGGCGCGTTTGACGAGATCCGCAAGCTGTTTGCCAAGGTGCCAATGGCGCTGCAGCGCGGCTACACGGCCGGCACGTTCAGCTTCAACTCGGGCGATGGGCGTTGCCCGACCTGCGGCGGCTCGGGCTTCGAGCACGTGGAGATGCAATTCCTCAGCGACATCTACCTGCGCTGCCCGGATTGCGATGGCACGCGCTACCGCGCGGAAATTCTCGAGGTGAAGCTGGAGCGCGGCGCGCACAAGCTATCAGTGGCAGACGTGCTGGAGCTGACGGTGAGCGAAGCCGCCAGCGTGTTTGCCGACGACGCTGACGTGCTGCGCGTGCTGCAGCCCATCGTCGACGTGGGTTTGGAGTACGTGAAACTCGGCCAGCCGGTGCCGACGCTTTCCGGCGGCGAAGCGCAGCGCCTGAAGCTCGCGGGCTTCCTGGCCGAAGCGGCGCAGGCGGCCCAGGCCGCCGCCCGCAAGCGCGTCAAGCAAGACGTGCCCGCCAACGCCGGCCGCTTGTTCATGTTCGACGAGCCCACCACGGGTCTGCACTTTGACGACATCGCCAAGCTGATGCGCGCGTTCGGCAAGCTGCTCGACGCTGGGCATTCGCTGATCGTGATCGAGCACAACCTCGATGTGATCCGGGCGGCCGACTGGATCATCGATCTCGGCCCCGAGGGCGGCGATGCGGGCGGCCTGCTGGTGTGTGCCGGTACGACCGAGCAGGTGAAGGCCTGCGCTGCTTCGCATACCGGTGCCGCGCTCAAACAGTACGAAGCGAGCATCGGTCAACCGCAAGCTGCCGATGAAGGCGTGCCGCTGCAAAGCGCACTGGCTGCTCGCCGCGCGCAGCGCGCTGCCGTGGCGGAAGTCCAGGGCGAGAACGTGGTGCGTATCGTCAACGCGCACGAGCACAACCTGAAGGCAATGAACGTCGATATTCCGCACGGCAAGTTCAATGTCGTGACGGGGGTATCGGGCTCGGGCAAATCAACGCTGGCGTTCGACATCCTGTTCCACGAGGGGCAGCGGCGCTATCTTGAGTCGCTCAATGCCTACGCGCGTTCAATCGTGCAGCCGGCGGGCCGGCCCGAGGTGGATGCGGTCTACGGTATTCCGCCCACGGTCGCCATCGAGCAGCGCCTGTCGCGCGGCGGCCGCAAAAGCACGGTAGCGACGACCTCCGAGGTCTGGCACTTCCTGCGTCTGCTGTATGTGAAGCTGGGCGTGCAGCATTGCATCCACGACGGCACGCCGGTGTCGGCGCAGAGCCCCGAGGCCATCTTTGCCCAACTCATGCGCGACCACCGTGGCGAGCACATCGGCCTGCTCGCCCCGCTGGTGGTGAACCGCAAGGGCGTGTACACCGACCTCGCCAAATGGGCCAAGGCGCGCGGCTATACGCACCTGCGTGTCGATGGCGAGTTCCTGACCGTTGACCCGTGGCCCCGTCTGGACCGCTTCCGCGAGCACACGCTGGAACTGCCGGTGGGCGATATCGTTGTCTCCCCGGAAAACGAAGCCGCACTGCGCACGTTGATGGAGCAGGCGCTGGAATACGGCAAGGGCATCATGCACGTGCTCGCCCCGTTGGACGGCCTGCAGAACGCCATGCATAGCGGCGGCACCGCGCACGTCGGCAACGTGAAAGTGTTCTCGACCAAGCGCGCGTGCTCGACCTGCGGCACTAGTTACCCCGAGCTGGACCCGCGCATGTTCTCGTACAACAGCAAGCATGGCTGGTGCCCGAGCTGCGTCGGTACGGGCCTGGCGCTCACGCGCGAGCAGCGCGCCGCGTTTGACGACACCGTGCTCGGCGGCGATGATCGTGGCCGTGAGCAGACACTGCCCTCGGAAGAAGTCGATCCGGACGGCATGACCGACTTGCCCTGCCCCGATTGCCACGGCACGCGCCTGAACCCGACGGCGCGCGCGGTGACCTTTGCCACCAAACCCATCGTCGACATTGCGCAGTGGACCGTCAGCCAGACCCGCCGCTGGGTGGAAGGCCTGGACCTGACTGGCCGCGATGCCGACATCGCGCGCGATGTGGTGGCCGAGATCCACAGCCGACTGTCGTTCCTGGAAGAAGTCGGCCTGGGCTACCTGAGCCTGGATCGCGCCGCACCCAGCCTGTCGGGCGGCGAGGCGCAGCGCATTCGCCTGGCCGCGCAGCTCGGCAGCAACCTGCAGGGCGTGTGCTACGTGCTGGACGAGCCGACCATCGGCCTGCATCCGCGCGACAACCAGATCCTGCTGGATGCCCTGCGCAAGCTGGGCGACAAGGGCAACACGCTAGTGGTGGTCGAGCACGATGAAGACACCATCCGCCGTGCCGACCACATCATTGACATCGGCCCCGGCGCCGGTAAACGCGGCGGCACCCTTGTCGCGCAAGGCGGCGTGCAGGACTTGGCCGCGCAGCCGGATTCGCTCACTGGGCGTTTCCTGTCGCAGCCGATCGAGCACCCGCTGCAGCCACGCCGCGAGGTCGTTGCACCGCGCGCAGGCGCGCAGCCCGTGCCCGAGCAGTGGCTGACGGTGCATGGCGCCAAGCTGCACAACCTGCGCAACGTTACGGCCACGATGCCGTTGTCGCGTCTGGTGGCGATTACGGGCGTGTCCGGCTCCGGCAAATCCACGCTGGCGCGCGACGTGCTCATGACCAACCTGTTGGATGCGGTGGGTCGCTCGGTCTTGTCGTCGCCGGCCACGCGCCGTGCACGCAAGGCTGCGCAGGCTGAGGTGCCTGATGCGAAGATGCCTCGCAAGCTCGACGTCAAACACGACTGGCACGGTTGTGACGGCGTGACCGGCTGGGAAGCCATCGACCGCGTGCTGGAAGTCGACCAGACCCCGATCGGCAAGACGCCGCGCTCGTGTCCAGCCACGTACATCGGCGTGTGGGACACCATCCGCAAACTCTTTGCCGACACGCTGGAAGCGCGCGCACGCGGCTACACCGCCTCGCGTTTCTCGTTCAACACTGGCGACGGCCGCTGCCCGGCCTGCGAGGGCCAGGGCGTGCGCACCATCGCCATGAGCTTCCTGCCCGATGTGAAGGTCGCATGCGACGTGTGCCATGGCCAGCGCTTCAACCCCGAGACGCTGGCCGTCACCTGGCGCGGCAAGAACATCGGTGAAGTGCTGACCATGGAGATCGACGAAGCAGTCGAGTTCTTCGGCGCGATGAACAGCATCGCGCACCCGCTGCAGTTGATGAAGGACGTGGGCCTGGGTTACCTGACGCTGGGCCAGCCTTCGCCCACGCTGTCTGGCGGCGAGGCGCAGCGCATCAAGCTTGTCACCGAGTTGTCGAAGGTGCGCGATGACGTGACCCGCCGTGGCCAGAAGGCACCGCACACGCTGTACGTGCTGGATGAGCCGACCGTCGGTCTGCACATGGCCGACGTGGCCAAGCTGATCCGCGTGCTGCATCGCCTGGCGGATGGCGGCCACAGCGTGATCGTGATCGAGCACGACCTTGACGTGATTGCCGAGGCGGACTGGATTCTCGATCTGGGCCCCGAGGGTGGCGATGAGGGCGGCACCATCGTGGCAGCATGCGGACCGGAGGCGCTGGCGCGGGTCAGGACCAGCCATACCGGGGCGGCGCTGGTGCCGGTGCTGGCACGCGGGAAGCAGGAGGAGAAGCGGCGCACCGGCTGAATCGAAAGCGTCACAGCAACCGATCGGGGGCGCGCCTTCCCGCACTTTTAAGCGGCGGGCGCCACCCGTTCGGCGCATTGCTTTCAGCACCTGAACGACTAGTGTTGGACTATGGCATGGCAAGCAAAGGAGGCCGCCATGAGCATGGTCCAAGTGGAACCCGGCAGCTATCGCTTCACCCCATTGAAGAACGCGGGCGAGGTCATCGACCTCATCAGGCAGCGCGCCATCCAGGTGGTTGACCTCCGCTTCACCGATCTGCCCGGCCAGTGGCAACACTTCTCGATCACGCTTCCGGAAGTCAATGACGATCTGTTCGAGGCCGGCATCGGCTTTGATGGCTCGTCGATCCGCGGCTTTCAGGAGATCCACGAATCCGACATGCTGGTGCGGCCCGACCCGACCACCGCATTTGTCGACCCGTTCTGCGCCGCGCCCACGCTGGCGTTGATCTGCGACGTTCTGGACCCCGTGCGCAAGGCGCTGTACTCACGCGACCCGCGCTACGTTGCAAAGAAGGCAGAGATGTACCTGCGGCAGACCGGCCTTGCCACCACCTGCTACTTCGGCCCCGAGCTGGAGTTCTTCATCTTCGATTCCATCCGCTTCGGGCAAGACCAGCATTCCGGTTACTACCACGTGGAATCCGCCGAGGGCGAGTGGACATCGGGCCGCGATGAAGGCGCCTACGGCGGCGGCAACCTTGGCTACAAGCAGCTCTACAAGGGCGGCTACTTCCCTGTACCGCCGCACGACACGCTGCAGGACATCCGTTCCGAGATCGTCCTGGCGCTGATGCAGGCAGGCGTGCGCGTCGAGGTGCATCACCACGAGGTGGCGACAGCCGGCCAGTGCGAGATCGACATGCGCTTCGCCTCGCTCACGCGCATGGCCGACAACGTCATGATCTACAAGACCATCTGCAAGAACGTGGCGCGCAAGCACGGCAAGGTGGCGACGTTCATGCCCAAGCCGCTGTTTGCCGACAACGCCAGCGGCATGCACTGCCACCAGAGCCTGTGGAAGGACGACGAGAACCTGTTTTACGACGCGAGCGGCTGGGCACTCACGTCGCAGATGTGCCGCTGGTATATCGGTGGGCTACTGCGGCACGCACCGGCGTTGATGGCGTTCTGCGCGCCGAGCACGAATTCCTACAAGCGACTGGTGCCGGGCTACGAAGCGCCAGTCAATCTGGCGATGTCGCAGCGCAACCGCTCGGCGGCGGCGCGGATTCCGATGGTTTCCGATTCACCCGCCGCGCGGCGCGTGGAGTTCCGCTGCCCTGACCCATCGGCCAACGCGTACCTCGCTTTCTCCGCAATGCTGCTGGCAGGCCTGGACGGCATCGAAAACAAGATGGACCCCGGTGAGCCGCTCGACAAGAACATCTACGATCTTCCGCCGGAAGAGGCGGCCAACATCCGTCAGGTGCCCGGTTCACTCGAAGAATCCCTCGCTGCGCTGGAAGCCGATTCAGCCTTCCTGCGCAAGGGCGATGTCTTTACGGAAGATGTGATCCGCACCTGGATCGACTACAAGCGCACGCACGAGATCGCGCCATTGAAATTGCGGCCCCATCCTTGGGAGTTCCATCTGTACTTCGATATTTGACGCGCCCATGCAAACCGGACGGGCGCGCTTACCAGCCGGGCTGGGTTGATGCGGCGCCAATCGATCCTGTGGCCAGCGCCAGCGTGGCGGCAGCCGTACGCGCGCCGCTGTAGGTATCGACGTAGGCGTTCTTGGCCAGCAGCAGCTGGTTCTGCGCCATCAACACATCGGTAATCGATCCGACGCCGTGGCGATACGCCGCCAGCGCCGCGTCGTACGTCGTCTGGGCGGCAGCCACCAGCGCCTGCGCCGCCTCATGCGAAGTCAGGCTCGTCTGCAGCGTGTTCTGCCCCGCCACGATCTGGCGCACCGCCTCCTGCGTGGTGCGTACGCGTTTGGCCGCAGCGCTTTCAGCATCGTTGCGCGCCTGTGCCAGCACGGCGGAACGCAAACCGCCGTCATACAGCGGAATGGTCACGCCCACAAAGGCGCCTACACCATAGTGGGTGCCATTGAGGTTCACCGTCGGTGCCTGCTGGCCGACGGGCGGGATGGCCGTGACGGCCGCTCGCCCCGAGTTGTACGACGTGGAGGCCGAGACAAACACTTTCGGCATGAATTCCGCTTCCGCGGCCTGGATCTTCGACTGGCTGGCCTTTTCGGCGGCATAGGCGCTCAGCACATCGGGTCGCCGGGCGATGGCATCGGCGACGATCTGGTCGACCGGGGTGCGCAATGCCGGATTCAGCGTGCGGATGGGCAGGTCGGCAATCTTCGGCTTCGACAACGGCGAGATGCCCACCGCAGAGAGCAGCGACAGATACCGGTCACTCTCCGCGCCCTGGGCCTGGACTTGCGCCAGGTTGGCCTGCGCACGGTTTTGCGTGGCCTGTGCGACTTCGACCACCGTACCGATACCCTGCTTGAAGCGCGCCTTGGCGGCCGCCAGGATCGCCTCGGCATTGTTCAGACCTTGCGCCGCAGTCACGGTCCGGGCGCGTGCCGCCTCATACGCGTAGAACGCGACGGTCACGTCATAGATCACCTGTTGGTGCACCGCCGTGAAACCGATGTTGGCGGCAACCGACAACTGCTCGGCGGCATCCACGCGCGCCGCGCGGCCACCAAAGTCGAACAGCAACCATTGCAATGACAGCACCGACACGGTTCCGTGCACCGTGGTATCCGTGCCGGCCGTACCGAGCGGCGTCGACGACGAACCGTGCCCCGTCTGGTACCCAGCCATGGCTGTGGCAGAGAGATACGGCAGATAGGCGCTCTTTGCGATCCCTGCCATGAGCGCGGCATTGCGCGCATCGTTCCAGGCGACTCGCGTGAGTGGGTTGTTCGATTCGGCAACGTCGATCAGCTCGGGCAGCGCGTAGGCGTGTGCGGCGTCGAATGCGGCAGCGGGCGGGATCGTCGCCGCAGCGGTGTTGGCCGGCAACGTGTAGCTGGCATTTGCACCGTTGGAAGACGTCGGCTGTGATGGCGCGCCCGGGATGATCTCGCCTGTATCCGTCGTGCGCGGCTGCCACGGGCGGTCAGCACGCTCCGGTGCCATGTCCAGCGCAGACGTCGCACACCCGGCCGTGACGGTGACAGCCAGGCTGAGGAAAACGGCCAACAGATCAGGCTGGCGCATGCGTCAGCGACTCCTTGGATACAGCATCGGGGACTTCTCGTGCAATGCGGGCAAGGCGCTCATCAACCAGCGCCAACAGCGCATCGCGCATGGTATCGGGGGTGGCGATGGACCCGCTGTCGGTCGCCAGCCCGCTCACGCCGGCACGCTCGGCCGCGCTACGCAATCGCGTCTGCACGGCCGCATCACCGGGTGCACGCTCGGCGATCAGGAACAACGGACCTTCGAGCGCTTCAAGCTCGGTCAGTGCGCGGCGGCGCTGCGCGATCCATTCCGGCACGGGGCGTACCCAGGCGGGTTCGTACCGGAGCAGCGCAACGTTCGCTTCCAGCGCGCCTTGCTGCGCCATCGCCTGAGCAGCCAATGTTCGCCTTTGGCCTGTGCGCACTGCTCGCGTGACCGCCTCCCACTGGCGCAGCAATGCGGCCAACGCCACATCTGCCTGCCCCGCAATGCTCACCGGCCAGACCCGCGTGAACATCAGGTACACGACCACATTGCCCAACAGGATGCCGATGATGCGGTCCCGCGCGATGGTCAGGTCAAATGCCGGTGCAGCCCCTTGCAGCACGCACAGCAGAAACGCGAAGGCAATCTGGAACCCCGCATACGCAATACGCGGCGAGCCCTGCGCAACCCATGCCGACAGCCACATGCCGACAAACATCAGCGCCATCAGCTCGGTAATGGACGTCATGGCCGGCAGTACCCACACGAGCGTCGCAATACCCAACGCTGCCCCCACCAGACAGCCGGCGATACGCAGCGTCAGCTTTTCGACCGTCTCCGCCGCGCTGCTCAACGACACCACGTAGCACGTGATGAAGCAGGTGTGGATGCCTGACCAGTCGAGCTGCATGTACAGCAGGTAGCAGAACATCGCCGCGGCGGTGGTCTTCAGGGCGTAGCGCAGGTGGGCGGGGTTGGTGCGGGCGTCCGGCAAGAAGAAACCGCCGCGCGCTTTGGGCGGTGGCGCCTCGGCTTGCGCCGGCTTGCCTTCCACGACTGCAAAGTGAGCGATGGCGGATTGCAGCTCCGCTGCTACAGCGTTTGCCAGCGGCGGCAATGTAACGCCCGCGGGCAGCGTCAGTTCAATGTCGACTGGATAACCGCCCTGCTCGAGCATGCCTGCCATGGCTTGCAGCGCCTCGATGACAGGGGTGGCGACGGATACGGGCAGGCGCGCCTTCGGTTCGCTGGCAGCCAGGTCAACCGCCATCAGGATGGCCGTGGTGGACGCCACCGCCTGCTGCAGCGCCGCCAGATCGGCCGACGAGGTCGAACCCTCTACCTTCGACAGCCGCAGCCACGTGGCAATCTGCTGGCTGCCTTCGCGCAGGCATGCGGTGAGCGCGGTGCGGTTGGCACCCGCCTGGCCCAGGTGTTGTGCCGCCAGCCGCAAGCGCCGCGCTAACGCCTGACACGCCAGCTTGCGCGGGGATGGCCCCATCACGAGATTCACTACGATGACCACCCCCACCGGAATCGCCACCATCAGCCACGCATAGAGCAGCGCCCGCGTCGCCAGCTCACCCACCGGGGCAATCCCGAGTTCGTCCAGCCCATACCCGACAATCATCGCCAGGATCGCCCCCACCGGGCGCAGCTTGCTGGCCGATGTCAAAAACAGCAGGCTCACCGACAGCACGACCATCCACACCACCCGCCATAGCGGGTCGTCCATGCAAAAGATGGCGATGACGATGATCAGCCCGAGCACCACCGTCACCAGCAGCAACATGGCGATCGACAGCACGATGCTGGTCACGCGATCGGGGCGGATCATGAAGAACACCACGTAGGCCGAGATGGCGGCCCAGGGTGTGGTGACGATGCTGGTGACAAGCGCGGTCAACGCGCAGATGACGGCGATGCGGGTGGTGATCTCCGCCCTGCCAGGCGTTGGCGCCAGTAGCCGGAACACCTCGCCGGGGCGAGGCCAGATGCCCCGTGCGATGTCACCGGCAGGCGGCGCCATGCTTAATCTCGACAATCGCGCTGGCGCCGACCCGGACCAGCCTGTCAGCCGGTTCCTCCAGACGGATGCGCACCGGGAAGCGCTGCGCCACCCGCACCCAGTTCACCGATGGCTGGACGATGGGCAACGTGCGCGGCAGGTTCACCCGGTCCGTATCGGCGATACCGGCGCCGATGCTGTCCACCTTGCCCTGGATGGGTTGGCTGCGGTCGATCATGGAGAACACCGTGGCGCAGTCGCCCACCTGGATGGCGGAGAGCGTCGTCTCCCGGAAGTTGGCCACGGCAAACCACTCGCCTGAGTGGATCAGCGTGAAGATCGACTGGTTGGGGGCGACGGTCTCGCCCGCCAGCACGGATAGGCCTGTGACCCAGCCATCGTGCGGCGCGCGTACCACGGTGTCGTCCAGCGCGTGCTTGGCGCGCGCCAGTGCGGCCTCGCGGGCGTGCAGCATGGCAATGGCATCGGCTTCGTCGCCAATGGTCTGCGCGCTGGCGCGCTTCTGTTCGTTGGCCTGCTGTAGTGAGATGGCGGCGTCGCGCTGTGCCACCTGCGCCTGATCCAGTTGCTGGGCAGGCACATACCCCTGGGCCGCCAGCGGGGCCAGCCGGTTGACGGTGCGGGAGGCCAGCGCGTAGTTGTGCTCGGCACGGCTGCTCTGGTCTGCGGCGATGCTGGCTTTGGAGCGCTCACCGATCAGCGACCGGCGCCGCGTGTCGAGTGAAGCCTGGGCCAGCTCCACATCGGCTTGTGCTTGCGCAACGGTCAGGCGATACGGTACGGGATCGATCTCGAACAGCAGGTCGCCCTTCTTGACGTGCTGGTTCTCGGACACAACCAGTTTGACGATGCGCCCGCCCACCGGCGTGGCAACGTGCACGACATCGGCATCGATGGTGGCATCGTCTGTGGAGGGATAGCGCGAGGTGTGGACGTAGGCATAAACCGCCACCGCCACACCGATGAGGATAATCGCCAGCGCGATCAGGTAGCCGCGCAGCACGGGCTTGTGCAGGCCGGCCATTTTCATAGGAAGTGCCCCGAGCCAGACAGCCAGACGACCACGGCAACCATCACTCCAATCGCCACACACACAGAAAGCTGGAGCGGTATCCAGCTTGCCCACCCCGTCATGACGAAGATCCGGTGCGCAATCAGCGCACCTGCCGCGCCAATCAACCCGCTCAGCAGCCAGAGGGGGAAGTACGCGCCGAAGATGGCGTACGAAGGCGCGCCATGCGTGCTGCAACCTTGAAGTGCCAACCCCAAGCCCGCCAGGGCAGGAACCAGCAGAACGCGCGTCGGAATGGGCAGGTTTCGGCGTGGCATCGATGTCTCGGCGCCGCCCGCCAGCATGGCGCTGACTGGCTCGACGATGGATCAGGGCCGAGCCACTTTATCAGCACACTTTGTTCTTGACCAGTTGTAACAAACTACGCCGGTGCCCCCTGTCCCGAAGGCCGATACGCCTTATTCCTTCAGTTGGGGGGTACTTGACGCGGCAATGAGGCTGGCAACGGGAGTGTCGTCCTTCAGATCAATGCCGCTGCGGCCGAGCGCCAGCGCGCCCTTGAGCAGGAACACGAGTTTGTCCGCTGCATGGTCGTAACCCAGTCCAGCGGGACGAACGTTCGAGATGCAGTTGCGCTCGGCATCCGTTCGGCCAACGCGCGGCGCATGGGTGAGGTAGATGCCGAGGCTGTCGGGCGAACTCAGGCCGGGGCGCTCACCAATGAGCATGACCACCTGGCGCGCGCCCAGCAGTTCGCCAATCTCATCGCCCAGTGCCACGCGGGATTGCTCGGCAATGACGACGGGGCCAATCGACCAGTCCTCCGGCAAGCGCTCGCGCACGCTGCGCAGGAGCGGCACACCATGGCTCTGCGCAGCCAGAGCCGAGAGACCATCGGCAATCACGAAGATGGTGTCGACCGGCTCGGTTGGCCGTGCCGCCGCAAGGCTTGCGCGGCTGGCATCGCTCAGGCGCCGGCCCAGATCCGGCCGGCACAGATACTGGGCCCGGTCTGCGGCGGCGCTATGCGCGCTCAGGCTGGCGAAGCCCGCTTGCTCAAGCGCCGCCGCCACGGCTGCGCTGTCTAGCGGCTGATGCACGGCATCGCGGGCTTGTGCGTGCGCCAGGCCAAAGGCGAGCACGGCGTCGGTCGTCTGGCTGTTGCCAACCCGGCCCAATGCAATACGTGCATCGGTGAATGCACGCAAGTGCGCCCAGGGATTGGACTGAACGAGATTTCGCGTCGGCATGGAAGGCATTACAGCGTGTGGGCCAACTGCAGCAGCGGCTGGCGTGCGGTGGCGTCTTGCAGGCGGCCGGCCATGTCGATAATGCCCATGCTTTGCAGCCATGCCTCGAACTCCGGGGCCGGCCGCAGCCCCAGCGTATCGCGCAGGTAGAGCGCGTCATGAAACGACGTGCTCTGGTAGTTCAGCATGATGTCGTCGGCACCCGGCACGCCCATGATGAAATGAATGCCCGCCACGCCAAACAGCGTCAGCAGCGTATCCATGTCGTCCTGGTCCGCCTCCGCATGGTTGGTGTAGCAGACATCGCAGCCCATGGGCAGGCCCATCAGCTTGCCGCAGAAGTGGTCTTCCAGCCCGGCACGGATGATCTGCTTGCCGTCGTACAGGTATTCGGGCCCGATAAAGCCAACCACCGTATTGACCAGCAGCGGTGAGAACGCCCGCGCAACCGCATAGGCACGCGCCTCCATCGTCTGCTGGTCGACGCCATGATGTGCGTTGGCTGACAGCGCGCTGCCCTGCCCGGTTTCGAAATACATCACGTTGTTGCCGACGGTGCCGCGCACCAGGCTTTGCGCGGCGTCATGCGCCTCCGCCAGCAGCGCAAGGCTGATGCCGAACCCCGCATTGGCCTGCTCGCTACCCGCGATGGACTGGAACACCAGATCCACCGGTGCGCCCTGCGCGATGGCGCGCACCGTATTGGTGACGTGGGTCAGCACGCAGGATTGCGTGGGAATGGCATAGCGGTCTCGCAACTCATCGATCAACTGCAGCAGCGAGACGATGGCGCCGAGGTTGTCGGTGGCTGGGTTGATGCCGATGGTCGCGTCGCCACAGCCGTAGAGCAGCCCATCGATGATCGACGCGGCAATGCCCTTGGGGTCATCCGTGGGGTGGTTGGGTTGCAACCGAACCGACAGGTGGCCGGGCAAGCCGATGGTGTTGCGAAAGCGCGTGATCACGCGGCACTTGCGGGCAACCGCAATCAGGTCTTGATTGCGCATCAGCTTGCTGACCGCCGCGGCCATCTCTGGCGTAACGCCGGGCGCGACCTTTGCCAGGGCGGCACTGTCGGTCTCGTGCAGGAGCAGCCAGTTGCGGAATTCCCCCACCGTAAATGACGCGATGGGTTTGAAGGCCTGTGTGTCATGGCTGTCCAGAATCAGGCGTGTGACCTCGTCATGCTCATAAGGCACGAGCGCTTCACTCAGGAAAACCGACAGCGGTACATCCGCCAGCGCCATGCGGGCGGCCATGCGCTCGGCTTCGCTGGTTGCCGCCAAGCCGGCAAGGTAATCGCCCGAGCGCGCCGGGCTGGCCTTGGCCAGCAGCGTCTTGAGATCGTTGAACACGTGGCGCTGTGCGCCGACGGCGTGGGAAAAGTGCATGATGGGATACATTCATGAGGCCGCCGCCTTGGAAGGGCGGGCCATTGCAATGTCTACTGTCTCACTTTAGGCGCCGGCGGTCCCAGCGCTGATTGACGCTGTGGAGTGGGCTCTCACCCGCTTGAAACGGTCAGCACCCTCCTTTGGGTCCAGCCGCCCCCCCCTCGTTTTCTTTCGCTTTCCTGATGAAATCCGCACAAAAGAGTCTGCCTAGACAGGGTTGGCCCTAAAGAAGTGCGCTTGGCTGCCGTCACATTGTGAAGAAACAACCGTTTGCGCGCGCGCGTTCTCACCCATGGCGACGACCAACACCTATATCCCACCGATCTCCATCCCGGGCATCGGCACGAACATCGACGTCAACACCCTGGTCACCAAGCTGATGCAGGCTGAAGGCAAGGGAATGGTGGTTCACCAGAACCAGCAGAGAGTCTTTCAGGCGCAGCTTTCTGCGGTGGGCTCGCTCAAGAGCGCGCTGTCGACCTTCCAGACGGCGATGGCCAACCTGGCCAATGCCGATACCTTCAGCGGCATGAAGGCCAGCGGGCACGACACGTCGATCCTGAACGTGAACGTAGGTAGCACAGCGCCGTCGGGCACGTACAACGTCAAGGTGACGCAGCTTGCACAGGCGCAGGTGCTGAGCGCGCAGGGCCAAGCGTCCAACAAGGTGCCGGTGGGCAGCGGCGCGCCCACCACGATCTCGTTCTCGTTCGGCACGGTGTCGGGCGGCACCTTTGCCGACGGCAAGTACACCGGCGCCACGTTCACGCAGAACGGCAACCTGCCGGGCGGCTCCATCAAGATCGATGCGTCCAACAACACGCTGTCAGGCATTCGGGACGCTATCAACTCGGCCAACCTGGGCGTGTCGGCCAGCATCGTCAACGACGGCAGTGGCAACCCCTACCGCCTAGTGCTGACCTCCACTGCCGGCGGCGCCAATTCGGAGATGAAGATTTCGGTGTCGGGCGATTCGACGCTGCAATCACTGCTGGCGCACGATCCGTCCGGCACGCAGAACATGACCGAAGTGGCCACGGGCCAAAACGCCTTGGCCAACGTCAACGGCATCAATGTGCAAAGCCCCACCAACACCCTCACGGATGTGGTGGATGGCACGTCGTTCACGCTGTCCAAGACCGGCAACACGACGGTGACAGTGGGCAACGATGCGGGCCAGGCAAGCCAGTCTGTGCTGAACTTCGTCAAGGCATACAACGCGTTGCGCATCCAGCTCAACTCGCTGACCAAGTTCGATACCGCCAATGCCGCCAACAACGGCGCGCTGGCGGGGGATGTCAGCACCAAGGCGCTGATCAACCAGGTAACGGACGTGCTGGGCCAGGGGATCGGCAACGGCGCATTCCAATCGCTGGGCAGCATTGGCGTGACGATGGACAAGGAAGGCACGCTGTCGATTGACGACAGCAAGCTCACCGCGGCCCTCAAGAAATCGCCGGGCCAGGTGGCAGCTCTGTTTGCGGGCACCGGCACGGCAACGGACTCGATGCTCAAGGTCTCGGCCTTCTCCAAGACCACGCAGGCCGGCAACTACGCCATCAACGTGACGCAGCTGGCCACGCAGGGCTCGCTCAAGGGCTCGGCGGCAGCCAATACGACGATCCAGAGCGGCGTGAACGACAGCCTGTCGGTCACGCTCAGCGGCATCACCACCAGCATCAAGGTGCCGGCTGGCAGCTACACGCCGCAAAGCCTGGCCGCCCAGGTGCAGAGCCAGATCAATGCATCGCCGGATCTACAGAAAGCCAAGGTGGATGTTGCGATTACGGCGGATGCCAGCGGCGTGCTGACGTTCACGGACCGCCAGTACGGCTCGATGTCGACGGTGTCAGTGACGGGCAATGGCGCTGCATCGTTGCTGGGCGGCAGCCCCACGGCCACGGCTGGGCGCGACGTGCAAGGCACCATCAACGGTGTGGCAGCCACCGGCTCTGGGCAGAACCTGCACGGCGCCAACGGCTCGGCAGCTGAAGGCCTGACCGTGCAGGTGATGGGCGGTGCGCTGGGGGACCGCGGCAGCGTGACGGTTCAGCGTGGCTATGCGGCACAGTTGCATACCGTATCGACCAATCTGCTGGCCGATAAGGGCATGGTGCAGAACGCCACCGATGCCATCAACAGCTCGCTCACCACGTTGTCCAGCCGGATGACGCAGATGCAGCGCCAGTTGGACGCCAAGCAGGCGCTCTACTACGCGCAGTTCAATGCGCTGTCGAAGGTCGTGGCCGGCATGACGAACACCAGCAACTACCTGACGCAGCAATTGGCAATTCTGCAGAAGCAGCGTACGGGCGGCTAACTGCCAGCCGGACTGCGCTAACCGGCGCGTTGCACGGCGCCTGCGTTGCCGATGTGCGCCAGTACCGCTTTCAGCTCCGGCGGCGGCGTAAGTTGGGCCAGCAGCCATTGCACGGCGCTGGCCAGTTCGTCTCGGTTGTAGTCGGCGGCAAAGCTGTGCAGCGTTGCGCCATGCAGGAACAGACGCAGCGCCAGCAATTCGGGTTGCGGCGGGCCATTCGGGTCTTGTCCGAACAGCCGTTCAGGCACGGTCGCCAGCAACGGGCCGACGGCCTGGGCCAACCGCTCGTCGCCGCGCGACGCCATCCACACCTCCAGAATCGCCAGCGACGTATGCCGCTGGCGCCGTTGCACCAGCATGTGCAGCATCAAGTGCATCCGCACATTGGCCGATAGCGGCCCCAGCGCCGCCAACTGCGCCAATTCCCGATCCAGCAGCGATGCCACCATCGCCGGTAGCAAGTCGTATCGCCCTTCTGGAAACTGATGCCGCAGCGAGCCCCGGCTGATGCCGGCGAGTTCGCACACCCGCGCCTCGCCAAAGGCTGCGTAGCCCTGTTCGATCAGCAATTGGGTGGAGGCATCGATCAGCGCCTGCCTCGTGGCGGTGGTGCGTTCTGCTTGGGTGGCCATGGGCGCAATTGTAAATAAGTCCGCCCGTGATACCGCTTATTACGGAGCTCCTGAAGCATTTCTGTCACAAAACAAACATACAAGTTTGTTTATATCGTGCGCGCACCGGCGGACCGAGCCAAAGCGCTGGCGCGTCATACCCACAAGATAAGGACAAAGTCGATGTTCAAGCTTCCCCGAGCGGGCTGGCTGGCGGCCTCATGCGCGGCCGCTGCCACCGCACTCCTCGTTGCGGCCTGCGGCACTGGCGATGGTGGCAACACCAACACCGCTGCAGCGAACCCTGCTCCCGCCACCCCTGCCGCCAAGACCATCCAGTCGATCAAGCACGTGTTCGTGATCACGCTGGAAAACCAGAACTACGCGACCACGTTTGCCGCCAACTCCAAGGCGCCCTACCTCTCGCAAACGCTGGTGAGCCAGGGTGCCCACCTGCAGCAGTACTACGGCACCACCCACGTGAGCCTGGGCAACTACGTCGCCATGCTGAGCGGCCAGGCCGTTACGCCCGACACGCAGATGGACTGCATGGTCTACAAGGATTTCTCGCTCTCGGGCATGGCAGACCACGGCCAGGCCATCGGCACCGGCTGCGTGTACCCGGCTTCCATCAAGACGCTGCCCGACCAGCTCAAGGCCGTGGGCTTGACCTGGAAGGGCTACATGGAAGACATGGGCAACGACCCGGCGCGTGAAGCCGCCACCTGCGGCCACCCGGTGCTGAACACACAGGACAAGACGCAGTCGGCACAGGCAGCCACGGCAGGTGGCACGCCGGCCGACATGTACGCCACGCGCCATAACCCGTTCGCGTACTTCCATTCGATCATCGACTCGCCGGATTGCGCGACCAACGTGGTCAACCTGAATGGCCTGGCGAACGATCTGAAGTCGATTAACACCACGGCCAATTTCACCTTCATCACGCCCAACCTGTGCAACGACGGTCATGATTCGCCGTGCGTGACGGGCGCGCCGGGCGGGCTGGTGTCGGCGGATGCCTTCCTGCAGAAGTGGGTGCCGCTGATCATGGCATCGCCGGCGTACCAGCAGGATGGCCTGCTCATCATCAACTTTGATGAAAGCGCCTATGCATCGCAGACGATGGACACGACCACCACGCCGCCGACGCTGACCATGACCTTCACCGGTCAGACCTGTTGCAACCAGCAACCGGGCCCGAACGTGACGTTCCCGATCACGCAGAGCTTCCCGGCATCGGTGTCGCACTACCCATACAACATCAACCTGGTGACGCAGAGCCACGGTGGAGACCGCACGGGCGCGGTGCTGCTCTCGCCGTTCATCAAGCCGGGTACGGTGTCGACCACGCAGTACAACCATTACGCGATGCTCAAGACACTGGAAGACATCTTCCAGGTGGGCGGCTACCTCGGCTATGCAGCCCAGGATGGCTTGCAATCGTTCGGCAACGACGTGTTCACCAACCTTTGATTGGCTGCGGCCCAGCCGTTTAGCAAGCATGACCGCCGGGGTTTGCGCCCCAGCGGTTTTGTCATTTCCATGACCGACTTCACTGCACGTTCGACGCGCGTTGGCATCGTGGCCGGTGCGCTGCTCCTGGCCTTGCTGGCCGGTTGCCAGCAGAAAGACGCATCTTCCACATCTGCCGCACAGGCCGTCCGCATGCCGGATGCCGCCACGTTGGCCCAACTGGGCAAGGCGATGTTCTTCGACCCGTCGTTGTCGGCCTCGGGCCGGCAATCCTGCGCAAGCTGCCACGACCCCGCGCATGGTTACGGGCCACCCAATGCGCTGGCCGTGCAGCTCGGCGGACCGAACCTCGACCGCCAGGGCAAGCGCGCCACCCCCAACCTGACCTACACGCTCAACCAGACGCCGATCTGGCACAAGGTGCAGGCAGCCAGCCTGACCGAGCGATTGACCGAAACCGATAGCCCGCCCACCGGCGGCCTGATGTGGGATGGCCGCTTCAACTCGTTGCGTGATCAAGCGGCTGGACCGATGCTCGACCCGGACGAGATGGCCAACGAGAGCCGCGCGGCCGTCGTTGAAAAGCTCAAACGCGCGCCTTATGCGGATGCATTCCGCGCAGCGTTCGGCACCAGCGCATTCGACAACCCGGATCAAGCGTTCGACCACGCCATGCGTGCGCTGGAACGCTTCGAGCTGGACGACCCAAGCTTCCACCGCTACGACAGCAAGTTCGACGCATATCTGGATGGCAAAGCAACACTGAGCCCTGCGGAGCAACGCGGCCTGCAGCTTTTCGCCAACCCGGACAGGGGCAATTGCGCGTCATGCCACCTGATCGCCAAGGGCGCCGATGGCTCGCACCCGCTGCTGACCGATTACCAGTTCGCTGTGCTGGCTGTGCCGCGCAACCCCGAGATTGACGCCAACGCTGACCCGGCTTACTACGACCTCGGCCTGTGCGGCCCGAAGCGGCAGGACCAGGCGCACCAGACCGCGTACTGCGGCATGTTCAAGACGCCGAGCCTGCGCAACACCGCCAAGCGCGGCGCGTGGTTCCATAACGGCCGGATGCACAGCCTGGAAGATGCCGTGCGCTTCTACGTGGAGCGCGACCTGAAGCCCGCGAAGTGGTACAGCCGCGATGCCAGCGGCAAGACCGTCGCCTATGACGATTTGCCGCCGGCCCTGCGCGGCAACATCGATGATGTGGACCCGCCGTTCAACCGCCGCGCTGGAGACAAGCCAGCCCTGGGCGATCAAGAAATCCGCGACGTGGTGTCCTTTCTGCAGACGCTGGACGACGGGTATCGGCCCTAGCCCCGGCAGACTGAGGCCAGCGCGGAGGCTAGTCGCATCACCGTGGTTAGCGGCCCGACCGATGTCACATTCGGGATGGCTGATCCGTCATCAAGGTGTCGTGTCGTCATCGTCACGGCAAGCGAAGATGCGGCTGATCGGATGTACGCAGTGGGCCGCATCACTCCAACAACCCAGATGCGCCAGTTCCGATGCCTCTCCCTCTCGAATCGTCCTCGACGCCGCCGCGCCGGTGGCAAACTCACCGGCGCTTGCGCGCCGCTCTCGCCGTGCTTGGCGGCCTGCTCGCCCTTGCCGCAGGCGGCTGTGCTTGGCAACACCGGCGGGACGTCGTCGCCACCGAGCACGCGCCACCCGGCCAACGCGTAGTGGTCGGCAACAGGCATCTGCACCTGTACTGCACCGGCCAGGGCGGGCCCACATTGGTGCTAGAGGCAGGCATGGCAGGCTGGTCGCAGGACTGGGCCTGGGTCCAGGACGCCTTGGCGGCCGGCGGGCGCGTCTGCAGCTATGACCGCGCGGGTTACGGCTGGTCGGATGCCGTGACGCCGCCGCGCCTCGGCATGCAGGCGGTCGACGATCTGCGAACTGCCCTGGTTGCTGCGGGCGAGGCGCCACCGTGGTTGCTCGCAGGTCACTCGATGGGCGGCCTGCTGGTCGGCATGCACGCACGCGCCTACCCGGCCGACGTGGCTGGCCTGGCCTTCATTGACGCGGTTGGGCGCGACTATGTGGCGCAGTTTCCGCCTGACCGCTACGCGCGTTTCCGTGCAGGCCTTGACCGGCTGCTCACACTCAGCGATACGCTGGCCCCCCTGGGGGTGTTGCGGCTGGCGGATCAACCGGCCTCGCTTGTCGTCCGCCGCTTGCCGGAAGCACAGCGCGCCAGTGCGGTTGACTGGTCGTTCTCCGCGCGCCACTACCGGACCTTGCACGATGAAAATGCCGGCTTCGACGCCGTACTGGAGCAAGCGCGTGCACTGCCGCCCTTGCCGCGGGTGCCGACCGTGGTGCTCAGCAGCGCTGTGATGCGTGACTTTCCCGCCGGCCTGGAAGACGAGACCATGCACGCCGCCTGGCAAGGCAACCAGCGGAGCATCGCGCAGGAGGCCTGCGTCTCGCCAGTCGTGCTGGCAGGCAGCGGCCACTACCTGCACGTAGACGCGCCCGACCGTGTGGTAGCGTTGCTTTCGGCTTGGCGCGAAACCGCGCGCCACCGCCTGGAGACCCTCCGATGAGCGCACCGCAAGCCGATGCCGAATATGCCACCGGCGCGCATCTGTGCCTTTTTGAAGCGCAGCGAGCACGCCTGCTGGCGCTGGCCTGGCGCATGCTTGGCGCACGCAGTGAGGCGCAGGACCTCGTGCAGGCGCTCTGGCTGCAGTGGCAGAACACTCCGCTGGCGGGCTTGCAAGAACCCGCGGCCTACCTGACACGCATGGCCACCCACGCCTGCATAGACCAGCTGCGCAGCGCACAGCGCCTACGCGAGCACTACGTTGGCGTGTGGCTGCCCGAGCCCGTGCTCGAACAGGCCAGCCTGGATGCGGCGGATGAAACGGGCGGCGCAGATCCGCTGGCCCGCTTGTCCTATGCCGAAGATGTCTCCACCGCCTTTCTGCTGGCACTCGAACGCCTGACGCCGCTGGAGCGCGCCGCTTTTCTGCTGCACGACGTGTTCGAGGTGCCCTTCGACGAGGTAGCAGCCCGTCTGGGGCGCGATACGGCGGCTTGCCGGCAACTTGCCGCGCGGGCACGGGGGCATGTGCGGCGCGAATACGTACGCTGCGAGCTTGGCCCGGCGCAGGTGGATACCCTGTTGCAGGCTTTCGAGGCGTCATTGCAGACGGGCAATTCCAACGCCTTAGCCGCACTGTTGTGCGATGAGGCGACCTTGATGAGCGATGGTGGTGGGCGCGTGGCCGCCATTCCTCGTCCGGTGCGTGGCAATGCGGCAGTTGCCCGGGTGCTGTACGGATTGCTGGAGAGCTGGCGCCGCCGCGAGACTGGGGGGCGATTGCAGCGCGCGCGGATCAATGGCCAGCCTGGCTATCTGCTGCACAATGCCGATGGCCGCCTGGAGCTTGCCGCTGCGCTGCACTGGCAGGCCGACGGCCGTCTGGCCGCCATCCACCTGGTGCGGAATCCAGACAAGCTGGGTGCCGGCCAGCACCGTTGAGCGGTGCAACGCCGGTCTGCGGCATCGCGTCTAACCGGCGCCGTAGTGGACGGCCAGCCAGATCGTCGGCCGACCGGCGTCGGTCCACGCGACCCGGTGCCGGCAGTGCGCGGGGAGGTGTAGCCAGGCCCCCGGCTGAAGCAGTCGCGGTGCGGCCTCCCCTTCGATCTGCACCGCCGCGCTGCCTTCGACCAACAGCACCCATTCCTCCTGGGCACTGTCGTACCAAAAGCCGGGCGGACTGGCTTGCCCGTTGGAGACGATGCGCTCGATCTTCAGTCCGGGGCGTTCCAGCAGCGCGGTGAAGACTTCTTCGGAGGCGCCGGCTGGCACATCGGTGAAGAGGCTGCCTTGGTTCTCGCCCATCGCTTGTCTCCATGCACCGGCGGTGCTCAATCGCCGCCGCCAGGCGCCAGCACTTCGCGTTGGCCGTTGCGGCCCATGGGCGATACCAGCCCTGCTGCTTCCATCTGTTCGATGAGCCGCGCGGCACGGTTATAGCCAATGCGCAGTTGCCGCTGCACCGACGAGATCGATGCGCGACGTGTGTTGAGCACAAACGCCGCAGCTTCGTCGTAGAGCGGATCGGCTTCCGCCTCACCACTCTCGCCGCCGAACAGGTCGCCGCTGGCGGCCGCCTCGCCGGGGTCGCCGGCCAGGATGGCCTCGTCGTACTCGGGCTCGCCGAATTGCTTCCAGTGCTCGACCACGCGGTGCACTTCTTCATCGGCCACAAAGGCGCCGTGCACGCGTTGCGGATACCCGGTGCCCGGCGGCAGGAACAGCATGTCGCCTTGGCCAAGCAGCGATTCCGCGCCCATCTGGTCGAGAATCGTGCGCGAGTCGATCTTGGACGACACCTGGAACGCCACGCGCGTCGGAATGTTGGCCTTGATCAGGCCCGTGATGACGTCGACCGACGGCCGCTGCGTCGCCAGAATCAAGTGGATGCCGGCCGCGCGAGCCTTCTGCGCCAGACGTGCGATCAACTCTTCGATCTTCTTGCCGGCCACCATCATCAGATCGGCCAACTCGTCGATCACCACCACGATCATCGGCAGCGTGGAGAGCGGCTCCGGCGCATCAGGCGTGAGCGAGAATGGGTTCGGCACCTTGCGGCCCGCCTGCTCCGCCGCGCGAATCTTCTGGTTGTAGCCGGCCAGATTGCGCACGCCCAGGGTCGACATCAGGCGGTAGCGTTTTTCCATCTCGCCCACGCACCAATTGAGCGCGTGCGCGGCCTGCTTCATGTCGGTCACCACTGGCGCAAGCAGATGCGGAATGCCCTCATAGACGGACAACTCCAGCATCTTCGGGTCGATCATGATCATGCGCACGTCGTCGGGCGTGGCCTTGTACAGCATCGACAGGATCATCGCGTTGACGGCCACCGACTTGCCCGAGCCCGTTGTGCCGGCCACCAGCAGGTGCGGGGCGCGTGCCAGATCGGTCACGACCGGGTTGCCGGTGATGTCTTTGCCCATCGCCAGCACGAGGTGCGAGGCGTGCGACTGGAAATCCGCCGCATTCACGACTTCCGACAGGCGGATCATTTCGCGGCGGGCGTTGGGCAGCTCCAGGCCCATGCAGGTCTTGCCGGGAATGGTCTCGACCACGCGAATGGAGGTGACGCCCAGCGCGCGCGCCAGGTCCTTCATCAGGCCGACGACTTGTGCGCCACGTACGCCGATGGCCGGATCGACCTCGAAGCGCGTGATGACCGGACCAGCCGAAGCACCCACGACCGTCACGGGCACCTTGAACTCGGCCAGGCGCTGGGTGATCAGGTTGCTGGTCTCTTCCAGGTGCTCGGGGGAGACGGACTCAGTGTTGGCTGAAGCGGCAGTCAGCAGCGCGGCGCCCGGCAGGCGGTAGTCCACATGGCGCGGTACGACAGGGGCCGGGGCTGGGGTGGGCGCAGGTACGGCGACAGCTACAGCAGCAGCCTGCGGTACGGCGCGCGAGACCACGTTGCCCACCACGGCGGGCAGAACGATGCGAGGCTTCAGCGTGGGGGCTACCGCAGGCAATGGATCCATCTCGTCCAAAACCGGCTCGATGATGGGCGCGTCAGGTGTTGGCAGCGCCTCGGCAACCGGCTCCGGTTCGACGGCGTCAATAGCTTCGATAGCGGTCGGCATCGGCTCGGGCGCCATGGTTGCGGGTGCTACCAGACCTCGAAGTTCCGCCAGTAGTGCCTCGGCCTCCTGGCGCACGGCTTCGAGATCCACCGTCTGCACTTCAGGCGCTGCTTCCGGCGTCTCAATGGCCTCCACCTCCGGCGGCGTCGTCACGATGGCTTCGACCGCGGGTTCCTCGGCAGTCTCTGGGGGCGCAGGAGGTGCCTCCACTTGCGCGACTGCGGGCGCCGGTTGAGCTTGCGGACGCAATCCGAGCTGGGGTTGATGGAACGGGCTGCTGACGATCGTGGCGCGCGGCTTGGGACGGGCTGGTGCGGCGGCAGGCGCTGGTGCCGGAGACGGTGTCGCCACCGCTACCGGTGCGGCGGCTGACGCCGCCTTTGCATCTGCGGGGGCATTGCCATCCGCGGCCTTCTGCGCATCGAGCAGCGGCCAGATTTCACCAGGCTGCGGTGGCGACGGACGCGTACGCGGTGGCGGTTGCCACGTCGGCTGGCGGCGCGCAGAAATGGCTTCGATACCGCGATGCCGCACCGTCGGCTGCGCGGGGCCGGTGCTGCCGGTCCAGCGTGCTTGTGCAGCACCGCCCAGGCCAAGCGCGGTTGGCTTCAGGCTTTCGTCGTGCGGTTCGTCATGATCTGGAGTGGGTTCGCCAGGTGCGTCTTCCTGCACAGTGCGGCTGCGTTTGAATACCTGCCGCCACGATCGCCCAAACACCATGGGCGCCACCCAGACGAGCACGCCGAGCATCAGCAGGAAGGCACCCGTCCAGCCCAGCATGTGTGAGAACAGCGACGACAGCGCGCGCCCTGCTGCCCCACCCGCCTTGTCCTGTGGGTCAGCGCCCGAGGTGAGCGCTTCGAGCGCCGCGCTTGTGCACAGCGCTACGAGCGTGACCAGCCAGAGCCGCACGGTGCCCCGGCCCTTGAGGAAGCCCCGCTCCCCCGCCAGTGCCCGCGTTGCATACCGCCACACCATCGGCAGCAGCCACACGGTAGAAATGCCAAACCAGCCAAGCCCCATTTCGAAATGCCATCTGCGAATCCAAGCCCGCGATTGTAGCGGGCGCGGGCGGGCAGAATGAAAACGCCCAGCCAAAAAATACATGGCTGGGCGTTTGGTATGACGGTGTTGCGGTCAGCGCGTGCCGCTTGGCACTGCGGTGCGGGCACTGGTTGTGCTGCGCGTGGCCTCGATCAGCAAGATGATCATCAGGATTGTGCCGGCCAGCGCAAACACGGCATAACCAATGTTGCCGCCCTCAATGGCGAGCAGCGAAGGTGAGTAGCTCCGCCCAGTGCAGATCATGGTGCCGGCGGTCATGCCGGTGTAGTGCATGCCGCAGACGGCCACACCCATGATGAGCGCGGCTCCAAACTGCTGCCCGCGTGTCTTCACGGTTGTAGCCAGCCACAGCGCTACCACAGACACCACCACGGCGATCAACGCAGAAAACCCGATCACGGAGATGTTCCAGTCGAACGTGCTGTTGGTATGCACTGCGGCCATGCCGGTGTAGTGCATGACCACCACGCCCAGACCGGTTACGACGCCGCCTTCGCCAATGTTCTTCATGCGGTTGCCCGTGGAGCGCGAGGCCAGCACCAGCCCGGCCCCGGCAAACACCATCACCACCAGCAACGACAGCACAGTCAGAAAGAGGCCGAACTCGATCCGCACCGGGGTCCGGTACGCGGCCATGCCGATGAAGTGCATGGACCAGACGGCGCCGCCGCCCAATGCCACGCTCGCGCAGATGAGCCGGTCCGTATCGATACCGCCGTTCTTGTTGCGGATGCGTCTGGACCATCGTAAGCCCACATACGCACCCACGACTGAGATGAGATACGACAGCCCGACCATCGGCCAGTCGTATTCGTAGGGCACGATCGCGCCCGGCACCGCTTCAAAGCCGTAGAACATGGCACACCCTCCCGTTTCAATACCAGAAAGCCGCCTGATTGCCGGGCGGCGTCGGCTGGCTTCCCGGTGCGCTGGGCAGCCACGTTTTCGTTATGTCTTTGTTGGAATTGAATGGCCGCTGTGGGTCGCGATGCAGCCGTCGGAGGGCAGTATGTCGAGGCGATTTTGCCTAGCCAATCACCTGATCTAGGTAACTTTTGGGGCGCGTGGGCGATTGCCGTGCGCCATGAGAAACGCGTTTCGCGGCAAGCTGGTTTTCAGGCTTGCCGCGCGCGTTTTAGAGGACGTTTTCAACCACTCAACTGCCCAGCGCACCTGCAGCAGAACGTTGATCGTCACGCTGCATGGGGATGGGTTGCGCCTGCCCATCGTTCAGCATCGTCCACACCACGATGGCCGCGATGATGTCGAATACCGCCAGTGCGACGAACAGCGGGTTGTAGCCGATGGTGGTTGCCAAGGTGCCCACGGCCAGCGAGAACAGCATGCCGCCCAGCCAACCTGACATGCCCGTCAACCCAACCGCAGTGCCCACCTCGTGCCGACCAAACATGTCGGAGGTGAGCGTATATAGGGCACCCGACAGCGTCTGATGCGCAAAACCGCCGATGCAGAACAGCGCAATGGCCGTGTAGGGGCTCGTTGCCAGCCCGATGCAGGCCGGGCCGATCATGCAGACGCAGCCCGTCACCATCACCAGCTTGCGCGAGGTCACGAGCGATACCGCGAAGCGCTTCTGGAACCACGGTGCAAGGTATCCGCCCAACACGCAGCCGATATCCGCCGCCAGAAACGGGAGCCACGCAAAGAACGCGATCTCCTTGAGATTCATGTGTCGCTCGGTCGCGAGGTAGAGCGGAATCCAGAAGTTGAACGTCTGCCACGCCGGTTCCGACAGAAAGCGCGGAATGGCAATGCCCCAGAAGCGACGGCTGCTGACGATGCTGCCCCACGAAGGCTTGGGCGCATTCGAGCTGTCTCCCGGCATTTCCTGGCCGGCACGGATGTAGTCGTGCTCCTCCCCCGACAGCCGCGGATGCTTGGCCGGCACGCGATACAGGACGAACCACAACACGCTCCATACCAACCCGAGCGCACCAATCAACGCAAAGGCGAAGCGCCAATCACCGTGCAAGATGCACCAGACCACCAGCGGCGGTGCCACCACCGCCCCAACCGACGAGCCGATGTTGAACCAGCCCGTGGCAATCGAGCGCTCCTTGGCCGGAAACCATTCGGAGGTGGCCCGTAGTGCCGACGGAAAACCCGCCGCCTCTGTCATCCCCAACATTGCACGGAATGCGGCCAGTGAGAGCCAGCTACCCGCCGTACTGTGCAAGAGGCACACCACCGACCACGCCGCAGCAAACAACGCAAAACCCAGCTTGGTGCCAAGCACGTCAAGCACGTAGCCGGCCACGGGTTGCATCACCATGTACGCCGCCTGGAATGCGGCCACGATGTAGCCGTACTGCTGCGTGGTGATGTTCAACACCTTGTTGACTTCGGGTGCCGCTACCGCAAGCGCGTTGCGCGCGAGGTAGTTCATGATCAGGCCGCTCAGGACGAGCCCGATCATCCACCAGCGCAAGCCTTTGATGGGTTTCATGGTGTGTTTGTCTCCTAGACGCCCCGTGTTGTTGTGGTGTGGGGCTCGTACTGCGGTTAGAGGTGCATGGCAGGTTCCGGTAATCCGGTCACGCCCGGGCGCACGGCAAACGTGGCGCCCGAGAGCGTGTCGTCGTCGATGCGGATCGACGTGACGAACAGGGTGTCCAGCCCAGGCCCGCCGAAGGCGCACATGGCGGGTTTGGCAGCGGGAATGGCGATGCTGCGATCGAGCTGGCCGTCGGGCGTGAAGCGGTGGACGAGGCTGGCATCGTTGCCGCAGATCCAGTAGCAGCCGTCGGCATCCACGGCAGCGCCATCGGGGCGACCGGGATGGGCGCGCATGTCGATGAAGACACGGCGATTGTGCGGCGTGCCGGTGTCGATGTCGTAGTCGAACGCCCAGACGGTCTGGCGGCTGGCGTGTGAATCCGACAGATACATCGTGCGGCCATCGGGGCTGAAGGCCAGGCCATTCGGGACGATCAGGTCGTCGATGACGGCTTCCACACGGCGCGCGGCTGTATCAAGGCGATAGAGCTTGCCGGCAGGCACGCCCAGCGTGGTGTCGAACACCATCGTGCCCGCCCAGAGACGGCCTTGGCGGTCGCAACGGCCGTCGTTGAAGCGCATGTCAGGCCGGGCGTGTTCCACCGTGGCGAGGCGTTCAAGCGGCGCAAGCTCGATGCCTGCCTTCGGCTGCTGCGCGCGAAAGACGCCGGTCTCCATGGCCAGTGCCCAACCGCCGGCAGTCATGGCGATGCAGCCGGCCATTTCGGGCAACGCCCATGCGTCACAATCGCCTGCGGATGCATTCCAGCGCCACAACGTGCGCCCAGGAATGTCTGTCCAGTACAGCGCCTGTTCGCCGGCATGCCACACTGGGCTTTCACCGACGCCGCAATGCATGGTGCCGATGCGTTCCACAGTTGCGTGCATCGGGTCAGTCTCCGAACGGGCCGGCTTTGACGAAGGCACCGCCTTGATACCGCGCGGCCGGGTCGTCCGCGGGCAGTGGTGGTTGCGCCTCAACCTGCGTGCGGAAGATCTCGCTGGTCTCGGTGGGCACGTAGCCGAGATGGGCGGCATTGCGGTTGTCCCACCAGCGGTCTCGGTTGGCCGACATGCCGTAGACCACCGTAAAGCCAACGTTTGGTACGAACACGGCGCGGCGGATCAGTTGTTCCAGGTCGTCGTAGCCAAGCCACGTGACCAGCATGCGGCGGTCGCGGGCCTCAGCAAACGACGAGCCAATGCGGATGGCCACTGTTTCAATGCCGTAGCGATCGAAATAGAAGCTGGCGAGCTGCTCACCAAAGACCTTGCTCAACCCGTAGTAGCCATCGGGCTTGGTCGGCACGGTGTTGTCGATGACGTCGCCCTGCTTGTAAAAGCCGATGGTGTGGTTCGAGCTGGCAAACACGATGCGGCGCACGCGGTGACGGCGCGCAGCCTCATACAGGTTGTAGACGCCCTGAATGTTGGCCGGCAGGATCTCTTCAAATGGGCGCTCAACCGAGACGCCACCCAGATGCACGATGGCATCCGAGCCCGCCACCAGTGCGTCAACGGCTTGGGGATCGGCCAGGTTGCACAGGGTGACCTCTTCGCCCGGGCGTGTGGCGCCCAGGTCCGAGATGTCGGAAATGCGCAGTACGTCGGCGTACTTGGGCAGGCGCTCACGCAGCACCTTGCCCAGGTTGCCGCCTGCGCCCGTCAAAAGCAGGCGGTGGCAGCGGGTGGTGATGCCTGCCAGCGGATCAGTCTGTGCAGGCGTGTCGGTATTGGTGACGGTCATATCAGGTTACGGGGGCGGGGTTGAACAGCGCGAGCGCATTATGCAAGCCGAGCTTGTCTGCGCAGACCTGCTTGCGGCCGCTGGCCACGTCGAGGATCAGGTGGAACAGTTCCCAGCCGATGTCGGCGATGCTGGCCTCACCCGTGGCGATGCGGCCTGCGTCGAGGTCGATCAGGTCATGCCAGCGCTCGGACAGCGCCTTGCGCGTCGACACCTTGATGACGGGCGCCATGGCCAGGCCGTAAGGCGTGCCGCGCCCGGTGGTGAACACCTGCAGGTTCATGCCTGAGGCGAGCTGCAGCGTGCCGCATACAAAGTCGCTGGCCGGCGTGGCGGCAAAGATCAGGCCCTTGCGGCGCACTTTCTCGCCGGGGCCGAGCACGTCGACGATGGGCGTGCTGCCTGATTTGACGATCGAGCCCAGCGCCTTCTCCACCACGTTGGACAAGCCGCCCTTCTTGTTGCCTGGCGACGGGTTGGCACTGCGGTCCGTCTGGCCGCCGCTCAGGTAGTCGTCGTACCAGGCCATTTCGCGCAGCAACGCGCGGCCGACGTCTTCGTCGATGGCGCGTGGCGTGAGCAGGTGGATCGCGTCGCGTACCTCGGTCACTTCCGAGAACATCACCGTGCCACCCGCACGCACGATCAAATCGGCCGCAAAACCGACCGCCGGATTGGCGGTCACGCCCGAGAACGCATCGCTGCCGCCGCATTGCACGCCGACCACGAGGTCGGATGCCGGGCAGGTCTCGCGCTGGCGCTTGTTCAGGTGTTCAAGACGTCGCTCGGCCATCTCCATGATGGCATCGGTCATGCCCATGAAGCCGTCAAAGGCCTCGTCCTGCAGGCGCAGCACGGGCGAATCTGCCGTACCTGCAACCTCAATGGGAATGCGGCCGCCCGGGGCAAGCTTTTCCGGCACGAGGCGCTCGGGCACGAGCTTCTCGCAGCCCAGGCCGATCACCATGATCTCGCCGCCAAAGTTCGGGTTGAGCGCCAGGTTTTGCAGCGTGCGGATCGGCACGATGGCCGCCGGGGCGTTGATTGCCACACCGCAGCCATAGACGTGATTGAGCGCAACCACATCGTCCACGTTGGGATACTTGGGCAGCAGTTCGCGCTTGATGCGGCCGACCACGTAGTCCGTTACGCCAGCCACGCACTGCACGCTGGTCATGATGCCGAGCACGTTTTTCGTACCGACCGTGCCGTCTGCGTTGCGGTAGCCCTCGAAGGTGTAGCCCTCGAGCTTTGCCAGCTTGGGGTCGGGGCGCGTCGCCAGGGGTAGCTCATCCAGCGCAGGCGCGGACGGCAGCTTCACGGCATGCTCGTTGATCCAGCTGCCGCGCGGCAACGGTTTGACGGCATAGCCGATCACCTCGCCGTAGCGGATGACGGCATCGCCTTCGGCCAAGTCGGCCAGTGCCACCTTGTGCCCCTGCGGCACGCCTTCGACCAGCACGGTGCCATCGGCCAGCGCTGTGCCTGCGGGTAGACCGCGCGCGTTGACCACGATGGCGACGTTGTCGCCGTCATGCACGCGGATCGTCAGCGCCTTCTCGGTTTCAGTGCTGGCCTCGGCGGCCAGCGTGGATTCGGACATCACAGACTCCGGAATTGGGTGGTGCGCATCAAACAGCTCAGCAGTTCAACGCCTCAGGCTCGGGCGCTTGGGGTCGTACGTCCAGCCCGGCACGAGGTACTGCATGGCCATGGCATCGTCGCGCGCGCCCGGTCCAAGGGTTTTGTACAGGGCATGGGCCGCCATGACGCGCTCCATGTCAATCTCGATACCCAGGCCCGGGCGATCAGGCACCGCCACGTGGCCGCCCTGGATGCGCAGCGGCTCGCGTGTCAGGCGCTCTTCGGCTTCCTGCCAGATCCAGTGCGTGTCGATAGCGGTGATGTTGCCAGGCGCGGCAGCCGCCACGTGCGTGAACATCGCCAGCGAGACATCGAAGTGGTTATTGGAATGCGAGCCCCACGTGAGGCCCCATTCATTGCACAACTGCGCGACACGCACGGAGCCCTGCATGGTCCAGAAATGCGGATCGGCCAGGGGAATGTCGACGGCTTGCAGCGGGATCGCGTGGCCCATCTGGCGCCAGTCGGTGGCGATCATGTTGGTGGCGGTCGGGATACCGGTGGCGCGCTTGAACTCGGCCATGATCTCGCGCCCCGAGTAGCCGGCTTCCGGGCCACAGGGGTCCTCTGCATAAGCCAGCAGGTGGCCTTGCCCCTTGCACAGCGCAATCGCCTCGTTGAGCGACCAGGCACCGTTCGGGTCCAGCGTGACGCGTGCTTGCGGGAAGCGCGCCTTGATGGCGGCAATTGCCTCCATCTCTTCTGCGCCGCGCATCACACCGCCTTTGAGCTTGAAATCGGCAAAGCCATAGCGCTCGGTGGCGGCTTCCGCCAGACGGGCGATGGCGTCCGGCGTCATTGCGGCTTCGTGGCGCAAACGTAGCCAGTCATCCGCACCGCTTCCACCCTCCAGATACGGCAGATCGGTCTTGCGACGATCCCCTACGTAGAACAGGTAAGCGAGCATCGGCGCCGAATCGCGCTGCTGCCCGGCACCCAGCAGTTCTGCCACCGGCACTTCCAGAAACTGGCCGAGCAAGTCCAGCAGCGCCGCTTCCACCGCGGTGATGACGTTGTCCATGCGCAGGTTGATCTCGTGCGGCTGGCGCAGCACGGCCGCTTCCGAAGCGGACGTCACCTGATGCACCGTCGCCTGATGCGCCGCGTTGCCGCCGCCGGCCAGCGCGCGGCGGATGCTGTTCAGCACCCCATTGGTGCGACCAACGGATTGCCCCACCACCAGCGGAATCACGCGCTCCAGCGCTTGGCGAATGCCCTCCCCGCCCGGTACCTCGCCCACGCCGGTGCGCCCGGCGTTGTCCTTGAGGATGACGAGGTTACGGGTAAAAAACGGGGCGTGCGCGCCGCACAGGTTCAGCAGCATGCTGTCCCGCCCACCGACAGGGATCACTTGCATCTCCGTCACACGCGGTGTGTGCGTACGTGCGCCGGATTCGATCGATTGCAACGTCACAACTACGTCTCCTGTTGTCTTACAGCGGCTTGAGTTCCACGCGCTTGATCTCGCCCACCATGACCAGGTAGCAGAGGATGGCCACCGCGGCATGGATACCCACATACACCAGCGCGCCGTTGAACGAACCCGTGGTGTTGACGATGTAGCCAATGGCGATGGGTGTGGTGATGCTCGACAGATTGCCGAAGGTGTTCATCAGCGCGCCCGACAGGCCGGCGATCTGCTTAGGTGCCGTGTCCGAGTTGACGGCCCAGCCCAGGGCACCCAGGCCCTTGCCGAAGAACGACAACGCCATCACCGCCACCACGATGGATTGGGCATCCACGTAGTTGCAGATCACCATGCTCATGGAGAGCAGCATGCCCAGCACGATCGGCACCTTGCGCGCCACCGACAACGAGGCGCCGCGGCGCAGCAGCGCATCGGAAATGATCCCGCCCAGAATGCCGCCCAGGAAGCCGCACACCGCAGGAATCGACGCCACGAAACCGGCCTTCAGGATGGACATGCCACGCGCCTGCACCAGGTACACCGGGAACCACGTGATGAAGAAGTAGGTGAGCGCGTTGATGCAGTACTGCGCGATGTACACGCCCATCAGCATGCGGTTGCGAAGCAGTTGCTTGACGTAGCCAAGGTTCGGGCCTTCGGTCTTGGCTACGCCGGCACGGTCCATGTTGACCAGGCCGCCGCCGGCTTCGATGTACTCGATCTCGGCGCGGTTGATACCGGGGTGGTCCTTCGGGTCGTGCACGAAGGTCTTCCACACGAAGGCCATGACAATGCCGATCACGCCCATCACGATAAAGACGTGGTGCCAGCCAAACTCGTGCACCAACCAGGCCATCAACGGCGCAAACACCACCGTGGCTGCGTACTGCGCCGAGTTGAAGATGGCGGATGCGGTGCCACGTTCATTGGCGGGGAACCATGCAGCGACGATCCGGCTGTTGGCCGGAAAGGACGGCGCCTCAGCCGCGCCCACCAGAAAGCGCAGGCAGAACACCATGACAATGGCGGTCATGCCGGTAAAGAAACCGATGGCACCCTGCGCCAGCGTGAACAACGACCACAGCAGGATGCTGAACGTGTACACGCGCTTGGAGCCGAAACGGTCCAGCAGCCAGCCCCCCGGAATCTGCGAGATCACGTAGGCCCAGCCGAAGGCCGAGAAGATATAGCCGAGCGACACGGCATCGATGCCGAGTTCCTTCTGCATGGCCGAGCCGGCCATGGAGATCGTCGCGCGATCGGCGTAGTTGATGGTCGTCACGATAAACAGCATCGCGAGGATCACGAAGCGCACGCGGCTCATGCGCTCGGTGCGCGGCACGCTTTGCGCGCCAACAGTTGGGGCTTTGATATCCATTGTCTCCTCCTAGGTCCGGCGTCATGCGCGCCTGGGTTCAAGCTGCCGGGTCCTGTGCGGCCCGGCTTTTTATGTGCTTGTTGACGACCTGATTACTGCCACTGCCCGTCGACCAGGCGACGCAGCTTGAGCGGGTTCGCGTCTTGCAGTGCCTGCGGCAGCAGTTCTGCCGGCAGATCCTGGTAGCACACCGGGCGCAGGAAGCGCTCGATGGCAGCCGTGCCGACGGAGGTCGTGCGCGAATCCGTCGTCGCGGGCCACGGGCCGCCGTGCACCATGGCCTGGCACACCTCAACACCGGTCGGCCAGCCGTTGGCCAGGATGCGGCCTGCCTTGCGCTCCAGGGTTGGCAGCAGCGAACGGGCGATCGCCGTATCACCGGTATCCAAATGCAGCGTGGCCGTCAACTGGCCCTCGAGCGATTCGGCCAGCGTGCGCAGTTCTTCTGCGTCACGGCAGCGAACGACAAGGCCGGTAGCGCCGAAGATTTCGTCGTGCAGCGTCGGTTGTGCCTGGAAGCTCTTGGCATCGGTGGTGTAGAAACCGGCCTGCCCGCGATTGGGTTGATCGCTGTCTTGCCCGCGCGCGACGCAGCGTACGTTGGCTTCACCAGCCAGCTTGTCGACACCACGTGCGTACGCGGCGTGAATGCCGGCAGTCAGCATCGGCTGCGCGGGCGCTTGGCCCATGGCTGCAGCTGCGGCGGCTTCAAATGCGTCAAGATCCGGCCCATCGATGGCCAACAGCAGGCCTGGGTTCGTGCAGAACTGACCCGCGCCCATCGTGAGCGAGGCCACATACTGCTGCCCCAGCACAGCGGCACGCTTGGCCAGCGCGTCGGGCAGCAGGAAGACGGGGTTGATGGCACTCAGTTCGCCATACACGGGAATCGGCTGCGGACGCGCCTGCGCAATGCGCAGCAATGCCTGACCGCCAGCGCGCGAGCCGGTAAAGCCCACGGCCTGGATGCGCGGATTAGCCACGAGTGCGCCCGCCACATCGTTGTCCGCCAGGATGAGCGAGAACACGCCTTCCGGCAGCCCGCACTGGGCAACGGCTGCCTGGATGGCACGGCCGACCAGCTCCGACGTACCCGGATGTGCCGGATGCGCCTTCACCACCACCGGGCAGCCAGCCGCCAGCGCCGATGCGGTATCGCCGCCCGCCACTGAAAACGCCAGCGGGAAATTGCTCGCACCAAACACGGCCACCGGGCCCAGCGCGATGCGGCGCAGGCGCAGGTCGGAACGCGGCAGCGGCTTGCGTTCGGGCAGTGCTGAATCGAGGCGCGCGCCCACGGCGTCGCCGGCACGCACCACGTTCGCAAACAAACGGAGCTGACCGCACGTACGGCCACGCTCGCCCTCCAGGCGGGCACGCGGCAGCGCTGATTCCGCCATGGCACGTTCGATCAGCGCATCGCCCAGCGCTTCGATCTGACTGGCGATGGCTTCAAGGAACGCGGCGCGCGCTTCCGGTGCGGTCTCGCGGTAAACGTCAAAGGCCGCGGCGGCCAGTTCAGCGGCACGCGCGGCATCGGCCTTGGAGGCCAGGGTAAATTCGGGTTCGAGCCATTCCCCGGTGGCGGGGTTCATGGCGCGAACCGTGCCGGCACCGCCCGCAACGCGGGCAGCACCCAGCAGCAGTTCGCCGCTCAAGTACATGGTGGGTTCCTTATTCGGGTTGAGCTCAGGCGGCCAGTTTTTCGACTTCGGCCACGCGCGACACCAGCGCTGCCAGCTCGGCCACTTCTGCGTCGGTCAGGTCCGTCAACGGTGCGCGCACCGGGCCGGCGCTGCGGCCGACGACCTTCATGCCAGCCTTGACGATCGACACTGCGTAGCCACGCTTGCGATTGCGCAGCTGGATGTACGGCAGCACGAACTCATTGAGCATCTTGTAGACCTTGGCGTTGTCGTACGCGCGCACGGCGGCGTAGAACTCCAGGGCGAACTTCGGCACGAAGTTGAAGATGGCCGACGAGTACGTCGTCACGCCCATCGTCAGGTACGGCAGCGCAAAGGTTTCGGCGGTGGGCAGGCCACCGATGTAGGTGAAGCGGTCACCCAGGCGGGCGTAGATGCGCGTCATCAGTTCCAGATCGCCCACGCCGTCCTTGAAACCGACGAGGTTCGGGCAGCGATCGGCCAGACGTTCCAGGTGATCGGCGTCCAGGATCTGGTTGGCGCGGTTGTAGATGATCACGCCCAGTTTGGTCGATTTGCAGACCTGCTCCACGTGGGCGGCTACGCCATCGGCGGAGGCTTCGGTCAGGTACGGGGGCAGCAGCAGGATGCCGTCGGCGCCGGCGGCTTCAGCGGCCTTGCAGTATTCGATCGATTCAGCGGTGCCACGGCCTGCGGGGGCGATCACCGGGATCTTGCCGCCGGTCTCCGCCACGGCAGCGCGCACGACGCGGTCCGTTTCGGTCGCGGTGAGCGAGAAGAACTCACCCGTGCCGCCTGCGGCAAACAAGCCGGCGGCATCGTGGCTGAACAGCCAGGCCAGGTTCTTGCGGTACGCGTCTTCGTCAAACGACAGATCGGACGCCTTGAAGTGCGTGATCGGGAAGGACAGCAGACCGGAGCCGATCTGTTGGGCGAATTCTTTGGGGGTATATCGGGACATGTCTCGCTCTGCCTGAAGACCACTGCGGCCGTGGTCAGGTGTTGTTGATGAGCGGATTCTTGCATCGGGAACGATTCAAGTCCAAGCCAATTAATAGCTCGATTAATACACGTTTTGTATTGATACAGGGTGTTCCCCTAGCCGCCTGATCGGATGCTGCGGTTGCACATGGAGTGACCGCCGCCTGGTGCCAAGACACGGTATCGCGCCATGTGGGTGGATCCTCAGGCTTTACCGCTGCCCATGCCGGAGGCCCGTCGTGCCGGCCAATTCTTGCGCTGCGCATCATTCCAATTCAAGATAGTTAAAGAGCCCCATCCATACCTGTCTTGAATCGATGTTTGAGCTGAGCCAACTCCGTTGCTTTGTCGCTGTGGCCGAAGAACTGCACTTCGGGCGCGCCGCTGAACGTCTGCACATGACGCAGCCGCCGCTGTCGCGCCAGGTGCGTTTGTTGGAACACCAAGTTGGCACCGAGCTGCTTGAGCGCAACAGCCGTTCCGTCAGGTTGACCGCTGCCGGGCGCAGCTTCTTGCCGGATGCTTCGCGCATTCTGCGGTTGGCCGACGAGGCGGCTGCCACGGCGCGGCGTGTCGCCACAGGCGCAACCGGGTCATTGGCGATTGGCTTCACGGCAACGGTCGGTTATGGGCAATTGCCCGCGCTGGTGAGCGCTGTGCGGGCGGCATCCCCAGGGGTGCGATTGACGTTGAAGGAGATGGTGAGCGGTGCGCAGCTTGCGGCGCTCGATGCGCGTGAGATTGACGTTGGCCTGCTGCGCCCGCCCGTGGAGCACGGTGAGCTGACGGCGGTACCGTGCTCGCAGGAGTCGATGGTGTTGGCATTGCCCGAAGCCGTGGCCGATACCTGGCCGCTACGCCCCAGCCTGCGCGACTGCGAGGGCAAACCGCTGCTGATGTACTCGCCCTACGAAGCGCGTTACTTCCACCAACTGGTGAGCGGTCTGCTCGAACGTGCCGAGGTGCTGCCCGACATCGTTGAATACGTCAGCCAGATTCACTCGATGCTGGCGCTGGTGCGTGCCGGGATTGGCGTGGCGCTGATCCCCGCAGCGGCATCGATGCTGCATTTTGAAGGCGTGGTCTACCGCCCCGTGCGGACCACCCCTGCGAAGCCGGTCGAGCTATGGCTGGCCTATCGCAAGGACAACGACAACCCGGCGTTCCAGGTGCTGAAAGACACGCTGCGGCAGTCGCTCACCGGTGGACGCTGATCGGGTCAGAGAACACTGCGGGCGCCCATCATGGCGCCCGCAACATTCAGCACGACACCTGTGCCGTTGATGAGGATGGCGGCCGCCCAGGCAGCCAATGACTGATAGGCTTGCGTCGGCCCGCGACGCAGATGCGCGAGCACCCCTCCCGCACCGAGCACCAGCACGAAGCACAGCATCGCCGCGCGGTAGGCGGCATCGAACCCGGTATGCCCTACCCACAAGGCCAGCGCATACAGCGCGAACACGCCAGAAGCGACAACGAGGTTGGTTGGCGCCAGCGGTTTCCTACCCGCCAGCGCCAGGCTGACACTCAACGCGTTGAAGGCAAGTGCAACGCACAGGTAGGCGATCTGCAGCAGCAATATCTGCATGGCCGCTCACAGGTTCAGCGCATTGCGGACCAGACTGCGTTGCAGCCGATGACGTAGCTTGGGGCGCCCGAGCACAAGCTCGTTCAACCGTATCGGTGCCTTGGTCAGACAGCGGTAGCCGTTGGCGGTGACGAGCACGGTGTCGGAGTGACGGTATCCACCCTCGCCCGCCAGATAGATGCCGGGCTCGATGGAAATCACCATGTTCTCCTGCAGCACGTGTTCGCTGCCTTCGGCAATCCACGGTGGTTCGTGATTGCCCAGACCGAAGCCGTGTCCGCAGCGGTGCAGCCGCACGCTGTCGCCCGCATAGCCGCTACCGGCCAGGAAACGGTTGACCTGCCAGTCCAGCTCCGAGCAGTGCATGCCTGGGCGCACGAGTGAGAACGCCCGCTCGCGTGCAGCTTCCAGCAGGTGGAACAGCTCGCGTGCCCGCGGGTCGGGGCGTGTGGTGAAGAACGTGCGCTCGCTTTCTGCCGCATAGCCATTGACGCGAGTCAGCACCATCGCCACGTGCGGGCCTTCGTTCAGTGTCATGTCCAGGCGCGGAATGGCGTGCGGCTCCGCACTCAGCGGCGCGGGCCATGCCCCGCAGATGACGCGCGTGGCCACCGGGTCCCAATCGGGAGTCTCGCGGATGATCTTGCGCGAGAGCGCCTGCCCTGGCGTAAACGTTTCGGCCACCAACGCGCCTTCTGAGGCACTGCGCAGGATTTGCTGGACGCCCCAGTCTGCATAGTGCGCGGCACGCTCGATGGCGGCAATTTCCCATGCCGACTTGATGATGCGGATGCCTTCCATCAGCTCATGTGGCTCGCCACCGGCATCGAGCAGCACTCGCGCCATCGCCAGCGGCAGGCTTGGCTCGAACGCGAACCCCGGCTGCAGCAGCCCCGTGCCGAGCAACGCGTCATGCCAGGTCGCCCCGGCAGGCGCCGGGTACTCGCGATAGGTCGAGACGCGGTCTTGTGCGCCCCATGCCTTGCCCAGGTGGTCAAGCTCCAGCGTCGGCACCACCAGCTGGCGCCCGCCGTCTGCACCGAGGATCAGGAAGAACGGTCGCTCCAGCGCATCGAAGGTGGCGCCGGTCAGATAGAACAGGTTGTCGGTGTCGGTCAGCACCAGTTGACGCAGACCCGCCGCGCGCATTGCAGCACACACTGCATCGGCACGCCTCTGGAATTCCTGGTCCTGCTCCGGTGTAAAGGCTGCTTTCATGGTGATCCCGCGTCAGTTCAAAAATAAAACGTACCGAATGGTACACACATGATTTGATCGGGACAACTAGGGAATCTCGCAAATACCAACTCTGCTGTTTAAGCGCATGATGCCCTTCGCGCAGAGTCATTCTTTGGCCTCTTGCGTTACTGATGTACCGATTGGTACGTGAGAAAGAACACTCTGAGAACAGAACCAGGAGGAAGACAGCGATGGGAATTGCAGGCGGCATCCGCGCGGCGGGCGTGATCGGCCTTTCCGTGATGGGCTCGACGTATGCCCAGTCCAATGTGACGCTATACGGCACGGTTGAAAATGCCCTGTCGTACACCACGCACGTCAATGCAGCGGGCGATAGCCTATCTGGCATGTCGGCGGGCATTCTCACCACCAGCCGCTGGGGCATGCGCGGCCGGGAAGATCTTGGGCAAGGCTGGGGCGCCGTTTTCAACCTGGAGCAAGGGTTCTCTCCGGCCAACGGCGCAACACAGCAGCAGGCATGGTCACGCGAATCGTGGGTCGGGCTGGAAGGACCGTACGGCCGCGTGACGCTGGGCCGGACCTACGCCCCCATCCTGGAAGCCGCCTACATGGCCGACCCGCTGCGTGAAGGGACCGGCACGGCTTCGGTGGTGGCGCTGGGCCAGTTGAGCGTGCTGGCGCCCGGCAACGGTTACCGACTCGACAAGACCATCCGGTACACCACGCCTGCATCGTGGGGGCCGATCTCGGGCAGCATGCTCTACGCATTCGGCACGCCCGGCAGCAACGTGCAGAAAAGCGATTTTGGCGCGCACCTGATGTACGGCACACCATCGCTCACGCTGGTGGCTGGCTACAACCGAGAAGACAACCCGTGGGACGCCTCGGGCTCGATGATCAACGCCGTGGCGGCCGGTACACCGCGCCCACCCATCGCCAGCCCCGCTTACCTGAACGACTGGAAGCGCGAGACCTGGATGCTGGGTGTCAACTACACGATCAACCAGCTCAACCTGTACGCCGGTTACTCGCACGACAGTGACCGCCCCTCTTCCGGCGCAGCGCGGCGCGGATACACCACACACCTGTACTGGGCCGGTGCGGCCTACTGGTTGACCCGCAACACCGACCTGCGCGTCGGCTTCTACAAGCTGCGGGTGGAAGACACCAATATCCACCCGTATCTGGTGGGCGCACAGCTCGGCTACTACCTGTCGAAGAACGTTGATGTGTACCTGTTGGGGGCGTTTGTCCATAACCAGGGTGGCGCGGGTACGAGCTATCCGGTCGTGGCCTTCGGCACATCGGCGGCGGCCTCGGCGTATGGCGCCAATACGCTGGCGCAATCGCTCGGCACCACCAGCAGCGTCACGCCGGGCGCCAATCAGTTTCAGGTGGCGGTGGGCGTGCGCTACCGCTTCTAACCCCGGAGGCACGCGATATGACAACCCTTCGCCACAACCTGGTCGGCGCGGCCGTCGGCAACTTCTTCGAATGGCTCGACTTCACCCTGTACGGCTACTTTGCGCTGGCCATTGCGCGCAACTTCTTTCCAGCAGGCAACGAGGTACTTTCCACGCTGGCCGCCGTCACCGCCTTCGCCGCCGGCTTTGTCGTGCGTCCGTTCGGCGCCTGGTGCATCGGCCGCTACGCTGACCGGCGCGGTCGCAAGGCCGCCATGGTTGCCACGGTTCTGCTGATGGGCGCAGGCACGTTGCTGATTGCCGTTGCCCCGCCCTACAAGACAGCAGGCCTGCTCGGGACGGCCATGGTGATCATGGGCCGGCTGCTGTCGGGCTTTGCGGCCTCGGGCGAAAGTGGTGCCGCTGGTGCGCTGGTGATCGAGTCCTGCCCGCCGCACCGGCGCGGCTGGTATGGCGCCGTATTCAGCGCATCCACCTATCTGGCGCTGGCAGCCGGGTCCGGCCTGGCCCTGCTGGTGTTCGGCACGCTGGGTGTGGAGCGCACGCTGGATTGGGGTTGGCGTATCGGTTTTGTGGTGGGGCTGTGCGTGATTCCGGTGGGGGCCTATCTGCGGCGGCACATGAATGAAAGCCTGCACACGGGTGCCACGCTGGTCACCGGCGCAGAGGCACGTACGCTGCCGGCCCGCACGCTGGCCGCGCAGGTCATCATGGTCTCGGCATTGACGGGCTTCGGCTCGGCGGTGGTCTACCTGGCCATCGTCTTCATGCCGGCATTTGCCACGCAGGCGCTCAAGATCGGGCAGACCACCGGGGCGATCGGATCCACGCTGGCGGCGCTCGCCATCATTGCCGGCTCGTTGATCGGCGGGCCTTGGTCTGACCGGCGCGGGCGCAGCGGCATCATGTTGTTCGGCATCGTGCTGGCGCTGGGCCTGGGTACGCCGCTATACGAACGGCTACTCGCCAGCCCGACGCCTGGGGCGCTGTTTGCCTTCCAGGTGGCGTGTGCGCTCGGGTTCGGCCTGTTCCTGGGCGGCAGCTTTCCGTTCTTTGCGGAGCGCTTTCCGCCCGGGCAGCGCGCGCTGGGCATTGGGCTGGGCTACAACATCGGCGTGATGCTGTTTGGCGCCGCGTCGCCTGTGGTGTCCACCTATGCGCTCTCGCAAGGCATCGTCCGGGCGCCGCTCTACTACCTGCTGGCAGCGGCTGTTGTGTCGGTGGTGGCCATTCTTTGCATGCGTAAGCCACCGGCTTGGCAGCGCCCGTTGATCGCGTAGACTGGCGGGCAATCCAAGCCTCGAGCAGCATCCCGTATGACCACTGCCGCACCGCGCAAGAAGCGCACCGAGACCCCGTTCACACCCAGCGAGTCTGCCGTCAAATCGCTCGATGCCGCTGTCCGCTATGTGCTCGACAACGGTATCGGCGACATGTCGTTGCGGCGCGTGGCCGAGGCCATCGGCACCAGCCACCGCATGCTGATCTACCACTTCGGCTCCGCCGATGAATTCTGGGAGATCGTGCTGCGCGAGATCCGCCACCGCGAGCAGCTTGCGCGCGTGCGCATCCAGAACGACATCGATGACCCAGTGGCCGCCATTGAAGCCGCATGGGACCGCTACGCGTCGGATGCCTATCTGCCCATCATCCGGCTGCTGTTTGAGCTGTACGCACGCGCCATTCGCGAGCCCGAGCGCTTTCATGATTTTCTCGGTGACGTGGTGGACAGTTGGCTCGCGCCTGTCACGGCGCTGTTCGAAGCGCGGCTTGGCCTGCCCGCGGCCGAAGCCCGCGCCCGTGCTCGCATTCAGGTAGCGACGATGCGCGGGCTGCTGCTCGATCTCGTCACCACGGGCGATCGCAAAGGCACCACCGCTGCACTGAAGCGTTTTGCGCGGATGATCACCGCGCCCTGAGCGCTCAGGCCGTCAGCGGAAAGCCGGCATCGAAGGTGGATGCCACCTCCAGCTTCTGCTTGAGCAGGCCCGACTTCAGATAGAAATCTGCCGTGCGCTGCTGCTCGGCAATGAGCTGAGCATCGATAGGCCGCCACACTGTCTGGCGCCGTGCAAACTGCAGCCGCGCGGCCTCGGGCGCAATGCCAATGATGCGCGCCAGCGTGGCCGAATAGCTGTCGACATGCTGGTACGACCAGATCTGGGCATGCACCACACGCTGCAGGAAATCACGCAGCACATCGCGCTTCGCGGCCAAGGCGGTATCCGTAGCGGCCAGGTAGCTCAGGCCCGACCACAACCCGCGCCCGCTCACCAGCACGCGCGCATGCCCAGCGGTTTCGGCCATCGCCGTATAGGGCTCCCAGGTAGACCACGCATCGATGGAGCCGTTGACCAGGGCAAGCTTCGCGTCGGCCGGCGGCAGAAATCGGAAGTTGGCATCTTGGGCTCCAAGCCCGGAAGATTCCAGCGCCTTGAGCGCCACAAGGTGCCCGATCGAACCCCGGTTGGTCCCGATGGATTTGCCCTTCAAGTCCGCCGCCGTCTTCAAGGGTGAATCCGGGCGCACCAGCACCGCCGTGCCATAGGGGTCAGATCGGTTCGCGCCGATCAGCTTGATGCGCGTGCCGGCAGCCAGCGCAAAGATGGCTGGCGCATCGCCGATCGGCCCGAGATCCACGGCGCCCGCGTTGAGCGCTTCTGCCAGCGGCGCAGCCGCAGGAAACTCCGTCCACTGAATGTCGTAGGGCACGCCTTTGAGTGCATCCGCAGCTTCCAGCAACGCACGCAGTCCGCCCTTCTGGTCACCGGCCTTGAGCACAGGGCGTGACTGCGCCAAGGACAAGGCAGGTGCCGCCGCCAACATCAGCGCAGATTGAGTGAAACGTCGTCGAGAAATCGGCATGGTGGTCAATGAATAAAGCCGCCTTTCACATAGCGCACCGGTTCGGCGTCCATGCGGGCGATGAGTGTGTCGAGTCCCGCTGCGCGAGGCGTTTGCTCGGCGCGAGAGGCGGAGGTGCAAAGAAAATCAGCATCGGACCAGGTGGTGCCCGGTTCACCGCGTGCGCGCAGCCAGCCATTGCGATCCGCCAGCAGTTGCATGCCCGCGAACGTTTGTGGCGTGGCACCGGCAATGGCCGCAAAGATGGGCCAGGCATCCTTGCTGTCCACTACGCAGCGCGCCCGCATGGGCGGTGGTGGCGAAGGCAGCGTGCCGTCTGGCGTGACGAGTAATGTCTGGAAGCGCGGGTCTTCAAAAGGCAGTTGGCTTGCAGATGCAGCGTCGACAGCGACAACCCGCACGCGTTGTCCATCCCGCCATGCATTCAATGGTTCGGGCGAGGCGTCCGTGCAATGCACGGACAACCCCGGCAGCGCCACCGGCAACGGCCAGCCGCCTGCGCGCACACCGCCGCTGGCGGCCAGCACCTTCATGTAGTCGAGCACGGCCCAGACCTCGTTGTCGCTCAGCCGGTTGGCGACGGCCGGCATGGTGACTGCGCCTCGCGCATCCCGCATGCCGTGGGCGATATGCCAGAACAGCTCGCCATCGGCATGGCGGCCGAGTAGCGGACCGACGACGGTCGGTGGCCACCGTGTGAGTGTGGCGGCCAATGGACCCTCGCCACGACCATCTGCGCCATGGCAGCTTGCGCAAGCGGCGTTGTAGACCCGCGCGCCCTTCGCAATGGACGCCAGGGAGAACGCGGTCGGGCTGGCGTGGAAGCTGGTTGGCACGGCGGATGACAGCACCACCGCTGACGGCCACGGCGCCACCACCAATAGGCCTGCCGCAATCCCCAGCGCGACCGCACGCCAGCGACGCACCCAGATCGCCGCAAGCGCAGCAACCAATGCCAGCGCCACGGCGATCAGCGTGATGCCCACCTGTCGCGCTTGCCCGAGGTCGATCAACAGCGTTTCACCGGCAATTCGCACGCCCCAAGGCCACGCCGGCTGACCGTGCACATCGCCCGTCAGCCCCAGCGCATGCCACAGCGTCAGCAGACCTTGCTGCGCCCACTGCAGGAAGCCAAGCAACGTGTTGAGCCAGACCGTTGGCGGCGGCGGCCCGCTCATGACTGCACCTTCATCGTGGAATGTCCTGCACGTGCCCTACCAGGTCTGGCCCAAGCCGAGGTGGCCAAGCGCCTCGTGCCGCAAGGCGTTCAGGCGTGGGTCTCCGCGATGGCGTGGATAGGGCAAGTCCACCGTCAGCTCCGCCGCAATGCGTGCCGGACGCGGGCTGAAGATGATCACGCGCTGGGCCAGGAACAAGGCCTCTTCCACATCGTGCGTGACCAGCACCGTAGAGAAACGCGCACGCTGCCACAGCGCTACCAGCTCGCTCTGCATGGCCAGCCGCGTCAGGGAATCGAGCTTGCCCAGCGGCTCGTCCAGCACCAGCAACTGCGGATCGTTGACCAGCGCACGCGCCAGCGCCACACGCTGCGCCATGCCGCCCGACAGCTCGTGCGGAAACGCGCGATGAAAGCCGTTGAGGCCGACACGCTCCAGCGCATCGTCCACGCGGTCGCGCTCCGCCTTGAGCACGCCGCGCGCCTGCAGGCCAAGGGCGACGTTGTCCCACACACGGCGCCACGGATAGAGCGTCGGGTCTTGGAACACGACAACGCGTGAAGGATCTGGCTTGGTGATGGGCGCGTCGTCCTGCAAGATGCGGCCACGTGTGGGCGCTTCCAGCCCGGCAATCAACCGCAGCAAGGTGGATTTGCCGCAGCCGCTGGGCCCCAGCAGCGCGACAAACTCGCCGGGCCGCACGGTCAGGTCTACGTTGTCGAGCACCTGCAGTGGGTTGTCTCGATTGCCAAACCAATGGCTCACGCCCTGCACGTCAATGCGTGCGCCCGTGGCAGCAGGTGGCACCGCTTCAACCGGCGCTTCGCGTTCAAGCACGGCTACCATTTCAGCGTCCCCTTCTGCCAAACCAACGCACGGTCACGCACCTTGAACAGCAGGGTGATGATGCTGGAGAACAGCAGCGCCATCACAATCAGCGCCGCATACATGTTCACGTACGAAGCCCAGCCCTGCGCCCACGTCAGGTACCAGCCGAGACCGGATTTCACGCCCATCATTTCGGCCGTCACCAGCACCGTGAATGACGCGCCCAACCCCATGAACAGTCCGACGAAGACTTGCGGCAGCGCAGCCGGAATCGCCACGCGCAGCACCAGGAAGGCGTTGGACGCACCCAGCGTGCGCGCCACGTCGTAGTAGCTCTTGTTCACCCCGGCCACGCCCGACCACGTAAGTACCGCCACCGGAAAGCCCGACGCCAGCGCAATCAGGAAGGCCGCCGCCGAATAGCTCGACGGGAAGAAGTAAAACGTGATCGGCAGCAGTGCCGTGGCGGGCAGCGGCCCGAGAATGCGCAGCACCGGATGCACCCAATACCCCACCGCACGCGACCAACCGATCGACACGCCCACCAGAAACCCCGTCAGCGCGCCAAAGAAGTAGCCCAGCCCTAGCAGCTTGAGCGTGTTGACGACGCTGCCGCCCAGGCGCGCCCAGTCTTCGGTATAGACCTCGATCAACGCCTGTGGCGGGGCAAAGAACGGTGTGGGCAGAAAGCCCGACTTGGCTGTCAGCGCTTCCCATGCGCCCAGCACGATCGGCACGGCAATGAGCCAAGGCCCGAACGGCTGCAGCGCTTCCTGTGCCGAACGCAATGGCGCAAGGTACGCACCCACCGACGCCAGCACAAACAGCGCAACGCCCACCAGCAACGCGGCGATGCCCAACTCTGCCGTAAATGCCCAATCGCTAAAGCCAACCACGTGGTTGGGCCAGCGCCACGTAAGCAGGCCCAATGCCGCCCACGTGATCGCCGCCACCAGGCCGGTGCGCCACACGCGAACGTTGACTGCCGCATGGGCAAACGGATTGGCCAGCGCACCCGGCACTTCCAATGTCTGCGGGATGGTGCTCATGTCGATGCTCTCCTCTAATCGCGCCTGTCAGGCGAGCACGTTGACGTAGACGTGCTGCGCCAGCCGCTGCGGGTCGGTGGTCTTCTTGATGACGCCGATGCGACGGAAGTCCTCCGCATAGAAGGCGATCTCGTCGCGCAGGTCGATACCGGTTGGATGGTGTGTATACGTGAGCGTGGCGTAGAGCTTGCGCAGGTCTTCCGCTGCCACCTTGGGCGAGTACTTGGCAAACACCTTGGCCGCCTCGTTCGGGTTCTCGTTGACGAAATCGGTTGCCTGCACGATGGCGCGCGCCAGGCCGGAGGCCGTCTGGCGGTCATTGCGCACCAGCTCGCCGCGTGCGCCGATCACGCAGCAGACCTTGCGTGCGTACTCGCCAGAGAGGTTGGTCGCCAGTTCCACGTAGGCGCCGTTGGTGCGCTTCTCCAGCAGGTAGAGGTTCGGATCGCCGTCGGCAATGGCCTGGATCTCGCCCTTGTCCACCGCCACGCCCAACAGGTCAGCTGGGTACTGGCGCCAGGTGATGTCGCGGTCCGGGTCAATGCCGTTCTTGGCCAGCAGGATGGTGAAGAAGTGCTTGCCCGGCGCAGCCAGGTCGCTCACGCCCACGGTCTTGCCCTTGAGCGCCTGCAGGTTGGTCACACCCGCTGCCTTGGAACCGACCAACCGCACGCAACCGCCGTGCGAGCTGCCGATGATCTTCACGTCAAAGCCCGCTTCCAACGGCTTGAGCCAACGGTGGATCATCCCCACCGCGGCATCGGCCTTGCCGGTGGCGATGGACTCGAGCAACTGATCGGTCGATCCGCTGTAGTTGATCAGGTCGACTTGCAGGCCGTTCTTCTCGAAGAAACCGCGCTCCTGCGCCACCACGATGGGCGTCAGGCAGAACGAGTTCTGGTTCCACGCAAAGGTCAGCTTGCGCTGCTGGGAATAGGCCTTGCGGCCCAGAATCAACGCCGGTGCGGCCAGCGCCGTGGCGGCGGCCGCGTGCAGTACCTTGCGGCGCGAGATGCCCGCCTTGTCTTGGCTCATTGAATGCTCCCCGTATGGTGATGCGTTGGATGTGTTGTGGTCTGCTCAGTCAAGCACGTCCGGCTCTGCGGCAATCAGGCCTGCGTACAGGCTCTCGAACGCATGCAGCGCGCCTTCGGGGCCGCCCACCTGGCTATGCGTGTAGCGCGCGGTGGCGGCGTCAATCGGCTGCGGCTTGCCGGCGGCTTCGGCCAGCAGTTGGGTGTGCGCGGCGTTGTCCAGCGCGATGTACCACCAGGCGGCGGCCTCCACCGTCGGGCCGGCGGTGAGGATGCCGTGGTTCTTCAGGATCACGCCCTTGTGCGTGCTGCGGTCGGGCTTGGTGAGCGCGCGTGCGATGCGCTCTCCTTCGCTGGCATCGACCACCATGCCGGTAAAGTCGTCAAACAGCGCGTGGTCTTCATAGAACGAGCAGGCATCCTGTGTGAGCGGATCAAGCGGCCGCCCCAGCGTCGACCACGCCTTGCCATACGTCGAATGCGTATGCGCTGCCGCCACGATGTGCGGGTGTGCTTCGTGAATCGCCGCATGAATGGCGAACGCTGCCTTGTTGAGCGGGCGGTTGCCAATGACCGTTTCCCCCTGCGCATTGACGAGCAACAGGTCCGACACCTTGATACGTGAAAAATGCACGCCCAGCGGGTTCACCCAGAAGTGGTCCGGCAGCTCCGGATCACGCGCCGTGATATGCCCCGCCAGCCCAAGGTCGAAGCCATGCCGCGCAAAGATGCGAAAGGCGGCGGCCAGACGCTCCTGCCGATGGCGCCGCTCCGCTTCGATGGACGTACGCGCGGCGGGCGGATCAAACCAGAACTTCTGTTGGGGTGATGGATTCAGCCTGAGGGAGGAAGAAGCCGGCCGCTCGATGGAGATGACTGTACTCATGCCGCGTCCTCAGGCCGCCTTGCGCTGTGCGTCGCGCTGCGCCACCAGCTCGCGCACACGCGGGATGAGCGTGCGGCCGTAGTCGACAACGTCTTCCAGCGGATCAAAGCCGCGGATCAGGAAGGTCGTGACGCCCAGGTCGTAGTAGTCGAGCAGCGCGTCGGCTACCTGTTCGGGCGTGCCGACCAGTGCCGTGGAGTTGGAGCGCGCACCGGTTTCGCGGGCGATGGCCGTCCACAGGCGCTTGTCTACGCGATCGCCCTGCTCGGCCGCGGCCAGCAGGCGACGCGCGCCCTCGCTCTGTTGCGGTCCGCCACGGCTGTAGCCCTGCTGCAGGCGCAGCGCACGGGTGCGTTCGAGAATGCGTTCGGCACGGGCCCAGGCCGCATCTTCCGTGTCCGCCAGAATGGGCCGGAACGACACCGAGAAGCGGATGCTGCGTCCGTGCCTGGCCGCCTCTGCTCGCACACGCGTGGTGAGTTCACGCACCTGGTCGAGCGATTCACCCCACAGGGCATACACATCGGCGTGCTTGCCCGCCACCTCCACCGCCACGTCCGATGCGCCGCCAAAGTAGATCGGCACGTGCGGCTTTTGCGCGGGCTTCACCTCCGAGAAGCCTTGCTCAAAGCGATAGAACTGGCCTTCGTGATCGAACGGCTCGGCCGCAGTCCAGATGCGGCGCAGGATGCCGAGGTATTCATCCGTGCGGGCGTAGCGTTGGTCGTGGTCAAGATAGTCGCCGTCGCGGCGCTGCTCGCTGTCGGAGCCACCCGAGATGAAGTGCACCCCCAGGCGCCCACCCGTGAATTGATCCAGCGTTGCAATCTGGCGTGCGGCCAGTGTCGGGTTCGTGAAGCCGGGCCGATGCGCCAGCATGAAGTGGATGCGCTCGGTCAGTGCCGCCGCATACGAGATCGTCAACGTGGCCGATGGGCCGGTCGAATGATGCGGCACCAGAATGCGGTCGAAGCCGGCCTGCTCGTGCGCCTGCGCAAAGGCCCGCACATAGTCGCGGTCGATCACCGGTCCGCTGGGCGGATGAATTTCCGATTGCTTCTGGCTCTGGATCATGCCGATGAAATCGACGCTCATGGTGGCTCGCTCCGCATATCGTTAGAAGACTGGCGAGGCTGCGTTTGTTGCACTGCATCTCGCCACGAATGCGATTGAAGTTACGTCACCACCAGCGTTGCACTAACGAATAAATTCAACGCTGCATATTCGGCATGGATCGTTCGCCGTGCGTGGCAACGCGGATACGCTGTACGGCAACATCACTTGCTTCGTGCGCCGTTTCGCCATGTCGTCCATCCCTCTGCATCGCCTGCCCACGGCACCCGAACGGCTTGCCGAGGTGTTGGCCGCAATCACGCCGCAACTGGCTGCCACGGCCGCAGAGCACGATGCGCATGGCACGTTCGCGCACGAGAACTTTGCGCTGCTACATGCTTCCGGATTGACCGCGCAAGTCATTCCGCAGGCACATGGTGGCGGCGGCGCGGACCTAGCCACGGCGCGCCGCATCATCGCGGCCGTTGCGTATGGCGACGCAGCAACTGCGCTTGTGCTGACGATGACGTATCTGCAGCATCGAGCGCTGGGCCGCGCCGATACGCGCTGGCCCGCGCATCTCCGCCAGCAAGTGTTCTCCACTGCGCTGAATGAAGGTGCCCTCATCAACGCATTGCGTGTGGAGCCCGACTTGGGGACGCCCGCACGCGGCGGCCTGCCCGGCACCGTCGCTACGCGCGTTGGTGACCACTGGCGCATCCACGGCCGCAAGCTCTACAGCACCGGCAGTCCGGCGCTGCGCTGGCTGGCAGTCTGGGCGCGGACCGATGAGGCGGAGCCTCACGTCGGCATCTTCCTCGTGCCGCGCCTGCTCCCAGACACACCCGGCATCCGTATCGAGCACACCTGGAACCACCTTGGCCTGCGCGCCTCTGGCAGCCACGACGTTGTGCTGGAAGACGTGGCCATTCCACTCGACCACGCCGTCGACATCCGGCCTGCCGCCGAATGGGCAGACACCGGTGCGCATGTCGATCAGCAGGCATGGATGGCCGTCCTGCTCGGTAGCCTGTACGACGCCGTAGCCCAGGCCGCACGCGACTGGCTCGCGCAGTTCCTGAACACACGTGCGCCGGCCAACCTTGGTGCCCCGCTGGCAACGCTGCCGCGCATGCAGGAAGCCGCTGGTGAGATTGCTGCGGCGCTGCGCACCAACCGCGTACTGCTCGACCACGCTGCCGAGGCAGCCGATGCCGGCACGCCGCTCTCCATGACCGATAGCGGATTGCTCAAGTACACCGTCACTAGCAACGCCATCCGCGCGGTCGAACTCGCCCTGCAGCTCTCTGGCAACCACGGTCTGTCGCGCCACAACCCGCTGGAGCGCCACTACCGTGACGTGCTCTGCAGCCGCATTCACACCCCGCAGAACGACTCGATCCTGCTGGCTGCAGGCCGCACTGCGCTCGGGGTTTAAGTAGACGCGGCCAGCCAAGTCCCGCAAGATGAAGCAAAACCCCACCTCAGGAACCTGCCGATGAGCACGCCTGCCCTTGCCGCTGCACCCGCGCAAACGCAGTCCATTGCGCCGCTGCGCGATTTCGTGATTGCCCTGTCCCGCCTGCTCGATCAGCAGCCGACGGAAGCGGAAATCCTCTCGCGTGCAGGCGCGCTGCTCGGCGCACTCGTCGCGCAGGACAACTGGCTGCCTGCCGAATACGCCGAGCCGCATCCCGAGCACTTCCAGCAGTTCCTGCTGCATACCGATTCCGGCGAGCGCTTCTCCATCGTCAGCTTTGTCTGGGGGCCGGGCCAGCGCACGCCCATTCACGACCACACCACGTGGGGCCTGATCGGCATGCTGCGCGGCGCAGAGTATTCGCAGCCGTTCAAGCTCGATGCCGATGGCCGCCCGCAGCCCGACGGCGCCGCCATTCGCCTGGAGCCCGGCAATGTCGAGCGCGTCTCACCGCGCGTGGGCGACATCCACCGCGTGCACAACGCGTTTGACGACCGCACGTCGATCAGCATTCACGTGTACGGCGGCAACATCGGCGGCATTCACCGCTCCGTCTATACGGAAGACGGTGAGCGCAAGCCGTTCATCTCCGGCTATTCGAATACCCACCTGCCCAATCTCTGGGACCGTTCCAAGGACACGTCTGCCACATGAGTACTGCCATCGACACCCTCGACGCCACCGACTCGCCGGTTGCCGCACCGCTGGCTGAGACCCACGTCCCCACGCTCACCTATGCTGACGTGCGCGCCGCATTGCTGGCCCGCAAGGAGATCGCCCTGGTGGATGTGCGCGAGGAAGACCCCTATGCGCAGGCGCACCCGCTGTGGGCGGCCAACCTGCCGCTCTCGCGGCTGGAGCTGGAAGCCTGGTCACGCATTCCGCGCCGGGATACGTTGATTGTTCTGTATGGCGTGCACGATGGCGTCGATCTTGCACCGCACGCTGCTGCCAAACTGGCTGAACTCGGCTACACGCGCGTCTACTTGCTGGAAGGCGGCCTGGATGGCTGGCGCGCGGCCGGCGGCGAGGTCTTCCAGGACGTGAACGTGCCCAGCAAATCCTTTGGCGAATACGTGGAGGCACAACGCCACACGCCGTCGTTCAGCGCGCAGGAGGTCAAGGCGTTGCTCGACGCCAAGCGCGACGTGGTGATCGTCGACGCGCGCCGCTATGACGAATTCCAGACCATGAGCATCCCCACCGCGACCAGCGTGCCGGGGGCGGAGCTTGTGCTGCGCATCCGCGAGCTGGCGCCGAACCCGGCCACGCAGGTCATCGTCAATTGCGCAGGGCGCACACGCAGCATCATCGGCACGCAATCGCTGGTGAATGCCGGCATCCCCAACCCGGTGGCAGCGCTGCGCAACGGCACCATCGGCTGGCTGCTGGCCGATCAGGTACTGGACCACGGCATCAACCGCCCGCACCCCGCTTCTGTTTCCGCAGAGACCCGCACCCAGGCCCAGGCCGATGCACGCACCGTGGCTGAACGCGCCAACGTGCCACGCATTACCCTGGCTGACGTTGCCAAGCTGGAAGCCCCGGATCGCACGCTCTACAAGCTGGACGTACGCACGCCCGAGGAATACGCCGCCGGCCACCTGCCCGGCTTTGCCAGCGCTCCGGGCGGGCAGCTCGTGCAGGAAACCGACCACACCACCGCCGTGCGTGGCGCCCGCATCGTGCTGACCGATGACGACGGCGTGCGCGCCGACATGACCGCTTCCTGGCTCGCGCAGATGGGCTGGGAGGTGTACGTGGTCAACCCAGTCGACGCCGGCGTGCGCAGCGCAACCGGCCCCTGGCACGCCCCCACCGCTAGCACGCCAGCCGTACGTACGGTGGATGCCCGCGCACTGGCTGGTTGGCTGGACGCCGGCGACACTGCGGTCATCGACGTCACGCGCAGCGCCAACTACGTGGCGCGGCACATTCCGGGCGCCTGGTTTGCCGTGCGTTCAGACTTGCCCGGCGCGCTCAAGCGCATTCCGCCGGTCCGCCGCTACGTGCTGACCTGTGGCTCCAGCCTGCTCGCCCGCTTTGCCGCCGTAGATCTGGCCAAGCTGACGCAAGCGGAGGTCTGGGTGCTCGATGGCGGCACGGCAGCCTGGGTGGCAGCCGGTCTACCCGTGGAATCCGGCGAAACGCACCTCGCCTCCGAGCGTATCGACCGCTATCGCCGCCCATACGAGGGCACCAATGCCCCGCGTGCAGCCATGCAAGGCTATCTGGACTGGGAGTTCGGGCTGGTCGAGCAGCTTGGGCGGGACGGCACGCACGGCTTCCGGGTCATCTGACCGGCCGCTGAGGCTCTGATCTCCGCCTTTGCCGTTCAGAACGCCGAAATTTGGGTTGCCCAACCCGGCGCATGGGGTTCTGGACGCCACGGTTGCGCCTCCGAACCCCGCTGTGGGGGTTCGGAACGCCGCGTTCGAGGTTCTGAACCCCATGGTCTGGCGTTCACAACTCGACCATCCTCGTTCTGAACTCGGCGTTTGAGGTTCTGAACGCCATCGGTGGCCTTCGGCGCTTGAAAGGTGGTGTTCCAAACGTGGCGCGCCCCAAAACTCACGTGCTTGCTAACCCCGCTAACAACGAGCGATAACAAAACTCGTTTTGCGCATCAGCGCGCCTTGAGTAGCATCGGGACTTCCTCGCCTGGGTTCCGACATGTCTCCCTTGATCGTGGTCTGCCTGTTCATCACCTACGTGGTGTGGGGCACGACCTATCTCGCCATCCGTTTTGCGCTGACCGATCTGCCGCCCTTCCTGATGATGGGCTCGCGGTTTCTGGCGGCAGCGGCGCTGCTCGCCCCCTTGGTCCTCCTGCGCCAACGCGAACGGCCAAGCTGGCGCCAGGTGCGCAACTGCGCGCTGATTGGCGCCTTCATGCTGGTGGGCGGCATGGGCATGACGGCCGTGGCCGAACAGACCATCTCTTCCGGCGCCACCACGGTGATGATCGCGTCGATGCCGCTGTTCTCCACGCTGTGGACGTTGCTGGCGGGCGGCCGCTTGCGTGCGTATGAGATTGGTGCGATTGCACTGGGCAGCCTCGGTATTGCGGTGCTGTTCCACGGTGCGGAGTTCCAGGCCAGCACCGCTGGCGTACTGGCACTGACCACGGCCATTGCGTCGTGGTCGTTCGGCTCGCAGCTCTCCAAGCGCATCGATATGCCCAAGGGCACAACGGCCTTTGTGCTGGAGATGGCCTTTGGCGGCGTGGCGCTGGTGCTGCTCAGCCTGATCGTGGGAGAGAAGTGGCCGCACAGCATCGGCCTGCACTCGGCGCTGGCGTGGGGGTACCTGGTTGTGTTCGGCTCGGCCATTGCCTTCACGGCCTATATGGCGCTGGTGGAGCGCGTATCCACCGTCATGGCGACGAGCTATGTCTACGTGAACCCACCCATCGCCCTGCTGATGGGCGCATGGCTGGCCGATGAGCACGTCGCGCCGCAAACGCTGGGCGCCACGGGCATCATCCTGGCGGCCGTGGTGGTGCTGACGGCCGGCGCCACGCGGGCGGCCCGGCGCGCAACCGCCTGAGCCCTATCCCACGAACGATGAAGGCTGCTGGTCAGAAGGTACGGCGTCGCCCTCAGGTGCGATGTCGGAGGCAGCCTCATCGATGCCATCCAAACGCCTGAGCCACTGCGTCAGCGGTGCTGCCTCCAGCGGGCGCGAGAACAGATAGCCTTGCCCCAGATCACAACCGGCACGGCGCAGCAGCGCCAGTTGTTCGGGGTCTTCCACACCTTCAGCCACCACCTCCATCTTCAGGCTGTGGGCCATGGCGATGACCGCGCCGGCAATCGCCTCGCCGTCGCCCGGCATGCGCTGCACAAAGCTGCGGTCAATCTTGAGCTTCTGGATCGGGAAGCGCTGCAGATACGCCAGCGACGAATACCCCGTCCCGAAATCGTCGATCGACAGGCTGATGCCCGCCATATGCAGCGCTTCGAGCAACGCGATGTTGGCCTCGATGTCTTCCATCAGCACGCTTTCGGTAATCTCCAGCTCCAGCATGTGCGGCGGCAAGCCCGTCTCGGCCAGCACGTTGAGCACGTTCTGCACCAGCGCCGGATCACGTGCCTGCCGCGCCGACAGGTTGACCGACACGCGCAGCGTGGCGCCGTCTTCCCGCATCCAGCGCACAGCCTGCTCACACGCCGTGCGCAGCACCCACAGGCCCAGCGGCACGATCAGGCCGGTTTCTTCCGCCACGGCGATGAACTCGCCCGGGCCGATCAGGCCAATCTCCGGATGGCGCCAGCGCACCAGGGCTTCCACGCCATGCACATGCGAGGTGGGAACCGCTGCGCCGTCCGTATCCAGCCCTTGCAAGCGAACCTGCGGCTGATACGCCAGCAGCAGTTCTTCACGGTCGAGCGCGCGGCGCAGGTCGGCTTCCACGCGCAGGCGGCGGCGGGCCTGCTGGTCCATCTCGGACGTGAAGCTGGCCGCAGCGTTCTTGCCACGGTTCTTGGCGTAGTACATCGCCGTGTCGGCGTTGCGCGTGAGGGCCTGCACGTCGCGGGCGTCATGCGGATACAGGCTCACGCCCACGCTGGCCGTCACGTAGATCTGGTGCAGATCCAGCGCAAACGGCGCAGCCAGCGCGGCGAGAATGCGCTTGGCCAGGCCATCAGCCAGTTCAGCGGCATCCGACGGGGTAATCGATGCGCGCCCGGACAGCTCGGCAATGATGGCGAACTCATCTCCGCCGATGCGGCACAGCACGGCACGCAGGTTGGCTTGTTCGATGACCTCGTTCAGGCGGCGAGCCACCTGGCGCAAAAGGCGGTCCCCATTGTTGTGGCCCAGCGTGTCGTTGACCACCTTGAAGTTGTCGAGATCCAGCAACAGCAGGCCTACCGCGCCCGACTGGCCCGCGCGCTTGAGCGACACCTGCAGCCGTTCGTTAAAGGCGTGCCGGTTGGGCAGCTCCGTTACTGAATCGATGTGGGCGAGATAGTCGAGGTGGGCCTCGGCCTGCAGCACTGCCCGGCGCATGCGGGCGATCACCAGATAGGCGACGCCCATCGCGCCAATGCCTACCGATACCGTTAGCACGGCATAGCCGAGCAACTGCATGTACAGGTCGACCAGGCTGGAGCGGATTACCACGTAGCCGATCACGCGGCGCTCGGATTCCACCGACTCAACCACCTCCAGCGTGGTCAGCGTGGAGATGTCCTCCTCCCGCAGCATGGCGGCATCGGGCGCCCGCACGGGGGCGGCCTCGCCATGCTGATACAGCGCCAGCGGCTTGCGCAGCGCTGTGAAGATGCCGGCCGCGCGCAGCGTTGGCGATGCACCCAGCGCACCCAACGTCTCTTCGGCCGCGCGACGGTCGTTGAACAGCAGCGCCGCCACGCTGTTCGCGCCGATGATGCGTGCCTGCACGTGCACATCACGCACCAGCGCCGCGTGCAATGCAATGAACTGGAACACGATCAGCAGAAAGCCGGCAATGGTGAGCGCCGCACCAGCGCCCGCCATGTTCGCCCGCACCACGGTATGCCCCAGGCGAGGCCGTTGTGTCATCAGGGCCAGGTTCATTGCACGCTCCTTGCCAGGCGCAGCAACTGCGAGCTGAGCTGCAGACCTGCCAGCCGCGCCGCGCCCGCGTCGATGTCGAATACGACCCGGTTGTCCTGCAAGGCTAGCGCAATCATCGGCGTGAGTGCGCCCTTGTGACCGTCGCCCACCGTCAGTACCGGGCTAGCCGGGTCCAGGCGGACGCTACCGGATGACTGTGCCCCCAGCACCAGCAGATGGCAGCCGGCAACGGCGCCATCGTTGATCTTTCGGATTTCCAGCCGGTGTCCGCGCACGGGTTTTCCTGTCAGTTTTTCCAAGGCTGCCTGCAACGGGTGCTCGGCAGTCACGCACACCACCATCGGGGCGCCCGCCTGCATGGCGTCAGTCGGCCAGCTGGTGAACAGCGCAAAGTTGTAGATGAAGGCCGCCTTGATCTGAACTTCGCTGGCCTGCATCTGCGCATAGGTGGCCCGCATCCATGCCACCGTTGCCAGCACCACGGCCAACACCGCGCACAGCCGGCGCAAGCGCTGGCTCGTGGCACGACGGAGGTGGGCGCGCAGTGCGTTCATCGGAAGGTGTAGGTGAGCTTCAGGCGAAACGTACGGCCGTCCTGCTGGACGGCGGGCATCAGCACCTCCGGTCCGGCCGGGTCGGCATAGCGCCGGTCGAACAGGTTGTAGAGACTGGCCGACATCTCCAGATTGGGCGCCAGCCGGGTCGCCAGCAAGGTCAGGTTGGCAATCCAGTAACCGCCCACGCTGCCCGACGTCGTCAACCGGTTGCTGATGTACTGCGCCTCCAGCCCGGCGCGCCAGTCACTGCGCCACAGCGGCGTGGTGGCGTTGAGCTTGAGCATGTGGCGCGGGGAGTCGCTCAGCGTCTGGCCGGTGGTGGCGTCTTCCGAGTGCTGGAAGCTGTAGCTCGTGCGCAGGCGTGTGCCGCCGGGCCAGTTCTGTTCGTAGCCGAGTTCTGCACCGCGCGTACGCACACGCGCCACATTGCTGAAGTACAGCAACCCGGTCGCAGGGTCTTCGCTCTGGCTGATCAGGTTGGAAACGTTGTTCTGAAACACCGACAGCGTTGCCTTGCCGCCGGCGCTCACCTGCTGCTCCAGCACCGCTTCATATGTGCGGATGCGCTCGGCAACGAGGCCCGTGTTGACCTGCTGGCCACCCAGGGATGCGGTCTGGTAGTTCAGCTCGTAGTCGTTGGGCGCACGGTAGGCCATCCCGTAGATCGCCTTGACGGTCGTGGTGGGCGCAGCGTGCCAGATCAGGCCCACGCGCGGGCTGAAGATGCCCGGCGCAAAGCTGGTGTGGTCGTAGCGCAGGCCGGTATCCAGCACCCAGTTCTGGTTGAGCGCGAACTGGTCTTGCACATAGATGCCGACGCGGTTGTTGTTGCGGTGGTCATCCAGGTAGCTGAAGTACGGGGTGACGTCAAAATTGCGCATGGCATCGCGGTAGTCGCGCTGCAATTCCGTGCCGATCGCGAGCGTGTGGCGATCAAAGCGGCGCGTCACGAGCTTGAGCTCGGCGCCGTACCAGGCGGAGTCGTACCAGTCGCGGTTCTCGGTCACCGGCGGATAGTCGTAGACGTAGTGGCCCTGCGATACGTAGCGGCCCCAGTACAGCCGCGCCGAGACATCGGTGGCATCGTCCAGCGCGTGCTGCCACGTACCGTTGAGCATCTGGCGCGTGTCGATGCTGCGCGAGCGCTGGTCATTGAAGAATTGGTCGTACGGTGCGGTGGGCGTGCCCTTGGTGCGGTCCGCATAGCCGAAGGTCAAACCGAACTCGCCAAAGCTACCCTTGGCAAACAGCCGCTTGCTGCGGTCGAAATCCATGCCGCGCGCAACGCCGTCGCTGACACCGGGCTGGTTGAACTGCGAGAAGTACAGGTCACGACCCGGCGCGTCGTTCACGCTGGCTGAGAGCAGCCATTCGGCGCCGTTCTCTGCACGGTTGCCCCAGGTCACGCGGCCATCGCGCGCATTGGCGCTGCCGGTGGCGCCGCTGACCTGCACACCGCCAATGTCCCGCCCGCGCTTGGTGATGATGTTGATCACGCCAAACAGCGCATTTGAGCCATACGCTGCGGAGCCGGCGCCGGGCACGTATTCCACACGGTCGATCAGGTCGACGTTGAGCAGTGCATCGGTGCCCACCGCGGCTTCGTCAAAGATGGAGTCGTTGGTGCGGTAGCCATCGATCAGCAGCAGGAAGCGCGTGTCGTAATCGCCCGGACGCAGGAAGCCGCGTGCGCCCAGCGAGGCGTAGTTGCGGTCGTAGTTGGTGTACAGCCCCGGCAGGCTGCCCAGGATGTCGGCCAGCGTGCGCCAGCCGTAGGTCTTGATGTCCTCGGCGGTGATCACCTGCACATTGGCGGGTGCCTCATTGGCCGCTTCGGCATACTTGGATGCCCCGGTCACCACCCGCACCTGCATCAACTGCTCGATGGGCAGCTCGGTCAGATCGCTCACGTCGGTTCCCGCATAGACGAAGGCTGGTACCAGCAGAAGTGCCAGCGCAAACATTTGCGCATTGCCGATCCACCTGAAATTCCGCAAAAGCAGGCGCAACAACAACGCAAATGGAACCAGGGCACGCACGTGCTTTCGGGGGCCGTGGGGGACACGGCAGACCAGCGCACGCGCTATCACAACTAGGGGCGACATCGGCAGACCAGCAGAACCGATCACGTCTCTGGAGGACGTTCAACGGGATTTCAATCGTTCTGCTCTAAAACGGAGGGCGGCGGCGGTTCTTTACCCCTCCCGTGGGCGGGAGGACACAACGTCGCGCTTGTGGTGTGCAGCGGGTGCTGCACACGAGCGTGAAAACTCAGCGGCGGCGCTTGCGCAGGCGCTCGATGGCAGCCAGTTGGGCTACGGCCTCTGCCAGTTCCGCCTGGGCACGGGCGTAGTCGATCTTGCTGTGGCTGTTCTGCATGAGTTCTTCGGCGGCCTTGCGTGCCTGCTGGGCCTTGACCTCGTCCAGGTCACGCGCACGCACGGCGGTGTCGGCCAGCACGATCACCTGCTCGGGCTGCACGTCGACAAAGCCGCCGGCCACGAACAGGATCACCTCTTCATCGTTTTCCAAGGTGACGCGCACGGTGCCGGGGCGCAGGCGCGTGAGCAGGCGTTCATGGCCGGGCAGGATGCCCAGCTCGCCCTCGGTGCCGGGAATGACCACGAACTTGGCTGTGCCTTCGTACAACCGTTCTTCTGCCGTCACGACATCGACCTTCAGCACCGGCATGGTGTCTCCTGTTCCTGTATTGCGCGCACTGGCTCACAAGGTAGCACGATGTGCGCCCAGCGCCCTACCCCTATCACACCACGTCGGCTCGGCACGGCCCTCTGCCCCGCGCTGCCCGGCCGCTTCGTAAGGTTCCACAGTGTGAAGCGTCATAAAGGCTCTCTACACTGTGCCGCCAAATAGCAAATGAAATGCAGAGGAAATACAAGCATGCTGGGCGATCTGTTGATGTCGTTCTTCGAGGTGGCCCGCCAGGGCAGCGTGACGGGCGCCGCCAAGCGCCTGCGCCTGTCACAGCCCACCGTGACCGGACGCATCCGCCAACTGGAAGAGATGTACGGTGTGGAGTTGTTCCACCGCCGCGGCAGCCGGCTGGACCTGTCTGACCTGGGCGTGAGCCTGATGCCCATTGTCGAGCGCCTTGCCCAGCAGGAAGGCGACGTCGATTTTCTCCTGCGCAATGCCGGTGACCTGCGTACCGGCAACCTGCGCGTGGGCGCCACCGGCCCCTACTACATCCTGCCCAGCGTGGCTGCCTTCCGCGCCCGCTACCCGACCATCGAGATCACCATCGAGTTCGGCAACTCGCAGCAGATGCTCGAGGCGCTGTCCGAGGTCCGTATCGACCTGGCCGTCTCGTCGCACGCGGTGGACGATGAGCGCCTGCACCGGATCACCCTGGCTGACGACACGATGGTGCTGGTGGTACCGCTGGACAGCCCGCTGGCGCGCCGCCCGCACGTAACGCTGGATGACATTGCCGGCTGCCCGTTGCTGATGCGCGAGCCGGGCTCCGTCACCCGCCGCGTGACCGAAGACGCTCTGGCCGCCGCCGGCATCGAGCCCGCCAGCATGAGCATCATCGGCAGCCGCGAGGCCATCTATGAGGCCATCAGCCTGGGGCTGGGCAGCAGCATCGTGCCGGCCCGCGAGGCGCCGCGCCGGCCCGACGTGCGTGTGCTGCCGTTTGCCGCCAACGCGCCGGTCATCCACGAATACCTGTACTTCCTGAAAGAGCGCAAGGATTCACGGCTGGTGCGCAGCTTCCTTGATTGCCTGGACAAACATCCTCCGAAGAAAAACGCCGATGCGTTCATCGCCAAAGTTCTGGCGATGGACACAACCGCGACGCGTTGAAGCAGTAACCTCGCGGCTTTCCAACTGCCGCTGCTGCCCGTTGTATGCAATCGCTTGCCCTGTTCGACCTGGACCACACCCTGCTGCCCATCGACAGCGAATACGAATGGGGCCGCTTCCTGGTGGCCCAGGGCGCCGTCGATCGCGAGGCCTTTGAGCAGGCCAACGAGCGCTGGATGCGCGAGTACCGCGAGGGCACGCTCGACTTTGCACGCCATGCACGCTTCTCGCTCGGGCTGCTGGCGCAGCATCCGCGCACGCGGCTGGATGCATGGCGCGCGACTTTCATGCGCGACGTCATCCAACCGGCCATGCTGCCGCGCGCTAGGAAACTGGTGGATACGCACCTGCACGCAGGCGATCTCTGCTGCATCGTCACCGCCACGCACCGCTACCTGACCGAACCGATTGCCGCCGCCTTCAACGTGCCGCACCTGCTGGCGGTGGAAGGCGAGATGGTGGGCAATCAGGCTGACAGCAACTTCACCGGCAACCTGGTCGGCACGCCAAGCTTCGGCGCCGGCAAGATCGTGCGCGTGACGGAATGGCTCGCGCAGCGGGGCCAGCGCATGGCGGACTTCTCCCGCACCGTGTTCTACAGCGATTCACGCAACGACCTGCCGCTGCTGGAAACCGTTTCCCACCCCATCGCCATCAGCCCTGACGACACCTTGCGCGGCGTGGCAGAAGCACGCGGCTGGCCGGTGGTTGAACTATTCGCAGCTTGAAATGAAAACGCCCGCACGGCAAAAACCGTACGGGCATTCTTTCTTGGGTGACGTGACTGACGTCAGGCCGTGGCCGTCGCAGGCAATGTCGCCGGCGGTGTCCACTGTGGCAGTGCCGTGCCATCCACCAGCGCGTCGACATGGCGATGCGCCAGTGCGGGGCCCACGCTCATGCCAATGCCGCTGTGCATTAGCGCGACGGTGGTGCGGTCATCGATGCGGGTGATCGAGAACGCGCCGCTGCCGGGCACATGGCACTTGGCGCCATACACGCCTTGCCAGCGTTCCACCACGCGCAGCTTGCTACCGAAGGTATCGCGCGCCAGGTCCAGCATGATGTTGTCGACCGACTCGGCATTGAACGGGCGAGCGTCCTGGCCGTAGTCGTGCGAATCACCAACGATCCAGTCGCCATACGGCGTCGGGCTCACCAGCAGGTGAATGCCGTGGCGTTGCAGCTCGGGGCGTTGATGCTCGATCTGCATGGCCAGCGCTTGGGCGGTCGGCAGATCGGCAAAGGCGCCGTAGTGCGTGCACGACAGACCAGTCAGCACCGCGTGTTCCAGCTGGAAGCCGTCTTCGGGCGTCACACGCAGCATCTGCAGGCGGCACACCTGCGGTTGCAGCGCACGCAGTTGATCCGCGCACAACGTCTGGTAGTCGTGGCCACTGCAGACGATCACGCGCTGCGCATTGCACACGCCTGCCGTCGTCTCCAGCCGGCCGCCGTCCACATGGCGCACGAGCGTGCCGAAGTGGAAGCGCACGCCTTGCGCGGCAAGCCATGCAGCCAGCGCCGGAATGGCTTCACGCGAATAGAGCTGCACGTCATCAAAGCCTTGCAGCGCCGCGCGGTGGCGTGCGAAGCGGCCGTCGTACAGATTGGCCAGTTCAGCGCCGCGCAGCAGTTTGACGTTGTAGCCAAACGCCGGCGCACGGGTGGACATGAACTCGTCCAACACGGCGTCTTCCGCGCTGTTGCGGGCGAACAGCAGCGCACCCTTGGCGCGCGCAAAGATGCCGGCCTTGTCGGCCCAGTCGAGGTATAGCGCACGGCTTTCACGCGCCAGGTCGAGCATGATGCCGGGCGGCTGGCCGGTCACCAGCATCTGGCCGAAGTTGCGGATGGAGGCACCCACGGCAATGTCGCTGCGCTCGAACACCGTCACGCGCAGGCCGCGCTTGACGGCGGCAGCGGCATGCGCCAAGCCCAAAATGCCAGCCCCGACAATGGCGACGTCGGTGCTGGCATCCAGGCCCCCTTGAGTTGCGGGAGCGTCAGTCACTTACTTCTTCTCCGACTTGCCGTCGTAGCGCTTGGTCCACTCGGCGAGGATGCGGTCACGGTTGGCGCTGGCCCACGTGAAGTCGTTCTTGATCAGGCGCTTCTCGTAGTCGGCTGGCAGCAGCGGATCCGGCTTGGAGAAGCCCGGCGTGGCGACCACGGCAAAGTTCTTCTCGTACAGCGCCATCGCAGCCGGGCTTGCCGAAAAGTCAGCCAGCTTCTTGGCGGCGTCCAGGTTCTTGGTGCCCTTCATGATGCCGGTGGCTTCCACGTCCCAGCCCAGGCCTTCCGACGGCAGCACGATGTCGATCGGTGCGCCTTCCTTCTTCGACTTCACAGCGCGGTATTCAAACGCGATACCGATCGGGAACTCGCCCGAAGCGGCCATCTTGCAAGGCTTGGAGCCCGAGTGCGTGTACTGACCGATGTTCTTGTGCAGGGCGTCCATGTAGTCCCAGCCCTTCTGCTCGCCCTGCATCTGCAGCCAGGCGCTCACGTCCAGGTAGCCCGTGCCCGACGAAGCCGGGTTCGGCATGACGATCTTGCCGGCGTACACGGGCTTGGTCAGGTCAGCCCACGAGGTCGGCTTCGGCAGGTGCTGTTTTTCGGCTTCGACCGTGTTGAAGCAGATGGCGGCGCCCCAGGCGTCCATGCCCACCCATGCCGGCGGGTTGGCCTTGTCGCGGTACGTGGCGCCGATCTTCGGCAGGTCAGCCGGTGCATACGGCGTCAGCATGCCTTCCTTGTCCAGGATGGCCAGGCTCGATGCGGCCAGGCCCCACACCACGTCAGCGCGCGGGTTGTTCTTCTCGGCCAGCAGCTTGGCGGTGACGACGCCGGTGGAGTCGCGCACCCACTTGATTTCGATGTCCGGATTGACCTTCTCGAAGGCGTCTTGGTACGCCTTCACTTGGTCAGCTTCCAGCGCCGTGTACACGGTCAGCGTGGTCTTGGCAAAGGCCACGGAAGCCGTTGAGGCCAGAGCCATTGCAGCGGCGGCAGCCAGGAGGGAAAGACGTTTCGTCATGGTTTCCTCGGTGTGGTGTGAAGCTAGGGTTGGAACTGCTGAAGTTACGAACACGCGTTACAAACACTGCGGCCGCTCACCGCGCGCCAGGCGTCGGTTGATATCGGCGACGACTTCGGGAAGATCGGCAATCGTGTCGATCTCGTAATGCGGACGGCAGGCGGCAAAGCCGGCAGAAATGGCGACACGATGGCGCGCACGCTCGTCGGCAGACAGCGCGGCGTATTGCGCGTACGGCAGGCCCAGCGCGTTGCCCGACATCAGCAGCGCCACCGTCCACATGCCGGCGCGGCGGCCTTCTTCGATACCGGGCACGGTGTCGTCCACCTTCACGCAGGCAGCCACATCGCCAATGGCGAGATCCACCACGCAGCGCAGTGCCTGTGCAGGCCACGGGCGGGCACGCGGCACCTCGTCGCAGGCGATCACGCAGTCGGGCGTGTAGCCGGCCTTGGCGGCCAACTCGACCACGCGGTCCATCACCACGCGTGGGTAGCCTGAGCACGTGCCGATCTTCAGCCCGGCTTCGCGCAGCGCGGCGATGGTCTCCAGCGCACCGGGAATCATTGCCGAATGCGCACCCACCTTCTCGATCTGCAGCGGCATGAAGCGGTTGTAGATGGCGGTGACGTCGTCATCGGTGGGCATGCGGCCGTGTGCCAGCGAGAAACGTGCGGCAATCGCGCCGTCGTTGCACAGCGTGCGGATGTGGTCCCACTTGCCCAGGCCCATGGGGCCGCGTGCTTCGTCCAGCGTGATAGCCACGCCGAATTCGCCAAACGCTTCCACGAAGATCTGCGTGGGGGCAAACGAACCGAAGTCCACTACGGTGCCGGCCCAGTCGAGCACGGCGGCTTCCAGGCGCAATGGCGTGGCGCCCGGGTTGACGCGGTCAGTGCCCGCCTGGCGGGCCGTGATTGGGGAGGAGTCACCCATGTTCTGCTTCCTTCATTGAGACAAATGCGTTGCTACCAATTCAATGTGAGGGGGTGCGCCAGGCCTGCGTGCGGCGTGTGACGCCGCGCGTGGCAAGCTCCAGCAGCAGCGATACGACGATCGACGTGACCAGGATCAACGTGGACATGGCCGCAGCGGGGCCGATGTCACCGGCGTCATCCATGTTCAGCACGGCCACGGAGGCCAGTACGGTGTCGGGGCTGTAGAGGAAGATCACCGCCGACACAGTGGTCATGGCCGACACGAACAGATAGCGCGCGCACGACAGCACGGCCGGCAGGCACATCGGCAACGTCACACGCCAGTAGGTGCGCAGCGCCGATACCTTGAGCGAGGCCGACACGGCTTCAAACACCGGATCCAACTGGCCCAGCGATGCCACCGACGTGAGGTGCGCGGCCGTAGCGCAGTGCATGATCGTGCAGAGCACCATCAGCGTCATGCTGCCGTACAGGCTGTTGAGCGGATTGGCCGGGTGGTTGAAGAAGAACACGTAGCCCAGGCCCAGCACGAGACCGGGCACCGCCATCGGCAGCAGCACGGCAAAGCGGATGGCCGGATGCAGCCATGCGGTGGCGCGCGTGGTGCGTGTTTTCTCGACCAACCATGCGCCGGTAAAGATGAGCCCGGTGCCAAACACGGTGGTGAGTGCGGCTAGCTTCAGGCTGTTGCGGTAGGCCAGCCAGCCGCCGCCATCCATGTTGTCGAAGTCGTAGTTGCGCAGCGACAGCTCGAGGTTGTACGGCCACAGCTTGACCAGCGATGCGCCCACGGCGGTGGCCAGCATCACCAGAATCCATCCGACCACCAGTGCGGTCAGCAGCAGATAGAGACCATCGCGCATGCGATCCGGCTGCGGGTGGTACGGCTGCGCGCGGCTGGCCAGCGCCGCATGCTGGCGGCGCTGCACAAGGCGTTCCACGGCAAAGGTGAGCAGCGCAGGCAGCAGCAGCATCAGGCCGATGACGGCGCCGCGCGCAAACTGCTGCTGGCCCACCACTGCCTTGTAGGCTTCCACCGCCAGCACTTGATAGCTGCCGCCCACCACAGTCGGCACACCAAAGTCCGTGGCGACCAGCGTGAAGACCAGGGCAAAGGCACCAAACAGGCCATAACGTGCACCCGGCAGCGTGACCGTGCGGAACGTGCGCCACGGGCTCGCGCCCATGGCACGCGCGGCGTCATACAGGCGGCCATCCGCCAGCGTGAGCGTGGAGACCAACAGCATCAGCGCATACGGGAAGGTATAGAACGCCTCGCCCAGCACGATGCCCCAGAAGCCGTAGATGTTGCTGCCGCCCAGCCAGGCCTTGAACAGCCCCTGGTTGCCGAACAGGTAGACCAGCGCGATGCCCGGCAGCAAGGACGGCGCAAATAGCGGCAGCATCGCCAGCGTGCGCATCGTGCCGCGCAACGGCATGCGCGTGCGCTGCACGGCGTAGGCAAAGACAAAGGCCAGCGGTACGACGATGGCGGCCACGCCGCTCGACACGGCCAGGGTGCGCCCCACCATGGCCAGGAAATTGGGGCCCTGCACGACATGGGCGACGAGCGCCAAGCCGTGTTCATCGGTACTGCGCGCGCTGGCGACCAGCCCCGTGGCCTGCAACAGCATCATTGCCGTGGGCAGCAGCAGACCGAGCGTCAGCAGGAGGAACCACCCCAGCTTCATGCCGGCGAGCACCGGCGCATCGGTGCGCCAGAACAACGTGCGCGCGGCTTGTGTTTGGGGAGTGGCCTTCACGACATTGACCACGTTGGCCTCGGGCGGGAGCATCGACATCACCACCTCAGGCATAGACTCGCAGGCCGTCGCGCTCCAGCGCGATCCACAGCTTGGCTTCGCCAAGGCTACTGCCGGCACCGCGCAATGCGTTCGATGCCACTTCGGCAACCAACTGCGCATTGGCCAGGCCATCGATGGCCAGCGTTACGCGCGTGCGGCTGCCCAGGTAGATCTGGTCGACCACGCGGGCCAGATGGCGGTTGGGGGCGTCGTCGTCCGGATGCAGCGTCACGGCCTCGGGGCGGCAGAACAGACGGCCGGTACCGGGTGCGGAATCTGCAAAGGCTGGATCGAGCAGCAATGGCTGACCGGCCAGCATGGGCGAGCCATCTTCCGTGCGCTCCAGCGGCAACCAGTTGGCCTGACCGACAAAGCCGGCAACAAAGCCCGTGGCGGGGTGCGTATAGATTTCCGAGGGCGAACCCGTCTGCTCGATGCGGCCGTTGGACATGACCGCAATGCGGTCTGCCATTGCCATGGCCTCGTCCTGATCGTGCGTGACCATCAGCGTGGTCACGTTCAACTTGCGCTGCAGGCGGCGCAGCTCGATGCGCAGGTGTTCTCGCACCTGGGCATCCAGCGCCGACATCGGCTCATCGAGCAGCAGCAGCGACGGCGCGGGCGCCAGCGCACGGGCCAGTGCCACACGCTGTTGCTGGCCGCCCGAGAGCTGCGACGGGTACTTCGCCTCGCTGCCGGCCAGGCCCACCAGCGCGAGCATCTCCGACACCCGCTCCTGCATGCGGGCACGGTTGCCGTTGGTGGTGTCCAGACCGTAAGCGACGTTCTGTGCGACCGTCAGGTTGGGAAACAGCGCGTACGACTGGAAGACGATGCCGTAGTCGCGCTCACGCGGCGGCAGGCTCGAAATATCGCGACCACCGGCGACGATCTGACCAGCGTCCTGCGCCTCCAGCCCCGCAATGATGCGCAGCAGGGTCGTCTTGCCGCAGCCCGACGGGCCCAGCAGGCAGACGAACTCGCCCTGCGCCACGTCCAGCGAAACGCCGTCAAGCGCGGTGAAGGCGCCAAAACGGCGGGCAACTTGCCGCACGGAGAGGAACGGTGTGGCGTTACCCGGGATCGGGTGGGAAGCAGGCTGGGGCATTGACGGGGCGGCTGAGGCAGTAGCAAAAACGGTCGCCACTGTAGCTAGCCGACATGTACCCCATGTGGCAGTTACCCCAAAAACGCCAATGCGCGCATTTCCGGATTTTTGTTCAGGTGGATGACGAAGTTACGGCCGCGGCGACCGCACTTCTGCCAGGAAGGCCGCAATCAACCGTGCCTCGCGCCGGTCTTGCAGGCAGTAGAGGTATTCGCTCAGCTCCGGCGCGCCGCCTTCGAAGGCCAGTACGCGCAAATCCGCATGGCTCGGCACCTCCTGGCGGGCGATGACGCTCACGCCCAGGTTGCGCATGATCGCCTCGCGGATGGACTCCCGGCTGCCGATTTCCACCGTGGAGGCGGCTGTCACGCCGGCCTGGGCCATCATCGTTTCGGTCATCGCCCGGGTGGTGGAGCCGACCTCGCGCACCAGCAGCCGACATTGCGACAACGCCGTCACCGGCACTGACCCGCTCGTCTGCGCGGCCAGTGGGTGGCTGCGATGGACCACCAGCACCAGCGGGTCACGGGCCAGCTCAATGCGCAGGAAGCGTGCGTCGTCCACCCGCTGCGACGACGAGGCCACGTCCACCCGGTATTCCTGCAGCGCGTCGAGCATCTGCACCGAGTTGCCGGCCTCGATGCTCACGTCGATGCCGGGGTGGCTCTGGCAGAAGCGGTCAACGATATCGAGGATGTAGTACGGCGCCGTGGCCCCAATGCGCAGGTGGCCGGAACCCATGTCGCCGGAATTGCGCAGGAAGAAGTCGATCTCGGTTTCCTGGTGTACGAGCTGGTCGACCAGCGGCATCAGCCGCACGCCGGCGTCCGACAGCGACAGCCGGCGCCCGCCGCGATAGAACAGCTCCACACCGTAGGCCTCTTCCAGCGCGCGGATCTGCGATGTGACGGTCGGTTGGGACAGCCCGAGCTGCTTGGCAGCCAGCGTGATGCTGCCCAGGCGGGCGACCATGAAGAACGATTTGAGCTGCGCGACGAGCATGAATGGGTGACGTATTCAGCGCCTGAAGCGCCGCAATCAGAAGGAGGCGGCCCATTTTAACGGACCGCCCCAGGGCAAAAGTGCCGGCCGACGCTCTCCCCCGTTTTCCGCTTCTACATCCTGGGGCTACGACTTTCTCAACCTTTTCGACAGGGTGTGCGTGACGACACCCCCACATCGGGGGGAATTGGGCCTTGCCGACCCGTTATTTCCACGGATCGAATCGGTCACCTCGCCTTGAGAATCCGTCCGCGCGCCACCGTCACGAGCCGACAGCGCGCCGGAATTCGGATTTGGAGAGATGAGGATGGAAGGCAGCAAGGGCGGTAGCAGTACGAAGCAATGGACCATCGCAATCATGGTGGCGGCAGCAAGCACGCTGGCCGCCTGCGGCGGTGGAGGCGGTGGCGGTAGCTCGGGGGCCACCCCCGCCGCCACGCAGGCCTCCCCTGCCAGCATCAATCTGACTGCCGCCTGCAGCGGCTCCAACTGCGGTGCATTGGGCAATACCTACGCTGGCTCCGGCGTAGGCGTCTGGCAGGCCACCAACACGGGCGGCTCGGCCGGCACCGTGAATGTGTCGATTGCCGGGCTCACGGGCCAGAACGTCACACTCATCTACACCAACCAGGGTGCGGCTGCGCAGCCGATGCCGTCGGTGTCGCTCTCGAGCGCCGGCCTGCTTGGCCTCGGCGGTGGTACGGGCGGCACGACCACCAGCACCACGCCCACCACGGGTGCCTCCGGCAATCTGACCACGGCCTCTGTTAAGAACGACGCGATCAACGCGGCATTCGACCGCCAGATCTCCGACTTCAACGCGCACGCGCTGGACGGCTATGCCACCGGTTCGGGCCCGCTCAAGACGCAGGGCGCTACCAATGACACCGTGCTGCGCCCGCAGTCGGTTGCCCCCGTCGGCACCCAGCGCACCTGGAATCACCAGCAGCCGGACGGCACCGCCACCGTGCGCACGGCCACGCTGCAGCAGCAAGCCACCGCCACCGACGGCCGCATCGTCAACTTGTGGGTGGAAAACACGGAATACGGCAGCAGCAAGATTTCCGACAGCATCATCAGCACGCTGATCACCAAGTTTGCCTCGGGCACGCAGTCGGTCTATACGCTGGCCACCTCGATCGTCGGCCAGCCTTGGGGCAGCTACTCCAGCTCGGCCAGCCTGATCGATCCGAACCAGGCGCTCGACATCGTGGTGCTGAACATCCAGCCTGACGGCCAGCCCTATGGCCGCGTGGGCTATTTCTGGGCGCGCAACAATTTCACGACCAGCTCGCAGCCGCTGTCGAACCAGTCACTGTCGCTTTATGTGGATTCGGAAACCATCTACCTGGGCGGCACCGATGGGTTGAACACCGTCATCTCCACACTGGGCCACGAGTTCACGCACATGGCCAACTTCTATCAGCGCGGCGTGCTGAACGGCTCGCAGTACATGTACGGCACGTGGCTGGAAGAAATGACGGCCATGACGATGGAAGACGTGCTCTCCAGCCAGATCGACCCGAGCTTCAACAACGTGCGCGACAGCCGCTTCCCGGCCTGGCTGCAAAGCGCATATGACTGCTCGCTGACGGCGTTCGATCCGTCGCTCACGTCGTCGTGCCCGGGGTATCCGATCTCGGGCAGCCTGGGCGGCTTCCTGCTGCGCCAGTACGGCGTGGCGTACTACAGGAATCTGCTGCAGAACTTCTCGTCCACAGATTCGGCCACGGTACTCAGCAGCGCCATCCAGGCCGGCGGCGGTACGGGCCTGGGCGATGCACTCGGCCGTTGGGGCACGGCGGTGGCACTGCTGCCGGTGCCGGGCAGCCCGGCAGGTTTTGCGTATCCGGCGCGTTCAGACAGCGGCTTCGCGATCCCGGCCGTCAATGGCCAGAACTACAGCAGCCAGCGCGCGATGCCGAGCACCGTACCGGCCACGCTGCAAGGTTTCGGCCAGTTCCCGGTGGCGCGCGGTTTCAAGACCGGCACGTATAGCGAGACGATCACGGTGCCAGCCAATTCGACGGTGTCGATCATCGCGAACTAAGCGCGCTGGGCGGTGCCTGCTGGCGCCGCCACCTCCCCCGCGATGCCGGCGCTCAGCCGGCGCATCGCGGCGGAAATCGGCGCGATGATCGGTACGTCAAATCGTTGCGCCAGACGCACGGCGACTTGCCCCAACGGCCCGCCGCCGATGATCACCGCTTGCGCGCCCTCCTCAAGACAGGCGCGCACGGCATCACTTAGCGCTTCCTCCAGCGCACCCGCATCTGCTGTCAGCCCACGCGGTTCGCCAGGCGTGAGCTGCACACCGGTATAGAGCGTACCGAGCCCCAGCTCGTGCGCCTTGGCATCAATCGCGGCCACCAGATCGGGCGTGACCGTGGCCACGCCAAAGCGGCGCCCACCCTCTGACGCTTCCAGCATCGATGCTTCGCAAATGCCCACCACGGGTGTTGGGTGGCATGCCTTGCGAATGCGCACAACGCCGGGGTCTCCAAATGCGCTGATGACCACGCCTGCATACGGCGCACGCACACTGCGCCATGTGTGTTCGACCTCGTCCGCTGCAGCCGCCAGTTCGCGCTCGTTCACGATCATGGATGGCCCTTGCGCGGCCGTGGCGCCGATCACCGTGTAACCGGCCGGCGCCGTGCCCTGTGCAATGCGCACCATCATCTCGGTGGTGGCTTCAGAAGAATTCGGGTTGATCAGAAGAATGTTGGGCATGTTGATACGGTAGGGAATCCAGGTCAGGCAGCGTCGGGCTTGGTTGCCGCCGCAACCGGCGGTGCCTCAGACGGCAAGGGCTCGGCATCGGGAGACTGGCCGTAGGTTTCCGGCACGCTCTGCACGCTCACGATAAAGAGCACGTACATCGCCGCCACCATGCCGAACACGCCCGAGATGCCCCAGTGCTCCAGCAGGCGACCCGCCGCCAGCGGCATGAACGCGCCACCCACCGTGCCCGTGGCAAGAATGAAGGCGGTGCCGAACGCGCGCACCCGCGTCGGATACTGCTCCGGCGCAAAGATCCAGATGGTTGTATTCAGCAGTAGCACAAAGAACTGGAAGATCGCGCCCGCCGCCAGGATCATCACGATGTTGTGGGCGAGAAAACCGATGGTCAGCGCCATGACGCAAGCGCAGATCGCCCCGATCGTCAGCACGCGCTTGCGCGGAAAGCTGAAGCCCAGCAGCGACGCCGCAATCGCACCGAGCAGGCTGCCGCCCTGCATGACCATGGTGAACATCAGGCTCTTGGACACCGTATAGCCCAGCGTGACCAGAATGGTCGGCATGAGCGTGAGCACCGAGATCTGCGCGCCATACGCCATCCAGATCGTGATGCACAGCGGAATGGTGCGTTTGGCCAGGGCACCGCGAAAGATGTCGGTGCTGCGTACCTTCACCTTGGCAGCGACAGCGGCTGCACGACCGTCGTCTGCCAGGAACGTGCGCGTCGGCACATCCTTGAGCGTCAGGGCTCCGGCGGCGAGGCGCGACAACACAGCGTTGGCCTCTTTGATGCGGCCTTGTGCCACCAGAAAACGCGGCGTCTCCGGAATGAATCGACGGTAGAACGCGCCAAGCAACGCCGGCACCATCAACGCGACAAACAGCCAGCGCCATGCGTTATCGCCCGGAAACAGCGTGAAGATCATCAGCCCGAATGCTGGCGCCAGAAAGTTGCCAAGCCCGCCCGCTCCCACATTGACGAGCCCCACGGCCGTGCCGCGAAACTTGTTCGAACAGAACTCGGCCAGCATGGTGACGGCAATCGCGATCTCCCCACCCAGCCCGAGGCCGACCACCGCACGGCCGACAGCCATCATGCCAAGCCCAGATGCACAGGCACAGATGCCTGCACCCAGCGTGAACAGCAGCAGATCGACCGAAAGCATCACGCGGCGCCCGTAGCGGTCTGCAATTGCGCCAGAACCGATGCGCCCGATGGCGGCAAAGGCAAAGGTGATGGTGTTGAGCAGGCCAATGTCGGTGGGCGTCAAGCCCCACTGCTCTTTCAGCAGCGGCCCGACAATGCCGACCGCATTCTGCTCGAACGCATCGAACAGGCACCCCATGAGGATCAGCCAGATGATCGTGTGATGTGCGCGGGTCACGCCGATCTGCTCCAGCGCGTTGTCGAGTTCAGCAACGCGCGGGGAATCGGGTCCGGAAGACAGTGCGGGGCCAGCCATGAAGACTCCTGCATCAAAGCGGTGAAAGACGGGTTTCAACGGTTTGATATCAGGATTTCATTTATCGCTTTATGATGAAATAAGTATTTCACCTTAGGGTGTGACTTGAGCGGCAGCTTTCAGGGCAAGCAATGTCTGGGGAGGTCTCCGGCCGGACGCGTCAGAGTTCGCCAAAAGCCTCGTGGGCCAGTTCGATGGCGGCAAGGCGCTTGCGCCCCGCGGTGCCGCAGGCCTCGATCACCTGCGTCGCGATGATGTTGCACAGCGCAAGTACGCTTGCATGCTCATCGAGCATGCCCGGCCCACGGCAGTCGCATTGCAATGACCACGTGGCATCGGCGCAGTCGGGCGAGCTGCGGTCGCTGATGAACAGGAGCTTGGCACGCGCACGTACGGCGCCTTGAATCACGGCGCGCATCTGCGGAGACTGCCGGCGTGTGCCGAACACGATCACGCAGTCATTGCGGCCCAGACCGGCCATATGCTCGCCAAGGGTCTCGCCCGCGCCAGGAATTGCCGTCACACGCGACACCACCTGGATGAGCTGCCAGCGCAGATAAACCGCAAAGCCATGACTGGCGCGACTGCCGAAGATCAGCACGTGGCCTGCGCCAGCGATGGCCTTGGCGATTTCCGCCAGTTCACGCCCATCGAGGCGAGCAAACGTTGCCGCCAGGTTTGCCTGCGCCTGCTGAAAATGCACGGCGACGGGATCGCTCGCCTGCGCGCCATGCGCCGTGTCCTGAAAGAGCGGCGACCCGCTCGCGCGTTCTTCGCGCACGTGGCGGCGTGCCGCCTCGTAGTTCTCATAGCCAATCCGCCGGATAAAGCGGCTGACCGTGGCAGGCGATACGCCGGCCAGGTTGGCGAGTTCGTTGCCCGCGTAGCTGGCGAGTTCCCCCGGAAACTCCAGGAGAAAATCAGCCAACTGGCGCTCCGTTGCGGGCAGCGACTCAAGCTGGGCGCGAACGCGATGAACGAAGGATTCGGATGAAATCGGCATGCCGCATTCTAGCCAGTTATGAAACCAGCATTGCAAGCATGAAGGAGGAAAGCAGACTGGGCGAAGTTGCCCCGGTGCAAACCGCGCCCACGTACGGGCGCCGTCCGCAACACACTACTTGTTGATCGCAGCCGAAAGAATCCGGCCGTTGCGTGCATCCAACCGCACGTCGAAGACATGGCCGGCCTTGAGCACCGTCACGTCGTAGACCAAGCCAGATGCCGTCCGCTCAAGCCCAGCCCGGATCGCCTTGCCGTGCAGGTAGTTTTCCGCCTTGGCCACGGCGGCGGCCAGCGGCCCGTTGCCAAGCGTTGCGCGGATGGCCGGCCCACCCGGGCGGCGGGCGATGACGAGGGCCGCAACGGCCATCAGAACCGCCAGCGTTAGGAAGGTGAGCGTATGACGTCGGCGCATGCCGTGTCTTGGAAAAGTGGAGAGGCTCGAAGACTAGACGGTTGGACTTAGCGAGCGCTGAGAGCAGGCAGCCCGCGCCGGGGTGAGGCGCTTGCGCCACCTTGCCAAGATCACACGCGGTAAAGGGCGTCGCCAGAATCGCTGAACACGGGCTGGCCACATGCCAATCGAGGGGCTGAGGAGATAATGGACATCTCCTGGATTTGCTGCCGATTCCCATGCCTTCTGTGCCCTTGTCGTCGCGTATCAGTCCCCTTTTTTCGCTCATGCCCTTCTTGCGCCCGTATGCGCGGCGCTGGGCAGTCGCGTTCCTCGCGCTGGTGACGTCGGCCGGCGCAACACTGGCACTGCCGGTGGCCTTCAAGTTTCTGATCGACCGCGGATTTGCCAGCGGTGAGCGATCGCACATCGACCGCTACTTCGTCGCCCTGTTCCTCCTCTCGCTGGTCCTCGCCGGCGCCACGGCGCTGCGGTTCTATTGCGTCTCGTGGCTGGGGGAGCGCGTCACGGCCGATCTGCGGCGCGCCGTCTATCGGCACATCGTCGGCTTGAGCCCGGAGTTTTTCGAGACAACGCAAACGGGCGAGGTGCTGTCACGGCTCACCACTGATACGACGCTGATCCAGACCGTGGTGGGGACCAGCCTGTCACTGGGATTGCGCAACGCGTTGCTGACGGTCGGCGGCGTGGTAATGCTGGTGGTGACGAGCCCGGTGCTATCGGGCTACATCATCGCCACGCTAATTGTGGTGGTTGCGCCCATCGTCATCTTTGGGCGCCGTGTGCGGCGGCTCTCGCGTGATAGCCAGGACAAGGTTGCAAGCGCCAGCGCGCTGGCGGGCGAAGTGCTCAATGCCATGCCGACGGTGCAGTCGTACACGCAGGAAGGGCACGAGTCCAAGCGTTTCGGCGCCGCCGTGGAAACGGCATTTGATACCGCGCTCACGCGCATCCGGGCGCGCGCCCAGTTGACCGCAGTGGTCATCATCTTCGTGTTCGCCGCAATCGTGTTTGTGCTCTGGCTGGGCGCGAAAGCGGTGCTGGCCGGGCAAATGACGGCCGGGCAGCTGTCCCAGTTCATTCTCTACGCGGTGTTCACCGCGGGTGCCGTCGGTGCGGTAGCGGAAGTGTGGGGCGACCTGCAGCGTGCCGCCGGTGCCGCTGAGCGGCTGCTGCAACTGCTGGCGACGCGCTCGCCCATTGCGGAGCCTGACACGCCCATCGCGCTGCCTGCGCATGCCGAGGGCATCCGCTTCGAGAACGTCACCTTCTCTTATCCGTCGCGTCCGGGTACCGCTGCGCTCGCTCAGTTCACCCTCGACGTTGCCCCCGGCGAGCACGTTGCGCTGGTGGGCCCTTCCGGTGCGGGCAAGACCACGCTGTTCCAACTGCTCCTGCGCTTCTACGAGCCACAGTCCGGCAACATCCTGATCAGCGGCGTCCCAACGCGGCAGGTCTCGCTTGCCGAGCTGCGACACGCCATTGGCGTCGTGCTACAGGAATCGGTGATCTTCTCGGGGAGCGTGCTCGACAACATCCGCTACGGCACGCCGGAGGCGACGCTTGCACAGGTGCAGCGCGCCGCAGAGATGGCCGCTGCTGCCGACTTCATCAACGCGCTGCCGCAAGGCTACGACACAGTGTTGGGCGAGCGCGGTGTGAGGCTGTCGGGCGGACAACGCCAACGGATCGCCATCGCACGCGCCATCCTCAAAGACCCGCCCATCCTGCTCCTGGACGAGGCCACCAGTGCACTCGATGCCGCGAGCGAACGGCTGGTGCAAACCGCCTTGAACAATGCCGCACGAAACCGAACCACGCTGGTGATCGCACACCGCCTTGCCACCGTGCAGCAAGCTGATCGGATCGTTGTGCTTGAACAAGGCCGCATCGTTGCGCAGGGCCGTCACGCCGAACTATTGCAGAGTTCGCCGCTGTATGCGCGTCTCGCGGCGCTGCAGTTTGGTACGCATTCCATGGAGACCGAGGACGAGCGTAGGTAGCGCACGCGCCCATGACCGCGGAGGATTGGGCGAGCAGTACAAAGCCGGCAATTCAGCCCCAAGCGTTCCTTCGAAGCGCCAAAGAAAAAGGCGCCGCCGGCATTCAGCCTGCGGCGCCCTTGCGTAGCACTGCGACGTCAACCACCCGCCGCAGCCCGACTGCGTGCTTACATCTGCACGGTGTCGGCCACTTCCTTGAAGTCTTCGATCTGATCGAAGTTCATGTACTGGTAGATCTTGTCGCCGTTGGCGTTCAGCACGCCCATGTCGGCCATGTACTCCTCCTTGGTCGGGATCTTGCCCAAGCGCGAGCAGATCGCCGCCAGTTCTGCCGAGCCGAGGTACACGTTCGTGTTCTTGCCCAGACGGTTCGGGAAGTTACGCGTCGACGTCGACATGACCGTCGCACCTTCGCGCACCTGAGCCTGGTTACCCATGCACAGCGAGCAGCCCGGCATTTCGGTTCGCGCACCGGCCGTGCCGAACACACCGTAGTGGCCTTCTTCGGTCAGTTGCTTCTGGTCCATCTTGGTCGGCGGCGCAACCCACAGCTTGACCGGAATATCACGCTTGCCTTCCAGCAGCTTCGACGCGGCACGGAAGTGGCCGATGTTGGTCATGCACGAGCCGATGAACACTTCGTCGATCGTCGCGCCGGCCACGTCGGACAGCGTCTTCACGTCGTCCGGATCGTTCGGGCAGGCCACGATCGGCTCGTGGATGTCGGCCAGGTCGATCTCGATGACGGCAGCGTATTCAGCGTCGGCATCCGGTTGCAGCAGTTGCGGGTCGGCCAGCCACTGCTCCATCGCCTTGATACGGCGCTGCAGGCTGCGCGGGTCTTGGTAGCCCTGCGCGATCATCCACTTGAGCAGCGTGATGTTGCTGTTCAGGTATTCGATGATCGGTTCCTTGTTCAGGTGCACCGAGCAACCAGCAGCCGAACGCTCGGCGGATGCATCCGACAGCTCGAACGCTTGCTCGACCTTCAGGTCAGGCAGGCCTTCGATTTCGAGAATGCGGCCCGAGAAGATGTTCTTCTTGCCTTGCTTGGCAACCGTCAGCATGCCCTGCTTGATCGCATACAGCGGAATCGCGTTGACGAGGTCACGCAGCGTGACGCCAGGCTGCATCTTGCCCTTGAAGCGGACCAGCACCGATTCCGGCATGTCCAGCGGCATCGTGCCGGTGGCAGCCGCAAAGGCGACCAGGCCCGAGCCTGCCGGGAAGCTGATGCCGATCGGGAAGCGCGTGTGCGAGTCGCCGCCGGTGCCAACGGTGTCGGGCAGCAGCATGCGGTTCAGCCACGAGTGGATCACGCCGTCGCCCGGGCGCAGCGCGATGCCGCCACGGTTGCTGATGAAGTTCGGCAGCGTCTGGTGCGTCTTCACGTCCACCGGCTTCGGATACGCGGCCGTGTGACAGAACGACTGCATCACCAGGTCAGCCGAGAAGCCCAGGCACGCCAGGTCCTTCAGTTCATCACGGGTCATCGGGCCCGTGGTGTCTTGCGAGCCGACCGAGGTCATCTTCGGTTCGCAGTACGAGCCCGGGCGCACCCCCTGGCCTTCCGGCAGACCGCAGGCGCGGCCGACCATCTTCTGTGCGAGCGAGAAGCCCTTGCCGCTGTTCGCGGGCTGATGCGGCAGGCGGAACAGCGTCGACGGGGCGAGGCCCAGCGCTTCGCGTGCCTTTGCGGTCAGGCCGCGGCCGATGATCAGCGGAATGCGGCCGCCGGCGCGCACTTCGTCAAACAGCACGTCGGACTTGACCTGGAACTCAGCGATCACTGCGCCGTTCTTCAGCGCCTTGCCTTCGTACGGGCGCAGTTCAACCACGTCGCCCATTTCCATCTGCGACACGTCGAGTTCGATCGGCAGCGCGCCGGCGTCTTCCATCGTGTTGTAGAAGATCGGGGCGATCTTGCCGCCCAGGCACACGCCGCCGAAGCGCTTGTTCGGGACGAACGGGATGTCTTCGCCGGTGAACCACAGCACCGAGTTGGTGGCCGACTTGCGCGAGGAACCGGTGCCGACCACGTCGCCCACGTAGGCGACCAGGTGGCCCTTTTCCTTCAGCGATTCGATGAACTTGACCGGGCCGCGCTTGCCGTCTTCTTCCGGCGTGATGCCGGGGCGCGCATTCTTCAGCATCGCCAGTGCGTGCATCGGGATGTCAGGGCGGGTGGTGGCGTCCGGCGCCGGCGACAGGTCGTCGGTGTTGGTTTCGCCCGTCACCTTGAAGACGGTGATGGTCAGGCTTTCCGGCACTTCCGGACGGCTCGTGAACCATTCGGCATCGGCCCAGCTTTGCAGCACAGCCTTGGCGTGCACGTTGCCCTTGTCGGCGAGTTCCTTCACGTCGTGGAACTGGTCGAACATCAGCAGGGTTTTCTTCAGCGCGTCGGCGGCCACGGCAGCGACGGCGTCATCAGACAGCAGTTCGATCAGCGGCTGGATGTTGTAGCCGCCCAGCATCGTGCCGAGCAGTTCAGTGGCGCGGGCACGCGAGATCAGCGGGCAGGCGGTCTCGCCCTTGGCCACGGCGGCCAGGAAGCCGGCCTTCACGCGGGCGGCTTCGTCCACGCCTGCGGGCACGCGGTGGGTAATCAGGTCGACGAGCGTCTGCTCTTCGCCGGCGGGCGGGTTGGTCAGCAGTTCGACCAGTTCAGCGGTCTGCTGAGCCGTCAGCGGCAGGGGAGGAATACCGAGCGCGGCGCGAGCGGCCACGTGAGCGCGAAAGTTTTCAAGCATGGGGAGACCTGCTGAGATGACGTTACAGGGGAAGACTTTTCTGGCACCCCGAGGCTGCTCCGGGCGCGGCTTGGGCGCGATTCTAATCGCAATACCCCTACATGGTCAAATGTCTTATATCTTATATAAGAGTCGAGGAAATGCGCGGCCCGCTACACGCCGAATCGGAGCCATATAGGGTGGTTTGGCGGGGAAACGCTCTTCTTAGGTGTTGTACCCGCCGCTTGCCCCGGTTGAACCGTCACATCTCAGGCGAAATGGCCGCCATGTATGCAAACTCGCACAACCTGACGCCGTCAGAGTTTGGATCGATGGGGCATAATTTGGGCCGTTTTTGAACCGGTTCTGAATACCCGCTTCGCTATGCCTTACGTCGTCACCGAGTCTTGCATCCAGTGCAAGTACACCGACTGCGTGGCCGTCTGCCCGATGGACTGCTTCCACGCTGGCCCCAACTTCCTGGTGATTGATCCGGATGAGTGCATCGACTGCTCGATCTGTGTGCCGGAGTGCCCGGTCGGGGCGATCTACCCCGCGGCCGAAGTCCCGGCAGATCAGCAGGACTTCATTGCGTTGAATGCGCAGCTTTCGCGCCGTGCGGATTGGCCGCGCCTGACCAAGGTGCAGCCCCCGCTGGCCGATCACGCCCACTGGGCGCAAATCAAAGACAAGCGCGATGCATTGCGCATCGCGCCCGAGTCACCACCGTCAACCTGATAAAAAAACGCCACGTGCAGCACGTGGCGTCAGGTCAATCGGCCTTAATCGACCTTAGATGGACATCACCGCGTTGACGAACCAGCCGCGATACCGGTAACCCGGCTTGGCCATGTCGTCACTGAACTTGGTGAAGTTGTAGCCCACGCCCAGACGTACATGCTTGGCGACATCGTAGTCGACGCTACCCAGCCAGCCTTGCCGCGTACCGCCGTCGGTTGCCCGCAGCACACGGTACTCGCCCATCACGCTCAAGCCGCCGTAGACGTATCGCCGCACCTGCCCTGCCACCATCGTCGCGCGGTTGCTGTACCAATCGCCGCTGCCGCGATCCAGGCGTGCCTCACCGGTTCGGGTGGCCAGCTTGGCGGCAAATTCCCAGTTGGCATCCAGGCGATAGATGCCTTCCAGTGACCAGATGGAGGAGCGCTGATCGGGCAACAGGCCAGCGCCCGAGCTGCCGTCCACCTGCCCGGCCGAGGCCAGGTTGTACAGATAGGTGTACTTGCCGATCACCGTCCATCGCACGCTGTTCCACGGCCGCCAGGCGAAGCCGAGGCTTGCTTCGGTGAAGCGGGCATCGTTGAGCGGCTGATTGGCGTCGCTGGTGGTGGACCAGTTGAAGCGTCCGCCCAGGCGCAATGACTCGTTGATCTCGTAGCCAAGGCGGTTGGCCGCGACCCACTGCCGGCGCTGTTCGGCGCCATCGTCGCTGCGGTACTCCAGCTTGCTGGCCCAGGTGGTTCCGGGTTGGGTCAGGCCCACGTTCACGCTGGCGGCCTGCCGGTGCACCTTGCCCGCGCCGCTGACGGCATCCAGCTCGGCCTGCTGCAGGCTGAAGCCCGTCGTCCACCCACGTGCCGGATAGAAATCCATGCCGAACGTGTGACCGATCCCGGTATTGGGCCCGCTCTTCAGGCTCTGAGTTTCGTTGTAGAGATTGGTCGTGTTGGAGATGCGCCAGCGCTGGCCAAGCGTGATGCTGCTGGGCGCCTGCGACAGCAGCGGCGACTGGTCGTACACCCCCGTGGAGTCGATCAGGCGCGTGTAGTTACCGTACAGCGAGTGATCCGGGGTCATCCGGTATTCGCCCGTGAGCTTGGCTGCGTTGCCGCGGTTACCGGCCGTATATTCAGCACCTGCTGACGACTGGTTGGCGAACTGGTACTTCGCGCCCACGGTGGCCGCGTCGTTGCGCGGGTAGGCGCCGCCGTCGTCATCGAGCGTCACCTGCCCGGTGCCGTACACGTCGAGCGTGCCGATCAGGCGCCGGGTGTAGCCCAACGCTGCCAGCGTGCCGGTGCCGCGGGCTCCCTGGTAGGTCTCGGTGACGCGGCGGATCTCTGCGATCAGGTCGGAGTGCTCCGCCAGGCGCCAGTCGATCTGGGCCTGCGCTTGCTCCAGGGCGTCCGTTCCACGCTCAGCTTTGCTGTAACGGCCCGCGATCCGGATGTCTTCGCGCAACTGGCCTGCGTATTCGAAGCCGTACTCGCGAACGGGAAGGCCGAGATCGGCACGCGCGACGGAATACCCTGAGCTCACGTCACGCCACCAGGCGCCGACCGTCCAATCCTGCTTCGTCCACCCCAGCTCACGCAGGTTTGCTCGCCCTTCCACTGCTGTCGCATCGCCGCTGCGGTTGCCCTGTGTTTGCGGGTTGGTCCGCACAAAGCTCAAGCCACCGTTGTCGGAGTAGAAGATCGGCGCCATCGCAGCCTGCGTCTGCGAGTGCTCGACCTTGAGGTAGGTCCCGCGCCCGGCCTGCAGCGTCGCGTCCACACCCTTCATGGTGTACGCCTGGTCTGTTCGCCCTTCGTTCACGTAGGTGCCGCCCACGGCAAGGTGCTCGCCAAACCAGTGCTTGGCGCGTAGCCCGCCCGTGACGTTGTTGCTGTCGAACCCGCTTGGCACGTACTCGTAGTCCGCCAGCAGATGGTTTTCGTATCCGCCGGTGGGCCGGTCACGGAACAGGGTGTTGGTGTTCTGGTCCGCAATCTGGGACAGCGGCTTCGTCAACATGACGCGCCCCTGCATCTCGTTGATGTCGTAGTCGATGCCACGCACCAGCGAGACGCGATTCACCACGCTACCCGTGGAAGGGTCACGCACCTCCAGCACGAGCTGATCCGAACCCGGAAGCAGATCGGTATGGCGCAGGTAATACAAGCTGCCGCCGGTGCCGAGGAATTCCGAATGCCCCGCTACCGTTTGCGCCTGCGAGGCGAAGACCTTCACCTGCGTGGTCGGGTCGCCCAGCGGCGTGCTGGACCGGCTGCGCCAATCGACCGCCGCGCCGTACAGGCTACGCACGTACTGCGCATACTGCGTGCCCGTGAAGCCGGTCTGGTAGTTGCCCCACAGCGCCTGGCTCTTGTCCCAATCGACCCGCAGATACAGCTTGCCCTGCGTATCGATGTCGCGGTACGTGGTGGAATCGTCGCCGTACACCGGGTAGTACATGTTCGGGTCCAGGCGACGAAACACGTCGCGCGGGTCCGCCTTGAACAGCCCGTCAAAGAGGTTGCCGACATTGCGCTCAGTCGTATCGGCCTGGGCGGTGAACAGGTAGCGCCCGTCCACCTTGCCCTTTGTGTAGAAGGCCAACCGCCCTTCATCGAGGAAGCCGTTGCGATAGCGGTCGTCCACGGTCAGGCCCGATGCGCCATCACCGCTGATCGTGCTCTTGGACATCGTCAGATCGGCAATGGCAACGACAAACAGGTAGTTCTCGCGCACGTTGATGTCCAGCGGATAGCTGGTTTCATCTCCACCCGGGCCCTTCACGCTGACGGCAAACCGGTGCATGCCGGTCGGGAGCAGATACTCCGCCACGAACTTGCCCCGCTGATCCACCGGCACGGTCTGGCCGTCGATGGTCAGCGCATAGCCATCGGGCACGTTCTGCCCGAATACGCGCACCCTTGAGCCGCGAATGATGATGTTCTGCTGGCGCAGCGCGTTGTTGCCGAACGTACTGTCCAGCAGTGCACGCGATTCCAGCTCGCTGGCGCTCAACGCACGCAGCGGGCCGCTGGCGTTCTGGTGCATCTGGTCAAGAATGCGCTGCCGGTCTGCCGGAGACACCAGCAGCAGGCTGCGCGGATAGGTCTCGTCCACACTGCCATCCGCCGCCGTGGCACGCAGGATGTAGGTGAGCCGGTCTCCAGGGCGCACACGCGTGCCATCAGGCAGGCTGCCGTCCCACGTTGCCTGGACCACACCGCCGGGCGGAATATCCACCGTGGCCAGTGGCGTCACCAGGTCCGTATCTTCGGCCCGGTAGATGCTGATCTGCATCCGCTTGATGAAGGCTGCGTAGTTGCTATAGACCTGCAGCTTCACCGGCTCGACGATACGGCCGTTCTCGACCGCCGCCTCAGACCCAGCCTGCACGCTCAGCACGGGCGTGGTCTGTGCAGGGTCTTCCGTCGCCCAGACCATGCCGCCGTTGGGCAGGTCAATGCTGAAATGGGTGGCCACGGCTTCTTGTCCGACAACCGCGGGCTGTTTGTCGGCAGACGGCGTCTGTGCCGAGGCGGGCATCCCAAAGCCCACGAAAAGGATGCCGGCAATGGCAGCATCCAGCGTTTTGAGTCGCATGGTCTTGGTGGCCTTCGAGCGGGGTCGGGACAGGATTCGGGAGGTGAGGCGCGCGTTCATTGCTGCCCCTCCTTGCCACCATTGCCACGTACTGCTGCGCCATCTTGGGCCGGCGTTGCGGTCGGCAACTTGACGCCAAAGTCGAAGCGCGCCGGCACACCCTGCGTGATCCGCTTGACCAGCGGATTGGCCGTGGTGAACTCGCTGCGGGGTGGCAGCGTTGCCGGGTCCACCTTCATGATGAAGTTGCGCCCGCGAGCGATGTTCGCCACGTCGATGCCTTCCAGGTGGTATCGGCCGTAGGCATCCGTCTCGATGATGTTGCCCTCGACCGTCGCGATGCGAACACCAGGAATACCGCGCTCTTCAAGACCGCTGTTGACGATGATGTAGTCCACGCGCAGCGTGCCGCCATCTTCCTTCGTGACCTGGCGCTCAACGCTCAGGGCTTGGGACGAGAGCTGCTTCGCCACATCGCCAGTAGGCGTGCTTTCATTGCGGCCATCGGCATGCATGCGAACGTGGCTGCCCTCCGCCGTCGTCAGCGTGAAGTCGTCGGTAAAGGCGGCTTCGCGCAGGCGCTGCGAAATCACGATGCGATGCTTGTTCACCGGCTGCGCTGCACTCAGGCGGCCAGACAGGCTGCCCAGCGAAATGCCATGCAGCAGCGGCGCACTGGCGTCGGGCTCAGGGCGCGGGCCGTCGCCGCGGTCCACGGTTGTGGAGCCGGGCACGTACGCGTCCGGGGTGAAGCCGCCCTGCACGCGCAAGCCGGTTGCAGCGGCGGTGGCTTGCCAGCCGTCACCATTGCGGTCATCGAACACGGTGCCGAATACGCGGGTCTCCTCAAACAGCGGGTCCGCGTCACGGCGCACGGTTGCCTGTGCCTGGTTACTGACACGCATGCCGTTGAGCTGCATCAGCGCGGTGTTGATGTACTCACCACGTGCCGAGGCACCAGGCCCCACACGCAGCATGTAGACCACCGTCATCGATGCGCCAGGCGAGAGCGCGATGCCCTCGATCCGGATCGGGCTGGTACCGGCCAGACGGCCGCTGCCCCCTGTCACCGTGAGCGAGTTGGCGATCAGGCTGAAGCCCACCGGCGGCGTATCCACCAGAACCGCGCCCTGGATGTTGGTCTTGCTGGGGTTCTGCACCGTCAGCGTGTAGCGCACGACATCACCGACATTCACTTTCTGCGGTGCTGCCTGCTTGTTCACACGCAACAGCGCGTCGTCGCTCACTGCAAAGCGGATCACGGCGTCGCTGCAGTTCGTCGGGCTCGTCCGGTCGCAAATGCGATAGCGCAGGGTGTAGCTGCCGCTGGGCGTGCCCGGCGGCAGCATCACGGTACCGTCCGGACGAATCGACATGCCAGGCAAGCCACCGTTGTCCAGCAACGTCACGTTGATGTTGCTCGGGTTGGTGATCGGCTTGCCGCCCTGGGTGTCGTTGCCCAGGACGATCCCAATCGGGCCGCCGGTCGCGCCGTTCACGGGCGTCTGGCGATAGTCGTCATCGGTCGCCTGCAGCGGCTGCGATGCCACCGTCACGGAAATGTTTGCCGTGGCGCAGTTGGCCGGGTTCAGCTTCTCGCAGATCTGGTAGCCGATCGTGTACGTGCCTGCCGGCGTGCCCGGGGCCACCGACACCAGGCCGGTATTCGGGTCCAGACTCACCTTCGGGTTCGTCGACGGCGTGGTCACGCTCACGTTGACCGTGCCCGGCGTCGCCTTCGTACCGTTGAGTGTGTCGTTATCCAGCACGTTGCCAACCTGCGGGTTGCCGCCCGAGCCGTCGACACCGGTGTAGCTGTCGTTGCCCGCTGCGATCTTGCCCGCCGCCACCGTGACCGAGGCGGTCGCGTTGGCGCAGTTGGCCGGGTTCAGCTTCTCGCAGATCTGGTAGCCGATGGTGTACGTGCCCGCCGGCGTGCCCGGCGCGACCGACACTTGGCCGGTAGTCGGATCCAGCGTCACCTTGGGGTTGCTCGACGGCGAGGTCACGCTCATGTTGACCGTGCCCGGAGTCGCCTTGGCGCCGTTGAGCGTGTCGTTGTCCAGCACGTTGCCCACGCTGCCGTTGCCGGCGTTGCCGGCGTTGCCGTCAACGCCGGTGTAGGTATCGTTGTTTGCAACGATCTTGCCTGGCACCACCGTCACGGTTTCCGTGGCGTTTGCGCAGTTGGTCGGGTTCAGCTTCTCGCAGATCTGATAGCCGATCGTGTACGTGCCCGCCGGCGTGCCCGGTGCGACCGACACTTGGCCGGTGGTCGGGTCCAGGCTCACCTTCGGGTTGCTCGACGGCGTCGTCACGGTCACGTTGACGGTGCCTGGCGTCACCTTCGTGCCGTTGAGCGTGTCGTTATCCAGCGCATTGCCAACGTTGCTGTTGCCCGCGTTGCCGTCAATGCCGGTGTAGGTGTCGTTGCCAGCAACGATCTTGCCCGGCGCCACCGTCACCGTGGCGGTGGTGTTCGCACAGTTGGTCGGGTTCAGCTTCTCGCAGATCTGGTAGCCGATCGTGTACGTGCCCGCCGGCGTGCCCGGGGCCACCGACACCAGACCGGTGTTCGGGTCCAAGGTCACCTTCGGGTTGCTCGACGGCGAGGTCACGCTCACGTTGACCGTGCCCGGCGTCGCCTTTGCACCGTTGAGCGTGTCGTTGTCCAACACGTTGCCAACGCTGCTGTTGCCCGCGTTGCCATCGATACCGGTGTAGCTGTCGCTGCCCGCCGTAATCGGACCCGTTACCACCGTGACCGAGGCCGTCGCGTTTGCGCAGTTGGTCGGGTTCAGCTTCTCGCAGATTTGGTAACCGATCGTGTATGTGCCTGCCGGCGTGCCCGGGGCCACCGACACCAGGCCCGTCGTCGGGTCCAGGCTCACCTTCGGATTGCTCGACGGCGAGGTCACGCTCACATTGACCGTGCCCGGCGTCGCCTTCGTACCGTTGAGCGTGTCGTTGTCCAGCACGTTGCCGACCTGCGGGTTGCCGGTGGCGCCGTTCGTGCCCGTATAGGTGTCATTGGTGGCAATGATCTTGCCCGGCGCCACTGTCACCGAGGCCGTCGCGTTTGCGCAGTTGGTCGGGTTCAGCTTCTCGCAGATCTGGTAGCCGATCGTGTACGTGCCCGCCGGCGTGCCCGGCGCCACCGACACCAGACCGGTGGTCGGATCGAGGCTCACCTTTGGATTGCTCGACGGCGTGGTCACGCTCACATTGACCGTGCTTGTTGTCGCCTTGGCGCCATTGAGCGTGTCGTTGTCCAACACATTGCCAACGCTGCCGTTGCCCGCGGTGCCATCGATGCCCGTGTAGGTATCGTTGCTTGCGGCGATAGGCGCAGCCCCCACCACAATGGTGGCCGTTGCCGAGGCGCAATTGGTTGGGTGCACGGCATCGCATACCGTGTACGGGATCTTGTAAGTGCCAGCAGGCGTGCTGGGCTTGACCGTGATCGTGCCGTCCGGGTTGAGCGTGAAGCCGCCCGACGACGGCGTGGGCGTTGTGGTGCCCCAGGTCAACGTCACGTTGCCCTTGGAGGTTCCGCTGGTCGGCCCCACGGTGCTGCCCAGGGTGTCGTTGACAAGCACGCTGCCAAGCGAGCCACCTGCCGCGCCGCTGGGCACGGAATAGTTGTCGTTGGTAGCCGTGATCTTCGGGTCGCCAATCGGGGTATCCACAACACCGGTCGACGTGACGGGGCTACCTCCGCCCAAGGGCGTGCCAGTGACCGTCGCGACGTTGTGGATCGGCACACCAGCGTCCACGTCAGCCTGCGTCACCGTGTAGGTAAAGCTGCCGCAATTGGCAGAGGCACCCGGGTTGATCGTCGTCGGTGTACAGGCCAATGCGGTGCCGCCAGCCTTCGGGTCAGACACGGTCAAACCATTCAGCACGATGCTGCCGCTGTTGACGGCAGTGATGCTGTAGCCGATGGTTTCACCCACATCCGCCTTGCCGTTGCCGTTGGTGTCATTGAGCGTGGCAGTCTTCGTGACCGACATGCCGGGCGTGCCCTGCACGGTGGTCGATACGGTCGCGCTGTTGTTGCCCGTTGAGGGTTCCGCAACCGTGGTATCGGTGGCGGCCAGTTGCACAGTCGCGGTGTTGCTGATGTTTCCAGCCGCGCCAGGGGCATTCACATTGATGGTGATCTGCACGCTGCTGCCGGCCGGCAGGCTCTGCACGGCGCCGGTAATCACGTACCCGGCTGCATCGGTGCCTGTGACGCTAGTGCCCAATGCTCCGCAGATCGCGCCGCCAGTCGGATTGCCGCAACTCACATTGCTGGCGGTGACACCCACGATGCCCTGAGGCATGGTGTCCTTGAAGGTGGCGCCAGTGGCTGGGTAGGCACCGGTGTTGGCGATGGTCAGCGTGTAGGTCATCGGCTGACCAGCCTGAACGTTTGCGGGCGCGGTCTTGGTCACGCTCAGATCCACCACACGCGGGATGTTCGTGAGCGTGCAATCCACCCGGTCGGCCAGTTGCAGCAGGTTCAGCGTCGGTGGATTGGCCGGATCGAACGTGCCGCTGGGCAGCACCGTGCTCGAACCCGCATTGCCGTTGGTACAGGCAATCGTTCTGTCGTACTGCGCCAGCGTGTAGCGGCTGCCCGGCGCCATCTGCTCGATCAGAGTGAGCACGTTGCCCGGCATCACAGCCTGGCCGCTGATGTACGGATAGGTGCCGGTACCGGTGCCCGATGTGGAGGTGTTGATGACCTCGCTACCCTTGGCATTAAGAACGCGGTAGGTAAATTGATCCGATGGGTCCAGCCGGCCGCTCGGCAGCGCCTTGCGCAGTCGCACCCCGCCCCAACGCACGCCAAACGCCATGCCTTGCAGGCTGGAGCTGTTGGTGTGGACTTGCCCCATCACGGTAAACGGGGAGCCGGTGCGCGTGGTAGAGAACACTGCGGCGTTGGCGGTGCCGGATTTGCCCACCAGCCGCTGACAGTCGGGCATGCCATCGCAAGCCGACGGCGGTGAGGCAGAACCTCCTGGCGGGCCATAGCTGAGGTTGTTGCTCGCCGATGCGCCCAGCCACTCCACCAGATGGAGCGCGCTCCCCCCGGACACCACCCCGAAATCCAGGTTTTCGCCGGTGTTCGTGCTCTCGCCATCCGCCAGCACCATTTCGAAGCTGTTGGTCGCTTCCTGGCCCGCCGGGTTGTAGATGTGGATGTCCTGCAGCGTGACCGTGGTGTGGTTCGCGACGCTGCCGTTGTTGGTATAGAGCGCGGCCTTGTTCGGCGTGTAGATGGTGTAGTAGCCGCTGGTGCCGCTGAACTGGGACCCCGTCCAGGATGGCGCCTGCACACCGCTCAAGCCCGAACTCGTCCCGATGTTGCTCACGACCGCCGTCAGGGTCATGGTCGAGCCATCCGGCAGATCAAACGTGAGCGGCGTTGAGCCGTTCGTGGTCAGCGATACGCCGTCGAGCTGCAGCCAGCAGATCTCATCGACATGGACCCCCTTCGAGTTCGGATCGGCCATGCGGCAAAGGTTGTTGGCAAATGCCGGCGATGCCAGCAACCACGCCAACGATGCCAGTAAGAGCAACCCGCAACGCTTCCACCAGGCACGTCGAAAAGCGCTGTGCCGGCGATACCCCCCACCCTGATATTCCATCTTTGGAACGCCCCGTTATCAACAAACGACCGCCCGTCATGCGTAACCGTTTGATTTAAATACTTCGCTGCATACCCGGCGTCGCCGCCAAATGAAATGGCAGCGACAAGAAAGGACAAAACAGGTAGAAACAAAAGGGGAACAGCAGGGTGATGTCTATAAAATGAACGAGCGAATGCTGCCCGCACGATAAAATCGCGCTTGCAAATACCGCCTTCAGATTTAGAACCGCGTTATGAGCGGATTTCGTGACAACGCAGACAGGCCTGCCCGTATGCGCGCAGCAATGCCTGCCATTGAGCGCAGACCAAGCGCCCTGACACGAAGTACCCTCTCATTTTGACCCGCTATGAAGGACTGGCGGCAGTTCTCGGCGATGGCCACACCCCGCCGCTCGCCAACCGCACCAACCCTGGACCGACTCCCGAACCCTTAAAATGCAGTAGCTCAAGCCGGCTACAGCCAATTTCCCCTACAACCCGCAACGTCGCTTCTGTCTGTTCCTGCGCATCTTCCCGAAAGACACTGAGAATCTTTGCAGCCAGCCGATTTTTTTACTGCGCTATTTGCTTCGACTGTTGTACGTCACGCCAGCAGGCCGCACCGGACGGGTTTATGCAACAACACCGTACGACGCCACGCTGACATGGCGCGCAATATTACCAATTAAGGAGCAATTAAGAACAAATTCCCCTCATCGAACATTTCAAACAATTGTAAACAACGCAGTCTGAGTGTTTTTGAAAAGCAGAGATCAATTCCGAGGAGGCACAAAAAATCCCGCCTAAAAATAGACGCTGTGCATTTTGGGAGCATCCGGGTAGGCGTGGTTTTTGATTGGCGGAAAAATACTTTGCCCGAGCGGATGGATCTTCAAAGTTCCCACAAGATCGGATGTCTGGCGAGGTCACCGCTAGACAAGGACGGTGCGCGCGAACCGGAGATGCATCAATAGAGAGTCCGCTGGACTCCTGCCCGCGCAAAGAGCGCGCCTCGCGCGCGCGGCTGATGTGTTTAGCCACAACCGTGAGAAGGTTATTGGCACAGTCATGGCGGCGTTCACCCTGTCCGGCGTCCTGTGTGCGGGGTCTGGGATCAGTTCAAGCGGTTGCGCTGTATACCGGACAACGTTCTCTCCGTAGCGGCATCGCGTTTCGCCAACCGCGCGCAACCTCCCTTTATGTCACAGATGTCCGCTTATACTTGCGCGAAACCATGGCGCATGCGCGGACCACGATGCCCCACGGTTTGGCCCCCTTCTCCGCTTGCTCGTCGTCATGCCATCTCGCCCGTCATATTCGACGTCGCTTCGTGCCGCCCCGGATCTCGCCGGCGCGCACATCCTTGTCGCAGATGATTGCCCCAACGAGCTTCAACTACTGATCGAGATTTTGCGTGTTGCCCGTTGCCGGATCAGTGTTGCATTCGATGGCATCCAGGCTTATCACCGGGCACAGGCAGTGGCCCCCGACCTGATCCTGATGGATGTGCGCATGCCCCGCATGGATGGCTTTGCCTCGTGCCGGTTGCTCACTGCAACGCCTTCAACACAGGCCATTCCGATCATTATGCTGACGGCAGCGACGGATCTCCATGACCGACTCGAAGGGCTCGAAATCGGTGCGATTGACTATATCGTCAAGCCATTTGAACCCGCAGAGGTCATCGCGCGCATCCGGAATCACCTGAAGAAGGCGCTCAACAGTCGTTCCGAACACTACCTGCCCGCGCTCCCCGACACTCCGGATGCGTCCTTGGTACGCGCAGCCAGCCAGCTTCTGCTGCGTGACGTGCGCAACCCGCCCACCGTCGAAGATCTAGCCAAGCAGGTGGGTACCCACGAAAAGCGCCTGTCTCGGGTATTCCGCGACCATCTCGGAAAGACCGTCTTCGAATATTTGCGCGACACGCGGCTGCAAATGGCGCAGCGTTTTCTCGCTAGAACATCGATGGGTACCGGAGAGATCGCTGAAGAGATCGGTTTTTCCAGCGCCGCCAATTTTGCAACTGCGTTTCGCGACCGCTTCGGCACCACGCCATCTGCCTGGAAGCGGCAGCACCGCGAAGTCGACACCACCGATCCCATTCAGGTCCCGAACACCGATGCGTGAACGATGCAAAGCATGTGCAGTGTTGTATCGCGCTGCGCTGTGCTTCCTGCTGCTTGCGTGCATGCCCCTTCCGGCAGCTTGGGCCGCCACTGCCGAAAGCCCAGCGCTGCTGGAGGATGTATCGATATTCGAAGACGCCACGGCCGCGATGCCGCTCGAAGCGATCGTTGCCCTGCCCAAGAGTGATCGTGGTGGCTTTGTACCGGCCACAAAGGCGCGGCTGAATCCTGGATTCTCGCGGTCTGCCTGGTGGGTCCGCCTCACGCTGGTCAATCACGACAATGTCGAGCGCCCAATCGTGCTGGCGCTGCGCGACGCACGTGTTGATCGGGCGGACTTCTATAGCCCGCGGAGCGGCCACTGGGCACAGGATGCCGTATTCCCGACCGCCAGCACCGACGCGAATCAGGCGCAGCCCCGGTACCCGGTACTCAACATGACCCTGCATCCAGGCGAGAAGATCCCGGTCATGGTGCGGGTCACCTCCCGCAAGACGTTGCAACTGGAGCCCATGGCCTTTGCTCAGGAGGCATGGCACGCAAGGGAGATTCGCGCCGCCTTGTGGAACTTTGGATTCCTTGGCGGCCTGCTGGCATTGACGTGGGCTGCCTTGCTGATCGGATTCTTTTCTCGCAGTAGCGCGTTCTATCTGTTGGCAGGCCTGTCCCTGAATACCGCCTTATATGAGGCATCCATTCGCGGCTATACCCGTGCCTATCTGTGGCCGCATGCGCCCGAATGGTCAGCGCGTAGCGAAATACTGTTTGTGTATCTTGCCATCGCGCTCTTCATTGCGTTCATTCTGAAGATTGCTCGCGGTGAAAACGTCAGGATGCCGGTGCAGGTCATCTACGTGGTGATACTGTGCCTTGAGTGCATCGGCATGGTCGGCGCCGCGTTCGGCGATCTCCTTGTCTTTACGCGGTTCTGCCTGCAACTGAGCGTCGCACTCGGCATCTTCAATGTCTGCATTGCGCTGTTACTTGCCAAACGCGGCACCCCAACCGGCCGTCTGTTGCTGGTAACGGTCTGCTTTGCTCTCTTCAATATCCTGATACGGGCTATCGAAGCGCTCGATGCGCTACCTTCGGCGATGTCATGGCTCAAGTCTGACATTTACCCCAATCCCGTCATTGCGATCATCGGCCTTGCCACGCATCTCGTGGTTCTGGCAGCCTGGATCAACCATGTGGGCCGTCAGCGCACAGAAGCAAGGCAGCGGCTGGAACATTGGCAGCTCACGGAACAGGATCGGCTGCGGGACGAAGTCGCGAAACGGACGGTCGCGCTGAACGAAGCGCTGGACCAAGCGCAAACCAGCATGCAGCAGAAGATTGAAACCCTGGGGTATGTCAGCCACGACTTGCGCGCACCGTTGTCTACGATCAACGGGTACGCGAAACTCCTGCTCGATAGCGCGACACAGAGTCAGGCCAAGCTGATCCAATCCATCGACCGAAGCATCCGCTACCAACTGACGCTCATTGACGAGCTGCTGGAATATACGAAGGCCGAACTGCAGCCACTCGGCGTTGCTCCCAGCCCCGTGGACTTGCCAGACCTTCTGGATGACATCGCCGGCTATGCCATCGCACTTTGCGCACAACAGAACAACCAGTTCATTTATCGGCCGTTGACGCCGCTGCCGAAAACGTTGGAGATCGACGGAATCCGTCTCCAGCAAGTCTTGCTCAACCTTCTATCCAACGCGTCGAAGTTCACACACAACGGCGTCGTAACGCTATCCATAGAGGCACACCAGCAGGCCGACGGCTATCGTGTCAGCCTTGAGGTTGCCGACACAGGCATCGGGATCGACGTCGCGAAGAAAACCGACATTTTCGGCGCCTACCAACAAGTCCAGGCAATCAACGGAGGGACTGGACTCGGTCTGTTTATCGCACAGCGCATCGTCAAAGCCATGCGCGGCGAACTGCTTGTCTCCAGCAGACCCGGCGTTGGAACATCGTTCGCTTTCGAAATCACCGCGCCGGCCCTTGGACATGCTCTGATCGATGTGGACGATCTCCCTCGCCCAACACAGCCCAAGACCGAACCCGCACGCCCCCGTACGCCAACGCTCCGGCCTCCAGCCCAGGACCTTGATGAACTTGCCCAGTTCGCCAGAAACGGCCGCCTGACGGACGTGGAAGACTGGATCAGCAGATTTGCGAATGTCCCCGGCTATGCCAGCTTTCTCGGCGAAGTCCAAAAATGCGTCGATGCCCTGGATTTTGCAGCGATAGAAGCGCTGCTTGCCTCGACAAAAGACCAGGCTGATCTGACCTCTGTTGATCTGGACCGAATCCTGACCTACCGGGTGTAGGCCAATCAACCACGTCACGTTCATCCGGATGCCGGACGAGGTTGGTGTCGCTCGCCACACACCTCTGCGCTTCGCCCCGCTACAATCTTCGCGCCCCAATAGGCGTCACACCAGCGCCTGTCCGCGGCGACGCGCCTCCACAAGGCCACGCCCGCACTCGTCCTGAACGCATCCAATAAAAATGAAGCCCGCGTTGAAACGCATGAACTTGCAACCAAGCTCCAGTCAGCGAAATGCGGGGTATTCGGACCGTCGATGCACGCCACCGCAGCCGTGCAGCGTAGCGCAACGAAAGATCTGGCAGGCAACAGATCAAGGTCGACGGGCAATCCTTGCTGGAGTGATGCTTTGCGCAACGGCCGCTGGCCATGCATACGCGCAGGCGGCACAGCAAGCGAACGATACGCAAGGCCCGGTCGCCGCACTGCCGGAGACCGTGACGAAAGGTACGGCGAAGGTGCCGTCAGTCGGGCTCGTTGGTCAACGCACCGCAACGGGAACGAAGACCGATACGCCGATCACGGAGATTCCTCAAACGGTCAACGTCGTCACTGAGCAACAGATGGCGATGACCGGCTCGACCGACCTCAACCAGACACTGCGCTACCTGCCAGGGTTCGCATCGTATGGTTCCGACAACCGCTCGGACCTGTACGCGACGCTGCGAGGCTTTAAGCCGGCTCTGTTTGTCGACGGGTTGCCAGCGCCGAATACGACGGTCATCGCGGATTGGCGCGTTGCCCCGTATACGATCGACAGCATCACTGTGCTACGTGGGCCGACGTCGGTGCTGTATGGGGCCGGCGATCCGGGCGCGATCGTCGATGTGCAGATGAAGCAGGCCGACGGCCAGCGCGTGCGTGAGGCAGGTGTGCAGATCGGCAACTACGCGCGGAAGGAAACGATGCTCGATATCGGCGACAAGCTCGACGACGACGGCAGGGTTGCCTATCGCTTCGTCGGCGTTGCAAGCGACGGTAACGCACTGACCGGGCCGCATGACGAGCAGCGCGTCGCGCTTGCGCCTTCACTGCGCTGGCGGCCGGATGCCGACACCTCGCTGACACTCACTGCGACCTACCTGCAGGATCGGAGTGATTTTTCACACAACTTCCTCCCCGCGCAGGGCACCGTGCTGCCGAACCCCAATGGGCAGCTCACGCATGACGTCTACACGGGCGACCCGACATTCAATGACTACCGAAAGAAGCAGTGGTCGCTCGGCTATCAGTTCTCGCACAACCTCAATTCGACGTGGACATTGCGCCAGAACGTACGCTGGATGCACTTGTCGCTTGATGACGCATCGGTCTTCGGCGCCGGCCTTGCCAACGGCAGTACGACCAACATCACGCGTTACGCAGGGCTGTTCCAGTTCAACTACAGCCGCCTCGATATCGACAACACCGCACAGGCGCGTTTCGGCACAGGGCCGCTCGAACACACGGTGCTGCTCGGCTTCCAGTACAGCCGGCAGACGACGACCGACAGCGAGTGGCTTGCGCTGGCGCCGCGCCTGAATATCTACAATCCGGTCTACACGCCAGTCACGACCGCGATCTTCTCGGGCCCGACGCTTCTGGGCCACCCCAATCTGCACACGGCGATGAGCACGGTCAGTACCTACGCACAAGACCAGATCAAATGGAACCGCTGGGTCTTGACGCTCGGTGGCCGCGAGGATTGGGTCAATCTGCGCCAGGACGACCGCGGGGCCGGCACGCAGACTAACCAGGACGTCAGCGCGTTCTCGGGCCGCGTCGGCCTCACGTATCGCGGCAACTACGGGCTTTCGCCGTACGTTGGCTATTCGACATCGTTCAACCCGGTCATCGGTGTGAGGATGTTTGGTGGAGGATTGCCGCAGCCAACGCGCGGCACGCAAACCGAGGCAGGTTTGCGTTGGCAGCCGCTTGGCAAGAACCTGATGTTGAGCGCGGCCGTCTACCAGATCAACCAGACGAACGTCGTGACACCGGCGCCGAGAAATCTCGACCCCACCGGCCTATCCTCCGTGCAGACTGGCGAGGTGCGTTCGCGCGGCATCGAGTTGAACGCGGTCGGGAACGTGACGCACGAGTTATCGGTGATTGCGTCGTACATCTATCAGGATGTGAAGAACGTGAAGGCGAACGACGCGTCGCTGAACCACTGGCCGGTCGACATTCCACGGCCGCGCCAGATGGCGTCGCTGTGGGCTGACTGGACATGGCATACCGGGGCCCTCGCGGGATTCGGCATTGGCGGCGGGATCCGCTACCAGAGCGCGTCGGCGGGTGCGCCAGACAACTCGCTGACGGTCCCGAGCTACACGCTGTACGACGCGGCACTGCACTATGGCACGCGCGATTGGCGTTTTTCACTGAACGTGATGAACCTGTTCGACCGTCGCTACATCAGCGGTTGCCAGTCGTACGCGGTCTGCGTATTCGGCAACGAGCGCACCGTGCTAGCCAGCGCCAAATACAATTGGTGACGATACACCTCTGATTTTCGGAGTCGACACAGGTGCGGTGATGTCCCTGGTTTACCGCGAAGGCTGCCGACACGGCAACTTACCGATCAAGCGGCACAGCTGGCCCTGGCGGCGCTGGGCAAACGGCCAAGTGGACGACACCTGCCGAACTCGCCCGTCACGCACGGAAGGATGCCTCGACGGACGATTCAACGACGCCGGAAATCTCCACTTCTGGTCGGTACTCATTCCGGTGTTGTGTCAATGCGGGCTTCGCAGGCAGCCCGTGGCCGCCTTTCGTCCCCTGCGGCAGGGACGATAAGATGCGGCAGACCCAACATCCGATATCTCCACCATGACAGAACGCATCCTACTCAGCATCGAGGCCGGCGTGGCCGAAGTCCGGCTCAACCGGCCGGAGAAGATGAACGCCATCGACCCGGCCATGTTCGAGGCCCTGGTCGCAACCGGTGAACGCCTGATGAATGAGGCGGACTTGCGTGCCGTAGTGCTGTCCGGTGAGGGCCGCGCCTTCTGCGCCGGGCTGGACATGGGCAGCATGGCAAGCCTTGGCAAGAACGATAGCGGCTCGGACATCAGCGCCGGCCGGCTAGCGCGGCGCACGCATGGATCGGCCAATCTGCCGCAGTACGCGTGCATGGTCTGGCGCGAGTTGCCTGTGCCGGTGCTGGCGGCCGTGCACGGGGTCGCATACGGCGGTGGGCTGCAGATTGCGCTGGGCGCGGACACGCGCTACGTGAGCGCCGACACGCGCCTGTCAGTCATGGAAATCAAGTGGGGGCTGGTGCCCGACATGGGCGGCATGGCACTCGCGCGTGGCCTCGTCCGCCCTGACCGGTTGCGCGAGTTGATCTACAGCGGGCGCGTCGTCAACGGTGAGGAGGCCTGCGCCCTGGGTCTGGCAACCCACGTGGTTGATGACCCGCGCGCAGCGGCACTGGCTGCGGCACACGAGATCGCGCAAAGGAGCCCGGACGCAATTCGTGCGGCCAAGCGCCTGATGCGCGTTGTGGAGGATGGCGATACCGCTGCCATCCTGCTGGCCGAATCCATCGAGCAGGACCGCCTGATCGGTGCGCCCAATCAGCGTGAAGCCGTGCTCGCCGGCATGGAAAATCGCGCACCGGCATTTCAGCCGGCCGCGAAGTACTCAGGCAATTAAACGGGAGCGACGCGCTCAGGCGGCGACAGGCTTGCCGCCGAGCGACGCACGCATGGCGCGCGCGCGGCTGACCACCTCGTCACGCAGCGGTGCGCGCAAACCCATCGCAAACGCGGTCTCCGCCACCAGAAACAGCGGGCCGATCACCAGGCCCGCCAGATCGTCAACGAAGGCCGGCTTGCGCCCTTCGTAGTAGTGGCCGACAAACTGCACGATCCAGCCGATCACGAACAGGCCGATACCGACTGATAGCCACGCCGCCATCGAGTGCGCCGCCACGTGGCCGCCCACCCAAACGCACGCGCCGACCAGCGCGAACATCACCACACCAAACACCACATCCAGGCGCAGGTAGAACACCGTCACCGCTGCCAGCAGGAGCAACGCGGGCGTCACGGCCACACCACCGGCCAACTCCGCAAACACGGGCCGCGACAAAAGAATCGCCACCGCCAGCACGATGGCCGGGATGCCGACAAAATGCGTGGCGATATTGCGGCCGTCCTGGTGGTAGGCCGCGTAGTTCGAAAGGTGGTCTGACAGGCTGCGCATCGTGGTCTCCGGTTTTTTGTGCGTTTGCAGCATGGACGCTGCAATTGCCCCCTCGTTATGATCATTTCATCTTAGTCAGCGGATGGAACGACGCTCTGTCACATAGCCGACAAATTCGCCGTTCTGAAGCCCTCTTCCAATGCCGGCCCCATGGACCGCTCCGCCCTCCCCCACACGCCCGCAGATGCTGCGTCATACCGCGAACGCCTGCACGCCAGCAGCTGGTTCGGCTCACTCGAAACCGCCCTGCAGGACGCGTTGATTGGCATTGCTGCCGTGCACCGTCTTGGGCCGGGCGACGTGCTGTTCCGGCGCGGTGAACCGCCGGACGGGCTGTATTGCGTGGTGGAAGGCACGATCTGCATCGGTGCCACCAGCGCGGAGGGGCGCGAAGCCCTGCTGGCGGTGCTGGAACCCGTCAATTGGTTTGGCGAGATCGGTGTGTTCGACCACCAGCCACGCACCCACGATGCCCGTGCCGACAGCAACACGACATTGCTGCACATGCCCCAGACCGCGCTGGTCGCCCTGCTGGACAGCACCCCGGCACTGCTGCATGCCTTCGCGCTGCTGCTGACACACAAGCTGCGGCTGACCTTTACGGTGCTGGAAGAGACCGCCCTGCTGCCCGCCTCCGTGCGCGTGGCCCGCCGCCTGCTACTGATGGCCGACGGCTACGGCGACCTGCGCCTGGGCACGCGCCGCGTGCTGCGCGTGCCGCAGGAGCAGCTTGCGCAACTTCTGGCGCTATCCCGCCAGACGGTCAACCAAGTCCTGAAGGACTTTCAGGCACGCGGCATCCTCAAGGTGGCCTACGGAGAGATCGAATTGTTGGACTTTTCTGGCCTGCGCGAACTCGCCAGGGGGTGAAATCCTATCCGATGGCCTTACATACGCCGGATCAGGACCAATCCTATAATGTGTTCCCACTCGCACATTCGCCCCTCCGCATGGTGTGGAGTCGGCGTTGCGAGTGTCCTCTACTAGGGAAGAGAAACATCATGCCCCGCCAGACCCCCATCGAGCGCTACCGCAACATCGGCATCTCGGCGCACATCGACGCCGGCAAAACCACCACGACCGAGCGCATCCTGTTCTACACCGGGGTCAATCACAAGATTGGCGAGGTGCATGACGGCGCGGCCACGATGGACTGGATGGAGCAGGAGCAGGAGCGCGGCATCACCATCACGTCCGCCGCCACGCATTGCATGTGGAAAGGCATGGCGGGTAATTACCCGGAACACCGCATCAACATCATCGACACCCCTGGGCACGTCGACTTCACCATCGAGGTGGAACGCTCCATGCGCGTGCTCGATGGTGCGTGCATGGTCTACGACTCCGTGGGCGGCGTGCAGCCGCAGTCGGAAACCGTCTGGCGCCAAGCCAACAAATACAAGGTGCCGCGCATTGCGTTCGTCAACAAGATGGACCGCATCGGTGCGGATTTCTTCCGCGTTGAGCGCCAGATGCGCGAGCGCCTGAAAGGCAACCCCGTACCGATCCAGATTCCCGTTGGCGCGGAAGACGGTTTCCGCGGCGTGGTCGACCTCGTCAAGATGAAAGAGATCCTGTGGGACGATGCCTCACAGGGCGTGAAGTTCACATACGTCGACATCGACCCGGCGCTGCTGGCTACCGCGCAGGAATGGCGCGAAAAGATGGTCGAAGCCGCCGCCGAAGCGGATGAAGATCTGCTCAACAAATACCTCGGCGGCGAAGAGTTGACCGAGGAAGAGATCAAGCGCGCCCTGCGCAAACGCACCATCGCCGGCGAAATCCAGCCGATGCTGTGCGGCTCCGCGTTCAAGAACAAGGGCGTGCAGGCGATGCTGGACGCGGTGGTCGACTACCTGCCCTCGCCGGTGGATATTCCCGCCATTGAGGGCCATGGCGAGAAGGACGAGCCGCTCGAACGCCACCCGAGCGACAGCGAGCCGTTCTCCGCGCTCGCCTTCAAGATCATGACCGACCCGTTTGTCGGCCAGCTCGCGTTCTTCCGCGTCTACTCGGGCAAGATCAATTCGGGCGACACGGTCTACAACTCGGTCAAGCAAAAGAAGGAGCGCCTGGGCCGCATCCTGCAGATGCACGCCAACCAGCGTGAGGAAATCAAGGAAGTGCTGGCTGGCGACATCGCCGCCGCCGTGGGCCTCAAAGACGTGACGACCGGCGAGACGCTGTGCGACCCTGAAAACGTCATCGTGCTCGAACGCATGGAATTCCCCGAGCCCGTGATCAGCCAGGCCGTGGAGCCCAAGACCAAGGCCGACCAGGAAAAGATGGGCATTGCCCTGAACCGCCTGGCGCAGGAAGACCCGTCGTTCCGCGTGAAGACGGACGAGGAATCCGGCCAGACCATCATCTCGGGCATGGGCGAGCTGCACCTGGAAATCCTGGTCGACCGCATGAAGCGCGAGTTTGGCGTGGAAGCCACGGTCGGCAAACCGCAGGTGGCGTACCGCGAAACCATCAAGAAGGCCGCCGAAGATGTCGAAGGCAAGTTCGTCAAGCAGTCGGGCGGGCGCGGCCAGTACGGCCATGCGGTCATCACGCTGGAGCCGAACGAGGGCAAGGGCTACGAGTTCGTCGACGAGATCAAGGGCGGCGTGATCCCGCGCGAGTTCATCCCTGCGGTGGACAAGGGCATCCGCGACACGCTCAACACAGGCGTGCTGGCCGGCTATCCGGTGGTGGACGTGAAGGTGCGCCTGACCTTCGGCTCGTACCACGACGTGGATTCGAACGAAAACGCGTTCCGCATGGCTGGCTCGATGGCCTTCAAGGACGCCATGCGCAAGGCCGGCCCCATCCTGCTCGAACCGATGATGGCCGTGGAGGTGGAAACGCCCGAAGACTACATGGGCAACGTGATGGGCGACCTGTCCTCCCGACGCGGCATGGTGCAAGGCACGGAAGACATTGCGGGTGGCGGCGGCAAGATCGTCAAGGCCGAGGTGCCGCTGGCCGAAATGTTTGGGTACTCGACCGCGCTGCGTTCCGCCACACAGGGCCGTGCGACGTACACGATGGAGTTCAAGCACTACGCTGAAGCGCCGCGCAATGTGTCCGAAGCGGTGATATCGGCCAAGAAGACCTGACGCTGTTTGTTTTATCCGCTGCGGCCGCCTAGTGCGGCCGCAGCGCTTTGCGGGCTACCCCGCGGGCAAGTTCTCGACGCAGAAATCGATGAACGCGTGCACCTTGGCTGGCAGGTGGCGCCGCGACGGGTACAGCGCGTACAGCGCAAAACGCTCGTCCGGCCAATCGGGAAACAGGTCGACAAGTTGGCCACTGCGCCGCAGCTCTTCCGTACCCAGCGCCATCACCTGGGCAATGCCCGCCCCCGCCACACACGCCGCGTGCATCGTGCGTACGTCCGACACCATCAATCGCCCAGCAGGCCGGATTTCGATGCGCTCGTCCGGGCGCCAGAACTCCCACTCGTAGGGGCGCCCCGTCACCGGGTTGTAGAACAGGATGCGCTCGTGTGACGGTACATCGCGCGGGTGTGCTGGTTGCCCATGCTTGGCGATGTAGTCCGGCGACGCCACGGTGATGATGCGCGTCTCGATCAGCTTGCGCGCCACGAACGAGCCCACCGGCGGCGGCCCGAAGCGAATGGCCAGATCAAAACCATCGGCCACCAGATCGCCCACGTCGTCGCGCATGATGAGTTCCAGCGACAGATCGGGATGGCGCTCCAGAAACCCCGCTACCGGCGTCGCCAGCGCCATGCGCGAGAAAAACGGATCGACGTTCACCCGCAATCGCCCCAGCACGGCACCCGCCGCGCCCGAGGCCATCGCGGCGGCCTCGGTGATACCCGTCAAGTGCGGGCCCACCTGTTCGTAAAGGCGGCGCCCCTCATCGGTGAGGGTGAGCGAACGCGTGGTCCGCTCGATCAGGCGCACGCCGATGCGCGCCTCCAACCGGCTGATCGCACGGCTCACCCCTGACGGCGACAACCCCAATGCATCGGCCGCGCGCACGAAGCTGCCGCTTTCCGCCACGGCTGCCAGCAGCGTGATGCCGGAGAACAATTGCCCATCGAACGTCATGCAATCCCCTTCTGCCCGCAGTTATTACGGGAGTTTTTTCACGAATTATTTGCATGTTACGCACTTTATTCAAAGCTGAGCGATCGGCACCATGGCGGCCTGTTCACCCGTTGGTCCATTCAGCAGGCAACCCAAGGAGCCGCACATGCAGCAAGCATTGAAGACGCAAGGTATTTCCATCCCCCGGCTGGGGCTCGGCACATTCCGCGTGCCCAACGAAGATTGCCAACCCGTGGTCGAAAGCGCGCTGGCGCTCGGCTACCGGCACATCGATACCGCGGCGATGTACGCCAACGAAGCCGCCGTGGGCGCGGCCATCGGAGCCTCAGGCCTGCCCCGCGACGAGATCTTCGTCACCACCAAGGTCTGGCATGACCAGCTCGCGCCGCACGCCGTGCCGCAGGCGTTTGCGCAAAGTCTCGCCAAGTTGAAGCTGGATTACGTCGATCTGTACCTCGTCCACTGGCCGGCACCGGGCATGGACATGGCGGCAACGATGGAGGCCATGACGGCGCTGCGTGAAAGCGGCCGTGTGCGCGCCATCGGTGTGTGCAATTTCAATCTGCCGATGCTCAAGACCGCCATCGACACGATCGGCGCGCCGCTCGCCTGCGTGCAGGTGGAATACCACCCGTTTCTGGATCAATCGGGGCTGCTGGGCTACCTGGGCAACAAGGGGATTCCGCTCACCGCCTACGCCCCGCTGGCACAAGGGCGTGTGGCGGAGGACGCCACGTTGCAGGCCATTGGTCGCAAACATGGCGTATCTGCAGCGCAGGTCGCCATTGCGTGGTTGATGGATCAGCCTAACGTGATCGCCATTCCCAAGGCCCAGCGGCGCGAAAGCCAGCAGGCAAACCTCGACGCGCTGAACCTGCGCCTGGACGAGGCAGACCGCGCCGCCATTGCCACCCTGCCCAAGGGGTTGCGCTACGTGCAGCCGGCCTTCGCGCCGGATTGGGATGCGGTGCCCGCCTGACGTTTTAGCGCAACCAAGTCAGCCACGCGTACACAGTCCCGGCCGCAACCGCCAGAAACGGGACCGAGTACGCGTGAAACGCCAGCCAGGCGCGCCGGTCACCGGCCATACGTAGCGCGATCAGGCTGGCCAGCGAACCGACGAGCGTGCCGAACCCGCCCACGCTCACCGCAAAGGCGATGACCGGCCAATCGTGTGAGTACTCGGCCAGCAGAATCGCCGCCGGCACGTTGCTGATGACTTGGGAGACGCCAATGCCAGCCCAATACAGGTGTATTGGGTTGGTCAACGCCAATGCATCCAGCGCCTGCCGCACGGCGCCGAGCTGCGCCACCAAGCGTAGGTCGATGAACATCAGCACGAACACCAGCAGCAAACCCCAGTCCACGCGCGCCAGCACATAGCGTGCGCCGATGAGATACAGCACCACCAGTCCGGCCAGTGCTGCCAACGGGTACCCCAGGTCGGTCAGCACCAAAAACGGCATGTACAGCGCCAGTGCGGGCAGCAGCAGGCGCTTGTGCAGTTCCACATCGCCGGTTTCCGCGTGCAGATGGATTTCGTGCGACGGAAATGCCAGCCATGTGGCCACCAGCAGCAACACCATCAGCAATGCGACCATTGGCGCCATCTGCCAGACAAACGCGCCAAACGACAGCCCCGACTGGTGCCACAGGAACAGGTTCTGCGGATTGCCGATCGGCGTGAGTGCTGAGCCCGCATTGACGGCCAGCGCCTCAAAAATCACCAGCCGCGTCACCGGCAGCTTCGCCAACTGCCGCAAACCAACCGTCAGCGGCACGATCACGAACAGGGCGACATCGTTGGTCAGCAGCGTCGACAGTGCCGCCGAGGCGCCCACCAGGCTAAGCGCGAGCACGCGTTCACTGCTGACCGCATCGACCAGACGCACGCCCAGCAATTGCAGCATGCCGCTGGACTCGACCGCCTTGGTCAGGATCAGCAGGCCCGCCAACGCTGCAATCGTGTGCCAGTCGACCAACGATGGATAGTCGGCAATGCGCTGCGGCGACACGATCGAGAACGCACCGCAGACGAGCAGCAGCAGCCAGAAGAAAACGTCTTGCTTGAGGTGGTGCCAGAACGGCGGGTGATGCTGCGCGGCGGAGGCCGGATGGGATGCCGGCATGGCTGATGCCATGCGCGTGCGAGGCGAATCGCCGTGCATAGAGGAAAACTTGGAGGAAACGTTGGCGCGGAAGCGCACAAACCAGCCGGGCGCGGTTTGCCCGGCCGATTGTAAGTGCGGGCGCTTCAGTCGCTCAACTCAAGCGCGCAACCGCTGACCGGGCACGCGCATGCGCACCCGATCAAGGTTTGCCGACCTCGTTTACGATTCGCGCGAGCCGGAACCCGAGCCCGGGCGGTCAGTGCTGCCCGACGAGCCCGTACCGCCAGCACTCGGACGATCGCTCGTACCGCTGGCGCCGCCCGGATGGTATGTGGACTGCGGCGTACGCTCCGGACCGCGATACTGGCCTGCCAGGCCGTGACCACCGGTCGAACCACCCATGGAGCCGGACTGGCTGGCTTCGGTGCTCGACGTGCCGCCCTGCAGCGGCTGGGTCGGATGGCTGGCGATCACGCGTTCGATCTCGGCAATCGCGTCGCGCGGGGCCAGCACGACTTCCAACCCCAGCGCGCCGGCCACGGCCATCAGCGTCGACAGGCGTGGGTCAGCGCGACCGGATTCCGCGCGCAAATACGCTTCGCGGGAGATGCCGGCCATCTTGGCGACGTCTTCCTGTTTGAGCTTGCGCGACTTGCGCAGACTGTGCAACTGCTTGAAGGGCTGTTCCATCTGTTCGCTCCTGCACCTGAGATGGGAAACACCGCCGGGCCGGGGGGACCCGCACGATGGGCTGAAAACAATGCGAATGTCTGGTGCGCTGCACCTTGATTCGCGGTCGTACACATGTGTGCGGTCGGTGTCATCGTTGTGTTGCGTACCGTTGCACACGTTTTGGGTGGCGGCCTCCGCGATGTGTTTTCTACAGAGTAGACGTAATTTCGACTGCACCCAACATTGACGCGTGATGAAAGCGCATCCCGTCATCTGTGTTTACCGTGACAAGCCCGGTAAGGGGTCGGTTCCCTCGCAGATGCTGTTTTCTTCGCTTGATGTGTCACGTTTGTGACGTCTCATGCGCAAATCCTTGCACCCACACCACGTTTCGTCGATCCGCGCTTGCCCTATCCACCAATTGGAGGGGGCCTGGATGAGAGAGAGGAACCTGAGACCCCAACGTCACGGGCAGAAGGCGGCGCGTGTCTTTCGTCACGCAATTGCCGTGCCGGAAGGTGACTCGGCGGTCAGTTGGCGTGGGGCGGGAAAACCAGCGGGTGCCGGTTCAGTGGAAATCTCGGCTGGTGGTAGCCAAACGTCCGAGAAGTGGCGTCAGATCCACAAGATGCTGGGCGACCAGATGCCGCGTTTCGCGTTCGCATTGCCATTTGCCGTAGACGCCCAGCAACTGGGCGTTCAGCACCTCACGGCGCTGACGCTCGATCAGGCGCGGCCAGAGTACGACGTTGATGGTGCCGGTTTCGTCCTCAATGGAGACGAAGATCGTCCCCTTGGCCGTACCCGGGCGCTGCCGCACCGTGACGATGCCGCAGGCCCGCGCGAGCTGTCCGTTGCGATAGCCCGCCAGAGCGGCGGCGGTCACAAAGCGCATGTCGTCAAGCCGGGGCCGCAGCAGGCTGACCGGATGACGCTGTAATGACAGGCCCAGACTGCTGTAATCGGCCACCACCTCCTCGCCGATGGGCGGAGCGGGCAGCACGAGCGACGCCTCCACCGGACGGGCCTGGCGCAACAGCGCGTGGTCGTGCCCGGGCTCCTGCAGGGCGAGCGTTTGCCACAGCGCTTGGCGTCGATGGCCCGCCAGCGGCTTGAGCGCGTTGGCGGCGGCAAGCACGTTCAGGTCGTGGCGGTCCAGCTCCGCGCGGTGCGCCAGGTCGTCCACGCTGGTAAACGGGGCCTGCGCGCGGGCAGCTTCGATGCGTTCGGCGGCCGGCTGGCGCATGCCGCGAATGCGGTTCAATCCGAGGCGGATGTCGGGTTGCCCTGCTCCATCGCCGTCCGCACGGGGGTGCAGCGTGCTGCCCCATACGCTGGCCGTCACGTCCGTCGGCAGCACACGCACATGGCTGCGCCGCGCTTCCTGTACCAGTTGCGACGGCGAATAGAACCCCATCGGCTGGCTGTTGAGCAGCGCGGCAAAGAACGCCGCCGGCTCGTGGCACTTCAGGTAGCTGCTGATATAGGCCAGCTTGGCGAAACCTGCTGCGTGGCTCTCGGGGAAGCCGTATTCGGCAAAGCCCTCCATCTGCTTGCACAACGCCTCGACAAAGGCTCGGTCGTAGCCCTTCTCGTCCACCATCACCTGCACCAGGCGCTCCTGATGTTGCGTGAGGTTGCCCTTGCGCTTCCAGGCCGCCATGTCGCGGCGCAAACGGTCAGCCTCATCCGCGGTGAAATCGCCCGCATCCATGGCGATCTGCATGACCTGCTCTTGGAAGATCGGCACACCCAGCGTGCGCTTCAATACGCCTTCGACCTCCTTGCCGGGATACGTCACGCAATTGGTATCGCCATTGCGCTCCGCTTCGCGACGCTGCAGATACGGGTGGACCATTCCTCCCTGGATCGGCCCCGGACGCACGATGGCCACCTGGATCACCAAGTCGTAATACTTGCGCGGACGCAAGCGCGGCAACATCGACTGTTGCGCACGCGATTCAATCTGAAAGACGCCGATGGTCTCGGCGCGGCAGATCATGTTGTAGGTGGCTGTATCGTCATCGTCCAGGTCCTGCATGACGAGCTTGTTGGTCGTCTTGTAATGCGCCCGGCGGCCGGGCAGCGCATCCACCATGTCGAGCGTGCGGCGGATAGCGGTCAGCATGCCCAGCGCCAGCACGTCGACTTTCAACAACCGCAGCGATTCGAGATCGTCCTTGTCCCACTGGATGACGCGGCGGTTTTCCATGGCCGCGTTCTCAATCGGCACCAGGCGCGAGAGCTTGCCCTGCGCAATCACGAACCCGCCCACATGCTGCGACAGATGGCGCGGAAAACCGCGCAGTTCACTCACCAGTTCGGCCCAGCGCAGCACCAGCGGCGACTCCGGGTCCAACCCCTGCTGGCCGGCACGCTCGGCAAACTCCTTACGGCTGTCCCACCACGCCTGCCCCTTGGCCACCTGCTCGATGATGCCCAGATCGATGCCAAGCGCGCGGCCCACATCGCGCAAGGCGCTGCGCGTGCGGTAGGTGATGAGCGCGGCAGCCAGTGCGGTGCGGGTCTCGCCGTACTTGTTGTAGATGTACTGAATGACCTCTTCGCGGCGCTGGTGCTCGAAGTCGACATCGATATCGGGGGGCTCGTTGCGAGCACGAGAAAGAAAGCGCGCAAACAGCGTGTTGCCGCTGTCCGGGTTCACCTCGGTGATCCCCAGGCAGTAGCACACTGCCGAATTGGCCGCCGAGCCTCGCCCCTGGCAGAGGATGTCTTTGCTACGGGCGAATTTCACCACGTCGTAGACAGTCAGAAAGAACGGTTCGTAACCCAGCTCGGCAATCAGGTCGAGCTCCATGCCGATCTGCTTCAGCACCTTGTCCGGCACGGACTTGCCATAGCGCCGCGCGGCACCAGCCATGGTTTCTGCACGCAGGTACTCAGCAGGCGTCATGCCCTCCGGCACAACCTCGCTTGGGTATTCATATTTGATGTCGTCGAGCGAGAACTCGCACAGGCTGGCCAACTCCACACTGCGCTGCAAGGCACGGAGACCGCGCTCGCTCTGGTAGAGAAACGCGAGCTGCATGCGTGTGCGCATGGCCTGCTCGGCGCTGGGGGCCAGCTCCAACCCACATTCGGCAATCGACTTGGACAGGCGAATGGCGGTCAGCACGTCATGCAGAGGTTTGCGTTGGCGCGAGTGCATCTGCACGCCGCCGGTGGCGACCATGGGCACATCGATCTGTTCCGACACCGCTGCGACTGTGCCCCGATGACGATCATCGGCGTGGCGCAGCGGCAACTCCAATGCAATCGACAGTTGATCGCCGAACACGTGCTGGCACCACAGTGCTTGTGTCAGCAGTTGCTGCGGGTCGGGGTCGTAATCGGGCAGCAGGATTGCCAAGCAATGCGGCACGCCGCGCAGATGAGCAAGCTCGCCCTTGGGTGCGGCCAGGTCGTCGGCCTGCAATCGGTATTCACCTTTGGGTGCAGCCAGCCGCGCGTGCGTGATGATCTCGCTCAGGTTGCCGTAGCCCTCGATGTCCTGCGCGAGCAGCACCAGCCGCAGCCACGGCTCGCCCTCTGCATCGCGCACCGTGAAACGGCTGCCGATGATGAGCTTCAGGTCGTGCTCCTTGGAAGCCACGAGGGCTCGTGCGGTGCCGGCCACGGAGCACTCGTCGGTGAGCGCCAGCGCCTGATAACCGTACAGCTTGGCACGCTCCACCAGCTCGCTCGGGTGTGATGCGCCGGTCAGGAACGTGAAGTTGCTGATGCAATGCAGCTCGGCATAGTCGGGCAGCAGAGGCAGGGGCGTGGTTGCAGCCATCGCGCTTCAGCCAAACAGGCCGTGCAGATACCAGCGGGCGTCTTCCTCGCTGGCCGATGCGGAAACACGCTCGCGGTAGACCCAGTAGCGCACGGCTTCCTCGCCTTCTGCGATGAAGTAGTCGCGCTTGATGAGGGCGTCGTCCCACCAGCCGGATTCGATGCGCTCGGGCAAGGACACCAACCGCAACGGCCCGCGATAGTACGGATAGTGTTGGCGCGTCAGCAGTGGGATGGGCTTCTCCAGCAGCCACAGCGGCCGCTCTGGCTGCTGCGCATGCCATTGCGCCAGCGCCTGACGTGCGGCGGCACGGCTGTGCGCGGTGGTGGCGGCGTTTACCTCCACCCAATGGTTGGCACGTTCGGGACGATGGTCTGCGCACGGTTGCGGGTGGCGCACGTTGCCCGCACCCAATCGGGCGATGAGCGTGTCGATCAGGCGAGCGGCATCTTCCGCACGGCCGCCAGGCTCGGGAAACAATGATTCGGTGGGCGGTGCCAGCGGTGTGGCGTCTGTCACCGTCAGGCGTAGCTCAACCACTGGGGCAATCAGCGTGAGCCGGTGCATGCGCTCGTGCAACACGCGTGACAGGTGCGCCAGCGTGCGGACCGGCTGCGCCAGGGCGATCTCCACCGGCGTGGAGGATGCGGCATCCTCACTGCTCCGGCCGCGTCGGCGCTCGTGCTCAAGCGTGAGCCGATAGGTCTTCGCCCCCAGTTGATGTGCCGATAGCCAGCCAACCAATTGCAACAGCAATTGCTCGGACGCGGCCAATACACCTTCGGCGCTGTCGATACGGCCGGGCAGTTCCAGCGGCACATCAAAGCGCAGCGGCGCAGCAAACCATGTGAAGCTCTCGTGCCCATCGCCATAGGCCGCGTCGAGCGTATCGACCAGCAACGGCCCGCAGCGGCGTCGCAGGCCCGCACGTGGCAGCCCGCGCAAATCGGCCAGCCGGCGGCAGCCAAGGCCCTCAAGCCAATCCGGACGTGTAAGACGAACGACGGCGTCGATCGACAAGGCATCCAGCAGCGTCGACATGCGTTCCAGCCGCACGGCCCGTCGTACACCACCTTGCACACTGTCTCGTGCTGCCGAGCGGCGCCCGCGCACCGGTCGCGTACTTGCCAGCCATGCGGCACCACGCGCCGTCGGCCCTGCGCCGAGCACAGGCACGGCGCCCAACCGGTACGCGCAATACTTCACCGCCCGGCACAGCGCACGATGCCCGCCGAACAGGCGCAGGCTCGCCTCCACCTCCAGCAGCACGGTTGCCTCATCAGCCACATCCAACGTGACGTGCGGCGTGAATGCCAGCAACGCCAGCGCCAGCGACTGCATCAGCCGCGCCTCGGCCGCCGGATCACGCTCAAGCTGCACGGCGTGCGGTACCAACGCCTGTGCCCCCGCCCGGCGCAAGCCCGCGTGCACGCCTTCGCGCGCCGCCAGGCGGTTGGCCGACACCACCCGCTCCTGCTCCAGCACCACCACCGGCAGGGGCAGCGCGGCGGGGTCAGACCACTGGGGTCGAAGCGCGTCGAGCGGCAGACGGGGCAGATGCACCGCGATCCAGAACGGCATGATCAGAAGCGTCCGACAAAGTATCAAACGCAGAAGAAGACGACAGCGCGGCCAGCAATGCCGCAGTGGCCGGGTCCATGGTGAACGGCTCGGCGGGTTGCGTGGGCAGCGAACGCACGGAGGCACGCCCTGCCTGCAACGGATCCGCCAACGGCAGCAGCAACGGCGTGTCACGCAACGGCCCGCGCCGCTTGTGAAAGAGGATGGACAACGCGTCCCCACCCGCCGGCACCAGCCCAAGACGCAGCACCGCCGGCGACGACTCGCGCAGCGCCTGCGTCGGCCGGAACACCCAGATAGCGCTCTCGCCCGCTTGCGCCAGCACCTGCAACCGGCGCAACGCGCCGGGGCGAGCCTGGTTCAACCAGATCAGTACGCCGCCGAATGCCTGGCTGCGTACGATCTGCTCGGCTGCCCACAGCAGGTCAGCCGGCTTATCGGCGCGCACCCAGACGATCTGCTCAGGAGAGAAATCCCAACCGACCAACCGCACCGCGTTGGGTAGATAAGGAGGGCCGACCAGAGCGATGCGCCCTGCCCCCGTGCACAGCGTGGACAGTGCCGGACGCAGCAAACGACATTCGCCGATACCGGGCTGGGGACACAGCAGTTCGGTCAACCCGCCCAGCGGCCAGCCGCCACCAGGCAACTCGGCATTCAGTGCGTCATAACCCGTGGCAAGGACGCGCCCGCTGGCCCGTGCCAGGCTGCCGGCACGCCACAGCGCCGGGTGCAGCGTCTCGGGCGCTGGTACTATCCGGGCTCTTTGCGCAGGCAGGTGCGGCCCGCACACCGCCGGCCCAGTGGCGACGGGGCGTTCCGCTACACCTTCAGCGGGAAAAAGAGACGGGGACGACGCAAACATGGGAGGCGCAAGGCAAGCCGCGAATACTGTATGGATATACAGTATCACAACTTCTGCCTTACGCTAGCCTGTTTCTAAACGTCCTTGTCGCCGCCCCATCCTTTCCCGCCACCAACCGTGCGCAACCGAATCCACCCGGAGAAAACCGTGTTCACTTGCAAAAACCAGAGCTGCCGCACGCGGTGGGAACCGTCCGACGTCGTCATCAAGGACGAAGGCCAAGGGCCGCTGTTCCGCTGCGCGCTGTGCGGCGCACGCAACTATGTCGAGCGCCGCGAAGCCCGCGACGGCACAGTCGTCTACAAGCAACGCGAAGACCGGCCGCTCAAGTAACCCAACGCAACGACATGACCATCGAACCGACCGCCACGCCCTTCAGCACCCTCGCGCTCGCCCCCGCTGTGCTCGCGAATCTCACGCAGCTCGGCTACACCGACATGACGCCGATCCAGGCCGCGAGCCTGCCGATCGCGCTTGCGGGCCACGACCTGATCGCGCAGGCGAAGACCGGCAGCGGCAAGACCGCGGCGTTCTCGCTCGCGCTGCTCGCGCGGCTCGATGCGCGCAGCTTCGACGTGCAGGCGATGGTGCTCTGCCCAACGCGTGAACTCGCCGACCAAGTCACGCAGGAAATCCGCCGCCTCGCGCGCGCCGAAGAAAACGTGAAGGTGCTGACGCTCTGCGGCGGCACGCCGATGCGTCCACAGACGGCGAGCCTCGAGCATGGCGCGCATGTCATCGTCGGCACGCCGGGGCGCATCATGGACCATCTGGAGCGCGGCAATCTCGCGCTCGGCGCGCTGAAGACGCTCGTGCTCGACGAAGCGGATCGGATGCTCGACATGGGCTTCTTCGACGATATTGCGACGGTCGTACGCCAGTGCCCGCCTGAGCGTCAGACGCTGCTGTTCTCGGCAACCTATCCGGACGGGATTGCGAAGCTGAGCCGGCAGATCCTGCGCAATCCGAAGGAAGTGAAACTCGAAGAGCGCCACGACGACAGCAAGATCCGCCAGCGCTTCTACGAGGTGACCGACAACAAGCGGCTGCATGCGGTCGGGCTGCTGCTCAAGCACTATCGGCCGGTCAGCACGCTCGCGTTCTGCAACACGAAGCAGCAATGCCGCGACCTGCTCGACGTGCTGCGTGCAGAGGGCATCCATGCACTCGCACTGCATGGCGAACTTGAACAGCGCGAGCGCGATCAGGTGTTGATCCAGTTCGCCAACCGGAGCTGCTCGGTGCTCGTCGCGACCGACGTCGCTGCGCGCGGGCTCGACATCGCGCAACTTGAAGCGGTGATCAACGTCGACGTGACGCCTGACCCCGAAGTGCACGTGCATCGGATCGGCCGCACGGGCCGCGCTGATGAGAACGGCTGGGCGCTGAGCCTTGCGAGCATGGACGAGATGGGGCGTGTCGGCAATATCGAGGCGGTGCTTGGGCGCGAAGTCGAATGGCATCAGCTCGACGAACTCGATACCAGCAACGACGGGCCGCTGCTGCCGCCGATGGAAACGCTGCAGATTCTCGGCGGACGCAAGGACAAGATCCGCCCCGGCGATGTGCTCGGCGCGCTGACGGGCGACGCGGGTTTTCGCGGCGACCAGATCGGCAAGATCAACGTGACCGAGTTCTCGACCTACGTTGCCGTCGAGCGCGGCATCGCACGCGATGCGCTGCGCAAGCTCAACGGCGGCACGGTGAAGGGCAAGAAGGTCAGGGTTCGGTTGATGGACGAGTGAGGCTGGCGCCGTCCTCGAGGTAGCGCTCAGTGCTTGGCCGGCGCCTTGCACAGCCCCTGGTTGTAGAGGATGGCCTTGCTGGTGGACGCGTAGTTGTCGGCATCGCACGGCGGCAGGAAGCTTGAACTGTCGCCCTGCATGCGCACGGCAACGGTATCGGACAACGCCGCCAGGCATTGCGCGTTGTCGCCTCGGTGGTACTCCGTCACGGCCAGGTCACTACGCGCCTTGTCGCGCTCAATCCAGTCCATGAAGGTGTCGCACTCGGAGAGCAGCGCACGCAGCGTTGTACGGGCGCCGTCATAGTCCTTGGCGGCGTACTGCTTGTGCGCTTGCCCGATGCGGACCGTACGCTGGCGATCGGTACACGCCGCCGGCGGGCTGCGGTACTCGCCGTCGAACATGGCGCGCATACCGCAGAAATCACGGCAGGCATCCTGCGTGGCAGACGTATCGAGCTTGAGCACGCCGTTGCCATCCGATACGGCGATACGGCATGCATCGGCCACACCAGTGCGACCCTTGAACGTGCCACTGACCGCGCAGGTATGGCAGTTCGCGCCCATGGTTTCGATGTTGAAACGGTTGCCTTTGACTGACATTGCGCCGTGGGCGCTACCGCCTTCAACGTAAACGTAGTCGCCCGGCTCAACTGCCGGACCGGCTGCCACGGCCAGAGCGCTGACCGACAAGCACAGAACTGTCACTGCGCGCCGCGCCCACATTCCGAGTGTCATGGTGTTCTTGTCCTGGTTCGGGGAGGCAGGGTGCCTCCTGCACGGGCGTCATTCTGGCGGCAGCACATATGACGGCGCAACCGCATCGGTTCAGATATGCAGCACCGCCAACACAGCCAGGACGCCACCTACCGCACCCACACCGTACGAAATCACCTGCAGCCAGCGCCGACGCGACAGCAGCGTGATGGCCGCCAGCGCAATCGACACCTGCATGGCCACCACCGCCTGCGCCCAGCGGTGATGGTGGTGCACGGCACGCTCACTGGCAGCATCGGCTTCCTTGGCCTGGCGTTCCTGATCTTCGGCCTGGCGGCGGATATCTTCTTTCTCGGTGGCGTAACGCTGGGCTTCGCGCTTGCCAGCGGCCTGGTCGGCGCCGGGCAGCTGTGCGGTCAGCTCGGCAATCGCCTGCTTCTGGCCCTTGGCCTGGTAGTAGGCCCAGCGGTTGGCCGCTTCCGTCTTGTGGATGGCCGCCTCATTCTTGGCGAGCAGCGCTTCGTTTTGCGTGGCGCCGCCCTGGTAGCCGAAAATGGCGCCGGCCGTCGACAGAATGGCCGTCATGACAGCGATGCGGCCGGCAAAGCTGTCTGCGTGGCCGGTTTCTGCGGCGTGCTCCAGCACGTGGTCATGTGCGCCATGCACGTGAAATCCTTCGGACATTGTGGCTCCCCGTCTTCATTTTGTGTGGTCATGCGCCCCGTCAGGCGCGGGTCTCACAATGCATGGACTTACAGAGAAACGCAACGCCCGCCAGTGCACGTATCCAACGGCATGGGATGCCCTTCCCCGCGCTGATGCGATTTAAATCGAGGTGCCACAGATCACGGCGTCTTTGACATCCCTGGCGTTGCGCATCTATCGCCCTCTTCAGTCGAACGTATGCACGATGCAGGATGCCTTGGTTACGATCAGCCAGCTGCCCTCCACCTTATGCAGGATGAAGTGATCATTGAAGAGTTTCTTTCCAATCCGCACCCGCACCGTTGCTGTTGAAAGGCAGTCTGAGATGTTCTCCATGGAGAGGATCGCCTCATCTCTGGGCGCGCCAGTAGATAGAGGACTCGGCCTCCCATGGATAAGCGCCGCATACTCCGGCGACGACAGGGTTTGCAGTTGGCCTTCATGAAGCCACTGGACAAGACAACTCGGGTGGAAAACCTGATCGAAGTCACGGCTCTTCGGCTCATAAGCCAAATTGAAATAGTTTTCAATCAAAGCGACTACGGCTTGGGTCTGGGTCATTGCTGGCGTTCCTCAATAGTTGAACGGCTCATATAATGAGCGGCCCATCTGCGCTCAGCTACTGCGAATCGGTTATCGCTTCCATTACAGGAACACATAGACCATGGAAGATCTCGATGGAGGCCTTGTAGGCGGCCTGCTTGTCCTTGCAGCCATCGCCGAATCCAAGAGCTTTGGTCGTGCCGCATCTCGCCTGGGTAAGACGCAGCCTGCGGTGAGTCGCGCTATTCAACGATTGGAAGACCGCCTACGTGCAAAGCTCGTGCATCGCACCAGTCGGCACGTTGAAGTCACGGAAGCCGGACATGACCTATTGGCCAAGGTGCTGCCGTTACTTCAGGGGATTGAAGAGGCGACCGTCGGAGCCTCGGACCAGAACGCAGTCGTCAGCGGAACGCTCCGCGTGGCATGCGATGCTGTGTTCGCCCGCCTTGTGTTGGCACCGGAGTTGGCGCAGTTTCTCAAGGACCACCCGGCTCTTGAGCTGAAGCTGGAGACGAGAAACGATCTTTCGGATTTGGTGAGCGACGGATTTGATCTCGCCATACGGTTTGGACCGCCATCCCATTCAACCTTGATCTGTCGCAGGCTATACAGCCCGCGGATACTGACTGTGGCCGCGCCGTCCTACCTGGAGCAACGCGGCCGACCCAGCTCGCCGACGGATCTTGTGGATGATGATCATGAATGCATCCAGGCCGTCGACCCGGCTACCGGCAGGCCCTTCGAGTGGGAGTTCTGGCGCGGCAATGACAAGGTGAAGGTGGCCGTTAAGGGGAACCTGACCGTCACGGATGCGGGAACCAAGATTGGGGCCTGTCTTGCCGGCTACGGGATCGCTCAGGTGATCGACCTCGGAATCGACACGCACTTGCGTGCAGGGTCGCTGGAGCCGATTCTGACGGACTGGTCTGACGAGACGTTCCCGCTTTACGTCTACTACCCCAGTCGAAACCACGTTCCGGCCAAGGTAAGAGCGTTCATCGACTTTGTCGCCAGCATGATGCCTTGGCTCCAATCGGAGGATCGTGGCGCGTGCCTGCGGCCGCCAACTGCTCTCTAGAACATCAAGCAAGCATCGGCGATTCGTCCACAGCGCCTCATATGCCAATCGTCGTGGACGTAGTCCGATGCCACCGATTGCATTGCCAAAGCGAATCCACCCCCTATTCCCTCGCGATATCCCGCGCCATCAGAAATTCCCACGTGTTGTTCGGCCGCATAGGGAAACCGAACCACGGCGCCGACGGAAGTCGTGCCAGCAGCGGTGCATGTGCCGCTGCGCAAGTCGCGTCATTGCCATAGCCGACCAACTCAACCACGAGCGTGCTCGCGTTCTCCAACAACGCATCGGACGGACGATCGCTCATGAAGTCGAAAAAGCCGCTCTGCGTATAGGCGCGCAGCACCGCGCGGCCGATCGCCGGGGCATACCAGAGCACCTCCCTACTGCTACCCGTCACCGTGCATTCAGGCTTATCGCACTCCTGACTGCTCAGTTTCGCATCCAATGCGCGGGGCTTGCTCTTGATCCATGACGTGGTGCGCATGACCACAATCGTGTCGTACGTGCCTGCGCCGACTTTCCGCTTCTCTGTACCGATCACTTCGGTCGACGCACGCGCTTTGTAGTGGTACTGCCACGCCATACCGGGGCCGAGTTCGGATGTCAGGTCCTCATCAAACGCGTCTGACCACGTCTTGCCCCGCGACAGCGGAAACGCCAGCAACTTACGCTGCCCCTGGCGACCGCTGTTGAGCGTCGTATAGGTGCCGACCTGCTCGTCAATCTTCACGGGTGCACCGGCCGAGCCGGTCTCATAACTCGCAATGCCGTCCTGGACCTGTTTGAGGGTCAGTCGCGACACCTGGTCGTTGCCAGCGCTGTAGCACCACGTCGTGCCAGCAGGCGGCAGGCTTCGAGCGCTGGTGGCCGGTGCGGGTGTGGCGGCAACCGCCCATTGACCATTGCAAAGCACCGCCAATGCAGCGGCACCGAGCGTCAGGCGTCCCAGTCGGAAAGAGAGCGTGCGCAACATGAGCTGGACTTGTACGTCGTTGATTGGTTTGTGATCCCGTAGTTTGACATCGCACGCCCGCGGCTGGGCAGCATCAGCAACGGTTTTATCCAGATCGATTTTTGCCATCTGGCACCCCTGGCACATCTCTCGATTCCAGGAGCCATCGCAATGTCATCACATTGACAAAAACGGCGGCCGCCCACCGCTCGGGAATCGGCACCACCGGTGGGCCGTTTTGACGATCGCGGCGCCCGCGTCCGCGCCAACACTGTGTCTGAAATGTTACGAAAGAGACAATTCAGTATTGCTAAGTGCGCGAATCGGCCGGCTGCGTCAGACTGCGGAAAAACTCACTCCGCCTGCACGCCGCACTCCCGGCAGCCTGCCGGCCCAGGTGATGACCGGCGGCTTGCGGGAGCCACCGGGCGAATGGGATACGCCGTCCCGTCAGCGCCATCGGACCGGAAGCTTCGGACCGTGGCACGACGAAAGACGGTGGAGCACAGACCAACAAATACAGATGTAATCGGGGTCAAGACATCATGTCTACCGATGGGGCGGAAAGCTGGGTTCCGGCATTGGCCGGACGCCGGCTGTTGGCGCGCGTGGAGACCGTGGCGCCCTCCGGCGCCGCAGCGCCTGTCAAGACGTTGCCTGACAGCTTGGTGCAGCACTTGGCATTTGCGCGGCTCCAGCTCGACGCGGTGCAAGGCACCAGCGCCGACACACGCGACGTGGCGCTGCGGCACACGGCCACGATCCGCGTCGCCGGAAAGGCGGAGTGGCCATGAGAATCCGCATCGTGCTCGGCGACAACCACGCAATGGTCCGAGAAGGCCTGATCGCGCTGCTGCAGCGCGAATCGGACATGGAGGTGCTGGCACAGGCCAGGAATGGCTTGGAGCTGGTGCAGCTCGCCCGCACGCTAAAGCCTGACGTAGTGATCACCGACATGGCGATGCCGATCTTGAACGGCCTGGAGGTCGTCCGCCGCCTGAGCGCGGAGGCCATGCCCTGCAAGCTGCTGTGCCTGTCGGTCAATGACGGTCTGCAGCAGGTAATGGCCGCGCTGGACGCTGGCGCGGCCGGCTACGTGCTCAAGGAGAACCCCTACGAAGAACTGGTGCGCGGCATCCGGCGCATCATGGCCAACCAGATCTTCCTGAGCGGCGAGCTGATCGGCTCCGTGATCCACGCCAGCCGCGCACCGGCCCCGGCTGCCGCCGAAACCATCCGCCTGCCGCAACTGACCACGCGCGAGCGTCAGATCGCGCAGCTCTTTGCCGAAGGGCACACGACAAACGACATCGCGGGCATGCTGTTCCTCTCTGCCAAGACCATCGCCAGCCACCGCGAGAATACGTTCCGCAAACTGGGGATTCGTAGCATCGCGGAGCTGACGCGGTATGCGATTCGGGAGGGGTTGAGTTCGTAGGGGGCGCCACCGGTCCTAGTCGCATCTACGTTTCAAGCCCCTCCGGATCGAATTTGTTGGTTATCGCCTCTTCGACGTGTAGGCTGCCAATGCGCTCGACCCTCCCACTCACCAGCCTCCTGCCCTCCCAGCCACCTCCAGTCGGCTGGAAACCCGCCACGGCAAGCGTGCTGTGATTCGCATCGTATTTCGCGACCGTCTTGTTGACTGTCTTCACGTCGGTGAACCTACCTTCCCCGGCGACATGCGGAATCCCTTGCTTGCTGATATACATGAAGTCCTTCGGAATGAAGACACTGACGTTCTGCAACCCCTTGCCCTCGAGAAGTTTCATGAACGCATCGATTGCGTTTCCGACGTGGCAGACCATCATCCACAGGGTCCGGCCCTCGATGTTCTGCACTCCATACTTGTTCACCAAGGCGTCGACAAACTCTTCGAGGTAGAGACCGCCGATCCAGGGCTTGTCTTCCAGGCCACCATGCGCCAGCACATGGATATCGAGATCTTGGTCGGTCGGCATCGTCTCTGCCGCAGCGTTGGCGTGCTTCCTGCGCCCACTGTGCTCCATGGTGGCGAAATCCGATGCCGGTAGCCCGCTGCCGCCCTTCAGGCGCTCGATGTCCTTTTCCGTTGTCTCGGGCATTTTCTCCTTGTCCGTGATCACCCACAGAACACCTTGCGCTACGGTGGCCGCCGGAGCCTGCGCTCGCACAGGCTCCGGCGGCGCATACCGACCTGCGACAATCGCCGCCGAACCCATGCTGTCCGCTTCCCCCTCTAGTGCCGCGCTGTCGTTCATCACGGCGCCGTCCGGCAGCCGCATCGTCGGCCGGACCCGCCCCTGCTTTTGCTGCACCACGTGCCATGCCTCGTGCGGCAAGTGCTTCTCCTGCCCTGGCGCAAGGTAAATGTCGCTGCCCTGCGCATACGCATGCGCCTGCAACTGCGCCGGCCTAGCCGAATCGCGGTGCACGCGCACATCGCTCATATCCAAACCGGACAGCGATTCAATGCCGCTTCTCAACGATTCCGGCAGACCATTGCGATTGCCATCTGCCTGCAACTGCGCCAGCCGATCACGTTGGGCCCGCTGGTGCGGACCTTCGTCCACGCGGCGTTGCGCGTCGCCTGCCGGCTGGCGTTCGGCTCGACTCACAGGCGCTGCTTGGGATCGTTTTTGCTTTGGCACTTTCATGATGGCCTCCTGAGTTGGCCTCGAGACCCGCTATGCCTGACGTACGCTCACACGCCGGGCGGTGTATCGACCAAGACAAGCATGGTTGGCTGAGCGTGGCTGTATGCCATGTACTCATGAATCCATGCCAGCACGCTACTGGTCTTCAGCGTTCCGCCCCATGGCGGGTACAACACAAGCATCGACTTCTTCGGCTCCTCTCCCACATCTTCGCTGGCCTGTGTTTTGACGTTTGTGAATCCCAGATCGTGCTCGCGGCACTCATACCTGTAGCCCATGTGTTCGGCCATGCGCAGAAGCGGCCATCGCTTCAGGTAGGGGGTGGAAACAATAATCTCGACCCTCCCGTGGCCTGGAATCAGCTTTCCTGGAGCATTGAGCATGAACTGGTGCATCATCAGCACGTTGCGGCAGGTACTGATCGAATTGATCGTGCTGGTGATGACGGTGGTCCGCCAGCCCAATTCCGCATGCGCTCGGGCGGTTCTCCATTGCTCCGTTTCCTTCTTCGGCTTGGTCAGGCCTGACGCCTTGTGCTGCATGTACTCATGGAATCTCTGCATACTGAGGATGAAAGTCATGCCCATGGAGCGGAAGATCAGGTTGCCCGTTTCTCCTTCCACCTCCGCCTGCGCGATCAGCGCGGCGATCGGCCCTAGCCCGGTCACTCCTTGGACATGCTCGGACATGTCCGCATCCTCAGCGGATTCCGACACGTCCTGGGCTGTCGAGAGATCCTGATGACCGATGTTCGGATTGGTGAAGCGTAAATTCCTGGTGAGTGGGAGATCGCTGAACGGCGCCTGCTGGGTGGCATCTACGCCAAACGCAACGACATTGTGATTCGGATTCCCGGAAGCGGTCGATGCAAGATTCCCACTGAAATGCGCGCCATAGTCCTTCTCGAGTCCATCCCTGGAACGAAACTCCGTGAAGGCCGTGTACTGCTCCGTCGTCCAGAAAGCCCTGGCCGAATCCATTGGCCCCGCTCCCAGCTCGATACGCCTGTGGCCTGGCTCGCTCTCCGGCGGCGGCATGAGCAGAGGACGGGGTAGGAATTTAATGTTCGGGGATTCCAGCAGCGGGGCGCCGTCCACCAGTTCTGGCGCATCCCCGAGGATCAGCGGCGGCGGAAACTGGTCGATACCGTATTTTTCGCGCAATGCCACGATGACCGCTACCGCCCTCAGCCAGTTCTTGCCCTCCATCTCCCGGGTCAATGCCTGCAATTCGTCAAAAACCATCCCGCGATGCGCACGTAGGACGGCATCCAGCTCCCGCAATCTGGAAATGAGCGCATCTTCCTCGGCAGATGCCTGGATGCGCCGGTGGCTGGACTCGCTCTCCGGCGGGGAGGACTCGATGGCACGGGATTCCAGCGGCGGGGCGCCGCCCACCAGTTCCGGCGCATCGTCGTGGATCAGCGGCGGCGGGAATTCGTCGATACCGTATGTTTCGCGCAATGCCAAGATTGCCGATACGGCTCTCAGCCAGTGCCTGCCTTCCGTCTCCTGGGTCAAATGCTGCAATTTATTGATGGCGTCCCCGCGATACACACCCAGGACCGTATCCAGCCCCCGCAGCCTGGCAATGAGCATGTCTTCTTTGGCATACGCCTGAATCACCCCCCCGTTGCCGTTCCAGCTGGCTCGCTGCGCCCCCTCCTCGTTGACAGCCCGCCACGTCGCCAAGCGCGCGCCGAGCGCCAGTTGGCGTGGACTGTCATCAACCTGTCTCTGCACTGTACCGTCCGGATTGCGGTGCGCCGGCTCCTCCGATCGTGGCTGTGTCTGTGCGGCGTCCCGAGTAGGGACGGCTTGCGGGATACCGTGCTTCATGGCCTCTCCGCCTTCGGCTTCAACAACGGAAACAACAAGCTCAAGATCACCGCCACCAACACACCAACCAGCAGTTGCCGGCTGAGCCCCGTATTGGCGATATCCGGATCGCACCGCAACAGCAACCCGCCAATGACAAGTGGCGCGATACCGACCAGCAGCAGGTAGAACTGGTACGGCCGCCCGAGCGCGCGGATACGGCACGACGTCAGGTAGAGCAACAGCGACAAGAGCGCAACGCCGAGCAACAGTCCGAACGCGAAGCGCAACAGCCAACGCCAGTCGCAAGCGAAGTTGCACAGCGCGCTCTCCGTGGGCTCGCCAACCAGCAGGGTGCTGCGCACGGTCTTCTCCACCATGCTGCTCAGATCGGCGTCTGCATCGGGCTGCGGCCACAGCACCACGCCGCCAAAGTTATCGGTGAAATAGGCCATGTCGTCGGCAAACTGCTTGGACGTGGCGCTGCCCACGGAGACCAGCGGCAGCACGCGGCGCAGGAAGAGCGCGCGGTTGGTGCCCAGCAGCTCCGGCGTGGTCTCGACACGCTCAATGGTCTCGCGCAGCACCTTCTTGTTGATCTTGCTGGGCTCCGGCAGCAGCACCACGTAGTTGAGCGTGATGTTGGTATTGCTGTGATATCCGCTCGCACTGGAGGTGATGCGGCCATCCTCGAAATGCGGGGCCTCGGCCTCCACCAGCAGATCGAACAGGCGCTCGATCGTCCAGCTTGTCTGCTTCTGCGCCACGCCCTGGTCCTTGCCCAGCCCGACCGCAGTGCCCTCGCGCAACTCCGGGATCAAGTCGCCGCCGTTGATCATCAGGTTGAGCGTGTACGGTCGCCCGCCACGGCGAAGCTCGGCAATCAGCGCCGAGAGCAGTTGCCGACGGAATGCATCGAAGACCGCATAGCCGCTATCACCGGGAGCCGGCAGGTTGTCGAGGTACAGCGTCAGGCCGTGGCCCAGGTGCTTGTCGCCGGTAAGACCAGGCACGCGGTCTTGCCAGCGCTGGCCAAGCGATTCAAGCGGTGTGTCGATCATCTGCACCGCTTGCTTGGCAATCTGCGCAGCAATGCGGGGCTGGTGATCCGCCGGCAAGCGCTGCAGGAATTGCCAATCCTTGCGGTAGATCGTCAGGTCGATCTTGGTACCAAAGCGACGCGCCGCGCGGAAGAACTCGATCTGACTCTCCTGAGGCTGCAGCGGCGTGACGTTGCCATCGTCGTCGAACGGCTGCGCAAACATGAGTAGCCGGTCATACAGACTGAAATCGACTTTCGGCCCCTTCTGCGGGTCGCTCCAGTTCGGCACCACGCCGAAGACCAGCCCGCTCGCCGAGCCGACCAGGCAATTGCAGCCGGTGCCTGACCAGCCGAGCGCGCTACCCGCTTCCGCATCGCGCTCCTGTCTAGCCTGGTCGATCAGCCACGTGCGCACGCGCACTGGCAGCAGCGTCACCGGCAGGTCTTGCCACTTGACCTTTGCGGTCGCCGGCAGCGTTGCAGGATTGGACGGCGGTGGCCCCTGCCAGGCAACGGTGCAGCGTGCGCGCCACTGCTCAGCCGTGGGCGAGGCCTGCTTGCTATCCACCGCCGCCCGGTCGGTCAGCGCAGTCGCGTAAGCGCAAACCCGCGCGTCGAGCGCCGCTGCGAACAGCGCGCGGGTGGGGTATTCCACACCAACGAGTGGCTCCAGCAATGCCGCCAACTGGGTGGCGCCGGCATCGTCCAGCTCGTCAAGGGCATCGCCTTGAGAACCGGCAGCAGCCTGGGGCTGGGCCACCGCCGCCTGCGTCGAGCGGGCATCAACGACCGTCACCGCACTGGCCTGAACGCCCGAGGCGGCGTCCGTGGCCGGCGCCGCCTCCGCTGCGGCCGGGTGGATGAGTTTCAGCACGTCGTCGGTGAGCGTGTAGGTGGTGATCAATCCGCGCTGGGCCAGAGGCGTCTGCGCAGCGGCAACCGGCAGCGTCTCGATCGGCGTTAGTGCGGCGGGGGCGGAAGCCGGCTTGGCGGATGGCTTCTGCGATGCGCGCGGCTCGATCACGTTCAGCGCGAAGCGCTGACGCAGCGCTTGACCCGATTGGTCGCGCAGCTCCAGCGTGAACGTCTTGCGACCCCGCTGGCCGGCAGTCCCGGTAACGCTGCCATCCGGCCCCAGCGCGATCCCGTCGGGCAGATCACGACCAATCTCCGCGAACGTGTAAGGAGGCTGGCCGCCGCTTGCCTGGAAGCGGTACAGGTAGGGTTGGTTGACGACCGCGTTCGGCAACGTAGGCACCGTGGTCTTCTGCAGCGTCAGCGGATCGCTGACCGGCATGCAGGCCCCGGCACGGGCGTGTGCCGTATCAACCGTGTGGCAAGCCTGCGTGTCAGCAACCAGCGGCGACGGCTTACCCTTGACGGAACCTCCCCCCCCAAGGGCGGTGGCAGCGGCTGCAGTTGCCGAAGTGGCGGATGCTCCTACAACTGCTGAAGCAGCGGTGGCGCCAGAAGTTACGGGAGTTGCGGGAGTCGCAGTGGGGGCCGATGCGCCCGCGCCGGCCGAGGCTGCTGGGGAAGCAACAGGTGCGGAAACACCAGGCTTTTGCGGCGCGCTTTGGGCCGCAGGAGCCGCAGAGGCGGCAGAAGTCAGCAAAGGACCGTAGGCAGTGGAGACGCCGGAAACCACCGCCGCATCGGAAGCTGCGGCAACCCCGGAGGCCGCGCTGCCGGCTCTCGCTGGAGCGGCGTTCCCCCCAGCGGCGGACACCATGCCGGAGTGCGGTGTGGGCACTGCCAAGCAAAGGCCCAGGACCAATCCCCAGCGGGCCAACGTATGCCAAGCGCGGCTCATGCCGTCCTCCCTTCCTTGCGCAGTTCGCGCGCCAGACCCTGACGCAAGTGCTCGGCGGTGAGTTGCGCGTGCCCATGGCGCTCGGCCAGCAGTACCGCAAAGCGCACCACGTTCACCATGGCGCCGCCTGACAGCTCGTGCTGCTCCGCCAACGCCAACAGATCGATATCGGTAGCCAGCCGCTCGGGCTGGCACAACAGGCTGCGCCACAGCCGCAGGCGCTGGGCCGCGTCGGGCATTGGGAAATAGATCATGGATTGAAAGCGCCGAGAGAAGGCGTCGTCGATATTGCCGCGCAGGTTGCTGGCGAGGATCACCATGCCGGGAAAATCTTCCACGCGCTGCAGCAGGTAGGCCACTTCCTGATTGGCGTGACGGTCATTGCTGTTATTGGTGGCCGAGCGTTTGCCGAACAATGCGTCAGCCTCGTCGAAGAACAGGATCCAGCGCCGGCTCTGCGCCTGGTCGAACACGCGCGCAAGATTCTTCTCCGTTTCACCGATGTACTTGGAGACCACCATCGACAGGTCGATGCGATACACGTCCATGCCGATACCCTGGCCGAGCAGCGTTGCGGTCAGCGTCTTGCCGGTGCCGGGCGGCCCGTAGAACAGGCACCGGTAGCCTGGCCGGACCGCCTTGTCGAGCCCCCAGTCTTTCATCAGTTCCGGGCCCGCACGCAACCAGGACTGCACGATCGCGATCTCGTCCATGACCTCGGGGGCAAGGATCAGGTCATCCCATGCGAGCGCCGAGCTGATGCGCTTGGCCGGGAACTGTGCGTTGTAGTCAGGCTTGTGCCAGACGCCGGTCTGGAGCCGCTGCAGCGCTTCCGCGCTGATCTGCAGGTTTCCCGAGAGTTGTGGCTCGCCGCCGACCTCGCTGTCCAGTTGCACCAGGCCGCCGTGCGCGAAGGCGTGCTGCGCGTCAAAGAGCTCCAGGACCACGATGCGCGCTGCCAGGTCGTCGCCCGCCAGCAGAAAGGCTGCGGTCTCGCCGGTGGGGAGAAAACCACCGTGGCGGACTGCCTTGCCACCGCCGAATTCGCTGAAGCCGCGGTCGAAATTGCGGTTCTTGACGAAGAAGAGATCCAGCGCGGCCGGGCGCAAGTGTGGCGCAGCGGCAAGCGCGAGCACCAGCCGCTCACGCGGCCCGAGCGCATATTGCGCGATGACCTCAGCCAGCGCGCTGGCCTCGGGCAGCGCTGGCGGTGGTGGCACCGTGACTGCGGCATCGTCATGGTCGAAGTGTTGCTTGAAGCGCAGGTCCAGCATGACTTCCAGCCAATCCAGCTCGCGCTGCAGCGCCTTGGCGTGCGCGGCAATGGATGCCTTAGCGCCAGTCGACATACAGCACCTCCTTCATCCAAGGCAGCTTGATCGTTGCGTAGGACCATGGCAGACGGTCGAGCAGCATGTCGAACGGACCGGGCCGGACTACAAGCCTCCACAGTGCGCCAGCCTGGGCAGTCTCGCGCTGCAGGCGCCCCTCGCGGCGCAGGAAGGTTTCCCGCAGGCCGGCCACCGAGGTGCGGCCAAGCGCTGTCCAGTGTGCAATGACCGCCTGCAGCAGGCTGTCGAGCAGTGCTCGCGTGTCGCGGTCCAGCCCCGGTTCATCAGTGAGCGGCTGTGCCAGCGGCATGCCGCACAGCAGCTTGGGCAGCACCCACTCAGGCTCGCTGCCCGCCTCGTGGCCGTCAACGAGGTAGGCCAGGCAGCGCACGGCACGAGATTGCGACGCGGCATCGCGCCACTGCGGGCCGTCGCGCAGGTTCAGCATGTCGAACAGACGCTGGGTGTAGTTGGCCAGCAGCACCAGGCCCGCGTTGGCGACGTAGTGGCTGCCGGCGCCAGCAACATCGGGGAGCACGGGCGGCGAGGTCGACGCGGGTGGCGCGGCGCGCGGGCCGAATGGAACGGCGGGCGGCGGCGCTTGCGGCGGCAGGCGCCGTAAGGCTGCGTTGCTGGTTGGCGTGCCGGGGCCGGCCGGCTCAGGAGATGCCGCACGCAGCGGCGGCATCTGTTGCGTAGCAGCTTCGTCGGGGGAATTTCCTGGGCTGGGCGGCTCGGGCAGCGCCGTCTGTCGCACCGTCGTTTCACCGGGTGGCTGGTCTGGGTTGGCCGGTGTGCGTGCGGACTCCTGTTGCACCTGCGGTGACGTATGCCCGATCGCTGGTGCGACGGTGCCGGCGCTAGCGCCGGCCGATCCCAATATCTGACTCGCTTCCCACTGTTCTGCGGCGTCTGGAGGCTGGCGCAGTGCTTGCACATCAAGGCACATCGTCGTGCGGTGCGAACGCGATGCGACGGGCGCACGCACCGCATCGCCGCCGGAGACACCCCGCCCCGGAGGCCCGCTTGCATCGAGCGCCTGTGCAAGGCGTGCCAGCCAGTGCTCGAACGACAGCGCCGCGGTACCACGTGCGACACAGTCTTCCCGGTAAAGGTGCATTGCATAGCGGCGCACCAGCAGCGGTGCAGCTGCCGACAGGCCGGACAGCAGCAGATGATCGACAAGAAACGCCCAATGGCTGTCAGCGCGAGCGCTGGTGGGCAGGTCCGGCAGAAGGTGCGCGTGGGCAACCCGCAGCATGCGACTGCTTCGGCGCAGCGTGGCGATGTGGGCGGGGAACAGCATCGCGAGCAGCGTCCAGCGTTCTGCTGAGTGGGTTCGCGCAAGCCACTCGTCGCAGAGGGCAGCGTCAGCAAGCCAACCCGCCACCTGACGCTGGGCAGTCCAGGCAAGCGGTCCGGGGGATTGCGAGGGCAACGCCAGGATGCGGACCAACCTGGCTGCCGATGATGACAGCGAGGCAAGTTCAGCAAATGCCTTCCAGTCCTGCTGCCTTGGCGACACCACCGCAATCGGCAGACGCCGGGTGGGCGCACGCGATAGGTCGATGCGATGCGTGCGTACCGGCAGCGCGGCAGGTAGCCATGGCGTGGCGTGGCGCGTACCGTTGCCGGGCAGGATGCGCCGTGCCCTGCCGGATTGGCTGCCTGCGCTGGCCAGTCCTCGCATTGCCGCAGCGGTACCAGCGAAACGCATCGGTTGCTTCCGGTGCAAAGCACGCGCATAGCGAAACGCCAGTGCGCGCCAGGCAGGTGCCGCACCGGCAACGGCCTGGACGTACAGGTGCTCGTGCAACATGGCACGCTTAGCGGCCGGCAAATCCGGGAGCACGCCGGCCAACGCATCGGCAAGCCATCGTGCGGATATCGCCGGCTGCATCGGCGCCGCCGTGGAAGCGGCGTCGCCTACGCCGGTTCTGTCCGCCGCTTCCGTTGGCGAAGGAGCCGCTCTAGGCGATGCAACCGCAGTCGCTCCGGGGCGCGTCCCGCCCCTGTTCTCCTCGCCCGCATATGAGAGACGGGAAACCGTAGTGGGTGAATCCGGCCACGGCTGTGGCATCTGCGTCGTTCGCTCGGGCGCCATGCCCACACCGCTTGGGCTCCCCGCCCTCGCTCGCGGCGGAGCGAGGACCACGAACCGCAAGCCCGGCCCGATCGACGACGCTTGCAACGCATGGCGAACCGCATCCATTGCTGCGGACAATGACATCGGCCCACGACTCGCAATGGCAGTATCAGCCTGCACCCTGAGCCGGTGCAGCCAATGGGCATACAAGTCGCCCTCAGCAGCGCTGCCAGCGATGCGCGGCCCCGGCTCTGCGGCCCATTGCAGCGCGGCCTCCCACAGCCACACCCTCCGCAGCCCGTCGATCGTCGTGCCGTCGGCCGATGCAGGGCCGGCCGCGCACACTGCGATCGCGCGTGGCAGCCATTGCCAGTGTTCCAGTGCCGTTTGCCAGTGCGTCAGTCGCTCACGGCCCCATGCCGCGTCCGCCAGCACGAGCAGTTCCAGCTTGCGCGCCGTGGTCCAGTGCCGTGCGACGTGCGCGCGCCAAGCGCGGCGGCGAAGGCGTGGAAGCAGCTCGGCGCGCAGGCGGTCCGGCATCCTTAACAGGGTGGCCCATGCCGCAGCGGAGCCCGGGCTAGCGGCGCCGGCCAGCCAGCGCGCAAGGAGGCGTGACTGTGAGACTGGGGACGCGCGCGTTGCTCCCCCCACGCGCGCCACCTCCGTGGGCGTAGCGTCCCCGCCCAGCTCGCCGCGCCACGTGTCGCGGCTGGCTGCGAAGTGCGCGACGCCAAGTCCATCCGGCTGCGCCTCGACAAAGCGGTGCAAGCGCACGCGCCAGCGTGCAAACAGTGCCGAGGGCGGCACCGCGCGACTTTGCGCTGCCAGCTCCCGCATGGCCCGCAAGTAACGCTCGGATAGCGTGAGACCTGGTAAGGCGGTGCGTATGTCATCAGTCGAGCGCGCCGCTTCGTGCGCCGGCAACGACTGTGGTGGTGTGCGATCCGTTTGTCGCGCAGCGGCGGCGCGCTGCGGACGCCCCACTGTTTGCTGCGGCCCCCCGGTGGCATCGCCCTCCTCGCCAATCTTGGTTGCGTATGCGTCGGTATCGCGCTGCGTCTCGCGCAGCGTATGGCCCCTTTCAATCGAGGCCGCATGCCGTTCGCGCGCTTGCCCGCCTTGCTGCCTCACTTTGGCCGGCGTCTGCCCACGCCACTCAGCCAATGCCTGGCGCCAGAGGTGCCGCCAGCCGCGTGGATCACGCGGCATGTTGCCGCCGAGCAGCCACTCACGCAGGCTGTAGTCAGCAAGCCACGCCTGTAGCGCCGACAGGCCCGCCTTGCGCCCGCCGCCCGGCTGCCCGCCATCGGCCAGTGCCGCCAACGCGAACTGCCGCAGCGATTCCGCCCAACTCGCGCCGGCAGCCGACGGTGGCTCGCCAACCACGGGCGCATCGTCGGCCATCACCCGCATCACCTCCCACACCGTCTCGGCACCCAGCCTTTCAAACCACGCCTGACGCGACTGATGGCGCTGCCCCTCCACGCGCAGTCGCGCACGCACGCCTTCCGCGTCGCGCGAGCACAAACCACGCAGCAGCGCGCGGAACGTCGGTGCGTCCAGCGGATGGCGCCCGTCCAATGCCATACTGATACGTTGCCAATCGGTATCCGCTCGTGTCTCCGGATCACTGTCCTCGGCATCCAGCGAGGACGACGGTGAATCGGCCTCCGACAACAACGGACCGACACCATCAGCCTCTCGCGGCACCGTCGTCATTGCATCCAAGCCTTGGGGCGCGTCGCTGCGCCGCCCAGAGGGTGATACCACAACATCGAGCACGCCCAGCAGCAACCGCTGCCCAAACTCCTTGCCCCCTCCCGCCCCCGGCCGCCAGGCGCCAAGGCCACCGCGCCCCAGTTGCGTCGCCAGCGCGAGCCCCAACTCGCGCTGCAGCCGGCGCAGCGCATCTGCGCCCAAGCTGCCAGCATGCTCTGCCCACAGCACGCGGAATCCGGCCACACGCCACCGCTGCCGCAGTTGCCGGACCTGATAGGCAGACAGGCGCCCTCTTGCCTGCAGCGGCGCCAGCAGTTGCGCGTCAAGACTGTCGAGACTGTCGGCCAGTTCGCGGTGCCTGACGGCAAGCAACGCCTGCAACCCCTCGCAGGGTGCAATCTGGCTGAGCCGCGCCTCGACGTATTCACCCGGCTGCAGTTGCCGCAGCCGCGTCCATAGTGCGGCGCCAGTACGCCGCGCCAGCCTTGCGAGCCACGCCGACAGCTCGCGCCCTGCCAGCGCGCTTCGCGCCCACGGCAGGTGGCCGTGCTGGAGGTAGTACAGGAAATGCTCGAGCGCATGGTCGTCCGCAGTCAGCACGCCAGCAGGCCGCGCGCCACCCTGTTCGTGCCTGGCGCGCCAGAGCGTGTCCCACAGTTGGTGCTCCAGCACCTCAGACCACTGCGCGAAGCTGCCGTCCGCCTGCATCGGCCCGGTGTCGATCTCCAGGCTGTCCAACTGCCACACTTCGCCAGGCGGCGAGAGCCGCGAAAACACCCGCTCGATCGTCCGCAGCCCAGGCCCGTTCAGGAATGCACTGAGCCTCGCCTGATGTGCGTGCGCGTGTTCGCGGTCCGACGTACCGCAGCTGTTCCACTGCAGAGTTTCGATGGCGTGCAGCGTGCCGGCAACGCCTTGCTGAAGACGCGCCGCCGTCATTTGTGTTCCCCACCGTGGCGCGTGTCTCGGTCGTGGAGTTGCCTTCGCAACGTCGCGGCGCACACGTCGACATGGCCGGCCAGCCTGGCGCGTTCCTTGGCATCTGCGTCGGCCGGTGCACTCGCGTGGGCTGCGCGCGCGTGGAGCCACGCCTCGAACGCGTGCTCGAAGCGCGCAAGGCTGACCGCATCGAGCCAAAGCACCCTCGGTTCGATATGCGCTGGACAGCAACGCGCAATGGTCTCCTCGGCCAGATCGCGAAAGCTACGATCAGCGCCGCGTGCGGTCCAGCCGGGCAGCATCACGCTGATCCTGTGCGGGTAGAACTCGGGCAGCGTGTTGGCCGGGTCAGCCTCGTCGGCTGCGCCAGTGGCCTCTGCCTGCGGCCGCAGGAGGATATGCTCGACGAGATGCAGGCCCTCGGCCTCGCGCTGCACATGGCAGGCAAACGCATGCAGGTACATGGCGGGCGCAAGCACGCCGTCCGCCCCGCCGCGCACCGCCAGCGGCCACCAGCAGCCGTGCTCGTCCGGCCCCAGCCAGAGCGGGTGCTCCGTGTCAGATGCCACACGGCGATACCGCTCGGCATAGGCGGCGCAGCGCAACAGCGCGGCAGGAAACGCCTGCATGTCGAGTTTCGTGTAGTAGTACGCCAGGCGTGCCGCCACGCGCCCAACGGCCCGGTCATCGTCGTAGTGCGCCAGGATGCGTGCACGCGATGCGTCCCACATCGTCAGCGCTTCGCCATCGTCGGGCAACCGCACGCGCAATCCCTGCCCAGCCTGTTCGTCCAGCGCCATGCCGTATGCGGCGAGGCCACCGCTGAGCAGGCGGCTGTGCGCCTGCGCGAAACCGAGCAGCAGGCTCACGCGCTCCTGCAGCGGCGCCGTGTTGCCCTTGCGGCCGAGCGAGGTCTTACCGTAATCGAAACCACCGGCGCGATCGCGCGTGTGACGCACGACGCGTTGCGCAAAGCGTCGCTTGCAGTCATACAGGTGCGCCTGCCATTGGGCCGCGTCGTAATAGCAGCCGAAGCCCTGGATACTGTGCTGGCCCCAGCTCTCGCCGTGTAGTGCCAGCAGCAGGTCGAGCGAGCGCGAGCGGCGCTCCAGCACGTTGTCGCTATCTGCGAGCGCACTGATGCCGGACGGCATTGGCGCCGGCGAGGCACCGAGCGGTGCCCACCAGTAGCTCTGTGCGGGATTCGCTTCGAGGCTGAACAGTTGCCGCACGTGCTGCGACTGCGCATCGCCATGTGCGATCCATTGCTCAAGCAACGCAAGGTAAGTGCCAAAACGCGCGGCATCGTCGGCCTGTGCCCGCGGTGCGGTGTGCATATCGCGATAGAGCGGTGGCAGGTGGTGCCAGATGGAGTAGTACGGCGCCTCCGGCAAATGACGTCCCGCTGGCCGGGCCAGCAGAACTTCGGCGGGATGGCGCGCATGCGTCGCGGCGCTCGGCGCATCGGCCGAATGTGTCGCCATGCGTTCATCAGCAAGCCGAGCCAGCAGTGCTGCCTCGTCGATCGGTAGCAGGCTGCCGCGCCGCGTCACCTGCCAGCCGGCCAGCGCGTCGTGATTGTCCGGCCAGCGCAACTGCAGCGCCCAGTCCGCGCCGTGCCAAGCGAGGCTGTCGGCAGTGCCACCGGCGTCCTCCTCCGTTGCCAGCAGGTCGAGCCGCAGTGAGCTGATCTCGGCAATGCCGGCAATCTCGCTCAGTTGGCGAGCCAGGTCGCTGAAATAGAGTTGGCTCGCCGGATCGCGCTGCAGGTCAGCGGCATCGATCCAGCCATAGCGCACAGCCGGGCCCTCGAATTGCCCGGCGGGGTCAAGCGCGCGGCCCTGCGCGTCGCGCTGGTCCAGCCGCGCGCGCAACGGCTGGCGCGGAGGCGCGCCGCCGATCAGCGTCGCGCAGCGCTGGACGAGTTCGACCAGGACGTCGCCCGCATCGCGCGTGCCATCCACGGACAGATGAACCCGCAGCGCACACCACCGTGGCCGCAGCACCTGCGGCGCGCCGGCCAGGTCTTCGCAGAGGTTGCGCTGCGCGCGATAGGCCCGCGCCGCCGCGTTGGCGGCAGCGGCCTCCTGACCAGCGTGCACACGCAGAGCCATGTGCCACCGGCCGTCCGCATCGGGCATCCGCATGCGCAGATGGCGAACTGTCGGCACGCAATCGAGCAGGTAGCGCAGCAGGTCCGTCTCCGTACCGGGCCGACAGGGCAGCGCTTCCTCCGCGCCGTACAGCGCGTGGCGCCGGTAGTGGATACGCCCGTCCGCCTCGGTCAGCAGGTCCGCCACGTCGGCCTCGGCGCCAAACACCGATTCGGTCAACGCGTAGCAGAGCGCTTCCAGCAACGTGACGCCGGGGTCGTGGTGGTTGTAGTCCGTCCACAACTCGCCGGAAAGCGCCTGTGCCAATGCAATGCCACGGCGGCGCAGGTCGACGAAGCCGTGGTCAGGATCGCCGAGCAGTCGCGGGATATACGCCGAGTCGGCCTCGTCAGCGGGGTCGGCTGGCTCGCCAAGCGCATCCACGAGCGGCAACCGCCCGCTCATGGCTGCCCCTCGCTCATGTGCGGATCGAACCACAGTTGCGTCAGCTGTGCCTGGATGCGCACGCCGGCACCAAAGTCGCAGCCGGTGCGGATCTGCAATCTGTAGCTGGCATTGCGCCCGCTGGTGCCATCCCAGCGCAGCAGCAGGCGGTCGCAGCGCCGGCTGTAGTAGCCGTGTGTGGCACGGATGCCGCGCTTGCGATTGAACAGGTTCAAGAGCCCGAGCGTCGGGTTGTACGTGTTGACTGCGATGGCATGCATCAGCCCGAAGCGGCCCTCGCCACGATGGCCAGCGCCCGCCACGACCTCGAAGGCCTGACAGCCCTCCAGCGCGTCCGTCAGGTCCTGCCATTTGCCGTTGGCGAGCAGCGGCACCTCCACTGCACGTGCGTAGGCACCCTGCCGCCCGCTGCTGCGCACGACGCCAGCCACATCCAGCGCCACGCGTGGCGACTCTGTGCCGATACCGATGCGGCGCTCCTGGTCCAGGCACAACAGCGCAGGCGCAACACTCCTGGAGTTCGCACCAGATGGGGCGCCCGGCTGTGCGGCATCACTGGGCGGCGTGCGGCCATGCACCAGCAGCGCGTCGCGGGCACCGCCGAGCTCGAAATACCAGGCCGGTGTCTCGGGCTCCTGCTCGCGGAAAAAACTGACCAATGCGTCGTGCCCCTGCGGCGAGTACACCTCGAAGCCATGCTCGACCGTCTTGCGAAAGCCCTCGTCGCTCATGTTGAGCATCGAGTCGATCAGATCAGCGAAATGGTCCTCATTGGGCAGTGCGCCATCGCGAAAATAGCGCTTGAGGGATTCTCGGCTCCGGCTCGTCATCTCGTTCCTGCAGCAGGTTTGTCCGGCTGCGGCCGGCCCACGATGAAAGTGCCGCCCACCTCGAGCCGGTCGATGCCGGTTGTCACAGGGGCGAGGATGCGCGAATCGTCCTGCAACTCAAGCAGGTGCTGACGCGTCGGCAGCACCAGGCTCCATGGCTGTGCCGGCAGCGCCGTGTCCGATACGGCACCATTGGCACGCATAGCCGTGTCGTGCAGTGCGTAGAACTGCTGGTCGTTACGGATGATGTGCAGTAGCGACAACCGCCCGACAGCCGCCACGCTGGGCTGGGCGCGCAGGAAGGCCTCCAGCGCGTCACCGCGCACACGCCAATTGAAATCCGCACCAAGTCCCGTTGCGTGCCACGGCGACAGGTACTCGACGATCGCCTGATTGAGTCGCCGCAGTGTCGCACCGGGGTGGCTGCCTGCGGCAAGCTGCAACGAACAGCGCACCTGCACACGCTCATATGCCGCGTTGCGCACCAGCACGCTTGCACCCGCTGGCGCGCAGTCCTGGATATAACGGCGCATGGCATCGAGCGATGCGGCATCCAGGCGCGGCCCTTCGGTACTGCTGAACAGCTCCCCCGCGTGCGGATACGGCACGACCACCAGCAGCACATGGCCCGGCAGGCTGGTAAGCCGCCGATGGTGCAGACCGTTCCCGTCACCGAGTGTGGCGCGATGGTGCGCAAAGCACTTGACCTTGTAGACGGCCGGGAAGGCATCGAGCAACAGACGCTCGTAGTCCCACGCAGTGATCGCGCGCGCCTTGTGGCGCAGCCGTTCGGCACCGCGCAGGCGTAGCGCCTCGGGCAGATCAGCGGGGCGGCCGCCTTCGGATGGCCCCACCTGCAGCACGCTGCGCAGCCCCGGCACGCTTCGCGCCGGGGCCTGGATCACGCCAGGCGGCAGCGGCTCGTTCATCGCTTCGTTGTCGTCGGCCGCTGCCTGCAGGCTGCGCGTGGCACTGATCGCATTCGCGTGCACGCCATACAACCCGGCCAATTGTGCAAATCCCCAGTCGGCAGACAGCCGCAGCCAGTACGCGGGCTCCGGAAGTGCGCCACGTTCGGTGCGCATGCCTGCCGGCAGATTCAGTTGCACGATGCCGGAACGCAACAGGCCCTGCGTACTGTCGGCCAGTTGCTGGTGCGGCCCCAACTGCCGCCAGCCGTCCTCGCGCCAGACGGACCAATGCAGCACCGGAGGCGCGTCGATCCACCGCTCGGCGGCTTCCTCCTTGCGCAGGTGGAAGAACAGGTTCAGCGCGCCCTGCGGGTCACCGCCCGACAGGCCGATATACAGGCTGCCATCGCTCGGATGGCGCGGCAGCAGCGTCGGGTGCTGGCCAACGCGATTACGCTGCACAGGCAACACACCGAACGCATTCATGTGGTAGACGCCCTGACGCAGGCCGTCGGCTCCGGATGCGCCATCACCCGTCAGCAACAGATCCTGGCTGGCCTGGTAGTTCACCGTCAGGCTCTCCAGCGTCGGGGTATAGGGCTCACGCGGCAAAGCATCGGCGCGCTTGAGCCGCGCGTTGCGCGTCAGCGCGGCGGCAAGCAGCGTCGGATAGGCTGCGTGGCCGAAGGCGCCCTCCGGCTCGGCCAGATCAAAGCGAAAGAAGCCGTTGCGCGTATTCAGCCCGAACACGAACGGCTGACCGAGCGGGCGCGGCGGCGTAGCGCGATGCAAGCGGCGCAGCTCCGTGGCAGGAAACCGCAGCCGGTGCCCTGCGGCAACGTGCATGTCGTTGTCCGTGCCGGTGAAGAGCGGCAAGGGCTCGCCCTCGCCCGCCTGCCATTGGCCGTCCACCAGAACTTGGGCGCGCAGTTGAAACGCGCCGATGCGCCAGTCGCCCGGATAGCCCGCGTAGTGTGCTGCGAAACCGCCAGGCCGCGTCGGCAGGCCTGCCCAGCGCAGGCGTGCCTGCAGCGCTGTCAACGGCTTGCAGGCCAGCTCGGGGCTGCCGAGCATCAGGTAGCTGCCTGTTGAGGGCATCGGGCCGAACGGCTGGAACGGCCGGGACGGATCGAGACGGCCAAGCTGGTTGTAGAGCACCACGTCGCGCAGGTCATGCACGAAGACTGAGAGGTTGACCTCCAGCAACGGGTACTGCTGCAGCATGCTGTAGGCGTACATGCGCGTCTGCGTCCGCAGCCCCAACTGCAGCACGGCCTGCGCTGGCCATTGCGCGCCATGCAGTGCGGCATCGCACGGCACCACGGCGGGCTCTTCCGGCCCCAGCCGCACTACCAGTTCGATACCGCCACCGCGCAGTAACGTGCCAGCGGCAGGCGGCCGACGGCACATGAACACCTTGTCGACCGTCAGCCAGCCCTCCTGCGTGCTGAGCCGGGCCTCCCATACACCTGCGAAAACACGCCCGAAGATCAATGCGCGATCAGGCAACGCCGCCACCTCATCGCGATTGCGTGGCGGATAGATCAGCACCAGCGGATCGTCGATCTCGACCCGCCGGTCGGCGTCTTGTCCGGGCAATGTGGCGGCATGCGCGCGCAGCGCAGCAATATCCACAGCGCGCAGCGTCTCCTCGCCCGCCACCAACCAAGCCGCGAACAGGCGCCCCAGGCGTTCTGCGAACACGGCAGCGTTGCCGCAGGCGAGGCACGCCGCCAGCAGGAAGCTCAGTTGCACATCGGCCCCGAACTCGGGTGAGCGCTGCCATGCGACATGCGCCAGCGCGGCGGCATCCGGTTCCCGCGCGGCCGGCCCGGGGCGCGGGCGCGGCGGAAAGTGCTGCGCCTCGAATGCCGCGTAGCGCGCATAGACCTGCGCCAGCCACTCGGGCGTGCGCGCGTCGGCCGGCGTGCGCAGCGCGTTCTGCAGCCAACCGTCGTCGTCGGACGGATGTGCGAACTGCATGCGGACACGCACCTCGCGTCGGCCCTCCTTCAGCCGCAGCAACGGCGACGCCAGCACGATGCCAAGTTGGGCATCGTACGCGTGCGATGTCGATCCGCGCGCACGGCCGCCAAGCAGCGGCCACCATGCCGGGCGTGCCGCATAGGCGGCTTCCGGCGCCTGCAGCGGCAGCTTCTCGACCTTGACGCTCGTCGCATACTCGAACTCGCGCTCGGGCGAGATCAGCGGATCGCGCTCCACGCGCAGCGTATAGAGCGCTGCCACCCGCGTGTCGGTTACCTCCAGCGGGCCGTCCGCCGCGAACGCAATTGGACGCCCCGCTCCGTCCTTGCCACCAACAAAGTGTGTGCCGGCCTCGATCTGCACCGCCCCGCCGAAGCGCGGCTCGCGCTCCAGCAGGAGGAACACACGATCGGGCGATGCGGGGCGCGGCTGCAGCCGCAGCACATCGTGGTAATAGAAGTCGATCAACCGCTCGGGAAAGCGGTTAAGCGGCGCGCGACTGTGCTGGACCAGTGCATGCGTCGCCAGCAGCAGACCCATTGCCGGATCGTGGCGACCGCTTTTCAGACTCTCATCAAGCGCCGCTCTTGCCTGCGGCTGCAGCTTTGCGATGGCCTGCGTCAATGCAAGCCAGCTGCGTCGCAGCCATTGGCGGCGCACAGGCGCGTTGCCTGGCGGCAGATCCTGCACGCCGGCCGTCTGCGGTGTGTACCCCGCCCATGCCGGATGCAGCGTACCGCCGCCATGACCGAACGCGCGTACGCCCGGTGCGAGCATCCTTGCCAGCCCCTGCTCCAACTGCGCGACCAGTGCCTGGCCCACCGCGCGGGCTGCCGCCGGCTCGGCATCGCCGAGTTGCTGGCACCAACCGTCGAAACTGCGCACGAGCCGCCAGACCCGTTGCCACAGCGCGGCCTCGCCTTCGCGCTCGAGCGCGGCTAGAAAATCCTGCTGCAGCCGTTCCAGCGGAAACGCGGCGAGTTCGGCCAGCACGATGGTCTCGTCGCGGCGCAGCACGTCGCCCCAGTGGCGCCCGTCGCCATATTCGCCGCCCTCACTGAAGCGCAGGTCGCCCGCTTGCGCCAGTGTCAGCGCCAGCCGCTGTGCAAGGTTCAACTCATCCGGCAGCACATAGCCGGGGCGCAGCGCATCGGCCAACCGCTGATCTTGTCGCGTACCGTATCCCATGCCGCCCCGTTTGCTCAGTAGCCGTCGACCGGCTGGGTGGCCTGATCGAGATAAAGGGGATAGACGAGGTTGTGGCGCGTATTGGTGGTGCGCACGATGTAGTCGATCCGGATGTCGAGCCGGCCCTCAAGGGGATCCACCAACGCTGTGTCGATGCGCTCGACCAGGATGCGCGGCTCGAAGAACAGAATCGCCTTGCGGATCATTTCCTTGAGTTCGGTCACCGTGCTTTCGGAAAGCGTATCGAACACAGCGCGGCGCAAGCCGCAGCCGTAGGCGGGCAACATCACGCGTTCGCCGGGGTTGGTGCCGAACAGGATGCGCAGGCTTTCTTCGATGTCTTCCACACCGGTCGCCATGCCGGCCTGCCCGGAGCGCGGGTCAAAGCGCAGTGGAAACTGCCAACCACGGCCGAGGAACGGGCTGGAGCTCATCGTCACCCCCCGATCAATACCGTGGGCAAGCCCATGACCACGCTGCCGCCGTGCGCAGTGGCATCGCCCACGCGAGCGGCAGGGCGGCCACCGATCAGTACCGTGGTGGAGCCCTGCACGATCACGTCGGGTGGCCCCACGCAGACTGCATTGTCACCAACCACGGCCGCGGGCAGGCTGCCGATCAGCACGGTGGGCACCCCAGGACCGACCACCGGACCGCCAACGTGCGGCACGGGCGGCAACCCTGGTGTCTGCATTGGACAGGTGTGCATGTCGGTCAAGCGAGCGGCGGCGGGCATCGGATGGCACTCCTAGTTGATCATGACCACGCCGCCCCGGACCGTCGTCTGCCCGGACGCGGACAGCTCGGCGGTGGCGGCACCCTTGCCGGTAAAACCGGCCTGGGCCTCGCAGCCGATGTTGATGGCGTTGGCCTTGATGTCGGCCTGCGCAGAGATCTCGATCGACGCCGCGGCCTTGAGCTGGATGTTTCCCTTCGCGTTGGCCGTGATGTCATAGGGGCTGTCGAGCGCGATACCGCTGCCAGACAGTTTCACGCTGTTGCCGTTCTGGTCTTGAACCAGGATCGACTTGTCTTTGTCGTCGAGCACCACCTTGTTGTTGCCTGGTGTGGTGATGGTCACGATCTTGTCCTTCTCGTTGAACTCGATCTTGTGCTGCGCACGCGTGACGATCGCCTTGGTGTCGTTCGGCGCCTCGATTGCGTAAGGCGGCGTATGCCCGGCGCTATAGAGCGATCCCAGCACGACCGGGTGGCTGGGATCGTCATTCAGGTAGCCAACAATGACCTCATCGCCAACTTCGGGAAGGAAGAACATGCCGAAGGTATTTGAGGCGTAGCCTTGCACGAGCCGCGCCCAGATGCCCTCGGTCTGCGCCTGCATCACCGGCAGCGCAACCTGGATGCGCTGCGCGTTCTGCGGATCGCCGTCCAGCTTCTTCACAACGCCGATCTGCAACCCGCCCACACCTGGCAGCAGGCCGGACGCCAGCGGCGCCGCCACATCGTCGCGCATCATGTGCCAGCGCGGGTCCAGCCCGAACTCGACGTCAGCAAACCATTGGCCGCCGGCCATCGTATGCTCGACGGCGCTGACGAACACGCTGCCCTGAAAGCGCAAACCCACCCCGCTGACCGCGACCAGCGCGCCCGGTATCACGAGGGCGTTGCCCTGGCAGCGAAGCCGGCCACGAATGCGCGCCAGCGTCGCCTTCACCTGCAAGGCCTTCGCCCACGTGGTCAGCGCGGACTGCTCTTGCGTGGTGGCCGTCTGCAACCGCATCACCTCCGGCCCCGCCACATCTGCCAGCGCGGCCGGCTTCAGGTTGCCCTGCGCATTGAGCGTGCCGGGTGCTGCGGCCTCGCCCATCACGATCTGCTGCTGCGCAGGATTCCACGCCACGGCCTGCGCCGACTTGAATTGCAGGCGCGCGTCGATCTCGGCGTCAAATTCGTACAGATTGCTGCCCCAGGTCACAGTCAGCACAGCGTCGCCGTCCGCCTTGGGTGGCTGCACGTTCACGGTGCCCGCGTCCACGTTGACGAGCATGCCATTGACTTCAGCGCGCGCGAGCAGGAAATCCCAATCGTTGCAGTAGTACTGCACAAGCTCATCGTGCTGCTGCGTCGTGCTCGCAACGTTTGCCGTCAGCCCGTGTGCGCCGATCAACGCCGTCAGGATGTCGCTGTCCGTCTTCTGGACGTAGTTGGCGTTGTTGCGGCCAACGGTCATCTTGGTGGCCGTGTCGCGGCACTCGACGACGAGGCGCGATTCGTTCTGCCCCTCGATCCTGACGCCGTAGCGCACGACGACGCCACTGAAGATCTGCGCCGAATCGCTGCCGAAACCGGCCGAGATGGTAACGACGGCGCCCGGTTCAAAAACGGACGTGTCGGCATACTCAAATTTGCCGGTCGTCATGTCACCGTCCTGGATCACCAGTTCGGCCCATGGAATGCGGTTGAAGGCCCGACGCACAGTCACCGTCATCAGTGGCAGGTTCTTCAGCACTTTCTTGTTGCTGCTGATGGTGACGTTCAGCACGCCATCGGCATCGACCGTTGGGGAGGTTGCCATGGGCTACTCCAACGGCGGAAAGTGCAACACCGTGCCCGGCGGCAGCGCGCGGAAGTAGCGCAAGCCGTTGAAGCGGGCCACCTCGGCGTAGTAGCGGCCGTCACCGTAGATCTGCTCGCACAGCAGCGGCAGTGTGTCGCCTGCACGTACCGTGACGACGTGGCTCAGGTCGGGCGAGCTGGCGTCGGCCTCCAACTGGGCCTCCTTGCTGCTTCGGTACGAGTCAAAGGCAAGCGCAGCAGTGGCACGCAGCGGTACGCCGCTTGGGCGGAACAGCGTGTAATCGGTCGTGAAGCTCGTCAGGCGGCCAGTAAAGATGAGCTGCCCCCAGAGAATCTGCACGATGCTCGGCTGATGCGACACGCCCTTGTACTCGTAGATGACCTTGGACAGCGCCGCCAACTGCTCCTCCACCTCCTGCAGCGGCGCACTGGCCGGACGTGGGATCACACCAGTGCCGTCAAATATGACCGAGAAGGACAGCTTGCCAGGCTGCATGTGGCTGTACTGGCGGCCCGAGCCGGTATCGCCCAGTGGCTTCTCCTGCGTGAAGCAGGTGCTGCGCTCATGCTTGAACTGCGACGGGTTGATCTGCAACGAGATCGACTTGCCGGCAATGGGCGAAATGCGCCCTTTGTCGTCCTGGCAGGCGGAGATCTTCAGTGGCGTGAGGTCGGCGCCGGGCAGCGGCATCTAGCGCTCCCGGAGCCGGTCGAGTTGCGCGTGCAATTGCCGCAACTGCGCGCGTTGCGCTCGGTGGCCGGAAGCCGCCTTCTCGTCGTCTTCGCAGCAGTGCTCCTGCTTGGGTGGCTGCCCGTCCTTAGCCTGGCCGCCGTTCAATTCCGAGCGGATCACCATCTGACGTACTTCGATCGTCATCGCTCACAGTTCCCGAACGCAGTTGAGGTAGGCCATCTCGATCGTTTCGATCACCACGTTGTTCTTAGTCGCATTGAATTCGTCAACGCCCCAGCGCACCGGATACGCCGACCGGAAGGTCCAGCCTCGGATCTTGTCGCCCTGTTCGTCCAGCAGGTAGACGCTGACATCCATTGGCGTTACCGGCTGGGCCAGCCCACCGCTCATCACCGACTTACACCAGCGCATCAGCGGCGAGCGGATGTCGGCAATGCCGCGTTTGAGCACCAGCTTCTCCTGCCGGACACCCTTGGGCAGCTTGTAGACGAAGCGATTCTCGCCACCACACTGCACATCCTCGGTCTCCAAAACCTGGTCCATGCCGGAGACCTCCTGAAATGAAGCGTCCACACCAGAGGCGATATTGCTGAAGCCGACCACGAAGGAGAACGACACCGGCATGAAGTCGGTGTCCGAGCCAGCACCGTAGTGCTTCGATTTCTGCATGCGTGAGAACCCGTGGCGGGGCGTCAGCCGTTGGCGATCGTCAGGCCTTCATGGGCAATCTCGATGGTCTCGACTGCGACCTCGTTGCCCTGCGCCTTCAGGTCAGTCCCGGTAATCTTGGCCGGCCAGGCATTGGTGAGCGTCCAGACCATCGTGGCGTTGCCCGACTCGTCAAGCAGGCTGATGGTCACCGGGACACGCTTGATCGTGTTCATCTTGATCTGCTTGAACCAGTCCCAGAACTTGTTGTCGGCCTTGAACACGCCCTTCTTCATGGTCACGTTGCCGTACTTCTTGAGCCCGGGCATCTTGGCGGTGGAGAACACAGGGTTGTCACCGCTGCGGTACTCGATCTGCTGCGCCTCCACGTCCAGGCCCGAAACCTCTTCGAACGACATCACCGTGGAGTCCCATTTCACCTGGAAGTGGAACTTGGGAATGGGCCAAACATTCTGCGACTGTGCCGAACCATCGTCTGCCATGACGATCTCCTTTTTTTACGCGATCAGGTTATGGGGTCGGGAACGCCGCCCCATCAGGACTTCTGCATCTGTTGCTGGAACGTGATCTCGATGAACTCGGCCGGACGCACCATGGCTACCAGCACGGTCACGCGCATGATGCCCTCGAGGATGTCGTCGGGCGTCATCGTCTCGCCAAGCCCGACGTGGACGCTGAATGCATCGTCCGGCACCGCTCCGGCCAGGCCGCCACGTTTCCAGATACTGGTAAGGAAGTTCTGGATCATGCTTTTGATGGTGACCCAGGTGTTGGCAACGTTCGGCTCGAACACGAGCGCCTTGGCGGCAAGGCGGCACGACTCCTCGAGCATGATCATCGTGCGGCGCACGTTGATATAGCGCCAATCGAGGCTGTTGCCGTCCAGCGTGCGCGCCCCCCAGACCAGGACGCCTTCGCCGATGAAGCTGCGGATGGCGTTGATCGACTTGCCCTGTGTCGTCACGTTCAGGTCTTCCTGGTCGGCAGCGGAAATGCTGACCGACGGCGAGACCACGCCGGCAAGGCTCACGTTGGCCGGCGCCTTCCAGACGCCACGCGAGTTGTCGACCATCGTATAGATGCCGGCCATTGCAGCGCTGGGCGGCAGCAGATTCAACTGATACTTGATCTCACCCAGCACCGTGTTGAACAACGGGCTGATCGACACCAGCGTCTTGTTCAGCAGCGCCTTGTTGCTGAGGATGGCATCCTTTGAAAGCGGCTGACCGTCCTTGTCCTTGACTGTGGTCCAGTCCTTTGTGATATCTGCGACGGCTTCGAAGGTGTCCTTCGTCTTTTGCGTTGCGTCGTTGGGCAGCGCATCGGGCAGCTCGAGGTCTGCGCGCAGCAGTGGCAGCAGTACGTCGGGGTTGGCGATGTTCTCGTAGCTGATGTCCTTATCGCCGACCACCGTGGTGTTGAGCCACGGGTAGTAGGCCGACGCGAAATCGAGATAGTTGATGCCAAGCGCGTTGCGGAACGCGGCCACGGGGTCGCCGGCCGGGTCGGTGCGCGGCTTGTCGCCACCCCAGATGTCGAGAATCGACACGCGATTGCGCATCTTGTCGCCGCAGTGCGCGAGCATTGCCTGCTGCAGGTCAATGCAAACGTCGGCCTTGAACTTCACGGCCTCCGGAACCACGAGCATCGTGGGCTCCTGCTCCTTGAGCAGTTCTTCGATGCCGGCCTTGAACTTGTCGGCGTCCAGGTCATCGGTGTAGGTGCCGACCGAGACGATGTAGCACGGCCCGCCGCCGTTCTGGAAAAAGTGGCGCAGCGCCGAGTAAAGCAGATAGCCCCCGCCATCCTTGCCGTCCGGCATCTGCAGCACGTAGTCCTTGCCCGCCACGCGAAACGCGGCAATGGCCGACGGATCGGTCTTCTCCGCGATATTGAAGCGCGGAAACGGCGCAAGGCCGAAGTACTGGTGGTATTCGGCCATCGAGCTGATGCGCCATGGCTTCATGGCGAGCGGCTTGTTGCGGTTGTCCGCGATCTCTGTGTGACCGATAAATGCAGGCACTGCCGTCGCCACCTCCACCACGGAGTTGGGGAAGGCATTCTTCTCCACGATATAGACGCCTGGCGTCTTCATTGCACCCATTGAAAGCTCCCGATGAAATGGTTACCGACTGACAAAGATCTCCGATACATCGTGCGGCACACCGTCAATGACTTCGCGTCGCAGCCCGTCCGGCGCGGCCGTCGGCATGCGTGCCACCAGTACGCGCTCGGCGTTGCCCATACCACGGCGCAACTGGAACCGGTGCTGCGGACGCTCCTGCAGCGCGATCGGCGCGAGCGAGCGGATCGTGATCGCTTCGCGTCCGTCGGGCAGCGTCTCGCGCGCCGGCTCGCCGAACATGTTGACGTCGCTCAGATCGACAAGACGTATGTCGTCCGCCCAGTCGCCGAGCAGAAGGTACTTCCAGATCGTGGTGCGAACCGGCAGCTCCAGCGTCCAGGCGTCGGCAGTCGCGTCTGTCCACGCAGCAAGGCTCTCGCAGCCTGACGGCGCCAGCGGCAGTTGCAGCCGCGCCAGCACGCCGGCGCTTCCAGCTGACCCGCCCGTCACGTCCTGACGCAGCAGCCCCTCCTGCCCAGGCGACGGCCGAAACGTGCCCCCGGCTGCGAGCAGGCGCACATCCGTGTAGCAAGCCCAAAGCGGATCGGACGAGTGCAGTGCCAGCGCCAGGCCGTCTGTGAGCCAAGCGTCGCGCTCGCTCCACAGGTTCGGCAGTTGACGCTCCGGGGCGAGCATGACGGCGCGGCGCGCGTCGCCGCGCAGATGCAGGTCAAAGCGCGCCATCAGCGCCGCCGCAGACGGCTCCGCCCGCAGATGCAGCGCGTCGGGCCGGCCTGGCGCGAAGTACGGATGTCGCACAGCGAGGCTCGCGAGCGTGCGGTACCCACGCATCGTCTCCCGGGCCACGCTGGGTGGGGTGGCCGTCGTCATCGTCCTGCCCCCTGTGCGTCGACATCGGGTTGGCTGATCAGCGTTTCCCGACGTCGCGGTGCGTCGTCACCCAGGCAGACCAGCCGCACCCGGTACAACACCGAGGGCAGGTAGCGGCCGCCATGAATGCTCCACAGACTGTGCATCTCGCTATTGCTCAGGTTCTCGATGTTCAGGACCAGCCGATCGATGCGCGGGTCCAGGCCCGGCGAGCTTTGATGATCGAACACCGGCCGCGCCTGGAAGTACGCGATGGCATCGGACAGGAACCGCAGCGCTTCGGGATACCCCTGCCCGCTGAAGGTCGCCGCGCAGATCACCAGCAAGTTCAGGAACAGCGGCTCCACACCGCGCAGTTGCGTCCGTTGCTCGCTGCCGGCCCCGCCCGCGCGATGCGCCGCGGTATCGCGCTCAATGCCACTGATGAACAGCACCAGCTTGTTGCTCGCCGATGTCACCACACCGCCGCCTGGTTCCTGCAGGTTCGAGACCACGACCATGTCTTCTGCCAACACGAGACGCCGTCGCAAATGCTGGTTCAACTGCATCGCGAGATGGCCAAGGGCGCTGTCGATCACGGTCGGTCGGAGAGTTGTCGCGGCTGTGTTGCCGGGCAAGGGCATCCGTCGCGCCCCCCGTCAGCCGCAGCACTTTGGGTATCGTTGCCGGGATATTGATCGGGCACCCGGCGGCGAGCTATCAGTAGATTGCTGAAGTGCGATGCTGAAATGCTTAGGACATCGGCGGCGTATTCCCGTACATGCCGCCCGCCATCAACGAAGCGCCACTTGCCCACATCGGTAGAACGCACGAATGGACGGGGATACGACCGCAGAAGCGATCTCGGGCCGCGACGAAAAACGATGTGGTCGCAGGCCGCCCCTCCGGATGAGCTCTACGCCTCAGCATTGGCAGGGCCGCAGGGACCCGGCAACGTCCAGAGCGGACGCTTGACCGGAAGCGCTTCCGGCGCTGTTACTTGGGGGATCGGCAATATCTCGATGGCAACCCGGACGGCGGGCATGCCGAGGCATACCTTGTATGCCGGGCTGGCGGCCATTCAAGCGCCATCCGCCTCACTCCATGTTGGAATGGAAGCCGCTGAGCCGCACTCGAAGTCTCCAATCAGACCAAGAGTTCTCCATTGATCGTCGGCTTGCGCTCAAGCAGCGCTGCCAGCTTCCGCAGCGCTAGTGATAGCTGCGCACGATCATCGACACCGCCCAATGAAATACGAATCGCATTGGGTGAGCTTGGCCCGTCGCAGAAGGCGTCTGACGGCGTGACGCGCAGATCCTCCGCCAGCGCGGCCCTTGTCAGCTGATGCGTCGACCAGTGGTCTGGTAGACGGTGCCAGACGTGAATGCCGGTCGGCGGCAACTGCCCGATTCCGCTGAGCCACCGGTTTGCGAGTTCACACCGCGCGAAAGCCTCGGTACGAATATTCTCGAGCAACTGGAATGCCGAGCCATCATGTATCCACTGCGAGGACAAGGCTGCAGTCATCGGTGCGGCCATCAATGCGAATGCGCGGAGCGCGGCAAGCAGGTCGTCACCACGCGCACCCACTGGCAGCAAGACGTATGCAGTACGCAGCCCTGGGCTGAGCGTCTTGGACAGGGTCGACACATAGTAGGTCTGCGCGGGCGCGAAATGGACCAGCGGTGGCGGCGCACCGGGTGTCAGCAGCCAGTACGGATCATCCTCCAGGATCGTGATGTGACAGCGTTCGGCCACGCGAGCAATATCGGCCCTGCGCGAGGCCGGCATGGTGTGTGTGCTCGGGTTCTGTGCTGTCGGATTCAGATAGACCAGCCTGGCCCCATTTGCGCAGGCCGCTTCCAGCGCGTCGGGGAGCATTCCATCGGCATCGCATCGCGCGGTGATCACACGTCGGCCGAGTTGGGCCACTGCGGCGCGAATGCCCGGATAGGTCAGGGGCTCGGTGACGATCGCATCGCCGGGGCTTGTGAGGCTCAGGATCATGGCCGCGATGGCGGCCTGCGCACCGGGGCAGACAATCACCCTGGACGCGTCGACAGTCCCCAGTACCTGCGTCAGCCAGCGCACACCTGCACCGCGGTCTGTCGCACTACCGCCCCCGAGCTGGTAGGTCATCAACAGGTGCGGGTCGCTATGCAGCAGGACTTGTGAAAGCCCGCGCCGCAGCAGGTCCTGAAAATCGAGCCCCGCCGGCGGTGGCGGCACATTCATGCTCATGTCGACAACCCGGGCAAGCTCCGCGCGCGGCGCCGCAATGAACGTCCCAAGCGCCCCCTTGGCATCGATGAGATTGCGGCGTTTCGCTTCGGTATACGCCCGCGTCACCGTCGTGAGATCCACCCCAAGAGCCTTGGCAAGGCTACGTTGTGGCGGTACGCGATCCCCCGCAGCCAGGCGCCCGTCGCCGATCGCCTGCTCGATGAATTCGACGATCTGCAGGTACCTCGCCCCACCACTCTGCGTGATTTTCAGATCCCATCGCGGGCTTGTGTGTCGATCTTGCATGGCATCCATGACGTGAATCTTCTCGCTTGTATGGGTTTTGTCTTTAGCTAGGATGCCAGACATCATCATCTGGATCCATACATCCCTCATGCGCCAGTCCCCTTCCCTGGCTCGCTTGGTGTGGTGGCAGCCATTGCAGTAGCCCGAAGTCTGGGGCGTTGGATACCTGTGTGATGTGTAACCACGGTGTCCGACATGCTTAAACCTAGCGCTTGGCCGGCAGGCAACCCTCTGCTGAAGCCATCCCCATACAACGCCCCAGCAATACCGTCGCGCGTGACTGCGCTCCTCCTTGTCGCCCTTGGAAGCGCATTACTGAGCGGTTGCAACCTCGAGTTGCTGTCGCCCAAGGGCAGCGTCGGAGAACAGGAGAAATCGCTCATCCTGATCGCGCTGTTCATCATGCTGCTGGTCGTCATCCCCGTGATCCTGCTGACGCTGTGGTTTGCCTGGCGCTACCGCGAGACGAACACACGTGCTACGTATGCACCGAAATGGGCCCACTCCACTGCCATTGAGGTCGTCGTCTGGGGCATCCCTTGCTTGATCGTGGCCTTTCTCGGCGTGCTGATCTGGAACACGACCCACAAGCTTGACCCCTACCGCCCGCTGGTCTCACAGGTCAAACCGATCGAAGTCGAAGTCGTCGCGCTGAACTGGAAGTGGTTGTTCATCTATCCGCAGTACGGCGTCGCCTCGCTGAACCAATTGGCGATTCCGGTTGGGACGCCGGTCAACTTCCGCTTGACCGCCGAGTCGATGATGAACTCGTTCTTCATTCCGCAACTGGGCAGCATGGTCTACACGATGGCGGGTATGCAGACACGCCTGCACCTGATTGCCGATGAGCCGGGCACCTATCTTGGCCAATCCGCCGCCTACAGCGGTGCCGGCTTCTCCGACATGCATTTCAAGACCCTGGCGATGTCGCCCGAGGCATTCGATACGTGGGTCCGTTCGGCCAAGGCCGCCCCCAACGCGCTCGACCTCAAGACGTATCAGGCGCTCGAGCGGCCGAGCAGCAAAGACCCTGTCACCCTGTTCTCGTCTGTCGCGCCGAAGCTATTCGATCGCGTGGTCGACAAATACATGCTCGCAAATGGCCAGATGTGTCGCGCGGACGGCCCCGAGTCCCTGCAGGCCTCTCTGCCTGTCCCGCCCACGTCCGTCGCGCGCACGGAGCAATAAGTCATGTTCGGAAAACTCAACCTCGATGCCATCCCGCTCCATGAACCGATCATCATGGGGACGCTGGCTGCCGTGCTCATACTCGGTGCGGCGCTGATTGGCGCCATCACCTACTTCGGCAAATGGAAGCCCTTGTGGACAGAGTGGATCTGCTCGGTCGATCACAAGAAGATCGGCGTGATGTACATCATCCTGGCGCTGGTCATGCTGCTGCGCGGCTTTGCCGACGCCATCATGATGCGTGTCCAGCAGGCGATCGCCTATGGCGATGCCGCCGGTTACCTGCCGCCGCACCACTATGACCAGATCTTCACGGCGCACGGCGTGATCATGATCTTCTTCGTGGCGACGCCACTGGTGCTTGGCCTGATGAACGTCATCGTGCCGTTGCAGATCGGTGCCCGCGATGTGGCTTTCCCATTCGTCAACTCGCTGAGCTTCTGGCTGTCGGCCATGGGGGCTGTGTTGGTCATGATGTCGATGTTCGTCGGTGATTTCGCGGCTACGGGGTGGGTCGCCTACCCACCGCTATCAGAGCTCGGCTACAGCCCGACGCCGGGCGTCGACTACTACATCTGGTCACTGCAGATCTCCGGTCTCGGAACCACGCTGACCGGCATCAATTTCATCGCTACCATCCTGCGCATGCGCGCGCCGGGGATGGACCTGATGAAGATGCCGGTGTTCACCTGGACTGCGCTCATCACGAACATTCTGATCGTTGCGATCTTCCCGGTGTTGACCGCCACGCTCGCCCTCCTCACGGCAGACCGCTACCTGGGCATGCATTTCTTCACCAACGAGCTTGGTGGAAACGCAATGATGTACGTGAACCTGATCTGGGTGTGGGGTCACCCAGAGGTTTATGTGCTGATCCTGCCGGCGTTCGGTGCGTTCTCCGAGATCATTTCGACGTTCTCGAGAAAGCCCCTTTTCGGCTACAAATCGATGGTGTACGCCACATCCTCGATTGGTGTCCTGTCGTTCTTCGTCTGGCTGCATCACTTCTTCACCATGGGGTCGGGCGCCAACGTCAACGCCTTCTTCGGGATCATGACCTCCATCATCTCGATCCCAACCGGCGTGAAGCTGTTCAACTGGCTGTTCACCATGTACTGGGGGCGAATCCGCTTCCATTCGGCAACGCTGTGGACCATCGGCTTCATGGTCACCTTCGCCGTAGGTGGCATGACCGGAGTGTTGCTGGCCGTGCCTGGCGCCGACTTCGTGCTGCACAACAGTCTGTTCCTGGTTGCCCACTTCCATAACGTGATCATCGGCGGCGTGCTGTTTGGCTGCCTGGCCGGCATCAGCTTCTGGTTCCCGAAGGTGTTCGGCTTCACGCTCGACGAGTTCTGGGGCAAGGTGTCGTTCTGGTGCTGGCTGATCGGCTTCTTTCTGGCCTTCATGCCGCTCTACGCGCTCGGCTTCAAGGGCATGACGCGCCGGATGAACCACTATGCCAACGTGGATTGGCATCCGTACCTCGTGGTGGCGCTGGTCGGTGCGGCAATCATCGGCCTTGGCATCCTCGCGATCCTGGTCCAGTTTGCCGTCAGCATCCGCGATCGCAAGAAGAACCGCGACCTGACCGGCGACCCATGGGACGCGCGCAGCCTCGAATGGTCGACCGCCTCGCCCGCTCCGTTCTACAACTTCGCGCACGTGCCACACATCACGTCGCTCGAACAGCACTGGGACGACAAGGAAGCCGGCCGCGCGTGGCAGCAGCCTGCGCACTACGAAGACATCCATATGCCGCGCAACACGTCGGCCGGCTTTATCGTGTCCGCGTTCGGACTGTTGCTGTGCTTCGCACTGGTCTGGCACATGTGGCTCGTGGCTGCCGTGGGCCTTGTCGGCGCCGTCGTCACGTTCGTGCTGCGCAGCTACGACCGCAACGTGGACTACTACGTGCCCGCGTCCGAAGTCGCCCAGATCGAGCGCACGCGTTACGCCCAACTGCAGGAAGCTGCCTGAACCATGACCCCCACTCACGCCCCAACACTGCCTCGCGCTGCCCACAGCGCGGCGCACGCGCACCACGACAGCAGCGCCAACACCACGCTGGGCTTCTGGCTCTACCTGATGAGCGACTGCCTCATCTTCGCGGTCTTGTTCGCAACCTTTGGCGTGCTCTCCGAAAGCACGGCAGGCGGCCCTGGCGGGCGGCAACTGTTCGAGCTGCCGTTTGTGTTTGCCGAGACGATGCTGCTACTCGTGAGCAGCTACACCTTCGGTCTTGCCATGCTGAAGCAGGATGCCAACGCAGCGCCTCGAATGATCCGCTGGCTGGTCGTCACGTTTGTGCTCGGAGCAGCCTTCGTCGGCATGGAGCTGTATGAGTTTTCCCATCTGCTGCATGAAGGTGCTGGGCCCAATGTCAGCGCCTATCTTTCCGCCTTCTTCACGCTGGTGGGCACACACGGCCTCCATGTGACGCTGGGCCTGCTGTGGCTCGCTGTGATGATTCACCAGATCCGGCATTTCGGCCTGGACGACGTGGTTCGGCGCCGGCTCGCCTGCCTGAGCCTGTTCTGGCATTTCCTCGATCTGGTCTGGATCTGCGTCTTCACCTTTGTCTATCTGCGGGAGTTTGCATGAAGCCGTCCCACCTGCATTCTGCGCACGCCGGCGATGTATCCGCTCACGGCAGCCTGCGCAGCTATACCGTCGGCCTGCTGCTTTCGATTGCACTCACGATGGCCGCGTTTGCGATCGTCATGCTGGGGAAACTGTCCACGCCTGCCACGATGGCCAGCATTGTCGGCTTGTGCGTGGCACAGCTATTGGTGCAACTGATCTACTTCCTGCATCTCGGCACGGGCTCGGGACAACGCGGCAATACCGCGATCTTTGTCTGTACCGGCCTGCTGATCGTCATCGTCGTCGCGGGTTCCCTGTGGGTCATGCACAACGCCAACGTGAACATGATGTCGACCGACATGTCCATCGAGCGTGCACGCGCACGCGATTGACCCCGCAATCCACGTCTAAGACGCTGTTGGCCCGCAACTGGTGGACGAGCGCCATCCAGTTTGCTGGCCAGACCCATCGGTTACTGAACGGGGAGTTCACATCGCCTTGCACATGAACCAGGGAACGATCGTATCCCGCAGTTCAACATCGAATTCCCATACCGGTGCAGCGCTTTCAGTTGGATCTTCGCCATCTGGCGCGCCTAACGCCTATCTCGACTCCCGGAGCAAGCCAGAAGCCAGGCGAAAAAGAACCCGGGCGATTTGCAATAGACACCGGCACATGATTCAGGCTGCTTCCCCTGCGGAAACCCCGCTACAACAAGCCGTATCCAAGCTGAAAAGGGCTTTGGCGCGAGGCACATTGTTCGATAACGCAGCCGTATAATCGCGCTGCAATGCGAACGGGGACCGATATCAAATCGGCTATCGCATTGTTAATAAAACAAAACAATACGCGCGAGTCAGATCCATGGATACCAACCATAAACCTTCGGCACCTTCGCCCGAAGAGGAACACCACCCCGCCATCGTCCGCGTGGCTGACGCCACCATCCGCGAGGCCAATACGCTGCTGCACTCCAGCGGCGGCATGGTCTTCGGCCGCGGCATGATCGGCACCGTCCTGGCGCTGGTGCTGGGTTTCCTGTGCCTGCTGGGTGTGCTGGCGTTTCACTTTCCGCAGTACCTGACCACGCCCGAATTGCGGCGTGCGTACTCCGTGGATGTGATTCGGCAGATTCTGTTTGTGTCGCTGCTGATTTCGGGCGGGCTGTCGCTGGCGAATATCGTGCTGGATAACCGCCGCCGCCTCAATTGCCTGGCATTGGTATTCGTGGTGATTGCGGTGGCATTGGGCGGCTCGCGCGTGCCGGTGGGCGATTTCCCGGACCATACGCCGTATATCGGCATGGACTGGTTCATTCTCGATCTGCTCGGCTCCACGATGATCTTCGTGCTGCTCGAGAAGCTGTTCCCGCTCTACAAGAAGCAGCCGGTGTTCCGCGCCGAGTGGCAGACCGACATGGTGCACTTTGCGGTCAACCACTTCATCGTGGGGCTGGTGCTGCTGGTGGTGAACTTCCTGATCCACCGCGTGTTCGGGTGGATGGTGCATGCGGATTTCCAGCAGATGGTGCAGCACATCTGGTTCATTCCGCAGTTGCTGCTGTGCATGCTGGTGGCCGACCTGATGGAGTACGTCACGCACCGCGCGTATCACGAGGTGCCGTTCCTGTGGCGCTTCCATGCCGTGCATCACAGCGTAAAGACGATGGACTGGCTGGCCGGCTCGCGCCAGCACATCCTTGAGCTGATCGTCACGCGCGTGGCCGTGCTGGGGCCGCTGTTCGTACTGGGTTTCGACAAGGCCGTGGTGGATGTCTACATCATCATCGTTGGCTTCCAGGCGGTGTTCAACCACGCCAACGTGCACCTGCCGTGGGGACCGCTGAAGTACATCTTCGTGACGCCGGATTTTCACCACTGGCACCACTCTTCGGAAGACGAAGCTATCGACAAGAACTACGCTGCGCACTTCGCGTTCATCGACTACATGTTTGGCACGGCGGTGAAGTCGACGAAGGCCTTCCCGGAAAAGTACGGCGTGGTGGGTGACTACATGCCCGACGGCTTCATTAACCAGCAACGCTTTCCGTTCCGTCGTCAGCAGGACTGAGTCGAGGACGCACCACCATCATGCCGATCGCCCCCGCTGCGTTGCGTCTCATCCACCGGCTCGGTCTCGAACCGCACCCGGAAGGCGGCTTCTACCGCGAGACCTATCGCAGCGAGGAACGCATCCAGCGCGGCCGGATCGATGTCATGGCCGTCGAACGTGCGGCGGCCACCGCCATCTACTACCTGCTGGCGGATGACGCATATTCCGCCTGGCATCGGATCCAGTCGGACGAGCTCTGGCATTTCCATACGGGTGATGCGCTAGACGTGCATGTGTTGGAAGACGACGGTACGGTGCGCACGCATCGCTTGGGCCACGCGGCCGAGGACGAGATGGCGGTGTACCAGGCGGTGGTGCCGGCGGGCCGCTGGTTTGCTGCCGAGCGCGTGGCCGGTGCGCACGGTTACGCGCTGGTTGGCTGCACGGTCGCGCCGGGCTTCGAGTTCAGTGAATTCGAATTGGCGGAAAGCCGTGTGCTGTTGAAGAGTCATGCGGCACATGATGATCTGATCCGTCGGTTGCTACCGAGGTTGCCCACTGAGCCAGCAGTGCGCTAGTCAGCACCACACCACGCTCTCGTAGCCGACTGTGCGGCGATAGACGCTCATGCCGTGCCACGTGCTGTACTCCATGTACGCGCATGTCAGGACGACGATCCAGTTGGCTGCTGTGGCTGTGGTGGACATATCCCCTCCCATCTCTGCAGTGCTCCGATAGCTGTGTTATCGGCACGGATTCAGCTTATGAGAGGGCAGCGAAAAGCCATTGCACGAGCAATGACGGTTCTTGGTGCCAATTCTCAGGGGGATCTTTTGCATCACGTCATCGCGTGTGATGCTCGATTGACACCCTTCTACGCGGCCCGCCGCATCGCCCTGAAGACATCGGGCTCCCACACGCGCATCGCTAGCAGCAATGCAGTGCCGCGCTTCTCGGCACGTGGTGCATCGGCTGCCTCGTCGTGCAGGGTGGCGAGCTTGGCGCGCAGTCTGCGCAACTCGACCTGCAGTTGCGCATACCCAGCCTTGGTCAGCATGCCGTGGCTGAAATCCAGGGTCTCTTCCGCACCGTCGAAGCGGCTCTCCATGAAGTCAGGCATGCCCCGTTGCAGAAAAAACTGTCGGATCGGCCCATAGGGCAGCCAGTCGAAATCGCGCGCGACCAGCAACTGGATGCGGTTGCCGGGCTTGAGCTGCACGACGCCCATGCGGTCGAGCACCAGCAGCTGCTTGATGCACTCCGCCTCTGACAGCCGATAGGTCGTGACGATATCGACCAGCGACCAGTGGTTGAGCGCACACACCGCGACAAGCAGCAGCTTGTCGTTCGACACGAGTTGCGCCTCCTGCGCCTGTGTGAGCGTGTGAATGCGTGCCTGTGACGCTTCCGATTGACGCAGCAATTCCGCCATGGTCATGCCGAGCAGCTCGCTGAACTGCGCCAAGCGGTCGACCGTCAACCGCCCGCTGGAAAGCAACCGCTTCACGCTCGGCTCCGACAGATCGAGCGCTTGGCCGACGTCGCGATAGGTCATTCCGGCAGCCTTCAACCGCTGCTTGATGGTTGCGATGAGCTGTGTGATCTCGGTCATTTAGGTATCGTTTTTTGATACTTCAAGTGTCGATTCCGGGATTTTTCCAGATAAACCGTGCGGATTCCAGTCCTGTTACGCATGCTGCGCCTCACGCCACTCCGGCGTAGCCAATGCATCCAACCCTTGACCTGGAGCCCACGTTGAAACCGATCCTGATTGCTCTCTTTTGCGCACGAGGCAGGCTGTCACGCCCCGCATGGGTGCTCCGCCTGGCAGGGCTGGCGTTGAGCTGTGCCGCACTCGGCTCCGCCGCCATAGCGGTCTGGGGCGATGCGGCGGGCGCGGTCTTCAGTGTGCTGTTCCTCTGGGCAGCCGGTGCAGCCTCGGTGCGCCGCCTGCATGACGCCGGGTTGAGCGGACACCGCTTGTGGTGGGTGCTGCTGCCGGTACTTGGTCCGCTATGGCTGCTGATGTTGCTGTTCAAACGCAGCATCGACGGCGAGAACCGCTTCGATGCGCAGCCCGCGGCGCGCGTCGATTACCTCCAGGTCGACATCGCGGGGTAATGCCATGACGACCATCAACGACACGACCGTCAACGACATTACGCAGCTCAACCGCATGCCGGTGTTCTCAGTGGCCGCCCCCCGCTCCACCCAAGACGTGGTCGATGCACTGAGCGGCACGGTCTTTCCGGTGTCCGTGGGCGGCGGGCACTTCAGCATGGGCGGTCAGACCGCCAGCCCCGGCACGCTGCATCTGGATCTGCGCAAGATGAACCGCATCCTGCGCTTCGAGCCAGAGGCCAAAACCATCCGCGTTCAGTCTGGCACCCGTTGGTGTGACATCCAGCGCTTCATCGACCCGCACGGTCTGGCGGTCAAGATCATGCAGACCTATGCCAACTTCACCGTGGGCGGCACGCTGTCGGTCAACGCGCACGGGCGCTACCTGGCCGGACCGGTCGTCTCATCTGTACGAGCCATCACGCTGGTACTGGCCAATGGAGGGGTGATCGAGGCCACGCAGGCCATGCATGCCGACCTCTTCCACGCAGCAATTGGCGGGTACGGCGCCATCGGCATCATCACCGAGGTCGAACTGGAACTGGTGCCGAATGCGCGCGTAGAACGCAGCGCCGTCAAGCTGGACGTGGCGGACTATCCCGCATGGTTCGACGCCAATGTGCAAGGCCACAGCGACGTGGTGTTCCACAACTTCGACCTCTACCCACCGCACTACGCTGCCGGCCGCGCCGTCAGCTGGACGGTCACCGACAAGCCCGCCACCGCGCCGCGTCTGCAGACACTACGACAGTCTTTCCCGATGGAGCAGTACCTGCTCTGGGCCATCACTGAAACGCCGCTGGGCAAATTCCGCCGTGAGTTTCTGTATGACCCGCTGCTCTATCTGCGCGGCAAGGTGCACTGGCGCAACTACGAAGCTGGTTACGACGTGGCGGAGCTTGAACCGGCTGACCGCCAGCATCGCACCTATGTCCTGCAGGAGTACTTCGTACCTGCCGCGCAGATGGCACGCTTTGCCAAGGCGCTCGCGGCCACGCTGCGGCGCTACCGGGTCAATACCGTCAACGTGTCGGTGCGGCATGCGGCGGCTGATACGCACACCCTGATGTCGTGGGCGCGCGGCGAGACCTTTGCCTTCGTTCTCTACTACAAGCAACGCACGCGTGAGAGTGCGCTGGAAAAGGTGGCGGTGTGGACGCGCGAGTTGATCGATGCCGTGCTGGATGCTGGCGGCACGTACTACCTGCCGTATCAGGCACACGCAACGCCAGAGCAGTTTCGTCGCGCCTATCCGCGCGCAGGTGAGCTCTTCGCGCTCAAGGCGCAGCTGGACCCGCACTACCGGCTGCGTGGCGCGCTATGGGATCGCTATTACGCGCCTGCACATTCGACTAAACCGGACACGGCAACCCGGCCATCGCTGTTCGCGTCCGTCTATGGCGATGTCAAATCCGCCGACGGCTTCTACGCCTTCCTGCGGAACATCTTCAACCTCGTACCGGAAAACCGCTTCCACGCGTTGATCAAACAATGCATTGCGGCAGGTGGCGACGATGAAGCGATCTACCGCAACCTCCAGGCCGCACTGCCCGGTATCACACCGCGTTTGGCCATGCTGACCCATGCCCTGCCGGCGCTCGCCACGCAAAAGCGCGAAATCGGCCGGCAGACCGCCAGACTGATCGGCAATGCACGGCTGCGCGACTACGTCGAGATCGGCACCACCGGCCGGTACGTGCGCGCGCTGCGCAAGCATGCGGGCGTCACGGGCAGCGTCACGCTGGTTACCGATACGGCAACGGGGTTCTCGCCTGTCGACATCGTCGAGCGCGGCCAACTCCTGTCCATCGGCCGCGCCATCCCGCTGAACGACTACGCGCCGCTTGCCTTGCCGCCAGAGAGCGCTGACCTCGTGAGCTGCTTTATCGGCCTGCATCACATGGCCCCGGAGAAGCTGGAGCCGTTCCTGGCATCGATTGCGCAGGTACTGCGGCCCGGCGGCATGTTTGTGGTGCGTGAACATGATGTGACCTCGTCCGCCATGCATCGCTTCGTCGCGCTGGCGCATACGGTGTTCAACGCGGGGCTCGGTGAAAGCTGGGCCACCAATGCCGCAGAGCTGCGCCACTTTGCCAGTGCCAAAGCCTGGATCCGCCGCATCGAACGCTGCGGGCTACGCCGTACCGGCGTGCAACTGCGCCAGGAAGGCGACCCCTCCGACAACCTGCTGATGGCGTTCGTAAAAGAGCGCACCCCATCATGATGAATCGCATCAAGCTGACGCTGGCCGCGCTCGCGCTAGGCGCCGCCGCCATACCCCCCGCCTGCGCGCAGGCGGCAGACAGCCTGGTCCCACCCGCCGACCGCCGCAGCGCCGAGCAGACGCTGCTGACCTATCCGGAATGGTTTCTCGTGCACAGCCCAGCCGAATATGCACGCACCGTGCAGACCGGCACGCCGCAGGATTTTCCATTCGTCCGCCACATCGGGCAGCTGTGGTCCAGCTACGCCGCGGTATCGGCCGAACAGGTACGTGGCGGATATCCGGCCAACCCGGGCTATCACTTGATGATCGGCGTGCTCTCGGTCAGCACCACCATTGAGTACGCGCTGCGCTCGGCTTACGAAAACACCGTTGGACGACTGAGCTGGGCCCTGTCCGGCAGTCAGCCCAGTGCCGAAGATCGCTACGCCGCCGCTGCCGCCCAGGACTATGTCGACTTCATCCGCCAGGAGCCCTGGTACCGGTTTGACTTCGCCACGCGGCTTAGGCATCTGTGGGCCGACGTGCTGGGCACCGGCGCCAACCCATTGCGCAAGTGGGAGCGGCGCTATGCGCTGACCACCGAATACATCGTCAAGGCGCTCTACGGCAAGCTGATCGCCTGGGCCACTGGCGTGATCTACACCCCGGCCCAGATGACGACTGACGTGGTGGTGGACCACATCCCGCCAACGTGGGCACCTCCGGCACGAGTCAGCGTCGTGACGCATGCCGCGGATGGGCGCGCCGTGCTATCGCTGCCCCGCTATTTCGATTTCCGCATTGCGGCAACCGCCCTGGCTGAAGACGGTATTCGCATCGTCGACATTGCGGGCAACACCTCGGATGTGCTGATCACCCTCTGGCTGCCGGATAACGCGACGTTCGGTACCGCGCTGGGTCGCGTGTTGTTCGAACAATCCCTGTCTGTGCCGGCAAGGGAGCGACGTGTCGGGGCACTCATCCCCGTAGGGAGCCTGTCCGCCACCCTTCTGGCAGCCAAGCAGCACGGTTGGCAAGTCGAACACGTCTACGACTACTGAAGGTGGATCTTGGTGGAGAAGCACGCGCCCTGCGCACCACAACGCCCAAACTGATCTACGCTTGTGGTCTGCCTCAACCAATTTGCCTCTTGGGAGAACAACATCATGGCAACCATCGGTTTCATCGGCTTGGGCATCATGGGTGCCCACATGGCCCGCAACCTGCTCAAGGGCGGCCACACCCTCGTGGTCAGCGGCAAGCACTCTGTGCCCGATGACCTGCGCGCCCATGCAACGGTTGTCCCCAACTCCGCAGCCGTTGCACAAGCAGCAGACACCGTCATCGCCATGGTGCCGGACACAGCGGACGTGGCAAACGTACTGTTTGGCGAAGACGGCGTTGCACAGGGTCTTGCCGCCGGCAAACTGTTCATCGACATGAGTTCGATTTCGCCCATTGAAACCCAGGCATTCGCCAAGCGCGTGGAAGCCCTGGGGGCCGATTACCTGGATGCGCCGGTCTCGGGTGGTGAAGTGGGTGCACGCGATGCCACGCTCACCATCATGGTCGGCGGCACGGCGGCGGCATTCGAGCGCGCCAAGCCGCTATTCGCCCTGATGGGCAAGAACATCACGCACGTGGGCGAATCCGGTGCCGGGCAGACCTGCAAGGTCGCCAACCAGATCATCGTTGCGTTGACCATTGAAGCGGTGGGGGAAGCGCTGCTGTTCGCTTCCAAGGCCGGCGCGGATCCGGCGCGCGTGCGCGAGGCGCTGATGGGTGGCTTTGCCGCGTCGCGCATTCTGGAGGTGCACGGCGAACGCATGATCAAGCGCACCTTCGACCCGGGTTTCCGCATCGAACTGCACCAGAAAGACTTGAACCTGGCACTGGAAGGCGCGCGCAAGCTTGGCATTGCCCTGCCCAACACGGCCAGCGCACAGCAGCTCTTCAGCGTGTGCGCAGCCAATGGCGGCAAGGCGTGGGATCACTCGGCGATGGTGAAGGCGCTTGAGCTGATGGCCGACCACACCGTCGCTTGATCACACGTAGACCAACACGGCGCTGCGAACCTGCCCGCAGCGCCGCATTCGGCCTGGACATCAGAACGAGTGATGCACCCCGGTGCTGACCACGACCTGGCTGCGATTGGCCGACACGCCCACACCGTTGATTGCCGCCGACGGCGCATCGCCTGAGGCACGTTGATACGTGCCTTGCAAGTACACCTGCGTGCGCTTGGAGAATGCATACACATTGCCCACGCTGAACTGGTTCCAGCGCGCGCTTTCGTACTTGCTGAACGTGTAGCCGACGTTGAGCGTATTTGCTGCGCTGTAGTGCCAAGCGGTGCCCAGGTCAACGTTCTGCGAGCGTGCATTGGCGCCGCCCAGCGTGATACGCGTTTGCGTGTAGACCGCGTTGATCTGCAACGGCAGGCTGCTGAACTGGTACAGCGTGCCCGCACCGAACGACTTGACCGAGCTCATCGGCGTCATCACGCCTGGCACGAGCGTCGTGCCCAGCGTGTTGGTAATACCCAGGCGACCGGCAATGTCCAGCGCGCGGTCGTTCGACGCGGTGTAGGCCGCTGCAGCACGGAAGCCACCGTTACTGTAGTAGGCCCCCAGGCTGTAGCTGCGGCTCTTCGACGGCGAGCCCGGTACTTCGCCAAAACCGTACATACCGCCCAGTTGCAGCCCACCGAAGACAGGCGAGACATAGCGCACGGCGTTATCGATCTGGAACTGATTGGCCAGGTTGTCGAAGTTGCCTGGGTGGAACAGGTAGAAGTTGGTGAGCTGGAAGCCATTGCTCAGGCGGCCGAGGTAATCGAACATGAAGTCCGCCTGGTGGCCGAGCTGGATGTTGCCCAGGCGCTCGTTCGACAGGCCGACCCACGCTGCGCGGTTGAACAGCTTGCCCGCCACCACGCTGTTGCCGGTGTCCCCCAGAAAGCCCGATTCCAACTGGAAGATGGCCTGTGTGCCCTGCCCCAGGTCTTCCGTGCCACGGAAACCGAAGCGGTCCGGCTGCATCGTGCCTGGGTCCACACGCAAGGCAGAACCGCTGGTCGCGCCACTTTTCAAGTTGTTGATGTAGGCCACGCCTTGGTCAATGCTGCCGTACAGCGTCACGTTGCTCTGTGCAGCGGCCGTACCAGCCAAGCCCATCGCCGCCATGGCGAACAGTGTCTTCCTCATTTCCGCTTCCTCCGTTGGCCAGGGTGTCAGGCCCTGCCGGTTGTTATCGCCCGCCTGTTGGCAGGCTGTTATTGATCGTTTCGCCTATGAAACGACGTTTAAGAAATTGACACGTGAAAAAAAGAGAGCGCGCGGCTGGTCAAGCCGGCGCTCAACTGCTTAAAGGTCAACCACCAGCCGCTTACCCTTGCAGCCCGACACGCAGACCATCATGGTCTGGTTCGAAGCCCGCTCGCTCTTGGAGAGCACGCTGTCACGGTGCTCGGGCTCGCCCTCCAGCACGCGCGTCTCGCACGAGCCGCACACGCCCTCCTTGCAGCTGTACTCAACGTCCACGCCCACTTCCAGCAAGGCATCGAGCAGCGACTTGCCGGCCGGCACGCACAGCTCGGAGCCGGTGCGTGCGAGCTTGACCGTGTACTCCCCTTCCTGCACCGACGAGACCTCAGCGTCCGCCGCAAAGCGCTCGATGTGGACGTTGGTGTAACCCAGCGCTTCGCATGCAGCCTCGAAGGCACGCAGCATCGGGCCCGGGCCGCAGCAATAGAAATGCGTGTCTGCCGGATGTCCTGCGAGCAGCGCTTTCAGATCAGGCGGGCCGCCCGCATCCGCGTCGAAATGGAAACGCACGGCATCGCGATGCGCTGCCAGGTCATCAGCGAAAGCGGCTTCGGTGCGTGAGCGCGCGCAGTAGAGCATCGAGAATGTCTTGCCCTGCTCCGCCAGCCGACGCGCCATGCAGACGATGGGCGTCACGCCGATACCGCCGGCCACCAGCACCGTACGCGGCGCGGCTTCATCCAGCGCGAAGTTGTTGCGCGGGCCGCCAATCTTCAGCGTCGAGCCCACACGCAGCTGCTCATGCACGTAGCGCGAGCCGCCGCGGCTGTTGCGGTCCAGCAGCACGCCAACCACATAACGGTCACGCACTTCCGGCGCGCCGCACAGCGAGTAGCTGCGTACCAGGCCATTGCCCAGGTGCAGGTCGATATGCGCGCCCGGTGCGTACTCGGGCAGGGTCTTGCCGTCCACGTCGCGCAGCTCCACGCTCACGATGCCCTGGGCTTCGTAGCGCATCGCGTGCACGCGCAGATTGAGGGGGGGATTCGTACTCATGGCACTTCTCTCAACGTCGATTCAGCGCTTTTCCGTCAGGAACTTGCCTTCGGGCCCACCGGCGTTCTTCTGCCGGCGCGTGTTGCCGTCGATACCGCCTTCGATGGCCCACTCCGCAAACATGGTCGGGCCGGGCTCGAAATCGCGCGGCTGCCATTCGGCGTCGAGCTGGTCTTCATCGGCGTAGTACTCGATCAAGCCGCCGGCGGGGTTCTTGAAGTACCAGAAGTACGCCGACGAGATTGGGTGACGGCCCGGGCCGAGTTGCGTATCCCAGCCGCAGCGCGACACATGCATGCCGCCACCGAACACCTCATGGATGTCGCGCACGGTAAAGGCCACGTGGTTCAGCCCGCTCTTGGCCTGCGGCAGTTGCAGCAAGAACAGGTCGTGGTGGCCGCCTTCCGGCTCGCAGCGCAGGAAGGCACCGCGGCCCGGATAGTGATCAGACGGTACGAAGCCGAGCTTCTCGATATAAAAGCGTTCGGTGGTCGCCACGTCCTTCACGAAGAACACCACGTGACCCACTTCGATGGGCGTGGCGCGCTCGTAGATCGGGCTGGGCTGGTTGCGGCGCGGCTTGTCTGTCCACGTGTTCATCGCTGCGCATTGCACGTCAACGTCACGCTTGGCGGTCAGTTGCACGCGCACGGCCAGACCATTCGGATCAATACAGCCAACACGACCATTCGCGTTGATGTAGCCCGGCTGATCCGACAGCTTGTCCGCCAGACGATCCAGCACGGCTTGCGAATCCGCACCCCAGATCACCTCACGCAGCGTCGGGCCAGCCTCCATGGCGGGGGGCAGCGTTGCGTCGTCGGTGCGCTTGACGCGCACGCGGCAACCGTTGAGCGTTTCGAACAGCAGGCCGCTGGCGTCTTCCGCCTGCAGCGTGAGACCCCAGTCCTGGAAGAACTGCTTACAGGCGGCAAGGTCGTCGGCACCGTAGACGATCTCGTCGATGCCTCGAATGGTATTCATCTTCATCTCCTGCTTTGCGCTGCACGCCCCGATAACCTGAGTGACGTGCAGTCGCGGTGATTCATTGATGTGGGGACCGCGCTGTCAGTGAGCCCCGCCCGGAACGGCCCGCGTAGCCGTCGCGCCGTTGCGCAACAAAGCCAGGCCACACAGCAACACGATCAATTGCGTGCCCACCAGGCTGCCGAAGCCGGCGGCAAGACCTCCGCCGTTCCCCAGCCCGATCACGACGCCCATGAGGGCCGGCATGAAGCCCGCCACCAGACTGCCCACACCGTTGGTGACACCAAATGCGCACGCAACGTGCTCGGGTGCTGCATTGAACTGGACGGTGCTGGGGATGGCCGGGCTCTGCAAGCCCCAGCACAGGCTGGCAGCGGTCAGCCAGTAAGCAGCGGCATACCGGTCCGTGCTGTTGATCGCCAGCAGCACCGCGACCGCCACGCCCAGGCTGCCCAACACGAAAATCAACGGAATGCGGCGGCGCGGGAGGATATCCAGCAGCAGGCCACCCAGCAGCACACCCAGCACCGCGGCGTACTGCGGCATCGACGCCATCCAACCCATTTCGCGCAGAGAAAAGCCACGTGCCTCCTTCAGGTAGGTCGGCAGCCAGTTGCTGCTGCCCCACAGGTAAGAGAGGAAGGCGGCAGTCAGCACCGTCATGGTGAAGATATGACGCGTGTGAAAAGCGCCTCGGAACATCTCGCGCACCGTGGAGAGCGCTGCCGGCAGAGACTCCGGCTTGGGGATGGCTGCGTAGCGCGCCGGCATGCGCACGAACGCCAGCACCAGCGGAATCCCCATCAGCAGGTTGAGCAGGCCCAGCAGGTGGAACGACGCTTCCCAGTCAGCATTGGCAATGGCATAGCCAACGAGCGGATAGCCCACCGCCAGGCCAACACCCGTGCCCATGTTGAAGATCGCGTTCGGTTTGCCGCTTTCCCGGCTGTCGAAATGCGCCTTGATGTACGACGCGCCCAGCGAGAACAGCGGCCCCTCGGCAAAACCCAGAATGAACCGCGACAGCAGCAGCTCCATGTAGCTGTTGAACCACGGCGATGCCATGGTGATCACGCCCCACAACGTCAGCCCATAGATCAGGCTACGGCGCACCCCGAACAGTGCTGCGCAGAACGGGGTGAACAAGATGGCAGACAAGCCGTAGCCGGCCATGAACGCCGTGGCCAGCAGCCCCTGGCTGCTACGGTCGTTGGCGGCAAGACCCACGTGCTGCAGAAAATCATGCTGCGTAATCAGCACCGCAATATTGATGCGGTCGACATACGAAATGGCGACGACCAGAAACAGCGTGACCACGCCCAGCCAGCGCCCAGTACTTGAATTCATTGTTGTCTCCTCACACCTGCCCTTGGCTCTTGTTTTCAGTTGGCCCAGGCCAGCGGTTGTTCGTTCAGGCCCCAGTAGAGGCTCTTCTGTTCCATGTACTGCAGGATGCCCAGGCGGCCTTTCTCGCGGCCCAGGCCGCTGTCGCGCCAGCCGCCAAACGGCGTCGAAATCGAGAACTGCTTGTACGTGTTGATCCACACATTGCCGGCCTGCACGGCGCGGCCGATACGCCAGGCGCGCTTGTAGTCGCGCGTCCAGATGCCGGCGGCCAGCGCATACACGCTGTCGTTGGCCTGTTCGATGAGCTCCTCTTCGTCATCGAACGGCATGGCGACGAGCACCGGGCCGAAGATCTCTTCCTGGCAGATGCGTGCGTTGTTGGTCAGGCCTTCGATGATGGTCGGCGTATAGAAGTAGCCGGACTCGCAGCCGGAGATTTCGGGGCGCAGCCCCCCCGTGCGCAGGTGGCCGCCCTCTTCCACGCCCATCGCCACGTAAGACTCGATGGTCTCGCGGTGGCGATCGGTGATCAGCGGGCCCATCTGCGTAGCCTCATCGGCTGGGTTGCCGACACGCAGGCGTGCGGCGGCGGCGGCCAGGCGATCCATGAACGGCTCATACAACGAACGTGCCACGAACAGGCGCGAACCCGCGATGCACGACTCGCCCGACGAGCTGAAGATGCCGTACAGCACGCCGTTCACCGCGTGGTCGAGATCGGCGTCTTCAAACACCATCGTCGGCGACTTGCCACCCAGCTCCAGCGACACCGGCATCATCTTGTCGGCCGCGATGTGCGCGATATGGCGGCCTGTATTCGTGCCACCCGTGAACGACACACGACGCACCAGCGGATGCTTGGTGATCGCGTCACCAATAATCGAACCCTTGCCCGGCAGCACGCTGATCATGCCCTTGGGCACACCCGCCTCTTCGCAAATGGCGGCCAGTTCCAGCGCCATCAGCGGCGTGACTTCGGCGGGCTTGACGACGACAGCGTTGCCGGCCGCCAGCGCGGGGGCCATCTTCTGCGCTTCACTGGCAATCGGCGAGTTCCACGGCGTAATGGCGGCCACCACGCCCATGGGCTCGTGCACGCTCATCGTCAGGCAATCGCCACGCGCGGGTGTGAGGGATTCCTCCAGCGTCTCGCAGGCTGCACCGAAGAACTGGAACGTGGCGGCAGCGCTCGCCACCAGGGCGCGCGTTTCGTTGATCGGCTTGCCGTTGTCCAGGCGCTGGCGCTGGGCCAGGGCTTCGCTGCGCGAGCGGATCAGCTCGGCCACGCGATACAGCACGGCAGCGCGCTCGTGCGGTTTGCGCTGGGCCCAGCCGCTGGAGAGGAATGCGCGGTACGCACCGGCGACGGCCTCTTCCACGTCAGCCACGCTGGCGGCATTGAGTTCTGCTACGACTTCGCCCGTGGCCGGGTAGCGCGTGACATAGCGCTCGCCGGTGCCGAGGCGCCATTCGCCTGCAATGCAGATCGGCAGCAGGGACGTTGCGGTTGCGTTCAAGTTGGAAGCAGTCATGGCGCAGTGGCCTCACTCAAATCGAAACGGCGTGCGCGCGGTTGCCCAGCGCACGCACCACGCTGAACACTGTCAGCGCAGAAGTCTTGGGATTCGCCGCCAGCGGCTTGCCGCGCATGGTCAGCTCGAAGCCGCCAAAGGCGCCGCGCGCCTCGACGTGGTGGACGTTCTCGTCGACGGTCGGATCGGCCAACAACTTCACATGCGTGTGGTCGAGCCCCAGACCAGCCACCGACAGCGTGGCAGCCACGTTGGCGTTCTTCGGGAACAGGCGTGCAGCTTCGCGGGCGTTGCCTTCGAAAATCACGGTCGGCTCGCGCAGCGCGTCGAGGTCGAACTGCTGCTCAGCTGGCGTGTCCTTCCAGGCACGTGGCGGTTTGCGGCCCGTGTAGACCACGGCATCCAACCCACCCACGCGTGCAGCGGCCAGCGCATCGATGGCACCGATGGCACCTGAAAGCAACTGCACCTGTGCATTGCCGCGACGGGCCGCCGCTTCCAGGCGCTCCGCCACACCGGGCTCGGACAGTGCGCCCACCGAGACCACCAGGCAGTCGATACCCTGCTCCAGCGCCGGCAGCACATGCTCTTCGAGCGCGTCGTGGCCGGCGCACTCAACCAGCAGGTCGGGATGCGCATCCGCCGACAGGTGCGTCATCACACGCGCTTTCGGTGCGAACGGGGCAATGGCCTCGCGCGCCTTGTCCATCGCGTGCTCGGGCACGATCACGGCATCAAAGCAGACATCCGGATCGCTCTTGAGCAGCTCCAGCACGCCCTGCCCGATTGCTCCGCAACCGACCATCGATACATGCAGCATGTCCGGCTCCTTGGGTTGGCTCAGTTGCGGGCTCACGCCACCACCGTGGTGCGCTCGGCTGCGCGTTCGCCTTGGGTGTCCTTGGCCTGCTGGTTGACCGGCGGGCCGGCGAAGATGGTCTTGAAGCTGCCGATGGAGAGCATGTCGATCTCCATCAGGAACGGGCCTTCCTCGCTGGTGGCTTCCTGCAGCGCCTTGCCCACGTCCGCCAGATCGGACACACGGCGATGACGCAACTGCAGCGACTGCGACAGCGCGGCGTAGTCCGGCGTGTGCAGCTCGACGTAATGACGGCGGCCGCCGTATTGCGCGTCCTGGATGTTCTTGATGACGCCGTAGCCCTTGTCGTTCATCAGCACGATGACGAGGTTGGCGCGCTCCTGCACAGCCGTCGCCAGCTCACCCAGGTTCAGGATGAAGCCGCCGTCGCCGGCCAGGCAGAAGGTCTTCTTGCCCGATGCCGTAGCCGCCGAACCGATGGCGGCACCAATGCCCATTGCAAGACCCTGGCCAATGCCGCCGCCCAGCGCATGCACGCCGGCACGCGAATCAAAAATGCGCAGTTGGCGGTTGCCCCATGTGCTGTTCGACACCGTCACGTCACGCACCCAGTTGAACTCGCGGCCCACCGAAGCTTGCAGTGATTCCACCAACGCCGAGTACGGGCCCAGGCCATCCACCAGTGCACCAACTGCCTTCTCGTGTGCAGCACGCAGGTCGCCTGCGAATGCGGCGTCGATCTGCATCTTCTTTTCCAGCCTCTCGATCAGGCCATCCAACGCCAGGGCTGAATCGCCGCAGACGAAGTAGTCGCTGGCATAGCAACGGCCTTCCGCCGACGCATCCGCATCAATGCGGTACAGCGGGCGCGGCAGCTTCAGTTCGTACTTGAGCGTTTCATTGCCGCGCAGGCGCGAGCCGACCACGAGCATGGCGTCGCAGGTCTGGTAGAACGCTTCAACCGGCTTGTGCAGGTTGAACGCACCCAGCGAGCGCGGATCATCTTCCGGCACGATGCCGCGGCCTTGCGTGCTGGTGACCACGCCAAAGCCCAGGTCCATCAGGCGCTTGACCTGCTTGGCAGCATGACGGGCACCACCGCCCAACCACAGCATCGGGCGGCGCGCACGCGACAGGCGCTCGGCCAGTTCATCCAGCGCGTGCGCAGACGGCACATGCTGCGGCACCAGCAACGGACGTAGATCGTCCGGCATCGGGATCAGCGCGGCCTGGATGTCGATGGGAATCTCCACGCTCACGGGGCCAGTCGGCGCTGTCAGCGCGGTCTGCACGGCCAGCTTCATCGTGCTGATGGCGGTGTCCGCGCTGCGGATGCGGAAAGCCGCCTTCGACACCGACTTGAGCATCGTGAGTTGATCCGGTGCTTCGTGGATGTACGCGAGGCTCTGGTCCAGGTACGGCGTTTCGATCTGGCCGGTGATGTGCAGCAGCGGCGTGCCGGCCGTCAGTGCTTCGACCATCGCGCCGGCAGCGTTACCAGCGGCCGTGCCAGTGCTGGTCAGGCACACGCCCAGGCCACCCGTGGTGCGGGCGTAGGCATCGGCCATGTTGGTGCCGCCTGCTTCGCCGCGCGCCATGATGAAGCGGATCTTGCCGCGCTCGCCCATCGCGTCAAGGATGGGCATGTTGTGGATCGAGATGACGCCAAAGGCGGCCTTGACCTCGCAGCTTTCCAGGAAGGCTGCAATCGCGTGGCCCACCGTGACCAGTTGTTGTTCGTTACGCATGACGGGAGTGTCCTCCGGAGATATCGATGTGGCTGCCCGTGGTGTACGAAGACAACGGCGAGGCAAGGAACAGAATGGCGCGGGCCGCCTCTTCGGGCAGGCCCAGGCGGCCAAGGGGAATATGCTTTTGCGCGGCCAGGCGGCGCGTCCACGCGGCCCAGTCGAGATGGCGATCTTCTTCAGGTCGTGCCTCAAAGCGGCGACGCCACTGGCCGGACTCAACCAACCCGATCAGGATGCCGTTGACGCGCACCCCCTTCGGCGCAAACTCGGTCGCCATCGAGCGCACCAGGTTGAGCACGCCGGCACGCGCCGCCGAGGTGGCCACCATGTGCGGCTCCGGCTGTTGCGCGAGCAACGAGTTCACGCAGACGATGGCACCGTGTGCCGAGCGCTCCAGTTGCGGCAGGAACGCGCGCGTGGGGTGAATGACGGAGAAGAACTTGAGATGCAGTTCGTCCGTCCATGCAGCATCTTCGGTGTTGGCAAAGGTCGAGACGCGGCCCTGGCCGGCGTTGTTGACCAGCATGTCGACAGGGCCGAGTTCCTGTTCCACCGCATCGGCAAACGCAGTCATCTGCGCTGCATCGAGCACGTCGCACGTGGCGGCGAACAACTTGGCACCCAGGAATCGGCTGCGCAGGTGTTGTTCAGCTTGCGCAAGACGTTCGGCATTGCGGCCACACAGCGCCACGGCGGCACCGGCTTCCAGCAACAGTTCAACGGTGGCGAGGCCGATGCCGGAGGAGCCTCCGGTCACGACTGCGGTCTTGCCAGTCAGATTGATCATTGGCATGGTCATTCCCGGAACAGGTTGACGACCTTGCCGCTGGCGGGGCGGTAGTCCAGCAGGTAAGACAGCTCACCGGCGGCGGCACGCACCTTGTCGATCATCGTATCCAGCTGGGCAGGCTCGATGCGCGGCGACGGGATCGTCGTACCGAGCGCGGCGACCACCTTGCCGGCGCGGTCCAACACCGGCGCAGCAATCGTCGAAATATTGGCTTCAAAGAAGCCCTCCTGCAGCACGTAGCCGTGTTCGCGGTCGCGCTGGACCATCTCGAACAGCTCTTCCACCGTGCGCGGCGTGTTGTGCGAGAACACTTCCAGCTGCGGCTCCGGATAGAGCTGGCGCAACTCAGCCAGCGACAGGTCTGCCAGCAGCACGCGACCCAACACCGTGGCATGCGCAGGCAGGCGCGTACCGACATTGACGGAGCTGGTGAACGGCGTGGGCGCCACCGACTTCGCCACGTAGACGATCGAGCGGCCATCGCGCACCACGAGATTGCACGGGTAGTGGATGTCGTCGCGCAGGCGATCGAGCAGCGGGCGGCCCAGCTCGGTCAGCTCCAGCGAGGCGAGGTACTCAAAGCCCAGGCGCAGCACGGCCATGCCGAGGCGGAAATCGCGGCCACCATCGACACGCTCGACAAAGCCCATCACTTCAAGCGTGGTCAGCAGGCGGAACACCGTCGAGCGCGGCACCTTCAGCCGGCGCGCCAGTTCCGGTGCCGACAGCACGCGATCTTTGTGGCTGAACTCGCATAGCAGGCGCAGGCCGCGTTCGAGCCCGGGGACGATGTACTTTTCCTGCACGTCTTCGGAGATGAGGTCGTTGCTCATACGTGTTGGCGCTTACGCGTTTCGGGATTGGGAGAGGACAGCTTGTTCGATCCAGCCTGCAACCGCTTCAGGAGCATCGATGTAGGAGGCGTGTCCGGCAGACGGCACGAGCGCAAACGGCAGGCTGAACGTCTCGGCCAGTGCTTGGCAGCCCTGCGGGGGCGTGATGCCGTCCACGTCGCCGCACGCGATGTGTGCTGGCGTCGATGCGGGACGCTTGCGCAGGTGGGCGCCGATGTCGTCGCCGCTGAGCATGGCCACTGCCTGGCGATAACCGCCATCGTTCAGGCGCTTCATGTTCCAGCGCACCCAGGCGCGCTCTTCGTCAGAGGCATTGGCGCGCAGCAGATGCGCATGGCGCGATTCCGCCATGCCATCAATGCCAAGCTGGTCGAGCGTTGCCAATCGCTGAGCCTGTACCGTGCGCGACTTCGCTTCCTGCCCCGGCTGGCCGTAGCCCTGTGCCGGGTTCAGGAGCAGCAAGCTGCGCGGTTGCATCGCCGCAGGTGCGTCGGCCACATACGCGGACGCCATCAGCGCACCCAACGAATGTCCAACCAGCGCATCCGGCTTCACGCGCAATGCGGCAAGCCACGCGCGCAGGCGCAGTGCATAGTCGGCAGCACGCGGCTCGGCTTGTGCAAGCGGCGTGGAGTTGCCGTAGCCCGGCGCATCCCACGCGAACACACGCGTGGTTTGCGAAAGGATTTGCACACACGGCAGCCATGACGCAGCACTGGAGCTGATGCCGTGCAACAGCACAACCACCGGCCCGCGCTCGCCCCATTGCCGATAGCCGATACGGTCGCCACGCTCGTTGATCGCAACGGTGCGTTCGGCAAACTCGGCGCCGAGCACAGCAAGTGCATCGGCTACGCGGAATGGGTGGGAAGACATGACAGCCTGCGCGCTCATGACATCAACGCTTGATCTTGGCGAGCGGGTGCTCGGGCGGATACGTCGGCGTGATCGGCTTCTTGGCACCGAGCATCACGCACATCAGCGCATCTTCATCGCCGATGTTGATTTCTTCGCGGTACACACCGGGCGGCACCGAGACGAGATCGCGGTCAGTCAGGATGGTCTCAAAGCGCTCGCCGTCCTTCTCCAGCACCAGCTTGAGCTTGCCGCGGATGACGAAAAACACCTCCTCCACATCGGTGTGGAGGTGCGACGGGCCTTCGTGGCCAGCCGGAATGACCATGGTCGAGAACGTGAAGTGCTCCGACGGCACCGTGTTGGTGTCAGCCGCCACGCCCGTGCCGCCGGTACCGAGGTAACGCATTTGTGCGCGGCGGTATTTCGGGTCGTAGTCAGCCTGGAACTTGAGGGCGTCCCAGTCGTAGCGGCGGGTGGCGAAACGCGCCACGCGGCTGTTCATCCAATCTTCAAACGACGCGCCTTCCGGGCGGTCCCACGTGCGCTGCACTTGCTGTTGTTCGGAGAGATCGCTCATCGAATGCCTCTTCTCAGTGATATGGGTTGCATTACTGCATGACAAAACCGCCGTTGACGGCCAGCGTCTGGCCCGTCACGAATCGGGAAAGATCGGACAGCGCGAACAGCACGGCGCCGCATACGTCGTCGGGCACCTGATCGCGCGAGATGGCGCGCTGGTCGCGGTACAGCGCATGACGATGCGCCGGTACATATTCGGTGGCTTCCACCAGCGTCAGGCCCGGTGCGATGGCGTTGACGGTGATGCCGTCTGCGCCGCACTCACGCGCCAAGGACTTGGTCATGCCGATGACGGCGCTCTTGCTCGCCACGTAGGCCAGCAGGTTCGGCGCGCCCCACAGCGGCGTGTCCGACGACAAGTTGACGATCGCACCACGGCCCGATGCCTTGAGTGCCGGCAGGCAGGCCGTCGTCATCAGCCAGGTGCCGCGCACGTTGACGTTCATCACGCGGTCCCAGGTGTCGACGTCGATGGACGATGCATCGCGCCCGCCCGAATTGGTGATGGCCGCGTTGTTGACGAGACCGTCCAGCCCACCCAGTGCTTGCGCAGCCGCTGCCGCACAAGCCTGGATGGAAGCCGGGTCGCCGAGATCAAGCGTGAAGCCATGCGCCTCGAAGCCAGCCGCGCGCAGTGCCGCGGCCTCCTCCTGCACACGCTCGCCAAGAATGTCTGCCAGGGCAACCGCGCCACCGGCTTCAGCGATGGACTTGGCAAACGCCAGACCCAGCCCACGCGCGGCGCCGGTGACGAGCACCCTGCGGCCAGCCAGCAGCCCGATGGCTTGATTGCGCTCAGGCATGTTGGGCATCCGCAGGAACGGGCTTGAGCATGGCGACAGGCGCATCGGCCAATTCGCTTGCGGCACGGCGGGAAAGGATGCGGCGGATGCGCGTGATGCCGATGTCGTGCTGGTACAGCGTTTCGTGATCGCGCGCCTCGGGTGCCATCGATTCGAGCACCACGCGGTCCTGCTCGAGCACATCCCAATGCAGGCCTTCCAGGCGGTTGCGATACAGGAAGCGCCACACGTCGCGCTCCCAGCCCTGCACGTGGCGCGTGCGCCAGAAGTAGACGATGCAATGCTCTTCATCCACCGGCGTGGTGATGCCGATGATGGTGAACGGGCCGCCGGGGCCGACCTTTGGCTGATACGGAATCGACAGGCGCAGCCACATCGTGCCGGTCTCACCAAACTCGGTCCAATCGAAGTTCACGCCACGCTGGCCGGTCTTCTGGAACATGATGCCGTGCTCGGTTTCCAGCACTTCCATCACGGCCTTCTTCTCGCCGCTGGCCATCGAGTGCGACACGGCGTGCAAGTACGCGCCGTGCATCGGGTCCATCACGTTGTCGATGGCATAGCGGTAGTTGACGTTCCAGTGTGCGAAGCAGAGGAAGTGGCTGTGCTCGTCGCTGGTCAGTTCTTCGGGCAGGCGCAGCGTGCCAACGGCATCGTCGAATTCGGAGGGGGCCTTGTCGCCAAACCACAGGAAGATGGCGCCGGCACGTTCCTGCACCGGGTAGCTGCGCACGCAGGTCTTGCCTTCCATCGGGCAAGCGTCGACTGCCGGCACGCTCGTGACCGTGCCTTGGCCATTCACTTCAACACCGTGGTACCAGCAAGCCACGTGGTCGCCCAGGTTCCACCCCATCGACAGACGCGCGCCACGATGCGGACAGCGGTCTTCCAGTGCGTGCACCTGGCCGGCGGTGTCACGCCACAGCACGATGTTCTGGCTCAGGCGGGTGATGCCGACCGGGGCGTTCTTCACATTCCACGACGCCGCCACCGGATACCAGTAGTTGCGCAGACCGGTGTTGATGCGCGCTTCCTTCTGCGCTTCCTTGTTGCCTTCCATTGCTTGCCTCGCTTGATGGGGTTGCGCCGGCCGCCTCTGTGGGCAATACGGCGTCGAATCGTGTGGTCGGAACTGGCTGAACTCAGGCGCCCAGGCGGCGCATCTCGGCCAGGAACGCTTCTTCCGTCCAGGCCTCGCCGCCGGCGGCGTTGCGCGGGCCGCGCGCGTTCAGCACGACGACGATGTCAGCCGGCGTCTGCGCGCCGCCCAGAAATGCCGCTTCCAGAGAATCGGCGAGTTGGTTCTCATAGGGCGTCGGCTCTGCAGCGCGCGTCTGCCACACCAGATTGGCGACGTGGCCCGGGCGCTCGACACGGCCCTTGCCTGCGACGTTGTTCGGAGAAATCGGCTCCCACGGAGCGAGGTCGGGGTTGAATTGCGGCTGCATTTTTGTCGACTCCATCACGTTTCATTTGTTTTACCTATGAAACGTCTGTTAATATCTGGAACACAGGTGCAACTATAGACCGCGTCTTCGAAATCGAAGATGCGGGATTACCCTATGCTTTTGTGAAAAAGTGGTGCGCCCGAAGCCGGCTGATCAGCCGGATGGCGCGCCCGATATGGGTCTTAGCGGAGCCGGGCCAGCAACCGGCGCCCCGCATCGACGGCCGCACGGTTACCGGTCATCTGGTAGCGCACGATCATCCCCTCCACGCACAGCAGCGCCTCTTCAGCGACCGCCTTCGGGCGCGGATAGCCCAGGCGGCGCGCCAGCTCGGCCAGGTAAGCGCCAAGATCGGCCTTGTGCGCCACCGCTTTCTCCACCAGTTGCGCATCGCCGGTTTCGGTGCCGGATTCAGCCACCAGGTTGATGAACGCGCAGCCGCGGTAGGTATCGGTCGAGAACCAGCTTGCCAGCACGTCAGCCAGCACATCCAGTTCAGCGCGCTTGGCCACACGCGCTTCCGTTTCCTCACGAAACCATGTCATCCAGCGTTCGTGCCGCACATCCAGAAACGCCGCAATCAAGTCGCTCTTGGAAGGGAAATGCCGGTACAGCGACATCTTGGCGACGCCAGACTCGGCAATGATCCGGTCGATACCGGTGGCACGAAAGCCCTCTTGCAGGAACAACCGCTCGGCGGTTTCCATAATGCGATCGCGGGCGGAGAGGGTTTCGGCTGCCTTGGTCATCTCTGGGCCTTCAGGTGGGATGACCGCAGTATGGTCTTGACAGACAGACCTGTCTACTCAATCATGTAGACAGATCTGTATCGCCATGATGCTGTGACTCCCCTATCGACCGCCACGCCTGCTGATTGCCGTGCTGCCGCGCCGCCGCTGCGCACTCGGCCATCGCCGTTACCGCTGTGGCGCCTGAGGCTGGCAACGGCCTACATCGAAGCCAATCTGGGCGAGCCGGTACGACTGGAGGATCTCGCGCGCGCAGCGGGCCTCACGCGCATGCACTTTGCGGCGCAGTTCCGCGCGGCGACTGGCGTGCGTCCGCACGACTACCTGCTGCAACGGCGCATTGAGCGCGCCAAGAAATTGCTAATGCAGGCCGAAACAGCGGTCGTGGAGATCGCGCTATCGGTCGGTTTCCAGAACCAGGCGCATTTCTCGACCGTGTTCAAACGGCTCACGGGTGACAGCCCGTCGATCTGGCGACGCCGCGCGCTCGACGGGATGCTCGATCAGTGGGGCATGCCATCACAATCCCAGATCGGACAAGCTCGGGTGATCGTCAGGGCGCCGGCCTAGCGGCCAGAAGAACTTGCGTTCTGCCTCCTTGATCGGCGCATCGTTGATACACGCGTAGCGGCGCTGCATCACGCCGTGCGCATCAAACTCCCAGTTCTCGTTGCCGTATGAGCGGTACCAGTTGCCGGAGTCGTCGTGCCATTCATAGGCGAAGCGCACGCCGATGCGATTGCCGCCGAATGCCCACAGCTCTTTGATCAGGCGATAGTCGAGTTCCTTCTGCCACTTGCGCGTGAGGAAGGCGACGATCTGCTCGCGGCCGGTGACGAACTCGGCGCGGTTGCGCCATTGGCTGTCCGGCGTATAGGCCAGCGCGACCTTCTCGGGGTTGCGGCTGTTCCAGCCGTCTTCGGCCAGGCGGACTTTTTGGATGGCCGACTCCAGCGTGAACGGCGGAATCGGTGGGCGGGTTTCATTGGCAGACATCAAGGGCTCCTGTGCAGTCGATTGAGCCGCTGGCATGTTGCTGCAGCGGCTGAACACAGTCTGCCGATCACCCTTGCGCACGGATACCAAGATCGCACGGCGTTTTGCGGGAACGCACGATTGGCGTACCCGCTTGTCACGCGAATCGGGCTACAGGAATTTGCGATACACCACGAAACCCGATTTCTCGGCCACCGTGTCGTACAGCCGCATGGCGGTCGCGTTGGTCTCGTGCGTCTGCCAATAGACGCGCGGCAAACCTGTCTCCGCGGCGCGGCGGTAGACAGCTTCGATGAGTGCACGGCCCACGCCCTGCCCTCGCGCCGCTTCTACCGTGAACAGATCCTGCAGATAGCACGTCATCTGCACCTGCGTCGTACTGCGATGAAACAGGAAGTGCACGATGCCGAGCAATGCGCCGTCACGCTCCGCGACCATGGCGTACACGGGTTCATGCTCATCGAAGAAGCGCTGCCACGTCGTCTGCGTGACGAAGTCGGGCAAGGCGGTCTCGCCCGCGCGGCCGTAGAAGGCGTTGTAGCCATCCCAGAGTGGTTTCCAGGTGGCGAAATCATCCTGGTGAATGGGGCGAATCAGCAGCTCGGCAGATGCAGGCATGGTGGACGGTCCGTGTGGTGAGACTGCCATTCTGCCAGCGGATCCTGAGGGTTCGTGCGCACCAAGGCACGCCGCAAATGGCGCGGATGCGGGTAAGTCCTGAGGCCCTTCGAAAGTTTCACGAAAGCGCGCAGGCCATACAGTCCAACCACTGCTTTGGCGTTTGAGCTCCGCCGGTGTGCACGGCGGAGTCGGTCGGGTGTCAAGTAGACGCGTTTTGGCAGCAACGCGCGGCAAGGGTGGGCGTCTGGCGTGATTGGGGAATCCGCGCCGCAGGTCCAACCGAAGGTTGCCGTGTCTGCGCTGCCATGCGCGATAGGGTTGGCGACGTTGCGAACGGGACTTCGCATGCCGCCGGCCTGGTATCACACCGATTTGATCGGTCTTTCCTGCTGTCAACCTTCCGGCCCGCTGGCCCTCCTGGCGGGCCTTTTCTTTTCAGGGCTGGGCAACTTCCGGCACCAGCAGACGTTGCGTGAGGCGTTGCACTGTCGGCGCGGCGATGAGCACGATGGTGAATGCCGCCGGCCAGGCCAGCACGAAGGCATGCGCCCAGCGGGCGAGAAAGTCTGCGCTGAAACCGGCGTTGATCCAGCCAATCCAGCCCGTCATCAACAGCGACATCAGGCCAGACATCAACCAGGCAAAGGTGACACGGAGGCGAATGGGCATCGACATGGCGGTTCTCCTTGCAAAGCCATCAAATGTGATTGACGGTATGCTAGACAACCGCGTTTCAAGAAACTATAGATGTTTATTGAAACTTAAATTCCGAAAATGGAATCATGCTCGACGATCTGGCCCTCTTCGTTTCCATCGTGGATCACGGCAGCCTGCAGGCGGCAGCACGGCACGCCAACCTGCCCCCGGCCACCCTCACGCGGCGCCTGCAGAAACTGGAGGCCACGCTTGGCTGCCAGCTCCTGCTGCGCAGCGCCCGCAGCCTGAAACCGACGCCGGAAGGCCAGCTCTACTACGAGCAGTGCCGCCCGCTGCTGACCGCGCTCACACAAGCCACGGCAACGCTCGACGACGATCTCAACCAGATCAAGGGCACGCTGCGCGTGCTGGCACCGCTGAACCTGTCGCGCGGGCTGTTGGGTCCCGCCTATGCGAGCTTCATGGCGGCGTGGCCGGAGATCCGGCTGGAGCTGTCGCTGAGCAACCGCAATGAAGATGTCTGGCGACATGGCGCAGACCTGGCCATCCGCGTCGGGCCGCAGGATGACCCCAAGCTGCGGCAGCGCCGGCTGGGGGTGATCGCGATCGTACTGGTCGCCTCGCCTGCCTATCTGGCCGAGCACGGTGCACCAGCCCATCCCAACGCGCTGGAGATGCATCGGCTGCTGGTGGCCTCGCCCATTTCCACGTGGCGCTTCACCTCGCCCGATGGCAAGGAGGCCATCGAGATGCAGCCGCAAGGGCAATGCGATGTGAACGATATCGAACTGGCGGTTTCGCTGGCAGAGGCGGGACAGGGCCTGCTGTATTGCCCGCGCACGCTATGTCACGCGGCGCTGGAGAGCGGACGTCTGGTTCGCGTGCTGCCGGAATGGCACACGCCGCAGCGCACCATCTATGCGGTGTGGCCGCAGCAGCAATTGCCGCGCAAGGTGCGCGCACTGCTGGAGCATCTGGCCGAATTCGCGGCTGCCACGCCGCTGCTGCAAGACGTGCCGGACTTGCCCGCCTGACGCTCACATCTGGAACGTCGACACTGCCTTGCGCTTGCGCCGCCCGATCAAGATGTGCACCCACAAGGCAATGCATACCACCACCCCCGCTACCCAGTGCAGGATCTCTGCACTCTGGCGCGGCAGTTCGCCATTGACGTAGTACAGCGCATAGCCCGTCAGCACCAGCACCGCCGTCAGCGTGCCGAACACGGCGCCCGCCGCGCGATTGCGCCGTCGCACCCATGCATTGCGGATATGCGGGCCCCACAGCATGCCGAGCAGATACAAACCCGCCATGGCGGCCGCGCCGTGCAGCTTCATGCTCCACGCCAGGGCCAACATGCCGCCCTCGCTGCCGTCATCCAGAAAATGCAGCGCCAGCCAGACCAGCCCCGTCACCAGCAGCACGGCAAACACGCCATACACCGCCCAGCGCCGGCGGCGGCTGAGGCGGAAGGCGCTTTCGCGCAGATGATGAGAAAAACGGGGAGAAGCAGACATGACGGACTGAGCAACCGGTTAACCCGGCGAGTATACGGCCACCGTTGAACGGTACTGATTCAGCAGCGGATGCATGACGTCGCCCGTGGCAAGCACAACCTTGGTCAGTGCATCAGCCAGCATGCTGGTGGGCGCCTGCACAGTCGCCCCGGCAAGCGCAGGAAGACGCGCCCGATCGGCATCGTGAATACGCGACGCGCTGTCGGCATGCGCGCCCAAACCACCGGCCGTTGAACTGGCGAGTGCGGCATTGTCGAGCCGCACAGTCACAGCAACATGTGCCGCATTACGTGGGTCACGCACCTGCACGGTCATCGGCCTTGCACCGTGGTGACGCAGGTCACCGCCGGCATTGACCACCGCGCGTTCGATCGCATGCGCCTGCATCACCTCGATGGCGCGATCGACGGCATAACCCTTGGCGATGCCACCCAGGTCCATCGATGCGTCAGTCTGTTTGATGAGGATGTCGCCCTCAAAGGCAACAGGAAAGCGCGTGTCGGCCAACTGTTCAGGTGTGCCGACACGGCAGTCGAAGGCCCGCGCCGATGCGTCATACAGCGCGGCGGCAAGGTGCAGCACTGCGCGTGTTCGATGATCGACCTGCAGCCACGCGCCAGGCGCAGCACGGTTGATCATCTGCAACTCGCTATCGGGCGCATGAAAGCTCAGGAGTGCGTGCACGGCGGCAATCTCGTCGAATGCCGCCGCCACGGCTGCCTGCGCGTCTGGCCCTTCGGCCTGCACATCAACCAAGGTGCCGAGCAGCGGCCGCGCGCGCCGGCAGATCACCGGCTCCATCACGTGCTCAGCCCTTGACCAGCGTCAGTTGCGCCATCACCGCAATGCGCCGGATGCCGTCTGTCAGGTGCGTGCACGACAGCGTCGCCCCGCTGATGTTGTTGATGTCGTCACCAACACGCAGCGCTGACTTGGCCGACTTGCCCAGGAACTGCGCGCGCCACGGCTTGTTGCGGACTTCGTAGCCGTGGCTTTCGCGGTAGGCGAGGATCTCGACGCCAGTGATCTCGCCCGCCGCGTTCAGGCCCACGGCGTAGTTAATCAACTCAAACTTGCCGATGACGGCGTCGGTCACGACATAGCCGAGCGCCCGCTCCCCATCCTTCGTGCCCTGCTTGGCTTGCCACACGCGCCAAACACCGGGCTTGGCCGGGCCGCCCGCGCGATCAGCCAACTGCTTGAGCTGATCGACTGACAATGCAACCACCACCGGCTCAAAGCTGGTGGCATCGGGAAAGATCGATTTCTGGGCCTCTGCAGCGGTCATGTAGTCCGCTGCAAAGGCGTTGGTGACGACCGCGCCCGGCGCGCCGATGGCGGCGGCACACACGAGAACGATGGGCACTGGCTGATAACGCATGGCTTGCGCCTCCTTCGGCTCTTCAGATCAATCGACGCGGCTTAGAACGATACGCCCAGGCCCAGGTCGACACGCGAGAAATCGCGATTCTTGGTGAAGCGCTGGTAGTCGACCTTGAACACCACGTTCGGGTTCAGGTAGAAGTTCGCGCCCACGGTATAGACCGTATCAGACAGCGACGGCCAGCCCGCCGGTGCTACGAAGCCCGGCACCAGGCCCGCGTACTTCTCACCCATGTTGTAGCGCTCATAACGCACGAACGGCGTGACGCGGTAATCGCCCTTCTGCCACACGTTGTACGCGCCTTGCACGAACCAGCCATAGAACGCCGACGGCATCGGATTCGCGCTACCCGGGTTCATTTGGTTAGCCACATCGGCGTTGCTCAGCGTGCCACGCGCATACAAAGCGGACAGGTCCCACTTACCCGGCGTCCAGCGAGCATGCGCTTCATACAGCGTGACGCGCTGTTCAGGCAGCGGCGTCACATCAGCGCTACCGCGGCTGCTCTTGCCCGTGAAGACCGAGCCACCCAGCGTCACACCCGGAATGCCGGAGTAATTGAGCGCCACGTACTGCGACAGGTTCTTCGCATTCGCCAGCCCCAGCTCCTGGTGCGTCTGCTGCATCGGGCCCGCACCGTTGTTCTGCATCTCCAGCGCGGAGTTGAACAGCGGGTTCTCCGGATTGAAGTTCCACTTGGCCAGGTTCAGGCCAGTCGTCAGGCCCACGTTCCAGTTCAGGCCGAAATCGGTATCGCCGTACAGCGACAGACCGCCCTCGCGCCACGTGCTCGGAATGATCAGCGTCTCGACAAAGTTGCGATGCACGCCGTAGTAGTTGGTCGGCTCGTGGTTGCGGTTGATGAAGCCCGCCGGGATCAGGAACAAGCCCGCGTTCAGGCCGATCTTGTCGGTCAGCTTGTGATCGATGTAGAACTGCTCGACCTCGAACTCGCCCGAATCGGTCGACGATGCAATCGCGTGCTCGACTTCAAACTCGGAGTTGAAACGCGTCTTGTCGTTGAACTTGTAGCCGATGCCGAACACCGCACGCGACAAGTCCATCTTGGTGTCTTCGGAGCGGCGGGTCGGGCGGCTGTAGTTGATCTCGCCGTAACCCCACAGCGTGAGGTTGTCGAGCGGCGATGGCCTGGTCGATGCAAGCTGCGCCGTCTGCACAGTCTGCTGCACGTCTTGTAGCGCGGCGGCTTGTTGTGCCTGGACTTGCGCCTGCGCCTTGGCCTGCGTCTGCTGCTGCGTGGCCAGCGTCGCGTTCTGCGACTTCACTTCCTTCAGCTCGGCCTTGAGCGCCTCGATCTGCGCGGCCATGGCGTCGAGCTTCTGTTCAAGTTGCGCAGTGGTGGTGGCATGGGCTGCGCCGGCCCCCATCAGTGCGATGGCGGCGGCGGCCGCAATCGCGGTTCGGGCGATTCGTTTCATGCTGTGACGTTCCCTAGTCTTTGAACTTTGAATCGATTTATTTGTTGATTGCCGTCTTGGCCAGCGTGGCTCCGCTGGCAGAAACGGTCTGGATACGGGCGGCGCCCACACTGTTCGCGGTGGAGCCGCATTGCGCCGGCACGTTGTAGGCAGACGGGTTGGCCGGGTCAAACCCATCGGTAAGCGTGCACAGGAAATGCACGAGATCGCTCATCTCCTGGTTCGTCATCGACGGTGCCTTGGCCGGGTTGTAGGGCACTTCCGCCACGTTCACGTTGCCATCGAAGGCGACGGGCAGATCGTTGTAGGGCACGTCGGGCGTGCCGTCGGCCTTGACGTACCAGCGGCCGGGCTCGGTGTCGCGCGTGACATACCAGGCGACCACCTGGTCCAGCGTCTGGAACACGCCGTTGTGGAAATACGGCGCCGTCAGCGCGATGTTGCGCAGGGTCGGCACCTTGAACTTGCCGCACGTCGTACCACCCACGCGGAAATCCGTGCGCAGCGGGCCGCAGAGGCCGAGGTCGTAGTAGCTGTAGTTCGGATCACCCAGTGCCGCGCCGTTCTTCGGCACGTACGGCAACGTCGTGCCCTCCTGGTTGGCTGCCAGGCTCCAGTTGCGCGGAATGCCGACGTTGTCGTACGTAAAGTCGGTGAACAACGCAGGCGTGCTGCCCGTGCGCGACGAAACGTGGCACGCCGTGCAGTTGCCCTTCGTGGGGTTGTTGAACAGCAGCAGGCCGCGCGTTTCCGAATCCGAAAGCGTGGCTTTGCCCGCGAGGTACGCGTCGTACTTGCTGTCGAAGGTATGGAAGCTCGGGTCTTCAGACTGATAAGCCGCCAGTGCCTGGCCAATGCTCTGCATGGCCGTCGCGCTGTCCTGGATGGCCGCCTTGGTGAACACCGTGGTGAACTGGTCGAGGTACGGACGCGTCAGCAGCGTCTTGAACACGTCGTCGGCCGACGCATTGGCCATCTCGAACGGATTGGTGAATGGCTGCTGTGCCTGGTCCGCCAGCGAAGGCGAACGGCCATCGCGGAAGAAGCCGCCAGATGCCTTGCCGGTGGCATCGATCTTGAAGTTGGGCGTGTACGACGCGTAGTTCAGCGACGGCGCATTGCGCAGGCCCGGCAGGCCATGGTTCGGGCCGCCAAACGAAACGGCCAGGTTGTTCGGATCAGTAAACCCGCGCGCGGCATCGTGGCACGACGCACACGACTGCTTGCCCGAAGCGGAGAGCGCCTGGTCAAAAAAGATCTGCTTACCTACCTGCGCCATCGGCGACAGGCCACTGGCCGCTGGCGTGCCTGACGACGTGCTGCTGCCGCCATCTCCGCCACCGCAGGCCGTTACCAGCACGGTGCAGGCAACCATCAACATTGCACGCCACGACGCGCGCACCATCCGACGAGCGCGTGCGCCGTCTCCTCCTCGTTCTTGTTTTTCTTGCATTTCCCTGATCTCGGCGGCCTGTAGGCTCACTCAGGCTGCTCAATTAATGGTAATAGGAACAATTCGCGTTCGCATTCTATGGAACTTTCTCGCGGAAAGCTACGCCCTTTGTGGCGGTGCGCACACGCAACGTCAGTGAAGTTGCGCATTGTCAAATCGTGATATCGGCCCCTACCATGACATCGATCAATGTCACCTTCAGATCGACATGGAGACCCGCCGATGCCCACGCCAGCCGCTCCCAAGCACCCGGATTTGCGTCAACCGCGCGGCCTTTCCCCGTCACTCCAGCGGTCTTCCCACGTCGTACGCTCAGGCGACGTGCGCCTGCATGCGCGCCTGACCCAGCCCAGGGATGAGGCCGCACAACAGCGGCCCTCTGTCGTCCTGGTGCACGGCTATCCGGATGACAGCTCGGTTTGGGACGGCGTGCGCGAAGTACTGGCCCGCCATAGCCGCGTCATCACCTTTGACGTACGCGGCGCGGGCCTGTCTGACGCCCCCGCCGACACCACCGGTTACCGCATCGCGCAGTTCGCCGATGACCTTGCCGCCGTGGCCGATGCGCTGCTGCCCGGCGAGCGCTTCCACCTGGTCGGGCACGACTGGGGCTCGATCCACAGTTGGGAATCGGTGACCACCGATCGCCTGCGCGGGCGCATCGCGTCGTACACATCCATCTCGGGACCCTGCCTGGATCACGTCGGCCATTGGATGCAGACGCAACTCGACACCGGTACGTGGGCGGCCAGGCGGGCGGTGTGGAAGCAGCGACTGCAGTCCTGGTACGTGGGGGTTTTCCACTTGCCGCTAGTACCAGAATGGTCATGGCGGCTGTGGGTGGCGCGTGCGTGGCCATGGTGGCTGCGCAAGACCGAGGGCATTCGTGGTGCGGTGCAGCGGCCTTCGCTGGTGCGCGATGCCTGCAATGGCGTACGGATGTACCGCGCCAATTTTCGCGAGCGGCTGGCCCGTCCGCAGGCACGCGCACCGCATGCGCCCGTGCAGCTGATCGTACCGACGCGGGATCGCTACGTGAGTCCCGCCGTCACGCGTGCGGTTGAAGCCTGGGTGCCGCACTACTGGCGGCACGAGATCGACGCCGGCCATTGGTTGCCGCTGCGCAGGCCCGACTGGGTGGCGGACTGCATCCGCCGCTTTGCCGACTATGCGGAATCAGGCAACGAGCCCGCCGCGTTGCAGCGGGCCCGTGTAGCCGGCACGCTGACGCCGGCCTGATTGCTGGATCGCTCTGGCGGCGCGTTACTTGCCACCCTCATCCAGCCAACGCTGGTGGTACTCCTCCAGCAAGCGCTGCAGTGTTGCACCAATGCGGATGTAGTCCGGCTCGTTCAGGTTGGCCAGCGACACGCGCACTGACGGGTTGAGCGCGCCAAAGCCGTTGCCCGGCAGCAGCACCACGCCACTCTCCTTGGCCAGGCGGAACAGCACGTCCGCGGGCTTGGTCTTGGTGCGGAACCACTGCACAAACGCCTCGCCATAGGTTTTGCGGCCGACCACCTCGGCGTCGAGGATGTTGTAGTACGCGACGTCGTTCTCATCCGCATCGCACTCGATGCCGATGGCTTGGTACAGCGCAGCCTTGCGCCCGCGCACCAGACGTTTGACTGCAGCCTTGTAAGCGTCTGGCTGATCCATCAACGCGTACAGCGAGAACAACGCCATCTGCACCTGCTGCGGCGTCGACAAACCCGCCGTGTGGTTCAGCGCCACGGTTCGGCTGTCGGCGACCAGCCGGTCGATGAACTTGAGCTGATCCGGCTCGGTGGTGATGGACGCATAGCGCTGGTGCAGGATCTTGCGCTTCTCTTCAGGCAGCGTGGCCAGCTTGTCGTCCAGCACGTTCTTCTGGTGCGTGGCGATGGTGCCCAGCCGCCAGCCCGTCGCGCCAAAGTACTTGGAATACGAATACACGAGGATCGTGTTGTACGGCACCACCGCAAACAGTGAGACAAAGTCATCGGCAAACGTGCCGTACACATCGTCGGTGAGGATGATGAGGTCGTTGCCCGCCTTGTGGCGCTCGTCGACGATCGCCTTGAGCTTTTTCAGGCCATCCTTGGAAATCTTGACCGACGGCGGGTTGCTCGGGTTGACCAGGAAGAACGCCTTGACGCTCGGGTCGCGCAGCTTGTCGAGTTCTTCGTCGGTGTATTGCCAGCCGTTGAACGGATCCGCATTGAGCTTGACCTCGACCAGCTCAAAGCTGTTGAGCTCCGGAATCTCGATGTACGGCGTGAAGATCGGCATGCCCAGCGCGATCTTGTCGCCAGCGTTCAGCAGGAAGTTTTCCTTCAACGTGCTGAACAGATACGTCATGGCCGCCGTGCCGCCTTCGGTCGCAAACAAGTCGAACTGGCCGACGAACGGCGCACGGCCGATCATCTCCTGCTTCAGGTAGCGCGCGGCAATCTGCTCGCTGATCTTCAGCATGCGATCCGGCACCGGATAGTTGCAGCCGAGAATGCCGCACACCATCTCCGCCAGAAAATCTTCGGCAGATAGGCCCAGTTGATCGCGCACGTACGACACCGCGTGGTGCAGGAACTTCACACCCGGCACATCGGCGTTACGGCGCGCGAAACTTTCAAAGCGCGCCTCGAAGCCTTCCTTGGTCGGGATGCCGCCGATCTTCTCAGCCAGGTAGGAAAACGAGCGCTCGGACTCCTCCAGCGCAAACAGGCCCAGCTGGAAGAAGCCGTGGCGCGGCTCCAGCGCCAGGAAGTTCGGATTGCCGCGCCCGGCATTGAGCATCATGCGTTGCGAATCGCTCTGTGCGAGCTGGATCAGCACGTCCTTCAGCTCGAACGGGCTCAGTTGCCCGAGGGCTTCCAGTTCCTTGGATTTTTGCGTCGGATTGGTGGTCATCGCGAGTTCCCGTGGATGTGGAGTTGACGAGGGCAGCCCACCGCGCGTGCGGCGGGCCAGTTAGGACAATGAGAGCGCTCAGGCAAAGGCAATCACAAGCGGACCGAGCAAGGTCAGCAGCACGTTCGCCAGCGCGTAGGTAATGGCGAAGGGAATCGTCGGCACACTGCTCTCGGCCTTCTCAAGCACGCCGCCAAAGGCGGGGTTGGCCGAGCGCGAGCCGGACAGTGCGCCCGCCAGCACGGCAACGTTGTCGTAGCGGAGCACATAACGGCCGAACAGGTACGTCAGGATCAGCGGGACCATGGTGACGATCACGCCGGCAATGAAGATCGACACGCCGCTCTTTTGCAGCGTCGACCACGCCTGCGCGCCGGAGCCCAGCCCCACGCACGCGACGAAGGCGGCCAGGCCCATGTCTTTGAGGATCTGCGAAGCAGCGTTGGGCAACTGGCCGAAGGTCGGGTGCTTGCCGCGCAGCCAGCCGAACACCAAGCCCGAGAGCAGTGCCCCGCCACCGCTGCCCAGCGTGAGCGGAATGCCGCCCCACTTCACCACCAGCATACCGATCAGCAAGCCGACCAGCACCCCGAGGCCCATGTAGACGAAATCGGTCTTGTCGCCGGGCGGCACGGGGTAACCGACTTCCGCCGAGGCGCGCTTCACATCGGATGGCGCACCATGCAGCGTCACCACATCGCCATGCAGCATGACGGTGCCGTCCAGCAGCGGCACCGCCTTGCCCATGCGCGTGATGCGCGCGATGTAGACACCGTGCTTCATGTCGCGCGTGGCCTGCGCCTTCAGCTCGCCCAGCGTTTTGTGGCTCGCGCCCTTGCGCGTGAACACAACATCGCGCACCTGCAGCGGCTGGTCCATGTCGGAAGACATGGAGGATTCATCACCAAGCAGCGTCCAGGCCCTGGCGGCAGCTTCCCGACGCCCGATCAACAGCACGCGATCGGCGTGCTGCAGTTGCAGGCTGGGTTCGATAGTCAACTCGCTGCCATTGCGCTGGATGCGCTCGATGGTGATGCCGTCGTCCAGCGTGGTTTCGACCTCGCGCACAGTCTTGCCCGCGCCCGTGGTCACGTCATACACGCGCCCGACCAGCGCCGGCAGCGAGGCCACCTCGCCCTGCTCCAGCGGACGCTTGCCGCCGGCCATTTCCAGCTCGGCTTTCTTGGCGTCGTCACGCAGCTCACGGCCCATCAGGCGCGGCAGGATGTTCACGCACATGATGATGGCGCCCAAGCTGCCGAACACGTACGTCACCGCATAGCCAATCGCCACGTTCGATTGCAGACGCGCCACTTCGTCGGCCGGCAAGCCCATGCGCGACAGGGCATCGCCCGCCGTGCCGATCACCGCCGATTGCGTCATGCCACCCGCCGCAATGCCCGCCGTCAGCCCCTTGTCGAAACCGAACAGCTTGCCGCAGATGAGGATGGTCACCAGCCCGCTCACCGCAAGAAACACCGCCATGGCGATCTCGCGCAGGGTGCTGCGATTGAGGGAGCTGAAGAACTGGGGCCCGCTTTCATAGCCGACCGCGTAGATGAAAAGCGCGAACATGATGCTCTTCACGCCGGAATCGATGCTCACGCCAAACTGGCTGATGAGCACGGCGGCAATCAGCGAGCCACCCACGCCGCCAATCTGGAATTTGCCGAAGTTGATCTTGCCGACCGCATAACCAATGGCGAGCGACAGAAAGAGCGCCGTCTCCGGCACGCTCTTGAACACGGTGTGGATCCAATCCATGGACAGCGATTCTCCGCAAGGCAGTACGATATTGTCTGATTGATCAAACAATCAGACATCAAATCAGACGCCGCACCATGTGGAGTGCGACGCGCCCGAGGACCTTAGAAGCTACGCACCGGCGATGTCAATTTCACAAAATTTAACTGCCACGGCATATTTTTAACGCTTTGCATTAGAAGATTGCGCCCAACGCAAACGTTGACGTGCATGCATCTCGCTGCAATCATCGTCCGCCTATAACGCCGCTGACGACGCACCACGACCTGGTGCCCGGACAGCCCGAGCCGCCGGCTTCGCGCGAACCGCGACGCCCGGTCTTCGATACAAAAGACAGGGACAGGACAATGAAAAGCAAGGTGGTGGTTTACGGACCGCTTTACGGGAAGTGGTACGCGATTCTGGTCAACGACGGCGTGGCCGAAGAGTCGAATCAGTTCGGATCGTACGAAGCCGCCATGGGCTTCGCCGCACACAAGTATCCGGAGCTCGAGCAGGAACGGCAGCCCTACGCACGGGGCCGCGAAGAAGAAGTGCCAGTCTGAGGCAGCGAGGTCGGGGCATCACCCGACACGCCGCCCGCACACGCTTCGTGTTAGTGCGGCTGCACTGAGCAGAAGCGCCCGGCAATCCAGTCAAACACGCTGCCCTCGCGAAGCGAGCGGCTTTGCGCGTCTTCGCCATAGCGAATCTGGTACAGCGGATTGCCGCTGGCGTTACGCGCGCGATAGAGCGTCTGCGCGATCACCGTGTAGGTGCGCTGCGCGCAGTCAAGCACCACTTGCTTGACCGACGAGCGGATCGGCTGGCCGTCCGACGTCTTGATCGTGAAATCGGGCAGGACGTTGCGCAACAGCTTGAAGTGCACAGTGGGTGTGCCGGCTTGCTCCTCAACCTGCGGCTTGACGGATTGCTTGTCGACGTATGACACCACGCCTGTAGCGCCGACGAAGCGGCGCCAGCGATCGTCATCGTTGGCACGCTCGGGCGCTGCGGATGCTGCGGGGGTTGCAGACACAGCCGGCGCAGCCGCCGACGTGGATACGGTTTGAGCGAACACGGGCATCGCTGCCCACTGCGCAACAACCAACGTGGCTGCTGCGATGGCGCTTTGCGGGCGCCAGCCTCCTGTCTTCATGGGTGGTCTCGCCTTGCTGCAAAAACTAAGCGGGCGATTCTACCGTGTCAGCTCAACCGTTCTCGTCACATCTGATTGGCGGGCTCAGCAACCTCAATACCGGCAAAACGCAGATACAGCGTGCGCAGCGCCTGCGTGAGCGGGCCAGGCTGGCCGTTGCCGATCTTCACGCCATCGATGGACGCCACCGGCATCACGAACGTCGATGCGCTCGTGTAGAACGCCTCGGCTGCCTGTTGGGCTTCCTGCACGGTGAACGTCCGCTCTTCCAGCGTCAGGCCATGCTCGCGCGCCAGCTCCAGCACCGACACACGCGTAATGCCCGGCAGCACAGCATTGGAGAGCGGGCGCGTAATCAGGCGCTTGTCCGCGGTGATGATGAAGGCGGTGGACGACGCGCCTTCGGTCACGCGGTCGCCATCGGTCATCCAGGCTTCCTGCGCGCCAGCGGCGGCAGCCATCTGCTTGGCCATCACCTGCGGCAGCAGGCCCACGCTCTTGATATCGCAGCGCTTCCAGCGCAGGTCAGGCACCGTCACCACGGTCGCGCCCTTGCGCGCCAGCGGGCTGTCGACAATGGTCTTGACCTGCGTGAAGGCCACGGCCGTCGGCGTGATGCTGGCGGGAATACCGAAGTCGCGCTCAGCCACGCCGCGCGTGACCTGCATGTAGACGACACCCTCCTCCAGGCCATTGCGTGCCACCAACTCCTCGCACACACGCGTCCATTCGGCTTCGGTGTACGGGTTCTCGATGTCGATGGCAGACAGCGAACGCGTCAGGCGCGCGAGGTGCGCATCGCTGTCGACGAGCTTGCCGCGCGCGACGGCGGTCACTTCGTAAATGCCATCGGCAAAGGTGAAGCCGCGGTCCATGATGGAGACGGTGGCTTCGGCGGCGGGCACGTATTGGCCGTTCAGGAAGACGATTCGGGACATGCTGGGAGGAAGAGTTTCGAGGCGGGCGGGACTGCCCTGCCAGGGAATCTAAAGGATACGTGGGCCACACCGCGAATAGCGTTTTGCGCTCGGGTTATGCGCAAACGGCATGACGGGCCGGAGGCGTCCGGTAGACTTGCGGGCTTTCCGGAGACTTCCGGCCAACCTCACCCGCCATGTCCGACCTCATCATCCGCCCTGTCGCCGAGCCCGATCTGCCCGGCATTCTGGCTGTGCAACAGGCGTGCTATGGCGATGGGTTTCTCGAGCCGGGCGATGCACTGGCCAGCCGCTGGGCGCGCAGCCCGGCCATGTGTCTGGTCGCGCTGGATGGCGCCGAGGTGGTCGGCTACCTGCTCTCGCATGCGTGGCACGCATGGGCGCCGCCCAAACTGCACGTGCCGCTGCCCACAGCAGATGGCGCGGACGTGCTCTGGTTCGTGCACGACATGGCCATCGCCCCGGCTGGCCGCGGTCAGCGCCTGGGGGAACGCCTTTATGCAACCGCATGCGCCAGCGCCCAGGCCCAGGGTCTGTGGCAATCACGGCTGGTGGCGGTGCAAGGCGCTGATGTCTTCTGGCGCCGCCTCGGCTATCAGTCCGCCAACCTTGAACGCACACAGTTAACGGCATTGCGCACCATTTACGGTGATGACGCCCAGTTGATGGAACGCCAACTACCCTGAGCGCCCGCCCCGTCACTCCGTTACAATTCGTAACACCCGTATATCTTCTGTAAGACTGCGCGCGCGCCATTCCACTACAGTGCCGCCGTAGCGAGGATTTCCATCATGCAAAAGAACCTAGCGCTGTGCGCTCTGGCCGCCATTGCGGCGTTGTCGTCCCAGGCGGCTCTGGCCCGAGTCAATGTCGATATCGGCATTGGTGTGCCGGGGCCGGTGTATGTCGCGCCCGCGCCGGTCTATGCACCTGCGCCGGTGTACGCACCGCCTCCACCGCCGGCCTACTATGCACCGCCCCCCGTCTATGTTGCGCCGCAGCCGGTGGTTGTTGCGCCCGGCTACTACGATGACGGACGCGGCCGCGAATGGCAGGAACGGCAATGGCGCGAGCAGCGCTGGCGTGAGCGCGAATGGCGCAAGCACCATCGTCGCGACGACTACGACGATTGATCGCGCGCCCGGCAGCGCTCAGGCTGCCTTCTTCGCCAGGCCGAGGTAGGTCTCAATCACGCGCGGGTTGACGGCCAACTCTTGCGCCGGGCCTTCGAGCGTCATGTCGCCCGTTTCCAGCACATAGCCGTAATCAGCCACCTGCAGGGCGGCGCGCGCGTTTTGCTCGATCAGCAGCGTCGCTACGCCGGTTTTGCGCAGGTCGCTGATGATATGGAAGATTTCTTTCACGATCAGCGGCGCGAGGCCGAGGCTCGGCTCGTCCAGCATCAGCAGTTGGGGCTTGGCCATCAGCGCACGGCCCACGGCCAGCATCTGGCGCTCACCGCCGGAGAGCGTGCCGGCCTCCTGCACGCGGCGCTCCTTCAGGCGCGGGAAGAGGTCGTAGACCACGTCCATCTGATCCAGATAATTGCGCTCGCCTGCCCGCTTGCGGCGATAGGCGCCGAGCACGAGGTTGTCTTCCACGCTCATGGTGGCAAACAGCTCGCGCTTTTCCGGCACCAGGCACATGCCGCGCGCCACGCGCTTTTCCACCGGCAGACCGGTCAGGTTATGACCGAGGTACGAGACCACGCCATTGGCCGAACCGGTGGTCGGCAACGCGCCCATGATCGCGCCCAGCATGGTCGACTTGCCGGCGCCATTCGGGCCGATGACGGTCACGATCTGCCCCGCCCCCACCTTCAGGTTGGCGCCGTGCAGTGCTTCCACCTTGCCGTAGCGGACGTGCAGATCCTTGACTTCGAGGATGATCGACATGCGCGTTCTCCTTATTCCACGCCGCCTAGGTAGGCTTCCAACACTGCCGGGTTTTGCTGCACCTCTTGCGGCAGCCCTTCGGCGATCTTGGTACCGAATTCCATCACCACCAGCCGGTCGGTCAGGTTCATGACGAAATCCATATCGTGCTCGACCAGCAGCACGCTCATGCCTTCAGCTTTCAGCTTGGTGAGCAGCGCGGCCAGAGCCTGCTTCTCCTTGTAGCGCAAGCCGGCGGCGGGTTCGTCGAGCAGCAGTAGCGCCGGGTCGCAACACAGCGCACGGGCGATTTCCAGAATCCGTTGCTGGCCGAGCGCCAGGCTGCCGGCTTCCTGATACATGCAGTCGGCCAGGCCAACGCGCTCCAATTGACGGCGCGCCTCGAACAGCAGCTTCTGTTCTTCCGCCTGGTTCATACGCACCACGCTGGCGAGCACCCCACCCTGCGCTGCAAAGTCGCCCCGCAGGTGGGCGCCTAGCGCCACGTTCTCCAGCACCGTCATGCCCGACAGCAGCTGCACGTGCTGGAAGGTGCGGCCGATGCCGCGCTTGACGATCTCGCGTGAGGGCTGGCCGCTGATGCATTCGCCGCGATAAAGCACCTCGCCGCGCGTTACCGGCAGCACGCCCGTCACGAGGTTGAACGTGGTCGACTTGCCCGCGCCGTTCGGGCCGATCAAGCCGATGATTTCGCCGGCCTTCACCTGGAAGCTGACGTCGTTGACGGCCACCAAGCCGCCGAACTCCTTGCGCGCGGCACGCACGTCGAGGATCAGTTCACCGGCCTGCGGCTTCTCGCGTTGCTTGAGCGCGGGCGCATCCTCCGGCGCGCGGGCCGTCGGCGCAGACGGGAACAACTTGCGGATGAATGGCCATACGCCATCGCGCGCGTGCTGCAGCAACAGCACCAGCAGCACACCAAACACGATGATCTCGAAGTTGCCGTTCGAGCCCAGCAGCTTCGGCAGAATGCTCTGCAGGCTGTCCTTCAGGATGGTCAGCAACCCGGCGCCGAGCACTGCGCCCCATACATGGCCTACGCCACCGACCACCGCCATGAACAGGTATTCAATGCCGTAGTTCAGGCCAAACGGCGTCGGGTTCACCGCACGCTGCAGGTGCGCGTAGAGAAAGCCCGAAATGCACGCCAGCACCGCCGCGCAGACGAAGATCACCACCTTCATCCACGCCGTGTTCACGCCCATCGCCTCGGCCATGGTGCCGCCGCCCTTGAGTGCGCGGATGGCGCGGCCCGGGCGCGAATTCAACAGGTTCTGCACCGCCAGCACGGCCACAACCACCACGGCCCAGATCAGGTAGAACATCTCGCGCCCGGTCTGCAGCGGCTTGCCAAGGAAGTTCAGCACCGGAATACCGTTCAGCCCGTCGTACTTGCCCAGAAACTCCAGGTTGCCGAACAGGAAGAACAGCGACAGGCCCCAGGCAATCGTCGCCAGCGGCAGGTAGTGTCCCGACATGCGCATCGTGATGAGGCCGATCACGTAGGCGCAGGCCATCGTGATCACCAGCCCGGCGAGCAAGCCCAGCCACGGAGACAGCCCGTACTGCGTGGTCAGATACGCCGTGCTGTACGCACCCAGGCCAACGAACGCGGCCTGCCCGAACGAGGTCAGCCCGCCCACGCCTGTCAGCAGCACAAGGCCAAGCGCGACAAGGCTATACAGCCCGATGTAGTTGAGCAGCGTGATCCAGAACTCCGGTGTCGGCACCACCGGCACCAGCGCCAGCACGATCACGAAAAGCGCTGTCAGCACGCGGTTGCGCGAAAGCCAGCCGCGCTGGCCGGCCTGATCGGAAGATTTGGTCAAGGTCGTCATCGGCTTATTCCTCTTCTTCGACGTGCTTGGTGGTGAGCGACCTCCACAGCAGCACCGGGAGGATGAGCGTGAACACGATCACCTCCTTGAACGCCGACGCCCAGAACGATGAATACGACTCCAGCAGCCCCACCAGCAGCGCGCCCAGCGCAGCCACCGGATAGCTGACCAGCCCGCCCACGATGGCACCCACGAAGCCCTTCAGGCCGATCAGGAAACCCGACTCGTAGTAGACCGTGGTGAGCGGCGCGATCAGGATGCCGCACAGCGCGCCGAGCGCTGCCGCCAGCGTGAAAGCCAATCGGCCCGCCTGCGTCGTACCGATACCCACCAGCCGCGCGCCGAGCCGGTTCACGGCGGTAGCACGCAGTGCCTTGCCCGACACCGTGCGGCCAAAGTAGAAGTACAGCGCCACGATCATCAGCAGCGACACCGCCACCACCCACAGGCTCTGGCCCGACACCGAAAGCGCCCCCAGATCGAAGCGCGCATCCGAGAAGGCATCCGTACGCGAGCCTTCCGCGCCAAACATCACGAGGCCCAGCCCCACCATCGCAAAGTGCACGCCCACCGAGACAATCAGCAGCACCAGCGTGCTCGCCTCAGCCAGCGGCTCGTAGGCCAGGCGATAGATCATCGGGCCCATGGGAATGACGATCAGCAGCGCGAGCGCCACCTGCACTGCCATCGGCAGCGTCATCGGCGCAAGCATGGTGGCCGCGGCGTACACCGCCAGCGGAAAGACAAGATACTTGCCTGCGTAGATCGCGCCCGTGCGTAGCGCATGCAGGCGCAACTCGGGCTGCAGCAGCGTGCGGCCCATCTCGACGAGGAAGGTCAGCACGCCGAGGGCAACAAGCATGGACGCCGACAGCGGCGCCTTGTTGGCCTGGATGGCCGCCAGCGTGAGCGCGCCATAGGCCACGAACTCGCCCTGCGGGATGAAGATCACGCGCGTGACCGAAAACACCAGCACGAGCGCCAATGCCAGGAGCGCGTAGATCGCGCCCGATGTCACGCCGTCCTGCGCCAGGATGGCGGCAATCGACAAGTCCATGAGTCTCCTCGTTCTTGTAGTCGTGGGATTCGCGCGGAAACACAAAAAGCGCGACAGGGCGCCACGAGTTACGAGATAGTAAATTTCTTACGACAGGATGAAATTGGCGAGAACCCTAACGCGATCACTAGCGCATCGCGCGAGTCCGCCGCCCCCCTGCCTTGGCAGGTTCTGGTGCCGGTGCCCGCAGCATGGTCGAAAGCTGTGTCACGAATGCCCGCAGCGTCGCTTCCAGTTCACCCCCGCGCTCTGCATAAAAGAGCGGTTGCAGGTTCAGCGCAATCAGCACCAACGCCAACTGCCCGCGCTCGCCAAACACCGGCAACGACAGCGCGCTCACCCCCGGCAACAGACTGCCCGAGACCCACGATGCACCTTCCCGGCGGATGTCTTCGCACAGGCGGTAGTAGTCCGTCAGCGAGCGAGGCAGGCCCGGCAGATCATCGCTGGCGCGCTCATGCAGTTCGCGCTCCACCAGCGGCAGCGTCTGTTCGATCGGCAGGTACGCGCCGAACAGGCGGCCGGTGGCGGAATTGAGCATCGGCATGACGTCGCCGATGCGCAGATTCACGCCGGGCGCCCCGCCGGCCTTTTCCCAATGCACGACGGTCGGGCCGCGATCACTCCACACAGCAATACCGATGGTGTGGCCGGTCTGATCCCGCATGGCGGCCAGCAAGGGCCGTGTGCGGACGATGGCATCGGTGCGGTTGAGGCTGGCCAACCCCAGGCGCAGCGCAAAGGGACCCAGCTCATAACGACCGGTGAGCGGGTCTTGCGAAACGGCGCCCACGCGCTGCAGGCTCACCAGATAACGGTGCGCCTTGGACGGGTGCATGCCCGCCGCACGCGCCAGGTCGCCCAGCGCCATCGCGCGCATGGCACGCGTCAGCGCCACCAGCAATTGCGAGCCGACCTCGATGGATTGAATGCCAGAGCGGTCACGATTTGCACGCGCGTCCTCAGCATCGCCATCGGGTGGCAGGTCGTCTTCGACTTCAGTGGTCTCCATGTCCTCGTGGGGCGCGAATTGGGCGGTGCGGGAGGCAACAAGTGCTGCGAGCGTAGCATGCCGATCGCAGTCGTTAACGACGTTTTAATTTTTATGCATTGTAGAAACAATGCTTCTATTCATAATAAACGTATACCCTAGGCGCGCCACCCGACCGTGCGGTCTATGATGGGCAACGTTCGGTCATGCCTGACATCTACGTGCCTCCAACCGCGCTTTCACGGCATCTTCAGCGCCGAAAACAATTCCCCAACCCGTAATGCACTACACCAGGAGTGACAGAATGGCCAAAGCCTTCGCCTCGCAAGCCGACCTCGAGGCCAAACAAGTCACCTTCACCCAGCTCTCTCCCAACGCTTACGCCTACACCGCCGAGGGCGACCCGAACTCGGGCGTCATCATCGGCGACGACTCGGTGCTGATCGTCGACACCACCGCCACCCCGGCGATGGCACAAGACCTGATCGCTCGCATCCGTGCCGTCACCGACAAGCCGATCAAGCACGTGGTGCTGTCGCACTATCACGCGGTGCGCGTGCTGGGCGCGTCGGCGTACTTTGCTGAAGGCGCACAGAACATCATCGCCAGCCGCGGCACGTACGAAATGATCGTCGAGCGCGGTGAGGCGGATATGAAATCCGAGATCGAGCGCTTTCCGCGCCTGTTTGCCGGCGTCGAGACGGTGCCCGGTCTGACATGGCCGACGCTGGTATTCGAGCGTGAGCTGACGCTGTTCCTCGGCAAGCTGGAAGTGAAGATCCTGCACCTGGGCCCCGGCCACACGAAGGGCGACACGGTGGTGTGGATTCCGTCTCAGAAGGTGCTGTTCTCAGGTGATCTGGTCGAATACGACGCGGCCTGCTACTGCGGAGATGCCCAACTTGAAGAGTGGCCCGCCACGCTGGATGCCCTGCGTGCACTTGGCGCCGACAAGCTCGTGCCCGGCCGTGGCCCGGCGCTGCTGAACCCCGCCGAAGTCGACAAGGGCCTCGCTTACACGCGCGATTTCGTGTCCACGCTGCTCCAACGCGGTAAAGAGGCCGTGGCGCAAAAGATGGACCTGAAGGCCGCCATGGCCCACACCCGTGCGGCGATGGACCCGAAGTTCGGCAACGTCTTCATCTACGAACATTGCCTGCCGTTTGACGTGACGCGCGCCTTTGACGAAGCCAGCGGCATCAAGCATCCGCGCATCTGGACCGCCCAGCGCGATCAGGAGATGTGGGCCGCGCTGCAGAACTGACGCGGCGCCTCTGCCGTGAACTGAATCGACCAAAAAAGCGGCGGCCAAGACCGCCGCGGGTGCGAGCGAGACATGAATCCCGATTTCCAGAACCGCGTTTTCTCGTACACGCCGTGCGCTGAACAACAGCCCGGTGCGGCAACCGCATCCCGCCCCGTCGTCATCGTCGGCGCGGGGCCGGTTGGTTTGGCCACGGCCATCGATCTGGCGCAGCAAGGCGTGCCCGTTGTCGTCGTGGATGACGACTGCACGCTGTCCACCGGCTCGCGCGCGATCTGCTTTTCCAAGCGCTCGCTGGAAATTTTCGACCGTCTTGGCTGTGGTGATCGCATGGTCGACAAAGGCGTGAGCTGGAACGTCGGCAAGGTCTACCTGAAGAACGAGCTGCTCTATAGCTTCGACCTGCTGCCCGAAGCCGGCCACCACCGCCCCGCGTTCATCAACCTGCAGCAGTACTACGTCGAAGGCTTCCTCGCCGAACGCGCGCAGTCTTTGCCGAACATCGAGCTGCGCTGGAAGAACAAGGTGACGGGCCTCACGCAGGATGCCGATGGCTCAGATCACGTTATGCTCACCATCGAAACGCCCGACGGCACGTACACGCAGCGCGCGCAATACGTGGTCGCCGCCGACGGCTCGCGCAGCTCCGTGCGCCAGATGATGGGCCTGGAAGCCCACGGGCAGACGTTCAAGGACCGTTTCCTGATCGCTGATGTGCGCATGGACGCGCCCTTCCCAAGCGAGCGGTGGTTCTGGTTCGATCCGCCGTTCCACCCGAATCAATCCGTCCTGCTGCACCACCAGCCCGACAACGTCTGGCGCATCGACTTCCAGCTCGGCTGGGACGCAGACCCGGTGGCCGAAAGGCAGCCCGAGCGCGTCATCCCCCGCGTGCGCGCGCTGCTGGGTGAAGGCGTCGACTTTGAACTGGAGTGGGTCAGCGTCTACACGTTCTCGTGCGAACGCATGGACCGCTTCCGCCATGGCCGCGTGCTGTTCATCGGCGATGCGGCACATCGTGTCTCGCCCTTTGGCGCGCGCGGCGCCAACAGCGGCCTGCAGGATGCCGAGAACCTCGCGTGGAAGCTGCGTATGGTCCTCAACGGCGACGCACCCGACGCGCTGCTCGACACCTACGCCAGCGAGCGCGAATTCGCCGCGGACGACAACATCCGCCACTCCACCCGCTCCACCGATTTCATCACGCCCAAGAGCCCGGTCAGCCGACTCTTTCGCGATGCCACGCTGCGGCTGGCCAAGCACTATCCGTTTGCGCGCACGCTGGTCAACAGCGGGCGATTGTCGATGCCGACGGTGCTCGACAGCTCACCGCTGATGACACCGGATGACGCGCCATTTGCTGGCGCACTGGTGCCGGGTGCGGTTGCCCTGGATGCGCCGGTACGCGGCGCCGATGGCCGCGCAGGCTGGCTGCTTTCTCACATGCGCGAGGGCTTCACCGCACTGCGCTTCTGCGGTGCCGGCGAGCATGTCGATGCGTTGCCGTTGTCCACGCTGGCAGTCTTCCCTTCGGGCGGCAAGGGCACGGTCTCGGCCAACGTGACCGCACTCGAAGACGTCGATGGCCTTGTCGCACAACGCTATGACGCGCGGCCCGGCACGACCTACCTGATCCGCCCGGACCAGCACGTCTGCGCGCGCTGGCGCGCATTCGACCTTGCCAAGCTGAACGCTGCGGTGCTTCGCGCCACGGGGCAAACCGCGCTTACCGCAACGTCACGTGCCACTGTCACTGCCTGAGCCCAACGCTGACCACCATGCCGCTGAACACGCAGCCCAACCTGCCCCGTCCCGATGACTTCTACGAGGCATTGATCGATACGCACCGCAACCTGAGCGACGAGCACAGCGCGATGCTCAACGCGCAGCTCATCCTGCTGCTCGCCAACCATATCGGCGACATGGCGGTGCTGCGCGAAGCGTTGGCGGCGGCGCGACTGGCATTGCCCGCAACCAGCGCGTAAGCGCCATCGCGTTTCAACAATCCAACACTCGCACTGCACCGCACTTGCGACTGCGCAAAGTGCGGTGCTAGTATCCGCACCGCTTACCGATCAACCACATTGCACAGGAGGAAAAACATCATGCGTCACCTTGCTTTCCCCTTTGCAGGCCCTTGCCTGGGTTGATCGAATCTCTCGCGCTGTAGCACACAGCGTCTTCGCATTGCCCCAAGGCTCCGGCCTGCCACATCAGACTTTTTTCAGACCTGATATGGAATATTCATGGGCAATTGCATCTTGCATTTGTTCGATGGCGGCACCCTGATCGCCTCGGACGACACCTGGATCGAAGGCGATGCGATCCGACAACTTCAAACCACCAAAGCACTCGACGGCATGCGTCATGTGGCCGGCATGCCGGATCTGCACCCTGGCCGCGGCTACCCCGTGGGCGCAGCATTCTTCTCGGTCCGCCGCCTGTATCCGGCGCTGATCGGCAACGACATCGGCTGCGGCATGGCGCTGTGGGCCACCGATCTTGACGCGGGCAAAGTTAGCCTGGACAAGCTCGAAAAGCGGCTCGGCAACATCGATACACCGCTCGACGAAAGCTGGAGCGAACGGGTTGCATCGCTGGCTCCGGCGGGCACGGGCTTTGATGCCGCGCTTGGCACCATCGGCGGCGGCAACCACTTTGCCGAGCTGCAACGCGTGGATGAAATCTACGACGAGGCAGCGGGCATCGCGTTGAACCCGCGTCAGCTTCTGCTGCTGGTACACAGTGGTTCGCGCGGGCTGGGCCAGGCCATTTTGGAAGAACAAGTTCGCGCGTACGGCCACACCGGCCTGGCACAGGACAACCCCGCGTGCACCGCCTATCTGGAACGCCACGAAACGGCGCTACACTTCGCCAAAGCTAACCGCGAACTGATCGCGCGCCGCATGCTGGACCGCCTGCACGCGCAGGGCAAACCGCTGCTCGACGTGCATCACAACTTTGTTGCGCCGGCCACGGTGCATGGCGAACGCGGCTGGCTGCATCGCAAGGGAGCGACGCCGTCGGATGCGGGTGTGGTCGTCATCCCCGGTTCGCGCGGGGACTACAGCTACCTCGTCGCCCCACTGCCGAGCGAGCACGGCCTGTTCTCGCTCGCGCACGGTGCGGGCCGCAAGTGGATGCGCAGCGAGTGCAAAGACCGCCTGGTGCGCCGCTTCACCCCGGCGCAGCTCAACCGGACCAAGCTGGGCAGCCACGTCATCTGCGAAGACAAGCAGTTGATTTACGAAGAGGCGCCTGAAGCCTACAAGGCGATCGACAGCGTCATTGCGCCGCTGGTGGATGCGGGCTTGGTGAAGGTGCTCGCGCGCCTGCGCCCGGTGCTGACCTACAAGACGCGTGGGGAGTGCTGCTGATGGTATTGCTGCAATTCTCTTCTGCACAGGGGCCAGCCGAATGCGCGCTGGCGGTGGCGAAAGCGCTCGCGCGCCTGCAACGCGAGTCGGCAGACGCTGGCGTACAGCTCGAACTGCTTGAACGGGAAGATGGCGAGCGCGCCGGCACGCTGCGCTCCGCATTGATCAGCCTGGAAGGCGATGCTGAAGACGCCGTGGCGCGCGCGTGGGAGGGCACGATCCAGTGGACGTGCACGAGCCCTTATCGCTCGCGGCACGCGCGCAAGAACTGGTTCTTTGGTGTGGCGCGCTGTGCGGCGCCATCGGAAACGCTACCGAGCGAGATCCGATTTGAGACCACACGTTCGTCGGGGCCGGGCGGGCAACACGTCAACAAGACGGAATCCGCCGTGCGAGCTACGCACATCGCCACGGGCATCAGCGTGAAGGTGCAGACCGAGCGCAGCCAGCACGCCAACAAGCGGCTGGCCGTGCTGCTGCTCGCGCACAAACTGGCAGACCACGATGCTGCTGCCAACGCGGCGCAGCGTGCAGAGCGGCGCGCGCTCCATCACCAGGTGGAGCGCGGCAACCCGCGCCGCGTGTTCAAGGGCGAACGGTTCGAGCCGGCAACCCGTGGTTAGCGGGCCTGGCGCGTTCCGGCGAGTTGGCCGCGCCGGTACTCGCCTTGCCGCTCCAGCATCCAGCCTGGGTATTCGGCCGGGAGTTTGCTCAGACCATCAAGCTGCGCCAACTCTTGCGCTGTCAGCTCCACTTTGGTGGCGGCGATGTTGTCGTCAAGCTGCTCGACCTTCTTGGCGCCGACGATCACGGTGGTCACGGCACGCTGGTGCAGCAGCCAAGCCAATGCGATCTGTGCGACCGACACCCCGCGCGCATCGGCCATGACGCGCATGGCATCGACGCAGGTGTAGGCGCGCTCGCGGTCCACCGGTGGGAAATCGAACTTGGTGCGGCGGCTGTCCTGTTCGCCCTGCTGGTCCCGCGTGTATTTGCCGCTGAGCAGCCCGCCGGCCAGCGGGCTCCACACCATCAGACCCAGGCCTTCGCTCTGGAGCATCGGCACCAGTTCACGCTCCAGGTCGCGGCCGGCAATCGTGTAGTACGCCTGCAGGCTTTCGAAGCGCGCGCAGCCCAGTCGCTCCGCAATGCCCAGCGCCTTGACGATCTGCCAGGCGGCCCAGTTCGATACACCGGCATAGCGCACATGCCCCTGCTGCACCAGTGTGTCGAGCGCACGCACGGCTTCTTCGATGGGCGTGGCCGGATCAAAGCCGTGGATCTGATACAGGTCGATATGGTCGAGCTGCAAACGCGCCAGGCTCGCCTTGACTCCATCCATGATGTGATAGCGCGAGGCGCCGCGCGCGTTCGCACCTTCACCGGTCTGGCCGAACACCTTGGTGGCCACGACCACGCTGTCGCGCGCCACCTTCAGGTTCTTGAGCGCCTGGCCCGTGATCTGCTCCGACACGCCGTTGGCGTACACGTCTGCGGTATCGATGAAATTGATGCCGGCATCGAGCGCCCGCCCGACCAGACGCTCCGCGTCGGCCTGCTGCAAGGCGCCAATGTTCTGCCAGATGCCATCGGTGCCGCCAAAGGTCATGGTGCCCAGGCACAGCTCCGATACAAACAGGCCAGTCCGGCCCAACTGGTTGTAGCGCATGAGGTCAACTCCGATACGGTGTGATTGGAGGCTGAGCGCGCAGGCTCAGGACAGGCATGAAGCGCAAAGGATAGGACGGATTGGTCAACTGTGCAGGGCACATCATTCTGGTGGGTTTTTGGGGGCTCTCCGCTCGACACCTTCAAACCAACGCGTGCCGCCGAGTGGTGCGCTTTGCGCACCCGATCGGAAAACGCTTGACGCTCTAGCAAGCGCCCCCTCCTGCACACCTTGTGAAAACCCAGTGCGATAATTCCTCGCGATTGTTGATCGGCGCGACACGCACCCGTTTCACAATCGCTCCATCCATCAGAACAAACAGCTATGAAAAAGAGACAACTGATGTCACTGGCAGCGGCATTGGCCTGCGCCACCTCCCCCACCGCATTCGCACAGCCCGCCAAGGCAGCCAACACCGATAGCGCCTTGCTCCAAGCCGCGCAACAGCACAAGGATGCGTTCGTCAAAGACCTGGCCGCGCTGGTCAATATCGACACCGGCACCGACGATACCAATGGGCTGGCCAAAGTCGAGGCGATCCTCGCACAACGCCTGAAAGACCTCGGCGCCAGCGTCGAAGTCGTTGCCGCACCGCCGGCTGCAGGCAAAGCCGTGATTGGCAAGCTGCAAGGCACCGGCACGCAGAACATCATGCTGATGATTCACTACGACACCGTGTTCGGCGTCGGCGAGGCCGCCAAGCGCCCGTTCAAGATCTCCGGCAACAAGGCCACCGGCCCCGGCGTTGCCGATGCCAAGGGCGGCGCGCTGCTGATCCTCTACGCGCTGGAAATCGCACGCGAGCGTGGCTTCAAGGACTACAAGACGCTGACCGTGCTGTTCAACCCCGATGAGGAAAAAAGCTCGCTCGGCTCACGCAGCCTGATCACCAAGCTGTCAGCCGATCAGGATTACGTGCTGGTGTATGAACCGCCCGAAGCCGATGTGGTGACTGTGGCCACCAACGGCATCGCCTATGTGCATCTGGACGTAAAGGGCCGTGCATCGCACGCGGGCTCCGCGCCGGAAGCCGGCCGCAATGCCGCGCTGGAACTGTCCAACCAGATCGTGCAGCTCAAGGATCTGGGCGACCCGGCCAAGGGCACCACGGTCAACTGGACGGTGGTCCGCTCGGGCGATCGCGTCAACATCATCCCCGAGGCGGCCTCCGCCACCGCTGACATGCGCATGGCCGACGTGGCCGAAGTGCAACGCGTGCAGGCCGATGCCGACAAGATCATCCAGAAAAAGCTGATTGCCGACACCGAGGTCAAGGTCAAGGTGGAGAATCGCCGCCCGCCGTTCAGCCGGAATGCCAACAGCGACCGCCTGGCCGCTGCTGCCGATGGCATCTACAAGGAGTTGGGCAAGTCGATCAAACCGGTGGCCATGCGCTACGGCACCGATGCCGGCTTCGCCTACCACCCGAACGGTGGCAAACCCATCGTGTTAGACGGCATGGGCATCGTTGGCGACCGGCTGCACTCGTCAGACGAATGGGCCGACCTCGACAGTGTGGTGCCGCGCCTGTACCTGACAGTGCGCATGATGGAGGTCATGGGCAAGGGCAAGCTCGCCGATTGATTCGGCCCGCCGAGTCATCTCTGCGGATGCGGGGATGACTCGCGCTACCCCTCCAATTCTGCAAAGCGCCGCGCGACGAGGTTGCGCAGCCACTGGTTGCCGGCATCCTGATGGAAACGCCGGTGCCAGAACACATTGGTCTGCAGCGCCGGCAGCTTGAGCGGCGGCGCCACGAACTGCAGCCCGAACGGCGGCGCCGCGCGCTCGGCCAGCTTGCGCGGCACCGTCACCACCAGGTCCGTCGTGCTGACGATGTACGGCACCGCCACGAAATGTGGCACCGAGAAGCGCGCCGATTGCGTGATCCCCGCCTTGTCGAGCAGCGGCCCGATGGCGTTGTACGGGCTGGCTGAACTCGCCACTACCAGGTGTGACGCCGCGCGAAAGCGCTCCAGCGTCAGCGCACCCTCCGCCAGCACGTGGCCGCGCCGGAACATCGTCACGTAGTCCTGCTGGAACAGGCGGCGCTGGAAAATGCTCTCGCCCGACAGATCATCGAACGCACCGATAGCGAGGTCGATGGCACCTGCCTCCATCTCCGCCTTCATGTCGAACCCGCCGGCACGCAGGGTGTCGATGCGCACGCCGGGCGCCTGCTCGGCACAGAGCTGCGCCAGTACCGGCATGAAATACACCTCGCCGACGTCGCTCATGGCAATGGTGAAGGTGCGCGTGGAACTGACGGCCTCAAAGTGCGTGCGCTGGCCCAGCGCCCGCTGCAAGGTATCCAGCGCCGTGGCGACCGGCTCAGCCAATTGTTCGGCAAGTGCCGTCGGCATCATGCCGCGCGGGGTGCGCACGAAGAGTTCGTCGTCGAAGGTCTGGCGCAGCCGGGCCAGCGCGTTGCTCACCGCCGGCTGCGATAGCCCCAGACGCTCAGCCGCCACGGAAATGCGCTTCTCACGCAGGATTTCCTGAAAAACCACCAGCAGGTTCAGGTCCACATCGCGCAGGTTGAGCATGCGACGCCCCAATATTCACAATATCAATAGCATGCATTCTCGCATTGATATTCCAAATTTTCACCCAATCCGGACAATACGCGCATACCTAGAACCAGAACGACAGAGCGGCCAATGCCGCCACCGGAGACCACCATGCGCCCAGCCCCCTCTGCCCATGAAGTGCCATCTACTTCCATTGACCTTGCGCGCCTGATCGACCAGGGCAAGGTCGGCGGCTTCCAGATCCTGTTGCTCGCCATCTGCGGGCTGTGCCTGATCATCGACGGCTTTGACGTACAGGCCATGGGTTATGTGGCACCGGCCATCATCAAGGATTGGGGCATCACCAAGGCGAGCCTCGGGCCGGTGTTCGGCGCGGGGCTGTTCGGCATGTTGGTCGGCTCGCTCGTGTTTGGCGTGCTGGGCGACCGCTTTGGGCGGCGGCCGGTGCTGATCATCGCCACGTTCTTCTTTGCGGCCTGCATGTTGGCCACCACGCAGGTGGAAACGGTGCAGGCGCTGCTTGTCCTGCGCTTCATTACCGGCCTCGGGCTGGGCTGCATCATGCCCAACGCGATGGCGCTGGCCGGCGAGTTCAGCCCGGCGCGCTCACGCGTGACGTGGATGATGCTGGTGTCCTGCGGCTTTACCGTGGGCGCAGCGCTGGGCGGGTTCGTGAGCGCGGCACTGCTGTCGAGCTTCGGGTGGCACGCAGTGTTCCTCGTGGGCGGACTGGTGCCGCTTGTCATTGGCGTGATGATGGTGCTGTGGCTGCCCGAATCCCTGCAATACCTAGTGCTCAAGGGCGATCCGCAAACGCGCCATCAACGCCTCGCACGCTGGCTGGGCAAACTTGCCCCGCAACTACAGGTGAACGCGCAGACGCAGTTCGTCGTGCCCGAGGCACCTGCGCGCGGCATGCCGGTCTCCGCGCTGTTCACGGAAGGCCGCGCCAAGGTCACGCTGGTGCTGTGGGTCATCAACTTCATGAACCTGATCGACCTGTACTTCCTGTCGAACTGGCTGCCGACGCTGATTCGCGACGCGGGGTACTCAACGGATACCGCTGTGCTGGTAGCCACCGCGCTGCAAGTGGGCGGTGTGATCGGCACGCTCACGCTGGGCCGGCTGATTGATCGCCTGGGTTTTGTGCGCGTGCTGGCCGTGTGTTTCCTGATCGCCTGCGCCACCGTTGCGCTGATCGGCCATGTGGCGGCGGCACTCCCGATGCTGGTGGCTGTCGTGTTTATCGCTGGCTTCTGCATCGTCGGCGGGCAACCCGCCGTGAATGCGCTGGCCGCCACGTATTACCCCACCACGCTGCGCGCCACCGGTATCGGCTGGAGCCTGGGCGTGGGCCGCATCGGCTCGGTGCTCGGCCCCGTGGTCGGCGGACAGTTGATCGCCATGCAGTGGACGGGCCAGGCGCTATTCCAGGCAGCGGCGGTGCCGGCGCTGGTGTCGTTCGGCATGGTGCTGGCGCTCACGCTGGCCGCCAGTGGCTCGGACGCCGCACGCTTTGCTGCGCGCAAGCCTGCTTGATGGCTTTCGAACGACTACGCTTTCCCTTGACGACCTTTTCTCCAAGGACTTCACCATGAACATGCTCGCCCCGACGGCCCCGAGCGCGTCCCCCTTCGCATTCACCCCCGCGTCGCTGGACCGCCCCGCTTACCAGAGCGGCTTCGGTAACGAGTTCGCCACCGAAGCCCTGCCGGGCGCACTGCCGCACGGGCAGAACTCGCCACAGAAGGCGCCGTATGGCCTGTATGCGGAGCAGATTTCCGGCACCGCCTTCACCGCGCCGCGCGCGCACAACCGCCGCTCGTGGCTGTATCGCATTCGCCCGGGTGCCGTGCATCTGCCGTTCGCCGCCATGGCGCAAGCGCGCTTCCACAGCAACTTCAACGAGGTGCCGCCCTCGCCCAACCAGCTGCGCTGGGACCCGCTGCCCGCCCCGGCCGCCGGCACCGATTTCGTTGACGGCGTCGTCACCTTTGCCGGCAACGGCGGCCCCGACGCGCAAACCGGCTGCGGCATCCACCTGTACGCCGCCAACGCGGACATGACCGACCGCTTCTTCTACAACGCCGACGGCGAACTGCTGATCGTGCCGCAGCAAGGCCGCCTACGCCTGCTGACCGAGATGGGCGTGGTCGATGTCGAACCGCTGGAAATTGTGGTCATCCCGCGCGGCGTGCGCTTCCGCGTCGAGTTGCCCGATGGTGAAGCCCGCGGCTACATCTGCGAGAACTTCGGCGCCCTCTTCCGCCTGCCGGACCTGGGCGTGATCGGCTCGAACGGTCTGGCCAACCCGCGTGACTTCCTCACGCCGCACGCCTGGTACGAAGACCGCGAGGGCGACTTTGAACTCATCGCCAAATTCCAGGGCAACCTGTGGACCGCCAAGATCGGCCACTCGCCGCTGGACGTGGTGGCCTGGCACGGCAACTTCGCGCCGTACAAGTACGACCTGCGCCTGTTCAACACCATCGGCTCGATCAGCTACGACCACCCGGACCCGTCGATCTTCCTGGTGCTGCAGAGCCCGTCCGACACGCCTGGCGTGGACACCATCGACTTCGTGATCTTCCCGCCGCGCTGGCTGGCGGCCGAGAACACGTTCCGCCCGCCCTGGTTCCACCGCAACATCGCCAGCGAGTTCATGGGCCTCATCCAAGGCGTGTACGACGCCAAGGCCGAAGGCTTTGTGCCGGGCGGCGCCAGCCTGCACAACTGCATGAGCGGCCACGGTCCCGATGCGGACACATTCGAGAAAGCCAGCAACGGCGACACCACCCAGCCGCACAAGGTGGACGCAACGATGGCCTTCATGTTCGAGACACCCGCCGTCATCCGCCCGACGCGCTTCGCGGCAGAATCCGCACAGTTGCAGGCCAAGTACTTCGAGTGCTGGCAAGGCCTGAAGAAGCATTTCGACCCGACCCAGCGTTGATACCGAATTCGCCTTGACGCCAAGGCATACATCCAGAAGGTTTGGCCGTACCCTGCCCTTGATGGCGCCTTGAATTTCTGTTGCAGAGAGGAAAAAGGAAGGGGAACTGTCTGAGCGAAGCGAGTTTTCCCCTTCCCCTCTCTGCGACATAAATTCAAGGGGAAGTCGCCATCTCGGGCGCGCCTTTCTTTGCTTACTTTCTTTGGCAAGACAAAGAAAGTGAGTCGCCCCCGGCAGGGGGTGAAACAGAGAATGCACTGACAGCGTCAAGCCCCAAAACAACCCAACGCCCCCGACCCAACATGACCACACGACAACTAAGCTGGCTCGAATCCGCCAACACCCCCGACACCCACTTCCCGCTAGAAAATCTGCCCTTCGGCATCTTCTCCACCAAAGAGAACCCCTCGCCGCGCGCCGGCGTCGCCCTGGGTGACCAGGTGATCGACTTGGGCGCATTGGACGACGCCGGCCTGCTGCCCGCCTCCACACGTGGCACCTTCCGCACCGGCACACTCAACACCTTCATCGCCCTGGGCAAACCCGTGTGGGCAGAAACGCGCAAAAAGCTGCAAACGCTCTTCAGCGTGGCCGACACCCACGTGCGCGACAACGCCACCCTGCACGCCCGCGCCCTCGTGCCGCAATCCCACGCCGTGATGCACCTGCCGATCAACATTCCCGGCTACACGGATTTCTATTCGTCCAAGGAGCACGCCACCAACGTCGGCCGCATGTTCCGTGACCCCGAAAACGCGCTGCTGCCCAACTGGCTCGAAATCCCCATCGGCTACAACGGCCGCGCCAGCTCGGTGGTGGTGAGCGGCACGCCGCTGCACCGCCCAATGGGCCAGATCAAGCTGCCGGACCAGTCGCGCCCGATCTTCAGCGCTTGCCGCAAGCTGGACTATGAACTGGAGATGGCCTTCGTGGTCGGCAAGCCAAGCGCGCTGGGCGAAGCGATTGCCGTCGATGCAGCACCGGACCACATGTTTGGCGTGGTGCTGCTCAACGACTGGAGCGCGCGCGACATCCAGCAATGGGAATACGTGCCGCTAGGGCCGTTCAACGCCAAAACGTTCGGCACGTCGATCTCGCCGTGGATCGTGACGATGGAAGCGCTGGAGCCGTTCCGCGTGGCCAACCCGGCGCAATCACCCGAGCCGCTGGAATACCTGCGCCAGAGCCAGCCCAACGCTTACGACATCGCCCTGGAAACGGCGCTGCGCCCGCACGGCACGGATCACAATGGGCGCGCCACCATCGCCCGCACGAACTTCCGCGCGATGTACTGGACGATGGCGCAACAGCTGGCACACCACACCGTGTCCGGCTGCAACGTGCGCGTGGGAGATTTGATGGGCTCCGGCACCATCAGCGGCACCACGCCCGATTCGTACGGCAGCCTGCTGGAGCTGACCGTCAATGGAAAGCAGCCGCTTGACCTTGGCAACGGCACCACGCGCGCCTTCCTGGAAGACGGCGATGAAGTCATCATGACCGGCTGGTGCCAGGGGGATGGCTATCGCGTGGGCTTTGGTGAAGTGCGCGGGGAGGTACTACCGGCGCGTAATGTGAAGTAAGGCATCCCCGAGCGGCGGATCAAACGTCCGCCGCTCCCATCACTCCGTCCTCGCCGCCAGCGCGGCCAGCATCGCATCGCCAACAACATGCTCGCCGCTGGCCTTGAGCACTTCACCGGCTCCGCGAGCGTCCCGCGCTTCGCGGTTCTGGCCGAGCTTGAGCTTGCCCTCAAGCCGCGTGATCTCGATCTCGATACCGACAATCATCTTCAGCAGTTCATCGACATAGTCGGCAGGAGCGTCGGACATCTTCCACGGCACGGGTTGCGAAGCCTCATGTGCCCGCGTCAGGCGCCCGACTACACCGCGCACGAAGCGCTCATCGTCGCGGATGGTCATGCGGCCATGGGCGTGCACGACGCGGTAGTTCCACGTCGGCACATCCTTGTGGTGCTCATGCTTGCTCGGGTACCAAGTCGGCGAGATATACGCATCGCCCGCGCGAAAAATGACCAGCACTTCGTCGCCATTGGCCACGTCTTGCCAGAGCGGGTTGGCGCGCGCCACATGGGCGTGCAGTGCGCCTAGCTTGCCCGCTTCGGGCAGCAACAGAAACGGGATATGGTTCGCATCGAAACCGCCCTCGCAGCGCGTGACCAACGCGCCGAGCGGGTACTGCGCGATCAGCGCATGCAGCGCTTGTGCACGCGGTTCCTCAAACTGGGTGGGGATGTACATGAACGCTCCGTCGATCCATACGGCTGTCGGGTTTCATGCATTCTGAAATGCAGGCACACAGACGGTACAGAAACAGTTGCGCCTGTTTCCAGAGGCAACTGTACTGGCGGTGACAGATTACTGGAGCTGCAGCGCGAGGTAATACCTATGCGCAACGGACGCAGCGTCCATCTCTCGCATCACTCTGCTTTGGCGGCAGCGCAAGCCAGCATCGCATCGCTGATCACACGCTCGCCGTTTGCCTGGAGTGCTTCACCCGCGCCGCGAATGTCCCGCGCTTCCTTGTTCTGGCTGAGTTTGAGCTTGCCTTCGATGCGCGTGATCTCGATCTCGATGCCGACAATCATCCCTAGCAGCGTGTCGATGTAGTCAGCCGGTGCATCGGACATCTTCCAAGGTGTTGGCTGCGAAGCCTCGTGCGTGCGCGTCAGGCGCGCAACCACACCGCGCACGAAGCGCTCGTCGTCGCGGATGGTGATGCGGCCGTGCGCATGGGCCACGCGGTAGTTCCACGTCGGCACCTGCTTGTGCGCCTCGTGCTTGCTCGGATACCACGTGGGGGAGATATACGCATCACCCGCACGGAAGATGACGAGCACTTCGTCGTCATTGGCCACGTCTTGCCAGACCGGGTTGGCGCGCGCCACGTGGGCATGCAACACGCCAAGCTTGCCCTCTTCAGGCAGCAGCAGGAACGGAATGTGATTCGCATCCAGCCCGCTCCTGCCGTGCGTGACGAGCGTGCCGAACGGGTTCTGCGCGATCAGCGTATGCAGCGCCTCGGTGCGCGATTCATCGAAATGGGCGGGGACGTACATGGCAACTCCGGTGGCGTCTGGGCCAACCGCTCGGGGGAAGGCACCCATTGTGAACCAGAACATGGCTCCATTACAGGGCCATCCCCGCCCGAATTGATGGAACCACGTAGCCTCAATCCCGCAGCAGATTCTTGGCGATGATGAGTTGCTGGATCTGCGTTGTGCCCTCGTACAGGCGCAGCAGGCGCACATCGCGGTAGAAGCGCTCGGCCTTGTACTCTGCAATGTAGCCCGCGCCGCCGTGGATCTGCACGGCGCGGTCTGCCACGCGGCCAACCATTTCCGTGCAGAACATCTTCGTGCACGAGGCCAGCATGCTGACTTCGTGATCCTGCTTGCCCACGGGCTTGGCGTCATAACGGCGCGCGCAATCGCGCACCATCGACATGCTCGCGTACAGCTCGGCCTGGCTGTCGGCCAGCATCGCCTGAATCAGTTGGAAGTCTGCAATCGGCTGGCCGAACTGCTTGCGCTCCTTGGCATACGCCACGGCATCCGTGATGAGCCGGTGCGCCATGCCGCAGGCCAGCGCAGAGATATGCAGACGCCCGCGATCCAGTACCTTCATTGCTGTCTTGAAGCCCTGCCCCGCTACACCGCCGATGATGTTGGCCGCAGGCACCCGCACATTGTCGAGCATCACGTCGCACGTCTTGGTGCCGCGCTGGCCCATCTTCTTATCCGGCTTGCCGAGCGTGATGCCGGGCGTATCGGCCGGCACGATGAAGGCGGAGATGCCACCCGCGCCCTCGCCACCGGTGCGCGCCATCAGCGTGAAGGCGCCGGCGCGCGGCGCGTTGGTGATGAAGCGCTTGGTGCCATTGATGACGTAGTGGTCGCCATCCAGCGTGGCGCGCGTCTGCAGTGATGCCGCATCCGAACCGGCGCCCGGTTCCGTGAGCGCAAACGAGATGATCAGCTCGCCGCTGGCGATGCGCGGCAGGTAGTTGGCCTTCTGCGCATCGGTGCCGTCCATCAGGATGCCCTGAGAGCCAATGCCGACGTTGGTGCCAAACACCGAGCGGAACGCGAACGCGGTGTGCCCAAGGTCGTACACCACCTCGCATTCCTGCGCCATCGACAGGCCAATGCCGCCGTGCTCTTCCGGAATCGACAGGCCGAACAGGCCCATCTCCTTCATGTCCGCGACGATCTCGGCGGGCACGTCATCCTCTTCTTCGAGGATGTTTTCCGCCGGCATCAGCCGTTCCTGGATGAAGCGCTGCACCGATTGCTGCAGCAGGCCGAAGGATTCGTCGTCGAGTGCCATGTCGCTTGGCTCCAATGGGATGTTCCGGCAGATATTACCGACTTGAGGCGTTTTGACAATCCGTTCCTACATCAACAGAATGTCGAGTCTGCTTCACCAATATGGCACGCCGGGATGGATCCGATATGGACCTGAATGCACTCAAGCTGTTCGTAGAAATCGTCGATGCGGGCAACCTGTCGGCGGCGGCGCGCAAGCTGCAGACCACGCGCTCCAACGTGAGCCACCGGCTTAAGGCGTTCGAGCGAGCACTGGGCGTGCAGTTGCTGCGCCGGACCACCCGCCGCGTGGAGCCAACCGAAGTCGGCGCCGGCATCTACGAGCATGGGCGCAGCATCCTGCGCGAGATGGCGGCGGCGGACGCGCTGGTGTCGTCGCTAGGCAAATCGCTGCAGGGGAGCGTGCGGCTGTCGGTGCCGACAGGGCTGGGGCACTTACTGGTGTCGCCGCTGCTGGTGGCGTTCAAGCGCGCGTATCCGGACATCCGGCTGGATGTGCGCTTCGACAACCGTGTGTCCGACCTGATTGGCGAAGATGTGGATGTGGCACTGCGCATCGTCTCGAACCCGCCCGAGTCGCTCGTCGCCACACTGCTCGATGAGGTGGACTGGGTGCTGTGCGCCGCGCCGGACTACCTGGCCGCGCATGGCATGCCAAAGACGCTCGATACGCTGGCCGGACACACCATCGTCAGTGCGCCGGCGGTTGGGCAGCCGTTGCGGTTGTCAGCCCAGCTTGGCGATGAACGCATGCATGTCACGCTCGACCCAGGCGTCTCTTCCGACAACTACCTGTTCCTGCAAGCCTCCGTGCGCGCCGGCAATGGGCTGGGCATTCTGCCCTACTACGCGGCGGCTGATGATTTGCGCGAGGGCCACGTCAAACGCGTGCTGCCGGGTTATCGGTTCAGCGTGTTTGGCAGTCGGCTCTACATGTTGGCGATGCCGAGTCGGTATCGGACGCTGGCGACGCGGCATCTGCTGGATTTTCTGAAAGCCGGTTTGCAGAACAAGCTGCCGCGCCTGCCCCAGAAAGAACACGCCTGACTAGTCCACTGAATCATTGAAATGGGAGGCGAAGGACATGCCATGCGGGATGCAGCGCTAGGCGCAAAGCGCAGCAATAGCCAGCTATTGCGAGCATTTGCAACGACGCGATGCGCCCGCATGGCATGGCAGGCGCCGACCAATTTCAGTGATTCAGTGGACTATGCCTCCAACGGCATCAACCCCGGCAACTGCGCAAAGCAGATCGACTTGGCCGTCTCGATAAAGTCCTGCGCGAACGGCGCCTGCGCGTAGTCGCGCGTCATGGCGGCGTAGAGATCGCTCCAGACTCCCTCCTTGCCGACGCGTTTGGCGACCACGTATTCGTAGTCAATGTAGTTCTTGATACCCCAGCTCGGCAGCGCGGCCAGCCCGCGGCGGCTGGCGACAAGCTGCAGCACGGCAATGGTCAGCTCTGCCGTCCGTCGGTTGAACACGATACTGGCGGGCGTCAGCACCTGCCGGATCAGGTCGATGCGCTCTTCCGGCACGGGGTATGTGATGAGCGTCTGGTCTGTGAAGTCCTTCGCTTCCAGCCACTTCTTATTGCGCAGGGGATGGTCCACTGGTAGTACGGCCAGGATCTCGAAACGGAACAGCGGCGCGAACACCACGCCCCGGCGCATCTTGGCGTCGGAGCCGATGATGACGTCGGCACGGCCGTCCTTGAGCAGCGCGAGCGGATCGGTATGAAAGCCGGAGACCAGGTCCATCTCCACCTCGGGCCAGCGCTGACGGAAGGCGTCCATCACGGGCATCAGCCAGTCGAAGCAGGTGTGGCATTCCAGCGCGATGCGCAGCGTGCCGGCGGCGCGGCCCTTGATGCGCTCCAAGTCGCGCTCAGCGGTCTGGATGTCGGCGACGACCTTCTGGGCCAGTTCCAGCAGGCGCTCGCCGGCCTCACTCAGTTCTACGGTCTGGCCCTTGCGGCGCACGACGGCCAACCCGTAGTGCGATTCCAGCGCGCGCAACTGGTGTGACAGCGCCGATTGCGTCAGGTGCAGCCGCTCGGCTGCGCGCGACACCGAGCCGCCATCGGCCAGGGCAATCAGGGTTCGTAGATGACGGACTTCCAGCATACGCGTGCGATTTCCGAAATATGAATCCAATTCAATGATGTAGAAAATAATATCATTTGATTCATGGAATGTCGTCACCCATCATCACAGGACTCGAAAACCGACCTGCACTTTGGCACCTGTAATCTGTATGACGACCATCCACACCCTCGGCTACCCGCGCATCGGCGCTCAGCGCGAGCTGAAGTTCGCCCTCGAATCGTTCTGGAGGGGCGCGTCTTCGGAAGACGACCTGCGTGCCACCGGCCGCGCATTGCGCGAGCGCCACTGGGCGGCCCAGCGTGATGCAGGGCTGGATTTCGTGACCGTGGGCGACTTCGCCTGGTATGACCAGGTACTGCAAACGGCCGCTCTACTTGGTGCCCTCCCCACCCGCTACGGTGTCGACGCAACGCAGCTCACGCTGGCGCAATCGTTCGTGCTGGCACGCGGCAATGCCGACCACGCGGCCATGGAGATGACCAAGTGGTTCGATACCAACTACCACTACCTCGTACCGGAACTCACGCCGGACCTCCGTTTTGGCCCCGGTACTGAATGGCTCTTCGACGAGGTACGTGAAGCGCAGGCGGCAGGCCATCGCGTGAAGGTGGCGCTGATCGGGCCGGTCACGTTCCTGCATCTGTCCAAGGCGCGCAATGGCTTGACCGACAAGCTCACGCTGCTGCCGCAGGTGCTGCGGGCCTACGCCACCGTGCTCCAGCGCCTGGCTGCGCTGAACGTGGAATGGGTGCAGATCGACGAACCGGCGCTGGTGCTCGACCTGCCGCAGGCCTGGGTTGAAGCATTTGGCCCGGCCTATCAAACGCTGGCGGCCGCCAATGGCCCGAAGCTGCTGCTAACCACGTACTTTGAAGCCGCCTCACACCATGCGGCGCTGATCAAGTCGCTGCCGGTTGCCGGTGTGCATCTGGATATCGTGCGTGCGCCGGAACAGCTTGCTGCCTTCGCACCGTGGCCCGCCGACAAGGTGCTGTCCGTGGGCGTGATCGATGGCCGCAACATCTGGCGCACGGACCTTGCACGCGTGCTGGAACGCGTAGCACCGCTGGCCGAAGCCTTCGGCGATCGTCTGTGGATCGCACCGAGCTGCTCGCTGCTGCATGTGCCGGTGGACCTGTCTGCCGAAACCCGGCTCGACGACGAACTCCAGGGCTGGCTGGCCTTTGCACGCCAGAAGCTGGACGAACTGGTCGTGCTCAAGCGCGCGGTGGTCGAGGGGCCGGCCGCAGTGCAAAGCGCACTCGATGACAACCGCGCTGCCATTGCCACGCGCACCCAATCGCGCCGCGTACACAACGCTAGCGTCAAGCGCCGCGTGGCTGCCATCCGTGCAGAGGATGCGGAACGCGCCGCGCCTTACCCCACGCGCGCAGAAGCCCAGCAAGCACGCCTGAATCTGCCGCTGCTGCCGACCACCACCATCGGTTCCTTCCCACAAACGGCCGAGATCCGCCAGGCCCGCGCCCAGAACAAGCGCGGTGATCTGCCTGCGCTGGACTACCTCGAACGCATGCGCGCCGAGATCACCGACGTGGTGCGCCGCCAGGAAGCCCTGGGGCTCGACGTGCTCGTGCACGGCGAAGCCGAGCGCAACGATATGGTCGAGTACTTCGGCGAGCTGCTGTGGGGTTACGCCTTCACCGCCAACGGCTGGGTGCAGAGCTACGGCTCGCGCTGCGTGAAGCCCCCCGTCATCTACGGTGATGTGTACCGACCCGAAGCCATGACCGTCGAGTGGTCCAAGTACGCGCAAAGCCTGACCACCAAGCCGATGAAGGGCATGCTGACCGGCCCCGTGACGATGCTGCAGTGGTCGTTCGTGCGCGATGACCAGCCGCGTGAGCAAACCGCGTTGCAGATCGCCCTGGCCCTGCGCGACGAAGTCTGCGATCTGGAAACCGCCGGCATTGCCGCCATCCAGATCGACGAACCGGCCTTCCGCGAAGGCCTGCCGCTGCGTGCGTCCGACGTGCCGGTTTACCTGGAGTGGGCGGCGCGCGCCTTCCGCGTATCCGCCTCGGGCGTGCGCAACGACACGCAGATCCACACGCACATGTGCTATTCGGAGTTCAACGACATCCTGCCGGCCATCGCGTCAATGGATGCCGACGTGATCACCATCGAAACCTCCCGCTCGAACATGGAACTGCTGGACGCGTTTGGCGAGTTTGCGTACCCGAACGAGATCGGACCTGGCGTGTACGACATCCACTCACCGCGCGTGCCGCGTGTGGAAGAGATGGAAGCGCTGCTCGACAAGGCGGCGCAGGTGGTGCCGGTGCAGCGCCTGTGGGTGAACCCAGACTGCGGCTTGAAGACACGTGGGTGGCCGGAAGTGGAAGCAGCGCTGCAAGGCATGGTGGAAGCCACGCGCCGTTTGCGTGCCAAGCATGCCAAGGCACAGCATGCAGGCAGCAAAGCTGTGCAGGCTGAAAGCGTTACCGCCTAAGCGCCCGCAACACCAAAGAAAAACGCCAACCGATTTGGCTTTCGGTTGGTGCATTTTCATACGTGTTCAGGTTGTCGTGTCCGGTTGCCCGTGCCGCCCTGCCCCACTGGCAAATCGCGCCGCACCGGCCACGCCTTCGGCAAATACCATTGGCGTGCCACGCGCCCCTTCCTGTCGCAGCGCCTCGGCCAGCGGCAGATCCCACTGCGCATAAGCCGATGCGCGATCGGCCAGCATGCATTGCTGCGGAAACGCGGCAATCTCGCGGGCGAGCTGTTGCGCAGCAGCCAGTGATTCACCGGGCTCGACCACGCGACTGGCGAGGCCCATGGCGAGCGCTTCGTCGGCGTGTACAGCGCGACCGGTCAGAATCATGTCCAGCGCCCGCCCCATACCGACAATACGCGGCAGGCGTACCGTTCCGCCGTCGATGAGCGGCACGCCCCAGCGGCGGCAAAACACGCCGAATACGGCGTCACGCTCCACCACGCGCAAATCGGCCAACAACGCCAGTTCCAGGCCGCCTGCCACGGCGTAGCCGCTCACAGCAGCAATCAGCGGCTTCGATAGCGCCATGCGTGACGGCCCCATCGGCCCGGGTGCCCCGCCATCGGGGTCAAGGAGATTGCGCCGCGCTGGATCACCCACCGCAGCGAGATCCGCGCCCGAGCAGAAATGCCCACCGGTGCCGCCGAGCACCGCGACGCGCAACGCATCATCGGCTTCAAAGCGCTCGAACGCGGCGAGCAGCGCGGCGGCGGTCGGTCCATCTACCGCGTTGCGGCACTCGGGCCGGTTGAGCAGGATCGTGCAGACCGGGCCATCGGTCTGGAACAGCACGGCGTCGGACATGGGTGGTCTCCCCGGCTTGGGACCGCCCGATGCTACACCTAGCGCGTGCCGCGCTCCGATGCGGGCTCGCCCTGGTGCCCGTGATGGCGCGCACTGCGAAACTTGCGCAGCATCCACTCCTTGATGTCGTCCACCTTCTCAAACACCACAGGCACCACCAGCAGGCTCAGCAACGTGGAGGTCAGCAGACCACCGATCACCGCTACCGCCATCGGCGCACGGAAGCCCGCATCGCCTTCCAGGCCAAGCGCCATCGGCACCATGCCGGCCGTCATCGCCACGGTGGTCATGACAATGGGGCGAGCACGCTTGTGGCACGCATCAATGATGGCGTCGGTGCGCGACATGCCCATGTCACGCCGGGCCACGATGGCGTATTCCACCAGCAGGATCGAGTTCTTGGTCACGATGCCCATCAGCATCAACAGGCCGATCAGCGCCGGCAATGACAGGCTGAAGCCGAACAACGCCAGCAACCCGAACGCGCCACCCACCGACAGCGGCAGCGCCGCCAGAATCGTCACCGGCTGCGTGAAGTCGTGGAACAGCAGCACCAGCACCGCATACACGCACAGCACCCCCGCGACCATGGCCAGGAAGAAGCTGCCGAAGAGTTCCTGCATGCCCTCCACATCGCCCGCCGCAATACGACGTACGCCCGGCGGCAGGTTCTTGATGGATGGCAGCGCCTCCACCGCCATGTTGGTGTCGCCCAGCGCACGCCCCTCCAGCCCCACGCTGATGGTGATGTTGCGGCTGCGGTCGTAGCGGTCGATCTGCGCGGGGCCGCTGGCGATGGAGATGTCTGCGATGTTCTCCAGCGGCACCGCGCCGTTGCGGCCCAACACGCGCAACTGCCGGATCGTGTCGATCTGGTTGCGCGCCTTCGGGTCCAGCTCTACGCGGATGTACACCTGCCGCTCGGGCAGGTTCAGCTTGGGCAGGTTGACGTCGTAGTCACCGGCGGTGGCCACACGCACGGCCTGGCCAATGGCGGCCGCGGTAACGCCTTGCTGCGCTGCACGCGCGAAGTCCGGACGGATGACGATTTCAGGCCGCAACAGGCTCGCCGAAGACGTGATCGCACCCAGGCCCGGCACGGTGCGTAGATCGCGCATCACATCGCGGGCGGACTGCTGCAGCGTGGTAGGGTCATCGCCGGTCAGCACCACCTGCAATTGCTCGCCGGAACCCACCGCGCCAAATGAAATGCGCACGCCCGGCACACCCTCCAGCATCTCGCGCAACTGGCGTTGCACCGCTTGTTGCTTGATGCTGCGGTCATGCCTGTCCGTGAGCGAGATCGTGAGCGTGCCCGTCCGCACCTCGCCACCGCTGGAACCCGGCACGCCGGCCATGACGCCGGAGCCGATGGCCGTATAGACGTGGCGGACTTCCTTGTGCTGCATGACGATCTTGCGCACGCGCTCGGTGTTGTCGCGGGTCTGGGCGATGGTGCTGCCGGGCGGGCTTTCCACCGTCATCTGCAGTTGCGCCCAGTCTTCAGGCGGCAGGAAGGTGGCGGGAATCAATCCAATGATGGCGACTGATACGACGAAGAACGCCGCAGCCATGCCACCCGTCTTCCACGGGTGCACCAGGCACCAGCGCGCCGCCTGCAGGTAGCGCGTCATGATCCAGCTGTCGCGGTTGGGCTCGTCCTGCGGCTTGAGCATGTAGGCGGCCATCATGGGCGTGAGCAAGCGCGCCACCAGCAATGACGCCAGCACCGCCAGCGAGGCGGTCCACCCGAACTGCTTGAAGAACTTGCCCGAGATACCGCCCATGAAGGCCGTCGGCAGGAACACCGCCACCAGCGTGAGCGAGGTGGCGATCACGGCGAGGCCGATCTCCTGCGCGGCCTCCATCGCCGCCTCCAGCGGCTTCTTGCCATCACGCAGGTGGCGCACGATGTTCTCCACCTCCACGATGGCATCGTCGACGAGAATCCCGACCACCAGCGTGAGCGCCAGGAGCGTAATGCCGTTGAGCGTGAAATCCAGCAACTGCATGGCGGCGAACGTCGGGATGATCGACAGCGGCAGCGCCACCGCCGACACGAACGTCGCCCGCCAGTCGCGCAGGAACAACCACACCACCAGCACAGCCAGGATGGCGCCTTCGTACAGCGCATCCATCGATGCCTTGTACGAATCCGCCACCGGCTTGACCATGTTGAAGACCTCGGTCACATGCACGTTGGGGCGCTCGGCCTGCAGTTTGGCGATGGCCTCGCGCACACCCTTGGCCACCGAGACTTCACTGGCGCCACGCGAGCGGAACACCTGGAAGCTCACCACCGGCTTGCCGTCAAACAGCGCCATCTGACGCGGCTCGGCAGCGGTGTCGCGCACTTCGGCTACATCTGAGAGGCGAACGCGCCGTCCATCCGATAGCGGGATGTCCATCTGCGCCAGCTCACGCGCGCTCTTTACGGTGCCGAGCGTGCGCACGGCCTGCTCCTGCCCGCCGATATTGCCGCGGCCGCCCGGCGCCTCCTGCTGCATGCCACGCACCTGCGTGCTGATGTCAGCCGCCGTCACGTTCAGGGCTTGCAGGCGCACAGGGTCGAGCTGCACGCGCACCTCGCGGTCCACCCCGCCTTGGCGCGTGACCTTGGCCACGCCGCGCACCGACAGCAACCGCTTGTTGACGACGTTGTCGACAAACCAGGAGAGGTCCTCCGCGTCCATGTCGGGCGCTTCCACGGCGTACGTCAGCACCGGCAGGCCGGCAAACGTCACGCGCGAAATCACCGGCTCCTGCACGTCAGACGGCAATTGCGCGCGGATACGGCTGACCGCGTCACGCACATCGTTGACCGCTTCCTGCACATCCTTCTCAAGCTGGAACTCGACCATCGTGGTCGAACTGCCATCGTTGATGGTGGACGTGATGTGCTTGATCGCACCGATGCTGGCGATGCTGTCTTCAATCTTGCGCGTGACCTCCGTCTCCATCTGCGTGGGCGTGGCGCCGGGCAGGCTGGCGGTAATGGACACCGCGGGAAAGTCGATGTCCGGAAAATTCTGGATCGGCAGCATCTTGAACGACACCAGCCCCGCCACCGTGATCAGGATGAACAACAGGATCGACGGAATGGGCTTGCGGATCGCCCAGGCAGAGAAGTTCATGGCTTCGCTCCCGCCGGTGCCGATGCAGGCGCGCCGGCCGCAGCCACGCGCACAAGATCACCGTCACTCAGGAAGGCGGCCCCTGCGGCAACCACCGCGTCGTTCGCGTCAATGCCTTGCGTGATCTCCACCTGACCACCCTGACGACGGCCGAGCACGACCTTGGTCTGGCGCACGCGGTTCTGTGGGCCGACCACCATCGCGTAGTCGTAGCCATCGCGCGAGAAGACCGCGGTCTCTGCCACTGTCTTGGCGGGCGCATCGCCCAACTGCACATCGCCTGACAGGTACATGCCGGCTTTTATACCGGTGCTGCCGGCTTCGGGCGGCAGATCGACATAGACGAGACCATTGCGCGTGTTGGCATCCACCGTGGGCGCAATCTGGCGCACGCGGCCGTTGACGATGCCGCCATCCATGCGGCGCAAGCGCACGGCCTGGCCGGGCTGCACGCGCGGCAGCACATCGCCGTGCATCTCGGCGCGCCACTCCAGGCGGTTCTTGCGGATCAGCTTGAAGAGTTCGGTGCCCGACGACACCACGGCACCGACGGTGGCCGAACGCGCGCTGATCACGCCGTCATCCGGCGCCACCACCCGCGTATAACGCAACCGCAGTTGCTGGCTGTCGAACTGCGCACGCGCTGACGCGAGCTTGGCCGCTGCCGTCTTGGCCTGCGTGTCGTACTGCACCAGATCCTGTTGGCTGATGGCACCGCTCTTGTCCAACTCGTGTGCACGGCGGGCTTCGCCGGCAGCCTGCGCTGCAGAAGCTTCGGCCTCTGCCAGCGCGGCGCGTTGCGCGGCAACGTCGGCGCGCACCGTCTCGTCCGACAGGCGCGCAAGCAGTTGCCCCTGCTTGACGACATCCCCCACGTTGACGAGCACCTCCGCCAGCTTCAATCCGCCCACCTCAGCGCCAATGCTGGCTTCCTGCCACGCCTGCACCGCGCCGCTGGCCGTAGCCGTGCGCGGCCACACCTGCTGCGTGAGATGCGTCACGTTCACGGTCAGCGCCGGCTTGGGCGCAGGCTGTTCCTTGCCCGGTTGCTTGCTCTCGGGCGCAGCCTTGCCGCACGCCGCCAGCACGCCGGCCAACACCAGGGCCAGCCCTGTCATCCAAACACGTTGTCCTGTCATGAAGCGTTTCCGTTGTGCGCCGGGGCCATTGCGGCCGGCGCGGGAGCCTTGGAAGAATTCGGTTGGGCGTTGCCGGCGGCGTCGGCATCATCTGCGTGCCAGCCACCGCCCGCGGCCTTGTACAGCGCGACCCACGCCTGCGCGCGTTCGAGCCTCACAGCCGCCAGGGATTGCGATGCCTGCAGCGTCGTACGTCGCACGTCCTCAAGCTGCAGCAGGCTGCCGGCGCCCAGGCGATAGCGCGCGTTGGCCGCCTCCAGCACCTTCGTGTATTGCGTATCGGCCGTGGTGGCGGCATCCAGGCGGCGGTCCGCCGCGTCCAGACGCACCAGCGCATCTTCGACTTCCTGCACGGCCTGGCGCACCTTCCCGCGGTAGCTGGCCAGCGCCTGGTCGTAGCGTGCACGTGCGGTTTCCACACGCGCCGCGCCCGCACCACCTTCGAAGATCGGCAGCGACACCGAGGGCCCGAACGACCACGACTTGCTCGTGAACGACTGCCCGCTCACGCGAAACGAGTTGATGCCGATGGAGCCCACCAACGTGAGCGACGGCAAGCGGCTCGCCACCGCAACACCAATGTCCGCACTGGCCGCTGCCACCGCGCGTTCCGACGACGACACATCTGGCCGCTGCGACAGCACCCGCGCTGGCACGTCGTGCACGCCGGCGTCAGGCGGCGCAGGAATCTGCGCACTCGCCTTGGCCAACAGGGTGTTCAGTGCTTCGTGGTCCAAGCCGGTGAGCGTGACGAGCTTGTCAATGCCCTGCGCGCATTGGGCTCGCTGCCCTTCCAGCGCGTTGATGGCATCAGCTACAGTGGCCTGCGCCTGCGCATAGTCAGCCGGCGCGACAAAGCCCGTGCGGAACTTGCGCTCGGTCAGCGTGAGCGTTTCCTGCCGTGAAGTGAGCGTCGTCGCACCAATGTCGACCAGCGCTTCGCACTCACGCTGCTGCAGATAGGTGTTGGCGACTTCCGCCGCGAGTGTCACGCGGGCATCGTGCCAATCGGCCTCGCTGGCCTCCAGGCGCGCATCGGCACCCTCCAAGCTGCGGCGCTTACCGCCAAACAGGTCGATCTCCCAAGACGCATCGGCCTGTGCCGCCAGCGTGGTGATGGTGCCCAGCCCCAGCGTCGGGCTCACCGTGCCGCCGGGCAATCCGCCAAAGCTCGAACCACCGGCGAACTCACTGCTACCGAACCCGCCCTGCCGCGATGCCGAGCCGCTGCCCTTCAACTGGGGAAAGAACGCCGCCCGGCTGGTAGAGACACTTGCGCGTGCCTCGCGCACGCGCCCGACCGCCTGGGCGATGGTGGGACTGGTGGTGTCGGCTTGCTCGACAAGCTGCGTCAGCACCGGATCGTGAAACTGCTCCCACCAGCGCGCCAGCGCCATGCGGTTGCCGTGGTGCGGCAACGTGGCGTGCCAGCCTTGCGGCGCTTCGGTGCCCTTCAATTGCGGCGTGCCGTAGTCGGGGCCGACAGCGCAGCCTGCCAGCAGCATCGCCAGTATCAGGGGCGCATAACGGACACAACGTCGGGCAGGACCGCCGGAGGGTATGCCCCCAGCGCGTCGACCTGTTTTCATGAATGTTGTCCTTCGGGAATGCAGCCGGAATTATGCCCAGTCAAGCGTCTGCGAGACACCCACACCTGCAACGCGCTCAGCCAACCCACGAGAAGCGGTCAGGCGATGCTCAGCGAAAGTGCACGCCTGCGGCTGCCTTGCTCAGCACTCGGCGTACCCCACTTTCCTGCACGCGCATTGGCGGTTACGAAAAAATCACGGCAGTTAATTGCGAATATGAAGGGGCGCCGGGCTTATGATCCGCCCGTTCTGACGCGGGGTTCACGTATGTCTTCTTTAGCAATCGAGGCGCCAGTTTCGGTCGGCTGGATCGGCGCGGGTCGCCTGGCGCGAGCACTGGCCACGCGGGCGTATCACGCGGGCGTACCTAGCGTTGCGGTGGCCAGTCGTACGCAAGCCAATGCGGCGTGGCTGGCGCAGGCCACGGGTGCCAAGGCGCTCGATGCGCAAGGCGTGGCCGATGCGGCGGACTGGGTCTTCATCACTGTGCCGGATGATGCGATTGCCCGCGTCGCGGCCGGTGTGCGCTGGCGACCTGGGCAGCTCGTGGTCCATTGCAGCGGCGCGGGAGAACGCGATCTGCTCGACACCGCCCGCCAGGCCGGTGCAGATACGGCCAGCCTTCACCCCCTCTTCCTCTTTGCTGGTTTGCCAGACGACGCCGAACGCCTGGGCGGCGCATCCATCGCCATTGACGCGGACGCCCCGCACGACGCGGCGCTCGCCAGCTTTGCGCAACGCCTCGGCTGCACACCGCTGAAGGTCCGACCCGGACAACGCGCGCTGTACCACGCGGGGGCCAACTACGCTGCCAGCTTCTTGCTGTGCGCACTGCATGAGGCCGCCACGCTGTGGCAGGCCGCGGGCATCGACCGCGATGCTGCTGTTGCCGCCATGTGGCCGCTGGTGGACGGCACGCTGGCCGCCGCCCGCGCGCGCGGCCTGGCCGGCGCACTGGCCGGGCCGGTCTCGCGTGGCGACGGCGGCGTGATCGACAAACACTTGCATGCGCTGGGGGCGCTCGGCGCGGATCATGCTGCGCTGTACACCGCGCTCACACGGCGCGCACTGGCATTGGCGGCCGAACGCGGCGCGCCGTCCACCGACGTGCTGACGGACATCGCCTCGCGAATCAACGGAGCACACTAACGCGCGCTGCCGTCATGGGGATCGGGCAAGGCGCATGCACCAATCCAGCGCACGCCCTACAATCGGCAGCTTGCCCGCAAGCCTGCCCTGCCATGTCCCAATCACCACACTCGCCGCAATCTCCTGCCGCCACGCATGACGCCACCGCGCGCAACTCGGCCGGCGCACTCGTCCTGCTCGTAGTCGGGCTGGTCCTAGTGGGCGTGAACCTGCGGCCAGCACTGTCGAGCCTGTCGCCGGTACTCAAGCAAGTCGCGGCTGGCACGGGCCTGTCAGGTGCAACGGCGGGGCTGCTGACGACGCTGCCGGTGTTGTGCCTTGGCGTGTTCGCACCGGCTGCGGCGGTGCTGGCCCGGCGCTTTGGCGCGGAACGCGCCGTCGGTGGCCTGCTGATCGCACTGGCCGCGGGCATTGCCTTGCGCAGCGCGGGCGGTGCGCTTGCGCTCTTCATCGGCACGCTGGCAGCGGGCGCCTGCATTGGCGTGACAGGCATCTTGCTGCCGGGCATCGTCAAGCGAGACTTTGGCCGTCAGGCTGATCTGATGACCGGCGTCTACACCATGGCGCTGTGCTTTGGCGCGGCGGTTGCAGCCGGTGCCAGCGCGCCGCTTTCCGCATGGCTGGGTGGGTGGCAGCCGGCGCTGGCGTTCTGGGCGTTGCCGGCGCTGCTGGCCTTCATTGGCTGGTGGCCGCACATGCGGCATGCACACGGCAAGGGTTCGGCTGCGCGTATCGAACGCGTGTCGCTATGGAACAAGCCGATCGCCTGGCAAGTGACGCTGTACATGGGGCTGCAATCCTCACTGGCGTACTGCGTGTTCGGCTGGCTGCCGGTGATCCTGCAAGACCGCGGGCTGACAGCGGTGCAGTCGGGCGTGGTAGCCGCTGTCTCGATTCTCGTGCAGCTCATCACGGCGCTCGGCGGCCCGTTCGTGGCGCGGCTCGGGCGCGACCAGCGGCCCGCCGTGCTGCTGATGATGCTGATGTGCTGGGCCGGCCTGATCGGCTGCCTGTACGCACCGCTGTCGACGCTGTGGTGGTGGGCAGTGCTGCTGGGGCTGGGCCAGGGCGGCAATTTCAGCGTGGCGCTGTCGCTGATCGTCCTGCGCTCGGCCGATGCGCGTGTGGCGGCCAGCCTGTCGGCCATGACGCAGGGCATCGGCTACACCATGGCCGCTGCCGGGCCGTATCTGATGGGGGTGCTGCACGACCTGACCGGCGGTTGGGCCGTGGTCGGCTGGCTGTTCAGCGCGATTGCGCTGGCATCGATCGTGATGGGGTCGCTCGCCGGGCGCAACCGTACGCTGCACGCCGGCGAGTGAGTCAACGGGTGGCGGCGCTTACGCCTTGTGCTTCTTCGTCCAATTGGCGAGCGCCTGCATCTGCTCGGTGATCAGACCGGCGATGCGCTCGTCCGTCAGATCGCCGTCCGGCGTGAAGCCGCCGGCAAACGCGTTTGCGAACACTTCCGGCTTGTTCAGCGGATGCAGGTCCAGATACACGCACACCTGACGCAGGTGGTATTGCGCACGCGACGTGCCCATGCCGCCGCCCGCGCCCAGTATTGCGACCGGCTTGCCGGCCAGCAACGCGTTGTTCGGCTCACGCGAGGCCCAGTCGAGAATGTTCTTCAGCGCCGGCGCCAGCGAGTAGTTGTATTCCGGGCAGGCCAGCACCAGTGCATCGGCGCGCTCCAGTTGCTGGAACACGCGCCGTACCGACGCCGGCTTGTCCGTGATGTCTGCGTTGTAAAACGGAATATCACGCAGATCGGCCAGTTCCATTTCTACACCCGCGGGCAGGCGGGTGGACGCCGCGCGCAGCAGGCCCTGGTTGGTGGATTTTTGGCGCAGGCTACCGGCAATGCCGAGAAAGTTCAGCGACATGAAGAACGACTCCGTCAATGTTGGGAGTGGCGAGAATAGCGGACATTGCGTCGATCAAGAAGAGATCGCGGTCCACCAGCAACAGATTGGAATCGGCCCTGCGCGTTATGCCTCGCAGGCGCGGAAGCAACCGGCCTCATGGTCATCGACCATGCCGGTGGCCTGCATGAAGGCGTAGCAGATGGTGGGGCCGACGAACTTGAAGCCACGCTTGACCAGCGCCTTGCTCATCGCCTTGGAGGCATCGGTGGCGGCGGGTGCATCGCGGTAGCTGTCCCAGCGGTTGACGATGGTCTTGCCGTCGACGAACGCCCACAGGAACGCATCAAGCGAGCCCACTTCTTCCTGCAGCTCCAGCACCTTGCGCGCGTTGATGACGGCGCCTTCCACCTTGGCGCGGTTGCGCACGATGCCGGGGTCGGTAAGCAGCTTTTCAATGCGCGCGGGCGTGAAGCGCGCCACGCGTGCCGCATCAAACCCTTCGAACACCTCCTGATAGCGCGCCCGCTTGCGCAGGATGGTCTGCCAAGACAAGCCGGCCTGCGCGCCTTCCAGGATGAGCATCTCGTAGAGGTGGCGATCGTCGTGCGAGGGCACGCCCCACTCGGTGTCGTGGTACGCGATCATCTGCGGGTCTTCGCCCGCCCAGCAGCAGCGCATCATCAATGTCTCCTAGATCCAGCCCGATTTGCGCAGCTTGCGATACAGCCACACGCAGGCGGTGGCCGTACACGCCAGCACGATGGGATACCCCGCCGGATGCTCCAGCTCCGGCATGCCCTTGAAGTTCATGCCGTAGTTGCTGAACACCACGGTCGGGATCGCCAGGATAGCGCCCCACCCTGCCAGGCGCTTGACGATGTCGTTCTGCGTAACAGACACCAGCGCAACGTTCACGGAGATGGCCGTGGTCAGCATTTCGCGAATCACGTCGAGCGCGCCCACCACGCGGTGCGCATGGTCGGCGATGTCGCGAAAGTACGCGCGCAGCTCTTTAGGCACCACGTCTTCGTGTAGGCGAACGAGCTGGCCGGCAATGTCTTCCACCGGCAGTGCTGCTCCACGCAGGCGCAGAAGCTGGCGCTTGAGCGTGTAGAGCCGCTCGATGGCCGCACGGTCGAACGTGTCGCCAAAGATCTGGCTCTCGATCTGCTCGAACTCTTCCTGCATGCGCTCGAGCACGGGCTGGTAGTTGTCAACCACAAAGTCCATCACCGCATAGAGCGCAAACGGCGCACCCTTGGCGAGCAATTGCGGCGTGCGCTCACAGCGCTCGCGCACCGGCGAATACGACGCCGACGGCCCATGTCGCACCGAGACCAGAAAATCCTTGCCGACGAACACATGGGTCTCGCCAAAGACGACGTTGCCGTCTTGCATCTGTGCGGTATTCAACACGATGAAGAGCGTGTCGCCATACACCTCCAGCTTGGGCCGCTGGTGGGCGTTGCGCGCGTCTTCAATGGCGAGGTCGTGCAGGGCGAATTCTTCCTGCAACTGGTTGAGCATGGCGTTGTCCGGCTCGTGCAGGCCGAGCCAGACAAAGGAGCCGGGCGTGTGCAGGACGTCGCTGATGTCTTCGACCGAGAGGTCGCGTTCGCGCTTGCCGTTGCGGTACAGCGCGCTGTTGATCACCATGGGCATGGCGTGTCTCCGGGCGCTTCAGCGCTCTTCGGGCTGATCGGCGTTTTTGATGTCTGATGTGCCGGACAGCTCTGGCACGTCGGCCAGGCGTGTCTCGATCTGTGCCAGCGCTTCGGACAGCGCGTGGACGAGATCATCGGGCAGCCCATCGAGCGTCGCATTGATGAAGGCGATGCGCCGCGGCATGCATTCGAGCACCACGGCCAGGCCGGCGTCGGAGAGCGACACGTTGGTCAGGCGGTTGTCGCGCGCATCGGTGGTGCGTTCGATCCAGCCGAGCTGGTCGAGCACCTTGAGCTGACGGGTGAGCGCGCCGGGGTCCATCTGCAGACGCTCGGCAAGCTGCTTCTGGGCAAGGCCGCCGCCCGTCTGGTCGTGCAACGCCAGCAGGATGCGCCAACGCGGCATGGGCTGGCCCACATGCGCCTCGAAGGCGGCCATGAACGCACGGTAGGTGCGGCCGAACTGGTGCATGACGGCGAAGCGTTCGCGTTCAGAGGTCATCGATCAGGGGGCTGAGATTGCTGGGGAACCGCGCATCCTAACCGCTCCAGCTTGTTCGCGCCTATTCGGTGTGTTGCACAGGCTCAACACGGTGCAGCACCACCGGTGGCACCCGGCGCACACGCCACAGGCCGACCAGCGCCACCACCGTCGCCACGATCAGGCCGATATGGATGGCACTCACCAGCACATGCCGCGCAGCTTCGAGCAGCGCCGCACCGTCATGGCCCGCAGCATGCATCTGCGCCAGCACGGCGGTTTGCGCGTCATGATCGATGAGAATTTCTGGATCAGCAAGCTGGTGCAGCCACTGCATCGCGTTATCCGCATTGAGCGCACTGGCCACGCCGGAGGCATAGCGCTCCGTAACCAGCGTGCCGACCAGCGCCGTGCCCACCATGCCGCCCACCATGCGCAGCGATTGCAGCAACGCTGTGGCAATACCCAGGTGCGCGCGCCCCGCAGACTGCTGGGCAAACACCGTCAGGTTGGGCAGCACGAAACCCAGGCCCAGACCGGCTAGTAGCATCAGCAGCGTCAACACCGCGTGCGGCATGCTCTTGGACGACACCGCCATCCCGGCCACCGCCACCGTCAGCAGCGCAAACCCGGCATACAGCATGGCATTGGGCTTCGGAATGCGCGTGACGATGCGCCCATTGATGATGCTACCCAGCGTGATGCACACGACCAGCGGCGTGATGACCAGCCCCGCCTCTTGCGGCGACATGCCGAACCCGCCCTGAAACAGCAGCGGCGCATAGAACAGCACCGCAAACATCGAGAAGCCCGACAGCATGGCCAGCACGAACAGCGCCGCCAACGACGGATTGCGCAACATGTCGAACGGCAGCAGCGGCTGCTCGGCGCGCTGCTCCCACCACCACAGCGCCACAAACGCCGCGGCCGACAACACGAGCCAACCCAGCATCGGCAGCGACATGCCATGACGCGGCAGCCACTCCACGAACAACTGCAGCGCGCCAAGCGCCACCGTAATCAGCACCGCGCCCTGCCAGTCCAGCCGGATGCGCCCGGTGTGCGCGTTCTGACGCAAGTGCGGCAGAAAGCGCCAGGCAAACCACAGCCCCAGCACGCCAAACGGAATGTTCACGTAGAACACCGAGCGCCAGCCGAACGCCTGCGTCATCCAGCCGCCCAGCGTCGGCCCGATGGCGTTGGCGATACCGAACGAGGCGCTCAGCAGCACCTGCCAGCGCAAACGTACGCGCGCATCGGGAAACAGGTCAGGAATACACGCGTATGCCGTGCCGACCAGCATCCCGCCCCCGATACCCTGCAGGGCACGCGACCACACCAGGAAGGTCATGCTGCCAGCCATGCCGCACATGACCGACGCCAGCGTGAACACCACGATGGACGCAATCACGAACGGCTTGCGGCCGTAAAAGTCGCCCAACCGACCGAAGATCGGCACCGTCACCACCGAGGTCAGCAAGTACGACGTTGCCACCCACGCATACAGCTCAAACCCTTTAAGCTCCGCCACCACCGTCGGCAGCGCAGTGCCAACCACGGTCTGGTCAAACGCCACCAGAACGACGACAAAGCAGATGCCGATCATCGCCAAGAGCGATTCCTTGAACGGCAGGACCTGGGTATGGGAATGCGGTAGCGCGGTGTGGACGGCCATGATGGGGAGGGGAGCAATACAAATGCTACATCAATGATTGATGCGTCAACTATTAGTGTAGCGGAATCTCATGGAGTTTGCCGGCGGTTGATTGGTAAAAATGAAGTCCGTCGGATGGAAATAATGTCTGTCGGGACGTCCGAAGATGAGCGACCAAACGCGTCACGTTGCCCTGCCACTGCCAGATGCGGTGCGATCGTCGCTCGACTTTTCCGGTACGCATGGCGATCCGTCTGCGCATGCACTGGGTCAGCCGACCCAGCTCGCCGCACAGGCCGAAGCATGAGCCACCGTGCCAAAGCAAAAGGCCAGCCCGACGGCTGGCCTTTTGCATGGATGCACGGTCCGCTCAGAACGGCGCCGCAAACGTCAGGCGCACACCCTGCTGCAACCCACCCATACCGGCCATCACGCTGTAATCCAGCCCGAACGTGAGTGGGCCGGTGCGGAACTTGGTGCCCAGGCCCACCTGCATGCGGTCGCGGCCATAGGGGCTGCCGCCCACGGTGTAGGCCGGGCCAAACGCGGCCAGGTCCGCGTAGGCCAGGCCGGCGTTGCTCTGGCCGCTGAAGTCGTGCTGGTATTCGACGCGTGCATAGGGAACGAACGTACCCCAGCGGGTCTTCTGGGCGTACTCCGTGCGCAGGCCCAGCGTACCGGACACGGTTGTCACCCTCTGTTGGAAGTACGTCAGCGCGTTGATGCCGGCTCCGCTTTCACTGAACTGGTCCAGCGTCGACTCAGACACCGACAGGCGCCCATACGGCGAGATCAGCCAGACGGCGTCGCGATGCTCGTAGCCGGCGGAGACCGACGCGAACGCCTGGTGGCCATTGCGCTTGCCAGTGGCGAAGTCATTGGCGTCCGTCACCCAGCGACGTGAGTCGAAGCTCAGCGTACCGAAACCCGCCACGCCGTCGATGAACAGCGTCGGCAGCGGCCGGTAGCTGCCATACAACGCGACGCTGTAGCTGTCGCCGGTGCTCTTGGTGCCGGCGCTGCCGATGTCGGTGGAATCGTGCCCATAGCCGAAGCCCGCACCGAGGGAGAACTGGTCCGACACGTGGTAGTCCGCGCCCGCCGTCACGCCCCCGGTGGTAAAGCGGAAGCCCGAGCGTTGCGCACCGGTGTTGGCGAAACCGAAGTCGAGCGTGCCGGCGCTCCAGAAAGCGAGGTTGGGCTGGCCGGCCTCGGCGGCTGCGGTATCGGTCTCGGTGCCAGGCAGGTCCGGGCCAGCGTCCTTGTCGCCAGTGGCGGTGCCCGAAGGGCGGCGAGCGAGTGTCTTGCCGCTAGCCTGAACGTCGCCGCGCAAACAGGCATCGTGCGCGGCAATGCCAAACACATCCTGGCAACGCGCTTGCCGATCGGCACGCTGACCGGGCAATGCCACCGTCAGGCCATTGTCTGAGGGGGCGCGGCCGGTACCGTGCAGCGCTTCAAGGCGTCGGCTGTAGTTGCTGATCTGCGTGGTGGCAAAGCGGCGTGCGGCCTCCACCTGCGCGTTGATCAGGCCCGTCACGTCGGGGTCGGCGGACGGATCACGGCGCGGCGTGACGCTCACCTGCACAGCGGCCGGCGCCGACGTGGCGGCCGCGTTGGACAGCGTGTAGGCGATGACCGCCGTACCGCCAAACGTGGCAGCCGGCACGAAGCGGATGCTGTAGACCGGTGCGGCTGCAGCAATGGTTGCCACACCTGCGGCGGATGGCGTCTGCGTGGTGGTGGTGACGATGCTGGCCGTGCCCGCGGCCGCTGGTGTGACGGAGACGATCGCCGCCCCTGTGAACGGCCCGCCCGTCGCCCCCGCGGTAATGTCGACGGTGGTCGCCTGACCAGCATTGGTAGTGACTTGCTTCGAAGCTGCGGCCACCGGCACGGCGTTGACAGTCACCGTCACACTGATCGGCGCAGACATGCCCAGTGCGTTGGTGAGCTGATAAGCGAAGCTCACGTTGCCCGAGGTCGTCTGCGTGGGCGTGTAGATGATATCCATGCCGCTGACGACGGCGGTGCCACTTGCAGGCGGCGTGGCGATCGTCACGGCACTGAAGGGGCCGCCGGTGGCGTTGGCCGCGGCGTGGATCGTGACCGGCGTGTTCGAGTTGGTTGTTGCCGTGACGGCCGGCGCCGCACCGATCGACTGCGTGATGTTGAATGTGTAGCTGGCGGTGCCGCTGTATGGCGCGCCGGTGCCGGTGCTGCTGTCAGTCGCGCGCACGGTGACGGTGCTCGTGCCTGTGCTGGCTGGCGTGCCGGTAATCGCGCCGGTGCTGGCGTTCAGGCTCAGCCCCACGGGCAGCGCACCGCTGGCGATGGCATAAGTGTACGGAGCAATGCCGCCGCCGGCGCTCACACTCTGGCTGTAGGCCACACCCGCAGCCGGCGCGGGCAACGTCGCCGGTGTGACTGTGATGGTGGGCGCGCCGATGGTGACGGTGTAGCTCTGCGTGGCGCCAAATGGGGCGCCGGTGCCGGTACTGCTGTCGGTTGCGCGTACTGTAAAGGTATAGCTGCCCGTGCCGGACAGCGTGCCGGTGAGCGCACCGGTTGCGGCGTTCAAGCTCAGCCCGGCCGGCAGCGTGCCGCTAGCAACGGCGTACGTGTAGGGGGCCGTGCCGCCGCTAGTGCTGAACGTCTGGCTGTAGGCCGTATTCGCCTGACCCGCCGGCAGCGTGCCGGGCGACAGAGCGATGGTCGGCGCGCCGATGGCCACACTATAGGCAAGGCTAGCCATAAAGCCGTGGGCATCGGTGGCGCGAATGGTGAAACCGGAAACACCCGCGGCGGTCGGCGTACCGGTGATCGCGCCGGTGGCGGCGTTCAGACTCAGGCCGGCCGGCAAGCTTCCACTGCTAACCACATAGGTGTAAGGCGCAGCACCACCGCTGGTGGTGACGATCTGGCTGTAGCCGACACCCACCGAGGGCACGGCCAGCGTCGCCGGGCTGAGCGTCAGCGTCGGTGCGTTGACGGCGAACGACTGGCTGACGGTGGGCGCAGCGTGGTAGCTGCCGCTACCCGCTTGGGCTGCGTTGACGGTGCACGTGCCGATCGTCGTGAACGTCAGCGCGCCACCGCTGGTGATCGTGCACACGCCAGGCGTGGACGAGGTGAACGTCACCGTCAGGCCGGAGCTGGCCGTGGCCGTTAGCGTCGGGCTGGTGCCGAAATTCTGCGCCCCCGGGTTGGCAAACGTAATGGTCTGCGACGCGGACGGCGTAACGGAATTCGACGCGGCCGAAGCTAAGCCGGTGCCCGCCAAGTTGGTCGCGGCCACAGTGAAGGTATATGCCGTGCCGTTGGTCAGGCCAGTGAGTGTGACCGGGCTGGCTGCGCCGGTCGCGGTGGCACCGCCCGGGTTGGCGGTGACGGTGTAGCCGGTGATGCTCGCGCCGCCGCTGGCGGCAGGCGCGGTGAACGTGACCGTGGCTTGCGTATCGCCCGCAGTGGCAGTGCCGATGGTCGGCGCGCCCGGCACGATCGCGTTGACGGTGAACGAGCGGCTGACGGTCGATGCTGCCAGGTAGCTACCGTTACCGGCTTGGTCAGCGTTGATGGTGCAAGTGCCGCCGGCAAGGAAGGTCAGCGCCCCGCCGCTGGTGACGGAGCAGACGCTGGTGGTGGACGAGCTGAACGCCACCGCCAGCCCGGAGCTGGCCGTGGCCGTCAGCGTCAGGCTGGTGCCGAAGTTCTGCGCGCTGGGGCTGGCGAAGGTGATGGTCTGCGCGGCCTTCGGCGTGACGGCATTGGACGAAGCCGAAGCCGGGCCCGTACCGGCGGAGTTGGTGGCCGTCACGGCGAAGGTGTACGCGATGCCGTTGGTCAGGCCAGTCGTGGTGAGCGGGCTCGCTGCACCGGTCGCGGTAGCTCCCCCCGGGCTAGCGGTGACGGTATAGCCGGTGATGCTCGTGCCTCCGCTGGAGGCGGGGGCGCTAAACGTGACCGTGGCTTGTGTATCGCCCGCGGTGGCGGTGCCGATGGTCGGCGCGCTCGGTATCGCCGCATTCACCGTGAACGACTGCGTGACCGTCGTCGCCGCCAGGTAAGTGCCGTTACCAGCCTGGTCGGCGTTGATGCTGCAGGTGCCAGGGGTGATGAACGTCAGCGCACCACCACTGGTGATGGTGCAGACGCCGGTGGTTGAAGAGGTAAATGTCGGCGTCAGGCCAGAGGTTGCCGTAGCGGAGAGCGTCGGGCTGGTGCCGAAGCTCTTCGCACCCGGATTGGCGAAGGTGATGGTCTGCGCGCCCTTCGGCGTAACGGCGTTCGAGCTCGCTGATGCGGAGCCGGTGCCAGCGGAGTTGGTGGCCGTCACGGTAAAGGTGTACGGCGTGCCGTCAGTCAGGCCGGTCACGTTGATCGGGCTGGCCACACCGCTGCCGGTGGCGCCGCCTGGGCTCGCGGTGACGGTGTAGGCGGTGATGGCCGCCCCGCCATTGGAGGCGGGCGCAGTAAAGGATACCGAAGCCGTGGTGTCGCCAGCGGTAGCGGTGCCGATGGTGGGCGCCCCCGGTACCACGGCATTGACGGAGAACGACTGCGGAACCGTCGTGGCGGCGAGGTAAGCGCCGTTGCCTGCCTGATCGGCGTTGATGGTGCAGGTACCGGTGGTGATGAAGGTGAGCGTGCCGCCGGACGTAATCGTGCAGACGCTGGTGCTCGCCGAGGTAAATGTCGGCGTCAGGCCAGAGGTCGACGTGGCGGTGAGCGTCGGGCTGGTGCCGAAGTTCTTCGCGCCGGGGTTGGCGAAGGTGATGGTCTGCGCGCCCTTCGGGGTGACGGAATTCGAGCTTGCCGATGCAGCGCCGGTGCCTGCCGAGTTGGTGGCCGTCACGGTGAAGGTGTACGGCGTGCCGTCACTCAGGCCGGTGACGTTGATCGGGCTGGCCACACCGCTGCCGGTGGCGCCGCCTGGGCTCGCGGTGACGGTGTAGCCGGTGATCGTCGCCCCGCCGTTGAAGGCCGGCGCGCCAAAGGACACCGAGGCCTGGGTATCGCCGGCGGTAGCGGTGCCGATGGTGGGCGCCCCCGGTACTGCAGCATTGACGGAGAACGACTGCGGAACCGTCGTGGCGGCGAGGTAAGTGCCGTTGCCGGCCTGATCGGCGTTGATGGAGCAGGTGCCGGTGGTGATGAAGGTGAGCGTGCCGCCACTGGTGATGGTGCAAACGCCGGTGGAGGTGGACGTAAACGTCGGCGTCAAGCCAGAGGTCGCCGTGGCGGTAAGTGTCGGGCTGGTGCCGAAGTTCTTCGCGCCGGGGTTGGCGAAGGTGATGGCCTGCGCCGCCTTTGGCGTGACCGAGTTTGAAGCACCGGAAGCCGCCCCGGTGCCGACCGAGTTAGTGGCCGTCACGGTGAAGGTGTACGGCGTGCCGTCAGTCAGCCCAGTCACGGTGATCGGGCTGGCCGCGCCGCTGGCCGTTGCGCCGCCGGGGCTGGCGGTGACGGTGTAGCTGGTGATCGCCGATCCACCATTCGAGCCCGGTGCGGTAAACGACACCGAAGCTGTGGTATCGCCGGCCGTGGCAGTGCCGACGGTCGGTGCGCCTGGCACCACTGCATTCACCTGGAACTGCTGGTTGACGGTGGTCGCGGCCGAGTACGTGGTGTTACCGGCCTGGTCCGCATTGATGGAGCAGGTGCCGGTAGTCACGAAGGTGAGTGTGCCACCGCTGGTGATGGTGCACACACCGGTACTGGCCGACGTAAACGTCGGCGTCAGGCCAGAGGTCGCCGTGGCGGTAAGGGTCGGGCTGGTACCGAAGTTCTTCGCGCCGGGGTTGGTGAAGGTGATGGTCTGCGGCGCTTTAGGCGTGACGGAATTCGATGCGGCCGAAGCCACGCTGGAGCCATCCGCATTGTTGGCCTTCACGGTGAAGGTGTATGCCGTACCGTTGGTGAGGCCGGTGACGGTGAGCGGGCTGGCGCTGCCGGTCGCCGTCGCACCGCCGGGGCTGGCGGTGAGGGTATAGCTGGTGATGGCCGATCCGCCATTGGAGGCCGGCGCGGTAAAGGAGACGGCGGCCTGGGCGTTGCCGGCCGTAGCGGTGCCGATGGTGGGCGCGCCCGGCACGCTGGTGATGTAGATCGTGACCGGGAAGGGATTGGAATTGGAGTCGTACAGTGTGGCGGTATCGATGCCGAGGTGCGTTGTACTGTTCGGCGTATAGACCAGTTTGTCCACATTCACCGTACTGAGGTCTACCAGCAGCGAGCCGCTCGAAACGCCCGAGCTGGTTGTGGTGACACTGCCGGTATTCAGCAGCGCATCGCTGTAAACGCCACCAGCGCCGCCTGGGTCGCAGTTGCTGTAGTCGGCGGCGGTAAAGGTGTACGTGTAACTGCTGGCGCCGGTGTTGATGAGGTTCCACGTGATCGTACACGCTAGTGCTGCGGGCGAGAAACCGGCCAGCAGGCAGAGCGCCATCAGCATAAACACGCACCGCCGGATCAACGATCCGACTAGGCCGTGCCCACGGAATCCTCCCGCGCTCCACGCAGCCGATCGCCAGCCGGACACATACGCTCCTGTCAATGCACGCATGACTTCCCCCGCTCGCCCGTTCGTGCGGGCGTTTCTTGTTAGTTGAAATGAGATGGCACGACGCCTGGTCGGCGTATCCGCTATCGGTGCGAACGCGATTGGGTGCGCTGCACGAGGGGGCGTGGTCCGCGTCGATCGGGCGGACTGGCGGCCCGTACCGCCAGCACTGCGCTACGTTGCATGGGAACCCCCTCGTTTGTCTTATTTGTTCTTCTTGAATGGCGTCAGCGCCATCCGCACAGCCAATGCCACAACTGCGCGTGCGCGTCGGAGCATAGGGGGAAACCTGGCAGGGGTCATCTACACCGCAGGGGGAGTGGTGAGCGCGCCACAGGCTGAAAGGATTAATACGCGCTGGGGTCTCAGCCGTTGGTTACGCCGTCTCAGTGACAACGCTAGACGCGTAGGTCCCTCAATCGGGCTTTCCGGCAAAGGCTTGTCACGCCTAGCCTCGACAAACTTTTGCCAAATTCCGTACTGGCCCAGGGGCCAAATCGAGGTGGCCCGACAGCCTTGCCACCATTTCTTGGGCAGCACAACACTTTGTCAATCAATGGGATAAGGAACCTCGTCTCGACAGACTTTATTTTTACGGATCAGGCGATGATCGCTAAAAACAAGGCCCATCTCGGTGCACAAATCAGCACACACAGGACAGAGCGCTTGGCCAAGCTAGCATCCAGGCGCAGACAGCGCTGCCCCTATCGTCGCCACGTCCCAGACCGCCATCGTCTTGACGCCTGCACCCTCGGCCCAGTGATCGCCATCCTTCACCACGGCAATGGGTGGCGGAAAAGAGTACGGCGGCAACTCAAAGTGAATCGGACGATATTCAAAGTTGACGCCCGCTTGCGTGCGCTCCAACTCGATGTTCTGCCCGTTCGGGTAGCGGGCCGCATTCAGATCATGCGTGACGCACACATACCGGATGTCACTGCGGGCAATGTTGCGCAGCGCCTCAAGCACCAGCGCATTGCTGAAATGGATGAAACAGTCCCGCACAAAGATCATGTCAGCCGACGGCAGCACATCAGCAACAACATCCAACTCGACAAAACAGCGGCTCCGCGAGCCATATTGCTGCTGATTGGCCTCTACGATCTGCGGCACGATATCGCCGCCGATGTATTCCACGCCTTGGAGGTCAATCGCCTGCATCCAGTGGAAATCGCCACACGGCACGTCCAACAGGCGCCGCACGCCGAGCGTGCGCAGCAATACTGGCAACGCCGTCACCAAGTCACCGGTCCACGCCAGCTCCGAACCTTGGCCAGATCGGCTCTGCCCACTCCCCCACAGATTCTTCTGATAGACCCCTGAGAAGAACTCAGCGCGCACGTTTTTTTTCATATCTACGACTCTTCAATGCTCATCATCACTCAGCTTGATCAGGCGAAATCCATGGGAGTAGACATTGATCAATCGCACCCCGTTCTCCTGCTTCACTCCGAGCTTCATCCTGACTCGCGACACATGTGTATCGAGCGTTCTCGAATCCGGCCCGATCACACGCCCCCAAACTGCTTTCTCAATTGCATCCCTCGGCACTAGTTGCCCGATGTTTTTGAACAGATACATCGCCACATCGAACTCACGAGGTGCCAATCCGACGTCCTTTCCGTGCAACATTGCAGTCTTCGTTTTCGCGTCCAGACTGAATGGACCCACTTGAAGAATGTCACTTTCCAGTCGCAATGATGGATAAGACCGTCGCAACAACGCACTGATTCTTGCTGTCAGTTCATTCGCCCGGATTGGCTTGGGCACATACTCATCCGCCCCCGCATTGAGCGCCTCCACCACAAACGACTCCGACACATATGAAGTCACGAAAATAACCGGCGCGCTCGACCCCACCGTGTTTCGGATCCACCGTACCAGCTCCTGACCATCGATATCCGGCAAATTTCTATCCAGGATGAACAGATCAAAAATCTGACTCCGAAGTGCACGAATCATTGAAACCCCATCGCGGAAGCTCTCGCACTCATGCCCCGCCGATTCAACGATTGTTTTTATTAAAACTGCCTGCGCCGGATCGTCCTCAACAGAAGCGATTCTCATAGTTCACATCGATTCAATTGTGCTGACACTCACCAACGGCGAATCCTCCGTCACTTTCGGTAGATCGCCGACCATGACAGGTTATCGGACGGAAAATCGGTAACTCAAAAAACAATCGTTACGTCGGCAGTGCCCAAACCGGGATGCAGGCCAAGTACCTGAACGCGCCTATCGATAGAGCGCCGAAATGGCTTCCGTATATGCAGCGATGTTGGTCGGGTTGTCGATGCTCACCGCATCAAGAACATGCTTCGCTTCTTCGCAATAGGCATCAAAGCTCGCATCGTGCTTGGAGAACGCTTCCAGCAATGCGCGCCCCCCTTCCTGACAATCAAAGTCAGGATAGAAATAGCCGGCTTTTCCAAGGTATGGCGAGTTATGGATCAAGGGGTAGCCGCCATATAGCAGCTCGTAGTACAGGTAGTTCTGCGCGTTCTCCCACGTGTGCGAGACCACCGCATCGCCGTGCGCTGCCATGAACTCGTAGACGGCAAATCGGCCCTCGAACGTCGTCAACCCGTGCGTGACAATGTCCAGACTTCGGGAGAAGTGGACGAACGTCGGGTGCTCCTTCATATGGAGCGTGTTGCAGACCCGCACGTATTCAAGAAAGGCCGGCCGGGTGCGATACGCCTCTTCGGTGATGAGCATCGGGATGATGCTGGTCTTCACCATGCAGATGTTGGGCTCGAACATCGCGACACGCCAACGCGGTTTGCCTGGCTGATAACCGAACGACAGGCCCGCCCCCAAAGTGGCCCGCGCCTTGTCGAACAACACGGGATGCCACAGGTGCGGCAGGATCGTCACCGGCGAGCGCAAGCCGGTCTGGTAGTAGTGCAGACAAGAGTGCTCGAACTCGGGGATCGTCCATACGCCGTCATACGGCGCACCCGAGAACAAGAAACCGGAGGGCTTATCGAAGATGGCGCGTTCGATATCAATCACGTAGTCGTTGCCGACGCGCATCGTCACGACTTTGCCACCGCGCTGGCGGAAGGCCGTAATCCAATCGATGCTGAACTGCGCACTCATCTCGATCACCAGATCGCAGCGCTGCATGGCCTCGTCTTGCGTCAGCAACGGAACGTTCCACTCATCAAGCATCATGCGTGGGTCCGCCACACCACTACCGCCGCTGACCATCACGGCCTCGGCCACGATCGGCGATTGACGCAGCAGGAGAATCAGCAGCAGGCAGTTCTGAAAGATGCCGTTCTCCCACAACGACTGGCCTGCGCCTCGCACAAACAACGAAACACCCACAACCAGACGCTTGTTGCCACTGGGTACATCATGCGTATTCGAGATCGACATAGGTCCTCTCTTCAAGAGATCAGGCGAGAAGACGCGTCACGAATGCGTCGAGGTTGGAAGGGTGTTCGATCGAGACGGAATTCAGCAACGCGTTGGCTTTTTCCCGGTAGCGGTCAAGCTGTGCATCGTGCTGCTGCCAGGCATCCAGGAGTGCCCGTCCGCCCGCTTCGGAATCGAACTCCGGGTAGTAGTACCCGGCATCGCCAAGCATCGTGGAGTTGTGGATGAGCGGATAGCCGCCATGCAACACGTCGTAGTACAGATAGTTCTGCCCGTTCTCCCAGTGATGCGAAACAACGGCATCCGCGTGCTGCGACAAGAAACCCGCCAGATCGATTCGCTGTTCGAACGTTGCCTTGTGCTGCCGGACAAGATTCAAGCTATTGGCGAAATACAGGAAGGTGGGATGCGCCTTCAAATGCAGCGCATTGACGACGAACAGATGCTCGACCGCCTCCGGCTTCGCGCGGAAGAACTCGTCGCAAACCAGCATCGGATAGTGGCAAGTCTTCACCACGGAAATGTTCGGCTCCAGCGTCGACAGGCGCCATTGCTCACGCCCTGGCTGATAGCCAAACGCGATGCCCTCGCTGGCAAGTTGCGCAATGCGACGCTCCAGAAAGTACGGCGACCAGATATGTGGCATCACATGAACCGGCGCGCGCGTCAGCGTCTGCAGCAATGGCTTCGACGTCTTCTCGTACTCCGCCAGTGTCCAGATCTCGTCGAATGGGCCGCCGTTGAAGATGTGCCCGGACGGCTTGCCAAACATGGGGGTCTCGCACAATGCCGCATACACGTGCCCAGCAAAGAACGCGATCAGCTTCTTGCCCAGCGCCTTCATCTGCTTGAGCCACTCAACCGGTAGCTGTGCGCCCATCTCGATGACGACGTCGAGCGCGTGCGTCACGTCGCGCGGATTGACCAGCGGCACATTGAGCCCGGCAAGATCCAACCCGGCCGGCAACGACTGCGCATCGCCGCCGTTGAGAAAATAGATCTGGCCAACCCGGCCCGATCGACTCAGCATCATGGCCAGGAAGGCGATGTTCTGGTGGATCCCGTTTTCCCAAATACTTTGGCCGTCACGCGCAAACAGCGAGATGCCAACGCAAAGCCTATCGTTCTCTTTTTTCACTGAACACCCCTTTACTGACCCTGCAAACCACCTTTCTCAACACCCCGATCGAAACAGGTTATCGAGCAAGGCGTCGTACTGCGAAACCACCGTCGCGCTCTCGGACGTAAACCGACGCAGAGATTGCCGCTGTCGCTGCGTGTACCCTTCCCAATCTTCGTCGTGATCCTTTAGCGCGATCGCGAGTTGCTCCGATGCGGTCTGCACATCGTTGTCTGGGTAGTAGTAGCCAATGTCCTGGGCAAGGCTCGCGTTGTGCACGAGTGGATACCCTTGCCAGCACACATCAAAGTAGAAGTAGTTGAGCGGGTTCTCCCATTGGTGGGAGACCACCACATCGGTCAACTCCGACAGGAACGCCGGCGTATCGAACCGGCCGACAAAGCTCGCCTTGCCGCCGCGAACGATCTCCAGCTGGCTCATCAACATCGCAAACTCCGGACTGCTGCGCGCCAGGCGGTCGGCATTCGTCACGTGCGTGAAGGTGATCAACCCGGGGTCGCGACGATAGACCTCGTCGATAATCAGCATCGGATACAGGCAACACTTCACGACATCGTGATTGGGTTCCATCACGGTCAGTCGTTTGCCTCGGTTTCCGCTCGGACGGTATTCACCATGCGCCGGAAGTGCGGCAGCGCGCTCCTCCAGACACATGGGGTCCCACACAAACGGCACAACGCGCCCCGGACAACGCCGCAATGACTGCAGGAATGGCAGCGACGACCTGGCGACCTGCGGGATCGCCCATACCTCGTCATACCCTCTGTTGACGAACAACGTGTCCCACATCCGGCGGCCGAACAGAACGGACTCGGCGATGTTGATGTACTCCACACCGCAGACGTAGCTGACGATCTTGACGCCGCGCGCCTTCAGATAGGCGGTTTGCTCGGCATCGATCTGGCCGCCGAGCTCGATCAGGACGTCAAGGTCACCCTTGACCTCGCCAAACGAGCACGTATCGAACGCGCTCAGGCTCCATGGCAGAGCGGCTGTCACCGGCACGGCGGTCGTGTTGACCAACGTCACACGATGACCACGATCGGATGCCATCAACACCTTCGCGAGGAACAAGGCGTTCTGTTTGATGCCGTTCACCCACAAGCTCTCGTTCGGCTCACGAAGGCCGATGGTGATTCCGATACGCAGGCCGCTCATGCTCGCTCACACCAACAGACAGGGCACCCGACCGGAGACCGCCCGATACTGCGGGCTCCGGGCCATATGCCAGGTGGACCAACTGCCATTTCCGCTGATCCCGCAAAGCGCTAACAACTGGGCAGTTACCATGAGTACCCCACGCCTCCATTGACCATCGCATGGCCGGCCGATGTGGCACTGACACCCATCCTGACAATCACGTTCTGCGCCACACGTGCGCTTCCTCCAATTGCCAGTGCGGTATAGCCGCCATAGCTTCCAAAGCCCGCACCAATCTGCGCCGTCTTACCCGGCTCGACCTGCGGCAGCCCCGCCAGCGCACCCGCCATTGCAACCCCTGAGTAGGCTTGCTTGGCAACGGTATTGACGCTTTGCTGCACGCTCTGCAGTTGAGACACGTTGACGGCATCTGTTGGATCGACACCTGGTGCCACATTGGTGATACGACGCTCTGCGCCCGGCGCCCCCACCGATACGGTGTTGTCCTGGCTCGCTACCGAGCCGGCCCCCAACGCCACCGCGTTGTTTGCGGGTGCTGATGCGTTGGCCCCAATGGAGACCGAGTTGTTGCCGGACGTTGTCGCGTTGTAGCCGATGGCGACGGTCGGGTCTCCGGTCGCCTGGGCGTTGTAGCCAATGGCAACAGCACCATCCTGGGAAGCAACCGCGCGGAAGCCGACTGCAGTCGTATTCTCGGCGGTGGCTCGCGCATTTGAGCCGTATGCGGTCGAGCCGTTCTGCGTGGCATGCGCGCACACCCCGTTCGCCGTGGAATCGACGCCGTTTGCGGTGGTGCAGGAAGCCGATACCTGGGTGACCGCTGTCCCAGAAGTCCCTTGCGTGCTGAGCATGCCTCCAGCGGAGCCACCGCCAACCGCGCCAGGCGCCCCGCTCCCCGAACCCGAACCCGAACCACTCATCGAGTTCACGGTGGTCGACAGCGACGTCATCTGCGTGTTTGTTGCGCCCAGACTGGTCGACAGTGAGTAGATCTCGCCACTCAAAGAAGTCGACAAGCTGTACAACTGGCTGCCGTTGACCGCCTGTGTGCTGCTGGCAGTCACCGCCCCAGCGGCAACGTTGTTCAGCAGGACAGGCGTGGTTGCCCCCACCCCGCCAAAGGTGACGCTGTTGTGCGACGCGTTGTCGTACATCACGGCGTTCCCGAGCCCGGTCGCGACGACCGTCGACAGTGATGCCACGTTGTTGTTGGTCGTGCTCAGACCAGTCGACAGCGATGCGACGTTGCTATTCGTCGTGCTCAAGCCCGTCGACAGCGACGCGACATTGCTGTTGGTCGTGCTCAAGCCCGTGCTCAGCGATGCGACATTGCTGTTCGTTGTGCTCAGGCCCGTGGACAGCGATGCGACATTGCTGTTCGTGGTGCTCAGGCCCGTGCTCAGCGACGCGACATTGCTGTT
>NZ_JSZO01000034.1 GCF_000801955.1 Ralstonia sp. A12
GGAGACGGGGAAAACTCGCTTCGCTCAGACAGTTCCCCGTCTTTTTTCCGCCCGCTTACAAAAATTCAAGGCGCCATCTAGGGCAGGAACGGCCAAACCATCGTGGCGCATGTGTTTGCGCCACGATGGTTTCTACCGACGGTTTAGTGCTTGCGTGTGCCGAGGATGACCAGCACTGCCGCACCCAGCTCCAGCACTGCCACGAAATACAGGCCGGCCGACAGGTGGCCCGTGCTCGTCTTCAGCCAGCCGATCATGTACGGCGCCACGAAGCCGGCCAGGTTGCCGATCGAGTTGATGAGTGCAATGCCGCCTGCGGCTGCGGTGCCGGCCAGGAACACGGCGGGAATCGACCAGAACACCGGGAACGCGGCCAGGATGCCGATGGCCGCCACGGTCAGTGCAACCAGTGCCAGCACTGGGGTGCCCAGCGTTGCACCCGTTGCCACCAGACCTGCACTGGCGATGATGGCGGCGATGGCGCAGTGCATGCGGCGCTCGCCGGTGCGATCGGAATGCGCGCCGTTCCACACCATCGCGATCGTGCCGGCGATGAACGGAATGGCCGAGATCAAGCCGATGTGGAAGTTGCCCTGGATGCCCAACTCTTTGATGATCGACGGTGTCCAGAACGCAATGGTGGCGTTGCCGCTGACCACGCAGAAATAGATCAGCGCGCAGATCCACACGCGGGCATTGGACAGCGCTGCGCCAAACGACGCGTGCTTGGCCGGGTCGCGGTTTTCCGCATCGATGGAGCGGACGACGGCATCCTGCTCGGCGGCGGAGAGCCACTTGGCCTGGCGCGGCGTCTCAGGCAGCCAGGCCAGCACGGCAAAGCCGGCCAGTACCGAGGGAATGCCCTCCAGCAGGAACAGCCACTGCCAGTTGGCGAGGTGGCCTACGCCTTCCATGCTGCTCATGATGAAGCCCGCTACCGGGCCGCCCACCACGCCTGCAATCGCAAACGATGTCATGAACAGGCCGTTGATGCGTGCGCGGTAGGCCGACGGAAACCAGTACGTCAGATACAGCACCACGCCCGGGAAGAAGCCTGCTTCAAAAATACCCAGCAGGAAGCGCAGCGCATAGAACGAGGCGGGCGTCTTCACATAGATCATCGCCATCGAGGCCAGGCCCCAGAGGATGGTGATGCGCGCCAGCGTCTTGCGTGCGCCGATCTTCTCCAGCAGCAGGTTGCTCGGCACTTCGAAGAGGAAGTAACCGATGAAGAAGATGCCCGCGCCCAGGCCGTACACCGCCTCGCTGAACTGCAGGTCTTGCAGCATCGACAGCTTGGCAAAGCCGACGTTGACGCGGTCGATCCACGCGAGGATGAACAGGAAGACGAGGAACGGCACCAGACGCCATGTGATGCGGCGATAGGTGGCGTCCAGCGCGGCGCCTTGGGGTGGGCTGCTGGCCGGGTCCGTCGGGTTAGCCGGCAGGGCTTGGGTTTGCGACATGGTTTCCTCCAATAGCGGGTGAGGGCGCCTGCGCTTCGTTGTGCCGCTTTGTTGCACAAAACGCAGGCGTGAGTTGGGCCCGGCGCGTCTGAAGCGCGCCTTTTTAAAGCGTGACTAAGAGAACCGCAGGGGTGGCCCGGACGCCTGCGGCGAAGTTCTGGTTAGGCGATCAACGCAGCGCAGCCTCCACCGCCCGGCTGACGCGCAGGATGCGCGCATCGTCATTGGCGAGACCGCACAGCGACAGGCCGACCGGCAGCTCACCGGTGGCGTGGACGGGCAGCGTCAGTGCGCAGCCGTCCAGGAAATTGATGACGCTCGGGTTGCGCAGCGTCAGTGCGTTGGTGCGGAAGAACTGCGCGTCGTCGGCTTCGAGCGGCGCCACTTCCGGCGGCACGATGGCCACCGTGGGCATCAACCACGCGTCGAAGTTGCCCAGGCGTTTGCGTGCGACGGCGATCATGCGCGCGCGCGCGTCCAGCACGTCGATGTAGGCGGCGGCACCCATCTGTTCACCACGGCGGATGCGCGCGGCAACGCGCTGGTCGTACTGCGCCTCCGCACGTGCCAGCACCGGACGGTGCCATGCCCACGCTTCGGCCGCTGTGAGGCCGCCACCGCCGTTGATTTCGGGCAGTTGCAGCAACTCGGGAAAGTCGAAGCGCACGATATGCGCACCGGCACGTTCGAGCCGTTCCACGGCACGGCTGAAGGCCTTGGCGACGGTGTCGTCGAGGTCCGCACCCACATAGTCCTGCGTGATGCCGAAGCGCAGGCCGGCCAGCGGCACGGCGTCCGTGTCGAGCGTCTCGCCGCTCAGGATGGCATCGACGATGGCGCAGCAATCCACCGAGTTGGCCAGCGGCCCACCCGAATCGAGCGAGGTGGACAGCGGCACGCCGCCCGTCATCGGTACGCGGCGCGCGGTGGGTTTGAAGCCGGTTAGATTGCAGAAGGCCGACGGAATGCGGATCGAGCCGCCCGTGTCGGTGCCCAGCGCCGCGACTGCCATGCCGCCCGCCACCGTGACTGCGCCACCCGAGGTGGAGCCGCCCGCTGCGCGCGTGCCATCTGCTGGCGTGCGCGGCGTGCCATAGTGCGGGTTCAGGCCCAGGCCGGAGAATGCGAATTCGCTCATGTTGGTGCGGCCGAGCAGCACCGCGCCGGCTGCGCGCAGGCGTGCCACCGCAGCGGCATCGGCAGTGGCGGGCGGCTGATGCGCCAGCGCGCGCGAGCCCGCGGCCGTCACCTGGCCCGCCACGTCAAACAGATCCTTGATCGATACCGGCAGACCCGCCAGCAGCGACGGCATGTTGCCCGCCGCGCGTGCAGCATCGGCGGCGCGTGCCATGGTGAGCGCGGCCTGCGCGTCGATGCTCACATAGGCGGCGCCACCAGCCGCGCGATGCGCTTCAGCGTGCTCCAGGGCGGTTTCCGTCAGCGCAACGCTGGTGGTGCGGCCGCTGGCCAGTTCAGCAGCCAGGGCGCGGATCATGTTCGGGCGGGGCATCATCATGCAGAGGGTCTCCGGTTGGTCGTGCGCTTCAGCCCTCAACGGGCAGCGTGTCGACAGCATACTGATGGCGCAGCTCGGTGCCCGATACCGGGTCGATGAGGGCCATGTCGAAGGCTTCACCAAAACCGAGTTCGCCGATGATGGGCTGCGTGCCGCAGAACATGGCGGTGCCCACCGGTAGCGTATCGGCGCCGGTGTAGCGGCGGATCAGGTCGCGCGGGTCGAGCATGCGCGTGACGCCGCCTTCCTGATACAGCGCGGTCTGGCCGTCGCGGGTGCGCCAGGTTTTCATCTGCAGGCTGTCCCAGTGGTCGGCCAGTGCCTCGAAGCGCCACACGTCGCGGCTCACGGGCTTGGCACACATCTGCTTGGAGACGGTCACGCCATAGGCTTCGACCTTGCGATCGGTGTGGTCCGAGCCGATGCCGACCAGCAGGCCCATCGGCGTGGAATACAGCACGAACTCGGCTTCGCCCGACGAATCGGCGCCGGGAATCTCCACGCGCGCATCCGTGGTCAGCAGCGCGTGCGATACGCGGTAGAAGCACGGCACACGCGCCGGGCGCGCCACGCCAATCGCTTCGAGTTCAGCGATGTGATGTTCGACGGCTTCGGCATCGCGGCCGGTCCAGCCGGCAATGACAAGGTGGTCCACGGTTACGTCGATGGGGCCGTGGCCGATCAGGTTCAGGTGCAGCGTGGTCATGCGGAATCCGGGAAGAACGAATGAAGGGGGGATCAGAGCGTGCGGATGATCGTGCGGCGGAACTCGTCGATATGCTCGCGGATGGCTTCGCGCGCGGCGGGTACGTCGCGCCGTTCCAGCGCATCCAGCACGGCGAGGTGTTCGTCGTACACGTTCTGCAGGTGTTGCGGCTCCGACAGCGAGAGGAACCAGAAGCGCGCCTGCTTTTCGTGCAGGCCGCGCAGCAGCTCGGCTAGCACGCGGTTGCGCGAGGCGGCCGAGATGGCGAGGTGGAACTTGAGATCCAGCGCGGCCAGCGCGGCGATGTCACGGTGCTCGATCAACGCGGGCGACGCATCGACGATGGCACGCATGGCTTCAAAGTCGGCCGGGTGAGCGCGCTCGGCAGCGAGCGTCACGCACAGGATCTCGTTGGTGGCGCGCACCTCGATCATGTCGAGCACGTCGTTGAGCGACAGCGGCGTCACCAGCACGCCCTTGCGTGGCAGGATCTGCACGAGCCCTTCGACCTCCAGGCGATGCAACGCCTGATGGATCGGCGTGCGGCCAAGGCCCAGCAGGGAGGTGAGCTGCGCCTCGTTGAGCGGCTCGCCGGGGCGGAATTCACACGCCATGATGCGGCGCTTGATCTCGCCGTAGGCGAGTTCACGCAGGGCGGCGCCCTTGGGGGCATGCGCGGCGGGTTCGGCGGCGAATGGTGCGGGCACTTCAGCGGTAACGAGCTTGATCGGGCGCGACATGCGGCGGTCTCGGATTTCGTAAAAGTCGAGTGATGGTATTGTGATATATCACTGAGCGTCAAGGCATCTGCACGCCACATTGGCCTAGGGATTGCCCTGATCTGGCATGCTCTGGTTGGCTTCGAAATTTGTTATAGACTGCAACAAATTTTACGGAGACAGCCATGAAGATCGCCATCATCGGCGCGGGCATCGGCGGGCTGACGCTCGCATTGATGGCGGAGCGTCAGGGCTTCGAGGTCGAGGTGTGGGAGGCGGTGCAGACACTGCGTCCGCTGGGCGTGGGTATCAACCTGCTGCCGCATGCGGCGCGCCAGTTGTGCGAACTGGGGCTGGAAGACACGCTCGGTGCGCTGGCGATTCGCACTTCCGCACTGGCTTACTACAACCGCTTCGGCCAGCCGATCTGGCACGAGCCGCGCGGGCTGGCGGCGGGCTATGACTGGCCGCAGTTCTCTATCCATCGCGGCGAGTTTCAGATGGCATTGGCCGATGCTGTGGTCGAGCGATTGGGGTGCGATGCGATTCATCTGGGCCACAGCTTCGAGGCCGTTCAATCGACCGGCGAAGACGGTGGTCCGGTGCGCTTCACGCTACGCGACCGTGCCAATGACACCATCGTCGAATCGTCGGCCGACGTGTTGATCGGCGCGGACGGTATCCACTCGGCTGTGCGCCGACAGTTCTATCTGACCGGCGATGCACCGCGTTTTTCTGGCCGCATGCTGTGGCGCGCCGTCACCGAGGCCGAGCCGTACCTTGATGGCCGCACCATGTTCATGGCCGGCCACCAAGACCAGAAGTTCGTCGCCTATCCGATCTCCGAACCGCTGCGCCAGCAGGGCCGCTCGCGCATCAACTGGATTGCCGAGCTGCGCGTGCCCGACGAGGCGCCGCCGCGCAGCGACTGGAACCGCGAGGTCGACCCCGCCATCTTCCGCAGTGCCTTCGCGGACTGGAAATGGGATTGGATCGACATTCCCACACTCATTGACGGCGCGCAGGCCGTGTACGAATTCCCGCTGGTCGATAAGGACCCACTGCCGCGCTGGACCTTCGGTCGCGTCACGCTGCTTGGCGATGCGGCGCACCCGATGTACCCGATCGGCTCGAACGGCAGCGCGCAGGCGATTCTCGATGCGCGTGCGCTCATCGACTGTCTGCTCACCGCGCGCGACCCCGGCATCGCCCTGCGCGAATACGAAGCCGACCGCCTGCCGCGCACCGCCGGCATCGTGCTACGCAACCGGCTCAACGGCCCCGAGCAGGTTATGCAGCTCGCGCACGAGCGCGCACCACAAGGCTTCGCCCGCATCGACGATGTGATTCCACGCACTGAGCTGGAAGGGATTGCGATGCGCTATAAAAAACTGGCCGGCTTCGATCCGCAATCGTTGCGTGATCAACCGCCGATGCCGGCACGCTCGAGCGTGCCCGCCTGAGCCAACGCAACCGGACCACTGGAAGAGAAGAGGAGAGGGGACTCATGATCATCCGTCGCACCATTTGCGCCACCGCCGCGCTTTTGCTCGTCACCGCCGCCCATGCCGAGATCGTCGTGGGCGTGAGCCTGTCGACCACGGGGCCGTCGGCGTCGCTCGGCATCACGCAAAAGAATTCGCTGGCGTTCTATCCGGATGCCATCGGCGGCGAGAAGCTGCGGCTGGTGCTGGTGGATGACGCCTCCGACCCGAGTACCGGCGCACGCATGGCGCGCAAGCTGGTGACAGAGGACCACGTAGACCTGATCGTCGGTTCGTCTGCCGTGGCGCCGTCGATTGCGATTGCCGAAGTCGCCACCGAATCGCAGACGCCGCAGCTGTCGCTCGCACCCGTGGAGCTGAAACCGGGCAAGGGCGATTGGACCTACCGCTTGGCGCAGCCAATCTCGCTGATGGCCGAGGCGATTGCCGCGCGCATGGCATCGAGCGGCGTCAAGACCGTCGGCTTCATCGGTTTTGCCGATGCGTACGGCGAGAGCTGGCTGAAGGACTTCACCGCCGCTGCCACGCCGCGCGGCCTGAAGGTGGTGGATGTGGAGCGCTATGCGCGCGCCGATACCAACGTGACAGGGCAGGTCGCCAAGCTGATCAGTTTCAAGCCCGATGCGGTGCTTGTGGCGGGGGCGGGCACAGGCGCTGCGTTGCCGCACACCTCGCTGCGCGACCGTGGCTATGCCGGGCCGATCTACCAGACGCACGGCGCTGCCACCAAGGACCTGATCCGCATCGGCGGCAAGGCAGTCGACGGCGCTATCCTGCCCGCCGGGCCGGTGATCGTGGCCGAGCAGTTGCCAGACAGCCATCCGAGCAAGAAAACGGCGCTGGAGTATGTGACGCGCTACGAGAAGATGTACGGCCCCGACTCGCGCACGCAATTTGGCGCCCACACCTGGGATGCGCTGCAGGTGCTCCAACGCATCGTGCCGGTGGCGCTCAAGACGGCCAAGCCGGGCACACCGGCGTTCCGCCGGGCGCTCAAGAGCGCGCTGGAGACCGAACGGGACATCGTCGTCTCGCACGGCGTGCTGAACTACACGGCGGCCGACCATTTCGGCTTTGATGCGCGAGGCCGCGTACTGCTGACCATCGATCACGGCAAGTGGAAACTGCTGCCCGCCGATCAAGCTGTCGTGAAGAACTGAAGTTCTTCTCAGTTCATGGCTGACGGGCGCCTTGCCAACGATAATCGACGGGATCCGCATGCCTGATATCGCCATGTCGCGCCAGCCCAAAGCCGAAGACTTGTACCCCGCCGTTGCCGAATCCGGTCACTTCAATCCGCACATTGCGGACGTGGAGTATGGCGCGCTCGACGGGCTGGTCGGCTATGCAGTGCGGCGCGCGCAGCTGCATATCTACGAAGACTTTGTGCGTTCGCTGCAGGCGTGGAACATCACGCCGCCGCGCTTCTCGGCCATGACCGTGATCGCGCACAACCCCAACCTCAAGCTGACCGAGCTGGCCAGCATCCTGGGCGTGGCGCGCTCCGGTGCGGTGCTGCTGGTCGATACGCTGGAAGACATGGGCATGGTCGAGCGCCAGCCGTCGCCGACGGACCGCCGCGCTTTCCGGCTGGTGCTGACGGCCAAGGGCGCCACCACGCTTGACGAGATTACGCGTGCGGTCACTGCGCACGATGCCCGCGTCACGGCGCATATGTCCATGGAGGAGAAGCGACACCTTCTGGCGTTGCTCAACAAGCTGGCATCGGGGCCGGACGGCGGCTGAATGAAAACGGCCCGGGGTTTGAACCGCTCCCGGGCCGCTGTATCTTTGGACTGGCTTAGCGCTTGTCCGCGTCGATCGCCTTTTGCCAGAGGTCCTTGTCGGGCGGGTAGAGCGAATCGAAGTGTTCGCGCAGTGTGCAGATTTCCTGGACAACCTCGAACGGAAAGCCCTGGCGACCGCCGCGGTCGTCCATCTGCAGGCTGTCGAGGTAGCGTCGGCAGCCGATGAAATCGACCCACTTGGCGGCGATGGTGTTGATGATGCGCGGGAACTTGCGGCCCAGCTCGATCGGCCGGACATCTTCCGGCAAGGACGCAAGCCAGCGGATGGCTTCGCGGTTGAGCGCGAAGTCATCAGGGGTTTCCTGCTTGCGTTGGGACACGGGATCGTGAGTCATGTCGAGTGCACTTCCATGAGACTTAGTGTACGCCGCCCCAGGTCCGATCGACAGCCCGACGGGCGAGGGTCTTGACGCACCATGCGTTTGATTCGACCGCTGCGGCTGCCGGCGTTCCGCCGAAGGTCCCGATTCGAGGCGTGTTGCGCGCCGCCTGATCCACTTTCACCCTCAAGTTTTGTGCAAGGCTGCCGATAAGCCAAGCGCGGATTGGTTCGTTGGTGGCCCCGAGCATCCACCTGGGTCGTAGACCCGAGCGGCCAAAACGGCGTCAGTGTCGGCTGACGTACCGCATCCCTATTTCAATCAAAACCGGACTTCGAGCCGAGGCAGGCAGGGTATGAAGCGAATCGATGCGAACCAATTGCGTGTCGGTATGTTTGTGATGAAGCTGGGCGGGTCCTGGCTGAAACATCCGTTCTGGCGTACGCAGTTTCAGTTGTCGCACCAGGGTCAGATCGACGACATCCTCAAGGCAGGTATTACCGAGATCTGGATCGATCCGGAGCGCGGTGAGGACGTTGTCGCTCAGGGCCTGATGCCCACGCCGGCACCCGTTGCCGCGCCTGAGCCCGAGCCGCTCACGCGCGAGACCGTGCGCGCTCGCCCGCCCGTGACACCTACGTCGCTCAAGGAAGAGTGGCAACACGCCCAGAAGCTGATGCAGAACGGCAAGGCGACGCTCGGCCACATGTTTGCCGAGGCCCGCATGGGCCGGGCACTGGAGACCGACAAGGCGCTGCTGCTGGTGGACGACGTGTCCAACTCGCTGGCGCGCAACTCCTATGCGCTGATCGCCCTGGCCCGCCTGAAGAACAAGGACGACTACACCTACCTGCATTCGTTTGCCGTCTGCGCGCTGATGGTGGCACTGGCCCGCACGCTGGGCCTGCCCGAAGACGAGATCCGCGAATGCGGCCTGGGTGGCCTGGTGCACGACATCGGTAAATCGGCCATGCCGCGCACGCTGCTCGACAAGAGCACGGCGCTCACCAAAGATGAGCTGGCACTGCTGCAGACCCACGCCGTGGGTGGTCACCACCTGCTGGTGGGCACCGGCCAGTTCAGCGAAATTGCCCGCGAGATCTGCCTGCACCATCACGAACGCATCGACGGCAGCGGCTACCCCGACGCGCAGAAGACCGAAGGGATCAGCCTGTGGGCCAAGATGGGCGCCATCTGCGACGTGTATGACACGTTGACGTCGAGCAGCCCGTACCACCATGCGTGGTCGCCTGCGCAGGCGCTCAAGTACATGATGGCCCGTACCGACACGCAGTTCGATCGCACCGTGTTCCAGGCTTTCACGCGCAGCGTGGGCATCTACCCGGTTGGCACGCTGGTCAAGCTGCGCACCAACCGGCTGGGCGTGGTCGTTAACCAGAACGAAGCGTCGGCGCTCAAGCCGGACATCGTGGTGTTCTATTCCGGCAATACCAAGACGCGCGTGCGCCCCGAGCGCATCAGCCTGGGCAAGTCGGATGATTCCATCGTCACCGTGGAAGATGCCGCCACCTGGGGTTTGTCGGACGAGGAAGTCTCCGACATGTGCCTGGTTTGAAGCAGAAGCGCCGCCAAAGTGCGGCGCTGTGCATTTGGCAAGCCCCTTCGGTTTTTGTGTCTTTTTCTTAACACGGACTTCAATAAACTTCATGTCGCACCCCTCTAAAGTGGGGTACCGTTGAGTCGTTGATTTTTACGTTGTTGACCGATTGCCACAAAGAGCAACGGCAGCAACCTTTCAAACAAACGATTCGGTCTTCCGGGGGGTGACATGAACGTTTCCAACATGCTGCGGGCGGCTTCCGATTGGGTGATCCAGTCGCGCGCCTTCAATGTCACGCAATCGGTTGCGCACCATCGCACCGAGAGCGATGCACTGTCGCACTGGAAGCTCGACATCTGGCACAAGAGCGTGCCGTTCCTGTTCGAGGGCGGGCTGGCCGAGCCTGCGCATCAGCTGTTTCCCAAGCATCTGGCACATGCCGACTGGGTGGACGATCTCCACCACCATCTGAGCCAGTTGGTGGGCGTGCGCCGTGAGCACTGCCAGATCGACATTCGTGCGGTGACGGGGCTGGCGCAGTCGCCGTGCTCGGTGCACTCCTTCCCGAGCATGCTGGTGTTTGCGCACCAGCATTGCCGCCGTATTCCGCACAGCACCGATGCCGACTTTGCCGCCAACAAGCGCCACGTGTTCCGTTATGCGGACCAGACCAACGTGTTCCGCGCCTACGACTTTGCCGGCGGTGAACTCTTCTTCATGAATGAGTGGGGCGCGCACCATTTTGCTGCGCTGGCGCTCCAGGCACGCACGCAGAACCGCGCGCTACTGGTTGATGCCGAGGTGCGTCATGCACGCTCCGCGCTGGGCCTGCGCCGGCTGCTGGACGGCTTCCACGTGATCGCCGCGCGCCGCCAGGGGCAGCAGCGTTATGGCACGCGTTTGTCGGAAGCGCTTGCAAGCCACCAGGTGCCGCATCGCTGGATGCATGGCCGCCGTGAGACCGAGGGTTTTGAGCTGTGCTTCCTGCCCAAGTCCGACCGCTTTGCCAACTGCGTGGGCGAGCAACTGGTGCGCGACGGCTGGTTTGACTACGGCACCTGGCTGGCCAACCTGCACGACGCCACAGAGGTGGGTGCGCCCGCCCAGCGTGCCGAGGCTGCCCGCAAGGCCCGTCCGAACTGGAAGCGCGTGCCCGTGCCGAGCCTGGGTGTGCCGACGGGCTTTGTGCCGGGTTTCGCGCACACGCGCGTGTAATACGGGGACGGTAGGGTCATGGGTTGACCCTCCCTCCACCCGATGGATTGCCGAATCGGGCGGCCGGTGTCAGAATTCGCAACTTAGTTGCATTGGGCGCTCAGTCACCTGAAAGATTGCGCGCCGGCATCTGCTCCTCAAACGTGCGCGCTTTCCGCTCCTCCTTCTTGCACCTGCGCTGGCTGTCTTGCCTGCTGGTCGTGCTGCTGCTGTTTGGTCAGCAGGGCGCGCTGCGGCATGCGCTGTCGCATTGGAACGAGGAGGCACCTGCTGAGCTGAGCGTTACGGCCAAGCCTGCTGGCACCGAGCGCGGTAGTCAGCCCGCGCAGGAGCACGCCGCCTGCTTGCAGTGCGCGGCCTTTGCTGCGCTTGCGGCTGCGTTGCCGATGGTGCTGGTGCTGCGCCTGCGCAGCACGCGGCGCTGGCACTTCCCGCATATTGGCTTTCGCGCCGCGGCACCGGTCTTTCCGGTGGCCGTCTGTTCGCGCGATCCACCGTTCGGCCTTTGATTCTCGACTTGCCTGCCGGCTCGCGTCTTGACGCGCGCGCCGCCGTTTGACGCATTCGTTCGATTCAAAGGTCTTTCATGATTCCGTTCCAGCCCCGCAAGCTGGTGGTGGCGCTTGCCACCGTGCTGCCATCCGTCGCCTCCGTTTCCGCACTGGCCCAGGAGGCCTCCACGCCGGCCACGCCGACACCTCCGGCTGCTGCTCCGGCCACCCCCGCCAAGTCGGCAGCGCCGGCCGCAACCAACGTGCACGACCTCAGCGAAACCCGCGTTACCGCCAAGCGCCTGGACGCCGCACGTAATGCGCTGTCGCCCGACACCGGCAGCTCGGTCTACAAGTTCGACACCGACGACATCGCTCGCCTGCCGCTGGGCGATGCCACGCCGCTAAACCAGGTGCTGCTGCAAGCGCCGGGCGTGGTGCAGGATTCGTATGGCCAACTGCACGTGCGGGGGGACCACTCCAACCTGCAGTACCGCATCAACGGCGTGATCGTCCCCGAGCCGATCAGCGGCTTCGGGCAGATGCTCGACACGCGCTTTGCCAACCAGATCAACGTGCTGACCGGGGCGCTGCCGGCGCAGTACGGCTATCGCACCGCCGGCATTGTGGACATCACCACCAAGGGCGCATCCACCGATGAGGATGGCGAGCCCAAGGCCTTCGGTGGCGAGATCGGTACCGTGCTCGGCAGCAACGCCACGCACGAGGTCAACGCGCAGATCCACGGCACGAAGGACCGCTTCAGCTATTACCTCTCGGGCGTGTTTGCGGAGAACAACCTCGGCATCGAGAACCCCACGGGTAACCGCAACGCGACGCACGACCACACCACGCAGAACAAGTCGTTCGGCATGCTCTCGTACCTGCTCGACAACGACAGCCGCGTGAGCTTCATGTTTGGTTCGTCCAACGGCCGCTTCCAGATTCCGACGCGCCCTGGGCTCGATCCGAAGTTCACGCTGGATGGCGTGGTGCCGCCGGCGTCGGAAGCGCTCAACGCCAACCAGCGCGAGAAGACCGACTTCCAGATCCTGACGTATCAGCAGAAGGTGTCGCCCAAGCTGGACTACCAGGTGTCGGTGTTCCGCCGCTCCAGCCGCATCGACTACATGCCCGATCCGATCGGGGATCTGGTCTACAACGGCGTGGCGGCTGACCTCACGCGCCGCAACGAGGCCTATGGCCTGCAGGGCGACGCGAGCTACAAGCTCAATGACAAGCACACGCTGCGTGCCGGCGTGTTCGTGCAGCGCGAGCGCTTCGGCACTGACAACACCTCCAGCGTGTTCCCCGCCGACAGCAGCGGTGCGCAGACCAGCGGCACGCCGTTCACCATCGTCGATAACCACAGCGGCACGGGCACGACGATGGGCGTCTACCTGCAGGATGAGTGGAAGCCGACCGACAAGCTGACCGTCAACTACGGTGCGCGCTACGACCACGTCAACACCATCGTCAGCGAGCAGCAGTTGAGCCCGCGTGTGGGCCTGACCTATGACCTGACGCCACGCACCCGCGTGCATGCCGGCTACGCGCGCTACTTCACGCCGCCGCCGACCGAGAAGTTCGATGCCACGTCGGTGCAGGCCTTCTCCGGCACGACCAATGCGCTGCCATCGGATGCCAATACGGCGGTCAAGTCGGAGCGCTCGAACTACTTTGATCTGGGTGTCTCGCACCAGATCACGCCGCACCTCACGCTGGGTCTGGATGCGTACTACCGCGATGTGCGTCATCTGCAGGACGAAGGGCAGTTCGGCAATGCGCTGCTGTATTCGGCGTTCAACTACGACCGCGGCCGCATCTACGGTCTGGAAGGCAGCGCCAACTATCGCAACGGCAACCTGGGTGCATATCTGAACGTGGCGGTGTCGCGCGCGCAGGGCAAGGGCATCGAGACGGGGCAGTTCAACTTCGGTGCGGATGAGCTGGCCTACATCAACAGCCACTGGGTCAATCTGGACCACGACCAGCGCCTGACCGCTTCGGCCGGCGTGTCATATCTGTACTCGGGCACGACCTACACCAGCGATGTGCTGTTCGGCACGGGCCTGCGCAACGGCTTTGCCAACACCGACCACCTGCCGGCCTACTGGCAGATGAACCTGGGTGCCGCGCGTGACTTCAACCTGCCGATGCTCGGCAAGTTCAAGACGCGCCTGACCGTACTGAATATTTTCGACCGCAGCTACCAGTTGCGCGATGGCACCGGCATCGGTGTGGGCGCGCCGCAGTTTGCGCCGCGTCGTACGTTCCTGCTGTCGGTGAGCAAGCCGTTCTAAGCGGTACGGGCCAGCGCGTTAGGCTGGCCCGTCATTTCCATCACATCCATCACATCGGCGGGACCATCCCGTCCTTGCCGACCAGTACGCGCTGCGCAGTCAGCGTGCCTTGTGCATCGGTGCGCACGAACATCACCACGTGCGCACCAGCCTTCAGTGCATCGCGCCGCCCTGGCGCAAAGGTGACGATCGGCACATCCGACGGCACTACGATGCGTTGCTCCCCATCCTTGTACTTGACCGACAGCGTGCGGCCCTGCGTGCCCGATACGCTCGTCACGGCGCCAGCCTGTTCGACCGTGCCGTTGGTCATGGTGCTGTTCGGGCCCAGGTCATACGGGCGGTGGCCATCACCCGTGCCGCGCATGGCTTCGGGAAACACGTGCACCTCCAGCGCGCGCAAGGTGCCGTCGGGTTGCTTCACAGCGGCCGTGCCGATATAGCTGCCGGCCTTGATGGCAGACGGCTCGATCGGCGCGACTTCGGTGACGGTCAGGTCGGTGGGCAGGGTGACGGTGGCCTTGTTGCCGGCGTTGTCCGCCACGTCGATGGCGTTACCGTGCGTGGCGACGATGGTCGCGCGTACGCGGGCGGGCGGTGCGTTGTCGGCGGCAAAACTGGTTTGAGCGGATAGCGAGGCAACGGCGGCGAGGGCCAGTGCGGCGAAGGTGCCGGCGGCGGGTGACAGGCGTGGCATGGCAGTTTCCAGTGGGAGGGCCCTAAGCGTGGGCGGGGTTGGACGCGAGTCCGAGCGCCAGTGTAGGGCGCAGGCAGCGCATGCGCTGGCGGTACTTGATTACAAATGGTTAGCCGCGTCGCTGGCCAGGCACGCCCTTGCCCTTGTTGGTTGGGCGGCTGCGACGCATGTTCTCTGACCAATCGGTTCCGCCGGTGGGGGAGCGCAGCGGCACGTGGCGTTCGCCATGCGGCGCGTGTGCGGGTGTGTTGCCGGGATCGGCGGGGCGATGCTCCGCGTGGTCGTCGTGGTTGGGGTGTGCCATCTCGAGTCTCCGCTGCGTGCTGCGCTTGCGGCGCGATATCCACGGTGCAGCAAGGCGGATGCCTGCACGGCAAAGCGGTGCTTGCCGTGCCTGGGTGGTACGCCGGTTGCGTCGCTTTGTGTGAGGCAACACACCATGCCGAGCAGGAGTCCGACCATGCAGCCGCAGAAGCATTCTTCGCAATACAAGCCCGGCGCCGAGCGTCAGGCGCGCGACGACCGAGTCGATCGCGTCAAACCGAATCGCCCCGTTTTGCCCAGCGAAAGCGCCGTCGGCGAGGAAGACCCGGGCGATTTCGAAAGCGCATCGATCCGCCGGGAGGATGGGCGGCGCACCCCCGACCCCTCACCGCTGCGTGAGCGCTAGGCCCGGCCACGTTGCGTCTGAGAGCGCCCGCCGAGCAACGTAAGCCCGCGACGCAGCGCTGTGAGCAGCGGCCACCGGTACGTTGGTTCAGCCGGAACAAGCACGCGTAGTTGCGCGCCGCCCGGCCGGTCTGCGTACATGCCCCACCAACCGGAGGTCTCCAGCGTATAGGCATGGCCTTCCGTGAAGGTTTGGCGGATCCGGTGCGCCTCGCCGGCCAGCCAGCGCGGCGGGTATTCCAACGTGATGCTGCCTGCCAGGACCACCACGACGGTGCCGGTGGGCAACCATTCGAGGCGGGATTCACCGCGCAGCAAGGCGGGCCATTCGGTGTAGGGGGAGGTGTCGGGGGCGCTTGCGGTCATGTCGATCTCCTGTGCATGACTGCAGCGTAAGGACGCGCACCCAGCCACAACAGACACAGAAAGCGCTGCCTGCACCACAACAGCGACCGCATTGTGCCGATCTGTTACGGTACAGTTTTGCGTTGTCTGTATCTGTTGCGGTGAGGACCGTGCCTGCATGATCTGCAGGAGACTCTCACCGTCGCCCGCCTGTCATGACCGTCACCGAGTTGACCTCTTCGCCCGCGCAGCCTCTGTATCGGATGCTGGCTGATCACTACCTCGGCGCCATCCGCAGCGGAGTGCTGACGCCGGGCGAGCGCATGCCGTCGGTGCGCGCGCTCATGCGCACGCACGGGGTGAGCCTCTCAACGGCGTTGCAGGTGTGCCGGCATCTTGAGGCCGAGGGCTGGCTGGAAGCGCGCGAGCGCTCGGGCTATTTCGTGCGGCAGCCGCGCCGCGCCTTGCTTGCACCGGTGAAGGAGCCGGAGTTGGCCACGCCGGACCCGGCCGCCTATGTTGGCGTGCATGCGCGCGTATCGGCCATCGTGGCGCGTGGCCAGCAGGCCAATGTGCGTGTTGATCTATCCGGGGCAAGTGGGGCGCCGGCGCTGTATCCGTCGGCGGCGCTTAACCGGATCACTACGCAGGTGGTGCGCCAGCATCCGTTCCTGCTCACGCAGGCCGTCACGCCCAATGGGCATCCTGACCTCCAGATCGCCGTGGCGCGTCGCGCGCTCGACATGGGGATGCAGATCGTGCCGGAGGAGGTGGTTGTCACGCACGGCTGCATTGAAGCCGTGAACCTCGCGTTGCGTGCGGTGGCGCAGCCCGGCGATACGGTGGCAGTGGAATCCCCGACGTACTACGGCTTGCTGCAAGTGCTGGAAAGCCTGGGCATGCGTGCGGTGGAGATCCCCACCAGCCCGCGCACCGGCATGTCGCTGGAAGCGCTGGAGATGGCGGTGCAGGCGTACGACAACATCCGCGCGGTGGTGGTGGTGCCCAACCTGCAGAACCCACTGGGCAGCATCATGCCCGACGCTGCCAAGCGGCGCATGGTGACCTTTTGCGAGGCACACAATATCGCCCTGATCGAAGACGACACCTACAGCCCGCTGGCCGACAGCAACACGCCGCTCAAGGCCATCAAGGCGTGGGACCGCACGGGCAACGTGATCTATTGCGCGTCGCTGAGCAAGACGGTGGCACCCGGCCTGCGCCTGGGCTGGATGACGGCAGGGCGCTGGCAAGAGCGCGTGCAGATGCTGAAGTTTGCGCAGTCGCGGCCGAACGATTCGCTGATGCAGGTGGTGGCTGGGCGCTTTATCGCCTCGGGGGCGTATGACCGCCATATCCGCACACTGCGTCAGACATTGCGAGAGCAGCGCGAGCGGATGGCGGAGTCGATTGCGGAGTGCTTCCCGGCCGGCACGCGGTTGTCGGTGCCGTCGGGTGGGTTGGCGATGTGGGTGGAGCTGCCGACCAACGTGTCGTCAGTGGCCTTGTTTGATGCGGCGCTCAAGCACAGCATCCGCATTGCACCGGGGACGATGTTCTCGAACCTCAACCGCTTCGATCACTTCTTCCGCATCTGCTTCGGGCTGCCGCCTTCGGCCAATCTGGAAGCCGCATTGGCCACGCTGGGCGAGCTGACGCGGCAACTGACCGAAGCGTAATCACCGGCCGATCATCGGCACCAGGCTGGCATGGCCGCGTGCGACTCCAGACTCCGCACGCTCTGCGCAATCTGCTGCGACCATTGCTGCACCAGTTGCTGTGTCGACGACACCACGGCATCGACACCGGCGCCCGCCGGCACCGTCAACGTGTTCTGGCAGGTGAGGGCGGTGGCGGCAGCCGAGCCCTGCGCCTGCGTTGCCCCATCGGCCATCCCGCGCGTCACACGCCACGTCACCAGCGCCGTCACGTTCTGGCCGGGGCGCGCATCGTAGCTGCGCATGTCCGCAGCAATGCGATAGAGCGGCACGCCCGCAGGCGCCACGCCACTAACCACATCCACCGCTGATAGCGTACCCGCCAGATTGGCGGACAGTGCATCGCGCAGCTCCGAGCCGAACGGCGCGGCCCAGCGCTGCTGTTCGAGCGCCTGCACCTCACTGTCAGACGTGCGCAGCACGATCTGCGGCTTGTCCAGGCGATCGGGCACACGCACGCCCGTCAGGCGGAAGGCGCGCTGGAAGCGTGCGTCAGGCGCGGGTGCTTCGCTGCGCAGCGACAGCGTATGCAACGTCGGCACGGGCGAGGCGCATGCCGCCACCAGTGCGGCGGCAACAACAGCTCCGGCCAGTCGAAGGGAAGAAGACAGCATCGACGTCTGCATCATTGCGCATCCTTTGCCTTGCCCCGGATCAGCGCTTCGGGGTGGGTTTGCAGGTAATCGGTCAGTACGCGCACCGAGGCGGCGGCCTTGGCCACCTGTTCCAGCGTGTCGCGCGCGTTGTGCTGCAGGGGCGCGTCTTCAGAGAAGGTCTGGCGTGCGGTCTCGAGCGTGCGGCGTGCTTCGGCCAGCGTTTCCTTCATCTGCGGGGCCAGATCGGTATTGACCGTCTTGGCCAGTTGCTCGGTCTGCTTGAGCGTGGCGTCCAGCGTGCCCAGCGCGCGATGCAGGTCCTGGCCGATCTGCTCGAACGGCACCTTGTTGAGCTTCTTCGCAATGCCCGCGAGCTGCGCTTCGATGTCGTCGGTCGGGTTGTCGGCGGTCGGGAAGACATAAGCGCCGTCACGATCGCGCTGGCCGAAGCGCGGCGGTGTCTTCTCGCGGTCGGCCGGGTCGATGAAGTCGAGTTCCACGAACTGCTGGCCAGTCAGCAGGCTGCCGCTCTTCAACCGTGCTCGCATGCCGTTCTGGATGAGCGTATCGAACTGTGTGCGGACATCTTCAGCGGCGTGCTGCAGATTGTCGTCGCGGATGTCCATGCCGAAGCGCGTCGGATAGATCACGGCCGTGACCGGCAGCACGAACTCCTTGCGCTTGCGGCTGTAGTGGATGCCGATCGACTTGATTTCGCCCACGTTGATGCCCTTGAACTCCATCGGCGCACCCACCGTCAGGCCGCGCAGCGAGCGGTGGAAGTACATCACCACGGTCTGCGAGATGTGCTCGGGGTCCTTGAGCGCCGTGGCTTCGTTGCGTACGAGCTGGTACTCGGTGTTGGACGCAGCGGGCGCGTGGTCAGCCTCTTCGGGGGTCTGGAAGGCAATGCCGCCCAGCGCGACCGCCAGCAGCGATTGCGTGTCGAGCTTCAGGCCGTTGGCGTCGAGCTTCAGATCGATGCCGCTGGCGTTCCAGAAGCGTGTGCCTCGCGCGACAAATTTGTCGAATGGTGCGTTCACGAACGCATGCAGCGTCACGCCCTTGCCATCGGTGTCGATGTCGTAGGCGGTGATCTGCCCCACGCGCACGCGGCGGAAGTACACCGGTGAACCGATATCGAGTGAGCCAAGGTCAGGCGCATGGAGCGTGAACTGCTTGCCCGGGGTGTCGGCGTAGATGGCGGGCGGGATATCCAGGCCCTTGAAGGCGGATTTCTTGTCGTGCGAGCGTCCGCCGTCCACGCCGATATAGGCGCCCGAGAGCAGCGTGCCCAGCCCCGAAACATTGCCGGCGGCCACGCGCGGCCGTACCACCCAGAAGCGAGTGTCGGCCACAGCAAAGGCCTTGCCGTCATGGGTGAGTTCGATCAGGGCGACGGCGCCGGAGCGGTCATCCGTCAGCCCGACGGATTTCACGACGCCAATGTCGACGCTCTTGTATTTCACGCGCGTCTTGCCCGCTTCGATGCCCTCGGCCGAACTGAATGTGACCGTGATCTGTGCACCGCGTGCCAGGATCACGCGTGCCATGAGTGTGCCGCCCACCACAAGCGCAACGATGGGCACCAGCCAGATCAGCGAAGGCAGCCAGCGCTTGCGTTTCATGCGGCGCGGGGGCGGGACGTTGTCGGGTTGTACAGGTTCGGTCATGCGTCGGTCTCATCGGGATCGGGCTCGTCGACGGCGTCCCAGATCAGGCGGGGGTCAAAACAGCGGGCGGCGAACATGGTCAGCACCACCACGGCGGCAAACGGCCCGACACCGGGGCCAGGCTTGATGACGGCCAGCGTGGACAGGTGCACCAGCCCTGCCAGCAACGCCACCACGAATACATCGAGCATCGACCAGCGGCCGACCGCTTCGACAATCACATACAGCCGCGTGCGAAAGCGCGGGTTCCAGCGCCAGCGCTGCTGCACCGACAGGCACAGCACCGCCAGGATGCCCAGCTTGGCCAGCGGCACAAAGAAGCTGGCAATGAACACGATGATGGCCAGATGCCACGAGCCTGACGTCCACAAGTAGACGATGCCGCTCATGATGGTGTCCTGCTGCGTGCCGACCAGCGTGTCCGTAATCATGACGGGCAACATGTTGGCCGGCAGGTACATGGCCATGGCTGCGATCAGCAGTGCCCAGCAGCGCATCAGACTCTCGGGTTTGCGCGCGTGCATGGGTGACAGGCAACGCGGGCAGACCGGCGCGGCAGCGTGCTCGGGCGCATCGTCGTGCGTGAGCGCCGCGTGGGCGGCGGTTTGCGCGCCGGGCATGCGCGCGAGCAGGCCGCAACGCTCGCACGTGACGAGACCGTGTGCGGCAGCCCGGATTGGGCGAGCGGGTGGCGTGTGGGCGGCGGTGCTCATGCGCGTCCCTCGCCATCGGGTGCTTCGCCTGGGCGGGCTGCGGCATCCATGCCGGTGGGCGCATCGACTTGTGTGCCAGGCTGGAGCGTCATGCCGATCTCGCGCCAGAACGGGCGCAGGTCGATCGACAGCGCAATCGTCATGAACACCGTCAGCGCGCCGAACGCCCACAGGCCAGCATCGGCCTGCAGCGACACCATGTGCGCTACCTTGATGAGCGCCACCACCACGCCCAGCATGAAGATCTCGATCATCGCCCAGGGCCGGATTAACGCCGCCGCGCGCAGTGCCAGCGCCGCCCGCGGATGCTGCCGCCCGCGCAGGCGCGCAAACAGCAGCGGTGCCAGCACGCTCAGGTACAGCAGCGGAAACAGCAGCGTGGTCAGGCCCACCAGCACGGCCGCGAACACCATGTCGTAGTTGTACAGCGCTTCAACGGCGCCCCACAGCGTGGTGGTGTTGCGGTTGCCGCCGCCGTTCAGCTCGGCAATCGGGAAGGCGTTGGCAACGAAGTAAACGATCAACCCGGTCACGATCAACGGCAGCAGCACGGACAGCCGCTCGCTCTGGTTGCGATACAGCTTGACGCCGCAACGCGTGCAGCGCGCTTCCTCATCCAGCGCGATGACCTCGTGGCGATGCAGGGTGTCGCAGTGCTCGCAGGCGATCCACGCGTCGGGATCGCCGGGCAGCGGCTGTGCGACCGGGGCGGCAGGTGTGGTGGAAGCGGCGCCCGATGCGTCGTCCGGCGCCAGCCCGGGCAGGGCCGCGCGCCACGACTGCGGCAGCGGGAAAGGGAATTTCACGTCGAACAACTCCATCGTCTGGCCGGCGAGCGGGCCGTTACGTAACTCTTGCGCCACATGGCAAGGCGCAGCCCCATGCCGGATCAGGGTGGGGGCGATTATACATACAGGGTTGAATGTATAGGCGCCCGCACCTTGGGTTCGCATTTTGACGGTGGGGGCGATGCAAGAATCCCGCCATCAACATTGTTTGAAGGTTGTCTTCTTGATTAACCGCCGGCACCCAGTTGGGCGGCGTGATGCATCAGGTGGTCTTCGATCAAGGTTGCGATGAAGTAGTAGCCGTGGTCGTAGCCGGGGTGGCGGCGCAGTTGCAGCGGTTGTCCGGCGGTGGCGCACGCGGCGGCAAAGTCGTCGGGGTAGAGCTGTTCGGCGAGGAATTTGTCGGCCTCGCCCTGATCGATGAGGATGCCGCCGGGGAACGGACTCTGCGCCTGCTGCATCAGCAGTGTGGCGTCGTGTGCCGCCCATGCAGCGCGGTCGTCACCGAGGTAGCCCGTGAACGCCTTGATGCCCCACGGGCACACAGACGGATGCGCAATGGGCGCGAATGCCGAGACCGAGGCAAAGCGCTCCCGGTGGCGCAGCGCCAGCGTCAACGCACCATGGCCGCCCATCGAATGCCCGAAGATGCCGACGCGCCCCGAGGCCACCGGGAAGGCAACCCGCGCGATGTGATGCAGCTCGTCGGCGATGTAGCTCTCCATGCGGTAGTGCTGGCGCCACGGCGCCTGCGTCGCGTCTAGGTAGAAGCCGGCACCGACGCCGAAGTCCCAGCTATCCGTCTCACCCGGGACGTTGGCGCCGCGCGGGCTGGTGTCGGGCGCGATCAGGATGAGGCCCGCGCGTGCGGCCACGCGCTGGGCGCCGGCCTTGATGGCGAAGGTCTCTTCTGTGCACGTCAGGCCGGCCAGATAGAACAGCGCGGGGCAACGGGTGCCCGCCAGCGCCTGCGGTGGCAGGAAGACCGAAAAGCGCATCGGCAGTCCAATGGCCGACGAGGCATGCCGATAGAAGCGCTGCACGCCGCCAAAGCAGGCGTGCTCGGAAATCAGCTCAAGTGTGGGCACCGGAATGGTCATCGCGTGGCTCCTCAACGTTCCGGGCTCAATACAGCACGACCGAACGGATCGACTCGCCGCGCTTCATCAGGTCAAAGCCCTCATTGATGCGCTCCAGTGGCAGCGTGTGCGTGATGAGATCATCGATGTTGAGCTTGCCTTCCATGTACCAGTCGACAATCTTCGGCACATCGGTGCGGCCGCGCGCGCCACCGAAGGCGGAGCCTTTCCACTCACGCCCGGTGACGAGCTGGAACGGGCGCGTGCTGATCTCCGCCCCGGCCTCGGCCACGCCGATGATGATGGACTGCCCCCAGCCCTTGTGCGTGCACTCCAGCGCCTGGCGCATGACCTGCGTGTTGCCGATGCATTCGAACGAGTAGTCCGCGCCGCCATCGGTGAGCTGGATGATGTGGTCGACCACGTTGCCGACGTCCTTCGGGTTGATGAAGTGCGTCATGCCGAATTTGCGCGCCATGGCTTCACGCGCGGGGTTCAGGTCCACGCCGATGATCTTGTCGGCGCCGACCATCTTGGCGCCCTGGATCACGTTCAGGCCGATGCCCCCCAGGCCGAACACCACCACGTTGGCACCGGCTTCCACCTTGGCCGTGTACACCACCGCGCCCACGCCCGTGGTGACGCCGCAGCCGATGTAGCAGACCTTGTCGAACGGTGCATCCGGGCGGATCTTCGCCAGCGCAATCTCCGGCACCACGATGTGGTTCGCAAACGTGGAGGTGCCCATGTAGTGGAACAGCGGCTTGCCGTCGAGCGAGAAGCGCGACGTGCCGTCCGGCATCAGGCCCTTGCCCTGTGTGGCGCGAATCGCCTGGCACAGGTTGGTCTTGCGCGACAGGCAGAACTTGCACTGGCGGCATTCCGGCGTGTAAAGGGGGATCACGTGGTCGCCGGCCTTGAGCGAACTCACGCCCGCACCCACTTCCAGCACCACGCCCGCGCCTTCGTGGCCCAGGATGGCCGGGAAGATGCCTTCCGGGTCGGCACCCGAGAGCGTGTAGTAATCGGTATGGCAGATGCCGGTGGCTTTGATCTCGACCAGCACCTCGCCGGCGCGCGGGCCTTGCAGGTCGACTTCTTCCACGGTGAGCGGGGCACCGGCTTTCCAGGCGATGGCGGCTTTGGTTTTCATGCGCATTCCTTTTTTCGAAGTGGAGCCTGCCCGACGTGGGCGGCTGGGGCAGCGTAAAGATCGGCGATTGTAGAGGGTTGCCTGCCATGGCAACGTGACATCTCGATCACGAGACGCACATCAGACTTCAGATTTCCTTACGGAAGCCGTTTCTTGTGCGACGGCAGGGCCGACAGGGCCGTGTGCCGCATGCCTTACATGGTGGAACCCCCGCCATGGGCTTCGTAGGAAACCATACTGTGCTTGCATCCATTCGTACCCGAATTTTGCTGACCTGCGTTGCCATCGTGGTCGGCGCATTGACGTTCGCTGGTGGCCTCAACTATCTCGTCACCCGCTCGTATAACGAAGAATCGACCCGCCTGAGCCTGCAGGCCATCGTGCGCGGCCGCACCTCCACCATTGATGAGTGGGTTGCCGTCAAGACGCAGATGATCGCGTCGCTGCAAGACATCGCGCTCAGCACCGATCCGGTTCCGCTGTTCAAGGCCGTGCACCAGGCCGGTGGCTTCATCAACATCTATGTCGGTTACCCCGACAAGACGTACAAATTCTCCAACCCGGAAGGCATTCCGCCCACCTACGACCCGACCGCGCGCCCCTGGTACAAGCAGGCCGTGGACGCCGGCAAGCCGGTGGTGACGCCGCCGTACGTGAGCGCCAGCACAGGCCAGCTCGTGGTGACGTTCGCGGTGCCCATCCTGCAGGGTGGCGCCCTCAAGGGTGTGATCGGCGGTGACGTGGCGATGGATAGCGTGATCGCCAACGTGAAGGCCATCCACCCGACGCCGGCCAGCTACGGCTTCCTCGTCAACGCAGCGGGCAAGATCGTCGCGCATGCGAATGACAAGCTGACGCTCAAGCCTGCGACCGACCTGTCTGCTGGGCTGAGCGAAAGCGCGCTGACCGCATTGGCGCAAACCGACAAGCTGACGGAAGTCACCATCGAGGGCATCCCCAAGCTGCTGTGGCGCCAGAGTGTGAAGGGCACCGACTGGGGCCTGATCGTGGCGCTGGACAAGTCCGATGCCACGGCCGGCATGCGCTCGCTGGTGATGACGTCGATTGGCGCGCTGGTGGCGGTGGCCATCGTCGCCGCGCTGATCGTCGGTGCCATGACCGCGCGTGCATTCCGCCGCCTGTCGCTGATTCGCGATGCGATGGACGACATCGGCTCGGGCAGCGGTGACCTCACCAAGCGCCTGCCGTCGGATGGCGAAGACGAAGTCGCGCAGATCGCCCGCTCGTTCAACGCGTTTGCCGACAAGCTGACGGCGGTGATGCAGCAGATTCGCCTGGGTAGCGACTCGGTGCGCTCGGCCGCGCAAGAAATTGCTGCCGGCAATGCAGACCTGTCGCAACGTACGGAAGAGCAGGCCAGCTCGCTGGAAGAAACCGCGTCGAGCATGGAAGAACTCACCTCGATCGTGAAGCAGAACGCCGACAACGCGCGTCAGGCCAGCACGCTGGCGGTGACGGCATCGGACGTGGCCACGCGCGGCGGCAGCGTGGTCGGCCAGGTCGTGCAGACCATGGGCGGCATCAACGAGAGCAGCAAGAAGATTGCCGACATCATCGGCGTGATCGAAAGCATCGCCTTCCAGACCAACATCCTGGCGCTGAACGCCGCGGTGGAAGCTGCGCGTGCCGGTGAGCAAGGTCGCGGCTTTGCCGTGGTGGCGAGCGAAGTGCGCAGCCTCGCGCAGCGTTCAGCGGGGGCGGCCAAGGAAATCAAGGCGCTGATCAGCGACTCGGTGGACCGTGTGAGCAACGGCACGGCGCTGGTCGATCAGGCGGGCGTGACGATGGCCGAGATCGTGGATGCAGTGAAGCGCGTGACCGACATCATGGGCGAGATCTCGTCCGCGTCGGAAGAGCAGAGCAGCGGTATCGAACAGGTCAATCAGGCCGTCAACCAGATGGACCAGGTGACGCAGCAGAACGCCGCGCTGGTGGAGCAGGCGGCGGCCGCTGCGGAATCGCTGGAGGAACAGGCCCACAACCTCAACGAGGCCGTGGGGCAGTTCCGTCTTTCGCACTGAGCCTGACTCAGGCTCCCGGGGCGGCTGCGCTGGTGGCCGCCTTGGCTTCATCCTGTTGTGCCGCCAGCGCCAAATCGGCCGCCTGCGCCCGTTGCATGGCCGGGCGCGCCATGACGCGGTCAATGTAGGCGCGCACCACCGGTGTTTCCGGCATCAGCTTGAACATCGTGATCCAGTTCAGGGCGGCGCCCCACAGCACGTCGGCGGCCGTGAAGCGTTCACCCAGCAGGTAAGGCCCCTTGGCAAGCTGCGCGTTGATCGTGTTGATGACGGTGTCGAAATCGCCATAGGGCGACGTCGAGTACGCCGCAGGCGAGCGGCCCATCGAACGATCGACGACGGCCGGCTCAAAGCACGCGCCATAGAACGCCATCCAGCGCAGGTACGGCCCGCGCAATGGGTCGCCTACTGCCGGTGACAGACCGGCCTCCGGATACAGCTCCGCCGCATACATGTAGACCGCCGCCTGCTCGGTGACGACCACGTCGCCGTGGCACAGCGTTGGCACCTTGCCCAGCGGGTTGATGGCAAGAAACTCGGGGGTGTGATGCTGACCCGTGCTCAGGTCGAACGTACGCAGTTCATAGTCGGCGCCCAGTTCTTCGAGCAGCATGCGCGCGCCTCGCGAGCGGCTGCGCGGCGAGTGATAGAGGATCAGGTGGCGGTCTTGCGACATCGTTGTCTCCGGTGTGTGGCGGGTGCGTGATGCAGAGACTGCCACTGTAGGCTGACGGCGCCCCCGCGTCTTGGAAAAATCCGCTGTGGCGGTGCATCATCGCGGCATCGCTTCTGATGCCGCTTCCATGTCCGACCTGCGTGATGTTGCCGACAGCCCCAAGGGCGTGGTCGATCCGCTGGCCTTCCGCCAGCGCTTCCGCTTGAACCGCTACCAGCCGAGTGCTGCGCTTGCGGGTGTGCTCGATCACCACTGGATCGTTGAATGGGATTTGCGTGGTCAGCCGCCGTTTACGCAGCGCACGCTGCCGTATCCGTGTGTGAACGTGGTCTTCGACCGGCGGCAGACGGGCATCTTTGGTGTGGTGTCGGGCGCGTTCGAGACCACGCTGGCCGAGGCGGGCCGCGTGATCGGCCTGCGCTTTCGCCCCGGTGCCTTTCGCGCGTTCTTCGGCAAGCCCGTGCACCTGCTGACCGACAAGGTGTTACCCGTATCGATGCTGTTCGATTGCGATGATGCGCAGGCCGAAGAGATTGTGCTCGGCGCGCAGGATGATGCGGGCATGGTGGCGGCCGCAGAAACGCTGCTGCTGCGCGTGCTGCCGCCGCCGGACCCGCAGGTTGAGCGCATCCACACCATTCTGCAGATGCTGCAGCAGGACGCGGGTTTGACCCAGGTGCGTGATCTTGCCGAACGCGCGGCCCTGAGCGAGCGCACGCTGCAGCAAGTGTTTGCTGAGTACGTGGGCGTGACGCCCAAGTGGGTGATCCGCCGATACCGGCTGCATGAAGCGGCCGATCAGCTTGCCAATGGCACGGACGTTGATCTGGCTGAACTTGCGCATGCGCTGGGCTATTTCGACCAGGCGCACTTCACGCGCGATTTCCGTCGTCTGATCGGCAAGGCACCGGCGGAGTACCGGCGCACCAATCAACCCTAGTGAATCACGTGCCTCAGTCCGCCGCTACCGACAGATCGTGTGGAGGCAGTGGCGGGTCGGTCATCACGCGGTTGCGCCCGGCCAGCTTGCCTTCATACAGCAGGCGGTCTGCACGCTTGAGCAGCGACTCCAGCGTCGGATGGTCCGCCGTCCGCGCCACGGCCACGCCAAAGCTGGCCGTCATGCGGCAGGGCATGTCGGTGCCGGTTGGCACTGTTGCCTCCGCAATGCGCTTGCGCAGGCGCTCGGCCACACCGTGTGCCTGCTCCAGGCTGTCTGCCCACACCATCACCGCAAACTCTTCGCCGCCAATGCGCGCCACCAGGTCGGCCGCAGGGCCGTCGGTGCGGCACAGGCGCGCCACGGTGCGCAGTGCCTCGTCGCCGATTGCGTGGCCGTAGGTGTCGTTGATGCGCTTGAAGTGGTCAACGTCAAACATCACCAGGGCGATGAGCGGCGCCTTGGGTTCGGGCGCCTTGCACATCGCGATCGACCGATCTTCAAAGGCGCGGCGGTTGAATAGTTGGGTGAGCGGATCGGTTTCGGCCATGCGCGCGAGTTCCTGCATCAGGTGCGCGCGCTCCAGTTCAAGCCGGCGCCGCTCGATGCTGTTGATGCGCAGCACGCGAATCGCCTCGAACATCGCGCGGATCTCGCGCCGCGTGAAGCTGGTCGGGATATGCAGGCTCAGGTTGCCGCGCGCGATGGCATCGATCAGGCGCGTGGCGTTGACGAACGGCCGCACCACATCACGGCGGAACGAGACGATCATCCAGGCCAGTGCTCCCAGCACGGACAGCACCGCCGCCGCCGAGCCCAACAGCACCCAGAGCATGGCGCGCCGGTGCTCGCGAATATCGTTCTCGGCCAGATGCAGCACGCTGTCGCGGAAATCGGTGATGGCGCGCATGGTCGGCACATAGCGCTCGGCGAACTGTCCGGTGGTGACGTCCGCCCCGCCGGGCTGGCCGGTGGCGGCGCGCACGGCTTCGAGATAGCGCAGGCCGTCGCCAAAGTACTGCGTGTGCAGCGTGTCCATGGCGTGCTGGTCCAGCCCGGACCCTCGGGTGAGGCGCGTTTCGATCATGACCCGAAGCTGATCGATACGGCCATGCGTGCGAGCAATGGCGAGCTGCTCATCCAGCGTGAGCTTGCGGCGCATGGCCAGTGCGCTGGTGAAGCGCGAGCCGAGTTGGCCGGCGTATTCGCGCAGGTCGGCAGCCAGCCGGGCCAGTGTCAGGCAGTTGAGCACGTCGGGATCGCCGCGCGTGATGTTGGCCGTGCGTGCATTGACCACCGGCATGAACTCGGGGATCACGCCCATCATGCGGTCCACCGCATCCGCCAGTGCGCCGTTGCCGCGCGATTGCAGGGGCTGAGTGACGAGATCGTCGACGTTCCGGCGGGCGCTGGACAGGTCGGCCTGCGCCTGGCGTGCGGCATCGGCGTCGGCAAGGCAGCCGGGGCAGCGATCCGGTTGCAGCGTGGCAAGCAGCGCGGCGAAGTGCTCGTCGCTGGTCGCGCGCATGCGTTGCAGGGCGGCCGTGCGCTCCGCCGGCAGCGGCAGGTCTTCGCCCAGCACGCCGTTGGTGGGGCCGCGCTCGGCCGAGACCTTCTCCATTGTCAACAGCACGGCGCGCAGCGCCTGGAAGCTGCGCGCGGCGTCATCTGCCCGGCCATAGGCAAACCACGCGTAGCCGAGCAGCCAGCACGACAGCGAGAGCACCGGGATGAGGACGATGGCGACACTGGCGCCGAAGCGCCTGTCCATCGACGTTTCAGAGGACATGAGCGGGAGCGGTGGCGTCTTGGCGGGCAAATCGGCAAGGGTGGCAGCGCGGCGGATGTGCGCGAGGCTCACCCAGCCTAACGGCAAGACGGAGGGCATCTTTACGTTGCCATTGAACGCGCGCCCGGCACGCAGACTGCAAACAAATGAAAAAGGATTCTTGCGAATCCTTTAAGGCGGAGCGGGGCCGTTCTCCATGACATGCCAAGAGTAGAATGTTGGAATGTATGGGGTGACCAGGAGCCTGTGAGTGAATCCGTTGCTGAACGCAGAACGCAAGGGGGTCGCCCTGTATACCCAGTTGGCCAGCCTGCTTCGGGGGCGGATCTTGCAGGGGGATTGGAAGCGCGGCGATCAGTTGCCCTCCATCCCAGAGCTATGCGCCTTCTATGGTGTCGGCACGATTACGGTGCGGCAGGCGTTGGCGGAACTGAGCGCCGAAGGCTTGGTGAACAGCGCGCGGGGCCGCGGTACCTTTGTCACGGCAGATATTGTTTCGCCCGCAGACAACGAAGACTTGCGTCAGGCCATCAATGACCCGCTGAGTCTTGCACCGGGTCAGACCATCCGGTTGCTCCTGCGCGAGCCTGCACAAGCGCTGCCCGCAGCATTGAAGACCGGCCAGCCCGAACACGCGGCCTACATGCGGGTCCGCACCGTGCATCTCCATGACGGCGAGCCCTATGGTGTGATGGATACCTACGTCGCCCGGGAAACCTACGACCGGCTTCCCAAGGGCAGCGATGCGCAGCGCAAGATCGGCTACCTGGTGCGCAAGTACAACCGCATCCCGCTTGCCAAGGTGCGCCAGGAGATCACCGTGGCCTATGCGGACCAGGAGGTCGCGGGCCTGTTGAGCGCAGAGCGCGCGGACTACAGCATGGCCGACCCGCTGGTGCGCGCCCGGCGCTGGTGGACGGACGACGCCGGCTGCGTGATCCATGCCGGTCTCTATCTCTATCGCGCAGACAAATTCGTGCTCGACATGACGCACGACCTTGCTGGTGACGACCGCAGTGCGGATCTGATTCCGGTGACAGGCAGCAGCACCCGCCCGCCGAGAGCGGGTGCGCAGCAAGGGCGATCCGGAACGAAGGCTTAAGCGCGTCCGCCCTCGAGCATGGCGCCGTAGATCCAGTGCCGCAGGTCGCGGCGCACCTTGTAGGTGGTGGAAGGCAGGAGCTGCGTCATGAAGATCACGATCAGGTCTTCGGCCGGGTCGATCCAGAACGACGTACTGGCGCCGCCGCCCCAGAAATAATCCCCCACGCTGCCGGGCATCATCGTGCTGGCCACGTCTTGCGTGACGGCAAAGCCTAGGCCGAACCCGAGCCCTGGATAGACCGCCTCGCTGAACGTGGAGCGCGACATCTGATCGAGCGTCTTGCCGCCCGGCAAGTGGTTGAGCGTCATCAGTTCGATGGTCTTGGGGCTGAGGATCTGGCGCCCGTCGATCGTGCCGCCATTGAGCAGCATCCTGCAGAAGCGCAGGTAGTCGTGCGCGGTCGATACCAGCCCGCTGCCGCCTGACGCCAGCGCGGGCGCCTGGAGGAACGCGCTCGTGGCCGGATCGTCTTGCAGATGCAGGCCGCCGGTGGGCGTGGGGCGATAGCAGGCGCAGAGGCGCTCGGCCTTGTCGTCCGGCACGAAGAAGCCTGTGTCCGGCATGCGGATCGGATCGAAGAGGGCAGCCTTCAGGTAATCAGCAAAGGACTGCCCGGAGATCTGCTCGATCAGGTAACCCAGCACGTGGGTTGCCACGGAGTAGTTCCACTCCTCGCCGGGCGAATAGTCGAGCGGCAACTGGCTCAGGCTTTCGATCATGCCGTTCAGACCAGTCGGGTTGTTGGGCTCGCCGATGGCCAGTTCGCGGTAGGCCGCGTCGACATTGGTGCGGGCCTGGAAGAAATACGACAGGCCGGCGGTATGGCGCAGCAGGTCCACGATCAGCATCTCGCGACCAACCGGACGCGTGTGGAAGCCGCCAAGGCTGCGCGCACCTGCCACGGCAACGCCAAGTTGCTTCCATGCCGGGATGAAGCGCGAGACCGGATCATCCAGCGCCACCAGCCCTTGCTCGACCAGCGTCATGAACGCCACGCTCGTGATCGGCTTGGTCATCGAATAGATGCGGAAGATGGCGTCGTCACGCATGGGTTTGCCGCGCTCCAGATCCATCGATCCCACCACGTTCGTATGCGCGACCTCGCCGCGGCGATAGACCAGTGTGACTGCGCCGGGCAGATGCCCCGACGCCACGTATCGCGCATTCAACGCCGCGTCGAACGCCTTCAGACGCTGCGACGACAACCCCACCTGTTCCGCCATTGCCATACTCGATCCCCCAAAAAGGGATGCCGGCCTCGGGGTGCCGGCATTCGTTTCGCACAGGCTGACCAACGCATGGTAGCCGCTAAACATTCTAAAAATAGGATGTTAGCACTTTAGCGAGATGAGAGGCAGGATTTGCTGACGGAAGGGTGATCGCATCAAGGTTTGCCGCAGGCAAAGTTGCCGGCGTCGTCGATCGAGCCGCTGCCCTTGTATGTCGCCACCTGCGGATACGCACACAGCGGGCGCGTACGGCCGCCGCCGGCCTGGACCATCTCGGCCGTTGCCAGTCCGCCCACCTTGTCCGTCGTCTTGGTGCGGATGGCGACGATGTGCTCCGGTGCCTGACCGTGCTCGACCCAGCGCTCCAGCGCGCCAATGGCATCGAACGTATTCGGGCCGACGCCGCCCCGGCAGTGGCCCATGCCCGGCGCCAGGAACAGCCGTGCAAAGGACGGCGTGTCGCGCACCGTTTCAGTGACAGCTGTGTAGTAGTGGATCGTGTCGTAGGCGTTGCCGATCGGGTCTGCCAGGCCGTGGTACACGATCAGCTTGCCGCCGCGCTGCTTGAATGCGTTGAGGTCAGGGCTGGTGCTGTCGACCGTGGCGCCGATGCGGTCGTTGACGGCAGCCATGTCGTGATCCCAGTCGAAGTCGCGCCAGTCCCACTTCGGATCGTTGAACACCCAGTCGCGAAAGAACGCATTGCGGAACGGCTTTGGCCCTTCGATGGCATAGCCCCAGCCGCCCAGATAGCCGAACTCGCTGCCGACGGGCCAACCCGGATAGATCTGCGCGCCCGTGCGCGGGTTTTTTGCACCGGCGTACATGCGCTTGAGCGTGTCGACCTGCGCACTGGTCAGGCAGTCGGGGCCGTCCACGTTGTTCTTGCATTGGAGGACGGACGGATCAAACCGGCATTGTTGTGGATTGCTGATCAGACCGTCGGCCAATCCATCCTGCGCATCACACGCGGCAATGGCCGCGCGGTTGATGAGCGGCAGCTTGGCGGGCGCGATGTAGCCGGCCGGGCTCTTCAGGTTCTGCGTGGCCATCCACAGGAAGCCGGCGTTGAGCGCGCTGCGGTTGTTGCCGGGCGCGCCGGCGATGATGCCGTCGAAGTCATCGGGATAGCGCTGTGCCGCTGCCAGCCCCTGGCCGCCACCGGTCGAGCAGCCGAAGTAATAGGCGTGCGAGGCATCGCGCTGCTCGTATGTCTTGACGAGGCCGCGTGCCGCCACGGCCATGGCATGCACGGAGCGATACGCCCAATCGGCAATCTTCTCGGGGTGGCCGGTGCCCCAGTCGAGGGTTTCTTTGCGGTAGCCGGCGGTGTCGTGATGTCCGCTGTCGGACGAGGCCACGGCATAGCCGCGGCGCAGCGCGGGCTCCAGTTCGTCGTAGCGGATGTCGCCGACATAGCCGCCGTTGCCGACCACCATCAGCTTGCCGTTCCAGGTATCGGCCGGCGGCATCCACAGCTCGAAGCCGATGTCGGAATCTGCGCTGGGTCGCAGTTGACCCTGCACGCGGCAGAACGTTGGCAATGACGGGATGATCTTGGTGTCCGGCAGCGTCAGCAGGCCTGCCGGCACCATGTGCGCGGCGTTGATCTGCAGGCCGGCTTGCGTAGTGCTTTCCAACGATTCGCACGCGGTGGCCGCCAGCGCGCTGTGGGACAGCAGCATGAATGCCGCGGGCATGGCCCACCGCATGAACCCCTTGCCTCCGGGAAACCCTGTCATGGAATGTCTCGCTCTCGATCGATGTTGTTTGTGAACAGGCCCAGCTCGACGGCTGTGCCTCGCGCATTCTTGATGAGCAGCGACTACAAGAAAACTGAATTCGATCTTATCGATACTAAAATGAATTTTTAGTATTCAGTCGCGCATCAGGAGCCGTCATGAGCACCATCCGCTTTTTCAAGACGCTGATTGCAGTGGCCGATTGCGGCTCGTTTGCCGCAGCGGCGGATCGCGTTGCGCTGACGCCCGCCGCAGTGGGCGCGCAGATGAAGGCATTGGAAGATGAACTCAAGCGCCCGCTGTTTGATCGCTCCAGGCGAGGTGTGGTCTTCACGCCTGCCGGCGCCGCGCTGGTGCCGCGCGCACGCCGCCTGGTGCAGGACTACGAAGCACTGGTCACGGGCGACCATGCCGATGGCGACATCGCCGGCACGGTGACGATCGGCGCGATTCTCTCGGCCATGGGCGCGCTGGCCATCAGCGTGGTGGAGTTGAAGCGCCGGTATCCCGCACTCGACCTGCGCATCGTGTACGGGCGCCAGGCCGAGTTGCAATCGATGGTGCTGGAAGGTGCCATCGACGCGGCCATCATTGTCGAGACGCCGAGCCCGAGACCCACGCAAGCCGCATGGAAGCGCCTGTATGCAGAGCCGCTGATGCTCGTTGCCAGCAGCAAGGTCGCGTCACGCAACGCCGAGCCGGCCCAGTTGCTGCGCTCGCAGCCGTTCATTCGCTTTGAGCGCTCCAGCATCACAGGCGCCAAGATCGACCGTATCCTGCGCCGCTATGCGGTACAGCCCAACGAGATTGTCGAGATGAATTCGCTGTCGTCCATCGTGGATCTGATCCGGCAGGGCGCCGGGGTGTCCATCGTGCCGGTGCTGCGCAACTTCGACTGGGAGCACGACAAGGCGCTGCGGCTGCTGCCCGTTCCCGGCAAGCGCCTGGAGCGGAATGTCGGCTGGTTGGAGTGCTCGGCGCGCCCGCACATCATGGCGATTGTGCGTGAGCAGTTTCTGCGGACGATTGACCGTTGAGCAACAGCGCGCGTGCGTAGCTCAGGTGGCCGCAGACGGCGCTGCGGCCAATGGCGACGCTTCAGGCCGGGCGCGCCACCAGGCCGGCGTAGGACCTGGCTGCACCATGTCGAGTCGCGCACCAATGGTCGGCGTCAGCACTTCCACCGCGCGGGCACGCGCCGCAGCGGCGATGCGCTCAAACGGTTCCTGCCAGGCATGAAACGCCAGGTCGAACGTACCGTTGTGGATCGGCACGAGCTTGCGCCCGCGCAAATCCAGGTGCGCCTGCACGGTCTGCTCCGGCAGCATGTGCACGTAGGCCCAGCGAGGGTCGTAGGCGCCGGTTTCCATCAGGGTCAGATCAAACGGCCCGAAGCGCTCGCCGATGGTCTTGAAGCCCGGGAAGTAGCCGGTGTCGCCGCTGAAGAAGACGCGCAGGTCATCGTCGATCATCACCCACGACGCCCACAGCGTGCGGTTGCCATCAAACGGTGTGCGACCCGAAAAGTGTTGTGCGGGTGTGGCGGTGAATTGCAGGCCGCCCACCGTGGTCGACTCCCACCAGTTGAGCTGTCGCACCTTGCTGGCGTCGATGCCCCACGCGATGAGCCGATCGCCCACGCCCAGGGGCGTGAGGAAGTGCTTCACCTTGGGCGCGAGCGTGCGGACGGTCGCGCGATCCAGATGGTCGTAATGGTCGTGCGAGAGGATGACCGCCTCGATGTCCGGCAGGTCTGCCAGCGCGATGGGCGGCGCGTGGAAGCGCTTGGGGCCGAGCCACTGCACCGGTGAGGCGCGCTCCGCAAACACGGGATCGGTCAGCCAGAAGACACCGCGCAGCTTGAGCAGCACCGTGGAGTGGCCAAGGCGGAACAGCGAGCGATCGGGCGCCGCAAGCAGTGCTTCACGCGTCAACGCATGGATTGGCACCGGCTGCTCCGGCACGGTACCCGCCGGCTTGTTGAAGAAGGCCCACAGCAAGCGCAGTCCTGCCCAGAAACCGCTCTTGGGGCGGCTGACCGCGTTGTGGAATGTGTCCTTCGCGCCGGGCACTGCCGATGGTTGGGGGGCGGTAACAGGCGAAGGCGAAGCGGCTGGGGGCACAGACATGGGGAGAACTCCGACAGCAAGGGGCAAGCGGATCAGGCATGGGCTTCAGGCCCAGGCTGACGCGTCCTCCGCAGCAATCCTGTCTTGCGCCGCCAAGTGGGAGGACATAACATGAGGCGGCCTCCGTTTAATATGCGGAGGCTTCCTCCGTTTGTCAAGCGAGACACGATTCAGTGGCCGAGAAGATCACAAACCGAAAACCCAGAGCCGATGCCGAACGCAACCGCCAACGTCTGCTGGACGTGGCCAAGGTTGCGTTTGCAGAGAAGGGCGTTTCTGCCAGCCTGGAAGACATTGCGCGCGAAGCGGGCTTGGGGATCGGCACGCTGTACCGGCACTTCCCGACGCGCGAGGCGCTGATCGACGAGATCTACCGGGATGAAGGCAACCGGCTGGTGGAGGCCGCGCTGCAGTTGTCCGCCGAACGCGCGCCATTGGAGGCCATTCAGGCCTGGCTGCTCCTGTTCATCGGCTATCTGGCCAACAAGCAGATTCACGCCGACGTACTCAACTGCATGGCCGGCGGTGAGAGCGACGCATGCAACTTGTCCGCCGACGCGATCGTCGAGGCACTGACCTTGCTGATACAGCGTGCAAAAGAGGCGGGCGAGATCCATCATCCGATCGAGCCGCTTGAACTGCTGTGCGCGATTGCGGGCGTGGCCACGTTCGGGGTCGACACCGACTGGGAAGCCGGTGCGAAACGCCTGGTCGCGTTGATGGTCTCGGGGCTGCGCAGCCCATCGGGGCCCCAGTAGCTGCACCTTTGCGTGCGCTGGCGGCAGCACCCGCAATCGCTATGACAACGGCACCGGCGCGGGCATACTCCGGTTCAACTCACTTGGCTCTGGTTTTGTCCGGGGTCTTCAGACTTCACCTTCACGCGAAGACGCACCATGGATAGCGGACACGACCGCCAGTATTTTTTCTACCTCCTGCTGTTCGCCGTCACCATCGGGCTCTGCTGGATACTCTCGCCGTTCTATGGGGCGGTGTTCTGGGGTGTCATCCTGGCGATTCTGTTCCAGCCGGTGCAGCGCTGGCTGGTCGCCCGGTTCAACAAGCGGCGCAACCTGGCCGCGCTCGTCACGCTCACCCTGATCATCCTGATCGTGATCCTGCCGCTGTTGTTCGTGGCAATCACGCTCGTGCAGGAAGTGGCCTACGTCTACCAGGAAATCAAGAACGCGCAGCCCAACTACTCGCAGTACTTCCAGGAGGTCATGCACGCGTTGCCGGCGTCGATCCAGCAACTGCTGGCCAAGTATGGCTTGGCCAATCTGCCGGGCATCCAGCGCAAGCTCAGCGACGGTGCCGCGCAGATCAGCCAGTTTGCGGCAACCCAGGCGCTCACCATCGGCCAGAACACCTTCCAGTTCGTCGTCAGTTTTGGTGTGATGCTGTACATGGTGTTCTTCCTGCTGCGCGATGGCGGCGAGATCGGCCGTCGCGTGCGCCGCGCGCTGCCGCTCGACGAAGAACACAAGAACCTGCTGTTGGCAAAGTTCACCACCGTCGTGCGCGCAACCGTGAAGGGCAACATTGCGGTGGCGCTGGTGCAGGGCGCGCTTGGCGGCTTCATCTTCTGGGTCGTGGGCATCGAGGGTGTGGTGCTGTGGGGCGCGCTGATGGCTTTTCTGTCGCTGCTGCCCGCGATTGGCGCGAGCATTGTCTGGGTGCCGGCCGCGCTGTACTTCCTGGCGACGGGCGAGTTGGGGAAATGCGCGATCCTCGTGGTGTTCTGCGTTGGCGTGATCGGGCTCGTTGACAACCTGCTGCGCCCGATCCTCGTCGGCAAGGACACGAAGATGCCTGACTGGGTGGTGCTGATCTCAACGCTCGGCGGGATGGCGCTGTTCGGCATCACCGGCTTCGTGATCGGGCCGCTCGTTGCCGCGCTGTTCATGGCGAGCTGGGACATCTTTGCGCGCGCCGGACAGGCGGAATGACGTAGCAGGCGGCGCCGTGATTTGCATCACGCTCACGGCCGCGCCAATTTCAGGCACAATTCGCCATCTTGTGGAGATGGCATTCCTCCCTTAACCGCCGGCGCTACCAATGGCCAGCTGATGATGCCTACAAGTTCCTGGACAAGGAAGTTGTAGGCACACGTTCATACGACATCCTGTCGTCCAGGTTTGCGTTCTACGAATCTGGTCATCATGAAGAAAACGATCACACGCTCCGAGCCGCTGCTGATGCTGGCGTATCTGCTGCGCTGGCTCTCTTTGGGGGCGCTCGTCGGCATGCTTGCGGGGCTGGGCTCTGCGGTGCTGCTGCTGGCGCTGGACTGGGCGACCGACACGCGCACCGCGCACCCGTGGCTGCTCTGGTTGCTGCCGGTGGCCGGCCTTGTCGTCGGCCTGCTGTATCACTACATGGGCCGTTCCGTGGAGGGTGGCAACAACCTCCTCATTGACGAGATTCACGACCCGAAGCGCGTGGTGCCAAAGCGCATGGCGCCGCTGATCCTGCTCGGTACCGTTGTCACGCACCTCTTTGGAGGCTCGGCTGGGCGTGAGGGGACTGCCGTTCAGATGGGCGGCAGCTTTGCCGACTATCTGACACGGCTCTTCAAGCTGGACCCGGGCGACCGCCGCATCTTGCTGATGGCCGGCATCAGTGCCGGTTTTGCATCGGTGTTCGGCACGCCGCTGGCCGGCGCCGTGTTTGGTCTGGAAGTGCTGGCCATTGGGCGCCTGCGCTATGACGCGATCCTGCCGTGCTTTATCGCAGCCATCGTTGGTGACTTGGTGCCGCCCCTGCTGGGCGTGCATCACACGCCGTACGCGATTCCGTTTGTGCCGCATCTCACACCGGTGGTGATCGGCATGGTGGTGCTGGCCGGTATCGTCTTCGGCCTGGCGGGCAAGACGTTTGCAGCGCTGACGCACAAGCTCGGGCGCCTGCTGAAGCACCGCATTCCGTTTGGTCCGCTGCGCCCGGTGCTGGGCGGCTGCGTGGTGGTGGCCGGTGCCATGGCGCTGGGGACTGACAAGTACCTCGGGCTGGGCATTCCTGTCATCGTCGACGCGTTCCACAACCCGCTGCCGGCCTACGACTTTGCCGGCAAGGCGGCCTTTACCATCGTGACACTGGCCTCAGGTTTCAAGGGTGGTGAGGTGACGCCGCTGTTCTATATCGGCGCCACGCTGGGCAATGCACTCGGCTATGTGCTGCCATTGCCGTTCCCGCTGCTGGCAGGTCTAGGGTTCGTTGCGGTGTTTGCGGGTGCTGCCAACACGCCAATTGCATCGACCCTGATGGCGATGGAGCTGTTCGGTCCAGAAGTCGGCACCTTCGCCGGCATTGCGTGTGTGGTGAGCTACCTCTTCTCGGGCCACGCAGGCATCTATCACGCACAGCGCATCGGCCATGCGAAGCGCCCATCCGAACAGGAGAGGCTGCGTTTGCCTGATCCGCAGGTGACCGGGCAGACATCTGCGGAATCCGCCGAGCGCTCGCAGCCCTGATATCAATCGCTCTCGACGAGCCGCATCACGATGGCCCTGGCCGAGTTGAGATGCGCGACCGTCATGGAGCGTGCGCCGCGTGCGTTGCGTTCGCGGCATGCCTGGAGGATGTTCTCGTGCTCGCCCTGGAATGAGGGGGTGTCCGCGAGCAAGGTGTCCTGCAGCCGCTCATAGCGTTCAACCTGGCCACGCAGCTCTGCGATCGCCCTGAGCTGGCGTTCATTGCCGCAGCACGAATACAGCAGTGCATGGAATTCACGGTTGAGCTCGCCTTGTCGCGCCGTTGAGCTTGCGTCGCCAAGCAGTCGGTGGACCAGCTCGGCGCGTGCCAGCGTCTCGTCATCGAGCTGCTTCACGCTCTGGTAGATCGCATCCCCTTCGAGCAGGGCCCGCAGGTCGTAGATCTCTTTCACGTCTGCCGCCGTCAGCATGCGCACGACAGCGCCGCGGTTTCTGAAAATCTCCAATAACCCTTCACGCTCCAGTTGCTGAAGGGCTTCGCGCATGGGAATGCGGCTCACGCCGAAGCGGTCAGCCAGATCCCGCTCGACCAGCCGCTCGCCGCCGGTCAGTTCACCGTTGACGATCATCTCCCGCAACGATGCAGCCACCGAGTCTGCCGTGGAATCGAATTTGGTTTCCATCATCTAGCATTCGTTCATTTGGAATAATGGTATACCAAAATGAAGATCTCGTGCCAGAATGCGACCCGCAGGTCAGTGCGGCGGGTGAGGTCCAGCGCGGCTGGTCCACCGCTACCGTTCAACGTTTCGATATCGATAGGGAGCACCATGGCATACGGCGAGCACAACTACCGCGTTTCCGTGCAGTGGATCGGCAACAAGGGCACCGGCACATCGGGATACCGCATGTACGGCCGCGATCATGTAATTCGTGCCGGCACCAAGCCGGAGATCTCCGGTTCGTCTGATGCGGCGTTTCTTGGGGACGCAGCGCGCTGGAGTCCGGAAGACTTGCTACTGGCTTCCGTGTCGGCCTGCCACAAGCTCTGGTATCTGCATGTGTGTGCTGATGCCGGCATCCGTGTTCTCGACTATGTCGACCATGCCGAAGGCACGATGGTCGATCGCCCTGAAGGTGGGCGATTCACTGAAGCTGTCTTGCGTCCGCGGGTTGTGATTCGTGCGGGCGATGATCAAGCATTGGCCGCCGCGTTGCATCACAAGGCCCACGAGCAATGCTACGTGGCGAACTCGGTCAATTTCCCGGTGCGTTGTGAACCGACCATCGAGTCCGCAGGCGCGTGAGGGGTCGAGCTTTCCTGCACGAGGTCAGAGCCGCTCGAAGCGTAGGCCCGCATGGTGGGTCAGGCGTTCGATGAAGCGTTCGTCGAACATCGTGGCCGGCGTCCAGAAGCCGCCAGCACGCCCCGTCTTGGCGCCGTCCTTGACGTGGTCCAGCGCGAGGCTGGCGGCTGCCTGGCCCAGCATCTTGCCGGTGGAGCCGTAGCCCGGATCGCGGTCTCCGGTGACTTTCACGCGCAAGGTCTTCCCGTCGTCGGTGCGGGCGAAGAAGCGGAGGTCGTAGCGGCCGGCCAACTGCGCTGCGGGGCTGGGGCCTTCGCCGGGTTTGGGCAGCAGGAAACGCTCCATCAGAAGGCGGGTGGGCTTGATGACAATGCCCACCATGAACGCGCCCAGGCCCGCCACCATGGTTACCGCTTTCAAGCGGCCGTTGAAGCCGGCCCCGGTGATCACGGCTTCGTCATAGGTGAACTGGTTGCCATAGGCGTTACCGGACAGGGCGTTGGAGCGATGCACCACGCGCTCGTTGATGGCCGCCATGACAAAGGGCGCGATCCATGCGTCGAAATCGGTATCGAACACCGCGCCTCTCGCAGAATGCTGGCGCGCCGTGAAGCCGTGGCCCGTGGGGCAAAGGGCGTAGGGGTTGGCCAGTTCCTTGCGCAACGCAGGGTTTGCTGCTGCCTCCTGCACCACGTTGATGAGGCTGGCCACGGTGCCGCCTGACGCGCCGCCTTTGAGTGTCTTGACGCGCATCTTCACGTGGGTGGCGGGCGTGCCCCATTGCTGCATCGCTTGCTGTTGCAGGAAATAGACGCCCATGTCCGACGGCACTGAGTCGAAGCCGCAGCAATGCACGATGCGTGCGCCTGATTGCTGTGCGGTCGACTCGTACTTTTCGACCATGCGTTTGATCCACTGGGTCTCGCCGGTGAGGTCGCAGTAGTCTGTGCCGCTCTCCGCGCAGACCTTGACGAGTGGCTCGCCATACAGCGCGTAGGGGCCAACGGTGGACACCACCACGCGGGTCCGTGCGCACAGTGCGCGCAACTGGGTTTCGTTGGCCGCGTCCGCCACGATGATGGGCAGGGTGGCTCCCGCCGTGCCCAGCGAGCGCTTGAGGTCATTGAGCTTGGCTTCGGACCGGCCCGCAATGGCCCAGCGCAGGGTTTCGGCACCGCCCGAGAAGTGTTCGGCCAGGTAGCGGGTCAGAATCTGGCCAACAAAGCTGGTGGCGCCAAACACGACGAGGTCATAGTCCGGGGCGGTCATGGAGTCTTCCTTCCAGGGGCGAATGAGAGCGCCTGCATGAAGGCCTTCTCCCTCATATCGCGGATTGATCGAACGCCTTCAGCGGCGTTGGCAGATTCAGAACCAGCTGGGCGTCTTTCACGACGTCCAGGCGAAGCATGGTGGACGCTCCCAGCCCATCAAGCAACTGGCTCAGCGGGCCGCCATTGCGTACCAGCCTGACGCCTCGCGGAAACAGGCACTGTGCGAACGATAGCGTGTTGCTCTGTACCGAGCTTTGATGCCATTCACCGTCGACCTTGTTGATCATGGTCGCCGTCCCCATGCGGGACTGGGGCAGGACGTTGCGCAAGGCAGGAAGCGGCGCGTGCAAGGTCAGATCGGGCTTGCCGCCGGGCGCGGCGATGCTGGCCTTCACCGTCTCTCCAATGTTCATGTTGATGTCGGCGCGCCACTTCGGCAACTGATAGCCATGCACGCCGCGCACGCGGGCAATTTCCGTGGTGACGGGCAGCGCCAGCACATGTGCGACGAAGCCGCGGCGCCGCATGGCATCGAGCAGTTCCAGCGCATGCGACCCGCGCGCGCCGGGCCGGCGGATCACCACCGCAACGGACACCTCATCGTACGGGTCGTTATCGCACACCGCATAGGAGAAGAAGGTCAGCGCGACGAGCCCGTAGCCCGGGAATGCCCGCAGCGGCTCGAGCGGCTCAGGCAGCGTCGCCCTCAGCCGGGAGAGCGGCGCCAGAAACAGCAGTTGAATGCTGCTGGAACGGTAGTAGAAGTTGGGTGCCCAAGTGGGGCCGACGCGCGACGCCGCCAGGCGCTTGGGAATCCGGCGGAAGAAGTCGATGTTTCCTGCAGCGGGGTCCTGTGCCACTTCATCCAGGTTCGGGTTCATCCGGTAGCGGTCGTAGTAGCCGCCCGCCAGCACTTCGACCTTGTGCGGCCCGAACTCGACCTGTGTAAACCGTGTATCCATGTTCATCGACCTGTCATCTGTGGGTTGACCCGCGAGGCACGCCCAAGGCGCGCCAACTCGCAGCCGGCAGAAGAAACTCTAAGATTGAACTTAACTTGAAGGTCAAGCAGTTCGAGGCCGGGCTCAAGATGAGATTGACCTTAAAGTTAACTTAAAAGTTAGTCTCCTGCTCACAGACACGAGAGACAACCTCTCAAAGGTGGACGGAATGCAGACGATATTGGGAGCGAATGGCCAGATCGCCATGGAATTGGCGCGGGAGCTGCATCGCAACTACACGGGCGATGTGCGGCTTGTCAGTCGCACGCCGCGCAAGGTGAACGACACCGACAACCTAGTGTCGGCCAACCTGCTCGATGCAAAGCAGACGGCCGAAGCGGTCCAGGGAAGCAGCGTCGTGTATTTCACTGCTGGCCTGCCGCCGGATACGCAACTGTGGGAAACGCAGTTTCCCGTGATGCTGAGAAACGCGCTGGACGCGAGTCGGGCTGCGGGCGCCAGGTTCGCCTATTTCGACAACACCTACATGTATCCGCAGGACGCCCGGCTGCAGACCGAGGCAACGCCCTTCGCGCCGGTGGGGCGCAAGGGCAAGGTGCGTGCGGCGATGGCGTCCATGGTGCTGGAGGAAATGGCGCGCGGCGAGATTCCCGTGCTGATCGGCCGGGCCCCCGAGTTCTACGGTCCGGGGAAGACGCAGAGCTTCACGAACGCACTGGTCATCGAAAGCCTTGAGGCCGGCAGGAAGCCCCGCGTGCCCGTGCGCGACGACACACGGCGCACGCTCATCTGGACACCCGACGCATGCCGCGCGTTGGCAGCGCTGGGCAACGCGCCCGATGCGTTCGGCCAGACCTGGCATCTGCCGTGCGACGACGACCGGCTGACGTACAAGCAGTTCGTCGCCATGGCCAGCCAGGTGTTTGGCCGGGATGCGTCCTACACCGTCATCGGCAAATGGGCCATGACTGCCGCCGGGCTTTTCTCCAAGCCCGTGCGCGAGATCCGCGAGCTGCTGCCGCGGTACGAGCAAGACAACCTGTTTGATTCCACCAAGTTCAAGCGCCGCTTTCCCGAGTTCAAGGTGACGACTTATCGGGAAGGGCTGGAGTTGATCCGGCGGGAGTGGGCGAGCAGTTAAGCGGCCACGTCGTCCACGATGGTTCCCGCAGTGAGCGTGTTTATTGCGTCGATCTCGAATCCTTGAGGATTTGGCTGCGCTCGGGTGAGGCTACGAGGGCCAGGAACTGCGCGGGTTGCTGGGATGCGCATCAGCGGCTGCCCGGGCGGTTTTCTCTCGACCTCACCTTGCACAGTTCCGCTTGATCGATCGGCAATGGACCCGGCAACGTCGCAGTCATTTAAAATCGCGCACTTTGCCCGGTACTCTCATGTGGTTCAAGAATCTTCAGCTTCATCGTCTTCCGGCACCCTGGGCCGTGACTCCCGACCAGCTTGAGAAGTGGCTGGCGCCCCACGCGTTTCAAGCGGGCAACAGTGTAGAGAAGCAGACCTCCGGATGGGCATCGCCACGCGATGACGGCGCGCTCGTGTATTCGACCAACCGGCAGATGCTGCTGGTGTTCCGTGCAGAAAAGAAACTGCTGCCGGCATCGGTCATCAACCAGGTGACCAAAGCCCGAGCGCTTGAAATCGAAGAGCAGCAGGGCTTCAAGGTCGGCCGGAAGCAACTGCGCGAACTCAAGGAACAGGTGACCGACGAACTGCTGCCGCGCGCGTTCAGCATACGTCGCGATACCCGTGTGTGGATCGATACGGTCAACGGCTGGCTCGTCATCGACGCAGCTTCACAGGCGCTTGCCGACGACGTTCGCGGCCTGCTTGTGAAATCGATCGATCAACTGCCGATCACCAGCGTTCGCGTGGCGCTCTCGCCGGTTGCCGCGATGACGGAGTGGCTGCTGTCTGGCGAGGCACCGGGCGGATTTACCGTCGACCAGGACGCCGAACTGCGATCGAGCGGTGAGGGTGGCGCCACGGTGCGCTACGTTGGTCACGCGCTGGAAGCAGACGACATGCGTCGGCACATTGAAGCCGGCAAACAATGCATGCGTCTTGCAATGACCTGGGATGACCGGGTCTCCTTCGTGCTGACGCCGCAACTGACGATCAAACGCGTCACGCCGCTGGACGTGATCAAGGAAGCCGAAGACCCCACCGCGAAGAACGACGACGAGCGCTTCGAGTCGGACGTCACGCTGATGGCGGGTGAGCTGGGGCGGATGTTGACCGATCTGGTCGACATCCTGGGTGGTGATCAGCACGACGCGGTGCATCACGCCGCAGCCTGAACTTTGGTGGCGGTCGGCGCTTGCCAGGCCTCGGCGCCCGTGTTTGCCGGATCGTCGCTCCAATTCCAGGTCGCAATGACCTTCGGTGACGAAGGAGCAGAGAGATCGACGGCAGCGAGCGTGGCTTGCGATGCGGGCGCTGAAGAACCTTGGATCGTCGAAATATAGGCAGTCTTGCGAGAGGTCAGAGACGTCCAACGCGTCTGTGGCGATGGCATTGATGCTCGGATTGTCGGCACCGAACAGGCTCGGGAAAACGGGGTTCGTGCGCGACGTTGCAAATGCCACCATGACGCCGAAGGCCTAGCCGACTTCCAGGCCTTCCCAACTGTTGCGCCCCGTGGGGCTTGAGACGACCTTGACCGGTGAAGGCTTTGCCGGATCACTGGCATCGATCACCGCCAAGCCCTCTAGCGGGTGATCGGCGTGGGGGCTTTGTTCCATGAGCGCTCGTGCCACTTCATATGGCTCTCTGATGTGACCCGCGAGTGGGGCGGGCATTGGCTCGATGGATGTTAGTGAGCGGCGTGATGCGCAGATATCTGCTTATTGCGGGCTGTCGAGAAATTGCGTACTGACTAACCCCAACCCAATGCGCAGTCACGGATGCCAAAGCAACGATCGATTCGGCAACGCTAGGGAAAACCATAGTGCCTGCCACGTCGCTGCCGAGGGGGCGAGTAAGAGTCGAGTCAGTTTCGCTATCCAGAATCGCCGCGCTCAATCAAGAAAGAATCAGGAGACAGCGATGCAGGATGGTTTGGTAGCAAAAATTGCGGCGCATCCGAAATATGCGCAGCTCAAGAGCCGGCGCAATGCGCTCGGCCTCTTTCTGACGGTGCTGATGCTGGTCGTGTACTACGGCTACGTCGCACTGATCGCATTCGACAAGCCGTTCCTCGCCAAGCCTGTCAGCACGGGCGTGACGAGTGTCGGCATCCCGGTCGGCATGGCGGTGATCCTCTTCACCGTTGTCATCACTGGCATCTACGTGCGCCGTGCAAACCACGAATACGATCAACTGACGCAGGACATCCTGCAGGACGTCAAGCAATGAAGAAGACGCTTTCCATGATGCTGGTGGCCCTGCTGGCCGCCGGCGCCTGCGGTGTGGCCATCGCCGCGGGTGGCGATGTCGGCGAGACCGCCAAGCAGGAAACCAATACCACGGCCATCGTGCTGTTTGCGCTGTTCGTGGCCGGCACGCTATGGATCACCAAGTGGGCGGCCAAGCGCACGCGCTCGGCGGCGGATTTCTATACGGCGGGCGGCGGCATCACCGGCTTTCAGAACGGCCTGGCCATCTCGGGCGACTACATGTCGGCGGCGTCTTTCCTGGGCATTTCCGCTGCGGTGATGACCTCGGGCTACGACGGTCTGATCTACTCGATCGGCTTTCTGGTCGGCTGGCCGATCATCACGTTCCTGATGGCCGAGCGGCTGCGCAACCTCGGCAAGTTCACCTTTGCCGATGTGGCCGGCTACCGCTTTGAGCAAGGCCCGATCCGCAGCTTTGCCGCCATCGGCACGCTGGTGGTGGTGGCCTTCTACCTGATCGCGCAGATGGTGGGCGCGGGGCAGCTCATCAAGCTGCTGTTCGGGTTGGACTACTGGGTGGCGGTGGTCATCGTCGGCGCACTGATGATGGTCTACGTGCTGTTTGGCGGCATGACCGCAACGACGTGGGTGCAGATCATCAAGGCGTGCATGCTGCTGGCCGGCGTGACGTTCATGGCGATCATGGTGCTGGCGCAGTACGGCTTCAGCCCGGAAGCGCTGTTCGCCAAGGCAGTGGAGGTGAAGACCGCCATTGCGACGAACGCCGGCAAAGCGCCTGATGACGCTGCCAAGATCGGCTTGTCTGTCATGGCACCGGGCGGCTTCATCAAGGACCCGATCTCGGCCATCTCGTTCGGCATGGCGCTGATGTTCGGCACCGCCGGGCTGCCGCACATCCTGATGCGCTTCTTCACGGTGCCGGATGCCAAGGAAGCGCGCAAGTCAGTGCTGTGGGCGACCACCTGGATCGGCTACTTCTACATCCTGATCTTCATCATCGGCTTTGGTGCGATCACGCTGGTGCTGACCAATCCGGAGCTGTCCGACGTTGCCAAGGGCGTGATCAAGGGCGGTGCGGGCACGGCCAACATGGCGGCCGTGCTGGTCGCCAAGACGGTGGGCGGTGACGTGTTCTACGGCTTCATCTCGGCGGTGGCGTTTGCCACGATTCTGGCGGTGGTGGCAGGGCTCACGCTGTCCGGCGCCTCGGCGGTGTCGCACGATCTGTACGCTACGGTCTTCAAGCACGGCAAGGCCAACAGCGCCGACGAACTGAAGGTGTCGCGTATCACGACGCTGGTGCTGGGTGTGGTTGCCGTGGCGCTGGGCATCGCCTTCGAAAAGCAGAACATCGCGTTCATGGTGTCGCTGGCGTTTGCGGTGGCGGCCTCGGCCAACTTCCCGGTGTTGTTCCTCTCGATGCTGTGGAAGGGCTGCACCACGCGTGGCGCGGTCATCGGCGGGTTCCTGGGGCTGGTTTCGTCGGTGGGCCTGACGATCGTGTCGCCGTCGGTGTGGGAGGCCACGCTCGGCTATCCGAAGGGCTCGGCATGGTTCCCGTACACGTCGCCGGCGCTGTTCTCGATGACGATCGGCTTCGTGGGCGTGTGGCTGTTCTCGGTGCTCGACACCAGCGCGCGTGCCAAGGCTGAGAAGTCGTCGTTCGACGCGCAGCAGGTGCGTTCGGAAACCGGGCTTGGCGCAGCTGGCGCTTCGGGCCACTGAGCGGCTTCAGCTATACCAACCGGAAGCGGGCGACCTGTTGCGTCGCCCGCAATCCAAAGCGCGGGAGCGGCCAGTCAGTGCCGCTTTCGTCCGCTTCAAGATGCATCCCGACCAGCAAGACCGTCTCGCCAATCGTGCCAAGGGCGCTTGCAATGACCCCGGTAGGCCTCTGTTCGAGCGGAGCCTGAGGGGAATGGGGCCGTGCTCCAGCTTGTGGCCGAGAACGACCCGCATTCAGATAGCGTCTCGATGGTGTCAACGCTGAAATGCAGGGGTATTTTTCGCTGCGCGCTGCTTGCGCACGGTAATGCTGAATTGACTTGCTACGGACTCACGCTGTCATCGATGGCCAGCACCTCAATTTCTACGGCGACGCCAAACACCAGCTTGGCCGCTACCAGACTCCGTGCGGGGAGGGCACCTTCTTGAAAGTAGCGCATGTAAATCTGGTTAAACGCCGCAAAGTTCGCGAGATCGCTCAACCAGACTGTGGTTTTGACTACGCGGTGCAGAGAGCTTCCCAGGCCTTCAAGCGTGGCGGAAATGCTTTGCAGGACAGCGTGTGTCTGTTCTTCGATCGTGCCGCCATGCGGCTTGTGATCGGCATCCAAGGGAATTTGCCCGGACAGCCACAAGAAGCCGCCAGCACGTACTGCCCTTGAGAAAGGCAGGCCAGGGGATGCAGGCAAGTAAGCAGGAGAGGTCGTCATCGAAGTGGATTGCGTTAAGGTGAGAGGAAGGTCAAGCGTGTTGTTGGCGCCGGCCAAGAAGCCGATAGCGATCCCAGCGATAGGGCGATGGATCCAACACAGGTTGTCGGTTGCTGATGAGGTCGGCCACGGTGCGCGCCGAGCCGCAAGCCATCGTCCAGCCCATCGCGCCGTGCCCGCAGTTCAGCCAAAGGTTGGCGTGGCGGGTGGCGCCAAGGAACGGCAGGTTGTCGGGCGTCATGGGGCGATAGCCGACCCACCGGCTGGGTTGTACGCGGCTCAGACGCGCGCAGATGTTCGCGGCAAAGCCTTCCAGGGCTGCCATACGCATGGCGATGCGTTGTGCACTGGGTTTTCCGATGTCGGCGAAACCCGTGAACCGAACGGCCTCGGGTGCAAACGATGCCCATGCGATCTTGTGGGGGATCGAGACGGCGCCCACGCGAGGTGACGCATCGTGGACACCTGTGTATGAGATCGAGTAACCCGTGACGGGGTAGATGGGCAGGTCGTACCCCAGGGGCGCCAGCAGTTGGCGCGATGCCAGACCTGTTGCGATCACCACGGCGTCCGCCTGCAGGCAACCACGTTCCGTTTCGACACCGACGATGCGATCGCCGCGCGTTTTCAACGTGCGTACCGTCTCGGAAAACCGCACCACCGCACCAAGGCGCGCTGCCTCTGCCAACGCGGTATGTGCGTAGCGCGCAGCATCGCCCGTGCCGTCCATTGGGCAGTAGATGGCGTTTGCAAACTGCGCCGACGCAGTGCGCAGCATGGGCTCAATGTCCACCAACCGTGTGGTGTCGACCGTCTCAAACGGTTCACCGGCCGCAGCGAGCAGTTCTGCATCGTGCTGGCCGGGTTGCGCCTCGTTCCCGTACAGATACAGAATGCCGGCCTGCCGACCGCCATACGCTTGCGGCGGTACCAGCGGATCGCCAAACTGCAAGTCGCGCGAGTACGCAGCGAGTGCCAGCGCGGCCCGGGAGTTGTCCAGCCACCGCTCCAGCGACCCTTCGCGCGCGAACAGCCACGCCCATCGCAGGAGCGCAGGCTTCCACGGGGCGCAGATGCCCAGGCCATCGTTGGAGCGCAATAGGGAGCGCAGTGCTACACGGGTGATTCCAGGCTCTGCCCAACTGAAACTGTGTCCTGGTGAAATCAGGCCTGCGTTGGCGAAACTGGCACCTGTCGCAGCGGCATCTGCGCGCTCGACGAGCTGCACGTGATGACCATCGCGTGCCAGGGTCAACGCGGTGACGGTGCCCGAGATTCCGGCACCCACGACGACAATGTTCATGGATCTGACTGCCCGACGTATTTGACGTATTCGACGCACTGGGAGGCGCGGCCGTTTGATGGCCGCAGACGTTCTTGCGCGGATGCGGACTTATGACGCGAAGGGGTTCGACACGCGGGGCCAATAGTTGAGATCGCGACGCTGATAGTTCAGGTCTGCAAAGCTCGGCGTAACAGCGCCCGGCACCGCGATATGGAAGATCGCCTTGGCGCGCGGGGCGAACTCCGCTTGGAAGTGCTGGGTTGACTTGACGACAACCAGCCGCTTGCTTGCAAAATCGATCCCCAGGCCCGTGAATGCGTCGATGCCCACCACCTGGTTGCGTACGGAGGCCAGAACGATATCGACACCATGGTCGGCCTCAAGCCAAACCGCTCGCCCAAACGGAATGGCCATCCCCGAAATGCTTTGCGTATGTTGGTCGGACAGCGCACGCACCGTAACGCGCAGATCCAACGGGTCTGCTGAGGCCACGCCGCATTTGCCACCCAGGCGCAGGTCGAAGGTTGCGCCCACGCCGGCGTCGTGACAGATCTGGATTGCACCGAGATCCCAGAAGCATCCGATGGCGACGTTTGCAATCCGTCGCTCGATGATCCGACGCAGGATGATCGTGTTGTCTCCCGGCGCCCCGCCTCCCGGATTGTCCGCAACATCGCCAATCACGACGGGGCCGCTGCCGACCTCCAGGGCACGGTCCAGCCCGGTATCGACGTCGAGCCATGCAGGACGTGTGGCTTCGCGCAAGGCCCAGAATTCGTGGCCAAGCTGCGTGGCCAGCGCCGTAGCAGCGGTGAGGTTGTTGTCGGTCACCACCCAGAACTTTGCGCCGGCTTCCGGAACATCGCCCCACGGGAACCCATGCCCGAATGACACAGACAACACGCCGTCGTGTCCTTCAAGCGATTTCATGCGCCGGACGAACCCAGCCATGGGTTCACTCGTGGTGTGCCACGCCCCAACCATGCGGCAGTCGTACACACCTGTCGTGGGGCGGATCTTGCCTGCCGCAGTGTCGAGCAGCAGTTGATAGGCTTCGCGCAAACGATCGATGGAGTCGGTGTGCGGATATTCCTTGTAAGCGATCAGGATGTCTGCTGAGCGTCGCATGCGCTCCGTGAAGTGGCAGTGCGGATCGAGCGTGGCGGCAATCGGCACTTCGGGGCCGACAATGGCGCGCACCCGGGACAGCAGATCGCCTTCGCAGTCATCGTATCCCTCGGCCACCATCGCGCCGTGCAGCAGCAGAAGCACGCCGTCCAGCGGCTGTGCTGTTTCGATCTTGTCGAGGATCTCGTCTCGCAACGATTCATAGACCGCGCGAATCGTGGGGCCGGAGGGTTGCGCTTCCGCACAGATGCCCTCGACGATCTCATGCCCATCGCGCTCTGCAAGGCGTCGCGCTTCCGCAAGTGCGAACCCCATGCCCTGCGGGGCCAGCAGGCTCGCGTCGCCGTGGAAGATGCCCGATTCCTCAAAGCCGCCCCAGCCGGTGGGGCAGGGCGCGAACGTATTCGTTTCGGTCGAAAGCTGCGCGGTGAATATCTTCATCGTGAGTCCTACGGGAAGGCGTGGAGATCGGAACCTCACTGTAGGCGCGCGCTGTTTCTGGTTTGTGAGCACTCTGTATCGCGTTCGACACGGGAGTGCAGCCGCATGCAATATGTCAGGCTACCGTCGCGGCAGTTTCACCGTCGCCACTAAACCGCCCGCCGGATCGTTGTGTAGCTCAAGTGATCCGTTATGTCGCTTGACGATGTCGCACGCGATTGCCAATCCAAGGCCCGTGCCGCCGGTGTCCTTGTTGCGTGAACTTTCGAGCCGGTAGAACGGTTCGAGCACGCGTGCCAACTGTGCCTCGGGAATGCCCGGGCCACGGTCGGCCACATCAATGCATACGAACGATGGTCCATCGGTCAGGCGGATATGCGCTTCGTCACCGTATCGGATGGCGTTGGTCACCAGATTCGTCAGGCATCGCTTCAAACCAAGCGGCTGTGCGGTGACCGCCCGTATCTCACCGCTGACGGTGACGCGCTGCCCGCGTTCAGCGGCATCCTCCGCAATCGCATCCACCAGCGCGTTGATATCGACCGGGCTGGAGGCTTCAACGACTTCAGCGTTTCGCAAGAACGACAACGTGGCGTCCAGCAACTGCGTCATCTCGTCGATGTCACTTTGGAGTCGGTCATTCAACTCCCGGTCTTCAAGCGTGCGAAGGCGTAACCGCATGCGCGTCAACGGGGTGCGCAAATCATGCGAGACGGCTGCAAGGAATCGATTCCGCTCACTCAGCTGGCGCCGTATTGCGGCTTGCATCGAGTTGAACACCCGGGCCGCCTGTCGCGCTTCGATCGGACCGGCTTCCCGGATGGGCGGTGCGTCAATGTTGTTCGCCAATTCGGCAGCCCCATGGGCCAGCGAACGAAAGGGTGCCGCGAGCATGCGCGCGCCGATCCAGGCCGAGATCAATAGTGGTACCAACTGGATGATCACGGCCAGAAACACCTGTAGCGGAACGCTCATGCCCGGAGGCGGCTTGAACGCTGCGTCGCTGTAGAGCCGCCACACGGCGAGGCTGGCGCCGACCTGCGTCATCAGCACCATCGTCAGCATCACGAACAGCAAACGATAGAACGCGGAATCAAATGATGGCTTGGGCATATGCGTCCTATGGGGGTATGTCGAATACGGGTAAACGTAGTGGGATTATCGCGCTCGACTGTATCGACTTTGTTTGTATTCCATTTCAATGTTGAAACATTGAATGCTGAAGACGACGTCGCGCCTTCGCGTGTTTCAAGCGCGATACAAAGTACACACGAAACAGAAATGCCATGCACTTACCGTTGCCGATGAGTTGCGAAGTGGAGCAGTGCTTTGAACACCGCTATCAGAAAGCGGAAAACTCGGAGGAGACGACAGTGAAAATGAATAATCGAAGGACACGTAGAGCGGAGGCAACCGCGTCGCAATTTCGCCAGCGTGGGCGATACATGACGTGGTTTGCCGGACCCGTGCTTGGCTTGGCTTCCCTCTATGTGCACGCACAAGCGGTGCAACCTTCACAAGACATGGTGCAGGTTGCGGCGCCCGATGCCGCGGCAGATACGACATCGGGAGGGAAGCCTGCAAACGCACCGAGCACGGCTGAGAAGCCTGCGCAGGCAGCCGAGACTTCTGTGTCGCAGGGTAAGGAAGGCGCCACGCTCAACACGGTCGTGGTGACCGCAACGCGCCGCCGGGAGCCCGCACGGGAAGTCCCGATGCAGATCAACGTGGTCTCGGCTGAAGAGCTACAGAAGGGTGGCGCGAAGACGATGTCCGACTTCCTATCTTCGGAACCCGGCGTGGATCTGAACACGGCGGGTGGAAGCGGCTCTGGGCAAATCAGTATGCGCGGCGTCACGACGGGTGAGCAGACCGGGCCGACCGTCGGTGTGTATGTTGATGACGTGGCATTTGGCGGAAGCACCGTGTTCTCCCAGGGCGCGACGTTCGCGCTGGACATGAGCCTGCTTGACCTCAATCACATCGAGATTCTGCGTGGCCCCCAAGGAACGCTGTACGGCGCGGGCGCGATGGGTGGTCTGCTCAAGTACGTGACCAATGAGCCGGATTCCAGCGAATTCTCGGGCCAGGCTTCTGCGGGCCTTTCCGTCACAAAGCACGGTGGCGTGAACAACTCGGCCAACGCTGTGTTGAACCTTCCGTTGAAGACGGACGTTGCAGCAGCACGGATCTCGATGTTCAGTCAGCACGATGCGGGTTATGTCGATGCGGTGGGGCCGCAGGCGGGTTCACGTATTGACCGCGGCGACACCTATGGCGCGCGCGCATCGTTCCTGCTCACGCCCACGAATCAGTTGACGCTGCGTCTGACCGCCTTGACGCAGAACATCAACCGCAATGCACCGAACTACGTTGCCTATGGCAAGAATGGGCAACCTGTAGACGGCGATCTGACAACGCGGCTTTTTGCGGCAGAGCCCTTTCATCAGAACGTCCAACTCTATTCCGCCGGGATTGAGTACGAGTTCGGCTGGGCGCGCGCGAATTCGATCACGTCATACCAGTCGATGCGATCGGATGCACCGCAGGACTTGTCGGTGGTGTACGTTCCGCTGCTCAACGGCCTGGGGTTCAACGTGAGCTCTGCTGCCGCAAAAAACGTGGCGACGACGAACAAGTTCACGCAGGAGTTTCGTCTGACCTCGCCGGGCAACCGGACGCTGGAATGGCTTGCCGGTGTGTTCTACACGCGTGAGCGCAGCCAAGCGAGCCAGGGGATCATCACGACCCTGCCCGACGGAACCGTCGGCCCCAACTTGACTGCGCTTGAAGCCCCAAGCACCTACAGCGAGTACGCGGCCTATGGGGATCTCACTTATCACCTGACCCCGCGCCTGACGTTGACCGGTGGCCTGCGTGTTGCACACAACACGCAGGAGTACCAGCAGACCACGTTTGGCGTGCTTGCCGGACCGACGCAGACCATTTCCGCCCCCTCTTCCGATACGAGCAAGACGTACATGCTCACGGCGAGCTATGCGCTGACGAAAGACAGCAATGTCTACGTGCGCGCGGCCAGTGGGTATCGCCCCGGTGGGCCCAATGCGCTTCTGGTCGACCCGGTTACGGGGCTGCCTTCGGCCGGCAATCCCACGTTCCGCCCTGACACGCTGTGGACCTACGAGGCCGGCTACAAGGCCGACCTTCTGGACAAGCGCATGTCGGTTGCGATGACGGTGTACGACATCCAGTGGAAGAACATCCAGCAGTTCGGCGCGGTCAATGGCGTCAACCAGGTGCTCAACGCCGGTGATGCGCGGATTCGAGGCTTGGAGCTTTCCAGCGCGTTCCGTCCGAATCGCCACTGGAACCTCGGGCTCAGCGTCTCGCTCATCGACGCAAAACTGACCACGGGCAATGCCAGCACCGGCACCAATGCGGGCGATCCGCTTCCGAACTCGGCCCGGGTTGCCGCCACGCTATCGGCCAACTACCTCTTCGCGGTGAATGGCTACCCCGCCTACGCAGGTGTCAGCCAGCGGTTTGTCGGCAGTCGCCATGCCGGCTTTGGAAGCAATACAGGGCGCCCGGACTACCCCTTGCCGGGCTATGCGATGACGGATCTGCAGGCGGGGCTCGACTTCAAGAAGTTCAGCCTCGCTTTTTACGTACGCAACCTGTTCGACCGTCGTGCCTTGCTTGCGGCAGGTACGTCCCTGGTTCCGATGGGTGGCCCCGCGCTGGTCAGCGTGGCACAGCCGCGCACGATCGGCGCAACGCTGACGGTTCCCTTCTAACGCACATCACTTGGCATGACACACGATCGATTGGATATCAGGAAGCAACTCGACGCGTTGCTGGAGCCGTACAACAAGGCGGACGCGCCGGGCCTCGTGGTCGGCGTCGCATTGCGAGGGACTGCGCTTTACCGGCGTGGCTTCGGGCTGGCCAGCATTGAGCACGGCACCATCAACACACCCGCAACACGCATGCGGATCGGCTCGACGAGCAAGCACTTCACGTGTCTCGCCGCGTTGCTCCTGGCAGAGGAGGGCAAACTGGACGTCGATGCGGGTATCCGCACGTATATCCCGGAGCTGCCGGTCCTCGCTGGTGATCCCACGCTACGCCAGTTGATGACACACACTGGCGGCTACCGCTGTTACCTGGACCTGTGGGTGTTGACGCAGGGCGTGGTGACCATGCCTCGGGGCGCGTCGTTGGCGGCGGAGATCCGCCAGCGCGACGTCAATTTCCGCCCCGGAGAGCGGATGATCTACTGCAACGGTGGCTACCACCTCTTGTCGCTCGCCATTGAGCGCGTCAGCGGTATGCCGTTCGAGACCTTCCTGTCGGAACGCATCTTCCGTGTGATGGGAATGGTCGATACCGAGGCCGTCGCCGACGATATGCAGATTCGGCCTCGCATGGCCACCCAACACGTACCGGATGGTAAGGGCGGCTTCATTCGCGGCCTGTTTCCGTCGTGGGAAGTGCGGGGCGAAGGTGGCATCGTGTCAACCATCGACGACATGCTGCGCTGGACGGCGCATTTGCGAATGCCAGACAAGCTCGGCACGCAAGAAGCGTGGCGGCAGATGCTGACCAAACCGCATTACTCCAGCGGCGCCGAGGGGGTGTATGCGCTTGGGCTCATGCGTACCCCGCATCGCAATGTTGAACTGCTGCACCATGCCGGTGGCGTGTTCGGTGGCTCATGCCAGATGTTGACCGTGGTGGCGCACGGGCTCGACGTGGTGGTGCTCACCAATGGCGCCCCTGTGGACCCGGTTGCGCTGGCGACGCAAATTGTCGACGTTGTCCTGGGTGACGAGGTACTCGGTGCACCGCAAGCCGCGCCACTGGCCACCAACGGTCATGAATCGCTGCTGGGCCGATACTTCTCACGCGCCGATCGCACGTACTGCGAGATTGTCGATCGGGATGGGCACCTTGCTGCCGTGATCCACAACCAGAAACACCCGGCGCTGCCGCTGATCGAGACCCCGGAAGGTTTGCGCGTTGAGGACGGTAGTGGTGGAACGTTGATGATCCGGCCCGGCACAACGTCGGTCGGTCGCATGACGACGATCGAATTCATCGACTGCGGCCATGCATCGCTGCTGGACAGGCTGCCAGATGAGGCGCCGCCCATTTCCGACGCCTTCGCGGGCATGGAGGGTGCCTACTTCAGCGGTGATGCAGCAGGGCATGCCGGACTGACCCTTTCGAACGGCGCTGTGTCGATGCGGCTTGAAGGCACGATGGGTGGCGTCAACTACCGGCTTGTGCCCGTGAGCGAAGATGTCTTCCTGTTCGAGCCGGCAGATGCACAAGGTTTCTCCACCGGTGTGCTGACCGTCGATCGTGTCAATGGGCGGGTTTCCCGCTTCTGGCTGGATACCTCGCGCACACGCGGCCTCGCCTTCTCGCGAGAAATATAAGAGCGGGCGGAGCGGCAGCGATGCCGCTCCGTTTTTCGATGTTGGCCGGCTTCTCTCAGAGGCAGGGATCGGGGTATCGGGGCGAGCTGCCAACTGACCGCGTGAATGCGACACGCCGGCTTCGTTGGGTATCAATGCGGAAACTGGTTGTCTCTTGCCGGGCTGGATCGTGCGATAGCGTAACGATGCCGTCGATGAATCCCAGGGGAGCAATGGGGGCCATACCAAAGACGTTGTCTACGATGGGCGTCAGCCGGTAATCACAACCGCCAGCTGAGCCCTGCATACGGAGCATCAACGCATGATGGTCGGCCGGATCGGGTTCGATGATGGCGCGGGCGTTGGCATCGTGACTCTCGTAGATGCCGCACACCGCAGCGGCGATCTGGGGCGTCATCAGCGGCGATTCAGCGATACGTTCGAATGTCTCGGCATGGCCGCAATGGGCGATCCGAAGATGATCGAGGTCATCGGGCACGTTGTGTGTTCCCCAGTGCACGGAAAACGCACCGTCAGAGCCGGCTTCGATGGCGACGTCATTGGTGGGGCTCCCTTCAATGGGATAAAGCGGCAGGGGCTTCCCCGCGCAGAGCCAACCACCCAGCGCCAATGCACCGTCGCGATCCTCCAATGCATACACCGCGTCGCTATCCAATGAGCGATAGAAGCCAAGTCGTGCCACATGCGCCGACGCACGCGCCGGTACCGGAGGCCCGTCACCGCTCAATACATCGGCGAGGACGACGTCGACGATGCGATGGGCAAGATCGATTGGGGCGCTGAGCGCGCCGTTGCTGAGGACCACCACGTCAAGCCCGTGTTCGGCGGAAAACAGCATGTGGCTGGTGCCTCCAATCACGCCGCCCGAATGATGTGTGAGTTCAACACCGCGATAGTTGGTTTGCTTGAGGCCCAGGGCGTAGTTGCTGCGCTGTCCGCTGGAGAACACGGGCATCTCCAGCATCTGCGCCCACGTGGCATCGGTGCCGATGATCTTTTCTTCACCATGCAGGTGCGCAGTCCATCGCAGCATGTCATCGACCGTCGAAACGATGCCGCCTTCACCCAGGATCTCTCTTGATGGAAAGATGCCGCGCTGGTGCCCGCCTTTGCCATCGGGCGCGTGAAAGCTGGCGATCCCCGGCACAACGGCCATGTCGCTGTCGATGGAAGCCGTCTGGTGCATGCCCATCGGGGCAAAGATCCGCGCATCCAGGAACGCGGCAAACGGCATGCCGCTGACGCGTTCAATGGCGAGCGACAACACGTGATACCCGCCATTCGAATACATCATGCGCTCGCCCGGGCGGAAGTTCTCATCGCGTTGCCGGGTCTGCGCGGCGAGCGTTGCGCCGCGCGGTGGGATGGCCAGGCCTTGCGTCAGCAAAGCGAGATCGAGCGCGCACCGTTGCCCACCGCGATGCGACATCAACTGACGCAGCGTTGGGGCACCGCCGGCGGGCGAGAGTTCAGGAAGATAGGTTCCGATTCCGGCGTCCGCATCCAGAAGACCCTCCTCGCAGAGCAGCAGTACCGCCAGGCATGTGAAGTGCTTGCTGACGGAACCGATGCGCAGGCGCGTGGCGGTCGTCAGAGCGCGCGCATGCTCAAGACTCGCCATCCCGAATGCCTGGCGGTAGAGCCGCTTACCGTGCTGGGCGATGCCGACCACGACGCCCGGACCATCGCTGCATGCGTAGGGGCGAAGCAGCGCCGACAGCGCCTCGTGCACGCATTCTCTCGATGTGCTTGTCATGTGGTTTTGTCGTCGTTAACGCGAGTGAACAGCAAATTGCGCGTGCGCCAGGTGTCCAACCGGAAACATACGGTGTTGCCGCTGCCGTCGCGTGAGAGGCGCATGGCGCCGTAAGCCATGCTGCTGGGGTCATGCGGCGTGAAGACAAGCATGTTGTTCGACTTTGGGCTCAGGCTGTAGTGCGCCGCGCCGTGTTTGCCTTGCACATGCATTGCCAGCGCATTGCCTTTCAGCTTGATGACGGCAAGCGCATCGGCATCCGAGCTGACGTAACGTCCGACCAGTCCGTTGGCCGCATCGGCTGTATGGGGTGCTGTATTGGCGAGACGGTCCAGCGTCTGGTCCTGCCCACACTGCGTCATGTCGAGATGCTCTCCGTCGCCGTGGAGTTTCAGGCAGAGTGTGCCTTCCGGGCCTTCATCCAATGCCAACGTCCTTGGCCTGGTGGGCACTGTCTTGAGCGGCAGCGGGTGAATGTGGAGGTTGTGGTGAATGAGATGCAGCGTGCCATCGCGGTCAACAATCTCGCAGTAGGCACCTGTTTCGCGTGAGTGGAACGTTCCCAACCAGGCGGGATATTCAACGGACGTTGCCGGGCTGCTCTCCACTGGCGAGAGATGCGTCTCCAGAACGATATCGACAACACGCTTGGACAACGCGATCGGATTGATCGTGTCTCCGTTCGTCATGATTACGATGTCGAGGCCATGGTCAGGGACCGTCAACATCTGGCATGCGCCGCCGATCGAACCACCGGAGTGGTGCAGCATCGAGACGCCGCGGTAGGTCGTCTGCATGAGGCCGAGCGAGTAGGTGCCGATCTCCCCGTTGTTAAAGCGGACAGGGGTGAGCATTTCACGCCACGTGGCAGCGCAACCAATGCGCTTCTTGCCGCGTAGGTGGGCAATCCAGCGCAGCATGTCATCCACCGTCGAGACAATGGCGCCCTCACCCAGGCATCGCCAGCCTGGCAGTAGCCCACGCTCCCAGCCGCCCGTGGCGCCCTGTACATGCAGTGTCGCCATGCCAGGCAGAAGCAGCATGTCGTGGGGCGCCGCAATGGTGTCGATCATGCCCATCGGGCCAAAGATGCGTTCCGCCAGGAACGCTTCGAACGACATGCCACTGATGCGTTCAATCACGATCGACAGCATCTGATAGCCGCCGTTGGTGTACATGGCGCGCTGGCCTGCGGGGAAGTTGCCCTCGGACTGCCGCGCCTGTATTGCCAGTGCCGCGCCGGCGGGAGCCATGCTCAATCCCTGTATGAGCATGCATAGGTCGAGAAAGCAGCGTTCTCCGCCAGAGTGGTTCATGAACTGGCGAAGCGTGGGATCGTTGCCCCGCGCTGGCAACTCAGGGAGGTAGCGGCGCGCTGGAGCATCAATGTCGAGCTTGCCGGCTTCCACAAGCAGCATGGCGGCCAAGCAAGCGAAATGCTTGGTGACAGATCCGATACGCATGCGTGTGCATGGCGTATTGGCTACGCTGTGCTCCAAACTGGCCATGCCAAAGCCACGGCGATAGCGCAGCGCGCCACCGTATGCAATGCCGACAACGAGGCCCGGTGCGTCACTACGCTGATACGGTGCAAAGAGGGCGTCGAGCCTTGCGGCGAGTGAAGAATCCATTGGCTGCATGGGGGACGTTACGGGAGCACAGCGTGATCGATGGTGGGCCCCCAGGCATCCTCTGGACACAGTAGAAGCCCGTCTGCGTAGTGGGCGCTGACCGCACGATCCTTGGCAAGGAACAGCGGGCCATCGAGGTCAACGCGGTCGCACAACTGCCCGAGAAGAAAGGCAGGCGCAATCGCCAATGACGTCCCCGGCATGCATCCGACCATGACCGAGAGGCCCGCAGACCGCGCGCTGCCGGCGAGTTCAAGCGCGCGCGTGAGCCCGCCGCACTTGTCGAGTTTGATGTTGATGATGTCGTACCGACGAACGACGCTGGGCAGGTCTTGCACGTCCTGGAACGACTCATCGGCGGCCAGGGGGATCGGGTAGTCCAGTGTGTCGAGGCAGGCATCAGCGCCGATCGCGAAAGGCTGTTCAAGCATGTCGACGCCGACTTGCTGCAACACTGGAAGCATTGCATCGAGGTGCATGCGCGACCAGCCTTGGTTTGCATCGACGGAGAGCGGGACGTCGGGCCTCGCGTCGCGAATGGACAACAGGCGGCTGGCATCACGCACGCTGCCATCGAGTTTGATCTTGAGCGCGCGGGCCTGGGGCAGGCTACATGCCTTGCTCGCCATCGCCTGTGGGGTATCGACGCCGATGGTCATCGTGGTGAGCAACGGGCGCGGTGGCGGAAGATGCGCTACGCGCCAGACCGGCAATGCTTTGCGCTTCGATTCCAATGCCCAGAGCGCAGCGTCTACCGCATTGCGCGCACCGCCCGACGGCAGCAGCGTCAGCAACTGCGCGCGGGTGATGCCGCGTTCGATGGATGGCCGTACCGCTTCGACCTGCGCCACGATCGATTCGGGCGTCTCGCCAAGATAGAAGACGCCGGACGCTTCACCAGAACCTTCATGGTGGTCGTCAGCGATCGTCACGACGACCACACGGGCGGTGTCGATGCGATATCCGGTAATTTGAAATGGAGCGGCCAGCGGCCAGCGCTCGATTCGAATCGAGAGAGAGCAGGATTCCATGGTGTTCGGTGAACGGTGGGTGGTGCGTTATGCGTAGCGCTCAATCGCGTCGCGCACGCCTTTACCGGCTGCGCGCATCAGCACGCAAGCGGAAGAGAAGCCAACCAGGGCGACGCCAATGATCGCCAGCAAGAGACCGTGGTTGACTGCCTGCAAGCGGTCCGACATCACGCCGATGAATACCGGGCTGCCAGCCTGAACGACGATGGTTGTCAGCACACCGATGGCGGCCACGCGTGAACGCAAATGCGCGGGGCAGATGCTTTGCATGATGGCGGGAAACAGCACCATGCCAGCGACAATGCAGGCGAACTGCAGTCCAAAGAGGCTGTAGACGAACGTCGCCGAGCTGGCTGTCAGGTAGCCAAGAGAAGCGAGCGCCGCGGCAAGCGCACCCCACTCACACACGCGCAGCGGGGCCAATACGCCGAAACGCTGGCTGATGCGGCGCGCGATCAGCCAGCCCAGCACGCAGCCAACGACGCTGCCGATTGTGGCCGCGGCCCCCAACCCGCCACCAGCCCCTGCCGGCGCCGCACCAAAATTCCGCACGGCAACGATGGGCATCCAGGTGGTGATGCCGGTGAACGCCATGTTGACCAACGCAATCGCACCGAAGAACTTCGCCATCATGGCCCGTTCGCGCTGGAAGTAGACACGTGCGGTCAGGGGTGACGTGGCGACATGCTCGGCGGCGTGCATGTTCCTGCTGCGGTCACCATGTTTGGGGCGGATCATCGTGACCAGGATGACCAGAAGCGGTGCAGGTATGGCAACGGCAAAGAAGGCCAGACGCCAGGGCGAGAAGCTGGCCAACGCACTGGGTAGCGTGCCGTGCATCGCCGTGACGCCCTGCAATAGCGCGCCCCCCAGGGCCATACCCGCGCCGGCACCGAGCAGATTGACCAGCGCGAACACCGAGTTGGCAAGCACGCGCTGTCGTGCGGGAAACAGGTCGGGAATCATGCCGTAGATGATGGGCATCAATCCTGCTTCTCCGATGCCCAATCCGATGGAGGCGATGAAGAGTTGCCAGAAGCCGGTGGTCAGCCCGCAGGTCGCCGTCGCTGCGCTCCAGACCAGGATGCACACCGCCAGCACGAGGCGGCGGTCGACGCGGTCTGCCACCCATCCGATCGGCAGTGCCGCCGCGCCTGCAAAGAGCGCGATGCCGGCGCCTTGCAGGAGGCCGATCTGCAGATCCGAAAGGCCGAAATCCTGCCGGATGGGCTCTGTGAGGAGGACAAGTATCTGCCGGTCGATATTGGCAAAGAACGCGACGATCACGAGTACCGCGAGGCCGAACCAGGCAAGCGCGCCAGCGGACGCTTCCCTTGGGGCAGAGATCCCCAGGGCGGGGGAAGGTAGGTCGAGTTTCGAGTCGAACATGGTGGATCCGACAATTGAGGAAGGTGCGAGAGGGTGACCGCGTCGTGCCGCTTACGGCATGAACTGCTCGTTGCCGACCAGCCCGATGCGCGTCACACCCAGCCGTTGGGCGGACGCCATGACCATGGCAACGGCGCGATACGGCGCCGCCTTGTCAGGACGCAGATGCAGCTCCGTTGGCGCGGGGTCTGCGCTGACTGCTGCAAGTCGGGTTTCCAGCTGCGCACGAGAGGTCACCGGTTCGCCGTTCCAGGCGAGACTGCCGTCGGGTGCAACGTCGATCTGTACGACGGCCGGTGGTGTCGGCGGGAGTTGCGCCGGTGCGTCGGTCGGCATGTCCAGCTTCACCGCATGCGTTTGGATGGGGATCGTGAGGATGAGCATGATGAGCAGCACGAGCATCACGTCGATCAACGGGGTGGTGTTGATCTCGACCATGACCTCGGCCTCATCGCCGTTGCCGCCATGCATCGTCATTGCCATGACGGGCCTCCTTGTGGTGTGAATGGGTTATTGGCGCGGCGGTGCTTCGGTAATGAAATCCACTTTCGCGATACCGGCGCGTTGACAGGCGAGCACGACACGTCCGATGGCGGCATAACGTGCATCCAGATCGCCGCGGATGTGCACTTCCGGCTGCGGTGTTTGCACCGCAACCGTCTTGAGCCTGTCGACCAGCGTTTGGGTGTCAGGCACATGACCTTCATTCCAGAACACGTCGCCGTCTTTCGTCACCGCGAGGATCACGTTCTGGGGTGTGGTTTGCAGCGGATGGACGGCTTCCTTGGGAAGCGTGACCGGCACGGTGTGTGAGACCACCGGAATGGTGATCAGGAAGATGATCAGCAGCACCAGCATCACGTCCACCAAGGGCGTCGTATTGATGGTCGCCATCACCTCATCGTGCTCGTCATTGCTGCCGGTTCCGACGGTCATGGCCATGGCTCACCCCACGCGCGCAATGGCCATGGACCGCGTTGCGGTGGCAGCGGCAGCGCTGGTCTTGCCCGTGAAGAGAACGGTATGCAGTTCGGCGGAGAAGCCGCGAACGCGCTCCATCACGGCCTTGTTGCGCCGTACCAGCCAGTTGTAGCCGAGCACAGCCGGCACGGCCACGGCCAGGCCGATGGCGGTCATGATCAAGGCTTCGCCCACGGGGCCGGCCACTTTGTCGATCGACGCCTGGCCGGCAATGCCGATGGCAGTGAGCGCGTGATAGATGCCCCACACCGTCCCGAACAGACCCACGAATGGCGCGGTTGACCCGACGGTACCCAGGAAGGCGAGGCCGTCCTGCAGGCGATTGGAAACGGTGTTGGTTGCGCGCTCAACAGCAGTGGTGACCCAGGTATCCAGGTCGATCTGCTCAAGCAGCGCGCCGTCGTGGTGATCCCATGCGGAGAGGCCGGCCTGTGCAATGAAGCGGAAGGGGCTGTCCTCGTCGAGTGCGCGTGCGCCCTCTGCGAGCGTGGGCGCGGTCCAGAACGCGGTCTCCGCTGTTTTTGCACGGCGGAGCACGCGCGCCTGTTCAAGCAGCTTCGCGACGATGATGTACCAGCTGCCCATCGACATCACGATGAGGATCAGCAGCGTGCCGCGCGCAATGAGATCGCCGCCTTTCCAGAGAGCCTCGAGGCCGTATGGATTCGTTGCCACATCGGTGGCGGCATGCGCGGCACTGGCTGCCAGCGTCAGAGCGGCTGTGGCAGCAGCTGGGTAGAAGCGTTTGAACATATGCGTCTCCTGATACGTGTAAGAACAAAGTGATGGCATTGGCTGTCGGTTGCAGCCTTAATCGAGCTTGAAGGAGAAGGGCACCTGTACGCGCACCTCCTGGCCTTGCGCGATGCAGTGGAATTGCCGCACGGCGTTTTCGGCCGCGCGATCCAACACAGGTGCGGCGGATGTCGTGACGCGCAGATCTTTCACGTTGCCGTCGGTACCAACCGTGAACATCACGACAACGTCGCCGGTGAGGTTGTCTTTGATCGCCTCACGCGGATAGCGGATGCCCGCACGCACCTGCGTCGAGTTCGGACATACAACCCCGACGCTTGCGGCGACTGGCGCGGGTGCCGGCGCTGGTGCCGGAGGTGCAATCGGTGCAGACGGCGTTGGTGTGGCGGACTGTGCTGTGATGGTGTTCTGCGACGGCGGTGCAGCGGTATGCACTTCCGGCGGGGGCACGAACGGCGGTGGCGGCGCAACGTGCTTCGGCCGCGGTGGTGGCTCCGCCAGCTTCTTGGGCGGCGGTGGAGGCGGCGGCGGTTTGACCTCTTCAATCAGACGCGTTTCGATCGGCGCCTGGATGATCTTCACGACGTGTGTTGCGATACCGCTCAGCAGCGCGTACAGGATCACCACATGCAATGCGATCACGAATGCGATGCCGGCCATTCGACGAGCGTGCGGTTTGGGTTGGGCGTAGTTCATATGCCACGTGTCTCCTGCCTTGGTAGGTCTTCTTGAGGAGCACGTTAAAGCCTGGGCATTTCCACTTCATCTCGACTTTGTATCGAGGTTGATACGAAACGGGATGCGCGGCGGGAAGCGGCGGAGCGTGGCGCGATTGCGCGCGTGAAGCGGGCATCCCATTGCGCGATCGGAGTGATCGGAATCCGGCAGGGCGCATGGCCGTGGACGCATGCGCAACCAGGCCCAGATCGATTATTTCAAGCTCGAAACAATCCGTACAAAAAAGCCCTTATATTGGCGGCTCATAATCAATGAGCGCTAGGGCAGCACGCTGCTACTGCGACACCAGGGAGGGGACGCCGTGACCAAATCGATTCATGTTCTCGCTGTCGACGACGATGCGCAGATCAGAGGCTTGCTGTGTGATTGCCTGGCCGATTTCGGTATGGCCACCACGCAGGCAGCCAACGGTGCCGATATGCATCGAGCACTTGCGGAAGGCGCAGCCGATATCGTCGTGCTGGATCTGATGTTGCCGGATGGCGATGGACTGGATCTATGCCGCGAAATTCGCGCGAAGTCAGACATCCCGATCATCATCCTCACGGCGCGTGGTGAGATGGCGGACAGAATCGTAGGGCTCGAGCTGGGAGCCGACGACTACGTAGTCAAGCCGTTCGAGCCCCGTGAACTGGTGGCGCGCATCCAGACAATCCTGCGCCGCACGCGAGCGCAGCTGCATGCGCGGGCCGATACCCAGGAAGAGTGCCGGTTCGCGAACTGGCGCCTGAACCTCATTGGCCGCCATTTGATCGCTGCCGACAATACGGTGATCCCACTGTCGAATGCCGAGTTCCGCCTCCTCAATGCATTTCTTGCCGCTCCGGGGCGCGTACTCAGTCGCGAATACTTGATGGATGCCGCACGCGGCAAGTCAACCGATGCATTCGACCGCAGCATCGACGTGCAGATATCGCGCTTGCGTCACAAGTTGAGAGAAGACATCAAGGAACCCAAGCTGATTCGTACGATTCGCGGGGAAGGCTACATGCTCGATACCAAGCAGCATTGAGCATGGTTGAATCGGCCCGCATGCGATGTTGAGCGGTCTGCAGACTTGAGGGGCTGGGTACAGCACGTGGTTCCGTGGTTCGCCGCCAAGGGGATCTAAGAGCGTGCCTCTGTCAATGAGGCGGATTCCTTGTTGTTTGCCAATAATTCGAATATATTGGAATTATGGAAGAAAACGACGCTATCCGATCCCTTGCCGCGCTTGCCCACGGTCTGCGCCTGCAAGTGTTCCGCATGCTGGTGGTGGCCGGGCCCAAGGGCCTGACACCCGGTGCGATTGCCGAGCAGCTCGACGTGCCTGGCGCCACGTTGTCGTTCCACCTCAAGGAACTCATGAACGCGCACCTGGTGACGCAAGAGCGTGACGGCCGCAACCTGATCTACCGCGCGGCCTATGACCACATGGACGCCCTGCTGGGTTTCCTGACTGCCAACTGCTGCCAGGGCGAAGCGTGCCTGGAAACCAGTTCCGTCGATTGCAAATGCTGAAGGAGCGCCCCATGAAACGATTCCACGTTCACGTCCACGTTGACGACCTGAGCAAGAGCGTCGCCTTCTATTCCAAGCTGTTCGCCGCCGAGCCGACCCGTGTAGAGGGTGACTACGCGAAGTGGATGCTGGACGACCCGCGCATCAACTTCGCCATCTCCACGCGCGGCAGCGCAACTGGCGTTGACCATCTTGGCTTCCAGGTGGATGACGCTGGCGAACTGGCCGAACTGAAGGCCCGTGCCGAAGCCGCAGACATGGCGCTCCTGGACGAAGGCGAAACCACTTGCTGCTACGCCCGCAGCGATAAGCACTGGATCACCGACCCGCAGGGCATTGCCTGGGAGTACTTCCATTCGCTCGGCAACATCCCGGTGTTCAGCGAAGGCAAGAAGGAAGAGGCCGCCACGGAAGGTTCTGCCTGCTGCGCACCGCGCGCGCCGCGTGGAAAGCCGGTCGGCATCGCAGTGAAGTCCAATTCATCCTGCTGCTAGGAGCGCCGCTATGGCCGACAAGACCTATAACGTGCTGTTCATCTGTACCGGGAACTCCGCCCGCTCGATCCTCGCTGAGGGCTTGCTGAACTACCTTGGAGGCGACCGCTTTAAGGCGTTCTCCGCAGGCAGCCACCCCGCCGGCGCGGTGAACCCCTTTGCGCTGCGCGCGCTGCAGCAGTTCGGCGCTTCGACGGACGGTTTCCGTAGCAAAAGCTGCGACGAGTTCTCGCAAGACGGTGCCCCCGAGTTGGACTTCGTGTTCACCGTCTGCGACAAAGCGGCCGGCGAGATGTGCCCGGTCTGGCCCGGCCAGCCGATGACGGCCCACTGGGGTGTCGCCGATCCTGCTGCAGTGGAAGGCTCGGACGAGCGCAAGCAGCAAGCCACTCGCGATGCGGCCATCACCCTGAAGCGCCGCATTGAGCTGTTCCTGTCGCTACCCATTCCGAAGCTCGATACCGTTGCCCTGCAGAAAGCCGTGCGCGACATCGGCCAACAGTAAATACGCCTCCCCATGACCACCAACGTCCTCATCCTCTGCACCCACAATTCCGCACGCAGCGTGCTGAGCGAAGGCATGCTCAACCATTGGGCGCAGAAGCTCGGCAAAGACGTGCGCGCTTACAGCGCCGGCAGCGCGCCGAGCGGCCGCCTCAACCCGTTTGCACTGGAAGCGCTCACCAACGCCGACATCGACACCACTGGCTACCGCAGCAAGAGCTGGGATGAATTCGTTGCCGACGGCGCGCCGCAGATGCGCATCGTCATCACCGTATGCGACAGCGCTGCGGCGGAAACCTGCCCGTACTGGCCAGGCAGTCCCGTGAAGGTGCATTGGGGTTATGCCGACCCGTCCAACGCGCCCGGCGGCGACGAAGGCAAGCGCCAGGCCTTCGAGCTGACGCGCCAGGCCATTGGTTACCGCATGCTGCAACTTCTCGCGCTGCCGCTCGATACGCTCAGCAACGCCGAGCTGCAGGCCGAGCTTGAACGCATTTCGCAGGACTGATCGCCATGGTGGATATGCGCAGCCGGCTCATCGCCGAAGCACTGGGCACGGCGTTGCTGCTGGCCATCGTCATTGGTTCGGGGATCATGGCCGAGCGCCTGGCTGGTGGAAACGTTGCGATAGCGCTGCTCGCCAACACGGCGGCCACGGTGGGCGGGCTGTACATCCTGATCGAGACCTTGGGGCCCGTCAGCGGCGCGCACTTCAATCCGGTGGTCAGCGCGGTGATGGCGGCGCGCGGCGAACTGCCCGGCACAGCGCTGGTGCCGTACATCGTTGCGCAATTGGTTGGTGCGGTGCTGGGCGCATGGTTGGCGCATGCCATGTTCGACATGAGCATCCTGCAGTTTTCCACCAAGGTGCGCAGCGGCACGGGGCAGTGGATTGCCGAAGCGGTGGCAACCGCTGGCTTGCTCCTGGTCATCCTGCGCGCGCCCAACGGACGTGCCTCGTCCATGGTGGCGGCGTACATCGGCGCGGCGTACTGGTTCACGGCGTCTACGTCGTTCGCGAATCCGGCAGCGGCGTTCGGGCGCATGTTCAGCAACAGCTTTGCCGGTATTGCGCCGGGCAGCGTGCCGGGGTTCGTGCTGGCCGAATGCGTGGGGGCTGTCCTCGGTGTGCTGCTGCACCGGGCGCTTGAGCCGCGCCTTGCCCGCAGCGGCCATCCCAACGTCATTGAATCTTCAGGCGAGCACCTGCCGAAAACGTAGGGCTCACCCGTGCCCAAGGAATCTCGACATGAGCACCATCACGATCTATCACAACCCCGCCTGCGGCACCTCGCGTAACACGCTGGCCCTGATCCGCAACAGCGGCGAGGAACCCGTTGTCATCGAATACCTGAAGACGCCACCGTCGCGGGAAACGCTGGTCAAGCTGCTGGCCGACGCCGGCCTGAGCGTGCGCGACGTGCTGCGGGAGAAAGGCACGCCGTATGCAGAACTCGGCCTTGGCGATCCGAAATGGACCGACACGCAGTTGCTCGATTTCATCGGGCAGCATCCGATCCTGATGAACCGGCCCATCGTGGTCACGCCGCTCGGCACGAAGCTTTGCCGGCCGTCGGAAGTTGTCCTGGACATCTTGCAAAACCCTCAGAAGGGGCCCTTCACCAAGGAGGACGGCGAAGTCGTCATCGATGCGGAGGGCAAGCGTGTCTGAGCTGCTGAACGATCTGCCGCAGCTCGACGCCACACTGTTCGGCGTGCCTGACGCCGCTAAACTGCGGCCGGCATCACCGTCGACCCATCCGCCGCGAATTCTGCTGCTGTATGGGTCACTGCGCGAGCGGTCATTCAGCCGCCTGTTGGTCGAGGAGGCCGCGCGCTTGCTGACAGCGATGGGAGCCGAGGTACGCGTCTTCAACCCAAGTGGTCTGCCGCTACCCGACGACGCGCCCGAAAGTCACCCGAAGGTGGTTGAGCTTCGCGAGCTAGTGATGTGGTCGGAGGGCATGGTGTGGTGCTCCCCTGAGCGTCATGGCGCGATGACCGGGATCATGAAGTCGCAGATCGACTGGATTCCGCTGTCGGTTGGTGCTGTCCGGCCAACACAGGGAAAGACGCTCGCGGTGATGCAGGTGAGCGGCGGCTCGCAGTCGTTCAATGCTGTGAACCAGATGCGCGTGTTGGGGCGCTGGATGCGCATGCTGACGATCCCGAACCAGTCGTCGGTGGCCAAGGCGTTCATGGAATTCGACGAAGCCGGGCGGATGAAGCCGTCGTCCTACTACGACCGCGTGGTGGATGTGATGGAGGAACTGGTCAAGTTCACGTTGCTGACCCGAGACATTGGTCCGTACCTGGTCGACCGGTATAGCGAGCGCAAGGAAAGCGCCGAAGCGCTGTCGAAGCGCGTCAATCAACGCAGTATCTGAACTGTGTAAGGCCCGACCATGCCCACCTTCCGTCCGGCGCGCTTTGAGGACCATGTAGCCATACGGGCCTTGCTGGTCGCGCAAGGCCTTCCAAGCGAGGATGTGGGCGCCAGTGATGAAGACAGCCGCTTTCATCTGGTTGAGCGAGATGGACAGATTCTCGGTTGTGCCGGGCTTGAGGTGTACGGCACCGATGCACTGCTTCGCTCGGTAGCGGTGGCGCCCTCCATGCGTGACAGTGGCTTGGGGCGTGCACTGGTTGGCATCGCCGAGCGCGATGCTGCAGCCATTGGTGTGCAGCGGCTGTTCCTGCTGACCACCACCGCCGCCGACTATTTCAGCCGAATCGGCTACCAACCATGCGATCGCAATGCAGTGCCTTTGCACGTACGGGCCAGCGCGCAGTTCAGCGGGCTTTGCCCGGCATCTGCTGTTTGCATGTCAAAAGAACGCCTTGCGACCAGTTGAGCTTGCCGCCCGCCCTGAGGGGTGTTCGCGGGTTCACTACGCGCCGGTCAACGCGCGGCATCGGGTGCTTACAATCAGAAGAATGCGTACGCCGATTCTGGAAGACGCTTTAGCCACGCCCTACATCGGCGACTTCGATGTCGCCGTCGCGGGCGGCGCCCCGATTACCGTGCAGCAACAGGAGAACCCGATGATCAAAGTCAGCGTCATGTACCCGTACGCCGCAGGCGCGCGATTCGATCATGCTTACTACCGCGAGAGGCATATGCCGATGGTGAAACAGCGGCTCGGCGCTGCATGTCTGTACTACACGGTGGACAAGGGCATCGCGGGTGGTGCCCCGGGCGCTGACCCTGTTTATGTGGCCAAGTGCGACTTCGTCTGCACCTCTATCGAAGCTTTCCAGGCAGCTCGCGACCCGCACGCGCAGGAGATCCGGGCCGACATAGCCAATTACACGGATATACAACCCGTGCTGCAAATCAGTGAGGTGGTCGTCGAGCGTTCGGAAGTCTGACCAAGATCGGAAGCGGTCGCTGAGGACGGCCGCGTCAGCGCCTCCTCGCGTTCCAAGCACCGGCGGCAGTCTTTCTTTTTCTTCGGGGGCAGTGGCTCAGGAGAATATTTTGTGATTCATGCGCAGTTTTTCCTCTGATCAAAGGTCTGCCCCGCTCTGCATGCACCTCCCTTGTGGAGCGCTATGCGTCGCTCTCGGCGCTTAGCTATCGGGATGTAAATCATTGAAGAAAAAGGATTCTTTGACGCAATGCCAGGCTGGGGCTAGGGGGAAGCGTTGAATGAACAAAGTTCGGTGTTGAGCGAATCTCGACATCGACAATGACGTTCTCCAAATTCCCATTCTTGAAATCGTAATACCCCGTCCCTATAATTAGCACTCGCCGGGTTGGAGTGCTAACAATGCCTCCGCCCCCGAAGCTTGACCGAAGCGCCGCGCTCTGCGGCGCGTTTTGTGAATAAACACTCACTTTGCATTGAGGAGTTGTGTATGAACCTGCGTCCTTTGCACGACCGCGTGATCGTGAAGCGCCTGGATAACGAAACCAAGACCGCTTCGGGCATCGTCATCCCTGACGCCGCCGCTGAAAAGCCGGATCAAGGCGAAGTGCTGGCCGTCGGCCCGGGCAAGAAAGACGACAAGGGCAATGCGATCGCGCTGGACGTGAAGGTCGGCGACCGCGTGCTGTTCGGCAAGTACGCCGGCCAGGGCGTCAAGGTGGATGGTCAGGAAGTCCTGGTCATGCGCGAAGAAGACATCATGGCCGTGGTGGCGAAGTAAGCGGGCGCTCTGTCGCATCGGCTTACCAATAAACCAATCCTCATTGCCGGCGCAGCGCATTTGGCCTGCGCGGGCAACATCCCAAGATCTCGGAGATTCTCAAGATGGCAGCTAAAGACGTAGTGTTCGGCGACGCCGCACGTGCCAAGATGGTTGAAGGCGTGAACATTCTCGCCAACGCAGTGAAGGTGACCCTGGGCCCGAAGGGCCGCAACGTGGTGCTGGAGCGCAGCTTCGGTGGCCCGACCGTGACCAAGGACGGTGTGTCGGTCGCCAAGGAAATCGAGCTGAAGGACAAGCTGCAGAACATGGGCGCGCAAATGGTCAAGGAAGTCGCTTCCAAGACCAGCGACAACGCCGGTGACGGCACCACCACCGCTACGGTGCTGGCTCAGTCGATCGTGCGCGAAGGCATGAAGTACGTTGCCGCCGGCATGAACCCGATGGACCTGAAGCGCGGTATCGACAAGGCTGTCGCTGCTGCCGTCGAAGAGCTGAAGAACATCAGCAAGCCGACGACCACCAGCAAGGAGATCGCACAAGTTGGCGCCATCTCGGCCAACAGCGACGAATCCATCGGCCAGCGCATCGCTGAAGCCATGGACAAGGTCGGCAAGGAAGGCGTGATCACCGTGGAAGACGGCAAGTCGCTGGCCGACGAGCTGGACGTCGTGGAAGGCATGCAGTTCGACCGCGGCTACCTGTCGCCGTACTTCATCAACAACCCGGAAAAGCAAGTCGTTCAGCTGGACAACCCGTTCGTGCTGCTGTTCGACAAGAAGGTCAGCAACATCCGTGACCTGCTGCCGGTGCTGGAACAAGTGGCCAAGGCTGGCCGTCCGCTGCTGATCATCGCTGAAGACGTCGAAGGCGAAGCCCTGGCAACGCTGGTGGTCAACAACATCCGTGGCATCCTGAAGACCGCCGCCGTCAAGGCTCCGGGCTTCGGCGACCGCCGCAAGGCCATGCTGGAAGACATCGCCATCCTGACGGGCGGCCAGGTCATCGCTGAAGAAGTCGGCCTGACGCTGGAAAAGGCAACCCTGAACGACCTGGGCCAAGCCAAGCGCGTTGAAATCGGCAAGGAAAACACCACGATCATCGATGGCGCTGGCGATGCCCGCAACATCGAAGCCCGCGTGAAGCAAGTGCGTGCCCAGATCGAGGAAGCGACCTCGGACTACGACCGTGAGAAGCTGCAAGAGCGCGTGGCCAAGCTGGCCGGCGGTGTTGCCGTGATCAAGGTTGGCGCTGCCACCGAAGTCGAAATGAAGGAAAAGAAGGCCCGCGTGGAAGATGCACTGCACGCAACGCGCGCTGCCGTGGAAGAAGGCATCGTGGCTGGCGGCGGTGTTGCACTGCTGCGTGCCCGCGCTGCCATCTCGGGCCTGAAGGGTTCCAACGCTGACCAAGACGCTGGTATCAAGATCGTGCTGCGCGCCATGGAAGAGCCGCTGCGCCAGATCGTCACGAATGCTGGCGACGAGGCTTCGGTTGTGGTCGCTAACGTGATCGCTGGCAAGGGCAACCACGGCTACAACGCCGCCACCGGCGAGTACGGTGACCTGGTGGAAATGGGCGTGCTGGACCCGACCAAGGTGACCCGCACCGCGCTGCAGAACGCCGCTTCGGTCGCTTCGCTGATGCTGACCACGGATTGCGCCGTGGCAGAACTGCCGAAGGACGATGCAGCTCCGGCAATGCCGGGCGGCATGGGTGGTATGGGCGGCATGGACGGCATGATGTAATTTGCCAGTCCGGCAGTCCGGCCCGGCCGCTGGTTCTTCCAGTGGCTGTTCCAAACAAAAAACCCCGCGGGTGCGAGCCTGCGGGGTTTTTTGTTGTGCGATGAGCACCGCCTTTGGTTTGTTAACGCGCCGTTAACGTTGCATTGCGGCAGGCTTCGCTACAATCGGCCCACCCGCGAGCCTCTGTTTCTGAGCGGGCACGACAACAACACAGGGAAGGGAAAACAGATGAACGACATCGCACGCGAGCCCATTCTGGGCGGCGCCCCCGCTCCGGCTGCCCCGCAACCCTTGCGGATCCGCTTTATCGGCAGCGGCTCGGAATACTTCCGCATCTGGATCGTCAACCTGCTGCTGACCATCGTCACGCTGGGTATCTACTCGGCCTGGGCGAAGGTGCGCACGATGCAGTATTTCTATCGCAACACGCAGTTGGCCGGATCGAGCTTCGACTACCACGGCAGCCCGACCGCCATCCTCAAGGGCCGCGCGATCATCTTCGTGCTGGCACTGGCGTTCAACCTGCTGGGCCACGCGTCGCCGGTGCTGTCGCTCGTGTTCCTCGTGCTGCTGGCGGCGGCGTTTCCGTGGCTGCTGGTGCGCTCGCTGCGCTTCCGCATGGCCAACTCCAGCTACCGTGGTCTGCGCTTCGCCTTCACCGGCAAGGATGCGGAAGGCTACATGGTCTTCCTGGTCTGGCCGATCCTGAGCGTGTTCTCGCTGTACCTGCTGGCGCCGCTGGCGCACCAGCGCTTCAAGCGCTATCAGCACCGCAACACGCGTTTCGGCACCACGCCGTTCGATTTCTCGGGCACGCCCGGCAACTTCTATGGCGTGTACCTGCGCACATTTGGACTGGCACTGCTGGCTGTCGTTGCAGCAGGTGCATTGATTCTTCTGACCGGTGTTTCGTTGGGCAAGGGCGCTAACAACGCTAGCGCGGCCATCGGTATCTCCATTGCGGTGGTGCTGATGTACTTGGCGATGCTGTTCCTAGCACCGTACTTCATGTCGCGCCTGCAGAACGTGGTGTGGAGCCACACCACGCTGGGCCCGCACCGCTTCCAGAGCCAAGTGGCTGCCGGCAAGCTGTTCTGGATCTACGTGTCGAACGCGGTGCTGATCGCCATCACCATCGGTCTGTTCACGCCGTTTGCGCGGGTGCGCACGCTGCGCTACAAGCTCGACTCGGTGACGCTGTTTGCGGCCGGCTCGCTCGATACGTTCGTGGCGGGCGAGGCCACCAAGGTGGGCGCCCTGGGCGACGCTGCGGTGGACTGGTACGACATCGACATCGCTCTGTAAACGCGCTGCAAGGCAACACCCATGATCCTCGCCACCTACTTCGACGGTCGGACGTCGCGCGCGCAGCCCGTGCGTCTTGCTGTCGAGGCGGGCGAGGCGGTGCTGTTCGATATCGACGGCACGCTGTTGCGCCGTGCAGCGCTGCCTACGCTGCGTGTATCAGAGCGCGTCAAGCACGCGCCGCGCCTGATCACGTTCGAAGATGGTGCCTTCTGCGAGATTGCCGATCCGGCCGAGCAGGCGGCGCTCAACACGCTGCTGCAGCGTACCGGCCACCAGGAGGGCCTGGTGGTGCGTGCGCAGAACAGCTGGAAGCTCGCGCTGGGTGCGCTGATCGTGACGTTGCTGGTGCTGGTAATCGGCTACCGCTACGGCTTGCCGTGGGGCGCCAAGGTGGTGGCGAACATGGTGCCGCAACGCGTGGAGTCCCAGCTCGGGCAGGGTACGCTGCGCGCGCTGGACGAGCGCTGGCTCAAGCCCAGCAAATTGCCGGAGGCGCAGCAGGCGCGCATTCGTGCACGCTTTGCGGCACTGCGTGCACCGCAAGCCACGCATACGTACAACATCGTCTTTCGGGATGCAGGCTCGTTGGGTGCCAATGCGTTTGCGCTGCCCGGCGGCGACATCATCGTGACCGATGCGCTGGTCAAACTGGTGGGCGAGGGCGATGGCCTCACGGGTGTGCTGGCGCACGAAGCCGGGCACGTCGAGTACCGCCACGGGCTGCGTCAGCTGATTCAATCCTCCGCCATTGGTGCGACAGCGGCGCTGCTCTTTGGCGATGTGTCGACCATTCTGTCGGGCGTGCCGGCGGCGATGCTCACGCTGCGCTATTCGCGCGACTACGAGCGCGATGCGGATCACTACGCGGCGGAACTGTTGCAGGACAACGGTTTGTCTGTCAGCGCGTTTGCGGATGTGCTGCAGGCGCTGGAAGACACGCACGGCGGCATGCGCAAGGCTGACGGCGCGAAGAAGACCGACGCTGCCAGCGATGACGATGCTGCGGCGTTTTTCTCATCTCATCCGCTCACGCGTGAGCGCATCGACACGCTGCGTCGCTTTGACCGCACACGCGGCGCCAGCGGCGCAGACAGCGACTGACGCTGGCCTCTGACCCGGGCATTCGGCTCGTCCAATTCCCGGCGGTTTCGTCATCCGTTTGATCGATTTCTCCCTTGCCTTGTGCCACCAAGAATGGTGGCAGAGGGACGGGGGGACATCATGCGACACGCAGAATCGGGCGTCATGAACGCATTGGCGGGTGTGCTGCCGCCAACGCTTGTGCAGCGGTTACCGGATCGCATGATGATGATCCGCGTGTTCCGCTTCGGGGTTTCTGGTGTGGTAGCCACAGGCGTGCACGTGGCCATTGCCACCACGCTCATCAACGGTTTTTCTGCCTCTCAGGTGACGGCCAACGGCGTGGCGTTTGTCTGCGCCAATGTCTGCTCGTACCTGCTCAACGCGCTGTGGAGCTTCTCGGCCAAGCCGGGGCGTGCCAATTTCCTGCGCTTCTATGCTGTGTCACTGCTCGGTCTGGCGCTGACGCTCGCGATCTCGTGGCTTGCCCAGACGTTGGGCCTGAGCTACTGGGTGGGGCTTGCAGCCATCCTGTCGGTGGTGCCGCCGCTCACCTTTGTATTGCATCGGTTCTGGACGTTCCGCTAGCGGAGGGCCACATGGGCTGCCTGCACAAACCGCCCGCAATGCAAGCGACCAGGCGGCTTCGCGTTTCATCGCTGAATCATACCTACGGCCAGTTTCGGACTGCGTTTGCGGCAGCTACAACTGACGATAAGGGACGGGGAAGCCTGCATGCGGCCGACGAGTCGCAGCAGGCAGTCAGTACAACGCCCGATAGCCATTCATACCGGCGGAGGCGAAGGCATATGCGCGCGTACACCAAACAGAGAGAACGAGGGGCGGTGCTCCCGATGGTCGGCCTGATGCTGGCCGTGTTGCTGGGCATGGCAGGCCTGGTGATCGACCTGAGCGGGCTGTTCGTGGCCAAGACGGAGCTGCAGTCAGCGGTGGATAGCTGTGCCTTGTCGGCCGCGCAGGAGCTGGATGGTGCCTCGGATGCGTTGACACGGGCGACGAATGCGGGAGTGACGGCGGGCAATGCCAACCGTGTTGTCTACCAGGCATCGTCTGCGTCGTTGGCCAATGCCGACATCACGTTCAGCACGGCACTGAATGGCACATACAGCGCAGCCGGCGTTGCGTCTAGCACATCCAGCTACGTCAAGTGCAAGCACTCCAAAAGTGGGATCACGGCGCGCCTGATCAAGTTCGTTGGCGGTGCCAACAGCTATGCCGTTGCCGCGCTGGCAGTGGCCACGCGTGTGCATGCGCAGAGCACGTGTCCGATCCCGGTGGCCTTGATTCCGAAAACCGGTGGGACAGCACCCAACTACGGTTTCCAGATTGGTGAGTGGGTCAGCATGCTGTACGCAGGCGGCTCCACCACGCCGGGTGAGATGGGTTGGTACAACCTCGACGGCTCCACCAACGCCAACGAGACAAAAACCGAAATGGATCAGGGCTACTGCAACTCCAAGATCGGTGACCAACTGGGCACACCCGGCGCGAAGGTGTCCGTTGACGACAACTGGAACGCCCGCTTTGGCATCTACAAGAACAAGTCCAATGCGTCGCAACTGCAGCCGGATTTCACGGGCTACTCCTATACATCGACCAACTGGACAAACACGGTGCCGCAGAACGCTTACAGCGGCACGCCCGCAGCGGGTTCCGACAAGAGCGCAGCCAACTTCAAGAACAAGCGACTTGCGTATGCCAACTACGACGATACCGGTAGCAGCGTGTCTGGCGGCGACAAGATCACCGGGCTCAACGTCAAGGGCGGCTACAAGAGCCTCGCGACCAGCGGGAACGGTGGCGACCTTGCCACCTATGGGGTGAACCGGCGTCTCGTCCTGGTGCCCGTCATCTCGTCCGCGTCAAAGATCATCGACTACGCCTGCATGCTGATGCTGCAGCCCATAGACGGCACCCACAACACGCCGCAGTTTGAGTTCCTGAGCAACGCAGGGAGCACCAGCAGTCCATGTGCGCCCAGTGGTCTGGCCGGCGGCAGCGCGGGCCCCCTGATTCCGGCACTGGTGCAATAGGAGCGCGCCATGAAAACTAGACAACGACAACGCGGCGTAGCGCTGGTTGAACTGGCCATCATGCTCAGCTTGCTGCTGGCAATCACCTTTGCAGTGACGGAGTTCGGCCGCGCCATCTACACGTACAACACGTTGGCGAAGGCTACCCGAGACGCCACGCGCTACTTGAGCACGCAGGCTGCCGGCAACGCGACCTCCTATACAACGGCGACGAACCTGGCGGTCTATGGCACGCCCACGGTCGGCAAAACCCAAGCGCCGCTGGTGCCGGGGCTGACGTCCAGCATGGTCTCCATCTGCGATGCGTCCAATACGAACTGCACCTCCAACATCGCGCAAGGGACCGACCCGGCCATCAATACCGTCACCGTCACGATCTCGGGCTACACGTTCAATCCGGTGATCGACATGATGGCGTTCCTGCGCTTCTATGCGGGCGGCAAAGGGTCGATCACCTCGTTCCCGTTTGGGAACATCTCAGTGACCATGAGGCAGTCCTATGAATAAGCATCAGAAAGGTACGACGGCGGTTGAGTTCGCCATTGTGGTGGCGCTCTTTCTGACGGTGCTGCTTGGCATCCTCGACTTTGGGCGCATTCTATTTACCTGGAACGCCGTGGGTGAGGCGACGCGCTGGGGTGCGCGACAGGCGGTGGTTTGCGGTCAGGGGTCTACATCCGTTCTGACCAAGATGCAGACGATCCTGCCGACGCTCAAGGCAGCGAACGTGTCGGTGCAGTGGTACGACACCAGCGGGGCCGTGAGCACCACCTGCGATGCTACGAGCTGCGGTGGGGTTGCCGTCAGCGTTACCGGAATGACGGTGGCGCCTTATTCGCCGGCGACCTGGATTGGCTTTTCACGGCTTGCTGTGCCGGGTTTTTCCACTTATCTGCCGCGGGAGATCATGGGGCAGGATGCTAATAGCAGTAGCGTTTGCTCTTGAGGTTCCTGTTCTTAGTGTTGGTCTAGTTCACTGTTTTTTGCTGGGGGATGGGCTTGGTGGTCCATCCCTTTTTTCATTCCTGGCGATTGTGGTGCATCCCCTGTTTCATCCCCTGGCGGGGCTGACTCACTTTCTTTGTCTTGCCAAAGAAAGTAAGCAAAGAAAGGCGCGCCCGAGATGGCGACTTCCCCTTGAATTTTTGTAACCGTGCGGAGACGGGGAAAACTCGCTGCGCTCAGACAGTTCCCCGTCTTTTTTCCGCCCGCT
>NZ_JSZO01000035.1 GCF_000801955.1 Ralstonia sp. A12
CACGCGCATTTCTCCCTCGTCCCACCCGCTCTATTGCGGGCCTTTTTTCTTGGCGCTCTGGGAAATTCGGGCCTGATTGCCACCAGGCACCCCCCGTCATTACATGAGGGGGGAATCACGCGCGGATTTAATCAACCATAATCAATTACATCATTCGTAATGATTAAATGGTCGAGCGTTAACCCTTAGAGACCCCTCTCCCGGGAACCACGTCTCCTTAATTTCTTCATTATTTGGATGGACACGTTGATTCCGACGCGATGCTAGGAAAACCGTCTCGCGCCGTCAATACCAACGTTTGGTGGAATTGGCATCGAGCAACACTCTTGGCACGCTCACTTGCCTTGACATCGGGCATTCATCCTGGCGATTGAAAATACATAACATCATGCTCTATTGATGAAATATGCCAGGGCGCAAAACAAATTGCGCCCCCGAGCCGGGCAATGGTAAAAATACCGGCTATCAAAAAATCAATATCGTGGCAGTGCCACATCACGAGGGAGGGGGTTGTGGATCCATATCTTGGCGAGATTCGCCTCTGTGCATTTCCATTTCCACCAAAAGGGTGGGCGATGTGCAATGGCGCGCTATTGGCCATTAATACGAATACCGCACTGTTCTCACTGCTCGGCACGCGGTACGGGGGCAACGGCACCACGACGTTCGGCCTGCCTGACCTACGCGGCCGCACCCCGCTGCACCGCGACCTGCAGACCTACGTGCAAGGTATGCCGGGCGGCGTCGAGGCCGTGACGCTGTTGGCCGAGCAAGTACCGATGCACACCCATTCGTTCAATGCATCGACCACGCCGGCCACATCGGCAAACACCGGCACAACGCAGAAGAACGTGCTGGCCACCAGCAACCTCTACAACGGGGACAATCCGAAGCCGCCGGGCTCTGGCACGCTGCTTTACGGCGCGGCCGGCACCCTGGCGCAACTCTCCGCCGAGGCCTGCGGCTCCACTGGTGGCAACCAAGCGCACGAGAACATGCAACCCTCGCTGGTACTGAACTACATCATCTCGCTGAGCGGCATTTTCCCGTCACGCGGCTAGGAGACCACCATGGCACAACCATACATTGGCGAAATCCGCCTGTTCGCCGGCAACTACGCGCCGGTCGGCTGGCTGCTGTGTCAGGGCCAGATCGTCAGCATTGCGGACAACGAGGCCCTCTTCGCCCTGCTGGACACAACCTACGGCGGCAACGGCCAGACCACGTTCGGCCTGCCCAACCTGCAGGGCAAGCTGCCAGTCGGCCAGGGCCAGGGCCCGGGGTTGACCAACCGCCTGATCGGCCAGCAGATCGGCGTCGACAACGTCACGCTGACGACC
>NZ_JSZO01000036.1 GCF_000801955.1 Ralstonia sp. A12
GGATTCAGGGGGCTGCTCCACTCCGTTTCGAAACCCCCATGGAACCAGAACATTCATGTCACGCAAACACCTGGGCTGCGTGTTCCGCTGACACCACTCACGCTAGCGTCCGTTCAGACTGCCACGATTGACGCGTGGCCGCTCAGAAGCGCCGCCAACTACGCCTTCGACGTTGATGTTCAGAGCAACATCGTAGTAACTGTCTCGAACGTCAACGGTGTGCCGGATGGCACTTATTACCTCGCCGGTAGCGCTGGCAACCAGGACTATCTGTGTACGACCAAGACGTACCATGCCGGTTCGTGCTTAGCCAAGATCTGCAAAGGCTACTCCGACTACAACACTTGTTTTTCATACTCAAATGGCAACTGGAGTACCAACGGCGCCACCATGGTGCCTGGCGTGATTTGGTTTCATGGTGATGTGAATCTTGGCGTTGGGACCTATCAGAACACTGTTGTGGCCACCGGTAACATAGTTACGAGCGGCAATACCGTCGTGTATGCCCCGAACTATGGTGGTGCCAGTGCTCAATGCAGCAACACAGTGTTCCCGTCGCTCTATCCCACGAACTTCTGTTCGGGTGGTTCCTACACTAGCAGCTCGATTGGCAACATTGCGTTGCTTGCCGGGGGCTATCAGAACAGTGCCTTTGCCGGTGGCAACGTCACGCTAGGGGCATCCAACAGCGTCTTTGGCAACATTCTGGCCGCCGGTGTTCTTAACACAGGTGGATCCACATCGATCCAAGGCTACATCACGGTTGGCAACCAAGGGGGGAATGGAGGTGGGTCGACGTGGGGAGCAAGTACTACGATCGACGTCAGTCATCTGCCATCCACCTTCGATCCTACGCACATTCCAGGTGGGGGGGGAATGGGTTCACCCCGCCAGCAAGTGTGAGTGTTGTCTGGACTCGCTACCTATAGCGAGTTCGCCAGCCGTTTGCATGTTGGTCCGCTTCACTCCAAGTTGGCAGACTGTAGTGGTCAACCCATCCCGGACACTGCGTTAAGTTTTTCTTCTGCAACAGGCGGCGCCAGTCCGTCATTGAACTGATGTGGCCGTATCCAGTTGTACCGGGGCATCAGGTAATGGCTGATGTCCCCGTGAGCTTCATGCGCCGTCATGTAACCCACTGACCGCAACCACTCGGTCTTCAGGCTGCGGAACAGCCTCTCCATCGGGGAGTTACCCTGCAATAGGTGCATTGTCAACCTCCGATTGCTTGAGCCCATCAGGTACATCCCGCCAGTTGAAGCTGAGGCAAACTACTGGCGGCAGTTTGCCAGCGAGACCATTGCATCGGTCTCAACTTAAACCAACCGGCCCCCTCGAATCCCGGGGCGATTCGCACTAACTTTCGCTACACCTGTTCAGGCCGTCTATCTTCCACCCCGCGCACCGCACCTCCAGCCTGCCAAGTGCCTCCGATGGCCTTGTAGCTCAATCCCACAGCGAAGGCTGGCACGACGTTGGTAAGCGCGGATGTCCATGCTGCCGGCATCTTGGTCTTTTCCGCTACCAAGCTAAGCGCCGTACCCAGCGAGACGTTGGAGCCAATAGCGGCCGTGCGCGCGACAGACTGATCTAGTACCCGCATGTAGTCTTCCCGCTTGCCCTTGAGAGCCGGACCGAATTGCTGGCACGTACCAGCTTCGTTGGCTTCTTGCTGCGTAAGGTTGGTCCAGTCAGCCGTTTCCAGCAGCGTGTTGATAGCCGCCTTGATGGCCGACGATTCAGTAATTACCTTGAACGCTTCACCCTTTGTGAGTCCAGGACTCGCCCCGTCCGGCCGATTCATCTCAGCCAGCGCTAGTCGTGCGTTGCCGAATTCGGCGGGGGCAGCCGCCTCACCCGCATAGTTGGCGACTACGTTGGCTAGCGCATAGAAGTTGGCCGCGGCGTCCAAGTGTGCACCGCTCACACCGCCATTGCTGGCGTTGGGGTTTTCCATGCCAACCATGCGGAACGAGGCCTGGATAGTGTCACGCATTGCGGAATAGGCGGCCACCTTGACGTCGTTCGCGACCATCCGGGCGGCTAGCTCGGGGGCGCCGATGTGCTGGCCACTGAAGGCCAGCGTGATGTTGGTCATGACGCTGGCGGTGGCCAGCGTAGTGACGGCGTCAGAATATTTGCGCTGCTCGCTCATGAGCCGCTCTTTTTGCTCGCTGCCTAGCTCAGCCCATTGTTCGGCACTGAAGTTGTGGAATCCACGTGCCGCTGCCTCGGGGTTACGCTGTTCGCGATACTGGCGTACGCGGTGCGAGGCCAACGTCATGGTACCTACTGCCACTTCCATGGCGGCCACGTGTGACGGAGGCAAGTGACGCAGCGCCGCGAACATGGTTTCCGCCATGATTTCTCGTGCAAACGTTGGGATACCAACGGCCGTGAGTTGATGGATCAGGTGACCGCCGGCTGCGCCGGCAAACTTTGCGTCAATGCCCATTACACTCATGCCGGACAATGTGCTGCGTGCGCCAGCCACGGCGTGTCCGCCGACGAAGGTGGCGGCCGTAACAGCATGGTTCGCCATCCACTTTGTGCCGTTCCAGGCTTGCTGCGCGCCGTGCGTTGCCGCGTCAGCGACTGTGTGAGTCGCATGGCTTGCGGTCTGCCCCAAGCTTTGACCAGCCATCTGAGCGGTTTGTCTGAGCGACACAAGCGTCTCCCGCCATGTAGCACCGGTTTGTGCCGGCAGGTGCTTCATCTGCAGCGCCTGCCCATGTGCTGGGGTGTGCGCGGACTCCAAGTCGATTTCCGACAGGTTGTCCAGTTGGCATCCGGAAAATGTCGTCGAATGGAAGGAAGGAAGCTGAGTGCCGTCAGAATGCTTCGAACTGAACGCGACCATGGCGGATATGTCGTCAGCGTCGATTCGAGCGGAGTGTGGGCCCTGGAAAAGGCGGCTGGCCTCGCCCTCGTCATCTTTGCTGCGAGCACGTGGCGATCTGGCTAAGCCGCCGAGTGCAGCGTCCAATTTGCGACCACCGGAGGCATTGTGGAGAGGCTTGCTGGAGCCGGGAACTGTTGTGTCACTGTGACCCGAGGGCAGATGCGGCATGGATTGACTGCGAATACGATCGATGGTCATGACTGGGCCTTGCTATTGAGCGACAGTGGGAATGGGCGAAAGTGCCCCATGGCGCTTGGATTCGATATCTGTCGCAAGCGACGCAAAACTACGCAGCCAGCGCGCGAGCGCGGCAGGACGGCGAGGTGCAAGTGGCCAGCGGCTGATCAGTTGCAGGCCAGCATGGCCCGCCGCGACAGCTACACCTGCGGTGAGCAGCAACGGGGCGTTCGCCAGCAGCAAAGCGCGCCGCGCCGCGGGCGTAGCCCACTCGCGACTAAGCGGTGCACCAATCAGCAAGGTCGTTTCGTCGCCCGAGCATGTGAGTACGAGTTGCCTGCCGGCCACGCGCAACTGGCCGGTGCGCGCGGCTTCCCGTGCTACCTCGTAGGGTGCGCCCAGCAACAGCATGATTTCGGCCACCAGCGTGAGCACATCCTTGTGGGCTTCGAACTCTAGGCTGCTACACGCGGCGAATGTCGGTTTGGTAGTGCGGGCGGATGCGCAGGGAGGTACTGAACTGAAAGGCGCGTGAATCGTCTTCATTGCAGGGGCTCCGGATTCAAGTTCGATCGGGCGGCGGCATCACGCACCGTGGCGCACAAGTCCATCATGGCTTCGAAAATGGCACGCAGCAGGACAGGCGTATCCATATCCGGCTGCAGCTTCATGATGAGGCTGGCGGAGTCGTCCTCTTCAAGGGTGAAACTCCACTCGGCAGTCAGCATGGTGGCTTCGTTGGCTGCTAGCAGGGTGTCATGCCATACCGAAGGCGCCACGCCTTCAGGACGTAAGAGCGAGGCAGACGCAACCGATGTGAGCGGCGCTTGGGGAACATCGCTTGCGTGTAGGGCAAATGTGATGTCGCCTAGGCGCACTTGGCCGAAGCGAGCGAACTGCGACTGCGCCTCGGCGTCTAGGCCAATGACGGCGGCCGCGGCGCGTAACAGTGCCTCACGGTCCGTTGGTGGCGGCAACGCAACGGCTGGGATAGAAGTGGACTGCGGGGTAACCATATCGGACGGTCCTTGACGCGGTGATGGTCCGATTGCAGCAGTTGCTAGACCCGATTGACAGATTGCCAGCGCAGTGACGGCGCCAATAGCGAAAACAATGCCTTCCCGGGCCCGAGCGACCGGCGGTTCGTTGCCAAGGATGCATTTCTCAACTTGCATTCCAAACCCCCGATCACGTGAGCATGGCGGCCCTTGGCTGCTGGCTCACGTCACAGGTTCTGCGCTCTACGGTCGCCAGTCCGCCATGTGCGCGAGTGATGGTGTTGAACTCTCGGACTCACCGTCACCCCATTAGGTGATCTAGGTAGGCGCATCGCCTCCCTATGCCAACACCAAGAATCTGCTCTGTCGGAGGGGCTTGGCATCCCCGCAGAGCCTGTCCATGATCTCTTGAGCAGAAGCACCAAGAAGGCCAAATATACGAACTGCAGGCTGGTGTTGAGCTCGCGCTCACAGTTTTTCCATAGCCTGCGATTCTTTATTGGCAGCACTTTAGAAGTGACCCACCTAGAGGTGCGGACGATCTCGAACAACCCGTGCGAGAACGCCAACCGGCCGCTCGCCGTCGGGCGCCGCGACTGGCCGTTCTGCGATACAGCGGCTGGCGCCAATGCCTCGGCCAACCTGTACTCGCTGGTGGAGGAGGCTAAGGCCAACGGTGTCGACGCGTACCAATATCTCGTCGCCTTGCTCAAGGCTCTGCCACGCGCACAGGCGGTCGATGATTACGAGGCACTGAAGCTCTGGAACCTCAAACCGTCAACCGCTGACTAACCGAATCCACCATCGGCCGCAAGAGACTCCCTCAGCCAACCGCTGACAACGAATTGCAAACGGTGGCATGGCTGCGGCCGGTATAACAACCGGGCCGCCTCGGGGGATACGTCTTACTGGGCTTGTTCCTGCCGGCGTAGCGGCAAGATGGATGAGTCTTGCTGCAGCATGGCCACCAAGTTACGGACCAACTGCTGGGCATTGTCGCCTGAGGCCTCTGCGGCCTGGCGCACGGCCGGATGCAAGGTTCCTGCGGGCTGGGTCGAGATGTCATGCAAGTGGTCGACCACGTCAAGCATGTGCGCGCCGGCTTCCGCCGTCATGTCTTCGTGGCCAGCAAAGCCGGTGAGCATGTTGATTGCGTGAATCAGCGTCTCGGTGCTGATGCGCAGCGGCGCGCCGTTGGCGGGTGCCAGCCCAGCGTTGCCGGGTGGCGGCCGACGCGGCGAGTACACCGGCGGGCTGCCTGTGAGCACGCCCACCAGATTGCGAATCAACTGCTGTGGATTGCCGTCGGCCTGTCCAGCAGCGTTGCGCACGGCCGGGTGCAGGCGGTTTGCAGGCACCGCCGCAATGTCTTGCAGATGGTCAACCACGTAGAGCGTGTGGTGGCCGGCTTCTTCGGCCATGTCCACATCGTCCAGGCCGTTGAGCATGTTGACGGCGTCGGACAACATGTCTGCGTTCACGTGCAGCGGCGCTGGGTTGGCGCGCAGCAGGTCTGCCAGCGCGCGCCCCGCATGAACGGCAAGCATCATCGTGCCGAGCATCGCCACGGACGCCGCGCCAGCATAGGCCGGCACGTCATTGCGCTGCTGCGCCCGGTGCATGTTGTAGTTGCCCAGCGCAACGCCCCCCAAGCCTGCTGTGAAGAACGGATTTTCCAGCGCGAATTGCCCCAGGGCAGAGCCGGCCTGGCCTCCCGCCTGGGCCAGCGCTTGCCCCGCGCCACGTACGCGGCGGAGCGTGGCAGAAATGCGGCTGCGTGGGGGCTCTACGACAGCGGTGTCCGCAGCCTGCACGCGCGGCGCATTGGCGCGGGGCGCGGGCAGTTCGGCCAGCGCGCCCTCACGCGCACGCACCGGGCGCCGACGCAGGTTGGTATCGGGGCGCGGGATGGTGCGGCTGGTGGATGCCTCGCCAATGGACGGCGAAGGCACCGCCGATGGACTTGAACCGTCGACACGTGGCATGGCAACTCCGGAACGGAACAATTGAGAATGGACCAGCGTGTAATGTTGCCGCGAGGTTGCGTCTGCCGAGCCGCCATGGGCGAAACCATTGCAGCGTAAGCGAACCGAATGTTGTGTGAGGGACGCGTGCGGCGAGCGCAATGGGCGCTGCCGTTGCCGCCAACCGCTGGCGGGAGGCAAGTGGCGCGTGTGCGCCCGGCCTGCGGGCGTGCCGCCCTGTTGTTGTCTGGCTCCCCCGCTAGTCACATTAGGGAGAGCGTCCATCTTGGTGTTAGCCACGAGCATCCGCGGTGCCATTCGCCGCAGCAGACGCCGGAAATCGCTACTTCTGGACGGGACTAATTCCGGTCCAGGGTCATTCTTGCCGCCGACCCTGCTGTTTGGGTTGCTCTTGCCACGCTTATCACGATGAAAATCGTGCAGGGCATTGACAACCTGATCTTCATTTCGATCCTGGCAAACAAGTTACCCGAAGACCAACGAGACAAAGTGCGGCAGACAGGCATCCTCCTCGCACTGCGATTGCGGCTTGGTCTGCTTGACACGATTACCTGGATCGCGCGCCTCACCGAACCGGTCATCACGGTGTTCGATCGTTACCGTCCGGAGTTCGCAAGTAAGGTGTTCGATGCGCAAACTCATAAAGGGGTGTCACGCTGCCGTTCATTCGGCATGTCCTATTAGGTCATGTCGGGGAGAGGGGTGTCGCCTTAGGCTAAACGCTTGGAACCGGACTTCACCCGCGAATCCGGCTTCTCCAACGAGATGATGGCGAACTCAGCACCGAGATGGACGAATGATATTTACATGAGAAATAAAATTATTTCAGTGCTGGAGATCCTGCATTGTCGAAATACAAGAAAACTCAACTTTGGGGCGCTTCGCTTGTGCCGCACTCAAGATTTCTCTTGCACTGCCGATATGTCCGGTCGAAGCAGCCTAGGCAATATCGGCGAGTGACGGCTTTGAAGATCGGCAAACGACGGCCGCAATTCTTCCTGAGATGCTCCTGCTTCAACGCATGCACCTGAGTGCATTGCGCAATGGCTCGGCAATGACGTCGCCGCGCTGTGATGTTTCTCTCTTTGAAGCTGCTGAAACAGGAAGAAGAAAATGAGAATCTCGGACATGAGGATCGGGGTACGCCTCGGAGCCGCGTTCGCGCTTGTCGTGGCGTTGCTGATCGGGATCGCTGCGGTCGGCATACAACGGCTGGACGACAACAACACAAAGATGGGCCGGATCGTGAGCGAGCGCTACTCACTGATCGCGTTGAGCAACCAGATCAAGAACAATGGCTACAAGGCCAACGGCATTCTCAGCAATCTGCTGCTCGCCACCGCGCCCGAGCAGAAGACGAAGTACATGAGTGACTACGCGGCCATCCGCCAGGCCAATGCGCAGGCATATGGCCGCCTGGAGAAGCTGCTCACGACCGATCAGGGCAAAGCACTCTTCAAAGAACAGTTCGATGCACGTTCAGCCTACGGTGCCAGCGTCCGCAAGTTCTTCGAGCTGGTCGATGCCGACAACGCGCAGGAGGCACGTGCCCTGTATCAGGGTGACATGTCGCGCCTGCAAGACCAGTATTACGTGCTGGTCGACAAGATGGTCGACCAGCAAGCAGGCGAGATGGAGCGCGATGTGAGCGAAGCTGCCGCCCAGGGCGCCAACGCCAAGATCCAGATGATCGTGCTGGCCGTTCTTGCCACGCTGCTGGCCATTGCCACGGGGGCCTTCATCACCCGCACCATCACGCGCCCGATTCACCATGCCATGCACCTGGCTGAGGCCGTGGCGCAGGGCAATCTGACGCATCGGCTGGAGGTCGGCACGCAAGACGAGATCGGCCGTCTGCTGGCGGCGCTCAAGCACATGACCGAAAACCTGCACGGCATAGTCAGCCAAGTGCGGGGCGGCACGGACACCATCACCCGCGCATCGAGCGAAGTGGCCAGCGGCAACATCGATCTCTCGGGCCGTACCGAACAGCAGGCCAGCTCACTGGAGGAAACGGCAGCGGCCATGGAGCAGCTCACCTCCACCGTCAAGCGGAACGCGGACAACGCGCAGGAGGCCAGCCGCCTGGCATCCAATGCGTCGATGGTCGCCACCAAGGGCGGCGATGCCGTGGGCGAGGCGATCCAGACCATGAGCACGATCAACGCGTCGTCGCGCAAGATCGTCGACATCATCGGCGTGATCGACAGCATTGCCTTCCAGACCAATATCCTGGCGCTCAACGCTGCGGTGGAAGCCGCGCGCGCTGGCGAGCAGGGCCGTGGCTTTGCCGTGGTGGCCGGCGAGGTGCGCAGCCTCGCGCAGCGCAGCGCAGCAGCGGCCAAGGAGATCAAGGCACTCATCGAGGATTCCGTCAGCCACGTCAGCACTGGCACGGCCAAGGTGGAAGAGGCCGGCCAGATCATCCGCGATGTGGTGGCCGGCATCCAGAACGTGACGAACATCGTGTCCGAGATCAGCGCATCGAGCCGCGAGCAGAGCGACGGCATCGAACAGATCAACCAGGCGATCACGCAGATGGACAAGGCCACGCAGGAAAACGCCTCGCTGGTGGAGGAAAGCGCCACGGCGGCACAGGCCCTGCAGGACCAGGCAAATCAACTGGCCGACATGGTCAGCACCTTCACGCTCCACGCAGACCTGTCAGGTCGTGGCCACGCCGCGCAAGGCGAGGCAGGCTCTGTGGCACACGCCGCCTGGAGCCAAGTGCAAACGCTTTCGTAGTCGCAGTGCTGTTGCTGTAAGCGGTTCAACGGAGGAGGCACGGGCTGCCCGCGAGGCGGCTCGTAAAAGAAGGAATCGACGGAGCGCCCGGCCGGCTCGCCCGGGTTGGTGTTTCGAAAGGTCCCGCCGTCTGTCCGAACATGCGCCTGCTGCACAGTGTCTGCGCTGTCTGAAGGGCCGCCGCGTGGAGCGGTGTCGGAGTGCCGACGGCGGGGGCAACTAACGGTGTCTCTTTCTCCTGCACAACCATGTCTTCCCAATCGCCTCAATTTGCCGGCCAGGATTCTGTCGCCGCGTTCGACCCGCATGCCCTGCCGACGGGTGCGGCAGACGCTGGGCCGTTGTCCACCCCCGCTTCCCGTCTGATTGACGCCTACCGAGACCTCGGGTATCGCCGCGCGCGTCTCGATCCGCTCTCACGCGCACCGCTGCCCGAGGTGCCCGAACTCCGACTGCGGTTCCATGGCTTGGACCCCGCACACAGGCGCGAGCCAGTGGGCGCCGTGTTGCCGACGGCGACCACCATGCAGGAACTCGAGTGGCAGCTCAAACGGGTGTACTGCGGCTCCATCGGCCTCGATTGCAGCGGCGTGCGCAAACGCCAGCGCCGCACCTGGCTCTACGCCCGCATGGAGGCAGAGCTGACGGCACCGCCACTTGCCCCCGACCGTAAGCGTTGGCTCCTGGGTCGGCTGGCCGCAGCCGAAATGTGGGAGCGCCTCGCAGCCGATCGGTTTGCGCATGCCAAGCGGTTCTCTCTCGAAGGCTGTGAGAGCCTGGTACCGCTACTCGAAACGCTGTTCGAAGAGGCGGGCAGTTGCGGTGTGCGACAGGTCTTTCTCGGCTTGCCGCATCGCGGGCGCTTGAACGCGCTGGTCAACGTGATGGGCTTCGATGCGCAAGGCATGCTGGATCGGCTGGACCCGGATTCCGAAGTCGCCATCACCCAGCGTGATCTGCCGTACCACCTGGGCGGACTCGCCAAGCGAACCACCGATGCCGGCGAACTCCAGTTGGTGCTGGCGCCGAACCCCTCGCATCTGCAGAGCGTGTATCCCGTTGTTTGCGGCATGGCGCGCGGGCACGTGGACGAGCATCCCGACGCGCCATGCCTGCCGGTGATGGTGCACGGCGACGCGGCGTTCGCCGCTCAGGGCGTCGTCATGGAGACCTTGAACCTCACCCGTCGGAGCGGCTACACGGCAGGCGGGGTCGTGCACGTCATCGTCAACAACCAGATCGGATTCACGACGCCCAACGTGATGGACGTGCGCGCCAACGACTATTGCACCGACGTGACGCGCATGGTTGATGCGCCGGTGCTGCATGTCAACGCAGATGACCCGGAAGCGGTCTTGCGCGCTGCGCGGATCGCCCTTGAGTACCGCATGGAGCATGGTGCGGACATCGTTATTGATCTGCTCGGCTATCGTCGGCTGGGGCATTCTGAGCACGATCTACCTGCCTTGACACAGCCGGTGCTACACGCGGCCATCGCGTCGCATCCAACCGTCACCGAGCAGTATCACGCGGCCAGCGCGGAATCGACGCGCCTGGTCGACCTGCGTGAAGATGCCCTGCGCCAGTTGCTGGCGGGCTCCACGGTAGCCACGTCAATGGCTGACGCTGCGGCGGCCGTCAACGGGATGCGCCATCTGCTTCAGCCGCTGTCGCTGCAGCGCTTGCAGGCGCTGACGCAGACGTTGACCACGCCGCCCGAAGGTGTGGTTCTGCACGATCTGGTGCGCGATCTGTGCGAGCGCTGGCGCGCGGCGTTGGCAGACGGCCAACACACGGTCGATTGGCGCATGGCTGAAAACCTGGCCCACGCCACGTTGCTGGAAGACGGGCACGACATACGGCTGTCCGGCATGGACGTCGGGCGCGGCACGTTCATGCACCGGCAGGCGGTGTGGCATTCGCAAGTTACGCTGCCGGGTGGGGGCGGGCAGCACGTTCCGTTGCAGCATGTCGCACAGCGCCAGGGGGCTTTTGACATCGTCAACTCTCCGCTGACGGAAGAAGCCGCACTCGGTTTCGAATATGGTTACAGCGTGCAGACGCGCACGCGGCTGACGATCTGGGAGGCGCAGTTTGGCGATTTCGTGAACGGCGCTCAAGTCTTCGTTGACCAGTACATCGCGCCAGGCGAATACAAGTGGGGTTGCCAGTCGGCGTTGACCATGCTGCTGCCGCATGGCCACGAAGGTGTTGGGCCGGAACATTCCAGCGGGTTCCTGGGCCGTTTTCTGCAGCTTTGCGCGGATGAAAACCTACGCGTTGTCGTGCCCTCGACCTCCGGCCAGTGGTTCCATCTGCTGCGTGAGCAAGCTACGCTGGCAGCCCCCAAGCCACTGGTCGTCATGTCGCCCAAGTCGGAACTGCATGGCAACGGGCGCTCGCATTCGCGCGTGCAGGACCTGGTCGACGGAGCCTTCATGCCGGTGCTGGCGGATACGGGGGTGGCCGAGCCGAACGCTGTCACGCGCGTGGTGCTGTGCAGCGGCAAGTTCTTTTACGAACTGCTGGCGCAGCGTGAACACGACGCACGCGCTGACGTGGCGCTGATCCGCGTCGAGCAGCTCTACCCGTTTCCGGCGCGGGCACTCATGGCTGCACTGGCGGCCTTTCCGAACCTGAGAGAAATCGTCTGGGCGCAGGAGGAGGATGCCAACCAGGGCGCATGGCGCTTCGTGCGGGATGAATTGGAGGCGTGTTTGCCGCCCGGAAGCCGGCTCGCCAGCGTGTGCCGTCACGCAACGCCATCGGGGGCGCATGCGTCGGTGCGGGCACATCAGGTGGAGCAGCGCAGGGTGGCTGCTGCTGTATTCGGTGTTTTGCGCTGATCTTCTAGCGCGCATTATGAACTTGGTCGGATTGGGGCTATCGTATTGGCATGCCGAAGCCCAGTCCCCATCCGGCCGACGTAAGTAGTGAAGAAGAGGCGCCAACCGGCTTGGCAACGCGGGCGCCATGCCAAGCGCGGGGTGGGTGTGCGTAGCGGCGAACTCTCCAAGTTCGCTGCCAACTTGCCCCCAAGGCAGCCCCTTGAGGGCAGTGCTACTTACTTTCTAGCCGCCGTATCGGCTCACTTGCGAGCCGATTTCTTCGCAGACTTGGCCTGCAGTGTGTTCGGCACGTATTGGTGCTTCTTCCAGTCGTATTCGAAATAGTCTAGGAGGCTGCTTCCCTTGCTGTATGGGTCCTGCGGCCGGGGGACTGTGTAGTATCGGCCTGTGATGGTGGTATCCGTCACCTCCAGGCGCAGGAATCCGTGGTTGTCGTCGCTGTATTTCTCCAGCGTGACACGGTCTCCCTCTTTGTCCTCAAAGACGGTTGGGGCAATCAGCTTTTCACCGTCGACTTTCATGATCGAGTGCAGATTGTGGTAGCCACCGGCGCCGGCTACCAGATAGGGCACAACTGTTCCATCCCCCATGTCCTTGCTGATGCGCTGGAAGTTGTGGACGTGCCCGGCCAGGACCATATCGGGGTGCCGGCCGGCTTCCTTGGCTGCCGCTTCGATGATCTCTTTCATGTGCGTGCTGCCGGAGTGATAGGTGTCAGCGGAATACACCGGGTGATGCAGGGTCAGGAAGAGCGGCAGGCTCTTTGGTAGCGACTTGATCTGCTGGGTAAGCCACTCCAACTGGGGCGAGCGAATGTCACCGCCTTCCGGTACGTTGGAGTAGAGCCCGATGATGTTGACCATGGGTGTGCGCAGCGTCCAGTAGACGTTGGGTTGCGTCATCGTCGTGCGGCCCGTATCTCCCGCCTCCGGCAAGAGCGCAGCGTGCTCCGCGCAGAAGAAGCGCACAAATCCGTCAAGGGAATTGTCTTAGGGCAAGTTCTCGCCGTCATGATTGCCGGGCACGGCAAAGATAGGGGCTTTGTAGAACTGGTAGGGCTCGAAGAACTGAGCCCGGTACTGCTCCCCTTCGCCGTTAAAGTAGACACAGTCTCCCAAAATGTAGAGAAAGGCAGGGTTGTCCGATGGCGCAGCAGCGTCATCAAAATCAGCCTCCATGCCTCGTGCCACCAGCTCCTGCGGCGTCGCGAACACGATGCCTCCCATGTCGCCGTTCACGTGGAATGTGAGCTTCTTGGCTTTCTTGATGTCCGCTAGGTTTTTTTCGGGAAGGATGTCGGCGAGATCCAGGTTAAACGGTGGCTTGCCAGTCGGATCGGGCAGATTTCGGTAGTGCGTGTCCCGCGCTTCCTGCGACGTTTTGACGTGAACGTTGAAATTGCCATCGCCGGACGGGCGCGATTTACCAAAGTGGTGATCTTGCTTAGCACGTGCCATAACTCCTCCTGCCTTTTTCCTGTAGATTGCGACGATAGGATGGGTGCTGTGCAAGGTGACAGAACATAAGCGTGCCACGACAGCACGCAGTGTTTTTAGTCGAACGAAACGCGCGACGTCAATTGCTCAAAAGATGGTTGGGGTCGATGTGTAACACCTCCACTCCGAAGGGATTAGTTCATGACCGTCGGACGCGCTTTCGGAATTGCCAAGTCTTTTGTAGTAAGGCACAGCGGGTTGCCACCGGAATTTCCGTAACCAAGTGATATACAGTCGCCCCAAAGTGAGGAACCTTGCCTCTATGATGGTTTTGAGGATTGTTGAATATTGTTTGTTTGAGTTTTATTTTGGTATGGAAATGTTTCATCCGGATTTTTCGCGTTTCCTAAGCTGTCTCCGTTGCATTGGCAGTGTGCAGCTTCATCGAGCTGGGTGAGTCGGTAGCTGTGAGCAGGCGACGTAATTCTGACTTCACTATCTTTCAGAGGGAGGCGGGACGAGTTCCCGCTAGCATTGCCGGCTTTACGCTGATACACGCAACACAACAGATGTCGATTCTTCCCGAAGCTGCGGATAAACCTTCCTGGGACATACCAACAACGTGGGAGCGTGTGCGCGCAAGGAAGCGAGATCAGTGGGTCTCTCGCTATTGGAAACGGAATCCAGTCGGAAATTCCTATCTGAATGCGGACGGCTATATAACCAGAATTATCAAGACCGGTAAGGCCGCTTGGCACTTTGAACTTCAGCCGAATAAATCGGTTGAGGTCGTCCGGACCGGCGGGGGATACCGCACGGTTGTGGAGGCCCGCTTGGCAGCATTTGATGCGATTACGGAACTACTGCGGCAGGATAGTCAGCGCGAGGGTTGAGGCTAGTTTTGCTAGTCCTCTCTCTCCGGCAAAGAGCCCATTGCTGGGGATGCGCACGGTGACGTTATTGATTCGCTATGAATTAACTTGAACGCAGCTACGCCCCCAAGGGGCAAACGCCGGTGGTTCGCGTGAGCAACAAGCGGCACGGCCTGTCGGTGATCTCCACAGTCACCAACAAGGGTGAGATGCGTTGGAAAATCTTCGATGGCGCGCTGAATGCCGACATTCTGATCGACTTCATGCAAGGCTCATTCGCGGGGCCGAGAAGAAGATCTTCCTTGTGCTGGACAACCTGCGCGTGCATCACGCCAAACCGGTCAAGGCGTAGCTGGCGGCCAACAAAGAGCGTATCGAGGTGTTCTACTTGCCCAGTTACAGCCCCGAGTTCAACCGTGATGAGATGCTCGCTGAAGCAGGCTGTCACCAAGCGCGCTCCGGCGCGAACCAAGCTGCAGTTGATCAAGGCAACTTCCAGCCATTTGCGAAGCGTGCAGCGCCAACCCGCGCGCGTCAGAAAATACTTTGAGCATGAGCCTATCCGCTATGCGGCTTGATTCAAGTCGATTGATGTCGGATAAATAACAGCGCCCGAAATTTAAACAAAAATAAAATCTGATTTTCACGCCAGTACACTCCGTTACTGACCCCATTATTCGACTACCAACAAATGTACAGCGGGATGCCAAAATTTTCCGATTGAGAAAAATTGAAAGTTCCACGCAGAGCGGAATCGCACCTGATAATATCTCCAACGCCTTGATTATAAAAGGAAAAACATCTTAACGAAAGCGTTGTGGGGAATCTTGTCTTGGAACATCGCCGGTGGCACAGTCGCAAATCGTGGACATGCTGAAGTTATGATCGGCCCACACCACCCACAAATCATCCTTGTTAAGGAGAAAAGAAAATGAATGCACGCATGACAGAACGGCAAGAAATCGCCCGAGCGTCCGAGGGCACCGTCGAAATCCCGACGATTACGCTGCTCGGCTCGCTTGACGATTCCCAAGGTACGATCGGTTTGGGCCTGAATGCGGTCAGCACGAAGCCCGTTTTTGCCATCATCTACAACGGGCTCTGATTCTTAGGCGTCTAGGCCGTTGTTTGTCTTGCTGGTGCACATTTCAAAATGGCATCAGCTTCTCTCTTGTTTCACACTTCCGACGAAAGGTCAGGAATGTCCAGACGCATATGGATTGCCGAAGGTTATGCGACTGATGGGGACATGTATGGGCGCGCACTTCAGGTGCCCGATGCGAGCACATACCGCCCCTCGTCTGAACAGGGTGCGGGAACGGACGTTCAGCGGAAACGTGCGGCGATCGTCAAAACCAACGTCGGAGACGTCGCGTCGTGCCCGTGCCTCGATGTGGGCTTGTCCAGCAATCACGAGGCCGAATCCGACCCGCGAGGTGCGACATGCGCGCTGGGCTGACAAGAAACCTGAAGACGATCTTTGCCGGCGAAGAAGCAGCCGTCGTGACGGACGATTGGCGCTTGGCGGAGTGGCTGGCGACCCGCGACATTCGAGCCGTGACGTTTGATGAAATTGCTGCGGGCGATATTGAAGTCCCACGGCGGGCTCTCACTGTGCCGCTCGATTGGGAGCGTGTTCCATCCCGCCAGGCACTGCGCGACACATGGTCGGAGACCGCTGTCTTGTGGCTGCCGCTCGCGTCCTTTTCATCTGATCTCGATGCACCGAAATACTCCGTCGAGATGTTTTCGGAAGTCGATGTTTTCCAGTCCGTGGCCATGAACCGCCGGGTCATCACGCGCCTGCTCATGGCCCGCGAGGAAATCACCATGACAGGGCCGGACACCGCATTGAAGGTTCGGCTGCCGGATACGCTCCACGTGGTGGGGCGCACGCGGATGAGTCTGCTGCACGATGAACACGCGGCCCTTGGCAACTACTTCGAAGTCGGCATGTCGCCAACCGACATGGCGGGCAACCTCGACGCATCGATGTCCGTGTCCGGCCTGGTCCGGGTCGATTCGGTACTGGTCGCAAAGCACCGCGAAATCCGGGGCGCCAGGGCATCGTCTTTTTCTGCGGCAGCGGACGTCGCTGACAAACTCCGCAGGGCATGCCCTTTCCAGGTCACGATTTGCGATAACCGGATCGTCGATGGCTTCGGCGAGTGGGCGGACGAGATCGACGCGCTCAGCGGGCCGGAATACGGCGCCGCCTTGACCGAGGTGGCCGTCGGCACCGGGGCCTTGCCGTTGGGCCGCGTGGACTGGAGCCTCAACAGAGTGCTCAACGAAGGCGCCACCGGCATCCACATCGGTGTTGGAAACGGCCTGAATGGCATGCACTTCGACTTCATCTCCACGGAGGCGCGACTTGACTGTCTGTGACCGACATGCAACCGAGGCCACGTCCGGGAAGATAATGCAACTCGCCAGCAATCTCCATGTGCAAGAGGAGGCGGATGCTGGGGCGCTCGTCATCGATGACCAGACGCTGACTGCGGCCCGTCTCAACCGATCGGCGCGCGTCCTTTCCAGGCGCTCAGCCAGCCTCGAACATTGGCGGACTTGGTCAGCCTCTTCGCCGACGCCGCCAAGTGCCCGGTCAGCGAAGCCTCTGCACCTGTAGCCACGCTGGTCGAGGAAATGAGCCGGCTGGGGTGGATCAGGCTTCATTGCGACATGGCCGACATCGGGAGCACGGCACCGTAACCCGGCCGGATGCCGGCACGCGCGCTTGCCATGGAATCAGGCCTCGAGCGAGGCACCCGCCTGGTGCGCCGGTCAGCGCACGCCTCGCCCGAGCTCGATGCTGCGTTGTCTAAACCGAAGAGGTGATCCACCCGCTTGGCTAAGCGGCAAACAAAACGCTGGCGCATCATTGATGCAGCGCAAGGCGGTTTGCAATTGGCCTGGATAGTTCTGACAGGTTGCCTATTAGCCGTACTTTCTCGCCTATGATGTTGGGCATGTCTGATAGGACGAACATGGGCTGATGCAAGGAACGTTGAGGGGCTGGGAGCGAGAGCTGGAAGGGTTGCACGAGCGACTGGGGAAGCTGTTCAAGCGTTCAGAGCCACGGCAGCGGGCCTTGGGCTACCTGAGTGGGCTTCTGAGCCCGGTGGAGCGTAAGAATGGCTGGCAATTGGCCGAATGGATTGGCGAAGCGAGCCCGGACGGTGTGCAACATCTATTGGAACGCGCGCAGTGGGACGCGGAAGAAGCGCGTGACGTACTGCGGGAGTATGTAGTCGAGAAGCTTGGTGCGGACGATGAGGTGTTGATCGTTGACTGTTGACTCCCTACAAATCAGTGCCAAGCTAAGTTAGAGGTCCCCGGGGTCTTGTGAATGCGGAATTCGGCAGGCGTCAGCCCGCCGAGGCTGTCATGGGGAATCTCTTGGTTGTAATCGGAGAGCCATTGCTCGGTGCGCTCGCGCACCTTGTTGAGCGTGCGAAAGACGTGCATGTCGAGCACGCCGCATCGATGGCCGCTGTTGAAGCGTTCGATGAAGCCGTTCTGCATCGGGTGCCCCGGCTCGATGAAGTCCAGCGAGATGGCGTGGCTCTCGGCCCATTCCGCCAACGCTAACGCAATGAACTCCGGCCCATTGTCTAGGCGAAGCTTGTCCCGGTAGCCGCGCCAGGCAGCGACACACTCCAGGGTGCGAATCACGCGGGCGGCCGGCAGGTTCTGGTCCACTTCGATGGCCAATGCTTCGCGGCTGAAGTCGTCGATGACGTTAAAGGTGCGGAAGCGCCGCCCATCCCACAGGGCGTCGGACATGAAGTCGATCGACCAACTGCGGTTGATCTGCTCTCCCGCGACCAGCGGCTGCGGGGACCGGCTCGGAATCCGCTTCTTGCCACAACGGCGGCGGTTCAATCCAATCAGGCAGTACACGCGCCAGACCCTCTTGTGGTTCCACACCCGGCCGCGACGCCGAATCAATTGAAACAGCTTGCCGAAGCCTCGCTCGGGGAAACGTTCAACCAATTCGGCGAGCAGCGCGATCACCTCCTCGTCTCGGTCCGGCCGGCGCCGGTAGCGCGCCGTCGACCGCGATAATCCAATCGCCGTACAGGCCCGGCGCTCGCTCCAGCCGTGACACTCCATCAACCACGCCACGAGCGGGCGCTTGTGCGCCGGGTTTACTGCTGTCTTGCGATCACGTCCTTCAGCGCATGGTTCTCCATGGCCAGCTCGGCGTACATGCGTTTGAGCTTGTTGTGCTCAGCATCAAGGTCCCAAAGCCGCTGCACGTCGGCCGCTTCCATCCCGCCGTACTTCGACTTCCACACGTAGTAGGTCGCTTCGGATATGCCCAGCTCCCGGCATACTTCCTTGACCTGCCGACCGCCTTCGACCTGCTTCAGCGTCGCGACGATCTGGCTCTCGGTGAACTTGCTCTTGCGCACCTTCGATCTCCTTGCGGCTAGTTTGCCCGGAGACCTCTGGTTTTGCCTGGAGTGAGCTTACGGGAAGGCGACAGTTCAACGGAAGAGCTTGTGGCACCGCGCTCGCGGCGACGGTACGGGACATCGGGAGGCCGTCGCCCGCTGTCATGCGTTGAGGAAAGTTCAGAATGTGCTCTGGGGACGTGGGGGATGCTTGTGCGGCCGTTAGGCGCCCAGTCTTTCCTGCATCGTGGGGAATGGTCCCCACGTTGGGGCGAGATCGCCGCGCCGACGGGCAATTGCCTTTCTTTGGAGTCCACTCATGCACATTCCTGCCAAACTTCTTATTCCTATCATCGTGGCGGTTGCTTCCTCAGTAACGCATGCTGCGGATGCCCCTGTCACGACGCAATGGGGCACGGTGTCTGAACCCAGCTACCCGGCCACCCTTTGCGGCAACCCGTTGGTCGCCACGCTCGCGCCAGAAAACGGCTCGGTCGACGCGCTGGACAGTAACCCCTCCAATTCAAAGCCGGATACCTCGCGCATCCAGGCCGCCATCGATGCGTGCCCGTCCGGCCAGGCCGTCAAGCTGGTAGCGGGATCCAGCGGGAAGACCGCGTTCATCACGGGTCCGCTCAAGCTCAAATCCGGCGTGACTCTGTGGGTCGATACGGGTGTCACTCTGTTTGCCTCGCGCAACCCGAAGGACTATGACAACGGCGTGGGCACTTGCGGCACGGCCACCAAGTCGAGCACCAAGTCGTGCAATCCGCTGATCTTGGCGAACAAAACGTCGAACAGCGGCATCGTAGGCGGAGGCATCATTGACGGCCGTGGTGGCAGCCTGTTGACAGGCGGTGCCAACGCCAGTGCGCGCACTTGGTGGGACGTGGCCTGGCAGAACCGGGCCAACGGCCTGAACCAGCAAAACCCGCGGATTGTGCAGATCCAGAACGGCAGCAATTTCACGCTGCACGGTATCACCTTGCAGAATTCACCCAATTTCCACATCTGGGCCTATGGCGTGACCGGCTTGACGGCCTGGGGCATCAAGATCTTGACGCCGAGCCTAGCCTACACCAAGTCACACTATGCCTGCCCAAGCGGTACCACTCCGGATCAGGTCACACCCGCCACCTGTTTCACGCCCGACACGGCGGTGAACACTGACGGTCTCGACACGGGGTACTCTAGCAAGGTGTTACTCGCCTATTCGTACATCAGTGCGGGCGATGACCACGTAGCGATCAAATCCAGCGGCAGTCCGGGCGTGACCAATCATACGTACGCGCACAACCATTTCTACTACGGACATGGTTTGTCCATAGGGTCCGAAACCAACGCGGGAGTGAGCAATGTTGCGGTCACTGATCTTTCGATCGATGGCCTTGATAGCGGCACCAGCGGTGGGTTGCGCATCAAGTCTGATTCGTCACACGGTGGCACCGTGGACAACGTGACCTACAAGCAGATCTGCGTGCGCAACGTAAGCTCGCCGCTGACGTTCGACCCGTTCTACAGCGGCTCGAAAGGTTCGCTGTTCCCGAGCTTCACTAACATCGCGATGCAGGGATTCCACAATCTGGGCAGCACCAAGTACATGGGTGGTAACGTGGTATTTGTGGGCTATGCACTCAACGGCCAGCACAATCCGCTGACCATTACGCTGGATAACGTGGTCTTCGACGGCGCGCAGCCGAGGTTTGCTGCGGGGCACAATGGCGGTCCGACCACGACTCCTGCCGCAACGCACTTCAAGCTGGGGGCTGGGCCGGTCAGTTTTGCCTCGTCGATCATTACATCGTCCATCAACGACGTGACGGTCACAGGAACGCCTAGCACTGGCAGCGCCATCGATTGCAGCTCCGCGTTCGTTGATCTGAAATCCGTCTTATCGACATCACCGATTTGATCGTCACCACACTAGCATTGCGCGCTGTGCCTGCCCGCGAAGGTGTGGCGTGCATCCCTGCTCGATGCAAGGGCATGGAACCGGTACACGGAGTCTGCAAATTGGTGAGGGCAGCGCAATGTGTCCATTTGACCGTCGCCTCATGGACGAAACTGCGCAAGGGATCGCCGAGCTTGCGCCATTGCCAATACGCCGATGAGTTCACGGAAGGGACCTTGGCGTGCCCGCCTATTCTGAGCCCTTGAGCTGGTCCAGGTAGTCTGCCCACTGCTGCATCATCTCGCGCCGCTGTTGAAGAAACCTGGTGCGATTGTATGCGCGCCCATTGGTATCTTTCACAACGTGGGCAAGCTGCGCCTCGATGATGGCTGGCGGCACGTTCAGCACCTCATCAAGGATCGTGCGCGCCATCGCACGGAAGCCGTGGCCGGTCATCGTCTCTCCGTCATAACCCAGGCGGCGTAGCGCGGCATTGACCGTGGCGTTGCTCATGGGACGGCCGGAACTGCGGATGCAAGGGAACAGGTAGCGGCTGTGGCCGGTATATCGATACAGGTTTTGGAGAAGCCCGACGGCTTGGTGGGAAAGCGGCACAATGTGATCCTCGCCGTTTGCCTTGAGCTTCTTCGCCCGCTTCATTCGGGCCGATGGGATTTGCCATGTCGCGTTCTCAAAATCGAATTCGCTCCATTCAGCGAGGCGTACCTCTCCCGGTCGCTGAAAGACCATGGGCATGAACTGAAGGGCACACGCTACAGGAAAGCTGCCTGGGTAACCGCTGATCGCGCGCAACAGACCTCCGACCTCACGAGGATCGACAATGGCCGCCAAGTGTTTAACCATGCTCGGTGTCAGCATGCCTCGCAGGTCCGCCGTCGGGTCTCGTTGGGCACGGCCGGTTACCACCGCGTATCGCATCACCTGCCCAATCGCTATTTTGACGCGGTGCGCTGTTTCGATCGTGCCGCGTTGCTCGATCTTGCGGATGATGGCCAGCACATCCGACGGCTCCACAGTGGTGGCTGGGCGTCGGCCGATGATAGGGAGGGCGAAGCGCTTCAATCGGCTCCAGGTGTTCTCGGCGTGCTTGTCTGACCAGGTCGACTTGAAGCGCTCGAACCACTCGGTCGCTATTGCCTGAAATGAATTTGCCGCAGCAAGCTGCCCAAGGTGCTTGGCGACTTTGCGAGCGTGGCCGGGGTCGATGCCTTTCGCGATCTGCTCGCGTAGAGCGATCGTTCTGGTGCGTGCATCTTTGAGCGTGACGTCTGGATACACGCCCAGTGACAGACGCTTCTCACAACCGTCAATCCGGTACTTGAGGCGCCACCATTTTCCTCCGTTCGGCGATACCTCAAGGTAGAGGCCATTGCCGTCGAAGAGGCGCTGCGTTTTTTCGGAGGGACGTGTCTGGCGGACTGTTACATCTGTTAGATACATGGGGGCAACTCGTTCTGGAGGTGGGGAGCTATCCCCAATGTTGCCCCCAGAACGGTTTGGTTGCCAACGCACACCAGCGTACAGCAGCGGACAATGAGTTGCCCGTAAAGCCTTGTGGTACAACGATTTTCCGGATTTCGGTGTTCAACGTTGGACCTTGATGTGGTGGGACGTACAGGACTTGAACCTGCCTGCCTGCGTCGGTAAACCGTCGCTGCTCGACCCATGAGCTACCGTCCCGCCTTCACTATATCGACCCTTCTTGAGGAAACCCGAGTCGGGACATCCACCTAGCCCGATCGGCCAATTCATGGGGCCGGCAGAGGCATCCGGACGCTCTACGCCGGAATGATCTTGCGCTGCCGCAGGTCGTCGAAGATGCGCATGAACATCGCTTCTGTCTCCGCGTATTCATGAAAGCCCAAGCGGCGTGCCTTGGAGCCGTCGCCGAACATGTCGTAGTCCCACGAGAATACGAAGTCGGCAAAGCGCCACGAAGACACGTCGTGATACGGCGTGTCGGCCAGGCCATGTCTGGCGATCATGCTTTGCCACAGCGGTGCCTTGTCGGCCATGACAGTGTCGAGCGACAGGGGCAGCGGCGGGGCGACTTCCAGATCAAAGTAGCGCGCGATCTTGGGCCACATTTCGCTCCAGCGGAAGAGGTCTCCATTGTTGATGTTGAAGGCCTGGTTGGCGCAGCGCGGGTCGGTGGCGGCCCATACGGTGGCGCGGGCGAGCAGGCCCGCGTCGGTCATCTCCAGCAGGTGGTCGTACGCGCCGGGTTTGCCGGGAAAGCGCAGGGGCAGACCCAGCTCCTTCGACATCGTCGCGTACATGGCAATGGCCACGGCCAGGTTCATCGGGTTGCCCAACGCAAAGCCGCCGACCACCGACGGGCGGATGGCTGACCATGTCCACGCCTTGCCGTGCTGGCGTGTCTCCAGAAAGGTCTGCTGGTCGAACATGAATTCGGGCGGCATGAAGTGCGCATCAGTTTCGCGCGCCGGGGTCTTAAAGGGCCCGAGGTGGCCGCCGTAGACCTTGTAGCCCTGCATCAGGCTGATGTGCGCGAGGTTGGGCGCCACAGCCTCGATGGCGTCGACCACGTTGGTCAGCATGGCCAGGTTGGGCGGTACGAGTTCAGCCCAAGTAGGGCGGTCCTGGTAGGCGGCGTAGAAGATATGCGTGACGTGGTTGAGTGCGCTGAGTTTGGCGCGAGTGTCGGCCGTATCGAGCAGGTCCACTGCGATGTGGCGGATGCGCTCGGTCGATTCGCCACCGCGGCGCGACAGGCCGACGATGCGCCAGTCGTCCAGCGTGGCGAGGTGGTCGATCAGGTTGCGGCCGATCACGCCTTGCGCGCCGACGACGAGCGCGACTTTGTGCTGTGCAGTCATGATGGTGTGCAGTGAAATGTTGGCGCGTGATCGATCACGCGGTTTGCGGGTGCTGTGCAGCATCTCCGGCGCCATGCAGGCGCAGGCCGATGACGACGAGAACAAGCGCGCCGACGGGTGCCAGGGCGGCCACCCAAGGCAGGGCGGTCAGCCCCGGGCCATGCGAGATGACTACACCGCCCACCCATGCCCCCAGCGCATTGCCCAGGTTGAACGCGGCGATGTTGAAGCTCGACGCGATGCTCTGGCCGGCGCCGTGCGCCTTCTCCAGCACCCACATCTGCAGCGGCGGCACGGTGGAAAAGGCCACTGCGCCCAGCAGCGCTACGAACACCACGGCCCATACCTTGTCATGCACGGCAAACGTCATCAGCGCGAGCGTGACGGCCAGGGCGACAAGGGTGCCGACCAGCGTGCCGCGCAGGTGCCGGTCTGCCAGTCGTCCGCCGATCAGGTTGCCCGCGATGAGCCCGCCGCCGAATACGAGCATCACCGGTGAGACGGCCGCACTGGTGTAGCCCGTCACCTCAATGATGAGTGGCGCAATGTAGGTGAACACCGCAAACACGCCGGCATAGCCGAGCACCGTGGTCAGCAGCCCGAGCAGCACGGGGCCGCGCATCAGTACACGCATGTCCTGGCGCCAGTCGCCGGCATCCTGCGGGGCGGGTTCGTGCGGCACGAAGCGGGCGATGACGACCAGCGCTACCACGCCAATCGCCACGATGGCCCAGAACGCGGCACGCCAGCCATACGCCTGGCCCAGCCATGTACCCAGCGGCACGCCCAGGATGGACGCCACCGTGAGCCCCGTGAACATGATGGCGATGGCCGAGGCGCGGCGGTTGGGCGGCACCAGGCCGGTGGCCACCACCGAGCCGACTCCGAAGAACGTGCCGTGTGCAAACGCGGTCAGCACGCGGGCGGCCATCAGCAGTGCGTAGTCGGGCGCCAGCGCGCAGGCTGCGTTGCCCACCGTGAAGATGGCCATGAGCCCCAGCAGCACGGCCTTGCGCGGCCAGCGGGCCGTGAGCGCTGTCAGCACCGGTGCACCCAGCACCACGCCGAACGCGTAGCCGGAAATCAGCAGGCCCGCCTGCGCAACGGTGACATGCAGGTCTGCACTGGCTTCCAGCAGCAACCCCATCAAAACGAATTCCGTCACGCCGATGCCGAAGGCGCCGGCGGTCAGGGCGAGTAAAGCCACAGGCATGGTCAGGTGTCCTCAAGAACTGGCCGCAATTGCGGGATGCGGCCAAGTATGTCGACGCTGTGTCTTGTGCGATAGACTGCCTATAAGCACAACATCTATGAATTGAAATCACAATGTCGCGGCTCGATGTCAATCGCTTTGGCGAGATGGAAGTCTTCGTGCGGGTGGTGGAGCAGGGCGGTTTTTCCGCTGCTGCACGGGCGTGCCGGATGACGCCATCGGCGGTGAGCAAGCTGGTGGCGCGGTTGGAGGCACGGCTTGGCGCGCGGATGGTGAATCGATCAACGCGGCGCTTTCAGCTCACGCCGGAGGGCGCGGCCTTCTATGAGCGCAGCGTGGCGGTGCTGGCCGATCTGGACGAGGCCGAGCGCGAGGCTTCATCCGGTGCGCAGCCATCGGGGCGTTTGCGCGTGAACTCCAATCTGCCGGTCGGCACCCACCTGCTGCTGCCGATCGTGCCGGCGTTTCTGGCGTGTCATCCGCAGGTGTCGCTCGATATTGCATTGACGGACCGGGTGATCGATCTGCTCGAAGACCGCACCGATGTTGCGCTGCGCAGCGGGCCGCTGAGGAACTCCCGGCTGGTCGCGCGCAAGCTCGGGCAGACCCGGCTGATGATCGTAGCCTCACCCGCCTATCTGGCACGGGCCGGTACGCCGCGCACGCCGGCTGACCTGGCAAACCACAACTGCTTGGCCTTCAGCTACGTGCGCGCGGTCAATGGCTGGCCGTTCACCAAGCGGGGCCGCCGCACCGAGGTCATGCCGCAGGGCAACACGCAAATCAGCGATGGCGAGGCGCTACGCGCGGTGGCCGTGGCTGGCCTGGGCCTGGCGCGGCTGGCCGAGTTTCAGGTGCGTGCGGATCTGGATGCAGGCCGCCTCGTACCGGTGCTGGAGGATTACAACCCCGGCGAAGCCGAAGATATTCACGCCGTTTATGTCGGCCAGGGCGCGCATTTACCGGCGCGGGTACGGGCATTTCTGGACTTTCTGGTCGCGCACGTGAAGGTTGCCTAGGCGGCGGATCCCCCACGCTGGAAGGGCGTGGCGTTCACATTCGTAAATCCCTTCAAGTTGCCCGGCAGCCTGCCGTTTACCGCCACATAACGTGTGCTTGAACGGGGGAAGACGATGTCGCAACTGGAAGTCGATGAACGGACCAATCTGACGAACAACAACCGCTTTGAACTGTTGCTGTTCCGCCTGGGCGAATCTGCGCGATCCAACCAACGCGAAATGTTCGGCATCAACGTGTTCAAGGTGCGCGAGATCATGGTCATGCCGCCTGTCACGCACGTGGCGGATGCCGGCGCCCACATCCTGGGTGCGGTGAACGTGCGCGGCCAGATCATCCCGGTGATCGACCTGGCCAGCGTGATCGGCACCAAGAACAGCAACGCCAACATCCTGCTGATTACGGAATACGCGCGTTCCACCCAGGGCTTTGCGGTGGAAGAGGTGGACGAGATTGTTCGCCTGGAGTGGAGCCAGATCTTCCCGGCCGAGGCCAGCGTCGGCAGCAGCAACATCACCAGCCTGGCGCGCCTGGACGGCAATGCCGACAACTCGCGCCTGGCGCAGGTGATTGATGTTGAGCAGATCCTGGTCGACGTGTTCCCGACCCGCCGCACCGATCTGGCGCCCGATAACGACGAGCGCCCGATCAAGCTGCCGCCGGGCGCCAAGCTGCTGGTGGCGGATGATTCTGGTCTGGCGCGTACGTTGATCGCCAACGGTCTGGAAGCCATGGGCACACCGTACGTGATGACCAAGAGCGGCCAGGAAGCGTGGGACACGCTGCAGAACATCGCGCGCGACGCCGCCCGTGAAGGCAAGACCGTGCGCGACAAGATCGCGCTGGTGCTGACCGATCTGGAAATGCCTGAGATGGACGGCTTCACGCTCACGCGCAAGATCAAGACCGAACCGGCGTTCCAGTCGATTCCGGTGGTGATTCACTCGTCGCTGTCGGGTTCGGCCAATGAGGACCACGTGCGCCGCGTGGGCGCCAATGGCTACGTCGCCAAGTTCGAGGCCAATGAACTGGCCCAGGCGATTGCTTCGGCACTGGGCTAAACAGTACGAATGACCGGCGGCGTGCAATGTGCCGCCGGGTATCACCTGAACATCACTTGCGGCTGTGGTGGCCGTCGCCGCCAAGCGGGTCGATGACGATCATCGTGCGATCCAGCACACCGTTGTCGTCAAAGAGGGCGTTGAAGTGCGCCTGCTGATAACCGGCGACGTACATCCGGTATGACCATGCTTCCCGCTTCATGAGCGGGTAGTACTGCTTCGGCTCGCGCGGCATGCCGAAGCGCTCGGCCACGTCATGCTTGGTCCACACACCCGGGCGTGCTTCGTAGATTTCCTTCTCGGTCAGCATCTGGCGGAAGTTGGTGAGCTTGCCGCCGCTGTCGAAATCCGCCGCATAGACGTCGTGCCCCATGGGCTGCTTCGAATAGATCCAGCGTTGGGCGCCGCCGGCAAGCTGATACGTTTCAGTGGGCGCGCCAAAGGCCGTGCGCACAGCGCTTTCCGGTTGGCCGATCATCTTCTGCGCCGTCTGCACGGGCTCCAGCGACGCGCAGGCGCCCAGCGCGAGCGCAGCGGCGCCCATTCCAATTCCGATCCACTTGGTGAGTTGAGTCTGCATGGCCATCCTCCGGTGTCGACGCGGGCCGCATCCGAATAGTAAACACCTTGGGCGTGGCGGTTATTCCATCAGGGGCGGGCGTGCGTCGTCCGGGGAGGCTTTGCGATCACCAAGCGTGGCTCGCCAATGGCTGCGCCGCTGTTTCAGCTGCGGGCTGCCACCTTCGCTGCGCGCCCGGATGGGTGGCGGGTAGGCGGTCGTGGCCGAACAATTTGCCGCGCAACGTGCCCGGCGCATAGGCGGTCTTGTAGATGCCTCGGTTTTGCAGCTCCGGTACCACCAGGTCAATGAAATCGGCATAGCTTTCCGGCGTCACGGTGCGCGCCAGGTTGAAGCCGTCGATGTCGGTGTCGTCCATCCAGTGCTGCAGGGCGTCGGCCACTTGCTGCGGGTCTCCGACGATGGTCGCGTAGCGGCCGCCCAGGGCCAGTTGATCAAGCAGGCGGCGCACGGTGAACTGCGTGTCACCGCCGGTTGCGCGGCGTATGGATGACTCGATGGCATTGGTTTGCACCGCGCGCAGCGGGTCGTCCAATGCATAGGTCGAGTAGTCGACACCAGAGCCTGCCGAGAAATGTGCGAGGCCGGCTTCCGCGCTGGCGTAACGCTGATACTCGGCCAGCTTTTCTCGGGCCAGCGCTTCGGTCTTGTCGACTACGACTGTGATGCCCATGAAGACCTTCACATCGTCGGCACGACGCCCCGCCTGTACGGCAGCTCGGCGCAACTGTGCGACCTGATCGCGTGTTGCTGCGGGGCTCTGGCCCGACAGGAAAACGCATTCCGCATGCTGCCCGGCAAAGGTCTGCCCGCGCGCAGAAGAACCCGCCTGAAACAGCACCGGCGTGCGTTGTGGAGAGGGCTCGCTCAGGTGATAGCCCTCCACGTTGTAATAGCGGCCGTGGTGGTGGATGCGGTGGACCTTGTCGGGCTGTGCGAACACGCGCGCTGCACGGTCACGCAGCACGGCATCGTCTTCCCAACTGCCTTCCCAGAGCTGGTAGACCACGTCGAGGAATTCATCGGCACGGTCGTAGCGCTCGTCGTGTGCGATCTGCTCGCGCAGGCCCATGGCGCGTGCAGCGCTGTCCAGATAGCCGGTGACGATGTTCCAGCCGACACGGCCGTCGGTCAGGTGGTCGAGCGTGGAGAAGCGCCGTGCGAACAGGTAGGGCGCCTCGTACGTCAGGTTGACGGTCAGACCAAAGCCGAGGTGTTCCGTCACGCCTGCCATGGCGGAGACGAGCATCAGCGGATCGTTCACCGGCAACTGGATCGACTCGCGCAGCGTGAGGTCCGCCGATTGTTGGTAGACGTCGTACACGCCCACGATATCGGCAATGAACAGGCCGTCGAACAGACCGCGCTCCAGCAGCTTGGCAAGGTCTGTCCAGTAGCTGAGCTTGCGGTAGTCGGCCGAGCGGTCGCGTGGGTGGGTCCACAGGCCGTGGTTGATGTGGCCCACGCAGTTCATGTTGAACGCGTTGAGCAGGATCGATTTCTTGGCCATCGTGCTCAGGCGCCCAGGCTGGTGAGGGTGGGCAGCGTATCGGCAGGACGCTGCAGCAACACGCCAAGAATCTCGCGCCGCCATGCGTCATAGAGCGGGATGTGCTGGCGTGTGTCGATGCCTGCCGCGCGCTCGTTCAACGCCCACGATTCGCGCAGGTAATCGCCCAGCAGCACCTGCAGCTTGTCATCGGCTTCCAGTACCTCGCCGACGAGTTGTTCGCGCTGCGCGTCAGACGCAGCATTGAGCTTGTTGTGCCACCACTCGGTGATGAGGATACGGTGCACTTCTTCGTCCGGCATGATGCGGTTCTCGGCAAAGTCGCGGTTGGCGAGATCGAGCACGCGCGAGGTGCGCCGGTTGACCTGCAGCCGCGCGAGGATGTGGTGCTCGTAGTGGAACTCCCACGCGAGGAAGGCGGCCTGGCTGGTCAGCGGGTAGTCGCCCAGGATGTTCCAGTGGTGGCGTACGTCCTGCGCGATGCGCTCGATCTGGTCATGCCCCGACAGCGCGCGGATGCGCTCGCGCGAGGCCACGGCGTGAAAACCGTCATCACCAATCTGACGTGAGAGCGCGAGCTGGAAGTCGGGCTCGTCGCGGAACAGCCGGTCCAGCCCGGCGCTTGCCAGTTGCACGATGAAGAGATCGTGCGCGGCGTTCCAGACCGCATAGTCGATTACCCCTTCCCATTCTTCCGGCGTTTGCGCATCGCGCGGCGGCTCGGTGCGCGAGGGCGGCAGGTGCTGCGCGTGCACGGCGGCGACGCGGTCGAACAGGTCTTTCTCCAGCGCCGCGCCGTAGCGTACGGGCGCCGTTTCGAGGTGGATTTGGGTCACGTTGACATCCTGGTCGCGGAGGGTGGCTCCGGTTGATCGGTGCGCGCCACCGCCGGGTGGGCGGGCGCGACGAGGCTGTCATCGTTGCATTGAAGGCGGTGCGGGCGAACGAAGCGTTGCGCATGTCGTCAGAACCTGCGCGCAGAAACGGCTACAGGCCGTTCTCGACCATCTCCACCACGCGCAGGGCGATGGCGCCCGTCTGCTCGGGCGGGCGGCCGCGCAGCGGGCCATCGATGATGAGTAGCGCAAGCCCGTGCACTGCAGACCATGCGAGGTATTCGGCGCCTGGGCGGCGCTCCGCAGGCAGCACGCCGGCGGCGGTCATGCGATCAAGGGCCAAGCCCAGCAGTTGGAACGGGTTCAGGCCGCTGTTGCCGGCCTTGTCTGGGTCGGCGTCGTTCTCAACCTCATCGGGCACGGCAAATGCGGTGCGGAACAGGCCGGTCTCCATTTGCGCAAAGCGCAGGTAGCCCACGCCGATGGCGCGCAAGGACGCGCGAGCCTGTGCGTCGTCCGGCCAGGTCGGGTCGATGGCATCCAGTTCCGTTTCCATCGCGCGCGCCAGTGCAGCGAGCGCCGCCGCGCGCACGCCCTGCAGCAGATCCAGCCGCCCGGCGAAGTGCCGGTATGCCGCGTTCGGCACGACGCCGGCTCGGCGCGTTGCTTCACGCAGCACGATGGCATCGGGGCCGCCGGTGCGCGCCAGCTCAATGCCGGCGTCGAGCAGTGCGCGCCTCAAATCGCCGTGGCGATAGGTCGATCGCGCTGGCGGGCGGGGTGGTTCCTGGGTCATGCAATCTCCGCAAGCTTTATGTGGACACTGTTCATTATGTCTGCTATCGTTTGTGGACAGCGTTCACAAATCAACACTACACGCTGTTGCCGTAGATTCCAAGGCGCTTTTTCTTCATTGGAGGCCGACATGACAACTGCAACAAACACCACGAATGATGAGGCGCAGTTGCGTGCGCTGATCGAAGCGTGGGCCGCCGCCGTGCGCGCCAAGGACGTGGACGCAGTGATGCGTTACTACGCACCCGATGTGGTGGTGTTCGATGTCATGCCGCCGCTGTTCGTGAAGGGTGCCGAGGCATACCGTCGCAACTGGCAGGGCTGGTTTGATGCCCTGGAAGGGCAGGCCGATTTCCAGTTTATCGAGCTGCACCTTGAGGTCAGCGGCTACTTGGCCTATTGCTTCAGCGTGAACCGCCTGCGCGCGCGTTATCGCGATGGCGCGAAGCACGATGCGCAAACGCGCGCCACGGTGTGCTTCCGCAAGATTGATGGCCGCTGGCAGGTTGTGCACGAGCACGCATCGGTGCCGATGCCGGTGCCCGAACCGGCGTGCAGTTGATTGAGATGATTCCCTCGACCGCGTGAAACAACACGTGGCTTTGCAGTCCCTGCCCCAAGGAGTTGTGATGCAAGTTCAACCGTATCTGTTCTTCGAAGGTCGTTGTGAGGAAGCGCTCGAGTTCTACAAAAAGACGCTGAGCGCCAAAGTTGACGTGATGATGCGCTACAAGGATGCGCCCAAGGATGCACAACCCACCGCCGAGCAGTGCGGCGGCATGGCGCCTCCGCTCGACAAGGTGATGCACGCGGCCTTCCGCGTGGGTGAAACGCAGGTGCTGGCGTCCGATGGCATGGCTTCGGGCAAGGCCGATTTCAAGGGGTTTGGGTTGTCGGTGAGCGTGGCCGACAAGGCTGAAGCCGAGCGCACGTTCAAGGCGCTGGGCGATGGCGGCCAAGTCACGATGCCGATGTCCGAAACGTTCTTCGCCAACGCCTTCGGCATGGTGGTCGACCGTTTTGGCGTGCAGTGGATGGTGATTGCACCCAAGCCGATGTAACCACAACGTCATCGCACCTGTGCACGAGACGACGGCCACCCGACGGTGGCCGTTCTACGCAAAGCCGTAGGAAAGTTTGCCTTGGCATGGTGTGACAATCCGGTGCTAGACTGCGCTTTCACCGGGGCCTTACTAATAATCAACGAAACCACCCCTGGGTGACCGGCTGCTCTGGCCGCGACCCTTCGCATCTTCTGCGCGAAGGCGTCCATTCACCTGCTGCCCCGCTTTCTGGAGACCGTCTTCATGCTGAAGATCATTGCGATCGTCATCGTCGTTGCCATTGTTGCCGTGCTTGGTTTTGCTGCCACGCGCCCGGACAGTTTTCGCGTGCAGCGCGAGATCGACATCAAGGCGCCGCCTGAAAAGGTGTTTGCCCTGATCGACGATTTCCACCACTGGACTGCCTGGTCGCCATGGGAAAAGCTCGACCCCGCGATGAAGCGCACCTACGGTGGTCCGACCAACGGCAAGGGCGCAAATTATGCGTGGGAGGGTTCCAGCAAGGTGGGCGCTGGGCGCATGGAGATTGTCGATACCGCATCGCCCGCGCGCATTCAGATCCAGCTGGATTTTCTGAAACCGTTCGAAGCCCACAACACAGCAGAGTTCACGTTGCAGCCTAAGGGCGATCTCACCCATGTGACCTGGGCCATGTATGGCCCAAGCCCATTCATCTCCAAGGTGATGGGCCTGTTCTTCAGTATGGACGCGGTGATCGGCAAGGATTTCGAGGCCGGTCTCGCCAATCTCAAATCGGCTGCGGAATCCTGAGCGAGGCCGCGGCGCATCCAAGGAGTGGTTCCATGACGCATGGCATCGACGAACGCAAGCGCTGGCTTGCCCTCATCGTGCTCTGCCTGGGCGTGCTGATGATCGTGCTGGACACGACCATCGTGAACGTCGCACTGCCGTCCATCCGGGCGGATCTGGGCTTTACCGAAACCTCGCTGGTGTGGGTGGTCAACGCCTACATGCTGACCTTTGGCGGCTTCCTGCTGCTGGGCGGGCGACTGGGTGACCTGTTTGGCCATCGCAAGCTGTTCCTGCTGGGGATCACGCTGTTCACGCTGGCTTCAGCGGCGTGTGGGTTGGCGAACTCGCAGGGGCTGCTGATTACGGCGCGCGCCGTACAGGGGCTGGGCGGGGCCGTGGTATCGGCGGTGTCGCTGTCGCTCATCATGAACCTGTTCACCTCGCCGGCCGATCGCGCCAAGGCGATGGGTATCTACGGCTTTGTGTGCGCGGGCGGCGGCAGTATCGGCGTGTTGCTGGGTGGGCTGCTGACCAGCGCGCTGAGCTGGCATTGGATCTTCCTGGTCAACCTGCCGATTGGTGTGGCGGTGTACGCCGCATGCGTGGCGCTGCTGCCCGCCGGCAAGCCGCTGGCAGATCGCGCCAAGTTGGACGTGGCGGGCGCGATTGCGGTGACGACGTCGCTCATGCTGGCGGTATACGCCATCGTGCATGGCAACGAAGTGGGTTGGACTTCCGCGCAAACGCTTGCTCAGTTGGGTGTTGCCGTCGCGTTGATGATTGCCTTCCTCGTCATCGAATCGCGCGTGTCGCATCCGCTCATGCCGCTGCACATGTTCGCGCTGCGCAATGTGGCGACCGCCAACGTGGTAGGTGTGTTGTGGGCTGCGGCAATGTTCGCGTGGTTCTTCATCTCGGCGCTGTACATGCAGCGCGTGCTGAACTACAGCGCAATGCAGGTGGGGCTGGCGTTCCTGCCGGCCAACATCATCATGGCGGTGTTCTCGCTGGGGTTGTCGGCCAAGCTGGTGATGCGCTTCGGTATTCGCGCGCCGTTGTCGCTGGGTTTGCTGGTGGCGGCGGTTGGGTTGATGCTGTTTGCGCGCGCACCGGCTGGCGGCAGCTTCATCCTGGATGTGCTGCCAGGTATGTTGCTGTTGGGCCTGGGGGCAGGTGTGGCCTTCAATCCGGTATTGCTGGCAGCGATGAGCGATGTCGCACCGGATGAGTCAGGCCTCGCCTCGGGCGTGGTCAACACGTCGTTCATGATGGGTGGCGCGCTGGGCCTCGCGATCCTTGCCAGCTTGGCGGCCGCACGCACTGACAATCTTGCGGTAGCGGGTGCTGATGCGGCCACCGCGCTCAACGGTGGCTATCACCTGGCGTTCCTGCTGGGCGCCATTGCTGCTGTACTGGCCTCCGCCCTGGCTGGTGCCTTCGTGCGTACGCGCGCACATCCGCAGGCGCAGGGCGAGGCATCCTCCGCAGCCCACATCTAAGCTGGATACACCGCATGTCTCAATCGAGGCGTGCGGCGTAATTCGTCATTGACCGACCGGTCGGACGGTTTATAATCGATCCAGCCCCAGCATGGCGCAGATGACGCACCGTGCACATCACGCAAGAGCGGCCGGAGGATCGCATGTACACCCAAAGCCTGGACCAGCCCGGCGGCCTGCCCACTGAGCAAGAGTTGGCTGCTGTACCGCAAGGCGAAGCCGCGTTGCAGGCGCGCTTCGATGCGCGCATCGATGCAGACCACAAGATTGAGCCGCAGGACTGGATGCCTGCGCCGTACCGCAAGACGCTGCTGCGGCAGATCTCGCAGCATGCGCATTCGGAGGTGGTCGGCATGCTGCCCGAGGGCAACTGGATCAGCCGCGCGCCGTCACTCAAGCGCAAAGCCATCCTCCTGGCCAAGGTGCAGGACGAGGCAGGCCACGGTCTCTATCTCTACTCTGCCGCAGAAACGCTCGGCAGCACGCGCGACGAGATGATCGATGCGCTGCACGAGGGGCGCGCCAAGTATTCGTCCATCTTCAATTACCCGACGCTTTCCTGGGCGGATGTGGGCGTGATCGGCTGGCTGGTGGACGGCGCGGCGATCATGAACCAGGTGCCGCTGTGCCGTTGCTCGTACGGCCCCTATGCGCGAGCCATGATCCGCATCTGCAAGGAAGAGTCGTTCCACCAGCGCCAGGGCTTTGAATCGCTGCTGACCATGATGGGCGGCACGCAGCCGCAGCGCGACATGGTGCAGGACGCCGTCAACCGCTGGTGGTTTCCGGTGCTGATGATGTTTGGCCCACCCGATACGGCGTCGCCCAACAGCGCGCAGACCATGGCCTGGGGCATCAAGCGCATCTCGAACGACGACTTGCGCCAGCGCTTTGTCGACGCGACCGTCGAACAGGCACGTGTACTGGGCGTGACGCTGCCCGATCCGGGCCTCGTGTGGAATGCGCAACGCGGTCACTACGATTTCTCGCCGCTCGACTGGTCCGAGTTCAAGCGCGTGCTCGACGGCCATGGCCCGTGCAACCGCGAGCGCCTTGCCACCCGCAAACGCGCCCATGAAGAAGGCGAATGGGTGCGCGAAGCCGCGCTCGCCTATGCGCGCAAGCAGGCCGAGCGCGCTGTTGCCAACGAACAAGCTGCCTGAGAAATCGACATGACGACAACCACGCATCAACACGAATGGCCGCTGTGGGAAGTGTTCATCCGCAGCAAGCAGGGGCTGGAGCACAAGCACTGCGGCAGCCTGCATGCAGTGGATGCCAAGCAGGCATTGCAGATGGCGCGCGACGTCTACACGCGCCGGCAGGAAGGCGTCTCGATCTGGGTTGCGCCCTCGGCCGCCATCACCGCCAGCGAGCCCGACGACAAGCCCATGCTGTTTGACCCGATGGCTGACAAGATCTACCGGCACCCGACGTTCTATCGGCTGCCCGATGAAGTCAACCACATGTGAGCCGTGGCGATGACTTCCAATGCACATCTGGAATATATCCTCCGTCTTGCCGATAACGCCCTGATCCTTGGCCAGCGCAACGCTGAATGGACGGGGCACGGCCCGGTGCTCGAAGAGGACATCGCCCTGTCCAATCTGAGTCTGGACTTGATCGGTCAGGCGCGGCTGCTTTATACGCACGCAGGCCAGCTCGAAGGCTCGCTCACGGGCACGGCACGCAGCGAAGACGACTACGCCTACTGGCGCGCCGAGCCCGCGTTCCGCAACTACACGCTGCTTGAACTGCCGCATGTGGGGCCGCTGGCTGCCACAGCCGCCGCTGCGCGCGACTATGCCGTCACCATCGTTCGCCACTTCCTGTATGCGGCGTTGATGGTGCCGTTGTGGGAGGCGCTGACCGCGTCCAGTGATGCCGAACTGGCCGCCATTGCCGCCAAGTCGGTCAAGGAGATGCGCTATCACCTCGCACATACGCGTGACTGGTTGGTGCGCTTTGGCGATGGAACGGAAGCGTCGCACGCACGTGCGCAGCGCGCGCTGGATTGGCTGATGCCGTACACCAACGAGTTCTTTGCCACCGACGCGGTAGAGGATGCCGTGGCCGATGCCGGCATTGGCGTGCGGGCTACCGATGTGCGTGAGGCATGGGAAGCCACAGTGAACGACGCGCTGGCCGAGGCGACGCTAACCTTGCCTGAGCCCGGCGCCTACGTCAGCACCGGCAAGCAGGGCGTGCACTCCGAGCACATGGGCACATTGCTGGCCGAAATGCAGGGGCTGGCACGTCAGTTTCCGGGGGCATCGTGGTAGCTGAGCCTGCCGTCTCCGTCGACATTGCCACGCGGCTCGCTCGAGCGCGTGCGGCGCTGGATGCGGTGACCGATCCGGAAATTCCCATCGTCACGATTGCCGAGCTGGGCATCCTGCGCGATGTACAGATCGACGCTACCGGCACGCTGGTGGCAACGATCACGCCCACGTACTCCGGCTGCCCGGCGATGGATCAGATTGCCGACGATGCGAGCCGCGCACTGCAGGCGGCCGATGTGGGTGCCTATCGCGTGCGTTCCGTGCTCTCGCCAGCATGGACGACGGATTGGATCACATCCGATGGGCACCGCAAGTTGCGAGACTTCGGTATTGCGCCGCCGGCCCACGTGGTGACGGTGGGAGATGCGCGCCCGATCCGTCTGATGCGTCCCACGCAGGGCGAGCACATCGCCTGCCCGCAATGCGGCTCGCACGACACGGTGCTCATCTCCGCCTTCGGTTCGACGGCCTGCAAGGCGCTGTACCGTTGCCGCGCGTGTCGCGAGCCGTTCGATTACTTCAAGCCTTACTAAGGCCTCACAGAGCGACCACCATGACCCCGCAATTCCATCCGCTGCGTATTGCTGAGGTGCGCGGCGAGACGGCCGATACGATTTCCGTTCGCTTTGATGTGCCGGACAACCTGCGTGATGCGTATCGCTTCACGCAGGGCCAGTTCCTGACGCTGCGCATGCCGGTGCCCGAACAAGGGCAGGATGACGTGCGGCGCTCGTACTCCATTTGCTGTTCCGTGCAGGACTACGACGCGCATGGCGAGCTGCGTGTGGCAGTCAAACGTGTAGACGCAGGTGTGTTCTCCAACCACCTGCACGACCGCATTCGTGTAGGGCAGTCGCTGGACGTGCTGCCGCCCGACGGCCGCTTCTACGTGCCGCTCGCTGCGGAAAGCGCGCGCCACTACGTCGCCTTTGCCGCGGGCAGTGGTATCACACCCATCCTCTCGCTCATCAAGACCACACTGGCCGCCGAGCCGCACAGCCGCTTCACGCTGGTCTACGGCAATCGCAGCGTCGACAGCATCATCTTTGGTGAAACGCTGGAAGACCTGAAAGACCGCTACCTCGACCGCTTTGCGCTGTACCACGTGCTGTCGCGCCAAGCGCAGGAGATTGCGCTGTTCAACGGACGGCTGGATGGTGCGAAGGCGCACGCCTTTCTGGATGCGCTGATTCCCCCCGCCGATATCGACGCGGCCTTCATCTGCGGCCCTTCCACGATGATCGACGCCGTAGAGGCTGCACTGCTGGAGCGCGGCGTACCGCGCGAGCGTGTGCATGCTGAACGCTTTGGCGTGCCGGTGGGCGATGCGTCGACCGAATCGGCGAAGGCACGTAAGCGTGCGGCCGTTGCTGGCGATGTAGCACTGACGGTGGTGCTCGATGGCAAGTCGCACGAGGTGCCGATGGCGGGTGACGCCAAGGTACTCGACAGTGCGTTGAGTGCCGGGCTGGACCTACCCTATGCGTGCAAGGGCGGTGTGTGCTGCACGTGCCGCGCCAAGGTGCTGGAAGGCCGAGTGGAGATGGAGAAGAACTTCACGCTGGAAGACTGGGAGATCCAGCAGGGCTTTGTGCTGACGTGCCAGGCGCGGCCGCTCACACAGCGTGTTGTCGTCAGCTACGACGAACGTTGATCTTCAGCCCTTCTTAGCGTCCGGGCCACTGAGCCCGTTCTCCAGCATCTCGATCACCATCTCGGCATAGCCTTCATACGATAGCGGGCCGTCTGGTTTGAGCCAGGTGAAGGTCCAGTTCATCATGCCGAACAGCATCATCGTGATGGGGGTACGGTTGGCCTCGTCCACCTTCTCGGGGTAGGCTGCGCCGAGCTGCCGGCCCACGGCGGCCACTACGTCCCGCTCACGCGCCAGCACGATGTCGCGCTGCTCCGGCGACAGGTATTTCACGTCATTGAGTAGCGCCACGTGTCGCGTGCGCGACGTCGCATACTCGGCCAGGAAGGTGCGGATCAACAGATGCAGCGTAGCCCGTGCTGACAGCTTGGCGTGCCGCGCATCGCTTTCAGCCCGTTCGACCAGATCGGCCAGCCGCGTGGTGTAGCGGTCGAGCAGGTCGAAGAGGATCGCTTCCTTGCCTTCGTAGTAGTGATACAGGCGCGACTTCGAGCCGCCGCAGGCTGCGGCAAGCTGGTTCATCGACACGCTCGGGTAGCTGTCGGCGGCAAAGGCCTCAGCGGCGGTGTCGAGCACGCTTTCGCGGCGCAGCTCGAATTCGTCTTCGTTCTTGACGCGGGACATGTCTGGCGGCACATCGGTTGGATGGCCGCCATGTTAACCGCAACCGGGCGGGTTGCGGCATGTCGATCCGCTATGCCGTTTCGCGTACGGCCAGGAAATCCAGCACCAGGTCGATAAATGCTTCGGGCTGCTCCACGTTGGCGAGGTGTACGGTGTCCAGCATGCGCAGCTGTGCGCCCGGAATGGTGGCGGCAATTTCCTCGCCGTGGCGGGCGGACGTCACCGTGTCGTGCAGGCCCGCGATGACCAGCGTCGGGTGCGGGATGAGCGCAATCGTCCGGCGCAGGTCGGAATCGCGCACCGCAGCCCAGCCACCGATGATGCCCTCGCGCGGTGTTGTCAGCAGCGCGCGGCGGAAGGGCGTGACGGTCGGGTCATTCGTTTCCAGCATGCGTGCAGGGAACCAGTTGCGCAGGAACGTCTCGGCCGTGGCTTGCATGTCGGGTGCGCGCTGCAGCTCTGCGATGGCGTTGTCAAAGTACTGCGTCGGGCCGATGTGGGCGGCGGTGTTTGACAACACCAGGCGGTCGAGGCGCTCCGGCACGTGGATGCCCAGCCATTGCGCAACGATGCCGCCCAGCGACAACCCCAACATGTGCACGCGTTGCAGGCCGAGCGCGTCGAGCAGTTCCACCACATCACGCCCCAACCGGTCGAGCGAGTATGGCCCCGAAGGCGCGTCGGATGCGCCATGGCCGCGTGCGTCATAGCGCAGCACGCGGAAGTGCTCGGCAAGCTGCGGCACGGTCACGTCCCACATGTGCAGGTCGGTACCGATGGAGTTGGACAGCAGCAGCACAGGCTTGTTGGGCGAGCCGTCAAAGCGGTAGGCCAGGCGCACGCCGTCGCCAGTGGTGATGAACGAGAGGGTGTTGTGAGATTCCATGATGGGCTCCGAACGTGTTTAAGGTGGAGTCATCGTAGAAGTCGGATCGTTTCATAGATACTATAAAGTTTGAAATAACTCTGTAGAGTTAGACAACAATGTCGAATTTCACGCTCCATGAACTGCAGTGCTTCGATGCCGTTGTGGCCGGGGGGAGCTTCCAGGCGGCGGCGGACCGGCTGCATCGCTCGCATCCCTCGGTGTTTGCGGCGGTGGCCAAGCTGGAGGAGCAACTGGGCTTGAGCCTGCTGGATCGCAGCGGTTATCGCGTGCGGCTGACAGAGGCCGGCCAGTCTTTCCATCGCAAAGCCCAGTCGTTGCTGCGCGAGAGCGATGAGCTGCGGACCCACGCCAAGCAATTGGCGATGGGTGAAGAGGCCGAGTTGCGCGTGGTGCTGGGCGATCTGTGCCCGCTGCAACCGGTGCTGGCATTGCTCAGCCAGTTCTTCGGGCAGTGCCCGCAAACGCGCCTGCAGCTTCAGTTCGAAGCTGTGACCGGCCCGTGGGAGCGATTGCTGGAAGACGAGGCCGATCTGATCGTGCACCGCGTGCCGAAGGGCGACGTGCGCATGGAGTGGATCGACCTGGGCAAGATCGCGATGGTGCCGGTGGTCGCGCCCGGCTTTCTGCCGTTCCAACCTACGTCTGCCCTCACGCCGCAACAGATGCAGCGCTTCATGCAGTGCGTGATCAACGATTCAGCACGGCAGCCTCCGTCGCAAACGCACTACGTTGTGGAAGGCGCCCCGCAGTGCTTTGTTCCCGACCAGCTGATGAAGAAGGAACTGATCCTGCATGGCATGGCGTGGGGGCATCTGCCGCGCTTCATGATCGAGGCGGAGTTGCTCGAAGGGCGGTTACTGTCGATTGCGGGGCGCCATTTCCCCGGCACGGTGGAGGATCTGGTGGTCGCGCGCCGGCGTGACCGGCCACATGGGCCGGTTGCCAATCGGCTGTGGGAATTCCTGGCTCAGCAGACGCCAGTGTTGAAGCCCACGCTCGGCCGTGTGCCGCGCCAGGCCGCGGGCTTGGCCGAGAAAACCGTGGCATCTCGCCGCCGCGCGCCAGCATCATTGCCCTGACAGTCGAAGCCGCCATGCTGGCGTCGATCTGGTCTCTCCTCAACTTGGCGGAGTGCCGAGTGCAATGATCCGGCCTATAACGGTGGATGCCCGCCCATCCTGCCGGGCGAAGGTGGTGAACGATGGAAGCGCATGGCACCGATAAGGTATTCGGCGGTTCGATTCCTGAGCTGTATGACACGCTGCTGGTCCCTCTGATCTTTGAGCCCTATGCAGTCGATATAGCGGCCAGGGCCGCCGCGTTTGCTCCAACACGTGTGCTGGAAGCGGCGGCCGGAACAGGCGCCGTCACGCGCGCGCTGGCGCGCACGCTTCCAGAGGCCACGACCATTGTGGCGACCGACCTCAACCCGCCGATGCTCGATCGCGCCGCGACCATCGGCACATGCCGCGCCGTGACCTGGCAGCCAGCCGATGCGCAGCAACTGCCGTTTGACGATGGCAGTTTCGATCTGGTGATCTGCCAGTTTGGCGCGATGTTCTTTCCCGATCGTCCGAAAGCCTTTGCCGAGGCCCGCCGCGTGTTGCGGCCGGGCGGCACGCTGCTCTTCAACGTGTGGGACCGCATTGAAGACAACGAGTTTGCGCACGTGGTCACGTGCACACTGGCGAGTGTCTTTCCTGACAATCCGCCGGCGTTCCTGGCGCGCACGCCGCATGGCCATCACAACCCCGTGTTGATTGAAGCGGACGTGCGGCTCGGCGGCTTTACACAGGTGGTGTGCGAGACCGTGTCTGCACGCAGCCGTGCCGACACCGCCCGGTTGCCGGCGTTCGCCTACTGCCAGGGCACGCCATTGCGCGGCGAGCTGGAGGCATTCGGCCCCGATGCGCTATCCGCCGCCACCGATGCATGCACGGAAGCGCTGGCCGCGCGGTTCGGTCCGGGGCCGGTGGACGGAAAGATCCAGGCGCATGTCTTTACCGCAACGACAGCGTGAAGCTTGCCCGTGGCCGTATCAGGCGGCCTGCTTGGTCGCGCTCATGTAGTTGCGGTTGTAGTTGAGCACGCGCCCCGTGGCGAGGTCGAAGCCGACGCGGCCGATCAGTGTTTCCAGCGCGCGGCCGTACAGGTGGAAGTGGCGCGTGGGTTTGTTGCCGACCACGTGGATACTGTGGATGTCGTCAGCAAGAAACGTGATGGGCGTTCCGGGTTGCACGACCACCTCGCGCGACAGGGCGAGCGTGGCCTGTTCGGGGTCGCGGCCATCGTCCGTGCGTACGTATACGCGGTTCAATTCTTCACCTTCCAGCGCAACGATCACTGCCCACGTGGTGTGGTTGTGCGGCGGCGTGATCTTGCCCGGATTGATCGTGTTCAGGTACAGCGCGAAGGTCTTGTCGGTCTCTTCATGCAGCAGGTAGCGGCTGGCGGCATCCGCATCGTCAGAAGGCGGTGGCGGAAAGGCGTCGAAGGGGAACAGCGCTTCCTGCGCGGCCAGCTCCTGCAGCCGATCGGCAATGCGCGCGAGTGAGGTGTGCGTGATGCCATCCTGCGCAGCAATGGCGCGGACGGCGATGAGGGTTTGACGGACCGCTTGGTCGCGTTGCTGGGTCAGGCTCATGGCGCGTCGGAGAGGGTGAAGAGGCAGAGAGGAGACGCCCAGTGTAGGCCGTTGAACCCCCGCTACCAACGCAGCATCCTGCATATGCATAGACGCATCGGTTCGTTCTCGCGCGTGGGGCGGTGTGCCTACCATGGGCCTTTCCGTTACGCGCGAGGCCCGCATGTCTGTTCCTTCCATTGATGCCGTCACGTTGAAGGCGTGGCTCCACGACGGTGCGGAGGTCGCGTTGTTCGATGTGCGCGAAGCCGGTGAATTTGGCGAGGGACATCTTTTTCTGGCAACGCCTGTTCCGTACAGCAGGCTGGAGATCGACGGCGTGCGCCTTGCGCCCCGGCGCAATGTTCGGCTGGTGGTGACGGATGCTGATGGCGGGGCACTTGCCACGCTGGCTGCGCGGCGCTTGCTCGATCTCGGCTACGAAAATGTGCACGTGCTTGAAGGTGGAAACGCTGCTTGGCAGGCCGCTGGGTTCTCGCTGTTCAAGGGCATCAACGTTCCGTCCAAGACGTTTGGTGAACTGGCAGAGCTGGCCTATGACACGCCGCACATCACGGCGGGCGAGCTGGCGGCCTGGCAGCGCGAGCACAAGCGCCACGTGTTGCTGGATGGTCGCACCGTCGCCGAGTACCGCCGCATGACCATTCCCGGCGCCGTGGCTTGCCCGAACGGTGAACTGGCACTGCGCGCGCACGCGCTCATTCCGGATGACGACACGCCGGTCGTCGTCAACTGCGCAGGCCGCACACGCAGCATCATCGGTGCACAGACGCTGCGCAATCTGGGGTTGCCCAACCCGATCTATGCGCTGGAGAACGGCACGCAAGGCTGGCAGTTGCACGGTCTGACGTTGGAGCACGGCGCCGACCGCTGCTACCCCGACACGATCGATGTGTCGGCACGCCGACGCGCGAAAGAGACCGTGGCTGCGTTGTCGCACCGCTTTGCCGTGTCGACGGTGACTGCAGCAGCGGTTCAAGCCGAGCGACAGCGCGGGGCGCGTACGGTCTTTCTGCTTGACCTGCGTACCGCTGACGCATTTGCACGCGGCAGCTTGCCTGGTGCCGCGCATGCGCCGGGTGGCCAGCTGCTGCAGGCCACAGACCAGTATGTCGGCGTGCGCGGCGCGTGGTTGATCGTCTTTGACGATGACGGTATCCGCGCGCCCGTAATCGCCAGTTGGCTGCATCAGATGGGGCACGACGCTGTCGTGTTGGAAGGTGGCCTGAGCGAAGCGAATGCCGCAGCACTGGCGACGGACGACGCGCAATGGCAGCCGGCTCCGCCCGTGGGCATTGATGCGGGCACGCTGCGCAATGCTTTCGCGCACGGTGAGGCCGTGCTGTTCGACCTGCGCAGCAGCGCGGCCTATCGTACGGCGCATATCCCCGGCGCACGCTGGGCAACGCGGCGACAGTTACGCGATGTGCACGATGTGCGCGGCGCACACGTCGTGCTGGTTGACGATGAGGTTTCGGTCAGCGCGCTTGCCGCGGTGGATTTGCGCGAGCAGGGGGCGGTGTCTGTGCGGCGCCTTGAAGGTGGCGTTGCCGCGTGGCATGCCGCCGGGTATCCGCTTGAGGCAACACCAGCGTTGCCGACCGAGGCTGAACGCATCGATTACCTCTTCTTCGTGCACGACCGGCACGACGGTAATCTGGATGCCGCACGTGGCTATCTCGCCTGGGAGATCGGGCTGGTGGCACAACTGGATGCACAGGAGCGCGCGCTATTTGCGCTGGGCAGTCCTGATGCGCTCGCCAACGAACCGGCCGAGGTGGTGACTCAATGACCCGCGCATCCCACAACGTGCCGGAAGCGCTTGCCACGCGGATCATTCACGCAGGCAGCCCCCCGTTTGTCGACGGCACCGCACCCGTCAACGTGCCCATCGAGCGCACCAGTACCGTGCGCCACGCCAGCACGGCCGCACAGCACGACGTGCATGCGCGCCGCAAGGCCGGCGAGAACATCGCCAGCTACGGCCGGCATGGCTCGCAAACGCACCGCGCATTGGAAGACGCACTGCTGGCGCTTGAAGGCGGCGTGCGCGCATTCCTGGTGCCGTCGGGCCTGTCGGCCATCGCGTTGACGTTTCTGGCGCTGCTCTCGCCCGGTGATCACGTGATCGTGACCGACAGCATCTACGCGCCTGTGCGCAGGCTGGACGCTGTGCTGCTGCAGCGACTGGGTATCGAGGTGTCTTACGTGGCGCCCAACGACGGCGGCCTTGAGGCAGCCATTCGGCCGCACACACGGTTGATCTATACGGAATCGCCCGGGTCGCTGCTGTACGAGATCTACGACCTGCAGGCCATCGCCCGCGTGGCACAACGCCACGGCATCCCACTTGCGACGGACAACACCTGGGCATCGGGCATCCTGTTCCGTCCGCTGGATGCGGGTGCCGATGTTTCGGTGCTCGCCGCCACAAAATACGTGGCCGGGCATTCCGACGTGATGCTGGGCGCAGTGATTGCGCGCACGGAAGCGGTGGCTGCCCGCATTGCCGCCGCACACGACGTGCTGGGCCTGACGATTGGCGCGGATGACGCCTACCTGGCCTTACGCGGTGTGCGCACGCTACCCGTGCGGATGGCGCAGCACCAGCGCAACGCAACGCGTGTCGCGCAGTGGCTGCAGACGCAACCGGGTGTCGGCCAGGTGTTCTATCCGGCGTTGCCGGAGGATCCCGGTCATGCGTTGTGGAAGCGCGATTTCTCGGGCGCCAATGGGCTCGTTTCGTTTGTACTCAAGGACGCAGATCAAGCCGCAGCGGAGCGTATTTCCGATGCCTTGCAGCTGTTCGCCATCGGCGCTTCGTGGGGTGGCTACGAGAGCCTTGTCACCGTGGTGGCACCCGAGCGCCTGTCAGACCACGCGCAGTGGAGCCACGCCGGTGCCGTATTGCGCCTGCACGTTGGCCTGGAGGATGCCGACGACCTGATCGCCGATCTGGAGCAGGCGCTGCAGCACGCCCCGGTGGGAGAGCTGCACGCCATCGGCGGATAGGGGAGGGTCAGACGGCAAACGCCGCGCTAGCAAAAGCGGCGTGCCACGGTGCGTGGGAAGGCGGTCGCGCCCCAGCATGACCCGACAGCGCGCGCGACAGAAACGCCCGTGTGCGCTCGCTGACCGGTGACGAGAACACTTGCTCGGCCGGGCCACGTTCCACCACCACACCGTGCTCGGTAAACACCACTTCATCGCTGATGGCGCGTGCGAAGGCCATTTCATGTGTCACCAGCACGCAGGTCAGTCCATCATCGACTAGCTCTCCGATCACGTTGAGCACCTCGCCCACGGTTTCCGGGTCGAGCGCCGAGGTCACCTCGTCAAACAGGATCAGCTCGGGCCGCATCGCCAGCGCGCGGGCAATCGCCACGCGTTGCTGCTGGCCGCCGGAAAGTTGCCCCGGATACGCACGCGCCTTGTCAGCCAGGCCGACTTTTCTGAGCAGGGCATGCGCGTCGGCTTCAGCCTCTTGCCGGGTCCGGCCCAGCACGCGCACGGGTGCGGCCGTCAGGTTGTCCAGCACGCTCAGGTGCGGAAACAGGTTGTACTGCTGGAACACGAAGCCGATGCGCTTGCGCAGGGCAATGGTGTCGGCCTCGGTGGCAAGTTGATCGACGCGGATGCCATCCACAGTCACGCTGCCCCGTTGCGGCCGAATGAGCCCGCTGATGCAGCGCAGGAGCGTCGATTTGCCCGAGCCGGATGGCCCAATGATCGACACGGCCTGGCCCCGATGCACGTCGAGATCGATGCCGCGCAATACGGGCGTCGTGCCGAATGTCAGGTGCACATTGCGCAAGGCAACGAGCGGGGCGCCGGTGACGGGCACATCAAGGGGCAGCAGATCAGGCGACGACATGGGCGCGCTCCAGGCGCCGGGTCAGGCGCGAAATCGGGTAGCAGTAGATGAAGAACAGGGCGAGCACGGTGAAGTAGGTGAGCACCGTAAACGGTGTACGGTTGACGGTATTGCTGGCGATCTGTGCGGTGTCGAGCAAGTCATGCACGCCCACCAGCGAGGCCATTGCCGTGCCCATGGTGATGACCGCGTACAGGTTCATCCACGAGGGCAGCATGCGGCGCAGGCATTGCGGCAGCACGATGCGCCAGAGGATGTCGCGACGCGTGAAGGCCAACGACGCTGCCGCTTCCCATTGCGTCGATGGAATCGACAGCACCGCGCCACGGAAGATTTCCGCCACGTGGGCACTGGCCGGCAGCGCTAGCGCCAGCGTGACCTTGAACCAGTCGGGAAACGGAAACACATGCCCGCGCACCACGATCTCGAACGGCACCGCGTAAGCAATGCCGTACACAAGCACGAGCCAAGGCGCATTGCGGAAGGCGACGACGTAGCCGCCAGCAAGCCGCTGCAGCCAGCGCGCGGGCGACAGGTGCAGCGCACCGACGGACAGTCCAATCAAGGTGCCCAGCCCAACGGCAAGCAGGCTGATGCCGACATTGATACCAAGCCCACGTAGCAATGCCGGTGACCAATGCAGCAGTGTTGCGAGGAGGTTGTCAGGCATGGGCGGATGCTCCCCCAACGGCATGGCTTGCGGTGCCGTAGCCTGGCATGCGCAGCCGGCGTTCGATCCATACGCCTGCAGCGTGCACCGTATAGGTGACCACGCCATAGAACAGCAGCAACAGCACCATGCATTCGAGCACGTTGTCACGCTGGGTCCAGATCATGAGCGCGCTGTAGGTGATGTCGCCCACCGCAATGGCCGAGGCCAGCGAGGACGCCTTCACCAGTTCCACTGTGTTGTTCATCAACGAGGGCAGCGCAGCGCGAAACGCCAACGGAAGCTGCACGCGCCACAGCCGTTCTCGCGCGCTGAAGCCCAGTGAGGTTGCGGCCTCCAGCATGGCGGGCGGCACCGCCTCGATGCCGCCGCGCAGTGCCTCAGCATGAAAGGCCGCCTTATGCAGCGAGAGAATCGCCACCGCCCAGAAGAACGGCGTGAGCGGGTTGGTCAGATGCCATTGCGCCAGCGCTTGCGTGATGAGCGTGTTGACGACGAGGAACGCGCAGCACAACTGCACCAGCGTGGGCGTGTTGCGGGTGAGTTCCACAAAGCCCTGGGCCAGTTGCCCGAGGCGCCTGCGCGGTGAGATCAGCAAGCGCGCCAGCACCACCCCAAAAACCAGGCTCAATACCACGGTACTGAACATCACCAGCAGCGAGAGCCTGGCGCCTTGCAGCAGCGCGTTGCGTTCATAGGCTTCGGTCAGGAAGCCGTAGTCGAGGCCCGTATGGCGGACCAACGCGATCACGCGCAAGAACAGATCGTCAGCCATGCGAAGTACGGTTCAGCTACGGCCCGCCTTGGCGCTGACCTTTGCCGTGTCGTGCCACTCGACCAGCGCGGGCGACGGCGGCAGGATGCCGTTTTTCTTCTCGGTCTCGATCAGCCAGCCATCGCGATGCCAGCCTTGCACGATGCGGTCGAGCGCGGCCACGGTGTCGTTCTCCCCCTTGCGTGCCCAGATGACGGTGGGCGAGGGGATCAGGTCTGGGCCGACGATGCGGTAGTCCTTCCATTCCGGGTTGGTGCGCGGCAGCGGTTGCAGCAGCGTGGCGTCGTGCACCGCCGCGGCGCAGTTGTTGCCGCGCAGTGCCAGTAAGGACTCCGCCGGGCTCTTGAAGCCCTTGGGCGTGGCGCCGATGTCGGCTGCCAGCGGCCTGGTGTAGCTGCTGCCCTGCGACAGGCACACGTCCTTGCCCTTCAGGTCGCTCCACTTCTGTACGGGGCTGTCCTTTGGCACCAGCGCTACGCCGCCCACGCGGTAATAGGGTGAGGGCACGTGCGCCAGCAGTTCAGCGCGCTCAGGGTTCAGCTCCATCGAGGCAACGAGAATATCCACGCGCCCCTGCTGCAGGAACTGGATGCGGTTGGACGGCTGCACCTGCACCGTTTCCACCTCCACGCCCAGCCCGCGCCCAAGCGCTTGCGCCAGATCCACATTGAAGCCCGTCGCGCGCTGCGTGGCGGGATCAATGGACCCGAACGGCCCGCCCGACAGCACTACACCCACCACCAGCTTCTTGCGTTGCTGGACTTTGTCGAGCGTGGCATCGGCAGAGGCGGCGGTTGATGCAAGCAGCGTGGCAGCCGCCAACACAGTGGGAGCAAAACGGAACCAGTGGGAATGAGCAGACATGGCGTGCGACAGATTGTTTCTGAGGCAACCATTGTGGGAGACGCTCGTCGTGCGGCGAACGAATAAAAACCGGAAACGTTATGCAGCGCTCACGGTTTCTGCGGGCCAAGCCGTGCTCGCCAGGCATGCTGCTGGCTGTGCATCCAGTCGAGGGTCTTGCGGCCCAGCGCAATGGATGGCAGTTCGATATAGCGATGCAGCAACGCTGCCAGCACAAGCGTCAACGCAAGGTTGACGGCAAACAGCATGAGCTGCGTAGTGATCCACTCTGGCGCGAGCACGCCCACCAGCCGATGCATGGTCTCGATCACGCTTGGGTGAACGAGGTAGAGCGCGTACGACAGCTCACCCAGCCAGACCGCCACGCGCGGCACACGCAGTGCACCACAATGCTCCATCGCCACCAGGCCGATCAGTAACGCACCTGCAGGCAGGCCGCGTGCGAGCAGATCAAACCTGGGTACCGGCCCAATGACCGAGACGATGAAGATGCAGAGGCCTACCGCAAACAGCATACGAGCCACAACGGGTGTCAGGCGGTGCCGATGTTCCGCATACACCCACGCCAGTCCCGCCCCCAGCAGGAACTCGAGCACGAGCGGGTTGGCGGCCATTGCCTGCATGGGTGTGGCCCAGTCGTAGAGCGCTTCCGGGTTGCGCAGTACTACGCCGCTGTGCCAGAACGGCACGATGATGGTCGTGATGAACAACGCCAGCGCGACCAGCCACAGCGCACGCCTGCCGAACAGCGCGAGCCCCAGCGCGCACAGCGCATAGAAAAACGCCTCGTAGTTGAGCGACCAGCCGACGTAGAGCGCGGGATAGCCAAAGTAAGGTGCATCCACATTGGCCTGCGGCAGGAAGGCGAGCGAACTGAGCAGCACGCCTGCCGACACCGGATTGAGCCACGTGGAATGCAGAACCGACATGAACCAGTACGGTGGCGCCAGCCGGAATGCGCGTTTGACGAGAAATTCACCGGGCGTCTCGGGACCCTTGGAGCCCAGGATGGCGACCCACGCAATGATGAAGCCACTGATGACGAAGAAGACATCCACCCCCACGTGCCCGCGCTTGATCACATGCGTGGTCAGCCACGCGAGGGCAGGGATATCGGCATGCGCGAGCGCCAGGCCCGAATGGAACACCACGACGTAGAGCGCGGCAAAACCCCGCAGCGCCTGGATGCTTTGAAGAGAAGAGGAAGAACGGTTCACGCTGGATTGGACGCCGGCAGCGCAACGGAGGTCACGCCGTCGTTAGAGGATAGGCAACCCAACCCTGTCAGCAAGCTGCGTGCCGCGTACCTACTGTGCGATGACGCACTTTGCCGCGCGCTCCAGCAGCAGTGCACGTTCCTGCCGGTTATGTGCCAGGGCAGCGGCGCGTTCGTACTCGGTGCGAGCTTCGTCCAACCGGTTGAGCCGCGCCAGAAAATCCGCACGTACGCTGGGTAGCAAGTGGTAGTTGCGCAGCGCAGGCTCGGCGGACAGCGTATCGACAATCTCAAGCCCTGCAGCCGGGCCATATGCCATGGCAACGGCCACGGCGCGGTTGAGTTCAACAACCGGTGACGGCGCGACTTGCGCGAGCGCGTCGTACAGCGCGGCGATGCGGGTCCAGTCCGTCTGGTCTGCTGTGCGGGCGCTGGCATGGCAAGCGGCAATCGCGGCCTGCAGGCCGTATGGCCCAAGGCCACGCCTGCAGGCTTCCGCCTGAGCGAGGGCCGCGAAGCCGCGCTGGATGAGCAGGTAATCCCACCGGCTGCGGTCCTGCTCCATCAGCAGGATGGGGCGTCCGCCAGGGCCCACGCGTGTACGCAGGCGCGAGGCCTGCAACTCCATCAGTGCAAGCAGGCCGAGCACTTCCGGCTCGTGTGGCATCAGCCCCGCGAGGATGCGGCCCAGGCGCTGCGCTTCTTCGCACAGCGTGGGGCGCGTCCAGTCATCCCCTGAGGTGGCGGCATAGCCTTCGTTGAAGATGAGGTAGATCACCTGCAACACTGCTGACAGCCGCTCCGCCAGTTGATCAGGCTCGGGCAACTCGAATGGAACACGTGCGGCGGAGAGCGTCTTCTTCGCGCGCACGATGCGCTGTGCGACCGTGGGTTCAGGCACCAGAAACGCGCGGGCGATCTCGTCGGTGGTCAGGCCGCCAAGCAGGCGCAATGTGAGTGCCACGCGGCCCTCATGCGGCAGCACCGGATGACAGGCGATGAACACCAGGCGCAGCAGGTCATCGCTGATGGCCCCGTCGCGCGCGGCTTCTGCATCGGCCTGGGTAAGCTCCTGTTCGATCTCCAGCTCGATGGCCAGCAGCGCATGCTTTTGCTTGGCAAGCGTGTGATGCCGCAGCCGGTCAATGGCGCGGTGCTTGGCGGTGGTTGTCAGCCAAGCCGCTGGGTTGTCAGGAATGCCCGACATTGGCCACCGCTCAAGTGCGGCGACCAGCGCATCCTGTGCCAGTTCTTCCGCCAGGCCCACGTCGCGCAGCAGGCGGGCGAGCCCGGCAATGATCTTGGCCGACTCGATGCGCCACACCGCATCAATCGTGCGGTGGATGGCGAGTGTTGCCTGGGTCGAATCGACCATAGTGGATGCGCAAGCGTGGCTTATTGCTGCTTGGCCGCCAGTTCAGCGCGCAGGCGTTCTTCACGCTCGCGTGCTTCCGGGGTGAACTCGGCGCCAAAGTCCTCCGCCTCGAACACGCGGCGGACTTCCAGGCGCACATTGCCGCCGGCGTCCAGCCCAGGCCAACGCTTGACCCATTCCAGGGCCTCTTCTTCCGACTTGACCTGCAGCATGGTGTAACCGGCAATCAACTCCTTGGCCTCGGTAAACGGGCCGTCGATCACCGTCGGCTTGCCGCCCTTGAATTCCACGCGCGCGCCGCGCGAGCTTGGGTGCAGGCCTTCGCCGCCCAGCAGCACCCCAGCTTTGGCGAGGTCTTCCATGTACTTGCCCATGGCGGTGAGCAGTTCTTCGCTGGGCATCACGGAGGCTTCGGTGTCCTTGTCGGCCAATCGCAGAACCATGAATCGCATGTTGTTTCTCCTTGGGGTGCGGGGTGAATTGATCGGAGCCGCAGGATGTTCGCGCCTCTATTTGCACGTCGAATGACGGGTGGGCGGAATCGACAAACGCGACAGCGCTAAATGTAACAATATGTAACTTGGCGATGCGTGCGGCTCAGCTTGGCCTGATCGCTACTGTGCCGCCGGCCGCATGGATCGTGCAATCAGGCTGCCTGGGACGCTGGTTGAAAAAGCGATCGCCCGATCGCCTGCGCTGTTGCCAGGTGTGGGGCAGGGGCCTGCATTTCCGATTCCAGCAGCAGTTCCGACGTGACGACCGTGGCGCCGCAGTAATCGAAGATGCCGTGATCGATCTGCGTCTTCATCGCCTGTGTGTAGCCGTGGCGAGCATACGTCTGCGCATTGGCGCCGCCAATGCCGACCAGATGCACCTGCAGGTGGCGCAGCTTCTTGACCAACGTGCCATCGAGCCGGTAGTCAAACGCCCAGCCATTCGAGAACACGCGGTCGATCCAGCCCTTGAGTTGTCCCGGCATGGACCACCAGTAAACGGGGTAGACCAGCACCAGGGTATCGGCCTGTGCAACACGTGCCTGCTCTGCCTGTACATCGGGTGCCGGTGTTGCCTGTGTCCGGTGCACGGCAAGGTCGGCCGCTGTGAAGCGCGGGTCGAATCCCTCGGCCGCAAGATCGGCAATCTCGAACGTGTGGTCTGGGTTGGCTTGCGTTATGCCTTTGCCGATCTGCGCGGCAACACTGTGGCTGAGCGACTGCGGCTCGGGGTGCGTGACAACGATGACGGCATGCATGACAACACTCCTGTTCTATGGGGGCGAGCCGAACCGCGGAGCGCTCCGGCGATATACTTTCAGTAAGTTACCGTTGGTAAACTACTTTTGGTAAGTTATGAAGTCAAGCGACAAAGCTAATGAAGTGGCCGCCGGTGGCAAGGTGCGCAGCCGGATGTCATGGGACGAGCGTCACCGCCAGTTGCTGGAGGTGGCATGGCGGTTGATTCGTGACGAGGGCACGGATGCCCTCACGCTCGGTTATCTGGCGGAACAGGCCGGGGTGACCAAGCCGGTGGCCTATGACCATTTCGAGACCCGGTCGGGCCTGCTCGCCGCGCTCTATGCCGAATACGACGCGCAGCAGACCATGCAGATGGATGCCGCACTGGCGCGGAGCCAACCCACGCTGGAGGCTCGTGCGATGGTCATTGCCGCCGCCTACGTTGAATGCGTGCTGCGCCAGGGGCGGGAGATTCCGGGAGTCAATGCCGCGTTGAGCGGTTCGCCGGAACTGGAGGCGATCAAGCGCGAGTATGAAGCGGCGTTTCTCGACAAGTGCCGCGCCGCATTTGCGCCGTTTGCCGGCAGCGGCAAGCTGGCGCAGGCGGGACTGCGCGCGATGCTCGGCGCGGCGGAAGCGCTGTCGCACGCCGCCGCCAATGGCGAGATCACCCCAAAGCAGGCGCGCGACGAACTCTTCGAGACCATCGTTGCCATGGTGGCCCGCAACACCCGCGAGCGTGCGCGCAAGGGGGCGCCGCGATGAGCCGGCGTACACCCAGCACACCGTTGAAGCCCAGGAAGGCGCCCAGCCAGCCGCGTTCCGAAGAGACGGTGGCCGTCATCATCGAGGCGGCAGCCCAGGTGCTTGAGGCTGACGGGTTGGGCGGGTTCAACACGAACGCCGTTGCGCGGCGTGCGGGCGTCAGCATCGGCTCGCTCTATCAGTATTTCCCGGGCAAGGATGCGCTCACGGCAGCGCTCATGCACCGCGAAAGAAAACAGTTCAGCGAAGACATGGCTGCTGCGCTCTCCATGCGCAGTGGCAAGGCTGCGTTGGAGCATCTGATTGGGGCATCGGTGCGGCAGCAGTTGCAGCGCCCCGTGCTGGCCAAGCTGCTCGATATTGAAGAAGGGCGACCGGCGCTGCGTGGCGAGGCGAACAATCTGGACCTGGAGTCGCTCGTCAATGCCGTCGTTCTGCGTGCGGTGCCACGGCATCCGCAACCGCAGGTGGCCGCAGCCGATCTGTTTGCCATGGTGCGTGGCTTGGTGGATGCCGCTGGCGAGCGCGGCGAAAGTAACGTTGAAGATCTGGAACGCCGCGTTCGGGCCGCCGTTTTCGGCTATCTGGCAAGAACAGGTCGACGCTGAGACTTGAACGTGCGCTGCACGAATGCGAGCAACGCGATTCACGCCGCGTGCTGCCATGCTGTAAACGGTTCAGTGGCGCGGGCTTGCAGGCCACGCCCGTGACGCTTGGATGCGAGTTGTTGGGGTAGGCCCAGGCCCATATTCTGACGTCGTCAGGCGGTATGGCATTGGGCCACCGCCACCCTAAGAGACAACGACGATGACAGCATCCATGCACCCTATGAGGCTCAATCACCTGAGCTTTCCTTCAGCCGATACCCTTGCGACGGCCCAGTTCTTCGAGCGCCATCTCGGCTTCACGATTGCGGGCACCTGGGACAAGTCGTACATCCTCAAGCGCCCCGGCTTTGACGTGGTGATCGATCACGCGGGTGACGAGGCCCTGACCTGGCCCCGGAACTTCCACGTCGGGTTTGAGTTGCCGAGCCTGGATGCCGTGCGCGCGCTGCACACGCGTTTCCAGGTCGAGGGCGTCAAGATGGAGACAGAGGTGTTCAACAACGGCCGGGGTTCGCGTTTCTTCTGCCGCGCGCCGGGCGGCGTGATGTTCGAACTGAACACCCGATCGGATGCCGCACCGGAATACCAGGGGACGTTTGACGACTGAATCAGCGGCACTTGACGCTGTAGTCGGCCACGCTCGGAAGGTCGTCTTCGCCCATCGTGGTCAAGGACAGCTTGCCGGCCGTGCTGGCGTAGCTGTAGCTGCAGTACGCGAGGCCCGTTCCCGAGCAATCGTCAGTCTCAATGACGCCGTGCTTGAACAATGCAGCTTGCCGAGGGTCGCCACTGGCTTTGGCGCGCACGGGGTTCCAGCCCTTGGCGGCCAGCGCCTTGCGCGCCTTGTCGATCGGCATGCCGTAGACGTTCGGTACCTTGGCGCGGCCCTGGCAGACGGCGTCTTCGCTGGCAAGCTTGCTCAGGCGCAGCGTGCCGTCGGCGTCGACATGCAGGTCACCAACGGGCGAGGTGGTGATATCACCATCCCACACGCGCACGGCACCGCCTTCAAGCGGCATCAGGTTGCCGATAGCGGTGTCTTCTGCTGATTTGCCGTAGGCCAGGGCGATCAGCTTGTCGTTGTCGAACACCGCCACGTTGCCTTGCGTGATGCTGCAGGTGCCGCTGGTGGCGGCATGCATCTGGCCCGCAAAGCTGACTGCGCGATACGGCCCCAGCGGCACGTCGGCCATGACGGCCCAGCCTTGGGAGGCCACCCGCTTGGCAGCGGCTGACTTCGGTTGGATAACCGCTTGTGGGCAATCTTCGCGGTCATGCTGCGTGCCGCCGGCTTTTGGCAGGGTGGTGCCCGCCTTCACGTGGATGTCTTTCAGCTCGGAAACCACGCGGGGTGCCGTGGTGTTCGTTTGCGCAGCAGCGGGCAATGAGAGCGCGAGGTTCAGCGCCAGTGCGGCGCCGAGCGTGGTGAATGTGGCAGGTGCCGAGAAGGTATGCATGACGAGAGCGCGCATCGCATGGATGCATGGAAAACGGTTGGATTTTGAGGGGCGTGGTGTGCCCGATAGCGACCTACCGCTTGCGGTAGAACTCCACCTTGACGTTGCTTTGCGTTTCGCAGTGCAGGCTGACCGTGTAGCCCCGCTCATCGCTCACGCCTTCGTGGGTCAAGCCGCAACCGGCAATGCGGTACGGGTTGAACGGTACAAAACCGCCATCCGTCGGACGCACCATCTGTGCAGCGCGGCTGGCTTTGCCGGTGCCGATGGTCTGGACAAAACGGACCTGGCCAATCACCACGGGCTCTGCTGTCCGGACAAAGGCCGATCGCCCCTGGTCATCGGTCACGCCGTCGACCGAGACCAACACAGTCCGATCCCGCTCTGACTTGAACACCACCAGTTCATATGGTGTGTTGGCAAGCTTCTGCCGCGAGGTGGTGTCGTGCAGCTCGAAATAGCATCCGTAGCTGCCGTCGCCCTCGGTGGGCTGACCCGGCACGGCTGGGTAATGGCAGGCGTAGGAGGAGTCAGCCGGCAAGGATGTGGCTGTCATGCCGGGTTGCTGGGCGCCTTGGGTGGCGCAACCGGCAAGCAGCACAGGCACGGCAACGGCGAGCGGGAACAGGAGATGGCGAAGCGTCGGAAGCGGCATGAGTGAAGGCGGCGGCAAGGCGCAGTAGACGGGCTTGTCTTGAGTGGTGCAGCCGGCGATTGTCGCTGCAGTAGGTGGTGTGCGGTGTTGTGGTTTCTTAATCTTGCACGTGCGATGCCGCCCAAGGGGGGCGGGGCTGTTGTGCTGTGAATGGCTTCAACGCTGCCCTGTGGAGCATCCGATGGGGCTTGGCTACTTGCGCCGACGCTTTGCGGCAGAGGATGAAGCGGCACCGGCATCAGGAGGATTGACCAACTGCACGTCGCCCGCTGACGCAGAGGTGAGCGCAGAAGTCTGGCAATCACGCAGGCGTTCGATCAACCATCGCCCCGCTGGCCCGGGCGGCGATGCGGTGGGATACACCGCCGACATCTGCATGCCAAGCCCGCCCTGCGGGACTTCGTCGATCTTCAGTTCGACGAGCTTGCCCGTCTCAAGGTCGGTGCGCACCGTATGCAGCGGCATGCCGCCCCAACCCAGGCCACTGAGCAGGAATGCGTGCTTGGCAAACAGATCTGCCAGGTGCCATGTCAGGCCGGAGAACACGCCAAACTCGCGCCCGGCCGACAGGTCTGATCGATCGGTCAGCACAAGCTGTGTATGGCGCCCGAGTTGTTCTTTCGAGATCGGCCCACGGAGCGCCGCCAGCGGATGGTCCTGCGCCGCCACCATGACGAAGCCGACCGTGGTCAGCTTCTCCGCCGTTAGCGGGGCAGGCACGGTGGGAAGCGACCCGACAATGCCCACCGACGCCCGCCCATCCAGCACCGGTTGGTAGGCGCCGCCCAGTGCCTCGACATACAGCCGCAGCGGCACCATCGGAAAGCGCTCCCGAAACTCCTTAGCCACCTCACTGATGACCTGGATCGGGAAGAACACGTCCACGACCACGCACAACTCGGGCTCCAGCCCTTTGGTCATGCCCTTGGCGCGGGATTTCATGCCGTCGATACCGCCCACCACGGTGCGCGCATCTGCCAGCAGCACCGTGCCTTCCGTCGTCAGTTGGGGGTAGCGGCGCGTGCGGTCGAACAGCTCCACGCCCAACTGATCTTCGAGGTTGGCGATCAGGCCGCTGACCATGGATTGCGCGCGCCGAAGCTTGCGCGCCGCGGCTGAAAAACTGCCTTCATCCACCGTGGCGATGAAGGCTCGCAATTGGTCGAGAGAGACGCCGTCGAGCATGGGAGAGGCCTAGAACTATCTGGTTTGGAGATGGTTAGTATCGAAATATAGTGTCTTTTGCTGTGAGATCAAGCGTGCCAAAGTGAATGCGTGGGTTGAACCAACCCCACGCTCATTCAAGGACACCGGCACATACCTGCCGCATTTTTCAGATCTTCAAAAGGACTTTCCATCATGAACAAACATGCCTCAACCATTGCCGCCGTCGGCCGCATCGTCATCGCAGTCATTTTCATCATGAGCGGTCTGGGCAAGCTTGGCGCGCCGGACGCCACCAAGGGCTACATCGAAGCCGTCGGGTTGCCGCTGCCCACGCTTGGTTACTTGATCGCGGTGGCCACTGAAGTTGGCGGCGGCCTGCTGCTGCTGATCGGTTATCGCACGCAGCTTGTTGCCGCCGGGCTGGCAGCCTTCTCGGTGGCCACTGCGCTCTTCTTCCACCACAACCTGGCGGATCAGAACCAGATGATCCACTTCCTGAAGAACTTCATGCTGGCGGGCGGCCTGCTGCAGATCGTGGCGTTTGGCGCGACCAAGCTCAGCCTGGATGCACGCCGCGTGATGGCTCAGGCGGTCTGAGCATCATGCGCATCGTCTCCGTGAATGGCGCGCGCATTCCGTCGCTGGGGCTCGGCACATACGGCATGCGCGGCACTGAGCTTTCCACCATCGTGGCGGGTGCCCTGCGCGCCGGCTTCCGCCACATCGATACCGCACAGATCTACGGCAACGAAGCGGATGTCGGGGTGGGCATGGCTGAATCCGGTGTGCCGCGCGCGGACCTCTTCATTACCACCAAGCTGTGGGTCGACAACTACGCGCCAGAACGATTGGCGCCGTCGGTTGACGACAGCTTGCGCAGGCTTGGCACCGACACCATCGATCTGCTGTTGCTCCATTGGCCCAGCAAAGCCGTTCCGCTGGCCGAGCAGATCGGTGGGCTCAATGACCTGGTGCGCGCAGGCAAGGTGCGGCACATCGGCGTGAGCAATTTCAATCGGGCGCTGATGGCGCAGGCGATTGCGCTGTCCGAACAACCCCTGGTCACCAACCAGTTTGAGTACCACCCGTATCTCGATCAACGTCAGCTGGTTGCAGCAACACGAGAGGCTGGTCTTGCCGTCACCGCCTATTGCGGCATGGCGGTCGGGCGCGTGTTCTCTGACCCGATGCTCAAGGCGATTGCCCGCCGTCAGCATCGTGAAGTGGCGCAGGTGGTGCTGCGCTGGCTGGTACAGCAAGAGGGCGTGATTGCGCTGTCACGCACGACCAAGCTCGAACGCCTGCGCGACAACGCCGCGATCTTCGATTTCGAGTTGACGGAAGACGAGATGGCCGCCATCGCAACGCTGGTAAGGCCCGGCAGCCGCATCGTCAATCCGCCGGGCCTGGCGCCAGCCTGGGACTAAAAAGCAAAGCGGGCGCATGAAAGCCGCACTCATCCTCAGGAGCGATCTCGCGTTCTACTCAGAGCAGCTTGCACGCCTCATCAAAATCCAGGCGCGGGCTGCGTGGGAACAGGCCCGCCGGATCGCCATAGCCGAGATTGCAGAGGAAGTTCGTCTTGATATGGCTGTCGGGAAAGTACTCCTGCTCGAAGCCCTGCGCCTGCGCGGTTGACGGAAAGAACTCGTGATCGACCTTGGCCTGATCGAACCCGGACATCGGCCCGCAATCCAGCCCGAGTGAGCGGGCCGCCAGCATGAAGTACGCGCCCTGCAGCGAGCTGTTGCGCCGCGCCGTGACCTCAGCCAGCTCTGGCGTATTGGCAAACCACGACCGCGCATCTGCATGCGGAAAGAGCTTGGGCAGCTTGTCGTAGAACTTCCCGTCGTACGCGATGATGGCCGTGACCGGTGCATTCATCGTCTTCTCAAGATTGCCCGGCGCCAGCGCTGGGCGCAGGCGTTCCTTCGCTTCCTTGGTACGCAGGAAAAGAATGCGCGCCGGGCTGCAGTTGGCGCTGGTCGGGCACCACTTCATCAGTTCGTAGAGCTCCCGCAACGTGTCGTCACTGACGGGCCTGGCCTGCCAGGCGTTGTGCGTACGCGCCTCGCGAAACAGCAGATCCATGCCTTCGTTGTTCAATCGCTTGTCCATCGTGGTCTCCTGGGGGAAGCGGAGATTGCGCGTGCGAAGTTTGCACAACTCGTCACGCCACTCGCCGGTGGAGCGTCGAGCGCAACCTGTCCAGACGTTATAGGTTCGTTGGCTGCATCCGGGGGAAAAGTTTGATGTGCGAGCGTCGCGTGCGGCGCCCGCAAAACGTGATCACTGCCTAGCCAATGGCAATGGGCATCCATCAGTCATCAAGATGGGTTCCATCAAAAAATAGCGTCTATTCAGATAGCAGAGCCGAGCCTATCTTCCAGTCATCGGGCAGATACACCGTCTGCCGCTTGATGGAGATCACTCTCATGAAACTGCTACACGTCGATTCCAGCATCCTCGGCCAAGGCTCTGTCAGCCGCGATCTTTCCGCTGATGTCGTCACGACCTTGCGGGCCGTCCACTCCAACCTTGACGTGATTCGCCTCGACCTTGCCGAGACACCGATCGGGCATCTGACCGCAGCGCACCTTGCTGCTGCACAAGGGGCTCCCGTCGGCGCCGCATTGCAGGCCGACGTTGCCATCGGTCAGGTCGCGCTCGAAGACTTTCTGGCGGCCGACATCGTGGTCGTCGGTGCGCCGATGTACAACCTCGGCATCCCCTCGCAACTGAAGGCCTGGATCGACCGCATCTCGGTTGCCGGCAAGACGTTCCGCTACACCGAGAACGGCCCGCTTGGCTTGTGCGCCGGCAAGAAACTGGTCATCGCCTCGTCGCGTGGTGGCGTCTACAGCGCAGGCTCGCCCGCGGCGGCGTACGACCATCAGGAAACCTATCTGAAGGCAGCGTTCGGCTTCCTGGGCATCACCGACATCACGTTCATCCGCGCGGAAGGTGTGGCGATGGGGCCGGACGCCCGCAATGACGCGATCGCCTCGGCCAAGGAAGAAACGGCCGCGCTGGCTGCGTAAGACACGCATTGCCCCAATCAGAACTTCGCTGGAGAGCGATCATGTCGAACCCAAAGAAAGTCATCGCCGTTGTTGGCGCAACCGGTCACCAAGGTGGCGCCGTCGTGCGCGCGCTGCAGGCGAGCGGTCAATTCAAGGTGCGCGCGTTGACGCGCCATCCGGACCGCCATCCGACACTAGGCGATGAAGTCGTGCTGGCGGATTTCAACCGCCCGGAAACGCTCAAGGCCGCATTTGCCGGCGCACACGGCGCATTTCTCGTGACCAACGCGTGGGAAGCCGGTGCAGATGAAACCAGGCAGGCGCTGGCCGCCATCAACGCGGCGAAAGACGCTGGCGTGCAGCACGTTGTCTGGTCGACGCTACCGAACGTGGCGGCGATCAGCGGCGGCGCCATCAACGTGCCGCATTTCACAGCCAAGGCGAACATCGAGCGCATCGTGCGGGAAGCCAAATTCGCGCACCACACGTTCGTGATCGCGCCGTTCTATTACCAGAACCTGATCGGCGTGATGGCCGCGCAGAAGCAACCGGATGGCACTGCAGGTTGGGCACTACCGCTGGACCCGGATCGACGCGTCATCCACATGGGTGACATCAACGAGCTGGGCCGTGTGGTGGCCGGTGCATTCGCGCATCCGGAGCTTGCCGGGCATGGCGAACATCTGCCGCTCGTGGGCGATTTCCTGAGCTTCAACGAGATCATCACGACCCTGAACCAGCAGGGCCACCAGGTTGCGTTCCAACGTGTGCCGCGTGAGGTGTTCGCCAGCTGGTTCCCAGGCGCGGATGACGTTGCAGCCATGCTCGCGTACTTCGAAGCCCACACGTATCTCGGTGCGGACAAGCGCGACGCGATTGCGCTGGCCAACAAGGTGGCCGGCCAGCAGCCGACCAACTTTGCAGCGTGGGCCAAGGCCAACTTCAAGATTCCGGTGGCTGCCTGAAAGCGCCAGGCGGAGACCACGACTTGCCTTAAGGATGCAGCCATGTCCACCAGCATTCTGACCCTGCTTCAACGCAATCTCGACGTTTTTGGTGAAAACGACCCGGCGCGCCGACGCGCGCTCATCGACACGTTCTACACCGAGGACTGCGTGTTCTATGACCCCAACAACGGCGTTCATCGCGGCCGTGAAGAGATCGATCGGGTCGCCGGGGTGATCAAGGCCACGCACCCTGACTTTCAGTACCAGCCCATCGCCGAGCCCGAGGTGGCCGGCGATGGCGGCCGGATCCGGTGGGTCTCGGGCAAGCCCGGTGAGGCGCCCGCTTATGCGGGCACTGATTTCATCGTCGCCAGGGACGGCCGTATCGCGGCCATCTATCTCTTCTTCGACACGCTGCCTTGAACGCGACTGGAGCGTTCCCCATGAATGACATTCTCGAAACGTCGCCCACCTCAGTTGTTGAGGATGGGCGCCACATCATCTTCCGCACGCGCGGCCGTGCCCACGGGCCAGTCGTCCGCATGGTCAGCCCGTCGGACGTCGGCCAGATGATCAAGCCCTTTGTGTTTCTCGATCTCATCGATACGCAAGAAGCGCTGGGTCAGAAGGGTTTCGGCTGGCATCCGCATTCAGGCATCGCCACGTTGACGCTGGCGATCGAAGGTGAGGGCCGCTATGCCGAATCCACCGGCCACGAAGGCACGATGGTGGCCGGTGATATCGAATGGATGAGCGCCGGCCGTGGTGTCTGGCACTCAGGCTTCGTCAAGCCGCCGGTCAAGGCGTTCCAACTGTGGGTTGCCTTGCCGCCGGAGCGCGAGCTGGCGCCGCCCGTCAGCCATCACCTGCCGGTCAATGACATTCCGTCGGACGGCCGGGCGCGCGTGCTGCTTGGCCGTAGCGGCAAGGCCGTCAGCCCGATTGATGCGCCGGCGGGCCTCAACTACTTCGTCGTGCAACTCAAGGCGGGGCAGCGTTGGACTTACCAGCCGCCGCAGGGCCATCTGGTCGGCTGGATTGCGGTGATGGATGGCAGCCTGCGCACGCCCGAGGCGGTCGACAGAGGCGAACTCGCGGTCTTTGACGCATCCGATGCCGCCATCGCATTCGAAGCGGTGACCGATACGCGCTTCGTGCTCGGCACGGCTATCCCGCATCCGCATGACCTGCATCTGGGCTACTACTCGGTGCACACCAGCCGCGTTGCCTTGATCGAAGGCGAGCGCGAGATTGAGCGCATCGGTCAGGAACTGCGTGCCAAGGGTGTGCTGAGTTGACGCCCTCGGCCTGGCCAATCCCGACGCCGCAGCCGGAAACGCCGCAGCGACGGAGCAGTACTGACTCAGAGCCCGAGCGCGGTCTTGGCGATGATGCCCAGTTGCACTTCGGCCGCGCCGCCAAAGATCGTATAGGCACGGCTGTTCAGGTACTCCGGTAGCAGGGTGCCAACCAACGCGCCGTCCGCATGGCCGGCATACGGCGTCACGCTGGCCTCGTCGCGCCAACGTAGGCCTTCCAGGCCGAGCAGTTCCACACCGAGCTCTGCAACGGCCTGCTTGAGCCGGCTGGCACGCAGCTTGAGGATGGAAGAAACGGGGCCAGGGCTCTGGCCGGGCGTCAGCCTGCCGAAGGTCTTCAACTCGAGCATCTCGAAGGCATCCAGGTCCGCGCAGACCTCGCCGAACCGTGCTTCCAGATGCGGATCAAGGGGCGCTTGCGCATCGCACGTGTTACCGGCACGGACCGCGGCCATGGCATCACCCACGCGCTTCAACTGGCTGCGCAGGCGGGGGCTGAAGATGCCGGCGCCGCGCTCGAATTCCAGCAGATATTTGGCGCAGTTCCAGCCCGCGTTTTCTGCGCCGATGCGATTGGCTTGCGGCACGCGCACGTTGTCGAAGAAGACCTCGTTGACGTCGTGATCGCCGCCAATGGTGTCGATGGGCCGTACCGTGATGCCGGGGCTGTCCATGTCGATCAGCAGGAAGCTGATGCCGTCCTGTCGCTTGCCCTCGGTGCTGGTGCGCACCAGGGCGAACATGCGGTTGGCATGGTGCGCGTGCGTGGTCCAGAGTTTGGAGCCGTTGAGCACGTAGTCATCGCCGTCGGCCACCGCGCGCATCTTGAGCGAAGCCAGATCGGAACCGGCGCCGGGTTCAGAGAAGCCCTGGCACCAATAGTCCTCACCCGAAAGAATGCGGGGCAGGTGCTGCTGCTTCTGCGCCTCGGTGCCGAACTTGAGGATGACGGGCCCGACCAGGCGCACGCCCATCGGGTGTACGAGCGGCGCGCCGGCCAGTGCGCATTCCGTTTCGAAGATGAAGCGCTGCACGGGGCTCCAGCCAGTGCCGCCCCATTCCTTCGGCCAGAGCGGGACGAGCCAGCCGTGCCGTTGCAATGCCTGCTGCCAAGGGCCGGAGATTTCCGGCTCGGGGTACATGGAGCTGGTCAGGCGCTGGCCGAGCCGAAAATCGGGCGTCAGTTGCGCGTTCAGGAAGGCGCGGACTTCGTCACGGAAGGCGGCCAGATCGGGCGTGAGTTCTAGATTCATGGCAAGCCTTACGCGGTAACAGGGGCGGCAGAAGAGACGGGTACGGAGCGGGCAGACAAGAGCGTCTGGCTGTCGCGCCACGCGTCGCTTTCCAGCAGACGTCGGCCGAGCTGCGCGCTGTGCCACGCCGTGGCGCCGCCTTGCTGCTGGAATGCGGTCAGCTTGCGGAACAGGCCGGCCACCGGCATTTCCTCAGACACGCCCATGGCGCCATGCAACTGCACGGCTTCCTGGGCGACGTAGCGGGCGGCACGGCCGACCTTGGACTTCGCCATGGAGGCCGCGGCCAGCACGTCAGCGGCACCACCGTCTGCCCGCAGCGCGGCCAGTTCGCTGGCGGCCAGCGCCTCTTCACAGCACACCGCCATTTCCGCCAGACGGTGCTGCACGACTTGGAAACGCGAGATGGATTGCCCGAACTGTTCGCGCTGGCTGGTATAGGTCACGGTTTGCTCCAGCGCTGCCTGCATGGCGCCGCAGGCTTCCCAGCACAGGGCGATCAGGCCCTCGGCCAGAATCCGGTGCAGCACGGGCGTGGCATCGTCTGCCGTGCCAAGCCGCGCGTCGTCGCTCACGTGCACACCCTCGAGGTAGAGGTCGGCCGCCGATCCACCGTCGGCGGTGCGGCAGGCGTGCGAGCTGACGCCGAGACTTGTCGGGGAGACCAGAAACACGGCATGCGTCGGCTGCGATGCATCGGTGTCCGGCAATCGGGCAGAGACCAGCAGCGCGTCGGCGCCATCTGCGCCCGCGGCCAGCACCTTGACGCCAGTCAGGCGCCAGCCATCGCCCTCGCGCACGGCGCATGTTTGTCGGGGTGCCCAGGGGGCGTGGCGATGCGGCTCGTCATGCGCGAGCGCGATGCGCTTCTCGCCCGCCATCAGTGCAGGCAGCCATGCCTCACGTTGGTCAGCGGTGCCAAGCTCGGCCAACAAACGTGCCGCCAGCAGGATGCAGCCGTAGTAGGGCGCGATGACTTGATGGCGGCCGAATGCACGCATCAGCACGCCGGTCTCCACTGCGCCACCGTCAAAGCCGCCATCGGCTTCCGGCAGCGGGAGCGCGAGCCAGCCCATGTCGGCAAAGTGTTGCCAGAGTTCGGGGGCAGCCACAGGGGCTTGCGGGTCATATTCCTTCGCCAGGAAGGCGAGGGCGCTACTTTCCAGGAGCTGTTGCTCCTCGGTCAGGGAAAAATGCATGGTCTCTTCCTCATCTGCCTGCGTGCCGGCGCGTAACCAGCGGCAAGCGTGATCATTCCGTTGGTGTCGCGGGCTGCCTGGTTCCGTCCGGTGGCAGGAACTCCGCCACCTCCAGATCGAAGCCGGCGATGTTGCGATAGGCCACCGGCGTGCTCAGCAGGCGCAGCTTGCGTGCGCCCACGTCGCGCAGGATCTGCGCACCCACGCCCAGCGCACGCTGCGCAAAGGCGGGCGGTGTTGGCGGGGCAGCCGTCTCCAGCCGCGTGAGTTGCGCCAGCACATGCGCGGGTGTTTCGCGCTCGGCCAGCAGCACGACAACGCCGCGGCCCTCTGCGCCAATGCGCGCCAGAGAACGGCTCAGGTTCCAGTTCGGTGCCGGGCTGCCGGTTGAGGCGTCGGCTGTATTGCCGCCGGCCAGAATCACGTCGCGCAAGACTTCTACGGACTGCACCCTGGTCAACACCGGCTCACCTGGATCGATCTCACCCATGACGAGGGCCAGATGCATCGCATCGAGCGGTGCGTCGTAGTAGGCATGGAGCGCGAAGCGCCCGTGGGGCGTGACCAGCTCGCTGCTGTGCGTGCGCCGCAACGCGCTCTCAGCCAGCAGACGGTGGTGGATCAGGCTGCTGATGGTGGCGACGCGCAGCCCGTGTTGATGCGCAAACGCCAGCAGGTTCGGGCCGCGCAGCAACTCGCCGGCATCGTCGAGCAACATGGCGTAGGCACCTGCTGCCTCGCGGCCAGCCAGTCGGGGCAGGTCTGAGCAGGCCTCGGCAAAGCCTGCGCGGCGGAGCACGCCGTCCGGTTGCGCCACGACCGGGAAGACGTGGCCCGGCTGCACCAGATCTTCCGGGCGGCAATGGCGCGCGCTTGCCATGCGCATCGTCACGGCACGGTCCGCAGCGGAGATGCCGGTGGTGACGCCTTCGAAGGCTTCGATGGAAACGGTATAGGCCTCGCGCTCACGCTTGCCGTTCGCCATCCATGGCAGCTTGAGGTACTGGCGCCGGTCTTCGGTGATGGCCATGCACACCAGCCCGCGTGCCTGCGTGGCCATGAAATTAACATCGGCTTCCGACACCTGGTCTGCCGCCACCAGGATGCAGCCGGTTGCCGCATCGCTGTCGTCTTCGATCACGACCACGCGCTGGCCGGTGCCCAGCGCGTGCAGCACCGCCTCGATCGGTGCGGCCGGTGCCGGTTTCATGCGTACACCCGCGGCTTGGAGAATGCATTGCGCAGGGCGGCAGCAGCGGTATTGACGGCGGCTTCTGCGCCATCGAGCAGCCCCAGCATGCTCATGAAACCATGGATCTGCCCCGGCCAGCGGTACACCGTGGCGGCCGCGCCGGCGTGCGTCAGGCGCTCGCCATAGCGTTCGCCCTGGTCGCGCAGCGGGTCGTATTCCGCCGTGATGATGGTGGCCGGCGCAATGCCCGCCAGGTCCGCGTTGCGCAGCGGGCTCGCACGCACGTCAGTGGCGTCGTGCGCGTTACGGAGGTAGTGGCGGCTGTACCAGCGCAGTTGCTCCAGCGTGAGGAAACAGCCTTGCGCAAACGCTTGCACGCTGCCGGATTCGTCCGCGCAGTCCAGGTATGGATAGAGCAGAAGCTGGTGGCACAGCGCAACCTTGCCGCGCAATTGCTGTGCAGCCACGGCGGCCAGGTTGGCGCCCGCACTGTCGCCGGCAACCGCCAGGGCGCCCGTATGCCCCCCCAGCGCGCCCAGTTCTTCCGCATGGCTGGCGGCCCAGCGGACTGCCGCGCAGGCATCCTCGGCAGCAGCGGGGAACGGCGCTTCGGGCGCCAGACGGTACGCCACGGACAGCACGATCGTGCCGGCGCGCTGTGCCAACGAGCGGCAGAGGTTGTGGTGCGTTTCGATGCCACAGGTGACAAAGCCGCCACCATGGAAGAAGACCGTCAGCGGCCACGGGCCCTCTCCGCGTGGAACGTAGAGATGCGCGGGCAGTGGGCCGGCCGCGCCGGGTATGGTCAGCGCGCGCTCGTGCGCCATGGCGTCGCCCGGCGCAAACGGCGGCATCTGCGCCAGGATGGCCCGGTAGACCTCGGGCGACAGCGTGTCGAAGTCGGGTTGCGGCATGTGCGCCAGGTTGTCGAGCAGCGCGCGGACTTGCGGATCGAACGTCATCGTCGGTTCCTGATGAAAGTGAGGGCGGCAACAAGCCGTCGTTGTCGACGTGCCTGTTTGCCTGTGGTCGGGTCAGAACGCGAAGCTCGGCGCTTCGCCAAGCGCGATGCGCTCGCCGCGTACCTTCGCGGCGGCACGCGCCTCGTCGTGCGGCATGATCCAGAAGTCGCCGGCGGCAATGCCTGCGAGGATGTGCTGCGCCATCTCTTCTGCAGTCATCCCTGCGGCAATACCAGTGCGCAGAGCGTGGTTCATGTGGCTCACGTTGCCTGGCGTGCTGGTTGGCAAGTTCTGCGCAATGCCTGTTGCGACAGGGCCGGGGCAGACCACCGAGACCTTCAGCGGCAGGCCCGACGCCTGCAGCTCCAGCGCCAGCCCTTCGCTCAAGGCAACAACACCCTGTTTAGAGATCGTGTACGGCGCCAACCAGGGCCCAACGGCAAGCCCCGCCATCGAGGCGACGTTCACGATGTGTCCGTGGCCTTGTTCTCCCATGCGTGGAACGAAGGCCCGCAGCGCATGGATGACGCTCCACAAGTTCACGTTGAGCACGCGTTCGTACACGCGCGTCTCCAGCTCCCAGCACGGACCGGTGGCCAGCACGCCGGCGTTGTTCACCAGCAGATCAACGTGCCCCAACTGCTCGAAGCTGAACGCGCAGAGCTGTTCCACCTGCAAGGCATCGGCGACGTCCGTGCGCAGGATCGCCACGCGCTGGCCATAGGTCTCGATCTCTGCCTGCACGCGCTCGAGTGCCGTGGCATCCACGTCGGCCAGTACCAGCGCACGCCCTTGCTGTGCAAGTGCGTGCGCCAATGCACGCCCGATACCGCCGGCCGCCCCGGTGATGACCGCTGTCGGGTGCGCTGTGTTGACTGGGCTGGGTGGCATGCGAGTCTCCTTTGTGATGTACCGATCATGAGGTTGAGCCGGTGCTGCGCCGAAGTTGCGATGCGCGGCGCGCATGGCGTCTTTCTATCGGGTGGTCACATGCCGGACATCGTCCATTTGAACGAGGTGAACGCCGCTGCGCTGGACCACATTAGGGGTACGTCGCATGCGGAACGCGCACACGTTCCACGGGTGAAAAGTACGGGTATTGGAGTGGTGAAGATTCGGGCAAACCACTAGCTTTCCGGTACTGGCCCAGACAAGCGCGGCTCCTATAATTGGCCGACCAAAAATGGGGGAGTGTGCCCCGGAAAAAACGACGCCTTGCCACGTAGCACGGCGCGGATATTGGAGACGACAAGTATGTTGATGGAGGCCACCCAGACCGATGGGCGGAGCGTACGCGCTCAGTCTGTGCCGCTGTCCCTGACGGAGTTCGGTGCATTGCTGGGTTCGGTCTATCAGGGCGCCATGGACCCTGTGCCCTGGAGCCGTGCCCTGGAGCTGATCCGCACGCATCTGTGCGCGAACTTTGTATCGCTGATCCTGCGCCCGCCCGGCGCTGATCGCCTCTCACTGATGGTGCATGCCTCACACCATGGTCATTCCACCATGGAGGGGGACGCGATCTACAACAGCTACTACTACGCGCTCGATCCGTTCGTCGGATTGCCTTCGGATCGCCTGGTCACCGTGGACGAGCACCTTGGCGGAAGCCACTGGTGCAACAGCGAGTTCTACCAGCAGTTCCTCAAACCGGCGGACGTGCGCTACATCCTCGGTGCCGACATCACGACCGACGATGGCGCGGAGTGCCGCTTCCGCATTTGCCGCGGGCACGACGGCCCCGACTTCAGCACCGAAGACAAGCTCTTCTGCAGCATGCTGCTGCCGCATCTGCGGCGCGCGGTCGATCTGCATTCGCGCATGGATGTGGTGGAGACGGAGCGCACGCTGTATGCCTCGGCCATTGATCGCATGCTGGTTGGCATGGCGATTCTCGACCAGCACGGCGCGATCATCCGCACCAACTCGGCGGCGGACGAAATCCTGGCCGAGAAGGACGGCATCAGCCTGGTCAAGGGCGCGCTTGAAGTGAACTACGCGCAGGAGAATCGGCGCTTCCAGCGTGTCTTGCGCGATGCCGTGTCTGGCTACTGCAGCGCAACGCCGCCCGTGATGGAAGCCATGTCGATCACGCGGCCTTCGGGCAAGGCGCGCTTTGGTGTGCTGATCCGCTCGATTCCGCTCGGCGAGTGGTCGGAGGACAGCAAGCACCGGCCAGCCTGCGTGATTTTCATTCGTGATCCGGAGCGCAAGTCGCAGGCCTCGCAAGAGGTCGTGCGCAAGCTCTTCGATTTCACGCCGGCTGAAACGCAACTCGCGCTGCAGCTGGCAGATGGCCTCACGCTTGAAGAAGCCGCCGACGAGCTTTGCATTGCCAAGAACACGGCACGCGCGCATCTGCGGGCGATCTTTGCCAAGACCGGCGTGACCCGGCAAGCCACCCTGGTGCGCATGCTGTTGAGCAGCGTGGTGTCGCTGGGCTAGATCGCTTCGTTCTGCTTTCTTCCGAAAGGCCACAGGCGCAGTCAGCCTGTGGCCTGTTTCTTTGCGTGTCTACTTCACGTTCACATCGCGTTTTGCGCTGACCACGATCGGGAAACCCTCCGGTGTGGTCACCACGGCACGCCACTCGTGCGGCCCTTCGGATAGCGGCTCGGCCAACTGCGCACCCTGCGCGAGCAGGCGGTCAAGCGCTGCGCGAATGTCTTCTCCGGGCGCTACCGCAAAGGCTGGCGCGGGCTGCGTATGCAGCCGTTCCTCGCCCGCCACGAGCGCAATCGTCAACGGGCCCGCGTCCAGCGCGCAGTAGCGCTCGCCATCCCTGAACTTCATGGTCAAGCCCAGGCCCTGCTCAAAGAACGGCAACGCGGCCGAGATGCTGTCAACCGGGTACAGCAGAAGCTTGCACTGCATTTGAGTCTTCCCCACAGGTCAGGCGCACGGGCGCCACGATGGCGCGTGTGCAACGGCGGCGCGCCGCACATGGCGTGGGCCAGCGCCGACGTACCACGGCACATCTTAGGCATCGCACACCGCTTCGCATAATCCAATCAGACGATGTTGTGAGGCTGTCGCCCGAACACACTGCCTACACGCGGACAAAAATCGCGCGAACCAAAATCGCGCGGGCCAATGTCACCACACCACCGCGGGCGCCGCATGAGGCAGCGCCACAGACGACGGCCTGGCCACGCACATTCATCGGAGACACTGCAATGCGTTTTTCACTGATCTACGAAGCCCAAACCGTTGAGAATTCGCGCGAGGGCGACCAAAAAATCTTCGACGAGATCATCGAGCAGGTTGATCTTGCAGAGAAAGTGGGCTTCGACGTGATCTGGGCCGTGGAGCACACCGCCCTGACCAACTACGCGCACATGAGCGCACCTGAGACGTTCCTGGCCTTCGTGGCCGGCCGCACGAAGCGCATTGGCGTTGGCCACGGCGTGGTTTGCCTGCCGCCGGCCATGAACCACCCCGTCAAGGTGGCGGAGCGTATCGCTACGCTCGACATCCTGTCCCAGGGTCGCGTGCACTTTGGCATGGGCAAGGGCGGTACGCAGCAGGAAGCCGGCACCTTCGGCTACGACATGAATCAGCTGCACCCGATGATCGACGAGTCGATGTACCTGATTCCGAAGATCCTCACGCAGGACGAGATCGAGCACGACGGCGAGTTCATCAAGATCCCGCGCCGCCCGATCCACCCGAAGCCGCGCCAGGACCCGCATCCGCTGATGTACCTCGCGTGCACCAACACCGACACGCTGCAGCGCGCAGGTGCCCGCGGTATCGGCGCACTGGTGCTGGGCTTTGGCGGCCCGGAAGACGTGGCCAAGAAGAACGCCATCTACCGTGAAGCCTGGAACGCGCGCAAGCCGGAAGACCAGGTGGGCTTCCGCCCGCATCAGCATCTGGCCGCACTGTGCCCGACGATCGTGCTGGAAGACGGCTTGGCCGCTCGCAAGATCGGCATCAAGGGTCAGCGTTACTTCATGGAATCGCTCGCCTATTGGTATGCCGGCGGCGAGCGTCCGAACCCGGATTCGTGGGACATCGAGCACGGCCTGGCCGAAGACGCGCAAGGCAAGGCCGTCATCAAGACAAGCTTCGCCTCCGAGAAGGTGGCGGTCGACTTCAGCGACCCGAGCATGATGATGCTCAACCCCAACCACGCCTACGGCACGGTCACAGACTGCATCAACTACGTGCAGCGCCTGATCGACTCGGGCGCCGATGAAATCCTCTTCATCTGCCAGATGGGCACGGTGCCGCAATGGGCGCAGCTGGAGACCATCCGCAATATCGGTGAGCACGTGATCCCGTACTTCCGCGAGAAAGGCCACACGCTGCGCGTCGCCTGAGGTGCCTGTCGGCCGCTGGTTTGCCTAGTCCCGTCAGACGATGGCAGCCGGCGGCGGCAGTGCGAGCATCAACTCACGATAAGACATGCCGACGCGGCATCAGCAAGAGGAGACAAGCGGTGCACCGAGACTTCGATTCCCAGGCCCTGGCAGCAGAACTGATCGGGCGCGCCCACGCTCTGGCGCCCACCTTGGCGCAACGCGCTGAGCAAGCTGAGCAAGGGGTGCGCGTGCCCGCGCAAACCGTGGCCGACATGCAGGCCGCGGGCTTCTTCAAGGTGTTGCAGCCGCGCCGCTACGGCGGTTACGAGCTGGAGCCGCAGGCCTTCTTCGACATCCAGATGGCGCTGGCCAAAGGCTGCATGTCCACCGCCTGGGTCTATGGCGTGATCGGGGTGCACAACTGGCAATTGGCGCTGTTTGACGAGCGTGCACAGCAGGACGTCTGGGGCGACGATCCCACGACGCTCATCGCGTCTTCCTACATGCCGGTGGCCAAGGTCACGCCGGTCGAAGGCGGTTTCCGCGTGTCGGGGCACTGGAAGTTCTCCAGCGGCAGCGAGCTGTGCGACTGGATTTTCCTCGGTGGCCTGGTGCCGCCGTCCGCGCCGGGCAACCCACCGGAATACCGCACGTTCCTGCTGCCGCGTGCGGACTACACCATCGCCCGCAACTGGGATGTGATGGGCCTGCGTGGCACCGGTAGCCACGACATCGTGGTGGATGACGTGTTCGTGCCCGAGTACCGCACGCACCGCGCCACCGACGGCGCCATGGGTACCAGCCCCGGGCTGGCACTGAACGATGCGCCGCTGTACCGCCTGCCGTTTGCGCAGATCTTCGTGCGCGCCGTCTGCACGGCTTGCATTGGTGCGCTGGAGGGCGGTCTGGAAGACTTCCTTGGCTATGCACATGGGCGCGTTAGTGCCAACAGCGGCGGCAAGACGGCCGATGACGGCGGCGCGCAGCTCGCCTGTGCGGAGGCGGCCGTGGGCATCGACGAGATGCGCATCGTCCTGCAGCGCAATTTCAATGAACTGATGGACGCCGCCAAGACCGGCAAGCAGATCGAGCTCGAGCGTCGGCTGCATTTCCGCTACCAGTCTTCGCAGGTGGCGGAGCGCTGTGCCCGGCTGGCCAACGGCCTGCTGCGCTATGCCGGCGGCAATGGCATCTACAACACCAATCCGCTGGTCCGCCGCTTCCTGGACTTGCACGCCGCACGCGGGCACTACGCGAACAACGTGGACCGCTTCGGCCAGAACTTTGGCGGCGTGATGATGGGTCGTACCAACACCGACTTCTTCATCTGACGCGGCCAGGAGCGAAGCATGAGCAAGAGCGGGGTGCTGACTTCTGGGCAGATTGCCGAGTTCGACGTGGTGGTGGTCGGCTCGGGTGGTGGCGGCATGCTGGCGGCGTGCCGTGCGGCAGATCAGGGGCTGTCGGTGGTGGTGCTGGAGAAGAGCGGCCAATACGGCGGTACCACGGCGGTGTCGGGCGGCGGCATCTGGATTCCGCTCAACCACCACATTGAAGAGGCGGGCGGCAAGGACAACTACGACGAGGCACTGACTTACCTCGAAGCGTGTACGCAGGGGCAATCGTCTCCGCAGCGCCTGCGGGCCTATCTTGAGCACGCGCCGCGCATGCTGCGTTACCTGGAGGAACGCACGCGCGTGCGTTACTACGCGCTGTCGCGCTATGCCGATTACTTCCAGCGCCTGCCCGGCGCCATGCCGGGTTATCGCGCGCTGGACCCGATGCCGTTCGACGGCACCGCGCTGGGTGACGAATTTGCGCGTCTGCGCCCGCCATCGCCCGGCACCTTGGTCGGTGGCCGCGTGGCGGTGACCTCCGGCGAGGCCCACACCATGTGGACCCGTTCGCGCGGCTGGCTGGGTGTGACGGTGCGGCAGTTCGCTCGTTACTGGCTTGACCTGGGCTGGCGCCGCAAGACGCAGCGTGACCGGCGGCTGACGTTGGGCAACGCGCTTGCCGGGGGGCTACGCCACGCCATGCTGGAACGTGGGATTCCGCTCTGGTTGAACACGTCGCTGGGCGATCTGATGGTGGAAGACAGCCCAGGCGGGCAGCGCGTGACGGGTGTGCAAGTCATGCGAGAAGGTCGCCCCTTCAGCGTGCGAGCGCGGCGCGGCGTGATCCTGGCCGCTGGTGGCTTTGAGCGCAATCAGGCGATGCGCGAGGCGTATCTACCGCACCCGACGCAAGCCACATGGAGTGCGACACCGCCCAACAACACGGGCGATGCGATTCGCGCCGCGCAGCGTCTTGGGGCCGCGCTCGATCTGATGGAGCATGTCTGGGGCGCACCGACCATCCGCGTGGCAGACGAAGAAAAACAGCGCGCGATCTTCATCGAGCGTGCCGCGCCGGGCTGCATGGTGGTCAACGGGCAAGGCCGGCGCTTCGTCAACGAAGCCGCGCCGTACTCCGAATTCGTGCCCGCCATGTATCGCGATCACGAACAAACGGGCTGCAGCGTGCCGGCCTGGATGGTGTTTGATGCGACCTTCCGGCACAAGTTTGCGTGCGGGCCGATCATGCCCGCCTCGGTCATGCCGGATCACCGCATCCCGGCCGCGTTCCGCAGCATCCTGGTGCGCGCCGACACGCTGGAAGCGCTCGCCGCCAAGATCGGCGTTGATGCTGCCGGCCTGGTTGCCAGCGCGGCGCGCATGAACGGCTATGCGGCGACTGGCGTGGATGCCGAGTTCGGCAAGGGCGACAACGTGTTCGACACCTACTACGGCGACCCGAACACGCAGCCCAACCCCTGCCTGGCGCCGATCGACCGCGCGCCGTTCTACGCGGTGCGGATCGACGCCGGTGACATCGGTACCAAGGGCGGGCTGTTGACGGACGAGCGCGCGCGCGTGTTGCGCACGGATGGTTCTTGCATCGATGGTCTGTTTGCCATCGGCAACACCGCCGCTTCGATGATGGGAGCGAGCTACCCCGGCGCGGGCTCGACGATCGGGCCGGCCATGACATTCGGTTTTATCGCGGCCGACACGCTGGCCGGCGAGGTGGTTGCACGCAGCCAGGAAAGCCCGGCGGCCGTGGCGTAGGAAGGCAAACACAGAACAAGGTTTTGGGGGCGAGCCGTTGCGGTGCCCCCGCATATGGAGACGCATCATGAGCCAAAACATTCCCACCCAGCTGCGCGAAGACATGTTGTCGGCCATGCGGCGCATGGCCCGTTCGGTCGCGGTTGTCAGTTGCCGCGACAGCGAGCGGCGCTATTCGATGTCGGTCACCGCCGTCGATTCCCTGTCCGCAGATCCGCCTTCGCTGCTGATCTGCATCAATCGCAATTCGTCGATCTATCCGCCGCTGGATGCCGGTGCGGATTTCTGCGTGAACCTGCTGGCGGTGGACCACCGCGAGATCGCCGTGGATTGCAGCGGCAGGCTCAAGGGCGAGGAACGCTTCACCAGCGGCGCGTGGGACGCCGACCTGCTGGGCGTGCCTTGCCTGCGGGATGCGCAGGCCAACCTGATCTGCGAGCAGGACGGGCGCTTCGATTACGGCACGCATGCCGTCTTCATCGGCCGGCTGCGTGAGGTACGCCTGTCAGGCGAGGTGGCACCGCTGGTGTACGTGGATGGTCAGTATTCAAAGTCGGCGCCGTTGCTGGGCATGTGCGCGGTCTGAAGTCAGTCGGAATGGGTAGCAAAGGAGGGGTACAACTATGAGCCATCGTGTTGAAGGCAAGATTGCCGTCATTACCGGAGCCGCAAGCGGCGTGGGCAAGGAAGATGCGTTGCTGCTGGCGCAGCATGGCGCGCGGGTGGTGCTGACCGACCGCAACGAAGAGGAAGGCAGGGCGGTGGCACGCGAGATTGGCGAAGCCGCCATCTTCGTGCCGCACGACATCAGCAGCGAGGCCGGCTGGCAACACGTGATGGCCACCACGCAAACGCAATTCGGCACGCCGGACGTGCTGGTCAACAACGCCGGCATCCTCGCCCTGGGTACGGTGGAGGACACCACGGTCGACCTGTGGCAACGCATCATGCGTGTGAATGCCGAGGGCTACTTCCTGGGCTGCAAGTACGGTGTGGCAGCCATGAAGGCACGTGGCGGCACGATCATCAACATGTCGTCGGTCGCGGCGATTGGCGGGATGGCGGCCTTCTGCGCCTATAGCGCCAGCAAGGGCGCGGTGACGGCGCTCACGCGCAGCGTGGCTGCTCACTGCAAGCAGCAGGGCTACCAGATCCGCTGCAACTCGATCCACCCAGACGGCATCCTGACGCCGATGACCGCGGCATTGATGCCGGCTGGCGGCGGTGCCGACCTGGCAGAGATGAAGGTCGGGGAAGGCGCGCTGCAGCGGATGGCCCACCCGCGCGACATTGCCAATTTCGTGCTGTTCCTGGCGTCCGATGAATCGCGCTTCATCAACGGTGCCGAACTGCGCATCGACAACGCGCAAACCATCATGGGTTTGGCCTGAGGCTGAGCATCATGGCGCTCCCGCAATTTCATCGGCTCCAGATTGCCGAGGTCGTGGCAGAGACCGACGATGCACGGTCGCTGGTGTTTGACCTACCCGAACCGCTGCGCGACGTTTTTGCGTATCGGCCGGGCCAGTTTCTGACACTCAGGGTGCCCGTCAACGGCGCCGTGCAGCAGCGCTGCTATTCGCTCTCCAGCACGCCGCAGGTGGACGACGCGCTGCGGGTGACCATCAAGCGTGTGCGCAGCGGGCAGGTCTCGAACTGGATTTGCGACCACCTCGGGCCGGGCGATACGGTGGAGGTCATGCCGCCGGCGGGCGTCTTCACGCCACCTGCACTGCATGGCGACTTCCTGCTCCTGGCCGGCGGCAGCGGCATCACGCCGGTGCTGTCGATCGCCAAGGCTGTGCTGCGGCATGGGCGCGGCAACATCACGCTCGTGTACGCCAACCGCGATGAGCACGCCATCATCTTCCGGGATGCGTTGCGCGAACTGTCGGCAAAGCATCCGGGGCGGCTGCGTGTGATCCACTGGCTCGACAGCGTGCTGGGGCCGCCGTCCTCACGCCAACTGGAAGAGCTGGTGCGCCCGTGGAGCCTGGCCGAATGCTTCATCTGCGGGCCCGCGCCGTTCATGGATTGCGCGCAGGCGGCGTTGCAGGCGCTTGGTGTACCACCGGGCCAGGTTCATCTGGAGCGGTTTGGCCTGCCACAGACCGTGCCACAGGCCGCATCGGAAACGCCACGCGCCGCGCCGGAGGGCGAAGCCATTGCATCGTGCGCACCCGTGCCGATGACGGTGGAGCTGGATGGCACCGCGCACCGTGTCACCGCGCAGGCGGGCGAAACCGCGCTCGATGCTCTGCTGCGCGCAGGCGTTGCCGCGCCCAACTCGTGCCGCACCGGCTTGTGCGGCGCCTGCATGTGCCGTGTTGAAGGCGGCACCGTCAGGCTGGGCGAAAACCATGTACTCGATGCAGCCGACCTGGAGGCCGGCTGGACCCTGGCCTGCCAGGCCGTGCCTGTCGGCGATGACGTTCACTTGAGATTTCCGGACTGACATGATCACTTCCGACACCATCGAAAGCGCGGCCACGCCGTGCGATTCTGAACTGCAGGGCGCGCAGCCTGCGCTCACCATTCCCGAGTTGCTGCGCCGTGCCGCCAAGCAGTACGACCAGCGCGTCGCCATCCAGGAAGACGGCTTGCGGCTCACCTACGCCGCGCTCGACACGCAGCGTGTCGAAGTTGCCAAGGCGATGCTCGCGCTGGGCGTGGAACCCGGCGATCGCGTGGCCGTGTGGGCACCAAACCTGTCCGAGTGGATTCTGGTCACGTTGGCCGCGCAGAGCATTGGCGCTGTGATGGTGCCGATCAACACCCGCATGAAGGGGTTGGAGGTGGCTGCCATCCTGGCGGACAGCGGCGCCCGCGTGCTGTTCTGCATCGACCACTTCCTCGGCGAGTCCTACCCCGATATGCTGGCGCCGCACCGGCCGGCCTGCGTTGAACGCACGGTCGTGCTGCGTCCGCGTGCGGAGCGGCCGATGGCCGAGGGCGAGCTGCTCTGGCCGGCGTTTCTTGTGCAGGCGGAGCAGGTGAGCGACGAACGCTTCCAAGCCAGTGAGCAACGCGTGACCGGCGACACGGTGATGGACATCATGTTCACCTCGGGCACGACCGGCCGCCCGAAGGGCGTGATGACATCACAGGCACAGAACCTGCGCGCCGTCGACGGCTGGGCGTCGATCACGGGGCTCGAAACCGGCGATCGCTACCTCATCGTCAACCCGTTCTTCCATACCTTCGGTTACAAGGCCGGCTGGCTCGCGGCGCTCACCCGCGGCGCCACCATCCTGCCGCACCTGGTGTTCGATGCCGATGCGGTGATGACGCGCATCGAGAACGAGCGCGTAACTGTGCTGCCCGGGCCGCCGACGTTGTATCAATCGCTGCTGAACAGCCCGCGCCTGCGTGAATTTGACCTGTCGTCGTTGCGCATGGCTGTGACGGGGGCGTCGGCGATTCCGCCCGTGCTGATCGAGCGCATGCGCAGCGAGCTGGGCTTTCGCGACGTCCACACCGGTTACGGCCTGACGGAATCCTGCGGTTTTGCCACGCTCACGCGCACCGGCGACGATGCCGAGACGGTGGCGTTGAGTTCCGGCTGTGCCATGCCAGGCGTTGAACTGCGCTGCGTGGATGACAAAGGCCAACCGGTGACGCCGGGCCAACCGGGGGAAGTGCTGGTGCGCGGCTACAACGTCATGCGCGGCTACTTCAATCAGCCCGACGCCACCGCAAAGGCCGTGGATGCCGATGGCTGGCTGCACACGGGTGACATTGGCGTGCTGGATAGCCGTGGCTATCTGCGCATCACCGACCGCATCAAGGACATGTTCATCGTCGGGGGCTTCAACTGCTATCCGGCGGAGATCGAGAAGCTGCTGGCCTCGCATCCGGCCATCGCGCAGTGCGCCGTGGTGGGCGTGCCGCATGAGCGGCTGGGTGAGGTGGGCAAGGCGTATGTCGTGCTGCGCCATGGTGCCCGCGTCACCGCGGACGACCTGATCGGCTGGGCCCGGCGCTGCATGTCCAACTACAAGGTGCCGCGCGAGATCACCTTCGTGCAGACGCTGCCGATCAGTGCTGCAGGAAAGATCCTCAAGTACCGCTTGCGCGAGTCCTGAACGTCGCCTGAAGGAGCCCCAGCAGCAGATGGCGAAAGTCTATGCATTCGACGGGATCACGCCCGTCGTGCATCCGGGTGCGTTCGTGCATCCGGATGCCGTCCTGATTGGTGATGTGATCGTGGGGCCGGACTGTTATGTCGGCCCCTGTGCCTGTTTGCGCGGCGATTTCGGGCGTATCCGCCTGGAGCGCGGTGCAAACATTCAGGACACCTGTGTCGCGCATTCGTATCCCGGCGTTGAAGTCCTGGTCGAAGAAGACGGGCATGTCGGTCACGGCGCGATCCTGCACGGCTGCCGGGTGGGACGCAACGCCCTGGTTGGCATGAACGCGATCGTCATGGACGGTGCCGTGGTGGGCGCTGATGCCATGGTCGCGGCAGGCGCCTTCGTCAAGGCCGGTATGGCTGTCCCGCCGGGCGCGCTGGTGGCAGGCGTGCCTGCACGCGTGGTGCGCACACGGAGCCCCGACGAGATCGCGAAGAAACTGGCCGGTACGCGCATGTATCAGGACCTCGCGCGCCGCTCGCTGGCCAGCATGCACCTGGTTGAACCGCTGACGAGCGAAGAAGCCCGCCACGCCAGAAAGGGCGCGCCTGCGCACACGCAGGACTGAGCACCGCGCGCTCGCGGTTAGTCTCAATAGACGATGTAGGAAGCTGTCTTCAGCCGAACAATGGCTCCATCGAAGTCGCATTGCCGCCTGTTCCAGGCGGTGCGGCAGATGAAGAACCAGACCTGCCAGGAGACAGCAAGATGGATATCCGCGCGCTCGGCTACATCGTCGTCGAGTCCACCGACATTGAACAATGGCGCCACTATGCCGAGCAGGTACTCGGCATGGCTTGCAGCAACGCGCCGGGCGAAGCGCTCTACATCAAGATGGACGAGCGCGATTTTCGCTACCTGATCGTGCCCGGCAAGGAAGACCGTTATGGCGCATCGGGCTGGGAGCTGGCCGACGAGGCTGCGTTCCAGCAAGCGCTGCAGGCATTGCGCGACGCCAAGGTCGAGGTGGTGCAGGCAAGCGCCCAGGAGCTGGCGCAGCGCCGTGTACAAGCGGCCGCGTGGTTCCGCGATCCGTCCGGCAACCGCCACGAAATCTACTGGGGCCCGCGCGCAGATTTCCTGCGCTTTGTCTCGCCGGTGGGCGTGCCGCGTTTCATCACCGATCCGATGGGCCTGGGGCATGCCGTGTTGCCGGCACCGGCCTTTGACGAGACCTACGCCTTCCTGCGCGACGTGATGGGCTTTGGCCTGTCCGACATCTTCCGCGTGCGCTTTACGCCGGACCCTGCGGAACCCGAGAAGCGCATCCACTTCCTGCATTGCGGTAACGCACGCCACCACAGCCTCGCGATCTTCGAGATGGCGATTCCGTCGGGCTGCGTGCACATCATGGCCGAAGTGCCGGACATGACCGAAGTGGGCCGCGCACTCGATCGCGCGCAGCAACACAACACGCCCATGTCGGCCACGCTCGGCCAGCACTGCAACGACCGCATGGTCTCGTTCTATATGCGCACGCCGGGCGGCTTCGACCTCGAATACGGCTTTGGCGGCCTGGAGGTCGACTGGCAACAGCACAACGCCTACGAAGCCACACGGGTCAGCCTGTGGGGCCACGATTTCAGCATTGGACGCCGCTAATCCGGAATGCATTCCATGATCAAGACACTCGACAAAAGCATGAGCCCCGCCGACGTTGTGGCGCGGCTGACCGATGGCATGACGATCGGTATTGGTGGCTGGGGCCCGCGCCGCAAGCCGATGGCACTGGTGCGCGAAATCCTGCGCTCGCCGTTGAAGGACCTGACGATCGTGTCCTACGGCGGTCCGGACGTCGGCATGCTGTGCGCGGCGGCCAAGGTGCGCAAGGTGATCTACGGCTTCGTGTCGCTCGACGTGATTCCGCTGGAGCCGCATTTCCGCAACGCCCGCGAGAGCGGTTCGATCGACGTGTGGGAAGTCGACGAGGGGATGCTGCAACTCGGCCTGCGCGCCGCGGCCGCTCGCCTGCCGTTCCTGCCGACGCGCGTTGGCCTGGGCACCGATCTGCTCACGCACAACCCGCAGCTCAAGACGATCCGCTCGCCGTATGACGATGGTGAGGTGCTGCTGGCCATGCCGGCCATTGCGTTGGACGTTGCGCTGCTGCACGTGAACGAAAGCGACGCGCGGGGCAACACGCGCATTGATGGTCCCGATCCGTTCTTTGACGAATGGTTCGCGCGGGCCGCGAAGCAGTGCTACGTCAGCTGCGAAACGCTGAGCCCGTCGCTGGAGGAAGAAGACCTCACGCGTGCGCGCAACAACCCGTTCGAGCGCTCGCTGGTGACCGGTGTGGTGCATGCACCGGCTGGTGCACATCCGACCTCGTGCGGGCCGCAATACGGCTTTGACGTGCCGCACCTGAAAACCTACTGCGCCAGCGCGGATGAGGCGGCGGGCTTCGCCACCTACCGCCACGACGTGATCGGGCAGAGCGAAGCCGATTACCTCGCCAAGATCGGCGGCACCGGCCACGTGCTGGGCCTGCCGCTGCCCGTTCTTTGACACCGTCCGTTTGACACCGAATTCAGGAGCCACTGTGAGCGTCAATCAAGAATTCACTCTTGCCGAACTGATGATCGCGGCCGCCGCCCGTGTCTGGAATGACGACGGCGAGGTCCTGGCCACCGGCATCGGCACCGGCCCGCGCCTTGCCGCAGGCGTGTCGCGCCTGCTGCACAACCCGGGCCTGCTGATGACCGACGGCGAAGCCTACCTGGTGGAGCAACCCGTGCCGCTGGGCCGGCGAGAGCCGGGCTTCAAGGTGCGCGCCAGCGGCTGGATGGGCTACTCGCGCGTGTTTGACTGCCTGTGGGGCGGCCGTCGCCATGCCATGGTCATGCCCACGCAGATCGACCGCTTCGGCCAGGCCAATATCTCCCGCCTGGGCGGCACGCAGACGCAGCCGAAAAAGCAATTGCTGGGCGCGCGCGGCTTTCCCGGCAACAGCATCAACCACGCCAACTCGTTCTTCGTGCCCGCGCACAGCGCACGCACGTTCGTGAAGGACGAAGTCGATATGGTCTGCAGCGTGGGCTACAACCCGGCGCGCCATATCGAAGGCATGCGCAGCTTCGCGGACCTGCGGGTCATCGTGACCAACCTGTGCGTGATGGACTTCACCGGACCCGACCACGCCATCCGCGTGCGTTCGCTGCACCCAGGCGTGAGCCTGGAAGAGGTGCGCGCGGCCACCGGTTTCGCACTGGCCAACGCGGCGGATGAAGCGCTGCCGGAAACGCCGGCGCCGAGCGCGGAAGAACTGGCTGTGATCGCCAAGCTCGATCCGCACAACCAGCGCGCCGCCATCGTGCGCGACAACCCGCCCGGCCGCCGCGCTGCAGTGCAAGAGGCCACGGCCGCCGCATAACGTCCCATACGCGCGCATCACGCCACCGCACCGGCAGCCACGACGAGAACACACCATGTCAACAGAAGCCATCACCCCCGAAGCACTCGGCCCGAACGCCGAGGTGCTGTATCAAGTCGCTGACGGTGTGGCCACGGTCACGATGAACCGGCCGCAGTACCACAACGCGCAGAACTCCAAGATGACGTACGCGCTGGATGAAGCCTTCCGGCGCGCATCGTCTGACGATGCCGTCAAGGCCATCATCCTGCGCGGCGCGGGCAAGCACTTCTCAGCTGGCCACGACATCGGCACGCCGGGCCGCGACATCGACGAAACGTTCGAGCGCGCCTCGCTCTGGTACGACCACGTCAACAAACCGGGCGGGGAACTGCTCTACGCGCGTGAACAGGAGGTCTACCTGGGCATGTGCCGCCGCTGGCGCGATCTGCCCAAGCCGACCATCGCCATGGTGCACGGCGCGTGCATTGCCGGCGGGCTGATGCTGGCGTGGGTGTGCGACCTGATCGTTGCCTCGGACGATGCGTTCTTCTCGGACCCCGTGGTGCGCATGGGCATTCCGGGCGTGGAGTATTTCGCCCACGCGTATGAACTGAACCCGCGCATCGCCAAGGAATTCCTCTTCACGGGCGACCGCATGGACGCCGCGCGCGCCTACCAGATGGGCATGGTCAATCGCGTGACCACACGCGATGCGCTGGAGAGCACCACGCTGGCGCTGGCGCAGAAGGTTGCCACCATGCCGCGCCTGGGCCTGACCCTGACCAAGCAGGCCATCAACCATGTTGAAGAGTTGCAGGGCAAGCGCGCGGCCATGGATGCTGCCTTTGCCTGGCACCACTTCGCCCACGCGCATAACGAGTTGACCAGCGGCGACCGCCTCGGCGGCTATGACGCTCGCGCCATGGCGGCTTCGCAGCGCAACGGTGGAGACGGTGGTGAAGGCAAGGAGTGTGCAGCATGAGCGCCGCAGTGAGCAATTCAGGCCTGCACACCGTGCTGTGCGATCTGCTCGGTTGCCGTTACCCGATCGTCCAGACCGCGATGGGCTGGGTGGCCGATGCGCGCCTGGTGGCCGCCACCGGCAATGCCGGCGGTTTCGGTTTCCTGGCCGGTGCCACGCTGCTGCCCGGCGAGGTCGAGCGCGAGATCCTGGCCGTTAAGGCGCTGAGCGGGCAACCGTTCGGCATCAACTTCCATATGTTCCAGCCGAACGCCGACGAGGTGGTCGAGATGGCGATCCGCCACCGCCTGCGTGCCGTCAGCTACGGCCGTGGGCCAGACGCCCGCATGATCGGACGCCTCAAAGCAGCCGGCATCGTCTGTATGCCCACCGTGGGTGCGGCCAAGCATGCCGCCAAGGCGGTCGAACTGGGCGCCGATGTGGTGACCGTGCAGGGCGGCGAAGGCGGCGGCCATACCGGCGGCACCCCGACCACGCTGCTGCTGCCGCAAGTGCTGGATTCCGTGCGCGTGCCCGTGGTGGCGGCGGGCGGCTTCTTCGATGGGCGTGGCCTGGCGGCCGCGCTCGCTTACGGCGCGGCCGGCATCGCCATGGGCACGCGCTTCCTGATGTCGAGCGATTCGCCCGTGCCGGCCAGCACGCTGCAGCGCTACGTGGCCGTCAAGGACGCCGGCAAGATCCGCGTGTCGCTCGCCATCGACGGCCTGCCGCAACGCATGATCGACAACCCGCTGCTGCTGGAGCTGGAAGCCGCCGGGCCGCTGCGCCGCACATGGCTGGCACTGGCCGCGGCCTATAAATGGCGCCAGCGCACCGGCATGCGTACCTCGCAGATGCTGGCAACCGGCTGGCGCGCGATGCGCCAGCACGACTACAGCGCCGCGCAGGCCATGATGGCCGCCAACGCCCCGGTGCTGATCCAGCGCGCGATGGTGGAGGGCCATCCGGACGAAGGCGTGCTGCCCAGCGGGCAGGCCGCAGCGGCCATCGGCGCGCTCGACTCCTGCGAACAGATCATCACGCGCATTGCCGCCCAGGCGCAGGCACGCCTCGACGCATTGCACGCAACGGCGCAATCGGTGCAAACCACACCGGCCGCCACCGCCGCCACTCTCTAACGAGCCCGTTTCCATGACGACACAACAAGCCAAAAGCGCACGCGCATCCGGTGCGGCGCCTTTCAAGATCGACTTGCAGGACGGCGTGGCCGAACTGGTGATCGACCACCCACCCGTCAACGCGCTGAACAGCGCCGGTTGGCATGCGCTGGCCAAGGCCATCGAGCAGCTCGGACAAGACCCCGAAGTTCGCGTGATCGTGCTGCGTGGCGAAGGGCGCGGTTTCTGCGCGGGCGTGGACATCAAAGAACTGGCCGCGTATCCGCAGCGCATCGTTGACGTGAATGCAGGCAACTACGAAACGTTCCGCGCGGTGCACCGCAATCCGGTGCCGGTCATCGCTGCCGTGCACGGCTTCGTGCTGGGCGGAGGTATCGGTATCTGCGGTGCGGCCGACGTCATCGTCGCGTCGGAATGCGCCACCTTTGGCGTGCCCGAGATCGACCGTGGCGCCATGGGCGGCGGCGCACACCTGCAGCGCATGTTTGGCGTGCAGAAGGTGCGGACCATGTACTTCACCGGTGATCCGATCGACGCGGCCGAAGCCTATCGCCTGGGCGCCGTGGAGAAGGTCGTGACGCGCGCCGAACTGCGCGACACCGCGCTCGGGATTGCCCGCAAGATCGCCGCGAAGAGCCCCGCCATGGTGCGCCTGGCCAAGGAAGCGCTCAACGGCGTGGAAGACGGCAACCTCGAAGACAAATACCGCTGGGAGCAGGGTTTCACCCTGCAGGCCTACATGACCGCCGATTCCACCGAAGCGCGCGACGCGTTCGTGGAACGCCGCGAGGCGCGCTTCGACGGCGACGCAGCAACGTCGACCCAAGCCGCCGCTTGAGCATTCAGAGAGGGAAATCGAAATGAGAGAAGCCTATATCGTCGACGCGTTGCGCACGCCCGTCGGGCGCCGCAAGGGCGGACTGTCGCACGTGCACGGTGCTGATCTGGGTGCCTTCGTGCTGAAGGAGCTGGTCGCGCGCAATGCCATTCCGGCTGAGGACTACGACGACGTGGTGTTCGGCTGCTGCGACACCATCGGGCCGCTGGCCGGCAATATCGGCCGCAGTTCCTGGCTGGCTGCCGGGCTGCCGCTGCAAGTGCCCGGCGTGACGGTGGACCGCCAGTGCGGTTCGTCGCAGCAGGCTGTGCACTTCGCTGCGCAAGCCGTGATGAGCGGCAACCAGGACGTGGTGATTGCCGGCGGCGTGCAGACCATGACGCAGATCCCGATCTCGTCGGCCATGCTGGCCGGTCAGGCGCTGGGCTTCACTGATCCGTTCTCGGGCAGCGAGGGCTGGCGCGCGCGTTTTGGCGATGCGCCGGTGTCGCAGTTCCACGCAGCGCAGAGGATTGCCGACCACTGGAACCTGTCGCGCGAGGCCATGGAAGCCTTCGCGCTGGAGAGTCACCGCCGCGCCGTGGTGGCCATCGAAGAAGGCCGCTTCAAGCGCGAGATCGTGCCGTTCCAGGGTGTCTCGCGAGACGAGACGCCGCGTCCGGATACCACCCTGGCCAAGATGGCCACGCTGGAGCCGCTGATGCCGGGCGGCAAGCTGACCGCCGCCGTGTCGAGCCAGACCGCCGACGCTGCTGCTGCGCTGCTGGTGGTGTCCGAAGACGCCCTCAAGCGCTACAAGCTCACGCCGCGCGCCCGCATCGTGCACATGAGCGTGATGGGCGACGACCCAGTCTGGATGCTGACCGCACCCATTCCCGCCACCAAGCGCGCGCTGGAACGCAGCGGCTTGAGCCTGAATGACATCGATGCGGTGGAAATCAACGAAGCCTTCGCCTCGGTGGTCATGGCCTGGCTGGCCGAGACCGGCTATTCCGCAGAGAAGACCAACCCGAACGGTGGCGCCATCGCGCTGGGCCATCCGCTGGGCGCCACCGGCGCGCGGCTGATGACCACGCTGCTGCACGAGCTGGAGCGCACCGGCGGCCGCTACGGGCTGCAGACCATGTGCGAAGGCGGCGGTGTCGCCAACGTGACGATCATCGAGCGCCTGTAAGGCGGTCGCGCAAAACAAGGAGCAAGCAATGGGAATCTGCGACGGACGGACCGTCATCATCACCGGTGCAGGCGGCGGCCTGGGGCGTGCGTATGCACTGGCCTTCGGTGCCGAAGGCGCCAACGTGGTGGTCAATGATATTCGGCGTGAAGCCGCTGAGGCGGTGAGCGAAGCCATTCGCGCAGCCGGCGGCAAGGCCATTGCCAACGACGACGACATCACCAAGCTGGCCACGTCACAGCGCATCATCGATGCCGCCGTGGCGGCGTTTGGTGACGTGCACGTGCTGGTGAACAACGCCGGCATCTGCCGTGACCGCATGTTCGTCAGCCTGTCGGAAGAGGACTGGGACGAGGTGATGCGCGTGCACCTGCGCGGCCACTTCTGCCTGGCCAACCTGCTCGCTAAGCGTTGGCGCGATGCATCCAAGGCGGGTGCCGCCGTGGACGCGCGCATCATCAACACCAGCTCTGGCGCGGGGCTGCAGGGCTCGGTCGGGCAGTCCAACTACGCGGCGGCCAAGGGCGGCATTGCGAGCCTCACGCTGGTGCAGGCTGCCGAGCTGGCGCGCTACGGCATTACCGCCAATGCGCTGGCGCCGGCCGCACGCACCGGCATGACCGAAGGCGTGTTCGGCGAAATGATGAAGGCGCCCGAAGACGGCTTTGACGCCTTCGACCCCGCCAACGTCGCACCGCTGGTGGTGTGGCTGGGCAGCGCGGAATCGCGCCACGTGACCGGTCAGATGTTCGAGGCGGCCGGCGGCAAGATCTCCATTGCAGACGGCTGGCGCACGGGCCCGGAGCAAGACAAGGGCGCGCGCTGGGAACCGCACGAGCTGGGCGCGGCGGTCGGTGCCTTGTTGGCCCAGGCCCAGCCGGCACAGAAGGTCTACGGCACCTGAAGCGAGCACGACGATGGAACTTTCGCTTTCGCTCGAGCAGGAAATGATTCGCGACACCGCGCGAGAGTTTCTCGACGCGCGCAGCGATTCTGCCGCGGTGCGTCGGGTGGTGGATGCCGAAGCACTGTCCGCGCGGCACGACCCCGAACTCTGGGGTGAGGTGGCCGAACTCGGTTGGTGTGGCATCGCACTGCCAGAAGAGGCAGGCGGCGCAGGGCTGGGCGCCCCTGAGCTGGTGTTGCTGATGGAACAGATGGGCCGGCGCCTCGCGTGCGTGCCGTATTGGTCGAGCGTGTGTCTGGCCACTCCGGCTCTGCAGTGGAGTCTGTCGCAGGCACAGGCACAAGCCCGGCTGGAACCGCTGGCGCTGGGCACCACGCGTGCCGCGCTGGTGCTGCCTGCCTGGACTGCACCGGATGCAGCAGGGCGGCTCTCGCCGGAAGCGCTACCGGTGTGGGCCGAAGCCGGTGAAGGCGGCTTTGTGCTGCACGGCCGCGTCGATCAGGTCTTTGATGCGGTGGGCGCTGATTGGCTGCTGGTGCCTGCACGCCTTCATGACGGCGCGGGTGGGTTGGCGCTGTTTCTGCTGGATACAGCGGCACTGGCCGACAGCCCGCATGTTTCCGTACAGCCGCTCGACACGCTGGACCGCACCCGTGCGATTGCCTCGGTCGTGTTCGATGCACTGCCGGTCGACGCAGGTGGGTGCCTGGCGCGCGGCCCCGAGGTGGCATGCGGCATTGGCGCGGCTTTGTGGCACGGCGCCCTGATGCTGGCAGCCGAGCAGTTGGGCGGGGCGCAGCAGTGTCTGGATCTGACGGTGGCGTACGCGGCGGAGCGTATCCAGTTCGGCCGGGCGATCGCCTCCTTCCAGGCGGTCAAACATCGCTGCGCACAGATGATGGTGATGACCGAAGCCGCGCGCTCTGCCATTCACGGCGCCGCGCACGCGTGGCAAGCCGCCGTTGCTGCGGGCGACGAAGCTGCCATGAACGCAGCGCGTCTGGACATTGCCGCCGCACGTCTTGCCGCCGACGAGGCCTTCGCCTTCTGCACACAAGAGGCGATCCAGCTGCACGGCGGCGTCGGCTTTACCTGGGAATACGACCCGCAGCTGTATTTCAAGCGCGCACAGGCCGCTGCGAGTTGGCTGGGCGGCACGGCGGCAGCACTCGATTGCATTGCCGAAGCGCTGGTCGCAGACGCGCAGCACGCATCAGCGCACTAACACGCGCATCAACGGTAGAGAACGAGCATGACTTCAGTGGATTGCTGCGCCCCGGAAACGAACGAAGCCGCGCTGCGCGCATCCGTGGCCGCGTGGATGGCGGAACACCTGACAGGTGAATTTGCCTGTCTGAAACACCGCGGCGGACCGGGTGACGAAGAAGCGTTTCCCGAACTGCGCAAGGCGTGGGAACGCAAGCTGGCCGAAGGCGGCTGGACCTGCGTGGGCTGGCCCGAGGCGTACGGCGGACGCAATCTGTCGGTGATGGATCAGGTGGCGTTCCAGGAGGAATATGCGCGCGCCGGCGGCCCCGGCCGCATGGGCCACATCGGCGAAGGTCTGATCGGCCCCACGCTGATCGCCTACGGCACAGAAGATCAGAAGGCGCGCTTCCTGCCCGGCATCCGCAACGGCACCGAGCTTTGGTGCCAGGGCTATTCGGAACCTGGCGCCGGCTCTGACCTAGCTAACGTGCGCACGCGCGCCGAACGCGATCCTGCTACTGGCGACTGGATCGTGACGGGCCAGAAGGTCTGGACCTCGCTCGCGCATGAATCGGAATGGATCTTCGTGCTGGCGCGCAGTGAGGCCGGCTCACAGGGCAACCGCGGGCTGATCTTCCTGCTCATGCCGCTGGACCAGCCGGGCGTCGAAATCCGGCCGATCCGCCAGATGGGCGGTGGCGCGGAGTTCAACGAGGTGTTCTTCGACGGCGCGCGCGCCAAGGCGGCGGACGTTGTTGGCGCACCCGGTGAGGGCTGGCGTATTGCGATGGCCCTGCTGGGCTTTGAGCGCGGCATCTCCACGCTCGGCCAGCAGATGCAGTTTGCGCATGAACTCGGCTGGATCGTGGACGCCGCACGCGAGAACGGCGCCTGGAATGCGCCGACGTTGCGCCAACGGATTGCGCGTGCGTGGGCTGGCCTGCGGGTCATGCGCTACAACGCGCTGCGCATGCTGGCCGGTGCGCAGGGCGCAGACAGCGGCGCATTACAGCGCGAAGCACTGATCTACAAGTACTACTGGTCCAACTGGCATCGCGACCTGGGGCAGCTTGCACTCGACGTGCTCGGCCCCGCCGCCAACCTCATCGACGAAACCGACACGCGCCGCACCCGCCTGCAAGGCATGGCGCTGTTCTCTCGTGCCGACACCATCTACGCCGGCACCAACGAAATCCAGCTCAACATCATTGCGGAGCGCGGCCTCGGTATGCCGCGCGAAGCACGGGGACAAACATGAACACCATTTCCGACACCGCGCTTTCCAACGGCGCCGCAGTCCAGGGCATGCGCGCGGCGCCCGCCTATGTCCAGGGTCACGGCCTGCTGAAGGGGCGCAGCGTACTGATCACGGCCGCAGCGGGCGTCGGCATCGGCTTTGCGGCGGCGCGCCGGTGTGCCGAGGAAGGCGCACGCGCGCTGATGATCTCCGACATCCACCCCCGGCGCCTGGAAGAGGCCGTCGCCAAGCTGCGTGCCGAGACCGGGCTGGAAGCCATCTACGGCCAACTGTGCGACGTCTCCAACGAAGAGCAGGTGCAGGCACTGGTTGCCGCGGCAGAGGAAGCGCTGGGCGGCACGGATGTCCTGATCAACAACGCGGGCCTGGGCGGGTCGCGCCGCATAGTCGAGATGGACGATGCCGAATGGCTCCGGGTGCTCGACATTACCCTCACGGGCACGTTCCGGATGACGCGGGCGATGTTGCCGCACATGCAGGCACGCGGGCGTGGCGCCATTGTCAACAACGCCTCGGTGCTGGGTTGGCGGGCGCAGAAGGAGCAGGCGCACTACGCAGCGGCCAAGGCCGGCGTGATGGCGCTGACCCGCTGCAGTGCGATGGAGGCCGCGGAGTTTGGCGTGCGCATCAACGCAGTGGCACCCAGCATCGCCTTGCACGATTTCCTGAAGAAATCGGCACCGGCGGAGTTGCTGGAACAACTGGCCGCGCGTGAAGCGTTTGGGCGTGCCGCGGAGGTGTGGGAAGTGGCCAATGTGATGGTGTTCCTGGCCAGCGACTACGCCTCGTACATGACAGGTGAAGTGCTTCCGGTGAGCAGCCAGCAGGCATAGCGCACGGGGCAGTAAGGAGACAGGCATGGCAAGGGTGTTTGATTCGGCGCAGGCAATCCTGGACGCAGTCGGGCAGCGGCTTGGTGAAAGCGCCTGGACGGAAGTCACGCAGGCGCAGATCAACGGCTTTGCCGATGCCACGGGCGACCACCAGTGGCTGCATGTGGACCCTGAGCGTGCGGCCAACGGCCCGTTCGGTGCCTGCATCGCGCACGGCTATCTGACGCTGGCGCTGGTCAATCAATTCCTGCCCGAAATCCTGACCGTGGACAACATGAAGATGGGCGTGAACTACGGCTGCGACAAGGTGCGGTTTCCTGCGCCGGTGCGCGTCGGTTCGCGCCTGCGCGGCGTGGGCGAGCTGGTGAAGGCCGAGCCACTACAAGGTGGCGTGCAGGCCGTGGTGCGCATGACCGTCGAGGTCGAGGGGCAGGACAAGCCTGGTTGCGTGGCCGACACCATCAGTCGTTACTACTTCTGAATCCGAACTTTCGAGGACAAGCATGAAAGAAGCCGTCATCGTCGCTGTGGCGCGCACGCCCATCGGCAAGGCATTCCGTGGCGCATTCAACGATACCGAGGCGCCGGTACTGGGCGGGCACGTGGTCCGCACGGTGGTGGAGCGCGCGGGCATCGACCCGGCTGAAGTGGATGACGTGCTCATCGGCGCCGCCGCGCAGCAGGGCACGCAGGGCTACAACCTGGGGCGCCTGTGCGCCACCGCTGCCGGGCTGCCCGACAGCGTGCCGGGCATGACGATGGACCGCATGTGCTCGTCGGGCCTGATGACTATCGCCACGGCCGCCAAGAGCATCCAGTGCGGCGAGGCCGACATCATCGTGGCGGGCGGCGTGGAGTCGATCTCGCTCACGCAGAACAAGCACAAGAACGCCTATCGCGCGCAGTCCGAAGCCGTGCTGGCGCGCCAGCCGGCCGCCTACATGGCAATGATCGAGACGGCGGAAGTCGTGGCGCAGCGCTACGGCATCACGCGTGCCCAGCAGGACGCCTACGCCCTGCGCAGCCAGCAACGCACTGCCGAAGCGCAGCGCGACGGCCGCTTCGACGACGAAATCGTGTCGCTCGAAACCACGCGCGCACTGTTCGACAAGACCGGCGCGCAGACCGGCACCGAGCTCGTGCGCCTGACGCGCGACGAATGCAACCGCGCGGACACCACCGCTGAAAGCCTGGCTGGGCTCAAGCCGGTCTGGAGCGGCGGCCGCGTGATCGCGCAAGGCGAACACATCACCGCGGGCAACGCCTCGCAACTGTCGGATGGCGCGGCCGCCGTGCTGCTGATGAGCGCCGACGGGGCCAAGCGCCGCGGGTTGCGTCCGCTCGGGCGCTATCGCGGCATGGCTGTGGCCGGCTGCGCGCCGGACGAAATGGGCATCGGGCCGGTGTTTGCCGTGCCCAAGCTGCTGGCACGCCACGGCATGACGGTGAACGACATTGGCCTGTGGGAGCTGAACGAAGCCTTCGCGTGCCAGGTGCTGTATTGCCGCGACAAGCTCGGGATTCCGGACGACCGTCTCAACGTCAATGGCGGCGCAATCGCCATCGGCCATCCGTTCGGTATGTCGGGCGCGCGCATGAGCATGCACGCGCTGATCGAGGGCCGCCGGCGTGGCGTTGCACACGCCGTGGTGACCATGTGCATTGGCGGCGGGATGGGCGCTGCCGCGCTGTTTGACGTGCTGCCTTAACAACGCACACGGCCGGACACCGGAGGCACACGCGCCCGTCAGAGGCCGCCCCGGTTGTCCTGCACAGCACCGCTAGGAGGAGACAACGATGAAGCAATGGATTGGCGTGGCTATGTCGGCAACCGTGCTGGCAACGGCCGCCTGGGCATTCTCGCCCCGGCCCCTACCGGCGTTTGCGGCCACCACGCTGCGGCCGGATCAACTGCAGATCAACGGGCTCGCCCATGCGGGCAAGCGTCTGGTGGCCGTGGGCGAGCGCGGCAAGATCCTGCTCAGCGACGACCAAGGCGCCACCTGGCGCACCGCCGCCGTCAGCAATGACCAGGGCGCAACGCTCACCCAGCTCGCTTTTGCCGATGACAAGAAGGGCGTGGCCGTGGGCCACAGCGGCTGGATCCTGCGCACCGAAGATGGCGGCGCGCATTGGCAGCAGGCCGCGTTCGACGACAAGCAGTCAGACCCCTTGCTGGGCGTGTGGCTGCAGCCGGGCGGCGCGTGGTTTGCCTTCGGCAGCTTCGGGCGCTTTCTGGCGTCAAAGGATCAGGGTGCTAGTTGGCAAGACGCAGCAACACCCGCCATGCGCGACCGGCACCTCAACGGTATGACAGGCGATACCAAGGGACATCTGATGCTGGTGGGTGAGTCCGGCCTCGTGCTGCGTTCCGCAGACGGCGGCGCCAACTGGGAAACGATGCAGGTGCCGTACAAGGGCTCGCTGTATGGCGTGCTGGCACTGCACGACGGTGCATGGCTGGCCTACGGCATGCTGGGCAACGTTCTGCGCTGTGAAGACTTTGGCGCGACCTGGCAGGCTGTGGATGCCCAGGTCAAGACGTCCTTCTTCGGTGGCAAGCAACTGCCGGATGGTCGCATCGCGCTGGTGGGGCAGGGCGGCATGCTGGCCGTGTCGGCGGACGATGGCCGCACCTTCAAGCCGCAGGTTGCGGGTTCACGCTCGCTCACGGCGGTGGCCGACGCGGGCAAGGCGAACCTCGTCATCGGGGGCGACGGCGGTATCGGCACGTTCGCACTCCCAACCGGCTCAAGCGGCGGCATCCGCCGCTGACATTCCCTGATTCATTGCAAGCGAGCACGCCATGATCCGCTCCACCGTGAACCCCTCCCGCATTGGCCGACTGGTCGCCTTCTGCGCGCACCTGCTGATCCAGCGCCGCCGGCTGCTGCTGGCGCTGTGTCTGGCCATGACCGTGGCGATGGGCCTGTCTGCCACGCGCCTGAAGCTCGACCCGGGCTTCAACAAGATGGTCCCGCTGCAGCACCCCTACATGCAGATCTTCACCAAGTACGCCAGCGCCTTCTCGGGGGCCAACACCGTACTGGTCAGCCTGCGCTGGAAGGGTGAAGGCGACATCTACAACCGCACCTTCATGGACAAGCTGCGGCACGCTACCGATGACGTGTTCTTCATCCAGGGCGTGGAGCGCCCGCGCGTGTACTCGCTGTTCACGCCCAACGTGCGCTACACCGAGGTGACGGAGGACGGCTTCCGGGGCGATGTGGTGCTGCCGGGCCGGTTCTCCGGCACGCCGGAAGAGCTGGACCAGGTACGCAGCAACGTGGCCCGCTCGGGCCAGATCGGCCGGCTGGTCAGCAACGATCTGAAGTCCGCCCTGATCCGCGCGGAGCTGAGCGAGGTGGACCCCGCTACCGGCAAGGCCATCGACTATTCGCGCGTGGCGCACGAGCTGGAGAACATCCGCGCCAAGTACTCCGGTCAGGACGTCGAGGTCAACATCGTCGGCTTTGCCAAACTGGTGGGCGACGTGGAAGAAGGCATCACCAGCGTGCTGATCTTCTTCGCGGTGGCGTTCCTGATCACTACGCTGATGCTGTACTTCTACACGCGCTCGGGCAAGACGACCCTGCTGGCGCTGCTGGTGGCCATGCTGCCGGTGGGCTGGCTGCTCGGCCTGTTGCCGCTGCTGGGGTACGGCATTGATCCGATGTCGATCCTGGTGCCGTTCCTGATCTTCTCGATCGGCGTGTCGCACGCTGTGCAGATGACCAACGCCTGGCGCCAGGAGGTGGTGCGCGGGCATGACTCGGTGGAAAGCGCACGCACGGCATTCAGCAAGCTGTTCGTGCCCGGCACGGTGGCGCTGCTGACCAATGCCCTGGGCTTCATGGTCATCATGCAGATCAAGATCGACATCGTGCGCGAGCTTGGCATCACCGCGTGCCTGGGCGTGCTGCTGATGATCGTGACCAACAAGATCTTCCTGCCGATCCTGCTTTCCTACACGCAGCTTGAACCGAGGGTGATTGAAGCGGGCAAGCGCCAGGCCGAGCGTGGGGCGGCCGGCACGTCGATGTGGTCCGGGTTCGGGCGTCTGGCGCGGCGTGGTCCGGCGATCGGCGTGTTTGTTGTTTCGCTGGCGTTGTTGGTGGTCGGCGCGGTGCAATCGCGTGCGCTCAAGGTGGGGGACATCGGCAACGGCGCCCCCGAGCTGCGTGCCACGTCCCGCTACAACCAGGACAGCGAAGCCATCGTGCGCCAGTACAACATCGGCGTGGATGCGCTGACGGTGATGGTCGAGCCCACGGGCTTTGACGACGGCTGCCTGCACTACCCGGTGATGAGCGCGGTCGAACGCTTCGAGATGCACATGCGCGGCGTGGCCGGCGTGCAATCGGTGGTGAGTGTGGCGTCGCTCGGCAAGGTGGTGATCGGGGCCTTCAACGAGGGCAACCCGCGCTGGGAGGCCCTGCCGCGCAGCAGCGACGGCCTGAGCCAGGGTGCCAAGGCGTTCGACCCGGACAACGGCATGAACACCTCGAACTGCCAGGCGATCCAGGTGCTGATCTATACCGCCAACCACGAGGGCGCGACCATCGCGCACATCGTCAAGGAGATCAAGGCGTTCACCGCCGCAGACCAGACGCCGAACGTGGCCTTCCGCCTGGCCGGGGGCAACGTGGGCGTCATGGCCGCCACCAACGAGGCTGTGGAAGAGGCCGAGGTGACGATGCTGCTGGCCATCTTCGGCGCCATCACGCTGCTGTGCCTGGTGACCTTCCGCTCGTGGCGTGCGGTGTTGTGCATCATCGTGCCGCTGACGCTGGTATCGATCCTGTGCAATGCATTGATGGCGCGTCTTGGCATCGGCCTGAAGGTTTCGACGTTGCCGGTCATCACGCTGGGTGTGGGGGTGGGCGTGGACTACGGCATCTACCTGTACGAGCGTCTTCAGCATCAACTGCGCGAAACGGATCAGACGCTGCCGCAAGCCTTTGCGGAGGCCATGCGCCAGCGTGGAACGGCTGCACTGTTCACCGCTGTGACGATGTGCATTGGCGTGGGCACCTGGGCGTTTGCCGCGCTTAAGTTCCAGGCGGACATGGGCATCCTGCTGGCGTTCATGTTCCTGGTGAACCTGTTTGGCGCGGCGCTGCTGCTGCCGGCGCTGGCGGCTTGGCTTGGAGTGGAGCAGGAGGAGCACGCACGCGCTGCCCGCGCGTCTGCATCGCCAGCGGGCGGCAATTTGCAGGGCAACATCAGCCCGGAACCCAAGGCTGGAAAGCTCAAATCGGAAGTGGCATGAGTGCCCGGGCGTTTACCGCGTGGCAACTTGCTGGCCTGACGCTGCCCAATCGCTTCGTCAAGGCGGCGACCTTCGAGGGGCGCACGCGTGGCGGCGTGCCGGGTGAGGCATTGGCAGCGTTCCATGCCGGCATCGCTCAGGGCGGCACCGCGCTGACGACGGTGGCGTACTGCGCCGTGGCGCCCGGCGCCCGCACGTTTGAAGACCAGATCTGCGTAGACGAGGCGGTCATGCCCGGCCTGCGGCGGCTGGCCGGTGCCGTGCATGACGCTGGCGGGTTGGTATCGGCGCAGTTGGCTCACGCTGGGGCGTTCTCGCGCCTCAAGCGCCCGCTCGGGCAACGCTCGCGCGGGCCCTCCGTCACGCTCAACGATTACGGGGTGCTGGCGGGTGAGCCGATTGCCGGGGCGATGCGGCCACGCGATCTTGACGCGGTGGTGGCGCAGTACGCGGCCGCAGCAGTGCGGCTCAAGTTCGCCGGTTTTGATGCGCTGGAACTTCACATGGGGCATGGCTACCTGCTGAGCCAGTTCATCAGCCCCGCAACCAACCGGCGCACCGATGCCTATGGCGGCAACCTGTTCAATCGCATGCGCTTGCCGTTGCGGGTGCTGAATGCAGTGCGTGCAGCCGTGGGTGATGACATGCCGCTCATCGCCAAGCTCAATATCGAGGACGGACTGCCCGGGGGCGTCTGCGTCAACAACAGCATCGAGGCTTGCCGGATGCTGGCTGCCGGCGGTATCAACGCCATCGAGCTGAGCGGTGGCTTTGTCAGCCGTTCGCCCATGTTTCTCTTCCGCGGCGAGAGCCCATTGCCCGAAATGATCCGCAATGAACGCAGCGCGATCTTCCGGTGCTTCTTCCGCCTGGCCGGCCCCAGGTTGTTCCCTTCACTTCCGTTTGCGCCGCTGTACTTCCTGGAGCAAGCCCGCCGCGTGCGGCAGGCTGTAGACGTGCCGCTGATCTACCTGGGCGGTGTCAGTAGCGGCAATGATGTGCAGCGTGTGCTGGACGAAGAAGGCTTCGATGCCGTGGCGCTGGGCCGGCCACTGCTGCACGACCCGGGCTTCGTCCACCGGCTGCGCGAGAACGCACAACACGCCAGTGGCTGCACTCATTGCAACCGCTGCGTGGGCTTGCTGGATGCGCCGGGCGGGGTCCGCTGCACGCTCACGTAGATCGGGAATGCCCCTAGTCCAACGGGACGATGAATGCGGGGCACAGCACAAGTAAGGTCGGTGTGGGCTGCCTAGATTGGCTTCCAAGAAAAAGGCGGCATAGCGCCAACACTTAGGACTCAGGAGACAACATGTCCACAGCAGGCTATAGGATCGAGGTCAAACCGCTCGGCGACCGTTTTGCGCGCGGTTGGCACTGTCTGGGCCTGGCGGCTGACTATCGCGATGGCAAGCCGCACACGCTCAATATTTTCGGCCGCCGCCTGGCTGCCTTTGCCGATTCCACAGGCCAGATCCGCATCGTCGATTCGTTCTGCCCGCACATGGGCGCAGACCTCAGCACGGGCACCGTGCAAGGCGACGAACTGGTTTGCCCGTTCCACGGTTGGAAGTGGGGTGGTGATGGGGTGTGCAAGGAGATCCCCTACTGCAAGCGCGTGCCGCCCAAGGCCCGCATCGGCAGCTGGACCACCTGCGAGCAGAACCATCTGCTGTTTGTCTGGCATGACCCCCAAGGCAAGGCGCCGACGCCCGAAGTTGCCATTCCACGCATTGACGCGTGCTACTCCAGCGAGTGGCATGACTGGGCGATCGACAAGATGGTGATCAACACCAACTGCCGCGAGCTGGTCGACAACATCTCGGATGCGGCGCACTTCGACACCGTGCACGGCACCAAGGTGGACTACTTCGCCAACCTGTTCGAAGGGCACAAGGCCACGCAGTTGATGATCGGGTGTAGCAAGCGGTTGTCGGGCGACGACCGGCTCACCGCGTTGTCCACCTATTTCGGGCCGGCCTATCACATCACGCAGATGACCGGCAGCGCGAATGGCCAGCCCATCGAGTCGATCCTGCTGAACTGCCACGTGCCGATCGACCAGAACAGCTTTGAGCTGCGCTACGGCGTGCTGGTCAAGCGCATTCCTGGCATTCCGGAAGCGCAAAGCCAGGCCATTGCGCAGGCCTACATCGAGCAGGCCCGGGCGGCCTTCTATGAAGACGTAGAGATCTGGGGCAGCAAGACCCGCATCGACAACCCGGTCATGTGCGAGGCAGACGGCCCGATGTATCAAATGCGCGACTGGTACAACCAGTTCTATGTGGATGCGGAAGCCGTGACGCCCACCAGCGTGGCGCGCCGTGTGGTGGAGCTCAACCCGGGCGGCATTGCGCCGAGCGCGCTGCACCACGTGTTTGAAGCCTGAACGGCCAGATCAACCAACGAGGGAAACGTCGTGGCTTTTAGCAATCAACCACTGGTGGCAGTCGTCACCGGTGCCTCGCGTGGCGCCGGCAAGGGCATTGCCCTGGCGCTGGGCGCTGCGGGCGCCACCGTGTATGTCACCGGCCGCTCGCAACATGAAGGCGACGCCGCGCTGCCCGGCACGATCTGGGCGACCGCCGCGGAAATCGACAAGGCGGGTGGCAAGGGCATTGCCGTGCCGTGCGACCACCGCGATGACCGCGATGTCAGCACGTTGTTTGAGCGCGTTTCGCGCGAGCACGGCAGGCTGGACATCCTGGTCAACAACGCCACCTTCCTGCATGACGAGTTGACCGTGCGCGGTGGGTTCTGGCAGAAGCCGCTCGACATGGTCGACATCCTCGATGTCGGCCTGCGCTCGGCCTACGTGGCGAGCTGGTTTGCCGCGCCGTTGATGGTCAAGCAGCGCAGCGGGCTGATCGCGTTCACCTCGTCATTTGGGGCGAGCTGTTACATGCACGGGCCGGCCTACGGCGCGCAGAAGGTGGGGGTCGACAAGTTTGCCAAGGACATGGCCGTTGACCTGCGCGCGCACAACGTGGCGGCGGTGTCGATCTGGATGGGCATGCTCAAGACCGAGCGCAGCCTGCGCTCGTTGGCGCGCGCCCCTGATCAGTACGCTGAGTTTGCCGCGCTGGCAGAGACGCCGGAATTTACCGGCAAGATCATTCACGCGCTGTACCGCGATCCGCATCGCATGGACAAGACGGGGCAGGTGCTGATTGGCGCGGAAATCGCCCAGGAGTATGGCATCCAGGATGCCGAGGGCAAGCAGCCGCCGTCGCACCGCGAGATGCTGGGTGGCCCCACCCAGGCGCACCCCGCCATCGTGGATTGATCGACCTTCTGTTTGCTTGCGAGTGCGCACCATGTCTGCCGAATTTTCTGTCACGCGTCCATGCCGCCTTTCGGATGTCGAACGTTGGGACATCGAAACGGATGTCGTCGTGGTTGGCTTTGGGGCAGCCGGCGCTTGCGCTGCCATCGAAGCCGCGCAGGCCGGCGCCGCCGTCACGCTGTTTGAGGTGGCTTCCGGCAGCGGCGGTACCAGCGCGTTGTCGGGCGGAGAAATCTACCTGGGCGGCAGCGGCGGCACACCTGCCCAGCGGCAGGCCGGCTTTGTTGATGACACTGAAGACCTGTACCGCTACCTGATGATGGCAGGCGGGCCCGATGCCGATGAGGCCAAGGTCCGCCTTTATGCCGACAGCAGCTGCGCCCACCACGACTGGCTGGTCGAGCAGGGGCTGGTCTACAAGAACACCTATCTGCCCGAGCGGATGATGGAGCCCGAGACGGACGACTGTCTGATCTGGTCGGGCAGTGAGGAAGCCTGGCCGTTTTCCGCCAGCGCCAAGCCGTGCCCGCGCGGGCACACACCGCAATTTACCGGCTGGGGCGGCGGGCGCATGCTGATGGATGTACTGGCCGCACGCGTGGTCAAGCTGGGTGTGGACGTGCGTTACGACAGCCGCGTGCTGGCGGTGATTGCCGATGAGGCCAATGCCGTGCACGGTGTGGTCGTCCGGATCGATGGCAGGGTGCTCCACGTGCGTGCGCGCAAGGGTGTTGTGCTCTGTGCCGGCGGGTTCGTGATGAACCGCGACATGGTGCGGCGCCATGCCCCCACCCTGATGCGCACGAACGACCCGATCGGCAGCCCAGGCGATGACGGCTCGGGCATCCTGATGGGCATGAGCGTCGGTGCCGCCGCGATCCATATGGACCAGGCCTTCACCAGCCTGCCGTTTTACGCGCCGGAGTCGCTCATCAAGGGCGTGTTTGTCAACGAACGCGGCCAGCGCTTCATCAACGAAGACTGCTACCACGGGCGGATTGGCCACCACATCCTGCAGCAGCTTGGTGACCGCATCTACCTGCTGCTCGACAACGCGACCTACCAGCCACCCGCAGAGTTCACGCGCATCGGCATTGCCGCCGCGGGTGAAACGTGGGAGGAAGTCGAGCACGACCTGGGCCTGCCGGCAGGCACGCTCAGCGCCACGGTGGCGCTCTACAACCGGCACGCCAGCGAAGGCGCAGACCCGCTGTTCAACAAGGCCGCGAAATGGCTGCAGCCGTTGATCGAACCGCCGTTTGTCGCGCTCGATTGCCGTATTGACTACGCGTTCTATCCGCACTTCACGCTGGGCGGGCTGGACACGCTGCCCACCGGCCAGGTGCTGACGGAGAAGCGCGTGCCCGTTCCCGGCCTATATGCCGCAGGGCGCACCGCGTGCGGCTTGCCGCGCTGGGGCGGCGGGTACAGCTCCGGCCTGTCGCTGGCCGATTCCACCTTCTTTGGTCGGCAAGCGGGACGGCACGTTGCCGGCTCGGTTTCCGCCTCCTAATCTTCAATCTGACGTATCCACGCCAAGGCCCAAGAGGAAATCATGACGAAAGAATTCAGCGACAAGGTGGTGCTCATTACCGGCGCATCGACCGGCATCGGCCGCGCTGCCGCCAATGCATTCGCACGTGACGGCGCCAAGCTGGTGCTGGCCGATGTGAACACCGAGGTGGGCGAGGCCTTTGCTGCCGAGTTGCGCGAAGTGGGCAGCGAGGCCGTCTTCGTGCGCACCGATGTGTCCCGCGCGCAAGAGTGCGAAGCCATGGTGGCCCGCGCTCTGGAAAAATTCGGGCGGCTGGATGTGGCGTTCAACAACGCCGGCATTGCCGATGCGGCACAGACCGGCACGGACGAGTATCCGCTCGACCTGTGGGAGAAGGTCATTGCCGTCAACCTGTCCGGCGTCTTCTATTGCATGCGCTATGAAATTCCCGCGCTGCTCAAGTCGGGTGGCGGCGCGATCATCAACACTGCGTCGATCGCAGGGCAGATCGCGTTTCCGGGCACGCCGGGCTACACGGCCAGCAAGCACGGCGTGGTAGGCCTGACCAAGGTGGTGGCCGCGGAGTACGGCGCACGCGGCATCCGCTGCAATGCACTCGCACCGGGCATGATCGAAACGCCCATGACGAAGGCGGTGCTGGACCACGAACAGGCCCGTGCCGCGATGCTCCAGGGCATTCCTGCCAAGCGCTTCGGCAAGCCGGAGGAAATGGCCGACGTTGTCGTCTGGCTGGGCTCGTCGCGCGCCAGCTATGTCAACGGCGCCTATATCGCGGCCGACGGTGGTTACCTGGTCCAGTAGCGCCAGCCTGTCGAGCCCGATTCGCTCAAGTCGTGTCTTCAAGCATTGGCCCCGCGCGTGCGGGGCCTTTTTTATGCTTTATCGCCGAAAGAATCTTCAGCTTCATCGTCTTCCTGCACCCTGGGCCGTTGCCCCTGACCAGCTTGAAAAGTGGCTGGTGCCCCAAGCGTTTCAACCGGGCAACACCCTCGACGATCTGGTCGAGATCCTGGGTGGCGATTAGCGCAACTCGATGCATCTGGCCGCAGCAGCCTGAACGCCGTCGGTTGTCGACGCTCATCGACCGCGCGAATGCCTGTTCTATGGGATGGCCCGACGGGCAACAATTGGCCGCATTGGGCCTAGTCGCCCGATCGCTTCAGACGGCCGGCTTTCGCCACACGCTGGCGAGCCAAGGCTGTTGCTCGCGTGGTAAGCCGGGCGGCCGGTAGTAGTGCTCAAGTTCGAGAAATCCCGCATCCGCCATGTATTGGCGCCATGTTTCGAGATCGTGGAAAGCGCCGTAGCGGCCGTGGCTCCAGCCTTCCTGATTCGCTCCGCGCGGATTGGAGCTGAATAGCACGCCGCCGGGCTTCAGCGTCGCGTGCAATTGCTGCAGCACGCGCGCCAAATCCTGACTTGGGACATGGAACAGGGAGGCGTTGGCGAAAACGCCGTCAAAGCGTGCGGCTGGCAAATCGAGGTGGTGAAAATCCTGTTGCCACACCTCGCAGCCGGCTTCGTCGCGCGCCATCGCGACGAAGCGCTCTGCACCATCGAGACCGACCGCGCGATGGCCCAGCTTGGTAAAGGCCTTGAGATCTCGTCCCGGCCCGCAACCAAAATCGAGGATCGCAAAAGGCGGCTCGACAGCGATATGACGCAGTAGCGCGTCGATGTTCTGCGTGACGTCGTGGTCGCGCGTGCCCTCCCGGAAATCTTCCGCATGCGCGTTGTAGTGCTGCAGCGTAACGGTGCTGATTCGTTCGAGCTCGCCAGGGGTGAGTTTCATGGGGACGGGTCTCCAACAGCTGCGCTGGGCAGCGCGCGATGGCGCGCGAGAAACTGGTCCAACTGTCCCGCGAACGCCTTGCTGTCGCGTGGACTGTATGGCGCCGGCCCGCCTGTGTCGATGCCCGTGCTTCGCAGTTGGTCCATCACCGCACGCATCGTCAGGCGTTCCTCGATATTCTCGCGGCTGAACCAGTTTCCACGCGGGTCGAGCGCATACGCGCCCTTGTCGAGCGTCGCGGCGGCAAGCGGTATGTCCGCGGTAATCACCAAGTCGCCGGCCTCGACCAGTTCGACGATGCGGGCATCGGCGGCGTCGAAGCCCGCCGGCACTTGCAGTGCCTTGATATAGGGCGAAGGCGGCGTGCGCAAATGCTGGTTCGCGATGAGCGTCACGCACACTTCGGTGCGACGTGCGGCCCGAAATAGCATGTCCTTGATGACAGCCGGGCAGGCGTCTGCGTCAACCAGCACTTGCATCTTGGTATTTCCATTGGGTAGGCGGGGCGGTCATATATTACCGCCAGCGCTTGCCCTGCAGCGGACCCGGAGCTAGCAGGGCGAGTCGTCCATTGCCGTCACACGCTCCGGTGACAGCCCCCGGGCCGACGGGAGCTGGTGCATCGCTCGCACCCATCTCGCTTCGCTTCCTCGCCCCTTTTTGTCTCCCGTGCCTGCCGCGTCTGCATCTATGAGCGACTTGCCCAACAACACGGCTTCGTAGTCTGTAAAGACGATTCGCCGCGCGCGCGCAGGCCGTAGCGTAGCGAGCACGCTGGTTGGTGGCGATCAGCGAACAGGAGGCAGACATGACCCGGCTGACGGGAAAGGTTGCATTGATTACCGGAGCGGGCCAGGGCGTTGGGCAAGGCATTGCGTATGCCCTGGCAGCCGAGGGCGCGCGCATTGCTGTGGTTGGCCGTACGGCGGGCAAGCTGGACGACACCTGCGCAGAGATTCGTCGCCGTGGTGGTGAGGCCCGGCCCTTCGTGGCTGACGTGATGGTGAAAGAAGACATCGAACGATGCGTTGAGCAGGTCGCCGCGCATTTCGGCGCGATCAACGTCCTCATCAACAACGCGCAGGTGGTGCCGCTGGGCCGCCTGCTGGACGTGACGGACGAGGCATTCATGCAAGGCATCGATTCGGGCCCGCTGGCGACGATGCGGATGATGCGCGCGTGTTATCCGCATCTGCGCGGTGACGGCGCGGTGGTGAACTGCGTGTCATCCGCAGCCGTGCGCTGGGATGCCTCGGGCTATGGCCACTACGCCGCGGTCAAGGAAGCGATCCGTTCGCTCACCCGCGCTGCCGCATGTGAATGGGGCGTCGACGGCATCCGCGTCAACGCCATTGCGCCGCACGCCATGTCGCCCGGCATGGCCGGCTGGGTGGCCGCGCGACCGGAGGAGGCTGCGGAGTTTTTCAAGACCATTCCGCTTCGCCGCGTGGGGGATTGCGAGAAAGACATCGGCCGCGCCGTTGCAATGATCGTCAGCGCCGACGCAAGTTACCTGACCGGCGCGACGATTCCGCTCGATGGCGGTCAGGCGTACTGGGGATAAGTGCCTGCCATTGCGCGGCGCTTCACGAATTGAGATCAGAGGGTTGAAACATGAGTCGATTGCTCAACAAGGTTGCGATTGTGACGGGCGGCGCCCGTGGTATGGGCGCGCAGACGTGCCGCCTGTTCGTGCAGGAAGGCGCGCGCGTCGTGATTACGGATGTGCTGGAAGCCGAGGGCGAAGCGCTGGCACGCGAGCTGGGTGACGCCGCGCGTTTTCGCCGGCTGGACGTGAGTGATGAATCCGCGTGGGCCAGCCTGGTGGCGGAAACGGTTGAGGAATTCGGCCGTATCGACGTGCTGGTAAACAACGCGGCAGTACTGGCGTTCGGCAGCATCACCGAATTGTCCAAGGCCGATTTCGAGCGCGTGGTCGCTATCAACCTGGTCGGCACGTTCCTCGGCATCCGCGCGGTGGCGCCGTTCATGAAGCAGCAGCATGCAGGCTCCATCGTCAACATTTCGTCGGTCGACGGGCTGCGCGGCGTCAATGCGCTCGCCGCCTATGTGTCGAGCAAGTGGGGTGTGCGCGGGCTGACCAAGGCTGCTGCGCTGGAGCTGGGCCACCATGGTGTGCGCGTCAATTCGATCCACCCCGGCGGCGTGAATACGGTCATGTCCAATCCGACGGGCGCGCCGGTGGACGAGGTCAACAAGGGCTACCGCAACGTGCCCGCGCAACGCGTGGGCGATCCGGACGAAGTCGCCCGCGCCACGCTGTTCCTCGCCAGCGACGAGGCGTCGTACTGCCACGGCAGCGAGCTGGCTGTCGATGGCGGCATGGCGGCCGGCAGCTACTACCCGGGCTTGCCGGGTTCGCCGATCTGAACACGCTGCCGTATCTGCTAAGCGACCGGTGGGCCTGCGCAGCACGGCCGCGCCATTCACATCCGAGGGCGGAATGCACACATTGAATGGCGTGGCGCGTATTGCGCGCGCAGCGTTTGGGCTGGCGATGATGCCGGTATTGGCTGTGGTCGCACCGGCTGCGTACAGCCAGACGACGGATGAGGCAATGCAGATTCGCGACGCTTTCCACTTTGCCTATCCGCTCTACAAGCTGTCGGAATACCGCTGGACCGCGCTGCAGACGCGCGATGCCAAAACCAGCACCACGTTGAACCGCTTCGCGCACTCGCGCGCGATTGCCACGCCGGACGATCAATGGGCCGATGCGCCGATTGTCGACGCGCTGTACTCCACGGCCTGGGTTGATCTGGCCAACGGGCCGGTCTTTGTGGACACGCCGGAAACGCACGGGCGCTACACCGTGCTCACGCTGATCGATTTCTACTCCAACACGTTCTTCTATGCCGGGCACCGTGCCACCGGCACACAGGCGCAGCGCTATCTGCTGGCGGGGCCTGGCTGGCATGGGCAGGTTCCGCATGGCACGACGCTGGTGCGATCGCCCACGAACGACGTGTACGTGAACCTGCGTGTGCTTGTGGATGGACCAAAGGATCAGGTGGCCGCCAACGCAGTGCAGGACGGCTTCCGCGTCACACCGGCTGCCAAGGCACCCACGTCCGCAGCGGCGCGAGTTCAGCCTGTGCCGGGCGATGCCAAGCGCTTTGTCGACGTCGTCAACCAGATGATGGCGTTGGACCCGCCACCCGAGCGGGATCACGCTCTCGTTGAACGCTACCGCGCAGTTGGCATCTGCGGTGCCGGGTGCAGTTGGGAAACGTTGCCCGACAGCGCAAAGGCCGCGTGGACTGCGGTCTACCCGAAGCTCGAAGGCGAGTTCCTTGCAGGCTACCGCGCTGCGGGGCTTGCACAGGGATGGATCGAGTACAACCCGGCGGCCTCGAAGCTCGGCTCCACCGGTATGCGCGACTACACGCTGCGCGCGGCTGCGCTCTCTTTAGGCAAGGGCATGCTCGGTGTCGCACCGCTTGAAGCCAACTACTGGATCACCTTCCGCGATGCGGCAGGCCAGCCGTTGGCCGGCTCGCAGAAATACCACCTGCACCTTCCGCCAGGCGGCATTCCGTCGAACGCGTTCTGGTCGGTCGCGCTGTACGCCGTGCAGAAGGACGGGCAGTTCCTGTCAGCCAACCCGCTCAACCGCTATCACGTAGGCAGCCGCACCGGGCTCAAGCCGAATGCGGACGGCAGTTTTGATATCTGGATTCAGGCGGAACCGCCGGCCGGTGACAAGCGCGCGAACTGGCTGCCGGCGCCGGCCAACGGTGCGCGATTCGAACTGTTTGCGCGCGCCTACGAACCCAAGCCAGCGGTGCTCAAGGGCGAGTTCAAGATGCCGGAAGTTTCCGTCGTGCAGTGAGAGCCCGTTCACGATCTAACGGAACTCGCCATGGTGCCAACACCTGTACACAGGCGGTTTGGCGGTTGATGCCCTATGCGGCGCCTTGAATTTCTGTTGCAGGGAGGAAAAAGAGAGGAGGCTGTCTGAGCGCGGCGAGTTTGCCTCCTCTCCCTCCCTGCGACAGAAATTCAAGGAGGCTGTCGCCTCATCGGGCGGGCCTTTCTTTGCTTACTTTCTTT
>NZ_JSZO01000037.1 GCF_000801955.1 Ralstonia sp. A12
CCGGCAGGGGACGAAACACCGGATGCACCACCAGCATCAACCGTTCCGCATCCAACCCCACCAGCAGGGTTTCGAACCCCGCACGCGGCGTTCCAAACCCCACCCCTCGAAGTTCCGAACCTTATTGATGAAGTTCCGAACCTGACCCGCGAGGTTCCCAACGCCGCCCCCAGCGTTCCGAACACCAACGGTTTGAGTTCCAAACGCCATGCATGCGGTTCGGAACCCCATGCACGCGGTTCCGAACCCGGCCAATGCCGTTCCAAACGCCGTCGACGATGTCCCGAACGCCATCCATGCAGTTCGGCACCCTACCCCGCCACCTTGTACCCAATCCGCAACCCGCCCCAGTGGCGCCCTTTGACGTAGATGGGCGCTGACACATCCTTCATCATCGCGAAGCTGCCGTTGCCCATGTCACGGCGATAGGTCTGCAGTAGGAAAGCCTCGGTGTTGCGGGCGGCACCCAGGCCCGTGCGATCGGCAAACATCCGGCGGTTGCGGCTGTTAGCGGCGTTCCACACCGGGTCACTGCCCTGCGGCTGCGAGAACTTCAGGTTGTGCGTCGGCAGGTAGCCGTTGGCATCCACCGCCGCGCAGAACACCACGCGCGGGTCGAGCCCCAGCAGCGGCTCCTGCAGCGCAGGCAGCACGCGATCCGTAAACGCGGTGAAACGCGCCAGATGCTGCGGCGGGTCGGTATTGGCGACGGGCTGATACGCACGGTCGAACAGGTCACCCTCACTGATGTCACCCCGCGCGACAGCCGATTCAAACAGTGCACCGATCTTGCGCGCCGTCGCCTGCACGGCGTCGATGAACGCCGTATCGGCACTCTGCACACCGGTGGCAGCCGTGTGCCGAATCAGCGCTTCCGATACCGCCAGCAAACCCGACAGCTGCTGCTGCGCATTGTCGATGTTGTGGCTCGATTGCTTGACGCCCTCAGCCATGGCCTCCACTTCGCGTGCAAGCGAGGCGCATTCATCTTCGATAGCGGCGGTGGAATCGGCAATGCTGGTGGCCTCGGCATCAAAACGCGCGATGGCCTCGCCTGCCACGCCGATCACCGCGCCGATGGCCTGCGTGCCCGTATCCACGCGCTGGGCACGCGCCACGTTGGCGCTGCTGTCGCCGATCAGCTTGTCGGTCTGGCCAGACAGATCCGCCAGCGTGGTCTCGATGCGCTGGGTGGCCTCTGCGGTCTGACCGGCAAGCTGCTTGACCGCGCCCGCCACCACCGCAAAACTGCGGCCCGATTCTCCAGCGCGCGCCGCCTCGATAGCGGCATTGATGGCCAGCAGGTTGGTCTGCTTGGCAATCTGCGAAATCTGTTCGGATGCCTGCGCCACCTGCACCAGTGCTTCGCGCAGCGCCGCAATCTGCTGCTCCATGCTGGCCACGCCGATCGCCAGTTCGCGGATGTCGCGCAGCGACGCCTCCACCGTGGCGCGTGAACCACTCACCTCTTCGGTGGCATGCGAGGCCACTTCACGCGCATGGCGCGCCGCCACGGCAATGTCGTGGTTGCCACGCATGGTGGCGTCGGCGGCACTGCGTAGTTGGTCGAACACATCGGCCTGGCGGCGCAGGCGCACGGCCACGTCTTCCACATTGCCGGACACCTCGCAGATGCCCATGCCCACGCGGCCGGCTTCTTCGGCAATGCGGGCGACAAGTTCAGGAGAGGCTTTGGGGCCGCGGCCCCAGGCGAATGGCTTCACGTGCGGTGGTCTCCAAGTGTTGTTTTGTGCGCCCTCGCAACGTTGGCGGGGCATCCCTCTATGGGGCATATCGGCGCGGGCGAATGCGCGCTTGAGAGACGCTACGCGCCCTGACTTACGTGGGCATTACGTCGGTACTGGGCTGCGCGGTGCAGCCGCGTCGCAGCCGTGCCTCGTAGGCAGCAGCGGTCATCGGCGGGCCGAACAGGAAGCCCTGCAGCTTGTCGCAGCCGGCGGCTTGCAGAAACTCGGCCTGCTCCAGCGTCTCGACACCCTCGGCGGTCACGGTCATGTCCAGCGACGCAGCCATCGCCACAATGGCACGCGAGATCACCACCGAATCGCGATGGCGCGGAATGCCAGAGACGAACGAGCGGTCCACCTTCAGGTTGTCGATCGGGAAGCGCTGCAGATATGACAGCGATGAATACCCCGTGCCGAAATCGTCGACCGAGATGCGGATGCCCAGCGCGGTGAGCGCGTCGAGCACGGGCATCACAGCAGCGGTGTCGCGCATCAGCAGGCCTTCGGTGATCTCCATCTCCAGTGCACACGCGGGCAGACCGGCTTCAGCCAGGCACCGCGAGATGGTCGGCACCAGCCCCTCGCCAAACTGGCGCGGCGACAGGTTCACGGCCACGAAGAAGTTCGGCATGCAGGTGGCGCGCCAGTGCGCGGCCTGGTGGCACGCCTGCGCCAGCACCCATTCGCCGATCGCGCCAATGAGCCCGGAGTCTTCGGCCACGGGGATGAACTCGGCGGGCGACACCTCGCCCAACTCCGTGCTGTGCCAGCGCAGCAGCACCTCGGCACCGACAATCTCCATCGACGTTGCATCGACGATGGGTTGAAAACGCAGCGACAGCTCTTCCGCAGCCAGCGCGCGGCGCAGGTGGTATTCCAGCTGGAAGCGCCGCTGCGCCCGCTGTGACAGCCGCGCGGTGTACACGCGGTGCTGGTTGCGCCCGTTCTGCTTGGCGTTGTACATCGCGGTATCGGCGCAGCGCAGCAGCGTGGCGGCGTCGCTGCCGTGCTCGGGATACACGGCAATGCCGATCGATGCCCCCAGGTAGTACTCCGTGCCGCTGGTGGAGAACGGCTGCGCGATGGCGCCGACGATGCGCTGGGCCAGGCGCTCGGCCTCGCCCAGCGAGCGCACGTTATCGAGCAGCACGACGAATTCATCGCCGCCCAGACGCGCCAGCGTATCGCTCTGGCGCACGCAGGCCGACAACCGCTGCGCGACGATGCGCAGCAGATGGTCACCCGCTTCGTGGCCAGCGGTGTCGTTGACTTTCTTGAAGCCGTCCAGATCCAGAAATAGCACGGCAACCTGATGGCCATCGGTGGTGGCCTCGTCCAGCACGGCCTGCATGCGTTGCGAGAAATAGGCGCGGTTGTACAGGCCAGTGAGCGCATCGCGCTGCGCGAGGAACTTGAGCTGCTGCTGGGCCTGGCGCGCGGGGCCGATGTCGTTGAACGAGATGAGCACGGCGGTGGGCGCGTCGTCGCCGGGGCGTGCGATGGGCAGCACGTTCTCGTGCACCCACACCACGTCGCCGTCCACCAGTTCCAGGCCGATCGTCAGGCCCAGCAGCGGGCGGCCGGTGCTCAGCACCACGTGCGTCGGCCGCTCGTTGAAGGGGATCTCGCTGCCGTCTTCACGCAAGGACCGGCGCATCAGCGCAAGGTGGCTGGTGCCGACCGGCGACGCGTTGCCCGCCCGCAGGATGCGCCGCGCACTCGGGTTGCACGCGAGGATGGTGCCGTCGGCCGCCTGCACGACGATGCCTTCGGTCAGGTTGTCGACGGCCAGGCGGTAGCGCTCTTCGCTCTCCTGCAACTCACGCGCGATGTGCGCCTTCTGGATCGCCACGCCGACAATGTCGGTAATGCCGTCAAGCAGCCCCATCGTGTCGTGCGTGGGGGCGCGCGGCGTGTCGTAGTAAATGCCCATCGCGCCGATCATCTGCGCGTTGTCGCCGCGGATGGGGGTCGACCAACAGGCACGCAGGCCAAGCGGTTGCACGATGTCGCGGTGGTCGTCCCACAGCGGGTCGGTGTCGATGTCTTCCACCACCACGCGCTTGTTGTGGAACATGGCCGTGCCGCACGAGCCGTGCGCCGGCCCGATCGACAGCCCGATCAGCACCTGCGAGAGCATGAACGGCAGCGAGGGCGCGACCGCCTGCGTGACGTGCTCGCCATCGCCGCACAGCAGGACGGAGCACATCGCCCCGTCGTCGAGCAGCACTTCAACCAGCCGGCAGACCTCGGCCAGCAGATCGGGCAGCGGCACGTTGCGCGAGCTCAGTTCGAGCACCGTCTTTTCGCAGCGCAGCAACTCCTTGGCGCGTGCCGTCTCTGCGGCCAGGGCGCGGTAGTTGGCTTCGGATTCACGCAGGGCCTGCTCGGCCTGCTTGCGTTGGGTGATGTCGCGGGCCACCACCTGGATGGCGGTGCGCCAGCCCAACTGTACGGGGGCAGACAACACCTCCACGTCGACCGGTGTGCCGTCGCGGCGCAGCAAGGTCTGCTCTACCGGCGGCAGGCCTGCGCCGTGCGCAACCATCCACTCGCGGCGCTGGCGGGCAAGGTGCACCGAGTCGCCATGCACGAACTCGTCCAGCTCGTGGCCGACGATGTCGCGGGCGTGCTGCGCGCCAAACAGCCGAACACCCGCCTCGTTGATGAAAACGATGATGTCGTCCGCGACGATGTACAGCGCATCCGGCATCTGCCGGACAAGCGCCTCGTAGCGATCATCAGCAAGCGGTAGCGGCCTGGCAGCGTCCGGTTCGGGACGTTCGGGCCGCTCTGCAGAAGTGGCGTCCATATGGGCTGGGGGGCCTGTTTCTCTTGCTATCGACAATGGTTTCAGGAAAGTTAAGGCGTTTGGATGGTCCTCCCTACTTCAGAGTGGTGCAAATGACCGAGGTCAGGTCGAATGGCACGTGAGTTGCGGCACAATGCCAGCACAACTTCGATGCGCGCGAGCACTGCATCGCGCACACTTTCTCTCAGGCACGGGCTATGCAATCGTTTTCGTCCTCTGTCGGTCACTTGGCCGGCCTCGTTTCGCGCCGCACGCTCCTGGCCGAAGGCCTGGCGGAGGCGGCAGTCCAGTTTCGCGACGGTCGCATCGCCGCGTGTGATGCCGACCCGACGCGCGGCATGCTCGACTGTGGTGACCTGCTTGTCCTGCCCGGCATCGTCGATCTGCATGGCGATGCCTTTGAGCGCGCCGTCATGCCCCGCCCCGGTGTGGCGTTTCCGTACGACACGGCGCTGGCAGATGTGGACGGCCAGTTGCTCGCCAACGGCATCACCACTGAATTCCACGGCGTGACCTACTCCTGGGAAGGCGGCCTGCGCGGCCACGCCTATGCGCTGCGCATGCTCGACACGCTCGAAGCCATGCGCCCGCACCTGGGTGCCGAGCACCTGATGCACCTGCGCTTCGAGCTGCACCACGCCGATGGCGTGGCCGATGCGCTGGCCTGGATGGCCGCCGGCCGCGTGCACTTCCTGTCATTCAACGACCACCTGCCGGTGATGCGCGACAAGCTGGGCGACGCGCGCAAGCTCGCCCAATACGCCGACCGCGCCGAGTGCGATGTCGACACATTCCGCACCCGCCTGGACACCGCCGCCGTCAACGTCCACAAGCTCGACGAGGTGCTCGGCGTGCTGGCACGGGCGGCACAGCAACGCGGCATCCGCATGGCCTCGCACGACGAGCCCGACATCGCCACGCGCAACGCCTTCCACGCGCATGGCTGCACCGTCACCGAATTCCCGCTGACCGAGGATGTGGCCCGTGCGGCGCGTGCGCACGGTGGGCACATCGTCTTCGGCGCCCCTAACGTCGTGCGCGGCGGCAGCCACAACGGCGCCCCCAACGCAGCGGCCATGGTGGCGGCCGGGCTGGGCACGGTGCTGGCCTCCGACTACTACTACCCCGCTCTGCTGGCCGCACCGTTCAAGCTGGCCGAACGCGGCGTCGTGCCGCTGGCACAGGCGTGGGACCTGGTGTCCGCCAACCCGGCAGAAGCCGCCGGGCTGACCGACCGTGGCAGGTTCACCGCCGGCCTACGTGCCGATGCCATCGTGGTCGATGACCGCCGTCCCGGCCTGCCGCGCGTGGTGGCTGCGGTGGTGGGTGGGCGCCTGCGCCACGCCACCGGGCATCTGCCCCTCATTGCCTGAGGGCCTCGTGCCAATGGACGCGCCGCTGCAACCTCCGCCCGCACTGTCCAAGGCTTGGCGATACGCGCTCTACCTGCTGCCGCCCGAGCCCTGGTATACGCTCGGCACCCGCTGGCTCGGCCGCTGCGTGCTGCACGGCGAGCAGATCGACACCCATGCGCGCCAGCCGCTGGCCAGCGACGCCCGTGTCGACCTCACCACGCTCGACCGCTGGACCGCAGACCCACGCCACTACGGCCTGCACGCCACCTTCAAGCCGCCCTTCCGCCTGGCAGAGACCCACACGGTTGATGACCTGGATGCGGCGCTGCGCCGGTTCGCGCGGCAGCATTCCCCGTTCACGATCGAGCCGGCCTTGCAAACGCTGCGCGGCTTCCTGGCGTGGCGCCTACGCCACGGCGATCCGGCCCGCGATGCGCTTCACGAATTCGCCGATGCGTGCGTACGCGAGTTCGACGCCTTCCGCGCGCCGGCCCCCGCTACCGAACTCGCTCGCCGGCGCATGGCCGGCCTGTCCGATGCACAGGAGCGCCATCTGCAGCGCTGGGGCTATCCGTACGTATTCGACACGTTCACCTTCCACATCACGCTGACCGGGCTCCTGGGCCATACCGAACAGCTGGCCTGCTACCGCGCGCTGGAAGCCGGCAGCGTAGTGCTGCCGCCCACAATGTCCATCGACAACATCGCGCTGTTCACGCAGCTCGAGCCCGAGGCGCCCTTTACGGTGGCGCGCGTGTACCGCTTCGACGGCAGCGTTGAATGATGTCGCGACAGGTATTGATGCTCAGCGCGTGAGATCGACCACGTCGATCGTCTGCGTCTGGCCGTGCTGCTCGACCTCCTGACGCATCACCACGCCGGCTTCCGGGCAGAACCAATCGGTGATGTGGGCGACGGTCGGGTCCGGCTCAAGCGACTCATTACCCAGCTGCAGCACGCCCAGCGTGGCCGTGCGCGTATAGCGGATCGGCCGGCACTGCAGGATGCCCACAACCGTGTTCATCGGTTGCGGCCGCCCGACCTCGCGCTCGGACACCACCACCTTGGCGTGCTCGGCACGCATGTGCCCGACGGAAATGCCCAGGCGCGGCGATACCACATCAAAGTCGAAGCTCGATTCGTAGGTGTCGCCCGGCAGCATCTCGGCCTCGGGCGCCAGGCCCGCGCCGTACAGGAACATGCCGGAAATGGCGGTGCTGACGGTGCCGACCAGATCGGCATGCTCGCTTTGCGCAAACACACGCCCGTTGATACTGACCACGCGCGTGACGACGCCCGCCTCGTCCACCAGCAGTTGATGCTCCTGCACCGTCTCGATGGGCCGACCGCCCAGCGCCACGAGGCCCGACTTGGCGTAGATGTGCAGGCCGATCTCGCAGCCGTCCTGGATATCGCGGTTGACGTCGTGCAGCGTGAACTCGACGATCATCGGCGTCTTGCCGTTGCCGTCCAGCCGCAGGCGGCTGCCATCGTGCACCCACGACGCGGTGCACAGGCCGCCAGCGTGCGCAGGCAGCGTGATGCAGGCCGCCACGGCTGCCACCCACAAAGAAAAACGCCGATGCATCTGGCGATGCATCAGCGTCTTCATGAACCCGAGCGGCATGGGCTTACTGCTTGGGCGCATCCTTCTTGTTGGCGCCTTCGCTGTACGGGTCAAACTTGCCGCCCGCCTTGGCACCCTGGGAGTACGGGCTGGTGGCGTCGCCCTGGCGAGCACCTTGCGTGTACGTATCGTACTTGCCCTTCTCGACGTTGGCCGGCTGTGCGCCCGGGTTGAGCGCGCTGGCGGTACTGTCGTCCTTGTTGGCACCCTGCGAATACGGGTCGAACTTGTCGCCGGCCTTTGCGCCCTGGGTGTACGGGTCGAACTTCTTGTCGGCGTTGGCGCCTTGGCTGTAGGGGTCGAACTTCTTGTCGGTTTGCGCGTGCGCCACACCGCTGATGGCTGCCACGACAGCAACCGCTGCCACGAGGTTGAGACGTTTGTACGGCATCTGAAGCTCCTTTCCTATGGGTCGTTTGGGCTGATCACATGGTGCAGCCTCGTTTTGAACGTATCCCGGTGCCGTCACCACGGTTTGGCCATGACAACGCGCCGGGGAACCCCCTCTCCTCGTCGTACGCTATGGCAAGCGCACGCGAAAGTCAACGCACAGGAAGTGCCTATTTTTTTGGCGATCCGCACTCAATCGGTGTTGACCCTTAAGCCCTTTCTAGCCCCTTTTGTCCCTCTGGTCCTTCTGGCCCTTCTGCCGAATCGCCCCCGGGCCCGCCACCGCAATCAGCGCCATCGTCAGTGCCACCACTGACAGCCCCCAGCGCAAGTCCGACCGATGGGCAATCAAGCCGATGATGACCGGGCCGATCAGCAAGCCCACATAGGCGAAGCGCGCCACCGCCGCGATGCCCTCCGCAGCCGGCACGCCCGGCAGGCGCGATGCAGTAATGAAGAAGATCGGCACCATGTTGGCCGCGCCCACGCCCATCAGCGCAAAACCGGCCAGTACAGCAGCCGGGTCCGGCCACAGCAGCGCCAGCAGGATGCCGCCCGTGGCCAGCACGCCGCTGGCGCCCAGCACGCGCATGTTGCCCCAGCGCCCGCGCGCGAAATCGCCGCCGAAACGCGCCAGCGCCATGCCGCCTGAAAACGCGGCGTACCCCGCGCTGGCAACGGCCTCGGGCGATTGCGCGATCTCGCGCATGTACACCGTCGTCCAGTCGTACATCGCGCCTTCACCCAGCAGCCCGAAGAAGGCCAGGAGACCCAGTACGAACAGCGTGCGACCGGTGGTCGGGTGTGCGGGCTCGCCTTCCGCATGCACGTGGTCGGGCAGCATGAACGGCCCGGCGCACAGCGCGGTCGCCATCAAGACCAGCGCCATACCGCCACAGTGCACGGCCGGTGGCACCCCCAGTTCCAAGAGCACGCCGCCCACGGCTGCACCCACCATGCCGCCCAGGCTGAACATGCCGTGCAAAGACGAAATGATCGGCTTGTGGTGGTTGGCTTCCACCGTGGTGGCCTGTGCATTGATGGCCACGTCAAACCCTACGGTGCTGATGCCAAACAGAAAAAGCGCCACCAGCAGCGCCGGGTAGCTGGGCATCAGCATGATCAACGCCAGCATCGCGCTGAACGCGATGCCGCCCCGCACGCTGGCGTGTTGCGTGCCAACGCGCGCCACCCAGCGGCCCACAAATTTGATGGAGAGGATGGCGCCAAAGGCAACCATGAACATCGCCAATGACAACGATGCCTCGGACAAGCCAAAGCGCGCCTTCACGGTGGGAATGTGGATACCCCAGGTCGCAAACGTTGCACCGTTGACGAAAAAGAGGGCCATCGTCGCCGCGCGGGCTGACAGGGGAAGCCGGCGAGGCTGCAGCACGCCGGCAGATTGCACGAATTCGGAAGACATGAGGACAACGAGGAATGCGCTTGCCGCACGAACGTCGCGCAGCAAAGGTGCCATGCTACCGCGCCAAGCTGATCACTGCTTTGCGCCAGATTGCCCACGCGATGACGCCGCCGTCACACGCGGATGATTCTTCAGGAATTGGACGGTGAACGCCGCATTGCTTGTCGTCCGAAGCATGGGGTCACTGCGTTAACATGCCTGCATCCGCACTTGGCGCACGCACGTGTGCCCCACTCTGCCCCCCGCCCGATGGCCCGAATTCGCTCGACCCGTTTGCTGAACCTGTCGCGCTGTGCACTTGCCTGCGCGACGCTCCTTACCCTCACGGCCGCGCCGCTGGCGCATGCCAAGAAACCCAAGGCCCACACTGCACACGCTACGCCCGCTGCAACCGCAGCACAAAAGCGCCAAGCGGCACGCAATCCGGCCGGGCTGCCGGCCAATGTGGCACTGGCATTTGCCCGTGCGCACATCCCGCTCGACGCGGTGAGCGTGTTCGTGATCCGCACCGGCACCGCCAACCCCATCCTGCAGTGGAACGCCGATGCCGGCATGAACCCGGCGTCGACCATGAAGCTGCTGACCACCTTTGCCGGACTGGATCTGCTGGGCCCCAACTTCCGCTGGAAGACCTCGGCCTACGCCGATAACCAGCCCGTCAACGGCACACTCACCGGCAACCTCTACCTGCGCGGCCAGGGTGATCCGAAGCTGATCCCAGAAGAGCTGGTCAAGCTGGTGAGCGATGTGCGCCGCGCCGGCGTAGATGAGCTGGCCGGCAACGTCGTGCTGGACCGCACGTACTTCGAGAATGGCCTGTCTGAAGCGCCGCCGCTCGATGGCGATAGCGGACGCGCCTACAACGTGGCGCCCGATGCGCTGCTCTACTCGTTCAAGACGCTCACCTTCACGCTCACGCCGGACGCGGGCAACGGCGCAGTCAACATCGACGTGTCGCCACCCTTGGCACAACTGCAGATCGACAACCAGCTGCGCACCACGCGCGGCGGCTGTGGCGACTGGAAGACCAACTCCGGCGCCAACATCAGCACTCAGACCGATGGCCACGTACTCGCCAGCTTCGACGGCCGCTACGCCGCCGCCTGCGGAGAACGCGTCTACAACATTGCCGCGCTCACGCATGCCGACTTCATCTGGGGCGGCTTCCTGGCGCTGTGGCAGCAAGCTGGCGGCACGACACGCTTCACCCCCGGCCTGCGTGAAGGCAAGGTGCCGCGCCAGGCCGTGCTGCTGGCCACACACTACGGCCCCACGCTGGCGGAGGTCGTGCATGACATCGACAAGTACTCGAACAACGTGATGGCGCGCCAGCTCTTCCTCACCATCGGTGCGGAGATCGGCCGCAAACCTGCCTCGGTGCCGCAGTCGACCGAAGTCATCAACCGCTGGCTGGCCAAGCAGAACCTGACAATGCCGGAGCTGGTGCTGGAGAACGGCTCGGGCCTGTCGCGCACCGAGCGCATCAGCGCGCGCAACATGGGGCGCCTGCTGCAACAGGCCGACGCCAACCCGAACGGCGGCATCCTGCGCGATGCGCTGCCCGTGGTGGGCGTGGACGGCACCATGCGCAACCGCCTTACGCGCGCCGGCGTGGCCGGCAACGCCGAGATCAAGACCGGCACGCTCAATGACGTGCGCGCCATCGCCGGCTACGTGGAAGGCGAGAACGGCGAGCGCTTCGTGGTCGTCAGCATGATCAACCACCCGAACGCGAGCGGCGGCCAGGCTGCACACGACGCGCTGCTGCAATGGATCTACCAGGGCGCGCCGCGATGACTCGGCCGAACCCACGCACGGCACTTCTGGGCATCACCGGCACCTCGGGCAGCGGCAAGACCACGCTCGTCGAGCAGCTCATCGCGCGCTTCGTGCGCGATGGGCGCCGCGTGGCTGCCGTCAAGCACACGCATCACGGTTTCGACCTCGATACGCCGGGCAAGGATTCGCACCGCATGCGCTCGGCCGGCAGCGCCGACGTGGTGCTGGTGGGCGGCGAGCGCCTCGTGCTGATGCGCGAGTTTGCGCCGGCACAGGAACCGGAACTGGCCGACGTGCTGGCACTGCTCTCTCCCGATACCGACGTGGTAATCGTGGAAGGCTACAAGCGCAGCGATTTCCCGAAGATCGAGGTGTTCCGTCCTTCGCTGGGTCGTCCACCGCTGTGGCCGGAGATTGGTGGCGTGATCGCCGTGGCCACGGATGCGGCCGATGCCATACAGGTGCCTGAAGGCATCACCGTGCTCGATCTCAACGATGTCGATGCGGTGTACCGGTTTGCCGTACAGCAGATCGCGCAAGCCTCAACATGAAGCACTCTTAACATCTGCGCGAAGCAGCTTGGCTATGATGGGGTGTTGAAATTTTTGCCAGCCCCCTCCTAACAATATGCTTTCCCGTCTGTCAGCCGCGCTTCTTGGCGCGGCATTTTTTTGCTCCGCGCTGCCTGCTGCTGCGCGCGACTGGATCGCCCCGACAGCCACCCTCGGCCGCGGCGCACAGGTCCACCAATTCGTGCTGATCGACCCGTCGACCGGGAAGCCGATGCCCAATGCACGTTACCGCCTGCTCCTGCCGGACCACACCATCGCCGGCAAACCGCCCAAGCCGGGCGAACACGATAGCGTGATCTTCGGCACCACCGATAGCGCGGGGCGTACGGTCAAGGTCCGTCTGCCCAAGCGCTATCCAGCCGAGCGCTGGATACTCAACCCGATCATCGGCCACGGTGAATTTGGCGAATCCTTCCACCTGGTCAGCACGCTCGATCACGTCCCGTTGAGCAACTTCCCGTACCTGCTGGATGTGACAGACGAATACCTGATCTGCGGCCGTGCCAATGACGGGGGGTATTCGTACTACGCGCAGTCGCGCGAGGCGCGCGGGGTGCAGCTCGATATCGACATGCAGTTCACGCCGCAGGACTACGCCTGGTGCGCAGGCCCCGGCAGAGCCATCGCCAACGCAGACGAAGCGCAAAGCCCGTCGGCACTCTACGCGCAGTACCTCGGTGCGCTGACTGCCAACGGCACAACGCTGAGCGAAGGCTTTCAAAACCGCATCGCCCGCAAGCTGATCTCGCTGGCGATTGCCGAGCGCAACCTCGAACACATCGACTTCGCACTCAATCTGCGTCCGTTGCCGGACGACAAGCTCAACGGCTACGGCTATGACCTCGTCGATGCAGGACTGCGCGTGGAGCGTGGCCTGTCGATGATCGAAGCCTATCTGGACAAGAACACGGACGATCCATTTGCCCTCGACAGCAAGGGCTGGGCGCTATATCGGTTGGGCCGCAATGAAGAAGCACTCACGTGGTTCGATCGCTCCATCGCCATCTTCAGCCAGCCGGACGGCAGCTATGGCGTCAGCGACGATGTGGTGCGCGAGGCGCGTGCGGAAGGTCTCGCACACAAGGGCGAGGTGCTGTGGAAACTCGGCCGGACCGACGAAGCGCAGGAGGCCTTCAAGCAGGGCCTCGCCATCTTGCCGACCAGCGAAGCATTGAAGGCGACGCTGGCACGCCTGGCAGTCACGTTGCCGACAGCGACTGCACAGTAAGCCCGCATACGCGGCATCGCCACCAATGAAAACGCCCGCTTGCGCGGGCGTTTTTTGCTTGAGCCGGTACTTGCCAGATCAGTGCATCAGGCTGTCTGCCAGCAAACGCTGCAGCACGTTGCTCGCGATCAGGCGATGGCCGCCCGTAGTCGGGTGCACACCATCAGCAAACAGGTAGGTCTGGACATTCCCGCCCGTAATCAGCGTATTGGCCGAGCAGAACAGCGAGCTGCCGCCGGCGCTTGGTACCAAGGCATTGATCTTGGTCGCATCGCACACGGGCGTGCTGGTGTTGACAAAGCCGAACTGCGCGCCGTTCTGGATCACGGCCGTCAGTTGCGAGTTGAAGTCGATCACACGCGCGGTCGTGCCCGCCAGGCCGGTTTGCAGCGTGGTGTTGAACGTGCCCACCAGCGCATGCAACAGCGCCTGACCTGCCGGGCCACCAGACACGCCGAACGGCGTCAGGCTGCTGTCGGGCAGGTTGAACACATAGAGCTGCGTCGCGTTCTTGCTGATCATGTCCTTGATGTAGCCGACCAGGTCGGTTGCGGCCTGCTGCACCTGTGCGGTGGCAATGGCCGGCGTCACGCCCGAATTCGGCGTCGCCACGGCGGCAGCCCAGTAGAAGATGTCATTGTTGCCGCCGAACACGAACACCACGTCGCTGCTGCCGTTGAACGTGTTGTTGCTGGCCGCGTAGAAATTGGCGAGCTGCTGCTTGACCGGGTACGTGAGCGCCCCTGCACCGCCGTTGTGGCCGATACCGTTCGGATCGGTCACGCGCGAGCCGCCTTGCGCATAGTCGAAGCAACCGGGTTTCGGACACGTCTGCACCTGGTTCGCGTAGCCCATCACAGCCGGCGTAAGTGCCACGCCCATCTGCGATGCCACGGTTTCCGCCCAGATCGGGCCGGGGTTGGTGGTGAACTTGCCACCGCCCACAGGGGCTGCCGCCGGCGTGTAGGTACCCGCGTCGCTCAGGCTGTCGCCAAACACCACCATGCGCTGAACCTGGGGGGTACTGCTGCTGTTACCGCTCTGATCGGATTCGCCGCCGCAAGCGGTCAGGCCCAATGCAAGGGCCGCCGATGCGAGCCCCATCCATTGACGCAACTTCATGGTCTGTCTCCCGTATGGAATTTTTATGATCTGTGGTGCCGCGATGCGTAACCTCGCCGCGCGTTTGAAGCACGCGGAACGACACACCGACCAAGTGTAGCGAGGTTGGCGGGCGCACGGCGAACGCGTGCGCCTTAAGAATTAGAGGCTCGACTCGAACTAAGCAGCGAACGCGGCGGCGGCGCGACGCAGGCGGTCATTGACCGCTGCCCAGGCGGGCGTATCGGCTAGGGTTTCTACCCAGATGGCGTCGTAGCCACCGCGATCGAGATCACGCAGCAGCGCATACAACGCATTGGCATACGCCGCGGGTGTCGCAGGCGCGGCATGCTGGTCGCAGCCGGCGGGCAACGCTACAGGAGCACCCAGCCAGACGATGCGCTTACCAGGTTGCAACGCTGTCAGACGCACGGGCACGTCAGCGGCGGAGAGCAAGTACAGCGGTGTACGCGGCGCGTAATGCGCCTTCAACGTACCGGAAGCACGCGGCGCAGCGGCATCCGGCAGCGCAGGCAGCTCGCCCGTCACGCGCTCGATGTCCTCAGGCGTGATGGCACCCGGACGCAGCAGCACCGGGCCCATCCCCTGGTCCAGGCGCGAGAGATCGATGATGGTCGATTCAATGCCAACGTCCACGCCGTCGCCTTCGAGCACGAACACGGCATCGCCGAATTCGTCACGCACGTGCTGCGCGGTGGTCGGGCTGACCTGACCGAACTTGTTGGCCGACGGCGCAGCAATGCCGCCGCGCCCGCGCTTGAAGCGCGAGAGCAACGCCTGCGCCACCGGATGCGACGGGCAACGCAGCCCAATGCTGTCCTGCCCGCCTGCCACCGCTGCCGGAATGTGCGGCGCACGCTTCAGGATGAGCGTGAGTGGACCGGGCCAGAAGGCTTCGATGAGTTGCAGCGCGATGCCGGGCACATCATCGGCCCAGTAGGAAATGTCTGCGCCATCCACCACGTGCACGATCACGGGGTGGTTGGACGGCCGCCCCTTGGCGGCGTAGATCTTGGCGATGGCCTGCGGGCTTTCGGCATCGGCACCGAGACCGTAGACGGTCTCGGTCGGGAAGGCGACCAGCTCGCCCGCCTCCAGCTTGCGCGCAGCTTCATCCAGGCGCTCGCGCGAAGGCATGACGTAGGGCGTGGTCGACTTGTGCATGATGACGCTCGCGATCAATCCGGCTGCAGACCGAGCACGTGTGCGGCGTGGCGGAAGGCCTCGTCCACCACTTCCGGCGAGGTGCCAACGCAGTTCACGTGACCCATCTTGCGGCCCGGGCGGGCGTCAGCCTTGCCGTACAGGTGAACCTTCGCTCCGCTATGGCCCATCACTTCGTGCCACGCAGGCGACCGTTCCAGACCATATTCGAACCACACGTCGCCCAGCACATTCAGCATACGCCCCGGCGAGTGCTGACGCGTGCTGCCCAGCGGCAGGCGGGCCATGGCACGCACCTGCTGTTCGAACTGGCTGGTCTCGCACACATCCATGGTGATGTGGCCGGAGTTGTGCGGGCGCGGCGCCATTTCGTTGGCGACCAGCGAGCCATCCTGCAGCACGAAGAATTCAACGCACAGCACACCGACGTAGCCCATCTCTTCGGCGATCATCGCGGCAGCGGCACGCGTGCGCGTGGCGATGTCATCCGACACGCTACGCGACGGCATGATGGTCGAGAACAGAATGCCCTCGCGGTGCGCGTTCTCTGCCAGCGGCCACGTGGCAGTGGTGCCATCGGCGGCACGGGCAGCCAGCACAGACACCTCGTAGGCCAGCGGCAGCATCTTTTCCAGCACGCACGGTACGTGCTGCATGGCGCCCCAGGCGGTACGCAATTCTTCGATGGTGGAAACGCGCGCCTGGCCCTTGCCGTCATAGCCCATGCGGGCAATCTTCAGGATGCCGGGCAGCAGGTCGGCGGGCAGTTGCTCGATGTCGGCTTCGTGCTCGATCACCCAGCTCGGCGCCGGGTGAATGCCCGTGCGTGCAGCGCACAGCGCGAAGAATTTTTTCTCGGCGATGCGGTTCTGTGCGATCGATACGCAGTTGGCGCGCGGTGCGACAAACGCGCCGAGTTGCTCCAGGCGGTCGAGCGCGAGCGCCGGCACGTTCTCGAATTCGGTGGTGACGGCCGGGCACAGCGCGGCCATCTCGGCCAGTGCGGTTTCATCGGTATAACCAGCGCAGATGTGGCGCTCAGCGATGGTGCCGGCGGGGCTGTCCGGGTCCGGGTCGAGCACGCAGACCTTGTAGCCCATCGCCTGCGCGGCGTGCGTGAACATGCGGCCGAGCTGGCCGCCGCCCAGCATGCCCAGCCAGGCATCGGGCAGGATTGCGTTGGGAACGTTCAGCGCGCGGGATTCCGCGGTGTGGGCTTGCGCCAGGCGCGGGTTCAGGTCGTCGGCCATGGATCAGGTCGCGGGGGTCGTCAGGTACTTAGGCGCCATGCACGGGCAGCGTCATGCCGCGTGCCACTTCGGTTTGTTGCGCGCGGAAGGCTTCGAGCTTGTCGGCCAGCGCTGCGTCGGTAGTCGCGATGGTGGCGATGGCCGCCAGCGCCGCGTTGGCCGCTCCCGCTTCACCGATGGCGAACGTCGACACCGGAATGCCCTTGGGCATCTGCACGATGGAGAGCAGCGAGTCTTCGCCGCGCAGGTACTTGGACGGCACCGGCACACCGAACACCGGCACGATCGTCTTGGCAGCGATCATGCCTGGCAGATGCGCTGCCCCGCCGGCACCGGCGATGATGGCGCGCAAACCCCGGCCGCGTGCGGCTTCGGCGTAGCGGAACATGTCGTCCGGCATGCGGTGCGCGGAGACAACCTGCGCCTCGAATGGAATGCCGAACTGGGTGAGCATGTCCACCGCGTGGCGCATGATTTCCCAGTCAGAGTTGGAGCCCATCACCACGCCAACGAGCGGAGCAGATTGCTGTGCGGTCATCGTCATCGCTCCTTAGCGCAGCGTCTCACCGGTCAGGCGCGTGAGCGCTTCGCGGTACTTGTCAGCGGTCTTTTCGATCACGTCGGCAGGCAGTTGCGGCGCTGGGGCCGTCTTCGGCCACGGCTTGCCGTCGATGCGCACGGCCTCCAGCCAATCGCGCACGAACTGCTTGTCGAACGACGGCGGGTTGGTGCCCACCTGGTACGAATCGGCCGGCCAGAAACGCGACGAATCGGCGGTAAGCGCCTCGTCCATCAGGGTGAGCGTGCCGTTCTCGTCCAGGCCGAACTCGAACTTGGTGTCGGCGATGATGATGCCGCGCGTGGCAGCAAAGTCGGAGGCTTCCTTGTACAGGCGGATGCTCACGTCGCGGATCTGCGCGGCGAGGTCGGGGCCGATGCGGCGCACGACTTCATCGAAGGAGATGTTCTCGTCATGCTCACCCATCTCGGCCTTGGCGGCGGGGGTGAAGATCGGCTCGGGCAGCTTCTGCGCGTTCTGCAGGCCGGGGGCAAGGTGCACGCCGCAGACAGCACCGGTCGCTTGGTAATCCTTCCAACCGCTGCCGGCCAGGTAACCACGCACAACAGCTTCCACCAGGATCGGCTTCAGGCGCTTGACCACGATGGCGCGGCCGCGCACTTGGTCGACCTCGTTTGCGGCCACCACGGTTTCCGGGGCGATGCCCGTCTCGTGCGTCGGCACGATATGGCGCAGCTTGTTGAACCAGAAGTCCGACATCTGTGCGAGCACGCGGCCCTTGTCCGGAATCGGCTGGCCGAGAATCACGTCAAACGCCGACAGGCGGTCGGTGGTGACCATCAGCAGCTTGTCGTCGCCGACAGCGTAGTTCTCGCGCACCTTGCCGCGGCCGAGCAACGGCAGGCTGGTGATCGACGATTGATAAAGGGCGGAGGCAGCAGGGGTGGCGGACACGGCGAAACCCGAGAGGAGATGAGAAAACGTGGAAGGCCAGCATTATATAGGGTCTGTTGGCACGCCAAACGCGCGCACGTTGGCCCGAGCGGGGGTCAGATGCGCGGAGGACGCCGCCGCAAAGGGCCTTCCCTTTGCAAGGCGCGCCGACAAAGCAGATGGCCCCTGATCGGGTCAACCCGAAGGGCTAGGTGGCTTCAAGCCACCTAGCGTGCGTGCGTTTGGCGTGCCAACAGGCCCTTTGGCCCATGCAATGCAAAACGGCTGGCGCAGTGCCAGCCGTTGTTCTACTTGTGACGCAAAATGCTTATTGCACCACTTGCGCCAGCTTGCCGCTCGCGTAGTCAGCAGCGATGACCGACAGGCCGATCGGCTTGATCTTGCCGGCCTGGCCTTCGCAGCCGAACTCGATGTAGCGCGCCTTGCAGACTTGCTTGGCAGCTTCGCGGGCGGGTTTGAGCCATTCGCGGGCATCGAACTTGTCCGGGTTTTCGGCCAGGAACTTGCGCACCGCGCCGGTCATCGCCAGGCGGATGTCGGTGTCGATGTTGATCTTGCGCACGCCGTACTTGATGGCTTCCTGGATCTCTTCGACCGGCACGCCGTAGGTTTCCTTCATCTTGCCGCCGTACTGGTTAATGATGGCCAGCAGCTCTTGCGGCACGGAGGACGAGCCATGCATCACCAGGTGGGTGTTCGGGATGCGCGCGTGGATTTCCTTCACGCGGCTGATCGCCAGGATGTCGCCGGTGGGCTTGCGCGAGAACTTGTAGGCGCCGTGGCTGGTGCCGATGGCGATGGCCAGGGCGTCGAGCTGGGTGGCCTTGACGAACTGGGCAGCCTCTTCCGGGTCCGTCAGCAGGGCCGAGTGGTCGAGCTTGCCCTCAGCGCCGTGGCCGTCTTCCTCGCCGGCCATGCCGGTTTCCAGCGAGCCCAGGCAGCCGAGTTCGCCTTCCACGGTCACGCCAACCTTGTGTGCCATCTCGACCACGCGGCGCGTCACGTCGACGTTGTAGTCGAAGTCGGCCGGGGTCTTGCCGTCTTCGCGCAGCGAGCCGTCCATCATGACCGAGCCGAAGCCCAGATCAATGGCACCCTGGCAGATCGCCGGGCTTTGGCCGTGATCCTGGTGCATGACCAGCGGGATCTCCGGATAGGCTTCCACAGCCGCCTGGATCAGGTGCTTGATGAAGGACTCGCCGGCGTACTTGCGGGCGCCTGCGCTGGCCTGCAGGATCACCGGCGCGCCGGTTTCCTTGGCCGCTTCCATCACGGCCTGGACTTGCTCCAGGTTGTTGACGTTGAACGCCGGCAGGCCGTAGCCGTTTTCAGCGGCGTGGTCCAGCAGTTGGCGCATGGAAACGAGTGGCATGGTTTTCTCCTATGGGTCGATCTGTATTCGGTTCTCAGGAACGCCCTAGCAAGCGGCATTCCCTCGGGCGTCAGTGCATGCCGACGCGGACAATCTTGAGTGTGTTGGTGCCGCCCGGCTGCCCCATCGGCTCGCCGACGGTCAGCACGATGAAGTCGCCGCGCTGTACGACGCCGCGCGCGACCAGCAGCTCTTCCGCCTGGTGCAGTGCCTCGTCGCGGTCGTTGCTGGTGGCCATCGGCAGCGCCTGCACGTTGCGGTACAGCGCCATCTTGCGTTGCGAGCCCACGTTGGGCGTCATCGCATAAATCGGCACGTTGATGCCGTGGCGGCTCATCCACAGCGCGGTGGCGCCGGAATCGGTCAGTGCGGCAATCGCCTTCACTTGTAAATGGTAGGCCGTGAACAGCGCCCCCATGGCGATCGATTGGTCGATACGGCTGAAGGTCTGTTCCAGGAAATCGGTATCCAGGTGCACCGGCTGCGACTTCTCGGCTTCCACGCAGATGGCTGCCATGGCTTCGATGGTCTCGACCGGGTAGCGGCCAGCGGCGGTCTCGGCGGAGAGCATCACGGCATCGGTGCCATCCAGCACGGCGTTGGCGACGTCCGACACCTCGGCGCGCGTCGGCACCGGGTTCACGATCATCGACTCCATCATCTGCGTGGCGGTGATGGTCAGCTTGTTGGCTTCACGCGCCAGCTTGATCATGCGCTTCTGCAGCGCCGGCACGGCTGCGTTGCCGACTTCCACGGCCAAGTCACCGCGGGCAACCATGATGCCGTCGGACGCGGCCAGGATCTCTTCGAGCACGCCCGGGCGGATGGCCTCGGCGCGTTCGATCTTGGCGATCATGCGCGGCTTGTGGTTGTGCGGCTGCCCCGCCACCACCGCCAGTTGGCGCGCCATTTCCATGTCGGTGGCGTTCTTGGGGAAGCTGACCGCGACGTAGTCGGCGCCCAGCGCCATCGCGGTCTTGATGTCTTCCATGTCCTTGGCGGTGAGCGCCGGGGCCGACAGCCCGCCGCCTTGGCGGTTGATGCCCTTGTTGTTGGACAAGTCACCGCCGATCTTGACGATGGTTTCGATCTCTTCACCCACCACGCGCTCGACCTGCAGCACGATCAGGCCGTCGTTGAGCAGCAGCAAGTCGCCAGGGCCGACGTCGCGCGGCAGTTCCTTGTAGTCGAGGCCGACGCGCTCCTGGTTGCCCAGTTCGCAGCGGGCGTCCAGCGTAAAGCGGTCGCCCGGCTCCAGCGTGATCTTGCCGTTCTCGAACTTGCCCACACGAATTTTCGGGCCTTGCAGGTCGGCCATGATGGCGACCTCGCGACCCACCGAGCGCGCCACCTCACGCACGAGCTGCGCGCGATCGATGTGATCCTGCGCCGTGCCGTGCGAGAAGTTCAACCGCACCACGTCCACCCCGGCAGCGATCATGCGGGTCAGGACTTCCTGCGTGCTCGATGCAGGGCCGAGCGTTGCGACGATCTTGGTAGCGCGGGTCATGGGCGGTGTCTCGTTGGTGTTGTGGGGCGATGCGGGATGAAGCGTAATCAGGCCGTTGCTGCCTGATTCTGTGCGCGCTGCTCCAGGATTTCCACAGCTGGCAGCGTCTTGCCTTCCAGGAACTCCAGGAATGCGCCGCCGCCAGTGGAGATGTAGCCCACCTTATCGGCGATGTTGTACTTGGCAATGGCAGCCAGCGTGTCGCCGCCACCTGCGATCGAGAAGCCCGACGAAGCGGCGATGGCTTCGGCCAGCACCTTGGTGCCGTTGCCGAACTGGTCGAACTCGAACACGCCGACCGGGCCGTTCCACACGATGGTGCCGGCAGCCTTCAGCTGGTCAGCCAGTTGGGCAGCCGTCTTCGGGCCGATGTCGAGAATCATGTCGTCGTCCGCCACGTCCTTCACATCCTTGACGGTGGCGGCAGCGGTGGCGCTGAATTCCTTGGCGCAGACCACATCCACGGGAATGGGCACCGAGGCGCCGCGTGCAGCCAGCATGTCGATGATGGCTTTGGCGTCACCCACCAGATCAGCCTCCGCCAGCGATTTGCCGATCTTCAGGCCGGCGGCCAGCATGAACGTGTTGGCAATGCCGCCGCCAACGATCAGGTTGTCCACCTTGTCGGCCAGCGATTTCAGGATGGTCAGCTTGGTCGACACCTTCGAGCCCGCCACGATGGCAACCAGCGGGCGCTTCGGCGCGCCCAGGGCCTTGCCCAGCGCATCCAGCTCCGCGCCCAGCAGGGGGCCAGCGCACGCTACGGGTGCGAACTTGGCGATGCCGTGGGTGGTGGCTTCCGCGCGGTGGGCGGTGCCGAACGCGTCGTTGACGTAGATGTCGCACAGCTTGGCCATCTTCTGGGCCAGTTCGTCGCTGTTCTTCTTCTCGCCCTTGTTCACGCGGCAGTTTTCCAGCAGCACGACCTGGCCGGGCGCGACTTCCACACCGTCGACCCAGTTTTGCACCAGCTTCACGTCACGGCTCAGCAGTTCGGACAGGCGCTTGGCAACCGGTGCCAGCGAGTCTTCCGGCTTGAATTCGCCTTCAGTCGGGCGGCCCAGGTGCGACGTGACCATCACGGCAGCGCCGGCGCCCAGCGCAGCCTCGATGGCCGGCACGGAGGCGCGGATGCGCGTGTCTTCGGTGATGTTGCCCGCGTCGTCTTGCGGCACGTTGAGGTCGGCGCGGATAAAGACGCGCTTGCCGGCAAGCTTGCCTTCGGAGATGAGATCGGACAGACGCAGAACGTGAGGCATGGCAGCAACAGTTGGAATCGCGGAAAACGACGATTTTACCTGATCGCCCTTGCACCTCTGCCGTAAAACGGACGAACGAACCGACGAATCCCCTGGTTAGGGGAGCGCACCTAGCTCCACAATTCTCCACAAAGCTAGAATGTGCGCGCCAATAAACATAAATACGTCGGGAGTTTCACCATGAGCCAAGCGCCAATCCTGGGCCGCGCCACGCTGGCGGCCGCCTTGACCACTCTCCTGCTGACCGCTTGCGGCGGCGGTGACGGTGCCTCCACAGGCACCACGACCAGCACCCAACCGGACGGCGGATCGACCGGCACCCCAACTTCGCCCACCACGCCAGCAGCAGGCCCGCTGGCGCTGAACAAGCTGGAGTTCGCGCAGACGCACGTGCTGCCCGAGGGCGGCCTGACCTGGACGCTGCCCAACACCACCGGCACGCTGCAGCTCACCGGCAACCGCGCGGCGCTGGCGCTGGTGTCGATCGGCCAGGTGGATGTGCAGCAGCCGAAGCTGGAAGCCTGGCGCAACGGGGCACTGGTCGGCAGCCTGGTGCTGAATGCGCCCTCGGCCTTGCCGCCCACCGAATCCAACGGCCGCCCGTATGCCACCGACCGCTGGAGCGTGACCGTGCCCGCGGCGTGGATGGTGCCCGGCACGTCGTTCCGCGTATCGGCAGCCAACTACACCGCCAGCACCGGCCACACGCCCAGCTTCGGTACCAATGCCGACATTACGTTGCGTGTGCTGCCGTTCTACCTGTTCGGTGCGAACGATTCGAATACGACGCCGCTGTCGACCGTCAAGGCGCCGGACGCCGTGACGCAGCAGGAGATTTTCGCCAAGTGGCCGGTCTCGGCACTGACGGCCGCCAACCACCCGATCGGGCGTGTGTCGTGGCCGAGCATGGTGATTGCGCCACGTGCGGACAGCGCCAACGTGGCGCAGTCGGCCTATGTGGTCACGGCCATGAGCCAGCAGAAGGAGGGCTACGCGGTGATGAGTTCGGTGCTCAGCCTGATCCAGAGCTTGCGCAACGCCAACGGCGAAGGCCCGACCAACAACCAGTACTACGCGCCGATCCTGCCGGTCGACCCGGTGACGAACAAGCCGGTGTTTCTTGGCGGCGGCTTGGGCGGCGGCAATGCGGGCGTGGGCGACCAGAACTACACCGGTGTCTTCATCCACGAGCAAGGCCACGCGTTCGGCCTACCGCACGCGGGCGATGCCTACACCGCCGGCACGTATCCGTACGCGGGCGGCAGCCTGACAGGCTCGGTGTGGGGTTATGACCCGAACAAGAACCAGTTCCTGGACATCCGCGTGCCGACCACGGCCAGCAGCTACGCCAATTGCGCGAGCGGTCATCAGAGCGACTCCGCCGGCCGCTGCATCAAGCAAGACCCGATGCAGGGCGGCGCGGGCGATCAATCGCCCGGCTACAAGTTCGCGACGTTCTCGGATTTCAATACGGGGAAGATGCAGGCCTGGCTGCAGGGCCGCATCCTGGTCGACGCGGCCTCACCCACCGGCTACAGCCAGTGGAATGCCACCACACAGGCGCGCGTGACCTACACGCCCGCAACCACCAGCAACGGCCTGTACGGCATCAACCAGAACCTGCCGACGCAGACCAACGTGCCGGTGTACGCCATCGCCATCACGCTCAGCCGTGCGGGCACGGCGGGTGTCTCGCAGATCTATCCGCCGCTGCCGTTCACCGGCAACCTGATCCAGACGTTTGACCCGACCAACGCTGCGGACCGCGCCGCCATCGTGCCCAACACCGGCACGTATGCGTGGTACTGCCACGCCAGCGGCTGCGATTACACCGTGCGCGTGACCTACGCCGACGGCTCGCAGATCACGCGGGTGCTGCAAGGCGGTTTCCGCCCGTGGTTCAGCCCGACCGGCACACCAGCCACCAGCACAACGGACCCGACCAGCGGTGACAGCTTCAAGCTGTGGACGATCAACGTGCCCGGCGACAAGGCCATCACCAAGGTGGAACTGCTCGATACGCCGATGGCGTGGAACGGCTTGCCCGCCACGCCGACCGTGCTACTTAGCCGGTAACACCTGAGGGCGGCGCTGCAGACGCAGCGCGCTCTCGGCACTGTAGAGCGCCAGGCCGATCCAGATCAGCGCGTAGCCCGCCACCTTCGGCCCGGCAAACGGCTCGTTGTAGAGCCACACGCCCAGCAGCAGCTGCAGCGTGGGGCTCACATACTGCAACAGCCCCAGCAGCGACAGCGGAATGCGCTTCGCCCCGGCGCCGAACAGCAGCAGCGGCAACGCCGTCAGCGGGCCGGCCAGTGCCAGCAGCAGTTGCATGCCGGGTGACGCGGCCAGGAAAGCGTTCTGCTGTTGCGCGGCCAGCCAGCCAAGGTAGGCCAGCGCCAGCGGAAACAGCAGCAGCGTCTCCAGCGTCAGCCCTTCCAGCGCGCCCAGCGGCGAGGTCTTGCGCAGCAGGCCATAGAACCCAAACGAAAACGCCAGCGCCAGCGCAATCCACGGCAGCGTGCCGGCCTGCCAGGTCAGCCACGCCACCCCGGCTGCGGCCAGCGCCACCGACACCCACTGCACCGGTCGCAGCCGCTCGCCCAACACCAGCGCGGCCAGCATCACCACCACCAACGGGTTGATGAAGTAGCCCAGGCTCGCGTCGAGCACGTGGTCATGGTTGACGGCCCAGATGTAGGTCAGCCAGTTGGCCGCCAGCAATGCGGTGCTGGCGGCGTAGCGCCCCACCACACGCGGCTGCGTGCGCAGCGCCCACAGCCACGCCCAATGCCGCTTGATGAGCAGGATCACCACCATCACCGCCAACGACCAGATCACCCGGTGCGACAAGATCTCCACCGGTGACACCGCCTTGAGCAGCTTGAAGTACAGCGGGAACAGGCCCCACATCGTGTAGGCCAGAAACGCGAAGATCACGCCGTTGCGCGTGGAAGCAGAGCCCGACACATTCATCCCCAAAGACGCAGCACGGTGAACACACCCATGCCGACGAAAATCATGCCCAGCATGCGCCGCGTCGCCACGTAGAACGCCGTGGCCGCAACGCCGGCCATCAGGCGCGGGTTGGTCCAGGTCGCATCAAAGTGGCCGTGGTTCCAGAGCAGGTCGGGCAGCACGATGGCGATCAGTGCGGCGGCCGGCGCAAAGCGCAATGCGTGCTGCAGGCGCATGGGCAGCGTGACCTTGTCCCCAACGATCAGGAACAGCGAGCGCGTGACGATCGTCACCACCGTCATGCCGGCAATGACCAGCCAGATCTCGAGCGCGCTCATGCGTCGTCTTCCTTCGGTGCCTGCGCGCCGCGGCGACGCTGCCACTGCAGGCGCGCGGCGGCTTCATCGGCGGCCAGGCCTGCGGCCATCGCACCGGTCACTGCAATCACCAGGCTCAATCGATACGGCAGCTTGAAGGCAACCAGCGCCAGCACCGCCGCCACGGCCACCGCCATGAGGGTGGCACGGCTACGAATGGTCGACACCATGACAGGAATCAACGCGAGCGTCCCGGCCAGCGCCAGGCCCCACGCGTCAGGAAACAGGCTCGCCGCGACGATGCCCAGGATGGATGACACCTGCCAGGCCACGAAGCTCAGCAGGACCATGCCCCAGTAGTACCCTTCCTTGCCCGCCTCCGGCGCCGCGGACGGATATTGCTGGGTGAACAGCACAAACGGCAGATCGCCGTTGAACACGCCCAGGACCACCCGCCGCACAAACGGCAGATGCCCGAAATGCTGTGCAAGCCCCGCGCTAAAGATGATGAAGCGCACATTGACGATGAACGCCGTCAGCAGCACCGTCCAGATCGGCAACCCCGCGGCCAGCAGCGGCAACACCGCCAGTTGCGACGACCCCGCATAGACAAAGATCGTCATGCCGATCGCCTGCGGAATGGTCAGCACCGACTTGCTCATCGCTACACCCGTCACCACGCCCCAGGTGAACACCGGCGGCAGCGACGGCATGTACGCCCGGATGCCGGCAACGAAGCCGGCACGCTCAGCGGGGTCGATGGCCTGCCAGCGGCGTTGCAGCGCAGTGCTCCAGCGAACTAGTGGCATGACACCCCCTTAAGCGGCGCATTCGTCTCTTTTTTTTGGTCCGGCCAGAGGCTGCCGGCAGCGCGCGGGCGCGGATGCGTCGGGGGCGACATGGGTGGCTCGTAGGAAACGGACGATTATACTTTTGATGTTAAGCGTCCGCTTAACGTCGATGGGCATGCGCCCTGTCCGGCGCAGCAATTCGTGCCGGGCGCCACGCACTGCAACAATCGGCGTTGGCGCGCCCGCGCCCACCCCTTACAATTTCGCCTCTTCGTCGAAATTTTCGGCATTTGAATTTGCGGCCCATATCAAGGCGCGGCTGACCCGCTCAGACCGTACCGGCACTCCTACTCATCATGACCACGCAAACCGCACCCACAATCGAAATCGGCGCAGATGACCTGCCGCTGCACTGCCCGACCGCCAAGACCCCGACCTGGAACTACCACCCGCGCGTGTTCCTCGACATCGCCGACACCGGCGAGGTCAAGTGCCCGTACTGCGGCACCGTCTACAAGCTGGCCCCCGGCGTTGAACTGAAGGGCCACCATTGAGCCGTCTTCACACGCTGTACGACGCCGGTCGCAACACTCATCCGGCGAATCGATGATGCGCAAGATCCTCGTCGTCGCCCCCAACTGGATCGGTGATGCGCTGATGGCGCAGCCGCTGTTTGCGCAGATCAAGGCGCGCCACCCGCGCGCGCAGATCCACGCCATCGCGCCCAAGTGGGTCGCACCGGTGCTCGCGCGCATGCCCGAGATTGCCCGCGTGCTGCCGACCGACCTCGCGCACGGCAAGCTGCAGCTCGGCAGCCGCACGATGTTCGCCCAGCAGCTCAAGAACGAGACGTTCGACGCGGCCTATGTGCTGCCGAACTCGTTCAAGAGCGCGCTGATCCCGTGGCTGGCTGGCATTCCGCTGCGCATCGGTTACAAGGGCGAATCGCGCCTGGGCGTGCTGAACGTGCGCTACCCGAACCCGCCCAAGAACGCGCGCCCGCCGATGGTGCAGCATTACGCCGCGCTGGCTTTCAAGCCCGGCGCCAAGCTGCCCGACGCCCTGCCCGACCCGAAGCTGAACGTTGACGTGCAGCGCGTGGCCGCCACGTCTGCCAAGTTCGACATTCCTGGCAATGCACGCCTGGTCGCCTTCTGCCCCGGCGCGGAATACGGCCCCGCCAAGCGTTGGCCCGCCGAGCACTTTGCCGAGCTTGCACAGATGCTGCGCCGCTCGTTTCCGTACGCGCAGATCGTCGCGCTCGGTTCGGGCAAGGACCGCGAGATGGCCAACGCCATCGTCGAACGCGCCCCCTTCGTGCGCAACCTGTGCGGCGAGACCTCGCTGGACGAGGCCATCGAACTGCTCGCCCGCTCCGAAGCCGCCATCTGCAACGACTCGGGCCTGATGCACGTAACGGCCGCCCTCGGGCGCCCGCAGGTGGCCGTGTTCGGCTCCAGCGACCCGCGCCACACGCCGCCCCTGTCGCCCGCTGCGAGTATCATGTGGCTCCATCTGGAGTGCAGTCCGTGCTTTGCGCGCGAATGCCCGCTGGGCCACCTGCGCTGCCTGCGCGACATCGGCCCCGAGATGGTGTTTCATGAATTGCGCCGGCTGCTGCAGCCGGCTTGAGTCCGCAGTCTTTCCCTCAACGTCCAGCCGCCATGCCACGATTTGCCCGCCTGTTCGAAGCCGCCGAGGACATCCTCGAAGCCTATCGCGATGCGCTCAAGCGCCGCGATGCCGATGGCGCGCTCAGGCTGTGGCTGGATGAGGATTCGGTGAGCTTCATCCTGCCTGACGGCCAGCGCCTGCACGGCCACGAGCAACTGCGCGGCTGCCTCGACGCGCTGGTCGAGAAGAACCCGGTCTGGATCGAATGTCTCTCGCAGCAGGTGCATTCGTCGCTGGGCGTGTCGATCTTCGAGGCCACCGAAGCGCTACGCTTCTCCGCCACCGCTACCGAAGCCGATCTGTACGTGCACACGACCTACGTGCTGATGCAGAACCACGAAGGCTGGCGCATCGCCCACGTGCATTCCAGCCAGGCCGCGGAAGAACGCGTGGCCGCCTCCATCTCCAGCGCCACACACTCCCTGCACTGAGCCGCGCCACCACCGGCGTGGCAGTTGCATCGTCACGATGAACCGCCCGCTCCGCCAAGCCGCCCCCGTTGAACTGAACCTCGGCGCCATGCTGGCGGGGCCGTTCGAGCCGCACGCGTTCCGCTCACCGTGGTGGCTCATCGGCGGCAACGCGCAGACGATTGTGCCGGCGCGCCTCTGGCGCTTTCCGCGCATCACGTACCGGCGCGAGCGCTGGGACACGCCCGACCAGGATTTCATCGATCTCGACTGGACCACGCATGACACGGATGCGCACGCGCCGCTCGTCGTCATGTTCCACGGCCTGGAAGGCGATTCACGCAGCCATTACGCGAGCCTGCTGATGGACGCGCTGCGCGCGCGCCGCTGGCCCGGCGTGATCCCGCACTTCCGTGGCTGCTCGGGTGAGATGAACCGCGCACCGCGCATGTACCACTGTGGCGATGGTGCGGAAATCGCCTGGATTCTTGAGCGGCTCTACCGGACGGTTTGCCAACCGCAGGGCCGCAAGCTGCTGGCCGTCGGCATCTCGCTGGGCGGCAACGCGCTGCTGCGCTATCTGGGTGAGCACGGCACCGGCGCGCGCCACCTGAGCGCTGCAGCAACGGTTTCCGCACCGCTGGACATGCGGGCTGGCGGCGCTGCGCTGTCTCGCGGCTTCAACCTGGTGTACACGCGCATGTTCCTGAAGACGCTCAAGAGCAAGGCCAACGCCAAGCTCGACCAGCACCCCGGCCTGTACGACCGCGCCGCCATGATGGCGACGCGCACGCTGGGCGAATTCGACAACCTCGTCACCGCGCCGTTGCATGGCTTTAGCGACGTGCTGGACTACTGGACACGCGCGTCGTCCAAGCCGATCCTGCGCGACGTGCGCGTGCCAGCGCTGGTGCTCAACGCGCGCAACGATCCCTTCCTGCCCGGACAGCACCTGCCCGGCCCTGCCGATGTGTCATCCGACATCGTGCTCGACCAGCCGCAACATGGCGGCCACGTCGGCTTCCTGCTGCGCCACGACAGCGGCCTGCGCCACATGACCGGCCGCATCGACTGGATGCCGGCGCGCGTGCTGCGTTTCTTTGATGACGTGCTCGGCCGCCAGACGCAGGCCGGAGGCGCAGATTCCCGTGGATGACATCGTCCGCCAGGCGATGGCCAAATGGCCAAACGTGCCGAACTGCTTCGGCTGGTTGGCGCTGGACCGGCGCGGCCAATGGCGCATGCGCAACGAGTTCGCGCAGCAGCACAAGCTGTCGGGGGATCCGATCCGTCATGCGCCGCTCATCGATTTCATCGTCCGCAACTACGCGCACGACGACACGGGCCGATGGTTCTTCCAGAACGGCCCGCAGCGCGTGTTTGTGGCGTTGGACTACACGCCGTGGATTGTGCGACTGGCACCCGGTGACCTGGCACCCGTCTTCACGACCACCACGAGCGCAGCCTTCACACCCACCGGCTGTTTTGCCGATGAGCAAGGCAACGTGCTGCTGCCTGGCCACGTGGCAGGGTGGGATGCCGAAGACACCATCGCCGTGCTGCACGATCACGACCTGGAGCCGTTTTCATCGCTCGCGCAATGGCATGGGCAGGCGTGCGGCGCCGCGCTCGGCACACTGACCCTCGGCGACCGCACCGTCGAGATCGAGCCGATTCTTCGCACAGAAGTCGCGCAACGTTACGGATTCGTGCCGCATCCGACGGCGTAACGGTGGAGGCGATTGCGTGCCGTCCTACTTCGGCAGCGCCTTATCCTCGATCTTCTCTTCCTTGTACTGCCGTTCCATCTGATGCAGCCGCGCATCGACTTCGGACAGCGTATAGAAATCCGCATCGCCCGCTTCACGCGCCAGCTTGAGTTGCTCAACCGCTGAGCCCCACGCACCATCGCGCGCGTATTTCTCGGCCAGCGCGCGGTGCTGTTCGACGCGCTTTCCCTTGTCGGCGTAGGCACGCGCAAGCATGTCCCACCAGATCGATTGCGCCGTGTCTTCGCGCGTCTTGTCCTTCAGATACGGAATCGCATCATCGATCCGGCCGGCCATCAGCAACGTCTGCGCATAGGTGAGGCCGACTGCGCGCGACAGCGGATACGCGACAAGCGCCGCGCGCGCCAAGGTGAGCGCATCGGACGTGCGGTTGCGGGCCCGCGCCAGCTCGATGGCCGTCACGTCCAGATCGACGCTGCCTGAGGTGATGCCTGGAATGTTGCCGTACAGGCGTCGTGCCTCAAGCAATGCCTGCTCAGCCTCGTCCAGCTTCCCCGCCATCTGATTGGCAACAGCCACGCCGTACCACAACGCCGCACGCTTCTCGACAGGCGCATCCGGCGCTGAGGACAACTGCGATTGCATTGCATTGCGCACGTCGATGTAGGCGCTGGTCGACGTCTCCTGCAACACCCGCGCACGCTCCTTGGCAAAGCCGAACTCCGGCCGGCGCGGTTGGCGCGGATGCGGCAGGCCGCGCGCGCGGTCGGCCATGTCGGCGATGCGCTCGCCGGTGAGCGGGTGGGTACGTGCATAACCGGGGACGACACCGGTATCTGCAATGTTGGTAACCCGCTGCATGCGGCGGAAGAAGTCCGGCATGCCCTCCGGGTCATAGCCTGCGCCGGTGAGCAGTGTGAAGCCGACGCGATCCGCCTCGCGCTCCGCACTGCGCGAGAACGAGAGCTGGTTCGACACCGCCGCCGCCTGCCCGCCAATCGCCAGCGCCTGCGCTGCGTCGCCGCTCTTGGTGGCGGCTAGACCGGCCAACAGGATCGACGCCAGCGCAATCCACATCGACTCGCCTGACTTGTCGATGCCGCGCGCGATATGCCGCTGCAGCACGTGGCCGATCTCGTGGCCAAGCACGGAGGCCAGCTCCGATTCGCTCTCGGTGGCCACCAGCGTGCCGGTGTTCACGCCGATATAGCCGCCTGGCAGCGCAAACGCATTGATGGCCGGATCACGCACCGCAAACAGCTCGAAGCTCGACGACGACGTGCTGCCCGCCACGTGCTGCCGGCGCGCCGCCTCGATCAGTTTGAAACCGATGCCGTTCAGGTAATCGCTGAGCAACGGATCCGGCACGTAATCCGGGTCTCGGCGGATCTCACGCATCACCCGGTCGCCCAGACGGCGCTCCATATCGGGCGACAGTGCCGCCGTGGACGGATCGCCCAGGTCGGGCAATTCGTACGTTGGCGCGTCAATGACGGTCGGGTCTTTCTGCAGATACGGCGACTGGCGGCCAATCTGCACGCTGCGGTTCAGGTTGCTCTGCACCTGGTCGGCTGCTGCGGCGGAACCCAAACCCAGGTTGATCGAAGCCGCCGGCGCCGAAGCAGGCACCTGCGCCAGCACGGGCAACGGCAATGGGATCAGCCACGTCGACAACAACACAACAGCCGTCAGCTTGCGTGCGCGCGGCCGGGAGAGGAAATGCGTCATACGGAAAGCGCAGTGTGCGGGATCAGCCCAGCAGCATCGGGAACCGTCGGGCGCTTGCTATCATAAAACGCTTCGTCTTCTGCTCCGCAATCCAGCGGTCACTTATGTCGCAACTCACCCACTTCGATTCCGCCGGACAAGCCCATATGGTCGACGTCGGCGACAAGGCCGTCACGCATCGTGTGGCGGTGGCTACCGGCACGATCCGCATGCTGCCCGAAACGTTTGCGCTGGTGCGCGATGGCACGGCCAAGAAAGGCGATGTGCTGGGGATTGCGCGTATTGCGGCCATCCAAGGCTCTAAGCGGACGTCGGATTTGATTCCGCTGTGTCATCCGTTGGCGTTGACCAAAGTGGCGGTTGAGTTTGAGCTGAACGAAGCTGAACACGCCATTCGCTGCACCGTACGTGCGGAGACACGTGGGCAGACTGGCGTGGAGATGGAGGCACTAACCGCCGTGCAGGTTGGGCTGCTGACGATCTACGACATGTGCAAGGCCGTGGATCGGGGGATGGTGATTGGGGATGTGCGGTTGATGGAGAAGCACGGGGGGAAGTCGGGGGATTGGGTGGCGGGGTAACGAGTCCCGAGCCTCAATGAAAAGAGCGCCCCCGGACGCTCTTTTTCTTGTGCCAGTCAGATCAGCGGCACTCTGATGGGGTGAGGTTGGCCACAAGTGTCGGTGCACCCTTCAACTCGTCGGATCCCGCACGAATTTGAACACCCTTTGCGTAGCAATCCCAGCGAATCGGACCAACGGGCCGATTGCCGCTGCTCAATGCAACATCATTCGCCGTTGGTTTTAAAATCACCGTATTTTCACCATCTGGAACGACGCTGCTCGCGTAGGCAATGGTGATTTCCCCTGTCGACGCATCAATCGTAATACCACCCGCTTGGACGTTCTTTGTCGCCTTGGTATCGGAGGCGTAACCTTGGTCAAGCGATACACCTGCGATCGCGTTCTCGGAGACCAGCGTCTTGGCACTCGAGGCCAATGTCAGCCCTTCAGTCACGCGCGAGCGCGTAACGTAGTCCTGGTATGCGGGCACGGCGATCGCGGCCAGAATGCCAACGACGGCGACCACGATCATCAATTCAATTAGAGTGAAACCGGCTTGGACTCGCCTGTTCGATCTATGCTTCAAATACATTGCCCTCTCCTTTCCGTTCGGACACCTAGTCACTGCCTCAATTTGCAGTTACGGTAGAGAAGATTAAGCGAGTAGAATTCACTCGATTGTCATTGCAATGATTTTTATCGTTTCCAATAAGAATCGGCGTAGTGAAAAAAAAGCGCCCAAAGGACGCTTTTGCTTATTGCGATGCAGAGGGTGAGTTTTCTCCTGATGAGGCATCGTCCCCCACAAGCAGGTTCTCTGACTGAAGGCGAGCGCAGAACACCTTGAGCGCTTCATTCTTCTTCTGCTTACACGTCTGCGCGATGGGCCGGGACTGCACAGCGTAATCAGTCCAATATTGGTCACGCAGGCGGCGGATCTGGAGCACGGCATCGTCAGTCTTCCCAAGATACGCGAGTGCGAGGGCGTAAGGCCCAACGGTACCAGGGCCAGGATAGAACTGCACCGCCTGGAGTTCCAGCTTCTCTAGCGACGCGGCCATCTCCGGAGTCACTCGCCAGTGGATTGCCATTGCCAAGTGCTCATATGGCAGCAGCAACGTCTGGCCGTGCTCCTGATATCGAGCCAACTCCTTTGGCCACCCCTCGGCACTGTACTGGAGGCGTTCTATCGCTTTGTAGTCCCCCCAGAGGTGGGCCAGCAGCGTCGTCGCGCCAACAGACAAGATGGCAGACGACGTCCACGTCATGCTAGCTGAAGGAACGCGCATGTTTCTCTCATCCACGAAACCTAGTGCAAACGCGACTGGCAGCAAAAAAAAGACGTAGTGCAGAGGATATTCCGCCATTGAATGCACCCCCATCACAAAGATGATGGCTAGCGGGAATACTAAAGTGGGCGTGACCTGTCGCTTGCGCAGACTCCACATGAACCCCAGACAGGGCAACGCTATGGCAAGCAAGCCAGCTAGACCGACCTTGGCCAACTGGTCCAGCAAGATGTTGTGGGCATTCATCGACATCTCGACATGGCCGAGCGTATCGGTCTGCAGGAACTGGTTCCATGCATAGTCGCCCCAACCACCTCCCAGCCACGGATGTGCAATGAACATGTGCCACGCGTGCTTCCACAGTAACGGTCGCAATCCTGCCCCCTGCTCCATACGTTCGCCGAGGGAAGAAGGCAGGTCGAGATGCCAGATCACGTTGGCATAAGCGACCAGCCAGTTGCATAGCTGATACACGATCGCCAGTGCAACAATCGGCGTGCAAGCCATCATCCAACGCCGCCAACCCCGCTGGTCAGCCGTCCAAGCCAAACCTGACAAACCACCGATCACAGTGATGTGCAGCCACGTGATGCGTGAAAAGGTCAGTGACATACCAAACAGGAAAGCCAGTGCGATCACTCCCAACAAAAGCCTTACCCGCCGGCACTTTGACTCCAGCAGCACGCAGGCCGCCAAACCGAACGCGAGGTACGACGCAACATGGTTGGGCTGATTCATGTTCCCCCACATGCGGCGGCTGGTTCCAGTGGGCTCGAAGGAATAGAAAAAGCCGGGTGACAAATTTGGTACGTGGAACAGATGCAGCAATTCGACCGCCACGGTGGCCAACCCGCCCACGATGACACCGATGGCAAACGCTTCCAGCACACCCGGTAATTCCCGGCTGCGAGCGCCCAAGCCACACACAACGGCGGCCGCGAGCAGGTAGACCGTAGCAGCCAGAGAAAGAAAGGGATTCAGTGGCGGTGCCAACTGCAGTTGTAGAAACAGGACGAGAATCAGCGCGAGGGGCGCCAACGCAATCCTTGGTAATCCGGTCTTGCTGCCCCATGTCAGCGCGAGTACGGCAACCGCCAGCGCGGCCCAACAAACGCCCGCCCCAAACTCGGCATAGAAGGTCGGCAAAGGATACGTATGCCACGCCATCAGGTATGGAAACGCCCCGCAAATGGCGACAACAAGCCAGAGCGGTATCAGAACAACACGCGATCGAAGCATGGGGGAAATAGCAAGACAGCGGGAGAAAGGAGTGGCGCCCAGCAGCGCCACATGTGACCCACGAGTTTAACCAAACCGGGTATGCAAACGCGCATATCCGTTTTTGTATGCGCCAGCGCGCAAGGCGCATAAAAGCAAAGGGCGCCTGTAGGGCGCCCTTTGCTCTCATATTTCACGCCAGATCAGCTTTGGTAGATAACTGGCATGAACAGAGACCCAACGATTAGTTCTGGCAGGCTGCCGGCAAGAACGCGTAGAACGCTTGCTGCCCCATTGCTCCCGTAGCAGTCGACGCCGTTGCCGTGCCGCACGTCCAGCTCACGGTGCCGTCGTTTTTGCCGGCGCCGAACATACCAAGGAACAGCTTGCCGTCAACCACCGCAGAGCCCGTGCTCGCGATGCCGACAATCACGCTCACCGCCTGGGCGCCAGCCGAGTTGTAAGCAATACTCTGCACAACCTTGGCGTTCTGCGGCGTCGTCGTGGAGATCGGTGCGCTTGCGGTCGCCGGGAACGTGTTGGTACCACTGTTCGCATAGGCTTCCGAAATGGCGGCCCGTGCCGAATCCAGCAGGGTCGTTGCTTCCGTCAGCTTCGACTTGATCATGTAGTTGTTGTAGGCCGGCAGCGCAATGGCGGCCAGGATACCGACGATCGCGACCACGATCATCAGTTCGATCAGCGTGAAACCCTTCTGGACACGCTTGTTCAGTTGACGCATCGACTTCATGAAATTCCCCCGGAATGTGTGGTTAAGATGATGCGAGGGACATGGAGCACGGACCGTGCCAGGTGAGCTTTGTGGGTTTACCGAGCAAATCCGGCACGATTTTGGCAACTCACGCCCCCCGCATTGACAATTTTCGACACAACATGACGTAATGCGTTAGCTTTATGGCAAATAGATCACAAAGTTACTTTTGAATTGATGCGATTATGAAGGATGTTCATTGCCTGCCTCTGCACATCGACGATTCCCAGCCATTCGATCTGGGTGGTGGCGGACCAAAAGAATCATCGCCACCAACTGACCAAAGTTGCTTGGCCAGCGGGCGGCGATGCCTGTTCGGGTAGAGTGGCTATCGGCTGATCTGCCGACTTAGTTCTGGCATGCGACCGGGAGATAGGGAAACATCGCCGGCACCGGAGCACCGTTTGCAGCGATCGCAGCGGCAGCGCTAGCCTTTGCCGTGGCGCAGGTCCACTGCACCGTGCCATCAGGCTGACCAACCCCGAACATACCCAAATACCCACCATCGATCTGACTAGCGCCGGTATGGCCAAGTGTTATGACCACACCAACGTTGGAAGCTCCGCTCACGTTGTAGCTGATTCCCGTGACAACTTGAGCATTGCTCGCCACCGACTGCACGACGATTGGCGGCGAGGATTGTGATGGGAAGACTCCTCCACTCGACGTATAAACTTCCGTGATCGCAACCCGCGCCGCATCCAGCATCGTCGTCGCTTCGGTCAGCTTGGATTTGACCATGTAGTTGTTGTAAGCCGGCAGCGCAATCGCCGCCAAGATGCCGACGATCGCAACCACGATCATCAGTTCGATCAGCGTAAAGCCGCGTCCCCGCCGCCTTGTTCCCGTACTGTGTTGGAAACCCATGACCTCTCCCCAAAAGGCATTTTGTTGTGGGAGGCCACGGTGCAGGGACTATGCCAAGGCACACACTGTGTTTCCGGGCGAAAACTGGCGCACTTTGACGGGCATTCGAACGCGAATCTGACCGTTCTTGACAGAATTCCCGACAGATCGCGTCATCACCTACTTTCGAGGGGATTCTTTCGGATTAGGCTTGCCGCAGCGTCCGGCGGCTGAACCACCAGCCCGCTGCAACCACAAGCAGCGCGCCCGCACAGCCAATCACGATGTCTGCATACGGGACTGAATTCGCGAACCACGCCGCATCCACCGGATCTGTGACCAGCATGTCGCCAGCCAAATAGCCGAGCAACGCCGCCCCCAGCGTCACAATGATCGGAAACCGCGCCATCACCCCTACCAACAACGTGCTGCCGAAGATGATGAGCGGAACCGACAGCCCCAGGCCGAGTACGAGCAATAGAAACGTCGTACCCGGCGGCCCCTTCTCCGCCGCAGCGGCCACAGCGACCACGTTGTCGAGCGACATCACCAGATCGGCAATCAGGATGGTCTGGACAGCAGGCCACAGGCCATCGCGTTGCTTGCGACCATGCGCGTCATCCTCATCGGCTTCGGCCAGCAGCTTGACGCCGATGTAGACAAGCAGCACCGCGCCGATCGTCTTCAGATATGGCAACGCCAGCAGCTTGACGGCCAGAATCGTCAGCACGATGCGCAGCGCAATGGCGCCGGCACTCCCCCAGAAGATGGCCTGCTTCTGCTGCCTCTGTGGCAGGTTGCGCGCAGCCAAGGCGATGACCACCGCGTTGTCCCCCGACAGCACGATATTGGTCAGGATGATGGAGCCAAGCGCGAACCAGAATGCGCTGGAGGTGAGCGCCATGGATGTTCTTGTTGGATAGGGGTGAATGGGAAAAAGAGCTACGGTTTTTCTTATACACAGGTCATGCAGGGTGCGCACGCTGCATTGCTCGCAAACCGTCGCGCCCAAACAAAAACGGGAGGCTAGGCCTCCCGTTCTCGCACAACCTCAAACCTTGCCGATTACAGCATCGCCTTGAGCAGACGTGCCATTTCCGACGGGTTCTTGGTGGTCTTGATGCCGCACTCTTCCATGATGTCCAGCTTGGCTTGCGCGGTATCAGCACCGCCCGAGATCAGCGCGCCGGCGTGGCCCATGCGCTTGCCCGGAGGCGCGGTCACGCCAGCGATGAAGCCAACCACCGGCTTCTTCATGTTGTCCTTGATCCAGTAAGCCGCGTTGGCTTCGTCCGGACCACCGATCTCACCGATCATGACCACGGCGTCCGTTTCCGGATCGTCGTTGAACATCTTCATCACGTCGATGTGCTTCAGACCGTTGATCGGGTCGCCGCCGATGCCGACTGCCGACGATTGGCCCAGACCCAGCGCGGTGAGCTGGCCCACAGCTTCGTACGTCAGCGTGCCCGAGCGCGACACCACGCCGATGCGGCCCTTGCGGTGGATGTGACCCGGCATGATGCCGATCTTGATTTCGTCCGGCGTGATCAGGCCAGGGCAGTTCGGGCCCAGCAGCAGCGTCTTGCTGCCGGCCTTACGCATCTTGTCCTTGACCATCATCATGTCGCGCACGGGGATGCCTTCGGTGATGCAAACCACCAGATCCAGTTCGGCCTCAACGGCTTCCCAGATCGCATCAGCAGCGCCTGCGGGCGGCACGTAGATCACCGACACGGTGGCGCCGGTCTGTGCCTTGGCGTCCTTGACGCTTGCGTAGATGGGAATGCCTTCGAAGTCTTCGCCGGCCTTCTTCGGGTTCACGCCTGCCACGAAGGCGTTCTTGCCGTTGGCGTAGTCGCGGCAACCGCGGGTGTGGAACTGGCCGGTCTTACCGGTGATCCCCTGGGTGATGACCTTGGTGTCTTTGTTGATCAGAATCGACATGCTTAATCCTTGTTGGCCTTTTAGGCAGCGAGCCGCGCCGTCGTGTTCAGCGGGCGCCGCTCGCGTTCGCGTATGGTTGGGTCAGCGGGCGGCTTACTTGCCGGCGGCTGCGGCCACGACCTTCTCGGCGGCCTCTGCCATCGTGTCAGCGGCGATGATGGGCAGACCCGAGTCAGCCAGCATCTTCTTGCCGAGGTCTTCGTTGGTACCCTTCATGCGCACAACCAGCGGCACCGACAGCGACACAGCCTTCGCCGCAGCGATCACGCCTTCGGCGATCACGTCGCAACGCATGATGCCGCCGAAGATGTTGACCAGAATGGCCTTCACGTCCGGGTTCTTCAGCATCAGCTTGAAGGCTTCGGTCACCTTCTCGGTGGTGGCACCGCCGCCCACGTCGAGGAAGTTGGCCGGCTCGCCGCCGAACAGCTTGATGGTGTCCATCGTGGCCATGGCCAGACCGGCGCCGTTCACCAGGCAGCCGATGTTGCCGTCCAGCGAGATGTAGGCCAGGTCGAACTTCGATGCTTCGATTTCGGCCGGATCTTCTTCATCCAGATCGCGGTAAGCCACGATTTCCGGGTGGCGGAACAGCGCGTTCGAGTCGAAGTTGAACTTGGCGTCCAGTGCGATGACCTTGCCGTCGCCGGTCAGGATCAGCGGGTTGATTTCAGCTTGCGAAGCGTCGGTTTCCCAGAATGCCTTGTACAGGCCTTGCAGGGCTTGGCGGGCTTGCGGCACGCTCGCGTCGGGCACGCCGATCTTGCGGGCGATGTCGTCAGCTTGCGCGTCTTGCAGGCCAGCTTGCGGATCGATCAGCAGCGTGTGGATCTTTTCCGGGTGCGATTCGGCAACTTCTTCGATGTCCATCCCGCCTTCGCTCGAGGCCATCAGCGCGACCTGCTGCGACACACGGTCCACCACCAGCGACACGTACAGTTCCTTCTTGATGTCCGCGCCCTCTTCGATCAGCAGGCGCTTGACCAGCTTGCCTTCCGGACCGGTCTGGTGCGTCACCAACGTCATGCCCAGGATGCTGCTGGCGTATTCCTTGACCTGGTCCATGCTCTTGGCAACCTTCACGCCGCCGCCCTTGCCACGGCCACCTGCATGAATCTGTGCCTTCACGACCCACACCGGGCCGCCCAGGGTTTCAGCGGCTTTGATAGCCTCGTCGACCGAGAAGGCCGGAATGCCGCGCGGAACCGGCACATTGTATTTGCGCAGGATTTCCTTGCCTTGGTACTCATGGATATTCATGCGTGTTTCCTTTGCTAGGCAGAGTGAGTGTGATGAGTGTTGAAAACGCGAGCAGCGCGGTGCCCTTCAGGACGAGGGCTCAGGCGACAGCTCGGTGGGTGGCGGTTGGATCTTGGCTTCGGGCTGGTAGGCATACCAGCGCGGATAGTGCTTGCGGACCACCTCGCCCTCAAAGTGCAGAGCGTGGCAGCCATGAAGTTGGTAAGGCGGCTTTTCGCCGGGCTCGATCGGCCGGAGGTCGTTGGAGTTGTCGCGCACCGGAAAGACGTCACCCGCGAAGGCCTGGATGGCAGCGGTCGGCAGCACGCCGCACAGCTCGGTCAGGTGCGTACAGCCCGCCACGCCGCCAAGTCTCTCACGCGCGGCCTTTCGAAAACCCTTCATCAGGTTCAGGCCGATGAGCTTGCGGTAGGCCGGGCCGATCGTGTCACAGTGTGTGGGGTACGGCACCCAGTCGGAACACGCTTCGGCATCCACGACGTTCATGCGGGTGTCGATGGTCACGCGCAGCCACAGGTCATGCAGCGGCTCACCCTCGGGGCGTACGCCACCGCTGGCCAGCGGGATATCACGCGGTTTGGTGTCGGTCAGGCGCGCTTCGATGTCCCACAGGCCGTCTTCTCGCAAATAAGCCTCCACCGTGATGGCACGGCGGTGGCGCATGACGCGCGGGACGGGAGCAGACAGAGGCATGGACCAGACAGACCGATAGGACCGATGGAGGCGGCGCACGCGGATCTCGCGCATCGCCTACGGGACGTATGCAGCAGCGCATCAGCCGCCACACACGAACACAACCGCCCTGCAACCGAAGTAGAGGACGGTATCAAAGACTTGGATTTTAACACGTCGCAACGACCGCGCCGGGTCACATGCTGCAATGCAGTGTCAGACGGGTTGCAACAACCGTCGTGGGTGCAACCCGTCACATCGGTGCACAGGCGGATTGTCTGCGGAAATTGTTGCGAGATCAGCGACGTTCAGGCCGATTCGTCATCGTCGCCCAGCAATTCATCTGCACCTGAAATAATGCGCGACACCACCGAGCGTGAAAACCCGCGCGCCATCATGTAGCGAACTTGCTTGGCGCGCTCAGCCAGATCGGCCGGTGGACGGCCGAAGCGCTTTTCCCAGAGTGCCTTGGCGCGGGCGGTTTCGGTACTCTGCAGTTGTGCCTTAACCTCGCCCAGCGTCTCTTCGCCGAGTTGGTGGGTTTTCAACTCCTGCATCAACCGGGCAGTGCCGTAGCGGCCCGCGCGGCGGTGCACCACACTTTCAGCAAAGCGCGTGTTGGACAGCCAGTTCTCACCTTCCAGCCAATCCAGCAGCGCATCCACCTCCTCCGCAGACTCGGCGTGCGGCGCCAGCTTGCGGCGCAGTTCGACACGACTGTGTTCGCGCCTGGACAGATAGCCCAGCGCGCGCGCCTTGAGTGATAGCGGTTGACGCGGCAACGGCATGCGGTTTTACGCCCCAAAAGAAAACGCCCACCGTTGGGGGACGGCAGGCGTATGAAGCTCGATAGAGCCGCCGATCTGCGCCGGCGGCCAACCCAATTACTCTTCTCCGACTTCCTCGGCCACTGCGATGGCGCTCATCGGTGTCACGCCCAGCGCCTCACGGACCTTGTTCTCGATGTCGCGAGCCAGATCGGGGTTCTCACGCAGGTATTCGCGGCAGTTGTCGCGACCTTGACCGATGCGCTCGCCGCCGTAGCTGTACCAGGCGCCGGACTTCTCAACGATCTTGGCTTCGACGCCCAGGTCGATGATCTCGCCCTCGCGCGACACGCCTTGGCCGTAGAGGATGTCGAAAATGGCTTCGCGGAACGGCGGCGCCACCTTGTTCTTGACGACCTTGACCTTGGTTTCGTTGCCGACCACGTCGTCGCCCTTCTTGATCGAGCCAATGCGGCGGATATCCAGGCGCACCGAAGCGTAGAACTTCAGCGCGTTACCGCCCGTGGTGGTTTCCGGCGAGCCAAACATCACGCCAATCTTCATCCGGATCTGGTTGATGAAGATGACCATGCAGTTGGTCTTCTTGATGGTGCCGGTCAGCTTGCGCAGTGCCTGGCTCATCAGGCGGGCTTGCAGGCCGGGCAGCGCGTCGCCCATTTCGCCTTCGATTTCAGCCTTCGGCACCAGGGCAGCCACCGAGTCGATGACGATCAGATCAACCGAACCCGAGCGCACCAGCGCATCGGCAATTTCCAGGGCCTGTTCACCGGTGTCCGGCTGGGAGATCAGCAGGTCCGGCACGCTCACGCCAATCTTGTCGGCGTAAGTGACGTCAAGCGCATGTTCCGCGTCGATAAAAGCGCAGGTACCGCCCAGTTTCTGCATCTCGGCAACCACTTGCAGCGTCAGCGTGGTCTTACCAGACGATTCCGGACCGTAGATCTCAATCACACGGCCACGCGGCAGACCGCCAACGCCCAGCGCCACGTCCAGCCCCAGCGAGCCGGTGGACACGACCTGGACCGGCTCCACCTCAGCATCGCCCATCTTCATGATGGAGCCCTTGCCGAACTGCTTTTCGATCTGCGCGAGCGCGGCAGCCAGCGCCTTCTGCTTTTCTGCGCTCATCGTGGCTGCCTTCTTGCCGTCTTCCATGGTCGTCCTTCGTGCGATTTGGTGTATAAATGGGCCGCAAGGGCCGATGATTCCTGCGTTTGTTCGCAACAGCGGATCAGCTGCACGGCCTGACGCTAGAACCAATCTTGATACTTTAGCGCCGCCAAGACTACAGCACCGCGAGTTCGGAGTACTGTATAAAAAACCAGTGGTTTTGACAAGTCTCCAACGCAGTTGTCGCGTGAAAACAATGTAGCAGGCGGGATGGGCAGGCCAGACACCCTGCCCGGCATCGCGGGGAGACACGCATGCGCATCCTGATAGCCGAAGACGACGCCACCCTGGCCGACGGGCTGACCCGTTCGCTGCGCCAGGCCGGCTATGCCGTCGACCGGGCCGAAGATGGGGCCGCCGCCGACGCGGCGCTTGCCACCCAAACGGCCCAGACCTATGACCTGCTGATCCTCGACGTGGGGCTGCCGCGCCTGTCGGGGCTGGAGGTGCTCCGGCGCCTGCGCTCGCGCGGGGCCATGCTGCCGGTGCTGATCCTGACCGCCGCAGACAGCGTGGAAGACCGCGTCAAGGGCCTGGACCTGGGCGCCGACGACTACATGGCCAAGCCCTTCGCCCTGTCCGAACTGGAAGCGCGTGTCCGTGCGCTGGTCCGGCGCGGTACGGGCGGCGGCGCCACGCTCGTGCGTCACGGCCCGCTGGCGTTCGACCAGGTCGGGCGCATTGCCTATATCCATGACCAAATGATCGACCTGTCGGCGCGTGAGATCGGGCTGCTGGAGATTCTGCTGGCGCGCGTGGGCCGGCTGGTGTCGAAGGAGCAGTTGGTCGACCACCTGTGCGGCTGGGGCGAAGAAGTCAGCAACAACGCCATCGAGGTGTACGTCCACCGCCTGCGCAAGAAGATCGAGGTGGACGGCATCCGCATTGCCACCGTGCGCGGGTTGGGCTATTGCCTGGAGCGCGCCGCCACCCCCGCCACCTCGACTGCGGCCCATGGCTGATCGGCTGGCCTGGCCGTGGCGTCGCCACCGCGCACCTCACGCATCCAGCGTACCGCGCAACAGCGCCGCGCCCCAGGCTGACGACCGCGACCTCGCCGACACCCTCCCACATCTCGAAGACGACGCCACCGGGCCAGTCGCCCGATCCCTGTTTGGCGAGATTCTCGACTGGATGCTCGCACCACTGTTGCTGCTCTGGCCGATGAGCATTGCGGTGACGTACCTCGTGGCCAAGTCGATCGCAAATGCGCCTTACGACCGCGCGCTGGAATCGAGCGCCATCGTACTCAGTCAGCAGTTGCGCGAAGTCAACGGGCGCGTGACGCTGCAACTGCCGATCTCCGCCCGCGAGATCCTGCGCGCCGATGAGACCGACAACATCTACTACCAGGTGCTGGGCGAGAACGGCGAATTCGTCTCGGGGGATCGCGACCTGCCGCTGCCGCCCGAAGAAGACGCCAACGCCGGCAGCCTCGTGCAATTGCGCGACGACCGTATCCACGGCGCGGAGATTCGGGTGGCGTATACGTTTGTGCAGCGGCCCGGCATGAACGGCGGCAAACCCGCGCTGGTACAGGTGGCGGAAACGCTCGACAAGCGTGCGCAACTGGCCAACGAAATCATCAAGGGCGTGATCCTGCCGCAGTTCGTGATCCTGCCGCTGGCGGTCATCCTGGTGTGGTTCGGCCTCACGCGCGGGCTGGCGCCGCTCAATGCGATTCAGGAGCGCATCCGCGCGCGCAACCCGGGTGATACCAGCCCCATCGACGAAGGCGCTGCACCGCAAGAGCTGACACCACTGGTGGCATCGTTCAACGACCTGCTCGGGCGCCTGGAGCAGTCGGTACAGACACAGAAGCGCTTCATTGCCGATGCCGCGCATCAGATGAAAACGCCGCTGGCCGGCCTGCGCATGCAAGCCGAGTTGGCCCAGCGTGAACAATCGCCCGACGAGCTGCGCCGCACGCTCGCCCATATCGCCGACAGCTCGGATCGCACGGCGCACCTCGTCAAGCAACTGCTCTCGCTGGCGCGCATGGAGAACATGGGCGCGACCGACGGCCTGGTGCCGCTCGACATCTGTGCGCTATCGCGCGAGGTGGTGGCCGACTGGCTGCAGAAGGCGTGGGCCAAGCAGATCGACCTCGGCTTCGAAGAACCCGGCCCCCCGGTCTTGATCTCCGGCAACGCGACGATGCTGGCCGAGATGCTCAACAACCTGCTCGATAACGCCATCCGCTATACGCCCGACGGCGGCCATGTGACGGTGCGCGTGACAACCGCGCCGTTCGAGCCGTTCGTGTTCATCGACGTGGATGACACCGGCCCCGGTATCCCCGTGGCCGAACGCGAACGTGTGATGCAGCGCTTCTATCGCATCCTTGGCACGCAGGCGGAGGGCAGCGGGCTGGGCCTGGCCATCGTGCGCGAGATCGTGCAGCAGCACGGCGGCGATATCGAGGTGCTCGACAACGTCTACCAGACCTCGCCACGCGTGGCCGGGGCGCGCTTTCGCATCACGCTGCACCGATGCACGCCGGATGGGGAGACCACCGCATGAGCATCACGCCCGGAACGCCCGCACGCCGCCGCTGGATTGCCAACATGCGCTGGATCGCTGCGCTGCTGGGCGTGTGGTTCGTCGTCACCTATGTGGTGGCGTTCTTTGCGCGCGATCTGTCGATGCGCTTCTTCGGTTGGCCGTTCGCTTACTGGGTGGCGGGCCAGGGCGCGCCCATCGTCTATGTGCTGATCACGGTGATCTATGCGTGGCGCACGAATCGCGCCGCCGATGCTGCATCGCAAGATGTCGATGCACCGCAAACCGACGCCCACGAGCCGCCCGCACCGCCCTCCATTTGATGCGCTGAAGCAGCGAATTTGCGCTGCGACGCAACGCGCACATCCTCGTGTATACCCCGATAAAAATGCCCCGTTTGCGGGGCATTCGTGTCAGAACGCAGTAAGTTTCGCTTTCCACAATCGTTCACAATTCCGCGGGCGGTTGCTTTGCGTTGTCATGTCCATGCCCAGCGGGACAAATCGACGAGAACTCGACGAAAACAGGAGACAACATGGCAACCGTGCAGAGTGCACCGAATGCGCCCACCGGGCGCGTTCAGCCCGCGCCCATGACGAAGGAGGAGAAGAAGGTCATCTTCGCCTCGTCGCTGGGGACGGTGTTTGAGTGGTACGACTTCTATCTATACGGCTCGCTGGCGGCAGTCATCGCCAAGCAGTTCTTCTCGGGCCTCGATCCGACGGCGGGCTTCATCTTTGCGTTGTTGGCCTTTGCAGCGGGCTTCCTGGTACGGCCGTTCGGCGCGCTGGTGTTTGGCCGCCTGGGCGACATGATCGGGCGCAAGTACACGTTCCTGGTCACCATCGTCATCATGGGTTCGTCGACGTTCATCGTCGGCTTGCTGCCCTCTTACGGCACGATTGGCGTGGCGGCCCCGATCATCCTGATCGCGCTGCGCATGCTGCAGGGTCTGGCACTGGGCGGTGAGTACGGCGGCGCTGCCACGTATGTGGCCGAACATGCGCCGCATGGCCGTCGCGGCGCCTATACGTCGTGGATCCAGACCACGGCTACGCTGGGCCTGTTCCTGTCGCTGATCGTCATCCTGGTGGTGCGCGAGCTGACCGGCAAGTCCTTCGACGATTGGGGCTGGCGTATCCCGTTCCTGGTGTCGATCCTGCTGCTGGCCACGTCGGTGTACATCCGCCTGTCGATGAGCGAATCGCCGGCGTTCCAGAAGATGAAGGCCGAGGGCAAGACCTCCAAGGCCCCGCTGACGGAAGCCTTCGGCCAATGGCGCAACCTGAAGATCGTGATCCTGGCGCTGATCGGCCTGACCGCCGGCCAGGCTGTGGTCTGGTACACGGGCCAGTTCTACGCGCTGTTCTTCCTCACGCAGGTGCTGAAGGTGGACGCGTTCACGGCCAACGTGCTGATTGCGGTGGCGCTGGCCATCGGCACGCCGTTCTTCGTGTTCTTCGGCTCGCTGTCGGACCGCATCGGCCGCAAGAAGATCATCATGGCCGGCTGCCTGCTGGCTGTGCTGACCTACTTCCCGCTGTTCAAGGCGCTCACACACTACGCCAACCCGGCGCTGGAGCGTGCCCAGCAGACCGCGCAGATCACCATCACGGTTGACCCGAAGGAGTGCTCGTTCCAGGGCAGCCCGATCGCCCGCGAGGTGGATTTCCGCTCGTCGTGCGACATCGCCAAGCGCACGCTGGCGCAGTCGTCGGCCAGCTACGAAACGCTTGAGGGCCCGGCCGGCACGGTCGCCTCGGTGTCGATTGCGGGTAAGCAGATCGCCTCGCTCAACGCCAGCCGCACGGCAGACGGCCAGAGCTTCGACGCCGAGAGCAAGGCGAAGATCGCCGACTTCAAGAAACAGGTAAGCGAGTCGCTCAAGGCCGCCAACTACCCGAGCAAGGCTGACCCGGCGCAGATGAACACGATCATGGTGCTGGTGATCCTGGTGATCCTGGTGATCTACGTGACCATGGTCTACGGCCCGATCGCAGCGATGCTGGTGGAAATGTTCCCCACACGCATCCGGTACTCGTCGATGTCGCTGCCGTATCACATCGGCAACGGCTGGTTCGGGGGGCTGCTGCCGACCATCTCGTTCGCCCTGGTGGCCCAGAACGGCAATATCTATCACGGTTTGTGGTACCCGATCTGGATCGCGGCCATCACCTTCGTGATCGGCGTGCTGTTCGTGCGGGAGACCAAGGACGTGGATATTTATCGCAACGACTGACCGAAGGGGGTTGACATCTTCGCCGAAGACAGTAGAATCTCGCTTCTTCGGCGAATTAGCTCAGTCGGTTAGAGCGACGGAATCATAATCCGCAGGTCCGGGGTTCGAGTCCCTGATTCGCCACCAAATAAAGCAAAAGGCCACAAGCGCAAGCTTGTGGCCTTTTGTCTTTTCTGCTCCGCCCGTTCAAGGGCTCACTAAATCTCGCCCCCCCCCCCCTCCGGTCAATCCAATCTACTCGACGGTCTTTTCATAGACATCGAGCCCAACACAGCCCGAAGGCACCACACCGTGCCGCCGCCGGACAAACCCGGCTCGGCGCAGCAGCGATTTCATGTGGTTGGCATATCGCGTGCACTCGGCGCGTACCACCGCCCCCTTGGGCGCCCGCCGGACGATGTTGCCAAGCAACGCGAGTCCGTATCCCTTGCCGGAATACTCGGGGGCAATCGACAACATCAGCACGCTCACCAGCGGCTGCCCGTTGTCCAACGCCCCGCGCAGTCAGGTGAACCCGATGAACTCCTCACCGTGCTCCAACACCGCAAGCGGCGACAGCCCGCTGCCGATCCATGCATCGGCCAGCCACAAAGACAGGCACGCGCCAAGCAACTGCTTGAGCAGCAAGACGTGGCCTTTGCCGCTTAGATACTGATCGGTGTAGGCACCGTTCACGCTCCCCAATTGGATCAGTCGATAGATCGACGGAATGTCCAATAGCCCCGCACGGCGAAACACCACCTCGCCTTCTTTCTTATGCATTTCCTCGCATCCCCCAAGCGGCGCGACATTGCAGTCGGCCGTTGCCCTTGTCGGCACTGTTCTATCGGCGACTCTGGCAAGAAGTTGAGAAGGCGGAAATCCGGGGAACTGCTATGGGTCAGACGGCAAAACGTTTGCCGACAAGGTGGCCAGCGCTCATTGCAGCGCCAGGCTCTCCAGCACGAAGTCTTTGATATCGCGCCGCGTCTCTTCGGGCATGCGGGAGAACTCTAGGCCGTAGACAAAGCGCTCACCCTCCTGCCGGCGGTTGCGTACCTCGACGAATACCGTGATGGGCCGTACGCGGTGCTCGATGGCCAAGTCCACCCGGAGCCTTGCAGTGCGGCCGACGATCAGGAAGTCTTCCTTGGCCGAGACGCCAGCGCCCGTGGTGCTCACGTTCTCGACCACCACATCGACAGCCGCACGCTGATACTCGCCGGAGGACAACTCGCCCGGAAACGCCGTGGTCACGCGCTGATGCTTGCGGACGAGCGCCTGTGCAACGGCCTCCGGATAGCGCAGGAAATAGCAGCCGAACGGCCCTGCCGCTTCCGGCAGCAACGCGGTCGAAAACTTGAACAGCCGCGAGCCGGTGAAGAGCCGCGCGTCGTACTGCACGCCCACGGTCAACGCGGCGGCATGCTCGTCCACCACGCATTGCACGATCAACGCCTGCCCGGGGATCACGCCTACCAACTCCACGCGCAGCACATCCTTGGTGTCACCGGTCGTCAGGTGGAAGAACTCCACCTTCTGCGTGAAATTCGGCAGCGACGACGGCTTGGTGAGCAACGCGTCGGCATCGCTGCTGGGTGCGGTGCCCTCAGCGTCCTGCTCGTTCGCTTCCGGCGATGGATGTTTCTCTATGGCCGGTGCGTGGACGGGCTTCAGCCCAAACCCTCCGGCATGCACGCTGTTGCGCCGATAGCCGAGACGGTACAGGCGCTGCAGCAGAATGTCGGACGTGATCACCTGGCCCTTCTGGAGAAGCAGGGCACCGTCGGCGTTGTAGATGGCGAAGTCGATGGGCCTGTCAAACCGGAGATCGCCGGAAGCGAGCTTGATGAGCATGGTTGTTCTTGACGAGGGTTGCGTGCAGCTGCGTGGCCGCGAGGAGTGTGCCGCGCACGTCGTCCGGGTGCGATACCCCTTGCGCAGGGGACGCGGCCATAGACCGCAAGGAATGGCAGGGCTCCGGCCTATAACGGCATCTCTGGATCAACGTTGGCGAGTGAACCCAGGCGCACTCATCTTGGCGACAGCAAAAACAACAAAGCCCCGCATCAACGGGGCTTTGTTGTTCCGAAGTTTCGGCTGTGCGCCTACCCGGCAAGCACCACAGGCTGCGCCGGCGCGGATGCCGGTGCCGCAACCCCCATCACCCAGTCCGTCGTCAACGCAGGCTGCGTCACGGGCAACATGTGACCACCCGCCACGACGCGCAGGTTCACGCGGTCGAGCTTCTGCTTGAGTGCTTCGCCCTGACGCTTGACGTTGAGGATGCGATCTCCCTTGCCGTACAGCACGTCCACTGGCACCGTCATCGACGCATACCGGCGCTCCATCTCCGGCAAGTCTTGCGGCGCGGACACCAGGTCGGACGACGCGGCATAGAACACGTGCGGACGCAGCCCCAGCAGGCCACCGCCCTTGAACGGGAAGCTCTTCGGCATGGACTCGGGCGCAAACACGGCCTCGACGGCCTTGCGCGAATGAATGATCGACATCGGAATCGCCAGCGTCCACGACACCAGCCGACGCGCCAGCGCTGACGGCAGCACCAGTCCCTTGAATGCGCCCGGCGGCGTGCTCTCCGCATGCGTGAGCGGTGCAATCAAGGCCAGACGACGAACCACCTGCGGGTGATTGAGCCCGACCGCCAGCGCAATCGCACCGCCCAGTGAATGTCCCACCAGCACAGGCTTTTCCAGGCCCAGCCTTTCAATGCACCGCGCGATCGTGCGTGCCTGCGCGTAGACGTTGGCGGGAGACGCGTCACCGCGCAACGAGCGCCCTGACCCCGGCCGATCGATCAGGATCACGCGATGCGATTGCGTCAGCCGCTCCAGTTCCAGATACGCGAAGTTGCGCAGGTTCCCGCACAGGCCGTGCACGAACACGATGGCCGGGCCGCTGCCCTGATCGACGTAGTGCACGCGATCCCCATCGATATCGATGAACTTGCCCTCCGGCGGAAACCCGTTGGTCACGCGACGCGCGGTAACAAACGTGAACGCCACCGGTACGGCGATCACCGCAATCAAGATTGCGACGGCAGTCAGGATGATGCTGTTCACAATGCCCCCGAGGTGAATGAAGCGGTTTGCTCGGCGCCGACCGGCTGACCGCGGCGCTCGAACTGCATCGCACTGTCGGCAAGCGACCCGAACTTGAGCATCATCAGATCGCGCGCGTAATTCTGATACGACTTCCAGGGCTGCTTCGTGCCCTGCTTGGGCAGGATGGTCGCGGCACGTTGGATGTAGCCCGAGGTCAGGTCGACGGCGGGCTCGCGGCCCATCGCTTCATCGTCGAGCCGGGGCACGCAAACGTCGTAGCCATGTGCCTGCATGTGGTTGAGCAACCGGCACACGTACTGTGCAATCAGCTCGGCCTTGAGCGTCCACGATGCATTCGTATAGCCGAACGACGATGCGAGGTTCGGAATGCCGCTGTACATCATGCCCTTGTACGACACCGTCTGCGACAGGTCGACGGGGCGCCCGTCAACGGTCACCGACGCACCGCCCAGCACCTTGAGCTTGAGCCCGGTGGCAGTGACAACCACGTCAGCATCGAGATGCTCACCGCTCTTGAGCTGCAGGCCGGTGGGCGTGAAGCGTTCAATCTCGTCGGTGGCGATGGATGCGCGGCCTGAGCGGATCGTCTTGAACAGATCGCCGTCGGGCACCAGGCACAGGCGCTGGTCCCACGGGTTGTAGCGCGGCGTAAGGTGCTTGCGCACGTCGAAGTCCGGTCCGATCTGCTTGCCGGCCATGCGGATGATGAAGTCCTTGAACGCGCGGGGCTTGCGGCGCGCCAGGCCATAGAAGTACATCGTCAGCAGCACGTTCTTAGTGCGCACGAGCCGGTGCGCGAGCCCGGCAGGCAACCAGCGGCGCAGCGAGTTGGCCACGGCATCCTGCTCCGGCCGCGACACGATGTACGTGGGCGAGCGCTGCAGCATCGTCACGTGCTGTGCAGTATCGGCCATCGCGGGCACCAGCGTGACGGCGGTCGCGCCGCTGCCGATCACCACGACCCGCTTGCCTGCGTAATCCAGGTCCTGCGGCCAATGCTGCGGATGGACGATGCGGCCCTGGAACTGCTGCATCTCCGGCCAAGCTGGCGCGTGTCCCTCTTCGTAGTCGTAGTAGCCGCTGCACATGTAAAGGAACTTGCACGTGTAGTGCAGCTCCTCTTGGCGCTCGCCATCGGTGCGCAGCACGCGCACGGTCCAACGCGCGGCGGCCGAATCCCAGCTCGCACCAGTCACCTTGTGCTGGTACCGGATCGTCTTGTCGATACCGAACACACGCGCCGTGTCATGGATGTAATCGAGAATGGTCTGACCGTTGGAGATGGCCTTGTCGCTATGCCACGGGCGAAAGCTGTAGCCGAGCGTGAACATGTCGGAGTCGGAGCGGATGCCGGGGTAGCGGAACAGATCCCACGTGCCGCCCATCGTCGCGCGGCTCTCAAGGATGGCGAAGCGGGCCGATGGGCAACGCTCACGCAGGTGGTAGGCCGCACCCACGCCGGACAGGCCGGCACCAACGATCAGCACATCGAACTCAGACTCCGATGCAGTCGCCCGGCTGCGGGGCGGTTGCGTAGCGGCTGCCCTCTCGATCGTCGTCTCCATGCGCCCTCCTGGTTGGCGGCTCGGCGATTTTCGCCTTAAATGTGGTGTACGTTGTCACCACTTTAATTTTTCAGCGTCCTGACGTCAAATAGCGAAATGGAGAAAACATTTGAAACGGCCAACGCACCGGCCAAGAAAGGCCGCCCCTATGGGGGTGTGGCGCCGGAAGCACGTGCGGCCGAGCGCCGAGAAGCGCTCATCCGTGCCGGCACATGCGTCTTCGGTACGGTGGGATTCCGCAAGGCCACGGTGCGGGCGATCTGCCAGGAAGCGAAGCTGAACGATCGCTACTTCTACGCTGCGTTCGACAGCACCGAAGCGCTGCTGCGTGCAACCTATCAACAGCATGCCGAGGACCTGCGTGCCCAGGTGTCGCAAGCCACGGCCGCCGTGGACGGCACCCTGGAGGCGCGCGTCGACGCCGGCCTGCACGCGTTCTTTGCGTTTCTGCGTGACCCGTGCGCGGCGCGCGTGCTTTTGCTGGAAGTGATGGGCGTGAGCCCGGAGACGGATTCGACCTACCAGCGCAACCTGCTGGAGTTCGGCAAGCAGATCATGGCGAACGCGCTGCCACCTGGCGCCGATGATGCCGACCTGCGCGCCGATCACCGCATCATCGGCCTCGCACTGGTGGGCGCCATGACCAACGTGGGAGCGGCCTGGCTGCTGACGGGGTACCGGGACCCCGAAGAGAAGATGGTGCGCAACTGCCGGCAGGTGCTGCTCGGCACGTTGCGGGCCATGGCAGCAAGCTAAGGCCCCTCCCTAATCGCACCGCCGGCGCGGCCCGGCTACTCGCCGGAGGGCTCCCACGCGATCACCAACTGCAGCAAGCCGGGAAACCTGGCGTCAAGATCCTCCGTGCGCACGCGGCTGCGCCGTTCAAGCCCGTATTGCCGCTGGCGCAGCACGCCGGCTTCTCGCAACGCCTTGAAATGGTGGGTCAGCGACGACTTCGGGCGATCGAAGCCGAACCAGCCGCACGGGTGGTCATACGCCTCGGATTCCAGCATCAGCTTGCGCACGATGGTCAGGCGCAACGGGTCGGCCAGCGCACCAAATATCGCTTCCAGCTGCAAATCCGCCACGGCAGGTTCCGGCAACGGCTCAGGGAGATCGGCCGGCTCGGCAGCCGGTTCAGGCAGAGAAGTGCGTTTCATCTGCGCACTGTATCACTTGTACGAGTTTTTTCGAA
>NZ_JSZO01000038.1 GCF_000801955.1 Ralstonia sp. A12
CCCGGCAGGGGACGAAACGGAAGCAAACCACCAACACACATATAGATCGACAACGACAAGGAGACAAACCCATGCAACAAACCCGCCGCAACGTCCTCCGTCTAACCATGGCCGCCACGCTGGCAGCATCGCTCTTCGGTGGCGCCATCAGCACTGCCCACGCAGAAGCCAGCGAAGTCCGCATCTCCCACGGCTACGGCATCCTGTATCTGCCCATCATGGTGATGGCCAGCGAGCACCTGCTCGAGAAGCAGGCCAAGGCCGCCGGCCTGGGCGACGTCAAGGTCAGCTACCGCATCCTGGACGGCGGCAACGTCATCAACGACGCCATGCTCTCGGGCGCGCTCGACATCGCCTCGCTGGGCGTACCAGGCTTCCTCACGCTGTGGGACAAGACCCGCGGCAGCGCCATGGAAGTGCGCGGCCTGTCGTCGCTCAGCTCGTCGTCGATGTACCTGATGACGCGCAACCCAAACGTGAAGACGCTGGCGGATTTCTCGGAGAAGGACCGCATTGCCGTCCCCGGCATCAAGACCTCCCTCCCCGCCGTGGTGCTGCAAATGGCCGCTGCCAAAACCTTCGGCGACAAGCAATTCAACAAGCTCGACCCGATCACCGTGCCGCTGCCGCACCCCGACGCCACCGCCGTCATGCTGGCCGGCGGCAGCCAGATCAACAGCCACATGGCCTCGCCGCCGTTCTCGTACACTGAGGCCGCGGCGCCCGGCCTGCACCGCGTGTTCAACACGGTGGACGTACTCGGCAACATCACGCTGGACATGACCTACACCAGCAAGAAGTTCTACGACGCCAACCCGAAGCTGTCGGCGGCGTTCGTGGCCGCGCTGGATGAAGCCAACGCGCTCATCGCCAAGGACAAGACCAAGGCCGCGCAGATCTACATTGCGCAATCGAAGGTGAAAAGCTCGCCGGACGAGGTGAAGAAGATCCTCGACGATCCGGATTCGCGCTTCACGACCACCCCGGTGGGCGTGGCACACTACGCCGAGTTCATGCAGCGCGTGGGCACGCTCAAGAACAAGCCGGCATCGTGGAAGGATCTGTTCTTCCCGACGGTGCAAAGCCGGCAAGGTTCGTAAGCCCAACGCGGCATCCGCACGGAGACATCTCATGGCACTACGTATCGTCCGCCTCGGCGAGCCGCGCTCTCCCGATGAAGGCCTGCGCATCGGCACCGTGCGGCGCCCGCCGCGCGGCGTGCCGAAAGAAGAGTTCGCCAGCCGCGATTTCTACGACGTGTGGATGCCGCTGCTCTCCCCCACGCCCGAGCTCGTCAAGCAGGCCCAGGCCGCACAAGCCGCGCACGATGACAAGGGCTGGCAAACCTTCGTGCGTCACTTCCGCGCCGAGATGCGCGATGGCGATGCCGCGCGTCTGCTCGACATGCTGGCCGCGCTATCGCACCAGACCAACCTGTCCGTCGGCTGCTATTGCGAAGACGAAGCGCACTGCCATCGGTCTGTGCTGCGCGAGCTGCTGACGGAACGCGGGGCGAAGGTGGCTCCATAGCGCATGACACATGCCCTGCACTTGCACAAGGACGACCTATGCCCAACCTGCCTCGCACGTTCCGACGCCCCATCGCAGCCGGGTTCTTGCTCGCACTGGCATTGATTGCCGCGCAAACGGCCATTGCGCAGACCGCCCCCGCCGCGCTCCAGCCTGCCGATGCTCACCACACCATCGCCACGCTATCGGCAACGGGTGTCCAGATCTACGTCTGCAAGCGCGACGGCAACAAACCGCTGGCGTGGGTCTTCAAAGCGCCGCAGGCCGATCTCTACGATGCCGCCGGAAAACTCGTCGTCAAGCACGGTGCAGGCCCGACTTGGGAAGCCGCTGACGGCAGCAAGATCACGGGCAAGGCTGTGCAGCAGGTGGCCAACAGCGCTGAGGCCGGTGCCATTCCGATGCTGCTGTTGCAGGCAACCAGTGCGGGCAGCGTGGGGCTGTTGAGCAGCGCACGCTATGTACAGCGGCTGCAGACCCATGGCGGCATCGCACCCGCGCAGCCCTGCACCGAAGAGGGCCAGGAGGGCCGCAGCCCCTACCTGGCGCAATACGTCTTCCTCGACTGATCGATTGGCACTGCGCTACAGAAGGCAGCGGCCCTACCCCATGCGGGGGACGATGTACAACCCTGGGCGAACCTATAACAAAGGTACGCGCGACCGGCATCACACGCCGCGCGCCATCGTCATTTCAGGAGTACCGCCATGGGCCGCCGCTACATCGATTGCCGTGCCTTCCCCAGCGAGAACAACTGCTCGGTCGCCATCAGCGCCGACAGTGACGCTGAGTTGCTGGAGGCGGCGGTGCAGCATGCTGTGTCCGTGCACAAGCACACGGACTCGCCCGAGCTGCGCGCGCAACTGCAAACCCTATTCAAGGACGGCACACCCACCACCGAACGGCCGCCAATGGCAACCGCATGACGGTGGCGTAGGCCGTTCCAGATGCGTGGAAAACGCGCAGCGATCCATTGCGCAGCCGCGCAAACGTCTGCCTAACGGCGCGCCGACGACGCCAGCATCAACCGCACCACATCGCACTGGCTATGCGTATTGGTCTTGCGATAGACGTGCTTGAGGTGCGTGCGCACCGTGTCGAGCGAGATACCCAGCGTGCGCGCAATGCATGCTGGGTCCGCACCGCGCGCGAGCAGATCGGCCACATCGGCCTCACGCGGGGTCAGGCGGAACACGTCAGTGATCCACAGACTGGGGGATTGCGGCGGCGCAATGCCGGCGCGGGCGGCAACGCGCTGCCAGCAAAGCGGCAGGGCTTGCGCAAGATGCGGCAGCAGATCCCGCGGCGCTGACCGCTTGGCCAACAGCGGCACACCACGCACGCGGTAGTCCAGCCACACCGCGCCACGGACTTCCGCATCGGCCATCGGCCAGGCATCCACACCATCGCAGCGCGCCGCGTGCATCAGCAGATCCACCGTATGCGCGCCGTGCGAGGCGGCCCAATGCAAGCGGCCATCCACCCGCCAGCGGACCATTGCCGCAGCATGATCCGCGCTGCAGGCATCGCGCAGCACGTTCATGATGCCCACGGCATCACCCGCGCACGCCGCTTCATAACACCGGCGCAGCGCGGTTGCCGAGGCATGGGAGGGCACGGCGGCAAAACGCGGCATGGATGAAATACGGGCACGACAGGCGCCAGGACTCACAGCCGATGCGCCTTGATACCCCCATCGCGGAAAAGGATTTCATTATAGAAAGCGCGCCTGCCAGCGCGCTGCGTCGTTTGCCCTAGGCCAGAATCTCAGGCCAGCGCGCGACGCGCCATCCAGCGTGCGCGCAGGTGGTCGTACGCAAGGTTGAAGAAGAACGTGTACGGCAGGAAGAACAGCATGATGCCGATGTCGATCACAAAGGCTTCCCACAGGCTCACGTTCAGCCACCACGCGCCCAGCGGCACCAGCATCACGACCAGGCCGCCCTCGAACAGGCAGGCGTGCACCACGCGCACGGCCAAGGTGCGCGAGAGCTTGTAGCGATGCTCCACGCGCTCGAAGAGCGCGTTGAAGATCATGTTCCAGACCATCGCCACGGCGGCAAACATGAGCGTGAGCGCGCCCATGTGCGCGAGCGACACGCCCATGATCCAGCTGAACAGCGGCGCGCAGATGATGGTGGCGAGGAGTTCGAAGGACAGCGCATGGAACACACGCTCGACGGGGGTTTTGGCTGGGACTTGCATGAAAGACTCCGATGAATAGGCGTGATTTTCATCGGCGGAAGCGAGTTTATCCAGTTCGATAACATCGGTTTTTCCGATATATTGAACAGATACCGCCATCTGGAGCCACCCATGCGTCACTCCCCTGAAGCCCTGCTGGCCTTTGCGGAGGCCGCCACGCTCGGTTCGTTCTCGGCGGCGGCGCGCAAGCTGGGCAAGCGGCAATCCACCGTGAGCGAGGCGATCGGCAATCTGGAGATCGACCTGGGCCTGACGCTGTTCGACCGCAGCACGCGCCAGCCGACGCTTACCGAAGCGGGCCGCGCCATGCTCACGCAGGTGCGCCGCGTGCTCGAAGCCAGCGAACAGATGGACCGCCTGGCCGCGCAGATGGCCGGCGGCCTGGAAGCGCGCCTGACGCTGGTGGTGTCGGACACGTACCAGTCCGACCGCTACGAGCAGACACTGGCCGCGCTTGAACAGCGCTTTCCTGACCTGGAACTCGAATGCCTGATTGCCGAGTACGAAGACGTGCTCGACATCATCCAGCAGGGCCGCGCACAACTTGGGCTGGTGGCGACGCAGCCGGCCTATCCGCCCGACATTGGCGCGGCCACCATCGCCGAGCAATCGGAGATCGGCCTGTTCGTCGGGCGGCAGCATCCGTTCGCGCAATATGGCGACAAGGAAGTGCCGCATGCGGTGCTGCGCGAGGCGCGCGAGCTGCGCCTGAATACCTTTGTCGATCCGGTCGGGCCCCGCGCTGAAACCACGCCCGTGCGCAGCCTGCGCCGGTGGTCGGCGCCGAGCTATCTGATGCTGCTGGAAATGGCGATGCTGGGCTTCGGTTGGACAGAGCTGCCGCGCTGGTTGGTCGACCACTTTGCCGCCGACCGCCTGCATGAAGTGCATGCGCGCGGGTGGCCCCGCCATGTGCCGGTCGATGTGGTGTGGTCACGCAAGCGCACGCTCGGCCAGGCCGGCGCGTGGCTGCTGGAGACGATGCTGGCGGAAACGGCGTAGGCGGGGCTTATTCGTCCAGCCGCTCGATGATCAGGCGCGAGAGCTGCGCCGTCTGCTCTTTCGAGAGCGAGAACTCCACGCCAAACGAGGGGAAGCCCGCCGGACCATCCTGCACAGGCGCGGTACCGGCCACGTGGCCGGCGATGGAGAAATCTTCCTGCTGCCCATCGACATAGGCGCTAAAACTCAGCGCGAGCTGCTCGCCAGGCGTGAACGCGGCGCCGGCACTTTGCACGAGGGCACCGTTCAGGCAGATATCGCGCAGCACAGCCACCCGGTCAGCGGGCGAGGCCGCCTGCCCCTCTGCGCGCAGCGTCGCGCCAATACGCACCTGCACGCGCTTGGCGCTGCGCAACGGCATCTTGTGCACCTTGGCCGGCATGGAGAGCACCAGATACGGCGAGGGAAACTGCCCCGCTGCCACCACGCTGCACATCATGCTCACCACCTCGCGGCCTGAGAAGCCGCGCAGCAGCAGCACGTCACGCACCTCGGGGCGCAGCGTGCGTTTGCTATCGGCGGGTTGCGTGATGAAGATGGCCTCGCCCTCGATGTAGCCGATCAGGCGGCATGGCAGCGGACCGCGCAACGGTGCCGCTTTCTCCTGCACTTGCAGAACGGTGCCGATCGACAGACCTGTCGCAGCCAAGCGCGGCTTGCCTTCTGTGGACTCAACCGGCGGCGCCACGGCAGGTGCGTCCACCGCAGGCGCGGCCGCCATCACCGCGCCGTGCAGAAACAGCAACCGCACGGCCTCCGCATCGGGCACAACCACACCTGCAGGCAGCAGCAACCGGCTGGCGCTATCCACGAGAGCAAAGGGCAGTGGCTGGCCGACCGGTACATCTTCTGGCGCAAGCTGCCGCGTGGTTTGGGTCATGGGAGATTGTCCGTCGCGTTCAAGGTTGAGCCGGGCCGCGCGTGCCCAGGCAGGCATGGCTGACATTTTGCAACATTGGATGGCGAACGGACGGAGGTCAACCTCCACACGTGATGTGCATCAACCCGCCAGTGCAGTTGCCTCGATCTCGACGGCCAGGCCGTAGTGCAGCGTCGGCACCGGCACCACGGCACGCGCCGGGCGCAGCTCCCCGATCCACGCGCGATAGAGCGCGTCGAACGCGGGCCAGTGCGTTTCCATGTCGGTCACGTACACGCGCACCTGCACCAGGCGCGAACGGTCTGTGCCCGCAGCGGCAAGCACCGCATCCAGGTTGGACAGGACCTGCAGCACCTGCGTCTCAAACGGTGCATCGACGAGCTTTTCGCCAGTGGGCGTAACGGGAATCTGCCCCGCTACAAACACAAAGCCGTTCGCGCAGACGGCGTGCGAGTAGTGCCCCGCAGGCGGGCGCAAATCCGGCGCGTTCAGATAGCGCGCGTCGCTCATGCGATCTCCAGTACCAGCTTGGCAAAGTGCTGCAAATCCACATTGCCGCCCGACAGAATCACGCCGACGCGCTTGCCGCGCACGTCCACCTTGCCGGTCAGTGCGGCAGCCGCAGCCAGGCAACCGGTCGGCTCAACCACGGCCTTCATGCGGCTGGCGAAGAACTGCATCGTGCTCACCAGTTCCGCATCATTCACGGTGACGATGTCGTCGACCAGCTCGCGGATCACGGCAAACGTGTAGTTACCCAGGTGCTGCGTCTGCGCGCCGTCGGCCAGCGTCTTGGGCGTGTCGATATGGACGATCTCGCCCTTGCGGAAGCTCTGCTGGCCGTCGTTGCCGGCCTCGGGTTCCACGCCGATGATCTTGCACGCGGGGTTCAGCGCGCGCACTGCCGTGGCGGTACCCGAGAGCAGTCCGCCACCACCCAGCGGTGCGAGCACCACGTCGAACGGGCCGGCCTCTTCGATCAGCTCCTTGGCCGCCGTGCCCTGCCCAGCCATCACGTGCGGATGGTCGTACGGCGGGATTAGCGTCAAGCCGTGCTCTTCTGCCAGCTTGCGGCCGATGGCTTCGCGGTCTTCGGTGTAGCGGTCGAAGAACACCACCTCACCGCCGTAGCCGCGGGTGGCCTCCACCTTCACGACCGGTGCGTCCTTGGGCATGACGATGACGGCGCGCATGCCGAGCAACCGCGCCGACAGCGCAATCGCCTGCGCGTGGTTGCCCGACGAAAACGTGATCACACCCGCCTTGCGCTGCTCCGGCGTGAACTGCGACAGCGCGTTGTACGCCCCACGAAACTTGAACGCGCCCATGCGCTGGAAGTTCTCAGCCTTGAAGAACAGCTCGGCGCCGGTCATGGCGTTGGCGGTGCTCGACGTCAGCACCGGCGTCTTGTGGGCGACGCCCTGCAGGCGGGCGTGGGCGGCAACAACGTCGTCGTAAGAGATGGGCAGGCTCATGGCGGGCTCAGGTTGGAGAGTTCTCGGGAAGGTAGGTGTAGACGGTGGAGCGCGCCACGCCCAGCGTTTGCGCGACTTCGGTCAGCGCGCGGCGCAGGTTCAGCAGGCCGCTGGCGGCCAGTTCGCGCATGGCTTCACGGCGCTGGTCGAGCGACATGGCCATGGGTGTGGTGTTGCGCGCGGCGGCAAAGCGTTCGAGTGCGGCGCGCACGTCTTCCACGCGGCGCGAACCCAATGATTCAGGCACCGGCGGCGCGGCCACGTCAACGCGCATCAGTTGCGTGAGGCCGGTCGTCACCGCGCTCAGCATGGACACATCCATGTTCAGGCAGATGGCGGCTACGTATTCGCCACGGCTGTTCTTCAGGCCGATGGATGTGCTCTTGGCGGGGCGTCCATCGGGAAACCGGTTGGCGTAGTTCTCGATGACCTCGGGGAAGTCCGGATCAGCCAGGCGCGCCAGACCCAGCTCGGTAACGGCGTCGCCTACCTGGCGGCCCGAGAGGTTGTTGGCAATGGCGACGACGGAATGATCGGGGTCGGTCAGGTCGTGCAGCACGACCTCCACCAGTGGCGCGAGTGTCTTACCCAGCGCTTCGACGATCTTGCGGCCTTCGCGCAACAGAAGGCCGTTTTCTTCGGCAGATTTCATGGCATTGACGATACGTCAATTACTGACATTTCGTCAATATCGCGATGCCCAGTGGTCACCGCCCAGGCAACATCACGCCATCAGCATGGTCTTGGGTTCCAGATAGGCGTTCATCCCCCATTTGCCCATCTCCCGGCCCAGCCCGGAATATTTGAAGCCGCCAAACGGTGCGCGAGGTTCATGGGCCAAGGTGTTGATAAGCACTCGGCCCGCATCGATCTGGCGCGCCACGCGCTCGCAACGTGCCACATCCTGGCCCAGCACCATGGCGCTCAAACCGTAGCGCGTATCGTTGGCAATGGTGATGGCGTCAGCCTCGTTTTCGTAGGCAATGATGGTGAGCACCGGGCCAAAGATCTCTTCTTGCGCAATGCGCATCTGGTTGGTGGCACGGGTAAAAATCGTGGGCTTGACGAACCACCCGGCACGCAGGCCATCGGGCCGCCCCTCACCGCCTGCAAGCAGGGTCGCGCCCTCTTCCTGACCAATGCGGATGTAGTTCTGTACCCGCTCCCACTGTTTGGCGCTGACCATTGGGCCGATGTCGGTCGCGGCATCGCGCGGATCGCCAGATCGGATATGCGAAACCGCTTCCTTTGCGATGTCCTCAAACTCCGCAAGCCTGTTGCGCGGCACCAGAATGCGGGTGCCTGCAATGCACGCCTGGCCACTGTTCATGAAGCCGGCGTGGAGCACGAGCGGCATGATGTCCCGGAAGTTCGCGTCATCAAGCACCACGGTGGGCGACTTGCCCCCCAGCTCCAACGTCATGCGCTTCATCGTGGCGGCACCAGTGCTCACCAGATGCTGCCCCACCGCGGACGAACCCGTGAACGAAATCTTGGCAATGTCTGGATGGCGCGCGATTTCTTCACCGACCACATCGCCACGGCCATTGACGATGTTGAACACGCCCGGAGGCAAGCCAGCCTCATGCAGAGCCTGTGCGATGACCTGCGTCTGCATTGCGCTCATCTCGCTCGGTTTGATGACGGCGGTACAACCTGCCGCCAATGCGGTCGCGAGCTTGTTGCAGATGAATCCGGCATTGCTGTTCCAGGGGGTAATGAGACCGGCAACGCCGACGGGCGTCAGGATCACCCGAGCCGCTCCGGCCTGTTCCTCGAACGCGAAAGACTCCAGTGCATCAATCGCCTGGGCAATGACATCCGCTGGATAGGTCGCCATCCAACGGCCACGTTCCACAGGGGCGCCGTACTCCACCACGATGGCCTCCAGCAGATCAGCCTCACGCGCGGCCACCGCCTTATGCATGCGCCGCAGAGCAGCGATGCGTTCTTCGCGTGTGGTACGCGCCCAGGCAGGAAGCGCCGTCTTGGCCGCCGCAATCGCGCGTTGCGCGTCTTGCGCATCGCCAAGGCGCACCTGGCCGATCACCTCTTCGGTGCTCGGGTTATGGAGGTCAAACCATTCCTGGCCGTGCGGCAGGACAAACTGGCCGTTGATATAGATGTGTTCAATGCGTTGCATCGTGCGTCCTTTTCACAAATTGAGCTGCGATGCACGCAGTCTAGAAGCGCATTACCATTCCGATAAGATGCCCTATCGATGATGTTTCATCCTGAAATTCAGGACAATGCGCCCATGCATCGCACAGGAATGACTGAACTTGAAGTGGTTCTGGCCGTGGCACGCCGCAACAGCTTTCGCGGCGCTGCGCAAGAGCTGGGCATGTCAACCACGGCTGTAAGCAGCGCGGTCGCTGGGCTGGAAGCGCGGTTGAAAGTGCGCCTGTTCAACCGCTCGACGCGCAGCGTGGCGCTGACCGATGCGGGCAGGCGCTATGTCGAACGCATTGCCCCCGCACTTGCTGAGATTCAGAGCGCCGGCGAGGAAGCCAGCACCGGCCCGAACATACCGAGCGGCACGTTACGCATCAATGCGCCGCATGGCGCAGCGTTTCTATTGCTGGAGCCGCTGTTCTACCAATACGCGCAACGCCATCCGCAGGTGCGCATCGACATCGTGACCGAGTCGCGCATGATCGATATCGTGGCCGACGGCTTCGACGCAGGTATCCGCCTGGCTGAATCCGTGCCGCAGGACATGATTGCCGTGCCGCTGTCCCGCGACATCCGCATGCTCGTTGTGGCGACACCCGATTACCTGAAGCGCAACGGAAGCCCCGAGCATCCGCGTGATCTGCTTGGCCATCAAAGCATTGGCATGCGCATGTCGCACGGTGGCATCTACCAATGGGAACTGGAGCACAACGGTCAGAAACTCCAGATGGATTTACCCGTGCGCATGGTGCTGAATGAACTGGCAGCCATCAAGCAGGCGGTACTGCTTGGGCTCGGTATCGGCTTCATCTCGGAATGGTTCATCGAAGAGGAACTGAAGTCCGGCGCACTGGTTCCCGTGCTTGAGCCATGGTGTCCGCCATTTGGCGGGTTACGGCTCTACTACTCCGGCCATCGGTTCGTACCAGCACGCTTGCGGGCGCTCATCGATCTGATTCACGCGTTGCGTCTGGCCGCCCCGTGAGGCCCATCCAGCCGCTTCACCACCCGCGCGGAAACGTCGATGCACGGATGACGCCGCCTACCAAGGCGGCGTCACCTGTGTCCGCTGAGATTACTGAGCGGGTGTATTGATGAAGCGCACCAGCTCCGTCATCGTCGGCTCGGGCGCCTCTTCCATCAGCCAGTGGCCGGAACCCTTGACGGTGATGCCGTTCACGTTGGTGGCCACCAGCTTGGCCTGCTCGATCAGGAACGCGCCGGAGGCCCTCTCGCCGGCCAGCACGAGCATCGGCATCTTGAGCGGTGTTTTGGCGAAGCCGGCAAAGTCTTCCGCGTCCTGCGGGAAGGTGTGGAAGTACTCGAACCCGGCGGCCATGCGGCCCGGCTGTGCATACGTGCGGGCGTAGAGCTGCCGGCTTGCCTCGGGCACCGAGTGCTTCGGATCGGCGGCAAAGTCGTTCCAGAAGTGCTCGAAGTAGATACGTTCACGGCCCTGCACCAGCTTGAGCGGCGTGTCGCCGTAGAAGTGGAAGTGCCACAGGTCGCGCAGCAGCCAGACCTTCTGCCAGTCGCCTACGCCGGGCAGGAAGGCGTCCATGAGCGTGATGCTTTCCACCTCGTCGGGGTACTGCGCAGCGTAGGCGTACGCCACCATCAGGCCGATGTCGTGGCCGACCAGCTTGACCTTGCGGTGGCCCGTGGCCAGCACCATGGCGTGGATGTCTTGCGCCAGCGTCTTCTTGTCGAAGCCGGAGGCTGGAATCGATGAGGTGCCCGCGCCCGGCAGGTCCGGTGCCAGCACCACGCGGCGATCGGCCAGGCGTGGGATCAGCAGCAGCCACATGTGGCTGGTTTCGGCATAGCCGTGCAGCAGCACGACCGGGGTTTCGGGGCCGCTGCCAGCTTGCAGCGTGTGGATTTGCAGGCCGGCAGCATCCACGATGCGGTCTTGCACGGTGGGCGCGGCATGCGCCTGTAGCGCGGCCAGGCCGATGAGCGCGGCACCCAGGTGGCGCACCAGGTTGGGAAAAATCTTCATGATGATCTCCAGCGCGGACCGCACGCGGTGCACGGCCCGCAGAGCAAAGAGTGGGTTTAGAGCTGGCTCATGCCACCGTCGGCAATGATTTCCGTGCCGACAATGAAGGCCGATTCCGGCGCCGACAGATGCAGCACCGTCGACGCGATCTCTTCCGGCTGGCCGAAGCGGCCCAGCGGCACTTGGCTCTGAATCTGCGCGGCGGTGGCCGACAGGGTGTCGGCATCCAGGCCGAGCTTGCCGTAGATCGGTGTACTCACCGGGCCGGGGCTGACCACATTCACGCGGATACCCGAGCCGAGCAGTTCCGCCGACAGCGTCTTCGCCAGCGAGATCAGCGCCGCCTTGCTCGCCGCATAGACCGACGAATTCGGCATGCCAATGCGCGCGTTGATCGAGCCGTTCAGCACGATCGACGTGCCCTTGTTGAGGATGGGCAGCAGCGCCTGGATCTGGAAGAACGCGCCCTTCACGTTGGCGTTGAAGGTGGCGTCCCACAGGGCTTCGTCCACGTCCGTCAGTGAGGCAAACCTGGCCATGCCGGCGTTGATGAACACGGCATCCAGACGCACACCGGCCTCCTGCAGTTGGCGCGTCAGCTCGCGTGCGGCAGCCACAGTGCCGGTTTCATTGCGGATGGCGATAGCGTTGGCGCCGAGCGTTTCGCGTGCCGTTTCCAGCGCCACCGCATCCCGCCCGGTGATGACCACACGGGCGCCTTCCTGCACAAATGCCTGGGCGGCTGCCAGGCCAATACCGCTGTTGCCGCCAGTGACCAGAACGGTCTTGCCTTCGAAGCGATTCATGATGTCCTCCATGGGATAAGTTGAACTTGAACAATCGCGTGACTGCAGTGTGGACGCGGGCAAGCGGTTTGCCATACGATCCGGACGATGAACACGTTCGAAGGAATTGCACATGTTGACGGACGAAGAATTGGCCCTGCTGGAAGCCATCCGCCAGACGGGCAGCCTGTCGCGCGCGGCGGCGCAACTGGGCAAGGCGCCGTCGACCGTGTCGTATGCGGCGCGGCAACTGGAGCAGCGTTTCGACGCCCTGCTGTTTGATCGGCGCCGCTATCGGCTGCAGCTGACGCGTGCGGGGCTGCTCCTCACTGAAGAGGCCGCGCGGCTGGCGCAAGACGTATCGCGCATCACGCAGCGTGTACGGCAGGTGGCCAACGGCTGGGAAGACCGGCTGTGGATCGTGACCGACGAGTTGCTGGAGTTCGAATCGCTCATGCCTGTGATGCATGCATTCGATGCGCTGCAATCCGGCGTGGCGCTACGTGTCACGCACGAAGTGCTGGCCGGCACGTGGGAAGCGCTGCGCGATGGGCGGGCCGATCTCGTCATCGGGGCGACTAACGAGCCGCCGTCCATCCCCAACCTGGGGTGGTTTGAGTTGGGCGTGGTGGAGTGGGTGTTTGCCGTGTCGCCACGGCATCCGCTGGCGGCTATCCAGGCGCCGCTCACGCGCGAGGAGATCGCCCGGCACCGCGCCGTAGTGGTAGCCGATTCCGCACGAACCACTGCGGGCCGTGCCTACGGCATGCTCAGCGGGCAACCCACGCTGGCCGTGCCGAGCATGCACGCCAAGACGCTGGCCCAACGCGACGGCCTGGGCGTGGGCTGGCTGCCACGGCATCGCGTGGCGTCGCTACTGACGCGCGGCGATCTGGTGGAAAAACGCACCACTGACCCGCGCGAACCCAACCTGCTCTACGTCGGCTGGCGCAGCAACGCGGATGGCGAGGGCCGCGCACTCCAGTGGTGGCTTGAGCAGCTACGCCAGCCAAGGCTGGCCAAGCGCTTGGTGCAGGGCGTGGACGCGTTCACTTGAAACTTCACCGGGCCGTGTGATCTTGCCTATGCTGGGATGGCGCCGACGCCGCATGATCCGCCGGCGCACCATAGGCACCGACTATTGCAGAATGATCAACGTTGGGGCGTTTGTCCTCAGACAAACCCTCGGTTTGGTCAACGCGCACTGTCGGCCAACGTTAATCGGTCACGCACGTATCTCCGTGCCTCGTTGAGGGTCTCGTTATGAAACTGTCTGCGTTGATGTTTTCGATCGGTACGCTGGTGATGGGCTCGGCCTTTGCACAGGGCACGGCCGCGCCAGCTACGGCACCGGCGGCTGCACCTGCCGCTGTCCACGCGGTCTGCAAGGACGGCACGCCATACAGCGGCACAACGCTCAAGGGCGCCTGCCACGGCCATGGTGGCGTCGACAAGAAGGCCAGCGCTGCAGGCGCAACGGCAGCCGCTGCACCGGCTGCGGCACCTGCCACGCCGGCAGCAGCAGCCATGCCTGCTGCACCGGCAGCACCCGCCGCGGCAACGGCACCGGCCTCCAAGCCTGCCGCTGCAGCAACAGGCACTGTCGCCCCTGGCGGCGGCCCGGACAAGGTCTGGGCAAACACCACCACCAAGGTCTACCACTGCCCGGGTGACCGCTACTATGGCAAGACCAAGCAAGGCTCCTACATGACCGAGGCCGACGCCAAGGCTCAAGGCATGCACGCCAGCCACAACAAGGCCTGCACCAAGTAAGCCGCGCCTGAAGCGCAACACGCACGCCGCGGCCCGCCCCGGGTCGCGGCGTATTCCTTTTGCCTCACCGCCTCACCGTTGCACCGCATGCCCCCACGCTACGAACATCCCGCCACAGCCCTCCAGCATCCCGAGCACTACGCACCGCTGGATGCACCGCCCATGCCAGCACAGCAACGCGTGCTGCGTGACGTGATTGCCGGGTTCTCGATTGCGGGCCTGCTGTTGCCCGAAGCCGTTGCGTATGCCGGCATTGCCAGCCTGCCGCCGCAGACCGGGTTGATCGCGCTGCTGTCGGGGCTGGTGGTGTATGCGCTGGTCGGGTCGAGCCGCTTTGCGATTGTCTCGGCCACGTCCTCGTCGGCTGCCGTGCTGTTTGCGACGGTGCTCTCCGAGCCCGGCAACGCGGGCACGGCGCTCACGCTGGCGGCGGCGCTCATCATTGCCACGGGGCTGCTGTTCATCCTGGCGGGCGTGGGGCGGCTGGGTGGCATGTCGGATTTCATCGCGCGGCCGGTGCTGCGCGGCTTCACCTTCGGGCTGGCGCTGACGATTGCGATCAAGCAGTTGCCGAAGATCCTCGACGTGACCGTGCACCACAGCGACACGCCGCGCATTGCGCTCGATCTGCTCAGCAGCGCAGCCAGCGCCAACCCGTACAGCACTGCATTGGGCGCAGCAGCGTTGGCCTTGCTGTTTGGCCTGGGGCGCTGGGGGGGCCGCATTCCGGCCACGCTCGTCGTCATCGTGCTGGCCATCGGGGCCGGCTACTGGCTCGACTGGCATGCGTACGGCATTGCCGTGGTCGGCCATATCGACCTGCAGAACATCACCTTTGGTATGCCCGACCTGGGCCGTGCGGAGTGGATGCAGAGCATCGAACTCGGCTTCGCGCTCATGCTCATCCTCTACGCCGAGTCGTATGGCTCCATCCGCAACTTCGCGCTCAAGCACGGCGATACCATCAACGCCAACCGAGACCTCGTCGCGCTGGGCTGCGCCAATCTACTCTCGGGCCTGCTGCACGGCATGCCTGTGGGCGCGGGTTACTCCGCCACCTCTGCCAACGAGGCAGCCGGCGCGCAGTCACGCCTGGCCGGGCTATGCGCAGCGGTTGTCGTGGCGCTGATCGTGTGGCTGTTCCTGCCGCAACTGGCGCGTATTCCCGAGCCGGTGCTGGCGGCCATCGTGATCTTTGCGGTCAGCCATTCGCTGCATCCGAGCGTGTTCAAGCCGTACTGGTCGTGGCATCGGGATCGGCTCGTGGTGATTGCCGCGCTGCTGGCCGTGCTGGTGCTGGGCGTGCTGCACGGGCTGTTGGCAGCGATTGGCGTGAGCCTGTTGCTGACGCTGCGCAAACTCTCCGAGCCGACCGTCAGCCTGCTCGGCCGTCTGCGCGATAGCCACGATTTTGTCGACGTGTCGTTGCACCCCGATGCCAAGCCGTTGCCCGGCGTGCTGATCGTGCGGCCGGAAGTGCCGCTGTTCTTCGCCAACACCGAGCGTGTGCTGGGCAAGGTGCGCGCGCTGCTGCAAGCGCCGCAGCAACCGCCGCTGCGCTCCATCATGCTGAGTCTGGAAGAGACGCCCGACGTGGACGGCTCCGCCATTGAGGCATTGCGCATCTTTGCTGCGGAATGCGCGGCGCGCGGTTTGCAACTGATGTTCGTACGGCTCAAACCGCGTGCACTGACTGTCCTGCAACGCGCCACGGACAGCACGCTGCGGCCCGAGATGCTGCATGAGTTGAGCGTGGATGAGTGTGTGCAGTCGTTGGCGGACGGCGCGCAGCCCAAAGCCTGACGGCCAGATCAGTCCCCACCGCCACCACAACCGCCGCCGCCATCGCCACCGCTGCCAGCACAACCGCCGCCGCCACAACCACCGTCACGCTTTCTACCAAAGCCCTCAATGGTGCCGTCGATGCGGCGGCTGGCGAAATCGGCACCGCATTGCATGACATCGCCGCCGGGCAGGATGGTGGCGCAGTCCGGCACGTAGTGAAAGCCCTTGGGAATGGCGAGCTGCCGGTCAATGGCGAACAGCAGCGGCAGGCGATCGGGCTTGCGCGGGTTGATCGACTCCGCCTGGCAAGCCCACCACCAAGTGCGGCGCAGCCCCACGTTGGCGCGTTTGCGCACTGGTGAAAGCGCTGCGGATGGCAAGTGATGCAGGAACTTGCCGAACGCGCGGCTGCAGAAATCGCGGTATTCACGCGTGTACAGGATGAACTCGTGCCACAGGTCATCGACCACCCGCGAGGGCATCGAGACATAGTCGCAATCGCTGCGCAGGTGGACGATGAAGAACTGTCGCAACCCGCGCACGACCTGTTCGCGCTGGGCGGGGGTCAGGTCAGGGTGCTTCTCGGCAAAGCGTTCCAGCAAGCCGGGTGGCCACTGGTAGTTCTGGATGAACGTTTCGCGGTGCTCCTCCTTGAAGCGCCCTCGAACGGAAAATGCGGCCAGCGTGGCAATCAAGCCGACAACGATGACTCCGGTTTGGAGTGCTGCCATCCGATCCCCCCGAATCGTGTTTTTGGCTCGGCCATTATGCCGCGCCGCCTAGCAGACCACGTGATGCTCCGGTAATACTCGAATGTGCTATCGGACGGCCTCTGCCACGTCCCATGCCCCGGTCTTCACCACCTCCCGCACATAGTCCGCAAAATCCCGCGGCGCCCGGCGCAACGCACGCTGCACACCATCGGTCAAGTGCACGTTGCGGCCATCGAGCACCTCGGCAAACAGCCCACCAAGAAATTCCGCAAACTCGCGCGGCACGTAGTCAGAGAGCATGTCGACGTACGCGCCTGGTTCCATCGGCTGATAGTGGATGTCGCGGCCGAGCGCGCCGCTCAGGATCTCGGCCACTTCGGCAAAGGTCAGCGCGCGCGGGCCGGTCATCTCGTACAGCTGGCCGATGTGGCGTGCGTCGGTAAAGGCGGCGACGGCAGCATCGGCCAGATCGCCCGCGTCGACAAACGGCTCGGCGACGTTGCCGCCGGGCAGTGCAATCACGCCAGCCAGCACGGACTCCAGCAGATGACCTTCGCTGAAATTCTGGTTGAACCAGCTGGCGCGCAGCACCGTCCACGCAAGGCCGCTGCCCTGCACGATGGCTTCGCAGCGCTGCGCAGTGGGCTCGCCACGGCCAGAGAGCAGCACGAGATGGCGCACGCCCGCTGACTTGGCCGCCGCAACAAATGCGTGGATGGCAACCTCCGCCCCCGGCGCGGCCAGGTCCGGTTGATGGGTAATGTAGACCCCGTCCATGCCGGCCAGTGCTGCGGGCCAAGTTGTCTGGTCTTCCCAGTCAAAGGCCGGGTTGGCCTTGCGCGAGCCTTCGCGCACGGTCACGCCGTGGGCACGCAAACCCTGGGCAACGCGGGCGCCGGTCTTGCCGGTGGCGCCCAGGACGAGGACAGAAGACACGGGGGAAGCCTGGACGATCTGCATGGCGAAACTCCTGAAGGCGTTGTGGTGGAAGACGCCTCCAGTATGGAAAGCTGGCCCGTTCCTGATGTGATCATGCATCCGCGATTGATGCTCGATCGTCCAGATCGGCGCACAATGGCCGTGTTGTCGCTCAGGATGTCTCCATGACGTTGACGAACACCCCTCCTCCCTGGACCCACATCGACCCGCTGGGCGAGGCGCTGCACTTTCTGCGCATGAACGGCGTGTTTTATTGCCGCTCGGAGTTCTCTGCGCCATGGGGCTTGGCGCTGCCGCCCATGCCCGACTGCATGATGCTGCACGTGGTGGCCAGCGGCCGCGCTTGGTTGGAGGTAGACGGCGAACCGGCACGCCCGCTCGCTCCCGGCGATCTGGCCATCGTGCCGCGCGGCACCGGGCACCGGCTGACCAGCCAGCCGGGCGTCGCCTGTGCCGGCCTGTTCGACCTGCCGCGCGAGTTGATGAGCGAGCGCTATGAAGTGCTGCGCCACGGCGGCAGCGGCGAGCCCGCGCAAATGATCTGTGCAGCCGTGCGCTTCGGCCATCCCGCGGCGCAACGGCTGGCGGCACTGCTGCCGGCGGCGCTGTGCATCGACAGCCGGCAGTCGCCGCACGCGCAGTGGATCGACCAGACCCTGCGCTTCATGGCCGCTGAAGCACGCACGCCCCAGCCGGGCGGCGAGACCATGGTGACGCGGCTGGCGGACATTCTCGTGATCCTCGCCATCCGGGACTGGATTGAGCGCGATCCGGCCGCGCGCAGCGGTTGGGTGGGAGCGTTGCAGGATAGGCAGATCGGCCGCGCGATGGCGTTGATCCATCGCGAGCCTGCGCGGGAATGGACACTCGGCGCACTGGCCGAAGCCGCCGCGATGTCTCGCTCGGCATTTGCCGCACGCTTCACACGATTGGTGGGGGAGCCTGCCATGCAATACGTTGCACGCTGGCGCATGCAGATTGCGCTGGGCTGGCTGCAGGAAGAACGCCTGCCGCTGGCCGAAGCCGCCAGCCGGCTGGGTTACCAGTCGGAGGCAGCGTTCAGCCGGGCATTCAAGCGATTCAACGGAGTAACGCCCGGAGCCGCGCGGCGCAGCACGGCCCCGGAAGCAATGGCCTAGCGCGCAGCCGTGCCCGATGCGCGCGCACCTTCCAGGATGATGCGCGCCAGCTTGGCGTAGTCACCGTCAAAGTGATGGCCGCCCGGCAGCTTCACGAGCTGGACCTGTTTCGGGTCCAGGCCCGGGCAGTTGGTGTCCTTCTCTTCCTTGCCGTAGATGCACATGCCCAGGCCCGCCGGCAGCTTCTGCACTTCGGGCAGGATCAGCAAGCCCGAGGCGCTGCTCGACACCCAGTTGGTCATGTGGAATTCAAAGTCGGCACGCTTGCCCAGACCCATCATCACGGCCAGCGCCACATGCTCGCGCGATGCGGCCGGCAGTCGGTTGACGATGAAGGGCAGCACATCCGCGCCCTGCGAATAGCCGATCAGCAGCGCCTTGTTCTTCTTCCAGCGCGACGCGTAGAAGCGCACCAAGCGATCCATGTCGGCCGCGGCGGAGGCCGGCGTGCGCGGGCTCCAGAAGTAGCGCAGCGAGTCGATGCCGACCACCGGCACGCCTGACTTGGACAACGCGGCCGCCACTTCCTTGTCGAGCCCGGCCCAGCCACCGTCCCCCGACAGCAAGATCGCAAACAGCTCTGACGACGTACCCGGCTGCGCAGCCACTTCAATGATGGGCAGGTCCGACACGGCCGCAGGCGGCGGCGGGGGCGGCGGCTTGCGCTGCGCGTTGAGCTTGGCGAAGGCGGCCTTGAACGGCTCGCTTGCCGTCACGGGGGGCACGTTGGCGGCGCCCGGCGCAGTCGGCTGCACCGCTGTTTGCACATTCGGCAGCGCCACCGACTGCGCACCGGAAATCGTGTCGATAAAGGTTTGCGTGGCGCGTGCCTCGCACAGCGGGCCGGAGCGGCGCGCAAACGGCGTGAGCGTGCTCGATTGCAGCGCCACCCACGGCGCCGACAGCTTCGTGGCCGGCAGCAGCACGACACCCGCGTTCTCAGGCGGCTTCGTGCGCTTGGCGGTGGTGCGGCTCTCGCTCTGGCGACGGCTGAAGTGCACGCCCTCGCCCTTGCACAGCGGCTTGCGCAGCTCCAGCACCGGGCAGAATTCCATCGACATGGCCGCGGCAAAGATGTTCGGGCGCGCCTGCGCGATCATCGCGTAGGCCAGCGCACCGCCTTCGTTGTCGCCGACGAGGATGGGCGGGTAGTAGCCCGGCACCTTCTCGTAGGCCTGCAGGAAGCGGCTGAAGTTTTCCAGATCGCCATCGGGGAAGGCGCAGTCGCCCAGGTCCGCTTCAAGGCTGGCAAACAGCGCGGGCGTGGATAAGCCGGCCACCAGCGCGCCCTGCTCCGCCAGACTTTGCGCCATGCGCGAGGTGGCAGGCGTCCAGCCCTGGTCACCCGAGAGCATCAACACGACGGAACGGATCTCGCCTTTGGGTTTGTAGACCGGCACGTCACGAAAACGGCCATGCGTGACGAACTCGACAGCGCCCGGCGCAGCCGCCGGTGTGGCCGGCGCCACCACGGGCAGCGACAGCACGCCGCCGTTGGCCGCCTTGTTGGCAGTCACGGCAGCGGCGCTCATCTGCAGGCGCGGCGGCGCATCACTATTCATGCCGCCTTGCGGTGGCACTGCCGTCACGCCGCTGGCGCCGGTCATGCCCACCGTCGGCACCAGCACTGGCCCCTGCACTGGCATGGGCCTGGGTGCCGAAGCTGCCGCAGGCGCATCTGCTGCCAAGGCCGGCGATGCCGTCAGCCAGCACACCATTGCCATGGCGGCCGCAGCCAGCATGCACTGCCCGGTGTGTTGCACTCCCCTATGCCGCGCCTCTTGCGTGCGCGGTGCTTGCCAACTCATTTGGAGATCACTCCCTTCAACCCGCCGCCAATCAGCGCGGCAACATCTGTCAATGTGAATAGCGGCGCCAACCCGCCGCGTGCGAGCAGGTAGCGGGGTTCCCACACCGGCTCGAATTTGTCCTTGAAACTGCGCAGCCCACGGAAATTGTAGAAGCGCGCGCCGTGGCGGAACATCATCCGTCCGAAGCGGTGCCAGCGCGGCGCAAGCTCATGCTCAACCATGCCCGACATCGGCGCCATCCCTAGGCCAAAACGCTGATAGCCCTCGGCCTGGAAGTGCAGGATCAGCTTGCCGAAGAGGAAATCCATGGTGCCCGGCGGCACGGTGCCGCGCTGGCGCATCAGGTCGACACTCGCTTCAATGCGCAGCACGTCCGGGCACATCAGCGTGGCAAACGCGAGGATGGCGCCCTCGCGCCGCACGATGGCCACCGGTTGGCTGAGCACATAACGATCATCAAAGGCCCCCAGCGAGAAGCCCTTCTCACGCGCGTTCTGGTTGTGCAGCCATTCATCGGAAATGGCACGCAGCTCATCCAGCACAGCCGGCACGCCTTCGGCCGGCACGATCTCGAACGACAGCCCCTCACGCTCGCCGCGCGTCACGCCATGGCGCAGGTTGGCGCGTCGCGAGCCCTTGAGGCTGAACTCGGGCAGCGACACATACGCCTCTTCGCCCAGCTTGTAGGCGCGCAGGCCGGCATCGAGGTATAGCGGCAGCGTTTGCGGGCGCGTCTTGTAGAACGCCGCGCGGCCACCGTGCGCATCGGCCATCTCGATAAAGCGCCAGATCAGCTCGGGCCACTCCTGCTGCGCACCCACCGGGTCGGCCAGTGCCACCCACGAGCGCCCCTGCTTGGCATACATGATGAAAGCGTTGCCAGACGGCGAGAACAGCAGGCTCTTGTCGCCCATCAGCGCAAGCGCAGCATCTGCAGCGGGCTGCTTGCGGATGATGTCGGCGGCGCGGGTCAGCTCTTCAGTGCTCGGGCACGTGGTCTCGCCCGGTTCGCGGCGGAAGAGCTGCCACATGCCGAAGCCCAGGCCCGTTACGGCCACCGCCATCAGCGCGCGGATGGAGCGCGGCGCATCGCCGTCGAAGGTGAACTGCCACCAGAGCTGATTGGCATAAGCCACCTCACGATAGGCGAAGAAGAGAATCCACACGCAGGCGACAAACACGCACGCCATGGCAACCAGCCAGCCCGTCTCCAGCCGCTGCGAGAACAGCGACGACGGCCGATCAAACTGCCGGCGCGAGATGATCAGCAGCACCGCCAGCGTGACCAGCACCACCATCTCCGACACCGCAATGCCTTTGGGCAGCGCCAGCACGCCGGTGAGCAGCGACAGCACCAGCGCCGCCCACCACGCAGCGTCCAGCCGGTGCAGCAGACCGCGTGCGACAAACAGCATGATGAGCCCCGCCACGCTGCCGATCATGTGCGAGGCCTCCACCACGAACAGCGGCACGTGCATGCGCAGGAGGTCTTCGGCTTCATCCGTGGCAGGGGTCACGCCGGAGACGAGCAGCATCACGCCCGCCACCATCGTCAGCGCCGCCAGCAGACCGGGCGACAGCTTGACCGCCGCGCGGCCGAATGGGGCAGCAAAGGGTGCCCCCGCGCCCGAGCGCAGCTCGAACACCCCCAGCATGGCGGCAGCCACCACCAGCGGCAGCAGGAAATAGATGGCACGGTAGAAGAGCAATGCGGCCAGCACCTCGGCTGGCGGCGCCTGACCGCTGCAGCCTAGCAGGATGACCGCCTCGAACACACCCAGGCCGCCCGGGCTCTGGCTCAGCACGCCCAGCGTGACAGCCAGCGCGTAAAAGGCGACGAAGGTGGGCAGGTCAACCGCGCCCGCCGGCATCAGCACCCACAGCGCCGCTGCGGCCGCAGCCAGGTCTGCCGCTGAAATCACAAACTGGCGTGCCGCCAGCGCTGGCGGCGGCGGGCGGATCTCCCACCGGCCAAACAGTGTGACGTGGCGCTGCCGCATGCACAGCGCCAACAGCACGAACACGCCCGCCAGCACCAGCAGCGCGACGGCCTCCAGCAGCGCCGCCGGCAGGTGCGTGATGTCCGCAATGTGGGAAGCGCCCCACAGCAACCCGATCGCGCCGAACGCCGTTGTGGACACACCCAGCGCGCTCGCATCAAAGGCGACCGCCTCGGTCACGCGCGCGGCATCCAGGCCGGCTGCCGTATACAGGCGCGTGCGCACCGACCCGGCCGTCAGTGAACCCAGGCCAACCGTGTTGCCCAGCGCATAGGCGATGAAGGACGTGGTGGCGACCGTACCTGGCGCCATCTGCGCGCCGGCATAGCGCAAGCCGGAGGCATCGTAGCCGGTGAGGGCGACATAGCTCGCTGCGGTGGCCAGGATGGCCAGCCACACATGCGCGCGTGGCGTGGCCTGCATTGCGGCAACCATGTCGGCGTAATGCACGTGGTCGAGCAGCGCATACAGGCTGTCGAACACCAGCGCGCCGAGAATCAGCACGATGCCGATCACGGCCCAGCTGCCCAGGCCAAAGCCGGGGCGCGAGACAGCCGCAGATTCAGCAGGTGCGGCGCCGTTTGCGGGCGCGGGCGCCGCTTGCTTGACCGGCGATCGGTGAGGTTTGGGACTGGCGTCGTGGGACGCGGCGTCAGGCATGGTGGAAAACGAAATCCCGCTGGCGTTGGTTACGCGCCCGATCCGAACCTGGTGAACGGAATACGGGCGCCGGCGGTGTGCCATTGGCGAATCCCACAGCACGCAGACGGGAGACGGCAAGCATAGCTACGGGCAAAGCGCCCGGCTGCCGCATGTTCGGCATCGACATCATGCATTGACCCCGACTTGCCGGTGCTGGCTTGTTGTCGTCCGGGCCGGAACCGTGTCCGACCGGCGCACCGGTTGCTCCGCATTGCGCGTGTGCTGAATTCGCACGATTGTTTCTGATGCCACGTAACACGGACAAAGCCGCCGTTTCGTTGACACGTAAGCCCATATTTTACGGTGCGGGCGCGCTCCCCGGCGCTTTCGGTGTCACATCCGGCTTACCGGTGTCGATGGAAACCGGGTCGCTGGCCGGAAAAGTCTCTTCCAGCCCCTCGTCCAGCAGGGCCTCCTCATGCGAGTCGGGCACGGGCGGATGCGGGTTGGCGGGTACAGGAGCAGATGAGACGCGGTCGTCTGGCATGGCGTTCTCCAAGGATGCCTACCCAGAATAGGCAAAGTGGGCAAAGGCGACCGTGCAGGGTGGCACGGGCAGATGTCGACCTGCCGCGAGCAGTCGGGCGCGACGTGCACGATACTCAGCACATGCTCAGCAACTTGCGGGCCCGAGCAGGATGGTCATGCCTCGCCGCCCGCGGCGATACGACACGCAAACGATTGCCAAAGCAACAAACGCCTTGTGCGTATTGCGCCGCAAGGTGGAGTCCTGTACACAATCAACACTGCGGTTTCAATCTTTTCACAATTACGCGCATGCCCCTTCAGCGCACCATTGGCGCCTTTCTTCGGCACCCTCCCCTGCTGATTGCCGGCGCCTCGGTGCTGTCTCTGCTGCTGGCCGCGCTGACGGCCCTGTCGCTGTGGGAAATGCGCGTCGACGCCCTGGCGCGCGCGCGTGACGCCGCCGATAACCTCTCGCTGATCCTGCAGCGCGACATTGCCCGCAACATCGAGGTGTACGACCTGTCATTGCAGGCCGTGATCGACGGCATGCAGGACCCGACCATCGTGGCGCTGCCGCCGAACATCCGGCAACTCGTACTGTTCGACCGCTCGACCAATGCACAGGATCTGGGCTCGCTGCTGGTCGCCAATCTGGACGGCGAAGTCATCATCGATTCACGTTCGGTGCCGCCCCGGCGCATCCATGTGCGCGACCGCGACTACTTCCAGGTGCATCAGGGCGCGCCGGATGTCGGCCTATACATCAGTGAGCCGTTCAAGCCGCGCATCAATGGCATCGATGCCTCGGTCGGCCTGAGCCGCCGCTTGGCCGGACCGCATGGCGAGTTCAACGGCGTCGTGGTCGGCACGCTGCGCCTGAACTACTTCCGCCGGCTGTTCGACGGCATCAACCTTGGGCCGCACGCTGCGGTCACGCTGGTGCGCGCCGACGGCACGATGCTGATGCGCCGCCCGTACGACGAGAAGCTCATCGGCCGCAGCATCGCCAGCAGCCCCGCCTTCCAGAAACGTTTGCTGGCGCCGGACGGCTCGTATGTGGAGGTCGCCGCGGTTGACGATATCGAGCGCCTGTTCAGCTTCCGCCGCATCGGTGATCACCCGCTGATCGTGTCGGTCGGCCTGGCCACCGAAGATATCTATGCCGAATGGCGCCAGCGGGCGTGGGTGATTGGCGGCATCGTGCTGATGCTCGATGCGGTGTTCATGGCACTGTCGGTTCTGTTTGCCAGGCAGTTGCGCCAGCGGCTGGAGATGGAGCAGCAGTTGGAACGGCTGGCCAATACCGACAGCCTGACCGGCCTGGGCACACGCCGCGCGCTGGATACCGCGCTGGACGTGGAATGGCGCCGCGCCAACCGCAACCACATGCCACTGGCCGCGCTGATGATCGACGTGGACGACTTCAAGCGCTTCAACGACCACTACGGCCATGCCGCCGGCGACACCGCACTGCGCACCGTGGCGCGCTGCGTGAACGAAAGCATCAAACGCCCTGGCGACTTTGCGGGCCGCTACGGCGGCGAAGAGTTCTGCGCCCTGCTGCCCAACACTGACCTGGCCGGCGCAGTGCGCGTGGCCGAGAGCATCCGCGCCGCCGTGCTGGCTGCCGATGAACCCCACGTTGGCAGCGCGCACGGCAAGCTGACGGTGAGTATCGGCGTGGCTGTCCACCCGGGTGTCGCCACGCCCGATGAAACGCCCGACGACCTGGTGCGACTGGCTGACGGGCGCCTCTATGAGGCCAAGGCAGCCGGGCGCAACACGGTCATCCCGCGTCAAGAGCGGCGCAAGCTGGCGGTGGTGTAAGCACAGCAAAACCCACTCCCCCTCTTTGGGGGCATGCCACCGGTGTGCATCGCTTCTGCACAATGGCGGCCTAGAGGAAACCGTCGTGAGCCAACCTCCCCACTCCCACTTCGATACGAGCGCACTGCCACGCGAGCATCAATTCGCGGCGTGGCGAGAAGCCATCAACGTTGTGTTCGACACGCGTGCCGCTGCCCCGGAATCCCACGGTTTCCAGGCCAGCGTGGATGCCTACCTGTGCGGCGAGGCGGGCCTTGGCATGATCCGCGCGCAGGCGCAGCACTATGATCGTTCGCGCTCCAAGCTGGGCCGCGACGGTATGGATGTCTATATCCTCCAGTACTACCTCGAGGGCAGTTGCGGGCAGCGCGACGGTACCAGCGGCACGGCCACCCGACCGGGCGATCTCTTCATCGTCGATGCCGCGCAACCGCTGGCCACCAGCACGACCGACAGCCGCTTCCTAAGCCTGGTCGTGCCACGGCGTCTGCTGGCCCCCCTGCTGCGTTCGCCCGATGAAGTGAGCATGCGCCTGCTGCGTGGCGACGCACCCATGATCGGCCTGCTGCGTGACCACCTGTGCTCGCTCTACCAATCGGCGGGGCAACTCAGCAACGCAGAGGCGCAGGCCATCATTCCAGGCACGATGCAACTGGCTGCCGCCGCCATCAATTCGCAGGTGACGGAAGCCAACGCGCGGGCCGTGAGCGAAAGCCTGTTTGCCTCGATCTGCCGCCATGTCCAGCACAACCTGGCCGATCTCGGCCTCTCGCCCGAAGGGGTGGCCGTGTACTTCGGCATCTCGCGCGCTACGTTGTACCGGTTGTTCGAGCGCGAAGGCGGGTTCTTCAACTACCTGCGCCTGCAGCGCCTGCGGCAGTGCCACGCCATCCTGGCCGACCGCTCGCAAACCCACCGCTCGGTGGCGGAGATTGCCCTGACCTACGGCTTCTCCGATGCGTCCAACTTCACGCGGGCGTATCGCCGGGCCTCGGGCATGTCGCCGCGTGAAACGCGCATGCTGGCGCTTGAGGGTCGCGCGGCTGCCATGCCGTTCGTGCAGGCAAAGGACTGGCGTACCTGGCTCTCGCAGATGCGCTGAGGCTGCGCTCCACATCGGACACCCGCATCTCGTTCTTCTCCCGGTCCACGCATCCGGCGCCTCTTTCGTGAGACGCGCTGACGGGTTTGCGCGACGGCTGCACCGATCAGCGGCCGCAAGCGCGTTCTTCATTGAAACCTCCACAGTGTGCATGCGAGCATCCGGCCCGACCTGATGGCGCCCAAGCGCTTGCGGCGCGCACGACTATCGTGCCCTCTCTTCGTCGCCAGGTCAGAAGGCAGGCGGACACATCGTCCCCTGCACATCACACAACGACAAAACGGGGGTCTCGTGAAAATCATGACGGGAAAAACGCTGGCCTTGACGCTGCTTGCAGCCGCGGCCTTGGCCGCGTGCGGAGGCGGCGATTCTCCAAGCAGCACAGCAAGCAACGGCGGCAGTAACGGCGGCAACGGGGGCAACATACCGGTGTCAGGCTGTGCGGAGACCGGCGTGGACGCCAAGTACGCCTGCCAGACCGGCAGCACCGAACCGCTGTACGCCTACCAATGGGCGCTCAAACAAGCCACCAGCTTCTTTGCGGCATTCGGCCTGGTCGCCAACGGCACGACCGACATCAACGTGGAAGATGCGCACACCGCCGGCATCAAGGGCCAGGGCGTGAACGTGCTGGTGCTCGACGACGGCGTCGACATCCACAACGAAGACCTGTCGGCCAACGTCAATGCGTCAATGACGCACAACTTTGATGATGGTTCGGCCGATCCGACACCGGCGGACATTCCCGCCAACATCAACGACGCGCACGGCACCAATGTGGCCGGCATCATCGCTGCGGCACAAAACGGCAAAGGCGTGATGGGGATTGCCCCGCGCGCCACCCTGGGCGGTGCGCGTTTCCTGGTGGCAAACCAAGATACCCCTGCGGCCTACGGTGGCGCAGATTGGTCCAAGAACGCGCACATCATCAACGCCTCGTATGGCGCAAACCCGCCCACCCCTATGGAATACGACACAGCTGCCTCCACGCAGGCTGCTGTACGCGCCTTCCCGAACCTGCGCAACGGGCTGGGACTGGTCATGCTCAAGGCGTCTGGCAACGAATACATCAACTTTATCGAGAACGGCGTGGTGGCCCGTACTTGCCCGATGATCGGCGGGCAATCCGGCCTGCTCAGTTGCGAGAACCCCGCCAACGATACGGAGGCACTGGAGCCCGGCGTCATCGTGGTGGGCGCAGCCAATTCACTGGGCGTCAAGTCGAGCTATTCGAACGCCGGCCCCGTCAACTGGATCACCGGCCTGGGCGGCGAAGCTGCCGATGGCGGCAAGTATGGTGAAGTCGGCAGCGGCCCAAAGATCTTCTCGACCGACCTGAGCGGCTGCGGCCGTGGCTACAGCCGAGCGAACCCGGAGGACACCTACGATTTCGCCATCGCCGGCACGGCCACCAACCTCAAAGACAACGCCAACTGTAACTACTCCAGCATGAACGGCACGTCGGCGGCCACGCCCACACTGTCGGGCGTGGTGGCACTGATGCTGGCGGCCAACCCCAACCTCACCTGGCGCGACGTGCGTGAAATCCTGCGCGCCACCGCCCGCAAGATCGACGTCGACTACGGCAGCCGCGACGGCCGCAACGCCAAGATCGACCTGACCAGCAACACGGCCACGGCCGACACCAGCACTACCCTGGTCGATGGGGCCACCACTGCGCGCCTGGATTACGGCTGGCAGACCAACGGTGCCGGCTACGCATACTCCACGTGGTACGGCTTCGGGCTGGTGGACGCATCCGCCGCCGTCAAGATGGCCAAGGCCACCACCACCTACAAGCCGGCCGCACTGTCGGTGCCGGACTTTGCCGCGGCCTTTGGCAACGTCAACCAGTTGAACTACGGTTCGGTACAGAAGCTCGGCCAGTTCAATGTGTCAGGCTCCGATAAGGTGGATGCCCTGCAATTGCGCGTCTCAGGCTCGGTCTGCATCGGCAGCGTCGGCTTCTTCGTGAAGTCGCCGTCGGGCACGGTGTCGGCGTTGTCCCTGCCATACAACGGCTACTACAACGACGGGGTCAAAAGCGTCAGCAACTACGGCTTGGGCAGCTACGCCTTCTATGGCGAAAACGCTACCGGCACCTGGGAGGTCTACGCAGTGAGCGCGGTGCCCACCAATGCATGCCCGACGTACCAGCCCCAAGGTGGCACGCATACCGTGACCCTGACGACGCCGCTTACCGTTCAGTACCGCGTCATCGCCGCCAAGTAAGCCCTCCGGAGATTCCTCAACATGACCATTTCATCGACTTTCAAGACTGTTGCGCTGGGGGTGCTCGTTTCGGTTGCCATCACGGGCCAAGCCGTGGCGGCTGACCTGTCGGTCGGCCAACGGCTGTCGACGCAGCAACTGTCGCAGTACGCCAGCGCACCGTCGGTCCAGATCGAAACGCAATCGTTCAAGGTGCTCGCCACCGGCACACGCACCAAGGCTGCCGGCGCGGCATCCAGTGCCGTGACGCAAGTTGCCAACGAACGCGGCGTGGTAGGTGAGAGCCGCAACGAGGTCGTCGTCTCGCAGATCTCGGTCGACAGCGTGCGGCAAACTGCGGCAAGCCTCTCAACCGCGCCCGTATCGGCGGAGTATTACGGCCACATGAACCTCAGCACGCTGCGCTTCGCATCGTTCCAAGAGGCCGTGAACGCGCGCACGCAGCTCAAAAAGGCGCTGCCGCAGGCGCGGGTCGACGTTCCTATCCAGTACGCCAGGCCCGTGGCCCGCTGAACCAGCCCTTGCTGGCCCGAACGCCCCGCCCTTGTGCGGGGCGTTTTACTGTGTGGGCGTATCATCCGGGCCTTTCCCCAGTCTGGACATCACCATGGACAAGGCCACCGGCAGCTTTGAAGCGCTGGCCGCCCGCGAAGGCGGCCTGCAGCACCGCCTCTCTTCCGCGCAACTCACCATGATCGCCATCGGCAGCGCGATCGGCACAGGTCTGTTCCTGGGCAGCGGTGCGGCCATCCAGTTGGCCGGCCCGGGTGTCATCGCCAGCTACGCCATCGGCGCAGCCATTGCGCTGCTGCTGATGGGCTGTCTGGCCGAGATGGTCGTCGCCCACCCCACCACCGGTTCGTTCGGCGCGTATGCCGAGCACTACGTCAGCCCACTCGCCGGCTTCCTGGTGCGCTATGCGTATTGGGCGGCAGTCGTCTTCGTGATCGGCGCGGAAGTGACGGCGGTGGCGGTGTACATGGCGTACTGGTTTCCGGGCGTGCCGGCGTGGGTGTGGATCGTCGGGTTCTCGGCGGTGCTGGTGTGGATCAACGCCAGCAGCGTCGACGTGTTTGGCGTGGCCGAATACTGGTGCTCGATGATCAAGGTGGTGGCCATCGTCGCGTTTCTGGCAGTGGCGAGCTACGCGATCCATCGCGCGCCCGATGGCGGGCCGATCGGCTTTCACAACTACGTGGACGCGGGCGGCTTTCTGCCACACGGCTGGTCGGGCGTCTGGTTTGGCGCGGTGGTCAGCATCTTCAGCTTCTTCGGCATCGAGCTGATTGCCGTGGCCGCCGGTGAGGCGCGCGAGCCCGAGGCCGCCGCCACCCGTGCGTTCCGCTCCACGCTGTTCCGGCTGGTGTTCTTCTACCTCTGCACGCTGGCGCTGATGCTGGCCGTGGTGCCCTGGCAGGAGGCTGGCACCGGCAAGAGCCCGTTCGTGCGGGTGATGGAAATTCTGGGCATTGCCGGTGGCGCGGGGGTGATGAACTTTGTGGTGCTCACGGCGGCGCTGTCGTCGATGAACGCGCAGCTGTATGTGTCCACGCGCATGCTGTTCAGCCTCGCGCGCGGCGGGCAAGCGCCGGGGGCGCTGGGTGTGGTGAGCCAACGCGGCGTACCCCTGCGCGCGCTGGCGGTGTCCAGTTCCGGTGCGGCGCTGGCGGCGGTGCTGAGCGTGGTGCTGCCCGGTCACTCGTTCCTGCTGATGATGTCGCTGGCGATGTTCGGTGCGCTGTTCACGTGGCTCGTCATCTTCGTCACGCACCTGCGCTTCCGGCGTGCGGCGGAACGCGAAGGGCGCGCCCTGCGTTTCCGCATGTGGGGCTTTCCGGTGCTGACCACCCTCGGCGCCATCGCCATGGCCGTCATCATCGTCAGCACGGCATGGATGGCGGATTTCCGGATGACGCTGGTGGTGGGTGTGCCGTTTCTGGTGGTGATGGCGGTGGTGTTTCGCTGGGTGCGCGGCCGGCAGTGAGCCGGACCGCAGCCCAGGTTCAAGCCTGCGCCAACGCCTGATCCAGATCTGCCAGCAGATCGTCGATATGCTCGATGCCGATCGACAGGCGGATGGTTTCCTGCCGCGCGCCGGCCTTGGCCAGCTCGGCCTCTGAGAGCTGGCGGTGCGTGGTCGACGCCGGATGCGTGGCGAGCGACTTCGCATCGCCAATATTCACCAGCCGCGTGAACAGTTGCAGCGCATCCTGAAAACGCGCACCCGCCGCAAACCCGCCCTTCACCCCAAACGTCAGCAGCCCCGGCGCCTTGCCGCCGAGGTATTTGCGCGCCAGCGCGTAGTCGGGGTGGTCATCCAGGCTGGCGTGGTTGACCCACTCCACCTTGACATGCCCCTGCAGATGGCGTGCGATGCGCGCGGCGTTCTGCGTGATACGGTCGATGCGCAGGCCCAGCGTCTCGATGCCCTGCAGGATCAGGAACGCGTTGAACGGTGACAGCGCCGCGCCGGTATTGCGTAGCGGCACCACGCGCGCCCGGCCGATGTAGGCCGCCTCGCCCAGCGCTTCCGTATAGACCACGCCGTGGTAGCTCACGTCCGGCTCGTTCAAGCGCTTGAAACGCGCCTTGTGCTTTGCCCAGGGGAATTTGCCTGAATCGACAATCGCGCCGCCCAGGCTGGTGCCGTGCCCGCCCAGGTACTTGGTCAGTGAATGCACGACGATGTCGGCGCCATGCTCGATTGGCCGTACCAGGTACGGCGTCGGCACCGTGTTGTCGACGATGAGCGGCACGCCATGCCGGTGTGCGATCTCCGCCAGCGCGGCAATGTCGGTGATGTTGCCCAGTGGGTTGCCCACCGTCTCGGCAAAGATGGCCTTGGTGCGATCGTCGATCAGCGCCTCGAACGAGGCCGGATCGCGCGGATCCGCAAAGCGCGTGGTGATGCCCGACAGCGGCAGCGTATGCGCGAAGAGGTTGTAGGTACCGCCGTACAGTGTGCTGGCCGAGACGATGTTGTCGCCCGCTTCGGCAATGGTCTGGATTGCGTACGTCACCGCCGCTTGCCCCGACGCCAACGCCAGCGCGCCGATGCCGCCCTCCAGCGCCGCGACGCGCTTCTCCAGCACATCGTTGGTCGGGTTCATGATGCGTGAGTAGATGTTGCCCTGGACTTTGAGGTCGAACAGGTCGGCGCCGTGCTGCGTGTCGTCAAAGGCAAAGGCAACGGTCTGGTAGATCGGCACGGCCACCGCCCGCGTAGTCGGGTCGGCGCTGTAGCCGCCGTGGACGGCCAGGGTGTCGAGTTTCCAGTTGGGCGTGGTGGGCTGCGTCATCGTGGCGTCTCCGGAGGGTTGATCCGGCGAGCATAGGGGCAGCGCTTCGGCATGCGAACGACTGTTTTTGTCTTTGGTTATTCGGGGCATCCACATTTCCGGTTGATGCCCCCGTCGCATGCTGCAATACAAGCGTCGAGCGGTCGGAAGTGCGACTGCGCGGCGGGATCGAGTGGGTCGTGGCAAGACGGGCGTTTGTCAGCCCATTTCCCCTTGCGGCGAGCGGGAGCGGCTGGCCGGTAAGCTGCCAACCGCTCGCCTGCCAGCCACGGGGCGCAACACAATGTGCTTGCTCCCGCGCGAAGCGGGAGCGCTGCCCTCAGCGCCGTCGACCACAATGTGCGAACGCCCCCGGTCGGCACATCTCTCCAGCGGCGAATACTTCGCCGTCACCCGCTATTGCTTTGGCGCGTCTTTCCCCATGGAGTCCTTGCCCATGGCGTCCTTACCCATGGAATCTTTCCCCATGGCGTCCTTGCTCATGGAATCTTTCCCCATGGCGTCCTTGCTCATGCCCCCCTTCTCATGCATTTTCTTGGCGTGGCTCTTGCTCATTTTGTCCTTCGCCATATCGTCCTTCCCCATCGTGTCTTTCGCCATGCTCCCGCCCTGCCCCATCGCATCCTTTCCCATCTCGTCTTTCTTCATGGTGTCTTGTGCCAGTGCATTGCCGGCCAGCAACATTCCTGCGGAAATCAGCAAAACTAGACGCTTCTTCATGGTGTTCTCCTTGGTCAGATAAGCAGGAAACCGGCGAACTTGCCGGTCAGGTACAGGTGGATGCTCAGGAACCGCCGAACCAGTTGTACCCCTGGTCCTCCCAGTAACCGCCCGGATACGTGTTGGTGACGAAGAGCGCGACGATGTGCTTCGGGTTCTTGTACCCGAGCTTGGTAGGCATGCGCAGCTTCATTGGAAAGCCGTACTTTGGCGGCAAGCGTTCGCCGTCATAGGTGAACGTCAGCAGCGTCTGCGGATGCAAGGCGGTAGGCATGTCGATGCTGGAGTAGTAGTCATCGGCACACCGGAAACCCACATACTTTGCAGACGTATCCGCCCCAATGCGCTGGAGGAAATCAGAGAAGCGCGTACCGCCCCACTTGCCGACGGCACTCCACCCTTCCACGCAGATATGGCGCGTGACCTGGGACGTCTGCGGCAATGCGTACAACGCGTCGAGCGTCCACGGCGCCTTGCGCGAGACCAGGCCGCCGACCTCGAGCTGAAAACCGTTAGCGTCCACCTCCGGCACTTCATCAAGACCATAGAAAGCATTGAACGGGAACGGTCGTGTCAGCTCGGACTCGGCATAGGTTGGCGCCAGCCGGCGCGGGTCGAACAACCAGCCCTGCACGCGGTCATTGAAGCGCGAAACCGCCATCAGGAAGGATTCCACTGAAGGCTCGTCGGTGATGCTGCATCCGGTCAGCAGCAGCAATCCGCCGAGCGTGATGGCTTGCTTACCGAACAGCCGGCGGGACGGCATGCTCAACTCGCGGGTGGCATCGCGCAGGATCAGCTTGCGATCTAACCGGACGATCTCTTTGGGCGTGCTCACGACACTTCCCCTTAATGCAGCCTAGCGGCCGCGCAGCATGATGATGAGTGTGCGTGGTACCAGTACCGTCATCACCACATGGACGACGATGAAGAGGGCGATCGCGCTCATGCCAATGAAATGCACCCATCGCGCTGCGTCATATCCCCCCATCAGCGTGCGAAGCAGCGGAAATTGCACCGACTTCCAGATGGCAAGGCCAGACAAGACCGTGATCACGATGACGGCGACCACCCCGAGATAGAGCAGCTTCTGCGCAGCGTTGTATTCGGCCAGGTTGGCGTGCGAAAGCCTGCCTCGCAGGGCAGCAACCACATCGTGCAGCGCGGAAGGAATGGAGACCGGTATGAAGCGCCTCCAGAACCGGCCGGTCACAACATTCAGTACCAGGTAAGCCAGACCGTTGGCCACCAGCAGCCACATGGCGGCAAAGTGCCATTGCAGCGCGCCGGCAAGCCAGCCGCCGAGCGTGATGTCGTTGGGAAAACGGAAGGCAAACAGCGGTGAAGAATTGTAGATACGCCAGCCGCTGAGCATCATGATGATGACGGCGATCGCATTGAGCCAATGCGTGATGCGCAGCCAAGCTGGCTGAAGCGTGGTGGACGGGCCCGTGCGAGGCGTTGGCCTGATCGCTGCTGATTGCTGTGCAGTCTTCACGCTCCCCTCCGAAGTGGGTTGGTCAGCGGCCGCCGCCGCTTACACCACGTTCGTCGTTCCTCGCGACGCAAACTGACACCGCACCATCGAATTTTTTTTCGAACTCGGATCGTTGTGTCGCCCGTATGCCGCATACGACACACCGTCATTCTGAGAAAGGCGGGTCGACGTGGTGCAACCGTTCCAGCGCAGAAATTTTGGCGGTATGTGCCTTGACGATAGAACCAATCAACTAGAAGGCAAGGAACGGGTTACGTCGCGGTTGCAACGCTCCGGCGACGCCTCGTCTCGTGCCGTGGCAGGGAAGGCGGGCCGGCCAGTTTGCAGCCCATTGTCGCGAGGCGCGTGTAGCGCAATGCGCCTATCGATGCCGGCGCCACACTGGAGCGCAGCCCGACGAAGGGTCGCTACCCGCGCACGCTCTCAACCAGCCTGCGCAACCCCGGATCCCGGATATCCAGCACGGCAAACACGCCCAACTTCTGCAGAGCTGGCACGGCCTCCAGAAGCAACAGCTCTGCCTCGACGCGCTTGGTGGTGTCGATCTCGGGATCAAGCCACGCCTGCGCGTTGGCCAGGAAAGCGGCCACCGTGCCTTTGCGGATCGTCAGTCCGTCAAAGTCGGCGTAGCTGGCGGTGTCGGGCAAAACATCTTCGGGTCGCATGGTGTGCTCCTGGGGTGATTGACCACGCCACTGTAGAGCCAATACATTGGCCTTGCTAAGCCATATATGCCATTCAATACGCTTTTCAGGCCATGCCAACCAAACCCTTGCTTCCCTTGTCGCGCGTGCAATCGACCGAAGGCCGGTGGCTCCATGCAGTCGACCAGACCAGCCCTGCAGCGCGCGCGACGGCGCCACACAGCCATGCGCGCGGGCAACTTTTCGGGACGGATGCGGGTGTGCTTACCGTGCAAACGGGAACGGGCCGTTGCGTGGTGCCTGCCGGGCAGGCGGTGTGGATTCCGCCTGGCGTGGAACATGGCGCCGAAACCCATGGACCATTTGTGGGGTGGGCCGTCTATCTCGCGCCCGATGTGTGTGAGGGCTTACCGGAGGCGCCCTGCACGCTCTCTATGCCGGCGCTGCTGCGCGCGGCAATTTCGCGGGCGGCAACGTGGGCAGACGACGCACTCGACGCCGCTCAGCAGCGCATCGCCGTGGTGATTGCCGACGAAATCCGCGCGCTCGTGCCGGTGCCAACCGCCCTGCCGATGCCAACCGACGCGCGCCTGCGCAAAATCGCCGACGCGCTCATCGCAGACCCATCCGACACCCGGCGCCTGCAGGACTGGGCTGACTGGGCTGCTGTTGCCCCGCGCACGCTTACCCGGAGGTTCGCCAGCGAAACCGGCTACGCATTCGAAACCTGGCGCCACCGGCTGCGCATGATGTGTGCATTGGAGCGACTGGCAGCCGGTGCACCGGTCACAACGATTGCGCTTGACCTGGGCTACGACAACGTCAGCGCGTTCATTGCCCGGTTTCGCGCGACCTTCGGCATCACGCCGGGGCGGTATGCCGCCGGTGGATGCATCGGGCTCACGCTTACTTCTTCACCATCGGACAAGCCGATTCCGCCAGCGTGTTGAACGCCTGCTCACCCGGAATCGTCTGCGCGAGCTTGTAGTAGTCCCACGGGCGAGTCGATTCCGCCGGCTTCTTGACCTCGAACAGATAGATGTCGTGGATCATCATGCCGTCGGCGCGCACGTAGCCGCCCTGGGTGTACATGTCGTCGATCTTCATCGACTTGAGCTTGGCCATCACGCGGTCGGAATCATCCGTGCCGGCGGCCTGCACGGCCTTCAGATAGGTGAGCGTGGCGGAGTAGTCCGCCGCCTGCAGCGCGCTCGGCATCTTCTTGAACTTGGCATAGAAACGCTCACCGAACTTGCGTGCAGCGTCGCTGGAATTCCAGTACCACGGGTCGATCAACTGCATGCCCTGCGCGGTCTGCAGGCCGAGTGCGTGGATCTCGTCGATGGTCATGACCAGGCCGACTACGCGCATCTTCTTGTCCAGGCCAAAGTCCTTGGCGGCCTTGATGGCGTTGATGGTGTCGCCGCCCGCGTTGGCCAGCGCCACGGCCTGCGCGCCCGAGCTTTGCGCCTGCAGCAGGTACGACGAGAAATCCGGTGCGCCCAGCGGGTGCTTCGTGCCGCCCACCACCTTGCCGCCGCCTGCGGCAATCACGCGGCGCGATTCGGCATCCATGTCCTTGCCGAAGGCGTAGTCAACCGACAGCAGGTACCACGCGTTCACGCCCTGCTTGCGCAACGCGCCGATGGTGCCGCGCACGTGGGCATTGGTGTCGTACGCATAGTGCACGGTGTAGGGCGTGCATTCCTCGTTGGTCAGGCGCGGAGTTCCGCCACCGAGGTTGATGTACACACGCTTCTTCTCTGCCGCGATGCGGTTCATCGCCAGACCCGCCGCTGAGTTCGGGCCGGCGAAGAGCACGTCCACGCCATCCCGGTCGATCCACTCACGTGCCTTGGAAGCGGCCACGTCGGCCTTGTTCTGGTGGTCGGCAGAGACGATCTCGATGGGCTTGCCGAGCACCTTGCCGCCAAAGTCGGCCACCGCCATGCGGATGGCTTCCAACCCGCCAGGGCCGTCCAGGTCGGCATAGACGCCGGACATGTCGGTGATGAACCCGATCTTGACCTTGTCGTCGGAAACCTGTGCGTGGGCGAAGGATGAAGCGATGGCAAAAGCCACCGCAGCCGTGGCGCGGCGTGCGTGCATGTGTGTCTCCTGGTGCGTTCTTCTTGTGTGTGCGTGCCGGTGGCCGCACCTCTTTGGAGCACATGGTAACGATGTCATCCGCCGCGAACAGCCCTGGCGGGCGAAACACACTGTCAAGTGAGAGTCGACAGTGGAGAGCCAGTCGCGCGTATGGTGAGCGAGCAGTTCGGAACCCGGTATTGCCGAGTTCCGAACCCGCAGCTTCCTAGCACATGAAGTCGACTTAGGCCGGCTCTGGCTCCGACTCCGCATCCTTTGTGAAGGGGCTCATGACTTGCTCCTCGCCCTCCTCATCAACGGCATCAAACTGACGGCCAGGAAGAATCAAGTTGAGCAGCACGGCCACAATGGCGCCCACCGTGATGCCTGACCCAAAGACCTCTTTCACGAAGGCGGGCAGCTTGTCCAGCAGCTCCGGGCGCATCGTGACCGCAAGCCCGCATCCGATCGAGACCGCGATGATCAGCGTGTTGCGCTTGGTGTGTTCGACCTTGCTGAGCATCTGGATGCCGGCGGACACGATCATCGCGAACATCATCAGCCCCGCACCGCCCAGCACAGGCTGCGGAATCGTCACCACCAACGCCCCCAGCACCGGGAACAGCCCTGCCAGGAGCAGCATGACACCGGTGAGCGTCACCACATGGCGGCTCGCCACGCCCGTCAGAGAAACCACGCCAACATTCTGCGCAAAGGTGGAGACCGGCGGGCTCGACATCAACGCGGCAAAGGCGGAACCAATACCGTCACACAGCACACCGCGCGCGAGCCTGGAGCCTGGCATGCGTGTTTGCGTGGCCGCGCCGAGCGCCATGAAGGTGCCGGTGGTCTCAACGATGGTGACCAGGAACGCCAACGACATGGCGACCATGCCCGACACCGGAAAGCTCAACCCGAAGTGCATGGGCTGCGGAAGCGCAAAGATCGGGGCACTACGCACCTGCGTAAAGTCGATCAGCCCCAGCATCAGGCAAAGCACGTAGCCGACGAGAATGCCGATGACCACGGCGGCGGCCGAGATGATGCCCTTGCCCCATTGCACCAGTGCGATAACCAGCAGCAAGACAAAGCCCGCGATCGCCAGATTGGCGGGTGCGCCGTAGTTGCTGCTGCCGAAACCACCGGCCGCCCAGTCAACGGCCACGGGCGTCAGCGACAAGCCGATCATCGCCACGACCACGCTGGTCACCGCATGCGGAAACAGCTTGCGAATGACCGGCATGAAGTAGCTGCCAACGATCATCACCAGCGACCCCACCAGCGATGACCCCAGGATGCCCGGCACACCGTGCTCCAGCCCCACACTGATGCCGGCGCCCACAAACGCGAAGCTCGTCCCCATCACGCAGGGCAACCGGATACCCACCGCACCAACGCCCCGGCACTGGATGATGGTGACCACCCCCGACCCCAGCAGCGCGGCATTGACCAGCGCAACAACCTGATCCGCCGGCAGCTTCAACGCACCACCGAACACCAACGGCACCGCGATGATGCCGCCCAACGCTGCCAGCAAGTGCTGCAACGCGAGCAGCACGGTTGTCATGAGAGGCGGACGATCTTCCACCGTGTAAAGCAGATGCTGCATGTTCTGTCTCCTCCTGCCACCCTCACCGCGCCTTGTTTTTTGCAGGCGTTTTACCGGTTTCAAGGGGGTGTATTGGGGCGCTGCCCGAGGCGTGCCCCGTTTCAATGGGTGCCCTCTGCACTGCTCGGGGCGTTATCGAATCACGCTCAACTTCCCACCACATCAAGTCATCTGTGATCTGTGGACGGTCACCTCCGTTGGTTGCTGGGCAGAATGGTTCTTAGAACCTGTTCACGATCCGTAGCGAGCGGCCCGAGGTTGGCGCGAGAAGCGCAGCCGTACATGGGTACGGCGAGCATCGCAGGGTCAAGATCGGGCCGCGCAGTAGGATCGTGAGCAGGTTCTACTGACCGCTGGCGCGCAGGACGAGTTGCTTGGCAAGGCTGCGGTGGTCAGACAGCACGCGTGGCAGGTCAGCAGTCTGCAGTTGGCCGTCACGCACAACCACGCGCCCGTTGATGACGCTCGTAGCCACGTTGCCTGGCGTGCAGAACACCAGCGATGCCACCGGGTCATGCCCACCGCCTGCATAGCCGACCGCCGACATATCGAATGCGACAAAATCTGCGGACATGCCCGGCGACAGCGCGCCAATGTCATCCCGATTGAGCACGCGCGCGCCGCCCAGGGTGGCAATCTCCAGCGCCTCGCGCGCGCTCAGGGCCGCCGGCCCGTAGCCGACGCGCTGCAGGAGCATCGCCTGGCGCGCTTCGCCCAGCATGTGAGCACCATCGTTGGAGGCGCTTCCGTCCACGCCCAGGCCAACGTTCACACCGGCATCGCGCATGGTGCGCACCGGTGCAATGCCAGACGCCAGACGCATGTTCGAACAAGGGCAATGGGCCACGCCGGTGCCGGTGCGCGCGAACAGCGCGATACCCTCGTCATCGAGCTTCACGCAGTGGGCATGCCACACGTCGTGGCCGACCCAGCCGAGGTCTTCTGCGTACTGTGCGGGGGTCAGGCCGAACTTCTCGCGGGAGTACGCAATATCGTTGTCGTTCTCTGCCAGGTGGGTGTGCAGAGAGACACCGTAGTGCCGCGCCATCTGCGCGGACTCGCGCATCAGATCGCGCGATACCGAGAACGGCGAACACGGCGCCAGCACGACGCGCAGCATCGCGTGGCGTCCACTGTCGTGATAGGTCTCGACGAGCCGCTGGCTGTCACGCAGGATCGACGCTTCCTCTTCCACCACCACATCGGGCGGCAGCCCGCCCTTGCTGCGGCCGACGCTCATGGAGCCGCGCGCAGCATGAAAGCGCATGCCCATCTCTTGCGCCGCCGCAATGGAATCGTCCAGCCGCGAGCCATTCGGATACAGGTAGAGGTGATCGCTGGTCGTCGTGCAGCCCGACAGCATCAGCTCCGCCATGGCGGTCTTGGTGGACACGCTGATCATCTCCGGCGTCAGATGCGACCAGAGCATGTAGAGGTTGGTGAGCCAGGAGAACAGCTCGGCGTCTTGCGCTGCCGGAACGGCCCGGGTCAGGCTCTGGTACATGTGGTGGTGCGTGTTGACCAGCCCCGGAATGACCACGTGGCCACGCATGTCGAGCACCTGCGCACTGCCGTCGTCCATCGCGCGGCGGTATTGCAGGGGGAGTTCCGAGGTCGGGCCGACCCATTGCACAGCAGGCCCGTCAGCCACCAGTGCACCGTCGGGAATTTCACGGCGCTGCGCATCCATGGTGACCAGGACGTCAGCGTTCAGGGCGATGAGGGTCATATCGGCAATCGTTGGTGTTGGATTGCCGGCAGTCTATGGAAATGCGTTGTGCAGGGGTAAGAGCAGAATTTTGCTCAAGCTGAACACAAAAAGTGGACACCCTAAGCGGACACCTCAGGCGGCTGCGGATGAAGCGCCGCCAGCGCCACACCAATGTTGCGCGCCATCAGGTCTGCTGCCGCGTTCTGCTGCTCCGTGTTGCGGGCCACCAGGGTGAGTGTCTGCGCCTGCAGGTTCCGGTCACGCAGCGGGATAAACACGAGCGCCTGGCGCGCCCGCTCTTCCATCACATCCAGCGGGTTGAGCAAGGCAATGCCACTGCCGAGCATGACCAGCCGTTGAATCAGTGACATGGACGTGGATTCCGCCGCCGGCGCCACTTCAATGGCGTTGCGCACGAAGGCGTCTTCCAGCATGGCGCGAATGGAAAGCGGAGCCGCCGGCAGGATCAGCGGATACCCCACACACTCACTCAGCAGCACCGAAGGCTGCGCCGCCAGAGGATGCCCCGGTGGCACCACCGCGCCGATCTGCCAGTCGCCAGTGGTCAGCACACGCAAGGACGGCGCGTCCGGCAGGTCATAGCCCAGCCCCAGGTCAACATCGCCCTGTTCAACGGCCGCGACGATGTCTGCGATTGGCATGTCCTTCACGCACACCGCGATACCGGGAAACTGCTGCCGGAAGTCGTGCACCAGAGACGGCATCAGCGAGCCCGCCAGGCCCGCCGTCACGGCAATCGACACTTGCCCGCGCCGGGCCCCCTTGAACTCTTCGATGCGCTCGCGCAAAGCCTCATGCTCGCGCAGGGTCTGGCGCACATGTGCCAGCACCATCTCGCCCAGCGGGGTCAGCCGCAAACGCTTGTTGATGCGTTCGAACAGCGGCGCGCCAAGATCGTCCTCCAGATCCAGGATCTGCCGATTGATCGCAGTCGGGGCCACATGCAGATGTTCGGCCGCCTTTCGGATCGATCCGCGGCGGACCACTTCGTCAAGGTAGCGCAGGATTCTGGCGTGCATAGGTGATGGAGGATCGGCGTTGCTCGGGGGCCCTGAACCGCATGGCGTCGGTGCGTCGCATTGTAGCGGCGAGGTTGCGGTGGAATGGATGGGGTGTCATCTGACACTGCAACCGGGCGATGTCGGCATTTCCGGCAATGGCTGCAGGATTTCACGCGATTGATCCCGGCCGTGGTTGGGTGGACGGATGGCTACACATTGCTAGAAACTGTGCCAACCCCATACCGCCTACACACACAATGCTGACGAATCGCGGGTGTTGGCAACGTGAACACAATGAGGAACGAGATGACTTTCCCGCTGCGTATGCAGGTCGTTCTGGCCGTGTTGATTGGACTCTCGCAGAGCGCCTACGCTGACGCCCTGCCTGCATCGACAATGGTCAAAGGAGACCCTGTCGTCGACGTCCGGGGTCAGGACTCCATCGTCGAAAGCATCGACATGTCTCCGCAGGCTACGGCCTTCTGGCGAAGTATCCGCAAGGTCATCAACACCATTGATTTGAATGACTACGAGAAAGTTGCATCTGAGCTCTCGCTGGAAAGCACCTATCGCCGACCCTTGCAGCACCCGATGCAATTTTCCTACCCGAGCTTGTTGCAACTGCGCGAAGCAGTACTCGTGACCACTTATCGTGTGAGGCCGACGGGGTCCGCAACGCGGTGGACGTTCTCGCCCGACCCAAGATTTCTCTGCCTGTCACGCAGAGAGGTCGAACAAAGCTTTGGCCCTGGCGAGAATGATTCTCGCGTTCCCCCGCAGGTCGTCGATGCTGGGTACGGTGGGGCGTTCGAAACGGCAACCAGTCGCTTGGGCTATTTTCACGCGATGCGTTATCAGGTCGGTGGTCTGAAACGGTACGTTGAAGTGTTGTTCTCCCCAGGCGGGTGCGCCGACGCCATTGGCCTGATGCAGATCAACACCGACGAATTCGGGTTACCTGAGCCATCGAACGTGGTGCCGATAGAGTAGTCCGCCCAGAAACGGAAACCTCACAACACCGCCGAGCGCGATTGCGGAACGAAAGAGTGAACGCCCATGAGTACTCACCGCTTCGCAGCCCGGTTCGGAATCGCATCGTTGGTCTTTTTCAGCATCCTGCTTGGCATCGTCGTCAGCAGAATGCTCCCAGGGCTTCATATCAAGCGGTAACCGAAACCAGAAAAATCATGCGGTCCGAATCCAGCAAAGACCAATCCGGCGACGACCCGGTAACACGCGCAGACAAGCGATTGGTGTCCGCCATCAGTTGCTGCCTTGCGACGGTCCTCCTGCTTTGGGGCGCTGAACGCCTGCTCTACGAGATGGTCCGCGACAACCAACTTGCACAGGCCGAGCAGACATGGCCCACCGTAGATGCCACCATCATCCAATCTCGCGTTGTGTGGTCGGAGGGTGACCCTGTGAACTGGTCGCCGGTGTGGCAGTACGACTACACGGTCAACAACGCCCGCTATATCGTGCAAAGTACGGACCTGGCTGGTGGCTTCTCCCAAGCGGTGTTTCTCACTCGGGAGCGGGCCGAGGATGCTGCAAATGACAGACCGATTGGTGAGCACGTTATGGCTTACTACGATCCCAGCGACCCCAGCCAGTCCGTACTGGATCGGCGAGATCCCGCGTGGAACTGGGGGGAGTTTGCCGCAGCTGTTCTTTGCCTGGTGTTGGCTGTGCCGATGGGCTTGGCGGGACTGCGTGAGTTCAAGCAGTATCAACGTCTGGCTGAATAGGCCTGCCACTGCGACAGGCCGCTGCTTGGCAACGTGCCCGCCATCAACAGGACCGAAGTTACGCAATCAACCAGCCATGCGCACACTCCTTTTTCTTGCCGGCTACCTCGTGGCGTCTCCATCAATTGCCTACGTCGGCTATACGTGCACCTATAACGGCGAAGCCTACCTCGTCAGTATGACCTGCGAAGAGGCAATCAAGCGCGGCATCATCCCGCCGCCCAAGGAACCACGCCCTGACGCACCGGAATGCGCAGCTCTCAAGCAACAGAGAGCCGACACACTGGCACAACTGAACACCGCAATCTCTCTACATGGCAACGCCCCGGACGACGAGATAGCAGGTTTGGCGAAAACGTTTGAAGCGCTCGGACTCAAACAGAGCCAGTTTGGCTGCAAGGATGCACCTGCCGTGCCGTAGAGGCATCCGCTCTGAACTCCTCCTTTCCCAGGGTGGGTCCAAGGGAGCGTCCGCCGTATTCGGCAGCGCCTAGTCGTCGTGGCTCTTCAAGACACGAGTTGCCCCAGAGAACAAGCTGCGGTTGATACCGATGCGACCGAAGCAACACCCTCGCCCCAGCGCATGCGGTTCTTGTGTGTAATGGTCGTTTCGCCCCGCCACATAGGTCTCGCATGAAAACCTCCCGCCTCGCCCTTGCGGCATTGCTGCTGTGCGCCGCACCACTGTCCCACGCCGCTGATGCCAATCCCAAGGTGTTATCCGCTGCCGAAGGCTACCGTGGCGACGCACTGCATCTGCTTGAACGCCTCGTCAATATCGACTCCGGCACCGGCAATGAAGCGGGGCTCAGCCAGGTCGGCACCATCGTGGCCGACGAGCTGCGCAAGACGGGCGCGCAGGTGCAAACGGTGTCTGCCGCGCCGGCCGTGGGCAACAACATTCTCGCCACGTGGAAGGGCACGGGCAAGACGCGCATCCTCTTGATGGCGCACATGGATACGGTGTTCAAGGACGGCACCGCCCGTGCCAAGCCTTTCTATATCAAGGACAAGCGCGCGTATGGCCCCGGCGTGATGGACGACAAGGGCGGCGTGGTGGCAGGCCTGTATGCGATGAAGATCCTGCAGCAGTTGGATTTCAAGCGCTACGGCCAGGTCACGCTGCTGCTCAACACGAATGAAGAGACGGGCTCCAAGGGCACGCGCGCATTGATCGAGCGCGAAGCCAAACAGCATGACGTCACGCTCAACCTGGAGCCGGGTCGCCCTGCCGACGGGCTGGTCGTGTGGCGCAAGGGCAGCGGCACCGCCGAGGTGGACGTGAAAGGCAAGGCCGCGCACGCAGGCGTGGCACCGGAGTCAGGTCGCAACGCCGCCACCGAGCTGTCGCACCAGGTGCTTCAGCTCGGCAAGCTGGGCGACAGCGCCAAGCAGACCACCGTCAACTTCACGGTGATGAAGGCAGGCGATGCCACCAACGTCATCCCCGCCCAGGCGACTGCTTACGCCGACGTGCGCGTCGCGGTGCCGGAGGAATTCGACCGCGTTGAACGCGACTTGGCACGTGTGTCGGCCGACAAGCTGATCCCGGATACGGAAGTCAAAACCAGCCTGGTGCGTGGCTTCCCGCCGATGCCGCGCAACGCCGCATCGGATCAACTCGCAGCACAGGCGCAGGCCATCTACGGTGAAATCGGGCGCAAGCTCACGCTGGAAGGCAGCGGCGGCGCGGCGGATTCCAGCCTGTCTGCCGGCGTCGGCACGCCTACGCTTGACGGCTTCGGCATTGTTGGTGGCGGCATCCATACGCCGGAGGAATACGCAGAAGTGGAAAGCGTGGTGCCCCGGCTCTATCTGCTGTCGCGCATGATCATGGAACTCTCGGCGGCCAAGTAAGCCCCGGCTCACCGAAGCGAACCATCAACAAAAAGCCCGCCCAGGCATGACGCCGGGGCGGGCTTTTCTTTGAGTCGTGCGTGAAGCGCTTACTTGCGCAAACCCCTCACACGATCGGCCGTCACATCTGCCGGTTGCCCGCCAAAGCTGGTGCGCAGGTAGTTGGCCAGCGCGGCCAGTTCTGTGTCGTCCATCTGCGCGAAGCCCGGCATCTCCTGCATGGCTTCCGTGCCCGGGAAGCGCTGCTCTTCAATGCCGTCGAGCATGGCGACGAGCAGGTTTTGCACGTCGGCATTGCGCACGGTGGAGTTGCCCAGCATCGGCACCGCAACGTGCGGCTTGCCTTCGCCATCGCGGCCATGACAGCCGGCGCAAACGGCCAGGTAGCTGGCGCGGCCGGCCTTGAGCTGGTCTGCGTTGTCGGCTGTGGCGGCCACCGGCTTGAGCGGTTGCGGCGCGGGCGGCTTGTCGCCGAGCAGGTAGGTCGACACTGCACCGATGTCCGCCTGGCTCAGGTACTGCGAGCTCAGGTGCACCACCGGGTACATCTCACCAAATGCCGAACCTTGCTGCGCAATGCCGGTGCTGAAGAACGCTTGCAGATCGGCCGGCGTCCAGCCGCGCGCGGCCAGGCCTGCGGGCGAGATATCCGGTGCGACCACGCGCCCGAGGTCCGCGCCGCCCAGCGGCTTGCTGGCACTCAACTGGCCTGCAAAACTGCGTGAGGTATGGCATTCCGCACAGTGGCCGAGCGCGTTGGACAGATAGCGCCCGCGCTGCCATGCCGCCGAGTTGCCGGTCGAGGCATCGGGCAGCGTGTCCTTCAGGAAGAACAGGTTCCAGCCCGCCATGGCCAGGCGGATGTTGTACGGGAAGCGCAGTTCGTGCTCGCGGTTGGCAACCGCCACGGGCTTGAGCTGCATCAGGTACGCGTACATCGCATCGGTATCGCCGCGCGACAGGCCGCGATACGACGTGTACGGCATCGCCGGATACAGATGCTTGTCAGGCGATACGCCATCATGGAGCGCCTTATAGAACTCGTCCGCGCTCCACTTGCCGATGCCGTGTTCCTTGTCGGGCGTGATGTTCGTGCCGTAGAACGTGCCGAACGGCGAGGCCAGCGGCACACCGCCCGCGAACGGTGCGCCGTCCTTGGCGGTGTGGCAGGCTGCGCAGTCCGCCGCGCGCACAAGGTAGCGGCCGCGTGAGATCAGATCTGCGCCCGTCAGCTTGGCGGGCGGCGGCTGATCGGCAGCGGCCGGAATGTCGGTGGAGCGGTCGCCGCAGGCTGCCAGCGTGGCAGCAGCCAGCAGCGGCAACACCGCCAGACGCGCCAGTCGAAGCAGGTTGCGATGGTTGGGTTGAGCCATGGTCATCACTTGCCGTCCTTGATGAGTCCGGGTGTGCTGAGCACGACGTCCTTCACGGCCTCGAAGTAGCGTACGTAACCGGTGCAGCGGCAGATGTGGTCGTTCAGCGCTTCAGTGATGGTCTCGTCCAGCTGCTCACGTGCGACCGGCTCGCGCTTGAGGCGCTCCACCAGCACCGTGGCGCCGTTGACGAAGCCCGGCGTGCAGTAGCCGCACTGGAAGCTGAAGTGCTCCAGAAACTTCTGCTGCACGAGCGAGAGCGAGACCACCTCGCCCTTCTCATTGCGCGTGGCGTGGCCTTCCACAGTGCGCACCTTCTTGCCCTGGAAGAAATGCGCGCCCGTGATGCAGGTGCGGACTTCTTCGCTGGTGCCGTCCGGCTTGTCGAGGATGACCGTGCACGCACGGCACACGCCCTGCCCGCAGCCCAGGCGCGAGCCCGTCAGGCCCGCGTATTCATGCAGGAAGTCGATCATCATCAGGCCCTCGGGCACTTGCACGGGGCCCAAGTCCTTGCCATTGAGGTGCAAGGTGATCGGTTGGGTGGTGATGCTCATGCCAGTACCTCCTGAATCTTTTCCGCGGTCACTGGCAGGCTGGTGAAGCGGTGTCCGATGGCATGCGCGATGCCGTTCACGATGGCGCCCACCACCGGAATCATCACCACCTCGGCGATGCCCTTGGGCGGATCCGTTTCCGACAAGGGCGGCAGCACCGTCCCGGTCTGCGTCCACACGGCCACGTCCTTGGCGCGCGGCAGGTGGTAGCGGTTGAAGTTCCAGGTGCCGTTGCCGGGGCCGTCTTCATACAGCGGCAGGGATTCATGCAGCGCGTGGCCGATACCCATCGCCAGGCCGCCCTGCAACTGCCCCGACACGAGCTGCGGCGAGAGTTGCGAGCCGCATTCCATGATCGAGTGGTGCGACAGCAAGTCCACCTTGCCGCTGGCCTCATGCACCGACAACTCGACCAGCGTGCCGACCGCGCTGTAGTACGTGACCGAAGCGTTGTTACGCTGCGTGGGCGCGATGTAGACCTTCTTGCGATCGAGCACGTGGTAGCCACCGGCCGTCGTCATCTTGGCCTTGCGCGCGGCGTCGGCGCCTTCGCCGTAGCGCACGGACAGGCCATCGATGGGCACACGCGTGGCCGTGCCATTGACGTCGAAATCCGCCTCGGTCCACTGCCAGCGGTTAAACACGTGCACCACGGCACCCGTCACCAGGCCCAGCTCGTGCGCTCGCTTGACGATCTGCTCGTAGGGCAGCGCCTCCAGGCCGCCGGCCGTGAGCTTGCCGTCCACCCAGCGCGCGTCTTCCACGCGCACAACCAGAGATGCTGCCTGGCCACCGCCAATGCCCTGGCTCCAGATCGCCATGGCTGCCGGCCACAGGCCGTGCATGAAGACGATGCGCGCCGCCTCACGCGTGCTGTGCGTGAAGTAGTACGCCGAGTTGGTCGCGCTGGCCGGCGATGCATACGCCGGAGACCAACGCGGGTTGGCCGCCGCCTTGTCCTGGTCAGCCTGGCTCATGATGTACGGGTCGCCGCTGGTGGTGACGGGCAGGTCTGCCCAGTCCGTCACCGCCACACGCACTTCCGATGCCGGACGGCCCAGCCAGCGCGCCACGGCAATCGCCTGCGACGTCGACATGCCGGTGCCGATTTCCGCCGCCACGTGGTGCAGCGCAATCTGCCCATCGGGGCGGATCTCCACCTTGGCGAACGATGCCTCAGCGCCCGTGCCGAAATCCTTCTGCACACACGCAAAGCCCACGCCGTAGCGCTTGCCCGGGTGGGCGGCTTCAAACTCGGCTTTCTTCTTCGCGCGGTTCACCCACAGCGGGTGCACCTTGGCAGCCTGCAGCACTTCATCCACGCGGATGGCGCCGGCAGGAATCGCGCCCTGCGTGTTCTTCATGCCGGAGCGCAGCGCGTTCTTCAGGCGGAACTCGATCGGGTCGAGCTTCAGTTGCTCGGCAAACTCGTCGACCATCACTTCGGTGGCGGCCATGCTCTGCAGCGTGCCGTAACCACGCGCGGAGCCTGCGTCAATGGCGCGCGAGGCGATTGCCACAGCGGTCAGGTCGTTCTTCGGGAAGTAGTAGATCGACTGCGCGGCCGTTGCCCCCACCATCGCCACCGAAGGCGAGAAGTTGGCACGCCCACCGCCGTTGGCTTCGAAGTGGCCCTGGAACGATTGGAACAGCCCCGTCTTCTTGTCCACGGCGATGCGGTAGCGCATCTTGAACGCGTGGCGCTTGATGGAGGTCTGGAACTGCTCGTAGCGGTCGTTGGCCAGCCGCACCGGCTTGCCGTCGGCATACAGCGCCGTCACCAGGCCGTAGAACGGGAAGTTGTAGTGGTCTTTCGAACCGTAGCCGACCGTGTAGCACGGGTGCACGATCACCTGCTTCACAGGGAAGGCACCGCGGGCCTTGGCCAGCATCTCGGCCGTGCTCTGGCCCACTTCCACCGGGCTTTGCGTTGGCACGACCATGTGCAGCGTCTGCGTGCTGCTGTCGTACCAGCAGTTGGCGTTGTCGTTTTCCATCGCCGCAGTGTCGATGGATTGCGTGTTGTACTCGCGGTCGAGCACCAGCCAGTCCTCGGGCGGCTTATCCAGCTCCGCGGCGATCTGGTTGGCGTAGAAGATGCCCTGCTCGCCCAGCTTGCCGTGGTCCACACCGTCGGGCCACACGGGCTCGTGCTTGCGCATCATGCTCGGGAAGATCGGCGCGTTCTTCAGGCTGGAGAACACGTCGTCGTCAAACGGCCCCGCGCCGCCCACACGGACGAAGCGGAAGGTGCCCCACGGGTCGCGCTCCAGCGGGCCGGTCACGGCGCCGTAGCGGATGATCTTGTCCTGGAACTTGAGCTTGTCCTTCGCAAAGCGGAAGCGCGCGAAGTCGTGATAGATCAGGATGGCGACAGCGTGGCCGTGATACGCGGGCGTCTTGCCCGTCGGCAGCAGCATGTCGTCGCCATAGAAAGCGGGGAACGCCACGCCGTCGCGCACCAGGTCTTCCGCAGTGACGACGCGATCGGGCTTGAGCTCATCGCCCAACAGGCTCAGGTCAAAGCCTTCGTACGTGCGGTCGGCCAGCGTGGTGCGCAGGATGAACGCGTGCGATTGCTGCTGCGGCCAGTGCGGCATGTCGCGCGAGCGGATGTCGCGTGCGAACACCTTGTCGCCCGTGACCTTGGCAATGCCATCGATGCGGAATTTGGGGGTACCGGTCTTTGGGTCCCACTGGACCGGGGTGAGGATCTTTTCTTCAAACAGGGCCGCAAATGCGCGGCCGCCCAGCGGTGCGATATACACCGAGACGCCGGCCACGACAGTCGCTTTCAGGAAAGCGCGGCGCGACGGATGGGTAAGCGGCATGAACTTCTTCCTCGAAGGAATGCAACGGCGCACCCGAGTTCAGCGGGTGGCGTGGGGAGGGATGGGGAGTCTGGGTGCAGGTGACTGCAAAGCGGCTCCGCCTCTTTCGATTTTGGTATCCGCCTTGATCCAAGACAAGGCGCGATGCCGAATATCGTCTATTCGGCGGACGTTATCTGCCTTGGCACCGTTTTGTGCATGTGCAGCACCAGTGGGCTGCCATGCCGGCTGCGTTTAGCGCCAGTCCGTGGCCTGCAGGCTCACGCGCGAGCGCACAAAATCGATCAGCGCGCGCATGGCGGGCGACGCATAGCGATTGGGCAACGTGAGGATGAACAGGTGTGCCCCAAGCCCGCCCACCTCGTAGTCGGGCAGTACACGCTCGAAGGGCGTAGCTGCCGATGCAGCAACGGCATGCGTCACGTAGTTGGGCAGCAAACCGATGGCCATGCCGCGCGCCACCGCATCGGCCAGGAACGGAAAGTCCTCTGACTGCATGCGCGGCTCCACCGTCACGCTGTGCTGCGTGGTCTTGCCGCGCGCGGTGCGCGAAAGCGCCAGCGTCAAGCGCCGGCCCGGCATGGGCGGGCAGACGATGGCTTGCGCGGCCAACGCCTCGGGCGTTGCCACCGGCCCGTGCGCCTTCAGATAGGCCTTGGTGGCGAAGAGGCTCCAGCCGATCGGGCATACCTCGCGCGCAATGGTGTCCTGCGGCGGCGCCGAGGTGATCTTGAATGCCACGTCAATCTCCGAGGCAATCAGGTCATTGACGCGGTTGTTGAACGTCACGCGCAGCGTCACGTTCGGGTGCTCGCGCGCAAATTCGAGCAGCATGTCGCCCAGGAAGAAGCGGCCCAGGCCCGTCGGCACGCTCACCCGCACGTGGCCGCGCACGGTCTGGCCCAGGCCGTCGATGGAGGCGCGCGCGGTCTCCACCTCCTGCAGCATGCGGCGGCCGTGCTCGAAGAGGGTCTCCCCGGCCTGCGTCAACTCCAGGCTGCGTGTGGAGCGGCGCAGCAGTTGCGCGCCGGTTTCTCGCTCCAGCACCTTCAGGCGGTTGCTGAGGTTGGAGCGCGTCATGCCCAGCTTCTGCGCGGCGGCGGTAAAGCTGCGCGCTTCCACAATCTCGACAAACAGGTGGATGAGGTTGAGGTCCATGGGTGAGCGAACGAGCAGGCAGACGAGCTTTGTTGTTCAATGGCATTCACCAGTGTGCGCAATCCTAAGCGGATTGTTCAGTGCAGTTCAATCCGGCATGCTCCGTAGATCAAACAGCAGTCCAATAGAGACCTCGCCCGCAGGAGACACGCATGACCGCCAACCTCATCTTTGAAGACCGCCCCGTCGATGCCGACACCCTGCTCGCGCGCGGCGCGGCACTTGCCGGCGGCCTGCGCCGCATGGGCGTGCAGGAAGGCGATGTGATCGGTGTGCTGATGCGCAATGCGCCGGCCTACATTGACGTGATGCACGCGTGCCGCATTGCCGGCTGCCATTTCTGCCCGATCAACTGGCACTTCACGCCGGCAGAGGTGGAATTCCTGATGCGCGACTCGGGCGCCAAGGTGCTGATCGGCCATCGGGATCTGGTGGATGCGGTGGAGCCGCTGCTGCCCCACGTGCAACTGCTGCGCGTGGATGCCGAAGGCACCGACCGCGCCGACGGCTATGCCAACTGGCTCGCGCTGCAGACACCGTACGATGGACCGCTGGTCTCACCGCGCGGGCACATGGCCTACACGTCGGGCACCACGGGCCGGCCCAAGGGCGTAGTGCGCCAAGCCGTGCCGCTAGACCAGCTCGACACCCACCTGCAGCAAGCGCGTGCCGTGGTGGCGGCCACCTTCGGCATCGTGCCGGGCTGCCGCGCGCTGCTACCGGCACCGCTGTATCACAGCGCCCCCAGCCTCTTCGCCCAGCAGGCCGCACAAATGGCCGAAGTGCTCGTCCTGCACCCGCGCTTTGATCCGCTGCGCGTGCTGGAGCAGATCGAGCGCTACCGCATCGACACCGTCTACCTCGTGCCGATCATGTATGTGCGCCTGCTCAAACTGACGGAGGAAGAACGCAACCGCTACGACCTCTCTTCACTGCGCTTCGTGGCTTCCACCGGCGCCCCGTGCGCGCCCGAGATCAAGCGCCGCATGATCGACTGGCTCGGCCCCGTCATCTATGAGACGTATGCCTCCAGCGAGACCGGCATGATCACCGTGATGGACCCGCACGACGCGGCCGCGCGCCCCGGCAGCGCCGGCCGCCCGGTGTGCGATGCCGAAGTGCGCATCCTGCATGAAGACGGCACGCCCTGCGCCACCGGCGAGATCGGCCTGATCTACAGCCGCCAGCCCGCTTACCCCGACTTCACCTACCGCGGCAACAACGAGGCCCGCGCCAAGATTGAGCGCGATGGCCTAGTCACGCTCGGCGACATGGGCTACCTGGATGCAGACGGCTACCTCTACGTGTGCGATCGCGCATCGGACATGGTCATCTCGGGCGGCGTGAACATCTACCCGGCCGAGATCGAGCACGCGCTGCTGCGCCACCCTGATGTGGTGGACTGCGCCGTCTTTGGCGTGCCGTGCGATGAATACGGCGAGCGCCTCGTCGCTGTCGTCCAAACCGACCGCGAAGGGCTGCAGGCCGAGCCCGTGATCGACTGGCTGCGCGGCCAGATTGCGGGCTTCAAGATCCCGCGCCAGATTGAATTCACGACAGCGCTGCCGCGCGACGATAACGGCAAGATCGCCAAGCGCCGCCTGCGCGATGCATGGTGGGGCGACCGGCAGCGACGTGTATAACGTCGCCGCCGGTGCGCCGTGTCAGGCGACGGCGGCGGCTTGTGCCACCCCCGACTTGGCAAACAGCGTGCGCTCCGTGAACTTGATGTTCTGCGGATCGTAGTATGGGTCAGCCCACGCGCCGGTCGTCTTCAGCACCAGCGGGTTGGCGGCCGTGGCCTTCGACTCGCTCGCGCGGAAGCGGTAGTGATCGAACAGACGGATGGCTTCGATCGCATATGCCGTGACGATGGCCGGTTCGTAGATGGCGATCAGACTGTCGCCGTTCTGCTCCTCACCGCCCTTCGACAGGTTGGATGAGCCGCAGAACACCACCGGCTCGTCGCCGTTGAAATCGCACACGACAAACTTGTGGTGGATGTGCTGGCCGGTGCCGGCGTCCACCTCTTGCTTGAACGGCGCGGGCGCCTCGTCCTTCAAATACGCGAACGATACGGTCTGCGAGGGTACGTCGCGGCCCGGCGCGAAGGCATCCACACCACCCGCCTTGTCGATCACGCCCAGCGAGAGCAGCCCCGCCTTGTGCGGCACGACGTGCTCGAGCGTGTCGAGCATCTCGCCGCCGCCATCGGTGGCCATCACCGCAAACAGCACCGACGACAGCGCGCCTTTCACGCGGTCGGCCGCCTCGGAGAGCAGCGCATCGGTCTGGTGCGGCGAGAAGCCGAAGCGCGCGCGCGGCGTACTGCCCTGCGGCACAGCCTGCCAGTTGCCAGCCAGTGCATCAGCGCGGAAGGCGGTGGCCACCTTGCGGCTGCCGGCCGCATCTTCACCGTACTGGCCGATCAAGTCCCACGTGTGGTCGAACACCTGTGCATAGAGCTGCGCAACGTCCTGCTCGAACACCAGCACGCTGTTGGCCTGCACGTACAGCCCGCGCAGCGAGAAGTTGGCCGAGCCCGCCAGCACGCGCACCGGCTTGCCCGCCGCATCACGCAGCAGGATCCCCTTGTGGTGCTGGAAGCGTGCGAAATGCGTGCGGCGCACGTCCGCTCCGGCCTGCTTGAAGACCTCGGTGGCCTGCGTTTCGAAGGCGTCGTCGGTGCCATGCCCGGTTGGGTGTGCACCGGTGCCGATGTAGTTGTCCTGGATCACGCGCACCTTGCGGCCGTTCTGCGCGAGCCACGCAACCGCGCGAATGATGTCCGGCTCGTCCAGGTCATAGGCCAGCACGTCGATGCCATAGCCGTCGGACGCCTGGCACTGGTTGAGCAGATCGATGATGAGGCGGCGGCCGGTGGCGCCCAGGTAGGCGTACTTGCTCTGATACGGCTGCGTGTCATACAGCAGCGGCGATTTGGTCTGCGCGCGCTTGTCCGGTGCCAGCGCCGTGTTGCCGCCGTAGTGGTCAATGAACGCCTGCGACGACACATAGCCGCGCACCATGCCCACGGTGGCCCAGTCGCTCATCGGTTGATGCAGGGTCACGTTCACGTTGCGTGTGGCACGTGTTTCAAGCTGCACGGGGTTCGTGGACGCAAAGTAGCGCGCGTGCACAGTGTAGGTGTACTGCCCGGCCGCATGCGGCGGAAAGTGAGCCCAGTGGAACGATTGGAACGGCGCGTCGATGGAGTCGGCGTACTTGCCGGCCTGCAGGGGGGCATCCGCATGGATGGGCGCGTCGAACGTCAGCCGGTTGGGCACCCAGTACGGCGCCTGGCCCTGCGGCGTGCATTGGATGGCAAAGCCGGCCAGATCGGCGCGATCTGCATCGGCCACGTCAAACGCAAACAGCACCGCGCTGTCGCCCTGATACACCTTCACCTGGAATGAATCGACGGATGTCGCCATGGGAGTCTCCTGGGGTGGCAAAGCATCCGTTTTTTATAGCACCGCGATCGTGACAATCCTCTGACGCAAACGGCGTATTTTGCAGGCGCCATGCGGGTTTACGGGCGATGAGTTCAACGCCGCTTCAATCCGATCTGCACACACACCTGCAACTGGATGCGGTTTATGGCCCCCAACGTATGTCGTCCATACGTCGCGCTTAATAGCCTCCCCCAACCGTTATGTAACCATGTATACAACGACAACAACAAGGGAGGTTCCGATGCACCGTTTTTCGCCGTTCCGATTCAAGCTGGCCCATGCGCTGCAACTCGCACTGGTGCCGTTCCTGCTGGCCGCGTGCGGCGGCTCCGACGCTGACACGCCCCAGGTCACCACGCCCGCCACACCGCAAGCCACCCTGACGGTGGCCGGCGATGCGGCCACCGGCGGCACGCTCACCACGACCCAGCTCAAGGCCCTGCCCGCCACCACCAGCACCGATAGCTTCGGCAGCGGCAGCGGCTCGCAAACCCACACCTACACCGGCACCAGCGTATGGGGCGCGCTCAACCAGATCGGCATCAAGACCGATCCGAACATCAAGAATGACCTGCTGAACAAGATCGTCGTCGCCACCGGCACCGACGGCTACCGCGCCGTCTTCGCGCTGGGCGAGCTGAGCCCCGACTTCGGCAACCGCGCAAGCCGCGTGGTCTATGCGGAAACCATCAACGGCATAACCGGCGCGTTGCCCGCTGCGGATGGTCCGCTGCGCGTGACCGCCCCCGGCGACACCAAGGGCGGGCGCTACATCTCGAACCTCGTGCGATTGGACATCCGCAGTTCGGGTTCCACTGCGGCTGGCACGGGCGGCGGTGCGTCAACGCAGTTCAAGGTGAGCGGCGCTGTGCAGCGCCCCGGCACGTTCGACTTGACGGCCTTGCAGAACCTGCCCGTGGTCACGCGCACGGTATCGGGCGTCACCTACACGGGGGTGAGCCTGTGGGATCTGCTCAACACCTCGGTCGGCATCGTCAACAACCCGGCGGTGAAAAACGACTCGCTCGCCAAGTACGTCGTCGCCACCGGCAGCGATGGTTACAAGGCGGTGGTCTCGTTTGGTGAGATGGACCCGAACTTCGGCAACCAGCCCGACTTCATCGCCTATGCGGCCAACGGCGTGCCGCTCACCACCAACGGCTTTGCGCGGCTGGTGCTGCCGAATGACGGCAAGCAGGGGCGATTTGTGTCGAGTCTAATTGGCTTGGAGGTGATTGCGGCACCGGTGGGGCAGTAACAAGGCGTGGGTGGCGCAGTCAATGACTGCGCCACCGCGACGATGCCGAAAAAAGCGATGGGGCTGGCTTCGATCGACTCTGCCTGCATAGACGACCGTGGCTTGCTCTGAGAGTCCGACCGACCATGCACTTCGCGCGGCCGTCTCCAACGCACGTACTTGATGCCGGCATACTCACTGGCACGATTGAGGCTTGGTGACTTGAACCGTGTCACCGCTCATCGTCGACACGCTTGCAACACATGCTCCTTTTTCAAGGACTAAGCGGGCCTCATAGTCAACGTCAGCCTTCGGAACAAACGTCGCAGCGACAGAGCACTGCAGGCGACTTTCCGGCGCCGCCAGCAACACCAGGGTGTACGGCCGCTCTGCGGCAACATACAGCTCGCCCGTCGGCATCTGGCCCAGCTTCTCTGCTCCCGGCATACCGAGCGAGCGCCCGCGATAGCCACTAGCGCCGACGATTCCTCCCAACACTGTCCCTGCACCGGGCGCCCCCCAGTCAATGCAATCCTTGTTTGGCACCGCCTTGACGAGCGCGTTGCCACTCACACGAAGGCGAGCGCGCGGACCGTCCGTGGCCTCATCGGCCGTTCTGAACTACGTACCAAGCGAGCCACAAGCACTGAGCGCACTTACAGCACAGATCGCGACGATGCGTTTCTCTGCTTTCATTTCCGATTTTTCTAGGTCTTAGTTGAACTCGAAGCGCACGTCTTTGATGATCTGCACTTTGCCCCAATGGAAATTGCAGACGCGTGCAACCTCGGCGCCATCCCTGCTTTCCGGAACGCATCCGCCTGTGATTTGCATGGGGTTACCACCCTGCTTCGACAACGGAAACTCAATCGACAGCCCTTCGGGTATTTTGTGCTCCAGCCGAACAGACTCTGCGTAGTCATCCACTAGCGCGGCGATCAGCACCTTGTCGGCCTTCAACGTATAGAGGTCGTGCTGGAACGCACCACTGGGCACCAGGCACATTTCAAATGCGATGTTCTCTGCTGTCTGACGCTGACAACGTGGGGGCTCAGCGGCAATCGCGGTGGCGCAGGCAGCCGATGCCGCGAGAAGAAGGGCAGTCTTATGAATCATGATCTCGAATTCTCGATTGAAGTTGGATGGAGGCAGAGGTCTTACTCGTCTTCAGCGATCAAATCTGGGGCCAGCGGACAACTGCTCATTTCTTCTCTCAATGTGGTCTACCAACAAGCAAGCTAGTCTCGATAGGGCTTGACCGCTTGTTCGACGTAATCCGCCTTGGCATGCTCCCTACCCTTCCGGTCCATATCGAAGTAAATCGCCTCGAGCTTCTTGACCGGTGCCCCGATTTCCTCCAACGCCCCATACTGTTTAAGACAATGCACTTGTATTAGCGCCTCATCCGTATCGAACGCTTTTCTTTTATCGCCCGCCGCGGACGCCATGAAAGTGTCGTACACGACCTTGGACGCCTTGTCGTAAGAGGCGAGCCCTACCATGCGCGCCAGTTGGTCATACGCAAAAGCCTTTGCCAGCATATGGTCCTGCTCGTCCCATGCTTGTTCCGCCTTCTGCTGGCTTAGACCTCTATGTTCGCTGCCCTCCCGCGTGAAGCTGCCCGCCTTTGCAAACAACGCCCAGTTGCAAAAGATCTCCCGAGTCTGCCCATCCACTCGATTGAAGGCATCCAGATACTCGCCGGCACCGGCTTGACCTGGCACCAGACCAGCGAAGACGATGCAGCAGGCCAGCGAAAACAAGCCCGCTGTCCGAAAGCAACCGGTGTTGGTGCGCATCACTGCACAACCTTGGCGGTCTTGAGCAACCAATAGGAGTGCACGAATCAGGGAATGCGTGATTTGGCCCAAAGTAATCCCCAATCAAGTAATAACGTGGCGACCCAGTGATCTCTCACGAGGGTGAATCAGGACAAACTTAGCTGCTGGCATCGCTAGCTGCCTCTGGATTGAGACGCTTCAGGCGTGGGCCCAGAATGCTCAGAATTCTGGATGCCTCGAATACGTGGTAGGCCTTGTCCTTATCTGCAGGCTGCCGTCTGTCTACTACGGTGTTCCGTGTGTTGTAGTCAGTTCCTAATACCCAGCACGGCAATTGCGCGGTACTCGGTTCCCGCAGGTGTTTCCAGAATCAGGGTGCCCATCAGAGCGGACTCATCCATCTCTTCAAAACAATCAGCACTCAATACCAAGTTGGCCTGCAAAGTTTCACCGGGAGCAATCTGCGCGAGCTTCGATGTTCGGTATGACTGCTGCGTGATCGGCAACTCTTTCGATGTCAGGTCGGAGCACAAACCCGCGCGCAACTCCTTGCCTGCTAAGGCAACACCAATCGAGGCCTTCGATGGGTTGTGCAGCGACAGCTTCAAATACTCCCTCCCTTGAACATCTTGCCCGCCCTTCTCAACCGACACATGAATCGGCTCCAACAGGGCTGGCTTCGGCCAGTTCACGACTATCGACTCTTCGGGTGCAGCTAGCGATTGCGTGTAGGTATCGATCAATTTGCGAGCCTCTGCTTGCCATTCGCGCAGGGCATCTGAGTCGCAACCGCCGGCTGTATTGATGATCTGTTGGACATCGGCGTCCGTCCGGGCCTTCTGTTTGGGGTCACGTTCTAAAGCATTCGCGAACTGTTTCGCTGAGCCACCGCTGATCGATCGCCCAGACCAATCTAGCTTGTTCAGTCGTGCCTGTTCATCCGGAAACGCGGGGCATTCCTTGGCAACACCGTGAAGAACCGTCCAGGCAACCGCTGCAGTTCTACTGAGCCTGTCTTGCTGTGCGTTGGCCTTAGTGGAAACCGGCCCGCACCAACAGACCACTGCCACCAGTGCAGCCAATGACCGAGCCAGTACCGAGCGCCGCGCGCGCTCGTGGCGGCTGGGAGCTTCAGTACGGTTCTCTTCTTGTTGTTCAACAACGCACAGTTGCGCCGATACGGCACGTGCGTCCGGCCGGTATGGCTGGCGCATAACAGACTTTCTCCCTGATCCCGATGGACGGAGCGCTTCGCTTTGTTAAACCGGCGCCCTCGTCTGACCCGGGCCGCATGGTAGGGAGCGGCCATCATGCGGAAAACCCCTCTTCAGTGTGAAATTGGCATGATTTTTCTTAAGATCTGATGTTAGCGACGCTGAATTTGCGCCTGACAGCCGCCTTGGCAGTGCATGTTGCGTCATCCGCGCCGAGTGCTGGCAACGGTGCCATTGACGTTTTCACGACGGATTGTCTGCAGTCGTGGGCACAGGGGCTTGATTTCTGCAGCAGCCGCTGCCTATCCGGAAGAACGAGGGCGGCGCTTACCTCACGCCGACAAAAAAAACGCAGCGAAACCCGCTGCGTACGATAGGCCCGTGAGGGGAGCTCCCTCCCCCGCTAAATTCCAAGCCCCGCCAGCGGATGCGCAGTCGCCCGCCACGGCGACGACAGGAAGTGCTGCACCCGCTCCGGCCGCACGGCCGCCAGCGTGGACGGCGCCCACCCCGGGCGGTGGTCCTTGTCGACCAAATACGCACGCACGCCTTCGCAGAAGTCGCCGTCTTCAATCCCACGCGCGACGATGCCCAGCTCCATCTGGAAGCACTCGGCCAGCGACAGTTGCCGGCCGCGCAGCAGTGCCTCACGCGTGACGTACAGCATCGTCGGCGAATGCGTGGTCATCGCGTCGAGCGTGGCCTGCAGCCATTGGCGCGGTTCGCGGGCCGGCTCACGCTCCAGGCTCTCGCGCACCGTGGCGACAATGCGGTCAACCGACGAGCGTCGATCAAAGTAGCGCAGCACCCACGGCATGGCCGTCGCCAGCGCGGCATGCGGGACGATGTTGCACGGCGGCTCGAACACGCGGCGCAGGGCTTGCATCAGATCGCCGTCGTGCGGCATGCGCTGCAAGCGGTCTTCGAACGAGGCCAGCCATTCCGCCGGCACACACAGGTCTGCCAGATGGCAGTGCAGCGCATCGGCACCGGAAAGCGTCACGCCCGTCAGCCCGACATACAGCTCCAGTTCGGCCGACATCACACTCAGGAAGTGCGTCGCCCCTACGTCGGGCAGGAAGCCGATACGCGTCTCGGGCATGGCCATCTTCGTGCGCTCGGTCACCACGCGCAGGCGTGCGGCCTGCCCGAGGCCCATGCCGCCACCCATGGTGATGCCGTCCATCAACGCAACGATGGGCTTGGGGAACTGGTGCAGCGCGTAGTCGAGCCGGTATTCGTCGATGAAGAATTGCAGCCAGCCGTCGTCGCCGTCCTTGCGGTTCTGCTTGGCAAGCTGGTAGAGCGAGCGAACGTCACCGCCCGCGCAGAAGCCCTTCTGGCCTGCGCCACGCAGCACCAGCGCGACGATGCCGTCGTCATGACGGCACTGCTCCAGCAACACCGCCAACTGCTGAACCATGCCGTGCGACAACGCGTTCAACGCAGACGGCCGGTTCAGTGTGATGATGGCCACGCGGTTCACCACGCGCATCAGCACGTCGGGCTCTGCGGCGGCCTCAAACGGCGTCGCCTGCATCTGGACTGCGCTCATTGCAGCGTCTCCGATTCATGTGGGGCGTGCGCCTGCCAACGCGGCGCACGCTTCTCCAGGAAGGCGTTCACGCCTTCGCGCTGGTCGGGGTGATCGAATAGATCGACAAAGCGCTCGCGCTCCACGGCCAGCGCCGCGCCGCGCGGCACGCCGTTGCGGGCCTGGTGAATCAGTTGCTTGCTGAAGGTGACAGCCTGCGGGCTGAGTGTCGTCACCCGCAGTGCCATGGCGATGGCCGCTTCGCGTGCGGCGCCGGTTTCAACCACCTCCTCCACGAGGCCGATGCGTAGGGCAGTCTGCGCGTCGACGCGCTCGCCGGTCAGGATCATGCGCTTGGCCCAGCCTTCGCCCACCAGCCACGGCAGCGTCTGCGTGCCGCAACCGCAGCACAGCAGGCCGACGGCAGTTTCAGGCACAGCCAGCTTGGCGTGCGCCTCGGCAATGCGGATGTCGCATGCCAGCGCGCACTCCAGTCCGCCACCCATCGCAAAGCCGTTGATGGCGGCAATCACCACGGGGCGCGCATTCTGCAATGCTTCAAATGCCGCGCCGAAGCGTGCTGCGGCTTCGCGGGCCACATCGCGATCACCGTCGGCAAAGGTGTTGAGGTCGGCCCCCGCGCTGAAGAACTTCGGGCCATCGCCAGTGATGACGATGGCGCGCACGCGGGCATCGGCGTTCAGTTGTTCGACGGTGGATTGCAACTGCAGCAGGCCTTCCGGTGTGAAGGCGTTGGCCGGCGGACGCTTGAGCGTCAGCAGCGCGATGCTGTTGTCGTGGAGAAAGTCGAGTTCGATCATCACTCGGCTCCTTCCTTGCGATAGAGCTTGATGACGGCCGAGAAGTCGAGCTTGCCATCGCCCTTGCTGCTCACGGTCTGATAGAGCTGTTGCGCGAGTGCACCGAGATAGACCGGCTGGCGGACGGACTTGGCGGCGTCCCCTGCGAGGCCCAGGTCCTTGAGCATCAGGTCCGTGCCAAAGCCGCCGGTGTAGCCGCGCGACGATGGCGCGGTTTCGATCACGCCGGGGAACGGGTTGTACGTGTCCGAACTCCAGCAGCGCCCGGTGGACGTGTTGATGATGCCGCCCAGCACCTTCGGGTCGATGCCCAGCGCCTCACCCAGCGACATGGCCTCCGCCACGCCCGCCATGGTGATGCCGAGCACGAGATTGTTGCAGATCTTCGCACCCTGGCCTGCGCCGGTATCGCCGCAATGCACGAGGTTCTTGCCCATGGCGGACAGCACCGTGCGGACCTGTTCGAATGCCGCTGCGCTGCCGCCCACCATGAAGGTGAGCGTGCCCGCTGCTGCACCGCCCGTACCACCCGAAACCGGTGCATCGATGAAGGTGTTGCCGTGCTCAGCCGCCAGTGCTGCAAACGCCTTGGCGCTGGCCGGATCGATGGTGCTCGAATCGATGATGGGCACGCCCTTGCCGATGCCCGCCAACACACCATCTGCGGCCGTCAGCACATGGCGCACGTGCGCGGCGGCGGGCAGCATGGTGATGACGGTCTCAACGCCGGACACGGCTTCCTTGGGCGAAGCGGCGGCCACGGCACCGGCCTCCACCAGCGCCCCCACTGCCTGCGTGTTCAAGTCGAACACGTTGAGCGCGTGGCCTGCCTTGAGCAGGTTGCGCGCCATCGGGGCGCCCATGTTGCCCAGGCCAATGAATGCGATTTTCATGACAACGCTCCTTGGCCGCTCAGCGCAGGCTGATGGTAGTGTTCACGCCGCCGGCATCCACCGCATCGTCAAACCAGCGCGCGGTGACGGTCTTCGTCTGCGTGTAGAACTGCACGACCTGCTTACCGTACGGACCGAGGTCACCCAGCTTGGAGCCGCGCGAGCCGGTAAAGCTGAAGTACGGCACCGGCACCGGAATCGGGATGTTGATGCCGACCTGACCGACGTCGATCTCGCTCTGGAACTTGCGCGCCGACGCGCCGCTCTGCGTGAACAGGCCCACGCCGTTGCCGAACGGGTTGGCGTTGACCAGCGCAATGGCGTCGTCCAGCGTCGGCACCGTCACCACCAGCAACACCGGGCCGAAGATCTCGTTGGTGTAGATGTCCATGTCGGTCGTTACATCCGTGAAGATGGTCGGGCCGACGAAGTTGCCGTCTTCGTAACCGGGTACCTTCACATCGCGACCGTCCAGTGCCAGCGTGGCGCCCTGCTGTACGCCCGATTCGATCAGGCCGAGAATGCGTTGCTTGGCTGCACGGGAGACTACGGGGCCGACATCTGTGCCCGGCTCCACACCTGCGTTCACCTTGAGCGTTTTCGCCTTGGCGATTAGCTCCGGCACCCATTGCTGGGCGGCGCCCACCAGCACCACCACCGAAGTCGCCATGCAGCGCTGCCCAGCCGCACCGAAGCCGGCTCCGGCCAGTGCGTTGAGCGTCTGCTCGCGGTTGGCATCCGGCAGCACCACGGCGTGGTTCTTGGCGCCCATCATCGATTGCACGCGCTTGCCGTGCTCGCTGCCCAGGCGGTACACATGCGTGCCCACCGCCGTGGAGCCAACAAACGAGATCGCCTTCACGTGTTCATGCGTGCAGAGCGCATCGACAACATCCTTGCCACCGTGCACGACGTTCAGCACACCGGCCGGCACACCGGCTTCCAGCGCCAGTTCCACCAGCAGCATGGTCGACAGTGGGTCCTGCTCCGAGGGCTTCAGCACGAACGTGTTGCCGCACACGATGGCCATCGGGAACATCCACAGCGGGATCATGGCCGGGAAGTTGAACGGCGTGATGCCCGCACACACGCCAATCGGCTGACGCAGCGTGTAGGTGTCCACCGCGCCGGCCACGTTCTCCAGAAACTCGCCCTGCTGCAGCGAGCCGATCGAGCACGCATGCTCCACCACCTCCAGCCCGCGGAAGATGTCGCCTTCGGCATCGGGCAGCGTCTTGCCTTGCTCGGCCGTGAGCGTACGGGCGATGCGCGGCGAGTGCTCACGAATCAGTGCCTGGAACTTGAGCATGATGCGCATGCGGGCACCCACCGGCGTGTTCTTCCAGGTGGTGAACGCAGCGTGCGCAGACTGGATTGCCGCATCCACCTCATCTGCCGTGGCAAACGGCACGCGCGCCAGCACTTCTTGCGTGGCCGGGTTCACGATGTCGCGCCAGCACTTCGACTTGGATTCGACAAACTCGCCGCCAATCAGCAGCTTGACGGTGGGTGGGGTGTCCTCGGTGGCGGCTGGTTTTGCGGCAGGTTTGGCGGAAGCGAGAGAGGCGACGGCGCTCATGTGGGTCTCCTAGGCAAATCGATGGCGGGGTTCAGTGGGGATCGGTGGAATCCGGGATCAGGCGAAGTCTTCTTCCCAGTACTCGCCGGGCAGGCGATCGGGCTGGGGGGTGCGCTCCAGTTCAAGACGGCGCAGCTCGACGCGGCGGATCTTTCCGGAGATGGTTTTGGGCAGCTCGCTGAACTGCAGGCGGCGGATGCGCTTGTAGGGGGCGAGTTTTTCACGCGAGAAGAGGAACACGGCGCGCGCCAGTTCGGGCCCGGCCTCGTAGCCCTGGCGCACCGTCACAAAAGCCTTGGGCACCGACAGGCGCAGCGGGTCGGAACTCGGCACCACGGCGGCTTCAGCAATGGCCTCGTGCTCGATCAGCACGCTCTCCAGCTCGAAGGGGCTCAGGCGATAGTCGGACGACTTGAACACGTCATCCGTACGGCCCACGTAGACGAAGTAGCCGTCATCACGCCGCATGGCCACGTCGGACGTGTGGTAGTAACCGTTGCGCATGGCCTCGGCGGTGGCTTTGGCGTTATTGGCGTAGCCCTGCATCAAGCCCAGCGGGCGATGCGTGAGCGGCAGCACGATCTCGCCTTCGCTGGCGGGTTGGTCGTCATGGTCGACCAGTTCCACACGGTAGCCCGGCAGCGGGCGGCCCACCGAGCCCGGCACCACCGGCTGGCCCGGCGTGTTGCCGATCTGGCAGGTGGTCTCGGTCTGGCCGAAGCCATCGCGGATGGTCACGCCCCACGCAGTGCGTACCCGCTCGATGATCTCGGGGTTCAACGGCTCGCCCGCACCCACGATCTCGCGCAGCTTGACGGCGTACGACGCCAGCGGCTCCTGCACCAGCATGCGCCACACGGTGGGCGGCGCGCACAGCGTGGTGACATTGAAGCGCACCAGCACGTCCAGCGTGTCTTTGGGCACAAAGCGCGCGTAGTTGTAGACGAACACGCAGGCCTGCGCATTCCACGGCGCAAAGAAGCAGCTCCAGGCGTGCTTGGCCCAACCCGGCGAACTGATGTTCCAGTGCATGTCGCCCGGCTGCAGGCCGATCCAGTACATGGTCGACAGGTGGCCGACCGGGTAGCTCTGGTGCGTGTGCTCCACCAGCTTGGGCTTGGACGTGGTGCCCGAGGTGAAGTACAGCAGCAGCGGATCGGTCGCTTTGGTCACGCCATCGGGGATGAACTCGGCAGATGCGCTGCAGGCGCCGGCCAGATCGATCCAACCATCACGCTGCGCGCCCACGGCGATGCGCTTGACACCGGCATCCACCGCATCGAACTTGTGCAGCTCCGCCGCATCAACGACCACGCAGTTCGCGCCGCCCAATTCCACGCGGTCGCGTACGTCATCGGGCGAGAGCTGCGTGGTGGCGGGCAGCACGACCGCGCCCAGCTTCATCGCCGCCAGCATCACGTCCCACAGTTCGACGCGGTTGGGCAGCATCAGCAGCAGGCGGTCGCCACGCACGATGCCCAGGCCGCGCAGGAAATTCGCCATGCGCGACGAGCGCTCGGACATCTGCGCGAACGAGAGCTTCAACCCTTCGCTCTGCGGGTCATCAACGATCCACAGCGCCGGGTTGTCGTTGCCGCGCGCCATCACATCGAAGTAGTCGAGCGCCCAGTTGAACGCATCCAGCTTCGGCCAGGTGAACTCGCGGTACGCGCGGTCGTAGTCGGTGCGATGGCGCAGCAAGAAATCACGCGCCTCCACAAAACCCTGTGCTGCAGATACCACTTCGTTCATCGTCGTCTCCTGGTCGGCGCGTGTGCGCTCTTTCGTGTTCGGTCGATGCTGTGCAGGGCGTACTACACGTGCCGCGCAATCACCATCCGCTGGACTTCGCTGGTGCCTTCGTAGATCTGGGTGATGCGTGCGTCGCGGTAGTGGCGCTCGACGGCGTAGTCGGCCAGGTAGCCGTAGCCGCCGTGGATCTGGATGGCGTTGGAGCAGATCTCCTCGGCCAGTTCCGACGCATAGAGCTTGGCCTGCGACGCTTCAGAGAGGCAAGGCTTGTCTGCACTGCGCAGGCGCGCCGCATGATGGACAAGCAGCCGGGCTGCGTTAAGACGCGTGGCCATGTCGGCCAGCATGTTGGCAATTGTCTGGTGTTCACGCAGCGCCTTGCCGAACTGGATGCGCTCGTTCGCATAGTTGCGCGCCGCGTCGAAGGCAGCACGTGCAATGCCCACCGCCTGCGCCGCAATGCCGATGCGCCCGCCTTCAAGATTGGACAGTGCGATCTTCAAGCCCTCGCCGCGCTCGCCCAGCAGGTTTTCTCCGGGCACGGCGCAGTCTTCCAGCGTGATCGGGCAGGTGTCCGATGCGCGAATGCCGAGCTTGTGTTCCGGCCGCCCGACATGAAAGCCCGGCGTGTCCGTCGGCACGATAAAGGCGGAGATGCCGCGCTTGCCGGCCTCGGGGTCCGTCAAGGCAAACACGATGGCAATGTCCGCCCGCGCACCGTTGGTGACGAATTGCTTGTTGCCGTTGAGCACCCACTTACCGTCGCGCAGCACAGCACGTGTGCGCAGGTTGTTGGCCTCGGAGCCGGCGTGCGGCTCGGTCAGGCAGAACGCGCCAATCGCGCGGCCCGTGGCCAGATCCGGCAGATAACGCGCCTTCTGCGCCTCCGTGCCGAACTTGAGGATGGGGCCGCAGCCCACCGAGTTGTGCACGCTCATCATCGTCGCGCAGGCGGCGCAGCCGGCGGCCACCTCTTCCAGCGCGAGCGCATAGGCCACGTAATCGGTATAGGAGCCGCCCCACTCCGCCGGCACGATCATGCCCAGCAGCCCCAGTTCGCCCATCTGGCGGACCACGTCATCTGGCAGTGCACCATCGCGGTCCCATTGGGCCGCGTTGGGCGCAAGGCGCTCCGTGGCAAAGTCGCGCGCAGCGTCGTGGATCATCCGCTGCTCTTCGGTATAGAAATCGTCCATCGCTTGCTCTCTGCTTGCCGATCGCGTGACGGTGCATGTGCGGGCGCCTTACACTGTGCAACCCATGGTTGGGCCGTTCACGCGCTCATTCGATGGGGAAAAAGTGTAGGCACGCACCGGTACGGCTTCGATGCCCGTCACGCTCAACTTGCGTGAGCGGATTTGCCATGGTGGCCCTGGCGACCTCTTGCAACGACGATGAAGAACAACGAAAAAGGCACCGTCTCCGTCAGCCTCGTCAACGAGGCCGTGACCCGCGCACGCGCGCACGGCGTTGACGTACAGACCATCATGGCGACGGCAGGCATCACGCCGCAGATGCTGGCGCAGCCGCGCAGCCGTGTGTCGTCAGCGCAGTACGGCGCGCTGTGGGCCGGCATTGCGCAGGCGATGGACGACGAGTTCTTCGGGCAGGATGCGCACCCCATGCGCTGGGGCAGCTTCGTGGCGATGACGCAGGCGGCGCTCACGGCGCGCACCGGCCGGCAGGCGCTGCAACGCGCGACCGGCTTCCTGCGGCTGGTGCTGGACGATCTGTCCGTACGGATTGAAGAGGACGCGCAGCACGTGCGCTTGGTGTTCGTGCATCGGAAAGGCACGCGCGTGCCGCCGATGTTCACCTATGCCACATGGTTCATCATGGTCTATGGCCTGGTCTGCTGGCTGGTGGGGCGGCGCATTCCGCTCATCGCGGCACGCTTCCGGTGTGCGGCACCACAAGACGCGCAGGAATACCGCCTGATGTTTTGCGATGACATGGCGTTCAAGCAAGACGCGTCCTACGTCGATCTCTCGCCCGCCTTTCTGGACCTGCCGGTCATCCAGACCGCCGCTTCCATCAAGACCTTCCTGCGCGACGCACCGGGCAGCTTCATCGTCAAATACCGCAACCCCGATTCCTTTGCGGCGCGCGTGCGCAAGACCCTGCGCAACCTGCCGGTGGCAAACTGGCCCGCATCAGACGCGATGGCGCTCAAGCTGAATGTGGCTGAAGCCACCATGCGCCGGCGCCTGAAGCTGGAAGGGCACACGTATCAGTCGATCAAGGATGACCTGCGCCGCGACATCGCCATCAGCCAGTTGCAGGACACACGCCGGACCATTGCTGACATTGCCGTCACCGTCGGCTTTGCGGAACCGAGCGCCTTTCACCGCGCCTTCCGCAAATGGACGGGCATGCGGCCAACCGACTATCGGCTGGCGCAGCCGGACTGAGCTAGCCCGCGGGGAACAGCGCCTGGCGTAACACGCCGCTCGTCTCCGTTTCTTCCTGCGCGGCCAATTTCGCCACGCCTTCGAGCTGATCCAGAATTGCCACCACCTGATGGCCGCGCGCGCTCAGCCGATACACCACGGTGGGCGGAAACGCGGCAAACACCTCGCGCTCGATCAGCGCACGCCCGCCCAGTGCCTTGAGCCGCGCCGACAGCACCTTCGGCGTCACGCCCGGCAACCGGTCCAGCAGTTCGCCGTGCTGCAGCGGTTGCTGCCGCAAGTGCCACAGCACCAGGGCGTTCCAGCGGTGGCCGAGAAAGGCCAGCCAATCCTCCACCGGGCAACGCTCGGGGCGCACCGGAGACGGCACATCAATCTGCGTATGGATTTCCATTTGGATAGCGTCGCGGGGGCCTGTTTCACTCTCTTGCATCGCAACCCTTTCAGAGGACACGCATGCAACCTGTCATGCACCCCGCTGCCATGAACGGCGCCTTTGCCCAGGCACTCAACAGTGGTCAGCTCGAGAACCTGCTCGCCTTGTATGAAGACGATGCCCTGCTGTGTACGGACGATGCGTCGCGCATTATCACCGGCAAGGCTGACATTGCGCGCATGCTGACGCCGCTGTTGGACCTGCGCGGCACGATGACGTCACGCAACGTGTTCTGCCTGGCCAACGGCGACATCGCCCTGCTGCGGGCGGATTGGCATATCGAAGACGATGCCGGCCATCGAATTGCCGCCGGCAGCAGCGCGGAGGTCTGCCGCCGGCAGCCGGATGGCACCTGGCGCTACCTGATCGACCATGCGGTGGGTGCCAGCCTGCCGGGCACGCCAGTCTGATGCGTCAGTCCAGCCGCAGCGCCATGTGTTCTTCGTCGTAGAAGCGATCACCGACACGCATGGCGCGGCGCTCGACGCCGAAGGTTTCGAAACCCGCGTTGCGATACAGCTGTTGCGCACGCGGGTTTTCGGCATTCACACACAGGTGAATCTGCAGCACGCGTGCGGTGCGCGCATGCGCAATCGCGGCATCCAGCAGACGCCCCGCAATCCCGCCCCGCCGATGCGCCGGGTCGACAAACACCCCCCACAACACCGCCTTGTGCGCAACCTGCGCGAGCGGCTCACGACGCAAACCGGCAATGCCAATCAACTCGGGCCCCGCAAACGCACCGAGTACAACCTGGTGATCGGTCGTGCAAATACGGTTGCGCGTTTCCTCCAACGTGCGCCCCGATTCTTCATCGTGCGTCGGCCAGATGGCAGTGGGTGCATCCTGAATGGCCTTCAGACGCAGCGCCTTGAAGGCCTCAGCATCCTCGTCAATCAGCGGGCGGATGGCGATGGTGCACATGGCTGCTTGGCCTCGACGTTGAACGCCTCGCCCGTTGCAAAGAAAGCACCGCCCGCGAGGTAGTGCACGGTCTTGCTGCCGGCATCGGTGAAGTGCCAGCGGCCGTTGCTGAACAGCGTGGGGTCCGCCCAGGCGGCCGTGACTTCGGCGATGAAGAGGTCGTAGCGCTTCTCGTTGTGCGGCTCGGGAATGACGCGGCACTCCAACCAGGCTGCGCAGCCAGCCACCAGTGGTACGTCGATGGTGCGGGCGCGCATGGTGTCAAGGCCGAGGGCATCGAACTTGTCACCATCGCGACCGGAGAGCGTACCGACGGTCAGCGTGGTCTCGGCAATCGCGCGGGTGGGGATGTTGAGTGCGAACACGCCGGAGGCTTCGATCAGCTCGCGCGTGAGTGTGCGGCTGTCGACCACGACCAGCACCTTGGGCGGATCAAAGTCGAGCGGCATCGCCCAGGCGGCGGCCATGACATTACGTACGCCGTTGTGGGCGGTGCTGACCAGCGTGGTCGGGCCGTGGTTCAGGAGGCGGTAGGACTTCGCCAGCTCTACCGGGGCCAGCGTGATGGGGGTGGACATGATGACTGGGGGCCGCTTTAGGGAGGCGTCATCATAGGGCAATGGTGCTGCGTGTGCTGGTGGTGGTGTTCTGGTTTTTTTGTTGTTGGTTTAGCCCCTGTTTCATCCCCTGCCGGGGATGGACCACCAAAAACAGAACCCCGGCGATCACACAACCGGGGTTCTGATTTACTCAGCAACGCGCTTAGCAATATGCTCCAGCGCCTCCTCCACCTGATCAATCAAGATCAGGCAGAGGTCGCCAGGCTGCAGGCGGCCCAGCGCCGTGTCGATGGCCAGGAACTCACCGCGGATCTCGTCGATGCGGCTGGTGCGTTGCGCACCTTGCAGCCCCTCGCGCAGCAGCGCCAGGACCTCGCCATCTTCCCGGCCACGCTGGCACTGATCTTCGTACAGCAGCACATCATCAAACACGCCGCCAAGAATCTGCGTCTGCTTGCGGATGTCTTCGTCACGGCGGTCGCCCGCGCCGCTGATCACCACCGAGCGGCACTTGGCCGGCATCGTTGCCACGGCATTGCACAGGGCCTGGATGGCATCCGGGTTGTGACCGTAATCGGCGATGAGCGTCGCGCCCTTGTAGTCGAACAGGTTGAAGCGGCCCGGCGCCGTGGCGGCGTCATTCACAAACGTGGCCAGCCCGCGGCGGATAACCGCCCAGTCAATGCCAAGCGCCCATGCAGCGGCAATCGACGACATCGCGTTCTCGACCTGGAAGCCGATCGTGCCGTTGCGGGTGAGCGGAATGTCGGCCAGCGCGATGCGCGTTTCATTGGCGCCTTCGGTCGCCACGATCTCAGCACCTTCGACAAACACGACACGCTTGCCCTGGGCGCGATGCAGCGCCATGGTCGGCAGGCCGACGTCCTGCGCAAAGAACGTGATCGAACCCGGGCAGGCATCGGCCATGCGCGCGACCATCGGGTCGGCGGCGTTCAGCACAGCCATGCCGTGCGGCGCCACGTTCTGCACGATCACGCTCTTGAGTACGGCCAGGTCTTCCACCGTGCTGATGTAGTTCAGGCCGAGGTGATCGCCTTCGCCCACGTTGGTCACCACGGCCACGTCACAGCGGTCGAAAGCGAGGCCTTCGCGCAGCAGGCCGCCGCGCGCGGTCTCGAACACGGCAGCGTCCACGTCCGGGTGCAGCAGCACATTGCGCGCGCTGCGCGGGCCGCTGCAATCGCCGGTGTCGATACGCTGGCCCTGGATGTACACGCCGTCGGTGCCGGTCATGCCCATGCGCAGGCCGCTGGAGGCCAGCAGATGCGTGATCAGGCGCACCGTCGTGGTCTTGCCGTTGGTGCCGGAGACCGCCACCACGGGAATACGGCCGTCATCGCCGTCGGCAAACATCGTCGAGACGATGGCCTCGCCCACCGCGCGGCCTTTGCCGTACGACGGCTGCAGGTGCATGCGCAGGCCGGGCGCGGCGTTGACTTCTACGATGCCGCCGGCCTGGTCTTCGAACGGCTTGAGCATCGTTTCGCAAACGGCATCCACACCGCAGATGTCGAGCCCGACCATCTGCGCGGCCGCCACGGCACGCGCCGCAATGGCCGGGTGGACGTCGTCGGTCACGTCGGTGGCGCTGCCACCCGTGGAGAGGTTCGCGTTGTTGCGCAACACCACGCGCGTGCCCTTGGGCGGCACAGCGTCTGCGCTCAGGCCCTGCTTGGCGAGCGTGGCCAGCGCGATGTCGTCAAAGCGGATCTTCGTGAGCGACGTGGCATGTCCTTCACCACGGCGCGGGTCGCGGTTCACCTCGTCGACCAGCTCACGCACGGTGTGCTTGCCGTCGCCGATGACCTGCGGCGGATCACGGCGCGCGGCCGCCACCAGATGCTTGCCCACCACGAGCAGGCGGAAGTCATGACCGGGGATATAGCGCTCGACGATCACGTCCGACGAGATGTCGGCCGCCACTTCGTAGGCCGTCTTCACCTCTTCCTGCGTGCGGATGCGCACCGCCACGCCCTTGCCCTGGTTGCCGTCACGCGGCTTGACCACGACCGGACCGTTGATCTCCTGCGCAGCTTCCCAGGCCTCTTCGGCGCTGCGCACCGAACGGCCCAGCGGCACCGGCACACCGGCTGCGTGCAGTAGGGTCTTGGTCAGGTCCTTGTCCTGCGCAATGGATTCGGCCACTGCGCTGGTCATGTCGGTTTCGGCGGCCTGGATGCGGCGCTGCTTGCTGCCCCAGCCAAACTGCACCATCGAGCCCTGCGTCAGGCGGCGATACGGAATGCCGCGCGCCACCGCAGCGTAGACGATGGAACCAGTGCTCGGGCCCAGGCGCACGTCTTCGTCCAGATCGCGCAGGCGGTGCAGCGCGTCGTCCAGATCGAACGGCTGGTCGTCACGCGCGGCCAGGCAGAGTTGGCCGGCCAGCTCGAATGCCAGCCGCCCCACTTCCTCTTCGGTGTATTCGACCACCACCTGGTACGTGCCGGGCTCGAGCGTCGGCTCGGTATGGCTGAACGTGACCGGGCAGCCAGCGGCGGCTTGCAGGCCCAGCGCGGCGGCCTCCAGCGCGTGCGCGATCGACGGCGCATTGGCCTCGTCATCCGGGCGCATCGGGCCGATGGCCGGGAAGCGCGCACGCAGGCGGTCTTCAAAGCCCGGCAGTTCGGCCAGCAGTTGGGATTGATCCGAGCAGGCCACGATGGCCTCGATGGCCGTGTGACGACACCAGAGATTCGGGCCGCGCAAGGCCCGGATACGAGAGACTTCCATGCAATCAGCTTTCCGTTGTGCTTTGGGCTTTCGTTTTGACCTTAGGCCCGGTGTTCCAAGCGACCCATCCACTGATGGACCTGCTCGACAGTGCCCTCGATCGCGCATTCGTCGCTTTGCAGAACAAGCAGGTCACCGGCCTTGAGCTGCGAGAGTGCCGCTTCCACGGCATCCCAACGCTTGCCCCCGTCGACGACGATCTCGGCCACGCGGCCGCCTTCCTGCAGCCCTTGCTTGAGCAGTGCACGCGCCTGTGATTCGAACTGGGCATCCACACGCTTGACGCTGGCGTCTTCGCACAGCAGCACGCGGTCGAACGTCCGGCCGATGACGGTGCCTTGCGCTACCAGGTCTTCATCACGGCGTTGCAGGCCGGCGCCGAAGACGAGCGTCCGGCGTTCGGCCGGGAAGTTGTCCAGCGCAGCAGCCAACGCCCCGAGTGCCAACGCATTGTGCGCATCGTCCACCACGATCGTGGCGCCGTTGTGCTGGAACAGCGTGAAGCGGCCCGGCACGTCCACCTGGCCCACGTCAAACGTGACAATGCCGGCGCGAATCAGATCATTCGAGATGCCCAGCGCCCATCCGGTGGCCACGGCCGCCAGCACGTTCTCGACCTGGAACGGCACCCGGCCTGCGTAGGCCAGCGGAATGGCCGACACCTCGGCCAATGCCACCTCGGTCTGGCCGGTGGCGAGCACCACCTTGCCGTCGCGCACGAACACGGCCCGCTTACCTGCGGCGCGATGCGCGGCGATGGCAGGCAAGTCACCCGAGAGGGCGAAGAAAATCACGTCGCCATCGCACAGCTCGGCCATTTCGACCAGACGCGCGTCGGCGGCATTGAGCACGCCCACGCCGGTTTTCAGCACAACGTCGATCTGCGTACGCAGGACGCTGTACATGCGGTCGTCGTCTTCAACGTAGAAGTCACCCAGGTGATCGGGCTGGCCGAAGTTGGTGACCACGCCGACCTGGCAACGGTCGTACGGCAGACCCTGCGACAGGATCATGCCGCTGTCGCTTTCGAACACGGCGGCTTCCACCGCGCGGTTCATCAGGATGCGGTGGCACGCGTCCCAGGCAGCACGATCGCCGTGGGTACCGCGGTTGTTGCTCATCTCCACCTGGCGGCGGTCCAGGTACAGGCCGTCGCTGCAACCCAGACCCGTGTGCTTGCCGGAAAGCTGCAGCAACTGCGCCACCAGCTTGGCCACGACGGTCTTGCCGTTGGTCCCCGTGATGCCGACGATGGGGATGCGGCCGTCGTCCTGCACGCCATCCTTGTCGGAGAACAGGTGGTCGACAATCGCGCGGCCCACCGGGCGCGGTTCACCCTCGGCAGGGCGGATATGCATCAGCAGACCCGGCCCGGCGTTGACTTCGACGACGGCGCCGCGCTGTTCATCCAGCGGGCGCGAAATATCTTCAGCCACCAGATCCACGCCGGCAATGTCCAGCCCGACTACCCGCGCGGCCAGCGACACATGGGCTGCCACGCTCGGGTGCACACGGTCAGTCACGTCAAAGGCGACGTTGCCGTTGCGCTGGATCAGCACGGTGCGGCCGGCGGGCGGCACGGCGGTGCCGTCGGCATAGCCTTGGCGCTTGAGCTCCAGGCGCGCGGCAGAATCCAGGCGCACGGGGTTCAGCGGGTGCTCTTCGGTGGGGCCACGGCGCGGGTCGGCGTTGATCTGCGATTCGATCAGCGCGTCGATGGTGGAGGTGCCATCGCCCACGACCGATGCGGTCTCACCCATGGCCGCTGCCGCCACGCGGCCGCCCACCACCAGCAGGCGGTGTTCGTTGCCGGAGACGAAGCGCTCGACGATCACGCCGTTGCCTTCTTCGATGGCCACGGCGTAGGCGGTTTCCACCTCTTCGCGCGTCATCAGATTCGTGAAGACACCGCGGCCGTGGTTGCCGTCGTACGGCTTGACCACGACGGGCACGCCGATGTCTTCGGCGGCGTCCCAGGCGTCTTCGGCGCTGTCGACCATGCGGCCTTCCGGCACGGGCACGCCGCACGACTGCAGTAAGCTTTTCGTCAGGTCCTTGTCGCGCGAGATCGATTCGGCAATGGCGCTGGTGCGGTCCGTCTCGGCCGTCCAGATGCGGCGCTGGCGTGCGCCGTAGCCCAGTTGCACGAGGTTGCCGTCGGACAGGCGAATGGACGGGATCCCACGGTCATCAGCGGCATCCACGATGCAAGCCGTGCTGGGGCCAAGGCAGTGGTCGTCCACCAGATCACGCAACGTTTCGACGGCCGCGTCCACGTCGAATGGGCGGTCTTCAATGGCGGCCATGACCAAGTCACGCGCAGCAAGCAGTGCCGCACGGGTCACGTCTTCGTGCCAGGCACGCACGATCACCTTGTAGACGCCACGGATCGGGGTCTCGCGGGCCTTGCCGAAACCGCCCGGCATGCCGGCCAGGTTCTGCAGCTCAAGCGTGACGTGTTCCAGGATGTGGCCAGGCCAGGTGCCTTCCTTCAGGCGCATCAGGAAGCCGCCGCGCACGCCGGGGCTGCAGCGGTGCTCGATCAGCGTTGGCAGCCACGTCGACAGGCGCTCATAGAACCCCGGAATCGTGTTGGAAGGAAAATCTTCCAATTCACCAATGTCGACCCATGCCTCCAGCACTGGCCGATATGTCCACATATTCGGGCCGCGCAGCGACATGACATCGAGAATCTCAATGTCCTTCTTCTTCATCGAATTAGCTTGGAAAGCAGGGGCGGAATGCCCGTGAAATCGGCCGTGAAATCGAACCGTTACCTTTCAATAACGTTACAACGGCTTCGGCGTTGACCTCTTGAGCCAGAAGTGCGTTGTGCAGCGCACCAAATGCCCGGCTCGCTCGGCTATGTATACTTGCGAGCAAAATTTGCGGGCCGCCGGGTGCTCAACGCACACGATGGCCGCACCATTGCTCCGATTTATGTTCGTCCTTTACCCGTTTTGGGCCGTTTTTTGGGCCATTTGGACGCGCTTTTTGAATTCTTTGCGCCGCTCATGACCCAGTCCTCCCCAACATCCGCCCCCAACGTTGCCCGCGCTCAGGACCCCTGGAGTGTCGAGCTCGGCTCAAGCCTCGCTCCAGAGGAAACCGTCCTGGCTGGGCTTCAGCTCGATTTGGACGCAAGGCTGCATTTTACCCACGGGTGGCTGGTTGTTACGAATCGCCGCCTGATCGGGCGGGCACCGGGCGGAAAGGACTTGCAAAGCTGGGACATCGCGCCCGGCATGAAGCTTTCGCATACCGACCACGCCGGCGTGGGTACGCTGGAGCTGGCCGACGGCCAGCAGCGCCTGGCAGGCTGGCGGTACACGCTGGGCCACAACGCCGACGCCTTGCGCCTGGCCGACGTGTTCGACGCGCGCCGCAACGCATTGATCGCAGGCGCGGAGCCCACCCCGGCTGATGCAGACGTCTGCCCGACCTGCAAGGCGCCGCTGCCGCCCGGTGAAGACACCTGCCCCCAGTGCAGCCGCGAGCTGGAACAACCGCCCTCCACCTGGGCGCTGCTGCGCCTGTGGCGCTTCGCCCGGCCGTATCGGTGGCAGTTGCTGGCAGGCTTCGCCCTGCTGCTGCTCGGCACCGGCGCCACCTTGATCCCGCCGTACCTGACGATGCCGTTGATGGACAAGGTGCTGATCCCGTACCAGAACGGCACCCCGATCGACTACGGCCTCGTCACGCTCTACCTGTCCGGCCTCTTTGGCGCCGCCCTGGTGGCATGGTCATTGGGCTGGGCGCGCACCTATCTGCTGGCGCGCGTGTCCGAGCGCATCAGCGCCGATCTGCGCACCACCACCTACGAGCACCTGCTCAAGTTGTCGCTGGAGTACTTCGGCGGCAAGCGCACCGGCGACCTGATGGCACGTATCGGCTCGGAGAGCGACCGGATCAGCGTGTTCCTGTCGCTGCACCTGCTCGATTTCGCCACCGACGTGCTGATGATCGCGATGACGGCCGTGATCCTGGTCTCGATCGACCCATGGCTGGCGCTCGTGACACTGATGCCGCTGCCGTTCATTGCGTGGATGATCCACCTGGTGCGCGACCGCCTGCGCCACGGCTTCGAGAAGATCGACCGGATCTGGTCGGAAATCACCAACGTGCTGGCCGATACGATTCCGGGCATCCGCGTGGTCAAGGCATTCGCCCAGGAAAAGCGCGAAGTGACGCGCTTTTCCGAAGCCAACAAGCACAACCTGGCCATCAACGACCGGGTGAACGCAGTGTGGTCGCTGTTCACGCCCACCGTAACGTTCCTGACCGAGGTAGGCCTGCTGGTGGTCTGGATCTTTGGGATCTGGCAGATCAGCCACAACGCTATCAGCGTGGGCGTGCTGGTGGCGTTCCTGACGTATATCAGCCGCTTCTACACGCGCCTGGATTCGATGAGCCGCATCGTTTCCGTCACGCAGAAGGCGGCGGCCGGCGCCAAGCGGATCTTCGACATCCTCGACCACGTGTCCAGCGTGCCGGAGCCGCAAAAGCCAGTGCATATCGACAACGTTGAGGGTGCGATCGAACTGCGCGACCTGGGCTTCCGTTACGGCAACCGTGCAGTGATCCGCGGCCTGAACCTGTCGATCCAGCCGGGCGAGATGATCGGCCTGGTGGGGCATAGCGGCTCGGGCAAGAGCACGCTCGTGAACCTGATCTGCCGCTTCTACGATGTGTCGGAAGGTGCGATCCGCGTGGATGGCGTCGACATCCGCTCGCTGCCCATCTCGGAGTTCCGCCGCAACATCGGCCTGGTGCTGCAGGAGCCGTTCCTGTTCTTCGGCACGATTGCCGACAACATCGCCTACGGCAAGCCCGACGCCACGCGCGAGGAAATCGTTGCCGCCGCGCGTGCCGCCCACGCGCACGAGTTCATCCTGCGCCTGCCGCACGGCTATGACTCGCTGGTGGGCGAACGCGGCCAGGCGCTGTCGGGCGGTGAGCGCCAGCGCATTTCGATTGCGCGCGCGCTGCTCATCAACCCGCGCATCCTGATCATGGACGAGGCCACATCGTCGGTGGATACGACCACCGAAAAGGAAATCCAGAAGGCGCTCGACAACCTCGTGCAAGGCCGGACAACCATCGCCATCGCGCACCGCCTGTCGACGCTGCGCAAGGCGGATCGCCTGGTCGTCATGGACCGCGGCCAGATCGTCGAAGTGGGCAACCACGACGAGCTGCTCGCGCACGAAGGGGCGTACTACAGGCTCTATCAGGCGCAGGCCCGCAATGTCGATGCCGACACCGACATGACGAGCGACGGCGAGCGTGTAGACGCTGCCGAACCCGCGTACGCGCAATAAGCGCAGCAATCACGTTTCTGGAATCGCACGGCAATGCAGACGCCCGCTCAATCCCCCGACTTCACCCTGAGCCGCAACAGCCTCGGCAAGCTGGTCATGACCCTGGCCGATGGCACCTCGCACGAAGGCGTGGTGCCCGTGCGCGCGTTTCCGATCTCCGCCGCGGGCGACGGCTTCAGCCTGATGAGCACCGATGGCCGCGAACTGGTTTGGATTACGCGGCTGGATGGGCTGCCCGAACCGACGCGCACGCTGATCGCCGATGAACTGGCCACGCGCGAGTTCATGCCCGAGATCCGCAAGATCCTCGGCGTATCGACCTACGCAACGCCCAGCACGTGGACCGTGCAGACCGATCGCGGCCAGACCGACCTCGTGCTGCGCGGCGAGGAAGACATCCGCCGCCTGACCGGCAGCACGCTGCTGATTTCGGACAGCCACGGCATCCACTACCTGATTCGCGATCACTTCGCGCTGGACAAGCACAGCCGGAAGATTCTGGATCGGTTCCTCTGATCCGCGCAGCCGCTATCTGGCGGCTGACGCGGGTGATGGCACAGGCTGCACCGTCGCCATCACTTGGCCGAGCAACGTCTCGGCCTGCTTCCAGATTGCGCGCTGGTTATAGTCACCTGCGGTGGCAACGACCACCATGTCCAGCCCAGGCACGATCCACAGGCGCTGCCCGCCCCGGCCAATGCCGCCGATCCAGTCCTGCTGCGCGCCACCCGCGTCAACCTTGCCAAGCCACCACTGGTAACCGTATTGCAGGCCAGGTTCGATGCCGGTGTCGATGCGCGGACGCGTTGATTCCACAATCCACTCGGCAGGCACGATCTGACGGCCCTGCCATTGACCGTGCTGCAGCACCAGTTGCCCGATGCGGGCTAGATCGCGCGGGCGTAACCGCAAGCCAGCGTGTGCCATCGGGCGGCCACGAAAATCGTCGACCCATTCCCAATCGGTAATACCCAGCGGTTCAAAGAGTTGCTTACGCGCGTACTCGGGCAGCGACATGCCCACGCGCTCCACCAGCAATTGCGCCAGCACGGCGGTATTGCCGCCGTTGTAGTTGAACTGCGTGCCGGCCGGCGCGGCCATCGTCCGGTCAAACACGTAGTGCGCCTGCGCGCCACGCCAGACCAAGCCAAACTCGTCGTTATCCAGGAGGCCCGTTGCATTCCACTCGCTCCAGGCCAGGCCGCTCGACATGGAGAGCATCTGCGCCAGCGTGATCGCCTCGCGCCCTTGCCCGTTGAGGTCTGCCAGATCCGGAAACAATGACAACGCGGGCGTATCGAGCTGCGGCAGCTTGCCTTGCGCCTGCGCGATGCCCCATAGCAGGCTCGTCACCGATTTGCTGATCGACCGGACATCGTGCACGGTGGTCGGGCCGAAGGTTCGCGTGGTGCGGAACAGGTCCTTGATGCGCTCGTCCTTGCCGGGCCGATAGACCTCGGCAACCAGACGGCCGTTGCGGACGACGAGCAGGCTGTGGAAGTTGACATCGCCCTCGGCAAGGTTGCGCAGGACGGTGCAAAGGCGGTTGGCATCGAAGCCGGCAGCGGCCGGGCTCGCTTCAATCTGCCAGCCGTCGTTCAACGGGGCGGGCACATCGCACGGCGGCGCGGCGAGCGCGATGTGCGTGCATACGATCAAGCCCAACGCGACGCCTGCGCGGGCAAGCCAGCCGGAACTGCGATGTCGTTGCGCTCGATGTTGTTGCGCCATGTCGCCCCCACGTTGGATCGGTCGCAGGCAGTATCGTCAACCGTGTGGCGTCAACCAACCGGCTTGCGACGAACAGTCGATTCAGCGGTGTGAACGTCAGCGCAAATCGTCCAGCAGTTACACGCGGGTTGCAGCGTAGACGTAGGCGAAGACGAACGCCCCGATCACGAGCGAGGCCGAGGCCACCCAGCCAGAGACGCGCACCCGGCGCGAGCGCATTGCTGAAGCTGAGAACAGCATGCGTTCACGGCGCGCTGCTGAGCTGAGCGCAAACAGCAGAAGGCCAACCAGCCCAATCGTGGCAACGATTGCCCCGAGGGTCACGCGCGACCACGCGGCCGCGAGATGTTCACCATCCTGGTATCCGAGATAACAGCTGCCTGCCCCGATCACGATCAGGGCGAGGCCACCGAGGAGAAAACGACCACGCTCGCGGCGGGCACTCCAATCGACCGGCATCTTGTTCTTGTTTTGAAATGCAAAGCGCCAAGTATAAGTGGCGAGCAGCGCGCGACGGCGAAAGCACCCCGTGGGAGCGGCGCCAAATCGCCATCCGGAACCCTCACCCGCGTTAACATGTCGGATTAATCTGATTTCAAAAGTTACGTTACAGGCACCTATGGTCACACGTCGAACCCTTCTTGCCTCTGCCTCCGTCACCGCCACGCTGGCTGCGCTCGGCATCACGCCTGAGGCGCTGGCGGCCAGCCGCGTCAAGCTGGGTGACGCTGCGCCGTTTTCTTTCGATTCGCTGATAGAGCGCGCTCGTACGATGGCCAGCCAGCCGTACACGCCGCCCGCCACCGCGCCGGCCGACATCCTCGCCAAGATCGACTACGAAGCCCACGGCAAGATCAAGTTCGACACCGCACACGCGTTGTTTGCCGATGGCCCCGGCCAGTTTCCGGTGACGTTCTTCCACCTGGGCACGTTCTTCCGCGCGCCGGTGCGCATGCACGTGGTGGACAAGGGCGCCGCGCGCGAGGTCGTCTACGACGAGTCGTACTTCGACATGCCCGCCGACAGCCCCGCACGCAAGCTGCCGCGTGGCAGCGGCTTTGCAGGCTTCCGCTTCCAGGAAAGCCGCCTGGGCGATCAGAAGAAACTCGACTGGAAGAAGAACGACTGGGTCGCCTTCCTGGGTGCGTCGTACTTCCGCGCCATCGGTGAGCTGTATCAATACGGGCTCTCGGCACGCGGCATTGCGCTGGACGTGGCACAGGCCGGCAAGCCCGAAGAATTCCCCAACTTCACGCACGTGTGGTTCGACACGCCGGCAGACAACCGCGCCGATTCCGTGACGATCTACACGCTGCTCGACGGCCCGAGCATCACGGGTGCATACCGCTTCGTCATGCATCGCTCGAAGGGCGTGGTGATGGACATTGACACGGCTATCTTTCTGCGCAAGGACATCGACCGCTTCGGCATCGCGCCGGCCACGTCGATGTACTGGTTCTCGGAAACCGCCAAGGGCACCGCCACCGACTGGCGCCCCGAGGTACACGATTCCGACGGCCTGGCCCTGTGGACGGGCAGCGGCGAGCGCATCTGGCGCCCACTGAACGATCCGCCGCGCACGATGGCCTCGGCGTTTGGTGACAACAACCCGCGCGGCTTTGGCCTGCTGCAGCGTGATCGGGATTTCAACAACTACCAGGACGGCGTGCATTACGAGCGCCGCCCAAGCCTGTGGGTCGAGCCGCTGGAGGGCTGGGGCGAAGGCGCCGTGCAGCTCATCGAGATCCCGACCGACGATGAGATCCACGACAACATCGTCGCCATGTGGGTGCCGAAGGCACCGGCGCGCGCAGGCAACCACTACCGCCTGCGCTACCGCCTGCACTGGCTGGCCGATGAACCATATCCGACGCCACTGGCGCGCTGCGTGGCCACGCGCATGGGCAACGGTGGGCAACCGGGCCAGCCGCGTCCGCACGGTGTGCGCAAGTTCATGGTGGAGTTCAAGGGCGGCCCGCTGGAGAAGCTGCCCTTTGGCGTGAAGCCCGAAGCGGTGCTGAGCACCTCGCGTGGCACGTTCTCGTATGTGTTTACCGAAGCGGTGCCGAACGGCGTGCCGGGCCACTGGCGCGCGCAGTTCGATCTGACGGTCGACGGTAAGGAGCCGGTGGACATGCGCCTGTTCCTGCGCGTGGATGGCAAGCCGCTGTCGGAGACGTGGCTGTATCAATACCATCCGTTCCAATCCCCGGTGGGGCCGGTGGCGTCGTAAGAGACAGCGCGACCAATAAAAAAGGCGGGAAAATTCCCGCCTTATTTGTATGCGACCGTCACAACGGCCAGTGCGGGCTCCGCGCCCGGCGGGTGCGAGAGTGTGAGTTTGCCGCTGTTGCCCGCCAGCACGCCTGCCCTAAAGCCGTCATACCGCGCGCGCACAACTGCGCCATTGCCGGTGTCTTCAACGCGCCGCCATGTGTCCGATGACTTGCCGCGTGCCACGACGGACACCTGAGCAGGCACCGGCTTCACCGCAGGTGTGTTGAAGGCCACGACCACCTGATTGCCAGATGCTGCAGTACGCGCCTGCAGCCCATCCGCCGAACCGGCGGCACGCGGTCCGGCCTGCACGCTGTACCCGGTGGCAACGACAGCCCCCGTGAAGCGGATCGTGCCGCCGCTCTGGCTACCGGCGGCCAGCGCGCCGGTGGCCCCAATCGCCGCCATCAACGCGACGGCCCCTCTCGTATAACGCTTACGCATAACAACCCCCAATACCCGACCCTCGGGCGACGCTCTCTGTCCAGTCGTTTACGGACGACCAGACACGACGAATTCGTAACGGCCATTTTGTAACTGCTTGGCTCAACAATTGTTTACAGACGGAATCGTCCCACAACCCGATTCTTAGCTTTAACTCCGGGTATTCCCGATTGATCCTCAGAACCGGAAATACCGCAACCTTAGAGGTTTATGGCGTTGGCCATACCGCCAGCGCCTGCATCAGCCGTTTGCCCAGCGGAATACGCTTGGCCATATCGGCCTCGTGCGGCATGTCGATGTTCAGGGCGAACGCGTAGACCTTCCCTGCACGCTCGACCCAGCCGACCCACCAGCCGATCTCGGGCTGATACTCGGTAGCGACTCCCGTCTTGGCATACAGCGCGGCATCGCCCTGTTTCTCGATCAGCAGCATGCGGTGGACCAGATCCCACGTGCGCGGCTTCACCGGCAATTGCTTGAGCGCCAGACGGCTGGTGAAACGCGCTTCCTCGAATGCAGAGATCTCCAGCGGACCACGCAACCAGAATTGGTCAATCACGCTCCCAATCTGACGGTTGCCGTAATCAAACGCATCCACGTAAGCCTGCATCCGTGCTGGGCCGATGCGGCGCGCCACCTCTTGGTAGATGGGCACGTTGGACACCTGGATCGCCTCGGGCAGCGCCATATCCTTCTCCCACCGCTTGTAGGGCTGTGGCTTACCGCCGTAGGGGATCACCTCATGGTCATCGCGCACGGCACCGGTGTCGAAGGCGATCAGGCTGTTGGGAATCTTGAAAGTTGACGCCGGGTGGATGCGCCGCGCCGCGCGGGCCGGGTCGACCACGTAGGTGCGATCGCCACTGATATCCATGAGCACGAAGGTGCCGGTGACACCCGCCTCATCGAACACGCGCTTGAGGTCATCGCGCGCGACTAGCTCGGCGTGGGCTTGGGCGGCGCCCATTACAAAGGCACCGGCTGTGATGGCCAGTGCCAAGGTCTTCGACCAGCGAGAGAACATGGGGACTCCTTGAACGTTGTAGTTGGCTGCCGGCAAGCACCGGCGCTGCGCATCGTAGGGAGCGCACCGTGCGCTTTCCAGTACGCAAGGCGTGCTGCACGTCACACGCGTAACGCCTGTAACAAACGGCTTGGCGCACAATAACGGCAACGTTTCTCGCCTTGCCTCGCAGCCTCTGCCGCTGTTTCCGTATGCAGCCACCCAACTTGCCCGCCCTCCACCTGGAACTGACCACGCCGCAAACCGTCGACGGCCGGCGCGCACCGTTCCAGAGCCTGTGGCTACTGGTGCGGCTGGCCTATGCGCATCGCTTGTCGCCCGAGCAGCCCTTTGTGCGACTGGCGGATTTGCGTGGTGCGGTGTCGGATGCCAGCACGCAGCGCATGATGATCAGCCGTGCGTTTCGTGATTGGCAGAACTGGGGCGTGCAAGCCGGCTGGGGCGAACAGCGCGACCGCGAGCCACGCTTCCTCAACGCCGACAAGCGCAGCCAGGGCCCGTTCTGGCTCACGCCCGAAGACGCGGCGCGCGTCGTCTGCCTGGTTGAAGGGCGCATTGCTGATGACACAGACGTACGCGCCTTCCTCGGCATTGCCGCAACGGAAAGCGCCACAGACAACACCGCCGATGCGGCTGCCAGCGCGCTATCCGGCCCCGCCTCCGGCACACCCAACCCCGTGTTCTGGCACGCCTTCCTGACGGCACGCCATGCCATGCGCGAAGGGCGCCTGCTGCATGCGCTGGGCGCCGGCACGCACACCAGCAGCGCGTCTGATGCCGAGCGCGGCGGCGCCCTGCTCGCCCTGCGCCATGCCAGCGACGCCGCCGACAACGACTTCCAGCGCGCCCTCGTCACCCTGGGCGAGGCGATGGCCGCGCGCCGGCTGGGCGACTCTACGCGTGCCAGCGCTCTGCTCTCGCAACTGCGGGCGCACCGCCGCCAGCGACACGTGCTCGGCAACGACTACCTCGCCGCCATGGAGCGCGTCGTCACCGCCTGGTGCGCGTATGACCGGCGCGATCTCGACCTCGCCGCCGGCCTGCTCGCGCGCATGGCCGACGCCGAACCCGGCCGCAGCCTGCTGCGCTATCACCCGCAGATTCGGTTTGAGTGGAACAACCTCAGCGCGCTGATTGAACGTGCACGATTGCTCTACGCCGATGCAGCCGACGTTGTACCGGAAGTGAGGGTGCAAACGGCGCAGCGCATCGTCGCCCAGTTCGAAACCGCGCTGGCTGCGGCGCTGGAAAGCCAGGCATCCGACGCCGTGCAGCAGGTGGCCGCCAACCTCGGCATGACGTGCTGGCTGCTGCGGGATGTGCTGGGCAATTCAGCGCAAGCAGACGGCACGATCGATGCCGTGCGCTGGCTGGCCATGAGCGAATGGCAAGCGCTGCGCAACGGCGGACCGTTGCAATCGGCATGGAACGCCATTGCGCTGATGCGCATTGCGCGCGCCAACACACACCGCGCCCCGCTCACGCTGGCCGACCTGCAGACGCAAGCCGGCCCGTTTGCCGAAGCCTTCGACGCACGCTACTGGCCGCCGCGCTGGGCCGACGTTGCCGCGCTGCGCCTGCGCGAGCACGACAGCGGCCGCCACCGCTACGGTCATGTGCAGGTCAGCGGGCTGTTGCTGGAGTTGGCGTGGTTTGCCCATGCCGATGGCGATTACGCCACCGCCCGCGCTGCCGTGGAGCGCTTGTCCGAAGCGATGCAAGACCTCGCACCGCACGATCGCGCCTACTTCGTGCAGGCGCTGAAGCCGCTTGCGCACGCGACGGAAGCTGCGCCCTAAACAGGTCGACCGACGGAAATACTCGTTGTCCCCGGGATGATCGATGGCCCGGCGTGCCCAGCCATGAGCTGGCCGAGATGCTGAATACCGCCCAGCCTCGCAAATTGACAGTACAGCAACCGGTCAAGAAATACCGGCTTGCGCACGCGCCGGTTGCTCCGGTTCAGTCCAACGTCGGATTATTTCACCCGCTCACCCCGTTTCGCGAACGCTTCTTTGATCCGCCGGGATTTTGGAAAATCTTAATACTGTTTTCAGAGATTATTAAGTCTGTAGTTTATCGCGCGGTGACAATACTGAAATGCGCTCGACTCGGCATAATTCGACATTATCCCGCCTGACTGGCGCAAGCCGGAACACCCTCGCACGGGAGAGACATCCCGTTAACCTGATTTTCATGTCGATGGTGACATGCCATTTTGCGGATGAGGACCGTTTGATATAGCCTTATTTTGCAATTTTCAGGGCAATCATCAGAACAACCAGAATGTTACTGCCTGAGGGGGGGGCGTCTTCATGTCGTTCGACTAATATCGCCCGCCGCGTCGTCTGGCCGATTTCCATCGTTATCCCTTGATTGAATCCGACTCCGTTTCCGGATCGTCGGAAGGGTACGTTTTATCTGGCATTTCCGGCCCGCCTTCTTTGCCGTTCCGTGTCGTCGATCTGTTTCTTGCTTTTCGTGGCAGATAGCGAGGAGAGAAAGTATGAGTAGCGTACGTTCGAGAAGGATCCGGGATCCGCTTCCGCGATTCGTGTTGCCGACGGGCGTGTGTGTGGCGCTCACCAGCGCGGGCATCATTCCCGCATATGCGACCTGCAGCACCGCGGGTACCACCGTGACGTGCTCGGGCATCGCCAACCCGCTCCAGCCGAGCTATGCGAACAGCGCGAACAACATCAACGCCACCGTCAATCCCGGCGCGAGTGTCGGCGTGCTGCTCGGCGTCGGCGGCACGGCGATGTCGCTGACCGGCAACAACACCACACTGACCAACAACGGCACGATCGACCCGTCGGCGCTCGGCGCGGGGCTCGGCGTACTGTCGAGCGGCGCGGTGCTCGGCAACGCGTCGGCGAGCATCAACACCACGGTCGTCAACAACGGCACGATGAACGGCTCGACCGGGGTGGCGATCAGCGGCGTGACGGGCATGGCGCTTTCGGTCCAGAACGGCACGGGCGGCACGTCGCACATTACGAACACCGGTACGATCGGCTCGAACCCGCTGGTCGGCGCGACCCTCGTCGGCGCGGATGCGCCCGTGGTTGCCGCGTACGGCGGCGGCCAGGTCCAGATGTCGAACAGCGGCACGATCAACGGCCGCGTCTCGTTCGGTTCGAACGGGACGCCCGGGCAAGGCAATACGTTCACCAACTCGGGCACGATCAACGGCGGCGTGTCGATGGGCGCGAACAGCAACAACACGTTCACCGCGGTGACGGGCTCGTCGGTCAACACGGCGGGAGGCACCGGCGGCGCGTTCAACATCACGGTCGGTCCGAACACGCTCAACGTGGCGGCGACGGGCATCGTCGATGGCGGCGCGGGCGGCAACAACACGCTCAACCTGCAGCAGGGGACCTTTGCGAACGGCACGATCGCGGCCAACAACTACATCAATTTCAATCACCTGACCGTCGCGAGCGGCAACTGGACGATCAACGGCGCGTCGACTGCGCAGGACGCGACGCTGTCGGGCGGTGTCGCGATCATCAACAACAACGCGTCGCTCGGCACCGGCAATATCACCGGCAACGGCGGCGCGCTGCAGGCGGGCACGGCTGGGCTCAACGTCGCCAACGACGTGACGCTCGGCGCGGGCGGGCTGACGGTGCAGGGCCCAACCGGGCTGACGCTGTCGGGCACGGTGTCGGGCGGCGGTGCGCTGACGAAGAACGACGGTGGCACGCTGACGCTGTCGGGCGCGAACAACTACACGGGCGGCACGAACCTGAATGCCGGCGGCCTCGTGGTCGGCAACAACGGGGCGCTCGGCACCGGCGCGTTGAATGTCAATGCGTCGGCGTCGCTCGACTCGAGCACGAACGCGACACTCAACAACACGGTCAATCTCGCCACCGGCACGACGCTGACGATCGGCGGCAGCAACGGTCTCGGGCTGGCAGGTTCGATCAACGGCAACGGCGGCCTCGTCAAGAACGGCGCAGCGACGACGACGCTAAGCGGCGTCAACACGTACACGGGCGATACGACGATCAACGCCGGCACGCTCGCGCTGAGCGGAGGCGGCAGCCTGGCGACGACCGGCACCGTCAACCTGGCCGGCGCGGGCGCGACGTTCGATGTGAGCGGCGCGTCGGGCGCGCGGACAATCGGCGCGCTGGCGGGCACGGCCGGCACGAACGTGAACCTCGGCAGCAACTCGCTGACGCTCAACGGCAGCAGCAACACGACGTACGCCGGCACGATCGCCGGCGCGGGCAGCATCACGCTCTCGGGCAGCGGCACGCAAACGCTGACTGGGACAAACGTGTACACGGGCGGCACGAACCTGAACGGCGGCAACCTCGTCGTCGCAAGCAACACGTCGCTCGGTACCGGCGCCGTGAACGTCAACAGCGCGTCAACCCTCGACGCGACCACCAACGTGTCGCTCGCGAACAGCGTCAATCTCGCCACGGGCACGACGCTGACGCTCGGCGGCAGCACCAATCTCGGCCTGGGCGGCACGATCTCCGGCGGGGGCGGTCTCGTCAAGAACGGCGCGGCGGCGCTGACGCTTTCCGGCGCAAACAACTACACGGGCGGCACGACAATCAACGCCGGTGGCCTGGTGCTCGGCAACGGCGCGGCGCTCGGCACCGGTGCGCTGAATGTCGGTGGCGCAGCGACGCTCGATACGACCACGAGCCTGACGGTCGGCAACGCCGTCAACCTCGGCACGGGCACGACGCTGACCCTCGGCGGCAGCAATGCTCTTGGCCTGAGCGGCGGGATCACCGGTGCGGGCGCGCTCGTGAAGAACGGCGCCGCGACGACAACGTTGACGGGCGCGAACAATTACACGGGCGGCACGACCATCAACGCCGGCACGCTGGCGATCGGCGCGGGCGGCAGCCTGGCTTCGACGGGCGCGGTCAACCTGGCAAATGCGGGCGCAACATTCGACGTGAGCGGCGCAACGAGCGCACAGACGATCGGCGCCCTGAACGGCGCGGCCGGCACGAACGTCAACCTGGGCGGCAACGCGCTGACGCTGGGCGGAACCGCCAGCGGCACATTCAGCGGCGCAATCGGCGGCAGCGGCAGCCTGACGTTGGCCGGCACCGGCACGCAGACGCTGAACGGCGCAAGCACGTACTCGGGCGGCACGCACCTGAACAGCGGCAGCCTGGTGGTCGGCAACAATGCGGCGCTCGGTACCGGCACGCTGAACGTCGGCGGCGCGGCGACGCTCGATACCAACACGAACCTGACGCTCAACAACGGCGTGAACCTCGGCACCGGCGCGACACTGACGCTCGGTGGCAGCAATGCCCTTGGCCTGAGCGGCGGGATTGCCGGCGCAGGCAATCTCGTGAAGAACGGCGCAGCGACGACGACGCTGACGGCCGCGAACACCTACACGGGCAGCACAACGATCAACGCCGGCACGCTGGCGCTTGGCGCGGGTGGCAGTTTCGCGTCAACGGGCGCGGTGAACCTGGCCAACGCAGGCGCGGCGCTCGACCTGAGCGGCGCATCGGGCGCCCAATCGCTCGGAGCGCTGAACGGCGTCGCCGGCACGAACGTGAACCTCGGCGGCAACGCGTTGACGCTGGGCGGAACCGCCAGCGGCACCTTCAGCGGCGTGATCGGCGGCGCCGGCAGCCTGACGCTGGCCGGCACCGGCACGCAAACGCTGACCGGCGCGAACGTCTACACGGGCGGCACGCACCTGAACAGCGGCGGGCTGGTGCTCGGCAATGGCGCAGCGCTCGGCTCCGGCACACTGAACGTTGGCGGTGCGGCAACGCTCGATACGACCACGAGCCTGACGGTCGGCAACGCCGTCAACCTCGGGACGGGCGCGACGCTGACCCTCGGCGGCAGCAACGCCCTTGGCCTGAACGGCGGAATCACCGGCGCGGGCGCGCTCGTGAAGAACGGCGCAGCGACGACGACGTTGACGGGCGCGAACAATTACACAGGCGGCACGACCATCAACGCCGGCACGCTCGCACTGGGCGCAGGTGGCAGCCTCACCTCGACGGGCGCAATCAATCTGGCCGGCGCGGGCGCGACGCTCGACCTCAGCAGCGCAACGGGCGCGCAGACGCTCGGTGCGCTGTCCGGTGCGGCGGGCACGAACGTCAGTCTGGGTGCCAACACGCTGACGCTGAACGGCAGCGGCACGACGTTCGGCGGCACGATCGGCGGCACGGGTGGCATCACCGTGGCGAGCGGTACGCAGGTGCTCACCGGCGGCAACACCTACACCGGCGGCACCACGATCGCGACCGGCGGCACGCTGCAGCTCGGCAACGGCGGCGCGTCGGGCAACGTCTCGGGCAACATCATCGACAACGGTGCACTCGTCTTCAACCAGTCCGGCAATGTGACGGTGAGCGGTGCGCTGTCCGGCTCCGGTTCACTCACGCAGGCGGGCAGCGGACAACTGACCCTGGCAGGCACAAGCACGCTGTCCGGGCCGACAACGGTCGGGGCCGGTACGCTGGCCGTCAACGGCTCACTGGCCGCCTCGACCGTGACCGTGCAGAACGGCGCGACGGTGACGGGCACCGGCACAATCGGCGGCCTCGTCGTCACGAGCGGCGGGACGGCATCGCTGCAGCAGCCGGGGCAAGCGCTGAACGTCGCGGGCAACGTGACGTTCCAGCCGGGCTCAACGCTGCAGGTCGCTGCAACACCACAGCAAAGCGGCAGTCTTGCCGCGACGGGCAGCGCGACGCTGAATGGCGGCAACGTGCAGGTCGTCGCAGGCGACGCGTCGTACCAGGCGAACACGCGGTACACGATCCTGAGCGCGAGCGCAGGCGTTCAGGGGCAATTCGCAAGTGTGAGCTCGACCTATGCGTTCTTGACGCCGCTGCTCAACTATGACCCGGGCCACGTGTACCTGAGGCTGACGTCGAACGGCGCGTCGTTCGCGTCGGTTGCGACGACGCCGAACGAAGTGGCCGTCGCCAACATGCTTGGCACACTGAGCGCGAGCAATCCGGTGTACAACTCCGTGCTGATTGCGGACGCACCTACCGCGCGCACCGCGTTCAGGCAGCTCGACGGCGAGCTGTACGCAAGCGCGAAGAGCATGCTGCTGACCGACAGCCGCTACGTGCGCGATGCGGTGACGGACCGCACGCGCCAGGGGCTCGCGGCGGGGTCGGGGCCGCTCGCGGCGCTGTCGTCCGGCGGCGCTGCACGGTGTGACGCCACAGGCGGCGGCGCGGCGGGCGAGCGGCAGCTCGGCTCGCGCGCCGACTGCGGCAGCAACATGCCGTACCAACCGGTCCTGTGGGGGCAGGCGTTCGGCAGCCGCAGCCAGTTGACCGGCGACGGCAACGCGTCGACGATCAACCGCAGCCAGACCGGCTTCATCGCCGGCGCGGACATGGCACTCAGCGACAGCGGGCGCGTTGGCCTCGCAGGTAGCATCACGCACAGCTCGCTCGACAATGCGTTGGCCTCGACGGCATCGCTCAACAGCTACTCGGTCGTACTGTACGGCGGTGCGCAGTTCGACGCGCTGGGCGTGCGCGGCGGCGCAGCGTACACGTGGCACCGGATCGACAGCAACCGCCATCCGTCGTACGCAGGCTTCGCCGACAGCGACTCCGCCAGCTACAACGCGAACACCACGCAGGTGTTCGCCGAGACCGGTTATGCGATCCCGGTCGGGCGTGTCGCGCTGGAACCGTTTGCCGGACTGGCATACGTGAGCCTGCACACGGGCGGCTACACGGAAAACGGCGGCGCAGCCGCGCTGCGCACCGACTCGGACACGAGCCACGTCGGCTTCTCGACGCTGGGCGTGCGGGCAGCGACGGAACTCAGCGCGCTCGCGAAAGGCACCTTGACCGCGCGCGGGATGCTCGGCTGGCGGCACGCGTTCGGCGCCACGCAGCCAACGTCGACGTTCGCGTTCGCGGCCGGCGGTGCATCGTTCCAGGTCGCGGGGGTGCCGATCGCGCGCGACAGCGCGGTGTTGGAGGTCGGGCTCGATGCCAGCGTCACGAAGAACCTGACGCTCAGCGTGTCATACAGCGGCCAGTTCGGCAGCGGCATACGCGACAACGCGGTGCTCGGCAACATCCTGTGGCGATTCTGATCCCCCTCTGAGGCAGAAGCGCAGACAAGCGGCCCCGCCCGGCATGAATGCTGGACGGGGCCGCTGTTCTTATACGGGACAGGAGTCACTCCTTGGCCCATCAAGCTGCGGAAATATTCGTTGCATCCCTAACGATCTGCAACTAGACTGCCGCGCATGTTCGATCACTGCCTGTACTTCAACACCACCGCGCTCGCACGCACCGTCGAGCGTGAATGGACCACTGCGTACGCACCGTTCAGCCTGACACCCCCGCAGGGGTTCGTGTTGCGCGTGGTGCTCAAGCGGCCCGGCGTGCTCAACCGCGAGCTGGCCGAGGTGCTGGGCATTGCGCGGCCGACCGGCACCCGGCTTGTCGATGGCCTGGTCGCCAAAGGGTTGGTAGAGCGCCAGCCCTCGGCAGAAGATGGCCGCGAGTGGAACCTGTTCCCCACCGATGCCGCGCGTGCAATGGAAGCCGCGCTGCAAGCGGCCAGCGCCAAGGTGGCGCGGCGATTGCGCGAACACGTGGGCACCAGCATGTTCGACGATACGGTCCAGGCCATCCGTGACGTGCGCAGCGCGCTAAACACGTAGCAAACACCAAGGCGGCATCTGCCGCTTTTTTCATCGAAATATAGTTGCATACCTACTGATTTTTGCAAGGAGCCCATGCATGACCACCGTACTCGTCACCGGCATCGAACCATTTGAATCCGACCCGACCAACCCGTCGTGGGACATCGCGCAAGCGCTCGATGGCACGCAAGTCGACGGTGCAACCATCGTGGCGCGGCAGTTGCCGTGCGTGTTTGGCGTCGCCAATGATCAGTTGGTGGCGGCGATTGAAGAAACGTCGCCCACGCTGGTGTTCGCGCTCGGGTTGGCGAGCGGGCGCGCAGAGATCTCGGTGGAGCGTGTTGCGATCAACGTGATCGACGCGCGCATTCCCGACAACGCAGGCAACCAGCCGGTCGATACGCCGGTGGTGTCAGATGGGCCGACAGCGTATTTCTCCACGCTGCCGATCAAAGCGATCGTGCAGGCGCTGCGCGAAGCGGGGGTGCCGGCGGCGGTGTCGCAAAGCGCCGGCACCTACAACTGCAACCACCTGTTCTACGGCCTGATGCACCACATCGCCACACGTGCGCCGCAGGTGCGCGGCGGCTTCATCCACGTGCCGACCACGCCCGAGCTGGCAGCGCAGCATGCGGGTCGGCCGAGCCTGTCGCTCGATACACAGGTCAAGGGGATACGCACCGCGATTCGCGTTGCACTTGCCACCAGCGCCGATCTGAAGGTCAGTGGTGGTGCGGTGCACTAGGGCAGACGCTGCGCCCGATGCTACGATCCGAGCCAACATCACTTCGCGAGGATCCCCACATGAAGAAGAGTGCATGGATGCTCGGCATCTGCTTGGCAGTCGCAGGCGCGCTTGGTTCGATCACGTTACCTGCACAGGCGCAGGTGTCCGTCCACGTGCGGGTCGGCCCGCCACCGGCGCCGCGCCACGAGCGGATTCCGAGACTGCCGCCGGGCTATGTGTGGGCGCCAGGCTACTGGCAACTGCACGGCAACCGTTACGTCTGGCGCCCTGGCCATCAGATGCGTGGCCGCCCTGGCCAACATTGGCGCGCGCCACATTGGGTGCACGGCCGCCATGGCTGGGAAATGCGCCAAGGTGGCTGGGACCGGAACCGCCCCAAGAACCACATCCACACCTGCTCCCCGGGCCGCAGGTGTTGATGGGGCTACGAAAGGCCGGCAATGCGCCGGCCTTTTTTTTGCCGAAGGCGCCTCAGGCCACCAACGGCATCAGCAACATGCGCTCGGCCAATTCACGGCGGAATCCGTCGAACGCCTGCGCAGCAGACTCTGCGCCGCGCGCCGTGTTCTGCAACCGAATGCCATCCACCTGCTGGATGCCCACGGTGGCAAACACGTAGCGCAGATACGGCATGAGGAAATCCGTCTGCGCGTGGGCGCCGTCAAAGTTGCCGCCCGATGCCGACACCACCAGCACCGAGCGATCTGCCAGCACGCCCACCTTGCCTGTCGGCGTCCGGCGGAACGTGCGCTCCGGGCGCACCACCAAGTCGAGCCACGCCTTCAGTGTCGACGGCACTGTGTAGTTGTGCACCGGCGTGGAGATCAGAACAGCATCCGCCGCCTCCAGCTCACCGATCAACGTTTCGGACAACGCCAGTTCAGCATGATGTGCGCCTGTGCGATCGGCATCGGGCATCAGGCTGGCCTCGACAAAGGCGGCATCGGGATGCGGCAGCGGCGTCGTAGCAAGATCGCGCTCAATGATCCGCAGGCCCGAGGTGGCTTCGGCCAGTTGAGCGAGCACAAGTTGCGCCGCGCGCCGGCTGTGCGATCGGCCTTCTCTTGGGCTCACGGCCACATGCAGCAATGTCGTCATGCGGCACCTCCAGCCGGTATGTTGAATCCGAAACGCAGCGCGCCGGCCAGCAGGCCATTGCGGTAATAGAAGCGGTGGCCGAGCACGTTGGACAACGGCGTGTCCAGAACCAGCCGCACACAGCCCAGGCGCTGCGCCACGTCCTTCAGATAATCCATCAGCACATTGCCCAGGCCGCTGCTGCGCAGGTTGGCATCGGTCACCAGATCGTCCACGTACAGGAACGGACCGTAGACCAGGTTCTCCTGCACCCGGTAACCGGCCAGTGCGACGGGCATGCCATCGCGCCAGACAGCGATGAGGCGATAGCCGTGCTCAATCTGCCGGCGCCAGCGCGCGGCCAGCTCATCGGCATCGGCCAGATGCGGCCGCAGTTGATGCATGACGGGAAAGCACGCGCGCAGCGCGGCTTCGTCTTCAATAGGGCGGATGGTGTCCATGGTCATGCCTCCTGCGGTGCGACGGGAGCGGGCACCTGCGGCGCAAAGCGCAGCGACACGGCAATGCGGTTCCACGCTTGGATGTTGGCGATGGCGGCCGTGAGGAAGGCCACCTCGGTCTTGGAGAAGTGTTCACGCACGGCGTCATACGCGTGGTCTTCCACACCGTGACCGGTGGCCCGTGCCAGCGAGGTCAGCTCTTCCGTCCAGGCCAGCGCGGCACGCTCGCGCGGCGTGAACACCACCGGCGTATCGCGCCAGACGGCCACCAGATCCAACTTGGAAGCCGCCACGCCCAGCTTGCGCGACAGGTTCAGGTGGAACTGCACGCAAAACGCGCAGCCGTTGATTTGCGAAGCGCGCACCTTGATGAGTTCGGTCAGCGGCTTTTCCAGCCCGGAGGCGTCGACCGCCTTGCCGAGCGCCTGCAATGCGGCCGGCACACCAACGGCGGTTTCGACGAATTCCGTGTAATCCATGCGAGGCGAGAGATCGTGCATGTGCGGCTCCTGTTCCGGGCGCTATCGTGGAGTGAAGTTGCAAGAGTGTTAATATCAGTGCTCGAACATCATATTCGAACTCTGACATCATGAGCAAGCGCGCCCCCGCCGCCGACGCGGGCAACGAGTTGGACACGCCCTTCATTCCCGAGCCTGGCCAGGGCAAACGCGGTGAAGAAGGCTATCTGGGCTACCTGCTGCGCCAGGCCAGCGCCGCGCACCGTCTGCGCATGGAGCGCGCCATGGTCGATGTGGGCGTCACGCTGCCGCAGTTCCTGGTGCTGACCATGATCCGCGCCTACCCTGGCGTCTCGAATGCTGACCTTGCCCGCCTGGCGATGCTGACGCCACAAACCGTGAGCGTGATCGTCGCCAACCTGGAGCGCAGCGGCGCCATCACGCGCCGGCCGCATGCCGTGCACGGCCGCATCCAGCACATCGACGTGACGCCCGAAGGGGCAGCCCTGCTGGCCGCCTGCCGGAAGCGATCCGGCGGCATCGAACGAGAGTTGCTCGAAGGCTTTACGCCCGAAGAAGAACAGGTCGTGCGGCGCTGGCTGGTTCACGCGGCCATGGTGGGCGGCGACAAAGCAACGCTCTGAGGCACCGGTTGGAGACGCTGCCTGACCGAAATCTTTGCACCCGTCCTTGACTTCCGGACGGTCGTCACTATCATTCGATGTATCTTAAGATATATCGAATGATGTTCTGCAGGAGCGTGACGATGCACGGATGGTTTGGACGCCACCACAAAATGTGGATGGAAAAGCATTTCATGATGATGGGCCGGCACGGCCACGGCCGCGGTGGTTTTGGCCGCGGGATGGGCGGTATGGGTGGCTTCGGCGGCCCGGGCGGCTACGGTGAGGGTGATGACGACGGCGGCAGCCCCTGGCGCGGCCGCCGGCTGAGTTCGGCCGACCTGCAGCTCGTTCTGCTGGCGCTGCTCAAGGGCACCCCGCGCCACGGCTACGAACTCATCAAGGCGGTGGAAGAGCACTCGCTGGGCTTCTACACACCGAGCCCCGGCATGGTGTACCCGGCGCTGTCGTACTTGGAAGACCACGGCTTCGCCTCTGTCACGGTCGAGGGCAACAAGAAGCGTTACGGCATCACGCCCGAGGGCGAAGCCTGGCTGGCCGAACGCCAGCACAGTGCAGACGCCATCCTTGCGCAACTGCGTGCCATGGGTGAACGCGTCAAGCGCATGAATGAAGCCATGGCTTTCGACCGCGAAACCGATGGCTCGGCTGAATGGACCGACACCAGCGACGACCCGCTGCGCACCGCACGCTGGCGTTTGAAGTTCGCCATCATGGAAAAGCGCTTCGCCTCGCGCGAAGAGCAACAACGCGTGGCAGACATCCTGCTGCGCGCCCTCAAGGAAATCACCGGAGAGCGCTGAACTGTGCGGCGCGATCCGGGTGGCCTGTCGCCGCCTGGGCTGCGCCCGTGCAGCCCACTTTCCTCCTTTCCGCAGCCCAACTATGTTTGCCTTCTACCGCACACAAGGTCTCATGTCGCAGCTGCTTAGCCCCCTCAAACCCGCTACACGCCGCGTGCGTGTGCATGCCATTCACACACTGTCGCCACGCATGCGCCGCGTGGTCTTTACCGGTGTATCGCCAACCGACCTAGCCGATCTAGCCAACATGTCGCCGGGCGCCGCGATCAAGCTGATGTTTCCGCTCGGCGCGAATGCAGCCGCCGATCGCAAGCTGGGCCGCGCATACACCATCCGCCGCTACCACGCCGAGCGCGCCGAACTGGAAGTCGACTTCGTCGTGCACGACGAGACGCCCGCCGCACAACACGGCCCAGCGGCCCGTTGGCTGGAGCACGCCGCACCCGGCGATGAAGTGGAGTTTGCTGGCCCCAAGCGCGGCTTCCAGGCAAACCCCGCTGCACCCTGGACATTGCTGGTGGGCGATGAAACGGCACTGCCGGCCATCTTTGCCATTCTGGAGAGCCTGCCCGAGCGCACGCCGGTGCACGCCTTTATCGCCATCAGCGATGCGCGTGCACGATTGCCGCTCGAAGGTGCATTTGCCGGGCATCCGCGCGGTCATGACATCCACTGGATCGAGGCCGACACTGCACACGCGGGCGCCATGGTCGTGGGCGCGCTGAGTGCGCAGACGTTGCCGACAGGCACACCGCAAGTCTTCCTGGCGGGTGAGGCGTCACTGCTCAAGCAGGTGCGCACGCTGCTCGAAGGCACCTGGGCGGTGCCGCGCGATGCCATCGATGCCAAGGGCTACTGGACAGCCGGACTCACACGCGAGCAGCGTAAGGCGCAAGAGCGCCGTTAGTCCAACCGGCAAGAGCGCCTCTAAACCCACCCGACGTTTCGGCCGGTGCAGTCACGCCGCGCCGCGCACCCAATCACCCAGCACGCGCTGCCCATACAGCAGCGCGGCATCCATCGCCTCACGCGGTGAGCCGAACGTACACCCCGGCAGCACAGGCTGCGAGCCGGTCAGTGACGGCCCCTCCGCGCTGCGGAAGACCACGTCGATCCGGGCCTCCCAGCCGCGCTCGCCCGCCGGGATCACCCGAGGGACGATCTCCACGTCTCCACAGATCTTGACCACCTTGCTCCTCCGTCTCCAACGGTTGCATCCGCGTCGTCCTCAATTTAGCAATGGCTATGCCCGCCAAATCCCTTTCCTGGAGGCGGGAGGCGCCACCCGCCCGTTTGATCTGGATCAATTCGCTTCACATTTCGAGCTTTAGCCCCGCGCCTGGCGTGCCGTTGCAAAGGAGGACTCCCGCCAACTTCTGCTGACATCCGCCTACCTGCGCGCCCACAAGGCGCGGCACACCATGCGCACGAACCTCCCGGTCACCCAAGCCGAAACCGCACTCGCCCCCACCGACTACCTCATCTCCCGCACCGACCTCAAAGGCCGCATCGTCTTCGCCAACCCGGCGTTCGTGCGTGTCAGCGGCTACACGCAGGAAGAGCTGGTGGGCGCACCGCACAACCTCGTGCGCCACCCCGACATGCCCGAGGCCGCCTTTGCCGACCTGTGGACCACGCTGCAAGCCGGCAAGCCGTGGCGTGGCTTAGTGAAGAACCGGCGCAAAGACGGCGGCTTCTACTGGGTGCTTGCCAACGTCACGCCCGTGTTCCAGGGCAGCAACGTCGTCGGCTATACGTCGGTGCGGTCGATGGCAACGCCCTCGCAGATAGCGCGCGCGCAGCGCGCCTACACGGCCATCAACGAAGGCGACACGTCTTACACCGTGCGCGCCGGACGCATCCTGCGCACGGGCTGGCGACGTGCCATCAACCTGTTTCAGCGCGACAGCCTGCGCTTCAAGGTCATCGGGCTGCAAAGCCTGATTGCCGTGGCCATCCTGATCGGCACGCTATGGGCGCACATCGCGCTGGAAGCCGCCGACCTGCACAACGCCACATGGCTGGTACTCAGCCGCGACTGGCTGTGGCTTACCGGCGTGGGCTGCGCAGGGCTGGCGACCATGTCAGGCGTGCTGCTGGCCCGCACGCTCATCCGCCCGCTGGAAGAAGCCGCCACGCTGGCCACGCGCCTGGCCGCCGGTGACTTGACCACCGCCGTGGAAGTGCGCTCCAGCGATGAGTTGGGCGAAGTGATGCGGGCCATGGGCACCATGCGTGCGAGCCTGTCTTCCATCGTGCGCGACATCCAGGATGGCGCCACCAACGTCGCGCACAGTACGCTGCAGATTTCTGCCGGCAACCATGACCTGTCGGCCCGCACCGAGCAGCAGGCCGCCGCGCTGGAAGAAACCGCATCGAGCATGGAAGAACTCACGTCGATGGTCGCGCGCAACGCCGACCACGCCCGCGAGGCCAGCACGCTCGCCGAGCAAGCCTCCACCATTGCCGCCGACGGTGGGCAGGTCGTGCAACGCGTGGTAGACACCATGGACGCCATCCGCGCCGACAGCCAGCGCGTGACCGAGATCATCGCCACCATCGAGAGCATCGCGTTCCAAACCAACATCCTCGCGCTCAACGCCGCCGTGGAAGCCGCCCGCGCAGGAGAAGAAGGCCGCGGCTTTGCCGTCGTTGCCGGCGAGGTGCGCAGCCTCGCGCAACGCAGCGCGCAGGCCGCCGCGCAAAGCAAGGAGATCATCCGCGCGTCTGATCAATCCGTGCGCGATGGCGTGGACCTCGTCCACAAGGCTGGCGCCACCATGACGCAGATCGTGCAATCGGTGCAGACCGTCACGCAGCTAATGTCGGAAATTTCGGCTAGCTCGCGCGAGCAGAGCAGCGGCATTGCGCAGATCAACGCGTCGGTCTCGCAGTTGGATGGGGTGACGCAGCAGAACGCTACGCTGGTGGAAGAAGCGGCAGCAGCCACCTCGGTGCTGGCGCGGCAGTCGGAGGACTTGAAGCACGCGGTGGCGGTGTTTCGGGCTTGACGTGCTTGGGCGCTTGGCAAGTTTTTGATGCTGTTGGTGCATCTGCTGTTTCGTCCCCTGCCGGGGCCGACTCACTTTCTTTGTCTTGCCAAAGAAAGTAAGCAAAGAAAGGCGCGCCCGATGCG
>NZ_JSZO01000039.1 GCF_000801955.1 Ralstonia sp. A12
TTGCGGGCAGCTTCGAGCCCCTAGGGGCAGGATGAGAACAAGTCGAGCTGCTCGCTCTGCGCAATGCGGCGCGTCACGATTGCCGCGCGGTGTTGTGCGAGCGGTTCCGGCCCAGTCCGAAGGGTGTGCGCCGTTTCGCTTGCGATCTCATTGGCACCCTCTTCCTGGCCAACCTATTCCCGCTCTGCCTCTTCACGATCACGGCGGCGCAAACGCACGTCCCACAGGCCCATCACGTGGGCGGGCGTCACCCAATGGCCCCACACCGTGTCCGGCGCCAATGCGTTGCCGTGAATCACAATCGCGGGAACACGCAGCAGCGCCATTTGCACTTAGCACATGTGGCAGGCCATCGCGTCGATATCGATGAGCGTGGCATGCATGGTCTGTTGATAGTTGACGCCCTCATCGAGCAGTGCAGAAGCCGCCGCGATCACCATGCCGCCGGCGCCGGCGGCGGGCTCCATCAACGTGATAAAGCCCTTGCGCTCGATCTCGGCCGCCGCGCCGGAGAACAGCATCTTGGCCATCAGGCGCGACACCTCCCATGGTGTGAAGAACTGACCGCGATAGTGGTCGGCCAACTGCAGCGCCTCGAAGATCGGACCCAGCGCATCCTTGTGACCGCCCTCCAACGACTCCAACAGGTGGGCCAGCATGCGCGGGAAGTATTCGACTTCCTCTCGCTCGTAGCGCTGGATGATCTCCAGGTAACGCGCTTCGCGTGCGTCGTACTGCAGCAGGTCGACACGGTTGCTGATGGACAGCGCTGCAAGTTCGCAGAAGTCGCGGAACACATCATGCCGCCGATGACGGCGTGCGCATTGCTCAATTAATCTCACCAACGCCTGCTGGTGGAGGTCCAAGTAGGTAGACTGGCGCTTAGCCATAGTTCATGAGCCTCCATGAAGAAAGTGGTCGGGAAGCCCTGGGCGGTTACAAGCTGCTTGGGGCTTTTTCTTTCTGAGAGGCGCATACGAGCGATCCTCTCGCTCGGCTTCCCTCGCTCCCGCCCTGGGGCGGGCGGGGGGTGGGAGTGTAGTGGTCTAATGAATCCGGACACTCACTTAGGCGAGAATGCTCGCTGTGAAGAGGTGTCTGATGGCCAAGCAACGTCGTTCGTTTTCCCCTGAATTCAAGCAGCAGGCTGCCTGCCTGGTTCTCGACCAAGGCTATAGCCATATCAAAGCAAGTCGCTCGGGCGGCATCGCCGAGTCGGTGCTGCGGCGGTGGGTGCAGCAGCTTCAGATGGAGCGCCAGGGCATCACGCCGCACGGCAAGGCCATGACCCCGGATCAGCAGCATATCCAGGAGCTTGAGGCGCGCATTGAGCGCCTTGAGCGCGAGAAGACCATTTTAAAAGGTAATTCCTACCTAAATCGGATCAAAATGGGCCTGATTTCAAGGGTAGGGGTTGCCTGTAGAAGCTTGCGTAGCAAGGGTCTCAGGTCTTCATCGCGGTGGTTGTAGCGATCGCAGGTTTCAGCCGGATAAAGATGGAAGAATTTGCTGGGTACGCCACGGTACGGATAAAGCCAGTTCTTGGCATAGCGTCAGAAACCCTCGATGCCGTTGATGTGATCCCGGCCGACCGGCTTACCCTTCTCCTTGAGCACCACCACGTGGTCACCTCGTAGCCTCAAAGTGGCGTATGCCTGCCTGGCATCGGTGTAGTACAGCGACCCCTCTCGAGGGTGAGCCTGAATCTGGTCCATGATGGCCGCCCGGTCGTGCTGAGCGATGGGGGCAGCCTTCACTTAGCCATTGCGCTTGACGATGCCGAAGACCACCACCTTGCCTGCTGCACCCCAACCGCGTTTGCCGTGTCGAGCCCCCGCCAAACGTGGTTTCGTCGCATTCCAGAGTGCCTGCAAACGGCTCACGCAACTGCTCTTGCTGCGCCATGCAGGCACGGATGAGTCGGTAGAAACGCTCCCGCGACTTAGCGCTGACCGAAGTGTCGAAGCGCTGCCGGTAGACCGGCACACCAAGCACAAACAACTCCAGCAAGTGCGTCTTCTCGCGACTGCTTAGCCGCACCGAATCCCATATGGAGGTCCAGCTAAAACGCTTGCCACAGACGCGACACTTGAACCATCCATCTGACAGCTTGTACGGCCTGCTAGCGGAACACTCGGGGCATCGTTTCATCGTCGGACCAGGGTAACTCTGGTCCGGTTTGGGGGGATTACCAAAAAGAATGGTGTTCGCAAAGTTGTAGCAATCTGCCCCGGTGAACGCCGATGGGTGTGCCGCATTCCTGTTTCCGGGGCGCCGGCACGCCATGCGCACGGCCAAACAAAGATGATGAGTCGTCAATAATTGACACTTCATCCTCAACAAACTTCACACAAATGGTCGCTCTATTGAGCGAAGTTGATGGGTTGTGCTACCTTTTTCGTGGCGGGTACAACCCTACTGTAGCTGGGTATCTGACACGCTTCCTGCGTATTCTCGCCCGCTGTGAAAACCAAAACAAACGAAGGGCGGGTGTGATGAACGAACCATTAGAAACGGCGCAGTCTGGTGCGCTCGCATTGCCGGATGCGGCGATCGAAAACATTTCCAGGCGGCATTTTTTCTACAGGCTTAGCGCCCTGCTGCTGACCGGCTGCGGGGGCCGCGAAGACGACGGCACCGAGGCATCGTCTTCCGACACGGCTGCCGTCTCCTCCGATTCGACGAATTCGACTGTCGCCATCGAGGCGGCTGTCACGGTGGCATTTGTGCACCCAGGGCTGCTGCATACCGACGTCGACTTCACGCGCATGCGTAACAAGGTTGCCGCAAAGGCGTCGCCTTGGATCGACGGCTGGAACATGCTGGTCGACAACTACCACGCGAGCCTATCTCGCAACCCGAGTCCGTGTGCCGTCATTTCGCGCGGCACGGATCACGATAACTACCCCACCCTCTTCAATGACGTGGCGGCAGCGTATGCCTGTGCCCTGCGCTGGAAGGTCTCGGATGACACAGCTTATGCCGAGCATGCCGTCAAGTACCTGGATGAATGGTCGTCCACACTCACCGCGTTGGAGGGCAACAGCAACGTCGTCCTGGCCGCGGGTATCTACGGCTACGAACTCGCCAACGTGGGCGAGATCGTGCGCAGCTACCCCGGCTGGAGCGCTGCCGGGCTGACGAGGTTCCAGAAGATGATGCGTACCATCTTCTACCCCATCAACTACGCTTTCCTGAACGGGCACAACGGCACCGACATCACGCATTACTGGGCCAACTGGGACTTGTGCAGCATTGCGTCGATTCTCGCCATCGGTGTGCTGTGCGACGATGCCGCGCTGTTTAACGAGGCCATCTTCTACTTCAAGAACGGTGCGGGCAACGGCTGCATCGAGCAGGCGGTGTACTACGTGCACCCGGGCAACCTGGGCCAGTGGCAGGAGAGCGGCCGCGATCAGGGGCACAACACGATGGGCATCGCGCTGGGTGGCGCCATCTGCGAGATGGCGTGGAACCAGAACGTCGACCTGTACGGCTACGACAACAACCGTTTTCTGGCTGGTGCCGAGTATGTGGCCAAGACCAACCTGATCCAGTCGGGCAGCACCTACTACACCGTGCCCTATGTCACGTACCAGAACGTGGACGTGACGCAGACCGGGCTATCGACGGTGGCACAGGGCATAGAACGCCCCTGCTGGGCGCTGGTGGCCAACCACTACATCAACCGCAAGGGCTTGGCCGCGCCGTACAGCAAGAAGTTTGCCGATCTGATCGAGCCCGAGGGCGGCGGCGGTAATTACGGCCCCAACAGTGGCGGCTTCGACCAGCTCGGCTATGGCACACTCACTTGCACGCGCGATCCGGGCACTCCCGTCGCCACGCCCATCAACCTGATCGGCTACGCGAGCGCAGGCAGGGTGGTACTGTCGTGGTGGGGCACGTCCAATGCCAGGAGCTACAACGTCAAGCGTGCCATGATCTCCGGCGGTCCTTACACCACGATCCGCATTGGCATTACCGACCCGCTAACCTTCACCGACACGCCGCCCTCGGTCGGCACGTACTACTACGTCGTCACGGCCGTGACGCCCTCGGGAGAAACCAAGCCGTCGAACGAGCGCAAGGTCGTTACGGCGCTTCACGTGCAGACCTACCTAGCCTTCGACGAAACCAGTGGTACCACCGCTGCCGATAGTTCCGCCAATGGTCATACCGGTACGTTGAAGGGAGGCGCCGCCCGGGCGGCAGGCCATGCAGGCAACGCCGTGTCGCTCAACGGCGCCGGTGCATACGTCGCATTGCCGTCCAACCTGATGGTGAATCTGTCCGATTTCACCATCTCGGCCTGGGTGCTTTGGAACGCCTCGCAAACCTGGGCGCGCATCTTCGACTTCGGCGCCGGCACGGGCCGCTACCTGACGCTGATGCCGTGCAACGGCGCCGGCGTAATGGAGTTTGCGACGACGGTCAACGGCCCTCATGGCACGCAGGGTGTCACGGGCGCCAGCGCCTTGCCGGTCGGCCAGTGGACGCATGTGGCCGTCACGCTGTCCGGCACCACCGCCACGCTGTATGTGAATGGCCGCGCGGTCAACGCAAACACGGAAATGTTCCTCGCGCCATTCCGCCTTGGCAGTACCAACCAGAACTGGCTCGGCCGCTCGCAGTTTGCCGCCGATCCGACCTTCAACGGGCGGATCGACGAATTCCGTATCCATCGTGGCGCGTTGACCGCCGCGCAGGTTGCCTCGCTGACGAATAGTTGACGGTAGGTTGTCTGCTGTGATGGCGAAGCAGTAATAAAAATAAATTAGATTTATTTTTGTAAGTATTTAAAAACGAGGAAATCGAGATGTTTGTGAATAAGAAAAGCCTGAAAGCGGCTACCTTGGCGCTGGGTTGCTTGGCTCTATTTAGTGCGGCGCAAGTCAGCCAAGCATCGGATAATCCGATGGCGAGCATGCCGGAGGGTTTTGGCGCTGGCACGACCGGCGGAGCCGGCGGCGAGGTGGTCGTGGTCAACGACCCGATCAAGGGCCGCGAGCAACTGAAAAACGCGCTGTGCGGCAGTTATGACGGTACTGGGGCGTGCAATGACACCACGCCGCGCGTCATCCAAATCGCTACGACGATCGACTACACCGGTACCGAGGGCAAAAGCCACCGGGCCGGCTGCTATCCGGGCAACGTCTGCGCCGCACCGTACAAGACCGAGGCGCTGGTTCTGCTGAATTCGAGCGATACGCACTGCACCGGCAAGTCGGTCACTCAGATCACCTATGACACCGCCGGCAACAACCCGCTGATGGTCGGTTCGAACAAGACAGTGATCGGTGTGGGTACGACTGGCATTCTCAAAGGCAAGGGCTTGCGGCTCAATGAGGTAAGCAACGTCGTCATCCGGAACCTGACGATTAGCGACATCAACCATGGCGTCATTTTCGTGGGTGATGGCATCTCGCTGGAGCATGTGGATCACGTGTGGGTCGATCACAACCGCTTCCATAACATCGGCCGACAGATGGTCGTGGACCACTTCGGGCCGACCTCGAACGTCACCATCTCGTGGAACGATTTCGACGGCAACGACGTCTATTCGCCCGCCTGCAATGGCAAACATTATTGGAATGTCCTGATGGACGCCTCCGAACAGACGGTCACGTTCTCCAACAACTGGTTCCACGAATTCTCTGGCCGTGAGCCAAAGATTCTCGGCAATCAAGCGGTGGTTCACTTGGTCAATAACTACTTCCAGGATGGGGCTTGGCATGCGCTGGACGCAAGGGAACAGTCTACCGTTCTGGTCGAAGGCAACTACTTCGATAACGTGAGTGTGCCGATCCTCCCGGATAACGGCTATGTCTTCGGTGCGCAGGGCGGGCCGAATGCGGCAACGCAGGCGCAATGCAAGGCGACGTTCGGACGCAACTGCTTGGGCAACGTAGTCCAGCCGGCCTCCGTGACAAGCGGTTTCACCCAGGATTCGATCGTCATGCATGCGTTCAAGTCGGTCGACAAATCTAAGATCGTCGTGCCGTACAAGGCGAGTGCCGTGCCGGAGGCGGTGAAGGCGCACGCCGGGCCTGGGCATATCTGAGCGCGGTCTTAGCAACGAATCAGGTCGATAAGAAAGCAAGAAGGCGGAGCCCTTGGAATTCCACTAGTGCGACCCCAAGGGCCTGCGCTTTGATAGAGCCACCGGATTCCACACGGTTTGCGGAGACATCGTCCCTGTGCGAGCCATCACCCGAAGGCATCGAATGAAAAAGCGCTCGGGCGTCGGGTGTTTCGGTGCCCGGCAATAGCCGGGCGTATTGTCGTGCGGCCAATGGCGCTCAAGTCCTGGGGAGTGCGGCTTGCGCCCGCAAGATCAGTCCGGCTTGCATTCAAGAAAATTAACCTTATAAAGGGTGTATCAACGATGTGCGCTAAGGAAGCTTCACTGTCGGCCGGCCTCGCCGCATATGCGGCGCCACTCCGGCGGCGTCTGCTCATTCTGGCGGTGGCAAGCAGTGCGTCGATACTGGCGGCCTGCGGTGGCGGCGATAGCGGTGACGACGCGACTGCCACGGCGGCTTCGACCGCTTCTGCCAAGATCGAAGTGGAATCCACGCAATGGGTCACGGTGGCCACGGAAGGCCAGTCGTTCACCATCAAGAACGGCGCCCATAGCGTGCGTTACGGCTTCGGCACAAAGTGGGTGATGCGCTCGGTTAGCGGCCAAGCTGAGTGCACTACGGCGTATTTCGGTTCCGATCCGTATCCCGGCCAGGTCAAGCGTTGCCAGGCGCTGGCTCAAATTGCCACGACTAGCACGGTTGACAACGGTACGGTTGGCACGCAGTGGAACACTTCTGTCACCAGCAAGCCGCAGACCGTGAGCGGCACCTGGGTTGCAGGTGGCCCGTCTCCCGATCACCCAGGTTTCAAGCTGGTGAAGGAGTCGGCGCACTTTGCCTTCTATTCCGACGAGAACATTTCTGCGGCTAAGCTGACCGAAGCTGCCAACACGTTGGAGAACACGGTCTGGCACAACCTGTTCGACTCCAATCTGTACATGCCGGAGCCGTTCTACAACACAGCCACCAAGATCAAGCCGTCCATTCACATCAGCTCGTCATTCGGGTTGAGCGGCGGGGGCTGGGCACAGGACCACCTCAGCATGGAGATGGGGCCCGACGGCTTGCTCGATCACTGGGGGCTGACGCACGAGTTCACTCACACCTGGCAGTACTGGTGGGCTTCCAACGGCGGTCTTTCGTGCTCGGACCCGAACAACTGCCGTTGGGTCTCGGAGAGCCACGCAAACTATACCGCGCACCAGTTGCCGGAGAATCGCGACAACGCCCACTGCACCGAGATGCTGGCCAACGTGCCGCATCTGTATCTTGGGTCGTCCCGAGACATGTATTGTGACTGGCAGTTCATGGAGTTCCTCAAGGACAAGTACGGCCCGTCGGCGACCTCAGCAATCTTTACGACTGCCGGCTCGGACGCCTTCCTGAACATCATGAATTCGCGCGGGTGGAACCTGTCGCAACTGAACGACTTCTTCGGCGATTGGGCCATGCACAACGTGACCTGGGACTACAAGGTTTCGGGCAACGCCTTTCGCAGCACCTACGGCAACATCGCGCTGGCAAACAAGTCCGAGCGCATGCACCGCCTGCTGCCACTGGAAGCGCTGGACGACAACTGGACCAGCAACCACCGCTTCGTGTCGCCGTTCTACGGTGCCCCGCAGCGCTTCGGCTACAACGTCGTCCGCCTGTACCCGACCGCTGGAGCCAGCACGGTGACCATCAAGTTCCGCGGCGTCAATCAGCCGGGTTCCGACGCAGACTTCCGCTGGGGGCTGGTGGCCACCGACCAGCAGTTCACCACAGCCCGCTATAGCGCACTGCGCAGGGGCCTGGACGGTCAGTTGACCTTCAAGGTCAACCTGGGCGAACCGCTGTTCCTGGTGGTCACGGCCACGCCGTCGGTCTATCAGTCCATCGTGGCGGAACAAGCCTATGGAACCATCTGGCGCTACCCGTACATGATCGAGCTGGACAATGCCTGGCCGCAGGGCTTCCAGAACGGGCAGCGCGCCGCCTGCCCGAGCGGCACCCAGCGCCATCCCAACGGAGGCGGCTGCGCACCGGCCGGCACATTGATGTCGGTATTCGTCGGTCCTTACGCCACGGTGATGCCGGGCGCACAGGTGAGCGGCAACGTGCGCATTGAAGACGAGGCGATCATCGCCAACGGCACCGTCACCGGCGGCACGGTGGGTGGCCTGACCGTGATCGGCGAAACCGGTAACGATGGCCCCAATAATGCCTTCTCCGTTTCCGGCTCCGCGCAGGTTCGCACAAGCTTCTACCCGCTAGGTTTCTTTGAAGACGGACAGGCCGCCTCGGGCAATGTGAACCTGCTGGGCGACGTGGAATACCGCGGCCCCGGCCTGAATCTGAGCGCGGGCAACCTGTCAGGGTTCGTGGACGCCAATTCCACGACCGGCAGCGCCGATATCAACACTAAGGCCCAGATCCAGTGGCGTTGATGAAGGCATGAACCCTGTACCCGGGTGTCGCCGGCAAGCCAGCTTCTGTTCAGTGCTTGCCCGGCGATGTCAGGTCCTTGAAGGCATTGTCTTATACACAACTCGCAGAGTCGCCCACCGCACGTAGCGCCTGCAAGGCTTGAGCCGCGACATGAACTGCCTTGAGTCCAAGCTAGATTGCCTTGGCACCGGATTCTCCATCGCCCTTGCGGCCAAGGAAGCCCCCACAGCTGGTGATCAGGACACCCGATCAGCACCGTAGCTGATGGTGTTGACGGCGGCTAACGGAAGCGTTATTGGAGGGGCGCGGTCTTGGCGGACGCCGGCAACGCTCAGCCACGTTCCATGGCAGCAATTCGCCGACGCGGTTGGCGGGGTGGTCAGCGATGCGCTCGATGACGTAGTGCAAGTAGGCCTCGTGATCAAGCCCGTTCATTCGCGCCGTTCCGATCAAGCTGTACATCGCGGCAGCGAGTTCGCCTCTAGAATCCGAGCCCACAAACATGTAGTTGCGGCGACCGAGTGCCGCGCCGCTTAGGGCGCGTGACCTGCTCCCCGCGATTGGTACGTTGACGATGTAGAGTCCGTTCCCAAGAGGAGCGGTCATGAAGAAGCGATTCACCGAAGAGCAGATTATTGGCGTGCTGAAGGAAGCCGAGGCAGGCCTGAGGCCGGCAGAGTTGTGCCGCAAGCACGGCATCTCGGAAGCGACCTACTACAACTGGAAGGCGAAATTCGGTGGGATGACGGTCTCCGAAGCACAGCGCCTGAAGGAGCTGGAGCAGGAGAGCAACAAGCTCAAGCGCCTGCTGGCCGAACCTATGCTCGACAACGCTGCGCTGAAGGACCTGCTGGCTCGAAAGTAGCAAGCCCGCAGGCCAAGCGCGAAGCGGTCCAGATATTGATGACCGAACGCGCCATGGGTGTCACCCGGGCCTGTGGGCTGGTAGGGATTTCGCGCTCGCTGTTTCGCTACGAATCACGCCGCCGAATTGACGACGAAGCGCTGACGGGTCGGATGATGGCCATCGCCGCGCAGAAGCGCCGCTACGGCTATCGCCGAATTCACGTGCTGCTGCAACGGGAGGGCTGGCTGGCCAACCACAAGCGCATCTGGCGGCTGTACAGCAAGGCGGGGCTGAGCGTGCGCAAGCGGCGACGCAAGCGCATTGCGGCTGTCGAACGCACGCCACTGCCGTTACCAACGGGCCCGAACCAGAACTGGTCGATGGACTTTGTTTCCGACGGGCTGGCCTATGGTCGGCGGTTTCGATGCCTGAACGTGGTCGACGATTACACGCGCGAGTGCCTGGCCATCGAGGTTGACACCTCGTTGCCGGGCCTGCGGGTGAAGCAAGTGCTTGAACGGCTGAAGGAGATGCGAGGCTTGCCCGCCTCCATCACGGTGGACAACGGTCCGGAGTTCGCTGGTAAGGTGCTCGATGCATGGGCCTACGAAGCGGGTGTCACGCTGTCGTTCATCCAGCCCGGCAGGCCAGTGGAGAATGCCTACATCGAGAGCTTCAACGGGCGGTTCCGCGATGAATGCCTGAACGAGCACTGGTTCGTCTCAATGCGCCACGCCAGGCGGCTGATTGAGGAATGGCGTATCGAGTACAACACCGAGCGGCCTCACAGCTCGCTTGGCTACCTGACCCCGGCGCAGTTCGCGCAGGGGCACAAGCAGAAAGAGTTTTTAACCTCGGACTCCACCTGCGTTTCGTACTAAAACCGGGGGCAGGTCACTCATGTGCAAGGAAGAGTCCGAGCGGTTGAATCCAGATAATTTCTGCACGATCCCGACCGACGCTCACACGAGCCGGGGCCAGCAGCTTGGCACGGAGCGTTTCGCGCTCGTATTCTGGTACGGATAACGTTGTCCACTTCCAACTGGCCCCCATAGTCTGCGCAGTCGGCACCCAAGCAAATAAGATTTTTCCCGTGCGGCTCAGATCGCTGAAAGGTAACACGGTTCGAAACAGATCCGTGCCGAGGCGAGGACCGTCACCATCGTGGAAAGCAGTCGTCAGCCAGCGTCCGGTCGCGCTACGCGCCAGCTGTCGACCAAGTACTTCGCATCGACAAGTGCTCGAATCTCGCTGCGTAGTGCCTCAGAGACGCCATCATCAATAGGGTCCAGCACCGGGGTATGGACTTCTATTCTGTTTCCCGCATATCAGGGCTCGCGCTAGCCAGACGCGCGACGGGCAGGTCTGCCCGGTTGATAAGTTGGTCTCTATCCAGCTACTGCTCTTCAAAAGTTCTGAGCACAAGCAATTGCCCAGTCTCGTAAATCTCGAAGACGACATTGCGTCCGTTGAACTCATAGCCGCTCCCATCGACGCCGTGCAGGTAGGACGCTACGCCGCCTCGCGCCCAGACGCTGATCTGGTCAACTCCATGTTGGATGCTGCGATCGAGACGGTTGCATCCAGCAACGCGCGGCCTGTCGTGCACTATCGCTGGCCAGACTGGTTGACGCGCATTGCCGATGCGAAGCTGGTGCGCTCGATGTCGCGCAAGGGGTATTCGCCTGACAACGCGGCATGCGAAGGCTTCTTCGGTCGGATTAAAACCGAACTGTTCTATCCTCGGAACTGGCATTCCACAACCATCGAGTAGTTCATCGTGGCTCTGGACTCCTATATCCGTTGGTATAACGAAAAGCGGGCCAAGATCTCGCTGGGCTCTCTGAGCCTTGTCGAGTACCGCAGGAGCCTTGGAATCTTCGCTTAACCAATCCAAGATTTCTGCCGCATCCCCCTCGAACCGGGATGGGTGTTTGTCGGATCATATACGGGGCGTTTAGTAGTTATCGGTCCGCCGGCCGCGATAGCTTGCCAAACCGGCAACCAACAGAGAAACCGCTAGCAACACCCGCACATGGCCGCCTCCACCGTTCCTACTTTCGGTTGGTGTGCCACCACTGCCTGGCTTACTCACCCCGCCCGTTTCACCAGGGATGGCGGCAGCCGTGATAGTTATCGTGGCCATGTCCGTCGCCAAACTGCCGTCACTTGAGGTCAAGGTAACAGTAAAGGCATAGGTGCCAGCGGCCGCCGGCGTGAACGTGGCCATCGCCGTGCCATTGGCATCAGGCGTTGATGTCGTCAGCATAGCAGCCGGTCCAGCAGTTTGCGCCCAGGAGATGCCAGTGATGGACTTGCCGGGGCCCGCGACACCGACGGCCGTTAGTGTGATCGTGTTGCCAACCGTTCCTGTAGTTGCCGACGGCGCAACATGGAGCGTCGACTGACCTCCGGCCAAAGCGACAGCAGCCCCCACATCCAGCATACCCGCACCGCAGTCGTTGAGATGCAAAGCACAATAGGTGCCGGGTAGATACGGTCGCGCCGATTGCGCCAGCAGCGCCGTGATCTCGTCAGGCGCCAGTGTGGGGGTAACCGATAGCATAAGCGCAATTGCAGCCGTCACCTGCGGCGCCGACATCGAGGTGCCCCGTCTCAATATGTAGGCATCGCCCGCGGGTGAGGCTATCGGCGCGCTCGCCCCGAAGTTCGACAGCGATACAATGCGCGCGCCCGCCCCAACGATCACAGCGCCGTTTCCACCGCCCGGTGCGCTGATGGCAACTTCAGGCCCCATATTGGCGTAGTCAGCCTTATCACCGTCAAAAGTGTGGGCTGTCACGGCGATGACACCGCGGCAATTGGCCGGCATGTTGACGACATCCGCGTCGTTGCCCGCGGAGGCAACAATACTGGCGCCACGCGCGCGCACAGCATCGATAGTGCTCTGCACTGCACTGCTGCAGGGACCGCCACCGCCAATACTAGCGTTCACCACCTTAACTGGCGTGGAGTTGTCAGGGACACCTGGGACGCTGCCGCCGGTAAGCCAATTAATCGCATCGATGATATCGGAAGTTTCCCCACCGCATTTGCCCATCGCACGGGCCATCTGTAGGCGTACGCCGGGCGCGATTCCGGCGATGCCAATGCCGTTGTTACGCTGGGCTACGATTTGACCTGCGACGAAAGTGCCGTGCCAAGTGCTAGCACTTGCACCTCCACACAGCACTGGGTAGCTGGTGGCCTCTGCGTCGGAAATCCAGTCTCCAGGGTCGCTCGGATCGGCATCCCGCCCGTTATCACCATCATTCTCAGTAAAACCGTTGGGAATGGCCTGGCCGGTCTGCGGATCCGCTTGTCCGGTCATAGCTGTGTTGCTGATGAAATCGAAACCGGGTGTAATCATGGCACCTGCCAGATCAGCATGCCCAGGAAGGAGGCCAGTATCAACGACGCCGACCACTACGGAAGGATTGCCCGTTGTTTTGTCCCACGCCGTCGTCACGTTTGCCCCGCTAGGCACAGTAGCGGGCGACATCAAATTCCATTGGCGAGACTCGAACAGCGGATCGGAAGCCAAGGCATGGGTATGCCATATATGGTCCACCGACACGTATTCGAATTGACCACTCGCTTCCATACGACTGGCAATCGTTTGCGCGTCGCCGACTGACATAAGGTGCGGCAACCGCACAACATGGGCGCCGTCGGACATCGGCCGCTTGTATGCCATGGGCATTTGCGCAGCAGCCGACCAGCGCTGAATCGTGACAACATCAACACGATGTGCCGCACTCGCCTTTGAGGATATCGCAGCAAGCTCCGTCTGCGCGAAAGCTACATTTTTCTCTTTCACGATCAATTGCGAAACCTGACCGATTCTAGCCGCAGTCGTTGTGACCTTGTTCGCAGGTATAGCCTGCGAGAGAGGGTAGGCGATAACGCTAGTTGCAATGCATGCTTGGACGATCCGTATCGGTCTAGTAATTTTCATGCGATTGAAAATAAGACGATGAAAATGCAGAAATGAATTGTACTTTGGCTCTTGTTCACGCCATTTATAGTTAGCGTCCAAAGATCATAGCGTGTATTGTCCGGAATATTTAATCCAATTCCGATTGAAGTATTCTCAACAATTCTCATCGGCGACGTGCTTTAAATTCGCAACTGCGCGGATGTACACGTATACTAGGCAGATGGCCCAGCAAACCAATCACGCTTGCGCGCGGCTGCGGCGACCAAATTCAAGCTGTATCAGTTTGCGCCGTCACCGTTTTGTGACCCTACACCAAGAAACAGTATCACTGAGAAGTAGAGAATCCGGCATGATTTTCACGATTTGAAATGGAAGACATGCCATGAAGACGAGCAAGTTCACCGAGGCGCAGATAGCGTTCGCGCTCAAGCAGGCGGAGCTGGGTACGAAGGTCGAAGAGGTGTGTCGCAAGCTGGGTATCAGCGAAGCGACGTTCTACAACTGGAAGAAGAAGTACGGGGGTGTCGGCCCTTCGGAGTTGCGCCGGATGCGGCAACTCGAGGAAGAGAACGCGAAGCTCAAGCGGTTGGTGGCGGACCTGAGCCTGGACAAGGCCATGCTGCAGGACGTGCCGCCAAAAAAGCTCTGAAGCCTTCCCGCAAGCGCACGCTGGTTGACGAGTTGCGTGACCGCTATCGAGTGAGCCTGACCAAAGCTTGGGCGTTGTTTCGCATGTCGCGCTCGTTGTACGGATATCGGTCGGTTGCTCGCGACTCGTCGGCATTGCTTGCACGCATCAAAGAGATTGCGGCCGCGCGCGTGCATTACGGCTATCGCCGTGTGCACGTGATGCTGCAGCGGGAAGGCTGGAAAGACAATCACAAACGCGTCTATCGCCTGTATCGAGCGGAGGGCCTGTCGTTACGGCATAAGCGCCCGAAGCGCAACAAGTCGGCGCGGCTGCGTCAGCCCAAGAGTATCGTGACCGCCATCAATGAAATCTGGAGCATGGACTTCGTATCCGATGCTCTGTTCGACGGCCGGCGCTTGCGTGCGTTGACGGTCGTGGACAACTACACCAGGGAAAGTCTGGCCATCGAAGTCGGCCAAAGCCTGAAAGGGGAAGACGTTGTGCGAGTGCTCGATGCCGTTGTTGCCCCGCGCGGCACGCCTCAAACCATCAAGGTCGACAACGGCAGCGAATTCATCTCGAAGGCAATGGACCGATGGGCATACGAGCACGGCGTAGAACTCGACTTCAGTTGGCCAGGCACGCCTACCGACAATGCCAAGGTGGAGAGCTTCAACGGGCGGTTCCGGCAGGAGTGCCTGAACGAGCACTGGTTCTTGTCCCTGGAGGATGCTCGGAGCAAAATCGCCGACTGGCGGCGGTACTATAACGAGAGCCGTCCCCACTCGGCACTGCAGTGGGCGACCCCCGCCGAATTCGCCCGTCAGGCAAGGAAAAACGCCTCGACGGACGATTCAACGACGCCGGAAATCTCTACTTCTGCGCGGTACTAATTCCGGTGTAGGGTCAACATCCGAGCACCGCATGGAACACCAATCTTGGGTACGAGTACTGGAGGAGACTACAGACCGAGCTGAAAACGCGTCCCAGCATTGAATCGTCATTGGACCCGATGCAGATTGACTCCGGCGAGCGTCAAATCCTGCGCATCATAGTGGGCGGCTAGTAATCGGAGAAGTCCATGTACTTGATCGGGTGTGGCTTCGTACTCTCCGGAGTTTGGATCGAACAACTTTGTACGATTTCCTCTGGTCGCAACAGCAATTGCATGGCCCTGACCACAGAGGAACCGCAGGCTGACGAGGTATCTGGTGTTGCTTTTCGCCAAATGTTCGGCGACGCCGCCTAACCCTCGGTAAGGAGAGCAATAAATCGTCGTCGATGCGCCAATCTTTCGCAAACCTGCATCCCGCAAAATCGCCTTTGCGCCCTCGGTAATTGGTTCCTCTGCGCCGCTTCGGTGGGCGTGCGCGATAGCGTCATGGTATCGACCATGTCTCGCAGCAGCGGTGTCGTATGCTTCGCTCCCCAGCGCTAGTCTGTCTAGCCGACTGCTGGCGGTACCCGCGTCTTTTAAGCGCAGCCATTCCGTGGCCAAGCCTGCACAGATGTTGGCTCTATTGAGATCAGCTGATGCTACTTGATAGTCCGAAAGCTCATGGTCATTATCGCTAAAGGAGTCAAGCACCGAAGTGGTAGAGTGACGCGGAGACATTGCGGACGACTGGTAGCTGCCCGAACGGGTTTGGCTTAATGAGGAACTGGCGCAGCCGTTGTCCGAGACCGCCTTGATGTCCAGCGAAGTTCTCCGAGCCAGTGGGCTCGTTGACCGAGGCGCGAGAAGAAGCGGTAGCCCTACGGTGACTTTTTTTGAGGATGGGCCACGCGGCGGCAATCCAAGCAATTCTCCAGTAGCCCGACGTGGGGTGACCGCCTGTGCAGATCCTACCGAAATTGCAGGTCCGGTTGTCCCCGACACGGATGACTTGTGAGGATCGATTTGAGCGGCCCCTGTCTTGACGCGCATGGTACTCCCCTAATTTCAATTGAACTGGATTCTTATCGAAGATGCACCATACACTCGAACGCTAGCGCGAAAAGGAAGACTTCTTTGCGAAAGCGATGAGCCTCTATGGGGATAGTCAAGCAATATGGGCGGTTTTCCGCGCGGGAGAGCAGGAGCGATTCTTCTGATCCGGATTGTTCATGGCAGGAACCCACATCTTGTTAGACGGGATTTGTATCGACGTGATCATCTCAGGCTCACCTCAGACATTCTGCCGGCACCAAGCCCTCAATTCAGCATGTTGCGAAGCGCGTTTGAGATGTCGTGCTCGAGCAGGAACTGTTTGACCTTTGACATCTCCACTTCTGACAGCCTCGAAGCCAAACCATCGGCAGGTTTTTTCTGCCAATCCCGATAGGCCAACTCCACAAAATCCGTATCGGTCGAACGGAAAACGGTCTGCACAGCCTCGACCTCGTACATCTCGGGGTTTCCCGGGGGAGCTTTGCCAATCAGATCACGAATCAACGGCCAGGAAACTCTGTCCGGGTCTCGCCTAGTGATGGTGCCGTTCTGGATTCTGGCGATCGCTTCGTTGACCCACTGAACATTAAGCATTTCGTCGGCATTCAACGAGCCGTGTGAACTGGTGTACGGCAACACCTCCGGAGGCAGAGGATTGGCGGATTTGATCTGGAGTTGCCCCTGTAACTCAGGACACGCGAACACCGTTAGGTTGATGACGCGGCAGCACGTCTGAACTCGCGAGGAGAGCGGTATTTCAGGGCTTTGTGCGGGTGACGCTCGTTGTAATGCTCAAACGCAATAGCCAGACGCGAGAGCGCCGTTGGCGCATCGGGCTTGTCCATATAGGCGACGTAATTGTGCTTCATGGTCTTCACGAATGATTCGGCCATGCCATTGCTCTGCGGCGAACGCACGGGCGTGGTCAGTGGCTCCAGGCCCAGCTCGCGCGCAAAGCGGCGCGTGCGGTGGTCGATGTAGGCCGAGCCATTGTCCGTCAGCCATTCGATGGGCTGAGTAGCCTGCGTGGTGCCGAAACGCTGTTCCACCGCAGCCAGCATCACGTCACGCACTACGTCACCGCTATGTCCGCCTGTGGTTGCCGCCCAGCTAATCGCTTCTCGGTCGCAGCAGTCCAACGCGAACGTTACGCGCAGCGGCGTGCCATCGTCGCAACGGAATTCGAAGCCATCCGAGCACCAACGAGCATTGCTCCGGTCCACGGCTACCCGACCGTCGTGTCGCCGCTTGTCTCGACGCACGCCAGGACGGCCCGGTGGCCAGCCAAATCGCTTCGATGCGGATCAACGCAACCACCCCTGCAACCACACGGCGCAGTCTGCCGCGGCCGAGCCCGGCCATCGAATGCTGACCGTCGCGGCACCGCGTCGCACTTCGATCTGTATATCCGGTATCAATGGCGTCGGCTCAGGATCGCCGATCTGCAGCGGGATGAACTCCGCTTGCGGCGCCGTCATCAATGCCCGGGCTTCGGTCGCGGTGTCCAGCCCTTCTTGCTCGGCGACCCAGCGCCGCAGCAGATTCGCGTTCAACCGATGGTGTAGAGCGACAGCTGCGATCGAAACACCCGGCTGCATGCAGTCTTGCACTGCTTTGGCCTTGAACTCGGCGCTGTGCCGACGTCGACGCTGTGCTGGCGCTCTCTCTTCGATAGTGTTCACGTGTCCACCAAGAATTTAGATGGACACGATGCTCCTTGCTCCGCTGCCTTCCTTCAAGATGGGTTCGCCGGGCGCTTACGTTTATTCGTTCAAACAAGCGGTTATTTCGTTCTTCGACAGTACGCGTGGGCGAGATGATGAAAGCGTTGCGCAAGGTGGCGGGCGACGCGCAGGACGCGCGTATTCGCAGGGAGCCGGACGCGCGCATCAAGGCCATCGTGCAAAGCTGGCCGGCGCGCTTCGATACTGCGCGCGCCGATGCGATGGGCTTTGCTCGCGACACCTCGTTCAAGGCGATGGTGCGCGAGTACGCCGAAAGCGTGCCGGCACGCTAAGGCCGCTGCGGGGTCAGCCGCCGTCCGGCTCGCGAGCAGGCAGCGCCACCGGTGTAGTGAAACGCTCCTTGAGTGTGCTGCGGCGCTTGACCGGCCCCTCGCCCAGCCTTTGGGCGGCATGGAGTTCTTGGCCGAAGGTGCTCGGCAGGTGCACGCTCATGCCGTGGTAGCCGGTGACACTGGCTTGCGTGAAACCATCGGCATGCAATGCGTTGAGCAAGTGCACCGCCAGCGGCGCCTGGCGCCCCCGCCGCGCCTCTAGGTCAGGCTTGCCGGCGAATTCGCGCTCAAACCGCGAGAAGTTGTGCGGACGTGTGCGGTTGGCACTCCAGCACGCCCGAGACCGAATGTCTTTGAAGTCTTCCGGCAGGCCCGCCCCCTTCAATTGCATGGATAGCGCTTGCGCGCTGAGGAGTACCTGGGAACCGTCGGCGAGGAGATTGGCGACGCTTTCCGCGCCAGGTGCGCCGTGTCCACCGATATACAGTTTCGAGCGATCCGATTGCAGCTTGGTAAGCACCCCGGTTGTCTGGGCATCCAGCACTTGGAGGCTCTCGAGCGCATTCAGCATCAGGGCTTGCTTGGCGTTCTTGCTGGCTTGCTCTGCCGGCTTGCGTGTTCGCTTCGATGGCTTGGAGGCGGATGCCCGCATCCCCGTAATTTCACGCTTGACTTCCTCTACTTGCACCTGAAACGCTCTGGCATCAGCCTCATTGGCAACAATGACAGGATACGGCGCTTTGCCGTTGGCAATGCGCCGCATCGCGTCACCCGCCACCGAATACACCGAACCATTGCCAACGAATGGCTGGTAGAAGTAACCCTCCATGGCGGGCTGTGCCTTCGGCTGCGACGTCTCGATCTTCGGCCTCTTCCCCGACCTGTCGCCACGCTGCGGAAACGTCGACAGTACACCCTCGGCACGGCGCGTTTTTCGTCCGCCATCGACTAGCGGATTTGCATTCGCTCCTTCAGCCTGACCGGGCGAACGCGCGGGCGGCAATGGCATACCTCGAGCAATGGTGTTTGTCATCTGTGTTTCTCCAAGAAGCCGCCGGCCACGGCCCATCCTGAGCGGCGTGCCGACGTGCATGCGCCAATCTTGGCGCGCTACGTACGTCGGACGAGTGTCCGCGAACGGCGGGAACGCATCAGCATAGAGACGAATCGGCGGCGCCTGCAGCGAAACGACGGGCGCCAGTGCCCCTTGCACACCTTGTTGCTGGTCGGCGGTTGTCTACCTTTTGGGGCGTTGGCGGTACGACCAACGTGAGGTGCTCTTTGAGCGTACTGCGATACCGCCTGCGCCGATGCGATGGGCTTTGTCCGCGACACCTGCTTCGAGGCGATGGTGCGCTAGTGTGTGGAAGGCGTGACATCGTCGCGCCATGTCGCCAACGGCAGATCATGAGGCCCGCCATACACAATATTCACGGCTCGACATGCAGGCCGATATCAACCCGCCTGAGTTGCCCTGCCTCTTTGTACCAGGCATCTCTATTAAACCGGAGTACGCGGCCTCGGACCGTGATATCCACTCGGTTTGGGCTCATGATCCGGGTAGCGGCATTCCCATCAGTCGTCACGAGAAACGGCTCGGTTTTAGAAAGCTCTCGCAGGTGTCACGAAATAACTGCAAATTTGAACGAATAAACTGCAAATGAGCGGGGCTCGTTAGTGCCGACATGTAGTCAGATGTCTATGGGCCAGTTCAGTACGAGGGCTCGCACTACGTGGACATCAGCATCAGCGGTCATGCAGGGCGCGTGTTGCATTGATCTTGCTCCGCACAGCTTCCCCATTTTGAGAATTTTGTTTGCCTTTGTTATTGAACCTTAGTCCTGGCGCACCGCGAACCGCTGCACATTTAGCTCCTTTACATGAGCGATCCAGCAGCTTTGCGCTACTACACCGTGACGGCTCCTCACGAAGATCTGGATGCCCCGGTAGGTAGTCATCATGCGCATTCCTATGCTGATGGTGGACGCCACCTTCGCTCGCTTCCTGAGATCAGCTGCGCAATAGCTGCTGCGCGCTACTGTGATCGGATACGTCTCCATGTGTTTTCCCATCGAACAGCACCGTTCTTGCAGTGACTGCGCCACGTCCCCTTGCTCGGGTTGCACAGCGCTGTGCCGACCACAATGAGGGCACAGAATGGTTGCCAAACCGAAGTACATGACATTTCCTTGCATCAATTCGATGCCGACATAGCCAGGCGTTTTACTTGTAAATTGGACGCCAGCCAATGTCCGGCGCTCGGTCATCATCCTGTGAAACGCTCCAATTGCGACCGGAAGTGCGCTTCTGCGTCGTTGAACTTGGACTGAAACACAGCAGCGTCGGTACTGCCAGCCGCCACTGCATCACGGTACTCTTGACCTACCTTGCGCAGCGCTACCGCCGCCATCTCCAGCTCAGCGAGCGGTGGCAGCAGCACGTTTCGTTGAGCCTCCAAGAGCTGATCAAGGCAGCGCTGCATCTCGGCATAGGCTCGATCGATGCGCACCTGTGCGAGCTGATTGTCGGCGCGGTTCGGATCGGGATGCCGCATTTGGCGAAGGGCATAGAGCTTGTTCAGTTCACGCTTGGCGGCATCGTAGGCCTCGCGGGCGGCATCTACAGCCGCAAATAGGTTTTTGGTCATAACCTGCTCATCAGTGAAGATCAAAGTAGCCAGCGTTCGTGGCGCGCTTCATGTGTATCGTCCCTCCATTTCGGAATACGCCCGAAATCAGACTTCGTTACGAGAGAGCAACGACCGACGCTCTCTTGCATCATAAGCTGACCTGCCTGGCCAAGGCCTCGGAAAAACAGACTAACTACTACCCAATGTGCATTAGGTCATCGGAACCATGGCTCGTCAGGTAAGCGACATCTATCCCGGAGACTGCGACGTTAGGCGAAGCTCCGACTGCTGGCTCGTGTGAGATTCATCCGATTTCCGGGCGGGTGCCCCCTGTCAGACATTGGTAGGCGTTGTCCTCTCATCCTGCCGCAACAACAAATCGGTGATTGCGTCAAAGGCAGCCAAGCGCGCCGCCTCGCGGGAGTGGTACCCATCCCCCGCCAAGCTGACCTCTTCCGCATTGGCCGCTCGAAGTTCAAAGCGCCAGGCGACGTCACCGGTCTTAGTGACCTTGGTCCTGTAGCCATCCGCAGACAGCATCGAATCTCCTGCGGAGTTCTTTATCCATGCGCGAGACATCCACTGGTCACGCTTCGCGGCACGCATGCGCTCCCACACGCCCCAACCATTTGGAGACGGCGCACTCCTCATCTCGCGGTACGAGGCAGCCAGCTAAATCTCAGCCCCCCCCTCAAGTCGGCCAAGCGAATTGAGGACGTTTTCGATGCACTGACCGCGCTAGGTAAGAGGTCCCCTCTCTCGGCAGTCTCACGTACCTGCTGATTCGGCTCAACATCCTCAGCATGCTGGCCGAGCCCTACCCTCGCCTCCATGGCACCGCTCGGATCGAGTAGCAGCAGCCATCGTCGCCAATCTTTCACCCAGGTGTGCAGCACGGCCGTCGACATCCCCAAGTCACGCGCGGCCGCCCCGCCGGACGCTTGCCACCCCAGCATCAGCAACACTCGCCACGCACGCTCGGTAAGCGGTGCACGAGTACCGTCTAGATTGATGTCAGAAGGCCCCCACGCCTGGCCGGCCTACACGGGCAGCAATCAGAGACCGGGGCCGCAAACCATTCGATGTTCGGTGTCCAGGTAATACCCGCATGCGAGCGCAATGTTGACCATAAGGCCAGCGCAGACGACGAGGCAGGCGGTAGCTGCCACGACATTTTTCGTCTGTCGATTCCTCCATGCCTTGGCCATGACGCGGGCCAGACCCAACAAATAAACGACCAGCGCAGGAACGGCAAACAACAGCACCTCAATCGGACCATCGCAATCGATACCCCCTGATCCCATCGCCTGGTATTCGTTGGGGGATGAAATGATCCCGAGCAAGGCAAGAGGTGTAAACACAGCGATTAGAACAACAAGGCCCCGGTCTGCCATCGATTAGCCGCCAAGATGATGTGTGTTAGTCAGGACGCCATCTAGCAGATGTTCGGTCCAGTGACCTCGTGATTTTGGTCCTGTCATCGCTGTCTTCTGCTTGTGCTGCTTATAGTAACGAAGTACGCGCTGCTTGACTGCCGTGTTAAGAGGGTAAGATGGACTGCTTTCAGACGCTCGATGGTAGTGATGACTCTACGCGACGGTAAATACTTGGCGAGCTGTAAGGAGAGGAATGCTCTCTCTGCTGCAATGAATGGACACGGTGCGGTGTTTCCACAGGCACGGTGCACGGTAGCAAAGGGGCTCGCGATCTTCGATCGAGACGGGAAGGAGGTCTGGCGCTGTAACTCCGCCTACGCGGAAACGCATTTCAGGCTCGAACGTATTGAATGACCAGCTCTCTCGGCTGGGGTTACTTTCCAGGGAAGTAGTTCGTCGACGCGGTTGATCGGGTGATCCGCGATGTGTGCCAGCACGTGTCGCAGATACGCCTCGGGATCAACGTCGTTGAGTTTCGCCGTACCAATCAAGGTGTAGATGGCAGCCGCGCGCTCACCACCCGAGTCGGCACCCGCGAACAGGTAGTTCCGCCGTCCGATGGCCACGCCGCGCAGCGCGCGTTCAACCGGTAGGTTGTCGATCTCCAGGTGCCCATCGTCGCAATAGCGCGTGAGTGCCTCCCATCTATTCAGGGCATAGAGAATCGCCCGGCTCGTGTCGGATTTGCGCGAGAACGTCTCCAGCGTGGCGCTCAGCCACGCATGGAGTTGATCGGGCCAGGGCTTGGCGTGCGTCTGCCGGTACGCCCGACGTTCATCGGGCGGTTTGCACCGGATCGATTCTTCAATCTTGTACAGCGCGCCGATGCGCTCCAGCGCTTCGGTATTCAAGGCATTCGGCCGTGCAGCATGCAACTCGTAGAACTGCCGTCGAGTATGGGCCCAGCACGCCGCTTCAGCCACCCGGCCGGTTTCGTAGATCGCTTGGTAGCCGCCATAGGCATCGGCCTGCAGCGTGCCGTTGAACGATGCGAGATGCTGCTGCGGATGGATGCCCTTGCGGTCGGGTGTATAGGCAAACCAGACCGCCGGCGGCGTCATGTCGCCTGAGTTCCGGTCGTCGCGCACGTAGACCCACAGCCGACCGGTTTTCGTCTCGCCATTGCCAGGCGCCAGCACCGGTACCGGCGTATCGTCGGCATGCAGCTTCGTTGCCGCCATGACGTGCCGACGTAACGCATCGACCAACGGTTGCAGCAGGTTCGCGCAGTGGCCTACCCATTTCGCCAGTAATGAGCGATCCAGATCGACGCCCTCACGTGCATAGATCGCCGGGCGGTACAGCGGCAGATGGTCCGCGAACTTCGAGACCAGCACATGGGCTAGCAAGCCCGGACCAGCCAGGCCACGCTCGATGGGGCGACTCGGTGCCGCCGCTTGCGCGATGTGGTCGCAGCACGTGCACGCCAGTTTGGGGCGCACATGGCGAATCACGCGGAAGCTAGCAGGTACATATTCGAGTTGCTCGGAGGCATCTTCACCGAGCTGCTTCATGGGGCCGCCACACGCCGAGCAGGTTTCACCCGATTCCGGCCAGTACGTCAGGATCTCGCGGGGCAGATGCTCGGGGAGTGGTTTGCGTGGCGCCTGTTCCGGCGCAATGCGTGGCGCCTTTGGAACCTCGATGGAGGCTGCGCCTTCGTCAGCTTCAAGTTCTTCCAGTCGCAACTCGAGTTGTTCGATCTGGTGGTCAAGCTTCTCGGAGCTGCGGCCGAACTGCATGCGGCGCAGCTTCGCAATCAGCAGTTTCAGGTGCTCGATCTCGGCCTTGGCGGTAGCGTTTGCCGCCTTGTGCGATTCGACCACGTCTTCCAGATGTCCGATGCGTGCATCGCGCTCAAGCAGTAAAGCCTTGAGCACTTCGATGTCGTCCGGATAGGCGTCTGCCGCGGTCATGCCGGCAGTTTACGCGGCGACCGGTAGGTTTACAACGCCGATGTCGGCTCCGCCGTACGGACGGGCTGTCGCCAGTCGATGCCTTCGAGCAGCATCGACAGTTGCGCCTGGCTCAGGCACACCACGCCACCATCGGCACGTGGCCACACGAACCGGCCACGTTCCAGGCGTTTCATCAGCAAGCACATGCCGTCACCGCTCCACCACAGCACTTTGACCAGATCGCCGCGCTTGCCTCGGAACACGAACACGTGGCCACTGAACGGATCTCGCTCCAGTGCGGTCTGGACCTTGGCGGACAACGGCCTGGTGCGCTTCCAGCAGGACACGAATGACAGCTACGCCGGCCAGATTTCGGGTGCGGGCGCGGTGGAAAAAACCGGCACCGGGACGCTCACGCTGGGGGCGGGCAATACGTACAGCGGCGGGACGACCATCACGCAAGGCACACTCGCCATTGGCGCGGACAGCGCCTTGGGTGGCACGGCGGGCGGGGTGACGTTCAACGGCGGCACGCTGCAACTCACGGGCAACCTGAACGTGGCGGCAACGCGCGCCATCAGCATCACGAGTGCTGGCGGCACCATCGACACCCAGGGCTTTACGTCGACCGTCAGCCAGGGCATGACGGGTGCCGGCGCACTCACCAAAGCGGGCAGCGGCACGCTGGTGCTGACCGCAGACAATACCTATCAGGGCGGCACCACCATTGCTGCCGGTACGCTAGCTGTTGGCGACGCCACCCACACCACGGCCGCGCTGTCTGGCGGCGGCAATGTGCAGATCGCAGCGAACGCCTCGCTGGGTGGCTACGGCAGCGTGAGCGGCGCCGTCACGAACAACGGCACGGTGGCGGTTGCCGATGCGCTGGCGGCGTTTGCCAACACGGGCAGCGGCAGCCTGACAATCAACGGGGCACTCAACAACGCCGGCACGGTGCAGATTGGCGGTGCGGGCGTGGGCAACAAGCTGGTGGTCAATGGCAACTACGTCGGCAATGGCGGTGTGCTGGCCATCAACACCAAGCTGGGCGCTGACAACTCGCCCACCGACAAGCTTGTCATCTCAGGCGGCACCGCCAGCGGCAATACATCGGTGCGCGTCACCAACGTGGGCGGCGCTGGCGCCAAGACTACGGGCGACGGCATTGAAGTCGTGAGTGCCATCAACGGTGCGACCACGCAAGCCAGTGCCTTCTCGCTCGCCAGCCGTGTGGTTGCCGGCCCGTATGAGTACACGCTGCAACGCGGTGGTTCGGCCAGCGCGGATAGCTGGTATCTGCGCACCCTGCAGACCTCTACCCAGGCCACCAACGGCGGCACCACGGGCACCACGCAGCCGGCGCTACGCCCAGAAGTTTCGCTCTACACCGCCATTCCGCAACTGACGTTGCTGTACGGCCGTGCGTTGCTCGATACGCTGCATGAACGCGTGGGCGAGGAGAGCAACCAAGCTGCGGCACCCGCAGGGACATCGCCTGTGCTGCGCACGGGCTGGGCGCGCGTGATCGCGCAGAAGGGCAGCCGCATGTCGGACGGCAATGGCGTCTACGGCAGCCAAGGCCCGGCGTTCAGCTACGACTTTGGCAGCGTGCAGGTCGGGGCGGATGTCTATCAACGCCAGCGCGAAGACAGCAGCCACGACCACGCCGGCGGTTACTTCGGCACAGGCCGCATCGCGGCGGATGTGACCCATGCCGATGGCGCCGACGCCGGCAAGGATGCCGTCAACGCGAACACGGTCGGTCTGTACTGGACGCACTTCGGCCCGTCGGGCTGGTATCTGGATGGCGTGGTGCAGGGCACGCGCTATGACGCCGATGCCTCGCCGATTGGCGTGAACGGCCTGAAGACGCACGCGCTGGGCTACGCCGCATCTCTCGAAGCCGGTTATCCGATCGCGCTGTCAGACCAGTGGCGTGTTGAACCGCAAGCGCAAGTCGTGGTCCAGCGTGCCGCGTTTGCGGAGGCCAACGATGGCGCCGCCGATGTGCGCTTCAATTCGGTGAATTCGATGCTGGGCCGCCTGGGCGTGCGTGTGAGCAAGCGCTGGGGTGAATCGCCGGAGCGTCAGCACACCGCGTGGGTGCGCGCCAATGTATGGCACGAATTCCGTGGCCAGACGGGCACGCAGATGTCGTCACCGGACGGTGGCTTTGTGCCGTTCAGCTCGGAGCTGCCACGTACCACGCTGGAACTCACGGGCGGGCTGACCGCGCAGGTGGCCAAGAATGGCGTGTTCTACGTCAGCACGGGTTACCAGATCAGTGCGGATCGGCGCCTGCATGGCCTCAATGGAAAAGCGGGTGTGCGCTGGGGTTGGTAGTTGATTGACTACGCGGCGCCGCAGATGGCGTGGCGCCGTGTTTTGTCAGGATGACCAACTCGTATCTGCCGGCTGCACGGTCTTCGTAGTGATTGCCCCTGCCTCGGCAGATGTCGCAGGCCAACAGACAGCGACAACCTCAGCGTTTGCGCACCTGCTCGACAAACTTGTTGGTATAGGTGCGCGAGAGATCGATGTGCTTGCCGCGTGCGTTGGCATTGCTGGCGGCGAGGACGCGCAGGACGGTGGGTGGGCCATCGTCCGGCATGCGTCCGTCGGCGCTGAACGTGGGTAGCGCGGTGGCAAGCGTTTTGACGTAGAGCTCAGGGTGTTCGCCATGGAACTCGGTCGGCATGCGCGCGGCAATGTCCTCCGCGTTGCGCGCGTGCATGTAGCGCAGGGTCCGCACGAACGCCCGGGCCAGTTTGGCGGCAATGTCCGGATGGGCTTCGAGCCATTCGGTTTGCAGATACAGGCATGCAGCGGGATACGAGCCGCCCAGTGCCGCACGCGTGTTCTCCAGCGTGCGCAAGTCGAGCAGTACGCGGGCCTCGCCGTTGCGCACCAGGCGCGAGACGGTCGGGTCGGTGGTCATGCCGGCATCGATGCGGCCATTGCGCAGTGCGCTGATGAAGCTGCGCTCGGCGCCGACCGGCAGCATGGTGTAGTCACCCGCCGACAGCCCCTGCTGTGCCATCAGGTAGCGCGTGAGAAAGCTGGTGGACGACCCCAGCCCCGTCACCCCAAGTTTGTGGCCGCGCAGATCGCGCATGGCTTCTACCGTAGCGGGCAGCCGCGTGGAAACCACCTCCGCCTCGCCCGGCACCTGGCTGAACACGACGATGGCGCGCACTTCCTTGCCCTTAGCCTGCAGAGTGTGGTCGTAAAAGCCGACCACGCCCTGCGCGAAGCCGGTCAGCAGTTCGCTTTCGGCATCGACGCCGGCAGGCTGCGAGAGCAGTTCCACCTCGAGCCCCTCGTCGCGAAAATAGCCCAGGCGCTGCGCCAGCGTGGCGGGCAGGTAGATCATCTTGGCGGTGCCGCTGACCATGAGGGTCAGGCGCGTGGGGTCTTGCGCCAATGCATGCGAAGCCACGGCTGCCATGCAGGCAGCGAGCAACGGCGTAATCCAGCCACGGAGGCGCAAGTATGTGCCCCTGCAGGTAAGGTCACTCATTGAAGTGTCTCTCGGCTCCTGTTTTTCTATTCTCACTGCGAACGGAGACTTCATCACGCGGCCATTCGCCGCAGATGGTCGATCATGGGCCGATGTTCGTGGGAAGCGATTTTCGCACGGCAGGACCGTGGTTGCGCCCTTGCCGATAACCCCGGAAGGAATATGCCGTTTGCGGAACCTTACATTGCCTGCTTCGGGATAATTGGTGGCGGATCGCTTGCGATAATGGGGATCGCAGGCTGTCGTTAGGGCTTGGCTTGCGTTGTGCTCTCTCTCAAGAAAAAGCAACCAAGTCGGCGGTGCTGTCGGTAAGCATCGACACGGCCATCGCTGCGTTCAAGCTGGCGTGTGCCCCGCAACGCGGGCTCCACAGCCAAGCAATCGCATCAAATATTGCATTGCCCGAACGATCGCCCCGTCTCGCGCTCAGAATCTCGCGCAGAACTATCGCACCGTGTATGTCCTGAACCAGCGCGCCTCGCCCAGGTAAACCCGTCCAGATTCGATCGCCAGATTGCCGCATTGGCACGAGGCTTGTTTTGCTGTAATCGACGGCAGCCTCACACCGCAGGCCAGGCAATAGTAGTAGATCCCCATTCCCGCCGGGAACCATTTTGATCGCGCGTCCGCGAGCCCGTGCTTCATTGCATCCATATCGTTCCTCCGCATCGCACGAAAAGCCCGCTTTGCGTCAACCGGTTCGCAGACGGTGATGCCCCTCAGTTACCTGCGTTGTCTGTCGGAAAGCGGAACGAGTCTCGCAGCAGCAAGCTCATCGGAATACCGAGATTGACGTTGTTCGGCGGAATCGGCTGTTGGAACCACTTCTTGTACAGCCGCTCCGCTTCACCATCGAGGATGGTCTTCGTCATCGCCTCGTCAACCAGCTTCTTGAATGTCGGATCATTCTTGCCAAGCATGATGGCGTAGGGGACCACCTGCTGGCTCTTGCCGACGATCATGAAGTCCGCCGGATTCTTCGCATTGGCCCTCAGACCTGCAAGCAGCACATCATCCATCGCGAACGCCTGCGCCTTACCGGACGCCACCATCGCAAATGCCTCGCTATGGTCGCTCGCTTCCACAACGGTGATGTTCAGGCGCCCCGCGTCGCTGAGCTGGCGCACCAGGTCACCATTCACGCTTCCTTGCGTCGATACAACGGTCTTGCCCCGCAGATCCTCCAACTCCTGGATGCCGGACGTCGCCTTCACCAGCATGCGGCCCTTGGCAAGGTAGTGCGGAATGGTAAAGGCGACTTTCTCGCGGCGCTCGCGCGCATTGTTGGTCGACGCGCACTCAAGGTCCGTCTTCCCGCTCATGATGGCGTTCATCCGCGTCGCCGGGGTGACCTGCACGTACTGGACCTGCAGGTCGGGCCGTTTGAGTTGCACACGAATGGCATCCACCAGTCGCATGCAGAGATCCATTGAATAGCCGACGGGCTTGCCGTTGGCATCCAGATACGAAAACGGCACCGAACTCGCACGATGTGCGAGACGAATCGTGCCGGTCTCGCGTATGCGATCCAGGGTCGGGCTGGCGGCGATTGCGTTGAGCGCGGTAAATGCAATGGCTGCTGTCAGCAACCTGCGAACAGAGGACAGCATGATGAAACTCACCCGGTAATTTTTTTCTTTTTCAACAACAGAAGCCGACTGAAGAAGCCGAAGGCCTTCACCCGGCGGAACACATTGCGCTAAACACTAACGGCGAGTCCGTATCCTGCGGACTTGCGCACGCGACGGCCGGCTTCCAAACTGCCTCTGAATCCGTGTTGGATCGATCAGTTGCCCGACCCTCAGGCTGCTCTCCATCACCAGATAGACGCCTACCCACAGCATGGCGAGGGTGGGCAGCTTCTGAATGGATTGGCCCAGCGCCGCGCCCTTTGCGGTTTGCACGCCCGTCTGACACCGGACGGCTTGGACTCGGCCTGTCGCTTGTCTGTCCGGGCCGATACATTTCCGCTTGTAGGCGCCATCGGCTCTCACTCCCCGTACTTTCTTTTGTTTTGCTTGCGGGCCGTAAGCTAGCAGAACTGCCCGCCAATGAATCTCATTATTTATCAAATAAACAATTCTTAAGGCGGAAGGGCCGCCAAAGATTGCCGCGAACCAGATTGGCCGATTAAGGGGCACGTGCACGCATTGAGACGCAGGTCTCGAGGATTTGCAAAGCCCACGGATAACCGCTGAGGCTGAGCATCGCAAGCACAACCCCTTGGGCTGGCACGCGATTTACACTATCCTTGCGGCGAACAGCGCGTTCGTACACACGGTACGCTGATGCTGGGTGGTCCACTCACCTAGCACCAATTTCTCCTATGGCGACCAAAGCTAAGATCGCAGTAAAGAAGGCGACCCCGAAGAAAGCCGTACCGGCAAAGAAGCCCGCCGCCGGTGCAGTGTCCGTCAAACCTCTGAAGGACACCTTCACCAAATCCAGCCTCGTGAGCCATCTGGCCGAACAGGCCCAGGTCGACGCCAAAGCGGTCAAAGCGGTGCTGCTCCATCTGGAGAACACCATCGTCAGTGCGCTACACAAGAAAGGCGCCGGCGAATTCACGCTGCCAGGTCTCTTCAAGGTGGTGTCGGTGAAAGTTCCGGCCACCAAGCGACGTTTCGGCAAGAACCCGTTCACCGGGTTGGAGCAGTGGTTCGAGGCGAAACCGGCAACCGTGCGCGTGAAAGTTCGAGCGCTGAAGAAAGTCAAGGACGCCGCTCTGAACGGGTAACCCACCACAAAGGAAGGGGGCCATCGCTCCCATTTTTTTATGCTGAATCACGAAAAAGATGGCGCCGCCGAGCCACAGGACAGTGCACTGCCTAGCCTGACCGAACTTGCTACTGCCTTCGATTCCGCAGCCATACTGCTGACGCCAGCCGAAGCACATGCGATCTCGCAGGAACTACGCGCAGTTGTTCGCACACTGCAGCGAAGCGATCATTCTGGATCATCGCGTCGAACTGCCTCGGCGCAGGCACTCACGGCATCTGCACAAGGCAATCTGCTTTGTGAGCAGGATGCTCATGGGTTCTTGTCCGCTTCGCACCCCACCGATCCAACGCCGCCGCTATTTGTCCCACCGGACATCGACATCGTGCAATAGGTGTCCGCTGAGGATGTAGTCACCCAAGGCCTGAGCTTTGGCCTCCAGCTTCTCCAGCTCGCCGGTCGGCAAGGCATTCAGGTCGAAATAGCAGTAAAGGTTGTGCTGACGGAACGTGGTTTTTGCCCGCGTGAGTCCGGCCACCAGCGCGGCCAGTGATTGAACGGCGATATTTTCCTGGCTGCGAAATTCCACTCGAATCCCAGCCTTCTAGCCCATGCGGCCCAACTCCACGGCATCCTGCCAGCCGGTTTCGTAGTCCAATTCGATAACTGCGACTCCATCCACCTTCAGCAGCCGCAACGCTTCCTCTCGCGTACCAGCACGCGCTGTTGCCATCCCTTCCCCTACCCTTATTCGTGAGCGCGCACCAACCGCGTACTGCACCCGCCCTATTGTAGCCAGCCGGAATCGGTCGCTCCCTTGCGACTGTCGAGCCTTGTGCGGCATCAGCAAAGCGTCCCACCGGCAAGGCGCAATCACCGTGACAAATGTTCATCTTTTCTCAAGTGAAATTTTTTTACTACAGATTATCAATCGGTAGCCGATTGCCTGAGAGCGGCCTCGCAGAGGGCAGCCGCCCAGACTGGCATCAATGCGCCCCAACACATGCGCTGTTCGAAATCAGCACAATAAGAATCGAAACGGGAAACTTCACTGCGACCACTCATTTGCACTGCGGGCCGCCCCCATCAGTTTCTTGCTTCCCGATTCTTCTCCCCGAAAAAGTCCCATGACGACAAACAAGCACAACTCCGGCACAGAAAACGTAGAGGCTTACAAGCAAGTCATCGCGTCCAACGCCGAAGCGATATCCCGCTTTGGTGGGCGCCTTGCCGTTCTATACAAGTTCACAACTGCAGTCCTGCCACAGTTGGATTCCACTCAGCGAATCGAGGTGGCGCGGCGCCTACGGGCGGGTGTCGATGATGTAATGTCCCTCACTGACGATATTGCCCTTCCCGGCGAGTATCACGACGCTCTACTGGCGCAAACCAATATCCTGCTGACGGCGCTCGAAACACAGAGCGCGAACCCACAATAAGAGTTATCTCCGCTTCGCAAGCCGGTACCACACCTGCGATGCCATCCGTCTTCAGCAGTCGCAACGTTTCCTCTCGTGTACTCGCACGCGCCGTTGCTTCCCTTCCCGATTCTTAACAACTCCCAGAGCATCTCTCCGTCATGCTCCAACTCGGAAGTGCTCCGGGCTCTGGCCAGCATTGACGGCACGCCGTAGCCAATCCGGCATCTCGCCCTCTCCATCCCACGTTTGCCCATCAGCACTTCGGTATCGTGCCTTCGACGAAGCCCGACGACGCGCAGGAAAACATCCTGCCGCCGCCAGATCAGCATACATCAAGCCGTAGCGCGCAATCTGCGTACGGACCCAAGCGATAGCCTCGGCCCGTCGCCGCAACATCGCGGTGGGGCTGGACTCCATTACAGATAGATCGGCACGATTCGGCATGTTGCAGAGCGCTTGGTACGAAGGAGAGGTGCATACGGTCCGTGCGTCAATGGATGTCCCAATGTTGCGCACATACGCCATTTTGCGCCAGACCATACCACCCTCGCCGCAGTTGATCATCCAGCATACGTGCACTGCGGGATGGCTACTGTCCGCTGGCCACCATTGGTGTAATGATTGATATCGAATGCCGCTTGATCGCTGGCCGGGGGGCAGCCCCAACCATCAAAGCGCTAACGCCCAGGGCCGTCGGCGCGTGGCCGCGTCTGGCACTGCACTTCCGCCGCTAACAACCAACGATGGTGATTGCTGACGCAGGCCATCGACTGCGGCTCCAAGTTCTCTGCCTGCCCTTTCCTGCCTGAAATCTTCTGCTCCGTGCGCGGGCGGATTCAACGCGCGGCTATGGCGATCGCCCGGTCAGTTAGCCCAGGCATGCGGGGCACGCTGGCTGATCCGGAAGTAACTACTGAAGTAACGAAATTTCAATAGCGATAAGGATGTCGCATTATTAGTCTGCTGATGAAAACTAAATTTACAAACGAAAAATGGAGTGGGAATTTAATGAAGATTTTTTCATAAATCCAATGGATTAGATCATTTTGTCGCCGCCTCACGAAATCTTGTGGAGTGGCGTGATGACGTGTGCCCTTATTTCAATATCGGAGACTTATCATGAGCAACAATATCTCGCAACTCAATGATTTCGTTACCTGGCTTGATCGGCACGAGAACATCAGCCCCTCGGCGGAGAGTCAGCGCACGCTGTCTCTCCTAGCGACGCCATCCGCTGCAGGCAGCCCTAGCGTGTCCGGACAAAATTCCATCCCTTCGGGAAACGGTGCTCCGGAAGCATCGAAACAGGGCAATGCGCTGGATGAAGCTGTCCGCAAGGGAGACAAACAGACGATAGTGGACCTGCTCACCCAATCGACCGCCAATGCGGTATCGAGCATCTTGGGCTTGTCACAAACGCGTTCGGGGTGGAACCCTCTTGACCCGACCGAAAAAGAGAATGCCCAAGGCTTCCAGCGGTTCGTCGAGCAAATCTTGAAAGTGCCGTATTTCAACACGACCCAGGCGGAGACGAAGACCGTCCATTACCAAGAGTCGAACTACAATTCGCTCATTGATAAGGTGGTCGATCTGTACGATGGCGTGACCCAGCAAGATAAGGAAAAAATCAAGCGGAGCATTGTCAACCTGGCCAAGGCATGCACCAGCCGCGTGAACCAAAAGAATACGCAGACGCTGTTTGTGCAGAACACGATGCACGCGCCGGGCAACAGTCGCAACATTGTTGTTCAACTCGCCCAGACCTTCATGATGATGGAGCTTGATCACCGAACCGGCAAGGGCGCGCCGCAGGATCAGTTCAAGACCGAAATCTCGGTTCGGGTTCTGGAACTGACATTCCAAGGCGACATCTGGGACCGTAGCGCTGCGGAAAAGCTTGCCGCCAAATTCGTACAGAGCTGGGATGACTGGCTGAATGACTCGACGACCCCGCCGTCGCCTCAACAGCGGAAGATCGCATTCTGCTTCAGCCCGCGAGAGATCGCCTCAGTCTGATTCGGTCGCTTTTTGTCTTTCCGTAGTAGGCCGGCTGTGTATCTGCATAGCCGGCTGCTTTACTGTCTATGGTGACCATCAGCCCGCGAAAATTCCTCGTTGTGGCCTCGCCAGTTGAGGCGCGGCAACTTCAAGGTCCAGAAACGTCGTGGGAAGCGCATCGCCAAACAGTCATGGATGGCACAACTTGCCGGCCCACACTCACCGACTTGCTCATCTCTCCGGAGGATCTTCAAAGAAGCCGCAGAGCCCCAAGTAGGCACGCAACTTTCCAGGCGTTTCGGCAAGTGCGTGATAAATGCTGGTCTCCCAGATTTCCCCGACTCGATAGCCGTATTCATTTTCAAAGACAACGGCAACCTTGCTGTCTCGGTCTGCGAGCTGCGCCTTGAGGATTTCCCACGCGACTTCCAGGGATTCACCGTCCTCGAACTCACTTACGTGCTCACCTACGGCAATACGCACAATGTTTGCCATTACTGTTCCTACGTGGACGACTCGGCCGAGATGATACAGGCTTGGTTTCCTTGCTATCGCAGCGCGTGAGAGTGCCTCTGGGTGACAGTCGCGCGCAGCAGGGCTGACGAATTCGCCACCAGCGCTGCATCGAGCATAGTTACTGCCCCAATCATGGCGGCTTTGTTTGCTGACGCTCCATTGTGATCGACCGTGGGCACCATGCCCGCACGCCCAATTGAGTCATACATCCAGAGATAGGACGGAGATGGTTCTGTGACCCCGGAAGTATCCGAGACGCGCGCCGTCAGGCGACTGGCCTGCTTCGTGTCGGCGCATACGCTCGTCGCCAGCCCTTCGATGGAACCACTGAATGAAGTTGAGGCGGCTGAACTAGCCCGCGCGTACTATGAAGCGTGGAACGCGTGGGGAAAGCCAGTGGACACGCACCACAAAGGGCTAGCAAAACTGCTGTACGGCGATCGACCCGCTCATCCAGGGCTCCTTGCCCAAGCGCTCAAAGCTTCGCTGGAAACGTACGCGCCTGGCTGGCGCCTCTACATCACCGGCGGATAAAGGCTAGCCCAGAACACTACGCATCAATCCGGCAATCCGCTGCGGCTGGGCTTGGCCGTCCGCAAGCCGCTCCCCTTCATGGGCTGACTGCTTTGCCAGTCGATCAGCACAACTCGGACCAGTGGATCAGTATCATTGCCGCCCGCTCTGCACAACTCTTGTGGCACACACAAGCTCTGACCGCATGTCGCTCTACGTCAGCGCGTCAATACGCCACGTCCAGGAATGTGGGCTCCTGCGGGTTGCACTGGAGTTACGCTGCAACTGCGTGCGACATACACGTAGGTCTTACAAACCAGTGCTATATTCCCTGTTCCCCTCTCATTTGGACATTCCGAATGATCCACTACCGGGACCGCGCGGTGTCGATCGTAGTGCTCGGTGAGTTCGCGCCGGCGCGTTTTCATCCTGAATGGTTCCTACGGAATCATTTGATGACTAGTGACGACCTCGGCGATGTGGTAATCGCCATGGTCGGCCCTGGAGCTACTCAGTGGACGCACCCACGCTTCGGCGATTTCCTTGCGCTCCCCGATCGCGTATCGCTCACTTGCAAGATCGAGGCGCTTTGGATGGTCGCTCGCGATCTTGTTGAAGGAATCATCGGCCTTGACGCAGGCAACGCCATCCGGGCATTGGGGATTAACCTGCACATGGTTGCGGTTCTCGAAGACGACGATGCGAATCCTGGCGTATGGAATGCCCTTGGGGACGTGCTTGCCCCGAAGGAGCTTTGGCGAGAAGCCTTGGCTCTCCCTGACAAAGACGGCTTCCCGGGACTGGAAGGTATCAAGCTGGCCGTTCCAGATCCCGACCTGATCGGATCGAAGCGTGTATTTGCATTCGAGCCTGACTTGGCTACCGTGTACAACCTCGCTATTCTCGTTAATAACCACTTTGACATTACTCGAGCCTGCATATCCAGACAGGTGGGCGAGACTGAAGCTAACGCAACTGACGTTACGGATTCTCTGGGGCTCAGTCAGGCCGAACTCTCGATGCAGTTGCTCTTCGAGCGATACGAAACGGCAATATCCGATTCCAGAGAGCAAACAGAAGCAATTCTGTCTGCTGCGGTGAAACAAGCGCGGCTATCTGCGGTGATTATCGAAAAACGACGAGCGAAGGAAAATTGATATGCTGAACGCCACAATTCCCCAAGCTGATAGCGTAGCGACATCTTCCTTGCCGAACGTATTTCCACTGGATCGATATTCCTACAACGAATTAGCCTCGATTGACATTGATCGTTTCGGGGGCAGCGCACTTGAGGTACTTGTCCCCTCCGTTAAAAAAACAGCGCCGAAGATAGCCGCATTACATCTTCCCGCAGCGGTGTACACAACGATTGCACAATGGGTAGGTTCAGTCGAAGAGGTTCTTTCTGACGGTAGCCTTGTCGCTCATCTTCGTGCGCTCTCACTCGTGGGGCATGCTGCGCCACCTTCGTCCGAAGGGTTCGAAGAGTGGACAACGATTCCTAGGTCGCAGATCGAGCCCGAAGATATTCGCTATGCGCGAGCAGGGGCCACCTTTTATATGACGGTCGTAAAGGAGAGACGTCAAGGCGCACTGCTTGGCGGAACTTCGGTAGTTATAGTCTTTCGTAAGGTGCCCGTTTGGAACCGGTCGCAGGTAGAGCTCTACCGTCAGCGAGCTGCCGAACTGTTTGCCAAAATCCATGGGGAAGACAAATCGAAGGTTTTGACCAACGACCGGCCTAGGCCTGAACTATCTGTTCCTGAAAAACCAAGATCTGTCCGAGTGACCATCCATAAGTGATCGCGACTTTTGGCGGCGCTCCCGAGCCCGACACAAACGAAATAACCACTTTCGGGAAAGGCTTCGGAGAGGCAGTCGTCCTACATCGCCGGGGCGAGTGGTTCATTATCGATTCGTTCTACGACGAACCAGTAAGCGACAAAACTCCAATAGCGGCGCGATATTTGGATGAACTCGGCGTCCCTGCAAGCGCGGTGAAAATCATCGTGGCAACGCACTGGCACGATGACCACACGCCAGGTGTCTCCCAGCTTTATGAGCGCTACAGCAATAGCAAGTTTGCTTGCGCAGCCGCGCTTACGACGCAGGAATTCCTTGCCTTGGCTGAGTCAACAGGCATCGCATATTCAGGCTCGCTAAAGCAATCTCGCCTCGCCGAATGGCGAAAATTATTGTCGGCCAATGATTTCCCGGGGCGACTATTGTCTGTATCTGCGGGGACAAGTATTTGGCGGACTCAGGCAGACGATTTCGAGCTCTATGCTCTCAGCCCGTCTGGCGCGGAAGGACTGCGAATGCAAAAGGCTATCGCGCAGATGCTCCCGCAAAGCGGTTCCCAGCAATTGCCTCCGCCAAAACGAGGTTTGCCGAACCACGCTGCGATCGCCATCGTTGCGCGATTTGGGCGCATGTGTGTGCTTTTGGGATCAGATTTGGAGGTTAGCAATATTCCAGGATGCGGTTGGGGCGGAGCCATTTCGCATTTCACGAGCCAAATCTCGACTTGGAAGTCTTTTCTATTCAAGGTCGCACACCACGGCAGCGTTACAGCGCATGATCAATCGATCTGGAAACATGCACTGGAGAACAAGCCAATATCTGTCCTAACTCCTTTTATCAATGGGAGCGTCAGATTACCGACGTCTGATGACGTGTCACGGGTAAAAAGGCTGAGCAGCAATCTACTACAAGCGTCTGTTCAGAAAGTCCAGCAAAAGACCGCCAATTCGACCGCCCAGACGATTCTGAATCGTGTTGGCATCAAGGTGCAAAGGTACAGGCCAAGTTTGGGCGCTGTTCGCGTTCGATGGAAAGACGGCATCGACGGCATCGACGTCCAGTCATTAGGGAGTGCTCTGGAAATAACGGGCCATAAGAGTTGATTCGCGCATCGCGCGGCGTTGATGTTGCGAAATCGAGCGTAAGGACGCAGTAGTCGTCACGACGCCGGGACCCGCTGACCAACAGACGGTGGTATGAAGCCCCTTTTTATTGGCGTAGTTAGGTGGGATCGAGCGGTCGCTTGTCGGGTGGAAGCGGTCGCTCACATGTCCAAGTGGCGGCCTCCTAGGACGACGCATCATGGCCGAACTCAGCCTGTGGGTCGGCCCTTGAGGTGCTTTCCCAGGGATCGGCGATGAACCGTTTTTATGCGCAGCGCGGACGCAAATCACACGCCGATCCCCACCATTTGTAACACCGCCTGGCTTCAGTGCCTTGCGCAGAAAACGCTCAACCCGTTGATTTGTAAGCGGAATAGGGCACTACAGATCCTTACAATTTAAAACGGTATCCAACCGGACGATCGACCAAACTTTCTCCATCAACAGACCACATGCACTGGTCACGGGAGAACGAAGATGAACAACACGCAACCGAACACTCAGGGTCAACAATATGCCGGCGCGTCGCTGGGCCAAGTGCCGCAGTCGCGCCGCATGCATCCGCTGATGGCCGGTGCTGCCGTCGCGGTGATCATCGCAAGCGTGACGGCCGTGGCCGCCATCACTGGCGTGCTGCCCACCTCCAAGGCCACGCAGGGCAGTACCAACCCGAACGTTGCCGCACAATCGGCCTCCGCACCGCTGGCGCTGGCTGCGCCCGGCCAGACGGCGGTGCCGAATCAAGCGGCCCCGGCCTATCCGGCACAGCCGAACGCGGTGCGGCACGCAGTGCATCACCCGGCACCGTCGTATGCGGAACGTACCCCTTCGTCGAACGCTGACTACGCACAAACACAGCCACGTCCGGCAGCCAACCCGTATGCCGGTCAGGTGACCGCAGTCACACCGATCACCACGCAGCAAGGCAACGAAACCGGTCTGGGCATGATCGGAGGTGCAGTGGTGGGTGGCTTGCTGGGCAACCAAGTCGGTAAGGGCAATGGCCGCACGCTGGCGACCGTCGCGGGCGCGGTCGGCGGCGGCTATGCAGGCCATGAAGCGGAAAACTACTATCACCGCGACACGTCCTACAACGTCAGCGTGCGCATGGACAACGGCGCCACCCGCACCTTCACATATAAGGCAGCACCGGGCTTCCAGGTGGGCGACCGCGTGCATGTGGAAAATGGGAGCCTGGCAGCGGGCTGATCGCCACACGCTGCTACAAGCAGGCCTTCGAGGCTAAGGCGGTTCAGCTAAGCACCGCCCTGCTTTGCAGAGAGTCAGAAACAAACAAGAAGGCCGCTCCGTGAACTGCACCCCAAAAGTTGGACATCTGTTCAACCTTTGGGGTGTTTTTCATGGCGAAGTATGAAGAGGCGTTCAAGCGCCAAGTAGTTCAGGAGTATTTGAGGGGGCCACTTGGGACTGCAGGGCTGAGCCAGAAGTACGGGGTAGGCCGCACTGTGATCCGGCGCTGGATCAACGTGTGGCAGCGCCACGGGAAATCTGGACTACGCAAGAAGCATGAAGCGTATAGCGCCGAGTTCAAGCTGGCGGTGCTGCAGCGCATGTGGCGCGACGAGTTGTCCTATCAGCAAGTCAGCGCGGTGTTCGATTTGCGTGAGGCTGGCGGCGTCAGCCGCTGGGACCGCCAGTATCATGAGGGCGGTTTCGACGCCCTAAAGCCGCGCCGCAAAGGCGGAGCACCCATCATGTCCCGGTCCAAGCAAGATCCCCAACCCGCTATGCAGCCGGCTCAAGACGAGCGCTCGCGCGAGGATTTGCTCAAAGAAAACGAGTGTCTGCGCGCGGAGGTGGCGTACCTAAAAAAGTTGGATGCCCTGCTGCGGGCCAAACAGCAGCAGGCCCCAAAGAAAAAGCGCAAGTCGTGAGTGCGCTGCGTGAGCGGCATTCATTGTCGAGTTTGCTCAAGGCCGCGAATCTCGCACGCAGCACGTACTACTACCAGATGGCGACAAGCCAGGCAGAGGATCGCCACGGCGCGCTCAAGGAGCGCATTCAGCACATCTATGCGCAGCACATCTATGCGCAGCACAAGGGCCGGTATGGCTACCGCCGGATCACGGCGACACTCCGTCGGGCAGGGACGTTGGTGAATCACAAGACCGTACAGCGATTGATGTCGGCGCTACAGTTGAAGTCACTCGTGCGGCCGAAGAAATACCGCTCTTACCTCGGGCTAGTCGGGCGGGTCGCTCCCAATCTGCTACAGCGCGAGTTTGAGGCGAGCAAGCCGAACGAGAAGTGGGTAACGGACGTGACGGAGTTCAACGTTGACGGCAAGAAGCTGTACCTGTCGCCCGTCTTGGACCGGTACAACGGAGAGATTGTCGCCTGGCAAACCAGTGAACGGCCTGATTACACGTTGATCCGGGAAATGCTCGACAAGGCGTTGCGCAAGCTGCGTCCTTGCGAAACGCCGATGCTGCATTCGGATCAAGGCTGGCCGTATCAAATGGCAGAGTATCGTCGCAAACTTGCCGCGCAAGGCCTGCGCCAGCCTCGTCGTCGGGCACCTACTCGCCTACCACATGCTCGGTGCAAGACCAGCGTGCTGATCGACAACCGGCTTCTCACGATCGTGAAACGAAGGCCCCCCTTTTCAACTGCCGCTCACGTTGTAGGGGGCCGGTGGGAACTAGACGACAGTGGCGTCGCTCTTTGAGAAATCGTATTGATGGCTGGCGACAGTGTGAGGGTTACTCACACCAACTAGCGATTTCAGTTGCTGCGCAAGGGCAAGTGAAGTTCCGATAGGCACAACCGTCAGCCCCTCTTCAATGGCGGCGTTTACTTGGTGAAACCCTTCGGCCCTCACAGATAGCGCGTCCATACAACACTGACCGAAGGCGTGCCGTTCGAACCACCAGTCGTTTGATTCGGGATCTGGCCAGGATTGAACGTGGAGGGCAGTTGGCTGACATCGATCGTCGTGCTCGCCCCCCAAGCCGACCCAGAGGAATTTCCGCCCTGGTTGGCGACGGTGATGTAGCCCTGGATCGATGTACTGCCGCCTGTGGAGAGGATGCCACCCGCCAGAATGTCGCCGAAGATGCTGTTGGATGCACCCAGCGAGATGTTGCCGCCGGAGAACGTGTTGTTCTGGTAACCACCGGCCAGCAGCGCAACGTTGCCGATGGCGCTAGGCGTGTAGGCACCGGCCGAGCAGAAATTCGTCGGATACAGTGCTGGGAATGCCGCATTGCTACATTGCTCGCTGGCCCCACCATAGTTGAGTGCATGAACGACCGTACTACCACTTGTGGTGATGTTGCCTGTCGCTATCACGGTGTTTTCGTACGTACCGACACCCAGATTCAGGTCACCGTGGAACCACACCACGCCTGGCGCCATAGTCGCGCCGTCGGTTTTCCATGCGCCGTTGACGTACGAAAAACAGCTGTTGTAAGCAGAGAACCCGTTGCAGATCTTCGCCACGCATTGATTGGCGTTGTACGTCTTGGTAGTGCATAGCCAATCCTGGTTGCCGTCGCTGCCCGTCAAATAGTACGTACCGTCTGGAATCGTGTTGACGTTGGAAACCGTGACCTGCATGTTGTTTTGCGCATCGACATCAAATACATAGTTGGCTGCGCTCTTGAGCGGCCAAGCGTCAATAGTCGCGGTCTGAATAGAAGCCAGTGTGAGCGGGGTTAGCGATACGGGCGACCAGGGGCTTTGCGTGACATGCACCTTACTGCCGTTCCACGAGGGAATGGACACGGAGCCCCCCACGGTACCGTTGCTGACACTCCCCCCGCTGCTCGATTGGGTGAAATTGCCCTGGGCATTCAGGGTTGTGATCGTGCCCCCATCCTCCAGCACATTGCCCTGCGCGTTCAATCTCGTGATCGTGCTACTCGAAGTATTCGCATCACCATAGGTACTGATGGTATCGACCTGGGAACCCGGTCCCACCTTCACGCCCCCGATGGCGTTTATTTTGGTCACATTGTCGCTGCTCACCAATGTGGTCAACCCATTGCTAGTGATGGTCCCTACGGTAATACGGTTGCTGACCATCACGTTTTTCATCGACTTGACCTCCATGTATTGACCGGTCGCGTTGATGTTGACGTCGCCCTGCGCGGCAACTACGTTGGCGCTGGCGCCGCCATTCAGGTTGATCGTCCCGGTTGCATAAAGCAAATTGAAACCACCAATGCTGCCGGACGAAGTGATGTCACCATTGACCATGAAACTCGTACTGCCCGTAGTCCCAGCATTAGCCTGTACCGAACCGGTCAACTGCAGATTGCCGTTGATGTTGATCATGTTCGACAGCGTGGCGGTAGCCGACGATGCGCTGCCGACACAGTAGACGCTTTGCACCGTGGCATTGGCGCCGCCACTCGTGCCCGTGATGTTGGCCGTAATCTGAGTACCTTTCTGGCATGCGGAAGTGTTGGCCTGCGCTTGCACGACCGTACCCGAGATACCGCTCATACCGGAAAGCGCTATTGCGCTACCTGCCGTCGGTAGCTGCGATGTTCCGCTCACCTGATACAGATATTGACGGAAGGCATCAACGCCGTTCCATGCCTTCATCTGAGCCTGCGTGAGCGCATGTGTGGTTCGGGAAACATCCTGGGTGCTGCGAATGTAGTGCATGGTGCCTAACGCGGCGACGGACAGTGCCATGCCAACGATCAACACCACCTGAATTGCAGCAATGCCACGTTGCCTGCTCTTGAGGCAGGAGGAGCGATATGGAGCAGACATGGTCAATCAGGTGGTGAAGTTCGGAAGGCAGGACAACCATGAGCCGGAGCCAGTCTTTGTGGCCCAATTCATTTGGATTTGCAGACCTGCGGTGTTCTGGCTTGCATTGGAGATGCCTTTCTCGGACCCAATTTGCGCCGACAGGGTTGTCGAGGGCATTTCCGAGCCGTAGGGCCAGCATGGACTGTTGTGCACAGCGGTCGCCCCGAAAGTAACGGGCGCCGGCAAAGCGATGTCAGCGACCAAGCGGGTGATGGTCCATTGTTGTGTCGCCCAGCTTGTGGGAAGTGGATCACATGCGCCGGCCGCCTGCAGCCAATACAGCGCCCCCGTCGTCTGATTAGAGACCAAGCCCTGGCAAGACCATGCTGCGGTGGAAGAGGACTGCGTGGGATTGCTTTCCCAGAAGATCGCGTTGCCGGTAGTGCTGGTCGAGCCGATGGTTTGCAGCGTGGTGCCGGTGGTTTGAAGCGTGCTCGTGCCACCCGCTCCACTCAACACAAGACCGCTGACGAGAACGAAATTCGTGTTGACGGTGGGCGATGCTATGCCAAAGCCGGCACCCTGCAACATGTTCTGGGCGGTCAACAAGGCGCTCGCTACCTGCCGATCCTGGATGGCACGCGGCTGCATGCCAGAATCCTTGTCGAACACATTGCGCGACACCGCGCGAAACAGGCCAAGCATGGCCAGGATGGCCAGCAGGGAGATGATCTGCCCTACCATCAAACTGATGAGCGATATGCCCTGCTGACGCGTACGAAAATGGAATGCCATGACTATTGGCCCGCGTTCTGGAACAGCAGGGAGGTACTTCCCATTCTTTTGTCCGAAACCTCATAGGCGAGGACAGGAACCAATACGGACTTCGAGGTCGCACCGACACTGACGGTCAGTTGCTGGTAAGCGCATTTCAGGGTGGTTGGCGCAGCAGTTCCACCAATCACGACGGCTGCCTTGTTGGAACTACCGTCGCTTGCGTTATCGCCATTCCCTTGCCCAGAGTTTTTGGAGTTCAACGCTGCCGCATTGGCGCAAACCGAGTTCATACCCTGCGTCTGCAATTGCGAGCGCAACTGGGTCACGGCTTGGTTTTGTGCGCCGAGTGTGGCCTGCCCCACGGCGGCCCGACTCAAGGTAAATGCCATGCCCACGCCAACGATCGCCGTCAAGATGACCGAGATCAACGACTCCACCAACGTACTGCCCGATTGATGGGACTTAGTTAAGGATGCCAGAAGCATTGGCTCCTCCGCTGTTCAAAACGAAATTCCCCGTCGTGGAGCAAGACACCCCCCCAACTGCCGCAGTGGTAGGTAGGCCAACGTTGCTGTAGGCAATGCACTGGGTATCAGAACCATCCAGAGTTGCCGCCACCGGCATCGACGCCGACCATACTGCGCCAGTGCAATTCATGGACGACGGTGCTTGCTCTTGCACACATACCGAGCGATTGATCAGCAGGAGATACGCCGCGCCAACGCCTCCCGTTGCATTGCTGGTATTGCGCAGCGCGCGCGCTTTGGCGTGCGCTGCTCCCTGCACGAGCAAGGTCTGTCCGAGACTCACGTTGGCCTGTGTAATCCACGTTCCACTAAGCGGCACAACCGCCAAGGCAAGCAGGGCCACGATGATCAGCACAACAGCGATTTCCGCGAGGGTCACCCCGCGTTCGTACCGGGTTCGCATGGTGCCACTACCAGGAAGTAAATCCGCAAGCGCTGGTCGCCGTGCGGTTGTTGTTCTGATCCAGCGTCAAGACACAGCCAGACATCATTCCGGATGCCCCGGTTGCGGTCAGCAGATAGGTGGTCGCAGTGGTGGTTCGGGTGTAGTTAAAGTTGGATTTCTCTGCCGGATTCCAGCCGGAAAACGACGTGCCGTCGACGACCGTGTTGGACGCAAGCGGGTCGGGGTACTGAAACTTGAGTTGATAGGCGTTCTCCAGATTCAGCGACAATGCAGTCAAGTCACCAGCAGCGCCTTTTGCGTGGCTCTTCACGATATAGCGCGTATACGACGGAATCGCAATCATCGCCAGGATGGCGACGATAACAACGACGATCATCAATTCCACCAGCGTAAAGGCCCCCGCCTTAGATTTCGAGTTACCAGGTCTCATCTTAAATTGAACAGATCGTGGTTCTTCGCCTCGATGATCTTCATGTTCAGCACCTGCGTGTCTTTCAACTTGCGCAACTCATTGACACTGGTGGTGCCCTGGGTTGTCACCAGATTTTTTCCACAGAGGTCGTCCCACTTCCGAATGCCCGAGGAAGTTCTTGTGATCATCCGGATGCCGGCGATGTAATGCGGGATCGTGAACGCCACCCTCTCACGGCGCTCCCGAGCATTGGTGGTTGACCCGCATTCAAGATCAGCTTGGCCTTGCTCAATGGCAGTCATGCGGGTCGACGGCGTCACCATCAGGTAGCGCACCTTCAGGTCCGGTCGCTTGAGGTCCGTACGCAACTTGTCGACCACGCGTTGACAGAGGTCGAGCATATCCGATGGGTTGCATATCGACGTCGTTGTAGGCGAAAGGGATGGCGCTCTCGCGGTGCGCCAAGCGCACGATGCCGGTGTCACGGATGCGATCGAGAACCGGCGTGGAGGATGCCAGGCTGACAACCGGCATGGCAGCAAACAGCAAGAGACCCAGCAGCACTGTCCTGCGCAGTGCCAACTTGCTAGGCAGCATGATTCTTCCCCGAATGACCTTTAAATTAGCAGCACTGTTATGTAATCGTGTCCGGCTTTTGGCTGGAGGGCCGGTTGCATGATAGTTCACAATACGGGCCACATCTCCACACAAAATAAAACGCCTGCGCGGGAAAACAACAAATATTCAAAAATACTCAAACCCAAGTCCTCACGAATCCCTAACAACTTGATCGTGAAATAATGCCGAAAGGAATACCGTGTTATCGTAAATAAATTCAGACTCACACTAGGGTCGGGGAACTACCACAGCGTGGTCCGATAGCGGCCGGGCATCTTGGATTTTGCAGAGACAGCCTAGAATCGGATCGACCCTGCTCGCGAGCGTTTGGTTGTTGCTCGCACTAAACGAGTGCTTTTTGCATTTCGATTTGGTGGAACATTGGCTCTCCGATCAAAAACACTGAACGGGGCGCCTGCCTATGCAGCCTGAATTTCTCTATCGACGTGTCTACCTGCATGCTTGGCCGGATTTGATCGGCATGCCTGCAGATCAACTGCCCGCAATGGCACGCATTTGCGCCTTGGTTAACCGCAAGCCGATGGTTGCGTCGTTGATTCCCCTGATCCTGGATCTTCCCAAGACCGAGGTCTTCATCGCATTGGAACGGCTGCGCGATCTGTCCTGCATCCACATGCCGGCCTATGAAGCGGTGGTGGCAGACCGCCTTTCATCGGCGCACGCTGAACCAGCTAACACACCTGCGATGGTTCCGGAAGACATGCCGCTGGTCGCTCCGGGATTCATCACCCGTCTGTGGACTCGCCTGAACACGGCTTCGCGCAGGTGAGATAACGTGGAACGCGGCGTACTATTTATCGGTCCGGTAGGCTCGGGAAAAACGCGGGCGATTGCCAGTGTGTCCGAAATTGATGTGGTCAACACCGATGTGTGCGCCACCGACGAAACCCAAGCAATCAAGTCGCACACAACTGTCGCCATGGATGTCGGCACCGTCCATCTGGGAGATCGGGACAAACTGCGCCTCTACGGTGCCCCTGGACAGTCACGCTTTGACTTCATGTGGGACATCCTGCTGGACCAATCGCATGCGGTGGTGCTGCTGCTGAACCACTGCAATCTTGATCCGCTAGCCGATCTGGGTTTCTATCTGGAAGCACTCGAAGCACGGTTGACGGGGCGAACCATGCCGCTGATCGTCGGAGTTACGCATACCGATCTGACCCACGATACGTCCTTGCATTCGTACCAGCGCTGGCTGGAACAGTATCCCTGCCACTTCGCCCGGGGGACTCCACCCGTCTTGCGACTGGATGCACGCCAGCCCGAGCACATGCGGGCATTGCTAGTTACCGTGGCAGCCCTGCTGGAAATGGTGGAACGCTACCCGCGCGAAGCGGCCGGCCGTCACTGAGACGATGGTGAGCGCCTCTGCGATTCAATTGCTCGGCTTCAGCCTGTCTTTCGGACGGGGAGCCGTGCTTGATCGGCTCAACCTGAGCGTACCGAGCCATGGCTGCACGGTATTACTCGGACCATCGGGAACAGGCAAGTCCAGCCTGCTGTACTGCCTGGCAGGTCGCCTCGACGGCCATCCCCATGTCCGCCTCGACGGCGAAGCCCGCTATTTCGGCAAAGCGCTCAAGAACGGCCATCGGCCCGCGCTAGTCGAACAGAAACCCCACCTGCTGGTTCAGTCGGTACGCGAAAGCCTGGTGAGTCTATGGCCTCGACGCGACTCGTTGAACTACGTGCAGCAGACCAAGCAACTGGTCCAAGCCTTGTGCTCTTGGCAGTTGTACGCACTGGCGGACAAGCTGGACACTTGCGTGATCGAACTGGCGCTCCACGAGCAGCGTATGGTCGCCATCCTGCGCAAGTGGCTGGCCGAGCCAGGACTGCTGATGGTTGACGAGCCCACGGCAGAACTCTCGGATATCGCTGCTGCAGAAGTACTTGCTCTGATCAATCGACTCAAGCGTGAGCGACCCATACTGGTGGTTTCTCACCATCTACAGCAGACCCGGCAGTTGGCTGACCACGTTCTGCTCTTGGCCAGCGGTTGCCTACAAGAAGCCAGCACGTGCAGCAGTTTTTTCGAGCACCCGCGCAGCGAAGCTACACGCCAATTCATCCGCACAGGCTCTTGTCCAGAACTGGCACGCGATACCGCCGAACTTGAAAATGCCTTTGGGTGCGGACTCCGGCCCACGGAGAGTCAAGACACACCACCGCGCCGGCAGCTTGCCCACTCGGTTGGGCGCGGCCCGGAAGGGTTCGTCTGGTTGCTGCCCGGCCAGCTTGCAGGCACACCCTGGCCAGGTGCGTTCCATCCACAAGAGCATGACCTGCAGGCTCTGCGCGACACAGGCGTAACACGATTGCTGTCTTTGACGGAAGCGCCGTTCAGCGAGCAAGTGGCGTCAGCGTACGGTCTGAAAGTGGCTTTCGAGCCTATCCCTGATAGAACCCCACCGACCATTACGCAGGCCGAACGGCTGTGCCGGCACATCGATGCGTGGCTGCAAGCCCAAGATGCCGTGGCGGTGCACTGTCATGCGGGCCTTGGCCGAACCGGCACCGTACTCGCTGCCTATCTTTTGTGGCGCGAACGTGGACAAGCACTCACGCCCGACGCCTCAATGGCGCTCCAGCGGGTGAGGCGCTTGCGGTGGGGCATGGTCCAAACGCACACGCAAGAACGCTTCCTTTTTCAGTTCGCCCAGCGACTCGCTACCTCACAAACCACTTTCCAACCCCTCTGACTGAGAAGAAGGCCATGAGCACACTCGATAGTTCCCTGCAAAAAGCCGTAACGGGCATCCCTGATTGCGTAGCCGCCGGCTACGTCGACTTGTCTTCCGGCATGGTGCTGAGCATCAAGACGGTCGATTCGCACCCGTCGGCGGTAATCGAACTGCTGGCTGCCGCCACTGCCGACATGTTCCAAGGCCCCAATGTTTCTGCCATCGAGCGCATGTTCCGCAAGGCGCGCGGTCTGCCGGAGAACCAGGATGCCCACTACTTCCAGGAAATCATCGTGAACAGTGAGAATCTGATCCACGTGTTCCTGCGCAGCAAGCGCCAGCAGCAGGTTGCGGCATTCGTATGTCGCAAAGGAGCCAACCTCGGCATGGTACTGACCAAGGCGCGCATGGCTATGCCGGAAATCGAAGCTTCGCTTTGATCCCGCGACATCCTCGGCCCTGAACATCGCATGACGAATCCGTTGAAACAGCCTGCAATGGCGGGCCGAGTGCGTAGCATTCTCAGGAATCTGCAGGCAAGTTCCGCACATATCGAGGCATGCGCGGTGGTGACGCTGGACGGTCTGCTGATCGCCTCCGTCATGTCGGACGAGGTGAATGCCGACCGCTTTGCCGCCATGTGCGCCTCGCTGCTGACACTCGCTTCACGTGCCGCCCAAGAAATTGCACGGGGCGATCTACGTCAGATCATCCTGGACGGAAGCGAGGGTCAGATGCTCCTGACCCATGCCGGCGGCTGCGGGGTTCTCGCCGTGGCCGGGCGCCCAACGGCCCAGCTCGGCAAATTAATTCTCGATGCCCGATCGACGGCGCGCGAGCTTGCCGAACTGGAAGGGTGATACGTCATGAGCCCCGCGCCATCCTGGCTGAGCGCGCACCCGGTCGGGGTACTAACCTGGTTGCTCCAGGCCGGGTTCAGCCAGGAGCGCGCTCTCTTTGAATACTTGCTCTTGCGGGACAATGCGACGCGCACGGATGCGCAGTCATTAGCCCAATCCACCGGACAAAATCCCAGCACCGTGGTGCGCGCGCTGTTCGCATTGGTGCGCACAGAGAGTCTCTCGGTCCACGTGGAGCCGCCCGCACCGTTCGTCTACCGAAAAGGCGGGTTGACATATTTGCAAGCAGACTTGCTCGATCTCGCCCAACCAGGGCAGAAACTGCTGCTGGCCAGCCGTGAAGGCTTCTGCCTTGCCAGCGTCGGCTGCACACGCTATGAGGAAGCCGTGCTAGCCGCTTCAGCGGGCAATGCAGGCGGCGCAATGCACGACCATGCGTTGCACTTTGCAAATCACCGTATCCATTTGATGGCATCCCGCCCGATTGACGGGCGCAACCCCGCGCTGCTCCAGCTAGGACGCCGTCTATTGGTTTTCTATGGCAGTCTGGCATACGGAGATATGCAATCGTGATCCCGCCCCTCACTATCCACGACGTCTTTAGTGAACTGACAGAGCACTGCACCGAATTGAAGGGCGCTGCCGTGGCTACTCCGGAAGGCCTGATGTTGGCCGCGACCGGCGCCTTTGACGGCGATGTGCCGGCTGCCTGCGCTGCCGGCCTCGCGGCAAACATAGACAGCCACCTGTCGTTCGTCACGCCCTCGCGGTTCAACGATAGTTTGATCTGGACTGACTCCGGCATCTGGCACCTCACACGCTTGCCGTATGGCCATCTGTTACTGATCTGGTCATCCCCCGAAGAACATGTTGGCAGGCTGCGGATTGCCACGCACCGCGCAGCGCAGCAGCTCGTGCCCATGCTGTGTTCGATGAAGTAGCGTCATTTGCCGCTTGATTGACCAAGCGCTGCTTAGTCGGTCCTGAACAATTCTCCCGGGCCTTGCGGGGCAAGGCTTTGCAGCCCGAAGGACATTGCTGCAATTGCAGGAATCAAGCATGTTGATGCGGCACTCCGTAAGCGGTCTTTTGAGGGCATCCTTGCAATCTGTGGGAGCGCGAGTTAGTCGGCCCAGAACAATCCGCTTTCCCTGCCGCCCAGTTTCATGCAGCCGACATGAGTGGGCATGTGTGAGCAAACAGAGTGCCCAGAATCCAGGCATAAAGAAGCCGCAGCTTCCTGAGGATCATGCGCAGGTTGTGGCCAGCCTCGCAGAGCACCGCGTGGATTGCATCGCCCACAGCCCCTTTGAGCGAGTTCCGATCGAGCTTGCCGTCGGCCTTCATATGACCGATGACGGGTTCGATCGCGCTGCGTCGCCGGATCATCGCCCGCAGGCCGCGCGTCACTGAGAATCTCCGCCTGCTCCAGCGCCTCGGCCAGCGTGTGCCCATCGTATGGATTGCCCGGCATCGAGCGCACACCCAGCACGAACCCCTCCTTGTGCGTCGTGGTGATCGATACCTTCACGCCGAACTCATAAGGCGTGCGCGCCTTGCCCTTGCTGATGCACTCGACTTCTGGCGCATGCAGCGCCTAGAGCTTGCCCTTGTCTTTTGACCCTGCCTCGTTTTC
>NZ_JSZO01000004.1 GCF_000801955.1 Ralstonia sp. A12
AAGGAGTCTTTCGCTGCATCGGGCACGCCTTTCTTTGCTTACTTTCTTTGGCAAGACAAAGAAAGTGAGTCAGCCCCGGCAGGGGATGAAACAGGGGATGGACCACCGGGTCCCAAAAACCCAAAATACAAACATGCAAGAAGCCGCGCGCCCGAACCCAGACCAACTCCTAGCCGAACTCCAATCCGGCGAGGAGCACGCCGCCCGCGGCAAGCTGCGCATCTACTTCGGCGCATCCGCGGGGGTGGGGAAGACCTACGCCATGCTCTCCGCGGCCAAGGCAGCACGCGCCCAGGGCATTGACGCCGTCATCGGCCTGGTCGAAACCCACGGCCGCGCAGAAACCGCCGCGCTGGTTGCTGACCTAGAACACCTCCCCACCCGCCAGATCGAATACAAGGGCCGCGCCCTCCCCGAGTTCGACCTCGACGCCGCGCTGGCGCGCAAGCCCGCCCTCATCCTCGTCGATGAACTCGCGCACTCCAACGTCGCTGGCTCCCGCCACCCCAAGCGCTGGCAGGACATTGAAGACCTGCTCGCCGCAGGCATTGACGTCTGGACCACCGTCAACGTCCAGCATCTCGACAGCCTGAACGAGGCCGTGGGCAGCATCACCGGCATCCGCGTGTGGGAAACCGTGCCCGACGCGGTGTTCGACAGCGCGAATGAAGTCATCCTGGTGGACCTGCCCGCCGATGAACTGCTGCGCCGCCTGGCCGAGGGCAAGGTCTACATGCCCGAGCAGGCGCAGCACGCCGCGCGCAATTTCTTCCGCAAGGGCAACCTCATCGCCCTGCGCGAACTCGCTCTGCGCCGCACCGCCGACCGGGTGGACGACGACGTGCAGGCCTACCGCCGCGCCCGCCGCATCGAAAACGTCTGGCGCACGCGCGAAACCATCGTCGCCTGCCTGGACCCACAGGGCGATGGCGAACAGGTGATCCGCAGCGCCGCGCGCCTGGCCGCGCAGCTTGAATGCGATTGGCACGCCGTGGCGGTGGTGATGCCGCATCTGCGTGCCGCCGATGGCCGTTCCGAGCGCCTGCACGCCCTGCTCAAGCTGGCCGAAGACGCGGGTGCGCGGGTGGAGACGCTGGCCGGCACCAACGCGATCGAGGCCATCACCGGCTACATCCGCCGCCACAACATCACCAAGGCGGTGATCGGGCGGCCGCCGGAGAAGCGCTGGCGCTCGCCGCGTGCCATCGTCGTGGCGCTGCGGCTGGCCATCGGGCTGGAGCGACGCCTGCCCAGCGGCGACTTTGCCGAAGCGCTCGCGCGGCACTGCCCGGAAGTGGATGTGATTCGCGCGGCGGCAGACCCGGCGCGCATCCAGCTCACGCCCAAGGCGGCAGGCATGGGCACAAGCGTCGGACGGGCGGATGTGCGTACCGACATCGAGCGCGCGGCGGACGCACAACCCGGCTGGCTGACGCCGGGCTACCTGGCTGCGGGTGTGTACGTGGGCGTTGCCACGGCGCTCTCCAGCCTCGTGCGCCCGGTATTCGACCTGGCCAACATCGTCATGCTGTTCCTGGCCGCCGTGGTGGCGGTGGCGATGCGTCACGGGCGCGGGCCGGCGGCGCTGGCGTCGGTGTTGTCGGTGGCGTTGTTCGACTTCTTCTTCGTGCCGCCGCGCTGGTCGTTTGCCGTGAGCGACGTGCAATACCTGCTGACCTTCGCGGTGATGCTGGCGGTGGGTTTGCTGGTGGGGCAGCTCACGGCGGGTTTGCGTGAACAGGCCGAAGCCGCTGTGCAGCGCGAGGCCGCTGCGCGTGCGCTGTATGAGGCCGCGCGCGAGCTGTCTGCCGCACTCACGCTGGACCAGATCGTCAGCATCGGCGGGCGCTTCGTCAACGCCACGTTCGGCGGGCGCTGCGCGTTCTTCTTTGTCGGGCTGGATGGCCGGCTGGGCGCGCCGCAGATCGCCAAGCCGGAGGGGGCTGCTGCGGTGTCCGGCGTGCCCAATGCGGCACCCTCGGGCATGCCCAACCTGGACCGCGTGCTGGCCGATTGGACCTATCAGCACGGCCAACCCGCTGGCACCGGCACGCACACGCTGCCGTCGGGCTCGGTGCTGTATCTGCCGCTGAAGGCGCCGATGGCGATTCGCGGCGTGCTGGCCGTCGAGCCGGAGGCCTTCCAGGTGCTCGCCCAGCCCGACAACCGCCGCCAGATCGATGCTTGTGCCACGCTCATCGCCATTGCCATCGAGCGCGTGCATTACGTGGAGATCGCGCAGGACGCGCTGGTGCGCATTGAGTCGGAGCGGCTGCGCAATTCGCTGCTGGCCGCCGTGTCGCACGACTTGCGGACGCCGCTCACGGGTTTGGTTGGCATGGCCGAGACGCTCACGCGCCCACAACCCAATCAGCCGCCCCTGTCACCCCTGCAGGCCGAGGCCGCTGCCGCGATCGGCCAGCAGGCGCAGCGCATGCGCACGATGGTCACCAACCTGCTCGACATGGCGCGCCTGCAGAACCGCGAGGTCAAGCTGCGGCTGGAGTGGCAGTCGATTGAAGAGCTGGTCGGCGCGGCATTGCAGACCATTCCGCTGCCCGATCACCGCGTGGTGGTGGACGACATGGCCGAACTGCCGCTGGTGCGCTGCGACGGCCCGCTCATGGAGCGCGTGCTGTCCAATCTGCTGGAGAACGCCGGCAAGTTTGCCCCCGCCGGCACCGAGGTGCGCATCTCCGCGACCATCGTGCAAGACGCTAAACGCGGCCAGGAGCTGCACCTGCATGTGCGTGATCACGGCCCCGGTGTACCGGCCGGCGCCGAGCGAATCATCTTCGAGAAGTTCACGCGCGGCGAGAAGGAATCGGCCACCACCGGCGTCGGCCTGGGCCTGGCGGTGTGCGAGGCCATCGTCAGCGCGCACAACGGCCGCATCTGGGTCGAGAAGCCTGCCGATGGCGGCGCCTGCTTCGTCGTCGCCCTGCCCGCCGCCGAGCCGCCGCCCGTCGAGGTGGACGAGACCGAGTAGGCCGGCTGCCGCAAACCGGCACGCTGCTTGGCTTTGCACCGTCGCAGGGCATATCGACATGCCGAAAATATCGTTCGGCCATCGGCGCCTCTATGCCAGGATCACGTCACACACCGCCCGCTACCCGCGGGCGGCTTTCGTTCACGTATCCACGACAAAATCCACGAGGTTTCTCCATGTCTCTGTTCTCCCGCCTGGCGCGCGTGGCCGTACCGGCCATTGCACTTGCCGCTTTTGCCACCGTGCCTGCCGCAGCCAACGCCGACACCAAGCAGATCAAGCTCGGCACCATGAGCGGCCCCGATGCGCAAATCTGGGAAGTCGTGCAGAAGGTCGCCAAGAAGGACGGCCTGGACGTCAAGATCATCGAGTTCAACGACTACGCCCAGCCCAACCCCGCGCTCGATTCGGGTGACTTGGACGCCAACGGCTTCCAGCACCAGCCCTTCCTCGACAGCCAGATCCAGGCGCGCCACTACAAGATCGTCAACGTGGGCCTGACCTACGTGGCACCGATGGGCTTCTACTCGAAGAAGATCAAGTCGTTTGCCGAGTTGAAGGAAGGCGCCAAGGTTGGTATCCAGAATGATCCGTCCAACGGCAACCGCGCCCTGCTGCTGCTGCAGAAGGCCGGCGTGATCAAGCTCAAGGCCGGCGCGGGCACCAACGGCAACAACGCCACCCCGCGCGACGTGGTCGAGAACCCGAAGAAGATCAAGCTGATCGAGCTGGATTCGGCCCAACTGCCGCGCTCGCTGGATGATCTGGACGTCGCTTCCATCAACACCGACTACGCGGTCAAGAACAACCTGTCGCCCACCAAGGACGCGATTGCGCTGGAAGACCGCCAGGGCCCGTATGCCAACCTGATCGCCGTGCGCGAGAAGGACAAGAACCAGCCGTGGGTGAAGACGCTGGTGCGTGCTTACCAGTCGGAAGACGTGCGCAAGTTCATCGACACGCAGTTCAAGGGTGCGATCCTGCCGGCGTTTTAATCGACACGCTCTGAGTGAGCGGATACTTTCTCGCTCTGCTTTGAAGCAATTGGCGGCGCGCTGCGGGAGGCTGGGGCCTCCCCGGCGTGCCGCATCATTTGTTGCGCCGCGTCATCCCGTGACGACTGCAATCGTTTTCGCAACCCGTGGCGCCTTGGCAACGTTGGCTGCATTAAGTAGTTCTACGTTATTGCAACGCAGCAAATGATTCGCTATAGTAGGAACTGTCTCCTCCACCCTCCTTGGTGGATTGTGGCCCGAGCACCTGGTGCTCGGGCTTTTTTCTTTTCTGCGCCTGATTCGTGTCTGATCGGGTCGCCTTGCATCCCGGCCGATTCCGGCTACGCTACTTTCCTGTCTCAAAGCATCTGGGCGTTGCCCGATCGCAACGAGCACTTTTTTCAATCGCCTGCTTTAAGCCGCCATTCCAGCCCAAGGGCGATGTGTCGGACAGCGTCATTCAAAGCGTTGCTTGAATCACGCCAATGCCTCGAATGTGCGCGCAACCACGTGCTTTGTGCGCCTAACATCGCGAAATTGCGTCAGCCTTTGTCCTACAAGCGATTCGGCGGCATCCGGACAGTCCGACGGGAACCCCTCCACTAAACTTCACCTTGCTCTCTCTTTAGAGAGCACTCCCCCCCTTTTGAGCCCGCCCCTGTTGCGGGCTTCATTTTTTTAGGGCACGATTTCTGACATCCCGACGCCGTCGACACCGGATGTCGGAAGCTCAAAAGGTTGGGGGAATCGCTCAAGGCCCGCGCAGTTGAAAAGCTGCGCGGGCTTTGTTTTTTCTGGCGCCGCCTGACAAGGGGCGCGCGCAGTGCTTCAATGACGGCACGCGGCGGATGCAGCACGGCGCAAACGGGATGCGCCTCGCCCAATACCTACAACAACAAGGACTGGCCGATGGAAGGTTTCGCACAACTCGCCGTGCTGGTGGTGGACGACCATCCCGTGCAACGGGCCGCTGCCCGCCAACTGCTCCACACGCTAGGCGTGCAGCAGATCCTCACCGCCTGCGACGGCCGCGAGGCGCTCTACCTGCTCCAGCTCTGCCACGTCGACCTCGTGCTGTGCGACATCGACATGCCCGGCATGAACGGCCCCCAACTGATGGAGCAGATGCTGCTGCGCGGCGGCCAGGTGTTCCCCCGGCAGGCGCCCGTGTGGGCATGGGTGAGCGCCATGGACGCGCCGATCGTTGAATCGCACGTGAGCCTGGCCGATGCCATCGGTCTCACGCACACGCACGGCGTGCAGAAGCCGCTGCGCCCTGCACACGTGCTGCCGTTGCTGGAAGAAGCCGCCGCGCGCGAACGCAATCCAGCACCCGCCGCGCCGGTTGGTACGCCGCAGTTTTCCGACGACGAGCTTGCTGTGCTGATCAACGAGACGCCCGAGCAGATCGAGGTCGTCCTGCAGCCGCAACACGATCTGGCCAGCGACCAGATCGTCGGCGCCGAGGCGCTGTGCCGGTGGATGCATCCGGTGCATGGGCGCGTGTCGCCCGCCGCGTTCGTGCCGCGCCTGGAGGCGCTGGGGCTGGCCGACGGCCTGTTCTTCCATGTGCTGGAGCATTGTGTGCGCGTGCAGCACGCACTGGCCGCCCACGCGCATCCGGTGCCGATTGGCGTGAATGCCTCTGCGCAAACGCTCAGCCGCCCCGGCACCATCGAGCGGATCGAATCCACTGTGCGCGAGGCGCGCATTGCACCGGCCTCCATCAGCCTGGAGCTGACGGAAGACTCACCGGTGCCGGATGCCACGCAGCTGACCATCGCGCTCAACCGCCTGCGTCTGCTTGGCCATCCGCTGGCCATTGATGACTTTGGCGTGGGCATTGCCACGCTCAAGCTGCTGGCCGACCTGCCCTTCACCATCCTCAAGGTCGACCGCTCGTTCACGGCGGCCGTCAACCAGACCAGCCAGCGCGGCGTGATCTGCCGCACCATGATCGAACTGGCGCGCACGCTGCATCTGGAGTGCATTGCTGAAGGGGTGGAAACCGATGCACAGCGCCAGACCTTGCGCACCCTGGGCTGTGCAACGGGGCAGGGCTATCTGTGGGCGGCACCGTTGTCGACTACGGCATTCCTGGCGCACGTGCAGGCGGCAGCCTGATTCAGTTTCGTGCAGCCCTGATTGAAATGGCTTCTGCCCCGAAAGGTTACGGGGCGCCGAAAGTAAGAAAAGTCTGATCCCATTGGGCTTCGCGCGTGGGTATGGTTACCGGCACTCTTTTGCCGGCTCTCCCACATCCCATGACGGCTCTGATCTCCTCCCTTCTGCTGCACCCGCGGGTCGATCGCTGCTTCATCGTCTCTGTCCATCAACGCCGCGTGTCGGTGGCTGATGGGCAGCCGCGCTTCCAAGCGCCAGCGCTCACCTGATCGCACGCCATGTCCCCTTTCTTATCGATCGTGGCGGCAGATGATCATCCGGTGATCCTGATGGGGCTGACGGCTGCCATCGCGCAGTTTCCGCAGCAGCGCGTCATTGCGCAGGCGCACGATGGGCATGAGTTGATGCAGGTGCTCGAACATATCGACTGCGATGTCATCGTCACGGACTACCGCATGAACGGGGACCCGGCATTCGATGGCATGGCGTTGCTGGCGCGCCTGCGCAAGCAGCACCCGAAGCGGGCGATCGTGGTCTGTACGATGGTGCACAACCCTGCCTTGCTGCGCAGCATGCGCCAGCTTGGCGTGGCCGCCATCGTGAGCAAGAGCGATGACCTGGTCTACGTTGGCCACGCCATCGCGGCGGCCGCGCGCGGGGCGCACTACTACAGCCCCAGCATCCTGGAGGAAAGCGGGCTCAACCCGAACGTGCGCAACGTGTTCGAGAATCTGAGCGCGCGTGAGCGGGAGGTCGTCTGCCTGTATGCCGGTGGCATGGCCGTGTCAGAGATTGCGCGCAAGCTCGGTTCGAGCGTCAAGACCGTCAGCACCCAGAAGACGGCTGCATTGCGCAAGCTTGGCCTGGCGCGCGAGACTGATCTCTTCCAGTTCGCCCGTAACAACGGGCTATCCCAGCTCCACTGAGCGCCGCACGTCAGATGGCGCGGCGGTTGGCAGGCAGCGACAGCGTCTGCGCCGGTGCCTTTGCCGATGCGTCGATTGTGGGTGCTGCCTCTGCGGCGCTGGCGCCCATCAGCCAACCAAACAACGGCGTTGCGACCAGCGCGCCAACCATTTGCGCCAGCATGTAGCCGGGCACGTCACCGGGGCGGATGCCCGAGGGGCCGTCGGTCAGCGCGCAGGCCAGTGCCAGCGCCGGATTGGCCAGTGAAGACGAGGCCGTGAACCAGTACCCGGCTGCGATGTAGGTGGCGACCACCAGCGGTAATTGCTTCGGCGCGTGACGGCCGCAGGCGATGCCCACACCCATCAGCCCGAACGTTGCCAGTGCCTCGCTCCACCACAGCGCGGGGCCGGTGGCGATGTGGGTGCCTGCCGACAGCGCCGGCATGCCGTACATCGCATGGGCCGCCATCACGCCCAGCACGGCACCCATTGCCTGGGCGACCACATACCCCAGCGCTTCACGCCAGTGCAGGCGCCCTTGCACCAGCGCCGACAGCGTGACGGCCGGGTTCAGATGCGCGCCCGATACCGGCCCAAACGCCGTCAGCAACGCGCACAGCCCCGCCCCGCCTGCCAGCGATTGCGCCAGCAGCGTCCACGTGGCATCGCCGCCGGAGAGCCGGTTCGCGTGGATGCCCGTGCCGATCACCACGGCGATCAGCAGGGCCGTGCCGAGCCCTTCCGCGACAAGGCGGCGGGCCAGGGAGATGGAGGGCGATGCGGTGCGAAGCGAAGACACGGTGGCCATGCGGAGCGGAATGCAGACGATGCGGAGTGCATCGCGCGGGAGTGTGGGACCGCCGCCCAGGTCGATCAATGCACTGCGGCGCGCTTGTGTCGCGCGCCGCAGTATCGAATGGCGCGATCAGGCCGGGCTGGCCACACCGGCCGCCGCCAGTTGCCGCTGCTGCGACCCCAGGCGCATGAAGCCCGCCGCCGCCGCGCCCAGCGCCACCAGCATCGCGAGGCACCCGGCCATCGTGCCGTGCGCCATGCTCGTCACGCTGCCATCGGCGGCGAAAGTGAAATACAGCCCGCCGATGCAGGCGACGCCCAGTGCCCCCGCCAGTTGCTGCGCCGTGATCAGTAATCCTGCCGCTGCGCCGGCTTGCGTGCGCGGCACGCCGGTCAATACCAGGCCGATCAGCGGGACGATGACCAGCCCTTGCCCCGCGCCGTGCAGCGCCAGGGCGATGCTGATGCGCGTCATGCTGGGGGCGATGGGGTGCACCCACTCCGTGCCGAAGCCCGACAGCAACATCAACAGGCCCGCCGCCATCAAGCCGAGGCCGCCCAGCAGCGAACGGATGCCGTAACGCCGCACCAGCGCATTGGCCATCCGCGACGTGACGAGGAACGCAAGCGCCAGCGGCAGGATGACCACGCCCATGTACATCGCAGACAGTTGCCGCCCGTTCTGCAGATACAGCGTCAGCACCAGGAAGAACGCCATCATTCCGATGTAGTGCAGCGCCGACGCCGTCATGCCGGTCATGAAGGCGCGGTGTTGCAGCAGCGCGGGCGGCAGCAGCGGCGTGCCGCCGGCACGGTCGACGCGGGCTTCAAGCTGCTGGAACGTTGCCATGCCGAGCAGACCTACGATCAGCAACGCCAGGCTCCACACCGGCCAGTGCAGTTCGCGGCCGAACAGCAGCGGCACGAGTACGGCGGCCACGCTGATGGCCATCCATGCCACGCCGGCGGTGTCGAGGTGGACCTTCGCAGCCCCTGCGGCCGGGCGCGGAATCCAGCGCCAGCCAAGCAGCGCCGCCGTCAACCCGACCGGTACGTTGATCAGGAAGGCCGTGCGCCAGCCCAGCCCGGCGATGTCCGCGCTGGTGAGGGCACCGCCTACCAGCAGCCCGGCCGCGCCGCCGGTGCCCATCACCAGCCCGAAGATCGACAGCGCGCGGTCGCGCTCCGCGCCGGCAAAGAGCGCCTGCACGCTCGCCAGCACCTGCGGCACCATCATCGCGGCGGATAACCCCTGTGCAAACCGCCATGCAATGAGCGCTGCCGCACTGCCCGCCAGCCCGCAGCCGGCCGAGGTGGCGGCAAAGGCGACGAGGCCCGCCAGGAACACGCGCCGCCGCCCGAACAGGTCGCCCAGGCGGCCACCGGTGATGAGCAAAATCGCATAGCCGAGCTGGTACACCGCCAGCACCGCTTCCAGTTGCGCAGGCGAAGCGTGCAAGCTCGTGCGGATGCTCGGGATCGCCACATTGGCGATGAACGCATCGACGATGAACATGAATTGCGCCGTCACCATCACACCAAAGGCGAGCCAGCGGCGTGGTTCTGAGGCGAAAGAAGCAGAAGAAACGTGGGTCACGATCGGCTCCGGAAAGAGAGGTGAACGCAGCGTAAGCGCCGGTGCCGATTCGATTCAGAGCTAGGATTAACCTAGGATTGCGTTGTCCCTCCCACCCGCACGCGCTGGCGTGTGTAATGTCGCCATGGACGATTTCACTGCTGATCTGGCCCCCTTCCCGACTTTCCCTGATGCGCCCCGTAGCGAGCTGGGCGAGTTCCTGCGCAGCCGCCGCAGCCACTTGCGCCCGCAGGATGTGGGGCTGCCCGAAGGCACCGGGCGCCGCCGTACTGCCGGGCTGCGCCGGGAGGAAGTGGCGCAGCTCGCCAACATCAGCATCGACTGGTATGTGCGTATCGAGCAGGGGCGCGACGTGCGGCCCTCGGTGGCGACCATCGAGGCGATCGGCCGGGCGTTGAGGCTATCGCCGGATGAGCGGGCGCACATGCGTGGGCTGGCGCGCGCGGAAGCGGTCTTCACGGGGCCGGCCGGGCACTCACCGGCTGAAGCCGTGCCGGATGTCCTGCGTCGTGCCGTCGCCGGCATGGTCCTGCCCGCCCACGTGCGCAGCTACCGCACCGAGCTGCTGTGCTGGAACGAGGCCACCACGCAGCTCTTCATGGATTTCGGCACGATGCCGCAGGAAGACTGCAACTCGCTGGTCTACATGTTCCTGTACGCCAACGCGCGCGAGCGTTTTGTCGAATGGGAGAACGAGGCGCGCCGCATGCTGGCCAAGTTTCGTGCGGTGTACGACCCACATGCGGACGACCCGGTGCTCGTGGCGCTGGTCGACCGCCTGCGCTCCGACAGCCGCGAGTTCGACACCTGGTGGCGCCAGCACGAGGTGCGTGCCCAGCGCGCGGAGCACAAGCTGATCCGCACGCCAGAAGGCAAGATCGTCCGCTACGACTACATCGGCCTGCCGGTGATGGAAGACCCGCGGCTGCGGGTGGTGCTGTACGTGCCGGTGGAGGACGGTGCCTGAACGCTCAGGCCTTCAAGGCCGCGAGGATGGTGTCCGTGCTGCGCACGCGGCCCAGTCGCGGGAAGACGTGTTCCACCGATGACCGGTGCAGCGCCGCATCGTTCGAACTCATCGCATCTTCGGCCAGCACCAGCGCGTAACCGTGCTCCCACGCGGCACGCGCGGTCGATTCCACGCCCACATGCGTCGAGATACCGCCCAGCACGATGGTGCTGATGCCGCGTCGGCGCAGTTGCAGGTCCAGCTCGGTGCCGTAGAACGCGCCCCATTGGCGTTTGGTGATCTGGATATCGGTGGGCGCGACTTCCAGCTCGGCGGGCTGCTCCCACCATTGCGGCGGCAGGCCACCGGGCACCGTGGGCGCGGGGCGGTCAACGGGCTGGCGCGGGGCGTCGGCGTAGTCCGGCGCCCAGCCCACGCGCACCAGCACGACCGGTGCGCCAAGCGCGCGAAAGCGCTTGGCCAGTTTGGCGGAGGCACCCAACACCTGTTCCGGCGAGTGCGGCCCCTGCGCGAACGGCAGGATGCCGCGTTGCAGGTCGATCAGCACCAGTGCGGTGGATTGGGGCGACAAGACCAGCGGTTGCTCGGTAGACATCGGTGTGACTCCTGAGGATGGGACGAATCAGACATGGGGCTGGCGGCACGGTTCCGCCGCCCCAGCGGGAAGTGTAAGTGCGCCGTGGCGCGTCAGGACCGGCTTGCCGGCAGCGTGCCAAGGGCCGGTGCAGCGTCGTGTGCGCGCGGTTCTTCCGTGCCGGCGATCTCGTCGAGCGAGCGGTTGTTCGTGCGCGGCCCGAAGATCCCGATCGACAGCACCACGATCAACATGCTCGCGCTGATCAACACGAACACCGCAGGTGCGCCCGCGCGCTCCAGCAGCAAGGCGATGATGAAGCTGCTGGCAATGCCCGTCAGCCGCCCGAAGGCGTGCACGAACCCCAGCGCGCGGCTGCGGATCTGGGTCGGAAACACCTCGGCCTGATAGGCGGTGGCGTTGCTGGCCATCACGGTGTTGCACAGGGTGATGAGCACGCCAAAGAGGATCGCCAGCGGCGCTTGCCCCGACAAGGCGAACCCGGTGCCGAACACGACCACGCCGATGGCCGTGGCGACGATCAGCCATTTGCGCTCGATGCGATCCGCCAGCAACCCGCCGATGAAGGGCGATACCGGATATGCAAACGCAATCACGAACGCATACCAGAGGCTCTTGGCGATGGACGCGCCCTGCGCCGCGAGCAGCGTCGGCAGCCATTGGCTGAAGCCGAAGAAACCGATGCTCAAGAACGCGTTGAAGGTGATCAGCATGACGGTGCGGCCACGGTAGCGCCGGTTCCACATCGATTGCGCGGCAGGCGCGCTGCCCGGCGCCCGTGCGGCCTGCGGCGTCGGGACGGGTGGCAAGGGGCGGCCGGATTCGTGCTCCACGCGATCCTCGATCTGCTGGACGATGGCTTCGGCCTCCTGGGTGCGTCCGCGCATGGCCAGCCAGTGCGGCGACTCCGGCAGGCGGTGCTGCAGCCACCACGCGACGATGGCACCGCTGCCACCTGCAGCGACTACCCAGCGCCAACCCGAGATGCCCAGCGGCGATTGCGGAATCCACAGCCAGGACGCCAGCGCGAGCACGGGCATGGCCAGGTAGCTGATGCCGAAGCACACCGCGAAGGCCCGCCCGCGCATGTCCTTGGGCACCAGTTCGGTCAGGAACGCGCCGATCGTGATCAGCTCCGCGCCTGCGCCGCAACTGGCCACGAAGCGGCAGAGGTGGATGCCGAGCGCCGAGCTCTGGAAGCACATCGCCACGCTGGCGGCGGTGTACAGCAGCAGCGCGCCGGTAAACACGGTGCGCCGCCCGATGCGGTCAGCCAGGCGCGAGACGAACATCTCGCCGATGAAGAGGCCGGCAAACGTCGCCGCGCCCAGCGCGCCCTGGTCCGACATCCCGAACGTGCCGTGCGCGCCCGCGTGGAAGATGCCGTCTCGGATCAGGCCGGGCGGCAGGTAGGTCATCTGGAACAGGTCGTAGACCTCGAAGAAGCCGCCGACGCTCAACAGCAGCACCAGGCGCCAGATGGTGCCGGTGGCCGGCAAGCGGTCGATGCGCGCAGCGATCGACTGCGCATAGGTTGCAGACATGGAGTGTCTCCTGCAGGGTTCAGACCGTTGCGACCGGATTGACCGGTGAGCCCACGAGCCCACGCACATGCAGCGGTGGCGCGGTCAGCAGGAAACGGTTGCGTTGATGCGAGCGCAGCCATTGCGCCAGCGGTGTCAGGTGCCACAGCTCGCCCAGGTGGATACCCAGCTTGAACAGGCACAGCTCATGCAGCGGCATCAGCGCGCCGGGGCTGGTTCGGTCGGCAAGCTGCTGCGGGCGCTCTTCAACGGCGTGGTTGTCTGCAACCAGTGCGGCCAGGCCCGAGGTATCGATCCAGTTCAGGAGCCGCTCATCGTTGCCGTCGAGCACGCAGCAGGTGTCGGGCATGGCGCGTTCGCCAGCGGCATCGGCTTGCAGCAGGCGATCGGCAAAGCCGGTGTGAATGCAGACGATGTCGCCGTGCTCGACCACGATATCGTCGGCACGCAGCACGGCCATCCAGTCGTCGTAGCCGATCTTGCGGCGGGCGTCGCCAAAGTGGTGCCGCAGGTCGACCAGCACGCCCCGCCCCTGCACGCCGGTCTGGGCCATGACTTCGATGCCCAGTGCATGTGCGCCACCTGTCGATGCGCCGGCCTGCGGCACCCGCACGTGTTCGTCCATGCGGTAGCCGTTGTAGAACACGGCTTCGGCGTTGCCATCACCGTCCGCATCGAACAGCGAGCCGACATGCGACAGCGCATCCCACTGCGTGGAGAACTGCGAGTGCATGCAGAAGGCATCGTCGCAGACGACGTCGGTGGCGTTACGTGCCACTTCCTCGGCGCGATAACCGAAGTAGGGCTTGCCTTGCAGCAGTGCGGGGCTGATCGTCGGCGGCTGCCGCCGCGCGTTGAGCCCGCCGCCGCGCGGCACGTCCAGTGGCAGGCTGAGCGAAAACACCACGCCTTCGCGCACTTCTGCGACGGCGCGCAAGACGCGGTCCGGCGTCAGCCAGTTCAGCCTGCCTCGTTGATCATCGATGCCGAAGTCGCCCCAATTGGAACCGGGCGGCCGGTGGGTCCAGCGCGGGTTCATGCAGTCTCCTCGTTTTTGATTTGTGTTCTGGTGGTACTGCCTAGCGCGGCAGGATCACGCCCTGTGCCGTGAGGCGCGCGTAGTCGTCCTCGCCCAGCAGCGGTAGCAGGATTTCGCGGTTGTTCTCGCCGAGTGCAGGTGCCGGCCGGCGGAACACGCCAGGCGTGCCGGACAGGCGCGGCGCGATGTTGTGCATGGGCAGGCTGCCCGCGTCGTCGTCCGGCAGTTCGACCAGGGCTTCGCGCTCGATCACGTAGTGGTCGTGCACGATCTGCTCGATGTCGTGGATGGGCCCGACGGTGACGCCCGCCGCCTCGAAGAAGGCGAGATTGCTGTCCAGATCGCGCTCGGCAATGAAGCTGCCCACGATGGCGTCCAGGTCTTCCGCGTGTTGCACGCGCTGCACGTTGGTGCGATAGCGCGGGTCGTCGATCAGGTCGGGGCGCCCGATGGCGCGGAGCAGGCGCTCGGCCATCCCCTGCGTGGAACTCGACATGCACAGCCACTTGCCGTCGCGCGTGCGGTACGTGTTGCGCGGCGCGGTGTTGGTCGAACGGCTGCCGGTGCGCGGCTTGATCTTGCCCGTGAGCGCGTAGTTGGCTGCAGCCGGCCCGAGGATGGAGAACAGCGGCTCGAACAGCGACACGTCGATCACCTGGCCGGTAGCGCCCTCGGCATCGCGTGCGCGCAGGGCCACCAGCACGGCAATCGCGCCGGACAGGCCGGCCGTCATATCGCCCAGGAACATCGGCGGCAGCACCGGTTCGCGATCGGCGAAACCGTTGATGGCCGCGAACCCTGCGTAGCCCTCGGCCAGCGTGCCGAAGCCGGGTTTGTGCCGGTACGGGCCGCTCTGCCCCCAGCCGGAGATACGCGCAATCACCAACTGCGGGCGCAGCGCGAGCAGCACCTCGGGGCCCAGCCCCATCTGCTCGGCAACACCGGGTTTGAAGCTCTCGATGAACACGTCGGCCTCGCGCACGAGCCGGTGCACGATATCGATGCCCTCCGGCGACCGCAGATCCACACACACGCTGCGCTTGTTGCGCCCGTAGACCTTCCAGTTGGTGCTGATGCCGCCGGCACCCACCGCGCGCAGCGTGTCGCCGTGCTCGCCTTCGACCTTGATCACGTCGGCGCCGAAATCGGCGAGCTGCACGCTCAGCATGTTGCCCGCCATCAGGCGAGACAGATCGATGACGCGCACGCCGGCCAGTGGCCCGCGGGCATCGGCATCAAACTGCTTCACGTGGATCGGGCCAGTCGGCGCGCGAAAGGGGGCCTTCCCCGCCTGGGGTGGCATGTGTTCAACGGACATCGGGGTCTCCGGGATGGGTAACTGGTGTGGCGCGCCTGGGCGCCTGCGCTACGCCTGTAGTGCGCCGAGCGGGTCGGCCTGGGTGGTGGCTGCGCCTGAGGATGGGAGGTCGCCGCCCAGCGCGTGTGTCAACTCGGCGGCGGCGTCCAGCACGCGCGGCAGATAGTCGTTCTGCACTTTCTTGTTGAAGCGGTAGCGTGGGATACCCAGCGAGATCGTGCCGCTGAGCACGCGGCCAACGCCGAACACCGGGCAGGCAATCGCCGCGCTTTCCGCATCGCGCTCCGCGATGGAGACGGCGTACCCCTGCTCCACGACCTTCTCGTGCTCCGCGCTGCGTGTGCCGGAAAACGCCAGCAGCACATGCCCTGCGGCACCCACATCGAGCGGGAAACGATCGCCTTCACGCAGGTTGGTCCGCACCGAGCGCTCGGCGTGGAAGCGGAACAGGCAGACGCGCTGGTCGCCTTCGCGCACATAGAACGCGGAGGTTTCGCCGGTCTCCTCCGAGAGTCGGGCGAGGATCGGCGCGGCGTGCTCGCGCAGCTGGAACGACTCGCGATACGTCATGCCCAGATGGAAGTTGGCCGGCCCCAGCACATAGCGCCCGTCCGGCAGCCGCTTGATGAAGCGGAACTGCTCTAGCGATTCGAACATGCGCAGCAGCGTGCTCATGTTCAGCCCGGTGGCCTCGCTCACCTGGGCAAGCATCAGCCCATTGGGGGCGTTGCCGAAGGCGAGCAGGACGGTCAGGGCGCGATTGACCGCGGAGACGCCACCCTCTGTTTGCGTGTTCATGTGGACCTCGTGACGTGCTGGCCGACGCGCTGATGGCGTCGCTAGAAAATGAAAGTTGTTTTCATTATATTTGTGAGCGCGAATTTGGCAATAGTCGCGTAGACCTGCTCGGCTGGTGTGGGGGTTTTCGTGTGCAAGCAATCACAAGGGTTAACGATAGTCTTGACGAATTCGATGCCAAACACAAAAAATGAAAGTCACTTTCATTTTAGTGAGTCAGCATGTTTTCGTTACCCTTGCCGGTCTGGCGCTCGCTGTTGTATGTGCCCGCCCATGTCCCCCGCTACGTCACCAAAGCCGAGGTGTGCGGGGCCGATGCCGTCATCCTCGATCTGGAAGACGGTGTGCCGCCCGAACAGAAGGCGCAGGCGCGCGGCGCGCTTGCCGAAGCGATTCCACGCCTGGCCCGCATCGGCTATGACCTGCTGGTGCGCGTCAATGGCCCGCTTGAACCGATGGCGGCCGACCTGCGTGCCGCTGTTCTTGCGGGCGCAAGCGGCGTCGTCCTGCCCAAGGTGCGCGGCGCGGCCCATTTGGAGGCCATTGATGAACAACTGGCGTTGCTGGAGGACGCCTGCGGCACCCCGCTTGGCCGGACCCGCATCATCGCCATCATCGAAACGCCGCGCGCCTTCGAGGTGATGAGCGACATTGCGCGCGCCACGCCGCGAGTTGCGGCCCTGATGCTTGGCGGCGGCGATTTTGCGCTGTCCTGCGACAGCCGTGCCAGCGCCGAGGTGCTGCGCGTGCCGAAGCAACTACTGGTGATCGCCGCCCGGGCCGCCGGCGTCCTGCCGCTCGGCCTGACCGGGGGATTGGACGTACTGGACGATCTCGATGCCTTCGAGCGTGCGGCACAGCAGTCCGTCGACATGGGCTTTGCCGGCGCCACCTGCATCCATCCCGCACAGGTGGCGGTCCTCAACCGCGCATTCATGCCCTCGGCTGACGAGGTCTCCGACGCCAGCGCGCTGCTGGCTGCCTTCGATGCTGCGCGCGCCGAGGGCCGGGGCGCGCTCCGGTTCGACGGGCGGATGGTCGACGCCCCTGGCATCACACGCGCGCGCCGCGTGCTTGCCCGCCATGCCGCCAGCCAGAGGCGCATGCCATAGCCCCGATTTGCCGGCGCCGCCGGCACTTGCCGTACCTCAAAAATCAAAACAGTAGGAGACAACCATGACCACGCGAATGTTCGCGCTATGCGGACTGGGCCTTCTTTCGGCCAGCGCCAGCGCACAGTCCACCCTCACCTTGTATGGCGTTGCCGACGTCTATACCGAATTCCTCACCAGCCAGGCAGCGCCGGGCGACGGTCGCGCCGTCACGCAGACGCGCATGGCCTCGGGCGGCAAGAGCGGCTCGCGCTGGGGTTTGAAGGGCAAGGAAGACCTGGGCGGTGGTTGGCGGGCAGCGTTCCGCCTGGAGAGCGGCATCAACCTCAATAACGGCACCGGAACGGGTTCGGGCGGGGGCGGCTTTGATCGCTCCGCGTGGGTGGCGCTGGAGAACGACCAGTGGGGCATGCTGCGCCTGGGCCGACAATACTCCACGCTGTTCGACGTCATGGAAAAGTACTCGCCCACCGGCGCGTACTCCACGCTGTATGAGCCTGCCGGTGCCATCGTCGGCCTGAACTTTCGCGAGAACAGCGTCGTGAAGTACCGGTTCGAGACCGGCCCGCTGGCCGTGCAGGCGCACTACGCCTTGGGTGGTACGCCGGGCTCGTTCCAGACCAGTGCTGCGTACGGCGCCGGCTTTGACTATGCGAGCGGCCCGCTGTCGTTTGCTGCGGCCTATGACAACGTCAACGGCGCGCAGCTCAGCAACGTCACGCATTTCCGGCGCTACTCGGCGGCCGCCATGGTCGCACTGGGCCGTGCCGAGTGGATCGTCGGCCTGACCGAGGGCAATGGCAACGTGAACACGCCACTGGTGGTCACGCGCTACACGTTCCTGTGGACGGGGGTGCGGTATCGCCTGTCGGAGCGCCTCCAGGCCATCGGCGCGTTCTATTACGAGAATGTCCGCGCGCAGAACCCCGCGTCCGGGCAGCCCGCGCCACAGTTGACCAATCCGCAGCAGGTCACGGTACAGCTCAACTACTTTCCGTCGAAGACGACGACGCTCTATCTCGCGGCCGGTGCCGCACACCGCGCCGCGCTGGACTTCGACAACTACAACTACAGCTTCTTGCACTACTCGCTCGCCAGCGGCCGCTCCGTCAGCACGGGCGTGGCGTTGGGCATGCGCAAGCTGTTCTGATGCTCAAACAAAAGACCCAAATCAGGAGATCGTGACATGTCCATCACGCTTGCGCGCCGTCGCGCGTTTTTGTTGCGTGCGCTTGCCGGTACGGCTGGCGTTGCCTTTGCGGGGGCCCCGTCGGCGCAAGCCCTTGCGGACGCGGCCAAGCTTGCCGCCAACGCCGTGCCGCCCATCGCCAACCGCTTGGCTGAATACGTGCACCGCCTGCGATACGAAGACATTGACGCCGGTGCGCTGGAAGCGTTGAAGCTGCGGCTGGTCGATACGTTCGGCTGCGCGCTGGCGGCGTTGAAGGAGCCGGTGGTCCAGCGGTGTTTCCATCTTGCGCAAGCCGGTGCGAGTCATGCTTCGACGCTGATCGGCGCCGCGCAACGCACGACGCCGGAGCTTGCCGCCTTCGCCAATGGCGCGGCCATCCGCTACTACGATCTCAACGATGGCTACGCCGCCAAGGAGATCGGGCATCCGAGCGACTTCATCTCGGTCAGTCTTGCCGTGGCGCAATCGGAGCGGCGCTCGATCCAGGATTTCATCCTGGCCTCGCTCATCGCCTACGAAATCGAATGCCGGCTGTTCGATGCCGCTGCCATCAGCCCGCGCGGCTGGGACAACCCGAGCTACGGCGTGGTCACCGCCGCCTTGACCGCCGGCAAGCTGATGCAGCTCTCGGTCGAGCAATTGACGCAGGCCGTCAACATCGCACTCATTGACCACGTGGCGATGAACCAGACCCGAACGCAGGTGCTGTCGAACTGGAAGGGGCTGGCCGATGCGTCGGCCGCAAAAAGTGGTGTCTTTGCCGCCAGCCTTGCACGGGAGGGCATTACCGGCCCCAGCCCCATCTTCGAAGGCAACTACGGGTTCGAGAAGCTCGTCGCCGGCCAACCGATTGCCATTGATACGACGGCGTTCGGCGGGCCGGGCCGCCCGTTCCGCATTGCCGATGTGCTGGTGAAGCCGTATCCCGCACAAGGCCACACGCTGACTGCGGTGGAGGCAGCCATCCGGCTGTCGGGGCGCATCCACGATCCGGCACAGATCGACAAGGTGGTCGTTGCCACCACGCAGCTCGGCTACAAGATCACCGGAAGCGGGCCGTATGTCTGGGCGCCGGCCACCAAGGAAACCGCCGACCACAGCATGCCCTACGTCGTGGCGCGTGCCCTCCTCGACGGCACGTTGACGAACGCGAGCTACGCCCCCGAGAAACTCGTCGCCGCAGATGTGCGTGCGCTGATGCCCAAGATCCGTGTCGAGGAAGACCCGGCGCTCACCGCGCTGTATCCGAGGCACATTCCGAACCGCATCTCGGTGTATCTGCGTTCGGGGGAGGTGCTGACTGAACGCGTTGACGACCTGCCGGGCGCACCCGATGCGCCGCTGACCCGTCAGGCGATCGAAGCCAAGTTCTGGCGCACCGCAGGCACGGCCATCACCCGCGCGAACGGCGAGGCATTGATCCAGCGCATCTGGTCAATGGAGCAACTGCGCGGTGTCGATGCCCTGTTCGAGGCCGCCATGGCGGAGCGGGCGGCTTGAGCGCAGCCGGTTGCGCTCATAAAAAAGGGGGCGCTGAGGCCCCCTTCCTTGTTGCCGCCCCTTACGGACGGCGGATGACACACGTTGCCGTGGCATGTGCCAGCAACGTGCCGTCCTGCGTCTTGAGCGTGCCTTCCGACACGCCGATCGTGCGCGAGACATGCAGCACGCGGCCAACGGCCACCAGCGGCGTATCCACCGGCACCGCCTTCACCATCTTCACGTTTAGGTCGACCGTGCCGTAGCCGACACCGGCTTCGAGCATGGAATGCACCGCGCAGCCCGTCACCGAATCGAGCACCGTGGCCGCAAAGCCGCCGTGCACACCGCCCAGCGGGTTGAGGTGGCGCTTGTCGGCCTGGGCGCCAAAGTGCACGGTGCCGGGCTCGATGGCGTCCATCGACATCGGAATGGTTGCGCTGATGGACGCGCGCGGCAGCTCACCGCGCGACATGGCCTGCAGCAATTGCAGGCCGGTCATTTGGGACGGATGCATGGGAAGGTCAGGTGGGGTTGGGTTGGAACGGTTCCACACTCTACCGCGAGCCGGATTTCCATGACTGCAATGCGTTGCAGCGGCCGGCGCAACAACGCCCCAATGCGGGCGAACCCTAACGTTGCGCGCATGCCGACGCGAAAGGCTCCAGAAAGGTGGCCCCCTCTACGCTCGCCCAGCGATTGCATCGGGCGGCCTGACCCCCTGCCCTTGCGCGTCACCCAAAGCCGGCATCACGACCGAGCACCCATCACCCACAAAGGAAGGAGACTTCAATGTCCCGTATCAAGTTCGCCCTCGCGGCGACTGCGGCCGCCGCGGCCACCCTGGCCGCCACCGGTGCCCACGCACAAGCGTCGAGCGTGACGCTGTACGGCCTGATCGACACCACCATCAGCACCGTCAACAACACCAACGCGGCCGGCGCACGCACCACCGGCTTCCAGGTGCCCTGGTTCTCGGGCAGCCGTTGGGGCCTGACCGGCAAGGAAGACCTGGGCGGCGGTACGTCGGCCATCTTCCGCTTGGAATCCGAGTTCGAAACGCCGACCGGCAACATGGACACCCCGGGCGTGCTGTTCAACCGTGACGCATGGGTGGGTCTGTCGAGCGAAGCGCTGGGCAAGCTGACCTTCGGCCGTCAGAACGCCATCGCGCGTGACGTCTCGGCCATCTACGGTGACCCGTACACCAGCGACAAGGTGAGCCTGGAAGAAGGCGGCTACACCAACGTCAACAACTTCAAGCAACTGATCTTCTACGCAGGCAGCGCCACGGGCACGCGCCTGAACAACGGTGTGGTGTGGAAGAAGATGTGGGACGGCCGCTTCCTGACCGCCCTGGGCTACCAGTTTGGCGAAGTGCCGGGCCAGTTCTCGCAAGGCTCCACCGAATCGCTGGCCCTGGGTTACAACGGCGACAGCTTCCACGTGGCGGGCTTCGCGCAGCAGGCCAAGGTCAACGGCTTTACCGACCGTTCGTACTCGGTGGGCGGCAACGTGATCCTCGGCATTTTCCGCATCAACGCTGGCTACTTCCACTACACCGGCGAGCAGCCGGCCGCGATCGGCAATCGCAGCGACAACGCCTACACCCTGTCGCTGAAGGTCGCTCCGCAAGGCGCCTTCGACTACGAGATCGGCTACCAGATCATGAAGGCCAACAACGCCGCCTTCGACGCCAACGGCAACACGCTCAACGCGTACGCCAGCGTGTTGGGTGCCACGGCGTCGGGCAGCGGCCGCAAGAGCACGCTGTACGGTTCGGTCTTCTATCACGTGTCCAAGCGCACCGAGTTCTACGTGGCGGCCGACTACATGAAGCTGAAGGATCAGTACATCGTGGGCTCGACCAACGGCCACAACAGCCAGACCGAGTTCGGCGTTGGTATGCGCACCCGCTTCTGATTGGGGGTTCGGAACCTGCTCGTGATCCGTCGCGAGCAGTTCGAGGTTGGTCTGAGAAGCGCAGCCGTACACGTGTACGGCGAGCATCGCAGGGCCAAGATCGGGCCGCGCAGTGGGATCATGGGCAGGTTCTTAGCGCTCGCGCACCTGATCGACGTACTTGTTGGTATAGGTGCGCGAGAGATCGATGTGCTTGTTGCGCGCGTTGGCATTGCTGGCGGCGAGGACGCGCAGGACGGTGGGTGGGCCGTCGTCCGGCATGCGTCCGTCGGTGCTGAAGGTGGGCAACGCGGCGGCAAGCGTTTTGACGTAGAGCTCGGAATGTTCGCGGCGGAATTCAGCCGGCATGCGCGCGGCAATGTCCTCCGCATTGTGCGTGTGCATGTAGCGCAAGGTCCGCACGAAAGCGCGGGCCAGTTTGGTGGCCAGTTCCGGATGCGCTTCGAGCCATTCGGTCTGCAGATACAGGCACGCGGCCGGGTACGGGCCGCCCAGTGCGGCGCGCGTGCTCTCCAGCGTGCGCAGGTCGAGCAGCACGCGGGCCTCGCCGCCGCGCACCAGGCGCGAGGTAGTCGGGTCGGTGGTCATGCCGGCATCGATGCGGCCGCTGCGCAGCGCCTTGGCAAAGCTGTGCTCGGCGCCGACCGGCAGCATGGTGTAGTCACCCGCAGACAGGCCCTGTTGTGCCATCAGGTAGCGCGTGAGAAAGCTGGTGGACGCGCCCAGGCCCGTCACGCCCAACGTGCGGCCGCGCAGATCGCGCATCGATTCCACCGTGGCGGGCAGCCGCGTGGAAACCACTTCCGCCTCGCCCGGCACCTGGCTGAATACCACGATGGCGCGCACTTCCTTGCCCTTGGCCTGCAGGTCGATCGTGTGATCGTAGAAACCGACCACGCCTTGCGCAAAGCCGGTGAGCAGCTCGCTCTCCGCATCCACGCCGGCGGGCTGCGAGAGCAGTTCCACCTCCAGCCCTTCGTCACGGAAGTAGCCAAGGCGCTGTGCCAGCGTGGCAGGCAGGTAGATCATCTTGGCGGTGCCGCTGACCATGATGGTCAGGCGCGTGGGGTCTTGCGCCAAGGCGTGCGCAGTCACCGCCACCAGGCAGGCAGCGAGCAACGGCGTGATCCAGCCTCGAGGGCTGCGGGCGCGCATACTTCGCCCACGTCCCCTGCAGGTAAAAACACCCATTGAGTTGTCTCCGGCTCTTTTGTAGATATCGTATCGCGCGGCCCGGATTTGGTGAGTGATGCATCCGGCGCGCGTAGGCAGCCGTCACCATTCTAGGAAGCGGCAACCCACAAATCGCTTTCATTTTTCGGACGCGCTGTTTTCGTATGAAGCTGCTCCTGATCGAAGACAACGCCCCGCTGGCGCACTGGCTGTCAGAAGCCCTGCGCCGCGCGCACTTCACGGTGGATCACGCCACGGATGGCGAATCCGCCGATAGCCTGTTGCTCACGCAGCACTACGACGTGGTACTGCTGGATCTGCAGTTGCCCACGTTGTCGGGGCAAGGTGTATTGCAACGTTTGCGCAGTCGCCGCAATGCCGTGCCGGTGCTGATCCTGACGGCCAGCGGCGGCATTGACGACAAGGTTGCCTGCCTGGGCGCCGGTGCCGATGACTACCTCGTCAAGCCGTTCGAGATCCGTGAATTGATCGCGCGCATCCAGGTGTTGGTGCGGCGCAGCACGCCCGATCAATCCGTCGAGCTGCACTGTGGCGATTTGACCTACCACACCGGCAGCCGCACCTTCGCGCTGGCCGGCCAGCCGCTGGTGCTGCCCGCGCGTGAGCACACCGTGCTGGAAATCCTCATGCTCAAGCTCGGGCGCACCGTGTCCAAACCGGCGCTGGTCAACGGTGTGTTCGGCCTGGACGAAGAGGCGAGCCCCGAAGCCATCGAGATCTACATCCACCGCCTGCGCAAGAAGCTGGAGCATTCCACGGCCACCATCGTCACGCTGCGCGGCCTCGGTTACCTGCTGCGCGATGCGTCAACCCAACCCTCCTGAACAACCGGCGGCACAGGCGGCAAAGGCGGCACGGGCCACCTCACGCGCGCGCAGCCTGCGTGCGCGGCTGGTGCTGTGGCTGGCGTTGCCGCTGGTGGTCTACGTGGCGGCCGATGCCTGGCTGGACCTGGCCGCCGCGCGCCACAACGCCGATCTCGTCCATTTTCACGCGCTGGACACCGCCGCACAGATGATCAGTGGCCAAGTCGAATGGGACGAAGGCCGCTTGCGCGTGTCAGTGCCGCCGGCGGCGCTGGCGGTGTTCGCCGCGCCCGAGACCCAGGTGCGCGACCAGATTGCCTACCAGGTCAGCACCGAGCATGGCCGCCTGCTGGCCGGGCGGTTGGATTTCGGTACGCGCCCCGCCTTTGATGCCGCGGGTCTGGCCGATATTGGTACCTATACCGATACGCTGGAGGGTCAGCCCGTGCACGTGGCGGCCGTGGTGCGCACCATGTACGACGCCGGGCGCACCGAGCGCGTTGTCACCCGCGTGGCGCAAACCATGAGCGGCCGCGACGCGATGATCCGCCAGTTGTGGTGGCCGTCCACCGTGCGCCAGCTAGCGCTGGTGGGGCTGGCGCTGGCGATGATCCTGATCGGCCTGACGCTGGAGCTGCGGCCGATTTTGCGGCTGGCGGCCAACGTGTCGGCGCGCTCGCCCACCGATCTGGCGGCGCTCAACCCCGATGGCTTGCAGCGTGAACTGCAGCCGATTGCCGGCGCGTTCAACCAGTACTTGCAGCGTATTGCCGACAACGCACTCACGCAGAAGCGCTTCATTGCCGATGCAGCGCACCAGATGCGCACGCCGCTGGCGATTCTCGACACACAGATGCAGGTGGCGGCGCAAACCAATGCCGACGATGCGCTGCGCGAGGTGCTCAAAGCTGCGCGCACCAGCACGCGCAATCTGGCCGATCTCATCAATGATTTGCTGCTACTGTCGCAGGCCGAGGCCTCGGCCGCCACCAGCGAGACAGTCGACCTGATGCAAGTGGCGCGCACGGTGCTGGAAGACCTGGCGCTGCTGGCCGATGGCCGGCGTATCGATCTGGGCATGGAGCACGCTGAACAGCCGGTTTGGACCTCCGGCAACCGCACGCTGGTCGCGGCCCTGCTGTTCAACCTGGTGGACAACGCGGTGCGCTACACGCAGGAAGGCGGCCACGTCACCGTGCATGTGTCGGCCGACTACGGTTGGGCCATGTTGACGGTGACCGACAACGGCCCCGGCATTCCGCCCGAGGCGTATGCGCGTGTGTTCGAGCGCTTCACGCGCCTGGCGAGTGCGCACATTCAGCAGACCCAGGGCAGCGGCCTGGGTCTGGCGATCGTGCGGCAGATTGTCGACCGCATGGGCGGGCAGGTTGCGCTGGCGCCCGGCCCCGGTGGCGCCGGGCTGGCGGTGACGGTGTGGCTGCGGCGGGCCGAAGCGCCGGCCGCCGCGTGAGTTGCTGCTGCTACACCGGCCTTACTGCACTGACACGAATACCGGGTTCGAGTAGAACCACAGATCGTTGTAGTTGCGGTCGTTGATGGCGTTGAAGCGCGCTACGTTTTCTGTCACCACGGTCTTCTGGTCCGGCAGCGGGTTGCCGTTGCTGGTCTCGCCCGACACGTTCATGCCGAGGTTGGTGCCGCGCAGGCGAAAGTACTGGTTCTTGGCGGCCGTGTAGGTGTACGTGATGCTGTTGTAGCCGTCGGCATCGACCTTCCAGTCGGCCTTGGTGAAGGTGGCAATGACCTTGGTGGAGTCGTTGGTGTCCTTCGTATAGGCCGGCGTGCCCGATGCAGCCTTGGCGGTCACGTCCCCCGCGATCAGGTCAACGTGGTCGACCACCGGGCGCATGTTCGCCTTGAAGCCGCTGCCCAGCGGGTACTCGTAGTTGTTGTGGTCGGGGCTCTTGAAGCGGATGGTGATCGTCACCTTGTCGCCGGCGCGGGCGGCGAGTGTGGCGCCCATGTCGGCCGACGCGGCCGCATTGCCCGCGCGGAAGTCCAGCGCGTTGATCAGGTCACCAAACACCGCGAACGACTTGCCCGAGCGCATGGCCGTCAGCAGCGTCTTCAGATCGGTGCTGGTGCCCGGCAGCCAGAGGTAGGTCTTGGCGTATTCACCGGGGTAGTAGCCGCTGCTGAACTGCTGCGTGGCATCGACTTCGAAGTGGTGGTCGGAGTCGGCAAAGTTCCACACGCGACGGCCCTCGCCCAGCAGTGCATCCCAGATGCCACCGACTTGGGCGACCACGTAGTCGACGCCGCCGTAGGTGCGGTTCTTCAGGTTGGCGTCGACGTATGCGCTGTTGTAGCCGCCGCGGTCGGGCTCCATCTGGTTGCCGACCATGCCCTCGATGCCGAACATGATGTCGGGCGCGGTGTCGTTGAATTCGCGGAAGTCCGCCACCGTGTACTTGCCGGGGTTGCGTGACGGGTGGTTGATCAACCCGTAGCTGCTGTTCGGGTAATTCGTCTTGAGCCATTTGAACGCGTTGACCACATCTATATGCGTGGTGCCGGCACGCGGGCCCTCCTGCTGCCACGCGGCCACATCGTTCGGGTCGAACAGCGCGGTGGCCTGCTGCGTGAAGAAGTATTCGAACTTGTTCAGGCCCTTGGCCGAAGTCTGCAGCTTGCCGGTGCCTTCAAAGATGCCGACGTTCAGGTGGTCGTGTGTCGGCATGTCCCACTCCGCAGCGGAGAAGATCAGCTTGCCGGCGTACTTGCCTGCGGTCTGCGCGTCAGCGATGGCGGGCATCTCATACTTGGCGACGCCGGCCGATGCGGCAATCGAGCCGCCCGGCAGCGTGGCGCCCGTGGCATCGCGCGGCGACGGACGCAGGTGGTTCGATACCGCCATCCAGTCCAGGCTGCTGGCGTTGAATGCGCGATCGAGCACGGTCGCCAGCGGCGTGACGGCATCGACGGACTCTGCCGTGTGTACGTGCAGGTCGCCCGTCGTCCACATGCCTTGCGGTTTGGCCGGCGGTGTCGTCGGAGTGGTCGGCGTTGGGTTGGCCGGTGTGGTGTCAGGGCCGGCGGTTGTCGGGGCATCGTCGCTGCCACCGCACGCGTAGAGGCCGAGAGACAGGCACACAGGCACAGCAATCGCGATCAGCGTCTTCTTGGTTGAGAGCATCGTGGTTTCCAGTCGAAGTGATGAGGTCGGGCAAACGTTCCTGGCCGCCCATGCGGTGTGGGCGGCTCTTGCAGAGCCAAAACGTTTGCGCGGCCGAATCTTGGTGACGGACGATGACGCTCAGGTGAAATCGGCGCAGGAGTTTGCTCGGTTTCCTTAGCGAGCGCTGAGTTGTTCTGGTCGGCAGAATGTTTGCGCGACGAGGTTCTGGTGCACGGAATGCGCACAGGAAAAACCGCCTGCTGGAGGCGGTCGCTGACTCGGTCGCGGGTGGACTCAAGCGTTGTCTGGCTCGGACGATCCGGCGTCACGTATCAGTCGTTGTTGTTCCTTCTCGATCTGTCTGATGCTCTTGGCCGGGGTCGGTAATTTCTCCGGCATGGTGCCGCCGATCTCGACAATGGTCTGGCGTACCTTGGCGCCCACCTCGCGGTGCGTTTCATTGGCTAGGCGCTTGCCGCGCACGTTGTCACGGCGCAGCTTGTCTTCGGTCTGCGTGGCACGGAACAGGTTGGCGGCCAGCTCCGTGCTGCCCATGTGGTCCAGGATCTTCTGGCTTTTCTTCAGGCCCTTGGTGCTGTGGATGTCCTTGGCGCCCAGCCCACCGTACAAGCCTTTGTAGCCATGATCCTGAAAGATGGCGTAGTCCAGCCCCGACTCCACGCCGGCACTCCTGGCTGCGGCCGTCAGCGCCTTGTTGTGCTCGGTCAGTTCACCGCGCAGCATGAGGCGTCGGGTGTCTTCGGAGCGTTGGCCGAAGCGCGCCTCGTCCGCCAGCTCCTGGCGGCGCGTTTGCAGCGCGAAGTAGGTTTGTCCGTTTGCAATGACCGATTTGGAGGGATCACCGTTCTGGACAATCAGGTAGCAAGCGTAGCGGGAGAGCCGATAGTCGGACACTGCACGCTGTGCACCGGAACCGAGATCGACCATTTTGATGGTCTCGTTAAAATGGTCCGCCGCTACATGGCCCGAGCGCTCGCACGCAATCTTGGCCTTCTCGATGAGCCGCGAGAAGTTGTGCCAATGCGGATATTCCAGTAGAGGTGCCAGCTCACGGGCAAACCAGAACTCGGAATGATCTTCGTTCCGCTGTTTGATGTTCTCGAAAGTGTGTTCGTGCTCGGTGCGGATGCGCTTGTCACCCATGTCTGCCTCCTTTTGGGGGCACCTGGGCACGCCGTCGCCGCGGTTGGGCGAACCGTCAAGCCTGGGTGCCTAGTGTTTGCGGAGCAGACAATCTAGGCGGGGCCAGGCACGGAAGCTGTCAAACGTTGTCAAGCACGCCCGAGCGGGCGCTTCTGGATGGTGAAGCGATCAACCTGACTTGCGTTTGGTCGCACGCGGCATCGGCAGAGCCACGCCCTCCCCCAAGGCCCGGCTCAACGCGTTGGGCTTGTCGACCAGGTCCTGCAGCGTGTACGTATCGAGCACCGCGAAATACGCACGTAGCGCGTCGTTCAATACGCCGCGCAAGCCGCAGGCGCGGGTGATGACGCAGTGGTTGTCGTCCGCGCGGAAGCACTCGACCAGGCGGAAGTCGGGCTCGGTGGCGCGCACCACGTCGCCCAGGTTGATCTCGGCAGCCGGCCGGCCCAGCGTGATGCCGCCCGCGCGCCCGCGCACGGTGTGCAGGAAGCCGTCTGCCCCAAGCTGCTGCACGATCTTGATGAGGTGGTTCTTGGGAATGTCAAACGCATCGGCAATGCGCTGGATCGTGACCAGCTCGTCCGGGTGCACGGCCACGTAGATCAGCGTGCGCAGGGCGTAGTCGGTGTAGTCGGTCAGTCGCATGGCAGGTGCGTTGTGCGCAAAACATTCATGAAGGACACATCTTACGGGTAAGCGAGCGCCTTGGATGCGCTGGTTTGCCGCAGGTCATATTGTTGTACGAAAAATGCACGTTTAATAGAATCGGTCTCAGGAAGTCGCAAGAACACGCTGCAGCACCACAGAAAGTGCAACGGCGCCCCCGGTCTTATTTGTTGCATCTAATACACATATTTGGAGCTTTCCATGCTGTCCGAACAATCCAAACCCCTGATTGATGCCAGCGTGCCCGTGCTGCGCGAGCACGGTCTGACCATCACGCAGACCTTCTACCGCAACATGTTTGCCAGCCACCCCGAGCTGACCAACCTGTTCAACATGGGCAACCAGGCGAATGGATCGCAGCAGCAGTCGCTGGCCTCCGCGGTGTTTGCGTATGCGGCCAACCACGGCAACAACGCGGCGCTGGCCCCGGTGGTCGCGCGCATCGTGCACAAGCATGCGGCCGTGGGCATCAAGCCGAGCCACTACCCCATCGTTGCGCGGCACCTGCTGGGCGCGATTGCCGAGGTGCTGGGTGATGCCGCCACGCCGGAACTGCTGGCCGCGTGGGATGAGGCCTACTGGCTGCTGGCCGCCGAGCTGATCGCCGCAGAGGCCCGCCTGTATCAGCACGCCGGCAGCGGCCCGGACCATCGCCAACCGGTGCGCATTGTCGAGCGCCGCCAGCAGGCAGAAGACGTTGTCTCCTTCACGCTGGAAGCCGTGGGCGATGCACCGCTGGCGTGCTTCCTGCCGGGGCAGTACATCTCGGTGCAGGTGGAACTGGCGCCGGGCGTGCTGCAGCAGCGCCAGTACAGCCTGTCGGACGCGCCGAACGGCCGCACGTGGCGCATCTCGGTCAAGCGCGATGCCGGTGATGGGGATCGCCCCGCCGGTACCGTATCGAACTGGCTGCATGCCCATGCGCGCGAAGGCGACGTCCTGCTCGTCAGCCAGCCCTATGGCGACTTCGTGCCGCAGCTCGCCACCGACAACCCGATCGTGCTGATGTCGGCTGGCGTGGGCATCACGCCGATGATCGCCACGCTCAACACGCTGGCGCAGCAGAACAGCACGCGCAAGATCGTGTTCAGCCACGCCGATCGCGCAGCGGCACATGTCGCGCACACCGACGATCTGGAGCGCGCCGCACGGGCCCTGCCCGACTTCGAAGCGCACGTGTTCCTGGAGTCCGGCGAAGCGGCGGAATTCGTTGCACGCCCAGCCCAGCCCGGTTGCATGACGCTCGACACCTTCCTCGAAGGCCATGCGGCGAATGCGGACTTCTACCTCTGCGGCCCGCTCCCCTTCATGCAGGCCCAACGCGCCGCGCTACTCGCGGAAGGGGTGCCGGCGGAGCGCATCCACCGCGAGGTGTTCGGCCCCGATCTGCTGGACGACATCCTGTAAGCCGCCAATACTCATCGCCATCGCCCGGGAGACCACCATGCCCCGCCCTGCCCCGCTGCTGACCATCGGGCAACCGGACCCTGCCAGCCGCGTACCGTATGCGGGGCCTCCGGTGTTCGCGCTCGGCTTTCGCCCGTTCTATCTGCTGGCGGCGGCGTTTGCTGCAGCCGGCATGGCAGCGTGGGCGATGCTGCTGCTGGGCGGCATGGCGTCGGCACACGGTCCGGCGCTGGCACCGTTGTTCTGGCATGCGCACGAGATGGTGTTCGGCTTTGCCGCGGCAGTGGTCGTCGGTTTCCTGTTCACTGCCGGCAAGAACTGGACGGGGCTGCAGACGCCACAGGGCAAGTCGCTGGCCGTACTCGCCGGGCTGTGGCTTGCGGCGCGTGTGCTGATGTGGACGGGGCCGCTGCCATTGGCCGTGGCGGCCGACGTGGCCTTTCTGCCGGCGTGCGGCGTGCTGTTCCTGTTGGTTCTGCGGCGCGCACGCAGCGCGCGCAACTACGGCCTGGCGATTGCGTTGCTGGTGCTGGGCGCCGTCAACGCCGGCTTTCATGCGGCACTGGCGATGGGCGCGCCACTCGCCGCGTTGCGCTGTCTTGATGCCGCAGCCGGGTTGATCTGTGTATTCGTCACGGTCATTGGCGGGCGCGTCATCCCGATGTTCACGACCAACGCTGTTCCTGGCGTGCGCATCCGGCGTTTCGTGTGGGCCGAGCGCACCGTGGTGCCGCTGACGGTGTTGGCCGTCGTGGCACTGGCCGTGCCGATGGGCGGCCTCGTGCCCGCCGCCGTGTTTGCCGCTGCTGCCATTGCGCAGGCGGCCCGCTGGATCGGCTGGGAGTCGCGCCGCACGCTGCGCACCCCCATCGTCGCCATCCTGCATGTCGCATACGCCTTCCTGCCGCTCGGCTTTGCCATGCTGGCGGCCGCCGCACTCGGTTGGGGCGGCCGCTCGACCGCGCTGCACGCGCTCATGGCCGGGGCCATCGGCGGCGCCATCGTGGCGATGATCACGCGCACGGCACTCGGTCACACCGGGCGCCCGTTGCGCGTGGGCCGGGCAGAGACCTTTGCCTATGCCGCCATCACGCTGGCTGCACTGGTGCGCGTGGCCGGGCCGATGCTGTTGCCGCGCGGTGTGTGGATCGGCGCCGCGACAGCGCTGTGGGTGGCAGCCTTCGCCGTCTATCTGTGGCGCTACACGCCGTGGCTGCTGGCGCCGCGCGTGGACGGCCGCGAGGGTTGAGCGCACAACGTTGCCCGCCGCCGCGGCGGCTTTCGTAGAATGGCGCAGCCCAACGCTTCCCGCGTCCACGATGGATGTCCATTTGACGATCCACGGCCGGCATGACCTTGCCGGCCAGCTTTACCGCCAGTTGCGCACCGCCATCCTCGACGGCCGCCTTGCGCCTGGCGAGCGGCTGCCTTCCACGCGCGATCTCGCGCTGCAGATTGGCGTGTCACGCAAGACCACGCTCGATGTGTTCGAACGCCTGATTGCCGAGGGTTACCTGCGTTCGCGCGCGGGCTCCGGCACCTTCGTGGCCGAAGCAACGCAGGGGCTGGCCGGCCGCACGCCGCGTGTGTCGCCGGCCGAGCAAATTGCCGCGCCTGCACCGTCCACGCACACCTTCGCCACGCCGTGGAACGACGTGCCCGACGTACTGCCCATGCCCCGCGCGAGCATCGTCTACGACTTTGTAGGCGGCGTGACCGAGAAGCGCCTGTTCCCATTCGACAAGTGGCGCAGCTGCGTTGCACACGGGTTGCGTTTGCAGGCGCGCGGGCGTGGTGCGTATCACGACCCGGCGGGCGACCAGACGCTGCGCCTGGCCATCTCACGCTATCTGGCGTTCAGCCGTGCGGTGGTCTGCGCTTGGGGCGATGTCGTCGTCACGCAGGGTGCGCAGCAGGCCATCGATTTGATCGCCCGCGTGCTGGTGCGTCCGGGCGATACCGTGGCGATTGAAGACCCGGGCTATCCGCCCGCACGCATCGCGTTGCAGGCGCTGGGTGCCAACGTGGTACCCGTGCCGGTGGATGCGGAAGGCCTCGTGGTCGACGCACTGCCACCGCGCACCAGGCTCGTCTACGTGACACCGTCGCACCAGTTTCCGCTCGGCATGCCGATGAGTCTGGCCCGCCGTGCGCAACTGCTCGACTGGGCGCAGCGCCACGGCGCGCTGATTGTGGAAGACGACTACGACAGCGAGTTCCGCTTCGACGGCCGGCCGATGGAATCGCTCAAAAGCCTGGACGCGGCCGGCTGCGTGGCCTACGTGGGCACGTTCTCCAAGACCATCTTTCCGGAGCTGCGCATCGGCTACGTGGTGCCGCCGGCTTCGCTGCTCACGCCGCTGCGGCGCGCCAAGCAGGTGGCCGACTGGCATAGCGAATCGCTCATGCAGGCGGCGCTCGCCAAGTTCATGCTCGACGGCGACTTTGGCAAATACCTGCGCCGCATGCACAAGGAATACGTGGCACGGCGCGATGCCCTGCTGCGGCATCTGCGCGGGCCCCTGGCACCGTGGATGACGCCGCTGCCGTCTGCTGCCGGCATCCACATGGCCGCGCAGCTACACGCGCCGCTGCAAGAGGCCGCTGTGCTGAAGCTGGCCGAAAGCGTGGGCGTGGGTTTGTATGGCACGACCAAGATGCATGTCGCGCGCGCCCCGCAGCCCGGATTGCTGATTGGCTACGGCTATGTGAACGAGGTGGAGATCGATGCTGGCCTTGGCCGGTTGGCACAGGTGCTCGCCAAACTGGCTACCTGAAACTACACAGGAGTGGCGCTGTTTTGGTGCCACTCGAACCCCTAATCTGGCACCTGTCACCTCGCACTGGAGCCCGATCATGGAACCCCGCCTCGACTTCTACAAAGCCAATCCCGCCGCCATCCAGGCCATGATGGGCCTGGAAAAAGCACTGAGCAAAAGCCCGCTGGAAAAGCCGCTGACCGAACTCGTGCGCCTGCGCGCCTCGCAGATCAACGGCTGCGCCTACTGCGTCGATCTGCACACCAGCGACGCACGCAAGGGCGGTGAGGACGACCGCCGCCTGGCCACCGTTTCCGTTTGGCAAGAAACGCCGTTCTTCACCGACCGCGAACGCGCCGCGCTGGCTTGGACGGAAGCCGTCACCCTCGTCGCTGAAACCCGCGTGCCGGACGATGTGTGGCAGGCCGTGCGCGCCCAATTTTCCGATGCGGAGCTGGTCGACCTGACACTGCTGGTGTCCACCATCAACGCGTGGAACCGGTTGGCGATCAGCTTTCGCAAGCTGCCCGCCTGAAGGGGGCGGGCGGATGGGCGGCGCCTATACTCCAGCGATCGGCGCATCTCGCCTGCACTGGAGTTTGCATGCATCCCGTCCGCACCCTCAGCATCAACGTCGAACGTCACTTTGATGATGTGGCCACCTTCCTGGCCGAGCCGCTGAACTACCCCACCTGGGCGACGGGTTTGTCGACCGGGCTGACACCCAGCACGCAGGGCTCGGGTGCGGCGCCCGACGAGTGGATTGCCGATGCGCCGCAGGGCAACGTGTTCATCCGGTTCAGCCCGCCCAACACGTTTGGGATTGCCGACCACTGGGTGCGCCTGCAGGACGACACCGTCATCTATGTGCCGCTGCGCGTGGTACGCAATGGCGCCGGCACCACCGTCTCGCTCACGCTGTTTCAACTGCCCGGCATGGACGACGCGCAGTTCGAGGCCGATGCCGAATGGGTGCAGCGCGACCTGGTGAAGCTGAAGACGGTAGTGGAAGCCGAATAACGCTCAGACTTTCTCCGCCCGCGGGGCCTGCAGCACGGCTTGCGGACCCGACGCGCCGGACGGTGCCGCCAGCGACGGATCGCCATGCGCATCCGACCCCTTCACCTGGCTCACCCAGAACACACAGAACAGCCCCGCCGCCACGGCCAGCCAGCCGTTCAGCCCGTAGCCATCAATGTGGCCGCCCGCGCCGGTGGACAGCAGCAGCCCGCCGATCCAAGCGCCCGCACCTGTGCCCACTGACATCACCGCGCTGTTGGCCGAGAGGAACGCGCCGCGTACCTGCGGGGCGGGCACGGTCGTCATCAGTGCCTGCATCGGCACCATGCGGCTGGAGAGGATCACCATGAAGCACGGGAAGAACAGCAGCATGCCGATGAAGGGCCAGTCGGGCAGATGCGTCATCACCAGCACCGGGATGAACGCCAGCAGTGCCGCCACCACGAACACGCGGCGGCGGCCGTAGCGGTCCGCCAGCTTGCCCACGGCGCGTGAGGTGAAGAACGACGCCGCCCCACCTGCCACGTACAGCCACGACAGATCCTGCGGCGCGATGCCGTGGTTGGCCACCAGCACCGGTGAGATGAACGGGATCACCAGCATGTGCGAGCCCATCATCACGAAGGTCAGGAGGAAGGCCCGCAGATGGCGCGGGTTGCTCAGCAGCTGCCACAGGCCCGCGAGGATCTCGCTGGGGGTCTGGCGGGTGTTGCTCAGGTGTTCAGTGAGCGGCGGGATGGTGTGCCGTGCGCCGAGCCACGTCAGCGCGGTCATCACGGTCAACAGGTAGAACGGCGCCGTCCAGCCGAGGTGTGCACCGAGCGCGATGCCCACCGGCACACCGGCCATGGCCGCCAGCGCAAACGACGACATCACCACCCCAGTGGCCGCGCCGCGCCGCGCCGGCGGAATCACATCCGACAGGATGGCGAGTACGAGCGAGCCGAGCACGCCGCCCGTGAGCCCCGCAAACGCCCGCGCAAACAGCAGCATGCTGTAGCTGCCTGACAGCGCGCAGGCCAGGTTGGCCAGTGTGAACAGGCCGTACACCGTCAGCAACAGGCGGCGCCGGTCAAAGCGATCGGTGTACGTGGCGGCCAGCAGGCCAGAGGCGCCGGAGCACAGTGAATACACCGACACCGCCGTGGCAAACGCCGCCGGACCGATGCCAAACGTATGCATGATCTGCGGACCGAGCGGCATCATCACCATGAAATCCATGATGACGGTGAACTGCGTGAGCGCGAGCAGCCAGAGCAGATGCCGCTCGCGCTTGGAGTCAAGTAAGGGCATGGGAGAGGGCAGAGAAAACGGAGAGGGGGCGCGTATTTCCGTGGCGGAGATCGCCTGGGTGATTCTTGCGCCGCGTTATGTCTAAAAACATATCTTAAGATAGTTATCGCGGCAGGCGAAGTCAACCCAAATTTGCGTGACACGCATGCAACGGCGGCCATCATGCGCTTGCCGTGTGAGTACGGCGCAGTTTTTTTTGATGGGCGCGAATCCGTTTGGCGCGACGGTGCCTCTAAGGGGCGAGGACTTCCCTCACCTTTCGTCCGACCCCATTGGAGAACATCATGTCGTTTCTGAAATCTGCGCTGTATGTAAAGAACGTGCCGAACTGGGAGCGCGCCGTGCGCATCGTGCTGGCGCTGGCTGTTGCGGTGGGCGGGCTGGCCCTGGCGGCCGCGCCCTGGAGCTGGTTGCTGGCCGCGGCCGGTGCCGGCTTTGGCCTGACCGGCGTGGTCGGTTTCTGCCCGGCGTGTGCGCTGGTCGGTCGCCGGCGCCAACCCCCGCGTAACTGACGCCATGGATCTTGTCCGTCACCAACCCCTGCTCGACGCCGCCCGCGCGGGTGACGTATCGGCCATCGAGCGCCTGCTGGCGGTCTGTCAGCCCGATATCCGCCGCTATGCGCAGCGCAACTGCCTGATCTCCGACGTGGATGACGCCGTGCAGGAAAGCCTGCTGGTGCTCTCACGCAAGGTGGGCTCGCTGCGCGCGGCGGCGGCGTTCTCGAGCTGGCTGTTCGCCATCGTGCGCCGCGAGTGCCATCGCATGGCGCGCAAGGCTCTCTCGACCGACCCGTGGGATGACGACAAGGTGGAAGCCTGGCTCGCGCGTCTGCCTGTGGACGACCTGCGCCACGACGTGGCCGCCGCGCTGGAATCCTTGCCTGCGCACTACCGCGAGATCATCGTGCTGCGCGACCTGAACGAGATGACCATCGGCGAGATTGCCGACCAACTGCACGAGACCCGCGCGGCGGTAAAGAGCCGCCTGCACCGGGCGCGGCAACTCACGCGCGAATACCTGCTCGGCTGACGTCCAAACCAAACACCGTGGTGCTACCGCGCGCGCATGCCCCACAGCACGTCGAGCACATGCTGCGTTGCGCGTTCGATATGCCCCGCCCGATGCGCAATGCCGAGCTGACGCCACAACGCCGGGCGCAACGGCCGCATGATGATGCGGGCATCCGGTACCGGCGTGGACGCTTCGTGCGGCAGCAGCGTGGCGCCGTAGCCCGCTGCCACAAGGCTCTTGATCGCATCGTTGTAGTTGAGCTGGATGCGCGGTGCGGGGTGATGGCCGTCGGCCGCAAACCACTCCGTCGTCAGGCGCGAGAGCCGCGTGGTGGTGTCGTTGAGGATGAGCGGCTGCTCAGCCAGCCATGCTGGCGTGACACGCGCCGGGCACTGCCAATGCGCCGGCAGAAATGCCATGACCGGGTCGCGCCGCCACGGCTTGATCGCCAGCCCCGCCACCTGCGATTGCGGCAACGCTACGAGGCCGATGTCGAGTGCCCCATCGGCAAGACCCGCCAGCGTCTCTTGCGAGGTGAGCACCGCCACCTGCACGTCGATGCCGGGGTGGTCCTGCCGCAGCACCTCCAGCGCCTGCGGCAGCAGATGCGCGATCGCGCCGGTGGAAGCGCCCAGCCGCACGCGCCCGCTCAGGCCCTGCACCTGGCGCTGGATGTCGTCCAGCGCCTGTTCGGCATCGGCGAGCAGCTTGCGGGCGCGGTCCACCATCACCTCGCCGATGGCGGTGGGCTGCACCTGCCCGCGCTTGCGCGTGAGCAGCGGCGCGCCCACGCGATCTTCCAGCTCGGCAATGTGCAGGCTGACGGTGGGCGGCGCCAAATGCAGCGCGCGTGCCGCGTCGGCAAACGAGCCGCGGTCGGCGACTTCCACCAGGGTACGCAGGCGGTCCAGGCTGATTTCACGCATGGGTGTCGATCGTTCAGAAAAGCTGAATATGGTGGTTGTGAAATTCAACTTTTCATATTCTAGATCGCGCCCGAAGATGGTGGCTCGCACTGACCCTCTTCTTTCCATTGGAGCGCCCCGCCATGTCCACGCCCCTTGTCTTCATTGACGGTGACCAAGGCACCACTGGCCTGCTGATCCACGAACGCCTGCGCGGCCATGTGGATCGGCGGGATCTGGCATTGCTGACGCTGCCCGCCGACGCCCGCAAAGACCCGCAGCGCCGCGCCGAGGCCATCAACGCGTGCGACATCGCCATCCTGTGCCTGCCCGATGCGGCTGCGCGCGAGGCGGTGGCGTCCATCGTCAACCCGGCCGTGCGCGTGATCGACGCCAGCTCCGCACATCGCACCACACCTGGCTGGACGTACGGTTTTCCGGAGATGGCGCAAGACCAGCCTCAGCGCATTGCCACTGCATCGCGCGTGACCAATCCGGGGTGCTATCCGACCGGCGCGATTGGCCTGCTTGGCCCGCTGGTGCACGCGAGTCTGGTGCCGGCGGATTACCCGATCAGCATTCATGCGGTGTCTGGCTACTCGGGCGGTGGGCGCGCTCGCGTGGAAGAGCACGAGGGGCCGAACGCCGCGCACGCGTTGCCGTTCCAGATGTACGGGCTGGGACTGGCGCACAAGCACGTGCCGGAGATCCAGCAGCACGTCGGGCTCTCGCAGCGGCCGATGTTCGTGCCCGCGTACGGCGCGTATCGCCAGGGCATCGTGCTGACGGTGCCGCTGGAGCAGCGCTTGTTGGCGCCCGGCGTTGATGCTGCCCAGCTGCATGCCTGCTTGGCCGACCACTACGCGGGCGCCCAGCATGTGGAGGTGATGCCGCTGCAGGTGTCGTCGGCGCTGCCGCATCTGGACCCGCAGGCGCTCAACGGCACCAACGACATGCGTCTGGGCGTGTTCGCTAACGACCACGGCCAAGTCCTGCTGACGGCGGTGTTCGACAATCTCGGCAAAGGCGCCTCAGGTGCGGCGGTGCAGAACCTGGAGTTGATGCTGGCGCACGCCTGAGGCCGGCGCGCTGACTTGCGCGCCGCAACGACGGCAGGTAGTGGGAAATCGAATGGAAGTCATCGCAACATTTAATTGGTCGATTGTTATCGACTTCGCTATCGTCAACGCCGCCCGCGTACGAACCGCCCGATGCTGTTTGCGCCCGGGGCCGGACCAACCCATTGCCTGGATGCAGTATGTCTAAAACAACGTATTACGCGCCGCATGGCGGCCACCCGCCGCAGACTGATCTGCTGACGGATCGCGCGATGTTCACCGAGGCGTACGCGGTGATCCCCAAGGGTGTGATGCGCGACATCGTCACGAGCCACCTGCCCTTCTGGGACAACATGCGCATGTGGGTGATCGCTCGCCCGCTGTCCGGCTTTGCCGAGACCTTCTCCCAGTACATCGTCGAGCTGGCCCCCAAGGGCGGCAGCGACAAGCCGGAGCAGGACGTCAACGCCGAGGCCGTGCTGTTCATCGTCGAAGGTGAGCTGACCCTGACCCTGCAAGGCCAGGTCCACAACATGCAGCCGGGTGGCTACGCCTTCATTCCGCCGGGCGCCGACTACAAGGTGCGCAACACTTCCGGCCAGCACACCCGCTTCCATTGGATCCGCAAGCACTACCAGAAGGTCGACGGCGTACCGCTGCCGGACGCCTTCGTGACCAACGAGCAGGACATCCAGCCGCTGGTGATGCCGGATACCGAAGGACGCTGGAGCACCACCCGCTTCGTTGACATGAGCGACATGCGTCATGACATGCACGTCAACATCGTCAACTTCGAGCCGGGCGGCGTGATTCCGTTTGCGGAAACGCATGTCATGGAGCACGGCCTGTACGTACTGGAAGGCAAGGCTGTCTATCGCCTGAACCAGGACTGGGTCGAGGTGGAAGCAGGCGACTTCATGTGGCTGCGCGCGTTCTGCCCGCAGGCCTGCTATTCGGGTGGCCCTAGCCGCTTCCGCTACCTGCTGTACAAGGATGTGAACCGTCACATGCCCCTGACCCTGAACTCGCCGCGCTAAGCGCTTCGCAGGTCAGGCAAAAAAAGCCCGCCGGTGTATGCCGACGGGCTTTTTCCATTGGAGCGCTGGTGTTTGCTTACTTGCGTGTTGCCACGATGAACAGGCGCGGGAACGGCAGCAGCACCGTGCCATCGCCGAGTGCCGGATAGGCCTTGGCGATCTCTTCGCGATAGCGCGTGAGGAAGGCGCCCCGCTCGTCGTCGTTCAACGCGGCCAGGAACGGCCGCAGCCCGGTGCCCTTGAGCCACTCCACCACTGCATCTGCACCGCCGCGCAGCGGGTGGTAGTACGTGGTGCGCCACACATCCACGCGCGAGCACAGCGGCGACAGCAGCGCGTAATAGCGGCGCGGGTCGAACCGCTCGGTGCGCTCCACACCCTTGAGCTTTGTCGCCCACGGGCCAGCGGCGGCCACCTCGCGCATCAGGCGGTGCGTGGGTTCGTCCAGGTTATCGGGCATCTGCACCGCAAGATGACCGCCCTTCGTCAGCTTGCTGATCAGCTTTGGAAGCAGCGTGTCGTGCGCGGGCAGCCATTGCAGCACGGCGTTCGCGAGAATCAGATCGTATGCACTGGGCGCATCCCACGTGGCAATGTCGGCGACCTCAAAGCGCACGTCGGGCAAGCGCTTGCGTGCGGCGTCGATCATGTCGGGCGAGGTGTCGAAGCCTTGGATTGCCGCGCCGGGTGCGCGCGCGATCAGCGCCTCGGTCGAATTGCCCGGCCCGCAGCCGATGTCGATGGCACTGTGGATGGGCGTTTGCGGCACGGCAGCCAGCAAGTCCCTGGCTGGCCGTGTGCGTTCTTCTTCAAACTGAACGTACTGGGTCGCGCTCCAGTCGTGTTGTGTCGTCATCGTGCTTCTCCTGCCGTGGTTGCTGTCGATGAGGAGAATTCTGTGGCCCTCAAGGGGATCAGTAAAATGAATTCATTGTTCCCATTGATTCACTTATCTGATTGATGAAGATCGATACGCTGGGCGTGCAGGCCTTTGTAGCGATTGCGGAGTGCGGCAGCTTCACGCAGGCGGCCGATACGCTGCATGTGACGCAGACGGCGATCACGCAACGGCTGCGCAAGCTGGAGGCGTTCCTGGGCGTAGCGCTGGTGGAGCGCACCACGCGCCGGACGGAACTCACGGAGATCGGGCGGCGCTTCCTGCCGCAGGCGCGCCGGTTGTTGAGCGAGTTGTCCGATGCGCTGACGGAAATTCGCGAGACGGGTTTGAGCCAGCGTGGGGACATCACGATTGCCTGCGTGCCGACGGTGGGCGTGCAGTATCTGCCGCGCATCCTGCGGGCGTTCTCGGCGCACCGGCCGCATGACCGGGTGAAGATTCTCGATCACGCGTCCGCATCCGTGCTGCAGGCGGTGCTGCGACGCGAGGCGGAATTTGGCATCAGCATCGCAGGCGACCAGCATCCTGAGTTGACCAGCGTGCCGCTCACAAACGACCCGTACGTGCTGATCTGTCGCGACGATCATCCGCTCGCCAAGCGACGCCGCATCCGCTGGGAGGCACTGCAACCACATCCCCTGATCTTTGCCGGCGAGGTGAGCGGCAATCGCAGCCTGCTCGAAGGCGCGCTCAAGAACAGTGGAGTGACGTTGCATTCGTTCTACGAGGTCCAGCGCAGCTCAACGGCGCTCGGGCTTGTGGCGGAAGGACTGGGCGCGGCGGTGGTGCCGCGGCTCGCGATCCAGAAGAACGCGTACCCGATGATCCGCACGATTGAACTGGTGGAGCCGGAGGTGTCGCGCACGCTGGTGCTCGTGACGCGCAGGGCGGCGCAGTTGTCGCCTGCGGCGCGTGCGCTCTACGACATGATTGTCGAGGAAGGCGCGACGCTGGCGCGTTGATGGGTGATGACGGATGAGAAGGGCTACCGGTGCAGGTGAGCCCTTCTTACGCCAGCAGCACGGCTCATGCGCGTGCGCCTTGCGGGGTGCTGGGGTAGGTGGAATCACGGTTCCAGGCAAGCACGCCACGTGTGTCAGTGCGTTGCTGGTCAGCGCCTTGCGCATACGGGTCGAAGCGGTCGCGCCTCCACGACAGATAGCCGTAGGTGTCGGCCTGACGATCTGCACCTTGTGTGAACGGATCAGCCTTGTCTTGCTTGTGCCCTTGCGTGTAGGCATCCACCTTGTCCAGGCGGCTTTGTCCTTGCGTATAGGGATCGACGCTGCGTGCGGCTGCGGCGGGTTGCGCCGCGAACAGTGCGGCGGAGGCCGTCAGCGTGGCCAGCAGGGCGAGCGACAGGCGGCGGGTACGTGCAGAAGAACGGGTGGTGTGCATGATGAACTCCTCATTGAATGAGCGTGCGCCATCGGTAGATGGCCGTGCGACGGATCGCTTGCCGGTGGCATCGACCTCCCCTGTTGGTCGCGGCATCGATGCAAACCTGACACGGCTTCCATGAGAAATTTTTCGCGCCCGCCGGTACTTGCTGATACGCAGGTCGTGCGGCAGTGGATGCAGCATGGCGCGAACGTGTGTCCCGCACGCCCAAGCCACCCCATTTCACGCCGGCATCTGCGGCGGCCAGTTGTGGGTTTCCGCTTGGCAGTGCTTGCACCAGGCATAGAGCGCGTCGTACATCACCAGACCGTGTTCGAGCATGACGTGGTCATCGGAAAACACGTGCGACAGGCCCAGCGAGATCGCGTAGAGTCCGTTGGACTGCGGTGTCAGATCCAGCCGCGAGGTATCCGCGCCGCGCACGATGCGAGCGAGTTGTTGCAGGGCCGGATCGTTGCCGAGGCGGTATTGATCGAGAAACGCATCGAAGCTGCACAGCTCACCCACATGCGTGAGCGCCACACCGGGAATGTCGTACGGGATGGCGCCGGTTTCGTTGGCCACGCGCAGTACATCGCCGGCCGGCACGTAGAGGAAGTCGGGTGTCTCGTCGATGAAGCGGGCGATCAGCCACGGGCAGGCGATGCGATCAATCTTGGGGCGCTCGCGCGTGATCCATTGCATGGCAACCTCCATGTCAGCGATCAGTGATGCAGCAGCGGATAGATCGCCAGGCCGATCAGTGCCGCGCCCGCCACGATCATCGGCTCCGAGAGCTTCTTGAACTTCACCAGCAGCACGATGGTCGCCAGCGCCAGCAAGACCGTTGGCACATCGACAATCGATCGCTTGGCCAGCACGATCACTGCCCCCGTGATGGCGCCCACCGCTGCGGCCGTCACGCCATCGACAAATGCCAGGATCGCCGGCAGCTTGCCGTACTTCTTGAAGTACGGCGCCGGCAGGATGGTGAACAGGTAGCACGGCAGGAAGGTGCCGGCCGCCGCCACGCAAGCACCGGGAAACCCCGCGATCAGGTAGCCGATGAAGCCCACCGTGATCACAACCGGGCCCGGCGTGATCATTGCCACGGCCACCGCATCGACAAACTGTTTCTCATTGAGCCAATGATGTTCGGTGACCACGCCGCCGTAGAGGAACGGCACGATGGCCAGCCCCGAGCCGAACACGAACGCACCCGCCTTGGCGAAGAACACACCGATCTGCGACAGCAGCGGCCAGTCGATCATGCTCAGGATGCTGCTGCCTGCAGCAATCGGCGCTGCCGCCAGAGCGTTCACCTTGCCCTGGCGCACCCACTTGGGCGGTGCGCGCCAGAACAACACGAGCACCCCGGCTGCCAGGAACAGCCACGCCACCTCCGATTCGGTGATGACCGTCACTGCCGCCAGCACCAGATAGATGGCCCATAGCAACCGATCCTTGCCGACGCTCTTGGTGGTGAGCTTGCGCGCGCTGATGGCGATGATGCCGATCACGCAGGCGCCTACGCCGTAGAACACGGCCTGCATCCACACGAGCCCACCAAAGCGCACATAGGCCCAGCCCAGCGCTACCACCATCAGGAACGAGGGCAGCACGAACAGGATGCCGACCAGCGTGGCGCCCAGGATGCGGTAATGGACATAGCCGAGATAGATCGCCAGTTGCGCAGCGAGTGGCCCCGGCGCCAGTTGTGCAAGTGCCAGGCCTTCCTTGTAATCGGCTTCAGTGATCCACTGGCGCGCATCCACCAGGTCGCGGCGCATATAGCCGGCCAGCGCAACCGGCCCGCCAAAACCCAGTGCACCGAGCCGCACGAAGTACAGCACCAGTTGCCACAGCGTGTAGGTGGGGCGTTCGTTGGCAGCGCTCATGTCGGGTGCCTGCAGAGTGGTTACGGTTTCCGGCTGCCGGAGAAATGGACGTACAGCGAATCGAGCACGGTGCCGATGTCCGCCAGCAACGCATCGTCGTCGGCCAGCCGCTTGCGGGCACCGGCCAGAATGGCTTCAAAGCCGCCGGCTTCGGGGGGCGTCGATCCGCCCACGTCCAGCGCATGCACCATGGCGCCGAGCCGCGCGAGCCCGTGGTTGTCATCCAGGCCAAAGCTGGTGAGCAGGACCTCGAACGACACACGCCCGTCGACGTGCGTAAAGGTCGCACCGTCGTAGTCGAAGCCCAGCGCATCGGCGGGGCAATCAGCGGGGTTTCCTAGCCAGAGGAAGCGCGCGTGCGGATCGATGAAGCGTTGGATCAGCCACGCGCTCGCCACCCGGTCTACCCACAGGTGTCGGCGCGTCGCCCATACGCGGCCCTGGTATTGCGCCGGGTCACGCCGTGGGATGTTGCCCGAGGTGGCATGTGGCTCGCCGGGTGACTGGGTGGCTTCGACAGCGGCCGCGAAATCGCGCCATTGCGCCGCCGCGCGCACGGCGGCTTCATTGGGAAAGAAGTCGATCTGGCGGATGGCTTCGTAGGTGCGTGCATGGCGCCGCCGCAGACGGTTGCGTTCTGCCGCAGGCAGGTCGGGAAGCGTCTCGCGGGCTTTTGACAGTTCGGTCAGCCAGTCCGTGTAGTCGGGCGTGCGGTCGAACAGGGCGCGGTATGCGTCGTTGTCTGCGGCCTCATCGGCTTGCACGCGCAGCAGCCAGGCCTGGCCGTCCTCCTGCAGCGCCTCGTCGGCCAAGTTGCGTAGTTGCGTCGCCTGCTCCGCATGCGCGGGCAGCAGGTACGCCCCATCGCGCAAGGCGGCGCAGCCTAGCGCCTTGACGGCGCGCCAGATGCGCATGCGGGCGGTGGCGCCGGCCGTCGGCAGGCTGACGATCAGCAGGAGCCAGGAATGGGAGGAAGCGGTCATGACGGCAGCATAGGTGCCGGTAATGACCGCTGCAATGCTGTAGAGATCGCTACAGAGAATGAGTGCCCTGTCCCCCGGCGCAGCGGGAGACGCGTGTACTTACGTCAACTGCATCACCCCCTGCACCCCCTGCCAGCCCACATACAGACCAACGAGCGCGATCAACCCACCCGAGAAATACGGCGCCTTGCGCGCGAACTCACCAAAGCCGCTCCAGCGCCGCGACACGTGCTTCACGCTCAATGCTGCGAGCGCGCCTGAGGCCACCATCGTCAAGGCCAGGCCGATGCTGAAGCACAGCACCAGCGCCGCACCCAGGGTGACCTTCTTGAGCTGCAGGCACAGCAGCAGCACGGTAATGGATGCTGGGCATGGCACCAGCCCGCCGGTCAGGCCGAACATGATGATCTGGCCAGTGGTCACGTCGCGATTGGCGAAGCGGCGGCGGATGTCGTTGGCATGCGCGCGCTCGTGCGCATCTTGATAGTCACCGGAAGACACATCCAACCCACCGTGGTCATGCGCGGCATGCGCGTGGTCGTGCTCGACGAACTCGACGTCATAGTCATGCCGATGGTGCGCATGCCCAAGGGACAGGCGTGCCGTGAAGGCATGCGGCTCGGGAATGGTCTGCTCCGACTCCAGAAAACCATCGCGCTGCACGAAGCTGAAGGCTTGCTGGCTGCCGTCGGGCCGTTCGGTCACCACCTCCACTTGGTCGGCTGACCAGGCGTGGCCGTGCGTGCCCTCGCGCGTCAGCCGGAAGCGCGGCGGTACGCCATCTTCGAACACCTCCAGCCGAACGATGCCGTGGCCGGTGTCGATACGGTTGACCTCGTCATGGCCGTGATCGTGGTCATGGTCGTGCTCTGCGCGGGTGCTGCGCCATGTACGCCACATCATCCACCCCGCCACCGCGACGATCAGCACAGCCGACGCCACCTGGAAGTACGGCTCGGTCGTCTCCGGATTCCAGTTGCGGCCGAAGTACAGCCCCGCCATCGCCACCGCCCACACCACCGCGGTGTGCGACACCGTGGCCGACAGTCCCAGCAGCACCGCTTGCGAGAGCGTGCCCCGGATGGCGACGATGAACGCCGCCATCATCGTCTTGGAGTGCCCCGGCTCCAGGCCATGCAAGGCGCCAAGCAGGATGGCGCTGGGGACGAACAGCCAGGCATTGCCTTGCTGCAGAAGGGTGGCAAACGCGGTCATAGGGGCAGCCGGTGGTGAATTCGATTGGACGAACTATACTCCCCCCCAGTATATTGATGCTACCCTTTCGCGTCATTCAAACCACCCCAACCTCCGATTCATGGCCCATACCATCCGCGACAAAGCCAAGCTGCTGGCGCGCGTACGGCGCATCCAGGGGCAGGCGACTGCGCTGGAAAAACAACTCGCCGAGGAGGGGGATTGCACGGCCATCCTGCAGCAGATCGCGGCCATTCGCGGCGCGGTCAACGGGTTGATGGCGGCTGTCCTCGAAGGCCACCTGATGGATCACGTGGTCAAGGAGCCCACCGAGGCGCAGCGTCAGGAGGACTTTGACGCCGTGATGCAGGTGATCAAGTCGTACCTGAAGTAACGCGCACAGCGCTGCCTGATGCGGCTTGCGTTGCACCTGCAACCTCGCTAACCTGCTGCAACGCCATCGGCAAATTCTGATTCTTCGAATCCTCGTCTTCATGCCCCGACTTCCCGCCACCCTCCTCGCTGCCGGCCAACGCGCCCGCATGGAAGACGTGTGCGTGCAACCTGGGCCCTTCCCTCCGCTTTCCCCACCTGCGGCCCCTCCGGGCCAGGGCATGGTCGGCGCTCCGCCGCCGTGCCTGTTCGCTCGCGGCTGATTTCCGGCCGCTTCGTTTCCGGTTGACCTGATTCAGGCTCGGGCTTGTGCCCGAGGCGGGCGTGCGCGTTCGCGCCGCGCACACCGGAACCCGACATTCCTTTTCGACAGGTGAGTGGTATGCGTTCCATACAAGCCGCGCTGGCAGGGTCCGGCGCGACGGTGTTGTTCGTGCTGCTGTGGAGCAGCGGTGCAATTTTTGCGGAGATCGGGGTGCAGCATGTCCCGGCGTTCGCGTTTCTGGTGGGGCGGTTTGCGCTGGCCTCTCTGGTGCTGGCGGGGTTGGGACTCTGGCGCGGGCGCTGGTGGCCCGTACCGGGCTCGCGGTTGAAGGTGGCGGGCACCGGTGCGTTGCTCACCGGCGGCTATTCGATCTGCTATCTGCTCTCGCTCGACCATGGGCTCACACCGGGGCTGCTGGCCACGGTGCTCGGCGTGCAGCCGGTGCTGACCTTGTTGGCAACAGAACGGGCGTGGTCCATGCGGCGCATGGCGGGGCTCGTGCTGGCGTTGGGCGGGCTGGCGCTGGTTGTGGGCGGCGCCAATGCGCAGCAAGTGCCGATGGCTGGTCTCGCCTATGCGCTGGCCTCGCTCGCCAGCATGACAGTGGGCGCGATCTGGCAGAAGCGCCTGGGTCAGGCCCCCATTGACGTGCTACCGCTGCAGAACGCGGTGAGCCTGGTGCTGTGCACCGGCTTCGCCCTCACCCAACCGACCGCGTTCGTGCCCAGCGTGCCCGGCATCGCCGCGTTGCTGTGGATGGGCGTGGTGATGTCAGTGGGTGCGCAACTGCTGTTCTACCGGCTCATGCAACGCGGCAACCTCGTCAACGTGACGAGCCTGTTCTACCTCGTGCCGGTGGTGACCGCGCTGCTCGATGATGTGGTGCTCGGCCATCGCCTGTCGGTGGTGGCGATGGCGGGGATGGGGATGATTCTGTTGGGGTTGGCGGTGGTGTTTCGCGCCGCACAGCGGTAACGGCTGAGGTGCGGGCCGCTCGCAGCAGGCGGCCCGCTCAGGCTTGTGGCTCAGCGTCTGGCGCCGCACGGGGAGCGATGAGCTTGTAGAGCAGCCACGCACCGGCGCTGCCGCTGATGAGCGCAAACACACACCACGGTAGCGAGAGGCTGGGCGCCGTCAGCCATTCTCCTGGCGCAGATTGGTAGGCCAAGATTGTGCAACCCGTGTTGTAGAACCCGTGCACCAGAATGCACGGCAGCAGCGACCGCGTACGCTCATAGAGCTTGCCCAGGAGCAGGCCGGTCAGGAACGCGCCCACAAACTGATACACGTTCAGATGCGCCAGCCCGAACACCGCTGCCGAGTGCACGATGGCGACCCCGGAGGGGTACTGTTGCAGAAAGCTGCGCAGGATGACGCCGCGAAACAGCATCTCTTCGACGATGGGCGCAACCAGGCACACCAGCACGATCGAACCTAGCCCGCTGGTGACCATGCGTTGCATGCTGTCGCTCATCGACTGGCTCATCGGAAAGAAGTGCACTACCACGATCTGCACCAGCGACTCGATCAGCAACAGCCCCGGTGTCAGCAGCAGGATCGGCGCGGTCAACAAGCCCAGCGTGGCGCCCCACGAGTGCGCACTCTCATGAAAGAGCTCGCGGTAGGTGCGTTTGGCGTGGTGCAGCAGCACGGTGAAGACCAGCCCGCAAGCCAGCACGCGCCCGATGCTCTGAATGGCGACGGGCTCAAGCCCCGCGTCTCGGCCGAACTTCCAAATGATCGCATCCATGACGTACTCCAGGAAATAGAGCACCAGGATGATGAGGAACGCTTCCAGCAGATTCGGAAAGTGATAGCGGTGCTGTGTGGGCGGCATCTGGGCGATGGGGCAAACGGCAGGCTGGAAAGCCGCCGATCATCGCACGAGGTGCTTGCCGTGGCATGACTGCCGAAGTGGGGTGTGCTATCGCGCCAACGGCAGCCGCACCGTCACCCGCAGCCCACCCGTGACGCTGCTCGCGTCTTCCAGCACCACCTCCCCACCCAGCCGCTGCACCACCGTGCTGACAATCGACAGCCCGAGCCCCGAGCCAGTCGCCTCATTGCCCAGCACACGGTAGAACGGGTCGAACACGCGTGTGCGTTCCTCGGCGGGGATGCCGGGGCCGCTGTCCTGCACGGCAATCGAGACCACACGTGCCGCGGTCGCGATCGACAGGTCGATACTGCCGCCGACCGGCGTGTAGCGGATGGCGTTGTCCACCAGGTTGCGCACCACGACAAAGAGGTCGAGTTCGTTGGCATGCACGTGGGCATCGGCCTCGGTAGTGACGCCCAGGTCCAGCCGCTTGGCTTCGGCCAGCGGCATCAGATCTTCGAGCACGCTGCGGAAGATGCGCTGGACCGAGACCGTGCTCTCCGGCACACCGGTAGCCTCCTGCGCGCGGGCCAGCGTGAGCAACTGTTCAAGCAACCCGCGGCTGCGCTCGATGCCTTGGCGCAGCGTGGCCAGACGTTCATGCGCGTCGGCAGACATGGAGGCCTGTCCCAGCCGTTCGGCCTGCAACGACAGCGCAGTGAGCGGCGTGCGCAGCTCGTGCGCGGCATCGGCCACGAAGCGGTGCTGCGCTTCCATCGATTGCCCCACGCGCGCCAGCAGCCGGTTGATGGCGACCACGAAGGGGCGAACCTCCTCGGGTACAGCCTCGGGCGCAATGGCGTGCAGTTGGCGCTCGTCGCGCTGGTCCACCTCATGTGCAAGGCGCTTGATGGGTGCGAACATTTTGCGCAGCACGTCGGCCACGGCCAGCAGCAGGATCGGCGCGAGGATCAGGAACGGCATCAGCGTGCGGATGGCGCTGTCGCGTGCGGTCTCGTCGCGCACGGCGGTTTCCTGCGCCACGGCAATGCGCTGGCCGTCGGACAGCGTGCGTACCCACACGCGGTAGTCGCGCTTGCCGGCACGCGCGGTCTGCATGCCGTCGACCAATGTGGGTGGGAACGCCAGGCGCGGTGCGGGTGTGCCGGGTGCCACCGTGCCGTCAGGGCCCGGCAGCAGTTGCACGATCACGCGCGCTTCCTGATCGGAAACGGGCGGTGCGTTTTCAGGATTCGTAGGTGGCGCGGGCAGATGCTCGGGGTCGAACATCGCGCCCACCTGGCGCAGCACGTCGTCCTGCAGTTCATGCGCCTCGCTAAAGGCGGAGACGAACGCAAAGCCACCCGCCAGCACGGCCACGCCGATGATGATGATCGACAACCACAGCGACAGCCGTCGCTGCACGGACGTTGCCGAGTCGGCCCTCATCCACCCTTGGACACCATCCATCCCACGCCCCTGATGTTCTTGATGGCCTCCGCGCCGAGCTTCTTGCGCAGCGCATGGATGAGGAATTCGACCGCGTTGCTCGCCACCTCATGGCCCCAGCCGTAGATCCGCTCTTCCAGCTCGGTGCGCGAGAGGATGGCGCCCGGGCGCAGCATGAGCGCCTGCAGCAGTGCGAACTCGCGTGCCGACAGGCGCACCGGTTCGCCATCGCCCATGCGGGCCTCGTGCGCGGCCGGGTCGAGCGTGAGCCTGCCGTTGGTCAGCACCGGGCTGGCGGCCCCGCCCTTGCGGCGCAGCACCGCGCGCATGCGGGCGAGCAGTTCGACCATTTCGAAGGGCTTGAGGATGTAGTCATCCGCGCCGCCGTCCAGGCCGCGCACGCGCTCGTTCACGGCATCCCGTGCGGTCAGGATCAGCACCGGCACCGGGTTGTCGCGGGCACGCAGCGCACTGAGCACGGCGTGGCCATCCTTGCCCGGCAGGCCGAGGTCGAGCAGCAGCACGTCGTAGTGTTGATGCGCGGCCACGTCCAGCGCGGTCTGGCCGTTGCGCACCCAGTCCACCGCATAGGCGGCGTCGCGCAGCGCGGCATCCACGGCCGCGCCGATCATTGGGTCGTCTTCAACGAGGAGGACTCGCATTCAGGTTCTGGTGATGGCTCAAGCCGATTGCATGGCACCGCGCCGCGCCTGCCAGCTCGTATAGCCGATGGTGAAGAGCAGGATCGCCAGCAGCACCGCCGATGCGCCCGCCGTGCCCAGGTTCATGCCGCCCGCGCTGATGGGCTTGGTCAGCAGATCACCGCCCGTGGCGCCCAGCGGCCGTGTCAGCACAAAGGCCATCCAGAACAGCGCCACGCGCGAGATGCCGGTCAGATAATACGCCGCCACGATCAGCGCGATCACGCCGGCAATGAGCAGCGCCCCACCCGCAAAACCCAGCCCCGACGAATCCGCCAGGAAGTCGCCCAACGCCGTCCCCAGCGTGTTGGACACCAGGATGGCGCCCCAGTACAGCAGCTCCTGCTTGCCGGTGCGCACCTGCGCGATCGACAGCGATTTCTGCGTGAGCTTCCAGTACACGAGCACCGCGCACAGCAGGCTGGCCAGGATGGTCGAGCCCGTGGCATAGCCCAGGCCTAGCGTGCGGTCCATGAAGTCCGATAGCGTGGTGCCGGCGGTACTGGTCGAGAGGATCACGCCCCAGTACAGCAGCGGGTGATACGCCTTGCTGCGCAACTGCGCGCCCAGCGTGACGAGGAAGATGCCGATCAGCAGGACGGAGCTGGCGGCATAGCCCACCTTGAGCGTCATCGACAGCAGGTCGCCGGCGGTTTCGCCCAGGGTGGTGGCGCAGATCTTCATGATCCAGAACGCCAGCGTGATCTCGGGCAGTTTGCTGGGGAGGGTGCGGGAGGTGGTCATGCGGGTGTCCTTACGAGGCTGAAGAGTCATGTGCGGGGTCCGTTGTCGAGTGCTCAAGCGCCGACAGGTAGGCGACAAGCCCCACGACCACCGCCAGGAACAGCGCGTTGACGGCGCCCGTGCTCAGGCCCAGGCCGCCGTTGGCTTCCGGCTGGGCGAGCAGGTCGCGGCAGGCGGCGCCCAGCGGGCGCGTCATCACAAAGGCCCACCAGAACGTGGGCGCGATGCCCGCGCCAAAGCCGAAGCGTGCCATGGCCGCCGCCGCCACCAGCACACCAAAACCCAGTGCCGATTGCGCGTAGCCCAGGCGCAGGCTTTCAATCAGCCAGTCGCCGCATGCGGTGCCCAGCGCAAAGGCCAGCAGCACCACCAGCCAGTAGAAGCGCTCACGCGCGGGGGTGTCGACGGCATCCAGGGCGAGCGTGCCCGCGCGGCGGTGCCAGAACGCCAGCGTCGCCAGCAGCGCCACAGACAACACCACTGTCGACACACTCGGTGGCAAGCCTGCGCGCGCCGTCAGCAGATCGACGGCGAGCGCGCCGAACACGCTCGCCAGCAGCACCGTGATCCAGTACAGCCACGGCAGGTAACGGTGCGCGCGAAGCTGCCCACTCAATGCCGCCGCAAACAGCGCGCCCATGACGACGGTCGTGCCGCCCAGCCCGAACTGCCAGCCGAGGTTGAGTGCACCGGCTGCAGCTGCGCCCACCGTGGTGGACATCATCTTGATGATCCAGAACAGCGCGGTGACTTCGGGCACCTTGTTGCGCCGGCCAGGGTGTGATGCGGCGTCCATATGGAATACGGGGATGGGGGGATTCCACCGCAGTCTGCCTAGCCAGACTTAGATGCCCCATAGGCCGTTGCAAGCGTCAGTGCCACCGCGTCACAATCCGTCCGGCACAATACCGGCCGACTTGGCTGGCCCGTCTTCCTTTATTCCTTCAGAGAGGAGTTGCCATGGTGACGCTGCTCTTGCATGCCCCCGCGCCCGACGAACACGCCGCGCAGACCCGCTTTGGCGGGCTCCCGCTGGTGCCGGCCGACGCGCCGTTCACGTGGCCCTGCTGCGCTACGTGTGAACAACCGATGCAGTTTCAGGGGCAGATCGGCGTGGAGGCCACGGCCGACCGCCCAGCCGGGTTGCTGTTGGTGTTCATGTGCCAGAACGACCCCGGCTGCTGTGACGAGTGGGATGCCAACGAAGGCGGCAACTTCGCCCTGTTCGTGCCGGCCGGGCCGCTCACCCTGGCTGAGCCGCCTGCAACCGGCCTGACCCTGCGCGAAACCACCAATGGTGCGCGCACGCAGGAGCAAGATGCGGAAGACTACGAAACCGCCCGGCGCCAATGGTGTGAGCACACCGGCCAACCGGGCCGCCAGGTGCTGGGCCAACTGCACGGCGCACCGTCCTGGCTGCAAGCCGATGAGACCCCAGCCTGCCCAGCTTGCGGTGCCCCCATGCACTTGGCCGCGCAGCTAGAGGAAGGGCCCGACGCACACACGGCGATGAACTTTGGCGGCGGCTGTGCCTACCTCTTCCAATGCGCGCACCACGCGGGGCAGGTGAAGTTTTTGTGGCAGTGCTGACGCGTTAGCGCAAGCGCCTACTGGGTCAGCCGGCGCAGCTTCCACTCTCCGCTGGGCTGCTTGCACAGCCAGGCCGTCCACTGCTCCTTGCTGGAGCCGCGCGTCAGTTCACTCTGCAGGCGGCGGCACGATTGGCCGGCATCGGTCTTGCTCTCCAGCGGCGTGATGGTGGCTTCGATGGCGGGTTGCCTGCCCTTGGCGGGCCACGTCCATTGCGCGGGCGTGTTGTCAGCGGTGTTGGCCAGCGCACTGCCGATGGCCTTGGTGAACGACCTCACCTCCGTCTCGCTCATCGACCCGATGATGGTGCTGGCCAGCACGTTGCGGAAATACGCGAATGACGGTGTGGTGGCGGCGAGCAGCGCTGCACCCGCGAGGGCAAGTGCAAGACGGCGGGAAGGAAACGGGCGACGGGGCATGGCGCGTCCTCAGGATGTGACGAAAGGGTGCCTTCATCCTAGACCATGCCGCATCGGTCAGTGGTGGCCGCCGCCAGTCAATCCTTCAGCCGCCCAGCTTGTCCAGCAGGCTGTACCACGCCACGCCCGCCGCAATGTAGAAGCGCTGCAGCCCGTGCAATGGGATCGAGGTGATGGGCGACACGGGATACGGAAACACCTCTTTGCTGCCTGTCAGCCGTGCGGCGATGTGCTGGCCCAGGCTGGTGCACAGCGCAATGCCGCGCCCGTTGCAGCCAAGCGCCATCGTCACGCCCGGTGCGGGTTCGTGGATGTGCGGCATGAAGTCTCGCGTGATGGCGATGCGGCCTGCCCAGCGGTACTCGTACTCCAGCGGCCCGAACTGCGGAAACAGCAGCTCCAGTGAGCGTTCGAGGTGTGCAAAATCCTGCGCGCCACGCGGCTCGGTGAAGAAGCCGCGCCCACCCATGAGCAGGCGCCCAGCCGCATCTTTGCGGAAATACAGCAGCAGCCGTTGCGAGGTGGAGGCTGTCTCGCCGCGCGCCAGAATGGCTTGCGCATCCGCCGTTTTGAGCGGCTTGGTCGCGACGATGAAGCTGTTGGCGGACAGCACTGTCTGTGCCAGTCCGGGCCACAGCGGGCCGGTGTAACCGTTGGTGCCGATCACCACGCGCTGCGCGCGCACCAGGGCGCCTGTGCTGGTGGTGGCGATCCACTGCGTGCCCTGTCGCTCCAGCGCGGTAACGGCGGTGTGCCCGTGCACGGCCGCGCCCGCTTGCTGGGCGGCGTGCACCAGACCGCGCGCATACGCCATCGGCTGGATCGCGCCTGCACGGCCGTCGAGCCATGCGCCCGCAAACGCTTCGGTGCCGACACGTTTTGCGACAGTGGCGCGGTCCAGCACCTCCACCGGCACACCGCGCTTTTCCCATTGCCGTGCACGCGCATGCAGCGCCGGCACGGCCTTGTCCGAATAGGAGAGCTGCAGCCACCCCGCGCGCACCGGCTGGCAATCGATGCGGTGCCGCTTGATCAGGTCGAACACCAGATCGGCCGAGCGCGAGACGGTATCGATCAACACCTCCGCACGTGCGGCACCAAACAAGCTCACCAGTTCATCCGGGTCGTGCTTGAGCGTCGGGTTGACCTGCCCGCCGTTGCGCCCGGAAGCACCCCAGCCGGGGTCGTTGGCGTCCAGCACGGTGACGTTGGTGCCGCGCTCGGCCAGATGCAGTGCGGTCGAGAGCCCGGTATAGCCACCACCGATGACGAGCACATCCGTCGTGATCGATTCCATCAACGGTGGCGTGGGCGGCGCGGCCGGTGCCGTGGCCGCCCACAGCGATGGCGGCAGTGGCTCGCCGCCGAACGTGGCTGAAGCGATGTCGAGTTGCGGCTGCGTCATGGCACGAGGTCTCCGGTGGGCACATCCGCGGGTTTGTGCAGCACGCGGCGCAGAAAGTCTTGCGTGCGTGGCTGACGCGGCGCGCCCAGCACCTGCGCAGATGGCCCTTCCTCGACGATGGTGCCGCTGTGCAGGAAGCACACGCGGTCAGCCACCTCACGCGCAAAGCCCATCTCGTGCGTGACGACAATCATCGTCATGCCTTCGCGGGCGAGTGCGCGCATCACCTCCAGCACGTCGCCGACGAGTTCGGGGTCGAGCGCAGACGTGGGCTCGTCGAACAGCATCGCCTCGGGCTCCATCGCCAGCGCGCGGGCAATCGCCACGCGCTGCTGCTGCCCACCGGATAGCTGGTTTGGAAACGCCTGCGCCTTGGCGGCCAAGCCCACCTTGTCCAGCAACGCCATCGCCTTCGCACGCGCGGCTTCGGGGCGTTCACCCTTCACGTAGACCGGGCCTTCCATCACGTTTTCCAGCACGCTGCGGTGCGGGAACAGGTTGAAACGCTGGAACACCATGCCCATGCGGCTGCGCAGCGTGTGGATGGTCTTGCTGTTGCGGTCAACGCGTTCACCAAAGGCACGGATGTCACCGCCGTCGTACGACTCCAGGCCGTTGATGCAGCGCAGGACAGTCGACTTGCCCGAGCCCGACGGGCCGATCAGGCAGACGACCTCGCCCTTGTCCACATGCAGGCTCACGCCGCGCAGCACGTGGTGGTCCCCAAAGTGTTTCTGCAGATCGCGGATCTCGATCATCGCTTGGCCCTCCCAGCGCCTAGGCGGTGCTCAAGCCGGCGCAGGCAGTACACCAGCGGTAGGCTCATTAGCAGATACAGCAGCGCCACCAGCGTGTAGACCGTCATGTTCTGGAACGTGGACGAGGCAATGAGCTGCCCCGCACGCGTCATCTCCGCCACCGTGATGGTGGACACCAGCGACGAATCCTTGAGCATCATCACCAGCGTGTTGCCGTACGGCGGCAGCGCAATGCGAAACGCCTGCGGCAGGATCACGCGCCGCATGATGAGCGCACCGCGCATACCCATCGCCTCGGCGGCTTCACGCTGGCCCGGGTCCACTGCTTCGATGCCGGCGCGGAAGTTCTCGGCCTGGTAGGCGGAATACGCAATGCCCAGCCCGATCACGCCTGCCTGAAACGCGGTGAGCTGAATGCCGATGTCCGGCAGCACGAAGTAGATGTAGAAGAGCTGCACGATGATCGGCAGCCCGCGAATGATGTTGACGATGGTCGCACCGGCCGTGGACACAGCCTTGATGGGCGACAACCGCATCAGCGCCAGGGCCAGCCCGATCACGCTGCTGAGCAGGAACGACAGCACGGTCACCTCCACCGTGACTACCGCCCCCTTCAGCAGGATCGGCAGGAACTCCTGCGCGTGTTCAATGAACGTTGCAACACTCATGGCGCATCACCCGTGCGGACTCAGATGCCCCACTTCTTCACGATGGCGTCCAGCGTGCCGTCCGCCTTGATCTTGGCGATGGCCTTGTTGATGCGGTTGAGCGTTTCGGTATCGCCCTTGCGCACCACCAGGCACACGTCGCCCACGTTGGCAGGTTTGTAGTTGGGCGCGAGTTTCACGCCCTCAAAGGTCTTCTGGCGGATCTGGTACGCGATGATGGGTTGGTCGCCCAGACCGGCCTTGATGCGGCCCAGTGCCAGGTCGCGTGTCATGTCGGCCACCGAGTCGTAGCTGCGCACCTCTTTGAAGATGCCCTTCTTGTTGAGCATGTCGAGGAACACCGTGCCCACCTGTGCGCCCACCACCTCGCCCTTCAGGTCATCGAGCGTGGCGTAGGTCTTGGCGTCGTCGGCCTTGACGATCAGGCCTTCACCGTACGAGTACACCGGGTCGGAAAAGTCCACCACCTGCGCGCGCGCCGGCGTCTTCAGCATCGCTGCCGAGATGATGTCGATCTTGCTCGACGTGAGCGACGGAATGAGCGCCGAGAACACCGTCTGCTGCACGTTCACGTTGAAGCCGCCCGCCTTGCCCACCGCCGTGACGGTGTCGACCATCATCCCCTGGATGGAGTTGGTCTTCACGTCGAGGAAGGTGAACGGCACGCCGGTGGCCGTCGCACCCACGTTGTAGGTGGGCGTGCTTCCCCCCTGCGCCCAAGCGAATGAAGCGGTGCCGAGCATGCACAAGGCCAGTGCAGCGCGACGGAAGGTGGTGACAACAGACATGGCAATCCTCCAGGCAACGGAAAAAGACGCACCCCGAACGCGCATGCACGGGGACTGGCTCAACGTGATGCAATGCTTGTGCCAATATTCGAACGTATCGAATCGATGGTTAACTATGGAAAACCACTAATCGACGCATGTGAATCGATATGCGATTCTTTGAGCGTTGATTTGCCACTAGATCGCCACTTGTCATGACTGACGCCGCTGATTCCACCGACGCTCCCGATCTGCTGTTCAACCAGTCGCTGGAGAAAGGGCTGGCCGTGCTGGGCGCCTTCAACGCGCAGCGCCGCACCATGACGATTGCCGAGGTGGCCGCCGCTGCGGGTATCAACAAAAGCTCGGCGCAGCGCATGGTCTACACGCTCGAACAGCTCGGCTACCTGCGCAAGCACCCGCAAACGCGGCGCTACCAGCTCACCCCCGCGGTCATGAAGATCGGCTTCAACTACCTGGCCGCCGACACGCTCATCGACGTGGCCAATCCGTTCCTGGCCGAACTCACCAAGATGACCACCGAAACCTCGTGCCTGACCGAGCCCGATCAGGACGAGATGGTGTATGTGGCCCGCTTTGTGAGCGCGCATTTCGTGCCCGTACACATGCCCATCGGCAGCCGTATCCCGATGTACTGCACGGCATCGGGCCGTGCTTACCTGAGCGCGTTGCCGATGCCCGAAGCGCAGGCCATCGTTGAGGCCTCGCAGCGTGTTGAGCACACCATGCACACCCGCACCGATGTGGCCGACATCATGGAAACGCTGCGCCAAGCGCGCCAGCGCGGCTACGCCGTCAACTGCGAAGAGCTGTTCCTCGGCGACATGACCATCGCCGCGCCCATCGTCAGCAGCAACGGGCGCGCGCTCGGGGCGATTCACCTCGTCGCCCCCACCGGGCGATGGACCGCGGAAGAGATGGAGACCAAGCTCGGCCCCGCGCTGCTGCAATGTGCGCGGGCGATCAGTACCTCGGTGCGGGCGTTGGGGTGAGGCGGGCTCTGCGCCCGCGCGTAAAGCCCGGCACAATGCAGGCACCCTCGCCTCTCCACATACCAAGATGACGACCCCGTCGATCCACGACTTCCCCCTGCACGCCACCGACAAGCTCCGCTACGGCGACACCGACCGCCAGGGCCACATCAACAACGCCGTCTTCGCCACCTACCTGGAAACCGGCCGCGTGGAGATGCTCTTCAACCCCGACAACCCCCTGGCCGCACCCGGCTGCGAGTTCGTCATCGCGCAGTTGGTGCTCGACTTCCGCAACGAAATCCTCTGGCCCGGTTCAGTGCAGATCGGCACGCGCGTCGCGCACATCGGGCGCAGCTCGGTCAAGCTCGAACAGGCCATCTTCCAGAATGGCCGCTGCGCTGCCACCTCCCAGTCGGTGATCGTGCAGATTGACGTCGCCACGCGCCAATCGGCCGCGATTACTGATAGCGCCCGGGCGCGGCTGACTGCGCTCGTTGTCACCCCCGCTGGTGCAGAAACCGAGTAAGCGAACGGGCATTGCGCGTGATGCGCGGTCGACGCAAACGCAACCGCGCGGATATTTTTAACTTTGTTTGCGCTCCGGCCCTTGCTTGGTGGGAAGATGGCTCTCCCGTTCGACCAGAAGGAGGTGACCATGGGACTGTTGGATGAAGTAGGCAAGATCGCCGGCGCCGTCGCCGCCGTTGAAGCCACCGAGAAAGTCGATCCGGATGCCGGCCTGCTGACCAAGGCTGTCGCTGCTGTTGCCGGTTTCAAGGGCGCAGGCGCGCTGGAAGAGATGGTGGAGAAGAAAGACGAAGCCAAGGCCGAAGGCGAGCAAGCTGCGCCGGAAGATGGGGCTGCACCGCAGGCTTGATTGGCTTGCAGGCTCGAAAGGATTTGGGGGACCCCGCCGGTTGGCGGGGTTTTTGTTTGCGTGGGGCGTTATCAGGAGAGCACTGCAAGCCCGTACTTCGGCATAAGCTGCATCAGGTGCGTTGCGATACCACTCGGCTTCTTGTCACCCTGCATTTCAGGTCCGTTTGGAAGTGAGCCTATGGCCGATTGTCTGGTGCGCACAGATTCATCGATTTCAAAGGGATGGCGCCGAAGACGTTTTCTTGTGGAATGAGGGAGAAGTTTTTCCAATCTGACTCGCGCACGAAGACAACACCAATCTTGCAAAGCATCTGCACTTGCCTTGGGCGCTTTTCGCACGATGCACCGCCAATTGCGCAGCGTTGCCACTGAGGGATCATGCTTGCAGCACTGGATTGTCCCGCTTCAGGAGCGGCGTATGCTTGAACGTCACGGATTGCAATCGCCATGTACATAAAATCCAGATCGGGCTGAATGGGCCGCGCTTTTTCCGCCGCGACGTAGTGCGCACGCAGTTGAAAAACGTAATGACAGGTCGCAGCAAGAATGAACCCGATCATCAACGCTGCTGACACGACAACTACGCGACGCGCTGTCAGCTTTTCCCCGCGCGTAAGCAGGGCGCCCAGAATCGGAAACATGAGTACGGTTGCGAGTCCAGTGAGCAGGGCCGCCTCCAACTCTGGGCTCGCGCAGTCCAATCCGCACCCCGGGTTATGGTCGAACACGGTCATGATGCGCACGACCACCATGGCGGTCACGAGCCCCGCGAAAACGAACCCAGAAAATGCGGCTAGCCGACTCACTTGACCTCCCAGAAAAGAATTTTTCTCGAATTACGCAGATCGGAGAAACCTAAGGACGTCCCCGGAAACAGTGAGTTCATTCCGAACATTCTGCCAACCGTTGCAATCGACCCTAGGGGGCCGCTGATCGTCAGGCGGGAGCCATTCCATAAATCAATATGCCCGCCGCTTGCGCTACCCGCGGAATCACTATCGCGCGCCCAGTAGCTGTCAAACATGATGATGCCGGTTCGCCCCTTCACCTTTGACTCCCAGTCCGGCCCGGTAATGTCCTCAGTTTTGCCAAGCCCACAGAACGGCTGCTTGCTCAACCAAGACCCCATCTGATCTGCGAGGACAGCCGTGTATTTTCCACTCATGAGGATGCGCCCGAACTGGCTACCAAGTTTGACCGTGACATTGGCCGGTATGAACGACTTCATCTCGATGCCGGTTCTGTGCAACGTCACGCTCATCCGAATTGCGCACTGGTTCCCAAAGCCGGGTGGCACCTTCCCGGTCTTGGTATCCCGATAGGGATTGCCGGTCTCATAATTTGCCCATAACTCGGCGAAAGTGACTGCAGGCACGTCGACCCTGCACACTGACCCTGGCGTTGTGTTGGTTTTGACCTGCGCTTTCTGTTTAAGCGGTTTGCGCTGCGCAGCTGTCATGCTTGCTCTCCTGCTTGCTTTGCCAGTGCCTCGTCACCCCAGAGCACGGTGTAGGTTTCCTCGCTTTGCGTATCGATGCGCGGCAGCAGTCCGCTTGCGGGTATGCGTCCCGAGAAAACGCGACCGTCTGCAGTCTCGATGTAGTACGGCACACCTTCTAGGTTCGTGGCCGCGAGATGTGCCTGCTCGTCGTATGACACCTCCCCGCGTTGCACTGCATAAGCGGGAGCTGCCGGCGCACGCATCTGCGCAATCTCCTCGCTCGTAAATCTCATGAACATGCCGCGCTTGGGGGCATAGAAGACGGGTGGCGGGTTACATCCGCAAACATTGATGTCGCCGCCTAAAGCCCACGGTTTGCCATTCGGTCCGGTGCCGCTGTGGCGCGGCCCTCCGTTGGGTGCGATGAACCCTTCCCGCTTGCATGCCGTGCAGTACGTTCTCATGTAGAGCGTGGCGATTCGCACGGTCGGCGGCGGATTGGAACACGTGATGTATTCCAACCCCTCCGTAATCGTGGCGCTGCCGCCCTGGTCACCTCGGGCAAGGAAGTACCGGATCATGCTGTCTCCGTTTGTAGTGATGGGCTGTGTTGTTCGGCTTGCTACCGACGAACAATGGTGCTCAGCTTGTCTCGGCAATCCCATACCCATCCGAGAGATTTGGCGAAACGTTACAAACGAAGCGCATGAATTCGGTCGCCATAATCCGCGTGTCACCGCCTTCGCGGTGACCGGGTTTCGCAGCCCATCCAAACACTTCAGACGGACAGCCGCCTTAGCGCGGCGTTTTCATGTCCGGTGCTTGCGCGCGCCTATGCTTTCTGCGGCGGGCCGGGCAGGGAGACCTTCGGGTCTGCCGGTTTCCTGAGGTGGCCGGTCTGCGAACCCTGTCGTCGGGCCCGCCACCCTCGATCGCAGCGAATGGCGGGTCTCCTGCAATCACCTCAGGAGGCCGTATGGCAACCGCACTTAGCGGGCATCGCCCCGCGCTTATCCTTCCCCATCCTCTTGGCATTTGGCGCATCCCATTTCGGGAGGCCGCCGATGACGCCCAGCAAACGCCGCATTTACCTGACCGGCGCGCTGGCGGCGCGAGACTTTCTCTGCCGCAAGCAATCTGACCTGCATCGGCATCAGCAATACGAGCCGAATGCATTGCGTTGGGAATTGGTGTTTTCAGGCATGCATCCGCCGGAGTACCGGGCGGGCTTTCTTGATGCCATCGGCGCGTTCGTGCTGATGATGCTGGAGGGCTGTCAGGTGAACCCTGAAACGTGGGAAGTGCTCACCGCCGTAGAGCGGGCTGGCGAGAGCCAGTAACAACCGGAAGGACGTATCCCCGGGACGGGCGGGGATGCCGCAAATCAGCACGCTAACCAGAACAGCCCCCAAGAACGCCTTGAAGAGGCATGTGGCATCCTGAGCGCCGCAGGTTACTGATCGATACCCACGGGGGCCATCTTGAAGCTCGACCACATTGCCTTCGCCGCGCAATCCCTCGATCAAGCGCATGACTATGCGTTGCGCTTGTTCGGCGTGAAGCTCCCTACGGGAGGCAAGCATCCGTTGATGGGCACGCACAACTTGCTCACGCGGATCGCACCCGGCGTCTTTCTGGAATTCATTGCCATTGACCCCGAGGCGCCTCCACCCAACAGGACGCGCTGGTTTGCACTGGACCGGCTGATGCAGGAAGGCAAGCTGGAAGAAGCGCCCCGCTTGTTCGGCTGGGTGGCCAGCCTTCCCGGCTTGGCGCGCAACGTTACGGATATCGATTCACCGCAACACGAACTGCTGGAAGTGTCGCGTGGCGATTTGCGGTGGCACTTCTTCCACCGCGCAGACGGTGAAGCGGAGGCAGGCGGGTGCGTGCCTGCCATGATCGACTGGGCAAGCGGCGCCAGCCCGGTCGACAAGATGCAGGAGGTTGGAATTCACCTGAACCAGTTCCAACTGGCGCATCCGGAGATGGCCGCCATCCACGAACAGCTTGATCGACAGGGCTGGAATGCTGCCAGCCCCGAGAACCACCATGTCGCGTTCGTGCAGGCGGCGCAGCCTGCATTGACACTCGTGCTCGACACGCCGAACGGGCGGGTGCAGATCGGCGGCGGTGCCATTTAGCTACCGGCGGGCGTACGAGATACGCCGACTCGTCAGGCTGCGCGGTCCCAGGCGATCGTGCTGCGCCGCTCTCCCACGCTGGCCCGCGTCGAAAACCCCTCACGAATACACTGCCCAAGCGCCTGCGCAGCCTGGTTTGCCCCTTGAGCTGGCAGTAGCAGGCTGATCGCAAACATCGGCAATTCCGGCAGGCCGGCTTCGGGCCCGAGGATGTCCAGATCCGCCGGCACCGTCGGCGTCAGCCACGCCGTGACAGCCAGGCCGGTACGCACCGTAGCGGTGGTCGCTTCGATGTTGCCGCTCTCGAACGCCGTGCGCCATTCGATGCCGTGCTCGCCCAGCACCTTCAGCACGCGGGCGCGGAAGGCGCAGCTCTCATCCACCATCGACAGCGGCAGCGGGCGCTTCGCATGCACGTTGCCGCCGCGCGGGCCCACCCACACCAGCCGCTCCACGCACAGGCATTCGCCCTCGGCTTCGTCCACTGGGGCTTCGACCACGGCGACATCGAGTTCGCCGCGTGCAATGCCTTCCGACAACTCGGGCGAGGTGCCGCACACAATGGTCAGGTCCACCGATGGCCATGCCTCGGTAAAGGCCTTGAAGATGGGCGGGAAGATGGTGCCGACCAGGTCATATGGCACGCCCAGGCGCACCGGGCCCTGCAGCGGGCGCGCGGCCATATCGGCCCAGACTTCGTCGTTGAGGGCGAGCAGGCGTTTGGCGCGGCCGAGGAAACGCTCACCCGCGTGGGTGAGTTCGAGCCGGCGGCCGTCGCGCTCGAACAGGCGGCATTCGAAGGCGTCTTCAAGCCGCTTGATCTGCTGGCTGACGGCACCCTGCGTGAGGTGCAGCGCGTTGGCCGCCACCGTCATGCTGGCGTTTTCCGCCACGGCAACGAAGGTGCGGACGAGGGTGATGTCGAGGTTCTTGGCCATCAATGCATTCTAGTTGCTAATGCATGGCATCAAAAACCTTCGGTTTGCTAATGGATTGCGGCGCTCTACAGTGGGTCGTCCATCACGTGCCCAGGGGTGCAGTTCATGCCAGTCGACCCGCTTCCGTCCATTGCACCGCTCGTGCTGTTTGCTGTGGTGTCGACCGTCTCGCCAGGCGGGGCGACGACGCTGGCGACGGCTTCAGGTTCGCAGTTCGGCTTCCGGCGCTCGATTCCGTTGATGGCGGGGATTGCCGTGGGGTTGGCCTCGTTGGCAGCCGGTGCAGCGGCGGGCTTGGCCGGGTTGCTATTGGCCGCGCCGAGCCTGTTGCTGGTGATGAAGGCGGCGGGTTCTGCTTACCTGCTGTGGCTTGCGTGGAAGGTGGCGCGCAGCGGGCCACCCAATTTCAATGCCAGCGCGGCCGTGCCGACCACGCTGCTGGGCGGCGCCTGCCTGCTGTGGCTGAACCCGAAGGGCTGGGCGATGGCGCTGGGCGCGGCCGCGTCTTTTGCAATGCTGGCGAGCGGTCCGTTGCAACTGGCTGCCCTGCTGGGCGCGACGTTCGGGCTGGCGGCGCTCGTGTCGCTGTCGCTGTGGTGTGCGGCGGGCATCGTGCTGGCGCGGCTGCTGAAGACGCCGCGCCAGTGGCGTGTGCTCAACGCCGTGCTGGGCGTGCTGCTGGCCGTCTCCATCGTGCCGATGTGGACGTCCTGAACGAGGCCAGCGACTCGGTTCAGCGCACCAGCAGCTTCATCATCGTCTCGAACGTCTTGCCATACGGCGCGCGGAACAGGCCCAGCCCGTTGAGGCTGGCCTGCTTGAACACCGGCTTCATCTTCGAGAACCGCTCGAACCCGTGGATGCCGTGGTACGCGCCCATGCCGCTGGCACCGACGCCACCAAACGGCAGGTCATCCTGCGCCACATGCAGCAGCGTCTCGTTGATGCACACGCCGCCGGCAATGGTGCTGGCCATCACGCGGTCCACCGTGCTGCTGTTGCGCTCGAACAGGTACAGCGCCAGCGGACGCGGCCGGGCGTTGATGTAGTCGATGGCTTCGCCCAGCGTGCGATACGGCACCAGCGGCAGCAGCGGGCCGAAGATCTCTTCCTGCATGACGCGCATGTCTTCCGTGCCGCCGGTGATGAGCGCGGGCGGGAACTGGCGTGTGTCTGCGCTGGGCGCGGCGTTGGTGAGCGGCAGCACCTGCGCGCCTTGCGTGCGTGCCTCATCGGCCAGGCTCACCATGCGCTGGAAGTGGCGCGGACTGATGAGCGTGGTGTAGTCGCGGTTGCGCGCCATGTCGGGATACATCTTGCCGACCAGCTTGCGTGCAACGTCGATGAAGCGCTGTTCGGTGCCCGCCGGTAGCAGCACGTAATCGGGCGCCACGCAGGTCTGCCCGGCGTTCAGCAGCTTGCCGACCAGCGTGCGTTCCACCGCGCGGTCGAAGTCCGCATCGGGCCCGATGATGGTGGGCGACTTGCCGCCCAGCTCCAGCGTCACCGGCGTGAGGTTGTCCGCCGCTGCGCGCATGACGTGGTGGCCGACGTTGGTCGAGCCCGTGAACAGCAGATGGTCGAACGGCAGCCGCGAGAACGCCTCGGCAACGTCGGCATCGCCATTGATCACGCGCACTTCATCGGCAGCAAAGTGGCGCTCGATCAGGTCGGCAAACAGCGCGGAAAAGCGTGGCGTGTATTCCGAGAGCTTCACCATCGCCCGGTTGCCCGCCGCCAATGCGGACACCAGCGGCCCGATGGTCAGGTAGATCGGGTAGTTCCACGGCACGACGATGCCCGCCACGCCCAGCGGCTGGGGAATCAGCCGCGTGCTGGCCGGGCGGAACCACAGGCTCACGCCGCGCCGCTGCACGCGCATCCAGCGCTTGCCGTGTGACAGCGCGTGCTTGATGCCGTCCACGCTGGGGAAGATCTCCAGCAGATCCGTCTCTTGCCGTGAGCGGTTGCCGAAGTCTGCGCTGACGGCCTGGGCGATGGCGCTGCGGTTGTCCATGACCAGGCGCTTGAGGCGCTCCAGCCTGTCGCGGCGTACGGACCATGCGGGCAGCATGTCGGCCTGGTGGGCAGCGCGCATGGCCTCAAAGGTTTGCTGCATGCGCAGCAGGTGCGGGGCGGGCAGGTCGGCAGGTTGCATGGCGATGCTCCTGGCAAGGGTGGACGGTTGGCGAGGTGGCGCAATCGCAAAGGAGTATGGTCGCCCAGGCAGCCTTGCGAAGCCCTGATACGGCCGCACCGTGTGCGGCATGGCGCCCTCGTACGGGCGCGCGCAGGCGCATACGCAACGCAAATTGCTGCGATGCGGCGGGCTGTCTGCCAAGTCCTGACAGGGGTTTGCACGTCATCTCCCTCGGCATTGCTGCATGACATCGAACGATGCCTCTAATGCGGGTTAGCCCGACCGTTTGAAACAACCCATGGCGCCTAGCATGTGAGTTCGTGACCGGCAGTCAGCCGGCGGCGGCGCTCGCCCAATAAAAACCCCATCCGGAGACACCCATGGCCAACGATTCGCTCACTTTCGACTACGTCATCGTCGGCGCCGGTTCGGCCGGTTGCGCGCTCGCCAGCCGACTGACCGAAGACCCGGACGTGACCGTCGCGCTGCTGGAAGCGGGGCCGCATGACCATCACCTTTCGGTGTGGGTGCCGGCGGGGTGTGCGGCATCGCTGCCGTTCAAGAACAAGCGCAACTACGGGTTCGAGACCGTGCCGCAACCGGGCCTGGGCGGGCGCCAGGGCTATCAGCCGCGCGGGCGCGGGCTGGGCGGCAGCTCGTCGCTCAACGCGATGATCTACATCCGCGGTACGCACAACGACTACGACCACTGGGCCTCGCTCGGCTGCACCGGCTGGGGCTGGAATGATGTGCTGCCCTACTTCAAGCGCTCCGAAGGCAACGAGCGCTTTGCCGGCCGCGATAACGACGCGCTGCACGGCGGCAACGGCCCGCTGCACGTGAGCGACCTGCGCACCGGCAACCCGATCCCGAAGCGCTTTGTCGACGCCGCTGCTGCGGCCGGCTATCGCCGCAACGACGATTTCAATGGTCCGGAGCAGGAAGGCGTGGGCCTGTACCAGGTCACCCAGCACAACGGTGAACGCTGGAACGCCGCACGCGCCTATCTGCACGGTGGCGACAAGACCGATGCCACCCTCAGCGGCAACCGCCGCCAGTTGACGGTGATGCCCGACACGCAGGCCCTGCGCATTGTCTTTGAGGGCAAGCGCGCGACGGGCGTGGTGGTGGACCGAGGCGGCAGCACGCAGACGCTGAGTGCGCGCCGCGAGGTGATCGTGTCCTCCGGCGCGTTCGGCTCGCCGCAGTTGCTGATGGCCTCGGGCGTGGGCCCAGCCGAGCATCTGCGCTCGCTCGGCATTCCCGTCGTGCAGGATCTGCCAGGCGTTGGCCAGAACCTGCAGGACCACCTCGACATCATCCTGCACAAGAAGCTCTTCAACCTCGACCTGATCGGCTATTCCCTGCGCGGCAGCGCCCACATGCTGGGCGAGATCCTGCGCTACCGCCGCGAGCGGCGCGGCATGCTGGCCACCAACTTTGCTGAAGCAGGCGGCTTTATCAAGAGCCACCCCGATCTGGCCGAACCTGATCTGCAACTGCACTTCGTGGTCGCCATGGCCGACAACCACAACCGCACGTTCAACTACGGCCACGGCTACTCGTGCCACGTGTGCGTGTTGCGCCCGAAGAGCCGCGGCGAGGTACGCCTGGCCTCCGCCGACACGCGCGAGGCACCGCTGATCGATCCGAAGTTCTTGTCCGATCCGGACGACATGAACGGCATGCTCGCGGGCTTCCGCGCGGTAAAGAACATCTTCGCGCAGCAGGCGCTTTCAGAGCTGGGTGGGCGCGAGTTGTACTCGGGAGGGATTCGCGGTGATGGCTCCGACGACGAAGCCGTGCGCGCGCTGATCCGCCAGCATGCAGACACCATCTACCACCCCGTCGGCACCTGCAAGATGGGGAGCGCAGACGATGCAATGGCGGTGGTGGACCCGGAACTGCGCGTGCGCGGCGTGAGCGGCCTGCGCGTGATCGACGGCTCGGTCATGCCGACGCTGATTGGCGGCAACACCAACGCGCCGATCATCATGATTGCCGAGCGCGCGGCAGACCTGATGCGCCAAGGCGGACGCCCGACGCTGAATGTGGTGATAGGTACCACGGCGCAGACGACGCCAGCCGAGGTGCATTGAGCACCGAACAAGACGTGCCTTGACGCTGACACACGCACACCGATGGTTTGGCCGTACCCTGCCCTATGCGGCGCCTTGAATTTTTGTGAGCGGGCGGAAAAAGGAAGGAGGCTTGTCTGAGCGCAGCGAGTTTGCCTCCTTCCCCGCACGGCCACACAAATTCAAGGGGAAGTCGCCGCATCGGGCGCGCCTTTCTTTGCTTACTTTCTTTGGCAAGACAAAGAAAGTGAGTCAGCCCCGGCAGGGGATGAAACAAGGGATGCACCTACAACATCAATAGATTGCCAGGCATCCCTGCCCGCCTTAGTTCCCCGCGCTATCCGTCGGCGTATTGAACGAGTCCCGCAGCAAATAGCTCATCGGCACTTCCAAGTTCACACCATTCGGCGGAATCGGCTGCTGGAACCACTTCTTGTACAGCTTCGGCACCTCGCCATCGACGATCAGGCGCGTCATCGATTGGTCGATCATCTTCTTGAACTCTGGGTCCTGCTTGCTGAGCATGATCGCGTACGACGACACAAGCTGCGTCTTGCCGGCCACCGTGAAGTCCGCCGGATTCTTGGACGTGGCACGCATGCCCGAGAGCAGGATGTCATCACCCGCAAACGCATTGGCGCGGCCATCGGCCAGCATGGCGAAGGCGCTGCGCAGGTCGTTGGCATCCACCACGCGCATCGTCATGCCGCTCTCGTTGAGCTTGCGTGCGAGTTCCGCATTGGTTGATCCGCGCGCAGCCACCACCGTCTTGCCGTTCAGGTCTTCCCATTGCTGGATGCCCGAGTTCGCCTTGACCAGCATGCGGCCCTTGGTGATGTAGTGCGGAATGGTGAAGGCCACCTTCTCGCGCCGATCCGGCGAGTTGTTGGTCGAGCCGCACTCCATGTCGGCCTTGCCCGCGGCGATCACGTCCATGCGGGTGGCAGCCGTCACCGGCACGTACTGCACCTTCAGGTCCGGGCGCTTGAGCGAGGTGCGCAGCGAATCGATCAGCCGCGAGCAGATGTCGATCGTGTAGCCGACCGGCTTGGTGCCGTCGAGGTACGAGAACGGGATGGAATCTTCACGGTAGGCCACGTGCACCGTGCCGGAATCGCGGATGCGATCGAGCGTCGGGGTGGAAGCTACTGCGTTGGCAGCGGGAACAGCAAAGAACGCCGCAGGAACGGCAAGCGCGGCCAGCAGCCACGTGCGCGCAGGGAACAGCATCGTCAAAGGTCCTAGGAGAGGGTTAGGGCTATCTGGGCACGGCTGGCCGCCTCGCTGCCCTGTCGGCGCGGCCATCTGTGCAATCGTTTGCCGGGCCAGGCCCCGCCGATTGCGCAGAACTGGCTTGCGCGCCGTCACTCCCCCCGGGGAATGCCAAAACGTGAAGCAATGTCACGCGCCGCCATGGGCGCGCATTATGGCCTGATTACGGGTATACCCTCAAGCACCTTGCTGGTGCATCGCTTAGAGGTGTTGCGTCAGTCCGCCACCTTGTCGGTCGGGAACTTGAACGAGTCGCGCAGCAGGAAGCTCATGGGGATATCCAGATGCACGCCGTTGGGCGGAATTGGCTGCTGGAACCACTTCTTGTAGAGCTTTTCCGCATCGCCATCGAGGATCGTGCGCGACATTGCCAGGTCGATCACCTTCTTGAACTCCGCATCGTCCTTGCCAAGCATGATCGCGTACGGCGCCACGGCCAGGTTGGAGCCGACCACTGCGTAGTCCGCGGGGTTGGGCGAGGTGGCCCGGAAGCCGTAGAGCAGCACGTCGTCCATCGCAAAGGCATCGGCCTTGCCCGCGGCCACCATGCCGAAGGCCTCGGCGTGGTCCTTGGCTTCGATCACGTTGATCTTGAGCACGCGCGCATCGGCCATCGCCCGGATCTGCCCGCCGTTGGTGCTGCCGCGCGTGGACACCACCGTCTTGTTGTTGAGGTCTTCCCAGCGGTGGATACCTGAGCTGGTCTTCACAAGCATGCGGCTGCTGGCAATGTAATGCGGAATAGTGAACGCTACCTTCTCGCGCCGCTCTCGCGTGTTGTTGGTCGAGCCACATTCCAGATCGGCCTTGCCTTCTGTGATGGCGACGATGCGGGTGGCGGGCGTTACCGCCACGTACTGCACCTTCAGGTCGGGCCGCTTGGCCGCCACCTTGATCGCGTCGACCAGCCGCGCGCACAGGTCGATCGAATACCCCACCGGCTTGCCGCCATCGAGGTAGGAAAACGGCACGGAGTTCTCGCGATAGGCCAGCCGGACGGCGCCGGTGTCGCGGATGCGGTCGAGCACGGGGGATGCAGCCAACGCCTGGAATGCGCACAACGCCAGGCCGGCCGCGAGCAGAGCGCGGGTCGGATGCGGCACGGGGGTGTCTCCTGTTTGTTTGTTCTTTTTATGCCGGGCGTGGGCGCGCGGCCCACCTACCCTAGGCGATGCGGACTTTCATCGCGCTTTCACCGGTTTTTTCTTCACCGAGCCTTCACACCGGCCACGCACGTTGCAGCACCGCGCCCAGTTCCTGCGCGTGCCCATCGAGCGTGCCGAACACGCGGCCATGCTGATGGTGGAAGCGGCTGGCGATGAAGCGCTCCGCGTCGTCGGGGTGGGCGTGGGCCAGCATCAGCGCGGCCTGCGCGGTGAGCGCCAGTCCCTGCGCGATGCGGCGTGCGGAGGTCTCCTGAATATCGCCCGGCTGATGCAGCATCGCCTGCAGCGCGGCCAGTTCGGCGCGCACAGCACGGTGCCCCTGCGCACGCTCGCCAATGTCATGCAACAAGCGCAGCGCATCGTCCGGCGTGCGGGCGATGGCACGCAGCACGTCCAGGCACATCACGTTGCCCGAGCCCTCCCAGATGGAGTTGACCGGCGCCTCTCGGTACAGGCGCGCCATCGGGCCCTCTTCCACGTAGCCGTTGCCGCCCCAGACTTCCATGGCCTCGCCGGTGGCTTCGATGGAGCGTTTGCAGACCCAGAACTTGGCGGCGGGCGTGACGATGCGCTTCCAGGCGGCGGCCAGCGGGTCGGCATCGGCACGCTCGAAGGCGTTGCCCAGCTCCATCATCAGCAAGGTCGCGGCTTGCGATTCCAGCGCGAGGTCGGCCAGCACGTTGCGCATGAGCGGTTGATCGACCAGCAGGCGGCCGAATGCCATGCGGTGGCGCGCGTGGTGCAGTGCCTGCATCAGCGCATGGCGCAGGATGGCCGCGCTGCCGATCACGCAGTCCAGGCGCGTGTGCGTCGCCATCTCAATGATGGTCGGGATGCCGCGCCCCTCTTCGCCGATGAGGATGCCCTCCGCGCCGCGGAACTCCACTTCGCTGCTGGCGTTGGAGCGGTTGCCGAGTTTGTCTTTCAGGCGCTGGATCTGGATCGGGTTCTTGCTGCCGTCATCGCGAAAGCGCGGCACGAAGAAGCACGACAGCGGGCCGTCTTCTGCGCCCATGCGTGCAACCACGAGGTGCGCATCGCACATCGGCGCGGAGAAGAACCACTTGTGGCCGGTGATGGCGTACGTCGCGCCGCGCCCCTCGCCGCGCAGGGGCGTGGCCACCGTGGTGTTGCTGCGTACGTCTGACCCGCCCTGCTTCTCGGTCATGCCCATGCCGACGAGGATGGCGGTCTTCTGCCGCCACGGCAGGTCACGCGCATCGTGCTCGCGGGCAAAGAGACGCGGGCCCAGGTCGGCAAACAGCGCGGTCTCTTTCTGCAGCACGGGGATGCTGGCGAACGTCATCGTGGCCGGGCACAGCGAGCCGGATTCGATCTGTCCCTGCATGAAGTAGCCGGCGGTGCGCGCGGCCCACGCGCCGGGGCGCGGCTCGGCAAACGGCAGCGCCTGCAGGCCCTGGCTGCGCATCAGGCCGAGCAGCGCGTGCCAGGCGGGGTCGAAGCGGATGGCGTCGATGCGCTCGCCGGTGCGGCTGTGGGTGTGGAGTTCGGGGTGGTACGCGTTGGCCTCGGCGGCCCACCGCAGGGTCTCGGGGGCGCCGAGCTGGTCACCGAAGGCCGTCAAAGCGTCGGCGTGCCAGCCTCCACCCAGGCGTTCAAGTGCACGCTGCAGTGTGGTGTCAGACGTGAACGGGTTGAAGCCGCTCAGGTCCGGGACCTGGTTGAAGACGCGGTGGGTGGCCTCGATGGGCATTGGGAGTCTCCTGGCGTGTCACTTTTGGTTGTGAGCCCATGGTAGACCAGCGGCGGTTTGGGTGGGTGGAGGCGGTTTTCCATACGGAGGGGCACACGCGATGCGCGCTCTCGATGCGCCGGTCAATACACGCAGGTAAATGTCATTACAAGTGGATGCGCCCCCATTTTTTTGTCGCGATGTGGTGTTGCCGCGATATTGAAATGGCGAGTCGGGATTGGTTGATCATGAATGGTCATGTTGTCTCAACTCCCATTCATTCCATCTCAATGAGAAATGCGAAGTGTTTATTTTTCAATGAGATGGCAAAGCGATACCTGAACGGGAAAACAGGATGGCAGCGCTGTTTTTGGCCGCTTCCTTCAAACGCGGTGTTGACGGGGCGGAGCGCCTTTTTTTAGCATCGCGTCCGGATCGAGATGCCAGTCAAAATGAAAAAGAAAGGCTGCGCGGATCTAACGGGGGAGTTTTTAAGGAAACACACACGGTGATTGCATGGCTTTGCGCGATGCAATGGAGGACGGGTGTGTCAATCCACGCACGATTCCCTCGTAACGGGGGCGTGCCTGACAGCAGCCAGGCACCGAATTTCGCAAGAACGCTCGAGAGAAAAAGCTCGCAACACAGCGGGCGGGAACGAGGGAGAAATGCGCGTGCTGACACAAAACAGCCCGTTGGGCCGGCATGGGGTTGCCGGATGGTCGACGTTGCAGCGTTTGGGGGCGGTGCGGCGTGCGTGGATGCAGCGGTGCCTGCTGGCCATGCTGACGGCGTGGCTGGCGTTGCTATCGCAGGGGGCGGCCGGTTGTTCGGTTGCCTTCCCGGCCAACGTCAACACGCAAACGACCTACCAACTCAGCAATTCGGATCTGAGCAATTGCGATCCGGTTAGTCTCGGTATTGCCTACAACAATCAGGGTCAGTCCAACCCGGCGGCAAGTAACCCCGGGATGATGCAAGCCACATCGGCGGGTGGTCTGATCTCCGTATATGTCGATGTGAATTCGGGCGCTGAGGGCTTCGTTTACTACGCACCTCCCAACTTCAGTGGCAACGATACGGCGCCCTTTTACAACAACGTCGACGGTACCGGCTGGGTACCCAGCACCGTCAATATCTCGGTCACCGGTTCCACGCCCACGGTGACCGGGCTGTCGACTTCAACTGGCACCGCCGCCGGCGGCACGAGCGTCACCATCACCGGGACCAATCTCTTCAGGGGCCCGATGTCGACGGTCTGGTTCGGCTCGACCAGGGCCACCAGTGTCAACATCGTGAGCAGCACGCAGATCAATGCTGTCTCGCCACCTGGCTCCGGCGTGGTCGATGTATCGGTCTCGACATTTAGTGGCACCAGTACCGTGAGCGGTGCCGACAAGTTCACCTACGTCGCTGCGCCTACGGCCGGCGCGACCAGCACCACCGTGGCGCACGGCAGCACCAGCAACGTTGTTCCGCTGAACGTCACCGGCTCGCCGACGAGCGTGGCCGTGGCCGCACAGCCGACCCACGGTACCGCCACTGCCAGCGGTACGACGATCACCTACACGCCCAACGCATCGTATTCAGGGCCGGATTCATTGACGTATACCGCCACGAACGCAGGCGGAACATCGGTGCCGGCCACGGTCTCGATCACGGTATCGGACGCGACAGTCGCGTACACGGCGTCGCCGCCCTCGGGGGGCACGGTGGGCGTGGCCTACAGCCAGTCGCTGGCATCGGCCAGCGGCGGCACGGCGCCTTACACCTATGCGCTGGCGTCGGGCACCTTGCCCGCAGGGCTCGCACTGGCGAGCAACGGTACGCTGTCGGGCACGCCGACGTCGTCCGGTAGTTTCAACTTCTCCATAACGGCCACGGACAGCAGCACCGGCACCGGGCCATTCACAGGCACCAGCGGCAACGTTGCGCTGACCATCGCACAGCCTGTGATCATCGTGTCGCCGGCCACGTTGCCCATGGCGACAGTGGCTTCGGCCTACAGCCAGACGGTATCGGCCAGTGGCGGCACGGCACCCTACACCTATGCCGTCACGGCCGGCAACCTGCCCGCGGGTTTGACGCTCAGTTCAGGTGGTGTGATTTCGGGTACGCCCACGGCTGGGGGCGTGTTCAACTTCGCCGTCACGGCCACCGACCACACTGGCGGCGCGGGGCCGTACATCAGCAACCAGGTGTATTCGCTCACCGTGAATGCGACCACGTTGTCGATCGCGCCGTCGGCAGGCAACCTGAGTGCCACAGCCGGCACGCCGTATAGCCAGAGCTTTACCGGTAGCGGCGGCACCTCGCCATACATCTACAGCTTCAGCATCAATTCCGGTTCGCTGCCGACGGGCCTGTCGTTCAATACGGGTACGGGCACGCTGTCGGGCACGCCCACCACTTCAGGCACGGTCAACTTCACGGTCACTGCCAGGGACAACTCGACGGGCACAGGGCCGTACACGGTGGCCAGCACTTACACACTGACGACCGCTGCGCCCACGATCACCGTGTCGCCCGCGTCGCTCGCGAATGGCACGGTGGGCGTGGCTTACAGTCAGACGGCTTCGGCCGGTGGCGGTACCGCGCCGTACACCTACGCAGTGACCACCGGTGCGCTGCCGGCAGGTCTGAGCCTGAACAGCAGCACGGGCGCGATCACGGGCACGCCCACGGCGGGCGGGGTGTTCAATGTCATCGTCACCGCCACCGATGCCAACGGCTATACCGGCACGCGCAACTATGGCCTGAGCATCGCCGCACCCGCGATCAACGTGAACCCGGTCACGCTGCCGGGCGCGACGACAGGTGCGGCCTACTCGCAGAGCATGTCGACCAGTGGCGGTACGTCGCCGTACGGCTACGTCATCTCAGTCGGCTCGCTGCCGCCCGGCATGACGCTGACTTCCACCGGCACGCTCTCAGGTACGCCTACTGCGGGCGGTACCTTCAACTTCAGCATCACGAGCACCGACAACAGCACCGGCACCGGTGCGCCGTACACCGGCAGCCGTGCCTATGCGCTGACTGTCGCGGCACCGACGCTGACGATGACGCCGGCATCGGGTGCGCTCAATGCCATGGGGGGCACGGCCTTCAGCCGTAGTTTCAGCGTGGCGGGCGGCACGGGGCCGTATACCTATGTCACGGCGATCAGCTCCGGCACGTTGCCGGCCGGCCTTGTGCTGAATGCCGGCACGGCGACGTTGTCGGGCACGCCCACCACGGCCGGCACGGTCAGCTTTACCGTGACGGCGACCGACAGCAGCACCGGCAGCGGCCCCTATGCGGTGACGGGTACCTACACGCTGACCGTATCGGCACCGACCATCTCGATCACACCGGCTATGCTGCCCAACCCGGCCATTGCCACGGCCTACAGCCAGACCGTGACGGCCAGCGGCGGTACCGGGCCGTACAGCTACACCATCATGTCGGGTGCATTGCCGACGGGCCTGTCGTTGAGTTCGGGCGGCGCACTCTCGGGCACGCCCACGGCTGGCGGTACGTTCAATTTCACGATCAAGGCCACCGACGCCAACAGTTTTTCGGGTAGTCAGTCCTATTCGGTTACGGTGGGCGCGCCCACACTGACGCTTACGCCGTCGTCCAGCAGCTTCAGTGCCACGCTCAGCCAGGCTTTCAGCCAGACCTTCGCCGGCAGCGGCGGCACGGCGCCTTACCGCTACAGCATCAGCACCAACGCCGGCACGCTGCCGACCGGCGTCACGTTCAACACGGCCACCGGCACGCTGGCCGGCACGCCCACGACCCCGGGCACGGTCAACTTTACGGTGACTGCCACCGACAGCTCGACGGGCTTGGGGCCGTTCAGCACGTCTGGCACCTACACGCTGACCGCCGTTGCGCCCACCATTTCGGTGTCGCCGGCCACGCTGCCCAACCCGACGATTGCCACGGCCTACAGCCAGACGGCAACGGCAGGCGGCGGCACGGCGCCGTATACCTATGCGGTGACCGCCGGTGCGCTGCCGGCAGGCCTGAACCTGAACAGCAGCACCGGCGCCATCTCCGGCACGCCCACGGCCGGCGGGGCGTTCAACGTCACCGTCACCGCCACCGATGCCAACGGCTACACCGGCACGCGCAACTTCGGTCTGAGCGTCGCTGCCGCCACCGTGACCGTCAGTCCGGGCACGGTGCCCGGCGCGACGGTCGGCACGGCCTACACCCAGAGCATGACCGCCAGCGGCGGCACCGCGCCGTACACGTATGCGGTGACAGCGGGCGCGCTGCCTGTGGGCATGACGGTGTCGTCTGCCGGTGCGCTGTCCGGCACGCCGACTGCGGGCGGCAGCTTCAACTTCACCATCACCAGCACGGACAGCAGCACCGGCACCGGTGCGCCTTACACCGGCGGCCGCGCCTATACGCTGACCGTCGCATCGCCCACGCTGGCGATCACGCCCGCATCGGGCGCCCTCAATGGCGTGGCGGGCACGGCCTATGGCCGCAACTTCAGCGCGAGCGGTGGTATCGGCCCGTACACCTATGCGATGACCGTCAATGCCGGCACGATGCCGACCGGCCTCGTCTGGAACGCCGGCACCGCCACGCTGGCGGGCACACCCACCACGGCCGGGACGGTCAACTTCACGATTACCGCCACGGACAGCAGCACCGGCAGCGGGCCGTATGCGGTGGGTGGTACGTACACGCTTGCCGTGTCGGCGCCCACCATCGCGGTAGCGCCGGCTACGCTGCCCGCCCCGGCGATTGCCACGGCGTACAGCCAGACCGTGAGTGCCAGCAGCGGCACCGCGCCGTACACCTACGCCATCACGGCCGGGGCGCTGCCGACAGGCCTGAGCTTGAGCAGCAGCACTGGCGCCATCACCGGCACGCCCACGGCGGGCGGTACGTTCAACTTCACCGTCACGGCCACCGATGCCAACCGCTTCACGGCCACCCGCGTCTATAGCTTCAGCATCGGCGCGCCCACCGTCTCGGTCAGTCCGGCCGCCGCAGCGGGTGCCACGATCAACACCGCGTACAGCCAGACCTTCAGCGCCGCGGGCGGCACCGCGCCTTATACGTTCGCCGTCTCCACCGGCACGCTGCCGGCGGGCCTGAGCTTGAACGCCAGTACCGGCGTGCTGTCGGGCACGCCCACTGCGCTGGGCACCAGCACCTTCACCGTGCAGGCCAGCGATAGCAGCACCGGTGCTAGCGCGCCGTACAGCGGCACGCGCAGCTACACCATCGTGATGGGCCAGGTGATCGGCACGGCGCCGGCCACCGTCGTCAGCACGCTGTCCAATGCGCCGGTCACGCTGCATCCGACGGCCAATGCAACGGGCGGGCCGTTCTCGTCGGTGGTGATCGTCAGCCCGCCGGCCAGCGGCACGGCCGTGGTCAACGGTTTGGACATCGTCTACACCCCCACGCCGACCACCTCGGGCGCCATCAACTTCACCTACGCGCTGGTCAATACGGCGGGCACGTCCGCGCCGATCGCTGCAACGGTCAACGTCAGCGCGGTGCCAATCGCGGCGGTGCAGAAGCTGATCTCCACATCGTCTGGCCAGGCGGTGAGCGTGGACCTGACCGAAGGCGCCACAGGCGGGCCGTTCACGGGTGCGGCGCTGGTGTCGGTGGTGCCGTCCAACGCGGGCACGGCCAGCATCGTGCAGAAGACGGTGCAGACCCCAGCAGGCGTAAAGACCACAGCGGCGGCCGCGTCGACCTACATGCTGAACTTCACGCCAGCCAGCACCTACAGCGGCCCGGCAGTGCTGACGTACACGCTGTCCAACGCGTACGCCACGTCCACGCCAGCCACCGTGCAGGTGAGCGTGGCGGCGCGCAAGGACCCGTCAGCCGACCCGGATGTGGCAGGCCTCATCAACGCGCAGATCCAGGCCGCGCGGCGCTTTGCCACCACGCAGATCGACAACTACAACCGCCGTCTCGAAGCCCTGCACGGCACCGGACGTGCGCCGTCGGACAACGGCCTGACGGTCGCCATGCCGGGCCAGCGCACCGATATGCGGGCGCGCTGTCAGGACGTCGCCGGCATTGCCGCGTACGACGCCTGTCTGCGCGGTGACGGCCAGGGCCGCTCGTTCGCGCGTGGCAAGCGCAATCCGGATGCGGCTAAGGATGGCGACAAATCCAACGCGGACGCCGGCCCCGACCTGCCGGGTGCCGATGTCGCCGGCTCCCGCGCCGACAGCACCGATACGAATCTGGCGTTCTGGAGCGCCGGTACGCTGGACTTCGGTTTTGCCAACATGGGGGCGCAGCGCTCGGGCTTCCGCTTCACCACGGGCGGCGTGACCGCGGGTGCGGATTACCGCGTGTCGGATCAGCTCTCGGTGGGCGCGGGCTTCGGCTACGGGCGTGACTCCACCGACATCGGCAACGCCGGCACCAAGAGCACGGGCGACAGCTACAGCCTGGCGCTGTACGGCAGCTACCGTCCGCAGCCGTCGGTGTTTGTGGATGGCGTTGCGGGCTTCGGCACGCTCAGCTTCGATTCGCGCCGCTGGGTGACGGACGCCAGCGATTTCGCCACGGGCAGGCGCAACGGCCGCCAGATGTTCGCGTCAGTCTCGGCCGGTTACGAGCATCGTGACCGCACGTGGCTGATCTCGCCGTACGGGCGTCTGTCAGTGTCGCAATCGACGCTGGATCAGTTCAGTGAATCGGGGGCGGGCATCAACGCGCTGACGTACTTCGAGCAGACGGTGACCACCGTGTCGGGCACGCTGGGCCTGCGAGCGGAGTACGCGCAGAAGACCAAGTGGGGCACGTTCCTGCCGTTTGCACGGGTGGAGTATCAGCATGACTTCAATGGCCAGAGCAACGCGGGCCTGGCGTATGCGGATCTGGCGTCGTCCGGCCCTGCGTACTACGTGCCGGGTACGCCGTTTGGGCGTGATCGTGTGCAGATTGGGCTGGGTACGAAGTTCCGTACGGGGCCGCTGACGTTTGGTCTGGACTACAACGTGATGACGGGGATGGGTGGGCTGCAGCAGGGGGTGCGGTTGACCTTCAGTGCACCGTTCTGAGGTGGTACGTGCTTAGCAAAGAGCCAGCCTTCGGGCTGGTTTTTTGTTGGTGGTGCATCCCTCGTATCGTCCCCTGCCGGGGCCGACTCACTTTTCTTTGTCTTGCCAAAGAAAAGTAAGCAAAAGAAAGGCGCGCCCGAGATGGCGACCCCCTCCTTAAATTTTCGTAACCGGGCGGAGACGGGGAAAACTCGCTTCGCTCAGACAGTTCCCCGTCTTTTTTCCGCCCGCTTACAAAAATTCAAGGCGCCATCAAGGGCAGGAAAGTCAAAGGTCAAACCGGCGGGGAACAGGAGTGAGCGCCAAGGCTCAGTTGGATGCGTGATGCGTGATGCGTGATGCGTGATGCGTGATGCGTGATGCGTGATGCGTGATGCGTGATGCGTGATTTGGAGCTTAGGACGGAGTGCCGCCCTGGCAATCGATGGTGTGCTTTGCCCCTGCCCTAGATGGCGCCTTGAATTTCTGTTGCAGGGAGGAAAAAGGAAGGGGAACTGTCTGAGCGCAGCGAGTTTTCCCCTTCCCCTCCCTGCGACATAAATTCAAGGAGTCTTTCGCCATCTCGGGCGCGCCTTTCTTTGCTTACTTTCTTTGGCAAGACAAAGAAAGTGAGTCAGCCCCGGCAGGGGATGAAGCAAGGGATGAACCGCAACGGTTCAACTCACCACAGGTTTTTCCCCGGTCAGCAAGTAATGCATCAGTTCACGCACAGGCCGAATCGCCTGCCCGAACGGCAGCTTGCCCGCGCCACGGAAAAACAGTCCGCGCTCAACATCCCCGCGCAGCGCCTGCGCCAACTTCAAATCAATACAAAACTGCCCAACCTTGCCAATCCCATCCCGCAGCCCGCATGTCTGTAGGCAATCGAACCCCTGCAGGCAATCCCGCACCTTCGCCTTGGCCTGCAAGGCACTCTCGCGAGAGAGGTAGCGTGACAACCAGGGCGTCATCACCGCGCGAGCAGGCAAGCCTGCCACGCTGACGAACTCGGCAATGTCGCCATCCTCCGCGCCCGTCAGCACACGCTTGAAGCGCACGTGCGCATCGCCTTCTTCCGTCACCGCAAACGCAGTACCGAGCTGCACAGCGGCAGCACCCTTATCGAGCCAATGCCGCACCTTCGCATGCGAATCGATCCCACCCGCCAGGATGATCGGAATCTGCTCCGCAGCCAGCCCCAGCTTGACGAACAACTCACGGCATTCGTCCAGCACGCGCGCAAACGAGAAGCGCTCATCGCGCAGGTCTTCAATGCGCGCCGCACCCAGGTGCCCGCCTGCGTGCGATGGGTGTTCGATCACCACCGCATCGGGCAAGCGCGCCTTCTTCATCCACCGCTTGACCACCACCCCCACGCCGCGCGAGTCGGAAAGAATGGGGATGAGCGCCACCTTTGGATGCTCTGCCGTCATCTCCGGCAGATCGAGCGGCAGCCCCGCCCCCATGACGATCGCATCCGCGCCGCTCTCACACGCCTGCCGCACCAGCGCCGCGTGTGATTCCACTGCCTTCATCACATTCACGGCAATCAGCCCGTTGCCCTGCGCACCCTCGCGCGCAGCTCGGATCTCGCGGTCCAATGCAACAAGGTTGGCCGCGTTGATGGCCGCCTTGTCATGCGACTTCTCGGTCGCGGCCACCAGGTCTGCATGGTGATGCCGCAAGTCGATGCTGGCGATGGTGCCGACGCCGCCTTCGCGCGCCACGGCGCCGGCCAGCCGGTGCGCGGAGATACCCACGCCCATCCCGCCCTGCACGATGGGCACGAGGCTGCGCCCCGCGAGTGTGAACCGACGCTCCAGCATGACAACTCCCCGCGGCTTTGCCGCATTGCAATAGAAAATGGGATCGAGCGTCGCATAGGTGAAACGTGGCCGGCTTGCGCCAGATCAAGGCACGCGGTGCCCGTGCGGAGGACGGCACATTTGCAGCGCATTGCATGGGGGTTTGGACTGAAATGACGTGCCGCCCGTCACCTGCCGGGTTTTCCTGCTGGCAACGTCGATCCGGCTGTGCTTAAATGCACCCTCGTTGGATGAAACAGGGGTGCCGTACGGATGGGCCGTGCGGCTGAGAGAGTCCCTTAGCACCCGATCCGGTTCGTACCGGCGTGGGAAGTTTCTTCAGAACACCGAGTCTCCGGCAACCCGATCCTTCGGGCTTCGCCTCTCCTCCCGGTTTCGTCCACAGCCTGCTCCACCAGGCCACAGAATCAAAGGACGAGACCATGCCCCAAGCCAAAAACGCCCCCGCCGCCTCATTCGACTCGCTGCAGTCCGAGCTCGACCAGAAGTTCGCCTATCCGGCATCCAGCAAGACCTACATCGCCGGCAGCCGCCCGGACATCCGCGTGCCGATGCGCACCATCAAGCAAACCGCCACGCGCACCGACAAGGGCGAGATGCTGAACCCGCCGGTGCCGGTGTACGACACCTCGGGCCCGTACTCCGACCCGGACGTGCACATCGACCTGAAGGCCGGTCTGGCCCCGCTGCGCGCCAAGTGGATCGACGAGCGCGGCGATACGGAAATCCTCTCGGGCCTGTCGTCCGAATACGGCCAGAACCGTGCCAATGACCCGGCCACCGCCCACCTGCGTTTTGCGCAGTTGACGAACCCGCGCCGCGCCAAGGCAGGCGCCAACGTGAGCCAGATGCACTACGCGCGCCGCGGCATCATCACGCCGGAAATGGAATACGTCGCGCTGCGTGAATCGCTGAACCTGCAAGCGCTGCAAGACAAGCCCGAGTACCGTCAACTGCTCAAGCAGCATCCGGGTTTCTCATACGGCGCCAACCTGCCGCAGCGTCCGGAAGACATCACGCCGGAATTCGTGCGCGCAGAAATCGCCGCCGGCCGCGCGATCATCCCCGCCAACATCAACCACACCGAGCTGGAGCCGATGGCCATCGGCCGCAACTTCCGCGTGAAGATCAACGGCAACCTCGGCAACTCGGCGGTGACGTCGTCGCTGGCAGAGGAAGTGGAAAAGATGGTGTGGGCGATCCGCTGGGGTGCCGACACGATCATGGACTTGTCCACCGGCAAGCACATCCACGAAACGCGTGAATGGATCCTGCGCAACTCGCCGGTGCCCATCGGCACGGTGCCGATCTACCAAGCGCTGGACAAGACCGGCGGCGTGGCTGAAGACCTGACGTGGGAAATGTTCCGCGACACGCTGATCGAGCAGGCCGAGCAAGGCGTCGACTACTTCACCATCCACGCCGGCGTGCTGCTGCGCTATGTGCCGCTCACGGCTGACCGCATCACGGGCATCGTCTCGCGCGGTGGCTCGATCATGGCCAAGTGGTGCCTGGCGCATCACAAGGAAAACTTCCTGTACACGCACTTCGACGAGATCTGCGAAATCATGAAGGCGTACGACGTATCGTTCAGCCTGGGTGATGGTCTGCGCCCGGGTTGCATTGCCGACTCGAACGACGCCGCGCAATTCGGCGAGCTGCACACGCTGGGCGAACTCACGAAGAAGGCGTGGGAGCACGACGTGCAGGTGATGATCGAAGGCCCGGGCCACGTGCCGCTGCAGCGCGTGCAGGCCAACATGGACGAAGAGCTGAAGCACTGCTTCGAAGCGCCGTTCTACACGCTGGGCCCGCTGGTGACCGACATTGCTCCGGGCTACGACCACATCACCAGCGGCATCGGTGCGGCCAACATCGGCTGGTATGGCACGGCCATGCTCTGCTACGTCACGCCCAAGGAGCACCTGGGCTTGCCGGACAAAGAAGACGTGCGCGAAGGCATCATCACCTACAAGATCGCTGCGCACGCGGCCGACTTGGCAAAGGGCTGGCCGGGCGCGCAGCTGCGTGACAACGCGCTGTCCAAGGCACGCTTCGAGTTCCGCTGGGAAGACCAGTTCAACCTCGGCCTGGACCCGGAAAAGGCCCGCGCCTTCCACGATGAAACGCTGCCGGCCGAAGGCGCCAAGATTGCGCACTTCTGCTCGATGTGCGGTCCGAAGTTCTGCTCGATGAAGATCACGCAGGAAGTGCGTGACTACGCGGCCTCGCTCGACGCCAACACCACCGCTGCAACACAGGGCATGGAAGAGAAGTCGATCGAGTTCCGCAAGACGGGCAGCAAGATCTACAGCTAATCCACCAGGCGACATGCCAACTCCTTTCGACGTAACGATCCTCGGCGGTGGCCTTGCGGGCCGCCTGTGTGCCTGGCAACTCGTGCAAGCGGGCGTGCCGCCGGCGCGCATTGTCGTGGTGGAGCGCGGCGCGCGCGACGGCAGCAGTGCCGCCGCGTTCGTGGCGGCCGCCATGCTGGCACCGCTGGCCGAAGCCGCCGTGGCCGATCGTTTCGTCGTCGACTTGGGGTTGGCAAGCCTGGCGCTGTGGCGCGAGTGGCTGCCCAAGCTGCGCACGCCGGTGTTCTTCCAGGAGGCCGGCACGCTGGTCGTGTGGCATGCGGCGGATCGTGGAGAGGCATCGCTGTTCGCCAACCACGTGCGCGCTGCTGCGCCGGCCGAGCGCGTTGCCGCAGATTTGCGCGCGGTCGACGCGGCTGGCATCGCCGCGTTGGAGCCGCTGCTTGCGCAACGCTTTACGCAGGGGCTGTATCTGGCGGGCGAAGGTCAACTCGACCCGCGCACCTTGCTCGATGCGCTGGCGACTGAACTGGAAGCGCTGGGCGTGCAACTGCGCTGGAACACGGAAGTTGCTGATCCGCGCCCGGAAGCACTCGCGGCCAATGGCCTTGGCGCACGTCTCGTACTCGATTGCCGTGGCCTGGGTGCGAAGCCACAATGGCCACGCTTGCGTGGCCTGCGTGGTGAGGTCGCGCGCATCCACGCGCCCGACGTGTCGCTCACGCGGCCGGTGCGCATGCTGCATCCGCGCTACCCGATATACATCGCGCCCAAGCCGGGCAATGTCTACGTAATCGGCGCCACGGAAATCGAATCCGACGACATGTCGCCGGCCAGCGTGCGTTCCACGCTGGAGTTGCTGTCCGCCGCCTACGCCGTGCACCCCGCCTTTGGCGAGGCGCGCGTGCTGGAGTTGAACACGCAGTGCCGCCCGACCCTGCCCGACCACCGCCCCGCGTTGCGCTGGGATGCGGGTGGAGCAAACCTTGGCACGCTGTCGGTGAATGGCCTGTACCGGCATGGCTACATGATCGCGCCCGCCGTCACCCAAGCTGCGGTGGCGGTTGCACGTGATCTGTTGGATGGCCGTGCCCTCGATGCGAACGACAGCGAATGGCCCGCGCTACTCGCTGCTGCCGCATCGCCTGAACCTGTTTTGTCATGACGCTGAACGTCACCCTCAACGACCTGTCGCTCGCGCTACCTGTTGGTAGCACGCTGGCGGATGCCATCGGCGCGGCCGCGCCGCAACTGCAGATCGCGCCGCCGTTTGCGGCGTCCGTGAATGGCGACTTCGTGCCCAAAACGCGCCATGCGCAGCACGCGCTCAAAGCAGGCGACCGCATTGCACTCGTACAGCCTGTCGTGGGCGGCTAGGAGTTCTTGATGACCACTACGAATCTTTCTGCGCTCGCCGGTCAAGCCGATCCGCTGCGCCTGTACGACGAGACCTTCGCCTCGCGCCTGCTGCTCGGTACGGCACGCTATCCGTCGCCGCAATCGCTGGAAGACGCGGTGCGCGTGTCCAACCCGGCCATGCTGACGGTCGCATTGCGCCGCCAAAGCGCGGGCTCGCCCGAGGGCGGCGCCGGCTTCTGGAAGATGCTGCGCGAACTCGGCGTGCCCGTGTTGCCCAACACCGCCGGCTGCTATTCCGCCGACGAGGCCTACACCCTTGCGCAGATGTCGCGCGAAGTGTTCGAGACCGACTGGATCAAGCTCGAAGTCATCGGCGACGACTACACGCTGCAGCCCGACACGCTCGCACTGCCCGCAGCAGCCGAGCGCCTCATCCGCGATGGCTTCAAGGTGCTGCCGTATTGCACCGAAGACCTCGTGCTGTGCCGTCGTCTGCTTGACGTCGGCTGCCAGGCGCTGATGCCGTGGGCCGCGCCCATCGGCACCGGCCGCGGGCCCACCAACCCGTATGGCCTGCGCCTGCTGCGCGAGCGCCTGCCCAGCGTGCCGCTCATCGTCGATGCGGGCCTGGGTGTGCCGTCGCACGCCACGCAGGTGATGGAGTGGGGTTACGACGCGGTGCTGCTCAACACGGCTGTCGCACAAGCCGGTGATCCGGTCGCGATGGCGCAGGCGTTTGCGATGGCCACGCAGGCCGGTCGCCTCGCGCGCCTGTCGGGGCCGATGCCCGAGCGTGATGTTGCGCAAGCCAGCACGCCGGTCGTGGGCTTGCCGTTCTGGCACGCGGAAGAGAAGAGTGCATGAGCATGTCGCCCCTGCGTTTTTCCGCCGCATGGCCGGAGGCTGCCGCCCTCGCCGCACAGATCATCGATCACCATGCGGAAGCCTTCGGTCGCGCCCCGCACGCCTGGAGCGTGACCGACCGTGCTGATGACGCCACCAGCGCCACCACCGTCCTGCTGACCACCGACGCTGCACAAGCCGACCGTGCCCGCGCGGCTGGCGCCGCTGTCGTGTTGGCTGCAACGGAAGGCGACCAGCGCATCGACACCGTGCACGACCGTCTCGGCACGTACCGCTTCACGTCGGCAGCGCACGGCGATGCGCTCGATGCACGCTTCGTCGCCATCTTTGGCGCGGCACTCGCGCTGGCGTTCGAGCCGCGTGATGCGCTGTGCGTGGCGCGCGCATGGGTCACCGAAGCCAATGCGGATGCGCTGGCCTGGCCTACTCGTTTCAACGCCCTGCCCCGCGTGCTTGAACCGGCGTTGCCGTGCCCGACCGCAGCGGACCTCGCCTTTGCACCGTGCCCGACGCAACTCGGCATCTACGCCGTGGTGCCGGATGCAGAATGGGTGGCCCGCCTCGTCGCGCTCAAGGTGCCGACCGTGCAGTTGCGCTTCAAGTCAGACGACGCGGCTGCGGTTGCTGAGCAAGTGCGACGCGCAGAGGCCGCTGCACGCGGCAGCGAGACGCGCCTGTTCATCAACGACCACTGGCAAGTCGCGCTCGATGTGCATGCCCAGGTGCCCGACAGCGGCATCTACGGTATCCACCTCGGCCAAGAAGACATTGATGATGCAGACTTGGTGGCCATTCGCGCCGCAGGCCTGCGCCTTGGCATCAGCACGCACGGCGTTGCCGAAATGCTGCGCGTCGCGCCGCTGAACCCGAGCTACCTCGCGCTCGGCGCCGTGTTCGCCACCCCCACCAAGACCATGCCGACCGTGCCGCAGGGCCTGGGCCGCTTGTTCGCCTATGCGGCAGCCATGCGCACGCGCGTGCCGGCGCCGCCGCTGGTCGCTATCGGCGGCATCGATCTGGCAGCGATGCCGCGCGTGCTGGAGTCTGGTGTCGGCTGCGTGGCCGTGGTGCGCGCCATCACGCAGGCCGACGATGTGTCGGCCGCAGTGCAGACCCTGCAAGCGACGTTCGCGGCGCACGTGCGCGCCTGACGACACGCAAGGGTGCGCGTCGCAGTTTGCGTCGCGCAACCCCCATCTGCCTGACCTATCCTGTTCGTGCGCTGTCCCGGTCGCTGGGGGTTTCGATCCTGGGGTGGCGCATCCTCATTCACGCTGCAGGAGACAGACATGGCGGTTAAGCCCATTCCCGAGGGTTACCACAGCGTCACCCCGTACCTGAGCATCAAAGGCGCCGCGCGCGCAATCGACTTCTACAAGCAAGCGTTCGGCGCCATCGAACTCTTTCGCATGGACGGCCCCAACGGCACCATCGCGCACGCTGAAATCCGCATTGGCGATTCGCCCATCATGATGTCGGACGAAGCGCCGACCATGGTTTGTGCCAGCCCCGACACGCTGCAGAGCACATCCGTTGGCCTGATGATCTACGTGCCCAACGTCGATACCGTGTTCGCCAACGCGCTCAAGGCCGGCGGCACGGAAGTCCGCCCGGTGGTGGACCAGTTCTATGGTGACCGCTCCGGCACGCTCAAAGATCCGTTCGGCCATGTGTGGACGGTGTCCACGCATGTGGAAGACGTGGCGCCCGACGAGATGGCCAAGCGCATGGAGAAGTGGACGAAGGAGCAGGCCGGCGCATCGGCGTGATGCTTGTGAGCAGAAACGAAAAAGCGCGGACGTTGATCCGCGCTTTTTCTTGGTGGGTGAGGGATGCCTAACGCGGCTGACAGGTGACGAGGACGTTGGTCACATCATTGGTGGCCGTGCCGTTGCCGTTGGCCACCACGCAGTTGGCCGACGCCGGCTGCGAGCTGATTGTCACCAGATAGCTGCCGTTGAACGGCACCAACCCTCCAAAGACAAACGCGCCGTTGCTGGCAATCGTTAGCGAGTCCCGGCCGTTGTTGAGCAGTGCGATCGACTGACCGGCCGGCAGCCCGCTGAGTGTGCCGCCAATCGAGAAGCTGTTGCCGAAGTCGCCAAAGCTGACAGTGCCATTGCATGCGCTCAGCAACCCGCAGAGTGCGGTTACGGGAAGAATGCGGACCAGCTTGATCGGCAGGTGCTTCATGGCGGCTCCTTGGGCGTCAGTCTTCGTCGATATCCACTTCGAGTGCACGCGGTGCCGCCAGCGGGCGCGGCGCAAAGCCGTGGTTGAGCGGGCCGGAACCGCGCCCCAGCGCGAGGTGGCGCCCCGCACCGATGGCGTGCAGCAGGTAGTCGAGCGCCGCCTCGATGGCGGCTTCCAGCGTGTCGCCGCGTGCGAGCTGCGCGGCAATGGCGGCGGACAGCGTGCAGCCTGTGCCGTGCGTATGCGGCGTGTCGATGTAGGTGTGCGCGTAGACGCGCTCGGTGCCGTCGGCGGTGACGAGCACGTCTTGCAGCACGCCGTCTTCACCCGCGGTGGCCACGTCCGCCAGGTGCCCGCCCTTGAGCAGCACGGCGCGCGGGCCCAGGGCCAGCAGATCGCGTGCGGCGGGCAGCATGTCGTCCGCCGTGCGGATTTCGCGGCCGAGCAGCGCGCTGGCCTCCGGCAGGTTGGGCGTGACCACCAGGGCGCGCGGGAACAGCCATTTCGCCATGGCCTGCACGGTGGCATCGCTGCCGAGCTGCGCGCCGCTGGTGCTGACCATCACCGGGTCGACGACGAGGTTGGCGATCGGGTGGCGGTCCAGCGCCGAGAGGATGGCTTCCACCACCTGCGGCGTACCCAGCATGCCGGTCTTGGCGGCGTCCACGCCGATGTCGCTTGCTACGGCATCGATCTGTGCGGCCACGATGTCCGGCGTGAGGGATTCCACCGCCGTCACGCCCAGCGTGTTCTGCGCGGTGATGGCCGTGATGGCCGACATGCCGTAGCAGCCGAGCGCGGCAAACGTCTTCAGGTCGGCCTGGATGCCCGCCCCGCCGCCACTGTCCGAGCCGGCGATGGTGAGCACGCGCGGCACGTGCGAGGCGGGAGCGGCAAACGCAGCGAGGGTCGGGTCAGTGATCGTCATGGCGGGTGCGAGCGTTGGGGGTTGTTCGCACTATAGCGCCACTGGCGGCTGACCGAATGGGTTAGTCCATCAAGTCTGTGTAGTCGGCGGCCGCATAGCCCTGGGCGCGCGCCCACGGTGCCGAGGCAGGTGCGGGCAACGCCGTCACGCGCGTGAGCTTGCGCTGCGAGCCGCTGGCATTGCGCGATTCCACGCGGCGCGGGTACTGGCCGGCCACATCCCAGTCGACCGTGACGGTGCGCTCGCCTTGGGCCGAGCGATAGGTCTGCACGCCGTTGCGCACGGGCCCCTCGGCACGCATGCCCTTGAGCGCAGCCGGGTCGAGCAGGTGATAGGCCGTGGCCCACGAGCCGTCGAAGCCGATGTTGGAATACTCGGCGGGCTCCACGGCGTAGTTCTTCTGCTGCGACTCGCTGACCACGCGCACGCTCAGCGCGCCCTTGGCGTCGCGTTCGATCCAGCGCGGGGCGGTATCGGTGTCAGCGTGCTTGTGGCCGGCGTGGGCGTTGGTGTGGTCATGCTCGGCGTGGGCCGCTTGTGCCGATTGGGGCGGCAATTCGCGGGCGATCCAGACGCGCTCGCCCTGGCGGTAGACGCGCTCGGCAAAGCGCACGTCGCGCTGAATGCCGTCGGTGCCGAGCGACGAAATCTGGTGTTCGACGCGCAGTGCGGTCAGCGTGTTCGAGGCCGCTGGGCCAGCGGCCTGTGCGGTGGCAGCGAGCGCGCTGAGTGCAGTGAGCGCGAACGAAAACAGAATGCGGGCAGATCGGGTCATACGAATTCGAAATCGGGAAAGCAGAAACGAAAAAAGCGCATGCCGATGGTCTCGGCATGCGCGTCAATGGAAACGCTCGAATCAGAGGCCCATGGCCGTCTTGACCACGCCGAACACTTTCGTGTTGTCCAGCGTGCCCTTCAGCGGTGCGCTGCCCGGACCAGAGGAGAACAGCATCACATCCCCGCCGCCGTGCGTTTCCGAACCGGGCGTGCCGAGCTGCACGCCCACTTCCTGCAAGTAGTCATCGGCCGTGGTGTCGACCCCGGCCACGTTGTCGCGCGTCGCCTTGCGCGGCGTGCCGCCGTTGCCGAACACCAGCGTGGTGTACGGCAGGCCGTCGGCAGCCAGTTGCGGCTGACCCGTCTTGATGTCGTTCGACACACCCAGGATCGGGTTGCCCTTGCGGGGGTAACCGTTGATCGTCATCGTGTGGTCGTGGTCGGCCGTCACGACGATCAGCGTGTTCGACAGGTCCGCCGTGCCCAGCGCGCGCTTGATCGCTTCGTCAAACGCACCGGCATCTTCCAGTGCACGCTTGGCGTTGGTGCCGTGCAGTGCATGGTCGATGCGGCCGCCTTCCACCATCAGGAAGTAGCCCTTGCCGTTCTTCTGCAGCACGCGGATGGCCTTCTCGGTCATGTCTGCCAGGCTGGGCTCGTCCACATTGTTCTTCTTGCGGTCCAGCTCGTAGTTCATGTGGTCGAGGTTGAACAGGCCGAGCAGCTTGTTCGTCGTGGCCGGGTTGACGGCCGTCAGTGCCGTGCCCGTGGTCACGTAGCTGTAACCGGCCGCCGTGAACTGGGCGGTCAGGTCGGTCGTGTCGGTGCGCTTGCTGCCGGCGGTGCCCTGCGGCAGGTAGTGGCGGCGGCCGCCACCCAGCAGCACGTCCACGCCGTCCTTGAGCGCGGTGTTGAACAGCGCGTTGCCCGGCGCGCCTTGCGCGGCAATCTGGTTTTCACCATCACGGTGGCAGATGTGCGAGTACGTCGCCGCGGGCGTGGCGTGCGTCAGGCGCGTGGTCGTCACGGCGCCCACCGATTTGCCGGCCGCCTTGGCCAGCTCCAGCAGCGTGACGGCCGGCGTGCCGTTGCCTGCCGGGCAGGTGGTGTCAGCACCGTTCACGTAGCCCTTGCCGGTGCTGTCGCTGGCCTTGGTGTTCTGCGACATGGAGATGACTTCGTTGTTCATCTTCACGCCGGTCATGTAGGCCGACATCGACGGAGCGCTGTCCGTGGTCTGCGCATCGTTGGAATACGTCTTGATGCGTGCCGTGCGCTTGAGCGATTCCATCGTCAGCTTGCCGCTCTCGCCCACCTTGTAGATGCGCGTGGCGGTGACGGTGGTCGGGCCCATGCCGTCGCCCAGGAAGAAGATCACGTTCTTGGCTTCACCAGCGGCGTGCGCCTGGCATGCGGCACTGGCCGCGAGCGCCAGCAGGCTGGCGCGAATGATGCGGATTGATTGCTTGTTCATGTTCGCCTCTGCCTCTTTTACAGACCCACGGCCTGCTTGATGAGGCCGAAGACCTCGGTGTTGTCCATCGTGCCGGTAAAGCGCTCGGCGCCCAGGCCGCGTGCGCCGATGAAGACATCGGTGCCGCCGTGCGTTTCGCCGCCCGGCGCGACCGGGATGACGGCTTCCTGGTGATACGTCTTGTCGTACACGGCCGCATCCGTCAGCGCGCCGCGCGTGGCTGGGCGGTTTTCACCCGTGCCGAAGCCGATGATGCTGAACGGGTTGCCACCCGTGTCAGTAGCGTTGGCGCCCGTCACGTAGCTCTTGAGCAGGCCCAGCACGCCGGGGTTGCTGTCGCTGGTCGGGCCGGTGCGCTTGGCATAGCCGTTGAGCACCAGCGTGTGGTCGTGGTCAGCCGTCACGACGATCAGCGTGTTCTTCAGGCCTGGGTCGATCGTGTTGAGCTTGTCGATCGCGCCGCGAATGGCCGAGTCGAACGCCACCGTGTCCTGCAGTGCCTTGCGGGCGGTGGTTTCGTGCAGTGCGTGGTCGATGCGGCCGCCTTCCACCATCAGGAAGAAGCCCTTCTTCTTGGCGGCGAGCACGTCGATGGCCTTGTTGGTCATCTCGCCCAGGCTCGGCTCCTTGGCGGCGTCGCGGTCCAGGTCGTAAGACATGTGGCTGCTGGTGAACAGGCCTGCGACCTTCTTGCTGCCGGCGGCCAGCGCGTCGAATTCGGCTCGGGTACCGGCATAGCTGTAGCCGCCGGCCTTCAGTTCGGCGGTCAGGTCACGGCCGTCGGTGCGCACACCGCCGCGGGTCTTGTCCGACAGGAAGTGCTTGCTGCCGCCGCCGAAGATCACGTCCACGCCATCACCCAGCGCGGCGTTGTAGCCCTTGCCGCCCGGCGTGAGCTGCGCGGCGATGGTGTTCTCGCCGTCGCGGTGGCAGATGTGCGCGTACGTGGCGGCCGGCGTGGCGTGCGTGATGCGCGTGGTGGTGACCACGCCCGTGCCATAGCCTGCGGCCTTCATCAGCTCAAGCAGTGTGGTGACGGGCTTGCCGTTGCCGCTGGACGGGCAGGTGCTGTCGGCGCCCGACAGGTAATCCTTGCCGCCTGCGTCATACGCGCTGGTGTCCGCCGACATGGAGATGACCTCGTTGTTCATCTTCACGCCGGTCATGTAGGCCGACATCGACGGCGCCGAGTCGGTCACCTGTGCGTTGTTGGAGAAGGTGCGCACGAAGCCGGTTTCCGGCAGCGTGTCCATGGTCAGCTCACCGTCTTCGCCCACCTTGTAGATGCGCGCGGCGGTCATGGTGGTCAGGCCCATGCCGTCGCCCAGGAAGAACACGACGTTCTTGGTCGGTCCGTTGGACGGTGTGGTCGGCTTGCCATCGGGCTCGGCCGTGCCGGTGTTGGATGTGCCGTCGCTGCCGCACGCAGCCATGGCCAGTGCAACTGCCGCGGCGGCGGCGTACTTCGTAAGTTTATGGTTGTGCATCGTTGGCTCCCTGAACGATGCCCGGCACTTTGGTGGCCGCGTGTTGCACGTCTGTGATACGGGTACGCCGCTTCCTAACCCGATCGCAAGATTCGAATATGACAGCGCATTGACACCGCCAAGTGACGCGCGCTATGGCCTTGCGCTTGCCTGAGCAAACAGTGGATCGCGGGGCGATGTGCGCACAAGGCTGCGCGGTACGATGCGCGTTATCGCCTGCTACCGCGCATGCCCATGCTCACTCGCCAGTTTGTCAGCCACGTTACGCTGCGGCGCGACACCATCACCACCTTCGATGCGTATCCGTTCAGCCTGCCCGCTGTGCGCGCGCTGGATACGTTGGCGTTGCACCCGAAGATGACCTTTCTGGTGGGCGAGAACGGCTCGGGCAAATCGACCCTGATGGAAGCGATGGCCGTGGCGATGGGGTTCAACGCCGAGGGGGGCTCGCGCAACTTCAACTTCAGCACGCACGCGTCGCACTCCGAGCTACATGCGCACCTGCGCATCGCCAAGGGCTTTCGCAAGCCGCGCACCGAATTCTTCCTGCGCGCCGAGAGCTTCTTCAACGTGGCAACCAACATCCAGCGCATGGATGAAGAGCCCGGCCCAGGCGGGCCCGTGATCGCCTCCTACGGCGGCAAATCACTGCACGCGCAGTCGCATGGCGAATCGTTCATGGCGTTGCTGATGCACCGCTTTGGCGGCAACGGCCTTTACCTGCTCGACGAACCCGAGGCTGCGCTCTCGCCGCAGCGGCAGTTGGCGGTGCTGGCCCGCATCCACCATCTGGTGCAGCAGGAAAGCCAGTTCATCATCGCCACGCACTCGCCCATCCTGATGGCGTATCCCGATGCGTGGATCTATCAGTGTGATGGTGAAGGGATCCGGCGTATTGCCTATGAAGAGACCGAACACTTTTTGGTGACGCGGGATTTTCTGGCGCACCCGCAGCGCATGCTGGCAATGCTCTTGGATGACTGAATCAACGTTATGTCTTTTGCAAGGCATCTCGATTCGGCAGCGGGACGTATTTATTTTGATTTAGTAACGTAGGCCGATTTTTCGTAATTGCCGTGGATAAATTTGTTAAGGTCCCGCCAGCGCAAGTGTCGGCGACCATTGAGCGCACGGAAGGACACTGCCAGAGAGGCTGTTGAGGTTGGCGGCCATCAAACATCGTGATTGAACGCGAAGAGATGAAACTGACAAGAGTGAGAGGGATGTTGGCCAGCCTCATGGCGGCCTTGGGTGTCATGGCTGTCGCAGGATGTGCGACGCAACCGCCAGCGGGCGGGCTTTCGTCGTTGGCGGCCGCAGCGCCAATCGTGGTACCGGAGACGCGTGCTGATTCCGCACGACTTGGCACCCAGTGGGGAGAGGGCATCGAATCCCGCGTGACAACCGTCGATCTTCGGCGTGTGAGCAATGCACCGATGATTCAGCACACGTTGCCGTACTCAGCAGCAAGCGGGAGCGGCAGAGCCGTTCGAGAAATCATGCTTGGCAAAGGAAGAATTGGATTGACCGTTCTTCATGATGGACATGAACCCTGGTCGATTTACCTGGATGGAGAAAACGCCCAACTTCAGGGAAAGAAGGGTGAGCGCTATGTGCTGCAGTATCGCAATTACTCGAAAGAGAGCATCTACGAAATCGTCACGACGGTGGATGGCCTGGACGTGCTGAATGGCAGGGCGGGGAGTGTCAAGAACTCTGGTTATGTCCTCAGGCCGGGCGAAACGCTCCAGGTCGAGGGTTTCCGAAAGAGCCGGGAGGAAGTGGCAGCGTTTCGTTTCTCCGAGGTCGATGACGCCTATGCAGCCAACAGCAAACAGGGGTCGGCCTCGAATGCTGGCGTGATTGGCACCGCCGTGTTTGAACTCTACGATCCCAACAAAAAAGCCAAACAGCCACCGGCGGATAGCCCGAAGGCATTTCCGGGGGATGACAAGTCGGGGGGCGATCGCTATGCAAGTCCGCCTGAGTACAAGAAGGGCTGACCTTTCATGAGCCGCCTTTGCACAGCCAAGGTGGTTAAATCGCGACGCTGGGCATGAGGCCGGTTTGGGCGAGACCCTTGACCGGCCTCGTTTTCGTTTGATCTGTGGCCTCATGCGTCACACGGCAGGCGCGTGTTGACCTGCCGCAGATTCACTGAATCCGCTACAATCCAGCCCATTCCGAGGAGCGTTGCAACGGTCGGGCAAGCCCCGCCGCCAGGCTCGGAAGTTCAAACGGCGCTCGCAGTATCGTGGCTACACGATGGCGAGAACGCATCTATCCGGGGTCCAGTGCATTGGCGCCCCGTCTCAGCAGTTATCTCTCCAGCGTGCAGTCACCCCAAATTTTCGGAGTGACCTAATGAACGCTGTGACCGACCTGAAGAACGACTACCTCGTCGCCGACATCAAGCTGGCCGACTGGGGCCGCAAGGAAATCGCCATTGCCGAGACCGAGATGCCCGGTCTGATGGCGATTCGCGACGAGTTTGCCGCCAGCCAGCCGCTCAAGGGCGCGCGCATTGCCGGCTCGCTGCACATGACCATCCAGACCGCCGTGCTGATCGAGACGCTCAAGGCGCTCGGCGCGGATGTGCGCTGGGCGTCGTGCAACATCTTCTCGACGCAGGACCACGCTGCCGCCGCGATTGCCGTGTCGGGCGCGCCGGTGTTTGCGTACAAGGGCGAATCGCTCAAGGAATACTGGGACTTCACGCACCGCATCTTTGAATGGGCCGACGGCGGCACGCCCAACATGATCCTGGACGACGGCGGCGACGCAACGATCCTGCTGCACCTGGGCGCCAAGGCTGAGAAGGATGCCTCCGTCATCAGCAAGCCGACCAGCGAAGAGGAAACCTTCCTGTTCGCGGCCATCAAGGACAAGCTGACGAAGGACGCAACGTTCTACAGCCGCAACCTCGATGCCATCAAGGGCGTGACCGAAGAAACCACCACGGGCGTGCACCGCCTGTACCAGATGGCTCAGCGCGGTGAACTGCGCTTCCCGGCCATCAACGTGAACGACTCCGTCACCAAGAGCAAGTTCGACAACCTGTATGGCTGCCGTGAATCGCTGGTCGACGGCATCAAGCGCGCAACCGACGTGATGATCGCCGGCAAGGTGGCGATCGTGGCCGGCTACGGCGACGTGGGCAAGGGTTCGGCCCAGGCACTGCGCGCGCTGTCTGCCCAAGTGTGGGTGACCGAAATCGACCCGATCTGCGCACTGCAAGCGGCGATGGAAGGCTACCGCGTGGTCACCATGGACTACGCTGCCGAGCACGGCGACATCTTCGTCACCTGCACGGGCAACTACCACGTCATCACGCATGACCACATGGCCAAGATGAAGGACCAGGCCATCGTCTGCAACATCGGCCACTTCGACAACGAGATCGACATCGCCTCGATCGAGAAGTACCAGTGGGAAGAGATCAAGCCACAGGTCGATCACGTGATCTTCCCTGCAGTTGGCGACAAACCAAGCAAGAAGATCATCATCCTGGCCAAGGGTCGCCTTGTGAACCTGGGTTGCGCCACGGGCCACCCGTCGTACGTGATGAGCAGCTCGTTCGCCAACCAGACCATCGCGCAGATCGAACTGTGGACGGAAGCGCAGAAGGGCTCGAACAAGTACCCGGTGGGCGTGTACACGCTGCCCAAGCACCTGGACGAGAAGGTTGCGCGCCTGCAGCTCAAGAAGCTGAATGCGCAACTGACCGAGCTGACCGACCAGCAGGCTGCGTACATTGGTGTTGCCAAGAGCGGCCCGTACAAGGCTGATCACTACCGCTACTAAGCCGTCCCGCCGGCGGCACCCCGCCGCCGGCATTCAACCCGAGGACTCCTCCATGAGACTGCTCGCTGTCTGGGTCATCAACGCGCTGGCGTTGCTGCTCGTCGCCTATCTGCTCAAAGGCATCCACGTCAACGGCTTCGGCTCCGCGCTGATCGCGGCGCTGGTGCTGGGTCTCGTCAATACGCTGATCCGCCCGATCCTGGTGATCCTCACCCTGCCGGTGACGTTGCTCACGCTTGGGCTGTTCATCTTCATCCTCAACGCGCTGCTGTTCATGTTTGTCGGCAACCTGCTGGCAGGCTTCCAGGTGGCCAGCTTTGGCGCGGCGCTGTTGGGTTCCATCCTGTACAGCGTGATCTCGTGGCTGCTCTCGAGCCTGCTGCTGCGCGAGGCTTAAGGTTTTCTGTCATGCAAGACCGTCAATTCAGTTTCGAATTCTTCCCGCCCAAGACGGCGGAAGGCGCCGAGAAGCTGCGCAACACGCGTGCGCAGCTCTCGCCGCTCAAGCCGCGCTTCATTTCCGTGACCTTTGGCGCGGGCGGCACCACCCAACAGGGCACGCTCGACGCCGTGGTGGAGATCCAGCGCGAAGGCATCGAGGCCGCGCCGCACCTGTCGTGTGTGGGCTCGTCGCGCGAGAGCATCCGCAGCATCCTCGGCACGTATCGCGAACACGGCATCGGCCGCATCGTCGCGCTGCGCGGTGACATGCCCTCGGGCATGGGCGAGATCGGCGAGTTCCGTTACGCGAACGAGCTGGTCGAGTTCATCCGCCAGGAAACCGGCAATGCGTTCCATATCGAGGTGGCCGCGTATCCGGAGTACCACCCGCAGGCACGCTCAGCCCGTCAGGACCTGGACAACTTCGCCCGCAAGGTGAAGGCCGGTGCAGACTCCGCCATCACGCAGTACTTCTTCAACGCGGATGCGTACTTCCAGTTCGTTGACGACGCACGCAAGCTCGGCGTGGACGTGCCCATCGTGCCCGGCATCATGCCGATCACGAACTCGTCGCAGTTGATGCGTTTTTCCGAGATGTGCGGCGCCGAGATTCCGCGCTGGGTGGCCAAGCGCCTGGAGAGCTTCGGCGATGATCGTGAGTCGATCCGCGCCTTCGGCCTGGATGTGGTGACGGCACTGTGCGATCGCCTGCTGCAAGGTGGCGCGCCGGGCCTGCACTTCTACACGCTCAACGCCGCCGGTTCCACGCGCGCCATCTGGCAGCGCCTGGGTCTGTAAGCAAGCGACAGAAAAAGAGAAGACAAGGAGATCGTCATGGCAGCTGCACCCGATCCGCTGGTCGCCTGGCTGCTTGACGAACTCCAACCGCTCGCCGCGCAGATCGGCGAGATCCGCGCCCGCCGGATGTTCGGCGGCGCGTCGCTGTACTACGACGACATCATCTTCGCGCTGGTGATTCGCAGCACGTGCTACCTGCGCGTGGACGACCTCACGCGCGAGCGCTTTCTCGCAGAAAAGTCGGTGCCGTTCAGCTACGACCGCGATGGCCGCACCATCAGCATGAACGGCTATCTGAGCACGCCGGCCGACGCGCTCGACGGTGGTCAGCCATTGCGCGACTGGGCGCGCCTGGCAATCGAAGCGGCATTGCGCGTGGAGAACGCGAAGGCGGCCAAGCCAAAGCGCACCGCTACAAAGACAACGGCGACCAAGAGGGTCGCCGCCAAGAAGGTCACTGCCAAGACCGCTGCCGCCAAGAAAGCGGCCAAGCGCTGAACGCTCAGTACAGCGTCGTCTTCAGCCGCTCGGGCAATTCACGGTCGTAAGCTTCCCCGTCGAATGCGCCACCGCTGATGTGCTGCAGGATCTTGCCTGCGGTGGGCAGCGCGGGCGTCGTTTCCTGCGCGCCGCGTTCCCACAGCTTGGAACGCACCACCGCTTTCGAGCAGTGGAAGTACACCGACTGCACATTCACCACGATCACCGAGCGCGGCAGCTTGTTCTGCACGGCCGATGCGGCGAGCAGTTCCGGATCGGTCGAGATCGTGGCCGTGCCGTTCACGCGCAGTGTTTCACCCGCACCCGGCACGATGAAGAGCACGGACACGCGCCCGTCTTCGACGATGTTGCGCAGGTTGTCGATGCGGTTGTTGCCGGGGCGGTCGGGAATTGCCAGCGTGCGCTCGTTGAGGATGCGTACAAAGCCCGGCGCATCGCCCTTGGGCGAGGCATCCGTACCCTCCGCGCCCACCGACGACAGCACGATGAACGGCGAGGCCTCGACGAACGCGCGATAGTCCTCGTTCAGGTGGTCGATCTCTTTGAGAACGGAGCGCGGGTTCGGGGTGCCGTAGACGGCTTCGAGGTCGGCAACGGTCTTCAGCGTGTGCGTCATGTGGATTCTCGGAGGCGGTTTAAAACGTGCCGCGCTCGGTGACGATGCAATCGAGCGCGATGTCGTGGGGTTGCGGAGCGATGGATTCCACCCGGTTCACCTCGAACGCCACGCCGATGGTGCGCGGGCGCTGGCCGGCGGCGTGCAGTGCGGCGAGTGTGCGGTCGTAGAAGCCGCCACCGTAACCGATGCGATAGCGCTGCGCATCAAAGCCGACGCAAGGAATCAGCAAGGCATCGGGGGTTTCCTCCTCATCCGAGCGGGGGATGGGAATGTTGTACGCGCCTGGCGTCATTTCACAATCGGGTGTCCATCGCCGAAACTGCAGGGGCGAAAACTTGTCAGTCACCACGGGCAGCAGCGCATGGCGCGCGGCATCGGCCGACAGCCAATGGCCCAGCACGGTCAACGCATCGAACTCGCCCTGCGTTGGCCAGTAGGCGGCCAGGCGTTTGACAGGCAGCGCACGCAGTAACTCAGCGAGGTGGTGCGCCAGCGCGGCATCGTGTGCGACGCGGTCGGGCAATGCGGCACGCGCATCGAGCAGCACGGCGCGCAGGGTGCGGCGGGATTCGATCGGCGTGGTCGGATTTGCCGGATCGTGCGGGTTCCCTAAGGCTGACATGGGATAATTCGGCGACCTAACAGTGATTGGACGGGGTAGGAGATGGCATTGAAGGGCAAGGCAGTATATCGCGCGGTGGCGCTGGCTTTTACGGGTGTGGTGGGCATGAGTGTGGTGGGCCCGCTGAGTCCCCTGAGCCCTATTTCGCTGGCGGTGGCTGCCAAGCGTCAGGCGCCGCAGGGCATTCCGGCCAATCCGGACGACGCGTTCGTCGAGTTGCGCAACGCCGCTCGCCGCAATGACGTGTCGCGCAGCTGGGAGCTGGCCGACAGCCTGGCTGACTACCCGCTCCAATCGTACGTCCAGTATTTCCGCATCAAGCCGCAGCTGTTCGACGCAAGCGGCTATGCGCGCACGGATGCGCCGGAAGACGAGATCCGCTCGTTCCTGCAGCGCTACCAGGGCGATGCCATTGCCGACCGTTTGCGCAACGACTGGCTGCTGGTGCTCGGCAAGAAACGCGACTGGGCCACCTTCGATGTCGAGTACCCGAAGTTCGTGCTCAAGGACGACACGCAGGTCGAGTGCTATGCCCTGCTGTCGCGCGCGATGAAGGGCGGAAGTGCGGCTGCAGGCGTGGCCGCCGATGCGCGCAACACGCTGTCCGATCCGAAGGGCTATGGCGAAGGCTGTGTCGACCTGATCGGCTATCTGGCCCAGGCCAACCAGTTCACGCGTGCGGACGTGGCCTTTGCGGCGCGGCTGTCGCTGGAGCAGAACCTGGTGACGCAGGCGTCGCGCATTGCGGCCGTGCTGCCCGAGGGCGACCGTGTGGACAACGACACGCTGGCCAACGTCACGCGCATGGCACGCAACGATCCGTCGCAGGCGACGGCGTATCTGATGGCGCAGAGCGGCGGCCTGTCGCGTGAGGAGCAAGGCGCGGCCTGGGGCGTGATTGGCCAGTACGCGGCCAAGAAGCAGACGCCCGATGCGCTGGATGCCTACCGCCGCCAACTGACGCTGGGCGGCGATGCCTGGCTGTCGGACGATTCGCTGGAATGGCGTGTGCGCACCGCGCTGCGTGCAGGCGATTGGAAGATGGTGCGGCAGGCCATCGAGAAGATGCGCCCCACCCTGCGTGATCGTGATCCAGCCTGGACGTACTGGTATGGCCGCGCGCTCAAGGCCGATGGCAGCAAGAGCGGCAGCGACGACGCCAACAAGCAGTTCCAGTCGATTGCCGGGCAGTTCAACTTCTACGGCCAGCTGGCGCAGGAAGAACTCGGCCAGCGCATCACCGTGCCGCCCAAGACCGCCGTGACTGACGCCGAGATCGACCCGATGGGCCGCAACCATCCGGGCTTCGCGCGCGCCAAGCGCCTGTATGACCTGAACCTGCGCTTCGAGGGCAACCGCGAGTGGAACTGGGAGCTGCGCAACATGAGCGACCGCGAGCTGATCGCCGCGGCGGAATACGGCCGCAAGCTCGGCCTGCTCGACCGCACCGTCAACTCGGCCGACAAGACCAAGACCGAGCACGACTTCTCGCTGCGCTTCCCCACGCCGTTCCTCAATGTGGTCCAGCGCAACGCCGATGCCGTGGGCCTGGATATCGCCTGGACGTACGGCCTGATCCGCCAGGAGTCGCGCTTCATCATGGACGCGCGCTCGTCGGTGGGTGCCTCGGGCCTGATGCAGGTGATGCCGGAAACCGCCAAGCGCGTCGCCAAGAAGATCGGCCTGCCGGGCTTCCGCCCCTCGCAGATGAGCGACATCGACACCAACGTGCTGCTGGGCACGAGCTACCTGTCGATGATCCTGACCGACCTCGATAGCTCGATGACGCTGGCGACCGCCGGTTACAACGCCGGCCCGGGCCGCCCGAAGCGCTGGCGCTCGACGCTCACGCGCCCGGTGGAAGGCGCGATCTTCGCCGAGACGATTCCCTTCAACGAGACGCGCACGTATGTGAAAAACGTGCTGTCCAACGCCACGTACTACAGCGCGCTGCTGACCGGCCGTCCGCAATCGCTGAAGGACCGCCTGGGCAAGGTCGGGCCGGAGGCGGTGACGCCGGACGATCTGCCGTAAGCGACGAGATCACCATAAAAACGCCCGCACCGATGCGGGCGTTTTGCATTGGTGCGGGCGTTTTTGCGATCACAACGGTGCCGCGCGCAGCACATCGCACCGGTACGCCTTGGGGGCGGTCGCCTTCGGGATGTATTGTGGTGTTGCCCCCCTTTTCCCGTCTTGGAGATGCCGCCATGCATACCTCCAATCTGCTCGTTTTTGGCGGTACCGGTTTTATCGGCACGCAGTTGCTCTCGCGGCTGGTGACCGAAACCTTTGCCGCACCCGGCTTGCCCGAAGGCCGGGTGATCGTGCCCACGCGCGATGCCGAATCCGCCCGGGCGCACAAACTCACGTTGCTGCCGCGCGTGGATGTGATGGATGCCGACATCTACGCCGACGATGCGCTCGACGCGCTTTTTCTGGCGCTCACTGAACGCGGCGGTCAGCACTGCGCTGTCATCAACCTCGTCGGCGTGCTGCAGGACGAACGCGTGATGCCCTACGGCCCCGCGTTCCAGCGCGTGCACGTTGAACTGCCTCGCCGCATCGTCGCCGCATGCCGCCGGCACGGCGTGAACCGGTTGTTGCACATGAGCGCGCTGGGCGCTGACTCGGCGGGCCCGTCGATGTACCAGCGCAGCAAGGGCGACGGTGAACGCGTGGTCATGAACAGTGAACTCGACTGGACGGTGTTCCGCCCGTCCGTGGTGTTTGGCCCGCAGGATCACTTCCTTAATCTGTTTGCACGCATGCAGCGCATGGCGCCGTTCGTGCCGCTGGCCTGTGCCGATGCGCGCTTCCAGCCCGTCTATGTGGACGACGTGGCGGCGGCCTTCGTCAATGCGCTCGACAATGCCACCACCATCCGGCGCGCGTATCCGCTGGTTGGCCCGCGTGTGTACACGCTGGCCGAGTTGATGCGCTTTGCCGGACGCGCCAGCGGCCACCGGCGCTGGATCGTGCCGCTGCCCGAAGGTCTGGGCCGGATGCAGGCGGCGCTGTTCGAGCACCTGCCGGGTGCACCCATCTCGCGCGACAACCTGGATTCCATGCGTGTGGACAACGTCAGCATGGAGCCTGTTGCGCCGGAACTCGGCATCCACCCGCTCGGCATGGAGGCCGTGATGCTGCCCGCGCTGGCCGGATTCGGCCCGAACCCTGGGCTGAGCGCAGCACGCGCCCGGGCGCATCGTTAGCGGTCCTGGCAACGTGGTACGCCGCGCTTGTGAGGCCACTTCACAACCGTGGCCAATCCGTTTCATTTTGTCGCGCTGCAGCGCAGGGCTAGAATGACTCGTTCGCCCCACGCTGCAGCACCATCCTCCATCGCCAAGAACAAGAGCGTCCCCGGGGTTCCGGTATGCCGGCGTGACACAGGCGAGCTCCCACAATAATTGCTGTGCACTCTCCAAGGACGGGAATCATGAAACTGGTCATCGGCAACAAGAACTATTCGTCGTGGTCGCTACGCCCGTGGCTGCTCGCCAAGCAGGCCGGCATCCCGTTCGAGGAGATTCGCGTGCGCCTGCTGAGCGAAAGCTTTGCCGCCGACGTGGCGCGCCATTCGCCGGCCGGCCGTGTGCCCGTGCTGGTCGACGGCGACATGAACGTATGGGATTCGCTCGCCATCTGCGAGACGCTGGCCGAGCGCTTTCCGCGCGCGCAACTGTGGCCGGCCGACCCGAAGGCCCGCGCGCACGCCCGCTCGATCTGCGCCGAGATGCACAGCGGCTTTGGCAACCTGCGCAACAACATGCCGATGAACGTGACGGCCATGCTGCCCGGCATGGGCTGGAACGTGGCCGTGCAGCGCGACATCGACCGCATTGCCCAGATGTGGACCGAGCTGCGCCAGAAATACGCATCGGAAGGCCCGTTCCTGTTCGGCCACTTCACGGTGGCAGATGCGTTCTACGCACCGGTGGTCAGCCGCTTCGCCACCTACGGCGTGCGCCTGCCTGAAGCCGCCAAGGCCTACGCCGACCACATCCTCAACCTGCCTGCGATGCAGGAGTGGATTGACGGCGCACGCGCTGAGCACGACTTCCTCGCCGATGACGAGCCGTATCGCACCGCGCCGGACGAGGAAGCGCTGGTCGCCGCCAATCAATGACGGAACGCGCAGCACAGGGGTCACAGACCATCGTTGATCCGGCCACGCACGGGCTGGACGTGTATGCCGTGGGCGGCGCGATTCGTGACGCGCTGCTCGGGCTGCCCGTGCAGGACCGCGACTACGTGGTCGTCGGTGCCACGCCGGAGGACATGGAGGCACGGGGGTTCCGAGCCGTCGGCAAGGACTTCCCGGTCTTCCTGCACCCGCGCACGCAGGCCGAGTACGCCCTCGCCCGCACCGAGCGCAAGACGGCTGCGGGCTACAAGGGCTTCTCGGTGTACTACGCGCCCGACGTCAAGCTGGAAGACGACCTGATCCGCCGTGACCTGACTGTCAACGCGATGGCGCAGCGCGTGGCCGAAGACGGCGCGCTGGTCGGCCCGGTCATCGATCCGTACGGCGGACAGGCGGATCTGGCCGTGCGCACGTTCCGGCATGTGTCGGATGCCTTTGTGGAAGACCCGGTGCGCATCCTGCGCCTGGCGCGCTTTGCCGCACGCTTTGCCGACTTCCACGTCGCACCTGAAACCAACGCGCTAATGCAGCGCATGGTGCAGGCCGGTGAGGTGGATGCGCTGGTGCCCGAGCGCGTGTGGCAGGAGATCGCTCGTGGGCTGATGGAGACCCATCCGCAGCGCATGTTTGCCGTGCTGCGTGACTGTGGCGCGCTGGTGCGTCTGCTGCCCGAGCTGGATCGGCTGTGGGGCGTGCCGCAACGTGCCGACTATCACCCTGAAGTCGACACCGGCGTGCACACCATGATGGTGATCGAGACCGCCGCCGCCATGGGCACACCGCTGCCCGTGCGCTTTGCTGCGCTGGTGCATGACCTCGGCAAGGGCACCACGCCCGAAGACATCCTGCCGCGCCACATCGGCCACGAAGAACGCAGCGTGCCGATGATCGAGGTGGTCTGCCAGCGCCTGCGCGTGCCGACGGATTGCCGCGAGCTGGCACTGGTTGTTGCGCGCGAGCACGGCAACATCCACCGCAGTGATGGGTTTGATGCGACGGCACTGGTGCGCCTGCTGGAGCGCTGCGACGCGCTGCGCAAGCCGGAGCGTTTCCGCCTGGCGCTGCAGGCGTGCGAAGCGGATGCACGTGGCCGGCTCGGGTTTGAAGACCGCGCGTATCCGCAAACGGAACGCCTGCTGCAAGCGTTGCAGGCGGCATCGTCCATCGATGCCGGCGCCGTCGCCAAGCGCTACGCTGACAACCCGGCGCACATCAAGCAGGCCGTACACGTGGCACGCATCGAGGCGGTCACGCAGGCCGGCATCTAAGGCAACTCAGTTCGGCTCGGCCAGCGCGGCCAGCCGCTGCGACATCGCAAACAACTTCAGGAAGAACGCGCGGAACGCCTCGGGATCGGGGCGTGCCGTAGTCTGCTGCGCGCCGATAAAGCACAGGTGCGCGATGCGGCCCCAGAACGCAGCGTCATCCGGTGCGCCGCCGTCCAGGCTGCACAGCGAGGTGGCGAAGGCCAGCCGCAGGGCGTCCACGCGCTGCATGGTGTCGGCCACCAGCGGCTCGCGCATCGCCCACGCACGGATGGCGACTTCGCGCTGTGGGTGCATCGATGCTGCCACGTCGAGGTAGCGCATGAGCAATGTCTCGGCCGTGTCGTCGGGCTGGATGAGCGAGAGGATGCTGCCGGTGTAGGTGCGCTCCCACTCGGCGAGCAGGCTGCGCACGTAGTCGTCGCGGCTGGTGAAGTGGTGGTAGAACGCGCCGCGCGTCACGTTCAGGCGACGGGCGAGGCGCTCCGCAGAAATGCCGACGGCACCCTCGATATCGAGCAGCTCGAAACCGGCTTCAATCCAGTGTGTGCGGGTGGTTTTGGCCATCGTGGCGTCCTTGGGGCAAAAACTGACAGGCTGTGTAGGGTGCGCAGCCGGCCGGTATTGTAGGCGCCGTCATCTCCTTCTTCTTTGCCATGCGACATTTCATCATTGTGGGTGCGGGCATTGCCGGGCTGAGTGCCGCGCGCCATCTGCAGCGGGCCGGCTGCTCCGTCACCGTGCTGGAAGCGGCGCGCGCGCCCGGCGGGCGCATCCGCAGCGTGCCCTTTCACGGCCAGACCATCGAGTGCGGCGCGCAGTTTGTATCGTCGCGCTACCGCTATGTGCTACCGCTGCTGGAGGAGGCTGGGCTGTCTACTCGCTTGCGCAAGACCTCGGCCGTGGCGGCCATGCAGCGTGGGCCGGTGTTCCACGCCGTGCACAGCAAGCGCCCGTGGACGCTCGGCACCAGTGGCCAACTCACCTGGGGCGAGACCTGGCAGATGCTGCGCGGCGGCCTGGCCACCGCGCGCGAGGTGCGCGGCGTCGACCCGAGTCACTACGCCAGCCTCGCAGCGCTGGACGACGAAGATGCGCAGGCCTGGAGCACGCGCGTATTCGGTGAGGCCGCCGCGCGCTACTTCTTCGAGCCGATGGTCCATGGCCTGTATTTTCATAGGCTGGCCGGTACCTCACGCGCGCTGCTGGGTGCGCTCACTGCCTTCAACGGCGCTGACACGCTGACGGTCGATGGCGGCTGGCAAGCTTTGCCACGTGCGATGGCTTCAGCGCTCGACGTGCGTTACGGCGCGAATGTGGAGCAGGTCAGAGAAACGCAGGAAGGCGTACGCCTGTGCGTGAACGGGGAATGGCTCGACGCCGATGGCGCGGTGCTCGCCGCGCCGGCCCATATCGCGCGCGCATGGCTGCCACAGCCCACGCTTGGAGAATCCGCCGTGCTGGATGCGCGCTACGCACCGAGCGTGCATGTGGCGCTGGGGCTCCCGCCATCCTGGTCGGCGCCCAAGGTCTTCCAGCCGGTGTATGGCGCGCTGTTTGCGCCGGTAGAAGGCAGTCCGCTGGCCGCACTCACGTTTCAGCAGGGGAAGGCATCTGGCGATGGCCCGATCGTCTGCGCGATGCTGGGCGAGCGCGCAGCGGCAGAGGCAGAGCATTTGAGCGATACGGCGCTGGTGCGCTTTGTCGTGGAGGCGATGGCTGCGCACCTGCCTGGCATCGACCGGGCTGCGGTGTCGACACACCTGCAGCGCTGGGAAGCAGCCGAGCCGCTCACACCCGTGGGCCGTGCCCGCGCGGTTGCGGCGTACCGCAACACGGTCGGGCGCGATCGTCGTATCGTCCTAGCCGGGGATTACCTCGGCAGCCCGTGGACTGACGGTGCCGCAGAAACTGGCCACTGGGCCGCGCAGCACTTGCTGGCGGCCCGCATGCCACAGCCAGATCACGCGGCGCTGGCCCGGGCGGTTGCCTGAACCTTCAGGCGTGTGGCTGTCCGCTTACTCGAACGGCGTGTCGTTCGGGTTGGCGTACAACGCCTTCAACTGATCGCTCATCTTGAAGTTGAAGTTCAGGCTCTTGGGCGGCACCGGCTTCTCGAACCACTTGGCATAGAGCGTGTTGATCTCGCCGCTCTTCATGACGCTGGTGAGCGTGTCGTCCACCAGCTTCTTGAACTGCGGATCGTCCTTGCGCAGCATGAAGCCGTAGGCCTCGAACGACTGCGGCGTGCCGGTCACGACCCAGTCGTTGGGCTTCTGTGCCAACGTGCGCGCGCCGGCCAGCAGCACGTCATCCATCATGAACGCCGCCACGCGGCCGCTCTGCAGCGTGAGGAAGGATTCCCCATAGTCCTTGCCGCTGATGACGTTCATGTTCATCTTCTTTTCGTCATTCATCTTGCGCAGGATGCGCTCCGACGTCGTGCCTGCATTGGTGATGACCGACTTGCCCGCCAGATCGGGGAAGTCTTTCACGCCCGAGTTCACGCCGGTCAGCAGGCGTGTGCCGGCGATGAAGAACGTGGTCGAGAACGCCGTCTGCTGCTCGCGCGACTTCAGGTGCGTGGTCACGCCGCACTCCAGATCCACCGAGCCGTTCTGCACCAGCGACGTACGGTTTTGCGAGGTGACCGGAATCTGCTGCACCTGCAGGTTGGGCTTGCCCGTCTTCTGCTTGACCGCGTCGATCACGCGCGAACACAGGTCCGCCGAGAAGCCGATGATCTTGTTCTGGCTGTCGCGGTACGAAAACGGAATCGACGATTCGCGCACGCCGATCAGGATGGTGTTGCTGTCCTGGATCTTTTTGAGCGCGCCGTCGAGTGTCTGAGCCTGCGCGCTCAGCGCAAACAGCCCGGCCAGCGCCAGCGGGATGGATCGGATACCGCGGGTGGTCAAACGCATACTTCCTCCAAAGGTTGTGTGGCGCGGCCTGATACGTGTCGGGCCGTCTGTGTGATGGCTTCGTGGTGTGCAAAGTGGGCGCGCTTACCTGCCGAACCAACTGCGCAACTCGGCGGCGCTGGCCAGCGGGCGATGCAGTGCGTCGAGATGACCTCGCAGATTGGTGACGAGCGCCGCGTTGTCGGGGGCGGTGCTGCCGTCGGGCAGCATCATGTTGTTCTCGAAGCCCAAGCGGGCATGGCCGCCGAGCAGTGCTGCCGTGAGCGCGCATTCGGCTTCGCGCGGGCCAAACGCACACATCGCCCATGGCACGTTGGCCGTGACCTCGCCGCCCTCAGCCCACGCTTGCAGGAACGGCAGCAGGTCAGACGGATCAGAGCGTTGCCCCGCCGAGTAGCGGCCGAGCACGAACAGCACCCAGTGCGGCATGTCGGATGGAGGGGGCAACACGCCGCGCGCGCGCAGAGCGCGGTAGCGCACCACGTCGTCGGCGGAATAGAGGATGTACTGGATGGCCGTGCGCGTCGCAGCGAGCTCGCCGAAGAAACGTGCAGCCTCCGCTTCGTGCGCAGCATCGGGCACCAGCTCGCGCAGTGCGGCAGAGATGGCCTCCGGCTGCAGTGCTCGCACCGATGCCATCTGTTGTTCAGGCGTGTAGATGCCAACGGCTTCCGTAGTGATCTGGAGCACCAGCGCGTCGCCCACCGCCCGCTGCACGGCGGCGATGGCCGGGCGGTAATCGTCGGGCTCCAGACTGTGCGTGCCGTCGGGGCGGCGCACATGCAGATGCAGCATCGCAGCGCCGGCCTCGACACACTGGCGCGCACAGGCAGCCAGTTCGTCGGGCGTGATCGGCAGTGCGGGGTGATCGACGTGCGTCTTGCGCGCGCCATTGGGCGCAACGGCGATGGCGATGGGCCGGCTCACGGGGTTCACCACACGGCCTCCGGCGCGTTGGCGGTGGCGGCGTCCACGGCATCGCCCAGGCGTTCGACGATGGCATCGATGTCCTGCGCGGTGGCGATGAACGGCGGCGCGAGCAGGATGTGGTCGCCGCGCTGGCCGTCGATCGTGCCCCCCATCGGATAGACCATCAGGCCGCGCTGCATGGCCTCGGCCTTCACACGTGCATGCGTCTTGTGCGAGGGCGCCAGCGGTGCCTTGGTGGCGCGATCGGCAACGAGCTCCACGCCGACGAACAGCCCGCGCCCGCGCACGTCGCCCACGTGGGCGTGGTCAGCAAAGCGTGCACGCAAAGCGGCGCGCAGTTGCTCACCGCGCGCCTGCACATTGGCGAGCAGGTTCTCTTCGGCAATCACCTTCTGCACTTCCAGTGCCGCCGCACATGCCGTGGCGTGGCCGATGTAGGTATGCCCATGCTGGAAGAAACCGCTGCCGCGCGTGATGGCGTCATAGATGCGGCGGCTCACCAGCGTGGCGCCGATCGGCTGGTACCCGCCGCCCAGGCCCTTGGCAATGGCGACCATGTCGGGCACCACGCCATCTTCTTCATAGGCAAAGAGGTAACCCGTGCGGCCCATGCCGGACATCACCTCGTCCAGCAACAGCAGCACGCCGTGGCGGTCACACACTGCGCGGATGCGGCGGAAGTAATCCGCCACCGGTGGCACCGCGCCGGCCGTGGCACCCACCACCGTCTCGGCGACAAAGGCGGCGACGTTTTCAGAACCCAACTCGACGATCTTCGCGTCCAGCTCATCGGCCAGACGCTGCACGTACTGCGCATCGGTTTCCCCAACGAGGCGCTCGCGGTAGGCAAAGCACGGCGACACATGGTGTGCTGGCACGAGCAATGGCAGGAACGGCTCGCGCCGCCACGCGTTGCCGCCAATCGCCAGCGCGCCGAGCGTGTTGCCGTGATAGCTCTGGCGTCGCGCGATGAAGTACTGGCGCTGCGGCTGGCCAATTTCGACGAAGTACTGACGCGCGAGCTTGAGCGCTGCCTCAATCGCTTCCGAGCCGCCGGAGACGAAGTACACGTGGTCCAGATCGCCTGGTGCAGCAGCGGTCAGGCGCGCGGCGAGTTCTTCCGCCACATCCGTCGTGAAGAACGACGTATGTGCATACGCCAGCGCGCGCACCTGTTTGCAGATGGCTTCGACCACGCGCGGATGCCCGTGACCCAGGCACGAGACGGCTGCGCCGCCGCAGGCATCGAGGTAGCGTTTGCCGTCGGAGTCGATGAGTGTCATGCCCTCGCCGCCGACGGCGGTGGGCAACGTTTTGCGCGGGTCGCGATGGAAGACGGAGGTGGTGGATGGGGTCATGGCCAATGGCTGGATGTCAGCGTTGAGTGGGTGCCGTGGGCGTGGGATGCGCGACAGCCGCTTCACTGCGGCGGGCACTGCGTACGTAGGCTTGCTGCTGTTTGAGTTGGGCGTCGCTGTCGGCCAGGTGCGCGAGTGCGGTGGGGCCGGCTTGGCGGAACCACGTCATCAGCAGCGCATCGAGCAGCGCAAGCGGCGCGGCAAGCGAATGGAAGAACGACGGGATTGCCACCGGTGCCACAAGCTGCTGCCACGCCAGCTCGGCACCGGGTGCGATGGCGCTGTCGGTCACGTAGACCAGGCGCGCGCCGCGCGCATGCGCGTACTGCATCGCCTCGATCACCTCGCGCGTGTACGGATCAAACGTGACGGCGATGACGACATCGCCCTCGCCGCAGAAGCGCAGCGGATCGGCCAGCGTGTTGCCGGCGCCGCTGCACAGCGTGACCTTGTCGTCGAACAGCTGAGCGGCGTAACCAAACGCATGCGTCAGCGCGAGGCAACTGCGCGCGCCGAGCAGATAGACGCGGCGCGCCGAGCACAGTGCGCCGGCAGCGGCGTCCAGTGCGGCCAGATTGGCCGGCGAAAACGCCGCTTGTACGTGCGCGCCGATGGTGCTGCCGATGCGTTCAGCCTCGGATGCGCCGGCCGCGTCGCTGCCCTGCAGCGCACTGGCCCGGCCGGCAAAGCCATCCGCCTGCTGGCGCAGGTGGTTCACGCAGATGTCGCGCAGCGCGGCAAAGTCATCGAAGCCCAGCGCGCGTGCAAGGCGTGAGAACGTGGCCGGCGGCAGGTCGCAGCGGCGTGCCAGATCCCGCATGGAGAGCAGGGCGATATCGCTCTGATGGGTTTCCAGCAGCATGGCGGCACGCTGCAACTGCGGTGACAGATCCCCCGCGCGATCGCGCAACGTCTGCATGAGCCCATCGAAGGTCATCGAAATAGCGAAATTGATTCAACTGTTTCGTAAACTACGACAGTGAAACAATTGAGTCAAGATCGAGTTTGCTCCGGAGCCGGCCGTGCAGCAAAACGGCCGCACCTTGGAGGGTGCGGCCGCGGTGGGCAAACAAAAACGGAGGCCGAAGCCTCCGTCTGGGATGTGATGGATACGCGGCTCAGGTTGCCGGGGCGTCGAGCTGCTCCATGCGGAACTGGAAGAACCCGGCTGCGATGAGACCCAGCAGGCTCACGGCCATGAACGAGCAGGCCAGGGTCATGACGGCGACCAGCGGGGTCACGCCATTCAGAATCGGCGTGTGCATCAGGGCCGACAGATTGCCGCCTACCCACATGGTCGCGATCAGCGCCATCAAGCACGTTAGCGCCGCAGCATTGCGCAACCACGTCAACCGCGTCTTGCGGCTGATGCCGTCGAAAGCGTGGAAATGGAAGTGGTGGTGACCGGTGCCAACGAGTGCCATGGAGAATCTCCTTGTGCTTGCCGCTTGAGAGCGTTGAGTCACTATACCGAGACCTGCGACAGTTTGGCGCAGTTTGCGCCGCTAGGTATACCCTGAGCTGCGCTGCGTCAAGAGGCTTGGGTATATTTTTTGTGACTGCGACACTGCGCCGCAGATTGGCGGCTGGTGCGGCAAACGGGGGGATGACGGGCGCGCGGGAACGGTGCGCAGAAATGAAAAAAGACCTCGCGAGGAGGTCTTTTTTGTTGCTCCGCAAAATCGATGCATCTTGCGGAACAATGAATTTTGGTGGCCTGGGGCGGAATCGAACCACCGACACGCGGATTTTCAATCCGCTGCTCTACCAACTGAGCTACCGGGCCAGCACAGAAAGGCAAGTATGGCAGGGTTTGGCCCCTGTCGTCAAGCCCTGTTGAAAAGAGATTGGATCAGGCAGTCGGCTCGCCCTTGTTGCGCGACAGCTCGACGCCCAATTGCTTGAGCTTGCGATACAGGTGCGTGCGCTCCAGGCCGGTCTTCTCGGCCACGCGGGTCATGCTGCCCCCCTCGCGCTGCAGGTGATATTCGAAGTAGGCGCGCTCGAACAGGTCGCGTGCTTCGCGCAATGGCATGTCGAAGGAGAACTGCATGCCGCCGCCCTCAGCCGTGCGCACGGGTGCGCCGTTGATGTCGGCGCGGTCGAGCGTGGCAGGTGCGCCTGCCATGGAGGCATTCGGTGCCGCGCCCGAGCCTGCCGCCGGTGCGGCCAGCGGTGCAGCTGCGCGCGGCTTTTCCTTGCTGCGAGACAACCCCTGCTCCACTGCGGTCAGCAGCTTCTGCAGCGCGATGGGCTTCTCCAGGAAATTCAGTGCGCCGATCTTGGTCGCCTCTACAGCGGTGTCGATGGTCGCGTGGCCCGACATCATGATGACGGGCATGGTCAGCAGGCCCTGCGATGCCCATTCTTTGAGCAGCGTGACGCCGTCGGTATCCGGCATCCAGATATCGAGCAGGACGAGGTCGGGCGTTGCGTTCGCGCGGTGTTCACGCGCGCGCTGCGCGTTCTCGGCGACTTCGACAACGTGCCCTTCGTCTCCGAGGATTTCGGAGAGCAACTCCCGGATACCCATTTCGTCGTCGACAACGAGGATGGTGGCCATGCTTTTCCTCTATGTGCGGCGGGATTGCCGTCCGCGTCAGGCAAGTTTTACGAACAGTATGGAAACCTGGGCGCCGACGATGTCGGTGCCCGTTTGACCCGATTGGCGGTTGCGCAACTCGATGCGGGCCCCGTGCTCGTCCATGATTTTCTTCACCATGGCCAAGCCCAATCCTGTGCCTTTGGCTTTGGTCGTGACGTACGGCTCGAAGGCGCGGTTGAGGATGCGGGATGAGAACCCGCCGCCGTTGTCCGCGATCGCAAGCCGCACGGCCTGCCGCCGCGCGCCCGAGGCGTCATCGTATTCTACCGTGTCAGTTTGCAACATGACATGTGCGGCAGGTCTTCCGGCGCTTTCGTTCTCGGCCACCGCGTCCTGCGCGTTCTGCAGCAGGTTGTGGATGACCTGGCGCAACTGGGTCGGGTCGCCCTTGATCAACGGCAATCCATCGCCCAACTTGACCTCGATGACTGGGTGATCGTGCTGGCTAGGGTGATCGATGCCGTACAGGTGCAGTACCTCGGAGGCAAGCGCGTTGAGGTCCAGCTCCTGCAGCACGGCCGGTGGTGTGCGCGCGTAGTCGCGGAAGTCGTCCACCATGCGCTTCATCGCGGCGACCTGATTGACGATGGTGGTGGCGCCACGGCGCAGCACCTCAGCATCGGTGTCGGTCAGCTTGGGCGAGAGCTTCATCTCCAGGCGCTCGGCCGAGAGCTGGATAGGTGTGAGCGGGTTCTTGATCTCGTGCGCCAGGCGGCGCGCGACTTCACCCCATGCCACTGAACGCTGCGCCGAGATCACGTCGGAGATGTCATCGAACACCACCACGTAGCCGCGCTCCGTGCCGTGTGCACCCACCGATGGCCCCGGCAGGCGCGTGCCACGCACCAGCAGCGTGAGCGGCTCGTCTTCGTCTTCGAGCGGAATTTCCACCTGCTTTTGCCAGTGCGCTGCTGCGCCGCCGGCTGCTGCACTCGCATCGTGCTCCGCAAAGGCCTGTTCGACGACAGGTGCGAACGCTGCCAGCGGTGCAATGCCGACCAGCCCCTGCCCGACCCACGCGCCGAACGGCTGCTTGAAGATGCGCTCGGCACCAGGGTTGGCGGTCAGCAGGACAAAGCGATGGTCGAACACAAAGACGCCCGCCGTCAGGTTGGTCAGCACGCTCTCCAGATAGGCTTTCGATTGCTCGAGTGCCGCGCGATTCTGCTCCACTGCGCGGCGCGCGTCGGCAAGCTGGCGCGTCATCTGGTTGAACTGCTGCGTCAGCAGGCCCAACTCGTCGCGTGTATGCAGCTCGCGCTTGGGCGAGAGATCGCCTTCGGCCACCTCGCGCGTGCCCTGCAACAGCATCAGCAGCGGTCGTGCCAGCTGCGCGCCGAGCAGCAACGCCAGCATCACCGCGATGAACACGGCGAGGAACAGCGTGAGCGTGAGCGTGCCGATGTACATCTTGCGCAGGCCCGTGCGGCCCAGCGCCTTCTCCTGATATTCCTGGTACGCGCGCTGCACGGCGTCTGCGTTGCGGGCGAGCGCCTGCGGCACCGGTTGCACGAGCTGCAGGAAGCGCTCTTCGCGGCCGGTTTCGCCCGTCAGGCCAAAGCCGCGCGAGGCGCCGCCACTGCTGTCTTCTGAGCGGCGATCGGCCAGCAGGCCGGTGCCAGCCCACTTGCGCGCGGGTGAGCTTGACCCGAGCATGGGTTCTTCACGCGAGGTTGTGCCCAAGGCGACGACGACGCGCAACTGGTAGAGATCGTTGTGACGGTTGTTGCCGCGCGTGGAGGGCGTGGGGCCGGTGTCGCCCTCGCTGTCGCTGCCGCCTTCGAGGCTGGCGTAGCCGCCCGGTGCACGTGCCTGCTCCAGGATCGCCTGGTCGGGCAGGCTCGGGACGAGTGTGTCGTAGGTGCTCGATGCGGTGGCGACCACGCGGCCGTTGGTGGTGAAGATGGTCGCCTCCTGCACGCCAAACTGCTCGCGCAGGCGGTTGAGTGTAATGGCGGTGGCCGAGGCTGAACCGTCGCCAACCTGTTCTGCGATTAGGCGGCCTTTGTTCTGCAGATCGGCCAGCGCGCTGTCCATGGTCGTGCGGCCAAGGTTCAGCCCCGCCTCCAGTGCCGATTCAACCTTCACGTCGAACCACGACTCGATACTGCGCGAGACAAACTGCAGCGACACCAGATAGATCAGCACGCCTGGCAGCACGCCCACCACGCCGAAGAACACGGCGAGCTTGGTCATCAGCCGCGTGCCGAACTTGCCGCGCCGCGCGCGCAGCACCAGCGCCAGCATCAACCCGCCGATGATCACCACCAGCAGCACGCCAATGACGAGGTTGACCTTGTAGAGCAGCGTGAAATACCGGTCGAAGAATTCGGTGTTGGCCGAGGCGGCGGCCAGCAGCCCCACCAGCACGATCGCCAGAAAGACGATGGTGCCCGCCACCACCTGATACAGCAGGCGTTTGTAGCTGCGGTCGAAAATCATTTGGTGGGCGCCAGCAGCGAACCTGCGTTGCCGGGGCCGGCGCTCATGCCCCAGCCCGGACTAGGCGACAGGCCCGGCGCACCCGGCGCCGACGCCGAAGACGCGGGTGTGCTGGCAGCGGGTGTCGAAACCGGCGGCGCAGGTTGCTGTTGCGGCGGCGGAGGAGGCAATGCGGGTTCGTTTGGCACCAGGAAGTTGAAGTGCTTCCACTCGGAGGCGAGGTTCCAATCGCGCGTGTTGACGGCGTTGATCTGGAACGGCTTGGGCAGTTGCGTTACGTCCAGGCGCATGCGCACTTCGGCCTGCACGGTCTCGCCGGCTTTGACAGCACCGCGCTCGAACACGCGCCAGCCGCGTACGTGCTGCATGAAGTCGACCGCGTCTTTCAGGCGGGAGAACGGCACCTGCAGGCCGCCGGTCGATACACGGTACTGGCGTGTCAGCGGGTGGTAGGACAGACGTACGACGCGCGTGGCGCTGACGGCGTGGTCATCGAACCAATACCAACGTGGGCGGATCAGTTCGAACTCGACCAGGAAATACAGCGCGATACCTTTGTTGACCGCGTCTTCGAGGTTGCTCGGCAGATCGAAATCGAAATCGGCGGTGAGGTTCCAGCCGCCGTCGGCGTATTCCAACTGGGTGCGGTTGACTTCGATGGTTTGTGCGGACGGCGCGGTTGGCCACAGCAGGCACAGCATGCCCAGCACGACAAGCCGATGCAGCATCTGCCGGAATCGGGCGGGCAGCAGCTGGAGCGATGGGCGGAGGAAGACAGTCACAACGGTCGTCGCATCAAGGCCGTTTCTGGAACACCGCGTAAAAGAAGCCGTCGTGGTCGAGCGGCAGTGGCGAGACGCCTGGGACGAAACCACCAGCCGGCGCCGCATCGGGCGAGGCTGGCAGCAACTGGCCGGGCGCGTGCAATCGTATCGCATCTTCGAGATGGCTTTCAAACCATCGGGCTTGCGCTTCGCCTTCCGTCGGGAAAATCGAACAGGTGACATAAACCAACTTGCCACCGGGCGCGAGGCATGCCCAGAGGGCGCGCATGATGTCTCGCTGCAGGGCGGCCAATGCCTTGAGGTCAGCCGGGCGGCGCAGCCAGCGGATGTCCGGGTGGCGTCGAACGATGCCGGCAGCCGAGCACGGCACGTCGGCGAGAATGCGGTCGAATGGTCGGCCGTCCCACCAGGTGTCAGGTCGGGCTGCGTCGCCCACGCAAACGGTGGCGATCTGAGACAGGCGCGCGAGATTCTCGTTGATGCGCACGGCACGTGCGGCGTCGGATTCGAGTGCCGTCACGTCCAGGTTGTCGGCCAGTTCCAGCAGATGGCCGGTCTTGCCGCCGGGCGCGGCGCAGGCGTCCAGCACGCGCTGGCCCGGCGCCACGTCGAGCAGCATTGCAGCCAGTTGCGCGCCGGCATCCTGTACGGAGACGTCGCCAACGGCGAAGCCGGGCAGCTCGTTCACCGGTACGGCGCGCGCCAGGCGTACGGCTTGCTCGCCGATGCGTTCGGCGTCGATGTCGGCCTTGGCCAACTGGGCGAGGTAGTCATCCACGGCGATGCGGCGCGGGTTCACGCGCAACACCATCGGCGGGCGGCGGTTGCCGGCAGCGAGGATGCCCTGCCACGTGTCGGGATAGGCGCTGCGCGCGGCGTCGATCCACCATTGCGGATAGTTGGTGGCGGCCACCGGGTCGGCCTGCATGGCGGCGACGAGTTCGCCCTGCTCACGCAGGAAACGCCGCAGCACGCCGTTGATCATGCCCTTGCCGTGCACAAGCTTCGGGTCGGCCGAGGCGGCGTGCACGGTCTGGTCGACCACAGTGAACGGCGTGTACGGCGGCGGCTCATCCAGCAATTGCGCCAGCGCCACGCACAGCAGGTTGGCGGCGCCTTCGGCGGGCGGGCGCGGGATCAGCGTGCGGATCAGCCAGTCGGTGCTGCCCAGCCAGCGCGTGGCGCGGTAGGCGAGATCCTGCACGGCGCCGCGCACCGGGGCGCGCATTGGCCCCACCTCGCCTTGGCAGGCGGCATCGATGGCCTGGGGCAATGCCGTACCCTGCCGCAGCTTGCCCAGCGCAACAGCAGCAAGCGATAAGGCGTGGGCGAGGGAGTCGGGCGGCAGGCGCATCGGTGCGGAAAAATCAGGCAGTAGAAAAGCAGCGAGCCCGCGATGGGCGGGCTCGTGCGGACAGCGGAAGTATAAAGGATGCGTCCGGTTAGGACGGATACTGACCGGTTTGCGCCATCTGCATCAGGCGCGCGATGCGCTCTTCCGTGGCCGGGTGCGTGCTGAACAGGTTGGCTAGGCCGCCACCGTGCAGCGGGTTCATGATCATCATCTGAGCGGTGGCCGGGTGGGCCTCGGCGGCAGCAAACGGGATGCCGGCGGCATAGCGGTGGATCTTGTCCAGCGCCGAAGCCAGCGCTTGCGGGTCGCCGCTGATCTGGGCGCCGCCCCGGTCGGCTTCAAATTCGCGCGCGCGGGAAATCGCCATCTGGATCATCGCTGCAGCCAGCGGTGCAAGGATCGCCACGGCAATCCCGGCGATCGGGTTGGCCGGCCGGCCCTCGCTGTCGCGCCCACCGAAGAACACCGCAAAGTTGGCCAGCGCCGAGATCGCGCCGGCCATGGTGGCTGAGATGGTCGAGATCAGGATGTCGCGGTGCTGCACGTGGGCCAGCTCGTGCGCCATCACGCCGCGCAGCTCGCGTTCGGAGAGGATGTTGAGGATGCCGGTGGTGGCGGCAACCGCCGCGTGCTCCGGGTCGCGGCCGGTGGCAAACGCGTTGGGCTGGGCTTCGTCGATCAGGTAGACGCGCGGCATCGGCAACTGCGCGCGCGTGGCCAGCTCGCGCACCATGCGGTAGAACTGCGGCGCGCTGGTTTCGGTGACTTCCTGCGCGTTGTACATGCGCAGGACCATCTTGTCGGAGAACCAGTACGAGAAGAAATTCATGCCCAGCGCGAACAGCAGCGCCAGCATCATCCCGCTGCGTCCGCCGATCATGCCGCCGATGACGATGAACAGCGCGGTGATCGCTGCCATCAACATGAAGGTCTTGATCCAGTTGAACATGGGGGCGTGGCTCCTGTGGGTCTAGGGGGTTCAGGCAAGGGCGCAGAACCGTTTTTCGAGTCTCTTAGATCGCGATAATCGCTGAAAATTCAAGGGTTTGTGCGATGCTTGCGCGATACTTTGCCGCAGATGACGCTTGACGCATCAACGGGTGGTGAACGCCAGTCGCGCGCCCAGCCCGATGAACGCCGTGCCGACCACGCGATCGAGCCAGCGCTTGATGCCAGGCTTGCCCGCCACGCGGCGTGTGACGCTGGCCGCCACCCACGCCACCATGCTGTTCCACACCGTCGACATGGCGATGAACACCACGCCCAGCGCCAGGAACGCCGCCGCCTTGTGGCTGGCATGCGGATCGACGAACTGCGGGAAGAACGACAGGAAGAACAGCACAACCTTGGGGTTCAGCACATTGGTGAGGAAGCCCTGCATGAACAACGCCTTGAGTGGGCGTGGGCGCTTTGCGGCTGCGGCCTGTTCAGCGCTTTCAGCGGGTGCGTCATCGCGCTCGGGCGGTGTCAGTAGCATGCGGCCGCCCAGGTAGATCAGGTAGCACGCGCCCACCACTTTGATGACGGTGAAGGCCACGGTAGACGCCGCCAGCAGCGCCGTCAGCCCGAACGCCACCGCCAGCACGTGCACGCAGCAGCCGGCCGACACGCCCAGGGCCGACATCAGCCCGGCCACCCGCCCCTGCGACACGCTGCGCCCAACGATATAGGCCGTGTCCGGCCCGGGCGTCACGTTCAGCAGAAACACCGCCAGCATGAAAAGCGGCAGGTTGACGATGCCCAGCGTGGTCATGGCGAGGTCCTCTATATAGATAGGGGTTTGGCGACGGTTCAGGTACGTGAGGCGAAGCGCTGGCCCGGCTGGATCGCCAGGCCCTGCAGAAACTCGCGCGCGGGCAGGCGTTTGCCGCCCGGCTTCTGCAACTGTGTCACGCGCAGCGCACCGGCGCCACAGGCAATCGTCACGCCGTCGGCATTGGCGGCGAGCACGGTGCCGGGTTCGGTAGCAGCCGGCTTGTCGGCCAGCGCTTCGGCCTGCCAGAATTTGATCGTCACGCCATCGAGCGTGGCTGACGCACCCGGAAACGGGTTGAACGCGTGTACCTGGCGCAGCAGCGCAGCGGACTGGCGCGACCAATCGAGTGCGGCTTCGTCCTTGGCGATTTTCTCGGCGTAGGTTACGTCTTCGGTCGGTTGCGGCGTGGCGGGCAGCTTGCTGCCGTCCTGCGCCAGCTTGGTCAGCGCGTCCACCACCATGCGCCCACCGAGCGCGGCCAGTGTGTCGTGCAGCGTGCCCGTGGTGTCGGTCAGGCCGATGGGCGCGTGCTCCATGCTGATCATGTCACCGGTGTCGAGGCCTGCATCCATCTGCATGAGCGTGATGCCCGATTCCGCATCACCGGCCTCGATGGCTCGGTGGATGGGGGCCGCGCCCCGCCAGCGCGGCAGCAGCGATGCGTGAATGTTGATGCAGCCGAAGCGCGGCAGATCCAGCACTTCCTGCGGCAGGATCAGGCCGTAGGCAGCCACCACCATCACGTCGGGGCGCTGCGCGGCCAGCACGTCGATGGCCTCGGCGGCTTCCTGCGGATACTTGCCCGTGCGGCGCAGCGACGGCGGCTGCAGGATCGGCTCGAACCCATGCGACACCGCGTACTGTTTGACGGGACTCGCCTGCAGCTGCATGCCGCGCCCGGCTGGACGGTCCGGTTGACTCAGTACGGCAACGATTGGGAAGCCGGCCTGGTGGATCGCCGCCAGGGCGATCTGCGCAAATTCAGGCGTGCCGGCAAACGCTACGCGAAGGGTGGACGTCATGGAGCAGAGAGCGGAAAAGGAAAACGCGCTACACGACAGCGTAGCGCATTGGACTTAGCGGCCGCGATGCGGCGTATCGGTCAGTGGGACGATGGGCTCGGGCGGCGGCAACGTCTCGGATACGCCATTGCTGCGCCGCTGGAAGAGTGAGAAGGTTTCGTTGGTGTCGCCGGGGCGGCTGCCGCGCCACACCATTTCCCAGTTGTCGCCCTGAGGGCGGCGTCGGCTGTGCTCCGGCCGTTTTTCGAGCACCAGCATCAGGTCGCAGGTACGCGCGGTCGGGTTGGGGCGGTGATCGTCGCCTGCGCCGCTGTGGCCGAGCAGCCACTTGACCGGGCGCACGCCGGTTTCGTAGTGCATCAGCGCGCGTTCGCTCTCGCCCATGCCGCGCGTGGCCACGCAGATCTGCGCGGATTCGAGCACGGGTTTGATCGCCTGGAACAAGGGGCGGTAGCTACGCGCGTCATCCACCCAGGGCATCAGCAGTGTGCCGAGCAGGCCCCACACCATGCCAAGACCAGCGGCCCACGCCACCACACCCGAACGCGCGGGCCGCAACCACACGCAGATCGCCCACAGCACGGTGATGCCGGCCGCCGCCAGCACCGCGATCGGGTGCAGCAGCATGTCGTAAGGCAGCGGCAGCACGCGGCCAAGCATTTTGGCCAGCCAGCCCGGCAGCGACTGCCCGCCATTGGTGACGAGCGTGGCCCACACGCTCCACACCACCAGCCCCAGCGCACCAAACACCGCCACCGACAGCGCCCAGGCGCGCGCACGCCACGCCGGCGGGATCAGCAGGAGCATCGGCGCACCCAGCAGAACCAGCGCCGGTTGCAGCGGCATCAGGTACACATCGCGCAGCACGGCCGAGCGCAGCACCACGGCAATCGTCACAAGCACGAACAGCGCCACCACCAGGTGCCCCTGATACGGCAACAGCCAGGCTGCGCGCGCGCCACGTCCACGTTGGCGCACCAGCTTGTAGAGCGAGATGCCCAGCACCGCCAGTGCCGGCCACACCGCCGGCGTGCCGGTCAGCAGGATCGAGCGGACGGTGGTGACGAGTGATCCGTTCTCACCGCCCAGATGCGAGAACCCGAAGAAGCGGCCAAGGTTGTTGACCCAGAACCACTCGATGAACAGGTCCGGCGATTCGTGCCAGAAGATGGCAGGCCAGATCACCAGCCAAGGTAGCGCCGCCAGCAGCGACAACCCATAGAAACGCCATGCCTGGCGATTGCGGAAGTCTGGCAACAGCGCCATCGCGGCCAGCAAGGTCAGCGCGAACAGGCCCGGTACGAGCACACCCTTGCCGAGGAACGCCACGCCAACGCCCGTGCCGAACCACAGCGCCGGGCGAAGCACGTCAACGCCGTGTACGCCGCCTGCCTCATTCGCCTTCACATAGCGCACCAGGCCATACAGTGCGATGGCGGTGCCGGCCAGTTGCGGCACGTCGGCAATGAATTTGTGGACATGCTCGACCAGCCCGATGCAGCCGGCGAACAGCAGCAATGCGCCCAGCGCGTAGTCACGAAACGCTGCGCTGCCGGCATCCAGCCCGGCGGTACGGCGTTCGGACAGTGTCAGGCCGGGGCGACCGCGTGCCAGGTGTGCCCCCACGCGCATGCGCCAGTCGCGAGCCTCGCCGCGCAGCAGGCGCGCCGCACGCCAGATCGCCAAGCAGGTCAGCGCCATCCAGAACAGCACGGCCAGACGCACCGCTTCGTGCGGCGGCAGATCCGGCACGGCCAGCGCGGCCAGCGCGCCGGTCCAGTACATCAGCGGGGGCTTCTCGACGAACGGCTCAAAGGCGACGTTGGGGATCACCCAGTCGCCGCGCTCGATGATGTTGAGCACCACGCCAAACGAGTACGGCTCGTCGGCTTTCCACGGCGCGCGCCAGAACGTGCCCGCAACAAAGTACGCGCACACCATTAGCACGACGATCACGCGCCAGTGCCGCACCAGCACGGCGGTGAGGCTGCGCGCGCGCGCGTCCGGGCCTGCCGTATTTGCGTTCGCGGGTCCGGTCGACATCAGCGGGAGGGGGTGAGCGCGCGCGTCAGCGTCAGGTGGCATGAACGTGCGATCAGCGCTGGTGCTCCAGATCGCGCTGATGCTTCTTGAGCTTGGAGCGGATGCGCGTCTGCTTGAGCGGCGACAGATATTCGACGAACACCTTGCCCATCAGGTGATCCATTTCATGCTGGATGCACACGGCCAGCAGGCCATCGGCTTCCAATTCGAAGGTTTCGCCCTTCTCATTCAGTGCGCGCACGCGCACGCGGTCGGGCCGCTCAACCTTGTCGTAAATCTCGGGCACGGACAGGCAACCCTCGTCCCAGACCTTGCGTTCATCGCTTGCCCAGACAATCTCCGGGTTGATGAACACGCGCAGTTCATCGCGCGACTCTGACACGTCGATGGTGATCACGCGCTCATGCACGTCGACCTGCGTGGCAGCCAGGCCCACGCCCGGCGCCTCGTACATGGTCTCGGCCATGTCGGCAGCCAGTTTGCGGATGCGGTCGTCCACGTTGGCGACCGGTTTCGCGACCTTGTGCAGCCGCGGATCAGGGTATTGCAGGATATTCAGTAGGGCCATGATGCTTGGCAACAACGGTTGCGGAAGGCCACGCTAACGAGGGGTTGCCTTCAATTGCGATCGCTTGGAATGTCATGCAGAATCGGGGGCGCTATCCGCCACATGGCTTAGGAAAAAGCCTGACGAATGTTCGATGTCATACCCCTCTTGCTGCAACGCTCCGAAGCGTGCAGCGGCAGCGGTCAGGCGTCGGGCAGCACGCGGACCACTCGCCGATTCTTCATAGAATAATGCGCCATCGTAACACACCGATGCTTATCAAGCCCGCTACGCAACCTGCCACGAAAGCGCGCCAGTCTTACGTTTGCGCCCTGTCTGCGGTTGCCGCGGCAACGCTGTTTTGTGTCGGCGCCGCACATGCTGCCGAGCGCACTGTCTCTCCGGCGCAACAAGCGCAGGCCACAGTCGCCGCACAGGCCGGCATCCCTGAATCCGAACTCGCCGCCAGCGCGCCTGCGCAATACACCGTGCGCCGTGGCGACACGCTGTGGGCGATCTCTGGCAAGTTCCTCAAGCGGCCGTACCGCTGGCCCGAACTGTGGGGCATGAACCGTGAGCAGATCCGCAATCCGCACCTGATCTATCCGGGTCAGGTGCTCTATCTGCATCACGCCAACGGCCGCGCCTGGCTGTCGAGCTCGCCGGCTTCGGCGGACGGCAGCACGGTGCGCCTGTCGCCGCACACCCGTGTGTCGGGCCAGGACGACGACGCCATCTCCAGCATCCCCGCCTCTGTCATCGAGCCGTTCCTGACGCAGCCGATCGTCGTGGATGAAGAAACGCTGGCCACACCGGCGCGCATCTTCGGATTGCTGGAAGGCCGCGTCTACCTGGGCAAGGGCGAAAGCGCCTACGCCCGCGGTCTGCCCGAGGGCGCTGCCGGCCAGGCAGGCACCGAGTGGCAAGCCTATCGTCCGGTCAAGCCGCTCAAGGACCCGGTCACCGGCAAGGTGCTTGGCTACGAGGCTGACTTCCTCGGCACGCTGCGCGTGGTACGAGCAGCCACCGGCCCGCAGGCAGTGACCAAGATGGAAGCGCTGACGTCCAAGGAAGAAATGGGCGTCGGCACGCAACTGATGCCGTTGCCGCCGCGCGTGCCGGTGCGCTATGTGCCGCATGCGCCGGAAGGCGATGTGCATGGCGTGGTTGCCAAGGTCACGGGCGGTGTGCGCTTTGGCGGCCCCGACCAGGTGGTTGTGCTGAACATCGGCAGCCAGCAAGGGCTGGAGCCCGGCCACGTGCTGGCGCTGTCGCGCGCGGGTACGGTCGTCAAGGATCGGACCGCCGGTGGCGAAGCCGTGCAACTGCCGGAAGAGCGCTACGGCATGGCGTTCGTGTTCCGCGTGTTCCCGCATGTGGCCTACGCGCTGGTGACGGACTCGTCGAACACCGTAGAGGTGGGTGACGCGGTCGATAACCCAATGACGCAACCTTGAGCGATCTGACCGCAGTCCTGATTTGACCGATGCCTCACAGGTCGCGGCGTGTGCCGCGACCGACTCAACCGATTCCCTCTCCTGCACACGCGACCCGGCCGAGCTGGCCGCGTGGCTGCGTCTGACAGAAACCCCCGGTGTCGGCCCTGTGGCCGCGCGTCAGTTGCTGGCGGCCTTTGGCCTGCCGCAAGACATCTTCGCCCAACCGTATTCCGCGCTCGCTAAGGTGCTGCCCGAGCGGCACGCGCGCGCGCTGTTGGCGGCGCCGGACGAGGCGCTGGCCGCACTCATCGAACGCACCGTGGCATGGGCAAACGAGCCCGGCAATGCCGTCTTCACGCTGGCCGATCGAGGCTATCCGCCCCGCTTGCTGGAACTGACCGATCCGCCGACCGTGCTGTACGCCAAGGGCGATGTGTCGCTGTTGCGTGCGGCGGCAGTGGGCGTAGTGGGCGCGCGCAGTGCTACGGCGGCGGGTATCGACAACGCGCGGGCGTTTGCGCAGGCGCTGTCTGCGGCGAGCGTGACGGTGGTCTCCGGCTTGGCGCTCGGCATTGATGCGGCGGCACACGAGGGCGCGCTGAACGGGCCCGGCAGCACCATCGCAGTGGTGGGTACGGGCCTCGATATTGTTTACCCGGCGCGCAACCGGGCGCTGGCGCACCGCATTGCCGAGGCCGGGGTCATCATCTCCGAGTACCCGCTTGGCATGGGCGCGCGGGCTGAGAACTTCCCGCGCCGCAACCGCCTGATTGCCGGCCTTGCACGCGGGTTGCTGGTGGTGGAGGCTGCAGCGCAGTCCGGCTCGCTCATCACCGCGCGGCTGGCCGCCGAGCAGGGGCGCGATGTCTTTGCGATTCCTGGTTCGATTCACTCGCCGCTGGCCAAGGGCTGCCATCTGCTGATCAAGCAGGGTGCCAAGCTGGTGGAAACCGCTGCTGACATCCTCGATGAACTGGGCTGGGGGCGTGCCGTCGCACCGGCCAAGCGAGCTGCTCGTGCTGTGCCCGCTGAGGACGCCGCCATTGCACCGGCACCGGTCGCGCGCCCTGCGCCCAGTGCCGCTGAAACTGCGCTGCTGGATGCGCTTGGTTTTGATCCCGTCGATCTGGATACCTTGTGCGAGCGCACCGGCCAGGCTGCCGCCGCGTTGTCGGCGCAGCTTCTTGCGCTGGAACTGGACGGCCGTGTGGAACGCCAGCCTGGCGGGCGCTTCCTGCGGCTTCCTTGAAAGCGTGCCTACAATGGGCGCGACCCATTCGCTGACATTGCCGCCTACCGCCATTGTTTATGCCACTGCTTTCGCCAGACACTGAAGCCGCAACCCTGCACATGCACATGCGTACGGGGCAGTTGCTGGTGGCGTGCCTGTGCGCCGAGTGGTGCGGCACCTGCCGCAGCTATCGCACGACGTTCACCGAGTTGGCGGCGCGGCACCCGGAATGCTGTTTCGTCTGGGTCGACGTGGAAGACCATGCCGACGCCCTGGGCGATTTCTACGTCGAAAACTTCCCGACCCTGCTGATCCAGCGCATGGACGATGCCGGCGATGTGTTGTTTTTCGGCCCGGTCTTGCCGCATGCAGGTGTGGTGGAAGGCATGCTTTCGCGTGATTTGCGCGCCGCACCAACCGTGACGGCGGCACCCGACTTGCGTGGCTGGCTGCTGCAATTGGCTTGATGGTGCGCCTTGACAACGCAAGGCGATGTCTGCGTCACTCTATTGCACCTGAAAAGGAACCGCGCTTATGATTGGCGGCCAAAATCGGGGCAGACTGCCCGGACGCGCGCTCTGACGGGCGCCGGAAGCACTTGAAGTCGGCAGGCGTTGCCATAAGACTCTAAAAAAACCACGCGAACGGTCGCTATAGAAAAGCGACTTCTTGTTTATCTGATTACTTGCGATCGCCAGGATCCGCTCACATGTCCAAGGCTCTCATCATTGCCGAAAAACCGTCGGTCGCCGCTGATATCGCGCGCGCGCTGGGTGGCTTCACCAAGCACGACGAGTACTTTGAGAGCGACGAATACGTCCTCTCCTCGGCGGTTGGCCACCTGGTCGAGATCGCCGCCCCCGACGAATACGAAGTCAAGCGCGGCAAATGGAGCTTCACCCATCTGCCGGTGATCCCGCCACACTTTGACCTGCGCCCGATCGCCAAATCCGAATCGCGTCTGAAGGTGCTCACGCGCCTGATCAAGCGCAAAGACGTGACCAGCCTGATCAATGCGTGTGACGCGGGGCGCGAAGGGGAGTTGATCTTCCGCCTGATCGCGCAGCACGCGAACACCAAGCTGCCGATCCAGCGTCTGTGGCTACAGTCGATGACGCCGCAGTCCATCCGCGACGGCTTTACCAAGCTGCGCAGCAACGAAGACATGATGCCGCTGGCCGATGCCGCCCGTTGCCGTTCCGAAGCCGACTGGCTGGTCGGCATCAACGGCACGCGCGCCATGACCGCCTTCAACAGCAAGGGCGGCGGCTTCTTCCTGACCACCGTGGGCCGCGTGCAAACGCCGACGCTTTCGATCGTGGTGGAGCGCGAAGAGAAGATCAAACGCTTCGTGCCGCGCGACTACTGGGAAGTGCGCGCCGAATTCATCGCCGCGGCAGGCCTGTACGAAGGCCGTTGGTTCGACCCGAAGTTCAAGAAGGACGAGTTCGACCCCGAGCGTCGCGACTCGCGCCTGTGGAGCGAGGCCGAGGCCAAGAGCATCGTCGCTGCATGCCGCGACAAGACAGGCACCGTCACTGAAGAGTCGAAGCCGTCGACGCAGATGTCGCCGGCGCTGTTCGACCTGACCAGCCTGCAGCGCGAGGCCAACGGCCGCTTCGGCTTCTCGGCCAAGAACACGCTGGGCCTGGCGCAGGCGCTGTATGAAAAGCACAAGGTGCTGACGTATCCGCGTACCGATTCGCGCGCGCTGCCCGAAGACTACATGGGCACGGTCAAGCAGACGCTGGACATGCTGGGCGAAAGCTCGCCCAACTATCTGACGCATGCCAAGAAGATCCTCGCCAACCAATGGGTCAAGCCCAACAAGCGGATCTTCGATAACAGCAAGATCAGCGATCACTTCGCCATCATCCCGACGCTGCAGGCCCCGAAGAACCTGTCGGAGCCGGAGCAGAAGCTGTATGACCTGGTGGTGCGCCGCTTCCTGGCGGTGTTCTTCCCGGCGGCCGAATACCAAGTCACCACGCGCGTGACCGAGGTGGCCGGCCATCACTTCAAGACCGAAGGCAAGGTGCTGGTGAACCCGGGCTGGCTGGTCGTGTACGGCCGCGAGGCGCAGGGTGAAGACGCCAACCTCGTGCCGGTCGCCAAGGACGAAAAGGTCAAGACCGACAAGGTCGAGCCGGTGGGCCTGACCACCAAGCCGCCCGCACGCTACAACGAAGCGACGCTGCTCTCGGCCATGGAGGGTGCCGGCAAGCTGGTCGACGACGACGCGCTGCGCGAAGCCATGGCCGGCAAGGGCTTGGGCACGCCAGCCACGCGCGCGGCCATTATCGAAGGGTTGCTGACGGAAAAGTACCTCGTGCGCGAAGGCCGTGAGCTGATTCCGACGGCCAAGGCATTCCAGCTGATGACGCTGCTGCGCGGCCTGGGCGTGGAAGAACTCACACAGGCCGAACTGACCGGCGGCTGGGAGCACAAGCTCTCGCTGATCGAACGCGGCCAGCTCGAGCGTGACGAATTCATGCGCGAGATCGCGCAGATGACGCAGCAGATCGTCAAGCGCGCCAAGGAATACGACAGCGACACCATCCCCGGCGACTACGCGACGCTGGCCACGCCGTGCCCGCAGTGCGGCCACGTGGTCAAGGAGAACTACCGCCGCTTCGCGTGCAGCCACTGCGACTTCTCGATCAGCAAGATCCCGGGCGGCCGCCAGTTCGAGCTGGACGAGGTGGAAGAGCTGCTGATCAACAAGACCATCGGCCCCCTGCAGGGCTTCCGCAGCAAGATGGGTCGGCCGTTTGCGGCCATCCTCAAGCTGGCGCAGGAAGACGGCCACTGGAAGATGGAGTTCGACTTCGGTCAGAACGACGAAGACGACGGCGAGCCGGTCGATTTCTCCGGCCAGGAAAGCGTCGGCCACTGCCCGAAGTGCAACGGCAGCGTCTACGAGCATGGCCTGAAGTATGTGTGCGAGAACGCCGTGGCGCAGCCCAAGACGTGCGACTTCACGACCGGCAAGATCATCTTGCAGCAGGAGATCAGCCGCGAGCAGTTGGCCAAGCTGCTGACCGACGGCAAGACGGATTTGCTGACTGGCTTCAAGTCGGCGCGCACGGGCCGCAACTTCAAGGCGTTCCTGGTCAAGCAGCCGGACGGCAAGATCGGCTTCGAGTTTGAGCCGCGCGGCGAAGGCAAGGGCAAGCCCGGCGCCAAGACTGCAGCCAAGAAGACGACGGCCGCGGCCAAGACCCCTGCTGCCAAGAAGGCCCCGGCCAAGACCGCTGCCAAAACGGCAACGAAGACTGCGGCCAAGAAAGCCCCGGCACGCAAGAAAGCCGCCGAAGCAGAGACCGACGAAGAAAGCACCAGCGAAACCTGATCACGGTTTCGCGGGCACCAACGCAAACGGGAGGACAATGTCCTCCCGTTTTGTTTGGGCAATGCGCTTGCGGCTTACGCGGCTTCGCTCAGGCCCCGGCCGGCGCGCTCCTCGTTGTGCTTGACCTCCATCGCCTGGGCCAGCATGTAGTCGATGAATGTGCGTACCTTCGTCGGCAGGAATTTGCGGCTCGGATACACCAATGAGAGCGACCGGTGCGGCAGCTTGTACTGCGGCAGCACGCGCACCAGGCGCCCCGATTCCAGATCCGGCCGCGCCATATACGACGACAGAATGGCGATGCCCATGTCGGCCAGCACGGCGCGGTGCATCAGCTCTGCGTTGCTCGTCACCAGCGACGGCTGCACCGGCACTGAAATCGCCTGCCCGTCGGGCGTGCTCATCTCCCACTCGTGGCGCAGTTGCGGGTGCCACATGGCGATCACGCGGTGCTCGGCAATGTCTTCCGCGCGCTGCGGCGTGGAGTGCTGGCGTAGGTAGGCGGGCGTGGCGGCCATCACCATCTCGGCGGAAATCATGCGGCGCGCCACCAGGTGTGAGCCCAGGCCCAGTTCCGACACCATGATGCCGACGTCGCGGCCGTCTTCAACGATGTCGATCGGGCGATCGGACAGCGCCACGTCAAACGTCACTTCGGGGTAGAGCTGCTGGAAGCGCGCCAGCAACATCGGTAGCACGTGCAGCCCGAACATCACCGGCGCGACGATGCGTAAGCCGCCGACCAGCGCCTGGCTGCGCGAGGTGGCGAGCGATTCGGCCTCGTCAATGTCGAGCAGGATCTGCGCACAGCGCTGCAGATAGGTTTCGCCCACATCCGTCAGCGACAGGCTGCGCGTGGTGCGGTTGAGCAGGCGCGTGCCGAGGTGCGCCTCCAGATCGGCCACGTAGCGTGTGACCACGGCATTGCTCATCGACAGATGCTGGGCCGCCCGGGCGAAGCTGCCAAGCTCCACCACCTTGGAAAACACCCGCATCGACTGCAAACGATCCATTCCAGCCTCTCACATGATTTGTTGTCAAAAATAGAACAAATCTGCTGTGGCGGCAAATTTTTAATGTTGTCTGCGCAATTCACTGTCCAGGCCGAATCATGAGATGTGAGTACACGCTTATTCTGGGGTGACCGTGCCGTTTACCCTTCACGGGCATTGTTGCCGAGGCGGAGTATCCGCCTTCTCCCTGATTGACGTCGCGGCAAGTTTGCGCCGAGACTCTATACCGAACGGTAGATTTTCTCGGGATCTGTCTTGCGTGGGGTCACGTTTCGCTCCGGTTGCGGGTGGAACATTGTCTTGCGCAAATCGATACGGCGACCGCAAGGCGGGCTCGTCATACTCGAACGATGGATGCAAAGAAACCTGCCCCGCATGAGCGCCCCGAGACGAGGGCAGCCATCACGGCCAAGACATCGCCCCGCGATGGCGAGAGCCGAGGAGACACCACATGACGATCCAGAATCGCGAACCGGTCCACTACCTGGCAGGCGAAATGCCGCTGCACCGGTATTGCGCCCACCATGCGCAGCAGACGCCTGAGCGCATTGCCTTGCTCTGGTACGGCCGCACGATCTGCTGGCGCGAGCTGGATCAGCTCTCGACGCGGCTGGCGGTGCAGTTGCAACGGCTGGGCGTGGGGCGCGGCGACCGCGTGGCGTTGTTCCTGCAGAACTGTCCGCAAGCCATCCTGGCGCACCTGGCCACGGCCAAGCTGGGTGGCATTGTCGTGCCGTGCGGGCCGCTGTCGCGCCAGCATGAGTTGCGCGACCAGTTGGCCGATTCCGGCGCGAAGATCCTGGTGGCCGCGGCGGACCTGATGCCGATTGTCGAGGCCGCGCGGCCGGGCACCTCGGTGTCCACCGTCATCACCACACGCTATGCCGATCTGCAGCCGTCGCAGCCGGCCTGCCGCAAGGCGCTTGCCGTGCCGCCGGAGTTGATCGCGGCCGATGCGTCATCTGCGCCGCCGCTCAAGAACAAGCCCGGCGCGTCTCAGCTCGACCTGATGCAACTGCTGGCCGAGCCGGTGGACGTGTCTGAGCGCAATGCGGTCACCGCCATCCAGGTCGAGCTGGATGAGGTGGCCCTGATGATCTACACCTCGGGCACCACCGGCCGCCCGAAGGGGGCGATGCTCACGCACCGCAATGCGCTGTACAAGACCGCCGTGACAGCGCAGGTGAGCGGCGTGCATGCATCCGACGTGATGCTGGCGGTGGCGCCGTTGTCGCACATTGCCGGCATGCTGATGGGCATGAACGTGATGCTGTATTCCGGCGCGACCACCATCCTGCTCTATCGCTTCGACCCGCTGGCCGTGCTGCAGGCCATCGACCGCTACCGCGTCACGCGCTGGTACAGCATGACGCCGATGAATCTGGCGGTGATGGCGCACCCAGACGCCTCGCAATACCGCATGGAATCGCTGGTGGTCAATCCGTGCACGAGCTTTGGCGTGACGCTCACCGAGGCGATTGCCGACCAGTGGCGTGCCTTTGCCGGCCGGCAATGCAGCATCTACGAGGCCGCCTACGGTTTGTCGGAAACCCACACCTGCGATGCCATCACGCCGCCCGACGCGCCGCGCTGGGGCTGGCACGGCAAGATCGTCCCGCAGACCGAGGTACGCATCGTCGATCCGCACACCGGCGCCGAGTTGCCGCCTGGTCAGGCTGGCGAGATCACCATCCGCAGCCCCGGCGTGTTCCGTGGCTACTGGCAGCGCGACGAGGCCACGCGCGCCGCGCTGCAGAACGGCTTCCTGCGCACCGGCGACATCGGCCAACTCTCGCCCGACGGCTATCTGCAGTGGCAGGGCCGCATCAAGGAGATGATCAAGGTGTCGGGCTACAGCGTGTTTCCGGAAGAGGTGGAAGCGCTGCTTTCACGCCATCCGGGCATTCGCCAAGTGGCCGTCACGCCCATCCCCGATCCAGACAAGGGTGAGGTCGTCTGCGCGCACGTGGTGCCGATGCACGGCGTCACGCTGACCGAAGCGGAGCTGATTGCCTGGTCGCGCGACAACATGGCGCCGTACAAGGTGCCACGCCGCGTGAAGTTTCATGATGCGCTGCCAGCCACGTCCACCGGCAAGGTGCTGCGGCGCTTGCTGCGCGAGGAGGCGCTCGCCGCCTGACTCGCCTGAAAACAAAAAGGCCGCCAATCTTGGCGGCCTTTTGCTACGTCTGCACGAAGCGTTTCTGTCGGGCGATGCTCATCAGGATGCCAATGCCCATCCCCAGTGTGACGAGCGCGGTCCCTCCGTAACTGATGAGCGGCAGCGGCACGCCCACCACGGGCAGGATGCCGCTCACCATGCCCATGTTGACGAAGGCGTAGGTGAAGAAGATCAGCGTGATCGACCCGGCCAGCAATCGCCCGAACAGCGTGCCCGCATTCGCGGCGATGAACAGCCCGCGAATGATCAGCAACAGATACAGGAACAGCAGGAAGCCGTTGCCCACCAGCCCGAACTCCTCGGAATAGACCGCGAAGATGAAGTCGGTGTGCTTCTCGGGGATGAACTCCAGGTGGGTTTGCGTGCCCTTTAGCCACCCCTTGCCGCTCACCCCGCCCGAGCCGATGGCGATGATCGACTGGATGGTGTGGAAGCCCTTGCCCAGCGGGTCGGTGGTCGGGTCCAGCAGCGTGCACACGCGGTGCTGCTGGTAGTCGTGTAGGATCGGCCAGTTCACGCCCGGCGCGCAGATACGCGATTCGAACGACACGATCAGCGTGATCGCCGTGACGGCAATCACCAGCACCGGCACGATCAGCCGCCACGATAGGCCGGCAAAGTAGATCACGTAGATGCCGGCGGCCAGCACCAGCAGCCCCGTGCCCAGATCGGGCTGTTTGGCAATCAGCCCCACGGGAATGAGCAGCAGCACGGCGGCGGCCAGATAGTCATACCAGTGGATCACGCCCTCGCGCTTCTGGAAGTACCACGCCAACATCAGCGGCATGGCGATCTTCATGATCTCGGACGGCTGCACCACCACGCCGATGTTCAACCAGCGCCGCGCACCCTTGCGGATCAGCCCGAACGCCGCCACACCAATCAATAGCGCTACCCCGACGGTGTACAGCGGCACGGCAAAGCGCATGAGCGTCTGCTGCGGCAGGTTGGCGATGACCCACATCAGCACGAACGACAGCATGATGTTGCGGACCTGGTCTTCCACCCGGCCCGGCATGTCGATGGCGGCCGAGTACAGCGCGACCAGCCCCGTGCCCAGCAGCAGAAAGACGATCAGTGCCAGCGGCACATCGAAGCCGGTGAAGAGTGACTTGATGACGTTGAATATGCGGCGCTTGTCCAGTTTGTCCATGGCGTGATCCTCAAGCGCGAATGTCAGGGCGCGGCCGGCGCGGGTTTGGGCGTCGACTTTGGCGCGGGCTTGTTGCCCGGCTTCGCCTCTTTCCCACCCTTGGGCGTGGTGGCCGGCGTCGAGGCCGGTGCGGCAGTGGTATTGCCGCGTCCGCGTGGCGGCAGTTCGGGGGCCGGCTGGGCGTGTGACAGCGCTTGCAGCACCTGGGCGTCCAGCGTGGCCGGGGCGATGGCTTCGGCGCTGGTGCCGGCCTCGCGCAGGGCGGGCGACACCAGATCCGGCGACATTGGCGGCGTGCCGCGCACTGTGCCGGCGGCCACGGACGACGCAGCCGGTGCCGAAGCAGCGGCCACGCCACTGGCAGCCGGCGCGGCCACGGCGGAAGCGGCCGCGACCCCCGACGCCGTCTGTGCCACCACCTCTGCTGCAGCCTGCGGCGTGGCCGTGGCGCTGGCGATGGTGGCAGTCTTGCCGGTCGAGAACACGCTGGGTGTATCCACCGGCGGTTGCGGCTGGGCCTTCGGCGCGGTGGCGACCAGATCGGTGGGCCACTTGCCGGTCAGGTAGTAGTCCATGACCGCACGCGCGATCGGCGCGGCCGATGCGGCGCCAAAGCCGGCGTTTTCCACGATCAGCGCCAGCGCAATCTTCGGATGATCTGCGGGGGCAAAGGCTTCGAACAGCGCGTGGTCGCGCTTGTTTTCGGGAATGGCGTGGTGGTTGTACTTCTCGTTCTTGCCCAGCGAGTACACCTGTGCCGTACCGGTCTTGCCGGCCGACACGTATTGCGCACCGATGAACGCTTTGGCAGCCGTACCCGCCTGGTTCACGCCCACCATGGCGCGCTTGATCACGTCGATGTTGGCCTGCTTGAGCGCAATCCGGTAGCTCTCGGTCGGCACCGTCAGCGAGCGCGATTTGGACAGCGAATCCTCGACGGCCTTCACCAGGTGAGGCTTCATCACCACGCCGTTGTTGGCCAGCGTCGACACCGCGTGCGCCAGTTGCAGGATGGTGAAGTTGTTGTAGCCCTGGCCGATACCCAGCGAGATGGTTTCACCGTCGTACCACTTCTGCTGCTCGGGGCGCTTGTAAGCTTTGCGCTTCCAGTCGGTGGACGGCAGGATGCCGGTGCGCTCGCCCTCGATGTCGATGCCCGTGACCTGCCCGAAGCCAAATGGCTTCATGAAGTCGTGGATGGCATTGACGCCCATGTCGTTGGCCAGGCGGTAGTAGTACGTGTCGCACGACGCCACGATGGAGCGGTACATGTCGACCCAGCCGTGCCCGCCCGGCACGTCATCGCGGAAGGTGTGGTTGCCCAGCGTGAACGAGCCCGGATCGGCCATGCCCCATTGCGGCGTGCGCTTGCCCAGCTCAAGCGCCCCCAGCGCCATGAACGGCTTGTACGTCGAGCCCGGCGGGTACGTGCCGCGCAGCGGACGGTTCAGCAGCGGCTTGTCGGGCGAGTTGTTCAGCTCGTTCCAGGTGGCGCTGTCGATGCCTTCAATGAACAGGTTCGGGTCGAACGTCGGCTTGGAGACGAAGGCGAGGATGTCACCTGTTTCGGGCTCGATCGCCACCAGTGCGCCGCGGCGGTTGCCGAAGAGTTGCTCGGCCAGACGCTGCAGGTTGATGTCCAGCGACAGGATCAGGTTGTTGCCCGGCGTCGCCTGCGAGGTCGACAGCGTCCGGATCGGTCGCCCGCCCGCGCTCACTTCCACTTCTTCGTAGCCGGTCAGGCCGTGCAGTTCGGTCTCGTAGCTCTGCTCGATGCCGACCTTGCCGATGTATTCGGTGCCGCTGTAGTTGTTGGAGTCCTTGCGCGGGTCGTACGTCACGCCGGGCTGACTGTTGGCATCGCTCATGTTGTCGATGCGGTCCAGGTCGCGCTCGGAGATGCGGCCGATGTAGCCGATCACGTGCGATGCCGAGTCGCCCAGCGGGTACTGGCGGAACAGCCGCGCGTGCACATCCACGCCGGGAAAGCGGAAGCGCTGCGCCGAGAAGCGCGCGACTTCCTGATCGGTGAGCTGGCTGCGGATCGGCAGGCTCTCGAAGCTGCGCGCGTCTTCCATCAGGCGCTTGAAGCGGCGGCGATCACGTTGCTGAATATCGACCACCTGGGCCAGCTGGTCGATGGTGTTGTCCAGCGTGTCCTGCAGCTTGGACGGCGTGATCTCCAGCGTATACGCGGAGTAGTTGCGCGCCAGCACCACACCGTTGCGGTCCATGATGATGCCGCGGTTGGGCTCGATGGGCGCCACCGAGATGCGGTTGTCTTCTGCCTTGGCTGAGTACTGCTCGTGCTTGACCTCCTGCAGCCAGAAGAAGCGCGCCAGCAGCAGCCCGAAGCAGATCACCACGAACAGGGCGGCCGCCGCCAGCCGCAGGCGGAAGCGCGACAGCTCCTGTTCGACGTTGCGGATTTCGGTCATGCCAGGTGGACGCTAACAGCGGAGGACATCAGATCGGGCGCCTTAAATTGGCCGAGTTTCGTCGACGCTCTCCGGTCGGCGCTGCGGTGCCAGCAGGATGGCGTTGGCGAACGGCCACAGCGCCGCTTCGATCAGCGGAGGAAGAATGACCTGCCAGTCCGGCAGATGCGCACCCATCAGCAAGCGGATGACGATCGGCACCGCATGTGCGAGCACCAGCAGCGGCAGCACGTGCAGTGCCTGCGACAGCACCGAGAACCACAGCACGCGCCGGTGGATGGTGATCGCGAAGTACGACAGCATCGTGTAGGCCATCGCGTGTTCACCCAGCAGCCGCGCTTCGTGCACGTCCATCAAGAGGCCCAGCAGGAAGGCCACCACCATGCCCACGCGGCGCGGCTGGTGGATGTTCCAGAACACCAGCACCAGCGCCACCAGATCGGGAATCCACTGCATGTGGCCCCACGGCATCAGGTTGAACAGGAACGCCAGCACGAAGCTGAAGGCGATGAAACCGGGGTTGACCGGGCGCAGCAGGTATTGGGGCGAGTTCATGTCGAATGCCTCGCTTAGCGTTTGGGCGCCGGATCGGTGTCCAGCGGATTGCCGTCAGCGTCGGTCGGGCGCGGCGGCGGAGCGTTGTCTTCAGCGGCTGCTGGTCCAGGCACGGCAGCCTCGGCGGCGGCACGTGCGGCGCGGTCTTTCTCTTCGCGAGCGTCGCGGGCGGCGTTCTTGCCCTTGGCAGCGGGCGGCGGCGCAAGATCCGTCGGCGGCGGGAAGCCCGATTCGTACTTCACGATCAGCAGGTGCCGGTTGCTGCGGATGCCAGCCACCGGCTCGCAGATCACGCGCGAGAACGCGGTGTCGGCCTTGCGTTCGATCTGGGCGATGCGCGCGACCGGCAGGCCCGCCGGGTACACGCCATCCAGCCCCGAGGTCACCAGCAGGTCGCCCTGCTGCAGGTCTGCCGAGGCGGCCATGAAGCGCAGGTCCAGCGCGCCTGGGCGGGCGCCGCCAAAGGCTACGCTGCGCAGGCCGTTGCGCACGACTTCCACGGGGATCGCCTGGTCCTTGTCGGTCAGCAGCGTGACTTGCGATTCGAACAGCGACACGCGCGTTACCTGGCCCACCACGCCGCGATCATCGATGACGGGGTAGCCGGCGCGCACGCCGTCTTTCGAGCCACGATCGATGACGATGCGCTGGGTGTATGGGTCGCGTGCTTCGTAGAGGACCTCCGCCGCCACGGTGGGCACGGCGGCGTGCTGCTTCAGGTTGAGCAGCGTGCGCAGATTGCGGTTTTCGGCTTCGAGCTGCGAGGCGCGTAGCGATTGCTGGGCCTGTGCCACGGCAGATTCACGCAGGTTGCGGTTGTCGGCGGCGAGCGAGGTGGACGACTGCGTGTAATCCAGCGCAGCACGCACCGTATCGCGCGGGATCAGCACCAGGCGCTCGACGGGGTAAAGCACCACCGACACGACCTGCCGGACCACGCCCAGCACCGACATGCGGGCATCGATCACCAGCAGCGCGAGCGCGAGCGCGAGCAGGGCAACCAGCCGCGCGGTGGCAGACGGACCCTGCTTGAAGAGGGGCGGCGGGGAGTAATCCATGACCCGGACGCTTCAGATGGGCACGGCAGGCGCTTGACGGTCTACGTCAGCGGCCTGCCGGCAACAGATTGGGTGTGGCGCTGGTGCGGTGCCTGGGCCCGGGGTGGGCGGAGCACGGCGCACCGGCGCGTGACGCATCTCAGCGGCCCGCCACGGCCGCTGGCGCGGCCAGGAAGGCGGAATACGGATACGTGCGGAGCATGATCCCGTTATTCGTACGAGAAGATGCTGCCGAGCTTGTCCATGCGCTCGAGTGCCATGCCGGAGCCGCGCACCACGCAGGTCAGCGGGTCTTCGGCCACCAGCACCGGCAGGCCGGTTTCTTCGGCCAGCAGGCGGTCCAGATCACGCAGCAGCGCGCCGCCGCCCGTGAGCATCATGCCGCGCTCGGCAATGTCTGCGCCCAGTTCCGGCGGGGTTTGTTCCAGCGCAATCTTCACCGACGACACGATCTGGTTCAGCGGATCCGTCAGCGCTTCCAGGATTTCGTTGGACGACACCGTGAAGGCGCGCGGAATGCCTTCCGACAGGTTGCGGCCCTTCACTTCCATCTCACGCACTTCCGAACCCGGGAAGGCCGAGCCGATTTCCTTCTTGATGGCTTCGGCGGTTTGCTCGCCGATCAGCATGCCGTAGTTGCGGCGGATGTAGTTGACGATGGCTTCGTCGAACTTGTCGCCGCCCACGCGCACGCTGCCCTTGTAGACCATGCCGCCCAGCGAGATGATGCCCACCTCGGTGGTGCCGCCACCAATGTCCACCACCATCGAGCCCGACGGCTCCGACACCGGCAGGCCGGCGCCAATGGCTGCGGCCATCGGCTCTTCAATCAGGTAGACCTGCGAGGCACCGGCGCCCAGCGCCGATTCACGGATGGCGCGGCGCTCGACCTGGGTCGAACCGCACGGCACGCAGATGATGATGCGCGGGCTCGGGCGCAGCAGCTTGGTGTCGTGCACCATCTTGATGAACTGCTTGAGCATCTGCTCGGTGACGGTGAAGTCGGCAATCACGCCGTCCTTCATCGGGCGAATGGCCTCGATATTGCCCGGCACCTTGCCCAGCATCTGCTTGGCTTCCTTACCGACGGCCTGGATGGTTTTCTTGGCGTTCGGGCCGCCTTCCTGGCGGATGGCCACCACCGACGGCTCGTCGAGGACGATGCCCTTGTCGCGGACGTAGATCAGGGTGTTGGCGGTGCCGAGGTCGATCGCGAGATCGTTGGAGAAATAGCTGCGCAAAAAGCCAAACATCGAATGAATCCTGTTTTCGAGTCATGGGCGGCTCAGCAGCGGAACCTCGGTCAATGGCTGCACCGATACGCGGACGTCGCATGGCTGCCATGCGGTCCGATCCTGCTACTGCGCTCCCGGGAATGTCGCGGGCTCCGTGGTGGTCGGCGGTGGGGTGCCGTGGCACTGGCCATCCTGCCGAGGGTGAGCCGCCCGGAGGGGGCGGCCCCAAGGAACCTTTGATTAAGTGTCGGCTGAGTTGGTTGGCGCCGCAGCCGGGAGGTTCCCGGCCACTTAATCAGAGGGTCCGTGGCTGCACGAAGTCGCCTGCTGACTTAGAAATTTAGTCGGCAATCATACCTTATAATTCGGGCATTCTGCGGGTATTCGGCGGGCGTTTGCCTCCAATTTTGCGGCAGATCGGCACAACTCGGGCGCAACCTGAGCATGCCCCACGCGCAGTAGCCGTCGCTTGGCTGCTGCTTGCGCAAATTGCCCGCCAGCCGCCGCACTCACTGATCCACTCCGATGGCACTCGAACTCTCCGACGTCAAACGCATCGCCCACCTTGCCCGTATCGAAGTCTCCGATGGCGAGGCCGCGCAGACCCTGACCCAGCTCAACCAGTTCTTCACGCTGGTCGAGCAGATGCAGGCCGTGGATACCACCGGCATCGAGCCCATGGCCCACCCGATCGAGCAGGTGCAGGCTCAGGCGCAGCGTCTGCGTGACGATGCCGTGACCGAGGCCGACCGCCGCGCCGACTACCAGCAATGCGCCCCGGCCACCGAGGCCGGCCTGTACCTCGTGCCCAAGGTGATCGAGTAAACGGCGCCCGTGCGCCGCGCTTGACCCCACTCCATTCGACGACGCCGGCCGCTGCCGGCAGCTCATCCGAACGTACTCGATGACCGCATCCACGATCAAAGCCCTGTCTGCCCAACTCGCCGCCAAGGAGGTTTCGGCGGTGGAACTGGCGCGCCATTACCTGTCGCGCATTGATGCTGGGGCACACCTCAACGCCTTCACCCATGTCGACGCCGAGGCCACGCTCGCGCAGGCGCAGGCCGCCGACGCGCGCATTGCGGCAGGCAACGCGGCGCCGCTGACCGGCGTGCCGATCGCCCACAAGGACGTGTTCGTCACCCGCGGCTGGCGTGCCACGGCCGGCTCCAAGATGCTGGCCGACTACGTCAGCCCGTTTGACGCCACCGTGGTGGAGCGCCTGGGCGCCGCCGGCATGGTGACGCTGGGTAAGACCAACATGGACGAGTTCGCGATGGGCTCGTCCAACGAGAACTCGGCCTTTGGCGCGGTCAAGAACCCGTGGAACGTCGCGCACGTGCCGGGTGGCTCGTCGGGCGGCTCGGCGGCTGCCGTGGCGGCCGATCTGGCGCCCGCTGCAACGGGTACGGACACCGGCGGCTCGATCCGCCAGCCGGCATCGTTCTCGGGCATCACCGGTATCAAGCCGACGTACGGCCGCGTGTCGCGTTACGGCATGATCGCCTTCGCCTCGTCGCTGGACCAAGGTGGCCCGATGGCGCGCACCGCAGAGGATTGCGCGCTGCTGCTGTCCGCCATGGCCGGTTTTGACCCGCGCGACTCCACCAGCCTGGAGCCGGGCCGCGGCGGCGACGTAGAAGACTTCACCCGCCTGCTCGGCCAGCCGCTGCAAGGCGCCGATGCTGCCCGTCCGCTGGCCGGGCTGCGCATCGGCCTGCCCAAGGAGTATTTCGGTGAAGGCCTGGCCGATGACGTGCGCGCCACCGTGCGCGCCTCGCTGGCGGAGATGGAAAAGCTCGGCGCCACGCTGGTCGACATCAGCCTGCCCAAGACCGAGCTGTCGATCCCGACGTACTACGTGATCGCCCCGGCCGAGGCCTCGTCCAATCTGTCGCGCTTTGATGGCGTGCGCTACGGCCACCGTGCGGCTGAGTACCGCGATCTGGCTGACATGTACCGTAAATCCCGCGCTGAAGGTTTCGGCTGGGAGGTCAAGCGCCGCATTCTGGTCGGCGCCTATGTGCTATCGCACGGTTATTACGACGCGTACTACCTGCAGGCGCAGAAGATTCGCCGCATCATCGCGCAGGATTTCCAGAACGCGTTTGGTCAATGCGACGTGATCATGGGCCCCGTGGCGCCGACCGTTGCCTGGAAATTGGGTGAGAAGAGCGACGATCCAGTGCAGATGTACCTGGAAGACATTTTCACGCTGTCAACCAGCCTGGCGGGCCTGCCCGGCATGAGCGTGCCGGCCGGTTTTGGCGCAAACGGTCTCCCGGTTGGCTTGCAGATCATTGGCAACTATTTTGAAGAGGCACGCATGCTGCAGATCGCGCATGCGTTCCAGCAGGCGACCGACTGGCACGCGCGCCAACCGGCAGCCTGACGGCGATCACAGGCGCTCGGACCATCGCTGCACCGCAGGGGGCCGCATGAGCAGTCAGCAGGGCCCCCGCGTAGCGGGGAGGCGCACGTCCGCGAATGCAGGCTGTCGCCGACACCACGAAGGCAAAATGAACGGAATCCGCTCGGAGGCGACCGCATGACCCCCCGCATCCGCAACGTACTCGGGCTGGCGCTTGCTGCCGTCCTGCTGGCGGCCTGCGTGCCCATTCCGCTGCCGTCGCTGCCGGGTATTCCGGGTTTTGGCCGCCCGTCCGGGCCGCCGCCGATTGCCGATCGCATGATCAGCGTCAACGGCTACTGCAGCCAGACCGAAGAAGACGGCTTCCGCGAGCAGGCAACGCTCACCGTGGCCAACAACAACGTCAGCGCGTTGCAGTGGCAGTTGTGGGTCGGTCGTCGCGGTTCGTGCCAGTTTGACCTGTCGACGTTCCAGCAGACCAAGCGCCGTCCGAGCATCGAACTGCGCGAGCGCACCGGCAGTTGCACGCTGATGGTCTGGCAGGACCCGCGCCGCGTGACGCTGGCGCACGCCAACTGTGAGGCGCATTGCACGCCCGGCATCTACGAAGAAGCCTGGCCGGTGATGTTCGATCCGCAAACGGGCCAATGCGCCCGGAATGCCCGGTGATGCGCGCATCGCTTCGGATGGCGGCTGCGTTGACGGGCGCCCTGCTGGCGCTGCACGCGTTCGCCCAGCCGACGCCTGACGCGGAAGGTGCCTTGCCGGACATGCCGGCGGCACGCGCACCGTCAGCCGCGGAGCTGGGCGTGCAGACGGTGGAGATTCCGCGCGCGGTCATGAAAGACGCCGAAGATGCGCCGCAGACGTTGACCGCCTATTGGATCAAGCCCGGGGTCACGCCAGCGGGCAAGGCGCCCGCCGCCGGATTGCCGGTGGTGATCGCGCTGCATGGCTGCAGCGGCTTGTACACGCAGGCCGGTGTTGATGCGAAAGCGCTCGGTACGCGCTATCGCGGTTACGCGCAGTGGCTGGGCGCGCGCGGTTACGCGGTGGTGCTGCCTGACAGTTTTGGCCCGCGCGGCAAACCGCATGGCATCTGTACCGAGCGGTTTGCGGCACGCGATATCAACGGTGCCGTGCGCCGCGCCGACGTTTTGGCGACGATGCGCTGGGTGGCCGCGCAGCCGGGCGTGGATGCGCACCGCATCGTGCTGCTGGGCTGGTCCAACGGTGCGCAGGCAGTGCTAGAAACCGTAGACGCGAGCCTTGCCTGGCCCGCCGACACGCCGACTGTGGAGCGCGCCGTGGCGTTCTACCCGGGCTGTGCCGCCGCGCTGCAGCGTGCGAAGTATCAGTTGAACGCGCCATTGCTGCTGCTGGCCGGCAGCAATGATGATTGGACGCCCGCCGACCGATGCCAGGCCCTCCAGACCGCCGTGCTGGCCCGTCAGCCGCAGGCGCGCTTTGAGCTGGAGACATTCGGCGGGGCCTATCATGGCTTTGATGGCACGGCACCGATCAAGGAACGCAGCGGCAACCTGGGCGGGCGTCGTCACGGTACGGTCACGGTGGGCGGCGATCCGGCAGCACGCGAGGCGGCCTTCGCGAAGCTTGCGGCCTGGCTGGATGTGCCGCACCCCTGATCGCACCGAGCAGAGATACAAGCAACACCTAGACCTAGACATTCACACCACAACAATCGACAGGACACACGCAACATGCAATGGGAAGTGGTGATCGGCCTCGAGACGCATACGCAGCTCTCCACGGCCTCGAAGATTTTCTCCGGCGCGTCCACCGCCTTTGGCGCGGCGCCCAACACGCAGGCCGCGCCGGTGGACTTGGCGCTGCCGGGCGTGCTGCCCGTGCTGAACAAGGGCGCGGTTGAGCGCGCCATCACGTTCGGGCTGTCCATTGGTGCCAAGATCGCGCCCAAGAGCATCTTCGCGCGCAAGAATTACTTCTACCCGGATCTGCCCAAGGGCTACCAGATCAGCCAGTACGAGATTCCGGTGGTGCAGGGCGGCACGCTCACCATCCAGGTGGAAGGCAAGAACGGTCAGCCTGGGTATGAGAAGACCGTGCAACTGACGCGTGCCCACCTGGAAGAAGACGCCGGAAAATCGCTGCACGAAGACTTTGCCGGCATGACCGGCATCGACCTGAACCGCGCCGGCACGCCGCTGCTGGAAATCGTGACCGAGCCTGACATGCGCAGCGCCGCCGAAGCCGTGGCCTATGCCAAGGCGCTGCACGCGCTGGTGATGTGGCTGGGCATCTGCGACGGCAACATGCAGGAAGGTAGCTTCCGCTGCGACGCCAACGTGTCGGTGCGCCGCGGTCCGGATGCGCCGTTCGGCACGCGCTGCGAGATCAAGAACCTGAACTCGTTCCGCTTCCTGGAAGAGGCCATCAACTACGAAGTGCGCCGCCAGATCGAGCTGATCGAAGACGGCGGCACCGTGGTGCAGGAAACCCGCCTGTACGATCCGGATCGCAAGGAAACGCGCTCGATGCGCAGCAAGGAAGACGCGCAGGATTACCGTTACTTCCCCGACCCCGATCTGCTGCCGCTCGTCATCGGCGACGACTGGATCGACCGCGTGCGCGCCACGCTGCCCGAACTGCCCGCCGCCATGGCCGCGCGCTTCGAGTCGGCCTACGGCCTGCCGAAGTACGACGCGAGCATCCTGACCGCCACCAAGGCGACCGCTGCCTACTTCGAAGCCGTGGTGGCTGACGCTGGCGCTGCCAACGCCAAGGTTGCGGCCAACTGGATCATGGGCGAGGTCGCGTCGAACCTGAACCGTGCCGATCTGGAGATCGACGCATCGCCGGTGTCGCCTGCGCAACTGGCCAAGCTGCTCGCGCGCATCGCCGACGGCACGATCAGCAACAACACCGCTAAGAAGGACGTCTTCCCCGCCATGTGGGCCGGCGAAAGCAATGGCGATGCCGACGCGATCATCGCCGAGAAGGGCCTCAAGCAGATGTCGGATTCCGGCGAGCTGGAGAAGATCATCGACGACGTGCTGGCGGCCAACGCCAAGTCGGTTGAGGAATTCCGTGCGGGCAAGGAGAAGGCGTTCAACGCGCTGGTCGGCCAAGCCATGAAGGCCACGCGCGGCAAGGGCAACCCCGCACAAGTCAACGAACTGCTGAAGAAGAAACTGGGCGCCGCCTGATGACCACCTCCACGATGAACGCACAAGACGTCGCCAACTACCTGCAAGCGCATCCGGCCTTCTTTGAAGAGCACGCGGAACTGCTGGCCGCCATCCAGCTGACCAGCCCGCACAGCCACCGCGCCGTGTCGCTACAGGAGCGCCAGATGGAAATCCTGCGCGACAAGCACAAGCATCTCGAACTCAAGCTGTCGGACCTCATGCGCCACGGCAACGAGAACGACCGCACGCAGCAGCGCGTGCACGCGTGGACGACGCGCCTGGTGGGCGAGGCCGACACGCATGCGCTGCCGTACGTGGTGCAAGATGGCCTGCGCGAGATCTTTGAAGTGCCGGCAGTCGCGCTGCGCGTATGGCAGGTGGGCGAAGAGTTCACGCACCTGGAGGTCGCGCAGGGCGTGAGTGAGGAAGTGCGCCTGTTTGCCGCTGGCCTGCGCGCGCCATACTGTGGCGCCAATGCGGGCTTCGAAGCCGCCGGCTGGCTGGAGACCGCTGAGACGATCGAATCGGTCGCCATCGTCACGCTGCGCGTGCCGGTGCGTGGTGATGCCGATCAGACCGCAGCGCCTGCCTTTGGCATGCTGGTGCTCGGCTCGCCGGATGCACGCCGCTTCCACGACGGCATGGGTACGACCTACCTTGCGCAGCTCGGCGAGCTGGCTGCTGCCACGCTCAACCGCTTGCGCGATTAAGCGCTCGGCGCACGCTCCGCATGCCGCAATCTGCTCACCACGATGACCGCGACGCACCCGCGCCGCCGCATCCGCAGATTGCGGCCTACCTTGATGCGCTGAAGTTCGAGCGGCAGCTCTCGCCGCACACGCTGGAAAGCTACGGCCACGAGCTGGCCGTGCTGCAGCGTCTGGGCGCGCAACACGCGGCCGGCATCGATCTCACGCAGCTCCAGTCCCACCACATCCGCCGCATGATGGCGCAGCTGCACGGCAACGGCCTGTCGGGCCGCAGCATTGCTCGGGCGCTGTCGGCATGGCGCGGCTGGTACAAGTGGATGGCGCTGCGCGATGCGGCCGTCACCGCAAACCCGGTCGACGGCGTGCGCGCACCAAAGAGCCCGAAGCGGCTGCCGAAGGCGCTGTCCGTCGAACAGGCCGTCGCGCTGATGGAGCAACTGCCCGGCGACGATGCCGAGACGATTCGCGACCGCGCCGTCAACGAGCTGTTCTATTCGTGCGGGCTGCGGCTCTCTGAGTTGGTGAGCCTGGACCAGCGCCACGTGAAGGCCGGCGAGTACGAATCCGCCAGCTGGCTGGATCTGGACGCCCGCGAGGTGATGGTGCTCGGCAAGGGCAGCAAGCGGCGCACGGTGCCCGTGGGCAGTAAGGCCGCCGAGGCATTGGCCGCGTGGCTGGCGGTGCGCGAGCAACTGGTCAAACCCGACCCGGCACCGGAAGATGCGCATGCGTTGTTCCTCTCCCCGCGTGGCAAGCGGCTGGCGCAGCGGCAGATTCAACTGCGCATGAAACGCAACGCCATCGAGGCCGGTGTGCCGGCCGATGTGCACCCGCACGTGCTGCGGCACTCGTTTGCCACGCACATGCTGCAATCGTCCGGTGACTTGCGTGCGGTGCAGGAACTGCTCGGGCACGCCAGCATCGCCAGCACGCAGGTTTATACTTCGCTCGATTTTCAGCACCTGGCCAAGATCTACGATCAGGCGCATCCCCGCGCGAAGAAGAAGTAACGCGCTGCCCCGAACCCTGTAGCGGGGCGCACTTATTCCCCAGTCGTATGCAAACCCTGATTCTCAAGCCCGGCAAGGAGCGCTCGCTGCTGCGCCGGCACCCGTGGATTTTCGCCAACGCCATCGACCGCATGGAAGGCCGCTCGCCGGCCTCCGGTGCAACGGTGGTCGTGCGTGCCGCCAACGGCCAGTTCCTGGCGCGCGCTGCGTTCAGCCCGGTCTCGCAGATTCGCGCCCGCGTGTGGAGTTTTGACGAGGCCGAGCCCGTCGATCACGCCTTCTTCAAGCGTCGCATTGCCACCGCCGTCGCGTACCGCCGCGCATGGGTGCACGACACCGACGCCGTGCGCCTCATCATGGGCGAGGCCGACGGCCTGCCCGGCTTGATCGTCGACCAGTACGGTACGGGTGACACCGGCCAGCTCGTCTGCCAGTTCAGCGCCGCCGGCGTGGAGCATTGGAAGGAAGCGATCGTTGCCGCGCTCATCAAAGAGACCGGTTGCCCGAACGTGTACGAGCGTTCTGACGTGAGCGTGCGCGAGCGCGAAGGCTTGGAGCAGCTGACCGGCGTGCTGGCCGGCGCCGAGCCGCCCGAAGACCTCTCCGCCACCGAACACGGCGTGCGCTATTACGTGGACGTGCGCGAGGGCCACAAGACCGGTTTCTACGTCGATCAGCGTGACAACCGCGCGCTCGTCGGTGCGCTGGCGAAGGATCGCGACGTGCTCAACTGCTTCTGCTACACCGGCGGCTTTTCGCTGGCGGCGTTGAAGGGCGGGGCGCGTTCGGTGGTGTCGATCGACTCGTCGGGTGAGGCGCTGGCGGTGGCCGCGCGCAATGTCACGCTCAACGGTTTCGATCCGGCACGTGCCGAGTGGCTGGATGCGGATGTCTTCAAGTCGCTGCGCAACTTCCGTGCTGAAGGTCGCCAGTTCGACCTGATCGTGCTGGACCCGCCCAAGTTTGCGGCGTCGGCTCAGCAAGTGGATCGCGCAGCGCGGGCCTACAAGGAGATCAACCTGGTCGGCATGCAACTGCTGCGACCGGGCGGTCTTCTGTTCACGTATTCGTGCTCGGGTGCGATCGATGCGGATCTGTTCCAGAAAATCGTTGCGGGCGCGGCGGCGGATGCCAAGGTGACGGCGCGCATCCAGCGCCGGTTGGCGGGCGGTGTGGATCATCCGCTGCTGACGAGCTTCCCGGAAGGCGAATACCTCAAGGGCTTGCTGCTGCAGATCGGCTAGCAATTTGTCGCAAATTTTGGCTTGTCGCGGCAAGCCTCAATTGCGAAGATGCGGCCCTTCGTTTTCCGCATCACGCTGATGGCATCCAACGCAGCCCATCATGCGACGGGCTGGGCGGCGGGGCTGATCGCCGCCACCTTCGTCGCACAGGCTTCCCACACTTCCCTCGAACACCTGGGCCCCATCCTCGCGTTTTGCGCGGCGGTTGCCGGCAGCACGGCGCCTGACTGGATGGAGGTCGCGTGGTGGAGTCGCGCCCGCCGGCTCTGGATCACGCACCGTACTGCCACGCACTGGGGTGTCGGCTGGATCGCGGCGCTCGTGCTGTCTTACCAAGCGCTGAGTCACGGCCACGTCTGGGCGCCGCCGCTGTTCGGCTTTGCCTGCGGCGGGCTGATGCACTTGCTGGCGGATTGGCCGAACCCGCTGGGCGTGCCCTGGATCTGGGGGCGCCACTCCCTGAACCTGTGGAAGAGCGGGCGCTGCGACCTGATCGTGGTGATCCTGGCATGGGCCGCGGCGTGCTGGCTGGTGCGGCCGCTGTGGCTAGAGACGGCGTCCCGGGTGGTGGCCTGGTTTGCCCATCAGGTGCGCTGAAGCGGCTTTGGCCGGCATGGCGCGCACGTTGTGCCGGCAATGTCTGATGGAAGCCGGACTCGCGAACGACTAAGTTGGAACCGCCGGACGTATCGCGTCCGAATCCAACTCCGTTTGCGCAACCCTTGCGCAAACGCCCTCACCGGGAGTCGTCGATGACACTGGATGTGACCCGCCAGGACCCTCGCTACAACACGCTCAAGCACGGCTTCAACCTCCGTTGGCCCGCGACCGATGCCCAGTCCGCTGGCCGGATCGCCCTTGTTGAAAAGCCCGACGATGTGGCGCCCGCCATCCAGCGCATCATCAATGCGGGGCAGCGGCCGACGGTGCGCAGCGGCGGGCATTGCTATGAAGATTTCGTCTCCAACAACCCCGACGGCACGATCGTCGATCTGAGCCTGCTCGACTCGCCCGAAGTGCACGCCGACGGCTCGGTGCGCATTCCCGCCGGCACGCAGAACTGGAACGGCTACCTCGAGCTCTACAAGCGCCACAACGTCACGCTGCCTGGCGGCTCGTGCTATTCGGTGGGTGCGGGTGGGCACATCTGCGGTGGCGGCTATGGACTGTTGTCGCGGCTGCAAGGGTTGACGGTGGATTGGCTGTCCGCCGTGGACATCGTCACCGTGGACAAGGATGGCAAGGCGGCCGCGCGCACCGTCGATGCCACGCGCGACCCCGAACTCTTTCGCGCATGCCGTGGCGCGGGTGGTGGCACCTTCGGCGTCATTACCGGCTACACGTTCGCCAAGCTGCCCGAGGCACCGCAAGAGGTGGCGCTCGCCACCGTCGCTTTCGATTGGGCCACGATGACGCAGGAGCGCTTTGCTGAACTACTACGCATTTACGGCGAATACTGGGAGACGCGCGGCAAGGACCCGGACACCTGGGGCATGTTCTCGCTGCTCAAGCTCACGCACAAATCAGCCGGGCAGATTGTGCTGCTCACGCAGTTCTGCAACCCGGACGGCACGTGTCGTGATCTCTCCGTGCTCAACGATTTTCTCGATCGCTTCCAGGCGTGCGCACCGACGGCCGTCAAGGGCCGCCCGCCCGGCTACGGCCCGGCGCACAAGCAGGGCACGGGGCAACTGCTCTGCTCCAAGCCGCACACGATCGTGCAGTACGACTGGCTGACGGCCACGCAATACCTGAACGGTTCGGGCGCCAACCAGCGCGGCAAGTACAAGTCCGCCTACATGAAGCGCGGCTTCACGGCGCGCGAGGCACAGCGCATCTACACTCACCTCACGCGGACGATGCCGGGCGTGGATCTGAGCCAATCGCTGCTGCAGGTCGATTCCTACGGCGGTGCCGTCAACAAGACCGAGCGCATCGCCGACACAGCCGTGCCGCAGCGCGCATCCATCATGAAGCTGCAGTACCAGACCTACTGGGGAGCCGCCGCTGATGACGCCGGCCACCTGCGCTGGATCAACGACTTCTATCGCGACGTCTACGGCGCCCCTGACGTACCCGCGCCGCACAGCGGCACGCCCTACCCCGGTGACCGGTACGAGGGCTGCTACATCAACTACCCCGACGTCGACATGCTGGCCTACTCGTTCTGGCCGCAGCTCTACTACGGCGATGGCGATCTCTATGCGTTCCTGCAACGCGTCAAGCGCCGTTATGATCCGAACAACATCTTCCACCACGCGATGTCCGTGCGTGCGTGAGGAGGAGCCTATCCATGACCAATCGCCAATCCCCAACCCGTCGAACTTTCATGCAGTGGACTGGTAGCCTGCCCTTGGCAGGCGCGCTTCCCAAAACCGCGATGGCCCAGGCGCAGGGGCACGAAACCGCGCAGCCTGCCACCTCGGGTGTACAACCCGCTGGCGCCACTCGCCCGCCGCGTTTCGCTTACGTCGGCACCTACACGTTCAATGCGCCGGGCGGCACCGACGGTGGCCCGCCTGCCCGCGGCATCTATGTGCTTGAGTCGCGCGGTGATGCCTGGACGCAGGTGCAGGTGGTCGAGAGCGCCAATCCATCGTTTTTGGCCGTGCACCCGAATCAGCGATTTCTGTACGCCATCAATGAGATCGAGGTCTATGAGGGCCGCCCGAACGGTAGCGCCGAGGCCTACGCCATCGACCCGCGCGACGGCAAGCTGACGCTGCTCAACCGGCAGCCGTTGTCGCTGTCGGGCACGAATCCGGCGCACGTGGTGGTGTCGCCGAACGGGCGGACTCTGGCGGTGTCGATTTACAGCGGCGGCGCTTACAACCTCCTGCCGATCGGCGCGGACGGCAAGCTCGGCGCTGTGTCCGGCATCTTCAAGGACACCGGCTCTGGTCCCGCACCCGAACAGGAAGCGCCGCACGCACACATGATGCTGTTCGACCCGGCGGGTAAGCACGTGCTCGGCACCGACCTCGGCACCGACCGCATCAACGTGTTCGCCATCGAGGGTGGCAAGCTTGCCCCGCGCGACCGCGCGCAGCTCAAGCCCGGCGGCGGCCCGCGCCATCTGGCGCTGCATCCGCAGGGCAAGCTGCTCTACGTCATCAACGAGCTGGACGGCACGGTCGCCTGCCACGGCTATGACCCGGAGACCGGCCGCGTGCTGGAGGAGCGTCAGCGCATCTCCACCACGCCGGCCGACTACACCGGCCAGAAGAGCGGCGCCGAGTTGCTGATGCATCCGTCCGGGCGCTTCCTGTACGCCAGCAATCGCAAGCTGAAGTCGGACCACCCGCTGGCCGACAGCGTGGCCGCGTTCAGCATCGATGCCTCCGGTAAGCTCGCGCCGCTTCAGTACTGGAGCGAAGGCGTGCGCTTCCCGCGTGCGATGACGATGGCGCCCGACGGCGGCCATCTCTACGCGCTCAACCAGAAGGGCGACACGATCTTGCGGCTGCGCATTGACGGGCAGACCGGCAGGCTCGATCAGCCCGTGGTGGTGGCGAAGGTGCCGACGCCGGTGTGTCTGGTGTTTGCCGCGTAGCGCAGCAAAGACCCTGGGCGGTGCAAGGCCGCCCAGTTGCAACTCAATTGCAGCAACCTGCGGGCCGTGGGACAATCCCGCGCATGAGCACCCCGGCCTCGCGAGACGATCTCGCCACTCCGCAAACCGATTCGCCCGATGCGGCCGCCCGCGCGCGGTTGCGCAGCCTGGGCAGCCGTGTGACCGAGCCGCGCGTGCGCGTGCTGGCCGTGCTGATGCAAGGCGCCGAGCCGCTCTCGCACCAGGCCGTGTGCGACGCGCTGCCCGATGATTCGGGTATCGACCGCGTGACGGTCTACCGCGTACTCGACTGGTTGGTGGCCGGCGGCATCGTCCACAAGACAGCGGGCGCGGACCGCGTCTTCCGCTTCAGTCTGGCCGAGCACGACGCTGCGCGCGAAGCGGCGCATCGCTCACACAGCCACTTTCACTGCACGCAATGCGGGCGGGACTTCTGCTTGGAGGCCGCCGAACCACCGGTCATGCCTAAGGGCGCCCTGCCCGCCGGCTTTGCGGCCGACCACGCTGAACTCACCATCAAGGGCTGCTGCGCCGACTGCGCGCATCTGGCAGTCCATCACCAGACAGGAAACGCCTCATGTCCAAAATGATCCCGGTCACCATCCTGACGGGCTTTCTCGGCAGCGGTAAGACCACGCTGCTCAAGCGCATCCTGACCGAGCAGCACGGCATGAAGATCGCCGTGATCGAAAACGAGTTCGGCGAAGAGAACATCGACAACGACATCCTCGTGCAGGACGGCAACGAGCAGATCGTGCAGATGAGCAACGGCTGCATCTGCTGCACCATCCGCGGCGACCTCGTGGCCGGCCTGTCGGACCTGCTCACGCGCCGCGACAACGGCCAGATCCAGTTCGACCGCGTGGTCATCGAGACCACCGGCGTAGCCAACCCCGGCCCCGTCGCGCAGACCTTCTTCATGGACGACGAGATCGCCAGCCGCTACCTGCTGGACGCCGTCATCACGCTGGTCGACGCCAAGCACGGCAACATGCAGCTCGACAAGCAGGAAGAGGCGCAGCGCCAGGTGGGCTTTGCCGACGCCATCTTCATCACCAAGAGCGATCTGGTGCCGGCCGAGGACGTGGACGCGCTGCGCCACCGCCTGCTGCACATGAACCCGCGCGCCCCGATCCGCACCGCCAATTTTGGCGAAACGCCGATCGACACCATCTTCGACCTGCGCGGCTTCAACCTGAACGCCAAGCTGGAGATCGATCCCGACTTCCTGCGCGAAGACGAGCATGACCACGATCACGATCACGATCACGATCACGACCACGCCTGCTCGGCCGACTGTGACCACGATCATGACCATGGTCACGGCCATCACCACCATCACGGCCACGCGCACCATACCGACCGCATCGCCTCGTTCGTCTTCCGCAGCAACCGCCCGTTCAACTACACCAAGCTGGAGGAGTTTCTCTCGGGCGTGCTGAACATCTACGGCGAGAAGCTGCTGCGCTACAAGGGCGTGCTTTATATGGAGGGCGTCGACCGCAAGGTGGTGTTCCAGGGCGTGCACCAGCTCATGGGCAGCGACGTGGGCGGCAAGTGGGATGGTGAAAAGCCCAGCAACCGTATGGTTTTCATCGGGGTGGACCTGCCGCGCGAAACAATTTTGAAAGGATTGGAGAACTGCCTGGCCTGAGACTGGCCGTATCCGGTAGTATCTCGACCGTTTTAATCGATCCAGTGGGCGAATCCGGTATTTTCAGGCCGAATTTCCTGTCCGTGTTTATCCGATAGTTCGGGTAAGATCGTTCAGCTACAATAGGTCGATTTCGAGGCACGTCGTCCGAAGCACGTCCGATAGGAGGAGCAGGCGATGGTGACAAAGAACAAGGACGGGCGCGGCGCCAACGGCGGCGCCTTGCGGTCCAACACGGAGTCGGCTGCAGCCCAGGCTGCGCCAGCCACCCGAAAAAAAGCGGCAGGGGGCGCCGCTGCGGGCAAGGCAACAGGAGGCGCGCGGGGCGGCAAGTCCGCCGCCAGCCAGAACGAGTCCGGCGCATCCCCGCGCGAGGACGACGCGACAGCCGACACGGCGCGCGATTTACCAGGATCATCCGCAGCAACCATGAGCAGCAAGAAACTACTCACCGAAGCCGAAATCCTGAAGATGGGCGACAAGGATTATATGAACGAGGCGCAGCTCGCCTTCTTCAAGCATCGGCTCGAACAAATGCGGGACGACATTCTCAAGAATGCCGACCAGACCGTCAGCGATCTGCGCGAGACAGTTGTCGTGCCGGACCCGGCTGACCGTGCCACCATTGAGGAAGAGCACGCGCTGGAGTTGCGCACGCGTGACCGTGAGCGCAAGCTGCTCAAGAAGGTCAACCAGTCAATCGCGCGCATCGATGCTGGTGACTACGGCTTCTGCGACGAAACCGGCGAGCCGATCGGCGTGCCGCGCCTGATCGCCCGCCCGACCGCCAACCTGTCGCTGGAGGCGCAAGAGCGCCGCGAAAAGCGCCAGAAGTTGATGGGTGACTGACGCGCGCGTCGCATCTGTTTGCGCATTTGTCTGAATTGACAGCCCGGCCATCACCGGGCTGTTTGCTTTATAGGCCACCGATCATGTCCCGTCCGCTTCCCGTTACCGTGTTGTCCGGCTTCCTGGGCGCCGGCAAGACCACGCTGCTCAACCACGTGCTCGCCAACCGCGAGGGTAAGCGCGTGGCCGTGATCGTCAACGACCTGTCGGACGTCAACATCGACGCGCAGCTCGTCGGCGACGGCACCGCCACGAGCGCGCAGCTCTCGCGCACCGACGAGCGCATGGTCGAGCTGTCCAACGGCTGCATCTGCTGCACGCTGCGCGAAGACCTGCTGGATGAGATCGCGCGCCTGGCCCGCGAAGACCGTTTCGATTACCTGCTGATCGAGTCGACCGGCGTGGCCGAGCCGTTGCCGATTGCCGAGACCTTCACGTTTGAAGATGCCGAGGGCGACGTGCTGTCCGACCTCGCACGGCTGGACACCATGGTCACCGTGGTCGATGCTCAACACTTCCTCGCCGATTACGATGCGGCGGATTTTCTCGCTGACCGTGGCCAAGCCCGTGACGAGGACGACGACCGCACCGTGGTCGATCTGCTGATCGAACAAGTCGAGTTTTGCGATGTGATCGTGCTCAACAAGATCGACCTGGTGAACGAGGCTGAGCGTGCGCGGCTGGCCGGTATCCTGCATTCGCTGAACCCGCGCGCGCGCATCGTGCCGGCGTCGTTCGGCAAAGTGCCGCTGGACGAGATGCTCAATACGCACCGCTTTGATTTCGACGCTGCATCCGCCGCGCCCGCGTGGCTGGCCGAACTGCGCGGCGAGCACGTGCCCGAGACGGAAGCACTCGGCATCCGCAGCTTCGTCTACCGCCGCCGCGTGCCGTTCCACCCTCAGCGCCTGTGGGACCTGATGCATACCGAATGGCTGCGCGAGCATGGTCGCGTGCTGCGCTCGAAGGGGTATTTCTGGCTGGCCTCACGCATGGACACGGCCGGCAGCTGGGGCCAGGCCGGCGGCGTGATGCGCCATGGCGGTGCCGGCGCATGGTGGGCAGCGGTGGATGAGGCTGAGTGGCCCGATGAGGAAGAAGCCCGCGCCGACATCATCGACAAGCTGCACGACAACGGTGCGCCCGCGCCGTGGGGCGACCGTCGTCAGGAGCTTGTCTTCATCGGCACCGATCTGGACGAGGCCGCGCTGGTTGCGCAGCTCGATACCTGCCTGCTGACCGCTGCAGAAATGGCCGCCGGCCCCGAAGCTTGGGCTGCGCTGTCTGATCCATTCCCCGCCTGGGCCTTCGACGATCACGACGAGTTTGATGACGACGAAGATCACGATCACCAGCATGGTGACGACTGCGATTGCGGGCACCATCACTGAGCACGCGCACACCCTGCTTCATCGACATTGACACCGGTGTCATCCGGTCCTGACAATCCCCGAACGTTTTGTTTTCATAACGAACCATCGGGGAGTTGTCATGCCGGTTCTGCGTCTGTTGCGCGCCGCGAGTTTGGTCGCTGCACTGTCTCTCGTTACCGCCGCACCGCTTGCCGCGCAGGCTGCGTCGCCCACCACGCTGGTAGTCGGCTTGTCGGGCGACATCACCTCGCTCGATCCGCACTTCCATAACGTCACACCCAATTCGAACGTTGCCGAGCACATGTTCGAGGCGCTGATCGCCAAGGACGAGAAGATGCGCATGAAGCCCGGCCTCGCCACCTCGTGGAAGGCCGTGAGCGATACGGTGTGGGAGATCAAGCTGCGCCCCGGCGTGCATTTCCATGACGGCAGTGAATTCACTTCGGCGGATGTCGTCTACTCGCTGGCGCGCCCGGCCACCATCAAGAACAGCCCGTCGCCGTTCACGATCTACACACGCGGCTTTAAGGACGTGACGGCAGTCGACAAGCTGACCGTGCGCATCACCACCAACGGCCCGTATCCGCTGGTGCCGAACGATCTGTCGACCATCTACATCGTGTCGAAGAAGGCGGCCGAGAAAGCCGGCCCGGAAGATTTCAACAATGGTCGCGCGCTGATTGGCACGGGGCCGTACAAGTTTGTGTCGTTCGCGAAGGGCGACCGCCTGGAGCTGACGCGCTTTGACGGCTACTGGGGCAAGAAGCCGCAATGGGAGCGCGTGACGCTGCGCATCATGACGGCTGATCCGTCACGCGTGGCGGCGCTGCTGGCCGGCGACGTGCAGGTTATTGAGAACGTGCCGACGTCGGACATCAAGAAGCTGTCGAGCGATCCGGCGGTGTCGGTGTTCAAGATGCCGGTGTTCCGCATGATGTATCTGCACCTGGATTCGAACCGCGATGTGTCGCCGTTCGTGACCGACAAGGCCGGCAAGCCGCTGGCGAAGAATCCGCTCAAGGATCCGCGCGTGCGTCAGGCGATTTCGCTGGCGATCTCGCGCCAAGCCATCGTCGACCGTGTGATGGAAGGGGCTGCCGAGCCGACTGGGCAGCTCGTCAACAGCGCGCTGTTCGGCCATGTGCCGGGCCTGAAGGCACCGGTGGCCGACCCGGCCGCCGCGAAGACGCTGCTTGCCCAGGCGGGGTATCTCGACGGTTTTGCCATCACGCTGCACGCCACCAACAACCGCTACGTGAACGACGACCGCGTCGCCCAGGTGATCGCTTCGATGCTTTCGCGTGTCGGCATTGCGACGAAGGTCGAGGCGATGCCATCGGCGACGTTCTTCACGCGCGCCAACAAGCTGGACTTTTCGTTCCTGCAAGCGGGTTGGGGGGCGGATACGGGTGAGGCCAGCTCCAGCCTCAAGGCGCTGCTGGCCACGTACGATCCGGCGCGCGGCTGGGGGGCATCTAACCGCGGGCGTTATTCCAACCCGGCGCTGGACGCCAAGCTGGCCGAGGCCCTGCAGACCATCGACGATCCCAAGCGCGAGAAGCTGCTGCAGGAGGCCACCGAAATCGGCATGCGCGACAACGGTGTGATTCCGCTTTACTTCAACATCAACGTGTGGGCCGCGCGCAAGGGCTATACGGTGGTGCCGCGTCTGGATGAGCGCACCTACGCTTTCGACGTCACGCACTGACGATCAGAGAAGCGATGCGGCGCGCACAAAAATTGTGCGCGCTGCGGAAATCAGGCTTGAAATCCTGGGGGCTGGCGTCAAGTATGGAACTCTTTGACCGGCCCGTTGTGGGTCGGCTCATGCTGGACCCCAAGGAACAAGCGCATGGAACAGTATCACGGCACCACCATCGTCAGCGTGCGGCGCGGCAACCAAGTCGCGCTGGGCGGCGACGGCCAGGTCACGTTGGGCAACATCGTGATGAAGGGCACCGCCCGCAAGGTGCGCGCCATCTATGATGGCAAGGTGCTGGTCGGCTTTGCCGGCGCTACCGCTGATGCCTTCTCACTGCTCGATCGCTTCGAAGCCAAGCTGCAGAAGCATCAGGGCAACCTGCTGCGCTCCGCCGTCGATCTCGCCAAGGACTGGCGCACTGACCGCGCGCTGCGCCATCTGGAAGCGATGCTGATCGTGGCTGATCGCGAAACGACCCTGGTGATCACCGGCAACGGCGATGTGCTGGACCCGGAAGGCGGCATCGCCGCGATCGGTTCGGGCGGTTCGTACGCGCAATCAGCGGCCAAGGCGCTGATGGAAAACACCGACCTCAGCCCTCGCGACGTGGTGGAGAAATCGCTCAAGATTGCCGGCGAACTCTGCATCTACACCAACACCAATTTCGTGATCGAGACGCTCGAATAAGCGATCTCCCTCTGCACGCATCGACAGGATTCCCATGTCTGAAACCATGACGCCGTCGGAGATCGTCTCCGAACTCGACAAGCACATCATCGGCCAGCACAAGGCCAAGAAGGCCGTGGCCGTGGCGCTGCGCAACCGCTGGCGCCGCCAGCAGGTGGGTGACCCGCTGCGCCAGGAAATCACACCCAAGAACATCCTGATGATCGGCCCGACCGGCGTGGGCAAGACCGAAATCGCCCGCCGTCTGGCCAAGCTGGCCGACGCACCGTTCATCAAGATCGAGGCGACCAAGTTCACCGAAGTGGGCTACGTGGGCCGCGACGTGGACACCATCGTGCGAGACCTGGCCGAGATGGCCGTCAAGCAGACGCGCGAATCCGAGATGAAGAAGGTGCGCGCCAAGGCCGAAGACGCGGCCGAAGATCGCATCCTCGACGTGCTGATCCCGCCGCCGCGCGACATCGGTTTCGCGCAACACGAGGACAAGGATTCCACCGCGCGTCAGACCTTCCGCAAGAAGCTGCGCGAGGGCCAGCTCGACGACAAGGAGATCGAACTCGAGGTGTCGGCCGGTAGCCCCAGCATGGACATCATGGGCCCGCCGGGCATGGAAGACATGACCGAGCAGATCCGCTCGATGTTCGCCGGTCTGGGGCAGGGCAAGAAGCATCGCCGCAAGATGAAGGTGGCCGAAGCGTTCAAGCTGCTGATCGACGAAGAGGCCGCCAAGCTGCTGAACGAAGAGGAGCTCAAGCACAAGGCTGTTGCCAACGTCGAGCAGAACGGCATCGTGTTCCTGGACGAGATCGACAAGATCGCCAGCCGCAGCGAATACGGCGGTGGCGAGGTGTCGCGTCAGGGCGTGCAGCGCGATCTGCTGCCGCTGGTGGAAGGCACGACCGTCAACACGAAGTACGGGATGATCAAGACCGACCACATCCTGTTCATCGCCTCGGGTGCGTTCCATCTGTCCAAGCCGAGCGACCTGATTCCGGAATTGCAGGGTCGCTTCCCGATTCGCGTGGAGCTGGATTCGCTGTCGGTGGAAGATTTCCGCGCGATCCTCACGCAGACGGATGCGAGCTTGACCAAGCAGTATCAGGCGCTGATGAAGACCGAAGGTGTTGACCTCGTGTTCTCGGATGACGGCATTCGCCGCTTGGCAGAGATCGCCTGCGCGGTCAACGAGAAGGTCGAGAACATTGGTGCGCGCCGCCTGTACACGGTGATGGAGCGCCTGCTCGAAGACCTGTCGTTCCACGCGCACAAGTCCTCGGGCGAGACGGTGACCATCGACGCCGCGTATGTCGATGAGCGCTTGAGCGAGCTGTCGGGCAACGAAGACCTGTCGCGCTACGTGCTGTAAAGCCAGTCGCACGGGCAAAGAAAAACGGGCCGCATCTTCAACGATGCGGCCCGTTTTGTTTGACGGCATCGGTGTTGCTTACTTGGCAACCGGCCGCTTGCCCAGCTTGCGCTGCAACGTGCGCCGATGCATGTTCAGCGCGCGTGCGGTGGCGGAGATGTTGCCGTCGTGTTCGGCCAGCACGCGCTGGATGTGTTCCCACTCCAGCCGCGCGACGGACAGCGGTGTGGGGTTCTCCATGGTCTGCTCGGCCACGGCTTCCGACACCCCCACCTGCAGCGCCAACAGGATCGAATCGACATTCGCGGGCTTGGCGAGGTACTCGTCGGCGCCCAGCTTCACGGCCTGCACGGCCGTGGCGATGCTCGCGTAGCCGGTCAGGATCAGCATGCGTGCATCGGGCAGTGCCTGGCGCAGCGGGGCGATCCAGTGTAGGCCCGAATCCGTGCCGCCGTGGGGCATCAGGCCCTTGTCGCTGGCGGCCAGGTGCAGGTCGACCGTCACGTAGGCAAAGCGCGTCTGGCGTGCCAGCGACAGCGCCTCGCCGCCGGTGTGGGCGATCTGCGGAGCAAAGCCGCGGCGCGTGAGGGCGCGCGCCAGGGTCTGCGCAAAGACGTCGTCGTCGTCGAGGATCAGGAAAGGGGCGGGTTGTTGCATGTGGATCTCCGGGCCGCAAGGGCCACGCTTGAGCGGTCGCTCTTATGTGAACAGGGTGGGCGCGCCGATGATGGGTACAGCGGATTCTTCCTTCGGACCGCCAACCGGCAGCCGGAGTTCGGCAATCGCGCCCTGCGGCGGGTTGGGGCGCAGCACCACGGTGCCGCCCAGGCGGCGGGCTGTAGTCGCAGCCAGATAGACACCGATGCCGTGGCCGCCGTGCTTGCTGCGCACCGGCGTACGGCCCAGCGATGTGCGCAGGTCTTCCGGCAAACCAAGGCCCGTGTCGACGATGGACAGCACGATCTGCGGCGGGGCATCGCGCAGCGCATCGGGGGTGGCATCGATCTTGGCGGTGAGCAGCAGCGGCACCTGGTCTCGCTCGGCTTGTTGCTGGCTGCGCGCCGCGTTGTCGAGCAGGATGGTGAGGATCTGGCCGACGTACACCGGGTCCAACTCAACTGCCTGCGCTGCCGGCGAGCTTTCCGTATGCAGGCGGATATCCGGGTGGCGCAATTGCCAGGTCTGCGTGAACTCCGGCAGCCATTGGCCGAGCGGTTCGGGCGCGCCGTCGTTGGGCTTGCGCTGCAGCCGGGCGAGTGCGGCGCGGCACAGTTCAAGCTGTTGTTCGATGGCGCGCAGGTCTTCTCGGTAGGGGGCGAGCGGCGAATTGGGCTGCTTCGCGTCGTGCTGCAGTTCCCCCGTGATGACGGCCACGGTAGACAGCGGTGTACCCATCTCGTGTGCCACGCTGGCGCCTTGCGACATGAGCGCCTCGACGCGCTGATCGCGCAGCAAGCGTTCGCGCGCCTCCGTGAGTTGTGCGTCGCTCTCGCGCAGTGCGGCGGACAGGCGCGCCGTGAAGCCGGCAATCATCGCGCTGCTGGCCACGAAGTCGATCCACATGCCGGCGAGGTGATACGGCACCGCATCAGCCTGGTTCAGCAGGTTCAGCGGGATGTAGTTGCCGAGCATCATGCTGTAGGCGGCCAGCGCGTATAGCGTCAGGCCGACCACGTGGGCGATCGGCAGCAGGGCCGCAGCAATCGCCAGCGCAGGCAGGTAGAACGAGACAAACGGGTTGGTCGCGCCGCCGGTGAAGTACAGCAGCGCGGAGAGCGCTGTGAGGTCCACCAGCAACTGGATGGTGATCTCGATATGGCGCACCGGCCGCTCGCTGCGCATGCGCAGGCCCGTGGCCAGGTTGAACAGCGCATGCAGGCCCATCACCATGAGCAGCGGCACCACCGGCAACTGCACGCCGAAGACCTGCGGCGCCAGCAGCATCAGGATCAACTGCGTGGCGAGCAGGCTCCATCGCAGCCAGAACAGGCGGCGTAGACTGGAGGTATCCAGCAGTGGTGCGGCAAGAGACAGGGTCGAAAGCATGGTGGACAAGTGTAAACGCGTGCACCGCGCGGTTTCTGGCGCCGCGATGCGTCAATCAGCCGCACAATTGTGCACCCGAAGACCCCTCCACAGACTGCTGTGCTTTAATGCGCAGCACGTTTGTCCCGACAGGAGCCTTTCATGACGCAGTCCCGATCGATCCGTACTTCCGCCCGGCTGGCCGCGATGGCCGCAGGTCTGCTGGTGAGCGCCGCCGCTTTCGCTCAGGTGACCGTGCAGGACGCCTGGGTGCGCGGCACCGTGCCGGGCCAGACTTCCAGCGGCGCCTTCATGACGCTGCAATCCGCTGATGGCGCCAAGGTGGTGGGCGTGTCCACCCCGGTGGCGGGCACGGCCGAGATTCACGAGATGAAGATGGACGGCAACGTCATGCGTATGAAGGCCCTGCCTTCGCTGGATTTGCCCAAGGGCCAGGCCGTGCAACTGAAGCCGGGCGGCTACCACGTGATGCTGATGGACTTGAAGCAGCCGCTGGTCAAGGACACCGTCGTGCCCATCACGCTCAAGGTTGAGCTGGCCGACAAGCGCGTCGTCGAGCAGAAGGTCGAGGCCAAGGTGCGCGACCTGACCGCCGGCAACATGCCCGCCATGAACCACGGCGGCGAACACAAACATTGATGGCTTGCGGCGGGTGTTGCTGCGGGCCGTGCGAGACAGAGATCCGACATGGCTAACAAAACGCTGAGCACCCGCCAGAAATTCACCTTCCGTATCGAGCCTTCCACCAAGGCTGGCACCGCCCGCCCGCGCAACTTCCTGGTGCCACTCGCCCGCGGCCGCAAGGCCGGCGCCCACACCGAAGGCGCCCACGCTGAACGGCAGCGCGGCCGGGCCGATGTCCGACGCGCACTCCGCACGCTGGACGACGACAACAAAGACTAGCTAGTTCGATCCCGACGCAGCCTGTGCCTGCGCAATCGCCTTGCGCAGGCAGTGCTGGCAGCGGCAACCCTGCCCCGGGCGCCGCGCGCTGGCTGGCAGTTTCTCTTCCGTCATGCACCAGCAGGTTGCGTCAGGCTGTGTGCCGTCGCCGATCGCCCCGCAGCGCAGTGCTGCCCCGCAGATGGCGCACACGGTGTTGGACACCGGCGGGTTCACGGGCGGCCGCTCCCCTCATCGTCTTGCCCGAGCTTGTGCATGGCCTGACGCAGAAACCCCATCTGGTGTGAGAACCGTGTGCATGCATCGCACGCAAACAGATGCAGGCGCAGGCGCAGGCGCTCGCCGGTGCCCAGTTCGCGGTCCATCTTCGACACCAGCACGCGGTGCGCCTCCTTGCAGGTGAGCATTCCCCAACGGTTCGGCATAGCGTTCCTGTTCCTCTTTTGCGCGACTTATGCGGCTGCAGGCTGGTTGCCGAACCAGTGCAGATCCAGGCACTCGCGTAGGCGCATGCGGGCGCGATACAGCAGCGCCCAGGCATTGGTCGCGGTGATCTCCAATTCCTGACAGATTTCGTCGGTCTCCAGCTCCAGCCACTCGCGCATCATGAACACACGGCCCACGCGTGGCGGCAGGCGGTCGACGCACATCTGTAGGATGTCGAAGAACTCACGCCGTGACAGCGCCGCGTCCGGGTTACCCCAGTCCGATGGCGGGCTCACGTAGTGGCCGTCGGCAGCGAAGAGCGAATCGAAGACGGCCTCGTCCGAGCGCTGATCGGCGTCATCCGACGCACCACCGGCGAGCAACGAGACGCGCACTTCGCGCCGCCCCGAGCGGATCTCGTCGATGATTTTGTGCTTGAGGATGCCGATTACGTACGTCTTGAGTGAGGCGTTGCCGGCAAAGCGCTCGGGGTGCTCCAGCACGGCCAGGATGGTGTCGGCGACCACGTCTTCGGCCAGTGCCGTATCGCGCAACTGCAGTTGCGCAAAGCGCAGCAGATGCGGGCGCAGGGCGTTGAGCTGATCGGGGGCGATGGCCATGTCGGGTGAATGGTGTTTTGTGTCTGCAACGGTATGGCCGGTACGCAAGGTGTGCCATCAGACGGCGCCGGCTTTTCTTGTAAAATCCCGCCTGCCGAAAATGGGCTGCTGCGTTTTGTGTAGCACGCGACATTCGGCGCTCCATCATACCCGCCCAATCCGGATGTCTCCGACATGAACGCTTCTGTTGCTGCTGCCCCCGACCCTGCTGGCCTCGACCCCGAACTCGCGCATATTGCGCCGGCGCTGAAGGCTGAAATTCTCGCGCAGGCCCTGCCTTATATTCGCAAGTTCCACGGCAAGACCATCGTCATCAAGTACGGCGGCAACGCCATGACGGAAGAGAAGCTCAAGCACGGTTTCGCGCGCGACGTGATCCTGCTCAAGCTGGTCGGCATGAATCCGGTGGTGGTGCACGGCGGCGGTCCGCAGATCGACGAAGCCCTGAAGAAGGTCGGCAAGCAAGGCACCTTCATCCAGGGCATGCGTGTGACCGATGAAGAGACCATGGAAGTGGTCGAATGGGTGCTCGGCGGCGAAGTCCAGCAGGACATCGTCATGCTGATCAACCAGTACGGCGGCCAGGCAGTCGGCCTGACCGGCAAGGACGGTGGCCTGATCCGCGCCAAGAAGTTGAAGATGCCGGATCGTGAGAACCCCGGCCAGTTCATCGACATCGGCTACGTGGGTGATATCGAGACGATCAACCCGGCCGTGGTCAAGGCGCTGCAGGACGACGCGTTCATTCCGGTCATCTCGCCCATTGGCTTCTCTGACGAAGGCCAGGCCTACAACATCAACGCTGACGTGGTGGCCGGCAAGATGGCAGAGATCCTGAAGGCCGAGAAGCTGGTCATGATGACCAACATCCCCGGCGTGATGGACAAGCAGGGCAACCTGCTGACCGACCTGTCGGCGCGCGAGATCGATGAGTTGTTTGCCGACGGCACGATCTCGGGTGGCATGCTGCCGAAGATCTCGTCCGCGCTGGATGCGGCCAAGAGCGGCGTGAACTCGGTGCACATCGTCGATGGCCGTATCGAGCACTCGCTGCTGCTGGAAATCCTGACCGAACAGGCGTTTGGCACGATGATCCGCTCGCATTGAGAACGTGCTCACGATCCTACTGCGCGGCCCGATCTTGGCCCTGCGATGCTCACCGTACCCATGTACGGTTGCGCTTCTCGGGCCAACCTCGGCCCGCTCGCTACGGATCGTGAACACGTTCTAGGCCAAGGCAATGCGGACCGTCTTGAGGGTACGGGCGCGCCGGAAGGCGCAATCGACACGCGCCTGGCCACGCGAGGTGGCGGATTCCCAACCGCCCAAGCAACAGCCGGTCTGGCTGTTTGACCTCGACAACACCCTCCACCACGCCTCGCACGCGATCTTTCCGCAGATCAATCGGCTGATGACGGCCTATGTGGCACGCGTGCTCGGCACGGACGACGCCACCGCCAGCCAGGTGCGCATGGACTATTGGCACCGCTATGGCGCCACCATTCTCGGCATGGTCCGCCACCACGGCGTCGACCCCGACGACTTCCTCGCCCAGGCGCATCACTTTGACGACCTGCGCGCCATGGTGCGTGCCGAGCGCGGCTTGGCTCAATTGCTGCGCGCGCTGCCCGGGCGCAAGATCCTGCTGACCAACGCCCCCGTCGCCTATGCGCGCGAGGTGGTGCGCCTGATCGGCTTGAAGCGCGCGTTTGCCCGCGAGATTGCCGTCGAGCACATGTGGGTACACCGGCGCTTGCGCCCAAAACCCGATCCGCTGATGCTGCGCCGGTTGCTGGCGCGTGAGCGGATTGCGCCGTCGCGCGCCATTCTGGTGGAGGACACACTTTCGCACCTCAAGCGCTATCGGCGTCTGGGCATTGGCACGGTGTGGGTGACGGGCTACCTGCGCCGGGTTGCACCCGGTGCGGCATCGCAGTCTTCACAATCGGCTGCCGAGGCTTTGCATCCAATGCAAGTGGCGGCGATGGGCGCGCGTGCAAATTCACCACATCAGCCGGCCGCCGCACCGATTTTGTTCGCCAACCGGCCCGGCTATGTCAGCGTGAAAGTAAAATCGGTGCTTCAACTAAAACGAAGGCTTGTTCGACGCGGCTAGGCTGTTACTTAGCTTCCGTGTGCAGAACGGGAGAGGGGCCAGGAAGTCATGAGCAACGCGCAAACGGGGTTTCCGACGGCCGAGCTGGCTGTGGACGCGCCTATTGAAGCCACACCCGAAGCCACACCCGTACGCAAGCGCCCCCGCCCAGGCGAGCGCCGCGTGCAGATCCTGCAAACGCTGGCAGGTATGCTCGAACAGCCGCGTGGCGAGAAGATCACCACCGCTGGCCTGGCGGCCAAGCTGGATGTCTCCGAAGCGGCGCTGTACCGACATTTCGCCAGCAAGGCGCAGATGTACGAAGGCCTGATCGAATTCATCGAACAGACTGTCTTTGGCCTTATCAACCAGATCACCCTGCGTGAAGAGCACGGCCTGCGCCAGGCGCACGCCATTGCGCACATGCTGCTGTCGTTTGCCGACAAGAACCCGGGCATGACGCGCGTGCTGGTGGGCGAGGCGCTGGTCGGTGAGGATGAGCGCCTGCCGGAGCGCATGGCGCAGTGTCTGGACCGCATCGAGGCGTCGTTCAAGCAGAGCCTGCGCGTGGCCGTCACCCAAGGCGCATGGCCGGCGGATACTGACATTGCGTCGCGCGCCAACCTGATTGTCTGCGTGGTGGTGGGGCGCTGGCACCGGTACGCCAAGAGCGGCTTCCGCAAATCGCCGATGGAGGGCGTGGAAGCGCAGTTGCGCGTGCTGTTGGCTTGAGCATGCCGCCCAAGAAAAAGCCCCGCAGATGCGGGGCTTTTTTGTGTGCTCAGCCAATGGTGCGCACTGCCTCGGCCAGCGTGTGAAACCGCGCAGCGATGTGTTCCGTTTCCACATGGCCATAGCCCAGCAGCAGGCCTGGCTGGCGGCGCGCATCGTCCTGGTAGTAGCGCGAGAGCGGCCGCGTGACGACATCGTTGGCGAGCGCCAGGTCTGCCACAGCCACATCGTTGGTACCCGGCGGCAGGCCCAGCACGAGATGCAGGCCCGACGCGCCGTCATGCACCGGCAGCGCATCGCCAAACTCATTGCCGATGGCAGCCAGCAGCGTTTCGCGCCGCTCCGCATACACGCCGCGCATGCGCCGGATGTGCGAGACGAAATGCCCCTCGGCAATGAAATCCGCAAGCACCGCCTGCGTGAGGATCTGACCCCCGCGGAACATCTCCGACAGCCCCGTCGCGAACGCATCGGCCAGCGCAGGCGGCACCACCAGATAACCGATCCGCAGACTCGGGAACAGCACCTTGGAGAACGTCCCCATGTAGAGCACGCGCCCGCCTTCGTCCAGGCCTTGCAGTGAGGGCAACGGACGGCTGCCATAGCGGAACTCGCTGTCGTAGTCGTCTTCAGCGATCCACGCATCGGTGGCGTGCGCGGTGGCCAGCAGTGCGCGGCGCCGCGCCAGGCTCATCACCGAGCCGAGCGGGTATTGGTGCGAGGGCGACACCACCATCAGCTTGGGCGGTTTGCCACGCTGGCGCGTGCGTGCGGGCACGTCAAAGCGCATGCCTTCGTCGTCCACCGGCAACGGCACGGTGCGGATGCCCGCAGCGGTGAGTACGCTGCGCACGCCCCAGTAGCCGGGGTCTTCGATCCACGCGCTATCACCGGCATCGCACAGCAGTTGTGCGATGAGCTGGAGCGACGGGTGGATGCCGGCGGTGATGATGATCTGCTCGGGCTCGCAGCGCACGCCGCGCGCGGTGCGCAGGTAGTCGGCCAGCGCGGTGCGCAGCGGCAGGTAGCCGGCGCCCACCGGATACGTCAGCAACGCGGGCGAGGGTTTGCGCAGCAACCGGTTGTGCAGCCGCGACCAGATGCGCGCCGGAAACATCCGCACCTCGGGCACGCCTGGCATGAAAGCGCCCCACTGTCGCGAGCTGGCGCCCGCATCGCGTACCAGTGCGCGGCCACGTGTGGACAGCATCGGTGCGACGGGCGCCGCGGCTTCCGCAATCTCAGCAACAGGCGCTGTTGGCACAGGCGTGGCATCGAGCCGGTCCGGCGCGGTATCGGCGACAAACGTGCCACTGCCCACGCCCGCCGAGACATAGCCTTCCACACCGAGCTGTTCGTACACGTGGATGACCGTGTTGCGCGCGATGCCCAGCTCGGTGGCCAACTGGCGCGACGACGGCAGACGCGTGCCTGGCTGCAGTTCGTCGCGCAGGATGCCCTCCTGCAGCGCGCGGTACAGGCGGCGGTGGTCGGGCTCGCCGCTGGCGTCGGCACGATCGAAGCGACGCTGCAGGTAGTCGACCAGCATGCTGGCGCGGTGGGCGGGGGAATGGTCGGCCATGGTGGAGGGTGGAACCTATAAAGTGGTTCCAAAAGAAAAACCTGATTGGGTCTTATTGTACAGAGCCAATGGCGCCACACTGGCTCGCATCGAATCTTTCTTGACCCCACGCACCCGACCGCCATGAACGCCCGAGATCCGCAACAAGCGCTGCAACAGAACGCCCAATGGAATGCCCGCCGCCTGGCCGCCACGCCGCGCGGCGTTGGTGTGATGACCGACCGCTACGCCGAGCGCGCCGAGAACGCCCTGTTCTGGGACGTGGAAGGCCGTCGCTACATCGACTTCGCGGCCGGCATTGCGGTGGTCAACACGGGGCACCGTCATCCGCGCCTGGTGCAAGCCGTGCGCGAGCAGCTCGACCACTTCACGCACACCGCTTACCAGATCGTGCCGTATGCCTCGGCCGTCGAACTGGCTGAGCGCCTGAACGCGGCCACGCCCGGCGCGCACGTCAAGAAGACCGCGTTCTTCACTACGGGCGCCGAGGCCGTCGAGAACGCCGTCAAGATCGCGCGGGCACACACCGGCCGTCCGGGCGTGATCGCGCTCACGGGGGCCTTCCACGGCCGCACGTTCATGGGCATGTCGCTCACGGGCAAGGTCGTGCCGTACAAGACGGGCTTCGGTCCGTTCCCGGGCAGCATCTATCACGTGCCGGCGCCGGTCGCGCTGCATGGCGTGAGCACGCAGGATTCGCTGGACGCGATCCAACGCTTGTTCAAGGCTGACATCGATCCGCGCCAAGTCGCGGCCATCATCTTTGAACCGGTGCAGGGCGAGGGTGGCTTCTACCAGATGCCTGCCGACTTCGTGCGCGCCGTGCGTGCACTGTGCGATGAGCACGGCATCGTGATGATTGCCGACGAAGTGCAGACCGGCTTTGCCCGCACCGGCAAGCTGTTCGCCATGGAGCACACTGGCGTGCTGCCGGACCTGATGACCATGGCCAAGGGTTTGGCTGGCGGCTTGCCGCTGTCCGCCGTGACCGGCCGCGCCGAAATCATGGACGCACCGGCTCCGGGTGGTCTGGGCGGTACCTACGCCGGCAACCCGCTGGCCGTGGCCGCTGCGCACGCGGTGCTCGACATCATCGCCGACGAGAAACTGTGTGAGCGTTCCGCTGCGCTGGGCGCACGTCTTGTCGACGCGTTGAACGCGATCAAGACGAAGCAACCGCGCATTGCCGAAGTGCGTGGCGTGGGCGCGATGGTTGCTGTGGAATTCAATACGCCGGACGGCAAGCCCGACGCCGACTTCACCAAGGGCGTGCAGCAACGTGCGCTCGACGCCGGCCTGCTGCTGCTGTCGTGCGGCGTGTACGGCAACGTGATCCGCTTCCTGTTCCCGCTCACGATTGAAGATGCGGTGTTCGAAGAGGGCCTTGCCATCCTGCAACGCGCATTGGAGGGCTGACACCATGACCCGCACCGATTTGCCCAGCGCACCGGTTACGCCACCGATCGCGCTCAAAGACCCGGGTCTGTGGCGCACGCAGGCGTTCCTGGCCGGCACATGGACCGATGCCGATGACGGCGCCACGCGCGACGTGACCGACCCCGCCACCGGCCGCACCATCGGCACTGTGCCCGGCATGGGCGTTGCTGAAACGCGCCGCGCCATCGACGCCGCGCAGGTCGCGCAGCGCGCCTGGCGCAAGGTGCCCGCGCGTGAGCGCGCGAAGATCCTGCGTAAGCTCGCCGACCTGATGATGGACCACCAGCAAGACCTCGCTGCCATCCTCACCGCCGAGCAAGGCAAGCCGCTGCCCGAAGCCGCGGGCGAAATCGCCTACGCCGCATCGTTCATCGAATGGTTTGCCGAAGAGGCCCGCCGCGTCTACGGCGACACGATTCCCGCGCCGCAGAGCGACCGCCGCATCGTCGTCACCAAGGAGCCGATCGGCGTGACAGCCGCCATCACGCCGTGGAATTTCCCGATCGCGATGATGACGCGCAAGGTGGGTCCGGCACTGGCCGCGGGTTGCTCGATGGTGGTCAAGCCTGCGCTCGAGACGCCCTACTCTGCGCTCGCCTTTGCAGAGCTTGCTGCGCGTGCCGGTGTGCCTGCGGGTTTGCTCTCCGTTGTTACCGGCGATTCGCAGGCGATTGGCGGCGAGCTGACTTCCAACCCCATCGTGCGCAAGCTGAGCTTCACGGGTTCCACGGGCGTTGGCAAGCTGCTGATGCGCCAGTGCGCGGACGACATCAAGAAGCTCTCGTTGGAGCTGGGCGGCAACGCGCCCTTCATCGTGTTCGACGATGCCGATGTCGATGCCGCCGTGGAAGGCGCGATGATCGCCAAGTACCGCAACGCCGGCCAGACCTGCGTGTGCGCCAATCGCTTCTACGTGCAGCGCGGCATCTACGACAGGTTTGCCGCCAAGCTGGCCGATGCCGTGCGTGCGCTGCGCGTGGGCAACGGCACCGAGCCCGGTGTGCAGCAGGGCCCGCTGATCCACATGCGCGCGATGGACAAGGTGCAGCAGCACTTGAACGACGCCATCTCGCAAGGTGCGCGCGTGCTGGTGGGCGGCAAGCCGCACGCGCTGTCTGCGCAGGGTGGCGCGTTCTTCGAGCCGACCGTGGTGGTCGATGCCAAGCCGGGCATGCTGGTCGCGCACGAAGAGACCTTCGGCCCGCTGGCCGCACTCATCCCCTTCGACACAGAAGACGAGGCCGTGGCTGCCGCCAATGACACCGAGTTCGGCCTGGCCGCGTACTTTTACACGCGCGACCTGGGCCGTGCGTGGCGCGTGTCGGAGGCGCTGGAGTCGGGCATGGTCGGCGTCAACACTGGGTTGATCTCGACGGCCGAAGCGCCCTTCGGCGGCGTCAAGCAATCGGGCCTGGGCCGCGAAGGCTCCAAGTACGGCATCGACGAGTACCTGGAGATCAAGTACATCAACATGGCTGGGCTCTAAGCCACACCAGCGGCATCAAGCAGCTACGCCCCGACCGGACTTCGCCTGTACGGCGAGGCTTCAGGCCGGGGCGTTTTCCGTGGCGGGAAAGCGCCGCGCGAAACCTTCGAGCGGCAACCGCAGGGCATTGGTGAGATAGCTCACCGTGCGGTAGAAGCCCGCCAGCATCAGCAGTTCAAGGATGGCGTCGTCGCTGTAGAGCGCTTTCACGCGTGCCCACAGCGCGTCGTCGATATCGCAGGCCTCGTGCAGGGCATCGCAGAACTGCAGCAGTGTTGTCTCGTGCGGCTGCCAGCAGGTGTCGGTCGGATCGCCGTGCGCCAGTGAGTGGATCTGCGTCTCGGTCAGGCCGGCTGCGTCGCCAAAGATGGCGATATGCACGCCCCATTCGTACTCGGAGCCGCAGCGCGCCGTCGTGCGGTCGATCACGAGTTCGCGGTCCCGCAGGTTGAGGTGTCCTTTGTCCAGCAGACCGCCTGAGAAGAACTTGGCCGCCAGCCGTTCATCACGGGCCAATGTCGTGAACAGGGTCAACGGTGGTTGCCCACGCATGACCTGGTCAATGGTTTTCTGGATCGACAGAGCGAACGGGGGCGTTGCGGGGGCAATGCGGGCGGTTTCCATGCGGTCTCCTGCGCTATGATTTTCATAGTAAACGTAGGCAATTTGCTATGGAAAGTAAAGCATGAAGACGTCACTTCCCGGTCAATCCGTACGCGGCTCGAATTCCGGCCGCCCGATCATGGCGGCACTGGATCTGTTCGGCCGTCGCGGCACGCTGCGCATCATCTGGGAATTGCGCGCCGGCCCGCTGAACTTCCGTGCGTTGCAGGAGGCAGCCGACACCAATCCGGCGGTGCTCAACACGCGCCTCAAAGAGCTGCGCGCCGCCGGGCTGGTCGATCACGACGAGGGCGGATACCGCCTCACCGACCTATGCGTGGAGTTGCAGGCGCTGCTCATGCCGCTCAACGCCTGGGCCGAGCGTTGGGCGTCCACGCTGGGTTAGGACGCGGCCGGCTGATCGCCACGCTTTCGACAGTGCATAACGAGACGACGCAACAGCGCGGTCGCATCGTTCGGCGCTTGCTCTATAATCACCAATTCCTGACGCGCCGATTTGACGACTGGCTTGCGGGCGCGCGGGAGTCCTGGTTGCACGAATGTGGTTCGGGGCTCTCATTACAAATGCGGCTAAAGAGGTTCGGTCAGAACGCGGGGTAGGGAAAAGTCACCGCCCCACGTGCGCCACATGAGAACCCGATTGGTTGCGACATCAGCGTTGCCGGTCGGGTTTTTTCTTTGGTGCCATGACAGAATTCCAGGCGGTCCCCGCAGATGCTGCGGCAGTGACCGAGACACCTCCTCCAGCGGCACACAAGGGCAAACCAGCCAACGCCATCGGCCTGGTTGTGCCCGAGCGCATGCACTTTGCCGAGCCGCTGCCGCTGCGCAACGGCACGCAACTCGCCGGTTACGACCTGATGGTCGAGACCTACGGCACGCTCAACGCCGACCGCTCCAATGCCGTGCTCATCTGCCACGCGCTCAACGCGTCGCACCACGTGGCGGGCGTGCATGCGGAAGGCGAAGTCGGCTGGTGGGACAACATGGTCGGCCCCGGCAAGCCGGTGGATACCAACCGCTTCTTCGTCATCGGCGTGAACAATCTTGGCTCGTGCTTTGGCTCGACCGGCCCGATGAGCCCGCACCCGGAGACGGGCGCTCCGTACGGCGCGCGCTTCCCCGTGGTGACGGTGGAAGACTGGGTGAACGCCCAGGCACGCGTGGCCGATCGCTTCGGCATCCAGCAGTTCGCGGCGGTGATGGGCGGCAGCCTCGGCGGCATGCAGGCGCTGGCGTGGAGCCTGATGTATCCGGAGCGCGTGCGGCACTGCGTGGTGGTGGCATCCACCCCCAAGCTGTCGGCGCAGAACATCGCCTTCAATGAGGTGGCGCGCAGCGCGATCCTGTCGGACCCCGACTTCCACGGCGGCGATTACTACGCACACAACGTCAAGCCCAAGCGCGGCCTGCGCGTGGCACGCATGATCGGCCACATCACGTATCTGTCCGACGAGGACATGGCCTCCAAGTTCGGCCGCGAACTCAAGGCGGAAGACATCCGCTTCTCGTTCGACGTCGAGTTTCAGGTGGAGAGCTACCTGCGCTATCAGGGCGACAAGTTTGCCGAGTACTTTGACGCCAACACGTACCTGCTGATCACGCGCGCGCTCGACTACTTCGACCCCGCGCTGGCCTACGGCGGCAACCTGACGAAGGCCGTTGCGCACACGCAGGCCAGCTACCTTGTCGTCAGCTTCACGACCGACTGGCGCTTCGCCCCCGCGCGCAGCCGCGAGCTGGTCAAGGCGCTGCTCGACAACAAGCACCGCGTCACCTACGGCGAGATCGAGGCCCCGCACGGCCACGACGCCTTCCTCTTGGAAGACGCGCGCTACCACGCCCTGGTGCGCGCCTACTACGAACGCATCGCCCAGGAGATCGGCGCATGACCACCGAAACGTTGAATGCGCTGAACGCCGTTGCGCCCTCCGCTGTGCCGAACATCCTGGCTGACCGTGCGGACTTCCGTGCCATCGCCCGCTGGATCGAACCGAACTCCACGGTGCTCGACCTTGGCTGCGCGGACGGCAGCCTGCTGCGCGTGTTACAGGACGAGCTGGACGTGCAGGCCTACGGCATCGAGATTGACGACGCCGGTGTGCTGGCCACTGCCAAGAAGGGCGTGCAAGTGATTCAGCAGAACCTCGAAGGTGGCCTGGCACTGTTCGAAGACAAGAGCTTCGACACGGTCATCCTCTCGCAGACGCTGCAGACCATCCACAACACGGCGCAGGTGCTGCGCGAGATGCTGCGCGTGGGCCGCGAATGCATCGTGTCGTTCCCGAACTTCGGTTACTGGCCGCACCGGCTGTCGATCTTCCGCGGGCGCATGCCGGTGTCGGAATCGCTGCCGTATGAGTGGTACGACACGCCCAACGTGCGCGTGCTGACCATCCGCGACTTCGAGGCGCTGGCGCCCAAGGTGGGGCTGTTGATTCTCGATCGCGTTGTGCTGCACGAAGGCAGCGTGGTGCGTTGGGGCGCCAACTGGCGCGGCAGCGTGGCGGTGTACCGGGTGCGTGCAGCCTGATTGCCTTGGCATGCATGTGGGGTTTGGGTGTGGCGGTTTGAGCGCACCCACGCGCAGCAGGTTGGCGCGCTACACTGGGCCATCTTCCGATGAGGAGCGCGCGATGAGCAGACAGACCCGGCGCAGAGGTCCGCGCATGCTGCAGGCAGTCTTGGTGTTGGCGATGAGCGCGGCGATGCCGTTTGCGCTTGCCGCGACCTCACCAAAAGATGCGCAGGGCGACGCCGCTGCCCTCACCCAGATCGCCATCGCGCATTACGAGCAGAACGACTTCGGCCACGCCTTTGACGAATTTGCCGAGGCAGCGCAACGCGGCAACCGCCTCGCGCAATTCAACTACGCGATGATGCTGATGCGCGGCGAAGGCACCGTTGCCCGCCCCGAAGAAGCCGTCAAGTGGCTGCGCCGCGCTGCCGACAACCAGATGACCCACGCGCAGTTTGCCTACGGCGAGCTGTACGAGCGCGGCGAGCTGGTACCGCGCTCCCTGGAGGAGGCCAACAAGTGGTATGAGCGTGCCGCCACCGGCGGGCACGTCGAGGCGCAGCGTGCGCTGGCCACCAACTACTTCACTGGCCGTGGCGTGCCGCGCGATTACGGGCGTGCCTTCACCTGGTACAAGAAGGCCGCGGAGGGTGGCGATGCGCCGTCGCAATACATCGTGGGCAGCTACTACGAGCGCGGCGAGCCCGGTGTGGTGACGCAGGATATCGAGCGGGCCAAGAACTGGTACGGCAGGGCTGCTGCACAGGGCGACGTTGGTGCGTTGGCCAAGTTGCGCGAGCTGGTGGAGAAGACCTATCGGGCCAAGCACGGCGATCCGCCCACGGTGGCGCGTCCGTCCATGTAACGCAGACATGAAAAAAACCGCCGGGCATGGCTTCATGCACCGGCGGTTTGTTTTGCAGCGTTCGACTTGCCGTGGTCAACAGCAGCGGCCCACACGGCCCTTGTAGCGTGCGTCCTGGCGTTCGCGAAAGAATTCCTCGTACGTCATGGCGGGCTGGCCCGGATGGGTCTCCTGCATGTGACGCACGTAGGTGTCGTAGTCCGGCACGCCCACCATCAGGCGCATCGCCTGGCCGAGGTAGCGGCCGAGGGTTTCGATTTCTTCGCGCATGCAGGTTCTCCTTGGCCGGCCGCGGGTTCTCAGGCGCCCAGCGCTTCGTACGGTGTTTCGTTGACGGTCGGACGCGATTGCGTGCGCGCCTTGAACACCGTACGTACGCCGTACCAGGCAATGCTCACCACCACCAGCACGAACAGGCCGCACAGGAAGGCGTCGATGCGGTCGTTCAGCACGATCTGCTGCATCTGCGCCATCGACTTGGCCGGGGCCAGCAGCTTGCCCTCGGCAATCGCGCCAGCGTACTTGTTGGCGTGCGCCAGGAAGCCGATCTTCGGGTCCGGATCGAACAGCTTCTGCCAGCCGGCCGTGAGCGTGCAGATCAGCAGCCACGCGGTCGGCAGCAGCGTGACCCACACGTAACGATCACGCTTCATCTTGACCAGCACACAGGTGCCGAGCGTGAGCGCAATCGCGGCCAACATCTGGTTGGAGATGCCGAACAGCGGCCACAGCGTGTTGATGCCGCCCAGCGGATCGACCACGCCCTGATACAAGAAGTAGCCCCAGAGTGCGACGGTCGCGGCCGTGGCGATCAGGTTGGCAACGAGCGAGTCCGTGCGCTTGAGCGCCGGCACGAAGGTGCCCAGCAAGTCTTGCAGCATGAAGCGGCCGGCACGCGTGCCCGCATCCACGGCGGTGAGGATGAACAGCGCCTCGAACAGAATCGCAAAGTGGTACCAGAACGCCATCATGGTCTGGCCACCCACCACCTGGTGCAGGATGTGCGCCATGCCGACAGCCAGCGTCGGTGCGCCACCTGCACGGGCGAGGATGGTGTTCTCACCGACGTCCTTGGCGGTCTGGATCAGCACGTCCGGCGTGATGACGAAGCCCCAGGTGGACAGCGTCTGCGCCACCGCATCGGGCGTGGCACCCACGAGGGCCGCCGGGCTGTTCATCGCAAAGTACACGCCCGGGTTGATGACCGACGCGGCCACCAGCGCCATGATGGCGACGAACGATTCCATCAGCATCGCGCCGTAGCCGATGAAACGGGCCTGCGTTTCGTTCTCCAGCAGCTTGGGCGTGGTGCCCGACGAGATGAGCGAGTGGAAGCCCGACACCGCGCCGCACGCAATCGTGATGAACAGGAACGGGAACAGGTTGCCCGACCACACCGGGCCGCCGCCTGCCGCAAACTGCGTGAGCTGCGGCATCTGCATCTTCGGCGCGACGATCAGGATGCCGATGGCCAGCGCGATGATCGTGCCGATCTTCAGGAACGTCGACAGGTAGTCGCGCGGCGCCAGCAGTAGCCACACCGGCAGCACCGAGGCGACGAAGCCGTAGCCGATCAGCATCCATGTCAGCGCCTTGCCGTCGAACGTGAACAGCGGTGCGAGCGCGGCGTTCTCATGCACCGCCTGGCCGCCGATGATGGCGAGCATCAGCAGCACGAAGCCGATGATCGACACTTCGCCGATGCGGCCCGGGCGGATGTAGCGCACGTACACGCCCATGAACAGCGCGATGGGAATCGTCGCGGCTACCGTGAAGGTGCCCCACGGCGAGCCGACCAGCGCCTTGACCACGATCAGCGCCAGCACGGCCAGGATGATGATCATGATGAGGAAGGCGCCAAACAGCGCGATCACGCCGGGCACCGTGCCCATCTCGCTCTTCACCAGGTCACCCAGCGAGCGGCCGTCGCGGCGGCTGGAGATGAACAGCACGATGAAGTCCTGCACCGCGCCGGCAAACACCACGCCGGCCAGGATCCACAGCATGCCCGGCAGATAGCCCATCTGCGCGGCCAGCACGGGGCCCACCAGCGGGCCGGCACCGGCAATGGCCGCAAAGTGGTGGCCGAACAGCACGTACTTGTTGGTGGGGACGTAGTCGAGCCCGTCGTTATGACGCCAGGCGGGCGTCTTGCGGGTGCCGTCCAGGCCGAGCACCTTGTCGGCAATGAAGCGGCTGTAGTAGCGATACGCGATCAGGTAGATACACACGGCGGCCACCACCACCCAGAGCGCGCTGACTGCCTCGCCGCGCGCAAGCGCAACGGTGGCAAAAGCAGACGCGCCAAGAATGGCGACGACCAGCCAGATCAGGTGTTGCCTGATGAAGGGCATGTCGGTCTCCTCGAACTTGGTCGAAGTTATGAAGTGCGGGATGTGGGCTCATCCCTGCGGGTTGATCCTGCCGATCGAGTCATCGTCGGCAAGGTTTGCACGCAGTCCGTTGGCCGGATTGCAAGGCCGTGTAGTATTTGCCAGCCTCGGTGCCCGCCACAAGCGGAGGACTACGCAGCACCTGTCCGTAGTACTACGCAGGCGACGTGATTCCCAATCCCGGCTTATTCGATATCCAGCGCCCGAACCTTACGATGTTGCAATGCAAGGTGCCGCGCCCCGCCATGAAGCTCCGTCAGAAGATCCTGTTGCTCGCCGTTGCGCCGCTGACCATCGCCATGCTGGCGATCATGCTGACCGTGCGGCACCAGTCGATCGCGCTGGCGCAGCACGAGCGGCAACTGGTGGAATCCGCCTACCTGCAGGCCAAGGAGACCGAGCTGCGCGCCTACGTGAAGCTCGCGCAGAGCGCCATCGCACCGCTCGTCGCGTCTGGCCGCAATGACGAGGCCACGCGTGACGAAGCCATGCGCACCCTCGCCCGCCTCGACTTCGGAACCGACGGCTATTTCTTCCTCTACGACATGCGCGGGCGCAACCTTATGCATCCACGTCAGCCCGAGCTGGTCGGCCGTGACCTGTGGGACCTGACCGACGCCGGTGGCCAGCCCACCATCCAGAAACTGGTCGCCGCCGCGCAGAACGGCGGCGGCTTCGTGCGCTACATGTGGGACAAGCCTTCCACGCACCAGAGCGTGCCCAAGCTTGGTTATGTCGAGCCGATTCCGCAGTGGGGCTGGATGGTCGGCACCGGCCTGTACCTGGATGACATCGAACAGACCCTGCGCCAGATCGATCAGCGTGCGCAGACCAATATCGATCAGACGCTCGCGTGGGTGGTGGCCATCGCGGCGATCAGCATCCTGCTGGTGGCCGGCAGTGGCCTCGCGCTCAACGTGAGCGACCACCGCGAGGCGGACGCCAAGCTGCGCCAGCTCGCACAGCAGGTGGTGCGCTCGCAGGAAGATGAGCGGGCGCGTGTCTCGCGTGAGCTGCACGACGGCATCAGCCAGGTGCTGGTGTCGACCAAGCTGTTGCTGGAGACGGCGCACGGCCACCTGGAAGCGCAGCCTGCGAAAGCGGTTGCCACCGATAAGGCCGCCGGCATGTTGCGCCGCGCGCTCGATCGTCTGAATGGCGCATTGCGCGAGGTGCGGCGCGTGTCGCACAACCTGCGCCCTGCACTGCTCGATGACCTAGGTTTGGCCGCCGCGCTGGAGTTGCTCGTGCGCGAAACCCGCGAGGCGCATGAAGACCGCCAGCCGGGCTTTGCCATCGCGCTCGAACGCGTCGGGCCGGCCGTGCAGTTGCCGGATGCCTGCAACACGGCGCTGTTCCGCATTGCGCAGGAGGCCATCGCCAACGTCGAGCGCCACGCCACGCATGCCACGCGCATCGGCGTGCTGCTGGAGAACGACATCGATGCCGTGCGTCTGTCCATCCGCAACAACGGCCCGGGCTTCGACGTCGAGTCCGTACAGGTGGACCCGGACCACGGCATCGGCCTGCGCAACATGCGCGAGCGAATGGCCGCGCTGGGGGGCACCTGTACCATTGTTTCCGACGTCCACGGCACGGAAGTCTGCGCTGTGTTGCCGCACATCGTCATCGCTCAACTGGCCTCTGCGACTTCGGCCGCTTCCACCGCATCACCCACATCCGCATGAACACGCCCGTCAAATTGCTCCTCGTCGACGATCACCCGCTGGTGCGCGATGGTGTGCGCGTGCGGCTGGAGGCCGTGCCGCATTTCGAAGTGGTGGGCGAAGCCGGCGACGCCGCCGCCGCGCTTGAAGCTGCGCGCACGCTGTCGCCGGACCTGGCGTTGATGGACATCGGCATGCGTGGCATGAACGGCATTGCGCTCACCGAAAAGTTTGCCGAGCAGTTTCCGGAGATTGCCGTGCTGGTGCTGTCGATGCACGACAACCTGGAGTACGTGCGCCAGGTGATCCGCGCCGGTGCGCGTGGCTACGTGCTCAAAGATGCGCCCGCGAGTGAGTTGGTGGAGGCCATCGACGCGGTGCTCGCTGGCCGCGCTTTCTACAGCGCACAACTGGCGATGCGCATGGCCGAGCAGGCCATCATGCCCACGCCCGTGGAGGTGCTCACACCGCGCGAGCGCGACATCCTCGACGGCATTGCCAAGGGTTATGCCAACAAGCGCATCGCTGATGAACTGGGGCTCTCGGTGCGCACGGTGGAGTCGCATCGCCTGAACCTCAAGCGCAAGCTCGGCATCGAGGGCCAGGCGGAGTTGGTGAAATTTGCTGTGGAGCTGGGTAAGGGGCGCTAAAGCGCCGAAAGGCGCTGTCGCAATCCGCCCAACCCTCCGCCATCGTCGATCGTCTTTCGAGATTTGCCATGCCACGCTTTGCTGCCAATCTGTCCATGATGTATCAGGAACACGCGTTCCTTGACCGCTTTGCCGCTGCGGCAAAGGACGGCTTTGAGGGCGTGGAGTTTCTCTTTCCCTATGACTTTGACAAGGCGGACATCCGTGCCCGCCTGGACGAAGCGGGCCTCACGCAAGCCCTGTTCAACGCACCGCCCGGCGACTGGGCCGGCGGCGAGCGCGGCACGGCTTCATTGCCCGGGCGCGAAGACGAGTTCAAGCGCGGCATTGCGGCGGCGCTGGAGTATGCGCAGGTGCTGGGCAACACGCGCCTGCACGTGATGGCAGGTTTGTTGCCCGCTGGTGCCGACCGCGCACGCCATCACGCCACCTACGTGAGCAACGTCGCCTACGCTGCGCGCGAGGCTACCGGCGCGGGCATCACCATCGTGCTTGAGCCGATCAACACGCGCGACATGCCGGGTTTCTTCCTCACGCATCAGGCGCAGGCGCATGCGGTGTGCAAGGAGGTTGGCGCCCCCAACCTGAAGGTGCAGTTCGACCTGTACCACGCGCAGATCATGGAGGGTGACCTGTCGGTCAAGCTCAAGCAGTACGTGGCTGATGTCGGCCACGTGCAGATTGCCGGCGTGCCCGATCGCCATGAGCCCGATGAAGGCGAGCTGAACTACCCGCACCTCTTCGCGTTGCTGGATGCACTTGGTTACGACGGCTGGGTCGGCTGCGAGTACCGGCCGCGCGCCGGCACCAGCGAAGGGCTGGGCTGGCTCAGGCGTTGGCGCGAGAGCCAGCGCGCAGCATCAGGCAACTAACCGGTGCAACAACGACAAGGACAAGGCCCACGCAAACGCGTGGGCCTTGTTGTTCACGACGCGCTCGGCACCAGTGCGACGCCACGCAGAACCTGCCCATACGGCGCAGTCTGCGTCACGCTGAAGCCGCTGCCGGCCGCCTGCACGGTTGAGCCGCTCACCGTCACCGTGATCTTGACGAGCTGGTTCGAGTCGGCCCCCGCATCGAAGCTTGCGCCCAGGCTGTTGCCGATCGTCGAGGTGGTGGCGTACAGCGTGAACGAGCCGTCTGCGTTGACCTGGCCGGCGATGTTGCGCAGCCCATCGGGCATGGTGGTGTAGGCGGCGCCCGCGGTGCCATACACGCCCGTGGTATCGGTGACCGTGTACGCGGTGCCGAGGTTCAAGCCGGCCGTCAGGTGTGCGATCGGATTCCACGTGCCGGCCTGGTTCTGGTAGACCCAGAGGCCGCCGCTGCCGATCTTCGCGTCGGCCGTGACGGCATCGCCTTCATCGGCCACGAACATGATGGACGGATTGGATGCCGGGATCCACATGCCGAACGGATACATCGTGCCGGTCACCTGGCTGGCCGACGTGAGGGTGGTCGGCAGGTTGGCCGCCAGCGTGGTGGGGAACCCCGGCACGATCTTGATCGCAGCGTTCTGCGGGAGTGTGCCGTTGTTGGCCAGTGCACCCGTCGCACCCACCTGGTAGACCGTGTTCACGCCGTTGCCGCCGCTGCCCTTGGACACGTACATCGTGCCGTCGGGGCCGACGTACAGGCCACGCAGGTTGACGTCCTTGCCGGTCTTGTCCGCGGCCGTTGCCGGAGTCGTCTGCAGGTTGGCGATGGAGAAGCCGAACTGGTCGCCCGTTGCGCTGCCACCGGAAATCGTGCCCATGCTTGCCAGCGAGCAGGCGGTGCCCGCCGGGGCCGGGGTGTAGGTGCCCGTGCCCGAGCCCGATTGGAAGGCGCCAATGACCTGCGTGAAGGCGCAGCTGCTGCCCGGCGCGATGCTTTGCACGCCGGTGGCGGTGGTCAGCATGTCCAGTTGCGCGGTCGTCGGCTTGGGGTTTTGCCCGAGTTGCCGGCGTTTCCAACCATGTAGTACAAGCCGCCCGCGAGAATGGCAGCGCGGCCGTTGTTGCCCGGGTAGGCATTCGTGTGGGTGAACGAGAGCTTGCCGGTCGCAAAGTCGAGCTGCGCGACGGAGCGATAGGTCGGTGTTGCGATATCCGTGTTGGTGGTGTCCACCACACCCGGCGTATTGGAGTTCGATATGTCGATCTGGTTGGGCGTCGTGTTGTAGCCCATGAAGGTCACCGACTGCTTGTTGAGCGAGACATTCATGCCCAGCTCAGACTTGGAGGCGAAGCTGGTCGCAAAGGCTTCCGGCGTTGCCAGCGCCGCAGCAGCGGCAGTGATATTCACCGTCTGGGATGCGCTGGTTGCCGCCGGCGACCACTGGTCCAGATAGACCTTGGAGGTGACGCCGAAATTGCCGTCGTTGGCGTCGTTGGTGAAGACGTTAGGGAACGTGCCCGGCGCCACCGCAGTCACCGGCGCCGCGTTGGTGGTGGTCGGGGTGGCGTTGTAGGGGAGCTGGCCACTGACGGTGAACGACGCGTCGTAGGCCGAGCGCGAAACCAACAGCGTGCCCGCCGTGTAGGCACTGCTGGTGGGGGCTGGCGAACCGCTCGTCGTGCTGCTCGAGGTCGAGCTGGATGAATCGCTGCCACCGCACGCGGCGAGCAGGCTTGCTGCAGCAACCGCGGTCAGGCCGAGCCGAACGCGGTGAGTCGGATAAGAGGACATATCGTTTTTGGTTGATTGGGTCGATCTTGACTTCGCTTCACTACGTGCTGCGTGCGCAAGCTGATCCGCTGCGCCGCCCGCTGGTGGGGCGGGGGAATCTTGATTTTGCTTTTTGACGAATGCGTTAAATGGAAAGCTGGAAAATTACAGATTATTTCGCTGCGTCCAGCTCCCATCAGGCTTTGCGGGCGATTCAACGAGAGGACTAATCCGCATGACCTAGCGCGCCGGCGGCCGTGAGGCGTTGGCGCAGGTCGCGAGCGGTACAAAGAAGAACGGCCGGAACTGCGTGCGCAGTCCGGCCGTTTTGTCTGGTGGGGGTGTCAGCCTATGACTTGCACGCACCCATGTAGCGCCCCTGGTAACGGAAGCCGATGTTCATCGGTCCGAGCTGCGGATGCTGTGAGCGCCCCGTGCCGGAGATGTCGTAGCGGTCGGCGCTGAGCGGACCACTGCCTTCCAGCGTACCTGCGCCGCCGCGTGCGCTGTCACTGCATGACACCGTGACCTTGAGCGTGCCGCCTGCGTAGTCCCAGCGGCTCAGCTTGCAGCCGGGCATGTCCTTGAGCATGTTGCGCTCCATCAAAGTGCGAACGTCGCCGGCGTCTTTGCTTGCCAGGCATCCCTTGCTGACGATGGTGGAGATCTGGCGGCCACGCTCATCCGGCAGCACAAGCGGCTTACCGTTGACGGTGTAGCTGGTCTTGTCTTCCCACAGCCCCGGCTTTACTTCTTGTGCATGGGCGCCGATGGCCAGGCCGGCCAGCAATGCTCCACTCAACCACGATTTCATGCGTGCTCTCCCCGCGTTGATATGAAAACGGCGCTCTTGGGCGCCGTTTCGTTTGATGCGTTTGGGTCTTCGTCAGACGGTCATCTGTATCGCCGCGGGACGTAGCGGCGTGCGTGCAAACGGAGTCTCGACCAGCGGCTCGGGCTTGCGCGAGGTGACCATGTTCAGGCGATCGCTGATCGGCTCGGCAGCCTGAGCGGCACCACCGCCCACCACCAGGCGATAGCCGCCACCGCGCACGGTCTGGATCAGGCCGTCGCACGGCGTGCCGGCCAGCGCCACACGCAGCTTGCGCACGTGCACGTCGACGGTCCGTTCACCCACGAAGACGTGGTTGCCCCACACGCGGTCGAGCAGTTGCGTGCGTGAGTGCACGCGTTGCGGATGCGCAACCAGGAAGTGCAGCAGGCGGAATTCCAGCGGGCTGAGTGCGATGGCGCGCGGGCCGGTTTCGGTGTGCGCAGTCACGCCCAGCGTGAGCGGGTCGAGGCGCAGGCCGTTGACCTGCAGGATCTCATCGCCTTGCTGCGGTGCGCGTCGGCGTAGCACGGCACGGATGCGGGCATGCAGCTCGCCGGTGTCGCACGGCTTGACGACGTAGTCGTCGGCACCGGCATCCAGCGCTGCGATCTTGGCGCGCGCGTCGCCATGACGCGACAACACGATGACCGGCAGGCCGCGCGTGTGCGTGTTGGCGCGCAGCGCCAGCAGCATGTCGATCGACTCACGCTCGGGCCACGTCCACTCCATCACGAGCAAATCCGGTGTGGAAGCCTGGATTGCGGCTTGCGCCTGCGCTGGGCTGTCGACGCGCAGGACATGATGTCCGCCGTCGCGCAGGGAAAATGACAAACGTTCGCCCTCTGCCTGGTCCTGTTCGACCAGCACGATCTGAGTACCCACTTGTAAAACCTCCCGTCTAACCAGCCGACACACTCCGGCGAGCAGCCTTGCGGCTGCGCTCTGCTGTCTGCGGTGCGCGTTGTTATCAAACCCATGCATGCGTTGCGCGTCTGCCTGCAGGTCGTTCTTGCCGGGCACCATTTGCCGGGGGCCACTAGGTGTGTGGGCCTGGCGCGCGATCGTCGTGTGCTGCTATCCCGTTGACGGTCGGTGGCGGAGCCTCCTGGATGTTCCAGGGTGGTTTGGAAAAGGCGTCACAAGCCCATCGGCCCCTGCGCTGCGTGCCGCACAGTGCAATCGTTTGCACAGCGTGCGTCATCGTTCACGCGAAAACCGAACCGGCGCCCCCCCGAGCGCCGGGAGGATGGAGGGGTACCCCCATCCGCACATGGCATTGGCCTGCCGTCCTTTTCTGATTCCTTTTGTCTGGATACCCCTCTCCGGCTCAGTGAAGAAGGATCCCGTTTTGCCGGATTATAAGAATCTCGCGGGAATTCGTCACGCACCATTTTTAAAAGTCGTTAATTTTTTAGGGGCGGTACATTTCGTACGACATTGATTGACACGGACTCTTCACAAAGCTATGCGGGGCAAGGGTCTTGGGGCGTGTCATGCTTGCAAAGATTCAAGATTCGCATAAATGCATAGTGATTATGTTTTGATTGGCATAACGTGCGTCAGCCTGTGCTTGACGGTATTTTTTACAACAGGATTCAATTAAGTTGAAATCAAGTGATCTGTTTTATTGAAGGGGGTAAATCGCTTAATTTAAACCTTTAGGATTACTGCTCATTGCTTGAGCAAGCGATGGCAGCGGGCACAAAAAAGCCCGCACGAGGCGGGCTTCTTGGCGAGCGGTCAAGCGCGTCAGCCTTGCAGGCGACCCTCCAGGCGCGCCTTGGCTTCCGGCAGCGCCTGTGGCAGGTGGTTCGCCAGTTGCGTGAACAGCTCGTCGTGCAGCGCCAGCTCCTGCTTCCAGGCGGCAGCGTCGAGCGAGATCACCTTGGCAAACTGCTCGGCCGTGAAGTCCAGGCCTTCCCAGCTCAGCTCTTCATAGCGCGGCGACACGCCGAATACGTGCTCATCGCCCTGTGCCTGGCCTTCGATACGGTCGATCATCCACTTCAGCACGCGCATGTTCTCGCCAAAGCCCGGCCACACGAACTTGCCGTTCTCGTCTTTGCGGAACCAGTTCACGCAGAAGATTTTCGGCAGCGTGGCGCCGCTCTTGGCGAGCTGGTCGCCCAGCTTGAGCCAGTGCGCGAAGTAGTCGGCCATGTTGTAGCCGCAGAACGGCAGCATGGCGAACGGGTCGCGGCGCACGATGCCTTGCTGGCCGGCGGCGGCGGCGGTGGTTTCCGAGCCCATCGTGGCGGCCATGTACACGCCTTCGGTCCAGTCGCGCGCTTCGGTCACCAGCGGCACGGTGGTCGAGCGGCGACCGCCGAAGATGAACGCATCAATGGGTACGCCAGCCGGGTTGTCCCACTGCGGATCGATCGACGGGCACTGTGCAGCCGGTGCCGTGAAACGCGCGTTCGGGTGTGCAGCCTTGCGGCCGGTTTCCTTGGCGCTCGCGGGCGTCCAGTCCTGGCCTTGCCAGTCGATCAGGTGCGCGGGCGGCGTGTCGGTCATGCCCTCCCACCACACGTCGCCGTCGTCCGTCAGCGCCACGTTGGTGAAGATGACGTTTTCCTTGAGCGTGGCCATCGCGTTGAAGTTGGTCTTCTCGCTGGTGCCCGGGGCCACGCCAAAGTAGCCGGCTTCCGGGTTGATGGCGTACAGGCGGGTCTGGCCGTCGGCGTCCTGGCGGGGTTTGATCCAGGCGATGTCGTCGCCGATGGTCGTCACCTTCCAGCCGTTGAAGCCGGCCGGCGGAATCAACATCGCAAAGTTGGTCTTGCCGCAGGCCGACGGGAAGGCGGCCGCCACGTGATACGTCTGACCTTCCGGCGAGGTCACGCCCAGGATCAGCATATGCTCAGCCAGCCAGCCCTGGTCGCGGCCCATGGTGGAAGCGATGCGCAGTGCGAAGCACTTCTTGCCCAGCAGCGCGTTGCCGCCGTAGCCTGAGCCGAACGACCAGATCTCGCGCGATTCCGGGAAGTGCACGATGTACTTGGTCGGGTTGCACGGCCACGGCACGTCTTTCTCGCCGGCGGCCAGCGGCTTGCCGACGGTGTGCACGCACGGCACGAAATCGCCGTTGGTGCCCAGCACGTCATACACGGCGCGGCCCATGCGGGTCATGATGCGCATGTTGACGGCCACATACGGGCTGTCCGACAGTTCCACGCCAATGTGCGCGATCGGCGAGCCCAGCGGGCCCATCGAGAACGGCACCACATACAGCGTGCGGCCGCGCATGCTGCCGTCAAACAGGCCATTCAGCGTCTGGCGCATCTCGGCTGGCGCCGTCCAGTTGTTGGTGGGGCCGGCGTCTTCCTTTTTCTGCGAGCAGATGAAGGTGCGGTCTTCCACGCGCGCCACGTCCGACGGGTCCGACAGCGCCAGGTACGAATTCTTGCGCTTGGCCGGGTTGAGCTGCTTCATCGTGCCGGCGGCCACCATCTCGGCGCACAGGCGGTCGTATTCCTCTTGCGAACCGTCGCACCAGACAATGCGCTCCGGCTTGGTGAGCGCGGCGATTTCGCCCACCCACGCGATCAGTCGTGCGTGTTTGACGTAGTCAGGCACGTTCAATGCGGGCACGCCCTGCATCACGGGTTGATTCATGACCAAAACTCCAATGGAAGTGAAAAAGAAAGCGGTGGCAGATCAGCACGGCAGTCTCGGCCGGGGCACCCAGTGGCGGGGTGGAAAGCGATCGACGGCGCATCCTGAGCGGGCCGGATCAGCGATTTCCAGAGGGAGGGGTGACGCAGGCGGAGGGACAGTGGCCGTGCTGATTTCACATTCAGTTACAAAGCGGTTCGCTACCGGAAGATGGGTTTTTCCGGGCGGCGGGGGCCGCGTGCGCTAAAGTGGCGGGACCGAGGTCAATAGACCCTAGAACAAGGACTCGTCACCAGCGGGGCTGCGCAAATTGCGTGCCCGCGGCGGGCAATTCCAAACGTCGACACGGATTGTCGTGCGACGAGGGATGGGAAGAATACCACCGCGAGGGATCGCTGTTTTTTGCTGCGCACCATTGTTCGAAGTGAGATGTCGATGAAGATTGCCGTACTGGACGACTACCAAGACGCTGTTCGCAAGCTGGATTGCTTCAGCCTGATGCAGGACCACGAAGTCAAAGTGTTCAACAACACCGTCAAAGGCGTGGGGCAATTGGCCGCACGCGTGGCGGACGTTGAAGCCATTGTGCTGATCCGGGAGCGCACGCGCGTGACGCGTCAGTTGCTCGATCGCCTGCCCAAACTCAAGATCATCAGCCAGACCGGGCGCGTATCGCGCGATACCGGTAGCCATATCGATCTGGACGCTTGTACAGACAAGGGCGTGGTGGTGCTGGAGGGCAAGGGCTCGCCGGTGGCGCCGGCCGAGTTGACCTGGGCGCTGGTGATGGCCGCGCAGCGCCGCATTCCGCAGTACGTGGCGAGCCTCAAGCACGGCGCGTGGCAGCAGTCGGGGCTCAAATCCACGACGATGCCGCCGAACTTCGGCATCGGCCGTGTGCTGAAGGGCCAGACGCTCGGCATTTTTGGTTACGGCAAGATCGGCCAGCTCGTGGCGAGCTACGGCCGTGCCTTTGGCATGAACGTGCTGGTGTGGGGCCGGGAAGGCTCGCAGGAACGCGCCCGCGCTGACGGCTTTGGCGTGGCGGAATCGAAAGAGGCGCTGTTCGAGCAGTCCGACGTGCTGTCCGTCCACTTGCGCCTGAACGACGAAACGCGCGGCATCGTGACGGTGGGCGATCTCACGCGCATGAAGCCGACTGCGCTATTCGTCAACACCAGCCGCGCCGAGCTGGTGGAAGAAAACGGCCTGGTGACCTCGCTCAACCGCGGGCGCCCGGGCATGGCTGCCATCGACGTGTTTGAAACAGAACCCATCCTGCAGGGCCACACCCTGCTGCGCATGGAGAACTGCATCTGCACACCGCACATTGGCTATGTGGAACGCGACAGCTACGAGATGTACTTCCGTGTCGCGTTCCAGAACATCCTCGATGTCCTGCAGGGCAACGTTGACAGCGTGGTCAACCCGACCGCACTGGCACCGGCGCTGATCCGCGCCTGACGCCCAGTCTCCAGCCTTTAGCCGATCAAGCCGCAGCGCGAAGCTGCGGCTGATTGGCGCCTGCGCCGTCAAAGCGGAAGCTGTCCATCGCCAGCGAGCCGTAGGTGACCGTGTCGATCACGTGCTGAGCCTGCACGCCGCCCGGCGTGGCTTGGTTCGGCTGGCCCATCGCGGCGCCCAGTGCCACGTACAGCGGCATCAGGTGCTCGTCGGTCGGGTGGGCGTGGGCGGCTTGCGGGGCTTGCGCGCGGTAGTCGCAGAAGGTGGCGAAATCGCCGCTGCGGATGCCTTCGGTCATGGCCTCCATCATCCATTCGCGGAATGTGTTCACCCACGGCTCCACCGGCACGCCATGTTGTGCCGTGCCGGGGCCGCGCATCAGCGCGCGCAGGTTGTGCGTGAAGCTGCCGGAGCCGATGATCAGCACGCCCTCGTCGCGCAGCGGCGCGAGCGTGCGGCCCATCGCCATCTGGCACGCGGGCGACAGGCCCGGCATCAACGACACCTGTACCACGGGGATCTTCGCCTCGGGAAACATCAGCATCAGCGGCACCCAGGCGCCGTGGTCCAGCGGCTGGCGCGGGTCGAGCACGGTTGATGCCTGCTCTTCCAGGCCCGGGACGATGTTGCCGTCGATCAGCGCGCGGATGCGCTCGGCCAGGTCCGGTGCGCCCGGCGGCGCATATTCCAGCGCATAGAGCTGCGGCGGAAAACCACCGAAGTCGTGCCACGCCTCTTGCTGGGCGCGGGCGGTGACGGCCGGGCGACGCGTCATCCAGTGCGGCGAGACCACGACGATGGCGCGGGGCGCAAGCGCAGTCATCTCTTGCCCAAGTGCGACGAGGGATTGGCCGACAGGGCCCGGATCGGCCGCCAGCATCGGCGACCCATGAGACAGATAGAGCACGGGAAGCATGTCAAATTTCCTGAAGAATATGACTGCCATTCTGCGCCTCCCTCACGCATGGAACGTGCATGGATTTGGAGGCAGGGATCAGGAAAGTTGAACAAGTGCGCTCAAGCGCTCAGCCGCTCAACCATGCGGGTGCTCAGAAACTGAGCAGCTCCTCTGCCACGGTCGGGTGTAGGCCCACCGTGGTGCGCAGATGCTTGAGCCGCACGCCCATGCGCACTGCCACGGCCAGCGCCTGAATGATCTCCGGCGCCGCGTTGTCGACGATATGCGCGCCAAGCACGCGCCCGCTGCGCGCGTTGCACACCAGCTTGATCAGCGATTCCATGCCGGTGCCGGCAAAGCGCTGTTCGAGCGAAACAAAGCGGCGGACCACCACGTCGATGCGGTCGGCGGCGGCGCGCTTGTCGCCGTCGGTTTCGAGTTTGGTCCCGCGTTTGCCCAACTCGGGCCAGCGGGTGCGTGCGTCAGCTTCGGTCAGACCCACGGTGGCGATGGCTGGATCGCAGAACACTGCCGTCGGCACGGCATTCATATCGGGCAGCTTGGTGCCCTTGCCGAACAGGCGTTCGGCCACGTAGTGCCCTTGTGCCGTGGCCACGGGTGTGAGTTGCTGTGCGCTGCTGACATCGCCCACGGCATGCACGCCGCGTGCGCGGGTGCGGAAGTGGCGGTCCACGGCGATGCCACCGCGCCCATCCAGCGAGACGCCCGCCGCGTCGAGCCCGAGCCCTGCGGTGGTCGGCGCGCGGCCGATGGCGGCCAGCACGCGTTGGGCGCGCAGCACGCGTGGGATGTCATCGTTGGCGCCGCTTACGTAAACGGCCACGCCACCGCCGTTGACAGCATCGCGCTCCACGCGCACCACGTCGGCGTTCGGGACCAGGTCAACGCCGCTGCGGGTCAGGGCCTGTGTTGTGGCTTCGGACACGGCGACATCGAACTCAGCCAGCACACGCGCCTCGCGCACCAGCAGCGTCACGCGTACACCAAAGCGCGCAAGCATCGATGCCAATTCCACAGCAACCACGCCGCCGCCCACGATGATGAGCGAGGCGGGCAGCGTGTCCCAGCCAAAGACGTCGTCGGAGCTGCAGGCGAGTTCAGCGCCGGGCACCGGCAGCGGCACGGGCTGCGCGCCGGTGGCCAGCACGACCTGCCGCGCACGCAGCGTGGTCTTACCGGTGTCGCTTTGCAGCCGGACGATGCCGCGCCCGCGCAGCGAGGCCATCCCGGTCAGCCATTGCACGCCGGCATCGAGCAGGTGCGCGTGGTAGACCTCGTTCAGGCGCGCCACTTCGGCGCGGGTGCGGGCGATGGCTTCGGCCCAGGCGTCGGCGGCATGCACGGTGTGGATCGCGCGCAGGCAACGCGCCACCGTCTGCGACCATGCGGCACCGTAGCCGAGCAGCTTCTTGGGCACACAGCCGCGGTTGACGCAGGTGCCGCCCACCTGCGCGCGGTCGATGATCAGCGTGCGTGCACCCAACTGCGCTGCACGGCGCGCGGCCGCCAACCCGGCCGAGCCGGCGCCGATCACGATCAAGTCAAAGGAAGCTGCGGATTTTGCGGGCATGGCGGTGTCCGTCGAAAAAGCATCGGCCGGACGGCCATGGCGGCACGCCGGCGGGCGTGCCGTGTGCAGCAAACGGCGCGCCCGCCGCTTGCCGGACGACGATGGCTACGCAGCCACCGGTTCGGCGAACCCGCGTGGAAGTTCGCGCAGGAAGGTTTCGCCGTCATGACGGCCGAGCGCATAGGCGTCGCGCATGGCGCCCGGGCGGGTGTAATCCCAACTGGAGATCGGCACCTTGCGCGAGGGCTGCACGTAGAAACGGCGCTGAACGTCACCCGTGCCACCGGCCACCGGCACATCCAGGCGGAAAAACGTCGGGCGCGGGTACAGGCGCGTCACCAGCACCAGCGCGTCGCCCGGGGTCGGGTCCAGCGCGTGCACCGGCACGTTGTCGACCATGCCGCCGTCGAGCACCGGCCGCCCCGAGCGCCGCAGCACCGGCGTGAACGGCGGGGTCGACGCCGACTGCAACAGCAGGTCGGCCAGCTCTTCTGGCGAGGCGCAATCCTGCGCGCGCACGAACTCGGGCGTGAAGCCCAGGCGTCGGCCCAGCGTCGGGTGCAGCGTTTTGCGGACGTGCTTTTCGATGTTGTACGCAATCAGTCCGGCTGCCACGGCGGTGCGTGCGCCCATCCAGCGCGGGATATGTGCCACGCCGATGCGGATGTCCGGCGCCTGCGCGAGCCGCGCGAAACGGCCCTCGCCGAACACGGTCAGCAGCGCCGTGCGGTACATGCCGTAGTGCGGGAACACGCGCTCGCCACGCAGCAGGTTGCCCCAATGGGCGTTGCGCTTGTTGTGGCGCAGGGCCTCGCCGTAATAGTCCATCAGTTCGGCGGAGTTCCATGCGTGCAGCATGCATGCCGTCGACGCGCCGGCCGAGATGCCGGTGATTACACGCGGCGCCAAGCCCAGTTCGGGCTGGACGACATCCCACCAGCCGGCCTGCCACCAGCAGCGGTTGCCGCCGCCGGCAAACACCATCTGATCGAAGACGGGCGCGTTCATGTGGAGGCCTCGGTACGGGCGGAGGCCATAGCCGGTTGCGCCAGGCGCAGCGCGGGCGAGTATTTCAGGGTGTCGATGCAGGCATCCATGAGGCGCTCGCGCTTGCTGGCGAGGGCAGAGGCATCCGGATAGAACAGGAAGTCGCCCATGATGCCGTTGAACGATGCATGGAATTGCGCCACTGCCAGGGGGATGTCGAGATCGGCCGGCAACTGCCCGCGCCGTGTTGCCTGCTCGATGATGCTGGACAGCCGCGCCATGCCTTCTTCAAAGGATTCTTGCTGGCGCTTGAGGATCGGGCTCGTGTCTTCCACGAACTCGCACTTGTTGAACATGATCTCGAAGACTTTGCGCCAGTGCGCGTCTTCCACCAACTGGCGCAGCAGGAAGTTGCCCACCGTGCGTAGCTCGCCCAGCGGGTCGTTAGCCTCCACGCCCGGCGGCGAGCACATCGTCTCCATTGGTAGCTTCACGCGCTCGCACATGGCGGCGAACACGTCGGCCTTGTTGCGAAAATGCCAGTAGATGGCGCCGCGCGTCACGCCCGCGGCCTGTGCGATATCCGATAGCGACGTGCGCGCAACGCCACGTGCATAAAACACGTCTTCTGCCGCATCCAGGATGCGGTTGCGTGTTTCCAGTGCTTCTTCCTTGGTTCGTCTGACCATGATCTTCCAGAGGAACGCCAGCTCACCCTGCCGACGTTCTTTCGATTCGCTTTTGTGCATCGCACAAAATCTCACAACGCATTGTTTCACAATGCACAACGCTGCACCCTGCGCTTCGGGTGGCATGATTTGCGATGGGCCTTGGCAGGCCACATGCTCCTGCAACCCCGCACCGTTCCGCCATTGCAACGAATTCAGCAAAAGTTGCAACAATAGCCCTGTTTTGCCGATGGGTCCTGCTTACATACATGCGTGAACGTATCTATAATAGCGCGCACTTCGCCTCTTGCACATCGCAACATGCGCCATGCCGGCTTGGTCAGTTCCACAGCCCGGGCGCCTTGTGACTAGGTGAGGCACTGCAGCAAATCGCGCTCGTTCTCACGTCATTGAGTCCGTTTTGTTGCGACTTCGTCGCAAAAGCCGTATCGCATGCCATCGGATGCGGCTAGGATCGTGCGTTTCAATTGTGTTTATTGGTTTCGCTGACGGCTAGCCGGCATCGCACTCGTTTGCGTGGCGCTCGGTATGGCATCCGCCGGCACACCGCTTATCGCCACATGGGGTCATCTATGACGAACACCCGCCGTTATCACCAACTCGCTGCTGCCGCATTCATGGTGGTGGCGCTTGCAGCCTGCGGCAACAAGCAGGCACAAGGGCCGGGCGGCGCCGGCATGCCTCCGACCGAAGTCGGCATTGTGACCGTGCAGCCGCATACCGTTGGCCTGACCAGCGAGTTGCCGGGCCGTCTGGAAGCCACGCGTGTGGCCCAGGTGCGCGCACGGGTCGCGGGCATTGTGCTCAAGCGTTCGTACGCTGAAGGCAGCGACGTCAAGGCTGGCCAGCAACTGTTCCAGATCGACCCGGCGCAGTACCAGGCCTCGCTCGATAGCGCCAAGGCGCAACTGGCGCGTTCCGAAGCTACGCAAACGCAGGCGCAGAACAAGGCGGAGCGTTACAAGCCGCTGGTCGCCACCAACGCCATCAGCAAGCAGGACTACGACGACGCGACGGCCGCTGCCAAGCAGGCCACCGCTGACGTAGCTGCCGCGCGCGCTGCCGTGGAAACCGCCAAGCTGAACCTCGGTTACGCCAGCGTCACTTCCCCGATCGCCGGTCGTGCCGGTCTGGCGCAGATCACCGAAGGCGCACTGGTGGGCCAGGGTGAGGCAACGCTGTTGGCCACCGTGCAGCAGATCGACCCGATCTACCTGACCTTCACGCAGTCGAGCACCGAAGTGCTGCGCCTGCAGGAAGCGCTCAAGGCCGGCAAGCTGGCCAAGTCGGGCGACAACGCCGCCAAGGTCACGCTGGTGACCGAAGACGGCCGTGCCTATGCGCAACCGGGCAAGCTGTATTTCTCTGACCTGACGGTGGACCCGGCCACGGGCACCATCACGCTGCGCGCGATTGTTCCGAACGCCGACCGCACGCTGCTGCCGGGCATGTACGTGCGTGCGCGCCTGGAGCAGGCTGTGGACGAGCAGGCCATCACGGTGCCGCAGCAAGCGGTGTCGCGTAACCCGGACGGCGCCTCGGTCATGGTGGTCGATGAGAAGGGCATGGCAGCTGTGCGCCAAGTTCAGGCGGATCGTTCGATCGGTACCGAGTGGATCGTCTCCAACGGTCTGAAGGCGGGCGACAAGGTGATCGTTGACGGTCTGCAGAAGGTCCATCCGGGCGCACCGGTCAAGGCCGTGCCGTGGCAGCCGGGTGCAGCGCCGGGCCAAGCCAAGCCGGCGCAGGGTGGTGCTGGTGCGGCCCCCGCAGCCAGCGCCGCTGCAGCAAGTGCACCCGCTGCCAGCACTCCGGCAGCCAAGCAGTAAACAAGGAGCCATCGCATGGCAAAGTTTTTTATCGATCGCCCAGTCTTTGCCTGGGTGCTCGCGCTGTTCATCATTCTGGCTGGGGCGATCTCGATCACCCAACTGCCGATCTCGCAGTACCCGACCATCGCGCCGCCGTCCATCATCATCACGGCAACGTATCCGGGCGCCAATGCGAAGACGCTGGACGAATCCGTCACCAGCATCATCGAGCAGGAAATGAACGGTGCGGACGGCCTGCTCTATATGGAGTCGGTCAGCCAGGGCGGTAACGGCCAGGCAACCATCACCGTGACGTTCAAGGCCGGTACTGACCCGGCACTGGCGCAGGTGGACGTGCAGAACCGCCTGAAGCGCGTGGAAGCGCGTCTGCCCTCGCAGGTGACGCAGCAGGGCGTGCAGGTCGACAAGGCCCGCTCGAACTTCCTGCTGTTCGCCACGCTGGCGTCGACCGACGGCAAGATGGACCCGGTGGCGCTGGGCGACTACATCTCGCGCAACGTGCTGAACGAAATCAAGCGCGTGCCGGGTGTCGGTCAGGCCATCCTGTTCGGTACGGAACGCGCCATGCGCGTCTGGATCGACCCGGCCAAGCTGGTCGGCTACAAGCTGACCCCGACGGACGTCTATAACGCCATTCGCAACCAGAACGCGCTGGTCTCGGCCGGTACGATCGGCGATCTGCCGTCTGTCTCCGACCAGCCGCTCGCGGCAACGGTCGTGGTAGAAGGCCAGCTTACGACCACCGAGCAATTCGGCAACATCGTGCTGGTGGCCAAGCCGGACGGTTCGCTGGTCCGCGTGAAGGATGTGGCGCGCCTGGAGCTGGGCGGCCAGACCTACTCGACGTCTGCGCGGATCAACGGCCAGCCGATTTCGGCCATTGGTGTGCAGCTCTCCCCCACGGGTAACGCGCTGGGCACGGCCAAGGCGGTGAAGGCCAAGTTGGAAGAGCTGTCGAAGTACTTCCCGGCCGGCGTGGAATACAAGGTGCCGTACGACACCTCGAAGTTCGTCCAGATCTCGATCGAAGAAGTGGTCAAGACGCTGTTCGAGGCCATGGTGCTGGTGTTCCTGGTGATGCTGCTGTTCCTGCAGAACATCCGCTACACGCTGGTGCCGTCGATCGTGGTGCCGATCTCGCTCTTGGGCGCGTTTGCCGTCATGAACGCGATGGGCTTCTCGATCAACGTGCTGACCATGTTCGGCCTGGTGCTGGCGATCGGTATTCTGGTTGACGATGCCATCGTGGTGGTGGAAAACGTCGAGCGGATCATGGCCGAAGAAGGCCTGCCCCCGCGCGAGGCCACCCGCAAGGCCATGGGCCAGATCACGGGCGCCATCATCGGTATTACGCTGGTGCTGATGGCCGTGTTCATCCCGATGGCGTTCTTCTCGGGCTCGGTGGGTGCGATCTATCGCCAGTTCTCGCTGTCGATGGTGTCGTCGATCTTCTTCTCGGCACTCATGGCGCTGACGCTCACGCCGGCACTGTGCTCGACGCTGCTCAAGCCGATCGAGAAGGGTTCGCACCACGAGAAGAAAGGCTTCTTCGGCTGGTTCAACCGCATGTTCTCGAGCACCACGAACCACTATCAAAGCTTCGTGGAGCGCATGCTGAAGAAGACCTTCCGCTACATGGTCATCTACGGTGTGCTGATCGCCGCAGTGGTGTTGCTGTTCCTGCGCCTGCCGTCTTCGTTCCTGCCGACCGAAGACCAGGGCTACATCGTGACCAACATCCAGTTGCCGCCGGGTGCATCGGCCAACCGCACGTTGGAAGTGATCAAGCAGGTCGAGAACTACTACAAGCACGAAAAGGCCGTTGAGAACATCGTGGCCGTGCAGGGCTTCAGCTTCTCGGGTAACGGCCCGAACGCCGGTATCGTCTTCACCCCGTTCAAGGACTGGAGCGAGCGTAAGGGCAAGGATCAAACCGCTGATGCTGTGGCCGGCCGCGCCTTCGGTGCGCTGTTCGGTGGCATTCGCGATGCGATCGTGTTCCCGCTGAACCCGCCGCCGATTCCGGAGCTGGGCAACGCCACCGGCTTTACCTTCCGCCTGCAGGATCGTGCTGGCCTGGGGCATGACGCCCTGATCGCGGCCCGCAATCAACTGATGGGGATGGCGGCGCAAAGCAAGATCATTACGGGCATGCGCCCGGAAGGTCTGGAGGATTCGCCGCAGTACCAGGTGGATATCGACCGCGAGAAGGCCAACGCGCTGGGTGTGCAGTTCACCGACATCAACGCCGTGCTGTCGACGGCGCTGGGTTCGGCGTACGCCAACGACTTCCCGAACTACGGTCGTCAGCAGCGTGTGATCGTGCAAGCGGACAAGATCAACCGCATGCAGCCCGAAGACATCATGAACCTGTACGTGCGTAACGGTCAGGGCAACATGGTGCCGATGTCGACGTTTGCGAAGGGCCACTGGATCGTCGGTCCGGTGCAGCTCGTGCGCTACAACGGCTATCCGGCTGTCCGCCTTTCGGGCGCAGCCGCGCCGGGTGCCAGTTCGGGTGACGCCATGGCCGAGATGGAACGCTTGGCCGCCAAGCTGCCGGCTGGTATCGGCTACGAGTGGACGGGCCAGTCGCTGCAGGAAAAGGCCTCCGGCTCGCAAGCGCCTGCGCTGTATGCGCTGTCGCTGCTGGCGGTGTTCCTGGTGCTGGCTGCGCTGTATGAAAGCTGGTCGATCCCGGCGGCGGTGATTCTGGTGGTGCCGCTGGGCGTGCTCGGCGCGCTGTTGGGTGTGACGCTGCGCGCCATGCCCGATGACGTGTACTTCAAGGTCGGCCTGATTGCGGTGGTGGGCTTGTCCGCCAAGAACGCGATTCTGATCATCGAGTTTGCGAAGGACTTGCAGGCGCAAGGCAAGGGCCTCATCGAGGCCACGCTGGAAGCCGTGCACCTGCGGTTCCGCCCGATCATCATGACGTCGTTCGCCTTCATCCTGGGCGTGCTGCCGCTGGCGATTGCCACCGGCGCGAGCTCCGCCAGCCAACGCGCCATCGGTACCGGCGTGATGGGCGGGATGATTACCGCGACGGTGCTGGCCGTGGTGCTGGTGCCTGTGTTCTTCGTGGTGGTCCGCCGCATCTTCAAGGGCAGCGAGCGTCAACGCCGCCTGGATGCCGCGCACCGTCCGCTGGACGAGGAAATCTGAACATGCAGAAAACGATGACCTTTCGAACCCCTGCGCTGTTGCCGGCGTTCCTGCTTGCTGCCGGCGTGCTGTCCGGCTGCTCGCTGGCGCCGACCTACGAGCGCCCGGATGCTCCGGTAACGAGCACCTACCCGCAGGCACCGGCCGGCTATGCCGTGCCGGCTGACAGCGCGAAGCCGGGCGAGAACGCCCCGCGTGCCACCGACCTCGGCTGGCGCGAGTTCTTCCCCGACGCGCGCCTGCAGAAGCTGATCGGCATGTCGCTCGAGAACAACCGCGACCTGCGCATCGCCGTGCTCAATATCGAGGCGGCACGTGCGCAGTACCGTCTGCAAGTCGCTGAGCTGCTGCCGCCGGTCAACGCCTCGGCCGTGTACACGCGCAGCCTGACGCCGCAGTCGATCTCGCAGACCGGCGCGGATGTCGTCACCAAGCAGTATCAGCTCGGTGTCGGCATCAGCAACTACCAGGTCAACCTGTTCAGCGTGGGCGACGTGACGAAATCCGCGCGCGCCAGCTACCTGGCCACCGCGGAAGGCCAGCGCGCCGCGCAGATCAGCCTGATCTCGCAGGTGGCCAAGGCCTACCTGAACGAGCGTGCCTATGCCGAGCAGCTTGAGCTGGCCCAGCAGACCCTGAAGGGCCGCGAGGACTACTACAAGCTCGCCAAGCAGCGCTTTGACGTGGGCGCCTCGTCGTTGCTGGACCTGCGCCAGACCGAGACGCTGGTGGAATCGGCCCGCGTGGCCGTGGCGCAGCTCACGCGCCAGTACGCCCAGGCAACCAACGCCCTGGTGCTGCTGGTGGGTGCGCCGCTGCCGGCCGATCTGCCTGCCCCGACCACCGTGTCGTCGGAGAAGATCGTTGCTGACATCCCGCCGGGTCTGCCGTCGGAGCTGCTGGAGCAACGCCCGGACATCCGCCAGGCCGAGCAGAAGCTGATTGCCGCCAATGCCAACATCGGCATCGCGCGTGCGGCGTTCTTCCCGAGCATCGGGCTGACGTCCAACGTGGGCACGGCCAGCGGCGCGCTGCATGACCTGTTCAAGAGCGGGACGGGGCTGTGGTCGTTCGTACCGAACCTCACGCTGCCGATCTTCGACTGGGGCACGCGCGTCTTCCAATTGGACTCCACCAAGGCCAACCAGAAGATCGCCGTCGCCACCTACGAGAAGACCATCCAGACCGCGTTCCAGGAAGTGTCTGACGCCCTCGTGGCGCGCGGCACGCTGGAAGAGCAGGTGGCCGCGCAGAAGCGCTTCCGTGATGCCACGGCCGAGCGTCTGACGCTGTCTGACCAGCGCTACCGCAACGGCGTGTCGAGCTTCCTCGACGTGCTCGATGCGCAACGCGACCTGTTCAGCGCTGACCAGACCCTGGTGCAGACGCGCCTGGCCCGCCTGACCAACGCCATCGATCTGTACACGGCATTGGGTGGCGGCCTGCAGGAAAGCAGCACCGTTGCGGCCGCCAAGCAGGCGCAGCCGACGGCGGCACCAGGTGTAGCGCCCGCCACGCCGGACATGACGCCGGCCCGCTGATCCGTCAGCACACACCGTCCGCCGTCGCCTCCACGCGACGGCGGATGGCGTAAAAGTGGTTGATTCGGCACCTAAGTGGCACGTGAAACCTGTGCTTGCAACGGTAAACCAATTCAACTACACTGCACGCCCTCTGGGCGGTATATAATCCGCTGTTTCGCCGTCCACCCGAATACTGAGCAAGGGACCCGATGACCACCATCCGTCTGAAAGAAAACGAGCCGGTCGAAGTTGCACTGCGCCGCTTCCGCCGTGAAATCGAGCGCACTGGCCTGATCAAGGAACTGCGCGCCCGCACCGCTTACGAAAAGCCGACGACCGAGCGCAAGCGCAAGAAGGCTGCTGCTGTGTCGCGTACGCGTAAACGCCTGCGCTCGCAAATGCTGCCGAAGAAGCTCTACTAAGATCGCGTAGTTGTTCCGGTAGCACCAACTGGGTGCTGCCGTTGGCGGTGTGAAGTCGATCGACCTCCGTCCCGCCGAGCTTGGTTTGTCGCGCTTCATGCGTACCCCGGAAGCCCTTTCCGGATACAGCCAACGCTCCGCTCCTCGATACAGAAGCTAGCAAGATGCGGTTGATGGCCTACGTGCCGTTCTCCGCCGCTTCGGCGCGCCCATGTGCGCCCTCTCTGTAGCAAACGACCTCCGCCAGCGGTGATTGACCGGCTGGCTGTTGGCGTTTGTTGCCCGGAATTTGTCCGGCGCATTCCGCGCATCGCCATAGATGCGAATTTTGCGCGGCGCCCTCGTCTCTTTACGACTTTTTGACGGGCACAGCCATACGCTACAGGTATCCCAGACTGCAGACGCAAAGCGTCTTCCGATCATGAACCTGATGAGCCATTGGCTGCTCGGCGCGGGCGCCCTGCTGGCCATCCTCGCCCTGTTTGCCATCGAGTACATTGGAGTGGAACGCGCGGCGCGCCGCAATGCCGAGGCCGAAGCACACCTGCCCAAGCCCCCGAGCGAAGACGCGTCCGTTCTCTGAACGCCATGTCTCGAGGCCACCATGCCCACTGATTCCAACGACTACTGGTTCCCCGCCAAGCGTTACGGCTGGGGCTGGGGTCTGCCGTCGCGCTGGCAGGGCTGGGTGGTGTTCGCCATCTACGCCGTCCTGTTGGCGGCGGGCATCGTCGGGCTGCCGCCCGCCCGCTCGCAGACCGTCTTCATGTTGTATGTGCTGGGCGTGACGCTGCTGCTTCTGCTGGTGTGCTGGTGGAAGGGCGAGCCGCCGCGTTGGCGTTGGGGTGGGGATTGACCTACACAGGCGGTAGCGTTCAGCCCGCCGCGTGAACGGTATAGAGATGCACCTCAGAGGGCGAGAACAGCCGGATTGGCAGATCACTCATGCCGATACCGCGGCTGGTCACCAACTGCCCGCCTTCGGCCAGCTGAAAGTAGCCACTGGCAAAGCGCCGGTCACCGGAGCCTGATGGCAGCACGATTGGGCGCCCATCCGGACGCGCGATCTGGCCGCCGTGGGTATGGCCGCAGAACGCAAGATCGAACGGATGGGCGCGCACGTGCCGCAAGCCCAGCGGTGAATGCATCAGCAAGAGCCTGCGCGCGCCAGCACCGCTGAATGTGCGGGCCGGGTCAGGGTGCCCGACACCGGGTTCATCGAGCCCACACACATAGAGTTCGTCATAGGGCGGTGGCAGGCGCACGGCTTCGTTGACGAGCATTCGGACGTCTGCCGCTTCAAGCTGTGCGCGGATGAACGCGTCATCCACCCAAAGATCGTGATTGCCGAACACGCCGAATTTGCCCGACGGTGCAGGTAATTCGCGCAGGCGCGCAGCCAGCCCGGTGACATGCCGGTGATGCAGCGAAACGAAATCACCGCCCAGCAGGATCACGTGCGGCGCGAACGCCGCGATCGCTCGCTGCATGGCATCCAACAGGCGGGGATCGGTCAATGGCCCTGCATGGAAGTCTGAAGCGAAAGCCACTCTGAGCGGCTCGGCGGGCGGGGCATTCAACGGTATCGACACATCGCGGCGATCAACATGCAATCGGCCTTGAAGGCCAAGTGCGTGCGCGGTGCGAGCCGCCCAGCCATTGGCGTAGAAGAGCGCTTCGGCAGTTTCGCCGGCGCGTCGCCACCACGTGTAGTACCGGCCTCGACCCATGCTTGCTAACCCGGTTGCGCCGAGACCTTGCACGCTGCCGCAATCGACGCGCAATACCCGCCAGGCAAATTCGCCGGCAACGCATCCGGCGCAAACAGCCCGAGACGCTTGTGCTCGTGGCTCACCGTCGGCGCAAACGCGCCCACCAGCGTGCAGCCATACGTGGCAATGAACACATGCTTGCCCGGTATGACTTCGAACAGATACGTGTCGATCGGCGCACCGACCTCCACGCGCAGGTTCAACTCTTCTGCAATCTCGCGCGCCAGGCATTCGGTAGACGATTCGCCCAGCTCGATACGGCCGCCTGGCAACTCCCATTCTTCGCGCTCGTTGAGCAGCAGGACGACCTCGCCCGTGGGCGCGCGCAGCACGCCTTTGACGGAGACGGGATAGGTGGACATGGAACTCATGGCGAGATTGGCGATTGGCGATTGCGTCGGTTACGGCCCATCCGCCACATTGGCGGTGCCGCTGGACGTGCCCAAATGCAGTTCCTGGTCGAAGGCGCGGTTCACGTCGCAGTATTGTGCGCGTGCGGGCTGCGACTTCTGCCAGCGGAACGACAGCTTCGGATGGCCCGGCGTGCCTTCGGTGTTCTCCGTCAGCACGTAGTAGTCGAAATGTACGTTGGCATCGGCTGCGTAGCTGGCGCCGGTGTCGCGGTTGGCGAGGATGAGCACGGCGGGCTTGCCGCCTTGCGCGAGCAAGAGCCGGAAGTCGTGGAGCAGGCAATCTGCGCCGCCGCTGGTCGTGACGTGCAACTGCTCTTGTTCGCCACTACCGCTACCCTCACTGCGGCGGAATACCGGGACGAGGCTCCAGGGCTGTGCGCGACCTGCCGCGCCGTCGCGCACAAAGAAGGTGACCACATCGAAACTGTGCGCGTTGAAGTTCTCGCGCCACGCACGCACGGCGATGGCGTCGTAGCCACGCAGCTTCAGCGCGTTGACGCCGTTGCGTATGGGCATCGGCGTGTAGCCCGCTTGTGCGGCGGCAAGGCCCGAGACGCCGAGCAACGCCAGGCCCAGTACGACGCTGTTGTTCAGGTAGTTGCGGACCTTGCGCACCGGTCTCTCCGTTGGTGAATGGGTTTGGCTCTCAGGCTTGGGTCAGCAGGCGAGGCACTTCATCGACGAGGGCATCGATGGCCGTGCGTACTTTGAGCGGCATGTGCCGGGTCTTCAGCCACAGCACGTTGATCTCCGTATCGAGCACGCCCTCATGGCCCATGACCATCGTGAGGTGGCCAGCGTTCAAGTATGACGGAATGAGCCAGCAGGGCAGCCATGCCAGGCCGGTACCCGCCACTGCGGCGTCCGCGATGCAGAGCAGGTCGTCCAGGCGCAGGCGTGATGCGGGCTGATAGGTTTGCATCTCACCATCCGGCCCGGGAAGGCGCCAAGGCGTGTGGTGCGCACCGCGGGCGTAGACGATGCAGGTATGCGCATCCAGATCGCGTAGCGTCGTCGGGCGGCCATGCTTTTCGAGATAGGCAGGCGACGCGCAGAGCGCCATCCGGTTGAAGCCCAACTGGCGGCTGACCAGCGTGGCGTGGTTTGGCAGCGGGCCCATGCGCACGGCAATGTCGAAGCGGTCTTCCACCAAGTCCGCCATGCGGTCACTGAACGCGATCTCGACTTCCAGCAGCGGGTGACGCTCGATCAAACCACGCATGACTGGCGCAACGCAGTGCCTGCCGAACAGCACGGGCACGGTCATCCGCAACCGGCCGGTTGGCTCGCGCCGGCTGGCGAGCAAGGCGGCTTCGGTGTCGCTCAGCTCGGTCAGCACGCGCTTGCATTGCTCGTAGTACAGCGCGCCTTCGCCGGTCAGGTTCAGGCTGCGCGTCGTTCGCTGCAGCAGTCGCGTGTTCAGGCGCTGCTCCAGCCGCGCGATGACCTTGGCCACTGCCGAGCGCGTGACGCCAAGCTGCGCCGCCGCCGCCGCAAAGCTGCCCGACTCGACCACGTTCACAAATTCGGCCACGCCGCTGAGCCGATCGTCCATCCAAACCTGCTCCGTTTCAGTTGATTTAATGGCGCCTGATGGGCGACGGTGAGTCTACCAAATGGAGTCAATGTGTCTCATGTGGAAACAATAAGATCGGTGCTTCATTGCTTAGCAACGAGGAATTCACATGAAAGCATGGCAAGTCAGGCCGGGACACGGCATCGCGGGGCTGCAGCAGATCGACATGGACGTGCGCGAGCCAGGCCCCACCGAGGTGCTCGTGGGCATGCGGGCGGCATCGCTGAACTACCGCGACTGGATGGCCGCGCGCGGCGACTACCCGGGCATCGATGGCACACCGCGTGTTCCGCTGAGCGATGGCGCGGGCGAGGTGATCGCCGTGGGGCAGCGCGTCACGCGCTTCAAGCCAGGGGATCGCGTGATCAACACCTATTTCCCGAACTGGATCGACGGCGAGATTGCGCATTGGAAAATTGCCGAATCGCCCGGCGCTACGTTCGACGGTGTGCTGGCCGAGCAGTTTGTCGCCGAAGAGGCCACGCTGACGGCAATCCCGGCGCACCTGAGCTTCGAGGAGGCGTCCACGATCTCCTGCGCGGGCATCACGGCCTGGAACGCGTTGTTTGCGAATACCGTGGTCAAGCCGGGCGCGACGGCGTTGCTGCTGGGCACGGGTGGGGTCTCGATCTGGGCGCTGCAGTTGGCGAAGGCAGCGGGGCTGCGCACCATCATCACCTCATCAAGCGATGAGAAGCTCGCGCGCGCACGGCAGCTTGGCGCCGATGCAACCATCAACTACCGGGCCGTGCCCGAGTGGCAGCACGAGGTCCTGCGGTTGACCGGTGGAGCCGGCGCCGACGTGGTGGTGGAGGTGGGCGGATACGACACGATGGCGCGCTCGATTGCCGCCACCCGGCTGGGCGGCGTCGTCTCCATCACGGGCTTGCTGAGCGGCTTTGCGGGCGTGGATTTCGGGCTGCGCAGCCTGTTCGATGTGGCCAAGCATCTGCACGGCGTGATCGTCGGCAGCCGCACGGTGCTCGACGAGGTGGTCCGGCTGGTTGACGTGCAGCAGATCCGCCCAGTGGTCGATCGTGTCTTCAGCTTTGATGATGCGCCGGCTGCGTATGACTATCTGCAGTCGGGGCGGCACTTCGGCAAGGTGGTGGTTCGGGTTGGGGCGTGAGGGGGATTCTCTAAGCGGGCGGCCGTGCGTTTCCTCGGGCCGTTCGCTACTTCCCGATACAAAACCGGCTGAAGATCACCCCCAGCAAATCATCACTGGAAAACGCCCCCGTGATGCTGTTCAACGCCTCCTGTGCCAACCGCAGCTCTTCGGCAAACAGATCGAGCGATTGCGCTTGCTGATCGGCATGCTCGGCCGCCAGGGCCAGGTTTTCCTTGGCCGCGCGCAAGGCGGCGAGATGGCGCTCACGTGCCAGGTACAGCCCCTCGCCACCGCCCTGCCAGCCGGCAATCTCCAGCAGCGCCGTGCGTAGTAGTTCAACGCCCACGCCATCGCGTGCTGAGAGCCAGACCTCGGGCGGCTCGGCGTCCACGCGGCCAGCAACGGCCACGCCCGTCAGGTCGATCTTGTTGACGACGCGCAGCGTCGGCACGCCGGTGGGTACGTGCTCGGCGATGCGGGTGTCGATGGCGGCGTCTTCGGTGGAGAGGCCGTTGGCGCGATAGTCCGCCGCGTCCAGCAGGTGCAGCACCACGTCTGCACGCGCGATGGCGGCCCAGGTGCGTTCGATGCCGATGCGCTCGACTTCGTCTTCCGTATCGCGCAGGCCTGCCGTGTCGACAATGTTCAGCGGGATGCCTTCAATCTGAATGGTCTGTTGCACCTTGTCGCGCGTGGTGCCGGCGATGGGGGTGACGATGGCCAGCTCCGCGCCGGCCAGCGCGTTGAGCAGCGACGATTTACCGACGTTCGGCTGCCCGGCCAGCACCACGTGCAGGCCCTCGCGCAGCAGCGCACCCTGCCGTGCCTGCGCCAGCACGCCGTCCAGCGCTGAGCGAATGCCGGCAAGCTGGCCACGCGCATCCGAGGCTTCCAGAAAATCGATTTCTTCTTCGGGGAAATCCAGCGTCGCTTCCACCAGCATGCGCAGATGGATCACGCGCTCGACCAGCGCATGCACCGCCTGCGAGAACGCGCCATCGAGCGAACGCGCCGCCGAGCGTGCAGCAGCTTCCGTGCTGGCTTCGATCAGGTCGGCGACGGCTTCGGCCTGCGCCAGGTCCATCTTGTCGTTAAGGAACGCGCGGCGCGTGAACTCGCCGGGCTCGGCTACGCGCAGGCCGATCTCGCGGCCGGCGGCCAGGCAGCGCTGCAGCAGCAGTTGCATCACGACCGGGCCGCCGTGGCCCTGCAGTTCGAGCACGTCTTCACCGGTGTACGAATGCGGCGCCGGAAACCACAGCGCAATGCCGCGGTCGATGGCGCTGCCGTCGGCGTCGAGGAACGGCAGGTAGGTTGCCTGGCGCGGCGTCAGCAACCGGCCGCACACGGCCTGCATGACAGCGCGCACGTCGGGCCCCGACACACGTACTACGCCGATGCCGCCTCGCCCGGGCGCGGTGGCAATCGCCGCAATGGGAATGGTGCGAATGGGCGCGCGTGACGCGTCGGAAGCGTTTGGCAAGGTCGTGGGGTGGTCAGCGGCAGTCATGGGCGGTATTGTGCGGCAGCCGCGCGGTTGCGCGCCAGTTTCCAACCAAGGAGATTCAGATGATCGATCACACCGGCGTCGTCGTCAGCGACTTCGAGGCCAGCAAGCGGTTCTATCAGCTGGCGTTGGGCGCCATCGGTATGAGCAAGCTGATGGAGTTTTCGGCTTCGATCACGGGACACACCGATGTGGCTGGTTTCGGCCCGCCTGCCAAGCCGGAATTCTGGATTTCCGCCGCGCTGGATGGCCAAACGCCGAACCGGCCGCCGGTGCATGTCGCATTCCGGGTCGAGACGCGCGCCGAGGTGGATGCGTTCTACGCAGCGGCCATCGAAGCCGGCGGTCAGGACAACGGTAAGCCCGGCCTGCGCCAGCACTATCACCCAACCTACTACGGCGCTTTTGTGCGTGACCCGGACGGCCACAACATCGAGGCGGTCTGCCACGTACCCGAATAAGGCCGGCGATCGAGCCGCATGAAAAAAGGGCACCCGAAGGTGCCCTTTTTGCTGAAGCGCGTTCGCCTTACTTGGCGGGCGCGGCCTTCTTGTTGGTGCCGAGCATGCGGTTGATCGACCATTGCTGTGCGATCGACAGGCAGTTGTTCACCACCCAGTACAGCACCAGGCCGGCCGGGAAGAAGAAGAACATTACCGAGAACGCGATCGGCATGAACATCATCACCTTGGCCTGCACCGGGTCCGGCGGGGTCGGGTTCAGCTTGGTCTGCACGAACATCGACACGGCCATCAACACCGGCAGGATGTAGAACGGGTCCGGTGCGGACAGATCGTGCACCCAGCCCAGCCACGGCGCACCGCGCATTTCCACCGACGACAGCAGCGCCCAGTACAACGCCATGAACACCGGAATCTGGATCACGATCGGCAGACAGCCGCCGAGCGGGTTGACCTTCTCGGTGCGGTACAGGGTCATCATCTCCTGGTTCATCTTCTGCGGATCGCCCTTGTGGCGTTCGCGGATGGCCGTCATGCGCGGCTGCAGGTCCTTCATCTTGGCCATCGAACGGTAGCTCGTGGCCGACAGCGGGAAGAACACCAGCTTGATCAGCACCGTAAGCGCGATGATCGACCAGCCCCAGTTGCCCAGCAGCGCGTGGATCTTCTCGAGCAGCCAGAACAGCGGCTTGGCGACGATCGTCAGCCAGCCATAGTCCTTCACCAGATCCAAGCCCGGGGTGATGGCTTCCAGCATGCGCGCTTCTTGCGGGCCGGCGAACAGGCGTGCCGTGGCCGACACGCTGGCGCCCGGCGCTACCGTGCCCAGCGGCTCCTGAATGCCGATGCGGTAGAAGTTGGTGTCGACGCGGTCGACGTAGTACTCGCGCTTGACGTTCTCAGCCGGAATCCAGGCCGAGGCAAAGTAGTGCTGCACCATTGCCACCCAGCCGCTATCGGTCGGGGTGGGCACGTGTGCCTTGCCCTTGTCGATGTCGGAGAAGGTGATCTTGTGGAACTTGTCACCATCGGTGTACACGGCCGGGCCGGTGAACGTGCTGTAGAAGCGCGATTGCTCCACAGCACCGCCGTCGCGGGCCAGTTCCATGTACAGCGTCGGGTTGATCGGCGCCGTGCCGTCGTTGGTCACGTCAAAGCGCGTGTCGATCACGTAGCTGCCGCGCTTGAAGACGTACGTCTTGGCGAGCTTGGCACCGCCCTTGTCGGCCGTCAGCGTGATGGAGACGTCGTTGCCGGTGCCCAGATCACGCGGGCCGGCCGATGCCGCAAACACCGTCGTGTGGTTCGGGAAATCGCCGCCGATGATGCCCGAACGCGCCAGGTAGGTGCGCTCGATGCTGCGGTCGAACAGCACCATCGGGTTGCCGTCGTGGTCCTTCTGCGTGAGCAGTTCAAGCTTGGTGACGATGGCGCCGGCCGTATCGATCGTGGCACGCACCAAGTCGGTCGTGATGACGATCTTTTCCGAAGCCGGTGCCTGCGAGGCGGCGCCCGTTGCCGGAGCGGCCTGCGACCCTGCGGCTGCCGTTGCGGCGGCGCTCTTCGGCACATCGCCTGCAGGCGTGCTGCCCGGTGCGGCAGTCGTTGCCGTCTGCGGCGTCGGGAAGAACATCGACTGGTGGCCATTCGCGCGTTGCCAGTTGTCGAACAGCAGGACAACCGCCAGCGAGAAGATCACCCAGAGAATGGTGCGTTTGATATCCATGTCGGATTACGGTCTGGGAAGGTGAATCGACGGCCGCACAGCCTGAGCGTCGGCTGCGGTCGCGTCGGTCGATGCGGAATCGGTGGAGCGGGGCACAGCGTCGCCAGCGGCGGGCGGCACAGGATCATACCCGCCTTGTGCGAACGGATGGCAGCGGCATAGACGTTTTGCCGCAAGATAACTGCCGTAGCCCGGCCCATGCGTGATGACGGCATCGCGCGCGTAGTCGGAACAAGTCGGCAGGAAGCGGCATTGCGCGCCCACGAAGGGGCTGAACGCCACTTTATAGATGCGCAGCAGAAACAACAGCACGCGCGTCATGGCGTGCCTCCGGCTGCAGCGGGTGCGGAAACCGTAGGAGCGGGTGCCGAGGGTGCTGGAGGTGCCGGCAGCGGACGCGTGGCAATCTCAAAGAGATGTGACAGCTCTTCGCGGCAGATGCGCTTGAAGGCGGCCACGGTGGGCACGTCCTGGCGCGGAAACTTAGCGTGCAGACGGATCAGCACGTCGCGGCCGCCCAGAGACGGCTGCCGCAGGCGAAACAGCTCGCGGCACTGGCGCTTGATGAGGTTGCGCTCGACGGCGCGCTTGGCAAATTTCTTGCCGATCACGACGCCCAGGCGCGCCTGGGGGTGTCCGTTGGCGCGCACATACAGCACAAAGTGACGACTACGCCGGACGGGCCGCAAAGCAAAAACGGATGAGAACTCATCCGTTTTCGTCAGCCTTGCGGCTTTGGGGTAGGCGTGCGGGCCCATCGCCAGCGTGCCGCGAAAGCCATGGGTAACGGCCATGAGCCGCCACCCGGGCGCGGCAACCTTAGATGGCCAGGCGCTTACGGCCCTTGGCGCGGCGTGCGTTCAGCACGGCACGGCCACCACGGGTCTTCATGCGGACACGGAAACCGTGGGTGCGCTTGCGACGGGTAACGGAAGGTTGGTAGGTACGCTTCATGATGCACTCTCTTGTTAATTGGTGGTGCGGACGCTGCCGCACGCGCCGGGCCTAGGGTCGCCCCGCAAAGCCTGGTGTCGATTCATTAGGAGAAATCGCCCACGCAGACCGCCGTGCGCTGTGTTGTTCACGGGCACCGACGGTATCGGGCCTTAGCCGGATCAGGCGCGCTGGACGAATCCGGCGCCGCGTCTGACGCGAACAAGCGTGCGCTCCCCTGCCGCGCATCGCAGAACCCGCCATTTAAACGATGTTTGCCGAATCTGTCAAGCCTGACGGATTGGGGATAACGTGCGTCCGGCGCCGGAAATCCACCCCGCTACGAGTTGTCCCCAGCGCCTTGTGCGGCTTGGGTCATTTCGATGAAACCCTTGCTGGTATTGGGTTTGTGGGTAGGTGTCAAAATCAGTTGTCCACTGCTACTCACAGCAGGTCCACAGGTTATCCACAGACTTATCCTTTGTGGATAACTTTCGGGCGGGGGTACAATCCCGTTCCAATAACGAATGCCACCCGGTTTCTGGCCCGCGCCAGAGGCCCGGCGGCCGGCCCACCCGGGGACGTCGTCGATGACGCGTGTGTGGCGCCGGTCAAACACCAAACGATAACGATGCAGGATTTCTGGCATGCGGCATCCGCTCAACTCGAGAGTGAGCTGACGCCGCAACAATTCAAGACGTGGATCAAGCCGCTCACGCCGCTGTCGTTCGACGAGCAGGCGTGCACGCTGCGGATTGCCGCGCCCAACCGTTTCAAGCTGGACTGGGTCAAGAGCCAGTTCTCGGGCCGCATCCAGTCGCTCGCATGCGACTACTGGGAGATGCAGGTCGACGTGCAGTTCGTGCTTGATCCGACCGCCGGCCAGCGCGCCGTCCAGCAGCCGGCATTTGCCCCGGCGCCGATGCAGTCGATGGTTGGCCAAGCGGTTCAGCCCGCGCAGGCGATGCCGGTGGCAGGCAGCATGGCGCACAACCCGGCCGCCGTGCGCCCAGCACCAGCGATGTACCGCGAGACCGCGCTCGCCACGGCCAGCCATGGGGTGGGTCACACTGCGGCCGATATCGACGTGCCCGTGATGGACGCCGCTGAAGTCAGCGCGCAGTCGTACCGCATGCCGCCGGCTGCACCCGCCGTGGTTGCGACGCTGGCTGCGCCGCCGCAGGCGCCGGTGGATGACACCGTGCACGAGCGCTCGCGCCTGAACCAGATCCTCACGTTCGACAACTTCGTCACCGGTAAGGCCAACCAGCTGGCGCGCGCCGCGGCCATCCAGGTCGCCAACAACCCGGGCAAGTCGTACAACCCGCTGTACCTGTACGGCGGCGTGGGTCTGGGTAAGACGCACTTGATCCATGCCATCGGCAACTTCATGCTGATGGAGAACCCGCGCGCCCGCATTCGCTACATCCATGCAGAACAGTACGTTTCTGATGTAGTGAAGGCTTACCAACGCAAGGCGTTTGATGATTTCAAGCGCTACTACCACTCGCTCGATCTGCTGCTGATCGATGACATCCAGTTCTTCTCGGGCAAGAACCGCACGCAGGAAGAATTCTTCTACGCGTTCGAGGCGCTGATCGCCAACCGCGCGCAGGTCATCATCACCAGCGATACGTATCCGAAGGAGATCACGGGTATTGATGACCGCCTGATCTCGCGTTTCGATTCCGGCCTGACGGTGGCCATCGAGCCGCCCGAACTGGAAATGCGCGTTGCGATTCTGATGAAGAAGGCGCAGGCCGAGAACGTGACCGTGCCGGAAGAGGTGGCCTTTTTCGTGGCCAAGCACTTGCGCTCGAACGTGCGTGAGTTGGAAGGCGCGCTGCGCAAGATCCTGGCGTACTCGAACTTCCACGGCAAAGAGATCACGATCGAGGTCACGCGCGAGGCGCTGAAGGACCTGCTGACGGTGCAGAACCGCCAGATCTCGGTGGAAAACATCCAGAAGACCTGCGCGGATTTCTACAACATCAAGGTCGCGGACATGTACTCCAAGAAGCGGCCGGCCAACATCGCGCGCCCGCGCCAGATCGCCATGTATCTGGCCAAGGAGCTGACGCAGAAGAGCCTGCCGGAGATTGGCGAATTGTTTGGTGGGCGCGATCACACCACCGTGCTGCACGCCGTGCGCAAGATCGCCGATGAGCGTACCAAGGACGCCCAGCTCAATCACGAGTTGCACGTGCTGGAGCAAACACTCAAGGGTTGACCGCCAAGGCGCATGGCAGCGCCATCTGCAAAGAATTTGCCGTATGCAAACGCCCGCTCGAACGCGGGCGTCTTTTCATGCACAATAGACATATTTGCCGCGCGCGCGACGCTATCCAGCGCCCCCTTCTTTGCGGTATAATTTGTGATTAACCCCTTGATTTTCAACAACTTTGGGGTTAATCGCGAATGCTCCTGCAGGCACTTGCCATGAGGGGCGCGCGCGGTGTCACCTCAAACTGCAAGGATCGCCTTCATGCAATTGGTCAAAACCTCGCGAGACAACCTGCTGCGTCCGCTGCAAATCGTGAGCGGCATCGTGGAACGCCGTCACACGCTGCCCATCCTGGCCAATCTGCTCATTACGAAGAAGGGTGAACGGGTTTCCTTCCTGTCCACCGACATCGAAATCCAGATCACCACGCACGCCGATTGCGGCGCCGGCGCCGGCGATATCGCCACCACTGTGGCCGCCCGCAAGCTGGTCGACATCCTGCGTGCAATGCCCGACGGCGAAGTCGCCCTCACGCTCAACGACAAGCGCATGACGGTGCAATCCGGCAAGAGCCGCTTTGCGCTGCAGACGCTGGCCGCCGAAGAGTTCCCGACCGTCGCGGAAGCAACCGATTTCGGTGCCCGCATCACCGTGCCGCAGAAGACGCTCAAGCACCTGCTGGCGATGGTGCACTTTGCGATGGCCCAGCAAGACATCCGCTACTACCTCAACGGCATGCTGCTGGTGGTGGATGGCAAGCAAGTCATGGCTGTCGCCACCGACGGCCACCGCCTGGCCTACTGCGGCGTGGAAACGGGCGAGCAACCGGCAGGCGCCGGCGGCCGTCACGAAGTCATCATCCCGCGCAAGACGATTCTCGAGCTGCAACGCCTGCTGGAAGACGTGGATGATCCCGTCTCGGTGCAACTGGCGTCGAACCAGGTCAAGTTCAGCTTCGGCAACATCGAGCTGATCTCCAAGCTGGTCGAAGGCAAGTTCCCGGATTTCCAGCGCGTGATCCCGAAGGGTTACCGCAACAGCTTCACGATCGACCGCACGTTCCTGCAAAGCGCACTGCAACGTACGGCCATCCTGACCACCGACAAGTTCAAGGGCGTGCGCTGCATGCTCGACACCAACGTCCTGAAGATCAGCTCCACCAACGCTGACCAGGAAGAAGCGCAGGAAGAACTCGAAATCGATTACCAGGGCGATGCGCTGGATATCGGCTTCAACGTCACCTACCTGCTGGACGTGCTGGCCAACCTCAAGGCCGAAAAGGTGCAGGTGAGCCTGGGCGACTCCAACTCGAGCGCGCTCATCACCCTGCCCGACGACGACACCTTCAAGTACGTCGTCATGCCGATGCGCATTTGACGAGGCTTTTTCCAAAGCCGCTCGAACAAAACATCGAGAGCAAGACGAGGGGCTGGATCGGAAAGATCCGCCCCTTCGCCGTTTTTAAGCAACCCCGCTGTGTGCGCTGAGACAACCATTTCCGTGCCCATGGCTGCGAGCAGAACGACATGACCGAAGAGCAGAAACCGCAATCCACCCCCGCCGAGGCCCACAGCTATGACGCCGCCTCGATCCAGATCCTGGAAGGCCTGGAGGCGGTACGCAAGCGGCCGGGCATGTACATCGGCGACACGTCGGATGGCACCGGCCTGCACCACCTCGTGTTCGAGGTGCTGGACAACTCCATTGATGAGGCGCTGGCCGGGCATTGCACCGAGATCCAGGTCACCATCCACACGGACAACTCCATCTCCGTGATCGACAACGGCCGCGGCATCCCGACCGGCATCAAGTTTGACGACAAGCACGAGCCCAAGCGCAGCGCGACCGAAATCGCGATGACCGAGCTGCACGCCGGTGGCAAGTTCAACCAGAACAGCTACAAGGTGTCGGGCGGCCTGCACGGCGTGGGTGTGTCGTGCGTGAACGGTCTGTCGAAGTGGATGAAGGTGACGATCCGCCAGGGTGGCAAGGTGCACCAGATCGAGTTTGCGCAGGGCATTCCGCAAAACCGCCTGATCGAAACGGTGGCAGCACCGGACGGCAAGATGGTGGAGGTGTCTCCGCTGCGCGTATCGGGCACCACCGACAAGCGCGGCACCGAAGTGCACTTCCTGGCCGACGAAACGATCTTCACCAACGTCGAGTACCACTACGAGATCCTCTCCAAGCGCATTCGCGAGCTCTCGTTCCTGAACAACGGCGTGCACATCAAGCTGACCGACCAGCGCACCGGCAAGGAAGAAGACTTCGCCTTCTCGGGCGGCGTGAAGGGCTTTGTTGAGTACATCAACAAGAACAAGACCGTGCTGCACCCGACCGTCTTCAGCGCCAGCGGCGAGAAAGACGGCGTGGCCGTGGATGTGTCGATGCAGTGGAACGACGGCTACAACGAGCAGGTGCTCTGCTTCACCAACAACATCCCGCAGCGCGACGGCGGCACCCACCTCACGGGCCTGCGCGCCGCGATGACGCGCGTCATCAACAAGTACATCACCGACAACGAGATCGCCAAGAAGGCCAAGGTGGAAACCTCGGGCGACGACATGCGCGAAGGCCTGACCTGCGTGCTGTCGGTGAAGGTGCCGGAGCCCAAGTTCAGCTCGCAGACCAAGGACAAGCTCGTCTCGTCGGAAGTGCGCTTGCCGGTGGAAGAAGTCGTGGCCAAGGCGCTGGGTGATTTCCTGCTGGAAACCCCCGGCGACGCCAAGATCATCTGCGGCAAGATCGTCGAAGCCGCCCGCGCGCGTGAAGCCGCCCGCAAGGCCCGCGAAATGACGCGCCGCAAGGGCGTACTCGACGGCATGGGCCTGCCCGGCAAGCTGGCCGACTGCCAGGAGAAAGACCCCGCGCTGTCTGAACTCTTCATCGTCGAGGGTGACTCCGCAGGCGGCTCTGCCAAGCAAGGCCGCGACCGCAAGTTCCAGGCAATCCTGCCACTCAAGGGCAAGATCCTGAACGTCGAGCGCGCGCGCTTTGACAAGATGCTCTCCAGCCAGGAAGTGCTTACGCTCATCACCGCCATGGGCACCGGCATTGGCAAAGACGACTACAACCTCGACAAGCTGCGCTACCACCGCATCATCATCATGACCGATGCTGACGTGGACGGCTCGCACATCCGCACGCTGCTGCTCACGTTCTTCTACCGCCAGATGCCCGAGATTGTGGAGCGCGGCCACGTGTACATCGCCCAGCCGCCGCTCTACAAGATCAAGCACGGCAAGGAAGAGCGCTACATCAAAGACGACGTTGAGATGGCCGCCTACCTCGTGCGCCAGGCGCTGGACACCGCCGTGCTGGTGCGTGCCGATGGCACCGAGATTGCCGGCGACGCCCTGGCCGAACTCGCACGCCAGTACCAGTTCAGCCGCGGCGTGATCGAGCGCCTATCGCGCGTGATTGACGCCGACGCCCTGCGCGCCATTGCCGAAGGCGTGGCCCTGGACCTCAGCAACGAAGCCGCCGCAGAAGCATCTGCCCGCACCCTCAAGGCCCGCCTGCTGGAAATGCAAGGCAACGCCAGCAGCGCCAACGGCGGCGCCACGGCAGACGCCTTCATGCAGTACGACGAGAAGAGCGAGAAGTACCGCGTGATGGTCGTGCGCCGCCAGCACGGCAACGCACGCATCAGCCACATCGACGCCGACTTTGTGGCTGGCTCTGACTACACCGCCCTGTCGAGCACCGCCCAGACCTTCCAGGGTCTGATTGGCGACGGCGCCAAGGTACGCCGCGGCACCGGCGACAAGCAGCGTGAAGCCAACGTGACCGACTTCCACGCCGCCATGACGTGGCTGCTGGCCGAAGCCGAGCGCGGCGTGAGCCGCCAGCGCTACAAGGGCCTGGGCGAAATGAACCCCGAGCAGCTGTGGGAAACCACCATGGACGTCACCCAGCGCCGCCTGCTCAAGGTGCAGATTGACGACGCCATTGCGGCGGACCAGATCTTTACGACGCTGATGGGCGATGACGTGGAACCGCGCCGGAACTTCATTGAGAGCAATGCGTTGGTGGCGCGGAATATTGATGTTTGAGTTCTAGTGTAGATAGCCTCATAACCTGAGAAAAATGGACCCATAAGTTGAGAAACTTATGGGTCCATTTTTATTGATAGTGTGCGTGCATGGTAATTCGTCGTCAGGCCGCCGCACTTTCCCGAATTCTTGTGAGCACGTCCACATCTGCGTCACTGCGCAAACACGCGCAAGTGGTATGACCATACGCGGTCCCGTCTGGGATAATGCTCCGAGCCCAACGACAACCATTTCAGCATCGGAAATTCATGCTTACCGGCGAGCTCAAGAACCAAATCGACGCCATCTGGAACGCTTTCTGGTCTGGCGGCATCTCCAACCCGATGGAGGTGCTGGAACAAATCACCTATCTGTTGTTCATCCGCCGGCTCGACGACGCACACACGCTGGAAGAGAGCAAGGCGGCCATTCTTCGGCAGCCCATGGCCAACCGCATCTTTCCGGAGAGGCAAGACCCGAAGGGCCGAGACTACAACGACCTACGCTGGTCGCGCTTCAAGCACTTCGCCCCGGCTGAAATGCATACCGTGGTGGCCGAGCACGTTTTTCCTTTCCTGCGCACGCTGGGGGGCGATGGTTCCACATACGCCCACCATATGAAGGATGCTCGTTACACCATCCCCACGACGGGCCTGCTGGCCAAAGTGGTGGACATGCTCGATGCGGTGCCGATGGAGGACCGCGATACCAAGGGAGACTTGTACGAATACCTGCTCAGCAAAATAGCCGCAGCCGGCCAGAACGGACAGTTCCGCACCCCGCGCCACATCATCAAGCTGATGGTCGAGCTCACTGCGCCCACGGCTATGGACGTGATTTGCGACCCGGCCAGCGGTACCTGTGGCTTTCTGGTGGCAGCCGGCGAATACTTGCGCGAGCAATACCCCGAACTATTCAATGACCCGGTCGCCCGCGAGCACTTCCACCATGGGTTGTTCCACGGCTACGACTTCGATAACACCATGCTGCGCATTGGCAGCATGAATCTGGCGCTACATGGTGTCGATAACCCGGACATCCGCTATAAGGATTCGCTCAGCGAAGAGCATGCGGGAGACGAAGAAAAGTACAGCCTCATCCTAGCGAATCCTCCCTTTGCGGGCAGCCTCGACTACGAGAACACCGCCAAGGACCTGCTGAGTATCGTCAAGACCAAGAAGACCGAGCTTCTGTTCCTTGCGCTGTTCCTGCGGCTCTTGAAACCCGGTGGCCGCGCCGCTGTTATCGTGCCTGATGGCGTGCTGTTCGGCTCCAGCAAGGCGCACAAGGAACTGCGTCGCGTGCTGGTGGAAGACCAGAAGCTCGATGCCGTAATCTCACTTCCATCGGGAGCTTTTAAGCCCTATGCGGGCGTTTCCACCGCTATCCTGCTGTTCACCAAGACCAATTCGGGTGGCACCGAGCATGTTTGGTTCTATGACATGCAGGCCGACGGCTGGAGCTTGGACGATAAACGCCAGCCGCTGCTTTCCGATGACAAGCTCGGCGTGCGCCCGACCGTGGCGCTAAGCGAGGTTGAACACACCAAGAACAACCTGCCCGACGTGCTTGCCCGCTGGGCCGAACGCGATGGCAGTGAACGTCAGCGTGCGCGCACCGAGCAGAGCTTCTGCGTGCGCAAGGCCGACATTGCTGAGCAGGGCTACGACCTTTCCATCAACCGCTACAAGGAAGTGGTGCACGAGGTGGTCGAGCATGAGCATCCGCTTGAGCTTCTGACAAAGCTCAAACAATTGGAAGATGAGATTCGGACGGGGATGCTGGAGCTTGAGGGGATGCTGAAGTGAGCAGATACCCTCGCGTACCTCTTTCCGACATAGTCATTGAGGGGAAGCCAAAGCATGTCGCTGTGGATGGGAAAAAAATTTGGAATTTGAGTCTCGACCAGATTGAGTCAGACTCTGGTCGAATTTTAAATAGGGTAATGGTATCGCACGATGAATTGGGTCCATCGACTTACCCATTCAGCTCCGGCACAGTGCTGTATTCAAAGCTGCGCCCATATTTAAACAAGGTCGTTGTTGCGGATGGCGACGGCTTTGCTACAACTGAGCTGGTTTCTCTGATATGCAATCCGGAGAAGGTAATAGCCCCCTATCTGGCGTACTATCTACGCTCTCCAGAATTTCTGAGCTTCGCAAACACCGTTGTTGCTGGCGCCAAGATGCCTCGAATGGTCATGAGCGAATTTTGGCGGTACGAGATACCAGTCCCCCCGCTCCCCGAACAACGCCGCATTACAACCATCCTTGATAAGGCTGATGCACTGCGCGCTAAGCGCCGCGAAGCCTTGACTCGCGTCGACAGCCTTGTGCAATCGATTTTTGTGGAGATGTTTGGGGACCCCGTTGCCGGTGCGAAAGGCTGCACACCCAAAAAGCTTGGCGACTGCGTGTCGAAGCTTGAGTACGGTCCACGGTTTTACAACGAAGCCTATTCTTCAGATGGTGTCCGCATTGTTCGAATTACTGACCTCGACCAGTTAGGCTCGCTTGACTTTGATGCCATGCCACGAATGGCTGTGGATGAGAAAATCAAGACGCAATTTGTTTTGCGGCCTGGCGACATTGTGTTTGCTAGAACAGGGGCGACTGTTGGCAAAGTTGCGCTTATTCGCGAGTCAGACCCACCGAGCATTGCTGGCGCGTATTTCATTCGACTACGCTTTGATGAATCTGTGATGCCTCAGTACGCCTTCTCTGTGTTGCGGGCAAAGTCTGTGCAGGCGCTGATTGCGAAGCAATCTCGGCAAGCAGCACAACAGAACTTCAGCGGTCCTGGTTTGCGGGCATTGCCTATGCCTGTACCACCTATGGCGAAACAACTGACTTTTGCAACCCGAGTTGAGAAGATTTGGACTGAAAGAAAGAAATTCGAAGCCTCGCTAGCTGAAATGGAAATGCTTATTTCATCGCTTCAGCACCGCGCGTTCAGCGGCGAACTCTGAGGCGCCACATATGCAACAACAAACCATTCCCATCGGCACCTGAGTTGGTAGCGAGAAGGTAGAGCCGGACGGGCGAAGGAGAATAATAATATGAGTAACTTCAGCTTCCTGCAGTCAGAATGGGGTTCCCTACATGAGGCAGCACACCGTGCCGAACGGGCGGTTTACAGTGACCCCCGTACGGCCTGTTTCTATGCCCGCCGCGGCTTGGAATTGGCTGTGGCATGGCTGTACGCCCACGACAAAGCCTTCAAGCAGCCGTATCAGGATACGCTGAGCGCCTTCATCTTCGAACCCAGCTTCCGTGCGCAGGTTGGTGACGCCCTGTTCACCAAGGCCAAGCTCATCAAGGACCTTGGCAATCTGGCGGTGCACGGCAACAAGAAGATGCTGGAGACCGATGCGCTAAGCGCAACCCGTGAACTGTTCCACTTCTGCTACTGGGTCGCCCGTAACTACGGCCGCACTGCCAGACCGGCGCCGGGCTTGGCCTTCGCGCCAGGGCTGCTCCCCAAGGCAAGCGACACACCAGCCCTGACCCAACCGCAGCTTCAGAAGCTCTCGGACCAACTGGCAGACCGCAACGAGGCGCTGACCACGCTACGTAACGAAAAAGCGGAACTCGATGCCGAGTTGCAGCGGCTGCGCGCAGAGGTAGCTGCCGCTAAGAAAGCGAACGCGCTCGAGCCAGATACCCACGATTACTCGGAAGCCGAGACCCGCAAGACCTACATCGATTTGCTGTTGCGCGAGGCCGGCTGGACGCTAGACCCGGCCAAGAACTTCGAAATCGAAGTAACCGGCATGCCCAACAACGAGGGCAAGGGTTATGTAGATTACGTACTCTGGGGTGATGACGGCAAGCCGCTGATGCTGGTGGAGGCCAAGCGTACCACCCGCGACTCCAGGGTGGGCCAGCAGCAGGCCAAGCTGTACGCCGACTGCCTGGAACAGGCACATGGCCAGCGCCCCATCATCTTCTACTCGAACGGCTACGAGCACTGGCTATGGGACGACAAGTCCTATCCGCCGCGCGCAGTTCAAGGCTTCTACAAGAAGCAGGAACTGGAACTACTGATTCAGCGCCGCAGCAGCCGCAAGAAGCTCGCGGAAGCGGTCATCAACCCAGCCATCATTGAGCGCTACTATCAGACCCGTGCCGTACGCCGCGTGGGCGAAACGCTGGAGGTAGACAACCAGCGCAAGTCGCTGCTGGTGATGGCCACGGGTTCTGGCAAGACGAGAACGGTCATCGCCTTGGCTGATGTGCTGATGCGCAGCAACTGGGCCAAACGGGTGCTGTTCCTGGCCGACCGGGTGGCACTGGTCAATCAGGCGGTGAATGCCTTCAAGACCCATCTGCCAGACGCGGCGCCGGTCAACCTGGTCACCGAGAAGAATACGGAGGGTCGGGTCTACGTTTCTACCTACCCGACCATGATGGGCCTCATTGATGAGGCGCAGCACGGGCAACGCCGATTTGGCGTCGGCCACTTCGACCTCATCGTCATCGATGAGGCACATCGCTCGGTGTACCAGAAATACCGAGCTATCTTCAATTACTTCGACAGCCTGCTGGTGGGCCTGACCGCTACGCCCAAGGACGAAATCGACAAGAATACCTACGGGTTGTTCGACCTCGAATCCGGTGTGCCGACGGATGCCTACACCTTGGAGCAGGCCATTGCCGATGGCCACCTGGTCGAGCCCATTCCGGTTTCCGTGCCGATGAAATTTCAGCGAGAGGGCATCAAGTACAGCGACCTGTCCGATGACGAGAAGGAGCAGTGGGACGCGCTGGACTGGAACGACGAAGGTACCGCCCCTACTGAGGTGGACCCAGCCGAATTGAACCAGTGGCTGTTCAATGCCGATACCGTGGACAAGGTGTTGGAGTTGTTGATGACCAAGGGCCACAAAGTCGCGGGGGGCGACCGGCTGGGCAAGACCATCATCTTCGCCAAGAACAACGCCCACGCCGAGTTCATCGCCGACCGCTTTAATATCAACTACCCTCAGTACAAGGGCAATTTCGCCCGTGTGGTGACCTATAAGACCGAGTACGCACAGAGCCTCATCGACGACTTCTCGAAGAGGGACAAGATGCCGCACATCGCCATCTCGGTGGACATGCTGGATACCGGTATTGACGTGCCTGAGGTGGTCAATCTGGTCTTCTTCAAGATGGTGCGGTCAAAGACCAAGTTCTGGCAGATGGTCGGACGCGGTACCCGACTATGCAAGGACCTGTTTGGTCCCGGTGAGGACAAGCAGAACTTCTACATCTTCGACTTCTGCGGCAACCTCGAATTCTTCAGCCAGAATCCAGAGTTCGCTGAGGGTGCCAGTACCGAGCCGCTCTCAACGCGTCTGTTCAAGACGCGACTGCAAGTCATTCTCGAGCTCGACCGGAAACTTCAGCAGCTCCCTAGTGTGGCCGAGAACGACCCGCCACCTTTTGGTGACAATCTGACCGACGACCAGCTTCGACGGGACCTCGCCAACATGCTGCGTGAGAAAGTGGCAGCCATGAATGTGGACAATTTTATCGTGCGGCCGCAGCGTCGGTACGTGGAGAAGTTCGTCAATGCGGAGGCATGGCAGAAACTGGGGCCGGATGAAATCGAGGAGCTGAATACCAAGGTCGCGGACCTGCCTTCAGCCATCACGGACGAGGACGAAGAAGCCAAACGCTTCGATATGCTGGTCCTACGTGCCCAGTTGGCCATCTTGCAAGCCAAGCCTGACTTCGCCAGTCTGCGGGAGAAGATTCAGCGTATCGCCATCGAGCTGGAAGCCCGAATTGCAATCCCGGCCATCAAAGCGGAAATTGTGCTGATTCAGGCTGTCGCTAGTGATGAGTGGTGGGAGGGGGCGACTGTACCGATGCTGGAAACGGTGCGGCGACGCTTGCGTGCGCTCATCAAGCTTATCCCAAAGGGACAGAAGAAGATTGTCTACACCGACTTCGAGGACGAACTTGGGGAGTCCTCGGTCATTGACCTTCCGCAGGTAACAGCGGGCCTAAACATGAGCAAGTTCAGGGAGAAGGCCCGTGCCTTCCTCAATGCTCATGAATCGCACCTCTCTTTGCAGCGTTTGAGACGCAATCAGCCGCTTACCCAGACGGACCTCGACGAATTGGAAAAGATGCTGCTTGAGGCTGGCGGGACGCCGGTCCTCATCAGCGAAGCCAAGGAGCAGTGTCATGGCTTGGGGCTGTTCGTACGCTCATTGGTCGGTCTTGACCGAGAGGCCGCCATGCACGCCTTCGCTGAATTCATCAGCGGAACCACGGCCTCACCCAACCAGATTGAGTTCGTCAACCTCATTGTCGAAGAGTTGACTCAAACCGGCTCGGTGGAACCCCGTCGCCTCTTCGAGTCACCGTTTACTGATGTGAACGCTCAAGGGCCGTTGGGTGTGTTCCATTCCGCGCAAGTGAGTCAGATTGTGCAAGTGTTGGAGGATATTCGGCACCGAGCCGTAGCTTAACGCTTTGGGGGTAGGCATCCGCCATATGGAGAATGCCTACATCGAGAGCTTCAGCGGGCGATTCCGCGATGAACGCGTGAACGAACACTGGTTCGTCTCAACGCCAGGCCAAGCGTCTGATTGAGGAGTGGCTTACCAAGTACAACCCGGAGCGGCCCCATAGTCTGCTCGGCTACCCAGCTCCTGCGCAGTTTGCGCAAGCGTACGAAACGCAGAAATTTCACCCTCGGAGTCCAACTGCGTTTCGTGCAGGAACCAGAAACAGGTCAATCTTCCTCGTCGTCGTTGCCATCCTCGGCGGGCGCATCAACATCTGCATCGTCGTATTCACTCCCACCGCTATCTTGTGCAGCGGCCTCTCGCTCAATGCGGATAGCTTCCTGCATCGCCTGTACTAGAGGAGCAAGCATCTCCAGACCCACTCGGTACTCGGATTCACGCAACAGACGGCGTTTTTCTTCGAAGCTGATGATGTGGCAGTGTTTGCGCCCCTCCCAACTCTCAGGCACTGACTCATTTGCAACGAGAATTTGATGAGCTACCCCGTGGTCGTAAATTGCGTTCAGGAGCTTTGCTGTATTTTTGTCGTCGAGACCCTGCTGGCGCGGAGTGTCGATGATGAAGGGGAAGCGAGGCCCGCTGCCGTATTTGACATTGATTTCGAGCAGAGCTAAGTGCATGGCCAAGTAGATGCGCGGGCCGGAACTGCCCGACGCCATCGCGGGCCGAGCCCCAATTTTGATGCCCTTAATCTCTGCGGCCGCAATGTCCAGGCGGTCCGCGTGGGACTTAACTGCCTCCCTGAAGGATTTGCGAACTTCCTTTACGCGGTTAGCGTCTGTCAGCTTGGCAAGCTCTTCTTGCAGCGCCTGCTTATTCTCATCGAGCTCCTCGATATGGTGCTTCAACTCTCGACGAGTTTTGTCATAAGCGAAAGCAATGGTGTCCAGACTCTTCGCGATAACAATGTCAGAAACACTGCTCTCTCCTCGGTAACGCCCCATCGACGACCGAAGCTGCTCCATTCGGTTGGTGACTTGGTTCAGCTGGATACGAAGCTTCGCTTCACGGTCGCGCAGTTTCTCCAGCTGTCCTCGCACTTTCAGTACGAGTTGATGTGCATCTTTGGCGTCGGATGCTAGGTCAAGCCTTGCACGGAACGTCACACCATGCTCTTGGCCGCATGTCGGGCAGGCCAGCTTGCCGTTATCGGGCACCTTTGTCAGATAGGCCAAATCATCGACCAGGTCCTGCTCCGCGCGGGTGACCATCTGCAATTCGGCCGTCCGCTCTTGGAGTTGCTGAGCCACATCGAAAAGCTCCGTGCGGACCTTGTCCTCTTCCTTGCCGAGCTCAGCGACCGTTGCGGACATTTCCTTCAATTCTTGAGCAAAAAGTGCCTCGTCCAGCTTGGCTTCCGTAGATGGAAGCATTGCCTTGACTTGTTCATAGGCTTTCGCTTGAACCTTTGCTTGCGCGCGAGCCTCCCTCAGCTGATGCGCCAGTTCGTCACGCGTAAGCTGGGCTTCGAAATATCGCTGCGGTCGCAGACCGGTAAAGGACTCGAGGACTGGCAATTCCCAGCGGGCAAACTGGGTCAGGCGTTTGAAGTTGCTCCATTTTCTGGTCCAGCCCCCTTCCTGGTCGATATAGAAGGGGAGCACAGCGTATTCGGGCCCGGCAAGCGCGAACGCCCCCTCCTGATGCCGTTGCAGTTTCAAAGGGAAATCGAACCTGGCTGCAAAGAACTTCGCCCAGGTTGAAGCGCTCTCCGTGCCGATAAGCAGTTTCCCCTCGGCATCAAACGCTGCCCGCTGATGGATACCCCGCCGCATGAACGTGTATCGCGTACCGTCAATGCTCAGGTCAACGCTTGCAACGAGATTGGAATCCCAGTTGCCCGCATCGCGTGCCGTCGGCTCGCAGCCGAGTGCCCACACGAGATGCTTCAGGACGCGAGATTTGCCCGTCTCGTTCTCACCCGCGAGCAGGTTGTGGGTGGGGCTGAACGAGATTTGCCTCGCGCTCTCGTCCCTTTCGGACACTAGCCAAAGTGCGTGATAAACGACGGTCCGCTTCATTCTTCGTCCTCAGATTGCGAACCAGGCGAAACAGATGGTAGTTGCTGTATAGGATTTGCATTTTGAATAATCATGGACATAAGACAATATAGGTACTCCCGCATGTACAGGTACGCGTTGGGAAGTTTCAATTTTTGAAAGTCTTCGTACCATGCCGCGAAGATGTCAACAACCTTCGGGAGCTGCGCGTATTCAGTATTCTTCTCGTATAGCGCCTTTAGGTGGGCTGCCACCATGGGAGTTGGGCCGGCGCGATTCGTAATTTCGACGCACGCGCGCGACAGCTCACGCTTCATTTTGCTAACCAGGGCGAACGGTGCCAATTCAGCGTTCAGCCGGCTGATGACGTCTTGCACCTGCTCCGCTGTGGAGATTTGTGCGTCGTTCGCAGCAATCAAATATTTGTCTACATCGCTGCGGGTAACCGCGCGTTCCAGCAGTTCCTGAAGATTTTTGGCAAATCGCGTTGTGCCAGCACGCTGATGCACATAGGAGGCAATTACGAGCACCGCGAGCATCGTGGCCGCGCCACTCAATTTTAGTTCGCTCCCAATCTGCATCTCAGCAAGCTCGCCGGCGACGTGCTTGTGCGGGTCGGCAATTGGACATTCACTGACAAGCAAACCAAAGTCCGACAGGTCGATGGGCTCATCGGTCGGCACCCCAAGCTGGGTCCGCACCTTTTCCTCAAGGTCCTCTCGTACCTTGCTATCCAACCCCGTCAGCTCAATGCTCGATAGCATCGTGGTGGCGCCGGCGGCATCGGGAATCTCGTATTTTGCATTCGACGCAAATTCCAATCGCGATTGCGCCAGTTCTTTGAACCGCCTGCGATGGGCGTAGAGCTTTGCCAAGAATGACGGCTTCGGCGCTTTGGGCTTAGTTTTCCGAGGCTTCTTCGCAGGCTTCCCATCCACAGGAGGCTGCACGTCGCCTGGTGATGATGCGTCCGTAGCGGCATCGTTTGCGGCGGGCGGGTCGTCACCCTTCTCGGGGGCGATGAGGTGGTGCAACTTCCAATGAGTAGCGGTCTCGTGCTTCTTCAGCTGTACGAAGCGAACTGCTGTCGGTGTGGTCGAGGAGTTGAGCACCGCCACGTCCTGTTGCCACTCGAGAACGACCGCATAGTCTTCGCCGCTCTTGTAGGCTTTCAAGGCCTCAAGTACTGCATGCCATACCTGGAAGTTGAACCCGCGCGAAGCGTGCTGACCGCCGATTTCATCCCCTTTGAAATCGCGGAACAGGTCCGATACGACTTGCACTAACGGCAGTTCTTTCTGTATTCCTATCATTAGGACCATTAAATGCGGTTCATGGTGCTTATATTCTTTCCGGGCTTTTTATGGGTTCTTGTTCAGGCAACATTCAACACCATTGCTTCGCCTGTCGAGGCATTTTTATGCTGCAGGAACCGAGAGTCGTCTAAAGACATCTACCGCTATCAAACGTCAAAAAATCTGAGCGTATCGGGAGACTTGCGTTTCTTCCCTTTTTTCACCGTGGTACCACGAAGATAATGCGGCTATGCAGGAAGGGTGGCCACCCCTCAATCGGGGGGGGGTATGGCAGTCGCCGCGTCACAGTGCAGAAGCAAGTCGACAGGAAGCTGCGACAGCCCGGGGGGGGGCGATTGGTTGCCAGTGCCTATATATTCTTCCGGGTTATGTGGCCCGGTTCTTCCAAGAAAATGCCCTTGAGGGGCCTAAGAACAATCCTGTGGTTGAACCGGGCGCTCTGTTTGAGCAAAGTTAATGGGTGGAAGCCTTCGCGAACGCGGTGGACCAGATAGTGTGATAAAGGCGTATGAAATTCTTTTAGGGGTGGGTGCCGCTGCCAAACGGTGTTTCGCCGGCCGGTGAGTCGTGCTGTTTTTCCAACGTTTTTTCTGAGGTGCTATTCCCCTCTATCCCCAGCTTTGCAATGCATGTATCGTAGGGCTCTATACATTAAAAAAGGTTCGACTATGGTCGAGGGGAAAAATATTTCAATGAGCTTCCGGGTTTCCAGTCGTTTTAAAGGGTTGCTTGAGGCTGCGGCTGCAAATGAGCACCGCTCGCTGACCAACATGCTCGAAACTCTCCTCTACTCATACTGCGAGAAACATGGCATTGAGCTGCCCTGTCAGCTCAATGCAAAAAAAGCGGAGTTTGCATTGGAAGGGGGCAAGCAGTGAATCTCGAGACGTCTCTGGTCACGGCGCCAACACCAGTCCTTGTTACCGGCGCCGCACTCGCTGTTCTCGTTGTAGCCTTCTTTGCAGTGTTCCTTGGGCCGGGTTTTGCACATTGGTTGCGCTTGCGTCGCATTCAGCAAGACATCGCAAATTTCGAAGCGAAGGACTACCCAGCTGAGTTCAGAAAGGTGTTTGCTGGCGATAAGCAGTTGGCGCACCACTGGAAGGAATATCAGGAATCACTGCATGTCCAGCGTGAGGAACGGGGCGGTCAGATGGTCGTACGGGCGGTCCGTGCCACAGCGCCAGCGGAGTTGTACTTCAATAGCCAAACCGTCGTCGACAGCAGGTTGCGCACGGAGTTCTTCAAGCACCTTCCGGGTATTTTCACTGGCATCGGCATCATTGGCACGTTCAGCGGTCTCATTGAGGGTCTTCGCGCTTTCCAAGTGAGCGAGAACGCAGCCACTGTGCGAACGAGCCTCGAGTCCCTCATGCACTCGGTTGGGGAGGCATTTCTTGTCTCGGCTGCCGCCATTGCTGCCGCGATGGTTGTTACCTTCATCGAAAAGCTGTTGCTGGCATCGCTCTACCGGAAGACAGAGGAGATTGCGCACGCGATTGACGCATGCTTCGAGGCAGGTGCCGGCGAAGAATACCTGTCACGGCTGGTTAAGGCTTCAGAAGAGTCTGCAAGCCAATCCAAGCTTCTCAAGGACGCTCTCGTCGAGGAGTTAGGCGAGTTGCTACGCGAACTGACCAGCGCCCAGATTGCTGCAGGCAAGGAGCAGCAGGCTCAGGTCGTGGAGCGATTGGTTCAAGCATCCCGCGAGCAATTGGAGGCTGCTCGTCAAGACAACCAAGTCCTGGGCAACACTATTGCCGAAAGCATTCAGCAGAGTCTCAAAGGCCCGCTAGAAGACATCGCCTCGACCGTAAGGACGGCGAGCGGCGACCAAAGCGCAACCGCCGCCCGTATGCTTCAGGACATCATGGCTAGCTTTAGCCAGCGTCTCAATGACCTCTTTGGTGGGCAAATCTCTGGCCTCAACGAACTCAATCAGCAGACAGCACGGAGCATGCAGGACGCTGTTGGCACGCTTCAGGCGTTAGTAGCCAACATCGAGGCGTCGAGTCAGCGCTCAACTGATGCGATGGCACAGCGGATGGCCGAAGCTATCGAGAAGATTGAGTCGCGCCAAGAGGCGATGAACGCCCAGTCTGCCGCTTTCATTGAACAGATTCGGCAACTGGTCGCCACCTCTCAGTCGGAGACCAACCAGAAGCTGCAAGGTACGCTGGAGGCAATCGGTACGCAGGTCACCACCATGCTGGCAAGACTTAGTGGCTCGCAGCAAGAGGTTTTTGAGAGCAATCGTGCCCGAGAGCAATCGATGGCCGACCGCGCCTCGAGTATTGTCACTGGAATGTCTGAGTCAGTCGAAGCTGCAATCAAGGAGCTCGGCGCAGCAACCAGCCAAATGGCACAGAGCGTCACGACACTGACCCAGGTCACGTCGTCGTCAGTCGACAAGATGAATGCCGGGGCGGAGCAGTTGGGTACGGCTTCCCGAAATTTCGCTACGGCTGGTGAGCGCGTCACGAGCATCATGGGCCAGGTAACCAGTGTTTCAACCAAGCTCTCCGAAACCTCAGGAAGTCTTACGGCTGGCGCAACCGCCATTCAGGAACTGCTGAAGGACTATCGCAACCAAAGAGATGCAATCAGTCAGCTCGTTACCGAACTGCGTGCCACGGTGGAGGCGGCGCGCAAAGAAGCCACTCTCACCAGCGACATCCTGGGGCGGATTGAAGGTTCCGCAAACCGTTTGGGTGCGGCGCAAAAGCAGGCTGACGAATACCTTGATGGCGTCAGCCGGGTCCTCGGAGAGGCACATACCTCCTTCGCTACTGAGGTAAAGAGGACGCTCGACAAAGCGAATACCGAGTTCCACACAAAGCTCTCCACAGCAGTTGGGCTGTTGCATTCAGCCGTTGCGGAGCTGGAAGTGACGTTGGCCTCGATGGGGAGCCTCGCCCCGGTGAGGAGGTAAGGAATGGTGGGCGCAAGGGTCGTTCTCAAGCGCGGCGGCCGGGACGAGGCGGAGAAGCCGTTCTGGATTTCGTTCGCTGACCTGATGACTGCTTTGATGGTGCTGTTTCTGGTCGTCATGGGCGTAGCGCTGCTCGCGGTTACCAAAAACGTCACGGAGAAGGAGAAGAGGGAGGAGCAGCACCGTAAAGACATTGAGCTTATCCTGGACCGCTTCGTAAAGGCTGCGAAGCGGTATGACGGCATCAAGGTTGACCGTGATAGGCATGTCATCGACTTCGGTGACCGCGCGCGTTTTGCTTTTGGGAAATCGAATCTGACGACTGAACAGGAGGTGGTGCTTCGTCAGTTTGTACCCGAAATCCTGAGGGTGGCAAACGATGAGCTCGGTAAGCGGGTATTGAAGAGGGTAGTGGTCGAGGGGTACACCGACAAGACCGGCTCGTACCTCAGTAACCTGAACCTGAGTCTGCAGCGCAGCCAACGGGTGCTCTGCAGTATGTTTGCAGCATCTGGCCTAAGTCTTCTCTCTGGGGAGCAGAAGGAAAGCGTCCGTAGCCTGTTCCTGGTTGGCGGATACTCTTTTAACGCGGCGAAGGATACTGACGAAGAGAGCCGTCGCGTCGAAATGCGCCTCGAGTTTCTGGGCGTTGGCGAGCAGCGGCCCGAAGCACCGGAGCAGTCCGGCAATTTTGGGGAGTGCGCACTGAAATGAGCGCACTAGACCATCTGGCGTCACTGCTGCGACCAGCTGTCGAAGAAGGCGCGAAGACGATGACGCCAAGCCGCGGCATTGATGAGGCAATTGCTGCGATGGAAGCGCGCACGAAGTCACGCAAAGGCAGCGCGCTTTCTGAGGACTATCAGCTAGAGACGCTACGTCATTTTTGGCAGAGCCAAGAAGTGAAATCGTTCCGCGATGCCTATCTGTTGTCGTGGAGTCTGTGTTTGCCGCATCGCCCGCAAGGGGCGTGCGTCATGGAGGACCGGCCGCGCTTGGAGCGAGTCCTCGAGGGCGTCGACGCGTGGGTGAGTAGGCCGAGCGCGTACCGGCGATGTTATCAGGGCTTGGTCAAGAGCTACTTCACCTATGACGCCATTGCTGATGGGACGGCTCTAACCGGCCGAAAGAATTGGGTCTTGCTACGGGAGTACCTGCACGAACGAAATCGACTCATCAAGGACAGAAACCTCAATCCGGAATGGGTCGATACCGCAGTCGAAAACAGGCGGCTCTTCGGGGAGCAACCGTGCGAGCCCTACGTGGATGCATTGCTCCGGGATGACACTGGGGACATTGAGCGCCTCTGCGAGCAGCTGGGAATCGGGAAGGCGTCCTGGTTCCTCCGGGAGCTTGTTCTTGCACAGGTGAAAGGTGCAACTCGCCTGAACCATACACAGTTTCAAGCGCTTCTACCCAGGATGCTTGAGCTGTTGGCCGTTAACGAGGTATTGCGTGACCGTGGAATGATTCTTCTGCTCGACCGGTACGCAGAGGTGCCCAATGCCGCGCTACACCAAAGGCTCCGCGACCACTCGGTTGCCTGGTGGGGTAACCCATGGTTGCCATCGAACCGGACACGATGGGGAGGGGTTGCACCAGAGGCTCGGGCAATGGTGGCCGACTGGTTAAAACTGGAGTTCATTGAAACATTCTTCACCAAGCTGGCCGAAGATGGACTTGGCGACCCACGTCGTATGAATTTCTGGAAGCGATACGTCAAGTCAATTGACCACATAGAGTTTGCGCTTGGTTCGTCTGCTCGCAACTCTAGGGAACAGGATTTCGTTGCGCTGCGTAAGAAGATGACGGGGCTCGTCCGTGAACTCGATGCATCCGGTGCCAATAATGCCTTCATCATGTCGATGGGTAGCCTAGTCGCCGTAGAGTTCAGTGGCCTCGGCAATGCCCTGTACGGCTATGACGCGAAACGGTCCGTGCCCTTTGACACCACGCAGACGCTACGGCTCGAAGTAAATGGCCGAAATTCCCTTAAGCAGAAGAGCAAAAGCATTCTCTGGCTTAGTCACCAAGACGGCATCCATAACTGGGATAAGTGGGAGGACATGTTCGAAGCGACGCTGGCCAAGGAATTTGGAATCAAACCTACTGATTCAGTTCCTCGTGCGACACGGGCTGCGACGAAGCTGCCTTCAACCCGCCAATCATCCCAGGAAACGAACCAGCACGCTGCGAGAGCGAAGTCTCAGCCGTACTCTCGCTCAGCTCTTGCTGGGCTGGCCAGAGAGCATGGCCTTGAAATCGACGATAAAACATCTATGGGCGGCAACCTGTGGGTTCGGGGTGGTGAAAGCGATGAGATAGTCAATCAGGTTCTGACGCACTGGGGCTTTCGGAAAAAAGCCGGCAAGGGGTGGTGGAAATAAGGGGTGACAGTGTTCAAGCTATTCAAGAACGCGAAGGCGCAAAAAAATGCATGGCGGCGCCAGTGGTCGCCGGCGGGCGTCGTGCTGACGTCCGACAAGGCTATGCCAGATGTCCCAGCTATTGAGGGCTCATTGCTAGAGGGCTACCTCACGCAGTTGGTCGATGACGGATTGGCAGTGGAGACAGAGGACGGCTTCCTGCTTGGCTGGGATTCCATGTACGCGGTACTTGACATGCCTGCTTATGTCGAGCTTTCCAGTCTTCTTCAGCTTCCCGGATTCACCAATGCTCGCCCAGCCCTTCGAAGCAGCCACTCATTAACGGACCGCGATTTCTCTATCGCGCTGGCTGGTTGGTACGGTAATGATGGACTCGAGTTTGATGAAATTCTCAACGGCCCCGTGATGGCGCGCGACGGGCATCAGGCTCTCATGCGTCCGGAGCAGTGGCTTCTGTTCAAGGAAGTCGTCGCGTTTTCGCAGCGAGCGGAGGAAGAGCGAGGGGATTTGGCTCATCGGCAGGCGTGGGGGCGCATTCGAAGACTCGCCATCGCTGCAGGGGCTCATCTCGACGACTTCCTATATCGGTCAGTCGTATTGACTCCGGAAAAACTTCAGATTGGCTTGCGCCGCTCGGAGAGTGTCAGCGACGACCACGTCGTCGAGATTGAGCCGGTGTTCGAGGGGGCACCAGCCAATTGGCTCGAAGTGTTCGACCGAGCTAAGGACGTCCGCGACAGATATGACATTGTGACGCCAGAAGGCATTGTCCAGATTCTGGTGACACCGAAGGTGCGGACTGTGCTGCAGGAAGTGAAGCGTCTTCCTCATAGGCGTGTCGCCGGCTCTCGTGCACAAGCATTTCTTCTGAATCCGTACGCCACGCTTGGCGCAGATGCGGTGGATGTCATTGAGGAATCGCAGTTCGAACAAGCTCGCGAGAATGCAGGTCTTGATTACGAGCGATTTGTCCCTCTGCTCGAACGGGATGCGACCGGCTATCCAGTTCGCGTTGGTTTGCTCATCGAAACTGCAGTTGCAAGCGGACCGACTTCGTCAGAAATCCAATGGCTAGATGACGCTGAGCTGTCGTCATTCACACAGGCGCTTGCCCGCGCGCTCAAACGTGGCAACCAGTTGGTTGCATGGGGCGGATATGACTTCGTCGTCCAAGGGGATGCTGAGCAGCATCTCAAGGAACTGACGGCGGCACTGGAGCAACGATTAGCGCCACCGACATTGGTCTCATATTCGGCGGTCCACGACCTGAGCGGCTACTCTGCCAGAGTCGATTCAATCGGAATCGAGAAGCCGTATTGCTCACCCTATATCGCCAAAAGGAAGGAGGATGATGGGTGGTTCCCCGAGAACGTCTTGCCAGTAGTCGTCTACGACCCGCAAGATGGTAGCGGGCCGGTGGCAATCCCGACCAGCAAGACAGCGATAGAACAACTCAAGGCGGGGCTGCAGTCCTCAGAGCAAAAGGGGGCGGGTGAGGTGAGCGTTCCCTGGCTTCCGAAGCCCATATCGGTCCAAGAGGCTAAGCAGATTGTCAAAACGTTCGAGGAAGTTTTCGCCGATATAGAGTCGGGTAAGCCGTTCGACCAGGAGAAGGTTATCCAACCGCCTCCGAGCACTAAGGGGCCCCAAAAGCAGCTCGTGCTGAGAGCTAACATCCAGGCGCTCGAGTATGAGGAGCTGCGACGTGAAGCACTGCAGTCAGTGCCAGTTGAGCCCAACGTGCCTAAGAGTATCCGCCCGGAGTACGCGTTGCTACAACACCAGCGGGAAGGGCTTGCGTGGATGCAGCATTTATTTCGCCTGCAAACCGAATACCAGGTCAGGGGAGCGGTGCTGGCGGATGATATGGGACTGGGGAAAACATTCCAACTACTAGCACTTATGGCCTGGCTGCTTGAGCTGGAACCAGACATGTCCCCCATGTTGGTCGTTGCGCCGGTTTCGCTGCTGGAAAATTGGGCCGAAGAGGCCAACAAATTTTTCCAGCCGGGCTCATTACCCTTATTGACCGCCTACGGTGACAGCCTTTCCGAACTGAGAGTGCCGCGCGCTCAGATTGACCAGCGGCTCCAGTCTGAGGATGGCCTAGTTAAGTTTCTGCGACCGAATTGGATAGGCAGTGCCAAGATAGTTCTGACGACCTACGAGACTTTGCGTGACCTCGAGTTTTCGTTCGCCGCCCAGAAGTGGTCCTTGATGGTTTGTGACGAAGCCCAGCGAATCAAAAATCCTGCTGCTATGGTCACGCGAGCCGCAAAAAAGCAGAACGTGGACTTCAAGATTGCCTGCACAGGTACACCAGTCGAGAACACGCTTGCGGACATGTGGTGTCTGTTCGACTACGTCCAGCCGGGATTGTTGGGCGCTCTAAACGATTTCGGTCAGCGCTACAGAAAGCCTATTGAGGCCAAGACTGAAGAGGAGCGAGCTCGCGTTGAGGAGCTAAGGGCACGCATCGCGCCGCAGATTCTTCGGCGATTGAAGAGTCAAGTGGATACAGGTTTGCCGCCGAAGATTGTGGTGGATGAGTGCCGACGCTTGCAGCTATCAAGCACACAGCGAAACCTATATGCGAAAGCTGTGGAGAGCTTCAAGAAACGTGGAGACCCGACGGTTACGACACCGTTCAAAAATCACCTAGGACTACTGCATTACCTGAGGCTGGTTTGCACCGACCCCCGACCTCATGGATTGGGCGTCTTCAAGCCTGAGCCGGTCAGGCAATACCGCGAGAAAGCTCCGAAGCTAGACTGGCTGCTCAACCAGCTTCATGCAATTAAGGCCAAAGGCGAAAAGGTCATCGTGTTCTGCGAATTTCGCGAAATTCAGCGACTTCTGCAGCACTACATCGAGGCCGAATTTGGATTTCGCCCTGACATCATCAACGGGGACACAAAGGCATCAGCGAATCACGTGGCCAGCCGTCAGAAACGCATCAAGGCGTTCCAAGAAACTCCCGGGTTTGGGGTCCTAGTGCTTTCGCCAGTTGCCGTCGGCTTCGGCGTCAATATTCAGGCAGCGAACCACGTCGTTCACTACACGCGGACATGGAATCCTGCCAAGGAGGACCAAGCCACTGACCGCGCGTACCGCATAAATCAAAAGAAGCCTGTGTACGTCTACTATCCGGTGGTTCGTGCGGACGATTTCACGACTTTCGATGTAAAACTCGACATGCTGCTTGAATACAAGCGCGGTTTGGCGGAGGACATGTTGAATGGTGCTGGGGACGTTGCGCCTGGCGACTTCAACTTGGCCGAGGTCGTTCCTGAGTCGGAAGGCGCAGGCATCGACGAACGCATCACGCTCGACATGGCATTGCGCATGGGGTGGCAGCATTTTGAATGCCTGACGGGGGCTCTGTGGGGGAAGCGCGGATACGGTTGTTACCGCACACCCGGCACGAATGACAATGGCGTGGACATAGTTGCCATTGACGGTCGCAAGGGGCAGCTCATACAGGCTAAGACCAGCGGGACAGACGGTGCCGCCCTTGGGTGGGAGGCTGTTAAGGATGTCGTGACCGGCGAAGCTTTCTACCGCCGTAGACACCCGATGGTGGAGTTTGAGAGGGTCTGCATCACGAATCAGTTCTTCAACCGACAGGCGCACGAGAACGCTGCTTTGAACTCTGTGGAACTATTGGACCAAACGCATTTGGCCAGCCTGCTGGAGAGGCACGAAGTGACGATGTTGGAGGTGGAGCGAATGCTTTTTTCTGAATGGCAACAGCATGAGGCGACTGCACAGTAGACATTAGCGAAACGCTTGCGCCGGCTGAAGAAGAATACAGAAGAGACGGGGTCTTGCCGTGCCCGCTCGACGCCCAACTTTGCCGCGAAGTGGGGAAGCAGAACGTCCTGTCTATGCCAAGTTCAAGAAGCCGAAACGAAGTTCGAATTCCCACAGACCTGCGCTTCGAAGATGCTTTCCATCTTCTGCTTGGTCGACTGGTTCATGCCATTGCAAGACTGGATTTTCATGTGGGCTTGCAATTGCGCTACTGGGGGAGTGACAAGGACACAAAAATTCAATCACTTCTGAAGCCTAAAACAGCAAAGCTCGATGAGCGTCTGAAGGCCTTGGAATGTTTGATGCGCGCCGCCTGGATGAACGCGGTAGTAGAAGGTCAGCAGGAGTTCAGCCTGTGGTTTGAGTGCGCGCATAGAGCAAGGGTCTTTCGTAATGACTATTCCCACGGCCGTTGGGGCGTGCCAGGGAAACATCTGCCTGGAGAATCCGGACGATTCTGCGATGCGACCCCTTTGCTGGTCTTTGTGCCGCTGAACTGGGACATGTCACCGAGTCGAGAGGACGAATCGATTGCGATGACGTTGGACGAGTTCGCTGCTCAGGTTGGGGAAGCAGAACGGCTGTCAGGCCAGTTCCAGGACCTAGCGACGAAGTACGGTGAGCATCTCCACGTTGGAAAAAGACTGAACCGCTCTGACGGGTAACTATGTTTGCCGCGACGTGGAGGCGGCGCGATGTTGGGCGTTTGGCGGAGGTGTCGTACTCGTATATCACTCATCGCGCAGACCGCAAGTAAAGGCGCGTGTTCCTCTTGCCAACACGATGGGCTGTGCGTGCACGACGGAATTCGCTCGGGTCGGCGCGGAAATTCCAGACATAGTTTTTGGCTTGAAAATTCTCGCTGCGTTGACTACGGTAACTCGGTCTCGGCGCAACGCAGAGACGCTGTATCGAGTGTGAACCTGACTTCGCAAATCTGACGCGCTTCCTCGGCGAGCCCTATTTATGAGAGGGTACGACGCAGGAGCGGGCGATGAAGCAGACCACTTTCTGGCGGCCGAAAGTAGACCGCATCCGGTTGTGGATTGGTGACGGCGGTGAGCATCTGCCTGTCTCGCGGAGCGGGTCTCTGGCCTGTCCTGCGTTATGGACAGGTCCTTGCAGTCCGCGACAGACGTCGGATTTGGGACGCCGGTGTTCTCCTGCAGGTCGCCACCGGAACGGCTGCGAAACGCACGTTTCCACTTCCTTTGTCTATCACTTCGACGCCCGTTCTCGCGCTCATCGTGCGACCAGCGGCGGCGCCAATTTCCCACCTCTCCTCACGCGACAGCAGCGCGACGTAACGTTAACGTTACAGGCGTGTAACGCGAAAAAAAATTTCAGTAGGAAGAGCCCATGCGCGCCAAGTGATATTCGCGAGTGGCGCTGTAACGCCGGTCAGACCACCCCTATATTTCGCAAAAACGCGTCCGTAAGCTATGCAGTCGAAGCCCCCAATGACTGCATGATGCTGAACAGGAACAGCACTTTCCATTTCCCATTCCCTCTCGGTTTTTCAGGCGTTGCCGCGCGCGTCGCGACACGCTCCCTGAGCGCTCTCCAACTGTCCGCAGTAGAGCGAGGTGCGTCATGAGTCGCGCCTCTGTGTCTTATGGCCGTCGCGGCCGGCAGAGCGCCGCCAACACCGGCATCCGCCAAACGGCGTCTACGTACGGCAAGGCCAGGTTCGGCACGTACAGCGAAAAGGCGGGCGGCCACATCAATGTCGAGTCCGATGCCGAGCGCTTCGTCGCACAACTGCTGACGATTGACCCACGCGTCAGGGTTTTTAAGCCGCAGCCGTTCAGCGTCGACCTGATAGACCGACGCATGCTGTTCACGCGGGATGCGGTGCGTGAAGCCTGGCACAAGCATCGCGATGTACCCGGCGCGAAGTTCTACACCGTTGATTTCAGTGTTGAATGGCTGGACGGATTTCATCACGCCGTCGAGGTCAAGTTCGAGGGGTTCGAAGGCGATGAGGTCTACTGGGACAAGGTTGCACGCGCCCGTCCCATTCTGGATGCCAATGGCTATCCCCTGCGCACCCTGGTGTTTCCCTCGAATACCGTTCATCCGGTGCGGATGAATTCGCGGGTGCTAAAACAGGCAGCTCATCAAGTTGGAACCCACCTGACCGACGAACTCATCGAACGCGTGGTACTGCGCTGCGAAGATGGGCCCGTCTCGGTGCGGACACTGTGCTCAGACCTGGAGCTATCGCCAGGTCTGATTCCAGTTTTGCTTGTCAGTGGCGTGCTCACGGGCGACCTCACTCATCACACTATCTGCGGGACGCTCGAGCTGTCCTTGGCGTACGGAGACCTAGGCCATCTCTGCCTGCTTGAAGGAGTCGAAGCATGATTCCTAAGCTGCTCCTCCACGACCGCCTTGCTCCGCCAAAAAATCACGATGCATTCTGGGAGGTACTCGATGCCCACCCGCGTGGGGGCTGCATCAAGGTGTTCGATGCTGCCGAGCGCGTAGACCGGTACATCAAGGTCACCGACATTCATGACGACCTCTACGCAGGCAAACGGACGCTGCTTCGTGCGGGCAAGCCGAGTTTCAGTCATGCCGCTCAACCGGACGACAAAAAGCTCCACGAGCAGAGCTGCTTTATCCGAGCGATTCTGCAGCGCGTCCGGGACGAGCAAAAGCGACAGGGCATCAGCTTCAAGCAGGCATACCTTCGTATTGCCGACGAGTACCGCCAGCAGGACGAACGCGGCGCGCGCCCATTCCCAGCGTTGGCCACGATGTATCGGTATCGCCAGCGTGACGTCGCTGGCTTGCCTCCTTTGCGCGGAGATAAGAACAAGGGCAACCGGACACCGCGGTACTCGGTGAGTGTTGTCAACACAATCTGCTTACTTGCGGAACAGCATTTCCTGGTGCCGCTCTCCCGCTGGTCGTTGAGCCGCCTTACAGATGAGGTCAACCGCCAGGTGTTCGGCACGTTGCTGCCCGCGAAGTGTCGACCGATAAGCACCAAGTACGTCAAAAAGACCATATTGCAGTTTGCGAGCGCGGACCCCGAGCTCGACCGCATGCTTCCGGAAGATGCAGTCGCCGGGAAGTCGGTGGCAACGCAGCGCATTCGCGCCGAACTACCCTTCGAGCGCGTTGAACAGGATGCACTGCATATTCCAATGGAGGTCCAGACGCCAGGAGGAATCAGCAGTGCGGTGTACCTCGTCCATGCCATCGACTGTTGCACGAGCTATCCGCTCGGCTGGCACCTCGTTGTGGGTTCACCAACTGATGCGGACTCACTCGCCTGTGTAGAAATGTACATGGCGCCGCTCAAGAAGAAGCGCTTCGAGGAGCTGGGTGTTAACCATGCCATGAATGTGTGCGGGACTCCTGGGCAGCTTGTTTTCGACAACGGTCCAGAAACCAAAGGAGGTCGTATTAAGAATCTTGAAAGGCTCGGTGTCGACGTCAAACACTGTAAGGCCCGGGCGGCGCAGCAGAAGCCGTTCATTGAGCGGTTGAATCGGTCGCTCAAGGAAGCCCTGGAGGCGCTCGCGGGCTCCACGCGTGTCGATGGCAAAGACGGGCAGCGCAACCCCAGCGACCTGGGCGATGCACTCATGACATTGGCGGAGCTCGAACGCTGGATAGTGCGCTGGTACTACGAAGAGTGGGTTCACCATCCATTGGACCGCCTGCAGTGGGATGTCGTGCTGACGGATTCGCTCAAGGGAGACACCCCAGCGGAACGCTGGAAGCACTTCGAGGAATCATGCTCCGCGATTTCGCTTCCACCATCACGTTCCGAATGGTTTGCTGCGCTTTACGAGCACAGAATGCGCAGCTTGAGCCGAACGACAGGCATCACGATAGAAGGCCTGCATTACAAGGGCGACGATATTGGACCGTTGATTACCAAATACGGTGAACAGCAGCAACTGAAGGTGCTTTTCAATCCGGATGATTTCCGGAACGTCTATGTCTACGAGGGGGATGACCTTCCGCTTATCACGCTGCCTCACGAGCACCTGAGGCCAGAGACGCCAGCATGGTCATTTAGTGAAGCCAAGGGGCGGTTCCAGAAGCAGAAGGCCGGGTCTAAGCGAGCGCCAGAAGCCGAGAAGTTCGCTCAAGACCTGCGCGATAAGGTCGTGGCCGACTCTCTGGCGCCCAAGAAAAAGAAACCGAGTGTCCGCGAGAGGAATCGTGAAACTGCACGCCGCGAGAAGGAGGCCCGAGCCATCGCTCGTGCATCCAGGCACCCAGCACCATTGCCGCCGCAACCTTGTAGACCAAGCAAAGCCAAAGATAAAGTGCCGGCCGCGGTGGCGCCCGTCGACCCAATGTTCGACGAGGTGACGCCGTTTCCCATGCTGGACCGCGTTAGTGGAGAAGTACTCTCATGACGCCCGCGAAGCAACTGCGCATCGCGGTGGAGCAGCGCGAGATTCCACACACGCTATTCCTTGAGCAGTTCGAGCCGCTCAAACGACGCATCGAGGACGCCTTAGACGGCGCGGCTAGCCGTATCGAGCGCGTGATAGGACCATCGCGCGTTGGTAAGACGATGCTCATCAATGCGCTCAGGCGAGCGTTCCCAGAAGACAAAGTGAACGGTCGACGCTATGTGCCGGTGCTTGTCGTGCCAGTACCTACGCCTGTGTCTCCGTTATTGCTGCCTTCGAGCGTGTTGGCGGCACTAGGCTTGCCGGTCCAGCGGAACATCACATCGGGCGTGATGGACAAGCGCATGCAGGACCAACTTAGGCTTGCCGGCACGCGTGTCGTAATTTTTGAAGAGGCGAGCCACCTAGTCGAGATAGGCGCACGCGTCCCTCCGCGCGCGGCAGGGGACTGGTTCAAGAACCTAGCGGAGCCGCTCAATCTGATGGAGGTTCTGGTCGGCGTCCCGCGTCTGGAGCGTCTGTTCGAGCATAACGAACAGCTGCGTCTACGTGCGTCAGCGCAGCGTCGGCTTCTGCCTTATGACTCCCGCATTCCCGAGAATATGAAGGATTTCCAGGCGTGCGTAGTGACCTACGCCAATTTGTTCCGTGAGTACGGCTACCCGATAGACCTTCCGGTGCGGTCGCTCAGCTGTCAGTGCTACCTCCTTACGGGCGGATTGGTCGGCGTGCTGAGCCGGTTCATGCAGGAGTTGGCAAGTCAGATGACATATGAGTCGCCTCGGCCACTGACGTTCGCAGATTGCCAGGCGGCGGCGAACGCCATTGAGCCTGCTGGCTCGCGTCACTTCCCCGCGTTCGCGAGCCTCGATGCTATGGCTTCTGAGGTCGCGCCTGCCGCACTCCATCAGGCCTTTGTACAAGTCATGAACGACAACGACCTGGCCGTTCCTATCCTCCACGAAGAACTCGGAGGTGTTCAGTGAGCCTTGTTGTGACATTTGCCCCGAATGAGGATGAATCGGGGTTTGGCTTTTACCGGAGGTTGTCTGCCGACAACGTCCTGTCCGATTGGCGTGAGCTTGCCGGACTTGCAGGCGTGCAACGTAGCCGCAGTGCGCTGCTGGGGCACGCTGACTTCGTCGCTGGACAGCTCGGCCTAGAAGCCGCATGGGCCCGGTTTGCCAGCCACCAGGAGGTGACCTGTCGCGGATGGGGGAGATTGCACCGGGTTCAGAGCGATGCCGTATGTCCGCCCTGTTTGGAAAAGGCTGGGTACATGCGCCATTTTTGGGAGCACGCCTATGTCACGGGCTGTCCAGACCACCACATCCGGCTCGTCGACAGATGCAACGAATGTGGAGAATTGCTTTCACCCAATCGGTATCACATCGACAGGTGCCAGTGCGGTCAGAGTCTTTACTTGCTTCCTCGTACACCTTCCACGCGAGCCGAACACTGGTTGTCGACACTGATTGCCAGTGACGGCAGACTATCAGGTCGCATCGAACCTGCCGTGCATGGCGTGGATGTTGTTACGCTGGGACAAGTTGTGCGCACGCTTTGCCTGTATGCGGACCCCAAGTCCGCGTCACCGCACCGCGGCGCCGCCTTGCCGAGGTCTGTCGCGGAGGCGGTCGATTTGCTAGCGCCATTGGAAACGCTGCTGGCAGATTGGCCGACCGGTTTCCAGTCGCATGTCGAGCAACGTATCGCACTAGGCAACCCAGGCGCGCGAACCCTGAACACGTTGCTCGGCCCCTGGTACGTCGGCCTGCGAAAGCTCTGTCAGGGGACCGCGCTTGAGCCTTTTCTCAAGGTCATCATCGAAGTCGCCGCTGCCCGATTCGATGGGGCACTCGGACTCGATTCAGCGAAGGCGATGGTTGAGGAGGTGACGGAGTACGTGCGTGCGTCAGAGGCGGCAAAGACCTTTGGTGTCAGTCTGTCTCGTGTGCACAAAGCTATCCATGCAGGGGAGTGCAGTCATCGCACGCGTCGTTCAGGTACGCGTGGCCAGGTCTACGAGCTTGCCTGTGCCGAGGTGGAGCGTATCAAGCAGCGGCGCAATGAGTGGGTGTCGAGCGCGGAAGCATGTGAGCTGGCCGGGGTGCCGCCGTCTGTGCTCGAACACATGATTGCCGCCGGCGTGATTCAGGCGGACGCCAATTGGCGCCATGACCTTTTGAAAGGCGGGCTCGTAGAGCACCGGTCAATCTCAGAGCTAGCGGACCGTGTTCGAGATGCCGCGGAACCGGCCACTGCGTCCGAAGACGACAAACTCACTTGGGCGGAATTGTCCAGCCGGCGCATGGGAGACAAGCGGGCTATCCAGGACGTGATGCGGGCCATTGCGGAAGGCTCGGTAAAGGCTGTTGCGCAAGGTCGTCGACTTGGCGACATGGTGTTCCGCCGAGCGGATGTGGCTTCCTACTTTGGCACCCCACTACTCGAGGCGGGGATGTCGATTCCGCAGCTCTCTAAGTTCACTGGCTGGAAGTGGGAGACCGTGTCGCACTGGATAGACGAGGGTCTGTTGGAGTCGGAGACCATTGTGTTGCGAGGCCAGGCGTGCCGGGTTGTGCTGCCGCATCAACTGTTGGCGTTCCGGCAAACCTATGTGCCGCTTGCTGACTTGGCTCGCGGCATCGGGTCCAAGTCATCCGCGCTGTCGAAGCTTTTGTCTGGTGTCGATATGGTGGGTGCGAAGCAACTTCCTGGAGGCGCGGTTCGTGGTGGGCTGATTCGGGTTGCCGATTTGTGTCGCCTCGCGGTGCTCGGCGCACGGGCGGGCCAGGATTTGTTTGTATCCGCTTCGCCAGTTCAATAAGACCGAAGTTGAAAATGACGGAGGTGCGTATGGCACGGCGACTGCAGGATGTCCTTAGCAAGCTGTATAGGCCACCACCAGATGGAGTGAAGCAAGTGTTTGCGCTAGCGAGAGCCGATGCAGAAAGGCTACCGCAGCTAGCATCGATTGCCATTATTTCCATCACTTCGCCTGAGCGGCCGCCTGCAAATCTCGGCGGCTTTGCTCATGTTTTGCGCATGAGCTTTGCCGATGTGGACTTTCTCCACAAAAATTTGTCGGAGCGCGCTCGCGGCAAGCTTCCATACGCCTTCACTGAAGAGCAGGGCTATTCCATTCGTTCGTTTATCGAGTCGCTGCCCGCCGAAATCAGGTCCGTAGTCGTTCACTGCGAGGGCGGGTACTCGAGGTCGACAGCAGTTGCCTTGGCGCTGCATCGATTGTATGGCTTCCATGCAGAACTGCCTCACCTAGCGCAGGCAAATCCGTCAATCATCTCTGTCATGACGGGCAATGGTTACGTGCGCCGTGTCCGAACAAAACCCAATCGCTGAAGTATTCACAGAATGCAGTTTTGTTGCCGAGATTCGCGAAGGGCCAGCCTGACAAGCATGTAATGCCAGCAGCTACGAACTGGACGTAGGTGGCGTTCATTGCGCTTTCCGCATGTAGGGCTGAACCAGGAAAGAGCTCACTATGTTTGCGCCTACAAGGGTTCAGCCAAAAAACGTATGCATACCTTGATGGTTTGGCTACGGGTGGTGAGGCTGAGCTCAGCCCTCCCTGGCTTGAATGCCTGGGACGCACCTTCACTCAGCCGCCGCCCTGATACTACGGTATGGAGCCGGCCTCGCCCGGTAGACTTTCGTTCCACGCCTCTGCCTTCGCCAGCGTGCCGGATGTCTCAGAACTGCCCCCCAGAATCCGGTATCCCCTGCGCGCTAGTGCTCGTACCTCGCCCGCGCAGGCGGCAATGGCCACATCACCGAAGCCCATCTGCTGGATGGGGCGGCCCCACTGTCCGGCGGCATTCCGCGCGGCGGACAGCATGTTAGCTTCTTGCATCAAAGTATATGCAGCGCGGAGGAGCATGATGCGCCGATTGACGCCCTGGGGGCGTGTATGGCCCCATGTCATATCAAAGATGCGGTGGGCCGAGACCTATTTTTCTGGACTGCGGAATGGCTCACGCTGCCTCGCTCGGCAGATTTCAAGCTCTCGCGAGAGTGCGTCGATTTCTGTTTGCATGCTCGCCGCTCTCTTGAGCAACTGGCCGACCCCGTACCAATACTCGTAGCCGAGGTCCCCGTCCTCTAGCGCGAGTTCGTTGAACTTGCGCAATGCGATGCACAGGTCGATTTGGTTCTCGGATGCCATCGTTGTGCTCCCTTTTTGCGCTCCTGGGTTAGCTTCGCTACCTGCCTGCCGTCCGGTCCACGTAAGGTCATTCTAGGTGCCAAAGGCATGAGCGGCATGTCTTCCGCAGGCGTGAGGTGAGGCGCTGCGTTGTAGCTGCTTGGTTGGGAGCATAGTGGCCTGGTCTTATCTCGACATCTTCTGCTTGTCCCCGCTTTTCCTACCGGCGGCCGCGCGACAGGCGCTTCAAGGCCTGTTCTTCCTCTGCGGACCAATCTACCGGGCGCTCCCAAAGACACGGCTCCCCAAACAGCACCGAATCCAGTGTGTTCAATCTCGCAAGGAACGGCTTATCGACACCCCACATGCGGGCAATCGTGAGAACACCATAAGCCTGCCTCGCAATGTCCTGCAGTCGATGGATTTCCCACAGCAAATCGCGGACTTCCGGCGTTGGATTGCTCTGCCACATCGCGCGGAGAGCCGCCGAAGTCAGCTTCTTTCGGTGAGGTGTTCGGGATGGAAAGTTGCCTGCCGTCATAACCACAAATACTGTATATTTATCCAGTATCTATGGCCGGTGGGACCCCGTCAATCCATTGCGGCTTGAGGTGGCGAATGCATCTCCACGACAGTCCTACAAGTGCCTCCGACGTCTCGGTGAGGCAGGACCGGCTGGAGATTCACTCGATAGAGAAATAAGCAGGAGCCCATCAGGGAAGAAAATGATGCAAACGGGACATGTGGTACGCATGCGCTCGCGACTCCCAAGGAACGATGAGACGGCGATATGCACTGCACGCGCCGGTAGTCGCGAGGAGGCGCTACGGCTGGTCGGCTCCGGTGGAGTCGCGGTTGTCGAATTGGACTATGAGTCTGGCTGGCAGGATGCGGTTGAATTGGGCCGGCTCGGCAGAGCCGTTGGCGTTCGTGTGGAATTCCGTGGCCACGAGAGCATCGCCGTCAAATCGCCAGCAGCGCTGGTTGCTGGACTCGCGCGGGCGAAAGCTACGTTCCGGCAGCGGAATCTCTATTGCCAGTTTGACTTGGACCGAGTGCCCGCAGGCGAGCTGGAACTACTCGAGGCAAAAGCGGAACGGCTGGGTGATTACATCTTGGGCGGTCATCTACTTCGAGAGGTCGACGCGGTTTGGTCTGACTAGACCCGTGTACCTCCAACGCCGACCCTTCGAACCTGATTTCTCAGCTCAGCCGCGACTTTCGCATGCTGCAATGATTTTGCCGGCCAGCTCCGTGACGCTCGGGCAGCGATAAGCGGAGTACCGGTCAGCGGTAGCTTGGTTCTTATTCGCCCGAACTACCCACTTTCCTGAAATGTTGCCCGCAACCTCAGGGAGCCTCTCCATGGGGACTAGCCATAGAGCCTCGAAGTTTGTGAAGTCGGGGCTGATGAGAGCCGCAACGAGGTAGGTGTGTCGTGTCGCACGAAACGTTGCTTGACGCACGCCAAAGTGGACGACGTTCCCTCTTTCTCGCGTTCCTGCTTTGTACAGCGTGACGGTACGGCACTTCAGTTGAATAGCTACTGAGTTTCCAGTCTGTTTGTCGTAAAACAGCACATCAAGCCCGTCATCATCAGCATACGGCTGAAACGGCGACAGCCTCCCGTCGCTCGCTTTCATGACGGCATTAACCAGAAGGTTTTCGCCGATGGTGCCGATTTGCGTCGAGGTTAAGGCCATGCTTCAGTCGTCCAGTGGCTGGTGAGCGTGAAGGAAAACTTCGCTGAGTTTCGATGCGTCCGAGGCCATCGGCTGAACATTCCTTCACGTTGGACAGAGGCCTACGCGTTGCTGCAATCTGCGCTAGGAATCTGTCCCGCGGGGGGGGCGTGAGAGAGCGCCTATCGTAGCGGCTTGCCCGTCTTGGTGAATCTGTCGAACGAGTACACATGTTCGGCAGGATATTCATCGCACTTTCCTACAAGCCGCCCGGGGAACTCTCGTCGACCGTCGTGCAGATGGACCGTCTCTCCACACCTTGGGCAGGGAGCCGAGTACCGCACCAACCGTATGACGCGGACGTGCTGTCCGTTATTCGCCGGTTCTTTTGCTGCTTCAAGTTGAACGTGTTGGTCGCGGAACGACAGGAGTACGTCGGGAGCCATGATGATGCGCAAATCAATCAGCCTCCAAAAGGGGCTCAGCAATTCGTAGCCCAGCCATCCGACCAGAGCAGCGGACAGAATCAGCGTAACGATGTCTCCAGTCCGTATCCTCGCTGACTGAGTTGTCAGCGCGAGCCACAGCAGGATAAGCAGCGTTCCGAAGACCACAATCCCTCCGACGCCGTACAGCACGAAGGCGACACGTCGCCATCCTTTCAGAGCAAAGCCCGTCTGGATAAGTGGCTTTACCCAAAAGGCAGGCTTCAAGGTCAGGTCTGGCACGTATGCGATACCGCCCGGTGCCGGTGGAATTGGCTCTATATCCGACGCGGGAAGGTTGCGAAATTCGATGTCATACGTGGAGTTGTTTCCAGCGCCACCTGCGCCAGCAATCTTCCTGGGCCACGCGTAAGTCGATAGACCGCCCTGCCGGGCGAACTCTTGGATGCCGGTTTCCCATTCTTCCAGACGCTTTTCAAGAGTGCTCCAGTTTCTGGTGAGCCAGCCGGTGGCCCGGTCTGCTGGCACCTCGTGCCCCACCATCCCTGCGACGTTGGCTGAGTTGTAGGCAACCAGGGGTTTGCCTGCATGCAGTCTCTGCAAGCTCTCCTCGGCGAGCGCGCGTGCGACCCTCAGCGGCTGCGTCTCCTTTCCCTGGAGTTTGAGAAAGCCCAAGAACGCGTCAAGCGCACCCTGCTTTTCGTCCGCGTCCGCCTGGTCCGCTTCAGTATCTACCTCTTTGATTTCAATGGAAATATTTCCGTCTCGCACAGTTTCTTCCACTGTTGGTGACTGTTTTCGATGACTCGTGCTGACTAGGCTGGCCTCGTAATCAACACAGGAGGTCAACATGTTCGGGCGAAACGGAGTATGGACGTTTTCTATTCTGGGTGTGTCGGTTCACGTACGTGAATTACCCGCAAACAACATCGCAGTGTTCCACCCAATCTGCGAGCCCGTTCGGCAAGTGGTCGAGCCGATTTGCCGGGGACGTGGGCGCTGGAACCCGGAGTTCAAGAATTGGATTGTGTTCGAAACATTCAAGGATGCCGTTTTGGCGGAGCTTGGTCAGATTGCAGACGGTCGCTGACTCTTCTGCCCCAGGTGACCAGAGCGACGCGCCTGGTTGCCACCATTGGTCTTTGGACCGGAAGCGCTCAGCTATCGAGTGGCGGCTTCCGGTGGCGACGTTCGAGCGGATATTCAGTAACAGCTTTGCAGGCATCGCACCGGGGGGCGTGCCCGGGTTCGTGCTGGCCGAATGTGTTGATGCTGTGCTCGGTGCTTTGCTGCATCGGTTGCTTGCCCCTCGTCTTGGCCGCAGCGGTCCCCCAGAATCGCCTGCACGAGATTCTTCATTGGCAGTACGGCCAGGACCCACGGACGGCACGCGGGATTGCGTCGGGGCCAAAGTCGTATAGCATTCACCCAACGATACCGCGCTGTCAGCAACTCGCGACGCGCCCACACAAATTGGCATGTTTTCCTACGCTTCCATCAAAACTGCTGAGCAGCATCCTCTAGCTTCGTTCCGAAACCCTGTGGATGGGCCGGAGCTAAGGGTTGTTCAGTCATTTTGCGAAGAGCTAAGCGCCGGCCCCTGGGGGGATATGGCGACAACTGTCTTCGTTGAACCCAAGATTCACGGTTGCTTCCCTGACTTGGTTGTAGTGCGATGGGACCCTGAAGTAACCGAAACGTGGAGCGCAGCCCGAGCAGAACTTGAAGCTGGCGACACGTATTGGCTGCACTATATAAACGAGCTGGGCGCGGTCGACCGGCAGACCATCTGCCAGCGACAGGGCAACAAGCGCGGAGCGAATACATGGGAACGCCTCGCTTCAGCGGGCGTTGCCGTGCCGGTCGGTGATGAATTGCGCCGCAAGCCGCTGGCAGAGGTGTATGCCGTTAGACGACTGATTGCGGTGGAAGCGAAGGTCGGCAATTGGCGCCGGGGGCTTGACCAGGCATTCCAGAACACATGGTTTGCATCGGAGTCCTACCTGCTGCTCGACCAGCTCGGCAAGAAGAATGGCTTGTTCGAGCGGGCCAATGAACTGGGTATCGGCTTGCTTGAGCCGGGTAGCTCGTTCGATAGCTGTCCGCTACCCGCGAAATGCGGGGCGCTACCGCTGTCGCATGCATCTTGGCTCTTTAACGAGTCTGTTTGGCGTAGCTACCCAAGCCCCATCGCAAAACACTGATGAGTCAATCGCCCCCGGCTGTGCCGCCAGAGTTCTCTCACTATCGAGACGTACGGTACCTGACGACGGGAGGCCAGAAACAGGTTTTCAGCGCCACATGCGACAAGCACGGCAGCATCGTGCTGAAGCTCTTTCAAGCTGGCACGGACAGGGCCCGCTTTGAGCGGGAAGTTAGCGCTGTACAGCAACTTGGTAGTCGGAACATCCCGGCAATCCTTGAATGGGGAATGTTGGGGGAAGATGGCCACCAGGGTCCGTATGTCATTGAGCCGTTTGTTCCGGGTGGCTCAATTCAGCAGCATATTGATGCGGGCAGCCTTCAAGACCACAACATCATCCAACTCGCCCACGATGTTCTCTCGGTGCTCACCCTCACCGAGCAGAAGGGCATCGTTCACCGAGACATCAAGCCGGCCAACCTGCTGCTGCATGCGGACACCAACGCCATCTGGGTATTGGATTTTGGCATTGCGCGGCATCTCGACCGCACGGCACTGACCGTAGGCCCGATGGGCCCTTGTACGCCAGGTTTTGCCCCGCCCGAGCAGTTCAATGCTCTGGTTAGTGATATTGATGTGCGCAGCGACCTTTTTGCATTGGGCGTCACGCTGTACACCTGTGTCGAGCGAAAAAACCCATACCTGGACGGCGCGACCAGTCACACAGAAGTGTTCCAGCGCATGCAATCAACTCAGCTTCCGAGGCTATCTCGAGAGCCGGACGGATTAGCTGGCTTTACTGACTTGGTTGCCGCAATGACGCAGCTGCGACGCACCAACCGCCCGCGCACCGCTGCTGCGGCCCTGGAATGGCTTAATGATTTGCTAGCTCAACGAGCCCAATGAGGCTCTACGCTCATCTGCACAGGCCGATGCGACGTGGTGGCCTGGACAGAATACAAAACTGGGGAGGATTTCGAATGGAGCTGAGTCTTCAGTTCGGCTTCGGGATGATGGAGCACTGCCGCTTCCTTGTTCGGTCGTGGGGAGGCGGGACTGTTGTCCTTAGCCCTCGTGATATGACCGAGTCCCAGATGGCACAGCTATCGCAGGACGTAGCGAAGAATGGCGGCCAGGTGCTCATTGACCCGCAGCTCTACCTGCCCAAGGCAAATCATCAACGGCTCACAGGTCATGAACATTGGCCAAACGGTGCCGGGCTGCACGGCACAACTGAACTATCGCGCGTCCTCACAGCCTTGCTGGCTCGAAATCGAGAATGCGCGGCCGCACAAATCATACTGCCCGGCGTACTGGCCAGTCGCATCGATTCAAACTGGCTCAACGGCACCACGTTGGTCCTGGACGCGGCCTCTCGAATGGGTATCTCGGCCGACCAGTCCATTCTCACTGTCGCCTTGATGGCGGACGCCGTAAGGGATGACCGTCAGATTGAATTGCTCGTTGAGGCGCTGGACAGCTGGGCGGTGTCGGGCATTTATCTCATCGTGGAGCCGCCATCCGGTGCGTATCTGGTCGGTGACCTCACATGGACGACCAATGTGCTCGACATCATCGCAAGCGCCAGGCTCGCAGGCAAAGCAGTGATTTTGGGGTATTCGAACCAGCAGATGTTGATGGCTGCGTGCGCGGGCGCCAACGCGATATGCTCGGGGACGTGGATGAACGTCCGGTCCTTCACCCAAGCTCGCTTCTTGTCTCAAGACGACGACGAAATAAAGCAGCGCTCCACGTGGTACTACGCACCGCACTTGTTTACCGAGTTCAAGATTCCGACGCTCGACATCGCCAAGAAGATTGGGGTGCTAGACCAACTGAAGACTCCGCCCGAATTCGGGTCAGACTTCGCGGCGCCGCTTTTTTCGGCGCCGCAGCCAAGCCTGGCGGGCTTCGCCGAGCAACAAGCGTTTCGCCACTTTCTGCAGTGCATGAAAACACAGGCCGCGGATTTTTCTGGCTCAAGCTTTGATGTAACCATAGCTGGCTATCGGCAAGCACTTGATGTGGCAGAGGCCACGTTGAAGGGGCTCCGGCAGAAATCCCTCACCGGCCAACAGCGTGACTTCTACGGCGCGGAGTGCTTCGACTCGAATCGGGCGGCACTTCAAGTGCTAGAACAGAACCATGGTCCCCGGCTGCGGCGTCAATGGAAAGCACTCATGGGTTGACGGTATACGTACCGTCGGGTCGTTGGTTTCAATACGTCAGAGTCACCGTTGAGCGGCACAGCAGGTCACATTGGCTTGTAAGCGAAGACTCGTTGCAAGAAGACGAAAGCTATATAGACCGCAACGAGCTTGGTGCGGACGCGCTGAAGACACGCTCATCGACCTCGCTGGCCGTAATCCTCAACCGAGTTGCGGAAGAGCTAAGGCATGCTTACATGCGGCAAGCCAGGTGCGGTGTCGGCAGTCCGTTCCCCGCAATGCTTGGGTCCAGCTAGAGGACCACGCCGCACGGCTGCTGGTCGAGAGAAATGGTTGCGATGATGGATTCGAACTCCACCATCAAATCCGGATGGCGCTGGGCAACGAATTGTCGTGCTAATTCGTTTTCGAGGAGTTTGGCCAGGTATCCTTTCGCCAGCACCAGATTTAACACGTTCTGACCGTACGTCTGTTCCACGAGCTTGTACTGCCCCTGCAGGTTGCTCATTTCCTGCTCCATCTTCGCCATCTGCTCCGGGCTGACTCCGGTCAGCTTGCGCGGCTTTTTTCCCTCGACAAGACGCGCCGCTGGCGTGGCCACCAACAGCGCCTCGGCATAGGAGACTGACACGTTGTTCGCGGCTACCATCAGCTCAACGCATTCGACCTGGCGTGTGGGCTTCATTTTGCAAATCGCGCGAACAAGCTCTGAGAACTGCCGGTCTCCGAGTAGCTCTGCCGCTTCGGGGCAAACGCCATCGAGCAGCGGCATCTTCTTCATAATCTGGGAAACGTCCACGGAAAGGGCTTTCGCCAATCGCTCGGGCGATACGCCTCTGTCAATGACGCGCCGCCGTATCATGTAGCGCTCCTGGATGGTAGAGAGCCGATTGACGCGGTTGTTATACGTGTAGCTCTTGTCATCGGTCGCCACAAGGTAGGCAGCGTTCGCTTCCGGTTAGGAGCGGTCATTTCTATAGCAACACGTAGTTAGATGTGAAATCGCAAAGCAAATTCAGGGGGAAGTGTGAGTACGAGAACAATTGAGCAGTTCTTCACCGGCAAGAGCTTGGAAATTCCTCCATATCAGCGAGACTACGCTTGGAGTACGACAAACGTCGATGACCTGTTCGACGACATCCTAGAGGCAATGGAGATGGGGGGCAGCCACTATCTCGGGACGTTCATCTTGTCGGCTGGTGCGACCAAGGACCGCTTCAAAGTCGTGGACGGGCAGCAGCGGCTAACTACGCTGACGATGCTCCTGGATGCCATGGTTGCAGCTCTTCCTGAGGGAGAGGTCAAGACCTACTATCGGTCGACGTTTCTTCGCCACCCGGTGCATGGACCGAAATTTACAGTCCTCGGCGAAAACCAGGCCTACTTTGCTGGAATGCTCGAAGACAAAAAACCGCATCCCGCTACCGAGGGGCAAGTCCGGTTGAAAGAGGCTTACGGCTGGATTCGTCAACGAGTCAAAGTCATCAAAGGCGATGGGGGGGAGAGGGCAATACAAAAGTGGTTAGAGAATATCGGGAAGCTTGAGGTGCTTGAGTTTATCGAGGCGGAAGAAGGTAAGGCAATCCGCATGTTCCAGTCGGTAAATGACCGTGGAGTGCCACTGTCCAAGATGGACATTGCAAAGAGTCTTCTTATCTACTATTCAAATAGATTTCTATCCGGTGAACTTGACGAGTTTGTGGCCGAGCGATTTGGGTCGGCATTTCGTGACTATAGCCTTATCAAGGGATTGGCGGCGCAAGAGGGTTACCAGATTCGACTTATAAATCGAAATGCTTTCCGGGAAGACGATGTTTTTCGATACCACTACTTCGCTTTTAACGTCGACGAGCACGCAAGCTCAGTTGCATTCGACTATAACGCGTCCTCAGAGACGGTTCTTGAATTCTTTCTTAAACCGATTCTGAAAGCTTTGCGAAGTGATGCGGCGAAGCTGAGCGCGTTCATTCGGCATTACGTTGCTGACCTTGCAGATTTTTTTGCTGCGTTGCGTGCGCTGATTCAAAAAACGCGTGATGACAAAGAGCTATATATGCTTTTTGTCGTTGGTGACCTCGCGGCAACGCTCTACCCGCTTACGACGCGCCTCGCAATGCGAGGCGTTTTGAGAGAGCGCGCATACGTGCATGTCGACCTGTCGCTACTTCAGATGATTGAGGTTGCGGACCTTCGTGTTTTCAAGTTGCGAGGCACAAATCCGCAAGCGGATATTCTTAACCTCACTCGTGAATCTGCCGATTTGCCATTGGCGAAAATTGCGAGCCACCTACGATGGTTCGTGTCCAAATTCATGGACGACGGGATGTTCGAGTCTCGTTTGTCAACGGAAGAAATGTACCGAAATCCGGGGCTGCTGAGAATTCTCAGCGCTGCGGAAGAGGACCAGCGAGTTGCGATTGGTACTGAGGAATTTGAAGTGCAGGAGCTGGTCAGCCTTGTCTGCTCGGGCCAGACCGTGGAGCATGTCCTTCCGCAGGAGCCGTCATTCGGGGTCCGTGCACATGGGTTTGCAACAGCCGAGGCGTATCTCGGTCATATCCATCGGCTTGGCAATTTAACGCTCCTTGAGAGCACGCTGAACTCGTCATGCAACAATCAGGCGGTAGAAATCAAGATGAAGGATAAGAAGCTCTATCGTGCTTCAGGTTACGAGATGACTAAGTCATTGGCCGCAATGGGGGCCACCAAGACGCCGGCTTTTGCTCGAGTGGATATTGACAAGCGTTCCGCTGAGCTCGCACGCCTTTGTGTTGCTAGATGGCCGCTTTGGGACTATGAAGAAGCAAACTAGGGCTTCATGCGGTCCCGCCCGTCACGGGATGTGATGTCATAAACGCGTACAAAGAGAGCCGTTGAAGACGCCCGGCTCTCTTGGCCATTCGGAGCGAAGAGTTACCTTGAACTGGAATAGCTGGTTAGCCCAGAAGCTACTGGAACTCGGAGTTCAAGAACTGGATTGTGTTCGAGGCATTCAAGGACGCCGTTTGGGCCGAGCTCGGCCAGATTGCAACCAGTCGCTGACTCGCCGACCCCACGGCAGTCAGGGCGACGTCCCTGGCTGCCAACCACGGCGGCAATCCCGCCACGGCCGAAAATTGGAAATCAGGCGCCGTCCTAATCTGAATAGACGGCTCTCTTCAAAACCTCGAATGCAAATTTGAGGTTCTCGTCTGTCGGTGGTTCTTTGCGCAACCACCTGGTTTCAAGGCCGAGATACGTGGCCCAGTGAATGCCCTGCGTGAATTCCCGCCACCTATCGGTTTTCGCAGCGAGCTCAATGTACTGATTTACGAGGACTCCTTGATGTGCTCCCGCACAGTACTGGGCGCATTCGTACGCTTCCTGGATGCATTGGAAAGCCTCAGCGTATTTTTGTTCGCGATAGTAGTAGGTACTTCGTTGCCAAGGAACCATCCATGGAAGTGCCCTCGTTAGCCCGCGATTCTCGAGGCGGGCGCGATAGGTCTCAATGCTCGAAATGCTAAGGTCGCTAGACTCTCTGGCCGCCAACCCATCCAGCAGGAGTTCTGCAAATCCGTCAGGGATGGCGTGTTGAGGAGCAAAGGCGTCTGGGCGTTCAAATTGGAGCGCGGCGAGTCCTCCGAAGGCCCGAGTCTCCTCAATAGCTTCATTGACGGTGAGGCAGCCGCTTGCCACGGCCTGGCTCATCAGGTCCTGCCGCGCAACAAACTTGTGCCAATAGTCGGTGACAACCTCGAACCAGACCTTATCCCACTCGCTTGGCGGAAGGTGCTCGCGAGCGATGAGTTGATGAACGAACTCGCGAACTCGTTGAGTATCGTCAACAACGAGCTCGGCGACCAAGCAATGGCGGCTGCAGAACTCCTGCAGCGTCTCAGCCCCGAAGTGCTTCAGAACGAGCGTCGAGACGTAAGTCGCGGCCCGCGACAGAAATAGCGCGGTCCGGATGCTTACTTTCTGCTGTTCGGGAAGCGACGGCAACCCTTGCTTGGCTCGAAATCTGTCGAGTGCTTCGAATGACTCGTCGAAGTTCCTGAGTAGCGACGACCAGGATGGAAGGTTGCGACCTGCGAGCCAATTTTTTGCACTTTCGAGGTTCTTGCCGAGAAGCGCCAAATCCGCGTCGTCCGGGCAATGGAAACGTTGGATTGAGGTTCCGACGAGCTCGTACGCCCAGCGCATGACGCGTTCGAGAGGCCACTGCCAGTCATCACCGTCTTGTTTGGGTAAGTACCAGAAAGGGTCTGCTGGCACCAGAAGGTCGTCGGCCGCGACGTTATATCGTTGGAGATGCTTGGCGAGCGAAATCGCCAACCTTGGGGCGGCGCTTTCCAGCAGAAACCATTTGGCAGTTTCGGACTTTGTGAGATAGGTGCCGTCGGTTCTCAGGGCGTATCGATATGTATCGAACAGGTCGAAAAAGACATCTCCGAACGCCCAGAATTCGCGCGCTGGCAAAACACCGGAGATGAGATAGCTAAACGTCACGAGAAGCTTACCGAGATTGGGGTCGAGTTGACCGACCTCATTGGCTAGGCGTCTCAGTGCCGTCTGCGTGGATTTTTTTCTCGCTTCGTCAAAGCTATCGTCTTTCTCGTACTTCCTGGGCAGAACCCCGGACGCGTCGAAGACGAACTGCACTACTTCACCTTGAGTGGGGAAGCCAACAACCTTCATGATTTGGACCCGTGTCAGAAAACAGGAGGCCCCGCAGAGGCGGGGCGCTTGCAGACTACTTGCTCGTCTGATTCGGATTCAACTGTTTTCCTCGGTTTCCATGCACCTTGGCATTTGTGGAATTCGTCCCGCTCGTTCCCTTGTTCTTGTTAAGTGAGTCCGCGCGGTCGTTGGCTTGCTGTTTCGTCTGGCTCTTCATGTCGAGCTCCCTAGTAGTGGAAGGAGTTGGCATGCTAGGTAGCCGCTCGGACGACTACCAGGTGAAAATTGGCGACGAAGTTTTTTTTGGGGGGCTCGTGGCAGCTCTGCGCCCGGCTAGAGGACCACGCCGCATGGCTGCTGGTCGAGAGAAATGGTTGCGATGATGGATTCGAACTCCACCATCAAATCTGGATGGCGCTGCGCAACGTACTGCCGTGCCGATTCATTTTCGAGGAGCTTGGCGAGGTACCCTTTCGCCAGCACCAGGTTTAATACGTCCTGGCCGTAAGTCTGTTCCACGAGCTTGTACTGCCCCTGCAGGTTGCTCATCTCCTGTTCCATCTTCGCCATCTGTTCAGGGCTGACTCCGGTCAGCTTGCGCGGCTTCTTGCCCTCCACCAGGCGCGCCGCTGGCGTGGCCACCAACAATGCCTCGGCGTAGGAGACCGACACGTTGTTCGCGGCCACCATCAGCTCAACGCATTCGACTTGGCGCGTGGGCTTCATTTTGCGAATGGCGCGAACAAGCTCCGGTGAAAACTGGCGGTCGCCCAGCAGCTCCGCGGCTTCGGGGCAAATTCCGTCGAGCAGCGACATCTTCTTGATAATCTGGGACACATCCACAGAAAGAGCTTTCGCCAATCGTTCGGGCGAGACGCCTCTGTCAATGACGCGCCGTATCATGTAGTGCTCCTGGATGGTCGAGAGCCGATTGATACGGTTGTTATACGTGTAGCTCTCATCATCGGTCGCCACAAGGCAGGCCACCTGCTCGTATCCCAAGTCCTGAATAGCAAGTAAGCGCAGATGCCCATCCAGCAGAACATGCTGCCCGGAGGACTGGTCTGCAGGCGTGACAGAGAGTGGTTCGATGAGGCCCACCTCCGCAATGGAGGTTCTTATCTGTTGAAACTTGCGCGATTCCAGTACAGGCGCCGGTACTCTGCGTGACGGCAGGATGCTGGCGACGGGCACGGACAACGGCTCGGGGATGAATCCAAGAGTTACGCCAGTCATGTGCCACTTCCGATTGGCCAGACGCGCTCGGCAAGGTACTTCGGCAGGCTAGCCAAGCCCTCAGCGCGCAGCAGGTTGACGAAGTTCTCATCGACAAACAGTTGTCGCAAGGCGCCGACCACAAATAGCAACCGCTGTTGCGTGAACTCCGCCTTTCTCACCATGGCCTTCTGACGCTCCACCTCGCGCTCATACGTCCTCACCAGGCTTGATGTCGTGACCGATGCGGACTTGTGCGTCATATTGCGGGTCGCGCTTCGCCCGAGTGTTTTTCGGCGCTCGATGACGCGGCGAGCGTTCATCAGTTGCTTGCCCCGTAATTTTCCCGACTCATAGGCCTCCTGGAGTGCCGCCTGGATTCCAGCGTCGTCGTTGCCGGCCCCGACAATCGTGAGGGCCGCGTTCAAGGGGACGAGGCCTTTCTCTACCGCAACCACAAGTCTCTCTTCGCCCTGGCGCAGCAGGGTGAGGATGCCTTGGACGTAAGTGGGTGTAAGGCCTGTCTTCTCGGCAATGACCTTCGGCGCGTATCCCTGGTCCTGCAATTGCCGAATGCCAGCCAGCCGTTCGAGCGGGCGGCACTGTCTGCGCGCGATGTTTTCCGTCAGACTCATGACGAACGCGTCCTCGTCGCTCACGCTTACAACGAGTGCAGGGATAGTTTCTTCGCCGAGCGAGCGAAACGCCTTCAGCCGCCCCTCGCCGCATACCAGCAAGTATTTCTCGATGCCGCCGGCCGTCGCTCTCGGCGTGACAACGATAGGCTTCTTGAGGCCGATGGTCTTGATGTTGTCGACGATTTCTTTGAACACTCGACCATTGCGCTCGCGCGGATTGATGACTTCAATCTGAGCGACGGGGACCATCCGGATTTCGCCGAGCTGCTGCGAGTTCATGCCACTCTCCTGAGCCGGGCGCGCGCAGCCATGCCATAGAGGTAGTCCAGCGTGTCGAAGCGGTAACTCTCGAACTCGATTGGATTCTGGTCTGCGAGGTGGATGCGCGGTTGTCCAAAATCCAGTCGTGGCAGCAGGTAGTAATCCAGTGCCGAGGCATTCGTGTGGTCGAGCCGCACCGCTACCGTGATGTCCGGCAGGAGGCTTGTATCGAAGCGCACCTTCCAGTGATTGCGGCCATTGTCATGCGCCTGGCAGCGCGAGAGCACGATGCAGGCCGTGAACTCATCATTGACCGTCAGCAGGTCGGTCGCCGGGTCGCGTATGACTGCGCCGCCCAAATCCGCGATTTTCCGCTCCGTCTGCGCGATGATTTCCGGATGCAGCTGTCGCAGGAAGCGGTTGGTTTCAATGTATCGATAGTCTCGACCAGGAGTAAAACCGACGGTCTGGTAGGCGCGAATCAAACTGCCGAATCGGTACACATAGACGGATGTGGAGGGCATGCCATCCGTCTCATCAATCACGACGCCGGACAGAAAACCCCGACTGCGGTACAGGTTGCGCAATCGTTCGATGAGCTCCTCGTTTGAGTAGCGACGCGCTCTGGCTCTCATGATGCCTTGAGCCGTGTAGAAGGTTTCGCTCGGCACAATTCCCTGAAATGCGCCTTCCTTTCGAATCCACATGTCGGGTGTGTTCGCCACCCGCAGCTTTTTCAACTTGAACGACACCCGGTTGTAGACGTTGTTGCCGATGTATTTCTCGTTGGTCAATACCTCCCGAACCGTGGCGCGTGTCCATTCCCGATTAAGGTCAGTCCGAACATGCATGCCATTCAGGCGAGCTGCGATTTCGTACTCGTCGAGCGACTCATTGATAAACCAGTCGTAGATTAAATTGACGATTCGCACCTCGCTGTCTGGTCCCGGCATGAGGATGACTCGGTCGGTCTGGAGGCTTTTGCGGTCGCCACGGAGCAGCTCTGCCTTCATGAGGCCGTGCTCATCGACCAGTACGCGGCGCAGCCCGTAGCCGGCAGGTCCTCCTTGTCGGAAGCCCATCTCAATCAACCGGCATTGGCCGGCAAATACTTTCGCGGAGAGTTCTCGGCTGTACTCGCCAGCCATCGCCCGCTTTACCCCTTTCACGATGGTCGAGACAGGGGAGCCGTCGTTCTCGAATTGCTCGGCGCAGTACGCCACCTGGATGCCTGCGCGGCGGCAGATGTACTCGTAGTACGCGCTCTCGTCGGCATCCTGGAATCGTCCCCATCGACTCACGTCATAGACCAGGATGACGCAGAAATCGGCCTTGCCATTGGCCACATCGGAAATGAGATTCTGAAGCGCCTGGCGACCATCGATTCGAAGCCCACTTTTGCCCTCATCGGCATACGTGCGGACGATTTCGAATCCGCGACGGGCTGCGTAGTCCCGAATTCTGTCCCGCTGGTTCTCGGTCGAATACTGCTGATGCTCAGTCGACATGCGGACATACTCCGCCGCCCGTCCTCCGAAGGAGCCGGCTACGACTGCTGCACCCGCGTTATTGGATGACATTTTTCACTCCGCAACTCAGGCATAGGCCGCGGCAGGCACCGAGGGTGTGGGGCCTCATGCTCACGCGCCACGATTTCACATCAGGCGGTGGCGTTCGAAAACGAACTTTGGTGAGGCCAGCGTAGCAGGCACGGCGCCAATGAGAATCACGTCATCTCTTTGCAATCATGCCGGCGGGCCTGTCGGCGCAGACAGCACGGCGATGTGGACGGTCCACGCGTCCATCTTTGCAACGCTGCTTTCATCCGCATGAGACAGCACGTAGAAGCCAGAACCCAGCGGCCAACGGCGCCCGATGACGTCCATCTTTGCAATCGGTCTGCAACTCCGCCGTGCATTGCGCATCCGCTGCATGCTGCGGTTGCGCTCCCGGTACGCCGGATGTGCAGCTCGATACTCGCGCCAATAGCCTGAGTGGCTGGCGCGCCATTTCGCCTGCGCCCGGGCTTGGTTGTCGCGGTAGTCCTTGTCGATGCGGAGCCGGTGGTTCTGCCAGTCGCGCCGGCGGGCGCGCTGGCAAGGCTTCGACGAGCAGTAACGCTGGTGGGGAACATGCGGCAACGGGAGGAACGCGTTGCCACAGGCGAGGCATAGGCGGGTCGATTTCATGAACACCCTCCAGGCCGGGTTGTGATGGGCGGACGGGTAGCGTCTCGACCGGCCACGGAAATCACTGGCCTGAGGCGGGGTAGAGATGGGGGAGACAACTCGGCAATTGCCTCGCCAAACGACCATCGCAATTTGCTAGAGGCGATAGCGGGCCAGTCGCGGATACTTAGACATTTCCGGAGCGCCGGCGTGCATCGAAGGAGGGTTCGCTCACGAGTGCAATTTGCTAAAATTGCCTTGTTTCAAGCGCAATTCTTGCGGCGGCCAATACAAACCTTGGCGACAGCTGCTGATGGGATGGCTCCATTCCATCGCGCGCTCCCGCGCGCATCGAGGCTAGTCGGGGAAGGAAGTTCTCGGGTTATGCGTCCACTTTCTCGCCTTTTGCTTCCCCGGTTGGCTTGAACCCCTTGTCCCACAAGGGGCAGTTTCTTGGGTTATGAATCCATCTACATCTAGCAACGCTGGAAACAAAACGCCGAGAGATTTCTCGGCGTTTTTTTTAAGGCACAAACGGTGTCGGGGCGCTGCTCCTGCGCGCGCCGTTCTTATCGAAAGTGCTGTTGCTGGATGGCTGCACAGGTATAGCCTCATTGACGTCCGTTGGGCAAGGCTGTATATGAAAACGCAGTTAAGAAATTGCTTAACGGCGGGAATGGCGTTGATGCTGCGGCGTCAGCGTATGCTCGAAGCCATCTTCCGCATCCTGCACGATCAGCGCCTTCGATTTCTCCAGCTCGAACCTGCGGAACGCGTTCTGCGCCCGGTCCTGCGCATTGGGTCCGTTCTTGGTCCGGCCCTTGAGCTGCGGATGATTGAACGCCTGATACTGCAATGCGTGCTGCACCATCAGCTGAACATCGGGATTCATATCCACGTTCACGCTGAGCTTCATCACTTCGAAATTCTTCACGGCCATTTCAGCGGCCTGCTTGACCTGCTCCGGATTCATGCCCTCCGTGGCCTGCGTCAGGATCGCATTGAGATCCACATACGAGAAGTCGCCGACCGGTTTGGCCTCTTCCTCGGAATCGGCCATGCTTCCGTCATCGCTATTCTTGTTCTTGCGCTTCTTGTGGTTGACCTTGCCCTGCTCTAGATGCTGATGCGTAAGCGAGCGCGCCTTCGGGTACGAGGCCTCGGTATTCCGGTGCGTATGCAACCGCCGCCCCTTCTGCTCGAGCGTAAATTGCTCGCCCTTGCCATCGATCATGGCCCGCAGCGTGCGTTCATTCAGCGTGCCGTAATCCTTGCCATCCGTGGCAAGCTCGACAAGTGCCGCGACCTTGCCTTGGGCACGCGGCTTCGTGCCGAAAAGCTTAAGGCCCAGCTTTTGCGCAGACTTCTTGTTATTGATCGAGCCATCGTTGTAGATGAACTGGCCCTGCACCACAGGCGAGGATGCACCATTGCTCAGTGACCGCAATTTGCGCTGCTGCGCCACCATCCGCGGCGAGCTATCGATGGTTGCCTGCAAACCGCCGGGCACCGCCAACGCGACGCGCCCACCGGCGCTGCGTTCGTCAGCTGGCGTACGAGAGAAATCCTGCTTCTTCAGGGATTCACGCATGGCGCATCCGAGCAAGTGATGTCGCCGTAGACACTACCAGCGCGCCTATACAGTGTCCATGCCCCGTCGGGGGCCGATCGCCCCAAGAGAAAGCTTGCCAGCGCGTGTTCATGCACCAAGGGCTGATTCACGAAAGCGGCCCCGCCAAGGCGGTGCTTGCCAACCCCAGGACGGCGGAGTTGGCGGCGGTCATTGGCGCGGTGCAATGAGTTGAAGCCGCCGGCTGGGGCCTCTGCCATAATCCTCCGCACTCCCGCCTCTGCCTCGCCCACCATGGTCGTCCGCCCACACCTGCACTGGTTCCGCATGCTGATCGCGTGGCGCGGCTCCGTTCTGCCGCAGCTTCTGCCGCGCCTGTTCCTGATCCTCTGCATCTCGCTGGTGGCCATGGCGGTGCATGCGCATTGGCTGCCGATTGCCGTCAACCTGAGCACCACGCCGTTCTCGCTCATCGGCATTGCGCTGGCGGTGTTCCTGGGTTTCCGCAACAACGCCAGTTACGACCGCTATTGGGAGGCCCGCAAGCTCTGGGGCCAGTTGCTCAATGATTCGCGCTCGCTCATGCGTCAGGCACGCACGTTGCCGCGTGGCGATGGCCCGAACGGCGGCGTGGCCGATGCCGACGTACGCGAGTTCGCGCAGGTGCTGGGCGCGCTGCCGCATGCGCTGCGCCACCAGTTGCGCCATACCGATGCGCGTGCAGACTTGGCCGCCCGCTTGCCCGCTCCGCTGTTCGAGCGCGTGATGGCTGCGCGCTACCGGCCCATCGCCCTCGTGCAGTGGCTGGGGGAGTGGGTGCAGCGTCGCACGCAGGACGGGGTCTTGGACGCCTACGCCGCGCTGGCGTTTGACCGCAACCTGAATGAGCTGTCCAACGTGATCGGCGGGTGCGAGCGCATTGCTTCCACGCCGCTGCCGTTTGCGTATTCGGTCATGATCCAGCGCACGGTGTATTTCTTCTGCGCGGCGCTGCCGTTTGGGCTGGTGGAAAGCATCGGCAATTTCACGCCGGTGTTCTCAGTGTTTGTGGCGTACACCTTCATGGCGCACGAGGCCATCGCCTCGCAGCTGGAAGACCCGTTCGGCCTGGAAGACAACGACCTCGCGCTCAACGCGCTGTCCGTCATGATTGAAGACGCAGTGCGCGACATGATGGGCGAGCCGAGTCTGGAGCGCCCCAGGCGCGCGCAGGATTTCATTCTCGATTAGTGCGTTCCATTCGATCGGTGCAACGGTTTGACCTCAGGAGACAAGGGCATGTCACACGAAGGCGCAGGGCCAGCAACGCAGCAAGCGGCGGGTGAGCACAGCATCAGTAAAACCATCGTCACGCGCACGCGGTTGAGCATCGAGTTTGATGACGAGGCCAAGGTCATCCGCATCAGCACACCCGGCGGCCAGCGCATCACGCTGGACGATACGGCCCGCAGCGTGACCCTGCAGGATGTCAGCAACAACCAGGTGACCCTGGCGCCCGAGGGCATCACGCTGCGCAGCTCCGGCAACGTCACCATCCAGGCCGGTGGCGCGCTCAAGTTGGACGCCGTACAAGGCGTGTCGGTGCGGGCACAGGGGAGTGATGTGTCCATTGGCGGGATGAACATCACCGCGCAGGCGGAGGTGGCGCTCAAGGCCACCAGCAACATGACAGCCGAGCTGAGCGGTGGCGCAACGACCACCGTACGCGGCGGCATGGTCATGATCAACTGATACCCCAACCGTTCTAACGTTGCCACCGGAGCCGCCATGCCTGCTGCCGCACGTATGACCGATTTCCACCAGTGCCCGATGGTGACGCCGGGCCTGCCCCCCATCCCACACGTGGGCGGCCCCGTTACCGGGCCCGGCGTGCCGACTGTGCTGATCGGCAGCATGCCGGCGGCCGTGGTGGGGGATACGGCGGTCTGTGTTGGCCCGCCAGATTCCATCATCCAGGGCTCGTCCACCGTCCTGATCGGCGGCAGGCCCGCCGCGCGCATGGGGGATCCCACGGCCCATGGCGGCACCATCCTGCTGGGCTGCATGACGGTGATGATCGGCGGTTAGCAAGGCGGTTGGCAGGGCAGTCCCTCTCTCACCCCAACGCGCTGGAAGGCGCCTGACTGACGATGCAATACAAAACCCCTGGTGTGTATATCCCGGAGCCCACTGCGGGCGAGACCAGCGTCGTACCGGTGCCCACAGCGGTGCCGGCTTTCCTTGGCTATACAGAAAAGGCCGTTGCCACGGGCGAGCTGGTGCGGGCTGCCTCCATGGCGGACTACGAAGCGCAGTTTGGCGGGCCGCCGCCGCTGGCGTTCACGTATGCAGATCTGGCGGATCTGTCCAATGGTGGGTACGTGCTGCAGTATCCGCACCGGTTTGTGCTGCATGCCAGCTTGCAGTTGTACTTCGCCAATGGCGGCGTGCCTTGCTTCGTGATGTCGGTGGGGTCGTATGTGGCCACGCCGCATGTGAGTGACTTTGCGGCGGCGCTTGCCGAGCTGGAGCAGGTGCAGGATGTGACGCTGGTGGTGGCGCCGGATGTCGCAAGCCTGGGCGCGGATGTGGCCAGCGCGTATCCGGCGCAGGCGCTCGCGCACTGCGCCAAGTTGCAGAACCGCTTTGCCATTCTCGATGTGCCCAGGGGCGATGCGCCGCGCGGCACCGGTGCGCAAGACCAGATTGCGGCCTTCCGGGCGTCGGTGGGTTCAGATGGCCTTAGCTACGGGGCCGCCTATTACCCGTGGCTCAACACGACGGTGCTGGGTGGGGTGGATTTCCGCGCGATTACGCCGGAGTCGTTGCCGGCGTTTCAGGCGCGGCTGCAGCGTGATGTCGATACCCTGTGTGCCGGGCAACCCGCCATGGCGGTCCAGCTTCAGGTGCTCACGCAAATCATTGCCAGCCTGTCGCATGACATGCCGGCCGTGCAGGCAACGGCGGCTGACCAACAACTGGTTGCGTCACTGGCGATCTATCGGCAGGTGATGCAAGACATCCAGGCCCGCGTGAACCTGCTGCCGCCCAGTGGGGCGATGGCGGGCGTCTATTGCACGGTAGACAGCACGCGTGGCGTGTTTGTCTCCCCCGCAAACATCGTGCCGCTTGGTGTGGCGTCACCGGCAGTCCGATTGAGCGACACAGACCAGGAAGACTTGAACACGCCGCCAGACGGCAAGGCCGTTAACGCCATCCGCACGTTTCAGGGCTACGGCACGCGCGTCTGGGGCGCACGCACGCTGGATGGCAACGCGGATGACCTCCGCTACATCAGCGTGCGCCGCACGCTCATCATGTTGGAGCAGTCAATCAAGGCCGCCGTGCAGACCTACAGCTTCGCGCCCAATGACAATCAGACTTGGTTCGCAGTCACGCGTGTCATCAGCGCATTCCTCACCGCCCAGTGGAAGGACGGGGTGCTCCAGGGGGCCAAACCATCCGCTGCGTTCTCGGTCAGCGTTGGTCTGGGCACCACCATGACGAGCGAAGACATCCTCAACGGCACGATGCGGGTGTCGGTGCAAATCGCGCTGGTGCGGCCGGCCGAGTTCATCGTGCTCACGTTCGCACAGCAGATGGTGCGTTCCTGACGAGGTATACCCATGACGACAGACAACCTCATTCGCCCCGATATGAACGACAACGCAGTCCCCATCCCGGTCTCCAACGCAGGGGCGGTGCTGCTCTGCCCGTTTCTGCCGCTCTACTTTGAAAGGTGCAGCCTGGCGGTGCGCGATGGGCAGTTTGTCGATGCGGCCGCCAGCCATCGTGCGGTGCGCCTGGTGCATCTGCTGGCAAGCGGCCAGTGGGTGGAGGATGAAACCGTGTTGCCGTTGGCCAAGGTCATGTGCGGCGTGGCGCTATCCACCGCGCTCCAGCCCACCAACGATGCGCCGACCGAGCAAGAGCTCGAGCTGAATCACTCGCTGCTGCACGCCGTCACGCAGCATTGGGACAGGCTGCGCCACGCCTCCATTGATGCCCTGCGCGCAACCTTCCTGATGCGCGATGGGCGCCTGACGCAATCGGGCGCCGGCACCGCCTGGCAGTTGAATGTGCAACGGACGAGGGCCGACGTCTTCCTCTCTTCGCTGCCGTGGTCGTTCAACATCGTCAAGTTTGCTTGGATGCCGCAGCCGGTGCACGTGCAGTGGTAACGATTGACACTCAGGAGACTCCACCATGCCCGACCAATCCAAAGAGATTCCGCAGCCGCCGGCGGTGTTGGTTTTCTTGGTCGACATTGGCGGCATGAAAGACATGCCGTTTCTGGAGGTCAGCGGCCTGGACGTGCAGACAGAGTCGATCGAATACCGCGCAAACAACGCCAAATCGTTTCCGAAAATCAAGGTGCCGGGTGTCTCCCAGGACGGTCACGTCACGCTCAAGCGGGGCATCTTCGTCAAGGACAGCACCTTCTGGGCGTGGTACGCACAAATCCAGGCGAACACCATCCAGCGCCAGACGGTGACGATCAAACTGCTCGACGCGCAGCACAAGCAGGCGATGACGTGGACGCTGCAGAGCGCCTGGCCGACGAAGGTGACCGGCGTGAACGCGCAGGCCGACCATGACGACGTGATGGTGGAGTTGATCGAGCTTGCGCATGAGGGCATCACGGTCACCGGCGGCTGATCGGGCGTGAATGTGTCCGGCGCCGGAGATGCTGCATTGAGCGCCGCTCAAAAAGACGAAGCCCCTCGCACAAGCAAGGGGCTCCGGGCAGCCGCCTGACTGAGTCACCCGACCGACCTCACGGCACTGCCACAATCGCCATCCCACGCGGGATGTTGCCGGTGGCAGCCGAGCCGCTTGTCACCGCGGTCAGCTTGCCGGTGGTGGCATCGATGCTGTACGCCACAACCGTGTTGTCAACGGCGTTCACCACGTAGGCAAAGGTACCCGTCGGGTTGATCAGGATCGTGACCGGGTCGGTACCTGTCGTGACGGTCTGCACCAGCGCGAGCGCACCATTGGCTGCGTTGATCGAGAACACGTTCACGTTGTTGCTCAGTACATTGGCCTCATACAGGAAGCCGCCCGACGGCGAGATCGCCATGTAGAACGGATTGCTGTTGGCACCCGTCGACACTGGCGTGCCCGACGCCGTGAGTGCGCCGGTATTGCTGATGCTGTAGATGCCGATCGTGCTATCCGCCGAGTTGGCCACGTACGCCAGGGTGCCTGCCGGGTTGACCGCAATGAACTGCGGTGTGTTGCCGGTGTTCACTGTGGTGCCTACCTGCGTGAAGGCGCCTGTGGTGTTGTTGATGGCAAATGCCATGGCCGTGCCCACCGTGCCGCCGCTGTTGGCGTTCACCACATAGGCGAAGGTGCCAGCGCTGTTGATGGTGACGGTGTACGGGTTGGCGCCAGCAGGAACGCCCGCCAGCGTTGTCAGCGCACCTGTGCCCGTGTTGACCGAGAACGCGCTGAGCGTGTTGTCCCCATAGTTGGCGGTGTATGCAAACTTGCCGTTGGGCGTGCGCGTAATGCTGAACGGCTGCGCACCGGTGGCCGTGGGCGTGCCCACCACCGTCAGCAGCCCGGTGTTCGGGTCGATCGACAGCGTGGTGATGGTGTTGCCATTGGCGTTGGCCACGTAGACGAACTTGCCCGCCGGGTCGATGGTGAGCGACAGCGGCCCGAGCCCCACGGTCACAGCCGTGCCGATGGCCGTGGGCATGCCGGTAGTGGCGTCCAGCGTGAAGGCGGAGATGGTGCCGTCAATGGAATTGACCGCATAGCCAAACAGCGGCTTGAGCGTGCAGGCCACGGCAATGTTGGTCACGTTGGCCGTGCCCACGGTGCCGCTGCCGTTGGTGACGGTGCAGTTCTCACCCACTGGCCGTGTGCCCACCGTGGCAGCGTACGGCTTGCCCTGCGCAAGCTTGGTCGGGAAGTGGAAGTTGCCGTTGGCGCTGACGACAACGGCATCGCCGCCGTTGTCCAGCAGCGTGACGGATTTGCCTGCGGCCAGGCCACTGACCGTGCCGCCCACGCCAAAGGTGGGCGCCGGTGCAGGAGCTGGAGTAGGCGCGGGTGCGGGTGCGGGCGTAGGAGTGGGCACGGGCGCGGGCGTAGGGGCCGGCGCGACGTTGCTGCTCGGCGGGTTGGCCGGCGGCGAGGCATCGCCACCACCGCCACAGGCCGTAAGGCCGATCGATAGCGTGGCAGCCATCACTAACGCTGCACCGTGCACGCCGTGCGAGGGCTTGTGAGCAGTCGGTGGAATTGGTGCGGGCATCGGTTGCGCTTGCGCACGGTTGATGCGTTTCGCTTGGGCGATTGACAGCTCGGCCATGGCTCCCCCCGTTCTGAATGCGTGTATGGACTCGCGTTTTCCGGAAGCATAGAAACCCGAGCGAGCACATCGACATAGGCCAATTGACCGACGAAGCCATCGGCTTCATGGACGGGAACGTGCGCTGCACGCCGGTGCAAGCGTTTGGAGTGATACTGGCATGCATCATTTGCTTGCCTTGCCAGCCATGTCCAACACCATCGTCGTTCGTCAACTCGCACTGGCCGATGCAGCCGACTACCGCGCCATTCGCCTCGCTGCGCTGCAGGATTCGCCGGAGGCATTCGGTTCAACGTATGAGGCAGAGGCGGGCCTTCCGCTGGCGGCATTCGCCCAGCGGCTGACCACAACCACCGTGCTGGGCGCGTATGACGGTGCACGCATCGTCGGCATGGTCGGCTTCAAACAGCAGACCGGCGCCAAGGATGCGCACAAGGGTTTCGTGTGGGGCTTCTATGTGGCCCCCGAGGTGCGTGGGCGCGGGGTGGGCACGGCGCTGGTGGATGGCATCGTGGCGGCGGCCACGGGGGTGGTGGAACAGCTCACGCTGTCGGTGGTGCATACCAACGCGGCAGCGCTCGCGCTATACCAGCGCTGTGGGTTTGATACCTACGGCATCGAGCCGCGCGCGCTCAAGTCGGCCGCCGGCTATGCAGATGAAGTGCTGATGGTGCGCTTCCTGCAGGTGTAGCAGGAGGCGGCAGAGCAGCGGCGCCCGTGTGCGCACACAGGCGCCGCATACAGACTCGCCGTCTTACGCGGCCGCCACGTACCCCTTGGCCGGCACCGGGTTGCGCAGGCTCACGTTCAGCAGGTTCCAGCTGTTGATGGTGACGATCACGAAGCTCAGCTCGGCAATCTCCTCATCGCTGAAGTGCTCGCGCAACTTGGCGAACTCGTCATCGCTGGCGTCGCTGTGCGGCGTGTTGGTGACCAGCTCGGCCCAGCGCAGCGCAGCGCGTTCGCGCTCGGTAAAGAACGGCGCTTCGCGCCAGCCGGCCACGGCGTTCAGGTGGCGCGGGTCTTCGCCCATCTTGATCAGGTCGCTCCAGTGCATGTCGATGCAGAACGCGCAACCGTTGATCTGCGACACGCGCAGCAGGACGAGGTCAACCAGCTTTGCGCCCAGCAGGTCACGGCGCAGGCCGTTCGACAGGTTCAGCAGGTTGTTGAAGGCTTTCGGGGCGAGTTGGTAGTAGGCAACGCGAGGTGCTTGCGACATGAGAGGCTCCTGGGGGTTGGGTTGGTTACCTGGAGCAATCGCAGGCTGTGTTTTGCGTCGCTCCATACCCTTAAGACGCCTCGCTCGGCCGGGTTGTGACAGGTCCGGCCGAACTTTCTCAAACTTTTTTTCAGGCGGTGATGTGCGCCAGCTTGTCCGGATTGCGCACCACGTAGATGGCGACGATGCGGCCGTTCTCGATGACGAACGATTGCGCCGATTCCAGCTTGTCATCCACGTAGCGCAGCAGGCCTGGCGCGCCGTTGACGCGGGCGTGCTGGTAGCGGATGTTGCCCATGGCGCGGACGAGTTCGCAGTAGATCTTGGTGATCTGCTCGGCGTCTTGAATGATGCGCGTGAATGAGGGCACCTTGCCGCCGCCGTCGCCCACCAGGTGCGCGTCATCAGCCAGCAGCGCGCGGATGGCGTCACGCTGGCCGCTGCGTGAGGCCTCGGCAAAGCGTTCCAGCAAGTCGCGGTGCGCATCGTCGGACACATCAAAGCGCGGGCGATCCTGCTGCACGCGGTCTGACGCGCGGTGCACCATCTGCCGGCAGGCGGCTTCGCTCTTGCCCAGCAGGGCGGCAATCTCTGCATAGTCTTGGTCGAACACCTGGCGCATCAGGAAGGCCGCGCGCTCTTCGGGCGAAAGGCGTTCCAGCACCCACAGCAGCGCCATCGACAGATCGCCCGCCAACTCCACGGCGCTCTCGGGCGTGGGGGCGTTGGATTCCACTTCCACCAACGGCTCGGGCAGCCACCAGCCCACGTAGGTCTCGCGCTCGGCCTTGGCAGCGCGCAGGCGGTCGATCGACAACCGCGTCACCACCGTCACCAGCCACGCCTCGGCCGATTGCAGTGCGGATTGGTCGGTCTGGTGCCAGCGCATCCACGCGTCCTGCAGCACGTCTTCCGCATCGGCGCGCGTGCCGAGCATGCGGTAGGCAATGGCAAACAGGCGCGGGCGGGCAGCGGTGAAGGCGGTGTCTTCGGTGTCAGTGCGCGTGGATGGGGTCATGGTCTGGGTGGTGTCGTCTAGGGATCGTATTCCCTAGACGGAGCAGGCGTGGGGTTTGTGACAGCCAGGTGCCAATCAAGTCGACTTGCCGCGCCCCGGCATCTTGCCGGCGCTAACCGTCACCGCCTTGGCCACCGGGTTGGACAACACCAGCGAGGTCGTCACCGAGCCGTGCCGGGCCAGGCTGTCGACCACGCGCTCCAGGTCACCCGGCTCGGCAATCGCGCAGCGCACGATAAAGCAGTGTTGCCCGGTCACGCGGCTGGCTTCCAGCACCTCGGGCATCTCCTCGAACAGCTTGATGTACTGGCGGACGTGCGCGTGGGTGGTCTCGATGTGGATATAGGCCTGCAGCCCGATGCCGATGCGGCGCAGGTTGACGCGGGCGCCGTAGCCCTCGATCACGCCGGCGTCTTCCAGCTTGCGCACGCGCTCGCTCATGGCCGGCTGCGACAGGCCGATGCGTTTGCCCAGGGCAGCGAGACTCTGGCGGGCGTCGGTCTGCAGGGCTTCGAGGATCAGCCAGTCTTTCTTGTCGAGGGGCATGGCGGGTTGAGGTACTGGGAAAGATGTGACCGATGATTCATCGGTAAGGAACCCTGATTTTGGATGGAAACCGCTTAGATGCGCCAGCGCGGCTGCTTATCATGGGCATCGAGCCATCTACGTCATCCACATCTACCCAGGAGACCCCATGAAGCTGATCGGCATGCTTGATTCCCCCTACGTGCGCCGTACCGCGATTTCGCTCAAGCTGCTTGGCCTGCCGTTCGAGCATGCGTCGGTGTCGGTCTTTCGGCAGTTCGACCGCTTTCACGAGATCAACCCCGTGGTGAAGGCGCCCACGCTGGTGTGCGATGACGGCACGGTGCTGATGGATTCCACGCTCATCATCGATTACGCAGAGGCCGTGGCGGGGCGCAGCCTGATGCCCGCCAACGTGCCCGCACGCCAGCACGCGCTGCGCGTGGTGGGTCTGGCGCTGGCGGCGTGCGAAAAGGCCGTGCAGATCGTCTACGAGCACAACCTGCGCCCGACCGAGAAGGTGCACGCGCCGTGGGTGGACCGTGTGCACGGTCAACTGCTCGCCGCGCTGGAGGCGCTGGAAGCGGAGTGGAAGGATGCGCCGCCGCCCGCAGAGGCGGGTGCGCTGACGCAAGCGGGCGTGACGACCGCCGTGGCCTGGGGCTTTATCCAGTTGATGGTGGCCGATCGCGTGCCGGCGGCAAGCTACCCGCGCGTGGCGGCGTTCTCGGCGGCGGCGGAGCAGCTCGATGTGTTCCGCGCGTTGCCGATCGACGCGACCTGAGGTTGTGTGATGTGGCCGCTCAGGCGGCCGGCGGCTGGATCGTCGCCTGACGGTACAGCCCGCCCACCAGGTCCGACTCGGTGATGATGCCCGCAAGCTTGCCGTCGGCATCAAGCACCGGAATGTGGTGGTGCCCCGCATGGGCAAACATCGGCACGAGTTCCGACATGGGCGCAGACGCCGCGATGGTTTGCACGCGCGTCTTCATGTGGTCGGCCACGCGTGCCGGCGTGAGTGCGCCGATGCTGAACCAATGGCGCAGCGTCTGGCGCAGATCGCGCGGGGCCAGGCCCAGCAGATCCGCCCGGGTGACGATGCCGACGATGCGGCGCTGGTCATCCACCACCGGCAACGCCTTGATGCTGTGTTGCCGCAGCAGTTGCAGCGCCCGCGGGATCGACGTGCCGGGCGTGGCGGCAATCACCGGCTGCGACATGATGTCGGCGCAGGTGAGCGCGTGGAAGGTGCGCGTGTAGGCCTGGAGCTGCATCTCGCGCAGCACGGCTTCGATGTCTTCGGGGTCGATGTCGAGCAGTTCGCTCTGGCGGCGCAGCGCGGCGACGATGTCGGCGCGGGTGAAGCCGCCGGCGGTGGGCGCACGTTCAGCGGCAGGCAGGCGTTGCGCGTGCGGATACCGGTGGCCGGTGACAGCGTGGTACACCAGCGCGCCCACCAGCAGCAGCGCAGACTGGATCAGGATCGGCTCCAGCACGAATTCGTACCCCAGCGCGTGCACGGCCGGCCCGCCAATCACGGCGGTCAACGCCACCGCGCCCGAGGGCGGGTGCACGCAGCGCAGCGCAAACATGCCGGCAATGGCAATCGACACTGCCAGCGCCGAGGCCACTACCGGGTCTTTCACCAGCAGTGCGCACGTCACGCCCACCGTGGCTGCCACCAGGTTGCCGCCGATGATGGACCACGGCTGTGCCAGCGGGCTGGCCGGCACCGCAAACAGCAGCACGGCCGAGGCGCCCATCGGCGCGACCAGCAGGGGGATCAGCGTGGCGGCGCCGGGCACGAGCTTCATCATCGTGCCGGTAAAGAGAATGCCGACCAGCGCGCCCACGGCCGAGCGCGCGCGCTCGCGCCAGCGCACCGTCACGGGGGCGGGGACGAAGCTGTGGAGCCAGCGGGCGAATGAGGCGCGGGAGGACGGCGGGGCAGACATGGTCAAGCGTGGTCACACGGCGATTGCCCAGACCAGGCCTCACCAAGACAGAGAAATGCAGGAAGAATGCAGCCGCAAATTCTATCACGCTGTGACATAACGCGCGGGTGCCCGCCGTGTCACTTCAGTGGCAACAGAATGTCTGTGATGGCCTCGTGTTCGGGCACGTCGGGGTAGAAGCGCACGCGCTGAAACAGCAATGGCGCATCGCGCGGTTCCTCGCCGCTGGCGGGCAGCCATTCGGCGTAGAGGGTGGCGACGCTCTGGTCGAGCGTGTCGTCCGAGCCCGTGTGGCGCAGCACGGCGTAGCGGCCACCCGCGAGTGTTTTGGCGATGACGCCGGCGGTGTTGGGTTCCACCGGTGCCTGCGCGGCGGCGCAGATGTCCATGCGGAAGTCTTCGGGCGGCACGTCGTCGGGGCTGTTGTAGACGATGTTGTAGGTGGCCGAGACGGACGGGTGCAGCCGGTGCGCACGGCGCCAAGCGATGAACGTGCGGATGGTGTCGCCCAGGCGGGCCGGGCAGCCGTGGTGCTCGATGGCGGCGACGGGCACGTCTGCGCGTTCAACGATCTCGATGGAATGGGTGTGCGGTTGTGCGGGCATGTGTTCGCTCCTGAGGGCGCGCAGCGCCTGTAGATCGGTGGCCCAGGTGCCCCATTGCGGCGCCGCCCGAAAATCCGACGGCGACTGCCCGGCCTGCTTGCGGAACGCACGCGCAAAGGCTTCCGGCGCCTCGTACCCGCAGGCCAGCGCGATGTCAGTGATGCGCGCGTCGTCGCGATAGGCGAGCTGGTGTGCGGCGCGCTTGAGGCGCAGCAGCTGCACGTAGCGCCCAACGTTCATGCCGAACAGCAGCGTGAACTGGCGGTGGAAGTGGTACTTCGAGAACGCCGCCACCTCGGCCAGCTGGTCCACGTCCAGCGCGTCTTCCAGATGCACGTCGATGTGCGTGAGAACGGCGCGCATGCGGGTGAGGTAGTGGTCAGTGGCGGTGGTCAATGGCGTGGCTCCTGGGTAGGCGGTACGGTAGCCCGGTCGCGTCATGCGCGCCTGACCGGAATTGCTCAATGGCTTGTCACCCCTCTTCGAAAGGGACGCGACGTGCACATCGCTCTGATAGCATCGTTACGCGCCTTTCGGGGCGCCGCCAGCCGGATCAACGCGTTGCACAGACCGCCCGGCCGACGTATCCAAGACACCACTACAAAAGAATCAGGGTATGCAAAACAACAAGAGCAAGTTTGGGGGCGGGGCGATCGTGCGCCGCATGGTCATGGCGGCGACGCTGACCGGTGCGGCGTTGCTGACAGGGTGCACCAGCTTCTACGTCGACACGGCCACTAAGGAAGTGCCGGTGTCGGAGATGAAGAAGATTGCGGATCCGAAGCCGGTGCAACTGGTTTTCGAGTTCCAGACGAAGGGCGCGCCCAACGCGCGTGCCACCACGCTGCTGAAGGACACGGTTGCCAAGGAAGTGGTGGACGCCGGTTTGTTCTCCAAGGTGGCGACGGATCCGACGCCGAACGTGGGGTTGCTGAACGTCACGCTGAACAACGTACCGCTCACGGACAATGCAGCCGCCAAGGGCTTCGTCACCGGCCTGACCTTCGGCCTGGCTGGCAGCGCGGTCACAGACGGCTATATCTGCACGGTGAGCTACTTGCCGCCGGGCCAGGCGACCCCGATTGTCAAGACGGCGCGCCACGCCATCCATGCCACGATTGGCAACGCCAATCCGCCGGCCGGAGCGCAGAAGTCGGCATCGGTGCTCGATGCGATCCAGAAGATGACGCGTGACGTGCTGAGCAATGCGCTGAAAGATCTGTCCTATGACACCGCGTTCAATTGATTCCGTGATGGCGCGCGCGCTGTGGGTGGTGTTGCTGGCAGCCGCCTCGCTTCTGGCCGGTTGCGCAGAGATGCCGATGAGTCCGCCCAAGCCGACCATCGAGAACGCCGCGAAACTGCGTGGAGGCAACCCCGCCATCGGCCCAGTTGAGGTGGGTAAGTTCACGCTCGACGCTTCGCAGTCGGCGAGCCTGGATAAGGGCGTCAGCATTCGCAGCAACATGGTGCGCTCGCCGGTGGAGGGTTCGTTCGCCCAATACCTGCGTGAGACCTTGCGTGTGGAACTGCAGTCCGCCGGCCTGCTGGATACGCATTCCGATGCGGTGATTACCGGCACGCTGCTCGACAGTACCGTTGAGACACCGGTAGGAACGGCCAAGGCGGCACTGGCGGCGCGGTTCGTGGTCACGCGGGCCGGCACGGTGCGCTATGACCGCGCGCTGCGCACGGAGGCGTCGTGGGATTCGTCCTTCATCGGGGCCGTTGCGATTCCGCAGGCAGCGGGGCAGTACGAAGCGCTGTACCGCAAGTTGGTCGGTACCTTGCTGGACGACGCTGCGTTTCGGGCAGCCGTGGCCAAGCCCTAGGCGCACGCGCGTTGCCCGCATCAAAAAGGCCGCCCTTCGGGGCGGCTTTCTTCTTGTTGGGCACGCTGATGTATCGCGCCTGAAACCGTTTTGCTAGTACAGGGCCATACGGCCGAGTACGCGTCGGGACCGCCTGCTCGCAATGGCTGGCGTTGCGTCGCATGGCGCATTCGTTGCAGGTGGCTTCTTCCCGCGCGTTTCGGCGGCGCGCGGTCCCTCCACGATTCCCGCCGATCAGGAGACGCACCATGGCCACTTTTCTCGCCCTGCTGAACTTCACTGACCAGGGCATCCGCGGCGTGAAAGACACCACCAAGCGGGCAGCAGCTGCCCGCGAGTTGGCCAAGGCGGCCGGCATCGATATGAAATCGATCTACTGGACGCTCGGCCAGTACGACCTCGTCGTGATCTGTGAGGGGCCGGACGACGCGGCCATGACGGCTTTCGGGTTGGCGCTGTCGGCAGCAGGCAATGTCCGCTCGCAGACGCTACGGGCGTTTTCTGCTGACGAGATGGAAGGCATTCTCAGCATGATCCCGTGAGCGCCGTATCGCTGCACGCGCAATAAAAAACCGCCCCGAGGGGCGGTTTCGTTTTTGCAGCAACGCTGGCTCAGGCAAATGCCTTGGCCGGCTCGCCCTTCAGGCCGGCCGCTTCGCGCAGCAACAGGGCCTTGTCGGTGGCTTCCCAGCTGAACTCCGGCTCTTCGCGGCCGAAGTGGCCGTAGGCGGCCGTCTTTTCGTAGACCGGGCGCAACAGGTCCAGCATTTGCACGATGCCCTTCGGACGCAGGTCGAAGTGCTCGTGCACGAGCTTGGCGATCTGCTCGTCCGGAATCACGCCCGTGCCTTCCGTGTACACGGTGATGTTGATCGGGCGTGCCACGCCAATTGCATAGCTCACCTGCACCTGGCACTGGCGCGCCAGACCGGCGGCCACCACGTTCTTGGCCACGTAGCGTGCGGCATACGCTGCCGAGCGGTCGACCTTCGACGGGTCCTTGCCCGAGAACGCGCCGCCGCCGTGCGGGGCTGCGCCGCCGTACGTGTCGACGATGATCTTGCGGCCGGTCAGGCCGCAGTCGCCCTGCGGGCCACCGATGACGAAGCGGCCGGTCGGGTTCACCAGGTATTTGGTGTCGGCCAGCATGTGCGAGGGCAGGACCGGCTTGATGATCTCTTCGATCACGGCTTCGCGGATGGCCTCTTGCGACATCTCCGGCGCGTGCTGGGTCGACAGCACCACGGTATCCACGCTGTGCGGCTTGCCGTCCACATAGCGCACCGTCACCTGCGACTTGGCGTCCGGGCGCAGCCAGGGCAGGCGGCCGTCGCGGCGCAGTTGCGACTGGCGCTCGACCAGGCGGTGGGCATAGTAGATCGGGAAGGGCATCAGCTCGGGCGTTTCATCGCACGCGTAGCCGAACATCAGGCCCTGGTCGCCGGCGCCCTGGTTGAGGTAGTCGTCCGATGCGCGGTCGACGCCCTGGGCGATGTCCGGCGATTGCTTGTCGTAAGCGACGAGCACGGCACAGCCCTTGTAGTCGATGCCGTAGTCGGTGTTGTCGTAGCCGATGCGCTTGATGGTCTCGCGCGCGACCTGGATGTAGTCGACGTTGGCCGACGTGGTGATTTCACCTGCCAGCACCACCAGACCGGTGTTGCACAGCGTTTCTGCAGCGACGCGCGCGTATTTGTCCTGGGCGAGGATGGCGTCCAGGATGGCGTCGGAAATCTGGTCGGCGACCTTGTCGGGATGGCCCTCGGAGACGGATTCCGAGGTGAAGAGGAAGTCGTTTGACACGGCTGTTGGCTCCAGATTGGCGATTGTTATTGCCGCCAATCCGTTTGGGCCACGGCCGGCGACGCTTTAGCGGTATTTAGCTACCTTGCCCAGGTTTGAGGCCGGCCAAGGATTCGCCCCGCAAGTTGTCAGTTAACTCGGCGAATCGCGCTATTATACGCGGCACTTTTCGGGGCCGCAGCACGGCCTGTCAAGACCCTGCTCCTCTGTCGACTGCGACCAACACACACTGCTGCGACCGCACGCATGACCTTCCTGTACTGGCTGTTTTCACGCTTGCCCCTGTCAGCGCTGCAGGCGCTGGGCGGCTGGCTGGGAGCGCTGGCCGCCAAGGTGCCCGGCCGCTATCACGACCGGCTCATCGCCAACTTCCGACACGCCTATCCGGACGCCACGCCCGCCATGCTCAAAGAGGCCGGGCGATCTGCTGGCCGGATGGTCTTCGAGATGCCGTATTTCTGGGTGCGCAAGAACGGCGCGGACGTTGCCCCACATCTGTTCGATGTGTGCCGGTCGGTCGTCGAGCGTGCGCTCGCAGATGGACGCGGCTTGATCTTCCTCACGCCGCACTTGGGCTGCTTCGAGGTCCTGCCGCAGGCCTACGCACGTGAGCATCCGGTCACCTCGCTGTTCAAGCCGCCGCGCAAGGAGAGCCTGCGCGCCTGGATCGAGACCATGCGCGCGGGGCCGAACATGCAGATGGCGCCGGCGGACCCGCGTGGCGTGCGCATGCTGGTGCGTGCACTCAAGCGCGGCGAGGCCGTCGGCATCCTGCCCGACCAGACACCCACCGGCGGTGAAGGTGTGTGGGCGCCGTTCTTCGGCAAGCCTGCCTATACGATGACGCTGGTGCACCGCCTGCACCGGCTGACGGGTGCGCCCGTCGTCGCATTGTTTGCCGAGCGCCTGCCGCGCGGATCGGGCTATCGCCTGCACGTGCACGAGATCGGCGATCTGCCCGAAGACGCAACGCAAGCCGCCACCCGCATCAATGCAGCCATTGAACAGTTGATTGCCGTGGCACCGACGCAATATCTCTGGGGCTATAACCGCTACAAGCATCCGAAGGGCGCGGACGCTCCGCCCGCCGCCTGAGGCTGCTGCACTTATGGAACGCTTCTCTGCCAAACTCGGACTCGGCTTTCTGTGGCTGCTGTCCTTCTTCCCGTACGGCTTCGTCGCCCGTTTTGGCGAGGGCCTGGGCGGGCTGCTGTACCGCATTCCCAATGGCCGCCGCCGTGTGGTGCTGGCCAACTTGCGCGCGTGCTTTCCCGAGAAGTCCGACGCCGAGCGCGAAGCCATGGCGCACGAGGTCTTCCGCAAGGTGTTCCGCAGCTTTGCCGAGCGCTCATTCGCCTGGTTCGCGTCGGAAAAGCGCCTGATGCGCGTGGTCAAGATCGACGATCAGGCCAACCTGCCGGCGCTGCATGGTCAGCCACACATTCTCGTCACGCTGCACCTGTCGGGCGTGGAGATCGGTGCGCTGGCGTTGACCGAGTATCTGCGCACGAATACCGGCAACGCGGGCTGCTCGCTGTACACGCGCATGGCCAACCCGGCGCTCGATGACGCCATCAAGGACCTGCGCAGCCGCTTTGGCGCGACCATGGTGTCGCGCAACGAGAACATCCGCCAGATCATGCGCACCATCAAGCGCGGCGAGGCGCTGCAGCTCATTTCCGACATGGATTTCGGTGAGCGCGACTCGGAGTTCGTGCCGTTCTTTGGTGTGCCTGCGCTCACGCTCAACGCCATCCCGCGCATGGCGTCGATGACAGGCGCCAAGGTCATCCCGATGTACACGGAGATCCTGCCGAATTACGAGGGTTATGCGCTGCGCATCCTGCCCACGTGGGAGAACTATCCCACTGGCGACCTGACCGCCGACACGCGCCGCATGAACGCCTTCTTTGAAGACGCTATTCGCCCGCGCATCACCGAGTACTACTGGGTGCACAAGCGCTTCAAGCATCGCCCCGAGGGCATGCCCGGCATTTACTGACGTGCCGGGGCCGGCGAGGGCAACCGTGGCCGGCTCGCTTTAGAATGGGCGCTTTCCGAATGCTCATTGCCGCCCATGTCACCTTGGGCGGCCTATCACCGTGAAACTGCACTTCACCAAGATGCACGGCGCGGGCAACGACTTTGTCGTGCTCGACGGCATCCAGACCCCGATCGACTTCACCCCCGAGCAATGGGCGGCCATTGCCGACCGCCACTTTGGCGTGGGGGCAGATCAGTTGTTGCTGGTCGAGCGTTCAACGCGCCCTGACGTCGATTTCCGCTACCGCATCTTCAACCACGACGGCAGCGAGGTGGAGCACTGCGGCAACGGCGCGCGTTGCTTCGTCAAGTTCGTCACCGACCGGGGTTTGACCAACAAGCGCAGCGTGCGCGTGGAAGTCATGAACGGCATCGCCACGCTGACGATGCAGGACGACGGCCAGGTGACCGTCGACATGGGTGCGCCCGTGTTCGAAGCCGAGCGTCTGCCGTTCCTGCCCCATGGCCTGCCCGCATGTGCCGAAGGCCGCGATACGCTGCACGCCCTGCTGATCAACGGTCGGACGGAGTGGATCTCCACTGTGTCCATGGGCAACCCGCACGCGGTGCAGGTGGTGCACGACACCGAGGCCTTCCCGGTGCTGGAAGACGGCCCGCTGATCGAGTCGCACGCCGTGTTCCCGCGTCGCGTGAATGCGGGCTTCATGCAGATCGTCGATCGTCATTCGATCCGCCTGCGCGTGTACGAGCGCGGCGCGGGCGAGACGCTCGCCTGCGGCACCGGTGCCTGCGCAGCCGTGGTGGCCGGCATCCGCCGTGGTCTGATCGACTCGCCCGTCAAGGTGGCCACGCATGGCGGTGAACTGACCATCGCCTGGGCTGGCGAGGGCGAACCGGTGATGATGACCGGCCCTGCCACCACCGTCTTTGAGGGCACGCTGGACCTCGATGCGTTGAAGCTGACCGCCGCCGCGCATTGATCACGTGGCCAGCGCCTTGCTGCGCCCGTGCACGAACAACAAGGAGATCCCATGGCATCGAACGGCAAGACCCTGATCGACGAATGGCGGTACGACGGCAGCAGCAAGTTCAAGATCGCCAAGTCGGATGCTGCCGTCAAGCCGTTCTCCACCGGCAGCAAGGCCAGCGATTTGGAGCGGCTGGCCGAGATCGGCACGCGGCTCGACACCCTGCAGGACATCCTCTACGCCGAGCACCGCCGCAAGGTGCTGGTGATCCTGCAGGGCATGGACACCTCAGGCAAGGATGGCACCGTGCGCAGCGTGTTTCGCGAGATGGACCCGCTGGGCCTGCGCGTGGTCAGCTTCAAAGCACCGACGCCGCAGGAGCTGGCGCACGACTATCTCTGGCGCGTACATGCGCAAACGCCCGGGCGCGGCGAGATCGTGATCTTCAACCGCAGCCACTACGAGGATGTGCTCATCACGCGCGTGCACGACGACATTGATGCCGCCGAATGCAAGCGCCGCTACGGCCACATCAACGCGTTCGAACAGATGCTGACCGACACCGGCACGACCATCGTCAAATGCTTCCTGCACATCTCAAAAGACGAGCAGCGCGAGCGGTTGCAGGGGCGCGTCGATAATCCGGACAAGCACTGGAAGTTCGACCCGTCCGATATTTCAGAGCGCGAACTTTGGGACGATTACCAGAGCGCGTACGAGGACGCCATCAACGCCACCGCCACGCCCGATGCGCCCTGGTACGTGATTCCCGCCAATTCCAAGACGCACCGGAACCTGATGGTGGCGGAGATTCTGCTGCAGACGTTGGAAGCGATGAATCCGGCGTATCCGGCAGGGAATCCGGCGGTGGCTGGGCTGAAGATCGAATAATCGGTTGGGCAAGAAAAAACCCCGGCGAATACCTCAGCCGGGGTTCTTCAACAGCATCAACCGATTAGATCGCGCTCACGCCGTACTTGTCGCGGTAGGCCGCAGCCTTATCCCGATAGCCAGCCAACGCCGGGTCCCCAGCGTTATCCAGATACCCCAGCAGGTCATCCAGATTGGCGATGGAAACCACCGGCATGCCGTATTGAGCCTGCACGTCCTGCACAGCCGAGCGCTCGCCGATATCCACAGCGTTTCCGCTACGCTCCATCCGATCCATCAGGATCAGCACGGCAGCCGGTGTGGCACCCGCCGCACGAATCAGCTCCACCGACTCGCGCACCGAGGTACCCGCAGAAATCACGTCATCGACGATCACCACGCGCCCTTGCAGCTTCGCGCCGACCAGGCTGCCACCTTCGCCGTGGTCCTTGGCTTCCTTGCGGTTGTACGCAAAACCCACATCGCGGCCCATGCCCGCCATCGCCACGGCCGTGGCCGAAGCCAGTGTGATGCCCTTGTACGCGGGCCCGAACAGCATGTCGAACTCGACACCCGAGTCCAGCAGGGTTTTCGCATAGAATTGCGCGACTTGGCCCAGTAGTCCGCCGTTGGCGAACTTGCCGGCGTTGAAGAAATAGGGCGACGTCCGCCCCGCCTTGGTCACGAATTCCCCGAACGACAGCACGCCGGCTTCCACCGCAAAGCGGATGAAGGATTGGCGCAACTCGCTGTTTTGGCTCATCTTTTTTCTCTGGTCTGCAAAAAAGTCCCGCCATGTTACGCATCATTTCCGCCAACCTCAACGGCGTTCGCTCCGCCTCCAGCAAAGGCTTTTTCGATTGGATGGGCAAGCAGGACGCCGATTTCGTCTGCGTGCAGGAACTGAAATGCGCGCAAGACGACATGACGCCCGAATTCCTGGCGCCGCACGGCTACCACGGCGTGTTCCAGCACGCGGTGAAGAAGGGCTACAGCGGCGCGGGCCTATACACGCGCCACAAGCCGGACGAGGTCATCATCGGCTTTGACGGCGGCGAGTTCGATGCCGAAGGCCGCTATGTCGAGGCGCGCTACGGCAAGCTGTCGATCATCTCGGTCTACGTGCCCTCGGGTTCCAGCGGCGAAGAGCGCCAGCAGGCCAAGTTCCGCTTCATGGACCTGTTCATGCAGCACCTGAGCGACCTGCGCCACGAAAAGGGCCGCGAGGTCGTGCTGTGCGGCGACGTCAACATCGTCCACAAGGAAATCGACATCAAGAACTGGAAGGGCAACCAGAAGAACTCCGGCTGTCTGCCCGAAGAGCGCGCGTGGCTGACCAAGCTGTTCGACGAGGTCGGCTATGTGGACGTGTTCCGCACGCTGGATCAGCGCCCCGAGCAGTACACGTGGTGGAGCAACCGCGGCCAGGCCTACGCGAAGAACGTCGGGTGGCGGATCGATTACCAGATCGCCACGCCGGGCATTGCTGCCACGGCGCGCCGCACGTCGGTGTTCAAGGACATCAAGTTCAGCGACCACGCGCCGCTGACGGTGGATTACGACACCAAGGTGCACTGGTAAGCGGCATTAAAGTCACTTTATTGCGCTGCCGCAGACATTTCTTCAGCAGCCGCTACAATGCAAAACTCACGCGCTGGCGGGTGCCGGCGCTGTTTTTTCTGGTCACAGTTTTTTAGCGAGATCGCCATGGCATTCAAGGTTTTCGTCGACGGTCAGGAAGGCACCACCGGCCTTCGCCTGCTCGACTATCTGTCGCAACGCGACGATATCGAGCTGCTGCGCATCGCCGAAGACAAGCGCAAGGATTCGGCCGAGCGCGCCAAATTCCTGAATGCCGCCGATGTCGCGTTCCTGTGCCTGCCGGACGCCGCCTCGCGCGAGGCCGTCTCGCTGGTCAACAACCCGAACACCTGCATCATCGACGCCAGCACCGCGTTCCGCACGGACGACAACTGGGTCTACGGCCTGCCCGAGCTGAACAAGGGCCAGCGCGAGCGCCTGCGCAATACCAAGCGCATCGCCGTGCCGGGCTGCCACGCCAGTGCCTTTGTGCTGCTGATGCGTCCGCTGGTGGAGGCGGGCATCGTGCCGTCGGACTACCCGGTCACCGCGTTCTCGCTCACCGGCTACAGCGGCGGCGGCAAGCAGATGATTGCCGACTATCTGGCGGCCAATAATCCGAAGCTCGACAGCCCGCGCCCGTACGCACTGGCGCTGGCGCACAAGCACCTGCCGGAGATGCGCGTGCAGAGCAAGCTGTCGCTCCCGCCGATCTTCACGCCGGTGGTCGGCAACTTCCTCAAGGGCCTGGCCGTGACGATCGGCCTGCACCCGCAGCACTTGGCACGCAAGGTGAGCCCGGCGGATGTCGCCCGCGTGCTGGCTGACTACTACCAGGGCGAGCAGTTCATCCGCGTGGCCCCGGCCGACAACGTTGCAACCCTCGACAACGGCTTCTTCGACGTGCAGGGCGCCAACGACACCAACCGTGCCGACCTGTTCGTGTTCGGTTCGGATGAACGCATGGTCGTCACCGCCCGTCTGGACAACCTTGGCAAGGGCGCCGCCGGCGCGGCCGTGCAATGCATGAACGTGCATCTTGGCGTCGACGAGGCGACCAGCCTGCACGTGGATGCGCCGATTCCCGACGCCGGCGCCGAGCACGCCGTGCGCGAAGCCGCACCGGGTTTCGCAAGCTGATCGCTGGTTGAGCGGAAACAAAAAAACGCGCCTTCGGGCGCGTTTTTCTTTGGTGCATCGGCTTAGTGGTTCTGCCCCGTTGCCGGGATATTGAACAACATGCCGCCACCGCTGCCACCCGCCATCACACTCGGCGTCACGCCGTTCCACTTCTCGATGGCGGCACGTTCGAGCTTCAGGCGTTCCCAGGCCAGCAGACGGTCATCCAGCGACGAGGCCAGCGCGTGGTTGGCCGCCGCCTCACCTTCAGCAATCGCCACCTTCTTTTTGGCCTCGGCCTGGGCGGAGCGCACTTCGTTTTCGGTGCGGATGGCGTCTTGAATCGCCTTGGTCTTGGCGCTCACCGCATCAAGCAGTGCGCGCGGCGGGCGCAGCGAGCCGACGATGCCGAACTGCTTGATCGACACGCCCAGCGGCATGAGGCGCGTGTCCAGTTCCTTGGTCAGCCGTGCGACAAACTCTTCCTTCTTGCCGCCGTTCACATCGTCGAAGTTGTATTCCGAGCCGAGGGCCACGATCACGTTGCGCGCCGTGTCGCGCAGGTAGCCGTGCGTGAAGGTGTCGATGCGATCAGCGCGGAAGTTGGTGTAGAACTCGGGCACCTTGTCGCGCGCGAGCTGGTACGAGACGGCCACGTCCACGTTTACCGGTACAGCGTCTTTGGTGTTGAAGGTCAGCTCTTCATTGAGCGCGTGACCTTCGTTCAGGTCCTGCGTCCAGATCACGCGCTGCACGAAGGTCGGGTATTGGATGATCGCCGTCTGCACCGGGTTGTAGAACACGAACCCGGTGACCACGTTCTCGCGCGTGATGCCGCGATCGACCAGCCGGTTGATCTTGATGCCCGTATAGCCGGGCGGAATGATCTGCCAGCTCAGTAGGAACGTCCGCGCGATCACCAGCGCCGCCAGGGCGCCGAAGACGAGCGCGAGCAGTTTGACCGGCAGTTTGCTTGCCGTGACTTGAGGCATGAGGGTTCCCCTTGCTTGTTGGTTTGCTTCTGAGGTGTTGGCTGGCGGGGCAGGCGCGCTGCTTGCGCAGAGGCCCGCTTGCTGGCGCAGGAATCGTCAGCGATTCCCGTCAGGGATGGCCGCGCCCGGTGGGCGGGTGGTGGCAAGCGAGCTTGCCAATGGTGATGAGGTAGTGAGCGTCAATACGACCGAAGTGGCGCATTGCAAGACTCGAATGTTGCGATGCACAAAGTATAGGTCGGCGCCGGAATTTTGCTGCCTAACCAGAAGCACTAGAGCCGTGCTTCGAATGCACAAATGGCGGGAGAGATCAGGCCTGGCCCGGCTGGACGCGTTCCGGGTTCCAACCCAGCGCGTTGTAGAGGTGGTAGCGCGCGATACCGATCCACTCGTGCAGCGCGTAGTCCGTCAACGCAAAGTTGTAGGCCATCGGTAAGGGCGATGCGGTGGCCTGCAGATCGTCAGCGCGCACGGGAATCGGCGTCAAGCCGAAGTGCGCGAAATACAGCAGGCTGCGCCGCAGGTGGATGGCCGAGGACACCAGCACTGTGCGCTCCGGTCCGTACTCTGCCAACGCCGCACGCGAGAACTGCGCGTTCTGCCACGTGTTCATGCTCTTGGGTTCCATGAGCACGTCGTCGCCGTTGACGCCGAGCGCGACGATTTCGCGGCGATAGACCGTCGCTTCAGGCTCACCATGGTGGCGTGCATCCCCGCCGCTCACGAGGATCTTGCAGTCGGCGCCGGCTTTCTTGCAGGCCTGATAGATCTGTGTTGCTTCCACGATGCGCGGGTAGGAGAAGACGCCGGGCTCGACCCGGTCGCCGACGCGGAAGGTGCCTGCGCCCAGCAGCACGATGGCGTTGCGCGCGCCCCAGGTGATTGGCGGTTCGTTCTCGAAGGGCTTTTCCAGTGAGTCCAGCAGCCATGCCGGCACCGGCCCGCAACCGATGGCCACCACCAGAAGCACAGACAGCGCGGTCAGCGTGCGTGCGGCCCGACGCCGTGCACGCGCCGCGCACACCGCCGCCACGATCACCAGCACACACAGTACGGCCAGGCTCACAGGTTCCTCCCATCCAGCACATCAGGGCACGGCAAGCGCGTGCATGACGTGCCATCGTAAAGAGGAATGGCCGGTCGTGCGACCCGTCTTCTTACGGGGTTGTTGCCGGAGTGGCAGAAGGCTGCGGATTGGCTGACGGCGCGGGCACGTCTTGGGTGGCCTGCGGCTTGGTGTCGGGGTTGGGGGAAGGGGTGTCCTGCTGTTGTTGCTGGCGCATCCGGCCCTTGCCGCCGCGTCCGCCGCCCTGGCGGTTGATGGGTGCGGCCTTGGTTTGCTGCAGGTCTTTGTTGATCGACTCCACCGAGCGTGGCGGCGGCGTCATGTGTGCGAAGTTGCTCTGGATGTTGTGCAGGGCTTCGGTGTCATCAGTCGGTGCGGCGGTTGTTTGGGCAATGGCCGGCGGTGGCAGCGCCGCAACGAGCGCAGCAGCGCAGGCCAGGGGGAGGAGGGTGGTGCGGAGCATGGGTGACTCGCAATCAGGCGGAGGCGATGCCTGAATTGTGGCGCCGGATGCGGGTGGGGAGTTTGAGGTTTGTGTTGCGGGAAATTACGGTGCCGCGCCTCAGCCTGACGCTCCGCCGATCTTCCCCAACAGCTCCCGCAGCATCGCCCGCTCGGCCTGACTCAGTGCAGCGAGCATCCGCTCCTCCGTCTCCACATGCGAGACGACCAGGCCATCGACCAAGGCGAACCCTTCATCGGTCAGCACGATCTGCAGCCCGCGCCGGTCATCTGGGTCAGTCTTGCGGGCGATCAGGCCACGCTTTTCCAGCCGGTCGAGCCGGTTGGTCATGGCGGAGGTGGACAGCATCATGTCCTTGGCCAGCGCGGACGGCGACAGCGCCTGCGCGCGGCCGTTACGGCGCAGCGTGAGCAGTACGTCAAAGCCGGCCATGTCCAGATCAGCACTGGCGATGTTGGCCACCACGCCTTGGCGCAGCCGCTCGCCGGCGCGCCAGACTTCGCCGCAGACGGCCATCGGGCTTGCGTCGACATCCGGGCGCTCGCGCCGCCATTGCGCGAGGATGCCGTCCATCGGTCCCCCCTGCGTGCCTGTGGAATCACCTTGACTCATCGAAAACCTCGTCCTAATATTTCGACATCAAACTACTTGATGTCGAGATTCTTGAAAGCGTAGCGGGTTTGCCGGTACGAGGCAATCCGACGTCAAGCCGCATCCACCTGCGAGACACCTCATGAACGAACGACTTGCCGATCACCCGATCGATCCGCTGTTCCTGGCGCGCTGGTCACCGCGCGCCTACGACGGCCAACCCATGCCAGAGGCGGACCTGCTGCGCATTCTGGAGGCCGCGCGCTGGGCGCCCTCGGCCTACAACTACCAACCGTGGCGTTTTCTCTACGCCCGCCGTGACGATGCCCACTGGGCCGAGTTCGTCAGCCTGCTCGTGCCTTTCAACGGTGATTGGGCGCAGCATGCCTCGGCGCTGATCTTCGTGTTGTCCGACACGCTTATCCATCGCGACGACCCAGCGCACGCCGTGCCTTCGCACACCCACAGCTTTGACGCCGGTGCTGCATGGGCGCAACTGGGGTTGCAGGCAGTGAGCCTCGGCTATCACGCGCGCGGCATGGCGGGCGTGGATTACGACCGGGCGCGCACTGTGCTGCAGGTGCCGGAGCGCTTCCGCATCGAGATTGCCGTGGCGGTCGGCCGTCGGGGCTATGTGGCGTCGCTGCCGGCGCCGCTGCAGTCGGTGGAAGGCCCCACGCCGCGCAAGCCGATCAGCGAACTGGCGTTCAGCGGGCGCTTTCCGGGCTGACTTGCTTTGGTTTATTTATTTCGATATCAAATTACGTGACGTGGAGATTTATCATGCCGTTCAACCGCTTGACCGCGATGCTGGCCACCGCTGTGGCGCCCATGTTGTGGGGCACCACGTATCTCGTCTTTACGCAGACGCTGCCGGTCGACCACCCGTTGCTGGTGGGCGCGCTGCGTGCGCTGCCGGCGGGCGTGCTGCTGATGCTGCTGGGCCCCGGCCTGCCACCGCGTGACAAGCTGCTGCCGCTGCTGTTTCTGGGGCTGGCCAACATCGGCGTGTTCTTCGCGCTGCTGTTCGTGGCGGCGCAGCGCCTGCCGGGCGGCGTGGCAGCGACGATCATGTCTGCGCAGCCGCTGGTGGTCGGGTTGCTGGCGTGGCTGCTGCTGGGGCGCAAGCCGCGTCCCGCGCAACTGGCGGCCGCGCTGGCTGGATCGCTGGGCGTTGGACTGCTGATTCTCGGGCCGGCCGCCAAGCTGGATGCGATTGGTGTGGCGGCGGCACTCGCCGCAGCCCTGTCGATGGCAGCCGGTACCGTGCTCATTGAACGTTGGGGCCGCATCGGCTCGCCGCTGGCGGTGGCTGCGTGGCAGCTCGCGCTGGGCGGGCTGGTGCTCCTGCCCGTCGCGTTGTTCGTAGAAGGGCTGCCGCCCGCACTCACGGCGCGCAATGCCGTGGGCTTTGCATACCTCATCGTCATCGGCACGGCGTTGGGCTACTGGTTGTGGATTCGGGGTATCGGTGTGCTGGGCGCGGATGTGACGTTCCTCTCTCTGCTGAGTCCGCTGACGGCCACGGTGCTTGGCGCATTGGTGCTGGGCGAGTGGTTCAGCCCAGTGCAGACGGGCGGCGCGGTGCTGATCCTGGGGGCGACAGTGGCGGGGATGGCGTTGTCGCGCCGGGGGCGAGTGGCTGTCGCCCAAAAAGAAAGCCCCGCAAGGCCGGGAAAGCCTGCGGGGCCGGCAGCACGGTGAGGTAATGCGTGATGCTTACTGGACCGACTTCAGCACTTGCGTGAAGGTCTTGGTGTAGTTTGCCGGAGCGATGCCGCCTTGGTACGTATAAGCCTGGTTACACTTGACCGTACGTTGGCTGGCCACGTCCCACCAGCAAACCATGTCGATGTTGTAAGCAGCATTGCCTGGGCCGCCATTCTGCAGCTGTCCGTCGTTGGAGTTCGTTATTGCTTCCACATGGTGGATGCGCAGCGTATTCAGCGTGCCCATCGGGGTTGTCAACGGCTCATAGGCTTCCACGGTCGAGGTGGTGTTGACGGTCTCGTGGTATCCACCGGGAGTGCAGGTGTACGTCCAGGTCGACTTCCATGATTTGCCCAACGACAGAGGGAAGCTCACCAGGGTCCGCTTGGGGCTGTAGGTGCAGACGTTGCCGTCCGTGCGGGTGCGCTGAAGGCGGTTGCCATCGGCGTCCTGCTTGTAGATTTCGTCGGCAATGGTGTTGACCGTGGAGGGGATGGTCGCTACGCCCGTGGTGGAGTCAACAGCGGTCGTGGTGTTCACGCGCTGTTGCGTAACTGCAGTGCCGTCAACTTGCGTGAAGTTCTCTGTCCACGTGGTGACGCGGCCGACGGTTTGCTGTGCGCCGGAGGTGTACTCATGCGGTGGCACCGTCACCGTTACCTTGATCGATTTGCTTGCATCCTTGGCCGACGTCGCAGTGACCGTGAAAGTGCCGCCCGGTGGGCTCTTCAGGCTGGCGGTCCAGCTTTGCGTGCTGGCGCCCTTGATCGAGACATCGGTATCGCTTGTCTTGTCGCCGGATTTCCAGTTGACGTCCTTGTCGGTGTCGAAGCGCAGATCCTGGCCCGACTTGACCGTCAGCGTGGCGGTCTGGTTGCTGCCGACGCTGAACGACTGAACCTTGGTACCACCCACGGTGGCGCTCACCGTGAAGCTAGTTGTGTCGACGATGACGCCACCGCCGTTGCTGCCACCATTGCCGCCGCCAGTCGTGCCGCTGGTGCTTGTGCTGCCGCCATCACCGCCGCCACCGCACGCGGTCAGCGCGCACGCCAGCGCGATTCCCGTGAATCCCTTGCCCCATGCATTCATTTCTTCTTATCCCTGATATTTGTGGAGATTTGTGTGCAGCAAAGCTGCGGGGCGCAGCGTACAAGGTCAGCAAAATCCTTTTCTTAGTATTTCCTTATTTCGGTGGGGTCCCCAACAAAATGGCGGGTATCCGGTTGTTTTTCCGAACTTTGGTCTGGGTCGTGTGGTCGAGTTATGAAAAAGCCCCGCAAACTCTGGTGAGATTTGCGGGGCTTTGGTCAAGCTCGGGCCAGATTATTGAATGGCAGTCACCACCTGCGAGAATGCCTTCAGGTAATTCGTAGGCGCGCCTGAAGGGTAGGAGTAGCTGAAATCGCACTTGATAGTGCGATGGCCATCCACGTCCCACCAGCAACGGTAGTCTTGGTTATAGGCCGCGGTGCCGTTGCTGCCGCCCGGCAACTGCCAGTCGTTGGAGTTAGTGAGGGCTAGCACATAGTGGATGCGCAGCGCGTTGAACGTACCTGCTGGAATCGTCAAGGCCTCCAGGGCTTCGACCTCTGCGTTCAAGGTAGCGAACTCCTGATAGCCGGCCTGGCAGCTGTATTGCCACGTCGTCGTCCAGGTCTTGCCCACCGACAGCGGGAAATTGAGCATGTCGCGTTTGGGGGCATACGTACAAAGGTTTCCGTTGTTGTACGTGCGGGTGAGGCGGTTGCCGTCAGTGTCGCTGGTATAGCGGTCGCTTGCTGCGCCTCCTATCGTCGAGTCGACTGTGACGATGCCGTTTGCTACTGACGTCGTCACATAGGTGTGTGAAACCGTCGACACGGTGTTGTTCAGGCGCGTGCTGGTTTCGGACCACACGACGGTTTTGCCAACTGCCGGTGTGCCCGGGTAATACTCCTGCACTGGATCGGCTGCAGCCGTACTTTGCTGCACACCTTTACCAATCACGCTGATCGTCTCAGCCGTGGTGGTGCCTGATACAGCCAATGCACAAGCAATGGCCAGCATGGTCAAATCCTTACCCCGGTTACTCATCTTCTTATCCCTGTTGTTTGCGATTGAGTTATTGCAGCAAACGCTGCGTCGCAAAGCCTACAGGAATGTTTTTCGAGTTTTCCATCAGGGTGCGGATGATTAACAAATGATTATCTAAGGCCGCACCATCGGCCGCATCGGTGCTTCATCCCCATTATCAACAGGCGCGGCCCCCAGAATTTTCATGTTTGACCGATAGGCCGACAGCTTGGCCATCGGCATTTGCATGGCATCGGCAAACAGCGGTAGGGTTTCCGGCAGATGGCGCGACAGCACCACCATGCGCGTGCGGCCCGACGGGTGCGTCGATAGAAACTGCTTCTGCTCTGCCCCGCCGATCGAGCCCATTTTCTGCCACAGCGTGAGCGCGGCGCGCGGGTCGTAGCCGGCGCGCGAGGCGATGTCCATGCCGACCAGGTCGGCTTCGGTTTCTTCCGCACGTGAGAACGCCAGCAGATGCATCTTGGCGCCTTCGCCCAGGTCCGTATCGCCCCGGTTGCCGAAGCCGAAGAGTTGCGAGATGACATTCGCGCCCAGGTTGGTGACCTCGCGCTGGCCGGCGCGGGCGCGGGCGTGTTCGCGCAGCGCGTGGGCGATCTCGTGACCGAGCGCCATGGCGAGTTCGTCATCCGTCAGCTTGAACTGCTCCACCAGCCCCGAGAACACGGCGATCTTGCCGCCGGGCATGCAGAACGCATTCACCTGCGGTGAGCCGATCAGGTTGACTTCCCACTGCCAGTGCGCGGCGTCGGGGTTCCAGCGGGACGCCTGCGGCGTGAGCCGGGCGACGATGGCGCGGATGCGGATCAGGTCCGGCACGTTGTCCGGCGCGAGTGCCCCTTCGTGCGCAGCGTTGTCGATGACGCCTTTGTATTCGGCCTGCGCGCGTTTATCGATTTCTTCGGCCGGAATGACGAGGCGGATGTTGGGCGACGTGGTGGTCGGCGCTTCCAGTTTCACGCCGTCGGCGGGCACCGGCAGCGGGCCGTCCATGGCGGTTGCCCACGTGGCGAGCACGAGGCCGGTGGTGGCGAGCAGGAAGCGTGTTACGCGCGGCATAGGGTTGGTGGGCAGGATCACTGAGACATAATATCGGCCAACGCACCCGCCCACGCCAAGCGTCACTAACAAAGCCTCCTGGCGTTGTAGCACCTCCTTGCCGTACTTTTTGTACTGTCTGCGTCGGTGCGCCTAGCCAGGAGGCTTTGTTAGCGACGCTTAAGTGGCAACCCGCACCCGCATTTCTGTTCGGCGCCCGCATGACCTTCCACGATTACCTTGACGTTTTCCGCAATCGCCGCATCGGCGCGATGTTGATGCTGGGCTTTGCTTCCGGCCTGCCGCTGGCGCTTACCTCGGGCACGCTGCAGGCGTGGATGACGGTGGAGGGGCTGGATATCCGCACCATCGGGCTGTTCTCGCTGGTGGGGCAGGCGTACATCTTCAAGTTCCTGTGGGCGCCGCTGATGGACCGCTTCACGCCGCCGGTGGGTGGGCGGCGCCGCGGCTGGCTGGTGCTTACGCAGGCGGGGCTGGTGGCGTCGATTGCCGCCATGGCCTTCACGCCGCCGCACGCCGCGCTGTGGGCGCTGGCCGGGCTGGCGGTGCTGGTGGCGTTTCTGTCGGCGTCGCAGGACATCGTCTTCGATGCCTACAGCACCGATGTGCTGCATACGAGCGAGCGCGGCGTGGGCGCGGCCGTGAAGGTGCTCGGCTACCGGCTGGCGATGCTGGTGTCGGGCGGCTTGGCGCTGTACCTGGCTGATCGCGTGATGGGCTGGAGCAACATGTACCTGCTGATGGCCGGGTTGATGGCGCTGGGCATCTTCACGACGCTATGGTCGCCCGAGCCGGAGGTGCAGGCGCGACCGCCGCGCAGCCTGCAGGAAGCGGTGGTTGGCCCGCTGAAGGATTTCTTCTCGCGCCGCGGCGCCTGGGCGCTGCTCGCGCTGATCGTGCTCTACAAGCTGGGCGATGCGTTTGCGGGCAGCCTGTCGACCACGTTCCTGATCCGCGGCGTCGGCTTTTCGGCCGGTGAGGTGGGCATCGTCAACAAGACGCTGGGGCTGGCGGCCACCATCGTCGGCGCGCTGTATGGCGGCACGCTGATGGTGCGACTGGGGCTGGTGCGTGCGCTGCTGCTCTTCGGTGTGCTGCAGGCGGTGTCGAACCTGGGCTACTGGGTGCTGGCCGTCACGCCGCAGCATCTGTGGACGATGGCGGTGGCCATCGGCATCGAGAACATCTGCGGCGGCATGGGCACGGCAGCCTTCGTGGCACTGCTGATGGCGCTGTGCAACCGGTCGTTCTCGGCGACGCAGTATGCGTTGCTGTCTGCGCTGGCCTCGATCGGCCGCGTGTACGTCGGGCCCACCTCAGGCTACCTCGTGGAAGCCTACGGTTGGCCCGCGTTCTATCTGATGACCGTGGCGTTTGCCTTCCCCGGCCTGGTGGTGCTGTGGTGGATGCGCGGCACGATCGGCCGGTATGAGTCCGAGCAGAATGAGCGGGCGCTGGAAGCCAAGGCGGCGAAGGCCGCGTCAGCCTGATTGACTAGCCCAAGCGGTTCGATCGGTCGGCATCCGCAAAGCCGGCCAGCGGCAGCGCCCCATCAATGCCCTTGCCCAGCGCAATGGCCTTGAACAGCTCGCCCATCTCCGCCTCCGACAGCAGCTTCTGCACGGCGTTGGCCGCCGGCAGGAACTGCATCGGGTCGGACGGATCGAGCGTCATCAGCAGCTCGCCCACGCCCGCACCCAACAGGAAGCGCGCCTGGCTCGCATAGCCGAGCAACTCCAGCCCCGCCTCCTGGCCCGCCTGGGCAATCCCCGAAAAATCGACGTGCGCGGTGATGTCCTGCAGGCCCGGCAGCCAGAACGGGTCGTCGTGCGCATGCTGGCGGTAGTGGCACATCAACGTGCCATTGGCGCGGTGTGCGTGGTAGTACTCGGCGGCGGGAAAACCGTAGTCGATCAGCAGCAGCAGGCCGCGCGCGAGCGCCGCGCCGGTGCTTCGGATGAAGCCCTCGGCGGCTTCGTGCGATTCGGTGATGAAGTCGTCCGTGCCCGGCAGGGCGGCGAGTTTAGCCGGCACCGCAGACGGATCGACCAGCCGGTCTTCCCACTGCAGGCCATCTTCGGCATCGAGCCGAACACCGCGCTGGTGCCACACGCCGCTGCGCCGTGCCCACAGCGATACAGGCATCGCATCGAGCACTTCGTTGCCGACCATCACGCCGATGAACGGCGCGGGCAGCGTGTCGTGCCATTGCGCGAGGGCGGCCAGCTCCGGGCCGAGCGCGGTCAGGCGTTCCTGCTGGCGCTGGCGCAGCTCGCCAGACAGCTCGACGATGCCGTAGCTGTCGGGCCGCATGCCCAGCGTATCGAGTTCGACGAGGATGTCGGCGGCCAGCTTGCCGGTGCCGGCGCCAAATTCCAGCACATGGCGCTGGCCTTCGGGTAGCGTCTCCAGCACCTGCGCGATCTGGTGCGCCACGGTGCGGCCGAAAAACGGCGTCAACTCGGGCGCGGTGATGAAGTCGCCGCCGTCTTCCACGCGGCGGCCGAACTTGGCCGCGCCGCCGCTGTAGTAGCCCAGGCCCGGCGCGTAGAGCGCCAGTTCCATGTAGCGGTCGAAGGGGAGCCAGCCGCCGGCGGCCGCAATGGCGGCGGCGATCAGGGCGAACAGGTGCGCGGATTGCGCCTGCGCCGCCTCGTTGGGAAGCGGTAAACTCACGGTTTTGCTCATCGCCGGATTGTAAACAATGGCGCAGACGCCGACTGAACTGAACGCACAACCGCCCGTACAGACGCGGGTGGCCCTCGTCACGGGCGCTGGCCGCCGCGTGGGCCGCGTGATCGCCCTGACCTTGGCCCGCCACGGCTGGGATGTGGCCGTGCATTGCCACCGCTCGCGCACCGAGGCCGACGCTGTGGCCGCCGAGATCACCGCCATGGGCCGCCGTGCCGCCGTGCTGCAGGCCGACCTGTCGGACGAAGCCGCCGCCGGCCGCTTGATCGGCGACTGCATCGCTGCACTGGGTACGCCCACCTGCCTGGTCAACAACGCGTCGCTGTTCCAGTACGACGTGGCGACCAGCTTCAGCTATGCATCGCTCGATACGCACATGCGTACCAACGTGGCGGCGCCGCTGCTGCTCGCGCGCGAGCTGCACCGTGCGCTGACCGCCGGTGATGCTGAACATCGCGGCGTTGTCATCAACCTGCTGGACCAGAAGCTCGACAATCTGAACCCGGATTTCCTGTCGTACACGCTGTCGAAGGCGGCGCTGTCCACCGCGACGATGCAACTGGCACAAGCACTCGCACCCGCGCTGCGCGTGGTGGGTGTGGCCCCAGGCATCACGATGGTGTCGGGCGACCAGTCGCAAGGCGGGTTTGCGCGCGCGCACCAGATGACGCCGCTGGGCCAGTCGTCCACGCCGGAAGACATTGCCGAAGCGGTGTGCTACCTCGCCACCGCACGCGCCGTCACTGGCACCACGCTGTTCGTCGACGGAGGCCAGCATCTGATGCCGCTGGCCCGCGACGTGATGTTCTTGACCGAATAATTTTTACCGGACGCTCCCCATGCTCTCCCTGCTATCCCACCCGCGCCTGTCGAACTGCCGCCGCATGTTTTTGCGCAACTACGAGGTGCAGATCAACATCGGCGTGCACGACTTCGAGAAGAAGGGCGAGCAGCGCGTCCTCATCAACATCGAGCTATACGTGCCGCTGGAATACTCGTCGCCCACGCAGGACAAGCTGCATGAAGTGGTCGACTACGATTTCATGCGTGATACCGTCGCGCGCCGCATGGCGCAAGGCCACGTTCACCTGCAGGAAACGCTGTGCGATGACGTGCTGACGGCCATGCTCAAGCACCCGCACGTGCGTGCCGCGCGGGTGTCGACGGAGAAGCCGGACGTCTATCCGGATTGCGAATCGGTGGGTGTCGAGGTCTTCCGCATCAAGGACTAAGCTGCACTCGCATATTCACGGCGCTGGGCGTGCAACGCGCCCGCGACGCTGCCCAGCAGGTCGAGCGCCAAGTGCGCCGTGATCCCGCCCTTGTCGTGGCGCGGGTTGTATTCCACCAGTTCGAATGCCGCAAAGCGTGCATCGCGTGCGCAGGCGGCCAACGCTTGCGTCATGCCCAGGGCGGTGAGCCCATCCGTTTCGGGTGAGCCGACACCTGGGGCGACTGCGGGGTCGAAGGCATCCAGATCCAGCGTCACGCCAAAGGCCGCCGTGCCCGAGGTGACCAAGCGGATGGCGTCGGCCATCACGGCGCGCAGGCCGTTGCGTGCCACCTCTGCGGCGTCGATCACGCGCACGCCCAGCAGGTCGAGCAGCGCGCGTTCGGCGGGCTCATAACTACGCGCGCCAATCACCACGACATGCTGCGGCAGCAGCTTGGGCGCAGCGTCACGTACCTGCGTAAGGGCCGGTGCACCGTGGCCGAGCAGCGTTGCCAGCGGCATGCCGTGGATGGCGCCCGAGTCGCTGGTCTGCGGCGTGTGGCTGTCGAGGTGGGCGTCGATCCAGATCAGGCCCAGCGGACCCTTCGGCCGCAAGGCATTCGCCACACCCGACCACGTACCGATCGCGCACGAGTGATCCCCGCCGATGATGACGGGCACGTGGCCCTCGTGCACGCTGTGGGCCGTCGCGTCAGCCAGTGCGCGCGAGAAGCCCGCCACGCCCGGCAGCGCTGCCAGCCGCGCAGACCGGCTGTGTCCGGCCGACATCGCCAACTCGATGTCATGCACCAAGCCGCCGTGTGTTTCGGGTGTCTGTAGACGCGCCAGCGCGCCCGCCTGCAGCAGCGCACGCGGGCCGTCCTTGCAGCCGTCGTCTTGCGCGCCGCAGCCGATGGCCGCGCCGATCAGGTCAATGATGGTCATGTGTGCTCCCCTTGGTTCATTCGATGTCGTTCATGCCACTTTGCGGCGCGGCCAGTCGGCCAGCGTGCGGCGGATGACGTCGCGCGCCAGCTCCAGCTCGGCCTGGCCAATCACCAGTGGCGGCGTGAGGCGGATCACGTTGCCGTAGGTGTCCTTGGACAGCACGCCGTGTTCCGCCAGCGCCGCGACAAAGTCGTGCGCTTCGATGTCCGCATCGAGCTGCAGACCGATCATCAGACCGCGCCCGCGTACTTGCCGAACGCCGTGCCCGATGAGTGTTTTCAGTTCGGCGATGAAGGCCTCGCCCAGACGCGCCGCGCGCTGCGGTAGTTGCTCTTCGATCAGCAAGGCGAGTGCCGCGCGGCCGATGTGCGCCGCCAGCGGGTTGCCGCCGAAGGTCGAGCCGTGGTCACCCGGTTGAAACACGCCGATGACCGACTCGCGCCCGGCAATGGCGGACACCGGCACCATGCCGCCGCCCAGTGCCTTGCCCAGCACTACCAGGTCGGCATCCACACCTTCGTGCCAACTCGCCAGCACGTCGCCAGTGCGGCCGAGGCCCGTTTGCACCTCATCGCAGACCAGCAGTACGTTGTGCTGCGTTGCCAGTTCGCGTGCCAGCTTCAGGTAGCCCGGCGGTGGCACCACGATGCCGCCTTCACCCTGCACGGGTTCCATCAGGATCGCGCCCGTGTTGGGCCCGATGGCCGCGCGCAATGCATCGGCATCACCAAACGGAATGCGCCGGAAGCCCGACGCGAATGGCCCGAACCCGTAGCGGTATTGATCGTGCGAAGAGAACCCGACGATCGTGGTCGTACGGCCGTGGAAGTTGTTCTCGAAGACGATGATCTCGGCCACCTCGGGTGGCAGACCCTTCACGTCGCGCGCCCATTTGCGGGCAGCCTTGATGGCGGTCTCCACGGCTTCGGCGCCGGTGTTCATGGGCAGCGCGCGGTCCATGCGCGTGATGCGGCACACGTCGGCCAGGAAGGGGCCGAGTTCGGTGTTGTGGAAGGCGCGCGAGGTGAGCGTCAGGCGACCAGCCTGTTCGACCAGCGCAGCCACGAGCTTGGGATGCGAATGCCCGAAGCTGACGGCCGAGTAAGCCGACATCATGTCGAGGTAGCGGCGGCCGCTGGTGTCGATCAGCCACACGCCTTCACCGCGTTCCAGCATGACCGGCAACGGCGCGTAGTTGCGCGCGCCATAGCGTTCTTCCAGGGCATAGCTCGGATGTTGCAGTGCGGTCGTCATGATGGCCTCCCGTCGCGTTGGTCGTTCACTTGCGGCGAATTCTGCGATCTGACAAACTCAAAATCAAATCGAATGTTTTTGGTTTTTCGATCCAAAAATTTGATGAATTGAGGCGTCACCTTTTTCTGCCATGTCCCACTCGCCACTGCGCTACCTGCATAGCTTTCTGACCGTGGCCAACGAGGGCAGCTTCGTGCGCGCGGCCGACCGCCTGGCCGTGTCGCAGCCGGCGCTGTCGTACCAGATGCGGCAGCTGGAGCAATGGCTGGGTGTGCCCCTGTTCGAGCGCTCCGGGCGCAAGCTCGTGCTGACGCGCGCCGGCGCTTCGGTGCGGGCGTGGTGTCGCGATGCCTTTGCCGGGCTGGATGAATTGCGCGCTGCGCTGCACAGCGGCGAGATGGAGCGCGTGTCGCTCAAGCTGGCCAGCGGTTCCAGCTTCGGGCGCTATGTGCTGATGCCGGCACTGCTGACGCCGTCTCCCGAATCCGACGCGCCGCTGCTCGACGATGTGCGCCTGGAGCTGGCGTTCGGCAGCGATGACGAAGTCTTCGGCCATGTGGAATCCGGCCGTGCGGACCTCGGCTTCGTTTACACGCCGCGCACGTCACGCCTGTTCGAGCACCATGCCGTGTACACGGAGGAGTTCGTGCTCGCATGTAGCGCGCGCGCACTGCGCGGACGCGAGGCCCCGCGCACGCTGGCCGATTGCGCTGCGTTGCCCTTCGTTACCTATGACGAATCCGATGCCGTGTACGGCCTATGGTTCAAGGCGCTGTTCCGGCGCCTGCCGGAGACGACGGTGAGTGCGCATCACGTGTCGGACCTGGAGGAGGTCAGCACGCTGGTGGAGGCGGGTGTCGGCTGGTCGGTGCTGCCCTTGCACGCCATTCAGGATGCGGTGGAACGTCGCCGTTTGCAGGTGGTGCGCCCGATCACAGCGCGGCGCTGCCTGAATACCGTGTTCGCGGTGCGCCGCACGTCGAGCTTCCCAAGTGAGGCGCAGGATCGCCTGCTCGTACGCCTCGCGCAGTTGGACGCCGAAATGGCAACAGCGGCGGCCAACGCCTAGCGCGCAATCCCGCTAGTCCACGTCAAAGCGGATGCCCTGTGCCAGCGGCAGTGCAGTGCCGTAGTTGACCGTGTTCGTGGCGCGCCGCATGTAGGCCTTCCAGGCGTCGGACCCCGCCTCACGGCCGCCGCCCGTGTCCTTTTCGCCGCCGAATGCGCCGCCGATCTCCGCGCCGCTCGGGCCGATGTTGACGTTGGCGATACCGCAGTCGCTGCCGGTAGCCGAGACGAAGCGCTCGGCCTCGCGCATGTCCAGCGTGAACACGCTCGACGACAGCCCGTGCGGCACCGCGTTGTTCAGCGCGATGGCTTCATCAAGCGTATCGAACGGTACGACGTAGAGGATGGGCGCGAAGGTCTCCTCGCAGACCACGCCGCGTTGTGCGGGCATCTCCACGAGAGCAGGGCGGACGTAGTAGGCGTCTTTGCCGAGCGCGTGATCGACGCGTTCTCCGCCGTGCACGGTGCCGCCTTCTGCGCGGGCGCGGGCAAGCGCGGCCTGCATGCGCTCATAGGCATGGGCATCGATGAGCGGGCCGACCAGCGTGTCCGCCTCGCGCGGGTCGCCCACGGGCACGCGTTCGTAGAGCGTTACCAGGCGCGGCACCAGCGCGTCGTAGACCGAGCGATGCACAAACAGCCGCCGCAGTGATGTGCAGCGTTGTCCTGCCGTACCCATCGCAGCGAAGGCGATGGCGCGCTCAGCCAGCGGCAGATCCGCATTCGGGCAGACGATGGCGGCGTTATTGCCGCCCAGTTCTAGGATCGTGCGGGCAAAACGTGGAGCAGCGGCCTGCGCCACCGAGCGCCCCATCCCCGTGCTGCCGGTGGCGGAGATGAGCGGGATGCCGCTGTGATGGGCCAATGCCTCGCCCAGGCCGCGTTCGCCAATGGCAACTTGCGCCAAGTGCGGCGGCGCATCGCCAAAGCGCTGGCACGCCCGCAGGAACAGGCGTTCGACGGCCAGCGCGGTCAGCGGCGTTTTTTCCGATGGCTTCCAGATGACCGGGTCGCCGCACACCAGCGCGAGCGCCGCGTTCCACGACCACACCGCCACCGGAAAGTTGAACGCGGTGATGACGAGGCATGGCCCCAGCGGGTGCCACGTTTCCATCATGCGATGTGCCAGCCGTTCGCTGGCAATCGTCAGCCCATACAGTTGCCGCGACAGCCCGACGGCGAAGTCGCAGATGTCGATCATCTCCTGCACTTCGCCCAGGCCCTCTTGCGTGATCTTGCCGGCCTCCAGCGTGACGAGGGCGCCCAGGTCTTCCTTGTGTGCGCGCAGTTCCTCGCCCAGCAGGCGGACAAGTTCACCACGGCGCGGGGCGGGCACGGTGCGCCAGGCCTGGAACGCGGATTGCGCCTGTCTGACGATGCGGTCTGCATCGTCGGCGGTTTCGATGGGCAGGCGTGCGAGCGTCGCCCCGTCGATGGGCGAGCGCGCCGCGAGCGGGCCATCACCGCCGATCAGGGTGTCGAGATGCAGGCGCTGCAGCAGGGCGTCAGCAGAGGTGGGCATGGTGGTCTGGGCAAGCAAGGCGTCACGTCCAGCATGCGCTGGGAGGGGCCGATTCGCAAGGCGCGTATCCGTACCTTGAAATTAATTAATTCGACAATTAATATTCGCGGCATGGCAACCCGCAAACCTTCCCCACGCGGCCCAGGCCGTCCACGTCGCCAGGATGGTGCGGTGCAGGACGACCTGCGCGACCGCCTGCTCGACATGGCCGTCACGCTGTTTGCGCGTGATGGTGTTGGCCCGACCACGCTTGCCGCCATCGCCCGTGAAGTCGGCGTGACGGCGCCGATGGTGCATTACCACTTCAAGACGCGCGACCAATTGCTCGACGCGGTGGTGGAGGAGCGCCTGCGCCCGCTGATCGACCAGGTGATGGGGCCGGCATTGCTGGCGATTGGTGACGGTGCCGGTGCCGGCGACGATGGCGGCGCAGTTGATCTGGCGCATGCCGTGGCAGGGGTGGCGCAGCGTATGGTGGCGGTGGCTTCGGCCACGCCGTGGTTTCCGCCGCTGTGGATTCGCGAGATTGCCAGCGAGGGCGGCCAGCTGCGCGAGCGCGTGTTCGCGCGCATTGCACTGGAGCGCGCCACGCTGCTGGTCGAGCGCATCGCCCGCGCGCAGGCCGCCGGCGCGGTGAACCCGGCGCTGCAGCCGCCGCTGGTGATGGTGTCGGTGATCGGCCTAGCGATGCTGCCGCTGGCCACGCGCGCGCTGTGGGGCCGGCTGCCCTACGCAGACCAGGTGGACGACGCGGCCATTGGCCGGCATGTCGCAGCGTTGTTGCTGCAAGGCGTTGGCTTGGGTGCCACGCCTGACGGCAAGCGCGGCGATGGCGACAAGAAGACCAAACGCAAAGCGCGCAAGTAGGTGTTGCGGCGCATTCATCGCATCAATCAAATCCGGCGGAGGACGGCATGCGTCCAGCGAAGTGGGGCGGCACGGTAGGGTGTCTGGCAGTGGCGATAGCGATGTTGGGCGGCTGCGCGAAGCAGGATGCCAACACCTATCAGGGCTATGTCGAAGGCGAGTTCGTCTATGTCGCTTCCTCCGTCGGTGGGCGGCTCGACCACCTGGGTGTGCAGCGCGGGCAGACCATCAGCACCGGTGCGCCGCTGTTCGTGCTGGAGTCCACCGATGAAACGGCCGCGCGTCAGCAGGCCGCCGCGCAACTGCAATCGGCTGAGGCGCAACTGGCTGATCTGAACCTCGGCAAGCGCGTGCCTGAGGTGGATGCGGTTCGTGCACAACTGGCGCAAGCCGCAGCGGCCGACAAGCTTTCGGCCATCCAGCTTGTGCGTGATGAGGCGCAGTTCCGCGCGGGCGGTATCCCGCAGGCGCAGCTTGACGCCAGCCGGTCTACCGCGCAGACCAACGCACAGCGCGTGCGTGAGCTGACCAACCAGTTGCGCATTGCCCAGTTGCCGGCGCGCAATGACCAGATTCGCGCACAAGCGGCGCAGGTGGAAGCTGCACGCGCAGCGGTGGCGCAGGCGCAATGGCGCCTCGACCAGAAGGCGCAGAAGGCCACGCAGGGCGGCCTTGTGTTTGACACGCTCTATCGCGAAGGGGAATGGGTGGGTGCCGGCAGCCCGGTGGTGCGCATGCTGCCGCCGGCCAATGTGAAGGTGCGCTTCTTCGTGCCCGAAGGCGTGGTCGGCAAGCTCAAGCCGGGGCAGGCCACGCGCATCCATTGCGACGGCTGCGCGGCCGACGTGAATGCCACTGTCACCTACGTTGCCAACGAGGCGGAGTACACGCCGCCGGTGATCTACAGCAACACCACGCGCGAGAAGCTCGTCTTCATGGTGGAGGCGCGCCCCACGGCCGCCGATGGCCCCAAGCTGCGCCCAGGCCAACCCGTTGAGGTGACACTGCAATGACCGCCTCGGGCAAGCTCAACGGCACGGGCGCCGGTGCGGGTGACTACGCCATCGACGTGCGCGGCCTGAACAAGCACTTTGGCGACAAGCACGTCGTGAAAGACCTGTCCATGCAGGTCGCCCGTGGTGAGATCTTTGGCTTTCTCGGGCCAAACGGCAGCGGCAAGACCACGTCGATCCGCATGATGTGCGGGCTGCTCACGCCCGACAGTGGCAGCGGCACCTGCCTCGGCTACGACATCCTCAAGCAGTCTGCCCAGATCAAACGCCGCGTCGGCTATATGACGCAGCGTTTCTCGTACTGGGAGGATCTCTCCATCCGCGAGAACCTCGACTTCGTCGCGCGCCTGTATGAGATGCCCAACCGGCGCGAGGCGGTGGACCATGCGCTGGAGAATCTCGGGCTCGCCTCGCGTGCCAAGCAACTAGCCGGAGCGTTGTCGGGCGGCTGGAAACAGCGGCTGGCACTGGCCGCCTGCATGCTGCATCAGCCGGAGCTGCTGCTGCTCGATGAGCCCACCGCCGGTGTTGACCCGAAGGCTCGCCGCGACTTCTGGGAGGAGCTGCATCGCCTGGCCGCACAGGGCATCTCGGTGCTCGTCAGCACGCATTACATGGACGAGGCCGAGCGTTGCCACAAGCTCGCCTACATCGCGTACGGCGAGCTGCTGGCGCAAGGCACCGCAAGCGAGGTGATCGCCAGCCAGCACTTGTCGACGTGGTCGGTGACGGGCGGCAATCTGGTCGACCTGGGCCGCAAGCTCGAAGGCCGGCCCGGTGTGGATCAGACCGTTGCGTTTGGGACTGTGCTGCACGTGACGGGCGCCGATGCGCAGGCACTGGAAACCACGCTGCGCGGCCTTGCCAGCGAATCGGGTGTGCGCGTGGAGCCCATCGACACCGGCCTGGAAGATGTCTTCATCCATATGATGCGCGGCTCGTCTGACAATTACGGAGCGCAGCCATGAGCGTCACCATCAACGGCAACCGCTTCTCGTTCCAGCGCTGGTGGAGCGTGGTGCTCAAAGAGTTCCTGCAGCTGCGGCGGGATCGCGTGACGTTCGCCATGATGATCGGCATTCCGATCATGCAGCTGTTCCTGTTTGGCTTTGCCATTAACGCGGACCCCAAGCACCTGCTGACCGGTGTGATTGCGGCGGACCAGAGCGAGTTCACGCGCAGCTTCCTGGCCGGCATGCGCAACTCCGATTACTTCGATCTGACCACAACCCTGCCCAACGAAACCGCGGGGCACGAGGCATTGGCCAAGGGGCAGTTGCAGTTCGTGGTCACCATCCCGCCGGATTTCACGCGCAAGCTGGTGCGCGGCGAGAAGCCCTCGCTGCTGGTGGAGGCGGATGCAACTGACCCGGCCGCGACAGGTTTGGCGGTGGCCTCGCTCTCGCAATTGGTGCAAGGCGTGGTCGACAAGGACATGAAGGGTGCGCTGGCGCCGCTGGCCGGGGCGAGTGGTGGCAACAGCAGCGGCGCGGCGCCGCCGTTCGATGTACGCATCCACAAGCTCTACAACCCGGAAGGCATCACGCAGTACAACATCATTCCCGGCCTGATGGGCACCATCCTCACCATGACGATGGTGATGATGACCGGCTTGGCCATGACACGCGAACGCGAGCGCGGCACGATGGAAAACCTGCTCGCCACGCCCGTGCATCCGCTGGAGGTGATGACCGGCAAGATCGTGCCCTACATCTTCATCGGGCTCGTGCAGGTGACCATCATCCTGTTGATGGCGTACTTCGTCTTCCAGGTGCCGTTTGTCGGCAGCGTGTGGATGGTCTACGTGTCGGCGCTGCTGTTTATCGTGGCGAGCCTGACGGTGGGGATCACGCTGTCGTCGCTGGCGCAGAACCAGTTGCAGGCGACGCAGCTCACGTTCTTCTACTTCCTGCCGAACATCCTGCTCTCGGGCTTCATGTTTCCGTTCGTGGGCATGCCCAAGTGGGCGCAGGTGATTGGTAATCTGCTGCCGATGACGTATTTCAACAGGCTCACGCGCGGCATTCTGCTCAAGGGCAACGGCTGGTTTGAGTTGTGGCCGAGCATCTGGCCGCTGATGGTGTTCACGGTGGTGGTGCTGAGCATTGCGTTGCGGTTTTATCGCAAGACGCTGGATTGAGGTGGCTATGCGAAGGCTTCTGATTTCCTGTTGGGATGGCGTTGTGGGTGCATCCCTTGTTTCGTCCCCTGCCGGGGCCGACTTACTTTCTTTGTCTTGCCAAAGAAAGGTAAGCAAAGAAAGGCGCGCCCGA
>NZ_JSZO01000040.1 GCF_000801955.1 Ralstonia sp. A12
TTGCGGGCAGCTTCGAGCCCTTAGGGGGCAGGATGAGAACAAGTCGAGCTGCTCGCTCTGCGCAATGCGGCGCGTCACGATCGCCGCACGGTGTTGTGCGAGCGGCTCCGGCGTAGTGGTGGCAGTGGATGCCGTTGCGGTTTCAGCGCTAACCTCTCGTGCCGCCTCTTCGCTCTCTGCCTCTTCACGGTTACGACGGCGCAGGCGAAGATCCAACAAGCCCATCACGTGGGCCGGCGTCAGCCAATGGCCCCACACTGTGTCCGGCGCCAACGCATTGCCATGGATCACGATGGCTGGCACGTGAAGCAGCGATAACTGGACGTAGCTCATGAAACACGCGGTCACATCGATGTCGATCAGCGTGGCGTGCATGGTCTGCTGATAGTTGACGCCGTCATCGAGCAGCGCGGCTGCGGCTGCGGCTGCGATCACCATGCCCCCAGCGCCGGCAGCCGGCTCCATCACCGTGATGAAGCCCTTGCGCTCGATCTCGGCCGCCGCGCCGGAGAACAGCATCTTGGCCATCAGGCGCGACACCTCGGACGGGGTAAAAAAACTGCCCGCGATAATGGTCGGCCAACTGCAACGCCTCAAAGATCTGACCTAGTGCATCCTTGTGGCCGCCCTCGAACGACTCCACTAGGTGGGCCAGCATGCGCGGGAAGCATTCGACCTCATCACGCTCGTAGTAGCGCTGGATGATTTCCAAGTTGCGCGCCTCGCGTGCGTCGTACTGCAGCAGGTCGACACGGTTGCTGATCGACAGCGCTGCAAGTTCGCAGAAGTTGCGGAACACCTCATGCCGTCGATGGCGGCGCGCGCATTTCTCAATTAATTTCACCAACGCCTGCTGGTGGGGGTCCAAGTAGGTAGACTGGCGCTTAGCCATAGTCACGAGCCTCCGTGAAGAAAGTGGTCGGGAAGCCCCGGGCGGTTACAAGCTGCCTGGGGCTTTTTCTTTCGGAGAGGCTTCTTGCGAGCGATCCTCTCGCTCGGCTTCCCTCGCTCCCGCCCAGGGGCGGGCGGGGGGGGGGGGATAGCCCTTGCCCTCACGGGCAAGGGTTGGGATCGGGTGGGGTTCGAGCAGCGAGCAACACGGCTGGTCGCCGCGTCGCATTGAGCATCCCCATCGCAAGTCCCCCTCACCGCCAGTGACGGGGTTACGATGGGGTGCGCGACGTGGTGACCAGCCGTGTCGCTGTGCCGGTAGCGGTGCCGACATCAGGCGGTCGGCATGACAGCGCCCTAGCGCTGGCGTGACGGCTGCGTCGGTGCCGCCCGCGGTCTGCGCCGCACGTGAGCGGACAAGCCAGGCGCGTGACAGTGCTTTGCGCGGGACTGGCCTGGGCACGGGCGGTGCAGGACGCCCGTCATGCACGGGCCGTCGGCCCGCACTTGGCCATCAGTCAGGAACGGCAATGCGAGACCAAACCTGGACCGCGCGCATCGATACGCAATTGCTGAAAAACATGGAAGACGCCGCCCAGAACAGGCAAGCGTTGTTGGCTAGATCACCAGGGCGAGCGACGCTGCCCTGAGCGAATCTAGATCAGCCGCCGACCCGGAAATGCTCCGGGCTCTGGCCAGCATTGACGGCACGCTGCAGCCAATCCGGCAAGTCTCCCTCGCCGTCCCATGTCTGGCCATCGGCGCTGCGATAGCGGACCTTCCCTGCAGCCCGCTGGCGCGACGGGAAGCATCCCGCGGCCACCAAGTCGGCGTGCGTCAGACCGTATTGCGCGATCTGCAGACGGACCCACGTGATCGCCTCGGCGCGACGCCTCGCGGGTGGGGTTTAAAACGGGTTTCAAAATATCAACCATCGCTCGTGACGTTGGCTCGCACACTGGTGCCGCTGTGGGCAAGTGTGGGTAGCCTCGTGGGCAACTTGTGAGCAGGCGCAGCCTGGTCATCGGGTTGTCCATCAGGCTATCCACACGGGCCGCGCCAGCGGCTGTCCACAGCTGGGTGGACCACCGCGGTCGGCATGGCGGTGGAGCTGCGCTAGGTACGCCCCCGCACAGGCCGTGCAAATCAGCTTCCGTCGGCGCGGTATAGATGAAGCCGTTCCTGGCCGTGCACGTATAGACCACTTGCCCGGGCTCACGCGTCATCTGAATCCGTGTCGCATGGGAAGCCAGACGCTGTTCAAGCGTATGCACATACTCTGCCGCACGCGCATCCTCGCGCTGCAGATAGACAAGCCAACCGATCATCCCGGCGATGATGGCGCCGGCCAAGACAAGCGGCCCCATACGCAAGGTTGGGTGGGACTTCAAAGCGATACTCCCCGGTAGTTGGATAAGGCAAACGGATCGGTGTGGCTGATGAAGGTGTGGCCTGCGGAATAGGCCACACCGCAGCGCAGCACCCAATAGCCGGTCTTCGGATAGACCTCCACCGGCTCACCGTTGCATGAGCCAACACGCAACCCATCCAGGTCTTCGAATCGCACCGCCCCCACGTCTGTCGCCAAAGGCCGGGGGTACTGCGCGCCGTTGACCAGGTACAGCCGTTCGGCGACGACGAAAAGGCCGGCAATCGCAACCCCCAACACGATCGTGGCTTTCAACTTGGTGATGGTGCGCATCGGTGCCCTGCCCTTCGGTGCTGAAAACCGTGCGTCATCGACGCGTGGCCAGCGCCCGCTCGATCTTCTGGTCGGTCTTGTATTGGCTCAGCGCATACACCGACCAGATGGCGGCCGGAATCCAGCCGATCACCGTGATCTGCAACAGCAAGCAGATGATGCCGGCGAACGGCCGGCCGATCGTGAAGAACTGCAGCCACGGCAACAGCAAAGCAAGCAACAAACGCATCGGGTTCTCCAAGGTTGTGTGTGAGGTTCGCCGGCTGCCGACTCGGCACGCACGGGCCGGCTACGCCAGATTCGTGTGGAGCACGGGGTGGCCATCTACCCAACCACAGGCCACCACCGCACAACAGAACTGAAGCAAGCGAAGCGCTCACATGACCAGCGCTTCGGGCTTCTGCAGCATGTACGAGAATTTCTCGCGTATCAATGCCTGCCGGGCTTCGACAAAGGCATCGAAGCGTTCCAACTGCCAAAGTTTCGGATCGTGCGGAATGAGGTGCAAATCTAGGTACTCACGATGGCTCGCTTCTGACGAAAAGCGGCCACGCGCAAACCACTCATGCGGCGGGATATCGCTCTTGCCACCCGCACCATTCTCGTCCGTCGTCAGCAGCATGCAGTTGGCGATCTGATCGCGCTGACTCTGCGGATACTTCATGAGATTGCGTCGACCCGTCTCCGGATTGAGCACTTTCTCGGTTCGCAGCAGACTCTGCGGAAAGATGTGGTCCACCGAAGGTGTGTTGCCGTTGTACGCCGGCTGGTAGTTGAAGCGCCGATACCAGAGGCTGAAGAACAAGTGGATCTCTCGGGAACCGTAGTGCTGCTCCAAAATGACGTGCGGCGTTATTTCCAGGCTACGCCCGGCCTCGCGAATCACGCCGTAGATTTCCGTGAGAGCGAAGTCTTTGCGGTCCTGGATATCCCGCACGATCTTGTCGATCAGCGTGTCAGGGTTCCCGCTGAAGACCCCCGTCACCAACACGCGCAGGAGATAGTCGGGAAGCTGGGTGTTTTTGGCGAACTTCTCCGGATAGTGGTAGCGGTAGTAGACAAGCGGAATCAACGCCAAGTAGGAGGGCATCGCCTTGTCCGACCGGATGTAGGTGCTGGCCACCAGCAGATCATGCACCGCCGTGATGGCACCCGATAGCGCCGGCCACTCGGCGACAATTTCTTCCTTGGTCTGGCCATCGCGGAACTTCCCCACTTCGTAACGCGCGCCCTTCCCCAGCACCGTCAGACACGTCTTTAGGACGAAGTCTCGATCGTAGGCAAAGCCCCCTTGGTTGAGCTTGCTCAGCAAGGCCTCCATCTCGCCATCGGCCTCGTCCCAGCTGGAACTCAAGAGCGAGAACAGCAAATCCGACTTGCCGAGTTTCGTCCCGCCTGAGTTGGCGCGGATAAAGATCTCAACGATATCGTCAACGCGATACGCCTCCGGGTTGTCGATGCTGTCGAGTTCCTGAAAGGTAATGTTGTCGTCGTTCACAAACTCCTGACGAGCCCGTGCGACGTTCAACTGAACTGACGTCAACTCCTTCTCGGTCAAATCGACACCGGCAGCCGCAATCAGCTCCTGTGCGATCTGTATGTCGAGCTTGCCATTCTTGAAGACGATGTCCTTGAAGCACACCCAGGGCCAACTGGCCGTTGCCTTGTCCTTGAAGGCAAAGCGATAGCGAATGTCTTCGGGTGCCACGTGTTGCCCGCTCGTGACGTCGAAGTACAACTCCTTGCCTTCGTAGCTTCCCTTGAGACCAATGTACAGGCTCTGCAGGCGCTGCTGGCCATCGAGCACCATCATCTTCGATCGGCTATTGTCCGGAACATAAAAATCCGTCAAGCGGATTTTCCGATGATAGGTATCAATGAAGCGCCGGTGCTTCACCGACTCCCTCGTCTTCCAGACCAATAGCGTACTGATTGGGTACTCACGCATGATGGAATCAAACAAACGCGTCATTTGCTCCGGACTCCACACAAATGGGCGCTGAATATTGGGAAGCCAGAACCCGCCCCCCTCCGATTCATCATTGTTAAGATACGAGACAATCTTGCGAATCGATAGCTTCCGATTTTGCACACCACCCCCTTTATTTGTGAACGCTGTTGAACGCGTAGCGTGAGAACGCCATCGACGGTGATGGGCCTTCCGGCGAACTGCGCTCCCCTTACTGTCGAGTCCAGCCTAGATCCTGGACGTCGTGTCGCCGTCGCCCCGGTGCCGCATTTGATTTCTTTCCGGCGAAGCTAGACGACGACTGTCTTAGGAACACGGACTTCCCACTCGTCGCTTGATGCCCGGATAGGGCGGCGTCATGCTAGCGGCGTTTTGCCCCGCCAGCGCTGAAAGAATTTGAAATCTGTGTTGGGGCGCAATAGCCACCCCGAAGCTGCTCATCCTCAGGATTGCGGTGCAAGTTTCGGCCACTTTCGACGCATCGTTTCCGTCACAAACCGAGCGAATGACCGCCCCACCTAGGGAGGGGACGACCCTTGTCGCCGGGCTCAATGGCCGGCTGCCCGCTGCAGCGGAACCAAATGTGATGGGAAGGGCGCGGCATGGTGGTGTTGTCATGGCGTACCGCCCGGGGAGAAACGCGCAGACCGCCCTGCCCTTCCTGGCTTCGTAAGGCTTTCTCATCACACACATTTACCGGCAGGCGCGATCATATCGGTTGAATGCACCAATACCGGCGGAGGCGTCGAGCTGGTCGACAGCGCCGCTATAATCCGGCGCGACACTTCACCAGGCGGGACGCAATGGGCTTCGAAGAACTGGCAGCATTGAAGGCGGAATTGGCCGAACAGGCAAAACGTGCGACACAGGCCAAGGCGGCGCAGGACCGCCGCGCGCCCGCCACCCAGGGGAAGCCACCTGTCGACGCCGTGGTGCGCATCATCGGCAAGCTGCAAAAGCACTTCCCGGTGGCATTCCCCAAGAACCCGGCGCCCAAGGTGCCGCTCAAGATCGGCATTTTCGACGATCTCCTGACGCACGCAACGGCGCTGGAGGTGACCGAAGCCGAGCTGCGCGATGCGCTTCGGACCTGGTGCCGTGGCGCTCGCTACTGGGCTTGCCTGACCGATGGCGCTCAGCGGCTGGATCTCACCGGCCAAGGCGTCGGGCAGGTCACGCAAGCCGAGGCGTACCGGGGTCAACAGTTGCGCGCGGGCCGCTCGCAACCCGACGCGGCACGGTCCAAGATGGCCTCTCAGCCAGAACAACCGCCGCGCGCTTAATTGCCGTCAAGGCGTCGTTTCAGCGTCCCCGCACAAAGGGGACCGTACTGCCGGCTGATGCCGGTGCACTCCATCGCACGGGTCAACCGTGTGTTGGACGGCGAACGTCCGGAGCTGATCTGCAGCCGCCAAGGATTTCCTCATGACGCCAATCGCCTACCTCACCCTCACCGGTGCGACGACAGCAAGCCGAGGACCTGCTCGAGCACGGCCGCCAGGTCTGGCTGACGCAGAACCGCCCCCAGCTCAGCGTAACTCTCATCACTCCCCTCGCGGAACATCGGCACGTATTGACTGTTGATCGCTTAGAAGTCCTAACAGAATGAATTTTGAAGCTGTCGCCAGCAGATGATGCAGCAAGCGATTTTCATGAATGCCTCGTGAATGATGGCGAGGCGTTCGAAACGAACACGCAGGCGCTTGAAGTTGTGCAGCCAGGCGATGGTGCGCTCGACGACCCATCGGGTCTTGCCCAGGCCACTGCCATGCGGTTGGCCGCGACGGGCGATTTGGGTGGAGATGCCGGCCGCGTGTAGCGGCCGACGATATTTGTCGTGATCGTAGCCACGGTCGCCTTGCACGATGGCTGGCTTTGACAACGGACGTCCACGCTTGCCGCGAATCGGCGGGATGGCCTCGATCAACGGCAGCAGTTGGGTGACATCGTGCCGGTTTGCGCCGGTGAGGATCAGCGCGAGGGGAATACCTTGCGCTTCGGTGACGAGGTGGTGCTTTGAACCGGGTCAAGCGCGATCGGTGGGATTGGGTCCTGTTTTTGACCCGATCCCACAGCGCGGACTGAGGAGGAATCAACGATGACAAGCGACCAGTCGATGCGGTCGGCCGCGCGCAGCTTTGCCAGCAGAACTTCGTGCAGTGGGTCCAAAACGCCCGCTGCCTGCCAGTCGCGCAGGCGGCGCCAGCAACTCATGCCCGAGCCGCAGCCCCTTTTCTGCGGCGGCATCTCCCAAGGAATGCCGGACTGCAGCACGAACAAGATGCCGGTCAGGACAGCACGATCGTCCAATGGCTTGCGCCCAGGGTATCGGGCTCGCCTTGGCTTCGGCACTGGGAGCAGTGGTTCGATCAGCGACCACAGTTCGTCATCGAGTATCGGTTTGGCCATACTCCTCGTACGCACCCGGTGAACCCATCTTGAAGGGAGCCAGGGGAGTAAGGAACATCGTGTCCATCTAAGTTTTGGGTGGGCACGTGAACACTACCGAAGAGAGCGCGCCGGTACTGCATCGACGTCGGCATAGCGCTGAGTTCAAGGCCAAGGCCGTGCAGGACTGCATGCAGCCGGGTGTTTCGATCGCGGCGGTAGCGCTGCGCCATCGGCTCAATGCGAATCTGCTGCGGCGCTGGGTCGCTGAGCAGGAAGAACGGGATGGCGCGCCCGAAGACCGCGAGTTGATGACCGTGCCGCAGGCCGAGTTCATCCCGCTGCGGATCGGCGAGCCGACATCGGCCATGCCGGATATCCAGATCGAAGTCCGACGGGGTGCGACGACGATCAGTCTTCGCTGGCCGGGATCGGCCGCAGCGGCATGTGCCCAGTTGCGGCAGGGGTGGTTGCGTTGATCCGGGTTGACGCAATCTGGTTGGCCGTGGAACCGCTGGACATGCGCGCCGGTACCGACACGATCCTCGCGCGGATCGTCAAAGTGTTCGGCGCGGCACGCCCCCACCACGCGTACCTGTTTGCCAATAAGAGCTCGACGCGCATGAAGGTGCTGGTCTACGACGGGTTCGGCATCTGGCTGGCCGCGCGGCGCCTGAACAAGGGGCGCTTCATCTGGACGAACGGCGACCAGGCGATCGCCACCGCGCTCAATCCCGAGCAATTGCGTGCACTGGTGACGGGGCTGCCTTGGCAGACGCTCACCCACGATCACGCGATCACGGTCGTGTAATACCCCCAAAGCCGTAAACTGGCTTCGCTTGGCGCAGTACTTGGGGTTCTGGCAGACTCGCCGCATGAACCTGCCCGCCAATCTCGATGCTCTGAGCCCGGACGAACTGCGCACACTGGCTGCGCAGTTGATGGCCCAGGTCGGTGAGAAGGACCGGGAGCTGCGTTACCGGCAAGCCAAGATCGACCAGCTCCCCCACGAGTTGGCCATCCACAAGCGCTGGAAGTTCGGCAAGCGCAGCGAGCAGCTGACGCCTGAACAGGCGAGTCTGCTGGACGAAGCCATCGACGCAGACCTCGAGGCGATTGAGGCCGAACTGGAAGCGCTCCAGCCGTCGTCCAAATCTGAAGCCAAGAGCAAGCCCAAGCGCCAGGCATTGCCGCCGCAGCTGCCGCGCACCGACATCCACCATGAGCCGGACGCACAGACCTACAGCTGCGGGTGTGCGCTCAAGCGCATTGGCGAAGACACCAGCGAGAAGCTGGACTACACGCCGGGCACGTTCACCGTGCAGCGTCACATCCGCGGTAAATGGGTGTGCGATCAGTGTGAGACGCAGGTGCAGGTGCAGGTGCAGGTGCAGGTGCAGGTGCAGGTGCAGGTGCAGGTGCAGGTGCAGGTGCAGGCGCCGGTGCCACCCCACGTCATCGACAAAGGCATCCCCACCGCCGGGCTGCTGGCGCATACGCTGGTGTCCAAGTTCGGCGACCACCTTCCCCTGTATCGGCAGGAGCGCATCTATGCACGCGCCGGTCTGGCCATTCCGCAGTCGACGCTGGGCGCGTGGGTGGGCATCTGTGGTGTGCGCCTGCAACCGCTGGTGGACGCCCTGCGAGACGAGATCCTGAACTACGGTGTTCTGCACGCCGACGAAACGCCGGTGCAGATGCTTGCGCCCGGCAATGGCAAGACGCATCGCGCCTACCTGTGGGTCTACGCGCCGAGCGAGTTCGAGAAGATGCGCGCGGTGATTTACCAGTTTGCGCCCAGCCGCAGCGGCGAGCACGCTCGCGCCTTCCTGGGGCAGTGGCAAGGCAAGCTGGTATGTGACGACTTCGCCGGCTACAAGGCCAGCTTCGAGGGCGGCATCACCGAGATCGGTTGCATGGCCCATTATCCCGAGTGCGGTTTTATCTGGTGCTCGATGCATGAACTGACTGTCCACACGGGGCACGAGGCTGGGGCGCAGCACTACATAAATTCAGCGCGTTCAATGAGTTATTGAATCCGATCAGACCGGGCTGGCGTATATGCGTGCATGGAAACGCATCCACCCAAGCCACAGCCATCCGAGCGGGCGCCTAGTGTGCAGGACATCCTGCGCGTATGGCGCAGCGATCGTTGTGTCCGCGCAGCAGTACCTGCAGTGGATCGGCCGGTTTCGACGCTATTGCCGTGCCCTTGGTCTTGAGGAAGGCGCGGAGCTATCACGCGACGGGGTCAAGCGCTTCCGGACCTGGTACACGTGTTCACGCAAGATCAACCCCGCGCATCTCGGTCTCGCGAGTTCGTCTCTGCGTTCGCTGCGGCGCGTTCACGAAGTCATGGGCTTGTCGGTATCGCCGTGGCAATCTATCGAACGCCGTCGGCCGCCTGCTACGGCGGTTCTGCGTGACTACGCTGGCCACCTTAGGCAACATCGTGGCAACCCCGAGGTCACGATTCGCAAGAAGCTCGACCATGTCGGCAAGCTGTTCGAGCACCTGCGCCGATCCCGCAAGTCCTGGCGTCATCTGAGCCTGCCCGACATCGACGCATTCCTCATCGAATGCGCCAGTCACTATGCACGCTCGACGACAGCCGACATCGCCAGCACGGTTAGATCCTTTGCCCGGTTTCTGCTGGCCAGCGGGCGCATTCGCACCGACTTGGCCGACGGGGTAATCTCGCCGGTACAGCCCAGGTTCGAACGCCCCCAGCGCGCGTTACCGTGGGAGGACGTTCGGCGACTGCTGCGCGCTGTGGACACGAGCACGGCACGCGGACTGCGCGACCACGCGTTGCTGTTGATGATGAGCACCTACGGCCTGGGCGCCGGCGAAGTGATCGGCTTGCAGCTGCAGGACATCGACTGGGATGCCCGTACGCTGCAGATGTCGCGACCGAAGACCAGCGTCAACTTCGTGTTGCCGTTGCTTCCCGCGGTAGCCAAGGTGCTGGCCCGGTACCTGCGGCATGGACGTCCGCCGCATACGCCTACACGGCATGTGTTCGTTCAGATGAAGGTGCCATTCGGCGCTCTCACGACGTCGGCGGCGGTGCGGCACGTGCTCATCAAACATGCCAAGGTCGCCGGAATCCAAGCGCCATACCTCGGCAGCCACGTCTTGCGGCACTCGAACGCCGCGCGGCAACTCGATGTTGGCACCAAGGCACGAGTACTGTCGGATTTGCTCGGCCATCGTGACCCAGATTCGGTGTCGGCCTACGTGCGTATCGCCACGCAGTCGCTGCGTGAGGTCTCTCTTCCGGTGCCGCGATGAGCACGAAGGTTACCGCTACCACCCTGTCCCGCGACGCAACGCAGTTCCTGGCGTTCAAGCGGGCCATGGGCATGGGCTACCGCCGCGCCGAGTTCGTGCTTAACGGCTTCGTGCGCTTCGTCCGTGACCGGTACGGCGACCGCCCGGCAGCATTAGACCAACTCGTGACACAGTGGGTGACGCGGATCGAGGGCCGCAAGGCCATCACGGTGGGCAACGAATTCGGCGTCGTGCGCCAGCTGTGCCTGTTCCGCCGCCGCAGCGATCCATCTGGCTTCGTCCCCGATCACGCGGTGGCGCCGGTCAAGGAGTCAGTATTCGTGCCTTACATCTTCAACCGAGAAGAGGTCCTTGCCTTGCTGGACGCCGCCACGCGGCACGAAGGGCGCAACATGTGGTGTGCGATGTTGCGCGCGCTCACGCTCGTACTGTACTGCACCGGGATGCGACTAGGCGAAGCCACCGGGCTGCATTTGGTCGACGTCGATCTACGCACCGCCGTTCTGACCGTTCAACGAAGCAAGGGGCGCTCGCGCATCCTGGCGATCCGCAACGACCTGGTCGTCGAACTACGTCACTACCTGCGCCAACGCGAGGAAGTCCTGGCGGCAAGCGGTGCTGACGATCCGTTGACCCTGTTCATCCGTCGCGACGGATCAGCGCTCTCTGTGCGTGCGGCCTCGGATGCGTTGCGATGTCTGCTACGCGATCTCGGTTTGAAGCCGCCACGCGGTCGCTCGGGTGCCAGGCCTTACGAGTTCAGGCATGCCTTCGCCGTACATCGGCTGACCGCTTGGGCCATCGAGGGTGTGGACGTGCACGCGAAGCTGCCGTGGTTGTCGGCCTATCTCGGTCACCAGAACGTCCTTGGCACGGAGGTGTACCTCAAGGCCACGCCTGAGCTGTTGCAACTGGCGAGCCAGCGCTTCGAGCTGCACTCGCGCCGCAAGCGCCCATTGCCATGAGACGATCGCCGGATGGTCTGTTCGCGCATGTGCAGTCGTACTTCACAGAGTACCTGCCGAAGCAGCAAGGTGCCAGCGTCCACACCGTCCGGGCCTACCGTGATGCGCTGACGATGCTGTTCAAATTCGTTGCTGAACAGCGCGACCGAGGGGTTGCTTCCTTGCAGCTCGGCGACATCGACGCTGATGCCGTGACGCACTTCCTGGATCATATCGAGACGCAGCGATCGAATTCGGCAGCAACCCGCAATTGCCGCCGAGCGGCGATCCGTGGCTTCGTCAAACATCTGCTACGCAACGACCTGACGCACTCACAGCAGTACATGCGGATGTTGGCTATCCCAGCGAAGAAAGCGCGGCAGCGACCAGCGACCTACCTTGAGGCGGAGGACGTCCGCCTGATCATCAGCATGCCCAATCGGCGCACCGTCGACGGTTGGCGTGACTATGCGCTTCTGCTCTTCCTCTACAACAGTGGTGCTCGGGTCAGCGAGGCCGCCGGGCTTCGGTGGGACGATCTGCAATTGGCCGCACCAAGGCAGGTTCGCCTGCGCGGCAAGGGCAAGAAAGAGCGACTGTTGCCGCTGTGGACCGAGACGGCCAACGCGCTGCACCGCCTGCGCGGAATGCCAGGCGCTACCGATGAGCAGTGCGTATTCCTCAATCGACATAGCCAGCCTATGACACGCGACGGCGTCACCTACGTTCTCGGCAAACACGTAGCAGCAGCGGCTCGCGACAACCCAGTGCTGCAACGCAAGCACATCACGCCACACGTTCTGCGCCACAGTTGCGCTGTTGCGCTTCTGCAGTCAGGAACAGACGTGACGGTGATCCGCGATTATCTCGGCCACGCCAGCGTCGCCACGACCGGCCGCTACATCACGACCAACCTGCAGATGAAGCGAGAGGCCATGCACGCATTCTGGAAGAAGGCTGGAATTGAACCAGCGAACGCGAAGTCATGGAAACCAAAGGGCGATATGCTCGCGTTCTTGAAGTCCCTTTGAGCAATCCGGATTTATTTGGGGTTCGGGTCATCGATCGACCGCATGAATGCTGCCGCCAAGTGCCTTCACTCAAGATAAAACCGCACTCGGGATAATGAGCCTTATGCGGAGCTCCGCATAAGGCCCATGCCCGCCGCAAGTTCTTTGAACTGCACGACAAGCACAAGAGCGAATTGGCGGGCAAGGCGCTGCGCTACATGGTGAGCTTGTATGAGATCGAGGCGGAAATGCGGGATGCTGAGCCAGACCAGCGCCTGGCAGCGCGGCAGCAAAGAGCTGGCCCGATTCTAGAGCTGCTGCACGCCTGGCTCGAGGAACAACGCCACCGCGTCCCGGAAGACTCGGCGATCGCGCGGGCCATTGACTACAGCCTCAAGCGGTGGCCGGCACTCGTGCGTTACATCGACGATCCTGCGGTACCCATCGACAACAACCATGTCGAGCGGCAGATCCGGCCGGTTGCCCTGGGTCGCTCCAATTGGTTGTTTGCAGGCTCACTGCGCGCCGGTCAACGCGCGGTTGCCGTCATGAGCCTGATCCAATCGGCCAAGCTCAACGGGCACGATCCGTACGCCTATCTGAAAGACGTACTCACGCGATTGCCGACCCACAAAGCGTCCGACATCGCCGAACTGCTCCCGCATCGCTGGAACCCCAGCGCTACCTAACTGGCAAGACGGGTTCACCGGGTGCTTACTACCATACTCTATCGGATACGATTTATACAGATTACCGGCTGGACACGTCAGACTTGGACTCGAGCCGCCAACATCTTGGGGGCGGCCGCCATTGGCCCCCTATCCCTGAAGCAAAGGTTTCGAGTGACTCGTGGCTGAGCCGCAAATCGCACAGAGAGGTTTATCGCTTGTCGCCGTCTGCGTGCCTCAGTCGGCGAGTACTTGCACGAGTCAGACCGCCAGGCCGAGTCGAGTGCCGAGTAGCCATGCGATCTGTATAGGGATCAGCTTTGCCTGCTTGACCGCCTCAAGCAACCTTCCCACCAGACCATACGCCGGCATCCGCTAGCCTTAGATTGCTGCCATCTGAGCGCTGTATGCGTGCACTTAGATCGAAATGCTAGGAGCGCACAGCGGCGAGCCGACGATTCGCATCGGAAAATGGGCCAATTTAAACGCGCTAGAGCGTATTATGCACTTTGAAAGGCAGGGACGGCGTGAACGAGTATGAGCATGGCAAAGACGACGAAATGCAAGCCGGCGAGCGTTTCAGGCAAACGCTCGTAGTCGCGAGCGAGCCTTCGAAAGCGATTGAGCCATCCGAAACTGCGCTCGACGACCCATCTCCGCGGCAGCAGGACAAAGCCTTTCATCGCCTCCGGCAGTTTGATGACATGCAATTCGATGCCTTCGTCCCGCGCAGCTTGCGCAGGCTCTTCACCGGTATAGCCTTGGTCGGCAAAGGCAAGCTTTACTGTCTGCCCTGTCACAAGTTGCACCTCTCGTGCGAACGCCTGAACCTGCACGCTCTTGTTCATTGGCCGGCGTGATATGAACCGCCAGCAAGTGCCCGAGCGTATCGACGGCCATATCACCTTGCTTCCCCGTTTGCGCTTGTAGCCGTCGTAGCCCGCGCGCGGACCACTCTCGCAGGTCAACTGCAACGTACGCCCGTCGAGAATGACCGCACTCGGCTGACCTTGCCGCCCTTGTGCGACGCGCAGCACCGAACGCAAATCCTGAACCATGGCCTCGAAGCAGCCCGCTCGCAACCAGCGCTGAGTCTGCTGGTACACCGCCTCCCATGGCGGAAAGTTCGTCGGCAGCATGCGCCACGCGGCTCCCGCGCGTGCCAGCCAACGCAGCGCGTTGAACAACTCTCGCAAGTCATACCGCCTTTGCGGCGCGTCTTGGTCCATCAGCGTCAAATACGGGGCCGCGAAGCTCCATTCTTCGTCCGTCACGTCGCTCGGATAGGGGTTTCTCCATAACGCTTCGACTCAAGCCGCTACGGAAAGTGCATAACACGCTCTAGAGCCTGGGCGTGTCTTCGGTCGGGTGATGTGCCGCCGGGTGGGGGGGGAAGCGTCTATCTCGAGTGCAATTCAACACGAAACCGTGATCGCAAAGGAAAAGCGGGCGCTCCATCGCCTGCCAGCCCATCACTCAAGCAAACTCCCTCATCCCCGCTGCGACACCCTCCGCCAAGTAGGGGGTCCGACGACCACTTCGCACACCCCAGCGGTAAAAGACCAGGCCCACCACGGCAACCGAGGCCAAATCCCAGCCGGGGGGAATGACGCCAATGCCACCAAACTCTTCCCCGCCCAGCCACGACAGCAGCGCGATGGCTGGCAGATACAAGATGAGCCACCATGCAGACTGGAGTTCCGCACCAAAACCACGCCATCCAGCCTTGGCCTGGTAGTACAGGTAGAGCGGCAACGCCGCGACCATCAGCACAATCACCTGCCCCGTCAGCGGCCACCTTGCCCAGTAGAGCACCAGCGTCGCGCAGACAAAAGCGAATGGAGCAATTAACGACATACCGCGAATATGCAGCGGACGCTGAATGTCGCTTGCGTGTTCGCGTAGCGCCATCAGGCTAACCGGGCCGGCCAGAAACGAAATCACGACGGCAACCGAGATCACGGCAGCCAAGGCGCCCCACCCACGGAAGAAGAACAGGAAGACGAACGACACCGCCAGGTTGAACCACATGGCCTCTCGCGGTACACCATAGATCGGGTGGGTATTGCCGAAGAGTCGGGGCATTGTGTCATTGCGCTCCATGGCGTGAATCATGCGGGCCGTGGTTGCCGTGTATATGGCGCCGGTACCGGACGGGCTAATGAAGGCATCGACATACAGCATCATGGCCAGCCAGTTCAGATTCAAAGCAAGCGCCAGCTCGGCAAACGGCGACGTGAAGTCCAGATGAGACCAGCCCTCGCGGATGCTTGCGGGGCTTACCGCGCCAATGAACGCAACCTGCAGCAACACATAGATGACCAGCGCGACAAGAATGGAGCCCACGACCGCAAACGGGATGCTGCGCGCCGGGTTCCGCGCCTCGCCAGCTAGGCTCACCGGGCTTTGGAAGCCGTTGAAGCTGAAGACAATGCCACTTGTGGCCACTGCAGTCAGGACAGCCGACCAGCCATAGGGAGCGAAGGCTGCGCCCGTACCCATCGCAAAGTTATCCGTGTGGAACCCACCCCAGGTCAGCCCAACGATGGTGAGCGCCGGCACGGCAATCTTGAAGACCGTAATGGCCGAATTCGTCTTCACGAACAGCTTGACGCCCCAATAGTTCAGAAGGAAGTAGACGACCACGAGAGCAGCACTGGCAACCAGGCCGGGGGTCGTCAATTCGCCGTTGAACATAAGCCGTCGCGCCCAGGGATATGACCACGACGCCATGTACTGCACGGATGCAATGGCCTCAATCGGGATGACGGAGACAATCGAAATCCAGTTCGCCCATGCGCTGACGAAGCCAACAAGCGAACCATGAGAGTAGCGAGCGTAGCGCACCATACCTCCCGATTCCGGGAACATGGCACCCAGCTCCACATAGGTCAATGCAATAGCCAGGATGACCACCGCGCCAATCAACCAGGCCAGAATGGCAGCCGGGCCTGCAATCTTCGCGGTGTGCCATGCCCCAAACAGCCAGCCGGAACCGATGATCGAGCCCAGCCCGGTGAACATCAGGGGTATCGGCCCGATACTGCGCTTTTGCGTCGAACTCATTGTTGTCTCCATTTCGTAGGTGCGCACGTCTTCCGGACGATAAGGAAGACCTCATCGCCGCGATGGTGCACTTCTTGGTAGGTTTAGAGAAAAGAGGCTGTCGAATCAGCGTGCTAGCTAGGCAACCTGGCGCGCGTAAATGGATTTGCGGAATTCGCCCAACAGTTGCCAATGCTCAGGCGTCAATAGTTGATCAGGCCTGCGTTTGCCCGAGACGATTGAGCACGACGTCGAGCAACACTTCAGCGCCCATGACAAGCTGTTCGTCGTCGGTGTGCTCACGCGGGTTGTGGCTGATGCCGCCCTTGCTCGGGACGAAGATCATCGCTGCAGGCGCTATGCGGGCAATCATTTGGGCGTCATGCCCGGCGCCGGAGGTCATGCGACGATGGGTGAATCCGAAACCGTTTGCTGAAGCCTCGATGGATGCCACGAGGCTGGCGTCGAACACCACCGGCTCAAAGCGGGCCAGGCGCTCAGTCGTGATCTTTACGCCTTCCTGTTGAGCGGCCTTCTCCAGGAACGCTGCGAACTGTTGCTCGGCGTGCTTCAATCGCTGTTCGTCGGGATCGCGAAGATCAACTGATAGCGTGGCGCGGCGCGGAATGACGTTGATGACGTTCGGCTGAACGCTCAAGCAACCAACGGTCGCCAGGGTTGTCCCGCCGGAGTTCTGCGCGAGTTCGCGCAGGAACGTCACGATGGACGCCGCCACCAGCCCAGCGTCGTGCCGCAGGTGCGTAGGCGTGGTGCCCGCATGATTGGCATTGCCTTGAATGGTGACCTGCTGCCACGAGATGCCCTGCAGGTTCTCAACCACGCCAATCTGGATGCCTTCCGCTTCCAGAATCGGACCCTGCTCGATATGGAGTTCGACATACTCATGCGGAACGATGGCGCCCGGCTCCAGGTCTCCCGCGTAGCCGATGCGGACCAACTCATCGCCAAGACGGGTTCCGTCCGTGCCAACAGTATCGAGGGCCTCTTCAACCGAAAGGCCGCCGGCATAAACGAGCGACCCCATCATGTCGGGCTGATAGCGAATCCCCTCTTCATTGGTGAAGGCGCCAATCATGATGGTGCGAGCCGGTGCCATGCCAGCCTCCCGGTACGCTCGCGTGACGGCCAAGCCAGCAAGCACGCCATAGCAACCGTCCAGGGCACCAGCATTCGTTACGGTATCGATGTGGGAGCCCATCATCAGCGGCGCTTGGGTACCGTCATCAGTATCCGAGCGAAGCACGCCGAACAGGTTCCCGATACGATCTACGACAACGTCGAGTTCCAGTTCACGCATCCATTGCATAACCAAGTCGCGGCCGGCTTTTTCGTCATCCGTTAGTGCGATCCGGGTCCGCCCACCCACGGCAGAATCCACCCCAATCTCTCCCAACTCACGCAATTGGGCAAGCAGCTTGGTCCCGTTGAGCCTGATGGTGTTCTGATGGTCTTGCATGATGTTCTCCAAACGCATTCAAAAATGTATGTGCCGCCCGCCCAACCAGCCTTGTTGAGGCCAACTGCTCGTGGTGCAAATGGAAAAAGCGGCGACGTTGTTCGTCGCCGCCCCTCTTCTCACGTACGTAGCGTGACAGGGTATGTCTGGATACGTGCTTACCAGGCTTCGGAGAAGAAGAAACGTTGCCTACCGAGAGCCTCTACCGCTAGCTTGCTGGCTCCAGTACGGCGTCGCTCGCAGCGAAATCGACGTGACTCTCCAGCGCCTGTTTCGCAACCTCGTAGAAGTACTCGGCACCTGTAACCAGGACGTCGTCGTTGAAATCATAGGCACTATTGTGCAGCGGCACTGAGCCTAACTCGCCGGATACGCCATTGCCGATAAACACAAAAGCGCCGGGGACCTTGGTTAGAAATGCCCCAAAGTCCTCCGAGATCATCATCGGCTCGATGTTGGACGTAACTCGTTCGGGACCCACCACGCGTCGAGCGGCCGACACAGCCACAGGCACGCATGCTGCCCAATTCACTGTGGGGGCAAACTCGTGTGTGTACTCGAATTCGCACTCTGCTTCGTAGGCGCGGCAGATCCCCTCGCAGATAGCGTGCATCCTGTTTTCCAACAAGCGCTGTACCTCAGGGCTGTAACTACGCGTATCGCCCTTGATCACAACATTCGTCGGGATCGCATTGCGAATCCCATCGGTAGTGAACTCGGTGCACGAAACCACTGCTGATCGGCTCGGGTCCACGCTACGCGAGACGATCGTCTGCAGGGCCAGAACAATCTCCGCCCCGATCACCAGAGGGTCGACACCCATGTGCGGCCGAGCAGCGTGCGTTCCTCGGCCCTTGATCTTGATGACGAAGTTGTCCTCGCTGGCCATGATTCCACCGAGACGCGTTGCAATGGCGCCAGCTGGCATGCCCGGCATGTTGTGGGCGCCAAAGATCGCGTCGACGGGGAACCGTTCAAAGAGGCCATCAGCCATCATTGCTTTCGCGCCACGCCCGTGCTCCTCTGCCGGTTGGAACACGAAGCGGACTGTGCCATTAAAGTCGCGCCGCTCGGACAGCAGCCGTGCTGTGCCGAGCACCATCGCCATGTGGCCATCGTGTCCGCACGCGTGCATCTTTCCCGGGATACTGGAGGCATGTGCCCGGCAGCCGGCACTCTCGGTGATATTTAGCGCGTCCATGTCTGCACGAATGCCGACCGTACGGCCGCCGCTGCCGACCGTCAGGTTCGCGACGAGCCCCGTTCCACCGATCCCCCGGTGCACTTCCAGCCCCATGCCTTCAAGGGCTGTCGCCACGTAGTCAGATGTCAGCTTTTCCTCGAAGCCCGTTTCCGGGTGCCTATGCAAATGGTGGCGCCATTGGGCCATCTGGAAATGCAGTTCGTAAGGATTGCTCATAGCACTATCGTCCGTGGTGGTGGATGCCCTCTGGTTGGCAATGTGATTGCCAACCAGAGAACTCTCGTTTTTTTATCTCACGACATCCAGGTCTTTCCAGGTGCCCGCTTCATACTGCCGAACCGTGATCGCGCCGTTCATGATGTCGCCCTTGTCGTCGAACTGGATGGGCCCAGTGACCCCTGTCATTCGTAGCTTGTGCAGAGTCGGCAGGTAGACTTTGGGGTCGACCGAGTTTGCTTCCTGCATGGCTTTAGCCATCGCCATTGCTGTGTCGTAGGCAAAGGGCGCGTAGAGCTGGACAGGTGTGCCGAACCTCGCCTCGAAGCGCTTGAAGAATGCAGGGCCTTGCGGCATGCGGGCTGGTGGAACACCTGCAAGCGTGCAATACATCTGGCCGGTCATGGCGGCACCAGCAAGCTTGATGAATTGGGGCGTGCAGGCCTCGTCTCCGACGATGAACTTCGCGTTGAGCCCCAGACGCAGCGCTTGTTGCGCGAGGGCTGCGCTCTGAGTGTCGCCACCGGCGAACACCACACCATCAGGGTTCTGACCTCGAATGCTCGTCAACGCAGCCATCCAGTTTGATGTCTTGTCAGTTCCGTACTCGCGCCGCACCACTTTGCCGCCGGCAGCGATCACCGCTTTCTCTACCTCGTCGGCGAGGCCTCGGCCGTAGGCGGTTCGATCGTCAACGATGGCAACACGCGACGTCGTAAGGTTCTTGACGAGGAATGTGCCAATTACCGTGCCCTGGCGCACGTCATTGGCCACCATGCGGAAGACGTTGTTGAATCCCTGCGCCGTCAGCTTGGGATTGGTCGCCGACTCCGTGATCATCGGAATGCCGGCATCCGTATACACCTTGGAAGCAGGAATCGACGTGCCTGAGTTTGCGTGGCCGACTACGCCAGCCACTTGCTCGTCCACCAGCTTTTGCGCCACCAGCACCGCCGTCTTCGGGTCCGCCCCGTCGTCCTGAGAGGCGAGCGCGAACGTCACCTTTTGACCGGCGATTGAGAGTTTCCGCGCGTTCAAGTCTTCAATCGCAAGCCGTACGCCGTTCTCGTCGTCCTTCCTGATATGGGAAAGCTCGCCCGACAGAGGAGACACTTGCCCAATTTTGACCGTGACGTCAGCAAGTGCGAACGGCGGTGTAGTAAGCGTCACGGCGACAAGCAGGCCCGCAGTGGCTGTCAGTGTTACGTGGTGCCCCATGATGTCTCCTCCTAGTTCGGACGCTCTGATACGGCGGAACGTTGTTGTTTGCTGCTCTGTTCCGTATCCCAGATGCCTTGGTAGGAGTCTATGCAGGTGCCCCGCACGTCTTTCTCCAATTGAGGCCTATTTTTGCAAGAGTGACGCGTTTTGCTTTGGAGTTTTGCCGCTTTGTTCATCTTGGCCAGCACACCGCATGCTTGCGCGCCCTGACAGCAGGATCGACAACCTGAGGAGCATGCATTCGTACACGGGGCGCGATCGAAGGTCGCTGGCATTTGAGCGCCCCCGCGCGCGTCGTTCTTGCATTTCGCGGACGAAAATCGCTCAAAAATACACAAACCGACGCAATACGATTGGATGAACTCGGCGACGCTACTGCGTGCGCTAGGTGACTCACACATTCAATCGGAGATTCAGATGCTTATCGCGAACCAGCGCGCTTCCCACTCGGCCTATCCCGCGCAACTCAAGGCTGTCATGTCTGTGGAGAAAGCGGAGGAAAGTCGGAAGTGGCTGTCGAGCTGGGAAGGCATCAACCGTGGCGCCACCCCTCTTTTCGATTTGCCGAACCTGGCGGCAAAGCTGGGGGTTGCCCAAGTCCTTGTCAAAGATGAGTCCACTCGCTCGCCGCTTGGCAGCTTCAAGGCACTCGGCGCTCCCATTGCACTTGTACGACTGATCCTGCGACTCTGGCCAGAGGACAAGATCGATCCGATTGCCCTGTTCGCGGGCGAGTACAAGACGGGCTTGGCCAACTTCACGGTCATCAGCGCCACCGACGGCAACCATGGCAAGGCGTTGGCCGCCGCGGCACGCAGCATCGGCTGCCGCTGCATGATCGTGCTACACGCAAATGTGAGTGTGGAACGGGAAGAGGCAATTGCAGCGTACGGTGCGGAAATCTTACGTATCCAGGGCAACTACGATGAGTCCGTTGCCGAGGCAGCTCGCCTCGCAAAGGCTAGTGGATGGCATGTCGTCTCCGACACTTCGTACGAAGGCTACGAGGAGATCCCACGTGACGTGATGCAAGGCTATGGCACGGTCGCGGCCGAGATCGTGGAATCCTGTGGCACTACCGCCTCTGGGACCGCGCCGTTCACGCATGTTTTCCTGCAAGGTGGCGTTGGTGGTATGGCCGCAGGTATTGCCAGCTACTTCTGGGAAACCTACGGAGAGAAGCGCCCGACCTTCGTGATCGTTGAGCCCGAACAGGCTGACTGCCTTTATCAAAGCGCGATCCAGGGTACCGCCGCCAAGGCAACGGGTTCCGTGGATTCCGTGATGGCAGGCCTCGCCTGTGGCGAAACCTCTCCGCTGGCATGGCGATTCCTGGAGACCGGGACGGACTACTTCATGACCATCCGAGATGAAGATGCCGTACGAGCCATGCAACTACTTGCGCGCGGAAGCGAGCGGGACATCCCCATCGTTTCCGGCGAGTCCGGTGCGGCGGGACTGGCTGGCCTGGTGACCCTGGGCAATGCGACCGAACTCGCCGCCAAGGTGGGCTTGAATCGCAGCTCACGCGTGCTGCTGATCAGTACGGAAGGGGCGACTGCACCTTCTTTCTATGCGCAACTAGTCGGTGAATCTGCCAATGCCGTGGTGCTGCGTCAGAAGACCTGGGCGCAAACGAAGGCCGCCTGACTCGTTCCCGTTGCTGGTGGTCGTGCCGCTCTGCGCGTCCGTGGCATACAGAATCTTTCGGGCCGAATCATGACAACTGCACACAACAGGACACGGGATGCGGCGATTGCTGCAGCCCTTCAAGCATTCGACTCCGGGAGCTTCTTCGCCACCCTAGATCGACGCGTTGACTACCATACCACACCGAGAGCCAGGATCCGACGCGGGCCCCGCAGCTTCACGCCTATCTTCAGGACGAGATCACCCCAGACCTGCATCGCCTGGGGTTTCAGACCAGGCTCGTACCCAATCCTGCCAGCGTTGATGTCCCTGTGCTCCTGGCGGTTCGTCATGAAGGCGATGATCTTCCAACGGTGGTGACGTATGGCCACGGCGACGTGGTGCGTGGATATGACGCACAGTGGAAGAAGGGACTACAGCCCTGGAAAATCGTCGTGGACGGTGATCGGTGGTACGGCCGTGGCATCGCTGACAACAAGGGACAACACACCGTCAACCTTACGGCATTGGAAGCTGTCATCGCGACGCGAGGAGGCAGGCTCGGATTCAACGTGAAGATCATCTTCGAGACCGGCGAAAAGATCGACTCGCCAGGCCTGGATCGTATTTGTGCCGATGAAAAAGCCTCCCTTTCCGGTGATCTCTTTCTGGCTTCCGATGGCCCTCGCGTGTCTGCCGACCGGCCCACGATCTTCCTGGGATCACGAGGCGAGTTGAACTTCGACCTTGAAGACAATCTTCGCGACGGTGGCCACCACTCCGGCAACTGGGGTGGCGTACTGCGCAATCCCGCGGTGGTCCTCGTGCATGCGATTTCCACCATGGTGGATGGGAATGGTCGCATCCTGGTCGACGGTCTGCGGCCGCCGCCAGTCTCAGACGCCGTCCGGGAGGCACTGGCGGATGTTGAGTTGGGAAAAGACGCGAATGCTCCAGAGATCGACCCGACATGGGGCGAGCCGGGCCTGAGTTCCGCTGAGCGCGTGCTGACTTGGAATGCCATCGAAGTGCTGGCATTCAAGTCCGGCAATCCGGAAGCACCCGTCAATGCCATTCCACCGACAGCGCGAGCGCATTGCCAACTGCGCTTCGTCGTTGGAACGGACTGGGAACATGCCCAGGTGCATCTTGATGCCCACTTTGCACGGCTGGGGATCAAGGATGTGAAGGTCAACATTAAGCCCGCCGTAGCGGCAACGCGCCTGGATCTGCATGATCCGTGTGTGGATTGGGCGCGCGCTTCCATTCAGCGAACGACGGGCAAGAAGCCGGCGCTTATTCCGAACCTCGGTGGCACGGTACCTAACGCCGTTTTTGCCAAGACGCTAGGGCTGCCAACGGTTTGGGGGCCGCATTCCTATCCGGCATGCTCGCAACACGCCCCCAATGAACACCTCCTCGGTTCCGTTGCGCGCGAAGCGCTCGCCCTGATGGCTGGCCTTTGGTGGGATCTCGGTGAGTCGGCGTCCCAAGTGATTGCCGCACGCCGAGCAGCAGTCTCGGGATGAGTGCCGTCTCCTTGTGAGTGGCCTTTACCGTCTCGGGTAGCGCAACGTTGTTGCGAATGGTGGGGCCACATAGGCTGAATCTTGCGGCAACGGGCGCAACAAAGCTGCGACAATCTGCGGAGTTGGGGTGCTCGCACCCGATCTCCCAAGATGGGGTGACCACATGCTCCTTGACGCGTACGACATCAAACTGCTGCGCTTGCTGCAGGAAAACAGCAAGCTGTCTCAGCGCCAGCTATCTGAGGCGGTCAATCTTTCTCCGTCCGCCGTGAATCGGCGGATTGCCGCACTCGAGGCGAGCGGTGTCATTACCTCCACCGTGTGCGTAGTCGAGCCGACAGCAGTTGGTCGGCCCATCACCATCCTGGTCGAGGTCAAGCTGGAGAGCGAGCGGCTGGATCTGCTCGACGAAGTCCGCAATCGCTTTAACAACTGCCCTCAGGTCCAGCAGGTCTACTACGTGACCGGCGACTTTGACTTCATGTTGATTGTCAACGTGAAGGACATGACGGAATACGAACAGCTCACCCGCGAGCTGTTCTTCGTCTCTGGGAACATCAAGGCATTCAAAACTTACGTTGCCATGCAGCGGTCAAAAGTGTCGTTGACCGTACCGCTGGAGCTATAAGCGCTTGCGCCGACGCGCTACGTACAAGCCGCTATCCAACAGCCGCTTCGCTGAGCAGCCACTCGCGAAAGGCTTCGAGTCTGGGCAAACTGGCGGATTCGGATCGATACACCACGTAGTAGGCGAGCGCTGAGACAAACTCGACCTCAGGAAAGAGTCTGACCAGTCGCCCTGCCGCAAGATCGTCCCGGGCCATGACGCTACGGGCCAACGCTACCCCGTGGCCGTCGATGGCTGCCTGCAGCACCGCAGCGGAGTTGTTGATCCGCATGCCACGCTTGGTGGTGACCGTCGTCACCCCCGCTTTCTCCAGCCATGCGTCCCACGATGCGAACCCTTCGTGGCTATCGACTGACAGGTCATGGATCAGCGTTTCCTTGGCTAGATCGGTTGGGCTGCGGAGCCGCCGTTTTTGGCGCAATAGCTCAGGCGAGCAGACGGGGTAGATTTCTTCGTCCATAAGCTTTTCCGCCACCAGGCCCGCCCAGTTTCCAGCACCATAGCGAACGCCAATGTCAACCCGCTGGGCGATGAAGTCGACCGGCTTGAGATTGGTATCGAGCCGCACGTCCGTATCAGGCCATGCCGCCTGGAACCGATCGATGCGCGGCAACAGCCACTTAGCAGCAAAAGCCGGGCTGACCGTCACCGTAAGCACACCGTTTGGCGATGCCTCTTTGAGCCGCTCAAGTCCAATGCTCAATCGATCGAACCCCGCCCGTATGTCCGGCAGTGCGCGCTCTGCAGCCTCGGTGGCAACAAGTCGCGCTCGCCCGCCACTGCTTCGGTGGAACAGCGGAGTGCCGAGTGCCTCTTCCAAACTACGAACTAGCTGGCCGACCGCAGCCGGAGTGACGTTCAACTCCGTCGCGGCGGCGGAAAAGCTCTGATGTCGCGCACTTGCCTCAAACGCGCGCAATGCATTTAGGTAGATTGGAGCCTTCATGATGAGAAAGTTAATCTTTTAACCAACCCCAGAATATCTCATTTGCGACATACCGTGCAGAGTCGAAGAATGTGCGGCAAAGGCAGCGATGCCTTCAGCCAATCACTTGATACCCTAGGAGCGTGTTTGTGAATAGTTATTCTTCGATGAAACCTGTCAAGGCCATCATGCGTGTGGCTGCAGCGTTAGCGCTGTCCATCTCGTCAGTGCATGTGTTTGCCCAATCCGCTCTGCATGTGTACGGGCCTGGCGGTCCCGCTCCGGCGATGAAAGAGGCTGCGGCGGCATTCGAAAAGCTGACGGGCACACACGTCGATGTCACGGCTGGACCGACACCATCATGGATCGACCGCGCACGTGGCGATGCGGACCTGATCTACAGTGGGTCCGAGACAATGATGACGGACTTTGTTGATGCGATGGGCGACCAGCTCACGCACCAGGCGCCTGTGCCGCTATATCTCCGACCTATGGCCATCCTTGTTCGCCCTGGCAATCCCCTCCATATCCGCGGACTTGCAGACTTGCTCAAACCTGGCGTGAAGATTCTGGTCGTCAATGGTTCCGGCCAGAATGGAGTATGGGAGGACGTCGCAGGCCGCCTCGGCGATATCCGTACGGTGGCGGCAATGCGCCGCAACATCGTAAGTTATGCGGGTAACGCTGCAATTTCGCAGCAAACGTGGATTGCACAGCCCGACATCGACGCATGGCTAATCTGGAGCCATTGGCAGGTGGCCAATTCGTCTCTCGCCGACTTGGTGCCCATTGAGCCGAAGTACGCCATCTACCGCGATGCAGGCGTGGCCGTGACTAAGCGTGGCGCAGAAAAGCCCGATGCCCAGCAGTTTGTTGACTTCCTTCGTTCCAAAGCGGGGGCGGCGATCTTTGCCCATTGGGGCTGGATGACCGGCAAACAAGTCAAGGGTCGGGAGAATCAAAATTACTGAGCCGACAATGGTCTCACCGCGGACGTGCGCCACGTGCACAAGGCCGATGGAGATTCCAGCGTCCTACTTCGGGATCGTCCTCGGGTTGGCCGGTCTTGGCCAAGCGTGGCGCACAGGGGTGCGGCTATGGCACTTGCCACCAGCCGTGGGCGAGACAATTCTGGCCTCGGCCGGACTGGTCTGGGCCATCCTGATTCTTGGTTACTTGTGGCAAACCATTCGCAACTTTGGGGCCGTAAAGGCTGAGTTCCTGCATCCCGTGCGGGGCAGCACGCCCGCGTTGCTGGCGATCTCCACTTTGCTTGTCGCCGTGGCGGTTCTGCCCTACTCCGTGCCTTTGGCGTGGTGCTTGGCCATCAGTGGCATTGCGTGGCATGTGAGCTTCTCCCTCTGGCACACAGGCACGTTGTGGCAAGGCGGCAGAAACGTAGCCGACATGGCCCCGACCCTGTACCTGCCAACCGTTGCAGGTAATTTCACCAGTGCGGCAGCACTGGGCTCATTCGGGTATCCAGATTGGGGCTGGTTATTCCTGGGCGTTGGACTGTTCTCATGGCTGGCCCTCGAATCCCTGGTCATCCACCGGCTCTCACATTCTGCACCGTTGCCCACGGCTCAACGGCCCTTGGTCGGCATTCAGTTCGCCCCACCGGCCGTATGTGCCATGGCTTGCTTGGCGTTGTCTCCTGGTAGCGCCGACCACTGGCTCCTCATGCTGTGGGGCTACGGCCTTTTCCAGTTGCTACTTGGACTCCGTCTTGGGGCTTGGTTGGGCGCGCAACCCTTCGCTCCGGCTTACTGGGCATACACGTTCGGCGTTGCTGCCGTCACGGTCAGCGGCCTAAAACTGGCACAGTCGGGAGTTCGATCTGCGCAAGCGTTGGCGCTGCCGGTATTCGTCGGTGCCAATCTGTTCATTGGCTACCTCGCCATCCGCACGATCCGCCTGCTATTCATGCGGAGGGCCTCGTCACAGCGGCCAGTCCCACCACAGGCTGGTTGATTCTTCGCAATATCAAGGCGGCCAGGAACGCAATCAACCCACCGG
>NZ_JSZO01000041.1 GCF_000801955.1 Ralstonia sp. A12
ACAAAAAAGCTGACAAGCCCAACAAAGAAAGTGAGTCAGCCCCGGCAGGGGATGAAACAAGGGATGCACCACCAACAAAAAGACCAACTACATATTCCGCCGATACTGCCCGCCAACCTCAAACAGTGCATGCGTAATCTGCCCCAAAGAACAAACCCGCACCGCCTCCATCAACACCGCAAACACGTTCTGATCCTCAATCACCGCCCGCTGCAAACGCTGCAGCATGGCGGGCGACTCCCCAGCATGCCGTGCATGAAACTCCCCCAGCCGCGTGAGCTGACTCTGCTTCTCTTCCTCGCTTGAGCGCGCCAGTTCAATATGCGGCGGCACCACGTTCTCAGCCTCCGGATTGCGAAACGTATTCACCCCGATGATCGGCAGCGAGCCATCATGCTTGCGCTGCTCATACAGCATCGACTCTTCCTGAATCTTGCCGCGCTGGTAACCCGTCTCCATCGCCCCCAGCACACCACCGCGCTCGGCAATCCGCTCGAACTCCTGCAGCACGGCTTCTTCCACTAGGTCAGTCAACTCATCGATGATGAAACTGCCCTGGTTCGGGTTCTCACACTTGGCCAACCCCCACTCACGGTTGATGATGAGTTGAATGGCCAACGCGCGCCGCACCGATTCCGCCGTGGGCGTGGTGATGGCCTCGTCGTACGCATTGGTGTGCAGGCTGTTGCAGTTGTCGTAGATCGCGATCAGCGCCTGCAGCGTCGTGCGGATATCGTTGAACGCAATCTCCTGCGCGTGCAGAGATCGGCCGGACGTCTGCACGTGGTACTTCAGCTTCTGGCTGCGTTCATTCGCGCCGTACTTGTCGCGCATCGTCACCGCCCAGATGCGGCGGGCCACGCGGCCGAGCACGTTGTATTCCGGGTCCATGCCGTTGGAGAAGAAGAACGACAGGTTGGGCGCGAAATCATCAATGTGCATGCCGCGCGCGAGGTACGCCTCCACATACGTGAAGCCATTCGCGAGCGTAAAGGCCAGTTGCGAGATCGGGTTCGCTCCGGCCTCGGCAATGTGGTACCCCGAGATCGACACCGAGTAGAAATTGCGCACCTGCTGGTGCACAAAATACGCCTGAATATCGCCCATCACCTTGAGCGAAAACTCGGTCGAGAAGATGCAGGTGTTCTGCCCCTGGTCTTCCTTGAGGATGTCGGCCTGCACCGTGCCGCGCACGTTCTGCAGCACCCACGCGCGAATTTTCGCCTCCTCGTCTGCCGTCGGCTCGCGGTGGTTATCCGCGCGGAATTTGGCGAGGTTCTGGTCGATTGCGGTGTTCATGAACATCGCCAGAATCGTCGGCGCGGGGCCGTTGATCGTCATGGAGACGGACGTGGCAGGGCTGGTCAGGTCAAAGCCGTCGTACAGCACTTCCATGTCGTCGAGCGTGGCGATGGACACGCCCGAGTTGCCGACCTTGCCGTAGATGTCGGGGCGCACGGCCGGATCTTCGCCATACAGCGTGACGGAGTCGAAGGCGGTAGACAGGCGCTTGGCGTCCATGCCTTCGCTGACGAGCTTGAAGCGCCGGTTGGTACGGAAGGCATCGCCCTCGCCGGCGAACATGCGCGTGGGGTCTTCGTTCTCCCGCTTGAACGCGAACACGCCGGCGGTGTACGGGAAGCTGCCCGGCACGTTCTCGCGCATCAGCCAGCGCAGCACTTCGCCGTCATCTTCGTACGGCGGCAGCACCACCTTGCGGATGGTGGTGCCGGAGAGCGTGGTGTGCGTGAGCGCGGTACGGATCTCCTTGTCTCGGATCTTCACGACGTATTCGTCGCCGGAGTACGCACGGCGCAGGTCGGGCCACATGGCGAGCAGCTTGCGTTCGGTTGCACCGATCTGCGCGTCGCGCTCAACCGCTTGCTTCTCCAGCGCGGACAGCGTCTGCACCGTGGCGCCGGCCTGCTCCAGCATGCGGTGGCTCGCTTGCAGTTGCTGGCGCTCGCGGGCAAGGCAACTCTGCGCTTGCACACGGCGGTGGTAGCTGCGCACGGTGTCGGCCAGTTCTGCCAGATAGCGCACACGTGCGGGTGGCACGATCGCATCGTGGCTGGTGGAGCATTTGCCCTCAGGGCGCGGCAGCGTGCGCTCGGCCAGCGCCATACCGCGCTCGGTCAGCCGATCGGCCAGCGCGTGGTACAGCGCCGTCACGCCATCGTCGTTGAAGTGCGAGGCCTGTGTGCCGAACACCGGCATGTCTTCTGGCCGGGCGTGCCATTGCTCGCGGTTGCGTTGCACCTGCTTGGCCACATCACGCCACGCATCCTGCGCGCCCTTGCGGTCGAACTTGTTGATCGCCACCAGGTCGGCAAAATCGAGCATGTCGATCTTCTCCAGCTGGCTGGCGGCGCCAAACTCGGGCGTCATCACATACAGCGACAGATCAACATGCGGCACGATGGCCGCATCGCCCTGGCCGATGCCGGAGGTCTCGACGATGATCAGGTCGAAGCCCGCCGCACGACACGCCGCAATCGCATCGGGCAGCGCGTCGGAAATCTCGCTGCTCGCCTCACGCGTGGCCAGCGAGCGCACGAAGATGTGCGGATGGTTGATCGCGTTCATGCGGATGCGATCCCCCAGCAGCGCTCCGCCTGATTTGCGCCGCGATGGATCGATCGAGATGACGGCGATGCGCAGCCGGTCTTGCTGGTCGAGCCGGAAGCGACGGATCAGCTCATCGGTGAGTGAGGACTTGCCCGCGCCGCCCGTGCCCGTAATGCCGAGCACCGGTGTGTGCACCGTGGCCGCACGCTCCAACACGGCTTGGCGCAAGGCCGGATCGGCGCGACCGGCTTCCAGCGCAGTAATCAACTGCGCAAGCGCGCGGCGATCGCCATTGGCCACTGGCTCCAGCGTGGCGGGCGCGTAGGTGGAGAGATCGATATCGCAGCGCCGCACCATGTCGGCAATCATGCCGGCCAGGCCCATGCGCTGGCCGTCCTCCGGGCTGTAGATGCGCGCGACGCCGTAGTCCTGCAGCTCGCGAATCTCTGTGGGCACGATCACCCCGCCGCCGCCGCCGAACACCTGGATGTGCTCGCCGCCGCGCGCACGCAGCGCGTCGATCATGTACTTGAAGTACTCAACATGGCCGCCCTGGTAACTGGAGACGGCAATGCCCTGCACGTCCTCCTGCAGCGCGGCGTTGACCACCTCATCCACCGAGCGGTTATGCCCGAGGTGGATCACCTCGCAGCCCATCGACTGCAGGATGCGCCGCATGATGTTGATCGACGCGTCATGCCCGTCGAACAGCGAGGCGGCCGTCACGAAGCGCACCTTGTTGCGTACCGGCGCGGGCTCGCTGGCGGGCGTCGGATCAGCTGCGCGGGCTGCGGAAAGATCAGTCATGTCTCCACCTTGTTGAAGTGGGCGCCGGCGTGGGATGACTTGTGCGCCGCACAAGGTGCGGTGTGCCGGCCAGGGGCGAAGAGACAGTATTTTCGCGGCTTACGTAAACGTCAACCCGCCCGCCTGCAACACCCCGGCGACACCCCGCCGCGTAAGCCGATTCCTATTTTTAGGACCGTTCTTACAGAAACGTCAGCCGACATCGTCGACTATTTCCTCCACACAAATCACAGGAAATCACGTCGGCCCCGCGCAAGGGCCGTGCGGGCCCTCGGGCTCCGGCGTGTCGACGACACATGGTTATTTCATCTTCTTTGATCACAAGGCTTCGCAGCGTCGCCATTGGCGCCGCGCTTCTGGCCAGCGCATCACCCGCGCTTGCCGACATCTTTGAACCCGGTGACGAAATCTCCGTCCAGGCCAGCGTGTACAACATGCACTACAGCCGGGATGACCACTACATCAAGTACTCACCGCTGCTGGGCGTCGAATGGCGGCGCGACAACGGCTGGCTGGTGGGCGCGGCCGCGTTCCAGAATTCGTTCGGGCAGCCCACGCAGCTGGTGTACGGCGGGTACTTGTGGAACCTGGGCAAGTCCAACTTCTACGGCAAGCTGACCGGCGGCCTCCTGCACGGCTACAAGGGCGAGTTCCAGAACAAGGTGCCGCTCAACTACAAGGGCTTCTCGCCAGGCATCCTGCCGGCGCTGGGCTACAAGGCCGGCCAGTTCCGCACCGAGGTCCAGCTCTTCTGGACGAGTGGCTTCATGGTCACCGTGGGCTACTCATTCAAATAAAGCCAAGCGCCCCGCCGCCCCCGATTTGCGCAAACTGAAAGACAGAACTGACCAGCTTTGTCTCCGTGCAAGCCCCGTCTTGCGCACAATCCATACCTATCGTTAGAGTCGGACTTCGGCCGGAAACGGGTCCGGCCACAGGGGGATATTCCAATGCCAAGCCGCGCAACGATGCGCTGGTGTCTGACCGCCTTGCTGGCGTGGTCCGGCCACGCGCTGGCGTGGGACTACACGCCTGGCGCCATCCCCGGGCTGATCAGCGTGCTTGGCTTCCTGACTGTGCAGACGCAGGCGTTGGACCGCGCCATCCAGCGGTTTCCCAGCCAGCGTGAAGAGCTGATCCGCGCCCGCAACCAGTTCGACAACACCTTCCCGCAGGCGCTGGCACGCACGCGCCGCCTGATCGCCGGTATTCCGCTCACAGATGACGAGCGCCAGTTGCTGATCGAGCGCGCGCTCGACCTGCACCAGCCCAGCGTGGCGGTGTCCACGCAAACCCCGCAGACTGCCCATGCCCTGGCCCAGCGCGTGGCAGAGCGCGCCCAGGGCAGTCAGGACCGCGCAACGCTGCAGACCTTGCTGGCGGTGGTCTACGACGACCGCCCCGCGGAAGAACTGTCCAGCCGCTTCACGCAAGGCATCACGCTCTCTGACTGGCCGAACGCGAACGGCGCGAACCTGGCGCTGCGCTTGCCGTTTTCCTGGGAGCGCGTACCGCCCACCGCGCCGCGCAAACCCGATCCGGCCCGCGTAGCGATTGGCGCGTGGGCCAACCAGGGCGGCGCAGGGCTCTCGCGCATTGAGCTGATCGTGCGCCCCACCGAAGGCGAGCCCGAAGCCGTCTCCGACAACCGCGAGCCCCGCTGGATGCGCGATGCCATCCGGCAAGCCGTGGCACTGCCCTGCCGGATGACGGGCTGGGGCACGCAGTCGTTCGGCGGGCGCCCCGGCGTCTGGGCCAGCTACATCGGCGATGCCCCCGGCCCGCACGCGCCGCGCGCTACGAGCAACACGTTCATCGGCCGCGTCTATATCGTCCCGACCGACGGCGCATTGGTGATGCTGCACATGCAATCCCCCGCCGCGTCGCCCGAACAAGCCGGTGTCCTGCGGCAGCGCTATGAGCCGCTCTGGACGGCCGTGGCCACCTCCTTTGCCGTGTCGACGCCCAAGCCCTGACGCAGGGCGCACCATCTACGCGCATACCGCGCATCGACCGCACCAAATCAAGGCACTCACGCACCGAAATCGGGCTCATCTTGTGCGCGCCGCCGCCTCACTGGTCGCACGCACGGCTCTGGTGCGGCAAATCACGCTTTTGCACAGAGTTGGAACAACTTTTGCATCTGTCGGCGGCTTTTGCGTCATTTGAGGGCATCCTGCACTTGAACGGCGCTGGTCCCAACCCGCACGACAACCATAATGAACACCATCAAAACCGGGGGCGACGCGCTCTTCATCCTGCTGGGCGCGATCATGGTGCTTGCCATGCATGCCGGCTTCGCGTTCCTAGAGCTGGGCACCGTCCGCAAGAAGAACCAGGTCAATGCGCTGGTCAAGATCCTGGTCGACTTTGCCGTGTCGACCATCGCGTACTTCTTCATCGGCTATTCCGTGGCCTATGGCGTCAACTTCTTTACTGGCGCAGATGTGCTCGCGCAGCAGAACGGCTACGAGCTGGTGAAGTTCTTCTTCCTGCTGACTTTTGCGGCAGCCATCCCGGCCATCATCTCGGGCGGCATTGCCGAGCGCTCGCGCTTCGAGCCGCAACTGGCGGCGACCTTCGTGCTGGTGGGCTTCGTCTACCCGTTCTTCGAGGGCATTGCCTGGAACGAGCGCTTCGGCATCCAGCACTGGCTGCAGGCCATGACGGGCGCGGAGTTCCACGACTTTGCCGGTTCGGTGGTGGTGCACGCAGTGGGCGGCTGGATTGCGCTGCCGGCGGTGCTGCTGCTCGGCGCGCGCCACGGCCGCTACAAGGACGACGGCCGCATCGCCGCGCATCCGCCGTCGAACATCCCGTTCCTGGCCGCGGGTGCCTGGGTGCTGGCGGTGGGCTGGTTTGGCTTCAACGTGATGAGCGCGCAGACGCTGGACAAGATGAGCGGCCTGGTCGCCATCAACTCGCTGATGGCGATGGTGGGCGGCACGCTCACCGCGTGGTGGATGGGCAAGAATGACCCGGGCTTCTCGTACAACGGGCCGCTGGCCGGCCTCGTGGCAGTGTGCGCTGGCTCTGACGTGATGCACCCGCTGGGCGCGTTGGCCGTCGGTGGCATTGCGGGCGTGTTGTTCGTGTGGATGTTCACGCGCGTACAGAACGTCTGGCGCATCGACGACGTGCTCGGCGTGTGGCCGCTGCATGGCCTGTGCGGCGCATGGGGCGGTATTGCTGCCGGCATCTTCGGCCTGAAGACGCTGGGCGGCCTGGGCGGCGTGTCGTTCTGGGCGCAGGTGGCAGGCACCGCGGGCGGCATCGTGATCGCGCTCATCGGCGGCACGGTGGTGTACGGCGCGCTGCGCAAGATCGTTGGCTTGCGGCTGGATCGCGAGGCCGAGTTCATGGGCGCCGACCTGGCCATCCACCGTGTGTCATCCACGCCCGAGAGCGAGACACACTGGTAAGCACGGGTCACATCGGCACCGTCCAACACGGTAGGCGGCTATCCACTAGAGTGGAAGGACACCCCGCCTGCGCGGGGCCCTCCACGGTTGCAGGAGCACCGCATGCCCGATACCGAACTCGCCTCCCCCATCGCTGTTGAAATCAACCCGCGCCGCGTAACGGTCACCTTCAACGGCCACACCATCGCCGACACGCGGGCCGCACGCACCTTGCGTGAGCGCTCGCTTCCGCCAGTGCTGTACATCCCGCGCGACGACGTGCGGATGAACCTGCTGGAGCGCACCCAGCATCACACCCGATGCCCCTACAAGGGGCAGGCGTCCTACTACACCATCGTGGCCGGCGACGAACGCGCCACCAACGCGGTCTGGACGTACGAACACCCTATCCCGGCAGCCGAACAGGTGGCCGGCATGCTCGCGTTCTATCCGAACATCGTGACCATTGCCGAGGAATAGCCGTTGACACGTCGGTGTCACGCGCGCAGCGCACGATGTGCGCGTTCCTCTTCTCACGGATCCTCGTCCGTGAAAGTTCTGAGCCCGGTGCCTTCACCGGGTATTTTTTTGGGCGGACGCCGGTGCTATCCTCGCCCGATCATGCTGGACTTCCGCACCTACGGCCTCGCCGCCCCGCCTCACACCCATGACTTCGTGCAAGTCGTGATGCCTGCGCGCGGCGTGCTGGAGATGGACGTGGACGGCCGCGGCGGCTGCGTCGATACGCACCACGCCGCGCTTATCCCCGCCGATGCCACGCATGCCTTTGAAGCCGCCGGCACGAATACCTTCATCGTGCTCGACATCGCTGCGCAAGCCGTTGAAGCACCGGACCTGCGTGGCTTGGCCGACCACGTGTTCTTTCCGCTCACGCCAGGGCTGCGCGCGCTGACGGCGTGGCTGCAGAGCGCGCATGCGCCGCATGCCGGCCCCGTGCTCGATGCCACGCTGGCGACTGCGTGGTCGACCCTCGCGCTGGCGACGTTGGCCGCGCATCCGGCCAATCAATCGACGCAGTTGCACGCCCGCACCGATGCACGCGCCGAACAGGCCTGGCGCACCATCGACCAGCGCTATGCCGATCCGCTGACCATCGATGAACTCGCCGCCGATGTCGGCCTGAGCACGCGGCGCCTCGCCACGCTGTTCCGCGCGGCGTATGGCACCACGTTGCACGCCCGCCTGGCGCAAGTGCGGCTGGGCCACGCGCTGTCGCTGCTCGAAACCACTGCACTGCCCATCGCCGAAGTTGCCGCACGCACCGGCTACTACGACCAGAGCGCGCTCACGCGTCACCTCAAGGCTGCACACGGCATCACGCCCGCGGCTGTGCGACGCGGCTGAACCTCACCCCTCCCGTTTCCGTTTTTGCCAAAGCGCAGCCGTCTTCACCAAGACGGGCGCCGCGCGCACGCGCAAAGTGCCGGTTCGATTGATCTCACGGACCAGGCTTCACATGGCTGTTGGCGACACCTCCACCGCAACGCACCTTGCACAACCGCAGCACCGCATGCAACACGAAACACGGCGCGACCACCTCATGGGCCTGGGCTGCGGCGTGGCCGCGGGTGCGCTGTGGGGAATCATTTTTGTTGCGCCCAAGATGCTGCCGCAGTTCTCGCCCCTGGCGCTGTCGGCGGCGCGGTACGTGCTGTATGGCGTGCTCTCGCTTGCGTTGGCATTGCCCATGTGGCGCACGCTGTGGCGCAAGACGACGCGGCGTGATTGGGGGGCGCTGCTGTTGCTGTCACTGCCGGGCAACCTGCTGTACTACCTGTGCGTGGCGGGTGGTGTGCAGCGCGCGGGCGTGGCGCCGGTGTCGTTGATTGTCGGGCTGCTGCCGGTGACGGTCACACTGGCGGGCGCGGCTGAGCATGGCAGCTTGCCGTTGCGGCGGTTGGCGCTGCCGCTGCTGATGGCCGTGGCGGGAGTGGTGTGCATCTACTTGGATGCGCCGGCCCTGCATGCGGATGCTGGCGGCAGTGCGTACTTCATCGGCCTGCTGATGGCGGCGGGCGCTCTGGCGTGCTGGACGGTGTATGCGGTGTGCAATGCGCGGTATTTGCGCAGGCATCCGCAGTTCACAAGCCGGGAGTGGTCATTGCTGACGGGCATCGCAACGGGGGCGCTGTCGCTGGCACTGGCGGTGCCGGCGTTCCTGATGCCGGGGATGGCGACGGCCTCTGCTCAGCCCGCCTCTGCCTGGATGCTGTTCTGGTTGATCAATGCGGGTGTGGCGTTGGGGGCTTCAGTGCTTGGCAACAGCCTGTGGAATGCCGCCAGCCGGAAACTGCCGTTGACGCTGTCGGGGCAGATGATTGTGTTTGAAACGGTGTTTGCGCTCCTCTATGGATTTGTTTATGAGGGGCGGTTGCCTCATGGGTTGGAGGTGGTGGCTGCGCTGTTGTTGGTGGGTGGGGTTGCTCTGGCTGCGCGGCGGCACGGCTAGTTTTTTGGAGTTTTGCCTTGGTGGTCCATCCCCTGTTTCAGCCCCTGCTGGGGCTGACTCACTTTCTTTG
>NZ_JSZO01000042.1 GCF_000801955.1 Ralstonia sp. A12
TCGGGCGCGCCTTTCTTTTGCTTACTTTCTTTGGCAAGACAAAGAAAGTGAGTCGGCCCCGGCAGGGGCCGAAAGGGAGGCAAACCACCAACATCAAAACAAAAACCAAACGCCCCCCGTTTGACGCCCAAAAAATTTCATGGATAACTGTCAGCCCACCCCAAAAAAAGAGCCCCACCATGACCCTCCACACCTGGCTGGCCTTCATCGGTGCCAGCATCATCATCCTGCTCATTCCTGGCCCGACCATCCTGCTGGTGATTGGTGATTCGCTGGCCAACCGTGGCCGCTCGGCGTGGAGCACGGTAGCGGGCGTGGCCGCTGGCGATACCACCGCCATGGCCGTCTCGCTGGCTGGTGCCGGCGCCCTGCTCGCCGCCTCCGCCACGGCGTTCACGATGCTCAAGCTCATCGGCGGCTCGTACCTCGTCTATCTGGGCATCAAGTCCATCCTCAGCGCCCGCCGCCTGCGCGAGGACGCGCCGGAAGCCACCATCCCCGTGCAGCAAAAGTCCGCTGGCCGCCGCTTCCTGTCCGCCTGGACGGTCACCGCGCTGAACCCCAAGAGCATCGTCTTCTTCGTCGCCTTCGTGCCGCAGTTCATGTCGGCCGACCAGACCTTCCTGTCGCAAAGCGTGATCCTGCTGCCGACCTTCGTGTGCCTGGCCGCCGCCAACGCATCGATGTACGCCTTGGCCGCCAAGCTGCTCGCCAAGCGCCTGACCAGCGTGGCCGCGCAACGCCGCTTCGGCTACACCGGCGGCGCGGTGATGGTGGGCGCGGGCACGCTTACGCTCGGCATGCAATCCGCCTGATCGCAGAACCGCCACACACGCGAAGGACCCACGATGCACCGCAGCTACCTCCGCGCCGCACCCGCCACATCCAACGGGGGGCACGGCCACCACCGCGTCACAAACATCGAGCTGTTCTTCGATCTGGTGTTCGTGTTTGCGGTGACGCAGCTCTCACACCTGCTGATCGGCAACTTCACGCTCGAAGGCGGTGCGCAGGCGCTGCTGCTGATGCTGGCGGTGTGGTGGGTATGGATCTTCACCTCGTGGGTCACCAACTGGCTGGACCCCGAGAAGCTCGCCATCCGCATCCTGATGCTGGTGCTGATGACGGCGGGGCTGCTGCTCTCTGCGTCGCTGCCGCAGGCGTTCGGCTCGCGCGGGCTGGCGTTTGCGCTGGCCTACGTGTTCATGCAGTTCGGGCGCACGTTGTTCTTCCTGTGGGCCGTGCGCCATGAATCGCTCGGCATGCGGCGCAACTTCCAGCGCATCGGCGTGTGGCTGGGCATCTCGGCGGTGCTGTGGCTGGTGGGCGGGCTGTCCGACGTACCGGTGCGTTGGGTGTGCTGGATCGTCGCGCTGGCCATCGAGTGGCTCGGCCCCTCCATGGGCTTCTACACACCGGGCATCGGCCGTTCGACCACCGACGACTGGAACGTGGAAGGCGGCCACATGGCCGAGCGCTGCTCGCTGTTCATCATCATCGCGCTGGGCGAATCGGTGCTGGTGACGGGTTCGATGTTTGCCGGGCTCGACTGGAACGCCGCCAACATCGCGGCGATGGCGATGTCGTTCATCGGCAGCCTGGCGATGTGGTGGCTGTACTTCGACACGATTGCCGAACGCGGCGCACACACCATCTCGCATTCGGCCGATCCGGGGCGTCTGGCGCGCCTGGCCTACACCTACATCCACGTGCTGCTCGTGGCGGGGATCATCGTGGGTGCGGTGGCTGACGAGTTTGTGCTGGCGCATCCGGTGGGCCACCCGCATACGGGCGCCGCACTGGCGGTACTGGGCAGCGCAGGGCTGTATCTGCTGGGCAACCTGCTGTTCAAGTGGGCGATCTTCGGGCGGGTGCGCCCGGCGCATTTCGTCGGGTTGGCCGTGCTTGGCGCGATCTGGCTGGTGACGGACGCGCTGCCCGCGCTCGCCGTGTCGGCATTGGCGACGGGCGTGCTGTGTGCCACCGCGGCGTGGGAGGGGTACGCGCGCTCATGCGAGACGCCAGAGCCCGCGCAGGCGCACGGGCACTGAGCTCAGCCGCCGCGCTGGCGCGACAGCGCCTCGGCCAGAAACTCCACCGTTGCACGCACCGAAGGCAACTGTCCGCGCCGGTGCGCGATCAGCAGGGTGGTCATCATGCCGCGCCCCTGCCAGTCGCTCAGCACGCGCTTGAGTCTGCCCGCTTCGATGGCGGTGGCACACAGCCCGTGGGGCAGGCAGGCAATGCCCAAACCCGATTCCGCCGCACGCAGCAAGGTCATCGGCTCGTTGGCAAAGAAGCGGCCAATGGGGCGCACCTCGATCTTTTCATCGGCGTCATTGTGCAGGTGCCAGCCGTCCGGTTTCGGCACGAACTCAGTCAGCAGGCCATCATGCCCGGCGAGGTCTTCTGGCCGGCGGGGCTTGCCACGCGCCTTCAGGTACGTGGGCGACGCCACGAGATAGAAGGGCTCAAGCCCCACGCGCCGCTGCACCAGTTCTGAGTCCGGCAACGGCGCTGCATGGTCGCGAATGGCAATGTCAAAGCCCTCCTGCACGAGATCGACATAGCGGTCTGTCGCGTGCAGCGCTACCTGCAGCCTGGGGTGTCGGCGGGCCAGTTCGGGCAGCACCTCGGCTAGCGCGAGCTGCGCGGTCGTCACGGATGCCGTGATGCGCACCACGCCGGCCGGCTCTACCAGCAGGCCCTTGACGACGTTCTCGGCAGCTTCGGCCTCGATCAGCATGGCGGACGCGTGGCGGTGGAAGGCCTGCCCCGTCTCGGTCGGCACAAAGCTGCGCGAAGTGCGCTGGATCAGGCGCACGCCCAGATGGGCTTCGAGCATCGCCACGCGCTTGCTCAGCGTGGACTTGGGCACGCCCAGTACGCGTGCCGCGGCCGCGAATCCGCCGTGGTCCACCACCTTCACGAACACGGAGAGGTCATTGAGATTGAGCATCGGCCAAGCACATCGTCTACGAATATGGACGATGAGTCTACGATCGACCGGCTACTGCTTCAACGTCTACGTCTTTATCTTTTGCGCATCGCCCCAGCACACCGCTCTGGGGCGGAACTCAACAAGGATGAAGATATGAAACCCGTTCTTTTCTATGGTGTGCCGCAAGGCTGTTCGCTGGGCAGCGTCATCGCGCTGGAATGGCTAGGCGTGCCGTACCAGCTCACGCGCATCGAGATGATGCAGCACCCGTGGCCGGCGCTGTTTGCTCGCATCAACCCGCTGAACCTGACGCCCGCATACCTGACGGAAGACAATCGCGTCATCAACGAAAGCACCGCGATCCTGCTGCACTTGGCCGCACAGAAGGACCACAAGCTCGGTTACCCCCAGGGCACGCCCGAATACGACCGCCTGAATCAAACGCTGGCCTACCTGAACACCGAGTTCTTCTGGGCGTTCAGCCCCCTGTGGATCGCCTACGAAATGGAAGCCGATCCACCCAAGCAAGCCATGCTGCGCGAGCAGGGCCAGGCGCGCGTGGCCAAGGCCTGCCGTTATCTCGATACGCTGCTGGCTGAGCGCGAATGGATCGACGGAGGCGCTAAACGCACCGTGGCCGATGCGTACTTCGTTGCACTGGCGCGCTGGGCCGAGTACCACAAGGCGCTGAGCGTGGACGCATATCCGAACCTGCATCGGCACCTGCAAAAACTGCGTACCGATCCAGCGGTCGCCTTCGCACATGCCATCGAGAATGAAGCACCCGCGCAAACCGCCGGCGGCTTCCTCGGCCACATCAGCCTGGATGCGCTGGAGCCGCGCCTACCCAAGCCCGCAGGACTCCAGGCCGCCTGAGGCCAATCGCGCCCCGTGGGCGGGTGGCGCGGAGGTCGGCTCGTCGCCGCAAATTGGCCACCTAAAATTGGCAATTTGTGGTCATTACAAAAGGCCACTCGTGCACCTAATCTGTCAACCAACATGACAGAACACGAGGGCCTCACCATGATCGACCTCTACTATTGCGCCACCCCCAACGGCCTGAAGATGGCGCTGTTCTTTGCCGAGACCGGCCTGCCGCACCGCGTCATCCCCGTCGATATCAGCCGGGGTGACCAGTTCAAGCCTGCGTTCCTGGCCATCTCGCCCAACAACAAGATCCCGGCAATGGTCGATCACAATCCGGCCGAAGGCACCGAGCCCGTGGCGCTGTTCGAATCGGGCGCGATGCTGCTCTACCTGGCCGAGAAGACCGGTCAACTGATGCCCACCGACCTGCACGGCCGCATGGAAGTGCTCAAGTGGCTGTTCTGGCAGGTGGGCGGCCTGGGCCCGATGGCCGGGCAGATCGGCCACTTCAACGTGTATGCGCCCGAGCGCGTGCCCTACGCCATCGAGCGCTACACCAAAGAGACCAACCGCCTGTATGGCGTGCTCGACCGCCGCCTGGCCGATCGCCCGTACATTGCCGGCAACGACTACACGATTGCCGACATCGCGATCTACCCGTGGATCGTGCCGCACGCCGGACACGGGCAGGACCTGAACGACTTCCCGCACCTGCAACGCTGGTTCGAGGCGGTCAGCGCGCGCCCGGCCACCGAGCGTGCCTACGCCGGTGTCGAGCGCGCCTACTCGCGCCGCCGCGAAGACATCTCCGACGACGAGCGCGCCGTGCTATTCGGCCAGACCGCCGACACCACTGCGCGCTAGTCCCCTGCGGAGCCACATGCTCCGCCTCCCTTTTTCGCTTTCCTCTTCTGACAGGAGCCGACCATGCCGGCATCGCTGTGGTGGTTGTGCCTGGGCGCGTTCGCCATCGGCACCGAAGGATTCATGATTGCCGGCCTGCTGCCGGTGCTGGCCGCAGACCTGGGCGTGAGCGTGCCGGCGGCGGGGCAGCTCGTCACCGTGTTTGCCGTGACGTACGCCGTGGGCTCACCGGTCATGGCGACGCTGCTCGGCAACGTCGACCGGCGCCGCGTGCTGATCGGCGCGCTGGCGATCTTTGCGGCGGGCAACCTGTTGGCGGCCAGCGCGCACGGCTTCGGGCAATTGATGGCGGCGCGCGTGCTGCTGGCACTGGCCGCAGGCGTGTTCCTGCCGACGGCCAATGCGGTGGCGACCTCGCTGGTGCCGGCGGCGCGCAGCGGCACGGCGCTCGCCATCATCACGGGCGGCGGCACAGTGGCGGTGGCATTGGGCGTGCCGCTGGGCGCGTGGATTGCCGCCCAGGGCGACTGGCGTGCGACCTTCGTGGCGTGCGGCGTACTGTCCGCGCTAGCCACGGCAGGCCTGGCCTTCGGCTTGCCGCGTGCCTTGCCGCACAGCGTGACCACGCTGGCGCAACGCCTGAGCGTGGCGCGCCGACCCGGCATGCTGGGCGCGCTGGCGGTATCGGCGCTGTGGGCAGCGGGCGGCTTCACGTTCTATACGTACGTCGCGCCGTTCTTCGTGCAGGGCCTGGGCTTTGCGCCGCAGCACGTGGGCATCGTGTTGTTCCTGGTCGGCAGCTTTGCGGCGCTGGGCACCGGCCTGGGCGGGCACATGACCGATCGCGCGGGCGTGGCCCGTGTGCTGGCCGTGAGCAGCGCGGGGATCGTGCTGGCGTTCTCAGTCCTGTCGTTGACGGTACAGACACTGCATGGCGCCACGGCAGCCGCCATTGCTATCGGCGCGGTTGTGCTGTGGGGCATGGCGGGCTGGGGCTTCGGGCCGGCACAGGCGACGCGGCTGATCCGCCTGGCGCCCGACGTGTCGCCGATCACGCTGTCGCTGCATGCGTCTGCGGTGTATGTGGGGATTGCGCTGGGGTCGAGCGTGGGCGCGCTGGCACTGGCCCACGGCGGACCGGGCATGCTGGGCTGGGCGGCAGCGGGTTGCCATGTGGTGGCGGTGGTGCTGTGGCGCAGGGGTGGGCGACACGAAGTCTCACAAGCCGACGCACAGACCGCCTAGCGCAACAGCCCCCGAGCCCTTGAAACCGCGCTTCGGGGGGTATCCGCAGATCACATTGTTTCCTTATCATCCGCTTTCGACCAGCTGCGGCACCGGCGGGAGCGGATGACGCCCCCGAGGTGTACCTGCAGGTCTCCAACAACAACATCTTCAGGGGGTAGTAACAATGGGACTGCGTCAACTCGCCGTCCGGGCCGCACTCGGCCTGACCATTGCCGCGCTGGCCGGCTGTGCCAGCTTCCGTCACACCGAACCATTCCCGGCCGAACAGAAGCAGGTAACGGTGAGCCTCGATAAAGAGCCGCCGTCCAAGTGGGATCTGCCACTCGGCATCTATGCGGTGCCCAACACCCGGCTCTACATCAGCGGACACCAGGCGGGCCTGGGTGTCGGCATGGCCTTTGGTCTGCTCGGCGTGATCGCCGCAGACTCCATCAACAGCGCTCGCGCGCAAAGCCGCGCAGGCGATACCTCTGCCGCGACAGCGTACGACATGCTGGCCCAGGCCGATACGCTGCTGCAAGCCAAGCTGAAAGCGGACGAGAACAAGGCGTTGACGGCCGGCACCGGTGGCACACACCTAAGCGTGCAGCCTTTCGGCGTGCTGACCTACGTGAACGACAACGATGTTCGTCCGTACGTCGTCCTCAAGACCAAGCTGGTGGATGCCGGTGGCAAGCCACTGTGGGAGACCCAGTACATCGCAGCCAGCGCAGACGTCAAACCGCTGTCGGGCGATACGGGCTGGCTGTCCCAGCAGGCCCAGCCGCTGCGCGACATGCTGCAGTCAACGCTCGATCGCAGCCTGACGGTCATGCTGCGCGATGTGGCAGGCAACAACCTGCGCAACCCGGCCAAGGCCGTGCTGGTCACGGGCGATTACGCTTACCTGCAGCGCAAGGTCATCGTCAAAGGCAACCTCGTGCTCGACGAACCCGACTACCTGGCCTTTACACCCAAGCTGGGTGACGTGATGGTGTTCTCGGGCGTCAACATCTTCGAGCGCAAGTCTGTCGACATTCGCGAAGCCAAGGACACCGACGCCGTATTTGCCGTCGTGCCAGCGCCCGAAGAAGAGGTCAAGCGTGTTCAAGGGCCAGCCCCGCGCACGCCGTTCACGATGCAGCAGTAAGCCAGCGCCACATTTCGGGTTCAGGGCTCGGCGCGCCGACGTCAAGTTGGCACGCCGGACTCAGGGCTCGACACGCAAGCCTCAAACCCGCGCGACCGGCGCTTCACAGCCGGCGCGCCCAGCACGCCGATCCCAGTACGGCAACACAAACATCACCACCCCCGTGATCAACAACAACGCCAGCGGCAACAGCGGCGCATAGGTGATCCACGCAGGCGGCGTACCCCGCGTCATGGCAACAAAGTTGGCGATGACCGTGAGCGTGAAGGCCATCGACACCCAGCGGTGAAACTGACGGATTCCATGGCGGGCGCTCATTTCGCACCTCCGGCGGCCTGGATCATCTTCCAGCCATTGCCGGCCGGGTCACGAAAGCCCGCATCGACGCTGCCGAAACGCTCGACCGGTTCCTGCGTGAACTCCACACCGCGCTCACGCAGTTGCGCATAGGTGGCGCGGCAGTCGACCACGGTCAGCACCAGCGGCGGCATCGCGCCCTTGGCGACCATGGCGCGCAGCGTCTGCGCGGTGACTTCGTCGTGGATGGGCGGGCCGGGCTGGAACAGGCCAAGCTGGAACGACGGCTGCTCCGGATGCTGCACCGTCAGCCACCGGTACGGGCCGTTGCGCACATCGGTATGCACACGAAAACCCAGCTTGTCGACATAGAACGCCAGCGCCGCATCCTGGTCGTCCACATACAGCCCGACTACGTTGATCCCTTGGCTCATCACCGCTCCTTTTTGTTGGTGGGTGACGGATTTGTACCCTCCGCCAACTGGCGGCGCTTCTCCGAAACTGCTGTCGTGAGATCGGGCCGCTGCGCCGCCTTCAGCACACAGGCGGGAACAAGGTCGAGCTGTTGCGCGGCGGCCGCAGCCTGTGCCTCGCGGCGCAGAGCGCTCGGGCTCTGCCCGGTGATGTCGCGAAAGATGCGGCCGAAGGTGCCCAGGCTCTCCCACCCAGTGGCATAGGCGATTTCGATGATGGGCAAGTCGGTGTCGCGCAGCAGGGTGGTGGCCTGCTCGATGCGGCGCGTGAGCAGGTAGCGGTGCGGCGGAATGCCGAAAGCCTGCTTGAACGAGCGCGCGAAATGCGCCTCCGACACGCCACTCACTTCGGCCAGCCGCTTGACCGGCCAATCCTCGTGCGAGGCAGCGTCCATCCGATCCTTCGCGCGCAGCAGGCGGCGCAACAGCGCCGGGTCTTGCTGCGCGTCGATCGGCGTGTCCGGCACGCTCACCGAACGGCCTCGGGCTGGCGCGACGGCTCCATGCCGCTCTTCTCCACCGCCGGTGCCGCCTCCGGTGACGCCAGGTAGCGGATCAGCTCGCGCGCCGCCTTCGGGTGCACCGCATTGACGGGAATGCCCGCCGCAAACACCGTCACCTTTTGCAGCGGCTCGGGAATCTTGCCGACAAAGTCCACGCCCGCCACGGGCAGCAGCTCGCTCACCTGCTGGAAGCCGATGGCGTATTCGCCGCTGGCCACCACGGTGCCCACGGGAATCTTCTCGATCTTGCGGGCCTTACCGCGCATCTGGTCCTCAATGCCCAGGCGCTTGAACAGCGTGGTCTCGATATAGACGCCGCTGGCGCTGTCGGAATACGCCACCGACTTGGCCTGCAGCAGCGTGTTGCGCAGGGCAGCCTCCGTGCTGATGTCGGGCTTGGGCGCACCCGCCTTCACCACCATGCCGATGCGTGATTCGGCCAATGGCACACGGCTGGCGGGGTCCACCAGGCCTTTCTGGATCAGGCCATCGAGCGCTTCGCCCACCATGATGAGCACATCGGCCTGTTCGCCGCGCGCCAGGCGATTCGGGATCGCCTCAGGCGAGGCGCCCATCGACGGCCCCCAGGCGGTGGTGAGGGTATTGCCCGTGGCCTTCTCGTACCCTGGCGCGAGCGCCTTGTAGGCCGCAGTGAAGCCACCGGAATTCATCACGCGCACTTCGTCCGCACTGGCGGCGGGCGACAGAAAACCCAGCGACAGTGCGCCGAGCGCGAAGACAACATGGCGGAGCAAGCGAGGCAGGTGCTGCATGGCGGGGGTCTCCTGTGCTTTCTTTTTGGAGCCGCCAGCTTACCGCGTGCGTGAGGCGATTGCCTCGGGAGGGAGGTGGGTGGAGCACGCCGGCATCAACGCCCGCGCACTCCACCTGTTACCGATCAGGAGGTCAGGCGATCGGCAGTTCGCGGATGGCGCCAGCCAGTTTGCCGATGCCCTCTTCCACCTGGGCGAGCGACGAGGTGGCATACGACAGACGCAGCGTCGAGCGATCCGGATCCACCGCGTAGAACGCTGCACCCGGCACGAAGGCCACGCCGCGCTCGATGGCGATCTTGGCTACGTCTGCAGCATTGCGGCCCGGCAGGCGGCCCCACAGGAACATGCCGCCACGCGGGCGGTTGAAAGTCAGTTCGCTCTCGGGCAGCAGCGCGCGCAGGCCATTGGCCATGGCGTGTGCACGCTCGGCGTAGGCAGCGCGCGTGCGCGGCAGCACCGTCTCCAGGCGATTGCTGCGCAGGTAGGCCGCCGCCGTGGCCTGTGCAAACGTGGAGGTGTGCGCGTCGGCAAACTGCTTGACCATGACGGCGTTGCCCAGGAGCAGCGACGGGGCAATCATCCAGCCCACGCGCAACCCCGGCGCCACCACCTTCGACAGGCTGCCCAGGTAGACCACGCGGCCCTGCGCACCCTCGATCTGCTGGGACAGCGCGTACAGCGACGGCGGCGGCGGTGCGTCGAAGTACAGCTCGCCGTACGGATCGTCCTCAACGATCAGCAGGTTGTGGCGCACGGCCAGTTGCAGCAGACGCTGACGGCGCTCCAGGCTCATCAGCGCGCCGTTGGGGTTGCCGAAGTTGGGGATCACGTAGAGGAATTTGGGACGGGTGTTGGCAAGCGTCTTTTCCAGCGCGTCGACGTCCAGGCCGTCTGCGTCGGTCGGCACGCCGGCCACCTTGGCGCCGTACAGCTTGAATGCCTGGATGGCGGCCAGGAAAGTCGGCGCCTCCACCAACACCGTGTCGCCCTCGCCGATCAGCACCTTGCCCAGCAGGTCCAGGCCTTGCTGCGAACCGGTGGTGACGAGGATGTCGGTGTTGACGACGGTGGCGCCGCGCGTCTTCATCAGCGTGACGATGGCCTCGCGCAGGGGCTCGAAGCCTTCGGTGGCGCCGTACTGCAGCGCGCGGGCGGCGTCGGCGGTGAGTGCGCTGTCTGCGGCGGCCTTCAGGCCTTCCACGTCAAACAGTGCCGAATCCGGAAAGCCGCCGGCAAACGAGATCAGGCCCGGCTTGCCGAGCACCTTGAAGAGTTCGCGGATGGCGGAGGTTTCAACGTTTTGCAGGCGCGGGGCCAGCAGCGATTGCAGGAAATCCATGACGGGCGTGTCTCTATATGGTTCGAGTGCCCGCCACTTTACGTGATGTGCGACCGCCCTGCATGCGAACACCGCGTCACAGCGATGGCTAAAATGCCGCAGTCCAGTTCCGTCCACCCACACCAGGAGCGCAGCATGGCCGTCCGACGCATCGTCCCCAACCTGCATGCCACCGACCCGGCGCGCGCCCGCGCGTTCTATGCCGAGCTGCTCGGCCTGGACGTGGTGATGGACCACGGCTGGATCGTCACCTTTGCCGACACCAGCAACACGATGACGCCGCAGATCAGCATCGCCAGCGAAGGCGGCGCGGGCACGCCGGTGCCGGCCTTGTCGGTGGAAGTGGATGACGTGGAAGCAGTGCATGCACGCGCCCTCTCACTCGGCCTGGAGATCGTCTACCCGCTCGTCGATGAGCCGTGGGGCGTGCGGCGCTTTTATGTGCGCGATCCGTTCGGGAACGTGGTCAACATCCTCGCGCACCAGTAGTCACGACACCCACACGAAAACGCCCGCATGTCGGCAGACGATGCGGGCGTTGAGGTGCTGCGTTACTTCGATGTGGCCTTCGGCTTGTGCTTGCCCTTGTGCGTCTTGTGCGCCTTGGGCTTCTTGTCGACGATGCGCGTGATGCCGCCGATGGCGGGCGGGTCACTGGCCGGGAAAGTGCCTTCCACGGCCTGCTCGATCAACGCCTCGCGCTTGTGGGCGTGCGGGTGCTTCTCCTTCTTACCGCGTTGCATGGTGGGCTCCGGTTGGCGTGGATTCAACAAGCCACGCGAATGCCGTGCCTGCCTTCGCCCATCCGCCAGCCCACGGGCCGTCAAAGCACGCGCACCAGCACCGGGGCGCCAGGTCCGACGGTTTCCACATCAAACGCCGTCGGCAGGAACTTCCCGATCACGCTGAGGTTGGTCAGCAGATGCGACGAAGCCGCCACGGCAGTGAGGCTGCCAGCACCGGCCAGTGCCATCGGCAAGACCAGTTGATCGGCCAGGTATTCGTCCACCGCCGCCGTGCTTTGCAGGTAGCGCAGCGCTGCGTGAGCAACATCCTTGCCGATCGTCTCAGCCGTCACGCCGCGTTCACCGAAACCGGTCAGCACTTCGGTGACGTGCTCGTGCACGATGTCGAGCACCAGCGCATTGCCGGGGCCTTCCGCGTTGCCGAGATCACGCACGGTGCCTTCGACACCAGGCACGAGGCAGTCCAGCATATCCAGCTCGCGCCGCGCCACGCTGCCGCGCACACCGGCCACGATGCCCTCGGCACGCAGCGCCTGCTGCGCACCGCGCTCGGTCAGATGCAATGCACGCAGCGGGCTCGTGCACGGCGTGACCGTCGCCACTACCTCGCCGCCGCCTGCCGGGTAGAAGCCGTGGCGCTTGAGCGCAAGCGTCTGCGTCACGCCCATGTGCGCCACCAGCGGCAGCCACGCGCGGATGAGGAAGTCGACCGGCGGCGCGGCCCGGTTGTGCGTACCGCCGCTCACCGACACGGTGCTCGGCGCATCGGCAAACCACAGTGCGGGCAGGATGGTCTGCAGCACCAGCGTGCAGCTGCCGGCCGTGCCGATGGCGAAACGGTAGTCACCACCGCGGATGGTGCCCGGCGTGAAGCGCAGCGTCTGCGAGCCCGCTTCTGCGCCTTCCACGGTGGCGCCGCTGATCTCCGCTGCGGCCTGCACCGCCGTCAGGTGCTGACGTAGCAGGCCGGGCTTGGAACGTTTGGCGCGGATGTTCTCGATCTGGAACGGCGTACCGGTCAACATCGAGAGCGTGAGGGCCGTGCGCAGGATTTGTCCGCCGCCCTCCCCCTGCGCGCCATCGAGTTCGATGCAGGTGGCGGGTTGCGATTGCAACTGCAATTGGGTGTTCATGGTTTGTTTTTCTTGTTCGCTTGCGCACCCGCTTGGTGGGGTACGCGTCAGGTTGTACAGGGTGTGCGCGTCAGCACTGTGTCGTAGAGGAACGCGTCCAATGCTGTCGGGTTACCCGTTGGCTGGCGGAAATCTGCTGGCACGTCTTCCTGCGCCAAGGCCTGTTCGATAAAGGCATGGATACGCGGAAAACGCGCGCCGTATTCGGCCTCGCCAGATTCCATCTTGATCGCCAGCAACTGGTTGATCTCGTCGCGCAATGCGGCGTCTTTCACCATCACGTCAGCCAGATCGGCAAAGCGCATCGGCGGGATGCCGCGTCCTTCGTCAATCCACTGTGCGGCCAGCAGCGGACGCAGCACGTACAGGTACTTCTTCATGCGCACAGTCTTGCCCTGCAGATAGCCGCGAAAGTTCTTCGCCGCCATCGACACGTAGTGCCAACGGCCCTTGCGCTCGGAGAAGAACGTCGGCGCCAGCATGCGCATGCGCGCAGCCAGCGCTGCGTCCTGGCGATACACCACGGGCGACGCGAGCCACTCCAGCAACGTCGGGTTGGAGCGGTGCATGAGTTGCAGCGCCTTGCGCAGCTCCCAGCCGGAGATATCCAGCTCATCGCTGATCGGCAGTTCGATCACATCGCGCTCTGGCTCGACGCGCAGGTACCACTCGGGCTGATGCACGTAGACGAAGCGCACGTCGTAGTCGCTGTCGGGCGAGGCGAAGCCCCAGCCGCGGCTGCCGGATTCACACGCGAACAGCACGCGCACGTCGTGCCGGTCTTCAATCTGCGCCAGCTCGGCGAGCACGCGCTCGCGGATGGCGTCGGAAACGGGATGCGAGTAGAGAAACGTCACGATGATTCGGTCGTTCTTGTTCTGGAGATCGGCACACCGCGCTGAACGAACCAAGCCTGAGCGCCCTCCGTTCAGTCGGTGGCGCTGGCGGCCAGCGCACACAGCGTGCGGTGCCTGGGGTTATACACGGTCAGGCACCAGATGCCCCACCATTCCTTGCCTTCGTCGAAGTAGTTACTCCAGGTGCTGCGGGCCGGTTCTTCATCAGCGTTTCCGACCCAGTCGAACACCTCGACATCGTCATTCGGCAACAGGTGCAGCATCGCCAGCCATGCCTGGAAATCCCCTGCATGCAATGTCGTACGGTAGGGCGGATCGAGGAAGGCTTGCTCCAGTGCGCCACCCGGTTCGGCCAGCCCGAGCACCTCGCTCTGGCTGAGTCTGCGCGGGCTGGCATCTGCCAGGTTGACCTCCAGCACCGGCCATGGGTACGAGGCGTACTGCGGATGTTGCGCGACCACGTTCGCCCGGTACTGCTGCGTCGCGCGATCGTGTTCCTCGAACAAACGTACCAGCGCCTGACGATGCGCCACCTCGTCCGGCGTGGCGCCGTCCACCAAGCGCAAGCACACGAAGTCGAAGACACCGCCGGCGTGCTGCCAACGCCGTCGGGCGTCTTCGGTGCTGTCGTTGTCCAAACCTTCCAGCACGCGCATTCGACTCACCCCTTCACACACACCACCTGACGCAGCGTATGCACGATCTCCACCAGATCCGCCTGCGCAGCCATCACATGGTCGATGTCCTTGTACGCCATCGGGATCTCGTCGATCACGTCAGCGTCCTTGCGGCATTCCACGTGGGCCGTGGCGCGAATCTGGTCATCGACCGTGAAACGCTTCTTGGCCTGCGTGCGGCTCATCGTACGGCCCGCACCGTGGCTGCACGAGCAGAAGGCCTCTTCGTTACCCAGCCCGCGCACGATGAAGCTCTTCGCGCCCATCGAACCCGGAATGATCCCGAGCTGCCCCTTCTGTGCTGACACTGCGCCCTTACGCGTCACCAGCACGTCGCGCCCGAAGTGGGTTTCGCGCTGCACGTAGTTGTGGTGACAGTTCACCGCTTCCACGTCCGCCGCGAACGGCTTGGTGATGACCTTGCGCGCGGCCGCGATCACGTTCTGCATCATCGTGGCGCGGTTACGGCGCGCGTAATCCTGCGCCCAGCCGACAGCTTCGACGTAGTCGTCAAAGTGCTGGCTGCCTTCTTCAAAGTACGCCAGATCGCGGTCCGGCAGGTTGGCGATGTGCTGTCGCATATCGGCCTGTGCGAGTTCAATGAACAGGTTGCCGATGGCGTTCCCCACCCCGCGCGAACCCGAGTGCAGCATGAACCAGACGCGCTGCTCTTCATCCAGGCAGACCTCGATGAAGTGGTTACCCGTACCCAGCGTTCCCAGGTGCTTGTGGTTGTTCGTCTTGTTCAGCTTCGGATACTTCTCGGTGATGTGCTTGAAGCCGTCGACCAACTCGCCCCACATCGCATCCACGGTTTCCGGCGGCGTGTTCCAGGCGCCTTTATCGCGTGCTCCTTGCGTACGACCGTGCGGCACGGCTGTCTCAATGGCGCTACGCAGACCATGCAGGTTGTCCGGCAGGTCAGCGGCCGTCAACGTCGTGCGCGCAGCCATCATTCCGCAGCCGATATCCACACCCACCGCCGCCGGGATGATCGCGCCCTGCGTCGGGATTACGCTGCCGATGGTCGACCCCTTACCGAGGTGCACGTCCGGCATCACCGCCAGGTGCTTGAAGATGAACGGCATCTTGGCCGTGTTCATCAGCTGCTTGCGGGCGTCGTCTTCTACCGGCACGCCGTTGGTCCACAGCTTGATGTCGGCGCCGTGATCGACGTGGAGGGTGTTGTACGTACTCATGATGCGTTGATTCCTTTGTTGTTGTTGTCGTTGTTCTTCTTGCTGACCGTGTGCCCACTGCGTCGTGTCACGCGACATGGCTTGCAGCGGATGGCGATCGAATCGATGTAGCCCTTGGCGGTTTCATACCACCATTTCTGCTGCGCGGCGGTCCAGACCTCGTGCTTTCCGCAATCGACGCAGGCGTACCACTGATCGACGTAGTAGCCATGCTGCGCGAGGCGGGGCAGACCGGAGCCGTAACTGTTGTGCGGTGCCAGTTGCGACACATCCACCGGCAAGCTACCGCGTGGCGGAGGCGGAGGCGGCACCAGCGCCGGTGCCCGCAGGCAGGCAATCTTTGCCCGTTCTCGCCGCGCCTGGCGCCGCGCCATGATGGCGGCGCGCTTCTGCTTACCGCTAATCATGGTGCGCTCCTGGTTAGCTGGACATACTGTCTAGTGCAATGGGTGTGCCAGGTCACCCCCAGCCAGACGCACCTCGATCTATCTCATTGATTTTATTTAATTTACAAGAGACCAACGCAGATGTAGGCACGCCAAATTTCCTGAAAATCCGATCTATTGATATATTGATTTATCTTTTTGGATAAAGCATCAGGATGCGCAAAACCGTCGCCATCGGCTTCGTCGGCACTACGCTCGACTATGTGGGCAAGGGCGCCCAGCGCTGGGAACGCTGGCGGCCGACCGTCGGCCTGTGCCAGCAGGACGACCTTGTCATCCACCGGCTGGAACTGCTGCACGACGCGCGCAGCCGCGGTCTGTTCGAGCGCCTGCGTGCGGACATCGCCGCCGTGTCGCCCGAAACCGAGGTGCGCAGCGTCGAAGTCACGCTGCGCGACCCGTGGGACTTTGAAGAGGTCTACAGCACGCTGCACGACTTCACGCGCGGCTATGCCTTCGACACCGAGGCCGAGGACTACCTCATCCACATCACCACCGGCACGCACGTCGCGCAGATCTGCTGGTTCCTGCTGGCCGAGGCGCGCTACCTGCCGGCGCAGTTGATCCAAACCGCGCCGCCGCGCAAGAAGGAACTCGGCAACACGACCGGCAGCTACAGCGTCATCGATCTGGACCTCTCGCGCTACGACAAGATCGCCACGCGCTTTGCGCGCGAGCGCGAAGACACGGTCTCGCTGCTGAAGTCGGGCATTGCCACGCGCAACCCGGCGTTCAACCGGATGATCGAGCAGATCGAGCGCGTGGCGTCGCGCTCCAAGGCGCCGATGTTGCTGTTCGGGCCAACCGGCGCGGGCAAGTCGTTCCTCGCGCGTCGCGTGTACGAGATGAAGAAGGCGCGCCATCAATTGGCCGGCCGCTTTGTCGAAGTGAACTGCGCCACGCTGCGCGGCGACAGCGCGATGTCTGCGCTCTTCGGTCATGTGAAGGGCGCCTTCACCGGCGCGCAGACCGAACGCGCGGGCCTGCTGCGCAGCGCGGATGGCGGCCTGCTGTTCCTGGACGAGATCGGTGAACTGGGCCTGGACGAGCAGGCCATGCTGCTCAAGGCCATCGAAGAAAAGCGCTTCCTGCCCTTCGGCAGCGACCGCGAGGTGGAGAGCGATTTCCAACTCATCGCCGGCACGGTGCGCGACCTGCGCCAGTGGGTGGCCGAGGGGCGCTTTCGCGAAGACTTATATGCGCGGATCAACCTGTGGACCTTCGACCTGCCCGGCCTGGCCGATCGCCCGGAAGACCTCGAGCCAAACCTCGATTTCGAACTGGCGCGCTTTGCCCGCGAGCATGGCGAACAGGTGCGCTTTCACACCGAGGCGCGACGCATCTACCTGAAGTTCGTCACTTCGCCGCAGGCACGCTGGACGGGCAACTTCCGCGAGTTGTCAGCCTCCATCACGCGGCTGGCGACGCTGGCCGAAGGCGGGCGCATTACCGAAGCCAATGTGGCAGACGAGATCGCCCGCCTGCAGCGCACGTGGGCCGAACCCGATTCGGCGGGCGAAGATGGCGCACTCGCTGATCTGCTCGGTGACGAGATCGCCTCGATCGACCTGTTCGACCGCATGCAACTGGAGAACGTGATTGCCACGTGTCGGGAATCGGCATCGCTCTCCGATGCCGGGCGGCGGCTGTTTGACGTCTCGCGCACCGAGAAGGCCAAGGTGAATGACGCAGACCGGCTGCGCAAATACCTCGCGCGGTTCGGGCTGGATTGGGCGGCGGTGCGCGCAAGCTAGGCGCTCGGTAAGATGCCGTCCATCCTTCGCTCCTTCAATCGACGCCACCCGAGATGATCCGCCTCGATGACCTCACCATCTTTGTGCTGGCCGTGGACAACGGCAGCCTGTCGGCGGCGGCGCGCGTACTGAACATTGCACCGGCGGCGGCCAGCGCGGCAGTCAAGCGGCTGGAGGCCGAACTTGGCGCGCGGCTGCTGGCGCGCTCCACGCGCAGCCTCGCGCTCACGCAGGAAGGCGAGCGCTACCTGGCGCATGCGCGGCGCGCGCTGGCCGACCTGCAGGCCGGGCAGGATTCACTCGCGCTCGGGCGACAGGCCATTGGCGGCGATGTGTCGCTGTCCATCCCGTCGGACCTCGGGCGCAGCGTACTGGCTGGTTGGCTGGACGACTTCCTCGCCGAGCACCCGGCGGTGGCACTGCAGGTGCGCATTGGTGACCGGCTGGTCGACATGTTCCGCCAGCGCGTCGATGCCGTGGTGCGCTACGGCGAGCCGGAGGATTCCTCACTGGTGGCGCTGCCGCTGGCGCCCGACAACCGCCGCGTGCTGTGCGCCGCGCCCGCGTACTTCGCACGGCACGGTGTGCCCAAGACGCCCGATGATCTGCGCCAGCACAACTGCCTGCGGCTGGCGCTGTCCGACACCACGCACGACCAGTGGACGTTTCATCGTGACGATGCACCGCACGTCGTGCGCGTGACCGGCAACCGCATCGCCGACGACGGTGAGCTCGTGCGCCGCTGGGCCGTTGCCGGCCACGGCATCGCGTACAAGTCACGCCTGGATGTGCTGACCGACCTGCGCGCCGGCCGACTGCAAGCGGTGCTGACCGACTGGCAAGGCGAGGCCGCGCCGCTGCACCTGATCTGCACGCACCGGCTGGCGCTATCACCCACGCTGATGCGGCTGCGCGATTTTCTGCAGGAACGCATCGCGGGCTACTTGGCCGACACGCCGTAAGGCACGGCGGCCGCCGGCTACGCGGCCAGATGCGCACTGCGCGCCAGATAGCGCTGCGCCGCTTCAAGCGATGCACGCCCTTCACGCACGATCTCAAAATCGAGCCGCGTGACCTCGGCATTGCCAGGCGAGAGCGCGCGCAGTGCCTGCACAGCAGCCGCCGGCAAGCGTTCCCGCGCCGAAGCGCGCAGCAGCAGCGTCGCCTCGTCCATGCCGCGCAGCAGGCCGCGCGGTTCGGCCAGCGGGCGGATGTGATGGGTCCAGTGCAGGTATTGCGGTTGCCACAGCGGTACGACGGCCCAGCGCTGTTCGCGCACGGCGTGCTCGAAGGCCGACACGCAATCGTCCAGGCTGCCGTTCTCGAAGTGATAGCCGTGCGCGGCCAGCCCGTAAGCGTCGATGATCTCGCGCGAGAACCGTGAGATGCCCGCGCCCGGACCAATGCCCTGGATGCGTTTGACCATGCGCGCGGCCACGTCGTGGCGGGCCAGGTCCGCCACGCTCGATACGCGATCCGCGGGCACGTACTCCGGCACGCCCCAGAGCGCGAACGGTGTGTACAGCACGCACACCCGCTCGAACGGATCCGCCATGGCATCGACATAGACACCGTGGCTGCCCGGCAACCAGGCGGCGCACAGCAGATCGGCCTCGCCGTCGCGGAACATCCGGAAGGCCTCCTCATGCGGGCGACAGGCTTCCGTCACATGGACACCGTGTCGTTCGAGCACGGCACGCACGATACCGGCAGCCGCGTGGTGAAACGAAAGGTCGATCGTGGCCAGCCTGACTGCGGGCTGTGTAGATGTCGTCACGCGCATCTCCGCTCAGAACCCTTCCAGCACGATCTTGCCGCGCGCCTGATTGCTTTCGATCAGGGCGTGCGCGCGCTTGAGGTTGGCTGCGTTGATGACGCCAAAATGCTCGCTCATGGTCGAGCGCAGCGTGCCGTCGTCGATCATCCCCGCCACGCGGTTGAGCAGGTGGTGCTGCTCGATCTGATCGTCCGTGGCGAACATCGAACGCGTGTACATGAACTCCCAGTGCAGCGACACGCTCTTCGCCTTGAGCTTGCGCACGTCGAGCTGCGCCGGATCATCGATCAATGCGAGACAGCCCTGCGGCTTGAGCGCCTCGACGATCTGCTCGAAGTGGTGCTCGGTCTGGTTCAGGCTGGCCACGTAGTCGACAGCAGGCACGCCGATGCGGCGCAACTCGGCCGCCAGCGGCTGCATGTGGTTGATCACGTGGTGCGCGCCAAGCTCGCGCACCCAGTCAGCCGTCTCCGGTCGCGAGGCGGTGCCAATCACGGTCAGGCCAGTCAGCTGGCGCGCGAGCTGCACAAGGATCGACCCCACGCCGCCCGCTGCGCCGACGATCAGCAGCGTCTTGCCGCTGGGCGTATCTGCCTGCGGCACCTGCAGCCGGTCAAACAGCAGCTCCCACGCGGTGATGGCCGTGAGCGGCAGCGCAGCCGCCTGCGCAAACCCGAGCGTGACCGGCATCTTGCCGACGATGCGCTCGTCCACCACGTGCAGTTCGCTGTTGGTGCCGGCGCGTTGCAGGGCACCGGCGTACCAAACCACATCGCCAGGCTTGAAGAGCGACACCTCGGCGCCCACGGCACGCACAACGCCGGCTGCATCCCAGCCCAGCACGCGCGGCTGGCTGTCCACCGGTGGCATGCCGGCACGGACCTTCACGTCGACCGGATTGACGGAGACCGCACGCACCTCCACGAGCAGGTCGTGCGGGCCGGGCGTGGGGTCGGGCAAGGTCAGGTCGACGAGCGCATTGGGCGCGTCGATGGGCAGGCTTTCGTAGTAGGCAATGGCTTTCATGATGGGCTTCCGGTGGGAATGGATGACCGCATCATGGGCGCGCAGTACGCGGGGAAACAGCCGCGCCAGGCAGATTCAGTTTCAACGCCAAACGGAAAATCCCGCCTGCCCGTCAATGCTGCATGGAAGCGGCCAGGGTCTTGAGGTTGACCGGATCGACATGGACAAACCCGCCGCGCGGGCTGTCGATGTCGGCAATCAGCATGAACGACAGTGCCAGCACTAAAGGCAACAGCAGTTGCAGCACCCCGCGCATGCGTGCGCTGCGCGTGCCATAGCCGACCATGAAGGTGCCGCACGCCCCCACCATGAACAGCAGCACCCAGGCTGCCACGGGAATGCGGTTGCGCCACGCAGCCTGGGTATAGCCCTGCGCGTTGAGCACATCGTTCATGCCGCTCACGGCCAGCGCAACGATGGGCGTGGGTTGCGCGGCTGCAGGCCCAAGCACCGCAGCCCACAAGGCGTCTTGCTGACGCGAGGTTGCCGCCTCGAGTGCGGGCAGTTGCTTGGCGTCGTGACTGCTGTAGAGCTGGATGCGCAAGTCCACGTATTTCGCCAGCAAGCCACGCAGGTTGGCGGCATCGGCAGCGGGCAGCAGGCTGGCACGCGCGTACTCGGTGCCAATGGCGTTGGCCTCTTCCTCTTCGTAGTTCTTGCGCGTGTCGTAACGGCTGATGGCCATCGAAAACGTGAAACCGATCATCAGGCCGAGCAGTGTGAGCGTGGCCGCCTGAATCACGTCAAAGTCTTGGTGCGTGCTGCCATCCAGCGTGCGGCGCTTCGATACCGTCGAGCCGATACGTGCAGCCGCCGCCAGCACGAATAGCGCCATGATGAATACCTCGATCGGATGATCGATCACCACGCCCATAAGCCCTCCAATGCCGTATTTGTGACGGCGTCAGCATACGGCATCTAACGTCAAGACAGGCTCGGCGTCAGGCGGTGGGCATGGAGTGGGGGTCGGCGCTGCAGCTCAGGTGGTCTTCGTCGTGGTGGTGCTCACGCAGCGCGCCGGGAATGCCGGTTCCGGCCAAGCCGTCGGCGGCCAGCCACGCAGCGGTGGCGGCGGCCGCACGGTCGATCAACTCGCCACAGCGGGCGTAGTCATAGGGCGAGACGTCCAGCGGGCACAGCGGCGGCACCACGGCAATCGGCACCTGCCCCGCCCAGCGCTCCAGGTCCTGCACAAGTTGGCGCGCGACCAGCAGTGACAGCGCATTGAGGGCATGCTCGATGGCGCTGCGCGGGGCGCGCCGGTCTGCGCACGCATAGCCGGCGGGCAGCACGACCACGCGTGTAGCGCCCAGGCGGATGGCGGCGGAGATCGGCGTGTTGTTGGCGACACCGCCGTCGATCAGCAACCGATCGCCCACGCGCACGGGCGGAAACACGCCCGGAATGGCGGCACTGGCCAGCACAGCCTGCACGATCTGGCCAGAAGACAGCACCACCTCGGCGCCGGTCTGCATGTCGGTGGCCACCACGTACAACGGCAGCGCTGCCGTCTCCAGCATGGTTTGTGCAAAATGCCGCGTCAGCAGCCGCGCCAGGCCGGAAGCGTCGACCAGATGCGCACGCCGGCCGCCCAGCATGCCGAACATGGTGCGCCACGACCACGGCATCACATCGGCGCGACGCACACTGCGCCAGAGCGCCTCCAGTTGCGCCGTGCCCGCGGCATGCGGGTTGCAAGCGAAGAAAGCGGCATTGATGGCGCCGGCCGAAGCGCCGATCACCATGTCCGGGATCACGCCCGAGGCCACCAGCTCGCGCAGCATGCCGGCCTCGATGGCGCCCAGGCTGCCACCGCCGGCAAAGACAAACGCTGTTCGCTCCGCTCTGTCCATGATCGATGCTGCGCCGCAACAAAGCCGGGGCGCTGAGGGGATGACTCGATCAGAGTAGACCGCGACGGCGGTCGCGGCTAGGCGGACGAGAGGCGATCAGCGTGCGTTTCGGGCGGCATCCGCCATCGGCTTCCAGTGCAGGAAGCCAAACAGCAACGTCAGCAGCACACTGTCGAACAACGGCCCCTTGTGCAGCGCAATCTTCCGGAAGCAGAACAGCACTTCCAGCACATGCGCGGCCAGCAGCACCAGGGCCGCGATGCGCACGCCGTAGATGACGTCTGGCGCGAGCGGCAGCGGCGTGACATAGCTGCCCAGTGCCACGCCATACACGACGAGCAACAGCACCTTGTTGAGGAAATAGAACACGGCAGAGTCTCCGGGAAATCAGCAGTGGCCGCGTCCATGGTCAAACGCAGCAAGCGCATCCTGAGCGTGCGCGACGGCAGGATACCGGCCTACTGCGCACACCTGGGCGCTTTAAACGCCGACACGCCACTCGACCAGCGCGCGGCGCATCACCCTACTGCTTGGCCACGTCCGGATTGGCCGTTGGATAACGCCGGCCCGAGCAGCGCACCATGGCCCTGCAGGTACCGTACTTGCCGGCGCATTGTGCCTGCGCAGCCGCCTTTGCTGCTGCCGGCTCGATGTTCAGGGCCGTCTCAAGCGGGTGCCCTTTTTCGGGACCCCAGGCAAAGCCCGCACAGGTGTTCTTGAAGGCCTGCGCGACCTTGCAGTCCGGGCAATCGGACGCCGCCAGCGTTTCTGCGGCTTTCTGGTTGGGCTGGTTGTAGCTGCTGTGGATGTCTGTCCCGTTGTAGACGATGGCACCCCAGTAGTCGCGCGTGTCCATCCGCTCCGACAACGCAACCGGGTCAGACGCCAGACGCATCGCCTCGGCCGTATCCTGCTTCTTGCGCGCCCAATCCGGACCATACAGGATCGGCATCACGCTCAGAAAGCTCAGCCCCTGCGGTGACGGCACGGCGCCATAGATGACGGGAGGTTCCATCAACTCGCAACGGCCGACACGGCTTTGCTGGTTGCACTTCGCGAAGGCCGGCTGGATCGTGTCACCGCTATAGGGGTCTTCAGCGCTGAAGAACTGCCCCGCGCCGTCCTGTACGACGGTCACGCTGCCATGCACGGTTGTCACCAGCTCACACGACTTGCCGCCCTTCCCCGTGCAGGCCTTGAGCGCCGCCGCCGCTGCGGACTCGCGGCTGAACTCCGCATAGATGGTGTAGCCGTTCTGCGTAGCCCGGTCATAGGCGACCGCACCATAGGTGCCCGGCGCAGGGCCGTTGTAGTTCGTCTCGGGGTACGGATTGCCGCGTCGGGCCGGTGCGTTGTTGTAGCCGGGAATCGGCGCACAGCCCGTGAACCCCTGCCCCTGAATTGGGTAGAGCCCGTCCGGGCAGGATCCGCCCTCGGCATGCGCAGGCAGACGCAAGAGCACGGCACAGACGATCAGGATCAGGCGGAGAGACTTCATCGCGATGGTCATGGAAGAGCCTTCCCGGCGTACGATGTCCGGTGCGATTGATGGTGTTGGGTGGGAGGCGCAAGGCCGCCAGTGCTCACCGCGACCCGCGAAGACCACGGGCGGAATCTGATTGCCCCGGCAGCGCCGAATGAATATATACCGATCTATCTACCTTCACCAGATTCGTCGCAGACGATGCAGCGCACGTCGAAGCGCCGCCTCTGGATTGTTTTTGTTTCTCAATAAGCGACCAGGTGGCGCGCCCCGCTGGGAAGCTGAAGATGGAGCAATTGAATAAAAACGGGAGCCGGCGCTTTGCAGCGGCGGCTCCCGTTTCTGGGGCAGTAGATGGTCAGGGCGTTTATTCCACCGTCACCGACTTCGCCAGGTTACGCGGCTTATCCACATCGGTGCCACGCGCCAGCGCCGTGTGATACGCCAGCAGCTGCAGCGGCACCACGTGCAGGATCGGCGAGAGCTGGCCGTAATGCTCGGGCATGCGGATCACCTGGATGCCATCGCTCGACTGGATGTGCGTATCGGCATCGGCAAACACGTACAGCTTGCCGCCGCGCGCGCGCACTTCCTGAATGTTCGACTTGAGCTTTTCGAGCAGCGTGTCGTTCGGGGCCACCGTCACCACCGGCATCTGGTCAGTCACCAGGGCCAGCGGGCCGTGTTTGAGCTCGCCGGCAGGGTAGGCCTCGGCGTGGATGTACGAGATTTCCTTGAGCTTGAGCGCGCCTTCCAGAGCGATCGGGTAGTGCAGGCCACGGCCCAGGAACAGCGCGTTCTCGCGGCGGGCAAATTCTTCCGACCACGCAATGATCTGCGGCTCCAGCGCCAGCACCGCGTTCAGTGCCGACGGCAGGTGGCGCAGGTGGCGCAGTGCGTCTTCTTCCTGCGCGTCATTCAGGTGGCCGCGCAGCTTGGCAAACGTCAGGGCCAGCATGTACAGGGCGGCCAGTTGCGTGGTGAACGCCTTGGTGGAGGCCACGCCAATCTCGGTGCCCGCGCGCGTGAGGAACTTGAGTTCGGTCTCGCGCACCATGGCGCTGGTCGCCACGTTGCAGATGGCCAGCGTGTGCGTGTGGCCCAGTTCGCGTGCGTGGCGCAGTGCGGCCAGCGTGTCGGCGGTCTCGCCCGATTGCGAGATCACGACCACCAGCGCGTTCGGGTTGGGCACCGTCTCGCGGTAGCGGTATTCGCTGGCGACTTCCACCTGCGTCGGGATCTTGGCGACCGACTCCAGCCAGTACTTGGCGGTGCAGCCCGAGTAGTAGCTCGTGCCGCAGGCCAGGATCAGCACGCTGTCGACCTTGGGCAGCACCTCAGCCGCACGCGGGCCGAACAGGTCAGGGCCAAAGCCCTGAATGCCTTCCAGCGTGTCACCCAGGGCGCGCGGCTGCTCGAAAATTTCCTTCTGCATGAAGTGGCGGAACGGCCCCAGCTCCACCGCGGCAGCATAGCCACCGACTTCCTTCACTTCACGCTCGACGATGTGGTCGTGCGCGTCGGCCACGGTAAAGCCCTCGCGCGTGATCTCCACCACATCGCCTTCTTCCAGATAGGCCATGCGGCCGGCGGTGCCCGCCACGGCCAGCGCGTCGGAGGCGAGGAACGTTTCGTTCTCGCCAATCGCCACCACCAGCGGCGAGCCGGCGCGTGCACCCACCACCACGTCGGGGTTGTCGCGGGCGAACACGGCAATGGCGTAGGCGCCGTGCAGGCGCTTGACCGAGGCGCGCACCGAGGCAAACAGGTTGCCGCGCGTGGCGCTGCTCGGGTACGTATAGGCCTGGTGGATCAGGTGGGCGACCACCTCGGTGTCGGTCTGCGATTCAAAGCCGTAGCCAACGGCCTTAAGCTCGTCGCGCAGCGCTTCGTAGTTCTCGATGATGCCGTTGTGCACCAGGGCGATGGTGTCGCCCGAGAAGTGCGGGTGGGCGTTGACGGTATCCGGCTTGCCGTGCGTGGCCCAGCGCGTGTGGGCGATGCCGATGGCGCCGTCCAGGTGGCTGGTCTGTGCCTGGGTGTCCAGGTCGGCCACGCGCGACACGGTGCGCGCGCGCTCGAGTTGGCCGTCGCGCTGCACGGCGACGCCGCAGGAGTCATAGCCGCGGTATTCCAGGCGGCGCAGGCCTTCGATCAGGACGGGAACGATATTGCGCGTGGAAACCGCGCCGACGATACCGCACATGTTGATTTCTCCGGTTTGAGCGTAATGCTTCGTGCACCGCGCTCGGACTGCATTGTTTCAGTATCGATGCTCGTGCGCCGCAGCGGCATCCGCTGTTCGGCGCAGGAGTAAACCTGTCAGGCGTCCTTCTTCTGCTTGACGGGGCGTTGCCATGCATCAATGGTGACTTGACGCGCACGCGAGACCGTCAACTTGCCCTCCGGCGCGTCCTTGGTCAGCGTGGTGCCAGCACCCAGCGTGGCACCCTTGCCTACGCGCACCGGCGCAACGAGCTGTGTGTCGGAGCCGATGAAGGCGTCATCTTCAATGATGGTGCGGAACTTGTTCGCTCCATCGTAGTTGCAGGTGATCGTGCCCGCACCAATGTTCACGCGCGAGCCCACCGTGGCATCGCCCACATAGGCGAGGTGGTTGGCCTTGCTGTGCGCGGCCACCTGGCTGTTCTTGACCTCGACAAAGTTGCCGATGTGCACGTCTTCGGCCAACTCGGTGCCCGGGCGCAGGCGCGCGTACGGCCCGATGCGCGAGTCGGCGCCAACCTTGGCTTGCTCGATGTGGCAGAACGGCAGGATCTCGGCGCCGGCGTCGATGGTCGCGTTGCGGATCACTGCGTTGGCGCCGATGTGCACACCGTCGCCCAGCGTGACGTTACCTTCAAAGATGCAGTTGACGTCGATCACCACGTCGCGGCCACACGTGAGCTTGCCGCGGACGTCGATGCGCGCCGGGTCAATCAGCGTCACGCCGTCTTCCAGCAGCTGCTGCGCGAGGTTGCGCTGGTGAATGCGCTCCAGCTCGGCCAACTGCACCTTGCTGTTCACGCCCAGCGTTTCCCACTCGGCCAGCGGGTGTGCGGAGGTGATGGGCACGCCTTCGGTGGCGGCGCGCTCGATCACGTCGGTCAGGTAGTACTCGCCCTGCGCGTTGTTGTTGGACAGCGTGGCTAGCCACGTCTTGAGCTTGGCCGTCGGGCAAACCAGGATGCCGGTATTCACCTCGTGAATGGCAAGCTGCGTTTCGTTGGCGTCCTTCTGCTCGACGATGCGGGTAATGCGGCCGGCGGCGTCACGGACGATGCGGCCGTAGCCGGTCGGGTCATCCAGGTGCACGGTCAGCACGCCCAGGTGGTCGTGGCCGGCGGCGCCAACCAGCGCGCCCAGCGTTTCAGCACGGGTGAGCGGCACGTCGCCGTAGAGCACCAGGGTGGGTACGCTCTCATCCAGCTGATCGACTGCCTGCATGACGGCGTGGCCGGTGCCAAGCTGCTGCTCCTGCGTCGCGAAGATGACATCGGGCGCACCGACCATCTCACGCACGCGCTCACCTCCGTGGCCCACCACCACGACCAGGCGTGCCGGCGACATGGACCGCGCGGTTTCGATCACGTGTGCCAGCAGCGGTTTGCCGGCCAGCGGGTGCAGCACTTTGGGCAGGGCGGAACGCATGCGTTTGCCCATGCCGGCGGCAAGGATGACGATATTCACAAGGAGGTTCCTAGAGTGACTCGAAGCGATAGCCTGCGGCGGATGTCCGAGCACACCAATGGCCACCCGGAACCTGCTGCCCGCCACCTCCCCTCAAGTTGGCTGGACCGCCTGCAAACCCTTCTATGGGGCGCATTTGCGGCGTATAAGACACAGATGAAAAATTTTAGCATGGGGCCTACCCCCCAGCTGAACCCGTCAAATGGTCGAATTGTTGCAATTGCGCCATTGCCAGGCCGGCTAGGCCGCTGGTTGGTCGTGCTGGCGGCGGTCATCTCGTTGGCGTGCCTGCAGGCCTGCAGCACCATGAAAGTGGGCTACAGCCAGGGGGCTCGCCTGACCTATTGGTGGATCGACGGCCAGTTCGACCTGCAGGACGCCCAGGCCGGCCCCACACGCGAGGCCATCACGCGCTTCTTTGCCTGGCACCGGCAAGACCAGTTGCCGCGCGTAGCGGCGCTGTTGCAACGTGCACAAGGCGAACTGCAGCAGCCAGCCACAGCGCAGCAGATGCGCGCCTACCAAGACGCCTTCCAGCAATTCGGGCGCGCCGCCTTTGACCAGGCCAAGCCCGACATCGCCCGTCTGCTGCTGAGCACCACGCCCGCCCAGCTCGCGCATGTGCAAAAGAAACAGGCAGAAAGCAACGAGAAATACCAGCGCCGCTATCTGGGCGACGACGCCGACGAGCGCCTGCGCGCCCGCCTCAAAAAGGTGATGGAGGATGCGCGGCTTATGTACGGCAGCTTCTCAACCGAACAGGAGGAGGCCATCCGCACGGCCATCACCCCGATGGTGGACAGCACCCCAGCCCGGTATGACGAGCGCATCGCGCGGCAGCGGGCGTGGCTGGCGCTGATTGCCCGCGTGCAGCAGGAGCGCCCCGATGAAGCGACGGTCGTGCAATGGCTCACCGCCTATGCCGACCAGTGGCGGCAGGCACCGGGCGAGCGTGGCACGCAGCAGCGCCTGCGCCGCGAAGCCGATACCGCCATGCTTGTCACCATCGCCAACCTGACCACGCTGCGCCAGAAACAGCATGCGCGCGAGCGCCTGCAGGGGTGGATCAACGACGTACGCGACCTGATGCGCGAGGGCGAGGCCAGTAGCAGCCCCCAAGCGCAGAACAACTGAGCGCTGCGATCAGCTCGCGGCAGCTTCGCCTGCGGCCGCTGCGTCGGCGGGCTTGCGCTCAAAGCGCACGAATTCGATGCGATCGTCATGCGAGCCGGCAAACACCAGCGGCGCCTGGTCGTAAGACGTCTGCCCGAACAGCGAGTCCTCGCCGATCTTCGCCAGGCCGGTGGAGAGGCCGTTGAAATCGAACAGGTCCGTATCGGCCAAGTGCGACGGCACCACGTTCTGCAGCGACGCGAAGATGTTGTCGATACGGCCCGGCGTCTGGCGCTCCCACTCCAGCAGCATCTCCTTGACCTTCTTGCGCTGCAGGTTTTCCTGCGAGCCGCACAGGTTGCACGGGATGATCGGGAATTCCATGGCACGGGCGTAGGAGGCGATGTCCTTCTCTGCGCAATACGCCAGTGGGCGGATGACAATGTGGTCGCCGTTGTCGGTGGCGAGCTTGGGCGGCATCGCCTTCATCTTGCCGCCGAAGAACATGTTCAGGAAGAACGTGTTGACGATGTCGTCGCGGTGGTGGCCCAGCGCGATCTTGTTGGCGCCCAGCTCCTTGGCGGTGCGGTAGATCACGCCCCGGCGCAGGCGCGAGCACAGCGAGCACGTGGTCTTGCCCTCGGGCACCTTCTCCTTGACGATCGAATACGTGTCCGCCTCGACGATCACGTATTCCACCCCCGTCTTCTTCAGGTAGTTGGGCAGCACGTCTTCCGGAAAGCCCGGCTGCTTCTGATCGAGGTTCATGGCGATCAGCTTGAAATTGACGGGCGCGCGCTTCTGCAGCGCCATCAGGATCGACAGCATCGTGTACGAGTCCTTGCCGCCGGACAGGCACACGAGGATGGTGTCGCCGTCCTCGATCATCTTGAAGTCGCCGATGGCGCGACCGACCGCCGATTGCAGGCGGGTTTCGAGGCGGTGGAAATTATTGGAAAACGTCATGGCATGCTGACCCCGCCAGCGCTGAATAATGGCCGAACGGGCGTCAAATCGTGAGGAAAATCAGTATTTTAGCGTGCCCTGACGCTGCGCGGGCACACCGTCTGCAGGCTTGGACGAACCGGCCTAGAATCGTTTGCTTCATCCCCTGCCCAATATGGAGACAGCAATGCGGATTCTGGTACTCGGCGCCGGCGGCACCGGCGGCTATTTCGGCGGACGACTCGCCCAGGCTGGCGCAGATGTGACCTTTCTGGTCCGCTCGGCCCGTGCGGAGCGTTTGCGCGCACACGGCCTGGTGATCCGCAGCCCGGCGGGTGATGCGCAGTTGCCTGTGCAGATCATCACCGCCAGCGAAGCCGCAGCCTGGGGCCATGCCGATCTCGTATTGCTGAGCTGCAAGGCGTATGACCTGGACGACGCGATCACCGCGATCCGCCCTGTGGTGGGCGAGCGCACCATCGTGCTGCCGGTGCTCAACGGGCTGGCGCACCTGGAACGGCTCGATGCAGCCTTTGGTGAGTCGCGCGTGCTGGGTGGCCTGTGCCATATCAGCGCAACCACCGCGCCCGACGGTGCCGTGCTGCACCTGAGCATCGGGCAAGGTCCGGCTGTGCACTCCATCACCTTTGGCGAGCGCACGCCGCATGCCCCGCGTGAACGCACCGAGGCCATTCGCAACGTGTTCGCCACGGCCAGCTTTGACACGGTGCTGGCCGACAACGTGATGCAGGACATGTGGGAGAAGTTTGTCTTCCTCACCTCGCTGGCGTCGATGACGTGCCTGATGCGCGCCACCGTGGGCGAGATTGTTGCGACGGACGAGGGGCGTGCGCTGAATGAGGCGATGTTTGCGGCGTGCCAGGCGGTGTCTGCGGCATCGGGGTATCCGATCCGGACACAGGCGCGTGAGCGCGGCCAGAATGTGCTGACGCAGGCGGGCTCAACGCTGACGGCGTCGATGCTGCGTGATCTGGAAAACGGGGGGCGTGTGGAAGCAGATCACATCGTTGGCGACATGCTGCAGCGAGGGCGCAAGCTGGGGGTGGATGTGGCGTTGCTGCGGGTGGCGTATGCGCATTTGCAGGCGTATCAGCAGCGGTTGTTGCGGCCTGCGGCCTGAACGACTGGTTGGGGGGATTCGCCGTCAGCCTTTGTTGGTGGTCCATCCCCTGTTTCATCCCCTGCCGGGGCTGACTCACTTTCTTTGTCTTGCCAAAGAAAGTAAGCAAAGAAAGGCGCGCCCGAGATGGCGAAAGACTCCTTGAATTTCTGTCGCAGGGAGGGGAAGGGAAAAACTCGCTTCGCTCAAACAGTTTCCCTTCCTTTTTCCTCCCTGCAACAGAAATTCAAGGCGCCATCTAGGGCAAGAACGGCCAAACCGTCTGGGCGCGTGTGTTCTCGTCTTGATTCGCGCTTACTGCCAGCCACCGCCCAGGGCCTGCATCAGCGCGGCGGAATCCAGCAGGCGGTCGGCGCGGCTCTGTACCTGTTGCAGCGTTGCTTGGTCGACTTGACGCTGTGCATCGAGCAATGTGAGCGTGCTGATGCCGCCGGCGGCGTGGCGGGCTTCGGCAGCGCGCAAAGTCTGCTGCGCTTGATCGGTTGCCAGCGCGCGTGCCTGTAGCGCTTGCGCGTCGTTGTGCACGGCGTGCAGTGCGTCGGCCACTTCCTGCAAGCCTTGCAACACGGTCTGTTTGTAGGCGGCGCCGGCTGCATCGTATGCGGCTTCGGCATCGCGCTTTTTGGCGCGCAGCGTGCCGCCGTGGAAGATCGGCTGCGTTAGTCCAGCGCCAAGGTTCCAGATGCTGGAGCCAGCGCCGAGCACGTTGCGGAAACCCGTCGTCTCAGAACCCAGCCCCGCTGACAACGTAATGCGCGGGAACAGGTTGGCCGTGGCAACGCCCACGTTGGCGCTGGCTTCGTGCCACATCGCCTCGGCCGCGCGAATGTCGGGACGGCGTTGCGCCAGCGTGGACGGTAGTGACATCGGTAGCGGATCAGGCAAGTGCAGCGCATCGAGCGTGGGCAGGTCCGGCAGCCCCGCACCGGGCTCACGACCCATCAGCACCGACAGCCGATGTCGCATCTGCGCGGCCTGCTGGGCGAGCGGCGGCAATGTGGCCTCGGTCTGCGCCACCAGCGTGCGTTGCGAGAATGCGTCGACCTTGGCCACGCCCCCGACGCTCAACCGACGCTCGGTGATATCGAGCTGCTTGCGCTGCTCCGCCACTAGCCGCTGCGTGGTCGCGATCTGCGTGCCGAGCAAGGCGATGCGCACCACCGACGTCACCACATTGCCCGCCAGCGACAGGCGTGCTGCCTCCAGCTCATAGCGCTGCGTATCGACCTGCGCGCGCGAGGCCTCCAGCGCCCGGCGCACACCGCCAAAAATATCCAACGCATACGACACCGACAGCGACGCCGAATACAACGTGAACGGCCCCGGCTTGGGCGTGTTGAAGCCGAACGCTTCCGGGTTGATCTGCTGGCGCACAGCGGAGACCGTGCCATCCACGGTCGGGAGCGCATAGCCGAACTGCGCTTCGGCTTCAGCCTGTGCCTGGCGCAAGCGCGCCTCGGCCTGCGCAACGGTGGGACTGGCGCGCAGCGCTTCATCTACCAGCGCGTCGAGTGCGGGCGACTGGAACAAATGCCACCAATCGGCCGGTACGTTTGCTTCGGCCAGATGCTGCGCTTCGCCACCCGGTACCGGAGCGGATACGGTTTGTGCCGGCAGCGGTTGCGCGGAGTAGCCAACCGCAGCGGGCGCGGGCGGCGTTTTGAAATCCGGCCCGACGGCACAACCGCTGGTTACCAATGCGGCAACAAGCACAGCACCAAGAACCCGCTCACGGCCCACCAAAGCCCGCCCGAACGCCAACACATGCCCCCAGATGGTTTGGCCATACCCTGCCCTAGATGGCGCCTTGAATTTTTGTAAGCGGGCGGAAACAAGACGGGGAACTGTCTGAGCGAAGCGAGTTTTCCCCGTCTCCGCACGGTTACAAAAATTCAAGGGGAAGTCGCCATCTCGGGCGCGCCTTTCTTTGCTTACTTTCTTTGGCAAGACAAAGAAAGTAAGTCGGCCCCGGCAG
>NZ_JSZO01000043.1 GCF_000801955.1 Ralstonia sp. A12
CCCGTGCCCGTGCCCGTGCCTGCGAATGCCGTGATGGCTGTGGCCGTTAGTTGGCCGATACCAGGCACCGATGTGAGCCTCACAGCGGTGTCGTCGGCACTCGCAATAGATTCGATTTGATGTCGGAGTTGCAGCAGGCGGGCCTCGACAGAGCGGTATTCCTCCCACAGCTCTTGGAGCAGACGGCGCATGGACGGTGTGAGTCCGTTGTTCTCATTGGCAAGAATCGATGGCATGTCGCGAACAAAGTACGCCGCTCCAACCCCAATGGTGAGACCGTACTCGAGCAGGAACGCACGTGCTTGGTTGCCAATGGCCGTCTTGCTCGAAACAAGCCGCTGCCGCACACGATGCAGGGCCTGCAAATCGAGCTGGGCCTCCGTCTTGGGTGTGGAGAAGCGCATCGTGGGCCGCGATATGGCCTCGGCAATCGCCCCAGCGTCGATGAAGTCAGTCTTGTTGGACTTGACGAATGGTTTGACAAACTGGGCTGGGACTATCCTGACCCTGTGTCCGCAATCGGCTGCCTTGCGTGCAAGCCAGTTACTACCGGGGCACGCCTCCATACCGACAATTGTTGGTGATGCGCGCGCGAGAAACTCAATGAGTCGTTCCCGGGTGAATCTGCTCCTGAACACTGGTTTGCCTGCGGCATCCAGACCAACGACGTGAAACGCAGTCTTGCCGATATCAATGCCCATGTGAGCTATAGCTGACGTCGCGCGTTGACTCATGACACACCTCCTTGGGAGCTGTTTCGTGCCGCCATTATGCGGTTCTGGGAGGGGCGGACCATCCTATTAGTGGATTGCGCGCTCGCCATCGTTGCCAGGGGACGACCAGTGAAACAGGTTTGCGAGGTCCTCGGCGTAGCGCGCTCAAACGTGGCGGCCAAGCGCACTCGACCGGCTGATTGGCGTGATGGGCGAACAGCCCGGCAAACCGACGACGCTGGCCTGGTGGACGAAATTCGGCACGTCGTTGCTGGCTTGCCGAGCTATGGCTACGGGCGCGTCTGGGGCAGATTGCGGCGTGAACGGGAGCGTCGAAGCGAAGCGCCGGTCAATGCCAAGCGGGTCTATCGGGTCATGCGAGTGCATGGCCTGCTGCTTGAGCGCAGGCCGACGCCGCGCCCACAGCGCCGACATGACGGCAAAGTCGCTGTGGCCAAGAGCAACCAGCGCTGGTGTTCCGATGGCTTCGAATTCCGCTGTGACAACGGCGAGCCGCTGCGCGTGACGTTCGCGCTGGATTGCTGCGACCGCGAGGCGATGAGCTGGGTAGCGACGACCGGCGGCTACAGCGGCGACGTCGTGCGCGACGTGATGTTGGCGGCCGTCGAGCAGCGCTTCGGCAACGTCTTGAAAGCGCCGGCGGAAATTGAATGGCTGACGGACAACGGCTCGGGCTACATTGCCGGGAAGACCCGCGAGTTCGCCATGGACATCGGCCTGAAGCCGTTGACGACGCCGGTTTGCAGCCCGCAGGGCAACGGCATGGCCGGGAGCTTCGTGAAGACGATGAAGAGCGACTACGTCGCCTTCATGCCCAAGCCGGATGCGGCGACGGCCGCGCGCAACCTCGCCATCGCGTTCGAGCACTACAACGAGCAGCATCCCCACAGCGCACTGAAATATCGCTCGCCACGCGAGTTCAGGCGCAGGACGGAATCATCAACTCAAGTGTGAGACGGTGTCCGGAGATGCGGGGGCAAATCCATTTTGCGTGTTCGTCAGTCATCGAATATGCCGGGGCGCTGCGAGTAGCCATGCAGTTTGCTGCGCAATAACTTGAGCCGATGTTGTTGTCCTTTCGAGCAACTGTCGCGACCTGAGCCCAAGCCTCGCCCTTACGTTGTAAGTGTTGAAGGAATCGCGTGGCCCTTGAGTATTGTTGAATATCATCTGAACTGCGCTCCCCTAAAATTCACTTGGCCCTAATATCAAAAGCTAGCAACAAGCGGCTAATGTGCTACGTGGTCTGCTGGCGATAGTGCGGTCGATCCGATTCGCTTGGTTTGCAAGGCATGCCTAGTGCGAAATGGCATTGCTACGGGAAAAAATCGGCTGAGAAGAATCAAAGATGACGGTTTGGCAGTGCCCCGGGGGCTGCGGTCTGTAGTAAGGGGAGCTGTGTGAGTGCAATCATCGTGCATCTCTGCTCCAATGCAACGAAAATTCTAATTTTTCAATCGCTCCCGTCTCGTTCCTCCCTGATTCTTCGAGAGTAATCTTGGTCATGGTACTTCTAGGCTCAGGTTTGTGGCTCTCTCAAGAAAGTGCAACGCTGGTAAGTGGAGTCGAGAAAATAATAAATATATTTGCATGAAAGCCATTTATCAAAATCGAGGGGCTGGGGGTTTCACGTTGGTCGAGCTGATGGTCGTGGTAGTTATCGTCGCGATTCTTGCTCTAGTAGCGCTGCCTTCGTATTCGAGCTACATCATTAAGAGTCATGCGAAAGGGGCGGCTGGCGATCTAACTGCGCTGTCGTTGAACCTTGAGAACGGTTACCAGCTCCAGTTCCAGTATCCAGGACCTTATGCGGCCAACACGATCGCGAACAGCGCGCTTTTCCCGGGGTGGAGTCCAGCTGAGAGATCGAGCTTCAACTACACAGTTGGCAGCACTGCAACGACCTATCTTTTGACCGCCGTCGGATCCTCCGGAATGATGTCCGGTTGTACTTTGACGCTAGATCAGAACAACACTCGCACTGCTACGAGCGCGTGTGGTTTCACCTCCTGGTAGAAGCGTTATGCCGGCTCGTTACGAACGCGGGGTCACGCTCGTGGAAATTGCGGTTGTGCTGGTGATAGTTTCCTTGCTTGTCTTCGCAATCGTGCCGCTTAGCGGAACATGGATCACGCAAGCCAATGTGAACCTTGCCCAAACCTTGCTGATACAGGGCGCAGCGCATGCCAAGGCGCGTGCGCTGCGTAACCCAAACAATGCGACGAGTGGCGATGGCGCAGCGTTTCTCCTGCTGATCAATCGAACGGTGTGCGTGCAGACGCAGGCGCCGTCGTCCATCAACTGTGCGGGTGCAATATGGTCAGCATCAATGCCGATTGCAGCCACCCTTGACGGTGCCGAGACACAGTGTATTGGCTATAGCAATGTGGGCATACCGATCCCGACGGCGATTAGTGGAACGTCATGCTCCACGGCGGGGCGGTTTAATCTAACTAGCGGCGGAGCCAATGCATCGGGCATGCTCAATTAGGTCCCGTGAGTGGGGCAATACCTTGTTCGAGTCCTTGATCGCCGTCATCTTGACGGCGATTGTGGGGGTGGGCATGACGTTCGCCCTGACGCGCGTCGCGGTTGGTCAAGCGAAATTGAATGCACAGAACCAAGCGGTGACCCAACTGCGGTCCCAATTGCAGACTCAGGGAATGAGTGCGATCTGTGCAAGGGCGGCTGCCTCGAACCCAAACAGTTCAGGACAGGGCAACCAGGCTAGTGATACGCGCTCAAGCGGTACAGCAGTCGTGATCGGAAGCAACCCAGCCCAAACCATCTTGACTTGTACTCTCCAGCAGCTGACTGTCAGTGTTGGTTCCACCTCCAAGGCCGTGCTGGTTCCAGTCCTCAGCTATGCAGTATCTGATGCCAGGATCGGGAGCCTTGCGCTATTGTTCCAGAACGCGGGGCAATAGCCATGTCAATTCGCCTCGGTATTCGTCAGCAGGGTATATCGCTTATTAGCTTGATGGTTGGGCAAGTGGTGTCGCTGCTCGTCATTTTGGCAATGCTCGGGCTTTTCCGGGCGGTTTCACGCAATGTATTCGACCCAGATACAGGCATGCAACCACGTGCCATTCAGGACCGTCAGGTTGGAAGTGCTTTGCTGACGGCCCAAAGCATGCTGCAGAGTGCCGGCTTTGGTATTCCGTCACCCAGCGTCAACACGCATTTCATTCTTGTCAATGGTGTAGTGGTGAGTGGGGCAGGCGGTACGAGCACGCTACAAACCGCTGGAGCGATGCTCGAGCCGATTGGTTCAACCAGCGCCATAGGCAATGCCATATTTTGGGAAAGCAATCCGTCCCAGTCCTCGTCAACTGCAGCTTGGTCCTGTCAGGGGCTAGCGTCAAATCAAGCGACGGGGGCACTGTATTCACTGCAGGCGGCTGGTGGCTGCGATTTGCTGTCGACAACCTGGGCGGCTCAGCAATGGACCATCACTCGGTTAGTGGCCGACATTCAACTGCCCACGCCTATCACATTCGCCGTCGCGGGCACCCATAACAGTCCGTGCTGGCCCTATGGAGCGGAAGTGCCTTCATCAACGCTGGCAACGCAGATTGGCGCCGAGAACGGTATTTCCAGTGCCAGCCAAAACACCGCGGGCCTGCAAATTCAGCTCAACTGGGGCACGAAGACCGGTTTCGGGTCGTGGTTGTCCTGCCTGCCGAACTTTACCTCCTGATTCACGATGTCTGCCTCGTACTGTTTATCTCATCTTAAGATCAGGCAGCGCGGCGTCGCCGCAATTCAGATGGTGTTAATCGTCGGTATGGCGTTGTCCGTTGCCGCGATGGGCGCCATGCACTACATCGGCAGCACTCAGGATGTTTCGCAGAGCACGCATGCCCTCACGCAAGCCCAGATGAAGGCGCGGAACGGTGTTGATGCCTTTCGTCAGTACCTGTATCAAGTCAGCGGAACGTCGCAAGTGCCAACCGCCGGTAGCGCGATTGCACTTTCTGGCCTTAACGGTATCTCCGGCACAGTCACCCAAGTGCAAGCCAACACTTCGGGATGTCCAAGCGGTACGCAGGTCACTGCGAATCTTACTGGTACGAGCGGCGGTGCCAATTCGACGGTACAGAGTGTTTACTGTGTAGGGAGTGCCCCGTCGTCGACAGTCACATTGCCGAACTTGATTACCATCAACGGCAACTTGCAGTTGACGGGGTCAGTACAGGCCAATGGTGGTACGACTGGAAGTACCAGCTTTTTGGTCAACGGCAACATTAGCTCGTCGGGCAGCATAGGGGGCTTCAACCTGCTCTATGCGACGGGAACAATCACTTTGAACGGCGGAGCCAGCGCCAATACGATCTCTGCACAGGGCGACGTCAACATTAACGCGACTGGCAACTACGTGACGGTCAACTCGATGCAGAACGTAACACTGAGCTCCAGGGTCTCGGTCGTGACAGTCAATAGCAATGGGCTGACCAACTTGAAGACTTCCTCAAGTGCGACCACAGTGAACGCTATCGGGGGCGTCACGTTGGGCGAGTGGGCTAAGGCGACCACGGTCAACACGGATGTCGATGTGCAATCTGGGGGCGGCCAGATTAGCACCTTGAACGCCCAAGGTAGTTTCACTGAAACGAATGATGGCAGCGTTAGCAGCGGCGCTGTTGGGGGCTCCGTGGATTTGCCCCCGTATCCC
>NZ_JSZO01000044.1 GCF_000801955.1 Ralstonia sp. A12
GCGCTGGGCGCTCACCGCCGCAAGTGATGGCCCAACTCTGCGCCCAGGGCCCGCTCGATCAGGGCCTTCTTGAACGCCATGGAGGCTTCTTGCACGGCCTCGGCGCTCATCGGACCCTTCACGAAATGGGCGATCAGCTCTTCCGGGATGGCTGGCAGCTCTCGCGCTGCGGCAATGCTCGTCTTCGTCTTGCGTGGCATACATGCTCCTTGCTCACATGTTATGCCCTGCACACAAAATCTCGGACAGGCCCGGCAGGGGACGATACCGGGGATGCACCACTAACAACAGAAAAAAATCAAACCCGCCCAACCGCCTCCACCAACTCAATCCCCAGCGCTTCAGAAGCCGCCACCATAGGCGCCCGCAGCACATTCTCCACCCGCCCTTCGGCAGCCAGCCACGCCTTCAACGGCCCCGGATTCGTCGCAGCAAACAACAACCGAATCACTGGCGCCAGCGCATGATGCAACCGCCGCGCATCGTTCAAGCGTTGCTCCTGCACCGCCTGCACCATCTCCACGAACAATTCAGTCCGCACGTGGGCGGCCGCAATGATGGCACCTACGCCGCCGGCACATAGCGTGCCGAACACCTGCGCATCCTCCCCCGCCAGCACCTGCAACCGCCCATCGGCAATCACGCGCTGTGTCTTGTCGGCATCGCCACCGCAATCCTTGATGCCGTGAATGTTGGGATGCGCAGCGAGCGCGAGCAGCGTTTCAGCGTCGATGGACGCGCCGGTGCGATACGGAATGTCGTACAGCAGCACCGGCACGGGCGAAGCATCGGCCAGCGCCGTGAAATATTCAATGATCCCGTCCTGCGACGGGCGGATATAGGAAGGCGCCGGGACCAGGAATGCCGCGGGCCGATGCTCGGCAAGCCTGAGCATGCGCTCCCGCACGGGCGCCAGGGCGCTGCCCGAGATGCCCATCACCACGGGCAGCCCATCGGCCGCGGCGCGTACCGTATCGAGCACGTCGGCCTGTTCTTGGTCGGTGAGCGCGGCGGCCTCGCCGGTGCTGCCACAGGCAACGAAACCGGCTACGCCCTGCGCGCAATACCGCGCCACTAATGTATAGAGCGCGCCGTAGTCGACCGAACGCTGCGCATCGTCGGCAAACGGCGTGACGATGGGCACCCAGATGCCCGCATACGATGGACGCACGCTGGTGGACAGATTGGTGGATGAATTTTCAAGCACGACAACACTCCTGGACGAATCAACGACCGATCAAGAACCGTCAGGAGAGCACCGGGAATATAGGGCCCGCGAAATGCGGGTATGAGGTCAACCGTGTCTTACGTGCCGGTCAGCCGCTGTTCCGTCGCCCATCTGACGGAACAGCACTCCGGTCAGACGAGCGGCTGTTTGGAGGCTTTTTTGGCGTGCGCGCGCGTCGACGCAACCGACAGGCAGTGTGCCGGTGCCGTGCAGATCAACGAGATCGACAAAGCAGAGGAAATCGCGCGCATGGAAATTGTCAAAAAAGTCCCCACACCGTACTGATGAGTGGCCGGGGCGTCAAGCGCATAGGCTAGAGTTCGCTGGAACCCCATGAGACGATGTCGGTCTCATGCCACATTGTTTGTCCGACTGTCTGATCAAGAGGTATTCATGACCCCTGCCCTGTCCGTTCGTTCGACGCGTTTCTCGGTGCTGCGCTGGCTGGCGCTGTCGCTGGCCGTGCTGGCCGCGCCGTTCCTGTCTGCTTGCGGCTATAACGATTTCCAGTCCAAAGACGAAGCCACCAAGGCCGCCTGGTCTGAAGTCGTCAACCAGTACCAGCGCCGCGCTGACCTGATCCCGAACCTGGTCAATACGGTCAAGGGCTACGCCTCGCACGAGAAAGACACGCTGGAAGCCGTGACCCGCGCCCGCGCTGCAGCCACCAGCTTCCAGATCACGCCCGAGGTGCTGAACGACCCGGCGGCGCTCCAGAAATTCCAGCAGGTGCAGGGCGAGTTGTCGAGCGCACTGTCGCGCCTGATGGCCGTGTCGGAAAACTATCCGCAGCTCAAGGCTGATCAATCGTTCCGCGATCTGCAATCGCAGCTGGAAGGCACTGAGAACCGCATCACCGTGGCGCGCCAGCGTTACATCAAGTCGGTGCAGGACTACAACGTGCTGGCCCGCAGCTTCCCGACCAACCTGACGGCCAAAGTGATGGGCTATCAGGTCAAGCCGAATTTCACGGTCGAGAACGAGAAAAGCATTTCCACCGCCCCGGCGGTGAAGTTCTGACGAGCTGACGATCATGTCGATGCGCGCGCGTGCTTTCTTCGCCCTCCTGCTGACAGCGGCCCTGTGGCTAGCCACCGCGTTGCCTGCGCGCGCGCAGAGCGCGCAGGGTGACACCCCGGTGGCCGTACCACCGCTGGCTGCGCGCGTGACGGATCTCACGGGCACGCTGTCTGCCCAGCAACGCAGCGCGCTTGAACAGGTGCTGGCCGACTACGAGCAGCAGCGTGGCAGCCAGATCTTCGTGCTGATGGTGCCCACGACCGCGCCGGACCCGATCGAGGCGTACGGCATCCGTGTGGCCGAGGCATGGAAGGCCGGCCGCAAGGGCGTGGACGACGGCGCCATCATCCTCATCGCCAAGGACAACCCCGCATCGCTGCGCAAAATGCGCATCGAGGTCGGGCGCGGGCTGGAGGGGGCACTGACCGACGCGCAATCGAAGCGCATCCTGCAAGATGTGATGGCGCCGCACTTCCGTCAGGGTGATTTTTATGGCGGCTTGTCGGCGGGCATCTCGGCCATCCAGACCATCGTTGCGCAGGAAAGCCTGCCGCCGGCTGAACGCGCCAAGCATCAGCAGGCCAGCAGTGGCATCGAAGATTGGCTGCCGGTGCTGTTTCCGCTGGCGATCATCGTGTTCTTCGTACTGAGCGCGGCCATGCGCTCGGGCGGACGCGTCACGGGCAGCCTGCCCGGTGGCCGACCCGGCACGCGCGTGGTGATGGGCAACCGCGGCTGGGGGCCCGGCACCATCGGCGGGCTGGGTGGCGGACTCGGGGGTGGCCTGGGTGGTGGCTGGGGACGCGGCGGTGGAGACTTCGGTGGTGGTGGTGGCGGCTTTGGAGGCGGCGGCGGTGGCGATTTCGGCGGCGGCGGTGCCTCCGGCAACTGGTAAGCACGATCACGACCATGGCATCTCAAACCCGACACCATCGCGGCGCGCGCCGTGCCCTCACCCACCTGCTGACGACCTCCTCGCACGCCAAGCGCGCCTTTCCGCCTGCCGATCTGCACAAGCTGGAAGCCGCTGTGCGCGAAGGCGAACAACGCCATCGCGGTGAAGTGCGCGTCGTCATTGAAAGCTCGTTGCCGGTACGCGATGCGTGGGCAGGCGTCACCCCACGCCACCGCGCCCGCACACTGTTCGGCCTGCTTGAGGTGTGGAACACGCGCGAGCACGTGGGCGTGCTGCTCTACATCAACCTGGCCGACCATGCGGTCGAGATCCTGGCCGACCACGGCATTGCCGCCAAGGTCGATGCGCATGCCTGGCGCACGGCCTGCGAGACCATCACGCGTGGCTTTGCACAGCGCGTGACGATGGCGCCGGTGCTGGAAGCGCTGGCGCAGATCAACGACATCCTTGCCACCCACGTCCCGGCTGACGGCACCCCGCGTGCCAACGAACTGAGCGACCGGCCGCTGGTGCTGTAGCGGTTTTCTCCGGGCGCACCCTCTGCTACGGTTGTGCGCCCGTTCAAGCGCTGCGCCAGCCACCTTGTTTCACAGCAACCCAACTGCCAGCGCACACCGGCGGCGCGTGTTTCAGTTCTGATACGAATTTGCACGCGCGAAGGAACGCATCAGCAACACGCCCAGGCAACAAAGCACCTCATCTTTTCGGATGACGCGGCGGGCGCCTCGCCTCAGGTATCCGCGTCATTCTCTGCCGCGCTTTCCCCCACATCGCCGACAAGCTGCTACGCCATTTCCGCGACGCACGTGTGCGCAGCGCGATACGAGGGCCCCCGTTGCGATGCCTCCGCACCCACGGTGAGCAGGGCATGTTTCACGGATGCAACCATTTCTGGGCCCTCTGGTTGCCCCCGAGTTTTTGCACCGCAGCAGGCATTTCTCGTCACTCTTTGCGCCCGTTTGCGCGACGCATTGTGCACAAAACGCCTTCGTCTTCAGCGGTTTCCACTAGCCGCTGCCGGTATTCGGCACGTATCCAATTCGAAACATCCCACTGACGCCTGCCACTGCAAACACCCTGATTCGAGCTGAGATCGTTGTGGATCAAGGGTTTAGTGGTCGTGGCATGGTCGTCGCTCTACTGTCCGGGCCAGCGAGGCAAACCAGCGATCCGGAAGCTCGGCAGGCGAATCGCCACTGAGACTGCAGGACACAGATTCATGACGGAGTGCCAGTCCAACAGCGCTCCGAGGGGAAGTGCAGAACATAGGCGGTGCGCCGGCCACGGAAGATGGCCAAGCACCCAAGAGTGCGCCTGATGCGGCCGTCGATACCGGCCTCAGGCAATGCGTGAAGTCAAAGTAGAAGTCGAAGTGTCCGGGGGTATCGTCGGTGCGAACCGACGTGAAAGCCAGTCTCGAACCAACGAGACAGCCAGGTTGCCAGGCATGCACTGCACGCCGACCGCCACATGGCACAGAGAGGTTCCTCCCCCAGACTGCATGTGCTGCATTTTCGGACAGGCGGTGTTCCGCCCTTGTCCGATGGTTGATCCGGCAGTCCAGTGGTGGCCGCAACGGCAAATGCGGCTCCATAAAAAAAGCGTTGGGGGAAAACATGAACGCGTACATCAACCGCCCGTTGCTCTATGTCTCGCTACGTCACGATGCAACGCGCTGCCGCTACCTGGCTCAACAGGGCTGGCGGCTCATCTTCGCCAACAGCCGCCGCGATCTTGAGGCGCTGAACCTGGGCGATGAACCTGTCCTGGGCGGTTTGCTGGACCTGGACAGCGGCTACTCCGACGCGGAACTGGAAGACCTGGAACCCTGGCTGGCCCAGCAGAACATCGGCTGGATCGGGGTGGTCAACAATGGCGACATGCTGTCGGCGCCGATGCGCAAGCTGCTCGGCCTGTACTTTGTCGACTACTACAACATCCCGTGCGACAGCGCCGAGCTGGCGCGCGCGCTCGGTCACGCCGTCGGGATGGCGAGCCTGCGCCCCGCAGCATCGCTCGCACGCGGCGCGCTGCGCCCTGATGGGATGATCGGCAACTGCCCGGCCATGCAGACGCTGTTCCGCGGCATCGAGAAGGTTTCAAAATGGGATACGCCCGTGCTGATCTCGGGCGAATCCGGCACCGGCAAGGAACTCGCGGCACGCGCGATCCACTGCGCCTCGCGCCGCGCCGGCCAGCCGTTCATCGCGGTCAATTGCGCCGCCATCCCGCCCACGCTGCTGATGTCCGAGCTGTTCGGCTATGAACGCGGCGCCTTCACCGGCGCGGTCAAGCGCAAGCTCGGCCGTATCGAGATGGCGCACGGCGGCACCCTCTTCCTGGACGAAATCGGCGACATGCCGCTGGAAAGCCAGACCAGCCTGCTGCGTTTTCTGGAAACCGGCTGCATCGAACGGCTGGGCAGCACGGAGTCGGTGGCCGTCGACGTGCGCGTCATCTCGGCCACCCATGTCGACCTGGAAGCAGCCATCGCGGCGGAGCGCTTTCGCGGCGACCTCTATCACCGCCTCTGCGTGCTGCGCGTCAAGCAGCCTGCACTGCGTGAACGCGAGACCGACATCCTGCTGTTGGCCGAGCACATCCTCAACAGCATCCGCAGCCATTCGCCCGAGCACATCAAGGGGTTCTCGCCGACGGCCCTGCGGGCACTCAGCGTGCACACCTGGCCCGGCAATGTGCGCGAGCTGATCAACCGTATCCGGCACGCCGCCGCCATGTGCGAGGACGGCATCATCAAGCCGGCGGATCTTGACCTGCAGCCGCCCGTCGAGCCTTCGCGCCCGCCCACCCTGGCCGAGGCGCGGGAAGCGGCCGAGCGCAGCGCTGTCAAGGAAGCCTTGCAACGCAACCATGAACGGCTCATTGACGTGGCAGAAGAACTTGGTATTTCGCGCGTCACGCTGTTCCGGATGATGCGTGAGCACAAGCTGCAGATCCGCAAGGGAGAACTCGGGATGGTGTGTGTGCAGGGATAAATGCGGAGGGCGGAGGCGACGGTAAAGGTGGGGGTAGAACAAAACAGAAAACAGGGGCGGACCATGTCAGTCAGCCAGCAGGGCAAGCAACAAGCGGCGCATGCTGTACCCGCGCCGATTACGAGGGGGGGAGGTTGGCCGGGGTCCCGCCGACTGCACGTTTATGGCGGGGCCCTGCTCTTCCTTGAGTATTTCCTGCTCGGCATGTGGTGGTGGGGGCACCACGTGCTGAAGAACACCACCATTCCGTCGCCGGGGTGGGACCTGGTGGTCTTCTGGAATGCCGCTAGCCTGGCCGTGACACGCGGTGCTGCGGCAGCCTATGACTGGGCGTTGCTACGCGCTGCGGAGGCCGCCATCCTGCCGCCGGACATCTTTGGACCGTTCTCCTATCCGCCAACGTTCCTGTTGCTGATCTACCCGATCGGCATGCTGTCGTTCGGTGCGGCCACGGTGGTGTTCTCGGCCAGCGGCATCGCGCTCTACCTGGGGGTGCTCCGGTCGACGCTGGCGTCGCAGCAGCTGCCCTGGCTCATTCCGGCCGTTGCGTTTCCTGGTGTGTGGGTCACGCTGGTCACGGGGCAGAATTCGCTGTTCACAGCGGCAGCTGCGGGCGCGGCGCTGGTACTGCTGCGGCGCTCTCCAATCGCGGCCGGCGCTTGCATCGCCATGCTCTGCATCAAACCGCAACTGGGCATCCTGTTCCCGCTCTACCTGCTCTGTGGGCGCCAGTGGCGCGCACTCGTGTCGGCGGCGTTCTTCTCTGTATTGATCCTGGCGGTCAGCTGGCTCGCATTCGGCACGGACACCTTTGTCGCCGCGGCAAAAAGCCTGGCCATGTTCCGCCACGCCATTGTCGAGAACGGTGGCGTGATCCTGTACGGCGCGCCAACGGTGTTCGGCACGCTGCGGTCTGCGGGGTACTCGACCACGATGTCGTATGCGGTGCATGCAGGCGTGGCGACGCTGGTGATTGCCGCCTGCATCTGGCTGTGGCGCAGCACCTGCCGCGTCGAGTTGCGCGCTGCCTCATTACCCATCGCGACGTTGATGGTGCAGCCCTACCTCATCTACTACGACCTGGCGTGGCTCGCCTTGCCGATGGCCTGGCTCACGGTCGACTTTGTACGCCACGGCAGCAACCGGTTCGAAAAGGCGGTGCTGCTTGCTGCCTGGCTGGTGCCGGCGCAAGGCTTGTTCGCCGTGCTTTCGCGCAGCACGGGACAGTGGGCGCCGATCGTGCTGGTGGCCTTGCTCGCCGTCGTCGTGCAGCGCGCGCGTGCGGCGCAACGCGTGATCGCGCCACCCGAAACCTCTGACGCTGCAACACCACCCGCTGCCGCGACTGGCACACACGCACCCAATCCGGCACAGGGGACACCAGCGTGATCAGGAGCTTTGAAGGCCTGCGCGGCATCGCAGCCTTGTTCATCGTGGTGCATCACATGTTCTGCGCATGGCCGCACCCGCTCTCTGCCAACGCCTATCTTGCGGTGGATCTCTTCTTTGTCTTGAGCGGTTTCGTCATCAGCAGCGCATGTGGTCCGCAGTTGTCGAATCTAGCATCACTGCGGACATTCATGATCCGCCGCATCGGCCGCCTGTGGCCAACGCACATCGCAACCACGGTGCTGGCCCTCATCGTGGCCCGTCATCTGCCGCTCTTCGGCGAGACGCTGGCGCTGACCACCATGTCGCAGGGCCTGAACTTCTTCCAGGCGGGTATCGGCAATGCCGTGAGCTGGAGTGCCGGCGACGAAATGTACGTCTACCTGCTGTTCGGCGCGGGTTGCGTTCTGATGCGCCGCCATGTCCGCATGGTGGTGTTCGCGGCGCTGGCCTTGACGGCGTGCGCGCTGGCCGCCTGGATCGAGATCGACCGCGCCTGCCTACTCCAGGGCGGTTGCCTCAGTAAGTTGGTTCACCAGTTCGGTTGGCTGCGGTGTATCGCGGGCTTCTTTGTCGGCACCCTCATCTATGAGTTCCGGGATCGTCTCGTCACGTTGACGAACCACCCCGCCTTTCAGGTGACGGCGTTTTCAGCAGCGCTGTTCCTGCTCATTTCTGCCGATGCCCTTCCTGGGTCTGCACTGACCGCGCCACTGACGTTCGGCGCGCTGATCAGTGCACTCATCACTGACCGCGGCCCGGTCGCGCGCATCCTGCAGACATCTGCCGCGCAGTATCTCGGCAAGGTGTCCTACCCACTGTATCTCGCGCATGGCGTCATGCTGCCGCTCGTCGTAAGCATGCCGGCGGACATCGGGCTCATGGATCAGATCGTCACCTATGCGCTGTTTCTCTTCTGGGCGTTTGCCGCCGCTCATCTGCTGCACCACTACGTCGAGGTGCCGTTTCGCAATTGGTTCAATGGGTGGTCTCAAACGTTCACGCATGCCCGTCCCACTGCGCAGCCACCGATCCTCAACCCAGTCGAGACGCGCCAGCCGCGTGTCCGCCAAGACCGGTAGCGGGTTGCGAGTGTGCTGCAGTGGACGCAAAATGACGCCGCATCACGATGGCCAAGAACGCCACAAGCACAGCGGGAAGCACCTGCAGGTAGTGACCAACATACGCCGCAAGAACACCCTGCACAGGTGCCAGCCACACCGCTGCAAGCAGAACCCACTCCAGACGACTCAACGCCTGAACCCTGGCATCGCGCATCAGAAAGACGATCGGCAGGATCATCCATACCAGGTCGTAGAACATGATGTAGGGCTGTATCAACAGCGTGGCCACGACAAAGGCGGTTGCGCGAAGCTCGAACCTAGCGCGCTTGACCCACAGGAAGGCCATGACCATCACGGCCGGCGCGGCAACCAAGCCATGCACAACATACGCCGCGCTCACAGACAAACCCAGGCTGCGGCTGAGAGCGAATACGGTTGGCATGCCAAGCCACATTTCACGGCCACCCTGCTCCACCGCGATCCGGCTGAACTCGGGAAGATACGCAGCAAACGCACGCCATGCCTCAACCCCGAAAACGGCGACGCTGCCCCCCGCGAAAGCCAACGTGCAGAGAGCCGCAACAACAAGCGCCTTCCATTGCCGACTGCACACCAGCGCCAGCGGAAACAGCACACCAAATTGGGGCTTGATCACGAGTAGCGCGATGCACATCCCGGCAAACCCCGCGTTTGTCTCAAGCAAGGCAAGTGCTGCGCCCGCAGCAGACACCGTCAACAGCGAGTTCTGTCCCAACCCCAACGCAACCGGCACCCCTGGAAATGCGGCCAGCCAAGGCAGCCACGCACGTTCAACGTTGTGGCTGATGCGTGCGAGCATCGCTCCGAAGGCAGACAAGCCGAGCACAAAGTAGAGAACGAGCGCGCCCCCGAAAGGCAGCAGCCCGAAGAGAACAACGGCCAGCAGGAAGGTTGGCGGATAGGGCCATGGGGAGTAGCCGACTTGGTGCCGCAACGACTCTTCCATCGGCTGCATCCATTGCGCAGAAAACACCGCTGCCGCGTTGTGTTCGAGCGCAACCCTAGCGGCCGACCAGAACACCGAGAAGTCGTAGCCGAGCATCGGCGCTGTCCAATCCTTCAGCACGTAAAACCGGATGCCCCAGATCACCAGCGCCAAGACCTGGAGCACCAACCCCACCACCGCATAGATGGTCAGGCGACGCGCCAAGCGCCCCGAATCCGTTGCCGACATGGCGCCCCCCAAATGCTGAAACGCGCCTAGCCGCGCTGGCCCCGCACCATCTGAATCACACGCCGCTCACCCGTCAGCCGATTGCGCAGCCGGCGCTCCTGATAACGACGCTTCACGAGGTAGATCGGACGGCCTTTGGCCTCGTCGTAGATGCGGCCAATGTATTCCCCCACCACACCCAGCCCGATCAACTGCAAGCCGCCAAAGAACAGCAGCAGCGACAGCAGCGAGGCGTAGCCGGGCACGTCCACACCCAGGATCATGGTGCGCGCGATGATGTAGCTGCCATACACGAATGCCAGGCTTGCAATGGCCAGACCGATATACGTCCAGCTCCGCAACGGCCAGGTGCTGAAACTGGTGATGCCTTCCAGCGCGAAATTCCACAGGCGCCAGCCAGAGAATTTCGATTGCCCTGCGCTACGTGCCTCACGCTCGTACGGCACGATCACGGTGTTGAAACCCACCCACGCAAACAAACCCTTCATGAACCGGTGCCGCTCGGGCAACTGCTTGAGCGCGTTGACGACGGCGCGGTCCATCAGCCGAAAATCGCCAACGTTTTCCGGCAGCTTCAGGTCGGACAGCGTGTTGTGAACGCGGTAATACGCGGCCGCCGTCACACGCTTGAGGAACGTATCGCAGGCGCGGCTGGCGCGCTGTGCCAGTACCACCTCCGCTCCCTTTTGCCAGTGCGCCACCAGGGTGGGAATCAGCTCCGGCGGGTCTTGTAGGTCAGCATCGATCGGGATGACGGCGTCGCCCGCCGCCTCGTCAATGCCGGCCGTCAGCGCTGCTTCCTTGCCGAAGTTGCGTGTCAGGTCGATCACCCGCACGCGTTCGTCCATACGTGACACCGCAATCAGCTTCTGTAGCGTGTCGTCCTTGCTGCCGTCGTTCACGCACACGATCTCGAACTGCGTGGACTCGATCGACTCCAGGATCGGCACGACCCGCGCAAAGAAGGACGCCAGCGCCTCGCCTTCGTTGTAGAACGGCACGACCAGCGAAAGCAGTTGGTTTCTCTTGTAATCCAACATCATTGTTCTCCCCGTCCAAGGCGCCTTGGCACGCGGCTGTGCGACGCGTTGCGTGTGCGCTCAAGATGAATACGGCGCGCGATATGCGCGAGTGCCAGCAGCAATACAACCGGCATCAGCTGAAAGCCGAGTCGGTCAATCACAAGCATTCCGCCCAGCGGCAGAAGCCACAGCAGGATCAGTCCTTCACGTTCGCCGGGCAGCCACCCCTCGCGCCACCCGTAAGACGCCAGCCAGGCAATGGCCAGGCCGAGAAAGGCCAGGTCGTAGTCGTAGAGGTAGGGGCTGGCGAGCATGCTTGCCGTCAGCACAGCCGCGGCGCGCAACGCAAAGCTGCACGGCCGGCTCCACGCATAGGCGACCACGGCGCAGGCTGCCATGGCCCCCATCAGGTGCAGCGCGTAAGCCAGCACCACGCTGCCGTGCAGCATCTTGATCATGGCAAAGAGGGTGGGCATGCGCTCAAGATGGACCGCGCCGGATTCCACCACCGACCGTGCGAACGCCGCGTTGTGCAGGAAGGCGATATACGACTGTGGACCGAACGCCACCAGCGCCAGCGCTGCCAGCGCAAGCGAGGTCAGCGCCATTGCGATCAAACTCTTCCAAGCTCTAGCGCACAGCAGCGCGATGGGAAACATCAATGCCAGCTGCGGCTTCACCGTCAGCAGTGCGAGCAGCATGCCCGCGGCAATCGGGCTAGCGGGCCGCTTGGGCCGAGGGGAATGCAGCAAGGTGAGCGCCAGACCAGCGCACGCCGCCAGCAGCAGTGCGTTCTGCCCCGTTGCGAGCACGACCGCAATGCCCGGAAATGCCGCGCAGGGCAGCCATGCCTGCCGCCACGGCACGATCCGGCTGACCACCCACAGGAAGCACCCAACGCTCACGCCCAGGAAGACCAGCACGGCAAGCCAGTACGGCAGCAGCCCAAACGGCGTGACGAAGGGCAGAAACGTTGGCGGATAGAACCAAGGCAACAACCCCTGGGTTGTCGCCACCAGCGGCACGGTGGCCAGTTCCTGGTTGTGCAGCACGGCGACATCGTAGGCCGCGAGCGGATGCCCCTGCAGGACCAGCTGTGCAGCGCTCCAGAACACCAGAAAATCACCGCCGAGCGGGAAGACGCCCGGCACCTTCAAAACACTGGCGCGGATGGCCCAGATCGCAAAGTACGCGACGTAGCACGCCAGCGCGGCCATCGAATACACGCGCAGACGGTCCTGGCCCAGCCAGTGGCGCGCATCCGCTGCGGGTGCCGAAGGTGTCTCGGGCACCCTGTGCTTGAGAAGGTTCCAAGCGATGGCCATGGCACCCTCACCTCTGCGTTGCCACGCGACGCACAACAAGCGCCATCATGGCCATCAGAACCAGCGGCCCGATCTGCGGCAGCTTCAGGTAAGGATTGGCGTGCTCATAGAGCGGCAGCAGCCAGGCCACCACGAGCAGCCCCCGCTCGCCGCTGGACAGGCCGTTGCCATCGCGCACACCGTCGCCCACCACTCCGGCAATGGCAATCCCAAGCCATGTCAGTTCGTAATCACGCAGATAGGGCGTCACCATCAGCGTGGCAATAGCCAGCGCCGCAGCACGCAACTCAAACGCCGTGGTCTGCCGCCAGACATAGACCATCGCCCCGGCCATCGCCAGCGCTATCAGCACCTGTATGGCGTAGGCGCCAGTCACGCTCACCCCGGCCAGCCGGGCGGCTGCAATGGGCGTGGGCATGCCCCACCACAGGTTCGCTCCTCCCTCGATGAAGCTTGCCCGTACCCATTGCGCGTTGGCGAAGAAGGCCGGCACCGTGCGCCAGCCGCAGACCAACACGCTGACACCGACAAACGCCGTCGTCGTCGTCAGCGCACTGGCCAGCGCCCTCCATGCGTGCGAGATCACCAGGGCCAGCGGGAACAACACCGCCAGCTGCGGCTTGATGGCAAGCAAGCCAATGAGCACACCGGCAAGCACGGGGCGCTTGTTGAGGGTGTACACGGCTGCCCCGGCCACGCCTGCCGTCAACAGCGCGTTCTGGCCCGCAAGAATGGTGATGAGCGTTGCAGGCGCGGCCAGCACAGGCAACCACACCCCTTGGCGCCAAGGGTGCTGCGCCCCCGCCAGCACACTGATCGATCGGAAATAGACGAGCCCCGTGCCCGCCAGGAACAGCAGGTAGCTCAAGGTCAGCGGCAACAACGACAGCGGCAGGACCATCAGCAGAAAGGTCGGTGGATACAGCCAGGGAAGGATCAGCTCGGCGCCCTTGCCCAACGTTCCATACTGAACGATCACCGCGGTCAGTTGCCGCACGTCGTAGGCTTGCAGGGCCCCTTGGGTCAGTGCAAGGTGAGATGCCCCCCAGAACGCCGAGAAATCCGTTCCAGGACGCGCCATCGCCACATCGGTAAAGCCCTGGCTTGTCCAGGCCCAGCCCAGCAGCAGCGCGCAGAACAGAATCAGCAGCGCACCGCTGTAGGCGCGCACCCGGGCCAGGTCGATCCAGTGGCCAGCAGCAACCTCACGCGCTACAGCAGCGCTGCGCGTGGCTGGCAGACGCACCGATCTCTGGCTCATGCTGGTCCTCGCGTCGGTTCCGGGTGATGCGCGGCACACGATGTTTGCACTGCGCTGGGTGGGGCTTCGCCACGCGCGCGACAGCTTCGCGCCGGGTACGTGTCTTAGAGCCCAGTCTTGTTCTCGTGTGTGAATAAGGCAAGGCACGGCACGGCACGCGGCCTGGTTTTGGCGCTGCCCGATCGTCGAAATTGCGTCGACGTTTCAGCGCTGAAGCGCGGGGGCATTTCCCCGGATGCGTTGTGGCTGCGGCCTCGCCGCACGCAACTGAGCGAGACAGGCGCCAAGGGGAGCGCTCAACGTTTCCATCCGGAAACGTCGCCCCGCTACCGGCACACCCCCAGCCGGAACACGGTGGAGCGCCTCATGTGGACCCCCAGCCTACCCGGTGGCTGATTTCCACCATCCACTACGCTACCCCCTCACCTGTCCATTTGAATGAGGGCCCCCCTGCGCTGCGTCATCCCTACGTAGCCTCATCCAAATCGACGTGCCACGCCACGCGTTTCCCCCTGGCAACTCCGCCCCCGAGAACCCGGGCACCTGCCCTCCGCTGCGCCCCCAGGATTTCGACCCATCGCCCGCAAAGCCTTGTCGCACATAGAAGTGCAAGGGGGTGGCCCGGCTTTTGCCTATGCCAGATCGCAGGACATCGTCACCGCCGCCTTGAACGGGGAGCAGCAAGTTCGCAGCAGACGGCGAAGCGAAACGGAATCTCCAAATCAAAGCATCGATTTGAACGAGGGATCGAAACCAATGCCGACCAACAACACGCTCACATCACCCACAAGGGACAACACGCAACGCAACACCACACGGTGTGTGTCACGTGAGTTCCTGCGGGCCGATGACGGCAGCGAAGGCTGCTGGCCGTTTCATGCCTGTGCTATCTGTGCGCCGCCGACATGACCTCTCACTCATCCTGGCTTTTCGAACGCGCATTTTTTCCACTGAAGGAGATTGTCATGAACTACCTCAACGCACTCAAGCAATTCGCCCGTGACGAAGATGGTGTGACCGCCATCGAATACGGCCTGATCGCCGCTCTGATCGCTGTCGTGATCATCGCTTCGGTCAAGCTGGTTGGCACCAACCTGAGCACCGTGTTCAACAACATCGCTAACGCGCTCTAACGCGCAGATGTTGCGAACGCGAGGCTCACTGCATTCGGTTGCACAGCAATGCATGCCAAGCGAAAGCAGGCGTGGGTCGCCATGAACCTGGCGCCCCACGCTCCAGCAACAACCGGCAGAGGTTCTGCCTTTGGCAAAGGGAGATTGTGATGAACAGCTACAGCACGCTTCTACAGCAGTTCCTGTACGACGAGCAGGCGGTTACTGCAATCGAGTACGGCCTGATCGCGGCATTGATTGCCGTTGTCATCATCGCCTCGGTTCAGCTCGTCGGCACGAACCTGAGTACGGTGTTTTCCAACATTGCAGCAGCACTCTAACGGACTGCCAACTCAGTCAGCTACCAGCGCTACGCAGGAGACCAGCATGCACAAGCCAATCAACCCCAGGAAGTGGCTGCGCGACGATCAAGGCGTGACCTCGATCGAGTACGCACTGCTGGGCTCGCTTATCGCAATTGTCATTCTCGGCTCCGTCGTGGCGCTGGGTAGCGGCGTGAAGTCCCTTTACGAAATGATCGCCGCGGCCATCCCATGATGCCGTACTGGACCAAATAACAACGACCGTTGCAACACCTGACCCCATCGAACCGACTTTGCCACTGCACCGCAGAACCCGAGGACACCATGAACGACGCCACCCTGCTCTCGCCAATGATCGGCCCCGTTGCCATGGGCGTGGCGCTAACTGCAGCAGCCATCGACGCGCAGCATCGCCGCATCCCGAACTGGTTGACCTTCGGTGCCTGGCTGGTGGCGCTGCCGTTGCAGGTGGTAGTGCATGGCCTCGGCAGCGGCGCGCTTGTATGGGCGTGCGGATGGCTCACGGGCCTGGCGATCTTCCTGCCGTTCTATCTGCTGCGTGGCATGGCTGCAGGCGACGTGAAGCTCATGGCCGCCGTAGGTGCCTGGCTCGGAGCGTTCATGGCCTTTGAGATTGCGTTGGCCACGTTCGTGATCGGCGGCGTGTGGGCACTGGCATTCACCCTCCGCCACAAGCGCATGACGCAGCTGCGCCGCAACCTGCGCGACGTTCTGATGACGTCGGGGCAGATCAGCCGTGAAGAAGGCCCATCCACACCACAGGCCGATGCATCGTGGTCGGTGGGCTCACTGCCGTACGGCGTGGCGATTGCCGCCGGCACGATTGCAGTTCTGTTTGTGTCGGCTTGATGCACGCAACTTGCACACCTCGACGCGCACTTCGTATCCACTCAGACAAACGGTGATGAAGATGATTGGGGACCAAAAGATCGAGCACACAGAATTCGGGCACGCCCAACATACGCCGCGCTCGCTCGAGGCCGTGCCATCGCCCACCGGGCTGGATGCCGCCCGCCGCGAGCCCGCCGCCCCCTGGCACATCCTGCCGCGCACCGTTGCCGAGACGGGCTTGGATATCTCGCTGCTGCTCGGCCTGCTCATGAAGGTGGCATATCTGCATCGCAGCGCCACGCTGGTCATGCTGATGGACACCATCAAGCTGCCGGCCATGGTCATCAATGAAGTGGCGGCCTACGCCGTGCGCGAGCGCATGCTGGAAGTGGCGCACCGCGGTGCCAACGATCTGGACGTGCGCTTCCACCTGACGGACGCCGGCTATGTGCGCGCTGCTGAATTCACCGCGCGCTGCAGCTATGTCGGTGCCGCGCCCGTCACGCTGGAAGCCTATGTTGAGGCGGTGCAACGACACACCATCCAACGGGCCTCTTTATCCAAGGGCGATGTCACTGCCGCCTTCAGCACGTTCGTCATGCCGACGGAGCTGCTCGACGACGTAGGTGTGGCGCTCAACACCAGCCGCGCGCTGATGCTCTACGGTCCGGCCGGCGGCGGCAAGACCTATCTTGCGCAGCATCTGGGCATGCTGCTTCCCGGCACGATTCCGGTGCCATACGCCATCACGGTGGCGGGCGAGATCATCCAGATCTTCGACCCGCTCGTGCACGTGGCGCAGGACGACGATGGTGCCCCCATCGCGCGCCGCCCGCTGGACCGCCGCTGGCAGATGTGCCATCGCCCCGCCGTGCTCTCGGGCGGCGAGCTCACGCTGGAGATGCTCGAGCTGCGCTACGACAGCGGCACCGGCTTCTACCAGGCGCCCCCGCACATGAAGGCCAACAACGGCATCTACATCGTCGATGACCTGGGCCGTCAGCAGGTTGGCGTGAGCGAGCTGCTCAACCGCTGGATCGTGCCGCTGGACCGCCGCGTCGACATGTTCTCGCTGCGCAACGGCGTGCGGTTCTCCGTGCCGTTCGATGTCTGGCCGGTCTTCTCGACCAACCTGGAGCCGGCCCAACTGGGCGACGACGCCTTCCTGCGCCGGCTTGGCAGCAAGCTTTATGTCGGCCCGCTGTCGGTGGACAACTACCGCGAGGTCTACCTGCGCGCCGCAGAGGACCTCAAGCTGCAGAACGCAGCGGCGGCCTTCGATTACCTGCGCGAAGCCTTGCACAACGCCAGCGGCAAGCCGTTGCTGGCCTGCATTCCGCGCGACCTGCTGCGCCTGGTGGCCTCCGCCGTGCAATACCACGGCTGGCCGTCCGAGGTGACAAACGAAGCACTGCGCAGGGCATGGCAAATCTACTTCTGCACGCACGCAGATTTCGGGACCACCGATTCCATGAGTGCGGGCACGGGCTGGCGGCAAGACGTACAGGCTCGCACTTGAGCACTGCATGTCTGAACCGATTCATTGATCTCAGAAGGGGGAACTCATCATGAAAAACGCGCGTGCAATCGTGATGCTGATCGTGGCATTGGTGGCGGGGATCGCGGCCGTCGTCTCTGCATCACGCTGGCTGTCTCAGCAGTCATCCAGTTCAGTCAAACAAGTCGTGGTGGCCGCCAGCGACATGGATCTCGGCCAACCGCTGGGCAATGAGCAGTTGCGCATGGTCAGTTGGCCGGCCGGCAGCCTGCCGCCGGGCACGTTTGACGATCCCAAGGCACTGCAAGGGCGCGTGGTGCGTGCAAGCCTGCAAAAAGGTGAACCGATCCTGGAGAACAAGCTCGCGCCCATCGGCACCAAGGGCGGCCTGTCGGCAGTCATTGCCGAAGGCAAGCGCGCCATCACCGTGCGTGTGAACGACGTGGTGGGCGTGGCGGGCTTCGCACTGCCGGGCAACCTGGTCGACGTGATCGTCAACACCAACGAAGACGCCAAGAGCACGAACAACAACAGCATCTCCAAGATCGTGCTGGAAAAGATCCTGGTGCTGGCGGTTGCACAACAGGTGAGCCGGGACGATACGCAGCCCAAGGTCGTCAACGCGGTCACGCTGGAAGTCACGCCCGATCAGGCAGAGAAGCTGGATGTGGCACGCAGCGTGGGCACGCTCTCGCTGGTGCTGCGCAATCAGGTTGACGTTGCCGCCACGGCAACCGGCGGCGCCACGAAAGGCACCTTGCTGGGTACGCCCGCAGTTGAACCCGCACCCAAGGTGGTGATGGTCAGCGCGCAACGGGCAACGGCCAAGGTGCGCCACGTTGCCTCGGGCCCGGTCCGGCAACGCGATTGCATCGGTGTGCTGGCTGGCGTGCAGGGCAGCATGGAGTGCTTCTGACCCACCACACACCCGACGATTCTTTCATTCGCATCGCAACGTAGAGGTTAGCCAGCCACAGCGTATCAACCGCATTTTCTTCTTGTGCAGCACACCCTCGGGGGGGGAGATATGAAGACGAACCTAAAAACCAATGTCGCGCTGCATGGCGCACAGGTCCTCGGCAGCACACGCATGCTTGTCTTGGCAGGTGCAGCCAGTGCGATGCTCTGCATGCCGCATCACGCGACGGCACAAACGGCCATGGAAGCAGGTGCCGTGGCCAAGTCCACCACGGCACCGGTCGTTGTACAAGGCGGCCGAGCCGGTGCGCCCGCTCCGGTGCAGATGACGATCAGCATGAACCCGGCGCTGGCAACTGCGCCCGTGGCTGACGTACGTGGCCCGAACTGCACGGGCGCCGTGCGCGGTGAGAGCAGCGTGGTGGTGCCGGTTGGCAAGTCTTTGCTCATCTCTCTGCCCGAACCGGTGCGCAACCGCACCCTGGGCAACCCGGGCGTGGTGCAGGCCACCATGGTGTCACCGCAATCCATGTACCTGCTGGGCCGCAGCGTGGGCACCACCAACATGATCGTGCAGGGCCGCAGCGGCGCCTGCAGCATCGTCAACGTGGTGGTCAACGCAGATGCCGGCGGCTTGCAAACGTCGCTCGCGCAGCTGATGCCGGGTGAAAACAAGATTCGCGTGATGACCGCGGCTGACAGCCTGGTGCTGGCCGGCAACGTGTCGAGTGCGCAGGCTGCGCAGCAGGCCATGGAAATCGCGCATGCCTATGCTGCCTCTGCACAGAGCGGTGCGGACAAGGGAGGCGGCGCTGCCGGTGCACTCGGTGGTGGTGGCGGTGCCGCCGGTGGTGCCAACGTCATCAACATGATGATCGTGGATACGCCGCAGCAGGTCATGCTGGAAGTCAAGGTGGCCGAAGTGTCGAAGACCCTGCTGAATCAACTGGGCTCGGCACTCAATATCCAGGGCGGATTCGGGTCCTGGAGCGGTGGAATCCTGACCTCTCTGCTGACCGGTTCGTCCACCGGGTTCTTTGCCAACAAGGCGAACAACCGGCCCTTCCAGGTTCAGCTGGACGCGCAGAAGAACGACAGCCTGGTGAAGATCCTGGCTGAGCCGAACCTCGTCACGCTCAGCGGGCAGGAAGCCAGCTTCCTGGCAGGCGGCAAGATCTACATCCCGGTCGCGCAGAGCAGCGCCTCGGGTGGCGCACCCACCATCACGCTGCAGGAAGAGGAGTATGGCGTTGGCCTGAAGTTCACGCCGACCGTCATGGCCAATGGCCGCATCAACCTGAAGGTGGCGCCGGAAGTGTCGGAACTCTCGCCCACGGGCGCAACCGTCACGGGCGCGAGCACAACCGGCCAGACCATCCTGCCGCTCATCACAACGCGGCGCGCCTCGACCACCGTGCAAATGCGTGACGGCGAGAGCTTCGCCATCGGCGGGCTGCTGCAGGACAACGCACGCGGTTCACTCCAGGCATTGCCTGGCGCGGGTGAAATCCCCGTCCTGGGTGCGCTGTTCCGCAGCACGCAGTACCAGCACGAGCTCACGGAACTGGTCATCGTCATCACGCCGCGTCTGGTGCAGCCGATGCAGACGGCATCGTATCCGCTGCCGACGGACAGCTTCTCATCGTCTAACGAGCTCGACGTCTACCTGACGGGCAACATGGAAGGCAGAGGCGCCAAGAACCGCGCGGCCAAACCGGCGAGCGCCGCAGCACCCGCAACGGCACCGCAGATGCCAGCACAGGCACCAAGCGCGCCCTCGGCACCGAGCTCGCAGGCACCCGCCCCCGCCCCGGTAGCACCGGCACCAGTGGCTCCGGCCGCCCCGGCACCGCGCACTGAGGTGAGCACGGCTCCGGTCACGCCTCCGACGAGTGATGTGCCGGAAACACCAGCCGCCACGCTGCCGGTTGCAGAAGCCGCACCTACGCCAACCGCAACACCCGCCCCGGCGCCCACTGACGACAACGCCGCCCGTGTCGCCCGGATCGAGGCCACCGCAGCACGGCTGGCCCAGGCCAGAGCCAAGACGCAAGGCCGGCAGACAGCTGTGGCCGACACGACTACGGCCCCGCAAACGCGCTGACCCTGGGAACCCTGTGGAGATATGCCATGAACACCAATCTCAAACGCCTGCAACGTGCCGCACTCGTGATCCTGGCTTGCCAGGCCCTGACTGCCTGCATGACCACGACACCCGTCTGGGACAAACACTTCGGCGAGGCCGTCACGAGCGTCAAGCAAGCGCAGGTGATCAACCCTGACGCCCCGGCCGGCCTGCCGGCGCTGGATGGCTACGACGGCAAGGCCGCAGTGGCCGCCATGAGCAACTACGACCGCTCGATGACCCGCTTCCCCGCCGGAGGCGCCGGCAGCGGTAGCAGTGGATACGGCGGCGGGTTCGGCGGCGGCGGATACGGCGGCAGCGGCATGTCAGGCGCCTTCTCTCACTGACAGCGCATGGCGGGTGCCCAGTCAGGTGCCCAAACGGCACCCGCCATCGCAAGCCTGATAGCGCGATACAACGCCATACAGAACACACGACCGAACGGGGAGCTTTGCCATGCTCAAGATCTTGATTGCGTCCGAAGACGGCGAGCGCCTGGCGGACCTTGCACGCCTGGTAGCCGCCAGCGGCAGCTACCAGGTCATGCGCCTGCAGGCCGCGCCGGGCAGCCTGTCCACGCATGCCTGCCAACTGCGAGGCGCCGATGCGCTCCTCATCGACCAGCCGAGCGGTGGCTCCAGCCAGATGCTGAGCATCGAACTGCTGCGGCAACAGTTCCCTGACCTGCCCTGCGTCCTCGTCACACATACCCAGGAGCGCGACGACCTGATCCGTGCGCTGCGCGCCGGCGTGAGTGACGTGCTGACCTGGCCCCTGGAGCGCGCACAGCTGACAGCCGCGCTCACCCGGCTGGAAACCAATCACACCCCGAGAACGCGAGAAGAAGCACGCGTGATCGCCTTCATCTCCAGCAAGGGCGGCGCCGGTTCCAGCTTCATTGCCAGCAACGTCGGCTACACGCTGGCCACGCACGCACACAAGCGCGTGCTGCTGATCGATCTGAATACGCAGTTCAGCGACACGCACTTTCTTGTGAGCAACGTGACACCGCCCGCCACGCTGTCTGAAGTCTGCGCGCAGGTGGATCGGCTGGACGATGCGTTCCTGGAGGCCTGCCTGACACGCGTTGCCAACGGCTTCGACGTCCTGGCCGGCGCCAGCGATCCGATCAAAGCGGGCGAGATCAAGAAGGACAAGATCGAGTACGTGCTGTCGCTGGTGTCACCGGTCTACGACTTCATCCTGGTCGACGTCGGGCAGGCGATCAACCCGCTGTCGATTGCGGTGCTCGATCACAGTGACCAGATCTGCGTGACGGTTCAGCCGACCATGGCCTTTGCCCGCACAGGGCGGCGCCTGCTGGACATCCTGCACGGCCTGCACTACCCCGCCGAGAAGATCCGTGTCCTGGCCAACCGCCATGGCAAACGCGACGAGCTGCCCCGCTCGACGCTGGAGCAAGTCTTTGGCCAGAAGCTCTTCCATGTGCTGCCCGATGATGCGGCAGCGGTGGACGACTCCATCTGCCAGGGCATGCCCATTGCCCATCATCACCGGAACAGCACCATGGCCAAGGCCCTTGTGGCCCTGGCCGACCTCTTCGTCACGGCACGCGAGAACGACCGTCACGCACCGCAAGAGAAGGGCTTCTCTCTGGGCAAGCTCTTCACGCGGGCCAAGACGTCGTCTCCAAACATTGCCTGAGTTTGTCCTATCCATTCCTCCTGTCAGACGGAGCCCATCATGTCGATCCGCGAACAGCTATCCAGCCCGGACCATGCGCCGCTGTCCATGAACGGACACACGCCGCATCACCATAAGGTGGTGGGCCATCCGGCCTACCGGGACTTCAAGAAAACCGTGCACGAGGTCGTGCTGGACCGCGTGGACCTGGAGCGGCTGGCCCGCTTCCCGACCGAGCAGGTGCGCCACGAGATCGGCACCCTGGTCAACAGCATCATCGACGAGGAAAAGCTGCTGCTCAACGACACTGAGCGCCGGCAGATGACCACCGATGTGTATGACGAGATGTTCGGCTTCGGCCCGCTGGAGCCGCTGCTGCAGGACCCGACGGTGTCCGACATCCTGGTCAACACAGCCAAGCAGGTCTACGTCGAGCGGCGCGGCAAGCTGCAACTCACCGACGTCACCTTCTACGACGATGCCCACCTGATGAAGGTGATCGAGAAGATCGTCTCGCGCGTGGGCCGGCGCATTGATGAAACCAGCCCGATGGTGGATGCGCGCCTGCCTGACGGTTCGCGCGTGAACGCCATCATCCCGCCCTCGGCCATCGATGGCCCGCTGCTCTCCATCCGCCGGTTTGCGACCAACCCGCTGCAGGTGTCTGACCTGATCGATCTCAAGACGCTCACGCCACCCATGGCCAAGCTGATGCAAGCCTTGTCGCAAGCCAAGGTAAACGTGCTGGTGTCGGGCGGCACGGGCAGCGGCAAGACCACGCTGCTGAACATCCTCTCGGGCTTCATTCCGGCCGATGAACGGATGGTCACCATCGAAGATGCCGCTGAACTGCAGCTGCGCCAGCCGCACGTGCTGCGCCTGGAAACACGCCCGCCCAACATCGAAGGCAAGGGCGAGATCACGCAACGCGCGCTGGTGCGCAACGCCCTGCGCATGCGGCCCGACCGCATTCTCCTGGGCGAAGTGCGCGGCGGCGAGGCACTGGACATGCTCAACGCCATGAACACCGGCCACGAAGGATCGCTCACCACCGTTCACGCCAACACCCCGCGCGACGCCCTGACGCGCATGGAAAACATGGTGAACATGGCAGGCCTGAACCTGCCGCCCAAGACGATCCGGCAACAGATCGCCTCGGCCATCACGGTGATCATCCAGGTGGCACGGCTGACCGATGGGCGTCGCAAGGTCATCAGCATCCAGGAGATCACCGGCATGGAAGGTGATGTCATCAACATGCAGGAGATCTTCACCTTCCAACGCACGGGCATTGGGCAGGACGGTTCGGTCAAGGGGCACTTCCGCGCCACGGGGGTCTATCCGAAATTTGCCGAGCGGCTGCGCGTGTTCGGGGTGGGCTTGCCGGATGAGACGTTCGACCCGGCACGGCACTTTGAGGCATAGCGCTTGACGCCAGAGCCACCGCCAGCGTGGTCCAAGTGCGATCAGAAAAATGGGGGCACCCTAAATGAACGAAATCTTCTACGCGTTCGCAATCCTGCTGTTCGCGGCCGTCGTGCTCTGTATCGAGGGGGTCTACCAGTGGTGGAACAACTACCACGGCCCCGAGGCCAAGCGCGTTGATGCCCGCATTCGTGCGCTGTCCGCGGGCGGACATGTCGGCACCGACCAGCTCTCGATTCTCAAGAAGCGCCTGCTGAGCGAATCGCCCCAGTTCCAGCGCTGGCTGATGAGTCTGCCTCGCGTGAGCGTGGTCGACCGTTGGCTGGAGCAATCCGGCAGCGCCTGGTCGGTCGCGCAGCTCGTGGGGTACACCGTCGTGATTGGCGTCGGTGTGCTGGCGGTGGGCGCGTTGCTGCCGGTCCCGTTTGGCATCGTGATTGCGTGTGCGCTGCTTGCGTCTGCGCTGCCGGTCTTGCGCATCGCATCGCTGCGGAACAAACGCCTCAAGAAGCTGGAGGCACAGCTTCCTGATGCGGTGGACATGATTGCCCGTGCGCTGCGTGCCGGCCACTCCTTCGCCAGCGCACTGGGCATGGTCGGGCAGGAGATCAAGGAGCCGATGGGCCCCGAGTTCCGCACCACCTTCGAAGAGATCAACTACGGCGTGTCGCTCGACGAAGCGTTGACCAACCTGGCCAAGCGGGTGCCCGTCAATGACCTGCGCTACTTCGTGATTGCCGTGCTCATCCAGCGTGAGAGCGGCGGCAACCTGGCCGAGATTCTCGACACCATCGGCAACCTGGTGCGCGAGCGCCTGAAGCTGTACGACAAGATCCGTGTGCTGTCAGCCGAAGGTCGGCTGTCGGCATGGATTCTGGGGCTGCTGCCCTTTGGCACGGCCGGCATGATCCTGATCGTCAATCCTGACTTCATGAAGGTGCTGTGGACTGACCCGATCGGCCTGAGGATGATCGGCCTGGCGCTGTTCAACATGGTGATGGGGCTGATCTGGATGCGCAAGATCATCCGCATCCGGGTCTGATGAACGTGCCGAACGTGCAACAAGCGGCACAGCTGATGACCTGACCTGACAACGTGACTTCGTTTTCTTGGGGGGAGACGATCATGCAAGCGCTCTATTCCAATCAATATTTCATCCTGGCCCTGATCTTCGTGGCTGCCTTTGGCGGTGCACTTGGGTTACTGCATCTGTTCTCTCCGAATCGCGCACGCGGCCGGGTGCAACAGATCGGCGGCCAGACCGTAGGCGCAGACCTGGCCGGCGGTGCTGACCACGCCTGGGTGGAAAAACTGGCCACCTGGGCCAAGCCGGTCTCGCAACTGTCGTTGCCCAAAGAGGGCTGGGATAACTCGCAGCTGCGCATCCGCTTCATGAATGCCGGCTGGCGGCAACCGTGGGCACCGTCGCTGTACTTTGCCGTTAAAACGGTGCTGGCGATCCTCTTCCCGCTGGCGGCACTGCTGGTACTGGGCAGCCGGCCGGAGCACCATGACCAGGAGGTGGTCCTCGCCATCCTGGGGATGCTGAGCGCCATCGGCTACTACGTGCCCAACGCGGCACTGGCACGCAAGGTCGAGCATCGTCAGCGTGACGTGTTCGAAGAGTTTCCAGACATGCTCGATCTGCTCACGGTGTGCGTGGAAGCCGGGCTCGGCCTGGATGCCGCCATGATGCGCGTGTCGGACGAGCTCGCGCTGCGCTGCCCTGTGATGGCCGAGGAAATGGAACTCACGCTGCTGGAACTCCGCTCCGGGTTTCCCAAGGAAAAAGCGCTCACCAACCTGGCGCTGCGCACCGGTGTGGAAGACGTCGACCGGTTTGCATCGATGCTGATCCAGGCAGACCGTTTTGGTACCAGCCTTGCCGACTCGCTGCGCGTGTTGTCCGACATGCTGCGCACCAAGCGCCGCATGCGTGCCGAAGAACAAGCCGCAAAGATCGCACTGAAGCTGCTCTTTCCGCTGATCTTCTTCATCTTCCCAACGCTGTTGCTGGTGTTGCTCGGCCCGGCGTTCATCCAGATCTACCGTGTGCTGCTGCCGACCATGACAGGCTCAGGAGGCTGACATGAGCGCGCAAAGATAGCCTGGCAGTAAAGGCCCCCGGACTATCCCTGGCGTATGCGCTAGAGCGGTGGTCCTGTTCCCGGACGCGCGCCGGGTTTTTTCCTTTGTGTTTCGAGCGGTTGGGGTTGGGGGTGCTTCTGCTTGAGGATTGAGGCTGGTGGTCTGCCCCCCCCTTTTCGCCCCCTGTCGGAACGGGCCTTTGTGGTCCATCCCTGTTTCATCCCCTGCCGGGG
>NZ_JSZO01000045.1 GCF_000801955.1 Ralstonia sp. A12
TTCGAAAAAACTCGTACAAGGATTCACCACCATGTCTTCACCCGCCATCACCGTTTCACCCAGCCGGGCAACGGCCCGCGTCACTGCCGACATGTGGCGTGCCGCCGGGATGATCACCGCCGTGTTCATGCTGTCCAATTCGCCGACGCCGCTCTATGTGGTCTGGCAACGCGCGCTGGGCTTCTCGTCCGGCACGCTGACTGTCATCTTTGCTTTGTATATCGCCGGGCTGCTGGGCACGCTGCTGGTGGCCGGTCAGTTGTCAGACCGCTATGGGCGCAAGCCGGTGCTGTTGCCTGGCATTGCGGCCGCGTTGGTCGCGTGCGGGTTGTTTGCCTGCGCATCGTCCACCGCCATGCTGGCCGTGGCCCGTTTGCTGACCGGCATTGCCGTGGGTGTCATCGTCTCGGCGGGGATGGCATCGGTGGGGGATCTGGGCGGCGCCGAGCGCAAGCGCGATGCCGCGCTGCTCGCTTCGGTGGCGATGGTGCTCGGCGCGGGCCTCGGGCCACTGCTGGCCGGAGGCGCCGGACAAGCGCTCGCGCATCCGGTCACGACCGTGTTCGGCTTCGAGTCCGTGGTCCTGCTTTGCGTCTTCGTGATTGCGTGGCGACTGCCGCTCGCCCGGCCCGCCAAACCACAGGGTGGTGATACGGCACCGCTGCATCTGCCGTCAGTGCCCGCGCAGAACCGTCGCCATGTCGCCAGCGGCATCGGCGTCTTCGGGCCCGGCATTACGGCAACATCGTTCGTGCTGGCACTGGGGCCATCCCTGCTGGCACGCCTGCTCGAGGTGCGCAGCCCGCTGGTGGCGGGCGGCATGGCATGCGCGATGTTTCTGACCGCAACCGGCGTCCAGGTTGCCGTGCGGCGCCTGTCGGTGCGGACGTTGTTTGCGGCGGGTACCGCCGCGACCACGCTGTCGATGGGCGCACTGTGTGTCGCCGTGCACGCGTCGTCAGCGCCCTTTCTGGTGATCGCCGCGCTGTTGGCGGGGGCGGGACAAGGCCTCGGGCAGCTCGGTGGCCTGACGCTCATCAGTCTGCACGTGCCGGACACGCGGCGGGCCGAAGCCAATGCCGTCATGAACATCGGCGGCTATCTGCCCGCCGGATTGCTGCCTGTGATGACCGGCTACGCGATCGATGTCTTTGGCCTGGCAACCGGCGCCACGGCATTTGCCGTGACGCTGGCGCTCATCGCGCTTGGCACCGGCGGCCTGGTCTTCCGGTCGCTGGCACGCAGTGGCAATTGAGTCGATTCAGGCGGCGCTCTCCAACCGGCCCAGCCGCACCACCGTCACGCCGGGCGCCAGATGCCGCAGCGACGGCTGCAGCAGCACGCAGTTGTCGTACGGCGTAACGATCTGCGCATCACCATCGGTGGCGATGACGGTGCCAGCGCGGGCGATGACTTCCATGCCGCGATAGTCCTGCGCAAAACGAAAGCCGATGGACTTGGCGACCACCGGGTCAGTCACGCGGATGCATCGCACATCCAGCGCCGGGGCAATGCCCAGCCACGCCGAGACGACCGATGCATCCACCGTATCCAACGCCACCAGCACGCGTGCACACGCGTCGAGCGCCACGTCGCGGCTCACGCGCTCGAAGTGCTGGCCGCACTCGATGAGCAGCGCGTTCTTCCAGCTGGCGGCATCGCCAAACCCACCGTAGTCGCGCAGGCGGCGGCCGGCAGCATGGCCGGCGTCAATCATCAGGTGCGACGGTGCACCGACCTGGCGGCCGAACGCGACACCCTTTGCCAGCGGCCCGGTCAGCATCAGCGGTTCAGCCTTCTCATGCATCGAGTGGATGTCGAGCAGGTAGTCGACCGTGTCGATCACCGGGCGCAGTTCGCGCGCGCGGCGCAGCTCCAGCGTGTTGCCAGGGCCGTCGAGCTTGTCGGCGGACCACACACGATTCAGGTCTTCATCGATGAAGCGCGTGGCATCCGGGTCGTTGATGTCGAAGCGCTCGTAGGCCTCAACGTTGGCGAACGACAGCGTCAGCTTCCCGCGTGCGGGACGCACACCGGCGGCCAGCAGCGCATCCACCGCAATCGCACCACACAGCTCGTTGCCATGCGTGAGCGCGTTGATCATGACGTGCGGGCCGGCCACGCCACTGTCGAACGTGTGCACATAGTCGACGCCATGCGTGCCGGTCTTCCAGCCGCGGATGTCAGGTTTGCTCAGCTCGATCGGGTACACCGGCAGCGTGGCGCGCAGCGCCTCCAGGGTCATCATGCGAAATCCTTGGGTGTTACGAGAAGTCAGTTCGGGTTCAGTGCGCACGTGCGCGGCCACGCAGCATCCACAGCGACGCCAGGCTGATGAGCGTGGTGGCAAACACGTAGAAGCTCGGCGACGTCTTGATGTGCGTGACACCAATCAGCCACGTGACGATGAGCGGCGAGAACCCGCCGAAGATCGTCACCGACAAGTTATAGCTCAAGGCCAGACCTGTGCCACGGTTGCGCGTCGGGAAGATGTCGGCCAGCAGCGCGGGCAACGGCGCCAGGATGGCCGCCAGCAGCACACCCACAATCGCCTGCATGACCAGCAGCGTCCAGAACGTCGGTTGCGCAACCAGCGTGGCGAACATCGGATACGTCGAGAGCGCAATCACCACCATCGCAATCGACACCACGCGGATGCTGCCAAAGCGATCGGCCAGCAGGCCGAACGCGGGTGCCATCACCATCAGCATGGCGCCGGTGATCATCGTGCAGACCAACGACGCGCTGGTCGCAATGTGCAGTTGATTGATGGCATAGGTCGGCATGTAGACCTTCTGCACGTAGTTGAACGCGGTCACTGCCACCACTACGCCCGCGCCCAGCAGCAGCCCCGGCAAGCCTTGCGTGAGCGTGTCGCGCAGCGGCGAGCGCTCTTGCAGCGCCGCTGGCGCCTCGGCTTGCATGGCAACGAACTCCGGCGTCTCTGGCGTATGGCGGCGGATGTACACGCCGATGGGGCCGATCAGCAAGCCGAACAGAAAGGCCACGCGCCAGCCCCACGATTCCACCTGCTCGGTGGTCAGCGCATACGTAAGCCATGCGCTCAGGCCGGCTGCCAGCAATGTCGCAAGACCCTGCGTGGCGGCCTGCCAACTCGCGTTGTAGCCCATGCGCTTGCCGTTGGCATGCTCGATCATGAAGGCCGTGGCGGAACCGAACTCACCACCGGCCGAGAAGCCTTGCAGCAGCCGCGCCACAATCACGATCGCCGGAGACCAGAGCCCGATCGACGCATACGTGGGTGCAAACGCGATCATCGCCGTACCGAGCATCATCAGGAGGATCGACCACGTGAGCGCCGCCTTGCGGCCGACGCGGTCGGCATAGCTGCCGAGCACCATCGAGCCCAGCGGCCGCATGATGAACGACACGCCAAACGTGCCGACGGAGAGCATCAGCGAGCTCCACGCGTCACCTGTCGGAAAGAACAGTTTGCCGATCGTGATGGCAAAGTAACCGTAGATCAGCAGGTCGTAGTATTCGAGCGCGTTGCCGACACTGGCGGCCAGCACGGCGCGCCAGGGCGCGGGGTGTCGGTGCGTGTCAGTGGCGCAGGCGGGCGCGCCGCTTGCGTTAAGGGTGTGGGCTGGCATGGTTGTCTCCCCGTGGTCTGTGCCGATCCGCCTGTTGAACTGCCTGGCGGGCGAAGGTTGCGGGGGAGTCTAGGCGCCGTGCCAGGGCGGCTTGTGCCGTTTCGGCACAAGGTTGGGCTTTTTGCGATACGCCTCAGGTGGCGTCGGTGCGGGCGTTGTCGACGGCCAGTTGCCACACCTCGTCGAGCAGCGCGCTCTGGTTGCTGCGCACGCGCATCATGCGGATGTCGACGTGGATGTGCCAGGCCTCGTCGCCAGCGAGGCGCAATGCTCCGGCGTTCAAGTGCGGCTTGGCCAGGCGATACGGCAGCCACGCCATGCCGAAGCCGCGCAGGGCCATCTCCTCCACCGCCTCGTAGAAATCGGCCTGAAACACGGGCTGCAGATGCGCCTTGCGATCGGCCGCGGCCAGATGGCTGTCGAGCATCTGCCGCAAGGTCAGCCCACGCGCAAAGGCCAGCCAAGGCAGCGGCGCTGTCGCCGAGCCTGGCAACGTGAAGCGCACACGGCCGCGTTTGTCGGAAGCGCTCACGGGCACCAGCGTCTCGCTGCCGAGCAGGCAGTTGTCGTACTTGCGCGGGTCGAGCAGCGCGTCGGCCTGCGGGCTGGCGTAAGCGATCAGCAAATCAACGGTGCCATCGGCCAGCGCCAGCACCCCCTCCTGCGTGCCTCCTGTCGTCACCGTCAACGGAAACACACCACGCTGCCGCGCCAGTACCTCATACCAACCGGGGACAAAGGTGCGCGCCAATGTGCGCCCGGTGCCGATCTTGAGTGCCACGGGCAGTTGGGCCTCGCGCAGCAGCAGGCGCGCATCGTTCAGGCCATCGACGGCATTGGCCGCTGCATCCAGAAAGAGGCGCCCGGCTGGCGTGAGCGTAACCGGATGCTCACTGCGCTCCACCAGCGCCGTGCCCACCCACTCCTCCAGCGCCTTGATGCGCCGCCCAAACGCGGGGTGCGTGACGTTGCGGTTCTCGGCGGCGCGGCTGAAGCTGCGCGTTTTCGCCAGTTCCTTGAAGTCTTCCAGCCATTTGATCTGCATGGCGCGTCCAGTGGAGCCGATAGAGGTGTGCGCATTATCTGGCAGGAGCGGCACGAACAGCCTTAACCTGCGTGCCGTATCGTTATCATCTTGATGAGCAAACGATCCACCACGCATTCATGACCGCACCTCGCCCGCTGTCCATCGGCATTGCAGGCGCCGGCAACGCCGGCCTGGCCGCCGCCATCGCGTTTGCCCGCCAGGGGCATGACGTCCACGTCTTCGAAAAGCACCCGCAATTGACCGCGATGGGCGCGGGGCTGTTGATCCAGCCGCAGGGCATCCGCGCGCTGGAAGCACTCGGCGTGGGCCGTGAGTTGGAGAGCATCGGCGCGCCCATCGACCGGCTGATCGGCCTGAGCCATCGCGGCTGGCGCTTGCTCGACATCGACTACGCCGATGCGCCCGGCCGTGCGGTCACCCGCCATGCGCTCTCATCCATGCTGTACGACGCGGCTTTGCGCGCCGGTGCGGCATTCCACTTCGACTGCGGCATCCAACAGTTGCACCGCGACGGCGCGCAGGCGCGTGTCACCCACGCTCAAGGTGAATCAACCTTTGACCTGTTCGTGATCGCAGATGGCGCCGCCTCCGCACTGCGCGAGCCTGCGGGCCTGGCCGGCCCGTCGAGCACCTACCGCTGGGGCACGCTCTGGTTCCAGGCCTGGGTCGATGGCTGGAATGCGCGCGTGCTGCACCAACGCTTTCGTGGCACGCGCGAGATGATGGGCCTGCTGCCCACCGATGTGGAAGGCTCGCGCACGCGCCTGTCGATGTTCTGGAGTCTGCGTGGCGATACCGTCGATGCCTGGCGCCAGGGCGACATCGCCCAGTGGAAAGCCCACGTGCTAAGCCTGTGGCCGCAAGCCGCGCCCGTGGTCGAACAGATCCGCTCGCACGACGATCTGCCCTTCGCTGTCTATCGCCACACGTGGCCGCGCGCACTGGCCAAACCGCCCTACTGCGTGATCGGCGACGCAGCCCACGCGATGAGCCCGCAGCTCGGCCTGGGGACCACGCTGGCCGCGCAGGATGCGCTGGCGGTGGCCTCTGCCGTGCAAAAACACGGCCCCGTCGACGGTGCTCTTGCCTATCACGCACGCCGGCTGCGCACCGTGCAGGCCTACCAAACCCTCAGCCGTGCGCTCACGCCGTGTTTCCAGGCGCAATACGGCGGCTGGGCGCGCGACATGGTGTTCACCACCGGCCTGCGCATCCCTGGCGTGGCGTGGCTCATGAAACGCAGCCTGGCCGAGCCGCCCGCACGCAATGCGGCCCTCACCACCTCGCCCGCAAGCGAAGAGCCCCAAGCATGAGCCCGACACCATCCGCCGACATGTCGCTGCTGCACAGCTTTTTGCCCGAGCACCAGTTCAGCGAGCGGCATCAGATCCGCATCGATGCCCCACCGGGGCGTGTACTCGACATGATTCCGCAACTGGACGTCAGCGACTTCCCGCTCGCGAAACTGTTCTTGCATCTGCGCGCGGTACCGGCGCGCCTGGCAGCACTGGCGGGCCGGCATAGCGAGCGTCGTGTCGATGCAGCGTTCGGATTGCATGACTTCACCGCGCTCGGCCGGGATGGCGATCGCGAGCTTGCCCTAGGTCTGGTCGGCAAATTCTGGGAGCCCGCCGGCGGGCTCGTCCACGTGGAAGCGGGTGATTTCCGCTCGTTCGCCACACCCGGTGTGCTCAAGCTGGTGATGACGTTCGTGACCCAGCCCGATGGCGCAAACGGCACGCTGCTCACCACGCGCACTTGTGTGCATTGCCCAGACGACGCCTCGCGCCGCCACTTCACGCCGTACTGGTTACTGATCCGCATGCCGAGCGGGTTGATCCGCCGCATGATGCTCAAGCGCATCAAGCAGCTGGCTGAGGCAAGCGCGTAGCCCCAGAAGCGCCGCTTACACGTCCAGAATGACCAGCGTGCCAGCACTGCCTGCGTCCACGCTATGTGGCACGCCGGCCGGCACCACGTAGACCTCGCCGCGCGAGACCGTCACAGCCTCGCCGTGAATGCGCAGGCGCAGTTCACCGTCGATCACCAACAGACCCTCGGCATAGTCGTGCACCTCGTCGGGATACGGCGTGCCATCCATGCGCAGCACCTTGAAGTTGCTGCCGCCAAATCGCTCCAGCACGCGGGACGACCACGCCTTGGGGAGTTCCTGCGCAAACGCATTCAGATTGACCAGCGACACGACGGCCTCGGCAAACAGATAGGGAAGCGCCGAGCATACCAGCGGCTGCAGAGGCAAGAAGGGCGACACCGCGCTACCGCGATATCGCCCTGTTGGCATGGGTGTAACTGATCAGGCCTTGTCTTACTCTTCGTACGCCATGTCCGCGACACCGGCCAGCGCATCGCCCCCTTCCGCAGGCTTCAGGTGGTCCAACCGATAGCCATGCTTGTACACGGCCACCAGGCGCACCTCGTTCACCGGCTCGATGTTCAGCTTCATGCGGATACGCGAGACGTGGCTGTCGATCGTGCGCGTGTACTCCGATGAGTTGCGGCCCCACACCTGCCCGAAGATGTGGTCACGCGAGAGCGTACGGCCCACGTTCGAGAACAGCAGCAGCGCGAGTTGGAACTCAATGCCGGTCAGCGTGACAGGCTCGCCGTGCAGCGTGACCTGCTGGCGCTGCGGATTGAAGTGATACGGGCCGACGTCAAACGGCAGACGACCGTACGGAATCGGGTACGCACGGCGCAGTAGCGCATCAACGCGTGCACGCAACTCCGGAATACGGAACGGCTTGGTGATGTAGTCATCGGCACCTTGCGTGAGTGCGCGCACCAGGCCCTTCTCACTTTCTTCGCCCGTCACGAACAGGATCGGCAGCACATCCTTGTGGCGGCTGCGCACCACGCTCAGCACATCGATGCCGAGCATGCCCGGCGTGTGCCAGTCGAGGATCAGCATGTCGTACGAAGAGCGGCCCAGCATGCGCAGCAGCGTTGCGCCGTCGGTATAGGTGACCACGTCGTGGCCGGACTGGGACAGGATCTGGACGATGACTTCGCTCTGGAAGGGATCGTCTTCAAGCAAGGCGATACGCATGTTCGGTTCCATGAAAAATGCGCACATGCGTGCCGGGATGGCGTGGGCCCTTACGGCAGCCCGATCGGGCGCACTCTCGTGCGATCCGTTGCATGTGTTATTTCCATGCAATTTTGTTGGCAAGATGTGCCGCGAACCATGAGAAGAGTCCTAATTTGTGGAGACGCTTCCAAGCGTCCATGGTCACTGGCTGACCGAGAGCATAGGTATCGCGAACAAAAAAAAGCCCGGACAAACGAGGTCCGGGCGGCGGTGTTTCTCACAACGTGACGGGATCAGAAACACCCAAGGGTCGCGTATGCCGGACACGCTGCAGCACACCGGGGGGACGCGCTGCAACGCTTCACGGGGGTGACGTCAAGGAGGTCGACGTAGTTGTCCGGCAAACGTGGAGCGGATGATGCCGCGCTACGTGCATGGTCGGATCATTCGTCACAACATTTGACGAGCCACCGGGGCCCGACGGCAACGCCTCAGGTGGGATCGGCGTTTTCCAGTTCCTGCCGGATCGACTCTGTCAGCATGTCGATCAGCAAACGAACCCGCTTGGGCACGAAACGCGCAGAGGGCGTGACCAGGTTGATCGGCTCACCGCTGGTGGCGTAGTCGGGCAGCACGCGCACGAGGCGCGGCAGCGGCGCATTTGCGCGCGCAATGCCGCTCGCGTACAAGGGTAACGGACCGATGCCTGTGCCGGAGGCAATGAGCGTTTCGAGGTAGATGAGGCTGTCCGCATTCAGGCGCGCACGCACGGCCACGGTCTTGAGGCCGTCGGGGCCGACCAGGCGCCATTGCGTCTCGCCACGGCCGGTGCCACGAAAATCGAGACAGCAGTGATCGGCCAACTCCTGCACCGTCTGCGGCGCACCGCGGCGCTGCAGGTAGTCCGGTGAAGCGAACAGCCCGATGCGCAGCACACCCAGCGGTCGTGCCACGAGCGAACTGTCGGCCAGACGCCCAACGCGCACGGCCAGATCGAAGCCCTCCTGCACAAGATCCACGTTGCGCGGCGAGAGCACGACATCCAGGTCGATGTCCTGGTACTGCTGCATGAAGCGCGCGGCCACCGGTGCAACCAGCAGGCGGCCCACGTCTTCGGAAGACGTGAGGCGCACTTTTCCTCTCGGCAGGTCCTGCAGCTCCCCCGCACAGGTTGTTGCACGCTCGATGTCTTCCAGTGCGTGCGATGCCACCTGATACAGACTCTGGCCCGCATCGGTCAGATGCAGCGTGCGCGTGGTGCGCTGTAACAGACGTACGTTCAAATCCTGCTCCAGCGCGGCAATCCCGCGGCTGACAGACGATTTGGGCAGATCCAGGCGCGCGGCGGCGGCGGTAAAGCTGCCCGCTTCGACAACGCGCACGAACAGCGACAATTGGTTCAAATCCACGTGGTTTCCTCCTCTTGTGGTTGTGCTCGCCGGCCCGTTGTTGTAATTGTCCCGCCGGGAGCAACATTTTTTCCCACGATAACCGACTAGTGCAAAAGGGGCAACCACCCTACATTTGGGATATGACAAATCCCCGAATTCAGGAGAACAATATGGAAACCCTCGTGCAACCTCGCGTGGAACGCGCTCGCCGCGTGGAACGCATCGTCACTGGCCGGCCCACCTCGGACGGCGCGGGCGTGAAGCTCACGCGTGTGCTGACGAACAACCTGCAACGCCGCCTCGATCCGTTCCTGATGCTCGACGCATTCCGCAGCGATGACCCGAACGACTACCTGGCCGGCTTTCCCGATCACCCGCACCGCGGTTTTGAAACGGTGACGTACATGATCGCGGGCCGCATGCGCCACCGCGACAGCGCTGGTCACGAAGGCCTGCTGCAACATGGCGGCGTGCAGTGGATGACGGCCGGCAGCGGCGTCGTGCATTCGGAAATGCCGGAGCAGGAAGACGGTGTGATGGAAGGCTTCCAGCTCTGGCTGAACCTGCCCGCCAGCGACAAGATGACGACGCCGTGGTATCGCGACATTCCGTCAAACGAGATTCCCGAGTTCACCACGGAAGACGGCGTAGCCGTGCGCGTGATCGCCGGTGAATCGCAAGGCGTACAGGGTGCGATGACGCGTGAAGCAACGCAACCGCTGTATCTGGACATCACGCTGCCGGCGGGCGCATCGTTCGCACAGTCGCTGCCTGTGGGGCACAACGCGTTCGTCTACGTGTTCCGCGGCAGCGCGCTGGTGGGTGATGCCGATGCACCGGGCAACGCTGGCCTGCAACGTGTGGATGACAAGCAGATGGCCATCCTCGCCAACACGGAAGGCAGCGACGGTGTGGTCATCCGCGCCGGTGATGCGGAGGCACGCGTGCTGGTGGTGGCAGGCAAGCCGCTGAACGAGTCGATCGCGCAGTACGGCCCGTTTGTGATGAACACGCAGGAAGAGATCTTCCAGGCCGTGCGTGACTTCCAGGCTGGCAAGTTCGCTTAAGGCGTCAACTCGGGCGTCAACGCCGTCCCAAAGAAAAACCGCCGCTCGGTTTCACCAGAGCGGCGGTTCGTCCAACAGCGCGATCTGCTCGCGCAATTCCAATACCCGGTCCTGCCAGTAGCGTTGCGTGTTGAACCACGGAAACGCGGCAGGAAACGCCGGGTCATTCCAGCGACGCGCCAACCACGCGCTGTAGTGCAGCAGGCGCAGCGTGCGCAACGCTTCCACCAGATACAGCTCACGCGTGTCGAATTCGCAGAAGTCTTCATAGCCGGCCAGCACGCTGGCGAGCTGCGATTGCATCGATGCGCGATCGCCCGAGAGCAGCATCCACAGATCCTGCACGGCGGGGCCGGTGCGGCTGTCGTCAAAGTCGACGAAGTGCGGGCCGGCGCTGCGCAGCGGGTCGTTCTTGATCGCGTCGCCTTCTTCGATCCAAAGGACATTGGAGGCGTGGCAATCGCCATGCAGGCGCAGCAACGTCACATCGCCCGCACGGTCGTAGCAGCGACGCACACCATCGAGCGCGGCATCGGCCACGCTGCGCCAGGCAGGCAGCAAATCGGGCGGGATGAAGTCGTGTTCGAGCAGCCAGTCGCGCGACTGCACGCCGAAGGTGTCGATGTCGAGCGCAGGCCGCGCCGTGAACGGGCGTTGCGAGCCGACGGCATGGATGCGTCCGAGGAAACGGCCCATCCATTCGAGCGTGTCGTCGCGATCGATGGCGGGCACGCGGCCGGCGCAGCGCGGGAAAACCGCGAAGTGCCAGCGCTCGAACGCATGCAGCGTGCGGCCGTCGATTTCCAGCGGGGCAATCACTGGGATCTCAGCGGCTGCGAGTTCCGCCGTGAAGGCATGTTCCTCGACGATCTGCGCGTCGTTCCAGCGGCCGGGGCGGTAGAACTTGACCACCACCGGCGCGCTGTCTTCCACGCCGACCTGGTAGACGCGGTTCTCGTAGCTGTTGAGGGCGAACATACGGCCGTCCGGCATCAGCCCCACCTGCGCCAGCGCATCGAGGATGCTGTCGGGCGTCAGGCCGTCGTAGGGGGCGTCAGCGAATGCGGGTTGGCCGTCGTCGTGCATGGGCTGCCAGTCTTAGGCCTTGCGACCGCCGAGCAGTGCGGCGGCCTTGGCGAACAAACCGTTGAACGGTTGCTTGGCGGGTTGCGCCGCCTGGGCCACCTTCGGCTGTGCAGCTTGCGTGCCGGACGCACGACGCTGACCGCCCTGACCGTTGCCTTGACCTTGGCCCTGACCGTTGCCCTGGCGTTGACCACGTGCGTGCGATTGGCCGTTACCGTTGCCACCGCGCGGCTTCGGTGCAGCCTGGCCATCGCGCTGGCCTTGTGCCTGACGCTGGCGACCGCCGCCATTGCGACCTTGGCCCTGGCCCTGCCCTTGGCTTTGAACCTGACCCTGGCCGGTACCGTTGCCGCTCGATTCACGACGCGGTTCGCGAGGCTCACGCTGAGCACGCGGCTCGCGCGGTGCGGCGTTGCCGGCAGCGGCTTGGCGCGGTTGCTGGTTACGACCACCACCCGGGCGGCCACCGCGTGCGTTGCCACCGCGGCCCGCCGAGTTGCGACCATTCGGAATCGGCTCCGGTGCAATGCTCGGGTCCGGCTCGAAACCTTCCAGCACGGTGCGCGGCAGTTCGCGCTTGATCAGGCGTTCAATGTCGCGCAGCAGGCCGTGCTCATCCACGCAGACCAGCGAAATTGCCTCACCCTGTGCACCCGCACGGCCCGTACGGCCGATACGGTGCACGTAGTCTTCCGGCACGTTCGGCAGGTCGAAGTTGACTACGTGCGGCAGTTGATCGATGTCGATCCCGCGCGCAGCGATGTCGGTGGCGACCAGCACGCGCAGCGTCCCGGCCTTGAACTCCGACAGCGCACGCGTACGCGCCGACTGGCTCTTGTTACCGTGGATCGCCAGCGCGGGAATACCGTCGCGCGTGAGCTGTTCGGCCAGGCGGTTCGCGCCGTGCTTGGTGCGCGTGAAGACCAGCACCTGGTGCCAGTCGTTGTCGCGCACGAGCTTGGCGAGCAGTTCGCGCTTGCGCTCGCGGTCGACCGGATAGATACGTTGCTCAACCGTCTCGGCCGTGGTGTTGCGGCGTGCGACTTCAATCAGCGCGGGCTTGTCGAGCAAGCGGTCGGCCAGTTCGCGGATGTCATCCGAGAACGTGGCCGAGAACAGCAGGTTCTGGCGCTTGAGCGGCAGGATGTTGAGGATCTTGCGGATGTCGTGGATGAAGCCCATGTCGAGCATGCGATCGGCTTCGTCCAGCACCAGCAGTTCAATGTGCGACAGATCGATGGTGCGCTGGCCCACGTGGTCCAGCAGGCGGCCCGGCGTGGCCACAACGATATCGACACCGCGCTTGAGCGCATCGATCTGCGGGTTGATGCCTACACCGCCGAACATCACCATCGACTTCAGCGGCAAGTATTTGCCATAGGCGCGCACGCTTTCTTCCACCTGCGCGGCGAGTTCACGCGTGGGGGTGAGCACCAGCGCGCGGATCGGGAAGCGCATGCCGTTGGGCGTCTGCACCTTGTTCGGCTGCGTGGCAGACAGGCGATGCAGCAGCGGCAGCGTGAAACCGGCAGTCTTGCCGGTGCCGGTCTGTGCACCGGCGAGCAGGTCACCGCCCTTGAGAATCGCGGGGATGGCCTGGCGTTGAATCGGAGTGGGTTCTGCGTAGCCGAGTTCGGCCACGGCACGTACCAGCTTGTCTGACAAGCCGAGTTCGGAAAACGACATGGAAAAGCAATTGGACCGGCGTGTCCCGCGCATTCGTTCGTGCGCCAATCGTGGACAAAGCCTGGGTAGGTGACGGGGCGACTGGACCCCGGGGACTGCAAGAAGGGCGGTAGTTTAACAGCAGGGCGTGGCACACGCCGAGAAACCGCATGCTGGTGGGGCTTGTCAGCTTTTTTGTGTTCAGGGCAGTTGGAGGCTCACCGTCAGATTGCGCGGTGAGCCGGCATTGTCTCAACGATGGGGATGCGTGAAGCGGTCTTCGTAGAGGATCGCGAACTGGTTCATCGCAGCCTTCCAGTCGTGGGTGGAACTGCCCCACTTGCCCGTGATGTT
>NZ_JSZO01000046.1 GCF_000801955.1 Ralstonia sp. A12
GGGGGGATATGATCCGATGGAAATCTGGAGGGTTAGAGCCCTCCTCGTATCTAGAGCGGTACGACCAATGCGGAAAGTTCTGCCTTGATAATGGGATGTTTGGCGACCTGAGGTAAAGACCGGGGCCAAATTTCACCGAAGCCGAGTGCGGTTCAATACGACTGTGTCTGCTATTAGCCGAGGCGCCAGATGAGCCCAAAGAAGGAACAGTACGTGGCGATGGCCGCTTTACTGCTGGCAATGGGGGCGTGTGGTCTTCTCGGCTACGTTACGCAGTCTCGATTCTTTATCCTGCCGGCGCTCGCCGCCGGGGTCGCCTATGCAGTTTGGAACCTTACGTTCGCATGCCGCAAATGCGGTACGCCGTATCTCTACGAGTTCAAGGGGATTTTTGTCGTCCCAACGGGCTTCCCCAAGCAATGCAGGAAATGCGGGTGGCCGACCAATCAGAGATACCAGAGATACGATGGCGAGCATTAGAAGTTGATTGGCGCATGAAATAACATCGAGCATTCATGGCTTTGCGAATCTTGTCGCGACGTGGCAACACCCCACTTCAAGAGGCATCTAGCGAGGATAGTGTTTTGCTACCCTCCACGCCCATGAAATCAGAGATTACGATAATACAAAGCGGACTGAGCCAGCTTAATCATGAATACAAGCGGCATTTCTCCATCGAAATGCCCTTGCTGCACATAGCACTCTTTACTACGGTGATGGCGTTTGCCGGTTGTGCTCCCCTGCATTCCGACCTGCTCCACAAGGATCGGCCCCTGATGGCGCCGCAAAGCAACAGCGGCATGGTGATCGCCTCCCTTGGATATCGCAACGGCCAGGGTGCCATCAATCGCTATCTCCCCACTACCAGCCTTGAGGTCACGGTTCCGTCCGTGTCCGATCCCGATGCCAAACCGCTTCTCGTCACCACCACTGCGTATATGCGGTACTACGGCGCATGGGGAGATCAAGAAGTGGTACGCGCATCCGCCAACGGCAAGCGCGTACTGGTTGGTTATTCGATTCCTGCCGGACATTACCGGCTGGGTGAAACCACCGCCCGGCTGTTTGGCACCGCAGAATGGCGCGTGACCGTCCGTGCAAGTGCAGCTCAACAATTCACCGTCGAACCCGGTGAGATTGTCTATATCGGTTCGCACGAACTCGACTCGTCGACCGGTAACAACTGGCTAGGCCTGCCGGTTCCGGCAAAGGCGGTAGTCAGGGTGCTGGACGAGTTCGAAGAAGACAAGGCCCTCCTTTATCGAGTGCGTCCCGAACTCAAGTCGGCGCCAATACGAGACGCCTTCGTGGACGGGAGCAAGATTGGCACACCGATGATGGCGAACTTGCCGTCAACGAACTCACCGGGCTCGTCGCGCCCGGAGGACGTGTTCGACCGTGCGGTCAGCGCGAGGGCGGCCGCCAGTGCGCTGATCAAGCCGCAAAATCAGGCCACCACGCAGCAGGCATTGCCAGGATCGGCAGGACCGACTTCGGCACCAACTGCTGGCACCGTCAATATGGATGGCCTGCGCGGACTGCTGCCGGCGAAATAGCGACGAAGGTCCTAGCGGGCTCGCCAGTTGAGTCGACGCCCTCTCAGTGACCCGGTAAAGCGCTTGAGGTCGGCCAGTTCCTTACCACAATCCCACGTTAGCGGTTTGTACCGCTCCCTTGGCAGTATTCCAGCATGCTGGATCAGTGACGGTGTTCCACAACGCCGCTCCAATAACAATAATCCGGAGGTTTTTCTTGTCTCATTCCATCCAGCCGGCACCAGTCCGGTCCTCTCGCGCGCTTGGCCATTCCTTCCTCGCGGCAACCCTCCTCCTCGGCCTCGCTGCATGCGGTGGCGGCGGAGAGGGAGCGGGAGGCGGCAGCGAAACGCTCACAGTCAGTCTTGCCTATACGGGTAACGCTCTGCTGCTGCGACCGTCGGCCATCACCCCCGCGATTACTGGCCTTGCCGGGCACGCGCCGAACTGCACGCTGGTTTCGGGCTCCATCCCGGCTGGCATGACATTAAACAGCGACTGTTCAATCACGGGCACGCCGCTTGTGGGGGGCAGCTTCCCTATCGTGGTACGGCTCGGCGCCTCCGGTGTGTCGAATACGCTGGACTGGAGCGGCGCAGTCCTGGTCCTCGGGCCGTCTGTGGCCTATACGGTGCCGTCCACCATGATGGTGGGCACGAGCTACGACGTTCCGACGCTCAACAACTTCTGGACTGCCGGTCCTGGCGACGCGGTGACTTACTCCATTGCGTCCGGCAGCTTGCCCGACGGCCTGTCGATCAACACGACGACGGGCCGCATCAGCGGCACCGCCACGACCGAAGGCACGTACACGTTCAAGATCGCGGCGCAGGTTGTGAACGGTGGCCGCACCGCGACCATGACCTCGCAGTTTCCTCTGCTGGCGGTGGTCAACCAGCCCCTCATCACCTATAGCCAGGCGCAGGCGTTCGCAGGACTGCCGTTCGTGTCGACGCCCACGATGCCGGTGGGCAACGCGACATATGCTTTCAGCGCGGCGTCGGCGTTGCCGGCGGGCCTATCCATCGATACCAGCACCGGCGTAATCTCCGGTCGGCCGTCGGCCATCTCGGCGAACTCCACCTATCGGATCAACCTCACCGGTACCACATCGACAGGAACGTTCACGAACTTCAGCAACTTCAGCATGAGCGTTGCGTCGCCCGTGTACGTGCATTACCCGAGCACGATTGGTCACGTCGGCGTTCCACTCTCGTCGCCGCCCAGCTATATCAACAACAGCAGCGATCCGTTGACCGGCATCAGCTTCAGCTACGCGCTGCATCCGGGTGACATGCTGCCGCCCGGCTTATCGCTCGACTCGGTCACCGGTGCGATCACAGGCACGCCGACCACCCACAGCAATGTGAACGCGACGGTGGACGTGACAGTTTCGCTGTACGGGACCAGCTTCGTTGTGCAGGCAATCCCCATTGTGGGGATCCAGTAAGCGGAAAGCGGGCCCGCACGGACAGTGCGGGCCCTTCGCGAGCGAGCGGCCCTCTCCGTCGAGACATGCTGATCACAAACTGCGCGTGCGTGCCGTCGTTTGAAGGTGGCTGGCGGTACGGTATGAGAAAAGCCTAGCCAAATAGGGCGGAGGCTACTGTGACAAGCACGGTCACCACTACGGTGAATGCCTTGGTTGCCACGTTTGTGCGGGCTTCTATGTGCGGTAGGTACGGCGAAGAGGTGACATATGAATACGTCTGATGCTCAAGTCCTACTAGATGCGGAGGAGGAGATTAACTCCGGCGAAACTCGCAGGGCGTTGGAGATGCTGCGGCCTCTGCTTGAGGAGGGACATCCTGCAGCATTGTTTTTGTTCGTCCACTTCAGCGTCGCTGGCACCGAAACGGACGCTGAGTTTGACGCTCGCAGGCTTGGGATCCTCAAGCGGTTGACCGTTTGGGAGTTCGTGGAGAGGCCGCTTCGGGTCGGGAGCTGCCGTTCGAGAACGGGGCCGCATTCGGCTGCGGCCATAGGGAGGCTTCATGAGGCGGATTCTGGCGCTAGCCGTCGGCATCACTCGTGATGTGTCTTCGGTCCGCCTCTTGGACTGCAGTCATCTTCCCAGACTTCCGAAGCGCGTTTCACGTACGTACCGGCAAGCAGGTCGTAATCACTACAGTGCCCGTGCTGAGTAACTCTGGCCCCGTTCTTGCCGAGCGCGACTGTGAGCTTGCACTCATCGGTTTTGTGGAGCAGGACTCCTTTCTTGGGCTTTGCTTCGAAGCTTGCGTCGTCGAAACGCATGTTGGAGCAGTCGTTCTCGACGTTCGGACAGTATCCGCCGAATAGACTCACCTTCAACGTCCCCTCGGCTCCCTGTTGAATGCACATCTCCCCCCATTGCCGCGCTATGCCGGGTGGGTCCGACCGTTTATAAAAACCCTCTTGAGCTAGCACCGGAGAGGATGCAAGGAGGAGCAGGAGAACGGTTCGCATGCCGATGACTGTATGACAGTTGATATCAGTGAGAGGACATAGGGCCCGGGTTCGAGCGAAGACCTATGCAGCAGTCAGAATCGCAACATAGGACCGGCAAAGCGTACAGTTCCTAATGCACTCGGTGAAGGGTTTTGTCTCTTTCCGGCCAGAAGCAATCATCGAATGGCGGCGCTACGAGCGAGTTGATTTCGCAGTTGACCGCAATGCGCAACGTCCTCACTTCGGCAGCGGCCAATGGGGACGTTCATATGCTGAATTTTTGAGCAAGCCAGCGAACAGTTTAGGAGGGGGAAGGACGGATGCGGCCAACATATAAGCGCTACACGCTACTTCTTGACGAAGTCTCGGAGCTCCACCACGCGTATCGGCCACGCCAAGGCATGTTCACCGTATTCAACCTCCGCAGTGGCAATCTGACCCTCCAAGGTCTGGCACTTCGCGGCAGGCTGGACGTCCGAGCTGGCATGCGCGTCACAGCGGTATTAAGTGTCCCTGACCAATGGGCAACCCTCATGGCGTGGCGTTTTGAAGACAGCGGAAAAGAGATCTGGATGCGAAATATCTCGCCAACGATCGCCGTGACCTGGCTTATCACCGCGATGCTGATCAGTGTGTTGACAGGGATAGCGATAGTTCTTGCCGCCTTGGACAGCATGCAGCCCGCTTTTGGGATCGGACTTGGCAGCCTCTGCCTCGCTCTATTCATCGGGAAGGCGTTCTCGGATTGGCGAAGCGCAAGAACAATTGCCGTTTTGCTTAGAGCCGTTCCGGACGCCTCCCCCTCGCTCTCATGATAGGTGCTGAGCTAGCAGGGTTTTCTGCTGGGTGAAAGTCATCTGTGGGAATCGTTGATCCGAGCCACCACAGGTGTTGCCAGCCGCGCCAAGCACCTCGATGGCGCGATCTGATAGCACATTGGCGCGTCTCGCCAGTGCGTGGCGCGATCCGCAGTCCTACGATGCCCCTCATCGAAGCCCCACCCGAATGAGGACGTCATGGCCAAGCGATCCAACACCGCCCTGATCACCGGCGCATCCAGCGGCATCGGCCGCGAGCTTGCAAAGATCCATGCAAAGAAGAAAGGCGACCTCGTGCTGGTCGCACGCTCACGCGACAAGCTCGACGCGCTGAAGCAGGAACTGGAGGCGCAGTACGGCATCTCTGCAACCGTCATCGCACTGGATCTGGCAGCGCCCGGCGCCGCGCAACGCGTCTTTGAGCAGACGCAGGCGCTGGGCATCACGATCGACGTGTTGATCAACAACGCCGGCTTTGGCGGCCACGGACTGTTTCACGAGCAGAACCTGGCGGACCTTCAGGCGATGATGCAGGTCAACATGGCAACGCTCACTGACCTGACGCACCTGTATCTCGATGGCATGCTGCAACGCAGTTACGGCCGCATCCTCAACGTATCGTCGACGGCGTCGTTCATGCCCGGTCCGCTGCAGGCGGTGTACTACGCGACCAAGGCCTACGTAACGTCATTCACCCAGGCCATTGCGGAAGAGGTGGCCGCCTATCACGTCACGGCGACTGCGCTGTGCCCGGGGGCTGTGGCCACCGGGTTCGTGGCGGCCGGCAACCTTGAGGGCGTGGATGTCTGGAAGCAGGCGAAGTCTGCGCAGTCGGTGGCAGAATGCGGCTACAACGCCATGGAGCGCGGCGACCTTGTCGCGTTCAATGAGGGCAAGCTGAAGTTCTTGCTGAACTGGGTTGTGCCACTGCTGCCGCGCAAGACCACGCTCAAGATTTCACGCCAGGCAATGGAGAAGGCTTAACCACCGGGTTGCATCCGGCAATACGCCATGAAACGCGCCAACCGATTCGTGATCGGCAGTAACTGGAGGTTGTTGCTGAGCGACATGCAGATCAACCCTGCTGCGGTGCTGGCCCATGCGGGGCTGCCTGCGGATCTGTTCCATCGTGGCGACATCGCCCTGGCCCCACCTGACTACTTTCGGCTGTGGCGCGGCATTGAGCTGGCCGCGGGCGATCGAGAAGTGCCGCTGCTGCTTGTTGAGCATTTCAAGGCCGAGACCTTTGATGCCCCCCTCTTCGCCAGCCTGTGCAGCCCCAGCTTCAATGTGGCTGCCAAACGGCTGAGCCGCTACAAGCCTTTGATTGGCCCGATGTTGCTGGACGTGGATCAAAGCGTGAAATCGACACGCTTGACCTTAAACCTGTATGGCGCAGAAGACCCACTCCCCCGCTCGCTCTGTCTTGCCGAACTGGTGTTCCTCTGCCAGTTGATCCGGGTGGGTACGCGCGAGCGCATCGTCCCGCAAGCCGCATGCCTGCCTGAGCTACCGCACGACGTTGCACCTTATGAAGCGTACTTTGGCTGCCCGTTGCGCCGGGCCGACCAAGCCGAGATCCGATTCACAGCGGCCGATGCAGCCAGACCGTTCCTGACCTCGAATGCCACCATGTGGGACTTCTTCGAGAGCAAGCTGAACCAGAAGCTGGCCGACATGGACGCTCGCGCCAGCACAGCGGAGCGAGTGCGGGCGGTGCTTCTGGAGGCGCTACCCAGCGGCGAGGCGAGCATCGAAGCGGTTGCGGATCGGCTGGCCATGAGCAAGCGCACGTTGCAGCGCAAACTGACCGCCGAGGCCGCAAGCTTCCAGAGCATCCTGACCTCGACCCGGACCGAGCTGGCCGACCACTACCTGAAGCAGTCGGCGCTGTCGCTGGCGGAGATTTCCTTTCTGCTGGGCTTTCAGGAACCCAATTCGTTCATCCGCGCGTACCAGGGCTGGAAAGGAATGTCGCCAGGCTCCTTTCGGATGCAGGTGCATTGAGTGGAGACGATGCTACTGGCCATGCTAGTCCAGCGATTGATCGAATGAACCCAACGCATCGAGCGTGGACGATGCGTTCAACCGGCTCGCAAATAGTCGGTTGGTGGCAGGTACTCCATCCGTCTGTTCCCGGCCATCAGGAGACATTTGAAGCGGCATGATGCCCGTGCGCACACGTCTGTCGAGCATAGATCGCTGCCACGAAGGCAGACAAGAATCCGCTCAGCTCGGACTGTCGCTCGGGCGACTTCAGTATGGTTTTGATTTCGTGTGGCGTTTTGCCAATCAGTGGGATGCGCAAAAATACGTCGTTGAGAAATCCATCGCTGACAGTGGACAGCACTAGCCGGAGCGATCCAAGCATGTCATCACCGCGATGAGATGCGTGCGCCAGCGCAACAGGCTTTCCGATAACTTCGAATCGCGACACCATCCAATCGATTGCGTTCTTGAGTCCACCGGGGATGGCGCGAACGTACTCGGGGCTGGCAATAACGATCCCCTCGCATCCAGACACGAGCGCTAGGAATTCCAGCACTTCGACCGGTGTCTGTTGTCCTTCCAAATCGGGAGAGAAGACCGGCAAAGTGTCGAGGCGGTGGAATACCGATAGCTCCACTCCCGCAGGGGCGACGTCTTTCAATGCCAACAGCAGCGCTGTGTTGACGGAATCGCGACGGGCACTGCCGGAGATAGATAAGAGCTTCATTTGCGTTCCCTAGCGAGACATCCTGCCCGCGTTCCTGGCCGATTGGGTGCGGCGACGTTGGCCCGCAATCATAGTCCACGACAGGGGCAGATTGACTTCCAACGACCCACCGCATCGAAACTGTGCTTGACTGCTTCGGCTGTCATGGGGCCGCTGCCAAACTGCTCAAGCAGCTCGGCTGGAATCGCTGGCAGATCAGCCGGCTTGGTCTTCGGTTTGCGAGGCATAAACCCCTCCTTGAGGGCATGTTATGCCTTGAACACGAAATTACTGACAGGCCCCTGCGTCGTTCATGCCCGGCCCACTGCAAGCGGTGTCCCGGCGCCAACCTTGCAACGCAGAACCCCAGACCCCAAACGCCAAGTAAAAAAGAGTCACACGCCGAGCTCTGAACTCGAAACGCCGAGCAAAAAGACTCACGCGTCGAGCTCTGAACTCGGAACGCCGAGCAGAAAGACTCACACGCCGAGCTCCGAGCTCGGAAGGTCGAGAAAAATGACCCACGCGCCGAGCGAAAACGCCGGAGCGTAGAAAGAAAAGCTCAAGCTCACCGAGCTTTTATCTCGGCGTGTCAAGCAAATAGACGCAAGCGCCGAGCTTTGAGCTCGGAACACCGAGAAAAAAGACTCACACGTCGAGCTTCGAACTCCAAGCGCCGAGAAAAAAGACCCACGTATCGACCTTCGAACTCGACGCACCAAGAAAAATGACGCACGCATGGAGCTCCGGACTCCATGCACCGAGAAAAAAGCGCCGAAGACCGAGCTTCGATCACCAAACTCCGAACACCATTCTCCGCATAGGAATTTTCGGATTCTTGGGTCCCAACGCCCGTTTCACCTTGCGGACGGGTATTCCAACCGCCAATCTCATGCGGTTGTGCCCCCCGGCATGACATTGCCAATCCATCCATAAGGAATGCAATGCCACAGAATTTGATTTCGATTCAGTTCGCAGCGGCTGATCTGACCGCCATCGACGGCGCGCTGAAAACCCTGGAAGACCGGCTGACTGCCCTGATCGACCTATCACCCGAACAGCGCAGGAGGGCCGTGAAGATGGGCGGCAAATCCGAAGCGTTCGCTCGCACGGCCGTGGAAGTGCTTGGCAACAATCCCAACGTGCTACCGGTCAACTTCAGCTTGCCCGAAGTTCGCCGCGATCTGGCAGCCTTTGACGCGCTGCGCCCGAGGTTTTCCCGCTTGGAGAAACTCTACGAACGGATGTCCGACTCGCAACTGGCATTGGGCAGCGACTTGATGAGCGCTGCGCTGGATGGGTACGCCTTCCTCAAGCGTGCGGGCAAGGGCGAAGGGCTGGACATGGCGCGCAAGTCGCTGTCGGTGCGGTTCAGTCGGAATGGGGTGAGGAAGAAGGAGGGAGACGCGGCGGCAGGATGAGTTGATTGGCCGGTGTTGTAAATGAAGAAAGAAAGCCGCCTTCTGAGCGGCTTTTTTTTTTGGCACTAATGGTGGACCGCTATCGGCCCAAAACGACCTTGCGGCAGCCTAAGAAGTTGATGCGTAATCACCCCTTATAAGGCAGGCCCCTGTAGCGAAGGCACGAAGCCTAAAAAACGTCATATTGTTTCTCGACCGTATTCAGGCAGGTCCGTTGCTCATTAGACTCAGGACCCGCCTATTACTGCGCAAGCTACGCGAGGGGACCGATGGATAGCCGTATCAGCGTGTACGTAGCATGAGTAATCAGATTCTGCTGCTTGATGAGGACCAAGCAGGTGCAGAACTTATATCCTCCGCCGTACGGATTGAAGGGATGCGCATGCAGCGGGTCAACTGCCCAGCGCGAGCGCTTGCAATCCAGTCTGCGATGCCCCCGGACGTTCTGTTGATAGGATGGGCGGGTGCCACCGAGCCGTTGCTCGACCTGCTCCGGAGCTTCAGGACGAATGCTGCCGCTCAAAGCCTACCCATCGTTGTGTTGTCGGTTCATTGCGATCCGGCCACGAAGATCGCAGCATTAGATGCGGGGGCTGACGACTATCTGGTCAAACCTTGTCATACCGGCGAATTGGTGGCCCGCATTCGAGTGCTGTTGCGGAGAACGGCCCGATCGAATGAGCATCTGTCCAAGATCGGGGGGCTCGTGATCGATCACCACAATCAGAATGTGATGGTCCAGGCCGGCAGGGAGTCCCGAGCGCTTCCGCTTAGTCCACAGGAGTTTCGGCTGCTCCATTTCTTGGTAGAACATCCGGAGTGTGTGCACACGCGTGAGCAATTGCTGCGTCGTGTTTGGGGAGGGCACATCATTGTTGGAATACGTACGGTGGACGTGCATGTGCGCAAGTTGCGGATGGTGTTGGCGGGAACATCGGCTGATGGTCTGATCCAGACTGTGCGCGGCAGAGGCTATCGTCTCGTAACGCAGCCTTGATATATTGAGCAGATGGCCGCGTAAGCAAAAAGGTCCACGTCGGTGACAGCCGCAATCGGCGAGAATGAGGGACCCAGAATGATCGGAGATAGCGAATGCCAGCGTTGCGAGGCCCGGATGACGAAACGTGGAAGAGCATGAGTCCACTAGCACGTAAGGTGTATTGGGTAGTGACGATCCTCGCCTTCGGAATTGTTCTCGCGGCGTGGCTGACATAGTCTCAAGAAAACTGGCACCTCTCGGCACCGGCCCTTGCACTACACAATGCATATCCGACCAGCGATATCCACTTTGGGTGGATCGGAACCCTGTTCGGATCTACTGCAGGTTTGACTGCGACGATCTCGAGCTACCTAACGGAGGAGAAGGTAGATGCTCGAGGTGGCGTCATATTCAAGGCCCGAATCACCAATCAAGTTCTTCATCAACTACGCCTTGGTCGGCCTTTTCTTTGTGGCGTTCATCTTCATGAGCATTCTCGGCAGCTTCGGGCGGATGGGAACATAGCCCCCCATCCATCAACCCGCCGACATGCTCATTACGGGTGCTTCTTCCCCGCTCCTGCTCATTGGGAAATCTAACAATGCTCACAGCAAGTGACCTTGCCGAGATCATCGGAACTCAAATCACAGAGATCAAGATCAACCCTGGGTCGGTAGCGCTAGAGTTCGGCGGTACCGGGCGCACAGGTGGATGGATATTGATCCAATGCGATTTCCTGTTGATCAACGCGGACGAAGGAATCAACGGGGACGCGGGGTGCCCCGAGTCCAGCACTTGCCTTCAACGCAGCGTGAAGCGAACTGTCGCAGATGCCAACTTTGACGAACACAGAGTGTTGACGCTGACGTTCGAAGCAGGCTCGATGCTTAAGATCATCCCCAAGCGAGATGGCTTCGAGTCGTACGTTCTACACACGTCACAAGGGATCGTTCCCATCATCGCAGTTTGAGTATGCGGATGATGAAGTCGACGCGAGTGTTTGCTTTCAGTTGTTCAGCAACGGTTGCTCACCTCGAACATCTGCTTTGGCTCATACGCCGCTGAACACTAGGTCACATTCGCGCGTCCGTCGTTGTTCGTTGCCGTTGGATTTGCCCCCGTATCCC
>NZ_JSZO01000047.1 GCF_000801955.1 Ralstonia sp. A12
GAATCGAGGCAGGGTCACACAGCACACAGATCGGCGTGGATCTGCTTGAGCGTGCGCCGTTGCTGGCGCGGCTTGTTGGCCTCGGTCTTGAGCCAATCGGAGAGCTTGGCGGCATGGTCATCAAGCTTGCTCGGACTCTGGCATGCAGGATAGGCCGGTGCTGTGACATCAGCGCGCAGGTAGCGCCTGACCGTGTTCCTGGGGATACCCAGGCGCCTGGCGATTTCGCGCAGCGGGAACTGGTCGCGAAGATGCCAGCGTCGAATGATGCTCGGTATGGCCAAGTCGATCACTCCGATCTCCCGCTTGCTGCCGAGCGGGACTGCGCTCTATACGTGGGTCAACATTCGATGCAAGAACCTACCTCCGGTGGGTCAGGATTCGGTGCAAATCAACAAGTTCGGCATTATTGCAACTCGGCCGCCGCCTGATGACATTCTGCAGTGGCCCGACGGGCGACTGTCATTGAGCGCGTTTCCGCTTCTAACCATTCATGATGTCTTCTGCGAACTGGCTCAGCACTGTTCAGGCTTACGAGGCGCCGCTGTTGCGACACCAAAGGGTCTGGTGTTGGTTGCCAGGTAAGCGAGTCCCCAGCACCGTCTCGACGGTGTGAGAGGAAGTTGCCAGAGTGGTCTCCACCAAATCTATGGTCCCCTCCGTTTTTGCAACCCTGATCTTTGACGGTGTGGTTGGCTTGCCAAAATCTATCCGGCGTCATTGAGGGGATGGCTCCCCGCGCCACGATGAGAGTCGCGCCTGACAGTTCTTAAAAGTAGTTCGGCCTCGAGAGCCGATTTGGTGGCCAGGGTGTCTGTCAGGCCGTTGTGCCGTTCACGTCATCAAATTTCAGTCGTCGCAAAATCAGATGGATACGTTGGTACTGCGGTGAATGGAGGGTTCAGGCTGGCATGCCGGAGCCTTCCGTTTCGAAAGTCGTGCCGTGCGTCGCCAGCGCCCAGGCAGTTCGCGCTAGCTTGTTTGCAAGCGCACAGGCCACCACGTTGGAATGCCGACGCGTTAGTAGAGATCGCACCCAGTCGGCCAACCGACCTGTCTGCCGGTCCAAGCGCTGCATGTAAGCCCGGGCGCATTGCACCAGCAAACGCCTCAGATTCTTGTCGCCACGCTTGCTGATACCCAGCAAATTGGCTCGGCCGCCAGTGCTGTACTGCCGTGGTGCGAGGCCGACCGATGCGGCAAAGTCGCGACTGCATCCGTATTGCTGGCCGTCACCCATCTCTGCCGCCAGGACACTTGCCGTAATCGGGCCAACCCCTGGAATGCTCAGTAGTCTCTGGCCAAGTTCGTCGTCCGCCAGTTGCTGGCGAATCTCTTTCTCGATCTCGCCGATTTGCCCATCGAGATACTTGAAATGTGCGTGCAGACGCTCGAGCGTGCTGACTAGATAAGGCGGCAGCGCATGTTCAGCCAGTACCGCCGGCAAGCGCTTGATGATCGCCAAGCCGGTCGGCAGGCTGATACCGAATTCGAGCAGGAATCCGTGCATCTGATTGATAGCCTTTGTGCGATCATGCACCAGCGATTCGCGCAGTCTGTGCAGTACCGACAAGGTCTGCTGCGATTCCGTCTTTGGTGTCACGAAACGCATCGACGGACGCGAGGCCGCTTCGCAGATCGCCTCGGCATCCACAAAATCGTTCTTGTTGCTCTTGACGAACGGTCTCACGAACTGCGGCGAGATGAGTTTGACCTGATGGCCGAAATCCGCCAGCTTGCGGGCTAGGTAATGCGCTCCAGCACAGGATTCCATGACTACCGTGCAAGCATGGAACTTGGCGAAGAATTCGTACAACTGCCTGCGGCTCACCTTCTTGCAAAACACAGCCTTGCCTCGACGGTCTTGACCGTGTAGGTGAAACGAGTGCTTGCCCAGATCGATACCTATCAGCGTTACGCTTTCCATGATGATCTCCCGCGCCAGAAACGAAAACACCCTACAAGCGTATCCGCTCGCAGAGTGGAGGGGACCATCACATTAGTAGTGGAGACCACAGTGACAACAGAAGCGCCGAAGAGAAGGTCACGCAAAGGCATCCCGAATCACCCCATCGAATTCCGACGACGGTTGGCCAAGCTGGCCTGTGAGCCCGGCGTATCGGTGGCGCGTTTGGCGATGGAGCACGGGTTGAACCCGAACCTGGTCTTCAAATGGCGCCGGGCACTGCATGCTGGTGAATATGATCCGGTCGGTTTGCTGCCCGTGACAGTGGAAGCACCGGTGCAAGAGTTCGAGCAGCCAGGCCCGGCGCCAGTTGGCAGTGCTGCTTTTGCGGGCGCCATTGAGATCAGCGTGGGCAACACCCGCGTGCGCATCGAAGGCTCGCCTGACGAAGGCACGCTACTGCTGGTACTGCGCATGCTGCGCAGCACGTCGGGATCGGCAGCATGATCGGTCTACCCAGCCGCACGAAGATCTGGCTGGCCGCTGGCGTGACCGACATGCGTTCGGGCTTCAACAGCTTGGCCGCCAAGGTCCAGACCGTGCTGGAGCGAGATCCGTTCAGTGGCCACGTGTTCGTGTTCCGAGGCAAACGCGGCGATCTGGTCAAAGTGCTGTGGTGGAGCGGTGATGGCATGTGCCTGCTGATGAAGCGGCTGGAGCGTGGCCGGTTTGTGTGGCCACGTGCCGATGGTGGCGTGGTGTGCCTGAGCCAGGCACAACTGTCGATGCTGCTCGAAGACATCGACTGGCGACAGCCAGTCCGTACGGCGGAGCCGACATCGGCGTTGTAAACCTACCAGTCGCCGCGTAAACTGCCGGCATGACTGCGGCAGACGCCTATCCAGATGACATCGAAGCGCTCAAGGCCTTGCTGCTTGAGCGCGATGCACGCATCGGACATCTGGAAGACGTGGTCGAATCGCACAAGGCGGCAAACGCTACAGCCAAGGCCGAGATCGAGCACCTGAAACTGCTGATCGCGAAGTTGCGCCGCATGCAGTTCGGTCGTAGCTCCGAGAAGCTCGACCACCAGATCGAACAGCTCGAGTTGCGACTGGAAGAGCTCGAGGCTGATGAAGGCGCAACTCCCATCGAGGTTCCAAAGACGCCACGCAAGGCGCCGGAACAGACACCACGCACACCACTGCCCGAGCATCTGCCCCGCGAGATCCTGACTCACTGGCCGGAATCGGGTGAAGCCTGCACGGCGTGTGGTGGCCGCATGAAGCTGCTCGGTGAAAACGTCTCCGAACAGTTTGAATATGTACCGGCAAGCTTCCGCGTGATTCGCCATGTGCGCCCCAAACTGGCGTGCACGTGCTGCGATCACATCGAACAAGCCGCTGCGCCGAGCCGCCCCATCGAGCGTGGCCTGGCTGGTCCGGGCTTGCTGGCCCATGTGCTCGTCTCAAAGTTCGCGGACCATCTGCCGCTGTATCGCCAGTCGGCGATCTATGCGCGCGAGGGCATCGACCCATTTCGCTCGCTGCTAGCGAAATGGGTCGGCCACACCGCGAACCTGCTGCAACCGTTGGTCGACGCGTTACGTCGGCACGTCATGGCGGCAACGAAGCTGCATGCCGACGATACGCCGGTACCGGTGCTGGCACCGGGCAATGGCAAGACGAAAACCGGACGGCTATGGGTCTACGTGCGCGACGACCGGAACGCAGGCGACACGACGCCACCGGCCGTCTGGTTCGCCTATACACCGGATCGCAAGGGCATCCATCCGCAGCGGCACCTCGCATCGTTCAACGGCACACTGCAGGCCGATGCCTACGGCGGTTACCAGGCGATCTACAAAACCGGACGCGTGGCTGAAGCGGCGTGCTGGGCTCATGCCCGACGGCAGTTCTACGAATTGCATGCTGCACGGCCGAATGCCTTGAATACCGGAGCGCTGGAACGCATCGGCGCGCTGTACAAGGTTGAAGAATCGATCCGGGGGAAACCACCCGATGAGCGGCGAACGTACCGGCAAACGCACGCCAAGCCCTTGCTCGATCAACTCCAGGCATGGCTGAGTGCCACACTGGAAACGCTCTCGCGCAAATCCGACACGAGCCGGGCGATCCTCTACGCCCTGAACCGGTGGCCGGCACTCACGCGCTATTGCGACGATGGGCACCTGGAGATCGACAACCTGCCGGTTGAGCGCGCATTGCGCGGTGTGGCCATCGGGCGCCGCAATTACCTGTTCGCCGGCGCCGACTCGGGCGGTGAACGCGCGGCTGCCATCTACAGTCTGATCGGTACAGCCAAGCTCAACGGCATCGATCCTGAGGCGTATCTGCGCGCCGTGCTCACGCGCGTTGCAGACCATCCGATCAACCGGATCGACGAACTACTACCGTGGCATCTGGATCAGTCGTCGTACTCAAGCGGCGTATCGGCGTAGTCCAGCACAATGGTGTGGATGCAAACCTCGCACCACTGCCGGAACATCTTGAGCGTCCGGTTGCGCGGCCATAGATCTGGATCGACATACCAGTCCTCCAGCAACTGCTCAAAAGCCACCTTCCAGTTCCGCTGAATCCAGCGCTTACCTGGCTCGTCAGTGCCATCCGTGGGAATCAGGAAGGCGGACGGCTCCTCGCGCGCATCCTCGAACGTGACGGAGGCATTGGCTGGAGTGGGATCAGTCGCGTTGATCCATTCGACGAACGGCGCCTTGGGCAGGATGATGACAACGACCCGGTTCGTAACGTAAAGCGGCTCCAGCGGCATGCTGTCGATCCTCGTGTCAGAAGATCGAATGCTAAAGCAAGACGGCCATCAGGCCACGCTTACGTTGCCAGTGGCACCGTCAAAGGTGATGCACCAACTGCTTGCGCAGCCGGGCTTGCAGCGCATATGGACAGCCATCTTTCGTTTGCTATGCCGACCGCTCTAAAGAACGCTCTGATTTGGACTGATACAGGCGTCTGTTGCTTGGTTCGACTGCCGGATGGCCATTTGCTTTTTGTGGAGCGGCCCCCTGAATCGCCGGACACAGTCACCCACTTAAACTACGGGTAGGCATACGACTGTGTTTATGACTAGCAGCAAGCAAGAAGTGATGGAAGTGTTGACGGGCCCGGAGCGGCGCCGGCGGTGGTCGGTGGAAGAGAAGCTGGCAATGGTCAGGGAGAGCTTCGAGCCGGGCAAGACGGTCTCGATGGTGGCGCGCCAGCACGGGGGAATCCGAACCAGGTGTTCCAGTGGCGCAAGCTGTACCAGGACGGGAGCCTGTCGGCGGTGAGTGCAGGCGAGGAAGTGGTGCCGGCCTCCGAGTTGGCCGAAGCGCTCAAGCAAGTCCGTGAACTGCAGCGCATGCTTGGCAAGAAGACGATGGAGAACGAGATTCTTCGCGAAGCCGTGGAGTACGGTCGGGCAAAAAATGTATGGTCCGCCCCGGTTTTGCAAGCGAGCACAGGCACAACGAAGCAGTTTGCGTAAATGTATCCGGCCTCTCGCGAGTCAGCTGCTTTTGGCAGCAAGGCCATGATGGGATATGCGCGCTCGGTTCCCAATAAGTGGGTCGGCCATGAGGGCCGCTTTTTTGGCGAATTATGTCGTTGACTAAAGGAGCATCTTCGTCAACGCAACGGGTTGGGTGACGACCTGTGTATGCTGTACGGTCATTTTCCGTAGGGTTTTCGCAGCCCTCCATATAATTAACCTCATAATCGTTTCCGATTTTGTCAAGGGCCTGAATCTTCAGGCCCTTTTCCATTTGTCGTGGGTATACAACGCGCCCCGGCACACGGCTATCGTCTACCTCGTTTGATAGATTTTGTATACTAAATGTTATAATGTAATAGCCTGTATTTATCATATTTACATGATGATTTTTCCGTGGGGGAATCTTGAGGTTCAACCTAGAAGAACTAGATTCGGAAGAACTACATTCGATCTTCGCGGATGAAGAAGCCGCGATTGAATATCTAGAGGCCCCGCGTTGGCCGAGGAAGCGGAAATGTCCGAAATGCGGGGACGGCAAGAAGACTAGCCCAACCGCCAGCAAGAACCATCGTCCCGGGTTGTATTGCTGCGGCGGCTGCAAGAGCACCTTTACCGTCACGATTGGAACGATCTTTGAGGGATCGCATGTTCCACTCAACAAGTGGTTATTCGCCTTCCACCTGATCGCGTCGAGCAAGAAGGGGATCAGCGGGATGCAGGTGCACCGAATGGTCGGCGTCTCGTACAAGACTGCATGGTTCATGTGCCATCGAGTGCGAGAAGCAATGGCAACCAAACCTGATCGGCCGCTTGGTAATTCGGCGCCGGTGGAAGTAGACGAGACCTACTGGGGCAACAAGGGCAAGCAGCGCTACGGCGCCCGTGGATACGCTCACAAGATGAAGATTCTTTCCATGGTCGAACGCAAGGGAGAGAAGCGCTCGTTCCACTTGCAGGACGTGAAGGCGGCAACGGTTACGCCAATCCTCAAAGCCAACATTTCTGCTGACGCCCGTGTGATGACGGACGAAGCGGCGATCTACAAGAGGATCAACAGGGACTTTGGAAGCCACGAGACCGTCAATCACGGAGCGCGGGAATATGCGCGCGGTGATGTGACAACCAATACGGTTGAATCAAGTTTCGCGGTGTTGAAGCGTGGCCTTTACGGCACTTTCCATCAAGTCAGCGAGAAGCATTTGCATCGCTACCTGACCGAGTTCGACTTCCGCTGGAATACGCGGGAGCTAACTGACCAAGGGCGTATGCAGGTTGCTTTGATGGGCACGGAAGGGAAGAAGCTGTCGTATTGGAGTTTGCGTGCGTGATGTGCGGAAGAGCTACACACGCTAATTCCCCAATTTTGCGACATCGAAGCCTCCCGGTAAAATCGAGAGGCTCAGAAATGGGCGACCACACAGGTGCGTTTCCGCGCACCCGTGGGTCTGGTACTCGCTGCTCTAACAGCGAGCTTTTCAACAAGCGCCCTCTCTAAAGGAGCTTTATGAAATCTGTTCGCCTTCGATCAATAAGGGTGGCTTTAAAGCCACAAAATGCAGGGCTTAGTCCGCCCAAAATTCGACGCGATATTCGCGTTACGAGTCACATCCGGGTTACAAGCCGAGGTCGTCGAGTTCGGGTTCGCTCACACTGGCGTTCGCGTGGCGGCCGTGTGTTGTTCAACATTTAACGCGTAAGGTGGAGGGGCTCCGGCCCCTTCAGAAAACTAGTAAAACCGCACGATTTTATCAACCTTCCGTGCGTCAATGCTCAAATTGGCGTCACTACAACAGGCGTCGTAGCTATCGGATCAGTCAGGAGCAAACCAATCCTTGTCCTTTTCCTTGATAGGACGCTTTGCCAGGCGTTGTGCCAGGTGAGCCAGTCCCTCGATCAGCATCCGTCGATCTGTCAGCCCTAACGGTTCTAGTATCTGAACGATGCGCTGTGCCTGGTCTGACTTCAGCGCACTTCCAACGAGGAAGAAGTCCGCCACTCCGCAGTCAAACAGTTTCGCCAGGTCATAGAGCCTGGATACGCTGGGCGGAGCAACACCTCGCTCCATGCGGGAAACAGCCTCGTTTCCTATCCCCAGCTTCTCGCCAACCTGTTCCTGTGTCAGCCCAGCCTTGACACGCTTGTCGGCGATGACCTTGCCGATCTCCTGCGCACGCATCTCTTCCCTCTGTACGCGTCTCTCTTCGTTCGTTGTCACGTCGTCAGGCCCATGAGTGTCGCTATAGGGCGTCGATGGTCGTCCATCCACCCGTTGGGCGTAACACACTGATGGGTTGTCACTTCAACCCAATGCGATGAACGTTGACTTGATATCAACCTGATTGGTTGACATATCATCTCAATGCGATGAACAACCAACGACGCCTACGCCTATGACGATTTCCCTAAGAGACCTTTGTGCCTTCGCTGCTGGAGCTTTGTTCACTGGGCTGACCGCGGCTCAGACCCTGCCACCCGCGTGTGAAAAGTACTTCAGGGCACTCGACGCCTGCAATCAGAACGCGCTCAACGTATCACCGTCTAATGCGCCGCAAATACGCAGCACACAGCAGGATGTTGATAAGTTGCGGGAGATGCTACGGGCGGGGCTAAAAACGAAGGGCTACGACGGCATAGCTGCCGCCTGTGCTGAATCCCAACTGACACCCCTCTTGAAGCAACAGGTAGTCACTATCGTGACATCCCTCGCCATGACCAATAGCGTCGATGCGAATTGCCGCAAGGCTTACAACGCGTTGGGGCTTCGTTGACCTGGTGTGGATTCGTAGGAAGGGGTTGGGTGGCTACCCAACCCCACGCGATGTGTTCGCTGACGAAGATGGGCCTTTAGTCAACGACATAATTCGCCTTTTTTGTCCCGGGTTTACCGAACGCCGTTGCGCTGTTTCGTCATCAGGTGCAGGCAAGCAAACTTTGAAGAGGGTTGGTGACGAGTCTATTGCTGCTGTGGTTGCCGGAGGTAGAACGTACCCTGATGGGTCAGAACCCCCCAAGCGATGCGCGCGAGCTTGTTCGCAAGCGCGACGATAACCTTGTTTCGGTGTATCCCCTTTGCCTCCATGCGGCCTATCCAGATACCGAGATGGTCTTTGGTCCGGTCTAGGTTGCACACACAGGCGCGAGCGCCGTGAACCAGCAGTTTCCGCAGATAGGGGGTTCCGCGCTTGCTGATGCCAAGCAGGCGCTGCTTACCGCCGGTTGAGAATTCCTTGGGAACCAGCCCGAGCCAAGCGGCCAAGTGTCTGCCGGACTTGAATTGGGTGCCCGTGCCCGTGCCCG
>NZ_JSZO01000048.1 GCF_000801955.1 Ralstonia sp. A12
GCCGTGCCGCCACTGGCCGAAGCCAGTGATTGGCTGTAGGCCGTGCCCACACTACCGGCCACGGGCGACGACGGTGCGTAGGTGACCGTCGCATTCGACACGGTGACGGTGATCGTTGCCGGCGCCGACGTGCCGCCTGCATTAGTGGCCGTGTAGGTGAACGAGTCCGTACCTGAGTACGACGAGTTGGGCGTATAGGTAAGGCTCAGGCCGGAGGCGGTCGCTATGCCGTGGGTTGCTTGCGTGCCGACAGCCAGGCTGGTTGGCGAGCCAGTGACGTTCACCGTAGCGGGGTTGTTAGTACTGCCGTGCGCCACGGTGATGCTGGTCGGACCAGCGGTTGGCGGCGCCACATAGGAGAACTGGTCAGCCGCGCTGGTGGTACTGGTGCCGCCGCCGTTGGTCACCGTCACGTCAACAACGCCAGCACTGCCTGCCGGTGATGTTGCCGTGATCTGCGTGGTGCTGTTGACGGTGAAGCTGGTGGCGTTGGTCGCACCGAATTTGACCGCCGTGACGCCAGTGAAATTGGTGCCGGTAATGGTGACGTTAGTGTTGCCCGCGGTTGAGCCGGTGGTGGGGGAAATGCTGTTGACCGTCGGCGAGTTCGGAACAACGGTAATCGTCAGCGAGCCGGTGGGCGTCCAGGTGCCGCCGTCACTCGTGATAAAGAACGTTGCCGTGTCGGTGCCGCTGAAAGAGGGGCTTGGTGGCACATAGGTGAAACCGTTGCCCGTACCACCGGGAACGGTGTTGTAGATGTAGAACGTGCCGCCATGTGCGGTTGGCGATGAGGCGACGGGAGTCAGGCTGTTGCCATCCCCAGCGGCGTCGAATGCAATCCCCGCGCCGACCGGATCACAGGCCGCATTGTCGCCGCCGGTCATCGTGTAGGTTATCGACGTGTTTTGCGGCATCGAAAACGAGACCGAACACGAAATCGCCAGTGCCCCCTGCGAAAGCACCATCAACCAGATCGCCAGCACGGCCAGCAGGCCCCGGCGCATCCATGCACGCCCCTGCGCCCCCATGCGCCGGAACATTGACCATCCGGCGACCCCATGCCGGCCATACGGGCTGGTTTGTGTCAGCACGCGCATT
>NZ_JSZO01000049.1 GCF_000801955.1 Ralstonia sp. A12
ACGCAGTGTAGCTGGCAGGCTTCCTAACTTTCCAGAATAGGTGCAAAGAAGCAGATGTCGTAAGCATCCTTGTGCTTGTAGCACCCTCGATCGCGTACCCACATGCGGCACTCTTCGTTTTTCAGTCAAGGCACAGCACCGTCGATTACGGCGAACTTGCCTTTGAAGCCGCCGAGAATCTGCCCATCTCGACGAGCACGGCCGACGACGTCCGATCGTCGTAGTCGGCGGCGGATTGCGGCTCGCCCGGAGTCATTGCTGCCATACCAGTCTGTCTTTCCGTAAATGATCGGCCGCCTCTAGACCGCGCTCACCAGACGCCGCCAGATCGAGATAGGTCTGGATGGGACTGGTGCATACGATGCCAGGCGCCGGCTCCACAAGGTCACGAAATAACCCGGCGTCTTTGAGCACGGTCACATCGACGTTCTCGCCTTTTGAGGCAGTAGACAGCTTCAAAGCGACGCGCAATTGCTCCAGCCCTGCCGAGTCCGCATAGAAGTACTGCGTCCCCGCACGACCATAGGGCGCGAGCCACAGTGCCGCCGAGAACGACGCAAGCGCCGTCAGTCCTGACGGAGATCCCACCGGTGAAATATCTCGCACCGCTTGCTCGAACGGGGCGCCGTGCAACGTGGTGTAGAAACCCAGGCGTTCCCCCGCCGGCGGTTCATACGCGTCACGCCATGCATCCAGCAACGCATCAGGATCGGCAAGGGACAGGCCATCGCTCGACAACTGCGCCCACTCACGGTCGAGCAAGGCAACCCGAACGTTGCTGACATGCCCTAGACTGACTCCGGCAGCCTCAGCGAGTTCAACAACACGCCAGGCGCGATATGGATCGCGCAACATCGCGCGCAAGATTTGGGCGGATTTCGGCTTGAACAGCGACCGAAGTTCGCGCCGTTCGGCGACGGGCTTGCTGGCCACCTGACGTTCGATGAAAACGCTGCCGAACATCAGGCGAGCATTCCCCTCGAAGTCGAGAAAACCTGCACCCTGCTCGCGGCATAGCGCCTGGACTTCCGGCGACAGATATGGGGCGATCAAAACAGGGGGCACCGCCCCTCCACGGTGGGCCAGTTCGTCTCGAAGCTGCAGCAAGGCCATTCGCGCATAGCGCGGCTGACCACTGGACTCCACCTCGCATAGCAGCGTGTGGTTTTTGCCCATGACATCCGCCTGCGCGACTATGTCTACTACAGCATCCGCACCTTGTGTTTGGACGTCCACATGGTCGATCACAGGCACCTGCTCCAGAAGCTGGTGCAGGGCCTCGGCGGCTTGGCGTTCGACTTTCACTGGATCAGTTGATTTCAGCATCTGCTGAAAATTGCAAAATTAGTGAAAATTTAGGCTGCGTGGGATCTCGAAGCACCGTGTATCAGAGACTGCCTGACGCATTGGCGATCCTTCTGCGGCCACCCGGAGATGACGCCATAGCGAGAACATCAGCGCAACCTCAAGCCGGCCGGACTACCGTCGCCCACGTGAGAAGCGCTTCAGCGCCAATTTCTCATCTGTCGACCATTCAAGCGGCCGCTCCCACAAGCATGGCTCGGCAAACAACGCTGCATTGAACGCGTCCAATCTCGCCAATACTGGCCTATCGATACCCCACACCCGGCCACGATGCCAACGCCATAGGCTTGCCAGGCGATGTCCTGCAAGCGGTAAATCGCCCACAACAAGTCGCGTACATCTGATCTGGGATGGCGTTGCCATATTGCCCGCAGCGCCAGCGCTAAGCGCTTCTTGCGTTGCATCACTGGGGCTGGAAAGTCACGTGCTACCATGATCAAATGCTGTATATATATACAGCATCACAGATCCACAGCATCATCGCAATAAGGCGTCAAAGATGTGGCGGCTACGTCTCCAACAGCGGAACAACAAGCAGTTGTCTGTCCCCTATTCGATCGGCTAGTCAGTTGCGGCCCACTCAACTACGTTTATCAAGGAAGCGAGACCATATTGTTGCTCGACGACGTTGCGAGTCTCGAAGGACTCTGCTCGCACGAGATTGCCTGAATATGGGTCAAGGTTTCGTGGAAAAGGCAGTAGGCCCTCAAACAGAGCCTTCGCAAAGCCACCTTGAATAGCCTGGCGACTTCCGTGACGGGAGCGCAGCGTTCGCGAAGCGAGCACATGAACATCAACGCGCTCCTGCGTCGGCCATCATATTGATGTACGAGCTTTGCACCGATGGCTCGGCCAATATTCTCGATAGGATATTTGATGCTCTTTGCACCGTGATATAGGGTGCACCAGTTCCTCGGAAACCCGCTGCAAACATGGGCCAAGCGTCCATGATCCGTCGCCGCATAACGCGCGCTGCCGACACTGATCTGCATCGGACCGCTAGCACGCAGTCCGAAAGCACGACGCGACGTCCCGCCTCAAGGACGCACAGCTTGTCGGGAGTAACGAGCCCCACCCGCGGAAAAAGTAGTGCCGGCCCTGCCATTGACTTCCCCTCCACTCTCTCCGCCGAATCCAACACGACACCACCTTTCAGATGGGCTGTATGAACCAACGTCGCTGCGGTGGCGGCGCGAGACTGTCGCCTCGAGTGCATCTGGCATGCCCCTCTAACGAGGGGAATAGTACCGGACACTACGTCATTGGACCCTTGCGGAAGTTCATCAGGGGTTCTTGTCAAGCGAACCAGACAAGTCCGGGCGCTGACGCGCGCAAAGGCGGATCGAGAATTGTCCCTGATTACTTCAATCTTGAACGTGCGTCGCAACTCTTCCCAAAGCTGACTGTCTTGTGTACTCACGAGGCATCCGTCAGGCAAGACAGCAAGCAGTGATCCTCCGACGGCGAGATAGGGAACGCAGTTCGTAAGAAAAGCTGAGGCTATCGTTGCACTAAACCGCTTGCCGGATAGTTCCACGGGGTATGTCTTGCGATCCCTTCGCGAAAACGGCGGATTGATCACCACGAGGTCTACCTTTCCGTGGTAGCGGCGTAACGCCGACGACCGCATTGAAAGCGGATTGAGAAAGTCGGCACAGGAATACTGCCACTCGGATCGCTGTCTCCGTACCTTCGAAATCGTGCCGCGTGATATATCGTTTGCCAACATGTCGGCGTCCGGCCACCGTCGTTCGGCTGCCAGCAAAAGACTACCCTCTCCGCATGCGAAATCTGCCACCAACTGCGGCGGCCTGCGTGGTGCGAACGATAGAAGCGTATCTGCCAGCTCCGGTGACGTATAGAACCTGTCTGTCATCAGCTTGTTGTATTCGTGTTTGTCATCCCTGAGCCGGACGTAATAGCCCCAACATGGTAGACCAAAAGACGGTCTGATCCATCGGTCCGGCCATCCTTCCTGATTGGATTGTCGTAAATAAGTTCGATACGATCAGAAGACGTCAGTGCGAACATGACCGCCCCAAGAGCATGGGGCTTCGTGCCAATCATTGCGACCTTTAGCAGCGCCATCGGGTGCATTTCGGCCAATCGTTGAAGCTGGTAGAAGCAACTGAAAGGGCAATTTGCGGGGGCATACAACACCCTTTCCCACGCATCAGTCTCGGCGAGAGCCGTGCGATTGCCAATATATGTCTCGAAGACGTACCAGGGCTTGAATCCGGGAAGACCGATGATTGGCACAACACCGCCTTGTGTCGGCTGCACATGCTCAATTACGTGTCGAAAGCGCGCCCCCTCGAAGCCTAAGAGCGGAACAAACAACGACTCGTCTGTATCCGTAATCGTTGCAAACCCAGGCATTGGCGCAATTCCGGTGATCCTCGAGCTTAGGTCGTATATTTGCCCTTCGAGAGGCGCCCCGCTCCGCGTATAGCGATTCGGCTCAACGTAGACCACCCTGAGCTCTACTCGCGAGGCAACCGCGCTTCTGATGATCGCAGCCCACGTCGGGTGGCTAAGACCTGTGATATCGATATAAACGACTCTCTCTATGCCCAACGCGTGTATCAAGGAGGCTAGAGATGCAGTGCCGCGAAGAAAGTAGTCCGTATCGTCTCCCTTAATTCGAAAGCCGGCGGGGGTTTCGGACTCGATTTCGATAAACTGGACGCTATCGCATTGAGAACGCCACTGCGTGGTGTGACTGCTCCGATTCTCGCCACTCACACGATAAATATAGGCACTACCCTGAGCTGGACGGAATTGCGCAACTGTCTCAAACGTATCGGTCAGGATTGGTTCGCGTCTTATATCACGCATAAAATTCGCCGAACAGCTCTAGTTGATCGGGGAGCGATTCTTCGTCAACTCGATTATTGCTCTTCAGGATCGCGTCGATGCCTGCTCGCGGACGTTCGACGAGATCCAGTAATTGCAAGCTCGAAAGTTGAATCTTTCGCTTCTTACGATGACTGAACACAAAAAAAGGCGCGAAGATCGGATGGACCATGTAGTCGTATGCTCGCGTGTCACGTTCGTCGAGCGGCTTGCTCCCTGCGTATCGTACGAGTGCCAAGTGCATGACTGCATTTTTTAACAGCTCGTTGGCTCGCTTGTCAGAATCGCCCTGACTGATATCTTCTCGAAGATGGAACTGGTTTGCTTCCGGCGTGTGACCTGCGGGTAACGCGGCGAGCACGCCAAAAACTCGGCCCAAGCTAAGCAGCAGCCGCGTCAATCGCGCGCCATCAACGCTAAGCCCCTCAAGCTCCGAGAGGTTTTTTCGCCCCACCGCTTGGGCGGCAAGGGTTTGCGTATCGGGATCAATGGGTACGGATGCATCTTGGCCCGCTTCGAAGTGCATCAGCAGCGCGGAATGCACTAACTCTAATAAATAGCGAATATTTCCCTCGCATAGCGAAAGGAATACATCCCATCCGCAATAGTACTTGCGGATACCCCTCTTTCCTCGACGTATAGCGAACAGAGACGCATAGAAGTGATTATCCAACCTAGCTTTAACGGCGACACTTCCCTGCAGCCAGAGCCGAAGCTCCTCCGTCAGGCTCGTATCAGAATGCGAGTCCGCCCAGTAAGAAAGAAAATATTGAACCGCGAGCGGGAGACCCATTGCTGCCTCGCGTAAGTCTGGCGATGCAGCTGCTTCAATCTTCGCCTTAATTCGCGCAGCTTCCGCTCTATCAATAAGTTTTTCAGCTTCTTCAGATTCGCTCAGCCTTGGAAAGAGTTCGCCTATAGGTAGATCCGACGAAGCCCCCCCGACGCTCGCATTTCCGAAGCGCGCCGACAAGACACGTTCAGCAAATGCTTTGAATCTTGCGTCGTCTAAACGCTCGGCGATTGAGATTCGCGCGTAATCAGCAGGCGAGGTTAGTTGCTCGTTGGCATTCAGCGTTGCACGCTCCCGCCATCCCAACTCGCGCACACCAATTTTAAATGTGTAGGCTGCCGGAGCATGCTTAATTATGGTATTTAGTACCCGTTGTTGGTAGTCTTCAAAATTCTCAAACTCATCGATCAAGAAAAAGAACTGTCGCCCTTGCAATTCTGGTGTAGAGAGCAGCGTTTGTGCTAGCGCGTCTACCGGAGCCCCCTGCATTGATAGACAATGCGTCGGTGAATCGACGATGCTGTTAATCGACGCTTCGAATCGAAGAGTTAGCAACCGCAATTCATGAGCGAGATCAGCCAAACTTCCCTCCCCTTTCAGATCCAATGTAGCTCTGAATCCGTCCAAGGCTTTGCTCGAAACTCCTAGTGTTCTCCCGGTTTGCAGTTCATACCAGCTTGCGAACTCCATCAGTTGACTGCTGAAGAGCAGATTGATGTAATGTGCAAAGTAAGCGCGCCAGCGATCCTCCGAAAGCTCTGGTCCTCGAAACGCCGTCACTCGGTTGGTGTTCACGCGGTGGTACAGTCCGAAGAACTGCCACTGGTCAATCACGTTCTTATTCCCATTCGCAAACGCGAACTGTCCTTGATACGACAACCCCTGTAAAACTGTCGTCTTTCCTGTCCCACGCCCGCCAATGAGGACGCACGGCCGAGACGTTTTCAACTCAGAAAAATATCCCGGCTCCGTGAACATTTCAAAGAGCTTACCGCTAAGCCATTCGGCTTTATACAGGCCGAGAACGTTACTTAGATTATTAACGTGGTCTTGATCGGTTTCGTTCATCATGATGCCGCCTTCAGAAGCGGCTTCCATTGGCCGTCGTCAAGGGTAAAGATTGGCAGGATCGAATCCGGCCATCCGTGAGAAAAAGCCAGCGCAAGACCCAGCTTCCTGTATCCACGCCAGCACCCTTCGCCGCCATCCCGGTCGGGAATACCAGCTCGGTCGCTAACTCTCTGAATGAATTGGGGACCGGCTTCCCTCATGTCCCCACGCCAAATCACTGACTGAGGTGACAGCGCACTGTAGTTCTCCGGGAGTACGTGCGCCGGAAAGAGCCGCACCAGTGGACATACCTGTTGTATGTAGTCTCGCCCCTGCTCCGTTGCGATCAGCGGACAATAGTAGAAGCCAACAGTGTTGGATCCGATTGCCGCAACCGTAGACTTGAACGATGCGCGGCTATAACCTGAAAGCTCATGAATTTTTACCCAGGTATTCTCGAACTGCTCGCCTGACCCAACAAAATCGTCCACGAATATGACGTTTCCCTTCGGGGACTGTCGCAATCGTTCCAAAGCTAGCGCTGGCGAGAGTATTTGACTCTCATCAATGCCAAGAACATTTCGCGCGTGACGAGTGAAGATGTAACCGCTGTCTGCATCGCTGCTTTGATTCCCTTCAACCCTGACAACGATCAATGAATCTATGAACTTAGACCATTGAGCACTGGCCGAGAAGTAATTTTCTTTGTTCTGCACGACCAGTTGTGAAATATTCTGAAACGCTCCTATAAACATTGCCTCCACCAGTTCAGCAGAGAAAAACGTAAAGCCCTCTAGCAGCCGGACTGCAAAGGGCAACTCCTCTGCATTGAAATTTTGCAACCATCCGTGCGGGTCGAAGCGGGTACTTCGGGGCCAAAGCTGTGCATTGACAAAAAATTTCCAGTTTTCTGTCAGACTCCGCGGTAGTCCGTTATCTGCCAACCGACACCTCCTGGTACTTTTCAGTAAGCTGGCGGTAAAGTTCCACAGAAAACGTCGAAGCGCATTTTGGAATGCTCGACGCTATCTCAGATAGCCATTCATTGTCTTCACGACCGCCCCAGATCTTCTGGTATGTCCCATCTTTGTATCCGTGGTCTTGTCTGAAAGTGTTCAAGACGTTCTTTCCAACATACTTCTCGAACAAGCTGGCTTCTCCGAGTTCAAAGGCAACCGCCAGATTCGCGAAAGTATGCAGATCAAATGATCGATTGCTCAGCGTCTCAGCCGCAAAGGCCTCGATGAGCGACAGGCGAGTGGCGACATCGGTCACGATCGGGGTCGTAGCGGCGTATTCCTCGTACGCTGCAATCGCGTATGTTGTTGCCGCCACAGCAGAACCATGCAACTGAAGCAGTTCGCTCAAACCAAAATGCAGGATGTCCACCAGTTCCAAGTGAACCTGCGGCATATCTGGCTCCTGGCGTTTCCACCATTTCCATCCTATGTGGTCCATCAACTCCGAGCATTCTGTCCAGATTGCTCGATACCACGGATTTCCGGCACGCCTCCAGTCGCCGTTGATCCTGTTGTTGATACCATCTTGGAGCTGCAACATCGACTCGAGCCTGCCTTTGCACAGCGAACTTGTCTCTCGCACTGTTCTGCCCCTATTTTTTACGGAAAGCTCCGATCCCTCGATGGGAACGACGCTAGCATTCGACCGTGGAAACCTCAGGAACGCTTGGGCCCGCAACCCCAGCGAGACTGCGGCGCCAATGCAACCGGCTCGCTACAGGTCGCAGTTAACAGATTATCCTACCGGGCGAAGTTTTCTTGGGGAGTCGGCCCAATTTTCGAGAACTTCACTGATACCCACCTGTTGCCCGGACCGCACGACACCCGTGCTTTGCGCTCTTGGTATCGCGGACCTAGTCTGGCAATCCGCGTGGACAGCGTTACGTTTGACCGCCCGATGCCTTCCCATCTCCCTTCGGACGGGGCGCTTGATGAGCATGAAATCGCATAGTGCCAGATGGCTCGAGCCCAAACGCTATGTGTTCGAGTAAGCGAGAGGTAGCCTTGTTCGACCGAGTTCGCCCATGTGCGCCTCGGTAAGTTGCTCCCGTACGTGCCGGAAGGCAGCATGTACCATGAACCAACTCCGTCATGGAGTCAAACATGAAGGTGCTAACAGAGCCGTCCAGTTCGAACCGCGACGTAGAGAATCAGTCGCCCCTTGGACCATCGGCGCATAGAGGTACGAGCATGAGCGTGCAGACGCCCCATCGCATTCTGCGAATGCCTGAAGTCGTCAAGGCGGTTGGACTCAGCCGGAGCAGCGTGTACGCTCGTATCCAAGCAAAAGCGTTTCCAGCCCCGATCAAAATGGGCAGATCAGCCGGTTGGATTGAGTCAGAAATCCAAGCATGGATCGAGAAACAGATTGCCAGATCACGGCATTCATCCTCTGGAGACGATGAGTCCGAAGCTTGAGCGCGGCTATCTGCGTCGCTTGGCTCTGCACCAACAGTACTGGTCGCCACAACAAGACCCCTACCAACATTTTTTACTGTCGGACGTAAACTCATCCACCTGACCCAGCACGTGTAGCAAAGCATGACGCCCTATCGCTATCTGAATGGTGAGAAGTCGCTAGAACCGCATTCCTTTAAATCATTGAATGGCATATGCTTTGCGTTCCGACGTCACTAAACACTGGAAACCATGCCGACCTACAAAGAGCTACTCGCCCAAAAGGCCAAGCTTGAAGAGCAACTTGAAGCGGTTCGCGTCAAAGAGTTGGAACAGATCATCGCTCAGGTCAAGCAAGCCATTGCTGACTACGGTCTAACCGCCGAGGATATCGGCTTGGCATCGAAGGGGAAAGCAAAGGCAAAGCGCGCTGTTGCGCCGAAATACCGTGACCCGAAGACTGGTGCCACTTGGACTGGCCGGGGCCGCGCACCTGCGTGGATCGCGGGCAAGAACTATGAGCGCTTCTTGATTGCCTGAGTGCGGGCCCGCTCAATACACAAAGCCCGCTCCAAGCGGGCTTTGTTCATTGCCCCTTCGTTACCGCTCGACGTCAAGGACTTCAAGACCGAGTGAACCTGCCAGGGCTTCGGCCGCCTCCGCTGTCTGGCAGCAATCAATCCAAAATGCGGTCCCGGCCACCGCTATCGCATATGGCGGCACATCGTCGCCGCACTCGTTTTGTCTATAGATCAATACCTCTGCACCGTCTTCTAGGAAGCGAGCCATCTCGGCCCGACACTCCGGGAACACTTTCGAAACATGGGAAAACTGCGTAGGGGTGAGACTCATCGGGACACGGGCGGGATTGGGCGTTGCGACAGCTACTACGGTGGCCTTTGCCGACACGCTATCACAACCTGCTCACGCATCGAGCCGGCTGGGTAGCAACAGCTGGCCGGCCGGCAACTGTGCTTGCCCGGGGACCACGTGTTGTTCCTAAGCAACCAAATCGAGTGGAGGCATGAATGGGGGCATATTCAATAGCTACTACGCGAAGAATGGCCTAGATAAGCCGTTTCCCGGTAACTTGCGAGTCTCTCCTGGCATCGCACGGCAACGTGTTCCAGCGCGTTTCGGCGCAACTGATACAAGACACTGTCCTTAGTGCGAGCGGGGTTGTCGACACAACACATTCTGACCAACCGGAGCGCCTTGCATTTCTCGCCAGTGACCGGTGCCCCCCCGAACCGGGTTTCACTACATTTTTTGATTTCAGCATCCGATGACGGCCGCTAGATCAATAGAAGTCCTCGCTGCCGCGTGATGTCACGAAGTAAAGCCCGCGAAAACACGTTGACTGCGAAGAAGAACGGCAGGTCAAAACTCAGTTGCTCATGCGAACGCATAACCATTGCGCCCAACACTCTCATTTACGTGACGGCTACCAAGAGCTCACGCAAGCCAGGGAACTGGGTATCGCCAAATAGCCGCACGCAGTGATCGTCGACCAGTGCTGCGCCTACGGCGCTCCTGATATGGCTCGTGCCGTCATACGCATTGAGGCTTTCCAGAGGACACCGCCGTAACCGCCCTCACCTGCCGCGGGTCCCGACGCCAGCGGTTAGGTGTCGCGTTCGAGGTCCTTGCCGGCACAGCTTCGGTCCACGCCTTGAATATCGCGGCGATAGTGGCCTCCGCCCTCTCCCCGGCCTGCCTCGCCTAGCGCGTTGTCGGAATCTTCTGCTGGCTGTCGGCTGGGGCGAGTGCATCTTCTTGCCGAACTCACCACGGTGAGCAACTGCGCTGCCGGCCGGATTGCCCCCTGACACAATGGCCATTCAGTGCGAGCTTGACACGACTGCTCCTGCGCTCAAGCTGTCTGGTCGCCCTAAGCAAGCGCGCTGATCAATCGCTATTGGGCAACCGCGCATGGCGACCTACTCATATAGGAAAAATGCGGCGCGAGCGGGCTATAGCTTCGTCTACGCTCTTCATTGACACTCGTGGTTTTCACTCAATTGTGAGTATCCATGACCCTAACGGAAGCACGAAAACGATTCCTTGCTCACTGCAACTCCGCTATCAATTTATCCCACCACAGCCTCCGAGCGTACAGCAGTGATCTCGATGACATCCAGAGGTACTTTGGCCTGCGACGGCAACTGACGCTCGTGAAAAAGGAGCAACTGCGTCAATACATTCATCATTTGAGGGAACAGCGTCAACTCAAAGAAACGACTATCAAGCGCCGCCTCGCCAGTTTCAAGCTGCTCCTTCGATGGGCGCAAGAAGAGCAACTTCTTGAGACAAACCCCTTCGACACTCTGTATGAACGGATCAGGCTCCCAAAGCGTCTACCCCGAGCTCTGGATCGCGGGGACCATGATGCGCTTAGGAAAGCGATCACCTTGCGGCCTCGAATAGATGACTTCGACGCACTGCGCCTCAAGACCGCCATTCACTTACTTCTGGATACCGGTATCCGAGTAGGCGAACTAGCAGCGATCGACCTTGACGATGTTTCAATGGAAGGCCGGCACGTGGTGATTCACGGCAAGGGGAATAGGCAGCGTCTTGTATATCTGCTGCAGAAATCACTACATCTAAAGATAGAACGATACCTTACCAGTCGATCTGCCCTTGCCACGCCCAGCAAACGCCTATTTGTCACATCGGCTGGTAGCCCCATCACGTCGGCTACCCTTCGAGCGGAACTGCGCAACCTCGCCGAAGGCGCCGGTATCACCCGCCGTGTCACACCACACATGCTACGCCACACCTGCGCTACGCAATGGCTTGAGGCGGGGTTGGACATTCGGTACGTCCAAAAGCTGCTGGGGCATCAAAGTATCTCAACTACCGAAATCTACACCCATGTTTCCGACCAAGGACTTCGCGAGGCACTTTTCAAGGCTACGGGAGGCTCTACACGATAACTAGGAATTATCA
>NZ_JSZO01000005.1 GCF_000801955.1 Ralstonia sp. A12
TCGGCGTGTAGCGCTGGCCCCATTCGCCTTGCTCGAAGGCGACCAGCTCGGCCTGCGCGGCCTCCACCGTGGGCGCTGTGTACACGGGCTTAAGCGCGGCCGCCACTGCCCGCCGGTCCCTCCAGCTCGCGTAGTCCAGGCTGTTGCGAATCAGGTGCACGATGCAGGTCTGCAGGGTGGTGGCCGGGAACACCGCATTCAGGGCCGCCTCCATGCCCTTCAGACCATCGGTGACGGCGATCAGGATGTCCTGCGTGCCCCGCGTCTTGAGGTCGTTGAACACCTTCATCCAGAACTTCGCGCCTTCGGTGCTCTCGATCCACAGGCCCAGGATGTCCCGCGTGCCGTCGGGCAGCACGCCCAGGGCCAGGTAGACGGCCTTGTTACGCACCACTCCGTCCTCGCGCATCTTCACGCGCAGCGCGTCGAAGAACACCACCGGGTACAGCGCCTCCAGCGGGCGCGCCTGCCAGGCGGTGACTTCCTCCATCACCGCATCGGTCACCGAGCTGATGAACTCGGGCGAGACCTCGGTACCGTACTGCTCGGCCAGGAACGCCTGGATCTCGCGCACGGTCATGCCGCGCGCGTACATGGCGATGATCTTGTCGTCGAAACCGGTGAAACGCCGCTCGTGCTTGGGGATCAGGATCGGGGCGAAGCTGCCGTCACGGTCGCGCGGGATGTCCACCCGCAACGGGCCGTCCTCGGTGAGCACGGTCTTGGCGCTCTTACCGTTGCGCTGGTTGCTCGTCTGCGCTGGGCGCTCACCGCCG
>NZ_JSZO01000050.1 GCF_000801955.1 Ralstonia sp. A12
CCGTATTGCGATGGGTCGAGTGCCTTGTCGATCGGGTCGAATGCTTCGTTGGCTGCCAACGGAAGCGCTTGCTGGCTGGATGCAGCATCGGACAGGCGTTGCGCGGTCTTCTGCGCAGCGGTGAGCTGCCCGCGTGCCTCATGCGCGTCGAGCAGCGTGCCTGTTGCCTGCGCCCGCGCGGTGGTCGAGAGCAGCAGGCCCGCGCCTGCGCGCACCACGGCCCACGCATCGGTACGCAGCTCTGCGCCAGTGCCGCGCCAGCTGCCGCGGTCGCCACCCGTGGCGCCGTGCGAGGTCACATAACCGAGGTTGAGCTGGCTGTTGGCGGTGGAGCTGGCCAGGCGCGTGCGCAACTGGCCGGGGTGATCATCGACCACCCACTGGTTGTATCCATCGCCGCCCAGGCCTTGCGAATGCCAGCCGGACAACGCCTGCCCGAGCGGCGCGTCGGCGGCGGGCCAGGGCAGGGCGTCCTGCGTGTTGTGCAGCTGCATGGCCACCATCGGCCGGTCGATGTCGCCGTCGATGAAGGTGAGCAGCACTTGCGTGCCGGCGCGCGGCAGGTGGTTGCCGCCCCAGTTGGGGCCAGCGCTGGCGGTCGCCACGCGCACCCACGCGGTGACTTGCGTGCGATCGCTGCTGCCGGGGTCGGAGAAGGCGTTGACCTCCGGCGCGCGCAGCCACGGAAAGCGCACGCGCACGCGGTGGTCGCGATCCGTGGTGAGCGGTGCGCCGTCATCGGCGATGACGACGGCGGCCTGACCTTCAGGCGCGGTCGGGCGGCGGCGGTATGCCGGCACGATGGGCGCATCGGCGGGCACGGCAATGAAACGATTGCGGTAGCTGCCCGATTCGATTGATGTGGTGCCCAGCAGGCGCGCGATGTCGGCGCCAAGGTTGTTGGCGGCTTCGTGCTCGACCTGCAGCGTGACGAACTCGCTGTGGTGGCTGTCAAAGTGCTGCGTGAGCGTGAAGCGCTGGCCAGCGCCTAGTTGGCGCACGCTGCCCTGGCCCTGGTAGCGCAGGAAGGCGCCTTCATGGGCTTGCATACGCAGCTTGGCAGCGTGGCTGGCGCCTTGCGCGTCGGTAAATTGATACGGGCCCGACGCTTCAAAGCTTTCCAGCGTGGGCAACTCGCCGCCGGTGTCGGTGGCCGTGGCCTGGGCCGAGGTGGCAGCCAGTGCCTTGTAGTCCCACGATGCCAGGGTCACGGCATTGGTGCCGACGCTGTGCGTGTTCGAGAAGCGCTCGATGGCATCTTCGCTTTCCGTGGCGTCGACACGGTGGAAGCGGATGTCGGACTGCGCGCAGGCGGGCCGCTCGGCGTCGTTGTCGAAAATCACGACGGTGTGGCGCGACTGGGCGCTGTCCTGCTTTTCGTCGCTCTGCTGATGCTCGATGCGGAACGACAGGCCTTCCTCCGCCAGCAGGCGCATCACGAACGCGTAGTCCGTCTCGCGGTACTGGCAGCAGATCGAGCGCTTGGCGCACGGCTGGCTGGCGGCAATCTTGTAGTGGGCGACCGGGTACTCGGCAAAGACCTCTTCGATGATCTCCAGCGCAGTCTTGTTCTGGTAGACGAAGCAATCACTTCGCGTGCGCAGGCGGTCGAGCCACGGCACGATGCGCAATCGATAGCGCGCCAGGCCACCGTCACCGCCCAGCGATGCACAGTCCGCCACGTAGCCGTGCCATGCACGCCAGCGGCCATCGGCCTGCATCAGGCGCAGCGTGGCTTCTTGCGAGGCCAGCTTGACCGTATCCAGGTGGGCAGATGGGCTCAGGCAATCGACCTGCAGCACGAACGAGGCCGAGACCGCTTCGGTGGCGGTAAAGCGCTCCACGACGAGGTTGTCGGAAGCGAGCGCCGTCTCGATGGCGATCTGGCGGGTCTGCTGCCCGAGCAGTGCGCCCAGGGGAGCTTGCGGCATGTTGGCCGACAGGGTGGACAAAGGCTTCATCGGAGCGGCGTCGCGATGGATGCGTAAGCGGGGTCAGCAGGCTGGCGCGGGTGTCGGCCGCGCCAGGGTGGCAATCAGGGCAGCGGTCAGGGCAACGAAATCGTCAGGTGCGAGAAACGCGGCCCGAGCTTGATGACCTGCGAATAGCCTTCCAGCGTTTCGTTGGTCTTGGTGCGCAGCGTGTGCGACAGCCCGAGGAACGCCAGCAGCGCGATCAGCGCGAACACGGCGCCGAAGATCCACAACGGCGTCTCGCGCTTGAGCGTGTGTGCCACCTTGTCTGGCAGCGGCCAATGCGGTGCGAAGGCGGCGCGCTTGCCCTTGATGGCGGAAATCTCATCGCCCAGGCGTGCCGTGAGGTAGGCGAGCTTCTCCGGGCCTTCGATGATGTACTTGCCGCGAAAGCCCAGCAGCAGGCACATGTGGAAGACTTCCAGCGCTTGCAGGCGCGGGGCACCGTGGGCGCGCAGTTCTTCCAGCTTGACGAAGAAGGTCTCGCCGGCGAGCTGCTCGCCAAACAGCACGAGCTGCAGCGGGCGGCGCTCCCATGCCGTGCGGATCGAGAAGTTGGACGACAGGATGGTTTCATCCACGGCGGCGCAGAAGGCGTATTTGGCGTCGAACACATCTTCAGCCGACACATTCAGGCGTTTGGCGCCGCGATCGAACTCATCCAGGAAGGTGCGTACACGCGCAAGAAAATCTTCCGCGCTGGCGGGCTGCTGGCCATTGCGCAACTGGAACAGCATGAAGAAGCCGTCGTAGAGCAAGTCCAGCAGCGTACGCGCGTGCGAGTTGGATTCACGGGCGTCGGCCCCGGCATTGCCGGGTGCGGGTGCCGAACCGCCAAACAGCGAAGGGGTGGTGGTAGCGCTCATGAAGTCACCGCAATCAGTTCAAGTTTGAGTTCCCGGATGCCAGCCGGGGCGTAGATGGTGATGGTCTGGGCCTGCAGCATGCGGTCGTACAGCATGCCGCGCGCTTCGATGGCGAAGTAGCACGCGCCCGGGCGCACCGGAATGGCCGGCGGCACCTGTGGGGTGTAGGTGAGCGGCACACCAGGCATGGACGAGAGCACGAGCTTCTCCACGTCATCCGGCGCGCCCAGCTTGAAGCGGGCGGGAATGGCTTCCACCAGTTCCGCCACCGGCATGTCTGCCGACACCGACAGGTAGAAGCTGGTCTTGTCGTCGATCTTGCCGGAGTCGATACGGCCCAGGTGGAACGACGGGCGCGTCTCTTCCAGCGCAATCGCAAAGTAGCGCGTGGAGATGACGGTATCGAGCAACTCGCGCACGATCGTGTCCAGCTTGGCGAACGCCGGGCCGGGGTGGTCGTGGTCGTAGACGGGCAGGTCGGTCAGCGTGTAGCTCTTGGTGAACGTCATCAGTGCGCCGGCCAAGCGCAGCATTTCCTGGAACAGGCGCTCGGGGTGCAGGTCCGGGTGGTGGTACAGGTGCGAGAGCGCAGCGAAGGCCGCGTTGGCCGTGTGCAGCAGCCAGAACGAGGCAATGTCGCCCGAGCGGAATTCGATGATGTTCTTGGTCGGCTCGCGGTGGAAGCCATACAGTGCGTTGACCTTGGCCTGCAGCGCATCGAGCAGTCGGCGCAGCCGCTGATACAGCACGGCCGAGGCGTTGATTGACAGGCTGGGCGCCACGAAGGCCTCATCCAGCTCGAATCCGCCAGTGCCGGTGCGGCGCACGCGCACAACGGGCAGGGAGATAAACTGGTCGCGCGGCTCGGTTTCCGCCACCAGCTTGACCGACTTCTTCAGGAAGGTGATGGCAGCGGGCTCGGCCTCGGTATAGAGATCGGCCGTTTCTTCTTCTGCACCGACAAAGCGTGAGACGGATGCACCTTCAACCGGCTCACGATAGTTGCCGCCGTTTTCCTGCAGCGGATACAGCGCGATATGGAAGGTCAGCTCGGACACGCCGGCCGGAATGGCATCCAGCACAAGCGGAGGCGGTAGGGCATCGGCCTGCGGCGCGAAGTAAAGCTCTCCGTCAGGGAAGAACAACGAAAGCTCCGTCACGCGCAGCACGCCGCTGGCGAGTGCATCGGTATCAAAACGCGCGTGGCGTACGCCCCAGCCATACGGTTGGATGACTTGCGCGGTCGCATGCAGGCGTGACTCGTGGTACGCATCCTGGCGCTGGAAATGCTGCGGACGCAGGAACAGCCCTTCGCCCCAGAGAATCTTTGCGGAATAGCTCACGTTGGCCCTTCTAGTGCTTGTGCATGGGTGCGCCGGCTCAACTACCGCAGATGGCGGGCGAAAGCAGGTTCAGATCGGATAGCGGCGAGCTGCCAGCCGGTGTGGTCGGCGTGCCCGTGGTCAAGGTCATGGCGCAGGCATGCAGGCCGATCACGACGCCGTTCTTCTCGTTCTTCTCGGTGTTGAAGGCGAACTTCCAGCGCTGTGCGGCGGGGCTGCGGAACAGCGCCACCACGCCGAGCGTCGTGGCCTCACGCGAAACCTTTTCCGTGAAGTCGTAGCGCTGGCCCGGGATCAGTGTCATTTCCCGAACCTGCACGAGATCGGCGCCGAGGGTTTGCTTCTCGCGTGCCGGATCGATGAAGGTGTCATACGGTGCCTGCAAGAAGCTGGTCGGGTCCTTGAGCGAATACAGGCGCACCACCAGCGCCACCGGCCGCTTGTCGTTGGCGGCGTTCAGGTTGGTGCCGGCGGTGAGCTTGAGCGGCACTTCGCGCGGCGGCTTCTGCGCATCCGGCAGGTTCGACGATTTCAGCCCCATCGCTTCCAGCGCGCCATTGGCAGCACCGGCCAGCACGCTGGCGCCGGTGGAGCACCCCGCCAGGGCCGCCAGGCTCAGCCCGGCCAGCGCCAGTTTGAGCATCGTCGCGACGCGGCGCTTGGGGGTGCTGCCGCAGCCCGACAGCCTCCTTGCTGCATCGAATTTCATTGTCTTCATGCCTGATTTTTGTACTGTTTAATTCTATTGATTTGACCAGCTTTTCGGCTGCTCGAATAAAAAAAATCGTGAAATGTTTCGGTTTCTTAATAATTGAAAACGGCGAAATGTTTCGGTTTCTTAATAAT
>NZ_JSZO01000051.1 GCF_000801955.1 Ralstonia sp. A12
GCGCTGGGCGCTCACCGCCGGGCGGGTAGCCCAAGTGATGGCCCAACTCTGCGCCCAGGGCCCGCTCGATCAGGGCCTTCTTGAACGCCATGGAGGCTTCTTGCACGGCCTCGGCGCTCATCGGACCCTTCACGAAATGGGCGATCAGCTCTTCCGGGATGGCTGGCAGCTCTCGCGCTGCGGCAATGCTCGTCTTCGTCTTGCGTGGCATACATGCTCCTTGCTCACATGTTATGCCCTGCACACAAAATCTCGGACAGGCCC
>NZ_JSZO01000052.1 GCF_000801955.1 Ralstonia sp. A12
ACGCAGTGTAGCTGGCAGGCAAGAAAAAATCAAGGTAGGGATAGTGAGAAATCATAAGAACTTCCGGCAGAATTTTGCTTGCGCTGAGAGTTGACAAAACGAAAAAGCGCGCTCATGATTAGACTAGCGTCCTAAGGACGCTAGTCTAATCAAAGGCGCAAAACTTTTCACTAGTGATCCATAGACAGCTTTCCGTTGCTGGCGCGCTCACATTTAAGTTGCTTAAGGAGCACTCTTCGCCAGTGGTCACTATGTATGACCTCGGTGTAGCCACGCTTCAGATCTACACAGCAAAAGAATACGCTGGGCAGAAGATCAAGAAGCTGACAGCAGACTTGCCGAGCCGCAGCAATATCCACCGTTACAAGAACGCCTTGATGGAAAGCGGCATTCTTGAAGAGCGGCGAGATCTACCTCGGGATACATGTCTTCTAGTCTCGTCCCCACACCAAGAGGCTGTGGACTTAGCCTGCGGCATCGATCCGTTCTGCTATGTCTCTCATCTCTCCGCCATGGCATACCACGGCCTCACGGATCGATTTGCGAAGACGCTTTTCCTGACGACTCCCACCGCCGCGCTATGGCGAGAGCGTGCTGCCGAAAAGCAGCGAAAAGACTTAGGTGAAGACTTGGATCGTTACGTGCGTGCAGGCTTTCCGCTCCTCGCAAGGCATGCGCTTTCTTCTCTAAACAGAGAGCCTGTCCATACCTATGCCACGAAACATGTTGACCCCGGCGCCTATGTCAAGGTCAGCGATCGCCCTGTTCGTGTTGCGAGCATCGGACGGACGTTTCTCGACATGCTTCGGAAGCCAGATCTGTGTGGCGGTATGAGTCACGTCATCAATGTCTTTGAGAGCAACGCGCCATCCTATCTACGACTCATCCTGAATGAGATTGATCGCCACGGAGAGCCGATTGATAAGGTTCGGGCGGGCTACATTCTTGATGAGCGCTGTGGCATTCATTACGACAGGATCGACCAGTGGGTCTCCTTTGCTCAGCGCGGTGGCTCTCGTGTTCTGGACCCCGGAGCGCCGTTCTGGCCGCAGTTTTCTGAGAAGTGGTGCCTTTCCATCAACCTCAGTGTCTGACCATATCGATGACAGAACTCGAAGCATGGGTGCACGGGGCCAACGACAATGTCCAAAAGACCTTCCGTAGCGTCGTTCACATTATTCTCAGTGCCATAGCATCACACCATGAGCTAAGGCCGGAGATGGTCATGAAGGGAGGTATCCTAGCTGCCATCCTTTACCACACCGGTCGATTCACAAGGGACATCGATTTCTCCTCGCAGAAACACTACAAGGAGTTCATGGCCGGCCAGGACACCTTCTTGTCCAACCTGGCTCAGGCTATCAATCTTGCTGCGGAGGAGCTTCCCTACGGGATAGCTTGCCGAATCCAAGGACATGAATTGCGGCCCGGCATAGAGGGCAATTATCAGACCCTCCATCTCCGAGTAGCTTATGCCTTGAAATCGAATAGGAACATGATGACTAGGTTGGCGGCTGGGCAGGCCGCCAATGTTGTGCAGATCGACTACAGTTTCAATGAACTGGTCGGAGATATCTCGACCATTGAAGCAGGTGGAGATGAGCCATTGGCTGCCTATGGCCAACTCACCTTCATGGCAGAAAAGCTGCGGGCGATCTTGCAGCAAGCCAATGTCGAAGGGGGGCGGGTTCGAGGCTCGCCTCGAGGTCAAGACATCTTTGATCTTCACGCCTTGCTTAGAAGTCATCCCTTGAGTTTTGAGCAACAGGAGCACCTGCTTCAGCTGTTGATCGACAAAGCCAAGTCCAGGGGGCTCGACATAGACCGCTCATCGATGAGCCACCAAGATATCTACAACAAGTGCAAGGTGCGATACCAAGCTTTGAAAGATGAGATTGACGGAGACTTGCCGGATTTCGATGAAGCGTTTGGAGTCGTCAAGGTCTTCTATGAGGCGTTACCTTGGCTCAACAAATAGGCCTCGGAATCGACATCCACTAACGCTAAGCCAACGAGCTTTGTGGGTACGAGTGCTGAAGAAGTGGGAGCCATACGTGACACGGGCATCTAGCCAGCATTGGGCAACCGGCCGCTTCTTCGAAATGAGTCATCGCTGAATTGCTCGTCGCTCGGGGAAGTCGGACCGCACTGTCGTGTTTTGCATCGAGCCTCGCTCCACGGGGCTCGTCCCATTCGGGCGTCCATCGCTGACGCCCTCGGCGTGGCTACCAAGTCCGACAATCACTTACAGGCGTCTGCTACGAGCATGGCGAGACACTAGGCTGAGGGCAAGTCCCAATCGCGCCAGTCATCTTTTATGGAAAACGCTTCTTCGATAATTCGAATACTGGAAACCGAAGAGGCCGTATGCACCTGACGTTCGATCTAGCCACCGTCATCCTTCTCCACGACACCTCGTTGATTGCTGGCGCTGCAGCCATCTTGTATAGCCGGCGGCGTTCGCCGCGCCCCATGGGTTTGGGCCGGCTCGCTGTTGCGTTCATCGCTTTGGCAATCGGTGCGGCACTGGCTGCGTTCGGGGAAAAGGCCGCCTTACCATATTGGCTGTGGACGCACCTAAGTATCCTTTTGGGGACGGTCGCCTATCCGCTGCTCTGGGATGGCATGCGTCGTTTAAGTGGCCGCCGCCGCAGTCTCTACTGGATCGTTGCACTTGTGCCGGCGGCATGGTTTGTGATTGGCATCGTGTCGGGCTTCCCGCTCATCAACGCCTAGCGGGCGAGCGTTTTTCATCTGACTGCGGTGATGTTTCTTGTGGCATCAGCAGCCGAAATCTGGCTGGACCGGCATAGCGAGCCGCTGCCGACGCGCCGGCCATTGGCGGCATGTCTTCTGATAAGCGCGGCGATCTATGCCGTGCGCTTGGTCTGCATCGTCTTCGATATTCCATCGGCGTTCGACTTCGCGACTGCTTTTTTCCTTCAGATCTTCTTCAATTTCGTGATTGCGCTATTGGTCGTGACACTGGTCAGGGAGCGTCATGAGGCCGGTCTTCAGCTTGCTGCGGATACCGATCCGTTGACGGGCGTTGGCAACCGTCGATGGTTCTTCGGCCGTATTCCAGCCACGCCACTCGCAAACAGTGCTCTCGCGATTCTGGATGTAGATCACTTCAAGCAGATCAACGACCGGTTCGGACATCCTGTGGGTGACCAAGTACTGGCGTCGATTGCCAAAACGGTCCGAGATGCGTTGCGGGAGGGGGATGTTTTCGCGCGGTACGGTGGCGAAGAGTTCGTGCTTTTTCTTCCCAACGTCAGCGAGAAAGTGGCGGGTGCGGTCGCTGAGCGGCTTCGCAAGCGTATCGAGGTGATGTCCATTGTGATCGACGGCAAGCAGGTCAGCATCACGGTGAGCATTGGTGTTGCTTGGAGTGATCGGAAGGGCGCGGCGTTGGATACTTGGATACAGGCAGCTGACAGTGCTTGTTATGCGGCGAAGGAGAGCGGGCGTAACCTTCTGAGAGCGTGTCCCGTGCCCTCCCCATGATGGAGGCAATTGCTGAGGCGCGCGTTGCCTGGCGAATCGGGTGGGGCGCCACCGTCCGAGATGATGCCGCCGGCTGAAATCTGATGTGCGGAGAGCGGGCGGCAGAGTAGTGCGTCCTGCCTACAAGGGCAATGAACAAAGCCCGCTTGAAGCGGGCTTTGTTAGCAATTTAGGGAGGCTGGGCCTCTCTTTTTGCATTGTCGACATCGAAGCGAGATTATTGCGCAGCGTCCTTGACCTTCTTCAACGGCCGTACCTTGACGCGCACGCTAGCCGGCTTGGCCTCGAACCACTGCTCTAGCCCCGTGAAGGGGTTTTTGCCGAAGCGGCGTTTGGTCGCTGGCACCTTCACCGAAGTCACCTTGAACAGGCCCGGCAGCGTGAACTCTCCCGCGCCTTTTTTGTGCAGTGCGCCCAGGATGGTGTTCTCCAGATGTTGGAGCACGGCCTTGACGGACTTGGCATCGACTTCGGCCTGCTCGACGAGGTGGCTCACCAGGCTGGACTTGGTGAAGGTGTCCTTCAACGGTTTGATGGCCAGCGCGGTAGCGGCTGCCTTCTTGGCCGGTGCGGCTTTCTTTACTGCGGTCTTGGTTTTCGTCGCCATGGAGTGTGTAGGGTTCTGAGACGTTGACCATCCAGGGATTGCGAAAGAATGCGCAATGTTGCGCCGTTCAAGCATAGCAAAGCTCGCGCAACGGTGGTCAACGGTTGTTGTGAGTGCAATCAAGGAATTGAGCGTCGCCCAGCAAAGCCGGGCCGCGCTGTCGTGCTTTGCATCGAGCCTCGCTGGCACGAGTCTTGTCCCATCCGGGCGTTCATCGCTGACGCCTTCGGCCCGGCTCCCTGATCCGGGCCTGCGCGCTTCGCTTGCGTGGAGTCCGCGCCAACTGCGGCCGGTTGCCTGTCCAGCCGTCTTCCTTCGCTCATCACCTTGTCCGCGACTGTAGCCCGCGGCCGTGCGCCGTCAAGGCGCGCCGGGCCGTGTCCTCGGCTGCGCCTGCGGGCCGCACCAACCCGACGCTTTTCTCCTTGACGGCACCCGTCCGCGCGCTCCTGACCGCCGCGGGCGATGAACTCAGGAAAGACGGTGGCAACGAGGCCGGCCCAGGTCTCTGCGCCGACCCCACCGGAATACCGCAAAAGCGGGCTCCGAATCTAGGAATCCGGTGGTGGCAATTCGACAGCCAATCCTCGTCAGGAGAACGCACCATGCAACTCGCATCCCGTTTCGCATCCCAATCCCCCGTGCTGCGCTCGGAATATCCGCTTGCGGATGACCAGATTCGAGAGGTAGCGCCTTCCATCTTCGCGGAGGCCAAGCACGCAAGCCGTTCGGAGCGGTACAGCTATATCCCGACTGCTGCTGTGCTGACCGAGCTGCGCAAGGAAGGCTTTCAGCCTTTCATGGTGACGCAGACCCGCGTGCGGCAGGAGGACCGTCGCGACTTCACCAAGCACATGATCCGGCTGCGCCATGCCAGCCAGATCAACGGCAGCGAGGCCAACGAAATCATCCTGCTCAACTCTCACGACGGCACCAGCAGCTACCAGATGCTGGCGGGCATGTTTCGCTTCGTCTGCAAGAACGGCCTTGTTTGCGGCGACACCGTGGCGGATGTGCGCGTGCCGCACAAGGGCGACGTGGCAGGGCAGGTGATTGAAGGGGCCTACGAAGTGCTGCGCGGCTTCCAGAGCTTGGAGGCATCCCGTGACGCCATGCATGCCATCACGCTGGATGCCGGAGAGTCGGAAGTGTTCGCCCGTGCCGCGCTAGCACTCAAGTACGACGGCCCTAGTAAGCCCGCGCCGATCACAGAAACACAGGTGCTCGCCCCGCGTCGCCTCGACGACGATCGATCCGACTTGTGGAGCGTGTTCAACCGCACGCAGGAAAACCTCGTGCAAGGCGGCCTAGCTGGCCGTAGCACCAACGGTCGCCGCCAGCGTACCCGCCCCGTGCAGGGCATCGACCAGAACGTGCGCCTGAATCGTGCCTTGTGGCTCCTCGCCGATGGCATGCGTCGCCTCAAAGCCTGACGCCCACGCGGAGCGGCACGCCGCCCCTCCATGCCTCTCGCATTGCTCGACTTTCGATTGGAGTTACACCATGAACGCCGTTACTCAACTTGACGCCCGGATGGCTGCCCCGCTGGAAGTGGCTGACCCGGCCAAGAATCTGATTCTGGTTCCGCTCTCGCGCCTCTTGCCGCGCCGCTCCAAGCACAACGTGCGCACGACGCCGCGCATGTCCATCCCTGAACTGGCCGCAAGCATTTCCCGCGTGGGTTTGCTGCAAAACCTCATCGTTATCCTCGCTGCCGATGGTGAGCACTACGAAGTGGTGGCCGGTGATCGGCGTCTCACCGCCTTGAAACTGCTGGCGAAGAAGAAGCGCATCACCAGCGACTACGAAGTGCCGTGCTTGCTGGTGCCCGATGCATCGGCCCGCACGGCCAGCCTTGCCGAAAACGTGCTGCGCGAGGCCATGCACCCGGCCGACCAGTTCGAGGCGTTCGCCGCGCTGGTTAAGGATGGCCGCCCCGTCGAGGACATTGCTGCGGATTTCGGCGTGTCGCCGCTGGTCGTGCAGCGGCGTCTCAAACTTGCCAATGTCTCGCCGCGCTTGATGACCGACTATCGGGAAGGTGACGTGACGCTGGAACAGTTGATGGCCCTGACCATCACCGACGATCATGCCGCACAAGAGGCCGCGTTCTACGGCGCGCCGGAATGGCAGTGCGGTGCATCGGTGTTGCGTGAACGCCTGACCGAACGCGAGATTGACGCCACACATCCGCAGGTACGCTTCGTCGGGCTGGATACCTACACATCGGCGGGTGGTGGTATTCGTCGTGACCTCTTTGCCGAGGACGACAGCGGTATCTACTTGGCTGATTTCGCGCTGCTGGAAGAGCTGGTGCGCGGGAAGCTGGACACGTTTTCTGAACAGGTGCGTGCCGAAGGCTGGGCATGGGTGGAGACGGTTCCGCACTTGAGTCATGCCGAGCGTCAGGCATTCCAGAATGCACCGCGCCAGCGCCGCGAGCCTACTGCTCGCGAGGTGCGCCGCATCGCTTCACTGTATTCCCGGCTCGAAAAGATTGATGCCGAACTGGAGGCGGCCTACGACGCTGAGGACGAAGACAAGGCTGTGGCACTGGATCGGCGGCGCGAGGCATTGGCGGCAGGGCTGCGAGCCGCTGAGGAAGCCTTGCAGGGCTACGCCCCGGACGTGCGTGCTGTGGCTGGCGTCATTGTCACTATCGACAGTGAGGGCGAAGCGCTGATTCATCGCGGTCTGCTGCGCGAAGCGGAAGCAAAAGCGCTGCGCACGTTGACGCGACTGCGCCTCGGTGGCGCAGAGATGGAGGGCCCGAACGACGAGGAAGGCGAGGGCGCGGAACCGCAAAAGACCGCCAATCTGTCCGACCGGTTGGCGCAACGATTGAGCGGGCACCGCACAGCGGCGCTTCAAATTGAAGTTGCGAAGCATCCGCAAGTGGCGTTGGCCGCGCTGGTGCACGACATGGTGCAGGCCGTCTTGCAACCCAACGCCTATGCGGACAGGCTGCCGCTTGGTGTGCGCCTGACCGTGCAGAACCGGTTGGAAAACGTGGCTCCCGATTGGCCCGAATCATCCACTGCCGAGGCGCTGCGCGAAGTGCAGCAGGCGTGGGTGAAGAAGTTGCCGCAGGACGGCGTTGCATTGTTTGCTACGTTGCTCGCGATGGAGCAGGGTGAACTGATGCAACTGCTGGCCGTGTGTGTCGCCGCCACCGTAGATGTGGTGACGCCTCGCGCTACGCAGCGCCAGCCTGGTGCTGAATTGGCGCAGGCATTGGGGCTGGACATGGCCACATGGTGGAAGCCAACCGCCGAAGGCTACTTCAAGCATGTGCCCAAGGCCGTGATCTTGGAGGCGGTGGCACAGTTTGCGCCGTCGCACGTGACTCGGCTGTCCAAGCTCAAGAAGGGTGACATCGCCAGCGAAGCCGAACGGCTGGCCGAGGGCACCGGCTGGATGCCTGAGTTCTTCAGAAATGGCGACGCGGATGACCCCACGGTGCTGGAGGGCCGGCCGGACGAACCGGAGGTGTGACCCTGCCTCGATTC
>NZ_JSZO01000053.1 GCF_000801955.1 Ralstonia sp. A12
CTCGACCCATCGCAATACGGGCATTACGCCAGCAACGTCAACGGCCAAGACACGCAGCAACCCGTCGACAAGTTCGGGCAACCGCTGCTGGTGGCGGAGTCGCCCTCCAGCATTGCGCTGACATCTCAGGCCACCACCACGGTTTACGCGGGCCGCCATTTGCATGGCACCGCGCAGGCCGATTGGCACCTCGCTGCGGGCAACGTCGTGGCCGCCGCAGCCGCCAAGGGCGTAAGCCTGTTTGCCCAGCGCAATGGCATTCGTGCGATTGCTGAAGGTGGGCCGGTGTCGATTCAGGCGCATACCGATGCGCTGGCCGTGCTGGCGGATAAGGCTGTCACCGTCACCTCCTCTGCGGATTCGGTGGAGATCCTCGCGCAGCAGAACGTCGTGCTGCACGGCGGGGATTCGATGATCCGGCTGGAGGGGAATGCGATTACGTTTGAGACGTCGGGGTTGTTGTCGGTGAAGGGGGCGGGGCATCCGTTGATTGGGCCGGGGGGGCAGGCGGCTGAGGTGCCTGCGTTGCCAACATCCGCCAACGCGCCCAACTGGATCGAAATGACCTTGCTAGGCTATGAAGGTCAGCCGATGAAGAATATCGAGTACGAACTGGCCTTTACCGATGGCACCAAACGCACCGGAAAACTGAACGGAGTAGCAGAACAGCGCGAGGAAGCCGTTCCCTGGGGAGAGGCAACGCTGACCTACAAGAACAACCCTGCCGCAAAGGACGTTCCACGCCCTACCCTCGATGACCTGCTTGCCGCAACCGAGCCTCTGATCAAAGAAGAGGAAGCGAAGCAGCAACAAGACCAAACGAACACCACTGTATGAGCACTCAGCAGCAAACCGAAGAAGCGTGGGCCATGGTGCATGGCCAAGCCAAGCCAGAAGAGAAAGGCGTCGGATTGTGGCTCTGGGAGGCTGTACAGGGTGACTTCCAGGAGGATCGCTCCGCCGGTCAGATTGCTGCCGACATGGTGATTTCATTGATCCCCATCGTCGATACGATCTGCGACATCCGTGACCTATGCGCCAATATCCGGGCGTATCGGAAGGACCCCAATAACAAGCTGATCCTGTTCTTCATCGCTCTGACCATCGTCGGCTTCTTCCCGGAGATTGGCTCCGTCATTAAGGGCGTGGTCAAGATCGCCTTCGTCTATATCCGGAAATATCTCCACCGCGCTGAGGACCTGCTTGATGCAACCAAGCTCGGACGGGCTACCAACCTAGCCCTCGACGCGGCATTACCGAAGATCGCGGAATTCCTCAGCAACTCGAAAGTCGTCAAGTGGGCGACCAAAGAAGGCGTGCCCGACATCTTCAAATTCTGCTCGAAGAAGATTACGGAGCTGGCGGAGAAGGTCAATGGATCGAGACTTCGCGCACAGTTTCTGGAAGCTGCCGATAAGATCGACAAGCTTCTTAGCCGCCTGAAGCTGATCGTCCCCGCCTCGACACGCGAGAAGCTCAACGACTTTTTGGACTTTCTGCGCAAGAACAAGCAGAGCATGGCGTCAAAGCTTGAGCAGTTCACCGCGCCAATTCGCACGATTCTCAATGTGACGGCCAAGCGGCTAGACGATCATGCTTGGATCGCGTTCACCCAAACCCACAACAAAGGTTGGATTGCGCCAATGAGTGAGCAAGGCGCAGCGCAGTTGATGAACAAGCATCCGCCCAAGTGGGTGCGGTTGGGGGACAAGCTTCCGCATCCAGCGCCGACACAGAAAGAAGCTGAGGTGATCCAGAAAGAATTTGATGCAAAAATTGAGAAGCTTCGCAACGCAGGCCAACCGACTCCGCCAAAGCTCGATGCTGGTGTAATCCAGACCTTTGAGAAAGGCAAACTTGTGCCGATGCAAATCAAAGGCCCCGCCAAGCTTTACCGGGTGGTTGATCCAACCAACGCCGCTGGCGGTATTTTCTGGGTGGACGAAAAGACCTTCAACAGTCTGAAGAGCCGTGCAGAGTGGCGGGAGAAACTGGCCGTCAAACCAGAATGGAATCAGAACGGCCAGTACGTCGTTTATGAAATTCCTGCTGGAGAAACGCTCGCGGCATGGAAAGGCCCAGCCGCCTCGCAAAAGCTGGAAGGCACACCCTATCATCTCGCAGGCGGCACCGATCAGATCGTATTTTACCCGTCAGCAGACAAGTTTGCGGCGACGCGGCCGCGTATCGATCACGAAACTGGGCAAGCTGTGCCCGGCCGTAAATCCGGTGAATTCGACACCCGGGTCGAATGGGAAGATGTCACCGGAAGAAAAGTGACAGCGCCCCTACGTGACAAAGCCACGGATCCTCATGTGAAAGGGCCCTACGAAACCGGGTGGGGCTTTGCAGACTGGAACCAACAAGAAGCCAAGGGCATCATTGTTTCTTTGCCCGACGACATTCAATGAGTGAAGAAAAACTGAAACCCTACGACGTTCCGCGCAACCTCGATCAGGATGCGTGGTTTCTCTATCAAACCACGTCCATTGAGTACTACGAGCTGTGCGCCCGTCTGTGCGAGGAATTCGCGGAACTCTACAACCGGTTTATCACCGGGCATGGACTCCACGGCACAGCGCGGCTTGACTACTGGGTGTCGCGCTATCTGACGCATGCTGAAAACATTCGACGTGGCATCGGGTTCATCAAGAACGGCGGCGACTACATGCCAATGATTGATTTCCTGGGTGCGCCCGCAGCGGACTATCGAGGGCTCCTCGAGCAACCACTGGGTTGGATGAGTGAGGAGCAACGCAAGCAATGGGATCAAGCCTTCCAACGCCTAAGTTATGCTTGCGGCACTGGAAGCGAAACCTTGCGCAATAACGAAACAGGCGGAAGACTTTGGTTAGACCGGGGCTCAATTGGAAGCAATCAAGTCTATCTTGATCGGGATGACAGTCACGTGGGCGACTCCGGCGGCGCAATCGGATCTGCAGAAGAGTACCGAATCATGTCGGTGCCAAGCTCGTTCCCCAAGCATCCTGTTGACATTGGTCAGCACGTAAGCCCGGGCACTCCCTGCCCGCGCACCGGCGTATGGGTTCCCAAACAATGGCTAGACGGCGCTAACGACTTCAGCCTCGCATTCTGCGTCCAAGGCCATCCAATGCAGCCTGCATATCAGGTGTATTGGGGCCAACCAATCGACGTTTGGGCCGACTTCCCGATGCCTGACGATGACGATGTGGAAGAGCGATCGTTCTCGCTGACAGAAACAAAAGCAGTGGATACAACTTGGTACTTCGTATCACAATCCACTGCCCAAGCCACGCCCGCAGACACGTTGCATCTGCGTTGTGCAGCAGGACAAGCATGTCCGAAGAGTGGCTACTGGATAACGCCTGCAAAATCCGGCTCTCGGCGCTATTTCCAACAAGGGACGCCGATGCCCGAAGTCGTATCAGACTACGGTTCGACCATCTGGCAATGGGATAGCGATCAGTCTGATCCGAAGCTATAGCAAGACGCGAGCACAGGCGCAGGGCGCCGCGCGCCTGATGATGGAAGCGCCGCCGTTTGAGCGCCGCGCTTGAGGCTCAACGCTCGGCATCTGGATGCTTGGGTCGGCATTCGAGGCACGATGCTCGAAACATCGAGCCTCGCGGCGGCGCACATGGGGCCCTAACCCTCTCATTCGATACCAAGAGTTCGGAATTGAAATCCGCAAGATCCGACATGTCGAGCTATTTGCGTCGCGCTTGGAGCAAAAAGAGCCGCGCTTGCACCTCAGCGCTCGGCATTTGGGCCTGAAAGCTCCAACCCCACGAGGCTTGACCCTGCCTCGTTTTCA
>NZ_JSZO01000054.1 GCF_000801955.1 Ralstonia sp. A12
CATGGCAAAGGAAAAGTTCGAGCGGACCAAGCCGCACGTGAACGTTGGGACGATTGGTCACGTTGACCACGGTAAGACGACGCTGACCGCAGCAATCGCAACCGTGCTGTCGAGCAAGTTCGGTGGTACCGCCAAGAAGTACGACGAAATCGACGCAGCGCCGGAAGAAAAGGCACGCGGCATCACGATCAACACCGCGCACATCGAGTACGAGACGGCTAACCGTCACTACGCGCACGTTGACTGCCCGGGCCACGCCGACTACGTCAAGAACATGATTACCGGTGCCGCCCAGATGGACGGCGCGATCCTGGTGTGCTCGGCCGCTGACGGCCCGATGCCGCAAACGCGTGAGCACATCCTGCTGGCCCGTCAGGTTGGCGTGCCGTACATCATCGTCTTCCTGAACAAGTGCGACATGGTGGACGACGCTGAGCTGCTGGAACTGGTCGAGATGGAAGTGCGTGAACTTCTGTCGAAGTACGAGTTCCCTGGCGACGACACCCCGATCATCAAGGGTTCGGCCAAGCTGGCGCTGGAAGGCGACAAGGGCGAGCTGGGCGAAGTGGCCATCATGAACCTGGCCGACGCACTGGACACCTACATCCCGACGCCGGAGCGCGCAGTTGACGGCACGTTCCTGATGCCGGTGGAAGACGTGTTCTCGATCTCGGGTCGCGGCACCGTGGTGACCGGCCGTATCGAGCGCGGCATCATCAAGGTCGGCGAAGAAATCGAAATCGTCGGTATCGCGATGGACGGCGACAAGCCGAAGATCGACAAGACGACCTGCACGGGCGTGGAAATGTTCCGCAAGCTGCTCGACCAAGGTCAAGCAGGCGACAACGTCGGTATTCTGCTGCGCGGCACGAAGCGTGAAGACGTTCAGCGTGGCCAAGTGCTGGCCAAGCCGGGCTCGATCAAGCCGCACACGGAATTCACGGGCGAGGTCTACATTCTGTCGAAGGACGAGGGCGGCCGTCACACCCCGTTCTTCAACAACTACCGCCCGCAGTTCTACTTCCGTACGACGGACGTGACTGGCTCGATCGCCCTGCCGGAAGGCAAGGAAATGGTCATGCCGGGTGACAACGTGTCGATCACCGTCAAGCTGATCGCCCCGATCGCCATGGAAGAAGGCCTGCGCTTCGCAATCCGCGAAGGCGGCCGTACCGTTGGTGCTGGCGTCGTTGCCAAGATCATCAAGTAA
>NZ_JSZO01000055.1 GCF_000801955.1 Ralstonia sp. A12
ATAACTAGGAATTATCAGCATGCCCTCGCTCTCAGTGCGGGACATTAAAACCGTGCTTCTCGTGGCCGATGTCTATCAAGATGAGGCTTCCGTTCTTCTGCCAGAGCAACGGCGGGACCTAGAGAAGAGCTCACCGGAAACCATCGCGGCCATCACCAAAGCGCTCAACGAGCTCGGCCTCGCGGTGCTTCACCTCCGGTCCCTGGAGGAGCTTTACCAGCGCGCGGCACAGCGACGTCGCAGCGATATCGTGCTTTCCATATTTGGTGGGGAACGATCGCGAAATCGCATGGCGCTGGTCCCTGCAATCTGCGAGAGCCTGGGGACACGTTTTATCGGCCCCGACACTTACGGCCGCGTCGTCTGTCAAGACAAGGCAATCTCAAAAAAACTCGCCCTGGATAGCGGCGTGGTAACGCCGGCCCACTATCTGGCTAGAACGCTATCTGATCTGCAGCGACTCACCCCGACTCGTTTTCCTCTCGTGGTCAAGCCGAACCTTGAGGGCAGTTCAATTGGCATCTCGCAACAAAGCGTGGTGCATAGCGTGGCCGCACTCAATGAAGTCGCTCAGTTAGCGCTCGAGGAATTCGGGCAGCCAGTACTTATCGAAGAGTTTGTGGCGGGACGAGAGGTATCCTTCAACGTCATTGAGAGCGTTCAGGGCACCCATGAACGCTTCGCTGAAATAAGAATGGTCGCACGGCCCGACTATTTCAATGACCATCTCTTCAGCGCCGACATCAAGACTACCTGGTCGGACATCGAGGTCGTTGCGCTTGATGACGTCCTCATCGAGCCAGACCGAGAAGCACTGCTTCGGTTGATTGAAGCCGTCGGCGGTATTGGCTATTGCCGCATTGATGGCAAGCTTCTCGACGGGCGCTTCCAGCTCCTCGAACTCACCCCTGATGCTTGGCTCGATCCTCGCGGGGTTTTCGCTCTAAGCTTTACGCAGACTGGGTGGAGCTACTCGGAGGTTCTGGCTCATGTGCTGACTTCAGAGTCTGAAGCCCGTCGACGTCTAATGTCCAGTGGCTGAGAAACATTGGATGATAGGGTTTCTGGAGCATGTACTGAAATCGCTCAGGAACTGACGCAACACGCCCGACTCTGTACCGCCAATAGTCGTCCTGGAGTGAGTGGGGTCGTAACCCATTGAAGACCTCGTCGATCTCCGCTGTTCGACCAAGTGCGAGCACACGGTCGATGTAGCGCAGGTTGAAGGATACGCCCCAAAACACATCTCTGTCGGCAAACTCGGGGGCTCGTGCGATCCGCAACGCCCGCTCAAATGCCTCGCGCGCCAGTTCATCCCGCTGCGCTAGGGCAGCAGAGATACCGAGATTGGTGTACAGCACGATGTCAGAGTAGTCGTCACCAGAACCCGATATCACCCGGGTAAGCGTGTCACAACATGCAAGCGGTTCAGGGCTTTCAGACAAGAGCTGAACTGCGACCTCGTTGTTGGCGAGAATATGCTGGTCTCGTGCAGTCGATGCAAGAAGTGCGCGGGCCTGATCGATACATTCGTAGGCCGCTTGAATCTCTCCCGACCGCGCTACGTGACTTGCCAGGGTCAGCAAGGTATAGGCCGAAGAGGTCGCAAGCCCGCGTGCGTGGAACCAGCTACTCGCGGCGACCAGGTCGTCAATGCACTCGGGAAAGTCGGAAACCAGTTCCCTGAATCTCAGCAGGTAGCCATACAGGTTGCTGCTGTGCAGCTCCTCCAGGGGGGTCAGTGCATTCCAGAGTTCCCGTGCAGCGTCAATGCGCCCCATGCATCGCAGCTGAATCAACTGAATCAATTGTCCCGCAAGACGTTCGTCCGGATGCGCACTCGCAATAAGATGCTCGGTCAACGCCGTCGCCTCGTCATGGTCTCCCGTTTCAATCAGGCATGCACACAACAGCACGTCGGAGAACATCGATTTCGAGGAAACTTGTCGCAGCAGATCCCTCGCTGTTCGACAGTCCGCAATCTCGGCGGCAAGCTCCGCTGCCCACAATAGGAGCCGATCTTGCTGACCAGCAAACAACCTTGCGTTGCCGTTGATGGCCGTTACGATCTGCGTGACATACCAAGACTGGTCCGCCGTGGTGGAGACACGACTGGACAGAAGAGCAACGAGCTCCTCCATCGTCGCCACATCGTTTAATTCAACGGACAGACGGAGAGCTTGGCGCACCGCTACCGGCATTCCCGAAGTCACGTCTGGAGCGCCAATCGCCAACTGCCGATAGTGGTCTCGAAGTGCTGCCTTCGCTAGCAGTAATGTGCCTGCGAGCGAGGTCTGAGTCCGAATGGCTTCAGCTACGTCCTCGTTCTCTACCCCGAGTAAATCCCCAGCGTGGATCGTGGCCAGTTCGGCATCCACCAGCACAGCCAAGCTAAGGTCAACAGCGCCCAGTGTTGCAAGCGCATTGAGCTTTCCCAGGAGTACCCGAATCAGGGCCCTAGGAATTGCCTCCCCGTGTGCAAACATGAGGCAGAGACACATTCGTTCCATCGCGGCCATGCCCGCGATCTGGCGTCTGTACTCGTCAACAACCCCGCTCTCCAAATCCAGTAGTTTCGGAACACCTCGTGTGTGCTCAACTGAAATCGAGAACCGTAACTGCCGGATAGCACGGACATTGCCATCCCAGCTTAAGTAGTACTCGCCGCTGATGTCGCATGCCCCGGGGATTGCCTGGCGCAACAGCTCTTCCAGATGGGGCTTGCTCAACCTCACCAACTCACGAATATGTAACCACTCCGCTCCAGCGAGCGAAACCGCCTCGATGAAATCGCCGTACAACGTGTTCAGAGGCGCGCCACTCTTCTCTAGCGTGTACTCAAGGATCGCACTGTTCAAACTGTGCGGCCCGGCGATCTCCGCGAGCAATTGCAGGCTGCTATGGTCAATATGCTGCGCCTCGCGCACGACAAGCACCGTTCGATTGCTACTGACGACATGCTTGACGTACCGAGCGCACGTATCGACGGCTTCGCGTGAATCACTTGTCAGTACCTTGTCCGCACTATGGTTTCCTGTACCAAAGAAGCGGTCAAATAACTCGACCCCTGCCTCGTAGATAACTTTCCGCCCCGGGACGCTCCTGAGAAATTTGGTCCATTTCAGGGACTTCGTGCGCTGAACGCGTTCGCTTTTGAGAAATGCCTCGAAGGTCATCGCAACATCCTTCGCTGGATGTTGCTGTATGTACCTGTCAAGCGACTCTGCGCAGCGCTGAATATAGAAGCCTTGATAGACGTTGACGGCGGTACCTTTTGCTCTGACCTGAGGCTCAAGCGCAACGGCAGCAATACCCTCTGCACGCAGCAACTCAATCAGACGACTGGTCAGGCTCGTCTTTCCATACCCCGACGCCGCCATGAGAATGACGAACGCAGCATTTGGATTCCGCGGCGGCATCAGCTCTAGCAGCCCCCCGATTTCCTTCGTGCGGTTGACGAGGACCGGAAGCGATTTTTGCTCAATTTCGCGAGGCATTTGCGTGCTGATAATTCCTAGTTATCGT
>NZ_JSZO01000056.1 GCF_000801955.1 Ralstonia sp. A12
CCCCACTTGCCCGTGATGTTGCGCAGCGCCAGCCACAGCAGCTTGGTAGCCGCCTCGTCACTGGGGAAGTGGCCCCGCGTTTTGATGATCTTGCGTAGCTGCGCGTTGATGCTCTCGATTGCGTTGGTCGTGTAGATAATCTTGCGGATCGCCGGCGGGAACGCAAAGAACGGGATCACCTGATCCCATGCACGGTGCCAGGCGGCTGCGATCGGCGTGTAGCGCTGGCCC
>NZ_JSZO01000057.1 GCF_000801955.1 Ralstonia sp. A12
CGGGCCTAGACCGTGGCCTTCAGAGGCCTTTTGTGGCCGCGTAGCGGAGTGATGCGCTAGCGGCTGTCCCGTGTTCCTAGTGGCGCTGCGTTGGTTCTCACGAAGCCTTGGGTTGCCTAAGGGTGAGAGCGTATGCAAGTTTCTTTATGCGATTTCATCAAGCACCGCTTGACAAGGTGAATCGATGGTCCCATAATCGCAAGTTCTCTTCGGAGAGGTGCCCGAGTGGCTAAAGGGGGCAGACTGTAAATCTGTTGGCTTACGCCTACGCTGGTTCGAATCCAGCCCTCTCCACCAGAATTAAGCAGTGAGTTCGGTCCTTAGCCAGGGCCGGCGGCAAGGGAAGAAGTAACCCGGGCGGGTGTAGCTCAATGGTAGAGCAGAAGCCTTCCAAGCTTACGACGAGGGTTCGATTCCCTTCACCCGCTCCATTCACTGTAAAGCAGCAAGTTTTGCCCATGTGGCTCAGTGGTAGAGCACTCCCTTGGTAAGGGAGAGGTCGGCAGTTCGATCCTGCCCATGGGCACCACGCATCCACCAACGCAAATCGCTACCGAGACAGGAGTCGCGTCATGGCAAAGGAAAAGTTCG
>NZ_JSZO01000058.1 GCF_000801955.1 Ralstonia sp. A12
TGACCCTGCCTCGTTTTCACGTACAGCAATTCATGCAGCCATGCGCTGGGTTTCGTAGTCGACGGGGGTGAGGAAGTCGATCGAAGTGTGCAGGCGCTGTCGATTGTAATAGCCCTCGATCCAGTCGACGATGTCCAAGCGAGCCTGGGCCCGGGTTTCGTAGCGCGTCTGGTAGATCCGTTCGACCTTCAAGGTCTTAAAGAAGCTCTCCATTGGTGCGTTGTCCCAGGCATTGGCACGACGGCTCATCGAGACCGTCATACCGAATGCGGTGGCCAGGCTGCGATACACCCGGCTGGCGTACTGGGCGCCGCGATCGGAATGCAACAACAACCCGGGCGGGGGCTTGCGTTGCCAGTACGCGCTGCGCAAGGCCTGGCAAACGAGATCGGCCTGCATCCGTTCCGACATCGACCAGCCGACGATGCGTCGGCTGGACAGGTCCAGGATCGCGGCCAGGAACAGCCAACCTTCGTCGGTGGCGATGAACGTGATGTCGCCCACCCACGCCTGATTCGGCTGCCAACCGTCAAAGCGTCGCTCCAGCAGATTCGGCGCCACCGGCAGGCTGTGTGCCGAATCCGTGGTGACCCGATACGGGCGCTTGTAGACCGGGTGCAAGCCCTGGCGTTGCAGACTGCGCCGCACGCGTTCAGCACTCACCGGCTGTCCCTGCACATGCAATTGCCGCACGATGCGCGGCCGACCATAGCTGCCGCGGCTGGCCCGGTGCATGGCAGCCACCTCAGCATCCAGGGCCGCGTTGGCCTGTGCCCTGGCGCTGGGCGGGCGAACACGCCACTGGCAATACCCGCTGCGCGAGACCGCCAGCACCCGGCAGAGCCGGCTGACGCTGTACTGGTCGCGGTGTGTGTCAATCCAGGCGTACCTCACCGCGACCCCTTCGCGAAGTACGCCGTCGCCTTTCTGAGGATCTCGATATCCAGCTTCGCGCTGGCCAGCTCCTTGCGCAGGCGGCTGTTCTCGGCCTCCAGATCGCTGACCGGTCGACGGCTGGACGTCGGCACGCTCTGGACTGGCCCTGCAGCGGCGTCCGTCTTGCTACTGCCCTGATCGCGACACCAATTCCCCAGCGTGGCCACCGGCACGCCCAGCCTGCGCGCAGCCTCATGCTGACTGACACTCTCGGCCAATCTCACCGCCTCCAGCTTGAATTCCTTCGTGTATTGCCTTCTCGGGACCAATTTCTCTGTCATGCCTCTCTCCATACAGTCAAAAAGTTATCAAACTTCTTGCTGTACGTGGAATCGAGGCAGGGTCA
>NZ_JSZO01000059.1 GCF_000801955.1 Ralstonia sp. A12
GGGCTCGAAGCTGCCCGCAATGAATGCGGGCAGCTATCTCTCCGGAGCGCCATCGTTCATACCTGCGTCTAAATATTTCAATTAGATGTCATTCTGATGACAACTTCGCGGATCGTGCGATAAATCGCTCTAGCTTTGAAATATCCCCCATTGGAGGGGTGTGTGAAGGAAATGTGAAAGCTATGCTGCGGTAAAAGAAAACCAGCGGGGCCGGCGAATGGAATGGCACCGCATCAGTTGGGTACGCCATGAAATTCGCCATCCTCACCAGCAATCCTTCCAGCTTTGCGTACTTGACGGCTTGCCTGTCAGCGGACGCGACGTGCGTGCGATTCGACGATGCATTGGCACTGCTGCGCGCCCGGCGCACCGAGGCGTTCGATTTGTTGATGATCGATGCGCAGCTATTCAGCACGGCAGGCCAGCTGGTGCTGTCCTGGCGAGAGTGCAACTCCGATATGTGCTGGCCAACGCTGGTATTTGGCAACTTTGTCGAACGCGCCGAAATGCTGGGCGTTTTTGACAGCGCTGTCGACGACTTGATCACCGGCCACTTCACTGCGGAAGAGTTGGGGGCCCGTGTCGGCCGTATTCTCCGCACAGAGCGCGGGACGCAGCAGACCGAATCCGCCACCCGGACGGTGGTCGGGCCGTACCGCTTGTGCCGGCTCACTCGGACAGTGACGTTGCACGGGACGCCCATCCGATTGACCGCGCGGGAATTTGCGACCGCCTGGCTGCTGTTTTCGTCGCCGGGAGCGTTTCTGTCACGCCAGCAGATCGCCACTGCGGTATGGGGAACTGAGGCGAGTGTTGCTGAGCGCTCGATCGAGCAGCACGTCTACAAACTGCGCAAGAAGCTGGGCTTCGGCGAGGCCACCGGGGTCGAGCTCAAGACGGTCTACTCACGGGGCTATCAGTTGGCCGTCCAGCAAGCGGGCGAACTTTCGCGGACAGTCGAGTCGCCGCAATTCATGCTGGTGGCTTGACTACTGTCACTGACACGTCCGCGCGTAGGCGTTCACGGCAGACGGGTACGCGTCCTACACGTTGCTGTTGCCCTTAGGCTCCATGTCGAAATGCACAGCGGCATAGCTCGCGTTGCAACTCCACACTTCTGTGCCTTCGCAATAGAAGGTGCATCACCGGCCATCGCTGACGCAAATCGCCTCTGAAAAAATTCTTCCGTGTTCGTTCATCGCGGCACGGAGTACGTCCGCTTCACGGCAAACAGCTCGATAGGTGCCGGCGGCTAGCGGAGGGGGATGTTCGGGCCTGCGTCTCACCATGAACTGCTTTCCTCGTACATCTTGTTCCAACGAATTCGTGTGGCTCTAGCGCTGACGATATCACGCGTGTCGGAGCTGGTGTTCGCTCGTCGTGATGACGCGCAGGGGGCAAGAAGCTACGTGCCATTTGACGGCAATGCATGACAGGCCGTCGCGGCAAAGCAAGTGCAGTTCGAATCCAGTGCGGGCCAAGGCCCGCAATAGGCGCTCGCCGCGCGGCGGTGGCCAGCGGTGTTGGCGTGCCATGCGCGCCATGCTCCCGAGCCCGTCGCCCAGATCCGGGACCGTAGGCCACGCCGACCAGGCGGCCAAGGGTTCGCAAGCCGCGCAAAGCGCGCCCTTGTCCGC
>NZ_JSZO01000006.1 GCF_000801955.1 Ralstonia sp. A12
CAAAAAAGCTGACAAGCCCGGAGCGCCGCGACCCCAGGGCCATATCGCGAGTACAGAGCCTTCGTTGGTAAGCTCAAATGCTGCTCACCATGCAGCACGGGCGCGATGCAGAGCCGCTACGCGGTCCAATTGCTCAAGAAGGTCTCGCGGGGCGGCCACACCCGTCGCAATTGCCGCCGCCTGAAGTAACTGGGCTAGCTGCTGCGGAGGGTTTCCGTCGTCATGAATCGCCTCATTCAGTAGGCCAACGGACATGCGAGGTGAGAGTAGTAGCGCGGGCGTTCTAATGTGCTCCCGCCACATTGTTGAGAACGCCTTCGCCAACGATGCTAGTGCTCCATCGAAACACACTACGCTCGACATCTTCGGCAACCATGCCAGAGCGATAGCTTGACAAGTCGCAGTCACTCTTGGCTTGCGGTGCTTCTCCAAAAGAAGCCGGAAAACTGCACCCAACCGGTCAATTGAAGGCACATTGACATCATTGAAGATCCCTGGAGCGTTACTTGCATTGACGGAAACGACACGCAAGGCAGTCCGCACGTCTTCAATCAAATAGGAGCTATAGGCTCGCACCTCGAAATCTCCAATCCAATCATCTGCAAGTGCATCCATTGAACCGCCAGAGAGCGCGCGGAGGAGTAGTGCCAGGGAAAATGCCGGCGCCATACCCATCGGAGCAGATCGATCAGCGTCTTCAATTTCGGCGTCGTAGAGCGACGCCGGATCCAAGGAACTCCTCTCTTGAGCCCGCCTTCGCCAAAAATACTCGTTTAGGCGATAGACGCAGCTAGACAAGCCTTCCAATTGGCCACTCGCAACTACTTCGTCACATCGAAGCGACCAGAACTGATAGCCAGCAGCTACCACTCTGGAGTCGCCTAGCAGTGAACGTAGGCGATCAATGCCGCTGATATTGACATTGAGAAGCGAGGCGATCTCCACCAAGAAGGCGGTCGCCATATCTGAAGGGAGTTTCGGCAGTTCAGCGATTTGCTTGTCTCGGCCTGGATTGCTGCATTGTCCAAGGATAGGTTCGTGAGCAGGCTCCGCTCCAAATTTTCCACGAAGTTGCTCCAGCATCCAGAGGAGCACATGACCACCAAGCTTCTTGGCTGCAAAAAGATCAAACTGCTTACTCGGATCGAAGTCTTGTTCAAAGGCTGACAGTCCTTCGAGTAGAAGCGAGATGACCCACGTCCTAGCTCCATCTTTGAAAGCACAGTACGCAGCATCAAATAAAGCACCTCCTGCTGTTGCGGGCATTGAGCTCTCGCTCGCGCTTCGAGCCGCGCTTTCAAACCACTCGGAAGCAGAGCCAAAGTCTCGAAGCGTGCCAGCCGCGATTCCAGCTTTGCGAAGAGTTAAAGGATCACGTACGAGCCGGTCTCCGTTGGAAGATATCCGCCATAGAGAGTCTTTCCACAGGTCCAAAGACTGCTTGAATTGTTGTCGACCAAAATAGACTGCTGCCTCCTGAGCAATCAACACGGGAGATTCCCCGAATTGCCCAGCCGCTTCACGCAGGCACGTGATGGCCTCCACGTTGCGAGACAGGTGGTCCTCGTATAGGATCGAAAGCACTCGGGCCACAGCGCCACCCATCGACGCTGCGCCCCACTCCTTCGCGCGGCGCAGCATTCGACGCATGGTTTGCTCAATAAGCTGCCAACGTGGCATCTCCCGATTGATCTCACTCCTCCAAGGCCCCTCAACGAAGAAATTGCTGTTGCAGAACAAAGGGATAGCAAATGCCTTCAACATGCGCTCGCGGGCCGCTGGCACTGATGATTCGAGCGCGTCTAGTAGGTCCCGTAGTAGGTCAATACTGTCGCAGCGAACAAAGTTGAAACCGAATAGCACCGCGATCCAATCTGCATCTTTTACCTCGCCGTAGGGACAAAGGTCAGCGCACAACTGCTTGTCGAAGGGCGCCTTGGTGAGCACGCCCTCTAAGCGATGCAACTCTTCGAGGGCGTGAATCAAGTTGTGTGCCCCAAAGGATTGTTCGGTCGAGTCGGCAATCGATATTGCCCACATGAACTGGATCACATCCCGCTGTTCTGTGTCCTCAATCCGACCGATTGCATCCTTCCACTCCATAGCCAAAGCCGGAAGCAGCGAAGGCTGTTGCTTCTTGGCTATTCGGAATTGCATCAATCTCAGAAGCGCAATGCTGCGCGCACTGAATCGCCCTACCCCCTTGTCATCATCGCGCCCAACAAACACCATGGGTAAGAGAAGCTCCGCCGCGGCACCTTCCAAGATCCGCCTTTCGGCTGAGAAGGAAACCATAAGCATGGCCAAACGCGCGTCGTCGCCACTTTCCCATGCGTGCATAAATAGCGGGAATGCTTTGTCTACTGAGACAGAATGCTCTCCCGTGATTGCGTCAAAGATGCAGGCATGTACGCGTGCCACCTTGGTCGAGGTCCACGCTTTCGTTGCCTGCTGAAAGAGCAATGCGGTGATTCTGTACTCCTTCGACCTGTGGCTTTCGACCCAGCGACCAACCAAGCGATCAAGAGCGTCCCCTGCTGCAGGTAGCCCCAAAAGAGACTCTCCCATCGATACGATTACTTGTCGGCCCAGAGGACAAAAAGCCAAGCTAAGGGAATAAAGCAGTTCGAGGTCTTGCTGTTGAAGCGTCCGTGCCGCCGTGTGTCGAGCGAAGGTACGTGCCTCCTCGATACTTGTTGGTGCATTGTTGAGCATGGTGCTCGGTGAATCTATCCAACCTGTAGCTTGCAGTTCCAACCCGAGAAGGTGGACCAGCTTGGGGTGACCGCCACCGCTTCGCGCAAGAATCGCTGATGCAAACTGTGGAGCCTTTTCGTCAGGGCAGCCTAGGTCGGACAGAAACTCTACTACCTCTTCGCGCGCAAGGTCAGGGACAGGGCAGATATGGATGCGATTTGTCCGCAACCTAGGATCGATCGCCTCAGGATTCACACCCTTCGCTGTAAGAATCAGAAAGCGCGACTGTCGAGCACACTCTTCGATCAACACGCAGAACCGCGCCCAAATAGCTTGGGCAATGCTGTTGGCGACTGGAAAATCGTCAACAATCACAGCTCCTTTCGAGGGTACCGTACGAATTGACACAAGTAGTTGATCTAGGGCTGAGGGCAAGGATGCGTCGCTCAAGGCGGATAAATCAACCCAGCACGCGACGCCGCCAAGCTCTTTTCCGATTAGACTGGCCACCGTTGTCTTTCCACGTCCCTCAGATCCGACGACCAAGATTGGGCTACCCTGCTTGACACTCGTTTCGACGAGTGAGCGACGCGGCAAATGAAATGGAGGTAGTGATGGCTCTACACCAAGCGTTGCCGATCCAAACTCAATGGCGCTGGGATACCCCAGGCCATGGCCACCGCAGGCGGCTAGCGCCTGCGCCAGAAGGGCACTTAGCCCTCGTCTTGCTGGCAACATGACGCTAGTTTTAGCTTCGAAAACCTTGATGAGGTCAGCCCGCGTCAAGCTGCGGAGTACTGGGTCTCTTTCTTTGATGATCTTCGTGCAATGATTCAGCAGACCATCGACAGCCTTGCGAGATTCATTTGAATCGATGTCGCGCTCGTCGCCGAACTCTATGGCCATCCGCTCTACAGCAAGCTGTACGGCCTCGGTAGAGGGTTCATTTGTCGCCCAAACGATGCGTTGAAATAGCTTCGACCGGAGTTGTCCCGCCTCGCCTAATTCAAGAAATCGCAGCAAACTGGGGGTACGCAATGTCGTGCCCAGATAGCGGGCGAGCCGCAAAGCGGCCTCGTCGTCCCCATCGGCAGCGATTCTCCAAAGGTCAATACCTCTGAGGCCATTAAAGGGATTGCCTTGCTCTGATCCGATATCGCCACGCGTGACAAACCGCATTTTTAGGGATGGGCGGTCACGGTTCCGTTCGATGTGCAACCAGAAGTTCTCAATGGCGTCGCGAACATCTTTGGAGCCGAGCGTAATATTTTTCCCGGAGTTCTTAACCTGAAACGTTTCAGCATCATCTCCATCCCCCATAAGGTCGAAGTCTTCGGCCCCCTCGAGATAGAGTACTTGGCCCGCCTCGAGACACATCCAGGCCTCGACGGAACGCCAAACTTGGTAGTCGTATCCCCGAAGCGCATCGATCGCTTGTCTGCGGATATCAGCTGCAAGCGGGGCTGAAGAGGTCTGTCTCTGAGTTGGATTCACGGATAGTTTTCCGGGCAAGGCCCCTCCAAGTCATAGTAAATACCCAAATTACATGGAGGCAAGGCGACATCAAGGGCAAAGGATATCTACAAATCTGATCACTGGATTAACTGCATTAGTGAGAATATGCCATGCCCTCTTTTTCTCCGCCTTTGGTTGGCAGGGGTACGCTAGGCATGCATTTGAGAAAAAACTTGAGCGCAGGCGCCCTTCCATGCGCTCTTGTCGCGAAACCGTTTGGACACGCTTGGCAACTGGCGCTCACTGGATCGAGAGCAATCGATCTTCGTATTGGATACTCGTGACATTGATCATCCCCACACATTCCAACAGCGATCCCCCGAGAAACCACATGGAGCGGCGCGCTGCCTTGCTTGTGTTGGTCCTCGAACCGCAGAAGCGTTTCTATCCGTGACTAGGTCGGCACGGCCTATAGGGGTTGCGAGTTGAAAACCTCAAGGAAAAACGCGCCGAGGTCACCCCCGGCGCGTTTTTCTTTGATCACTACAGCAAACGGGATCAACCCACGCTGCCGCCAGCCTCCTGCTGGCGGGGCATCAACACCAACGGCGCAGGTACCCAACGGTCCAGCCCCTTGAACAGCAAGACCAGAACACTCGACCCAGCAAGCACCGCCGCTGTGTTCGCCAGCGCAGCCGGATAGCCGATCTTCGCCACATTCAAGAACGGATAGGGATACCACCCACTCAAAGCGCCGTGCACGAAGGTGTACGCAAGCCATGCCGCCGGCCAGATGAGCGACAGCGCGACGGTCGACCACCCGATGCGGGGCCGGGGGCCAAACAGCAGCCAGCCGACCAGCGCCATCCATGGCGAGACGTAGTGAAAGCCGTTTGACGCCAGAAGCGCCAAGCCCGTTGCCTTCGAGATCGGCGCCAGCACGATGTGATACACCAGCCCCGTCGTCGCGATGCCGAGCAAACCATCCAGCCTGAGTACGCGCCACCATTTGCCATCTCGCGCAGGGTCCATCACGAGAGAGATGGCAGCCGCCGCAACCAGGAGGTTGCTTTGGATGGTGAAGTAGCTGAACAACCGGACAAGCCGCGTGGCAAGCGAGACCTGGCTGCCCACACCGCTGACGGTCACGCTGAGCTGCACGATCAGTGCAACGACAATGACGGCGGCCAACACGGCGTGCCATGCCCGTGCCGGCCGCATCGGTGATGCGCTGATCAACTCAGCCATGCATCACGCCATCCACTTGCGTGCATTGCGGAACATGCGCATCCACGGGCTGCTGCCGTCGCCGGCGGTTTCCCAGTCCTTCGGGTGCCAGCTCATCTGCACCGCACGGAACACGCGCTCCGGATGCGGCATCAGCGCGGTGAAGCGGCCGTCGTGCGTCGTCACCGAAGCAATGCCCTGCGGCGAGCCGTTCGGGTTCAGCGGGTACGTCTGCGTGACTTCGCCACGGTTGTCGACGTAGCGCAGGCCGACGGCCACCTTGTCGATGTCGCCTTGCTGCGAGAAATCGGCATAGCCCTCGCCGTGCGCGACGACGATGGGGATGCGGCTGCCTTCCATGCCCGCGTAGAAGATCGACGGAGACGCTTCCACCTGCACGGTCACCAGGCGGCCTTCGTACTGCTCCGACTGGTTGCGCGTGAACTTCGGCCATGCGCCCGCGCCCGGGATGATCGGGGCGAGGTTTGCCATCATCTGGCAGCCGTTGCACACGCCCAGCGCGATGGAATCGGTGCGGTTGAAGAACGCCGCAAACTGCTCGGCCAGCATGCCGTTGAAGAGGATCGTCTTCGCCCAGCCTTCGCCCGCGCCCAGCACGTCGCCGTAGCTGAAACCGCCGCAGGCGACGAAGCCCTTGAAGCCGGCCAGCGTGGTGCGGCCGGCCAGCAGGTCGCTCATATGGACGTCGTAGGTGTCGAAGCCGGCCTTGTCCATCGCGTAGGCCATTTCGATCTGCGAGTTCACGCCCTGCTCGCGCAGGATGGCCATGCGCGGGCGCGCGCCCGTGGCAATGAACGGCGCGGCCACGTCTTCCGCAATGTCGAACGTGAGCTTGGGCGAGATGCCCGGGTCTGCAGCGTCGAGGATGCGGTCGAATTCGCTCCGCGTGCACTCGGGGTTGTCGCGCAGACCAGCGATGCGCGAGGAAACGTCCGTCCAGGTGCGTTGCAGTTCGATGCGGGAGGCGCTGAAGACCTTCTTGGCGTCGCGCCAGATTTCGATATGGTCGTTGGCGTTCGGCGCGCCGATCACATGGCTGCAGCCGGCCAGGCCGTGCTCGCGCAGCACCGCAAAGACAGCGTCGCGCTGGGCCAGCGGCACCTGGATAACGGCGCCGAGTTCTTCGGAGAACAGTGCACGCAAAGTCAGATCAGCGCGACGGCCGGAGACTTGCTGCGCCCAGTTCTTGGCGTCGCCATGGTCCGCGCCGTGTTCGTCGAGCGTGAGCATGTCAACGTTGATCGACACGCCGCAATGGCCGGCAAAGGCCATTTCGCTGACGGTCGCCCACAGGCCGCCGTCGGAGCGGTCGTGGTAGGCGAGCAGCGAACCACTGGCGTTCAGTTGCTGGATCGCGGCGAAGAAGCGCTTGAGGTCTTCCGCGTCGTCCACGTCGGGCACGCTGTTGCCGATCTGCTGCGTGACCTGCGCCAGGATGCTGCCGCCCATGCGGTTCTTGCCACGGCCCAAGTCAATCAAAATCAGCGTGGTATCAGCTGGCGCGTTGGTCGATTCGACTTGCTTGAGCTGCGGGGTCAGCGTCTTGCGCACGTCCGTCACCGGCGCGAAGGCCGAGACGATGAGCGACACCGGCGCCACGACTTCCTTCGCTGCGCCCTCATCTTCCCACTTGGTGCGCATCGACAAGGAGTCCTTGCCCACCGGAATGCTGATGCCCAGTGCCGGGCACAGGTCCATGCCGACAGCCTTGACGGTGTCGTACAAACGGGCGTCTTCACCGTTCACGCCGCAGGCGGCCATCCAGTTGGCCGACAGCTTGAGTTGCGTGAGCGATTCGATCGGCGCAGCGGCGATGTTGGTGATGGATTCGCCGATCGCCATGCGGCCCGATGCCGGTGCATTGATGACGGCCAGCGGGGTGCGCTCGCCCATCGTCATCGCTTCGCCGGTGTAGCCCTTGTAGTCGAGCGTGGTGACGGCCACGTCAGCCACCGGTACCTGCCACGGGCCGACCATCTGGTCGCGCGTGTTCAGGCCGCCGACGGTGCGGTCACCGATGGTGATCAGGAACGACTTGCTGGCCACCGTCGGATGACGCAGCACGTCGCGTGCGACGACTTCCAGGTCCAGGCCGGTGACATCCACTTCCGGCAGTTCCTGCGCCACGCGGCGCACGTCGCGGTGCATGCGCGGCGGCTTACCGAGCAGCACGTCCATCGGCATGTTGACCGGGAAGTGGTCGGCGCCATCCACCGGAGCATCGCTGTCGACCACCTGCAGTTGCTGCTCGTCGGTAGCAAAACCGACCACCGAGAACGGCGCACGCTCGCGCTCACACATGGCCTGGAAGCGCGGGAAATCGCCCGGGGCGATGGCCAGCGTGTAGCGCTCTTGTGACTCGTTGCACCAGATTTCGGCCGGGCTCAGGCCCGACTCTTCGAGGTGCACCTGACGCAGGTCGAAGCGTGCACCCTTCTCAGCGCCGTCGACGATTTCCGGGAAGGCGTTGGAGATGCCGCCCGCGCCCACGTCGTGGATCGACAGGATCGGGTTGTCTTCGCCCAGTGCCCAGCAGGCGTTGATGACTTCCTGCGCGCGGCGCTGCATTTCGGGGTTGCCGCGCTGGACGGAATCGAAGTCCAGGTCAGCGGTGTTGGTGCCGGTTGCCATCGAGCTGGCAGCGCCGCCGCCCATGCCGATGCGCATGCCGGGGCCGCCCAGCTGGATCAGCAGCGTGCCGGCCGGCAGGCCGTGCTTGTGCGTGTGGCCGGCGTCGATGTTGCCGATGCCGCCGGCAATCATGATCGGCTTGTGATAGCCGCGCACGGTGCCGCCCACGTTTTGCTCGTAGACGCGGAAGTAGCCGCCCAGGTTGGGCCGGCCGAATTCGTTGTTGAACGCAGCGCCGCCGATCGGGCCTTCGATCATGATCTGCAGCGGCGAGGCAATGCGCTCGGGCTTGCCGATCGGGCCAGCGGCGGCTTCATCCGGATTGCGGTGTGCCACGGGCTGGGCCGTATCGCGGGCGTTTTCCCACGATTGCACAGCTTCGGGCAACAGCAGGTTCGACACGGTGAAGCCGGTCAGGCCAGCCTTGGGCTTGGCGCCACGGCCAGTCGCGCCTTCGTCGCGGATCTCCCCGCCCGCGCCGGTCGATGCGCCCGGGAACGGCGAGATGGCCGTCGGGTGGTTGTGTGTTTCCACCTTCATCAGCGTGTGCGTGAGCGCTTCGCGGCGGCCGTATTGCGGCACGCCCGTCACGGCTTCGGTGCCGGCGTGCGGGAACCAGCGCTCGGCCATGCCGCCTTCCATCACGGCAGCGTTGTCCGAGTACGCGACGATCGTGCCCTGCGGCGCGAGTTGATGCGTGTTGCGGATCATCGCGAAGAGCGATTTGTCCTGCGCCTCGCCGTCGATGGTCCAGTCGGCGTTGAAGATCTTGTGGCGGCAGTGCTCGCTGTTGGCCTGCGCGAACATCATCAGCTCGACGTCGGTCGGGTTGCGTTCGAGCTTGCGGTAGGCGTCGACCAGGTAGTCGATTTCGTCGTCGGACAGGGCCAGGCCCATTTCGACGTTGGCGGCTTGCAGGGCACGGTTGCCGGCGGCGGCATCGCCACTGCCCAGATCGACGAAGCGCAGTGCCTTGGCAGGCAGCACGTCGAACAGGCCGTAACCCGCTTCGCGCGAGTCGATCACGGCTTCGGTCATGCGATCGTGCAGGTGCTCAGCCACGGCGGCGCGGGTGGCGTCGTCCAGGTGCTTGCTGTTACCTGTCAAGGCGCGGATGAGACCCTTCTTGCACGTGACGGTGAATTCCACGCCGCGCTCGATGCGGTGGATCTGCGGCAGCGCGCAGTGGCGAGCGATTTCCGTCGCCTTGCTGGCCCACGGCGAGATCGTGCCGAAGCGCGGAATGACCACGAAGCGATCGCCCTCAACCTCAGCCGGCGCGGGCGAACCATAGGTCAGCAGCGCTTGCACACGGGCGGATTCATCGGCCGACAGCGGCGTGTCGGCGGCCACGAAATGCAGGTACTGGGCACTGACGGCTTCGATATCAGGATCGATGCGCTTGAGGGTGGAAAGCAGGCGTTGCTGGCGGAAGGCGGACAGCGCGAGAGCGCCGGGAAAGCACGAGAAATGCGCCATGGTGGGCAAGGCAGGCAGTAGCTGAAAGGAGGGTTCCCCGGCGTGCGCGGGAAAACCGCCATTGTACCTTGCCCTGCCCCTATTACCGACCCTCAAATCGGCCTGAAATGCCCTTGCCGTGGCCGGAACTGGCCGAAAAGACCAGTTTTACAGCGATGTGGCCGAGCGGGCGGCCTGCTCGTACAGGCCTGTGAGCACACGCAGCAGGCGCGCCAGTTCGCCAATTTCGGCGTTTTCCTCGCCGCTGGGCGAAATATTGCTGGTCAGGCACTGCTCGCGGATCTCGCGGTAGCGGGCGCAGGCCTTTTCGCCAGCCGCGGTGGTGGTGTAGGTGACTTCCTTGCCGCTACGCGTACCCTCCACCAGCTCCATCCCCTGCAGCTTCTTGAGGGAATACGTCACGAGGTGGGTGTCTTCCACGTTGAGCACGAAGCAGATGTCGGCCAGCCGCTTGGCACGACCACGATGGTTGACGTGGTGCACCACCAGCACATCGAGGAAAGTCAGGTCGCGCACGCCGGCAGCAGCCATGCAGCGCACGCACCAGCGGTTGTAGGCGTTGTAGGCCGTGTTGAGCGCAAATTCGAACTCCGACAGCTCCGGGCTGCGCGCCGACACCAGATGCGACGAAGAGACGATCGGCCCACCGGCACGTTCCCCTCTCTCGGCTTCGTTGGCGGCAGCTTGCGGCAGATCAGCTTTCGGGGTGGTCGGCGATTTAGACATGCGGGACATGCGCAACTCGGGTGCGAAAAGGGGCGGAATCGGTCTGAAACGCGGGCTATTGTAAGAGAATAGATCGTCATGTCTGTTCCGGCGCGTCCACAGTCCCGCAGTCACCATGTCCGCACATCCCACCTGGCGTGAAATCCTCATCAATGGCGCGCTGGCCGCGCACCACGGCGCCGACCTGCTTTTCGGCACCTCAGGTATTCGCGCGCTGGAAGCCTCCGCTTACCGCTCACTCGATCCGTTCACGCTGATGGCACGCGCCGGCGAGGCTGCCGCTGACTGGCTCCAGACCCGTGCCCCGCACGGGCATTTGCTGTTTGTTGCCGGCCCAGGCAACAACGGCGGCGATGCGCTCGTCGCGGCAACGGTGCTGCACCTGGCGGGGCACGCCGTCACCGTGTGGCTGGCCGCCGACCCGGCCAAGCTGCCCGACGATGCCCACCGCGCCTGGACCGAAGCGCGCGCAGCCAACGTGCCGATCGAACTTTTGCATACCACTGCCTCCGTACCGGCCACGACCACTGCCATCATCGATGGGCTGTTCGGCATTGGGTTGGCGCGGCCACTGGCCGGGCTGCATGCGGCGCTGGTCGACACGCTCAATACCAGCAGGCTGCCGGTCTATGCACTCGATATTCCCTCCGGGCTGAACGGCGACACGGGCCAGCCGCCCGCGCCGGAATCGCCTGTGGTGCAGGCACGGGCCACGCTCACCTTCCTCGCCGTCAAACCGGGCTTGCTGACCGGCGGCGGTCGCGATGCTGCCGGCGATATTGCACTGGCCGATCTGCAGGCCGCGCAGCCGGCGTACGACGGCGTGATCGAAGCGGAAGCGCTCATCAATACGCCCGCACGCTGGCTCGCTCATCTACCGCGCCGCAAGCACGATGGGCACAAGGGGTCGTATGGCAGCGTAGCGATCGTCGGCGGTGCGCATGGCATGGTGGGGGCGCCGCTGCTGACCGCGCGCGGTGCGCTGTACCTGGGCGCGGGTAAGGTGCATGTGGTATCGCTGGCGGCGGATGCGCCGCGCGTGGACCCCGCCCAGCCCGAACTGATGTTGCATACGTGGGGCACGCTTGACCTGGGTGGCATGCAAGCGCTGGCCGTGGGCCCGGGTATGAGTGCGTCCAAGGATGCCGAAGCCGCGCTCGACCACCTGCTGGATCGAATGCTGTCGTCGCGCATCCCCACCGTGTTCGACGCCGATGCGCTGAACCTGTTTGCCAAGGTGCCCGCACTGCTCGCCCATCTGACGCAACTGGCGCAAAGCGGCGTGCCCGTCGTGCTCACGCCGCATCCGCTTGAAGCAGCGCGCCTGCTGCAGGTGGATGCGCAGACCGTTCAACGTGACCGTCTGGCCGCAGCCAAGGCACTCGTCAACCGAACCGGGGCTGCTGTCGTACTCAAGGGCTCAGGCACTGTGATTGCTGCACCGGGCATGACGCCCGCTATCAACCCAACGGGCAATGGCGGTCTGGCCTCCGGCGGGACGGGCGACGTGCTGACCGGCATGGTGAGCGCGCTGCTTGCGCAAGGCGTGCCCGCCCGCGAGGCGGCGCTTTCCGCCGTCTGGCTGCACGGCCGTGCTGCGGACGATCTAGTCTCCTCGGGCGAGGGCCCGATCGGCCTGCATGCGAGTGAACTGTGCGCCCCGGCGCGGCGCGCACTCAACGCACTGCTGGCGTCGGACGCGCGCGGATAGAAAGACGTCATGTTGCGCCGTTATACTGCGCATTCGCTTTTGCTACTCAATGTCATACCGCATGCCCACAGCCCTTCCCGCCTGGCACTCCCTGACGCAACATGCCCAAACCATCCGCGCCGCGCATATGCGCGACTGGTTTGCTGCGCCGGACGCCGAGGAACGGGTGCGCGCCTTCACACTGGAAGCCGCGGGCCTGATGGTCGACTACTCAAAAAACCGCATTACCTCCGACACGCTCGCCCTGTTGCTGCAACTGGCCGAGGAAGCAGGCGTGCTTACGCTGCGCAGCGCCATGCTGCGCGGCGACCGCATCAACAACACCGAGCACCGTTCCGTCCTGCATGTCGCCCTGCGCGGCGGCGCTGAAGACGACTATCGCGCTGACGGCGAACCCGTCATGCCTGAGGTGCTGCGCGTGCGCGCCCAGATGCACGACTTTGCCAACCGTGTGCACAGCGGGGCCTGGACCGGCCACTCCGGCCAGCGCATCACGGATATCGTCAACATCGGCATTGGCGGCTCGGACCTCGGGCCGCGCATGGTGTGCCGCGCGCTCGACCATCTGGCGGTGCCGCAAGTGCGCGTGCATTTCGTCTCCAACGTTGACGGCACCGATCTGGCCGAGACGCTCGACCACCTGAACCCCGACACCACGCTTGCCATCGTCTGCTCCAAGACGTTCACCACGCTGGAGACCATGGCCAATGCGCACAGCATGCGCCGCTGGTTTGTCGAGCATGGCGTGGCGGAGGATCAGCTCAAGCACCACTTCGTCGCGGTCTCCACCAACCGTGAGGCTGTCGTCCAGTTCGGTATCGACCCTGACAACATGTTCACGTTCTGGGATTGGGTCGGCGGACGCTTCTCGCTGTGGTCTGCGGTGGGTCTGTCCATCGTGCTGGCGATTGGGCCGGAGCAGTTTGAGGCCATGCTCGATGGCGCGCGCACGATGGACCAGCACTTCGCTACAGCTGCGCCACGAGAGAACCTGCCTCTCATCCTCGGGATGCTGTCAGTGTGGTATCGCGGCTTCTTCAACGCAGCAAGCGCCTGCACAGTGCCTTATTGCGCGCCGCTGGAACTGCTGACCGATTTCATGCAGCAGTTGGAGATGGAGAGCAACGGCAAGTCGGTGCAACGCACGGGGGCCGCCGTCGATACCGATACCGGCCCCATCGTCTGGGGCACGGCCGGCACCAATGGCCAGCATGCGTACTTCCAGCTGATCCACCAGGGCTCGCAGATTGTGCCGGTGGATTTCATCACCACGCTGGAACCGGTGCGCAGCCTGCCGGGCCATCACGCCAAGCTGCTCGCCAACTGCTTTGCGCAGGGCGAAGCGCTATTGCGCGGCCGCACTGCAGATGAAGTGCGCGCGGGCGGCGTGACCGACGAAGCGCTGGTGCCGCACATGGTGTTTGAAGGCAACCGCCCCAGCACGACCATCCTGATGGAGCGGCTCGATGCCGCATCATTCGGCGCGCTGATCGCCTGCGCTGAACACCGCACCTTCGTGCAGGGCGCCGTGTGGAACATCAACTCGTTCGACCAGTGGGGCGTGGAGTTGGGCAAGAAACTCGCCAAGCCCATCCAGGCGGAGCTGGAAGGCGTGCCGGCCTCGGTGGCGCATGATGCATCCACGGCAGCATTGATCCGCCGCGCCAAGACAGCGCTCTAACCGATCAGAGTTCGGTGACGGTTTCGTCGCCGACCAGATGGCCAGCCTCGATCGTGAGAATGCGATTGCAGCGCGCGGCCACCGAGCGGTCATGGGTAACCAGTACCAGTGTGGAACCAGCGCTCTGGTTCAGCTCGAACATCAGCGCAATGACAGCCTCGCCGGTGGCGGTATCCAGGCTACCGGTCGGCTCATCTGCAAAGAGGATATCTGGTTCGGTGACGAACGCACGTGCCAACGCTACACGTTGCTGCTCGCCGCCCGACAAAGTCTTCGGATAGTGCGACAGACGTGCACCCAGACCAACGCGGTCCAGCAGCGTTGTGGCGCGACGGCGCATCTCCGTGGCATTCACATCGCCTTGCAGCTCAAGTGGCAGCATCACGTTCTCGAGCGCGGTCAGGTGCGGCAGCAACTGGAACGACTGGAATACAAAGCCCACGTGACTACCGCGAACTGCGGCTCGACCATCCTCATCCAGCCCGAACAAATCGTGGCCCAACAGCTTGACCTTACCGGAGCTCGGCAGGTCCAGGCCCGCCAGCAACCCAAGTAGCGTTGACTTGCCTGAGCCCGATGCGCCGACGATGGCCAACGTCTCACCCGCTTCCACACGAAAGCCAACATCGCTCAAAATAGGCAACTCACCGGTGGCATCGCGCACGGTCTTGTGCAGCGAATCGACTTCAATCACCCAGGTAGCGGAAGACGACATGATTGGACAAGTAGGTAGTAGAAGGCGCAGTGCGAAAGCGCTGGTAGTGGCACTCGGTTGCGCAGTGTTTGGCATGCTTCCGCTCTCACAGATGGCAGCAGCGCAAGGCGCGCCTGCAGCGCATCGCGTGGTCGTGCTAGGCGACAGCCTGTCTGCGGGATATGGCCTGGCGCAAGGCACCGGCTGGGTTGCGCTGCTCGACAAGCGACTCAAAGAGCGGAAGCCCGATTATAGCGTCGCCAACGCAAGCATCAGCGGCGACACCACGGCCGGCGGCCGTTCGCGCCTGCCCGCTGTGCTGGCGCGTGAGAAGCCTTCCGTTGTGATCGTTGAGCTTGGTGGCAACGACGCCCTGCGCGGCTTGTCGCTTGCCTCCAGCGAGGCCAACCTGAAGGCGATGATCGATGCGTCGCAAGCCTCGGGCGCGAAGGTGCTGCTGGTCGGCATGCGTATCCCACCCAACTATGGGCCTGATTACAGCGACCGGTTCTTCGCCATGTACGGCAAGCTGGCGCAGCAGTACAAGCTGCCGCTCGTTCCCTTCCTGCTGGAAGGCGTGGCGCAGCGCCCCGATTGGTTTCAGGAAGACCGCATTCACCCGATCGCGGCAGCCCAACCGACGATGCTCGACAACGTCTGGCCCAAGCTGGAACCACTGCTGAAGGCGCGGGTCGGAGGGTAACGGCCCGCCACGTCAGCTCGCAGAATAGTTAAGCGCACCGGGCCGCATCTCGCACGGGGGAAACACCATGAAGCTTCTGAGAAGCGCATTGCGCACAGCTCGGGACAACAAGCGGTTCCTGGTCGGCATGTCGTTGCTATTCGCATTCCGCGCCTGTATTGCCGACTGGGCTGTCGTGCCCAGCGGATCGATGAATCCGACACTCATCGAAGGTGACTACATCCTCATGAACCGGCTGGCCTACGGCGTGCGCGTACCGGCCACCACCGTCTGGCTCAAGCGCGGCGACGAACCCAAGCGCGGCGATGTCGTTGTGTTCTCCTCACCGGAAGATGGCACGAAACTGGTCAAGCGCCTGATCGGCCTGCCTGGTGATGTCATCGAGATGCGCGGCGAAGCGCTGTTCATCAACCACCAGCGCATCGCCTATACACCGTTGCCAGACATCGCACCCGGCGCTTTGCCGCAATCCACCGCAGCACTGCCGCACGAGCTTTGGTCCGAGACCCTTCCTGGGCGCGAGCACGCTGTGATGGTTCTGCCCGGTGTGGCAGCGTTGCGCAGCTTCGGCCCCATCACAGTGCCGGCGGATCACTACCTGATGCTCGGCGACAACCGCGACAACAGCCATGACTCGCGTTACTTTGGCCTGGTCTCACGCAAGAACCTCATCGCTCGTGCCTCGCATGTCGCGCTGTCGTTCGATCCCGAGCGCTGGTATATGCCGCGCCTGGCGCGCATCGGCAAGCCGCTCGACTGAGTTGCCTGGCCGGCAAAGAAAAAGCCCCTCATTGAGGGGCTTTTTTTGTCAGGCTTGCGATGATGCGCCGAGCTTATTCATCTGAGCTGGATGGCTTGGCAGCGTCGACCACACCGCTGTTGATCTTCACCTTCGCACGGGCCTTCAATGCCTCGTAGTAGGCGTTGAAGTCAGCCTGACCAGCAGCTTGCGCCAGTTGCTGCGCATCAGCGGCACGGCGAGCTTCATCCACATTGGCCGGCGGCAGCACCTTGTTGATGCGATACAGCGCATAGCCCTGCGCACCCAGATCGACACCAATGGTGGTCGGCAGCGTAGTGGCATCAGCACGCAGGATGGCCGTGAGTGCTGTCGGCGGCGTGCCCTGAGCCTGCTGACGCGACACAGTCTGCGCGGCGCTGAAACCGTCGGCGCTGTTGCTCTGTTTGACAGCAGCCAGCTTCTCTTCACCAGCCTTCTTGGCCAGCGCAGCCGCTTGTTCAGCAATTACCTTGGCCTTGACCTGCTCACGCACATCAGCCAGCTTCTTGACCGTCGCCGGACGATACTCAGCCGCACGCGCTGCCACGAGCGTGGTCGGGCCAACCTGGATGGCTGCCGTGTTGCGATGGTTCTTGATGACGTCGTCGGCAAACAGTGCCTTGAGCACCTTTTCATTGCCGATCGGGCTGCTCGCCAGCGCCGGGGTCGGTGTGCGGGTCACGTTGTCGGCCGTTTGCACTTGCAGCTTGAGCTTGTCGGCCACCGGCTTCAGGCTGTCGGACTGGTCTTCGACTGCATTGGAAAACGCGTCGGCCAACTCGGTGTACTTCTTGTTGGCCAGTTGCGTACGCACTTCGCGCTCCAGCTCCGGCTTGACGGCTTCCAGCGGCTGCACACCGCCACCCTTCACTTCCTCAAGCTTGATGATGTGGAAACCGAAATCGCTCTGCACCACGTCGCTGATGTCACCCGGCTGCTTGAGCGCAAACAGCGCGTTCTCGAACGGCGGGACGGTCGCGCCTTTACCCAGGAAGCCCAACTCACCGCCTTGTGCGGCCGAGCCCGGATCGCCCGAGTACTTCTTGGCCAGTTCAGCGAAGCTCGCGGGGTTCTTGCGCACTTCGGCCAGGACTTCCTCTGCCTTCTTCTTGGCAGCATCCTTATCAGCAGCCTTAGCGTTGTCCGGCAGCTTGATCAGGATGTGCGCAGCGCGGCGTTCTTCCTGCGTCTTGAAGCGCGCGGCGTTCTGATCGTAGTACTCCTTGATCTGCTCAGGCGTAACCGGAATCTGCTTCATCATGTCTTCGCCCGAGAACACCACGTACTCGGCCTTGACTTGCTCCGGCACCGAAAACTCTTGCTGATGCGCGTCGTAATAAGCCTGGATGGCCTTGTCGTCGACGTTGACCTTGGCAGCGTAGTCGGCCGGCTTGAACAACAGGGCCTGCACTTCGCGCTGTTGGTCACGCACCTGGATCAGGTGGTCCACCAGCGACTTCGGCACAAAGGCCGTCGACACGATCGACTGCGGAAGCTGCTGCTGCGCAAGCTCAAAGCGCAGGTTGCCTTCCAACTGCTCAGGCGTCATGTTCTGCGCAGCCAGCAGTTGCACGTAGGCTTGCTCGTCGAACGAGCCATCCGGCTTGCGCAGTGCGGCTACGGCCGGGATCTGCAAAATGGTGTCGCGGATCTTCTCGTTCGAGACGTTCAGGTTGGCATGCGCGACTTCATTGGAAAGCACGCGCTGCTGAATGATGCCGTCCAGCACATCGCGACGCATCTGTGGGCCTTCGAACTGACGTGGGTCGTACTGCGCGCCCAGCATCTGGCGCAAACGGTCGGTCTGCTCGCGCACGCGGTTGTCGACCTCTGCAGTCGTAATGACCTTGCCGTCTACCTTGGCTGCATCGTGCGAGCTGTCCATGAAGCTCGAATAGCTTTGCACGCCAAAAAACACGAACGATGGGAACACCAGAATCAGCAGCACCAGAAACATCAAGCGCCGATGCGTACGTACGAATTCAAGCATGCTGGACCGGGGTGAATAGAAGATGGGAAATCCGGCGATTCTATCAGGTGCCGCCAACATTCCGGACATTCGCAGCACAGTGTTCAGACATGCGCCTGCAACACTGCCGCCGCAGAAAAGACAAAGGCCCGAACAAGTCGGGCCTTTGCTGTGTTCTGGCGGAGCGGACGGGACTCGAACCCGCGACCCCCGGCGTGACAGGCCGGTATTCTAACCGACTGAACTACCGCTCCAGATTGGGTCGGACTGCACGATGCGCGAAGCGGCACTGCGAACGATGGTGGGTGCTGAGAGGCTCGAACTCCCGACCCGCGCCTTGTAAGGGCGCTGCTCTACCAACTGAGCTAAGCACCCGTCCGCAATACCGGCACAAGCCGGACTGTCCGGCACTCACATTCGTTGTCACCCGAATGTTGTGAGCACCAAAGCCCGCTAGTTTAGCGCATCTTTCAGCGCTTTGCCAGGTTTGAATTTCGCAACCTTGCCACCCTCGATTGTGATGGTGGCTCCGGTGCGTGGATTGCGCCCGTTGCGCGAAGATCGCTTGCCGACCAGGAACGTGCCGAAGCCGACCAGCGTAACCGATCCGCCGTCGCACAGCGCATCTTTGATGCCGCCGATCAGCGCGTCGATGGCGCGCCCGGCTGCAGCTTTTGACATGTCGGTCTGTGCCGCCACATGGTCGATGAGATCCGTCTTGTTCATCGCGCCACCTCCCCGAACACCCGCTTAGTGTGGATTTATTAAAGTGGCCGCCAATCGACGTGTCAAGGCGAAGAGCCCAACGCCAAACACGCCGACTGCATCGCACGCAATCCAAAGAAAAAGAGCCCGAACAATGTCGGGCCCTTCTTCAACTCAGGCAAGCTGAGGCATCAGTGATGCACCATCTCCTGCGCCTTGCCGTCGTCAGTCTTGGTGGCTTCGGGCGCCGGCTTGGCTTCCTCTTCCGGCAGCGGTTCGGGCTTGCGCACCAGCGCGAGTTCCAACACCTTGTCGATCCAGCGCACCGGCTGGATCTCGATGCTGTTCTTCACGTTGTCCGGAATGTCCGTCAGATCCTTGACGTTCTCTTCCGGGATCAGCACCAGCTTGATGCCACCACGGTGCGCGGCCAGCAACTTTTCCTTCAGCCCACCAATCGGCAGCACTTCACCGCGCAGCGTGATCTCACCGGTCATCGCCACATCAGCACGCACCGGAATACCGGTCAGCACCGACACCAGCGCCGTCGTCATCGCAATACCCGCCGACGGACCGTCCTTGGGCGTTGCGCCTTCAGGCACGTGGATGTGAATGTCACGCTTCTCGAACATCTCATCCTTGATACCCAGACGTGCGGAGCGCGAACGCACCACCGAACGTGCAGCCTCGACCGATTCCTTCATCACGTCGCCCAGCGAACCGGTGCGGGTGATATTGCCCTTGCCCGGCATCAGCGCGGCTTCGATGGTCAGCAGATCGCCGCCCACTTCCGTCCACGCCAGACCTGTGACTTGACCAACCTGGTCTTCCTTGCCGGCGAGACCAAAGTCGAATCGACGCACGCCGAGGAATTTGTCCAGGTTGTCCGAATCCACCTTCACGGACGTGCTGGCTTCCTTCTTCAGCAGCAGTTGCTTGACGACCTTACGGCAGATCTTCGAGACCTCGCGCTCCAGCGAACGCACACCGGCTTCCCGCGTGTAGTAGCGGATGATGTCGCGCAGCGCGCCTTCAGCCACCTCGATCTCGCCTTCCTTCAGACCATTGTTCTTGACCTGCTTGGGCAGCAGGTAGCGGCGGGCGATGTTGACCTTTTCATCTTCCGTGTAGCCCGACAGGCGGATCACTTCCATCCGGTCCAGCAGCGGCGCCGGGATGTTCAGCGAGTTCGACGTCGCCACGAACATCACGTCCGACAGGTCAAAGTCCACTTCGATGTAGTGGTCCTGGAACGTGTGGTTCTGTTCCGGGTCCAGCACTTCGAGCAGCGCCGACGACGGGTCACCGCGGAAATCCGCGCCCATCTTGTCGATCTCGTCGAGCAAGAACAGCGGGTTGCGCACGCCAACCTTGGTCAGGCTCTGCAGGATCTTGCCCGGCATCGACCCGATATAGGTACGGCGGTGACCACGGATCTCGGCCTCGTCACGCACACCACCCAGTGCCATGCGCACGAACTTGCGGTTCGTTGCACGCGCCACCGACTGCCCAAGCGAAGTCTTACCCACACCCGGCGGCCCGACGAGGCACAGGATCGGCGCCTTCAGCTTGTCGACACGCTGCTGTACCGCGAGGTACTCGAGAATGCGCTCCTTGACCTTTTCCAGACCATAGTGGTCGGTGTCCAGCACCTGTTCAGCGTTCGACAAGTCATTGTTGACCTTGCTCTTCTTGCGCCACGGCAGGCCTACGAGCGTGTCAATGTAGTTGCGCACGACCGTTGCCTCGGCCGACATCGGCGACATCAGCTTGAGCTTCTTGAACTCGGAGTCAGCCTTCTTCTTGGCTTCCTTGGGCATGCGAGCGGCTTTGATCTTCTTGTCCAACTCTTCAAGATCAGCACCTTCTTCACCTTCGCCCAATTCCTTCTGGATGGCCTTGACCTGCTCGTTCAGGTAATACTCGCGCTGGCTCTTCTCCATCTGGCGCTTAACGCGGCCGCGGATGCGCTTTTCCACCTGCAGGATGTCGATCTCACCTTCCAGCTGCGACAGCAGGCTCTCCAGACGTTCAGTCACATTGAACATCTCGAGAATCTTCTGCTTCTGCTCGAGCTTGATCGGCAGATGCGCGGCGATGGTGTCAGCCAGACGACCCGGCTCATCGATGCCCGACAGCGAGGTCAGGATCTCCGGCGGGATCTTCTTGTTCAGCTTCACGTACTGGTCGAACTGCGACACGATGGCGCGACGCAGCGCCTCGGTCTCAGCCGATTCAGTCGGCTCCGGGCCGACGGGCACCGCCTCGCAGAAGAAGTGCGATTCGTCGTCGGTCACGGTCAGAATATTCGCGCGTTGCGTGCCCTCGACCAGCACCTTCACGGTGCCGTCCGGCAGCTTCAGCATTTGCAGGATGTTGGCGATACAACCGACCTCGTAGAGGTCCTTGTCGGTCGGCTCATCCTTGGCGGCGGTTTTTTGCGCCACGAGCATGATGCTCTTGCCCGCTTCCATCGCGGCTTCCAGCGCCTTGATGGACTTGGGGCGCCCCACGAACAGCGGAATCACCATGTGCGGAAACACCACCACGTCGCGCAACGGCAACAGCGGCAGGCGAATCTGCTCAGCGGGTAAAAGTTGGGTTCCGGACATTATTTTCCCCAGAAAGTCATGTAAGGGCTAAATTGGGCGCAGTGGCGGTTTTACAAGGCCGCCGCTGCAAGTCGCGTGCCGACCCGGTTTCCCGAAGCAAAAAAGCCGCTCGCATGCGAACGGCTTCCTGCGTGGGACGCATACGGCGCATCCCGGCCGGGCATTCGCGTCAGTTGGAACCTGCAACCTTGGGTTGCTCTTCGTAAATCAGCAAGGGCTTGCCGTCACCGGAGATCGTACTTTCATCGATCACCACCTTCTGCACACCCTTGTGGTTAGGGAGGTCATACATCACATCCATCAAAGCGTGCTCGACGATGGAACGCAGACCGCGCGCCCCCGTCTTGCGCTTGATCGCCTTGCGGGCGATTGCCGTCAGCGCGCTCGGACGGATTTCCAGCTCCACCCCTTCCATAGCCAGCAGTTTTTGGTACTGCTTGACGATTGCATTCTTAGGCTCGACCAAGATCTCCATCAAGGCGGCCTCATCGAGCTTGGCCAGCGTTGCCACCACGGGCAGACGGCCAATCAGCTCGGGAATTAGACCGAACTTGATCAGATCCTCCGGCTCTACCTGCGGCAGCACTTCGTTGACATCGCGCTCTTCCTTACTCTGCACTTCCGCGCCGAAACCGATCCCGGTCTTATCGGAGCGCTGCCGGATGATCTTTTCCAGACCATCAAATGCGCCACCGCAAATGAACAGGATGTTGGTGGTATCGACCTGCAGGAAATCCTGATTCGGATGTTTACGGCCACCTTGCGGCGGCACCGAAGCCATGGTCCCTTCGACCAACTTGAGCAGTGCCTGCTGCACACCTTCCCCAGAAACGTCTCGGGTGATGGACGGGTTGTCTGACTTGCGCGAAATCTTGTCGATTTCGTCGATGTAGACGATGCCGCGCTGCGCCTTGTCCACTTCGTAATTGCAATTCTGCAGCAGCTTTTGGATGATGTTTTCGACATCCTCGCCTACGTAACCGGCTTCGGTCAGCGTGGTGGCATCGGCGATGACGAACGGCACGTTCAGCAAACGTGCCAGCGTTTGTGCAAGCAGGGTCTTGCCCGAGCCAGTCGGCCCGATGAGCAGAATGTTGCTCTTGGACAGCTCGACATCATCTTTCTTGCCGAGGTGCTTCAAACGCTTGTAATGGTTGTAGACCGCGACCGCCAGAATCTTCTTGGCCTGCTCCTGACCAATCACATATTGGTCGAGGCTTTGACGAATTTCATGTGGCGTGGGCAGATCGGACTTGACCGCAAGACCACCTTCCTTCTCGGAGATGGCGGCTTCGTCCCGGATGATTTCATTGCACAGGTCGATACATTCATCGCAGATGAAGACCGAGGGGCCGGCAATCAGTTTCTTGACCTCATGCTGACTCTTGCCGCAGAACGAGCAGTACAGCAGCTTTTCGCCAGTCGAGCCTTTCTTGTCCGCCATAACGATAACCAGTAGTTCCTGGCAGCATCATACGCCAAATTATCTGGCGACGACCCGCAGGTGTTGCACAAAGCAAAAACGAGGCGCGAAGCCTCGTTTTTGACACCGCTTGATACAGCCGGCGCGGCTTATCTGGTGTGCCGCAAGACGCACCGAGAGCCGCGTTTGTCCACGACTCAACGCTTGCTGATGACCTGGTCGATCAGACCATATTCCTTGGCCTGCTCGCTGCTCATGAAGTTGTCGCGATCCGTGTCGCGGGCGATCTTGTCGACCGGCTGACCGGTCGCCTCCGAAAGCACCGTATTCAGGCGCTCACGCAGGTACAGGATTTCGCGAGCCTGGATCTCGATATCCGAGGCCTGGCCGCGCGCGCCGCCCAGCGGTTGGTGGATCATGATGCGCGAATTCGGCAGCGCCAAGCGCTTACCCTTCGCACCAGCTGCCAGCAGGAACGCGCCCATGCTGGCTGCCATGCCCATGCACAGCGTCGACACATCCGGCTTGATGAACTGCATCGTGTCGTACATCGCCAGACCGGACGAGACAGAGCCCCCCGGCGAGTTGATGTACAGCGAGATGTCCTTGTCCGGATTCTCACTTTCCAAGAACAACAGTTGTGCCACCACGAGGTTGGCAGTCTGGTCGTTGACCTCGCCCACCATGAAGATCACTCGCTCTTTAAGCAGGCGCGAGTAGATGTCGTAGGCGCGTTCGCCGCGGCCCGACTGCTCGACCACCATCGGCACCAGACCGAGCCCCTGCGTTTCGAGCGCGGAAGCCTGGGTGCGGGCAAGTTGGTCGATCAGTTCATTGCGGATCATGCGGTTCTCCGGTGCGTGGATCGATCGAATCAGCCTTGCGCCGGGGTGGCGGTCAGCTCTTCGAACGACACAGCCTTGTCAGTAACCTTGGCCTTGTCGCACACAAAATTTACCACGTTGTTTTCGAGCACGTAGGCTTCCATTTCGGCCAGGCGCTGTTGGTCACCGTAGTACCAGCGGATGACTTCCTTCGGATCTTCGTAGCTCTTGGCGAACTCTTCGATCTCAGCCTTGATCTGCTCCGGCTTGGCTTCCAGGCTGTGCGCCTTCACGACTTCCGCCAGCACCAGACCCAGCTTCACGCGGCGCTCAGCTTGTTGCGTGAACATCTCTGCCGGGATCGGCATGTTCTTGGCGTTTGGCATGCCGCGCTGTTCCAGATCGCGACGGGCCATTTCAACCAGGCGTTCTTGATCTTGTTCGACCAGCGACTTCGGCACGTCCAGCTCTGCCACCTTCAGCAGCGCTTCCATGACTTGATCCTTGAGCAACGCGTGCGTGCGGCGCTTGACTTCACGCTCGAGGTTTTCGCGGATGTCGGCGCGCATCTTGTCGAGGTTGCCGTCGGCGATGCCCAGCGATTGCGCGAAGGCTTCGTTGACTTCCGGCAGGTGTGCCCACTCGACTTGCTTGAGCGTAACGGTGAATTCAGCCGTCTTACCGGCCACGTCCTTACCGTGGTAGTCCTCAGGGAAGGCCAGCGGGAACACCTTCGATTCGCCTTGCTTCAGGCCCAGCGTGGCTTGCTCGAACTCGGGCAGCATGCGGCCCTCACCCAGCACGAAGCTGAAACCTTCAGCCTTGCCACCAGCGAATTCCACGCCGTCGATCGTGCCGACGAAGTCGACCGTCACGCGGTCGCCATTTTGTGCAACAGCTGCGCCGCCGTCACCGTGCTCGCCGGCTTCGCCGCGCGTGTGGTAGTGCACGCGTTGCTTGCGCAGGATGTCCAGCGTCTTGTCGATTTCAGCGTCGGTGATCTCGGTCTTGGTGCGGGTCAGTTCCGCGCTGGCCAGATCGCCCAGCTTGACTTCCGGATACACCTCGAAGGTGGCGTCAAATGCGACTTGGTCGTCTGCCACGCCTTCGGTCTTCAGCTCGAAGCGCGGTTGGCCGGCAACCTTCACGCCTTGCTCGTTGGTGATGTCGAAGAACTGGCGTGCAGCCTTGTCGTAGCGCACTTCGAATTCGACTTGTTGGCCGTATTGCTTCTCGACCATCTTCATCGGGACCTTGCCCGGGCGGAAGCCAGACATCTTGACGGTCTTGGACAGACGCGCCAGACGGCTTTGCTTCTCTTGCTCCACTTCGGCCTTCGGGACAGCCAGGGTCACTTTGCGATCAAGCTTGCCGAGGTTTTCGATAGTCGACATGGTCGTAATTCCAGATTCAGATGAAAGTTGCGTCGAACGGCGCAGCGCCAGCAGCAGCCGTGGTTCAGAGTTCTTGGTCTTGCCGGGCTTGGCTCAAATGCGGCGCGAGGGCCGCTCAGATAAATAACACTTCTGCGGCACAACGGGCGCGTTCGGGCTGGCAAACGCAAAACGCATATTATGGCATGGAACGCTCGCCAGCCCTGATTTTTTGGGTCGAAACGCGCCCAAAACCCTTCAAGCGGCGCGTCAGTCCTGCGTATCGACAGCCTCGGTTTTAGGGAGTCCGGCACCCTGCTCTCGCTTGCCTCCATGCCGCAATGCGCGCAAGACGAAGCGCCCCGGGTCAAGCGCCGCTGCCAGATCGACCTCCAGCGGCAACGGACCACCATCGATCTGCGCGGCGAGCAGCTCCGCGCCCAAGACCGACCATGTGAGGCCGCGCGAGCCATATGCAAGTGCGGCATACAGCCCGGGCAAACGAGGAAGTTCCGCATGCGGCCCACGTAGACGGAAGCCCGGCGCCATGGCTGCCGCCTCATCGACCACCGCGCCGATCAGCGGCAAGCGATTGGCCGACACGCACCGCACCCCGACATACCCATGCAGTTGCGATGGACTCAACTGCGACAGCGCCCGTGATTGCTGCGGCTGCATGCCCGTCAGCCGCGCCAGGTTGGCGGCGTGATCGTCGATGCGCTCGGCCAGATCGGATTCGCCTGGCTGGAACGATGAGCCGATGCGCACAGACTGTGCGTCCGGTGCGGCTGGGAGCAGGTAGCCATCACCGCACACCACAGTCTTGGGCCAGGCGACATCCTGCTCAAGGCTGGCGACGGGCACATCTGTCAGTTGGCCGCGAACTGGTTTGAGCAACGCAGACGCTAGTGGCGCCAGCCGGGCTGCATCCAAGCTGTTGGCAAGGATGACGACCGGCGCGCCAGCAATCACGCCCCCCTGAGCGTCAAGCGCTTGCCATTGGCCGTCCGCTTTACGCAACGATTCGACACGGGTGTTCCAACGCGCCTCGATCGCGCTGGCGGCTGCGGCGAGGGTGGCCCGGCAAACATCGGGCGGCGCCACCCAGCCGGCCTGCTCGAACCACCACCCGCCTTGCGGCACGCACGCACCGACGCGTTGGGTGGCTTGGTCGGCACTCAACCAATCGATGTAGCTGGCGGGGTACCCGAGCGCCTGCACGACGCGTTGCTGCTCGGCGGCATCGTCCTCGTTTTCAGCGAGTTGAAGCACGCCGGTTGGCTGGAAGCCAGTCACAAAACCGGCGCGGTCGAGCGCATCCCAATGCCGGCGCGCGAGCAGATTGCCGGCACGCGACAGGCGCGACAGCACGCTGTCATCAATGGACACATGCGGATGCATGGCCGCCGCACGATGCGCGGATGTGCCGCGCGCGGGGCCATCATTCGCATCAATAAGGGTGATACGCCAGCCCCGCGCGGCAAGCCGTTCCGCAACGGAACAGCCCGCCAGCCCAGCGCCAAGGACGATGGCATGGCGCTCAGACCAGACCGGCGCCTCAGCCGGGCCGCGCCGCGTACGCCAGTGCGTTGGAAACTGCGCGACCGTCATGTCGCGCTTGGTACCGAAGCCCGGTGCCTTGCGTGCGTCGAAACCAGCCTCCTGCAAACCGCGTCGCACAAAGCCTGCTGCCGTGTACGTCGCCAACGTGGCGCCGGCGCGGGCGACGCGTGCGAGTTGCTTGAACACGCGTGGCTGCCAGAGGTCTGGGTTCTTGGCGGGCGAGAAACCATCCAGATAGAACGCGTCCGCCGCGCAGGACAGTTGCGGCAGTACCTCCATCGCATCGCCAAAGAGCAGCGTGAGCGTGACGCAGCCTTCATCCAACACGAGGCGATGCACGCCGGGCACCGGCACCGGCCACGACTGGCGCAGCGTTTCGGCCAATGGTGCCAGCGCACCGTCTTTCGGATGCACGACGGACAAGCCTGCGCGATCGAACGGATGCTTTTCGAGGGAAACGAAATCGAGCCGCGCGCAACGTTGCGGATCATCACGCCAGGCTGCCCACGTCGCCAGAAAATTCAGGCCCTGACCGAAGCCGGTCTCGACGATGGTGAAGGTGTCTTTGCCTTGCCACGCACTGGGCAACCCGTTGCCACCCAAGAAGACGTGTTGCGCCTGTGCGAGACCGCCTTCCGTGCTGTGATAGACGTCGTCGTATTGCGCGGAGAACGGCGTACCGTCCGGCGTGAGCTGAGGCGTGGCGAGAACGAGGCCGCGTGGCATGAAACACCCTGGGAAGAAGCAGCGGATTGTACCGCCGCCCTCCCCGCGCACCTTGATCTGGCGCAGGCGCCGGCAGCTACACGTCGGCGACGGGCAATGTGCCCATCACGCGGCGGTACCACGCGTGGAAATGCCGCATGCCGTCTTCGAGTGGCGATTGGTACGGGCCGGTTTCCGACACGCCGCGCTCCATCAGCGCACGGCGCCCGGCGTCCATGCGCTCGCCGATCTCGTCGTCTTCGATGCAGGTTTCCATGTAGGCGGCGCGCTGTGCCTCGACGAACTCGCGCTCGAACGCGGCGATCTCTTCCGGATAGTAGAACTCGACCACGTTGACGGTGTCCTGCGGCCCCTTCGGATACAGCGTGGAGAGCACCAGCACGTGCGGATACAGCTCGATCATGTGGGTCGGGAAGTACGTGACCCAGATGGCGCCGAAATCAGGCGATGTGCCGGAGCGGTAGTCGAGCAGCCGATCGTGCCATGCGCCATACACATCCGAGCCCGGCTGGCTGAGCGCTTGATTGATGCCGACACGCTGCATGCTGTACCAGTCGGCAAACTCCCATTCGAGGTTGTCGCACGTGACGAAGTGGCCAAGGCCAGGGTGGAATGGTGCGACGTGATAGTCCTCCAGGTAGACCTCGATGAAGGTCTTCCAGTTGTAGTTGCACTGGTGGACCTCCACGTGGTCGAGCACGTAGCCGCCGAAGTCGAACTCGGGGCGCGCGAACAGCGGCGCCATGTCGCGCGCGGGATCACGTGGGCCTTCGAACAGTAAGCCGTGGCAGTTGCGCAGCGTGAAGCGCTGCAGGTTCTTGCATGGGGTGCTCGTGAACTGCGGTGCGCCGATCAGCTCGCCGCGGTCGGTGTATGTCCAGCGATGCAGCGGGCAAACGATGTTGCCACCCGCTGCGCGCAGGTTGCCGGTGGCGTTGGCGGGGCCGGTCACGTTGCCCGTTTCGCCGCCAAGAATGAGTGCCTGCCGATGGCGGCAGACGTTGGACATCAACTCGACGCCTCCGGCGTTGCGCATCAACACGCGACCGCCACCCTCCTGGGCAAGGCGGCGCCAGTCGCCCTGTTCCGGCACGGCTTTCTCGTTGCCGACATAGCGGGCAGATTGCTTGAAGATGGTTTCCAGTTCGCACGCGAACAGGGCGTCGTCAAAGTACGCGGCGACGGGCAATTGGGTGTGCGCCGGCATCACGTGAGCCAGGCGTCCGACATCAGTCATCGGGGTCTCCAACACGGTGTGGCGGGTGATTCAGCATTCGCGCTGAAACGGCGTCCGCCCCATCAGGCATCGGGGGAGAAGCGCGCTACGACGCCTCAGCCAGCAAGCAGGCGATGCGCGCATCGAGCGAGAGCTTCGGGCAGGTGCTGCATTTCTCACCGTCGCGACGACGGAAGTAGTGGCAGCAGACCTTGCGGTCAAGCGCAAGTGCGGGCGTGCCGTCGCGTGCGCGGTAAGCGAAGAAGCCGCAACCGCCAGCAATACCGAGACTGGCCAGCCAGGCCTCTCCCATGGCAATCACGTCTGCGTCGGATAACGACGTGTGGGCGCGCACGGCCATCAATGCGCCGAGCACACACTCGGCCTGCAGACGATCTGCGGCGCGATCGTGCAGCACAACCAGCGGCTTGAGCGCCCGGCGAACCGCGTTGCAGAAAGCTTGCATCTCGGCAGCCGCGGCTTCCGTCCGCTCGACAAACGAGCCGTCAACGGGCGCATGCACTGGCAAATGGAAACCACTGGGAAAACCGGTCTTCACTGGCTGTGCGAGACCTGCCAGTTGGGGCACTGCGCCCTCCAGATGCACGGCAATCACGCACAGATAGATCGGTTGCCAGATCGCCAGGCCCCAACAGCGCAGCGCAAGGTAAAGCGCGCCCGCCTCGGGGTAGGCCTGCGCCCAGTGATCACGCAGTGCGTGCAGCGCAGCGTCGCTTCCGAGGCACAGCGCATCGGCCGGTGGCACGCCACCTTGCTCGCCGCGCAGGCTGGGGATGACGCTTTGCGCCAGCCGTAGCGTGCGGGCAAGCCCCGGATTCAGGGCCGACGATGGACGCCAGGCTTGCACCAAGGCGAAGCCCGGCTCCACAGCGTCTTTACTGAGGGCGCACGTGCTGTCTGTCATGCAGCCGCTTCTGCCGCCTCGGTCTGCACAACTTGTTCCGCACGACGGAACTTGGCGATGGGGTTCACCAGATTGCCGGCGATCTTCAGGCTCGATGCCGGGTCCGCCAGGTTCACCATCTGCACGTTGTTGCCGAGCTGCAGACGGTTCAAGCAAGAGTGCTGGAACTCCGGTACGAACATGTCGTAATGCGCGTACTTGGCGGCATGTTCTGGGTGCGTGTCCTGATAGTCGATCACGCAGTCAGCAACGGCGCCCCAGAACTGGTCTTCGGTGCAGCAGCCGTTTTCCACCAGCACGTGGTTGATGTGGCGCAGCACACCGTCGAACACGTCGATAAAGATGCCAAGCAGCTTGAAGTTGTCCGGCACCTCCACCGCCAGGCGCTGTACGCGCTCGGGCAGCCATTCGCGCGCCTTGATGTCGAGGATGGCGCATTCCTCGGCAATGTCTTTCATGATGGCGCGCACGGGCACGTAGTTGTCCATCACGAGGATGAGGTTCTCGCCGTGCGGCATGAAACTCAGCTCGTAGGCGTAGAAACAATGCAGCAGCGGCGTCAGGTAGGCCTGCAGGTATTGGCGAATCCAGGTAAGTGCCGGCAGACCCGAGCGGCGGATCAGCTCGGGCATCAGCGCGTGGCCGTCGCGGTCGACGTGCAGCAGTGCCGCCATCGTCATCAAACGCTCGCCCGGCTGGAGCAGCGGCAGCGGATTCTCGCGCCACAGTGCGGAGAACTGCTTCTTGTACGGCGTATCCACCGGGATGGCCGCCTCATAGTAGAAGTTGCGGAAGCCGATGGCCGCCACTTCCTGCAGGATGGTGAAACCGTTCTCGCGCAGGAAAGCGTCGTCGGATACCAGCCCCTTGATGAACTCGTTGATGGCCGGCGTGCCCGACATGTAGTACGGCGACAACCCGCGCATGAAACCCATGTTCAGGATCGACAGTGATGTCTTGACGTAGCGCTTGGTGCGATCACTCGTGTTGAAGAACGTGCGGATGGATTGCTGGGCGATGTAGTGGTCGGCGCTGTAGTCAAGGCAGATGATCTTGCGTTGGGCCACGTAGCCCGCAAACGCGATGGAAAGCTTGTTGAACCACTGCCACGGGTGCGCGGGCATGAAGTGGTAGTCGGCCGGATCGACGCCCTTGGCGGCCACCTGGCGCGTGAAGTCATCCAGAGTGTTTTGCCCGAGCTCCTCGGCAAGCATTTGCGCGTAGTCGAGCGTGGACAGCGTCGACGGCGTGGCGTGGTCTTTGTGCACGGCCAGCCAGATCACGCGGATGTCGGAGCCGGCTTCAGGCGCATAGGCTTGGTAGTCGACAGAGGTAAAGCCCAGCCGCCCATTGTTGGCGACGAAGCCAGGGTGCCCTTCAATCATCGCGACTTCGATGGTCTGAAAGTCAGTGGCCTCGGCCAGTTGCGCGCTGCTGGGTGCGCCGGCCTTCATGCGCTTGAAGGCGCTGCCGAACAGCGTGCTGCTGATCTCGTCAAGGTAGATGGGGAGCAGCTCGTCGCGGATGCCAAGGCGCTGGCGACATTCGATGATGAATTGCAATGCGTCGAGCGGTTGCTCAGCGCCATCGACCAGACGGCGCATCGATTCCGGCTTGATAAACCAATGACGCAGCGCGAGTTGTTGCGCTTCAAACTGGTAGAAAACCTTGCCGTCATCGGAGAACACCTGGTACAGCGCGAAACCGTCGGCCGCGGCATGCAAGTGCTCAGGCTCCAGGATGAGCTCGTGCGCGTATTCGGCAATCGCCTTGCGCAGCAGCAGGCGGTTGGCCTGCGCCCAAACTTCGGGCGTGAGATGCGCAGCGGCCTGGGCCGGGTGCTGGGAGAGCTGGTTGTGAATGGTGACGTTCATGAGAAATCCTTGGTCTTAGGCAATGGTGGTGGTGGCCTGTTCAAAATCCTGCCGGGTGCAGAAAGCGAGGCTGGCGATCTTTTCGGTAAAGGCGACGTTGCGGTCGTAGATGAAACCGGCGGCGCGGTTGATGGCGTGGATGCGTGTGTTGTTGGCGTCAGGCTCGACCACGATGCGTGCCGCACCCAGGTGCTCGAACATGAAGCGCATCAGGGCGAAGAACACGGTGCGCGTGTAGCCGGCAATACGCACATCCGCTGGCCCGATGAAGATATGCATACCGAGGTCACCGGGCTGCACGTCGTAGAACGTGCGGATGCGGTCGTGCGCGGGGTCGTAGCACTCGGCAAGGAAAGCCGGGCGGCCGTCTTTCCACACGAGATACGCGGTGGCATAGCCAGAGCCCATCAAGTCCTGGTAGACCTGACCGACCTCGACTTCCGTCTTGTCGCGCATGAGCCAAAACGATGCGCGCTCCGGTTGGAACCAGCGGTGCAGTGTCGGGATCTCTTCCGGAATGCGCAGCAGGTGGAAGGTGAAGCCCTCGGCATCGGTGTACGGCGCGCTTGCCGCGTCAGCACGGCGGTGGATGGTGTGGGCATCAATTGGCATGGGCTGACGCCTCCAGATTGGCGCGTGCGTCTGCCCTGCCCCCTTCGTCCACGTTGTCCGCGTGGCTGGCGCTGGGCACGTTCAGGATCAGCCGGTCGAGCAACGCCGTCAGCACAAAGCCACCAGCCGCCAGCAGGAACGGCAGATGCAGCCCGTAACGATTGACAATCGCCCCCGCTGCAAACGAAGACAGCAGCACCCCCATGTTCTGGAAGAAATTGGTGATGCTGTAATCGTGCGCGTAGCGCTGCGGTGTCGACAGCCGGAACAGGTTCACCTCCAGCTTCACAATGATCTGGAACAGCGCCCAGCCGTACAGCACGCGCCCGAGCACGATCAACATTGGGTTGGGCGCCGCATGCAGCAGCAGGCCCACCATGCCAAGCAGCAGATTGCCCACCGTGTGATCCGGCAACTGACCGCCGCGCGCACGAATGCGCGCATGCAGGCGCAACGCCGCGATGGCGACCACACCCGGAATGGCAAACGCCATGCCAGAAACGAACTCGCTGTCGAGCCCCGACACCTGCTGCCAGTACACCGAGAAAAACGGGCGGATCAGATACGCGCTGAAGTCGAACACCAGCATCACCAGCGCTAGGCGCAGGATCGGCAGGCGGTCGCGCCAGCCGGTGCGTGGCACCTTGGCCGCTTCCGCGGCGGCGGCCTCGGCATGCTCGCCCGAGTTGACGCGCACGATCTTGCCGCTGCGGATCAGGTAGAAGCACACGCCCATCTGGAAGAAATCGCCCGCAGCCATGGCGACGATACTGGCGCGCGGCCCCCACGTCTGCAGCACGAGGCCGCCCACCACCGCACCAAAGATGGCGCCAAAGTGCACCACCACCGAGAGGATGCCCACCGTAGCGGCGTGCTGCTCCTTGGGCGTGAGCCGCATCATGTACGGATACATCAGCAGGTAGCTGCTCTTGCACATGAACATCAGCATCGACAGCACCCAGTACGTCACCACATCAGGGGCCCAGTCGCTCAGCAGGCTGAAGGTGCCCGCTGCAAACTGCGTGTAGACCAGCAAATACAGCGGCTCGATGCGTTTGGCCACGCGCGCCCAGATTGGCAGCGTGCACATCACGGCAATCGAGATGGCCGCCACATAGGCGCCCACATGCACGGGGCTGTCCAGTCCATAGCGCGACGCAAAGAACTGCGGATAGAACGGAATCAGGATCGCATCGCTGATGACGGCAAACACCGTCATCAGGATGATGGTGTTGCGCAGCGTCATGTGGTCACCTCGACGGCCTCTTCCGCAGCGTCTTCGACGCTCTCGTTGACGGCCCTTTCGGCAACCAGCGGAATGAACTCCGGCGTCGCCGGAATCGCGAAATCCTGGATGGCGACGCGTGGTTCGATCTTGTAGTGCTCGACGCCGGTCAGCTCGCGGATGATGTACGAGTTGCGATAGCAGCTCATGCCGATGTCCTGATTGGTCACGCCGTGCGTGTGCAGGCCCGCGTTCTGCACATAGATCTCGTTGCCGTTGACGTCTGCCGCGTAGTTGCGGGCGAGCTGGTAACGGCCCTTTGCATCCCAGCGCAGCCGGTGGCGGATGCCGTCGAGAAACGCCGGGACGTTCTGCTCATAGCCGGTGGCGAACACGAGCCCCTCTGTGCGGTGGGCATAACGCGCACCGCTGTCGACCTGCTGAAACTCGATCTCGTAGGTGCCCGTAGCGGCGTCGTGGCGGCAGGCTTGCAGCTCGCAATTGGTGATCAGGTGCGTGCGCAGTTCACCCACCTTGCGCTTGTCGTCGAGCAGGTCGTAGATCTGGTTGATCAGGCTGGCGTTCACGCCCTTGTACAGGCTGTCCTGCGTGCGGACGATGTCGTCCTTGCGGCCGTCGGGCAGGCTGTAGAAGTGGTCGATGTAGTCCGGCGAGAACATCTCCAATGTCAGCTTGGTGGTCTCCATCTGGAAGAAGCGCGGCGAACGCGTGATCCAGACCAGGCGGTAGTCATGCTTGTCACTTTCCTTGAGCAGGTCGTAATAGACCTCCGCCGCGCTCTGCCCGCTGCCGACGATGGTGATGGAGCGTTTCTCGCGCAACGACTCGCGCACGTCGATGTAGTCAGCGGTATGCAGGTAGCGATGACCATCGCGCCGCACGCACGCTGGGAACGACGGCGATGACCCCACCCCAAGCACCAGCTTGCGCGCACGCACCTCAAACGGCTCGCACGCTGCGCCACGGAAGCCGGTGACGACGTAGCAGCCACGCTGCGCGTCGTACGCCAGCGCCTGCACGTCGTGGTGGAAGCGCGCACTGGTGAGCTGCGCGACGACCCACTTGCAGTAGCGGTTGTATTCCGCCCGGCTCAGATAGAAGTTCTCGCGGAAGTAATACGAATAGATCTTGCCTTCCTGCTTGCAGTAATTCAGATAGCTGAAACGGCTTTTCGGGTCCGCCAAACTGACGAGATCCGCCAGGAATGGATTCTGCAATGTGGTGTTATCAATCAGCATGCCAGGATGCCAGTTGAATTCCGGTGAACGTTCCAGAAATACGCCATCCAGATCATCAATCGGCTCAGCCAGACACGCCAGGCTTAAATTAAATGGACCTAACCCAATGGCAATAAAGTCATGAATATCTGATTCCATCACGTTTGAACCTCCTGATTTACAAAAGCGATGACAAAAAGACTCCAGCCGGCGAACACGCGATCGCGCGCGCACGCCTCCCGTCGGCTGGCGACATCAGGCCGCGCCTAGGCTGGGTGAATTCAGGTGGGGTTTTGATCACGGCCGATGCGTGCCGGCCGCTGAGGGATCATGGAATATCGCAAATGCGATATCGAGACAGATTTTGAACCGCCCAGCGACTGCAAAAAAGAGCCGCTGGGCAACAAGCTAAGTCACAATACTACACGGAGATTATGATGCTTGCGTTAAGAAATATAAATTACCACTGATACGAAATGGTTGCCATCACATTGCGCGCATCACCCCAATAACAGTAGTTACTGTTCATGCAAGATGCCACATACGTTTTGTTAAAGATATTCTTAGCCGACAATTGCAGCTTTGCGCCTTTGAGCGATGGGTCCCAGCGTGCGAGGTCGATGCGCAGCATCAGGTCGACCAGCGTGTACGGCGGCACCTTGAAGCTGTTGGCGTTGTCGCCGTAGCTCGTGCCAACGTAGCGCACACCCACACCCCCCGTGTAGCCGGGCATGAAGGTCCAATCTCCCCACACCGACGCCATATGACGCGGCGCCTGGTACGGCGTGTTGCCCGTGAACCCCTCGGCCGATTCGACGAACTTCATGTCCGTGAAGGTGTAGTTGGCTAGCACCGAGACGGTGTCCGTCACCTGTGAGCGCGCCTCCAGCTCCAGCCCGCGCGTACGAATCTTGCCGGTGGGCACGTAATAGATCTGGCTGACCGGCTTACTGGCGACGTTGTCCTGCTCCAGGTTGAACACGGCAGCCGACAACATCGTGCTCGAACCCTTCGGCTGATAGCGCACACCCGCCTCGAACTGTTTGGCCGTTGCGGGCTGCAGCAGGTTGCCACGTTGATCTGCGCGCAGGCTTGGGTTGAAGCCATCGGCATAACTGAAATACGGCGCGATACCGTTGTCGAACAGGTAGACCACGCCCGCGCGCTTGGTGAACTTCGAGCCGCTCCACTCCGAAGGCGTGCCCGTGCCATACAGGTTGGATGCCTTGGCGTGGTCTTCACGCACACCCAGCGTAAAGCGCCAGCGGTCAATAGCGATCTGGTCCTGCAGGTACACACCGGTCTGCTCAAGCCAGCGGTCGATCGGCGCCGCAGAAACGCCCGTCAGGCCCGGATTGCCATAGACCGGATTAAACGCATTGATCGGGTCGGCACTGCCGGATTCCCAGAAGCCATCGACGTGGCGCTTCTGGTAGTCCAGGCCGACCAGCATCGTGTGCTTGACGGAGCCGGTCGTGAACTTGCCTTCGAGCTGGTTATCGACCGTATAGGCGTGCGTGGCCTCCTTGGCACCGGCGTAGTAGCGCGTCAGGTTGTTCGCGTCGGCCCAGCCGAAGCCGTAGATCTGGCGCATACGTACGTCGCCGAATATGTAGCGGAAGTTCTGGCGCACCGTCCATTGGTCATTGAACGCGTGCTCGAACTGGTAGCCCACCATGCGCTCGGTACGGCGGAATTTTTCGACCGTCGGGTCGCCATCGAAGAAGTAGCGCGAGATCGTGCGGCCGTTGCGTGGGAAGAGGCTGCCCTCCGCCGGCACGCCACTGTTGAAACTACCTTCCGGATCGTGCTGCAGATAGGCCTGCAGCAACAGGTGCGTGTTGGGCGTGAAGTTGATGGCCAGCGACGGTGCGATGGCAAAGCGCTGCTCACGCACGTGCTGGAACTGCGAGTCCATGCCACGCGCCAGACCGGTCACACGAAAGGCCATCACGCCGTTCTGGTCCACCGGCCCGGAGATATCGAACGCCCCCTCAACACGATTGCGGTTGCCCACCGTGAACTCGACTTCGTGATACGGCTGGAACAGCGGCTTTTTGCTGACGAGTGAGACGACCCCACCCGGCGAAGCACGCCCAAACAGAACCGAGCCAGGCCCCTTGAGTACATCAATACGTTGCAGGAAGTACGGATCGATCTGGAACGAGCTATAGCTGCCTTGATCCCCCTGCAGGCTCAGGCCGTCGAGCAGCGCGTTGTTGACGCTGGCGTCGTTGAAGCCGCGCAGCGCGACGTAGTCATACCGGTTGGCTGCCCCGACCAGCCCCGTAAACGCACCCGACGTATAGTTGAGCGCCTCCGACAAGCCGCGTGGCCGCTGGTCTTCAAGCTGCTGCTGCGTGATCACGGAGATCGATTGCGGCGTCTCGATGATCGGCGTATCAGTCTTGGTGCCTGCCGAGCTTTGCTTGGCAACGAAGCCCTTGCCGGGGCTCTGAGCGGTCTCGCCTCGGCCGACCACCGTGGCGGTGGGCAGCGTGGCGCTGACCTCGCTGGTAGTACTCTGCGCTATCACATGCGTTGGCAGTGCGGCCCCCAGCAGCACTGCGCAAGTCAGCCGTGCAGCGAGCGCCATGGGGCGCAGCGTCGTACGGCAAGTCGTTTCAGATGGAAAAACCGTTGTTGTGTTGGTGTGCTTTGGCATGGTGTGTTGGAAGATGCGTGTGGTTTCCACACCCATCGACGATCCACACTGCAAAAGCGGAACCGGCTTCGGAACTTTTTTCGATCAGGGCATCGCGCACGTCGCGCAACGCTCAACCGCCTGCACGAGGTACTTGCGCACCATGCGTGTCGACTTGCCAAGCTGCTCGGCAATGCACGCATGCGATTGCCCTTCGACATAGCGCAGGCGAACCGCCTCGCGCGCGCTGGGTGACTGCGTCTCCAGCATCGCACTGGTGTGCTGCAGCGTCTGGGCCTGGGCCATGTGCTGCTCGGGCGATGGCGCATGACCAAACTGTTCGCATCGCAGCGTCAGCTCATCCAGGCAGGCACATTCGACACGCCGCCGGCGCGCACGATCGATCATCAGGTGCTTGGCGGTAGTCGTCAGATAAGCACGCGGCTCGCGTACCTCACGCAACGCATCGGGCAAAGCCAGTACGCGCATGAAGGTGTCGTGCAGCACATCCGCCGCCTCTTCCGGACACGCAAGCTTCTTGCGCAGCCACGCGAACAGCCAATCGCTGTGGCAAACGTAAAGCGAATCAATACGCGTCTCGATGTCGTGCAGCGGATTGGGCTGAACGGCCGGCATGCGGGCTCCCGGAAATGGACCGGACGCGCACGCCTACATGGTCAGATAGCGCCCATACAAATGAGAATCATTCTCATTTTATGAGTCGAGCAACCCTGTTTGCAAACGGGGATTCAAAAGGGAGTGCTAAGAATGGGCGCCCTGCGGCAAGACGCCCTTAAGCCGCATCGTCGGTAGAGCGATGCCGCCACGCCATCAGGGCAATGGCCAGCGCAGCCACCGAAAGACCGATCGCCAGCCCGGTCAGCCGGCCGGCGCGCCGTGCTTCATCGGCCTGCTCGCGCGCCTCGATGGCCTGGCGCACGGTTTCCCAGAAGGCCTCGCGGTGCTCGTTCTCGTCAAAGATGGACATGGCACGCTTCCCTGTTGTCTGCGTATGGCTTGCCTTGTCATCGTAGGGAACGTGCGGCAGGCGCGCCACCGCACGTTTCGCGTAGGAAGCCGCGCTCAGACTGCTGCGACAGGCTTGCCGACGGGTGCGGCAGGTGCGCGAGGGGCATCGGCGTCACCCTGCCCCAAGTCCATTGCGTCGGCGCGCTCAGCAGTGGAGAGTTCATCGGCGCGATACCCCGTGCGGTTGAGCAGCACCAGCGTGCACGCCAATGACACCAGCGCATACAGCGCTGACGACACCGCCACGCCTACGATGTTGCCCGTGCTGTTGAGCATCCACTGCGCGAACACCGGCGTGCCACCGCCCACCACTAGCGAACACAACTGATACGCCAGCGAGAGCCCCGTATAGCGGATGCGCGTCGGGAACACGCGCGCCAGGATGCCGCCGATGGCGCCGTAGAACATGGAATGCGGAATCGTCGCCAGGCACATGCCGAGCAGCGCAATCCAGTACACCTTGGTCTCGATGGCATAGAACATCACCGGCATGAGCAGGAACTCGGGCAGCACCATCAGGCAGATCGCGCGGCGCATGTCCATGCGCGAGACCAGCCACGCGCCCAGAGGCTGCGTGATGAACTGCACTACCAGCGCAATCGCAATGATGCCGAGGAAGGTGTCCTGCGCGTAGCCGAGTTCCTTCGTAGCCCACGCCAACGCGAAGTTGCTCTTCAGGTAGGTCACGTGAATGAGCGGCAGCGTGCCGGCACCCAGCAGCACCAGGCCCCAGTGGTCACGCACCACATCCTTGAGCGGCAGCTTGACGGTCTTCTTCTGCGCCAGCACGCGCTTCATGTCATCGGATTCTTCCAGCTTCAGGCGGATGACCATGCCCACGATCACCAGCAGCGCCGACAGCAGGAACGGCACGCGCCAGCCCCACAGCATGAACTGCGGTGTCGGCAACGCGCTCAACACGAAGAACACCACCGTCGCCAGCAGGTTGCCCGTGGGCGAGCCCTGCTGCGCAAACGCGGAGTACAGGATGCTCTTGCGCTTGGGTGCGCTCTCGCTGGCGATCAGCACCGCACCGCCCCACTCGCCGCCCACGGCCACGCCCTGAATCACACGCAGCACCACGAGCCCCACCGGTGCCCACATGCCGATCTGCGCATAGGTGGGCAACAGGCCAATGCCCATCGTAGCCAACCCCATCAGGATGAGCGTGATGATCAGCGTGGTCTTGCGGCCGATCTTGTCGCCCAGGTGGCCGAAGATGATCCCACCGATGGGCCGCGCAGCAAAACCGGCCCACAGCGTCACGAACGACAGCAAGGTGGCAACGCCTGGGTCCAGCGTCTTCGAGAAAAACACCTTGCCGAAGACGAGCGCGGCGGCAAGCCCGTAGATGTAGAAGTCGTACCACTCGATGGTGGTGCCGATGAACGCGGCAACCGCAGCGCGACGCGGCTGCAGGTTCGCGGTCTGGGGCGCGGGCTGGTGAGGCATGTTGGTCTCCTTGGTGGTACTGCCGGTTTGGCGCGGCCTCTGTCGGGCCGTCTGCCTTGTTGCGGTGAATCCGCTTCAGTTCATTTCATTTCAGAACGCCGGCCTCGAACAAGCGCTGCCGGGTGTCTGCGTCAATGCCGAGCGAGGCCAGCACGGCATCGGTATCGGCACCCAGCGCAGGCGGCGCATTGCGATACGTGGCCGGCGTGCGCGACAGCTTGATCGGCGATCCCGTACCGCGGTACTCGCCCAGCTCGACCACCATCTGCCGATGCAGCGTATGCGGGTGGCGCGCCACCACGTCGACGCTCTGCACGGGCCCGCACGGCACGCCGCCGCGGATCAGGTCTTGCGCAAGCGTCTCGCAATCAAAGCGCGCCAGTTGCGCCTCCAGCGCCTGCTTGAGCTCCGGGCGATGCGCGCAACGGCTGCGGTTGTCGGCAAAGCGCGCGTCTTCAGCCAACGCTGGCACGCCGATATGCGCACACAGCTTGGCGAACTGGCGGTCATTGCCCACGGCCAGGAAGATCGGCGCGGTGCCAGTCTGGTAGCTGTCGTACGGCGTGATGTTCGGGTGCGCATTGCCACTGCGCTGCGGCACCTTGCCCGAGCCGAAGTAATTGGGCAGATGCGGATGCAGCAGTGACACGCCGCAGTCGTACAGTGCAATGTCGATCGATTGCCCGCGCCCGCTCTTCTCGCGCTCGGCCAGTGCCAACAGAATGCCGGCCAGTGCGTTGAGCCCCGTCACCATATCGACGATCGGCAGACCAACGCGCATCGGGCCGCCATCGCGTTCGCCATTGACGCTCATCAGGCCGGCCATGGCCTGGATCGCAGCGTCATAGCCGGGTAACCCGCCCAACGGGCCGTCCGGGCCGAAGCCTGAGACTGCGCAGTGGATCAAGCGCGGAAAACGCGGTTGCAGATCGCGTTCGAAATCCATGCCCCAGCGCGCCAACGTGCCAGGCTTGAAGTTCTCGACCAGCACATCGGCGTCTTCCAGCAATTGCCAGAGCACGGCGCGGCCCTCGTCGCACGACAGGTCGACGGAGATGCCGAGCTTGTTGCGGTTGACGCCGTTGAAGTACCACGCGGTGTCGCTCTCATCGAACGGCGGGCCCCAGGTGCGGGTCTCGTCGCCGACAGGTGGCTCCAGTTTGATGACCTGTGCGCCGTGATCGGCCAGGGCCTGTGTGCAGTACGGCCCGCCGAGCACGCGGCTCAGGTCGATGACCTTCAGACCGTGCAATGCCCCGTCCACCGCACTCATTGCACGCCTCCGTCCGGCAGCGCCTGCATGGCGAGCGCGAACGACACCTCGCGCTGTTTGACGAGCGCATCGAACAGCAATGCATCGTCGCTCTCGGGCAAGGCCAGCGGATCGGCGGGCAGCAACTTGTGACGCAGCACCAGATACGCCAGCGCCAAGCGGCGATGATCCGGCGCAAGACGCACGCCCTCCACTGCCATGAAGATCGCCGTGGTGATGTGATACAGCGCGGAGCCCGCCTGACGCACGAGCTGGTCGCTGCCCTCTTCCGCCACCTTGGCGATCGTGTGGCACACGCGGTCGAGCGTGGCGCGCAGCAGCGCATCGCTTTGCGTCGGCAGCGTGACGCCATCGAGCAGACCCGACAGATACGCACGCAGCGGTTCCAGCGCGCCTTCACGCTTCACGGCACGGGCGATGTCGAGCGCGACGATGTTGCTCGTGCCTTCCCAGATCGAACCGAGATGGGAATCGCGCACGAGGCGCGCGTCGCTCCACTCTTCGATGTAGCCGGTGCCGCCGCGCACTTCCATCGCATCGCCGGTCACGCGGCGCGCATCGCGGCAGGCGCGGAACTTGATGAGTGGCGTCAAGATGCGCACGCACTTCGCGGCCTGCGCATCACCCGCATCGGCCAGCGGCAGCAGCTGCGCAATCTGCATGAACATTGAACGCGCCTGCTCGGTGGGCAGCAGCATCTTCAGGAGCTGGCGCTGCATGAGCGGCATGTCGATCAGCTTGCGGCCGAAGGCTTCGCGGTTGCGCGCGATGTGCAGCGCTTCGGTGGTTGCGCGACGCATCAGCCCAGCGGCGCGCACACCGTTCGACAGGCGCGACATGTTGATCATGTCGGCCATCTGATGGAAGCCACGGCCGATCTCGCCAATCAGGTAGGCGGTGGCGCCTTCGAGAACAATCTCGCCGCTGGCCATCGAGCGCGTGCCGAGCTTGTCCTTCAGGCGGACGATGCGGTAGTGGTTGCGCGAGCCATCTCGCAACGTCTTGGGCAGAAGGAACAGCGCCAGACCGTTGATACCCGGCGGCGCGCCATCCGGGCGGGCCAGCACCATGGCAAGGTCGGCATCGGCGTTGGAGCAGAACCATTTGTCGCCGTACAGACGCCACGTTTGGGTGCCGTCGGGTGCGGTTTCCCGCGCGGCACGCGTGGCGATGCGGGCAACGTCCGAGCCGGCGGCCTGTTCGGTCATGAACATCGCGCCCTGGTACAGCACGTCAAAGTCACGCGACGCCAGCATCGGCAGATAGCGCGCCACCAACCCCGGATCGCCAAACTTGCGCAGTGTGCGCGTAAGCGAATCCGTCATGCTGACCGGGCAGCACAGGCCAAACTCGGCCTGCACAAAGAGATACGTGAGCGCATATTTGACCAGCGGCGGCGGCGCGTTGCCCACATGGCTCATTGATGCAAGACCAAGTTCGGCATAGGCCACACGCTCGAGCGCTACATAGTCGGGATGCTTGTCGATGCTCTGCAGCGCCTCGCCGCGGCGGGTACGGTGGCGCAGTTGCGGCGGGTTGTGGTCAGCGTTGATGGCCCAGGCGTCGAGTTCGTCCGAAGCCCGCAGGCCGAGCGACTTGAGCTGCGGTTCCAGCGCGCGGTACTGCGCATCACCCAGATACAGCCGCAGCAGCCGCGCGAGATCCGGATCGACGTGGAAGAAATTGATACCCCGGCTGTCGGGGATGTTCTGGTGGCCAATCAATGGCTCGCGGGCGATGTCGTTCATGCGGATGGCCTCGCTGTCTCCTGTGTTGTCCGGCCAGCATAGGAACGCCATCGATAATCGTCCAATACAGCTTTTATCCTGTACGATAAACAACTCTTATCGTTGAGCGAGACCGCCATGGACCTGAAACAGCTGCGCTATTTCGTTGCCGTGGCGGAAGAACTGCACTTTGGGCGCGCGGCACAGCGGTTGTTCATCTCGCAGCCGGCGCTCAGCTTCGACATCCGCAAGTTCGAGGAGCAGCTAGGCGTGCAACTGCTCGCACGCACCAACAAAAGCGTGGCGCTCACCAACGCCGGGCAAGTGCTGCTGGACGAGGCCCGCAAGCTGCTGCAGCAAGCCGCGGAGGTTGAACGCATCACACAGCGCTCCGCACACGGGTTGGCCGGGCGGCTGCGTGTGGGCTTCGTCAATTCGATGCTGTATCGCGGCCTGCCCCGTGCGGTGGAACGCTTTGAGGCCGATCACCCGGCGGTGGAGATCATCCTGCGCGAGATGAACACCGGCGAGCAGGTCCAGGCCATCCAGCGCCAGCAGATCGACCTGGGCTGCGCCTACTGGGGCACCTTCCCTGCAGACGTCGTTTCCACGCCGATCTTCTCCGAGCCCTTCGTCGCCTGCCTGCCCGCCGGCCACGCGCTGGCCCGCCGCAAGAGCCTGGAACTGGATGCGCTGGCACAGGAGCCGTTCATCCTCTTTCCGCGCACCGTATCGCCGCACTATCACGACCTGATCATCGCGCTGTGCGTGGATGCCGGCTTCAGCCCCGTCATCCGCCACGAGACGCGGCTGTGGCAAACCGTGGTGACGATGGTGGGGTTCGGCATGGGTGTGGCACTCGTGCCCAAGACGCTGCAACACGCTGGTGATGCGCGCGTCAGCTTCGTGCCGCTGGCCGGCAGAAAAAAAGAATCGCCCGTGCTGTCACTGCGGCGCACGGGCGATGCGGAGCCGGTAGCGAGCCGCTTTCTCGAATACCTCGAAGCAGCCGCGCGAGAGAACGTAAAGCCCTGAACGCTCAGGGTTGGCCGGTCAGCTTGAACTTCGTCAGGCACACGTGCTTGGCCAGCTTCTCCTTGCCGATCACCACGGCGTCGGTCTTGCCGTACGGATCGCCGGTCTCGACGTCGAGCTCATCCTTGTAGCTGCCCTTCACGTACTTTGTGTCGCACTGGTCATACTTGTTGCAGACCTGAAGCTTGGTGCAGATGGTCTGCCCATCGCGCTCGTAGATGTAATACGTGGCGCCGGAGTATGGCGGGCGCGGGTAGTTTTCAGTGCGAACGGTGACGTCTGCGGCGTGGATGGCGCCAGATGCGAGCGCAAGCATGAGCGCTGCGAATGCCTTGTGCATGGATGGGTCCCCTTGCTGGTTGGGCGATGCGTGCGAAGCGCATTGTGCTGGAGTTTCTCGCCCAGGCAAATGCCCAACAAGCGCTACGACATCACAGCGCTTTACTCAGGAACACCCGGCTGGTACCGGGTGGGTCGCATGGCACATCGCCAAACCGCACCCATCCATTGCGCTCGTAGAACGCCGGCGCCTGGAAGCTGATCGTGTAGAGCACTGCAGAGCGGCAACCACGGCGCCGCCCCTCTTCCTCGAACCTGCGTAGCACCTCCGTACCAATACCCTTGCCGCGCAATGTCTCCGGCAAATGGAACAGGTCGAGAAATAGCAGACCCAGTGACGTCCGCCCACTCGCACCACCAACGATCTCGCCGCTCTGTGGATCACGCACCAGCACGGCCAGCGGTTGCCGGTCGCCATAGCCAACATGGGCATCGTTGAAGTGGTTCAGGCCGTCGCCGATGATCTTGATCGCCTGGTCGTCAGCCTTGTCTGTGACGATGATGTCTGGAGCTTGCATACGCGGTTCTACTGGGTCCGTGGTGGCAGGATCGCGCTGCCCGACTCCGTCATCGGCCGCATGTGCGGCATCATGTTGGTGTTCAGGTGGTACATCACCCAGAGCGAGCCGCTGAGTGTAATGACCACCAGCACGAGCGTAAACATCAGCGACAGCATGTTCCAGCCGCCCTCGGACTTCGCGTTCATGTGCAGGAAGTAGATCATGTGCACCACGATCTGCACCGCACCGATCAGCAGGATCGCCACAGCCGTGGTCGATGATTTATCGAACACGTTGCCCATCACCAGCCAGAACGGAATCGCCGTCAGGAAGACAGACAGCACGAACCCTGTCAGGTAGCCACCCAGCGTGGCGTGCGGCCCGGCCTCGTCCTCGTGATGGTGGCCGTGGTCGTGGCCATCGCCGTGGCCATGCATCGTTTGGTCGTGCGTGCTCATCGCAGCGTTCCCATCAGGTAGACGAAGGTGAAGACGCCGATCCAGACGACGTCCAGAAAGTGCCAAAACATCGACAGGCACATCAGCCGGCGCTTGTTGGCGGCAATCAGTCCGTGCTGCGACACCTGCAGCATCAGCACGATCAGCCAGATCAGGCCGAACGTCACGTGCAGCCCGTGCGTGCCGACCAGCGAAAAGAACGAGGTCAGGAACGCGCTACGCTGCGGCCCCGCCCCCTCGTGAATCAGGTGCGCGAACTCATAAAGCTCCACCGCCAGGAACGCCGCGCCGAACAGCCATGTGATGACCAGCCAGATCTGCATGGGCGCGACCTTGCTCTGCTGCATCTGCAGCATCGCAAAGCCATACGTGATGGAAGACAGCAGCAGGAATGACGTGTTCAGCGCCACCAGCGGCAGTTCGAACAGCTCCGCCCCGGTCGGCCCGCCCGCGTATTCGCGGCCCAGCACGCCATAGGCGGCGAACAGGCACGCGAAGATCAGGCAGTCGCTCATCAGGTAGATCCAAAACCCGAGCAGCGTGCCGTTGGGCACGTGATGTTCTTCAGTCAGGTGGAACTGGTAGCCACCCGGCGGGATGCCATCCGCGTTGATGGTGCCGCTCGCATGCAGGGGTGCGGTCGTATCAGCCATGGCCTGCCATCAGTTGAGTGCGCGATGCTTCGGTGCGGATCACATCTTCCGCCGGGATGTAGTAGTCGCGCTTGTAGTTGAAGGTGTGGATGATTGCCGAGAGGATCGTGGCCGCGAACGACGCCGCGGCCAACCACCAGATGTGCCAGATCAGCGCAAAGCCGCACAGCGTGGACAGGCCCGCCAGCAGGATGCCCGCAGCTGTGCCCTTCGGCATGTGGATCGGAATGAAGCCTTCCTGCGGGCGCTGGTAGCCGTATTGCTTCATCTGCCACCAGGCATCGGAATCGTGCACGAGCGGCGTGAACGCGAAGTTGTACTGCGGCGGCGGTGACGAGGTCGACCACTCCAGCGTACGGCCATTCCACGGGTCGCCGGTCGTGTCGCGCAATTCCTCACGGCGCATGAAGCTGACCACGAGCTGGATCAGGAAGCACGCAATGCCGATGGCGATCAGCAACGCGCCAAATGCAGCGAGCTGGAACCAGATCTGCAACGACGGATCGTCGAAATGGCTCATGCGGCGGGTCACACCGCGCATGCCCAGCCAGTACAGCGGCATGAACGCGAAGTAGAAGCCGATGAACCAGAACCAGAACGAGGCCTTGCCCCACGACGACACCAGCCGGTAACCGAACGCCTTGGGGAACCAGTACGAAATACCCGCCATGAGCCCAAACAGCACGCCACCGATGATCACGTTGTGGAAGTGGGCAATCAGGAACAGGCTGTTGTGCAACGAGAAATCTGCCGGCGGCACCGCCAGCAGCACACCGGTCATGCCGCCAATGGCAAACGTGACCATGAACCCAACCGTCCACAGCATCGGCGGCTCGAAGCGGATCTTGCCGTGGTACATCGTGAACAGCCAGTTGAAGATCTTCGCCCCAGTCGGGATCGAGATGATCATCGTCGTGATCCCGAAGAACGAATTGACGCTGGCACCCGACCCCATCGTGAAGAAGTGGTGCAACCAGACCAGATACGACAGCACCGTGATCACGACCGTCGCATAGACCATCGACGCATACCCGAACAACCGCTTGCGCGAGAACGTGGCCACCACTTCCGAGAACACACCAAACACCGGCAGCACCAGGATGTAGACCTCGGGGTGGCCCCAGATCCAGATCAGGTTCACGTACATCATCGCGCTGCCGCCCTGATCGATCGTGAAGAAATTGGTGCCGGCATAGCGGTCCAGGGCCAGCAGCGTGAGCGCCGCCGTCAACACCGGAAAGGCGGCAACGATCAGTGCGTTGGTGCACAGCGCCGTCCACGTGAAGATCGGCATGCGCATCAGCGTCATGCCCGGCGCGCGCATCTTGACGATGGTCACGAGCAGGTTGATGCCCGATAACACCGTACCGACCCCTGCCACCTGTAGTGCCCAGATGTAGTAATCCACCCCGACATCGGGGCTCGCCAGGATGCCCGACAACGGCGGATACGCCAGCCAGCCGGTGCGCGCGAACTCGCCCACAAACAACGACATCATCACCAGGATGGCACCGCCCGTGGTCATCCAAAAACTGAAGTTGTTGAGGAACGGAAACGCCACGTCGCGCGCGCCGATCTGCAGCGGCATGACAAAGTTCATCAGGCCGGTGACCAGCGGCATGGCCACGAAGAAGATCATGATCACACCGTGCGCGGTGAAGATCTGGTCGTAGTGATGCGGCGGCAGGAAGCCAGCATTGTCGCCAAACGCCACCGCCTGCTGCATCCGCATCATCACGGCATCTGCAAAGCCGCGCAGCAGCATCACGATGCCCAGCACGATGTACATGATGCCGATCTTCTTATGGTCGATGCTGGTGAACCACTCACGCCACAGGTAGCCCCAGACGCGGAAGTACGTCAGTGCGCCCACCACCACCAGGCCGCCAATGGCAACGACCGCGAAGGTGGCGAGCAGGATCGGCTCGTGATACGGAATGGCCTCCCACGATAGACGGCCAAAGATCATGTTGGCGAGTTCGGAGCGCTCGGGCATGGTTGTCACCTGGGCCTGTGTTGATCAATGGTGGCCGATCAAGATTGGCGAAAAACGTCAAAGGGGCGCAGGGTCGTGCGCTACTGCAACAGCCGTCGGTTGTCGTTCAAGGCGACATCCGGTGCAAAGATTGGCATGGCATCTGCCGTGTTACTCGCAGTGCAGATTTCCGCTGTCGGATCAAACCGGCCCGCGTTGCCACTGCGGTTACGCGCCATGGTGTCCCCCCGGCACCCCTGGCCATCCACGCAGCGATTCAGGATCAGGTCGTAAAGGTTCGGCGCCACGCTGGCATAGCGTTGTACCGGCTCGCTTTCGCTGGGCTTGGCCAGCGTCCGGTAGGCGTCCTTCGACAGCGGCGTGCCCGAGGACTTGACCTGCTGGACCCAGTGATCGAAATCCTCATTGGACAGGCCGTGGAACTTGAACCGCATGTGCGAGAAGCCCGCGCCGCTGTAGTTCGATGAAAACCCGTCATACACGCCAAGCTGGTTGATGACTGCGTGCAGCTTGGTTTCCATGCCCGGCATCGCGTAGACCATGCCCGCCAGAGACGGCACGAAGAACGCATTCATGACCGAGGTTGCCGTGATCCGGAACGCGATCGGACGATCCACCGGTGCCGCCAGTTCGTTGACAGTAGCAATGCCCTGCTCGGGATAGAGGAACAGCCACTTCCAGTCCAGCGCTACCACTTCCACGATGAGCGGCTTGGTGTCCGCAGCAACCGGGCGGCCTTCATCCAGCCGTGTCAGCGGCCGGTACGGATCGAGTTGATGGGTGCTGACCCAGGTGACTGCACCCAGCGTGATGATGATCAACAGCGGCGCGGCCCAGATTGCCAGTTCCAGCACCGTGGAATGGTCCCACTCCGGGTTGTAGGGGGCGTTCTTGGCGCTTTCCCGATATCGCCAAGCAAACAGCAGCGTGAGAAAGATCACGGGCACGATGATCAGCAACATGAGGCATGTGGCGATGATGATCAGGTCCCGCTGTCGCACTGCCATATCGCCAGCCGGCGACAACAGCACGGCGTTGCTGCATCCCGCAAGACTCACCAAGGCGGTGATTGCGGCACTTCTCAAAAGCGACTTTCCCGTTACCTGAAGGGACGTCACCGCTGTATCGAAGCGTGGCATGGTCTCGGAAGTGGCGTCTGGTTAACGTCGCGCTGGGACGGCCCAGCGAACTTTCGATTTGCCGTTGCAGTTTAGGCGCCTATTCTGGTCATTGCCGGACTTTAAGTGCTGTACGACATCCCTCCTGCTCTCGACGGAGACTCCACGATGGCCAGCCTGACCCATCAACATCGCGCGTCGCCAACTGCACCGCCCGCGCCAGGGCATCATGAAGTGGCACCCGCGGAGATCGCCACAGGCGTGGTGATCGGGCGCGCGTCGGAGTACTTCGACTTCTTCGTGTACGGCATCGCCTCGGTGCTCGTTTTCCCTACCGTCTACTTTCCGTTTGCCGGTGAACTGGCCGGGCTGCTGTTCAGCTTTACCGTCTTTTCTTTCGCCTTCATCGGGCGCCCATTCGGCACCGCACTGTTCATGCGCATCCAGCGCCGATGGGGGCGCAGCACCAAGCTGACCGCGTCATTGTTTCTGCTGGGCACGGCCACGGTGGGCATCGCATTCCTGCCGCCGTACGCGTCGATTGGTCATTCGGCGATTTATCTGCTGGCGCTCTTCCGCTTCATGCAGGGCATCGCGTTTGGCGGTTCGTGGGATGGCCTGCCATCGCTGCTGGCGTTGAATGCACCCGAGAACAAGCGCGGCTGGTACGCGATGCTGGGGCAACTGGGCGCGCCCACCGGTTTCATCATTGCGGGCGCGCTGTTCCTGTTCCTCTACTCCAGCCTGACCTTCCAGGAATTCATCGACTGGGGCTGGCGCTATCCGTTCTACGTCGCCTTTGCCATCAACGTGGTGGCGCTGTTTGCGCGGCTGCGGCTGGTCGTCACGCACGAATACACGCAACTGCTGGAGGAAGGCGAGCTGGAACCAATTAGCACCCTGCAGATGGTCAACGCCCAGGGTTTCAACATCTTCCTGGGGGCCTTTGCGGCGCTGGCCAGCTACGCGTTGTTCCACCTGGTTACGGTGTTCCCGCTGTCATGGGTGTCGTTGCGCAAGACACAGAGTGTGTCTGCGGTGCTGACCGTTCAGATCATCGGCGCCGTGATCGCGTTCGTGAGCACGCTGGTTTCGGGCTTGATCGCAGACCGCATCGGCCGGCGTACCACCCTGGCGGTCATGGCCGTGCTGATTGGCATCTTCAGTCTGGCCGCACCGTGGCTGCTCGACGGCGGTGCCGTGGGGCAGGACATCTTTATCCTGGTGGGCTTCGGTCTGCTGGGGCTGTCGTATGGCCAGGCGGCTGGCGTGGTGACATCGAATTTCGAGACCCGGTTCCGCTATACCGGCGCCGCCCTGACCACCGACTTCGGCTGGCTGTTTGGCGCAGCATTCGCGCCGCTGGTGGCGCTGGGGCTATCGTCGCTGTTCGGGCTCGGAGCCGTCAGCGTGTATCTGTTGTCAGGTGTGGTGGGTACGCTGGTGGCGCTGCGGGTCAACCAAGCGCTGGGGACGCCCGACGCGTAAGCGCTGAAGAGAACCTCGGGACGAGGTAAGTGGTGCGAGGGAGGGGACTCGAACCCCTACACCATTGCTGGCGTCAGGACCTAAACCTGGTGCGTCTACCAATTTCGCCACCCTCGCTGGATGGATCGCGGCGCCCGTTGAGGGGCGCCGGAAAGGAAGCCCGCGATTATATCGCAGTCGTTCGGGGGTTTCCATCCCCCGCCCTAATCGGCATGGAGGAGGGGTTCGAGTCCCCTCCCTCGCCCCCGTCAGGCAGTCGGTGCAGTCGCCTCAGCTTCGGGCCGCTTGACGCGGAACCACGCCGCATACAGCGCCGGTAGGAACAGCAGCGTCAGCACCGTCGCGATAATCAGGCCGCCCATGATGGCTGCAGCCATCGGGCCCCAGAACACGCTGCGCGACAGCGGAATCATCGCCAGCACCGCCGCAGCCGCCGTCAGGATGATGGGGCGGAAGCGCCGCACGGCCGCCTCGACAATGGCCGTCCAGGTGGGCACACCAGCCGCCACGTCCTGCTCGATCTGGTCCACCAGAATGACCGAGTTACGGATGATCATCCCGATCAGCGCGGTGATGCCGAGCTGCGCCACGAAGCCCATCGGCGCGCGCAGCAGCAACAGCGTGGCCGCCGCACCGATCAACCCCAGCGGGCCGGTCAGGAACACCATCACCGAGCGCGAGAAGCTGTGCAGCTGGAGCATCAGCAACAGGAAGATGATGAAGATACACAGCGGCATCTGCGCGGCGATGGATGCACCCGCGTTGGCGCTCTCCTCTTCCGCGCCGGCAATCTTGATCTGGTAGTCCGGCGGCAGGTCCGCGCGAATCTTGTCGAGCAGCGGATTGATCTGCGCCGTCACGGTCGGGCCCTGCACGCCGTCCACCACATCCGACTGCACGGTGATTCCGTAGTCGCGGTTCTCGCGCCAGATCACACCGGGCTCCCACGCAAAGCCCACACGGGCCACCTGCGTAAGCGGCACCACGCGACCGCTGGCCGTCGGCACCTGCACCTTCTGCAACGCGTCGAGCGTGTTGCGCTCGTCTTCCTGCGGACGCATGACGATGTCGAGCAGCTTGTCGCCGTCACGGTACTGGGCGATGGGCGCGCCGGACATCACCGTCTGCGTCACCTGCGAGATCGAGCCCGTCGACACGCCCAGCGCGCGCGCCTTGTCCTGGTCGATGTCCAGGCGCAGCACCTTGACGTTCTCGTTCCAGTTGTCGTTCACGCCCACCGTGTTCGGGTTGGCGGTCATGATGGCCTTGACCTGGTCAGCAATCTTGCGCACGCCACCGATGTCCGGACCCATCACACGGAACTGCACCGGATACGGCACCGGCGGCCCGTTCGGCAGCAGCTTCACGCGGCCGCGCAGATGCGGGAATTGCGATTTCAGCAACCCGATGACGCGCTGCCGAACGCCTTCTCGCGTCTCCAGCGAAGTCGGCATCACGATGGCCTGGGCAACATTGGTCTGCGGCAGGATCTGGTCCAGCGGAAGATAGAAGCGCGGCGCGCCGGAGCCGATGAACAGCGTCACGCTGTCGACGTTCTGTTCCTTGCGCATCAGCGCCTCGAAGCGCTTGGCCTCGGCTTCGGTCTGGTTGAAGCTGCTGCCTTCGGGCAGCCACAACTCCACCATCAGCTCGGGCCGGCTGGAATCGGGGAAGAACTGCTTCTCGATGTATTTGAACCCGAACACGCCCAGGCCGAACGTCACCAGCGTGATAACGATCACCGTCTTGCGGTACTCCACGCACCAGTTCACCCAGCCGCGGAAGCGGGTGTAGAACGGCGTGTCGAACAGCTCGTGATGGCCGCCGTCGCCCACGTGCGATTTGGTGCGCAACAGCAGGAAACCGAGATACGGCACAAACACCACCGCCGCAAACCACGACAACACCAGCGCCAGCGCCGTCACCGCAAAAATGCCGAAGGTGTACTCACCCACTGTCGAGCGCGCCAGCCCCACCGGCAAGAAGCCTGTAGCGGTGATGAGCGTGCCAGTCAGCATCGGCATGGCGGTGGAGCTGTACGCAAAGGTGGCGGCTTCCATCTTGGAGAAGCCCTCTTCCAGCTTGCGCACCATCATCTCGACCGCGATGATCGCGTCGTCCACCAGCAGGCCCAGCGCGATGATCAGCGCGCCCAATGAAATCTTGTGCAGGCCGATGTCGAAGATGTTCATGAACAGGAACGTCACCGCCAGCACCAGCGGGATCGTCAGGCCCACTACCAGACCGGGCCACACGTCGATGCGCAGCTTCGGCTTGGTATGCAGACCGAGCGACAGGAAGCTCACCGCCAGCACGATCACCACGGCCTCGATCAGCACGTGCACGAACTCCCCCACCGAGTTCTGCACCGACTTTGGCTGGTTCTGCACCTGCTCCATCTCGATGCCCATCGGCAGCTTGGCGTGGATCTTGTCGACCGTCGCGCGCAGGTCCTTGCCGAGCTGGATGATGTCGCCGCCCTTGGTCATCGAGATGCCCAGGCCGATGACTTCCTTGCCGTTGTAGCGCATCTTGGCGTGCGGCGGATCAATGTAGCCGTGCTTGACGGAAGCGATGTCGCCAAGGCGAATGTTGGTCGTGCCGCCAGGGCCACGCAGCGTCAGGTTCTCCAGATCACGGATGTCCGAGAACTGGCCCGACAGGCGAATCTGCACGTTGTCACTAGGCGTTACCAGCACGCCGCTGGGGCCGATGTTGTTCTGCTGGCCGATCTGCGTGGCGATGCTGTTGATGTCCAGCCCCATCTGCGCCAGCTTGGCCTGCTGAAACTCGATGTAGATCTTCTCGTCCTGATCGCCCAGCAGCTCAACCTTGGCGACATTGGGCACGCGCAGCAGTTGCTGCCGGATGGAATCAGCGTAGTCGTTGAGCTGGCGGTAGGTGAAGCCATCGGCGGACAGCGCGTAGATCGAGCCATACACATCGCCGAAGTCATCATTGAAGAACGGCCCGCGCACACCCTGCGGCAACGTTGGCGCGATGTCTCCCACCTTCTTGCGCACTGTGTACCAGAGCTGTTGAGTGTCCTTGGCGGGCGACGTGTCGGCCAACTGGAACGTGACCAGCGTCTCGCCCGGCTTGGAGTAGCTGCGGATCTTCCAGGCGTACGGCACTTCCTGCAGCGCCTTTTCGATCTTGTCGGTCACCTGACGCGACATCTGCTCGGCCGTGGCGCCGGGCCAGAAGGCCTGCACCACCATCGCGCGGAAGGTGAAGGGCGGGTCTTCATCCTGCCCCAGCTTGGAATACGCAAAGATGCCGCCAAGCAGCAAAGCCACCAGCAGGAAGCGGGTCAGTGGCTGGTGTTCGAGCGCCCAGCGTGACAGATTGAAACGGGAATGTTCCATGCGCGCAAAGGTTGGCGTGTTTGGGCAGAAGCCGGCTGTGGTTTACCGGCGCGGAGTGATGGCGGACTGGGCCGACGGCTGATCCGCCGGGGCCATCGGCATCACTTTCTGACCGGCCTTGAGCAGATGCACGCCAGCGGTCACGATAGTCTGGCCGGGCGCAAGGCCGCTGGTAACCAGCAGCACGTTGTCGCGCGGCTCGCCCACCGTCACCGGCACAGGCTTGACCGTTTGCGATGCGGCGTCATACAGCCACACCACGTTCTTGCCCTGCTCCTGCAGCAGCGCACTGATCGGCACGCGCACGCCCATGCCGCCGCTGTCTGCACCCCCGCCGGGGCGCACGAACCGAGCCACGGCCGTCATGCCCAACTTCAGCTCAGGCGGCGGGTTCGGTACCGAAATCTTCACGGTGTACGTGCGTGTGAGCGGGTCGGCAGCCGGCGCAATCTCGCGCACCTTGCCAGGAATGCTGCGTGACTGATCCGCCCACAACTTGACGCTCACGTCGGGCGATTTGCGCAGCGTGTCCACTTGGTCTTCGGGAATGCCGACCACGACTTCCTTCTCGGCCGTCTGCGCCACGCGCACAACGGGCTGGCCGGCGGATACCACCTGCCCGACTTCGGCATCGACGCCCGTCACTACGCCATCGGCATCCGCTTCGAGCGTGGCATAGGCGGCCTGGTTGGCTTGATTGCGATAGCCTGCCGTGGCTTGCTCGTAGCGGGCCTGAGCGCCGTCATAGTTGGCTTGATGGCGTTGCTGCTCGGCGGCGCTGATGAAGCCTTTGGCGAACAGTTCGGAATAACGTTTGAGGTCGGCGGCGGCCAGATCGCGGTCGGTCTTTGCGCCAGACAACTGGGCCTGAGCCGATTGCTGCGCCAGCGCCAGATCCGTCGGGTCGAGGCGCGCCAGGACTTGGCCCTTCTTTACCGTGGCGCCTACGTCGACCAGCCGCGCGGTGATCTTGCCCGGCACACGAAAGCCGAGGCGCGACTCAATGCGCGGGCGCACGTCGCCGGAGAACTCTGCTGTGCCTGCGCCCTGCTCGGTTGTCACTGTCATCGTGCGCACGGGGCGAACCTCGGGCGCTTTGGGCTGCTCTTTGCTACAGCCAGCCAGCAGCGCCGCGCCGGTCAGCAAGACCGTCGATACGGCCAGAGACCAAGAGCGCCCTCGCAACAGCGTAAGCGTGTCGGAGGAACTGGTGGAGTCGGAATGCGGGTACGACGGATACATCGCAGGCACGGCGGGCATGACACGCTCTCAGTAAATAACTGACCGGTCAGTAATATACCCACGGCAATGCGCAGGGTCAACGACACGGCGTGGTCTGATTGACTTTTGTTGCTGGGCGTCCTGCGGCGGCCTTCGATATGCTGCACTGCAACGCCATGTAGAATGGCCGCCCTGCTTGAATTGTCCACTGCGTCCCCACAGCGCACCCACCGCGACGACCCCTTCCGTGACCCCCGACGATTACTGCGCCGACAAGGCCGCCCCGCCCGGCAGCGATCTGTACTACAGCGTATTGTTTCTGACGCCCGAGCGCCGTCGCGCGACCATCGCACTGGAAGCCGTACGCCGTGAACTGGAAGACGCCGTGCGCGATGCCACCGACCCGACCGTTGTGCAGTCGAAGCTGCAATGGTGGCGCCAAGAGCTCGCGAGGCTATTTGACGGCCGCCCCGATCACCCCGCCACCAAGGCACTGCAACCGCATCTATCCGCCTATGACATTGGCGCGGTGCACTTGGGCGAACTGCTGGCCGGCGTAGAAGCCGATGCCATGCAAAACCGTTATCTGGACTGGCCCAACCTGCGCCGGCACGGCGATCAGGTGGCGGGCGTGGCGGGCCGATTGGCTGCACGCATTGCCGGCCACACGCATGCGCGCACACTGGAGTTCGCGCGGCTGTTGTCACTGGCCGAACAACTGGTCCACTTCATCCGCAACCTGGGTGAGGACGTACGCCACAACCGCGTCTACGTCCCCGTGGATGAACTGCAGCGCTTCAATGTGCCCGCAGCCGATCTGTTCAACCGCCGTTATGCAGACGGCTTCAAGCCGCTGATGACGTTCCAGGCCGAACGTGCCCGCACGACCTACAAAGAGGCGCTGGCCGCCTTGCCGGCCGAAGACCGCCGCGCCCAGCGCTCAGCGCTGATCCGCGGCGTGCTGGCCATGCGGCTGCTCGACGAAGTGGAGGCCGACGGCTTCCAGGTGCTCACGCAGCGCACCGACCTCACACCGCTGCGCAAGCTTTGGCTGGCGTGGAAGACACAGATTCGCAGTTGATCAGGTCTTGATGAGATCCAGCGGTGCAAACCGGCCGGCAAGCACCTGCTGCGAATCCATGCCCCACCAACGCTCCAGCACCGTCGCGTAGAGCGAGCGGAAATCGACCGACGGGTCGAGATTGCCGCCGCCGTCCAAGCGTTCCAGCACCGGCCCCTGCCCGGCCAGCCCCCCCTTCACACGACCACCCGCCACGAAATGCGCGGCTGCCGTGCCATGGTCCGTGCCGTTGTTCAGGTTCTCGCGCGGGCGGCGGCCGAACTCGGAATACGTGACGATCAACGTGTCATTCCAGCGGCCCAGTTCCGTGAGCGCGCTCTTGAGCGAGGCAATGCCCTCACCCAACTGCTTCAACAGGTTCGCCTGCGTGCCTTGCTGGTTGGTATGCGTATCGAAGCTGCCCAGTGACAGGCACACCACGGCCACATCGGCGCCGCCATGCCCGGGCGCAGCCACCACCTGCATCGCAGCCTTGATCGAATTGCCGAAGCCGCCGTCCGGAAAGTGCGTCTGGAACGCAAACTTGCCCGCCTTCGGACGCAACCCGTCGGCAGCCTTGACGATGTCTGCCTCGACCTTCAGCACGTGCTCAAGCGTGGCATTGCCCATGGCATGAGACGGCATCGCCAGCTTGGCCTCGTTGAGGAAGGCGTCGGGATTGGCAAGCGCCACCGCGCGAGAGCCGCCGTCGAGCGGGCCGAGATCCGCCGTACCGATGATCACGCCATCCGCACCGAACGATGCCGGCACCGGCCGCGCAGCAAACGCACGCGTCAGCCAGCCCTCGCGCAGGTATTGATCCGAGCGCGAAGCCGTGTCCCAGATCTCGATCGAACGGAAGTGCGAGAGATTCGGCTGCGGATACGACAGCCCCTGCACCACCGACAGCTCACCCGCCTGCCACAGCGGCATCATCGCCTGCAGAGACGGATGCAGGCCATAACGGTCATCCAGTTGCAGCACCTGCTCACGCTTGATGGCAATGCGCGGGCGCAGCGCGTAATACTGCGCGCTGGTGTACGGCACGACGGTGTTCAGGCCATCGTTGCCGCCCTTGAGCTCAATGAGGATCAGCAGATTGCCGTAGCCCTTACGTTTGTCCTGCCCCTGCGCAAAGACAACGCCTGGGATGCCAGATGCGGCCCCACCAATGCCAAGCATGGCGCCAGCCTTCAGAAAGTCGCGACGTTCCATGATGTGTGCTCCTGCAGAGATGGCGTTACTTCAATTGGTAGGCGGGGTCCATCATCAGCGTGCGCAGGTAAGCGGTACCAGCCAGCTTGACGGGAATGGGCGCGGTGGGCTCGATCGGTAGCACAGCGCGCTGGATCGAAATGCGAGGCCCAAGCTGCGGCGGGTCATCCCCATCCGCCCCGAACTGCGCCAGCCATTTGGCGGAGTTGAATGACACCATGGTCTGCGACTGCGCCAGTTTGAAGCGGCCTTCCTGGCCCATGCCCTTGAGCGCCTGTCCCAGACCCTGCACTGTGCCGCCTTCCTTCAGATCCGCACGCATGGCGGCCACCATCATGCCGGGCTTCTGCTCGGGCTTTTGTTGTCCGGCCTGCTGCGACGGCGCCTTCATCTCGGTCGAACGGAACAGCTGATCGAGAAACTGCTTGCGCCCCAGCAGCGTGGTCGAGTTGATCCACGCATCGCCGCCGGGCCAACCCTTCACGTTGGGCGGGGCCAGCAGGTTCTGCCCAAGCTGCGCAGACTTGATCGCGAACGGCGTCGGGTCGGAGTACTGCACGTTAAATTGCTTGAGCGTGCCGACAATCATTTCCACCGGCGATTTCACCAGCGTCGCGCGCGTCTGCGGCGCCCAGAACGCCTGCGTCATGAACAACTCCCGCAGGGCAACTTTGATGTCGTAACCACTTGAGCGGAATGCGTCGGCTACGCGCTGCACCTGCGCCGCATCCGGGTCAGGCGAAACAAACTCGCGCCACAGCTTGGTGACGATGAACGTGGCCGTCTCGGGGCGAGACAGCAGGATGTCGAGCATCTGGTCGCCGTCGTAGTCGCCGCTCTGGCCAAACACCGTCTTCACACCGGTGTCGTGAATCTGCGGACGCCAGATATACGAAAAATCGTGCTCGCGGTCGATGCTCCAACCCGTGTAGGCGCGCGCGGCTTCCTTGATGTCCTGCTCGGTGTAATGGCCTTCGCCCAGCGTGAAGAGCTCCATCACCTCGCGTGCGAAATTCTCGTTGGGCTTGCCCTTACGGCTCTCCGCGCCATCCAGGTAGATCAGCATCGCCGGGTCCTTGCCGATGGCGTGCAACATCGCGCCGAAGTTGCCGACCGCGTCTTGGCGCAGCAGCACGTTCTGCCGATACATCAACTGCGCAAACGGCACCTTCTGCGAGCTGGATACGAAGTGGTTGTGCCAGAACAGCGTCATGCGCTCCGTCAGCGGCGACGGCGTCTTGATCATCTCGCCCATCCACCAGGCTCGCAGTTCCAGCTCGTGGGCAGCGTTCTTCTGACGCGCAGCCTTGCGGGCGTCTTCGTCCGGCAGCTTGTTGTAGGGGATGATCGGCTCATTGACCCACGCCGGCGGCGGCTGCGTGGCGACGTTGCCGGTCTGCGCCAGTACGCGGTCGATGGCTTCGCGGTGGGTCAGCCCGGCATAGGCGTCGAGTTCGCTCTCAGAGGGTGAGAAGCCGATGCGGGTGAGGAAATAGCGCGCGTCTTCGCGATCCAGACGCTGCTCGTCGGCAGCGGGTGCCTTGGCATGCGCGCTGTGGTGATGCGGCTTGTCCTGCGTCGCCGCCTGCGCGGGTTGAAGTGAAAGGACGCCAGCGGCTGCCAGCGCCAAGAAAATCGTGCCACGAACTTGCATGTCGGTCCCCCGAGTCGACCCTGATGCCTTCTGCCGGGGCAGCGACTGTGCGCCGTTCCTCGGCCCCTACCTAGCCGCCACGGTGGTAGATGTCCCGCGTGACGTCATAGATGTTCTGACGCAACTGCTTGCGTTCCTCGGGTGACAGCTTGCGCTGCGGGGGTGGCCCTGACCTGCCTTCGTTCTCGGCCCGGCGGTTTTCCATGGCGGCGGCGCGGCGACGGCGTTCATCCGCCTCGTTGCCGCGTGCTGCGCCAGAATTCCCGCCCTTGTGCGGCGCGGCGGCCTCGAAGAAGCCACCGCCATTGAATCGGCCGAACCCGTTTCCGCCACCAAAACCGCTGGGGGGCGCATTGTGCGGCCCACGCGCCTGTGCAGGCAGATACGCCAGGCACAGGGCGGCAGCACACACCGTCAGCGCCAAGCGCCGCCGGAAACTTGCTGATCGATCCGTCAAAAGAGAGAGAGAAGCCACGTCCATGTTGCTGGAAACCGATGCGCCATGCATCATTGCGCGACAATCGATATCAGGCAACCGCATTGCACGCCAGCCCCCTTTGCGGGGGTCAACACGTTTTGACCCCAACTGAGGAACCGCCAAGGCAGTGTAGCCGTGCGTCCTACAGACTGTTCGCGCGACCCGGTAAATAATGTAACTGTCTGTTTCAATTGGGGTTCTACCGCGCCTCGAGCCGCTGTTTTTGTCGTTACCATTAGCGCCATGGAAAATTCTGGTCAAAAGATTCTCGTCGTCGACGACGATCCCCGCCTGCGCGACTTGCTGCGCCGTTACCTCGGGGAACAGGGCTTCACCGTGCTGGTGGCAGAAAACGCCACGGCCATGAACAAACTCTGGCTGCGCGAGCGTTTCGACCTGCTCGTACTCGACCTCATGATGCCGGGCGAAGATGGTCTGTCGATCTGCCGGCGCCTGCGTGGCGCAAACGATCAGACGCCTATTATCATGCTCACCGCCAAGGGCGAGGACGTCGATCGCATCGTCGGCCTCGAAATGGGCGCCGATGACTATCTGCCCAAGCCCTTCAACCCGCGCGAGCTGATCGCACGCATTCACGCCGTGCTGCGCCGCCGTGGCCCGGCCGAGATTCCCGGTGCGCCGTCGGAAACGCCCGAAACCTTCGCCTTTGGCGATTTCGTGCTGAACCTTGCCACACGCACGCTCAAGAAGAACGACGAAGAGATCACGCTCACAACGGGCGAATTCTCCGTGCTCAAGGTGTTTGCGCGCCATCCGCGCCAACCCCTATCGCGCGAAAAGCTGATGGAAATGGCGCGCGGCCGCGAATACGAAGTCTTCGACCGCAGCCTGGACGTGCAGATCTCCCGCCTGCGCAAGCTGATCGAGCCCGACGCCAGTAACCCGCGCTTCATCCAGACGGTCTGGGGCCTGGGCTACGTGTTCATTCCCGACGGCGCCAAGTAACCCTTCCTACCCGCATCCGACTTGCGCATTCCGCGTCCGGCCGCGTTGCGGCGTCTATTGATCAGTGTGTTTGGTTCGCTGTTCTGGCGAACCTTCATGCTGATCGCCCTGCTGATTGCGATCTCGCTGGGTGTCTGGTTCCAGAGCTTCCGCATTTTCGAGCGCGAACCGCGCGCGCAGCAGATCGCCATGCAGGTGGTCAGCGTGGTCAAGCTCACGCGGGCGGCGCTGCTGTATTCCGACCCGGCACGGCGGCGCTTCCTGCTGCTGGACCTCGTGCAGAACGAAGGCATCAAGGTCTACCCGCGCGAGAAGGAAGATGAGTACCGCGAGCCGCACACCAACCCCTACCTGACGCAGCTCGTCCAGCAGGAGATCCGCAACCGGCTGGGTGCCGAAACGGTGATCGCCACTGCGGTCAACGACATCCCGGGCGTGTGGGTCAGCTTCCAGATCGAAGGCGACGACTACTGGGTCGCCATCAGCCCGGATCGTTTCGAGCACGTGCCGGGGCTGCAGTGGCTGTGGTGGTCAATGGCGGCACTGGTGCTTTCGGTGCTGGGCGCGGCTTTCATCACCTCGCGGGTGAACCAGCCGCTCAAGCGCCTGGCCGACACGGCACGGGCCATCAGCGCGGGGGACGACCCAAAGTCGCTGCCCGAGGGCGGCGGCACGGAAGTGGCGCAGGCAAATCACAGCTTCAATCAGATGGTGCGCGACCTCAAGCAACTCGAGGCCGACCGCGCCGTCATGCTGGCTGGCATCTCGCACGACCTGCGCACCCCGCTCACGCGTCTGCGCCTGGAAACCGAGATGAGCCCGGTCGACGAGCAAACGCGCGAACTGATGGTGGCCGACATCGAGCAAATGGACGCCATCATTGGCCAGTTCCTCGATTACGCGCGCCCTTCCAGCGAGATGCAGGAAGACGTGGATCTGACCGAGCTGGTGCGCGATACGGCACCGGTGTATTCAGCGCACGACGACATCGACCTCACGCTCAAGCTCGCGCCGGAAGCCATTGCCCGCTGCAATCGCATGGAGACGCAGCGCATTCTCGACAACCTGATCGAAAACGCGCGCCGCTACGGCAAAACGCCCAGCACTGGCCGCGCCGACATCACGGTCAGCACCCTGCTGCAAAACAACGAGGTCGTACTGTGCGTAGCCGATCGCGGCGCCGGCGTGCCGACCGATCAATTGGCGCTACTCACGCGCCCGTTCTATCGGCTTGAATCGGCACGCAGCGAAGCCAAGGGCGCTGGGCTCGGCATGTCGATCGTCAATCGCATCCTGCAGCGCAGCGGTGGCCGGCTGGTGCTTGAGAACCGCACGCCACCGGAAACCGGGCTGGTCGTCAGCGCCTGCTACACGCGCACCTGATCTGTGCCGCTCAGGCACATCCTCTGCTCCTCACGGCTGTCATTTGCGGCGACTACGTTCGAACTAGCGCGCCCATCGGCTATGGCCGACGTTGAGACAATCAATTAGCCGGTTTCAACATCGTCGACCATACTGCAGCCGCCAGGCTGCGCATCCGCCGCAATTGCGTTCTTCGCCGCTCCGCTCCTCCTCCCTCCTTGCTGGACGGGCGGCGAGTCTGTGCTTGTGCAAGCGCTGTTCCCACCGCCTCACAACTTCGGGAGAAGCTCATGAAGACCATTGGTGACAAGCTCGAGCCATTCAAGGTCGTCGGCGTCAAGCCGGGGTTCAATCATCACGAGGAAAACGGCCAGTCGGCGTTCGAAGACATCACCGAGACCTCGTTCCCGGGCAAGTGGAAAGTCATCTACTTCTATCCGAAGGATTTCACCTTCGTCTGCCCGACTGAGATCGTCGCCTTTGCCAAACTCAATGACGATTTTGAAGACCGCGACACCATCGTGCTCGGCGGCTCGACCGACAACGAATTCGTCAAGCTCGCATGGCGCCGCGAGCACAAAGACCTCGACAAACTCAACCAGTGGTCCTTTGCCGACACAACGGGCGCGCTGGTCGACCAGCTCGGCGTGCGTGAACATGAGGCCGGGGTTGCATTGCGCGCAACGTTTATCGTCGACCCGGACAACGTGATCCAGCACGTGTCGGTGAATAACCTGAACGTAGGCCGCAACCCGGATGAAGTCCTGCGCATTCTCGACGGCCTGCAGACCGACGAACTATGCCCGTGCAACCGCGCAATCGGCGGCGCCACGCTGTAACCGCCTCCTGCTTCGGTGGACTCACACCGCGCGCCAAGCCCGCCCGCTGCGAGCTTTTCAGCGCTGGGCGATAGGAGAGTCGATGGAATTCCTGCAGACGATTAAGGGGCGTATCCCCGACTACGCCAAAGACATCCGCCTGAACATGGACGGCACGATCGCGCGGTCTTCGCTTGAAGTCACCGATGCGGTGGGCGTGGCGCTGGCGGCAGCCTTTGCTGCCAAGAGCAAGGTACTGGTCGAGATCATCCGCGGTGCCGGCGTGCTGTCGCCCGAAGAGACCGCCGGCGTGCTCACGGCCGCAGCGCTGATGGGCATGAACAACACGTGGTATCCGTTTGTTGAGATGGCCGACGATGATGACCTGAAAACGCAACGCGCCGAATTGCGCATGAACGCCTATGCCGGCCATGGCGGCATCGACAAGCGCCGCTTCGAGATGTATGCACTGGCCGCATCCATTGTCGGCAAATGCCACTTTTGCGTCAGCTCGCACTACAAGCTGCTCAGGGAGTTCGGCATGACCACGCAGCAGTTGCGTGACGTGGGGCGCATCGCAGCGGTCATCAACGCAGCGGCCATCGTGATTGCCGTCGAATAGGTGATCACGCGCCGCCAACGAAAACGGCAGCGCGGAACCATCCGGGCTGCCGTTGCTTTCTGTGGGGCCGTGCTTCAGTCTTGATCAGCGGCTTCCGCGCGATAGATCAGCACCACAGCCTGCGCGACGATACCCTCTTCCTTGCCTTCGAAGCCGAGCTTCTCATTTGTCTTGGCCTTGACGTTGCAGCGCTCCGGCGCGATGCCAAGGTCTTCTGCCAGGTTGGCGACCATGCCCGGCACATGAGGGGCAAGCTTTGGCTTTTGCGCGATGACCGTGGCATCAACGTTGCCCACTGCATAGCCCGCCTTGCGCACACGTTGCACCGCTTCGCGCAGCAGCACGCGGCTGTCGGCACCGGCAAAGGCCGGATCGGTATCGGGAAAATGCCGGCCGATGTCGCCCAGGCCCGCGGCGCCGAACAGCGCGTCGGTAATCGCATGCAGCAGCGCATCGGCGTCGGAATGGCCGAGCAGCCCACGCGTGTGCGGAATGTCCACGCCGCCGAGGATCAGCTTGCGGCCCTCCACCAGCGCGTGTACGTCGTAGCCCTGGCCGATGCGAATGTCCATCCAGTTCATGCTTGCGATGCCTCGTGAGGTTGGTCTTGTCCGCCCTGCGCGAGGATGGCCTCGGCGAGTGCGAAATCGTCGGGATACGTCACCTTGAAGTTGCGCAGCGCACCGGGCACCAGCAACGGTTTGTGGCCGGTGGCCTCGATAGCGCTGGCCTCGTCGGTGACGATGCGATGCCGCGCCAGCGCGTCACGCAACGCACGTTCCAGAAGCCCTAGCGGGAACATCTGCGGCGTTTGCGCTTGCCATAGGCCATCACGCTGGACGGTGGCGTCAATGTGCTGCGCGGCGTTTGCGCGCTTGAGGGTATCGGCTACCGGCAACGCAAGAATGCCGCCGACCGCTTGCGAACCCTCGGCTTCCACGGCAGCAACCAGACGAGCGATCAGCGCAGGCGTCAGGCCCGGACGCGCGGCGTCGTGCACAAGCACCCAGTCGTCATCGTGCGCACCCAGCCCGCGCAACGCAGCCAGCCCATGCGTGACCGACGCGTGCCGCGAATCACCACCGCAATCGACCTCCACCAGCCTGGGGGCTTCGAAACCGCCATCGGGAAAGCGCTGCACGAGCGGCTGCGCGCCCGGCGTCGTCACGATCAAGACGGAATCGATCTCGGGGCTGGCCAGAAAGGCTTGGGCCGTATGCCACAGCATCGGCCGTCCGGCGATCGCCTGATATTGCTTGGGCAAATCGCCGCCGGCGCGCGAGCCGGTGCCGGCTGAGGGAATCAGCGCAAAACGGCGTCGGCCTGGGCGGGAGTTTGCGGACATGGAATGCGGAAGATGGGCTTTGGTTCGGCGTTTGCTCACGTTTTGAGCCGTCACCAACACGTAATTCGCGCGGATTTTATAATAGCGGCCAGTGTCACGACACCCCGCCTGCAAATGCCGGCGGGGTGTCGTGCTTTGTCTACGGATCCTGACACCCCATGTCTGACTTCTCGCTCTCTGCCCTGCCCGCTGTCAAACCGGGCGCGCGCTTTGTTTTCAGCGGCCTGCAAGGCGCGGCGGATGCCCTGCTGCTCGCGCGCTACCTGGAGCAACATCGCGCCGCCGTGCCGATGCTGGCGGTCGTCTGCGCCAACGCCGTCGATGCCCAGCGCCTGGCCGAAGAACTGCGCTGGTTTGCCCCGCAGGCGCACGTAAAGCTGCTGCCGGACTGGGAAACGCTGCCGTACGACAACTTCTCGCCGCACCAGGATTTGATTTCCGAGCGGCTGGCAACGCTGCACGACCTGCAGAACGGCGCGTGCGACATCCTGCTCGTGCCTGCTTCCACCGCCTTGCAGCGCGTGGCACCGCCATCATTCCTGGCGGCCTACACTTTCTTCTTCAAGAAGGGCGAAAAGCTGGATGAGGCGGCGCTCAAGGCGCAATTCACGCTGGCCGGCTACGAGCACGTCAGCGCCGTCATGCGCCCGGGCGAGTACTCCGTACGCGGCGGCCTGATCGATCTGTTCCCGATGGGCTCGCCACTGCCGTACCGGCTCGACCTGTTCGGCGACGAAATCGAAACCATCCGCTCATTCGACCCCGACACGCAGCGCAGCCTCTACCCCGTGAACGAAGTGCGCCTGCTGCCGGGCCGTGAATTCCCGATGGACGAGGCCTCGCGCACCGCCTTCCGCGGCCGCTGGCGCGAAGTGTTTGAAGGCGACCCGACGCGCTCGCCCATCTACAAGGACATCGGCAACGGCGTGCCGAGCGCCGGTATCGAGTACTACCTGCCGCTGTTCTTTGAAGACACCGCTACGCTGTTCGACTACCTGCCGAGCGCTACGCATCTGGCCTTCGTTGGCGACATTGAAGGCGCGGTGCGCCGCTTCTGGGCCGACACCACGCAGCGCTACAACTTCATGCGCCACGACCGCGAGCGGCCACTGCTCGAACCAGCTGCGTTGTACCTGGATGAAGAGGCGTTCTTCGTGGCCGCCAAGCCGCATGCGCGCCTCGTGCTGCGCGCCGAGCCTGGTGACGCCCCGCTCTCGCTGCCGCTGCCCAACGTGGCGGTCAACCGGCGTGCAGAAGACCCGCTGGTCAATCTCGAATCGTTCCTGATGCGCGGCAACTGCCGCGTGATGATCTGCGCCGAATCCGCCGGCCGCCGCGAAACACTCGCGCAGATGCTCGCCGCCAGCGGTCTGCATCCCGAAGGCGTAGCCGACTATGCCGATCTGCTGAGCGGCGACGCCAAATTCGTGCTGGGCGTCGCACCGCTGTACCAGGGCTTCATCCTCGGCGACGAACGCATCGCCATCATCACCGAGGCGGAGCTGTATGCGCAGACCACGCGCCGTGCCGGCCGCCGCAAGCAGGAACAGGCCACCGCCGTCGACGCCATGGTGCGTGACCTGGCCGAACTGAAGATCGGTGACCCGGTAGTCCACAGCGAGCATGGCATCGGCCGCTATCAGGGGCTCATCTCCATCGACATGGGCAACGGCGAGGAAGAATTCCTCCACCTCGACTATGACAAGGGCAACAAGCTGTACGTGCCGGTGCACCAGCTGCACGTGATCTCGCGCTACTCGGGCGCCGATCCGGAAACCGCGCCACTGCATTCGCTGGGTTCCGGCCAATGGGAAAAGGCCAAGCGCAAGGCCGCGCAGCAGATTCGCGATACGGCGGCCGAGTTGCTGAACCTGTACGCACGCCGCGCGCTGCGCCAGGGCTTCGCCTTCCCGCTCACGCCGGAGGACTACGTCAAGTTTGCCGAGAGCTTCGGCTTTGAAGAAACGCCCGACCAGGCCGCCGCCATCGCTGCCGTCATCGCCGACATGACATCCGGCAAGCCGATGGACCGCCTCGTCTGCGGCGACGTCGGCTTCGGCAAGACGGAAGTTGCCCTGCGCGCCGCCTTCGTGGCGGTGATGGGCGGCAAGCAGGTCGCCATCCTCGCGCCGACGACGCTCTTGGCGGAACAGCACTACCAGACACTGGTCGACCGTTTTGCCGACTGGCCGGTGCGCATTGCCGAAATTTCTCGCTTCAAGAACAAGAAGGAAATCGACGGTGCCATCGAGGCCATCAATGCCGGCACCATCGACATCGTGATCGGCACGCACAAGCTGCTCTCGCCGGATGTGAAATTCGACCGGCTGGGGCTCGTCATCATCGACGAAGAACACCGCTTTGGCGTGCGCCAGAAGGAAGCGCTCAAGACGCTGCGCGCCGAGGTCGATGTGCTTACGCTGACGGCCACGCCGATCCCACGTACGCTGGGCATGGCGCTGGAAGGCCTACGCGATTTCTCCGTGATTGCCACCGCGCCGCAGAAGCGGCTGGCCATCAAGACCTTCCTGCGCCGCGAAGAAGATGGCGTGCTGCGCGAAGCCATCTTGCGTGAGCTCAAGCGCGGTGGCCAGGTCTACTTCCTGCACAACGAAGTCGAGACCATCGAGAACAAGCGCGCCAAGCTGGAAGAGCTGATTCCAGAAGCACGCGTGGTGGTCGCCCACGGCCAGATGCACGAGCGCGAACTGGAACGCGTGATGCGCGATTTCGTGGCCCAGCGCGCCAACATCCTGCTGTGCACGACCATCATCGAAACCGGCATCGACGTGCCGACCGCCAACACGATCCTGATTCACCGCGCCGACAAGTTCGGCCTGGCGCAGCTGCACCAGTTGCGCGGCCGCGTTGGGCGCTCGCACCACCAGGCGTATGCCTATCTGCTGGCGCACGATCTGGACGGTCTGACCAAGCAGGCGCAACGCCGGCTGGAAGCCATCCAGCAGATGGAAGAACTGGGTTCGGGCTTCTATCTGGCGATGCATGATCTAGAAATCCGCGGCGCCGGCGAGGTGCTGGGCGACAAGCAGTCGGGCGAGATCTCCGAGATCGGCTTCCAGCTCTATACGGACATGCTCAACCAGGCGGTGAAGTCGCTCAAGGCCGGCAAGGAGCCCGATCTGATGGCGCCGCTGCATGCCACCACCGAGATCAACCTCGGCACGCCGGCCCTGCTGCCGCAGGACTATTGCGGTGACGTGCAGGAACGCCTGTCGCTCTACAAGCGCCTGGCCAACTGCGAAAGCGGCGAGACCATCGACAACATCCAGGAAGAGCTGATCGACCGCTTCGGCAAGCTGCCGCCGCAGGCGCAGTCGCTCATCGAGACGCACCGCCTGCGCATCGCAGCAGTGCCGCTTGGCATCCGCAAGATCGACACCGGGACGGAGGCCGTCACGCTGCACTTTGTGCCGAACCCGCCTGTGGATGCCATCAAGATCATCGACCTCGTGCAGAAGAACCGGCAGATCAAGCTGGCCGGGCAAGACCGCCTGCGTATCGAGAACATCCCCGCCGAATTCGCCGCGCTGACGCAAACGATCCGCCACACCATGCGGCAATTGAGCTGATCGGATAGCATCAGTCGCTTATAAGAAGGAATTCATCATGCACACCCCCTCTGCCAACTCCGGCCACCTCAGCACCTTCGACTGGACCCGCAAGCTCGTCAGCTTCGACACCACCAGCCGCGGCTCCAACCTGGCCCTGATCGAAACCGTGCGCGACTACCTGCGCGGCGTCGGCCTCGAATCGCATCTCTCGCACAATGACGAGCGCAACAAGGCCAACCTGTTCGCCACCATTCCGGCAGCAAACGGCAGCGTGCAAGGCGGCATCGTCCTGTCGGGCCATACCGACGTGGTGCCGGTGGACGGCCAGAAGTGGGACAGCGATCCGTTCACGCCCGAGGTGCGCGACGGCAAGCTGTACGGGCGCGGCACGTGCGACATGAAGGGCTTCATCGCCTCGTCGCTGGCGCTGGTGCCGTCGCTGCTGCAGGCCAAACTGCGCGAGCCGGTACATCTGGCGCTGTCGTACGACGAGGAAGTCGGCTGCGTAGGCGCGCCGCGCATGATCGAAGACCTGATCGCACGCGGTATCAAGCCGGCCGGCTGCATCGTTGGCGAGCCCACTTCCATGCGCCCCATCGTCGCCCACAAGGGCATCAACGCTTACCGCTGCCGCGTGCATGGCCGCGCGGCGCATTCGTCGCTGACGCCGCAAGGTGTGAACGCCATCGAATACGCGGCACGCATCATCTGCTTCGTGCGCGATCTGGCCGATGAATTCCGCGCCCAGGGCCCGTTTGATGAGGCATTCGACGTGCCGTTCACGACGTCGTCCACGGGGCTGATCAACGGTGGGATTGCGCTCAACACCATCCCGGCGCTATGCGAATTCGTATTTGAGTTCCGCAATCTGCCGGGCGTGGATGCCCCCGCCATCCGCACGCGTGTGGAGCGCTATGTTCGCGAGACCATCGAGCCCGCCATGCAGCGCGAGCATCCGGACGCCCGCATCGAGTTGGCGGAGATTGCCGCCGCGCCGTCGCTCGATGCCTCCGAGCAAGCCGCCATCACGCAGCTCGTGCGCGTGCTGACCGAAGACAACGACAAGCGCAAGGTCGCCTACGGCACCGAAGCCGGCTTGTTCCAGCGCGCCGGCATTCCGGCCGTGTTGTGCGGCCCGGGCAACATCGAGCAGGCGCACAAGGCCAACGAATACGTGGAACTGGCCCAGCTCGACGCCTGCGACCGCTTCCTTGCCAAGGTCGCCCGTAGCCTGATGGTGGAGACGGCATCCGCCTGAGCTTTGTGCTGCACTCGCCTCACCTTTTGGTGGGGCGCATTCCTACCGGGGGCTTCGCTACAATAGCGCGCTTCCCCCGGCGCATCCTTCCCCCCGTCCTCCCATGCCTGTCGTCCTGCAAAGCCTGTCGCCACTCTCCACTGGCGAGATCGAGTCCGTCCGCAGCCTGTTCGGCACGGCCGCGTTTGAAATGCGTGCGCCCAACGTCGCCGCCATCGAGTGGGTTCATGAACTGCCCAGCGAGCTGCGCGTGCAGCTCGACGCCATCTGCGCCAACCTGAAGCTGGACTACGCCTGGATTCCAGATGAATGGACCTTCGGTGACTTCCGCGTGCTGGCGATGGACATGGATTCCACGCTCATCACCATCGAGTGCATCGACGAGATTGCTGATTTCTGCGGGCTTAAGCCGCAGGTGGCCGCCATCACCGAAGCTTCGATGCGCGGCGAGATCAAGGATTTCAACGAAAGCCTGACGCGTCGCGTCGAGCTGCTCAAGGGCCTGGATGCGAGCGTGCTGGAACGCGTCTACAACGAGCGCCTGCAGCTCTCGCTTGGCGCAGAAAAAATGCTTAAGGCCGTGCAGGCGATGGGCATCCGTACGCTGCTGGTATCGGGCGGCTTCGATTTCTTCACCTCGCGTCTGCAGGAGCGCCTGGGGCTCGACCGCACGCGCGCCAATACGCTGGAAGTCGTGGACGGCAAGCTGACCGGCCGCGTGCTCGGCGAGATCGTCAACGCCGACGTGAAGGCGCAAACGCTCAAGGCGTTCTGCAAGGACATGGGCGTCACGCCGCACAACGCCATCGCCATGGGTGACGGCTCGAACGACTTGAAGATGATGGGCGTGGCGGGCCTGTCGGTGGCATTCCGCGCCAAGCCCATCGTGCAGGCACAGGCCGACGTGGCGTTCAACGTTGTCGGCCTGGACGGCTTGCTGAATCTGTTTCCGCAGCAGTAATCGACCTCAAGTCGCCCCCCCCCAGACCGGAATGGGGTGGCCTCCAAGCTAGCCATAGATTGCCTCGAGGGATGCCTTCCGCCGAGGCAGCGACACCGGCACAACGCGTCCATGCTCCACGACAACGCCTTTGTCCATCCGTCCACCGGTCTGGCGGGACGACTCACCAACCGGATCGTCGCGAACCGCTCGCTACTGCGTGCGCGCCGCGCACTGATGTCGCGACTGCCCTTCCTCCAACTCGCCAGCGATGTCGAGAACGTCGTGTATTGCACGTGGGTGGTCGACGTCGCGGCCGTTGCGCCACTGGTGCCGCGAGGCGTCACGCTCGCAAGCCGCAACGGCCTTACGCTGTTTACGGCGCTCACCTATGCACACCGGCACTTCGGCCCGCGCATCGCCGGTCCACTGCGACGCGTGTTCCCGTCACCGCTGCAAAGCAACTGGCGTCTCTATGTCGATGCACTGCCGGGCGGAACGCCGGTCGATGGGACGGTGCTGTTTGTGAAGAACGTGTTCAACCACCCACTCTATGCGCTCAGCACCCGGCTCTTCTCCGACGCGTTGCCGTCACACCTTGCGCAGCGCTTCACGCATACCGTGCAAGACGGCTGCTACCACACGTTGCTGTCGGGCGGCGCCGGCAGTGCGCCGGAACTGCGCTGCACGGCACAAGTGACCGACGATCGCACCCTGCCGGATGCATTCGCACCATTCTTCGACGGGTGGCGAGATGCCGTCGCGTCTTTGTCGCTGCAGCACGCAGCGATCGCGCAGGTCGAGGATTGCGGCCGTCTCGCACATGCGTCGATCGACCTGCCGATCGACGTCGATGCGGTGCGCCCACTGAAAGCAATCGGGCCAGTAGGCGGCGACGACTTTCTCGCCCGCATCGGTGCCACCGGCGAGCCGATGTGCTTCGTTGTGCCTGACGTCTCCTTCCGCGTGCTGTCCGAGCGGCTGCTATAGCGTTTCTCGACAATTCAGTCAGGCGTTCGAGGCGCCATCAACGCAGCGCTAACCTGTGCATGCCCCGCACTTGCCGACCCCGGATCGATCCCATTAAGGGGAATGCCAATGCAATGGCGATGGCGACAACGCAGCCCACCCGCCAGAAGCTCGCACCGGCGGCGCGGTGCTACCAGCAATCAACAAGGAACTGACGGGCCCGTACTGGGACATCCGCGTGATGCAGGAAAGCCAATTGGCGTAGCGACCTCCGCCATCACCAAGCGCTTGCCGAAGCAGCAGCAGGATCAGTTGCCGTCTCCCGAAGCCATCGCGCGCCCGCCGGAAACGTTACTGCCCCCAACAAAACGGGGCGCCGACGATCCAACGTCCATGCGCCCCGCCGCAACCGTCCTGAGAAGCCGGAAGATCAAGCCCGCAGGTGCATCTCCATCGCCTGCTTCAGATCTGCAATCAGATCACGCGGGTCTTCCAGACCGATGTACAGGCGCACGAAGCCACCTGCGCTCTCCCAGTCAGCCGGCGGCCAAGCCGTGGCCGTGCGCATCGATGGGATGTTGTACGGCAGTGCCAGGCTGTTCGCCCCACCCCACGAGAAGCCGATCGCGAAGTAGCGCAGGCCTTCGATGAAGGCATCGATCTGCGCCTGCGAGTAGCGCTCGTGCAACACGATCGAGAACAGGCCGCTCGCGCCAGTAAAGTCGCGCTTCCAGTTCTCATGGCCCGGGCAATCGGGCAGCGCCGGATGCAATACGCGCACGACTTCCGGTCGATCGGCCAGCCATTCCGCCACTTCCCGTGCATGTGCGTCGTGTGCGGCCAGGCGCGTCGGCAGGCTCGGCAGGCCGCGCAGCACGAAATAGCAATCGTCGGCCGATACGCCCCAGCCCATGCGCATGCGCGTGGCAAGCAGCTTGTGATGCAGCGCCTCGTCGTTGGTGATCGTGGCGCCCATCAGCACATCGCTGCCGCCGGACTGGTACTTGGTCAGCGCCTGCACGGAGATGTCGATGCCGTGCGCGAACGGCTGGTAGTACACGCCGCCGCTCCACGTGTTGTCGATGGCGGTCAAGGCGCCATGCGCACGGGCTACCTCGGCGATGGCGGTGCAGTCGGGCACTTCCATCGTCACCGAACCGGGCGCCTCAAGCCACACGAGCTTGGTGTTGTGGCGCATCAGGTCGGCAATGCCTGCGCCGATCATCGGGTCGTAGTAGCGCACGGTAATGCCGAATTGGCGCGCCATCCACTCGCCATGGTCACGGTTCGGGCCGTAGGCGTTGTCCGGAATGAGCACATCGTCACCGGACTTGATGAACGTGAAGTACACCAGCGAGATCGCCGCCAGGCCCGAGGGCAGCAGCAGCGCATGCGAACCGCCTTCGATCTGCGCAAGCGCCTGACACAACGTGTCGGAAGTCGGCGTGGCATGCAGGCCGTAGCGCCAGTGCACCACACTGCCACTGCCGAACGCACGCATGTCGGCCAGATCCTTGAACACCACGGTTGAGGCGCGGTGCGTGGCATGAGAGAACGCAGCAAAACCCGGCGGGACGTTCAGGTCCGGATGCACAGCCAAGGTTGCGGGAAACTTGGGCGGGAGCTTGGTATCGTCGGTCACGAAAGAGTCCTGGCGAGTGGCGTACGTGCAGCGCATGGCGGCTGCGGGCAACTGACCCGGCAGCTTACCAGTGCGCGCTGGATCGCGCGGGATTGACAGGCGGTAGCACCGGCGCAGGAGAGACTTGACCGGGTGCGGCGGGCATCAGCGGCGTGGCGGGCGTTGCAGCATTGCTGTTGGCGGCCGCATCGTACGGCGGAATCACCACCACGGCGACCGGCCGCAGCACAAATGGCAGCGTACCGCTGCCGTGCGCCACATCGGTCCAGGTGCCGCGCACGATGCCGCGCGCGTCGATGGCGCCCTCCCAGGTGCCGGTGACGTTCGTGCCGTCATCGGACTCTTCCATCAGGAAGCCGCCGTTTTCGTACTCGCCCGTCACGAGACGCACGGCCGGGCTCTTGCCGGCAACGTACTCGCCGTGAACGCTGTCGATCTCGCCGGTCTTGCGTCCGAGGCGCATGTGGATCGGCACGTCGCCAATGACGCCGGTGTACACGGGATATTTCGCGTAGTCGGGCTGGGGCTGCAGCACGTGGGGTTGATCGGTCTGGGCGGAGAACCCATTGTCGGCCTTGGCAGCCCTGGCGGCCCGTCGCTTGTCGCCATCGGCAATGGCGCGATTCAGGCCCAGGTCACCCGGCTGCACGTTGGCGCCGCCGGTCGACACGTCATAACCGTTGTTAGCAGACGGCGTCTGCGCAGACGCCGTCGCCACGCCTGTGGCCAACGCCAGCGCGAGCAGCGCGCCGGCCGGCCAAGTCAGGCGTTCAACCGAAAGAAAGCGTTCAGATGCGTTCAAACACCGCCGCAATGCCTTGTCCTCCACCAATGCACATGGTCACCAGTGCGTAGCGACCACCGATGCGTTGCAACTCGTGCAGCGCCTTCACCGTAATCAGAGCGCCCGTTGCGCCAATCGGGTGGCCGAGCGAAATGCCGGAGCCGTTCGGGTTGACCTTGGCCGGGTCCAGGCCGAGTTCCTTCGTCACTGCGCAAGCCTGCGCAGCAAACGCCTCATTGGCTTCGATCACATCCAGATCCTTGACCGACAGACCGGCGCGCTCCAGCGCCTTGCGCGTAGCCGGCACCGGGCCGATGCCCATGATCTTCGGGTCCACACCAGCATGGCCGTACGACACCAGACGCGCCAGCGGTTTCAGCCCGCGCTTCTCTGCCACCGAACGTTCCATCAGCACCAGCGCAGCGCCCGCATCATTCAGGCCCGAGGCATTGCCGGCCGTCACGGTGCCGTTTTCCTTCGCGAAGACCGGCTTGAGCTTGGTCATGTCGTCGATGGTCGCGTCGTGGCGGACGTGCTCATCGGTATCGAACTGGATGTCGCCCTTGCGCGACTTGATCGTCACCGGAACGATCTGGTCCTTGAAGTAGCCGGCCTGGATGGCGCGCGAGGCACGCTGGTGCGATTCCAGCGCGGTCTGGTCCTGCTGCTCACGGCTGATGCCGAATTCGCGGGCGACGTTTTCTGCCGTCACACCCATGTGGATGGTGTGGAACGGGTCGTGCAACGCGCCAAGCATCATGTCGACCATCTTGGCGTCGCCCATGCGCGAGCCCCAGCGGGCAGCGGGTGCCAGGTATGGGGCACGGCTCATGCTCTCGGCACCGCCAGCGATGGCGATATCGGCGTCACCCAGCAGAACGGTTTGCGCGGCGTTCACCACGGCCTGCAGGCCCGAGCCGCACAGGCGATTGACGTTGAACGCGGGCGTCTCGGCCGACACGCCGCCGTTCACGGCCGCCACGCGCGAGAGATACATGTCGCGCGGCTCGGTGTTGATCACGTGGCCGAACACCACGTGGCCGACTTCCTCGCCCTTCACGCCAGCGCGGGCCAATGCCTCGCGCACCACCAGCGCACCCAGCTCGCACGGCGCCACATCCTTCAGGCTGCCGCCAAACGTCCCGATTGCGGTACGAACGCCGCTGACCACCACCACTTCACGTGCCATTTCTGTCTCCATGCAATTAGAAATCGGATGGCGGCCAGTATAAATGAACGACCGTTCGCAAAATTTTACGTGGAACTACCTAAGCCAACCCGCCGATGCGCAGGTCTCAAACTTCGCCCCACAGGTCATGGCCATCTGCGCCGGTAATCTTGACCGACACGAAATCGCCCGCCTTGTAGCGCTTGTAAGGCTTGGACGGCGGCGCGATGTAGACCAGACCGTCGATCTCCGGCGCATCCGCCGACGAACGGCCGATACCGCCCTCCTGGTTCACCTCATCCACCAGCACGCGCAGCGACTTGCCGACCTTGCGCTGCAGACGGCGGGCCGACACACGTTCGGCCACTTCCATGAAACGCGCGCGGCGCTCCTCACGCACCTCGTCGGGCAGCGCGCCCGGCAGGTCGTTGGCGGTTGCGCCTTCTACCGGCGAGTAGGCGAAGCAGCCCACACGGTCCAGCTCGGCCTCGGCAATGAAGTCGAGCAGCGTTTGAAACTCTTCTTCCGTCTCGCCCGGGAAACCGGCGATGAACGTGCTGCGGATGGTCAGTTCCGGGCACACCTCGCGCCAGGCGCGGATGCGGTCGAGGGTCTTCTCGGCGTTGGCCGGGCGCTTCATGCGCTTGAGAACGTCCGGGTGGGCGTGCTGCAGCGGCACGTCGAGGTACGGCAGCACCTTGCCCTCGGCCATCAGCGGCATCACCTCATCCACGCTCGGATACGGGTAGACGTAATGCAGACGCACCCAGGCGCCGTACTGCGAGGCCAGTTCGCCCAACGCGGCCACCAGCTCAGTCATACGCGTCTTCAGCGGGCGGCCATTCCAGAAACCAGTGCGGAATTTAACGTCGACGCCGTACGCGCTGGTGTCCTGCGAGATGACGAGCAGCTCCTTCACACCGGCCTTCAGCAGGTTTTCCGCCTCCAGCATCACTTCCGCCACGGGGCGCGAGACCAGATCGCCGCGCATCGACGGGATGATGCAGAAGCTGCAACGGTGGTTGCAGCCCTCGGAAATCTTCAGATACGCGTAGTGCTTGGGCGTGAGCTTGATGCCTTGCGGCGGCACCAGATCGATGAACGGGTCATGCGGCTTGGGCAGATGCGTGTGCACCGCTTCCATCACTTCGCCCAGCGCGTGGGGGCCGGTTACCGCCAGCACCTTCGGGTGCACGCTGGTGATGATGTCCTGGCCTGCAGCGTCCTTCTTGGCGCCCAGGCAACCGGTCACGATCACTTTGCCGTTCTCGGCCAGCGCCTCGCCAATGGCGTCCAGGCTTTCCTGCACGGCCTCGTCGATGAAGCCACAGGTGTTGACGACCACCAGATCGGCCCCGCCGTACGTACCGGAGATCTCATACCCCTCTGCGCGCAGTTGGGTGATGATCTGCTCGGAATCGACCAAGGCTTTGGGGCAACCAAGCGAAACGAAGCCTACCTTGGGGCTCTGGGTACTGACGTCGGACATGGGGACAACCTGATGTGGGGAGAGGATTTGCGCCGCACACACGGGGGTGCAGCGCGGTTTGCGTATTTTAACCGTTTGCCGTGCTAGGGCGACCAAGCCGGAGCTGCATTTGCTCAATCACGCGCTCGATTTCCATCGCTTCCTGCAACCGGCGGATCGCATCGTGCAGCTCCGCGGCCTGCGGCCACGTCCGCTTGAGATAGCTGAGCCACAATTTGACGCGCCCATGCTCGTGTTTAGCCTGGATGCGCGCGTGCAGCTTCTTCAGATAATCGGCGAGATAACCAAGCACGATCGGCCATTCAGCAGCGGACGGCGCTTGCTCCATCTGCCCGCGAATGCGCTGCGCCAGGAACGGATCGGACACGGCACCGCGCCCGATCATCACGTCGTCACAGCCACTGACCGCGCGACAGCGCTCCCAATCGCCCACGGTCCAGACTTCGCCGTTGGCGGTCACGGGCACGCTGACGGCATCGGCAATGCGGGCAATCCAATCCCAGTGGGCAGGCGGGCGATAGCCGTGATCTCGTGTGCGCGCATGCACGACCAGCGATTCTGCACCGCCTTCAGCCAACGCCGTGGCACAGTCGATCGCCCGCGAGGTATCGGAGACACCGAGCCGCATCTTGGCCGTCACCGAAATGTGGGCCGGCACCGCCGCCCGCACGGCGCGCACGATGTCGTGCAGCACCTCTGGCGTGGAGAGCAGCATGGCGCCGCCGCCGTGGCGGTTCACGACCTTGGCCGGGCAGCCAAAGTTCAGGTCGATTCCATGCGGTGACAGGGTCGCAGCGTACGCGGCATTCCGAGCCAACCATTCCGGATCGCTACCCAAAAACTGGACGACCATCGGCGTGCCACTGGCGGTATGGCCGCCGTTGGCGATCTCGGGAGTCTCCCGCTCGTAGGTGCGCAAAGGCAGCACGGAGCCCGTCACCCGGATGAATTCCGAGACGCACCCGTCGTAGCCGCCCGCCTGCGTCAACACGTCTCGCATGACGAAATCCGCGACCCCTTCCATGGGGGCAAGCAAAAGCCGGCTCATGCGAAAACGGAGGGCAACCGGCGCGCAAGCCGAGGACGGACATCAAACATGGGAAACCGGGGCGGGAAACATGATCGTCGATGAGACGCATGCCTCACCTGAAGGACCCATATTTTACCCTGCCGCCCTATCTCGCGCCCCAAAACGAAAAAGGCGAACCGCCATGCGATTCGCCTTCGTGCGCCGAGTCGACTCGACTTACTTCTTCTCGGGCGGCTGATTGAACGGGAACGTCCCGAACATGTTCTTGGCCTGACTCTGCATCTGCTCCTGCATCTGCACGAACAGGTTTTTGCTCTGCTCGATGTAGTTGCTCATCATGCCCTGCATCATCGGCCCCTGCATGTTCATGAACTGCGACCACATGTCGGGGTTGAAACTGTTGCCGCTGTAGAGATCCTTCGAGTTCTCGGCCAGCTTGCTCTGGATGTCGACGAATGCCTGGATGTTCTTTTCCAGATAAGTGCCCATCATCCCCTGCATGGCGTTGCCGTAGAAGCGGATGATCTGCGCCAGCATCGAGCCGGAGAACATCGGCACACCGCCGGTTTCTTCTTCCAGAATGATCTGCAGCAGGATGCTGCGGGTCAGGTCCTCACCGGACTTCGCGTCGACCACGCGAAACTCCTCGGTTTCCATCACGAGCTGCTTAACGTCTGCCAGCGTGATGTAGGTACTGGTCTGGGTATCGTAGAGCCGGCGGTTGGGATATTTCTTGATCAGCCGTTCGGTGCCCTTCTTGCTGGTGGCCATCGTGCCTTTCCGTGTTGGCGATGCTGCTGCGGTGCAGCCGATGCAGTGCGAAATGACTACACCAAGCGGTGCAGCAAAATACGCGGTTGCCCGGCTGCTCCGATCTGCGTGCGAATGCTTCAATGCAGACTCAGCGCAGATGCATCCGGTTATGATCGGACGCCCCGTGTCTCCCTGCGGAGCGCCTCCGTGATTGGATTCTATGCGGATCGCCCTGCAAAGAAAAGGCGACCTCCCCCGGTGAAAACCCGCAGCATTTTGATACGACTGACGCACCCAGATGCACGTCGACAGGCGACACAAACACGCTGCTGCGACGCACTTAAGCATCGCAGCACCAAACGATTTTCAGGGGAAAAATTGCTGCGCCCATACTGCAGCATTGCCGCAGCGTGGGCGTTTGAAGGTCAGCCCATGTGCAGGCCGCCGTTGAGGGAGAAGTCCGCGCCGGTGGAGAAGCCCGACTCCTCGGACGACAGCCACGCGCAGATCGAAGCGATTTCAGTCGGCTCGCCCAAGCGTTTGACCGGGATCGTGCCGACGATCTTGTCGAGCACATCCTGACGAATCGCTTTCACCATATCGGTGGCGATATAGCCCGGCGACACAGTGTTGACCGTCACGCCCTTGGTGGCCACTTCCTGCGCCAACGCCATCGTGAAGCCGTGCAGGCCGGCCTTGGCCGTCGAGTAGTTGGTCTGGCCAAACTGCCCCTTCTGGCCATTCACCGACGAAATGTTGACGATGCGGCCCCAGCCACGATCCACCATGCCGTCAATCACCTGCTTGGTCACGTTGAACAGCGACGTGAGGTTGGTGTCGATCACGGCGTCCCAATCTGCGCGGGTCATCTTGCGGAAGACCACGTCGCGCGTGATGCCGGCGTTGTTGATGAGAACATCCACCTCACCCACTTCGGCCTTGACCTTGTCGAACGCGGCCTTGGTCGACTCCCAATCGCCGACGTTGCCCTCGGACGGGACGAAATCAAAGCCCAGCGCCTTCTGCTGCTCGAGCCACTTTGCCTTGCGCGGCGAATTCGGGCCGCAACCTGCGACGACGATAAAGCCGTCGCGCGCCAAGCGCTGGCAAATCGCCGTTCCGATACCGCCCATGCCACCGGTGACGTATGCGATGCGTTTGGTCATGTCCACTCCTAGTCCTTGTTGTTGGAGCCGCCTGAGCTTTTCTCAAACGGAGATGCTTCGGATCGGCGTGCGCTGCATTCGTTCAGCGCACGCCGATAACACTACAAAGATTTACGGACGCTCGACTGCCAGCGCCACGCCCATGCCGCCGCCGATACACAGCGAGGCCAGGCCCTTCTTCGCATCACGCTTCTGCATCTCGTGCAGCAGCGTCACCAGGATGCGGCAGCCCGATGCGCCAATCGGGTGACCGATGGCGATCGCACCACCATTGACGTTCACCTTGGACGTATCCCAGCCCATCTGCTGATGCACGGCCAGCGCCTGCGCGGCAAACGCCTCGTTGATCTCCATCAGATCCAGGTCATCCACCGACCAGCCGGCGCGCGACAGGCAGCGCTTGGAAGCCGGCACCGGCCCCATGCCCATCACCTTCGGATCCAGGCCAGCGCTAGCGTAGGCTCGGATGGTGGCCAGCGGCGTCAGGCCCAGTTCCTTGGCCTTGGCCGCAGACATCACGACCACCGCAGCAGCGCCATCATTCAGACCCGAGGCATTGGCCGCCGTAACGGTGCCAGCCTTGTCAAAGGCGGGCTTCAGGCCAGCCATCGAATCCAGCGTCGCGCCGTGACGAACGAATTCATCCTGCGTGAAGGCGATCGGATCGCCCTTACGTTGCGGAATCAGAATCGGAACGATTTCGTCGTTGAAGCGACCGGACTTCTGCGCGGCTTCCGCCTTGTTCTGCGAGGCCACAGCAAACTCGTCCTGCGCCTCGCGCGTGATGCCGTATTCCTTGGCGACGTTCTCGGCGGTGATGCCCATGTGGTACTGGTTGTAGACGTCCCACAGCCCGTCCACAATCATCGAATCGATAAGTTTGGCGTCCCCCATGCGGAAACCGTCACGCGAACCCGGCAGCACGTGCGGCGCGGCGGACATGTTCTCCTGACCGCCAGCCACAACGATGTCTGCGTCGCCCGCAATGATGGCGTTGGCCGCCAGCATCACGGCCTTCAGACCCGAACCGCACACCTTGTTGATGGTCAAGCCCGGCACCATGTTGGGCAGCCCAGCCTTGATGACAGCCTGGCGCGCCGGGTTCTGCCCCGAACCGGCCGTCAGCACCTGGCCCATGATGACTTCGCTAATCTGATCCGGCGAGACCTTGGCGCGCGACAGCGCCTCTCGAATCACAGCTGCACCCAGTTCAGGCGCGGGAATCTTCGCCAGCGAACCACCAAACTTACCCACGGCGGTACGGACCGCCGATACGATCACAACTTCGGTCATTTGCTTTCCTTCCACAGTCAAAGGGGGTTATGCGGAGGGCGCCGTCAGCCGTCCGGCTAGGCCGGCCAACATGGCGTCTTGCGCGCGATATTACGCCTTCTGTTTGACATAGCGACCAGGTGCCGGCTCGATCTCCGGGTGGTCTGCATTGCCATAGCGTTTGGGGGCGGCCTTTTGTGCGCCAGCATGGGATGCCAGCCAAGCCGACCAGTCGGGCCACCAACTGCCCGGGTGTTCTTTGGCGCCCTCGAACCACGCGTCGGCGGTCTCGGGCAGTTTGGTATTGATCCAGTGAGAACGCTTGTTTGCCGCCGGCGGGTTGATGACACCGGCGATATGCCCCGAAGCGCCCAGCACGAAGCGCCGCTTGCCATTGAGCAGCGGTACCGATGCATACGCCGATTGCCACGGGACGATATGGTCTTCACGGGAACCGTAGATGTAGACCGGCACGTCGATCTTGCCAAGGTCGACAGGCGTACCACCCACCGTCAACTTGCCCGGTTCCTTCAGGTCGTTCTGCAAGTAGGTATGGCGCAGATACCAGCAGTACCAAGGGCCCGGCAGGTTGGTTGAATCGCCGTTCCAGTACAGCAGGTCGAACGGCGCGGGTGTCTTACCCTTCAGATAGTTCTCGACCACGTAGTTCCAGACCAGATCGTTCGGGCGCAGGAACGAGAAGGTGTTCGCCAGCTCCACCCCGCGCAACAAGCCGGGGCCAGTCGGCGCACTTGCACCGATGGTCTGCTCACGCATCTCCACCTGGGCCTGATCCACAAAGACATCCAGGATGCCGGTGTCGGTAAAGTCCAGCAGCGTGGTCAGCAAGGTCAGGCTTGCGGCGGGATGCGCGCCTCGCGCCGCCAATACCGCCAGCGCCGTGGAGAGAATCGTGCCGCCTACGCAGAAGCCCAGCACGTTGATCTGGTCCTGCGCCGAGATCTCACGCGCCACGCGAATGGCTTCAATCGCGCCGCCCTCGATGTAGTCCTCCCAAGTGCGCGAGGCCATGCTGACATCGGGATTGCGCCACGACACCAGGAACACCGTGTTGCCCTGTTCCACCGCATAGCGCACCAGCGAGTTGGCCGGCTGCAAATCAAGGATGTAGTACTTGTTGATGCACGGCGGCACCAGCAGGAGCGGGCGCGCGTGCACCTTGGCCGTCAGTGGCTTGTACTGGATGAGCTGGAAGTAGTCGTTCTCGAAGACGACCGCGCCTTCGCTGTTGGCCACGTTGCGGCCGATCTCGAACGCCGTCTCGTCGGTCTGCGAGATCTTGCCCCGCTCCATGTCCTGCAGCATATTCAGGATGCCGGTACGCAGGGACTCGCCGCGCGATTCAAGCAGTTGCTTCTGCGCTTCCGGGTTCGTCGCCAGGAAGTTGGACGGCGACATGGCAGCAGTCCATTGCGACACCGCAAAACGCACACGCTCGCGGGTCTTGGCATCGGCCTGCACGGCATCGGCCATTTCCATCAGCGTACGGGCGTTGAGCACATAGAAGGCGGCGGCATAGCCATAGAGCGGGCTGTTGCGCCAAGCCTCGTTGGCAAAGCGGCGGTCCGACGGCGCGACGGCTTCGGCGCTATCGCCCGTGCTCATATGACGCCAGATCTGGAGCCATTCTTCGAGGTATTTCTGCTGGATTTCAGCCAGGCGTTCAGGTGGGATCAATGCGAAGGGCACTGCGCCCTCGCCCATCATCTGCGTGCCATTGAACTGGCCGAGGCCAGGAGCGGCAGCGCCAGGCTGGGCGAATGCGCCCGCGTAGGCTTGCCATTGCTTGAATTGCTCAGCCCATTGTGCCGGATCCGACAAGCCCTGCCAGGGGGCTTGGGTGTGGGCGCTAGATGCTTTGGAAGATGCGGATTGACGCGTTGCCATAGTGCCCTCATGCGTACGATACGCGCCGCTCCGGGTGGTTGTGCGGCGCATATCGCAGTATTCCAGGGCATTGTTGCCTTGCCGTTTCAAGGCTGTCAATCGGAGTTGACCGTTGATTGCTTGTAAACCGTGATCCAGTGCGGGTTTTGCCGAATCCGCCCCAAAGCGACGCACACCAAATGGCTAAGTGCAGCGGCAGGCTATGGTCGAACCGGGGCAATTTCGTGCGAGACTGCACTATTGCTCCATTTGCATAAGCGCCGGGCGCCTTCCCGCCATGTATATCGTCGCCATTGCCTGGCTTTACGTTGTCCTGATGATGTCCTTGACTGAGCAATCGTGGGTTGCCGGTATCGGCACATTCATCCTGTACGGCCTAGCGCCGCTGTCGCTCTTTTTGTGGATTGTCGGCTCACCGGCACGCAAACGGCGCCGGCTAGCGCAGGAAGCAGAGAAAAACGCCGCCGCATCCATCGACAGCGCCACCTGACGCCAGTCAGCGTCACTCAGTGCGCCAGATCAGCGTGGCCATGCGGCCAGTCGTTCGCTCCCGGCGATACGAATAGAAGCGATCGGCGTCCGTCATCGTGCACAAGCCCCCGCCGTACACATCCGTACAGCCGACACGTGCCAGCCGCAGCCGGGCCAGCGCATAGAGATCGGCGAAGAACTTCCCTTCCGATACGCCATTGACAAACGCCACCTCGGTAGCCGGCAGCTCATCTTGCTGAGCCGCGTCAATAAAGGCTTGGCGCACTTCTGCCCCCACTTCGAAGCACGATGGGCCGATGGCGGGCCCCAGCCATGCCAGCCATGTCGGATCGGCCTCCTGACCGCAGGCACGCAGCCGTTGCATCATCGCGTCGACCGTGCGCTCGATCACGCCACCGCACAGGCCACGCCAACCGGCGTGCGCTGCCCCGATGGTCACGCCACGCGCGTCACTCAGCAGAACAGGCAGGCAATCGGCCGTCATGACCACGCAGACACGATCGCGCCAGGACGCTACTGCTGCGTCGGCCACCACGGGTGTCGACACGTCCGTGAGTTGATCCAGGTCCGCCACGCCGGTGCCATGCACCTGTTCCATCCATGCCGGTTCCGCGGGAACGGCGGCACGCAGGATGCGACGATTCTCCTCAACGGCATCCGATGCATCGCCCACGTGCTGGCCGAGGTTAAGCCCGCCCGGCAGGCCGCCGGCCAGACCATAGGGGCCGGTGCTGACCCCACCCAGCCGCGTGGTCGCCAGCGCCTTGACACGCGGATGCGCTGGCCAGTCGGGAGTGATCCAATCAGGTGAAATCGACATCGGGGTCCAGGTCCAGGGCTTCCATCAGTTCCGCGAAATCGTCGGGCACCTCGGCCGTCCAGTGGACGGACTTGCCGGATGCAGGGTGTACGAGCCCCAGGCGCACGGCATGCAGCGCTTGCCGTGCAAACGGCACCGGCAGTTGCGCCTTGATCGTCTGCGGCCTACCGCGACGGAAGTTGCGCGTGTACACCGGGTCGCCCAGCAGCGGGTGGCCCTCGGATTCAAAGTGCACGCGAATCTGGTGCGTACGGCCGGTCTCCAGCTGGCAGCGCACCAGCGACACCTGTGCACGCCCCAGATCCACCACATCAAGCGTCTTGAAATGCGTGCGGGCCTGCTTGCCGCTGGCTGTCTCAATGATGGCCATGCGGGTGCGGTCACGCGGGTCGCGGCCGATCGGTGCGTCGATGGTGGCCTCTTCCGGCGTCTCACCCCAGACCAGCGCCAGGTACGTCCGCTTGACCGTGCGGGCCTGCAACTGGCGTACGAGATCGGTCTGCGCAGGCAACGTGCGCGCGACGACCATCAGGCCGGAGGTCTCCTTGTCCAGCCGATGCACAATGCCGGCGCGCGGCAGCTCGGCGGCGTCGGGATAGCGATGCAACAGCCCGTTGAGCACAGTGCCGCTCCAGTTGCCGGCTGCCGGATGCACAACTAGGCCGGCGGGCTTGTTGATGACGAGCAGCGTGTCGTCTTCGTAGACGACGTCCAAGTCGATCGGCTCGGCCACGAAAGCGTTCTCGTCAGCCGCGCGTTGTGGCACGACCTCGATGCGAGCGCCACCGGATACCGCTGCGCGCGGGCGCACCGCGGCGCCATCCATGCGCACGGCACCGGCGTCGATCCATTGCTGCAGGCGGCTGCGCGAGTAATCGGGCAACAGCTTGGCGAGCGCTTTGTCCAAGCGTTCACCGTGCAGAACTTCGGGAACCTCGACGACAACCGGCTCGGCTGCCTCTGCACCACTCGCAGCAGACAGGTCGAGCGCCTCATCGTCGAGCGCGTCATCCGTTTCTTGCGAAGTGATGGAAACGTCAGCCGCAGCGTCGTCTGACACAGGGCTTGGGCTATAATCCTTGATGCGATTTTTCATTGAGAAAAGGTGCCCATGTCGGTCACGAGCGTAAAGCAGGCGCGTTTTGGTGTACGAATCCGCGCACAAATCGGAGCAGTGTTGGCGGTAGGTATGGCATGCCTGACCATTTCGGCCTGCGGCATCCTGCCGGAACAGCAAGACGAAACGGCTGGCTGGTCAGCCAACAAATTATATTCTGAAGCGAAGGATTCGCTGAATGGCGGCGACTACGCCAAGGCCGTCAAGTACTACGAAAAGCTCGAAAGCCGCTACCCGTTCGGCCCGTTTGCTCAGCAAGCGCAGATCGAAACCGCTTATGCCAACTACAAGGATGGCGAAACTGCTGCCGCACTGGCCGCGGTTGATCGCTTCATCCAGTTGCACCCAAACCACCCCAGCGTCGATTACGCCTACTACCTCAAGGGCCTGATCAACTTCAACGACAACCTGGGCTGGCTTGGCCGCTTCTCGAACCAGGACCTGAGCGAGCGCGACCCGAAGGCGGCCCGCGCTGCTTACGACGCGTTCAAGACGCTGATCACGCGCTTCCCGAACAGCAAGTACACGCCGGACGCCACCGCACGCATGCAGTACATCGTCAACGCGATGGCCGAGCATGAAGTGGGCGCTGCACGCTACTACTACCGCCGCGGCGCATACCTGGCCGCCGTCAACCGCGCACAGGACGCCATCAAGGATTACGACCGCGCCCCGGCTGTTGAGGAAGCGCTGTACATCATGATGAAGTCGTACGAGGCGCTGGGCATGAAGGACATGCGCGACGACACTGAACGCATCATCAAGCAGAACTACCCGAACAGCGATTTCCTCGCCTACGGTCAGCGCAAGAAAGACAAGCCCTGGTACCAGATGTGGTAAGCAAGGCTTGAACAGTACAGTAAAAAGCCCGGTCGATTGGCCGGGCTTTTTATTTGTGCGTCAGCGTCAGTCTGATGCGGCGTCCGCTGGCGGATCGTCCGACTGCAGCGAGCGCAGAAAGCCTGCTGCTGTGTCCGCCTCACGCGTGCGCTTGAACGGCGGCAGGCTCTGCCAGATCTGCCGGCCGTAGGATTTTTCCACCAGGCGCGGGTCGCAGATCATCAGCACGCCACGATCGGTCTCGGAGCGGATCAACCGCCCCGCCCCTTGCTTGAGCGTGATGACGGCATGCGGCAACTGGTGTACGGCGAACGGGCTCAAGCCTTTCTTTTCCAGCGCTTCCATGCGCGCGCTCAGCACGGGGTCATCGGGCGGCGCAAACGGCAGCTTGTCGATCACGACCAGCGACAACGCCTCGCCGCGTACGTCCACGCCTTCCCAGAAACTCTGGCTGCCGATCAGCACAGCATTGCCAAGCGTGCGGAAGCGGTCGAGCAACTCCGTGCGGCTGGCCTGCCCCTGCACGAGCAACGGAAAATCCCAGCCGCGCTGCGCAAACTCATCGGTCAGCCGCTCGGCCGCGCGATTGACCGCACGCAGCGTCGTGCACAGCACGAAGGTCTTGCCGCCCGCCGCCTCGATCATCGGCAAGGCCGCGTCGAGCACCGCGTCAGTAAAGCGCGGATCGCTCGGTTGCGGCAGATCGCGCGGCACATACAGCAAGCCCTGCGATGCATAGTCGAATGGGCTGTCCAGCATCATCGACCGATCACGATTGAGCCCAAGCTGCGCCGCGTAGTGCGTGAAGTTGCCGCGTACCGACAGCGTGGCCGAGGTGAAAATCCACGCGCGTGGCTGACCCGCGCGCTGGCGCGAAAAGATCGGCGCGATGGACAGCGGCGTCAGATGCAGTTGCACGGAATTGGCGAACACCTCGACCCAGCGCACGCGCTCATCGACGGGGGCGGTTTCCACCGTCTCGCCCTCTTCGTTCTTCACCACGGGCGCGGGCTTGGCGGACTTGGGATTCGCCCACGCGTCCAGCTGGTCGCACAGCGCGGCGGCGCGGCGATGGCACTGCTCGATGGTCTCAGCACGTTCGGCCTGGGCCTCCAACGCGCCCGTGAAATCCGACAGCGCCTGCTCCAGCTTGGGCAGCACTTCGTAGAACGGCTTGGCGGTCGCCTGATCGCTGTCGATTTGCTTGATCGACAAGCGCGCACCGTCCTGACGAAACACCAAGCGCAAATCACGCGCAGCGCGCTCCAGCGGCGCGGCAATGGCAACCCAGTCCACCGCATCGCGTGCATGCGACAGGCCTTCGGCCACGGCATCGCGTGCCAGCTCCAGAATCTGGTTGGTCGAGATCGTCTCGCCGAAGAACAGCGTGGCGGTCTCGGGCAACTGGTGCGCTTCGTCGAAGATGATCGTGTTGGCCGCCGGCAGCAGCTCGGCCATGCCGGTGTCCTTCAACATGACGTCGGCAAAGAACAGGTGATGGTTGACTACCACCACATCGGCCTGCTGCGCCTCTTTGCGGGCGCGCATGACGAAGCAGTCCTTGTAGTACGCGCACTCCGAACCGAGGCAATTGTCGCGCGTGGACGTGACGAGGTTCCACACCGGCGCGTTCTCGGGCACGGTGGACATCTCGGCCTTGTCGCCGGTCTTCGTGGTCTTCAGGAAGAGGTTGATCTGACGCAGCCAGGCTGCATCCTGCCGAGAAGACAAACGCCCATTCTGCGACGTGCGCTCCAGGTGGTAATGGCAGACGTAGTTTGCGCGCCCCTTGAGCAGTGCGACCGACACCGGCGCGCTCAGCGCCTTGCGCACGGTGGGAATATCGCGCAGGAAGAGCTGGTCCTGCAGATTCTTCGTCCCCGTGGACAGAATCACCTTACCGCCCCACAACATCGCGGGAACAAGGTACGCGTAGGTCTTGCCCGTGCCCGTGCCAGCCTCGACGATGAGCGAATCGGCAGCCTCGATGGCATTGGCCACGGCCTGCGCCATCGTCAGTTGCGAGCTGCGCGGCCGATACGAATCGATGCCTTTGGCCAGCGTGCCGTCATCGGCGAAGAGCGTCGCCAACTCAGCATGGTGGACATCAACGGGAACGGCTACGGGAGCAGAGGTGTCACCAACAGCATCGGATTCACTCGACGGCTCGGTGAGCGGGGAAAGCGAAGTCAACGGAGGAAAGTCCCTGGGGAGCAAATAAAGGAAGCCGCATGTGCGGGAGGCTTCTCAGAGTTAGGGTGGGCGACGCTCAGGCTGGCACGTCCGGTTCAAGCTGCAACTGTAGCAGCGTGATGGCGTCCTTGAGTTTCAGCTTGCGCTTCTTGAGGCGACGCAACTGCAGCTCGTCGTGATCGGTTTCCGACGCCAGCTTGTCAATCAGGAAATCGAGATCACGATGCTCGATCTGCAATTCGATGATGCGACGTGAGATCGTGTTCAGATCGCTGTCCATCACTTCCTCCCGGGACACCCGTCCACGCTTCAGAGTTTAGAACCCCAGCGGGCTCGTGTTGCTGTTGTTTTGTTCGTTGCGGCGCTTGGTCTCTTCACGGCGCTCTTCCAGCTCCTTCTGACGCTGCACGGCCTGCTGCTGCTTCTCCTGGAACTGCTTGACGTTGTCAGCGCGCTTGGCGGCATTGGCGGCGCCCTGCTCCTGTGCAGCTTTGAGCTTGGCGTCGTGGTCGGCCTGCTTCTGGGCGTTCGCCTGCGCATTGGCGGCGCGCTGCGGCGCTTCAGCCTGGCGCTGTGCCTCATTCAAGCGCTGCTGTTCCTGCTTGCTCTGGAAGTCGGTGCGGTTCTTCTGCTCGGCGGCTTCACGCTGCGGGCGCTCGGCGTTGTACTGGGCCTCGCGGACGGCGCGATCCTGGTCGCGACGTGCAGCGCGGTCGGCGCGCTCGGCTTCGTCCAGGGCCAGCTCGCGCTCACGGATGGTATGGAGTTCCGTGCGACGCACATCCTTGGCCTTGTCGATGCAGCGCGTGACAAAGAACTTGTCGTAACAGGCGCGCTCAGCCTGCGCATAGCGGTATTCCGCCCACGATTTGGCGCTGGTGATGCGATCGTGTTCCACACCGAAATCCGGCGGCGTGGCGGACACGGCGGGGGTCGATGCGGCGGCCGGCTGGGATTGGCTCCACGCGGGCGCGGCGCCGAACGCGGCGAGCAGCAGAACCAGGCGGGAAACACGGCGCGCACCGGCGCGATGATGGGCAGAAAACAGGAGCATAGGCATAACGTGCATTTTATCACCGCGCTTGTGCGGCAAACGTCGCGTCGGGCGCGCAATCAGCGCCGGAACAGATTGTGCCTTATGGCAAAATGCGCGGCTTCCCATCGCACTCTCTGGAAGCAATGACCGATTCCGTGTTGCAGAAGATCGTCTCCCGCATTGCCATTGAACTGGCGGTCAAGCCGCATCAGGTTGCCGCCGCCGTGCAACTGCTGGACGAAGGCGCCACCGTGCCCTTCATCGCACGCTACCGCAAGGAAGTGACGGACAACCTGGACGACACGCAACTGCGCAACCTGGAAGAGCGCCTGCTGTACCTGCGTGAACTGGAAGACCGCCGCGCAGCGATCCTCGCGTCCATCGAAGAGCAAGGCAAGCTGACCGACGCGCTGCGCACCGCCATTGAGGCTGCCGAAACCAAGCAGGTGCTGGAAGACCTCTACCTGCCCTACAAGCCCAAGCGCCGCACGCGTGCCCAGATCGCCCGCGAATGCGGCCTGGAGCCGCTCGCCCAGGCACTGCTGGCTGACCCGACGCTCGACCCGCAGGCCGAAGCCGCCAAGTTCGTCAACGGCAACCCGACCGCAGACGGCGGCGTGCCCGACGTGAAGACCGCGTTGGACGGCGCGCGCGACATCCTCTCCGAACAGTTTGGCGAAACGGCCGAACTGCTGGGCAAGGTGCGTGAACACCTGTGGAGCCAGGGCCAGGTCTCGTCGACGGTGGTGGAAGGTAAGGAAACCGCCGAGGAAGAGAAATTCCGCGATTACTACGCCTACAGCGAGCCCATCCGCAACGTGCCGTCGCACCGCGCGCTGGCATTGTTCCGTGGCCGCAATGCGGGCGTGCTGTTCGTCAAGCTCGGCCTGGGCGAAGAACAGGACGCGCTGAGCCCGCACCCATGCGAAACCATGATCGCGCGCCACGTCGGCATCGAAAACAAGGGCCGCGCGGCGGACAAGTGGCTCTCGGACGTCTGCCGCTGGTGCTGGCGCGTCAAGGTGCAGCCGCATATCGAAACCGAACTGCTGACGCAACTGCGTGAATCGGCCGAAGCCGAGGCCATCAAGATTTTCGGCCGCAACCTGCACGACCTGCTGCTGGCCGCACCCGCTGGCCCGAAGGCCGTGATGGGCGTCGACCCGGGCATCCGCACAGGCTGCAAGATCGCCGTGGTCGACCATACCGGAAAGCTGCTGGAAACCGCCACCATCTACCCGCACGAGCCGCGCCGCGATTGGAATGGTTCGCTCGCCACGATGGCGCGCCTGACCAAGCAGCACAACGTGGCACTCGTCTCCATCGGCAACGGCACCGCCAGCCGCGAGACCGACAAGCTCGTGCAAGACCTGATGCAGCTCCTGGCCCAATCCGCCCCCGACGTGAAGCTGACCAAGATCGTGGTGAGCGAAGCTGGCGCGTCGGTGTACTCGGCGTCGGAACTGGCAGCCAAGGAATTCCCAGAACTGGACGTGTCGCTGCGCGGCGCGGTGTCGATTGCGCGTCGTCTGCAAGACCCGCTGGCTGAACTGGTGAAGATCGATCCGAAGTCGATCGGTGTTGGCCAGTACCAGCACGATGTGAACCAGCGCGAGCTGGCCCGTGCGCTGGATGCCATCGTCGAAGACTGCGTGAACGCGGTCGGCGTGGACGTGAATACCGCCTCTGCCCCGCTGTTGGCCCGTGTGTCGGGCCTGAACTCGATCCTCGCCAAGAACATCGTCGAGTACCGCGATGCCAACGGCGCGTTCGCCAACCGCGACGCACTCAAGAAGGTACCGCGCCTGGGCGACAAGACGTTCGAGCAGGCCGCCGGCTTCCTGCGCGTCAACGACGGCGACAACCCGCTCGACCGCTCGTCCGTCCACCCGGAAGCGTATCCGGTGGTCAAGCGCATTCTGGATAGCATCAAGAAGGGCATCGGCGACGTGCTTGGCAACCGCGAAGCACTGCGTGGCCTGACCGCCCGCGAGTTCACCGACGAGAAGTTCGGCCTGCCGACCGTGGTCGACATCCTATCGGAACTGGAGAAGCCCGGCCGCGACCCGCGCCCCGAGTTCAAGACGGCGACGTTCCAGGACGGCGTGGAAGACATCAAGCACCTGCAACCCGGCATGGTGCTCGAAGGCGTGGTGACCAACGTGGCGGCCTTTGGCGCGTTCATCGACATCGGCGTGCATCAGGATGGCTTGGTGCACGTGTCGGCGCTATCTACCAAGTTCGTGCGCGACCCGCACGAGGTGGTCAAGCCCGGCCAGATCGTCAAGGTCAAGGTGATGGAGGTGGATGTGAAGCGCAACCGCATCGGCCTGACCATGCGCCTGTCGGACGAGCCGGGCCAGACACCTGCGCGCGCCGGCGGCGGCGGTGATCGTCCGAACAGTGGCGGCAATCGTCAAGGCGGTCAGCAACGCCGTGAGGCAGCACCGGCTGGTGGCGCGATGGCCGCTGCTTTCGCCAAGCTCAAGCGTTAAGGCGCATTCTGCTGGTGAGAACCCGCCCGGTCTTCGGACCCGGCGGGTTTTTTATTGGCCGATCTCCATGCGCGCGGAGTGCGTTACAAGTCCTTACTTGCGTGGAACTTTCCTAACACTCGCGCGTCGTCGGCGTGTCTTTTCGGCCCGTTAAGGAGGCACAGGCACACACCGCGCCTGGCACCCACGAGGAGAAACACCATGAAGACGAGCCACACCCTGATCGCTGTTCTGCTTGCTGTTGCTGGTACCGCTGCCTTCGCACAGACCACGCCGCCCGCTCCTGTGTCGCCGGTCACGCAGGTGCAGCAAGACAACCAGCAGATCCACCAGGACAACCGTGATATCCGTCACGACAACCGCGACATCCGCCATGACCGTGCCGACATCGGCAAGGACAAGGCCGCTCTGGCTGACGAACGCGCCGAGCGCAACGCCGCCCAACGCCGCGAAGACCGCGATCTGGCCAACGGCAACGTCAAGGGTGCTGAATACTGGAACAAGCAACGCGCGCAAGACCAGCATCAGGTCAACGCGGATCGCCGCGACCTGCACCAAGACCGCAAAGACCTGCACGCCGACGTCAAGGACCGCAACCACGACGTGCACGCTCGCAACCACGAAGTGCACAAGCGCGATCACGACGCCTCGAAGATCTAACTCCGACGTCGCTCCAAACAAAACGGCCCGTGCGTCTCTCTCGCACGGGCCGTTTTGTTATTCAGCAATGCAGGTCGTCAGATCTCGACCTTGGTCCCCAGCTCCACCACGCGGTTGGCGGGAATGTGGAAGAAGTCCGAAGGCTTGGCGCCGTTTTGATGCATCCACGCAAACAAGCGTTCGCGCCACATCGACATCCCCGGCAGCTTGGACGGCACCACCGATTCGCGCGCGATGAAGAACGACGTATCCATCAGCTCGCAGCGTGTACCGATCTGCGGCTGGCCGAGTTCGAGCACGCGGTACACGTCCGGCGTTTCCTTGAAGCCGTATTCAGCCTTGACGATGTAGATGCCACTGCCCAGGTCGCGCACGGTCACACGGTGCTTGTCATCCACGTACGGAATGTCACGCGTGACGAAGCTGATGAAGATCACGCGCTCATGCAGCACGCGGTTGTGCTTCAGGTTATGCAGCAGCGACACCGGCACGAAATCCGTATTGCCGGTCAGGAACACGGCCGTGCCTTCCACGCGATGCGGCGGATGGGCCAGCAGGCCTGCCAGGAACGGCTCCAGCGGAATACCGTCTTCCAGGCTGCGCGCGCGCAACAGCTTCTTGCCCTTGTACCAGGTCATCAGCAGGAAGAACACGCCAGCGCCGAGCATCAGCGGGAACCAGCCGCCGTCACGGATCTTCAGCAGGTTGGCCGCGAAGAACGCTAGGTCAACCACCAGGAAGCCCAGACTCACCAGCGTCACCAGCACCGGATTCCAGCGCCACACGTTGCGCATCACCACCGCCGCCAGCACCGTGGTGATGACCATCGTGGTCGTCACAGCAATACCGTAGGCGGCGGCCAGGTTGTCGGACTTCTTGAACGCCAGCACCACGCCGATTACCAGGATCAGCAACATCCAGTTCACCACCGGCACGTAGATCTGGCCGATCTCCGCTTCCGACGTGTAGCGGATGCGCATGCGCGGCACGAAACCGAGCTGAATGGCCTGGCTGGTCAGCGAGAATGCCCCCGAAATCACAGCCTGCGAGGCGATGACGGTCGCGGCCGCAGCCAGCACCACCATCGGCAGCTGCAGGGCTTCAGGAACGGAGCGGTAGAACGGGTTTTCGATCGTGCTCGGGTCGGTCAGCATCATGGCGCCCTGGCCGAAGTAATTCAGCAACAGGCTCGGCGCCACGATAAAGAACCACCCCCAGCGGATCGGGCGGGCGCCAAAGTGGCCCATGTCGGCGTACAGCGCCTCGGCGCCGGTCAGCACCAGAAACACAGAGCCCAGCACGATGAACGCCTGCAGCGCGTGGTCATGCAGGAACGAAATCGCATACATCGGGTTGATGGCCACCAGAATCTGCGGCGCCTTCACCAGGTTCATCATGCCCAGCGCGGCCAGCGCGGCAAACCACAGCAGCATCACCGGCCCGAACAGCTTGCCGACCACCGAGGTGCCGCTGCGCTGGATCAGGAACAGCGCCGTCAGAATCACCAGCGTGATCGGCAGCACGAACGGCGACAGCGCGGGCGCTGCGATCTCCAGGCCCTCCATGGCCGAGAGCACCGAGATGGCCGGCGTGATGACCGCATCGCCGTAGAACATGCACGCCCCGAAAACGCCGAGCATCAGCAGCAGCGACATGCGCTTGGAATTCGGATTGGCCGTGCGCAGCGACAGCGCCATCAGCGCCAAGATGCCGCCTTCGCCGTTGTTGTCGGCGCGCATGACGAACAGCACGTACTTGAGCGACACCACGATCACCATCGCCCAGAACAGCATCGAGATGATGCCGAGCACCGCGGTGTTGGAGAACGGAATGCCGTGCTCCGGATTGAACGCTTCCTTGAGCGAATACAGCGGGCTGGTCCCGATGTCGCCGAACACCACACCCACGGCACCGACCACCATGGCGCGCAGGTTTACGTTGGTCTTTGGGGGAACCCCTGCTGCTGTAAGAGCTTGACTCATGAGCTTGGAAATCGGCCGAACTGCTGGCCGCTCAAAAAAATAGTGCAATGCACAATGAGGGCGGATTGTACTCCGCGTCTTTCTCACGCCAACCCCTCAAACGGGCAATCGTTGCCACGCAGCATCAGGACAAATCCCGCTTGCTATTGGCGTTTCAAGGGCAACTACGGTGCGTCACTTCAGCAAACAGTCGTTTGATATTTGCAACGGAAACCGGCGCAAAGCCAAGTGCTATGCACCTTGTTGCCGGGTCAGGCATGCTGTACTGCACATAGCCAAACGTAGGACGGCGGCCGACAGAACTTTGTAGGAGAATGACTGACAAAGCTGAATTGCAAACTTCTTTGTCGGCCGCCCTGATGGCTGCACGGCAATCTCCAAACAAGGTCGGGCCTTGTCCTATTCATCCATTCGCATCTGGGGACGCATGCAGACCGCGCTGGCCGCACTGATCGTGCTGCTGGTCGTGGCAGTGGTGCTGTTCGCCATTCCGCGTGTGATCCTGCCCTGGACGCAGTCGGCATTCACGCCACGGCTCGATGCGGCGGTGTGGGCGGACTACACCGGCCCGTACGACATGGCGGCGGCCGTGGTGGCCGTCAGCGCCATCGTCATCTACCTCACCCGGCGTTAGTCGGGCTCAACGCGCCAGCGCGCGGGCGCACTCCGCCACCAGCGACGGACCGCGATAGATCAATCCTGTATAGAGCTGCACGAGCTGCGCGCCGGCATCGATCTTCTCGCGCGCGTGCTCGCCCGCCAGGATGCCGCCCACGCCGATGATTGGCACGGCATCGCCCAGCAAACCACGCAGCGCACGAATCACCCGCGTTGAGCCTTCACGCACCGGCTGGCCCGACAGACCACCCGCTTCTTCCGCATGGGCCAGACCGGTCACAGCTTCGCGGCGGATCGTCGTATTGGTGGCGATCACGCCATCCATCTTGTGACGCAGCAGTGCATCGGCCACGTTGGCGATCTGGTCGTCATCGAGATCCGGCGCGATCTTCAATGCCACGGGCACATAGCGCTTGTGCTGATCGGCCAGGCGGTTTTGCGCGTCCCGCAGGGTACCTAGCAGGCTGTCGAGTTCGCTCGCGCCCTGGAGCTGGCGCAGGTTCTTCGTGTTCGGCGACGAGATATTCACCGTGACGTAGCTGGCGTGCGGGTACACGCGCTCCAGACAGTGCAGGTAATCGTCGACGGCGCGTTCGATTGGCGTATCGGCGTTCTTGCCGATGTTCAGGCCGAGCACCCCGCCCGCCTCGCGCCACTTCGATGCCTTCACGTTATTGATGAACGCATCGACGCCACCGTTGTTGAAGCCCATCCGGTTGATGAGCGCGTTCGCCGCCGGCAAGCGGAACATGCGCGGGCGCGGGTTGCCTGGCTGCGCGCGCGGCGTGACGGTGCCCACTTCAATGAAGCCGAAACCGAGTGCGCCGAGCGCATCGATATACGCACCGTCCTTGTCCAGGCCAGCAGCCAGACCCACCGGGTTCGGGAACGTCACACCCATCACCGTGCGCGGTTGTGGCGCGACGCGCGCGCCGATGCAACTGGAGAACCCCATCGCATGCGCCCGCTTGAGCTGATTCAACGTGAAGTAGTGCGCGTCTTCAGGGTCCATCGAAAACAGCAGCGGGCGGGCAAGCGGATACAGGGCGTTGAGCACGATCAGAGTCAGGAGAAGAACGCGAAAGGCCGCATTGTAAACGGCTGCCGCACCGCGATGCATCGTGTGCGCCGCATTCGAACATCACGATGTTTGATCTGTCTAAAAACCAAGCATGGCTTGGCCTCGCAGGCACACCACACGAACATCACGCACCACTGCGGTGACGATTACGAAAGAAAGATGTTGCATCGCCACAGCAGTTTCGATATACTCTTTTATTCGACGGACGCGGGGTGGAGCAGTCTGGCAGCTCGTCGGGCTCATAACCCGAAGGTCGCAGGTTCAAATCCTGCCCCCGCAACCAGCCAGAAGTCGAGCGTGTTTCTTACGGACGCGGGGTGGAGCAGTCTGGCAGCTCGTCGGGCTCATAACCCGAAGGTCGCAGGTTCAAATCCTGCCCCCGCAACCAACGCATCAAACGGCTCGCTCCAAGACCTGGGCCGGATAGGAAACATCAGAGCAAAGCCCGCAACTAGCGGGCTTTTTGCTTTTCTGCGCGCAGCCAAAGTCCGCAGCTCAGTCGATACCCCGCCCCGCGCGGGGCCGAGTCACCGCGGTGATACACTGAGATATTCCACCCGCGCCAAGCCCTCCCCCATGAAATTCTGTTCCAACTGCGGCCAGCCAGTCGTCTCGCGCATTCCCGCCGGCGACAACCGACTGCGCGACGTTTGCGATCACTGCAATACGATTCACTACGTGAATCCGCGCAACGTGGTCGGCACCGTGCCCGTGTGGAACGATCAGATCCTGCTGTGCAAGCGCGCCATTGAACCGCGTTACGGTTTCTGGACCTTGCCCGCCGGCTTCATGGAAATCGGCGAAACCACCGCGCAGGCAGCCAACCGCGAAACGCAGGAAGAAGCCGGCGCCAACGTGGAAATCGGCGAGCTGTATTCGGTGCTCAACGTACCGCACGTGCACCAGGTGCATCTGTTCTACCTGGCCAAGCTGAAGGATCTGGATTTCGCCCCCGGTGAGGAAAGCCTGGAAGTCGCGCTGTTCAATGAAGCCGACATCCCCTGGGACGACCTCGCTTTCCCGACGGTCATCCACACGCTGCGCTGCTTCTTTGCCGACCGCGCTGCGGGCAAGTTGACCGACGGCAGTTTCCGCCTCCACACGCTGGACATCTACAAGCCGATGCGCTCAGCCACGGTCGACACGCCGGCAAGCACGACGACGGCGTCGTAATCCAGCCCTCAAAAATTTCTCCGCATCATGATCGCCTGGCTGGATCCGCACGATCCCTTTCCGCCGGTCGATCGCGCGCTCGGACCTGAATCCGAGGCGCCCGGGTTGCTTGCGGCCAGCGCGGATCTCTCGCCGCAGCGGCTGTTGATTGCGTATCGGCAAGGCATCTTCCCCTGGTACGCGCAAGGCCAGCCCGTGCTCTGGTGGAGTACTGACCCGCGTATGGTGCTGCGCCCGGAAGATTTCCGCGTATCGGTCACCTTCCGCAAGACGCTGCGCCGCGTACTCGACAACCCTGCCTGGGAAGTTCGCATTGACCACGCCTTCCGCGAAACCATGGTCGACTGCGCCACCACCGCGCGCCCCGGCCAGCACGGCACGTGGATTACCGAAGACGTGATCCAGGCCTACACCGCCCTGCACCGCCGCGGCTATGCCCACAGCGTTGAGACCTGGTATGCCGGCAAGCGCGTTGGCGGCCTGTATGGCGTGGCGCTGGGCCGGATGTTCTATGGTGAATCGATGTTCGCTCACCGCACCGACGCCTCAAAAATCGCGCTGGCCGCGCTCTGCGCCTTTCTCGGCGGCCAGGGCGTCGCGATGATAGACTGCCAGCAGGAGACCGAACATCTGGCGTCGCTGGGAGGAGCCCCGGTGCCGCGCGCAGCGTTTCTCGCGCATGTGCGGGAAGCGGCCAATGCGCCGGCCATCGTGCCGTGGCACTTCGACAAATTCGTGCTTCGTCGATGGACCGTGCGCAATGAGCAAGCTTAAGGAACTTCCTCTCTCGGCATTGCAGTTCTATGCCACCGCGCCTTACGCATGCAGCTACCTGGATGGCCGCTTGGCGCGCTCGCAGGTCGCCACACCGGCGCACCTGATCAACGCAGACGTCTATTCCAAGCTCGTGCGCGCCGGATTCCGGCGCAGCGGCATCTTCACCTACCGCCCCCACTGCGACGACTGCCATGCATGCACGCCATGCCGCGTCGTCGTCGATCAGTTTTCGCCGTCGCGCACACAACGTCGCGCCGCCGAGCGCCATCAGTCGCTTGAAGCGCTGGTCGCTCCACTCACCTATGTTGAAGAGCACTACCAGCTCTACCTGCTGTACCAATCCGTTCGCCACGCTGGCGGCGGCATGGACCACGACAGCCGAGACCAGTACGAGCAGTTCCTGCTGCAAAGCCGGGTGAATTCACGTCTGGTGGAGTTTCGCGAGCCGCCCGAATCGCCATCGGCGGGCAAGCTGCGCATGGTGAGCATGATCGACGTGCTGGAAGACGGCTTGTCGTCCGTCTACACGTTCTACGACCCGATCGAACACAGGGCGAGTTACGGGACGTACAACGTGCTGTGGCAGATCGCCCAGGCGCAGGCGCTGGACCTACCCTACGTCTACCTCGGCTACTGGATCGAACAGAGCCGCAAGATGGCCTACAAGGCCTTGTTCCAGCCGCTGGAACTGCTGGTCAATGGTGAGTGGCGGCGGTTTGAGGACGTGGCACCGCCAGCCACGGAATGAGGATCAGCGCGACGTCCGCTCAATCCCGGCATCCACTACGCCGTATGCGGTGATATTGGAACTTTGGCTGTACTGCTCACGCGAGGTCGAGCAACCGGCCAGTGCGGCACCAACGCACACCAATCCTGCCGCCCACAGTACGGCACGTTTCCATCCAGTCATGCGGTTCATCGAGTCAACTCCTATCAAGGTGTGGCCGTAAGCCGCTCGGCCAGCACCGTGTTGTATGCGCGGACCATTCCCGGGATCAGGAACACGTCCACCAGCACCCACAGTCCGCCGACAACGGCCAGCACCCAGCCGGCCGTATTGTTCATGTCGCGAAGCGCCAGCCAGGTACCACCAATGTTGGCGATCGCCTGGGCGATACCACTGCCCGGCCGCTTCACGTAGAAGCGATGCGCTCCCAGGAAGCCCAGCAGGAACCACCAGAGGTATGCAACGCCCGTGGTCTTCTTCTGGGCGTCGTACAGCATGATCTCGCGGGCAGTCTGGTTCATGGTGTCGGCTGGCATGGGAATAACGTGTCAGACACTAGCACGCACCGTGCGTTCCATGTCGACCGTCGATTACATGCTGGCGAGCTTGGCCTCAGCCTTGTCGACCCACAGACGCATCTCGGCGAACAGCGAAGCCGGCGAGAACGAACAGCTCTCTTCGCCGAAGGAGACGGCCATGTCCAGCCGCTGCAACAGCGAACAGCGCACCTGATCGTACGCGGGCGGCAGCACGGCCAGCGGTGCGAGCGCGGCCTCATCACGCCAGTGCTTGAGCAGGCGCGGCAGGTCAGGCGATTGTGTGTGACGGTCCAGCGCGTCACGCAGTGTTTGCAGGGATTCAGTAGCGGTCATGCACGCGCCTTCTTTTCACGATATAGCTCACGGAATGTCTTGCCGGCGGGGGCCGGCATGTCTCGCGTATCGGTCCAGCCTTTGCCGACCGGCAGCGAATGGATCAGTTTCTTGTCGCCGCCCATCCAGCGCAGCACCCGTGCCGCGACCCACGTGCCTGCCGAATACAGCGCCGGGCGCCGTGCCACGAAGCCCCACACGCGCAAGCCAAGACGCTCGGATTGCGGACGCAGCTCGCGCTCCATCTGCTTCTCGCGCAGTGTGCGCAATAAGTCCGACAGCGGGATCGACGCAGGGCAAACGCGATTACACTCGCCACAGAGCGTGGCGGCCTGCGGCAAATCCAGCGCATTGGACAAGCCCACGTAGCTCGGCGTCAGCACACTGCCCATCGGCCCCGGATACACCCAGCCATACGCATGGCCGCCGATCTTCTGGTAGACCGGGCAATGGTTCATACACGCGCCGCACCGGATACAGCGCAGCATCTCCTGGAACTCACCGCCGATCAGGCCGCTGCGGCCGCCATCGACGATCACGAAATACATATGCTCGGGGCCGTCTTTCTCGCCGGGGGCTCGCGGGCCGGTCAGTAGCGAGAAGTAATTCGAGATGGCCTGCCCCGTAGCCGAGCGCGGCAGCAGGCGCATGACGGTCGCCAAGTCTTCAAGCGTCGGCAGCACCTTCTCAATGCCTGTCACGGCAACGTGCACGCGCGGCATGATCGTACACATGCCTTCGTTGCCTTCATTGGTGACGACAGCCACCGAGCCTGTCTCGGCAATGATGAAGTTGCCGCCCGTCACGCCCATATCGGCCGACAGGAACTCGGGCCGCAGCACTTCGCGCGCCTCGCGCGTCATCTCGGGAATGTCGGTCAGACGCGGCTTGTTGTGCGTCTTGGCGAAGAGATCAGCAATCTCTTCCTTATCCTTGTGCACCACCGGCGCGATGATGTGCGACGGCGGCTCGCTGTCGTTGATCTGGAGGATGTATTCGCCCAGGTCCGTTTCGATGCTCTGCACGCCCATCTCGCCGAGCACCTGGTTCAGGCGCATCTCCTCGGTCACCATCGACTTGCTCTTGATGACCTTCTTCACGTCGTGCTGGCGGGCGATCTCGGCTACCAGGCGTGCGGCATCGGCCGTGGTTTCAGCGAAGAGCACCTTGGCGCCACGGCGCGTGGCCTCTGCCTCGAACGTAGCAAGCCAGACATCGAGGTTCTCGAGCGCACGGTTGCGGCGCTCTTTCAGCGCTTCACGCGTGGCCGGGAAGTCGATTTCCTGAATGGCCGTTGCACGTGCGGTAACGAACTTGGTCGAGAGCTTGGTGAGGTTTTGCTGCAGGCGCTTGTCGGCGAGCTTCTGCCCGGCACGCGCCTTGAATTCCATGCTGCGGACTTGCATGCGATTGCGTCTCCGTATTCTGTGCTCAGGCGTCGCCAGCGAGGACCTGCGCGATATGCAGCACGCGTGTGTGCGTGTCGCCGGTGCGGCGTAGACGACCTTCAATGTTGAGCATGCAGCCCACATCACCAAGCACCACGGCATCAGCACCACTGGCCTTGATGTTGGCGCATTTCTCATCGGCGATGGCGGTGGAGATATCACCGTACTTGATCGAGAACGTGCCGCCGAAGCCGCAGCACGCCTCGCACGCCGGCATCTCTGTCAGCTGCACGCCAGGCAGTTTGCCGAGCAGCGCGCGCGGTTGCGCCTTCACACCCAGCTCGCGCAGGCCCGAGCATGAATCGTGATACGTGACATGGCCCTTGAACGCGGAATCAAGCGATTCGATGCGCGCGACGTTGACGAGGAAATCGGTCAGTTCATACACGCGGGGGGCTAGGCGCTCATAGCGGCTGGCAAGCTCCGGATCATCGCGAAAGAGATCGGCGTAACCCTTGCGGATCATGCCGCCGCACGAGCCGGACGGGATGACCACGTAGTCGAACTGCTCGAACTCCTTGAGCGTTTTTTCGGCCAGATCGCGCGCCAGCGGGCGATCGCCGGAGTTGTAGGCAGGCTGACCGCAGCATGTCTGGGCAGGCGGCACCACCACGTCGTAACCGGCCTTTTCCAGCAGCTTGAGCACCGAAAAACCGATGTCAGGCCGCATCAGATCAACCAGGCAAGTGACGAACAGGCCTACGCGCATGGGGAGTCTCGTGTGTTCTCGGAAGCCGCCATTATGCGCCCGACGCCCAGCCAGCGCGGGTTTTCAGGCATAGAACTTCTTCATGCCGCTCGTGAGTATGCTTCACGATGCGCTCTCAAGCACAACGCAAGCACGACCGAGAATGCCCTCGAAAATACCCGGAATCATGCGTCGGGAGGGTGCGCATTTTCACATCGTGGGATAGAATTTTGCATCGCATCCGCAACCCCCTGCACCCATGGCAGAAGCAGACAAGGACCCCGGCAAGACGTCCATCCAGGTCATCGAACGCATGATGATGCTGCTTGACGCACTGGCCGAACACGCCGACCCGGTCAGCCTGAAAGCGCTGTCCGCCAGCACGGGCCTGCACCCGTCCACCGCGCACCGCATCCTGAACGACATGGTGGCATGCCGCTTTGTCGATCGCTCCGACCCCGGCAGCTATCGCCTCGGCATGCGCCTGCTGGAACTCGGCAACCTGGTCAAAGCGCGCCTGTCGGTGCGTGAGGCCGCGCTGACACCTATGCGCGCGCTGCACCGCCTGACCGGCCAGACCGTCAACCTCTCCGTACGCCAGGGCGATGAGATCGTCTACATCGAGCGCGCGTATTCCGAGCGCTCAGGCATGCAGGTCGTGCGTGCCATCGGCGGCCGTGCGCCGCTGCACCTGACGTCGGTCGGCAAGTTGTTCCTGGCAGCAGACGAGATCGGCCGCGTGCGAGCCTATGCCACGCGCACGGGCCTGTCTGGCCATACGCGCACATCGATCACCGATCTGCCCAAGCTTGAGCGTGAACTGAACTGGGTACGCACCAACGGCTACGCGCGCGACAACGAGGAGCTGGAACTCGGCGTACGTTGTATCGCTGCCGGCATCTATGATGATTCGCGCCGGCTGGTGGCGGGCTTGTCGCTATCCGCACCGGCAGACCGCCTGCAGGACAGCTGGCTCGACAACCTCAAGGACACCGCCCTGCAGATCTCCAAGGGCATGGGCTACACGTATGACGAGGAGCCCGTGCGCGCGGAATGAGCGCCGGTTTTACCCAACAAAAAAGCGCGTTCGATGACGCGCTTTTTTGTTGGGCGATCAGACTGCGACTCAGGCGCCGTGCTGCTCCGAAGCCAGCACCGTTGCCGGTTGTTGCGTCGATACCGGAACGTTGCGCAGCGGCGCAGCAGCTTGCGTGGCTGCCTCCACATGCGGATTGCGCTCCAGCCAATTGCGCACGCGCGTGGCATCCGCAAAGCGCGTCAGATTGCCTGCCGAATCCAGGAACACCATCACCACATTGCGGCCATGCACGTTGGCTTGCATCACGAGGCAGCGGCCTGCTTCGTTGATGAAGCCGGTCTTCTGCAGACCGATGTCCCATTCGCCGCCACGCACCAGGCGATTGGTATTCACGTAATGCAGCGTGCGGCCGTTCGCGTTGACGGTGTGCTCAGTGGTGGTCGTGAACTGGCGGATGGTCGGCACCTTGTACGCAGCGATCACGATCTTGGCCAGATCCTGCGCGCTCGACACGTTGCTGCTCGACAGGCCATTCGAATCGACATAGTGCGTGTCGTTCATGCCCAGCTCGTGCGCCTTGCGGTTCATGGCGGCCACGAATGCCGGACGGCCACCCGGATAGCTGCGGCCCAGTGCCGACGCCGCACGGTTTTCCGACGACATCAGCGCCAGCAGCAGCAGGTCTTCACGCGTAAGCATCGTGCCGAAACGCAGACGCGAGCCGGTGTTGCGCTCGTAATCGCGATCGTCATCGGTAATCTCGAGCAGTTCGTCCATCGGCTGATGCGCGTCGGTCACAACCAGCGCGGTCATCAGTTTGGTGATCGAGGCGATCGGCAGCACTGCAGCCGAATTCTTCTGGAACAGCACTTCACCGGTGTTCTGATCCATCACCAGCGCGACCGACGAGCGCAGCGCCAGCGCATCCGGCGTGGCCCGCAGGCCCATTGCTTCGCCCAGCGTCGGGCTGGCCGGCACAAAGGCAGCACGCACCGGGCGAGCACCACGCTCAACCACGATCACGCGGCGTTTGCCCTTGACGGTGACAACCTTGCGGATTTTGGTGGTGGCAACGTCATCGCTGCTCGCAGCCGCGACTTTGGCGCTGGCTTTCTTGCTGGTGACGGTCTTGCCTTTGGACTTGGCTTTCTTGCTGGCGGCAGGCTTTTTGTCGGCGGTGGCAGCATGGGCCACAGAGGCGACGGAAACGGCGGCGAGCGCGACGGTCATCAGCGAGGCTAGGCCGAGACGTCGGAAAAATGAGGATACAGACCGTGACATGATTCGATCACCCGCGCGTGAGATGGCGCAAGTGTAGGCAAAAACAAAATTCTTAGCAAGATGAAGGACTTAGCTCACAGCCTTAAAGTTTGACCTCTGGAGCCTTATCATTCAGACATCATTTCGACGCAATTCCCTGCCAAGGCAAGCCACAATTTGCGAAGAAAGTTGCGCATAGGGCACTTTCTGAGTACCGCGTCAAAACGTATTGCGAAGGCCCCAGAGAGAGCACTTCATCCCGCTCGAATTCCCACCCGAATGGTGACAATCACGGTTTACAACGTCGTCCAACACTTCCTCACAATGCGCCCGCGCTCACACGCCGACTGCATGATGGAAGTCTAACGAAGCATCGCCTGATTCTGTTGACACAATTCAACGACTTTTCTGGTTCTATTTGCGCCTTGCGCGAAGATGTGCGCCGTAGCACGCAGGCGGCTGCGCGATAACGACGTCAGTCGAAGAACCGAGTGAAGTCGGAGACAGGTGCGCGCTCGGTGATGAGCGTGTTTTCGATGGCGGACGGGTCTGCATACCCCATCGACATACCGCACACGACCATCTCGTCATCCGGTAACGCAAGATGCGCTTTGATGACGCGATGGAATGGCGTGAACGCCGCTTGCGGACATGTATCGATACCGCGTGCGCGCGCCGCCACCATCACGGCTTCGAGGAACATGCCGTAGTCGAGCCAACTGCCCTGCTCCATCACGCGATCGATGCTGAAGATGAGGCCGACGGGCGCATCGAAGAAACGGAAATTGCGCGCGTGCTGTGCGTGCATGCGCGCCTTCTCTGCGCGACCAATGCCGAGTAGACCGTATAAGTCCCAGCCCACCTTGCGACGGCGACTTTGATAGGGATCGATCCACGTGCGCGGATAGTACGGATACTCCTCGCGGTGCAGCGCATCGACCTCCGGATGGTCGAACGCTGCCAGCACGGATTCCGACAGGCGCGCCTTCGATTCGCCCGTCAGCACATAGACCTTCCAAGGCTGCGTATTGCTGCCCGACGGCGCGCGGCGTGCCACATCCAGAATCGCCTCGATGTCTTCACGCTCGACAGGCTTGGGCAGGAACGCGCGAATCGAGCGGCGCGACGTGATGGCCTGGTCGACGAGATCGACCTCGGTGGCGTTGGGGCGTCGATCACTCATGGCGAGGCAGATCACTCAGGCTGCAACGTTGGCGGCCAGCGGTTCCAGCACGGCGCGCAACGCCTCCGGCAGCGATACCGGGCGACGCGTTTCGCGATCAACGTAGACATGCACGAAGTGCCCTTGCGCGGCAGCCTCATGTGCATCGCCGCGGAACAAGCCCACCTCATAGCGCACGCTGGTGTTGCCCAGGCGCGCAACACGCAAGCCCGCGACCACCGGATCGGGAAACGACAGCGGTGCGAAGTAATTGCACTGCGTTTCGATGACGAGGCCGATGGTGTCGCTGTGCTCGGGGTCCAGCACGCCCTGCTCGATCAGGTAGGCGTTCACCACGGTGTCGAAGTAGCTGTAGTAGACGACGTTGTTGACGTGGCCGTAGACGTCGTTGTCCATCCACCGCGTGGTGATGGTATGGAAGTGGCGGTAATCGTCGCGCGTCTGTCGGGGCGTGCTCATGCTGGCGTGCGCTCGGGAGATTGGAAAACTACGAGGATACGCCAGCCGGTTGTCGGCCGTTACTTGCGAATCACCAGCGCTACACCGCACGCGGCAATCACCATGCCCAGCGCGGCCAGCGGCGGAAAGCGCTCACCGAAGAGCGCCCAGGCCATCACTGCGGTCGTGGGCGGCGTCAGGTACAGCAGCGACGTCACCTTGGTCGCCGCGCCCTTGCGGATCAGCACGAACAGCAGCGAGATCGCACCGATGGACAGCGCCAGCACTGACCACACCAGTGAGCCGATCATCTGCGCCGTCCAGTGCACCTCGCGTGTCTCGAACAGAAACATGAACGGCAGACACAGCAGCGCCGACGCAGCAAACTGAATACACGCGCCCATGCGCAGGTCGAACACCGGGCAATGGCGCTTCTGATACAGCGTGCCAATGGTGATCGACAGCAACGCGCCCATACACAGCGCCAGCGTCGTCACACCCACGCCTGCCAAGTGCAGTTTGTTCGCCACCACCAGCCCCACGCCGGCGATGCCGCACAGCAGGCCAAGCCACTGGCGCCCCGTCACGCGCTCGCCGCGCATCGACACATACAACGCCGTGAGGATCGGCTGCATGCCGACAATCAGCGCCGTCATGCCCGCCGGCATCCCCAGCTTCACAGCCGCCCAGACGCCGGCCAGATAGCCCCACTGCATCAGCACACCCGCCACGGCAAGGTGGCCGACGGCTGCCCAGTCGACATCTTTCGTGCCCGCGCGACGCGGCAACGGCACACGTGCCAATAACACGAGCGGTAGCAGGCACACCAGCACACCCACAAAGCGCAGGAAGAGGAAGGTGATCGGCTCGGCGTACGGCATCCCGTACTTGGCCACGATGAAGCCCGTGCTCCAGATCAGTACGAACAACCACGGCATTGCGGCCACGAACAGGGAATCGCGGGCCTGCGCAGGCGCGGCGGAATACGCTTGGGTCATGCGGAAAGCTGGAGAGAGGTCGATGCGGCAGCAGCCTCGTCGCGTGCCGCCCAACGTTGTGCATGCCGGGCAGCCAGCGCAATGGTCTGCGCGTGGACGGCCACGGTGTCGTCGATGTTGTTGCCGTAGCCGCCCGCCATGGTAACGGCAATGGGAATGCGCCGCTGATACGCAAAATCGAACACCTGCTGGTCGCGCGCGGCCAACCCGGACATCGTCAGCTTGAGCCGGCCCAAACGATCACCTTCGTGCGGATCGGCGCCAGCCAAATAAATGATCAGGCTCGGCTTGAAGCGCCCCGCCAGGATATCGAGCGCACCGGTCAGCGCTTCCAGATAGTCGTGATCACCGCAGCCGTCATGCAGGCCAACGTCCAGGTCGGACGCTTCCTTGCGGAATGGGTAGTTCTTCTCACCGTGCACCGACAGCGTGAACACCGAGGCATCGTCACGCAGGATCGACGCGGTGCCGTTGCCCTGGTGTACGTCCAGATCAACGATGGCGACGGGAAACTCGGCGGGCGCCCTGCCCGGCTGGCGCTGCATCCAACGTGAAGCGATGGCCGCGTCGTTGAAGACACAAAAGCCGGCGCCCTTATCCGCATAAGCGTGATGCGTGCCGCCTGCCAGGTTGACGGCAATGCCGTCTGCCATGGCGGCTGCACATGCCGCCATGGTGGCGCCTGCAGATCGGCGACTACGCTCCACCATCTCCGGCGACCACGGGAAGCCGATCTCGCGCTGGCGTGCCGGATCAAGGTGGCCGGCGCTCACCGCCTCGACGTAATCAGGTGCGTGCGCCAGCAGCAAAGCCTGGTCATCGGCTCGCGGGGCTTCATGCATCTCCAACCCCGGTACCTCCGCCAGCACCCGCGCGCGCAGCTCACTGTATTTACGCATCGGAAACCGGTGGCCTGGGGGCAGCGGCAGCACAAAATGATCGGTGTAGAACGCCCGCATGAGAGATCACAAATAATTGCAGCGCAACAGAATTGGCGAACGGACGCATCCTAACCTAGGCTGCGACAGTATGTTTTTTGAGACGAAGTTGCCGCTAGAGCTAGCAAAGCAACTTCGACACGCACCACAAATGCGCATTCTTTTGCTACAAAAAGTTACGCCAAACGGTTTGCCGCGCAATTCCTGTGCATCAAAAATCAGCCAATTCTGATTTTTGTGCGATGCACAAAAGCTGCTTGACACTGGTTTGACGTTCAACAACAATGGAATTGTTGCGATGCACCATCCATAAGCCATCGCGATGTCGCCTGGAAGGCCCGACGCAGACCGTCATGCTTTGTACATCTGGGCGATCTAAATTTTGATTTTGATTCCCCCCGTCCACCTTGCATTGGAGAGACAACATGCTGACTCAGGAACAGATCGCTGCGGCGCACAAGGCCAACCTGGAAACCTTCTTTGGCCTGACCAACAAGGCTTTTGAAGGCGTCGAGAAACTGGTCGAACTGAACCTGCAAGTCGTCAAGGCTACCCTGGCCGAAAACGTCGAGCACGCCAAGAAGGCCCTGACCGCCAAAGACGCGCAAGAACTGCTGTCGGTGCAAACCGCTGCCGTTCAGCCGCTGGCTGAAAAGGTTCTGGCTTACAGCCGCCACCTGTACGAAATCGCTTCGGACACGCAAACCGAGTTCAGCAAGGCCGCTGAATCGCAAATCGCTGAAAACAGCCGCAAGCTGCAAGCGCTGGTCGACAACGTGTCGAAGAACGCCCCGGCTGGTTCGGAATCGGCTGTCGCCTTGGTGAAGTCGGCTCTGTCGGCTGCCAACAACGCCTACGACTCGGTGCAGAAGGCCACCAAGCAAGCTGTGGAACTGGCTGAAAGCAACTTCCACGCTGCTGCCAACGCTGCCAGCAAGGCAACCGCCCAGGCTTCGGCTCAAGCGCGTGCTGCCACCAGCAAGAAGACCACGACCGCGGCCTAATCGGTCTTAGTTTTCTGCGCAAACGGGCCTCCTTCGGGAGGCCCGTTTTGTTTGTGCCGTCGAATCAATCTTCCAAACGCATCGTTTGCGTGTATTTTGCGCGGAACCGAAACACACGCCCGGCGGTCAATTCCACTGTGTTCGTTGGATTGCCTCCTCGGTACCGCCAGAGAAAACCTGTCCTCAGTGGTGATCAGTGGGTACCTTTGACCCGGCTTCGGCCGGGTTTTTTGTGTGCACGCAAACCGTCACGGCGCTTCAAACTGCGAACTTTTGTGGGCGACCGGCGCTCCATCCTATATTGCGGATTACCACCCCAACCCTACGCCGATGTCCCGCGAATCCCTGGCCAAACGTGGCCTGATCTTCCTGGCCGCACTGATCCTGCTGTTCGAAGAATGGATCTGGAATGCCATGCTGCGGGTCACTGCCCGACTGGCAACGCACCCATGGGTGCAGGCTGCAGAACGACGCCTGGCTGCGCTTGAGCCGATCGAAGCCCTCTGTGCGTTCGTCCTGCCGATGCTGGCGCTACTGCCATTCAAGCTGGCGGCTGTCTACGTGCTCACGCGTGGCAAATTTATCGCCGGGACGCTCGTGCTGATACTGGCGAAGGCTGTCAGTACGGCGTTAGGTGCCCGCATCTACGTAGTGGTTCGGCCGCAGTTGCATACGATCGACTGGTATTCCCGCTGGGAAGTCGCTTTCCTGGCCTGGAAGCAGCGTATGGTTGCTGCCTTGCGCGCCAGCCCGACCTGGCAGGCGCTGCAGGCACGCATCGTCAGTTGGCGAACCCACCGGCGCGGGCTGCTACGCCTAGCTTGGCGCCGGCTGACCGCAGCGCTGCGCCTGCTGCGCCGGAACCGTCGCCCCGCCCAACCGCGTCACTGAGGCAACGCATCAAAGAAGAAGGGCCGCCCAATCGAGCGGCCCTTCTTCTTTGCCAGCCAGGTTTCAGGGTCTCTCTGAAAACACGGCGGTTAATTGCATCTCAGCGCTTGCGAGCTGGCGGCACATCCGTGCAGACACCCTCATAGATTTCCGCAGCCATGCCCACCGACTCACCCAGCGTCGGGTGCGGGTGGATGGTCTTGCCGATATCCACCGCGTCGGCGCCCATCTCGATGGCCAGACAGATCTCGCTGATGAGGTCGCCCGCATGCGTGCCGACGATACCGCCGCCGATGATGCGATGCGTTTCCTCGTCGAAGATGACCTTGGTGAAGCCCTCGTCGCGGCCATTCGCGATCGCGCGGCCCGAAGCGGCCCACGGGAACACGCCCTTGCCGTACTTGATGCCCTGTGCCTTGCACTGGTCTTCGGTCAGGCCGGCCCAGGCCACTTCCGGATCGGTAAAGGCCACCGATGGAATCTGCTTGGCATCGAAGTATGCCTTCTCGCCGTGCGCAGCTTCGGCAGCCACATGACCTTCATGGACCGCCTTGTGCGCCAGCATCGGCTGGCCAACGATGTCGCCGATCGCGTAGATGTGCGACACGTTGGTGCGCTGTTGCTTGTCCACGTCGATGAAGCCGCGGTCCGTCACAGCCACGCCGGCCTTCTCGGCGCCGATGCGCTTGCCGTTCGGGCTGCGGCCCACGGCCACCAGCACCATGTCGTAGCGCTGCGGCTCGGCCGGTGCAGCTTCGCCTTCGAACTTCACATAGATACCGTCCGGCTTGGCCTCGACACCAACCGTCTTGGTCTTGAGCATGACCTTGTCGAAGCGGCCCTTGTTCATCTTGTCCCACACCTTGACGAGGTCACGGTCGGCGCCCTGCATCAGGCCGTCGAGCATTTCCACCACGTCGATGCGCGCGCCCAGCGTGCTGTACACCGTGGCCATTTCCAGGCCGATGATGCCGCCGCCGATGACCAGCATCTTGGCCGGCACTTCATGCAGCTCCAGCGCGCCGGTCGAATCGACGATGCGCGGGTCTTCCGGGATGAACGGCAGTTTCACGGCCTCGCTGCCCGCAGCGATGATCGCCTTGGCGAAGCGGATGACCTTCTTCTCGCCGGTCACAGCCTTGCCGGCGCCGTCCGTCACCTGCACTTCCAGGTGGTTCGGATCGAGGAACGTACCAACGCCGCGCACGACCTGCACCTTGCGTGCCTTGGCCATGCCAGCCAGGCCGCCGGTCAGCTTGCCGATCACGGATTCCTTGTGCTTGCGCAGTTGGTTGATATCAACCTTCGGCTCGCTGTAGACGATGCCGTGCGCGGCCATCGCCTTGACTTCTTCCATCACGGCGGCCGTGTGCAGCAGCGCCTTCGACGGGATACAACCCACGTTCAGGCAGACACCGCCCAGCGTGGAGAAGCGCTCGACCAGCACGGTGTTCATGCCAAGATCTGCGCTGCGGAAGGCGGCCGAATATCCGCCCGGGCCAGAGCCGAGGACGAGCATGTCGCACTCGATATCTGCGCTGCCGGCATGCTTGGCCGCTTGCGGTGCGGGCGCCGCTGCTGCCGGCACTGCAGCAGGTGCTGCGGCCGGTGCCTGCGCAGGTGCCGGAGCTGCGGCTGCGCCGGCTTCCGCCGTGGCAATCACCGCTCCCTTCGCAACCTTGTCGCCCACCTTGACCTTCACATCGACGATCTTGCCGGCCACGTCCGACGGCACTTCCATGCTGGCCTTGTCGGATTCCAGCACGATCAGCGACTGCTCAGGCGCCACGGTATCGCCCGCCTTGATCAGCACTTCGATGACTTCCACTGCGTCGAAATCGCCGATGTCCGGCACCTTGATTTCCACCACGCTCATTCCTGACTCCTTGTTCTTGTCGTCGGCACCCGGCATCGCCTTGGCCGCCGACGCTTTCAATCTTGCAGACGTATCGTGTGCACTTCGATCGGGCCGCCCGAACTCTTGTCGAATTCCACGCCCGCAGCCACGCCGACCTGCGCAACATCCGCCGCCGTCTTGCCCGGCATGTCGAACACCGTAGACATGGCCCCCAGCGCAAAATTGCGCCCCGAGCCGATGCCCCAGAAGCGGTCGAACGAAAACACTTCGCGGTACGAATAAACGCCGTAGATGCCAGTTGCGTTGGCGATCAGGCAAGTGATCTGAGACGACTCGTAAGGGTCATCGTCGTCTTCCTTGGTGTTGACGAAATACTCGTCTTTGAGCTTTTCGTGCACCTTGAGGAAGGTCCGGAAGACGTCGTCGCGCGAGCCAAGCCGGCATTCATCCGCCAAGCCGGTCAGCAGGCTGCGCATGACCGGGAAGTGGGCCGTCGTACCCGCCAGGGCGATCAGCGACTCGCCCACCTGGAAGATCTTCTGGTTTTGCTCGTAGCCGCGCGCTAGGCGCGTATCGCCGAACGTCACCAGCGAATCGGCTGCGATTGCCACTTCGCCGTCTTTCTTGACCACCACGCACGTCGTCATGTCGTCCTCGCGAAAAATCCGCCGGCCGCTGCAAACCCGGCTGTAACCCCATCCAGGCCGGCACGCACAGGCCCAAAGCCAGATGCGTGCCGCACCCGTGCGGGCTTACAGGCTGACGCGGCGGAAGTCCGCCAGCACGCTGGCCAGATACGCGTTGAAGCGGGCAGCTTCTGCGCCATCGATCACGCGGTGATCGTACGACAGCGACAGCGGCAGCGTCAGGCGCGGCACGAACTGCTTACCGTCCCATACCGGCTTCTGGTAACCACGCGACAGACCCAGGATGGCCACTTCCGGCGCGTTGATGATCGGCGTGAAGTTCGTGCCGCCGATGCCGCCCAGCGACGAGATCGAGAAGCAACCGCCTTGCATTTGGTCCGGCTTCAGCTTGCCTTCGCGGGCGGCCTTCGACAGGTCGGCCATTTCCTTGGCGATGTCGACCAGGCCCTTCTTGTCCGCATCGCGGATCACCGGCACCACCAGCCCGTTGGGCGTATCAGCCGCAAAGCCGATGTGGAAGTACTGTTTGAAGACCAGGTTGTCGCCGTCCAGGCTGGCGTTGAACGTCGGGAATTTCTTCAGCGCGCCAACAACCGCCTTGATCACGAACGCCAGCATCGTGAACTTCACGCCGGCCTTTTCGTGGTCCTTGTTCATCTGCACGCGGAAAGCTTCCAGCTCGGTGATGTCCGCTTCGTCATTGTTGGTGACGTGCGGGATCATGACCCAGTTGCGGTGCAGGTTCGCGCCCGAGATCTTCTTGATGCGCGACAGCGGCTTCGGATCGACCGGACCAAACTTGGTGAAGTCCACCTTCGGCCACGGCAGCAGGTTCAGCTCGCCGCCGCCAGACGGTGCGGCAGCAGCCTTGCCCGGCGCTGCGGCTTGGCCGGTCATCACGCCCTTGACGTAGCGCTGCACGTCTTCCTGCGTGATACGGTTCTTCGGACCCGTGCCGCCAACGAGGCTCACGTTCACGCCCAGATCACGCGCGTACTTGCGCACCGACGGGCTGGCGTGGGCGGCCTTGCCCACCGTACCGACGGTGTCGGCGGTGTAGGTTGCAGGCGCAGCAGCCGGGGCGGCAGCGGGAGTAGCGGCAGGTGCCGGGCTCGGTGCAGCGGCAGCCGGTGCGGGCGCCGGAGCTTGTGCGGGGGCCGGTGCTGCAGCCGCGCCGCCAGCACCATCCAGCACGACGATCAGCGTGCCTTGCGACACGGCATCGCCCACCTTCACGCGGATTTCCTTGACGGTACCGGCAGCCGGCGACGGCACATCCATCGTGGCCTTGTCCGATTCGAGCGTGATCAGCGACTGCTCGGCTTCCACCTTGTCGCCCACCTTCACGCTGATCTCGATGACCGGCACGTCCGTGTAGTCGCCGATGTCCGGGACCTTCACTTCAACCGTGCCGCCACCTGCAGCTGCCGGCGCGGGTGCCGGAGCTTGTGCAGCAGGCGCGGGTGCCGGCGCAGCAGCGGCCGGAGCCGGTGCGGGCGCAGCTTGAGCGGCAGGCGCCGGAGCTGCAGCGGCGCCCTGCTCTTCGAGCAACAGCACCAGCGAGCCTTCCGACACGCTATCGCCCACCTTGATCTTCACTTCCTTGACGACGCCGCTCTTGGGCGACGGCACGTCCATGGTCGCCTTGTCCGACTCCAGCGTGACCAGCGAATCCTCGGCGTTGACGGTATCGCCCGCCTTGACCAGCACTTCGATCACCGGGACGTCTTTGTAGTCGCCGATGTCCGGCACCTTGATTTCTACGACTTGACTCATTCTTCTGTCTCCAGAGGGTCTGGCGGCGAGCGCATCCGGCGGCGGACACAAGCTGCCCCGCAGGCTACCGCATCGTGCAGGCAAATGCACTACGCGAAAAGTCTGTCGGGGGCGGTGCCCGGCCGGACGCAACCTGCGCGCCCGGCGGCTCCGTTATACGGTCATCGGGTTGGGCTTGTTCGGATCGAGGTTGTACTTCTTCAGTGCCTCGGCCACCTTTTCGCGCGGCAACACGCCTTCGTCGGCGAGCGCCTTGAGCGACGCGACCGTCACCCAGTAGCGGTCCACTTCGAAGAAGTGGCGCAGCTTCTCGCGGGTATCCGAGCGGCCGAAGCCGTCGGTGCCCAGCACCACGTAGCGACGCGGCACGAAGGCGCGGATCTGCTCGGCGAAAGTACGGACGTAGTCGGTCGATGCGATGACCGGGCCGCGTGCGTTCTTGAGCAGCTTCTCGACGTGCGACTCGCGTTGCGGTTCGGTCGGGTTGAGCAGGTTCCAGCGGGCGACGGCATTACCTTCGCGGGCCAGCTCGGTAAAGCTTGGGGCACCCCACAGGTCGGACTCAACGCCCCAATCCTTCTTGAGCAGCTCAGCCGCGGCAATCACCTCACGGAAGATCGTGCCCGAACCCAGCAGTTGCACGCGCGGTGCGTTGCTGTTCTCGACGCCCTTCTTGAACTGGTACATCCCCTTGATGATGTCGCCCTCGACACCCGCCGGCATTTCCGGGTGCTCGTAGTTCTCGTTCATCACCGTCAGGTAGTAGTAGACGTCTTCCTGCTCGACATACATGCGGCGCAGGCCGTCTTGCATCACCACCGCCAGTTCGTACTGGAAGGTCGGGTCATACGAGATGCAGTTCGGGATGGCAGCGTGGTACACGTGCGAGTGGCCGTCTTCGTGCTGCAGCCCTTCGCCGTTCAGCGTCGTGCGGCCAGCGGTGCCGCCCAGCAGGAAGCCGCGCGAGCGCATGTCGCCAGCAGCCCAGCAGAGGTCGCCGATACGCTGGATGCCGAACATCGAGTAATAGATGTAGAACGGGATCATCGCCACGCCATGCGTCGAATACGACGTGGCGGCCGCGATCCAGTCGCACATGGCGCCGGCTTCGTTGATGCCTTCCTGCAGCACCTGACCTGTCTGCGATTCCTTGTAGAACATCAGCTGGTCGTGATCCTGCGGCACGTACTTCTGGCCTTCCTGGTTCCAGATACCGACCTGGCGGAACAGACCTTCCATACCGAACGTGCGGGACTCATCCGGCACAATGGGCACGACGTGCTTACCGACGTTCTTGTCCTTCAGCAGGATGTTCAGGATCCGCACGAAGGCCATCGTGGTGGACACTTCGCGGCCTTCGCCGGTGGCCTTCAGCAGCGCGTCAAACGCGGCCAGTGCCGGAATCTGCAGCGCGTCGGCCTTCTGGCGACGTGCCGGCAGGTAGCCGCCCAGGTCCATGCGGGCCTTGCGCATGTACTCGAGTTCCTTCGAGCCCTCTTCGAACTTGACGTACGGAACGTGCTCGAGCTGGTCGTCGGCAACCGGGATGTTGAAGCGATCGCGCAGCTTGCGGATGGCGTCCACCGGCATCTTCTTCTGCTGGTGGGCGATGTTCATCGCTTCGCCGGCTTCGCCCATGCCATAGCCCTTGATGGTCTTGGCGAGGATGACGGTCGGCTGACCCTTGTGGTTCGTGGCCGATTGGAACGCCGCGAAGATCTTGTGCGGATCATGGCCGCCGCGGTTCAGCGCCCAGATGTCGTCGTCGGACCAGTCGGCCACCATGGCCTTGAGTTCCGGCGTGTTGAAGAAGAACTCGCGCACATAGGCGCCGCTCTTCGACTTGAAGGTCTGATACTCGCCGTCGACGCATTCCATCATGCGGCTCATCAGCAGGCCCTTGGTGTCGCGGGCGAGCAGTTGATCCCAGCGGCTACCCCAGATGACCTTGATGACGTTCCAGCCGGCGCCGCGGAATTCGCTTTCCAGCTCTTGAATGATCTTGCCGTTGCCGCGCACCGGACCGTCCAGGCGTTGCAAGTTGCAGTTGATCACGAAGACGAGGTTGTCCAGCTTTTCACGGCCGGCCATGCCGATCGCGCCCAGCGATTCCGGCTCGTCGGTTTCACCGTCGCCCAGGAAGGCCCAGACCTTGCGGTTTTCCCAGTTCTGGATCAGGCCGCGGCTGGCCAGGTACTTGGTGAAGCGCGCCTGGTAGATCGCCATGATCGGGCCCAGGCCCATCGATACCGTCGGGAATTGCCAGAAATCCGGCATCAGCCACGGGTGCGGATACGACGAGATGCCCTGGCCGTCCACCTCCTGGCGGAAGCTGTCGAGCTGGTTTTCGGTCAGGCGGCCCAGCAGGAACGCGCGCGAATACACGCCCGGCGCCGAGTGGCCCTGCACGAAGACCATATCGCCGCCGTGCTTGTCCGACGGGGCGTGCCAGAAGTGGTTGTAGCCAACGTCATACAGCGTGGCTGCGGACGCGAACGACGAGATATGGCCACCGACGTTGGTGTCCTTGTTCGCACGCAGCACCATCGCCATGGCGTTCCAGCGCGTGTACGAACGGATGCGGTGCTCGATTTCCTGGTTGCCGGGAATGCGGTCCTGGTTCTCAACCGGAATCGTGTTGATGTAGGGGGTTTCTGCGTGCAGCGGCGAGGTCACGCCGTTGATGCGCGCGTACTCGATCTGCTTATCGAGGAGGAACGCCGCGCGTTGCGGGCCTTCCGCGCCGATGACGCCTTGTAGCGCCTCCAGCCATTCCTTGGTTTCCTGGGGATCGACGTCGCTGGCGCTCGTGGCGCCCAGGACTTGTTCTGGTACGGCCGACATGGCGGTCTCCTTGGTAGCAGTAACGGTAGTTGCGTCTCGTTGGATTGGGGGTACCCCAACTTTTGCGCTGATTCTATGGGCACCCGCAAATGCAGCACAAGTGGAATTTTCAAATTGCGATATGGTTTTTTATAATGCGGAATATTGCGGCGATGCAAAACAAATCACTTTTGACGCTGCAGCGCAGCATTTCCCTGCTGGCGAAATGTGCGTCACCAAGCGGTTTCCCCAAGCGACCCGCAGGTTAATTGCCGTTACACTTGGTTTTGCGCAGTTGCACAGATGTCCACACCTTTACCTCCGCAGAATTCCGGCGTTCGTCCGCCCATCATGCTTTCCCCCCGCCACGCCCAGCAGGACCCGGCCCGGTCGTCTGACCCCTCCGAATTGTCCGAGCCGCCGATGCCTGCCGCGCCCTCGTCTATACATACAGCGGTGTCCGCACCCGAGCTGCCACCCGATGAGGGCGTGCGCGCTAACATGCCGCGCCGCTTGTGGATGATGCGCCTGGGTCGGTTGTGGACGACCAACTGGTTCATGTTCATTCCGCTGGTGGCAATCGTTTTGTTTGCCGGCGCGATGATCTTCATCCTGTATCAGCTGCACGCCACCGAGGTGCAGCAGCAGCGTGACGCTCTCTACCGCGATGCCGCCTGGGCCGAGCAGAAGGTGCGTCTGTCCTTGCAGAGCAATCAGGATCAGGTGGCTGCGCTGGCCCGCGACATTGGCGCCGCGCAGCTCGACCCGAGTGCCTATCGTGATGCCGCGCGCCAACTGCTGCGCGAGAACCCCGAGCTGGTCTTCATCAACTGGCTGGATGCCACCCGCCGCCCGCGCTGGGCCTTCCCGGCCAGCTCTGAATTTGTCACCCGCGTGCGCGAAACACGTGAGCACCCGCTCGAGGCTGAGATCCAGTCAGCCTATGACGCCGCACGTGAAACGCAGCGCGCCGTCTATTCCCGCCCGATCCAGAACGAGCGCGGCGAGAGCTTCATGCTCATGGAAGTGCCGATCGTGCGCGACAACGAGTTCCTGGGCACGGTGGGCGCCATGTACTCGGTCACCGGCATCCTCACGCAACTGCTGCCGGGCGAACTGACTGACCGCTACCGCTTCTCGCTGGTCGACAAAAACAATGTGATCCGGGCCAGCACGTCGCTGCGGCCGGTGCCCAAGGCGGCGGCGTCGTACGAGGTGCTGCTGGACCCGCCGGGGCATTCGCTATCATTGCGGGCCGAGGCGTATCCGGCGCCGTCCAATCTGCCCAACAACATGTTGATGTGGCTGGTGGCTGGCCTGTCGTGCTTCGTGATCTGGAGCTTGTGGAGCGTCTGGCGCCACACCAGCCGACGCTCTGAAGCGCAACGCGCGCTACTGGCGGAAACGTCATTCCGCCGCGCCATGGAAAACTCCATGGTGATCGGCATGCGCGCGCTCGATCTCAACGGCCGCATCACCTACGTCAATCCCGCGTTCTGCCGCATGATCGGCTGGACAGAGGCAGAACTGGTTGGCCGCATGCCGCCCTTCCCGTACTGGCCGCCCAATGAAATCGGCGAGATGCAGAAGCACATCGAGCTGACCCTGCGCGGCAAGGCCCCTGCCAACGGCATGGAGCTGCGCATGATGCGCCGTGACGGCACGAGCTTCTATGCGCGGATGTACGTCTCGCCGCTGATCGACGCGCGCGGCCGGCACACAGGCTGGATGAGTTCGATCACCGACATCACCGAACCCAAGCGCGCGCGCGAAGACCTGGCTGCGGCACATGACCGCTTCACGACGGTGCTGGAAAGCTTGGACGCAGCCGTGTCCGTGCTCTCCACCGACAAGGCCGAGCTGCTGTTCGCCAACCGCTACTACCGCCAGCTCTTCGGCTGGGAAGCGTTCGGCCACCTGCAACTGTCCGGCCAGGATGTCAACACGGAAGACGTGTCCAGCGATGCGCTCGACATGGTGGATGGCTATGCTGGCCTGCCCGCCTCCGAACTGACACCGCACGCCGCCGACGCACGCGAGATCTACGTGCCTGCGATGCAGAAATGGTTCGAAGTGCGCCGCCGCTACATCCAATGGGTGGACGGTCACCTCGCGCAGATGCAGATCGCCACGGACATCACCGTGCGCAAGGCCGCCGAAGAAATGACGCGCCAGCACGAAGAGCGCCTGCAGTTCACCAGCCGCCTGACGACCATGGGCGAGATGGCTTCGTCCCTGGCGCACGAGTTGAACCAGCCGCTGGCGGCCATCAACAACTACTGCATGGGCGCGGTCGGCCGCCTGAAGAGCGGTCGCAGCACCGCGGAAGAGCTGATTCCCGTGCTGGAGAAAACCTCCGCCCAAGCAGTACGCGCCGGCACCATCATTCAGCGCATCCGGGGCTTCGTGAAACGCAGCCAGCCGCAGCGGCGGGAATCCGACCTGCGGGACATCGTGGCAGATGCCGTCGGCCTGGCCGAGCTGGAAGCCACGCGGCGCGGCATCACCATCCTCACGCGGCTGCCGGCCGAGTTGCCGCACCTGTATGTCGACCCGGTGCTGATCGAGCAGGTGCTGGTCAACCTGCTCAAGAACGCCGCCGAAGCCATGGCTGCCCACCCGCGCCTGCGCGCCGCGAGTGTCCTGCGCCTGCACGCCAACCTGATCGACGACCCGGAAAACTCCGTGCTGATCGAGGTCATCGACCAGGGCCCGGGCGTGGACGACAGCACCAAGGAGCGCCTGTTCGAGCCCTTCTTCAGCACCAAGTCCGACGGCATGGGCATGGGCCTGAACATCTGCCGCTCCATCATAGAATCCCACCTCGGCAGGCTCTGGGTAGAAAACAATGCCGATGGCATCGGCTGTACGTTTAAAATCATCCTGCCGCTGAATCCGCTGTAAATCGTTGTTAAAACAAACGTAGAACGTAGACCGAGGACTCCTCCATGAGCACAACGCCCGCAGCAGTTGCTCCGCGCAACGAAACCGTGTTCGTCGTCGACGACGATGAAGCCATGCGTGACTCATTGACGTGGCTGCTCGAAGGCAACGGCTACACCGTGCGCACCTACCGCAGCGCTGAAGAGTTCCTCGTAGACGACAAGCGCACCGAAGGCGTCGGCTGCCTGATCCTCGACGTGCGCATGCAAGGCATGAGCGGCCCCGAGCTGCAGGACCGCCTCATGGCCGAGAACAGCCGCCTGCCGATCGTCTTCGTGACCGGCCACGGCGATGTACCGATGGCGGTGTCGACCATGAAGAAAGGCGCGGTCGACTTCATCGAGAAGCCCTTTGACGAATCCGAACTGCGTGAACTGGTCGAGCGCATGCTCAGCAAGGCCCGCTCGGAAGATTCCGTCGCCCGCGAGCAGAAGGCCGCCAAGGACCTGCTCGGCCGCCTGACCACGCGCGAGCAGCAGGTGCTCGAGCGCATCGTTGCCGGCCGCCTGAACAAGCAGATCGCCGACGACCTGGGCATTTCCATCAAGACGGTGGAAGCCCACCGCGCCAACATCATGGAAAAGCTCAACGTGAACACGGTGGCGGACCTGCTGCGACTGGCGCTGTCAAAGAACGCTTGAGGCATCGGCGCGCCTGCGCCGTGTCAACTGGGCGGTTAGGAAGGAAGGCGCCGATTTATAATTGCGGTTTGCCCTCTCCCTCCTCCGCCCAGCCATGACCGCCCAACTCATCGACGGCAACGCGCTTGCCAAGCAACTCCGCGCCGAAGCCGCACAACGCGCCGCCGCTCTCACCGCGCGCGGCCACCAGCCCGGCCTGGCCGTCATCCTCGTGGGTGAAGACCCAGCCAGCCAGGTCTACGTACGCAACAAGATCAAGGCGTGCGAAGACAACGGGTTCCTCTCCGTCTTCGACCGCTACCCCGCTGACCTGACCGAAGCCGACCTGCTCGGCCGCATCGATGCCCTGAACCGCGACCCGCGCATCCACGGCATCCTGGTTCAACTCCCGCTGCCCAAGCACATCGATAGCCACAAGGTGCTCGAGGCCATCGCGCCCGAGAAGGACGTTGACGGTTTCCACGTCGCCAACGCAGGTGCGCTGATGACCGGCGCCCCGCTGTTCCGCCCCTGCACGCCGTACGGCTGTATGAAGATGCTGGAATCGGTCAACTACCCGGTGCGTGGCGCCAATGCCGTGGTGGTGGGCGCCTCGAACATCGTCGGCAAACCGATGGCGATGCTGCTGCTGCAGGCCGGCGCCACCATCACGATCTGCAACAGCAAGACGCGCGACCTGGCTGCCCACACGCGTGAAGCGGACATCATCGTGGCCGCGGTCGGCCGCCGCAACATCATCACCGCCGACATGGTCAAACCGGGCGCCGCGGTCATCGACGTGGGCATGAACCGCGACGATGCCGGCAAGCTCTGCGGCGACGTCGACTTTGCCGGCGTCAAGGAAGTCGCCGGCTACATCACCCCGGTGCCGGGCGGCGTCGGCCCGATGACGATCACCATGCTGCTGATCAACACCTTGGAAGCCGCTGAACGCGTTGCTGATGGAGCCTCGTTGGCAGCGTAAGCTTCACTTTCCACCATTGGAAACGAGAAAAGCGTCCCAACCTGTTGGATCGGACGCTTTTTTTGTCCCCGATTTTTCCTACTGAGCCCGCCATGACCGACATTTCGCTCCAAGCCAATAATCCGCTGCTCGATTTTTCCGGTCTGCCGCGCTTTGCGGATCTCCGCCCCGAGCACATCACGCCAGCCATTGACGTGCTGCTCGAGCGCGCAGCGGCGGCCGTCGCCAAGGTCAAGGACCCGGCCACACCTGTTTCCTGGAAAACCGTCGTTACCGCGCTGGAAGACGCCACCGAGCCGCTGGGCCGCGCCTGGGGCATCGTCAGCCACCTGAGCGCCGTGGCCGATACGCCGGCCTTGCGCGAGGCGCATGCCGCCAACCTGCCGCGCGTGACCGAGTTCTGGTCGGGCCTGGGCCAAGACCTCGAACTGTTCGAGAAGTACAAGGCCATCGCGCAGAGCGCCGAATACGCCACCCTGAATTCCGCCCGCAAAAAGCTGCTCGACAACGAGCTGCGCGGCTTCCGCTTGGGCGGCGCCGAATTGCCGGAAGACCAGAAGCCGCGTTTTGCTGCCATTCAAGAACAGCAGGCGCAACTGACCAAGGCCTTCAGCGACCACGTGCTGGATGCCACCAACGCCTACGCCCTGCTGATCGAAGACGAGGGCCGCCTGGCCGGTCTGCCCGACGACGCCAAGCAAGCCGCGCAGGAAGCCGCCCGCCGAGACAACCCCAACGCCACGGGCTGGAAGTTCACGCTGCACTTCCCATCGTACTTCCCGGTGCTGCAATACGCCGATGACCGCGCGCTGCGCCGCACGCTGTACGAAGCCAACGTGACGCGCGCCTCCGAGCTGGGTGCCCAATACGGCGGCGGCAAGGCAGAGTGGGACAACACGGCCAACATGGCCGAGCAGCTCACGCTGCGCACCGAAGAAGCCCACATGCTTGGCTATCGCAACTTTGGCGAGGTCTCGCTCGTGCCGAAGATGGCGAATTCGCCGGAAGAAGTCCTGCGCTTCCTGGGTGAGTTGGCCGACCGCGCCCGCCCCTTTGCAGAACAGGATTGGGCCGAGCTACAAGCCTTTGCCAAAACCTCACTCGGCATCGACAAGCTCGAACCGTGGGACATGGCCTACGCCTCGGAAAAGCTGCGTGAGGCACGCTATGCATTCTCCGAGCAGGAGGTGAAGCAATACTTCCCGGAACCCGCCGTGCTGGATGGCTTGTTCAACGTTGTGCAAACGCTGTTCTCGGTGAAGATTCGCCCGGAAGAGGCTGCGGTCTGGCACCCGGACGTGCGCTTCTTCCGCGTCGAATCGGCCCAGGGCGAGCTTCTCGCACAGTTCTACATTGATCTGTACGCCCGCGAAGGCAAACGCGGCGGCGCCTGGATGGATGACGCGCGTGGCCGTAAGGCACTAGCCGATGCCCACGTGCAAACCCCGGTGGCCTACCTGACCTGTAACTTCTCCGGCCCGGTCGGCGACAAACCCGCGCTGTTCACGCACGACGAGGTCATCACCCTCTTCCACGAGTTCGGCCATGGCCTGCACCACATGCTCACGCGCGTGGACGAACTGGGCGTGTCCGGCATCAACGGCGTGGAATGGGATGCGGTGGAGCTGCCCTCGCAGTTCATGGAGAACTTCTGCTGGGAGTGGGAAGTGCTGTCGCGCATGACCCGTCAGGTGAACTCCGGCGAGCCGCTGCCACGCAAGCTGTACGACAGCATGCTGGCTGCGAAGAACTTCCAGAACGGCATGATGACGCTGCGCCAGATCGTGTTCTCGACGTTTGACATGCACTTGCATACGGATTTCGACCCGAAGGGTTCGGCCTCGGTGCTGGAGCTGTCGCGCCAGGTCAACAACCGCTTCCACGTGGTGCCGCAGGCCGAGCTGTCGCGCTGGCCGAATACGTTCAGCCACATCTTTGCAGGCGGCTATGCGGCGGGCTACTACAGCTACAAGTGGGCCGAGGTGCTGTCGGCGGATGCCTATGCAGCGTTTGAAGAAGCCGGCAAGCTGAGCGGCTCGGTGCTCGACGCCGAAACCGGCGCGCGCTACCGCCGCGAGGTGCTGGAAGTCGGTGGCAGCCGCCCGGCCATCGAGTCGTTCACGGCCTTCCGTGGTCGCGCGCCGAGCATCGATGCGCTGCTGCGCCACGGTGGCATGGTGGCGGAAGCTGCCTGACGCTCTGCGTTGCAAGAACAACGCCGCTTCGTGCGCAGGCCGAAGCGGCGTTTTTTATTTGGCCATCATCCGGGCAAGCGGAAATCGACGTGTGTGGGCCGGCCCGGTAACGAGAGCGCCGCGTGTGGTGCAGGCGTACGTGCAACCACTTGGCCCCGTCGGATAACCAGCGTGCGTGCGGCACGCAAGCGTATCGCTTCAATCGGGTCGCGCGCATCCAGCACCACCAAGTCCGCATGGCACCCTGGCGCAATGCCGTAGCCGTCCAACCCAAGGATGCGCGCGGGTGTTTCCGTCACGGCCGCAAAGCACTGACGCATGGCCTCCTGCCCCGTCATCTGCGCGACGTGCAAGCCCATGTGCGCCACTTCCAGCATGTCGCCCGAGCCCAGGCTGTACCACGGGTCCATCACGCAGTCGTGGCCGAAAGCGACCTCGATGCCGGCTGCCAGCAGTTCAGGCACACGCGTCATGCCGCGCCGCTTCGGATACGTATCGGACCGCCCCTGCAGCGTGATGTTGATGAGCGGATTGGCAATCGCCGCCACGCCCGCCTCGCGCATCAGCGGCAGCAGCTTGCTAACGTAGTAGTTGTCCATCGAGTGCATCGACGTGAGGTGCGAGCCGGCGACGCGGCCGTGCAAACCCAGGCGATGTGTTTGCACGGCCAGTGTTTCGATATGACGCGAGAGCGGGTCGTCCGACTCATCGCAGTGCATGTCGACACGCAGCCCGCACTCGGCAGCGAATTCGCATAGCAGGCGGATGGACTCCGCGCCATCGGCCATGGTGCGCTCGAAATGCGGAATCCCGCCAACCACGTCCACGCCCATGCTGATGGCGCGCTTGAGGTTGTCGAATGCGCCTGGACTGCGCAACAGGCCATCCTGCGGGAAGGCGACGAGCTGCAAGTCCAGGTACGGCGCGACCTGACGCTTGACATGCAGCAGCGCCTCGACGGCAAGCAAGCGCGGGTCGCACACGTCTACGTGGGAACGGATCGCCAGCAGGCCGCGTGCGACAGCCCAATCGCAGTAGTGCAAGGCGCGCTCGACCAACGCGTCTTGCGTGAGCATTGGCTTGAGCTCGCTCCACAGCGCGATGCCTTCGAGCAGCGTGCCGGACCGGTTCACACGCGGCAAACCGTACGACAACGTCGCATCCATGTGGAAATGCGCATCGACGAACGGCGGACTGACCAGTGCTCCAGCCGCGTCAAGTTCCTGCGCCCCGCGTGCGGGCAGTTGCGGCTGCAAGGCAGCAATGCGGCCGGCATCGATACCAATATCGATACCGGTGCGCCCATCGGGCAAGCTGGCGTTGCGAATCACGAAATCCATGCGGGCTCCTGTTGCAACCAAGCTGCCAATCTACCGCAAGCGGATGATGGCGCGCTGCATGAAGACTCGGGCCTCGCAATCGTTGACGCACGCGTGCCCACCGTCGGCTGACGGCAGGCACATTGTTACGGTTACCGGCGGCTGGTTACTTGACGATCACCGTTGGGTCCCACGTAACGTATCCAGCCAGTACTTGGCTTTCGCTGTCGTCCGACAAGGTAAACAACGCCGCCGTAGCCCAGAAGTTCGTCGCAGTACCCTTCTGACTCACTTTGGCATCGCAAGAACTGAAGGTCTCGGTAACGAACTTGAAGGGATAGCCGTTGGGCGGTGTCGGTTGAGCTGCCTTTTGCAGCGTGATCACATCAACGTGCGAAGGGTCCAGAACAGGCTCACCACCGCTCAGTGCGATGATGAAGGCCGCTTCCTCCGAATTGCCCGACGTGCTGGTACACGAAAAATCCAATGTATCCCCAACCTGCGCATTGAGGATGATGTTGCCCGGGTCGGCGGCACTCCACCCGCGCGGGTCATCGGAGGACATGTAGATAAACGCGTGCCCAATTTGCGTAGCTTTTTGGGGCTCCTGACTCAGCTTGCCGTATTTCGCGATAATCGCCTGCACGTCCATCACAGTCATCACATTGATCGTAATGCGCTGGTTCTGACCAACACGATCACCGGCCTTCGTTCTTTCAAGATCCCTTTCCGCCATAATGCCTCCTGATTATTCTTGCCTACTCTTTTCTCGGTTTTCGGCAACCCCGATTAAAAAGGACAAAATAATTGCAATCCGAAGGAAAATAACCCGCCTGGGATAACCGATCTAAGCTGGCATGCGATGCACAACCTTCCAGTTCGTGGCACTGGATATGCAGCTAGCGTCTCTGCAGCGCTCCCTGCACAACCCCACACCCCTGCGGAGATTTAGGACTCCGCGCTTGATTGATTTTCGCTTTTCGCCAACCTTCGTGAAACCCGATTCACTTGGCATCGACGCGCAGTGCGTTATCTCACTGTGACGTGGATGCTATGTCGGCCACTACCTTGCTGCAAATTACTCATATTCATAGCAGTCATAATCAGAACGACGAGATGAGATCGATAGCAAACAAGGATTAATCCTTATATCCCATAGATAATCAGCCGATCCGACATCAAAACCATCCGTCTGGCGAAGAGCAGTGCCTTGGTGGTAGCGCCGGTGGACTGTCCGCGCCGCCTGTTACCCATCGCAGACGAACGGCATGCAGGTCGCCCATCAGACAACCATCGGCGCCGACTGCAAGCATGCGCAGCAGTGTGTTCGACTGCATCCAGCAACCCGCACGCGGCGACGGTTTGATTTGCCGAGGCCAAGCTCGGCGTGCCGCAGTCCCCCATCTACCGCTTGGCCAAGGCAGGGGAACTCGAACGCGAGCTTGTGAGGATTGGCAAGCGATCAAGCGGCGTAGCGATCGAGGGTGTCCGGACGATGATCAAGCGAAACTAGGTTGCCCGCTGATACCATGCTGGCATTCGCGCAACACGGGTATAACGCCCACCCGAGCCCTTCCAAGGGGTAGCCACGTGGGTAGCCAAGCCAGCAGTTCAGGCCAGCACCCACTGCAAACACCTGAAATCAAAAGAATTTCCGAAACGATGAGAGTCGCCACCTGGAACGTCAACTCCCTCAAAGTCCGCCTGCCGCAGGTGCTGCAATGGCTGGCTGAGCGCGAGGCCGACGCCACGCCCATCGATCTGCTCTGCCTGCAGGAACTGAAGTTGCCCGACGACCGCTACCCGCTGGCTGAACTGGACGCCGCGGGCTATGCATCGCTGTTCACCGGCCAGAAGACGTACAACGGCGTGGCCATCCTCGCGCGTAAGGCTGCCGTACCCGAAGGCCGCGACGTGGTGAAGAACATCCCCGGTTTCGCCGACGAGCAGCAGCGCATCGTGGCTGCCACGTACGACATGGCCGGCGGCCCGGTGCGCGTGATCTCCGCCTACATCCCGAACGGGCAGGCACTCGATTCCGACAAATTCGTCTATAAGCTGCGCTGGCTGGAGGCGCTACAGGAATGGCTGAAGGCCGAGATGGCCGCCAACCCGCGCCTGATGCTGCTGGGCGATTTCAATATCGCCCCGGAAGACCGCGACGTGCACGACCCGAAGAAGTGGGAGGGCCAGAACCTGGTGTCCCCAGAAGAGCGCGCGGCCTTCCGCGCGATGGAGAGCGCCGGGCTGGTCGACGCCTTCCGCATGTTCGCGCAGGAAGACAAGCAGTTCTCGTGGTGGGACTACCGCATGTTCGGCTTCAGACGCAACGCCGGCCTGCGGATTGACCACATCATGCTGTCGCCTGAACTCGCCAAGCGGTGTGAGTCATGCCATATCGACCGCGTGCCACGCACATGGGAACAGCCGTCAGACCACACGCCGGTGGTCGCTGCGCTGCGCGACGCGTAAGGCGGATCGGCATGGCTTCCACCTTCAAGCACCGCAATCTGCCGCATCTGCTGCTGCGCGCACGTGAGACCTTCATGGCGCGCTTTCGGCCGATCCTGCGCGAGCACGGCATCACTGAGCAGCAATGGCGTGTGCTGCGCACGCTCAATGACACCGGCGACATGGAGCCCAACCAGCTCGCCGATGCGTGCCTGATCCTGAGCCCGAGCCTGACGCGCATGCTGGCGGCGATGGAGCAGTCCGAGATGATCGTACGCACGAAGTCGTCGGTAGATCAGCGCCGGCAAGTGATCTCGCTCACGCCCAAGAGCCGCAGGTTCCTGGCCGACGTGGAGCCGCAAGTGGACGCGGAGTACGCACGCATCGAAGCCCAGCTCGGACGCGCGCGCCTGGATGCGCTCTATGTCGCCATCGACGAGTCCATCCGGGTGATGGAAACGCACACGCCGATGTCGCGCTTTACCGGCGACGAATAACGCCCGTCAGTAAACGCTGCCGCCTGTCTGCGGCCTGGCACCCTCTCCCTTGAACGCCTGCGCGAGCTGTTCAGCGCTACGGGCCAGCAAGGTCACATCCGTTCCGACTGCGACAAAGGTTGCCCCGAGCGACAGGTAGTGCCTGGCCTGCGCCTGATCGGCCGACAAAATGCCCGCTGCCTTGCCCGAGGCCACAATGCGGCGGATCGTATCGTCGATCGTCTTGCGGACTTCCGGATGGCCAGGCTCGCCCAAATGGCCCATGGACGCGGCCAGATCGCCCGGACCAATGAACACGCCATCCACGCCGTCCACCGCAAGAATCGCGTCGAGATGCGCCAGGCTTTCGGTGGTTTCCACCTGCACCAGCGTGCACATCTCCGCGTTGGCGCGGCGGAGATAGTCGTCAACGCGGTTCCAGCGCGATGCGCGTGCCAGTGCACTACCCACGCCACGCATGCCCTCGGGCGGATAGCGCATCGCTTCGACGGCAGCACGGGCCTCGTTTGCGCTTTGCACCATCGGCACCAACAGCGTCTGAGCGCCGATGTCCATCAGGCGCTTGATCTCTACGGCATCGTTCCAGGCCGGCCGCACAATCGGGTGCGATGGATACGGCGCGATGGCCTGCAGTTGCGCAAGCGTCGATTGCAACTGGTTCGGCGCGTGCTCGTTGTCGATCAGCAGCCAGTCGAAGCCAGCCCCTGCGACGATCTCTGCCGGATACGGATGCGTCATCGCCATCCAGAGGCCGATCTGCGGACGGCGTTCGGCCAACGCGCGCTTGAAGTGGTTCACCGGGAGCTGCATGACAGGGACATCCTTTGAGCAGAAAACGAAACGTCAGACGAAATGGCAGGCAATGCTGCCAAGCGGGCCATAGTCGCAATGGAATGTATCACCGGGGCGGGCAGGCACGGGGCGCGTGAACGAACCGCCCAGGATGATCTGTCCTGGCTCCAGCGCCACGCCATGCGGCGCCAGCTTGTTAGCCAGCCACACCACCCCGTTGGCCGGATGGTTCAGCACACCCGCCGCCACGCCAGTCTCTTCGATGACGGCATTGCGCGAGAGGATGGCACCCACCCAGCGCAGATCCACATCACGCATGCGGATCGGCCGGCCGCCCATCACCACGCCAGCGTTGGCGGCGTTGTCGGCAATCGTGTCGAACACCTTGCGTGGGCGACCGCTGTCGGGGTCGATCGACTGCGAGCGCGCATCGATGATCTCCAGGGCCGGAATCACATGATCCACCGCGTCGTACACATCAAACAGCGTCACCTCCGGCCCTTCCAGCCGCTTGCCGAGCACGAAGGCGAGTTCCACTTCCACGCGCGGCACGATGAAACGGCCGGCGGGAATCTCGCTGCCGTCGGCAAAGAACATGTCGTCGAGCAGCGCGCCGTAGTCCGGCTCATCAATCTGTGAGGACTGCTGCATCGCACGCGAGGTCAGGCCGATTTTGTGGCCCTTCAGGCGTCGCCCTTCCGCCAGCTTCATCGCCACCCAATCGCGCTGGATGGCGTAGGCATCGTCGATGGTGATGTCGGGGTGGTCGAGTGAAACTTGGCGGATCTGCTTGCGGTCGATCTCGGCCTGGTGCAGGCGGCGGGCAATGGTCTGGATGGTGGCGGTATCGAGCATGGATCAGGCTTTGCGAAAACGCGCGTGGATATTGTTGTGCTTGTAGCTGCCGCCTTCGTCGAACTCGGTCAGCTCCATCGAGAGCGCCAGGTAGCGGCGGGCAAAGGCCTCCGCGAAGTGCGCTTTGATGGCGTCGAACAGCGCGTCGCAAGCGATCTTCTTGACCTCGGGCGTTCGGCCTGCCCCGATCTTGAGCGTGACGTGAACGAAGGCGTCGTCCTCCTTGCCATCGGCGACGCGGTAGTCCGTCAACTTGACGGCACGCGAGCGGATGCCCCCGGTCGGGAACACGCCGTTCTGCGCGATCAGCGTCGCATTGATTGTCTGCAGGAGTTGCGGGATGCGGGCGTCGTCGCCCAGGTTGTCGGTGTATTCAACAATGACGTGCGGCATGGCGGTCTCCTGCTCACGTCCCGGGTTGATCACGTTCGGGCAGCGGGAAGATCGCATTGATCTGGCCGGTGCCCGAACTGGGAAAATAATCGGTGATGACTTCAATGCCCTTGTCATAGGCATCCCAACCAAGCAGGCCAAGCAGCATGGCCGTGTCATGCATGCCGCCCTCGCCTTCGCACAGCGACGCGTATTCGGGCAGCATCGCGCAGAAGGTCTTCCAATCGCCCTGCTTCCACAAGTCCACCACACGCAGGTCGACCTGTTTGAAGAACTCGCGGCTGATCTGGTGGATGGCCTCTTCGGGGCTGCCGTTGTCGTTGAAGCGGTGCGACAGCGAACCACTGGCCAGGAACGCGACGGTGCTGTCGCTGGCCGCGATGGCTTCGAGCAGCGCAGCGCCAAAGCGGCGGCTCTCGTCCAGTTTGTGCCAAGCGCACCAACCGGCAATCGACACGACCTTGAAGTGCTGGTCGCTGTTCATGTAGCGCATCGGCACCAGCGTGCCGTATTCGAGTTCGAGGCTATCGATCTCGTGCGCGCGCGTGAAAACACCACGCGCAGTTGCCGTCTCGGCAATCAGGCGGCCGAGCGCCGGATTGCCCGGATACGCATACCGCATGTCCTTGATGAAATGCGGCAACTCGTTGCTCGTGTAGATGCCCTCGAAGCGAGCATTGCAGTTGACGTGGTAGCCGGCGTTGACCAGCCAGTGCACGTCGGACACGACGATGGTGTCCACGCCCAGATCACGGCAACGCTGCCCGATGACGCGGTGTCCCTCGATGGCCGCCGCGCGGCAGCCATGATGCTTGCCGGGTAGCTCCGACAGGTACATCGACGGTACGTGGGTAATCTTCGCGGCCAAGGCCAACTTGCCCATGGTGTCTCCTTCCGCCCTTGTCTTGGTTTGTCCGGTGGCGCGTCAAACGCCCCAGCGCGGGATGTGGTGGCTGCCCATCGAAATACAGACGTTCTTGATCTCAGCAAACACCTCCAGACTGTACTCACCGCCCTCGCGCCCGGTGCCGGATGCTTTCACACCGCCAAATGGCTGACGCAGGTCGCGCACGTTCTGGCTGTTGACGAACACCATGCCCGCTTCGATACCGCGTGCCAGTCGGTGCACCTTGCCTACATCCTGCGTCCAGATATACGAAGCCAAGCCATACTCCACGTCATTGGCGAGCTTCAGGCCATCGGCCTCGTCCTTGAACGGGATCAGGCAGGCCACGGGGCCAAAGATTTCTTCCTGGGCCACGCGCATGCGGTTGTCGACATTGGCCAGCACCGTCGGCGCGACAAAGTTGCCGTTCTTCAAATGCTCCGACAGGCCTTCAGGCTTATCCGGGCCACCGGCCAGAATCCTGGCACCTTCCTGCTCGCCCAGGCGGATGTAGCCCGTGACCTTCTCCCAGTGCGCGCGCGTGATCATCGAGCCGACGTTGGTCTTCTCATCCGCCGGATCACCCACCACAAGTCGCTTGGCACGCTCGGCAAACTTACGCACGAAATCGTCATACACACTCTCCTGCACGAAGATGCGCGAGCCGGCCGTGCAGCGCTCGCCGTTGATCGAGAAGATGGTGAAGAGCGATGCGTCCAGCGCACGGTCCAAGTCGGCATCGTCAAAGATCAGCACCGGCGATTTGCCGCCCAGTTCCATCGAGAACTTCTTCAGACCGGCACGTTCCATGATGCGCTTGCCGGTCGCCGTGCCGCCGGTGAACGACACCACGCGCACGTCGGGATGGCGCACCAGTGCATCACCAGCCGTGGCGCCGTAGCCCTGCACAACGTTCAGCACACCCGGCGGAATGCCAGCCTCCAGCGCCAGTCGACCAAGCTGGTCGGCCGTCAGCGGCGACAGCTCCGACATCTTCAGCACCGCCGTATTGCCGAGTGCCAGACACGGCGCGACCTTCCAGGTCGCCGTCATGAACGGCACGTTCCACGGCGAGATCAGCGCGCACACACCCACCGGCTGATACAGCGTGTAGTTCAGCATCTGATCGTCAACCGGATACGTGCGGCCGTTGATCTGCGTGCATACCTCGGCGAAGAAATGGAAGTTCTCCGATGCGCGCGGAATGAGTTGCTTGCTCGTCTGTGCGATCGGCAGACCGGTGTCCATCGTCTCCAGTGCAGCCAGATGCGGCACGTGCTGCTCGATCAGTTCGCCCAGACGGCGCATCAGCTTGGCGCGCTGCTTGGCCGGCGTGTTGGCCCAGGCGGGGAATGCCGCCTTGGCTGCGGCCACCGCCGCGTTGATCTCTGCCTCGCCGCCCGAGGCCACCTCTGCAATCGCCTCACCCGTCGCCGGGTTGGTGGTGATGAAACGCTCAGCGCTGTCGACCTGACGGCCGTCGATCCAGTGCTTGACGGGGTCCATGCTCACGGGATGCATGCGGGCTCCTTGCTCGGTTGTTCTGCGGCGATGGTGCTGACCAATCGCCCGATACCTTCGATTTCGGTGACGACCTCGTCGCCGGGTTGTGTGTCGGCCAAACCCTCTGGCGTGCCGGTCAGGATCATGTCGCCGGCGCTCAGCGTCATGAAACTGGAGAACCATGCGATGAGCGCCGGGATGTCGAAGATCATGTCGCGCGTGCTGCCTTCTTGCGTGACACGGCCGTTGACAGTGGTGCGTAGCGCGAGATTCATCGGGTCGGGCACGTCATCACGATCCACCAGCCACGGGCCGATGGGCGTACACGTGTCGCGGCTCTTCACGCGCAGGTTTGGGCGGTAGTAGTTCTCAAGGTAATCGCGGATGGCATAGTCATTGGCCACCGTATAACCGGCGACGACCTCGTAGGCGCGTTCACGCGGCACGTTGCGCGCGGTCTTGCCAATCACCACCACCAGCTCGCACTCGTAATGCATGAAAGCCACACCGGTCGGGCGCACTGTATGAGCACGATGGCCGATCAGCGTGTTCGGCCCCTTCAGGAAGGCAAGCGGTTCTTCGGGAGCCTTGAAGGCGAGTTCCTTGGCGTGGTCGGCATAGTTCAAACCCAACGCGAAGATCGTGCGTGGCACGACCGGTGGCAGCCAGACGACTTCCGTTTCGTGCAGCACGCGGCCATCGGCCAACTGCAGGTGAGTGTCGTCGCCGGGCACGGCGGTGGCTTGATGGATCGCGCCGTCGTAGGCAATGCGTGCGCGCTTCATTGCGAGGCCTCCTGCGTGTGGCGAGCCAAGCGGGTCGTCAGTGTGCCGATGTGGGCGATGTCGACGTCGACGCGGTCGTCGGCACGCGCCAGCGGTGGGTTCTCGGGCATGCCGACAAGCAGTACGTCACCGGCTTCAAGCGTCATGAAGGCGCTCACATCGGCCAGCAGTTGCGCAACCGGGCGCACCAGCGTTGCGGTGGAAGCGCGCTGCTTGATCTCGCCGTTGATACGCACGGTAATCTCGAGTGCGCCTGCGTCGGGCACATCGCTTCGATCCACCACCCATGGGCCGATCGGACAAAAGCCGTCGCGGCACTTGTGGCGGATCGCCGGGCGGTAGTAGCTGGCATGCGGCACCGTCAGGTCATTGACGATGGTGTAGCCGGCAATGCATTCATCGGCCTGGGCGACGCTCACGCGTGTCGCGGTGCGGCCAATCACTACACCCAGGCAAGCGCCCACCCAGACCGCATCAACGTCGGCCGGCAAAGCAACATCACGGTCATGGCCGACATGCGTGTTGGCCGGCTTGATATACAGGATGGGTGCCTTGGGTGGCGCCTGGTACGGCGGTGCGGAAAGCGCATCGCCCAGCATCTCCAGCTCGCCACGGTAATTCAGCAATGCACCGACGACCGTGCCATCAACGGGCGGCAGCCAGCGCTGCGCTTCGCCAGCTTCCGCATCCCCAGGCGCCGCCGCCCAAGCGATGTCGCACGCCTGGCCATCTGGCGATACCACTCTGCCTCGCCACATCCATGTCTCCTTGGCTTTGGAGCAGCATCCATGCTGCTCTTTTAATTAACATGTTAATCATCTAGCCAGATGACGGCTCTGTCAAGTCGGGAAACACTGGAACTTCGGCAATGAAAAAGCCGGTCACACAGACCGGCTTTTTCAGAACGGTGGACGTGTGTCCACCAGGCGGGCATATCGGACGCGCCGATGCCTGCAGAGGCAATCGACCACGCTCAAGCCACGGCGACGTGCACGCGCTTGACCACGACCGGTTGCGGCAAATCAGTCAACCCTTGAGATCGCTGCACGCCGTCGGCGATGAGCACGCGCGCGGCATCCTGGATCCGATCCTGGCCGGCCTCAAAGGCCGCTTGAAGCGACAACACCTGATCACCTTCCAGGCCTTCCCACAGGGCCTCGCGTGTTGCCACGCAAGTCACCTTTTCGCCGTCGACCAACGCGTCGAACAGCAGGCCTTCGTTGTTGATGTCGTACGCCTCTTTCTTTTCGAACTTGATTTCCATCGTCAAAGCCCTCCGATTGCAATGGACAACAACGCACACGCTGTTGCGTGGAAACCGTGCGGGGGGGCCGGCACGATTCCGTCAAACAATGTGTCTGACCGCGAGATTCATTTTAACCATAGCTTGCGCTACGCGTGCGAGTGGCATCGCCAAAGCCAGAGAACCCGAACCAAGGCTCTAGCTCGCCATCCCAGGCTGCGTCAGGGCCCGCACGCCCACCGCCATAGTTATGCTTTTTTGTCAGGACCGCGAGCGCCACCCGACTAAGCAAAGCGGGAGCCACACGCAAAGCCCGTGCCGACATGCAGGCAAGGAGACCATCATGCGCATCCAACCATACCGTTTGCGACACTTTCATGTCAGCGCGACACTGACATTGCTTGCACTGACAAGCGCTTCGTTCCGCGTGCAGGCCGCCGATTGCGCGGCGCTGCACGTTCAGAGCCCGCCGCACACCGTGGCGGTTGTTGAACTCTATACATCCGAAGGTTGTAATAGTTGCCCACCGGCAGACCGCTGGTTGAGCCGCACGCCAGTCGATACGCAACACTGGATTCCGCTTGCGCTGCATGTCGACTACTGGGACAGCCTCGGCTGGAAAGACACCTTCGGCCGCGCGGCCTTCTCAGCACGGCAGCGTGCATTGGGGGATGCCGCAAATACCTCCACGATTTACACGCCGGAAGTGTTCGTCTCCGGCCACGAGCTGCGCCGCTGGGCAGATCACGCCGATTTTTCACGGGCGATTGCAGCGCGCAACGCGTTACCTGCCACAGCGGATATCGCGCTCGACGCCACCACCGCAAACGCGCCGCGCACCACGTTACAGGCCCGCGCGCGATTCACGCTGCGGCCAAATGCCGCCGGTGCCAGCCCAGCCATCGCGTGGATCGCTTTGACACAAAACAATCTGGTAAGCCACCCGAGCGGCGGCGAGAACGGCGGTGTGGAGCTACGCCACGACCATGTCGTAAGGGAATGGATCGGCCCGATCCGGTTGACTGGCGCGAGTACGCAATGGCAGGGCGAGATTCCCCTGCCCGCCAACGCGCACCCGGCCGATGTGAGTTTGGCCGCATTCGTTGAGCGGCCGCGCGACGCGGAGATCCTGCAAGCGGTCTCCGCGCCGCTATGCCATTAGGCGACTAGGCGATCAGCGCGCCGTTTCCGAAGCCGGGATGGCACCTTGCTGCGGCGTATGCAGCAGCGAACGGCGGCGCGCATAGCCGAAGTACACCAGCAGGCCGATCACCACCCAAACCGCGAAAGCGATCCAGGTGACGGCCTGCAGATGGCTCATCAGGAACAGGCACATACCGATGGCCAGCAGCGGCACCACCGGCACGCCCGGGCAGCGGAAACCGCGATGCAGATCGGGACGCGTGCGGCGCAGGACCAGCACCGCGACCGCAATCAGCGAGAACGCTGCCAGCGTGCCGATGTTGATCAGCTCGGCCAGCACGTTCAGCGGCACGAACGCGGCGATCACGGCAAACACGATGCCGACCACCCACGTGTTCAGGAACGGCGTCGCGTAGCGCGGATGGATGTGCGACAGGCGCTTGGGCAGCAGGCCGTCACGCGACATGGCGAAGATGATGCGGGTCTGGCCATACGCCATCACCAGGATCACCGTGGTCATGCCGATGATGGCGCCCAGATCCACAAACCCAGCCACCCAGCTCTCACCCGCCATCTGCAGCGCAAGCGACACGGGGTGATCAACACCGGCGAACTTCGAGAACGGCACGATGCCGGTCATGATCGCGGCCACCACCACGTAGAGGATGGTGCAGACCGCCAGCGAGCCAATGATGCCGATCGGCAGGTCGCGCTTGGGGTTGCGTACCTCTTCCGCCGCAGAGGTGACTGCGTCGAAGCCGATGAAGGCGAAGAACACGATGGCTGCGGCACCAAACACGCCCTCCATGCCAAACGGCATGAACGGCTGCCAGTTGGCCGGCTGCACGTGGCGCACGCCCACGAAGATGAACAGCAGCACCACCGTCACCTTGATCACCACCATGATGTTGTTGGCACGCGCCGATTCCCGCACGCCAAACGACAGCACCGTGGTGATGAGCAGCATGATCACCAGTGCCGGCAGGTTGAACAGCGTCTGCACGCCCGGGATTGCACCCGGCGCAGCCGTGAGTGCCACCGGCAAGTGCAGGCCGAAGCCCGACAGGAGCGATTGGAAGTAGCCGGACCAGCCCACCGACACGGCGGAAGTCGCCAGGCCATATTCGAGCATCAAGTCCCAGCCGATGATCCAGGCGACTAGCTCACCCATCGTGGCGTAGGCATAGGTATAGATCGAGCCGGATACGGGAATGGTCGAGGCGAACTCGGCGTAGCACAGTGCGGCAAATCCGCAAGCCAGCGCGGCAACGATGAACGACAACGTGAGTGCGGGGCCGGCGGTCAGCGCGCCCGTGCCCGTGAGCACGAAGATGCCGGTGCCGATGATGGCGCCGACGCCCAGGAAGGTCAGGTCCATGGGCCCGAGGACTTTCTTCAGGCCAGTATCGCTGTGGCCCGTGCGGATCATGTGATCCACGTTTTTGGTACGAAACAAACTCATTGACTGCGTCTCCTGTCTGCGTGCCTCCGTGGGTACGGATGCACTGTCGCGCACGTGTGGCGCGCGGCGGCGGATTTTTGCAAAAAGCGGGCATTTTACCCGGTGACGATGCCCGCCCTTCCACATCGCCGTAGTGCAGACAAGAAAATAGGACAATTCGCATCCGATTGTCGTGAGTCACAACACCTCACAACAATTTCGGTTCACTCGACGGTGTCGGCGTCTTCTGTGAACAGCGTCTGTTGGCGCGCGTGCGCATCGGACTCATACAAGCGCACGCCCACGCCCAGCAAGCGCACTGGAATCCGCCGCCGCTCGAAGCCCTGCGTGAGCAACTTCGAGAACACAGGCAACGACACCTTCGGGTGGATGCACTCGACCGTCGTGCCGCGAAAATCCGCGAAGCGCAGCTTGACGTAGGTCTTGTGGATCATGTCCGCAGCGCGGGCACGCTCAACGCGCGCGGCAAGCTGCTCGACAAGGAGGATCAGCTCGCGCTGGCAATCGTCTAGCGTGCGCAGGTCTGTGGCGTAGGTCTCTTCCACGCTGACGGATTTGCGGATCTGCGAGGGTTGCACCTGCCGGTGGTCGATGCCGCGGCAGAGGTCGTGCAACCGGAAACCGAAGACGCCGAAATGCTGTTGCAACCGATCGGTGCCCCAGCTGCGCAGGTCACCGCAGGTTTCAGCGCCCAACCGGCGCAGCTTGGCAGCCGTCACCTTGCCCACGCCAAACAGGCGCTCCACGGGCAGCTCGGCCACAAACGCATCCACCTGCTCCGGCCGCACCACAAACAGGCCGTCGGGCTTCTTCCAATCGCTGGCGATCTTGGCGATGAACTTGTTGGGTGCCACCCCGGCTGACACGGTGATACCGATCTCTTCGCGCACGCGGCGGCGGATGTCCTCGGCGATGCGGGTACCGCTGCCGGCGAGCATCGGGCTATCGCTCACATCGAGGTACGCCTCGTCTAGCGAGAGCGGCTCCACCAGCGGCGTATAGCTGTGATAGATGGCGAAGATCTGGCGCGCGACCTGGCGATACTTGTCCATGGACGGCGGCACGATCAGCAGCTCCGGGCAGCGCTTGACGGCCTGCGACATAGGCATCGCCGAGTGGATGCCGAACTTGCGCGCTTCGTAGTTGCAGGTGGCCACCACGCCGCGCCGCTCGGGACGCCCGCCTACGGCCAGCGGCTTGCCGACCAGGCGCGGGTCATCGCGCATCTCGATGGCGGCGTAGAAGCAATCGCAGTCGCAGTGGATGATCTTTCGCACGGCAGAGGGCCGCAGAAACCCGCGTCAGAGTCGGGCTTGCACGTTCAGGAGGAACGCAAGCGTACCAGCTTCCGCCAAGCGCGCACGCAGCGGCGCGCAACAATGCATTTCGCCGATACCGCAGCGCAGCATCGGCGAATGGTGAGACGGGAAAAGCGGCTTAACGGTTGATGTCGCGGGCCACGGCGCCGAGTTCGTCGTTCAGCGCGTGCTGCTCGTCGCCAGACAGGCCGCCGTTGTGCTGGCTGGCCATGTCGTTGGTTTCCTGGCGGATGCGGCGCAGGCGGTCACGCAGGCCATCGCCACGGTACGGATCGATGTAGCCCTGCGACTGGCGCACGTCAACGCGGTGGAATTCCTCAGCGAGACGGCCCTGCACCTGGTCAAAGCGGGCACGCGGATCAACCGGTGCCGGCGCAGGCGCCGGAGCGGGCTCGCGCACCACTACCGTGCGAGTTTGCTGCGGCGGGGCCACCACACAGCCGGCCACGGAGGCCGCCAGCACAGCACACAGAGTCAGACGCGGAAGAATCGACATGATTGGGCTCGTATTGTCGTTGTAGAAACGCGCAAGTCGCGCGGGGACTGGCGCTATCTTACGAACCACTTTACGCAAAGCTGTGACGATTGGTAACAGCGCATTACATGCGCAACACCTCGGGCGGCTCGACCGGCGGCGGGGGTTCATCGGGCGACGGCAAGTCAGGAGGGATTCCCGGCGGCGATGGCTCGTCAGGGGGTGGAACAGTGTGTGCGGGATGCGCGCAATTGACGGACCGATCGGCGGACATGGTTTCCCTCCGGGCAAAACGCATTGACAATCTAGTACGCGAACCCGATGCCAACAAGTCACCCTCCCATGCACGACCTGCCCACCGCACGCTTCCAGGACCGCACGCTGATCCGCATTGGCGACGTTGACGACGCAAGCGCGGAAGGTTCGATGCTGCTGCTCGCACCGGAGGCCGGCGGCCGGCTCGTGCGCTGGCGGCATCTCGGTGAAGAGATTCTGTTCTGGCCTGAACCTGCAGACTGGTCCAGCCCGGCCAAGGTGCGCGGCGGCAATCCGCTGCTGTTTCCCTTCATCGGTCGGCACTTTGTAGACGACGAGATCGGCCGGTGGCGCGACGCACGCGGGCACATTCACGCCCTTCCGCAACACGGCTTTGCACGCGACCTGCCATTTGAGGTGGAAGACGCGAGCGACACGCACGTCGTCATGCTGCTGCGTGACAGCCCGCGAACGCGCGACGGCTATCCGTTCGCGTTCGAATTTCGCGTCACGTATCGGCTGTTGATTGACGGGCTGGAAGCGACTTTCTCGGTCAAGCACCTCGACGACGGCGACTCGCATGCGCCGATGCCGTTCTATGCCGGCCATCATTTCTACCTGGCACTGCCGCACGCGTTGCGCAGCACGGCTAAGCTGCTGATGCCGCCATCGCGACTCTCGCGCCAGTTGGCCGATGGCAGCCTCGATACGCCGGAACCCGGACGGCCAACCTACCGGCTCGACGACCCGGCGCTGCAGGACCGCTATCACCTGCTGGATGACGCCGGCGCGGCCACGCTCGTCATTCCGCCGTACGCAGGCGCACCGCTTGGCCGCCGCATCCGCATCGAGGTCGATGGCGCACCGGTACCCTGGCACGCCATCACCACCTGGACGGAAAACGCCACGTCCGACTTCTACTGCGTCGAGCCCTGGATGGGCCTGCCCAACGCGATCCACCACGGCGAGGGCCTGCACCTGCTCGCCCCCGGCGAAACACGCCAGGCAACCTGCCGCCTGCGAATCACGCGCTAGCTAACACGCTCAGGCCTTCTCGTACGCCTGCACCGCATCCATGACGCGTGCCGAGTACACCAGCGCAGCGCCGGCATTGAGCGAAATCGCCACGCTCAGCGCATCGGCAATCTCTTCATGCGTGGCGCCGTGCTTGAGCGCTTCAGCAGTGTGCACGGTGATACAGCCATCGCAACGCGTCGTCACCGCCACAGCCAGGGCAATCAGTTCACGCGTCTTGGCATCCAGGCTGCCGGTCTTTGCGCCCGACAGCGTCTGATAGCCGTTGACCGTATCCGGCGTGATCTTGCCGATCTCGCCAATGCGCCCCAGCAGTTCCTTCCGATACTCAACCCAGTTCAGCATGATGTGCTCCCGGTGGTGTGGCACTGGCCCGATGCCCGCGCCGTTGGAAAGAGTATTGTCTATATAGGCGATCCGTTGAATACTCGATTCAACCAATTTCTATCGAGATCGTCTCAATGGATCCACTCAGCCAATTCATCCGGTTGACCCGCCCGCAGGCCAGCCTGGATCTGCGCTGCATGTTTCAGGGCCCGTTCTCGATCCCGCACGACCTCGAGCCAGATGGTCAGGCGCTGTTCCACCTCGTGCTGTCCGGCACGTGCCTGGTGGAAACGGACGGCCGCACACTCACCTTGCGCGAAGGCGATTTCATCCTCTTCCCACGCGGTCACGCCCACACCATTCATGACCCAGCCAGCAGCGCCGACACACCCGCTCGCAAACCGCGCGCCTCACACGACGGCATGCTCCCGCTGCGCCAGACCGGCCGCGGCGCTGCCGAGGTCGACCTGCTCTGCGGCCGCTTTGTGCACGAACCTGGATCGACCACGCTGCTGGTGCGCACGCTGCCCGACCCGCTGCACGTGTCCTTGAGTGATAGTGCTTCGTTTCCAGCGCTGCAAGCCGTCATTGACATGATGCGCAGCGAGGCCGAAACGCGGGCCCCGGGTGCATTGGCGATCGTCACATCGTTGAGTCAGGCGCTGCTGACACTGGCCCTACGCGTATACGGTCAGCGCGAGAATGCCGGCCCCGGCACGCTGACACTGCTATCGGATACGCGTCTCGGCCCGTCGGTACGGGCCATGCTCAACACGCCCGAACGTGCATGGACGATCGATGCACTCGCTGATCTGGCCGCCATGTCACGTGCCACCTACGCACGTCACTTCAAAGCACGCGCCGACATGACGGTGTGGGATTTCCTCACGCGAGTGCGCATGACGCTCGCGTGCGACATGTTGATTCACACGCGACTCAACGCAGGGGAAATCGGCGCGCGCGTCGGTTACCAATCCGAAGCGGCTTTCGGCAAGGCGTTCAAGCAGCAATTGGGGATGACGCCCGCGCAATATCGGCGGGCGGTGACAGAACAACGCAAGACGGCGTCAGACTGAGGGAGATGGGTCAATCAGCGTCGCTCGGAACCTTGTCAGCAAGCGGACTCGGATTGCCCCAACCATTTTCGAACAGCAATTCATGGAGCGGTTGCCGGGCTGCCCATCGCTGCTGTTCAAGCATCGGCTGATCGTAGAACTGGTCGACCTGGCCAAGGCACAGCACCGCCACCGGCTTGGCACCGGGCGGCAGCAAGAGCAGTTGACCAAGCTGTTCAGGATCGAACAGCGAGACCCATCCCATACCGATCCCTTCTGCCCTGGCGGCCAACCACAGGTTTTGAATGGCACAGGCGACCGATGCCAGATCCATCTCCGGCAACGTGCGTCGGCCGAAGACATGTTGTTCGCGCCCATCCATCAGCGCCGCCACCAAGACCTCTCCGCACTCCAGGATGCCTTCGACCTTGAGTCGCATGAAATCATCCTGCCGCTCGCCCAGCGCAACGGCCGTCCGCTGACGCTCGGCCTCGACCAGCGCATGCACACGCTCTCGCACTGTTCGATCAGTGATATGGATGAAACGCCATGGCTGCATGAAGCCGACGCTGGGGCCGAGATGCGCAGCCTGCAGCAATCGTGTCAGGAGAGCCGCATCGAGCGGACCCGGTCGAAAGTGACGCATATCGCGTCGTTCGCGGATAACGCGATAGACGGCATCGACCTCAACATCGCTATACCGGAATTGGCTCATGGCTCGAACAGCAACTGACACGCGCGCATGGATCTGCGCGCAGAAAACAAAAAGGACTTACGGCTCATCACCGTAAGTCCTTCGATATTTCTGGTCGGGGCGAGAGGATTTGAACCTCCGACCACCTGCACCCCATGCAGGTACGCTACCAGGCTGCGCTACGCCCCGAACAAGCATGAAAGTATAACAGAGCCGCAGCGCAGATGACTAGTGGGTACCGAGTGCGCTTACGGTTTATCGCTGCGCAGAATCTCCAGCACCGACTGCAGCGCACGCCGCAAGCCCGGCACATCGACGGGGCCACTTTCAGCGGCTGGCACCGGCGCCACGGCCACTACTTGCGGAACCTCGACTTCCTCTACCGGCGCGGCACTCGCACCATGTCGCAACTCATCGAGCCGATTGCGCGCGCCGTTGATCGTGAAGCCCTGCTCGTACAGCAGTTCGCGAATACGCCGAATCAGCAGCACTTCATGATGCTGATAGTAGCGGCGATTGCCACGCCGCTTGACCGGCTTGAGTTGTGTGAACTCCTGCTCCCAATAGCGCAGCACGTGCGGTTTGACAGCGCACAAGTCGCTCACCTCACCGATGGTGAAGTAGCGCTTGGCAGGAATCGGCGGCAGGTTAACCCGCTCCGTATGCTTATCGGCGGCCATAAAGGGCTGGCGAAAGAAACAGAATGAACGGAAGAATTACGCAGCACTCACAGGCAGCGGCTCGACGCGCTCTTCAACGAGCGCCTTGAGCTTCTGGCTGGCGTGGAACGTGACGACGCGGCGCGCCGTGATAGGGATGATCTCCCCAGTCTTCGGGTTACGACCCGGACGCTGCGGCTTGTCGCGCAGCTGAAAGTTACCGAAGCCGGACAGCTTGACACTGTCACCCTGCTCGAGCGCCTCGCGAATCACGTCGAAGAATGCTTCGACCATGTCCTTCGACTCACGCTTGTTCAGGCCAACCTGCTCGAACAGCATCTCGGCAAGCTCGGCCTTCGTGAGCGTCGGCACATCTTGCCCCCGCGCATCACGCGCGTCGGCCAGTGCTGACGAAGAAGAACCGAGCGAGTCGTCCAAGGATGCTGCCAACGCGGGCGCGTGTTGATCGTTCATAGGATTCGCATGGGCGTTTCGATCCGAATGCGGAGGTTCGTTCGAGCTGTCTCTAGCGCAGTGCTGACGTCGCTTAAGACGTCAGGCGCGCAGGCGCGCGCCGAATGCATCGCCGGCCGCTCGAATCAGTTGCTGTGTGGCGGCCTCGACAATGTCGTCCTGGAGGGTGCTGTCAGTATCTTGCAACGTAATTCTGAAGGCAAGGCTTTTCTCCTGCGCCCCAATGGCAGCCGTGGCGGCCTTCGGACGGAATTCGTCGAACAGCACAACGCCTTGCAGATAGCGCTGCCACGGGGTACCGACGGCCGTTTTCTCGAACGTATCCACCAGATCCTGCACCGCCACGTCCTGGCGCACGACCAGCGCGATATCCCGCGTCACGGCCGGCACGCGCGGCACTTCACGATACTTCGGCAGACCGATGGCGGTGATGGCGTCGAGCTCGAGCTCCCACACGATCGGTGCCGTCGGCAGGTCATACTTTTGCAGCCAACGCGGATGCAGCTCACCGATCCAGCCGATTGCGCGGCCATCTAGCACCACACGTGCGGAGCGGCCCGGGTGCAGCGCCGGATGCTCGACGCGTTCGAAACGCGCCTGCAGCGGCCACAGCAGCGATTCCACATCGCCCTTCACGTCGAAGAAATCGACGGCACGCGTCTGCACGCCCCACTGTTCTTCCTTGGCCGGGCCATAGGCAATGCCACCGGCCATCATCGGTTGCGCATAGCCGGCAACGGACAGGCCGCCATCCGCCACACTCGCATCGCGATGGAACACGCGGCCCACCTCGAACATGCGCACGCGCGAAGCCTTGCGGTTCAGGTTGTAGCGCACCTTGTCGAGCAGACCACCGATGAGCGTGCTGCGCATCACCGAGTACTGGCTGGCAATCGGGTTCAGCAGCGGAATCGGGTTGGTATTGCCGGCAAAATCGGCTTCCCATTCGGTCTCGACGAAGGCGAAATTGACGACCTCGTGATAGTCACGCGCGGCCACGGCATGGCGCACGTCGTGCATCGTGCGGCGTGCCTCGTCGGTCGGGCGCATGGCGCTCTCGGCCACCGGTGGCTTGGCAGGGATCTGCTCGAAACCGTAGATGCGGGCGACTTCTTCGATCAGATCTTCCTCGATCTCGAGATCGAATCGATACGACGGCGGCTCGACGGTGAACACATCGCCTTCCACGTTGAACGTGAGGCCGAGTCGCTTGAACACATCCGCCACGACTTCGTGCGACAGCGGAATGCCGAGCACGCGCGCGGCGCGTGCCACACGCATGCGCACCGGCTCGCGCTTGGGCAGATTCACGATCTGATCATCGATCGGGCCAGCCTGGCCGCCGCAGATGTCGAGGATCAGCGCGCTGATGCGCTCGATGTGTTCAACGGTGGTCGCGTAATCAACGCCGCGCTCGAAGCGGTGGCCTGCGTCGGTCGAGAAGTTGTAGCGACGCGCGCGGCCCTGAATGGAGGCCGGCCACCAGAATGCGGCTTCGAGATAGATGTTCTGCGTGTCGAGCGTGACGGCGGTCTTGTCGCCGCCCATGATGCCGGCCAGGCTTTCGATGGCCTGCTCGTCCGAGATCACGCCGACCTTTTCGTCGACGGTGATGGTGTCGCCGTTCAGCAGCTTGAGTTCTTCGCCGGCCTTGCCCCAGCGGACCGTCAGGCCGCCGTGGATCTTTTCCAGATCGAACACGTGCGACGGACGACCCAGCTCCAGCATCACGTAATTGGAGATATCGACCAGTGCCGACACGCTGCGCATGCCCGCACGCTCGATGCGCGACACCATCCAGGCCGGCGTCTTCGCATGCGCGTTCACGCCGCGGATGATGCGGCCCGAGAAGCGGCCGCACAGGTCCGGCGCTTCCACCTTGACCGGCAACTTGTCAGCCAGCGTCACCGCCACCGGCGCCATCGACGGCAACGTGATCGGCGCGCCTGTCAGCGCGGACACTTCGCGTGCCACGCCATGGATCGACAGGCAGTCCGCCTTGTTGGGGGTGAGCTTGATCACGAAAATCTGGTCATCCAGATCGAGCACCTTGCGGATATCCGCACCCACCGGCGTGTCTTCCGGCAGGATCAGCAGGCCGCCGTGGTCTTCCGACAGCTTCAGCTCGCGCGCCGAGCACAGCATGCCGTAGCTCTCCACGCCGCGCAGCTTGCCGATCTTGATCTTGAACGGCTTGCCGTCTTCGCCCGGCGGCAGTTCGGCGCCCACCATCGCGCACGGCACTTTGATGCCCACCGACACGTTCGGCGCGCCGCAGACGATCTGCAGCAACTCGCCCGTACCCGCGTCGACCTTGCAAACGTTGAGGCGATCGGCGTCCGGGTGCTTGTTCACCTCGACCACATGGCCGACAACGATCTGCGAGAACGGCGGTGCGACGGGATCGACCTCTTCCACTTCGAGGCCAGCCATCGTCAAGCGATGGGACAACTCATCCGTGGTGATCGGCGGATTGACGAAACTGCGAAGCCAGGATTCCGGAAATTGCATGGCGCGACAGAAAAGAGAATTCGATTAACGGAGCGACGGGTGACCAGTGCGAGTGCAGCGCTTACGCGAACTGGCGCAGAAAACGCACATCGCCCTCGAAGAACAGGCGCAGATCGTTGATGCCATAGCGCAGCATCGTGAGGCGCTCCAGACCGGAGCCGAACGCAAAGCCGATGTAACGCTCCGGGTCCAGACCCATGTTGCGCACCACGGTCGGGTGCACTTGGCCGGAACCGGAAATCTCCAGCCATTTGCCGTTGCCGAAGGCCATGTCGATCTCGGCCGACGGCTCGGTGAACGGGAAGTACGACGGGCGGAAGCGCACCTGGATGTCATCGCGCTCAAAGAAGTTGCGCAGGAAGTCGGTGTAGACGCCCTTCAAGTCGGCAAAGCTGATGTTGTCGGCAATCCAGAGACCTTCGACCTGGTGGAACATCGGCGAGTGCGTGGCGTCGCTATCCACACGATACGTGCGGCCCGGGGCGATGACCTTGATCGGGGGAATACGGTCGAGGTGCTTGTACTTCTCGACGTGCATACGGGCGTAGCGCACCTGCATCGGGCTGGTGTGCGTGCGCAGCAGCAGGAGCTTGTCGTCGCTGTCGCGGCCGTCGATGTAGAAGGTGTCCTGCATCGAGCGCGCCGGATGGTTGTCCGGGTTGTTCAGCGCCGTGAAGTTCATCCAGTCGGATTCGATTTCGGGGCCGTCAGCCACATCGAAACCGATCGAACCGAAGATCTTGGCGACGCGCTCCCAGGTGTTCATCACCGGGTGCAGGCTGCCTTCGGCCACATCGCGGCCGGGCAGCGTCACGTCGATCGCCTCGGCCGCCAGGCGCGCGTTCATGAGCGCATCGGCCAGTGCCTGGCGGCGGGCGGTCAGGGCCTCTTCAACGCGGCTCTTAGCCTGGTTGATGCGCGCGCCTTCGGACTTGCGTGTCTCCGGGTCCAGCTTGCCCAGGCCTTTGAGCAAGTCGGTCAGCACGCCGGACTTGCCGAGAAAGCGCGCCTTCTCGTTTTCCAGCGAGGCGTTGTCCTCCACAGAGGCAAACGCGTTTTGGGCATCGACGACGACTTGATCCAGATCCAGTGACATGGGAAGGCGAGCGAAAAAAATTCGGGTGATTCGGAACTGCGGAATAAAAAACGGGGCTCGGTGAGAGCCCCGTCAGGGTGACTAGCCGGCAAGCGATTGGGCAATTCCAGTGGCCTGCCCGGCTAATCCAATCAGGCGACGTTGGCTTTCACCTGGTTCACGATGGCGGCAAATGCCACCTTGTCGTGAATGGCCATGTCCGACAGCACCTTGCGGTCCAGCTCGATGGACGCCTTCTTCAGGCCGTTCATGAACTTGCTGTAGGTCAGGCCGTGCTCGCGTGCGCCAGCGTTGATACGTGCAATCCAGAGTGCGCGGAACACGCGCTTCTTGTTGCGACGATCGCGGTAAGCGTACTGACCAGCACGCATGACCGCCTGCTTGGCGATGCGATAGACGTTATTGCGGCGGCCGCGGTAACCCTTGGCAGCGTTGATAACCTTCTTATGACGGGCCCGCGCTGTGACCCCACGTTTTACTCGAGGCATGAAATGCTCCTTTCGTAGTTAGTTAGGGTTAGGCGTACGGCATCATTGCGCGAACGGACTTCAGGTTCGTCTCATGGACGCCCTGGGTACCGCGCAGGTGACGCTTGTTCTTGGTGGTCTTCTTGGTCAGGATGTGACGCTTGAAGGCTTGGCCACGTTTGATCGTGCCACCAGGACGGGCAGTAAAGCGCTTGGAGGCGCTTTTCTTCGTCTTCATCTTCGGCATGGAACAACTCCGTTTTTGACATGAAGCCAGGTGGACGGCTGACGCCGACACTTGCAAGACCCGGACTCACTTGTTGTATCGCGGCAGACTTTGACGCCTGCCGCGTTTTCCGACGTTTCCGTCTGGAACCTACTCAGCGCAGCCGGAATCGTCCGGCCGCCGCTGCATTACTTCTTCTTCTTTGGTGCCAACATCATCACTGCCTGGCGACCTTCCATCTTCGGCATCTGCTCAACCTGACCGAACTCTTCCAAGTCAGTCTTGAGACGCTCCAGCATGCGCATGCCGAGTTCCTGGTGAGCCATTTCGCGGCCACGGAAACGCAGCGTGATCTTGGTACGATCCCCTTCTTCCAGGAAGCGCTTCAGATTGCGCAGCTTGACGTCATAGTCGCCATCGTCAGTACCAGGACGGAATTTGACTTCCTTCACCTGGATGACCTTCTGCTTCAGCTTGGCTTCGTGAGCCTTCTTCTGCTCCGAATACTTGAACTTGCCATAGTCCATCAGGCGGCAGACGGGCGGCTGCGCAGTCGGCGCGATCTCGACCAGGTCGACGTCTTTTTCTTCTGCCAGACGCAGTGCGTCGAACAGCTTGACGATGCCGAGCGCTTCTCCCTCAACCCCGGTCAGCCGGACTTCCGGTGCGCTGATCTCGCGGTTGATGCGGTGAGATTTCTCAGTAGCGATGTTGATGTCCTCAAAGATTCAAAAAAACAGGCCGTGCCCAGCTCATGACTTGTTGGCGAGATCGTTCTGCAGTCGCTCAACGAACGCCGACAGCGGCATGGAGCCTAGATCGACGTTGCCACGGGCACGCACGGCCACCTGATTTTCATCCCGTTCTTTGTCGCCCACCACAACCTGATAGGGGACCTTCTGGACGGAATGCTCGCGGATTTTATACCCAATCTTCTCATTCCGCAAATCGACGACCGCCCTAAATCCTTGTTTTTGCAGGGATTGCGCAACGGATTGTGCGTATTCGGCGTGCGAATCGGTGATGCTGAGCACCGCAATCTGCACCGGCGAAAGCCACGTCGGCAGCGCACCGGCGTATTGCTCGATCAAGATACCGATAAAGCGCTCCAGGCTGCCGACGATGGCTCGATGCAGCATGATCGGGCGGTGGCGCGCGCCGTCTTCGCCAACAAACTCGGCATCCAGGCGCTCCGGCAGGTTCGGGTCAACCTGAATCGTGCCGCACTGCCATTGGCGACCGAGTGCGTCTTTCAACACATATTCGATCTTCGGGCCGTAGAACGCACCCTCGCCCGGCAGGTACTCGAATTCGCAACCCGATGCACGCAGACCTTCGGCCAGCGCGGCTTCAGCCCGGTCCCAACTTTCTTCGGTGCCGATGCGCTTTTCCGGGCGCGTGGACAGCTTGTAGAGAATCTCGGTAAAGCCGAAATCCTTGTAGACCTTCTGTAGCAGCGTCGTGAACGCCGTCACCTCGGCCTGGATCATGCCTTCGGTACAGAAGATATGGCCGTCATCCTGCGTGAAACCGCGCACGCGCATGATGCCGTGCAGGCCACCCGAAGGCTCGTTGCGATGGCACGCGCCAAACTCGCCGAAGCGCAGCGGCAGATCACGGTAGCTCTTGATGCCTTGCTTGTAGATGAGAATGTGACCGGGGCAGTTCATCGGCTTGAGCGCGTATTCGCGCTTCTCCGATTCCGTGATGAACATGTTCTCGCGGTACTTGTCCCAGTGACCAGTCTTTTCCCACAGCGACTTGTCGAGAATCTGCGGCCCCTTCACTTCCTGGTAACCGTTCTCGCGGTAGACGCGGCGCATGTACTGCTCGATCTCCTGCCACAGCGTCCAGCCCTTGGGGTGCCAGAACACCATGCCAGGCGCAGTCTCATCGATGTGGAACAGGTCGAGCTCGCGGCCGAGCTTGCGGTGGTCGCGCTTCTCGGCCTCTTCCAGCATGTGCAGATAGGCTTCCTGGTCTTCTTTCTTGGCCCAGGCCGTGCCGTAGATGCGCTGGAGCATCTCGTTGTTGTGGTCGCCACGCCAGTAGGCGCCGGCCACCTTCATCAGCTTGAAGACCTTCAGCTTGCCCGTGGACGGCACGTGCGGGCCACGGCAGAGGTCAACGAAATTGCCTTCGCGGTAGAGCCCAATCTCTTGGTCTTCCGGAATGGAGGCGATGATCTCGGCCTTGTATTTCTCACCCATGCCCTGGAACAGCTTGACGGCGTCATCACGGTTCCAAACTTCGCGCGTGACCTTCTCATCTTTCTTGGCGAGCTCGGCCATCTTCTTTTCGATGGCGACGAGGTCTTCCGGCGTGAAGGGGCGCTTGTAGGCGAAGTCGTAGTAGAAGCCGTTGTCGATGACCGGGCCGATCGTGACCTGCGCCTCGGGATACAACTCCTTGACGGCGTAGGCCAGCAAGTGGGCCGTGGAGTGGCGGATCACGTCGACGCCGTCGGCGTCCTTGTCGGTGATGATGGCGAGCTTGGCGTCGCGGTCGATCGAGTGGCTCGTGTCGACCATCTGGCCGTCCACGCGGCCCGCCAGCGCAGCCTTGGCCAGACCTGCGCCGATGCTTTGCGCCACTTCAGCCACCGTCACCGGGCCGGGAAACTCACGCCGGGAACCGTCCGGCAACGTGATTGCGATCATGCTTGCTCCTGTGGAGTCGCCGTCGTGCGCTTCAGATGCGCCCGACGGCTGTCATTCTGTCGTGCGCCGCGCCGATCTGGCGTGGCAGGTTGTCGAATCCGATGCTTCGAAGCGTTTTCAGCTTGATCGCCACGCGTGACACGAAACTGCGGACGAAAAAAAACGCGGCCAAGGCCGCGTTTTCATTTGCGCCATCTACCGCTGGGGCAGACCGCAAAGGGCGAAAAACGCACCTTGACTACTGTCGCTCCGAAGCGGTTGTAGTTCGCGGTGCTCGAATCATATTCGCCTTGTTTTCAGTTGTACGGGACAAACCCGAGGGATGACGGCTTGGACATCCTACCCGACGCGTCCTGCAATATGCGTTGGTAGGCTCGATTGGACTCGAACCAACGACCCCCACCATGTCAAGGTGGTGCTCTAACCAGCTGAGCTACGAGCCTGCCGAAGAACAAGACTATACCGTCACTTCCTTCGGGCTGTCAATACCCCTTGCACTTCTTCTATCAAAGTCAGTGCACGTTGCAGTTGCGTCGCCTCCGCCACCTCGGCGGTGAACTGCATTTTGGCGACGCCCTTGCTCGACAGCGTGCGCACCCCGGTCACATTGATCTTCTCGCGCGAGAGGATTTCCGAGATGTCGCGCAGCAAGCCCTGGCGGTCCAGCGCCTCGACCTGAATGTCGATCGGATAGACCGAATCGCTGCGCTGGCCCCACTCCGTCTGGATCACCCGGCCCGGTGCGCGGGCGGCCAGTTGCTGGAACGTCGCACAGTTTTGCCGATGAATCGACACACCACGCCCACGCGTGACGAAACCGACGATCGGGTCTGGCGGCGCCGGCTTGCAGCAGCGCGACATCTGCGTGAGCAGCGAATCGACACCCACCACCAGCACGCCACTCTTCGCACCGCGCGCGACGCTGGTGGCTTTGCTCTTCTTGGTGATCGCTGCTTCATCGTCAACAGGTGCGGGCGGCGGTGCACCATCCGAGCGCAGCACGGCCTCGATGCGGCGCAGGCTCAATTCGTCCTTGGCGACCACCGCATAAAGATCATCCGGCGTCTTGTAGCCAAGCTTGGCCGCCAACTCTTCCAGGTTGACGGCGGTCTTGCCCTCGCGCTGCAACGTCTTGTCGATGAGCGCCCGGCCCTGCGCAAGCGTCTCCTCCAACTCCATCGCATTGAACCACGCGCGCACCTTGGTCCGCGCGCGGGGGCTGACCAGATAGTGCAGCTCGGTGTTCAGCCAGTCACGCGACGGACCGCCGTGCTTGACGGTCACGATCTCGACCGTCTGCCCGTTCTTCAGCGGCGTATTCAACGGCACCATCGTGCCATCGACGCGCGCGCCGCGGCAGCGGTGGCCGAGATCACTGTGCAGGTAGTAAGCGAAGTCGACCGGCGTTGCACCTTGCGGCAGCGCGATCACGCGTGCCTGCGGCGTCAGCACGTAGATGTGATCATCCAGCTCTGTGTGTTTGAGCTGCTCCCACGGAGAATCTTCATGCGCGACGGTGTGTTCGGCGTCGTCCTTCCAGGCGAGCAGCTGACGCAGCCAGGCAATCTTCTCGTCGTAGCGCTCGCTGGCGGAGAACTGGCCGGCGTAGCCCTTGCTGCCAGCTTCCTTGTAGCGCCAGTGGGCGGCCACCCCGTACTCGGCAAAGTGGTGCATCTCGCGCGTGCGGATCTGCACTTCCAGCGCACGCCCGTCGTCGCCGATCACCACCGTGTGCAGCGACATGTAGCCGTTGGCCTTCGGGCGCGAGATGTAGTCGTCGAACTCCTTCGGGATCGGCTGCCACATGTGGTGCACGAAACCGAGCACGGTGTAGCAATCCTTGATGTCGTCGACGATCACGCGGAAGGCCCGCACGTCGTACAGATCGGCAAAGTCGAGTTCCTTGCCGCGCATCTTCTTCCAGATGCTGTAGATGTGCTTGGGCCGGCCGCTCACCTCGGCCTGGATGCCGGCGTCATGCAGCGTCTTCTGCAGTTGCGCGATGGCCTCGCCGATGAACTTTTCGCGCTCGATGCGCTTTTCGTCGAGCAGGCGGGCGATGCGCTTGTAGGTGTCTGGGTCTTCAAAGCGGAAGCCGAGGTCTTCAAGCTCCCACTTGAGTTGCCAGATGCCCAGGCGGTTGGCCAGCGGCGCGTAGATATCGAGCGTCTCACGCGCCATGCCTTCGGGCGCGGGGCGCTTGCTTTGCGCCAGCCAGCGCAGCGATTGCAACCGCGACGCCAGCCGGATCAGCACCACGCGAATGTCCTGCGCAAATGCCAGCAGCATCTTGCGCAAAGCCTCGACCTGCGCGCGGCGCGCCTCAGCTTCGTTCTTGCGCGTGATGCTGGCATCCGTCGGGCTGACTAGGCCAGCAATCGCACCGATGCGCAGCAATTGCCGCACGTCGTGCACGAGCTTGACCACCTCGGCACCGAATGCGGGCTCGAGCGCCTTTTCGTTGTCCATCGCCAGCGTCGGCAGCAGGAACAACGCCGCCGCCTGCAACGATGGCGTATCGACACGCAGCCCTTCGAGGATGGCAATGGTGCCGCGTGCGTGCGACTCCAGCGACTCGCCAGTCAGCGTGACGTTGTCGCCGGCATTGGCCGCGAGGTATTCGATCGCCCTAGCGACCTGCTCTGCCGCGAGTGTTGCCAACTTGCCGGCCCCCTCGGCCGGCCGGTCGGTCTTGTTCTCCATGATGCGTCCTGCTGTGACGCGACGGGTTCAGCTCTTCAGCGCTGCCGTCACGACGATTTCGATGCGGTACTTCGGGTTGGCCAGCGCGGCCTCTACCGTGGCGCGCGGCGGCGAGTTCTTGGACTCAGCGGCGACCCACTGGTCCCACACCTTGTTCATCTCGCCAATGTCGGTGATGTCTTTCAGGAAGATCTGGCACATCAGGATGCGCGTCTTGTCACTGCCGTTGGCGGCCAGCACTCGATCGATAATGGCGAGCACTTCTGCCGTCTGCTCGGCAATGCCTGCGTCCAGCGTGGTCTCTGGCACCTGGCCAGCCACGTACACGACACCGTTGTAGACGGCCGCGTCGGAGTAACGATGTTCGACGTTGTAACGCTTCAGTTCAGTGCTCATGTTGCGAATCAGATTGGGGTCGGCAAACGGTCATTGACCGAGGAAGAACTTGCGGGCGATCGCCACCTGATCCGGCTGGATGAAGGTCGGCGCGTGGCCCACGTCAGGAATCTCCACCGTGTTCACATGCTGGCCGCGCTGCATCATGGCCTCGACGGTCTCGCGCGTGAGCAAGTCGGACTGCGCGCCGCGCACGATCAGCACCTCGCCGGGAATCGCCTCGAACAGCTTCCACAGCGCGGCTTCACCGGCGGCAATCAGTTCGGGCGTGGCGCTCTTGAAAGGCTCGGCCAGGCGCGGATCATAGTGCAGGATCCACTCGCCGCCCTGCGGCTTGAGGATGGCGGTGTTCAGCTCGCGCCATTGCTCCGGCGTATGCGGCCCGAACGATGCGCTGATCGTCTTGAGATAGGCAAGGCCTTCGTCGAAGGTCTTGAAGCGGACGTTCAGGCCCAGGTAGGCCCCGATACGCGTCAAGGACGACTCCGTCACGCGCGGGCCCACATCGTTGAGCAGCAGCTTGCGGACTGGCGATTTCGGTAGACCCGCCAAGCTCATACCAATCAGCCCGCCCATCGACGTACCAAACCAGTCCACCGACTCCACGTTCAGGCGCGCCAGCAGCGTGACCATATCGGACACGTACTGCGGCAACACATAGCCCTTCGGATCGGCCAGCCAGTCAGAGCGGCCGCGCCCAACCACGTCGGGACAGATCACGCGATAGTCGTTGCACAGCGCTTGCGCCAGCACGTCGAAGTCGCGCCCCGTGCGCGAGAGGCCATGCACGCAGACCAGCACGCGCGCGTTCTGCGGATCGCCCCACTCGTGATAAGCCATCCGATGCAGGCCGGATGGGCTCAGGCACTGCACGAAAGCGAGGCGCGGCGAAACGGGCATGAACGACTCCTACACGTATAAACAGAAACAGCGGGAGAAAGCGAAGCCTGATTGTACGCTGGCCCAGCAACCATGCGGCGGCGCAGCAGACATGCTGCATCTTCGCAAAAACAAAAAAGCCTCGCCGCAGCGAGGCTTTTCCTGAACGTCGACCGCGTTACTGCGCCACCCAGCCACCATCCATGTTCCAGGCCACGCCGCGCACCTGTTCGGCCGCGTCGCTGCATAGGAACACCGCCAGCGCACCGAGCTGATCGGGCGTGACGAATTCGCCAGAAGGCTGCTTTTCCATCAGCAGGTCCTTCTTGGCTTCCAGTGCGGACAGCCCATCCTTCTCGGCACGCGCATCGATCTGCTTCTGCACCAGCGGCGTCAGCACCCAGCCTGGGCAGATTGCGTTGGACGTCACGCCCGTCTGCGCCGTCTCCAGCGCCACAGACTTGGTAAAGCCGACAATGCCGTGCTTGGCCGCCACATACGCCGACTTCTGCGCCGATGCCACCAGACCATGCGCCGAGGCGATGTTGATGATGCGGCCCCAGTTCTTGCGCTTCATGCCCGGCACAGCCAGCCGCGTGGTGTGGAAGGCCGAGGTCAGGTTGATGGCGATGATGGCGTCCCAACGTTCGGTTGGGAAATCCTCCACGTTGGCCACGTACTGGATGCCGGCGTTGTTGACGAGGATGTCCACGCCACCGAACTCGGCGTCGGCGTAGGCGAACATCGCTTCGATCTCAGCGGGCTTGCTCATATCGGCACCGTGGTAACCGATACGGATGGCGTTCTTGCCTGCCGCAGCGATTTGGGCCTTGGGCCCTTCTACATCGCCAAAGCCGTTCATGATGATGTTGGCACCCTGCGCGGCCAGCGAGCAGGCAATGCCCAGACCGATCCCGCTGGTCGAGCCCGTGACGAGGGCGGTTTTTCCTTGCAGCATGCGTGTCTCCGGATATCAGCAGCGATTACAGCAGGGTGACGCCAGTCTTGGCCTGGACCTCTTCGCGCGACACACCCGGCGCAGTTTCGACCAGCTTCAGGCCCTGCTCCGTCACGTCCATCACGCCCAGGTCCGTAATGATGCGATCGACCACGCCCACGCCCGTCAGCGGCAGCGTGCACTTCGGCAGCAGCTTCAAGTCTTCGGTGCCGTCCTTCTTCTTGGCGGTGTGCTCCATCAGCACGATCACGCGCTTGACGCCGGCCACGAGGTCCATCGCGCCGCCCATGCCCTTGACCATCTTGCCGGGGATCATCCAGTTGGCCAGATCGCCCTTCTCGCTCACCTGCATCGCGCCGAGAATCGACAGGTTGATCTTGCCGCCGCGGATCATCGCAAAGCTCTGATCGCTGCCGAAGATGGCGCTGCCCGGCAGCGTGGTCACGGTCTGCTTGCCGGCGTTGATGAGGTCAGCATCCACTTCGTCTTCCGTAGGGAATGGGCCGATGCCGAGCATGCCGTTTTCGCTCTGCAGCCAGACTTCCTTGTCACCGGTGTGGTTGGCGACCAGCGTCGGGATGCCGATACCGAGGTTCACGTAGAAACCGTCTTGCAATTCCTGGGCAGCACGCGCCGCCATTTGGTCTTGAGTCCAGGCCATGTCGGTCTCCTTAGTTGGCTGCTCGGATGGTGCGCTTTTCGATGCGCTTCTCGGGCGTGGCATTGAGCACGATGCGCTGCACGTAGATGCCGGGCAGGTGGATATCGTCCGGTGCAAGCTCGCCCACTTCGACGATCTCTTCGACCTCGACGATGCAGATCTTGCCGGCCGTTGCAGCCGCCGGGTTGAAGTTGCGCGCGGTCAGGTTGAAGCGCAGGTTGCCGGACTTGTCCGCCACTTGCGCCTTGACCAGCGACACATCGGGCACCAGCGAGCGTTCCATGACGTACGTTTCGCCATCGAACTCACGCAGCTCCTTGCCCTCAGCCACCAGGGTGCCGACACCGGTCTTGGTGAAGAACGCGGGGATGCCGGCGCCACCGGCGCGCAGCTTCTCGGCAAGCGTGCCTTGCGGGGTGAATTCCAGCTCAAGTTCGCCGGCCAGGTACTGGCGCTCGAACTCCTTGTTTTCGCCCACGTAGGACGAAATCATTTTCTTGATCTGGCGGGTTTCCAGCAGCAGGCCCAGGCCGAAACCGTCGACGCCCGCGTTGTTGGAGATGCAGGTGAGGTTCTTGACGCCCGAATCGCGCAGCGCGGCAATCAGGGCTTCCGGAATGCCGCACAGGCCGAAGCCGCCCACGGCGATGGTCTGGCCGTCTTTGACGACGCCCGCGAGCGCCTCGCTGGCGCTAGCGAAGATTTTGTTCATGCGTGCTCCTTCCTTGGTAGTCCAACGAATCCGGCAGGGTTTTGACCGCACACACGATTAAGCTTTGTGCAATGCGGCGCCGGAAAATTGTAACGGTACAATTTGCCGAGAATACGCAAGCGTCACGCAACGCAGCAATACGTACGACTACATAAGGCCTCAACCTAACCCGAACCCGCCATGCCCGCACTCGACTATCAGACCGCGTTCCAGCTCGCCCCGGTCGGCATGGTGATGTCACGCGAGCGCGTGATGCTCGACGTCAACGACGAAGCCGCGCGCATCTTCGGCCACGCACGCACGACGATGATCGGGCAATCGTTTGAGTTGCTCTATCCGACGCATGACGAATACGAGCGCACTGGCGCCCGCATCATTCCCGTCATGAACGCACGCGGCAGTTACTCGGACGAGCGCATCATGAAGCGCGCAAACGGTGAGCTTTTCTGGTGCCACGTCACGGGCCGCGCGCTGGATCGCACCAAACCGCTGGGCGAAGGCATCTGGACGTTCGAGGATCTTTCTGCGCACCGGCCGGTCACGGCGGCACTCACGCCGCGCGAACGCGACATCGCCGCGCAACTGGTCGAGGGCAAGACCAGCAAGCAGATTGGCAAGCAGTTGGAGATCAGCCCGCGCACGGTGGAGATCTATCGTGCGCGGCTGATGAAGAAGTACGCCGCCAACACCTCGTTGGAACTCGTGCAGCGGCTGATGGGGCACTGAGCCCCAGCGGATTACACCATCCCGTCGTCGGCATTAATGACCGCGCCGTTGATGAAGTCCGACTGATCCGACGCCAGCAGCAGAATCAGCCCATCCAGGTCTTCCGGCTTGCCCACGCGCTTGCGCGGCAGCATCTGCACAAGCTTTTGCCCGGCCTCGGTTTCCCAGTGGTGGTGGTTGATCTCGGTGTCGATGTAGCCTGGGCAAATGGCATTCGTGTTGATGCCCAGGCGTCCCCACTCCAGCGCCATGGCCTTGGTCATATGCACCACGGCGGCCTTGCTCATGCAATAGACGCCAATCTGAGACAGCACCTTCAGCCCTGCCACAGAAGCGATATTGATGATGCGGGACTGCGGCAGCGGCGAGCCGTTCTTCTCCGCCCCCTTGGCCCGCGCGATCATGCGCTTGGCGGTTTCCTGCGCCACGAAAAAGGCGCCGCGCGTGTTGGTATCGAAGACGAAATCGAAGTCGTCCGGCGTCACGTCCACCATGCGCTGTGTGGTCGAAACGCCCGAATTGTTGACCAGGATGTCGATGGTGCCAGCCTCGGTTTCGGCGTGGGCGATGGCGGCACGGATGCTATCCGGGTCCGTCACGTCCAGGCGCACGACGTGGGCGCTGCCGCCCTTCGACTCGATGTCGGCGCGAAGCTCTTTCAGACGCTCGACGCGGCGCGAGGCCAGCACGACCTTGGCGCCAGCTGCGGCCAGCGTATGCGCGAAACGCGCGCCCAGGCCACTCGATGCGCCGGTGATCAGCGCGACCTTGCCTTCCAGATTGATCGACAGACCCATGATGCGTGATCCCCGTATGTTGGTTTCGCGTGTGGTTTGGTATGCGCGAGGCCCGCTGCAGGTGGCCTCGGCATGTGAAGTCGGCGCAGCTTAGCAAAAAATCGAACGATCGTTCAGAAAATTCACTTGCCGCTTGCGGGCGTGTCCCCGACAATGCGGGAAATTCTAATGCAGCAATCCGCCATACCAATAAGCAAACGCCCTACAAGCGACGAGACATCTATGAACCAGCAGCAGCTCCTCGAACAGTACGGTCCCCGAGAGTCCATGGAGTACGACGTCGTGGTCGTCGGCGGTGGCCCCGCTGGCCTGGCGACAGCGATCCGGATCAAGCAACTGGCCGCCGAAACGGGCAAAGACGTATCGGTCGTCGTGCTGGAAAAGGGCTCGGAACCCGGCGCGCACATTCTCTCCGGTGCGGTGATGGACCCGCGCGCGATCACCGAGCTGCTGCCCAACTGGAAGGCCGACGGTGCCCCGCTCAACCAAGCGGTCACCGGCGACGACGTGCTCTTCCTGAGCGAAACCGGCACCAAGCGCACGCCCGACTGGCTCGTGCCGCGCAACTTCCACAACCACGGCTGCTACGTCATCTCGCTGTCGAACGTGGTCAAGTGGATGGCCACGCAGGCCGAAGCGCTGGGCGTGGAAATCTTCCCTGGCTTTGCCGCCGCTGAAGTGCTGTACGACGACAAGGGCGCAGTGCGCGGCGTTGCCACCGGCAACATGGGCATCGGCAAGGACGGCGAGCCGACCGAGAACTTCCAGCTCGGCATGGAGCTGCTCGGCAAGTACACCATCTTTGCTGAAGGCGCGCGCGGCCACCTGGGCCGCCAACTGCTCGACAAGTTCAAGCTGAACGCCGGCAAAGACCCACAGACCTTCGCCATCGGCATCAAGGAACTGTGGGAAATCGACCCGGCCAAGGCCAAGCCCGGCCTAGTGGTACACACTGCCGGCTGGCCGATGGAGGACGACACCTTCGGCGGCGGCTTCCTTTACCACCTGGAAGACAACAAGGTCACACTCGGCTTTGTGATTGGGCTCGACTACAAGAACCCGTGGATGAGCCCGTTCGAAGAAATGCAGCGCTGGAAGGCTCACCCGGCCATCCGCGCCCATATCGAAGGCGGCAAACGCATCGGCTATGGCGCCCGCGCCATCAACAACGGTACACCGCAAGCCCTGCCCAAGACGGTGTTCCCAGGCGGCGCGCTGGTCGGCTGCGACGCTGGCTACCTGAACGCCGCGCGCATCAAGGGCAGCCACGCGGCTATCAAGAGCGGCATGATGTGCGGCGAAGCCGTGTTCGAAGCGGTCACTGCTGGCCGCTCGGCAGATGAGTTGTCTGCCTACCCGGCCGCTTTCGAACAAAGCTGGTTGAAGGAAGAGCTGGACCAGTCGCGCAACTTCAAGCTGTGGTTCAAGAAGAGCCCGACGCTGGGCAAGATCATGACCGGCATCGAGCAATGGCTGCTGCCAAAGATTGGCGTGGCCAACCCGCCCTGGACGCTGCACGGCACGAAGTCGGACAACCAGTCGCTCAAGCCCGCGGCCGAGTGCGTGAAGATCGAGTATCCGAAGCCGGACGGCAAGATTACGTTCGATCGTCTCTCGTCGGTTTTCATCTCGAACACCAACCACGAAGAGAACCAGCCCGCCCACTTGACGCTGAAGGACCCGACGGTTCCGACGCGCATCAATCTGACGCAGTTTGCGGGCCCCGAGCAACGCTACTGCCCGGCTGGCGTGTACGAATTCGTCAAGAACGACGAAGGCAACGAGCGCCTACAGATCAACGCCCAGAACTGCGTGCACTGCAAGACCTGCGACATCAAGGACCCGACGCAGAACATCGTGTGGGTCACGCCGGAAGGTGGTGGTGGCCCGAACTACGTGGGCATGTAATCGGGCGAATGCCCAACAAAAAAGCGCGTCATCGAACGCGCTTTTTTGTTGCCTGTGTGAATTGGCTTACGACGCCTTAGCCGCGATGGCTGGCGTCTCCACCGACACATCGCCGCATTGCGCGCGATGACGCAGCGCGTGGTCGATCAGCACCAGCGCCAACAGCGCCTCGGCGATCGGCGTGGCGCGAATGCCCACGCACGGGTCATGGCGGCCGAACGTTTCCACCACTGCCGGCTCGCCCGCCTTGTCGATTGAGCGACGCGGCGTGCGGATGCTCGACGTCGGCTTAATCGCCAGCGACACAGAGATATCCTGCCCCGTCGAGATGCCACCCAGGATGCCACCCGCGTTGTTGCCGACGAAGCCATCCGGCGTCAACTCATCGCCATGCTCAGAGCCGCGCTGGGCCACGGCATGGAAACCAGCGCCAATCTCGACACCCTTCACTGCGTTCAGGCCCATCATCGCGTGTGCGATGTCGGCGTCCAGGCGATCGAACAACGGTTCGCCCCAGCCGACCGGCACGCCGGTGGCCACCACTTCGATGCGTGCGCCGACGGAATCACCGTCCTTGCGCAATGCATCCATGTACGTTTCGAGCTCGGGAACGATCTCGGCATTCGGTGCGAAGAACGGGTTGTTCGGCACCTCGTTCCAGTCGACGAACGGAATCTGGATATCGCCCAGCTGCGACATGAAGCCGTGGATTTCCACGCCGAACTTCTCGCGCAGCCATTTCTTGGCGACAGCACCTGCGGCCACCGTCGGTGCAGTCAGTCGAGCCGACGAACGGCCACCACCACGCGGGTCACGGACGCCGTATTTGTGCCAGTAGGTGTAGTCAGCGTGGCCGGGGCGAAAGGTCTCGGCGATGTTGCTGTAGTCCTTGCTGCGCTGGTCGGTGTTGCGGATCAGCAGGCAGATCGGCGTGCCGGTGGTCTTGCCTTCGTACACGCCGGACAGAATCTCAACGAGGTCTTCTTCCTTGCGCTGCGTGACGTGGCGCGAGGTGCCAGGCTTGCGGCGGTCCAGGTCAGGCTGAATGTCTTCTGCGCAGAGCGTCATGCCCGGCGGGCAGCCGTCGATGACAGCGCCAATGGCCGGGCCATGCGACTCGCCGAAGGTGGTGACGGAAAACAGCAGGCCCAGGGTATTGCCAGACATGATCGTGCTCAAGAAAGCGCCGCGACGGCCGCGGCGCAAAACATCAGGAAAACGCTATTGTAAGGCCGATCAATCGGCCACCCAATCAACCACCAATACCCAGCAGCTCGACCTCGAAGTTCAGCGTGGCATTGGGCGGAATCGTGCCGGGCACGCCTTGCGCGCCGTAGGCAGTGGCTGCCGGGCACGTCAGCTTGGCCTTGCCGCCCACCTGCATCTTCTGCACGCCTTCGGTCCAGCACGGAATCACGCGGTTCAGCGGGAACGAGATCGGCTGGCCACGCTTGTAGGAGCTGTCGAACTCTTTGCCGTCGGTCAGCGTGCCGCGGTAGTGCACCTTGACCGTATCGCTGGCCTTGGGCGACGGGCCGGTGCCCTTGGTCAGGGTCTGGACGATCACGCCGGAGGGCAGCGTTTCGCTCGCTGTGGACGATGCGGCTTGAGCGGTGACGGCAGCCAGGGCAAGCGACGAAGCGCACAACAGCAGGGAGATCTGTTTCATAGTCGGATAACGGGAGTGATTGGGGATCAACGGCTCAAACAGCGGGCCAACTGGCAGTGTAGCGAATTCCGGTTGACTGTCCTTTAGCGCCACTCGCCGCGCAGGGCCAGCACGGCTGCCTGCAGCCCTTCCGGCGATACCGCCTGCGGCGACACTGGCGTTCCAATGCACAGCTCCAGCTTGTTGAGGAAGCCGCGACGGAACGGGCGCGACATCGCCGCACCGCCGTGACGAGAGAAGAAGCTGCCCCATAAACCGCGCAGTGCCATCGGCACCACCGGCACCGGAGTGCGCTCGACGATACGACGCATGCCTTCCTTGAACGGGTTCATGTCGCCCGTGGCTGTGATTTTGCCTTCGGGGAAAATGCAGACGACCTCCCCTTCGGCCAGCGCCACGGCAATGGTGTCGTAGGCGCGTTTGAGCATCTCCGGGTCTTCGTGCATCGGCGCGATGGGAATCGCCTTGACCGTGCGGAAGAACCACGACAGCACCGGCACCTTGAAGATACGGTGGTCCATCACGAAACGCACCGGCCGACGCACAAAGGCGCCCACCACCACGGCATCGACAAAACTCACGTGGTTGCAGACCAGCAGGCACGGCCCCTCATCGGGAATGCGCTCCGAGCCCTCCACCTTCACGCGGTAGACGGTATGGATCAGCAGCCACATCACGAAGCGGATCAGGAACTCCGGCACCAACGTGTAGATGTAGATCGCCACCACGGCGTTGAGGATGCCGGTGACCAGGAACAACTGCGGGATCGTGAAGCCAGCATGCGTGAGCACCATCGCCAGCACCGCCGAGGCAATCATGAACAACGCGTTGAGGATGTTGTTGGCGGCAATGATGCGTGCGCGGTGCGTGGGCTCGCAGCGGCTCTGAATCAGGGCATACAGCGGCACGCTGTAGAAGCCGCCGAACATGGCTAGCAGGAACAAATCCGCCAGCACGCGCCAGTGGCGGTGGTTCTGCAGGAAGCCGGAAATGCCCGTCAGCACATCGTGCGCGACCAGCGCTTCGGCATGCGAGGCGAAATACAGGTCCACCGCAAATACCGTCATGCCGATTGAGCCGAACGGCACCAGGCCGATCTCCACGGTGCGTCCCGACAGCTTCTCGCACAGCACCGACCCCAGCCCGATACCGACCGAAAACACCGCCAGCAGCAGCGTCACCACGTTCTGATCGCCGCCGAGCACGTTGCGTGCAAAGGCAAAGAACGACGTCAGGAACGTCGCCCCGACAAACCACAGCCACGAGATCCCCATCAGGCTCAGGAACACCGCGCGCTGGTTGCTCGCCAACTTGAGGTTGCGCCAGGTCTCGGAGATCGGGTTCCAGTTGATGCGCAGATCCGGCTGCGACGCCGGCGACACCGGCACGCCGCGCGCCGTCAGCCAGCCGGCCACGGCAATGACCAGGCAGGCAATGCCCGTGAGCGTTGGGCCGATGAGGTCACCGTTGCGCGTGTAGTTGGCCAGCTCCCCGCCGCCGATGGTGCCGATCAGGATGGCGACGAAAGTGCCCATCTCCACCAGCCCGTTGCCGCCCACCAGTTCGGACGACTGCAGGTGCTGCGGCAGATAGGCGTACTTGACGGGCCCGAACAAGGTCGAATGCACGCCCATCAGGAAGGTGCACAGGTACAGCAGCTCAATGTGGCGCAGCGCGAAGCCCGCGCAGCCGATCGCCATGATGGCGATTTCCAGTGTCTTGACCAGGCGGATCAGCCGGGCCTTATCCATGCGATCGGCAATCTGCCCGCTGGTGGCCGACAGCAATACGAAAGGCGCGATGAAGATCGCCGAGATCAGGAACGCCGCCGAGGCCGGGTCCGTATTGCCGAACAGCGCCGCGTGGTACGTGACCAGCGAGGAAAACGCCACCTTGAATACGTTGTCGTTCATGGCGCCCAGGAATTGGGTCCAGAAGAACGGCGCAAAACGGCGCTGCTTCAGCAGCGAAAACTGGCTCGATTGGCTCATCGGCAGGGGCGATCGTGGTTCAAATCGGGTTCAACAAAAAAACCCGCTCGCAGCGGCGGGCGGGTTTCGGGTGTGCAGCAAAGACGATGTGCAGATCAGTCTTCGTTGGCTTTTTCTTCGGGCCAATCGCGAATGTACGCCTTGAGCATCTTGTTCTCGAAGTTCTGTTCTTCAAACACGGCCTTGGCGACGTCGTAGAACGAAATCACGCCCATCAGCGTGCGGCTGTTGAGCACCGGCAGGTAGCGCACATGGTGCTCCAGCATGATGCGGCGCACTTCATTGACTTCGGTTTCTGGGGTGCAGGTGACCGGATGATCGTCCATCACCTTGCGGATGGTCGTACCCTCGCCCACCGTGCCGTGGCCCTTGGCCAGGACCTTGATGATCTCGCGGAAGGTCAGCATGCCGACCAGCTCGCCGTACTCCATCACCACGAGCGAGCCGATGTCGTACTCAGCCATCGTCTGCACCGCCACCTGGAGCTTGGTTTCCGGGGCCACGGTGTAGAGCGTGTTGCCCTTCACTTCAAGAATGTCGCTGACTTTCATGCTGCGTCTCCCAGGTTTCGGGGTGCCGGTCTGCCGGGGGGCGACCGCGCGCGGGTTGTGGTTATGGTTGTGTTTCGATCCTAGCCCAAACCGGAGGGCGTCGACAAGCACATGCACAAAAAATGCGGCAGAAAAAACCAGTCAAAAACCGCGCCCGCTCGGCGTTTGCCCGAGATGCACCGCAACAGGGAGCAGTGCTAGCATGCCCGGTCTCGACCCTCATTCGGTGCTTGAATCCATGTCCAAAGCCCGCTTCGACACGCTGGCCCTGCATGCCGGTGCCGCGCCCGACCCGGCCACGGGTGCGCGCGCTACGCCCATCCACCTCACCACGTCATTCGTGTTTCGCGACAGCGAACACGCCGCCTCCTTGTTCAACATGGAGCGCGCGGGTCACGTCTACTCGCGCATCTCCAACCCAACCGTCGCCGTGTTCGAAGAGCGCATGGCGGCCCTTGAGAACGGTGTCGGCGCCATCGCCACGGCCTCCGGCCAGGCGGCGCTGCACCTGGCCATCGTCACGCTGATGGGCGCCGGCTCGCATATTGTCGCCTCGTCGGCGCTGTATGGCGGCTCGCACAATCTGCTGCATTACACGCTGCGCCGTTTCGGCATCGAGACAACCTTCGTCAAGCCCGGCGACATCGACGGCTGGCGCGCAGCCATCCGCCCGAACACGCGGCTGCTGTTTGGCGAGACGCTCGGCAACCCAGGGCTGGATGTGCTCGATATTCCGACCGTGGCGTCGATCGCGCATGACGCGGGCGTGCCGCTACTGGTCGACTCGACTTTCACCACGCCGTGGCTGCTGCAGCCGTTCGCGCACGGTGCGGACCTGGTCTACCACTCGGCCACCAAGTTCCTGGGCGGGCATGGCACCACCATTGGTGGTGTGCTAGTCGACGGAGGTACCTTCGACTACGTGGCAGCGGGCAAGCACCCCGAGCTGACCGAGCCTTACGCTGGCTTCCACGACATGGTCTTTGCCGAGGAAAGCACCGTCGCCCCCTTCCTGCTACGCGCCCGCCGCGAGGGTCTGCGCGACTTTGGCGCCTGCATGAACCCGATGGCGGCGTGGCAACTGCTGCAAGGCATCGAAACGCTGCCGCTGCGCATGGCCCGCCATGTGGAAAACACCCGCCGCATCACCGCCTTCCTGGCGAGCCACCCAATGGTGGCATCGGTGGCCTACCCCGAACTGGAATCGCACCCCGACTACGCTTTGGCTAAGCGTTTGCTGCCGCGCGGCTGCGGTGCCGTGTTCAGCTTCGACCTGCGGGGCGATCGGCGTGCCGGCCAGCAATTCATTGAATCGCTGGGGCTGTTCTCACACCTGGCCAATGTGGGCGACGCGCGCTCGCTGGTCATCCACCCGGCGTCGACCACGCACTTCCGCATGGACGCCGCCGCGCTGTCCGCCGCCGGCATTGGCGAGGGCACGATCCGCCTGTCGATCGGCCTGGAAGACGCCGACGACCTGATCGACGATCTGAAGCGCGGCCTGAAAGCCGCCGAGCGCTCGATGTCTGCCTCATCTGGCACGTCCGCTGGCAAGACCGCGCCCAACGCAACCGGAGCCCGCTGATGGAATGGACCCTACAAGGCGAGCGTGCCTACGCCTATACCGGTGGCAAGCCGTTCGATCCAACGCTGCCGTGCGTTGTCTTTGTGCATGGCGCGCAGAACGATCATTCGGTCTGGGGGCTGCAGACCCGCTGGTTTGCGCACCACGGCTTCAGCGTGCTGGCGGTGGATCTGCCCGCGCATGGCCGCAGTGGCGGCGCCCCTCTGCAAACCGTGGAAGCGATGGCCGACTGGGTGATGACATTGGTGCAGACCGCCGGCGTCACACAGCCCGTCATGGTGGTCGGACACAGCATGGGTTCACTGATTGCGCTGGAGTGCGCCTCGCGATACGCAAGCCGCGTGCGCCGCATTGCGCTGGTGGCTACCGCCTGGCCCATGAAGGTCTCGGATGCACTGCTCGACGCCGCGCTCAACAATACAGCGGGCGCGATCGACATGGTGAACATCTGGTCGCACTCCAGCCTCGCCAACAAGCCGTCTGCGCCAGGGCCCGGGTTCTGGATGCATGGAGGCAGCCAACGCCTGATGGAACGCGTGGCGCGCGGCACGGAGGCCCCCGTCTTCCACACGGATTTCTCCGCCTGCAACGGCTATGCACGTGGCGCCGAGGCCATGGCGACTGTGAAGTGCCCGTCACTCGTGATCGTTGGCGAGAAAGATCAGATGACGCCGGCAAAGGCGGGCCGTCACGTGGCCGCCGGACTGGCGGGTAGCCGCGTGGTGGGCCTGCCTGCCGGACATGCGGTCATGGGAGAATGCCCAGACGGCACGCTCGATGCGCTGATTGCCTTTGCGCGCGAACGAGAGCCGGGCGCAGCCGCCGTGTAACTGCGCCCCGGTCAGGATTCAGGAGACGCATCATGGCCACCACCGAGACCCCCACCTTCAGCAGCTTCGCCGAGTTCTATCCGTTCTATCTGGGCGAACACCAGGACCGCACCTGCCGGCGCCTGCACTTCGCGGGTTCGAGTGTTGCCCTGGTGTGCCTGATCCTGCTGATCTTCACGGGCAACCTGTGGTGGCTGCTCGGTGCGGCTGTCAGCGGTTATGCGTTTGCGTGGGTCGGGCACTTCGGCTTTGAGAAGAACCGGCCCGCCACTTTCCGCCACCCCTTCTACAGCCTGATGGGCGACTGGGTAATGTATCGCGACATCTGGACGGGGAAAATCCCGTTCTGAGCGATCAGGCGCGGACGGCGGCGGGCGCTGGTGCAGCGGCAGCTTGCGTCGCGGCCACCACGCCGCGCTCACCGCTGGCAAACACGCTCTCCAGCGTGTTGTCGAGCGCTGGATTGTGCAATTGGGCAGCCAGCGCGTGGGTATCACCCAGATACCGCGCCAGTGCCGTGCGCGGTAGGCGCGGCAGGTTCAACACCAGCCTTTCATAGAGCGGGCGCAGCGTGGTCGTATGTGCATCGCACAGCAGCGCCCAGTGCGCTTCGCCGCGATCCTGCTGCAGCTTGCCGACCAGGTGCAATGCTTTGAGTTTGGTCAGCAGGTCAGCAAGGTACTCCGCCTCCAGTTGCAGACGCCGGCTGATTTCCAGTTCGGCCACCGTACGCGGTGCCTGTTCCCGTGCGCGGTACAGCAACAGCAAAACACCCAGCGCATCAAAGAACTCGCTGCCCGGAAACGTGCGCCGCTGCCAGTAGCCCTGGCGGATGATCGGCAGCGTCGATGCAATGGTCGCACCCAGCAGCGTGACCAGCCAGCTCACGTAAATCCACGTCAGGAAAATCGGCAGCGTGGCAAATGCGCCGTACACGGCGGTGTACGTGGGAATGTGCGCCACATAAGAACCAAAGATGCGCTTGGCAATTTCAAACGCCACGGCGGCAACCAGGCCGGCCAGAAACGCATCGCGCCGCGCCACGTTGGTGTTGGGCACGAACACGTAGAGCATGGAAAACGCAATCGCCGACAGCAGGATCGGCACCGCGCCCACGATCACGCCAAGGCCAAACGGCAGCTTGTGCACATAACCGGCCGAGATCGACACCATGTACGAGCTGACCGAGAGGCTCGCACCAATCAGCACCGGGCCAAACGTCACCAGTGCCCAGAACACGAGCACGCGTTGCGCCAGCGGCCGGCGTTGGCGCACACGCCAGATGGCATTCAGCGCGTTCTCGACCGTCAGCATGGTCATGACCGACGTCACCACCAAGCCGATCAGGCCAGCGGCCGTCAGCCCTTTGGCGTTGCTCGAAAACTGGTTCAGATACGTGATGATCGGCCGACTGATGTTGCTCGGCACGAGGTTGCTGAACATGTAGCCTTCGATGTCTGCACGAAAGCTCTTGAACATCGGGAACGCCGTGAACAGCGCAAACGCCACCGTCAGGATCGGCACCACCGAGAGCACCGTCGTGAACGTCAGACTGCCGGCCACCTGGGGCAGGCGGTCTTCGCCCGCGCGGCGCAGCGCATAACGCGACAGCGCACGCAGCTTGGCGGCATTCCATTGACGAAGCGCACGGGTATCAAAAAGCATGAAGAATGAGGCGGCGCAAGGCCAATGAGGGAGATTGGGGGGCGCAACTATAATACCGCGACGCTCTCAACGCTTTGTTATGAAAGATATCCTGGTCCTGTACTACAGCCGTCATGGCAGCACCCGTGCGCTGGCCGAAGCCATCGCGCAAGGCATTGAAAGCGTGGATGGCGCCCAGGCGCGCGTACGCACCGTGCCCGCCGTTTCCACCGTGTGTGAGGCCACGCAGCCTGACGTGCCCGATGGCGGCCCGCCCTATGTGGAAGTGCGCGACCTGGAAGAATGCGCTGGCTTGGCGCTGGGCTCGCCCACACGTTTCGGCAACATGGCCGCGCCGCTCAAGTACTTCCTGGACGGCACCACGCCACAATGGCTGTCGGGCGCACTGGCCGGCAAGCCCGCCTGTGTGTTCACCTCCACGGGCAGCATGCACGGCGGACAGGAAACCACCCTGCTCTCGATGATGCTGCCGCTGCTGCACCATGGCATGGTCGTCCTTGGCCTGCCGTATCAGCAGAGCGAACTGCTCTCCACCGATGCCGGCGGCACGCCCTATGGGCCGTCGCATGTCGCGCATCGCGGTGACACCGCCCCCCTGACCACCCACGAACGCACGCTGGCCACGGCCATGGGCCGCCGGCTTGCACAGACAGCCCTGAAGCTCGCGGCATGACGCTCGCCAATCCCCCCGTCGTCGAATCCCGGGCACTGTACGTGCTGAGCGCCTGCAGCCTGATCGCGCTGATCGTGCTGTGTGCCGCGTGGGAACTGTGGCTCGCCCCAGTACGCCCCGGCGGTTCGTGGCTCGCGCTCAAGGCGCTGTTGCTGGCGTGGCCGCTGCCCGGTGTGCTGCGCAGGAACCGCTACACGATGCAGTGGGCATCGATGTTCATCCTGTTGTTTTTTACCGAGGGCATCGTGCGCGCGACGTCCGATGCCGGCCTGTCGCGATCATTGGCGTGGGTGGAGGTTGTGCTCAGCGTGACGTTCTTCTTTGCGACGATTTTCTACCTGCGTCCGTTCAAGCGTGCGGCCAAAGCACACGCCAAACAGAACACCTGATCCGCCATGACCCACGACGCGTTCCTGCAAGCCTGCGCTGACACCATCGGCGCCGCGTATGTCCTGACAACGCCGGAAGACCAGGCGCCCTATCTGACGGATTGGCGCAAGCGTTTCACTGGCCGCGCCCGCGCGGTGCTGCGCCCGGCGGATGCTGCGCAGGTGGCGGCTCTGGTGCGGCTGTGTGGTGAGCATGCGGTGCCCATGGTCCCGCAGGGCGGCAACACCGGCCTGTGCGGTGGCGCCACGCCCGATATGGAAGGCAACGCGGTCGTCATCTCGGTGCAGCGCATGCAAACCGTGCGTGCGGTCGACCCGATCAACAACACCATCACCGTGGATGCCGGCTGCATCCTGGCCAATGTGCAGCAAGCCGCAGCGGCAGCCGATCGCCTGTTCCCGCTGAGCCTGGCAGCGGAAGGCAGTTGCACCATCGGCGGCAACCTGGCGACCAACGCCGGCGGCACGGCTGTCCTGCGCTATGGCAATGCCCGCGAACTGTGCCTCGGTATTGAAGCCGTGCTGCCCAACGGCGAGCTGTGGAACGGCCTGCGCGGCCTGCGCAAGGACAACACCGGTTACGACCTGCGCGACCTGCTGATCGGCGCGGAAGGCACGCTCGGCATCATTACCGGGGCAACGTTGAAGCTGTTTCCGCAGCCACGCGCCAAGGTGACGGCGCTGGCGGCGCTGCAATCTCCACGTCAGGCGCTGGCGTTCCTGTCGCTGGCACAAAGCCATGCGGGCACGCTGCTGACGGGCTTTGAGTTGATGTCGGCGTTCTGCCTGGAGTTGGTGCGCAAGCACTATCCGCAACTGCGCGTGCCATTTGCACAGGCGTATCCGCAGTACGTGCTGCTGGAACTGTCCGATCTGGAAAGCGAGGAACACGCACGTGCACTGTTCGAAGCGCTGATGGAAGATGCACTGGCGCGCGGCGTGATCGACGACGCTGCCGTGGCGGAATCGGTGGCGCAGTCGCGCGATTTCTGGAACCTGCGCGAGCACATCCCGCTGGCCCAGGCCGATGAAGGCAAGAACATCAAGCACGACATTGGTGTGCCCATCTCGCGCATCGCCGATTTCATCGACGTGACCGACCGCGCGCTGGCCGCCGCTTACCCGGACATCCGCATGGTGACCTTCGGCCACCTTGGCGACGGCAACCTGCACTACAACGTGTCACCGCCCGAGGGGCATGAACACGAGGCCTTCCTGGCGCATCAGGACGGCATCAACCGCATCGTGCACGACAGCGTGCATGCGCACGGCGGCTCGATCTCGGCCGAGCACGGCATCGGCCAGCTCAAGCGAGAAGACAACGCGCGCTACAAGAGCGCGGTCGAGCTGGCGGCCATGCGCGCGATCAAGCAGGCGCTGGACCCGCGCGGCCTGATGAATCCGGGAAAGGTGTTGTAAGACGCCTCGGTTTTAGCCGAGCAGCTTGAACGCGTAGTTCGCCGCAGCAAACAGGATCGTCGCGGCCAGCAGCCACAGCAGCAAGCGCGGCACACCACTAGGCGGCAGGCGATGGCCTGCGGCGTTGGAACGGTCGCCAATGCGCCCACTCTGGGCGTTGCGGACATACATACCTCGGGACGCCCCTGCCGGGCGTCGTGCGTGACGCGTACTCATTCTTCGTTTCCTCCCTGCCCCATGGCTGACGCCCCGCCAGCGCCCTGTCGCTGGCGAAACACAGCAGCTTCTTAAGGCTGCCCAAACAAGACTCCCGTACTTCCCGTCTGGTCGGAACCGAAAAAGGCATCCGTCACGCCCTTTGGCGTGCGTAGGCACAGCGTTCCGCGTCGTTGCGCGGAATTTCGAGTTGAATCGTTATTTGTTATGGCACTACCCGACGCCACGAAATGTATCAAAGAATCCCCCTAATGGGGGGTACGAATTTGAGGTATCACCGTTTGGATGATGCGCAGGAACGACGCTTGCGGACTGATTGAGGCCAAACCGACGTCATTGAACTGTCACGGAGTCATCATGCCTTCCGTCCCGCCCCAACTGAGCTTGCGCGCGCACATTACGCCGCCGATGCCGCACGAGCCGCCGCCACACCCACCACCTGAAATGCCGCCCCCGGACGAGCCGTCTCACGACCCCGTCGGTGACCCGGAACCCTTAACACCGCCGATCGAACTGCCACCCGGCGAATTGCCCCCGGAAATCCCGCCCCAGCGCTAGTGCGCCGCGGTTTTCCGCATCGGCCATCTGATAGAATCGCGGCCTCCCAGGCATCCGGAGGCCGTTCGTCGCCTACCTGCCTGGGCAGCACGTGCATCTGCCCATAGCTCAGTTGGATAGAGCATCGGCCTTCTAAGCCGACGGTCGGGGGTTCGAATCCCTCTGGGCAGGCCAAATTCCCTCATACATCAGAGCGCTTGAGCTACATCGCCGCTCGCACCATCGCCCCAGAACGTACCAATCGGAACAATATTCCGATTAATGGCCTTGACACTCCTTTGTCAATGTTTCTTATTGTTAATGTACCAACCGGAACAGAGATGCGATAATCGCGCCCGCGCTGCGGGTCATCCGGCGGCGTGCTCAGCCAATCAACCAAGCTCATCCATCTTGAAGCGACTCCAACTCAAAACAACAGCTGCAAAGGCCACAGCATGCCTGCTGGCTGGTTTCGCCTTGCTCGCGCCGCTGACCGTGCAAGCCAAGCCTTCCTCGCTGGACGACAAACTTGCCGCCACAGTCGAGCAATACGAGCAAAAGCCCAACGAAAAGAAACTGGCGGCCATCCGCGACCTGCTGGCCAAGGGCGCACGTGCGCACCGCGCGCAGCCGGCCGAATACGACGGCCCGCAAGGCATGTCCGCACTGGCGGTGGCCATCTCGAACAACGATGCCGACCTGGTCGACCTCCTGCTCACGCAGAAGAATGATCTGGAGATCCCCGTCTATCGTGATCTGGGCAATCAGCCGCTGGTCTATGCCATCTCGGGCATCGACACCAACGGCAAGGCTTCGCCGCAAAACCTGCGCATCGTCAAAGCCCTGATTGCTGCGGGAGCCAACGTCAATGCATTGAACACCGACGGCAACAACACGCCGTTGCTGCAAGCATCGGGGCTGCGCCTCAATGCCCCGAGCCTGGAGACCATGCGCCTGCTGCTGAGCGCCGGCGCCAACCCGAACCTGCGCAACCAGAATGGCGAGACCGCCCTCATGGGCATGGCTTCAGGCAGCCTGGATGCGACGAAGCTGCTGATCGGCGCTGGCATCGACGTGGGCGCGCGCTCCAAATCCGGCGCCACCGCGCTGAACTACGTGTGCGAACGCCACGTCGATTTGCGCCGAAAACCTGACCCGCAGGCCAGCGAGCGCATCAAGCTGCTGCTCAAACCGGGCACCGACCTCAACTCGGTGGCGTGGATGAAGACATCGGGCGACGCACCGGTGCCGCTGGCATCGGCCGCACTGGTTGGCAACGCCGACTGCGTGCGTGCACTGATCCAGGCCGGCGCCAATCCGGACGCCCGGTACTACTCCGATGCTGTCGCCGCGGCGTCACCGGATCTCAAGAGCGTTACCGTGCGCAAGGACGTGCTGGCGAATCCGAGCTTCCACGATGACAGTACGCTGGCCATCTTCCGCAGCGTCAAGCGCTGAAGCGGAGGGGTGAACTCCCGTGCAAACCAGGGCGGCAGGCAATGGGCCTACCGCCCTTTTTCTTTGGCGACAACGGCACACCAGGTGCCTCAAGACTGGTCTCGGTTGAATACAATCCGCGTCAGCAAAGACGCCGTAGAAGACGACCGCGTCGCCTCTCAACCGATACGGAAGCCCATGGTCCAACTCCGACCCTCCACCCCATCAGACGCCACCCGCGTACTGGAAATCTGGCGCAGCGCCGTCGAAGCAACGCACCACTTCCTCAGCCCCGAAGATCGCCTCGCCATTGAATCGGAAGTCGCCACGTTCCTTCCCGGCGCGTCGCTGGAACTCGCCGTGAATGCCGCCGACGTGGCAATCGGCTTCATGCTGCTCAGCGCGAATCACATGGAAGCGCTATTCATCGACGCGAGCCATCGCGGGTCGGGTGTTGGCCGCTACCTAGTGGAAGCAGCGCTCAGACGTCATCCGAACCTGACCGTCGACGTGAACGAACAGAACACGCAAGCCGTTGGCTTCTATGAGCGCATGGGCTTTGAGCGCTGCGGCCGATCAACGCTGGATGGCCAAGGGCGGCCTTACCCGCTGATCCACCTGCGCTATCGGCCGGCCTCATGAACTCACGTGGTTACGCGGCCGGAAAACCATCGCGTCTCGCCAACCACACCACAGCCCACGCGGCCACAAGCAACACCAGCAGTACCGGAACAAACGCGCCGACCCCAAGCTGTTCAAGCAGCACGCCGCCAACCATGCCGCCGCCGGCAATCGCCGCGTTCCAGGTGGTGACCAGCATGGATTGCGCGACATCCGCGGCGTCCCCCGCCGTCTTGGCAAGCGCCGTCTGGAAAAGCGTTGGCATCCCGCCAAACGCCAGCCCCCAGGCCGCCACCGCCAGATAGACGAAAGCTGGCGCGCGGCCCGCCCAGCCCAGCACCACGGTGGCCGCACCAAACAGCAACAAGCTGGCAAGGGTCAGGCTGCGCAAATGCCGATCGATCAGGGCACCAACGCCGCCGATACCTGCAAGCGATGCGATGCCGAACACCAGCAGCACCCGATCGATCTGCTCGTCCAACTTCGCCGTCGCAAGAAAGGGCGCGATGTAGGTGTAGAGAATGTTGTGCGCGAGCACAAACGTCAGCACCGCGAACAAGACAGGCCGCACGCCGGGGATGAGGAATGTGGCACGCAACGACAGCGGCCGCTTGGCGGCAAGGCCGGCGAAATCCGGCACCTGTACGCGAACCCAGACGATCAGGATCACCGCCAGCGCGCTCATGATCCCGAAACCGGCACGCCACCCCATCACGCTGCCAAGAAACGTACCGACGGGCACCCCCAAGGACAGCGCCAGCGGCGCGCCCAGCATGGCGACGGCAATTGCACGCCCCTGTTGATGCACGGCGACCATGCGTGCTGCGTATCCGGCCGCGAGCGCCCACAGCAGGCCCGCTGACACACCCGCCACGAACCGCGCCAGCATGGTCAGGGCATAGCTCGTCGAGAACGCCGTCACCGTATTGGCAAATGCAAAGCCGACGATAGCGGCGAGCAACAACGGTCTGCGCCGCAACCGTTGCGTGAATGCCGTCAGCGGGATGGCCGCCACCAAAGACCCAATGGCGTAGATCGTGACAAGCTGGCCAACCAGCGCCTCGGAAACCCCCAGCCCGCTGGCCATGAGTGGCAACAAACCTGCCGGCAGCGCTTCGGTCAGAACGGTGATGAATGCGGCCATTGCAAGTGCCAGCAGCGGGCCCATGGGCAAGCAGCCCGTAGCGCGGGAGGGTGCACCACCCTGCTCGCTTGGCCGCAGCGCAAGCTCCTTTGTGGTCCGCATCAGCGCACCTCCTGCAGATCGGTCAGCGCGACAGTGTGACTGAGCAATTGCCGCGACGTGATGTACTCGGGCCGCCCATCGGCCAAACGCGGCCGGAAATCCGGAAGGTAGCGATCAACGCCCTCATCGAGATCCAAACGCCCCCGCGCGACCAGCACAACGGCACCGACCAGCCGCTGCGCGTCGATGGCCTGTTGAACAACACGTTGGATACGTTCGTGCAGAAGCGCGGATGGGGCCTCGGCGCGCTGCAGAAGAGCGGAAGCGGACAAGGTGAACTCCTTTCTCGATCAGACTTCCGCCACGATAGAAAGCCCACGATTCAAGAAAAAGTGGGGTAGATTTCACTTCTATCAGGACATGGATGTCCGCAATCGAGGACGCACCTTGGATAGCCTCAACAACTTTGTCGTGTTCGTGCAGGTGGCTGAGACACGCAGTTTTGTTGCCGCCGGCCGGTTGCTGGGCGTGTCGGCATCTGCCATCGGCAAGAGCATGGCAAGGCTGGAAAACCGGCTTGGCGTACGTCTCTTTCATCGCAGCACACGCAGCGTGACCTTGACCGCCGAGGGCACGTTGTTCCTAGAGCGCAGCCGCCGCATCCTGTGCGAAATCGAGGCCGCAGAGCTGGAGTTGTGTCAGGCCAACGGAGCACCTCGCGGCCGCCTGCGCGTCAGCCTGCCGTTGGTCAGTTCGCTGGTCCTGCCGGTACTCAGCGACTTCATGCGCATGTATCCCGACATCGAACTGGACCTCGACTTCACAGACCGGCTGGTCGATGTCATCGAAGAGGGTTTCGATGCCGTGGTTCGCACGGGCACGCCCGCCGACTCGCGGCTTTCGGCGCGCAGGCTCGGTACGTATCAGGCCATGCTGGTCGCCTCCCCCGCGTATCTGGCACAGCGCGGCACGCCCAAGGTGCCGGCCGATCTGCTCAACCACACCTGCCTGCACTATCGCCTCCCCAACAGCGGCAAGCTGGAGCCCTGGCCATTGCGTCGCGCGCCGGGCGAACCTGAGTTGGTGCTCCCGACATCGATGATCTGCAACAACATCGAGGCGCGCCTGTGCTTTGCGTTGCAAGGTCTGGGGATTGCGTTCCTGCCGGATTTCTCGATCCGGAAAGTATTGGCCGATGGCCAACTGTGCCCGGTCTTGGCGGATCACTTGGAGTGGAAGGGAACCTTCAACGTGCTGTGGCCTGCCAGCAAGCACCCTTCCCCCAAGGTCCGGGCGTTGGTCGATTTTTTGTGCGAGCGCGTGTTCCCCGCTGACAGCGCGGCAACACCCTCGCCTCGCTTGGCCGAAGCCCGTCGCACCCGCCAGAAATCGCGCTAGTCGGTGCTCCGTGCCCGGCGCTGGTGATGACGAGCGTCGTCAACCAAAGACCCCCATGAGGGCGTGACGCAGCAACAGCGCGGCCAGCACCAGCATGGTCGACCCGATCAGGCCATCCAGCACCTGCCACGCTCTGGGCTTGGCAAACCACGGGGCCAGCCAGCGCGCGCCAAACCCGAGCACCACAAACCAGAGCACGCTGGCTGAACTGGCTCCCGCCACAAACCAGCCGCGCAACGCCACCGGATGCTGAGCGCCAATGCTGCCCACCAGCAGCACTGTATCGAGATAAACGTGGGGATTGAGCAGCGTGAATGCCGCCGCCTGCGCCAGTGCAGCACCCCGGCTCAATCCATCGCCACTTTCAGACACCTGCAATTGGCTGGCATGCCGCGCCCGTTGCAGCGCCCGCCATCCGTACACCGCCAGAAAGGCCGCACCTGCCAATGACATTGCGGTGGCGAGGCCAGGGCGCTCACCCAGGGCCTGAGCCATGCCCATGACGCCAGCGGTCAACAGCAACGCATCCATCACCGCGCAGAACAGCACTACGGTGCCCACATGCTCACGACGCAGCCCCTGGCGCAGCACAAACGCGTTCTGCGCGCCAATGGCGACGATCAACCCCAGACACAAGACCAAGCCTTGAAGGGAGACAGATAACGCCAGCGAAGTGGGAGTCAGAAAGGTATCCATGCGCGCAGCTTGCCCGCGCGCATCAATGAAGACAAACTATCTTCTCTTCATTCAGTTTAGTTTTACTTACCTTATGCTGGATTACTCCGCGCTATCTGCGTTGGCCGCTGTGGTTCGGGAAGGCAGTTTCGAGCGTGCTGCCCGCACGCTCCACGTCACGCCATCAGCGATTTCACAGCGCATTCGGCTGCTGGAAGAACGCGTGGGCTGCGCGCTGGTCGTGCGCGATCAACCCTGCCGTGCAACAGAGACAGGGCGACAGCTTTGCCAGCATGTCGACCGTGTCCGATTGCTCGAACAGGAGTTGCAAGGCGCCCTACCCGTACTGGCGCCGGAGGGCATTGCGCGGGTGCCGCTGCCCGTTGCCGTGAATGCCGACAGCCTGGCCACCTGGCTCGCCCCTGCCATCGCTGCCTTTGGCGCACAGCATCCAGTGCTGATGGAGGTGGCCGTGGATGACCAAGACCACACCACGGAATGGCTGCGCAGCGGCGCCGTGCTCGCCGCCGTGACTGCCACGGCCCGCCCGGCTGCGGGCTGCAACAGCCAGCCGCTGGGCGCCATGCGCTACCTCGCAGCCGCCAGTCCGGCATTCGTGCAACGTCATTTCGCGGATGGGGTCGGCGCCGGCAGCTTGGCCCGCGCCCCCAGCCTGCTGTTCAACACCAAGGACGAATTGCAGGCGCGCTGGGCACGGCGCCTGTGCCATCGGCATGTCGATCTGCCCCGGCACATGCTGCCCTCGCCCCAGGCCTTTGTGGCGGCGGCCGTTGCAGGCATGGGATGGGGCCTGCATCCGCAGGCGCTGATCGCCTCGCACCTCAAAAACGGCTCGCTGGTTGAGCTGGTGCCTGACACCCCGCTGGATGTGCCGCTTCACTGGCAATACGCGCGGGCGGCGTCGGCGTTGCTCGATGGGTTGAGCCGCAACGTTCTGGCTGCCGCACACGCTGCCTTGCTGCCCGCCTGAGCGGCGTCACTGCACAGGATTGCGGGAAACGATGCGGCGCCCTGCCCGCAACGAAGTCGTTTCCAATTGTTACTGGCGTGAGGCATGGTCGACTTGGCGCAAGCACAAAGGGTGGTGCGAGAACCAATTGCGGCAGTACAGTGCATGCCATGAAGCCCGCCCTCTACGCCCCGTCCCTCGTCCTGCTGGCCTTGCTTGCCGCATGCGGATCGCCCGCGCCGTCGCAACAGCAGCTTGCCGATCAGGCCAATGCAGGCAACACGGCCAGCACCAGTGATGCCGGTAACGGCTGGCAAGCGCTGCGCGTTCGCTATTTCGACTGCGTCCAGCACCGCGCGGACGAGCAGGCGCTCAGTCAGGCGGATACCAAAGCAGTGGTGTCATCCGTGCTGGACGCGTGCGAAGGGGAGCTCAAGACCATGCACGACGCCTTCCACGACTATCTCAGCGCGCAGATGGTGTCGTCCCACGGCAAATCGGGCGCGCGCCAGGCGGCCAATCAGGTCACCGAGAGCTCACGCGAGAAGGCACGCGTGTTCGCAACGGACTACGTGAAGTACGCGCGCTATCAGCAGGCCAAGGCACGCTGAGCGCTGCATGCCCGGCTGACAGGTCTACAGCATTTCGAGCGGCCGCGGCCCTTTCGGCGGCGGAAAGATGCGGTCCAGCTCGGCCAGTTGCATGGGCGTCAGTTCATGTTCCAGCGCAACGAAGTTCTCGCGCAACCGCTCACGATGGCTGGTCTTGGGAATGGCGATGATGTCCTCGCGCGTCAGCAACCAAGCCAGCGCCACCTGTGCCGGCGTCATGCCGCATTCCTGAGCAAACCGCACCAGCTTCGGATGACGCGTGAGGTGCGCCTGCTCGATGGGCGAATACGCCATCACCGGCACGCGGCGTTCGCGCAGCCAGGGCAGCAAATCCCATTCGATGCCGCGTCGGCCCAGGTTGTAGAGCAGCTGGTTGACCGCAGTTTGATCGCCACCTGGCACATCCCAAAGTTCTTCCGTATCCGACAAGTCAAGATTGCTCACGCCGTAGTGGCGGATCTTGCCTTCGCGCTGCAAGGCCTGCAGACCTTGCACGGTCTCTTCCAGCGGGACACTGCCGCGCCAGTGCAGCAGGTACAGATCAATGCGATCGGTCCCCAGCCGGCGCAGGCTGCGTTCGCACGCCGCAGCAATGCCGCGGCGGCTGGCGTTGTGCGGATAAACCTTGCTGACGAGAAACACCTCGTCGCGCCGTCCGACAATGGCCTCGCAGATCATCTCTTCGGACAAGCCTTCGCCGTACATTTCCGCCGTGTCGATCAGACGCAGGCCGAGGTCGAGCCCCAGGCGCAGCGTGGCGATTTCCTCAGCGCGGGCGGCGTGGCTCTCGCCCATATTCCACGTTCCCATACCGAGCGCTGGCACGCGCTCGCCGTCGGGCAAAGTGACATGTTTCATGCGTGTGGTTCCGGTTGAAGCCGGTGGGCGGCCGCGGCCTGTGCGGCCTTGCTGCGCCCACGCGTGCTCGTTAGCACCTCATGAATCTACAAGACGTCAGCCGCGCGGGTAAGGCCCGATCCGTCCGGTCAGAAAATACGCGGCCCAAGCCCGCTACCGCGCGGTTTGCGCCCGGCGTGCCCGCCCACCTCGGCCAACGACTTCCCGCAGCGCTTGCGCAAACCGCGTGACAACCGGTGCTGCCGCATCCTCGTCAAAGGTGAATTCCACGTCAAAGCGATCCGACACCTCTCGCAGCGGCACCAACTCCACGGTGGGGGGACACAGGGCGGAAAGGCTCTCCGGCACAAACGCACACCCCATGCCTGCCGCCACCAGGCCAACCACGGTTGGGATGTCGCTACCGATCTGCGCCACGTGCGGTGTGAAGCCGGCACGCTCGCACTGCCGCATCAAGAAGCGATGGTGAGCCGAAGAGCGCTCCGGATCGAACCACACGAACGGCTGGTCCGCCACGTCTGCCAGCCGCTTGGGTGTCTTTTGCTGGGCGGATTGCGATGCGGGCATGGCCAGCACAAAGCGGTCACTCAGCAACGCAACGCCAGACAGATGCGGCGCCTCGTCACGACGCCAGGCCATGATGCCGCCGTCGATCTGTTTGCGCGCGAGGGCAGCAGCCTGCTCTGCCGAGAGCATTGGTGTGACCGACACTTTGACTTCCGGGCACGCCGCACGAAACGCCTGCAGCACATCCGTCACAACGGCTGAGCTGAGATAGTTCGGCAGCACACCCAGGTGCAGTTCACCTAGCTGACCGGCTGCGCAACGCAAGGCCCGGTCCCGACCAGTCTGCAGGTCGGCCAGCAGTTGCCTGGCATCGTGCAGAAAACTCTCGCCGGCGGCAGTCAGTTGCACGCCCCGCGCCTTGCGCGCCAGCAGCGGCGTGCCGATGGCGGCCTCCAACTCATGAATCTGCCGCGACAGCGCAGGCTGAACGATGCCAATGGCGCGTGCACCAGCCACCACGCTGCCCGCCTGTGCCACCGCAATGAAGTAGCGAAGATGGCGTAACTCAATGTTTCGCATATCGATTCCGCACGCTCCTATCCATACTTACCAAGCATAGCAAATCCGCCTATAAAGCATTTGTACGCATAACCTTGAATGCCTAGGATGGGTGCCTCCTTGAACATGCGTTGCAGCACGGCACGACGAGACATGACGCTCCACATCCACACGCCCTTCGTACAGTCCCAACCCTACTCACGGCGGCTAGGCAAACCGGTGTGGCTGAAGATGGAGGCAGCACAGCCGTCGGGCTCGTTCAAGCTGCGCGGCATCGGTGCCTTGTGCGAGGCGCAGCGTGCTGCCGGGGCGCAGCGCTTCATCTCATCGTCCGGAGGCAATGCGGGGCTTGCAGTGGCCTACTGCGGACGCAAGCTCGGTGTTCCCGTCGCCGTCGTGGTGCCGGAAAGCACGCCACAGCGGGCGCGCGATCTGATCCGCGAGGAAGGCGCGGGGCTGATCGTGCACGGCGCCGCATGGGCAGAAGCCAACGCCTATGCGCAGTCCTTGATCGGCCCGGGGGATGCCTTCGTGCACCCATTCGACGATCCGGTCATCTGGCAAGGACACGCCACACTGGTGGACGAGATGGCGGCATCCGGACACAAGCCCGGCGCGATCATCCTCGCCGTGGGCGGCGGTGGGCTGTTGTGCGGTGTGATGGAAGGGCTGCAACGGAATGGCTGGTCCAGCGTGCCTGTCATTGCGGTGGAGACTGAGGGGGCAGACTGTTTTGCGCGCTCGATCGCGCAGGGCAAGCCAGTTGAGCTCCCCACGATCTCTAGCGTGGCGACCTCGCTGGGTGCAAAGCGGCCGTGCGACGGTGCGCTTGAATGGGCCGCCCGCCGTGAGATCTACAACGTCGTGGTGTCGGACACGCAGGCGGTGAACGCCGCGCTACGGTTTCTTGACGAGCACCGCATGGTGGTTGAACCCGCCTGCGGGGCCGCATTGGCAGCCCTGGATAGCGGGCACCCTGCCCTCAAGGCGGCCGCCAGCATTGCCGTGGTGGTGTGCGGCGGGGCCACGGTCACGGCCCAGCAACTGCAGGACCTGGCGGCAAGGTTCGATTGATTGCGGCGGCTGACTACCCCATCGGGTTCACGCCAATCCAGCGCACATGGAGATAGAACGCAAACGCAACCCAGGCGACCACACCAATCACAACGGGAATCACATCACGTGAAAGCGTTCCGTCGGGATAGACAACACCTTCCACGCGATCCCGCCGCCGCGCAGCCGCAAAATCAACCAGCGCCCAGACAAGAAACGCTCCAAACAGCACGACCGCGTGCAACGTGCCGTTTGCCAGCAGATGCGCCAGCGCCCACAGCACCACGCTGAGCGCCTGCGGATGCCTGACCCACGTCTTGAAGTGGTTGCCCGGAATGTACGCCGCCACGAAGAGGATGAAGGCCGCAAGCGTGAGCAACCCCGCAAGATGCGGCGCCCACGCTGGCCGGGTCCACAGCATGACCGGTTCGTGCCGCGCGATGCCGTACCCCCAGATGACCAGCGCCAGCCCAATAATGGACGCCACGGAGTACACGCCTTTCCAGCCCTTCTCGCCCATCTGGGCGATCCGCGCCTTGCGCCACCCTTCCGCAAGAATCCGAACGGAATGCACTCCCAGGAAGATCAGCAACCCCAGTATCAAGACGAACATGACGGGCTCCTTGCTGCGGCTGTCGGCAGATGGCGACGATTGTCACGCAGATGCGCGAGCCATGCCAAGATGGGCGCCTCCTCCGGCCAACGGTGCCCTCCATGCCTGCTTCCAAAACGACCATCGCCCTGCCGAACCCGCACCCTGTCTTCGGCAGCACCGAGGTGTTCAAAACGTTCAACTATGCGCCGGCCGTTGCAGCAGGTGGTTTGCTGTTCATCGCCGGCCAGATCGGCGTGCGCGCGGACGGCACCGTACCGGACACGGCAGAAGAGCAGATCGATCTCGCCTTCCAGCGCTTGGGGGCGGTCCTGCAAGCAGCCGGACTGGGCTTTGAAGACCTCGTTGAACTGGTCAGCTATCACGTGGATGTCGGTCAGCAACTCTCGTCTTTCCGCGCGATCAAGGACCGCTACATTCAAGCGGAAGCTCCGGCGTGGACCATCCTTGGCGTGGCTGCCTTGGCCAGACCGACGTTGCTTGTCGAGATCAAGGCGGTGGCCGCAACACGCGCTGCGTAATCAACGACGGATCGCCACAAAACAAAACGCCCTTCGAGTTTGACCTCGCAGGGCGTTTTCGTGACGGCTTACAACGCGTTGAGCGGAATCTTCAGATACTGCACGCCGTTCGGCTCGGCCGGCGGCAATGCACCCGCGCGGATGTTCACCTGGATGGACGGCAGCATCAGCGTCGGCATGCCCAGTGTGGCATCGCGCTTGGTGCGCATCTGTACAAAGTCGTCCTGCGTAACGCCATCGCGCACATGGATGTTGGCGCGGCGCTGTTCGGCCACCGTGGTGTGGCACGTGGCCTCGCGGCCTGCGGGCGGATAGTCGTGGCACATGTAGAGCCGCGTGTCATGCGGCAAATCCAGCAGACGGCGGATCGACTGGTACAGCGTGCCCGCATCGCCACCGGGGAAGTCGCAACGTGCGGTGCCCACATCCGGCATGAAGAGCGTGTCGCCAACAAACACGGCATCCCCCACCTGATAGGCCATGTCAGCCGGCGTGTGCCCCGGCACGGCCAGGGCTTTCGCTTCCAGATCACCAATGCGGAACGTCTCATCCGGCGCGAACAGGTGGTCGAACTGTGAGCCATCGAGCTGGAACGACGGCTCCAGGTTGAAGATCGGCTTGAACACGCCCTGCACCACGCGAATGCGCTCGCCGATGGCAATGTGCCCGCCAAAGCGCCCCCGCAAGTACGGCGCGGCCGACAAGTGATCGGCATGGGCGTGTGTTTCCAGCAGCCATTCGACGCGCAACCCGTGCGCTTCGATAAAGTCGGCCACACGATCGGCCGACTTGGTGCGCGTGCGGCCCGATTTCGGGTCGTAATCAAGTACCGAATCGATCACAGCGCATGGCGTACCCGGCCCAGCATGGACCACATAGGTCATGGTGCAGGTGTCGGCGTCGAAAAACGGTTCGATCTGGGCGTGCATGATGGGGCTTCCGCTAACAATCTATATTTTTATAGAATATCGCCAGACATTCTGTCTGCCAATAGCGCCGAATCGAGCGAACGGCGGACGACACGCTCCGCGCCCTGATGACTGACCCGACGACCGACCCGACCGACATTGTGCCGCTCCCAGAAGCGGCCATTTCCATGCTGCGCGAATCCGCCTCCCAGGCGTGCGCGGTGCTCAAGGCCATGGCCCATGAAGACCGCCTGCTGCTGCTCTGCCAACTCACGCAGGGCGAGCGCAACGTCGGCGAGCTGGAAGCGCTGGTCGGCCTGCATCAGCCCAGCCTGTCGCAGCACCTGGGCGTGCTGCGTGACGAAGGCTTGGTCGCCACGCGCCGCGAAGGCAAGTACATCTACTACCGGCTGGCCAGCTTCGAGGTCATCCAGATCATGCAGACGCTCTCTGCGCTGTACTGCGGCAAGGTTCTGAAAAGCGTCCGATAAGCCACCCTGCATGGCACAGGCTTGCGATGCGCCAACGCCGTGCCAATCATCGAAGCACCAGCCGGTTTGCCCGGCAGCCCCAACTGAAATTGCATGCATTCCGAATCCCCCTCCCTGCCCGCGTCCGTGCCTGCCGTCGACTGTGACGTGCTTATTCTTGGCGGCGGTGCTGCCGGCATCGGCGTGGCGGCAAGCCTGCGCCGCCGAAGTCGCCACCACAGTCCGCAACTCGGCATCACCATCGTCGAGCCGTCTGACGTGCACTACTACCAGCCGGCATGGACGCTGGTTGGCGGCGGTATGTTCGACGCGAAGGCCACGGCACGACAGACAGATTCACTGCTTCCCGCCGGCGTACAGCGCATCCGCGCGGCAGCCACGCGCGTCGATGCCAATGCGCACCGCGTGCAGCTCGACAATGGCCAGACGCTTTCCTATCGCCAACTGATCGTCTGCCCAGGGCTGCGCCTCGCGTGGGAGCGCATTGAAGGCCTGGAAGCGGCGCTCGGCCAGAACGGCGTTACGTCCAACTATAGGTTTGATTTGGCGCCGTACACGTGGTCCTTGGTGCGCAGCCTGCGTTCGGGCCGTGCGTTGTTTACGCAGCCGGCCATGCCGATCAAATGCGCCGGCGCACCGCAAAAAGCGATGTACCTCGCGTGCGATCACTGGCAGCGCACGGGCGTGCTCGATCGCGTCAACGTGGAGTTCAACCTTGCCGGGGCAGCGCTGTTTGGCGTCGAAGCCTTCGTGCCGTCGCTGATGCGTTATGTGGAGCGCTATCGCAGCAAGCTGATCTTCGGCTCCACGCTGGTAGCTGTCGATGGCCCGGCCCGCATGGCCTGGTTCGAGCACAAGAACGCCGCCGGCGAAGTCGTGCGCGTCGCCAAACCGTTCGACATGCTGCACGTGGTGCCGCCGCAGGTGCCACCCGCCTTCATTGCTGAAAGCGGTCTGGGCGATGCCGCCGGCTGGTGCGAGGTCGACCCCGCCACGCTGCAGCACGTGCGCCATGTCGATGTGTTCTCGCTCGGCGATGTCAGCTCCACGCCCAACGCCAAGACGGCCGCCGCGGCGCGCAAGCAGATCGTCGTGGTCGCCGAGAACCTGCTCGCGCATCGCGAAGGTCAACCCTTGCCCACGCACTACGACGGCTACGGTGCCTGCCCGCTCACCGTCGAGCGCGGCAAGGTCGTGCTGGCCGAGTTCGGCTACGGGGGCAAGTTGCTGCCGACCTTCCCGCTGGTGCCGACGGTGGCGCGCAAATCCGCCTGGTGGCTCAAGAAGACGCTGCTGCCGTGGCTGTACTGGAACGCCCTGCTCAAGGGCCGCGAATGGCTGGCGCGGCCGACCACACCTTCGGGGCGCTAAGACATGTCGCCAATGGAAATCGGCTGGATCATCAGCGCGGGGCTGGGCTCGGTGGTGGGGCTCATCCTGGCGCTCACGGGTGCGGGTGGTGCCATCGTCGCGGTGCCGCTGCTGATCTTTGGGTTGCACTTGTCGGTGCCTGAGGCGGCGCCGATCGCGCTGCTGGCGGTGGGCTTGTCAGCGGGGCTGGGCGCCATGCTCGGCCTGCGCGAAGGCAAGGTCCGCTACAAGGCCGCGGGGCTGATGGCGCTGTGCGGCGTGGTGGTGTCGCCATTCGGCATCTGGGTTGCGCACCGTGTGCCGAATACACCGTTGACGCTGCTGTTTGCGGTCGTGCTCGCCTACGTGGCGGTACGCATGTTCCGCCAGGCCCGCGCAGGAGCACCTGCGGCAGCCGCGCCACGACATGCAGCGCCACCCTGCCACCTCGACACCACAACGGCCAAGCTAGTCTGGACGCTGCCGTGCGCGCGTGCGCTGGCCGCATCAGGCGTGGGCGCGGGATTCCTGTCTGGGCTGCTCGGCGTGGGCGGCGGCTTCGTCATCGTGCCGGCCTTGCGCCGCGCAACTGATCTGCCGATGCAAACGATCGTTGCCACATCGCTGGCGGTGATTGCGCTGGTCTCCACCGGTGGCGTGGTGGCGTCGGCTATTGGCGGTCATGTCGACTGGCATATCGCACTGCCGTTTGCAGCCGGCGCGCTGACCGGCATGCTGGCAGGACGCAGCTTTGCAAAGCACCTGGCCGGGCCGGCACTGCAGCAGGGGTTCGCCGCATTTGCCGGCGTCGTGGCGCTGGGATTGATCGCCCGAACTCTGATTTGACCAACGTGTTGTGAAAGCGGTACAATCGCCGGCTTCGGAGCGTAGCGCAGCCTGGTAGCGCAACTGGTTTGGGACCAGTGGGTCGGGAGTTCGAATCTCTCCGCTCCGACCAGAATTTGGCAGTCAACAAAAACGGCTTACGTTTATCGCGTAAGCCGTTTTTGTTTGGGCGGCAGATGGCGTCATACGGTAGTGATATAAACACGGCATCAACGCCATCTCGCACCACCCGTAGAACCGCTCCATGAACCTCATCCTGTGGCGCCACGCCGAAGCCGAAGACGTGGCCGCATCGCTGCGCATTCAGCGCAGCACCGATCTCCAACGTGAACTGACCAAGCGCGGAGAGAAGCAGGCCGAGAAAATGGCCGCCTGGCTTCGCCCTCGCCTGCCGGAAGACACGCGCGTGCTGGTCAGCCCCGCCGTACGCACGCAGCAGACCGCGCGCGCGCTCACCGAGCATTTCCAGACGTTGCCCGAGATCGCGCCGGGCGCGGACGTCAGCGCCATCCTCGCGGCCATCGATTGGCCGTCCAGCACGAACCTGCTGCTGGTCGGCCACCAGCCGTGGCTCGGCCGCTTGGCCAGCCTGCTGATTGCGGGCGTCGAAATGGATTGGAGCGTGAAGAAAGCTGGCGTGTGGTGGCTGTGCCGCCGCATGCGCGAAGACGAGGCGCAAACCGTGCTGCGCGCGGTGGTCAACCCCGACCTTGTGTGACACGTCATCGTTGTCACAACAACGCCACGCAAAATTCACGCAACGGTCACGATTGACTCGCTTTTGTCGCTGATCTGTCATGCAGCGTCTCTAGAATCGCCTCGAAATCTACCCTTGGGGATCCGAATGCGAGACCTGCCGACGCCCACCCAGCCGTTGATCGACGCACTGCCGAGCCTGAACTTGGGCAACGCCAACGCACGGAGGGGTCTTCCTCGCCAATCCGACGCTGTTCCGACGCGTGACAAGCCTGTTCTGGCCGTTTCGTGGGCGCGCCACCAGGATGAAGTGACCGAAGCGCAACGCCTGCGCTACAAAGTCTTTGCCGAGGAAATGGGCGCCCGCCTGCCCTCAGCCCATGCAGAACTCGACGTCGACATGTTCGACGCCGTGTGCGATCACCTGATCGTGCGCGACCAGAAGACGCTGCGCGTGGTCGGCACCTACCGCGTGCTGCGTCCGGACGCCGCCAAGCAAATCGGCTGCCTGTATTCCGAATCCGAATTCGACCTCGTGCGCCTGACGCACCTGCGCCCGAAGATGGTCGAACTGGGCCGCTCGTGCGTGCACCGCGACTACCGTTCGGGCAGCGTCATCATGGCGCTGTGGGCCGGCCTGGGTGAATACATGCAGCGCTACGGCTTCGAATCGATGCTGGGCTGCGCCAGCGTGTCGATGGGTGACGGCGGCCACTTTGCGGCAAGCCTGTATCGCAGCTTCGTCGACGACGGTTCGTTGGCTCCGATCGAGTACCACGCCTTCCCGCGCGTGCCGCTGCCGGTGGAAGAGCTGAACCAGAACCTGGAAGTCGACCCGCCCGCGCTGGTCAAGGGCTACCTGCGCCTGGGCGCCCGCATCTGCGGCGCACCGGCCTGGGATCCTGACTTCAACGTTGCCGACTTCCTCACGCTGCTGCGTCTGTCGGACATCAACCCGCGCTACGCACGCCACTTCCTGCGCGGCTGATCGCACCACCGCTGCAAAACAAAACGGCCCGGTTCGAAAGACCGGGCCGTTTTGTTTGGATCGGCACTGCAGCGTGCCTAGTTTCCGCCTGCTTATACGTAAGTCACCTTGTAGCGGCGGCCAATGCGCTGCCATTCATCGGCTTCTTGCGTGAGACTGTACTCGACCAGCGGGTTCTGCTCGATCCAGCTCTTGGGCAGTTCCACTTCAAAGCCACCTTCGTTGAGCTCGCCTTCGCTCTGGCGCACCTTCAGGCCGGGCAACTGGATCGCCCCGCGGCGGCGGCACAACACAAAGGCCAGACGCAGGCTGAACAGCATCCGCCAATCCAGGAACTTGCCGCCACCCGACAGCTTGCCAAGCTTGCCGGCATGCCCCAGCAGCAGCGTCGCCAGGCGCGCCTGATCGGTCTTGGAAAAGCCCGGCATATCGGCATGGCTGGAAATGTAGGCCGAGTGCTTGTGATAGCCGCTGTGCGAGATGCTCATGCCAATCTCGTGCAGATTTGCAGCCCAGCCGAGCAGTGCGAGATTGTCTTCGCGGCGCTCATCGGGCGGATCGGGAAACTGCGACAACAGCGCCGTCGCCGCATCACGCACGCGATGCGCTTGCGCACGATCCACGTTATAGCGACGCATGAACTGCTCGATCGTCACCGTACGCATGTCTTCGTGGTGACTGCGGCCGAGCAGGTCGTACAGCACGCCCAGGCGCAACGCACCGTCGGTCACGTCCATGCGATCGATGTCGAGCTCGGCAAACACACCAAGCATGATCGACAGGCCGCCCGGCAGCACCGGAATGCGGTCCGACTTCAGGCCGCTCAACTTCAAGCGGTTAGTGTTCTCCGCCTTGATCAACGCACGCTTGAGTCGCTCCAACCCTTCGCGGGTGATGCCGTGCTCGCTGCCCTTGTCGTTGAAACCGTTGAGCTCGATCAGTTCGGCCAGCGCGCGCGCCGTACCCGACGAGCCCACCGCCTGGTTCCAACCGGCCGTGCGGTACTGTTGCACGAGGATCTGGATTTCGCGACGCGCGGCCAGTTCGGCCTGCTTCATCGCGTACTCATCCACATTACCGTTCGGGAAGAAATGGCGGCTGTGCGAAACGCAACCGATGTAGAGCGATTCCATCAGCTTGGGCTTGTAGCCGTTACCGATGATGAACTCGGTCGAACCACCACCGATGTCGACGACGAGGCGATTGCCCTGGCACGCCGGCGCGTCATGCGATGCACCGAGATAGATCAGCCGTGCCTCTTCGCGGCCCGCAATCACTTCAATGGGGAAGCCGAGCGCGGCCTCCGCCTCGATCAGGAACTCCTGCGCGTTCTTGGCCACGCGAAGCGTGTTGGTAGCCACCGCACGCACGTGGTCGGGCGAGAAATCACGCAAGCGGTCGCCAAAGCGGCGCAGTGCATCGACACCGCGGCGGCGCGCAGGTTGATCCAGGTATTTATCTTGCGTAAGCCCGGCGGCCAAACGCACCGGCTCGCGCAGTGCATCGACCTGGAATATCTGGCTGCTGCTGGCGCCATTGGCGGTGACGGTTTCGTCAACGCGACCGATCATCAGACGGAAGCTGTTGGAGCCCATGTCGACAGCGGCCAGCAGACGGGGGGTGGGACTCATGAATGGAAAACGGGTTGAAACGCGATGGGCGTTTTTAGGGATTGTGGTTCGAAGCGCTGCGCCACAAAATATGTCTCTATTGTGTCGTCAACGTGACAATTCAAATGTGTCACAAATTTGACACCAGAATATGAAAAAGTGGCCGGATAGTCATTCGCTGGAACAGAACATGTCGACATTGCCCGCGGGCGATCTGCTCAATCGCGAACTGGGCATCCTTGAATTCAACGCCCGTGTACTGGCCCAGGCGGCCGACCCTGGCGTACCGCTCATGGAGCGGCTGAAGTTCATCTGCATCGTGTCGAGCAATCTGGATGAGTTCTTTGAGATCCGCATTGCCGGGTTGAAGGAACAGATGCGCGACAACCCCTCGTCTCTCACGCCCGATGGCCTGTCGGTGCAACAGGCGTTTGGTGTTGTGACGGAGCAGGTGCGGCAACTGGTCGCGCAACAGTATGCCATGTTGCAAGACGAGATCCTGCCCCTCCTGGAGAAGGAAGGCGTCTTCTTCCACATGACCACCAACTGGAACGAAGCCCAGCGCGCGTGGTGCCGCAGCTTCTTCCAACGCGAGCTGGTGCCCATCCTGACGCCGATGGCGCTGGACCCGGCACACCCCTTCCCGCGCGTGCTCAACAAGAGCTTGAACTTCATCATCGAGCTGTCGGGCAAGGATGCCTTCGGCCGTGAAGCTGAACTCGCCATCGTGCAGGCCCCACGCGCCCTGCCCCGCCTGGTGCAGATGCCGCCGGAGCTGTCGGGCTATCCGTACGGGTTCGTGCTGCTGTCGTCGTTCATGCAAGGCTTTGTGCACGAGTTGTTCCCGCAGATCGATGTGCATGGCTGCTACCAGTTCCGCGTCACGCGCAACTCCGACCTGTTCGTGTCGGAAGATGAAATTACCGACCTGCGCGAGGCGCTGCAGGGTGAACTGTCCACGCGCCACTTTGGTGATGCAGTGCGCCTGGAAATCGCGCATGACACCTCACCGGCGCTGGTGCGCCGCCTGCTGCAGGAATTCGGCCTGACCGAGGCCGACTGCTATCGCGTCAAGGGCCCGGTGAATCTGGTGCGCCTGCTGCAGGTGCCCGACATGGTCGACAAGCCGGTACTCAAGTACCCGCCGCACGTGCCAGCGACGGTCAAGCAGGTGGCCAACAGCTCGAACATCTTCGATGCCATCCGCCAGGGCGATATCCTCCTGCACCACCCATACGAGAGCTTCACGCCCGTGCTGGAGTTGCTGCAGCAAGCCGCGCGCGACCCAGACGTGGTGGCCATCAAACAGACTGTCTATCGCACGGGCAACGAATCGCCGGTGATGGAAGCGCTCATCAAGGCCGCGCGCAACGGCAAGGAAGTGACCGTCGTGGTCGAGCTGCTGGCGCGCTTTGATGAAGAAACGAACATCAACTGGGCCGACCAGCTGGAATCCGCCGGCGCGCACGTCGTGTACGGCGTGGTTGGCCACAAGTGCCACGCCAAGATGCTGCTGGTGGTGCGTCGTGAAGTCTCCGGCAAGGGCAAGACTGTCAAGCTGCACCGCTACGTGCACCTGGGCACCGGCAACTACCACCCCAAGACTGCCCGCCTCTATACCGACTTCGGCCTCATGACGGCCAATGAGCAGATCTGCGAAGACGTGCACCACACGTTTCAGTTGCTCACCGGCACGGGCGCACAGGTCAAGCTGCACCACCTGTGGCACTCGCCGTTCACGATGCACGAGAACCTGGTCGAACACATCCGTGCAGAGGCGCGCGCTGCCCGCGCAGGCAAACGTGCGCGCATCATCGGCAAGATGAATGCGCTGCTGGAACCGACCATCATTGATGAGTTGTACAAGGCGTCGCGTGCTGGGGTGAAGATTGACCTGATCGTGCGCGGCGTGTGTGCGCTCAAGCCAGGCGTGCCGGGGTTGTCGGAGAACATCAGCGTGCGCTCGATCGTCGGGCGCTTCCTGGAACATCACCGCGTCTACTACTTCCATGCTGCCGGCGAGGAAGTCGTCTACCTTTCCAGCGCGGACTGGATGGACCGCAACCTGTTCCGTCGCGTGGAGGTGGCCTTCCCGGTGCTCGACCGCAAGCTCAAGGCACGCGTGATCAAGGAAAGCCTGCAGGTGCATCTGCGCGACAACGCATCGGCTTGGGTGATGCAGGCGGACGGCACGTACGTGCAACGCCAGACGCGCGGCAAACACGTACGCATCAGCCAGCTCGAATTGCTGAACCACTTCTCGCCGCAGGCTGCAGCAGCGGCAGAAACGGCTGCAGCAGTGGCCGCTGCGACAGCGGCTGAACCGACGGCTCGCACACCGGTAGAGATTTCAGCGGGCTGATCCACCCTGCTCCGCAAAACAAAAACGCACGCTGTTGAGCGTGCGTTTTTCATTGGGCGATGTGCTTGCCGTGCGGTTGAATCAGGCAGCGCGCTCGTCGCTGATGCTCACGCTGCGTACCACCGTGCGCTCCGGTGGGAACACCGCGCGGAAGGTGCTGCCCTTGCCGTGCTCGCTTGTCACCTGCAGCTCTCCGCCGTGGCGCGAGAGCACGTGCTTGACGATCGCCAGGCCCAGGCCCGTGCCACCGGTATCGCGTGAGCGGCTGCGATCGACGCGGTAGAAGCGCTCGGTCAGGCGCGGGATATGCTCGGGGGCGATGCCGATGCCCGTATCCGTCACGGAGAACATGCCGTGACCATCCCTCACGCTCCAGTCGAGGCGGATCGTACCGCCATCGGGCGTGTAGCGCACGGCGTTGGAAGCCAGGTTGCTGAACGCCGAGAGCAGTTCCAACTCAGCCCCGCACACACTTACCGTCGGGTCGCACGTCATGCTGATGGTGTGCCGGCCAGCAGAAAGCGCTTCGATGTCGTGCTCAAGCTGCAGCATCATGCGCTGCATCGGCACCGGCGTGACCGACGGCGGCTCGGAGTTGCCTTCCAGCGTGGCCAACGCCAGCAAGTCTTCCACCAGGTGCTGCATGCGCATGGCTTGCGTATGCATCATGTCCAGGTAGCGCTTCTTGTCTTCTTCTGGCAGCGGAATGTCGCGCACCGTCTCCAGAAAGCCCGAGAGCACCGTCAGCGGTGTCTTCAGCTCGTGCGAGACGTTGGCGACAAAGTCGCGGCGCATGGCCTCGGTATTCTCCAGCTTGGTGATGTCTTGCGACACCAGCAGCTTGCGGTCTTCGCCGTACGGCAAGACCTGGACAGAGACGATGCTTTGCTTGTGCGGGCCCACGTCATGCATGGTGAGCGGCTCCTCGAACTCGCCGCGCGCTAGGTAGCGGACGAACTCCGGTCTGCGGATCAGGTGGGTAATGCGCTGGCGCAGATCACGCTTGGCAGAGAGGCCAAAATGCTCCTCGGCCACGGCGTTGCACCATTCGATCTGGTCTTCAGCGTCGAGCATCAGCACGCCATTGGGCGATGCTTGAATGGCCTGGATAAACCGGCTGTGCTGCTGCTCGACCTGCAGCACCTGCGTGCGCCAGCCCTTCATGAGCCGGTGCAGGCGGTAGTAGACCTCGCCCCATAGGCCGAGCGCACTGGGGATCTCGCCGTAAGCCGGCGAGTCCAGCACGCGCCACAGGCGCTGGATCTGATAGACGTAATAGAGGAGCATCGCCAGCAGCAGCGCGCTGAGCACAGCCAGCGCAGCCACATGGTTGGCGAAGACATACAGACATGCCGTCAGGATGCCCATCAGGGCGACGAAGACGACAAAGCGGGTCCAGAAGACGTTCATGAGGGCATTCTAAGCGCTGGACCGCGAGGATCGTATGACAGCGTCGTGTGAACGCGCGGCAGAGAATGAGGGGCTCGCGCGTTCGATCAGGCGACGACGGTTACTGCCCCGGATTGCGGGCCAGACGATAGCCGCTGCCGCGTACCGTTTCGATCATGTTGCTGTAGCCGCCGGGAGCGAGCGCCGCACGCAGGCGCTTGATGTGCACGTCCACCGTACGCTCTTCCACAAATACGTGGTCGCCCCACACCTGATCGAGCAACTGCGAGCGGCTGTGCACGCGCTCCGGATGCGTCATCAGGAAATGCAGCAGGCGGAACTCGGTCGGGCCCAGGTCGAGCTTGATCGGGTTTTCTGCCTCGATGTTCGCGGCCGTCACGCGGTGCGTGGCCGGGTCCAGCTTCAGGCCGTTGATGGCGACCACGTCGTCTGTCAGCTGCGGCGCGCGGCGGCGCAGCACGGCCTTGATACGGGCCAGCAGTTCCTTGGGCGAGAACGGCTTGGTGACGTAGTCGTCAGCGCCGCTGTCCAGGCCCATGATCTTGTCCTGCTCTTCGCTGCGGGCGGTCAGCATGATGATCGGGATCTGACGCGTGCGCTCGTTGGCACGCAGCTCCTTCGCGAACATCACGCCGGACTTGCCCGGCAGCATCCAGTCCAGCAGGACCAGATCTGGCAGCACGTCGCTCATCAGCGACAGCGCCTGTTCAGCGTTGTACGCACGGATCGGGTAGTGACCTGCGTGCTGCAGGTTGACAGCGATCAGTTCGGCGATCGCCGGCTCGTCTTCCACGACCAGAATGCTACTCGGCATACTCACGTCTCCAATCCTGCCTTTTTATTCGCCTTCGCCCAGGATCTCGCGCTCCAGCGCTTCGCGCCCGGCATGCCGGACGTCGGTTCCCTTGACGATGTAGATAATAAACTCGGCGATGTTCTTCGCGTGGTCGCCGATACGCTCGATGGCCTTGGCAATGAAGAGCAAGTCCAGCGCCACCGAAATCGTGCGCGGGTTCTCCATCATGTAGGTGATGAGCTCGCGCATGAAGCCGCGGAATTCCTCATCGATGGCCTTATCTTCCTTCAGGATCGACACGGCCGCGACGGTATCCAGGCGCGCGAAGGCATCCAGCGCGTGGCGCAGGATCGTCGCGGCCATCTCGCCCGAGCGCTCCACGGCGGCGTAGTTCAGTGCGTGTGCCGACGGGTCTTGCATGAGGCGCTTGGTACGCTTGGCAATCTTCGCAGCCTCATCGCCGGCGCGTTCCAGGTTGGTGATGGTCTTGGAAATGGCCATCACCAGGCGCAAGTCGCGGGCGGTCGGCTGGCGACGCGCAATAATGTTGTTGCAGTCGCCGTCGATCTCGATTTCGAGCGCGTTGATTTCCTGCTCCACCGCGAGCACTTGGTCGCTCATGGCGGTGTCGAAGTTGGCCAGGGCGCGCATCGCACGGGCGATCTGCGCTTCCACCAGACCGCCCATCTGCAGCACCTTGGTGCTGATGGAGGTCAGATCGGTATCAAATTGCGATGACAGATGTTTCTCGGACATCGGTTTCTCCTTGCCTTGTGTCTTCGGCTTCAGTGCGTGTTGCAGATCAGCCGAAGCGGCCGGTGATGTAGTCTTCCGTTTCCTTGCGGCGCGGCTTGATGAAGATCTTCTCGGTCTCACCAAACTCGATCAGCTCGCCCAGGTACATGTACGCCGTGTAGTCCGAGCAACGTGCCGCCTGTTGCATGTTATGCGTGACGATAACGACGGTGTAGTCGTCCTTCAGCTCGGCGATCAGTTCTTCGATCTTGCCGGTGGAAATCGGGTCCAGTGCCGAGCAAGGCTCATCCAGCAGCAGCACTTCGGGGCGGATGGCGATGCCGCGTGCGATGCACAGACGCTGCTGCTGGCCACCCGACAAACCGTAGCCCGACTGGTTGAGCTTGTCCTTCACTTCGTTCCACAGCGCAGCCTTGGTCAGTGCCCATTCCACGCGGTCGTCCATTTCCGAGCGCGACAGGCGCTCGAACAGCTTCACGCCAAACGCGATGTTGTCATAGATCGACATCGGGAACGGCGTCGGCTTCTGGAACACCATGCCGACCTTGGCGCGCAGCAGGGCGATATCCATGCGCGAGGTCAGCAGGTTCTCGCCGTCCATGTTGATCTGGCCTTCGGCGCGCTGCTCGGGATACAGCGCGTACATCTTGTTGAACGTACGCAGCAGGGTCGACTTGCCGCAACCCGACGGGCCGATGAACGCAGTCACCTGCTTTTCGGGAATCTGCAGCGAGATGTTCTTCAGCGCGTGGAACTTGCCGTAGTAGAAGTTCAGGTCACGCACATCGATCTTCGGGCTTTGCGTGCGCACTTCGAGGGACGTAGCAGTCATGGTCATTTCTTGGTGAACAAGGCACGCGCGAGGATGTTCAACCCCAGCACACCCAGCGTAATCAGGAACACCCCGGCCCAGGCCAATTGCTGCCACTCGGGGAACGGGCTCATCGCAAACTTGAAGATCACCACCGGCATGGTCGCCATCGGCTGATTCAGATCCAGGCTCCAGAACTGGTTGTTCAGCGCGGTGAAGAGCAGCGGCGCGGTCTCACCCGCAATACGAGCGATAGCCAGCAGCACACCGGTAATCACGCCGGCATACGACGCCTTGAGCGTGATCGACAGGATCATCTTCCACTTGGGCGTACCGAGCGCCATGGCAGCTTCACGCATGGCGTTGGGCACCAGGTTCAGCATGTTCTCGGTCGTACGCACCACGATCGGAATCTGCAGCAGTGCCAGCGCAAGCACACCGGCAAGGCCCGAGAAGTGCTGCACCTTGGCCACCACGATGGCGTAGACGAACAGACCGATCACGATGGACGGTGCCGACAGCAGGATGTCGTTGATGAAGCGCGTGGCGCTGGCCAACATCGACGTCTTGCCGTACTCGGCCAAGTAGATGCCAGCCAGGATGCCCAGCGGCGTGCCGATCAGCGTGGCCATCGCCACCAGCATGAACGAGCCTGCAATGGCATTGGCCAGACCGCCTCCCGGCGTGTTCGGCGGCGGCGTCATCTCCGTGAAGAGCGACAGCGACAGGCCGCCCACACCCAGCGAGAGCGTTGTCCACAAAATCCACGCCAGCCACACCAGGCCGAAGCCCATGGCGGCAAGCGAGAGTGCCAGCGCAATGCCGTTAATGTTGCGACGGCGGGCCTGCAGGCGCGACTTGATCTTCTCGGAGTCGGCGCGAACGGCAGGAATGGATGGCGTACGCATGGTATTGGGTCTCATGGCGTCGGGCAGATCGTGCTGGTTCACTTGTGACCCTCGCTCTTCTGCAGGCGCAGCAGAAGCAGCTTGGACGCCGCCAGCACGATGAACGTGATGACGAACAGGATCAAGCCCAACTCCATCAGCGCGGCGGTGTGCAGGCCCTGGCCCGCTTCCGCAAACTCATTGGCCAGCGCGGAGGTGATGCTGTTGCCCGGCGAGAACAGCGACGCGTCGGACAGCAGGTTGGTGTTGCCGATCACGAACGTCACGGCCATGGTCTCGCCCAGAGCGCGGCCCAGACCCAGCATCACACCACCGATCACACCGGCCTTGGTGTACGGCAGCACCACGTTCCACATGACTTCCCACGTCGTGCAACCCACGCCGTAGGCGGATTCCTTGAGCAGCGTCGGCGTGATTTCGAACACGTCGCGCATCACCGCCGAGATGTACGGGATGATCATGATCGCCAGGATCACGCCAGCGCACAGCAGGCCGATACCGATCGGCGCGCCCTGGAACAGCGCCCCGATGACCGGGATCTTGCCGATAGTCGCAGCCAGCGGCTTTTGAAAGTACTCGCCGAAGATCGGCGCAAACACGAGCAGGCCCCACATGCCGTAGACGATGGACGGCACAGCAGCAAGCAGCTCGATGGCGGTACCCAGCGGTCGGCGCAACCAGGCCGGCGACAGCTCGGTCAAAAACAGGGCAATGCCGAAGCTCACGGGCACGGCAATGATGAGCGCGATCAACGAAGTGACCAGCGTGCCGTAGACGGGCACGAGTGCGCCATAGATGTCGGAGGGCGGATCCCACTCCGAATTCCACAGGAACGACAGGCCGAATTTCTGGATCGAGGGCCAGGAGCTGATGATGAGCGAGACGATGATGCCGCCCAGCAGCAGGAGCGTAACGATTGCAGCAAGGCGAGTCAGACCGCCAAACACCAAGTCGCCAGTGCGGCTTGGCGCCCGCATGCGGGAAGCGCCGGAAGAATCAGAGAGCGTGGCCATGAGGGAAACCGGTCAGCCGTGAGAGAAGCTGTTGAAATGGCGCGGGCGGCCGATCTGCACCGCCCGCCCGCACCTTGTGCTGCACTTATTTACGACACTTAGGCAGCGGGCAACGATCAGTAGATCGCCTTACCCGACGCGTCCTTCACGCTCGACTTCCACGTGGCGCGAATCTGGTTCTTCACAGCATCCGGCAGCGGCACGTAGTCCAGACCCTTGGCAGCATCATCGCCACCCTTGTAGGCCCAGTCGAAGAACTTCATGACTTCAGCGCCCTGCTCCGGCTTGGCCTGGGTCTTGTGCAGCAGAATGAAGGTCGCACCAGCGATCGGCCATGCGTCCTTGCCCGGCTCGTCCGTCAGGATCTGGTAGTACGACTTGCTCCACTCGGCGCCAGCAGCGGCAGCCTTGAACGCTTCAGCAGTCGGTTGCACGGTGGCGCCCGCCTTGTTCTGCAGGTTCACGTGGGTCATTTTGTTCTGCTTGGCGTAAGCGTACTCAACGTAGCCGATTGCGCCACCCAGACGCTGCACGAAAGCGGCCACGCCTTCGTTGCCCTTGCCGCCGGTGCCGATCGGCCAGTTCACGGTCGTGCCTTCGCCAACCTTGCCCTTCCACTCGGCGTTCACCTTCGACAGGTAGTTCGTGAAGATGAACGAGGTGCCCGAACCGTCAGCGCGGCGCACCACCAGGATGTCCTGGTCCGGCAGCGGAGCCTTCGGGTTCAGCTTGACGATGGCCGGATCGTTCCACTTCTTGATCTTGCCGAGGTAGATGTCGCCCAGCACTTGGCCGTTCAGGGTCAGGCCGCTGATGGCTTGGCCCTTGGAGTCCTTCAGGTTGATCACCGGCACCACGCCGCCGATCACGGTCGGGAACTGGATCAGGCCGTCCTTGCTCAGCTCTTCGTCCTTCAGCGGCATGTCCGATGCGCCGAAGTCGACGGTTTTGGCGGTGATCTGCTTGATGCCGCCCGACGAGCCGATACCTTGGTAGTTCACCTTGGCCTGGGTCGCCTTGTTGTAGTCGGCCGCCCACTTGTTGTAGACGGGGGCCGGGAACGTTGCACCAGCACCGGTGATGTCAACTGCGAATGCGGCACCAGCGAAAGCCAGCGCAGCCACGCCCGCGATTGCGGATTTAACCAGTTTCATGTGTTCTCCAGAGGAGCGGTTGAGCGATGACAGATTTTTGACACCCGAACTTTAGGTCGCCCACATGACACTTCTGTGACAACACAAAAACTTCTCAGAACCGGCTTAAAACGCACGAAAGTCGGTCTTAAGGCATAAAAAAAGCGGCGCAAGGGCCGCTTTTTTGTTGCTTCTGCAGCGTTCGTCCGGCAATTTACTGGAACGTTGCCGCCAGGCGCTCTGCGTGCTGTGTAGCAAGGTCGGCATCCTGTGCCTCAACCATCACCCGCACAACGGGTTCGGTGCCGGACGGACGAATCAGCACCCGCCCCTTGCCGTTGAGCTCAGCCTCGCTGGTCTTCAGCGCAGCCTGCAGGCCAGCGTGCGACTTCCAGTCGAAACCCTTCTCGACGCGCACGTTGATCAGCTTTTGCGGAAACAGACGGACACCGTCCAGCATCTCGTCCAGCGTTTGGCCGCTGCGACGCAATGCCGCAAGCACTTGCAGCGCCGAGATGATGCCGTCGCCCGTGCTGTGCTTGTCCAGGCACAGCAAATGGCCCGAACCCTCTCCGCCCAGCAGCCAGCCGTTCTTCTTCAGCTCTTCCAGCACATAGCGGTCGCCCACCTTGGCACGTACAAATTCGACACCCTGCGCCTTGAGTGCCAGCTCCACAGCCAGGTTGGTCATGAGCGTGCCGACGGCACCCGGCACCGCCTGCCCCGCTGCGCGACGCGCCTGCACCATCACGTAGAGCAGCTCATCGCCGTTGTACAGGCGGCCATTCCGATCGACCACTTGCAGGCGGTCAGCGTCGCCGTCGAAGGCCAAACCGATGTCGGCGCCATGCTCGCGCGTCGCTTCAACCAGCTTGCCGGGCGCTGTCGCACCGTAGCCGTCGTTGATGTTGCGGCCGTTCGGCTGATTGCCGATCGACACGACATCCGCGCCCAGCTCGTGGAAGACGTGCGGTGCAATGTGATACGCCGCACCATGCGCGCTATCCAGCACGACCTTCATGCCGAACAGGTTCAGATCATTCGGGAACGTGCTCTTGCAGAACTCGATGTAGCGGCCGGCGGCATCTTCAATACGGCGGGCACGACCCAGCGCGTCCGAAGCCGCGTACGCCATCGGCTTTTCCAGTTCGGCTTCGATCTGCAGTTCGGTCTCGTCCGGCAGCTTGTCGCCGCTGGCCGAGAAGAACTTGATGCCATTGTCATAGTAGGGATTGTGCGAGGCTGAGATCACCACACCCGCCGACAGGCGCAGCGCGCGCGTCAGATAGGCCACCCCAGGCGTCGGCAGCGGACCGCTCATCAGCACATCCACGCCAGCGGCCGTAAAGCCGGCTTCCAACGCCGCTTCCAGCATGTAGCCCGACAGGCGCGTGTCCTTGCCGATCAGCACGGTCGGCCGACCGTGGCCATGTGATTCGGCGCCGTGCGCCAGCACGCGGCCGGCAGCATAGCCAAGGCGCAGCACAAAGTCCGGCGTGATCGGGCTTTCGCCCACGCGTCCGCGAATGCCATCGGTGCCGAAATACTTCCTGGACATGGGGAATCTCTCCTGCAGAATGTTTCTTTATTGTTTGTAAGGTCCCGGCCGCTGCCGGGCAATCGTCTGTTCGCTCGACCCCGACCGCGCTAGGCCAAAACGATCGTCATGCGAGCGGTGGATCAACCCGCTCGTGACGCATCGCCCACCAGACCTGCAGCGCCTCCACCGTCGGTCGCACATCGTGCACACGCACGATAAAAGCGCCCCGCTCCACTGCCAGCAACGCAGCCGCCACACTGGCGGTGATGCGTTCAGCCGGTGGTTTGCCGCCCAGCACTGCACCCAGAGTCGATTTGCGCGACAGACCTGCCAGCAACGGCAACCCGATCCTCTCGAACTGCGCCAAGCGATTGAGCATGGTGAGATTGTGATCCGGCGTCTTGCCAAAGCCAAATCCCGGGTCCAGTGAGATGCGCTCGGCAGCTACTCCGGCAGCCAGCAGCGCCTCGGTCTGCGCGCGCAGGAAGGCCTCCACCTCGCCCATCAGATCCGTGTAACTGGGCGATTCCTGCATCGTTTCAGGATCCCGCTGCATGTGCATCACGCACAGGCCTGCATTGCCCTTGGCCACAGCCTCAATCGCGCCGGGCCGGCGAAAACCCCAGATGTCGTTGATGAGATCAGCGCCGCCATCCAACGTGGCGCGCATCACCTCGGGCTTGTAAGTGTCGACGGACAGTGGCTTGCCGCAATCGCGCAGGGCCTCGACGATCGGCATCACACGGTCCAACTCTTCCTGCAAGCCTAGTGGTGCGGCGCCTGGCCGGCTCGATTCACCACCGATGTCGATCATGTCGACACCCTCGGCGATCAGTAGCTCGGCATGCCGCAACGCTGTATCGCGGGTGGCATGCTGGCCGCCGTCAGAGAACGAATCGGGCGTGACGTTGAGGATGCCCATGACCAGCGGGCGCCGGTTACGTGCATAGCGAAAGCGTCCGCACTGGAAGTGCGTCGTTGCGGGAATGGAAGCAGACAAGATATGCAGATCAGAATGCAGCGCAGGACCGGAATGCTACGCCAGGCATGCCCAAAAAGCGTCAACAAAAAAGCCGGTGCGCGTGCACCGGCTCTTCTGCGCTGCCCTCGGGGCAACAAACTACAACATCATCACGCCGTGGCTGGCACGTTGCCCGGGTTCGCGGCGGGCGTACCGCCACCCGGTGGGGTGCTGCCGCCACCGGTCGAGCCGTAGCGCGGTGGGCGCGGCGGCTTGCCGTCCATGATGTCGTTGACCTGGTCTGCGTCGATGGTTTCCCATTCGAGCAGCGCGGCAGTCATGGCTTCCACCTTGTCACGATTCGCTTCCAGCAGGCCCTTGGCCAAGGCGTATTGCTCGTCAACAATGCGGCGGATTTCCGCGTCGACCTTTTGCTGGGTCGCTTCAGACACCGTCTTCGATGCCATGCGGCCGAAGAAACCGTCCTGCTCGGTGTCGACATACACCATGGTGCCGAGCGTATCGCTCATGCCATAGCGCGTCACCATGTCGCGGGCCATCTTGGTGGCGCGCTCAAAGTCGTTGGAGGCACCGGTGCTCATCGCGCCCAGGAACACCTCTTCCGCAGCACGCCCGCCAAACAGAATGGCGACCTCTTCAAGCATCGTGTCCTTGTAGGCGTAATGCTTGTCGTGCTCCGGCAACTGCCAGGTCAAACCGCCAGCCCAGCCGCGCGGCATGATCGTGACCTTGTGCACCGGGTCAGCCTTCGGCAGCAGCTTCGCAACCACTGCGTGGCCCGACTCGTGGTACGCCGTGGCCTTGCGTTCCTCTTCGCGAATCACGGCCGACTTGCGCTCCGGACCCATGTAGATCTTGTCCTTGGCGTCTTCGAAGTCCTGCATATCGACCACACGCTTGTTACGGCGCGCAGCGAAGAGCGCAGCTTCGTTCACCAGGTTAGCAAGGTCAGCACCCGAGAAGCCCGGCGTGCCACGTGCCAGCACCGATGCGTCGACGTCGTTGCCGATCGGCACCTTGCGCATGTGCACCTTGAGGATCTGCTCGCGGCCGCGAATATCCGGCAGGCCAACGTAGACCTGACGGTCGAAACGGCCCGGGCGCAGCAGCGCCTTGTCGAGCACATCTGCACGGTTGGTCGCGGCGATGACGATCACACCCGAGTTGGCTTCAAAGCCGTCCATCTCGACCAGCATCTGGTTCAGGGTCTGCTCGCGCTCGTCGTTGCCGCCGCCCATGCCAGCGCCACGATGGCGGCCGACCGCGTCGATTTCATCGATGAACACGATGCAAGGCGCTTGCTTCTTGGCGTTCTCGAACATGTCGCGCACACGGGCCGCGCCCACGCCGACAAACATTTCAACGAAGTCCGAACCGGAGATGCTGAAGAACGGCACCTTGGCTTCGCCAGCAATGGCACGCGCCAGCAGCGTCTTACCGGTACCCGGGGGGCCCACCAGCAGCACGCCACGCGGGATGCGCCCGCCCAGCTTCTGGAACTTCTGCGGATCCTTCAGGAAATCGACCAGCTCGACGACTTCTTCCTTCGATTCGTCACACCCTGCCACGTCAGCAAACGTGACGCTGTTGTTGTTCTCGTCGATCAACCGCGCTCGGGATTTACCAAACGAGAAGGCGCCGCCTTTCCCACCGCCCTGCATCTGCCGCATCATGTAGAACCAGAACACGATGATCAGCAGCGTCGGACCGAGATAGGTCAGTATCGAATAGAAAATATTGGGCTCGTCTTCGGCCTTACCGGTCACCTGCACGCCGTACTTCATCAGGTCGCCGACCATCCAGATGTCGCCCGGCGAGATGATGGAATACTTGTTGCCCTCGTTGGGCGTGACCAGCAGCGTACGGCCCTGCACTTCAACGCGCTTGACCTTGCCGGCCTTCGCGTCGTCCATGAATTGCGAGTACGTCACACCTTCTTGGGTGCGCGGCTTGTCGAACTGCTTGAAGACGGTGAACAGCACCAAGGCAATCACCAGCCAGATGGCCGCCTTCTGAAACCAGTTGTTATTCAAGGCGAGACTCCTTTAGAAATGCCTTGACGGGATGCTTGGCATTGTAATGCACGGATACCGCCGCGGGTTGATTGCCCGCAAGACCGTCGGCACCTGACCTTGTCACCCGACCTTTCCTGAGTAACGTCCGTCAGCCCGGATGCTTGAGCTGGCGGCCCAGCAGGAACGTCTCGGACGACTTGTCGCGGGAGGCCTTGGGCTTGCGTGGCGCCACGATCTTGAAATGGCGCTTGAACATCTCGACGATCTGACTATAGCCGCTGCCGTGGAAACATTTGATCAGCAGCGCGCCCTCAGGTTTCAGATGTGCCATGGCAAATTCCACGGCCAGCTCGGCGATGTGCTCCATGCGCGCGGCGTCCGCCGACGCCACACCCGAGAGATTGGGGGCCATATCGGACAAAACAAGGTCCACTTTGCCCCCGCCGGTGGCTTCCAGCGTGATTTCTTCGAGTTGCCGGAAGACCTCGTCCTCACGGAAGTCACCTTGGATGAAAGCGACGTCCGCAATAGCCTCCATCGGCAGGATGTCGATGGCGACGATGGCGCCGTCGATGCGGCCGTCCTTGGCACGCGGCGAGGCGGCCAGCTTGTTGCGCACGTACTGGCTCCAGCTGCCCGGCGCAGCACCCAGATCGACGATGACCTGGCCCGGCTTGATCAGCTTGTCCTGCTCGTCGATCTCCTTGAGCTTGTAGGCGGCGCGCGCGCGGTAACCCTCGCGCTGCGCCAGCTTCACGTACGGATCGTTGATATGGTCGTGCAGCCACGACTGGTTGAACTTGTTCTTTGCCATCGAATTGGTTGCCTCGCCGCCTAAAAATGGCGGCAAGGGCTGATTTTGGCGGATAATACGCGCCGTTTGTCTTTTTGCGCGATCCCGCCCTCATTTATGCCTGCCCTCATCCTCACCCCTGCCCAACGATCGGAACTGCGCTCGGAAGCGCATGCACTGAACCCGGTCGTCATCATCGGTGCGGAGGGTCTGACCAAGGCCGTTCTGGCCGAAATCGACCGCTCGCTGGCGTCCCACGGGCTGATCAAGATCCGCGTGTTCGGCGATGACCGCGAAGCACGCATCGAACTCTATGACACCATCTGCGCCCGCCTGCAGGCTGCACCCGTGCAGCACATCGGCAAGCTCCTGGTGATCTGGCGCGAAGGTCCGGCGTACCTGAAGGAAAACCAGCCGAAGGACCTCAAGCCGCCTCGCAAGACCACCGTTGGCGCCGGCCCGCGTTCCGTCACGGTGCGCAAGGCGAATCCGAACGCCACGCGCCGCCCGAAGCCGGTTCGCCTGAGCGTGCTCGGCAACGAGCGCGTCACCGCCGGTGGCAACGTCAAACGCGCCAAACCGCGCCAAACCAGCCAGAAGAAGAAGGCACTGTCCTGATTCCGCCCTGCACAAAAAACGACCGGCATTTCAGCCGGTCTTTTTTTTTGCCTCAGGCGGACTGCCGCAATCCAGCTGCTTTCCAGATCAGCGCGAGGCCAAGCAGACTTTGCGCCAGATAGAACACGCTCGACACACCATGCAACATGCCGAACCGAGCACGGTAAGGCGAATCGCCCACTGCAACGCCAAGCGCATCAGCCTGCTCGCGCAGCGAGGCCATGAACGGCTGCAGGCCGAAATAGCCCACCAGCACGCACACCAGCATCGCCAGCACCAGCCAGCGCAGCCGCTTGTAACCGTCCTGCCCGCGCCGCACCAACGCCGTGGCAGCCAACAGCAGCAAACAGCCTGCTGCCAGACCGATCCACGCTTCTGCGTGGAACAGCCGGCCAGCAATCGAACCGGCCAACTGACGGTCATCCAGCATGGCAAACAGCGTCGGGGCGACGATGTAGCCGATGGTCCAGAGCGATCCGCACCATACCGTGGCAAGCAACTGAAAGAAGCGCTGGGGCATGGTGGTCGTTCCGGCCGGAGATAGTTAGAGGTACTTGACTGCCAGGACTTCGTACTCGCGCTCGCCGCCCGGGGCGATCACGGTGGCAACGTCGCCTTCGAACTTGCCGATCAGCGCACGGGCAATCGGTGAACTGATCGAGATCTTGCCGGTTTCCAGGTCGGCTTCGTCATCGCCGACGATCTGGTACGTGACGGGCTTGCCCGAGTCCAGGTCTTCCAGATCAATGGTGGCGCCAAAGACCACACGGCCCTCGGCATCCAACTCAGCGGGGTTGATGATGTTGGCGGCAGCCAGCTTACCTTCGATCTCTTGGATGCGGCCTTCGATAAAGCCTTGGCGCTCTTTGGCGGCGTCGTAGTCGGCGTTTTCGGACAGGTCGCCCTGGGCACGTGCCTCGGCGATGGCGGTAACGACAGCCGGACGCTCCTTGGTCTTCAGACGTTGGAGTTCGTCTTTCAGCATCTCGGCACCGCGCTTGGTAATTGGAATGGTGCTCATGTTGAGTAATTCGGGATCACAAAAAAATCAGCCGCTGCGAAGCGGGAGGGCGCGTAGCGCACACCCGCCTGACGGCGGCTGTCGTTGTTTTGACACGGACGCTGTAGTGTAGGCGAACCGCCTAGAGGCGGCAACTGCCGCCCCCAGGGGCTCTAGCCGCGACGCTATGCCGCGTCGCCGGGCCTGATCGACACCTTACAGCGTGGCGTGCAGGCCCTGGAGGTCGTACACATCCAGGTGCTGCATGTGCTTCAGACCCTCCACCGCGGCGCGAGCACCGGCGATGGTGGTGTAGTACGTCACACGCTGTGCCAGCGCCGCTTGGCGGATCGAGCGCGAGTCAGCGATCGCGGTGCGCGTCTCGTCGACAGTCGTGAACACGAGTGCGATCTCGCTGTTCTTGATCATGTCGACGATGTGCGGACGGCCTTCCTTCACCTTGTTGATCACGCGCACCGGAATACCGGCAGCTTCGATGGCCGAAGCCGTACCGCGTGTCGCCACGATCGGGTAGCCCAGCGTATGCAGCGCGCGGGCGACTTCCACCGCGGCAGGCTTGTCGCTGTCCTTGACGGTCATCAGCACGGTGCCCTTCTCAGGCAGGCGCGAACCGGCGGCGAGCTGGCTCTTGAACAGGGCCTCGCCGAAGGTCTTACCGACGCCCATCACCTCGCCGGTGGAACGCATTTCCGGTCCAAGCACCGGATCAACGCCCGGGAACTTGTTGAACGGGAACACAGCTTCCTTGACGCTGTAGTACGCCGGCACGACTTCCTTCTCGATGCCTTGCGAATCCAGCGACTGTCCGGCCATGCAGCGTGCGGCCACCTTGGCCAGCGAGATGCCAGTTGCCTTCGACACGTACGGCACCGTACGCGAAGCGCGCGGGTTCACTTCCAGCACGTAGACGATGTCTTCGCCGCCCTTCTGCTGGATGGCGAACTGCACGTTCATCAGGCCGATCACGTTCAGCGCGCGGGCCATCGCGGCGGTCTGGCGCTTGAGTTCATCCACGGTGGCTTGCGACAGCGAGTACGGCGGCAGCGAGCAAGCGGAGTCGCCCGAGTGCACGCCGGCCTGCTCGATGTGCTCCATCACGCCGCCGATGAAGACATTCTTGCCATCGGAGATGCAATCCACGTCGCATTCGATGGCGTCGTTCAGGAAGCGGTCGAGCAGCACGGGGCTGTCGTTCGAGACCTTCACGGCCTCGCGCATGTAGCGCTCAAGGTCGCGCGGCTCGTGCACGATTTCCATCGCGCGGCCACCCAGCACGTACGACGGGCGCACCACCAGCGGGTAGCCGATTTCTTCGGCCAGCTTGAGTGCTTCGTCTTCAGCGCGCGCGGTGCGGTTGGGCGGCTGACGCAGGCCCAACTCGTGCAGCAGCTTCTGGAAGCGCTCACGGTCTTCGGCCGCATCAATCATGTCCGGCGACGTGCCGATGATGGGCACGCCATTGGCTTCCAGATCCAGCGCGAGCTTCAGCGGGGTCTGGCCACCGTATTGCACGATCACGCCGACCGGCTTTTCCTTATCGACGATTTCGAGCACGTCTTCCAGCGTCACCGGCTCGAAGTACAGGCGGTCAGACGTGTCGTAGTCGGTCGAAACGGTTTCCGGGTTGCAGTTGACCATGATGGTCTCGTACCCGTCTTCGCGCAGTGCCAGCGCTGCGTGCACGCAGCAGTAGTCGAACTCGATGCCCTGACCGATCCGGTTCGGGCCACCGCCCAGCACCATGATCTTCTTGTTGTTGGTCGGCTCGGCTTCGCACTCACCGTGCTCGGCTTCGTACGTCGAGTACAGGTACGCGGTGTTGGTGGCGAACTCGGCGGCGCAGGTGTCCACGCGCTTGTAGACCGGGCGGACCTTCTCGGCGATACGCTTTTCGCGCACGGCCTTGGCGGTCGTCTTCATCAGCTTGGCCAGGCGGCGGTCGGAGAAGCCCTTCTGCTTGAGCAAGCGCAGTTCGGCAGCCGACAGGCTATCGAGCGTGCGAGCCTTGACCAGCGCTTCGGTCTTGACGATGTCTTCGATCTGCGCAAGGAACCACGGGTCAACGGCGGTCTCGGCGTACACCTCGTCAATCGACAGGCCCAGGCGGAACGCATCGCCCAGATACCAGATGCGATCCGGACCGGCTTCGCCGATCTCTTCGATGATCTCGTCGCGGTCGGTCGACTTTTCGTCCAGACCGTCCACACCCACTTCCAGACCGCGCAGCGCCTTCTGGAACGATTCCTGGAAGGTCCGGCCCATGGCCATCACCTCGCCCACCGACTTCATCTGCGTGGTCAGGTGGCTATCGGCCTGCGGGAATTTTTCGAATGCGAAACGCGGCACCTTGGTGACCACGTAGTCGATCGACGGCTCGAACGACGCCGGGGTCGCGCCACCGGTAATCTCGTTCTTCAGCTCGTCCAGCGTGTAGCCCACGGCCAGCTTGGCCGCAACCTTGGCGATCGGGAAACCGGTCGCCTTCGAGGCCAGCGCCGACGAACGCGACACACGCGGATTCATCTCGATCACGATCATCCGGCCATCTTGCGGATTGATCGAGAACTGCACGTTCGAACCGCCCGTGTCGACGCCGATCTCACGCAGCACGGCCAGCGAGGCGTTACGCAGGATCTGGTATTCCTTGTCGGTCAGCGTCTGCGCCGGGGCCACGGTGATGGAGTCACCGGTGTGGATGCCCATCGGGTCCAGGTTTTCGATCGAGCAGACGATGATGCAGTTGTCGGCCTTGTCGCGCACGACTTCCATCTCGTATTCCTTCCAGCCGAGCAGCGACTCTTCGATCAGCAGTTCGTTGGTCGGCGAGAGGTCGAGACCACGCTTGCAGATCTCTTCGAACTCTTCGCGGTTGTAGGCGATGCCGCCGCCCGTGCCGCCGAGCGTGAACGACGGGCGGATCACGATCGGATAACCGCTGGTGCCGGTTTCCTTCGAGATCTTCGACTGCACGGCCAGCGCTTCTTCCAGCGAATGCGCAATGCCCGACTTGGCCGAACCCAGGCCGATCTTGGTCATCGCGTCCTTGAACTTCTGGCGGTCTTCAGCCTTGTCGATGGCCTCGGGCGATGCGCCAATCAGCTCGACGTTGTACTTGGCCAGCACGCCGTGGCGGTGCAGGTCCAGCGCGCAGTTCAGCGCGGTCTGACCGCCCATGGTCGGCAGGATCGCATCCGGGCGCTCCTTGGCGATGATGCGCTCGACCACTTCCCAGGTGATCGGCTCGATGTAGGTCACATCGGCCGTGCTGGGGTCGGTCATGATCGTGGCCGGGTTGCTGTTGACCAGGACCACCTTGAAGCCTTCCTCACGCAGCGCCTTGCAAGCCTGCGCGCCGGAGTAATCGAATTCACACGCCTGGCCGATGATGATCGGACCCGCGCCGATGATCAGGATGGTTTTGATATCTGTACGTTTTGGCATAACCCGCTCGATTCGATTAATTCAGTGTGGCCGTCGCCAGCTTGGCGGAAAAGCCGATAAACATGGCGCCGACGCCGCTGCTCATACCGGCAGACAGACGTCGTCGCGCGCGGAACGCCGCGGCCAGCCGCGCGCCCACGAAGATGATGGTGGTCAGGTACAGGAAGCTGCAGATCTGGCAGACCAGCCCCAGGACGACGAACGACACGGCAGGCATGCCGTAGTGCGGATCGACGAACTGGATGAAGAACGAGATGAAGAACAGGATCGCCTTCGGGTTCAGCAAGCTGATGATCAGCGCCTTCTTGAACGGATGCGATTCATCGGCCGGGGCCGCACTCTGCTCGACAGACTCACCTGCCTTGCGCGCGCGCCAACTGCGCACTGCGCCGCGCAGCATCTGCAGACCGATCCACGACAGGTACGCCGCGCCGATGTACTTCACGACGTAGAACAGCGCCGGACTCGCCTTCAACAGCGAAGCCACGCCCGCCGCTGACAGCACCATCAGGATGGCATCGCCCAGGAACACACCGCACGCACCCTGGTAACCCGCGCGCACACCGCGGCGGGCCGCCACCGACAGCACATACATCGAGTTCGGCCCCGGCAGCAGCACGATGAAGATCGTGCCGAGCAGGAAGGTCCAGAACTCGGTGATGCCGAAGTGGGCGAGCATGAAGGCGTTCATGGCGATGACCTTGGATTTACTGCTTGCGCTCGTCCATCGCCGCGGTAAAGCGATCGAACAGATAGCCGATGTCGTGCGGGCCAGGCGAGGCTTCCGGGTGACCCTGGAAGCAGAACGCCGGACGGTCGGTCAACTCGAAGCCCTGCAGCGTGCCGTCGAACAGCGAGACGTGCGTCACACGTGCGTTGGCCGGCAGCGATTCCGGATCCACCGCAAAACCGTGGTTCTGCGAGGTGATGACCACGCGGCCGTCTTGCAGATCCTTGACCGGGTGATTCGCGCCGTGGTGGCCCGTCTTCATCTTGAGCGTCTTGCCACCGACGGCCAGACCCATGATCTGGTGACCCAGGCAGATGCCGAACGTCGGCAGACGACGCTCCAGGAATTCCTTGGCAGCAGCGATGGCGTAATCGCACGGTTCCGGATCGCCAGGGCCGTTGGAGAGGAACACGCCATCCGGGTTGTGCGCCAGTACATCGGCGGCGCTGGTTTGCGCCGGCACCACCGTCACGCGGCAGCCGCGCTCGGCCAGCATGCGCAGGATGTTGTACTTCACGCCGAAGTCATACGCGACCACGTGGTACTTCGGGGCTTCCTGCTTGCCGTAACCGCGGCCCAGTTCCCATTCGGTCTGGGTCCACTCGTACGGCTGCGTCACGGACACCACCTTGGCCAGGTCCATGCCCGACAGGCCCGGGAACGAGCGTGCCAGGTCGATGGCCTTCTGCACGTTGTCTTCGCCAGCCAGAATGCAACCGTTCTGGGCGCCCTTCTCGCGCAGGATGCGGGTCAGCTTACGGGTGTCGATCCCGGCAATGGCCACGACCTTCTCGCCCTTCAGGTAATGAGAGAGCGAATGTTCTTTACGGAAGTTCGACGCGAGGATCGGCAGATCCTTGATGATGAGGCCGGCGGCATGGACTTTCGTGGCTTCGACGTCCTCACGGTTCACCCCCACGTTACCGATATGCGGGTACGTGAGCGTGACGATCTGGCGCGAGTAGCTCGGATCGGTAAGGATTTCCTGATAGCCGGTGATGGCGGTGTTGAACACCACTTCGCCGATCGTATGACCGGCCGCACCGATGGAATAGCCACGAAAGACCGTGCCGTCTGCAAGCGCAAGAATGGCGGGCGGGAAAGACGGCAACACGGGTAGCTCCTGCTGGATTCACCCTGTGCCGACCTGAACACCTTGGCGCCGAAGCGGAATTCCGGCTGCGCGGAATCCAGGCCGTTTGCGCGTCGGGACTGGGGCTGGGCGAAACTCACCAGAAATCACCAAGAAACGAGGCAGACGGGGCGGTAGGCGGGAGGTAGGAAGCGGTTGGCGCTAGGGTGATGGGTTTCTGAACTCAAACCTGACAAGTATACCCGCGCAGCACAAAAAACTCAATAAAAGGAAGGACTTAACGGCGGGTAGCCCGCCAATTGTGACGTCCCGCCGTGCCCGACGCCTCGCCTCCAGACCGGCGAGAGCGTCACTTTTCCCGATCTCTACCCTTGCATTGCAGCTTGCACCTGCGCCAGCGCAGTCGGGTCCTCAATGGTGGTCAGGTCACCCGGATCGCGCCCTTCGGCCACCGCCTGCATGGCACGGCGCAGCAATTTGCCCGAGCGCGTCTTGGGCAACGCATTGACGAAGAACACACGTGACGGCCGCGCCACCGCGCCCAATTGCGCCTCCACGGTGCGCATGAGCTCCCCCTCCAGCGCAAGGCGATCCGCCGATTCAGCGACGCGTGACGCATCGCGCACGATGGCAAACCCCATCGCCACCTGCCCCTTCAGTTGATCGGCTACACCCACCACAGCCACCTCGGCGATGGCCGGATGCGACGACAGGCTCTCCTCGATTTCGCGTGTGCCCAGGCGGTGGCCCGCCACGTTGATCACGTCGTCGGTGCGGCCGAGGATGGTGACGTAGCCCTCCGCATCACGCACGCCCCAGTCGAAGCTGGAGTAGATCTGACCACCGGGGAACGCCGACCAGTACGTCTTGAGAAAGCGCGCATCATCGCGCCAGACCGTGCTCATGCAGCCAGGTGGCAGCGGCGCCGTCACGGCCAGCAGACCCTTCTCGCCCGGCGCGCACGGCTGGCCGGTCACCTCGTCGAGAATATCGAGCTTGTAGCCATAGACCGGGAAGCCGGGCGACCCCAGCTTTTGCGTTGACGGCTCCACGCCTTGCGGAACGGCCAGCATCGGCCAGCCGGTTTCGGTCTGCCAGTAGTTGTCGACGATGGGCTTCTGCAGCGCTTTGCCGATCCAGCTCGCGGTCGGCTCGTCCAGCGGCTCGCCGGCCAGGAACAGGCGGCGCAGGCTGGACAGGTCATGCCGATGCAGCAGCGCAGGATCCTGCTTCTTGAGCACGCGAATGGCCGTCGGCGCCGTAAACATCACGTTCACCCGGTGTTGCTCGACGATGCGCCACCAGGTGGCGCCGTCCGGACGGATGGGCGTGCCTTCGTACATCACGGTCGTCAGACCAGCGAGCAGCGGCGCATAGACGATGTAGCTGTGGCCCACCACCCAGCCAACGTCCGATGCAGTGAACATCGTGTCGCCCGCCTGCGCGCCGAAGATCAGCGGTATCGATGCCGCCAGCGCCACCGCATAGCCACCGGTATCGCGCTGCACGCCCTTTGGCTTGCCCGTCGTGCCCGAGGTGTAGAGGATGTATGACGGCTCGCTCGACTCCATCCACTCGCACGGCACGTCGGCGTTCGCATGCTGATCGGCGAGCGCGGCGTAGTCGACGTCGCGTGCGTTGTGCCGCATTGGCGCGAGCTTGCGATTGACGAGCAGCACGCGCTCCGGCTTGTGCGCAGCTAGGTCAATGGCAGCATCGAGCAAGGGCTTGTACTCAACCACCTTGCCCGCACGCGAGCCCGCGTCGGCACTGACGATGACACGCGGCGTGGCATCGTCAATGCGCGTAGCCAGGCTGTTGGATGCAAAACCGCCAAACACCACCGAGTGGATCGCCCCGATGCGCGCACAGGCCAGCATGGCAAAGGCCGCCTCGGGAATCATCGGCAGGTAGATCAGCACCCGATCACCCCGTTTGACGCCCAGCGCTTGCAGACTGGCTGCCATGCGGTTGACCTCGCGATGCAACTGACGATACGTGTATGTCGTCTCGATACCGGTTTCGGTGGAGACATATATCAGTGCCGCCTGCTCGCCACGGGTGGCGAGATGCCGATCGACCGCGTTGTGGCACAGGTTGGTGCGCCCACCGACGAACCAGCGGGCAAACGGCAGGCGCGAATCGTCGAGCACGGCGGAATATGGCGTCTGCCAGTCGATGCGCTGGGCCTGCTCGTGCCAGAAGCTGGAAGGATCGTCGACGGAACGCTGATACAGCGCGCGGTATGCGGCGGACATGGGCATGACGTTGTCTCCTGGCCGGCGCACTACGTGGCGTGCCGACTCTATGTTCGATGTGCTCGATGCGGCTACTGTGCGACCGCCAACTTACGCAGGTCTTACCGCAGCTCAAAAAGAAAACGGCGCCCCGCAGGACGCCGTCTCAGTTTGCCAGCTTCAGCGCTTCTTGCGCTTGGCCGGTGTGCTTGCCACCGGCCTGGCCTTGACCACCGGTTTGCCGGCCACCTTGGCCGTCGGTACCCGCCCGGTCGATGCCGTCGCCGTCGTCGCCGATACGCGCACCGCACGCACGCGGCCACCGCCCCGCGCCTGCGGCAACATCAGCACCACGCTGTGCCCCCGGGGGATCGCATCACCCGGCAACTGGTTCCAGGCACGAATCTGCGCCACCGACACGCCATAGCGCCGCGACAGGCCTGCAACCGTGTCGCGCTTGCCCGCGCGCACCACGACCTTTCTCAGGTCAGGCATATCGGGTTCGACGGCCATGGTGGCGTTCTCGGCCAGTTCGGGGCTGATGTCCGGTGCATCTTCCTTGGCGCCATCCGAGCGCGGCACAACCACCGTGGAACCCGCCTTCAGGCGCATGCCCTTGGGAATGCGGTTGATCTCGCGGATGGTGTCGGGGTCGACCTTCAATCGCGCCGCCAGGGCTTCCACACGCTCACGGTTGCCGACCGTCACGGCCGTCCAACTCGACAGGCCACCGCGATACGTGTTCAGGTTGTACTGAAACGTTTCCGCGTTGTCGTACGGCAGCAGAATCTGCGGGTTCGAGGCGCCCAGGATCACCGGCCGGTTGAACGACGGGTTGAGCGCCTTGAACTCATCCATCGGCAGATTGGCCAGCTTGGCCGCCAGCGTCACGTCAATGTCACGCGAGGTGGTGACGGTAACGAAGTAAGGATGGTTCGGGATGTCCGGCAACCTAACGCCATAGCGATCCGGATTGGCGATGATGTTCTTGACCGCCTGGAGCTTGGGCACGTACATGCGCGTCTCGGCCGGCATGTTCAGGTTGACGTAGTCCGTCGACAGGCCCGCCGCCTGGTTGCGCGCAACCGCCCGGGCGACGGAGCCCTCGCCCCAGTTGTAAGCGGCGAGCGCCAACTGCCAGTCACCAAACTGATCGTGCAGCTTGGAGAGATAGTCCAGCGCGGCGTCAGTCGAGGCGAGCACATCACGGCGCTCGTCCTGGAAGACGTTCTGCTTGAGGTTGTAGGTTCTGCCGGTGCTGGGGATGAACTGCCACATCCCGGCTGCCTTGGCACTCGACACTGCCTGCGGGTTGAACGCACTCTCCACGAACGGCAGCAGGGCCAGTTCGGTGGGCATATTGCGGCGCTCCAGCTCTTCGACGATGTGATACAGGTAGCGGTTCGAGCGCTCGACCATGCGCTGAAACGCTTCCGGGCGCTGCGCATACCAATCGGCTCGGTCATCCACGGCCGAGCTTTGCAGGTCGGGCATGGAGAAACCTTGGCGAATGCGCGCCCAGAGATCCTTGGCCGGCCCTTTCAGGGAAGCCACGGGCTGCTGATCAACATTGACGACCGGCGCATTTTTGCCGGAAGTGGAGGCAGAGGCGCTTGTGCTGGCAGTGTCGGCATTCGGAGCGGGAGCCGTAGCACAGGCCGCGAGAAGCAGACTGAGCACAGATGCCGCAAGAAGTCGCACGGATCGCATCAAGTTCTGAGGGGTTGGACCTAAAAATTGCCCCAGATAGTAAGAAACGCATCCCGCCACGTCAACCCGCGTAGACCCGGCGATTGCCTCGGCAAGCATCTTGGCGCGCAGGCGATGATCCCCGCGCGGCGCGTAATCTCAACGGAAACCGTTCTTCCACTCGCGCAAAGCGGCGAATACGGCCACCGGATCTTTTGTGCCGATACCGGCGTGGCGGGCCACCGCTTGCGTCACGTCAGCCTCATCCGATCGCATGAACGGGTTGGTCGCGCGCTCGTGGCCGATGGTGGTGGGCACGGTCGAGCGGCCCTCGGCCCGCAACGCCGCAACCTCATCCTCCCAGGCCGCCAGATCGGCGTTGCCCGGCTCGACTGCACGCGCAAAGCGCACATTCGACGCGGTGTATTCGTGTGCACAGTAAACACGGGTGTCCGGCGCCAGCGCGGCCAGCTTGGCCAGCGATGACCGCATCTGCGCAGGCGTGCCCTCGAAGAGCCTGCCGCAACCGGTCGCGAACAGCGTGTCACCGCAGAAGAGGCTGGCGGGCGCATTGTCGCCCTGCAAATGGCCGACATACGCAACGTGTCCGCTGGTATGGCCCGGCACGTCAATCACGCGGAACGTGGCGGCCGGTTGGGCGAGCGTGACGACATCATTTTCGCGTACCGCCTGGGTGCGGCACGGGATGGATTCGCCCGCCGGACCAATCACGGGCAGCGGCGCACCCTCGGGATTCTCCGGATACGCCGCGACCAGTTCTCGCACCCCGCCAATGTGATCGCCGTGATGATGTGTGATTACAATGGCACCGAGCGCGAGCCCGCGCTCCTGGAGGAAGCGCAGCACGGGTTGCGCGTCGCCTGGGTCCACAACAGCAGCCACGCGGCCATCGTGAAGTGCCCAAATGTAATTGTCGGCAAACGCAGCGATTGCCTCTACCTCAAGTGCTACTTCCGACGGCACACCACCCTGGACCATGCCTGACTCCTCTAACGATCGCCGCATTATAGATTGGCACCACTGGCTGGCTTCGCCGCCTGGACAATACGTCCTGCGTTGGGAGCAGGCACAATTCGATCGCACCGTCGCCGACATGTTCGGCTTTCACGCGCTGCAGCTGGGTCACCCGGGCTTTGGCGCGCTGCGCGAGAACCGCATTCCGCTGATAGCGCGCGTGATCGACGATATCGACCCGACCGCCCCCATTGAGACGCTCGACCCGATGGACGGCGATCCCGCCGAACCTGCAGACGCCTCTGCCGACGGCGAGACCGACGCCAGCGCCCCGCAGCGCCAGGCCAAGCCCCGCGTGATCTGCCGCTACGACGAACTGCCCTTCGCCTCGCAAAGCATCGACCTGGTGGCCCTGCCCCATGTGCTGGAGTTCACCGACGACCCGCACGAAGTGCTGCGCGAAGTGGCACGCGTGCTGATGCCCGAGGGGCGATTGATCATCACAGGCTTCAACCCGTTGAGCCTGTGGGGCATGCGCCAGGGCATGCGGCGCCTGGGTACGGAATCGTTCCTGCCGGCGCAGAGCCAGATGATTGCCTTCACCCGCCTGAAGGACTGGCTCAAGCTGCTCGGATTTGATATCGTGCGCGGCCGTTTCGGTTGCTACCGCCCGCCTAACCGCACCGAGAAGTGGCTGCAGCGCACGGCCTTCATGGAGAAGGCTGGCGACCGTTGGTGGCCGATCTTCGGGGCGGTCTACATGCTGCAGGCAGTCAAGCGCGTGCGCGGCATGCGTATGGTCGGCCCCGCGTGGAAGACCCGCAAGTCGCCCTCGCTGGTGCCGGCCGGCACGCCAGTCGCCACGCCATCGGGTTCGCATTCGACCAAGACACCGCCGGCCGCTGCGTGCGACGGCAAATCGGGCGCGTAGCTTTGGCAGACATGCACAGCCGCCCTCTCACTACTACTCACTGATCGCGTTCGTTTTATTCATGCAGGAAGTCACCGTCTATTCCGATGGCGCATGCAAGGGCAACCCCGGCCTTGGCGGCTGGGGCACCGTGCTCGTCTCGGGCGGCCACGAAAAAGAGCTCTTCGGCGGCGAGGCCGTCACCACCAACAACCGCATGGAGCTGATGGCCGTGATCGAGGCGTTTCGTGCGCTCAAGCGGCCGTGTCGGGTGAAGGTCTACACCGATTCGCAGTACGTGCAGAAAGGCATCAGCGAATGGCTGGCCGGTTGGAAGGCACGCGGCTGGAAGACCGCCGACAAGAAGCCCGTGAAGAACGACGACCTGTGGCGCATTCTCGATGAACTCGTCGTCACGCACGAGGTGAGCTGGCACTGGGTCAAGGGCCATGCCGGCCACCCCGGCAATGAACGCGCCGATGCGCTCGCCAACAAGGGCGTGGAGCTGGCGCGCCAGGCAATCCAGACCGGTGCCTGACGCGCTGGCGCTCACTTGCCGGCGCAGCGCTGCGCCGGAATCTTCGGCGCATTGGCAGCGATGGTGGTGACATAGAGCGGCTTGCCGTCTGGTGCAAAGATCAGGCATAGCGGGCCGCGCTTGGACATGCCGTCATCAATGTCCACCTGCCGCAAATTGATCCCCTCCCATGTATCTCCGCCGATGCTGCGCTTCTGCATCATGACCGGGCGATTGGCACCTGCGGGCCAGTTGGCGTCGCGCTCCGGCACATAGCGCTTGGGCGGCGTGCCGTAGGCAGAGAGCTGGTTCAGCGTGCCGCAAGGTATCGCCCAGCCGGTTCATTGAAGCCAGGCAGATCCCGGCGCCCAAGTTCGGCGCCGATGCGCTGGACTTCGGCCACATAACGGGAGGGGGGATCGGTGGCTCATCACCCCACCTAGTGCAGGAGAAGAAACCCCAGGTTTGACGCCAGTCCAAACCACTTTGCAACGACATTGCATTCATCCACTCGCGCCATACACTGGAGCAAAGGCGGCGCACAGTGCATCGCCGTTTTTTCATGGAGGCCGGCCATGAAATCGATCGAATTCCACACAGGCACGCCACGTTACTGCGCGGCAGATCTCACCCTCACCTGTTCCGCCAGCGTTGACGGCACTTACGCCTGCTATGCGGTGACGGCGGAGGCACTGGAAGAGCACTTCGGCGCCCGCTCCTGGCGGCAGGAAGATCTGCTGCAAGCCATGGAGACCCACCGGGGCACCATTGAAGACATGGCGCGCTCGCTGTTCAAGCTGACCGATTCGCACGACATCGTGCTGCGCAGCGGGCACTTCCGCTTCGGCATGTAACCCAGCATCAACGGAGATGACGTTGCTCGGGCAGCGTCATCTTCCAGGCACGTCCGCACGCACAAGAACAGCGAACGCCTGGGGGACTGGGGGAGATCGGGGCGCCATGCGGGACGACGGGACAACATCGGCAGGGCCTCGCCACCCATCCACTTTGGAGGCTCGCCGTGGAAGCACCGATCGATCTCTCTCTCGAAGTCTTTCGCACCCAGCTACAAACCGCCTTGCACACCCTGACCACATTGGAGGAAACCCAGGAACGCGCGCTCAAGATCACGCTCAAGGGCGTGGAAGATGCAGAGCGGCGTGCACTGCAAGCCTGCGCCTCGGTTTCCGAGGCCGCTAACTGGGAAGACCTGGCCGCGCTGCCGGCCACCCTGCTGCAAACCCGCATCGAGCAAAGCAGCCGCCTCTTCCAGACGTTCCTGAGCATGGTGACCGAGCAGCAGAACGCGCTGCTGCAACAGGCCACCACATCGGCAGAAGCCTGGCGCACGCTGGCCACACATTGGGGAGATGAACCGATGATTGCGCCAGTCCGTGCGCTATTCGGCGCGCTGGGCACCACGGGGCTGCCGAGCATGCCGCAGGCGCATCAGCCTGGAGACAAGAAGAAGACCGCCACCAAGGATGCGGAGCCCGCAACCCCGGCGGCTTAAGCCAGGCAGCTTGTAGATAGTCGACGTGCGCTAGTCAGGTTTGCACTCGTACTTCATCTCGCGCCGGCCGTCTTCGTACACCACCTCCAGCCGGCAGGTGAAGCCCCAGAGCCGGGTGACGTGGCGCACCATCTCTTCGTAGTTGCTGCCCAACGGGCGGCGGTTGTTCTGCTGATGCCGCATGGTCAGCGACCGATCACCGCCCACGTCCACATTGGTCACCTGGATGTTCGGCTCGATATTCGACAGGTCGTACTGACTCGCCAGCAACTGGCGAATCATGCGATAGCCCTCATCGTCGTGGATGGCGGTCACGCGCAGCTTGGGCTCACGATCGTCATCCAGCACCGAGAACAGCTTCAGTTCGCGAATCACCCGCGGCGACAGGAACTGCAGCAGGAAACTCTCGTCCTTGAAGTTGCGCATGGCAAAGTCGAGCGTCTCCTGCCAATCGCTGCCGGCAATCTCGGGCGCCCAGCGGAAATCCTCGTCGGTGGGTTCTTCGCAAATGCGGCGGATGTCCTGAAAGATCAGGAAGCCGAGCGTGTACGGATTGAAACCGCTGTAGTACGGGCTGTTATACGGCGGCTGGTAAATCACATTGGTGTGCGCCTGCAGCAGCTCCAGCATGAAGGCATCGTTGACGAGCTTTTCGTCGTACAGCTTGTGCAGGATCGTGTAGTGCCAGAACGTGGCCCAGCCCTCGTTCATCACCTTGGTCTGCCGCTGCGGGTAGAAGTACTGCGCGATCTTGCGCACGATGCGCACGATCTCTCGTTGCCAGGGCTGCAACTTCGGTGCGTTCTTCTCGATGAAGTAGAGAAGGTTCTCCTCCGGCTCTGGCGGAAACTTCGGCTCCGGCTCGGGCGCCTCATCGGCCGTTGCCAATGCACGCGAGCGGTGCGTGGGCAATGTGCGCCACAGATCGTTGACCTGCGCTTCGAGATACTTCTCGCGCTCGGCCTGCAGCGCCATTTCCTCCGTGATCGACAACTTCTTGGGCCGACGATAGCGATCCACGCCGTAGTTCTGCAGCGCGTGGCACGAATCGAGCAGCAGTTCCACCTCCTGCTCGCCATACCGCCGCTCGCACTCCGCCACGTAGCTCTTGGCAAAGAGCAGGTAATCGACGATGGCGTCTGCGTTGGTCCAAGTGCGGAACAGGTAGTTGCCCTTGAAGAAGGAATTGTGGCCGTAACAGGCGTGCGCGATGGTCAGCGCCTGCATCGGCATCGTGTTCTCCTCCATCAAATAGGCGATGCAGGGGTTGGAGTTGATGACGATCTCGTAAGCCAGCCCCATCTGGCCGCGCTGGTAACCGCGCTCGGAAGCCAGGAAGTGTTTGCCGTATGACCAGTGGTTGTAGCCCAGCGGCAAGCCGGATGACGCATAGGCATCCAGCATCTGCTCAGCGGTGATGATCTCGATCTGATTCGGATAGGTGTCCAGACCAAACTCGCCAGCAATCTGGGCGATCTTCTGGTCATAGAGCCGGATCAGATCAAAGGTCCATTCCGAGCCTGTCGAAAGGTAGGCCATGCTCGTTCCCCGTTGACTCCGTCACACGTTGGGCGCGCGTTTGCTGCCTGTTTGCCAAACCCGCGCCGCGGGCACTGCCACTCAGGTGGTGCGCTTCTGGAACAAATCGTGCAGCACCGGGTAGATTTCGTCGGCCTTGAGGATGCGCTGCATCGCGAAGTTTTCGTATGCAGCCTGCACCGTAAGATACTCCTCCCACAAGTTCTGTGGCTCCGTGGAAACGACCTCGATGTAGGCGAAGTACTGTGTCACCGGCAGGATCGATTCGCGCAGCAGCGTGGCGCACAACTCCGAGTCACCCGCCCAGTTATCGCCGTCCGATGCCTGTGCGCAGTAGATGTTCCATTGGCTGGGGGGATACCGCTCCTGAATCACTTCAGCAACCAGTTTGAGCGCGCTCGACACCACCGTGCCTCCGGATTCGCGGGAGTGGAAAAAGTCTTCCTCGCTCACCTCCTTGGCCACCGTGTGGTGACGGATGAAGACGACGTCGATGCGCTCGTAGTTCCGCTTCAAGAACAGGTAAAGCAGCATAAAGAAGCGCTTGGCGAGGTCCTTGCGCTGCTCATCCATTGAGCCCGACACATCCATCACGCAGAACATCACGGCCTGAGCCTGTGGGCGCTTGCGTTGCACACGGTTGTTGTAGCGCAGGTCGAGCTTTTCGATAAAGGGCACGCGGTCCAGGCACGAGCGCAGGTGCCGCATCTCCTTCATCAACTCCATTGCGCGCGCGCAGTACGGCCCGTCGTTCTGGAGCACCTCGTTGTATTCCGTCTCCAGCTCATGCAGACGCCGCTGATAGGGGCTGGACAGCGCGATGCGGCGGCCGATGGAGCTGCGCATCGTGCGCAGGATGGAGAGGTTGGATGGCGTGCCGTCCAGCGAGTAGCCCGCGCGCACCTTGCGCACTTCCGCGATCTTGGCCAGGTGCCGCTTGGCCATGTCGGGCAGTGCCATGTCCTCGAAGAAGAAGTTGAGGAAATCCTCGCGCGAAAGCGTGAAGACAAAATCGTCTTCGCCCTCGCCCGAATCACTCGCCTGGGAGCCCGTGCCGCCGCTGCCTTGCTGCTGGCGGTCAAAGCTGTCACCCCGGACAAACTGCCGGTTGCCTGGGTGGACGCCTTCCCGGCGCCCGCCCGAGCCGTGGTGGAACATGGGCTCGGAGATGTCCTTGACCGGAATGGACACCTGCCCGCTCTGCTCGATGTCCATGATCTTCCGGCCGGACACCGCCTTGGCCACCGCACGACGAATCTGGTCCTTGTAGCGCTTGATGAAGCGCTGCTTGTTGACGGTACTCTTGCCGCCGCCGTTCTCTCGCCGGTCGATGATCGTGCCCATGTGGCTGCCCTCGGTTGGAAGTTGTCTGCTTCGCGTCTCTCCTTAAGACGACTTCCGTACGCGCAGGTACCACTCCACCAACAGGCGCACCTGCTTCTCCGTATAGCCCTTTTCCACCATGCGGTTGACGAAGTTCTCGTGCTTCGCCCGGTCATCGTGCGACGATTTGGCGTTGAACGAAATCACCGGCAGCAGATCTTCCGTGGTCGAGAACATCCGCTTTTCGATTACGGCGCGCAGCTTCTCGTAGCTGGTCCAGTTCGGGTTCTTGCCCGCATTCTTGGCCCGCGCCCGCAGCACGAAGTTGACGATCTCGTTGCGGAAGTCCTTCGGGTTGGAGATGCCCGCGGGCTTCTCCACTTTCTCCAGCTCGTCGTTCAGTGCACTGCGATCGAGAATCTCGCCGGTGTTCGGATCGCGGTACTCCTGGTCCTGGATCCACAGGTCGGCAAACACCACGTAGCGATCGAAGATGTTTTGCCCATACTCCGAATACGATTCCAGGTAGGAGGTCTGAATCTCCTTGCCGATGAACTCCACATAAGGCGCTGTCAGATACTCCTTGATGTAGGACATCAGCTTGGATTCCGTCTCCGGCGCAAACTGTTCGCGCTCGATCTGCTGCTCGAGCACGTACAGCAAATGCACCGGGTTGGCCGCCACCTCCGCCCCATCAAAGTTGAAGACCTTGGACAGCACCTTGAACGCAAAGCGCGTCGACAACCCCGTCATGCCCTCGTCAATGCCGGCAAAGTCGCGGTACTCCTGATACGACTTGGCCTTCGGATCGACATCTTTCAGGCTCTCACCGTCATACACGCGCATCTTGGAGAAGATGTTGGAGTTCTCGGGCTCCTTGATGCGTGTGAGCACCGCAAACTGCGCCATCATCTTCAGCGTGTTCGGTGCACACGGCGAGTTCGACAGCGAGCTATTACGCAGCAGCTTGTCGTAGATCTTCACCTCATCAGACACGCGCAGGCAGTACGGCACCTTGACGATGTAGATGCGGTCGAGGAAAGCCTCGTTGTTGCGGTCGGACTTGAAGCTCTGCCACTCCGCCTCGTTCGAGTGCGCCAGGATCACGCCATCAAACGGGATCGCACCAAAGCCCTCGGTGCCCTTGTAGTTGCCCTCCTGCGTGGCCGTCAGCAACGGGTGCAGCACCTTGATAGGCGCCTTGAACATCTCGACAAACTCAAGCAGCCCGCGATTGGCCAGGCACAGCCCGCCGGAATACGAATACGCGTCCGGATCATCCTGCGGATAGTCCTCCAGCTTGCGGATATCGACCTTGCCGACCAGCGACGAGATGTCCTGATTGTTCTCATCGCCAGGCTCGGTCTTGGAAATCGCAATCTGCGACAGCACCGACGGATGCAGCCTCACCACGCGAAAGCGCGTGATGTCGCCGTTGAACTCATGCAGCCGCTTGACCGCCCATGGCGAGGCGATCGAGTTCAGATAGCGACGTGGAATGCCGTAGTCTTCCTCCAGGATCTTGCCGTCTTCGTCGGGCGAGAACAGCCCGAGCGGGGACTCGTGAATGGGCGAGCCCTTGAGCGCGTAGATGGGAATCTGCTCCATCAGCGCCTTCAGCTTTTCAGCCAGAGAAGACTTGCCGCCGCCCGGAGGCCCGAGCAGATAGAGGATCTGCTTGCGCTCCTCAAGGCCCTGCGCGGCATGCTTGAAGAACGAGACGATCTGCTCGATCGTGTCCTCCATGCCATAGAACTCGCGGAAGGCCGGGTAGATGCGGATGACCTTGTTGAAGAACAACCGCGACAGCCGAGGATCGTGGTGGGTGTCCACCAGTTCGGGCTGGCCGATTGCAGCAAGCATGCGCTCGGCTGCGGTCGCATAGGCGGTGGCGTCCTTCTTGCAGATATCCAGGTACTCCTGGATGCTGTACTCGTCCTCTTTGCGAGCTTCGAAACGCGTAGCGTAGTGGCGGAAAATATCCATATCTCCCCCGTAGATTTCTTCCTCACCTCCAGCATGGTCATGCTGGAACAAGGCTAGTTCTTGCGTGCGTTGAATGCGGTACTTAATCCACTGTAGACGAATCGTGGATGAGCACAAGAACGGTTGAAGACCTTAAGCGGTGGACAACAATCGTTATCGCGTTAGCGCTCGACGTGGTGCAGTGCTAAATCGCAGCCACTCGCACTCGCATCAACGCCCTCTCGCGAAGCCATCCATTGCCGCCGCTCGCGCCATCAGTGCGCTCACTCCGGGTACAGCAGAAAGCGTACCCAGTGCCATCGAGCACGCTCGCATGTTTGTACGTAACCAATCTACTTGAGTTCCCGCCAACTGCCCCATCAGGAGCAGGGGTTATCCCGGCCCTCTTGCGTGAGGTTTGCTGCAGCATCGCGTGCGCAGCAAGGTCGGCAGCCTTCCGGTTGTGCGGGCAACTTTCTCGCAGTTGTGCAACGGCCAATTGCACAAAACAGGGTGGCGTGGTTTCCGAGCTTGGCGTCGATTCGGTGCATGGGCTGCACGCACCGTCCGGGGGCGCTGATTGTCGTTTTTTTACGCCAGGAGGAAGGTTCTGCGGAGTGCGCGGGCCTGTCCGAGATTTTG
>NZ_JSZO01000060.1 GCF_000801955.1 Ralstonia sp. A12
CTTCGGGCTGGTTTTTTGTTTGGTGATTCCCTCCCATCGACCTGTCCGCGGAAATGGGACCACTACACCGTCGCCCCATCCCACTCCAGGAACAAATACACGCCCTTGTCCTCCACCAACCGAAACCCCAGTCGCTGATACAGCCGCTGCGCGGGGTTGAAGCGCTCCACGTGAATCTGCACGCGCTTGCCCACTGCGAGCGCCTGGGCGAACACGGCAGAGATCACCGCACTGCCGACGCCCGCGCCGCATTGCTCGGGCACCAGTGAAATATCGATGATGAGCAGCGCATCTTGTCGATGCTGCAGGTAGAGGCGCCCAGCGGCCACACCGTCCTGCTCGATCACGAAGAAGTCCGCATCGGGGTACGCAAAGTAGGCGCGCTGTTGCGCGTCGAACTGCATGCGGATGAACTGGGCTTTTTGTTCATCCGTCCAGCCGGTCACCTGCAGTTCGGTTTCGCGTGTGGTGCCGTAGAGGTGCAGCAGGAAGGGCTGGTCGGCATCGGTCAGCGGGCGCAGCGCGGTGCCGGACCGCTCGATGGGGAATACGGGCATGACGTTGCGGACTCAGCCGAGGTTGAAGTAGGCCTGATAACGGAAGCCGTCTGCCGTGCGCGCGATCGGCACCAGGAAGATCGGCTGTTCGGCCAGTGTGGCGTGCTGCAGGAAGTAGGTGCCCTGCTGCAGCACGAATGAGGCGTCGCTCGCAAAGAACAGCGAAAACGCTTGATGGCCCGGGTGCGCGACGGGCTCGGCCGTCACCTCATCCAGGCGCAGTGTGAATTGCGGGTTGGGGGTTTGCCCCGGCCCCGTGAGCACGGAGAACGCGGTGCCGACATGCGGCTGGAACAGCTCGACGGAAATCGTCATGAATGCGTGGAATACGGATGCAGGGAAACGGGCGGCGGACCGGCCGACGTGCGTGGCCGGTCCACCGTGACAGCGGTGCCTTACGGGTGCGTCGGCCAGGCACCGTCCAGGGCGATGCAGTAGTTCGTGACCAGGAACGGCTGCATGTTCTCGTGCGGCTGGGGTTGGCTGCTGCCGGCCGTGCCGACCGCCTGCGGCGCCAGCGTGGTCATGGTCGGCGTGGGCGTGGCGGTCGTGGCGATGAATGCGTCGTTGAACGTCACCTGGAAGCGCGCCGGCAGGCGGCCGGCTGCTGTTTTCGACGCTGCTTTGCTGTTGTTGCCGTATGCGGTGTGTGTGTGCCCCGGCAGTTGGTTGCTCGTGAGCGTGACCGTGGGCGAGCCCTGCAGATCGTTCAGCACACCGCCCACCGGCCCCATCACTGCCCGCCCGCGCAGGTCGGGCAGGCCATAGGTGGTCGAGCCGTTGCCCCCATAGTTGCTGCCGAGAATGGAGAACAGCTTGGTGTTCTGGCTGACGGGCAGGATTGCCCCATCACAGAATGCCCATTGGTAGGGGGCGAAATCGAAGCCAAAGATGCGGATTTCGCCGACGAATTGATCAGACATAGAGGTCCCCTTTTCGGCTCAGCCCCGCGACGGGTAGACGCCCGCGGTGGCGATGATGTAGTTGATCGAGGTGGTCGGCATCTGGTTCGGATGCGCTTGACTGCCGCCCGTCAGCCCGATCGTTTGCGGGGCCATTGCGGCCTTGGTGGGCGGGTTGGCCGTGCCGGCATCGTAGAAGCCTTGCGCATCGGGCACCGTCGCCAGCAGCACACCCGGCCCCGGCGTGACGGTCGAGGCATCCGCGCTGGTGGCGTTGATGGCGTGGTTGTGCCCCGGGATCTGGT
>NZ_JSZO01000007.1 GCF_000801955.1 Ralstonia sp. A12
CAAAAAAGCTGACAAGCCCCCCCTGCCGGGGATGAAACAGGGGATGCACCACCAAGATCCATCCCAACGACAATCAAACGGCCTTGAACGCCTTTCGAGCCGCTTCAAGCGTGGCATCCAGAATCGCATCGTCGTGCGTCGACGAAACAAATCCAGCCTCAAACGCCGAAGGTGCCAGATACACACCTTCAGCCAACATGGCATGGAAGAACGCATTGAAGCGCCCGACATCACTCTTGGTCACTTCAGCAAAGCTGGTCGGCACACCTTCACGGAAGTAGATGCCGAACATGCCGCCAACGCTGTCCGCGGCAAACGGCACACCAACCTCGCGAGCAATCTCAGCCAGCCCATCGACCAGCTTGCGCGTCTGCGCAGCCAGCCGATCGTGGAAGCCATCCGCAGCAATCAGGCGCAGCGTGGTCAGCCCGGCAGCCACCGCCAGCGGGTTACCCGACAGCGTGCCGGCTTGATACACGCTGCCCAGCGGCGCCAGGAAGCCCATGATGTCGCTGCGGCCGCCAAACGCTGCTGCCGGCATGCCGCCGCCAATCACCTTGCCCAGACACGTCAGATCCGGCTTGATGCCATACAGCGCCTGCGCGCAGCCCAGCGCCACGCGGAAACCCGTCATCACCTCGTCAAAGATCAGCACAGCGCCGTGCTCCGTGCAGAGCGAGCGCATGGCTTGGTGGAACTCGGTGCTGCCACGCACCAGGTTCATGTTGCCGGCCACCGGCTCGACGATCACGGCGGCGATTTCCTTGCCATGGCGGGCAAACGCCTCACGCAGGGCGTCGACGTCGTTGTACGGCAGCACCATCGTGTGCTTGACCACGTCTTCCGGCACGCCGGCGGAGGACGGCGCGTTCTGCGTCGTGTCGGCAAAGGTCAGCAGCCCCGAGCCGGCTTTGACCAGCAGGCTGTCAGCGTGGCCGTGGTAGCAGCCTTCGAACTTGACGATCAGGTCGCGCCCGGTAAAGCCGCGCGCCAGGCGCAGGGCGCTCATGGTCGCCTCGGTGCCCGACGACACCAGTCGCACTTGTTCGATGGAGGGCACGAGCTTGCAGATTTCCTCGGCCATGACGACTTCCGCCTCGGTCGGGGCGCCGAACGAGAAGCTGTCGGCCGCCACTTCCTGCACCGCACGCACGACATCCGGATGCGCGTGGCCGACGATCATCGGGCCCCACGAGCCCACGTAGTCGATATAGCGGGTGCCGTCGGCATCCCACATATACGGGCCGGCTGCCTTGGCAATGAAGCGCGGCGTGCCGCCTACCGAGCGGAAGGCGCGTACCGGCGAGTTCACCCCGCCGGGGATGGTCTTTTGGGCACGTTCAAACAGGGCGGCGCTGCGCGAAGTAGCCAAAGAGGGAGTCGACATGGATGCAGTTGGAAGAGAGAGGCGCCGCGCAGAACAACGCTGCGGCACGGTTTAAAGGCTGGTTTGCGGCGATTATGCGGTGGTTTGACGCAGATCCAGGTTGGATACAGTCAAACACGTTGCGCGCCCGGCGCCTGTTCTGGCGCGCCGGGGCGTGATTCGGTACCATCTGGCCTGCCATTTTAATAGACGGAACCCACCGAAGCTTTGCCCTATGGAACAACAGATTGAATACAAGACGTGGATGTGCCTGATTTGCGGCTGGATCTACGACGAAGAACAAGGCGCACCGGATGACGGCATTGCGGCCGGCACGAAGTGGGAAGATGTGCCCATCAACTGGACGTGCCCCGAGTGCGGCGCGCGCAAGGAAGACTTCGAAATGGTGCAGATCTGAGTCGGGTCTGACCTGTCTCCCGTCGGCAAGTGAGCGGTTGCCCTCTTGCCGACAGCCAAATATCAGGAAGTGACGGTTCGATGAATAGGCTCGTCGCTTCCATGCCACAGGCGGCCGGCGGACAGTCGGCGCCATTGACGGCGAATAGGTGACTTGTCACACTTCGTCAAATTCTGAGCTTCACACTTCATAAGCGGGCCGGGGGGCGTAGTTTTGAAGTCGTCGCCAGCGTGGGCCCTTTTTGGGCACGCCGCGTCGATTTGCCGCGATCCATCCGGTCAGAATGTCGTGGCGACCCGTGGTCGCGCAATGCGAGAACATGATGCAATCCGCGCGGGTGGAACAACTGACCGACTCCCAACCGCTGGCGACTTCACCGCTGGCGAACTCCTCGGCGCCCCTCTTGGGCTGCAAAGTGCTGGTCATCGATGACTCCAGCACCATCCGTCGTACTGCGCAGATTTTCTTGACCCAGGCCGGTTGTCAGGTCGTGCTGGCCGAGGACGGTTTCGACGCCCTGGCTAAAGTTGGCGACCTAAAACCCGATCTCGTGTTCTGCGACATCCTGATGCCGAACGTGGACGGTTACCAGACCTGCGCGCTGATCAAGAAAAGCCCGAAATTTCATGCCACGCCTGTGATCATGCTGTCTTCTCGCGACGGTATCTTTGACCGCGCGCGCGGTCGGTCGGTCGGGGCGGTGGACCACCTTGCCAAGCCTTTCTCCAAGGAAGCGCTGCTGGAGGCGGTCCAGACCCATCTGCCGGCGGCGAACGCGACAAACGGCGCCGCACAGTGACGGCACTCTCTAATCGAAGGACTGTTTGTATGGCAATTAAGAAAGTGTTGGTGGTCGATGATTCCCCGACCGAAGCGCTGCACCTGTCGGAGATCCTCGGCAAGGGCGGTTTCAAGGTGACGGTTGCGGCCGATAGCGACCAGGCCATGGCCAAGCTCGAAGCCGAATCGTTCGACCTGATCCTGATGGACGTGGTGATGCCCGGCCAGAACGGCTACCAGGCGACCCGCGCGATCAAGAAGGATGAGCGCTTCCAGGACATCCCCGTGATCATGTGCACGACCAAGGGGTTGGAGACCGACCGCGTGTGGGGCATGCGTCAGGGCGCATCGGACTACATCGTCAAGCCGGTCAAGGCTGAAGAGCTGCTGGACAAGATCGCCAAGCTGCCGCAGTAAGCCGAGCCAGCCGTCGACCCGGAACACCACGGACATGAGCCAGACGTGAACGAACCGCGCACCAACCTGACCTCCCGCCAGCGCCTGCATGAATACCAGGCGATGCTGGCACGGCGCCTGCAAGAGGCACGCGCCAAGTCGTCGACGGAAGGCTTCCTGGGCGTGCAGATCGGCGACCAGCACTGGCTGCTGTCGCTATCGGACACGGGCGAGGTGCTGGATTACCAGCCGCCCGCACGCGTGCCGCTCACGCAGCCGTGGTACCTGGGCCTCGTGAATGCGCGGGGCAACTTGCTGGGCGTGATCGATTTCGGCCTGTTCTGTGGCGAAGCGCCGACGGCCGGTGGCGCCGGTGCCAAGATCGTGGTGCTGTCCAAAGACCCGCAGCGTGCGTGCGCGATCATCGTGCCGCGTGTGGCAGGGTTGCGCAGCCTGAGCGATCTGCAGCCGGTCGAGGCTGAACAGGACGAGAACCGCCTGTGGCAAGGCCGCGCCTGGCGCGATGCGCAGGGCACGCTGTGGCGTGAGATGGACGTGCGCCGCCTGCTGGCCGATCCGGCCTTCCTGCAGGTGGGCCGTAGCCGCGCATAAGGCGCGCGGCGGCAACGGTAGGACAAGACCCGGCCGCAAGATCAGCCGGGCACGAACAAAAACAGATTGGGCGCATCCGCAACGGGAGCGGGCGCGCACAGGGGCAAGAGGCGGTGCAGGGCGCGGCAACAGGGCGCGCCGATATGTACCGCGGAAGGTGCGGACCACGCCAAGCTAGACAAGGCGAGGCCGCGGACGGGAAATCCATGTTGCTGATCTCGGGAAAACGGGACGGCCGCATCGACAAAACAAGAGGGTCCTATGGGGTTCAAGTGGTTCAACGCAGGTCGCCGTGCCGGTGAGGCAGGGGCGCCGGAGGTTGCAGCGGAGGGCGCATCAGCGGCTTCCATGCAGTTGGATAACCCCCATGCGGATGACGACAATCCCGCAGGCACACCCACGCAGCTGGGCCGCACGCCCATGGATGCCGTGGTCGGCTGGATGGAGCGCGTGCCGTTTGCCGCGCAGCAGCGGGTCTTCACGATCGGCCTGGTGGTCGGCCTGCTGGCCCTGCTGACGTCGGTGTACCTGGATAACCGGCAGGCCAACAACGGCTCGGTGCAGATTGAAATTGCCGGTGACACGCTGATGCACTCGCAGCGTCTGGCCAAGGCCGTTCCGGTGGCACTGCTCGGTAACGTCAACGCATTCACGCAGCTCAAGGAGAGCCGCGCGCGCCTGCAGGAAAACCTCGAAGCCCTGAAGAACGGCAACTCCGATCGCGGCGTGCGCGCCACCATCGGCAGCGACTCCGAAGTCCTGCTCGACAAAGCGATCGACGAATGGAAGCGCAGCGACAAGAGCGCCCAGGCCGTGCTGTCGCAAGAGAAGACCCTGGTGGCGGTGGGTAAGACGCTGAACGTGTTCAACGCGTCCAACCCCGAACTGCTGGAAGAAGCCGAGCAGATCTCGTCGATGAAGCTGCAGACCAACGCGCCGGCCCGTGAAGTGGCCGCCTCGTCGCAGCTCGTGATGTTGACGCAGCGTCTCGGTAAGAACATGAACGAGTTCCTGGCCGGCGAAGGCGTGAACCCGGAAACGGCGTTCCTGCTCGGTAAGGACACCAACACCTTCCGCGAAACCCTGAACGGCCTGCTCAACGGTTCCGAAGCGCTGCGCCTGTCGCCCGCGACCGATCCCGAGACCAAGGGCTACCTGCAAGAGCTGTCGACCCGCTTCGACAACGTGCAGAAGACTACGCAGATCATTCTGGAAAACTTGCCGGGCCTGATCGCCGCCAAGCGCGCCCAGCAGCAGATCTTCAACGACAACGAAAAGCTGCGTGCTGAATTGTCCGACCTGCAGTCGGCGTATTCGAGCAGCGTGCGCAACCGTCCGTTCACCCTGGGTGCGGTGGTGTTGTCGGCAATCTTGACGGTGGTCTGCCTGGCCGGACTGGCCGCCCTGTACCTGCGCGATTCGCGTGTGCGTACGATGGAAGCAGAAGCCCGCCAGCGTGAAGCTGAAGAACGCCGGATGGTGGAAAAGCGCAACAACGATTCCACCCAGGCCGCAATTCTGCGTCTGATGAACGAGCTGCAGGACATTGCAGACGGTGACTTGACCAAGCAGGCCACCGTGTCGGAAGACATTACCGGCGCCATTGCCGACTCGGTGAACTACACCGTGGAAGAACTGCGCGAGCTGGTCGGCCGGGTGCAGCAGACGGCCGAGCAGGTGACGCAGGCATCGTCGGCGGTGGCCGTGACGTCCGAGGGCCTGGTGGCCGCATCGGAAGAACAGTCCCGTCAGATCCGCCAGACCGGCCAGTCGGTGGTGGAGATGGCCGACCGCATTACGCAGGTCTCGCGCGGCGCAGCTGAATCGGCCAACGTGGCACGCGCCTCGCTGGCGGCAGCAGAGCAAGGTCAGCAGGCGGTGCAGAACGCCATCACGGGCATGAACGACATCCGTGACCAGATTCAGGAAACCTCGAAGCGGATCAAGCGCCTGGGCGAATCGTCGCAGGAGATTGGTGAAATCGTGGAGCTGATCTCGGACATTACCGAGCAGACCAACGTGCTGGCACTGAACGCTGCCATTCAGGCAGCATCGGCTGGTGAAGCCGGTCGCGGCTTCTCGGTGGTGGCAGAGGAAGTGCAGCGCCTGGCAGAACGTTCCGCCGAGGCAGCCAAGCAGATCGGTGCGCTGATCCGCACGATTCAGACCGATACGCAAGACGCGGTGCACGCTATGGAGCGCAGCACGGCGGGTGTGGTGGAAGGGGCGAAGCTGTCCGATAACGCCGGTGCTGCACTGGTGGAGATCGGCCGCGTGTCGCGCCAGCTTGCCGAACTGATTGAAAGCATTTCGCAGACGACGTCGCACGAAGCAACGCTGGCGTCTGATGTGGCGCAGAACATCGAACAGATTCTGCACATCACGGAACAGACGTCGACGGGTACTCGCCAGACTGCGCAGTCGGTGCGCCAGCTCACGCAGCTTGCTGAAGAACTGCGTGACTCGGTGGCCCGGTTCCGCATCGCGTAATTGGCCTGACACCGTCGTTACTGGATTTCGGGCGGGAACGCCAAGCGGCAATCGCGGCAACCGCCACCTGCTTTTTGGAAGCACACATGCGTCATCAATCTTCCGCCCAGCCCGAAGAATCCGAGCGCGCCTCGCTTGAGGCGACCGGAGCCGCTGCCGGGCGTCCGAAGTCTGTCGTGCCGGCACGCGATCTTTCCGCACTGGCCTGGGTCGCGCCCAACATGCGCGCCGCGCTGGACGATGCCGTGCGCGAGTTCGGCGAATACGCGGCCGATGTCATTGCCAACCCGGAAGTCATTGGCGCGCGCGATACCACCTCGCTGCGCCTGGCTGGCCAGTACCTGCACCAGGCTGCTGGCGCGCTGCTGATCGTCGGCCTGCGTGGTATCGACGTGTACTGCCAGGCCGCCAAGCGTCTGCTCGAAGCGGTTGATGCCGGTACGGTGCAGGCCGATGTGCAGACGCTGGATGTTTTCTCGCGCGCTGTGCAGGCGCTGCAGGAGTACGTGGCCGACCTGATGGCCGGCATGGCCGAAGAGCCGCTGCGCCTGTTCCAACCGTATCAAGCTGTGCTCGCCCGCCTGGGCGAAGAGCGCATCCACCCGGCTGACCTGTGGGCTGACGAGCTGCGCCACCTGCCGGCGTTGCTGCTGCCCTCGCGTGATCTGCCGGGGCTGGCACGCTTGCGCCGCAAGTTCGAACTCGCGCTACTGACCGCGCTGCGTGCACCGGCATCCAACGCAGACAACGCCCAGGCCGATCCGGCTGCCGCTGCCGCCGCTTACGCGCCGCTGGAAGAACTGCTGCACGGCATCCGCGCGCTTGAACGCGAACCGCGCCGCGCCGGCGACGACCTGCAGCGCGATCTGTGGCTCGTGTTGGCACTGACGTTCGGCGCGCTACGTGCCGGGCTGGTGCCGGCCGACATGACCGCCAAGCGCCTGGCGGCACGCGTCAACCTGCTGCTGCGCCAGTATTCGCACAACAACGTCCATCTGCCGCAAGGCCTGCTGACCGACGCGCTGTACCTGCTCGCAGGCATGGCCTACAGCAATGTGCCCGCCACGCCGGTGGGTGACGACACGCTGGGTCCGGACATCGTCGCCTGCGTGCAGGCCTTTGCGATTCCGCCCACGCACGCGCCAGCCGGTGCGTTGCACACGCGCCAGTACTACGCGCTGCTGCCGGCGGATGCCACCGACACGCTGCAACGTGTGGGCCGCACGCTGGAGACGCTGAGCCAGCAAGCCGAGCCGGACGCCGAAGAAACCGACGCCGCGTTGCAGACGCTCGCACTGCATACCGAGGCACTGGGCCAGCCTGCCTTGCTGGATTTGTCGCAGCGCCTGACTGAGGCACGTGGCCACGATGTCGCGCCCACGCTGCAGTTCCTCTCGCGCATGCTGGCTCGCCCTTGGGCGCTGCATGGTGAATCCGGCGATTTGCGCAGCGCGTGGTTTGCCGCCCGTTGCAATGAGTTGGCCGAACACGCTCGCGCCACCCAGGCAGGCGACGCTGTGCCCGCACCGGCGTGGCTGTCCCTGCTGGCTGAGGAAACCGCACACCGCCGCACGCGCGCCGAACAGGTGCGTGCGCTGCAGACGCAACTGGCCTCGGCCGAAACGCACCTCGACGCCTTCGAGCGCGAAGGCGAGCAAAGCGGTGGCCTGCAGGAAGCCAGCCGCTTGTTCGGTGAAATGCAGGGCGCCTTTGCTGTCATCGACGCTTACGAGGCCGTGCACGCCACCGAAGCCGCCCAATCGACCATCGCCGCGTTGGAAGCCGCGGGCGAGGGCGCAGCGGCGGATCGCGAACGCTACCTGGGTGCGCTGGCTGCCAACGCCAGCGGCCTGCAGGGCTTCCTCGACGCGCTGTCTGCCGGCACCGAACTGACCGGCACGCAGATCGACGAGATCGTCATCGAAGGCACGCTCACGCCAACCGAGCGCGAAACCGCTTGGCATGCGTTTGCCTTTGACGCGGAATCCGGCATGCTGGCCCGCCGTGAGACGCAGGACGATGCGCAAGCCGCCGAGCATACGGCGACTGCCGACGTTGCGTCGCCGCTGCAATCGCTGCTTGACCGCCTGCTCGCCAAGCATCCGGTGGACCCGAATGACCCTCTGGCCGCCGAGCTGCGCACCGCACTGCAGGAAGCACGCGACGCCGCCGCCATTGACGACGATCCGGCACGCCGCCGCCGTCTGGAAGAGGCCCTGGCACAGTTCGACGCATGGCAGGTCGGCAGCGCCGGCTCGCTTGAGCGTCTGCAGGCTGCGCTGGCGGCACCGGTTGCCGCACCTGCCGAGGCCGCACCCGCGCCGGCCGTTGCTGCGCGCGATACGCAATCCATCGATGCCGAGCTGCTCGACATCTTCCTGTCCGAAGCCGAAGAAGTGCTGGCCGGTGTGCGCACCGATCTGCATGCGCTGCACGCTGCAGCCGAGGCCGGCCCCGGTGGCCTGGCCGCCGGCTCCGACCTCGACCTCCTGACGCAACTGCGCCGCGCGTTCCACACGCTCAAGGGCTCGGGCCGCATGGTTGGCCTGACGCGCTATGGCGAGGCCGCATGGGCCATTGAGCAGGTGATGAACGTGTGGCTGGCCGAGAGCCGCGTGCCGTCGCACGATCTGGCCGCGCTGCTGACCCGCGCAGAATCCGAACTGTCGACCTGGGCGGCTGCCATTGCGCAATCGCCGCAGGCCGATCACCCGATCGAGCCGCTGGTGGCCGCAGCCGAACGCGTGCGCCACGGTGGTCCGTTCGTCTGGCTGGAGACCGTGCCGGAAGCGCACGAACCGGCCGAACACGCAGAATCACAAGTGCCGACAGCGGAAGCGGCCGCGCCGCTCCATCTGATTACCGCCGAGCCTGTGGAACTGGTGGTGCCGGAAGCGTCGGTCGAACCGGTTGTGGAGTCGCACGAAGCCATCACGCTCACGTGGGACGACGAGCCTGCGCTGCCTGAAGTTGAAGCGCCGATGCCAGAGGCGACGGCACCGCTGATCGAGCCGGAAGCGATCGAGCCTGAGGCCGTGGAGCCGCTGGTCTCGGAGCCCGTCATCGAGCCGGTTGAAGTGGAACCCGCTGCCGAGCTGGTCGAGCCGCTTGTGCAGGTTGAGCCTGCTGCCGAGCCGGTTGTGGCTGACGGCGATGCCAAGGTGATCCCGTTCCCGTTCGCGCAGACCGGTGGAGCGGAAGAAGCGCCGCACGACGATGGCGTGAAGGTCATCGGCCCGGTGCGCGTGAGCGTGGCGCTGTACAACGTCTACCTGCAGGAAGCCGACGATCTCATCCGCCGCCTGGGCGTGGACTTCTCGGAGTGGCGCCACGAAGGCCGCACGCCGCCGAGCGAGCTGGCGCTGCGTGCCGCGCACACGTTGCAGGGCAGTTCCGCCGTGGTCGAACTGGAGCCCGTGCGCCAGTTGGCCGATGCGCTGGAGCAGGTGCTGCTGAATCTGAACAGCCGTCCGGTGGCAATGCACCCGGGCGACTTCCGCCTGCTCGATCAGGCGGTCGAACGCATGCGCGGCATGCTGCATCAGTTTGCTGCTAGCGTCTGGCCCGAGACCGACGAGCCGTTGCGTCGTGGCTTGGAAGAGCTATGCGAGCGCGTGCTGGTGCGTCCGCGCCTGCCGCTGGAGCCGGCCCCGCAAGCCTTTGTCGAGGCCGCACAGGCTGAGAACGAAACTGCTGGCCTGGTGGATGAGCCCGCCTTTGCGCTGCCCCAGGACTTGGTGCAGCTCGCGCCCGCATATCAGGCGCCCGCGGCCGAACCGGCTGTTGGCGAATTGGTGCGTCAGGCACCGTCCGATGCGCTCGATCCGGCGCTGCTGGAAATCTTCCTGGAAGAAGCGCACGTTGCGCTGCCCGAACTGGGCCAGCACCTGCGCGCATGGGAAGCCGCGCCGCAGGACCGTGCCACCTCCGGCCTGCTGCTGCGTAACCTGCACACCGTGAAGGGCAGTGCCCGTATGGCCGGTGCCATGACGCTGGGCCAGGCGGCGCACGAAATGGAAAGCGCCATCGAGAGCGGCCTGCGCCAGAACCGCGTGGACGACGTGCTATTCCGCAAGCTCTACGTGTGGTTCGACCGCATTCAGGCACACGTCGATGCGCTGGGCTCGGGCAAGGTGTTGCCGCTGGACGCCGGCCTGGCCGAAGCTGCAGAGGCCTCGCTGGCGGAGGATGAAACGCAAGCCGTGCCCGGCACCTCGATGCTGCCGGCCGTGGCCACTACCACCAACGTTGACCTGACCGGCACGCGCAGCGCAGAAGCCGAGGCCCTGGAAGTGGCTGAACGCCAGCGCGCCATGGTGCGTGTGCAGGCCCGTGCGCTCGACTCGCTCATCAACGACGCCGGTGAGGTGGGCGCTGCGCGCGCACGTCTGGAATCGGAAGTCGATGCGCTCAAGACCTACCTGTCGGAGCTGAACGACAACGTGGCGCGTCTGCGTTCGCAGGTGCGCGAGATCGAAATCCAGGCCGAAACGCAGATGGAGTCGCGCATTGCCGATGCGCAAGCGCACGCCGAAGCCTTCGATCCGCTGGAGTTCGACCGCTTCACGCGCCTGCAGGAACTTACGCGGATGATGGCCGAGTCCGTCAACGACGTGGCAACGGTGCAGCAGAACTTGTTCCGCGGTTTCGATCAGGCATCGCTCGATCTGGAAACGCAGGCGCGCCTCACGCGCGGCCTGCAGCGCAGCCTGATGCGCGCGCGCATGGTGCAGTTCGATACCGTGGCGGATCGCTTGTACCGCGTGGCCCGTCAGGCTGCATCGGAAACTGGCAAGGAAGTCCGCCTGTTCATCAAGGGCGGTACGGTGGAACTGGACCGCAGCGTGCTGGACCGCATGGGCGGCCCGCTGGAGCACATGATCCGTAATGCCGTCGCGCACGGTATTGAATCCGCCGATGAGCGCCGCGCCAAGGGCAAATCGCCCGCGGGTGATCTGACGCTGGAAGTGCAGCAGGAAGGCAACGAAGTCGTGCTGCACTTTGTGGATGACGGCGCCGGCCTGAACCTCGACCGCATCCGCGCCCGTGCGCTGGAGCGTCAGCTCCTGGCGCCGGACGAAGAGGCCAGCGATGCCCGTCTCACCGAGATGATCTTCACGCCGGGCTTCTCCACCGCCGACCAGGTGTCGGAACTGGCTGGCCGTGGCGTGGGCATGGACGTGGTCCGTGCGGAGACCGTGGCCCTGGGTGGCCGCATCTCGCTGCAGACCACGCCGGAAGTCGGTACGCGCTTCACCATCCACCTGCCGCTGACCACCGCCATTACGCAGGTGCTGCTGGTGCGTGTGGGCGAGCGTGTGTATGCAATTCCGTCGGGCATGATCGACCACGTGCAGCAACTGCGTCCGCAGGCGCTGGCCGAGGCGTATAACGCCGCGGCGCTGCAACTGCCGACCGGCCCGGTGCCGTTCCACTACTTCGGCGCGCTGCTTGAAGAAGCGCAGGCTGTAACGGGTGGCCGCAAGTATTCGCCGGCCGTGGTGGTGCGCAGCGGTGCGGAACGCGCCGCCGTGCATGTCGATGAAGTGATCGGCAACCGTGAAGTGGTGGTGAAGCACATCGGTCCCCACCTCGCGCGCCTGGAAGGTATTGCGGGTGCGACTACGCTGGGTGACGGCGAGATCGTGCTGATCTACAACCCGGTGGTGCTCACGCAGCGCTTCGAGCGCGAAGCCGCAGCGCTGGGCTTGCCGCATGGCGATCAGGAAACCACCGGCGCCGTGGCAGAACTCACGCGCAGCGGCAGCACCGACGCCGTGCCGGGCCTGGCCACGCAGCCGATCGTCATGGTGGTCGACGATTCGCTCACGGTGCGCAAGGTCACGCAGCGTCTGCTCACGCGCTCGGGCTACCAAGCCGTGCTCGCGCGCGACGGTGTGGACGCACTGCGTCAGCTCCAGGAGATCACGCCGGACGCCATGCTGGTCGACATCGAAATGCCGCACATGGACGGCTTCGACCTCACGCGCAACGTGCGTGCGGATGAGCGCATCGGCGCCACGCCGATCATCATGATCACCTCGCGTACGGCGGACAAGCACCGCCGCTATGCCGCGGAGATCGGCGTGAACGTCTACCTGGGCAAGCCGTACAACGAAGACGAACTACTGCAGCACCTGCGCAACCTGATCGGCGCGCGCGCGCCGGCGGCCAACGCTGGCTGACGCGATCCATCGCAGCAATGACAACGGGCCGGTGTTCTACCGGCCCGTTGTCATTTGCCAGGCGTGAGCGCGTCAGGCGGTCAGTTCGACTTGGCCAGCTTGGCGCAGTCCCAGCCGTGCGTGCGGATCTTGGTGAGCTGATCGATGGCCGGCGTGCGCCATGCGGTGGGCAACGTACAGGTGAGGTGCGACGGGCGCTTGCTGCTCGTGTCGCCGGGTTCGGGTTTGTCGGGCGGCACGTAGTCGGAGCGCACCTCCCCGGTCAGGGCATTGACGCTATAGCGCTCCTGCAAGCCCGTCATGGTGTCTCTTGAGTGGAGGGTCCAGCCGGCAACCACCCAGCGTCCGTCCCGCATCGTGAGCACCCAGTCTTCCCCCCAGCGCTCGCGCGAGCCGCCCAGGTTGCTCACGAACAGCGAGCCGCGCTTGATCTCCAGCGCCACGAGCGGGTCCGCGATCATGCCGCCGCATTCCTGGCACATGGTGATGTCGTTGCTGGCCAGCGACAATTTGCCGCCGGTGTAGATGCGCAGGCGGCGATCGCCATCCGGGTTGTTCTTGGGCGTGAGCACGTCGACGCAGGCATCGACGGCGGCGGGTTTGCCGATCGCGCCACGCACGCTGCGCTCGACCGTGTAGCCGGCGTCGGGTGCAGCACAAGGCTTGATGGCATCGGCGTGAGCTGGGCCGGACATCAGGCACCCTGCCGCCGTCACCAGAGCGGCAAACAGCGGGGTACAACGTTGCATCATGCGCATCGCGCATCTCCATGGACGAAAACGCGCAGGAGTATCGCGCAGTGCGATCAGGCTGTCACGAGTGCCGATGCAGCGTCGCTGCCTCCGCAGCGGAGGTGCGCTCCGCCTTGGTAACCGCGTAGCGGTCGAGCGTGGCGGCGCGTGCGCCAGCATGCTCAACGATGGGGTGCGGGTACGTTTGACCAAGCACCACGCCGGCTTCCTTCAGCACGTCGGCCGGTGCTGTCCACGGCGCGTGGATGTACTTGTCGGGCAGCCCCGCAAGCTGCGGCAGGTACTTGCGGATGAAGCGGCCTTGCGGATCGAACTTCTCCGATTGCGTGACCGGGTTGAAGATGCGGAACCACGGTTGCGCATCACACCCAGTGGACGCGGCCCACTGCCAGCCACCGTTGTTGGCGGCAAAATCGAAATCGTTGAGGACGTCGGCAAAGTACTGCTCACCGCGCCGCCAATCGATGCCCAGGTCTTTGATGAGGAAGCTCGCGGCCACCATGCGCAGGCGGTTGTGCATGTAGCCGCTCTGGAAGATCTGCAGCATGGCGGCGTCCACCAGCGGGTAACCGGTGCGGGCGGCCCTCCAGGCTGCGAAGCGTGCATCGCTGGTCTCACCGTCCACCCAGCGGATGCGGTCGAACTCCGGGTGAAATGAGGCACCATCCGCCAGGTCCGGACGGTGGTGCAGGATCATGAAATAGAAGTCGCGCCAGATCAGCTCCGACAGCCACGTCGCCGCGCCCCGGCTGCCGCGCAGCATGGCGGCATGCGCGCGCGCCGCCAGCGCGCGGATGGACACGGTGCCAAAGCGCAGATGTGTCGAGAGATAGCTCGGCCCGCGTACGGCGGGGAAATCGCGGCGCGCGTGGTAGTCGTCCATGCGGTCTTCGAAGTCATCGAGCAATGCTTCGCCGCCGGACATGCCGGTGGGCAGGGCGATCTCCGCGAGGTTGGAGCGTGTGAAGCCCATTGCCTCCAGCGAAGGCGTGGCGTGCACCAGCGCCTGCGGTGGCTTGGCCAGCGCGCCGAAGTGGGCTTCCGTCGGATACGCGCGCAAGTCGAACGGCGTGAGTGCGGCCAGCCACGCGTTCTTGTAGGGCGTGAAGACGCCATACGGCTTGCCTTGACCGTTAAGCACCTCGTCGCGCTCGAAGATCACCTGATCCTTGAAGTCGAACCAAGCACACGGCTGCTGTGCGAGTACCTTGCGCACCGCTTCGTCACGGGCCTGCGCGGCGGGCTCCTCGTCATGGTTGGCGAAGACCGCCTCGATGTTGAGTTGGCGTGCGAGGTCGGGAATGGCGTGGCGCGGGTGGTCGTGCAGGACGATGAGGTCGCCACCCGCTTCGCGCAGGGTGGTGCGCAGTTCCTCGACGCACGCGCGGATGAATTCAATGCGGCGGTCCGCCTTGAGCCCGCGCGCGAGCAGCGCGTCAAGGATGTCGAGGTCGAACACGAACACGCAATAGACCTCGCGGCAGTGGCGCAGGGCATAATGCAGCGCCGCGTGGTCAAAGTGCCGCAGATCGCGCCGGAACCATACCAGCCCGCGCTGAAAATGCGCTCCGATGGCGTAGGGCTGGCGGTTTCCGGTGGTGGGCGGCATCGGGTGCGGTCGGCTGGTCTGGAGATCGGCCGAGCGTATACGAAAATCCCCGCAAGAACCGCGCCGCATTCTCTTCTTCACGTTGTTGCCATGACTGCTTCATCTGCTCGTCTTCCGCTGTATCGCATCCTGCAATCCCAGGGCTTCGGCACGCGCCGCTATTGCAAGGACCTCGTGCTCGCCGGGCTGGTGTTCATCAACGACGTCGAAATGGAAGACCCCGACGCGCTGGTCGACACCGCCGGCCTGGTGCTGGACGTGGACGGCGAGCGCTGGACGTACCACGCCCGCGCCTACCTGATGATCAACAAGCCGGCAGGGGTGGAGTGTTCGCAAAAGCCGAAGCACCATCCGAGCGTGTACACGCTGCTGCCCGTGCCGCTGCGCGAGCGCGGCGTGCAGTGCGTGGGCCGCCTCGACCAGGACACCACCGGCCTGCTGCTGCTCACCGACGATGGCCAGTTCGTCCACACGCTCACCAGCCCACGCCACCAGGTGCCCAAGGTGTACGAAATCACCACCGCTGAACCCGTGACCGACGCACAGGTCGCCCAGCTGTGCGCTGGTGTGCTGCTGGACGATGAGGATGAAAACGTGATCGCGGCCTGGGCCGAGCGCGTCGATACGCACCACCTGCGCATGGCGCTCACGCAGGGCAAATACCACCAGGTAAAACGCATGGTGGCCGCGACCGGCAACCATGTGACCGGGCTGCACCGGAGCGCCATAGGCGGGCTGTCGCTGGGGGCTGACCTGGCGCCGGGCGAATGGCGCTGGCTGGATGCCGCCGACATCGAAGCGCTGAACACGACGCCGGAGCGCCAAGGCGCTTCGGGTGCGTGAGTCACCACAAAAACCCCTACCCCCAAGGCTGACTCCTCCAAATGAAAGGGGCGATGGCCGGGGGCTTTTGGTAAACTAGTCGCATGGCCTCGCCGGACGCACCCATCAATCTCACGAATCAGTTCCTGATCGCTATGCCCGGCATGGCGGACTCCACGTTTTCGGGCACGGTGGTGTACATGTGCGAGCACAACGAGCGCGGCGCGCTCGGCCTCGTGATCAACCGGCCCATCGACATCGACTTGGCGACGCTGTTCGACAAGATTGATCTCAAGCTCGAAATCCATCCCCTCGCAGAACAGCCTGTGTATTACGGCGGCCCGGTGCAGACCGAGCGCGGCTTTGTGCTGCATGACGCCACGGGCGCGTATTCGTCGTCGTTGGCGGTGCCGGGCGGGCTGGAAATGACCACCTCCAAGGATGTGCTCGAAGCCGTCGCCCAGGGCGGCGGGCCGCAGCGCTTCATCCTGACCCTCGGGTATGCCGGCTGGAGCGCCGGCCAACTGGAGGACGAGCTCAGCCGCAACGGCTGGCTGACCGTGCAGGCTGATCCCGAAATCATCTTCAACGTACCTGCCGAGGGGCGGTTTGCCGCTGCGCTGAACCTGCTTGGCATCAACCCGGCCATGCTGTCGGGCGAGGCAGGGCATGCCTGAGCCGGCGCGTCCGGTACTTGCCTCCGTGCCCACAGACGGCACTTTGCTGGCATTCGATTACGGCGAAAAGCGCATTGGCGTGGCGCTCGGCAATACGGTGTCGCGCTCGGCGCGGGCGCTGGAAACCATTCCCAACCGCTCGGTCGATTTCCGTTTCGAGCAGATCACGCGCCTGATCAACGAATGGCAGCCGGTCGGCTTCGTGGTCGGCATGCCCGTGCACCCCGATGGCGACGAGCAGCCGATGATCAAGCTCGCCAAGCGCTTCGGCAATCAATTGCATGGCCGCTATGGCCTGCCGGTCACCTGGGTGGACGAGCGTTATTCCTCGATCGCCGCCCAGGATGCCGGCGCCTCCGACGATGTGCTCGACGCAGAAGCCGCGCGCATCATCCTCCAACAGTTCTTCGACGAATCACACGCATGACATCGCAACAGATCGATGCCGAGGCGCTGTACCAGAGCCTCGTCGCACAACTGCGCACGCGCATGGCCGATGGCCATGCCTGGTCGGTGGCCGGAATCGTCAGCGGCGGCGCCTGGATCGCCAAGCGCCTGGCGCATGACCTGGGCCTGCCGGAATACGGTGTTGTCAACGTCGCCCTGCACCGAGACGACTACGCTAAGAAGGGCCTGCACGCCCAGGCCCAGCCGACCACGCTGCCGTTCGACGTGAACGAGCGCCGCATCCTGCTGGTGGACGACGTGCTGGCCAGCGGCCGCACCATTCGCGCGGCCATCAACGAGCTGTTCGACTACGGCCGCCCGGCTGCGGTGGAACTGGCGGTGCTGGTCGACCGCGGCGAGCGTCAATTGCCGGTCGCCCCGGATTACATCGGCGAGCGCATCACGCTGCCGGCCAACGAGTCGCTCGTGCTGAGCGAATCCGGCGAAGGTGCCTCCGCACGCTTCACCTTCACGCGCGAGCCCAAGGGTGCCTGAGCTCGCACGCTGCATCGCTTCTGCTTTGTACTGACTTGTACTGACCGCTTTCGTCCCTCATGCCCAAGACTTTCGCCAACCCGCAGCTCACGAAAAACGGCGAGCTCAAGCACCTGCTGTCGATCGAGGGGCTGTCGCGCGACATCCTCACGCACGTGCTGGATACCGCCCAGCAGTTCGTCTCCGTATCGGATTCCGACCGCGAGGTAAAGAAGGTGCCGCTGCTGCGCGGCAAGAGCGTGTTCAACCTGTTCTTCGAGAACTCCACGCGCACGCGCACCACGTTCGAGATCGCGGCCAAGCGGCTCTCGGCGGACGTGATCAACCTGAACATCAATGCGTCGTCCACTAGCAAGGGTGAGTCGCTGCTCGACACGATCAACAACCTGTCGGCCATGCAGGCGGACATGTTTGTCGTGCGGCATGCCAGCTCGGGCGCGCCGTACCTGATTGCCGAGCACGTTGCACCGCACGTGCACGTGATCAACGCGGGCGATGGCCGCCATGCGCACCCCACGCAGGGGCTCCTCGACATGTTCACCATCCGCCACTACAAGAAGGATTTCTCCAACCTGACGGTGGCGATCGTCGGCGACATCCTGCACTCGCGCGTGGCGCGTTCCGACATCCACGCGCTGACGACGCTGGGTTGCGCCGAAGTGCGTGCCATCGGCCCGCGCACGCTGCTGCCGGGTGGTCTGGAGCACATGGGCGTGCGCGTCTTCCACAACATGGAAGAAGGCCTCAAGGGCGTGGACGTGGTCATCATGCTGCGCCTGCAGAACGAGCGCATGAGCGGTGCGCTGCTGCCCTCCGCACAGGAATACTTCAAGGCGTACGGCCTCACGCAGGAGCGCCTGGCGCTGGCAAAACCCGACGCCATCGTCATGCACCCAGGCCCGATGAACCGCGGCGTGGAGATCGACTCCGCCGTGGCCGACGGCGCGCAATCGGTGATCCTGAACCAGGTGACGTTCGGCATCGCGGTCCGCATGGCGGTGATGGGCATCGTGGCTGGCAACAACGACTAAGAAGACCGATGAAACTGCATATCAAAGGCGGCCGCCTGATCGACCCGGCCAACGGCATCGACGCACAACAGGATCTGTACATCGCAGCGGGCAAGGTGGTCGGTGTCGGCCACGCGCCGGCGGATTTCCACGCCAACAAGACGGTCGACGCGACGGGCCTGATCGTCTGCCCAGGCTTCATCGACCTGTCTGCGCGCCTGCGCGAGCCGGGCTTCGAATACAAGGCGACGCTCGAATCGGAAATGGCTGCGGCCATGGCCGGCGGTGTGACCTCTCTGGTATGCCCGCCGGATACCGATCCGGTGCTCGACGAGCCTGGCCTGGTCGAGATGCTCAAGTTTCGCGCGCGCAACCTGAATCAGGCGCACGTGTATCCGCTGGGCGCGCTCACCGTGGGCCTGAAAGGGGCGGTGCTGACCGAGATGGCCGAGCTGACCGAATCGGGCTGCGTCGGCTTCTCGCAGACGGATGCGCCGATGGCTGACACGCAGGTGCTGATGCGCGCGCTGCAGTACGCGCGCACCTTTGGCTTTACCGTTTGGCTGCGTCCCGAGGATCCGTACCTGGGCAAGGGCGGCGTGGCGGCGAGCGGCCCGCTGGCTTCGCGCATGGGCCTCTCTGGTGTGCCTGTGATTGCCGAGACCGTGCGCCTGCATACCATCTTTGAACTGATGCGCAGCACTGGCGCGCGCGTGCACCTGTGCCGCTTGTCGTCGGCTGCCGGCCTCGAACTTGTGCGCAATGCCAAGGCAGAAGGCCTGGCGGTTACGTGCGACGTGAACGTCCATCACATCTCGCTGACCGACGTCGACATCGGTTACTTCAATTCGCAGATGCGCTTTGTGCCGCCGCTGCGCTCGGGCCGCGACCGCGACGGTATCGTGCGTGCACTGGCCGATGGCACCATCGACGCCATCTGCTCGGACCACACGCCCGTGGACGACGACGAGAAGCTGCTGCCGTTTGCCGAGGCCACGCCTGGCGCGACCGGCCTCGAGACCCTGCTGCCGCTGACGCTGCGTTGGGCCGCCGAGCACAAGGTCGAGCTGCCGAAGGCACTGGCCCGCATCACCAGTGAACCGGCGCGCGTGTTGGGCTTGCAAGCGGGTTCGCTGGAAGTGGGCGCGATGGCCGACGTGTGCGTGTTCGATCCGGCCGCCACGTGGAAGCTCGAACCGCGCAGCCTGCGCAGCCAGGGCAAGAACTCGCCGTACCTGGGCTTTGAGTTGGCAGGCCGCGTACGTGCGACGCTGGTTGCTGGCCACCTTGCCTATGACGGGCATTGACCAGCGCGTGGAAAGCGCGCCCGCCGAGGTGAGCACGCCGCAGCGCATGCACTTGCTGCGCAAGCTACGGTTGCTCATGCACTTGGCTGAGGGCCTCGCGACGTGCGCGCTGCTGTTCTGGTGGGTGGGCCCTGCACGCAAACAGGCGTTGATCCAGCGCTGGTCGCGCAAGTTGTTGGCACTGTTTCGCGTGTCACTCGTCGTGCACGGTGAGCCGGCCGAACCGAAGGATCTGGCGGGCTCGATGCTGGTGTCCAACCACGTGTCGTGGCTCGACATCTACGCGATCAATGGCTGGCACCCGCCGCGCTTTGTCGCCAAGTCGGAGATCCGCGGCTGGCCGGTGATCGGCTGGCTGTGTGCGCAGACGGGTGTGCTGTTTGTCGAACGCGCCCGCAAGCGCGACGCACACCGCATCATGCACGCCATTGCCGACGCGTTGCGCAGCGGAGACGCCATCTGTGTGTTTCCCGAGGGGACGACGTCGGACGGGCTGCAATTGCTGCCGTTCCACGCCAACCTGTTTCAGGCGCCGGTGACCGCCGCCGCGCCGATTCGCCCCTTGGCACTGCGCTATCGCGTTGCCGCCACGGGTGAGTTGACGACTATCCCGGCGTATATCGGTGATCTGTCGATGATGGACACGATCAACGCCATCCTGAACGGGCCGCCTCTGGTGGTTGAAGTGTTCGTGGGTGCCACCGTGGCCCCGGAGATGGACCGCCGCTCATTGGCCGCGCACAGCCAAGATGCTGTCGCGGCATTGATCGAGCGCGCCGGCTAGGCTGCCTGCGATTTCTTTTTGTCTGCGAGCGGGTCCTGCGCCTGCTCGCACGCGACTTGCACCACGTCGCGCCCCGCTGGTGCCAGCGAAAGCTTCGCCGCCGACAGCTTTCCGCCCCACACGCATCCCGTATCCAGGCCGATCAGGTCATCGCGCATGACCAGGCCACGCGTGGACCAGTGCCCAAAGACGATCGGCGTGCCGCGCGTGCGCCGCCCCGGCACGTCAAACCAGGGCATGTGACCGTCGGGCGCACCTTCGGCGTCTGTTGTCTCGAACTCCATCGCGCCGTCGAGCGTGCAAAAACGCAGGCGGGTGAGGGCGTTGATGGTCAAGCGCAGGCGGTCTATCCCAACGAGATCGTTGCTCCACTTGGCAGGGTGGTTGCCGAACGCGTCGGCCAGGAAGGTCTTCCAGTGAGGGCTGCGCAACTCGCGCTCTACGGCGCCTGCCAGTTCCAGCACGTCGCCGGTCGTCCACTGTGGCAGCACGCCGGCGTGCACCATCAGGAAACCGTTCTCGAAGATGGCCAGCGGCTGGTGGCGCAGCCAAGTGATGAGTTCGTCGCGATCGGGGGCGGCCAGGATCTCGGCGATGGTGTCGCGCTTACCTGGTTTGCGTACACCGGCGGCTACCGCCAGCAGATGGATGTCGTGGTTGCCGAGCACCGTGCGGGCGCGGCCGCTTTCGCAGAGCGCGATCACGCGCCGCAGCGTATCGAGCGAATCGGGGCCCCGGTTGATGAGGTCGCCGACGAAGCGCAGTGGGGCGTTGGCGGGCAGGGCGGCTAGCAGTGTCTGGAGAGGGGAGCAGCAGCCTTGGAGGTCGCCGATGGCGTGGGAGGACGTGGTTTCTGGGGCGCGGGGATGCACGATGGCTACGTAAAACGGATGTTGTTGTCCACTACAGAGATGTAGACGTCTCAGTTCTTACAACGTGCTACAAAATTCTCGGGGTTCGCCATGGGGGAGGTGGAGGGGGCGGATAGAATACGTGGTTTATTGTGATGCGCGGCAATTCATTTCTTGCTGCCCTTGTTGTGGGGACAACCTGGGTATTAGCACGCTATGGCCCGTGGCCTGATGATAGGCAGGAGTGCAGAGTTTGTCCCATATCCTCGTAACTGGCGGCGCCGGATTCATTGGCGGCAATTTCGTACTGGATTGGTTGTCTGACCCAGCCGCTGATGGCGTGGTCAATGTCGACAAGTTGACCTATGCCGGTCACAAGCAGACGTTGGCATCGGTTGACGGCGATTCCCGCTACGTGTTTGTGCAGGCCGATATCTGTGACCGCGTGGCGCTGGACCAAATGCTTGCTAAGTACCAGCCGCGGGCGGTGGTGCATTTTGCCGCCGAAAGCCACGTTGACCGGTCGATTCACGGACCCGCCGCCTTCATTCAGACCAATCTGGTTGGAACGTTCACGCTGCTGGAGGCCGTGCGGGCCTACTGGCTTGGTTTGGGGGCTGAAGCCCATGCCGGCTTTCGTCTGCTTCATGTCTCGACCGATGAGGTGTTTGGCTCGCTGGGCCCGAGGGATATGCCTTTCTCGGAGACCACGCCCTACCGGCCTAACAGCCCATACTCGGCGTCCAAGGCGGGTTCCGACCATCTCATGCGTGCCTACCATCACACGTACGGGCTACCGGTGCTCACTGCCAATAGCTCGAACGGTTACGGCCCTTATCATTTTCCCGAGAAGCTGATTCCCAAGGTGATCACCAGCGCGTTGGATGGCAAGGCTCTGACCGTCTATGGTGATGGGCTCAATGTGCGAGACTGGCTTTATATCGGTGACTTGTGCGCAGCACTGCGGCGCGTGCTTACCAGTGGGCGGGTCGGGGAGACCTACAACGTGGGCGGCGGCAATGAGCGGACCAACCTGCAGGTCGTGAACGCGTTGTGCAACCTGCTCGACGAACTGAGGCCGAAATCTCAGGGTTCGTATCGGGATCAGATCGAATTTGTTGGAGATCGCCTTGGTCATGACCGACGGTATGCGATCGACGCGAGCAAGATCCGCAGCGAGCTTGGTTGGCAACCTGTGGAGTCGTTCGACTCCGGTCTGCGCAAGACGGTTCAGTGGTTTCTGGACAATCCCGCGTGGGTCAGGGCGGTCATTGCCAGCGCGCCTTCTGCGATCGCAATGTAGCATGCCGCACAGCGCCACATCTGTGCCTACGCTGCTTGTGATCGGTTGTACCGGTCAAGTGGGTCTCGAACTGCAGCATCGGCTTGCAGCAGTGGGGCGGGTCGTCGCGTTGGACCGGGCGAACTGCGATCTGACGAGCCCCGACGTGTTACGCAAGACGGTGCGCGAACTATGCCCTGACGTAATCGTGAATGCGGCGGGTTACACCGATGTCGACAAGGCCGAGATCGAGGCCGAGTTGGCATTCGCCGTCAATGCCGCGGCAGTTGGCGCGCTAGCTGAGGAGGCCAGGGCACTCGGTAGCCTCCTAGTGCACTACTCCACGGATTACGTGTTTGATGGTCGCAAGCCTGAACCCTATGTCGAGAGCGATCCGGCCAATCCTCTATCGGTGTATGGCAAGAGCAAGCTGGCCGGTGAGATCGCGATTGCCGAAAGTGGGGCACGAGCGCTGACACTACGCACCGGGTGGGTGGCTAGTGTGCATGGTGCCAACTTTGCCAAGACCATCCTAACGTTGGGCCGTGAACGGGATGGGCTGAGCGTGATTGACGATCGCTTTGGCGCACCCACTACCGCTGAGCTGTTGGCCAGGGTTACCTCTGATGTGATCAGGCGTTACTGGCGGTTTGACGATCGCGAGGCTTTTCCTAGTGGCATCTACCATCTTGCCGCGGGTGGGCGAGCCAGCTGGTACGCGTACGCCGTCGAAGTCCTAGCGTATGCGAAGGCGCGTGGCGTTGCGTTACGGGTATCGCCCGAGCAAGTGCAAGCCATTCCAGCGGCTGAGTATCCGCAACGCGCACTCCGCCCGAAGAATTCCTGCCTGGACACTCGCAAGCTTCGGTGCACGTTTGGCATTGAACTGGAGGATTGGAGGTCTGGCGTACATCGTCTCCTAGACCAAGTCCTCTGAGCGATTGCCATGAACGGGTATCATTCCGGCCGACGGTCTGTGCACATGGCGATATGCTAGTGATGGGTCGACATTCAGGCGTGCGTTTGCTGTCGGCTTGTGCAGAAAGGAATCTTGCCAAGCGTCGGCCGTCAGTCCTGTGCCCTGAAATCACGCGAATTCTACTGAATTCTGGAAGAATCGGAAGTTGTTGAATGAGTCTGAACATTGTCTGTACGGATATTCCGGACATTCTGGTCATTGAGCCCGCCGTGTTCCATGACACACGAGGATTCTTTTTTGAAAGTTTCAATAGAAAAAATTTCTCGCGTGCGGTGGGGGTGGACGTCGATTTTGTTCAAGACAATCACAGCCGAAGCACCCGGGGGGTACTGCGAGGTTTGCACTACCAGATCGAGCGGCCGCAAGGAAAATTGGTAAGGGTTACCAGTGGCGCAGTCTTTGATGTGGCCGTCGACCTTCGCAGGGAGGCACTCACGTTCGGTCAGTGGGTCGGAGTGGAGTTGACAGCAGAGAACCGCAAGCAACTATGGATTCCACCGGGGTTCGCACATGGCTTCTTGGTGTTGAGTGAGTCGGCGGATTTGCTGTACAAGACGACTGACTATCGTGCACCTCAATATGAGCGCTGCATCATGTGGAATGATCAAAGTATCGAGATTCGCTGGCCGGATATCGGATCATCTCCAGTGCTTTCAGACAAGGATCAGCAAGGTGTTTCGATTGCCGTGGCCGAAACCTATTCTGTGAAGAACCTTGGGGGAAGCGTTCGCTGACCCGATGCGTTGAAGTGTGTTGATCTGTATCGGTATAGATATCGGTTTTGCGAGATTGATGCTGTGCAATGACCCGACTCAGGTTTACATGGTTTTTGAGAGAATCGTAGCAATCGCTAAGAGATAGCTATTGTCAGGTGTTCAAAGCATATGTCCGTGTCGTGGCGAGAGAGCCGGACACGGACAGTGCAGAAACGGACCGAATCGAAGGCACGATACCGGCATTGTCGGTGGGTGTTGGGCGATGTTTGCGATATGAGAAAGACTTCCAAGATGTTATTTCATAAATCGGCAGCTCCATTGTTGGCATTGCCACGCTCCGTCAAGCGTCTCTTTGTTGTAGCACTGGATATGTTGCTCGCTGTAGCGTCTGTTTGGTTTGCGTATTACCTGCGTATTGATCAAACAGGGTTTCCCCAACTGCAGCAAAAGTACGTTTATCTGTTGGCGCCTTTGCTAGCTTTTCCGATATTTGTACGGTTTGGTCTCTATCGGGCAATTTTTCGCTATACCGGCATGTCGGCCCTGGCAAACACTGCGAAAGCGATCGGTTTGTATGCAGCGCTGTTCTTTCTCGCTATCCTGCTGTTCAAATGGGATGGCGTGCCACGCAGTATCGGCTTGATCCAACCGATTCTGTTCTTGCTCTTAGTCAGTGCCAGCCGAGCTATGGCGCGCTTTTGGCTTGCAGGTCAGTCAGGCAACAAGGGTTATCACGGCGCTGGACGTCTGCTGATCTATGGTGCGGGCGAAGCGGGTGTGCAGACCTCGCTTGCACTTACCGTGGTGCGTGAGTTTGTGCTGCTGGGCTTTATCGATGACGATAGCGCGAAGATCGGCCGTACGATCAACGGCCTGGATATTCTGGGGCCTGACGAGGTTCCTGAGGCAGTGGAGCGGATGGGTATCACAGATATCCTGCTTGCAGTTCCATCGTTGGGGCGAGCGCGCCGTAACGCCATCATTGCCAAGCTACGCGAATTACCCGTCCACGTGCGAACCTTGCCTGGGATGTTGGACCTTGCCTCCGGTCGCGTGACCGTGCGCGATTTCCAAGAGCTGGATATCGAAGATCTGTTGGGGCGTGCTCCCGTGCCACCAGATGAAGCCTTGCTGACGCGCAATCTCTTCAACAAGACCGTGCTGGTAACTGGTGCGGGCGGCAGCATCGGCAGTGAGCTCTGCCGTCAGATCGTGCTCGAGAGGCCGCATAAGCTGGTACTGGTCGAGCACAGCGAGTTCGCGCTCTACACCATTCATCGGGAACTGGATGGGCTGCGCGTGGAGCATCGCCTTTCACTGGAAATTGTCCCACTGCTGGCATCGGTGGCGAATCTTGAGCGTCTGCGAGAAATTTGCCAGGCTCATCGACCCGCCACCGTGTATCACGCGGCTGCGTACAAGCATGTTCCACTGGTCGAGTGCAATCCTTCCGAAGGTGTACTGAACAATGTCTTCGGCACGCTCAATATGGCTCGAGCCGCCATGGAGAGCGCGGCTGAATACTTTGTTCTTGTCTCGACAGACAAGGCTGTCCGCCCAACAAATGTCATGGGCGCGTCAAAGCGCATGGCCGAGTTGGTATTGCAAGCGCTTGCTGCAAGCAGCGCTGTTGATTTCAGTCTGCTATGCGATAGCGCACCGGGCACCGCAGAGAATCGGACCGTGTTTGCGATGGTGCGTTTTGGCAACGTGCTGGGAAGCAGTGGTAGTGTTGTGCCGCTCTTCCGCCGTCAGTTGCAAGAGGGGGGGCCGCTTACAGTGACGCATCCGGAGGTGACTCGCTACTTCATGACTATTCCGGAGGCGGCGCAGTTGGTCCTGCAGGCGGGCGCTATGGCGAATGGTGGTGAGGTTTTCGTGCTCGATATGGGGCAGCCTGTCAGGATTATCGATCTGGCTCGTCGCATGGCCAAACTCTCCGGCATGTCAATCCGTGAAGGCGATCATTTTATCGGGGACGTCGAGATCAAGATCACCGGATTGCGGCCGGGTGAAAAGCTCTACGAAGAATTGCTGATTGGCGACAACCCTGAGGGGACCGCCCACGAGCGCATCATGAAAGCCCGTGAGCACCACGTACCCTGGAAACAGCTTGCACCGCTTCTGGTGCGGATGCGGGTTGCGGCTGACACCAGTGACGAAGCAACGATCAAGGAAATCTTGAGGGAGCTTGTCCATGGTTACGGATCGCAGCCGCTGAATACTGCGGACGACGAAGTCGCGGTCTGATATCGCGCACTCACTTTCGGTAGGGAGAGAGCGCTTACGCTTGGGGCCCCTGCCAGACCTCGGGTGTTGCGCATAGAGCGGCGATGCCGGCGGTCCGGTTTGGTGCCGCCAGTACGAAGGTTCAGCGCAGGATGGCTGCGATAGTTCGGGCGATGATGCGCAAGTCCAACCAGATGGAGTGATGCCGCGCGTATTCGACACAGTAGCGCAGTTTGGCGGGCAGCACTTCGTTGATGTAAGTGTGCTCCGGGTCGTCGCTTTTTCCGAGCAGGGTACTCTCGTCGCGATACTCGATGGACGCCAGATCCGTGATGCCGGGCTTGACGCTCAGCACGATCTCCCGAACGTCTGCAGGGTAAACTGCCACATATTTCGGAACCTCCGGCCTCGGACCGACCAAGCTCATCGTGCCAACGAACACGTCGATCAGTTGGGCTAATTCGTCGAGCTTGTATTTGCGAAGCATATGGCCGACGCGTGTGATGCGCAGATCAGCCCCAACCGTGATCTGTCGCGCATTGCCGGTCGTGTCCACCGTCATCGTGCGGAATTTGTGAATCCGGAACGGTTTGCCGCGCAGCCCGATTCGTTCCTGGCGGAAGAATATCGGTCCCGACGAATCGAGTCGGATAGCAATCGCTATCCCCAGCAATACAGGCGCGAGGACGAGCAGGCCGACACCGCTGCCGGCCACGTCCAGCAAGCGCTTCGCGCTCATGCGCTCAACGCCTTTCGAATCGCCTCAACCACGCGGTCGACGTCTGCGTCTGTCATTGCCGTGTAAAGCGGTAGGGAGAGGGTCCGTTCGTAGACACGCTGGCTGATCGGGAAGTCCTCGGGTTTGAGTTCGTAGCGATCGCGCCAGTACGGCTGCAGATGCAGCGGGATGTAGTGCACGCTGCAGCCGATACCCTGCGCGAACAGGCGCTCGATAAACGTGTCGCGTGCGACCTTGGCCGCGTCACCAAGTTGGATGACGTAGAGATGCCAGGAGTGGATATCGCCCGCTGCAGCATGCGGGGGGCAAACGATCGGTAGATCCTTCAGGGCCGCGTCGTAACGTTCGGCAATGGCCTGGCGTCGCGCGTGAAAGCGCTCAGCCTTCTTCAACTGATGGATGCCGATTGCGGAGGCAATGTCGGTCAGGTTGTACTTGAAGCCCGGTGCCACGATCTCGTAGTACCAGCTTGGGGTCTTGGACGTGAATCGATCGAACGCATCACGGCTGATGCCGTGGAGGCGCATGATGCGTGCACGTTTGGCGACTTCCGGGTCTTGGGTGACCAACATGCCGCCCTCACCGGTGGTGATGGTCTTGTTGGCATAAAAACTGAAAACCGTGGCGTCGGCACCTTGCTTGCCAACCATCTGTCCGGCGCTGGTTGCGGGGAGGGCGTGAGCGGCATCGTCCACGACCTTGAGGCTATGACGGCGAGCCAACGCGAGGATGGCAGGCATGTCGGCTGCGCGTCCGGCGAAATGCACAGGCAGGATGACCTTGGTGCGTGGCGTGATGGCTTGCTCAATCGCTACGACATCGATGCAGAGTGTCGCAGGGTCAATGTCCACGAATACGGGTTCAGCGCCCAGGTAGCGGACCACCTCAGCCGTTGCTGTGAATGTGTGTGTCGTCGTGATGACCTCGTCGCCCGGGCCAACGCCGACAGCCTCAAGTGCAAGGTGCAAGCCTGCAGTGGCTGAGTTGACGGAGATGGCCTCGACATCGCCACCCAGGTAGGCCGCAAAATCCGTTTCGAACTGGCGTGTCTTGGGGCCGGTCGTTACCCAACCCGACCGTAGGGCCTGGACGACTTCAGCGATTTCTTCTTCCCCGATCTCGGGCTTGGCAAATGGCAGAAAGGATTCGCTCATGATGTGAGTTATGCAGGTTTATCTTGTTCGCGCTGGGCCCGGAGTTCCGCCAGGCGTTCAGGGTCGAAATACGTTTGGTCGATGCCGGGGTGGTCGACGTACGGTAGGTCATGCTTTCCTGTGTCACCTACTCGCCGCGCCGGATTGCCAACGATGACGGAATGGTCTGGAAAGTTACCGCGCACCACGCTGCCCACACCCACGATACAACCCTTGCCGAGCGTGGTGCCTGGCAACAGGATTGAACCGGTACCGACAAAGCAGTAGTCACCGATGGTGACCGGTGCACGCTCAAGCCCAAGCCGTTCATCAGTGGGTACGTCGATGTAATGCTTGCCGAGGAGTCGGACCGATGCGTGACTGCTGTGCGAGAAAATAGCCCCCAGGAAGCCGAACTGTACGCCTTCGCCAATGTTGACGCCGCCACTGGCATCGATGATCGTGTAGTGCCCGATCCAGCAGTGGTCGCCAATCGTGAGCTTCTCGGGCGAGAGCACCTTGACGCTTGAGCTGATCCGGGTATGCCGAAGGAATCGTTTATCCGGCCGGCAGTAGTGGCCGTAGACCATAAATGGTCTTGTGAACATGCCCGCAATGTTCATCAACAACGAAATGATGTAGCCAAACGGCGACAGGTACAGCTTTCTCAGCATCTCGGTGCCTCGGTCAATGTTGTCAGGAAGTGCGCGTAGATGTCGTGTTGCGAACGCTGATCAAAAGTTGTCGCGACCGCAGCCGCATTGCGTTTGTATTCTGCCAGCAGTTGCGAAGACGCTGCGAGCGTCGCGAGCGCTTGGGCAAGTGAGGCCGCGTCACCGGCACGGTATCGCAGGCCCAACCGGTTCTCTTCAATTCGCTGGCCGATCTCGCGGCCAAGCGAATTGACGATCGCCAGCCCACTTGCCAAGTAATCGTAGAATTTGACGGGCATGGAGACGGTTGAGTCGGCCAGATAAGTACTCAAACCAATATCGCAATAGGCGTAGAGCGCATTCAGCGTGGAGGGGTCGAGGGTACCAAGGTAACGAGCGCGTTCCGGCACGTCGTCGCAGGCTTGTTGCAGTAGCTGACGCTGGGGCCCATCACCGGCAAAGAAGAAACGCATCGGGTACCGGGCGAGCGCATCACTCTTCATGGCGAGCAAGATGGATTCGATGTCGTAACCTGCACCGAGCGTGCCGGCGTACACCACCCATATTTCACCCGGAGCCTTCGGTTCGATCTTCAAGCGCTGCAGGATTTCTCGAGCGCGGCCAGCGGCTTGCCGGACGGCCGCGACATCAACCCCGAGATAGGACACCAAAGACGGTTTGCCGGGAGCAGCGGTGGTGCCGACGTCAAGGTAGTCCCGCGACACCGCCACGATAGCCTGCGCGGCTCGGAGGGTACGTTGCCGCCGCCAATACAACGGCAAAAACAGAAGCCGATGGAGCGGCCGCAGCGGCTTGGGCAGGGCGAGTGCAAACACCTCTGGCCAGAGGTCCAGAATATCGACGACCAGCTTCGCCCCCAACGTTCGGGCCAGCTTGATAAGAGGGGGGGCGAAAAACAATGAAGGATCGGCCAGTACGATGATGTCTGGCCGGTCGTTCTTGGATTTGGTTGCGTAGGCGACAACGCCTTTGGCGAACGCACGTTCGCTGCGGATGCGATCGAGGGATATGTGACTGCTGTACGCCAGCGTTGGCACAAGATTGATACGGACCCCGTCAGCCAAGCTGCGCTGCTCGAATCTGCTGGTTCGAAACGTTTTCGACCGGTGCTCGAAGTTTGAAATCCACCAAGTGACTTGATGCCCTGCACGTCGCAGCGCGGTCGCTAGCATGCTGCTGCGGTATTCGCGCCAAGCCTCGTCAGGCAGTGTTCCATAGGGATTGATAATCCACACGTTGAGCGGCCGCGGGGTTTGCGTCGGGCGCTCGCCGATTTCACGTGCCGGAGCGCTCATGTCAAACCGAGCCGGTTTTCGATATCGGCACAGATGACGTGGCCGATCAGGATGTGAGCCTCCTGGATGCGTGCTGTGTCTGTACTGGCCGAAACACATAGGACGTGGGAGCACAACTGCGCGAGTTTGCCACCACTGCCGCCCAAGAGTCCGATGGTTGTGATTCCAAGCGCGTTGGCTTGCTCGACTGCGCGTACCACGTTGCCCGAGTTGCCGCTGGTCGAAAGGGCAAGCAGTACATCACCAGTCTTGCCAATGCCTTCTACCTGACGCGCAAAGACTTCCTCGTAGCCGAAGTCGTTGGCGATACAGGTCATGACAGCCGAGTCCGCGCCCAGCGCGTGAGCCGGGAGTGATCGCCGGTTGCCTTTGAGCCGGCCGACGAGTTCGCCCGCAAGGTGCTGGCTGTCGGACGCCGATCCGCCATTGCCGCACAAGAGAATGCGATTTCCTGCGGAGAGGGCATCAGCGCAAAGACGGCCGGCTTCTTCGACGGCGGGCGTGAGTGGTACGAGCGATTGGATGACGGCGAGGTGAGCGTCAATGGCTCTTGGAAAGACAGTACTCATGGAAGCAGCGGTGGAGTCGGGCGAATATGCGCAAAGGCGCTCAGACAGTTTTCCAGAACTTGATCGACCGGAATGTCGAGCATGCATTGGTTGTGTCCTTCAGGACAAAAGGTGAAGCTATAGCAGGGCGCGCAGGGCACTGCGTGCCGGATCGCAAGCGCTTTGCTATGCCAGGGCTCAATCGAATCCGGGTACTCAATTCCCGGCACGATCGATACCGCTTTGCATCCCATCGCATCGGCAAGGTGGACGGAGCCACCGTCATTGCCCACCAGCAACTGGCAGCGGGCGAGCAACGCTGCCGACTGCGCGATCGAGGTTTCGCCCATTAGGTTGTGCACGCGTTGGGAATCGACGGCTTGCAAGGCAGTGCCGTATTCGGCATCCGATCGCGTGCCCAGAATCAGGAGATGTGCTCGCGGTCTGGCAACGAGCAATGCCTCGCACAGCTCGATGTATTTCTCCAGCGGCCAGCGCTTGTGAGGCTGGACCGAACCGGGCGAGACAACGATGCGTTCAACGTCTTCGGGTAGATGCTTTGCAAGCCAATCCCATGCCCATGTCTCAGCCTCTCGGGAGGGGCGCAGATCGAACTGCAGCGCCTCGTCACGATAGGATCGCGGCTGCGGCAGTTCGGCGAGAAATTGCAGTGGTCCATGCACGTGGTGGCGTAGCAAGCCCGCTTCTTTTAGTCTGACTCGATCGCCATTGAGCGAGCCTTTACCGCGCCAACCGTACTGGGGTACAGGGCCGAGCAACGCGAACAACATCAGCATTTTCTTGAAGCGGCCAAGCCATGGTGCACAAGGATCAAGCATCAGGATGGCTCGCTCGAAGCGATAACCACGCAACGAGCGTCGCACCGCAGAAATGCTGCGCGGATTAAGGCCTTCAAGCACCCGGACATCGTCAACCAGATGCGGTTGCGCCAATGCAACCCATGGCATCGCTGCAGCGCTGCCCGCATATTCCGCGACTTTGCTGCGCTGTTCGCGACTCGCAGACTGAATGGTCAGCAGCACGATCTTCGCATCAGGGAATGTCGTGCGAACTTGCTGTAACGCTGGTGCAGCAAGAATGAAGTCACCCAGGGCTGCTGAGCGGAATACGAGGATTGCGGGGTCTTTCATCTGGGGATGGGCACGGAACGTGCAGCAAGCTATGCCACTCAGGTGCGGGCGCTGGGAGGGTTGCCGAAGCGAATACGTACCCGGGCACCTATGAGGCTGAGATACAACAGCGCGTTGGGGAACACAAACGTATATAGATACTTGATAAAGTAGGACGACTGACCTCGCACGACGTTGACCAGCATGCACCCGAACAACCCTAGCAGCAACAGATTGAACGCTCGCGAGTCGCTGGAGGCTAGCCGACGCCAGAGCGTCAGTGCGATAGTGAGGATCAGCCCGTTGTAGAGGAAGCCCCAGTAGCCCATGAACAGGAAACCTTCGGTCAGCACATAGAATGCGTAGCCTACGCTGCGTGTTGCCAGATCAGGGCGAAACAGATTGGTGACAGTTTCCTGCAGGTATGGATAACCAAACATGACCGCCGCGTTGGCCGCATTCGACGCGATGACTTCATCCGGATCGACCTCATCATAGGCCGCTGCCGCAAACAACATGTGTGCGGGAGGGTAGTAGTCTTTGACCAGCAGCCGCTGAGACAGCGGTGTCTCGCCTGGCAACTCCGCATCGTTGTATCGGGTGGCTTCAATGACTAGCATCAGCGACACCACGGCAAGTGCGGCAGCCATGGCGCGCAGCAGGAAGCGTGGCGACAACGTTGTCTGACTCAATGTCATGAGCACGATGCCGAGAAAGCACGCGAGTATATCGGTGCGATTGCCAAGCATGAACGTGAGCACCAGGAAAAGAGTGCCTCGCACCACGAATACTGCCCAGGGGTTGAGCCAAGAGAAGATGCGAGCCTTTTCCCGAGCCATCTGGTACAGGACAATAAGCGTGCCGACTTCAAGCTTGACCAGGAAGATCAGGAGTGCCAATGCTGGCGCGTTGGTTGCAAGATCGTCTTGCTGTGCGGAATACCAACTCAGGTCGCCGCCGTTGAGCGCAAGATAGCCGAGCATGAAGGCAGCGCTTGCGAACAACCACAGCAGCCCAATCGCTTTCCAGATATCGCGTAGAGCTGCCCGACGGATTTCGAGTCGGACTGGCATCAGTGCATACGCGATCGGCCGCACCACAATGAAGCCGAGTACGAACATGGCGAGCGACGCCATGATGAACAGCGTGCAGGGTCGCCAGACGTCCTCGCCGAAGTAGGCCAGAATGGAATCCGACGCTTCAGGATAAAAGCGGTAGCCGATCTGCGCGAAGATCGCGTAGACGAACAGGAAGACAAAGTAGAGGCCGAAGAGCTTGTCGCGCGGGTATAGATAAAGCAACCCGACAACGAACAGTATGGTCTCAGCAACCAGCAGGAGCTCGTCCATGAGCTTTGCCTCCTGCTTTTCGGAAGAGCGCTGTGACGATACAGATGCAGACTGTAACCCACGTCACGGAATATGCAGATGCTAGGCCTGGCGCGCCGTAACCGACCATGGCAGCCGAGGCTGCAAAATACAGAAATCCCCAGGCACCACCAAGCATCGCCGCGGCCTTCTCTGCGCCAGGCAGGCAAAACATGGCACGCAGAGAAATTACTGACAGCAACATGCAAACCATGCCGGGCGTCATGTGGGCGAGTGTGGCGGCGACATCGGCGACGTTGTTGCCGCTGAAATTGCCACGTGCGAACAGTAGGTGAATCAACAGCTGGGGCGCTAGGGCTAGCGGTAGCGCAAAGATGACGGCGCCAAGTCCTACCGTGACGAGCGTCTTGCGCAGAAAACGGCGTAGCGTGTCAGGGTCGGCCTGCCGTGCCAGTTCAGAAATGCGGGGCACCAGGATGGCAGACGGACCGGCTACCGCAAGATTGCCAATGGCGATGACCAGTCGCTGCGCGTAGCCTAGTGATGCGAGCGTGCCCTCTCCGGCACGGGGCGCCCAGAATGCATCCACCACCGAGTAAATCGAAAAGCATGACAACGCGAGCACGGCGTAGGGAGCCGCTACAAAGAGTGCACGTGTCTCCGCCCATACCCAGCGGCGTGGGGTGTCACTGGCGAAGCGGCCGCGTAGGAACCATGCGGCGGCGACGGTCGATGCGATCGTGCCTGCCAGCATGCCGATCGCAACACTGCTGACACCAATACGGTCCGCGAGAAGCACGGTACTGGCGATCATGCCGATATAGGGCAGCAAACCCAGGCTTGCCGATGTGATGTGATGACGCTTGGCATGCAGGGCTGAAAGTGCATACGCTTGACCAATTTGCACCGCGCAGATGAGCCAACCGATAGACACGAGCCGCGCACGCTGGGCGTGAGTGCGAATCGGGGAGTCCGCGGGCAGGCTGGCGGTCTGCAGCTCACCAAGGCCTAAACCGATCATGGTGACCACCACAGCAAAAATGGCAATGGTAACGACGCTGGTCACGAAGTAGTCTCGTTGGCCGGCAGGATTGACCTCGCGGGCCACCAGCTGAGGGATGGCGACATAGCTCAAAAATGCGCTAACCATGCCTGCAAAGAATGTCGGCCAAGACTGTGCAAACAGATAGACGTCAACATCCGTGCCTGCACCGAAATGGTGGGCTAGAAACAGTTGGACAACAAATCCGAGCGCGCTGCCGAGCAGCGTGATGCCGGTGACAACAATCGACGAGCGCAGCATGGCTCAGATAAGTTGCTTAAGCATGTATCCCGGGCGTTCCAGGAGTTTGCGTGCCAGCTCCAGCTTGTGCAGCAGATAGGGCTTCGGCTCGTAGAAACCACGCTTCGCGTAGTCAACCTCAATGCCGTTCGCTTCGAATACCGGTACGATTTCGCGCAGCCACCTACCCTTGACGATACCGGTATGCACGTAGTCGAGAGCGGGGCCGTTGTTCGCTTGGTCGGTTTTCAGACACAGGAACGTTTCGTTGCGGCGACGCGCACGCCAAGTGCCGTAGATTTCGAACATCCAGCCGCTTTCTTCCGAGCGCAAGTAGGAGCGCAGCGTTTCGACGCGCCAGAGTCCGGCTTGTGTCGAGACACGATATCGAGCGTTCTGACGAATCTTCTGCAGCCATGAGGCTGCCGCATACGGTTCATATGGGCCCAAACTGCCGTGGCGCGTCAAGCCTACATGTTTGACTTCTGGGTGCTCGATCATGTAGTCGACGGCTCGGCGGATGCGGGCATCATCCGCGAGCTTATCCAGGAAATAGTCCTCCTGGAAATACATGACCAACGGCGTTTGCACCTGATCGAGGGCGCGCAGCAGGCACTCGCTCCAGGTGAGCCGCCCTTCGTTCTCGCCCTGTACTTTTGTGCAACGCACTGGCAGGTCCGCGAACTGTGCTGATTTGCGCTCGGTGTTGAGCAAGACGGGCGCATCGCATTGAGCCCAATAGCGCTTGAACAGCGTGAAGAAGGGGCTCCAGCAATCGTCGAATCCATCGGACGAGTTGACCAGAATCGTATACGGTTGCGTCACCGTTAGTTCTCCTGACTCACCGCAACCGTGAACCCGTGCGAACGCAGCACCGCATGCTGGCGGGCTTTCGAGAGATCAGCGGCCACCATCTCGCGGCACATTTCCTGAACCGTGATTTCCGGCACCCAGCCCAGCTTCTCCTTGGCCTTGCTTGGGTCGCCCAGCAAGGTCTCAACTTCGGTGGGGCGGAAGTAGCGCGGGTCGATACGCACAACCACGTCACCGACCTTCATGCCGGGCGCGGCGTCACCTGTGATGGCTGTTACCACTGCAGTTTCGTCGACGCCGTCGCCGCGGAATTCCAGGGTCACGCCCAGTTCATTTGCCGACCACATGATGAAGTCACGTACGCTGTACTGTACGCCGCTGGCGATCACGAAGTCTTCGGGTTGCTGCTGCTGCAACATCATCCACTGCATGCGGACGTAGTCCTTTGCGTGGCCCCAGTCGCGCAATGCGCTGAGGTTGCCCATGTACAAGCAGTCCTCCAGGCCCTGCGCGATATTCGCGAGGCCTCGCGTAATCTTGCGTGTGACGAAGGTCTCGCCCCGACGTGGGCTTTCGTGATTGAACAGGATGCCGTTGCAGGCGTATATGCCATAGGCCTCACGGTAGTTGACCGTGATCCAGTAGGCGTACATCTTTGCCACGGCGTAAGGGCTGCGCGGATAGAACGGTGTTGTTTCACGCTGTGGGATTTCCTGCACCAGACCATAGAGTTCACTGGTGCTGGCCTGGTAGAAGCGAGTTTTCTTCTCAAGCTTGAGGATGCGGATCGCCTCGAGAATGCGCAGCGTGCCGATGGCATCGACATCTGCGGTGTACTCCGGGCTTTCGAAGCTCACAGCAACGTGGCTTTGTGCCCCCAGGTTGTAGATCTCATCAGGCTGGGTTTCCTGAATGATCCGGATCAGGTTGCTGGTGTCCGACAAGTCGCCATAGTGCAGGACAAAATTGCGATGGTCGATGTGCGGATCTTGGTATAGGTGATCGATGCGATCGGTATTGAAAAGCGAGGCGCGGCGTTTGATGCCGTGCACGACGTAGCCTTTCTCGAGCAGGAACTCGGCAAGGTACGAACCGTCCTGGCCCGTGATGCCTGTAATGAGAGCGACTTTACGTTGGGTTGCTTGCATGATTGAGGGATTGATCGTTGTCTGTCTGAGTTCGTTGCGGGTTGCCAGTGTCAGTTGCTGGCCGTTGACGTATTCCGCACGAAATCCGCATATGCGTGACGCAGCCCGTCTTCAAGCGGGACCTGAGCGTGCCAGCCGAGCGACGCAAGGCGGGTGCTATCCATTAGCTTGCGAGGTGTGCCGTCCGGTTTGCTCGTATCGAAAACGATATCGCCTTGGTAACCCACCACACGACGGATCAGTTCTGCGAGTGCTGCAATCGTCAGGTCTTCGCCATAGCCGACGTTCAGGTGGCTTTGCATCGGCGACGTGTGGGAGTCGTACGTGGACTTTTCCAGGTTCATTACGTGTACTGAGGCTGCTGCCATATCGTCCACATAAAGAAACTCGCGCCGTGGTGTTCCTGTGCCCCAGATCGCAACCGATGGTGCGCCCTCCAGCTTGGCCACATGGAAGCGCCGCAACATAGCGGGTATGACGTGGCTATTCTCAGGGTGATAGTTGTCCCCCGGGCCATAGAGATTGGTCGGCATCACGCTGCGGTAATCAATGCCATGGGACGTGCCGTACTGGCGGTTATAGCTCTCGCAGAGTTTGATGCCCGCGATCTTGGCGATAGCGTAAGGCTCGTTGGTTGGTTCAAGCGTTCCCGTGAGAAGCGCAGATTCCGTCATCGGCTGGGGGGCGAGCTTGGGGTAGATACAGCTGGAACCCAGTAGCAGGAGTTGCTTGACCCCGACGGTAAAGGCTTCGTGAATGACGTTGGCCTCCATCATCAGATTCGCATAGATGAATTCGGCGGGATAGGTGTTATTGGCGTGAATGCCCCCCACCTTCGCTGCCGCGAGATAAACCTGGTTCGGCCGCTCAGCCTGCATAAACGTCCGCACGGCTGCTTGGTCGGTGAGATCCAGCTCAGCGTGCGTGCGTGTGACGATATTGTCCTGACCTTGCGCGCGCAGGGTGCGTACGATGGCGGAGCCAACCATGCCGCGATGGCCTGCTACGAAAATCTTTGGCTGTGCAGTCATTCAATTGTTCTCCGTGGTGCGGCCGTAGGAGTCCTCCAGGCGGACAATATCGTCCTCGCCCAGATAGGAGCCTGACTGCACCTCAATCATCTCGAGTGTGGTTCTGCCCGGATTGTGTAGGCGATGAAGCTCGCCGATGGGGATGTACGTCGACTGATCTTCAGTCAGCAGGAACGTTTCCTTGCCCCGTGTCACCTCAGCGGTGCCTTTGACGACGATCCAATGTTCGGCGCGATGATGATGCTTCTGCAAGCTTAGGCTTGCCCCCGGTTTGACGCAGATGCGTTTGACCTGGAAGCGGTCGCCCGCGTCGACCGAGTCGTACCAGCCCCATGGGCGAGCGACTTTGCGGTGCAAGAAAACATGTGGGCGACCCTTTCGATCCAGCTCTGCTACGACGTGCTTCACTTGCTCGACGTGTTCGCGTGTCGTGACCAGTACAGCGTCGGGGGTGTCAACAATGATCAGGTTTTGGGTGCCAAGTGCCACCACCGGCCGGCAGGGGGCATGAATGTAGGTGTTGCTTGCATGAACAAAATGGCCGTCGCCCTCGACGCGATTACCCTGAGCGTCAGCGGTAGTAAGGTCAGCGACTGCATTCCAACTACCAACATCACTCCAAATGCCGTTGAATGGCGCGACGCGTATGTTGGCGTGATGCTCCATGACGGCATAGTCAATGCTTTCGGATCGGCAGGCTGAGAAGACGTCCTTGTCAGGGCGCACGAAGCGCTTGTCCACCGTCGTATTTTGCATCGACTGTCGGCATTGCTCGAGGATATCGGGCGCATGCTGCTGCATGGCGCTTAACAGAGCACTGGCGCGGCACAGGAAGATGCCGGCATTCCACAATACGTTTCCTTGAGTGATGAGCTGGTGGGCGCGCGTTACGTCCGGCTTCTCGATGAAGCGTGATACCGGGCGTGCTGCATGTTGTCCCTCTGCTACTCCCATTTCGATATAACCGTACGCCGTACTGGGTGCGGTCGGCATGACGCCAAATGTGATGATGACGCGGTCGTCGAGCTCAAGGCTGGCGTTGCGCGCCATGGTGGCGAAAGCGGTCGTGTCGGGAATGTAATGATCTGCTGGGCAGAACAGGAGGATGGTTTCGGGTCTGGTGTGCAGCGCTGCAAGCGTCATCGCTGCAGCGGTATTGCGTGCCACGGGCTCCAGAAGCACTGTGCCTTCGACGCCGCTTTGATCCAGTGCTTCCGCGACCAAGAAGCGGTGGGTTTCAGACGCCACACAGATGACGTCGCAATGGCCCGAGGCATTGAGCCGCATGACTCGTTCAAGCGTCAGCCGAAGCAGGCTCTTGTCACCAATGATCGGCGCGAACTGTTTTGGAAAGTGCTGGCGTGATAGTGGCCATAGCCGAGTGCCTGCGCCCCCGCAAAGCACGACGGGTGTGATGTCTTGTGTATCCAGATTGTTTGCGTCGAACGTCACAATGCGAACTTCAGAAGGCTGGAGGGATGTGGCGGAGCGCGGAGTATCCGAAAGACGCCCACTTATGGCAACCCTTTGGGTGTTGCTCCATTTAACGGAGGGCACCGAGAGCCGACACAACTCATTGTGCCGGGGGGGGGCTGCCCAAAACGGCACTATAATATAAAAATTCTACTTGGCAGCCGGCTTCTACGTTGGAGTCCCCGTGTAAATGTGGGGCGGCAAGCCGATACATGTCAGCCTGGAACGCCCGCTGCGAGCGGCTTTCCTGCCCGCCATCGAGTTGTGTTGGCCCTGATGGTTCGGACATATCACTCTGGTTTTCTTGCACTGCGCGAGCGGTTGTGGAGCAGGGGCTCCTTGCTCCCGTTTTGCACGCGGCTTGCGCGTTGTATGCGCGCGCTTGGCGGGGTAGCGTGTCCAAGTGACACTGTTTTTGAAATGGCAGCCCGAGTACCTCTACCGTCGTGGGGCAGGCCCGAGGCTTTCACGGGGTTCTTTGAAGGAGAAGCTGGATGAGTTTGGTCAACTCGGTGCCTCAGGTGGCGCAAGCGCCGATGACGTTGAGTCGTGAGGCACTCGGCAAGTCGCGCGTGCTGGTCGTGGGGGATGTCATGCTTGACCGCTACTGGTTTGGGGACGTCGATCGCATTTCGCCAGAGGCGCCGGTGCCCGTGGTTCATGTCAAGCGAGATGAGGAGAGGCTGGGTGGCGCTGCCAATGTGGCATTGAATGCCACTGCTCTTGGGGCCCAGACCGGGCTGCTTTGCGTGCTTGGCCAGGATGAGCCGGGTAATCGCGTCGCTGAGCTGCTTGAATCCAATGGTGTGATGGCATTCGTCGCGCGGGATGACACCCTGTCGACGACGATCAAGTTGCGCATTGTGTCGCGGCAGCAGCAACTGCTGCGCGTTGATTTTGAGAATCTGCCGACTCATGAAGTACTGCTGGCCGTGCTCGATCGTTACAAGCAACTGATCGCGCAATACGATGTTGTGCTGCTGTCGGACTATGCAAAGGGCGGCCTAACCCACGTGCAGCCGATGATCAGTGCCGCACGGAGGGCTGGCAAGCGAGTGTTGGTCGATCCCAAGGGCAGTGACTACACCCGCTATCGTGGCGCAAGCATTCTGACACCCAACCGAGCCGAGCTGCAGCAGGTCGTGGGGCGATGGCACACGGAGAGTGATCTCACAGAGCGGGCGCAGAGGCTGCGAGCGGATCTTCAGCTCGAGGCACTGTTGCTCACGCGATCGGAAGAGGGCATGAGCTTATTCGCGGATACCGGTGTGCTACACGTGCCCGCACAGGCGCGTGAGGTGTTTGATGTGTCTGGTGCTGGCGATACCGTTATCGCGACACTCGCTGCTTCCTTGGGGGCAGGTTTGTCATTGCCCAACGCGGTAGTGCTGGCCAATCGGGCTGGCAGTATCGTGGTCGGTAAATTGGGTACGGCGACCGTAAGCTATGGCGAACTTTTCCTGAATTGACATGACCATTGTCGTTACCGGTGCCGCGGGCTTCGTCGGCGCCAATATTGTCAAGGCGTTGAACGAGCGCGGTGAGACGGACATCGTGGCGGTCGACAATCTTACTCGCGCGGATAAGTTTAGAAATCTGGTGGATTGCGAGATCAGTGATTATCTCGATAAGACTGATTTCGTCGCGCGTCTGCAGCGCCGTGAATTTGGCCGCGTGCGGGCGATTTTTCACGAGGGGGCCTGTTCTGACACGATGGAGACGGATGGCCGCTACATGATGGAGAACAACTTTCGCTACACGCGGGCGTTGTTCGAGGCTTGTCTGGCGCAGGCAGTGCCATTTCTGTACGCTTCTTCGGCCGCAACATATGGTGCTTCGGAAGCGTTTGTTGAGGTGCGTGAGCATGAGCGGCCGCTCAACGTGTACGGCTACTCGAAACTGTTGTTCGATCAGATCGTGCGTCGCGCCATGCGTGATGCTGGCGGCAAACTACCGAGTCAGGTGGCGGGTTTTCGCTACTTCAACGTGTATGGACCGCGTGAGGCGCACAAGGGGCGAATGGCGTCGGTGGCATTCCACAATTTCAACGAGTTTCGCGCCCATGGCCGCGTCAAGCTATTTGGCGAGTACAACGGATACGCAGCAGGCACGCAGAGTCGAGACTTTGTATCGGTTGAGGATGTGGTGAGGGTCAACCTACATTTCTTTGATCACCCCGAGCGCAGCGGGATATTCAACCTGGGCACTGGGCATGCACAGCCGTTCAATGACATCGCCGTTGCTGTGATTAATACACTGCGTGAAGAGATCGGTGAGGCACCGCTGCCGCTTGAAGCATTGGTGAGCGAGGGGTTGATCGAATACATTCCGTTCCCTGACGCGCTGCGTGGCAAATATCAATGCTTCACGCAGGCGAACATCGACCGTTTGCGCCAAGACGGAGGCTACTCAGCACCGTTCTACACGGTAGGCGAGGGAGTTTCGCGCTACGTGCGCTGGCTGCGCACCCAGGGTTGATCACTGGTTGTGGGTGGTGCCAGCGGTGGCGTTTGAAAGCCGTTTGGTCGTGCTTATTCGGCTGCACCCCCAAACTCTGCGTTGGGGGCGATCTGCAGGCTAGCCGTTACTTCATGGCGGCGCACGCACGTTCATCCACAGTCGGATGTCGTGTCAATTGTTGCCGGTGCTAAGCCGTTGCAGTGACTTTGCGAAGCACCAAGCCAGCACCTACCAGCAGGCCTAGCAGCGCACCGGCCGCGCCAAGGATCGGTGCACCGGGCGTGCTTGGTGATTCCGGAACATACGCCGGCCCCATCGCTTCAGTCGGGTAGCTGCGCATGGGGCTGAGCGCATCCTGATAAACGGCGACCTGTTGCTGCAAATCCAGAATCTGACCGTTGAGCATTGTTGCTGTATTGGACACCAGGAGGTCTCGGGCGCTGTTGCCTATGGTGCTTGCTTGTGCGGTGGTTAGCGATTTCAGGATCCCTTTGGTTTGGGTGTGATCCTGCTGCGCCTCTGCAAGATTGCTTTGTGCGGTCGACAGACTGTTCTTTAGATTGTCGGTTGCCTGATCGAAGAGCTTGCGGTGTTTGCTCGAGAACGTCTTAAGGGCGGCATCCAAGGCCGCGCCGGCGGATTCACGTGAATAGGCTGAGACCTGCACGTTAATCACATTGGGTGCGCGTCCTGCCATCGCCTTTAGCGAGTCAAAGATCAGCTGGGCATCTCGATTTCCTGAGTTCGGGCTGGGAAGCCCCAGCGTGTTCAGTACCTCAACGCGAAAGCTCGGTTGGTTGTAACGCTCCGCGGCGGTCAGTTGGTTCTCGAGCAGTTGCGGAACGAGCACGCCTTTTGCGTCCGGCGCGGAAAGCTGCCCAAGCACAACGGTCATCTTGCCTGTCCAGCGTGGATGAACAACTTGAGAGGCTCCCAGCCCTACAAGGGTTCCGACGATACCGGCCAGCAGAAGAGTTTTGGATGATTTCACCAGAAGGCGTGCAGGGGTCGGGATGGAGGGGGGTGTATCGGAGTCGAGGATCGGCATAAGCAATCTTCTAATAACTTGGGTGCAATTGTAGCGTGCCTTTTGTCGGGCCCCGCTTTGCGCTCTTGTGTCGGCAGTCGCGGTGGAGCCGCCGCCGCTACTTCCTGATGACAAATTACGAGGCGTAGTGCAGCAAATCACTGAAGGGTGCGTACTTCATTTGCTTCGCAGCAAACCCTTGATCAGGCTCAGCCCAGCAGCCACCCACAGCTTCAGCGAGCGTTGGATCAAGGCCTCTTTCAGCAGGATTCCACTCGCGCCGTAATAGCCTTCACGGTGGCCCTTGGATTGCCCGGGATGAACGCGATACCGTAGGAGCGACTCAGGCAAGTTGGCAAACTTGATCGTACGGTCGCGCATCAGCCTGAGCCAGAGATCAAGGTCTTCGCAGTGCCGAATGCCCTCGTAACCGCGTGCACTAAGCAACACATCCCGGCGCATCATGATGCTGGGATGGCACAGCGCAAGGCGAAACGGCAGGGAGCGACGGATCGAGGCGTCGTCAATGGGCAACGAACACATCCCAGGGTTCTCTCCAAAACGCTCGAACCAGCTGCCTACTACACCAATGTCGGGATTGGCGACCAAGAAATTCACCTGCTTTCTCAGACGTTCTGGGTGTGCCACGTCGTCAGCGTCCATGCGCGCGATGTATTCGCCACGCGCGTGCATCAGGGCGTAGTTGAGGTTGAACGGCAACTGCGCGATGTTGGTTTGAAAGGCACGTAGTCGTGAGTCCGCGTAGCCTTGGATGATTTCCCAGGTGCGATCGGTGGAGCCGTTCTCGATGATGATGCATTCCAACTGCACGTGCGATTGCGACAGAATGCTCTCGATCGCCTCGCTGATATGCGCCTCGGCATTGTGTGCGCAGAGTAGGACGGAGACCAGCGGAGGGGTGTCGGTTTGTGCGAATGACATGGCTATCGATGGGTCGCTTGGTCCAGGGTCGAGGGGCTCCTTAGCGCGCACCGAACCCCGTTAGGATCGTGTGGATCGTCTTTGCGCCGATGAGCAGGTCAAGCGCGAGTGAGCAGTGTTTGACGTAGTACAGGTCATAGCTGAGCTTCGTAACGGTTCCCTCTTCATTGCTGACATAGCCTTGCTGCACCTGCGCCCACCCGGACAGGCCTGGACGGACTAAGTGCCGATAGGGGTAGAAGGGGATGGTGTCCGAGAATTGCTTGACCATCGGCACCTGTTCTGGGCGAGGTCCGATCATGCTCATATCGCCTTTTAGCACGTTCCAGAGCTGCGGGAGCTCATCCAGGCGACATCTGCGGATCAGGCGACCGACCGCTGTGACGCGCGGATCCGCATGCGCGGCAAATTGAGGTGTTGCTTCCCCGGTTGCGGTCATACTGCGGAACTTGTAGATCGTGAAGGGCATGCCATTCAAGCCCGAACGAACCTGCTTGAAGATTGCGGCCCCGGGCGATTCCAGCCGGATCGCCAAGGCGACCAGCAACGAAAGGGGAAGGGCAACTGGGGTTAGCACCAGAACGGACACGATGTCGGCCGCACGCTTGATCAGATTGTAGAAATAGTGATCGGCGTAATCATCGAGGAAATTGTCATCGATATGGGACAGTCCCACGCGGCCTGTCAGCAGCTCGGACAGCTTTTCGATGGAGTAGATGCGGACGTGGCTGAGTTTGAGGTGTGCGAGCGTGCGGGTGCGCTCCGGGTCGGATGCGGAGAATCGATCGACCAGCAGGCCGTCGCAGCCGACTGCGCCGTCGAGTGATTCAAGCTTGCGAAACGTACACGCTGACGGCTTGCCGCGTGGGCCAGTAGCATGGAGCAGGCGTTTCAGCTGAGCCAGATCGGCGTCGTTGCTGTAGCCATAGACTGGCACGTAGTCCTTGACAAAGCGGCGATACCCTTTGAGTACCCATAACAAGGTTGTCAGGTATCCAAGCACGACGGCGCCGCGCGAGTACTCCAGGTGGAACATCGCAAAGAGCACTAGGAGAAAGATGAACGGAACCAGCGTGACTGTCACGACGATGCTGTTCCCCTCGATCGATGGAATATGCAGCGTGTTGTCCAATAGCATGAATGACAGCCAATAGGGGAGGACCGACCACAGTACGGTTTGTGCAAACACAGGTGTCACCCACCCCAGGCTGTGGGCGAGTGCCGAGACGGCTAGGTTGGCAGCGATGACGAAGTGGCCGGCGAGTGCCCAACCAAACATCCTACTCCGTCGCCTAGCAGTCTCGGATCCGGAAGCATGGAACATGCGTGAGAGATGGTTCATTGCGTAAAACAAAACGCCTATTGTGAACTTTGTGGTCGCAAGGATGGGAGGCGGACCACCTGCTGATAGACCGAGTAGGTCTGCTCCACCATTGCCGACACGTCGAACAGCATTTCGTATCGTTGCCGTGCATTGCTGCCGAGGGCTTTCCGACATTCCGCGTCGTTACTCAACATCTGCAGCGCTGCGCGGACTGCAGCCTTGTCGTGATGATCCACCAGCCAACCCGATTCACCATGGACAACTTGCTCGCGAATCCCTGGCAGGTTGCTGGCGAGGATCGGCAAGCCTGAGCGCATGGCCTCTAAGATGGAGATTGGCAGCCCCTCGTGATCTGAGAACAGCACAAATAGTTGGGCCGAAGCGAGTACACCAGGTACGTCGTCGACGTTGCCCATGAACTGCACGGGTGAGCCCTTCGTGAGCGCCTGGTGTTCGAGTGCGTCGCGCTGTGGCCCATCTCCGACCAGAGCTACATGCGCACCTGCGGGGAGTGCCCCATCCACGGCGGCATCAATGAGTACGTCGGGACGTTTAGGGCTGGCGAGCCGTGCTGTCATGACGACTTTGGTTACGACAGACGACGGTTGGCTGCGTTGTCCGATGTCGGCGACGCCATTAAGGATGACATGGATGCGCGAGCGTTTGATCGGTAGCGCAAAGGCCATACGTGCCTCCGCACTAGAAACGCAGATCATTTGTGCGGTCCAGGGCGCCAGCGCGAACTCTGCCAATCTGGACGCCCAGCGTCGACGCCACGGTGCTGCGGCTTTGAAGCCAAAACCGTGCACGGTATAGACGACCGGTATCCCCAGGCGCGCGCCTGCGATACGCGCGACGGCGCCGCCTTTGGCGCTGTGTGCATGGATGAGGTCAGGTGGGGCCGCGCGTAGTGCATCAATGACGCGCTGGATAGTATGGAAAAGATGGATCGGGGAGAGCGAGTTGTCCAGGGCATCGACGTGAATGATGTGCGCGCCGAGCTGTGACATCTCCGATAGCAAGGGCCCATTGCCTCCGGCGATCAGTGTGCCATCGATACGATCGCGCAGGCCGCGGTAGAGGTCGCGTACATGTGTCTGGGCTCCCCCGATCTCGCTCTCGGTGATGACGTAGGCTACGCGCAGGCGTCCGGTATCAGGGCTGGTCATGAGCGCAGCTTCTGCACGGGCGCTAGGAGGGCGCCTTTCAACCATGCGCGCAGCTTGTATTGCCAAGGGATCCAGCTGCCATTGAAGTGATGCATGCTGTAAGACCCAGGCCGATAGTTGCAGAAGATGTGGCTTGGATAGATGTGCAGGTCATCGCCGACCACTTGCAGGGTGTCGTCGATGCGCACGCCGTAGTGATCGACCAGATTGGTGCTGATTCGGCGTGTGTTTGTATAGAGTGAGGCCGCGTTGTTCTCAGTCGATAGAAAGGCCGCCTGATCGTAGTCACCAAGCAGTTCGCGAATCCACGTGTGATGTGGTTTCGCACCCATGACCGCCGTGATCGGTGACAGTGTTCCCTTGTAGTTCTCGAACCCGGTAAAGGCACCGTGCCCGAGAAACCGGTCCAGGGACCGAAATATCTCGACATCCGTATCCAGGTAAATGCCGCCATGCTCGGCGATGGCATGCAGTCGCACATAGTCTGAGACAAAAGCCCACTTGCGTGCTGCGTACGCTTGCTTGACATAGAGATTCGAGTTCACGTCAAAGCGATGTTCGTTCCATTCCACGAACTCATAGTCAGGAAGATGGGCGTGCCATGAGGCCATGCATTGCTTGATCAGCGCACTCTTGGGCGCGCCACCAAACCAGCAGTAGTGGGCGATCTTGGGAATCATGCTATAGAGCGCTGGGCTAGCTTACGGGTAACCAAAGTAAGCGCTGCAAAGTGAACGACATAGGCGGCAAGGCAGCACGCCAGCATGCCGTAGGCGCCATGGAATCTGCCGGCAAGAGCGGCTAGGCCAACATAGGCCAATGTCCACGTTGTGCTACATGCCACGGCTGCTCGCATGGCGCTGAGTGTCGTAATGAGGTTACCCAGCAAACCGTTGATCGAAAAGAAGAACCCAATCAGCGCAGCAATGCGAAACAGGTTTGCTGCGTTTTCGAACTTAGGGCCATACAGCAGGGCAATCCAGGGCGCGGCCAACGCAAACGCTGCACACAGTGTTGTGACAACAGCCAGTACTGGGAGGGCCCCCCTGCGCGCCCAGGCGATCATGGCCGGGCCGCCATCGCGTCGCATCAGTTCGGTTAGCATGGGGAGGAGCGTGCCGGCCAATGCCGTTGGAACGAAGGCGATTAGTTGAGTCCACAGCAAGCCGGTCTGGAACCAACTGACCTGTATCGGATCGCGACCAACCGAGTTCAGCAGCATCAGTGCGGCCGTATGCGCGGGAAACACGACGAGCGTGACCGCCGACGCTGGCAAGAAGAAACTTGCGATGCTGCGCAGTGCTCGCCAAGCGCCAGTCAGGTGCAGAGATATGCCGCGCGCGTTCAACAAACGCGAAAGCGTAACCTGGTTGGCAATCGCGACCAGCATGCTGCCCAACAGCCAAGCAACAAGGAATATCGAGAACGTGCTCGCGCGCGCGGCCAGCAGTTGGATGCCAAGGCTGACCGCACCAGTTCCTGTTTGAACTAACGCGAAGGTTTTGAATGCCTGCAGCCCCGCAAGCATGCCAGCTTGTACGCTGACCAGGACCGTGACGATCAGGAGCCCGCTGAGCAACAGGATCTGCCCGTACTTCGCGTTGTCCTTGAGCAGCATATCGGCAATGCGGGCGCTGAATATGCAGAGCATCAGGGCAAGGATTGCACTGAAGGCGACACTGCCCAGCAGAATGCCGGAGAGCACCTCGCCGCAACGAGCTCTGTTGGATTCGGCGAGTTCCGCGGTATAACGGGTAGCAGCGAGACCCAGCCCCATGGAGGCAATGGTGAACAGCGTGGTCAACGCATTCTGTAGCGTGTTGAAGTCCGCAAACTGCGCGCTAGTCAGCGTGTGGGCAAGATAGACCGAAAGTGTCAGTGCAACCCCCCGGTACACCACATTTGCCCAGAGATTCCAGAGCGTGCCGGCAACCAATCTGGCAACCAGCGGGCGAGAAAGTATGCGCAGCGTAGGCATGGGCTCAGTGCAGTTTCTGGATCAGCACATTGGCAATGCGTTGCCCGGCAAGCCCATCACCATAGGGATTGTTGGCTGCAGTCATTGACGAATACGCGACTGTGTCTTCGTATAGCCGGCTGACTTCCGCGTACAGGTTTGAATGGTCGGTGCCGACCAGCCGCGCCACGCCGGTGGCGAGCGCCTCCGGGCGTTCGGTGGTGTCACGCATCACCAACACGGGTTTCCTGAGAGCGGGGGCTTCTTCTTGGATGCCGCCGCTATCGGTCAGCACCACGTGGGCGCGGTTGAGCAGGTAGACGAACTCCATGTATCCGACTGGTTCGATTAAGTGAACGCGCGGACGGCCCGCCAGCAGCGACTCCACGGGTTTGCGAATGTTCGGGTTCAGGTGGACCGGGTAGACAATCTCGATGTCGTCACGCGTGGACAGTTCTTGTAGCGCCAGGCAGATACTGCGGATGCCGTCGCCGAAATTTTCCCGGCGATGCCCTGTCACCAGCAGCAAGCGGCGGTCGGGGTTGAGAAACTGGAAGCGTGTTTCCATTTGCTGGCGCAACGCCTTGTCTGTCTTCAGTCTGTCGCTTACCTGGAGGAGCGCATCAATGACAGTGTTGCCAGTCACCCAGATATCGTGGGTGGAAATGCCTTCCTTGAGCAGGTTGTCCCGGCTTTGACTGGTCGGGGCGAAGTGCCAGGTGGCGAGTGTTCCAGTGATGTGGCGATTTTTCTCTTCTGGCCAGGGAGAGTAGCGATGGTGGGTGCGCAACCCTGCTTCGACGTGTGCGACTGTGACGCGTTCATAGAACGCGGCCAGCGAGGCGGCCATCGAGGTCGTCGTGTCGCCATGTACCAACACAGCATGTGGGCGATGGTCGGCAAGAACAGGCCGCAGTCCTTGCAGCACATTGCAGGTCAGGTCCGTCAGGCTTTGATTGGGCTGCATCAGATCCAGATCGTATTCCGGCGAGATTCCGAAAACGCCCAGCACTTGATCGAGCATATGGCGATGCTGTGCTGTTACGCAGACGCGCACGTCAAACTGCGACGCGGCACGCAATGCTTGATAGACCGGCGCCATCTTGATGGCTTCCGGCCGTGTTCCGAACACAAGGAGAATTCTTTTCATCGGGCCGGGATGGTTTAGTGGCGACGGATCTGTGATGGCCGATTGTTGCTTGCGGCCAGCCTTTAATTATATCGTCGACGGGCGTCGAGATGAGGCGCTCAGGACGCTTCTGAGGTGATCGGCCGAGTTGATCCAGCACAGCGTTTACAATCGACAACGTTGAATATTCTTTTAGACACTCCCATGCGCAGCATCAACCCCACCATCTTCAAAGCCTACGACATCCGCGGCATCGTCGGAAAAACCGTTGATGCCGAAACCGCACGCCTGATCGGCCAAGCCTTCGGTTCTGCAGCACGCGCCAAGGGTGAATCCGCCGTGGTGATCGGCCGCGATGGCCGCCTGTCGGGCCCAGAATTGCTGGCAGCGCTGGCAGACGGCCTGCGCGCAAGCGGCGTCGATGTGATCGACCTGGGCCTGGTTGCCACGCCGATGGTCTACTTCGGCACCAACATTGAACTGGCGGGTCGTCGTGCCACCTCAGGCGTGATGGTCACCGGTAGCCACAATCCGCCCGACTACAACGGTTTCAAGATGGTGCTGGCGGGCCAGGCCATCTACGGTGAACAGATTCAAGCGCTGCGCACGTGCATCGAGCAGGGTGACTTCACTGAAGGTGCGGGCAGCTACGTTCAGGTGGGTATCCGCCAACAGTACATCGACCGTATCGTGTCGGACGTCAAGCTGAGCCGCCCGATGAAGATTGCCGTGGACTGCGGCAACGGCGTGGCGGGCGCCTTTGCGCCGGAGCTTTTCCGCGCGATGGGCTGTGACGTGACGGAGCTGTTCTGCGAGGTGGACGGCCACTTCCCGAACCACCATCCGGACCCGGCGCATGTCGAGAACCTGCAGGACCTTGTGCGCACGCTGCAGACCACCGATTGCGAGCTCGGCCTCGCCTTTGATGGCGATGGCGACCGCCTGGGCGTGGTCACCAAAGATGGCCAGGTGATCTTCCCCGATCGTCAACTGATGCTGTTTGCGCAGGAAGTGCTGTCGCGCAATCCGGGCGGCGAGATCATCTTCGATGTGAAGTGCACGGGCAAGCTGGCGCCCTTCATTCGCGAACACGGTGGCAAGGCAACGATGTGGAAGACTGGCCATTCGTTGGTCAAGGCCAAGCTGAAGGAAACCGGCGCGCCGCTGGCCGGTGAGATGAGCGGCCACATCTTCTTCAAGGACCGCTGGTACGGCTTTGATGACGGCCTTTACACGGGCGCGCGTCTGCTGGAGATCGTCTCGCGCCTCGCAGACCCGAGCGCCGCGCTCAACGCGTTGCCCAACTCCAATTGCACGCCGGAGCTGCAACTGAAATGCGCCGAGGGTGAAGCCTTCACGCTGCTCGACAAGATCAAGGCCAATGCCACGTTTGCGGGCGCGAAGGAAGTCAACCGCATCGACGGTGTGCGCGTGGAATATGAAGACGGCTTTGGCCTGGCGCGCCCCTCCAACACCACACCGGTGGTGGTGATGCGTTTCGAGGCCGACAACGATGTCGCCATGGCACGCATCCAGAGCGAATTCCGCCGCGTGATCCTGGCTGAGAAGCCGGACGCGCAACTGCCGTTCTGATCGCACGGTCCGTACTCATGAAGTTGGGGGAAAGGGTGACGGCATGCGTGTGCTGATCGTCAAGGTGTCGTCGCTTGGCGATGTGGTGCATTGCACGCCGGTCGTGGCCGATATTCTGCGCGCGCATCCGGATGCCGAGATCGACTGGGTGGTCGAAGAGGGTTTTGCCGGCATCGTGCGTATCGTGCGTGGCGTGCAGGGCGTGATTCCGTTTGCGCTGCGCCGCTGGCGCAAGTCGCTGGGCTCCGGAAAGACGTGGAGCGAGATGGCGGCCTTCCGCCGTGCGTTGCGCGCCAAGTCGTACGACGTGGTGCTCGATGCGCAAGGTCTCATCAAGACTGCGCTGGTTGCGGCCCAGGCCAAGCTGACACCGAGCGGCTTCGTTGCGGGTTTCGGTAACCGCACCGATGGCGCCGGCTACGAGCCGCTCGCCAAGCTGTTCTACCAGCGCAAGATCGAGATGGAGTCGCGCGTACACGTGGTCGAGCGCTCGCGCCGCATGGTGGCCGAGGCGCTCGGTTACACGTTGCCCGAGTCAATTGATTTTGGTCTGCAGCCGTCGACGGAATTGCCGTTTGCGATGCCGCGTCCATACGTTGCCTTGGTGCATGCGACCTCGCGTGCGGACAAGGGCTGGCCGCAGGCCGCTTGGGTCGACGTTGCACGCGAGCTGCTAGCGCGCGACTACGCCATCGCGCTGCCGTGGGGCAGCGAGACCGAGCGCCGCACCAGCGAGGCCATCCGCGAAGCCATCATTGCAGCCGTGCCGGGCACGGTGGGGCGCGTCGTGATTCCGCCGCGCATGTCGCTGCCGGATGTGACGGCGTTCCTCAATCAGGCGACGGCTGTGGTGGGCGTGGACACGGGGCTCGTGCATATTGCCGCCGCGCTGTGCAAGCCGACGGTGGCGCTCTACAACTTCACGACCTCGTGGCGCACGGGCGGCTACTGGACGCCCAATGTGCATGACCTCGGCAGCGCCGAGGCCCATCCCACCAGCGCCCAAGCGCTCGATGCGCTGCGCGCGCTGGGTGTGCTCTGATGCTGCGCTTCCTGTATCGCCTGCTGTGGCGCATTGCGCTGCCTCTCGCACTGCTGCGCCTGTGGTGGCGTGGCCGCAAGGAGCCCGGCTATCGCCAGCATGTTGGCGAGCGGCTTGGTTTGTATCCCTCGCGCGCGAATCCCGATCGCCCATTGTTGTGGGTGCATGCCGTGTCCGTGGGCGAGACGCGCGCCGCACAGCCGCTCATCGATGCGTTGCTCGCGCGCTTTCCGCACCATGCCGTGCTGCTCACACACATGACGCCGACTGGCCGCCGCACGGGTGCCGAGTTCGCGGCGCAGCGCAATGGCCGCGTCATTCAGGCATATCTGCCGTATGACCTGACCGGCGCTGTCGACCGTTTCCTGCGCCACTTCCAGCCGCGTCTCGGCTTGTTGATGGAGACCGAGATCTGGCCCGTGCTGATCGAGCGTGCATACGCTGCCGGCGTACCGATGGTGCTCGTCAACGGGCGCCTGTCGGCACGCAGCCATCGCCGTACCGCACGTCTGGGCGAGGCCGCACGGCAGACGTACGCGCAACTGGCCGCTGTGCTGGCGCAGACACCGGACGATGCCGACCGCTACCGCTCGCTCGGCGTGCCGCGTGTGCGTGTGACGGGCAACCTGAAGTTCGACATCACGCCGCACGTCGACCAGATCATGGCGGGCCGCGTGTTGCGTGAAGCCCTGCACGGGCCTAATGGACGTGTGGCCTGGGTGGCCGCCAGCACGCGCGAAGGCGAAGAGGTGCTGCTGCTGGAAGCATGGCAGGCGCATCGCGCACAGCACGTTGGGCGTCGGCACCCGCTGTTGATTCTCGTACCGCGCCATCCACAGCGCTTTGATGAAGTGGCGCAGCTTGCAGAACGCACAGGCTTGCGTGTTGCGCGTCGCAGCGCAATGACGGTGTCGGCTGCAGGTATGGTGAACGACGCCGGTTTAGCCGAAGCGGATGTTCTGCTCGGTGATTCGATGGGCGAGATGGCGCTGTACTACGCCGCCGCAGAAGCCGCATTCATTGGCGGTAGCCTGTTGCCGTTGGGTGGGCAGAACCTGATCGAGGCATGCGCTGTCGGGACCCCGGTGGTCATCGGCCCGCACACGTTCAACTTTGCGCAGGCCACCCGCGATGCCGTGGCCGCAGGTGCCTGTGTGCAGGTGGACGATGCGGCAGCGGTGATGCGCGTGATCGATACGTGGCTGTCTGACGCCGATGCGCGCGAGGCCGCATCACGCGCCGCGTTGGCCTTTGCCGCCACGCACGGTGGGGCGACAGCGCGCACGGTAGAGGCTGTGGCGTCGCTCGTATTGCCGACGCTGTAACGCGCAAGCCATGTTCGGCACGAAAACTGCGAACTCAATCCGCGCAGCGCAGACTAACGGCTCTTTGCGCAGTTTGCTGTAGTTTGCATTCGTCACCGTTCACGACCCGTTCATGTCTCAATCGAATCGTCCCAAGCCAAGTCTGCTGCAGACGCCGCGCCGCGTGGTGCTGACGGCGGCGGCCCTGGCCGTGCTGACAGCAGCCACCATCATCGGTGCCGGCTGCATGACGCCCGCGCCCACTAGCAAGCCCGCAACGGCAGCAGCAAGCATCGCGGCCTCCGCCCCCGTCGCGCAAGCTGCATCGACGCCTGAGGCCAAGCCTGCACCCGCCAGCGCTACGCCCAACCCCGGCCAGGCCACATTGACCCAGGCGCAAGGCGAAGGCCGTTCGCGCTTCGTGCTGGTGCGTTGGCAAGAGCCGGGCGCTGCACCCAAGGATCTGCCCTCGGCTGAAGATGAGGGCGCGGATCCGGCCGCGCAGCCGATCTCCATTGAATTCAGCGCAGGTTTGGAAGCTGCCAACGGCGTTGCATCAGGCTACGCAGGCTGCAACCGCTTCACCGGGCCGTACGAGAAGCTCGTCTCGGGCATGCGTTTCGGCAACCTGGTGACAACGCGCATGGCATGTGACCCAGCGCGTATGGAACTCGAGAGCGCGCTTCTGGAAGCATTGAAATCGCCGCTGGCGACGGTTGGCATGCAGCCGTCAGCTTCGGGGCGTCAGGGTCGCCAGGTGATCTGGAAGACCGCCAGCGGCGCGCTGCTGCAGTTTGCAGAGCGGCCACTGTCGACGCCGACGTCTGCGCCGGCACCGGCATCATCACCGAGCGGCCAGAACCACTGATCAGCGCTTGGTGGGTTTGGCGGGCGCCGCCTTTGCCGAGACGGGCCTGGTGGCGCGCGTCGGCAAGGCGGTGATGTCGCTCGAGCCGTTGGCCGTGAGCAGCGTGTTCACCTGAATCACGTCGGCCTCGTTGAGCGAGCCGGCGGCGGACTTCAGCCGCAAGCCATTGAGGATGGTGTCGTAGCGCGCGCGGGCCAGGTCACGCCGCGCCTGGAACAGTTGCGCCTGCGCATTCAGCACGTCGGTGCCGATGCGCACGCCCACGCCATAGGCGAGTTGGTTGGAGTCGTAGGCCGTGCGTGCCGACAGCTCGGCCGCTTCCAGTGCCTTCACTTGCGCCAACCCTGCAATCACGCCGATATACGCTTGCCGTGCGCCTTGTTCGGCAGCGCGGCGGGCGTATTCAAGGTCGCTCGCGGCCTTGGTTTCCAGCGCGATGTTCTCGCGCACGCGCGACTGAATTGCGCCGCCCGCGAAGATCGGAATCGACACCTGCACGCCGATCTGCGAGCTATCAAAGCGCGCACCGCCCGGCAGCGACGGAATGTATTGGTTGCCGCTCGCGTTGGTGTGACCTGTTTGCGCCACCAGATCGACGGAGGGCAGGTGGCCGGCATTGGCCTTCTTCACATCGCGCTCGGCGCTCTGGAGGTTGTACTGGGCCAGTGCGACTTGCAGGTTACTGCTGCGCGCCTGGTCCACCCATGGCTCGGAGGCGGCCGGTTCCGGTTGCGGCAGCGCCACGCCTGTGCGCACGCCCGCCAGCGTACCGACGGGCTCGCCGACGATTTGCATGAGCGCGGATTGTTTGACCTCCAGGTCACTGCGCGCGGCAATGACGGTCGCGTCGATGGCATCGCGACGTGCTTGCGCGTCGTTGGCATCGGTGATGTTCGCGTTGCCGACATCGAAGTTGCGGCGCGCCTGCTCGTACTGCTGCTGGATGGCGTCGCGCTGCGCGGTGGCGAGCTGCAGCGTGTCCTGCGCGTTGAGCACGTCAAAGTAGGCCTGTGCCGTGCGTGTCATGAGATCAAGCTGCGCTTGCGCGAGCGAAGCTTCGGCGGCTTGTGCGGCAATCTCGCCTTGCTTGTAGGTCTCCCAGCGGTCCCAGCGGAACAGCGGCTGCGAGAGCGAAAGCGTCCAGCCTGTCGACGAGAAGGTTTTGTTGAATTCGACCGGTGCCTTCTGATCAAAGATGATGCGCGTCGAACTCCATGCGCCGCCAATCTGCGGCAACAAGCCGGCGCGGCCTTGCGTGAGCTTCTCGTGTTGCGCGAGCGATTGCGCGCGAGCCGATGCGAACTGCGGATCGTTGGCCAGCGCGGCGCGGTAAGCGGAGAGAAGATCGGTCGCAGCCGGCACATTCTGACTTTCCGGCGCGGGCGTTTGGGCCCACGCCATTAGCGGCGCGATCGAACAGCACAGCACAACAAGCGAACCGCGCACGGCAAACCGCGCGCGGCCAATGCAAGCAATACGCATAAAGCCCCCGAACGAGGAAAACGTCGGAAGGCAGCGCGGGCGTGTCAGAACCTGTTCACGCGAGTCGGAGCGTGAGCGGGCTCAGTTGGTTCTCGTGCCCGGCGGCGGCTTCCCCAATCAGTACGTCGCCATCTGCGGGTCTACCTGGTTGGCCCAGGCATGGACGCCGCCTTGCAGGTTGTAGACACGGGCCGGATCAAAGCCGGCATGCGTGATCAGAAACTGCGCAACCTGCGCGCTGCGTCCGCCGTGGTGGCAGATGCAGACGATGTCTTGGTCAGCTTGCAGCTCGCCGGCGCGTGTCTGGATCTCATTCATCGGAATGTGTGTGATGCCAGGCAGGGCGCAGATCTCCACCTCTTCAGTCCAACGCACGTCGAGCAGGACGGGCTTCGCGCGCGATGCGTCGGCGAGCCATTGGGCGAGGGCGGAGGGAGCGAGCTGTTGCATGATGATTGGGGAGAGCCGGGTGGTGGATCAGAAGCGGAATTGCGACGGTGCTTGCGCGCCCACCAGCGGCGTCACGTAAGTCTCGAACAGATTGCGCGTCTGGTATTCGGTGTTGGAGATGCGTGTGATGAGCTGCGCTTCCATGACCGGCGCGCCACCCACGAAGATCGCCAGGCGGCCACCCACCTTGAGCTGTTTGAGCAGCGCTTCCGGCACAGCCGGCACCGAGGCCGACACGCAGATCACGTCGTACAGGTCCTGGCCCCAGCCTTGCGCGCCGCTGGCTTCGACCACGTCGACGTTGGTCACACCGTTGCGCGTGAGGTTGTCGCGAGCGAAGGCGATCAGCTCGGGCACGATGTCCAGCGTGGTGACTTGGCGGCCGCGGTGGGCCAGCAGGGCGGCCATGTAGCCCGAGCCCGCGCCGATTTCCAGCACGTCTTCATGCTTGCGCACGGCCAGCTCTTGCAGCACGCGGGCTTCCACGCGCGGGGCCAGCATGTTCTGGCCGCCAGCCAGCGGGATTTCCATGTCGACGAACGCCAGTGCGCGATAAGCCTCGGGCACGTAGTGTTCACGTTTGACGACGGCCAGCAGGTCGAGCACGTCGGTATCGAGCACGTCCCACGGACGGATTTGTTGCTCGATCATGTTGAACCGGGATTTTTCGATGTCCATGGGCATGCCTTCCGCGCGGAGCGAGTGAAGCGAATGAGGGTTTGACGAGAAACCCGGCATTTTAGCAAGTCCGGAGGACATTCCGGCAGAGAACGTCATGACTTGGTGCCCCCGTTGGAGTCACCATGGATATCAGGCAGGGTGCGCCAGGGTTGTGCAGTGAGCGGAGGTGGCGGCGGGATCACGGCGCCGGGCACCGGACTGCGCAACAGGCCATGCAGCACCAGCGCCACCACATGCGTGATGAACGCCTTCGGCTCCAGCACCTTGGAGGCACAAGGGCCGAACGAGTGTTTCCACATCATCAGGAAGAGCATCGGGGCGGTCAGCGCCAGCGTGGTCAAGTCCACATCGGTTTCGCGGAACTCACCACGGGCCACGCCGCGCGTCAGGATGCGCGCGAACAGGCGGTCGCAGCGCTCGATGACCTCTTCGTTGTAGTACTGCGCCAGATCGGGGAAATTGCCCGATTCGGCCATCAGCAGCTTGGTCAGGCCCGAGGCCGGCGATTCGCCGATCAGCTCCCACCAGCCCATCAGGATTTCGTGCAGCAGTGCCTCGGTGGTGCCTTCAAACGTGTCGATTAGGGACTCGCCCTCGGCCAGCGCGGGCAGCAGGTTTTCCTGCACCACCGCCTTGAACAGCTCTTCCTTGTTCGCGAAATACAGGTAGACCGTGCCCTTGGACACGCCAGCCGCCGAGGCCACGTCTTCCAGTCGCGTGGCCGCATAGCCGCGCGCCACGAACAGGTTGAGCGCCGCTGCCACCAACTCCTGTGGGCGGGCTTCCTTGCGGCGGGTCCAGCGTTTGGCGGAAGACTCGGTATCTCGATCGGTCACGGCGGCAACTGCAAAAATGGTGTGAGTCAGCGCACATTGGTCGCTGACTCGCAGATAACTTACTTTCCGGTCATTAATGTACGCATGGCGCGAGGGTGGGTCAAGCAACATCGGAACCAGTCAATCAGACTGGGCCTCGAATGTGCTGGTGCACAATAGCGGCTCTCCAAGCCATTTCGTTGATGAGGACGGCCATGGATTGCCGACCCCACTGCGGCGCGTGTTGCATCGCGCCTTCCATCTCCAGCCCGATTCCCGGCATGCCCAACGGTAAGCCGGCGGGCACACGCTGCGCACAGTTGGATGACGCCAACCGCTGCCGCATCTTCGGCCACCCGGAGCGCCCGGCGGTATGCGGCAGCCTGCAGCCCGAACCCGACATGTGCGGCGCCACGGCGGTGCACGCCATGCAGTTCCTGGCCCGACTCGAAATCGCCACTGCGGCGCATTGATCTTCCATGACTGATTCCACAAATTCTTCTGTCCGATCGACCCGGCTGCGCTGGTGGGCCGGCGCAGCCGCTGTCGCGGCGACCGTTGCCGTCGTGCTGGTCGCCTGCATGCCGACCGGTTGGACGGGTAGCGGCTACACCTTCTCGCGCGGCCAGATGCAGGAAGCGCTGGCACGCAAGTTTCCGTTCCAGCGGCGCGTTCTCGGTTTCTTCGATGTCACGTTGACCAACCCGCAGATTTCGCTGGACCCCGCGCGCAACCGCATCGCCATCCAGGCTGACGCGAGTGTGGAAAGCGGCCTGCTGCGCCAACCGCTGACCGGGCCGCTGGCCATTTCCAGTGGCTTGCACTACGACTCGCCCTCGCGTTCGATCCGTCTGGATCAACCGAGCGTCGACCGCTTCGATCTGCAGAACGTGCCTGGCGGATTGGGCCAGCAGATCAGCGCGATCGGCTCGTTGATCGCGGGGCAATTGCTCAATGACTACGCGGTCTACACCTTCAAGCCGGAGCAGCTGAAAGTGGCCGGCATTGCTGTAGAGCCCGGTACAATCACGGTTTTGCCCGAAGGCGTGCACGTTCAGGCCAAGCGGCCTTGATGCATTTGGTAGCGTACATCGCACGCCCGGCGCCTCGTTTTTCTCCTCCTCTTCTCCACCTCTGCTGACTGCATGGACATTGCACTCGCCATCAAAGCGCTGATTCTCGGTATCGTCGAAGGTCTGACCGAGTTCCTTCCCATCTCCAGCACTGGCCATCTGATCCTCGCGGGCCAACTGCTCGATTTCAATGACGAGAAGGGCAAGATCTTCGAGATCGTGATCCAGTTCGGCGCCATCCTGGCGGTGTGCTGGGAGTTCCGCCACAAGATCATCGAGGTGGTGAAGGGCCTGCCCAATGACCCGCGCCAACAGCGTTTCGCCATCAACGTGATCGTGGCAACGATTCCCGCGATCACGCTGGCGCTGATTTTCGGCAAGGCGATCAAGGCGCATCTGTTCAACCCGATCGTGGTGGCATCGGCGTTCATCATCGGCGGCTTTGTGATCCTGTGGGCCGAATGGCGTGAGCGCCATCGCGGTGAGACGCACGACCCGCGCGCCAATGCGCTGCTCGAGGCCGCCAAGGCTGGCGCGCCGCGCATCGAGACGCTGGACGATTTGCGCATCTCCGATGCCATCAAGGTGGGCTTTGCGCAGTGCTTTGCGCTGATTCCGGGCACGTCGCGTTCGGGCTCGACCATCATCGGCGGCCTGCTGTTCGGCCTGTCGCGTAAGGTGGCGACCGAGTTCTCGTTTTTCCTGGCGATTCCCGTGATCTTTGGGGCGACGGTGTACGAGCTGTACAAGTCGCGTGCGCTGCTGTCGGCGGACGATCTGTCGATCTTCGCGGTGGGCTTTGTGGCCGCGTTCATCTCGGCGTTCTTCTGCGTGCGTTGGCTGCTGAAGTTCATTGCGACGCATGATTTCCGCGGCTTTGCGTGGTACCGGATCATCTTCGGCGTCATCGTGCTGGTGACGGCCTACACGCACCTCATCGCCTGGCAGGCCTAAGCCGGCGCGCATTTCCCTTCCTTGGCGCGGGTCTTCGCGCTGTCTGCACGATCGGGCGGATTCGGACACACTGGCGGTTTCTTTCGCCAGCCGCTGTCTGCCGGTCGCCCGATCATGAGTGCACTTTTCCAGCCTTTTCCCCTGCGCGGTCTCACGCTTGAGAACCGCATCGTCATCTCGCCGATGTGCCAGTACTCGGCCGACCACGGCCAGGCCACGGCGTGGCATCACACGCATCTGGGTGGTCTATCGCTTTCGGGGGCAGGCCTGTTGATGATCGAGGCGACCGCTGTGTCGCCGGAAGGGCGCATCACCAACGGCTGCCTGGGTTTGTGGGATGACACCACCGAAGCGGCGCTGGCCAGCACGCTCGCGGCCATTCGCCAGAACGCGCTGGTGCCGATTGGCATGCAGATCGCGCACGCTGGCCGCAAGGCGTCGAGCGCCCGGCCGTGGGAGGGTGGTGCGCTGCTGCCGCTCGACGCCGGTGGTTGGGAAACGATGGCGCCTTCCGCTGTGTCGCAACGCCCCGAAGAACGCGCCCCGCGTGAGATGACCGACGCCGATCTCGCTCGCGTGCGTGAGCAGTTTGTCGCCACCGCGCGCCGTGCTGTGCGTCTGGGTTTGGCGGCGATCGAGCTGCATGCTGCGCACGGCTATCTGCTGCATGAATTCCTCTCGCCGATTGCCAATCAGCGCACCGATGCATATGGTGGCTCGCGCGAGAACCGCATGCGTTATCCGCTGGAGATTTTCGAGGCCGTGCGCGCTGTGGTGCCGGACAACATTCCGGTGGGCGTGCGCGTGTCGGCGACCGATTGGGTGGAGGGTGGCTGGACGCCGGAAGATTCGGTGGTGTTTGCGCAGGCGCTGCGTGCGCGCGGTTGCGACTGGATCGATGCGTCGTCAGGCGGCGTGTCGCCGCTGCAGCAGATTCCACTGTCGACGGGCTATCAGGTGCCGTTTGCCGAGAAGATCCGCCGTGAGGCCGAAGTGCCGACTATTGCCGTCGGCCTCATCAACGAGGCGCACGAGGCAGAGGCCATCGTTGCGGATGGGCGTGCGGACCTGGTCGCAGTTGGCCGCGCGTTCCTCTACAACCCGCACTGGGCGTGGGCTGCTGCGGCTGAACTGGGCGCCACCGTCAAGGCACCGCCGCAGTACTGGCGCGCCTTTCCTCGTCACGCCAAGAACCTCTTCGGCGAGACGCATTTCGGCGCGCGGTGATCTGCGCGTAAGGGGTGGTTAACCGCGCTTGCGGAAGACCATATCCCACACGCCGTGCCCGAGGCGCAGGCCGCGCTTCTCGAACTTGGTGACGGGGCGATAGTCGGGGCGCGGCGCGAAGCCATCAGCGGTGTTTTCGAGCTGCGGCTCGGCGGACAGCACTTCCAGCATCTGATGGGCGTATTCCTCCCAGTCCGTCGCGCAGTGCAGATAGCCGCCCGGCTTCAGGTGCGCTGCCAGGCGCGCCACGAACGGGCCCTGGATCAGGCGTCGCTTGTTGTGGCGCTTCTTGTGCCACGGGTCCGGGAAGAACACGTGAATGCCATCCAGCGTGCCTTCCGGAATCATCTGCGCCAGCACTTCCACCGCATCGTGCGAACAGATGCGGATGTTGCCGATCTCGCGTTCGCCGATCAGCTTGAGTAGTGCACCCACGCCCGGCTCGTGCACTTCCACGCCCAGGAAATCGTCGTCCGGACGCAGTTGCGCGATGTGCGCAGTCGTCTCGCCCATGCCGAAGCCGATTTCGAAGATGCGCTTCGCACCGGTGCGGCCGAAGGCGGCCTCCCAGTCGAGCGGCGCGGCGGCGTAGGGCAGTTGGAAGCGCGGGCCGAGTTCATCGATGGCGCGCTGCTGGCCGGTAGACGTGCGGCCGGCACGGCGCACGAAGGAGCGGATGCGGCGCGGGTGGCCGGTTTCCGCGCCGCTTTCAGCGTCTTCGGCGGCGTTGATGTCTTGCGATTCCGGCGTGGTGTCGGCGGGGCCGGTGCCCGGCTGTTCGATGGGCTGCATGAAGATCCCGTGCCGTGTGCCGCACTGAGCGGCGGGCAACAAAAAAGCCGCCGAGGGCGGCTTCAGACTGTGTTCGGTGGAGCGGGCGATGGGAATCGAACCCACGGCTCTAGCTTGGGAAGCTAGGGTATTACCATTATACGACGCCCGCGTAGCCCAGCATTTTATGCGGGATTTCGGAAGTTGGGCAAGCGATGGGGGCGGATATTGGTTCGAAAAGTGGATTGATTTGCACTTCTCACGTCGGCGTCACCAGATACCCCGCCCGAGCTATTGGCCCGACGGCTTTTCACGACGGCGCCCCGCGCTCCTCCGGTTTTCATCCCACGCCGGGAATACGGTCGAACGCTTGACCACCCCATAGGCGAAGCTCGTGTCAATGGCGGCGATGCCCGGAATGGCATGTAGCTGGCTGCGCACGAAATGCTCGTAGTCCTGCAGGCTTTCCACCAGCACGCGCAGCAGGTAATCCGCTTCGCCGGTCAGCACATAGCAGTCGAGGATCGCATCGATGGCGCGGATTCGGTTCTCGAACGTCGTGACCACCTCCCGCGAGTGCTGCTGCAGGCGAATATGGACAAACGCCGTCACCGGCAGGCCGTATGCCTCTTCATCGACGATGGCCGTATAGCCACGGATCACCCCCGCTTCTTCCAGCAGCCGCAGCCGGCGCAGGCAGGGCGAGGGCGATAGGTTGACCCGCTCCGACAGCTCCTGGTTGGTCAAGCGGCCCTCCTTCTGCAAGGCGGCAATGATCTGCCTGTCCTTCTTATCCATGTGATTTTCTAAAAGTGGCAGGTTCTGCCAAAGCTAGTCGCAGCATTGGCGGAAATTGCAAGATACTACTTTTTGTGCTGAGGCATTCTGTCTCCATTCTGAAATCGGGGATGGGCGGAATGCGTGGTTCGACATTGACGGTGGGCGCGGGTGGTCAGGCTGGGCTGGGCGCCATGCAGACCAGTCCGCTGATCGGGTATGCGGCGATGGTGCTGACGGTGCTGATCTGGGCGGGGTTCGCCCTGTCGATCCGCGCGATTGGCGCTTCGCCGCTGGCGCCGGCAGACGTGGCGCTCATCCGGTTCGGCTTGCCGACCTTGCTGTTGTTGCCGTTCCTGCCGTCACGCTGGCCGATGCTGCGCCGCGTGAAGCCGCTCAGTGCGCTGATGGTGCTGGTGGGTGGTGGCGTGCCGTTCTTCTTCATGGCCTCTGCCGGCGGCAAGGCGACATCCGCGGCCCACGTGGCTGCGCTGATCGCGGGTACCACGCCGCTGTCAGTGGCGCTGGTCGCCTATGCGCTGGACGGTCAGCGCATCGGTGCGGCACGGGCGCGGGCGATCGGGATCATTCTTGCGGGTGTGCTGCTGTTGCTGGTGTCGCAATCGCACGGATCGCAAGGCGCCTTTGTCGGCGGAGCAGCGATGCTGTTGCTGGCCAGCCTGCTGTGGGGCAGCTACACACTGGGGCTGCGTCGTGCCGGGCTTGACGCCATCGGCTGTGCGCTGCTGCTGAGCGTGCCTTCCTTCCTGCTGACCGCACTGCTGGTGGGGCTGGGTGTGGTCGACAGCCATATCGGACAGTTCACCATCGCCAGCGCCATGCCATTCCTGCTGGCCCAGGGCCTGGGGGTGGGCGTGATTTCCAGCGTCTCGTATGCGCTGGCAATCCGGCATCTGGATACGCCGCGCTGTTCCGCGATCGGCTCGTTGGCGCCGGCGTTGGCGTGCCTCGGGGCCGTGCCGTTGCTCGGTGAATCGCTGACCCTGACCATTGCGTGCGGCATTGCCGTGATCACCGCTGGCGTGATCCTGGCAAACCGCGCATAAGCCCATCGCATTGATCTTCCGGAGAACACACATGCTCGCGACCCTTGCCACCGTTGCACCGGACCCGTTGTGGGGGCTGACCGCCGCATTCCGCGCTGACCCTCGGCCCAACAAGGTCGATCTCGTGGTCGGTGTCTACCGCGATGACACCGGACGGACGCCCGTCATGGCTGCTGTGAAGATTGCAGAGGAGCGTCTGGCTGCGGCCGGTACCTCCAAGGCCTACCGAGGGTTGGCCGGCAATATCGATTTCAATGCCGGTCTGGCAGCGCTGCTCCTCGGACATGATGCAGGACGCCTGGCGCGCCAGTACACGATGCAGACCGTGGGCGGCACTGGCGCGCTGCGATTGTTGGCCGACTTCATCGCCGTGGCGTCGCCCAGCGTGCGCGTTTGGGTGTCGGACCCTGGCTACGTCAATCACGTGCCCATCATGCGTGCGGCAGGTCTTGCCGTCGAACGCTACCGCTGGCGTGCTGAAGACGGTGTGCTCGACGCCGACGCGGTTCTCGCGGACCTTGCTGCCGCGCGCGCAGGCGACATCGTGCTGCTGCACGGCTGTTGCCACAATCCGACCGGCATCGATATGGACATCGAGGTCTGGCAGGCCGTGGCGGAGCGTTGTGCGAAGCAGGGTTTGATACCGCTCGTCGACATGGCTTATCTGGGGTTGGCCGACGGCCTGGAACAGGACACCGCGGGCCTGCGTTTACTCGTCGATGCGCTGGACACGGTGCTGGTGGCGGCAAGCTGCTCCAAGAGCATGGGCCTGTACTGCGAGCGTACCGGCGCCGCGATGGTGATCGGCAAGACCAAGGCGACTCTGCAGCCGGTCGGTGGTGTGCTGGAGCGCATCACGCGCACCAACTATTCGATGCCGCCGGAGCACGGCGCTGCCATCGTGGCTGCCATCCTTGCCGATGCAACGCTGACGGCCTGCTGGCGCGACGAGTTGGAGCACATGCGCGAGCGCATCGTCGGCAATCGGCGCCGGCTTGACGACGCATTGGCCAGCCTGGGGGCGCCCGCCGCGCTGCAGAACCTGTCGCGGCACAAGGGCATGTTCTCCATGCTGCCGCTGGACGCCGACGCCATGGAGCGCCTGCGTGCGGAGCACGCCATCTATGGCACCCAGGGCGGCCGTATCAATATCGCGGGACTGGCGCCGGAGCAGGTCGACCGGGTGGCTGGCGCGCTGGTCGCCGTGGCGTCAGACATGGCGTACGCGCTGGCCTGAGAGACGGATAGCCGGGGTGATATGGAGGCCGCGAGGGTCATATGCGCGGGTCGTCTTACTTCGCCTTGAATCCCGGCAATCCACTTGCCAGTTTGCTATGCGCTAGCGCTACCGCGTTCTGCACGGCGGTCAGGAAATCGCTCTGCAAATCTTCAACGGGAATGGCGCGGCGGAAGAAATCCGCCCACACGAACTCGGCAAAAGCGGTGGGCGTCTTCTCATAACCGCCCGCATTGCGCACGTACCCGGCGAGCGACCGATAGGGGTCGTCGATCAGCTTCTCCAGGCAGTCAGGCACGCAAGCGTAGTAGTGCCGCACGCCATGCTCGTCGAGGGGATGGACCCAGCAGCTTTTGTCCATCGCTTTCCAGAAATCGTCGATGGCGTGATCCGACAGATCGGCCTCGACCTCGAAATACCCGACGCTCACGCCGGCTTCCAACGCCGCGCGCCCGAGATGATGGTGATCCGTGATGTACAGCTTGCCGCCCGGCCCGAGTACGGCCGGAATCGGGTGCGCCTGCATGAATGTCTGCTGGTCTTTCGGCGCAAGCGACATCAGGTGCTTCTTCTTGTCCTGAACCTCGATCATGCCCACGGTGAGTTGCGTGGGGCGCAGGTCGTGGATGGACGATTCGTGAATCTTGGGCATGGTGCTTCCTCTACTGGGGTTGCCGATGAGCGATGCTGGGTATTTAGCAGCATAGCAAGGGCCAACACCGAGGAAGCCGAACTACGCCTATCGCCGCCGTGCCATCGCCTGCATGGCCGCATCGACGAACCTTGCCGCAGCAAGTTCGCCGGCCATGGGGGTGGCGGCCTTGGCGCAGGCGGCGATCACGTGGCACAACGATTCCGTGTCTTCCTGGCACGCGCGCAGCAGCGGCATGGCAGCCCCGGCGGCTGAACCGAAGTGGATGACCGCCAAGCGCATCAATTCCACCTTGACCACGTTGGGCAGCACGTCGGCCAGCTCGGGCGCGACGGGCGTCTGTACGGCTGGGGTGGGTGCGCGCGGTGCCTCGGGTGGTTCAATAGGCACGAGGCGCGGCTCGTTGGCCGCTGGTACGTCAACCGGCGCAGCCACCGTCTGCAGGCCGAGCGTCATGCCGGTCAGCGGCGGTAGTTCGTCGTAGATGGGGGATATGGACGACAGGGCACCGTGTTCCCGATTGGATTCATCGTCCAGCAGCGGGCGGTTGAAGTAGGCGATGGGGTCGAAGGCGTCAACGGGGGTTGCCGGGGCGGGCATGTGTTCCCGCGCAACACCGGGCAGTACGTCGACCATACCGGCCAGTTGCAGCCCGACGAGCAGTTCATCCAGGTCGGACCAGTCGCCCAGCAACTGGTGCAATTGCCCGACGGTGCGGGCGCCGTCAATGAGGATCAGCAGATGGCGCTGGCGCATCTGCATGTCGTGACGGCGTGCGGCCAAAGCCTCGCGCCCATCCTCCGTCTTGATCAGGACGCTCGTCGTAGCAAGCATGGTGACTCCCCGTTAAACAGCCAGCCCGGCATCTTGATGTGCCGGTGCAAGCTGTACGTTAGTCAGCACTTTCGAGCGGTGCCATCGTACGATTGGCGGAGATTGTTAAACCTGGGGCGAACGATTGGTCTAGCTCCGCCAGGATTCCAGTGCTGGCGCGGTTTCTCCCGGCGTGCTGCTTTGTGCGGCCAGCGTGCGGGCGTAGCTTGCATACCACGCCAGCACGTCCGGATTGGCCATTGCGTCAGGATTGGCGATGCGCTCGGGCGGGGCGCCCAGCAGCAATTTCTTGATCGGCACCTCCATTTTCTTGCCTGACAGCGTGCGCGGCACGCCTGGGGCCTGTACGACCACGTTGGGCACATGTCTCGCCGACAGCCCCGCCTTGATGCGTGCGTTGATCGTATTGCGCAGCGTGTCATCCAGCACAGCGCCGTCCCGCAGCACGACAAACAGCGGCATGAATGACTCGCGCCCAAGGAATTCCAGGTCAACGACCAGGCTGTCGAGCACTTCGGGCAGGTCTTCCACCACGCGATACAACTCGGCTGTGCCCATGCGGATGCCATGGCGGTTGATGGTGGCATCGGATCGGCCATAGATGATGGCGCCGCCGCGCGGGGTGATCTTGATCCAGTCGCCATGGCGCCACTGGCCGGGGTACATGTCGAAGTAGCTGTCGCGGTAGCGGCTGCCGTCGGTGTCGCCCCAGAAGAACAGCGGCATCGATGGGATGGGCGCGGTGCAGACCAGCTCGCCCACGGCGTCGATGAGGGGTTTGCCGGCCTCGTCCAGCGCTTCCACGCGGGAGCCGAGATTGCGGCACTGCATCTCGCCGGCATAGACGGGGAGGGTGGCGACGCCGCCTACGAAGCAGCCGGCAAAATCGGTGCCGCCCGAGATCGGGTTGAGCCAGACGTCGGCTTTGACGTGGCGATAGATCCAGTCGTAGGCCTCGGCAGAGAGCGGCGAGCCGGTCGAGCCGACCGCGCGCAGCTTCGATAAGTCGAAATCCCGCCCAGGCTCGATGCCGGCCTTCAGGCAGTTGGCGAAGAACGCCGCGCCCGCGCCGAAGAACGTCACGCCTGCGTCCTGTGCGAAGCGCCACAGCGTGTTGAGATCGGGCGTGCCGGGGTTGCCGTCGTAGATCGCGAGCGTGACGCCGCCCAGCAGGCCGCTCGCCTGCGAGTTCCACATAACCCAGCCGGTGCTGCTGTACCAGTGGTAGACGTCGTCGGGGCCGAGGTCGAGATGCAGCGCGCCCATCATCGTCTGCACCAGCAGCAGGCCGCCGTGGCCATGCACGATGGGCTTGGGCATGCCGGTGGTGCCGGACGAATAGAGAATCCACAGCGGGTGATCGGCCGCCACGGGTGTCACGACGAGCGGCACGTCGTTCGCCGTCAGATCGCGCCAGTCCTGGGCTTGCGGGAAGCGTGCGCGGTTGATGTCGCCAAGCAGTTGCGGCACGAGCACGAGGTGTTCGACCGTCGGCAGCGCGGCGACCATCTCTGCGATCACGTCGGAGCGGTCAAACACGCGGCCGCCGTAGTGATAGCCGTCCACGGCGATGAGCACCTTGGGCTCGATCTGACGGAAGCGGTCGGTCACGGCCACCTGGCCCATGTCGGGCGCGCAGACCGACCAGATGGCCCCTACGCTGGCCGTGGCGAGGAAGGCGACGATGGCGTCCGGCGTGTTCGACAGATACGCGGCCACGCGGTCGCCGGGCATCACGCCCATCTTGCGCAGCGCATCGGCCAATGAGGCGACGCGCTGGCGCAACTCGCGCCACGAGAGGTCCGCCAGGGGTTTGGTTTCGCTCGCGTAGCGAATGGCGGTGCGATCGGGGCTGCCGCCTTCTTCCACGTGGCGCATGACCTGATCGACGTAGTTCAGCTTGGCGCCGACTAGCCATTGCGCGCCGGGCATGGTGCGGTCGCCCAGCATCCGCGTGAAGGGTGTCGAGGCGCGCAGGTCGAGGTAGTCCCACACGGAGGTCCAGAACGCTTCGAGTTCGGTGGTGGACCAGTCCCAGAGTTGGGCATAGCCCTCGGGCGTGGTGGCCGAAAAGCGCAGGCCGCGCTCGCGCGCGAGCCAGTCGAGGTAGTGGGTCAGGCGCGAACGCGCAATGAAATCAGTCGAGGGCATCCACAGCAGGGCGCCTTCCTGGATGGTGCTCATGTGTCTCCTCCGCCAGATGGGCAAGGGGGAAGGCCGCTCGCTCTAGATGGCGGGTCGGCCGATGGGGTGGTGACGGATTAAAACCTGCTCACGGTCCGTAGCGAGCGGCCCGAGGTTGGCTTGAGAAGCGCAACCGTACATGGGTACGGTGAGCATCGCAGAGCCAAGATCGGGGCGCGCAGTAGGACCGTGGGCAGGTTTAGATGCCGCCCATGCACAGGTACTTGAGTTCAAGATACTCGTCGATACCGTAGACGGAGCCTTCGCGGCCCAGGCCCGATTGCTTGATGCCGCCAAACGGCGCCACCTCGTTCGAGATCAACCCGGTGTTGATGCCGACCATGCCGTACTCAAGCTGCTCGGCCACACGCCAGATGCGGCCGATGTCGCGACTGAAGAAGTAGGAGGCGAGGCCGAATTCGGTGTCGTTGGCCAGACGCACGACTTCCGCTTCGTCTTCAAACTTGAAGATGGCGGAGACCGGGCCGAAGGTCTCTTCGCGCGCGATCAGCATGTCGGGGGTGGCGTCGGCCAGCACGGTGGGCTCAACAAAGCGCTGCGAGCCGAAGCCCTGCATCAGCTTGCCGCCGGCGGTCAGGCGCGCGCCCTTTTGCGTCGCGTCGTTGATATGGCGCTGCACCTTCTCCACGGCCTGATCGTCGATCAGCGGGCCTTGCACCACGCCGGTATCAAAACCGTTGCCGACCTTGATGCCGCGCACCTTGGCCGAGAGCTTCTCGACAAACGCGTCGTACACCGAGGCATGCACATAGAAGCGGTTCGTACATACGCAGGTCTGGCCCGCGTTGCGGTACTTCGATTGCACCGCGCCTTCCACGGCGGCATCGATGTCGGCGTCGTCAAACACGATGAACGGCGCATGGCCGCCCAACTCCAGCGCCACCTTCTTCACCGTCGGCGAGCACTGCTGCATCAGGATGCGGCCCACCGGCGTCGAACCCGTGAACGACAGATGTCGCACGATCGGCGATTCGCACAGGGCGCGGCCGATGGCGATCGAGCGGTCGGCATCGCCCGTCACCACGTTGATCACGCCCTTGGGAATGCCCGCGCGGTGCGCCAGCTCAGCCATCGCCAGTGCGGAGAGCGGCGTCTGCTCGGCCGGCTTGATAACGATCGTGCAGCCTGCAGCCAATGCCGGCGCGACTTTGCGGGTGATCATCGCCAGCGGGAAGTTCCACGGCGTGATGGAGGCACACACGCCCACCGGCTGCTTGAGTACGACCATGCGCTTGTCGCGCCAGGTGCTGGCCATGACATCGCCGGAGACGCGCTTGGCTTCCTCGGCAAACCATTCGATGAAGGACGCACCGTAGATGATTTCGCCCTTGGCTTCGGCCAGCGGCTTGCCCTGCTCGGCGGTCATTAGCGCCGCGAGGTCGTCGGCGTTGGCGATCAGCAGGTCGAACCAGCGACGCAGGATGGTCGCGCGGTCCTTGCCGGTCAGTTCACGCCAGGCCGGCCAAGCCGCGTTGGCGGCGTCGATGGCGCGCAGCGTTTCTGCGTGGCCCAGGTTGGCGACGTCGGTCAGGTGGGCGTTGGTGGCGGGGTCGTAGACGGGGAAGGTCGCGGCGTCCGCTGCGCCTACCCAGGCGCCGTCCACGTAGGACTGCGTTTTGACGAGGGTGCGGTCTTTGATGCGGCCAAGCGCGTTGGCGGCGGTCGGATCGAATGCTTCGGACATGGCGGTCTCCGGAAGGAAGCAAGGCGGACCGACAGGCCCGCCTTTTAGATGCAGCAGTCGCTTAACTTGGTAAGAATAACCGAACGACCGTTCGCTTGCTGACCCTGCCGCCAGGGCGCGCTCTTACTGGAAGAGCGTGTCCCACATGGCGTCGACCTTGGTCTTGATCGCTGCATCCATGACGATGGGTTGGCCCCATTCACGCGTGGTTTCGCCGGGCCACTTGTTGGTGGCGTCGATGCCCATCTTAGATCCCAGACCCGACACAGGTGAGGCGAAATCCAGGTAGTCGATGGGGGTGTTTTCCACCATGACCGTGTCGCGCGCCGGGTCGACGCGGGTGGTGATCGCCCAGATCACTTCCTTCCAGTCGCGCAGGTTCACGTCGTCGTCCACCACCACGATGAACTTCGTATACATGAACTGCCTCAGGAAGCTCCACACGCCAAACATCACGCGCTTGGCGTGGCCGGCGTACTGCTTTTTCATGCTGACCAGCGCCATGCGGTAGCTGCAGCCTTCGGGCGGCAGGTAGAAGTCCGCAATCTCCGGAAACTGCTTCTGCAGCAGCGGCACGAACACTTCGTTGAGCGCCACGCCCAGCACGGCCGGCTCATCGGGCGGCTTGCCTGTATACGTAGAGTGATAGATCGGGTCGCGCCGCATGGTGATGCGTTCGACCGTGAACACGGGGAACCAGTCCTGCTCGTTGTAATAGCCGGTGTGATCGCCGAACGGGCCTTCGAGCGCGTGCTGATAGCCGCTCGGGTGTGTCGGGTCAGGCTGGATATGGCCTTCGAGGACGATCTCGGCGCCAGCGGGCACTTGCAGTTGCGCCTGCGCGAGCGAGGGCGTCAGGCACGTCGCCAGCTCGGTCCGGCTGCCGCGCAGCAGGCCCGCAAATTGATACTCCGACAGCGTATCCGGCACTGGCGTCACCGCCCCGAGGATGGTGGCCGGGTCCGCGCCCAGCGCCACCGCAATCGGAAAAGGCTGACCCGGATTCGCGATGGCGTGCTCGCGGAAGTCCAGCGCGCCGCCCCGGTGCGCCAGCCAGCGCATGATGACCTGGTTGCGGCTGATCACCTGCTGGCGATAGATGCCCAGGTTCTGCCGCTTCTTGTGCGGCCCGCGCGTGATGACGAGCCCCCACGTAACCAGCGGTGCCGCATCGCCCGGCCAGCACGTCTGCACGGGAATGCGCGCGAGATCCACATCATTGCCTTCCCACACGATCTCCTGGCATGCCGGCGACGACACCTTGCGCGGCGCCATGTCCCACACGGCCTTGGCCATCGTCCACAACTTGCCGGCTTCACGTAGGCCACGCGGCGGCTCGGGTTCCTTCAATGCAGAGAGCAGGCGACCGACGTCGCGCAGTTCTTCGAGCGACTCCGCGCCCATGCCCAGCGCCACTCGACGCGTGGTGCCGAACAGGTTGGCGAGCACCGGCATGTCGTACTTGCGTGTGCCATCCACGGGCTGCTCGAACACCACTGCCGGGCCTTCGGCGCGCAGCAGGCGGTCGCAGACTTCGGTCATTTCCAGCCGTGGCGAGATCGGTTGCCGCACCCGGCGCAGCTCACCGGCGCGTTCCAGTTGGGCGAGAAAGTCACGTAAGTCCCTGTATTGCATGGATTTTTGTAACCAAAGGTAAGGGGTAAGACACCTGTCGCGCACATCCCGGACCGGTCAAATGACCGGCTGGGCACGTTTTTTTTGGTGTAGGCGGGGTGGCCGCGATTGTACGGCCAAAACTTCGCGGCACCCTGATGACAGAACGCACCGCGGGTCAGCCAGTCCCAACAACACGGGTTTCATCATAACTTTCTGATATGAAAAACAGATTCTTTATGATTGACTTGGCATAACGCGCTTCCTACAATCCAATCCGATCTGGTAATTGTTGCATTGCAACATGTTTTCGGCTATTGCCCTCGCCCATCTCTCGTTCGAATGAGGGGCGACACCAGAGCACTTCAGCATCGCTGCGGGACGTGACCTCCCCAAGGACACGCCCCGCATTTGTCTGGGCACACGGGGAGTGCCCCCAACAGATGCCGGCTGACTGCAACAGCGCGGCATCCTTACTAGAAACCGTTGCGATCCGAAACGCACGGCGCCATGCAAAAGAAAGGCGCCTACCGAATCAGCGCAGCGGACGGAGGTAAGTATGAACGGTTGGAAAACCCTTCATTCTTCCGGGATCGGTTCGGCGCTGCAACGCCGGCTCGTTGCCCCGGTTGGCCGCCGCCTGGCGCGCGCTGGTCAAGTTGCGCTGCCTAGAAAGCTGCGCATGGAGTTGAACGCAGGGGGCGCTGCCGCGTCCCGCAATGAGTTGCATCCTGGCGTCCTGCTGGTGTTCCGCAGCGGGCATGTCGTGCTGAACAGCATCGGCGTGCTGGCGGTGGCGGCTGCGGTCGCGCTTTCGCTCAACGGCGAGTGGCGTGCCATGGCTGTTCAGCGCGTGCTGCATTTCACACCGGGTGCGGACACCAATGTGGCCTCGGCCACGCCGTCGCCTGCCGTCTCGACTGGTGTGGAGCCGGTTGCCTTTGCGCCGGCCGCACCGTCGGCTGGCATGGGCGCCGCTCAGGCCGTTGCACCTGCCACGACTGCCCAAGCGGGCGGTGCGGTGGCGGCTGCGGGCTGGGATTCGCTGTCCAAGGTACCTTCCGTGGCCGAACTGGCTGCGCAGATTCCGAACACGCAGGTCGCTCGTGACGCGCGTGAGTCGGCGACCGCCGGTACGCCGCGTGAGCAGGCTGCCGTGGCCGAGTACATCGCCCGCAAGTACCGCGTGGCGGCGACTGCCACCGGTCAGTTGGTGAAGGCGGCCTACCAGACAGGCAAGGAAGTCGGCATTGATCCGCTGCTGATCTTGGGCGTGATGGCCATCGAGTCCAGCTTCAACCCGTTTGCCGAAAGCGGCATGGGCGCGCAGGGCCTGATGCAGGTGATGACCAAGGTCCACCAGGACAAGTATGAGGTGATGGGCGGCGTCAATGCTGCACTCAACCCGTACGCCAACATCAAGGTCGGTGCACTGGTGCTCAAGGATTGCATCGCCCGTGGCGGTTCGATCGAAGGCGGCTTGAAGCTGTACGTTGGTGCAGTGACGCAAGGTGACGGCGGCTACGGCAGCAAGGTGTTGGCGGAGCGTTCGCGCCTGCGCATGGTGGCAACGGGCCACAAGTCGCCGGTGACGATGGCTTCCGAGCGTGAGCAGGCCAAGCCGGTCGCTGCGGCCAAGCCTGTCGCCAAGCCGGCGGCCGAGCAGCAGGAAGAAGCGCGCGTGGACGACAAGTCGCACGGTCAAGCCTGATCCGCAGACGCTCTCTATATAGAAAGAAGAAAGGCCGTCCCTCGGGGCGGCCTTTTTGTTTGGGTGGTTCGAAGCTGGCGGCCTCTAGCGCCCGAATAGCTTGCCAAGTCGCGCGACCGCTTCTTCCAGATGATCCATCGCCGTGGCGTAGGACAGTCGGATATAGTGCTGCGCCGTGTACGGCCCGAAATCCAGGCCTGGTACTAGCACCACGCCTGCTTCCTGCAGCATCGATTGGGTGAGTGCGTCGGCATCTGCCGCGTGCGGATGATTCACGCCACGGCAGTCCGCGTAGACATAGAACGCTCCGTCCGGCTTGACCGGCACCTTGAAGCCCAACGACTCCAGTGCCGGCACGATGAAGTCACGGCGGCGGCGGAATTCAGCTTTACGGCTGTCGTAGATGGCCAGCGCTTCCAGTTCGAAGCACGCCAGCGCCGCGTGCTGCGCCACGGCTGACGCGCAGATGAACAGGTTTTGCGCGACCTTCTCGAACTCGGGGACCAGCTCGGCGGGTGCCACCAGCCAGCCGAGTCGCCAGCCGGTCATGTTGAAATACTTCGAAAAGCTATTGATCGTGACGACATCGTCGCCGAACGACAGCGCTGAGACCGGTGCCTGGTCGTACGACAGACCTTGATAGATTTCGTCAACGATCGAGAACCCGCCGCGCGCACGCACTGCCTGCACGATGCGTTGCAGCTCGTCCGGCAGGATGGACGTGCCGGTCGGGTTGGACGGGGAGGCCAGCAGCACCCCCTGTGTTTGTGCCCCCCAATTGGCTTCGACCTGCTCGGTGGTCAACTGGAAGCGCTGTTCCGGCCCCGATGGAATCAGCTTCGCCACGCCATTGAAGGCGGCCACGAAATGCCGGTTGCACGGATAGCTCGGGTCGGGCATCAGCACCTCGCCACTAACTTCCACCAGCACCGCACACGCCAGCAGCAGCGCTGCCGACGCGCCGGCGGTCACGATGATGCGCTCGGGCGCAATGTCGAGGCCGTAGGTGGTCTGGTAGTAGCGGGCAATGGCCTCGCGCAGCGGGCGGATGCCCAGTGCGCCGGTGTACTGCGTCACACCGCGCCGCATGGCATCGGCTGCGGCCTGCACGACAGGTTCGGCGGCGGTGAAATCCGGCTCGCCGATGCCCATGTGGATGATGCTGCGCCCCGCCAGCTCCAGCTCGCGGGCCTGCTTGGCCAGCTCCATCACATGAAAGGCGCGGATATTGGCCAGCCGGGCGGCTGTCTGCAGGCGGTGGGCGTCCATCTTGAAGCGAAGCTAAAGGGGTACAGCGAACAGCAAACGCCAGACTGAGTTTGGACTCAGCGGCGGGCAGCAACCTCGACAGCACGCACCTGAGCGGCCAGCTTGTCCAGCACGCCGTTGACGTACTTGTAGCCCTCTACGCCGCCAAAGGTCTTGGTCAGTTCCACGGCCTCGTTGATCACGACCTTGTACGGGATATCGACGCAGTGCACGAGTTCGTACGCACCGACCAGCAGGGCCGCGCGCTCAACCGGCGACAGCTCGGCAACCGGACGGTCCAGGAACGGCGTGAAGCTCTCCGTCAGCGTGGTCTCTTCACGGATCGCGCCGTGGAGCAGGGCATCGAAGTGTGCGCGGTCGGCCTTGTTGAAGCCTTGCGCATCTTGCAGGTGCGCCTCGACCACGCCCGGATCGTTGCGGTTGAGCAGCCACTGGTACAGGCCCTGCAGCGCCAGTTCGCGCGCACGGCGGCGCGCGCTCTTGGCGGGGGCCTTGGTCTTGGCCTGGGAATTGTCTTGCGTCATGGGAAAAGCCTTTGCGCGAACAGCCGCGCTTATTCGTTCTCTTCGTCTTGGCCGTGATCCTGCAGACCGTCGAGGTCGCTGGTCAGGTTGGCCATTTCAACGGCGGCGCGGGCGCAGTCGCGGCCCTTTTCGCGGGTGCGGGCGTGGGCCTGTGCGTCGGTGTCGGTGGTCAGGATGCCGTTGGCGATGGCGATGTTGAAGTCCAGGCCGACGCGCGTGATGCCGGCGGCGGATTCGTTGGACACCAGCTCGAAGTGGTACGTCTCACCGCGGATCACGGCGCCCAGCGCGATCAGCGCGTCGAACTGACCCGATTCGGCCATTTTTTGCAGGGCCAGCGGGGCTTCCAGCGCGCCCGGCACGGTCACCAGCAGCACGTCTTCGCCGGCCACGCCGAGCTGTTCGAGTTCAGCGACGCAGGCTTCGCGCAGCGCTTCGCACACGGGTTCGTTGAAGCGCGCCTGAACGATGCCGATGCGCAGGCCTTCGCCGTCGAGATTGGTCGGGTAGAAGCCGTGTTCCATGATGTGTTCCGGTTAGGGTTGCCGATTGGGGTTGCCAATCAGACAACGTCAGAAATCGAGAAAAAAGCGAAAAGGAGAAAACCAGCGCGGCAGCCGGAGCTGCCGCAGGAAAGCATCAATGCTTGGTTGCCGTCGTTGTGTCGGGCGTTTCGGCCATCGACTGATAGGCCGTCACTTCCAGATCGTAGCCGGTCATGCTCGGCAGCTTGAGTGGCGAAGCCAGCACACGCATCTTGCCAACACCCACATCCTTGAGGATCTGCGCGCCGATACCGTAGATGCGCGGATCGGGTTTGGTACGCGGGCGCTCGTGCGGGGCATCCAGTGCGGTGAACTGGGTAAACAGACGGTCCGGCGAATCGCCGCAATTGAGCAGCACGACGACCCCGGTCGGGGCAGCCTGCACGGCGCGCAGGGCGGCCGGCACGCTCCACGAGTGCGTGGTGCGCTGGCATTCGAGCAGGTCCAGCACCGACAGCGGCTCGTGCACACGTACCAGCGTCTCGGTGCCCGGCGTCGGGTTGCCCTTGACCAGTGCCAGGTGGGCGCGGCCGGCAGCGTGGTCGCGGAAAGCCACGGCACGGAAGGTGCCGAATTGCGTTTCCATGGTGCGCTCGCCTACGCGCTCGACAATGCTTTCGGTGCGGCTGCGGTATTGGATCAGGTCGGCAATCGTGCCGATCTTCAGGCCGTGCTTCTTGGCGAACTCCACCAGATCCGGCAGGCGCGCCATGGTGCCGTCGTCTTTCAGGATCTCGCAGATCACGCCGGCGGGTGTCAGGCCAGCCATCGCGGTCAGGTCACAACCGGCTTCAGTGTGGCCGGCGCGCATCAGCACGCCACCCTTCTGGGCGCGCAGCGGGAAAATGTGGCCCGGATTCACCAGATCCGCCGGCTTGGCGTCCTTGGCCGCGGCCACTTGGATGGTGCGTGCCCGGTCGGCAGCGGAAATGCCGGTGGTTACCCCTTCGGCAGCTTCGATCGATACGGTGAAGTTCGTGCCGAACTGCGTACCGTTGCGGCTCGCCATCATCGGCAGGTCGAGCTGGTCGCAGTGTTCTTCGGTAAGCGTCAGACACACCAGGCCGCGCGCGTGCGTGACCATGAAATTGATGGCTTCCGGTGTGACGTAATCGGCCGCCAGGACCAGGTCGCCTTCGTTCTCACGGTCTTCCTCGTCGACCAAGATGACCATCCGGCCGGCGCGGATTTCGGCAATGATTTCTTCGACTGTGGCGATCGACATGACGTGACAGGGGTGCGCGCCGCCGGCCAACCCCCGTTTGGTGGCCATGCGACTGCTTAAATGGGAAGCCCGCTATTGTACGCCAAGGCGGCCCAATCGACCCCGCCTTGACCCCTCAGCGCCAGGGTTCAAACGGTGGCGGGCTGGGCGAGCGTGGTGTGGCTCAGCATGCGCTCCACATACCGGGCGATCAGGTCGATTTCCAGGTTGACCTGGCTGCCGGCCTTCAGGTGCTTGAGCGTGGTGACGGCCACCGTGTGGGGGATCAGGTTGATCGAAAACTCGCAGCCGCTGGCATCGTCGCGCACGCTGTTGACCGTGAGCGAAACGCCGTTGACCACCACCGAGCCCTTGTAGGCCAGGTACTTGCCCAACGACGGTGCCGCACGCACACGCAACTCGTGCGATTCATTGACCGGCGCGAAATGCGTGACGGTGCCCAGGCCGTCCACATGGCCCGAGACCAGGTGCCCGCCGATGTGGTCGGCCAGGCGCAGCGCCTTCTCCAGATTCACTTCGCCCGGGTGCTCCAGGCCGACGGTTTTCGACAGCGACTCACGCGAGACATCTACATCGAACTGCGTGTCGGTCTTGGCGACGACCGTCATGCACGCGCCCTGGATGGCGATCGAATCGCCCAGCGCGACATCGGCCAGCGGCAGGCCACCCGAGTCGATGGACAGGCGTACGCCCGCATCAGCGTTGGTGCCAAGCGGCGTGACGGTTTCAATGCGGCCAACTGCGGCGACGATTCCGGTAAACATAGTGATCAGTCTGTCGGGTTGCGGCGCGCCAGGATGCGGAGATCGCCCCCGATGCGCGAGATGTCGTGAAAGAAGAATTCGGCCGCGCCTTCCAGTGTCTGCAGCGGCCCCATGTTGAACATGCCCTGGCCCGAGCCGAGCACCTTGGGCGCCAGGTAGACGAGGATCTCGTCGACCAGCCCTTCGCGCAGCAAGGAGCCGTTGAGCTTGAAGCCAGCCTCGACGTGTAGCTCGTTGATTTCGCGGCGGCCCAGCTCGCGCAGCATCGCAGCCAGATCGACCTTGCCAGCCGCATTGGGCAGGAGGACGACCTCCGCGCCGCGTTCGGCCAGGGCGCGCATGCGGCCAGCTTCGGGCTGTGCGGCAAAGATCAGCGTCGGCTCGTGGTGGCCATCGGCGGTGAGGATGTGCGCATCGAGCGGCACGTCCAGCGCCGAGTCGACCAGCACGCGGCGCGGCTGGCGCGGCGTGGTGACGGCACGCACGGTCAGGCGCGGGTTGTCTTCCCGCACTGTGCCGATGCCGGTGAGGATGGCACAGGCTCGTGCGCGCCAGCGATGGCCGTCGTTGCGGGCCTCGGCTTCGGTAATCCACTGGCTGATGCCGTTGTCGAGCGCCGTACGGCCGTCGAGCGATGCGCCGACCTTCACGCGCACCCACGGCGTACCGCGCGTCATGCGTGAGACAAAGCCGATATTGAGTTCGCGTGCTTCGCGCTCCAGCAGGCCGCAGCGCACGTCGACGCCGGCATCCCGCAGTTTTTGCAGGCCGCGTCCGGAAACGGCGGGGTTCGGGTCTTCCATTGCCGCCACCACGCGGGCGATGCCGGCTTCCACCAGGCGGTCTGCGCAGGGCGGGGTGCGGCCAAAATGGCTGCACGGCTCCAGCGTCACATAAGCCGTCGCACCGCGCACGTCCTGGCCGCGCGATTGGGCATCTTTGATGGCTTGAATTTCAGCGTGGTCCTGGCCGGCGGGCTGGGTATAGCCCTCGCCGATGACGGTGTCGCCGTGCACGATCACGCAGCCCACGCGCGGGTTGGGCGTGGTGGTGAAGAGCCCCTTCTCGGCCAGCGCCAGGGCGCGCTGCATCATGGCGTGGTCGAAATCGGAAAACATGGGCGGGGCAGCGTGGAGCGTGGGTTAGGGTTCGTCGTTGTCGGCGGCACTACCGGTACACGTCTTGTCTTTGTCCGGGTTGCAGACGCGGGCACGACCAGTGGAGTCGATCTTGACGCGGCGTATATGTGCGCCGGACGCGATGGTCAGCGTGCCATAAAACTGTGAGGTTTTGTACCGCGAGTATCCCACAGGTGAATAGGAGAGGGTTTTCACCTCCCTTCTTGAACCATCGAAGGTGATCTTGATCGACGAGGACACGGGCTGCGATACCGTTATCAGGAGATCGCCTCCGCTGGGCTTGAATGGCGTGATCTGGGTTTGCGGCTTGGCCGTGATATACACCGCCCAGCCGGATGACCAATCTTGATTCGTATCGCGCGGGCCGATCTGAACCCAGATGCGTTGATTGCGCGACAGGGTTTGCGCGAGTGTGATCGAGCTGACAACCTGATCGGCCAGGGTGACCACTGTTTCGCGCCGCCACCAGTCCAGGCCGGCGGGTACGGCGAACACCGCGAGGATCGACATGACGCTCAAAACGACGATCAATTCGGCCAATGTGAAGCCGGCACGCGAACGACGATACTTCATGGCCAACACGCGTGTGATGCCGATTGGCGCGTATCGCCAAACTGTATGAATCGCTCGCCGGTGCTGCGCAGGATGAGCGTGCCGCAGGTGGTGTCAGGCTGCATTGGCTGGGCGGCCACTTCCACGCACTGTGCGCGGTTGCCGTCATGGCACAGCTGGGCGAAGAGCTGATAGCCACCGGTTTGCCCCAAAACGCCGTTGGGCACCTCGTACTTGCCCGCCTGTATGTGCTGCTGTTCCAGTTCCGCCATGGCTGCGGCCAGTGCGGCGCGCACGGAAGCCTTTTGCGCGCGTGTCCGATGACTGGACCAGATATGTACAGCCATCGTGGCGAGTACGGCGGCGATGGCCAGCGTTACCAATAGCTCAATCAGCGTGAACGCGGTGGGCTGGCGCATCAGGGTGTGCCCTCTGTTATCAGTTCGCGCCAGCTCAAGCGGCCCAGCATGACGGTTTGCGTCTCGGTTTGGGCTGCATGCGGCGGATCACCATGGGTTGCCAGCAGCGTGGTGTGGACGGTTTGCGTGATCGTGCCGCTAGGGCGATCGATCGGTGGAGTGGCTAGGGTGACAAGCTGAGGTGTTGACCGATCTGAGACCCGTGGGCGGAAGACCGATTGCAATACGACACTGACGGCCGGATCTGTGCCAAAACCCGCCGCTGTAATACGGAAGAGGTGAGGGGGCGATGTCTCGCTGGCCTGTTCGCTCAGGCCTGGCCATCGATCTGCAATGGGTTCGATGACGTAGCGCGCATGGCGAGCGGATTTGCGGTTGCTGTTCGGGATGAGCTGAGGTGGTTCGACTTCCATCGCCAGGGTGTTCTCGTCGAGCAGGCCGGCCATCGCCCATAACGATTGCCCCGGCCGTGGTTGGCACAACCCAAGCATGTTGTCCATGCCGCAGGAGCCGGCCACAAAGCCGCGTGGCGTGACCGGGTTGAACGCCGCGGTGCGTTCAACCGGCAGGATCAAGGAGCAATCCCGAGTCGTCGGCGTACCTGTGCCGGAGGAGAGCTCGCATTCTGCGGCGTTCAGCGCATACTCCGCGGCGTGCTTGGCCTGAGCGTGGTCCGCGGCGAGGGAGACGCGGCGCCGTTGATCCAGCAGTAGGTGGAGCGGTGCCATGGTCAGCAGGCCAAGCAAAGCCACGACCGCCATGACAACCGGTAGCGCAAAGCCACGTGTCTTGGCCATCGTATTCAGCATACGTCTACCTCGCACGCAAGGGGATTGCGCACACGCACGGTTGCCGTGAAGACAGCACGACGGCGCAGCGGCTGGCTGGGGGTGAAGTGCAAGTCCTCGCTGGTGCCCTGTGCCTGACGAAGGTGGGGAAACAGCGCCAGCGTGGGGACAGGCTTGCCAACGGCATTGGGATCGTCATAGTTGCCGCGTACGACCAGCGCGATGTGTACCGCTTGAACGCGGCGCCATTGATCAGGGGTGACGCTGCGAGCGGACAGGATCTGGGTAGAGGTGCCATCCTGCGAGCCCACTGTGTAGAGGATTTGCATCGTTTCAATACCTCGGACCATGCTTGATCTGTTGCTCAGCGAGGATGTGAGCTGGCCGCTGTTCCGCCCCCAGGAGAGGCACATCAACTGGGGCTCCTTGTCCGTGGTGGATTCTGTGATGTATAGCAGCATGATTCCCGCGCGCGAGTCGTTCGGGGTGCCCGGCCCGTTCTCAGGTACGGCATAGCCTGAACAGTCGATGACGCTGCCGTCCCCTAGCATGCCGTCGGGTTGTTTGCTTTTGCCGGCAAAGCGCACCACCAGCGCATCGCTGTACTCAATGCCGCCGCCACTTGCGCACACGATGCCGTTGGCGGTTGCATTGCGGGCTTTGCAGTTGTCCTGTCCTTGGAGGGAGGGCGGTGCATCTATACCGGGCGACCGTCGCAGCCGTGAGGACGCCGGTATGTCGGTCACCCAGCCTGCCTGCTGGACTGCGGCTGTCAGCAGGTCCAATGCCTGGGTGCCACGATCTTCGATCAGCGCTTGATCGGCGATGCGTTGATAGCGTGTGCGGGCAAGAAGCGTGAGTTGGAGCGCGATGCCGAGCACGATCAGCCCGATCAAAGCGCCGATCAGCAACTCGACCAGCGTCACGCCCCGCGAGGCCTTGAGTGGGCGACGCATGTCAGCGTAAGTCTGCCGTTTCGGTTCGGGTATTTTGTTCGCGGATTTCGGCCGATAGCTGGCGCAGGCTCTGGCTGGTCGTGTCCATTCGATCAAGTGCTGCCAATGTGCCCGCTGCGCAGAGGGATAGCAGCGTTAGTGCGACGAGGGATTCGATCAGGATGGCGCCGTGTTGGCGGTGGGGGCGGGAGGGCATGAGTCGGCAGTGCGCTTGGCAAGGCCGCTCAAGTTAGTGTGAATTCGGCCGTATAGGTGTCATATCTGGTCAATACCCTCCTTAGTGGTCTGGCAAGGGCGTCTGCTCGTAGTGCGCCCGCGTTTGCGTTTCACTGTCAATCGTTGGATTTTTGTCAAAACCGACTCGCTCGAACCTTGTTATCGAGTGGGGGGTTGTTGACACTTTTTGACTAATTCCCCACTATTTCGGTGGGTGCGTCAGCCTGCGCTTTTTTGCCGGGTAGACCATCGTGTTCAGCGGGGGCTGAATGCGGCCCAACAAAAGAACTCGGGAAGTTCAGAAATCAGCAGCACGCGCGATAACGATTGCGCCGTGACTGCCGCATAACAAAATGTCGGGGGTAAATATGCACAACGGGATTTCGCCTACGCGGCGATACGGGTTTCCAGTCGGTCGGCTGTCGCACTGACATGGCGGCTGCGGTCCGCAATCATCTAACCGCGCATCAATTTCAATCGTCACACAGCCGGCTTCAGGGTCGGCAGGATCGGTGTGGCGGTGGTGTCGGCGCTCGTGCCGACAACCTGTTGCTTGGCAGCCAAATTCATACAGATATGTCGCATCCGGATGGGATAAGCGGCGTGCGGGGGCGCGCCGGTTGCATTCGTTCGAGCCGCATCGGCGGTATTTCGCTGGTTGAACTGCTGGTGACGCTGGCCATCGTGGCGGTTTTGGCGATCATAGCGACGCCTTCGTATGTCGGACTTACGCAGAAGGTTCGGCTGCAAGCCGAGGCGAACTCGCTGGTCAGCGATTTGCAGTTCGCACGCAGCGAGGCAATCAAGCGAGGGCTGCCGGTCAGTCTGTGCCCGTCGTCCAACGGCACTGCGTGCAATACAACCAACACCAGTAACTGGGAGGCCGGTTGGATCGTCTTCAATGACACCAACGGTTCAGGAACGACCGACTCCACGAGCGATGTGCCGCTGCGTGTGCGTACCCCGCTTCCGAACAACGACACCTTCAGGCCGAGCCCGACAAGTCCGGCGGCTTCGGCAGTGACGTATAGCCGTGATGGTTTTGCAACAAATCTGGCGGGCGGCACCGTCACGATGGCGCTGCGTACCTCACCTGTGAACAGCAACGCGACGCGTTGCGTGGAGATCAATATTGCCGGCCGGCAAGCGGTAATCACGCCAGGGGTTCGCCAATGCAACTAGCTATGCAACGGCGCAATGCGGCCGGTTTCTCACTGATTGAAGCGCTCATCACTCTGGTGGTGGTGGGCGTCGGTCTACTGGGCTTGGCAAAGATCCAGGCAGCAGCGGTCGGCAACACGCAGGTTTCACGCATGCGTTCGCTGGTGGCGCTGCAAACGGAAAGTCTGGTCGCTGCCATGCATGGCAATCGTGGCTTCTGGGCTGTGGCCAACACAGCTCCGGCGACGTTCAGTGCCAGTGGCGTAGCCGTCACGGACTCGAATAGTGTGCTCAGCGCGACGGTGACGAGTTGTCCGGACGGAGGCGGCAATGGCTGCACGCCGGTCAAGTTGGCTGCTTACGACTTCCAACAGTGGGCGAGTTGGATGAACAGAAACTTTCCGGGCTACTCCGCAACAGGTAACTGCACCACCGTCGTTCCGGTGAACTGCAATGTCACTGTGACCTGGAACGAGAAATATATCGCAGTCAATAGCACGACAGCCTCGGCGGCGGCCGCGGCGCCGGCGACGACTCAGCAGAGCTACACGCTCTACGTTCAACCATGAGCGGCAAACCGATGACTCCCAGGATGCGATGGGCTCGCAGGCAGGCCGGCACGAGCCTGGTCGAGATCCTGATCGCCATGGTGATTGCGCTATTCATCATGAGTGGCGTGGTGGTGATGTTTGTGAACATGCAGAAGACGTTCACAAGCCAGGATCAGCTCGCGCAATTGCAGGACAACGAGCGACTTGCGCTGACGGTCTTGACCAATATGGCGCAGTCGGCCGGTTATTTTCCGAACCCGGTGATCAACACGGCAGCGACTGCGCTGCCTGCTGCGGGCGGGATGGTGGCCGGCCAGGTGATTTCCGGTACGACGGGTACGGGAACCGGCAGCAACAGCGACACGCTGACGACCCAATTCGCAGCCGGCAGCGGTGACGGCACCACAAATTGTTTGGGACAGACCAATACGAGTGGCGGACAACTCGTGTACGTCAACACGCTGTCCATCAGTGCCAACAACGAGTTGGTGTGTTCGGTCAATGGCGCGGCGGCAGTGCCAATCGTCAGTGGTGTATCTGGCTTCAGCGTGCTGTATGGCACCGATGCGAACAATGACGGATCGGTCGATTCGTATCTCACCGCGACACAGGTGACTACAGCGAACGCTTGGCCCGTTGTCCACACCCTCAAGGTCACGCTGACGTTTTCCACACAGTTCGGCAACCTGGTTGGACCGTCACAGACCACAACGTGGACGCAGTTGATCAGCTTGAAGAACCAGCCATGAGCAAGACGATGCGTCTTTCCACCATATCAACCCGCCATGAGCGTGGCTACACGCTGATCGTCGGGCTGCTGCTGCTGCTCGTGCTCACGCTATTTGCGGTGGGGATGTTCCGCAGCTCCGGCCTGCAGGAGCGGATTGCTGCGGGCACGCGCGACAAGCAGCGCGCCTTCGAAGCCGCTCAGAGCGCGCTGCAGTACGGCGAATGGTGGTTGAGCCAGGGCTACGCCTCGAGCAGCGTGAACTGCGTTGGCGTCAACGACGGCACTGCGCTTGCCAACATGCGAGTGTGCTCCGCCGCGATCACCAGTCCCACCACGCTGCCTTGGGGCATCGCGTCGACGTATCAACTGCCATCGATGACGGCCAACGGTGGCGGTGGTTTGGCTGGGGCCAGTTCCCCCGCTGGGGATATCAACTATGCGGGCATTCCCGGCCTCTATATCAGCTATCTCGGCACGAACCCAAGCGGGTTGGGCCAGCTTTATCAGATCACCGCCTACGGCTATGGCGGTGATGCGACGACGGCTGCCGTGGTGCAGACCACCTATCAAATGATGTCGGGTGCCAAAGATCTGGGGCAACAGTGATGAACAAGAACAAACGCTTCGCTTTGCTTGCAACGGCAGCGGTGCTGCCGGGCGTGTCGCACGCACAGATTGTCATCAGCGATACCTTAACGGGCACGTCTTCTTCCTACAATTGGCAGGCGCTCAACGGTGCCTGTCTTACGGCGGGTAACAACACCGGGACGATCCCGGCGTGCTCTGGCTTGAGCTACTACAGCGGCAAGACGCAGGTGGGCGGCACCACGGGCCGGTTGCCTGACCAGCCGGGGTCCGGTGCTCTGCGCCTCACCAACGGTGACACCGGTGCTGGCACCAACGGCAATAGCCAAACAGGTGCCGTGGTTTCCAACTTTACGTTTCCAACCAACCAAGGCCTGCAGGTCACGTTCACAACCGTGACGTATGGCGGTAACGCTTACAAGAATGCGAATGGCGTCAAGAGCGGTGCCGACGGCATTAGCTTCTTTCTGGCCGATGGCTCGAAGCCGGCGACGGTCGGCGCATTGGGCGGCAGCTTGGGTTACAGCTGCTCAAACGGCAACGCGACGTATGACGGTGTTCAGGGGGGCTACATCGGCCTGGGGATCGACGAGTTCGGCAACTTCTCGAATTCCAACGACAACACCAGTACAGGCGCAAACCCAAACGGAGGCGCGGGAGCAATCCCCGGTCGTATCAGTCTGCGCGGGGCGGGCAATACCAATTGGGCGAACTTGTCGAGTAACTACCCGAAGTACTATCCCTCGTCGCTGAGTTCATCGCAGCAAAGCAGTGCCGTCCAGAGTACATGCGCAGCTGGCTATCTCTACAATTTTAGTGGCAAGACGCAGTACGATGCGAACGGGTACAAGGTCTCCAATGGTAATCAGACCTCCGAGCCGGTTAACTACAACTACAACTACCTTTCCGGCGACACGCTCAACGGCGTGACGATCTTCAGCCAGGAAGCCACCAATAATCCGGTGCGCGGCTCGGCGACGCCTATAACGTACGCGCTCACCGTTACGCAAGACGGGTTGTTGAGCTTGTCATACAGCGTCAACGGTGGCATCGCGCAGCCGGTGATTACCAATCAGAGTATCACCGCATCGAATGGGCCGCTGCCGTCTTCGTTCCGATTCGGGTTTTCGGCGGGTACGGGTGGCGGCAGCAACGTGCACGAGATTACGTGCTTCAAGGCCGCCCCGGTGGGGCAGTCCAGCAGTTCCGCCGGTACTAACATCCCGCAACTCGGTCGCGTGACCGGCGGTACGCAGCTCTACCTTGCCTACTATCACCAAACCAACTGGTGGGGCGAGTTGACCGCGCAAACCCTAGGCCCAGACGCCTCGGGCAAGCTTGTCATCAACTCCACGGCAAACTGGGACGCAAGCTGTACGCTGACGGGTGGGGCGTGTCCTGCCATGGGGTCGAGCGCGACGGTGGCCGTTCAGGCGCCGACCGCGCGCAACATCTTGACTTGGAACGGCACCAGTGGGGTTCCTTTTCAGTGGGCGAATCTGACCTCCGCCCAGAAAACCGCGTTGACTGCAGGCGACAGCAGCGCCACCAGTGCGCGACTGCTCTACCTGCGTGGCACCCGCACATACGAAGTCAGCAATGGCGGGTCTTTCCGTACACGCACGGGTGTGCTGGGTGACATCATCAACTCCAGCCCCAGCTGGGTGGGCGGGCCTTCAGCGCCCTACAACGGTCCGTGGGTGGATGCGTTGTATGCCAAAGCCACTCCGCTCGAACCCACCGGCAGCTACGCGAACTTCAAGACCACCTACGGGCAGCGCTTGAACGTCGTGTATGTCGGCGCCAATGACGGTATGCTGCACGGCTTTCGTGCTGGCAGCTATGACGTCAAAGGTAACTTCGTCAACAATGCGACGACCCCCAACGACGGCCAGGAAGCTTTGGCGTACATGCCAACCGCTGTCGTGAATACCATCCACAGCAGTTCGAACGGCAAGCTGGATTTTGCTTCGCCATCGTACGCACACAATCTCTATATGGATGCGACGCCTGGCACGGGCGAGCTGTACTACAACGGCGCTTGGCACACCTGGCTCGTGGGTGGCATGGGCGGTGGTGGCAACACCAACGGCCCGATTGGGGATGGCACCACCCAGGGCACCGGTGCGATCTACGCACTGGACATTACAGACCCGTCCACCTTTAGCGAGAGCAACGCCAGCAACTTGGTCATCGGTGAGTGGGGGCCAGGGTCGATTACCTGTGCGAACGTCACCAACTGCGGCGCCTATCTGGGCAACACCTACGGCACACCGATCATTCGCCGCCTGCACAACGGTAGCTGGGCAGCGCTGTTTGGCAACGGTTTGAACAGCCAGAACGGTACAGCGGGGATGTACATCATGCTGGTCGACCCGGCAAAGGGCACCACCTCGTTCCGTTATATCGATACGGGCTATGGTCCTAGCCAGGATCCGGCCGGCGGCAATAACAAGAATGGCATCGCCTATGTGACGTCTGCCGATCTTGATGGCGATCACATTACCGATTACGTCTATGCTGGTGATGTTTTCGGAAACCTCTGGCGTTTCGATCTCACCGCGCAGAATCCCGCATCGTGGAGCGTGTCGTCCGCGCCGCTGTTCTCGACGTCGGTCGGCCAACCCATTACCACCAAGGTCGTGGTTGCGTCGATCCCTGGCTCCGGCTCGGGCAGCAAACCGCGCGTGCTGGTCAGCTTCGGCACGGGACAGACGCAGCCGGCAACGCTCACCAGTGCCGCCACCAATGCAACCGCAGCACAGGCGCTCTATGGCATCTGGGACTGGAACATGAATGCATGGAATGCCATCGCGCCGGAGACCGCAAAATACACATCGCTGACCGCGCCGCAGACCGTGACCGGGTCGTCGCTGCAGCAACAGACCATCACGGTCGATGCTGCCGCCACGGCCACCGCTACGGGTACGGCCCAGCGGGTGATCAGCAGCAACAAGGTGTGCTGGCAAGGTTCGTCGGACTGCGCCGGTACCAACAATAATCAGTATGGCTGGACGCTGCCATTGCCTGCTGGGCAAAACGAACAGGCGGTCTTCAGCCCGACGCTTCAATACGGTGTGTTCAACATCAATACGCTGATCCCGGCTGTTCAGCAGGTGCTGTCCTGCAATTCAACCCCCGCGACCGGCTACTCATACGGTCTTTCCGTTGCAACCGGTGGTGCAACGCCAAACCCGTATTTCTATGATGCGAACGGCAACTACCTGACCCAAAGTGGGGCGGCCGTCAGCGCGGTCGGTATGAGTGGGACGGGTACCTCGACGTTTGTGACCGTCGGCAGCAATGTCTACGCTGTGATGCAGGGCGCCGATGGTACGCCCCGGTTTATTCGAATCAACCCCAATGCGACCGGCGTCGGCTCGCGCCTCAACTGGGTCAAGCTGCGCTAATCATGAACCGACATATGACGCCCACCCCGTCGCGCCGCAGATTGAGTCACGAGAGCGGCTTCTCCCTGATGGAGCTGATGATCACGGTGGCGATCATCGCCATCCTGGCCCGCATCGCCTATCCGTCGTATCAGCAGTACATCCTCAAATCGCACCGCGCGGATGCGAAGACGGCGCTGCTGGATCTGGCCACACGGCAGGAGCGGTTCTTCACACTGCAGAACACCTACACCGCAGTGCCGGCGTCGTTGGGCTATGCCGCTGCAAACTTTCCATTTGCCATTCAATCGGGCACGCAGTCGTACTACCAACTGTATGTCGCTACAACGGGCACTGCGGGCGCCAGCGGCACGGCTGCTCCCGGTTTTGCCGCTTCCGCTGTTCCGATCAGCCCGCAAACGGCGGATGCATGCGGGACGTACACCATCAACCAGCTCGGCGTCCAAGGCAATCCCACCGCGACCGGCGGCAACACACCAGCCCAGTGCTGGTAACAAAAAAGGCCCCCTCGGGGGCCTTTTTCATTTGCGCACATTCGTCGCCGCAACCTCATCCAGCACGTCGCGAAACTCCGCCAGATCCTCAAAACTCCGGTACACCGACGCAAACCGGATGTACCCGATCTTGTCCAGCCGCTTGAGCTCACGCATCACCAGCTCGCCCACGCGGTCGCTGCCGATTTCCTTCTCGCCGTGGCTGAGCAGTTTTTCTTCGATGCGGGCGATGGCCTCGTCGATGGCCTCGGCGGAGACAGGGCGCTTGCGCAGCGCCAGGCGCATGGAGTCCTTGACCTTCGCGCGGTCGTAATCGACGCGGCTGCCGTTCTTTTTGACGACGGCCGGGAAGAACAGCTCGATGCGTTCGTAGGTCGTGAAGCGGCGGTCGCAGGACTCGCACTTGCGGCGACGGCGCACGGTATCGCCTTCCTCCGACATGCGGGTCTCAATCACCTGGGTGGCCGCGTGGCCGCAAAAGGGGCATTTCATGCCGCGCTCCTCGGGAACCTCAAACGCACTGCGCTAAAAGAACAACGCCGCGATGGTCCCCTTATCCAACTTGGGGCGCATCGCGGCAGGGTACTACGTGGCTGCTGGTGTGTGTGCCGCAGCCATTGCCAACCGCTTAGGCGTAGACCGGGAACTGCTTGGTCAGCTCAGCCACCTTGGCACGCACGGCAGCGATGTTCGCTTCGTCGTGCGGGTTGTCCAGCACGTCGGCGATCAGGTGGGCCACCTTCACGGCCTCGGCTTCCTTGAAGCCGCGCGTGGTCATGGCCGGCGAGCCCAGGCGCACGCCCGAGGTCACGAACGGCTTTTCCGGATCGTTCGGGATGGCGTTCTTGTTGACGGTGATATGCGCGTCGCCCAGCACCTTCTCAGCTTCCTTGCCGGTGATGCTCTTGGCGCGCAGGTCGACCAGCATCACGTGGCTTTCGGTGCGCCCCGACACGATGCGCAGGCCACGGGCCATCAGCGTCTCGGCCATCGCGCGGGCGTTCTTCACCACTTGTTCTTGGTAGGCCTTGAACTCCGGCGACAGGGCTTCCTTGAACGCCACTGCCTTGCCGGCGATCACGTGCATCAGCGGGCCGCCCTGGATACCCGGGAAGATCGCCGAGTTGATGGCCTTCTCGTGCTCGGCCTTCATCAGGATCACGCCACCGCGCGGGCCGCGCAGGCTCTTGTGGGTGGTCGTGGTGACGAAGTCAGCGTGCGGCACCGGGTTCGGATACACGCCCGCGGCGATCAGGCCGGCGTAGTGGGCCATGTCGACCATGAAGTACGCGCCGATCGACTTGGCGATCTTGCCAATGCGCTCGAAGTCGATGCGCAGGGCGAATGCGGATGCGCCAGCGATGATCAGCTTCGGCTTCTTCTCTTGTGCCAGGGCTTCGAGCGCGTCGTAGTCGATGTCTTCCTGCGCGTTCAGGCCGTAGCTGACCACGTTGAACCACTTGCCGCTCATGTTGAGCGCCATGCCGTGCGTCAGGTGACCACCTTCGGCCAGGCTCATGCCCATGATCGTGTCGCCCGGCTTGAGCACGGCGAAGAACACGCCCTGGTTGGCCTGCGAGCCCGAGTTCGGCTGCACGTTGGCAGCTTCCGCGCCAAACAGTTGCTTCACGCGGTCGATGGCGAGCTGCTCAACCACGTCCACGTATTCGCAACCACCGTAGTAGCGCTTGCCGGGATAGCCCTCGGCGTACTTGTTGGTCAGTTGCGAGCCCTGCGCGGCCATCACGGCCGGCGAGGTGTAGTTTTCAGAAGCGATCAGTTCGATGTGGTCTTCCTGGCGCTGATTTTCCTTCTGGATGGCGGCAAAGATCTCGGGATCGATCTGGTCGATCGTATAGCGGCTGCGTTCGAACATGGCGAGTGTCTGGTCAAAAACGAAACGGAAAAGGCGATGGTCGGGCGAGGCGGGGAGGCGCGCGGCTTGGACGCTGCTCCAGTGTTGGCCGGTGGCAGCGGGTGTCCAAGTCACCCAGCTTCCCATTCGCTGCCCAGGCGAGCGGCAGGCGTCGTTGTGCATGACGCCAGAAACCTTGCGCTTCCTCGTGGTCGGTGCCCACTGCCGAGGTCTGTAGTGTGTTGCTGCAGCCCCGGGATTCGCCAGTCGCGCAAGGTGGAATGGTTGCCCGCGAGTGTACGACAGGCCCTTGACTGCCGCAAGGCGCGGGGCGCTTGCCCAAGCACATTGCGACGCAACAGGCGGCAACGCTTCAGGTAAACTCTGTTTTTCGCATTTTTTCAGGCTTGGAGACACTTCCATGATCGTATTCGTGACCGGCGCAACGGCCGGGTTCGGTGCAGCCATCGCGCGGCGCTTCGTGCGGGAAGGCCATCGCGTGATCGCGGCCGGCCGCCGTCAGGATCGTCTGGATGCGCTCAAGGCCGAACTGGGTGATGCGCTTCTGCCGGTCGTGCTGGATGTGCTAGATGCCGCCGCGGTCGCCGCGCTGCCGGGCACGCTGCCCGAGGGCTGGCGCGAGGTCGACGTGCTGGTCAACAACGCTGGCCTGGCGCTCGGCCTGGAACCCGCTCAGCGCGCAGACCTGACCGACTGGGACCGCATGATCGGCACCAATTGCTCCGGCCTCGTCCATATGACGCGTGCGTTACTTCCAGCCATGGTCGAGCGCAATCGTGGTCATGTCATCAACATCGGCTCGATCGCCGGAACGTACCCGTACCCGGGCGGCAACGTGTATGGCGCGACCAAGGCGTTCGTGCGCCAGTTCTCGCTGAACCTGCGTGCGGACCTGACCGGCACCCGCGTGCGCGTGTCGAACCTCGAGCCGGGCCTGTGCTCTGGCACCGAGTTCTCCAACGTCCGTTTCAAGGGCGACGATGCCCGCGTGGACAAGGTTTACGAAGGTACGGAGGCGCTCACCGCTGACGACATCGCCGAGGCCGTCTACTGGATGGCAGCGCTCCCGGCGCACTTCAATGTCAACGCAATCGAGCTCATGCCCGTTTGCCAGTCATTCTCGGCCACGAGCTTGACGCGAGACATGGCTTAAGTCTTGTCATGCAGGGTTTGCCGTAGCATGCAAGCCCTCGGCCAGCCGGTGGATGGCTGGCCGTCACACGAGCCTTGGTAAAATTGCCGGATGTCTTCTTTTGATTGGAATCTGCGCGTGTATTGGGAAGATACCGACGCAGGCGGTGTAGTGTTCTACGCCAACTATCTGAAATTCTTTGAGCGCGCCCGCACTGAGTGGCTCCGCGCGCTAGGGGTCGACCAGCAGGCGCTGGCCGACACGACCGGGGCCATTTTTGTGGTGCGCAGCACCGCTGTGGACTACCGCGCACCTGCCAGGCTGGATGACCTGGTGCAGATCCGTTCGCGTATGGAACGGGTTGGCCCGGCGTCGGTCCAATTTGCCCAGGAAGGCTGGCGCGGCGACGTTCTGCTCGCCTCAGGCACGATTCGTGTTGGATGTGTCGACCGGCTCACATTCCGGCCGACCCCGATCCCCGCTCCCGTACTCGCAACCATCAAAGCCGCCGCATGAATCCCGTCGAGGTCACACAAGATCTGTCGATCGTCTCGCTGGTGCTGCACGCCAGTCTGTTGGTCCAATTTGTCATGGGCCTGTTGCTGGTGATGTCGCTGTTCTCCTGGACATACATCTTCCGCAAAGCCTTTGCGCTGCGCGCCGCGCGCAGCCAGACCGAATCGTTCGAACGCGATTTCTGGGCCGGTGGCGACCTGCAGGCGCTGTACCAGAGCGCTGCCAACAACCGCCACAAGACCGGTGCATTGGAACGCATTTTTGAAGCCGGTATGCGCGAATACCTCAAGACGCGCGAGCAGCAGCGCGGCGTTGGCGACCCGAGCGCCATCCTCGATGCTGCCCGTCGTGCCATGCGCGCTGCCTATCAGCGTGAAATGGACTCGCTTGAATCGCACCTGCCGTTCCTGGCCTCGGTCGGCTCGGTCAGCCCGTACATCGGCCTGTTCGGCACGGTGTGGGGGATCATGAACGCGTTCCGCGGCCTGTCCAACGTGCAGCAGGCCACGTTGTCCGCCGTGGCGCCCGGCATTGCCGAAGCGCTGGTCGCCACGGCCATCGGCCTGTTCGCGGCCATCCCGGCGGTGATCGCCTACAACCGTTACGCCACCGAGATGGATCGCCTGGCCAACCGGTTCGAGAGCTTCATGGAAGAGTTTTCGAACATCCTCCAGCGCCAGACGCGCTAAGGACGGATCGTCATGGCTACCATCCAGCGAACGCGCCGCGCCCGACGGGCCAAGGCCGACATCAACGTCGTTCCGTACATCGACGTGATGCTGGTGCTGCTGGTCATCTTCATGGTGGCCGCGCCCGTGGTGAACCCGGGTGTGGTCAACCTGCCGTCGGTGGCCAACGCCACGCCGCAGCAGACCCAGCCGCCCATCGTCGTGACCATCAAGTCTGACGGCACGCTCCTTGCTCGTATCAAGTCCAGTTCCGGCGCGACGGAGCAGAAGCTTGCCAACAACAATGAGCTGCGCGCCTTCGTCAAGCAGCGCACTGACGAGAACCCCGATCAACCCGTCGTCATCGCCGCCGACAAGGCCGTGCAGTACGACCGTGTGCTCACGGTGATGAGCGTATTGAAGGGCGACGGCGTCAAGCGCGTCGGCCTGATGGTGAAGTCGCAATGAACGCGTTGATGCATCCGGGCGAGGCAACCTGAACGTCATGGCTACGACGTCGTTGCATCGTTACGAGCCTGTCCGCGAGCGTGGCACGCTGCGCGCGTTCGGGCTGGCCGTCCTCACGCATCTGCTGCTGATCGCCTTCCTGTACTTTGGCGTGCAGTGGCAGAGCAGCACGCCCCGCGGCGAAGAGGCTGAGCTGTGGGATGAGGCTGCGGTTCAGCAAGCCGTGCAGACAGCGCCGCCGCCTGAGGTCAAGCCGGAGCCTGTCATCAAAGCGCCACCGACCAAGGTGGAAGAGGAAGCCGACATCGCGCTGGAGCAGAAGCGCAAGCGTGAGCGGGAGGCTGCGGCTGCCGTGGCTGCCGCGCGCGAGGCTGAACTCGCCCGCCGAGCTGCCGAGGACCGCGCTGAAGCCCAGCGCCAGGCGCAACTGAAAGCACAGAAGGAACAGCAGGCCCACCAGGCGGAACTTCAACGCAAGGCCCAGGCCGAACAGCAGGCTAAGGAAAAGGCCGCTGCTGCTGAAGCCCAGGCTCGCAAGAATGCACAGCTGCAGGCCCAGGCGGAAGCTAAGGCCAAGGCAGACGCCGAAGCGAAGCAGAAGGAGCTGAAGGCCAAGGCTGCCGCAGATGCCAAGGCCAAAGCTGATGCCGAACGCAAGGCAGCCGAATCCAAGGCCAACGCCCAGCGCAATGCGAATCTGCAGCACCTGCAGGCCATGGCCGGAGGTGCCGCGGGCGGTGGCAAGGTGGCGGGTTCTGGCGGTGGCGTTGGTACCGGGCAGGGCACCGGCGGCACGGCATCGGCGGGATATGCCGAGCGCGTGCGTGCCAAGGTCAAGCCGAACATCGTGTTCGACGCGGAAGGTATCAGCGGCAACCCGTCAGCAGTGGTGGCGGTGACGATGGCGCCGGATGGCTCGATCCTGTCCAAGCGGCTGACCAAGTCGAGTGGCAACGGCGCCTATGACGAAGCCGTGCTGCGTGCGGTGGAACGCTCCGATCCTCTGCCGCGTGATACCAACGGCAAGGCACCGTCGAGCGTCACCCTGACGTTCCGGCCCAAGGAATAACGCGTTGGCGTCGCACCGGTGGCGCCTGTACCCAATTCACAGATTCGATACGGATGATGAACATGATGCGCAAGATGTGGATTCCAATCTTCCGACGCGCCGCGCAGGCGTTGCTGCTGACCGCAGCGTGCGTTGGCGTGGCCCATGCCCAGCTCAACGTGGAAATCTCGGGCGTCGGCTCGAGTCAGTACCCGATCGCCATCGCCAACTTCCAGGGCGAGGCTGAGGCGCCCCAGAACCTTTCGGCAATCGTCCGAGCAGACTTGGTGCGCAGCGGCCGCTTCTCCAACGTGGATGTGGCAGGCGCCGTGGTGCCGGAAAGCCCGGCCCCGGACCTGGGCGCCTGGAAAGCCAAGGGCGCTGCTGCCTTCGTGGGCGGCACCGTGACGCGCAACGGCGATCGCTACGAGATCCGCTTCCGCCTGTATGACACCGCCAAGGGCGAGAGCCTGGGCGGCCTGTCGCTCACGCGTGGCCCCGGCCAACTGCGCCTGGCTGCGCACGAGATTGCCGACTACATCTACCAGAAGCTGATTGGCGAGCGCGGTGTGTTTGCGACGCGCCTGTCGTACGTGTCGAAGGTTGGTCGCCGCTTCCAACTGCAGATCTCCGATTCGGATGGCGCCAACCCGCAGATTGCGCTGACCAGCAACGAGCCGATCATCTCGCCGGCGTGGTCGCCGGACGGCACCAAGGTCGCGTACGTATCGTTCGAGCTCAAGAAGCCGGTGGTGTACGTGCACGACCTGGTAGCCGGCCGCCGCACCGTCATCTCAAATCAGAAGGGCAACAACTCGGCGCCGTCGTGGTCGCCGGATGGCCGCCGTGTGGCGGTGGCGCTCTCGCGTGATGGCAATACGCAGGTCTATGTGGTGAACGCCGATGGCTCGGGCCTGCGTCGCCTGACGCGCAGCAGCGCCATCGACACCGAACCGTCGTTCTCACCAGATGGTCGCTCGATCTATTTCACCAGCGATCGTGGCGGCGCACCGCAGATCTATCGCATGTCGGCTGACGGCGAAGAGGCGGGTGGTGCGCAGCGCGTGACGTTCAAGGGCGGGTACAACACGAGCCCGCGTGTGTCCCCGGACGGCAAGCTGCTGGCGTACATCTCGCGCGTGGGCGGTGCGTTCCGCCTGTACACGCAGGACCTGACCAACGGCGATGTGAATGCGCTGACGGACACCTCCTACGATGAATCCCCAAGTTTTGCCGCCAACGGCAAGTTCATCCTGTATTCCACGCGCGTGGGCGGCAAGACGGTGCTGGCAGCCGTGTCGACCGATGGCCGTACGCGTCAGATTCTTTCCCTCCAGGCCGGCGAAGTTCGTGAGCCGGCATGGGGTCCTTTCATGCAATAACGAAGCAGTTCCTCTAGGAGAAATCGGACATGTCGAAGTCCCAAACCATGATCAAACTCGCAGCCATTGCCACGCTGCTGGCCCTGGGTGCTTGCAGCTCGGGTGTGAAGCTGGATGACACCGCCAAGAACGGTACGGGCGGTGCTGGCACGGGTGCAGACACCCGCACGGTGACCCCGGTGGACGTGGGCCGTGACGAGCTGACCGACCCGAACAGCCCGCTGGCCAAGCGCAGCATTTATTTCGATTTCGACAGCTACTCGGTCAAGTCGGAATACCAAGGTCTGCTAGGCCAGCACTCGCGCTACCTGCAATCGCACAACCAGCGCAAGGTGCTGATCCAGGGCAATACCGACGAGCGCGGCACCAGCGAGTACAACCTGGCCCTGGGCCAGAAGCGTGCCGAGGCCGTGCGTCGCGCACTGTCGTCGATGGGCGTGCCTGACAGCCAGATGGAAGCCGTGAGCCTGGGCAAGGAAAAGCCGCAGGCCACCGGTCACGACGAAGAGTCGTGGGCGCAGAACCGCCGCGCCGATATCGTCTACTGATCGGCACGGTTTGAAGTTGGACGCGCCGGCTACGCTTGCGTGGCCGGCGTTCTTACGTTGGCAATCACATGACTACGATGATGAAACAGCGCGCTCATGGGGCAGTCCGCAAGGCCATCCTGATGGCGACGCTTGTCGCGGGTGGCGCCCTGACCCTGGCCGGCCCGGCGGCAGCAGGGGTGTTTGACGACGATGAGGCGCGTCGCGCCATCATCGACATGCGCGAGAAGTTCAACACCTTCCAGTCGAGCGCCGCGCAGCGCATCGACCAGAACAGCCGCAACCTGATCGACGCGCAAAACCAGATCGAGACACTCAAGTCCGAAGTGGCGCGCCTGCGTGGCCAGAACGAAGTTCTGCAGAACGCCGTCGACACGCTGACCAAGCAGCAGAAGGATTACTACGCCGACCTCGATGCGCGCCTGAAGAAGTTCGAGCCGCAACAGGCCACGGTGGAAGGCCGTGACGGCATGGTCCAGCCTGGCGAGAAGGATGAATACGACGCCGCGCTCAAGACGTTCCAGAGTGGCAACTTCAAGGGGGCGGGCAACCAGTTCTCGGCCTTCGTGAAGAAGTATCCGCAGAGCCCATACCTGCCGCTGGCGCAGTTCTGGCTGGGCAACGCGCTGTATGCGCAGCGTGATTACAAGGGATCGAGCTACGTGCTGGAGAGCATGGCGCGCGCCAACCCGCAGCACCCGAAGGCCGCCGACGCGCTGCTGCAGGTGGCGACCAACCAGGGTGAGTCGGGCCAGAAGGCGGCTGCACGCAAGACGCTGGAAGCAGTGGTTGCCCAGTACCCGGGCAGCGAGCAGGCCAAGACTGCCGAAAGCCGCCTGAAGACGATGCGCTGACCGGCGAATCGCTACTGTGATTGTTCGACGCCCGCCCGTGGCTGCACTGGCGGGCGTTTTTCATGGCCGGTCGTGAATGGCCGGCATGCGCGGCATTGGGCGCGGGGAGGGTGGCGGCGCGCTAAAATGCGGGCCTTCCCCTGATTTGCTCCACAAGGCTTCGCCCATGAAAAAACGCGCCATTGTCCTGCTGTCCGGCGGGCTGGACTCCGCCACCGTGCTCGCCATGGCCAATGCCGATGGCTTTGAGACCTTCGCACTGTCGATGCGCTACGGCCAGCGCCATTCGTCCGAGCTGGACGCGGCCAAGAAGGTGGCGGCTGCGCTCGGCGCCGTGCGCCACGAGATCGTCGATCTGGACCTGCGCAAGTTCGGCGGCTCCGCGCTGACCGACGACAAGCTCGATGTGCCGACGGGAGGCGCACACGAGGGCATTCCCATCACCTACGTGCCGGCGCGCAACACCATCATGCTGTCGCTGGCGCTTGGCTGGGCTGAAGCCGTGGGCGCGCGCGACCTGTTCTTCGGTGCCAACGCGGTCGACTACTCCGGCTACCCGGACTGCCGCCCCGAATACGTTGCCGCTTACGAAACGCTCGCTAACCTGGCCACCAAGGCCGGCGTGGAGGGCGAACGCATCCGCGTGAACGCACCCATCATCGCCATGACCAAGGCGGAGATCATCCAGACCGGCGCGCGACTGGGTGTCGACTACGGCATGACCGTGTCGTGCTACAAGGCCGACGACGACGGCCGTGCCTGCGGCGTGTGCGATTCGTGCCGCATCCGCAAGGCCGGCTTTGAAGCGGCCGGCGTGCCCGACCCGACGCGCTACGTTTGACGTCATGCCCGAACTCGATCTCAACGCGCTGTCCCACACTGTGTTGTGGGCGACCTTTGCGCTCACATTCGTTTTTGGCGCGCTCTTGCAGCGCACGCACTTCTGCACGATGGGCGCGGTGTCCGATGCCATCAACATTGGCGACTGGAGCCGTATGCGCATGTGGGTGCTGGCCATCGGCGTCGCCATGATCGGCACTGGGTGCTTAAGCTGGCTCGGCCTGATTGATACGAGCAAGACCATCTACACCGCGAGCAAGCTGCTGTGGCTGTCGTCGCTGGTGGGCGGGCTGCTGTTCGGTTTCGGCATGGTGCTGGGCTCGGGTTGCGGCAGCAAGACGCTGGTGCGCATCGGTGGCGGCAATCTCAAGTCGGTGGTGGTGTTCGTGTTTCTCGGGTTGTCGGCGTACATGACGCTCAAGGGTGTGTTTGGCGTGGTGCGCGTGGCAACCGTCGACAATGTCGCGATGACGCTGTCGACCGCGCAGGACCTGCCAAGCGTGCTGGGTCATGCGTTGTCCGTGGACGTGCGTACGTTGCGTCTGGCGCTCGCCCTGGTGATTGGCGGGGCGTTGTCGCTGTGGGCGCTGCTGGGGCGTGATTTCCGCACGGTCGACAACCTGCTCGGGGGCGTGGGCGTCGGGCTCATTATCGTGGCCATGTGGTACGTGTCGGGCCACCTCGGCTATGTGCAGGAAGACCCGAATACGTTGCAGGAAGCATTCGTCGCCACCAACAGCGGCCGCATGGAGGCGCTGAGCTTCGTTGCCCCCGTGTCGTACACACTGGAGTGGTTGATGTTCTTCAGCGATACGTCGCGCGTGCTGACGGTAGGCATCGTGAGCGTGCTGGGCGTGATTGCTGGTTCAGCCGTGGTGGCGCTCGCTACACGCACGTTCCGCTGGGAAGGTTTTGCCAATGCCGAGGACACCGGCAATCACATCGTCGGCGGCATCCTGATGGGCGCGGGCGGTGTGACCGCGCTGGGCTGCACGATCGGGCAGGGGCTGTCGGGCGTGTCGACGTTGGCGATCGGTTCGTTCATCGCGTTGGCGGGCATCCTGATTGGCGCGGTGCTGGCGTTTCGCTATCAGATGTGGCGGATGGAACGCCTAGTCTGACAGGCGTTGACAGAATCGCGGTTATCTCCCTATAATCGCGGTCTTTGGGGTCTTTAGCTCAGTCGGTAGAGCAGTAGACTTTTAATCTATTGGTCGCGGGTTCGAATCCCGCAGGACCCACCAAATTTCAGAGGGCTCGACAGCAATGTCGGGCCCTTTGTCTTTTGTGCGGCGCTATCCTGCGCGTGCCACTCTCCGGTCTACGCTCATGTCCTTGCGTCTCTACCTCGCCGGCCCTGATGTCTTCCGCCCGCAGCCAGTTGCACATGGCGAATTGCTCAAGGCGCTGTGTGCGGAATTCGGCTTCACCGGCCTGTATCCACTCGACAACGCCATTGCCCCGCAAGCCGACGGCCCAGCGACTGCCGCCGAGATCTACCGCCAGAACATCGCACTGATCGACTCGGCCGACGCCGTGATCGCCAACGTGGCGGACTTTCGCGGCCACGAGCCCGACTCCGGCACCTGTTTTGAAATCGGCTACGCCATCGCACGGGGCAAAGACGTGTGGTGCTACAACGTGCCTGCCGTGCCGCTTATTGCGCAGGTGCCGAACACCCAGGGCAATGATGCCGACGGCTGGTCGGTGGAAGATTTCGGCTTGCCGCGCAACCTGATGCTCGCCTGCAGTAGCCACTTGGTTGAAGGCGACGCGCGCGCGTGCCTGGAGCGCATGCGCGCGTATTACGCGAGCGCGTAGTTGCGCAGACCGCATATGCGCGCGGTCGATTTGCGTATGCGGATTGCTTCCTTCAGGGCGATCGGGCCTGTCCGTATAGTGCCTGCACCGGATGACCCACCGGACGAGGCACCGCATGAAGCTCGACGACCTGCATCAACTCCCCGATCTCACACACCTGCTGGCTGAGCTGGCCGCCACCGCAGCACAACGCGATCAGCAAGGCGGCCATGCTGCGCATGAGAAAGCCGCCATTGCGCGTGCCGGTTTGCTGCCGTTGGTCATTCCTACGCAGTACGGTGGCGCGGGCGTCGGCTGGGCCGATGCCTTTGCCGCCGTGCGCGCCATCGCCGCGGTCGACAGCTCGCTCGGACATTTGTTGGCTTTCCAATACCTGCAGACCACCACGGTGTACCTGTACGGCTCCGATGCGCAGCGCGAACGCTTTTTGCGCCCGACTGCCGAGCTGGGTTGGTGGTGGGGCAATGCCGTCAACCCGCTCGATCATCGGCTGCGCGCGCAGCGTTCCGGCAGCGGCTGGGTGCTCGACGGCGAGAAAGGTTTCTGTTCAGGCACGCTGGGTTCGAACATGATGGTGGTGTCAGCCCATGACGAGGCGAGTGGCAAGACCGTGATTGCCGTGGTGCCGACGGCGCGCTACGGCATCACGGTGCGCGACGATTGGCATCCGATTGGCCAACGCCAGACCGATAGCGCCACTGTGCAGTTCCGCCATGTACAGGTCAGCGAAGACGAGGTGCTCGCAGGGCCTGAGAACGTCTTCACGCCGTATCAGACATTGCGCTCATGCGTTGCGCAGAACGTGCTGGTCAATCTCTACACCGGTATTGCCGCGGGTGCGTTGGACGAAGCGCGCAAGGTCATGCTGCACGCATCGCGGCCGTGGCTTACGTCTGGTGTGGAGCGTGCGGCGGACGACCCCTATCAGATTCAACGCTTTGGCGAGATGCGTGTGCAGTGGCTCGCCGCAGAAGCCCTGGCCGATCGCGCCATCCAACGGCTGGACCGTGCCTGGCGCAAGGGTGCTGCGCTCACCGCCGACGAGCGCGCCGAGGTGTCGCTCGTCACGGCCGAGGCCAAGGTGGCGGCCCATCGCGCGGCGTTGTTCATCAGCCAGGAAATGTTTGAGGCGACGGGCGCGCGGTCGACCAAGGCCGCACTCGCACTGGATCGCTTCTGGCGCAACGCGCGCACGCACACGCTGCATGATCCGCTCGATTACAAGCTGCGCGCCATCGGCCGCTATGCGCTGGAAGGCATCCTGCCGGACGCCACGGTGTACGGTTGAGCGCCTGAACGTGTATTGATCTGCGCTTTCCTTCGTTGGCACGTGGCCGGCGCGGGCGGTGTAATGTGGAATTCGTTCGCTGCCGCGTGCCTACATCATGTCCGACGTTGCTTTCGCCACTCCGGCTGCCCCAGAGGCGCCTGCCGTTCACACCGCCCGTTTCCACGTTCGTCGTCTGCCTGATGCGCCACTCGGCGCCGAGATTCTGGGTTTGGCCGACGCAGCCGACTTGTCCGACGCCGACATCACCGCGATCCGCCAGGCGTGGCTTGCGCACGATGGCTTGCTCGTCTTTCGCGACGTACAGCTCACGCCGCAGTCGCAAGTCGAGTTCAGCCGCCGCTTCGGTCCACTGCAGGTGCACGTGCTCAATCAGTTTCATCTGGCGGAGCATCCGGAAATCCTGGTCGTCTCCAACGTGGTTGAGAACGGCAAGCCGATCGGCCTGGGGGATGCGGGGCGCGACTGGCATTCGGATCTTTCATACAAGCCGCTGCCGAGCCTGGGCTCGCTGCTGCTGACGCGTGAGTTGCCGGAGGAGGGCGGCGATACGCTGTTCGCCAACATGGTCCGCGCATTCGAGACACTGCCCGCTGAGCTCAAGCGCGTGATTGAGGGGCGCCGCGCGGTGCATTCGTACGTGTACCGCTACGAGCGCCTGCGCGCGCTGTCGACCTGGCGTCCGGCGCTCACGCAGGCACAGTGTGATGCTGTGCCGCCGGTTGATCATCCGGTCGTGCGCACGCATCCGGAGACGGCCAAGCGTGCGCTCTTCGTCAACGAAGGCTTTACCTCGCACATCCTCGGGCTGCCGGAAGACGAAAGCACCAGCGTGCTCGAACAGCTCTTTGCCCACAGCATCCGCGCAGACAACGTCTACACGCACCACTGGCGCGCGGGCGACATGCTGTTCTGGGACAACCGCTCGACCATCCACTTCGCGCCCGGCTGCCCAGACACGTATCGCCGCACGCTGCATCGCACGACGATCGAAGGGGATGTTCCCGTCTAAAGCCCCGCCTCGCGCAGACGCGCGTCAATGTTCGCGAGCGTGAGCGTCTGTGCGAAGAGTCGTGCGAGGGATTGGCTTGCGTGCTGCGATACCACGTCTGCACTGGCCCAGCGGTACGCATCCATCTCGGGGATCAGGCGCCCCGTGTGATAGCTGTTGAACATCGAGGTGCACGTGAGCGCGTCGAGCACGACCTCGGCGCGGCGCAGGCGCGTGGCGAACAGATGCAGCTCCTTGTCGCGCCGGAGTGGAACGCGCCCAAGTTCGACGAGCGTGTGGCCATCGAGCACAAGGCCGGTCTCTTCGCGTGTCTCGCGCAATGCGGTGTCGCGGTAGTTCTCGCCGGGTTCGGGGGCACCTTTGGGGATGTCCCAGTGGCGCGTTTCGGTGGCGTGGGCGAGCAGGACCTCAGCGTCTTCATTGAGCAACACGAGGCCGCAGGACAGGGCGATCGGCATACTATTTGCCCCCGCCGCGCTGCACGATGCGTGCGCTCAGCAACTGGTGGTCGCGGCTGAACAGGCGCCGGTACGCGAGCAGCACTGCCGCCACCGTGCCGAGCCCCGAAGACGCCGCCAGCAAGAACATGATGACGATCTGGTAGCGCACGGCCTCCAGCGGCGACTGCCCGGCCAGCACCTGGCCCGTCATCATGCCCGGCAGGCTCACCACGCCGACCACGGACATCTGGTTGATGATCGGTGTCATGCCGGCACGCACGGCGGTGCGCGCCGCATTGCGTGCCGCTTCCCAGCGCGTGCCGCCCAGCGCGAGCACCGTCTCCACCTGATCGCGCGTGGCGATCAACTCACCGGTCATACGCTCCAGCGCCAAGCCCACGCCCGTGAGCGTGTTGCCGAGGATCATCCCCATGATCGGAATCGCGTACTGCGGTTCATACCACGGCCGCGCATGCAGGATGACGATCAACCCGATCGCACCGATGAGCCACGTGCTGCCGAATACCGACAGCGCGCCATCGATCCGTAGCCCAGCGTAGCCGCGTGCGCCACGGCTGCCGGTGGCGTGCCCTGCAATCAGCGTCATGACGGCAACCACGCCCAGCACCACCACCCAATACGCGTGGGCGAACACCCATTCGAGCACGAAGCCGATTGCCAGCAATTGCACCACGGTGCGTATGGCGGCCCACGCGAGGCGCCGCTCCAGCCCAAGACCCAGCCCGATCGATAGCGCACCGTTCACGAGGATGAGTGCCGCCGCAATGCCGACCTGCCAGGCGGAGAGCGTGAGGTCCTGCCCGTTCATTGGGTTGCCTCGGCATTCAGTCGGCCGGCTTCCATGCGCCAGTGCTGCTGGCCGACGCGCACGGCCTGCGCCGGGTCGTGCGTGATCCACACCCAGGCGTGCCGGTCGGGTGCCTGGGCAAACCAATGCTGCAGCAGGGCTTCAATCGCACGCGCGGAGGCTGGGTCCAATGCGGCGGTCGGCTCGTCGAGCAGCAGGACGGAGGGGCTGGTTTGCAGGGTGCGGACGAGCGCGGCAATCTGTGCCTCGCCGCCAGAGAGATCGGTGGCGGTTTTGTCTAGAAAGCTCGCATCGCGCTCGGCGCGGGTCAGCATGGTGATGGCGGCTTCGCGGTCAAACGATGCGTTGCCGTGGCGTGCATGCAGCTGATAGGGCAGACGCAGGTTGTTTTCGACCGTACCCGGTAGCAACGCGGGGCGCTGGCGTACGTAGGCGACCTGGCAGCGGTAGGCCGGAACGGCGCGCCCAGCAATCGTTTCACCGCGCCATGTCACATGACCGTCATCGACCGGGTCCAGCAGGGCCAGCGCCCGCAGCAGCACGCTCTTGCCTGCGCCCGACGGGCCGGTGAGGGCAATGCGCTCGCCCGGGCGCACGGCAAGCGAAGTCGGGTGCAGCAGCGTGGCGCCGGTGCGCGCATCGCGGCGGCGGAGGTCGGTGGCAGTCAGCATGATGTGGGGCGGGTGTGTTGCATACGGTACGGCATCAATGCAGCGCTTTTATGCATTATGCATATGAGCGAGTGTGGTGATCCTCCGTCGAAATCTCTCCGGTGTGTGCGTGCGCGATTTGCGGCGACCGCGCGGCTGCGCGATTCGCGTGCCATGCGGGTTGCTCCCTACACTGAACAGACGGTGCCGAATGCCTTAGCACACAGCGGATGTCGGACGAATCCGACATCGCATTCAGTGACGGGAGGGTCGCCATTTGCGCACGCCGGGCATAGGATCGAATCATCACAAGAAGCGATGGAGGGCGCCATGGAGACTGAAAAGATTCAGGTGGCGCACCCGTGGTGGCAGCCTGGGGTTTTTGCGTCGGCCCCGGCGATCTTTCTGTGGGTCTGTGCCCAGCTTCCTGCTGACATGCTCGGCGATATTTTCCATGCGGGCACGTCGCCCGATTCTCTCGCGCATGTTGGTGACACGCTATTCGTGATCGGCTGGACGGCCAGTGGCGTGTTGATGTGGCATGGCCGCCGGCGTGTTGCGCATGACGCCGAGGTGACGACGCTGGCCGCGGCAGAAGCGGCTCCCATGTTGGAGCCCGTTGCACATCCGCATGGCCTGGCTGGGCTGCGTCAAAGCATGGCCCGCCGCTGGGAGCGCATGCGGCATCCGATCCCGTTGCATTGACACGGATCTGCCACAAAGAAGAAAGGCCGGAGTGATCCGGCCTTTTTGTTGGGCATCGTCAGGAGGTGCTACCCGGGATGATCTCATTTGCCTCATCGTCGGGGGTCGCGCCGGCAGGCGCCGCGTCGGGGTCCTCGCCTTGCGCTTCCTGCCACTTGCGATAGCCCCACCATGCGGCCCCGGCCACCAGCCCCACTTTGCCGAGCCGGCGTGTGATGCGGCCGATCACGGTGCGGCGCAGCCCTGCATAAGCCAGTGAGAGTGCCGTACCGACCAGCGGATACTCACGTGCAATGCCCAGCGCGCGCATCAGGCCGTTCGGGCGGGCCAGCGGGCGGATCAGGCTCGGTAGCAACGCACCAAAGCCACCCAGGCTGAACGTGCGACTGGTTGCACGGCTCACATCGTTGCGGGCCTGTGCGTAGTCATAGCGCTCAAGCGCAGCGCGCGTGAGCAGCAGCTCCTTGCGCACGGCCAGCGGCAAGCGGCCCTCGGCGCCACGGCGGGATGGCCGCACATGGTGTCGTGCACTGCTCGCAGGTTCGTGTTCGGGCACTGGAGACGACGGCGTCGGTTTAATCGGATCGGTCATCGGCGCAGGATCTCCCGGTCTTTGTCGAGCTCGGCCAGCGTGGCCTCGAACAGCGGCGGCGCATTGCGCAGCGACGCACGCACCTTCCACAGACAGCCCGCTGCGCCCAGCGCGTAGAGCACGGCCATCACGGCCAGTGCCTGCCAACGGTAGGTGTCCCAGAACAGGATGGCGATGAGCGCCGTGAGCGTCATGATGGACAGCGCGATCAGGCTGACTGCCAGCATGCCCAGGAAGGCTGCGCCGAGCAGCCGGTCTTTTTCTTCGGCCAGTTCTACGCTCGCCAGTTCGAGCCGCGTCTGCAGCATCGAGACGACCGTGCCGGCCAGTTTCTTCAGGGAGGCAAACAGCTTCGGGCTGGTGTCGTCGGTCATGAAGGTTCCGGAGGAGACGAGGCGAGACGCGTGACCGCCACTACAAAACAGCACGCGCCACACCCATGGCGGGACCGCCAGAATGCAACTGGCCGATGGCGCGAACCGTTAAAGGGCGCGCCATCGGCCAGGAAGGGGACTTCGGATTACTTGCGGTTCAGCAGCAGACCGATCAGCAGGCCCACGCCCGCTGCCACGCCCACGGCTTGCCAGGGATGATCGTGAACGTAGTCATCGGTGGCGCGTGCGGCCGCCTTGCTCTTGTGGACGACGGCATCTTGCAGGTCCTGCGCCTTTTCCTTGGCTTGGCGCAGCATGCCCATGCCGCGCTCGCGCAGCTCGGCGGCTTTTTCACCGCTGGAAGAGGCGGCTTGTTTGAGCAGGGTTTCGGCGTCGGACAGAACGGTCTTCACGTCGGTCATCAGTTTCTCCTTATTGACGGATTCGGCCAGGTTGGGGGAAGTGTTCGTCATGGTCGGGTCCTTGGTATCGGGGTGGTTCAATCGTCAATATGTCGACGCGCTTATTCGCTAGCATATGTGTGGGCGTTGCGAAACTTCAAGCGCTCACGTCGCGCACGCTGCGATGGATCAAGGCCTCGGTCATTGTCCGGCAATGTGCGCGTGCCTTCCACCGTTCTGCCAGCAATTGCCACGCCAAATGACGAAAAGTGATGTTGTTGTGAATTTATAGTCGTTTTGGTTGGATGGCAATCTGGCTATAGTGGTTCCCAATCAGTGTATGGAGGACACGATGTCTCTACGTTTGGGCGATATCGCCCCCGATTTTGAGCAAGATTCCAGCGAAGGCCGCATCAAGTTCCACGAGTGGCTGGGCAATAGTTGGGGCGTGCTGTTCTCGCACCCAGCGGATTTCACCCCGGTCTGCACTACCGAACTGGGGCTGACCGCCAAGCTCAAGGAAGAGTTTGCCAAGCGCAATGTCAAGGTTATCGCCCTGTCGGTGGACCCGGTCGATTCGCACAAGAAGTGGATCGACGACATCAACGACACGCAAAACACCACGGTCAACTTCCCGATCATTGCCGACCCGGACCGCAAGGTTTCGCAGCTCTACGACATGATCCACCCGAATGCGAGCGAAACCTTTACCGTGCGTTCGCTGTTCGTGATCGACCCCAACAAGAAGGTTCGTCTGACGATTACGTATCCGGCTTCGACGGGGCGCAACTTCAACGAGGTGCTGCGCGTGATCGACTCGCTGCAGTTGACCGAGTATCACAGCGTGGCCACGCCGGGTAACTGGCAGGATGGCGATGACGTTGTCATCGTGCCGTCGCTCAAGGATGAAGAGGTCATCAAGCAGAAATTTCCGAAGGGCTACAAGGCGTTGCGCCCGTACTTGCGCCTGACGCCGCAGCCCAACAAGTAACCGGCTCCTTGGTAGTGTGATTGCCGCCCGGCCCTCGTGCCGGGCGTTTTTTGCATTTGTGCAAACGATAACGTGCGCTGCCAAAACAAAACCGGCCAGCCCTTGCGGGTCTGGCCGGTTTGTCTTTTGTGGAGACGGTTCAGTGCGCGATCAGATCGCCCAGCCGCCTGCGTAGAACGCGACCAGCGCCAGGGCAATCGCCACGGTGCCGATGTTCAGCTTGCGCCATTCACCAGCCACCAGGCGGCCGATCACCAGCGTAGCGAAGCCGAGCATGATGCCGGTGACGATGTTGCAGGTCAGCACGATGAACACGGCGCAGACCAGGCCGGACAGCGCGTCGACCATGTCGTCCATGTGCAGCTTGCTTACGCTCGACAGCATCAGCAGGCCGACGTACATCAGCGCCGGCGCCGTTGCGTACGACGGCACCAGGCCAGCCAGCGGCGAGAAGAACATCACTGCCAGGAACAGCACGCCGACCACGACAGCCGTCAGGCCCGTTTTGCCGCCGGCAGCCACGCCCACCGTCGACTCGATGTAGGCCGCAGCCGGAGCACCACCGAAGAATGCCGAGAAGATCGAGCTGATCGAATCGGCCGTCAGAGCACGGCCACCGTTGATGATGTGGCCCTTGTCGTTAAGCAGACCAGCTTGACCAGCCACAGCGCGGATCGTGCCGGTGGCGTCGAACACAGCGGTCATCACCAGAGCCAGCACAGCGGGCAGCACGGTAGCGGAGAGCGCACCGCGGATGTCCATCGCGCCGATCAGCGAGGCATGGCCCGGCGAGCTAAGCGAGGGCAGGGCGAAGATGCCGGTGAACTTCACGGCCGGGTCGAAGATCAGGCCCAGTGCCGAGATGCCGACGATCACGATCAGGATGCCGCCCGGTACACGACGACGCTCCATACCGAAGATGGCGGCCAGACCCAGTACCGACATCATCACCGGGAAGGCGGTGACATGACCCAGTGCAACGGGCAGGCCATCACCGGCGTTCTTGACCACCAGACCGACGTCGTTGGACGCGATCAGCAGCAGGAACAGGCCGATACCGATACCGGTGCCGTGTGCCACGCCCGAGGGCAGGTTGCGCAGAATCCACGAGCGCACACCGGTGGCGGAGATGGCGGTGAAGACAACCCCCATGAGGAAGACCGCGCCCAGCGCCACGCCCGGCGTGAGCTTCTGGCCCAGCACGAGGCCGAAAGCCATGAAGGCAGTGAGCGAGATCGCGCAGCCGATGGCGATGGGCAGCTTGGCCCACAGACCCATCAGCAGCGAGCCGAAGGCGGTGGTCAGACACACTGCAACGAACACGGCGCTGCTATCGAAGCCTGCCTTGCTCAGCATGCCAGGCACGACAAACACGGCATAGACCATCGCCATGAAGGTGGTGATACCAGCCACTACCTCGCGCTTCTGGGTGCTGCCGCGTGCAGAAATCTGGAAATAACGATCAACCTGATCGTGGGTAGGCGCATCCGCGATGCCAGCGGCGCCAAGTTCCGTCGTCGACGGAATGGACTGTTCAGCCATGGTGGGTTGTCTCCTGGCAGAGCTCCGCGCTGACCGGTTTTTCGGAACCGTCAACGTGAGGCGCCCTGTTCTGGTTTTGGTTCGGTGCGGGTGCCTGCGTACGCGCGCTGGCATTCTCCAGACCGTTGTCTCGCGATTGGTTTTGTCGCGTGGCGCTGCAATCTACGTATGGATTGCGCACACGTTTTATCGGTGTGAGGGTGGCACCAGTGATTCGATCCGCTGGCACTTGGAGCGAAGCATAGACGGGCGCCCACGGCCGATTCATGCGGCGAGACGTATCCCGATCATTTGCAAATTTATATAACGCGGGGAAGACCACAGGGGAGAGAACGACAGTGCCCAGGACGGGCGAGAGGATGCGGCGGGTAATGCACGAGTGTGCACTAACCCGCCCAAAATGAAAAGCGCAATTAGAAGAATGCCTGAATACCCGTTTGTGCGCGACCGAGGATCAGCGCGTGAATATCGTGCGTGCCTTCGTACGTATTCACCACTTCCAGGTTCACCACGTGGCGGATCACACCGAATTCATCGGAGATGCCGTTGCCGCCCAGCATGTCGCGCGCCACACGGGCAATGTCGAGCGATTTGCCGCACGAGTTGCGCTTCATGATCGAGGTGATTTCCACGGCAGCTGTGCCTTCGTCCTTCATGCGGCCCAGGCGCAGGCAGCCCTGCAGGCCGAGCGTGATTTCGGTCTGCATGTCGGCCAGCTTCTTTTGCACGAGCTGGTTGGCGGCGAGCGGGCGGCCAAACTGCTTGCGGTCCAGCACGTACTGGCGAGCGATGTGCCAGCAGGCTTCCGCCGCGCCCAGCGCGCCCCACGCGATGCCGTAGCGCGCCGAGTTCAGGCACGTGAACGGGCCCTTCAGGCCGCGCACGCCGGGCATCAGGTTCTCTTCCGGCACGAACACTTCATCCAGCACGATCTCGCCGGTGATGGAGGTGCGCAGGCCGACCTTGCCGTGAATGGCCGGTGCCGTCAGCCCCTTCCAGCCCTTCTCCAGGATGAAGCCGCGAATCTCGTCCTCGCCGTTATCGTTCGGCAGCTTGCCCCACACGACAAACACATCGGCGATAGGCGAATTGGTAATCCACATCTTGGCGCCCGACAGCGAGAAGCCGCCGTCGACCTTCTTGGCGCGCGTGATCATCGAGGCCGGGTCGGAGCCGTGGTTCGGTTCGGTCAGGCCGAAGCAGCCGATCCACTCGCCGGTGGCCAGCTTGGGCAGGTATTTCTGCTTTTGCGCCTCGCTGCCGAATTCGTAGATCGGCACCATCACCAGCGACGACTGCACGCTCATCATCGAGCGGTAGCCCGAATCCACGCGCTCCACTTCACGGGCGATCAGACCGTAGCTGACGTAGTTCAGACCGGGGCCGCCGTACTGCTCGGGAATCGTCGGGCCCAGCAGGCCCAGTTCGCCCATCTCGCGGAAGATCGACGCGTCGGTCTTCTCGTGCCGGAACGACTCCAGCACGCGCGGCATCAGCTTGTCTTGGCAATACGACGCGGCGGCGTCGCGCACCATGCGCTCGTCGTCGGTCAGTTGTTGGTCGAGCAGCAGGGGATCGGCCCAGTTGAAGGCGTTGCGAGCAGTCACAGCAGTAGTCTCCGAGTCTTTGTAGTTCCGAGATACGGAACACAGTTTCGAAATTTAGAGCTATCATAGCGCAACCACCGACGATTTCCAGGGCTTTTTTGCCATGAGCACAACCCGTCTCCCCGAAGCGGAATTCGATACTGGCGATCACCGAGGCGAAGGTGATCCGAACTTCGTCACCGCACTCGCACGCGGGCTGGAACTGCTGCGCGCATTCCGCCCCGGCGACACGCTGCTCGGCAACCAGGAATTCGTGCGCCGCACGGGCTTTCCCAAAGCCACGGTCAGCCGATTGGCGGGCACGCTGGTCTCCTTGGGTTACTTGCGTTACGACGAGGCGCTCGGCAAATACGGACTCGATGCCGGTGTGCTGGCGCTCGGCTTTGCCTACCTCGCATCGAGCGACGTGATCCAACTCGCGCGGCCGCACATGAGCGCGTTCGCACAGCGCCTGGGCGTGTCGATCTCGCTGGGTAAGCGGGACAAGTTGGACATGGTCTATCTGGAGACGATCCGTCACGACAGCCCGTCAATGAGCGGTTCGGCAGGACTGGGCGTGGGTTCGCGGCTGTCGCTGCTGTCGAGTTCAATGGGGCGGGCGTATCTGGCCTCGCTGCCGGCGGCAAAGCGCGAGCGTCTTTACGAGGCACTGCGCACGCAGCAGCCCGCGCAGTGGGCCGCAGAAGGTGCGGCAGCGGATGACGCAGTGAAAGCCGGCGTGCGCGATGGCTATGCCGTATCGCTGCGTGACTGGCATCCGGCCATCCACGCGTGTGCGGTGGCGTTCTTCGCGCCAAGCCAGCGCGAGCCGTACGTGGTGAGCTGCAGCGCGCCATACACGGCAGCCGATGCGGAGCGCATTCGCGACGAACTGGCACCCGCGCTACGAGAGTTCGCAGCGCGACTCGGCCAAGTGGTCGAGCCAGCCATGTAGTCCCCAGCGCGATCTACCAGAGATTGCTCCGACGACAGCATTGGCACCGCGATGGTTTGGCCGTTGATGCCCTAGATGGCGCCTTGAATTTCTGTTGCAGAGAGGAAAAAGAGTGCAGGCCTGTTTGAGCGAAGCGAGTTGCCTGCGCTCCCTCTCTGCGACATAAATTCAAGGAGTCTTTCGCCATCTCGGGCGCGCCTTTCTTTGCTTACTTTCTTTGGCAAGACAAAGAAAGTGAGTCAGCCCCGGCAGGGGATGAAACCAGGGATGGACCAACAACACCCATCACAAATCCGTCCGCAGCTTCCAAAGCTCCGGAAACAACACCACATCCAACATCTTCCGCAGGTAGCCCACGCCTTCGGTGCCACCCGTGCCGCGCTTGAAGCCAATCACGCGTTCCACCGTCGTCACATGCCGGAAGCGCCATTGACGGAACGCATCTTCCAGATCGACGAACTTCTCCGCCAGCTCATACAGCTCCCAGTGGTGCGTCGGATCGCGATAGACCTCCAGCCACGCGGCTTCCACTGAAGCGTTGTAGGTAACGGGTCGCGACCAATCACGCTCGATGCAATCCGCATCAAACGCAAAGCCGTGGCGCGCCATGTAGCGCACGGCTTCGTCATACAGCGACGGCGTTTCCAGCGCGGCTTTCACCTGCTCGTAATGCTCAGGCCGATGCGCATGCGGCTTGAGCATCGCCGCATTCTTGTTGCCGAGGATGAACTCGATCTCGCGGTACTGATACGACTGAAAGCCCGACGATTGCCCCAGGTGCGGGCGCATGGCCGAGTACTCCGGCGGCGTCATCGTGGCCAGCACGTTCCACGCCTGCACAAGCTGATCCATGATGCGCGACACACGCGCCAGCATCTTGAACGCAGGCGGCAAGTTGTCGTTGCGCACGCAGTCGCGCGCGGCGCGCAGCTCGTGGAGCATCAGCTTCATCCACAGCTCGGTGGTCTGGTGCTGCACGATGAACAGCATCTCGTTGTGATCCGGCGAGCGCGGGTGCTGCGCGTTCAGGATCTGGTCGAGCGCGAGGTAATCGCCATAGCTCATCGACTGCGAGAAATCGAGCTGCGCGTTGTGCCAGCTTTCGCCTTCGTTGCCCTGTGCCGCGTGCATCGGGCAGCCCGATGCCACGGGCTTGATCGGTTCAATCGGATTCGACATCTCAGGTCACCAGCGTACGTTCGTTGAATTGGGTCGATTGCCACGCACCGGTTTCCAGCACGTCGCGCAGGATTTCCACGGCATCCCACACATCGGCAAAGCTCGTGTACAGCGGTGTAAAGCCGAAGCGCATGATCTGCGGCTCGCGGTAGTCGCCGATCACGCCACGTGCGATCAACGCCTGCACGACGGCATAGCCGTTCGGGTGTTCGTAGCTGACGTGGCTGCCGCGGATGGCATGGTCACGCGGCGTGGCCAGCGTGAGCGGGAAGCCTGCGCAGCGCGTTTCCACCAGCGTGATGAAGAGGTCGGTGAGCGCCAGGGACTTGGTGCGCAGTGCGGCCATCGAGGTCTGCGCGAAGATGTCGAGCCCGCATTCGACCATCGCCATCGACGTGATCGGCTGCGTGCCGCAAAGGAAGCGGCCGATGCCCGCGTCGGCGTCGTAGCGCGACTCCATCGCGAACGGTCGTGCGTGGCCCCACCAGCCCGACAGCGGTTGCCAGAAGCGCTCGCGCAGCGCAGGTGCCACCCACACGAAGGCCGGCGAACCCGGGCCGCCGTTCAGATATTTGTAGGTGCAGCCGATAGCGTAGTCCGCGCCGCCTGCGTGCAGGTCCACCGGCACCGCGCCGGCCGAATGCGCCAGATCCCAGATGGCCAGTGCGCCGTGCTTGTGTGCCAGCGCCGAGACGGCGGCCATGTCATACATGTGCCCGCTTTTGTAGTTCACGTGCGTGAGCATGGTCACGGCCACGTCGTCGCCGAGTGCCGCTTCCAGTTCGTCAGGCGAGTTGATCAGGCGCAGCTTGTAGCCGTCGCGCAGCAAGTCGGCCAGGCCTTCCGCGATGTACAGGTCGGTCGGAAAGTTGTGCGTTTCCGAGACGATGATCTTGCGGTTCGGTGCGTCTTCGCGCTGCACGCGAATCGCGGCGGCCAGCACCTTGAACAGGTTGATCGACGTGGTGTCGGTGACGACCACTTCGTCTTCGCGCGCGCCAATCAGCGGGGCGAGCTTGTTGCCCAGGCGGCGCGGCAGTTCAAACCAGCCAGCCGAATTCCAACTGCGGATCAGGCCGTCGCCCCATTCATTGGCGACGACTTCCTGCGCGCGGGCGAGCGCAGCCTTGGGGCGGGCGCCGAGCGAGTTGCCGTCTAGGTAGATCACGCCGTTGGGCAGTGCAAAGGCGTCACGCAGCGGGGCGATCGGGTCGGCCGCGTCGCGTTCGAGACAGGAGTTGCGGGTCAAAGTCATGGTGAGCGTGGGGGCGGTGAAATCGATGGGTGTTCTGAGGATCAGGGCAGGCTGCGCAGCACGGCGCGCACGGGGCTCGCATCGAGCGTGGCGAACTTGAGCGGGAGGGCGATCAACTCGTAATCCCCGGCAGGCACCGCGTCGAGCACCAGCCCTTCGAGGATGGCGAGCCCGTGTTTGCCGACGGCGTGATGCGCGTCCATGGTCTTGGAGGTCTGTGGGTCGAGCGAGGCGGTGTCGACGCCGATCAGCTTGACGCCGTGCGCGGCCAGTAATTCGACGGTCTCGGGCGCGACGGCAGCAAAGTGGTCGTCCCACTCGGTCTGCGGCATCCGCGCATACGTGCGCAGCAGCACGCGCGGCGGCGCGTCGGCCAGCGCATCGCGCACATGCTCCGGTTCTACACGCGCTACGCCCACGCAGTGGATAACCCGACAGGGGCCGAGGTAAGCATCCAGCGGCACCTGCCCGATGGCGGCGCCGTTCGCGTGGTAGTGCAGCGGCGCATCGGCATGCGCGCCGGTGTGCGGCGACAGCGTGATGCGCCCGACATTGACCGGGCAGTCACCTTCAAGCTTCCACGCAATTTCCTGCGAAAACGGCGTATCGCCAGGCCAGGTGGGCGTGGCGGTCGAGAGGGCGGGGCTGATGTCCCACAAAGTGCGTTCCAAGGCGGCTCCCAGGCAGAAAACGCAGGTGAAAAAGCGTGAATCCGTGCCGGAATGATAGGGAAATCCACGCGCAATGGGTTTGCATATTCGTGCGTGTAATTTCGTTGGTTTCACATAAAATTCAACGTATCAACGAAATCACGCAAAGAACCACGACAGATGCAACTCGATACCACCGATCTGCGCATTCTCCAGGTCTTGCAGGAAGACGGCCGCATCAGCAACCAGGACCTGGCCGAGCGCGTGGCGCTGTCGCCATCGGCCTGCCTACGGCGGGTGCGCATGCTGGAGGAGGGCGGCGCCATCACCGGCTACCGGGCGCAACTGGGCCGTGCGGCGCTGGGGCTGGAGCTGGAGGCCATCGTGCAGGTGTCGATGCGCCAAGACGTGACCGGCTGGCACGAGACCTTCATGGCCGCCGTGCAGAGCTGGCCCGAGATCGTGGCCGCTTACATCATCACGGGGGATTGCAACTACATCTTGCGCGTGCAGGCGCCCAACCTGCAGCACTACTCGGAGTTCATCATCGAGCGGCTGTACAAGACGCCGGGCGTGATGGACATCCGCTCGAACATCGTCCTGCGTACGATTAAGGATCGCGACGGTGGCCTGGCGCTGCTGATGGAAGCGCGTGGCGTCCGCCCGCTGGAGGCCGGCGCTGGCAAGCGCGGCAAGGCTGGCTAGTTTCTGACGCGGATCAATCCCCTACGGCCGGCATGCGCGGATAGTGGCCCTGTGTTGTCGACCGGAGCGGGCCATGGCCAAGAAGTTTCCGCTGCATCCTGTGCACCCCGAGCGCATCTGCTGGGGCTGCGACAAATATTGCTCAACCGACGCATTGGGCTGCGGTAACGGCTCGGGCCGCACGCAGCACCCCGCCGAACTGCTCGGCGACGACTGGTATGCATTCGGGGATTGGGGCATCGAAGCGCAGGCGCCGCGCAAGGCGACCACTCCCGCGTGATGTGACGAGCTACTTGCCGATCTGCGTGAGCGACGAGAATTCGCCGCGATGGAACACCAGTGGCGCACCGTCCGGCGCAACGACGCCGCAGCGTTCGACCTCGCCCACGAAGATGACATGGTCACCCTCGTCGTAGCGGCTGCGGTTATGGCATTCGAACCACGCCAGTGACTGCGCGAGGATCGGCAGGCCGGTCGGGCTCAGGGTGTAGTCGACGTTGGCGAAGCGGTCGCCCTTGAGGGTGGCGAAGCGCTTGCACAGCTCCAACTGCTCTGCCGCCAGGATGTTGATCACGTAATGCGAGCCGGCGTGGAACAGCGGAAACGAATTCGCCTGCATGCCCAGGCTCCACAGCACCAGCGGCGGGTCCAGCGACACCGAGTTGAACGAGCTGGCCGTCACGCCGACAAACGCCGGCTGACCCGGGCCGCCTTCCGAGCGCGTGGTGACAACCGTCACGCCAGTCGCAAACTGGGACAGCGCGTGCCGAAAATGGGCCGCATCGAAATCAGGCGGGGCAGCGCTGCCATGCGCCGAAGGCTCGCGCGCGGAAGATTCGCTGTCGCGCGCATCCATGGGAATGGCTCCGTGGTGGTCCATGCAAACTACCGAAAGTAATGCTCAATTGTAACGGACACGCGATAGCCCGACCCGTCGATAGGGCCATTGGTGGGCTACTGGGTGATTTGGTGCCCGCATGTCAGGATGAGCGCCTTCGTCCGACCAATGGCAGCCCAATCAACCTCGCAGGAGAACCCAAATGACCGAACAACGCACCTTTGAGACCGCCGTGCTGGGTGGAGGCTGCTTCTGGTGCCTGGAAGCCGTCTTCCAGCAGGTGCAGGGCGTGCGCAGCGTGGTGTCCGGCTATGCCGGCGGCCATGTCGATCACCCCAGCTACCGCGCCGTGTGCAATGGCGATACGGGCCACGTTGAAGTCGTGGCTGTGGAGTTCGACCCGGCGGTGATCCCGTATCGCGAGATCCTCGACATCTTTTTCGCCATCCACGACCCGACCACGCCGGACCGCCAGGGTAATGACGTTGGGCCGCAGTACCGCTCGGCCATCTTTGCGCAATCGCCCGAGCAGTTGGCGATCGCGCGTGATGCGATTGCAGCGCTGGGCGCCAGCGATATTTTCGAGGCTCCCATCGTGACCGAACTGCTGGATGCCGCTGACGGCAAGGTGACCTTCTGGCGTGCGGAAGACGAGCACCAGAACTACTTCCGCGATCACCCGGCGCAAGGCTACTGCGCGTTCGTCATCTCGCCCAAGGTGTCGAAGTTCCGCAAGCAGTTCGCGCACCGCTTGCAGGGCCAATAAGCAGGAAAGGGCCGGGGCTACGTCGCGTCCGCCGGCAGGCGTGCGGCGATGGCCTCGGCCAGTTTGATGCACGACAGCGGGGACGATCCTTCGGCCTTGTTGCTGACCAGGATCGTCACCTTACGCCCGGCAGCCAACGCGGCCACCGCCATGTCGGCCAGCGTCTCGCGCGAGAACGGGTCTTCGTCGACCAGCTTGTCGAACGGTTTGTAAGCCGCTTCGGCTTGCGCATAGCGATAGCGGCTGTTCAGGTTCCAGCGCACCACCAGCGGGCCACCCGCACCTTCATCCAGCAGCGCAACAGCCGCGGCTTGCCGATCAGCCGCCGGCATCCGCTCGTGCAGGCCCACGCAGTAACGCACGCCGGCCGCCCGCAGCATCTTGATGAAGCGTGGTGTGAGTAGCGTCGCGTCGCGCAATTCCACCGCATACACGGCGTCGGGATTGAGTTGCGGATCGAGTGGCGGCAGTGCCGCCAGGAAGGTTTCGAGCCGCTCCACAAAACCGGTGGCATCTTCAGCCAGCGCGCCCAGCGGCGACAACTGAAACACCAGCGGCCCGCACCGCATGCCGAGCCCACGCGTGGCCGGATCGACAAAATCGCGGATCGCAAATTCGGCGTTCAGGAAGGCGGGATTGGCCATCCGACCACGGCCGTCCGATTCGCGAATCCACGCATCGCATACGGCGGCCGTCGCCTTGACGGCAAAGCGGAAATCTTCCGGCACGCTGGCCGCGTAGGCCACGTAATCCGCCAGCGGAATCGGCGAGTAAAAGCCGCGATCGATGCTGACCGTGCGCAGCAGCGGATGCTGAGCATAGGCCGTGAGCCCTTTGCGCGCGAGCATCGACTCGGAATACTCGCCTGCATACACCAGCCCATTCCACCCCGGGTACGACCACGACGACGTGCCAATGCGCAGTCCGCGTGGCAGGCGCCGCGCGAGCGCCGCCACCTCAGGCGCAACCGTGGCGGGCTGCACGCCCTGGCGGGTGGGGGAACGCTTGGGTTTGGATACGGGCTTGACGGATTCGGCGGCCGCGTTGTCGCTGGGTGCGGGCGGCGCGCCGAACAGATCGTCGATAGGTGAACTGGCGGTCAAATGGTCACGCGTAGATATAGCGGCGCGACCACGGGATCGACGTCGCTGACTTGCCGGCCTTCTGCAGCACGGTCTGGAAGATCGAGATCTCGTCGGCGTCGAAGGCGTGTGCGCAGCCGGCCAGGTAGACGCGCCAGATACGGTACTTCTTCTCGCCCACCATCGCGCGGATGGTGTCGCCGTTGGTCTCGAAGCGCTCGGCCCAGTGCTCAAGCGTGCGCGCATAGTGGCGGCGCAGGCTTTCAACGTCAAGCGCTTCCAGGCCGCCGTCCTGCGCGGCGCTCAACGCCAGCGAGATGTGCGGCAGCTCGCCTTGCGGGAAGACGTAGCGGTCGATGAAATCGCCGCCGCCCATCGAGCTCTCGCCGCCGTCGGGGTCAGACGAGGTGATGCCGTGGTTCATGGCGACGCCGCCGTCGGCCAGCAGGTCGTGCATGCGGTGGAAGTAGCCCGGCAGGTTCTTGCGCCCGACGTGTTCGAACATGCCGACGCTGGTGATGCGGTCGAACTGGCCGGTGAGGTCGCGGTAGTCCTGGATGCGGATTTCGATCTGGTCTTGCAGGCCGGCAGCGCGCACGCGCTCTGTCGCGAGGTCGTACTGGTTTTGCGACAGCGTCACGCCCAGGCAACGCGCGCCGTATTTCTGCGCCGCACGCAGCACCAGCGCACCCCAGCCGCAGCCGATGTCGAGCAACATCTGCCCGGGCTGCAGGCGGATCTTGGTGAGGATGTGGTCAATCTTCTTGAGCTGCGCTTCGTCGAGCGTTTCGTCGCCGTTCTCGAAGTAGGCGCAGGAGTAGACCATGTTCTGGTCCAGCCACAGCTTGTAGAAGTCGTTGGAGACGTCGTAGTGGTACTGGATCGATTCCTTGTCGCCTTCCTTCGTATGGGCGAAGTGGCGCACCACGCGGGCCAGCGCGTTGCCGCTCTTGGCTGCAGCTGCGGCGGCCAGGCCGTAGCTGACGTTGATGATGTCGGCCAGCTTGCCCTCCAGGTCGATCTTCTCCTGGACGTAGGCCTCACCAAGGTTGTTGAGTGTGGGGGACAGCAGCAGCGGCAGCGCGCTGGCTTCGCGCACGGTGAGCGTGACGCGCGGTTGGTCGAAGCGGCCGAGTTCGTACTGGTCGCCGTTCCATAGGCGCAGGCGCACCGGGAGGTTGGCAGAGTCGCGGATCTCCTTGATCCACTGCTCGAGCTTACGGTCAATCGCCTGTTGGAAAAACATGTCGACGCCTCCCAGATGTGCACAAGATCGGGGCAGCCGTCATCGGATTGCCGCCCGAACGCATCACATTAGCTTACGACAAAGATTCCCATTGTGCTGTGCGGGTCTTATGCGTGGCGGATAGCCTTCCTCCTGTTGCAGCAAGCGCCGTGCCGGGATGACGCAATGCGCAATAAACCATTGCGCAGTCGACCTCACCCGATCAGGGGGCCAGGCGGGCGATCTTCCAGGTGCCGTCGGCTTGCTTGCGGTATTCCAGGCGATCGTGCAGGCGCGACGGGCGGCCTTGCCAGAACTCAATGCACGCGGGCAACAGGCGATAACCGCCCCAGTGCGGCGGGCGCGGCGGGGTGTCGCCAAAGCGCTGGCTGTATTCGGCCTCGCGTGCTTCCAGCGTGGCGCGGTCGGGTACTTCGCTGCTCTGCTCCGATGCCCAGGCACCCAGGCGCGAGCCGAGCGGGCGCGAGTGATAGTAAGCATCGCTCTCGGCTTCCGACACCTTTTCGACGATGCCCTGGATGCGCACCTGGCGCTCCAGCCCGATCCAGTGGAACAGCAGTGCCGCATGCGGGTTGGCGGCCAATTCCTCGCCCTTGTGGCTGGCGTAGTTGGTGAAGAACGTGAAGCCGCGTTCGTCCAGGTTCTTGAGCAGGACGATGCGGGCCGACGGCTGGCCCTGCGGGTCGACAGTGGCGAGCGACATGGCGTTGACCTCGGCCACCTCGGCCTTGATGGCCTCGTCAAACCAGCGGCGGAACTGGCGCAGGGGGTTGGCATCCACGTCGGCAATGTCGAGCGAGGCGCGGGCGTATTCGGTGCGGATATCGGCGATGGAAGTCATGGTGCAGAGAGGCGTAAGCCGGCGACATGCGGCGTGACGGGCCGAGTATAGACAAACACGGCCGACCGCCGTTTGCGCATACGCAAGCCAGCCTGGCATGGTTCGCGCTTCTGCCGGGGCTCTGGCGGTTCGCGGCACGCCGCCTATATTGGCAATTCGGGCCGCGCAGCAGCGCACTCGCCTGATCCCCCCGCAAAAGTTGCAAGAGGATGTCGAAATGGCCACCCATTCCCCTTCCCCTGAACCCCCAGATTCAGATGCGCCTTTGGGGTTGACGCGTCGCCAGTGGCTGCAGGGCACGCTGGCGGTGGCGGTGGCGGCTGCGGGGCTGGTTGGCTCGCAGGTGCTGCGCGCGGTGGCGCGGGCCCCTGGCGAGCCGCTCGATGCGTTCATGGCGTTGTCACAGGCGCTGACGGCCCGGCCAACGCTGGACCGCGCGGTCGGCACGCGGTTGCTGGCGGCGCTGGGCAAGCCGGGCAGCGACTTTGTCGCGCAGTTGCGGCCACTGGCCCAATCGCTGGCGGCAGGCACGCTCTCCGAGGCGCAGCAGAAGACGGCGTTGCGCATTCTGGAGGCGTGGTATCTGGGCGTGGTCGACGGCAACGTCGTCACGTACGAGCAGGCGCTGATGTACAGCGTGGTGTCCGACACCCTGGTCATCCGCACGTACTGCCCCAACCAGCCCGGCTTCTGGGCTGAGCCCCCCGTCGAGAGGCAAAGCTGATGGCCGATACTCAACAAACCGATATCGTGGTGGTCGGCTCCGGCGTGGCCGGCGCGCTGGTGGCATATGAGTTGGCGCGCGCGGGCAAGTCGGTGCTGATGCTCGAAGCCGGCCCGCGCCTGCCGCGCTGGGAGATCGTCGAGCGTTTCCGCAACCAGGCCGACAAGATGGATTTCATGGCGCCGTATCCGTCGACGCCGTGGGCGCCGCATCCGGAATACGGCCCGCCGAACAACTACCTGATCCTCAAGGGCGAGCACAAATTCAACTCGCAATACATCCGCGCGGTGGGCGGCACGACATGGCACTGGGCGGCATCCACCTGGCGCTTCATGCCGAACGATTTCAAGCTGCGCAGCGTGTACGGCATCGCGCGTGATTGGCCCCTGCAGTACGGCGATCTGGAGCGCTATTACGGCCGCGCTGAAGAAGCTCTGGGCGTATGGGGCCCGAACGACGAGGAACTGGGTTCCCCACGCAGCCAGCCGTATCCGATGACGCCGCTGCCGCTGTCATTCAATGAACGCACGATCAAGCAAGCGCTCAATGGGTACGACCCGGACTTCCACGTGGTGACGGAACCGGTGGCGCGAAACAGCCGCCCCTACGATGGCCGCCCGACCTGCTGCGGCAACAACAACTGCATGCCGATCTGCCCGATCGGGGCGATGTACAACGGCATCTTCCATGTGGAGAAAGCCGAGCAGGCCGGCGCGCGCCTGATTGAAAACGCGGTGGTCTTCAAGCTGGAGGTGGGCACCAACAAGCGCATCGTGGCCGCGCGCTACAAGGATGCGAAGGGCGCCGAGCACCGCGTGGAAGGCAAGTGGTTCGTGCTGGCCGCCAACGGCATTGAAACGCCCAAGCTGATGTTGATGTCCACCAGCCAGGACTATCCCAAGGGCGTGGGCAACAGTTCAGACATGGTGGGCCGCAACCTGATGGACCACCCCGGCACCGGCGTCACCTTTTATGCCGACCGCAAGCTCTGGCCGGGGCGCGGGCCGCAGGAGATGACCTCGCTGATCGGCTTTCGCGATGGGCCGTTCCGCGCTACGCAGGCGGGCAAGAAACTGCACCTCTCGAACATCTCGCGTATCGAGCAGGAGACGCAGCGCATCTTCAAGGAAGGCAAGCTCATCAAGCCCGCCGAGCTGGACGCCCGCATCCGCGACCAGGCCGCGCGCTTCGTGGAGTTCGACAGCTTTCACGAAATCCTGCCGCTGCCCGAGAACCGCATCGTGCCGAGCACGACCGAGGTGGATGCCATCGGCATTCCGCGCCCCGAGATCACGTACCGCATCGACGACTACGTCAAACGCAGTGCCGTGCACACGCGCGAGGTCTACGCCACGGCAGCCAAGGTGTTGGGCGGCACTGACGTGCAGTTCAACGACGCGTTCGCGCCCAACAATCACATCACTGGCGCGACCATCATGGGGGCGGACCCGAAGGACGCCGTGGTCGACAAGGATTGCCGCACGTTCGACCACCCGAACCTGTTCATCAGCAGCAGTTCCACCATGCCCACGGTAGGCACGGTCAACGTGACGTTGACCATCGCCGCGCTGGCGTTGCGCATTGCTGATCAACTGAAGAAGGAGGCGTGAGATGAAAGCCATCGCCTCTTGCTTGTTGTTGTCCTGTCTGGCAGCGAGCACATGGGCAAAAGACACGCCTGCCGACACCGCGCAGATCAAGCGTGGTGAATACCTCGCCATTGCCGCTGACTGCGCGGCCTGCCACACGGCGCCGGGCGGAAAACCATTTGCCGGCGGCCTGCCCATGCCGATCCCGATGCTGGGCACGATCTACACCAGCAACATCACGCCCGATGCGAAAACCGGCATCGGCAAATGGACGTACGAGGACTTCGAACGCGCGGTGCGCAAGGGCGTGGACGACGACGGCGACAACCTCTATCCGGCCATGCCGTATCCGTCGTACGCGAAGATCAACGATGCGGATATGCGCGATCTCTACGCGTATTTCCACTATGGCGTGACTGCCGTGCAGAACGATCCGCCGCCCAGCACGATCCGCTGGCCGCTGAACATGCGCTGGCCGCTCAAGCTGTGGAACCTGGTCTTCCTCAAGAGCGAGCCGTACATCCCCAGGGGCGACAAGACACCAACGTGGAATCGTGGTGCCTACCTGATGCAAGGGCTGGCGCATTGCGGTACGTGCCATACGCCACGCGGCTTCGCCATGCAGGAGAAGGCAATGGACGAGCGTGGCAAGGGTTATCTGGCGGGTTCCACGCTGGCGGGCTGGACGGCGTTCAATATCACGTCCGACCCGGTCAGCGGTATCGGCGCCTGGAAGCCCGAGCAGCTCGTGCAGTATCTGCGCACGGGTAGCGTGCCGGGTTTGGCACAGGCGGCGGGGCCGATGGGCGAGGCGGTGCAGCACAGCTTCTCACGCATGACCGAGCGCGACATCCTGGCCATGGCGGAGTACCTGCGCACCGTGCCCGCTGTCAGCAACAACCTGGAGCGTGCACGGCAGGATTGGGGCAAGCCTGCCACCGACGTGACCGTGCTGCGCGGCAAGCCGATCGAAACCACCATCGATGCCGCTCGCCTGTATCTCGGCAATTGCGCCACCTGTCACCAGGCCGATGGACGCGGCACGCCCGATGGCTATTACCCGCCGCTGCTGCACAACTCCACGGTGGGCGCGCGTGATTCGGGCAACCTCGTGCAGGTGATCGTGCACGGCATCGAGCGCAAGGCCGGGGACCGGCACATCGGCATGCCCGCGTTCGGGCGCGAGCTGTCGGACGCGCAACTCGCCGCGCTGACGAACTACGTGACGCGGCAGTTTGGTGATCCGGCCACGCCGCAGATGACGGCAGAGGGGATCGCGAAGCGGCGTTGAATCAGCCGCCGCTCGTCATCGGATCACGCGCGGGCGGCGTGCTCGGGCGCGGGGCCGGCTGCGCCGATTTCAGATCGCCCTCGGGCGTGCGCCCCGGGTTCTTGCTGCGATAAGTCTTACCCGGCGGTGGGGCCGTGGGGCGCTGGCGCACGTCGGCCAACAGCTTGCCGCAGGGACTTTCAGGGGCAGGCTTGAGTTCCAGCACTGGCAGCACGGCCGCGATTGGCGCGGCAAACGCCAGCGCTACCGCACCGCCCGCGCGCAGCGCCACCACCGCCGGGTTGACCGACACATCCGGATGTTTGTACGTGCCCTTCACGTACAGCGGCGTGCGCAGCGAAAACACGCGCAACCCCTTCGAGTCCGGATGGATGGTGAAGTCCAGCGCCTCCTGCTTGAAGCTGGTCGCACCGGTCACGTCGATCACGGCATCCTGCGTGTCCACCACAAACGTGCGCGCTTGCGCCAGGCCGTTGCTCACAGCAAAGTCGCCAGCCGCACAGTTGATGGTGACCTGCTTGTCGCCAAAGAGCTTGGTGAGGATCACGTTGCCGACGTTCAGCCCCATGGCTTCGAGGATGAACTTGCTGATGGTGCCTTGCTCCACGAGCACCTTCATCTCGCCGTTGGACGAGCCGAGTAACGTGGCAACCGAGTTGCCGGTGGCGGACAGGCGCGCATCGCCGTTGATCTCGCCCACGCTGGCGCGCATGGAATCGATGTTCGGGAACAGCTGCTTGATCTTGAAATGCCGCGCCGCCAGTGCCGCGCGCGCCTGCATCGGCATGGCATGACCATCGAGCTGGATGTTGGAGGTGAGCGTGCCGCCCGCAATGCCGAAGTTGAGCGGGTCAAGCGTGAGCACCGCATCCTGCAGCTTGACGTGCGTGACCAGGTGGTCGATCGGCAGATCGGCGCTGTGGACGATGCGCTCGCCGGTGAACTTCACGTCGGCGTCGATGGCGTTCCAGCGGTCGGTGCGGAAGGGCTCGACCGGCAGCACCTTATCGGTGGGCTGGCGCACGGTCTTGCTGTCGCCCGGATCAGCGCTGGGGTCGGCGCGTTTGGCCTTGCTGGCGTTGGAGTCGGCACCGATGATCGGGGCCAAGTCGGCAAACAGCAGTTGATGCGAGACCAGCTCGCCGGTCAGTTGCGGGCGCGGCTCGCGCATGGTGAAGGTGAGTGTGCCGCCCAGGTCCGAGCCGCCCACGCGGCCGGTGAATTTTTCGTAGCGCCAGCTTGAACCTTGCTTGCGCAACTCGCCGATCAAGCGGCCGCGTGTGTCGAACGGCGGCGTGTCGGGCAGCACCACGCCCGTCAGCGGATACAGCTGCGCCATGCTTGCGCCTGACAGGTGCAGGCGCAGGTCCAATGCAGCCAGGCTGGATGGGTTGGTGAGCGAGCCGGCCAAGGCGATACGCGTCTTGCCGACTGTCACGTCGGCCTGCAGCGGGTAGGGGCGCTTGGCATCCTGCAGGCGCAGCACGCCGCCAGCCTTGCCGCTGCCGTTGATGGCGGCGTTGTTGTACGTGCCCTTGACCGTCCAGGCGATGCCGTACGGCTGTTGGGGATCGGGCGTGACGGACGCATTGGCTGCCGCACCAGAGGCAGCTGCGCCAGAAGCCGTCGGCACCATCGCCGGCTGCTCGCTGCTCTTGAGCGCGACGCCGTTGGCGGCGGTGTACAGCGCCTGGTTGTCGACCGTGTCGACGGTGGCCGCCAGGTGGATGCGCTTGATGTCGTCATCCAGCGCCAGCGAGCCCTTGCTGAAGCCGATTTCGCGCAGCTCCAGCTTCCAGTCGGACGGTTTGTTGTCACTGCTGCCGGCAAGGTCAAACGTCCAGTTGTTGCGGTTCTGCTTGTCGCGCTCCAGCGCAATGGCCGGCGTATCGAGTGTCACGCTCGGGATGACGATGCGGTGTGCCAGCAGCGGCAGTGCTTCCAGCACGAACGTGAGCTGGTGGATCGTCGCCACGTGCGGCTGCTTGGTCCAGTCCGGGTTGCCGACCGTGATGTCGTTGGCAATCAGCCGCGGCCAGGGCACATAGGCACGCCAACCGGTTTCGCCTTCGGGCTTCTTCCAGGTCAGCATCAGGTCGCCGTTAATGGCGAACGCGCGGCCGATGGCTTGCGAGACATGGTCGTTCAGATACGGCTTGGCGCGGTTCCAGTCGAACGTCAGCACAAAAATGACTGCCGCTGCCACGATGACAACGGGCGAGATGACGAGTCCGAGGGCGAGTTTGCCGGAGGTTCGCATGGGTCTTGTTATTTGTTTGGCACGTAAAAATCCGACTCGCCGCATTGATATATAGTTCGGCGCAGTTCCGATTCAATTGTGTCATGAGCCAAGTAGCAATCAGCGCGCCTGCGCACCCGCCCATCCTCGATGACGAATACGCACGCCGGTTTGGCGGCGTTGCACGCTTGTACGGCCCAAACGCGCTGGAGCGCTTTGCGGCTGCACACGTGTGCGTGATCGGCATCGGCGGTGTGGGGTCGTGGGTGGCGGAAGCGTTGGCACGCTGCGGTGTTGGCAAGCTCACGCTGATCGACCTCGACCACATCGCCGTCTCCAACACCAACCGCCAGATCCACGCGTTGGGCGATGCCTACGGCATGGCCAAGGTTGACGCCATGGCCGAGCGCATCCTGCAGATCAACCCGCGTGCCGAGATCAGCCGCATTGACGATTTCGTGACCGTGGAAAACGTCGAGGCCTTGCTTGGCCACCCGTTCGACTACGTGATCGACGCCATCGATGCGGTGAAGGTGAAGACCGCCATCCTGGCCTTCTGCCAGCGCACCGGCAAACGTGTGGTGACGTGCGGTGCAGCAGGCGGGCAACTCGACCCGACGCGCATTCGCGTGACTGATCTCACGCGCACGATCCAGGACCCGCTGCTCGCCAAGGTGCGCGGCAACCTGCGCCGCCAGCACGGCTTCTCGAAGAATCCCAAGTCGCGTTTCGGCATCGATGCCGTGTTCTCGGATGAGCCGCTGCGCTATCCGGAACCCGAGCAGCAGGCCTGTGCTGTCGAACTGCCGGTCGAATCGAGCCACGCCGGCATTGATGATCTGGCGGCGGCAGGGGAGATCGAAGTCGTCAACGCCCCGCCCGCACCGCAGCCGTCGCAAGGCCCGCAAGGGCTGGCTTGCGCGGGCTTCGGCTCGTCGGTGTGCGTGACCGCGGTGTTCGGGATGGTGGCGGCGTCGGCGGCGCTGCGTGCAATCGCCGACGTCTGAACGGCGCGCCTCTACCGTGCGTTATCGCGGGATGAATTGATCCAGTTTTTCGCGGATCTTGTCAGCGTAGACGCCCGACCATTCCTCGCGCGGCTGGCTGTTGGCAAAAACCACGAAGGCTGGCATGACCGACACGCCGTACTTGGCTGCGGTGCCCTCGTTTTCGTCGAAGTCCATGGTGACGAACGTGGCGCGCCCGGCGTAATTCGACTCCATCTGCTCCAGGCTGGCCACCGCGCATTGGCTGGGGTGGCTCCACTCTGCGGCAAAGCACACGACCACGGGCTTGTTTTGCGAGGCGTCGATCACGTCTGACTGAAACGAGGCATCGTTGACGATCTTCATGGGCACTCCTTCGCCAAGGTGGGGAAGCCCCCGCGCGGCAAAGGCGCGCGAGCAGGCCACTCTGACTCTAGGCAGGCTGAACCCGATCGACAACCCGTGTTCAGCCCACGTGCTCGATGTTGCTCATCTGGCGACCCATCTGCGCCAGATAGGTCGTCATCATGCGGTCCATCACGTCCACGTGCTGGGCAAACCACTCGGGTAGTTCTGCCACCAGGCGGCGCCCCAATTCCATCTCACCCGCGGCGGCGCGCTTGCGCACTTCACGGCACAGCGCCAATACGTTGTCGTGCTCGCCGCGATGGCAATGACGCGGGGGAAATTCCGCCGCATCCATCCACGCGTTTTCCTCGCCGAAGTGGATTTCGGTGTGTGCGATGAAGGCATCGAGGGCAGCAATGAAATCGGCGTCCGATGCGTCGGCCACGGTATTGAGCAGCGCGCAGAACTCGGCGTGGTTGGCGTCGGTGGCGGCGTCTCCAAGCTGGAGTGCTTCAGACCATTCGATCACGGGCATGGCGGGCGGGATGTGCAGGATGGACAAGGCCGTCAGCTTACGTGACGGCCTCGGTGTTCTGGTTTGATGTCGGGCAAATCGCGTGGTCGGGCTGCCTACCGCCTACTGCCTATTCGGCATCCGCTGCGGGATGCTGCTGCATCACTTCCACCGCCCGCGCATAGAGCGCCTCTGCTGGCGCGTAGCCGCGTCCGATCTGGTACAGCGTACTGTCCTGTTCGACCAGCAGGCTTGGGAAGCCGTTGATGCCCCAGCGGCGCGAGAGGCGGAAGTCTTCGCGCGTTTCATCGCGTAGCGCTTCCGTGTCGAACACGGCGTCGAAGTGCGCGGCGTCGATGCCGTTGGCGACGGCGACTTCGCGCAGCACATCGACCTGCGTGGTGTCGCGCCCCTCGGCATAGAAGGCGTGCTGCACAGCGTGGAAGAGGATAAGCACACGCTCGTCATCCTCGCCCCACACTTCGCGCGCCATGACGACGGCGCGGCAGGCGGGCTCGGTGTCGTAGACGAAGCCGTCGCGGCGCATGGCCACCTCGGGCGACTGGTCGAACGGCATGCCGCTGCGCTCGGCCACGGCGTGCCAGTGGTGGAGGATCTCGTCGCGCTTGTCAGCAGCCATCGGCTCGCGTTGGCCGGGGCGCAGGCCACCGGTGATGAGTGTGACCGGCACCGGTGCACCAAGCCGCTCGGCCAACTGCTTGCGCAGATCGGCAAGTTGCGGCCCGAAACCGTAGCACCACGAGCACATCGGATCGGCAACGTAGATCAGGCGCATGGTGTGTCCTAGTTGAGCTTGGAGGCCAGTTGGCGGCGCCAGTGCGATACCGCTTGCGGCGTGTCACGCATCATGTCGAACACCGACACCATGGTCTTGCGCGCAACGTCGTCGCGGAAGGTGCGGTCGCGCTCGACGATGGCGATCAGCTGTTCGAGTGCAGCTTCATAATTTTGCTGCGCGATGTACTGCTCGGCCAGGTCCAGGCGGGCTTGCAGGTTATTGGGTTCGTTCTCGATGAGCGCGTGCAGGGCATTGGCATCGGGCAGCGCATCGGCGCGTTCCGTGGCCTTCAGGCGCGTTTGCAGCGGGCCGTAGCGCTCATCCTGCGGCGCCTTGGGCGAGAGCAGCGCAAATTCGCTCTGCGCGGCGGGCACATCACCGCTGTCCAGCAGCAGGTTCACCAGCTCGAAGCGTGCCGCGTCGAAGCCGGGGTCAAACGCCAGCGCGTTCTGGAACGCCTCGCGTGCATGGGCGATCTCGCCAGCCTGGCGTGCGGCCAACCCTTCACGATAGGCCACATCGGCCGGCTGCGGGATCACGCGGTCGAGGAACGCGCGCAACTGTCCCTCGGGCAGCACGCCGACAAACTGGTCGACCGGCTTGCCATCCACAAAGGCCACCACGTACGGAATGCTGCGCACGTTGAAGTGCGCCGACAACTCGGGGTTGTCGTCCGAGTTGACCTTGGCGAGCTTCCACTTGCCGGCGTATTCGGCCTCGAGCTTTTCCAGCATCGGGCCCAGCGTGCGGCAGGGCCCGCACCACGGTGCCCAGAAATCGACCAGTACCGGGACTTGACGAGATGTTTCGATCACTTTTAGCGCGAAACTCTGCGAGGTGACGTCGCTCATCGGCGGGATTCTCCTGGGAAAAGTGCGGCCGGCAGCGGTTGCCGGCAGTGTGTCGAGCATTCTACTTGGGGGTGCCTGGGGCCGCTTCCAGGCTGTTTTTGCGCCCTTAAAAATGCCTGTCCTGACAACGGTTGAAAATAGAACGATCGTTCGGATACCATCCGGTAAAAACAACAGACAGATCAACGGAGACACGCTATGACACGACCGCACTTCCAGTTCTGGCCCCGGCGCATGCCGCACAACATCGGCTCGCCGCAAACGAGCCTTTGGTACAACCTGGAGGTGTCTGCGCGACGCTATCCGGACAAGGACGCGATCATCTTCTACGGTCGCCACACCAGCTTCCGCGAGCTGCACGACGATGCGGTGGCCGTGGCTGGCTGGCTGCAGCAGGTGGCGGGCGTGCAGAAGGGCGACCGCGTGCTGCTGTACATGCAGAACTGCCCGCAGTTCATGGCCGCGTACTACGGCATCCTGCGCGCCGATGCGGTGGTTGTGCCGGTCAACCCGATGAACCGGCCGGAAGAGTTCAAGCACTACATCACCGATGCGGGCGCCGCCACGGTCATCTGCAGCGCGGATCTGGCCGTCAACGTGACGACGTCCAACGCTGAACTGCCTGAGGCGCAGCGTACGAAGCATCTGCTGGTCACGTCTTACGCTGACGCACTGCCGGCCACGTACGAATATCCGGAAGACGCACCGCCCGCGTGGATCACCGCCGAGCATCCGGCACAGCCCGGTGCCGTTGCCTGGAACGACGTGATCGCCCAGCGCCTCGTGCCTGGCCCGCATACCGCCGGGCCGGACGACCTGGCAGTGATGCCGTACACATCGGGCACCACAGGCTTCCCCAAGGGCTGTATGCACCCGCACCGCACCGTCATGCACAACGTCGTGGGCGGCTCGATGTGGTCGAGCTCGACCAAGGAAGGCGTGAGCCTGTCGATCATCCCGCTGTTCCACGTGACTGGCATGCAGTACGGCATGAACGCGCCGATCTACATGGGTTCCACGGTGGTGATGCTGCCGCGCTGGGATCGCGAGGTGGCGGGGCGGTTGATCTCGCGCTACAAGATCACGCACTGGACGAACATCCCGACCATGGTGATCGACTTCCTGGCGAGTCCGCAGTTGGCGGAGTTCGACCTGTCGAGCCTGGCCTACATCGGTGGCGGCGGTGCGGCGATGCCCCAGGCCGTGGCCGAGCGCCTGCTGAAGGACTTCAACCTGGCTTACCAGGAAGGCTACGGCCTGTCGGAAACCATCGCGCCCACGCACAGCAATCCGGCGGATCGAGCCAAACAGCAGTGCCTGGGCATTCCCGTGTTCAACACCGACGCGCGCATCGTCGATCCGCAGACGCTGCAGGAGCTGCCGATTGGCGAGGTGGGCGAGATCATCGTCAGCGGCCCGCAGGTGTTCCTGGGCTACTGGGGCAAGCCGCAGGCCACTGCCGAGGTCTTCATCGAGTTCGAGGGCAAGCGCTTCTTCCGCACGGGTGACCTGGGCAAGATGGATGAAGACGGCTACTTCTTCCTCACCGACCGCCTGAAACGCATGATCAACGCGTCGGGCTTCAAGGTCTGGCCGGCCGAGGTGGAGAGCCTGCTGTACAAGCACCCCGACGTGCAGGAGGCCTGCATCATCGGCACGCGCGACGCGTATCGCGGCGAGTCGGTCAAGGCGGTGGTGGTGCTCAAGGCGCATGCCAAGGGCAAAACCACGGAAGACGACATCATCAACTGGGCGCGCGACAACATGGCCGCCTACAAGTACCCGCGCGTGGTGGAGTTTGTCGATGCGCTGCCCAAGTCCGGCACGGGCAAGGTGATGTGGCGCACGCTGCAGGAGCAGGAAAACGCCAAGAACGCGGCGGCCGAGAAACCGGCAACCGCCTAAAAGAAGAAGGGGCCCGAGTGGCCCCTTTCTCAATGCCCGCGTGCCTTGAAGAGGAGCGCGCCGATGCCGTGGAAGCCGCGCTGGCGCGCATGCCGCATCGGCGTGACGCCGGCTCGGTCGGGCAGATTCGGGTCGGCGCCCGCGTCGAGCAGGAGTTGCACGATCTTCTCGTACTTGTCGCTGCCGTCGCCCATGGCCACGGCCTCGATCAGCGCCGTCAGGCCCAGGTTGTTGGTGGCATCGGGCGGCAAGCCGGCTTTCGCCAGTTCGTTCACCACTTCCACGTAGCCACGGCGCGCAGCCGGTATCAGCGCGGTATCGCCCTCGGCGTTGGTGGCGCGCAGGTTGGCACCGTGCGACAGCGCCAGGCGCACGGTTTCCGCATCGCCCTGACTTGCGGCGAGCAGGAAGGCACTGTTCTGGGCGTTGTCTTGCATGTTGACGTCAGCGCCGGCCTGGATGAGCAGGCGGGCTGCTGCGCCCTGGCGTGCCGTCACGGCGGCGATGAGTGCGGTGCGGCCATCCGCATCGCGGGCCTTGAGGCTGGCGCCGTCGGCCAGCAAGGTCTGGATGACCATCGTGTTGCCCGTCTGGGCGGCGGCGATCAGGTCGCGGTCGCGCGTGGCGGGGTCGCTGTGATGGGCGGGGCGTGTCACAGGGGCGGCGCCCGGCGTGGCCTTGGCGCTGGCATTCGTGCCGGTGGCAACGCGCAGCATCGGCAGATGCTGTTCCTGCCAGGCGTTGGCCATGTCGCCCACGGCCAGCGCCAGCCCCAGCATGACGCCGATGAGCTGATTGAGCGCGGGATGACGGGCGAGGAGCATGGCAGGAGGGCTCAGGCGCTGAGGTAAGGGTCGGGCAGCTCAGTGGGCTCGCCGGCGACGGGCGCGTTGGCTGCGTCCGTGGCTTGCAGGCGTGTCCACAGGCGGTCCAGATACGGATCGTGCAGCCCGTTGCTGGCCAGGCCGATCAGCGTGCGTTGCAGGTATTCGCGTGCCGGCCCATACAGGCCGACCGCCTCGCGCAGGCAGCCGACCACGCGCTCATCGGGCAGACGGCCGGCGTAGGCTTCATGCGTGCGGTTCATGACGAAGGCCAGTGCGAAGACGCGTTCACCGTTGATCTCGGTGGGCAGCCAGCGTGGCTGGTAAGCGCCGGTCAGCATCTCGCGGCGCCACAACACACGGAATTCACGTTCGGCATGCGCGCGCGGCACACGGAAGGCCACACCCCGGCAACTGCCGCCGCGGTCCAGGCCGAGCACCAGCCCCGGGTTGTCCCAGGTGCCGCGATTGATGCGGGAATACAGATAGAAGCCGCGGTGGTACCCGTGCACCGTGGCCGGAGCGGCCTCGGTGTGGAAGATCATGGGGTTCCAGATGAGGGAGCCGTAACCGAACACCCAGGCGTCCTGGCATTCGCAGGGCGCACTCGACAACCGCGCGAGCGTCGATGCGAGCGACGCTTCCAGCGCAGCCTCGGTTAGCAACGACGACGCGACGGGTGAATCACCCAGGGCGGCGCGCAACCGGTTCTGTTCGAGATCCTCTCGGGTGACGGCCATGTCGCAAGCATAGAGCAATCGTTACGAGTGGTCACGCAGACGGATGGCCGATGCCCCGGAAATATCGCGTTGCGCGGGTCGGGAAGCGTTTGGCTATGGCGCGGCCGCAACGGTACACACTGTGAGGCCGGAAAACTGGAGGCGGGGGAACGGAATTGAACCGTCTTATACGGCTTTGCAAGCCGCAGCATTGACCACTCTGCCACCCCGCCGGGGGAGGGAGCCTGCGATGTGTCGCATGACGTATCGCAGGCCGGGCGCGATTCTAGCGCAGGATCAGACTTCCAGCAGATCGACTTCGAAAAGCAACGTTGCGTTCGGGGGGATCACGCCGCCCGCGCCGCGCGCGCCGTAGCCCAGGGCTGCCGGGATGATCAGCTTGCGCGTGCCGCCCACCTTCATGCCCTGCACGCCTTCGTCCCAGCCCTTGATGACGTGGCCGGCGCCCAGCGGGAAGGCGAACGGGTCGTTGCGGTCCTTGCTGGAGTCGAACTTCTTGCCGGCCTGGCCGTTTTCGTACAGCCAGCCGGTGTAGTGCACGGTGACGTACTTGCCGGCGGTGGCTTCAGCGCCGTCGCCGACGACGACGTCTTCGAATTGCAGGCCGCTTGCGGTGGTAGTGGTCATGGTGAGCCTCGTGGAGTGGGGCGTGGGTGAGAGAGGGCTCAGGCAGCCTGTGCGGCCTTGAGCGTTTCAAGCTGGACGTGGACGTTGTCCGCGTCGTTGGCGATCCAGATGTCGCCGTCCTGGATGGTGACTTGCAGACGCATGGTGCGTTCCACCATGGCGGCCAGCGCGGCCACGGTGTCGGGTGCCACTTCGTAGACCGACAGGTTGGCAAAGCGCGCAACCTTGGTCTCGATCTGCTGCCACCATACGCGACTGGCATTGCCGCTATACGTATACACAGCGACCTGCTCGGCGCGGTTGCTGGCCTTGCGCACCCGGGTGTCGTCGGGGTTGCCGAGGTCGATCCAGAGTTCAATGGCGTCGGTCAGGTCGCGCTGCCAGAGTTCGGGCTCGTCGGGTTCGGACAGGCCGCGCGTGAACGCGAGCGTTTCACTGGCGTGGCGTGCAAAGGCGAGCACGCGCACCATCATGCGCTCGTCGTTCTCGCTTGGGTGGCGGGCAACGGTCAGGGCGTGGCTGCCGTAGTAGTGGCGATCCATGTCGGCGATCTGCAGATCGACCTTGTAGATCGTGGATTTGAGGGCCATTCGGACTAGGACTCGGACAGCGGGTTTTTCAGCAAAGCGCGCATTGTCGCACGGCATCATGACGCGGTCGTCTTGCCGTTCAGCGCTTTCGTACTTTGGTGCATTCCCATCGGGGCCGGATTGCGGTATACGCAAGCGGTGCGCGCATCTTGGGCGGTTGTCGGGTTGCCCAGGGCGCAGGGAATGCGCGCGCGTTTTCCAATACCAACAGGACAATCAGAACGATGCGTTGGATTTTCGGAATCGTGGGCCTGGTGTTCGGGGCCTTCTCAGGGGGTGTGGTCGGCGCGTTTTTTGGTGCGCTGATCGGCGTCGGATTGGCTTCACTGATCCTGGTCATGGACAAGCGGGCCAGCTCGCAATGGGCCAAGGCACCCGATGCCCCTCAAGGCAGTGCGCCGGCGCAGGTGCCGGTGGCTGTGCCGATCAATGAGCGCGTGACGCGGCTGGAGCACGAGGTGGCGCTGTTGCGTCGCCAGATCGCCGAGCTCAAGGGGCAATCATTTGCAACGCCTGCGCCGGACGCGCCGGTGACTGTTGAGCCTGTGGCGGCGCCGGTGCCGGAACGGGTGCCCGAGCCCATCGTTGCCGAGTCGTTGCCGGCCGTGGAGGCGCCCGCTGTGGTGCAGCCGGTGCCGGTTGCGCCGCCGATTGCTCAACCCACCCTGGCGCCGCACGAGCCCGATTGGGTGGAGCGCGCGGTTGGCGCTGCGCGCGACTGGCTGCTAGGCGGCAACAGCGTGGTGCGGGTCGGCATCCTGATCCTGTTCTTCGGCGTGGCGTTCCTGCTCAAGTACGCGGCCGACAATAGCCTGCTGCCGGTTGAGTTTCGCCTGGCGGGCGTGGCGGTAGGGTCCATCGTGCTGCTGGGCATTGGCTGGCGCCTGCGTGACAAGCGCCCCGGCTATGCGCTGGTGCTCCAGGGCGGCGGGGTGGGTGTGCTGTACCTGACGGTATTTGCGGCGACACGCATGGTGCCGCTGCTGACACCGGGGATGGCGTTTCCGCTGCTGGTGCTGATCTGCGCGCTGGCGGCCGGGCTGGCCGTCAAGCAGAACGCGCCGGCACTCGCCTTTACCGGCAGCGCGGGCGGTTTCCTGGCGCCGATCCTGATCTCAACAGGGCAGGGCAGCCATGTGGCGCTGTTTAGCTACTACGCACTGCTCAATGCCGGCATCTTCGCCATTGCGTGGTTCCGTGCATGGCGCGCGCTGAATCTGCTGGGCTTTGTGTTCACCTTTGGTATCGCCACGGCTTGGGGTGCGCTGCGCTACGAGCCGTCGTTGCTCAAGAGCACCGAGCCGTTCCTGATCCTGTTCTTCCTGATGTACGTGGGCATTGCGCTGCTGTATGCGCTGCGCCGCCAGGTCAGCCTCAAGCATTACGTGGATGGCACCCTGGTGTTCGGCACGCCGCTGGTGGCGATGGGCCTGCAGGCTGCGCTGGTGCACCACATTCCGTTTGCGATGGCGTGGAGTGCCGCAGTGCTGGCGGCGTTCTACCTGGGCATTGCCGCATGGCTGGCGCCCAAGCGCGCGCGCCTGGGGCTGCTGTTTGAATCGATGTTCGCGCTGGGCGTGATCTTCATCACGCTGGCGATTCCGCTGGCCTTTGATGGACGCACGACCAGTGCAGTCTGGGCGGTGGAAGGCGCCGCTGTGGTGTGGGCGAGTGTGCGCCAGCAGCGCCGCCTGGCGCTAGCGGCCGGGCTGCTGCTGCAGTTGGCAGCGGGCGTGGCGTTTGCGTTGGGGGCGTTGTTTGAATGGTCACCGTCTTTGCAGTGGCCGGTGCTCAACAGCCACTACATCGGCGGGGTGCTGATTGCGGCAGCGGGCATCTTCAGCGGTTGGCGCCTGCATGGCAAGGCGGAAGCCCACGACTGGCTGAAGGTGGCGCCCGCGCTGGGCATTGCCGCTTCGGTGTGGGGGCTGCTGTGGTGGCTCGGCAGTGGTGGCGACGAGATCGACCGCTATGCATGGCGCCTTGGCACCAAGGCCGTCGACCGACCGGACCTTCCGCTCTACGCCGCCTTTGCGTTGCTGACTGCATGGGGCGCGCACGGCCTGCGTCGCAAGCTCGATTGGGCGCTGGCGGAGTGGCCCGCACTGGCGTTGTCGCCCGCGCTTGCACTGGTCGCGTTGATGGCGATCGAGCACTGGGCGCCGTCGCCGCTGGCCGGTTGGGGTGGGGCAGTGTGGATCGCATCGATCGTGCTGGCCTTCGTGCTGCTGCACCGTCAGCAGCGAGACGTTGGCGACACCATTCTTGCGCCGCTGCATACGGTGTTGTTCTGGCTGATCTGCGGCATGTTGGCCACCGAAGGCTACTGGCGCTTGGATGCCTACGTGCCGGAAGGCACATGGAGCTTTGCCGCCTGGGCCTACGGCTATGGCGCGTTGCTTGCCTTGTTGGCCGGCGCCGGCTGGCGCATTCGCTGGCCGATCGCGCGTTTCGAGCGCGCCTACCTGCTGTGGGGCGCCGCGCCCCTGGCTGGACTGCTGTGGCTGTGGAGCGTGGTCAGCGCCGCCAGCGATGGCGATGCCGCGCCGCTGTTCTACCTGCCCATCCTCAACCCGCTGGATGTGGCGCAGTTGCTGGTCTTCCTGGCCATCGCGCTGTGGATGCGCCGCGTGGCACTACAGAAGCTGGTGCCCGAGCCGATGGTGATTGGTTACGCCGTCGGCGCGACGCTGTTCATCTGGGCCAATGCGGTGCTGCTGCGCACGCTGCACCACTGGGCACATATTCCGTACACCCTGGACGACCTGGGCGACTCGATGCTGGTGCAGGCGTCGCTGTCGATGTTCTGGACTGTGCTGGCGCTGGGCGTGATGGTGTTTGCCACGCGGCGCGCCAGCCGTGCGTTGTGGTTTACGGGCGCGGCGCTGCTGGGTGTGACAGTGGTCAAGCTGTTCCTGTTCGACCTGTCGCGCGTGACGGGCGTGGAGCGCATCGTTTCGTTCATCGGCATTGGCGTGCTGCTGCTGTTGATCGGCTATCTGTCGCCGCTGCCGCCGAAGGCAAAGACGCACGGTGACGCCGAGACCAAGGAGGTTGTGTGAAGAAGGTTGTTCTTGCGATGGCTGTGGCGTCGCTGTTGTCTGCGCCGGCCTGGGCTGAGCGCTTTGCGTTGACCGGCACGCCCGGTGCGCCGTACTACGCCGTCACGCTCAGCGAAGACGTGTATGCCCATGCGCGCAGCATCGGCGACAGCGGCCTGACGGACTTGCGCGTTCTCAACGGCGACGGTGAACCTGTGCCGTTCACTGTCGAGATTCCGCGCGATCCAGCACCGCAGGCGCGCACGCTGCAGGATGTGCGCTGGTTCGCCACGCCCATCGATGAAGCGCAGAAGCCCGGCGCCGCCGGTGTCGTGCTCGGCGCCGATGGCGTGCTGCGTGCCACCGGCGCGCCGCCCACGCAGGAGTTGGCGCGCGCGTGGCTGGTCGACCTGAGCCAGTTGCACGACACGCTGACGGCGCTGGTGGTGGGGTTGCCCACCGCTGAATTCCAAAGCGGCGTGACCGTGCAGGCCAGCGATGACCTGCAGCACTGGAACCCAGTGAGCCAGGCCACGCTGTTCCGCCTGTCCAATCAAGGCAGCACGCTGGTGCAGGATCGCATCGAGTTCACCGGGCTGCGTGCGAAATACCTGCGATTGACGTGGCAGGGCAAGCCACCCGTGCCCGACAGCGTGCGCGCAGAACTGGCGGCCGGTGCGGCACCGTTGCCGGCGGACAGCGCCATCCAGTGGCGCACCGGTTTGACGCCGGTGCAGACGCCTGCAGCTGGTGACTACCAATTCGATACCGGCGGTGCGTTCCCGGTGGAGCGCGTGAAGATTCATCTGCCGCAAGCCAATACCGTCGCGCAGGCCACGCTGTATGCGCGTGCGGATGCGCAGGCGCAGTGGCGGCCAGTCACGTCGACACGGCTGTTCCGCCTAGCGGGTGCAGGCGGGCAAGGCGAGCAGGAGAACGCAGCGATCAGCGTGCCTGCCACCGGCGAGCGTTACTGGCGCCTGCAGGTCGACACGCGCAGCGGTGGTCTGGGCTCGGGCGCGCCGCAACTCAGCATCGGCTGGCGCCCCGCCACCGTCACCTACGCGGCGCGCGGCAATGTGCCGTTTGTGCTCGCCGTGGGGGAGGTGGCGCGTGGCAACCCGATCGCCCGGGCGGATCTGCTGGCGGGTGCTTCGCCCGCAATCGCACCGGCGCAGCTTGGCGCGATGAGTGATTCGCCGTCCGACGCAATGACGGCCGAGCCGCCCGGCGGCAGGACGCGTCAGTGGGTGCTGTGGGGTGCGCTCGTTGCGGCGGTGGTTGTGCTGGGCGGCATGGCGTGGCGCTTGTTCCGCACGTCGGCGACACCACCGGGGTCATCGCAGTAGCAAGCAAAACGGCGCCGCTGGGGCGCCGTTTTTTATACGCCGAAGCGTGCTCGCATCAGTGCACGAAGGCCGGTTGCACGAACAGTGCGATGGCGATGGCGAGCCCCACTGTCCACACCAGTGAGCGCACCGCTGCCCAGTCAGCCAGATAGCACACTGTGTACAGCACCCGCGCGGCAACGAATCCGATGGCCAGCCAGTTGACTCGGTCGACCGGGCTGCCGCCGAGGATCGCCACCAATACCGCCACGGCAAAGAACGGGAACGTCTCGAAGTGGTTTTGCTGGGCAGCGTTGGCCCGCCGTGCCAGCCCCGTCAGGCCGGCGGCCCATTCGCGCGGGTTGTGATTGTCGCGCTTGGGTCCGCTGGCTTTAGCGATTCCGATGCAGACATAGGGCAGCAAGGCGGCAATCAACACGCACCACAGGGCGATCGGCATGGTCAGGTTCCTTGAAAATTGAGTGCCCGCACACTAGCACGGCGGGCGCATTCAAACACCTGAGCGGGGCTTAGCCTTCTGCACTGTGTACAGCGATGCGGATGTCGCCCAGCATGACCACCTGGCCCGCGCGGATCTTGGCGGTCTTGCGTGATTCCGGCTGGCCGTCGACGGTGACACCGCCATCGGCAACGACGGCCTTGCCGGCGCCGCCGCTGTCGACCACGCCGGTGAGTTTGAGCAGCTTGTGCAGCTCGATGTATTCAGTGTTCAGGGCGAAATCGATATTGGGCATAGCAGAGATTAATTCGGCGTGGCTTCCACGCTGATGTCGAGGTCGACGCGGTCGCCCACGTCAGGCAGGAACCGTGTCATGCCGAAGGCGCTGCGCTGGATGCTGAGGTGAAAATCACCACCGCATACATGATGCGTGCTGCCGGGCATCTTCATCTCGCCGCAGTTGAAGCGGCGCACGTCCAGTCGCACGGGCTGCGTTACGCCGCGCAGCGTCAGCTTGCCTTCGATGGCGACGAGCTTGCCGTCTTGCACGACAAAGCGGTCGCTGCGCAGGCGGATGGTCGGATACTGCGCGGCATCCAGGAATTGCTCGGATTTCAGCACGCCGTCCAGCACCGGCAGACGTGTGTTGACGGACGCTGCATCGATGGTGAAGTCGATGCCGCCTTGCTGCGTTGTCTCGTCAAAGTCGATGGCGCCGTCGATCTTGTCGAAGCGGCCACGCACCGTAGACCGATCGAAGTGCGACGTGCCGAAGTAGACGGCGGTGTGTGCCAGGTCTGGCGTGAACGGCGAGGCAAAGGCAGGTGCGCTCAGCACGCCCGCCAGCACTAGAAACCATGGTCGCATAGCACCTCCTGTATCAGAGGCCCACGTCGACCATGGGCCTGCGCTTACTTACCCCAGCTGTCCTTCAGGCCGACCACGCGGTTGAACACGGGCTTGCCCGGTTGCGAGTCGATGCGGTCAGCCACGAAGTAGCCGTGGCGCTCGAACTGGAAGCGGTCTTCCGCCTTGGCGGTTGCCAGCGTCGGCTCCAGGTAGGCCGTGACGGTCTGCTTGGAGTTCGGGTTGAGCGCATCCAGGAAGTTCTTGTCGCCCGAGTCCGGCTGCGGGTCGCTGAACAGGCGGTCGTACAGGCGCACTTCAGCTTCCAGCGCATGCGCGGCGCTCACCCAGTGGATGTTGCCTTTGACCTTGACGCTGTCCGCGCCCGGCGTGCCTGACTTGGTGTCGGGGATGATGTTGGCGTGCACGGCGGTGACGTTGCCGTCAGCATCCTTGTCGCAGCCGGTGCATTCGATCACGTAGCCGTAGCGCAGGCGCACCTTGTTGCCCGGGAACAGGCGGAAGTAGCCCTTGGGCGGCGTCTCGGTAAAGTCCTCGCGCTCGATCCACAGCTCACGCGTGAGCGGGAATTCGCGGCGGCCGAGTTCGGGCTGCTTCGGGTGCACGGGCGCGGAGCACGGCTCGTTGAAGTCTGCCGGCACGTTGTCGAGGATCAGCTTGACCGGGTCCAGCACGCCCACCGAACGCGGCGCACGCGCATCGAGGTCGTCGCGCACGGCGCCTTCCAGGATGCTCATGTCGATCCAGCTGTCTGCCTTGGATACGCCCACACGCTCGCAGAAGAGCTGGATTGATTCCGGCGTGTAGCCACGGCGGCGGATGCCCACCAGCGTCGGCATGCGCGGGTCGTCCCAGCCGTCGACGCGCTTTTCCGTCACCAGTTGCAGCAGCTTGCGCTTGCTGGTGATGGCGTAGGTCAGGTGCAGACGTGCGAATTCGTACTGATGCGGCAGCGGTGCGGGCAGGGCGCCGGCATCGCGCAGGTGGTCGAGCACCCAGTCGTACAGCGGGCGGTTGTTCTCGAACTCCAGCGTGCACAGCGAATGCGTGATGTTCTCCAGCGCATCGGAAATGCAGTGCGTGAAGTCGTACATCGGGTAGATGCACCACGCGTCGCCCGTGCGGTGGTGATGCGCATGGCGAATGCGGTACAGCACCGGATCACGCATCACGATGTTCGGTGCGGCCATGTCGATCTTGGCGCGCAGCACCAGTTCGCCGTCCTTGTACTTGCCGGCGCGCATGTCGCGGAACAGCGCGAGGTTCTCGTCCACCGAGCGGTCGCGGAACGGCGACGGCGTGCCCGGCTTGGTGAAGTCGCCACGGTTGGCGGCGATCTGCTCGGCGCTTTGGCTGTCGACGTAGGCAACGCCGCGCTGGATCAGCACTTCGGCAAAGCCGTAGAGCTGCTCGAAATAATTGCTGGCGTAGTGGAGGTGCTCGCCGTCGGCATCCGTCCACGAATAACCGAGCCAGTGCACGGCATCGATGATGGAATCGACGTACTCGGTGTCTTCCTTGACGGGGTTGGTGTCGTCAAAGCGCAGGTGGCAGCGACCGTTGTAATCCTTGGCCATGCCGAAGTTCACCCAGATGCTCTTGGCGTGGCCGATGTGCAGGTAGCCGTTGGGCTCCGGCGGGAAGCGCGTGACGACCGGCGGAATCGGCTGGCCGGCGGTGTCCTTGCGATTGGCGTAGGTGCCTTGTGCGAGGTCGCCGTCAATGATCTGGCGCAGGAAGTTGGACGTGGGCGCGGCGTTCGCGCCGGTGGCGTTGTCTTGGCTCATGGGAGTGCGTGATTCGGCAATCCCGTGATTTTACCGTGCCCGGGGCACTCTGCCGGGTTGACCCTTATTTCCGTTGTGCCACGCCATCCAACGCCTGTGCACGCAACGCCTCATTCGGCGCAAGGAAGGTCTGCTGGCGTAGTTGCGTGAGCTGCGCGGCGCGGTCGGCCTCTGAAAGGCCGGGGAAGTTGTTGATGCGGTCGCGCTGCTGAGCGTAGGCGTCGTAGCGGCTGCGCCAGCCGGCTTCTTCTCGGCTGGCCTGTACCAGACGGTCCGCCACGATGCCGTCGATACCCTGGGCAGACAGGCGCTGGCGGATCTGCGCTTCGCTCAGGCCCTGCTTGGTCCACGAATCCATGTCGTTCGCGAGCTTGACGGGCGCGGAGGCATTGCGGCGGGCCTCCTGCAGGGCGGCCGGCAGGGCGGCCTCGATTGCGGCGAGCTTCGCGGCGCGTTGCTCGGGGGTGAGCGACGGGTCGGTCATCACGGCCAGGCGGTCGAGCGCGGCGGTGTCCAGCGCATCGTCGTCACCGTACCAGGCCTGAGCGACATCTGCGCCGAGGTATTGGCGGCGCAGCGCAGCACGGGCGCCGATTTGCTGCCGCAGCGTGGCAATGATCTCGGGCTGCTGCCGGACCTGTTCAAGGCTCGGCTTGTTGCGCCCGGCATCGCCTTGCCCGGCCAGTGCCTTGCGATAGGTGAGATAGCGCTGCAGCAGCGATTGCGCCTCTGACAGCGCAGGGCTGACCAGCTTGGCGTGCATATGCGCCTCCGCCATCGCGATGCGCTGCGCTTCGGGCACCGAGGCCGGCACGTCGAGGAAGTAGTCGAACACCGCACGGTTGGCGGCTTCGAGAATGAGGTGGCCGCTCGCGTCAACACGCAGGCCGTCGGGCACCTGTGTGTCAGCCAGTTCCGTGGGTTTGGCCGAGACGGTTGCCTCGTCGCTCTTGATACTGCCGATGTAGGCGTCGGAGCGGGGCGCCGCCTGGGGTTGTTCGGCGGGCGGGGATACATCACTGGTGGCATGCCACCAGTAGACGCCCCCCGCAACGGCGATTGCCACCAACACTGCGCCGATAAATGTCGTCGGCTGCATGGATTGCACCGGTTGTGATTTGCCCTTCATGACGATGTGCGTGTTGGTGGCGATGGGTGGCGATGGATTACAGCCCCGCTGTCTTCAATCGATTGGCCTGCGTGCGGATCACCGCAACTGGATCCGCTGCGCCCCAGCCGATCAGGCCGAGCAACTGGTTGACCTCGTCGAGGTGATTCCAAGCATAGTCGGTCGACAGCACTTGCCCGAACTTGGCGCTGCACACGGAGACCAGCCCGTCGTTGGTGCCCGAGCCGCGCGCCTGCATGACCCCGCCGCTGAAGATCAGCACCGGGTCGAACAGATCGAGGAAGTTGGTGGCCGTTGAGCGGCCTGTCCACGAATACAGCTTCTGCACGTTGCCGCTGCGTACGTCGGTGGCGCTGCCGGTGCTGCAGCCGCTGGCCAGGCCCGCGCTCGGGAAGGTCTTGTTGAAATCCGCCGCGCCCGCGGTCGACAGGATATGCAGCGCCGCAAAGCCGTTTTGCGGATTGCTGTTGCCGTTGAACCAGCCGAGCACCGAGCCGAACACGTTCGCACCCAGGTTCACGAGTGCCTTGAAGGGCTCGGGTGTGGCCTCGACAAAGTCGGCAAATTCCGAGCCCTTGTGCGGTGTGCCAATGGTGGTGACAGACGCCACCAGGTTGGGCGCCACAGCGGCCGCATAGCGCGAGGTCAGGCCGCCCTGGCTGTGGCCGATGAGGTTGACCTTGGCAGCGCCGGTGGTCGCCAGCACGGCGCGGATCTGGCTGAGCAACTGCTCGCCGCGCACGGTCTCATCGTTGAAGGCGGAGACATCGGCCACGTAGACGTTGGCACCGTTGGCGCGCAGGTCTTCGGGGATCTGGTACCAGTAGTCCACCACGCCCAGAAACTTGCTGGTGCCTGAGAGGCCGTGCACGAGCACGATCGGATATTGGGTGGCGGCGTAGGTGCTGGTGGCCTGGGCCGGTGTGGCGGCGGTGAGGGCGGATGCGGCCAAGGTTGTGGCCAAGGCGGCTACTGCAGCGTGCGTGCGCAGAAAGCCGCGCACCGAGTCGTACACAGCATGGAGCCGGGGCGTCTGTGACATTCGATTGTCTCCTGATTGATGGAAAGGTGGTCGACCTCTGCGGGTCGATCGCCCTCCGTTATCCGAAGTGCGCATTCCAGCGTCAACCGAATTGGAAGATTGGCTCTAATGCTGCGTTGCCGCGTGCGCAAACAAAAACCGGAGGGCGAGCCTCCGGTTCTTTAGGGTGCGATGCAGCAACGCCGCTACTCTTCTTGAAACGCCTCCTCGCGTTTGCGGCTGATGGCCGGGAATGCCACCAGCAGCACCAGGATCCCCGCCGCAATCAGCAGCCCCAGCGACAGCGGCCGTGTGACGAAGGTGGAGAAGTCGCCGCGCGAGAGCTGCAGCGCACGGCGGAAGTTCTCTTCCATCATCGGCCCCAGCACAAAGCCGAGCAGCATCGGTGCCGGCTCGCAGCGCAGTTTCACGAACAGGTAACCGAGCAGCCCGAAGGCCGCCGTCTGGAACACGTCGAATGTGGTGTTCGATACCGAATACACGCCAATGCAGCAGAACACCAGGATGGCCGGATACAGGAAGCGGTAGGGCACCTTCAGCAGACGCACCCACACGCCGATCATCGGCAGGTTCAGCACGATCAGCATCAGGTTGCCGATCCACATCGAGGCGATCAGGCCCCAGAACAGCGCGGGGTTGCTGGTCATCACCTGCGGACCCGGCTGGATGTTGTGGATGGTCATGGCGCTCACCATCAGCGCCATGACGGCGTTGGGCGGAATGCCCAGCGTGAGCAGCGGGATGAACGACGTCTGTGCGGCCGCGTTGTTGGCCGATTCCGGGCCAGCCACACCTTCGATGGCACCTTTGCCGAACTCGTGCGAGTACTTCGACGCCTTCTTCTCGAGCGAGTACGACGCGAACGAGGCCAGCGTGGCGCCACCACCAGGCAGGATGCCGAGTGCCGAGCCCAGCGCCGTACCGCGCAGCACGGCAGGGATCATGCGCTTGAAGTCTTCACGGGTGGGCCAGAGGTTGCGCACATGATTGACGAACGTTTCGCGGTGCTCCTTTTGTTCAAGGTTGACGATGATCTCGGCAAAGCCGAACAGGCCCATGGCGACGGACACAAAGTTCAGCCCATCCGCCAACTCTGGAACATCAAATGCATAGCGTGCTACGCCTGAGCTGACGTCCGTGCCGACCAGGCCAAGCAGCATGCCGAGAATGATCATGGCCAGCGCCTTCGGCAGTGATCCGGAGGCCAGCACCACGGCGCCCACCAGGCCCAAGACCATCAGGGAGAAATACTCTGCGGCCCCAAAGTGGAACGCGATCTCCGACAAGGGTTTGGCAAACGCGGCCAGGATCACCGTGGCAACGCAGCCTGCGAAGAAGGAGCCGATGCCCGCCGTTGCCAGTGCCACCCCAGCCCGCCCGCGACGCGCCATCTGATAGCCATCGATTGTCGTGACCACGGAAGACGATTCACCGGGAAGATTGACGAGGATGGCCGTGGTGGACCCGCCGTACTGCGCGCCGTAGTAAATGCCCGCAAGCATGATGAGTGCGGCAACCGGCGGCAGGCTGTACGTCGTCGGCAGAAGCATCGCGATGGTCGCGATCGGGCCAATGCCCGGCAGCACGCCAATCAACGTACCGAAGGTGCATCCGATCAGCGCATAGATGAGGTTCTGAAGCGACAGCGCCGTCGAGAAGCCGAGTGCAAGGTTGGCAAAGAGATCCATACCGTGGGCTCCTCAGGAAACGAAGGCAGGCCAGAGTGCGAGTTGCAGATTCAACAACCAGACGAAGGTGCCCCAGCCAATGACCACCATGACGATGGCGGTGGCGACGGCGCCCCGCCAACCGAACTCGTGGCTGGCCAGGCTGGAGATCATGACCAGTGCCACCACGGAAAACACCAGCCCCAGCGGCTGCAACAGCAGGCCGAACAGCACCACCGAGCCGAGAATCCACAGCAGCGTCTTGATGTCCCAGCGGGGGATGCGGTCTGCCACGCCCTTGCGTGACAGCGATTGCGCCACCACCACCACGCCAAGCAGCGCCAGCACGATGCCGAGCCAGAACGGAAAGTAGCCGGGCCCCATGCTGCTGGTCGTGCCCATGCGATAGCTGCGCGCCAGGATGGCGAATGCCACACCCGCAACGATGAACATGACGCCCGACGCAAAGTCTTGGTGGCTGCGGATCACCGGGCGGCTCTGTGGATCGTTCTGCAAGATGAGTCTCCTCTTGTCGGCATGCAGCGCGCCGCTTCGCAGGCGGCCGGATGGTGGCCAAAGCGGCGACCAAGTGTGCACGCTAAGCAGAGCGGCTTTCAAGCACCTTGCAGAGGGGACGCAGGCCGCGCAGCAGCCCGGCGCGGCGCATGGGCAAACGGTTCAGGGTTTGCCCTAGCCGTGGAATGGCGGGAGAGCGCGGGCCGCGCAACGCTGTCGCGGCCCAGCGCGAATTACATGCCGATACCGCGTGCCATCAGCACGGCCGCCAGCGGAATGAAGATGATCAGGTGCGATTCGATCATGACCCAGCGGCGTGTCTTGGCAATCTCGCCCGGCGTGGGCACGAAGTCAGGCAACGTCTTGCCTTGCTTGTTCCAGCGCAGGATGGTGATGGTCGGAATGATCGAGATCAGCCCCACCAGGATGAACAACCCCACCTTGACGTGGAACACCGGGTTGTGGACGTAGAACGCGTAACCCTTGGCACCGTAGAACACGCGCAGCAACCCCGTCACCAGGATCGCCAGCGCGGCAAAGCCGAACACCGCGTCATAGCGTGCCAGGCGTTTGCGGATTTCAGGCGTCATGTCCGGCCGTAGCACCACGGCTTCGGCGGTCAGGAAGACGATCATCGTGAAGATCGAGATGTAATGCAGGTAAGCCAGCAACGCATCGAGCCACATGGTGACCTCGTGGGGGTGGGAAAGCAGTTCGTTCGGGTTCGGGCTGGTGTCAGGTCGTCAGATCACGCCACGTGTACGCAGTGCTGCGATCTGGTCGGCGCTCAGGTCCAGCACGTCGCGCAGCACGGCTTCGGTGTGTTCGCCCAGCAGCGGCGGGTGGCTTGCGGCTTTGGGCGGCGTGGCGCTCATCTTGACCGGGCTGCCGACCAGCTTGACGGTGCCCGCGCTCGGGTGAGGCAGGTCGACGCGCAGGCCGCGTGCCTGCACCTGCTCGTTGTCGAACACCTCGTCGAGGTTGTTGATCGGGCCGCAGGGCACGCCAGCGGCTTCGAGCATGTCGATCCATTCCGTCTTGCCGAAGCGCTTGACCATCTCGGCCAGGATCGGCACCAGCACGTCGCGGTTGGCCACGCGCTGCGGGTTGGTGGCGAAGCGCGGGTCATCGGCCAGTTCGGGCATGCCGCCGGCTTCCACAAAGCGACGGAACTGCCCGTCGTTGCCCACCGCGACGATGATCCAACCGTTCGATGCCTGGAAGGTCTGGTACGGCACGATGTTCGGGTGCGCATTGCCCCACCGCTTAGGCGCATGGCCGCTGGCCAGGTAGTTGGTGTTCATGTTGGCCAGCATGGCGACCTGCACGTCGAGCAGCGCCATGTCGATGTATTGGCCTTCGCCGGTGCGGTCCCGGTGCGCGAGCGCGGCCAGCACGGCGACCGTGGAATACATGCCGGTCATCAGGTCCGAGATGGCCACACCGGCCTTCTGCGGGCCGCCGCCGGGCAGGTCGTCGCGCTCGCCGGTCAGGCTCATGAAGCCGCCCATGCCTTGCACGATGAAGTCGTAGCCGGCGCGCGCGGCGTAGGGGCCGGTCTGGCCGAAGCCGGTGATGGAGCAGTAGATCAGGTCCGGCTTGATGGCCTTGAGCGATGCATAGTCGAGCCCGTACTTCTTCAATTGGCCGACCTTGTAGTTTTCCAGCACCACATCGGCATGTGCGGCGAGCTGGCGGACGATGTCTTGCCCCTCAGGCGTGCTGATGTCGACGGTGATCGAGCGCTTGTTGCGGTTCGCGGCCAGGTAGTAGGCGGCCTCGGCGGTGTCCTCGCCGGCTTCATCCTTCAGCCAGGGCGGGCCCCAGGTGCGGGTGTCATCACCGGCGCCGGGGCGCTCCACCTTGATGACGTCGGCACCGAAATCGGCGAGGTTCTGCGCGCACCACGGGCCTGCGAGCACGCGCGTGAGATCGAGAACACGGAGATGGCTGAGAGCGCCCATGGATAACGAATCTGCACAATCGGAACGCGTGCACTGTACACCACGCCCCGGGGTCCCTCTAACCCCATGCGACGAATGGGCGCGAATGGGGTACGAACCCCGTATAATCAACGGTTTGCACTAATCCAAGGCGCTCAGGAGCGGGATGCTCCAAGGCGCAATGCTGACTCCGGCACCCCGCGACATGAAAGCCTCCGATATCCGCCAAAAATTCCTGACGTTCTTCGAATCGAAGAACCACACCGTGGTGCGCTCCTCGCCGCTGGTGCCGGGCAACGACCCGACGCTGCTGTTCACCAACTCCGGCATGGTGCAGTTCAAGGACGTCTTCCTCGGCACCGACAAGCGTCCGTACGTGCGTGCGGCCTCCGTGCAGCGCTGCCTGCGCGCCGGCGGCAAGCACAACGACCTGGAGAACGTCGGCTACACCGCGCGTCACCACACGTTCTTCGAAATGCTCGGCAACTGGTCGTTCGGCGACTACTTCAAGCGCGACGCACTGGTGTGGGCGTGGGAGCTGCTGACGCAGGAATACAAGCTGCCGGCCGACAAGCTGTGGGCCACCGTCTACCAGACCGATGACGAGGCTTACGACATCTGGACCAAGGTCATCGGCCTGCCGCCCGAGCGCGTCGTGCGCATCGGCGACAACAAGGGCGCGCCGTACGCCTCCGACAACTTCTGGCAGATGGCCGAAACCGGCCCGTGTGGCCCGTGCTCGGAGATCTTCTACGACCACGGCCCGGACATCTGGGGCGGCCCCCCGGGAAGCCCGGAAGCCGATGGCGATCGCTACATCGAGATCTGGAACAACGTGTTCATGCAGTTCGACCGCCAGCTCGATCCGGCGACCGGCGAATACACGCTGACCCCGCTGCCCGCACCGTGCGTCGACACCGGCATGGGCATGGAGCGTCTGGCCGCGATCCTGCAGCACGTGCACAGCAACTATGAGATCGACCTGTTCCAGGCACTCATCGCTGCCGCTTCGCGCGAGACCAACACCAAGGATCTGTCGAACAACTCGCTGCGCGTGATTGCCGACCACATCCGCGCATGCTCGTTCCTGATCGTCGACGGCGTGATTCCGGGCAATGAAGGCCGCGGCTACGTGCTGCGCCGGATCATCCGCCGCGCCATTCGCCACGGCTACAAGCTGGGCTGCCGCGCTGCGTTCTTCCACAAGCTGGTGGACGACCTCGTCGCGCAGATGGGCGAGGCCTATCCGGAACTGCGCGAAGCGCGCGACCGCGTGGTCGAGGTGCTGCTTACGGAAGAAGCGCGCTTCTTCGAGACCATCGAGCACGGCATGTCGATCCTCGACGGCGCGCTGGGTGAGCTGAAGGCCAACAACGGCAAGATGCTCGACGGCGAACTCGCCTTCAAACTGCACGACACCTACGGCTTCCCGCTGGACCTGACGCAAGACGTCTGCCGTGAGAACGACGTCATCGTTGACGAAGCCGCCTTTGACGCCGCCATGAACCGCCAGCGCGAGCAGGCGCGCGCGGCCGGCAAGTTCAAGATGGCTGCCGGCACGCTGGACTACACCGGCGACAAGACCACCTTCCACGGCTACGACCAGCTCGTGCGCGAGACCGCGCGCGTGACGGCGCTGTTCGTCGACGGCGCCTCGGTGCAGGAAATGCACCCGGGCCAGACCGGCGTGGTGGTGCTCGACCACACGCCGTTCTATGCCGAATCCGGCGGTCAGGTTGGTGATCAGGGCACGCTCAAGGCCGCCACCGTCTGGTTTGACGTGGCGGACACGCTCAAGGTGCAGCCGGAAGTGTTCGGCCATCACGGCGAGCTGCGCACCGGCGTGCTGAAGGTCGGCGATGCCGTGGCGGCGGAAGTCGACGCCGTGCGCCGCGCGCGCACCATGCGCAACCACTCGGCCACCCACCTGATGCACAAGGCCCTGCGTGAAGTGCTGGGCAGCCACGTGCAGCAGAAGGGCTCGCTGGTCGATGCGGACAAGACCCGCTTCGACTTCTCGCACAACACGCCGATGACGCCGCTGCAGATTCGCGAAGTGGAAGCGCGCGTCAATGCAGAAATCTTCGCCAACGCCGCCACCAGCGCCCAGCTCATGGGCTTTGACGATGCGGTCAAGCACGGCGCCATGGCGCTCTTCGGTGAGAAGTACGGCGACGAAGTGCGCGTGCTGTCGATCGGCACGTCGAAGGAACTGTGCGGCGGTACCCACGTGGCGCGCACCGGTGACATCGGCCTGTTCAAGATCGTGGGCGAATCGGGTGTGGCCGCAGGCATCCGCCGCGTGGAAGCCATTACCGGTGACAACGTGCTGCACTACCTGCAGACGCTCGACACGCGCATCAACGAAGCGGCTGCCGCACTGCGCGCACAACCGTCGGAGCTGACGCAGCGTATCGGCCAGGTGCAAGACCAGGTCAAGACGCTGGAGAAGGAACTGGAGCGCCTGAAGTCGAAGCTGGCCGCAAGCCAGGGCGACGAACTGGTCAGCCAGGCCGTGGACGTGGCCGGTATCAAGGTGCTGGCCGCCAAGCTGGACGGCGCCGATGCCAAGACGCTGCGCGAAACGATGGACAAGCTCAAGGACAAGCTGCAGACCGCCGCCATCGTGCTGGGCAGCGTGAGCGATGGCAAGGTCGCGCTGATTGCCGGTGTGACGGCTGACGCCACCGCCAAGGTCAAGGCCGGCGAGTTGGTCAACTTTGTCGCCCAGCAGGTTGGCGGCAAGGGCGGTGGCCGCCCGGACATGGCGCAGGCCGGCGGTACCGAGCCGGATAACCTGCCGCAGGCACTGGCCGGTGTGGTTGCGTGGGTGCAGCAGAAGGTGTGATGTAACCCTTCCGCTCTGATGCGCTGAACGGCGCGCGTTCCTGGCAACGGGGCGCGCGCCGTTTTGTTTTCAGGCCAGTCAGCGGGGCAGGTGGATGGCGGCACGCAAGACAGGGGGTGCCAGCACGAAGACGCGCAACCGCTCACTCCGGTCACCAGGGCGGGCGCCGGACCAGAACGGTATCCATTCGCGGCCCGGTGTTCGCGCGTTCGCGAGGCTGTCCTGGATGATCAGCCAGCGACAGGTGTGGGTCGATGACTGCGCCAGCGGGCGGTGCAGGATGCCGGTGAAGTAGTGCAGCATCGGCGCCTCGGATTCGCCCAGATGCAGGCTGGCCATGCAGTCGTCTTCGCGCCACGCTGGGGCTAGCTTGCTGCTGAGACTGTCGAACACCGAGCGGTAGCTCTTGGCTTCGTCCAGCCAGGGCAGCAGCAGGGTGGCGACCAATCCCCAGCCAACGATGGCACCGGCGGCCCACGATAGCGTGCCGCGCCATGCGCCAGCCCGCCGCAGATGCGGCAACAGGCGCAGCCATCCCACTGTGAGCACCAGTGCCGCGCCCACCAGCCAAGGTTCGACGGGCATGGTCCAGTCGACTGGCAACCAGCGGTCGAGCCAGCGCAGGCCGGCGCGCGAGGTGTTCTCCGTCATGACGGCCCATAGCAGCCAGGCCAGCAGCACGATGCTGCCGAACAGCGCGCGGCTGAGGTAGTCCCACGCAGCATGCAGGCGTGTCGGCAGCCGCGTGATCGCCTGCTCGCCGAGCAGCGCCAGCGGCACCATGAAGGGCAGCAGGTAGAGCGGGCGAGCCGTCGCCGAGACCTGCAGTGCAAGCAGCCCGACGCCGGCGAAGATCGCCGGCAGGGCCACGCGCGGGGTCCGCCAGTCGCGCCATATGCCGCAGGCCAGTGCGATCAGCGCAAGCGGCCCCGCCGGAAAACCAATGGTCAGCAGCGAGTGCCAGACGTAGAACGGGTCGTCGTTTTCTGCACCCAGCACCGGCACGGAGAAGCCCAGGAAGCGGCCGATGTTGTTGTCCCAGAACCAGACCCGGAACAGATCTGGGGCGCGCAGGTAGAACAGCGTCGGCCAGATCGTGGCAAAGGGCAGGAACACCAGCGCCGCGATGCTGATCTTGCGTAGGAAAGCGCGGCTGCGGCAGGCCGGAAACAGTACCCAGGCCCCGGCAAGCGTGATGCAGAACACCAGCGGGATGAACACGCCTTTGGCCAGCAGCGCCATTCCCATGCCCACGCCGAGTAACCACGGCGAACTGCGCTTGTGCGCCGTGGTCTGCACGGCTGACTGCACACACTCGAACAGCCCGCAGAAGCCGATGGTGGCGCCGGCCAGCAAAGCCACGTCGGTGATCATGTCGTGCGTGTGCTTGACCACGATCAGCGAGCCCGCGCAGAGCGCCAGTGTGCCGAGCACGCGCAGGTCTGCCCACGACGGCACGTTGGTGGCCGCGCGTGCCAGGCGTGCGGTGAAGGCGAAGGCCAGCCCGGCAAACAGTGCGCTGGCGAGCCGCGCCGCGTCGTGCGGGGGCAGGACACCCCACAGCAGCCAGGCGAGGCCGCTGGCAACCCACGCATACAGCGGCGGTTTCTCAACAAAGGGCTGCCCTGCGCTGGTCGGCACGATCAGGTCGCCGGTCTCCAGCATGTGCTGGATGATGCCGAACGTGTAGGTCTCATCCTGTTTCCAGGGGTCGTGGCCGAGGATGCCGGGCAGCAGGTACGCACAGGCGATGAACGCCACGAAGATCCACGTGCTCCATTTGCGCAAGGCGTGCCATGGCCAAGCGCGCGCCGCTTGCGCTGCGGATGCCATGGCCGCGCCGGCGGCCAGCGCGGCGGCGCTTGAGGTGAGGTCACGCGCGTGAGCGGTCGCGGCGGGCGTGCTGACGCTCCGCCGTCCAGGGCGTGTCGGTTCCAACATGACGAAAGGGTTTCCAGTTTGCCGGATGCGGTCCGGAGCGCCCGGCCGATCGGCTTATGCGTGACAAACAAGGCGCCCGACACGGTGTGCTGGGGCGGCTTGGAGTACATCACGCCAGACTTACGGAGACCCTGAGCGCCCGCGCTGGAATCTGAGCAACCGATTTCCGCCGAGTTGGAAAGTTGGCCGGATGCGCATTTTTGGGCATCCGGCACAGGGCTGGCGTCTTGTCTACATGATGTGGACAGGTTGGGCGGCGCTCCAATGCTGGAGACAGGCCGCGCCATCGCCTATACCGGTCAGACGCTGCGGGTTGCCGGCTGCCTGGCAGGTAAATTGCATTGGCCGAGCCTGATGTTCCCCCGCAGTGCCCGTTGTACCCCTTACCCAAAATCCGAGGAGAACCATGAGCGTCCTATCTGACAAGGTCGACGCCGTACCGCCAGCGCCATTGGCTGCGCGGCGCAGCAAACGATTGCTACGGGCGGTCGCGGCCGGTGTGCTGGTGGCCGCAGGCATTGGCGCATCGACCCAGCCGGTTGCGCAACTCGCGCCGGAATCGCATGCGCGCAAGGTCAAGGTGCTGATCATCAGCATGTTTGCGCCCGAAGCGCAGCCGTGGATCGACAAGCTGGGCTTGACGCAGGATGTGCCCGTGCCGGGCCTGTCGATCGACTATCCGAACGTGCATTGCAACGCCAACGATGTCTGCCAACTGACCACCGGCATGGGCAAGGCGAACGCCGCGTCGTCGGTGTCCGCACTGATCTACAGCGGCAAGTTCGACCTGCAGCGCACGTACTTCCTGGTGGCGGGCATTGCGGGGATCGATCCGTCGCAGGGCACGCTGGGCAGCGCTGCGTGGGCACGCTTCCTGGTCGACAGCGACATCGCCTGGGAGATCGATGCGCGCGAGGTACCCGCCAACTGGCCGAACGGCTTCATCGGCGTCAACACGCAGGGCCCGGGGCAGAAGCCGCCGCTGGATTACAAGACGGAGGTCTTTCGCGTGAACGAGGCGCTGCTGCAGAAGGCGCTGGCGCTCTCCAAGGGTGCGACGCTGGACGACAACGCCACCGCGCGTGCGTACCGCGCCAACTACCCGAGCGCGCCGGCCAATCAGCCGCCATCTGTCGTGCAATGCGACACCGCTGCCGGCAACACGTACTGGCACGGCGCCAAGATGGGCGAGCGCGAAGCCGCGTGGGTCAAGCTGCTGACGGATGGCCAGGGCACCTACTGCACCACGCAGCAGGAAGACAACGCGACGTTCGAAGCGCTCACGCGTGGGTCGAAGGCGGGGTTGCTCGATCTGGAACGCGTGGCCGTGCTGCGCACCGCGTCCAACTTCGACCGGCCATATCCGGGGCAGACGCCGTACGACTCGCTGGTCAACAGCAACTCGGGCGGGTTCGTGCCGTCGCTCAACAACCTCTATCTGGCGGGCGGCCCGCTGGTCAACGAGATCGTCACGCGCTGGGGCGTGTGGAAACACGGAGTGCCTTCGCCATGATCGATTCCCGACTCAAGACGCCAATGCGATCCATTGCCAAGCTGTGCGCCGTGGGCGCGGCAGCGCTGACCTTGAACAGCTGTGCGTATGACGGCGTCAAGGTCATCGTCATCAACATGTTCCAGGGCGAGGCCCAGCCCTTCATCGATCGCTACGACCTGAAGGAGAAGGTCTACATCTCTGGCCTGTCGCCCGACGCACCCAACATGCTGTGCAACTACGATGGCATCTGCCAGGTGACCACCGGCATGGGCTACGCGAATGCGGCGTCGACCATCTCTGCGCTGCTTTATCGCAGCAAGCTGGACCTGACGCACACCTACTTCGTGATCGCCGGCATTGCGGGCATCGATCCGGGGCAAGGCACGGTGGGCTCGGCGGCGTGGGCGCGCTATGCGGTGGACTACGGCCTGTCGCACGAGATTGACGCGCGCGAGATGCCCACCGGCTGGCCGTATGGCTACTTCGGTATCGGCACCAAGGGCCCGGGCCAGAAGCCGCCGCTGGACTACCGCACCGAGGTGTTCCAGCTGAACGAGACGCTGCTGCAGCGCGCGTACACGCTGTCCAAGTCCGCCACGCTGGAAGACAGCCCCGAAGCCATCGCCTTCCGCAAGAACTACGCGTTTGCACCGGCCAACCAGCCGCCATCGGTCATCCAATGCGATGTGGCTTCCGCCGATACGTGGTGGGCCGGCCGCAACCTGGGCCAGCGCGCGCGTGACTGGGTGAAGACGATGACCGACAACAAGGGCACCTACTGCACCACCGCGCAGGAAGACAACGCCACGCTGGAAGTGCTCACGCGCGGCGCCCGTGCGGGCAAGGTCGATTTCAGCCGTGTGGCGCTGCTGCGGTCGGGCTCGGACTTTGATCGCCCGTACGACGGCCAGACCGCGACGGATGGGCTGATCAACTACGCGCAGCAGGGCGGCTTCGTGCCGGCCACGCACAACCTCGTCAATGCGGCCAAGCCGCTGCTGGACGACATCGTCAACCATTGGCCGCAGTGGAAGCAGGGGGTGCCGAATTAATGGTTGCTTACATCACATTTCAAAAGATATAATGCGAATCATTCTCATTTGATGGGCGGTAGCGGGCACCCAGCCTGATCGCTGGCCATCGCTTCTGCCGGGCGAGCCAGCGGGTCTTCACCTGCAAGCCAACGGATCGACGCGCCGCTTGATGTTTCTGCGGCGCGTTTTTTCTTCTTCCTCCAGCGCACACCGTGCGTTTCGGGGCGCGTCCGGTTTCGCCAATTCTGATCGACCCTTTGCCTGCGATGACCCGTCGTCTCACGGCCCGCGCATTGCCGTGCGCGCTTGCCGCCATTCCTCTTGCCGCTTTGCTCACCGCCACGTTGGCGCGTGCCGACGACACCCCACCCACCGGCAATCACGCCAAGGTGGACCTGGACGAAACCACCGTCACCGCGCGCAGCCAGCGCGGCTTTGCGGCCAGCATTGCAGAGGTGGGGGCATTTCGGGGGATGGCGTTGCGCGACATTCCGGCCACGGTGAACGTGGTCACGCGCGAGGCGCTCGACGCGCAGCAGGACACGTCGCTCTTCGACGCGCTGCGCAACACGGCCAGCGTCACGCGTCAGCAGCTCTCCGGCGAGACCTTCGACAACCTCGCCATCCGTGGCGTGACGATGGAGAACCGCACCAACTTCCGCTTCAATGGCTCGATGCCGATTGCGGCGCTCACCGCCATCCCGCTGGAGGACAAGGAGCGCGTGGAGGTGCTCAAGGGCGTGTCGGCGCTGTACTACGGCTACACCACGCCGGGCGGCGTCGTGAACCTCGTCACCAAGCGCGCGGGCAACACGCCGGTCACCACGCTGGGTGTGCAGTTCGACAGCAACGGCTCGATCGTCAGCACGCTGGATGTGGGCCGCCGCTTTGGTGAAGACAACCAGTACGGCATCCGCTTCAATGCCGCGGGCGGTTCGCTGCAATCGCCCACCAACGGCATCGACGGTACGCGCCAACTCGGGGCGGTGGCGTTCGACTGGAAGGTCAACAGCCGCCTGAGCCTGAAGGCCGACGTGGAATATTCGCGCAAGGTCATCACCGAGCAATCGGTGGTGACGCTGCCGGCGGCTAAGAACGGCGTCATCACGTTGCCGGCCATGCCCGATCCGACCAAGCGCATCGCACCAGGCTGGGCGGACTTTGACGGCAACAACACCAACGCACTGCTGCGCGCCGACTACGCGCTCACTGATGCCTGGTTGCTGACGGTGGAAGGCGGCATGTCGGAGACGGCACGCTCGCGGGCGTTCTCGGAGTTCCGCCTGACCAACCCGGTGACGGGTGCGGGCACCATCTCCGGCAATCGTCAAAACGGCCGCTGGAACACCAGCCATGTCCGCGCGGACATTTCCGGTACCGAGAAGACGGGCTGGATCACGCACGATCTGACCTTTGGCGTGGCCCGTTCCGACATGCGTCAGGCTGCCGTGTACTCCGACCGCTTCTCGGGTGCGCAGAACCTATACAACCCGGTCGACCTCGGCTGGCTGCCGACCGTCGGCAACAGCTTCACCGCCGAGCAACGCGCTGTCGATACGGGCGTCTATGCGATGGACCGCATGACGTTGTCGGAGCACTGGCAGGTGATCGCTGGCTTGCGCTATACGCGCTACACCAGCGAGCAGGCGCCCAACCGCTACGAGGCCAGCAAGACCACGCCGCTCGGTGCCGTCATCTACAAGTTCACGCCCACGCTGTCGGCGTATGCGTCGTACGCGCAGGGATTGGAAGCCGGCGCGCGCGCACCCAATACGGCTGCCAACGCCAACGTGGCGATGCCACCGGCGCTCTCCGAGCAGAAAGAAGTGGGCGTGCGCTACGAAACACCGGCCGGCACGCAACTCGCTGCCGCTGTGTACGACATCGACCGCGCCGCCAGCTACACCAACGATGCGAACCTCTTCGTGCAGGACGGCCGCGAGCGCATTCGCGGTGTCGAGTTGACCGCGCAAGGCCGCGTCACGAAAGACCTGTCGCTGCTGGCCTCCGCCGGTTGGACGGATGCCAAGTTCCGCGGCGTCGGCAACGGCCTGAACGGCAAGACGCCCGAGAACACCCCGCGCAGCACCGCCAGCGTGTTTGCGGAATACACGCTGCCGATGCTGCGCTCCGTGTCGTTCAACGCGGGTGCGTACTACCTCGGCCCGCGCCCCGTGAACGATGCCAACCAGGCAGAACTGGGCGGCACCACGCTCTTCAGCGCCGGCGTGCGCTACGTCACGCGTATCTCGGGCAAGCGCACCACGCTGCAGTTCAACGTCGACAACCTGACCGACAAGCGCTACTGGGCCGGCGCGGGCAACAACCGCCTGTCGATGGGCGCGCCGCGCCTGTTCAAGCTCGGCATGAAGATCGACCTGTGATGATGTTTTCTGGAGTGCAACGCATGCAATCGCTGCTTCGTTTCTTTGCCGTCGTCTTGATGGCCTTCACCTTGACGCCGCCGGCTGTGGCTGACACGCCGCCGGAGTCCGGAAAGACTGTGGGGAAGACCGTGCTGATGGTCGTACGCATGCAGGGCAAAAGCCTGCCGATCGACAAACAGATCGTCGCGCATCTCGAATCGCGCGGTTACGCCGTCACGCTGTACGACCAGTACCAGCCGGCTGAGCGCGCGAAAGACTTCGACCTCGTCGTGCTGTCATCTACCGTGCGCTCGCGCGATCTGCTGGGCGCGTATCGCAACGTGCCTGTGCCCCTGGTGACGTGGGAGAACGATCTGCTCGATGACCTGGCCATGACCGGCAAGCGCCTCGGTACCGACTTCGGCGCGGTGGAGAAGGAGCACTACCTGTGGATGGTCAACGCCCCGCATCCGCTCTCCGGCGGCGTGCCGGCCGGCGTGGCGGTGGGCTACGCCAAAGACGCGCCAATGGGCTGGGGCAAGCCCGGCCTGGGTGCAAGCATCATCGCCAGCGTGGCGGGTGACCCGAGCAAGGCCGTCATCTTCGGCTACGAGAAGGGCGCCACGATGGACTACGAAACCCTAGCCCCCGCTCGCCGCGTGTTCTTCTTCCTCGACAACGAAACCTTCCCGAACCTCACGCCGACCGGCCGCAAGCTGTTCGATGCCGCCATCGATTGGGCAGCCGCCGGAGCGAAGTAAACCAAGCCAAACACGCCGTGGCGCCAATACATGCGCCAAGATGGTTTGGCCGTACCTTGCCCTATGCGGCGCCTTGAATTTGTGTTGCAAGGAGGAAAAGAGGGGAGGCTTGTTTGAGCGCAGCGAGTTTGCCTCCTCTCCCTCCTTGCGACATAAATTCAAGGAATCTTTCGCCGCATCGGGCGCGCCTTTCTTTGCTTACTTTCTTTGGCAAGACAAAGAAAGTGAGTCAGCCCCGGCAGGGGATGAAACAGGGGATGGACCACCAAGGCCAAACCCCCCTCCAAACCATATAGCCCATAGCCCCACAACATCCCCCCCAACAACTCCGCATTTGCGCAACAGCCCTCCGCCTCCTTAAGCTGCCGACAACATCTTTCCAAGTCGCAGCTTCTTCATGCAAATCGCAGTCGTCGGCGCCGGCATCATCGGCATCAGCACCGCATACACGCTGGCCCAGGAAGGTCATCAGGTCACCCTGATCGAACGCCACCCGGGCCCGGGCGAGGGCACCAGCTACGCCAACGGCGGCCAGCTCAGCTACAGCTATGTGGCGCCGCTGGCCGGTCCTGGCGTGCTCTCGCACGTGCCGGGCTGGCTGCTGCGCCGTGATTCGCCGCTGCGACTGAAGCCTTCGCTGGACCCGGCCCTGTTGCGCTGGGGCCTGCGCTTCATCGCCGCCTGCAACCGCGAGCGTGCCGACCGCACCACGCGTGAGTTGCTTGCACTGTCGTTCTACAGCCGCACGTGCATGGAAGCCTTGCGCGACGCATCGCCCGAGCTGGCCTTCAGCTTTGCCCGGCGCGGCAAGCTGGTGGTGCACCGCGATGCGGCAGCATTTGAATCCGCCCGCGCCCAGGTCGGCTACCAGGCCACGCTGGGCTGCGAGCAGCACGCACTGTCCGCCGGCGAGGCCATCGCCCACGAACCTGCACTCGCCGGCGTGCGCGACCAGATCGTCGGCGCCATCTATACGCCGGACGAAGACGTGGCCGATTGCCACCAGCTCTGCGTCGGCCTGTTCAACCGGCTGCGCGAGATGCCCAACGTCACGCTGCGCTTCAACGCCGGCGTCAACGCGCTATGGATGGAAGGCCGTCGCGTGCGTGGCGTGAAGCTGGCCGATGGCGAGCAACTGGCGGCCGATGCAGTGGTGATGGCTGCCGGCGTCACCAGCGCCAAGCTGCTCGGCCCACTGGGTATCGACCCTGGCCTGTATCCGCTCAAGGGCTACAGCATCAGCCTGCCGCTGGGCGAGGGCGATACTGCTCCGGTGATCAGCGTGACGGACGCAGCGCGCAAGATCGTCTATGCGCGGATTGGGCAGACGCTGCGCGTGGCAGGCATGGCTGATCTGGTCGGCTGGTCGACCGCGCTCGACACTCGCCGCGTGCAGACCCTGTTCGACGAAACCCGCGCCCTGTTTCCGGGCGCCATGCGTGCCAATGACGAAGGCGCCGATGCCGCGCCATGGGCAGGCATGCGCCCTGCAACACCGACGGGTGTGCCGGTGGTTGGCGCATCGCCGGTAGAAGGGCTGTGGCTGAACGTGGGTCACGGCGCATTGGGCTTTACGCTGGCACTCGGCAGCGCGGGGCTGCTGGCGGACATGATTGCCGGGCGCAAGCCGGTGATTTCTTCGGCACCCTACGCATTGGCCGCGTGACAGCAGCACAAGAGATTCAAAAGACCGAGCGTGCAAGCTTGATCGCTTGCGCCAATTGGTAAGCAAAGTAGTCTGGAGCGAACACACCCAAAGGAGGGGAAGCATGAAGACATTGCATTCGACCAAACGCATCCTGTGCGGATTGACGCTGGCTGCGGCCGGTGCGCTGGCGGTGCTGTCGACTGGTGCGCAAGCGCAGTCGAACGACACGCTGGCGAAGATCAAGCAATCGGGGGTGATTTCGGTTGGCTATCGTGAGTCGTCGATTCCGTTCTCGTATCAGGCCGATGCCAACACCATCACCGGCTACTCGCAAGAAATCTCCAACATGATCGTCGCCGGTGTGGAGAAGAAGCTGGGCGTGCAGAAACTGCAGGTCAAGCTCACGCCGATCACCTCGCAGAACCGTATCTCGCTGCTGCAGAACGGCACGATCGACTTCGAATGCGGCTCGACCACCAACAACCTTGAACGCCAGAAGCAGGTCGCGTTCTCGAACAACATCTTCATCTACGGCATGCTGATGCTGGTGAAGAAGGATTCGGGCGTGAAGGACTTTGCTGACCTGAAGGGCAAGACCGTGGTGACCACCGCTGGCACCACCGAAGACCGCATCCTGCAGAAGATGAACGGTGAGGCGAAGGACGCCGAGAAGATGAACCTGATCCTCGCCAAGGATCACGGCCAGGCGTTCCTCACGCTGGAGTCGGGCCGCGCTGTCGCTTTCGTGATGGATGAGCCGCTGCTGTACGGCGAGCGCACCAAGGCCAAGAACCAGAACGACTGGGTGGTGGTCGGCACGCCGCTGCAGACCGAAACCTACGCGTGCATGATGCGCAAGGACGATCCGGCGTTCAAGAAGGTGGCCGATGACGTGATTGCCGACCTGATGAAGTCGGGCAAGGCCAACGAGCTGTACAAGAAGTGGTTCCTGTCGCCGATTCCGCCGAAGGGCCTGAACCTGAACTACCCGCTGACGACGGGCATGAAGGACCTGTACGCACACCCGAACGACAAGGCAATTCAGTAAACCTGCCCACGATCCTACTGCGCGGCCCGATCTTGGTCCTGTGATGCTCGCTGTACCCATGTACAGCTGCGCTTCTCGGACCAACCTCAAGCCGCTCGCTACGGATCGTGAACAGGTTTACACACACGGCAAATGAAAAACGGGGGACATCGTCCCCCGTTTTCTATTGCGCGATGCTGTGGCTCATGCCGGTTGGCTCCACGGCGATCGAATGTCTGCCAGGAAGCGCTGCGCACGCGGATGCTGCGGGCGCAGGAAGAAGTCTTCCGGCTTGGCGCGCTCCAGCACCTGGCCCTGGTCCATGAAGATCACGCGGTCGGCCACTTCGCGTGCAAAGCCCATTTCGTGCGTGACGCAGACCATGGTCATGCCGTCGCGGGCGAGGTCTTTCATCACCAGCAGCACTTCGTTCACCATCTCTGGGTCCAGCGCAGAAGTGGGCTCGTCGAACAGCATGACCGGCGGCTTCATCGCCAGCGCGCGGGCAATCGCCACGCGTTGCTGCTGGCCGCCTGACAACTCGCCAGGGTAGGTGTCAGCCTTGTGCGGCAGGCCCACGCGTTCGAGCAGGCGCATCGCAAAGTCCTTCGCTTCCTGCGGAAGCATGCGCCCCAGTTGCACCGGCGCCAGCGTGCAGTTCTGCATGACCGTCAGATGCGGGAACAGGTTGAACTGCTGGAACACGAAGCCGATGCCGCTGCGCAGGACGTTTACGTTCACGCCGTGCGCGTGCACATCCTGTCCGTTGACGGTGATGCGGCCCTTCTGGATGGCCTCCAGCCGGTTCAGCGTGCGGATGAGCGTCGACTTGCCCGAGCCCGACGGCCCGCACACCACCACGACCTCGCCTTGGGCGACGGTTTCATTGATGTCGACGAGGGCGTGATACTCGCCATACCACTTGTCGACGTGTTCGATCGTAATCATGTTCATGGTTTGGATGGGGCATGCGCGGCCAGCCGGCGTTCAAGGAAGAACGCCACGCGGGTCAGGCTGAAGCACATCACGAAATAGCTGATCGCCAGCAGGCCGTAGACCTCGGCGGACTTGACCATGACGGCCGTGCTGATCTGGCCGGCCACGAACGACACTTCGGGCAGGCTGATGATGTAGCCAAGCGACGTCTCCTTGATGGTGGAGACCAGCTGATTGACCAGCGACGGCAGCATGTTGCGCAGCGCCTGCGGCAGGATCACGCGGCGCATCGCCTGCATGTACGACAGGCCGAGCGAGCGGGCGGATTCCATCTGCCCACGCGGCAGGGCCTGGATGCCGGCACGCACGATCTCGGCCAGATATGCGCCGTCAAAAATCACCAGCGCGGTCAGCATGGTGCTGAACTGGTCGGTACGCTGGCCGGTGATGGAAGGCAGCAGGAAGTACGCCCAGAAGATCACCATCAGCAGCGGCGTGCCGCGCACCACGTAGACGAGCGCGGTGGCCGGCCAGCGCAGCGCCGCGATCGGACTCACGCGGCACAGGCCCAGCACGATGCCCACCGGCAACGCCAGAATCAGGCCGGCCGATGCCAGCAGGAACGTCAGCGCCAGACCGCCCAGCGGGCCGTTCGGATACTGGCCGATCAGGTAGTAAATGCCGTAGGTTTGAATGAGGTCAAGCATGGCTACAGCGTCCGGACAGGGTAGCGATGCTGATACCAGGCCGAGAACACCGTGATCGCAATCGAGATGGTCAGATAGGCCGCAGTGGCAAACGCAAACGCCTCGAAGCCGCGGAAGGTGGCGCTCTCCACCTGCTGTGCCTGGTACATCAGCTCAGCCACGCCGATCACCATGGCGATGCTGGAGTTCTTCCACAGGCTTAACGTTTGGCTGACCAGCGGCGGTACGGTCACGCGCAGCGATTGCGGCAACACCACCAGCCGCATCGCCTGCAGGAACGAGAGGCCGAGCGCGCGGCTGGCTTCAAGCTGCTCCTTCGGGATCGAGCGGATGCCGCTGCGGATGTCTTCGGCCATATAGGCGGCCGTGTAGAGCACGAGCGCAATGACGGCGCTGGCGGCTTCGTAGTTCAGGCTGTAGAGCCAGTCCTTGATGAACTGCGGCAGGATCTGCGGCGCGCCGAAATACCAGAACAGCATGTGCGCGAGCAGCGGCACATTGCGGATGGCTTCAACGTAGGCCTGGCCGATGGCGCGCAACGGTGCGGCTGGCGCCAGGCGCAGCAGCGCCACCACGATGGCAAGCGGCAACGCTAGCACGAAGGCCAGCAGCGACAGCTTGATCGACAGGAAGAAACCGCTGACAAGCCACTGGTGATACTGCCCCGAGAGCAGCATCGACAAATTGAATTGGGGCATGGAGATTCACCGCCCGGACGCGGGTTGGACAACCGGTCCGGGCGGGCCGACCTTGACGTTGCTATTAATCGATCTTGTCGGTGGAAATCTTGAAGGTGCGCGACGGGAAGGCCATCTTCGTGGTCGGGCCGAACCACTTGTCGAACAGTTTCTGCGCCTCGCCGCTCTTTTCCATGCCCAGCAGCACGTCATCGACCTGCTTCTTGAAGGCCGGTTCACCCTTGCGGATACCCAGTGCGAGGTGCTCGGTCGACAGGTTTTGCGGCAGGAGCGCGTAGTCCTTCGCAGCCGGGCCCATCTTGGCCATGTTGCCGATCAGCGTGGTTTCATCGTTCACGTAGGCGACGCCCTTGCCCTGCTGCAGGGCCAGCAGCGCCTGCGGGCTGTTGTCGAACGACACAACATCGGCGTTCTTGATGGTCTTGGCGATGTTGGCTTCCATGGTGGAGCCCTTGACCGTCAGCAGCTTCTTGCCGTCGAGCTGGGCCAGCGACGTGATGCCGCTGTCCTTCTTGACCATCGCCTTCTGGCCGGTGATGAAGGTCGACACCGAGAAGTCGATCTGCGCCTCACGCTCCTTGTTGTGCGTGAGCGAGGCGGCCAGCAGATCCACGCGGCCTTGCTGCAGCTCGGGCAGGCGCGCAGCCACGGCCAGTTGCTTGAGCACCGGCTTCACGCCGATGCTCTTGGCCACGGCGTTGCACATGTCGACGTCGTAGCCGACGATCTCGCGGCTCATTGGGTCTTTCAGGAAGCTGAACGGCTCGTCGGTGCCGAGCACGCCGCAGACGAGTTCGCCTTTCTTCTTGATGTCGGCAAGCTGGTCAGCATGGGCGGTCGTGGCGACCAGAGTGGCAGCGGCCAGGACAGCTGCGCCGGCAAATTGGGTAAGACGTCGGCTTGTTTTCATCGGATCTCCTCCTTGACGACTTGGGTGGGTGGCAGTGCGCGAATCAAGATCGACCGCGAGCATACAGGCGTGCGACGGGCTTGGCTGCTCGCTATCCGGATAACCATATGACGGCGGCATAAACCGCCCAACTATAGACCATGCCGAACGGCACAAACGTAGGCTGGAAAGCGGGCTTGGGCGGATTGCACGGGTGGGGTTTCTGGGTGGCCGGGGCTGCTTGCGGCGGCGCAAATGCAGGCACGGTGCCATCGGTAAACCATCGGGCCCGCGATGACGGCGCGGCGGGGCTGAGGTACAGCGTGCTTGTTATGCAAAGAAGACATTGGTCGCCATTAATGACATGGCAACCGACCCGGCTCCATCGGGGGATTCCCGGTGCCGGGTGCTTGTCTTACAGGGCGCCGCAGATGGTTTCGTTGATGGGCACGTCGCCGACCATTTCGTGGTCGTTGCCGCGATAGCGGTAGACCAGGCTCAGGCCCAGGCGCGTCAGGATGCGTACGTCGCCGTTGTTGCAGATGTTCTTCTGCAGGATCGGCACGAAGTTCAGCCGGAAACCTTGCGAGGCTGCCGAGTGCGCCGCGTAGTTGGTCAGCGTGATGAGGAAGACAAGGTTCTTCTTCTGCGCCAGCGTGCATTGCACCAGCGCGGTCTCGCGATCGAGCGGGACAGGGGTGAAACGGTTGATTTCAGTGCAGGCCTGGGTGAGCGCGCGGTCGGTATTGCGGGCCGGGCCCGTGAGGGCAGGCACGCCGGCCGCGGCGGTGCTGCGGCCAGTGGCGGCGCCAACCAGCATGCGTGCCAGCGGGGTCAGCTCCTGCAGGGCGGCGGTGCCCGGCAAGGACTGCGATTGTGCCCACAGGGGGCAGGCCAGCAACGGCAGGGCAACGCCCAAGGTGCGCGCAACGCTCGCCCAACGGCGACGCTGGCGGCCTTTCACATCCAGACCGGTCCGAATGGTGGCGTGTTGAGTCACAGACATCCTCTTTGCCCACGGAGCCACAATTTTATTGAAAAAACCGCCAGGATGCGAGGCGCCTAATGCACTCACTTGCACGCAACTTGTTTGCGATCAGGTCCGCACACGCACCATGGCCGAGATGCGCTCGGCCGCCGCCTGCAATGGCTCCAGAAACTGCTTGGTCATCTGCTTGGCTGAGGTGCGGTTGGCCTGTCCGCTGATGTTCATGGCGGCGATGATATCGCCCGCCCGGTTGCGGATCGGTGCCGACAGCGAGATCAGCCCTTCCTCCAGTTCCTGGTCAACCAGTGCCCAGCCTTGCTGGCGCACACCGGCAATGACGTCCTTCAATGCATCGACTTCGGTGACGGTGCGTTGCGTACGCGCGCGTCGATCGGATTCGCGCAGCACGATGTCGAGCTTCTCCTCCGGTAGGCCCGACAGCAGCACGCGCCCCATCGACGTACAGAACGCCGGCAGGCGGCTACCAACGGCCAGGTTCAGCGCGATGATCTTCTGCGTCGGCACGCGCAGCACGTAGACGATTTCCGCGCCGTCGAGCACCGAGGCCGAGCAGCTCTCGTGCACCGTCTGCACCAGTTCTTCCATTACCGGTTCGGCGAGGTTCCAGAACGGCATCGAGGTGAGATAGGCGAAACCGAGGTCGAGAATCTTGGGTGTGAGCCGGAAGAGGCGCCCTTCAAAACTGACGTAGCCCAGGCTGACCAGCGTGAGCAGGATGCGGCGGGCGCCTGCGCGCGTGAGTCCGGTTGCTTCGGCAACTTCGGACAGCGTCTGCTCGGGCCGCTCCGCATTGAATGCGCGGATAACGGACAACCCGCGTGCAAAGGATTGCACGTAGGAATCGCTGGGTTTTTCGGTGGGCGGGTCGGTGGACGGCAGGGCGGCGGACATGCAGGGAAGCGAAAGCGGAGTACTGGGCTCAAGACTACTGACAATCCTCGGGTTTCGCTACTCGAACGGCTGATCGCTACGCGTACGCCTTGACACGGCTGGGAGCGGAGGCGTAGATTAGTTCTTGGATCGAACGTGAGTTCGTATAGCGAACAAAAGGGAGCGTGGGCCGGACAGCAAGGGCCCGTGTCGATCCAGTCGTCAATCCGGAGACTCGCAGGCCGCACTTTGCGGCCGGGCCTTTTGCTATGGCCTGGCGATGCTCCGAGCGGCGCCACGCTATCGAAGAAGCGCGGCGCCCCAGCCGGAGAATGTCACGTGATCAACAAGATCTGTCCGTCCGTGGAGGCCGCGCTGGCCGATATCCCGGACGGTGCCACCATCATGATCGGCGGGTTCGGTACCGCTGGCATGCCTTCTGAGCTCATCGACGGGCTCATCGCCCACGGCGCGCGCGATCTCACCATCATCAACAACAACGCCGGCAACGGCGAGACCGGCCTCGCGGCGCTGCTCAAGGCGCGCCGCGTGCGCAAGATCGTCTGCTCGTTCCCGCGCCAGGCCGATTCCTACGTGTTCGACGCGCTCTACCGTGCTGGCGACATCGAGCTGGAGCTGGTGCCGCAAGGCAACCTGGCCGAGCGCATCCGCGCCGCCGGTGCCGGCATCGGCGGCTTCTTCTGCCCGACTGCGTATGGCACGCAATTGGCCGAGGGCAAGGAAACGCGCATCATCGACGGCAAGCCATACGTGTTCGAACTGCCGCTCACTGCTGACTACGCGCTCATCAAGGCCCTGCGCGCAGACCGCTGGGGCAACCTCGTTTATCGCAAGACCGCGCGCAACTTCGGCCCGGTGATGGCCATGGCAGCCAAGTGCACCATCGCGCAAGTGAGCGAGACGGTGGAGCTGGGTGAGCTGGACCCCGAGCACATCGTCACTCCGGGGATTTTCGTCAAGCGCGTCGTGCAGCTTGGCGCCCAACAAGCCGCGAAGGAGGCCGCATGAGCGCCGAAGCGACCACCCAGTTCAAGCGCTGGACGCGCGATCAGATTGCCACCCGTGTGGCGCGCGACATTCCCGATGGCTCGATCGTCAACCTGGGCATCGGCCTGCCGACCCTGGTGGCCAACCAGTTACCGGCCGATCGCGAGATCATCCTGCACACCGAGAATGGCCTGCTCGGTATGGGTCCCGCACCCGCGGCGGGCGATGAGGACGAAGACCTCATCAACGCCGGCAAACAGCCGGTCACCATCAAGCCCGGCGCGTCGTTCTTCCATCACGCCGATTCGTTTGCCATGATGCGAGGCGGCCATCTCGACTACTGCGTGCTCGGCGGCTTCCAGGTGTCCGCTAAGGGCGACCTGGCGAACTGGCACACCGGCGCACCCGACGCGATTCCCGCCGTGGGCGGAGCGATGGATCTGGCCATCGGCGCCAAGCGGGTCTTCGTCATGATGGAGCACCAGACCAAGCAGGGCGACAGCAAGATCGTGCAGTCGTGCACCTACCCGCTGACGGGCATCGGCTGTGTCGATACCATCTACACCGACCTCGCCGTGATCGACATCACGCCCGAGGGGCTGACGGTGCGCGAGATGGCCGACGGCCTCGATTTCGACACGCTGCAGACGCTGACGGCCGCACCGCTTTGTCGTGCGGACGGTCGTGCTTAAAACAGTTATTGGAGACAGAACAATCATGACGCAAGCCTTTATCTGCGACGCCATCCGTACCCCCATCGGCCGCTACGGCGGCAGCTTGTCTTCGGTACGCGCGGATGACCTGGGCGCGGTGCCGCTCAAGGCGCTCATGGCGCGCAACCCGCAGGTCGACTGGTCGGCCATCGACGACGTGATTTTCGGCTGCGCCAACCAGGCCGGCGAAGACAACCGCAACGTGGCGCGCATGTCGTCGCTGCTGGCCGGGCTGCCCGAGGGTGTGCCGGGCTCCACCATCAACCGCCTGTGCGGCTCGGGTATGGATGCGACTGGCACCGCCGCGCGCGCCATCCGTGCCGGTGAAACCTCGCTGATGATCGCCGGCGGCGTGGAGAGCATGAGCCGCGCACCGTTCGTGATGGGCAAGGCCGCCAGCGCTTTCTCGCGCGATGCCGCCATCTACGACACGACGATTGGCTGGCGCTTCATCAACCCGCTGATGAAGGCCCAATACGGCGTCGATTCGATGCCCGAAACCGCCGAGAACGTCGCCACCGACTACAAGGTCAACCGCGAAGACCAGGACCGCTTCGCACTGCGCAGCCAGGCCAACGCTGCGCGCGCGCAGGAAGACGGCACGCTCGCGCAGGAAATCACCTCGGTGACGATCCCGCAGAAGAAGGGCGACGCCATGGTCGTGAGCCGCGACGAGCATCCGCGTGCGACCACCATGGAAGCGCTCGCCAAGCTCAAGGGCGTGGTGCGCCCGGACGGCACCGTCACCGCCGGCAATGCGTCGGGCGTGAATGATGGCGCTTGCGCGCTGCTGCTCGCGAATGAGGAGTCCGCCAAGCGCTTTGGCCTGACGCCGCGCGCGCGCATCGTTGGTATGGCGACTGCCGGCGTGCCGCCGCGCGTGATGGGCATCGGCCCGGCGCCGGCCTCGCAGAAGCTGCTCAAGCAACTCGGCCTGACGATTGATCAGATGGATGTGATCGAGCTGAACGAAGCGTTTGCCGCGCAAGGTCTGGCGGTCACACGTCAGCTTGGCCTGCAGGACGACGACCCGCGCGTCAACCCGAACGGCGGCGCCATCGCATTGGGTCACCCGCTCGGCATGAGCGGCGCGCGCCTGGTGACGACGGCGATGTACCAACTGCATCGCACCGGTGGCCGCTATGCGCTGTGCACGATGTGTATCGGCGTCGGCCAGGGCATTGCGCTGGTGATCGAACGCGTTTGATGCTGCCATGACCAGCGGACTGCTCGATCGCGCTTTCTCCACGCCGGCCATGCTGGCGGTGTGGTCCGATGCGGCCACCGTGCGCGCGATGCTCGATGTGGAGGCGGCGCTGGCGCAGGCCGAAGGTGCGGTCGGCGTGATTCCGGCGGAAGCCGTTGCGCCGATTCGCGCGGTGTGCGCCAAGGTGACGTTGGACTTGGAAGCGCTCGGCAACGCCGCAGCCAGTGCAGGCAACCTCGCCATTCCGCTGGTCAAGCAACTAACTGCCGCCGTCGCGCAGCACGATGAAAACGCCGCGCGCTACGTGCATTGGGGCGCGACCAGCCAGGACATCATCGACACCGGTTTGATGCTGCAGTGGAAGCAATCGGTCGGGTTGATTGAGGCAGATCTGCAAAAGCTTGCAGATGCGCTGGCCGCTTTGGCACAACGCCATCGCAACACGCCGATGGTGGCGCGCACGTGGTTGCAGCAAGCATTGCCGACGACGTTCGGGCGTAAGGTCGCCGGGTGGCTGGAGGCGTTACATCGTGCACAGGATCGTTTTGCTGCGTTGCGTGTGCATGTGCCGGCGCTGCAGTTTGGCGGGGCGGCGGGCACGCTCGCTAGCTTGGGTGAACACGCACGCGCTGTCGCTCAAACGCTGGCGCATGAACTCGATCTGCCGCTGCCGACACTCTCTTGGCATGGCGAGCAGGATCGCGTGGCCGACATTGGCACGACGCTCGCGCTGTTGGTTGGCACGCTTGGCCACTTCGCGCGCGATCTCTCGCTGATGATGCAGACCGAGGTAGGCGAAGTTGCCGAGCCATCGGGTGCAGGCAAGGGTGGTTCTTCCACCATGCCGCACAAGCGCAACCCGGTTGGGTGCGCCACCGTGCTGGCTGCGGCCACGCGCATGCCCGGGTTGGCGAGCACGCTGCTGTCTGCATTGCCGCAGGAGCATGAGCGCGCGCTCGGCGGCTGGCAGGCCCAGTGGGCAACGTTGCGCGAAATGACGTGCCTTGCAGCCGGCGCACTCGATCGCATGTGTGAAATCGTCGAAGGCTTGCATGTTGATGCGACCCGCATGCGTGCCAATCTTGACCTGACGCAAGGCCTCATTCTCGGTGAGGCCGTGATGCTGGCCCTTGGCGCCGATCTTGGCCGCCTGCAAGCCCATCACGTGGTGGAGGCCGCGAGCCGGAAGGCTGTGCAGGACAACACAACACTGCGCGACGTGCTGGCTCAAGACGCCGACGTTCTGCGCATCTGGGGCAGCGCCACGCCACAACGGTTGAACGCACTGCTCGACCCCACTCACTATCTTGGCGATGCGGGCGCCGCCGTCGACCGCGTGCTTGCGGAACACGCCCGCCGTCACCCTTAAGTCCACATTCGCACGACATCCACGGAGACACCATGCCCTGGCTCAAACACGACAACGTCCGCCTGTATCACGAATTCGACGATGGGCCTGCCGCGGGCAAGCCGGTGTTGGTGCTGTCCAACTCGCTGGGTACCAATCTCGGCATGTGGGAGCCGCAGCTCGATGCGCTACGCCAGCACTTCCGCCTGCTGCGTTATGACCAGCGCGGCCACGGTCAGTCGAGCGTGCCCGATGCGCCGTTCGGTGTGGCACAGCTCGGCGGCGATGTGCTCGCGCTGCTGGATCACTACGACATCGAGGTTGCGCTGTTCTGCGGCCTGTCGATGGGCGGCCTGACCGGCCTGTGGCTGGCCGCGTATCACGGCGAGCGCTTCCCGCGCATGGTGGTGACCAACACCGCCGCGCTGATCGGCACGCAGCAAAGCTGGAACACGCGCATCGCCCAGGTGGAGCAGGGCGGTATGGCCAGCGTGACTGAGACAGTGCTGGAGCGCTGGTTCACCCAGGGCTACCGCGATACCAACGCCAGCCGCGTCGACATCGTCAAAGCGATGTTGCTGTCGACGCCCGACGCCGGCTACAACGGCAACTGCGGCGCCATTCGCGATGCGGACTTGCGTGCGCAGTTGCCGAACATTCGCGTGCCGATGCTGGTGATTGGCGGCGCGCACGATATCTCCACGCCCGCCGCGCAGACGAAGCTCATCGCCGATGGTGTGCCGGGTGCACAGTATGTTGAGCTCTCCGCCGGCCACCTCGCCAACTGGGAGCAGGCCGACGGCTATACCGAAGCGCTGGTCAGCTTCCTGACCACTGGCGTCGCTCGCGAGGCCGCCCATGGATGATCGCGAACGCTACGCCGCTGGCATGCAGGTGCGCCGTGCCGTACTGGGCGATGCCCATGTCGACCGCGCCAACGCCAACCAAACCGAACTGACCGCGCCGTTCCAGGACCTCATCACGCGCTATGCCTGGGGCGAAATCTGGACACGCCCCGGCTTGCCGCGCCATACGCGCAGCCTGCTGACGATCGCGATGATGGTCGCGCTGGGCCGCGACGGTGAACTGCGCCTGCACCTGCGCGCCGCCGCTAACAACGGCGTCACGCGCGATGAGATTCAGGAGACGTTGCTGCAGACCGCCATCTACTGCGGCGTGCCAGCAGCCAACCACGCCTTCCACCTTGCGCAGACGGTGTTTTCCGAGATGGATGCAGAAGCCGCGGCAAACAAGGCATAACGCTGTTCAGCCGCGCGCAAGGCGCTACTTCGTGTGCTTGCGCTTGGCCGGCGGGTGACCAGGCTCGCGCCATTCATCGGCTTCGTCATTGAACAGCGATGACACCAGCGTGCGGAACCACTGGCTGCGGGCATCGTTATGGAACTTGCGATGCCAGTGCTGCTTGAGGTCGAAGCTCGGCAATTCCAGCGGCGGCTCCATGACGCGGATGTTGGCGTGCGATTGCATGAACGACAGCCCCACCGCATGCGGCACCGTGGCAATCAGGTCCGTGCGCGCCAGGATGAACGGGATGCTCATGAAGTGCGGCGTGAGCAGCGCGGGCGTACGGCGGATGCGCTTGCGCTCCAGAAAGCGTTCATACAACTCTTGGCTGCGACCTTCCGCGCGCACCACGGCATGGCCGTATTCCAGGAATTGCGTCATCGATAGCTTGGTGTTGCCGCCCCGTGTGACAGGATGATCGGCCCGCACGATGCACGTGAAGTAGTGCGTAAACAGCCGCTGCAGGAAGAAGTTGTTCTTCTTCAGGTCGGGAAAGTAGCCCACCGCTAGGTCCAGCGAGCCGGTTTCCAGCGCACGCTCGATCTGCGCTGGCGGCAGCGATACGGATTGCACCGATGCACGCGGCGCCTGCTTTGCCATCGCCTCGATGATGCGTGGCAGAAACACCATCTCACCCACGTCCGACAGCGCAATCGAAAACAGATGCGTAGTGGTGGCCGGATCGAACACACCCGTCTCCAGAATGCCCTGCTGAACACGCGCCAGCACATCGCGCGCCGCAGGAATCAGCGCCAGTGCACGCGGCGTGGGCTCCATGCCGCGCGAGGTGCGCACGAACAGCGGATCGTCGAATGCTGCACGCAGTTTGGCCAGCGCGGTACTCACGCCTGGCTGGCTCATGCCGAGCTGCTGTGCGGCCATGCTCACACTGCGCGCGTCATGCAGCGCCAGCAGGATCGGCAACAGGTTCAGGTCAAAGTCGGGCAGGGTGGACATCGCAAAACTACTATTTGAATTGGCGATAAAGTTTATCGCCAATATTGCATTGTGCGATATCAGGGTGCACGCCAACAATGGTTGTCAGAACGATTCCAATCCATCTGGAGACAACCACCATGCGCACCCAGGTCGCCATCATCGGCGCGGGCCCAGCAGGCCTTCTGCTCGGACAGCTTCTGCATCGCAACGGCATCGATGCCGTCATCCTCGAAACCAAGAGCCGCGCATACGTGGAAGAGCGCATCCGTGCCGGCGTACTGGAGCAGGGCACGGTCGACGTGCTTAACGAAGCGGGTGTGGGGGAGCGTATGCGCCGCGAAGGGCTGCTGCACCACGGTATCGATCTGCTGTTCGGCGGCAAGCGCCATCGCATTGACCTGACGACGATGTCGGGCGGACGTGCCATCACCGTCTATGGGCAGCACGAAGTGGTGAAGGATCTGATTGCCGCGCGCGTGGAGCAGGGCGCGCCGCTGTTGTTCGACGTGAGTGACGTGTCAGTGCACGACATTGAGTCCGCCACGCCATCGGTACAGTTCGTGCATGACGGCGTGCCGCAGACATTGCACTGCGACTACATCGCCGGTTGCGATGGATTTCACGGCATCTGCCGGCCAGCGATTCCGGCACAGCGCCAGGCCGTGTTCGAGCGCGTCTATCCGTTCGCATGGCTGGGCATTCTGGCCGAGGCCGAACCGGCAGCCGACGAGTTGATCTACGCCAGCCACGACCGCGGCTTCGCGCTGTTCAGCATGCGCTCGCCCAAGATCACGCGGCTCTATCTGCAGTGCAAGCCCGACGAAAATCTGGCGGAATGGTCCGACGCACGCATCTGGGACGAACTCCACACGCGCCTGGAAAACAACGACGGCTGGCATCTCAAAGAAGGCCCGATCCTGCAGAAAAGCGTGACACCGATGCGCAGCTTCGTCTGCGAGACGATGCAGTACGGCCGCCTGTTCCTGGCAGGGGATGCGGCGCACATCGTGCCGCCCACTGGCGCCAAAGGCATGAACCTGGCCGTGGCCGATGTGCGCGTGCTGGCGCAAGCGCTCACTGCACGCTATCGGCAGAACGACGTGGCGCAACTGGCCGGTTATTCAGAGCGTTGCCTGCAGCGCGTCTGGCGTGCGGAGCATTTCTCGTGGTGGATGACGTCGATGTTGCATCGCTTTGACGACCACACGCCGTTCATGCAGCGGCTGCAGCGCGCCGAGTTGGAATACGTGACGACCTCGCCGGCCGCGGCGCGTGTGCTGGCCGAAAACTACGTCGGCCTGCCGTTTGCCGATGCGCCGGCGAGTGCGCTGAGCGCAGTGGGTAACGTCAGTAGTTCCAGGGCGGCGTAGTCGTCGGCTTGGACAGCGCGACACGTGATACCAGTGGACGGAAACCCTGGCCACGCGAGGCGGCGTACACCGTTTGCGGGTTCGGGGCCGTCAGGGCGTAGTCGATCGTGAAGACAGGCAGGCCGCCCTTGCAGTGCTTCTGCAGTTGCGCAATGGTCCACTGCGTGTCTTCGAGCGATACGCTCTGATCGGTGCCGTTCGGGTCGCTCCAGTTTGCACCGGCGTCGCCGCCAAACCACGTGTCTTCCTGCGAAATCGCATCGAGATTGGGCAGCAGGTTGGCCGCACCAACCGCGTCGATCAGCTCCGGCGCATTCTGCTGGATCACCGCGAACTGCGGGTTGATCGCGCGACCTGCCGCTCGGATCCTGGCGATGAAATCCACCATTGCCTTGGCCGGATTCACACCGGCCTTCTTGGCTGCGGCTGCCACCTTTGCGTTGGCGTAGCCCTCCACCCAATCCAGGTACACGCCGTCAAACCCCTCGCGCGCGAGTTGCGCCACCGCGCCGTTGGGACCCAGCCACAGGTCTTGCCAACGCTGGTCCCAATACGCCACCGGGTAGTCATCCTTCCAGCCGTCGGGGTCTGCCATCAGGATGAAATCGGGGGTGCCGGGCTTGGTGGTGGTTGGCGGTCTCCAGCCGTTCCAGTACGTACGGAAGCTCTCTGCCTGGCCAATATCGATGTAGGCAATCACCTTGCGCGGTGAGCCATCGGGCTTGGTGCGCAGGCGCGTGACCATGCCGGCTGTATTGAATGTCTCCTGGCCCTTGACCGTGTTACCGGCTTCAACGACGACCATGTCGTACGGTTGGGCATCGAGTGCATCGATCTGTGCGTCTGTCTGAAGGTCCTGCAGTTGGTACATCCACGTTTGCACGCCCGCAAGCGGTGACGTGCTATTCGCGCCGCACAGGGTGTCGGCTTTGGTCGGTGCCGGCGCCTTGGCGTTAGGGGCAGTGGTTGTGGGGGCAGCCATGGCGGATTGGATGGATAGAGTACTGCCGCCATCGCCGCCTCCACAGGCGGAGAGCATGATGGCAGAGCAAGCGAGTGCGAGAGAGGTGTTGGACAGTCGCATGATTGGTCTTGAGAGAGTGGGACGACCTGAATGGAATGCTGCGGTCCTGCGTGCCCAATCTGCGGCAAACGTGAAACGTTTGCGAAGAGCACGGCGAGCACGCTAGCACAGGCCTGTGCCCAATATCCCCACGAAAGAGGGGGGGCGCCCTGAAAGTTCTTAAGAACAGGTTTCGATCCGCGTGCCAGAGCGGATCGGGCCCCGCTTGCAAGCCCCCAACAGAGGTAGATCAAAGGTTGGCGGCGCTTTCATCGCCACGCAAAGTGCGCGGGTGTATAGTCGGACAGCACTCGACGTTCAAGAAGGGGGCATTTGCGATGGACACTTCGCCGGCGGGCCAATACAAAGGCTTCGACATTTATCCGTTGGCTTTCCAGCACGAACGCACGGCACGCTGGCCCGAGGCCCGAGAGGACCGCAGCTACAACGCCGCCGTGATGATCTGCAGAGCAGGGGAGTCGCCCGAGCCAGGGCAGACCCAGGTATTCCGCCTGTCGGGGGAGCAACAGTTCAGCAACGTGGGTGATGCGCGCGTGGCAGCCTTGCGCTTTGCTGAGAGCATCATCGACGGCGACGTGCCCGACCTGTCACTGGCGGTTGACAAGGTCTGAAGCGTTCCCGCGCGCGCCCGTGATAGAATAGCGGGCGAATCCGGCTTGCCGCCGGGCCTGTCATGGCCCGTGCAGCCGAGTCCAGCACCGGGGTTCCCCCCGCGTCGAGCCGGGCGGCGCGCATCAGCGACCGCCACCCATTCCTCGCTTGCACTAAACGTACGAAACGAGGCGCGCGCCACTGGCGGGCGCAACCTGCGTTGGGTGCAACTCGGTACCCCCCAAGCCCGCTGTGCGGGCCGATGATCGCGGCGATGCCGCTGCATGCCCACTACACTAGGCGTGCGGCGTGGTTCGGGTGGGTCATCACACTATTGCAACCATTGACGCAGCCGTGTGCTGCATACAAAGGAACGAGTTTGGCTAAGGAAGAACTGATTGAATTTGAAGGGGTGGTCTCCGAAGCACTGCCCGACAATCGTTTTCGCGTGCAACTGGAAAACGGCGTGGAAATCTGGGCATATGCCTCGGGCAAGATGCAGAAGCACCGCATCCGCATCTTGGCGGGTGACCGCGTGAAGCTGGAAATGTCGCCGTACGACCTCACGAAGGGTCGCATCAACTATCGGCACAAGTAACGCACATATAAAGCAGTAAAGCGCCCAGCACGACACATAAGAGACCGCGAGCACGCATGGCCCGCGGTTTTTTCTTTCGCCAATCGTTAGCGATCGTTAATTTTCATGGCCGTGTCACCTGGATGGGGTAGTATCACCCCCGGTCACTGACGGGGGGAAACGCAGTCAGTGATCAACTGAAGTGCAGGGCTTTTCATCTCGTCAAGCCACGCCTCGCCCTTGAAGTTTGGGGTGAGCGCGCGCCAGCTGTACCAGTCCTCAAATAAGCGCACGGCTCGCCGATCATTTCGGCAGAGACCTCCAATCGCGCATTCAATCCGCCGACCGGGGCGTCATCTGACGCTCGCACCCGTTCGGTGCTCAGTGTGTCAATCGAGTCACACCACATCGAGATACCGCACAGGTAGGACGGCGCTTGTCCATCGAAATCTGGGCGTAACGTTTTTTGCGTCCGAGGGAATAGAAATCACAATGTTGGAAACCACAAAAGCAGCACAGAGCGTGGCGCGCGCGAGCCGGCGCGTCATGGTAGGCCTGATGGCAGCAGCAGCGCTGACGGGTCTGGGTATGCAAACCGCCTCGGCGCAGGCCACGCGCCCGAAGGCACCCATTTACGGCGTCACGCTGGACGACGTCAGCAACATCAATGCGATCGTGGCGTCGCTCACGCACCTGCCGTACAAGCCGACCGTGCGCGTGGTGTTCGATCCGGGCACAACCGCCGCTGAGTACTACCCTGCACTCGTCAAGCTCCATGCCGTCGCCTACGTGATGGGTGAGATCATGGACTCGTACTACTTCCCGACCGATCTGCAGACGTACACGGCACGCACCAATGAACTGGTGGGCGGCCTGAAGAACGTCGTGGACGTGTGGGAAATCGCCAACGAGATCAACGGCGAATGGCTGCGTCCGGACCTGAGCGGCCCGAACTCGGTCGCCGCGCCTGAAGAGCAGGCCATCGGCAACATGGTGGCTGCCGCGCACGACATCGTCAAAGCTGCTGGTGGTCTGACCGCCGTGACGATGTACTACAACGACGACGGCAAGGGCACCAACTGCTACGAGCTGCCGATGGACTCGTGGCGCACCTGGGCGCAGACCTACCTGCCCGCACGTGTGCGCCAAGGTGCGGACTACGCGCTGTTCAGCTACTACCCGTACCAGGACTGCCCGGGCCTGAACCCGACGTGGACCAACGACTTCAAGCTGCTGGAGTCCATCTTCCCGGTGGCGAAGGTGGGCTTCGGCGAGATCGGCACGTCCAGCACGCGCGCTCCGCTGTCGGTGCAGCAGAACCTGATCAAGTCGTACTACCCGATGGGCACCACCTCGATGGCCGCGGACCCGCGCTTCATCGGCGGTTACTTCTGGTGGAACTACGTCGAGCAGATGCTGCCGTACAGCACCAGCTCGTACTGGAGCCTGCTGAACAACACCATCAAGCCGCTGGCGGCACCGCAATAAGAAGCAGAAGCTGTTGCGCCTACGTCAGAAGGGGGCGTGCTTGGCCGGCTGAGGTTTCGGCCTCCCGGCCAACAAAAAACCCGCGCAGCGTGAGCTGGCGCGGGTTTTTTTATGGGCGGATGAAACCTAGCCGCGCGAGGCGAGGTAGGCACCGAACTCTTCGGCGACTTCCTTGTGCTTGAGCGCGAATTCCACCGTGGCCTTCAGGTAGCCCAGCTTGCTGCCGCAGTCGTAGCGCACGCCCTTGTAGCGATACGCCAGCACTTGCTCGGCCGACAGCAGCGACTGGATCGCGTCCGTCAGTTGCAGCTCGCCGCCCGCACCCGGCTTGATGTTGCGGATGTGGTCAAAGATGCGCGGCGTGAGCACATAGCGGCCCACCACGCCCAGGTTGGACGGTGCGTTTTCCGGTGCCGGTTTCTCGACGATGCCCGACATCTTGATGATGCTGCCGTCTTCTTCCCACGGGCGGCCGTCGACCACACCGTACGAACGGCTCTGCTCACGCGCAATCTCTTCCACGCCCAGCACCGAGCAGTTGTAGTGATCGTAGTGATCGACCATTTGCTTCATGACGGGTGGCGTGCCGTCGAGCAAGTCGTCCGCCAGGATGACCGCAAACGGCGCATCGCCGACCAGCTTTTCGGCGCACAGCACGGCGTGGCCCAGGCCCAGCGCTTCGGGCTGGCGCACGTAGAAGCAATCCACGTTCGACGGCTTGATCGAGCGCACCACTTCCAGAAGCGCGGTCTTTTGCTTGGCCTCGAGCTCGGCCTCCAGCTCGTAAGCCTTGTCGAAGTGGTCTTCGATGGCGCGCTTGCTACGGCCCGTCACAAAGATCATCTCGGTAATGCCGGCGGCCATGGCTTCTTCCACGGCGTACTGGATCAGCGGCTTGTCCACCACCGGCAGCATTTCCTTCGGGCTGGCCTTGGTGGCCGGCAGGAAGCGGGTTCCCAGTCCCGCGACGGGGAAGACGGCTTTGGTAACGCGTTGCATCGTGGTTTCCTTGACGATTTAATTCTGCACCCGTGTGCTCAGGCTGCCTGCATCGGCAGGCGTGCAATCTGGGCTTCCAGTTTGGCGAGCGTGGCCTTGAAATCCGCCAGACGCTTCTGTTCTTGTTCCACCACCGCTGCCGGCGCGCGAGCGACAAACGATTCGTTGCCGAGCTTGCCTTCGCACTTGGTGATCTCGCCACGCAGGCGGTCGATTTCCTTCGACAGGCGTGCGTGTTCCGCAGCCACGTCGATCTCGATCTTCAGCAGCAGCTTGTTCTCGCCGACGATGGCGACCGGGGCGCCGGCACCGTCTTGCTCCATGGCGGCGGCATCTGTGTAGACCTTCACCTCCGACAGTTTGCCCAGCGCCTGCACGTACGGGGCGGCCACCTGCAGGAACTCGGCGTCGCCGTTGGCATATAGCGGCACGCGTTGTGCGGGGGAGATGTTCATCTCGCCGCGCAGGTTACGGCACGCGTCAACCAGGGCCTTCAACTGCTGCACCCATTGCTCGGCCTGCTCGTCGATCTTGGTGAGCACGGCGCGCGGGTATTCCTGCAGCGCGAGGCTTTCAGTGCCGTCGCCCTTGGCGCGGCCGGCCATCGGCGCAACCTTCTGCCAGAGTTCTTCGGTAATGAACGGGATGATCGGGTGCGCCAGGCGCAGCACGGTTTCCAGCACGCGCAAGAGCGTGCGGCGCGTGGCGCGCTGCTGGGCGAGCGTGCCGGTCTGGATCTGCACCTTGGCGAGTTCCAGGTACCAGTCGCAGTACTCGTCCCAGACGAACTTGTAGATGGCGCTGGCGATGTTGTCGAAGCGGTAGTCAGCAAAGCCTTTCTCGACTTCGGCTTCCACGCGCTGCAGCAGCGAGACGATCCAGCGGTCGGCCTGCGAGAAGTGCAGATAGCCTTCGGGGCCGCAATCACCGACGCATTCCTGCATGCCGCAGTCCTGGCCTTCGGTGTTCATCAGCACGAAGCGTGTGGCGTTCCAGAGCTTGTTGCAGAAGTTGCGGTAGCCCTCACAGCGGCTCGGGTCGAAGTTGATGCTGCGACCCAGCGTGGCGAGCGAAGCGAAGGTGAAGCGCAGTGCGTCGGCGCCGAAGGCCGGAATGCCTTCCGGGAATTCCTTGCGTGTGCGGTTCTCGACCTTGGGCGCATCCTTCGGGCGGCGCAGGCCGGTGGTGCGCTTGGCGAGCAGCGGGTCGAGAGCGATGCCGTCGATCAGGTCGACCGGGTCCAGCGTGTTGCCTTCGGACTTGCTCATCTTCTTGCCTTCCGAATCGCGCACCAGGCCGTGCACGTAGACGGTGTGGAAGGGCACTTCGCCGGTGAAGTGCAGGGTCATCATGACCATGCGCGCCACCCAGAAGAAGATGATGTCGTAGCCCGTCACCAGTACGGTGGAGGGCAGGAAGTGGGTAAGCTCTGGCGTGTCGGCCGGCCAGCCCAGCGACGAGAACGGCACCAGCGCCGACGAGAACCACGTGTCGAGCACGTCGTCGTCACGGGTGAGCGCGCCGGTATAACCCTTGGCCGTAGCTTGCGCGCGGGCTTCCTCTTCCGTGCGGCCCACGTAGACGTTGCCGGCGTCGTCGTACCACGCCGGAATTTGGTGGCCCCACCACAGTTGGCGCGAGATGCACCAGTCCTGGATGTTGTTCAGCCACTGGTTGTATGTGTTGACCCACTGCTCGGGCACCAGCTTGATCTTGCCGCTCTGCACGGCGTCCAGCGCCACTTCGGCAATGGAACGGCCAGGGAAGCGCGTGCCTTCCGGCGCCGGCTTACTCATGGCAACGAACCACTGGTCGGTCAGCATCGGCTCGATCACGACGCCAGTACGGTCACCGCGCGGCACCATCAGCGTGTGCTTCTTCACCTCGGCCAGCAGGCCTTGCGCTTCGAGGTCGGCGACCATCTTCTTGCGCGCGTCGAAGCGGTCCATGCCTGCGTACGCGGCCGGAGCATCGGCGACGATCTTCGCGTCGAGCGTCAGGATCGACAACTGCGGCAGCTTGTGGCGCTGGCCCACCGCGTAGTCGTTGAAGTCGTGGCCCGGGGTCACCTTGACCACGCCGGTGCCGAACTCGCGGTCGACATACTCGTCGGCGATCACCGGGATCTGGCGATCGGTCAGCGGCAGTTGAACGAACTTGCCGATCAGGTGGGCATAGCGCTCATCTTCCGGATGCACCATCACGGCCGTGTCGCCTAGCATCGTCTCGGGGCGGGTGGTGGCGACCGTCAGGTGGGTCAGACCGCGCACCGTGTCCGCCTCAGCTAGCGGATAGCGGATGTGCCACAGCGAGCCTTCTTCCTCTTCGCTCACCACTTCCAGGTCGGACACGGCGGTGCCGAGCACCGGATCCCAGTTGACCAGACGCTTGCCGCGGTAGATCAAGCCCTGCTCATACAGGCGCACGAACACGTCGCTGACGGCGCGCGACATCTTCGGGTCCATCGTGAAGTATTCGCGTTCCCAGTCGATCGAGGCGCCCATGCGGCGCACCTGGCGCGTGATGGTCGAGCCCGATTGCTCCTTCCATTCCCACACCTTCTCGACGAACTTCTCGCGGCCCATGTCGTGGCGCGAGACGCCTTGCGCATCCAGCTGGCGCTCGACGACGATCTGCGTGGCGATGCCGGCGTGGTCCGTGCCCGGCACCCACAGCGTGTTGGCGCCCGACATGCGCGCGTGGCGCGTCAGGCCGTCCATGATGGTCTGGTTGAACGCGTGGCCCATGTGCAGCGTGCCCGTCACGTTCGGCGGCGGGAGCTGGATACAGAAATCCGGCTTGCCGGCTTCGAGCGTCGCACGGGATACGCCCATTGCTTCCCACGCTGCGCTCCACTTCTGCTCGATGGTGGCGGGTTCGAAACTCTTGGCGAGGGACTGGTTTTGATCGGTCATGCTGACTGGGGGCGCAAATCCGCGCAAAAAGACGTTTGGCCCGGGAAAAATGCTGGGCGAAAGCTTGGAATTATACGACTTGTCAGTGTCACCCACGGGCGAGGCGAGGGAGGGCGCCGGTATAATTTCGGGATTCTGCTAAGGCTTCCCCCGCATGTCCGACCTGCTCGCCAATCTGAACCCCGAACAACGCGCTGCCATCACGCTTCCGGATGAATCGGCGCTGATCCTGGCGGGGGCGGGCAGCGGCAAGACGCGCGTGCTGACCACCCGCATCGCCTGGCTGATCCAGAGCGCGCGCGTGTCGCCGTCGGGTGTGCTCGCCGTCACGTTTACCAACAAGGCGGCCAAGGAGATGACGGCGCGCCTGCAGGCCATGCTGCCGATCAACACGCGCGCCATGTGGATCGGCACGTTCCACGGCCTGTGCAACCGGTTGCTGCGGGCACACTACCGTGATGCCGGCCTGCCGCAGACCTTCCAGATCCTGGATACGCAGGACCAGCTTTCCGCCGTCAAGCGCCTGCTCAAGTCGCTCAACATCGACGACGAGAAATTCCCGCCCAAGAACGTCCAGTACTTCATCAACGGGGCCAAGGAGCAGGGCCTGCGCGCGGGCGATCTGGAAATCGCCAACGAATTCGACCGCCGCATGGCGGACCTCTACGCCGCTTACGATGCGCAGTGCCAGCGCGAAGGCGTGGTCGACTTTGCTGAACTGCTGCTGCGCTGCTACGAGCTGCTGCGCTACAACGACGCCATTCGCGCGCACTATCAGCGCCGCTTCAAGCACATCCTGGTCGACGAGTTTCAGGATACGAACAAGCTGCAGTACGCCTGGCTGAAGATCCTCGCCGCTCTGGGCGAGCCCGGCGTTACGCCCAACGCCATCTTCGCAGTGGGGGATGACGACCAGAGCATCTACGCGTTTCGTGGCGCCAACGTCGGCAATATGGTCGACTTCGAGCGCGAATTCCGCGTCGAGCATCGGATCAAGCTGGAGCAGAACTACCGCTCGCACGGTAACATTCTCGACACCGCCAACCATCTGATCTCGCACAACTCGCGCCGCCTGGGCAAGAACCTGCGCACGGACGCCGGCCACGGCGAACTGGTGCGCGTCTACCAGGCCGCCACGGATGGCCAGGAGGCAGGCTGGATCGTCGATGAGATCCGCGACCGTATCGCCACCGGTATGTCGCGTTCGGAAATTGCCATCCTGTACCGCAGCAACGCGCAGTCACGGGTGATCGAGCATGCGCTGTTCTCGGCCGGCATTGCCTACAAGGTGTACGGTGGCCTGCGCTTCTTCGAGCGCGCGGAAATCAAGCACGCGTTGGCGTACATCCAATTGCTGGAGAACCTGGACAACGATGCCGCATTCGGCCGCGTCGTGAACTTCCCGGCGCGTGGCGTCGGGGCGCGTTCGCTGGAGCTATTGCAGGATGCCGCCAAGCTGTATGGCATTTCGCTGGCGGCTTCGGTGCCGTACCTGACGGGCGCGGCGGGCACCAAGCTCTCGGCGTTCGTGCGCCTGATTGAGCAGATGCGCGCCGACACGCGCCAGATGACGCTGCCGGAGATTGTTCAGCACGTGATCCATGCCAGCGGCCTCATCACGCATTACCAAGGCGAGAAGGAAGGCCAGGACCGCATCGAGAACTTGCAGGAATTGGTAACCGCCGCCCAGGCCTTCGTTGCCGAAGAGGGCTACGGCGTGGACGCGATCGCCACCGCATTGCCGGTGCGCCACGACGCGATGATCCGCATCGAAGGTGGTGAGATTGATACCGTCTCCGAGCTCGTCACCGACGAAACGCCGGCGGAAATGACGCCGCTGGTCGCGTTCCTCACGCACGCCTCGCTGGAGGCCGGTGACAACCAGGCCCAGGCTGGCCAGGACGCGGTGCAAATGATGACCGTGCACGCCGCCAAGGGGCTGGAGTTCCACGTCGTCTTCATCACCGGGCTGGAAGAGGGTTTGTTCCCGCACGAAAACAGCCAGATGGAGAAGGATGGCCTGGAGGAAGAACGTCGCCTGATGTATGTGGCCATCACGCGGGCGCGCGAGCGGTTGTACCTCTCGTTCGCGCAAAGCCGTGTGCTGCATGGCCAGATTCGCTATCACATCCGCTCACGCTTCTTTGATGAGCTGCCCGAAGACACGCTGAAGTGGCTCACGCCGCAGCAATCCGGCTACACCGCCACGCGGCGTACGCAAGGCGAAAGCGCGTGGGGCAATGATTGGTTCAAGCGCCCGCAGCGCGGCGACGAAGAGTCCTACACCGGCACGCGCCCGACTGGCGGCATGGACACCGGCAAGAACTACGCTGATGCCAAGCGCGCGGAGGCAACGGGCTTCCGCGTCGGCCAATCGGTGTTCCACAACAAGTTCGGGGAAGGCGTCATCACGACGCTGGAAGGCGAGGGCGCCGATGCGCGCGCCAGCATCAAGTTCAACCGCCACGGCGTGAAGGTGCTGGCGCTCGGCGTCGCCAAGCTGGACCCGATCAACTGAGCATCGATCGGGTCGGTGTGCAGGTCAGGCCGTCGTGTCGGTGGTCTGGCCGGCGGCTTGCGTCACGTTGAAGCAGCCGCGGTAGGTGGCGTAAAACGAGCAATACAGTACCGCCATCACCAGGATCCGATACGGCGTGGCGATGATCGGGGCGATGTTATTGGCGCCGCTCGAAGCGAATGCTGCGTCGATGAACAGTGGTATCGCGATCAACAGGATCCCGACCAGTGCCCCGTACAGGATGAACGCCGCGCGGTTGCGCCAGACAGCCATCCAGCTGAAGAACAACGCCTTGCCCACCGGAATGCCGTGCCAGGCCACCAGCAGCGGTGCAAACCAGAACAGCACCGCCACCGGGATATACAGCACCGCGCCCATCACCATCGTCAGGTACAGCTCGCGGATGGCTTCGGTGGTGGGTGGCTTGTCGCTGAACACGGCCATGAGCGTGTCGGTATCCACCATCGTCATCAGAATGCCGCTGACAACAAGCACTAGCACACCATAGATGCCGCCGAGTTTGAGCAGGCCGCGCAGCGCATCTTTGCCGTAGGAGCGAAAGCCCGCGACAAGCGAGGCCGGCCCGACGCGCTTGCCCGCCACCGTATCGCGGCACGCCGACATGAAGCCCACGTAGATGGCCGGGTTGACCAGCAGGATGGCAAACACGCCGACGGGCGGCACCAGCAGCATCAGCAGGTTGACGGCAAACAGGTAGATGAACAGCAGCAGCAAAAACCCGATCGGGTTCTTGCGGAACAGCCACGCACCCTGGCGCAGCCAGACGTAGCCTTGCTTACCGGAGACTTCGATCAGTTGCATTGTTCAGGAATGTCCAGAGTCAGCCCAGTTGCCTGCACGCGCTCGCGCAGCACGCGCTCGAAGTGGGTCGGGTCGTGCGGCTTGAGCAGTTCGGCATCGCGCGGCAGGTAGAAATCCCACAGGCGCGACACCCAGAAACGATAGGCCGCGGCACGCAGCATGTCTTGCCAGTGCCGCGTTTCGGCATCGGTGAAAGGGCGTACTGCGTGATAGGCATGCAGCATGGCGCGCACGCGCTCAGTGTCCAGTACGCCGGTGGCGAGATCGATACACCAGTCGTTGACGGTCACCGCCACGTCGAACAGCCATTTGTCGACGCCGGCAAAGTAGAAGTCGAAGAAGCCGCCCAGGCGCTCCGGCTGGCCAGCGGTGGCCGGCTCGAACAGCACGTTGTCGCGGAACAGGTCGCAATGGCACGGGCCCTCCGGCAGCGCCGCATAGTCTGCGCTGGCGAAGAAGCGTTGCTGATGCGCGAGTTCGTTCTCCAGGAGCGCGCGCGTGTCGCCGTGCACGAAGGGCACCACGTCGGGCACCACTTCGTTCCACCACGGCAGGCTGCGCAGGTTCGGCTGGTGGCGCGGGTAGTCACGCCCGGCCAGGTGCATGCGGGCCAGCATATCGCCCACGATGGCGCACTCGGATACCGTCGGTGCCAGGTTGGAGCGACCCGCCAGGCGCGTGACGATGGTGGCCGGCTTGCCGTTGAGCGTGCGCAGGATCTCGCCGTCACGACCGGGAATCGGCGCGGGCACGCTGATGCTGTGCTGCGCCAGATGCTGCATCAGGTACAGATAGAACGGCAGTTGTTCGAACGTCAGGCGCTCGAACAGCGTGACCACGAATTCGTGCGTCTGCCCGTCTTTCTCGGTGGTCAGAAAGAAGTTGGAGTTTTCGATCCCGGAGGGGATGCCGCGAAACGCGCGGACGGCGCCCACATCGTATTGATCCAGCCAGAGAGCGATCTCGGCGTCGGAGACCGGGGTGAAAACAGCCATGCTTCAGAAATGGGAAACGGGTGGAAGGAGGTGGCGCGGCAAACAGGTATCGCCGCGCCGGTGCGCTTCGTGGGCGCGGGAATTCAGAACTTCAGGACGTTGACCGAGGGCACGCGGTCAATGTCGCCGCGCTCGCGGATACGCGGCGAGCTGTCTTCAGGTTTGCTCAGGTTGTAGGACGTGCCCATGCCCGATTTGACATGGATGTCCGGCGCCTGGCCTTTCTGGAAGCGGTATTCCTCGACCTGCGTGCCGTCATTGTCGCGGTATTCGAAGCTCGGCTTGACCGTTTCGTGGTGGATCGAGCCGTGGGTCGGCTTGGACAGCGGCTGGTTGTTGATGGCCTTGACGTCCGGCAAGTCCAGGCCGGCGCTGTCCTGCGTCACTTCGGCGTGCACGCTGGGGGTGACGGTTAGGCCCAAGCAGAGGGCAGCACCTGCGGCCAGCCCCACGTGGCGCATCAGGCGCGCGGCGGCGGCAAAACGGCGGGCGGCAGGCGGGTGAAACAGCGAATCCATGATGGACTCCAGCGAGTGATCCGGGACCCTACATTCTAGCAGTCCGGCCATCCCGCCATCGTCCATCCGGATGGCGCTGAATGTCACAGGTAGAACATCTCTTCCTTGGGCGGAATCGGCGAGGTGCCTTCGCGCTTTTCGTAGAACTCGTAGACGGCGTCGAGCGCGTCTTTGGGCTCATCGACGATGCGCATGATGTCGAGATCGTGCTCGGCAATCAGGCCCATCGGCAGCAGCGTGAAGCGGAACCAATCCAGCAGGCCCTTCCAGAAGTGGCTGCCGAACATGACCACCGGCACGCTGCGCGATTTGCCGGTCTGCACGAGCGTCAGCACCTCAGCCAGTTCATCGAGCGTGCCGAAACCGCCAGGCATGACGATAAAGGCGTCCGAGTTCTTCACGAAGGTGACCTTGCGCGTGAAGAAATGGCGGAAGCGCATCGAGATGTCCTGATACGGATTGCCCTGTTGCTCGTGCGGCAGTTCGATGTTCAGACCCACGCTGGCCGACTTGCCCGCGTGCGCACCCTTGTTGGCCGCTTCCATGATGCCGGGGCCGCCGCCGGAGATGACGGCGAAGCCCGCATCTGAGAACAGCCGGGCGATTTCGATGGTGCGATCGTAGTACGGCGAATCCTCGCGCAGGCGCGCGCTGCCGTAGATCGAGACGGCCGGACGGATCTCCGAGAGGTACTCCGTCGCCTCGATGAACTCTGCCATAATCGTGAACATCTGCCAGGAGGCGCGCGCTTTCTTTGCGGTAGCGCGTTCCTCGTCGGCGAGTGCCCGCAGGCTGGGGATCATCTTGCGGTCGGTGCGGCCGTGCGCAGTGTCGGACTTGGTGGAGGCAATCTCCACCGTGCGGTCCTCGCCCACCGTCACGTTGACGTCCATATCAGCCGCGGCGCTGTTTGCCGATACGCCAGCAGCCTGCTTCGCCACGCCGCCTTCAGCGGAAGCGCCATTGTTGGAAACGCCTTCGGGCGTTCCAGTCACATTAGAGTCCATGGGAATGTCGGAAAGTCAAGAAACGCTGTTGCTCGTCGATGGCTCGAGTTATCTGTACCGTGCTTATCACGCACTGCCCGACTTGCGTAATGGAGAAGGGTTTCCTACGGGGGCCATCTACGGCATCGTCAACATGCTGCGCAAACTGCGCAGCGACTACCCGGCCAAGTATAGCGCTTGCATTTTCGACGCTAAAGGCAAGACGTTCCGCGACGACCTGTATCCCGCCTATAAAGAGCATCGCGCGCCCATGCCGGACGACTTGCGAGCGCAGATCGAACCGATCCACGAAGCCGTGCGCGCACTGGGCTGGCCCATCCTGGTGGTCGACGGCGTAGAGGCCGATGATGTGATCGGCACCCTGGCCGAACGGGCGACACGGGAAGGTGTTCGAACCATCGTCTCGACCGGCGACAAGGATCTTGCGCAACTCGTGAACGACCACGTCACGCTGGTCAACACGATGACCAACGAGACGCTCGACCCGGCCGGTGTGCAGGCCAAGTTTGGCGTGCCGCCCGAGCGCATCGTTGACTATCTCTCGCTGATCGGCGACACGGTGGACAACGTGCCGGGCGTGCCCAAGGTGGGCCCGAAGACCGCCGTGAAATGGCTGACTGAATTTGGCACGCTCGATAACGTCATGGCGCGCGCGGGGGAGATCAAGGGCGTGGTGGGCGACAACCTGCGCAACACGCTCGAATGGCTGCCCAAGGGCCGCGAGTTGCTGACCGTGAAGCTCGACTGCGATCTGTCCAAGGACGTGCCGAACTTCGACGCGCTGATTGACGGCGGCGAGGATAAGAGCGAGTTGGCCGATTTCTTTGGCCGCTACGGCTTCAAGACCTGGCTGCGCGAGGCAACCGGCGAAGCACTGCCCGACACGCGCAGCGTGGGTGCCGCGCGCAAGGCGGCCACGCCGGTCAAGAACTACGCTGGCGAAGCCGTTGCACAACAACAGGCCCAGGCCAGCCTGTTCGACGTGGAAGCACCGCCCGAGGCGGTCAAGTACGAGACCGTCACCACGGAGGCGCAACTCGAATCGTGGATGCAACGGCTGGATGAAGCCGACCTTGTCTGCATCGATACCGAGACGACGTCGATTGATCCGATGCTCGCGCAACTGGTCGGCATTTCGCTGTCGGTTACGCCGGGGCAGGCGTGCTACATCCCGGTCGCGCACCGTGGGCCGGATGTGGCTGGGCTGGATGCCGCCGCGCAACTCTCGCGCGACGCTGTGCTCGCCCGAATGAAGATCTGGCTGGAAGACGATGCGTCGAAGAAGGTCGGTCAGCACTTGAAATACGACGCGCACGTGTTTGCCAACCACGGCATTGCGCTGCGCGGTATTCAACACGACACGATGCTGCAATCCTACGTGCTCGAATCGCACCGCAACCACGGCATGGATGCGCTGGCCGAACGTGTGCTGCGCCTGAAGACCATCACCTACGAAGAGGTGTGCGGCAAGGGCGCCTCGCAGATCGGCTTTGATGAAGTGCCGCTCGATCGCGCTACCGAATACGCAGCTGAAGATGCTGACATCACGTTGCGCCTGCACCGTGCGCTGTATCCGAAAGTGGCCGAGGACGACAAGCTGGACTATGTCTACGAGCAGATCGAAATGCCCACCTCCATCGTGCTGCAGAAGATGGAGCGCAACGGCGTGCTGGTCGACGGCGAGCGGCTGGCCAGGCAGAGCAACGAAATTGGCCTGCGCCTGGTCGACCTCGAAGCCGAGGCCCACAAGCTGGCAGGTCAGCCGTTCAACCTGAATTCACCCAAGCAGATCGGCGAAATCTTCTTCAACCAGTTGAAGCTGCCGATCATCAAGAAGACCGCCAGTGGCGCGCCGTCGACCGACGAAGAGGTGCTGCAGAAGCTGGCGGAGGACTACCCGCTGCCGAAGCTGCTGCTCGACTACCGGGGCCTGGCCAAGCTCAAGTCCACGTACACCGACAAGCTGCCGAAGATGGTGAACCCGAACACTGGCCGGGTGCACACCACCTATGGTCAGGCGACGGCGGTGACGGGGCGCCTGGCTTCGACCGATCCGAACCTGCAGAACATTCCGGTGCGTACGGAAGAAGGGCGGCGCATCCGCGAAGCCTTCATCGCGCCGGAAGGCAGCGTGATCGTCTCGGCTGACTACTCACAAATCGAGCTGCGCATCATGGCGCATCTGTCGCAGGACGACGGCCTGATGCGTGCGTTCCAGGAAGGCCAGGACGTGCACCGTGCCACAGCAGCCGAGGTGTTCAACGTGACGCCGCTGGAGGTTACCGCCGACCAGCGCCGTGTTGCCAAGGTCATCAACTTTGGTCTGATCTACGGCATGAGCGCGTTCGGGCTGGCGAGCAACCTGGGCATTGGCCGCGACGCCGCCAAGCTCTATATCGACCGCTACTTCGCGCGCTATCCAGGCGCCGCGCGCTACATGGATGAAACGCGCCAGACCGCACGCGAGCGCGGCTACGTGGAAACCGTCTTCGGCCGCCGCCTGTGGCTGCCCGATATCAACGGCGGCAACGGCCCGCGCCGTCAGGCGGCCGAGCGCGCTGCCATCAACGCACCCATGCAAGGCACTGCAGCAGACCTCATCAAGCTGTCGATGCTGGCCGTGCAAGGCTGGCTGGAAGCCGAAGCCATGCGCTCGCGCCTGGTCATGCAGGTGCACGATGAGCTGGTGTTGGAGGTGCCGCAGGACGAGTTGGCCGTGGTGCGCGAGCGCCTGCCTGAACTCATGTGCGGCGTAGCGTCGCTGCGTGTGCCGCTGGTGGCCGAAGTGGGTGTCGGCGCCAACTGGGAAGAAGCCCACTGATGCACTGACTGCCTAACCGCGCCACAAGGTGTGGGGCGGCTTTCCTTGCCAAGGCAGGCTGCGGATGGCCGTAGCATGCGCATTCAATGATCTGTCATATCTGCCCGCCTGGGGTTGCGGCGGGTTTTGCAATGCAGCAGACTGCATCTGAACGATGATGTGATCGCAAAGATTCAAAGGCTTCAGGAGAACGATATGGCAGGGCAGGCGGATGGCGCGGGCGGACCGCGCATCGTAGTGGTCGGCGGCGGTGCTGGCGGATTGGAACTGGCAACGCGCCTGGGCGACAAGCTCGGCAAGCGGGGCGCTGCGCAGGTCGTGCTGGTGGATCGCAACCCGACCCATATCTGGAAGCCGCTGCTGCACGAAGTCGCCGCCGGCAGCATGGACCCGAATACCCACCAGCTCGAATACGCGGCACAGGCGCGCTGGCACGGCTTCGAGTTCCAGCAGGGCGAACTGAAGGGGCTCGATCGCGCTGCTAAGACCATCACCGTTTCCGGTTTTGTCGATGCCGACGGCACCGAGGTGCTGCCTGAGCGCGACATTCCGTACGACACCTTGGTGCTGTCCATCGGTAGCGTGACGCATTTCTTCGGGGTGCCAGGCACGGCCGAACACGCTATCGCGCTGGACACCGCATGGCAGGCTGAGCGCTTCCGCCGCAAGCTCATTTCCGCATGCATGCGTGCGCAGAACCGCGTGGGCGATGCCCGCCCGCAGGTGGACATCGCCATCGTCGGTGCGGGTGCCACGGGTGTGGAACTGTCGGCCGAACTGCGCAACACGGCGCACGTGCTGGCCGCGTATGGCCTGCACAAGATGGATCCGCGCCACGACATCCGTATCCACCTGATCGAGGGTGGCCCGCGCATTCTGCCGGTGCTCAAGGAGCGCATTTCGGCCGCGACCACTGAGTTGCTGCACAAGCTCGACGTCGACGTCATCACAAGCGAGCGCGTGACCGAGGTGACGGCCAATGCGGTCAACACTGCGAGCGGCAAGTCCATCCCGGCCGATCTGACCGTATGGGCGGCAGGCATCCGCGCGCCGTCGGTGCTGGGGGACCTTGGGTTGCCTGTCAACAAGCTGGGGCAGGTGGTCGTGTCGCGCACGCTGCAGGTGGAAGGCGACGATTCGATCTATGCCTTTGGCGACTGCGCAAGCTGCCCGTGGCCCGAGGCGTCGACCAGTGTTCCGCCGCGCGCGCAGGCTGCCCACCAGCAGGCCACCTACTTGTTCAACGCGCTGCGCAGCCGTCTGGACGGCAGGCCGGTCGGGCCGTTCGCGTTCAAGGATCTGGGTTCGCTGGTGTCGCTCGGTCACTTCAGCGCGGTCGGCAGCCTGATGGGCGGGCTGATCGGTGGCTCGATGTTCATCGAAGGCCTCATGGCGCGGCTCATGTACACGTCGCTGTATCGCATGCACGTGCTGGCGCTGCATGGCTGGGTACGCATGGCGCTCGACACGGTCACGCACTGGCTGCGCAGCAAGACGAATCCGCGCGTCAAGCTGCACTGATCTCCACACCGTGTTGCACGGCGCTGTGCTCGGCACCGATGCCCCTGCTTCGGTAGACTAGCTGCTTCGTTCACCATCACCGCCTTCGGGCGCTAGGAGAGTGCGATGCAGCTGGATGCGGAAGTGGAGTGTCTGGTGCCGGGCCGCAGCTTTGACCGCCGCGGCTTCATGAAGACGGCGCTGGGTTCGGCATTTGCGGCAGCAGTGCTGCCCGTGTCGGCACAGACCATCAAGACGGACTTCAATGGTCTGACGGCGGGCGAGGTGATCGTGTCCGTCGGCGATTTCAAGATGCCCGCCTACCGTGCTCAACCCGAAGGCAAGACCAAGCTGCCGGTGGTGATTGTCGTCAGCGAGATCTTCGGCGTGCATGAGTACATCGCCGATGTCTGCCGGCGCTTTGCCAAGCTCGGCTACCTGGCCATCGCACCCGAGTTGTTCGTACGCCAGGGCGACCCGCGTGCCTACGGCACGGTTCAGGAAACCGTTGCCAACGTGGTTTCCAAGGTGCCGGATGCCCAGGTGGCAGGAGATTTGGATGCCACGATCGCTTGGGCCAAGGAGAACGGTGGCGATCCGGCGCGTATCGGTATCACCGGTTTCTGCTGGGGCGGGCGCCAGGTCTGGCTGGCCGCCGAGCGCAACCCGGACATCAAGGCGGCTGTCGTCTGGTACGGACCACTGAAAGGCAGCCCGACACCGCTGCAGCCGAGCGCCCCGATCGACCAGGTGAATGACCTGAAAGCACCAGTACTGGGCCTATACGGCGCGAAGGACACCGTCATCACGGAGGATGCCCGGGACGCTTTGAAGGAGGCGTTGGCGAAGTCCAGGAATCCGAAGGCACGCGCGTCGCGCATCATCGTCTACCCGAATTCCGGCCACGCGTTCCATGCCGACTACCGGCCCAGCTATGTGAAGGCCGATGCCGAAGACGGCTGGAAGAAGTGCCTCGCTTGGTTCAAAGACCACGGCGTCGAGTAAGCGCTTCGCGCATCGCACTACAAAGGCCCCACGCGGGCCTTTTGTTTTTGGGCTGCGCTGGCAAAGGTTCACAAAGGGGCATACAATGCGCTTCTTCTTGCAACTCTGTTGCGTTTATCGGCGTTAGCAGCATCACCTGTGGCGCCACGCTCGGCATGACCCTCGATACCACCCTGTTAGGCATTCTTCTGGCGACCGCGCTGTCCGGCATCGGCAGCATGGCGGGCGCTGCCGTGCTGTCGCTCACTGTGCTGTCGCGCGTGGTCGATCGCATGGTCAGTTTCTCGGTCGGGGTGCTGCTGGCGACGTCGTTGTTGCACTCGCTGCCCGAGGCCTTTGAGGCGCATCACGGCATCGAGCCGAACACGCATGCGCTGTTCGCCACGCTGCTGGCCGGTCTACTGGGTTTCTTCCTGCTCGAGAAGGTCTCGCTGTTGCGCCACTCGCACCACCACGAGGGCGACGGGCACGGCCATCATCACGGACACGATCGTCAGGAAGCCGGCCGTAGCGGCATGATGATCCTGGTGGGCGACGGCCTGCACAATTTCTCCGATGGCATCGTCATTGCCGCCGCGTTTCTGGCGGATACGAAAGTCGGTATCGTCACCGCACTGGCGATCGCCGCGCACGAGATCCCGCAGGAGATCGGCGACTTCATGGTGCTGCTCAACGCCGGTTTCTCGAAGACGCGCGCGTTCGTCTACAACCTGATCTGCAGCGTCTGTGCGCTGGTGGGGGCGGTGCTCGGCTACTACCTGCTGGATCGCCTGACGTCATGGATTCCATATGTGCTGGTGGTGGCCTCCAGCAGCTTCATCTATATCGCCGTGTGTGATCTGATGCCGCAGATGAAGCGTCGGCCACGCAAGCAGGAATCCGCGATCCAGGTTGCGCTGATTGCGGCGGGTGTCGCGATGATCTTCCTGCTGACCAATGGCCTGCATGGTCACGCACACTGAGGCAGTGTTCTCGCCCAACAAAAGAGCCCGGTTTATGCCGGGCTTTTTGCTGCGCGGGAGATGCGTGGTTACGGATTCGGCCCCGTCGCCACCGGGCGTGCCGGGTCGCTGCACCATTCGCTCCACGAGCCGGCGTAGAGGGCGGCGCCGGTCAGGCCAGCAACCTCCATGGCGAGTGCGTTGTGGCAGGCGGTCACGCCCGAGCCGCATTGCAGCATCGCATCGGCGGGTTTGGCGTCAGCCAGCACAGCGGCAAAGTCAGCGCGCAATTGCTCGGCCGGCTTGAAGGTGCCGTCGGCCCGCAGGTTGTCGCGGAAGAAGCGGTTGCGTGCACCAGGGATGTGGCCGCCGACTGGGTCCAGCGTTTCGTTCTCGCCGCGGTAGCGGTCGGGGGCGCGGGCGTCGATGATGGGTTTGTCGGCATGCCCGAGGTACTTCTGCACGATGTCGGCATTTACCAGCGACGCGAGCGATGGCTTGCGCGTCAGGTTGCCGGGCGTGGCGCTGAGCTGCGGCTCGTCGGGCACGATCTTGTTGACCGGGTAGTGTGCGGCCTCCCACGCTTGCAGGCCGCCGTCCAGCACCGCCACATCTGCATGGCCCACCCAGCGCAGCAGCCACCACAGCCGCGCAGCGTACATGCTGCCCTGGCGGTCGTAGGCGACGACTTGCGTATCGTCGTTCACGCCCAGCGCGCGCAGGCGTGCGACCAGCGCATCGGCGTCGGGCAGCGGGTGGCGGCCGTTGGTGCCGGTCTTGGGGCCGGACAGCTCGTTGTCCAGGTGCAGGTAGAACGCACCCGGAATATGGCTGGCGCGGTACGCGTCGCGCCCGGCCGCCGGATTGGCGAGGTCAAAGCTGCAATCGACGATGACCAGGTGGTCCGGCGCGCTTTGCTGCAGCGCGGCCAGTTGCGGGGCGGTCATCAGGGTGGCGTAGCGAGCGCGTTCGCTCATATCAGCAATCTCCAGGGATCGGCTAGCAATCAAACTTCCGGGTGAATCTCGGCTTCCGGTCCGGACACGGCAGTCTGCGGGGTCGGATGCTCGGCGCCCGACTGGCGGGCACGCATGACGGTGGTGACGATACCGCTGCCGATGATCAGGGCCATGCCCAGCCACGACAGCGCGTTCAGGTGATCACTCCACAGCAACATGCCCCAACCGCTCGCAAAGACGATGCCGGTGTATTGCAGGTTAGCAGTCAGCAGCGTGTTGCCGCGCTTGTAGGCGCGCGTCATGGCGGTCTGGCCCAGCGTGGCCAACAGGCCCACCGCCAACAGCAGCCCAGCGGTATGCCACGTATGCGCCTGCATGCCGCCGATCAGCATCCACACGCCACCGGCGATTGCACTGATCAGCGAGAAATAGAACACGATGCGCGCCTCGTTCTCGCCCAGGTCGCCAAGCTGGCGGACCTCCACATAAGCGAGGGCGGTGAACACGCCCGACACCAGCCCCACCATGCCGCCAGCAAGCTGTGACGACCCCACGCCCACGCTCGGCTGCAGCAGGCAGATCACGCCGACGAACGACATCAGGATCGCCACCACCATCTTGCGGTCCGCGCCGCCAGTCTTGCCGGCCATCGCTGCGCCTGCACCGATGATCAGCGCAATCCACACCGGCGACATGTAGTTCAGCGTCATGGCCGTTGCCAGGGGCAGCAGGCTGATGGAGGTGAACCACAGCAGCAGCGAGGTCACCCCAAACACGCTGCGCTTGATATGCGACGTGAGATACGGCGTGCGAATGCCCGCGCCCGTCTTGGCCAGGATGGCACCCATCACGATCATGCCGATCACGCTGCGGTAGAAGACGATCTCGCCCGTGCTGTAGTGCGCCGAGGCGAGCTTCACGCACACGCCCATCGCCGAGAAGGCGAATGCGGCAAGAATCATCCACAACGATTGGCGGGACGAGTTGTCGGCCGTCTGGGCGGTCGTTTGAACAGCGATGGTGGTATCGGCGGACATGGCGAGGGCGGGGCAAAAAAAACGGTGCAGGCCACGGGGGCTGCACCGTTCGTATTGTGACGCGGAAGGCGGCGGATGCCTACGGTCGACAGTCCGTTAGTAGCTCATCACGCGCCGATACCACTCGTGGAAGTGCTGCATGCCGTCTTCCATGGGCGACTGGTAGGGGCCGACTTCGCTGACGCCGCGCTTCATCAGCGCCAGGCGTCCGGCGTCCATGCGCTCTGCAATCTCGTCGTCCTCGATGCAGGTTTCCATGTAGGCGGCGCGCTCGGCCTCGACGAACTCGCGCTCGAACAGGACGATCTCTTCCGGGTAGTAAAACTCCACAACGTTGCGCGTCTTGGTCGGGCCCAGCGGATGCAGCGTCGAGACCACCAGCACGTTCGGGTACCACTCGACCATCACGTTCGGGTAGTACGTGAGCCACACCGCGCCGTACTTGGGCATCTCGCCGTTGTTGAAGCGCAGGACGGCATCGTGCCACTTCTGGTACGCCGGCGTGCCCGGTTTGCGCAAATTGGCGTGGATGCCGACCGTCTGCACGCTGTGCCACTCGCCGAATTCCCATTCCAGGTCGTCACACGAGACGAACTGGCCGAGGCCTGGGTGGAAGGGCACGACGTGGTAGTCCTCGAGGTATACCTCGATGAAGGTCTTCCAGTTGTAGTTGCAGTCGTGCACCTCGACGTGGTCGAGCATGTAGCCGGAGAAGTCGAGATCGCGCGCCACGCCCAGGCGGGCGAGGTCTTCGCGCACGTCGCGCTTGCCCTCGAACAGCAGGCCGTTCCAGTTCTGCAGCGGCGAGCGCGACAAGTGCGCGCACGGCTGCTTCTCGAAGTGCGGCGCGCCCAGCAGGTCACCCTTGAGGTCGTACGTCCAGCGATGCAGCGGGCAGACGATGTTCTGGGCATTGCCGCGCCCATTGAGCATGATTGCCTGCCGATGCCGGCACACGTTGGAGAGCAGTTCGACGCCGTTCGGATTGCGCACCAGCACGCGGCCTTCGGCCTCGGCGGCAAGCGTGTGATAGTCGCCAACCTCGGGGACCATCAGTTCATGGCCGACGTAACCGGGGCCATGCTTGAACAGACGTTCGATTTCTGTTTGATACAGCGCCTCGTCAAAGTAAGCAGAGACGGGCAGCTGGGTTTCAGACGGCACTAGCTTGAGTGCAGCGCTGAGATTGGACATTATCCCCACTCCCAATAACGGTGAAAGTAGTGAACAACCCAACCATCGAAAAATTCGACGAAAAATTCGATTTGGGACAGGACGCCATCGGCAGGTGGCCTAGGGTCTGTTGAGATAGGAAACGAGCGCCTGCTGGCCCCCGCTTGGGCCTGCGACCATACGTTTTTGGGCCAACAGACCCAAACCATCGTACGGAACGGCATGCGCCGGCCCGGCCTTTGGAGGAAAGGGGGCGATTGTACCCCAGGGGATTTGATAAGTCCCTGATTTTCGGCATCTTTCGGCCGCCAGTCAGAGGGTTGTCAGCCGGATGAACCCGCTGCACATGACCGCAAACCGCTGCCCGGCGCCTTGCGTGATGTGCGCAGAACGCACGCGGAATTGCCGTAAAATGTCAGATTGTCCTTTTCTGATTCGCAACCGGCATGCCCCGTGCCCCTGGCGTTGCTTCAAGCGACGCGTCCGCCTCCCCATCCGCCACGCCGGCTTCTTATGAAGCGGCCATGGCCGAACTCGAAACCCTCGTTGCCAGCATGGAATCGGGGGAACTGCCGCTGGAGGCCTCACTTGCGGCGTATCGCCGCGGGGCCGAGCTGGTCAAGTATTGCCAGCAGGTGCTGGAACGCGTCGAGCAGCAGGTTCGCGTGCTTGACGGCGAGGCCCTGAAACCGTTGTCCGACGACAGCAACACGAACGAGCAGGGCGACGCATGAGCGATTTCGCCCAATGGATGACGTCCGTGGTCGCACGGACGGAAACCGCGCTGGAGCGCGCCCTGCCGGTCGAAACCGTGGTGCCGCAACGCCTGCACGCCGCCATGCGCTACGCCACGCTGGGCGCCGGCAAGCGCGTGCGCCCGCTGCTGGCCCATGCCGCCGGTGCACTGGGCGAGGCATCGCCCGAAGCACTCGATGGCGTGAGCTGCGCGGTGGAGATGATCCACGCCTATTCGCTGGTGCACGACGACATGCCTTGCATGGACGACGACGACTTGCGCCGTGGCCGCCCCACCGTGCATCGCGCCTATGATGAAGCGACGGCGCTGCTGGTGGGTGATGCGCTGCAGACACAGGCTTTTATCGTCCTGGCTGAATTGGGCTCGGTGAGCCCGGCGACCCGCGCGGTGCTGGTAGGTGAGTTGGCGCGTGCATCCGGTTCGCTGGGTATGGCGGGTGGCCAGGCGATCGATCTGCAGAGTGTCGGCATTGCGCTGTCGCAAGACGAACTGGAAGCGATGCACCGCATGAAGACTGGTGCGCTGCTGCGCGCGAGCCTGCGTATGGGCGCGCTGTGTGCTGAGGTGAATGCCGAGGCTCTGGAGCAGGTGGATGCCTATGCGAGTGCCGTTGGCCTGGCGTTCCAGGTGGTTGACGACATCCTCGACGTGACGGCCGATACCGCCACGCTGGGCAAGACCGCCGGCAAGGACGAGGCCAACGACAAGCCGACCTACGTGTCCATCCTCGGGTTGGACAAGGCCCGGGCGCTCGCCGACGAGCTGCACGCCGCAGCGGGTGCGGCGGTTGCACAGCTTGCCCTAGCATTGGGCGAAGCACGCACTGTCCGGTTGGTCGAGATGGCCGACCTGATCGTGCGGCGTGGCCACTGAACAACATTGCGTTGGGAATAGAGCCCAACGCCAAAACGCCTGAGCGGCGGTCCCACATGACGTACGAACTTCTCAACACCATCGACGATCCGGCCGACCTGCGCCGACTGGACCGCCGCCAGCTCGGCCCCCTGGCCAGCGAGCTGCGCGCCTTCGTGCTCGATTCCGTCTCGCAGACGGGCGGCCACCTGTCGTCGAACCTGGGCACGGTCGAGCTGACCATCGCGCTGCACTATGTCTTCAACACGCCCGAAGACCGCATCGTGTGGGATGTCGGCCACCAGAGCTATCCGCACAAGATCCTCACCGGCCGCCGCGAGCAGATGGGGTCGCTGCGCCAGTTGGATGGCATTTCCGGCTTCCCGCGTCGCAGCGAGAGCCCATATGACACGTTTGGCACGGCGCACTCGTCCACGTCGATTTCCGCGGCGCTGGGCATGGCCCTGGGCGCCAAGACCAACGGTGAAGACCGCGTCGCCATTGCCGTGATCGGCGATGGTGCCATGACCGCAGGCATGGCTTTCGAAGCCATGAACAACGCGGGCATCTACAAGAATCTGCCGTTGTTGGTGGTGCTCAACGACAACGACATGTCGATCTCGCCGCCGGTGGGGGCGCTGAATCGTTACTTTGCGCGCTTGATGAGCGGGCAGTTCTACGCCGCTACCAAGAAGGGCGTGGAGAAGCTGCTGTCGGTGGCGCCGCCGGTGCTCGAGTTCGCCAAGCGTTTCGAAGAGCACGCCAAGGGCATGCTGGTGCCGGCCACGATGTTTGAGGAGTTCGGCTTCAACTACATCGGCCCGATTGACGGACACGATCTCGAATCGCTGGTGCCGACGCTGCAGAACATCCGCCGGCGTGCGCTGGAAGGCGGTGGCCCGCAGTTCCTGCACGTGGTCACCAAGAAGGGCCAGGGCTACAAGCTGGCCGAGGCCGACCCGATCCTCTATCACGGCCCCGGCAAGTTCAATCCGCAAGAGGGCATCAAGCCCGCTGCGCGCCCGGCGAAGGTGACGTACACGCAGGTGTTTGGCAACTGGCTGTGCGACATGGCTGCGGCCGACAAGCGTCTGGTCGGTATCACGCCCGCCATGCGTGAAGGCTCGGGCATGGTGGAGTTCGAGCAGCGTTTCCCGGATCGTTACTACGACGTGGGCATTGCCGAGCAGCACGCTGTCACGTTTGCCGCCGGCCTGGCGTGTGAGGGTCTGAAGCCCGTCGTCGCCATCTACTCGACGTTCCTGCAGCGCGGCTATGACCAGTTGATCCACGATGTGGCGCTGCAGAATCTGCCGGTGGTGTTTGCGCTAGATCGTGCTGGCTTAGTCGGAGCGGACGGTGCGACGCACGCCGGTGCATACGATATTGCGTACCTGCGCTGCATCCCGAACATGATGGTGATGACGCCCGCGGACGAGAACGAATGCCGCCAGCTTCTGAGCACAGCCTTCGCGCAGGATTGCCCGACGGCGGTGCGCTATCCGCGTGGTGCCGGCACGGGTGTGGTGGTGCAGCCGACGCTGGAGCCGTTGCCCTTGGGCAAGGCCGAAGTGCGTCGCACGTCAACGGCCCCGGTGGGCCAGCGTGTAGCGATCCTGGCATTCGGCTCGATGGTTGCTCCGGCTGCGGCCGCTGCGGAGCGTCTGGACGCTACGGTCGTCAACATGCGCTTCGTTAAGCCGCTGGATGTGGCGTGTGTGCTGGAGATGGCGCGTACGCACGACTACGTGGTCACGGTGGAAGAGGGCTGCGTGATGGGCGGTGCTGGTAGTGCCTGCGTGGAAGCGTTGGTCGCGGCCGGTGTCGCAACGCCTGTGCTGCAACTGGGCTTGCCCGACCGCTTTGTCGATCACGGAGACCACGCTGCGCTGCTGACGCAATGCGGGCTCGATGCCAACGGCATCCTCGCGTCCATTCGCGAGCGCTTCGACGTACAGCCGCGCGCCGCCGCGCCGCGTGTGGCCTAAAGCACTTTTAGTAATAGGCAGAATCAATCACCCGCATTGCATCTGCGGGTTTGAGTAGTTGACTGCAGAGGTAGGAAATTTCCCTTACACTCCGCCAGTCCAATTTGTAAATTGTGTGCGCAGTCGCGGGATGGGTTGATTCGATCACTTGAGGGGTGGTCTCGGTCAGTCAGGTTCCGCGGTTTCACACTCGTTGCGTACCGGCCGACTGCGATGGCCGGGCGACCGTAAAGGAAACCGATCATGAACGATATGAACCCGGCTTTTGCGATGCCGGATGTGCAGGCCAGCCACGACACCCGTCAGATCCCGATCCAACGCGTGGGCGTGCGTGGTGTGCGTTACCCGATGTCGCTGCAGACCCCGTCGGGCGTGCAGAACACCGTCGGCACCTACAACCTCGATGTGCACCTGCCTGCCGACCAAAAGGGCACGCACATGTCGCGCTTCGTCGCGCTGCTTGAAGAAGAGCGTGAGCCGCTGAATCTGGCGCAATTCCAGCTGCTGCTGGAAAAGATGCTGGAGAAGCTCGAAGCCGACGCCGGCCGCATCGAAGTCCACTTCCCGTATTTCGTCAGCAAGACAGCCCCGGTGTCGGGTGTGCAGTCGCTGATGGACTACGAAGTGACGATGATCGGCGAAGTGCGCGACGGCCACACCAAGGTCCGCGTCAAGGCGCTGGTGCCCGTGACGAGCCTGTGCCCGTGCTCGAAGAAGATCTCGCAGTACGGCGCGCACAACCAGCGCTCGCACATCACGATCGACGCTGAGCTGGCTGCTGACACGCCGGTCGAGTCGCTGATTCGCATGGCCGAAGAAGAAGCTTCGTGCGAACTGTGGGGCCTGCTCAAGCGTCCGGACGAGAAGTTCGTGACCGAGCGTGCATACGAAAACCCGAAGTTCGTGGAAGACCTGGTGCGCGACATCGCCATGCGCCTGAACCAGGACGACCGCATCGTCGCCTACACGCTGGAAGCCGAGAACTTCGAGTCGATCCACAACCACAGCGCGTATGCGCTGATCGAGCGCGACAAGCGCCTCGACTGAGGAAACGCCGCAAACCTACTGCGCGCGCCGATCTTGCTGCTGCGATGCTCACCGTACCCATGTACGGTTGCGCTTCTCGGACCAACCTCGACGCGCTCGCTACGGTTTGCGTCGTTCCCTCAAAAAAACCGCTCAATTGAGCGGTTTTTTTATGCCTGTCGGATACGAATGTCTTCGAGATCCCAGCGTGGTGTGACGCCGTAACCGTAGCCGTCCTGCACCTGCATCGGGTCGGCTTGCAGTCGCATGGCGCCGGCAAAGGCGATCATCGCGCCGTTGTCGGTGCAGAACTGCAGATCGGGGTAGTAGACGCGCAGGCCGCGCTTCTTGCCCTCGGCGTTCAGGCCTTCGCGCAACTGGCGGTTGGCGCCTACGCCGCCGGCCACGACGATGCGCTTCAAACCATGCTCGCGTGCGGCGCGCAGCGTCTTCTTGACGAGCACCTCGACGATGGCATCGACGAAGGCGCGGGCCAGGTCGGCGCGCGGCTGGTAGCAGGCCTCGCTGTCAGTCAGGTTGAGCTTACGCACCTGCGTGAGCACGGCAGTTTTGAGGCCCGCGAACGAGAAATCGAAATTGCCCGAATGCAGCATCGGACGAGGCAGGTCGAACACGCCCGGGTTGCCGAATTCAGCCAGACGCGAGACAGCCGGGCCACCGGGGTAGCCGAGGCCGAGCAGCTTGGCGGTCTTGTCAAAGGCTTCGCCGGCGGCGTCGTCCAGCGTCTCGCCGAGCAGCGTGTACTGACCAACCGCATCGACGCGCATCAACTGCGTATGCCCGCCCGATACCAGCAACGCCAGGAACGGAAACGCCGGACGCTCCGCTTCCAGCAGCGGAGAGAGCAAATGCCCCTCCAGGTGATGCACGCCTACCAGCGGCTTGCCCAGCGCAAACGCCAGCGCATTGGCTACCGAGGCACCGACCAGCAGCGCGCCGGCCAGCCCCGGGCCTTTCGTATAAGCGATGGCGTCGATGTCCGCACGCGTGGCGCCAGCCTTGCCGAGAACCTCTTCCAGCAGCGGAATCACGCGGCGGATGTGATCGCGCGAGGCTAGCTCGGGCACCACGCCGCCGTACTCGCGGTGCATGGCGATCTGCGAATAGAGCGCGTGCGCGCGCAGGCCAGCCGCCGTGTCGTACAGGGCGACACCGGTTTCGTCACAGGAAGATTCGATGCCGAGGACCAGCATGGCGTGTGAGGGAAGAAATCCGTAGGAAGGCGCCGAAGATAGCACAAGCTAAAATGCGCGGTTTTCAAGCATAGAGGCGGCGCAACGATCATGATGCGGTGCGATGTAGCGGTGATCGGCGCGGGCGCGGCCGGGATGATGTGCGCGGCGGTGGCGGGGCAGCGCGGCGCGCGCGTGGTACTGATCGACCACGCGACGAAGCTGGCCGAGAAGATCCGTATCTCCGGCGGCGGGCGCTGTAACTTCACCAACGTCAATGCGGCGCCGGGCAACTACCTGTCGAACAACCCGCATTTCTGCCGCTCGGCGTTGGCGCGGTACACGGCGCAGGATTTCATCAGCCTCGTCTCCAGCTACCGCATTCCGTATCACGAGAAGCACAAGGGCCAGCTCTTCTGCGACGACAGTGCGGAAGACATCATCCGCATGCTCGAAGCCGAGTGCGAGAAGGGCAACGTGATCTGGCGCGCCGGCTGCTCGATCGCCGAGGTCAGCAAGGACGACGAGGCCTACCGGCTGTCGACCAGCGCGGGCGAGATCGTTGCGAGCAAGCTGGTGATTGCCACGGGCGGTCTGTCCATCCCCAAGATCGGCGCGACGGATTTCGGGTATCGCATTGCGCGGCAGTTCGGGCTGAAGATTGTCGAGACGCATCCGGCACTGGTGCCGCTCACGTTCAACGCCGAGCATTGGGCGCCGTTCTCGGCGCTATCGGGTGTGTCGATGGAAGTGGATGTGGCGGTTGCGCAGCCAGCGGGCAAAGGCGGGCGGAAAGGTGGCGCCACGACCTTCCGCGAGGATTTGCTGCTCACGCACCGCGGGCTGTCTGGTCCGGGTGTGCTGCAGATTTCCAGTTTCTGGAATTCGGGCCAGCCGCTCACCATCGACCTGCTGCCGGACACCGACGCCGCGCAGTGGCTGTGCGACGAGAAGTCCGGCTCACGCAAGCAGCTCGGGACGGTGCTGGCGCAGCGCCTGCCGGAACGCGTCGCGCAGGCCTGGTGCGCTACACACGGCGCCAACCCGCACGCGCCGATTGCCGAGATGCAGGACAAGCTGCTGCGCACGCTGGGCGGCGCGCTCAATCGCTGGGAACTGACGCCCTCCGGCAGCGAAGGCTATCGCAAGGCCGAAGTCACACGCGGCGGGGTCGACACGCGCGCACTGTCGTCGGCCACCATGGAGGCGCAATCTGCACCCGGCCTGTACTTCATCGGCGAGGTGGTCGACGTGACGGGCTGGCTCGGCGGCTACAACTTCCAATGGGCATGGGCTTCGGCTGTTGCGGCAGGGGAGGCCGCAACAGCCCGCTGACCCCCTACCGATCGGGCCAAGACCGTCTCGGTTCTGTGCTACGATCAATGATCCACTTTTCCAAGTTTGCAACCCGCTGGGCCAGCCGCCCGAGCGGGTTTTGCTGTTTATCGGAGTTCGGAATGTCATTGAAGGCACAGATCACGGAAGACATGAAGGCAGCCATGCGCGCCAAGGAAATGGATCGTCTCGGCACGATCCGCCTGCTGCAGGCCGCCATCAAACAGCGTGAGGTCGATGAGCGCATCGAGCTGGATGACGCTGCCGTGCTGGCCGTGGTCGACAAGATGATCAAGCAGCGCAAGGATTCCATCACCGCGTTCCAGCAGGCCAACCGTGAGGATCTGGCCGCCAAGGAAGCTGCTGAAATCACCGTGCTGCAGGTCTACATGCCGGCGCAACTGTCGGACGCCGAGGTCGACGCCGCTGTGCGTGACGCCGTGGCCAAGGCCGGTGCCGCCGGCCCGCAGGACATGGGCAAGGTGATGGGCATCCTCAAGCCGGCCCTGGCTGGCCGCGCCGACATGACGCAAGTTTCGGCCCGCGTGAAGGCTGCCCTGTCCGGCGCCTGAGCCTCCTCAACCTCCTGCTTTACCAGAGGGCGCACCCCGCGTGATCCCGCAGCCGTTCATTGACGACCTGCTCAACCGCGTCGATATCGTCGACGTGGTGGGCCGTTACGTGCAATTGAAGAAGGGCGGCGCCAACTTCATGGGGCTGTGCCCGTTCCATAACGAGAAGTCGCCATCGTTCTCGGTGTCGCCCACCAAGCAGTTCTATCACTGCTTCGGCTGTGGCGCGCACGGCTCGGCCATCGGCTTCCTGATGGAGTTTTCCGGGCTGTCGTACGTCGAGGCCATCAAGGACCTCGCGCAGTCCGTCGGCATGGTGGTGCCCGAGGAACGCGGTGGACTGCCACCTGCCGCCCGCGCTGAACAGCAAGCCAAGACGGTCGCGCTAGGCGACGTGATGGCCCGCGCCTGCGACCACTACCGCAAGCAACTGCGCAGCGCCACCAACGCCATTCAGTACCTCAAGGGCCGCGGCCTGACCGGCGAGATCGCCGCGCACTTCGGCCTCGGCTATGCGCCGGACGACTGGCAATCGCTCGAAGGCGTGTTCGGCCCGTACCGCGAAGACGCTACCGCCGCGCCGCTCATCGAGGCCGGCCTCGTCATCGAAAGCGAGAAGACCGCCGCCGACGGCACGCACCGCCGTTACGACCGCTTCCGCGATCGCATCATGTTCCCCATCCGCAATACCAAGGGCGTCGTGATCGGCTTTGGTGGCCGGGTGCTGGGGCAGGGCGAGCCGAAGTACCTCAACTCGCCCGAGACGCCGCTGTTCAGCAAGGGCACCGAGCTGTACGGTCTGTTCGAGGCGCGCAACGCCATCCGCGAGTTCGACTACGTGCTGGTCGTGGAAGGCTACATGGACGTCGTTGCGCTGGCGCAGCTCGGGTTTGCCAATGCGGTGGCGACGCTCGGCACGGCCTGCACGCCGATCCACGTGCAGAAGCTGTTGCGGCAGGTCGATACCGTCATCTTCTCGTTTGACGGGGATTCCGCCGGGCGCCGCGCCGCGCGCCGCGCGCTCGAAGCCTGCCTGCCGCACGCTACCGATAACAAGACGATCAAATTCCTGTTCCTGCCGACCGAGCACGATCCGGATAGCTTCGTGCGCGAAGAGGGAACCGAAGCCTTCGCCCGCGAAGTGCACAACGCGATGCCGCTGTCGCGCTTCCTGCTGCAGGCCGTGACCGAAGACCTCGACCTGCGCCAGCCCGAAGGCCGCGCCCGTGCCCAGTACGAGGCCAAGCCGCTGTTGACGGCCATGCCGTCCGGCGGCCTGCGTCTGCAGATCGTGCGCGGCCTGGCCGACATGACCGGCACCACACCCGCCGACATCGAAGCCCTATGCGGCCTGCGCAGTGACCCTGCCCAGGCTGGCCGCATGACGCAGAAGCGCCCGCGTGTGGCGCGTACCGCACCAACCGCGCTGGAGCAAAAACTGCTGCGCCTATTGATGCGCTATCCCGCCCTGGCCGCTCGCCTTGATGCGGATGCGCGCGCCCAGTTGACAGCGCCGGAATTGCCCCAAGGTGAGGTACTGGCAGGGCTGCTGGCCGAGTGCGATGCGGCGAGCCCTGAAATGCACTTTGGCGCCTTCGTCGAGCGCCTCGGCCAGACGGCATATGCCGACGCCTTCGCCGGACTACGCGTGACCGTGCTCGAAGACGACATCGAGCTAGAGCCGGCCACCATGGAATTCGATAGCGCTGTGCAAAAGATGCTTCTTGCGTCGCACAAGCGCGAGCTTGAAATGTTGCTACGCAAGGTGGAAAGCGGCCACGCCGACGATGACGATAGAGAGCGCATGCGTTGGCTGTTGAGCGAGACTAGCCGCCGGTAGCTCGTGTAGAGCACACGTCCCAGTACAAACCCAACTGGGGCGGGCAATTGCGGGTAGCCCCTTGATTTTTCAGGCGAAAACCCGATTTTCGTTTAGACCGGCTGGGTCTGGCGTGCTAGAATAGCCGGTTTGGATTGCAATACCTTTTTCCCATTTTTGGGGGAGTGAGCGTGCCCATGGTGAAGGTGAAGACCTCCGCGAAGGCCGGTTCCAAGGCCAGTCCTGCTTCTGTTTCTGCCACGCGATCCTCATCGGCGCGCGGCGCTGGAGGAGGAAAAACCACAGCGGGAACGGCGAAAGTCGCGAATGGTCGGACCCATATAGGGCAGGCGGGATCGACAGGAGTTAAGGCCACTGCGCCGGCAAAGACGGGGAAAACCCAGCCGCGCCAGACCGCCGATATCACCGTCGCCGCCAAGACTGTCAAACCGACAGCGCGCACGAAGGGCGCGATCCAATCTTCAACCTCAGGCAAGGTCTCGACGTCGATGAGCACGAGCGCCAGACCTGGCGGCACAGCCGCTTCCGTCGCACTCAAGGGCAAGACAACCACCGTGGCGAAATCGAAAGCAACCGAAGTCGAGAGCAAGCAGACCCCTGCCAGCGCAGGCGCAACCAAGACGGGTACCGCTCGTACCAGCACCGCAGCCAAGCCAGCCAAGGCAACCGCGGAAGACACCAAGCGCACCGCCCAGGCAGAGGCCACCCCCACAACTCCTCCTGCGCCCCAAGCCGTGGCAGCAGCCGAGCCCAAAAAGCGCGGCCGCAAGCCCAAGGCAGAAACGCAGGCAGACGATGACAGCAGCACGGACGTGACTGAAGAATTTGACACCCCCGCCGCTCCGGCACCGAAAACCGACAAGCTGAAGGCCCGTGACCGCAAGGCCAAGGAAAAAGCCCTGCTCAAGGAGTTCGCTGCCTCGCAGCAAGGCGGTTCGGAAGAAGAGCTGGAAGCCCGCCGCCAGAAGCTCAAGGCGCTGATCAAGCTGGGCAAATCGCGCGGCTACCTGACCTACGCCGAAATCAACGACCACCTTCCCGACGACATGGTCGACGTGGAGTCGCTGGAAACGTTGGTCGCCACGCTCAACGACATCGGCGTTGCCGTGTACGAGCAGGCTCCGGACGCTGAAACGCTGCTCCTGAACGACAACGCGCCTTCCGTGACCACGGAAGAAGAGGCGGAAGAAGAAGCCGAAGCCGCGCTGTCGACGGTTGACTCCGAATTCGGCCGCACGACCGACCCGGTGCGTATGTACATGCGCGAGATGGGTACGGTCGAGCTGCTGACGCGCGAAGGCGAAATCGTGATCGCCAAGCGCATCGAAGCCGGCCTGAAGGACATGGTCATGGCCATCTCGGCCTGCCCGGTCACCATCTCTGAAATTCTCGCCATGGGCGAGCGCGTCGCCAACGACGAAGCCAAGATCGACGAGTACATCGACGGTCTGATCGACCCGAACGCTGAAGCCGATGCAGCTGCCGCTGCCGAGGAAGAAGAGGAGTTCGAGGAAGAAGAGGCCGAAGAAGAAGGCGACGAAGAGGAAGACGAGGACGATGAAGGCGCTGGCGCTGCTGCAGCTTCGGCCCGTCAACTCGAAGAGCTCAAGCAGGCTGCGCTGGTCAAGTTTGGCGTGATCGCCGACCAGTTCGACAAGATGCGTCGTGCGTTCGAGAAGGAAGGCTACAAGTCCAAGTCTTACGTGAAGGCGCAGGAAGCCATCCAGGCTGAACTGATGTGCATCCGCTTCACGGCACGCAACGTCGAGCGCCTGTGCGACACGCTGCGCGGTCAGGTGGACGAAGTGCGCAAGCTCGAGCGTGCCATCCTGAACATCGTGGTCGACAAGTGCGGCATGCCGCGTGGCGACTTCGTTTCGCGCTTCCCGGGCAACGAGACCAATCTCAAGTGGATCGAGACCGTGGTCGCCGATGGCAAGCCGTACAGCATCATCGTTGAGCGTAACGTGCCGGCCGTGCACGAACTGCAGCAGAAGCTGATCGACCTGCAGGCACGCGTGGTGCTGCCGCTGACCGAGCTGAAGGACGTCAACCGCAAGATGTCGGAAGGCGAGCGTCGTGCGCGCGAAGCCAAGCGCGAGATGACCGAGGCCAACCTGCGTCTGGTGATCTCGATCGCCAAGAAGTACACGAACCGCGGTCTGCAGTTCCTCGACCTGATCCAGGAAGGCAACATCGGCCTGATGAAGGCGGTGGACAAGTTCGAATACCGTCGCGGCTACAAGTTCTCGACGTACGCCACGTGGTGGATTCGTCAGGCCATCACGCGTTCGATCGCCGATCAGGCGCGCACCATCCGGATTCCGGTGCACATGATCGAAACGATCAACAAGATGAACCGCATCTCGCGTCAGATCCTGCAGGAAACCGGCAACGAGCCGGATCCGGCAACGCTGGCCGAGAAGATGGAGATGCCGGAAGACAAGATCCGCAAGATCATGAAGATCGCCAAGGAACCGATCTCCATGGAAACGCCGATCGGTGACGACGACGACTCCCATCTGGGCGACTTCATCGAGGATACGAACACGCTGGCCCCGGCCGAAGCTGCACTGCATGGCTCCATGCGCGGTGTTGTGAAGGACGTGCTCGACTCGCTGACGCCGCGCGAAGCCAAGGTGCTGCGCATGCGCTTCGGTATCGAGATGAGCACCGACCACACGCTGGAAGAAGTGGGCAAGCAGTTTGACGTGACGCGTGAGCGTATCCGCCAGATCGAAGCCAAGGCGCTGCGCAAGCTGCGTCACCCGAGCCGCTCGGACAAGCTGAAGAGCTTCCTGGAAGGTAGCTGATTGATGCCCGAAGGTGGGTTTCAACCCACTTTCGAGTAAAATCGCACACATGGCCCGGCCTAACCCGCCGGGTCAATTTTTTGTCGGTTGCCTGTTCAGGCGCCGCTCTTTGGGCCTCTAGCTCATGCTTGGTTAGAGCAGCGGACTCATAATCCGTTGGTGCCGGGTTCGACTCCCGGGGGGCCCACCATTCTTTCTCCCGATTTGCGCAAATCTTTCTGTCGAACAGCTTTCAATTACTTTGCGCAAAGCTGTATCGGGACTGATTTTTGCTGGCGCATATATCCCGAGAAATATATCCGTTTCGACATAATTCGATATATCTCGCACTGCACGACATTGCCCCACGAACGAGGGGGGGAGTTTAAAACACTTCAAACGAAACGAATTCATTCCCTCGTTTGAAATGCGGCCAAATGGCGCCGCGCCTGCTTGCGCGAGGCATTGCAGGCAATGTTTTGAATGAAATCTCTATTTACTTCATACTCTGTGCAGACCATAGTGGCACGCATAACGACAAGTAAATAGCCAGTAGCGTACCCTTCGGAGACACAGGATGTTACGCATTCAAAACGGGCCTTTCCAGCATTCCGCTTCTGCGCGTGCCCACGCGCGTCACCGCCATCGCCATCATCGCAGCGAGCCGGGTTTCCCGCGTTAGCTGCAACACCCCGACTGGTTTTGACATCGGCACCCAACCGATTAGCGCGTTACGCGAGTTAACGCACGCGACAAAACACGTCCGTCGTTTCTATTGATTTGCAGGATTGACTTGCCGCCATGGCAGGTCGTGCGCTGTCGGCCGTCGTACGCCGACAGGCGGGGGTATTGGCCGGCATTTTCCGGCAAAAACACAACAAGTTTCAGAACGTGAGGAGACAACCATGGGTAGTCGACGTCATCTTTTTGTTGTCATGGCAACCAGTTGCATAGTCGCGATGCCGTTCATCGGCGGATGCGGCGGTGCAGACGATCCGGGCTCGTCAAACGTTGCGCAGTGCTCGGGTAGCTCTTGTCCGCCGAGCGGGCTAAACACGACGCCAACCACGCCGACGAGCCTGTGCCCGGCCGCGCTGGACTACACGACTACCTACACCGGTGGCTCGGGTAGCGGCGAATACATCAAGGTCAAGTTTGATACGAGCAAGAACACGTATCAGATGCAGTTCGTCGAATCGTCGGTGCCGACCTCGGCAGGGCAGGTGAACAACACGCGCAAGGGGCTGACCATCAACGGCAACTTCGTGCACCCGACCAACCTGCCGACGCCCGAGCAGAACCGCTGCGCCTTCGTGCTGCAGTCGGGCAAGACGGCGGACAACAGCTACGCGATCACCGTCAACCCGCAAGACCCGCCGACGCTGTTCGTTGGACAGGGCATTGTGGGCGGCGGCATTCCGGGCGCGACGATCCAGTTCAATGGCATCACTGTGGCTCCGGGTTTCCCTCCCATTGGCGCGGTGCCTTCGCGCACGTTCGATTTCTATCCGTTCCTGGGCTTCTCGCAAACGGTGACGGACTTCACGCAGGTGGCTGGACACTACAACGAAGTCGGCGTACACGTGACGCCCACGGGCTCGGCCAACCAGACCACGGGACCGCAAGGCTGGGAACCCGATGCCGTCAACTGGACGCAGACGTTGAATGCAAACGGCACGTGCACGGCTGAGGGCATCGACTACTCGTGCCGTACGACCGGCACGCCGTGGACGCTGCGTCAGAACACCGATGGTTCGCAGGACAACGTGTTTGTCAGCAATCCAGTGGCTGCCAATGCGCCGTATGCGTACGTCGGCCAGGTCACGCCGCTGATCATCCTGGCGCCGAGCCAGGCCAAGGGGATCCTGATTGCCGGCAAGCTCAACGGGCAAGTGGTGCCGGTGGTGATCCGCGTCGGCTATTCGCACAGCGATCCGGCCAACTTGCTGGCGTCCGTGGGCGATGACCAGATCGGCATCTCGATCCTGACACCCGTGACGACGATTCCCACCAATGCGCTGGCTGGCGGCTATATCGGTGCGACCAGCGCGTCGGCGTGCGGGCTGGTGACCTCCAACGGTGCGACTACCAACATCGGTGGCTACAACGGCATCAACAGCAACATTCCCCACCCGGAGCTTTCCGGCAGCTATACCGGCGGCATCTACCACGCGTGGGCGGGCAATTGCAGTGACGGCACCGCTGTCTCCACGCTGGCCGCCAACTACACGTCAACGTTGTTCCAGAACGGCACCGCAGCCTTCATCAACCCGTTCAACTCGCGTGTGACGGCGCAGTTCTCGCTCGACTACACGCAAGCCTCGCCGGGCAAGTTGCTCGTTACCGCGCAGAACGACTTCAACGCGCAGGGTGCCAGCGGCAACGTCGCGCTGTTCAAGGCGGGCGACAAGGGTGTCGCGGTCAAGGTGGGCAATGTGTACGCAATGCTCATGAACAACAACAAGTACAACCCGTTCTTCACGGTCGGCGCGTTCGTCCAGTGAGGCACGCAGCAACGAAACCACATGCGGCGGTGCGCACGAGGCGTGCGCGCCGCCGCAGCTGAACAACAACATGGAGGAGACGCAAATGCAATGGCGTAAATGGCTGGTCGTGTTGGCGTGCGCACCGATGGTGACCGCGTGTGGTGGTGGTGGAGATGATCCGCCGGCCCCGGTGATCCAGCGCCTGTGTCCGCAGGCGATCGACTACAACACCGTCTTCACGGGCGGCTCAGGTTCGGGCGAACTGGTGAAGGTACAGCTCGACACCACCAAGATGACGTATCAGATCACGTATCTGGCCTCGCCGATTCCGGTGACGACGGGTACGGTGGGCCCCACGCGTGATACCGCACCGAACAACGTGCAGAGCGGCACCCTCTCGCAGGAAACGGCGCTGCCGACTGAGAAGCTCAACCAGTGCGCGTTCCGCCTGAACAACGCGAGCCTCGATGCAAGCCGGCCGGCGCGTTTCTTCCTGGGGCAAGGTGTGTTGGGTGGCACGATTCCTGGGGCGACGATCCAGTTCGACGGCATCGTCGGCGTGGGCAAGATTCCGCAGACCACGTTCCCGTACTACCCGTTCATCAGCTTCTCGAGCACCGAGACGGACCTGACCAAGATCGCGGGCAACTACAACCAGCTGGGCTACCACCAGGTGCCGTCGCAGAGCTTCTCGCAACAGGCAGTCGATGCGCGTTTCACCATCAACGCGGACGGCACCTATACCGAGTGCGACAACCTGGGCGTGAAGAACGGCGGGGCCTGTCTGACCTCCAGCGCGACGGTCAACCAGAAGCTCACGCTACGCGCCGACTCGTCTGCCTTCACCACGCTGAATTACCAGCCGCAGGTGCCGGCCACGTTGTCGTCGCTCGACCCGAGCAAGGCGGGCAAGGGCGTGCTGATCGTGGGCAAGCTGTACAACCAGCTCGTGCCGATCTTCATTCGCGTGGGTGCGGCCAACTCGAATCTGACTGCCGGCCCGCCGGTGGCTGATGACGAGTCTGGTATCTCGTTCCTGGCGCCGGTGGTCAACGTCGCACTGGATTCGCAGAACGGCGAATACACCGGCGTGGACAGCACGTTCAACTACCGCGCCACCGCGCTGATGGGTGCTCAGGCCACGATGCTCGACCCGTTCAACGCGTCGCAGGTGGCGCTGACACGTCCGCTGAATCTGGACTTCACGCAAACGGTGCCCGGCGTGATCCGCACCACGCAGACGAGCGCTCCGGCCGGCTCGGCTCCGACCGGCAAGCTGATCTTCACCGGCAAGACCTTCGGCTTCCTGGACATGAGCGATACGAAGAACCCGTACTTCACCGTGGGCGCCTTCGTGCAGTGACGTTTCCGGAATAACACGCCACGGGGCGCGGCTCGTATCACGCAGATGCGCGCCGCTCCCTGCTCAGAACAACAGGAGGAAGCATCATGAAACAACTGACTGTCGCATTGGTGGTGGCCTGCGCATCCGCGGGTGCCATGGCGCAGCAGGCCGGTGACAACGTGGCAACGGTGGGCTGGTTCCACATCATGCCGCAGGACTCGAGCAACAACCTGACCACCAGCGTGATCAACGCGCCGATCAATGATCCGCTGCGCTTGCCCGGTAGCTTTACGTCGCCCAACAGCGGGCTGCGCGTGAGCAACGCCAACACGCTGGGTATCACGCTGACGCACTTCTTTACCGACAACATTGCGCTGACCACCATCGCTGGCGTGCCGCCCGAATTCAAGCTGACGGGGCATGGCGTGATTCGTGCGCCCGGGCCGGCAGGCGCGCTCGGTCACGTCGATCTGGACGACCCGTCCAACCAGCCCGCTGTGCGCAAGGCACGTCAATGGAGCCCGGGGGTCATCCTGCAGTACTACTTCGGGCACGCGCAATCGAAGTTCCGCCCGTTCGTGGGCGCGGGTGTGGTCTACAGCTTCTTCACCAACATCGAGCTGAACCCGAACTTCGCGGCGGCGGTGAATCGGGAGCTGGGCAGCGTGCTGGCGGCAGGGGCCGGCAAGCCGGGGCCGACGTATGTGGAAGGCAAGTCGTCGGCGTCGTGGTCGGCGATCTTCAACCTGGGTGCGAGCTACGCCATCAACGATCGCTGGTCATTGACGGCCACGGTGTCGTACCTGCCGCTCAAGACAGAGGCGGCCACCGTCATCAAGGCGGCGGATGGCTCCACGCTGGCCACCACAAAAACCACGCTCAAGGCCAATCCGATCATCACGTTCGTTGGGGTGTCGTACAAGTTTTAGCCGGGCGTCGGCTGTCTGCGCCTGGCTAATTGGCGCGGCGTGAACCGAGCGGGAACCGGTTTGCGCCGCATTCTTAAGACGGTTTCAACCGTCAGTTCTAGTGAGGCAATAAATGAGCACACGTAAAGTCGTATCTCTTGCAGTTGCACTCGCACTTGCCACCGTAGCAGCCACACCCGCATTTGCCGTGACCGTAACGCGCGCTGACAACCAGCCGATGAACCCGAGCGGCGAGCCGTTCTCGGTCACCGGCGTGACCAACCTCTCAAAAGGATCGACCAACGCGCAGTGCCAAGCCACGTTCAACGGCACCATCACGTCCGCTGGCATCGTCAACATCACGTCGACGACCTTCTCGGGCGGTACGCTATGCGGTTTCATCAGCGGCGTGACTCCGTGGACGGGGCAGGCCGATAGCACGACACAGCTGACGATCAACAATGCCGCCGTCAACGTGTTCCTGCTGGGAAGCTGCGGCCCGAGCGCGGTGAGGACGCTCTGGGACAACGACGCGTCTTCGTTGACGTTCTCCAACGCATCGATGGCACCGGACTGTACGGTGGGCGGTACCGTCTACTCGTCGCCTAAGTTCAAGGTGGCGCCGTAAGCACGGTACCTGGTTGACCTGCGGATGCGCAGCCGCGGTTGATCAGCATGAGACAAAGGCCCGGCATGTCGGGCCTTTTCCTTTTCATTCTTCTCGATTTCTCAAGACCATGAACAACATGCGAATGGTTGTAGCGACAGCGCTCGCGTTGAGTCTGTCGATGGTGGGTGCGGCGCCGGCTGCAGCGGTGACGGTGACCCGTGCGGATGGTATGCCCATGCTTCCGACGGGTGAGCCCTTCAGTGCATTGGGATCTGTTTCCTTCTACAAAGGCTCGGTTTCGATGCAGTGCTTTGCCACGATCGTTGGTACGGTGAGGTCAACCGGATTCGTTGAGATTACCGCGGCGAGGTATGACGGGGCGGGTCCGTGCTCCCTACTGAATGGCACGGCGAGCAACATGCAACCTTGGACGGGGCAGTTCGATAGTCCGGTTCAGGTGAGCATCAACAACATGGCTGTCTCGGTCATGCTGTTGGGCTCGTGTGGTCCAAACAAGGTGATCTGGTCATGGAACAACTCTTCGTCATCGATGACCTCCATGAGTGCGGTGCTATTCCCGGACTGCACCACCTGGGGGACGCTGCAGCTGTCGCCGAGGTTTGTCGTTCAGTAGCATGCCGCGTTTCGAGATGGAGCAATACCCCTGTCGCCAATAGCGACAACGCATGTGCGCTAGAGGTGGCATGATCCGGCTTCCGCCGCTGCAACGGGGCAGCGGTTTTCCCCCAAGGAGCCAAGACATGCGTTTGCTCGCCGCGCCTGCTGTTCAACGGATTACGTGTGCCATCACGCTGGCCGTGTCCATCGGATTCGCCCACGCCCAGACCTCGGCGCCTGCTGCAACGTCAGCAGTACCTGCAACCACTGTCACGCAACAACGCGCTCAAGTGCCCGGCTACTACCGCATGGCCCTGGGCGATGACGTTGTCACCGCACTCTATGACGGCTACGTCGATCTGCCGGCCAAGACGTTGGTGGGCATGAGCGCGCAATCGGTGCAGAGCCTGCTGGCGCGGATGTTCGTGTCGAACACGCCGGGTATGCAGACGGCGGTGAATGGCTACCTGATCGATACGGGCAGCCAGCGCATCCTGGTCGATACGGGTTCAGGCACGTGCTTCGGCCCGACCATGGGCGGACTGGTCGGCAACGTGCGCGCATCGGGCTACCAGCCCGAGCAGATCGACGCCGTGCTGCTGACCCACCTCCACCCGGATCACGCATGCGGCCTGCTGACACCGCAAGGGCAACCGGCCTTCCCGAATGCGCAGGTGTATGTGGCCGCGCCGGAAGCCGACTTCTGGCTGAGTGAGGCGATCGCCGCCGCCAAGCCGAAAGACATGCAGCCGTTCTTCAAGATGGCGCGGGATTCTGTGGCGCCGTATGTGACGGCTGGCAAGCTCAAACAGTTCAAACCGGGTGATGAGGTGGTGCCGGGCGTGCGCTCGGTGGCCGCCCACGGCCATACGCCGGGACACAGTGGTTACCTGTTTGCCTCCAAGGGGAAAAGCCTGCTCGTGTGGGGCGACATCGTGCACAGCCACGCCGTGCAGTTCCAGCACCCGGAAGTCGCCTTCGAATACGACGTCGACCAGAAGCAGGCCGTTGCCTCGCGCCGCAAGCTGTTTGCTGAAGCAGCGCAGGACAAGCTCTGGGTGGCCGGCGCGCATTTGCCGTTCCCGGGCCTGGGCCATGTGCGCAAAGATGGGAAGTCCTTTGCGTGGGTGCCCATTGAGTACGGCCCGTTGCGCACCGACCGCGCGGACTGATCCGTCAAATGCCTGCCGGCCGCCTCATCTTGCAGGTGGTCGGCAGATCCAGGTCTTTGGCGGCCGTGGTGCTCTCGGTCTTGTGGCCCCACTGGGTGCCGTCGTAGCCGACCTTGACGGTCTTGCCGTCCACCGGCGCAATCGTCGACACCACCTGCGGCAGCAATAACTGGTGGTCGCTCTTGCGCATCGTCACCTCGCCCAGAAAGCTCTGCTTCTGCATACCCTCCAGCGCCAGCGCAATCTTGAGCGGGTCGGTGGAGTTGGCCTTGCGGATGGCGTCGGTCACGAGCTCGACGGAGAGCACGGTGCGCGGCGCGAAGTGCTCGCCGGCCGGCGTCTGGCGCACGCGTGCATCCATCTGCATCAGTTGTGCGTTGCCGTTGCCGGGCGTCCATTCCGATACCCACGTTACCTTGCCGATCTTGGCCTGCGATACTGCCAGCACCGTGCCTGGCGCGCCCGCGCCGCTGTGGTTCAAGTACCGCACGTCGTAGCCCATGTCGCCATCGGCTTTGATGAGCAGATTCAGGTCTTGCCCCCAGTTGCCGGTGAGCAGCGTGTCTGCGCCAGTCGCCTTGGCTTTCGATGCGTAGGGCGCGAAGTCCTTCACCTTGCCGATCGGGTGCAGGGTCTCTCCCGTGAACTGCACGTCGGGTCGTGCGGCAGAGATCATCTGTTTGCCCAGTGATGCCCACAGCCGGCCGTGCGCGTAGTCCTGGTTGAGCGAGTAGACCTTGCGGATATCGGGCTGTGTCTTCACGAAGTTGGCCAGCGCGCGCATCTTCATGGCCGTGTTGGCTTCGGTGGCGAAATGCCAGAAGCTGCAGTGCGCGCCGGTCAGGTCGGGGTCGATCGACGCGTAGTTGATGATGAGTACGCGCTTGTCCGGGTTGCGCTCGTTGTGCTTGGTCGCCGCGTCCACCATGGCTGCCACCACGGATGAGCCCGACCCGCCGGTGAAGACGATCTTCGCACCGGCATCGATGGCGCTTTGCAGTGCCGACAGACTGTCCTGCGCAGACAGCTTGTTGTCGTACGTCGTCAGTTCGTAACGCGCGCCGTTCAGCACGCCTTGCGGCTGTGCGTTGGCGTCGTCAATGCCGAGCTTCAGGTTGGCCAGGAACTGCTCGCCCACATTTGATAGCGGTCCGCTCAACTGATCAATGAATGCGACCTTGATCGGTGCCGGGTCTGCAGCGTGGGCCGGTGGTGCACAAAGCCACATGGTCGCGCAGGCCAATGCAGACAGCGAGCTGGCAAAGCGGGTCGATGCGGGCATGTCTCCTCCTTGTGTGGGTTTTCGTGTTCTCGTTCTCTCGCCTACCAGGTATCGATGAAGCGGCGCGTGGCCGGATCGCGCGCGTGTCGCGGCGTGGCCGGCGGCGCCGATTGCAGCCCGCGCAGCAGCCAGCGGCGCGTGTCTGCCGGGTCGATCACGGCGTCGATCTCCAGATAGCTGGCGATGTTGAGTGCGCGGCCCTCCTCGTAGGCGGCATCAACCATCTTGCGGAACATGGCCTCGCGTTCTGCGGGGTCTGCCACGGCTTCCAGTTCCTTGCGGTAACCGAGGCGGATGGCGCCTTCGATGCCCATGCCGCCGAATTCGCCGCTCGGCCACGATGCCGTGAAGAACGGTGCATGAAAACCGCCCGCTGCCATCGCCATCGCACCCAGACCATAGCCCTTGCGTAGCACGACGGTAAAGAACGGTACGCGCAGGTTGCCCGCCGTCACGAACATGCGGCTGACGTGGCGCACGGTGGCCGTCTTCTCCGCTTCGGGGCCGACCATGAAGCCCGGTGTGTCGCACAGCGAGACGATGGGCAGGTCAAACGCGTTGCACAACTGCATGAAGCGCGACGCCTTGTCGGCTGCGGCCGAATCGATGGCGCCCCCCAGATGGCGCGGGTTGTTGGCGATGCAGCCGAAAGCGCGGCCCTCAATGCGGATCAGCGCAGTGATGATGCCGACGCCGAACGCCTGACGCAGCTCCAGTACCGAGCCGGTGTCGGCCAGCGCTTCGATCACGGCGCGCATGTCATAGCTGCGCATGCGGTTTTCGGGAATGACGTGGCGCAGGTGGCGTACGTCGCCGGCTTCCCATTGGGTGAGCGGCCCCTGGAAATAGCTCAGGTAGCGGCGCGCGGCGTCCACGGCTTCCGCTTCGTCCTCGACCAACACGTCGATCACGCCGTTGGGCGCCTGCATGCTGACGGGGCCCACCTCTTCGGGCGCGTACACGCCCAGGCCGCCGCCTTCGATCATGGCCGGGCCGCCCATGCCGATGGTCGCGTCACGCGTGGCGATGATCACGTCCGCACAACCGAGCAGCGCGGCGTTGCCTGCAAAACAGCGGCCCGACACGATGCCGACGGTTGGCACCAGCCCCGACAGGCGTGCGAAGTGGATGAAGGTCGGGCAGTCAAGGCCGCTGACGCCCCGTTTTTCGGTGTCGCCCGGTCGGCCGCCACCGCCCTCGGCAAACAGTACGACAGGCAGTTTCCATTGCTGCGCCAGCTCCAGCGCACGGTCGGTCTTCTTGTGGTTGAAAGTGCCTTGTGTGCCGGCCAGCACGGTGTAGTCGTAGGCGAGCACCATGCAGCGCGCGTCCTGATCTGGGAAGTGCGCGCCGTTGACGGTGCCGATGCCGGTGATGATGCCGTCTGCCGGCGTCGAACGGATCAGGTCGTCGAGCGCGCGCCGCTGGCGTTGCGCGGCAATGGCTAGCGCGCCGTACTCGATGAACGAATCAGCGTCGCACAGGTGGTCGATGTTTTCACGCGCAGTGCGCTGGCCGGTCTTGCGGCGTCGTGCGACGGCATCGGGACGGTTGGTGTCGAGGCCGAAGGCGTGGCGGTCGATCACGGCCTGCAGGTCGGGGCGGATGTGGTCGAGGTCGATTTCGGCGTCGGCGGCATCGGCTTGATGTTCTGCATTGCGCAGGCGCAGGGCCACCAGCGGCTGGCCTTCGCGTACGGTGGCGCCGGGCTGTGCGCACGCCTGCAGCACTTGCCCGGATGTCGGCGCGAGCACCACGTGCTCCATCTTCATCGCCTCGATCACGGCCAGCACCTGCCCGCGCGCGACTGTTTCGCCGGGTTGGGCGTTGATCTGGATGAGCGCGCCGTCCATGGGGGCGGTCAGCAGTTCGGCATCGTCGGGCAACGCGTCGATGAGCGCCCCGATCGGTGAAGCTTCGCCACTCGCGGCCGAATCTGTCGACGCGTGGAGCGTGCGGTGCGCGCCGTCGCTGGCGCTCACCAGCTCGGCCAAGCGCTGGTCGAGAAACTGCGTGTGCACGGCGTTGGCTTGCACCTCGGCATCGGTTAGCAAGTCCTGCAGCAGGCGCTTGTTGGTCGCCAGTCCTTCGATACGGAACTCGCACAGCGCGCGGTACGTCTGCGCCAGCGCTTGCGCATAGGTGCCGCGCGGCGCGTGCACGATCAGCTTGGCCAGCAGCGAATCGAAGCGTGGGTTGGGGCGGTAGCCCGCGTAGCCGCAGGTGTCGACACGTACGCCGGGGCCGTTGGGCGGCTCGAACGCGGTGAGCGTGCCGGTGGAGGGATGCGGTTGTCCGGATGCATCGAGCGTTTCCGCATTGATGCGCACTTGGATTGCATGACCGCGCGGCGTGATCGGCTCGGCAAGCCCCAGCTCTGCCAGTGATGCCCTCCGCGCCAGCGCCAACTGCGTCACCACCAGATCGACGCCGGTCACCATCTCGGTGACGGTGTGCTCGACCTGCACGCGCGGGTTGGCTTCCATGAAGTAGAACGTGGCGTGCGGTGTGCCGGCGCTCTCCACCAGAAATTCGAATGTGCCGATGCCGCAGTAGCCTGATGCTTTGGCAAGTGCGACGGCGGCGTCGGCAATGCGTGCGCGCAGGGTGCCGTCCAGCGCGGGGCTGGGGGCGATCTCGATCAGCTTCTGGTGACGGCGTTGCAGGCTGCATTCGCGCTCGCCGAGGTGCGCGACGTTGCCCTGCGCGTCGGCGATGATCTGGATTTCGATATGGCGCGGCGCGGGCACCAGCGCTTCGACGTAGACATCGCCGCTGCCGAATGCCGCGGTCGCTTCCGACACGCAACGCGCGTAAGCCTCAGGAATCGCCAGTGCGTCGTGCACCGCGCGCATGCCGCGTCCGCCGCCGCCGGCCACCGCCTTGATCATCATGCCGTGCGAGGGCGGCAGCGCAGCGAAGAAGGCCTGCGCATCTTCCAGAGACGTCGCACCGCGCGTGCCGTTGACGATCTGGATGCCGGCTTCATGGGCAAGCGCACGAGCACGGGCCTTGTCGCCGAAGAGGTCGAGCACGTGCGGTGCCGGCCCGATGAACTGCACGCCAGCCTGTGCGCACGCGCGCGCGAACGCGGCGTTCTCGCTCAGGAAGCCGTAGCCAGGGTGGATGGCATCGGCGCCCACGGCGCGCGCGGCGGCAAGGATGGCGTCACCGTCGAGATAGGCGCGTGGGCCGGTGCCAGGCAACGGCACGGCTTCATCGGCGCGCAGCGGGTGCAGCGCATCGCGGTCATCTTCGGAATAGATGGCGACGGAAGGCAAGCCCACCGAGGCGGCCGCGCGGGCAATGCGAATGGCGATCTCGCCGCGATTGGCGATCAGCAGTTTGCGAAACGTCATGGAGCAAGTGTGGGTTAGAGCTGTTCTGCGAGCGGTGCGAGATCCTGCTTGCGCACCTTGCCGGTGGCGGTGAGCGGCAGCGCATCAACGATGCGCACGATGGGCACCTTGTAGACGGCCATGTTTTCGCGGCACCAGCTGGTGAGCATGGCGTCGTCCAGTGTGCCGACGGCCTCGGGGCGCAGCATCACGAAGGCCACGGGAAGTTGGCCGCGTTGTTCATCGGCACGCCCCACCACGGCAGAACCAAGGATAGCGGGGTGTTTGCCGAGCATGGCTTCGATTTCGGCCGGGAATACGCTCATGCCGTTGACCTTGAGCATCTCCTTGCGGCGGCCGAGGTAGTGGATATAACCGTGCTCGTCGATGCAGCCGATGTCGCCAGTGTGGAACCAGCCGTTGCGCAGCGTTTGCGCGGTGGTCTCGGGCTTGTTCCAGTAGCCCTTGAGCAGGGTGGGCGTGCGCACGCACAGCTCGCCTTCGGCGCCGATGGGCAGCAGCGCGTGCGTGTCGAAATCGCAGATCTTGAAATCAGTGCCCGGCACCGGCAGGCCCACGAAGATCGGCTGCGAACGCAGGTCGAAATCGTCCGTCTGCATGCCGACCGTGAAGCTGTTGCAGGTTTGCGTTTCCGTCATGCCCCAGGCGCTCTCGGCCATCATCGAGCCCGTCAGTTCGCGCCATGCGCGGCGGTATTCGGGGTTCAGCTTCTTCACGAACGACGATACGCCCGTGTGCCGCAGCGAGCGCAGGTTGTATTCGTGCACACGCGGGTGCGCCATCACCTCGGCCGCGCTGTCGACCAGCATCGAGCCGTTGGTCACGCGGTAGTGCTGCACGCCAGCCATGAATGCCTCGGCATCCCAGCGCGCGAGCAGCACCAGCGGCACGCCCAGGAAGGCGGGGAAGATCAACCCGGTGTTCTCGCCCGCAATCCAGAACTGCGGGTAGAAGCTGAGCATGACGGTGTCTGCATCCGCCCGCAGCGATACGGCCGAGAACGCGGCAGCCATGTCCACCATGTCGCCCTGGGTGTGAATGCAGCCTTTGGGCAGGCCAGTCGTGCCACCGGTGTAGTTGAGTGCGGCAATGGCGTCGAGCGAAGCGGGCGGCAGGCTGATCGGCGAGGTCTTTGCCAATGCCGGCAGCAGATCGATCGCATCGTCGCAAGCCAGCGGCGGCTCTGTGAGCATCGCCGGGAGCGGCAACGTCGGCTGTGCGGGGAGCACGTCTGCGTAACGCGTGACGAAGACGGATTTCAGTGACGTTTCGGCCTGCACCTCGCGCACCAGCGGCATCAGTCGGTCCAGCGTGACGATGGCGCGCGGCGTCGCATCGGTGAGCGCATGCATCAACTCGGCGCGCTGCGACAGCGGGCTGATCGGCACATACACGGCACCCAGCTTGAGAATGCCGAAGAACACCGCATTGAATTGCGGACAGTTCGACAGAAACACCGCAATCCGGTCGCCTGCGCCGATCCCCTGCTGCGCGAGCAGGGCGGCAAAGCGGTCGGACAGGTCATCCAACTGCGCAAACGTCGTGTCGTGCCCGTAGAAATGGACGGCTGGCTTGTCTGGCGTGGTGCGCGCCCAGTGGCGCAGGTATTCGGTGAGGGGCGCGCGCCCGATCGGGTAGTGAGGCTCGCGGGGGGTATCGACCGGCCATGCGCGCGCCCAAAGCGCGCGAACGCGGCCGAGATACTCGGACTCGTCCATCGCCAAAGCTTGTCTCCGTTGGGTTGTGCAGTGCGTGCGCAAAGTGGCGCCGCGCTATCTATACTTAGGGGTAATTTTTTATACCAACGGGTAAGAATATAGAAAGCGCCACTTGATGCGTCAAGCATTCCAACGGCGTGATGCCGCCCAGATGTGTAGACGCCACGGCGAATCCAAAGGCGGCATGCGAGAATGCGCACCATGTCCATCGTCCGCAAATCTGCCGTTTCTGACGTGCAACTGCCTGCTGAAACCGAGGCTCCCGAAGCCCCTGCGCCCGTCACGCGTCCGCATATCGCCGAGCGGCAAGAGGCTCGCCGCCGGCAGATTCTCGATACTGCCGCACAGCTCTTCTTCACCAAAGGCTATGCAGGCATGACGATGAGTGATTTGTGCAGCGCATTGGGCGTGACCAAGCCGGCGGTGTACTACTACTTCACCGACAAGTACGAGATTTTCGACATTCTGTGCCGCGAGGCCGCGCAGATCTGCCTGTCGGCCATCCGCGAGACTGCCGATCCAGCGTTGCCTGTGCGGGAGCGCCTGCAGGCCTGCCTGCTGGAAATGGCGCGCCGCTGCATCGATTGCCACTACGCCGCCGCCCTAACGTACCGTGACCGCCAATACCTGCGCCCCGAAACGGTGGAATGGCTGCACGGCATGTCGCGTGGCTACTACCGCGATCTCTACGCGCTGCTGGACGAAGGCAAGCGCGCCGGCGTCTTCGACTTCGGCGATGCACGCGTCGCGGCGCACGCGATGGGCGGCGTGATGGGCTTCATGTACACGTGGCACGATCCGTCGCGTATCGATGCCGGTGTGCTGGCGCACGAACTGTCGAGCGCCATGATGAAGATCATCCTGCCGGCAGCCCCCAGCCCGGCGGCTACACCCGCGTCTTGAGCGTCGCGGCCGCCGGTGTCTTGGGCATGGCGGGCAGGCGGAAGATCTCCGGTGTCATCAGGTCGATGCCGCAGTCGAGCGTTTCCACCCAATCAATGAAGCGGTTGACCATGGCCTTCCCGCGGAAAGCCTGGCCGTGCTGCGGCACGATCCACTCGATATCCAACCCGCGAACCATCTGCGCCCACAGGCGGCACACCCGGTTGCCGCTCATGTAGCGGCGGTGGAAGGGCGCCATCAGCGGCAGGTGCGCATCGAAGTCCTCCACCGGTTTGGCGGCTACGTTGGCGTGCACCATCGATGCCCCCAGGTCCCCCGAAAACAGAATGCGCGATTCCGGATCGTAGAACTGGAAGTTGCCCTCCGAGTGCAAAAAGTGCGCCGGCACCGCCAGCAGGTGCGATTGCCCTAGCGGAATCGCCATGCCCGTATCCGGAATCGGCACGATGCGGCCCTCGGTCTTGCCCACATTGCAGAAGTGCGGCAAGAAGCGCTCCCACACGCGCGAGATCAGGATGTCGCAGCTCGAACTCGTGAGCCATCGCCCGGCCGAGGCGACGATGTCCGGGTCCGCATGCGAGGCCAGCACGTAGTCGAGTTGTTTGGGCGGAAAGTACTTGTTCATCGCCAGGTAGAGCGCGTTGTACGTCATCTGGCCGCCCGGATCGATCAGCGCGCCGTGGCCGTGATCGACGATGAGGAACTGGTTGGTTTGCACCGGCAGGTCGTCGTGATCGTCCACCAGATCGGAGAACATCAGGCAGACATGCTCGGGCGTTTCATAAAGCGTGGTCACCATGGAGGGGGAGGGGCGCAGGTTGGGATGCCCGATGGTCGCGCAGCGTAGGCCGGGGCCTATTGATCCGTGTCAAGGCAGGTGTGGTGCCGGCGCTGGCTCTGGCATGCCGTTCATCCGTCCTGTGACGTCCCTCACGTGATAAACTTTTGATTTTTAACGCTTTGCGCGAGCCGCTTGCGGTCCTTTTTTGGGTTTCCCGCCTGAGTCTGTCGCGCCGCCATGCCAACCGGCATGCCGCATCTCCCCTATGAACACTGCGACAACGTCTGAAGCACCGGCCAACGATTCGGTGACATTCGACAGCTTCGGCCTGCACCCCGACATCCTGCGTGCACTGACCGAAAGCGGCTATACCAAGCCCACGCCCATCCAGGCCGCCGCCATTCCGGTGGTGACCGCTGGCCGCGACGTCATGGGCGCCGCGCAAACGGGCACCGGCAAGACCGCCGGCTTCTCGCTGCCGATCATCCAGAACCTGCTGCCTGACGCGAACACCAGTGCGTCGCCGGCACGCCACCCGGTGCGAGCGCTGATCCTCACGCCCACGCGGGAGCTGGCTGACCAGGTGTACGACAACGTCGCCAAGTACGCGAAATACACGGCGCTGCGCAGCGCGGTCGTGTTCGGCGGCGTTGATATGAACCCGCAGACCGAGCAACTGCGTCGTGGCGTGGAAATCCTCGTGGCTACGCCGGGTCGTCTGCTCGACCATGTGCAGCAGCGCAGCGTGAACCTCTCGCAGGTGCGCATGCTGGTGCTGGACGAAGCTGACCGCATGCTCGACATGGGCTTCCTGCCCGATCTGCAGCGCATCATCAACCTGCTGCCGGCGCATCGCCAGACGCTGTTGTTCTCGGCCACGTTCTCGCCTGAGATCAAGAAGCTGGCCTCCAGCTACTTGCGCCATCCGCAGACGATTGAAGTGGCACGCAGCAACGCCACGGCTGAGAACGTCCGCCAGGTCATCTACACGGTGCCGGACAACCACAAGCAAGCCGCGCTCGTGCACCTGCTGCGCCAGCGTGCTGACCAAGGTCTGCCGCGCCAGTGCATCGTGTTCTCGAACAGCAAGATCGGCTGCTCGCGGCTGTCGCGCGCGCTGGAACGCGAAGGCATCAACGCCAACGCCATTCACGGCGACAAGACGCAGACCGAACGCATGCAGACGCTCGAAGCCTTCAAGCAAGGCACCGTCGATGTGCTGGTCGCCACGGACGTGGCCGCACGCGGCCTCGACATCTCGCAGATGCCGTGCGTGATCAACTTCGACCTGCCGTTCAACGCAGAAGACTACGTGCACCGCATTGGCCGCACGGGCCGCGCTGGAGCTTCCGGTGATGCGCTGTCGCTGTTCGCCCCGGGCGACGAGCGTTTCCTGGCTGATATCGAAAAGCTGATCAAGCGCAGCCTGCCGCGCGAGCAACTGACCGACTTCGACCCGACCGGCGAGCAGGCCCGCGACCGTGAGCGTCGTGAGCGCGATGAAAAGCGTGCCCGCAGCGAAGTGCGCCGCGCCCGCGAGCGCGATGAGCGCAACGGTGCCCGCGTGCTGGATCACACGATCGTGCGCCCGGCGTTCCGCCCGTCGGACGACCCGTTCTTCAATCGTCCGTACGAATCGGCGGTGCCTGCGGAGTCGGCAGAAGCTGCCAAACCGGCGCAACCGGCCGGTCACCCGCGCAGCGCCAAGCGCCCAATCGCAGCACTCCTCGGTGGCGTGCCGCGCAAGCGCTAAGCCAGTCTGTTGAAAACGGCTGCCGTGTTCACAACACTCGTGCCGCCGGGGTCACGCAGTTGCCAATCGTGCAAGGCGATTGGCCCAGGCCGGGACGGCGTCTCGGTAAAACCCCTCGATATCTCCCGCCCGAATCTCCAGCCCCAGATGCCGCGCCGCTTCCGTCAGCGCGGCCAGCGGCTGGTTGCGGTTGATCGCGCGCGCGCCGGTCTGCTTGCTGAGCTTTTCGCCATCAGCGTTGACCACCACCGGCACGTGCATATAGCGCACGGGCGGTAATCCAAGCAGTTGTTGCAGATAGGCCTGGCGGGGCGTCGAGTCGAGCAGGTCGGCCCCACGCACCACATCGGTAATACCTTGTGCCGCATCGTCCGCGACGACCGCAATCTGATACGCCCACATGCCGTCAGCACGCTTGAGTACGAAGTCGCCCACGGCTTCGGCCAGGTTCTGGCACTGCGTGCCTTGCCAGCGGTCGTTGAAGCAGATCGTGGCAGCATCGGCCTCTGGCACACGCACACGCCAGGCACGCGGCTGGCGCCCATTCAAGCCATTGCGGCAGGTGCCCGGGTAGATCAGCGTCTGATGCCGTAGGCGCCCGTTCGCATCGATGGTGGTGACGGAATCGGCAATTTCGCGGCGCGTGCAGCCGCACGGGTAGAGCCGGTCGACGGCCTGCAGTTGTGCCAGCGCGGTTTCAAAGCGGTGCAGGTGTGCGCTCTGCCATTGCGGCGCCTCATCAGGCGCCAGGCCAAGCGTTTCGAGTGCAGCGAGGATGTCGCGATCGGCGCCAGGCACGTTGCGCTGGAAGTCGATGTCTTCAATGCGCACCAGCCATGTGCCGCCGTGCACGCGCGCGTCAAGCCAGCTTGCCAGCGCCGTGACCAGCGAGCCGATGTGCAGCGGCCCCGTAGGCGAGGGCGCGAAGCGGCCACGGTACGTGCCGCGCGCCGGCGCAGCGGAAGTGTCGGGAAAATCGAGATTGGCTTGGGACAACGCAAAGCTCCGGGCGCGGATGTCGCTATTTTGCGCGATTTTGCCTCGTTACCTCGGCTTGTTGCCGCTACTGCATCAGCAGCGCCTGGGCCAGGCGTGGGTCTTCCAGCTTCTCGACCCACCACTGCAGCGCCTTGCCGCGCATGTTGTTGCGCCACGCCACCTGGAATGTGCCGAGGCGGCGGTCTTCGGTGGTTTCCTTGGCGATCAGCACGCCGGAATCCAGATACGGTTGCGCCAGCGGCACTGGCAGCCAACCGCAGCCCAGTCCGCGGATCTGCGCCTGGATCTTGTCGTCCATGGTCGGCACCACCAGCGTGTCCTGGCCAGCCATGACGCCAATGGTGCGTGCAGGCAGATTGCGTGACGTATCGCCCACGGCAACGATGCGATGGCGCGCGATGGCGGTAGCCGGTATCGGCTCCTGCATTTGCGCGAGCGGGTGGTGCGTCGCCACCGCAAAGGCAAATGGAATGGTGCCGAGCGTGCGTGTTTGCACACCCTGCACCGGCGCGGTGTGCGCGGGGCCGAGTATCAGATCAGCGCGGCCGGAGAGCAGCGCATCCCACGTGCCGCCCAGAACCTCGCGGCTGAAGCGCAGGCGGGTGGCGGTGTTCTCGGCGTAGAAGTCCTGGATCACGGGCAGTAGTGCGCGGAAGTAGACCAGGTTGTCCAGCACGATGGTCAGCGTGGCTTCCCAGCCGGTGGCCAGGCGTTTGACGCGGCGGGCCAGGTCGTCGGCGGCCTGCAGCAGGTGGCGGCCTTCGTCGAGCAGCGCGCGGCCGGCGGGCGTCAGTTCTGCGCGGTGGCGGCGGCGGTCGAACAACAGCACATCCAAGTCGTCTTCCAGCTTGCGCACCACATAGGTCAGCGCAGACGGCACCTTGCCCAACTCGTGGGCGGCGGCGGCAAAGCTGCCCTTGCGTTCAATCGCGTCCAACACTTCCAGGGATTCCAGTGACAACGCCATATTCAGATTTTTTGATGAAATGAGTCAAAGCCGTATGGCTCGTACTATAGCCAATCTGCGTACCATTCACACATCAACGCAGTGATTTGGATAGGAGATTCATCAAAATGATTGAAATCCGCCCCTCTCAAGACCGCGGTTACGCAGACCACGGCTGGCTGAAGTCGTATCACAGCTTCTCGTTTGCCGATTACATGGACCCGGAGCACGTGCATTTCGGGCCGTTGCGCGTCATCAATGAAGACCGCGTCGCCGCCGGCATGGGCTTTGGTACCCATGGCCACCGCGACATGGAAATCATCAGCTACGTGCTCGACGGCGAGCTGGCGCACAAGGACAGCATGGGCAACGGCAGCGTACTGCGCCCCGGCGACGTGCAACGCATGACGGCTGGGACTGGCGTGCGCCACTCCGAGTTCAACCATGCGCAGGACCAGACCACGCACTTTTTGCAGATCTGGGTGTTGCCCGAGCAGCAGAACCTCACGCCCGGCTACGAAGAGCGTCACTTCGATGCAGCGGCCAAGCGCGGCAAGCTCGCCCTGATCGCCAGTGCAGATGGCCGTAACGACTCGGTGAAGGTGCATCAGGACATGGCGCTGTATGCCGGCAGGTTCGACGGCGCCGAGGCCGCTACGCTGCCCATCGCCGATGGCCGTCGCGCCTACGTGCATGTCGTGCGCGGCAAGGTCGCCGTCAACGGCAAGCCCCTGTCGGGCGGCGATGCAGCCAAGCTGACGCAAGAGGGCGCGGTGACGCTTTCCGGCGGTGAAGACAGCGAAGTGCTGGTGTTCGATCTTCCGTAATGTTTGCGGCGCACGCTTTGTGCGCCGTTTCTCTTTTTCGTTGTTTCCCTGCTGTTACCCCAACCTCGAGAGGACTCCCATGGCACGAGTTGCAGTCGTTTATCACAGCGGTTATGGCCACACCAAGAAACAAGCCGAGGCAGTCTTTGCCGGCGTGCAGGCGGCTGGTGCCGAGGCACACCTGGTCTCGGTGGCCGACGTCAATGACGATACCTGGGCACTGCTGGCCGGCGTTGACGCCATCGTCTTCGGCGCGCCGACCTACATGGGTGGCGTTTCGGGCGACTTCAAAAAATTTGCAGATGCCTCGTCCAAGGCGTGGTTCACCGGTGCATGGAAGGACAAGGTGGCCGCGGGCTTTACCAACTCCGCCTCTATCAACGGTGACAAGTACGCGTCGATCCAGTACCTGTGGACGCTATCGCAGCAGCACGGGATGATCTGGGTGGGCACGGGCATGATGCCGGCCAACAGCAAGGCCGCCACCCGCAACGACATCAACTACATGGGCGGCTTTGGCGGCGCGCTGTCGCAAGCCCCGTCGGACGCCAGCCCGGAAGAAGGTCCGCTGCCTGGCGACCTGGAAACCGCCAAGCTGTTCGGCGAGCGGGTTGTCGCGGTGACCAAGCAGTTCGTGCGCGGCCGCCAGTAAGCAGGCCGATCGCCCAAAGAAAAACGCCGGCATGCCCGGCGTTTTTTGTTGACTGTGGCGTGGCTCAGAACTGCGTGCCGGTTCCGCAGAACATGCCGCGGTTCGAGCCGCCCGCGCAGCTCGTCGAACAGCCGCCCAATGCCGCAAGGCACAGCGTCATGGCGAGGAGGGCAGCGGCGAGGCGTTTCATGCAGCGGCCTGGGTTTGGTGCTCGGCGCAATGCGGGCAGCGCTGGCCGGGGATGTAGTTGGGCGATTGTTGTTCTTCGGGCGTCACCACGGCGCGGCAGGCAAAGCACTGCTTCGGACCGGCCGGCAGCAACTTCGGGTTGAGTGCTGTGCGGTGGTCGAAGACAAAGCAGTCGCCATCGTAGTGGTCGCCGCCGACTTCCTCGAAGTACTTCAGGATGCCGCCTTCGAGCTGATACACGCGCTCAACGCCGACTTCCTGCATGTGGATCGCCGCCTTCTCGCAGCGGATGCCGCCGGTGCAGAACGACACCACCGTCTTGCCGGCAAAGTCATCCTTGTGCGCAGCAATCGCGGGCGGGAATTCCGTGAACTTCTTGAGGTTGTATTCGACGACGTTCTTGAAGGTGCCGACCGCCACTTCATAGTCATTGCGCGTGTCGAGCATTACCACGGGGCGGCCTTCGTCGTCGTGGCCCTGGTCGAGCCAGCGCTTGAGATCCGGCGGCGCGACCGACGGCGCGCGGCCGTCTTCCGGGCGGATCAGCGGGTAGCGCATGGTGATGATTTCTTTCTTCATGCGCACCAGCAGGCGGCGGAACGGCTGGTGATCGGACAGGCTTTCCTTCGGGGCCAGATCGGCAAAGCGCGGATCAGCGCGCAGCCAGCCGATGATGCCGTCAATGGCCTCGCGCGAGCCAGCCAGGAAGATGTTGATGCCCTCAGGCGCCAGCAGCACGGTGCCCTTGAGTTCGCGTGCCTGGCATTCGGCCAGCAGCGCCGGACGCAGGGTTTCGCGGTCATCAAGGGTGATGAATTTGTAAGCGGAAATATTGACGATCTGCATGTGCTGCCGCGCCGTTTTTGAGGCGCCTGGATAACCCGTTGATTCGTAAGCCGAAATTATAGCGGCCCAAGCATCGGTGCGGGGTTGCTGAGGGTCAATCTGACGCGCGGCAAATGCTTTACGGAAGGTGGCACCCGTTACAATACGCGGATGAATTCGCCGCGCTTCGTCCACCTCCGTCTCCATTCCGAATACTCCGTCGTCGATGGCAATGTCCGTCTGGACGATGCCGTCAAGGCAGCCGCCAAAGATGGCATGGGCGCCCTGGCGCTGACCGACCTTGCCAACGCCTTCGGCCTGGTGCGCTTCTATAAGGAAGCGCGCGGCAAGGGCGTCAAGCCCATCGTCGGCGCCGACGTGTGGATCACCAATCACGATGAGCGCGACAAACCGGCACGTCTGTTGTTGCTGGTGCGTAACAAGCAGGGTTACCTGAACCTGTGCCAGTTGCTGGCGCGAGCGTGGCTGACCAACCAGCATCGCGGCCGCGCGGAAATCGCCCCTGAATGGTTCGACGAGCCCGGCGTAGAGGATGCGCCGCTTGCTACGGGGCTGCTGGCGCTGTCTGGCGGCATGGCGGGCGATGTCGGCATGGCGCTGGCCAACGGTAACGAAGCGCTGGCGCGCAAGCTGGCGACGAACTGGTCGCGCGTGTTTGAGGGCGCGTTCTACATCGAACTGCAGCGCGCCGGTCACGCCGGCACCGAGGCCTACATCCAGCAGGCTGTGAATCTGGCCGCGGCGATGCACCTGCCGGTGGTTGCCACGCATCCGGTGCAGTTCATGACACCGGACGATTTCACGGCGCACGAGGCGCGCACGTGCATTTCGGAAGGCGAGCTGCTCGCCAACCCGCGTCGCACCAAACGCTTCACGACGGATCAATACTTCAAGACACAGGACGAGATGTGCGCGCTGTTTGCCGACATCCCGTCTGCGCTGGCCAACGCGGTGCAGATCGCGCAGCGCTGCAACCTCACGCTGGAACTGGGCAAGCCCAAGCTGCCGCTGTTCCCGACGCCCGACGGCATGTCGCTGGACGACTATCTTGTCCAGCTCGCCAAGGAGGGTCTCGAGAAACGCATGGAAGTGCTGTTCCCCGACGAGGCCGTGCGCGAATCCAAGCGCGCCGAGTACTACGCCCGCCTGGAATTCGAGACCGGCACCATCATCAAGATGGGCTTCCCGGGCTACTTCCTGATCGTGGCGGACTTCATCAACTGGGCCAAGAACAACGGCGTGCCGGTGGGGCCGGGCCGGGGGTCGGGTGCGGGCTCGCTGGTGGCGTATGCGCTGGGCATTACCGATCTGGACCCGCTCAAGTACAACCTGCTGTTCGAGCGTTTCCTGAATCCGGAACGGGTGTCGATGCCCGACTTCGACATCGACTTCTGCCAGCACGGCCGCGACCGCGTCATCCAGTACGTGAAAGAGAAGTACGGCAAGGACGCCGTCTCGCAGATCGCCACCTTCGGCACCATGGCCGCCAAGGCTGCGGTGCGCGACGTGGGCCGCGTGCTCGACCTCGGCTACAACTTTGTCGACGGCGTGGCCAAGCTGATCCCGTTCAAGCCGGGCAAGCTCGTCACGCTGGAAGAAGCCAAGAAGGAAGAGCCGCTGCTGGCCGAGCGCGAGGCGAACGAAGAAGAGGTCAAGCAGCTGCTGGAGCTTGCGCAGCGCGTGGAAGGCATGACGCGTAACGTCGGCATGCACGCGGGCGGTGTGCTGATCGCCCCGGGCAAGTTGACCGACTTCTGCCCGCTCTACACGCAAGGCGGGGAAGATGCTGGTGTCGTCAGCCAGTACGACAAGGACGACGTGGAAGCCGTCGGCCTGGTCAAGTTCGACTTCTTGGGCCTGACCACGCTCACCATTCTCGACTGGGCCGAGCGCTACATCCGCATGCTCGATCCGTCCAAGGCGGACTGGAACTGCAGCCATATTCCGCTGACCGACAAACCGGCGTTCGACATCCTGAAGGCGGCCAACACCGTCGCTGTGTTCCAGCTGGAAAGCCGCGGCATGCAAGGCATGCTGAAGGACGCCAAGCCTGACCGCTTTGAAGACATCATCGCCCTGGTGGCGCTGTATCGCCCAGGTCCGATGGACCTGATCCCCAGCTTCTGCGCCCGTAAGCACGGCCGCGAGAAGGTGGAGTACCCCGACCCGCGCGTCGAGCCGGTGCTCAAGGAGACCTACGGCATCATGGTCTACCAGGAGCAGGTGATGCAGATGGCGCAGATCGTGGGCGGCTACTCGCTCGGCGGTGCGGACTTGCTGCGCCGTGCGATGGGTAAGAAGAAGGCCGAAGAGATGGCCGAGCACCGCGAGCTGTTCCGCGGCGGTGCGGCCAAGGACGGGCTCTCCACCGAAAAGGCCGACGAGATCTTCGACCTGATGGAGAAGTTCGCGGGCTACGGCTTCAACAAGTCGCACGCGGCCGCGTATGCACTGCTGGCGTACTACACCGCGTGGCTGAAGGCGCATCACCCGGCCGAATTCATGGCGGCCAACATGTCGCTCGCCATGGACGACACCGACAAGGTGAAGATTCTCTACGACGATGCAGTCGGCAAGAACGGCCTGAAGGTTCTGCCGCCGGACATCAACGCCAGCCTGTACCGCTTCACGCCGACGGATGCCAAGACCATCCGCTATGGTCTGGGCGGTGTAAAGGGCAGCGGGCAGGGGGCCATTGAAGACATCCTGCGCGCGCGGGAGGAGGGGCCGTTCAAGGACCTGTTCAACTTCTGCGAGCGCGTTGACCGCCGGCAGGTCAATCGCCGCACGATCGAAGCGCTGGTGCGAGCCGGCGCCTTCGACAGCCTGAACGCGAACCGCGCACAGTTGCTGGCCTCGATCGGGCTGGCGATGGAAGCGGCAGAACAGAAGGCGGCCGCTGCCAATCAGGTCTCGCTCTTCGACCTGATGAGCGGTGACGACGCCGAGCAGCATGGCCCGGAACTCGTCGATGAACCGGCCTGGACCACCAAGCGCAAGCTGCAGGAAGAAAAGCAGGCGCTGGGCTTCTACCTGTCGGGCCATCTCTTCGACGAGTGTCGCGACGAGGTGCGCCGTTTCGCGCGCACGACGCTCGCCGACCTCGCCCAGGAAGTGACCAACAAGGGCAACGGTGGTGGTGGGGGCGGCTATGGCAACCGCGACGCGCGCAACAAGACCGTGGCCGGCGTGATCGTCGGCCAGCGTACGCAGATGACCCAGCGCGGCAAGATGCTGATCATCATGCTCGACGACGGCTCTGCCAGCGAAGCCACCGAAGTGACGGTCTTCAACGAAGTCTTCGAAGCCAATCGCGCGCTGTTCAAGGAAGACGAAGTGCTGATCGTGCAAGGCAGTGCCCGCCACGACATGTTCACGGGCGGCGTGCGCGTGACGGCCGAATCGGTCATGGACATGACACAGGCGCGCGCCAAGTTTGCCCGTGCCATCCGGCTGTCAATGAACGGTAATTCGACGTCCGCCAAGTTGCGCGACTTGCTGACGCCGCTCGTGGCAACCGATGGCAACGGCCTGTCGGTGCGCATCAGCTATCTCGGCGAGCAGGCTCGCTGCGAGGCTGTGTTGGGCGATGCCTGGCGTATCGTGCCAAGCGAGGAGGCGATCGCAGCGTTGCGTCAGGCGCTGGATGCCGAGAACGTACTCACGATGTACGACTGATTCGAAGAGGGTGCCAGGGGGCGCCCTCGCCGGGCGAGGGCCCGGCGCCACAGCAGACTTCACACGATTACACCCTAAGCACCCATGAATGTCGGAATCTCGTGCAACGCGCTGGGTTACAGCGGCGGTAGCGAGCGCTATGCGATGGATCTGGTCCGCGGCCTGCATGAGCGCGCCATCCGTCCTGTGTTCTTTGCCAAAACGGTCGACAAGGCGCTCCCTGAGTACGCCCAGGTCAAGGCCATCGCACTGCCTACGCGCAAGCTGACGGGCAAGCTCAACGACCATGCCTTCGGCTGGTTGGTGCGTCATCTGGTCAAGCGCGAGCACGTCGACCTGATGATTGGATGTAATCGCACCGGGGCGTCGGATATCGCCATCTGCGGTGGTACGCATATCGGTTATCTCAAGAGCTTTCCCAAGGCGCCAGCCTTCTGGGATCGCCAGCAGATTGCGCTGGAGCGTCGCGACTACGTGCGCTCGCACGTGATCGTCGCGCACTCGAAGCTGATGGCGCAGGAGGTGCTCGACTACTACGACATCCCTGAAGCCAAGGTGAAGACGGTCTATCCCCCTGTGGACGAAGCCAAGTTCTCGCTGGTGGATGAAGTCGAGCGCCAGCGCCTGCGCGACGAACTGGGCTTTTCCAAGGACCGTGTCACGTTTGTGTTCCCCTCGTCGAGTCACAAACGCAAGGGGTATCCGCTGCTGGAGGCATTCTTCTCCAAGACGGATTTGCCGGTACAGCTAGTGGTGATTGGGCGGCCAGTGTCGTCATCCTCGCCGAACATCCGTTACCTTGGTTATCGCAAAGACGTCGAGAACGTCTACCGTGCGGCGGACTACACGATCCTCGCCTCGCACTATGAGCCGTTCGGGTTGATCGGGGTGGAGTCCGTGTTGTGCGGCACGCCGGCTGTGCTGGCGAGCAACATCGCCTGTACCGAGGTCATTTCCGACGAGGGTGCGCCGACTTTCAATGTGAGCGATCCGGCTACGCTTGCCCGCACCATCGAGGCGGCAGTGGCACGCGCGCAAGCCGGGCAGGCGCGCCTGGCGAACCCGCGCGAACATCTGCGCTATGACCCGGGCATCGGTGCCCATATCGATGCCTTGCTGGCCCTCGCACCTAGCGCCGGGGTACCCCGATGAACACGATGGTGCAACGCGGCCGGGCCGTCGTGTCTTGCGTCCCGGTGGTTTTGGCTGTGCTGGGGATATTCGTTCTGCCGGCGCTGATGCTGTCGATGCATAACGCGGCTTTCCTGGCGTTCCTGCTGCTGTTGGTGTCCGCACTTTGGTCGATGCTGGCGGGGTATTCGGAGTTGAAGGATCGGCTGCTTGCGATGTGGCGCGAGCACTGTTGGTTGATCCTCGCCATGGCGGCAATGCCGACGGCGATGCTGGTGAGTGCGTTGCTGAATCAAGCAGCCTCAGTGCACATACCTTTTGCCTACGGACGGCTATGGTTGTTCGGGTTTGTGTTGTTTGCACTGCTGCAGTTGCCATCGCGGCAATTGCAGCAGGTACAGTGGGGCAGTATTGTAGGCGCCCTCGGCTCCATGGTTTGGGCTTATCTGGATCTACGTATTGGTCGTTCCGATCATGTCGCGGCGTTCGCCAATCCTATCCCGTTTGGGAATCTATCTCTGCTACTTGGGTTGTTTTCGCTGATCTCGATCGGTTGGTCGTGGAGCGGTGGCAAAGCGCTGATCGCATTGCGTGTACTCGCTGGTATTGGTGGTGTGTACGCGTCGTATCTGTCACAGGCTCGCGGTGGCTGGGTTGCCATTCCGGTGCTGTTCTGCATTGCGGTGGCGACTTTACGGGATGTATCGCGATGGAAGCGTATGGGCGTGTTGGTTGGTCTTCTTATTCTGCTGACGGCGATCGCGGCGTCGTCTGGCATGGTTCGTGACCGTCTTGAGCAAGCGATGCAGGATGTTGACGCGTATCGGGCGGGGCAGGTCGATACTTCAATGGGTATCCGCTTCCAGTTATGGAAGGCCTCTGCATCGATGTTGGCGCAGCATCCGATTGCAGGGGTTGGCCCCGGCCAGTTCAAGTCGAATCTTGAGGCGCGATATCGCAAAGGTGAGATCACTGAGAGGGCTGCATCCGTGGAGCATGCCCACAACGAGTTTCTATACAATGGCGCCACGCTTGGCGTGCTGGGCATTGGCGCATTGCTGGCGCTGTATCTGGTGCCTGCCGCGTACTTCCTGCGCGCCGCGCTGTGCGATGACCGCGTCCTACGGACCACCGGGGCCATGGGCCTCACGTTGTGCGTCGGCTTCATCCTGTTTGGGCTGACCGAGGTGATGCTTATCATCGCGCAGACCGTGGTGTTCTACAGCGTGATGGTGGCCGTGTTCACCGCGCATATCCACCGGCGCCGCCAAGAGCTTGGCGCCAATCCTGTTCTCTGAGATCGTCTTCGCATGTCTGCATCCAATCGAGCCACGCTCGCCGTCATCATCGTCGCCAAGAATGAAGCCGCCGACATCGGCGATTGCATCCGCTCGGTGCGCGACTGGGCCGACGACGTCATCGTCTTCGATTCCGGCAGCACCGATGGCACGCAAGACATCTGCCGCGAGTTGGGCGCCCGTGTGTTCGAAACGGACTGGCCGGGCTACGGCGAGCAGTCCAACCGCGCACTGCGCGAGGCGCGCACCGACTGGGTCCTGTCGCTGGACGCCGACGAGCGCATCAGCCCCGAGCTGCGGGCCGAGATGATCGCCGTGCTCGAGTCCGGCAGCACGCATACGGTGTACTCCATGCCGCGCAGTTCGAGTTTCTGTGGTCGCTTCATGAAGCATTCGGGCTGGTGGCCGGATCGCATTCGCCGTTTCTTCAAGCGCGAGCAGGTGACCTTCTTCGATGCGCCGGTGCACTCGCACCTGGTGTTCCAAGGCACCGTCGGCGATTTTCGTGCGCCGATCATCCACTATTCGATTCCTGATCTGAAGGCCGCGCTCGACAAGGCCAACGACTACTCGACCGCCGGTGCAGCCGCAGCCTATGCCAAGGGCAAGCGCGCATCGCTGGGGAGTGCGATCGGTCACGGGCTGTGGGCGTTTATTCGGACCTACATCATCCAGCGCGGTTTCCTGGATGGCGCGGAAGGCTTCATGCTGGCTGTGTCCAACGCAGAGGGCACGTACTACCGCTACATCAAGCTGATGATGCTGCACCGTCATGGCAAGCGCTGATTGCCCGCGTCGCGTCGCTCTGATCGTCACGACATACAACCGACCGGACGCGCTTGCCCGCGTGCTGGCTGGTTGCGGCGCGCAGACCGACACAGCGTTTGATGTGATCGTCGCCGACGATGGCTCGCGCGACGAGACGCGTCTGGCGGTGGAGGCCGCTGCCAAGACGGCAACGTACCCGCTGCGCCATGTCTGGCACCCCGATGACGGCTTCCGCGCGGCTGAGATCCGCAATCGTGGTGTGCTGGCCACAGAGGCCGATTACCTTGTCTTTCTCGATGGCGACTGCGTGCCGCGCCCTGACTTTGTCGCCCGGCATCGTGCGCTGGCCGAGTCGGGGCGGTTGCTGTCCGGCAGCCGCATCCTGCTGAGTGAAGCGATGACGCGCGAGGTTGTCGCGCAGCAGACTGACATTCACCTGAAGGATCGCGGCTATTGGTTCAGCGCGTGGCGCGCCGGCCGCATCAACAAGTTCCTGCCGCTGCTGGTGCCGGGTCTGCCGGTGCCGCGCACGTTCAAGGACACCAGCCTGCGCGGCATCAAGAGCTGCAACCTGGGTGTGTGGCGCAGCGATTTTGAGCGCGTGAACGGTTTCGACCAGAGCTTCGTCGGCTGGGGTCATGAAGATGCCGATTTGGCTGTGCGCCTGTACAACGCCGGTGTGCGCCGCAAGCGCGGTTTCTGTGCCACCGAGGTCTTCCACCTGTGGCACCGCGAACAATCTCGCGAGCAGGAAAGCCCTAACTATCGTCGCATGATGGCGCGCCGCAATACGGATGTCATTCGCGCTGAGGCGGGGCTGGCAGAACTGCGCGGGCAAGGCGCCTGAGCCGGCGCCTTCGCGCTCACCAGGTCTTCTTCTGCTTGGCGATGCCGCGGAAGGGACGCACGAAGATCTGATACAGGAACTTGTGCACGAAGAACAGGTGCAGGCGATGGCGGAGCCACCGCTGGTTATCGCCTTCGCGGCCCTTGATGACGCGATCGGCTTCCAGGTTGGAGCCGCTGTCGAAATCCTGCACGCTGATCACATAGGGCACGACCGCACGCATCTGCACGATGCCCTCGCGCTCGAACTTGGACCAGTAGTCTGCCGCCAGCCACACGGGGTAGAGCTGCTCGACCATGCGTTTGGCCGCTGCGCGTGTGACGAAATAGCCGTGCGCCAACCACTGGTTGTTCGCCAGCTTCACCATATCGTGGCCAGCGTTGAGCGGTTTCGCGCTGCGCTTGTGGTAACGGTCGATGTGCGTGAGCAGTGTCACCACGGGTTCGTCGGGTGAGACCTGTTGCATCAGCGCATCGAGCACGGCGGGCACATCGACCCCAAGCTTCGCGTCATCCTCCAGGATGAGTGCGTAGGGCAGGTCCTGCTCCAGCATCGCGCGGTAGACGCCCAGGTGGCTCAGTGCGCAGCCAACCTCGCCGACGGTCAGCGAGCGGCTTTCGGCAACGGCGCGGGCTTGGTCGTAGTGGCGCGCCAGTTCATCGGCGGGGAGTGCTTTGCCGTACACGCCGGGAAAGCGCGTGTGCGGCAGGCCAAGTGCGTCGAGCTGGTCTTCGAGCGCTTGGCGTCGGCTGACGTCGTGCTCGAGGTTGATGAAGAACGTGGGAACGCGCGAACTCATGCGGAAGAATCAGGTGACGCAGCAATGCGCCTTGGCTGTGGATTGTGCTGCCAGGATGGGCCGGAACAGGCGCATTGCCGTAAAATGCCGGGTCGCCCGTCTGTCGGATGGCAGGCGCGCCATGCACATGTTGTCGGCAGTGCACGTTGCGATGCGGCGCAATCTGCCCACCCTTATTTGAAAACGCCGTGAGTATACAAGCAAAGTCTGACCATCAAGACCCCTCCAAGCCGCTGCTCAAGCGCTTGTGGACGTACCTGCGTCCTGAGCTCACTGCGTTCATCCTGTCCATGGTTGCCATGGGCGTGGTGGCGGCCACGGAAGGGATCATCCCCAAGGTCGTGAAGGATCTGCTGGACCAGGGCTTTGGCGGTGAATACGCCGGCAAGCTGTGGCAGGTGCCGGCCATGCTGGTGGGCATTGCCGTAGTACGCGGCGTGGCGCAGTTTGCGTCCACCTATTTGCTGAGCCTGGTGTCGAACAAGGTGCTGCTGAACCTGCGCGTGAAGATGTTCGAGCGTCTGTTGCAGGCGCCGGCGTCGTACTACCAGCAGAACACGGCGGCGTCGATCATCAACGCCGTGATCTTCGAGGTTAACCAGGTGCTGCAGGTGCTGACCGGCGTGTTCATCACGATGGTGCGTGACTCGATGACGGTGCTCGCGCTGCTGGTCTTCCTCTTCTACACCAACTGGCGCCTGACGCTGGTGGTGGCGGTGATCCTGCCGATCATCGGCCTGCTGATGTCGCGCATCAACCGCCGCCTGCGCTCGCTCAACCGCGAGAGCCAGAACCTGACCAACCAGGCCGCCTACGTGGTGGAAGAGGCTGTCGGTGGGTACAAGGTCGTCAAGCTGCATGGCGGCGAGGCCTATGAAACGTTGCGCTTCAACGCCATGACCAACCGCCTGCGCAGCTATGCCATGCGCGTGGCCGTGGCCGGCGGCCTGAATCAACCGGTGACGCAGTTTTTGGCGGCGCTGGCGCTGTCCATCATCCTGGCGATCGCCATGATGCAGGCGCAGGCCAACCAGACGACGGTCGGCGGCTTTACCGGTTTCGTGATGGCGATGCTGCTGCTGATCTCGCCGCTCAAGCACCTGACGGACGTGAACCAACCCCTGCAGCGTGGCCTGACTGCCGCAGAGTTCATCTTCGGCCTGATTGATACGCCCATCGAACCGCAGGAAGGCGGCAAGCGCATTGACCGTGCCCGCGGCGATATCCGTTTCGATCGTGTGACCTTCCGCTACGGCGCGGATGGCAAAGCGGCGCTCGACAATGTCGACCTGCATGTGAAGCCGGGTGAAGTGGTTGCGCTTGTCGGCCCTTCGGGTAGCGGCAAGACCACGCTGGTGAACCTGATGCCGCGCTTCTTTGATCCGACCTCGGGCACCATCTCGCTCGATGGCGACGCGCTGTCCGACCTGTCGCTGCAGGACCTGCGCCGTCAGATCGCCTTCGTGAGCCAGGACGTGGTGCTGTTCAACGACACCATTGCCGCCAACGTGGCGTATGGCGCGCGTGACGCATCCGAGATCGACATGGCGCGTGTACGTCGCGCACTGGAAGCCGCTTACCTGACGGACATGGTGGACAACCTGCCGGAAGGAATCGACACCAACATCGGCGACAACGGCTCGAAGCTGTCCGGCGGCCAGCGCCAGCGCATGGCGATTGCGCGTGCCATCTACAAGGACGCACCGATCCTGATCCTGGATGAGGCGACCTCTGCGCTCGACTCGGAATCCGAACGCCAGGTGCAGGCTGCGCTCGAACGGTTGATGGAAGGCCGCACGACGCTGGTGATCGCGCACCGCCTGTCGACCATCGAAAACGCGGATCGCATCATCGTGCTGGAGCACGGCAAGATTGCCGAAGCCGGCACGCACCGCGAACTCATCGACCGCGATGGGTTGTATGCTGGACTGCATCGCATCCAGTTCGCCACGCAGTAAATCCCCTGGGCGGCGTGCTCAAGATGCTCAATCCAAGGAGACATCGTGACGACCACCACGCCGCCCATCAGCCGGTTCCCCGTTCCTGAGCTGGCTGACATTCCGGAAGATATTCGCGCGCGCATCCTTGAGGTGCAGGAGAAGACCGGCTTCGTGCCGAACGTCTTCCTTGCGCTGTCGCATCGGCCCGATGAGTGCCGCGCCTTCTTTGCCTACCATGATGCGCTGATGCTGCGCGAAGGCAGCAGCCTGACCAAGGGCGAGCGCGAGATGATCGTGGTCGCCACATCCGGCGCCAACCAGTGCCTGTATTGCGTGGTCGCACACGGCGCCATCCTGCGCATCTACGAGAAGAATCCGCTCGTGGCCGACCAGGTTGCCGTCAACCACCGCAAGGCCGACATCACCCCGCGCCAGCGCGCCATGCTCGATTTTGCGATGAAGGTTTGCAACGCCTCGCACACCGTCAATGAAGCCGACTACGACGCGTTGCGCGTGCATGGCTTCGATGACGAGGACATCTGGGACATCGCTGGCATCACGGCCTTTTTCGGTTTGTCGAACCGCATGGCGAACGTGATTTCGATGCGGCCGAACGATGAGTTCTTCCTGATGGGCCGCCTGCCGCGCGAGAAGAAGTAGGACGCCGGTCGGTCTAGGCTGTCAGCTCGCGCAACGCTTCGAGCAGCTTGACGGCAGGGCTCGGCAGGATGCCGTGGCGACGTCGGAACGCTGTGAGCGTGCGGCGCGCCACCAGCCCGGGAATCGGCAGCGGTTCGATCACGCCGGCGCGGCGTTCGGCGTCGATCATCGGCTCGGCCATCCAGCTCAGGAAGCCGGAGCGCGCCACCAGGCTCTTGAGCGCCGTGACCGAGCGCGTTTCCACCACGATGTTGGGCAGCCCCAGGCCGGCCGCCTCGAACACCTGCTGCATGTGCTCGTAGGGGCCCGTGCCGCGCGGCGGGATGGCCCACGGCGCAGACATCGTATCGGCCAGTGTCAGGGCAGGGCGCTTGCGCAATGGGTGTTCCGGCGACGCGACCACAAAGCTCGCGTCTTCCCAGCGGCAGTCAGCAATCGCGATGATCTCGTCCGTATCCGGCATCGCCATGGAAAGCGCGAGATCGATCTCATGCTTGACCAGTCCCTCGGCCAGCCGGTCCCACACGCCTTCCAGAATCTCCACACGCAGGTTCGGCCAACGCGCCACCACCGTGCCGACGGCCAGCGGCAGGACGTAGCTGGCGATGCTGCCCACGGCACCTACGCGGATGGTGCCCTTGGCGAGCCCACGCATCGCGTCAATCTCTTCTCGTGCGTAGTCGGCCTCGCGCTGCAGCAGTGTGGCGTGCGGCAGCAGCGCCTGTCCGATGACGGTGAGCTGCATGCCCTTGGAGTGCCGCTCGAACAGCGGCGCGCCGACCTCGTCCTCCAGCCGCTTGATGATGCGGCTCAGCGCCGGCTGGGTGACGTGTAGGACCTCTGCTGCGCGCCCGAGGCTGCCGGCCGAGACGATGGTGGTGAAAGCGCGCAATTGGCGCAGATCGAAAGGCATGCCAAAAGGTAATGACTTTCGCCTGAAAATTCAATATCGCGCAAGGTTAGCGACTCCCATACTGGGCGGCCAATGCAAGAGGAAACACGAGGAGACGCTGCATGACCCGCACTTCGCTCGCGCTTGTCACCGTGCGCGACGCCACGATCGAGTTGCTTCGCCGGCTCGGCATGACCCACGTGTTCGGCAATCCGGGCTCGACCGAGCTGCCGATGTTCCGCGACTTTCCGGAGGACTTTCGCTACATCCTTGGCCTGCAGGAGGCCGTGGTGGTGGGCATGGCTGACGGCTATGCGCAGGCGACCGGCAACGCCGCTCTGGTGAACCTGCATTCGGCGGCCGGTGTCGGCAACGCGATGGGCAACATCTTCACGGCGTTCAAGAACCGCACGCCGCTGGTGATTACGGCCGGGCAGCAGGCGCGGTCCATCCTGCCGTTCGATCCGTTTCTCGCCTCCAATCAGGCGACCGAGCTGCCCAAGCCGTACGTCAAATGGAGCATCGAGCCAGCGCGTGCGCAGGATGTGCCGCTGGCGCTTGCCCGCGCGTATCACATCGCCATGCAGGAGCCGCGCGGGCCAGTGCTGGTGTCCATCCCCGTCGATGACTGGGATCAGCTGACCGAGCCTGTCGCCGTGCATGAAGTGTCGTACGAGGTGCGACCCGATCCGGCGACGCTCGCGCGCATTGGCGATGCGCTGGATGCGGCGCAGCGGCCGGCATTTGTGGTGGGGGCGGCGGTGGACCGCGCAGGTGCCTGGGATGCCGTTGTGCAGTTGGCCGAAGCGCATAACGCCCGCGTGTTCACAGCGCCAATGGCAGGGCGTGGCGCCTTTCCGGAAGACCATCGACTGTTCGCCGGTTTCCTGCCGGCGATGCGCGAGAAGATCGTCTCGCTGTTGCAGGGGCACGATGTCGTGTTCGCGCTAGGCGCACCGGCGTTCACGTATCACGTGGAAGGGTATGGGCCGCACGTGCCCGTGGGCGCCAACCTCGTGCAACTGGTCGACGATCCGGCCACGGCATCTTGGACGCCCGAGGGCATCTCGGCTGTCGGCAACATCCGCCTTGGTGTGCGGGACTTGCTGGCCAGGCCAGCACCGCCCGCTCGACCACTGCCAGCACCCCGCGTCAAATCGCCGCGAGCGGAGCCGACATCTCCCATGTCCACCGCCTTCGTCTTGCAGACGCTCGATGCCGTACGCGGCCCTGCGGATATCGTCGTTGAAGAAGCTCCCAGCGCACGCTCCGTCATGCAGGCCTATCTGCCGATGCGTTGCGCAGGGGCTTTCTACACCATGGATAGCGGGGGATTGGGCTATGGCATGCCCGCTGCGGTGGGTGTGGCGCTGGCCAGGCCCATTGGGGGAGAAGGGCGCGTGATCGGCCTGATCGGCGATGGATCAAGCATGTATTCCATCCAGGCGCTGTGGAGCGCATCGCTGCTCAAATTGCCCATGACGTTCGTGATCCTGAACAACCGTCGCTATGCTGCCCTGCAGGAATTCGCGCCGGTGTTCGGCTTCGCGCCCAATGACCCGGTACAGGGCACCGACTTGCACGGCATCGACTTCGTCGGGCTGGCCCGCGCCATGGGCTGCACCGGCGAGCGTGTGACTGACCCGCACGCGCTGGAGGCCACGCTGCGCACCGCGCTGCAATCCACCGGACCAACCTTGATTGAAGTGGAGATTGCCTGATGACGAACACGAATGTCGCCCCGCTGGAAGGGACGCAAACCATCTCGATGCTGATCAACGGCGAGCGCGCGCAAGCCAGCAACGGCGCGGTCTTCGAGCGTCGCAACCCGCTCGATGGTTCCATCGCAACACGCGCGCCTGCAGCGACGGTGGACGATGCGCGCCGTGCGGTCGATGCCGCCGCCGCGGCTTTCCCCAGCTGGGCTGCCATGGGGCCGACTGAGCGCCGCACGTTGCTCATGCGCGCTGCCCAGGCGCTCGAAGCCAAGGGTGCCGCGTTTGCCGCTGCAATGGCTGCGGAGACGGGCGCCTCCGCGTTGTGGGCAGGCTTCAACGTGCACCTGGCCGCCAGCGGCCTGCAAGAGGCTGCCGCCATGGTCACGCAGATTGCCGGCGAGATCATTCCGTCCGATGTGCCTGGCAGCCTTGCGATGGGTGTGCGTCAGCCTGCGGGCGTGGTGCTTGGCATTGCGCCGTGGAATGCGCCGGTCATCCTGGCTGTGCGTGCGATCGCGCTGCCGCTGGCGTGCGGCAATACCGTCGTGCTCAAGGGCTCGGAGATCTCGCCCGCCACGCACGGGCTCATCATCGAAGCGTTGCAGGAAGCGGGGCTGCCCAAGGGCGTCGTCAACTTCGTGACGAACGCGCCGGCCGATGCCGGTGCCATCGTGGAGGCAATGATTGCGCACCCGGCGGTGCGGCGCGTCAACTTCACTGGCTCGACGCGTGTGGGGCGCATCATCGCGCAGACGTGCGCAACGTATCTGAAACCCGCTGTGCTGGAGCTGGGCGGCAAGGCGCCGCTGCTGGTGCTGGCCGATGCGGACATTGATGCTGCGGTTGACGGCGCGGCGTTCGGTGCGTTCGCCAACTCGGGCCAGATCTGCATGTCCACCGAGCGCATCATCGTCGACGAAGCCATTGCCGATGCGTTCGTTGCCAAGCTGGCTGCCAAGGCCGCGTCGTTGCCGCTGGGTGATCCGCGCAAGGGGCCGGCGGTACTTGGTTCAGTGGTCGACATGAGCACGGTCGAACGCTGCAACCACCTGATCGACGATGCACTCGCCAAGGGTGCGAAGCTGCTGTGCGGCGGCAAGGCCACCAGCACGTTGATGCCTGCCACGCTGCTCGACCACGTCACCCCCGACATGCTGATCTACGCAGAAGAATCATTCGGCCCGGTCAAGGGCATCGTGCGCGTGAGCGGCGACGATGCCGCCATCGCGTGTGCCAACGACAACGCCTACGGTCTGTCGTCCGCCGTGTTCAGTCGCGATGTGGCGCGCGCCATGAATGTGGCGCGTCGCATCGAATCCGGCATTTGCCACATCAACGGCCCGACCGTGCACGACGAAGCGCAGATGCCGTTTGGCGGCGTCAAGGCAAGCGGCTTCGGGCGTTTTGGTGGCCGCGCGGGCGTGGCCGAGTTCACCGAGTTGCGGTGGATGACGGTGCAGACCACGCCGCGCCACTACCCGTTCTGACAGGCTATGAAGATCGCGATTCTTGGCGCGGGCGCCATGGGCTCGTTGTTCGGCGGGCTGCTGGCGGAAACGGGCGAGCAGGTCACGCTGCTCGATATCAATGACGCGCAACTTGGTGCGATTGCCGCTCACGGCTTGCGGCTGGAAACCGACACGGGTGACCGCTACGTGCGCAACTTGCAGGTGCTGCGCCCGAGCCAGGCAACGCAGGTGCCGGATCTGCTGATCGTCTTCACGAAGTCGATGCACACGCGCGCCGCGCTGGCGAGTGTGCGCCAGCTCATCGGGCCGTCAACGTACGTGCTGACGCTGCAGAACGGTCTCGGAAACGTGGAGGCATTGGCCTCGGTGGTGCCGCAGGAGCGCATCCTCGTCGGCGTGACGACGTGGCCTGCGGATCTGGCCGGGCCAGGGCACGTGCGTTCACACGGCGCGGGTGTGATCCGCATGATGACCGTCGACGGTGCCGATCGGCCGATGCTGGAACGTGCCGTGCATGCGTTGTCCGACGCGGGCTTGCAGTGCCGGGCCGACGCCAACGTGTGGGGCGCTGTCTGGGAGAAGGTTGCGTTCAATGCGGCACTCAATCCGCTGTGCACGGTGCTCAACCGTCCGGTCGATGCGCTGGGTGCGGTGGAGGATGGACCGACACTCGCCCTGACCATTGTTGAAGAGGTGCTGGCGGTAGCGCGCGCAAGCGGCGTCAGCGTCGATGCCGTCAAGGTGAGCGACAACGTGCGCCACGCCATCGTCGCGCATCGCGGGCATAAGCCGTCGATGCTGCAGGACGTGCTTGCAGGACGCCCGACGGAGATTGAGTCGATTAACGGCGCCGTGGTCGTCGCGGCGCGCCGGTATGGCGTGCATGTGCCTCACACTGAAACGCTGATGCAGTTGGTGCGCTTGGCGCAGGCGCAATTCACGCATCCGCAAACACCCTAGTTGAACAGGAGGAGGGCTCGCCTATATTGTTAACGTGTTAATTAATTGGCGCGCAGACGCCAGCCCAATGGAGACAACCACATGCTGTGCTGCTTCAGACTGGCGGGCGCGTCTAGCGCGCTTGCACAGGCGTACGCGACGGATTTGCCCTGCGACCGCTCAACCTCCGAAGGGAGGCCGACATGAGCCAGGATCGCGCGCCCATCGATATCGGCAGTGTCCTGGACGATGGGCCATTTTCGTTTGCCCAGAAGGCTGCCGTACTGCTCGCCGCGTTTGCCATCGTCATGGATGGTTTTGATGGGCAGTTGATCGGTTTCGCCATCCCCGTGCTCATCAAGGAATGGGGCATCACGCGCAACGCATTCGCGCCGGCGGTGGCGGCCGGGTTGATCGGCATGGGCATTGGCAGCGCTCTGGCCGGCCTGTTTGCCGATCGCTTTGGGCGACGTTGGGCCCTGATCGGCAGCGTGTTCGTGTTTGGCGTGGCGACCTGCATGATCGGCTTCGCCCCCAATGTGGCGACGATCGCCGCGCTGCGCTTTATCGCAGGCCTGGGCATCGGCGGTGCATTGCCAAGCTCGACAACAATGACGGCTGAGTTCACACCGGCCCGGCGCCGGACGCTGGCCGTGACCGCCACCATCGTGTGCGTGCCTCTGGGCGGCATGCTGGCCGGGATGTTTGCCGGCCATGTGCTGCCGATCTACGGATGGCGTGGGTTGTTCTGGATTGGTGGCGCGTTGCCGCTGGTGCTCGGCTTCGTGCTGGTCGCTGCGCTGCCGGAGTCGCCTCGATTCCTGGCGCGCCGCCAGTCGCACTGGCCGCAATTGGCCGAGCTGCTGACGCGCATGGAGCGTGCCACGCCGGCTGATGCCGCCTTTACCGATCTGGCAGGCCAGAAAGTCATCCAACACGCGGGCTTCCGCTCACTCTTTGCCCCAGGGCAGGCACGTGACACGGTGGCGTTGTGGTCGGCATTCTTCATGTGCCTGCTGGCGGTTTACGCGGCGTTCAGCTGGCTGCCGACCATGCTGGCTTCAGAGGGGCTGAGTGTGGCCGTGGCGGGTCAGGGTTTGACGGCCTACAACCTGGGCGGCGTGATTGGCGCGCTGGTGTGCGCCGTGGCGATAGCACGTTGGGGTTCGCGCTGGCCGATGGCACTGTGCTGCATCGGCGCCGCGCTGAGCGCGTTCGCGATGCAGGGCGTGGATGCCCGGCAGAGCACGCAGTTGCTGATCGTCGGCTTGGGCCTGCATGGCCTGTTTGTCAATGCAGTGCAGTCGACGATGTATGCGCTGTGCGCGTTCGTCTATCCGACGGCAGTGCGCGCGACCGGTACCGCCTCAGCCGTGGCGTTCGGGCGTCTGGGTGCGATCCTGAGCGCATTTGCGGGCGCCATGGTCATCACCGCGGGTGGTTCTAGCGCATATCTGGCGATGCTGGGGATCGCCATGCTGGTGGTGCTGGGTGCGTTGCTGATGATGCGGGAGCAGATTCCGCGATTGACCGCGCGCGCTGCGCCTATGGTGGCCGCTGCGCCGGTGCCGCACGGCAGTCCGGCCAAGCCGTAGCCGCCGTGCCAGCCTGGGGCAGTGCTACATCAGGATGATGTCGTACTGCTCCTGGCTGGCCGCAGACGATTCCACCTGCAGCGAAATCGGCTTGCCGATGAAGTCACCCAGCATCGCCAGATGCTGGCTTTCCTCTTCCAGGAACAGATCAATCACCGACTGCGAAGCCAGGATGCGGAACTCGCGCGGATTGAATTGCCGTGACTCGCGCATGATCTCGCGCAGGATGTCGTAGCACACCGTGCGCGGCGTCTTCACCTGGCCCTTGCCCTGGCACACGGGGCACTGCTCGCACAGCACGTGCGCGAGCGATTCCCGCGTACGTTTGCGCGTCATCTCTACCAGTCCGAGCTGCGAGAAGCTGTTGACCGTGATGCGTGTGCGGTCGCGCGACAGTGCTTTGCGCAACTCGGCCAGCACCGCATCGCGATGCTCGGCAGACTCCATGTCGATGAAGTCGATGATGATGATGCCGCCCAGGTTGCGCAGCCGCAGTTGCCGCGCGATGGTGTGCGCGGCTTCCAGGTTGGTCTTGAAGATCGTGTCGTCAAAGTTGCGCGCGCCCACGTAGCCGCCGGTGTTGACGTCGATGGTCGTCATCGCCTCGGTCTGGTCGATCATCAGGTAGCCGCCGGATTTCAGATCCACCCGGCGCGACAGCGCGCGCTCGACTTCCGCTTCGATGTTGTACAGGTCGAAGATCGGACGCTCGCCGGTGTAGTGCGTCAGGCGTTCGACTACGGCCGGCGTGTATTCCTGCGCAAATTCGACGAGCTTCTGATAGTTCTCGCGCGAATCGACCTGAATGCTGCGCGTCTCGTCTGTCACGAAATCGCGCAGCACGCGCTGGGCGAGGTTCAGGTCCTGATACAGGATCGACGGGGCAGGCAGGGTGGTGGCGTTGTGGCGGATGGTCGCCCAGATCTTGCGCAGGTACGCAACGTCATTGGCGAGCTCTTCGTCGGTCGATTCTTCGGCGATGGTGCGCACAATAAAGCCGCCGCGCTCGTCAGCGGGCACCATGGCGGTCACGCGCGCGCGCAGCGCTTCGCGCTCGGCCTCGTTACCGATCTTCTGCGAGATGCCGATGTGCGGGTCTTGCGGCAGATACACCAGCGTCCGGCCGGCAATGCTGACCTGTGTAGAGAGGCGCGCGCCCTTGGTGCCGATCGGGTCCTTGATGACCTGCACCATCAGCGCCTGGCCTTCGAACAGCGTTTTCTCGATCGCGACTTGCGGCGTGGGCGGGGCGTCCTTGGCATCGCGCGGGTGCCAGATGTCGGCCACGTGCAGAAACGCCGCACGCTCCAGCCCGATATCGATGAAGGCCGACTGCATGCCCGGCAGCACGCGCACCACCTTACCCAGGTAGATGTTGCCGACCAGCCCGCGCGTGAGCGTGCGCTCGATGTGGAGTTCCTGAACGGCGGCTTGCTGGACGATGGCCACGCGCGTTTCTTGCGGCGTGATATTGACGAGGATGTCTTCGGACATGGGGATACCTGGAGAGCGGGTTTCAGCACCCGCCTCTGGGCTGAACAGGTTGCCCGAAGCGTGTCTTGAAACCGGCCCTCGCACGCTGTCCGGTGCGTGCGTCAGCGGCCGGTCAGGGGGCGCGGGTTACAGCGGAATCTACAGCGTGATGCCAGCCTGTGCGAGCAGTGCTGCCGTCTCGAACAAGGGGAGACCCATGATACCCGAATAGCTTCCCGAAATATGGGCGACAAAGGCGGCTGCGCGCCCCTGGATGCCGTACGCGCCGGCCTTGCCAAACGGCTCGCCGCTGGCGATGTAGCGGGCAATGTCGTTGTCTGTCAGCACGGCAAAGCGCACGTCGGAAATGGACAGCGCGTGCATCGGCGTGCCGCTGGCGGTAACGACGGTGACGGCGGTCAGCACGCGGTGTTCGCGGCCGGACATGCCGCGCAGCATGCGGTGGGCATCTGCGGCGTCGGTGGGCTTGCCGAGGATCTCGCCGCCCAGGCACACCGTGGTGTCGGACGTGAGGATCGGCAGGGCGGGGAGATGGCGCGCAATGCGGCGGCGCACAGCTGCCTGCGCCTTCAATGCGCAGACGCGCTGGACGTAGTCGTCGGGCGTTTCGCCGGGGAGCACGGCTTCGAGTGCTTCGGCATCTTCATCGCCATCGGCCAGCAGCAGCTCGAAGCGCGCGCCGATCTGGCGCAGCAACTCCTGCCGACGCGGGCTTTGCGAAGCGAGATAGAGGTGTGGCGCGCCCAGTGCGTCCATGGTCATACGCGATGGTATGGGTGGTTCTGCGTGATGCTCCACGCGCGGTAGAGCTGTTCGGCCAGCAGCACGCGCACCATGCCGTGCGGCAGCGTCAGGCTCGACAGGCGGATCAGCGTGCGGGCTTTCGCCTTGAGCGCCGGGTCCAGCCCATCCGCACCGCCGATCACGAAAGCGATGTCGCCGCCTTCCTGCTGCCAGCCCGTGAGGGATTCGGCCAGGGCGACCGTGGTGAGGTCCTTGCCGCGCTCATCCAGCGCAATCATGCGGCAGCCCTTGGGCAGCGCGGCTTCGATGCGCGCGGCCTCAAGCTGCATGACGGTGGCGGCGGTGCGGCTGCCCGAGCGCTGCTCGGGCTTGATCTCGCGCAGTTCGATGCGCAGCTCGGGTGGCATGCGCTTGGCATATTCAGAGAAGCCGTCCTCGATCCAGGACGGCATCTTGTGCCCGACGGCAACGATCAGCAACTGCATGGCGAGACTGCCTGCTCGGCGTTACGCCGCGCGCTTCTTGGCCGGAGCGCGCTTGGCTGCCGTCTTGGTCGCCGTTTTTGCGGCGGCTGTTTTTGCAGTCTTCGTGGCGGGCTTGCCGGTGCCAGCTGCGCGCTTGGTAGCAGGCTTCTTGGCAGCGGTCTTGGCGGGAGCCTTCTTGGCCGGTGCTGCAGCTTTGGTCGGGCGCTCACCAGCCAGCGCGGGCTTGGTAGTGCGGCGCTTGGCCGGGGTGACTTCCTCGTCAGCCTCATCCTCGTCGTCATAGCCCTCGCTGGCCTTGGGCAGGCCGCGCTTGGCACCGGTACCACCAAGCTCGACGCGCACCGGCTTGTCACCCCAGATTTCTTCCAGGTTGTAGTACTGGCGCAATTGCGGCTGGAAGATGTGGACCACGGCGTCGCCGCAGTCAACCAGCACCCATTCGCCCACGTCTTCGCCTTCCACGGCGATGACGTGACCGCCGGCTTCCTTGACGGCGTCACGGACGGACGCGGCCAGAGCCTTGGTCTGGCGGTTGGACGTACCGCTGGCGATGACCGTGCGGTCGAACAGTTCGGTCAGGTGCGTCGTGTTGAAGACCTTGATGTCTTGCGCCTTGACGTCTTCGAGCGCGTCGACGATCACGCGTTGTAGTTTGCGAATATCCATACTGAGTGAGAAGAACGTTTAAAAGGCGAGAAAAAAGGTCAAAAAAGCGCTTGGGGAAGCGCGGTCAGGCACTGACCGTGCCATTGGCACGGCGGTACAGCGAATGCGATTGGATCAGGTCGGCAACACCGGCAGGCAGGTCGGCGTCGCAGCGCGCGCCGGTAGCAAGTTGCTGGCGCAGGCGGGTGGACGACAGGTCGACGGCCAGCGTCTGGTCGATCCACATGTGACCGGCGGGTGCGCATTGTACCAATGCCGTGTCGCCCCGGCGCACATCGAGTTCACGCTGCACCGGCACATGCAGCGCGTGCAGGTCGAAACCGGGTCGCGTGGCCACACACAGGTGCACGTATTCAAACAAGTCTTGCCAGCCGTGCCAGGTGTCCAGACCAACGAGCTGGTCCGCGCCCATGAGCCAAGCCATGGACGTATCGGGGCCGTAGACGCCGCGCAACTCGCGTACGGTGTCGATCGTGTAGCTGGGGCCGTGGCGATCGACTTCCATGCTGCTCACGTGAACCCGGGCGCGCCCGCCGCGTACCGCTTTGGCGGCCAGTTCAGTCATGGCAAAGCGCAGCGGGGCGGGTGTGATGTCGGCGGCTTTCTGCCACGACACGCCGGTCGGAATCCACAACAGCTCATCTAGGTCAAGCCGGGCGATGCACAGTTCGGCCAGGGCGATGTGACCGACATGCGGCGGATCGAACGTGCCGCCCAGCAAGCCCAGGCGGTAGGGGCGGTCGAGATCGGGGCGGACGAAGGTGGGAAGCGTCATACCCAGTCGCGCGCCGGCAGGAAATCGGTGTACAGCGCCGCTTCCGGGGAGCCCGCTTCGGGCTGCCAATCGTAGCGCCAGTTGGCCACGGGCGGCATCGACATCAGGATCGATTCCGCACGGCCGCCGCTTTGGAGGCCGAACAGCGTGCCGCGGTCAAACACCAGGTTGAATTCGACATAGCGGCCACGGCGATAGGCTTGGAAATCGCGTTCGCGCTCGCCGTAGGGCGTGGCGTGGCGTTGCTCGGCGATGGGCCGCCAGGCGGGCAGGAAGGCGTCGCCCACCGAGCGCATCATCTCGAAGCTGCGCTCGAAGCCGAGTTCGGCAAAGTCGTCGAAGAAGATGCCGCCGATGCCGCGCGCTTCCTTGCGGTGCTTCAGATAGAAATAGTCGTCGCACCACTGCTTGAAGCGCGGGTACAGCTCGTCGCCGTAAGGGGCCAGGGCACCCTGGCAGGTGCGGTGGAAGTGCGACGCGTCGTCGGTGAAGCCGTAGTAGGGTGTCAGGTCCATGCCGCCGCCGAACCACCAGACGGGCTCGGCATCGGGCCGCACGGCGACGAAGCAGCGCACGTTCATGTGCACCGTCGGCACGTACGGGTTGCGCGGGTGGAAGACCAGCGACACGCCCATCGCCTCGAAGCCGCGCCCGGCCAGTTCGGGCCGGTTGGCGGTAGCGGAGGGGGGCAGGGTGTCGCCCATCACGTGCGAGAAGCCGACGCCGCCGCGCTCCAGCAACGCGCCGCCTTCGAGGATGCGGGTGCGGCCGCTGCCGCGCAGGCGCTCGGTGGGCGGTTTGTCCCACGCATCGGTGGCGAAGGTGCCGCCGTCGAGTGCGCCGGCAGCGGTGGTGATGCGGTCCTGCAGGTCCAGCAGGTAGGCGCGGACGGCTTGGGTATCCATCAGATTCGGGCGGGGCCGCTCGTGCGGCCGAGTCATGCGGTTGTCACCATTGTAGCGGGCGGGCCGCTGAAGCAAGTCCGGGATCACCCTGGGTGACGGATGCCGCGCCTGCCCTGAATTGGGGCATCGGCGCGGTCAAACAGCAGGTTTAGTGACGAATGGCGCGGTGACCAATATCGGTGCGGTACTGTGCGCCATCGAACTGGATCTGCTCGATCGCGCCATATGCTGCCCGCTGGGCCGCCTTAACGGTGTCGGCTAGGCCGACGACGCACAGCACGCGGCCACCGTTGGTGGTCAGCACGCCGTCCTTGAGCGTGGTGCCGGCGTGGAAGGTGACGCTGTCTTCCGTCTCCTTCGGGATGCCGGTGATGACGTCACCCTTGCGCGGTGTTTCCGGGTAGTTGTGGGCGGCCATCACCACGCCCAGCGCGGTGCGGCGGTCCCAGTCGAGTTCCATGCCGTCGAGCTTGCCGTCGATGGCGCGGTCGAGCACGTCGTACAGGTCGGTCTTCATGCGCGCCATGATGGGCTGCGTTTCCGGGTCGCCCATGCGGCAATTGAATTCGAGCGTCTTGGGCGTGCCGTCGGCGTCGATCATCAGGCCGGCGTACAGGAAGCCGGTGTAGGGGATGCCGTCTTTCTCCATGCCACGGATGGTCGGCATGATGATCTCGCGCAGCGCGCGGGCGTGCAGCGTGGGCGTGACCACCGGCGCGGGCGAGTAGGCGCCCATGCCGCCCGTATTGGGGCCGGCGTCGCCGTCGAGCAGGCGCTTGTGGTCTTGGCTGGTGGCCAGTGCCACCACGTTCTTGCCATCGCACACGACGATGAAGCTGGCTTCTTCGCCGGCCAGGAATTCTTCGATCACCACGCGTGCGCCGGCATCGCCCAGGCGGTTGTCGGCCAGCATCATGTCGATGGCGCCATGTGCTTCTTCCAGCGTCATGGCCACGACCACCCCCTTGCCGGCAGCCAGGCCGTCGGCCTTGATGACGATCGGGGCGCCTTCTTGGTCAACGTACGCGTGCGCCTGTGCGGCGTCGCTGAAGGTCTGGTACTTGGCAGTCGGAATGCCATGACGATGCATGAACGCCTTGGCGAAATCCTTCGACGATTCGAGCTGCGCCGCGGCCTGGGTCGGCCCGAAGATGCGCAGGCCCTTGGCTCGGAACAGATCGACGATACCGGCAGCCAGCGGTGCTTCCGGGCCCACCACCGTGAAGTGGATGCCTTCGCGCTCGGCAAATGCGGCCAGCACTTCCGGATCCGTGATCGGCAGGTTTTGCAAGCGCTTGTCGAGCGCCGTGCCACCGTTGCCTGGCGCCACGTACACCACCTGCACCTTGGGCGAGCGTGCCAGCTTCCATGCCAGGGCGTGCTCTCGACCGCCCGAACCGACCACCATCACTTTCATGCTGTACCTGCCTAAAAATTCGAAATCTGGAAAACAAAAACGGCGATCGTGGGTTCGATCGCCGTTATGCGCGCGTCCCGGTCTTACTCTCCGATGACCGCGTTGGTGAAGACTTCCTGCACGTCGTCCAGGTTTTCCAGGACGTCGAGCAGCTTCTGCATCTTGACCGCATCTTCGCCGGTGAACACGACTTCGGTCTGCGGCTTCATGATGACTTCGGCCAGCTCCGCCTTGAAGCCGGCGGCTTCCAGCGCAGTCTTGACCTTGCTGAAATCGTGCGGCGGGCAGATGACTTCCAGCGCGCCGTCTTCGTGGGTGACGACGTCGTCAGCGCCGGCTTCGAGCGCGGCGTCCATCAGCTTGTCTTCGGGCGTGCCCGGGGCATAGATGAACTGGCCGATGTGGTCGAACATGAACGCTACCGAGCCCGATGTGCCCATGTTGCCGCCGTACTTGTCGAACCCGTGGCGCACTTCCGCCACCGTGCGCGTGCGGTTATCGGTCAGGCAGTCGACGATGATGGCTGCGCCGTTGATGCCGTAGCCTTCGTAGCGGATTTCTTCGTAGTTCGCGCCTTCCAGGCCACCCACGCCGCGGGCAATGGCACGCTGGATGTTGTCCTTGGGCATGTTGGCGTCGGTGGCCTTGTCCATGGCCAGACGCAGGCGCGGGTTGGAGTCGGCATCGCCGCCGCCCAGACGGGCCGCCACGGTGATTTCCTTGATCAGGCGCGTCCAAATCTTGCCGCGCTTGGCGTCGGCAGCGGCTTTTTTATGCTTGATGTTGGCCCATTTGGAATGACCGGCCATGAAACTCTCCGAGCGGAATGCGGTGGAAATAGTGCGATGCATGGCGCCCAGATGGCGGTCTGACGCCACCTGCGCGCTCTATAATCGGTCGCAGATTTTAGCATGCTGCACACGTCCGCCGTCCCGTCCATCCGGTCGACTTGTGCGTGTGGTATCCCCCTGATTGATCCTTGTCCAAACGCCATGACCGATCCCATTCTGATTGCCAAGAACGCCAAAGCCGAACTGGTGCTCCTGCCCCAGCTCGCCAACCGGCATGGCTTGATCACCGGCGCCACCGGCACCGGCAAGACCGTCACCCTGCAGACCATCGCGCAAGGCTTGTCCAAGATCGGCGTGCCGGTCTTCCTGGCCGACGTGAAAGGTGACCTGACCGGCATCTCGCAGCCGGGCCAGTCGAACGACAAGCTCAAGGCGCGCCTGCAGGAGCGTGGTCTGGAAGAACCGCAATGGGCCGGCTGCCCGGTCACGCTGTGGGATGTGTACGGCGAGAAGGGTCACCCCGTGCGCGCCACCGTGTCCGACATGGGCCCGCTGATGCTTGCGCGCATGCTGGAGCTCAACGACATCCAGACCGGCGTGCTCAATCTTGTCTTCAAGATTGCGGACGACTCCGGCCTCGCGTTGCTCGACATGAAGGACCTGCGTGCGATGCTGCAGCACGTCGGTGAGCATTCGTCGGACTACACGAACAAGTACGGCAACATTTCGTCGGCCAGCATCGGGGCCATCCAGCGCAACCTGATCGCGCTGGAAGAGCAGGGCGCCGACAAGTTCTTCGGCGAGCCGATGCTCGACATCAACGACCTGATGCAGACCGTGCGCGGCCAGGGCGTGATCAACATTCTGGCGGCGGACAAGCTGCTCAACGCCCCCAAGCTGTACGCGACGTTCCTGCTGTGGATGCTCTCCGAGCTGTTCGAGCATCTGCCGGAAGTGGGCGACATGGACAAGCCGAAGCTGGCCTTCTTCTTTGACGAGGCGCACTTGTTGTTCAACGATGCGCCGCCCTCGTTGCTGCAGAAGGTGGAGCAGGTGGTGCGGTTGATCCGCTCCAAGGGCGTGGGCGTCTACTTCGTGACGCAGAATCCCGCTGACGTACCCGACACGGTGCTCGGCCAGCTTGGCAATCGCGTGCAGCACGCGCTGCGCGCCTTTACCCCGCGCGACCAGAAGGCCGTGAAGGCGGCGGCCACCACCATGCGCGCGAACCCCGAATTCAACATCGAACAGGCGATCGGCGAGCTGGCTGTGGGTGAGGCGCTCATCTCCATGCTGGACGAGGGCGGTCGCCCCGAGATTACGGAGCGTGCGTTTGTTGTGCCGCCCGCATCGCGCATCGGGCCGATCTCGGATGACGAGCGCCGCGCGCTGATTGCCAATTCGCTGGTGGCCGGTCGCTATGACACGGCAATTGATCGTGAATCGGCTTATGAAAGCCTGACCGGACGTGTGGCGGCGGGCGGGGCAGCACCTGCGCCGACCTCGGGTTCGATCGGTACGGATTTCGGTGCCTCTAGCGGTTCAGCGCCGGTTCCGGCCCCCGCACCTGCGCAGGAGGGCGGTGGCTGGCTGGGTGAGGTCGGCTCGATTCTGACCAAGGGCACGGGGCGTACCGGCCGTGGCGATTCGATTGTCGAAACGCTGGCCAAATCGGCGACACGTACGATCGGCTCGACCATCGGGCGTGAAATCGTGCGCGGGGTACTGGGCAGCATCCTGGGCGGGTCGAAGAAGCGCTGAGCGTTTCTGACCTGCGTCAGCCATCCAGCAGCGCGCTGGATGAGACCGCTCCTGCGCTTGACCGCACGCAATACCTAGCCCGCCAGTCTCCCTAGACTGCATCGGGCCGAGGCATCATCCGGTGCCGCGGCCCTCAATCCGGGAGATTTGGCATATGACCGCACTCAAGATCTTGTTCACGACCGATACCGGCCTGGCGAGCCTCGCCGTCATCGGCTTTCTCATCGGCATGGGCGCCTTCTTCTCGCGCCTCTTCGTCCGCAAGATGCGTGAAGAAGAGCGTGCCGCCAAGCAGCGCCAGGCTTGATCGGACGCAGCTGCCGGCGTCCGAGGGCTCCCGCTACCTCACGGCCATCGCGCGCACCAAAGCAAACAGCCGGCATTGCCGGCTGTTTTTGTTTGCGCAAAACGAAGCGCGATCAGTTTTTCGTGCCGAACAGGCGGTCGCCCGCATCGCCCAGGCCAGGGATGATGTAGGCGTTTTCGTCCAGGTGCGAATCGAGCGAGGCCACGAACAGCTTCACGCCCGGATGCGCCTGCTGGAACACTTCCACACCTTCCGGCGCGGCCACCAGGGCCAGGAAGAGGATGTTCTCGTCCGGCACGCCGCGCTTCTTCATCACGTCGATGGCATGCACGGCCGAGTAGCCGGTGGCGACCATCGGATCGCACAGGATGAAGGTGCGGTCTTCCAGATCCGGCAGGCGCACGAGGTATTCCACCGGGCGATGGTGCTCGTCACGGTACACACCAATGTGGCCGATGCGCGCCGACGGAATCAGCTCCACCAGCCCATCGCTCATGCCCACGCCTGCGCGCAGCACCGGCACCACGGCCAGCTTGCGGCCCGCGATGACGGGCGCTTCCATCGGGCCCATCGGCGTGTCGATGTGGCGGTTGGTCAGCGGCAGGTTGCGCGTGATCTCATAGCCCATCAGCAGCGTGATCTCGCGCAGCAGCTCGCGGAACGTGCGCGTGGACGTGTCCTTGTCGCGCATGTGCGTGAGCTTGTGCTGGATCAGCGGGTGATTGAGGATGAACAGGTTCGGAAAGCGCGGATCTTGTTTCATAGCGGCGAGGGATTCGGTTTTGGGGCGCATTGTACCGGCGCGCCCCTTGGGTCGATTGTCTGGGCGGCTTAGCGACGACCGCGCATCAGGATGATGTACACCACGGCCGAAATCGCCAGCCCCACGAACCATGCATACGTGTACAGCGCCTCGAACACGCCCGGCACGCTGGCCACGAAGCCGGCCTGCTTGAAGAAGCCCGGCAGATTGGGCAGCACGCCGATGATGAGCGCGACGATGGCGCGGCCGTTCCAGCCGTTGCCGTAGCCGTACGGGCCGTCCACGCGGAACAGCTCACCGGTCTTGAGCACGGTGCGGCGCACGAGGAAGTAGTCGACCATCATGATGCCGGCCACCGGGCCCAGCAGCGCACCGTAACCGACCAGCCACGTGAAGATGTAGCCCTTGGTGGTCTCCAGAATCTTCCACGGCATCATCGCCAGGCCGACGCCCGCCGTAATGTAGCCGCCGATGCGGAACGAGATGCGGTGCGGGGCCAGGTTCGAGAAGTCATACGCCGGCGACACCACGTTGGCAGCAATGTTCGTCATCAGCGTGGCGGTGATCAGCGCCAGCAGCGCAACGATGACCGACGGGCCCGTCATCTTGCCGGCCAGCGTGACCGGATCCCAGATGGCCTGGCCGTAGATGACCACCGTGGACGAGGTGACGAGCACCGCCACCAGTGCAAGCAGCCCCATCGGCAGCGGCAGACCGATCGCCTGGCCGACAAGCTGATCACGCTGGCTGCGCGCAAAGCGGGTGAAGTCTGGAATGTTCAGCGCCAGCGTGGCCCAGTAGCCGACCATGGCCGTGAGCGACGGCCAGAAGAAGCCCCAGAACTCGCCGGCGCGCTTGCCGCCCGCCGCAAACGCCGACGGCGCCGACAGCATCGGGCCAAAGCCGCCTGCGTTGATGTACGCCCACCAGACCAGGCCCAGCGCCGCCAGGATCAGCAGCGGGGTGGCCAGCGCCTGGAAGCGCTTGATCGACTCCAGCCCCTTGGTGATCAGCCAGATGTGCAGGCCCCAGAACAGCAGGAAGCAGAACCCCTGGCCCGGATTGATGCCCAGGCCGGGAATGTTGCTGCCCACCAGCATGTTGTCGGTGACAACGTTCAGGATCGTGTAGATCGCTTGGCTGCCCAGCCACGTCTGGATGCCGAACCAGCCGCACGCCACGATGGCCCGCAGGATGGCCGGCAACTGCGCGCCGCGCACGCCGAACGACGCCCGCACCAGCACAGGGAAGGGAATGCCGTACTTGGTGCCCGCGTGGCCCACCAGCACCATCGGCACCAGCACGATCAGGTTGCCCAGGAACACCGTCAGCACGGCCTGCCACCAGTTCATGCCCTCGCTCATCAGGCCCGAGGCCAGCATGTAGGCCGGCACCGACACCACCATCGATACCCACAGCGCGGCGTAATTGGTGGCCGTCCAGGTGCGGGCGGCCTGCGGGGTAGGGTTGAGGTCTTCGTTCCAGAGGGTCGGATCGGGTGCCTCGGCGGTACCCGCGGAGTAGGCGGGGGAGGTGGATTGGCTCATGGTGATGTGTGGAATCCGTTGTCGTTTTAGATATTCGGAATGCAGGCGCGATTGTACGGCGGAGCAGGGCGCTTCCAAGCGAATCTCGTGCCACGTGCAGCGCACTCCCCGTCGGAACGTTTTGCTGAATTCACATACAATCGACCGCGCTCCCCGACTCTTGTCACTACGCGCCTTGCGCGCATCCACGCCCTCCGTTGTGACCACCGCGTCTTCTGCGTCCTCCACCTCCACGCGTACCACTGATACTGGTGGCTTGCTGCTCGCCTCGGTGGGCGCCGTGCTGTTCTCGGCCAAGGCGATCGTCGCCAAGCTGATGTACCGCTATCAGGTCGACGCAGTCATGGTGATCACGCTACGCATGCTGCTGGCGGCGCCGCTGTTCATGGCGATGGGGTGGTGGCAGTCGCGCCGCGCGGAGCCGCTGGCCCCGGCAGATCGCTGGCGCATCGTCGGCCTCGGCATCATCGGTTATTACCTCTCCAGCTTTCTGGATTTCCTGGGCCTGCAATACATCACCGCGGGGCTGGAGCGGCTGATTCTGTTTCTGACGCCGTCGTTCGTGCTGCTGATCACGTCGACGGTGTTCAAGCGTCGTATCACCGGTTTGCAGTGGGTGTCCCTGGCGCTGGCGTATGCCGGCATCGTGCTGGTGTTTGCACACGACCTGAACCTGGGTGGCAACAACGTGTGGCTGGGCGGCGGGTTGGTACTCGCCAGCGCCATCAGCTACGGTATCTATCTGCTGGCCAGTGGTGAACTGGTCAAGCGCGTGGGCTCGATGCGGCTGGTGGCCTATGCCATGTGCGTGTCAACGGTGGCGTGCATCATCCAGTTTCTGGTGCTGCGGCCGGTGTCGGCGCTGGTGCTGCCTTGGCAGGTGTACGGGTTGTCGGCCATCAATTCAGTGTTTTGTACGGTGGCGCCCGTCACCATGACGATGATGGCCGTCGCCCGCGTTGGCGCACCGGTGGCATCGCAGGCAGGCATGATCGGGCCGGTGTCGACGCTGCTGCTGGGCTGGTGGCTGCTGGGCGAGCCGATCACCGTGTGGCAGATCGCGGGTAGCGCACTGGTGCTGGCCGGCATGGCGTTGCTGTCGCGCCGTGGCAGTCAATCCAAATAACGATCACAAGGAGTCAGACAGGATGGATTTGGGGCTGAAAGGCAAGCGCGCGTTGGTGTGCGGCGCGAGCAAGGGATTGGGCTTCGCCTGCGCCGATGCGCTGGCGGCCGAAGGCGTGGATGTGGTGATCGTTGCTCGCGGCGCTGAAGCCTTGCTGGCGGCAGCCGAACGTATCCGCAATGCACACGGCGTTCGCGTGGAAGCGGTTGCCACCGACATCACCACCCCGGAAGGCCGGGCCGAGGCGCTGCTCGCGTGCGAGCGCCTGGGCGGCTCGCCCGACATCCTCGTCAACAACGCGGGCGGCCCACCGCCGGGCAACTTCCGTGATTGGGATCGCGATGCGTGGACGGCGGCCCTCAACGCCAACATGCTGACCCCCATCGACCTCATCAAGGCGACCGTCGACAAGATGATTGAGCGCCGCTGGGGCCGCATCATCAATATCACCAGCAGTGCGGTGAAGGCGCCGATCGATGTGCTTGGCCTGTCCAACGGCGCGCGCTCAGGCCTGACCGGCTTTGTGGCGGGCCTCGCGCGCGACGTCGCCAAGCATGGCGTGACCATCAACAACCTGCTGCCCGGTCAGTTTGAAACCGACCGTTTGACCAAGACGTTTGAAGCTGGCGCCAAGGTTGCCGGCATCAGCGTGGAAGAGAATTTCGAACGCAAGCGCCAGGGCAACCCGGCGCAGCGCTTCGGCCAACCCGCGGAGTTTGGTGCCGTGTGCGCCTTCCTCTGCAGCCAGCACGCTGGTTACCTGAACGCGCAGAACATCCTGCTGGATGGCGGCGCTTTCCCCGGCACTTTCTAAGTCCAGACCATGACCACCATCACGCCCGAAGGCGCTGCACTCAAGCGCCGACGCATCGCCCTGATCGCGCACGACCACAAGAAGGACGACATGATTGCTTTCGCGCAGACGCATCAGGCCTACCTGGCGCAATGCGATCTGCTGGCAACCGGCACCACCGGCGGCCGGCTGGAGGCGGAAGTCGGCCTGACCGTGCAGCGCATGTTGTCTGGCCCATGGGGCGGTGACCTGCAGATTGGCGCGCAACTGGCGGAAGGCCGTGTCGATGCGGTGATCTTCCTGCGCGATCCGATGACGCCGCAGCCGCACGAACCCGATATCAACGCGCTGGTCCGCGCCTGCGACGTGCACAACATTCCCTGCGCCACCAACCTGGCCACCGCCGACTTGGTGATGTCCGCCTTGCAACAGGTGCAGCCCGACCCGAAGGAGATCCACGCATGACGAAAGCCATCCGCATTTTCGAAACTGGCGGCCCGGAAGTGATGCAGTACGTCGACGTCGACGTGCCTGCGCCCGGCCCCGGCGAGGCCACCATCAAGCAGCACGCGATCGGCCTGAACTACATCGACGTGTATTTCCGCACAGGGCTGTATCCGCAGCCGCTGCCGGGCGGACTCGGCATGGAGGCTTCAGGCGTGGTGGAGGCGGTGGGCCAGGGCGTGACGCACGTCAAGCCGGGTGACCGCGTGGCCTACGCCGGCCGTCCAACCGGAGCCTATGCAGCGATGCGCACGATGCCGGCCGACATCCTGGTGCGCTTGCCGGACACCATCGATTTTGAAACCGGTGCGGCGATGATGCTGCAGGGCATGACCGCGCAATACCTGCTCCGTGACAGCTACCGCGTGCAGCCGGGCGATACGGTGCTGTTTCACGCGGCAGCCGGCGGCGTTGGCCTGATTGCATGCCAGTGGCTCAAGGCACTTGGTGCCACGGTGATCGGTACGGTTGGCAGTGATGCCAAGGCTGATCTCGCCCGCGCACACGGCTGCGATCACACCATCATCTACACGCGCGAGAACTTTACCGAGCGCGTGGTGGAGTTGACCGGCGGCAGGGGCGTGCCGGTTGTCTATGACGGTATCGGTAAGGACACGTTCAGGGGCTCATTGGATTGCCTGGCGCCGCGCGGCATGATGGTGTCCTATGGCAGTGCGTCTGGCCCCGTGCCGCCGGTGGATTTGAGTCTGCTGAGTGCGAAGTCGCTTAAGCTCACGCGTCCGACGCTGATGACGTACACAGCGCGCCGCGACTGGCTGGAGCCGATGGCGGCGGATCTGTTTGACGTGGTGAGCAGCGGCAAGGTGAAGATCGAGATTCACCAGCGCTACGAACTGCTGGATGCGGCGCAGGCGCACCGCGATCTGGAGGAGCGCAAGACGACGGGTTCGACGATCCTCTTGCCGTAAGACGGGAAGTTACCGCCCGCCCGGCTCGCTTGGTTTCATGCGCGCCGGGCGGCGGCAAAGCGTGCATCCTCACGCACGCGTTCGGGCAGGGCACGCAGCAGGAAGTGCAAGGCCAACGGAACGAGCACGATGTCGTCCACCCAGCCGATCACGGGGATGAAGTCCGGAATCAGGTCGATTGGCGACACCACATAGCCCACCAGCAGCAGTGCAGCCGGCGCGAGCCACCACGGTGCCCCCGGATGGCGCAGCGCAAACCACAGCAGGCGCACGTCATTGCGCACTACGCTCCACAGGCGGAAGAGTCGTCCGAACATGGTGGGCTCCTGGATGAAAGGCCGGCGTCACATGGGGCGAATTGACCGGCGGACCATCGTATCAGCTTGGGGAAATGGCCTCATTTTCAAGGCAAGCATGAAAAAAGCCGGCCCTCTTGCGAGGTGCCGGCTTTTTGCCGAAGCGGATGCAGTTTAGCCCGGGATCTTGCCTTCCACGCCTTCCACGTAGAACTTGATGCCGTGCAGGAAGCCATCGTCGGCGACCTTGTCGGCAGGCAGAACTTCCTTGCCGGTGTTGTCCTTGAGCGGGCCCTTCCAGATCGGGGCCGAGCCGTCGATGATGCCCTTCTTGCGGGTCTCGACCAGCTCCTTAACGTCGGCGGGCACGATGGCGTTGTAGGCACCCAGATCAATCGCGCCTTCCTTCAGGCCCCACCAGTTGGTCTCAGGCTTCCACTTGTTTTCAAGCACGTCGCCGATGACCTTGATGTAGTACACGCCCCACTTGTTGATCGAGGCGGCCAGGTGGGCCTTCTCGCCAAACTTGGTCATGTCGCTGTCCCAGCCCATGGCGTAGACACCTTTCTCCTGCGCGGTCTGCACCACGGCGGCGGAGTCGGTGTTCTGCATCAACACGTCAACGCCTTGTCCGATGAGGGTGGTAGCGGCTTCACGCTCCTTGCCCGGATCAAACCACTTGTTGACCCACACCACGCGGGTGGTGGCCTTCGGGTTGACGCTGCGTGCGCCCAGCGTGAACGAGTCGATGTTGCGGATCACCTCGGGGATGGGCACCGAACCCACCACGCCCAGCTTGCCCGACTTGCTCATCTTGCCCGCCACCACGCCCGCCAGGTACGCGCCTTCATACGTGCGCACGTCGTACTGGCCGAGGTTGTCGGCAGTCTTGTAGCCCGTGGCGTGCTCGAACTTCACGTCCGGGAATTCCTTGGCGACCTTGAGCATCGATTCCATGAAGCCGAAGCTGGTGCCGAAGATGACCTTGTTGCCTTGCGTGGCGAGGTCGCGGAACACGCGTTCTGCATCCGCGGCGCTCTCGGGCACGCTTTCCACGAAGCTGGTCTTTACCTTGTCGCCGAACTTGGCTTCGACTTCCTTGCGGCCGTCGTCGTGGGCGTGGGTCCAGCCTGCGTCGCCCACCGGGCCGACGTAGACGAACGCAACCTTCAGCGGCTCGTTGGCCGGTGCCGGTGCAGCAGCAGCCGGGGCCGACGATGCTGCCGGCGCGGCGGTCTTGTCGCCTGCGCCTTCGTTGGATTTGCCGCAACCCCAGAGGGTGAGGGCAGCGCCGGCGGCCAGGGCGGCCAGCGTGATCCTGCGGGTAACGTTCATCGATTTCTCCTGTTGTGTGGCTCGTTGACTGTGTTGAAGAAAAAAACGGGAATGCAGAAAGCTTAGGCAGAACCGGGGCGGAACGGCTTGCCCAGCGATGCGGGCATGTTCAGGCGGATCCAATCCGGGTTGCGCGAGATGATGGCCAGCACGACGATCGTGGCGGCAAACGGCGCCATCGACAGAATCTGCGACGGCACCGACACGCCCATCCCCTGCAGGTGGAATTGCAGAATGGTCACGCCGCCGAACAGCAGCGCGCCAAAGAGGATGCGCAGCGGGCGCCAGGTGGCAAAGGTGGTCAGCGCCAGGGCGATCCAGCCGCGGCCCGCGACCATGTTCTCAACCCACATCGGCGTGTAGACCAGCGACAGGTACGCACCCGCCAACCCGCAACACGCGCCGCCAAACAGCAGCGCGCCAAACCGGATGGTGCGCACCGGATAGCCCAGCGCATGAGCGGACTCCGGCGATTCGCCAATCGCGCGCAGCGTCAGGCCCGCGCGCGTCTTGAACAGGAACCACGCAATCGCGCCGCACAGCAGCAGGCTGAAATAGACCATCCAGTGGTGCGCGAACAGGGCGGGGCCGACGAACGGCAGCGACTCCAGGCCCGGAATGCCATGCGCCTGTGCCGGCAGCGACATGCCAACAAAGCGCTGGCCCATGAAGGCCGACAGCCCAGTGCCGAAAATCGACAAGGCGAGACCGGTGGCGACTTGATTGGTGACCAGCACCAGCGCCAGCCATGCAAACAGCGCGGCCATCACCATGCCGGCAATCGCACCGGCCGCAAAACCCAGCAGCGGAATCTGCGTCTGGTAGCCGACCATGAAGCCGACCACGGCGGCCACCAGCATCATGCCCTCGGCGCCCAGGTTGAGCACGCCGGAGCGCTCGTTCATCAAAAGGCCCAGTGCGGCCAGCAGCAGCGGGGTGCCGGCGTTGATCGACGCGGCGATCAGGGGAGCAAGACTTTCCATGTTTCTCTTTGTTTCTCTCTCTCAGCCCGATCAGTGATGCGCGCGCCAGCGCAGGCGGTATTCGATGAGCGTGTCGCAGGCCAGCAGGAAGAACAGCAGCATGCCCTGGAACACCCCGGTAATGGCCGACGGCAGCCCCAGGCGCGATTGCGCCAGTTCACCGCCGATATAGAACAGCGACATCACGATCGCGCCCAGCACGGTGCCCACCGGATTCAGGCGGCCCACAAAGGCCACCACGATGGCGGCAAAGCCGTAACCGGGCGAGATGGACGGCAGCAGTTGCCCGATCGGGCCCGTGACTTCGAAGGCGCCGGCAATGCCTGCCAGCCCGCCCGATACCAGTAGCGCCGTCCACAGCGCCCCGCGCGACGAGAAGCCCGCGTAGCGGGCTGCTTGCGGCGCCAAGCCACCCACTTGCAAGCGATAGCCCGCAAAGCTGCGGAACACGAACAGCGTCATCGCCGCCGTCATGACGAGCATGAACAGGAAGCCGACGTGCAGGCGCGTGCCGGCCACCAGCGTGGGCAGTACGAACGCGCTGTCGAACACCATCGATTGCGGGAAGTTCATGCCGTTCGGATCTTTGAGCGGCCCGTTGACCACATACAACAGCAGCAACTGCGCGATGTACGTGAGCATCAGCGAGACGAGAATCTCGTTGGCGTGGAAGCGGTCGCGCAGCAGGGCAGTGATGGCCGCCCACAGCGCCCCGCCAACCAGCCCAGCGATGACGGCGAGCACCAGCGCGAGGTTGCCAACAATCGCACCCGGAATGGACGGTGTCGGCGTATCGAAATAGATGATCGTGGCCGCAGCGAAGATGCCGCCGAGAATGAGTTGCCCCTCCGCGCCGATGTTCCACACGTTGGCGCGATAGCACACCGACAAGCCCAGCGCGCACAGCACCAGCGGCACGGTCTTGAGCAGCACTTCGCCAATCGCACGTTTGTTGGCGAGCGGTTCGATCAGGAACACACGCAGGCCGGCCACCGGGTCTTTGCCCAGCAGCGCGAACAGCAGCAAGCCAAACACCATCGTCAGCACCAGCGCGATCAGCGGCGAGGCGTAGGCCATGGTGCGCGACGGAATCGCGCGCAGCTCCAGCGACACCGGCAGCGCCAAGCGGCTGCCATGCATGACGTCAGCCATGGGCCGCCTCCGAGGTTGCTGCTGCCGAAGCCGAAGCCTTATCCCACATGCCGCTCATCCACAGGCCGATCTGCTCGCGGTCGGTGGCGTGGGTGGGCGTGGAAGGGGAGAGGCGCCCATTGGCGATCACGTGCAGGCGATCGCACAGCGCAAAGAGTTCGTCGAGTTCTTCCGACACGATCAGGATGGCGCAGCCCCCGGCCTTGAGCGCGAGGATTTCGTTGTGGATCTGCGCTGCGGCGCCCACGTCCACGCCCCAAGTGGGTTGCGCAACGATGAGCACGCGCGGCGCGCATTCGATTTCGCGGCCGACAATGAATTTCTGCAGGTTGCCGCCCGACAGGCTCTTGGCCAGCGCGTCCGGCCCACCGGCTTTCACGCCAAAGCGCTGGATGATTGTGGAGGCCAGCTTGGCAGCCGCCTTCTTGTCGATCAGCCCGCCGCGCACCTGCGGCGCACGCTGATGCGTCAGCAGCGTATTGGCCGCCAGCGACAGAGACGGCACCGCGCCGCGTCCCAGACGCTCTTCCGGCACGAACGACAGCCCGCGTTTGCGGCGCGCACGCGGGTCCAGCTTGGCGACCGGTTCGTTCCCGATCATCACCATCTGCGCGGAAGCACGCGTGTCTTCGCCCGAGAGCGCGGCCAGCAACTCCTGCTGCCCGTTGCCCGACACGCCCGCAATGCCGACGATCTCGCCGCTGCGCAGTTGCAGAGCGATGTCGCGCAGTTCCGTCGCAAAGGCGTGCGCCTTGGGCAGCGACAGCCCGGCCACCTCCATGCGCACCTCGCCCGGCGTGGTCTGCGGGCGCTGTTCGCGCGGGGGCTCTCCGCCGATCATCATGCGCGAGAGCGATGCCGCCGTTTCCTGGCGCGGGTCGCACACGCCCGTAACCTTGCCCATACGCATCACCGTAGCGGTGTGGCACAGCGCTTGGATCTCGTCGAGCTTGTGGCTGATGTAGAGGATGCTGGTGCCTTCGGCCGCTAACTGGCGCAGCGTCACGAAGAGCTTCTCGACGGCCTGCGGCGTCAGCACCGAGGTCGGCTCGTCGAGGATCAGCAGACGCGGCTTGGTGAGCAGCGCACGCACGATTTCCACGCGCTGGCGCTCCCCCACGGACAGCGTATGCACATGGCGATGCGGTTCCAGCGGCAGGCCGTACTTGTCGCCGGTGGTGCGCACCTGTTCGGCCACGTCGCGCAAATCCGTGCCGGCAGGCAGGCCGAGCAGGATGTTCTCGGCCACCGTGAGCGTGTCGAACAGCGAGAAGTGCTGGAACACCATGGCGATGCCCAGCGCGCGCGCCTGATGTGGGTTGGCGATTTCGACGCGCTGGCCGTCGAGCAGCATCTCGCCGGCGTCGGGCTGCACCGCGCCGAAGATGATCTTCATCAGCGTCGACTTGCCGGCGCCGTTCTCGCCCAGCACGGCGTGGATCTCGCCGGGCGCGACGGTCAGGCTCACGCCATCGTTGGCGACCACGCTCGGGTAGCGTTTGGTCATGCCTGTCAGCGACAGGCGCGGAGGATGTTGTGTCACAACAGGTGGGCTCGTGGTTTCCGTGCCACCTCGCGCGAGCAACGCGCTCGTCGAAGGCGGTCTGTTTTTGGTTGTTGACGACACTTCACTGCTCGCGATGCCGACGCAGATTCGCGCCGACGCGTCGCAGCAATCATCATGGTTGCGTGATGCTTTTCATCAAATGTGAATTATATCGTCCAGCCCATGCCGGACGGCGGTTGTGGCGGGTTTACGCGGGTTGCACATGAACGGGCTGGGAGTGCAAATCCCGTGCCGGGCTGATTTTGTCGATTTGCGCGTCGTAGCTTGTTATGTCTGGGTATGCAGGTTGCGCGGGTGTCCCTCGCGTGGGGCGAACGGGCGAGGTTGCCTACGGTATGCACCTGTCCGGTGCTTTCGGCGGGATCTGCCACTTTGCGCTACAGTTCGCGGTTTGCTCCGGCACGGATGCCGCATCCCACGTTCCGCTGCCGCGCCGCCTTCCCTCCCATGACTGCTCCCGTTTCCGGACGATCCCGCCTGCCTGGCCCCATTCCTGGCTGGCTCTTGCTGCTTGGCATGCTCACCGCGGTTGGCCCGCTGTCGGTCGACATGTATCTGCCGAGCCTGCCGACCATCGCGCGCGACCTGAATACCTCGTCAGCCGCGGCGGGGCTCACGCTCACCGTCTTCCTCATCAGCCTGGCGATCGGCCAGCTCATCTACGGCCCGGCCAGCGATCGCTTTGGCCGCAAGCCGCCGCTGTATATCGGCCTGGCGCTGTACGTGGTGGCCTCAATCGGCTGCGCGTTCGCCAAGGACGCCACCATGCTGACCGTGCTTCGCGGCGTGCAGGGCTTTGGCGGTTGTGCGGGCATGGTGATCGCGCGCGCAGCCGTGCGTGACCGCATGGATCCGGCAGGCGCCGCACAGGCGTATTCCACGCTCATGCTGGTGATGGGTGTGGCGCCGATTCTCGCGCCGATGATTGGCGGCGCCGTGCTGCAGGTGGGCTCGTGGCGGATCATCTTTGCGCTGCTGACGACCTTCGGCGTGCTGTCGCTGCTGGCGGTGCACTACCTGATGCGCGAGACGCTGGCCCCGGAAAAGGCCCGCAAGCTAGCGGTCAGCCACGTGCTGCGTGATTATTGGGAACTGCTGCGTGACCACCACTACGCCGCCTACATGTGGTGTGGCGCGGTGTTCCTGTCGGGCATGTTTGCCTACATCACCGTATCGTCGTTCGTGCTGATCGACGGGTATGGATTGTCGCCGTCGCACTATGCGTGGGTGTTCGGCGGCAACGCAGCGGGGATGATTGCGGCCTCGCGCGTGAACGTGCGGCTGGTGCGCAAATACTCGCCGGCGCGCGTGCTGCGCCGGGCGCTGTGGATTCCGGTGGTGACCAGCGTGCTGGCGACGGCAGCCGCAGCGGCCGGGTTCACGCCGCTGCCGCTCGTGCTGGTGGCGTTGTTCTGCTACATCGCGTCGATCGGCTGCATTTCGCCCAACACGGGCGCGCTGGCGATGGCCGGGCAGGGCGCACGCGCTGGTACCGGCTCGGCGCTGATGGGTGCCATGCAGTTCGGCCTGGGCATGGTGACGGGCACGGTGGTCGCAGCCATCGGTCAGAGCGCGCTGCCGCTGCTGGGCATGATGGCGGTTTGCGCTGTCGGGGCGCTCATCCTGGGGCTGCGCGCCACGCGCGAAGAGCCCGGCGCCTGATTCGCGCAATTCCCACTATGCGTCTACGCCTCTTGTTCTAGAGGCGTCTTCATCCTTTCATATGACTTTGGCATAACATGCCAGTCACGCTGATCGTGTCCGGCGCCTATCATGAGGACGCTGGACCATGATCAGACGCGACCAAACCCTGCGCGACTAAGGGTTACTTCTTATACATAATTTATCAACGTTTTATTAACGTATCACTTTCGTTTTCATCCGCACGCCGTAACGCGTGCTTTCGAGACCGGGGGTTAAGTTGCAGTGCACGATTCACCGGCTGGGCGAACTGGCGCTGTTGTGCGAAGTGCCGCCGCCGGCGACCTTGAATTGCCAGCAGCGTATCTGGGCCATCGCCTCGCGCGCGTCCAATTGGGCGGGCGTGATTGACGTGGTGCCCGGCATGAATAACCTCACGCTCGTGTTTGGCCCGTTGGCCGACGCGCGCGTGCTCGAAACCCTGCTGCGCGAAGCATGGGAAGACAGCGAAGCACTGGTGGCCGACGGCAAGCTGGTCGACATCGAAGTCGCCTATGGCGGTGATGATGGCCCCGATCTGCGCGAGGTCGCCAAGCACACCGGCCTGACGCCGGCCGAAGTCGTGCGCCGCCACACCGCCCCTGAATACATCGTCTACTTCCTCGGTTTCCAGCCGGGCTTTGCCTATATGGGCGGCCTGGACAAATCGCTTGCCACGCCGCGCCGCGCGGAGCCGCGCATGGCGGTGCCTGCCGGCTCGGTCGGCATTGGCGGCGAGCAGACAGGCATCTACCCGGCCGCGTCCCCCGGCGGCTGGCAGTTGCTTGGCCGCACGGATGCGGCGCTCTTCCTGCCGCAGCGCAATCCCCCCACGCTGCTGGCACCCGGAGACCGCATCCGTTTCGTTGCCTCGAAGGTGCGCGCATGAGCCCCCGCCAATCCCAATCCGCTCAAGCCATGATCGAGATCGTGCGGGCCGGCGTGCTCGCGTCCGTGCAGGATCTGGGCCGCACCGGCTATCGCCGCTTTGGCGTGTGCACGGCGGGTGCGCTCGACCCGCTGTCGCTATACGTGGGCAATCGCCTGGTCGGCAACCGCAGTGATGCGGCGGGCATCGAGTTCACGCTTGGCAATGCCACGCTGCGCTTCCAGGCCAACGGCCTGATCGCACTGACGGGCGCCGATTGCCGCGCCACGCTGGACGGCACGCCCGTGCACGCCTGGCACGCCATCCCCGTGCAGCGCGGCCAGACGCTGACCTTGCGCGTGGCCCAGGGCGGTGTGCGTGCGTACCTGTGCGTGGCCGGCGGCATCGACGTGCCGGAGATGATGGGCTCGCGTAGCACTGACCTGAAGGCCGGCTTTGGCGGCTTTGAAGGTCGCCCGCTCAAGGACGGCGACAGATTGCCCGTGTTGCCCGCCGACACCTCGCACGCCCCCGACATCAGCAAGGACGCTGTCGCCGTGAAGGCCGCGCGCTGGACGTTCGACCGCGTGCAAGGCGACACGCCCGTGATCCGTGTGCTGCCGGGCCCGGAGTACGACGACTACCTGGCTGATGCGCAGGCCGCGTTCTGGGAATCGGACTGGACGCTCACCCCCAACAGCAACCGCATGGGTTTCCGTCTGCAAGGGCCGGAACTTAAGCGCAAAAAACAGCAGAGCGGCGATCTGCTCTCGCACGGCGTGGTGCCGGGCGTGATCCAGGTGCCGCCGTCGGGTCAGCCTATCGTGCTGATGGCCGACGCACAGACCACGGGCGGCTACCCCAAGATCGGCAGCGTGATCCTGGCGGACCAATGGCGCCTGGCGCAAATCCCGTTGGGCACGCGCATCCGCTTTGAACGCGTGACGCTGGAAGAAGCCGAAGCCGCGCGCGCTGACGTGACGCGCTATCTGCAGCAAATCGAAACCGCGCTGGATTGGCAGCGCCAGGGCATTCTGTCGACGGCGCGGCGCGCCGCCAAGACACGGCTGAGTGCCTGAAGCATTGGAAGACAACATCATGACGACGATTGATCTGAACGCCGACCTCGGCGAGGGCTGCGACAACGACGAGGCGCTGCTTGCGCTGGTGAGTTCCGCCAACATCGCCTGCGGCTGGCACGCTGGTGATGTCAACACGATGCGCCAGACCACCGCGTGGGCGCTGCGCGAGGGTGTGTCGATCGGCGCGCATCCGAGCTTTCCGGACCGCGAGAACTTTGGCCGCACCGAGATGCACCTGCCGCCGGAAGAGATCTACGCCGGCGTGCTGTTCCAGATTGGCGGTTTGTCCGCTATCGTGCGTGCGCAGGGCGGCAAGCTGGCCCACGTGAAGGCACACGGCGCGCTGTACAACCAGGCCTCGCGAGACCGCCCGCTGGCGGCTGCGATCGTGCGCGCCGTGCGTGATTTCGATCCGTCGCTGGTGGTGTTCGGGCTCGCCGGCGGCGAACTGGTCAAGGCGGCGCGTGAGCTTGGCCTGCAGGCCAAGGAAGAGGTGTTTGCCGATCGCGGGTATAACGCGGATGGCTCGCTCGTCAAACGCGGCACGCCTGGCGCGCTGATCGACGATGAAGCCGCCGCGCTCGACCAGACACTGACGATGGTGCGCGAGCAGCGCGTGAAAGCGATTGATGGCACGTGGGTTCCGATCCACGCGCAAACCGTATGTCTGCACGGCGACGGCGCACATGCGCTGGCGTTCGCGCGACGCATCCGGGAACGGCTCGGCAGCGAAGGGATCGCTGTCGGCGCCGGTGCCTGAAGCACGCCCCGCACGTTCCATGCGGGGCTTTTTTTAGCAACTTGGGGGGGAAGCACCACATGAGTACGGCAGTGAATCTATGGCCGCTGATCGGGGTGGTCGTCATCATCGCGGGGTTCGTCCTGCGATTCAATCCGATGCTGGTGGTGGCTGTGGCCGCCATCGCCACCGGTTTTGCGGCATCGATGTCCATTGACCAAATCCTGACGGCGATCGGGACGGGCATCATCAAGACACGCACGTTGCCGCTGATCATCCTGCTGCCGCTGGCGGTGGTGGGGCTGCTCGAGCGCCATGGCTTGCGTGAACACGCGCAGAACTGGATCTCGCGCATTCAATCGGCCACCGTCGGCCGTCTGCTGATCGTCTACCTCGCCGTGCGCGAGCTGACGGCTGCGGCGGGCCTGACCAGCCTCGGCGGTCATCCACAGATGGTGCGCCCGCTCCTGGCCCCGATGGCCGAAGGCGCCGCCGAAAACCGCTTCGGCAAGCTGCCGGCGCCGGTGCGTGAACGCCTGCTGGCCTTCTGCGCTGCCACCGACAACGTCGGCCTGTTCTTCGGTGAAGACATCTTCGTGGCCTTTGGCGCCATCGCGCTGATGCACACGTTCCTGCTCGGCTCGGGCATCGACGTGGAGCCGTTGCACATTGCCGTGTGGGGCATCCCGACCGCCGTTTGCGCGTTCCTGATCCACGCCGTGCGCCTCAAGCGCCTGGACGGCTGGCTGGCCCGTGAGATGGGTGCGGCTGGCAACACCAACGCCGCTACGGCCAAGCAGGGGTAAGCCATGATTCTGTCGATCAACTATCTGTACTGGCTGGCCGGGATCATCCTGACGATCACCGCGCTAATGACCTTTGCCGACAAGGACCACCCGCGTCGCTGGACCACGGGTCTGTTCTGGGCGATCTTCGCCGTGATCTTCCTGGTCGGTGACAAGATCCCGCCGATCGTGGTGGGCTGCGGTGCGGTGCTGATGGCGTTGCTGGCCGGCATGGGCGGCGTGACGCTCGGCAAGCATGGTGAACTGCCGGCTGAAGAGCGCAAGGCCTCCGCCAAGCGCCTGGGCAATCGCCTGTTCATCCCGGCATTGACCATTCCGCTGGTCACCGTCATTGGCAGCGTGTTCCTGAAGGACATCAAGATCGGCGGCGATCTGCTGCTCGACCCGAAGAACCAGACCTTCGTCTCGCTGGGCCTGGGCTGCATCATTTCGCTGGGTCTGGCCTGCTGGCTCACGCGTGACACGCCGGTGCAAGCCATGCGTGAATCGCGCCGCCTGACGGAGTCGCTCGGCTGGGCGCTGGTGCTGCCGCAGATGCTGGCCATGTTGGGCCTGGTGTTTGCCGATGCGGGTGTGGGCAAGGCCGTGGCACACCTGACCACCGCCTACATCAACATGGACTATCGCCTCGTCGCGGTGATCGTCTACTGCGTAGGCATGGCGCTGTTCACCGTCATCATGGGCAACGGCTTTGCGGCCTTCCCGGTCATGACGGGCGGCGTGGGGGTGCCGATCCTAGTGGGCGTGTTCCATGCCAACCCGGCAGTGATGGCGGCCATCGGCATGTTCTCGGGCTACTGCGGCACGCTGCTGACCCCGATGGCGGCCAACTTCAACGTTGTGCCGGCTGCACTGCTGGAGCTGTCCGATAAGAACGCTGTGATCAAAGCGCAAGTCCCGACTGCGCTACTGTTGCTTGCAGCCAATATCGTGCTGCTGTACTTCCTGATGCTGCACTAATCGTGTCTAATGCATCGCGTGCGGTGTGCGTCACGCCGGTGAAATACAACCGGCGTACGCCGCCAGACGTGATCGCCGCCCGAGGGGGTAAGCAGGGTGTGCGGTCGTTGACCTCGCATCGTGCTCTTCTCCGGGGGGATTCATGAGCAGCCAGATGACGAGCGGCCGGCCCAAGTCGGGACGCCGCTTCCTTTGTGTTCTTGCAACCAGCGCCCTGTCGCTGATCTCGCTGACGTCTGTTACGCAGGCGCACGCTGAAACATTCCGCGTGGCCACACCGTATCCGGCCGTCAATTTCCATACGCAAAACCTGCAGGCCTTCGCCAGCGCCGTGAACACGGCCACCAACGGCAGTCTCAAGTTCGAGGTGTCGCCGAATGGCACGTTGCTCAAGCCGGCCGCGATCTTCGACGGCGTGAAAGACGGCAAAGCCGAGGCGGGCGAGGTGATGCTCTCGACACTGGCCCAGCGCGATCCGCTGTTCGGTGTGGATTCGATTCCCTTCGTGGTTTCGGGCTACAACGACGCACGCCTGCTGTGGGACGCCTCGCGCAGCCGCATCGAAGCCCTGATGAAGGCCAACGGCCTGCGTCTGCTGTACGCCGTGCCCTGGCCGCCGCAGAACCTGTATTCCGAAACACCGATTGCCCGTTTGTCCGACCTGAAAGGCCATCGTTTGCGCACGTACAACGCCGCGCAAAAGCGCATCGCCGAGTTGTACGGTGCGCAGGCTGTGCAGGTAGAGGCTGCCGACCTGGCTGCCGCCATCAGCGCCGGGCGCATCGACACCATGGTCACCTCGCCGTCAACCGGCCTGGAAACCAAGGCCGGCCAGCGCCTGACCTACTACTACAAGGTCAACGCCTGGATTCCGAAGAACGCCGTGTTCGTCAATGAAGCGCGCTTTGCCAAGCTGCCGCCCGCCACCCAGCAGACCGTGCTGAAACTGGCCAAGGACTACGAGGCACGCGGTTGGGATTCGAGCCGTCAGACCTACGAGCGCGATGAGGCCGAGCTTGCCAAGAGCGGTGTACGCGTGCTCAATCCCGACGTGAACCTGCAGGGCGACATGCGCCGCCTGGGCGAGCGTCTGACGCGTGAATGGCTGCACACGGCGGGCACGGAAGAAGTCGACATCCTGCTGACCTTCGAGAACAAGCGCAGCAAGGCGAACTAACGCCAGCGCGCACTTGGGCATGATGTTCGACGGACGTTTATCATCGTTTTTGTCTTACGTAGCAAGCAGGAGAACGTCATGCCTACCGTCCTCGTCACCGGTTTTGATCCGTTCGAGAACGAGCCCCTCAACCCGTCGTGGGAAGCCGTGCGCACGCTCGACGGTCAGGGGATCGCCGGCGCCGAGATCATCGCGCGCCAGTTGCCGACCATCTTCGGCGAATCCAACAAGGTGCTCGGCAAGCTGCTGCAGACGCTGCAGCCGGATGTGGTGATCGCCGTGGGGCAGGCCGGCGGCCGCTCCGAAATGGCCATCGAGCGCATCGCCATCAACGTGGACGACGCGCGCATTGCGGACAACGCCGGCAAGCAGCCCATCGATATCGCCATTGCGAGCGACGGGCCGGCTGCGTATTTTTCAACGCTGCCGATCAAGGCCATCGTGCGCGAACTGCGTGCGGGCGGTGTTCCCGCCGCGATCTCGCAGACGGCGGGGACCTTCGTCTGCAACCACGTCTTCTATGGGCTGATGCACGCCATCGCCCGTCACAAGCTGCCCACACGCGCCGGCTTTATCCACATCCCGTATCTGCCGTCGCAGGCGGCCAAGCATCCGGGGCAGCCGAGCATGGCACACGACACCATCGTCGCCGGGCTGCGCATTGCCATCGAGACGACGCTGCGCACGCTGCACGACGTACGCGAAACGGGCGGCCAACTGCACTAGGCAGCCGCCGCCCGTTTGGGGTGGTGGCGCGCACGCCGGATCAGTCGGTCAGGCGCGTGTGGCGTTGCAGTTCGATGCGTACTGAAGTGCCTGGGGCGACATAGCCCGAGGTGACGGGCGCGGTGTCATCCATTGTGCGGTAGCTCTCGATCGCCGCCGGCGCATCGTAGGTCTCGGCAACCGGTCGAGCGGGCGCAACAGGCGCTGCCGTGCGGCCGGTTGCGCGAGCAAGCGTACGCGACTTGGTGGCGGTCTCTGGCAATGTCGAGAGGGCCGGTGTGCGAACAACTTCCGTCTCCGGCTTGGCCACGACGGTGATGTTCGGTTGGCCCGCGTGGCTCGGTGCGGTTTCGATTTCGGTCTTGGCCGGCGTGGCATCAATCCCGCTCGATGCTTCACCGGCAGCGACGGCTGGTGCCGTGTCTGGTGCAAGCAGTTCTGCCGGCGCGCTTGGCGTGGGCGCTTGCGAGATTGCAGCGTACTGCGCCGGGTCGATGTGGGGGAGCGGCGGCTGGCGCTTGCCAGTATGCGAGCCGATCAGCGCGGCCGCCGCCGTGCATGCCACCCCGATCGCGACGATTGTCAAACGCTGGCGCCATCGCGCGCGCAGCACCTGATGCTCGGTTGCGGCGGTCGCCAGCCGCACGTCGTTCTCTACGCGGGCCAGGGTGGAGTGGATCGCACGGACAGCATCGCGCGGCGTGCCGAAGGGCGGGGGCACGCGCACAAAACCTGGTAGGCCCAGGTCGCCACTGATGGTGAAGTTGAGAGAGTCCACGTCCGTCTCCGCTGATGGCCGCAGCAGGCGCGTGGCCGCTTGCGGGAACAGTCGACATGCTAAGAGCCTGTCAGGAGGCGGTCGATCAGACTTATCCTAAATCTGTTGCGTACTGTGTCGGCGACGGGGCGACCGCCAGCCTGCGGCATGTGCACCACAGGCTAGGGAACGGGGTGGGAGTCTTACTGAGCAGGCGCCCAGGCCGGGTCGTTGAGCTGCTTTTCCAGCAGACGGATCTGCTGTTGCAGCGAGTCAACCTGTGCCTTGTAGGCGCGGCGCTCGACGTCCAGCGCCTGGGTTTGCTGGCGCACCGTCTGCTGTTCTTCCAGCATCTTCTGGCGCTGCGCCTGCATGATGCGCACTTCCTGGCCGAGCGAGGCGGCGCGCTGCTCGGCGGCCTGGGCTTCGCGCTCGAGCTGGGCTTTCTGGCCGGCGGTGACGGCGCGGCGCAGGTCATCTTCAGCCCAGACACGGGTCTGGCGGGCCAGCGTGTCATACGCGCCTTCAGCCGGTGCCACTGACGCGAACTTGTACACGCGCCACAATTCTTTGCGATACGACAGCGCGACGTAGGCGGTGGTGTCTTCGTTGACCAGCAGCAGGCTCGTGCCGTAGTCGCCGTTGTAGGTGGTGCGCAGTTCTGTCAGGCGCTTCTGCGCCAGCAACTGCTGCAGCTCGGCCACGGTGCCGGCAGAGGCAGCTGTGGCGGCGGCCGGCGCTTGCGGTGCTGCAGTTTGGGCATGCGCCAATCCGGTGCCCGCAACGGCAGTTGCGGCAGCAAACATGAGAACGGTTCGGCGGAAGACGAGAGACATCGCAAGAATCAGAAATCGGAGCCGACGCGACTATATCAGCTTTGCCTGCGGATTCCGGTGGGATCAGTCACGCATCGTCAGCGGATGCGGCAGCAGACAATTCGCGTCGTCCGAAGTAGCGCGCGGGGGATTGCCCAAAGTACTGGCGGAACATGGCGATGAAGTTGCTGGGCGAGGCGTAGCCCAGTGCGTCGGCCACGTTGGCAACCGGCTCACCGGCGGCCAGGCGTTCGAGCGCATGCACCAGCCGGGCCTGGCGGCGCCATTGCGCGAAGCCGATGCCGGTTTCCGCCAGGAACAGCCGGTTGACCGTGCGTGGCGACACGCCAGCCCATTCGGCCCAGGCTTCCAGCGTGCGTGTGTCGCCGGGTGTGTCGACAAGACTTTGCGCGATGCGCGCCAGGCGCCGGTCAGTCGGCAGCGGCAGATGCAGTGGTTCTCGCGGGGCGTGACGTAGCTCGTCAAGCAGCACCGCGGCGATACGTTGGCATTCCGGCGTGAGGAGGTCATCGACCGGCCAGGTAACGGCGCGGCGCACGAGCGCACGCATGACGTCGCTGATGCCGACCACGCATGGCCGGTCGGGCAGATCCGCGCAGCACGCAGGCGCGACCAGCACGAACCAGCCGCTCATCACGCCGCTGATGGTGGCGCTGTGCATCTCCCCTGGCGGAATCCAGCCGGCGCGGTGCGGCGGCAGGATCCACGAACCATGCCGCGTGCGTACGTGCATCAGGCCGCTGTCCACGCAGAAGATCTGCCCCCGCAGATGGCTGTGCCAGTCGACCTCGCGCGTGCCGAACTGGAGCCTGTCATTGCTCTCGGCGGTGCCCACCACGGCAACGATCTCAGGGCCGTCCGTGCGTTCGCTGAAGGCCTTGAGGGTGATCAGCTCGGCCATGGGACGGGCTGGCATGGCATCGCTGGTGCGAGGCTGGGCGCGCATGTGCGGTTGGCGAGTTTTCAATAGTTTCTGTCCAAACCACGTTATCACGTCTTTGCTGCGGTGCGCGATAGTGACCCCACGGCCCACAGGGGCCACTCATGGATCGCAATCCCAGCAGGGGGAAACATGGCAGAAACGTTGGATACATTCCGCATCTACGACATCTCGGCATGGCCGATCGTGATGCTGCGTAGCGGCGCCCAGGCACCCGGGTATGCGCCGCAGTGGGCACGTGAGATGGACGCACTGCTGGCGCGTAGCCAGCCGTTTGTCGTGATCCACGGCGTTCAGCAGGCAGACGAGGCGCACGAAGATCGCCGGTTGCGCGCCGTCTGGCTGAAGGAGAACAAGGCGGCGCTGGCCGGGCAGTGCAGGGCGCTGGTGCATGTTGAACCCGATCCTGTGCAGCGGCTGGCCGTGCGCGCGCAGGCGGCGATCGCTGTGCAGGCGTTCAAGGTGCCGATGGTGGTGGTCGCCAGTTTTGATGTGGCACTGGATGTCGCCCGACGCGCGCTGGGCGATGGCTCCAATCAATCGATGCCATTCGCGGAGTGGGCCGATGTTTGAACCATTGCATGTGACCATCATTGGCGCGGGACTGGGTGGCCTGTGTCTCGCGCAGGGGCTGCGTCGCCGCGGCATCGCTTTCGACGTGTTCGAGCGCGATGCCGCCATGGGCAGCCGTCCGCAGGGCTATCGCATCCGCATCGATGCCGCTGGGCAGCGGGCGCTGGAGGCCTGCCTGCCGCCGGCGCGCTACAGGCTGCTCCGCAAGACGTGCGCCGTGCCGGCGCGCCGCGTGAACCTGTTCGATCCGCATCTGCGCCCCGTGGACGGCCGCTGGGTCGAATCGTGGCGCGACGACGATGCTGACGAGCCGGCAGACTTGAACGCCCATCGTCAGACGTTGCGCGAGGTGCTGTTCGACGGCATCGGTAAATGGGTGCACTTCGGGCGCGGGCATGTTCGTCACCGGTTGTGCGAAGACGGACGCATCGAGGTGACGTTCGACGATGGCTCGACGCTCGTGACCGACGTGCTGGTTGGCGCCGATGGCGTGCATTCCGGCATACGTGCGCAGCGGTTGCCGGAGGCCGAGCCCGTATTGACCGAGGCCTCCGTCATCTACGGCAAGACGTATCTGACGCCCGCCGCGCTGGCGCGTATCGACGATCAGTTGCCGGGAAACACGACGATCGTCTTTGGCGACGGGCTGGCGGTCATCATCGACGCGATGCGTTTTGCGATGTCACCCGCGCAACTCCAGGCCGGGCTGAGCGAAGTGGAGCCGTATCTGTACTGGGCGGTGATTGCACAAAACCAACGCTTGAATACGGGCGGTAGCGTCGATGCTTGCATCGCTGCGCTCTCTGTCGGCTGGGCGCGCGGACTGCGTGCACTGCTTGCCTATGGGGATGCTGCCTCGACGGTCATGCTGCCGGTGCGCGCCACACAGCCTTTGCTGCCATGGGCAAGCAGCCGCGTCACCCTGCTTGGCGATGCAATCCACGCGATGAGCCCCGCAGGCGGCCTGGGTGCCAACACTGCGCTGACGGACGCGGCCAACTTGGCAGCATGGCTGGGTGAGGTGCGGCAAGGCCGTGTGGGGCTCGATGCGGCGATTGCCGGCTACGAGACGGTATTGCGGGAGACGACTGCCCGCGCGATGGAGGCATCGCGAAGAGGCACGGATGTGCTGCTCGGGGCGATGGCTTGAAAGGGGAGGGGCAAAAGAGATTGGCGGAAGCGGTGAGATTCGAACTCACGGATGGGTCACCCCATCGGCAGTTTTCAAGACTGCTGCCTTAAACCACTCGGCCACGCTTCCTTGTGCTGCTGGGCTGCTCGTTGCGAGCAAGGCCGCCATTGTAACGGTACCCGGTGCAACTTGGCACCGGGTCACCGTCAGTTTTTATCGTCGGCCAAGAACAATTCCTGCAGATCGTTCAGGAATCGCTGTCCCAGCTCGGTCGGGCGGATCGCTACGTGGTCACGCGCGAGCAGGCCGCGCTGTTCCGCGGCGTCGAGTTCGTGCTCGATCGTGCGAAGCGGCAGGCCGGTGCGCTCCTGGAACAGCGTGACGGGGAACCCGTCCGTCAGCCGCAGCGCGTTGAGCATGAACTCGAACGGCAGGTCGGCCGCATCGACTTCGCGCTGCTCCTGCACGACGGCGGCACCGCCCGATGTTTCGGTCTGGCGCAGGTAGGTGTCCGGATGCTTGTGCCGCATCTCGCGGATGACTCGGTGCGGAAAGCTCAGTTTGCCGTGCGCGCCCGGCCCGATGCCGAGGTAGTCACCGAACTGCCAGTAGTTCAGGTTGTGCTTGCAGCGCTTGCCCGCTTTGGCATACGCCGACACTTCGTAGTGCTCGTAGCCAGCTGCAGCCAGCCGCGCATGAATCCAGTCCTGCATGGCAAACGCCGTGTCGTCGTCCGGCAGCGCGGGCGGGTACTTGGCGAAGTATGTGTTCGGCTCCAGCGTCAGGTGATACAGAGAGACGTGGTTGGTATCGAACGACAGCGCGGCTTCCAAGTCAGCCTCGCACTCGGCAAGCGTCTGGCCGGGCAGGGCAAACATCAGGTCGAGATTGATGTTGTCGAAGTGCGCGCGGGCGATGTCGATGGCGGCACGTGCTTCGGCCGCGCTGTGGATGCGGCCCAGCGCTTGCAGGTGCGCATCGTTGAAGCTCTGGATGCCGATCGACAGACGGTTCACGCCGCTCGCACGATAGCTGCGAAAGCGCTCGGCCTCGAACGTGCCGGGGTTCGCTTCCATCGTGATCTCGGCATCGGCATCGACGGGTAACAGCATGCGGATGTCCGACAGCAGCCGGTCCAGCCCCTGCGCCGACAACAGGCTGGGGGTGCCGCCACCGATGAAGATAGTGTGCACATGCCGGCCCCACACCATCGGCAGCGCGGCTTCCAGGTCCTGCCGTACAGCCGCGAGAAAGCGTTCTTCCGGGATGCCCTGTTCCGGCTCCGCATGCGAGTTGAAATCGCAGTACGGGCACTTGCGTACACACCAAGGCACGTGCACGTACAACGACAGCGGCGGTGATGCGGGCAGGCTGATCTTGCCTGGCTGCAGGAAGACGGAGGTGACTTTGTCGCCGGTTTCGGCGGCGGTCGCGGAGGGCGTCTTGACTGCGCCGGCTGGGTGAATCGGGATCATCGAAACTCAGGCGTTCTCAAACAGACGCAGCCGCTCGACCAGTTGTGCGAGCGCTTGTGCGCGATGGCTCACGCCGTTCTTCTCGGCTTTGGACATTTCAGCGGCAGTCTTGCCGAGGTCGGGCAGCAGGAAGTGCGGGTCGTAGCCGAAACCACCGTCGCCGCGCGGTGCGTCGATCACCTCGCCGAACCAGTTGCCCTCGGCGATGATGGGCTGCGGATCGTCAGCGTGCCGCACATAGACCAGCACGCAAACATAGTGTGCGCCGCGATTGGCCTTGCCGGCCAGTTCGCGCACGAGGCGGGCGTTGTTGGCAGCATCGGACTTTTCTTCGCCAGCCAGTTGTGCATAGCGCGCGGAATACACGCCCGGTGCGCCGTCCAGCGCGTGCACGCAGATGCCGGAATCATCCGCCAGCGCCGGCAGGCCGGACGCACGGCTGGCGTGGCGCGCCTTGGTCAGCGCGTTCTCGACGAAGGTTGCGTAGGGCTCCTCCGCCTCGGGAATGCCGAGTGCGCCTTGCGGCGTCACATCGAATCCGAGCGGGGCGAGCAAGGCGTTGAACTCCGTCAGCTTGCCGGCGTTGTTGGAAGCGAGAACGATTTTGCGCATGGCTGTCACGACGGTTGCGCTCACAGGCCGAGTGCCTGCTTCTGCAGGCCGATCAGCGTGCGGATGCCCTGGTCGGCGAGGCCGAGCAGCGTGTCCATTTCGGCGCGCGTGAAGGGCGTGCCTTCGGCGGTGCCTTGCACTTCCACAAAGCCACCCGCGCCGGTCATGACGACGTTCATGTCGGTGTCGCAGGCGGAGTCTTCCGGATAGTCGAGGTCGAGCACCGGCACGCCATTGAACACGCCTACCGACACGGCGGCAACGAAGTCGCGGATCGGCTGCGCACCCTCGGGCAGTTGACCCTTCGCGCGCATTGCGGAGATGGCGTCATGGGCCGCCACGAACGCACCGGTAATGCTGGCCGTGCGCGTGCCGCCGTCTGCCTGCAGCACATCGCAGTCGAGGTGGATGGTGTATTCGCCCAGCGCCGCCAAGTCGAATACCGAGCGCATCGCGCGGCCAATCAGGCGCTGGATTTCCTGCGTGCGGCCGGTCTGCTTGCCGCGTGCGGCTTCGCGGTCGGAACGCGTGTGCGTCGAGCGCGGCAGCATGCCGTACTCGGCGGTCACCCAGCCTTCACCGCTGCCCTTTTTGTGCGGCGGCACCTTGGGCAGCACGCTGGCCGTGCAGAGCACTTGGGTATCGCCAAAGCACACCAGCACCGAGCCTTCAGCATGGCGTGTGAAGTGGCGGGTGAGGGTGACGGGGCGGAGTTGGTCGGGCTGACGGCCGCTAGGACGCATGTGGGGTCTCGCTTGAGAAAACGGATAGCCCGACATGATACCGGCCCGCGCTGCCGACGTCGGGTCTGGCAGGGCGGGCCGGCGGGGACCTGCTCGGTGACGCTTAGCGCGTCAGGTTGCTGGTCTTGTCGATGGCGGCACGGATCTCGGCGATGGAGCGCTCGATCTCCTCTTCCGACATCAGCCCAGATTCGCCGCTCGGCGCATCCAGGATGGACGTGGTGAAGGCGTTCAGCGGCAGGGTGTCGGTCTGCACCGAATCCTGCGTGGTGGTCACCGCGTCCAGCTCCCACATCATGGCGATGGCGGTCGTGTTGTCGGCGGTGTCGCCGGCATTGCGCAGTGCGCGGGCAATCAGTTCCGGAATCGCCTGCGTGACCGAGAAGCTCGTACAGGTGTCGACCAGTTCGTCTTCCTGCACGCTGCCCCACAGGCCATCGGAGCAGAGCATGGCGACGTCGCCCGGCTCCAGGTTGGTCGGTCCGCCGATGTCGATCAACGGCAGGTTGGGCGAGCCCAGGCAGTTGTAGATCTTGTTGCGCTCGGGGTGGTTGGCCACCTGCATCGGCAGCACGCGGTCCTGTTGCAGCAGGTTCTCGATCTTGGAGTGATCGCGCGTGCGCGTCACCAGTTCGCCCTTGCGCATCAGGTACATGCGCGAATCACCCGCGTGTGCCCAGTGCAGCGAGCCGCGCTGCGCCAGCGCACAGACAATGGTGGTGCGCGGCGCATCCGGCAGGCCGTTGGTTTCGGCATAGCGGTGGATGTCGCGGTGCGCGAGCATGATGCTCTCGTGCAGGAAGTCGTGCGGGTTGCGAATCGACGGACGTGCGTGGCGCTGGAACTGGCGTGCCATGGTCTGCAGCGCCTGCTGGGCTGCGACTTCGCCCAGCGAGTGTCCGCCCAGGCCGTCGCACAGCACCATCAGCATGGCATCGCGCGTGAAGCAGTACCCCATGCGGTCCTGGTTGACGCGTCGAGCGCCTTTTTTGCTTTCTTGATAGACCGAGAATCGCATTGCGGCTATTGAGTATTCGGTGAAGGAGTGTGGTGCGGCGGCTGGTCCCGTCCCGCGCTGCACCGTGTTGGAATCATACTCCGCCTGCTGGGGGCAACTTGACGGTCAATTGTCCCGGCGGCGCAACAGGCGGCTCATGAAACGTGTCGTCAACGCCTCTTTCTCTTCTGGCACCGGGCCGCCTTGTGTGACGGCGGTCAGTGCCTGCAACTCGGTCAGCGCGTTGCTTTCTTCGCGCAGTACCTTCTGCAGGCGGAACACGCTTTGCGGGCGTTCCTCCGGCTTCATCTTCAGGCACCAGCCGACCAAGTCAATCAGGCTGGCTGTATAGACCTTGCGCAGGCGCTCCAGGCCTTCTTCCAGCTTGTCGTCCTTTTCGCGCTGCGTGGCTTCCTGCGGCGGCGTGCCTGCCATGCAGGCATAGATGGTCGCGCCGATGCTGTAGATGTCCGTCCACGGGCCCAGCTCGTTGTGCTTGCGGTACAGCTCCGGCGCAGCAAAGCCCGGTGTGTACATCGGCTGGAAGCGCGAGGCCTCTGCAGTGAGCGTTTGCCGCGCGGCGCCAAAGTCGAGCAGGATCGGCGAATGGTCTTCGCGCAGATAGATGTTGCCCGGCTTGATGTCGAGGTGCAGCAGCTTGTGGATATGGACTTCGCGCAGGCCGCTCATCAGGTCATGGAAGACCTGGCGGATGAAACGCTCGCGCAGCATCTTGAGCTTGCCCTGCTGGCGCGCGTTGAGGATGTGCTCCTGAAGCGTTTTGCCCTGCTCGTACGTCATCACCATGTAGACGGTGCCGTTTTCCCGGAAGAAATTGAGCACGCGCACGATGGCGGGGTGAGAAATGCGGGCGAGCGAGCGGCCTTCTTCAAAGAAGTATTTGAGCCCGAGGCGGAACGCGCTCGCGCTTTCTTCAGGCACGACCGGAATCAATTCGCCGGGCGAACGACGGGCCAGCGAAGACGGCAGGTATTCCTTCACGGCCACCGGCGTCCCATGTTCATCGGTGGCGAGATAGACGAAGCTGAACCCCCCGCTGGCCAACTTCTTTACAATACGGTAGTTGGACAGCAGGGTGCCGACCGGCAACGGTGCACTGCGTGGCTGTCCTGAGCCTTTTGACTCTGTCATGGGTTTGTGTGGCGAAATGGCTGTCGGATTTTCCCTGACCCGTCCACACGTTGTAAAGCGACAAAAGGTGGGGGATTCCCCGCCAATTCTCAGCGTGCCACGGTATGCGTTTGGGCACACCGGGCATCCAGCACCTCTAAGAAGACACCTCGATTTCATGATCCACAGCATGACCGGCTACGGCGTTGCTACACGCCAGGCAGCCTTTACCGATGCCCACGGTGCACCGAGCGGAAACGTCGCCACCGTGTCGGTCGAATTCCGCACCGTCAACTCGCGCTTCCTCGATCTGTTCTTCCGCGCGCCGGAAGAGTGTCGCGCCTTCGAGCCGGCCCTGCGCGAGATGCTCATGAGCGCACTGTCGCGCGGCAAGCTGGAGTGCCGGATCAACCTGCAACGCCAGGAAGCCGCCAGCGACGTTGCGGCGCTCAATGTCGGCGTGCTGCAACAGTTGGCCAAGCTCGAGCAGGAAGTCACGCGCTACCTGCCCGCGTCGGGTTCACTGCGCATGGGCGAGATCCTGCGCTGGCCGGGCGTGCTGGCCGAGCCCGAGTTGACCCAGGACGCGCTGCGCGACGCCGTTGTCGACGCCGCCAAAGAGGCGCTCAAGCAACTCCTGGAATCCCGCCGCCGCGAAGGCGATGCGCTCAAGGCCATGCTGCTGGACCGCGTCGACGCTATGCTCAAGATTGTCGAAGAGTTGTCGCCGATGGTGCCGAACCTGATCCAGCAACATCAGGACAAGCTGACCGAGCGCCTGCGCGAAGCGTTTGGCCTGGCTGCACCCGATGGCACGCCGGCCCTCACGCGCGACGAGCTGTCCGAACGCATTCGCCAGGAAGCCACCGTCTACGGCATCCGCATCGACATCGCTGAAGAACTCTCGCGCTTGCAAGCACATCTGCGTGAGACGCGCCATCTGCTGGAAAAGGGCGGCCAACTCGGCAAGCGCCTGGACTTCATGATGCAGGAGCTCAACCGCGAGGCGAACACCCTCGGCTCGAAGGCCGCCGCCAAGGAACTGGCCGACGCGTCGATGGAGCTCAAGCTGCTGATCGAGCAGATGCGCGAGCAAGTCCAGAACCTCGAATAACCCCCTAGAACAACAGAACTAGAACATGCCATCCCCTCAAGCGCCTCAGGTTCATTCGGCCGTCGATACGCCCATCGAGAACCATTTTCCGGGCAGCCTGTTCATGGTCGTGGCGCCCTCCGGCGCCGGCAAGTCGACGCTGGTGAATGCGCTGCTGGCGCAGGATTCGTCGATCCGCCTGTCGGTCTCGGCCACCACGCGCAAGCCCCGCCCGGGCGAGCAGCACGGCCGCGAATACAACTTCATGACTGTGGATGAGTTCAAGGCCTGCCGCGACCGCGGCGAGTTTCTTGAATGGGCCGAGGTGCATGGCAACTACTACGCCACCTCGCGCGTGTGGATCGAAGAGCAGATGCGCGCTGGCACCGACGTGCTGCTTGAGATTGACTGGCAGGGCGCACAGCAGGTGCATCACCGCTTCTCCAATGCCGTCGAGATCTTCATCCTGCCGCCGTCGCTCACGGCGCTGGAGGATCGCTTGAAGAAGCGCGGCCAGGACGAGCCCAACGTGATCGTGCGCCGCCTGCTGGCAGCGGGCTCCGAGATGGCGCACGCACCTGAGGCTGACTACGTCATCATCAACGAAGTGTTCGATGCTGCATTGACCGAACTGCGCACGGTAGTGCAGGCCACGCGCCTGCGTTTTGGTGCCCAGAAGGCCCGCCACGGCGAGCTTTTCGTCGAACTGGGCATTCACTGAATTGCCTGAAGCGTCGGCGTTTTCCGGCGCTTTTGTAAAAGTGTGGTAGCGCTTGTGCTGATGTGCTCTCCGGGCCGAGTGCTGCGCTGCTGCTAAAATACCGAGATCAACAAGATTTGCCACCAGGTGGAGTTTTCATGGCGCGTATTACCGTCGAAGATTGCTTGAAACAGATTCCGAATCGCTTCGAACTGGCGCTGGCCGCAACATACCGCGCCCGTCAGTTGGTGCAGGGCCACACGCCCAAGGTCGATGCCAAGGACAAACCGACCGTGACCGCGCTGCGCGAAATCGCATCCGGCCAAGTCGGTATCGAAATGCTCAAGAAGGTTCCGTCCTGAGCTGACGCATTACCTGGCGTGGTACGCTGCCTTGGTCACTGATCGTTCTTGCGATCTTTCATGGATGTGAAAGCCGCGAACGCACAAGACCCCGGCATGCCTACCTCGCCCGCTTCTTCTTCGCCCAGGAACCAACGCTCCGCCACGCACGAGCACAACGTGCCGCCGGCGGAGTCGTCCGGCAGCACGTCGGACGCGGCGGGGGCTTCCTCGCCGCTGCCTGGGTCTTCCACCGCTTCCTTCGTTTCCATGCCGACTTCCGCTTCCGGCCCCGCGTCGCCTCGTACGGGGGCGCCGAACCTGCCCGACCCGCGTGGTGCGGACTTGGTGGGCGAGCGGTCGGCGTTGCCGCCCAAATCGCCCAAGGCTCAACCTGCTGAAGGCGCCGCGCAAGCGGTCAAGCCTGACGCGACTGGCGACACGCTCTTCATCGATGCGGTGCTGGAGCAGACCTATCGGCATCTGTTTGGCCCGACCTCGCAGCCCGCTGCGCCCCCGCGTCAGCAGGTTGTCTCGATTACGGCGCTGACCGAGAAACTGTCGTACCTGAAGCCGGCCGATCTCAAGCTGGTGAAAGAGGCGTTTCACTTCTCCGACGAGGCGCACCTCGGCCAGTATCGTCAGAGCGGCGAACCGTACATCACGCATCCGGTGGCCGTGGCAGAGATCTGTGCGGGCTGGAAACTGGATGTGCAATCGATCATGGCGGCACTGCTGCACGACGTGATCGAGGATCAGGGCGTCACCAAGAGCGAGCTGGCCGAAAAATTCGGGCCCAAGGTCGCAGAACTGGTCGATGGCCTGACCAAGCTGGACAAGCTGGAATTCCAAAGCCGAGAGCAGGCGCAGGCGGAGAGCTTCCGCAAGATGCTGCTAGCGATGGCGCGCGATGTGCGCGTGATTCTCGTCAAGCTGGCCGACCGCACGCACAACATGCGTACGCTCGACCATGTGCCGCCCGAAAAGCGTCGTCGTATCGCGGGCGAGACGATGGAGATTTACGCGCCGATCGCACACCGACTCGGTCTGAACACCACGTATCGCGAGTTGCAGGAACTGAGTTTCCGTATCGGCTCGCCGTTCCGTTACGCGACGCTCGAGAAGGCCGTGAAGGCCGCGCGCGGCAATCGCCGTGAGGTGGTGACGCGCATTCTTGAGACGGCGCAACGCGCACTGGCCGATGCGGGCATCCCGGCGGAGCTGACGGGGCGCGAGAAGACGCTCTACAGCATCTACCGCAAGATGCACGACAAGCAGTTGTCGTTCTCGCAGGTGCTGGATGTGTATGGCTTTCGCGTGGTGGTTGACACGCAGATGCAGTGCTACATGACCGTGGGTGCGCTGCACAGCCTGTACAAACCGATGCCAGGCAAGTTCAAGGACTACATCGCGATCCCGAAGATCAACGGTTATCAATCGCTGCACACGACGCTGGTGGGGCCGTTCGGCACGCCGGTCGAGTTTCAGATTCGCACGCGCGAGATGAACCAGATTGCGGAAGCCGGCGTGGCTGCCCACTGGATGTACAAGCAGCACCACGACGAGCCCGATCGCGCGCAGCAGCAGGCGCATCAGTGGTTGCAGTCGCTGCTCGATATCCAGAGCCAGACCGGCGATTCGCAGGAGTTTCTGGAGCACGTCAAGATCGACCTGTTCCCAGATGCCGTGTATGTGTTCACGCCTAAGGGCGAGATCCGCGCACTGCCGCGTGGCGCCACGGCGCTGGACTTTGCCTACGCGGTGCACAGTGACCTAGGCAACCAATGCGTGGCGGTCAAGATCAACAACGAGCTACTGCCGCTGCGCACCGAGCTGAAGAACGGCGACATTGTTGAGGTCGTGACGGCCCCGTACTCGAAGCCGAATCCGGCCTGGCTCACGTTCGTGCGCACCGGCAAGGCACGCGCGGCGATCCGCCATTTCCTCAAGACGGCCAAACTTGATGAGGCCATTCAGCTCGGCGAGCGCTTGCTGGAGCAGGCGCTGCGCCAGCTTGGCATCGACATGAAGGCCGTTCCCGCACCGGTGTGGGAACGCATCGTGCAATGGACCGGCAACAAGGCTCGCGAAGACGTCTTTGCGGACCTCGCGCTGGGGCGCCGTGTACCGGCCGTGATCGCGCGTCGCATCGAGATCGTGCTGCAGGAAGGCGGGCACGACGGCGATGAGTCTCTGATGGCTGCCGTGCACACCTTCGCCAATGAAGAGGCGCCGGCCGTCACCGTCAGTGGTGATGAGGGTATGGCTATGGTGTTCTCGTCATGCTGCCGGCCGATTCCCGGCGACTCGATAGTGGGCTACATCGGCAAGGGCGAGGGCCTGCAGATCCACGCGCAGGAATGCCGAGTGGCCAAGCGCTTGCACAGCAAGGATCCGGAGCACTGGATCGACGTCATGTGGGCGGAGCACACCACGCGCGCGTTCGACGTGTCGATCAAGGTGCTGGTGCGCAATACCAAGGGCATCCTCGCGCGCGTGGCGGCGGACCTGACCTCGGCCGATGCCAACGTGGCGCACGTGTCGATGGAGCAGGAGGGCGATCAGGAGGCCACGTACATGACCTTCCTGATCCAGGTGCACGACCGTGTGCATCTGGCCGACGTGATGCGGGCGCTGCGGCGTAACCCGGATGTGATCCGCATTGCGCGGGATCGTGGCGACTAACTGGCGCGGGGCGCAGATGCAGAAAGGGCGAGGCCGGTTGGCTTCGCCTTTTTTGTTTGTGGCCCGCGCGCGCAGCACATCATTTCAGTGTTGCGTGGGACACAGGCAAAACAAAAAGGGCTTCCATTTCTGGAAGCCCTTTTTGTTCGTATCAGGTTGGTGCGGCTGGCAGGATTCGAACCCACGACCCCTTGGTTCGTAGCCAAGTACTCTATCCAACTGAGCTACAGCCGCAACCGAAGGGCGCGATTATACATGTGATCTGCGGAGAGTCCAGTGGCGAATCACGCATTCCGACATGCGTGATGCAGCGAAGAGGGTGAGAGCCGTTGCCCTCGCTTCTTTTTCGACGCCTCGCCACCTGTGCGCAGCCTGCTGTTGATCGGTGGCTGGGGAGCGGGCAAACAAAAAGGGCTTCCATTTCTGGAAGCCCTTCTCGTTCTTATCAGGTTGGCGCGGCTGGCAGGATTCGAACCCACGACCCCTTGGTTCGTAGCCAAGTACTCTATCCAACTGAGCTACAGCCGCAACCGAGAAATGAGATTATACAGAATTTTCCGACCTTGTGAACCCCCTTCTTCACTTTTTCTTCTGAAGGAGCCAACTTTCTATAATGGAGTCCTGAACAACCGTTGCTCGCACCATGAACAAGGCTTTCGTCCGGGAAGACTCCGGCGACGATGAAGACGATCTGCCCGAGGGCGCCGCGCCTCTGCCGCCGGGCTCCAAGAACTACATCACGCCCGCCGGCTACGAGCGCTTGTGCACGGAGTTGATGCACTTGATCGATACGGAGCGGCCCGAGGTGGTCGGCATCGTGTCGTGGGCTGCATCCAATGGCGATCGCTCCGAGAACGGTGACTACCTCTATGGTAAGAAGCGCCTGCGAGAGATCGACCGGCGTATTCGCTTTCTCACACGCCGTATCGAGAAAGCCGAAGTGGTCGACGCCAGTCTGCAGGGCGACAACGATCAGATTTTCTTTGGCGCCACGGTCACCTACGCCAACCAGGCTGGCGGCGAAACCACCATCACCATCGTCGGCATGGACGAGGTCGATCTTGATCGGGGCTGCGTGAGTTGGATCTCGCCGATTGCGCGTGCACTCATCAAGGCGCGCGAGGGGGATACGGTGCCACTGCGCACGCCCGCGGGCGTTGAGCAGATCGACATCCTTGAGGTCAAATACCCGCCGCGCGCTGCTTGAATGCGCCGTGCGAGTACAGCGCTCACGCCGGGTGCCCGAGGCAGTAAGCGCCGAAGGCAATGACCGAACACGCTGACAGGCGTCGCGCCGTGAGCGATTCCTTGAGGAAGAAGCGGCCGAGTAGCGCGGCAAACACCACCGACGTTTCGCGCAGGGCGGATACCGGCCCCATTGGCGCGAGCGTCACGGCCCAGATGACGATGCCGTAAGCGACGAGCGAGACCACGCCGCCGCCAAAGGCCTTGAGCGTAGCGGCATCGCGCACGTCGATGTTCAGCGGGCCCTTCCATACGCGATACAACAGCACCATGGGCAGGTCGTCGAGCATGAACAGCCACGCCGAATACGCGTTTGCGTTGCCCGCCAGCCGTGCGCCGATACCGTCGCACACCGTGTAACACGCGATGAACACGCCGGTCGTGAAGGCGGCGAGTGTCGAGCCGAGGTCCGCTTTGCGACCGCGTGCCAGGCTCAGGATGCCGGCGCTTACCAGCACCACGCCCGCAAGCGCAATCGCGCCGGGCATCTCACCCGCGAACAGCACGGCCCCCATCGTCACCAGCAGCGGCGACGAGCCACGCGCAATCGGGTACACCTGCCCGAATTCTCCGAACCGATACGCCCGCGCGAGAAACACGTTGTAGCCAACGTGCAGCACGGCGGATAGCGCCACGTACGGCCACGCGGCTGGGGCCGGCAGCGGAAGTGCGACCGCCATCGGGATTGCAGCCACGCCGGAAGCCAGCGTCATCAGCGTGATGGCACGCAGGCGGTCGGAGCCGCTTTTCAGCAGTGCATTCCACGAGGCATGGAGCAGGGCGGCGCACAGAACCAGGGCGATGACGACGGGGGTCACGATGGGCGGGGACGGAGTCGGGTCGATTTTTCTCACCCGATGATGTATCGGCGTGAGCAAGAAGACGACAGCGTATCGGCACGGATTGTGATCAACAATCGATATATACTGACCTGATCTGTGCAAAAAACTCACGCGATATGCGCAAGCTGCCTCCGTTGAATGCTGTGCGCGCCTTTGAGTCAGCGGCGCGCCACCTGAGCTTCACGCGTGCGGGCGAGGAGTTGAGCGTCACGCATGGCGCCATCAGCCGGCAGATTCAGGTGTTGGAGGCGTGGCTGGGCGTGCCGCTGTTCCGGCGCTTGAACCGACGTGTGGAACTGACCGATGCGGGGCAGCGCTATCTGTCGGAGATCGGCGTGGCGCTCGATCGCATCAGCGTGGCCAGCCAGTCGGTGCGTGATCGTGATGCGGCGCGCATCCTGCGCGTGAACAGCATCCCGACCTTCACGATGCGCTGGTTGATCCCGCGGCTGTCCACGTTTCAGATGCGGTTTCCGCGCGTGGAGGTGCGGCTGACCACGTCCATCGAAGAGATCGAAGACCTGCCCGATAACTTCGACGTGATCATTCGTGGCGGGCCGGAGATCCATGCGGGCTTTCGATCGGGGCGCTTCCTGGATGAGAGCCGCTTTCCTGTGTGCAGCCCGGCGTTGCTCAAGCGCGCGCCGTTGGGTGCGCCATCGGATCTGCGGCGACACACGCTGCTGCATTCAGATACGCTGCCTTCGATCTGGCCGAGCTGGCTCGTGCTGGCGGGCGTGCCCAATTTGCGGCCCGCGCATGCGCTCACGTTCGAGCATTTCTACTTGTCGATCCAGGCTGCTATCGATGGGCTTGGGGTCGCGATGGGGCCATCCGCGCTCATCGCTGAAGATCTGGAAGAGGGGCGCCTCATCGCGCCGTTCCCAGACTTGGCATTGGTCGCGCGCAGCTACTACTGGTATTGTCCCGCGCGCAATCTCGGCGACGAAGTGGTGCAGGCGTTTTGCGCGTGGCTTGAAGAGGCGCGTGGCCCGCTTCACACAGCGATGCATATATCTGCGTTGCCAGGTAACGAAGGTAACGCCGCGTAACACCCTACAGATCATGACGCCGGCCGGTGCTAGGATCGAATCAAGCTCGATTGCAGAGAAAGGAGGTCTCCGATGAAGAAGAACGCATGGATTCTCGCCACATGCTTGGCCGCTGCCGGTGTGATGGCTGCGATTGCCTTGCCGGCGCAAGCGCAGGTGTCGATTGGCGTGCAGATTGGCCCGACGTACGCGCCGCCGCCGCCGCAATATGAGCCTGTGCCGGTCATGCAGCCAGGCTACGTGTGGGTGCCGGGTTACTGGCAATGGCGCGATGGTCGATATGTCTGGCGTCGCGGCTATCGCGAGCACGGCCGTGACGGTTACCACTGGCGCGAGCCGCGTTGGGAGCAAGGTCCGCGCGGTTGGCAAATGCACGAGGGCGGTTGGGATCGCGGCGATGATGGCCGTTGGCGCGGCCGCGATCGGGACCGCGACTGGGACCACGACCGCCGCGACCGCGATGATCGCTACCACTGCCCCCCGGGTCACGCCAAGAAGGGCGAATGCTGATGCTGTGAAGACAGGCCGGTCATGTACCGGCCTGTGTTGTTTTCGGCGCGCGTTTGCAATGTCGACACGATGTGTCTGTCACGCAGGCGTACTCGAGGAGGCAACATGACCGTGGAATCGAACTGGCGCACCGAGGTGTACAAGGATTTCGACGTCTACGTGCTGGCCATTCCGCGTGCAGCCCGTAAGCCGGGCGAGGGCGGTACACCGGCGCAGATGCTGTGGGATTTTGTCGTGCGCATCTGCGAATCAGGTGCAGACCCGACGGCCGTCGAAACGCTGGTCGCGCATTCGCATGACGAGCGCCCATTGTCGACGCGCGAAGCAGCAGAGGATGCCGGCCTCGCACGCGGCTACGGCCTGATCGATGAACTGCTGGGGCGTGGTGGCGTTCAGCAGTCGATTGATCTCTGACACATCGCCTACGCGGCCAGCGCAGCTTCGCGTGCGTGACGTCGCGCGAATTGCCACCACAGCCAAGTGGCATCCGGCCCCGGCGCGTGGAAGGCATAGCGTGGGTCGCCGCCGCTCCAGGCGTGGCCAGTTGCTGTGAGCTGGCACAGGCTGACGACGCATTCGCCGTCGCGCATGTCGTTGCGCAGGATGTAGCCGTCGCCGCGTGAGGTTTCGCGAGACACCCCGGCGGCATCGCCCAGGTGATTCAGTGCGCGGAACTGCGAGGCCAGTTGCGCCTGATTGGCCGGGTTAACGGCGTCATCGCGCAGACCGTGCAGGATCATTGTCGGCATGCCGGGGTAGGTGGCCACGTCCACCACCGTCGATAGCGCATCGAGCGGATCAACGCGCGCACCACGCCGCATTACGTTTAACGCCGAGGCAGGCGTGCGTGCGATGCCCAGTGCCGGGCCGGAGTGCAGCGCCAGCGCGGCAAACAACTCTGGATGGCGCAGCGCCATCAAGCCGGCCAATCCAGCACCTGCCGACAGCCCCGCCAGATACACGCGTGAAGGATCGGCGCCGGTTTGCGCGATCGTTTGTTCGACCAGCCGGCTGATGCCGTCCGCCTCGCGCGCGCCGACGTGCTCGGGGTCATACCAGTGCCAGCAGCATTGCGGATGCGCGCGGCGCGGCTGCTCCGGATACAGCACGATGAAGCCCTCGCGATCTGCCAGCGCATTCATGCGCGTGCCGTGCGCCAGCACTTCAGCGGATTGCTTGCAGCCGTGCAGCATCACCATCAGCGCGGGGGGCTTGCTGCCGCGCGTGGGCGGCGTGTAGAGCCAGTATTCCGGGCGGCGTGCCACCACGGCGGGTGATTCCGGCTCGTAGATGAATTGCTCGCGTGCAAAGGTGCCGGCGGTGGGCGTCGGCACGGCAGGTACACGCACGCGACGTGCGCTGTCGCGGCGCGTGCCGGCTTTGGGCGGCTTGACCGGCTTGGGCGGCCACGATTGGCGGCCGAAATCCGGCGTGGTCAACGCATCAACCAACCGGGAGATGGACTTCATCCACGTACGGTGCATGGCGGCGGATGGCTCGGGCGGGGGCGGCAGTATGCGCTCCCTCCGGCGCATTGTAGGTTCGGATTGGGACCATTGTGCCAGTGATGATGTTGCGATGCAGCATCGTTGGGGTAACCGGTGTAACCGCATGTTCGGGGTGCGGCAAAGTTTGCATTTGCGCCCCGGCTGTCATGGAGGCACCGCACGCGAGCGGCTACACTGCGGCGACGGGCGCGCCCCGGCTGTCACGCGCCCGACGCTTTTCCGTTCCCCGTTGTGTACTTATGGAGGTCGTTATGGGTTTTTTTGACTTCATCAAAGAAGCTGGTGAAAAGCTGTTCCACGGCAGCGCCGCAGCCGCCCCGGCCGATGCATCCGCAGACGCCGATGCCGCCAAGGCCGCCGACGATGCCAAGGGCCAAGCTATCCAGGATTACATCGCCCAGCAGGGCCTGACTGCCACGGCGCTGTCGGTGCAAGTCGAAGGCGATGCCGCCAAGGTGTTTGGCGTAGCCGCCGATCAGGCTACGCGCGAGAAGATCATCTTGTGCTGCGGCAACGTCGACGGCATCAAGTCGGTGGACGACCAGATGTCGGTCAACACCGAATCGGAAGAATCGCAGTGGCACACGGTGGAGCGCGGCGACACGCTGTCGGCCATCGCCAAGAAGTTCTACGACGATGCCAACAAGTATCCGGTGATTTTTGAGGCGAACAAGCCGATGCTGTCGGATCCGAACAAGATCTATCCGGGGCAGAAGCTGCGCATTCCGGCGGCCTGAGCGGTATCAGTCGGCACAAAGCAAAAAGCCCAGTCGATGAAGACTGGGCTTTTTGGTGTTCTGGTGCCGCTGACCGGAATCGAACTGGTGACCTTCGCATTACGAATGCGCTGCTCTACCGACTGAGCTACAGCGGCGTCGGAAACAGCGATTCTAACAGAACTTTTTGGCGCCCTGCAACAATCGCTGGAAAAACACCGTCAAACGTCGTTACTTGGCCTCAAGGTGGTACTGCGTGACGCGATCCACCTCGTTCTTAGAACCCAACACCACGGCCACACGTTGGTGCAGCTTTTCGGGCTGGATATCCAGGATGCGTTGCTGGCCATTGGTGGCCGCGCCGCCGGCCTGTTCCACCAGGAACGCCATCGGGTTGGCTTCGTACATCAGGCGCAGCTTGCCGGCCTTGCCCGGCTCGCGCTTGTCCCACGGGTACATGAAGATGCCGCCGCGCGTGAGGATGCGATGCACGTCGGCCACCATCGAGGCGATCCAGCGCATGTTGAAATCCTTGCCGCGCGGGCCTTCGGTGCCGGCCAGGCATTCGTCGATGTAGCGGCGCACGGGCGGGGCCCAGTGGCGCATGTTCGACATGTTGATGGCGAATTCCTTCGTGTCGGCCGGGATTTTCACGTCGCGGCTGGTCAGGATGAAGCTGCCGACTTCGCGATCGAGCGTGAACATATGCACGCCGTTGCCGACGGTCAGCACCAGCGTGGTCTGCGGGCCGTACACGGCATAGCCGGCAGCAACCTGCCTAGCGCCGGGCTGCATGAAATCGGCTTCGGTCACGGCTTCGCCGGCCTTGGGCATGTGCAACACCGAGAAGATCGTGCCGATCGACACGTTCACGTCAATGTTGGATGAGCCGTCGAGCGGATCGAACAGCAGCAGGTATTCGCCCTTCGGATAGCGGTGCGGAATCTCGTAGAACGATTCCATCTCTTCCGAGGCCATGGCGGCCAGGTTGCCGCCGTATTCGTTGGCTTCGAGCAGGACTTCGTTGGCGATCACGTCCAGCTTCTGCTGGGTTTCGCCTTGCACGTTGCCGGTGCCGGCCGAGCCGAGCACGCCGGCAAGGGCGCCCTTGTTGACGCTGTGCGAGATCGCCTTGCAGGCGCGCGCCACGACTTCGAGCAGCAGACGCAGCTCGCCAGGGATGGTGTTGTGCTCGCGCTGCTCTTCGATCAGGTAGCGGGTGAGGTTGATGCGCTTCATGGGTTCTCCTGAGACGGGCGCGATTTTACGACACACTGGGTCACAGACCGCATCACGCCAGTGCTTTGCCGACAATCTCACGCACGTCGCGCGAGAGGCTCGGGTGGGCCGCCACGCGCTTGAGCGCGTCCTGCATGGCGTCGCGCAGCGTGGGCACGTACTTGCGCCAGCGGTCCAGTGCGCGTGCCAGACGGGCGGACACCTGCGGGTTGATGGCATCGAGCGCCAGTACCTGCTCGGCCCAATATGCATAGCCGGAGCCGTCGGCGGCGTGAAACTGCGCGGGGTTGCCCGAGCAGAAGCTGAAGATCAACGAGCGCGCGCGGTTCGGGTTGCGCAGCGTGAAGGCCGGATGCGCCATCAGCGCGCGCACGGTTTCCAGCGTCGGCTTACCGGCACCACCAGGCTGCACGGCCTGCAGCGAGAACCACTTGTCGATGACGAGTGCGTCGTCGGCAAAGCGCGTGTAGAAGTCGGTCAATGCGGCTTCGCGGCCCGGCGCATAGCTGGCGACCATGGCTGCAAGGGCGCCCATGCGGTCGGTCATGTTGGTGGCGCGGGCGTATTGCTGTTCGGCCAGGGCCAGCGCTTCGGGGGATTCGGTCTCGACCAGATAGCCCAGGGCGATGTTCTTGAGTGCACGCTTGCCGGCGGACACGGCATCCGGCGAGTAGGTGCCTTCGGTTTGGTTGTCGTGATACGCGCGCAGCAGTTCAGCGTTGAGAGCTTCGGCCAGCGTGCGGCGGAGGGTGCGACGCGCCGTATGAATGGCGGCGGGGTCGGCCACATCCATGCGCTCGGCGAGGTAGCTTTCGGCCGGCAGGATCAGCATCTGCTCGCGGAAGGCGGGGTCGAGCGAGGCGTCAGCCACTACGGCCCGTAGCGCTTCCACCAGCGCTGGGTCGACCTCGGGTGCGCGACCGTGCTGGATGTCCGACACCATGCGCAGCAGCGTGTCGGTGGCCAGGCGCTGGCCGGCTTCCCAGCGGTTGAACGGGTCGGAATCGTGCGCGAGCTGGAAGGTGAGCTGCTCGGTCGTGTAGCCGTACTCGACGATGACCGGCGCCGAGAAATTGCGCAGCAGCGAGGGCAGCGGCGCCTCGGCCACGTCTTCGAACACGAAGGTCTGCTTGGTCTCGATGAAATCGAGCACGCGCGTGGTCACGGGTTTGACCGATGCGGCTTCGCCGCGCAAACGCAGCGGCAGGTCGCGGCCCTGGCTGTCGATCAGCCCCACGGCAAACGGAATGTGGAACGGCTGCTTTTGGACGCCGCTGTTCACCTCGATGCCGACCGGCTCGCAACGCTGGCGCAGCGTGAGCGTGTAGGTGTGCGTGGCGGCATCATGGTTGCCTTCCACGGCAACGACGGGCGTGCCGGCCTGGCTGTACCAGCGGCCGAATTGCGTGAGGTCGCGGCTGTTGGCATCGGCCATGGCAGCGCGGAAATCATCGCAGGTGACGGCATGGCCGTCGTGGCGCTGGAAATACAGGTCCATGCCCTTGCGGAAGCCATCGCGGCCGAGCAGGGTCTGGTACATGCGCACGACTTCCGCGCCTTTCTCATACACGGTGACGGTGTAGAAATTGTTGATCTCTTCGTAGCTGTCGGGGCGCACCGGGTGGGCCATCGGGCCTGCATCCTCCGGGAACTGTGCCTGGCGCAGCAGGCGCACGTCTTCGATGCGCTTGACGGCGCGGGCGCTTGCAGCCGCGGCTTCGTTGCCTGCAAGTGCCGCCATGTCCGCAGAGAACTCCTGATCGCGGAACACCGTCAGGCCTTCCTTCAGGCTCAGTTGGAACCAGTCGCGGCAGGTGACGCGGTTGCCCGTCCAGTTGTGGAAGTACTCATGGCCGACCACCGATTCGATGTTGGCGAAATCCACATCGGTGGCGGTCTCCGCATTGGCCAGTACGTACTTCGTGTTGAAGATGTTCAGGCCCTTGTTCTCCATCGCGCCCATGTTGAAGTCGCCCACGGCAACGATCATGAAGCGGTCCAGATCCAGCTCCAGCCCGAAGCGGCGCTCGTCCCAGTGGATCGAGTGGATGAGCGAATCCATGGCGTGGCGCGTCTTGCCAATGTCTTGCGATTCAACCCACACCTGCAGCAGTTTCTCTTTGCCCGAGGCGGATTGGATGCGCTCTTCAATGCATTCCAGCTTGCCTGCCACCAGCGCGAACAGGTACGACGGCTTCTTGAACGGGTCGTGCCACACGGCTTCGTGGCGGCCATCCGGTAAATCGCGTTCCGACACGAGGTTGCCGTTGGAGAGCAGTACCGGGTAGTCCGCCTTCGAGGCGCGCAGCGTGACGGTGTAGACCGTCATCACGTCCGGGCGATCGAGGAAGTAGGTGATCTTGCGAAAGCCCTCGGCCTCGCACTGCGTGAAGAAGTTGCCGTTGGAGACGTACAGCCCCATCAGCGACGAATTGGCGGCCGGGTTGCAGTAGGTGGTGAGCTCCAGCGTGAAGCTGGCGTCGACCTCTGCCGGCACGGCATCAATGGTGAGCGTGTCGCCATTGGCTTGCAGGCCGGACAGGGCTTGGCCGTCGACGGTTGCGCCCGCCAGCTCCAGCCCTTCGCCCACCAGCACGAGCGGCTTGCCGGCGGCAGTGCGTGTCATGCGCAGGCGATTGACGACGCGGGTGCGCTCGGGCACGAGGTCGATTTCCAGCGCCACTTCATCGATGCGGAACGCAGGTGCGGTGTAGTCCTTGCGGTAAATCGTCACGGCGGTATCGGTGCGCAACATCGGTAACATCCTCGTAGCGGAACGCAAAAGACCATTGTACTCAGGCGCTTGGCGGGAATCTTCAGCGCACCGCGTGACTCTGAGTAAAAGGTGAGGCGCAACGCCTTGCGTGTGCGCCGAAACCTGTCTGATTGAAGACTAGGGGGATTTTCTATGTGGAATTGGGCCAAGAGGGTCAAAACATCCGGCATCTGGCCGATAGCCGGTGCGCTGATGGCCGCCAGCCTGCTGGCGGGTTGCGCCAGCACCGTCACTAGCCAAGTCACGGCGTTCAGGCAGCCCGGCTGGCAAGACGCGCCGCCGCGCACCTATGCGTTTGAGCGCACTGCAGCGCAGCAAAACGACCTGGAGCGCCAGACTTACGAGGCCTGGACGTCCGACCAGTTAGCCGCGCATGGTTTTACCAGCGCGCCACGTGCGGGTGCACGCTATCTGGTGCGCCTGAACTACTCGACCGCCACGGGCCTCGTGCAGGTGCGCCAGCCCGTGTACCCCGATCCGTACTGGGGCCCTGGTCCGTGGGGGCCGTGGCGTGGTCCGTGGGGGCCCTGGGGCCCATGGGGTCCGCAATACGTTGACACCAATGTGCAAGTGCCGTTCTATGCCTATCACGTCGAAATTGAAGAGGCCGCATCGGGCAAGCGTGTCTATCAGGTGACCGCGCAGACCCAGGGCGGTGACGGTTCGCTGACCGCGGTGATGCCGTACCTGATCCGCAGCGCGTTCGCGAATTTCCCGGCGCCGAATGCGCAGCCCATCCTCGTGGAGTTGCCCGTTGATCCATCGGTGAAACCGGCGGTCAAGTAGTGCGACAGGGTGGGTTTTGGCCAGCGGTCTACGTTAGAATGTCTGACCTAATTTGTAGGCCGCCAGCCGTACCCCGCTTGAGCGTTGTCACCCCATCCCATCTCGCGCCGACCGCCACCCCTGGCCGGTGCTGCCCGCGCCCCGTCGCTACCCTCCTGACGGTGCCCCGCAACGCGTGCGGCCTCGCTCCCGGTTTCTCTCTGTTTCCACTGTTTTTTGCCACTTCGTCTCAGGGAGTTTCTGCCTGAGCGCATGTGCGTCTCATCTGCGGAACTCCTCATCAGGCTCCACCAGGATTCATCGACATGAACGACAAGCTTCACGACGCCTCGCCCGATTCCCAAGACCAAGGCGCCGAGGCCGAACTGCGCCGCGCCGCGTTTGAATACCACCGTGCTCCGACGCGCGGCAAGATCGAGGTGCGCCCGACCAAGGCGCTGATGAACCAGCGCGACCTGTCGCTGGCGTACTCGCCGGGCGTGGCGTATCCGTGTACGGCCATCGAGCAGGATCCGTCGCTGGCAGCCGAGTACACCTCGCGCGGCAACCTCGTCGGCGTGATCACCAACGGTACCGCTGTGCTGGGCCTGGGCGACATCGGCCCGCTGGCCAGCAAGCCGGTGATGGAAGGCAAGGGCTGTCTGTTCAAGAAGTTTGCCGGCATTGACGTGTTCGATATCGAACTGGCCGAGCGCGATCCGGACAAGCTGGTCGACATCATCGCGGCGCTGGAGCCGACGCTGGGCGGTATCAACCTGGAAGACATCAAGGCGCCGGAGTGCTTCTACATCGAGCAGAAGCTGCGTGACCGCCTGAACATCCCCGTCTTCCACGATGACCAGCATGGCACGGCAATCATCTCGTCGGCGGCGTTGCTCAACGGCCTGAAGGTCGTGGGCAAGGACATCGGCAACGTGAAGGTGGCGGTGTCGGGCGCTGGCGCCGCGGCGATTGCCTGCCTGGACGTGATGGTGGGCCTGGGCGTCAAGCGCGAGAACGTCTACGTGGTCGACTCCAAGGGCGTGATCTTCGTTGGCCGCGACGCCAAGATGGAAGCGAACAAGGCACGCTATGCGCAGGACACGTCGGCCCGCACGCTGGCTGACATCATGCGCGATGCCGATGTGTTCCTCGGCTGCTCGGCTGCCGGTGTGGTGACGGCTGAGATGGTCAAGACCATGGCACCGAAGCCGATCATCCTGGCACTGGCCAACCCCGAGCCGGAAATCCGCCCGGAAGTGGCCAAGGCCGCGCGCCCGGACTGCATCGTCGCGACGGGCCGTTCGGACTACCCGAACCAGGTCAACAACGTGCTGTGCTTCCCGTACATCTTCCGCGGTGCGCTCGACTGCGGCGCCACCAAGATCACGGAAGCGATGAAGCTGGCGTGCGTGAAGGCCATTGCCGAGCTGGCTGAAGCCGAAACGAACGACGCCGTGGCCCAGGCCTATGCTGGCCAGGACCTGACCTTTGGCCCGGACTACATCATTCCGAAGCCGTTCGATTCGCGTCTGATCGAGAAGATTGCCCCGGCTGTGGCCAAGGCAGCGGAAGAGTCCGGCGTGGCCACGCGCCCGATCAAGGATCTGGACGCCTATCGCGCCCAACTGAGCGACTTCGTGTACCACACCGGCCTGACCATGCGCCCGGTGTTCTCGGCTGCGAAGGCCAACCCGAAGCGCGTTGTGTACGCCGAAGGTGAAGAGGAGCGCGTGCTGCGTGCCGTGCAGACGGTGGTGGACGAAGGCCTGGCCAAGCCGATTCTGGTTGGCCGCCCGCACGTGATTGAAATGCGCATCCAGAAGGCCGGTCTGCGTCTGAAGGCCGGCGTGCACTTCGAACTGGTGGACCCGGAAGATGACCGCCGCTACCACCAATACCACACGGCATACCACGAGCTGATGGGCCGCAACGGCGTGACGCCGGACATGGCCAAGTCGGCGCTGCGCCGCTCGAACACGCTGATCGGCGCGATGCTGGTGCGTCTGGGCGATGCCGATGCAATGCTGTGCGGCACCATCGGCCGCTTCGACGCGCATCTGGAACACGTGCGCGACGTGATCGGTCTGGCACCGAACGCCAAGGTGTTCGCTGCCATGAACGGCCTGATGTTGGAAAAGCACACGCTGTTCATTACCGACACGTCGGTCAACGAGATGCCGACGGCGGAAGAGCTGGCCGACATCACCAAGCTGGCCGCAGAAGAAGTGCGCCGCTTTGGCCAGGAGCCGAAGGTGGCGATGCTGTCGCACTCGATGTTCGGTTCGTCCAAAAGTGCCTCGGCTCGCAAGATGCGCGCTGCGTACGACCTGCTGAAGGCTGAAGCGCCGGAACTGCAGGTGGAAGGCGAGATCCAGGGTGATGCGGCGCTGTCGGAAGACATCCGCCACCACTTCCTGCCAAAGAGCGCCTTTGCCGGCAGCGCCAACTTGCTGGTGATGCCGACGCTGGATGCCGCCAACATCGCGTTCAACCTGCTCAAGATCACGGGCGGACAGGGCGTGACGGTGGGCCCGATCCTGCTGGGCGCGGCCAAGCCGGTGCACATCCTGAACCCGTCGGCCACGTCGCGCCGTATCGTCAACATGACGGCACTGGCAGTGGCAGACGTGTCGGCCGAACGTTGATCGGCTGACTGCCAAATCTGGGCCGCCGCGTGCGGTGGCCCGAATGAGAAACGGCGCCTGCAGCAACTCAGGCGCCGTTTTTCTTTGGCGGGTTCAAGATCAGAAAACAAGAGGAAAAAAACGGCGCCCGAGCCCGGAACGCCGTTTGAATGATCCGCCCGCGCTGTCGATACGCGGGCGGTGACAAGGAAAGCAACCGCTTAGAACTTCGCGCGGATGCCCACGCCAAAGGTGTCAGCCGACGACAGGGTCGAAACCTTGTCGCGGAAGTACGCGGCATACACGTCGGTGCGCTTGGACAGCGAGTAGTCGTAGCCGACTGCCCAGGTGTTGCGCTTCACGTCAGCGGCACCTGAGGTCTTCGTATACGCGTACGAAGCCAACACGCTGCCCGGGCCGACAGGAATCGACACGCCCAGTTGGCCGCCGTTGCTCTTGGCATCGCCCGTGGCGATCGTGTTCTTGATGTACTGGTACTGACCGTACAGCTTGACCACGCCAAAGTCATACGTTGCCCCCAGTTGCGCTGCCGACTGACGCTGGAAGCCAGCCACCAGTGCATTCAGATCGCCCGGGTTCGAATCGAAGCGCACTTGCTGGAACGCTGCCGTGGCTGCGAAGTTGCCGTGGAAGTAGAGGAAGTTGCCGCCCCACTTGTTCTGGCCGTTGTGGCCAGCCTGCTCACCGGCACCGTAGATGAAGTTACCCGTCAGACCGTTGAAGTCCGGCGTGGAGTACATGATCGAGTTGTTCCAACCCGAATCGCCGACCAGGCCCGAGATACCGCCGGGGCCGGAGAGGCCGTTGCCCAGATACGTGTGGAACACCATCGGCGAGAAGGTGTACGAATCGATGAACGGGTTGAACAGGATCGTCGAGACGAAGTACGGCGGCGTCAGGCGACCGAGCTTGATCGAGCCCCACGAGTTCGATTGCAGGCCGACGAACGAGTTGCGGGCGAAGAACGTGTCGCCGTCAAAGCGGCCGAACTTGCCGCTGTCCGGGCGGAAGAAGGCTTCCAGGGTGAAGATCGCCTTCAGGCCGTTGCCCAGATCTTCGCTGCCCTTCATGCCCCAGTACGACGTGGACATACCGCCGGCATTCTGCACCCAGGCACGGTCGGACGACCCTAGGCTCTTCTGTGCGCCCATCCAGGCGTCTACCTGGCCGTACAGCGTGACGGACGATTGCGCTTGTGCGCCGGCGCTCAACGCCCCCAGCGCGGATGCCACTGCGAGCGCAGCGGCGCCACGCTTGAATTTCGACTGCATTTGCTACCTCCTTTGTTGTTGAAGATCACTGTGGGCTATGCCGCATTCTTTGATGCGGTCACAGGCCGGCCGGTCAGGTTCCATGCCGTGCGGTGTCCCATGCCCCATGACACCGCGCCCACAGCGTTTTGTGCTGATTAACCTGAAATCAAATCGTTGAGACGGAAACCGACAATGCGATCAATCTGCTCCAGCGACGTGCGCAGCTCGGTGTCGCGGTCGTTGTGCAGTCGCGTGGCCAGGGCGTCGATGATGGCGTGCCGGTCATAGCCGCGCACGGCCATCACGAACGGGAAGCCAAACTTCTCGCTGTAGCGCTTGTTCAGATCTTGCAGGCGTGCGAACTCTTCGGGCGTCAGTTGGGTCAGTCCCGCACCGCCTTGCTCGCGCGTCGAGGCCGCGGTCATCTCACCTCGCACGGCAGCACGGCCAGCCAGTTCTGGGTGCGAGCGCACGAGCTTGATCTGTTGCGCTTCACCGGCGTTGTTCACGGTCATGCGCATGGCGGCACGCAGCGCGTCGGCCGAGGCAAACGGGCGTTGCGCGGCCACGCGCTCGGCCACCCACGGTGAATGTTCGTAGACGCCGCCGAGCACGTGCACAAACTGCGTGTTGTCCATCGCATTGATTTGCGCAACGGAGTAGGTGGCGTGTTCCTTCTTGGCGCTCACCTGCTGACCGGGCTGCGATGTAGGCGATTGCCCAATGGCGCTTGCGCTCACCACCGTGAACGCGGACGCCACAGCAAACGCGGCAACGCTGCGCTTGATGGTCCACTGCATAGTTCTGTCTCCTGTGTGAGGTCTTGTGCCGCACACCACGCTGCACTCTCTGGTGCAATCGCGGACCGGCCGGTCAGGCATTCCGGCCGGGCAGCGCCCCGTGCTCGCTACGTTTGCAGCGTCGTACTGTCAGCCTGAAATCAAATCGGTCAGACGGAAGCCGGCGATGCGATGAATCTGTTCCAGCGACGTACGCAGCTCAGTGTCGCGGTCGTTCTCAACACGCTTGCTGAAGTTGTCGATGATGCCGTGGCGGTCATAGCCACGCACCGCCAGGATGAACGGGAAGCCGAACTTCTCGTTGTACTGGGCGTTCAGTGCTTGCAGGCGTTCGAATTCCTCCGGCGTGCACTGGTTCAGGCCTGCGCCGCTTTGTTCACGCGTCGACTCGGCGGTCAGCTCACCGCGCACGGCGGCCTTGCCTGCCAATTCCGGGTGAGCACGCACGAGCTTGAGTTGCGGATCAATGCCTGCGGTATCCACGGTGTCGCGCATGGCTGTGGTCAGTGCCTCTGCCGATGCGAAGGGCCGCTGCGTCGCGACCTTCTCGGGAACCCACGGCGAGTGCTCGTAGATGCCGCTCAGGACCTGCACGAACTGCGGTGCGTCCATGCCGTTGAGTTGCGAAAGGGTGTAGGTGGTTTGGCTCATGCTGCGGTGCTCAAAACGGGTTGCTTGGCGTACGGGTGGTTCTGGATCCAGTGCTGCGCAATATCGATGCGTCGGCAGATCCAGACCTTGTCGTGCGATTGCACGTAGTCAAGGAAGCGCTGCAGTGCGCGGAAGCGCCCCGGGCGGCCTAGCAGGCGGCAGTGCATGCCGATCGACAGCATCTTCGGCTGTGCCAGGCCATTGGGGTCGCCTTCCTCGTACAGCACGTCGAAGGCGTCTTTCAGGTACTGGTAGAAGTGGTCGCCCGTGTTGAAGCCTTGCGGGCTGGCGAAGCGCATGTCGTTGGTGTCGAGCGTGTACGGCACCACCAGATGCGGCTTGGCCTCGCCGGCCGAGGTTTGCACTTCGGTCCAGAAGGGCAGGTCTTCGCCGTAGTAGTCGGCGTCGTAGGCGAAGCCGCCGTGCTCGACCACCAGACGGCGGGTGTTGGGGCTGTCGCGGCCGGTGTACCAGCCGAGCGGCGCGTTGCCGGTCATCTGGCGGATGATCTCGACGCCGATGCGCATGTGCTCGCGCTCGGTGGCTTCGTCGATGTTCTGGTAGTGGATCCAGCGCCAGCCATGGCAGGCGATTTCGTGGCCCAGGTCAACGAAGGCTTGCGTCACGTCCGGATGGCGCTGCAGGGCCATCGACACGCCGAAGATCGTCATCGGCAGGCCACGCTTCTCGAACTCACGCAGGATGCGCCACACGCCCGCACGCGAGCCGTATTCGTAGATGCCTTCCATGCTCATGTGGCGAGCAGGGTAGGCGGCTGCACCGATGATCTCGGAGAGGAATTGCTCCGAACCTGCATCGCCGTGCAGCACGCAGTTCTCACCGCCTTCCTCGTAGTTGAGGACGAACTGCAGGGCCACGCGCGCACCGCCCGGCCAATTGGCGTTGGGCGGGTTCTTGCCGTAACCGATCAGATCGCGCGGATAGTTATTGTTTGTCATGGTTTTTTCATGTCGAGGAGACTTCATACAACACCGGTCGGACAGTGGAATGGGCCTTTTCAAATTGACGACATCACGAATGGATGTTGTTCCTTTGCACACGCGACCCGGCAGCTTGAAGGGCGCCGAGTTCCTGCTGTTGCGGGAACGCCGCAGATTTGCGGGCAATGTCGTCAAACAGGCCAGGCTCCATCACGTCACGCCGGGACTGCTCGGGCAGCCTGCGCCAGTTCCAGCGCGAGCCTCCGGTGAACCGTGAGATGGGCGTCGAGTTCCAGCGTGGTCAGGCGGCCGTCTTCGACGACCACGCGCCCGTTGATCACGCTGTGCGCCACGTTGGACGGAGCGCAGAACACCAGCGCAGCGACCGGGTCGTGGTCTGCGCCGGCAAAGCTGACTTGATGGCGGTCGAAGCTGACAAAGTCAGCCGACATGCCGGGTGCCAACGCGCCGATGTCGTCGCGGTTGAGCACGCGGGCGCCGCCGAGCGTGGCGATTTCCAGCGCTTCACGCGCGCTCATCGCTGCGGGGCCGAAGCCGACGCGGGCGAGCAGCATCGCCTGGCGCGTTTCGCCGAGCATGTGTGCGCCGTCGTTCGACGCGCTGCCATCGACGCCCAGGCCGACCGGCACGCCGGCATCGCGCATCGTGCGGATGGGCGCGATGCCTGAGGCGAGGCGCATGTTCGAGCACGGACAGTGGGCCACGCCCGTGCCCGTGCGCGCAAACACGTCGATGCCGTGCGCGTCGAGTTTCACGCAGTGCGCGTGCCAGACGTCGCGGCCGACCCAGCCAAGATCTTCCGCATACTCGGCCGGCGTCATGCCGAATTTCTCGCGCGAGTAGGCGATGTCGTTGTCGTTCTCAGCCAGGTGGGTGTGCATCGACACACCGTAGCTGCGCGCAAGCTTGGCCGACTCGCGCATCAGGTCGCGCGAGACGGAGAACGGTGAGCACGGCGCCACCACCATGCGCAGCATGGAGTGGCGATCGGCGTCGTGCCAGGTTTCGATCAGGCGTTGCGTTTCCTTGAGGATGGCTTCTTCGCCTTCGACCACGCGGTCCGGCGGCAGGCCACCCTGGCTGTGGCCGACGCTCATGCTGCCGCGCGCGGCGTGAAAACGCATGCCGATCTGCTGCGCGGCTTCAATCGAATCATCGAGCCGACTGCCGTTGGGGTACAGGTACAGATGGTCGCTCGAAGTCGTGCAGCCCGAGAGCAGCAATTCCGCCATCGCCGTGAGCGTAGACACACGCACCATCTCGGGCGTGAGGCCTGCCCACACCGGATACAGGTTCGTGAGCCAGCCGAACAGCTCGGCGTCCTGCGCGGCGGGCAGGGCACGCGTCAGGCTCTGATACATGTGGTGGTGCGTGTTGACGAAGCCGGGCGTGACCACGTGGTCACGCAGTTCGATCACACGCACGTTGGGCTGGCGGGTTGTGGCACAGGCGGCATCGCGATACTGCGCCGGCAGATCGGCCGTGGCGCCCACCCATTCGATCACGCCACCGCGCGCCACCAGGGCGCCGTCGGGAATCTCGCGGCGTTGCGCGTCCATGGTGACCAGCACGTCAGCATGACGGGCGATCAGGAGCGGGTCGTTGTGCGCGACAGTGGCGTTCATGCGATTACTCCGTGCCGTGCGTATTCGCAGCAGCGTCGCGCATCGCGTGCTCGGCAGACTGCATGCCGTTGTAGTACAGGTTCAGCGTGACGGCGACCAGCGTGCCCAGCACGATGCCGCTGTGCGTGACCGGCTCCAGCCAGTGCGGCAGGTATTGGAAGAAGGTCGGTGCCAGCGTCGGGATCATGCCGAAGCCGATCGAGATGGCCACGATGAACAGGTTGTGGCGGTACTTGTTGAAATCGATCGAGCCCAGGATGCGCACGCCCGTGGCGGCCACCATGCCGAACATCACGATGCCTGCGCCGCCCAGCACGAAGGAGGGCACCGAAGCCACGATGTGCGCCATCTTCGGGAACAGGCCCAGCACGATCAGGATGATGCCACCCATGGCTGCCACATAGCGCGAGCGCACGCCCGTCACCGTCACCAGCCCCACGTTCTGCGAGAACGAGGTGTACGGGAAGGTGTTGAACAGGCCGCCGATCACGGTGCCCAGGCCGTCGGCGCGCAGGCCGCGGGTCAGGTCATCGGTGGAGAGCTTCTTGCCGGTGATCTCGGCCAGCGCCAGGAACATGCCGGTCGATTCCACCAGCGTGATCATCATCACGATACACATCGAGGCGATGGCGCCGAAGTGGAACGTCGGCATACCGAAGTGCAGCGGCGTAATGACGGCCACCCAGTCTGCGTCGCCCATGCCGGTGAAGTTCACCTTGCCGAAGGCCATGGCGATGAACGTGCCGATCACGATGCCCAGCAGCACCGCGATGTTGCCGATCAGGCCTTTGCCGTACTTGGTCAGCAACAGAATGATGACCAGCACGGCTGCCGCGATGGCCAGGTTGCCGAGGTTGCCGTACTCCAGGTTCGGCACGGTTTGCAGCACGCCGTCCACCACAGCCTTTTTGGTCGGCTGGCCACCTGCGGCCCAGTTGATGCCTACGCCCATCAGCGACATGCCGATCAGCGTGATGACGGTGCCGGTCACGACCGGCGGGAAGAGCCCGAGTACGCGCCCCATGAGCGGCGCGACGATGATCCCGAATATCCCCGCCGCAATGACTGCGCCGTAGATGCCGAGCAGGCCGATGGTGGGATCGGTGCCGATGGCGATCATCGGGCCGACGGAGGCGAAGGTCACGCCCATCATGACGGGCATGCGGATACCGAACTTCCAGACGCCGAATGCCTGGATGAGCGTGGCAAGACCGGCAGCAAACAAGTCAGCATTGATCAGGAAGGCCATCTGCTCCTTGGGCAGATGCAGTGCGCCGCCCACGATAAGCGGCACTGCCACGGTGCCTGCATACATGACCAATACATGTTGCAGGCCCAATGCGAGCAGGCGGCCATAGGCCACGCGCTCATTGGTCAGATCCGCCGTGGGGGCGGCGATGGTGCTGCTTGCCATATACGTCTCCTTTGGGTGGTGAGCCGGACGGGCGTCCGGCTTGTGGCGGCCGGCCTCTGTCGTGCCAGCTCGCCCAATACAGCAAAACCGGTCCTAGACTTTGTTGCGCGGGCCCAATACCGAACGCAGATCGAAATCAGCGGGCGCCTCCGGGCGCACGCGGTCGGCACAGCATTGCAAGTGCTGGGCCATGTGGGCCTGGGCAGCGCTGGCGTCGCCGCGCTCCAGCGCGTTGAGGATGTCGAGGTGTTCGTCAAACGAGCAGGCGTTGTTGCCCGGGGCTTCGACGCTGGCAATCATCAGCGTGGTGCGCGACACCAGACGACGCATCATCTCGACCACCAGAGGGTTGCCGGACTGCTCGGCCAGCGCAACGTGGAATTCCGCCGACAGGCGGATCCAGCGCGGGCGGTCCTGTGTGACGAACGCCTGGCGTTCTTGCTTGACGAGTTCCACCAGGGGCGCGATGGCTGCCTTTGGGTCGCTGCTGTGGCCGACCTTGTCGAGCACCGCGTGCTCCAGGATCTGGCGCAGCTCGAACATGGCGTGGGCTTCGTCGATTGACGGGGCGGCAATGAAGGCGCCGCGGTTCGGCTCCAGGTCAACCAGGCCATCGGCGGCCAGTTGGGAGAAGACCTTGCGCACCGTATGGCGTGCGGTGGCATAGATTTCGCAAAGCGCATGCTCCGTCAGCTTGGTGCGCGGAGGCAGGCGGTGTTCCATGATCGCGTCGTAGATCTCGTGGTACATCCGCTCTTCGACTGACATGCGTGTTGCCCCCGATGCCTTGTTGCCCGGCTTGGATGCCGTTTCAGTGGAGACCAGCTTGAGACTTTTGGACATGGCGAACCCGCTTGTGAACAGTGCGACGCAGCATAAGCTACTGCGAAAACCTGTTGACAATTATTCGTGGGCGCCTTCAATATTGTCAACAAAATGCGTTCAGGAATCCGACAAACTAGGGAAATCCCTGTTTCGAGTCCCCACCGAAACACGGAGTCGGACCCAGAACGAGCGACGGCTTTGCCGGTTTGGCATGTCCCCTCCCAACATGGGTGGCAGGCGTAAACCGGCTGGACGCGCGCCGGGATGCGTGCATAGCACGTACCGAGCGGGCCCCGGCGCCAGCCCTTGTCACGCAAGGGATTGGCGCGAGGTGCAAGTGGAGGCAGCGGCGCTTCTGAAAATTCGAACTACAGAGGAAGACAAATGGGACGCTTGACTACCCATGTGCTCGACACCGCTGCAGGCACGCCGGGTCAAAACCTGGCGATCGCTCTGTTCAAGATTGTCGACAATCAGCGCCAACCGGTGAAATCGGTTCGCACCAATCACGATGGCCGTTGCGATGCGCCGCTGCTGGAAGGCGACGCGCTGCAGGTTGGCGTCTATGAGCTGGACTTCGGGGTGGGCGAGTACTACCGCGCAGCCGGCGTCAAACTCCCCGAGCCCGCGTTCCTGGACGTGGTGACGCTGCGCTTTGGCGTGGCCGACACTAGCGCGCACTACCACGTGCCGCTGCTGGTCTCGCCGTGGTCGTATTCGACCTATCGCGGTAGCTAACAGGGCAGGGAGTCATCATGGAAGGTTATATCCTCGACTGGGCCAACTTGCTCTTGCGTTGGCTGCACGTGATCGTCGCGATCGCGTGGATCGGTTCGTCGTTCTACTTCGTCTGGCTGGACAACAGCCTGAACAAGCCGACGGCACCGGACCTGAAGGACAAGGGCGTCGACGGCGAGCTGTGGGCCGTGCACGGCGGCGGGTTCTACAACCCGCAGAAGTACCTGCTGGCACCGAAGCAACTGCCGGATCACCTGCACTGGTTCTACTGGGAGTCGTACACGACCTGGATGTCGGGCTTCGCCCTGCTGACGGTGGTGTACCTGTTCAACGCCAACGTCTACATGATCGACCGCAACGTGTTCGACATGTCGGCAACAACGGCGGTGCTGCTGGCGCTGGGCTTCCTGGTGGTCGGCTGGCTGGTGTACGACACCATCTGCCGCGTGTTCGGCAAGAACGACCGCGTGGTGGGCATTCTGGTGGCGGCCTATGTGGTGATCGCGGCGTTTGCAGCGACCCACCTGTTCTCGGGCCGTGCGGCATTCCTGCTGATTGGCGCGATGATCGCGACCATCATGAGCGCCAACGTGTTCTTCTGGATCATCCCGGGGCAACGCAAGGTGGTGGCCTCGCTCAAGGCCGGCGAGAAGCCGGACCCGATCCACGGCAAGCGCGGCAAGCAACGCAGCGTGCACAACACGTACTTCACGCTGCCGGTGCTGTTCGCGATGCTGTCGAACCACTACAGCATGACGTACGCGAACAAGTACAACTGGGTTGTGCTGGTGCTGATCATGCTGGCAGGCGTGCTGATCCGTCAGTTCTTCATCCTGAAGCACAAGGGCGTGGTGAACTGGGGTTATCCGGCAGCCGGCGTTGCAGTGCTGCTAGGCGTGGCGGTGTGGCTGGCTCCGGTGCAGCATCCGGCAGCGCCGGTGGCTGAAAGCGCCGCCGCAGTCGCTCCCGCAGCGGCAGAGGGCGGTGCTTCGGCGCCTGCCGCAGCCGCTCCGGCAGCCGCTAGCGGTTCGGACTTCGCCAAAGTACAGGCAGTCGTTACCGCGCGGTGCTACCAATGTCATTCGGCTCATCCTACTCTGATGCCTTCGCCGGCTAAGGGCGTGTTGCTCGATACGCCGGACCAATTGTCTGCGCATGCGCAGCTCGTCTACCAGCAGGTTGTGCAACAGAAGCTGATGCCGCTGGGCAACGTCACGAACATCACCGACGACGAGCGCACGATCATCGCCAAGTGGTTTGAAGGCGGCGCCAAGACCAACTGAGGCACGCTGAAGCAACAACAGATTTTAGGTTTATCGGAGCATGTCATTCGTTCCCTAGCGGGTGACATGACCGGTGAGGGTTGAACGGGGCCACGGCCCCGTTTTTTTTCGCCCTGAGGATATGTTTGCGGTGCTTTAGCGCAGGCCGATTTCGGCGTGACTATGCGCCGCGTGGGCGCATTGGAGGACGGTAGTCCCGCAACACCCACTCAACGGCTCGCGGAGAAGCGTCAGCAGGCTCTGAGCGGGTGCGCAGAGCCTTCAGTCTGATGCCTACTTGCCGACACCCAGCAACGCCAGTACACCCAGCACAAGGAAGATCAGCGCAGCAATCCGATGCACCAGCGTGATCGGCATGCGCGCGGCAAACTTGTTGCCCATCAGCACGGCGGGCACATTGGCCAGCAGCATGCCGATGGTCGTGCCGGCCACCACAGACACCACATCATTGAAGCGCGCAGCCAGCGCCACGGTGGCGATCTGCGTCTTATCGCCCATCTCTGCAAAGAAGAACGCAACGATGGTGGTACCCAGAATGCCCAGGCCGCGCTGCGCGGTGGAGGGGGCCTCCTCATCGTCCAGCTTGTCCGGAATCAGCATCCATCCAGCCATGGCGATGAAGGCGGCGCCGAGAATCCAGCGCAGCACGTTCTCACCGAGCACATGTGTGATCCAGCCGCCGACAGCGCCGGCAAGCGCGTGATTGACGAGGGTAGAGATGAAGATGCCGAGGATGATCGGTACCGGCTTGCGAAAACGCGCGGCCAGCAGGATCGACAGCAATTGCGTCTTATCGCCGATTTCCGCGAGGGCGACGATGCCGGTAGAGACGAGGAAGGCTTCCATGTTGTTGTGATGTCAGGGCCGTGTGCGAACCAATGACGCACCGCTGCCGGCCCTATCCGCAGAGGTGTGTCATCGGTCTCGCCAGGCATGACACCAAGGTGCCAGGTTGGCACCCTGAGTGGCAGCTGACCACGCCATAACCCTCTGTCATTGCGACGAGGGTCAAGTCTGTTGACGTGGCCCCCAGAGCTTCGGCTCTGGGCGGCTACTCCCCAATGGAAGCGAGGATTATAAGAGGATCAAGCGTTGGCGCCAACCGCAAACTTGGCCGGCTCGCCCTGGATGTAAGTGGCGGATACCGCACGGTCCTCGCCCAGCAGCGCCAGCGAGAACAGCAGTTCTTCCAGCGTTTCCGAGCGTGCGTTGCGGCGTGCCAGCAGCGGCGTAGCAGCCGGGTCCAGCACGATGAAGTCCGCTTCGGCGCCCGGCACAAAGCTACCGATACGGTCTTCCCAACCCAGTGCTTCTGCAGCGCCGCGCGTGGCCAGGTAGAACATGCGCAGTGCGGTCAGGTGATAGCCGCCCATGCGCGCGACCTTGTGTGCCGTGCCCATCGTGCGCAGCATCGAGAACGAGCTGCCACCGCCTACGTCGGTGGCCAGCGTCAGCGCCAAGCGGTGCGCGTCGTTCTTGTGGAAGTTGTACAGGCCGCTACCCAGGAACAGGTTGGACGTGGGGCAGTGCGCCACGGCCGCGCCGGATTCCGCCATGCGTTGACGGTCGCTGTCGTCCAGCCAGATGGCGTGGCCGTAGAAGGCGCCCTTGCGCAGCAGGCCGTACTTGTCATACACGTCCAGGTAGCTGCGGGCGTTCGGGAACAGGTCGGCCACCCACTTCACCTCGTCCGGGTTTTCGGCAACGTGCGTTTGAATGAAGACGTCCGGGTGTTGCTTGGCCAGCTCGCCGGTGGCAGCCAGTTGGGCTTCGCTGGAAGTGGGGGCGAAGCGCGGGGTGATGGCGTAGGCGAGGCGGTCCTTGCCGTGCCAGCGGGAGATCAGATCGGCCGAGTCGCGCGCGCCGGATTCTGCCGTGTCCTGCAGGTACTCCGGGCAGTTGCGATCCATCATCACCTTACCGGTAATGAGGCGCATGCCGCGCTGCTGCGCTTGGCTGAACAGCGTTTCTGCCGAGCCGCGATGCACGGTGCTCCACACCATCGCGCTGGTCGTGCCGTTGCGCAGCAGCTCATCGAGGAAGAACGAGGCGACGCCGGCGGCGTATTGCTCGCTTTCAAAGCGGCGCTCTTCCGGGAAGGTGTACGTTTCCAGCCAGTGCAACAGGCCCGGCGACGGCGACGCGATCATGTCAGTCTGCGGGAAGTGCACGTGCGTGTCGATGAAGCCCGGCACGATCAGCTTGCCGCTGTAGTCGTGCAGCTGCGTGCCGGCGGGCAGGTTTTCGCGCAGCGCGGCGTAGTCGCCGGCTTGCACGATCTTGCCGCCCATGACCACAAGCAGGCCGTCTTCCCAATACTCATAGGCATCGCGCTCGCGATACTGCGGATCGTGCAGGAAATGCAGCACACGGCCGCGGTAGGCGTGAACGGTGTTGGAAGTCGGAGGCATGGTGGTCATCGTCGTCTCGTCGTGTTTTTTAGTGTGTGGCTTTCCAGTGGTCGTCGACCTTGGCTAGCCACAGGGCTTTGTCCTGCTCGGGCAGGAAGGACGCCTCGAAGCTGTTGCGCGCCAGCGTGTGGGCATCGGCGGCAGACAGGTTGAGGGCGTTGAAGGTGGCGAGCCAGTTGGTGTTCATGTAGCCGCCAAAGTAGGCCGGATCGTCGGAGTGCAGGGTCACCGCGCATCCTGCGTCCAGCAATTGCTTGAGCGAGTGATCGCGCAAGTCGGGGTAGACCTTCAGTTTTTCGTTTGACAGCGGGCAGACCGTCAGCGCGACGCGCTCGGTGGCCAGGCGCTTGACGAGTGCTGCGTCGTCGATGGCGCGTACGCCGTGGTCGATCCGCTCCACGTTCAAGATGTCGAGCGCGTCGATCACGTACTGCGCTGGGCCTTCTTCGCCAGCGTGGGCAACGAGGCGCAGGCCGAGCTTCTTGCACTCGGCGAACACGCGTGCGAATTTTTCCGGCGGGTTGCCGCGTTCGGACGAATCCAATCCCACACCGATGATGCGGTTGGCCGGGTCCTGGATGTAGGGCAGGGCGGCTTCCAGCGTGGCGAAGGCGTCTTCCTCGCTCAGGTGGCGCAGGAAGCAGAGGATCAGGCTGCTGGAGAAACCGTGCTCGCGCTCGGCGTCATCCAGCGCGTGGACGATACCGCCAATCACCACGTGCATTGGCACGTTGCGGGCGGTGTGCGTTTGCGGGTCGAAGAAGATCTCTGCGTGGCGGACGTTGTCGGCCAGTGCGCGCGCCACGTAGGCGGCAGTCATGTCGTAGAAATCCTGCTCGGTCAGCAGCACGCTGGCGCCGGCGTAGTACAGGTCGAGAAACGATTGCAGATCGTCGAAGGCATACGCTGCGCGCACTTCTTCGACAGAGGCATACGGCAGCTTGACGCCGTTGCGCTCGGCCAGCGCGAACATCAGTTCGGGTTCGAGCGAGCCTTCAATGTGGATGTGCAGTTCGGCTTTGGGGCTGGTGGCGATGCGTTCTGCAAGCGTGGAGGAGATCGGCATGATCAGGCAGGGGTAGGGACGCGGTAAGGAACCGCCGCCCCACCGCTGGCGGTGGTGAGCGCGTGCTGTTGAAGCTCGCGTACCTGCAGGAGTTGGGCGACGACGGATACCGCAATGATATCCGGCGCCTTGTCCACGATGCCCGCTACGCCAATCGGGCACACCATTTCCGGCAAGCGTGCCGGGTCCACCCCGTGCTCCACCATGCGGTGCTCGAAACGCGCGCGCTTGGTCTTGGAGCCGATCAGGCCAAAGTAGGCAAAGTCCGTGCGGCGCATGATGCGCTCGCACAGCATGAGGTCCAACGCATGGTTGTGCGTCATGACCAGGAAGTAGCTGCCGGCGGGCGCGTGGTCGATCACGGCCTCCGGCGTATCGGTGGACTCGATGACGACGTTCGGCGGCACTTCCGTGGGGAACGGGAACATCGCATCGCGTTCGTCCACCCAGGTCACGCGGCAGGGCAGGTGCGCCAGCGCACGCACGATGGCGTGGCCGACATGGCCTGCACCACACAGCACGATCGACATGTCGGGCGGCAGCACGGTTTGCGTGAAGCCAATCGGGTCGAGTGCTACGCCGGCCGCGGCGGCATCGCCGATGCTCGCTTCGACAGGCGTTGCCGGATCGATGGAGACGAAGCGGCGCAGGCTGCGGCGCTGGCGCATGGCGTCATCGGCCAGGGCGATCCAGTCCACATCACGCGCGTCGAGTCGTTCGAGCGACAGGCGTACCACGCCGCCGCAGCACTGGCCGAGCGCGGGCCCGAGCGGAATGCGCACGAACTGGCGGCGTGCATCACCGCTGGCTTCGGGTGCATCCATCATGGCTTGTGCGATTTCCATCGCGCGCCATTCCAGATGGCCGCCGCCGATGGTGCCGAAGAAACCGTCGGTGCCCACCAGCATCAGCGTGCCGGGCTCGCGCGGAGCAGAGCCCTGTACGTCCGTCACGGTGACCAGCACGCACGGCTGCCCGGCTTGCACGGTGGCAAGCACATCGGCAAAACGGAACGGGCGCAGTTGCGTGTGGTCCATGGCGGTCATGACGGTATCTCCGGACTCAGGCGGTCAGCGGGGCGCTGCGGATGGCGTCCACGGCCTTGAGGATTTCCTCGCTGGTGGCCGGTGCGTTCAGCGGCGGGCTCGTACGGCCATCGCCCACGGCAGCCACCGCATCGCGGATGGCGAAGAACACCGAGAACGGCAGCAGCAGCGGCGGCTCGCCCAGCGCCTTGGAACGGTGGATGCTGTCTTCCACGTTGGCGTTGTTGAACAGGCGCACGCGGAAGTCCGGCGGACAGTCGTTGACCGTCGGGATCTTGTAAGTGGACGGTGCGTGCGTCATCAGCTTGCCGCTCTTGTTCCACCACAGTTCTTCCGTGGTCAGCCAGCCCATGCCCTGGATGAACGCGCCTTCCACTTGGCCGATGTCCAGCGCCGGGTTGATCGAGCGGCCCGCATCGTGCAGCACGTCGGCGCGCAGCAGGCGCCATTCGCCGGTGAGCGTATCGACCACCACCTCCGACACGGCAGCGCCGTATGCATAGTAGTAGAACGGGCGACCGGCCAGCTTGGATTGATCCCAGTGCAGCTTGGGCGTGGCGTAGAAGCCATCCGACCACAATTGCACGCGGGCAATGTAGGCCAGGCGGATCACCTCATCGAACGCCACTCGGCGTGCACCGATCTCCAGTTGGTCGCCCACAAAAGCGACCGTCTCGATGGGCACGTCGTAGTGCTGTGCGGCAAAGGCGGTCAGGCGCTCGCGGATCTGGCGTGCAGCGTCTTGCGCGGCCTTGCCGTTCAGGTCGCTGCCCGTCGATGCTGCCGTGGCCGACGTGTTGGCCACCTTGCTGGTGTCCGTTGCCGTCACGCGAATGCGGGTGAAGGCAACGCCCAGTTCGTGTGCCACAACCTGTGCGACCTTCGTGTTCAGGCCCTGGCCCATTTCGGTGCCGCCGTGGTTCACGAGGATCGAGCCGTCGTTGTACACGTGCACAAGCGCGCCGGCCTGGTTGAAGTGCTTCACGTTGAACGAGATGCCGAACTTCACCGGCGTCAGTGCCAGGCCACGCTTGAGCACGGGGCTCGTTGCGTTGAACGCGCGGATCTCTTCGCGGCGGGCACGATAGTCGGACGTCGCTTCCAACTCATCAAGCAGTTCGTGGATGACGTTGTCTTCCACGGTCTGGCCGTACGGCGTGACGTTGTTTTTGTCCTTGCCGTACAGGTTGGCGCGGCGCACGTCGAGCGAGTCACGGCCGACCGAGCGCGCGATGTTGTCCATGATGTACTCGATGGCAAACGCGCCCTGCGGGCCGCCGAAGCCGCGGAACGCGGTGTTCGACTGCGTGTTGGTGCGTGCGCAGAAGCCGTCGATCTCCACATCCGACAGCCAGTAGGCGTTGTCGAAGTGGCAGATGGCGCGCGTCATCACGGGGCCGGACAAGTCGGCCGAGAAACCAGCGCGCGAGGTCATGTCGCACGTGATGCCGAGGATGCGGCCGTTGTCGTCGTAACCGGCTTCGTAACCGAAGCGGAAGTCGTGACGCTTGCCGGTGATCATCATGTCGTCGTCGCGGTCCGGACGCAGCTTGACCGGGCAGGCGAGCTTCCAGGCTGCCAGCGAAGCGCAGCATGCAAAGATGCCCGATTGCGATTCCTTGCCGCCAAAGCCACCGCCCATACGGCGGCATTCCACTAGCACCTGATTGGCGTGCCAGCCCAGCATGTGCGAGACCATGTGCTGCATCTCGGTCGGGTGCTGCGTCGAGCACCACACGTGCATGCCGTTGTCTTCCTTCGGCACCGCGTACGAGATCTGGCTTTCCAGATAGAACTGTTCCTGGCCGCCCAGTGACATCTGGCCTGCTTCGGAACGCGGCGCGGCAGCAATGCGCTCTGCCGGCTCACCGCGCTTGAGGTGCATCGGCGGCAGCACGGATTTGCCAGCGGCGCGCGCCTCTTCAGGCGTGAGCAGCGGGGGCAGGACTTCGTATTCGATCTGCCCCAAGCGTGCCGCGCGGCGTGCTGCATCGTGCGACGTGGCCACCACGATGAACATCGGCTGGCCGATGAAGTGCACCGTATCAGTGGCCAGGATCGGATCATCGTGGATGATCGGACCGCAATCATTGGTGCCCGGAATGTCGGCCGAGGTGAATACGGCCACCACACCCGGCGCGGCTTTCACGCGGTCCAGGTTCATGTTGACGATGCGCGCGTGGGCTTGCGTGCTCATGCCCAGCGCGGCGTGCAGCGTACCTGCCAGCTCGGGAATGTCGTCGGTATAGGTGGCGGTGCCGGCAACGTGCAGATGCGCCGATTCGTGCGGCCGCGAGATGCCGACCATAGCACCGCGCTGGTCAGGAATAGCCGCTGCAATATCGGCTTCTGCGAGCAGGAAGGCCTCGGTTTGCTTGTTCATACGATGTCTCTTTGCAGTCGGCTCAGGCGGCGGTGAGGGTATTCAGTTCGACCGCGCGCACATTGATCTGTTCGGGCGTGAGCGGCGCGTCGGTACGGGTTTCCAGCCAGAAGCGGTACACCGTGTTGGCCGCCGACACGCGGCGGTAGTTGTCGGTGGCGCGCATGTCAGTCAGCGGGGTGTAGTCGCGCGACATGGCTGCCATGGCAGCACGCACCGTCGCTTCGTTCCACGGTTGGCCGACGATGGCGGCTTCGGTTTCAGCGGCGCGCTTGGACGTTGCCGCCATGCCGCCGTAAGCGATGCGTGCGCTGCGCACAATGTCGCCGTCCAGTTCGATGGCCAGCGCTGCGCACACAGCCGAGATGTCTTCGTCAAAGCGCTTGGACAGCTTGTACGTGCGGAAGCGCATGGCGTCGCGACCCTCGCGCACCGGGATGCGCATACCAGCCACGAACTCGCCTTCTTCCATCGCGTTCTTCTGGTAGGCGAGGTAGAGGTCTTCGAGCGGCAGCTCGCGGCGCACGTCGCCACGCTGCAGCACGACGCGCGTGCCGATGGCGATGAGTGCCGGGGCCGAGTCACCGATCGGCGAACCGTTGGCGACGTTGCCGCCCAGCGTGCCGGCGTTGCGGATCGGCAGCGAGGCGAAGCGCTTCCACAACTCGGTCAGCTCGGGGTAGTCCTGGGCGAGGAAGTCGTAGGCCTTTTCCAGCGAGACGGCGGCGCCGATCTCGATCCAGCCGTCGCGCTTTTCCAGGGCGTACAGGTCAGCCACTTGGCCGATGTAGAGGATGTCGCCCAGATCGCGGAACTGCTTGGTCACCCACAGGCCCACGTCGGTGCTGCCGGCCAGGATACGGATGTCCGGGTGCGCAGCCTTGATGGCGGCGAATGCCGATGCCGTGCGCGGCGCGTAGAAGCGCGGAGCGTTCTCGGTGTAGGCAGGTGCGTAGCTGAAGGTATCCGTGCGTTGCAGTTTGCGCAGCGTTTCCGCCAGTTGCGTGCGGTCAATGCCGGCGGGGGAGGGCAGCTCGAACATGCGTTCGCCCGCATCGATGATGGGGCGGTAGCCCGTGCAGCGGCACAGGTTGCCCGTGAGCGAATCGCAGATGGTTTGGCGCGAGGGGATTGGCGCCTCGCTGCCGGTGTTCTCGTACAGCGCGTAGAGCGACATCACGAAGCCTGGCGTGCAGAAGCCGCACTGCGAGCCGTGACACTCCACCATGGCTTCCTGCACCGGGTGCAGGGTGCCGTCCTTGCCGCGCACGTCTTCCACGGTGAACAGCGCCTTGCCGTCCAGCGTGGGCAGGAACTGGATGCACGCGTTGACCGCCTTCAGGCCGACGCTGCCGTCTTCCTGCAGTTCGCCAAGCACGACCGTGCATGCACCGCAATCGCCCTCGGCGCACCCTTCCTTGGTGCCTGTACAGTGTGCGTCTTCACGCAGGTATTGGAGCACCGTACGGGTGATCGGCGCGTCCGTGACGGTGCGCACCTGGCCGCGGTGGAAGAAGCGGATGGGCTGAGTCTCCATGGGGTGTCTACGCTTGTTTGTGTGTGTAACGGAACCATAGCACCGGGCCAGGAATGCAATATTTGGCCCAGGTGATAACCCGCATCGGAAAGCCAAAATCCGGGGTATACCCGCCGGTAGTGGTCTGGCGGCGCGACGTACAAGTGACATACACTGAGAACGTCCCCTCGCACGTTTTATAGACGGTACGGTACTGCCCCCCGTCACCTATTTTCGCCTCCAGATGCACGGCAAAGATCACCTCGATACCTACCTCCTGCGCGTCCTGTACACGCTGCTCACCGAGCAGAGCGTGACGCGTACGGCCGTCAAGCTTGGCCAGTCGCAGCCGGCCATCAGCAATACGCTCAAGCGCCTGCGCGAGATCACGGGCGACGCCATCCTCGTGCGCGGCAAGAACGGTATGGTGCCGACCGAGCGTGGCCACGAACTGCTCGCCCTGGCCCAGCAGAGCCTGGAGGCGATGGAGCGCATTGCCCGCCCTTCACAGGAGTTCGACCCCGGCAACACCACGCGCACCTTCCACCTGGGCGCGCCTGACTACCTGGACGCCTTCTTCCTGCCGAACATCGTCGAGCGCCTGCGCAAGCAAGCGCCGCAGGCCAAGCTGGTGGTGCATCCGCTCAATGCGGGCGTCGATTACCTGGCCGCGCTGGAGCAGGGCGGCATGGATCTGGTGATCGGCAACTGGCTTTCGCCGCCGGAGCACCTGCACATTTCCCCGCTGTTCGACGATGAAGTCGTCTGCATGCTGGGCGCGCAGCACCCGCTGGCGCGCAAGGGCATCTCGCTCAAGCATTACGTGGAGATGCCGCACCTGGCGCCCGCGCCGTATGCGGTCATGCAGCGCAGCATGATCGATCAAGCACTTGCAGAGCAAGGGCTGAAGCGGCAGATCCAGGTGTCGCTGCCGTACTTCGGGCTGGTGCCCTATGTGCTGATGCGCACGGATCTCGTCTTCACGACCGGCCGCCAGTTTGCCGCGCATTGTGCGCAGTACCTGCCGATCCGCATCCTGCCGACGCCCATGGCGTTCCCGAAGATGCGCTTCTACCAGCTCTGGCATGAGCGCAGCCACGCTGCGCCCGATGTGATGTGGCTGCGCCGGATGATCGGCGAAGTGGCCGCTGAGCTGCCGCAGCATCCGCAATTGGAAACGGCGGCCTGAGCTGCCGTCCGGTTTCCCATCGCAGCGGGGTTACTTCCCGCTCGCCACTGCTCTCCCGTAGTCAGGGAAGAACACCTGCTCCCCGTTCACCTTGAAATCGGCAATCACCTGCTGGCCGGCGGTCGAGGTGATCCACTCGATCAGCCTGGTCGCATCCGCATAGTTGATGCTCGGATACTTCTTCGGGTTCACGGCGATGATCCCGTACGGGTTGAACATGCGCGCGTCCCCGGTCAGCACGATGTCCAGGCCTGTCTTGGCGCGGTAGGCGCCATAGGTGGCGCGGTCGGATAGCGTGTACGCGTTCATCTGCGCGGCCATGTTCAGCACTTCGCCCATCCCCAGGCCCGCGCTCACGTACCAGGGCTTGCCCTTCGGATCGATGTTGGCCGTCTTCCAGTAGGCCTTTTCCATCACATCGGTGCCGGAGTTGTCGCCGCGCGAGATGAACTTGGTGCCGGACTTCTCGCCGGCGGCGGCGATGGCCTCCATGCCCTGGATGACATTCTTCTGACCGCGGATGCCTGCCGGGTCCGCCGTTGGGCCGACGAGGATGAAGTCGTTGTACATCACGTCCCGCCGGTCGATACCGCCACCCGAGGCGACGAAGGCATCTTCCAGTTGCCGGGCGTGCACGAGCACCACGTCCACATCACCCGATTCCCCCAGTTTGACTGCCTTGCCAGTGCCAACGGCAATCACGTGCACATGGATGCCGGTGGCGGCCTCGAACTTGGGCAACAGCACTTTGAGCAAACCGGAGTTTTCCGTACTGGTGGTGGTTGCCATGCGGAGATCGGCTGCATATGCAGCGCTGGCGAACGTCAGTGCCAGGCAGGTGATGGCGGACAACCGAAGGGTTTGGAGCAATCCGGGCATGTTGTGAGCAGGGGGTAAGAGACGTGGACGCTTTATGTCGGATGTTGCATGATGTCGGCAACATTGAGGCGGTCGGCGGCCACAATGCGCCCGCCTCGGGAAGTGATGGGAATTGTTTTCCGGGAGCATGAGCGAAGTAAATAGGAAACCATAAACATAATGACGTTCCAGTTCGAGGTATTTCCGGTGGTTGGCGCGGACGACAATCCGCGCGCCAACGGCAAGGTCTTTCAGTTGCTGCGGGCGGTGCGCGAAACGGGGTCGCTGCACCGGGCAGCCAAGCAGGTGGGGTTGTCGTACCGGCACGCATGGGGCGTGATGCGCTCGTGGGAAGAGATGCTCGGACGGGCTTTGCTGGATATGGAGCGCGGCCGCGGCGCATCGCTCACGCTGTTCGGCGAGCGCATGTTGCGTGCGGAGATGCGCCTGCGCGAGCAGCTTGATCCGGCCGTGCGCCAGGCCATGGGCCAGTTCATGGCGGAGCTGGAAGACGCCTCGCAGTCGCAAACGCGCATTCGCTTCTCAGGCAGCCACGATCCGGCAGTGGAAGTGCTGGCCGAGACCTTTGCGCATGAAAGCCATGCCTCGCAGCTCGATACCGTGTTCTGCAGTGCGGTGGAAGGGCTGATCTGCCTGCAGGAGAAACAGTGCGAGGTGGCCGGCTTCTATGTGGCGCCGCAACAGGGTGCCGGTTCGATCGCTCACCAGACGTTGCGCAAGTGGCTGCGTCCGACCGCCGTGCGCCTGATCGCCCTGGCAGACCGGGAGCAGGGGCTGATGATGTCGCCGGAATGGGCGGGGCGTGTGCAGTCGCTACAGGATTTGGCGCGCACGCAGGCGCGATTTATCAATCGCCAGCGCAGTTCGGGTACGCGCCTGCTGTTCGATCAGTTGCTGGTGGCTGCCGGGCTGTACCCAGATCAGATCAACGGTTACGACGAACAGGAATTCTCCAGCGACAAGATCGCTGTGGCTGTGCAGGAAGGGCGGGCGGACGTTGGCTTTGGCCTGCGCCCCGGCGCCGAGGCCCATGGCCTGCATTTCGTGCCGCTCACCCGTGAGACGTACTACCTGGCGGTGCGCCGCAATGACGCGCTCAGCCTCTGGGTGCGCGAGCTGATCGAGCGCATTGGCCAGCCGGTGTTCCGCGAGGGCCTGAGCCATCTGGCTGGCTATCGCGCCACCGAGCAGGTCGCGCTGCTCACCGCTGACCAGGCGTTGCCCTGGCACGCCGAGGACGCCCGCGCGCTGGCCCACTGAAGTCGTGCGAACATGGCGGGGTTTGCGTGATCGATGTCGATGCGCGCCCTGTCCATGTTCCGCCCATGTCACGTTTTTCCGTCTGGACCCAAGCCCTGCGCATGCTGCGCCGCGACTGGCGCGCTGGCGAGCTGAACCTGCTGCTCGTTGCGTTGGTGCTGGCTGTGGCCGCGCTGGCGTCTGTCAGCTTCCTCGCTGACCGCATGCACGCTGGCCTGGAGCGCGATGCCCGCCAGTTGATTGGCGCGGATGTGCTGGTCGTGTCCGATCAGCCGCTGCCCGCCGACATCGAAGCGCATGCGCGCGCCGGCGGCCTGGAGGTCACGCATACCGCTACCTTCCCCAGCATGGCCAGCACGCTCACTAACGGGTCATCTGGCGAGCCGGCATCGCAACTGGCAGCCATCAAGGCCGTGGATGCGGGATACCCGCTGCGCGGCGCCCTCAAGGTGAGCGGCGACGGGCGCGATACCGTCGGCACCCCCATCCGCGCAATTCCTTCCGCTGGCACGGTGTGGGTAGACGCACCACTGCTCGAAGCGTTAGGCCTGCGTGTGGGCGATGCCGTCCGCCTGGGCACGCGTACCTTCAAGATCGCCCACGTCATCACGCAAGAGTTGGATCGCGGCGCAGGCTTCATGAACTTTGCCCCGCGTGTGATGTTGCCGATGGCCGACCTGGCTTCCACCGGCCTCGTCACCTATGGCAGCCGCGTCACGTATCGCTTGCTGGTGGCCGGGCCCGATGCCGCCACGGCTGCCTTTCGCAACTGGACCGAAAGCGAGTTGAAGACGCGCCAGGTGCGCGGCGTGCGCATCGAGTCGTTGCAGAATGGTCAGCCGCAGATGCGCGAAACGCTGGATCGCGCTGAGCGCTTCCTCTCGCTTGTCGCCTTGCTTGCGGCGATGATCGCAGCAGTGGCCATCACCATGGCAGCACGGCGCTACACCGCGCGGCATACCGATGCGGTGGCCATCATCAAGTGCCTCGGCCTGCGGCAGGGGCAGATCCTTGGGACGTTTGCGCTGGAGTTCCTGTTGATCGGCGTGCTTGGCTCGCTCGTGGGCGTGGCGCTGGGCTACGGCGCGCATTGGCTGCTGCTGGCTTCGCTGGGTGATCTGGTGACGGTGTCGTTGCCGGCGCCGTCTGCATGGCCGGCCGTGGTGGGGGTGACGGCGGGTCTGGTGCTGCTGGTGGGTTTTGCCGTGCCGCCGCTGCTGAGCCTCGTGCGCGTGCCGCCGCTGCGCGTGCTGCGGCGTGACGTGAGTGAGCGCGCCATTGCCGCGTGGGTTGGCTATGCGTTGGGAGCGGCGGCGTTCTTTGCGCTGCTGGTGGTGTCTGCGCGCGATGTGAAACTGGGGGCGTTGACGGCGGGCGGGTTTGCCGGCGCCATCCTTGTTTTCGCGTTGCTGGCGGCCGCTGGGTTGCGCGCGTTGGCGGTATCGCTCGGGCGTGGCCGTGCGCTGGGCGTGGGCTGGCGTTTTGCGCTGGCCGTGCTGGAGCGCCGTCGCGGTGTGAGCGTGCTGCAAACCGTTGCCTTGGCTGTCGGGCTGATGGCACTGCTGCTGCTTGCCATGACGCGCAATGACCTGATTCGCTCGTGGCACAACGCCACGCCGGCCGATGCACCCAATCGCTTCATCATCAACATCCAGCCGGATCAGATGGAGGCGGTGTCGCAAGCGCTGTCGCAGGCGGGCGTGGCCGATCCGAAGCTCTACCCGATGGTGCGCGGGCGCCTGACGCAGGTGAACGGTCAGACCATCGGCCGCGAGACGTATGCGGAATCCCGCGCTCGTAACCTGATCGAGCGCGAGTTCAACCTCTCCTACGCGACGGAACAGCCACCCGAGAATCGCATCATCGCCGGCCAGTGGTTTGGCGGGCAGAAGCCCGAGGCGTCGGTGGAAGAGGGCATCGCCAAGACGCTGAACTTGCGCCTGGGCGACGTGCTGCGTTTCGACGTTGCCGGGCAGACGGTGGATGCGCCCATCACGTCATTGCGCAAGCTCGACTGGAGCTCGATGCGCGTGAACTTCTTCGTGATCCTGCCGCCCGTGGCACTGCACGACATGCCGCAGACTTACGTGACGGCGTTCCGGATTCCTGCGGGGCAGGCCGATCTACCGTCTAAGCTGGTGCGCGAGTTCCCGAACCTGACGGTGGTAGATACCGAGTTGATTTTGCAGCAGGTGCAGGGTGTACTGGATCAGGTGACGGTGGCGGTAGAGTTCTTGTTCGTCTTCACGTTGGCGGCGGGTGTGCTGGTGCTGTACGCCGCGCTGTCTGGCTCGCGCGACGAGCGCCTGCGCGATGCCGGCGTGCTGCGCGCGCTGGGCGCGGGCTCCGGCATCGTGCGGCAGACGCAATACGCTGAGGTGCTGATCGTCGGTGGCTTGGCCGGATTGATGGCGGGTCTGGGCGCCATCGCTATTGGCTGGGTGCTGTCGGCGCATGTGTTCGACTTCCCGTATCGATTCAACCCGGCGATCTTGCCGGTGGGCATCGTGGGCGGCATGCTGTGCGCCTTTGCCGGTGGCTGGCTGGGTTTGCGCGACGTGCTGCGTCGCCCAGCCATGGCGACGCTGCGGGATGCCTGAAGGTTTTTTTGACGTGATTGACGCTGTATGACTGACGCAACTTCCGGCCAGGAAACCCTGGCCTTCGACCTGATTGGCGGCGAGGCGTGTGTGCGCGAACTCGTCGACCGTTTCTATGACCTGATGGACCTTGATCCCGAGTTTGCCGTGCTGCGTGGGGTGCACCCGCCCAGCCTGGATAGCGCGCGGGACAAGCTGTTCTGGTTCCTGTGCGGTTGGCTCGGTGGCCCGAACCACTACATCGAGCGTTTTGGCCACCCGCGTCTGCGCGCTCGCCATCTGCCATTCGAGATCGGCACGCAGGAGCGTGACCAGTGGATGCGCTGCATGGCACTCGCGATGCAAGACATCGGTCTGGATGAAGCGCTGCAGATGCGTCTCATGCAGGCCTTCTGGCAGACCGCCGACTGGATGCGCAATGTGCAGCGGTAAGTTACAGCGGGCGCCGCGCTAAGCGCACGCTGCAAGATAAGAACACCCTGAGGAGACACCCGCATGATCGGTTTGCCCACCGCCGACGACGTGCTCGCGTTCTGGTTCGGTACTGTGCCGCTCGTCGATCAACGATCGGTATGGTTCATCAAGTCCGACGAATTTGACGCAGAGATTCGCGCGCGTTTCCTGCCGTTGTGGGAGGCGTTGTCAACCGGCGAGGCCGATACGTGGATGGACACGCCGCTGGAAGCGATTGCGCGCATCGTGGTGCTGGATCAGTTCTCGCGCAACATGTTCCGCAACAGCCCGCGCGCTTTTTCCAGCGACGCGGCGGCGCTGCATACCGCGCAGATCGTCGTGGCCGCCGGTTGGGACGTGCAACTTCCAACGCGCTATCACCGCGCGTTCTGCTACCTGCCGTTCGAGCACAGCGAGACGCTGGCTGCGCAGGACGAATCGATCCGCCTCTATACGCGCCTGCGTGACCAGGAGGGCGACGCAGACTCACTCATCTGGGCGGAGAAACATCGGGAGATCATTGCGCGCTTCGGGCGCTTCCCGCATCGCAATGGAGTGCTCGGGCGTGTGTCTACGCCCGAGGAGGTGCAGTTTCTGACCCAGCCCGGGTCGTCTTTCTAGACGCGAGGCCGGGCGCGGCTCAGGTGCGCTCGCGGCGTTCCGACCACTTGTCGACCGTCTCGCGCGGTGCACGCGAGAGCATGTCGATCAGCTCGGCAGGGTTGTCGCTCACGTGCAGCAGGTCGGCGTGGTGGCGCTTGAGGAAGCCTTCCTGCACGGCGTGATCAATAAAGGCAAGCAGCTTGTCGTAGAAGCCCGCCACGTTCAGCAAGCCGATCGGCTTGTTGTGATAGCCGAGTTGCAGCCACGTGAAGGTTTCGAACAGCTCTTCGTACGTGCCCACGCCGCCGGGCATGGCGATGAAGGCATCCGCACGGTCAGCCATCATCTGCTTGCGCTGGTGCATGCTGTCGACGACGTGCAGCTCGGTCAGCTCCTTGTGGCCGACCTCCTTGCGCACCAACGACTTCGGGATGATGCCGATGACTGGGCTGCCGCCATGCAGCACCGCATCCGCCACGATGCCCATCAGGCCGACGTTGCCGCCGCCGTAGACGAGCGTGAGGCCACGCTGGACCATCTCATTGCCCAGCGCAATGGCGCCGGTCTTGTAGTCCGGGCGTTCGCCCGGGCTGGAACCGCAATAGACGCAGATCGATTTCATTTGGCAGGAGTGGTGGTGCCGCCGGCAGAGCCCAGGGGCGGATCGTTGCTGCGGCTGACCGCGAGCAGATCGAAGGCACGGCGAGGCTTGCCGCGCAGGTAAGGCGCCAGGATAGACAGGATGTGGTAACTCGCGCCGTGCAGGTGGTCACGGATCGCGTTCTGGTCGTTGTACTGACGCGGGTGCTGCACGAACTGGAACGACAGCCAGTAGGTGGCGATCACCACGATGTTGGTGCAGATCGCATCGACTTGGACGGGCGTGGCTTCCATCTCGCCGTCTTCAATGAACTGGTGGCAGATGTCCATGGCGAAGTGGCGCTTCTGCTCGACGATGCGCTTGAAGTTCAGCTCCAGCATGCGGTTGCGTGCCAGCAGATCGTTGATGTCGCGATACAGGAAGCGGTAGTTCCACAAGAACTCCGACATGTACTGCAGATAACCCCAGGTCTCGTCCAGTGTGGCCTTGTGGTCGTCCGGCAGCTTCAGGCGGCGCGCGATCTCTTGCTCGAACTGCACGAAGATCGAGTTGATGATGTCGTCTTTGTTGCGGAAGTGGTAGTACAGGTTGCCCGGGCTGATCTCGAGCTCTTCGGCAATCGTCGTGGTGGTGACGTTGGGCTCGCCCAGCTCGTTGAACAGGCGCAGCGATACTTCGAGGATGCGGTCGCGCGTGCGGCGTGGGCCGGTGGAATGCTGCTTGGTTTCCATTGAACTGCCAAGGCCGGTGGCCCTGTCTCCGTGGCGTGTGTGTGCCCGGATTATAAAAGATCGTGCTGCAGCAACGACTCCCCACATGCAGTGGGGCAGACATTGCCAAACGTTATCGCCGCGAGTGCGCGGGTAAGCCCTTAGCGCAACAGCGATGCCACCCACGGCCAGGCGATCGCCACCCATGTCCCCACGCACAGCAGCAGGGCCAGCATGACGGCCGCGCTGCCGAAATCCTTGGCGCGCTTGGACAGCCCGTGCTGCTCCAGTGAGATGCGGTCGACCGCGGCTTCCACGCTCGAATTGAGCAGCTCGACGATCAGCACCAGCACCAGTGTGCCGATCATCATGATGCGCTCCACCACCGTAGCGGGAATGACGAACGCGCATGGCAACAGGATCGCGCACAGCGTCAGCTCCTGGCGGAACGCGCTTTCCTCGTCGATGGCGAAGCGGATGCCGCTGATGGAGTTCTTGAGCGCGAACCACGCCCGCGCGATGCCCCGGTTGCCCTTGTGCGGGTTGTCGGCCGGCGAATAGGCGCCTGCCGCGGGCGGCGTGGCTGGGTCTGCTAATGGCCGATCGGGCGGCGTGGTCGGCTTCATGGAACGCAAGGCTTAAGCGCCCGTGGCGGTCGAGGGTTGAGCGGTCTTGGCATCGCCGGATTGTACGGCGGGCATCGGACGCAAGTGCGCCAGGAATTGCTCGGAAGCCGCTCGCCATGAGAATTTCTCGGCGTGTGCGCGGGCCGTCGGTCGGTCGATGCGCAGCGCTTCGAGGCAGGCTTCGCGCAGGTCTTCGCGCAGCGCACCGGCCGGCGAGTCGCCCAGCACGTCGATCGGGCCCGTCACCGGGTAGGCCGCCACAGGCAGGCCGCTGGCCAGCGCTTCGAGCAGCACCAGCCCAAACGTATCCGTGCGGCTCGGGAAGACGAACACATCGGCCGAGGCGTACACCTTGGCCAGCTCCGGCTGCTTGAGCACGCCCAGGTAGTTTGCGTTCGGGTACTTTGCCTTCAGGCCGGCCAGCGCCGGGCCTTCGCCCACCACCCACTTGGAGCCGGGCAGGTCCAGCTCCAGAAACGCTTCCACGTTCTTCTCCACGGCCACGCGGCCGACGTACAAGAAGATCGGGTGAGCCGTGTTGAGTACGGTGCCGCGCTGGGAGGTGAAGACGTCCAGGTCTACGCCGCGCGTCCACAGCACGCCGTTGGTGATGCCGTAGTCGGCGAGGTCTTTCAGCACCACGGGCGTTGGCGCCATCACCGCTTGAGCGGGGCTATGGAACCAGCGCAGGAAGCGATACGTCCAGGCCAGCGGAATGCCGAAGCGTGCCTGCACGTACTCCGGAAAGCGCGTGTGGTACGCCGTCGTGTAGGGCAGCTTGTGGCGTAGCGCATAGGCGCGTGCGGCCAGGCCCAGCGGGCCTTCGGTGGCGATGTGCAACGCCTGTGGGGCGAACTGTTCGATGCGCTCACGCACGCGCTTGGCCGGCAGGATCGAGAGGCGGATTTCCGGATACGTCGGGCACGGCACCGTCTTGAATTCGAGCGGCGTGATCATGTCGACGATGTGGCCCATCGCTTCAAGCTCACGGCGCGTCTGAGTGAGGGTACGGACGACGCCGTTGACCTGCGGTTCCCAGGCATCGGTGACGATCAAGACTTTCACGGGCTCTCCTTGGGGGGTAGGTTGGGCGGCGGCAGGCTGCGCAAGGTCGATGTTGGTGTTCGTCATGTGGGCTTCCATCAGGCGGCAGCCGCAGCGGCACGGCGGGCGCGGCGGGAGGTGGGCGGTGCGTCGAGCAGGTGCGTCCAGTAGACGATCTGCAGTTCGCCTTCCATGGTTTCGACCAGGGCGGAGAGGCTCTCCACCCAGTCGCCGTCGTTGCAATAGAGCTGACCGTCGATCTCGCGGATCTCGGCCTTGTGGATGTGCCCGCAGACCACGCCATCGCAGCCGCGGCGGCGCGCTTCGTCGGTCATCACGCGCTCGAACGAGTTGATGAAGTTGACCGCGTTCTTGACCTGATGCTTGAGGTATTGCGACAGCGACCAGTACGGAAACCCCAGCCGCACACGGATGCTGTTGAAGTGCCGGTTCATCGCCAGGATGAAGGTGTAGAGCGTGTCGCCCACGTAGGCGAGCCAGCGCGCGTGCTGCATCACGCCGTCGAACAGATCACCGTGCACGACCCATAGGCGTTTGCCTGTGGCGGTCACATGTACCGCATCTTCCGCGACTTCGATATCGCCGAAGTTCAGACCATGGAACTGGCGCGCCATCTCGTCATGGTTGCCCGGGATGAACACCACGCGGGTGCCCTTGCGCGCGCGGCGCAGCACCTTCTGCACCACGTCGTTGTGCGCCTGTGGCCAGTACCAGCCCTTGCGCAGTTGCCAGCCGTCGACGATGTCGCCGACGAGGTACAGCGTGTCGGATTCGTTGTGCTTGAGGAAGTCGAGCAGGTAGTCGGCCTGGCAGCCGGCGGTGCCGAGGTGGATATCCGACAGCCAGATGGTGCGGTAGCGGTGAATTTTTTCGGCAGGTGGGTCGGCGTCCTTGTCGGCCAACTGGTCGGGTACCAGGGCCGGGATTGGTGCCGAGGCGGGTGCCTCGTGATCACGCACATCGCCGCGGCCTGCAGGTACGGCCGAGCCCAGCGCGCCGGCGGCGAGTCCGGCGGCCATTTGCATCAGAGGCGGTGGAGCGTTCCAGTCGGAACCGGTGAGGGGGGCGGCGCGAAAGCGTTGCGCGAGGCGGCGAAGAAAACCAGGGCTGGGCAGATTTGGCAGGACCATGTCGGCAACAGAGGCTGCGTTGGACGGATTTCGCCACCGCTGCGTGAATAAGCCGTGTCAGAAACATGACCGTCACATGACGTGATTGCCAAGGAATATCAGGGCGTGCGCCGGAGACCTTTGCCCAGCGTGCGTTTCAAGGAGATGAGGCGGGCGGGGTGCCTTCGATGCGTGTCAGTTCTGCCAGCACGGCATCGCGCACGTGTGCGTCGCATAGCAGCGACACATGGCCGATACCGGAGAACGGCACGTGTCGCGCACCCTCTAGCCAGGACGCACCGGCCGGCCCGACGATGGAGTCGTGCCACGAGAAGATCGATGTGATACGCGCCCGTACGGCCGGCGTTTCGGATGCTGCAAGCTGACGCAGCCATGCGCTGGCCCAGGCCATCTGCCGCACGTTGCGCCCGCGCCCACTGCGCGCCATCGCCGTGCCGCGATGTGGCGTGCCAAGCGTGATGACGTGGGCGATCGGGCAAGCATCCGATGCTTGCCGCAGCAGCGCACGTGCAGCCAGCCCGCCCATGCTGTGGCAAAGCAGTACGGGCGCACGGCCGTATGCATGCGCCATCCGAGCGGCAACCGTTGCGATGTCGTGGGCGTAGTCGTCAATGTCACCCAGCAATGGCATCAGATCGATGGCCTCGATCGGGTGACCGGCGGCGGCCAGATGTTTTTGCATCGGCAACCACACCGCACGGTTGCAACCGTACCCGTGGATCATCAGCACAGGCACACGCGTGCCATCATCTGTTGCCGTATCGAGCGCCGCCTGAGCGCGAAACGGCTGCAACACATTGAACATCCAAGCCACCGACACGCATTCACGCAGCCAGCAGGCGATGAAGCCGGCCACGCCGATGCGCTGCTCGCGCGGCACGGGCATGCGGTCCCACACCGGGTCATCCGGAATGGCCGTGCCCAGACTTGTGGATGCAATGAGGAATGCCCAGCCCACCGAGACGAGATAGCCGAGCACCAGTGCCGCTGCGGCAACGGCAGCCGCGCCCCACCAGTTCAGGTCGCCCCAGCGATGCGCTGTCCATGCGACCGCCAGCGTCGCCGCGCATTGCAGTGCCACGGCAATGCGGCGCGCGTTGGCTGCCGTCAGCGAAGCGAGGGGCGTGGAGGAGGTCGGCAGATCGGCGCGCGTCATGGAATGTGCCGTCGCCGAAGATGCGATCGATCAGCCGCGCACCAGCCGCGTGCCGGCCAGGCGGTCGTGCAGAAACTGGCGCTGTGGGTCCAGCCATGCCAGCGCGCCCCACGCCAGCACGCAGGCCAGTGCGACGCCTGCGCCGGTCCAGCGTGAAACCCCGCACACATGAATGATGCCGACGGCTACGACCACCCAGATCCAGGCCAGCGCATAACGCGCAATGGCACGGCCGAGCGAAATGGGGGAGCCGTCCGCGTTCACGACGCGCATGCGCCACGTCTGCATGGCGAGCGTCTGGCCGCGCTTGCGCCAGAAACCCACGAAATACAGGCCGAGCGCGAAGAACCCCCACACTTGCAGGCCGATATCGCCCGTGCGCGCCAGCGGCGGAATGATTGCGCGCAGTAGCAGAAAGATCGCTGTCGCGCCAAACATCACGCCAAACAGCAGCAAGCCCTCGTAGAGCATCGCAGCCAGTCGGCGGCGCAGCGTGGGAGCGGCGAGTGGATCAGGCGTCGTGACAGGCGAGGAGGGGGAAGCGGTAGTGGCCATCGAACCGGGTAAGCGCAGGCTGGGCGTAATTGATCGTGCGCCCGCACAACGTGCGCGGCGCGTGATCGGATTATGCCAAAGGGTGTGCGGGCTTAGCCGCCCAGTACGGTCGACGGTGGAGGATTGCCTGAATCGCCGTCGGGGCTAGTCGCTGGAGCAACCGGATGTGCCGGCGTGATCGGCGCACTTGCCGGTGCTGGCGCCACTGCAGCGGGGGCGGGTGCTGCTGCGGCAGGCGCAGATGCCGCAGCCGTTGCAGTGGACTTGGCCGGCGCCAGCGGATTCGGCGCCGATTTTGTCGTGCCCGGCTTGGTGCGACCATGGTGGACGGCCTTGGCTGCGTCCTTGGCCAGGCTTGTGCTGCCTGGCAATGCCGTCACCGCAGACGGACGCTTCTGCGCCTTGGCGGCAGCAGCAAGCTCCTTCTTCTGCTCATCAGGCAGTTGCTGGTAACGCTGCCAGGCCTCGCTCTTCTTCTGCACCGGAACCGACTTGGTGGTCTGGAAGTTTTCGCGCGCACGGTGGCGCTGTTCCGGGGTCAGCTTGACCCAGTCCGCCATGCGCGTCTGCAGACGCTGCTGCTGCGCAGGTGCGTACTTCGGATAGGCCTGGGCAATCTGCAGCCATTTCTTGCGGGCAAGCTCGGGCATGCCGTTCCACTCCGGCGCGAGCGGCGCCAGGATGCGCTGCTGCACGATGGTCAACTCTGACCAGTTCGGATGGATGGACGGTTGCGGATTGGTGGTCGGTGGCGTGGGCAGCGCCAACGGTGCGTTGGTGCTGATGTCAGGCGCGGCAACTGGTGCCGATGCGGCCGGAACTTGTGCAATCGCCAGTCCGGCGGTCAGCCCAGCGGCGCCAATCAGCGCGAAGAGGGTAGCGCACAGGCGCGAGGTCTGGCCGCCTCGCGGTGGTTGGCCGTGGGTGCGGTGGAAGTTGCTCATCGATCAGCCTTTCACTGCTGATCGCGTTTATCGAGGTACTGATGGAAGCCTTGATCGGCGTAGGCGGCCAGCGGCAGGTCGTCGAGCAGCATGGCGGCGTCGACCTCGGCGAGCTCGTCCACGCGTTGTTGCTGCTGCCACTGATAGATGCCGGCAAGCCCTGCAACCAGCGCGATGGTCGGCCACAGCAGGCCAAATCGACGCAGGAACGCGCCGAGGCGCTGCAGCGGCGACGTGGCGTCGTCCTCCAAGTCGAAGGAGACCTGACCCACACCCGGCATGACCAGGGCAGGCGAGCGCACTGTGCTCGGCGCTTCCGCTTTCTTATGCGCGAGCGCCGTTCGGCGTGCCGCAGAGAGGCGGTCACGTACGTCAGGCGGCAACTGTCCGGCCGACTCGTTCAGAGCGGTGCGGACGGCGTGCACAAAGCGGCGTTCTCGAAGTTCTACCTTGTTCATAGTCGGATCCCTCGCGCCCGCAGCGCTTGGGCCAGGGCGTGCGTTGCCCGCGAGCAGTGCGTTTTCACGCTCCCCTCGGAACAGCCCATCGCCTGGGCAGTTTCGGCAACATCCATGTCTTCCCAGTAACGCATCAGAAAGGCTTCCCGTTGACGTGTGGGGAGCTTCTCGATTTCGCGTTCCAGGATTTCCAGCATCTGCGAGCGCTCGACCTTGTCGGCGCTGCTTTCTGCTGCTGTGGAGCCGGCTTCACTTTCGATCAGCTCCAGCGGGTCGGTATCGTCGCCTTCTGCATCCGTGCGGAAGCTGGAGAACAGGCTGACCCACGTGTTGCGCACCTTGGAGCGGCGGAACCAGTCGTGGATCGTGTTCTGCAGAATGCGCTGGAACAGCAGCGGCAGTTCGGCCTCGGGCTTGTCGCCATATTTTTCGGCCAGCTTGATCATCGCGTCCTGCACGATGTCGAGCGCAGCGTCGTCGTCGCGGACCGCGAATACTGCCTGCTTGAAGGCGCGTTTTTCGACGCTTATGAGGAAGGCCGACAGTTCCTGTTCAGAGGCCATACAACAGCGGGTGCGAATCCTGTGGGGCGGGTTGGCGAAATTTCACATTGTCATGAAGTGATGCGATGTGAACATGACGCCGCGCAGCAGCGACGGTCTAGACCGTCAAAAATGTTGCGATGCTAGCAAAAATGCGGGTCGACGGACAGTCCGACCGTCTGGCGGACCGCTCGGTGTGGCCGCGGTGTGGTGATTCGCGCCGCTGCTGGACCACCATGCGGCATTGCAGTATCATCATCGGTTCACAACATCTGTGGTTTGTCTCATCTGGCTGCCCATCAGGCGGCCATCCATGCAGACGCGCACCGCTCAAATCCGTGCCACAAGCCCGGTAGAGAGCATCCAAACAATTTTTTGCCGAAAATTGCAAAGGACTGACATGAATATGCCAAGCGCGGAATTTTCCCACGCCAATAGCGGTTCATCTGCCGACATGATGGGGGCTGACATCCTCGTCAATGCGCTCGCGGCAGAGGGCGTCGAGTTCGTCTGGGGTTACCCCGGCGGCGCGGTGCTCTATATCTACGACGCGTTCTACAAGCAAAACAAGATCGAACACATCCTGGTGCGCCATGAACAGGCGGCAGTCCATGCGGCTGACGGCTATGCGCGCGCCACGGGCAAGGTCGGTGTCGCCCTCGTGACGTCCGGCCCTGGCGTGACCAATGCCGTGACCGGCATCGCCACCGCCTACCTGGATTCGATCCCGATGGTGATCATCACCGGCAACGTGCCGACGCACGCCATCGGCCAGGATGCCTTCCAGGAATGCGACACCGTCGGCATCACCCGCCCGATCGTCAAGCACAACTTCCTGGTCAAGGATGTGCGCAACCTCGCTTCGACCATCAAGAAGGCGTTCTACATTGCCGCGACGGGCCGTCCGGGCCCGGTGGTGGTGGACATCCCGAAAGATGTTTCGCGCGAGATGTGCAAGTACGAGTATCCGAAGACCATCGAGATGCGCTCGTACAACCCCGTCAACAAGGGGCACTCCGGCCAGATCCGCAAGGCGGTGAGTCTGCTGCTGCAGGCCGAACGTCCGTACATCTATTCGGGTGGCGGCGTGGTGCTTGCCGAGGCCAGCGAAGAGCTGCGTCAACTGGCTGCGCTAACGGGTTACCCGGTCACGAACACGCTGATGGGCCTGGGCGCATTCCCCGGCACCAGCAAGCAGTTCGTCGGCATGCTGGGCATGCACGGTACCTACGAAGCCAACATGGCGATGCAGAACTGCGACGTGCTGATCGCCATCGGCGCGCGCTTTGATGATCGCGTGATCGGCAGCCCGGCGCACTTCACGTCGCAGCCGCGCAAGATCATCCACATCGACATCGATCCGTCGTCCATCTCCAAGCGGGTGAAGGTCGACATCCCCATCGTCGGCAACGTCAAGGACGTGCTGCAGGAGATGATCGCCCAGATCCAGTCTGGCGAAGCTAAGCCGAACAAGACGGCGCTGGCCAAGTGGTGGGAGCAGATCGAGCAGTGGCGCAGCGTCGACTGCCTGAAGTACGACCGCACCTCCGAGATCATCAAGCCGCAGTACGTGGTCGAGAAGATCTGGGAACTGACGAATGGCGACGCCTTCGTCTGCTCCGACGTGGGTCAGCACCAGATGTGGGCTGCGCAGTTCTACAAGTTCAACGAGCCGCGTCGCTGGATCAACTCCGGTGGCCTGGGCACGATGGGCGTGGGCCTGCCGTACGCCATGGGCATCAAGAAGGCGTTCCCGGACAAGGAAGTCGTCACCATCACCGGTGAAGGCTCGATCCAGATGTGTATCCAGGAACTGTCGACCTGCCTGCAGTACGACACCCCAGTGAAGATCTGCTCGCTCAACAACGGCTATCTGGGCATGGTGCGTCAGTGGCAGGAAATCGAGTACGACAACCGTTACTCGCACTCCTACATGCAGGCGCTGCCCGACTTCGTGAAGCTGGCTGAGTCGTACGGCCACGTTGGCATGCGCGTCGAAAAGACCGCTGACGTTGAGCCTGCGCTGCGCGAAGCCTTCCGACTCAAGGATCGCACCGTGTTCCTCGACTTCCAGACCGACCCGACCGAAAACGTCTGGCCGATGGTCCAGGCGGGCAAGGGCATCTCTGAAATGCTGCTCGGCGCGGAGGACCTGTAATGCGTCACATCATTTCCGTCCTGCTGGAAAACGAAGCCGGCGCGCTGTCGCGCGTGGTGGGTTTGTTCTCGGCGCGCGGCTACAACATCGAGACGCTGACGGTCGCTCCGACCGAAGACGCCTCGCTGTCGCGCATGACGATCGTCACGACCGGTTCGGACGACATCATCGAGCAGATCACCAAGCACCTGAATCGCCTTGTGGAAGTCGTCAAGGTCGTCGACCTGACCGAAGGCGCGCACATCGAGCGCGAGCTGATGCTCGTGAAGGTGCGCGCGGTCGGCAAGGAACGCGAGGAGATGAAGCGTACGGCGGACATCTTCCGCGGCCGCGTCATCGACGTGACCGAGAAGACCTACACGATCGAGCTGACCGGCAACGGCAGCAAGCTTGACGCGTTTCTTGATGCCATCGACCGTACTGCCATCCTTGAGACCGTCCGTACGGGCGGCTCGGGCATCGGCCGCGGCGAGCGCATTCTGAAGGTTTGAACCGGCGCGTGCACGAGCGTGTAACTGCGGCCGGACCCCATAGATCAGCAATATTTGAAAATTAGGACATCACCATGAAAGTGTTTTACGACAAGGACGCCGACCTCTCCCTGATCAAGGGCAAGAATGTCACCATCGTTGGCTACGGCTCGCAAGGCCACGCCCACGCCCTGAACCTGAACGACTCGGGTGTGAAGGTGACGGTCGGTCTGCGCAAGAACGGCGCGTCGTGGAACAAGGCCGTCAACGCCGGCCTGCAGGTCAAGGAAGTGGCCGAGGCAGTGAAGGAAGCCGACGTTGTCATGATCCTGCTGCCGGACGAACAGATCGCCGACGTGTACAAGAACGAAGTGCACAACAACATCAAGCAAGGCGCTGCGCTGGCCTTCGCTCACGGCTTCAACGTGCACTACGGCGCCGTGATCCCGCGCGCGGACCTGGACGTCATCATGATCGCCCCGAAGGCCCCGGGCCACACCGTGCGTGGCACGTACGCTCAAGGTGGTGGCGTGCCGCACCTGATCGCCGTGCACCAGGACAAGTCGGGCGCTGCGCGTGACATCGCCCTGTCGTACGCTACCGCCAACGGCGGCGGCCGCGCCGGCATCATCGAAACCAACTTCCGCGAAGAAACCGAAACCGACCTGTTCGGCGAACAAGCCGTGCTGTGCGGCGGTACCGTCGAGCTGATCAAGGCTGGCTTCGAGACGCTGGTGGAAGCCGGCTACGCTCCGGAAATGGCTTACTTCGAGTGCCTGCACGAGCTGAAGCTGATCGTCGACCTGATCTACGAAGGCGGCATCGCCAACATGAACTACTCGATCTCGAACAACGCCGAATACGGCGAGTACGTCACCGGCCCGCGCGTCGTGACGGACGAGACCAAGAAGGCCATGAAACAATGCCTGAAGGACATCCAGACCGGCGAATACGCCAAGAGCTTCCTGCTGGAGTACAAGGCAGGTCAGCCGACGCTGATCTCGCGCCGCCGCCTGACCGAAGAGCACCAGATCGAGCAAGTCGGCGCCAAGCTGCGCGCGATGATGCCGTGGATCGCCAAGAACAAGCTGGTCGACCAGTCGAAGAACTGATCGCCCGCGCCTTGTGCGAGAAGAAAGCCAGCCTTCGGGCTGGCTTTTTTTATGCTGAATCCACAGGAGGATGTACCGTTTCGAGTGCTGGCGCGGTCCCGTGTCGGCTAGAATGCCGCATTTCCTTCAAGACGCTGTCGAGGTCTGATTTTGAACAACACGTATCCGCATCCCATCATCGCCCGCGAGGGCTGGCCGTACCTGGGCGGGATCTTCATTGTCTCGCTCATCGTGCAGGTTGCCGCCGGCTTCGGCTGGGCTTGGCCGTTCTGGGTGCTGACGCTGTTCGTGCTGCAGTTTTTCCGTGATCCGGCGCGTGCGGTGCCAACGCAGGCCAACGCGATTCTTTCGCCGGCCGACGGCCGTATCGTCGCCGTCGAACAAGTGCGTGATCCGTACGCCGATCGCGACTCGCTGAAGATCAGCGTGTTCATGAACGTCTTCAATGTGCACTCGAACCGCGCGCCCGTCGATGGCACGGTGCAGCAGGTGCAGTACTTCCCGGGCAAGTTCGTCAATGCAGACCTGGACAAGGCTTCGCTCGAGAACGAGCGCAACGCAGTCGTCCTGCGCCGTCCCGATGGCCAGCTCGTCACCTCAGTGCAGGTGGCCGGGTTGATCGCGCGCCGCATCCTTTGCTATACCAAGGCAGGGGAGAGTCTCTCGCGCGGTCAGCGTTATGGCTTCATCCGCTTTGGCTCGCGCGTCGACGTGTACCTGCCGCTGACGGCGCGCCCGCGCGTGACGATCGGCGAGAAGGTGTCGGCCACGCTGACGGTGCTCGCCGAACTGGACTGATCCGGAGGCCGTCATGCCCGCGTTCAATCGGCGCAAGAAGCGCTTTACCCCCAGCAACGTGACGCACCTGCGTCCGCTGCGCCACAACCAGCCGCGCCCGGATGACGACGATCTGGAAGTCGTTCGTCCCCGCCGCCGCGGCATCTATCTGCTGCCCAACGCGTTCACGACGGCTGCGCTGTTCGCTGGCTTCTTCGCCATCGTGCAGGCGATGAACCTGAACTTCGAGACGGCGGCCATTGCTATCTTCGCGGCGATGGTGCTCGACGGCATGGATGGCCGTGTCGCACGCCTCACCAACACGCAAAGCGCGTTCGGCGAACAGTACGATTCGCTGTCCGATATGGTGTCGTTTGGCGTGGCCCCCGCGTTGGTGATGTACGAGTGGATCCTGCGTGATCTGGGCAAGTGGGGCTGGCTGGCCGCATTTGTCTACTGCGCGGGTGCGGCATTGCGGCTTGCGCGGTTCAACACCAACATCGGCGTGGTCGATAAGCGCTTCTTCCAGGGCATGCCGAGCCCTGCCGCAGCCGCACTCATCGCCGGCTTCGTCTGGCTGGCGATCGACAACAAGCTGCCGGTGAAAGAGCTGTGGATGCCGTGGGTCGCCTTCGGGCTCACCTTGTACGCGGGGCTGTCGATGGTGTCGAACGCACCGTTCTACAGCGGCAAGGTGCTGGGTGTGCGGAATCGCGTGCCGTTCGGTGTGATGGTGCTGATGCTCGTGCTGTTCGTGGTCGTGTCGAGCGACCCGCCGGTGGCGCTGTTCGGCCTGTTTGTCGGCTACGCGGTGTCGGGCTACCTGCTCTGGGGCTGGCGTACGCTGCACGGGCAGCAGGGCAGCCCACGCATGCCGAATCAGACATCGGACGAAGTGCATGAGTGACCGATGCGGCGCGCTATTGTGCGCTTGCGTCAATTTTTGAATTCGTCTATAGTCGTTCGCATGCTTTCGCACCCGATTTCCATTCTGATTACGCTAGTCTCGATTGATGGCCTACTAGGTCGTCAGGTCGGGACACGTGCATAGGAAATCGCAAGACAAGGCAAGCAGAAACCGCCAAGTTTTCGCGAACCAGAATTCACAGCGCCCCGGCCTGCAACCATGCACGCCGGGGCGTTTTGCATTCTGCGCCGCAAAAAACATCTGAGACACCACTGAGACCGACGTCAAAAACGTCACCCCACCAAGGAGCCGCCATGAGCGACAAACTCATCATTTTCGATACCACCTTGCGCGACGGCGAGCAGTCCCCCGGGGCGTCGATGACCAAGGAAGAGAAGATCCGCATTGCCAAGCAACTCGAGCGGCTCAAGGTGGATGTGATCGAAGCCGGCTTTGCGGCCAGCTCCAATGGCGACTTTGAGGCGATCCGTGCGATTGCCCAGTCGGTCAAGGATTCGCGAATTTGTTCGCTGGCCCGTGCGAACGACCGCGACATCTCCCGCGCCGCCGAGGCACTCAAGCCGGCTGGCCAGTTCCGTATCCACACGTTCATCGCCACGTCGGCGCTGCACATGGAGAAGAAGCTGCGCATGTCGCCGGATCAGGTGTACGAGCAGGCGCGTCTGGCTGTGCGCTTCGCCCGCCAGTTCACGGATGACATCGAGTTTTCGCCGGAAGACGGCAGCCGCTCCGACATGGACTTCCTCTGCCGCGTGCTGGAGGGCGTGATCGACGAAGGCGCGACGACCATCAACCTGCCGGATACGGTGGGTTATGCGGTGCCGGAAGGCTACGCTGCGCTGATCCGCTCGGTGCGCGAGCGCATCCCGAATTCGGACAAGGCGATCTGGTCGGTGCATTGCCATGACGACCTGGGCATGGCCGTTGCCAATTCGCTGACCGCTGTCCAGTTGGGCGGCGCACGCCAGATCGAATGCACGATCAACGGCCTGGGCGAGCGCGCCGGCAACACCAGCCTTGAAGAGGTGGTGATGGCCGTCAAGACGCGCCGCGATTACTTCAACCTCGACGTCGGTGTCGATACCTCGCAGATCGTGCCGGCCTCCAAGCTGGTCTCGCAGATCACTGGCTTCGTCGTGCAGCCGAACAAGGCGGTGGTGGGCGCCAACGCGTTCGCACATGCTTCCGGCATCCACCAAGACGGCGTGCTCAAGGCGCGTGATACCTACGAAATCATGCGCGCCGAAGACGTGGGCTGGACGGCCAACAAGATCGTCCTGGGCAAACTCTCGGGCCGCAATGCATTCAAGCAGCGCCTGCAGGAACTGGGCATTGAGCTGGATTCCGAAGCCGAACTGAACGCCGCGTTCACGCGCTTCAAAGAACTCGCTGACCAGAAGGCCGAGATTTTCGACGAGGACATCGTCGCCATCGTCTCCAACGAGGCCCAGCACAGCGAGGGTGAACACTTCCGCTTCGTATCGCTGGCGCAGCGCTCGGAAACCGGTGAGCGCCCGCACGCGCGCATCGTCTTCGTTGCCGATGGCAAGGAAGTGACGGGTGAGGCCGAGGGTAATGGCCCGGTGGATGCCACGCTCAATGCCATCGAAAGCAAGGTCGCCAGCGGTGCTGAGCAGCTTCTGTACTCGGTCAACGCCATCACGACTGGCACGCAGGCGCAGGGTGAGGTGACAGTGCGTTTGTCCAAGTCGGGCCGCATCGTCAACGGCGTGGGCACGGATCCGGACATCGTCGCGGCTTCGGCCAAAGCTTACCTGGCTGCATTGAACAAGCTGCAGGACAAGAGCAGCGAAAAACTCAATCCGCAGATCTGATCGCGGGTTTCAACGAACACACGCAGGAGTCAGCCCAGACCCCAACACGATTACCACTGAGCGCGCACCCGGTTATCCACCGGAACGCGAAGCGGGTGCGGCGGCACCGGACACGTCAGGAGCGTGATTTCCGAGCCGACCGTCTTTGAGAGCGATGTCTGTGTGATCCACGACATGGCCGACCCGAACATCCACGCCAGGTGACGCGCCTCGCGTGGATGTTGCCGTTTCGGCGCTCAGCGGCTGGAATCGTGATCGTGGTCGTACATCGGGTCTGGGCTGACCTGCGTGAGCCGCACGATGCCGTCGCGGTCGAAATAGAAATTCATCAGCGACGGCCACACACCTTCGTGCTTGAAGCGGTAGGACCACACCCGCCGATCCATCAGCCGAAAGTAGGCGGTCTCCTCGGGCTTGCCGAACATCTGCTGCACATCTTTCTGCGTCGAAGTGCCGACGCGAATCTTCGCAAACTCCATCGTTGTCAGGATCTGCCGAAACGAGACGAGCTTGCCGCTCGCGTCGAAGTCAGCGGCATAGGTGAATTGCCCGTATGGCTGGGTGGGATATAGCCATCGCGTGCCACCGTCCGCTCGCGGGTATTGTTCGGGTGGTTTGCCAAAACGCGCTTCTACGGCAGGCGCCGGCTGGCCGATCAGTGCTTCGCCTGTTTGAACAGGGGCCAGTACGGTACATGCGCTCATCAACGCCAGCGCCATGGCGAGCAGCGCAGTACGCTGCCAAGTTCGGGTGCTCACGATGGTTCTCCTGAATGCCTTCAGTGTAGGGCGTCATGTCGCTTGGCCGCTTGTGCCGGCGAGGCGGCGCGCTTTACCATCCGCGCTTCACGGGGAGTTGCCATGATGTTTCGCTTGTTTGTGGCCGCGTTGGCGGCCGTTGGGTTATGCGCCACTGCCATTGCGCAACCTGAGGCTGCGCCGATTCGGCTGGCGTTGATCGAGGGCTTGTCCGGCCCGTTCGCCAATGCGGGGGAGGCGGTGGATCGCAATCTGCGCTTCGCCATCGAGGGGGTGAATGCGCGTGGTGGCGTGAAGCTGCCTGACGGGCGCCATCCACTTGCACTCGTGCGCTTGGACAGCAAGAACACGGTCGACGAATCCTTGCTGCAACTGCAGGCCGCCACCGATGCGGGAATCCGCTTCGTCCTGCAGGGCAATAGCTCGGCGGCCGCGGCTGCGTTGTCGACGTCCATCTCGCGCTACAACGAACGCCATCCGGAGTCGCGCGTGCTGTACCTGAACTACGCCGCCGTCGATCCAGCCCTGACCAATGAGGCCTGCAGCTTCTGGCATTTCCGTTTTGACGCGTCGGCCGACATGCGAATGCATGCGCTGACTGAGGTGATCCGCACCGATAAGGCCATCAAGAAGGTCTACCTGATCGGGCAGGACTACACATTCGGCCGTCAGGTAGCGCAATCGGCGCGTCAGCAATTGGGCGAAAAGCGGCCGGATGTGGCCATCGTTGGCGAGGTGCTGCACCCGATTGGCAAGGTGAAGGACTTCGCGCCGTATGTGGCGCGCATTGCCGCGTCGGGTGCGGATACGGTCATCACCGGCAACTGGGGCAATGATCTGACGCTGCTCGTCAAGGCTGCGCGCGATGCGGGGCTCAAGGCGCGCTTTTTCACGTTCTATGGCAACTCGCTGGGCGCGCCAGGGGCGATGGGCGAGGCGGGTGTTGGTCGCGTGGTGGCGGTGGCGGAGTGGCATCCGAACCTCGGTGGCGCCAAGTCCGATGCGTTCTACAAGGCCTTCCGCGCGCGCTTTCCGGCGCCGGCTGACGACTACCCCTTGCTACGCGATCAAATGATGATCGACATGCTGGCCACCGCCATCGAGCGCGCAGGCACGGCGGAGGCGGGCGCGGTAGCACGTGCGTTGGAAGGCGCTTCGCTCGACAATGGTTTCCACCGCATGACGCTGCGTGCGGAGGATCACCAGGCGATCCAACCGCTGATCGTTACGCTGATGGAGCGGGCAGGCACGCCCGGCACGCCATTCGATATCGAGGGCTCCGGTTATGGCTTTCGCACGCTGAAAGTGATTCCTGCGACGCAAACGGCATTGCCCACCACTTGCAAAATGGCGCGCTATTGACCACCTGACACAGAACTGTCGTCTGTGGGGGCTTTTGGGCTATAATCGCGGTCTTGCCGTCCAGGCCGGATTTGGAATGGGGTCGGCAAGACATTGTTCAACACGGCACCAGCGGCGGCGATTTTCAAACGCTGCAGTGTCCGCAAGTCAAAGGAATCGAAATGTCCGTTGCTAACATCAACAAGCAAGAAATCGTCAAGGATAACGGCCGCAGCGCCAACGACACGGGTAGCCCGGAAGTGCAGGTTGCACTGCTGACCGCCCGCATCAACGAACTGCAGCCGCACTTCAAGGCGCACATGAAGGACCACCACAGCCGTCGCGGTCTGCTCAAGATGGTGAGCCGTCGTCGCCGTCTGCTGGACTACCTCAAGGGCAAGGACGCTGACCGTTACACTGCGCTGGTTGCGAAGCTGGGTCTGCGTAAGTAATGGTGGGTCTCACGCACTGCGCGTGATGAAAAGTGCCTGCGTCAGCGTGCTGATGCAGGCATTTTGTTTTTGGCGGCCGCGTTTGTGGCCGCGTCGGGCAACCGGCAAATATGGCAGTCGGCCAGTTCAGTTGATGAAGCGGCTGCCAGGGACCGGAGGCGGCAGGAAGCAGAGTCTTGTGTCATTCCAGTGCGGCGTTGCATGTCAGCGCCGCGCTGGAATGGCATAAAACACACCTCTGCAACCGCACCGTCTTCCGGAACGTGTTTGTCGTGGCGCAATGAAATCGCGTTTGACGCGTGAGCGCCGCGAATACCGAACAGGAGATGCTATGACCATGTTCAACAAGATCGTCAAAGAATTCCAATGGGGCGGCCATAAGGTCCGCATGGAAACGGGTGAGATCGCCCGTCAAGCGAGCGGCGCCGTGCTGCTCGACATGGACGACACCGTCGTGCTCGCCACCGTGGTGGGCGCCAAGAACCCGAAGCCGGGTCAGGACTTCTTCCCGCTGACCGTCGACTACCTCGAGAAGACCTACGCCGCCGGCAAGATTCCGGGTGGCTTCTTCAAGCGTGAAGGCCGTCCGTCAGAAAACGAAACGCTGACCTCGCGCCTGATCGATCGTCCGCTGCGTCCGCTGTTCCCGGAAGGCTTCTACAACGAAGTCCAGGTCGTCATCCACGTGCTGTCGATCAACCCGGAAGTGCCGGCCGATATCCCGGCGCTGGTGGCCGCTTCGGCTGCGCTGGCCGTGTCGGGTCTGCCGTTCAACGGCCCGGTGGGCGCTGCCCGCGTGGGTTACAAGGATGGCCAGTACCTGCTGAACCCGAACCGCGCGCAACTGGCGCATTCGGATCTGGACCTGGTTGTGGCCGGTACCGAGCGTGCCGTGCTGATGGTGGAATCCGAAGCGCAGCAGCTGTCGGAAGAGATCATGCTGGGCGCTGTGGTGTTCGGCCACGAGCAGATGCAGATCGCCATCAACGCGATTCACGATCTGGTGCGTGAAGGCGGCAAGCCGGAGTGGGATTGGCAAGCTGCTCCCAAGAACGAAGCGCTGGTCGCCAAGGTGTCCGAACTGGGCCTGGCTGACCTGCAAGCCGCTTACCAACTGCGCCAGAAGTCGGCCCGCAGCCAGAAGCTGAAGGAAGTCTACAAGTCGGTCGCCGAGAAGCTGGCTGCCGCTGGCGTGGAAGCCGACGGCGTGGAAGTCGACAACATCCTGTTCGAGCTCGAGTCGAAGATCGTGCGCGGCCAGATCCTGAACGGCGAACCGCGTATCGACGGCCGCGACACCCGCACGGTGCGCCCGATCGAAATCCGCTCGTCGGTGCTGCCGCGTGCGCACGGTTCGGCCTTGTTCACGCGTGGTGAAACGCAAGCGCTGGTGGTGGCCACTCTGGGCACCAAGAGCGACGAGCAGATCATCGACGCGCTGCAAGGCGAGTACCGTGACCGCTTCATGCTCCACTACAACATGCCGCCGTTCGCCACGGGCGAAACCGGCCGCGTGGGCAGCCCGAAGCGCCGCGAAGTCGGCCACGGCCGTCTGGCCAAGCGCGCACTGATTCCGGTGCTGCCGAAGGACGACGAATTCGCCTACACGATCCGTCTGGTGTCGGAAATCACCGAATCGAACGGCTCCTCGTCGATGGCTTCGGTGTGCGGCGGCTCGCTGTCGCTGATGGATGCTGGCGTGCCCATCAAGGCGCACGTCGCAGGTGTGGCCATGGGCCTGATCCTGGAAGACAACAAGTTCGCCGTGCTGACCGATATCCTGGGTGACGAAGATCACCTGGGCGACATGGACTTCAAGGTGGCGGGTACCGACGCTGGTATCACCGCGCTGCAGATGGACATCAAGGTGCAGGGCATCACCAAGGAAATCATGCAGGTGGCACTGGCGCAAGCCAAGGAAGGCCGTCTGCACATCCTGGGCAAGATGCAATCGGCCATGGGTCACGCACGCACCGAACTGTCGGAGCATGCGCCGCGCATGATCACCGTCAAGATCAATCCGGAGAAGATCCGCGACGTGATCGGCAAGGGCGGTTCGACCATCCAGGCGCTGACCAAGGAAACCGGCTGCACAATCGACATCGGGGAAGACGGCACGATCACCATCGCGTCGACCTCGTCGGAAGGCATGGCGGAAGCCAAGCGCCGCATCGAAGGCATCACGGCTGAAGCCGAAGTGGGCAAGATCTACAACGGTACCGTGCTCAAGCTGCTGGACTTCGGCGCGATCGTGAACATCCTGCCGGGCAAGGACGGTCTGCTGCACATCTCGGAAATCGCCAATGAGCGCGTGAACCAGGTCTCCGACTACGTGAAGGAAGGCCAGGCAGTGCGCGTGAAGCTGCTGAGCACTGACGAGAAGGGCCGCATGCGTCTGTCGATCAAGGCCGCCAAGGCTGAAGAAGGCGACGTGCCGGCTGCTGCACCGCAAGCGCCGGGCGCTGGCGACGCTGCTTCGCAACAGCAGCAGCAACAACAGCAGTAAGCGCGGTCTCTCGCTATCCAAAAACGGCTGGACATCGTCCAGCCGTTTTTTTGTTTACACTGCGTCGCGAGTTCTCCTTCCGCGACCAATCATGAGCCGTCTGTTCGAGCAAAACCGCATCGCAGTTGTCTGGGATTTCGACAAGACGCTGATCCCGCGCTACATGCAAGTGCCGCTGTTTGAGCGCTATGGCATCGTTGAGCAGGGTTTCTGGGATGAGGTGGCTGCGGGCTCCCGCGAAATCGAATCGCGCGGCCAGAAGGTCAACCACGAGACGTTCTACCTCAACGTGCTGCTGCGCCACGTGCGCGATGGCCGCATGGCCGGACTCGATAACACCACGTTGCGCACGCTTGGCGAACAGCTCGAATTCTTCCCCGGTGTAACCGATTTCTTCGGGCGTAGCAAAGCCTGGGTGCGCGACAACGGCGCGTATCAGGCCTTCGACATCAAGCTCGAGCACTACATCGTCAGTACTGGCCTGACCGAGATGATCAAGGGTTCGCCCATCGCCCCGTATATCGACGGCGTGTGGGGCTGCGAATTTCTGGAAGCGCCTGATGCGAACGGTCGCCCGGTCGTCTCCGAAGTCATCTACGCCATCGACAACACCACCAAGACGCGCGCGCTGTTCGAGATCAACAAGGGCGTCAACAAGCACCCGGAAGCTGTGAACGTAAACTCGTCGATTGCCGAGGATGAGCGTCGCGTGCCGTTCGCCAACATGATCTACGTGGCGGATGGTCCGAGCGATATTCCGGCCTTCTCCGTTGCGCGCAAAGGTGGTGGCCGCACGTATGCGGTTTACAACCCCGAGAGCCCGCGCTCGTTCGAGCAGGCCGACAATTTGCGTGCCGACGACCGCGTCGACATGCTTGGGCCCGCGGACTATCGCGCCGGTTCACCGACCGAGATGTGGCTCAAATTGCATATTGGCAAAATCGCCGACGCCATCGTTCACGGTAAGCAGGAAATCCTGCGCGAGACATCGCGCGGCATCCCGCAGCACTTTGTCGAGCCCAAGCGCACCGCGTCGTAACTCTCACCGATCAGATTCCCATGAAAGCGATTGAAATCACCCAGTACGGCGGCCCTGAAGTCCTGAAGCTCGGCGAGCGCCCGATGCCCGAGCCGAAGGCGGGCGAAGTGTTGATCCGCGTGCGCGCAGCCGGCGTGAATCGGCCCGACGTGTTCCAGCGCACGGGCAACTATCCGGTGCCGCCGGGTGCGTCTGACATTCCTGGGCTGGAAGTGGCGGGCGAAATCGTGAGTGGTGATCTGTCGCATGCCGATAATCGCTACGGCCTGAAGGCGGGCGACCGTGTGTGTGCGTTGGTGCAAGGCGGTGGCTATGCGGAGTTCTGCGTAGCGCCAATTGGCCAGGTGCTGCCGGTGCCGGCAGGCTTGTCCGATGTCGAGGCGGCAGCGCTGCCCGAAAACTACTTCACGGTGTGGTCGAATGTGTTCGATCGCGGTTTGCTGGGGCGGGGCGCGCATGGCAAGGACGAGACGCTGCTCGTGCAGGGCGGCTCCAGCGGCATCGGCACGACGGCCATTCAGATGGCAGCGGCACTCGGCTACCGCGTGTTCGCCACAGCTGGCAGCACCGACAAGTGCGCCGCATGCGTCGAGTTGGGTGCCACGCGCGCCATCAACTACAAAACGGAAGACTTTGCAGAGATCGTCAAGGCCGAAACCGGCCGCGGCGCCGACGTGGTGCTCGACATGGTTGGCGGCAGCTACGTCGCGCGCGAGATTGCCTGCACGGCTGACGACGGCCGCATCGTGTTGATCGCGCTGTTGGGCGGCGCCAAGGCCGAAGTGCCGCTGGGCGACATTCTGCGCCGACGCATTACGCTGACGGGCTCGACGTTGCGTCCGCGTCCGGTGGCCTTCAAAGCGGCAATTGCCGCTAACCTTTACGAGCATGTGTGGCCGCTGTTGGCCTCGGGCCGCATCAAGCCTGTCATCCACGAGGTCATGCCGGCGGCGCAGGCAGCGCAGGCGCATGCGTTGATGGAATCCAGCGCCCACATCGGCAAGATCATGTTGGTTTGGGATTGAGTTCAAGACGTCAAAATTGACCCTGTTTTTGCTGCCACGGTAGAATGCCGGGTTTATTTGACAGTCGACCGGGCGGAACAAGAACGTGAACGCAAGACCGAAGCTGGTGGTAGGCAACTGGAAGCTGCATGGCAGCCTGAACACCAACGCCGCGCTGCTTGAGCAGATCAAGGCCGCGGGCAAGACCAGCGCCACGCTGGCGGTGTGCGCACCGTTCCCATATCTGGCTCAGTGCCAGTCGCTGCTAGCTGGTTCCGCAGTGGGTTGGGGTGCACAGGATGTGTCGGCCGAAGCGCGCGGTGCTTTCACCGGCGAAGTAGCGGCGTCGATGCTGTCGGAATTTGGCTGCGGCTACGCGATCGTCGGTCACTCCGAGCGTCGTACGTACCACGGTGAAATCGATGCGCAAGTGGCGGCCAAGGCACTGCGCGCGCTGGAGCACGGCATTACCCCGATCGTCTGCGTGGGTGAAACGCTGGCGCAGCGTGAAGCCGATGAAACCGAGCAAGTGGTCGGTCGCCAACTGGATGCGGTGCTGGAAGCGTTGTCGGTCGAGCAACTGGGCAATATCGTCGTGGCTTACGAGCCGGTCTGGGCGATCGGTACTGGCAAGACCGCGACAAGCGAGCAAGCGCAGGCTGTGCATGCATTCCTGCGCGCGCGCGTCGCCGCCCGTGATGCAGGTGTGGCGCAGCGTCTGCCGGTTCTGTACGGCGGTAGCGTCAAGCCGGACAACGCTGGCGAATTGTTTGCGATGGCGGATATCGATGGCGGCCTGATCGGCGGCGCATCGCTGAAGGCCGAAGATTTCCTGGCGATCGGCCGCGCTTGAGCGATTGATCAAGATTGCAACATGCGGCGCATGTGCGACTGCAACATATTATTGAGAGATACGAAATGGCAATTCTGAAGACTCTGCTGCTGGTAGCGCAAATCCTGAGCGCGCTTGGTGTGATTGGCTTGGTGCTGCTGCAGCACGGCAAGGGCGCTGACGTGGGCGCTGCTTTCGGTTCGGGCGCGTCGGGCAGCCTGTTTGGCGCGACCGGTTCGGCCAACTTCCTGTCGCGTACGACGGCTGTGCTGGCTAGCGTGTTCTTTGTAGCCACGCTGGCGCTAACGCTGATCGGTACCAACAAGGGCAGTGTATCGGCAGGCGTGATGGGTTCGGTGGCGCCGGCTGTGCCGGCAGCTTCGGCGCCTGCGGCATCGGCTCCGGCTGCAGCCTCCGCGCCGGCCGTGCCCAAGTAATTTGCTGTAACGGTCGCGGGCGCGCTATTGGTTTTTTCGGTGCGCCGCGATGCATAAGATTTTTGTTTGTGCATTGAACAAAAGCTTCGCTTTGCGGTAGAATGTGAGGCTTGAAACAATGCGGAAAACAGCGAAGGCGCTAAGCCCGATCTGGGTTCCTGATAGAGTTTCTTCCCCCAGCCGACGTGGTGAAATTGGTAGACACGCTATCTTGAGGGGGTAGTGGCGAAAGCTGTGCGAGTTCGAGTCTCGCCGTCGGCACCAATCAAATTCGGGGTCTGGCTAATGGGATGTTCCGCTTAGGGATGTTCCGTTCGGGCTCCATCCGCAAGACGACGTTCAGTTGAGGCGTCGTGAGGCTGCGGACCCGGCGCCTTCGATGGGGCGACAAGGCGCCGCCTGCGGGCAGTGCTGTTGCAACCATTCAAAAAGGCGGGCGTCCCTTGAACCTCGAAGCCTATTTCCCCGTATTGTTGTTCATCGTCGTCGGTGTTGGTCTTGGCCTTGCACTGATGACCATCGGCCGAATTCTCGGTCCGAACAATCCCGATCCTCAAAAGCTCTCGCCGTACGAGTGCGGCTTCGAAGCCTTCGAAGACGCGCGCATGAAGTTCGACGTGCGCTATTACCTCATCGCCATCCTGTTCATCCTGTTCGATCTGGAGACCGCGTTCCTCTTCCCGTGGGGCGTGGCGCTGCGTGAGATCGGCTGGCCGGGGTTCTTCGCGATGGGTGTGTTTCTTCTCGAGTTTCTCGTGGGCTTCGTCTACATCTGGAAAAAAGGCGCGCTCGATTGGGAGTGATGTGAAATGGCGATCGAAGGCGTACTCAACGAAGGCTTTGTCACGACCACCGCTGACAAGCTGATCAACTGGACCCGTACCGGGTCGCTTTGGCCGATGACGTTCGGCCTGGCCTGCTGTGCTGTGGAGATGATGCATGCTGGTGCATCGCGTTATGACCTGGACCGCTTCGGTGTGGTGTTCCGCCCGTCACCGCGTCAGTCCGACGTGATGATCGTGGCCGGCACGCTCTGCAACAAGATGGCACCCGCTCTGCGCAAGGTGTACGACCAGATGGCCGAGCCACGCTGGGTCATCTCGATGGGCTCGTGTGCCAATGGCGGCGGCTACTACCACTACTCGTATTCCGTCGTGCGTGGTTGCGACCGCATCGTGCCGGTCGACGTGTATGTGCCGGGTTGCCCGCCGACCGCTGAAGCGCTGATCTACGGCGTCATCCAGTTGCAGGCCAAGATCCGTCGCACCAACACCATCGCGCGCAAGGGCTGACATGACCGAAAAGCTTGCCACCCTGAAGGCCGCGCTGGAAAAGGCGCTGGGCGATCGTATTCAAAGCCTGACCGAATCAGTTGGTGAACTTACCCTCGTGGTGAAGGCCGCTGACTATCTTGAGGCCATGCGCACGCTGCGCGATGACGCCTCGCTCAAGTTCGAGCAGTTGATGGATCTGTGCGGTGTCGACTACGCCGACTACGGCGACGGTGCCTGGAATGGCCCGCGTTTTTCGGCCGTGTCGCATCTGTTGTCGATCACGAACAATTGGCGCGTGCGCGTGCGTGTGTTCGCGCCGGAAGATGACTTCCCGGTCGTACCCTCCGTCACTACTCTCTGGAGTTCCGCCGACTGGTTCGAGCGCGAAGCGTTCGACCTGTACGGTCTGGTGTTCGAGGGCCACCCGGACCTGCGCCGTATCCTGACTGACTACGGCTTCATCGGCCACCCGTTCCGCAAAGATTTCCCCGTCTCGGGCTACGTTGAAATGCGTTATGACCCGGTGCAGCGTCGCGTGGTCTACCAGCCGGTGACCATCGAGCCGCGCGAGATTACGCCGCGTGTGATCCGCGAGGATCAATACGGTGGTCTGAAGCACTGAAGGGCGCCCGATCATGGCAGATATTAAGAACTACACCCTGAACTTCGGCCCGCAGCACCCGGCCGCACACGGCGTGCTGCGCCTGGTGCTCGAGCTGGACGGCGAAGTGATTCAACGTGCCGATCCGCACATTGGCCTGCTGCACCGCGCGACCGAAAAGCTCGCCGAGCAGAAGACCTGGATTCAGAGCGTGCCGTACATGGACCGGCTCGACTACGTGTCGATGATGGTCAACGAACACGCCTACGTGATGGCCATCGAGCGCCTGGCGGGCATCGAAGTGCCGCTGCGCGCGCAGTACATCCGCGTCATGTTCGACGAGATCACGCGGATCATGAACCACCTGATGTGGATCGGCTCGCACGCGCTGGACGTGGGCGCCATGGCTGTGTTCCTGTACGCCTTCCGCGAGCGTGAAGACCTGTTCGACATGTACGAGGCGGTGTCGGGTGCGCGTATGCACGCGGCCTACTACCGTCCGGGTGGCGTCTACCGCGATCTGCCTGACACGATGCCGCAATACAAGGCATCCAAGGTGCGCAACGAGAAGGCCCTGGCCGCCCTGAACGAAACGCGTTCGGGTTCGTTGCTGGACTTCATCGAAGATTTCACCAATCGTTTCCCGAAGTACGTCGACGAATACGAAACGCTGTTGACCGATAACCGGATCTGGAAGCAGCGTCTGGTCGGCATCGGCGTGGTAAGCCCGGAACGTGCGCTCAACAAGGGCTTCTCCGGCGCCATGCTGCGCGGCTCGGGCATCGCCTGGGACGTGCGCAAGAAGCAGCCGTACGAAGTGTACGACCGCATGGACTTCGATATTCCGGTGGGCGTGAACGGCGATTGCTACGACCGTTATCTGGTGCGCGTGGAAGAGATGCGCCAGAGCAACCGCATCATCCGTCAGTGCATCGAGTGGCTGCGCAAGAACCCGGGTCCGGTGATTACCGATAACCACAAGGTGGCCCCGCCGTCGCGCGTCGAGATGAAGACGAACATGGAAGAGCTGATTCACCACTTCAAGCTCTTCACAGAAGGCATGCATGTGCCCGAAGGCGAGGCGTATGCCGCTGTCGAGCATCCGAAGGGCGAGTTCGGTATCTATGCGATCTCGGACGGCGCGAACAAGCCGTACCGTCTGAAGATCCGCGCACCGGGCTTCGTGCACTTGGCAGCGCTTGACGAGATGGCCCGTGGCCACATGATCGCCGACGCTGTGACGATCATCGGTACGCAAGACATCGTGTTCGGCGAAATTGATCGCTAACCCGCGATCGCCGAACCCGCAGGAAACAACGGTTTGACGCGCTGGCAAGCGCGGCTGTGAAACGAGGACGCACGCCGGGGTGAGAGCCCCGCGTCCCGCACCAATCGCAACGAAAATGCTATCAGCAGAAGCTCTCAAGGAAATCGACCGGGCGGTCGCGAAATATCCCGCCGACCAGAAGCAGTCCGCCGTGATGGCGGCGCTGGCGGTCGCGCAGAGCGAGAAAGGCTGGGTCTCGCCCGAGGTCATGCAGTTCGTGGCCGAATATCTCGATATGCCGCCGGTGTGGGTCGAGGAAGTGGCGACGTTCTACAACATGTATGACACCAAGCCGGTGGGCCGCTTCAAGCTGTCGGTGTGCACGAACCTGCCGTGTGCGCTGTCGGGCGGTGAGCGCGCTGCCGACTACCTGAAGAAGAAGCTGGGCATCGGTTTCAACGAGACCACCGCCGACGGCAACTTCACGCTGAAGGAAGGCGAGTGCATGGGCGCGTGCGGTGACGCACCGGTCATGATCGTCAACAACACCAATATGTGCAGCTTCATGAGCAATGAGAAGCTCGACGCGCTGATCGCCGACCTCCAGGCGAAAGCTGCGACCAACGGAGCAGGCAAGTAAATGACCTCCCTGCACGATCGACATATCCAGCCGTTGATTCTCGCCGGCCTGAACGGCGACAACTGGCACCTCGAAGACTACGTCAAACGTGGCGGCTATCAGCAGCTCAAGCGCATCCTGACGGAAAAGATCACTCCTGAACAAGTCATCGCTGATGTGAAGGCCTCGGGCCTGCGCGGTCGTGGCGGTGCGGGTTTCCCGACCGGTCTGAAGTGGAGCTTCATGCCGCGCCAGTTCCCGGGCCAGAAGTACCTGGTCTGCAACACGGACGAAGGCGAGCCGGGCACGTTCAAAGACCGCGACATCATTCGCTACAACCCGCACGCGCTGATCGAAGGCATGGCCATCGGCGGCTACGCGATGGGTATCACCGTGGGCTACAACTACATCCACGGCGAAATCTGGAACGAGTACAAGATTTTCGAGCAGGCGCTCGAAGAGGCGCGTGCTGCGGGCTTCCTGGGTGACAACATCCTCGGCTCCGGTTTCAACTTCCAGCTGCATGCGCACCATGGTTATGGCGCGTACATCTGCGGCGAAGAAACCGCGCTGCTCGAATCGCTGGAAGGCAAGAAGGGTCAGCCGCGCTTCAAGCCGCCGTTCCCGGCCAGCTTTGGCCTGTACGGCAAGCCGACCACGATCAACAACACCGAAACCTTTGCAGCGGTGCCGTTCCTGCTGTCGATCGGTCCGGACAACTACCTGAAGATGGGCAAGCCGAACAACGGCGGCTCGAAGATCTTCTCGGTGTCCGGCGACGTGGAGCGTCCGGGCAACTACGAGATTCCGCTGGGTACACCGTTCTCCAAGCTTTTGGAGCTGGCGGGCGGCATGCGCGGTGGCAAGAAGCTCAAGGCGGTCATCCCGGGGGGCTCGTCGGCGCCTGTCGTGCCAGCCGACCTGATGATGGCCTCCGACATGGACTACGATTCGATCGCCAAGGCCGGTTCGATGCTGGGCTCGGGCGCCGTGATCGTGATGGACGAGACGCGCTGCATGGTGAAGTCGCTGCTGCGCCTGTCCTACTTCTACTTTGAAGAGTCGTGCGGCCAGTGCACGCCGTGCCGTGAAGGCACCGGCTGGCTGTACCGTGTGGTCGACCGCATCGAACACGGCAAGGGCCGCCAGGAAGACCTGGACTTGCTCAACAACGTGGCCGAAAACATCATGGGCCGGACCATTTGCGCGCTCGGCGATGCCGCCGCGATGCCGGTCCGCGGCATGCTCAAGCACTACTGGGATGAGTTCGCGTATCACGTCGAACACAAGCAGTGCATGGTGCCCACCTACATTTAAGCGTGGCAGAACATGGTTGAAATCGAAATCGATGGCAAGAAGGTCGAGGTTGCCGAAGGCAGCCTGGTGATGGAAGCGGCTCGCCAGGCGGGCACCTACATTCCTCACTTCTGCTATCACCGCAAACTGTCGGTCGCGGCCAACTGCCGGATGTGTCTGGTCGAGGTCGAGAAAGCGCCCAAGGCACTGCCGGCCTGCGCCACGCCGGTCACGGCGGGCATGAAGGTCTTCACCAATTCCGAGAAGGCGGTGAAGGCGCAGAAGTCCGTGATGGAATTCCTGCTGATCAACCACCCGCTGGATTGCCCGATCTGCGATCAGGGCGGCGAGTGTCAGCTGCAGGATCTGGCCGTGGGTTACGGCAAGTCCGAATCGCGCTACCAGGAAGAGAAGCGTGTGGTGTTCCACAAGAACGTGGGCCCGCTGATTTCCATGGAAGAGATGACGCGCTGCATCCACTGCACGCGCTGCGTCCGTTTCGGCCAGGAAGTGGCCGGCGTGATGGAACTGGGCATGCTCAACCGCGGTGAGCATTCCGAAATCACGACGTTCGTCGGTCAGACCGTTGACTCGGAACTGTCGGGCAACATGATCGACCTGTGCCCGGTTGGCGCGCTGACCAGCAAGCCGTTCCGCTATTCGGCCCGTACGTGGGAGTTGGCACGCCGCAAGTCGGTGTCGCCGCACGACGGCCTGGGCGCCAATGTGATTGTTCAGACGAAGAACCAGCGCGTGATGCGCGTGCTGCCGCTGGACAACGAAGCCATCAACGAATGCTGGCTGTCTGACAAGGATCGCTTCGCGTACGAAGGTGTGAACAGCGACGACCGCCTGACCCAGCCGATGCTCAAGCAGGGCGGTCAGTGGAAGGCTGTTGATTGGACCACGGCGCTGGAATACGTTGCCAACGGTCTGAACGAAATCAAGCGCGACCACGGTGCAGAGCAAATTGGTGCACTGGCCAGCCCGCATAGCACGCTGGAAGAACTGTTCCTGCTGCAAAAGCTGGTGCGTGGTATCGGCAGCGACAACGTCGACTTCCGCCTGCGTCAGTCCGATTTCTCGGTCAAGCCGACGGGTGCTCCGTGGCTGGGTATGCCGATCGCCGATGTGTCGCTGCTGCAGCGTACGCTGGTGGTGGGCGCGTTCCTGCGCAAGGATCATCCGCTGCTGGCCGCGCGTCTGCGCCAGGCTGGCAAGAAGGGCGCGCAACTGAATGTGATTGGCGCTGGCGGTGAAGACCTCTTGATGCCCGCCACGCAACTGCTGGGCGCGCCGTCGCAATGGCTGTCGCTGCTGTCGCAAGTGGCCGTGGCGGTTGCTGTTGCCAAGAACGTCGCACGTCCGGCCGGTACTGACGGTATCGAAGCCGGTGACGTTGCCAAGCGCATCGCCGAAAGCCTGGCTTCGGGTGAGCGCCGCGCGGTGTTCCTCGGCAACGCTGCCGTGGCGCATCCGCAGTTCTCGACGCTGCATGCGCTGGCCCAGTGGGTCGCGCAGCAGACTGGCGCCACGCTGGGTTTCCTGACGGAAGCTGCCAACACGGTTGGCGGTTATATCGCCGGCGCGCTGCCGCAAGGCAATGGCCTGCACGCTGCCGCTATGCTGGCACAACCGCGCCGCGCCTACGTGCTGCTGGGCGCCGAGCCGGAATTCGACACCGCCAACCCTGCGCAGGCACGTGCCGCGCTGGATCAGGCTGACACCGTGGTCGTGCTGGCACCGTTCGCTTCGCGCGCCGCGCTGGAATATGCCGATGTGCTGCTGCCGACCGCGCCGTTCACCGAAACCTCGGGCACCTTCGTCAACTGCGAAGGCCTGCCGCAAAGCTTCAGCGGTGTCGTGCGTAGCTTGGGCGACTCGCGTCCGGCCTGGAAGGTGCTGCGCGTGCTGGGCAACCTGCTGAACCTGTCGGGCTTCGACTACGACACCTCGGAAGTGGTGCGTAATGATGTGCTGGCCAAGCCGGTGACCGATCGCCTGTCGAACGTGACGACAGCACAAACCGCCGCTTCGGCCACAGCTGCTGCTGGTGTCGAGCGTCTGGCGGACGTGCCCATCTATCATGCCGATCCGATCGTGCGCCGTGCCGGCTCGTTGCAACTGACGGCGGCTGCCCGTGCTGCGGTTCGCGCTGGTCTGCCGGCCGATCTGTTTGCGCAACTGGGCCTGGCCAACGGCGACGCCGTGCGCGTGACGCAAGGGCAGGGCAGTGTGGTGTTGCCGGCTGTGCTGGACAAGTCGCTGGCATCCGGCGTGATCCGCGTGCCGGCCGCTACCGAGGCATCGTCCAAGCTGGGTGCGATGTTTGGCGTGGTGAGCGTTGAAAAGGTTGAATCGTCCGCGCTGGCGGCTACGGTGTAAGGGTCAACATGATCGAGTCGATTACTTCTTTCGGCACGGCGACCTTCGGCGGCTGGTGGCCGCTGGTTTGGACGCTGGTGCGTGCGGTCTGCATCATCCTGCCGCTGCTGCTGTGCGTGGCTTACCTGATTCTTTGGGAGCGTAAGCTGATCGGCTGGATGCACGTGCGTCTGGGCCCGAACCGCGTGGGCCCGATGGGCCTGCTGCAGCCGATTGCCGATGTGCTCAAGCTGCTGCTCAAGGAAGTCATGGTACCGAGCCAGGTCAGTCGTGGCCTGTACATCATTGCACCGCTGATGGTGCTGATGCCGGCCGTGGCGATCTGGGCGGTGGTGCCGTTCCAGGCGGAAGCCGTGGTGTCGAACATCAACGCTGGCCTGTTGTACGTGATGGCCATCAGCTCGGTGGGTGTGTACGGCGTGATCCTGGCCGGCTGGGCCTCGAACTCCAAGTACGCGTTCCTGGGTGCGATGCGCGCTTCGGCACAGATGATTTCGTACGAAATCGCCATGGGCTTCGCGCTGGTGACAGTGCTGATGGTGACGGGCAGCCTGAACCTGTCGGACATCGTCAACTCGCAGAATCGCGGTTTCTTTGCGGATCACGGCGTGAACATCCTGTCGTGGAACTGGCTGTCGCTGCTGCCGATGTTCGGCGTGTATTTCATCTCTGGCGTGGCGGAAACCAACCGCCACCCGTTTGACGTGGTGGAAGGCGAGTCGGAAATCGTGGCCGGCCACATGATCGAGTACTCGGGCATGGCGTTCGCGCTGTTCTTCCTGGCTGAGTACATCAACATGATCGTCATCTCGGCGATGACGGCAACCATGTTCCTGGGTGGTTGGGCGCCGCCGATCGATGCACCGGTGTTCAACTGGATCCCGGGCTTCTTCTGGCTGCTGATCAAGGTCTTCCTGCTGCTGTCGGTCTTCATCTGGCTGCGCGCATCGTTCCCGCGTTATCGCTATGACCAGATCATGCGCTTGGGCTGGAAGATCTTTATTCCGCTCACCGTGGGTTGGCTGATCATCGTTGCCATCTGGCTGGTGTCGCCGTGGAACATCTGGAAGTAACGGGACAATAGGAAGGCACCATGTTGCTTGCCATCAAGGAATTCTTTAACAGCCTGCTCCTGAAGGAACTCTTCAAGGGGCTGGCGTTGACCGGGCGCTATCTGTTTGCGCGCAAGATTACCGTGCTCTTCCCGGAAGAGAAGACGCCGCTGTCGCCGCGCTTCCGCGGGCTGCACGCGCTGCGTCGTTATCCGAACGGGGAAGAACGCTGCATCGCATGCAAGCTGTGCGAAGCCGTGTGCCCGGCCATGGCCATCACGATCGAGTCGGATCAGCGTGATGACGGCACCCGCCGCACCACGCGCTACGACATCGACCTGACCAAGTGCATTTTCTGCGGCTTCTGCGAAGAGGCTTGCCCGGTGGATGCCATCGTCGAAACGCACATCCTGGAATACCACGGTGAGAAGCGCGGCGACCTGTACTTCACCAAGGACATGCTGCTGGCCGTGGGTGACCGTTTCGAGCCGGAAATTGCGGCGAACAAGGCGGCCGACGCGAAGTACCGCTGATTCAACGCGCCCGTCGCGCGAGTGGTGACGGGGGTGCAATTTAGGCAGTTGAAATTCCGGAAGGACAACGGCTCCTCGTGAGCCAACCAGCTACGGCGGCATCATGCCGCCGCGGCTTTGGACAAGCGCGTGCCGCAAAACGGCCCGCGCCAGGATCATGGAAATCACGACGATCATCTTCTACTCTTTCGCGCTGGTACTGGTGCTCTCAGCGCTGAAGGTCATCACCGCGAAGAACCCGGTGCACGCGGCGCTGTTCCTCGTGCTGTCGTTCTTCACCGCAGCGGCGATCTGGATGCTGCTCAAGGCGGAGTTCCTCGCTATCACGCTGGTGCTGGTCTACGTGGGGGCAGTGATGGTGCTGTTCCTATTTGTGGTGATGATGATCGACATCGACATCGAGCACCTGCGACGGGACTTCTGGACCTACGTGCCGCTGGCAGCGTTCGTGGGCGTGGTCATCATCCTGGAAATGGCCGTTGTGCTGACCAAGACCTTCATGGGTCGCGTACAGCCTGTGCAGGAATTGCCCAAGGGATTTAACGGCCCGAATACGCAGGCGCTCGGCAAGCTGATCTACACCGATTACATCTACGCCTTCGAAGTGGCGGGCATTGTGCTGCTGCTGGCGATCGTCGCCGCTGTGGCACTGACGGCTCGTCGTCGTAAGGACACCAAGAGCCAGAAAGTGGCCGATCAGATCCGTGTGCAGCGCAAGGACCGCGTGCGCCTGGTTTCGATGCCGGCTGAAAAGACGGCAGGCGCAGCTTCGGCTGATTCCAAGAGCTGAGCCCCGGGAGAATCCATATGTCTTCGCTATCCCTTGCCCATTACCTCGTGCTCGGCGCGGTGCTGTTTGCCATCAGCATCGTCGGCATCTTCCTCAACCGCAAGAACGTCATCGTGCTACTGATGGCGATCGAACTGATGCTGCTTGCGGTCAATATGAACTTCGTCGCGTTCTCCCACTACCTGGGTGACCTGGCGGGGCAGGTGTTCGTGTTTTTCATCCTGACGGTGGCCGCGGCGGAATCCGCGATCGGTCTCGCCATCCTGGTGGTGCTGTTCCGTAACCTGGACACCATCAACGTCGACGATCTGGACAGCCTCAAGGGCTGACCGCCGCATCCACCTATAAGAAGCGTTCCAATGGCTACCACGCTCAACCCTAACCTGCTGCTGGCGATTCCGCTTGCGCCGCTGGCCGGCTCAGCGATCGCCGGGCTGTTCGGCACAAAGTTCTTCGGCGAGAAGATCGGCCGCAAGACGTCTCACAGCGTCACCATCCTTGGTGTGGCAATCGCCTTCATCCTGTCGGTGTCGGTGCTGCTCGACGTCATCAATGGCGCCGGCTACAACGCCACCGTCTACGAGTGGATGACGGTCGGCTCGCTGAAGATGGAAGTCGGCTTCCTCATCGATTCGCTCACGGCGATGATGATGTGCGTGGTGACCTTCGTCTCGCTGATGGTGCACATCTACACCATCGGCTACATGCAGGAAGACGACGGCTACAACCGTTTCTTCGCATACATCTCGCTGTTCACCTTCTCGATGTTGATGCTCGTGATGAGCAACAACTTCCTGCAGCTGTTCTTCGGCTGGGAAGCAGTGGGCTTGGTGTCGTACCTGCTGATCGGTTTCTGGTTCAAGCGCCCGACGGCCATCTACGCCAACATGAAGGCGTTCCTGGTCAACCGCGTGGGTGACTTCGGCTTCGTGCTCGGCATCGGTCTGCTGCTGGCCTACAGCGGCAGCCTGAGCTATGCCGACGTGTTCGCTGCCCGTGACAATCTGGCGACCATTGGTTTCCCGGGTACCGACTGGCACATGTTGACGGTCGCCTGTATCTGTCTGTTCATCGGCGCGATGGGTAAGTCGGCACAGTTCCCGCTGCACGTGTGGCTGCCGGACTCGATGGAAGGCCCGACCCCGATCTCTGCACTGATCCACGCGGCCACCATGGTGACTGCCGGTATCTTCATGGTCGCGCGCATGTCGCCGCTGTTCGAACTGTCGGACGCTGCGCTGTCGTTCGTGCTGGTCATCGGTGCCATTACTGCGTTGTTCATGGGTTTCCTGGGCATCATCCAGACCGACATCAAGCGTGTGGTGGCGTACTCGACGCTGTCGCAGCTCGGCTACATGACGGTTGCGCTGGGTGCCTCGGCTTACCAAGTGGCCGTGTTCCACCTGATGACGCACGCGTTCTTCAAGGCGCTGCTGTTCCTCGGTGCCGGCTCGGTCATCATCGGCATGCACCATGATCAGGACATGCGCAACATGGGCGGCCTGCGCAAGTACATGCCGATCACGTGGCTGACGTCACTGGTGGGTTCGCTGGCGCTGATCGGTACGCCATTCTTCTCGGGTTTCTACTCGAAGGATTCGATCATCGAGGCCGTGCGTGAGTCGCACCTGCCGGGCGCTGAGTTTGCTTACTGGGCAGTGCTGGCTGGCGTGTTCGTCACCGCGTTCTACTCGTTCCGTATGTACTTCCTGGTGTTCCACGGCGAAGAGCGTTTCGGCAAGGAGCATACGCACCACGAAGGCAACCACGTCGACGAAGAAGAGACCGCCGACCATCACCATGGTCTGGCGCCAGGCGAGAAGCCGCATGAGTCGCCGTGGGTGGTGACGCTGCCGCTGGTGCTGCTGGCGATTCCGTCGGTGGTGATCGGTGCATGGGCGATCCAGCCGATGCTGTTCGGCGAGTTCTTCAAGCACGGCGTCGCGTTCGCACAGGTGATCTTCAACGGCGAGAACCACGAAGCCATGAAGGTGTTGGGCGAAGATTTCCACGGCTGGGTTGAGATGGCGACGCACGGCTTCACGTCGGCTCCGTTCATCCTGTTGACCGCTGGTGTGGTGCTGTCGTGGTTCTTCTACCTGAAGCGTCCGGATATTCCGGAAGCCATCGCCAAGCGCTTCTCTGGTCTCTACAAGCTGCTGGACAACAAGTACTACATGGACAAGATCAACGAGATCGTCTTCGCCAATGGTGCGGTCAAGTTTGGCCGTGGCCTGTGGAAGGGCGGCGATCAGGGTGTGATCGATGGCGTGGTCGTGAACGGCAGCGCGCGTCTGGTGGGTTGGTTCGCGAGCGTCGTGCGCCTGCTCCAGTCCGGTTACATCTATGACTATGCGTTCGCGATGATTGTCGGCACGGTTGGGCTGCTGACGTACTTCGTGTTCCTGGCGGGCAAATAAGGGATAACAAAAATGGTTCTGTCTTTTGCGATCTGGCTGCCGATCTTCTTCGGCGTGCTGGTGCTGGCCTCGGGCTCAGACCGCAATCCCGGTTATGTCCGCTGGATGTCGCTGATCGGCTCGCTGATCAGCTTCGTGATCACGCTGCCGCTCGTCACGCGTTTCGATAAGACGACGGCTGCGATGCAGTTCGTCGAGAAGTCGAGCTGGATCGAGCGCTTCCACATCAACTACTACCTGGGTGTCGACGGCATCTCGATGTGGTTCGTGGTGCTGACGGCATTCATCACGGTGATCGTGGTGATCGCGGCATGGGAAGTGATTACCGAACGCGTTGCGCAGTACATGGCGGCGTTCCTGATCCTGTCGGGTCTGATGATCGGCGTGTTCGCCTCGCTCGACGGCATGCTGTTCTACGTGTTCTTCGAAGCCACGCTGATCCCGATGTACATCATCATCGGTGTGTGGGGCGGCCCGAACCGTGTGTATGCGGCCTTCAAGTTCTTCCTGTACACGCTGCTGGGCTCGCTGCTGACGCTGGTTGCACTGCTGTACCTGTACTTCCACAGCGGTACGTTTGAGATTCTGCAGTGGCATCAGGTCAAGCTGTCGATGAACGAGCAGATCCTGATCTTCATCGCGTTCTTCATGGCCTTTGCCGTGAAGGTGCCGATGTGGCCGGTGCACACCTGGCTGCCGGACGCCCACGTGGAAGCGCCGACCGGCGGTTCCGTGGTGCTGGCTGCGATCATGCTGAAGCTGGGCGCCTACGGTTTCCTGCGGTTCTCGCTGCCGATCGCACCGGACGCCAGCCATAGTCTGTCGGCGTTCATCATCACGATCTCGCTGATCGCTGTGATCTACATCGGTCTGGTGGCGCTGGTGCAGGCCGACATGAAGAAGCTGGTTGCGTACTCGTCGATTGCGCACATGGGCTTCGTCACGCTGGGCTTCTTCATCTTCAACGAGATCGGTATCGAAGGCGGCATCGTCCAGATGATCTCGCACGGCTTCATTTCGGGCGCGATGTTCCTGTGCATCGGCGTGCTGTATGACCGTGTGCACTCGCGCCAGATCGCAGATTACGGCGGTGTGGTGAACACGATGCCGAAGTTTGCCGCGCTGTCGGTGTTCTTCGCGATGGCCAACTGCGGCCTGCCGGCAACCTCCGGTTTCGTTGGCGAATTCATGGTGATCCTGGGTTCGGTCAAGTACAACTTCTGGATTGGCCTGCTGGCTGCCACCGCACTGATCTTCGGCGCTGCGTATTCGCTGTGGATGGTCAAGCGCGTGATCTTTGGTGACGTGACGCACAAACACGTTGCTGAGCTTCAAGACCTGAACGCGCGTGAATTCTTCATGCTCGGCGTGCTGGCGATCGCGACGCTTTACATGGGCCTGTATCCGAAGCCCTTCACCGATGTCATGCATGCGTCCGTGGTGAATCTCCTCACCCACGTGGCTCAGAGCAAGCTGTAAGCGGGGAGAAGAAACCATGCAAATGTCCTCATCCTTGGCGGCTATCGCCCCAATCATCTTCCTCGCGCTCGGCATTGGTGCCGTCAACTGGATCGACCTGGCGCGTGGTCAGAACCGCAGCAGCGTCGCCTATCCGGTGGCGCTGGTCATTACGCTGGTGCTGACCGTCTGGTTTGCGCTCAACGCAGCAACCGGCGAAACACACTATGTGTTCAGCAACCTGGCTGTGATTGACCCGATGGCCAATGTGCTGTCGTCCGTGGCAGCACTGGCCGTGTTCGTGACGCTGGTCTACACGCGCAAGTACCTTGACGATCGCGGCATGTACAACGGCGAGTTCTACATGTTCGCGCTGTTCACGCTCGGCGGTCAGGTGGTGATGATCACCGGCAACAACTTCCTGACGCTGTATCTGGGTCTGGAACTGCTGTCGCTGGCTTCGTACACGCTGGTGGCGCTGCGCCGTGGCGCGAATGTCTCGTCGGAATCGGCGATGAAGTACTTCATCCTCGGTGCGCTGGCGTCGGGCCTGCTGCTGTACGGCATGTCGATGATCTACGGCGCGACGGGTTCACTGGATCTGGGTGAAGTGTTCCGCCAGATCAACACCGGCAATATCAACAAGACGATTCTGGTGTTCGGCGTGGTGTTCCTGGTAGCCGGTTTGGCATTCAAGCTGGGTGTTGCACCGTTCCACATGTGGGTGCCGGACGTGTACCAGGGTTCGCCGACGGCCGTGACGCTGCTGATTGCCGGTGCGCCGAAGCTGGCTGCATTTGCGATGACGCTGCGCATCCTGGTTGAAGGCCTGCTGCCGCTGGCGTTCGACTGGCAGAACATGCTGATTGTGTTGGCTGTCCTCTCGCTGGCCATCGGCAACATCACCGGCGTGGTGCAGACGAATTTCAAGCGTCTGCTGGCCTACTCGACGGTGTCGCACATGGGCTTCCTGCTGTTGGGCCTGCTGTCGGGCGTGAGCGCCGGCAAGCCGGACCTGACGGCCCAGGCGTATAGCGCTTCGATGTTCTACGCTGTGACCTACGTGCTGACCACGTTGGGCGCCTTCGGCATCATCCTGCTGCTGTCGCGCAAGGGTTATGAGGCGGAAGAGATTGCCGACCTGAAGGGCTTGTCGAAGAAGAGCCCGTGGTTTGCGCTGCTGACGCTGTTCATGATGATGTCGCTGGCAGGTCTGCCGCCGACGGTCGGCTTCTACGCCAAGCTGTCCGTGCTGGGAGCGGTAGTTGACGCGGGCATGCCTTGGCTGGCCATTGTGGCCGTGCTGTTCTCGCTGGTGGGTGCGTTCTACTACCTGCGCGTCATCAAGGTGATGTACTTCGACGCACCGGCTGACGACGTTCCGGTGGAAGCCACCTTCGGTCTGCGTTCGGTGCTGTCGGTCAACGGTGTGCTGGTGCTGCTGCTGGGTATCTTCCCGGCCAGCCTGATGGCCCTGTGCTACCAGGCAATCCGCCTGACGCTGGCCTCCTAACCACCAGGCGCAAGCAATGAACGCATCGACGGGCGGTCTGTTTGTCATCGTGTTGGCACTCATCTGTGCCAACCTGCCGTTCGTCAATCAACGCGTGCTGGCCCTGGTGCCAGCACGCTGGCCGCGCAAGCCGTTCTGGCTGCGCGGTACCGAGCTGATCGCCATGTATGTTGTGGTGGGGTTGATCGGCTTCGGCATTGAATCGAGCCAGGGTAATGCCTTCCCGCAGGGCTGGCAGTTCTACGCAATCACCGCTTGTTTGATGCTGGTGTTCGCGTTTCCCGGCTTTACGTGGCAATACCTCGTTCGCCACTCCCGTTGATCACCCGCCGGGCAGGCACCCGCTGTCTCGGCATGAGAGAGCGCCATGTCCGACACCAATCCCGCATCCACGATCCCTGCATCGGCTGACACGACGTCCAATCAGGACGATCGGGACGCCGGCCTGCGCGAGACCCAGGTCGCCTCGGCGTTGATGCATCAGGGCAAGTTCCTCACGCTCAAGCAAGACATCGTTCGCCTGCCGGATGGGCGTAACGCCAGCCGTGAATACCTGATTCACCCGGGCGCGGTCATGATGATCCCGCTGTTCGACGACGGCACTGTGCTGATGGAGCGCCAGTTCCGTTACCCGGTTGGCAAGGTGATGATCGAATTCCCCGCGGGCAAACTTGACCCGCAAGAGGGCGCACTGGCATGCGGCAAGCGTGAGTTGGTTGAAGAAACCGGCTACACGGCTGAGCGCTGGGACTACCTGACGCGCATCCATCCGGTCATTTCGTATTCCACGGAGTTCATCGACATTTATCTCGCCCGCGATCTCAAGCAGGGTGAGGCGAGGCTCGATGAAGGCGAATTCCTTGAGACGTTCATCACGTCGGCGGGCCAGTTGATTGACTGGGTACGCGCGGGCAAGATTTCCGACGTGAAGACCATCATCGGTACGTTCTGGCTGGAGAAGATTCTGTCAGGTGCGTGGGCGCCAGGTGCTGCCTGAGCCGCTTGCATATCCGTCTGCCCCCCCTCTTTTTCCCGTTGCCGTTACGATAGCGAACGACCGTGCGAAAAAATTAGCACGACCGTTCACAAATTTTCGAATCGGGGATACACTCATCCCCATGCGCTGGACCGATCATGAAAGTGCTGGACCTCCGCTGTGCCAATGACCACCGCTTCGAAGGCTGGTTCGGCTCTGATGCCGACCTGCAATCGCAGCAAGAACGCGGGCTGTTGACGTGTCCGGTCTGTGGCCATAACGAGGTTGAGCGCTTGCCGAGTGCGCCGCGCCTGAATCTGTCGTCGTCACGTGCGGATGCTGCCCAGAAGGGCGCCGCCGCCCGCGCGGCCGAAGGCGAGGGCGGTGTGCCCGCAGCCCTGCAACAGCTCTATCTGAAGGCCGTGCGGCATGTCCTGGCCAATACCGAGGATGTCGGCGAACGGTTTGCAGAAGAGGCGCGTCGCATGCACTACGACGAAGCGCCGGAGCGGGGCATTCGCGGGACGACGTCTCGGCAGGAAGCGCAGGAACTGGCAGAGGAGGGCATCGAGGTGATGCCGTTGCTGGTGCCGGACGCGCTCAAGCAGCCCGTGCACTAGCTGCCCTGATTCAGGTCCGCGCCGGTCCGACAGAACGTGCTTCGCCGATTTGCCACGGTGGAGCGCCAACCACAGGAGACAGGCATGGATCTGAACTACTCGGCGGCCGATGACGCGTTCCGCCAGGAAGTCCGCGGCTGGCTGGAAGCCAATTTGCCCAAGGACATTCAAGACAAGGTGTTGAACCACCGCCGGCTGAACCGCGAAGATTTCGTTCGCTGGCACAAGGCGCTCGCGGGCAAGGGCTGGTCGGTCCCGCACTGGCCGGTCGAGTGGGGCGGTACGGGCTGGTCCCCCATCCAAAAACATATCTGGGACGAAGAGTGCGCACAGGTTGGCGCGCCCGGCGTGCTGCCGTTCGGCGTCAGCATGGTCGCGCCCGTCATCATGAAGTACGGCAATGAAGCGCAGAAGCGCTACTTCCTGCCGCGCATCGTCGATTGCACCGACTGGTGGTGCCAGGGCTACTCTGAACCGGGCTCCGGTTCGGATCTGGCCTCGGTCAAGACCCGCGCCGTGCGCGAGGGCGATCACTACGTCGTCAACGGCCAGAAGACCTGGACCACGCTCGGCCAGCATGCCGACATGATCTTCTGCCTGGTTCGTACCGACCCGGACGCCAAGAAGCAGGAGGGCATCTCGTTCCTGCTGATCGACATGAAGACGCCGGGCATCACCGTGCGCCCGATCATCATGTTGGATGAGGAACATGAAGTGAACGAGGTGTTCTTCGACAATGTGAAGGTGCCGGTCGACAACCTCATCGGCGAGGAAAACCGCGGCTGGACGTACGCCAAGTACCTGCTCGGCCACGAACGCACCGGCATTGCACGCGTGGGCAACTCCAAGCGTGAGCTGGCATTCCTCAAGCGCGTCGCGCTGCAGCACCAAAAGAACGGCAAACCGCTGCTGCAGGACCCGGTGTTCGGCGCCAAGGTGGCGTCGCTGGAGATCGAGTTGCTGGCGCTTGAGATTACCGTGCTGCGCGTGGTGTCGAGCGAGAACGCCGGCAAGGGCCCTGGCCCCGAGGCATCGCTGCTCAAGATCAAGGGCACGCAGATCCAGCAGATGCTGACCGAGCTGATGGTCGAGGCCGTCGGCCCCTACGCCCAGCCGTTCGACCCGAGCTACCTGGAAGGCGATACGCCCGATGCGGCGACCGGCGACAACGATGCCGCACCGCTCGCACCGTACTACTTCAACTATCGCAAGACCTCCATCTACGGCGGGTCGAACGAGATCCAGCGCAACATCATCTCGCAGATGATCCTCGGCGTCTGATCAGAACGGATAACGGAGACAACAATGGATTTCTCGTTCACCGACGAACAGAAGCAACTGGCCGATGCGGTGCGCCGCTTTGTCGATAAGGACTACGGCTTCGAGGCTCGCAACAAGATCGTGTACTCGCCAGAGGGCGTGTCGCAGAGCGCCTGGGACAGCATCGCCGAACTGGGCTTGACTGCGCTGCCGGTGCCGGAAGCGCAAGGTGGCTTCGACGGCCGTGCGATGGACCTGTTGGTGGTGATGCAGCAGTTGGGCCGTGGCTTGGTGGTGGAGCCGTATCAGGCGACCGTGCTGGGTGCGCAGGCGCTCAAGCTTGCGGGCGGCCAGGATGCGCTGCTCGAAGAAGTGGCCGGTGGTACCGTCAAGCTGGCCATTGCCTTCAGCGAGCGCCAATCGCGCTACGAACTCTTCAACGTCACCACGCGTGCTGTGCAGCAGGGCAGCAGTTGGACCATTACCGGCGAGAAGGCCGTGGTCGTGCACGGCGCGCAGGCTGACAAGCTGATCGTCTCGGCTCGCACGGGCGGTGAGGCGCGTGATACCTCGGGCCTGTCGTTGTTCGTGGTCGACCGTGATGCGGCTGGCGTGACGGTCAAGGACTACCGCACCATCGACAACCTGCACGCTGCAGACATCCGCTTTGACAACGCAGCGGCCACGCTGCTGGGCAAGGCTGGCGACGCATGGGAAACCATCGATGCCGTGGCCGATCTGGGTTGCGTGCTGCTGTGTGCCGAGGCCGTCGGCCTGATCGACGCGCTGAACGCCGCTACGCTGGAGTACACCAAGACGCGCCAGCAGTTTGGTGTGCCCATCGCCCGCTTCCAGGCGCTGCAGCATCGCATGGTCGACATGTTCATCCACGCTGAGCAAGCGCGTTCGATCACGTACCTGGCGGCTGCGCACTTTGAAGATGGCGATGTCGAGGCACGCCGCCGTTATGTGTCGGCAGCCAAGGCACGTGTCGGTCAGGCTGCGCGTGACGTCGGCCAGGAAGCTGTGCAGTTGCACGGCGGGATGGGCGTGACCAACGAACTGCCGGCCGCGCACATGTTCAAGCGGCTGACGATGATCAACACGACGCTCGGCGACGTGGACCATCATCTGGCCCGCTTTGCATCGCTGCCGGGCTTCCAGCACGCAGCGTAACGGCAACCTCAGCGCCCCGCGGTCATGCGGGGCGTTGTCATTTATAGGAGGCGATATGGTGGAGAACGAAAAGGCAGAGGCAACGCTACCGTACGAGTTCTACTTCGATGACTTTGAAGTTGGCCGTACGCTGGAAATGGGCACGTACACCGTCACCGAGGAAGAGATCCTGACCTTCGCGCGACAGTACGATCCGCAGCCGTTCCACGTTGATGCAGAAGCGGCCAAGCAGAGCATCTACGGCGGCATCATCTCCAGTGGCTGGATGACATGCTCGATCATGATGCGGTTGATGGTGACGGGTTTTCTCGGTAAAGCCGCTAGCATGGGCTCGCCGGGTGTGGATGAGATTCGTTGGATGAAGCCGGTGTATCCGGGTGACACGCTCTCGGTGTCGAGCACGTGCATGGAGATCAAGCCGTCGCAGTCGAAGCCCGACCGCGGTGTGGCGATCAACCGCTGGGAGGCACGCAACCAGCGCGGTGAACTGGTCTGCACCGTCACCGGCATGGGCTTGTTTGGGCGGCGTCCGAAAGGCTGATCGAATCGGCGATCACACAACAACAAGGAGACAACCGAGATGCGCATCATCGAGTCGCTCGACGAGCTGCGGGGAATGATCGGCCAGGAAGTTGCGGTGAGCGACTGGACCGAGATCACACAACAGCAGGTCAATCTGTTTGCCGAGGCCACGGGCGATCACCAGTGGATTCACGTGGATGTGGAGCGCGCGAAGCGTGAGTCGCCATTCGGGGCGCCGGTGGCGCATGGTTTTCTGACGCTCTCGCTGCTGCCGATGCTGATGGCGAATGCGCTGGAGATGCCGGACGTGAAGATGGGCGTGAACTACGGCCTGAACAAGGTCCGCTTCACGGCGCCGGTGCCGGTGGGCAGCCGCGTGCGTGCACGTGTGAGCTTGGTGGAGATGGAAGCGCTGCCGCCCCTGCCCAATGCACCGACGCTCACTGGTGCGCAGATGACCTGGGCGGTGACCATCGAACGCGAAGGGCAGGAGCGCCCGGTGTGCGTGGCGGAATCGATCTCGCGCCGGTATTCTTGAACGGCGTTTTTTCGCAAGCTCCAGAGGCCGGCGCAATGCCGGCCTTTCTTTTTGCGCGGTTTCTCCTTGCGCTCCGCCGGTTTTGTGCTTGTCCGCGCGTGCCCCACGCGTGCGCATGGCTATCACTGAATGCGCGGATTTGGCGCGTGCTCAGGCCCATTTCGGCACCGTTTTGGCGCGAATTTCCCATCAAACGAGCCAAACACGGTGGCACGGTAGTTGCAATTTTGGCTCCCGGGAGTCGTTCTCGCCACCAACAAAACCGAAGGAGCCGCAATGAAACGTCGTGCGCTGTTGAAGCTGTCGGCCGTCGCCGCAGCAACGCTGTTGTCCGTCTCGAACCTCGCGTTTGCTCAGGCAAAAGAGCCGATCAAGGTCGGTATCCTGCATTCGCTGTCGGGCACCATGGCCATCTCCGAAACGTCGCTGAAAGACGTGGCGCTGATGACGATCGACGAGATCAACAAGAGCGGTGGCGTGCTCGGCCGCAAGCTCCAGCCGGTGGTGGTGGACCCGGCCTCGAACTGGCCGCTGTTTGCCGAAAAGGCGCGCGGGCTCCTGACGCAGGACAAGGTGGCCGTGACGTTCGGCTGCTGGACGTCGGTGTCGCGCAAGTCGGTGCTGCCGGTGTATGAAGAGCTGAACGGCCTGCTGTTCTACCCGGTGCAGTACGAAGGTGAAGAGATGTCGAAGAACGTCTTCTACACCGGTGCCGCGCCTAACCAGCAGGCCATTCCGGCGGTGGAATACCTGATGAGCAAGGAAGGCGGCGGTGCCAAGCGCTTCTTCCTGCTGGGTACCGACTACGTGTACCCGCGCACGACCAACAAGATCCTGCGCGCGTTCCTGCACAGCAAGGGCGTGAAGGACAGCGACATCGAAGAGGTCTACACGCCGTTCGGCCACTCCGATTACCAGACCATCGTCGCCAACATCAAGAAGTTCTCGCAGGGTGGCAAGACAGCCGTCATTTCCACCATCAACGGTGATTCCAACGTGCCGTTCTACAAGGAACTCGGCAACGCCGGCCTGAAGGCCAAGGACGTGCCGGTGGTGGCGTTCTCGGTGGGTGAAGAGGAACTGCGCGGCATCGACACCAAGCCGCTGGCCGGCCAGCTTGCTGCATGGAACTACTTCATGTCGGTCAAGAACCCTGTGAACGATGATTTCAAGAAGAAGTGGGCCGCATGGGTGAAAGCCAACAACCTGCCGGGCGGCGACAAGCGCGTCACCAACGACCCGATGGAGGCCACCTACGTCGGCATCATGATGTGGAAGCAGGCCGTCGAGAAGGCCGGTACCACCGACGTGGACAAGGTGCGCCAGGCGATGTACGGCCAGCAGTTCAAGGCGCCGTCCGGCTTCACGCTGGTGATGAACAACAACCATCACCTCAGCAAGCCGGTGATGATCGGCGAGGTGAAGGGCGATGGTCAGTTCAACATCGTGTGGAAGACGCCGACGGTGATCCGCGCCAAGCCGTGGAGTCCGTACATTCCCGGCAACGAGGGCAAGCCTGACATGGTTGCAAGCAAGTGATGTGATCAGGCGGACAGGTCACGTGACTCATGTGGCCTGTCCTTTGAACGACGCTGTACGACGTGGCGGACCGGCCTCGACACCGGCCGCCACGCATCGGATTGCCATGATGCGCTTGTCCCGCTTTTTTGCCGCGCTGCTCTGCGCGCTGTGCCTGGCCGCCGTGCCTGCTGCCACTTCGTGGGCCGCAGGGCAGCCGCTCACCCAGGCCGATCTCAAGCCCCTGGCTGAAGACGACTTCGACGCCAAGGTAAAAACGCTCAACGCGCTGGCCGCCGCACCCGCAGAGCAGGCCGGCCCGATTCTGCAAGCGTTGCAGAACGATGCGCTGTTCTTCGCGCCCGCTGCCGGCATGGTGCGCCAAGATGGTGAGCGCTATCTCGATGCGATCTCCGGTCAGCCGGTGACCATCAAGGCGGACGATCTGCAATCCCTCACGTTGAACAACGCGCTGCGCTCGCAAGTGGATAGCGCGGCGAGCGGCTTCGTACTGCAATCGCCGGACCGCGCGGTACGTGCGCAGGCGGTTGATACGCTGCTGGCGCATCCGGAGACGGCCTCGCGTCCGATCGTCGATGCCGCACGCAAGCACGAGACCGATCCCGAGCTGCGCACCAAGCTGCATCTGCTGTGGGCCAACCTCGCACTCGACGACGGTACGCATGCCGAGAAGCTCGAAGCGCTCAAGCTGCTCGCAAGCGATACCAACCCGCAGACGCGCCAGCACATCGCACCGCTGCTTGCCAAGGACAGCGGGGCGGATGACGAACTGCGCGCTGCCGCTCAACAAGCGCTTGATAGCCTGTCGTCGCAGGAGCGCAAGTCTGAACTGATCGGCAACCTGTTCGCCGGGCTGAGCCTGGGCTCCGTCCTGCTATTGGCTGCCCTGGGGTTGGCGATTACCTACGGCCTGATCGGCGTCATCAACATGGCGCACGGCGAGTTCCTGATGATCGGTGCATATGCCACGTACGTGGTGCAGACGCTCTTCCGCACCTACCTCCCGAACGCGTTCGACTGGTATCTGCCGGCAGCGCTGCCCGCGGCCTTCCTGGCAGCAGCGGTGGTCGGCTTTGCACTGGAGCGGCTGGTGCTGCGTCACCTGTACGGCCGCCCGCTGGAAACACTGCTCGCCACCTTCGGGATCAGCCTGCTGCTGATGCAGGCTGTGCGCTCCATCTTCGGCGCGCAGAACGTGGAGGTGGCCAACCCGAGCTGGATGAGCGGCGGCATTGCGCTGATGCCGGGGCTGATCCTGCCGTACAACCGGCTGGTGATCCTGCTGTTTGCACTGGCGGTGGTGGCGATTGCATGGGCGGTGCTCAACCGCACGCGCCTGGGCCTGTTCGTGCGCGCGACCACGCAAAACCGCACGATGGCCGCCTGCGTTGGCGTGCGCACGTGGAAGGTCGATAGCTATGCGTTTGCGTTTGGCGCAGGCATTGCGGGGCTGGGCGGCTGCGCGCTCTCGCAGATCGGCAACGTCGGGCCCGACCTCGGCCAGAGCTACATCATCGATTCGTTCATGGCCGTGGTGCTGGGTGGGGTGGGGCAGTTGGCGGGCACCATCATCGGTGCGTTCGGGCTGGGGCTCATCAACAAGTTCATCGAGCCGTTCTATGGCGCGGTGCTGGCGAAGATCATCGTGCTGGTGCTGATCGTGCTGTTCATCCAGAAGCGTCCGCAGGGCCTGTTCGCCCTCAAGGGCCGCAGCGCTGAGGCCTGATATGACAACCCAATTCAAACTGGATATTCCCGCGCGCATGCCGCTGCTGACGCGGCGCGGGTGGTCTGCGCTGGTGCTGGTGTCGCTCATCGTTTGCATTGGCGCACCGGTGTGTGCGCTGCTGGTGCCGGAGGGCAGCCCGCTGCATCTGTCGGCGTATGCGCTCACGCTCATCGGCAAGATCATGTGCTACGCGCTGGCGGCATTGGCGCTCGACTTGGTGTGGGGCTACTGCGGCATCCTGAGCCTCGGCCACGGCGTGTTCTTCGCACTGGGTGGTTATGCGATGGGCATGTACCTGATGCGCTCCATCGGCCGCGAGGGCGTGTACAAGAGCGACCTGCCGGACTTCATGGTCTTCCTCGACTGGAAGGAGCTGCCCTGGTTCTGGCACGGCACCGAGCACTTCGCCTGGGCCATGCTGCTGGTGATTCTGGTGCCCGGTGTGCTGGCGTGGCTGTTCGGCTTCTTCGCGTTCCGCTCGCGTGTGAAGGGCGTGTACCTGTCGATCATCACGCAGGCCATGACGTACGCGGCCATGCTGCTGTTCTTCCGCAACGAAACCGGCTTTGGCGGCAACAACGGCTTTACGGATTTCAAGCGCATCCTCGGCTTCCAGGTTTCCGCATTGCCGACGCGCACCGTGCTGTTTGTCACGACCTTCGTGGCGCTGGTGCTGGCCTTCATCGCCTGCCGCGCGATCGTCACGTCCAAGTTCGGGCGCGTGGTCACAGCCATCCGCGATGCCGAGGCGCGCGTGATGTTCTCCGGCTACAACCCGCTCGGCTACAAGCTCTTCGTGTGGACGTTCTCGGCCGTGCTGTGCGGCATTGCGGGCGCGCTGTACGTGCCGCAGGTCGGCATCATCAACCCGGGGGAGATGTCGCCGGGCAACTCGATCGAGATGGCCGTGTGGGTGGCCGTGGGTGGGCGCGGCACGTTGATCGGCCCGATCATCGGCGCGTTCCTCGTCAACGGGGCCAAGACGCTGCTGACGGCATGGGTGCCGGAGTATTGGCTGTTCGTGCTCGGCGCGATCTTCGTGCTGGTGACGCTGTACTTGCCGAATGGTGTGCTGGGGTTGGTTGGCAAGCTGCGCGCGCAAAAGCGTGTGCCCACGCAAGCCAAGGCACCTGAAGCCGCGACCGCCACTGCCGCACCGCCCGCCGGAGACCACGCATGAGTACCTTCACCGAACTCCCCGACCGTGCGGAGACCGGCACCGTCACCGGCATGGGCCACCTGGTCGAGCCGGATACGATTGACGTTTCGCACGGTGCCATCCTGTATCTCGAAGACGTGACGGTGCGCTTCGGCGGCTTCCGCGCACTGAACGCACTCACGCTGTCGATCGATCACGGCGAGCTGCGCTGCATCATCGGCCCCAACGGCGCAGGCAAGACCACGATGATGGACGTGATCACCGGCAAGACCGGGCCGCGCAATGCGGATGTCACGGGCCGCGTCTTCCTCGGCCAGAGCATCGATTTGCTGCGTCTGACCGAACCGCGCATCGCGCAGATCGGCATCGGCCGCAAGTTCCAGAAGCCGACGGTGTTCGAGCAGCACACCGTGTGGGAGAACCTGGAACTGGCGATGAAGGCCGACAAGCGCTGGTGGGTATCGCTGCGCGCGCGCCTGCTGAACGACGGTCGCCAACGCATCGAAGAAACGCTCGGCCGCATCCATCTGGAAGCCGAAGCCTATCGGCCCGCGGGACTGCTGTCGCACGGCCAGAAGCAGCGGCTGGAGATCGGCATGTTGCTGATGCAGCAACCGCAACTGCTGCTGCTTGACGAGCCCGTCGCCGGCATGACGGACGAAGAGACGATGCAGCTTGCCGCGCTGCTCAATGGTCTGCGTGGCTCGTGCTCGATCATGGTGGTGGAGCACGACATGGAGTTCGTCGCTGCGCTGGCGGGCGATACGGGGCGCGTGACCGTGCTGGCCGAAGGCAGCGTCCTGGCCGAAGGCACGCTCGATGCCGTCAAGCGCGACGAGCGAGTGATCGAATCCTACCTAGGGCGCTAAGGCGAATTTTGGGATACATGCGATGCTGCAAATCCAGCAACTGAACCAGTTCTACGGCGGCAGCCACATCCTGCGCAACGTCAGCTTCGAGGTGCCCACAGGCAAGCTGACCACGCTGCTCGGCCGCAACGGCGTCGGCAAGACGACGCTGCTCAAGTGCCTGATGGGCGTGGTGCCCACCGCCAGCGGTGCGATCGATTGGGAAGGGCGCACCATCCAGAAGTTGCCCGCCTACGAGCGCGTCTCACAGGGCCTCGCCTACGTGCCGCAGGGCCGCGAGATCTTTCCGCGCCTGACGGTGGAGGAGAACCTGCTGATTGGCGCGGCCACCAAGCGTGCGCCGTCCAAGGTGCCGGATTCGATCTACGCGCTATTCCCGGTGCTCAAGGAGATGAAGGCCCGGCGCGGCGGAGATCTCTCGGGTGGTCAGCAGCAGCAACTCGCCATCGGCCGCGCGCTGATGAGCGAGCCACGCCTGCTGATTCTCGACGAGCCGACCGAAGGCATCCAGCCGTCGATCATCCAGGAGATCGGCCGCACGCTGCGCAGGCTGGTGGATGAGTTCGGCATGTCGGTGCTGCTGGTCGAGCAGTACTACGACTTCGCCCGCAGCATTGCTGACCGCTACGTCGTCATGAGCCGCGGTGAGGTCATCGCCCAGGGCGATGGCGCCAACATGGAGGCCGACGGCGTGCGCGATCTGGTCGCCGTTTGATGCGCGGGAGTCCTGCAAAAAAAGTCGAGTGCGGAAGCCGTCGCATCTGGCTATGATGAGAAAATTCCTAGTCCCAGCGCTGCACCCCTGATGCGCCATCCCGATTTTCCTGTCCCGCCGCAGACCGATTCTTTCGCGTCCTGGGAGGCCTCACTGCGCTTGGCATTTGCGCGGCGTGAGGCGCGGACAGTGCTGGCGTCGTGTCGCCATCAAGGGCCGTTGCGCGTGCAGAAGGCGCTGTACCCGGAAGGCGAAGGGGTGTGCCATGTCGTGATGCTGCACCCGCCCGCAGGCATTGCAGGCGGCGATGTACTCGACATCGACATCGAACTCGGCGCGCAGTCGCACGCCGTGCTGACCACCCCCGGCGCCACCAAGTGGTACAAGTCGCGCGGCCGCACGGCCACACAGCGGGTGGCGATCCGTCTGGAGGCCGGCGCCCGGCTCGACTGGCTGCCGCAGGAGAACATCGTCTTCAACCAGGCGCGCCCGATCATCGAGCAGGCGTTGGACATGGCGCCCGGTGCCAGTGCCATCGGCTGGGATACGACCATGCTCGGCCGCCACGCCGCCGGTGAATCGTGGGCCGACGGCCACATCGTCATGCGCACCGATTTGCGTTGCGGCGGCCAGCCGCTGTGGATCGAGTCGGCGGCCTTTGATGCGCAATCGCCCCTGCTGAATGCGACCACGGGCATGGCCGGCTTCCACGTTGTCGGCACGCTGTGGGCGGTGGGCGAGGGCGCGACCGAAGCGCTGGCCGAGGCGATGGCTGAACACCTGCCGTACAACGACAACCTGCGTGCTGGCGTGACCTGCTTGATGCACGACTCGCAAGACGCGCCCGGCCTGCCAAACGTTTTGCTGCTGCGCGTGCTTGCACGCCGGCCCGAAGATGCACGCGCCTTGCTGTCACAGACCTGGCTGGCGCTGCGCGAACCGATACATGGCGTGACGGGCCGTCCGCTGCGCTTGTGGTCCACATGATGGCAACGTAACTGCACGCTGCTTAACCTAGACCCTCACCGAAGAGAGCCCCCTCGTGGAACTGACCCCGCGCGAAAAAGACAAGCTGTTGATCTTCACCGCCGCCTTGCTGGCCGAGCGCCGCAAGGGCCGTGGCCTCAAGCTCAACTACCCGGAAGCCGTCGCCTTCATCAGCGCCGCCATCATGGAAGGCGCGCGTGACGGCCGAACCGTGGCCGAGCTGATGCACTACGGCACGACGCTCCTCACGCGTGAAGACGTGATGGACGGCGTGGCCGAGATGATTCCCGACATCCAGGTCGAAGCCACCTTCCCGGACGGCACCAAGCTTGTCACCGTCCACCATCCCATCGTTTGAAGTCAGCACGCCACGCACCCTCACGAGTCCAGTCATGACGCACACCCTGTCTCGCTTTGTCCGGCCCGCTGTGGCCATTGCCCTCACGTTGGGCGCTTCTGTCGCCTTCGCTCATCCGGGGCATCCGGGTCATACCGCAGAGGGCAGCCTGCTCGCCGGTTTCCTGCATCCGCTCACGGGTGCCGACCACCTGTTGGCGATGGTGGCCGTGGGCGTGTGGAGCGCGCTCGCCTCGCGTTCGGTGCGTGATGCGCTGTGGGCGCCGGTCGCCTTTGTCGCGCTGATGGTCATGGGTGCCATGCTCGGGGCAGGCGGCGTGGCATTGCCGATGGCAGAGCCGATGATTGCCGCATCACTGCTGGTGTTCGGCCTGTTGATTGCCGCACGCGCGCAACTGCCGACGTGGGGCGGTGCGCTGCTGTGTGGCGCGTTTGCGCTGTTCCACGGCTATGCGCATGGCACCGAATTCCCGGCTGGCGCGCAAGCGATGTTCCCGTACTTCGTCGGTGGCTTTGCCGTGGCGACGGCACTGCTGCACACCGCCGGCATCGGCGCAGGGTTTGCGCTCAAGCCGCGTCTGGCCTGGCTGGCGCGCCTGTCGGGCGTGGGCGTGGCGCTGTACGGCGCGGGCCTGCTGGTGGCGGCTGTCTGAACGGTAAAGGACGCAATCATGATCCCCGGCGAACTCCTACCGCAAGACGGCGAACTCGAATTGAACGTAGGCCGGCCCACGCTGACGGTCACGGTGGCCAACACGGGTGACCGCCCCGTGCAGATCGGCTCGCACTACCACTTCTTTGAAGTCAACGATGCGCTGCGCTTTGACCGCGAAGCCACGCGCGGCTACCGGCTCAACATTGCCGCCGGCACCGCCGTGCGCTTCGAGCCGGGGCAGGAGCGCACGGTTGAACTCGTGGCGCTGGCCGGTGACCGCGTGGTCTACGGCTTTGCCGGCCGCGTGATGGGCAAGCTCTGAACGAGGCACGGACATGACATTGAAAATCTCCCGCCGCGCCTACGCGGAAATGTTCGGCCCCACCACCGGAGACCGCCTCCGCCTGGCCGATACCGACCTCATCGTCGAAGTCGAACGCGACTTCACCATCTACGGCGAGGAAGTGAAATTTGGCGGTGGCAAGGTGATCCGCGACGGCATGGGCCAGAGCCAACGCGAATCGAAAGACTGCGCCGACACCGTCATCACCAACGCGCTGATCATCGACCACTGGGGCATCGTCAAGGCCGACATCGGCTTGAAGAACGGGCGCATTGCGGCGATCGGCAAGGCGGGCAACCCGGACATCCAGCCCGGCGTGACCATCGTCATCGGCCCCGGCACCGAGATCATCGCGGGTGAGGGGATGATCGTCACGGCCGGTGGCGTCGACACGCACATCCACTTCATCTGCCCGCAGCAGATTGACGAAGCGCTCAACAGCGGCGTGACGACCATGATCGGTGGCGGCACGGGCCCGGCCACCGGCACGTACGCCACCACCTGCACATCTGGCCCGTGGTACATGCAGCGCATGCTGCAGGCTGCCGATGCCTACCCGATGAACATCGGCTTCCTGGGCAAGGGCAACGGCAGCCTGCCGGGCGCGCTGCGCGAGCAGGTCGACGCGGGCGCCATCGGCCTGAAGCTGCACGAAGACTGGGGCTCTACGCCTGCCGCCATCGACTGCTGCTTGGGTGTGGCGGATGACACCGACACGCAAGTCGCCATCCACACCGATACGTTGAACGAATCGGGCTTTGTCGAAGCGACTGTCGCGGCGTTCAAGGGCCGCACGATCCACACGTATCACACTGAAGGCGCGGGCGGCGGGCATGCGCCCGACATCATCCGCGTGTGCGGCGAGTCGAACGTGCTGCCGTCGTCCACCAACCCGACGCGGCCGTTCACCGTCAACACGCTGGACGAGCACCTCGACATGCTGATGGTGTGCCATCACCTGGATGCGTCCATCGCCGAAGACATCGCCTTTGCCGAGAGCCGCATCCGCCGCGAGACGATTGCTGCGGAGGACATCCTGCACGACCTGGGCGCGTTCTCGATGATCTCCAGCGACTCGCAGGCCATGGGGCGCGTGGGTGAAGTTGTGCTGCGCACCTGGCAGACCGCGCACAAGATGAAGGTGCAGCGCGGCAAGCTGGCGGGGGACCCGAATGATGCGCGGGGTGGGCACGATAACTTCCGCGTGAAGCGCTACGTGGCGAAGTACACGATCAACCCGGCGTTGACGCATGGCATTGCGCATGAAGTTGGGTCAGTCGAAGTCGGGAAGTGGGCGGATCTGGTGCTGTGGCGGCCGGCGTTCTTTGGTGTGAAGCCTAGCCTGATCTTGAAGGGCGGGATGATCGCTTCGGCCGCGATGGGCGATGCCAATGCGTCGATCCCGACGCCGCAACCTGTCCACTATCGGCCGATGTTTGGGTCGGCGGGTGGGGCGTTGGGGCGCACTTCGCTGACTTTCCTGTCGCAGTCGGCCGCTGCTGCTGGTGTGGCGGAGCAGTATGGGTTGGCCAAGACGACGGCGGTGGTCAAGGGCACGCGTACGGTTACCAAGACGCACATGATTCATAACGACTGGCAGCCGGATATCAGCGTCGATCCGGAGACGTATCAGGTCGTGGCCGACGGTATGGTGCTGACGTGCGAGCCGGCTGAGGTGTTGCCGATGGCGCAGCGGTATTTCTTGTTTTAGTTGGTTCTTGGGGTGGGCTTTTTGTTGTTGGTCCATCCCCTGTTTCACCCCCTGCCGGGGGCGACTCACTTTCTTTGTCTTGCCAAAGAAAGTAAGCAAAGAAAGGCGCGCCCGAGATGGCGACACCCTCCTTGAATTTTCGTAACCGGGCGGAGACGGGGAAAACTCGCTGCGCTCAAACAGTTCCCCGTCTTTTTTCCGCCCGCTTACGAGAATTCAAGGCGCCATCAAGGGCAGGAAAGTCAACGGACAAACCGTCGCGGAACGGAAGTGAGCGCCAAGGCTCAGTTGAAGGCGTGAGGCGTGAGGCGT
>NZ_JSZO01000008.1 GCF_000801955.1 Ralstonia sp. A12
AGAAAGGCGCGCCCGATGCGCCGAAAGACTCCTTGAATTTATGTCGCGAGGAGGGGAAGGGAAAAACTCGCTGCGCTCAGACAGTTTCCCTTCCTTTTTCCTCCTCGCAACAGAAATTCAAGGCGCCGCATAGGGCTGGGTACGGCCACACCATCTGGGTGCTAGCGTTGGCGCCATCACGCGCGCTGATGTGCTGGAGGCGCTTACACCGTAAAGCGCGTATCGCGCTCCAGCAGCGCTGCCACCGCATCCGGCAGCAGCGGCTCGCTAAAGTAGTAGCCCTGCAGCACGTCGCACTGGTGAGAAGTCAGGAACGCAGCCTGCGCGGGGTCTTCCACGCCTTCAGCACACACCTTCACGCCCAGGTTGTGGGCGAGCACCACCACCGTCGTGCAAATGGCCGCGTCGTTGGAATCACGGTCGATGTCCTTGACGAAGGCACGGTCGATCTTGATGAGGTCGATCGGCAGGCGCTTCAGATACGCCAGGCTCGAATACCCGGTACCGAAATCATCAATGGCGATACGCACGCCAAGCTGACGGATGGCGGTCAGGTCTTCGATGGTGCGTTCGGTGCCTTCCATCAGCATCGATTCGGTCACCTCCAGCTCCAGGAAGCCCGAGCCCAAACCGTACTGACGCTGCAGCTTGAGCAGCGTCGGCAGCACGGTGCCGCGCTTGAATTGCAGAGGCGACACGTTCACGGCAATCGTCAGGTCGTCCGCCAGGCCACGCGCATGCCATTCGGCGCGCTGGTGCGCGGCTTCGGCCAGCACCCAATTGCCGATGTCGACGATCAGGCCGCTCTCCTCCGCCACCGGAATGAACGCCGCCGGCGGTAGCAGCCCGCGCGTCGGGTGAATCCAGCGGATCAGTGCCTCCAGCCCGCACACGCGGCCGGTCTTGGTGTCGATCTGCGGCTGATACAGCAGGCGGAACTGGCCCTGCTCCAGCGCCGCCCGAATCTGGTGCTCCAAGTTCAACCGGTACGACACGCCGATATCCATCTCGGGCGCGAAGAACTCCAGCCGGTTGCGGCCGTTCTGCTTGGCGTAGTACATCGCCATCTCGGCATGGCGGATGAGCGTGTCGGCATCCGAGCCGTGCGTGGGGTACTCCGCCACGCCAATGCTCGCCGTCACGAACACCTCGTGCCCTTCCACACGGATGGGCTCGGCAAACAGGTCGAAGCCAAAATCCACGCCGCGCGAGCCGGCATGCGAGACCACCAACGCAAACACGTCACCACCAAAGCGCGCCACGGTGTCGACGGTGTCGGCCGCATCGCGCAGGCGCTCCGCCACACGGCGCAGCACCTCATCACCCAGCAGGTGGCCCAGGCTGTCGTTGATGACCTTGAAGCGGTCGATATTGACCAGCGCCACATAGAAGCGGCTGCGCTGGCGCGCGGCCATCTCCACCGACTGCTGCACACGATCGGCCAACAGCGTGCGATTAGGCAGGCCGGTAAGCGGGTCGACCGTGGCGTGCTGGGCCAGGCGCGCACGCGTCATCTCCTGCTCGGTCACGTCGTCTTGAATGCCGACGTAGTGCGTGACTGCACCCTTCGCATCGCGCACCGGCGAGAGCAGGAAGTTGTTCAGGAACGCGTGGCCGTCCTTGCGGAAGTTGCGCAACAACACACGGATCTCGCTCGCATCCCGCAGGGCCGTGCGCACTTCGTTCAGCGCCGGCTGCCCCGGCTCGGAGGAATGCAGGAAGCGGCAGTTGCGGCCCAGCACCTCTTCAGCACGGTAGCCGGTCATGCGCTCGAAGCCAGGGTTCACGTAGACCAGCGGCATATCCGGCTGCTGCGCGTCGGCCACGGTAATGCCCGACGGCACGGACTCCACCACGCGGCGCAGCAGACGCAACTGCTCATCGGAGTCGCGGCGCTCGGTGATGTCCTGCATGGTGCCGAAGAGCGCCACGACCTCGTCGCGCTCATTGCGCTCGATGTTGCCGCGCGAGAGCACCCAACGGTGCTCGCCGTCACGGCGGATCATCTCCAGCTCCAGCGAGTACGGCTCGCCTTCGGTCACAGCATGGCTGGCGGCTTCGCGCAGGCGGTTGAAGCTGTCGGCGGTAAAGAACTGCGCTTGCTGCGCAAAGGTGGGCGGCGAACCCGCCGGCACGCCGGTCAACACGTACATGCCGGAAGACCATGTGGTGGAATCTCGCAGCACATCCCAGCGCCAGCTACCGAGTTGGGCGATCTGCTCGGCCACGCTCAGGTTGGCTTCGCTGGCACGCAGTTCCTGCTCCATAGCCGAGCGCTGCGAGATATCGCTCACGCCGCCCACCATGCGCACGGCCCGGCCATCTTTGCCGCGATAGATGCTGGCGCGAATCTCCACGGTGCGCGTGGCGCGGTTGGCGTCGATCACACGGCAGACGCAGTGCCAGCTGTCTTGATCCGAATGCAGCACCGCACGCAGTTGCTGGCCGAACGCATCCACATCGTCGGGATGCACGAACTGGTGGAAGGTCAGCGTGCGCGAGGTGCCGCCGCCCATGCCGTCGTCCTCGCCGGGGCCGAGCAGCGCGTCGCTGCCCAGCAGCCGGTGCAGGCTGGCGTTGGCCCACGACTCTCCGGTGGCGATGTCCCAGTCGAAGATCCAGTCGTTGGTGGCGCGCGCCACGCGCTGGAAACGTTCTGTCAGGCGGTGGACGGTGGCGTCGTGGCGCTGGATGGCCGCGCGCATTTCGTTGAAGGTGCGTTCGAGCAATGACAATTCATCGCGCGTGGTGCCCTGCTCGATCACGCGGGCAGAGAAATCACCCGCGGCGTAGTGGCGTGCGGCGTCCACCAGTGCATCGACACGCGGCAGCACCAGCCGCCGCATCGCCATTTGGATCAGCGCCAGCAGCAACACGATCATCAAGAGGATGGCCCCGCCGCCGGCCAGCGTGATATCGCGCTGCTGGCGGATGATGTCGGTAGCGTCCACACCGCGCACGATGCGCAACCGCCCGGCCGCTGCATGCGGCACCACCATCGCGGCATAGGCACGGCGCACGCCGTCGGTGTCGTCCACCAGCACGGGGTCACCCGGTTGCTGGCCGGCCATGGCCACGAGCGTTCCCTTGGCAATCGTGGGCGCCTGCCCAGGTGCCATCGTGGCGTTGATCGACAGCACGTTGCCGGCCGCGTCGATCAGGTAGACCGGCGCACCCGGCATGCCGCCGGACGCCGCCGCGATCAGGGCACTCTGTCGCACGGCCGCGTAGACCACACCCCGGATGGCGCCATCGCTGGCCACCATCGGCCGCGCAGAAACGATCACGGCCTGGTTGGACGCCTTCCCAATCACGAACGTCGACAGCGCAGGCTGGCCCGTCGCCAGGATCTCGTGCACATATTCACGATCCGACACGTCGATGCCAAGATTGGCCGGATCGGGCGTACACACCAGCGTGCCGCGCGCGTTGATCACGCCCAGATTGGATAGCTCGCTCTGGTTATGGAAGACGCGGTTGACGAAGCGGCTGCATTCCTGCTGGTCCATGCGCAACGCCGAATCGTCGGCCACCAGCACGGAAAGCAGTTCATTGGCGTTGGACAGCACCATCCCGACGCGCGCGGCGGCGGACTCGGTCTCGTGGGTCAGGCGCTGGGCAAGATGGTCGTTGAGCCGGTCACGGTAAAGCGCCACGCCGGCAATCGCCACGACAATGGCCGGCAAGGCGGCCACCGCAGCCAGTGCAAGCAAACGGCCGCGCAACGTGGTGGGAAAAAAAGCGTGCTTCGGCACTTGAATGACCGGTAGAGCCTTGGTGTGGAGAGCGGATGCACTCTGCGGCTGCACCTCAGTGACTACACGACATGCGGCTCAGGAACCGTACGCCAAGGCACGCGATGCAGTTGCGGCATCGTGCCGGATAACGGCTGACGCAGTGCGCAAGCATTTTGCTTGCAATTCCTATCGCACGCAACTTGTGGAAAGTGTGTACGCAACTGTTGCAATCTAAGCGGTTTTATTGACGTTTTGGGGTTTCCACGGGGCCAACTCGCTCTAAAATCCGGGCACATGCCAAACACGCCCCCGCCTAACGCCCCACGCCGACTGTTGTTCCGCCTACTGCCGGGCGTGGTGTTCGCCGCGCTGGTGCCGTTTGCGGGGTTGATTGGGGTGGCCGTCTCCACGGTGTACGACGACACGCGGCAGGAGATCGACAGCCGCCTGGACCAGGCAATGTCACAAGCGGCCCGCCCGATCGACGCGCGACTGGCCAGTATCATCGACCGCCTCTCTGCCGCCGCCGAGAGCTCCAGCAACCTGCTCAAGCCGGCCGACGGCCAAACCTGGCTCGACACTCACGCCGACTTACGCGGCGCGTTTGACAACGTTCTGGTGGTCGGCGCCGACGGCACCATCCTGGCCGACGCGCCGGCGTTGCCTGAACGGCGCGGCGACAACATGGCCGACCACCCCATCTTCAAGACCGTGCGCGACACGCGCCGGCTCTACATGCCAGAGCCGTTTCTGGCGCCGGCCGGCAAGCGCCCGGTGGCCTCATTTGCGGTGCCGCTGCACGGTAGCGACGGGGCCTTTGCGGGACTGGTGATCGGCTCGATCGAACTGTCGCGCAATCCGATGCTCGCCGATCTGGAAGCCGTCCGGATGGGGCGCACCGGGCGTCTGGTGGTGGTGTCGGAAGGCGGCAAGTACATCGTTGCGCCGGATCGCTCGCGCCTGCTGCAGCAAGCGCCGGATCTGGCCGCGCTGCCCACCGCTGCGCGTTCGCTCGCGCAGGGCTGGAGCCAGGGCGCTGAATTCACCCCGCCGGGGCAGTCGCCCGTCATCGTCGGCTATCGCCGGCTGAATGCCGTGCCCTGGAGCGTAGGCGTCTGGTGGCCGGTGCAGGAGGCCTACGCGGGCGCTGCGCGTACGACGCGCACGCTCATCGCGGCCGGCATTGCCTTTGGAGCCGTCTGTCTGCTCTTCGCCTGGTTCTGGATCGAGCGCGCGGTCAGCCCACTGGAGCGGCTACGCCACGAGGTGGAAGGCGGCCTGCCAATCCACCCGGTTGCGCCCGCCTCCGGCCGCCCGCCCTTGCACGATGCCCACCCACCTGGCCCGCTCACACGCCTGGGGGAATTGGCGGACCCGACGGTCTCCACGTTCGACCCGACCACCGAGGTGGGCGCGCTGGCTGTGCGTGTCGGCCACCTCGCCAAGTACTGGGACGAGGCGCTGGAAGTCAGCGAGCAGGACGTCGCCTTCTTCCGCGGATTGGCCGAGCAGGCCCCGGTCGGGCTGGCATTCCTGGACCGGGCGCTGGCGGTTTCGTTTGCCAACGTGCGTTTCGAACGGCTGCTGGGCACGAGTGCGCAGGCCATCAGCCTGGCGTTGCAGGCCAAGGCGGGTGACCCCGTCTCGCCTGCAGCGCATGCCGTGGCCACCTCGCTTGCCCATCTGCCGCGCGCGCCGCTGGCGCTGGCGGATCAGCCGGTGGTGATCGCTACGGGGCAAGGTGCCGGTATCGGCGCGGTGTTGCTGACGGCGCGCCCCATCGGTGGGGCGGGTGCGCCGCTGGCCGGGTGGATCGTCGCCGTGGTCGACAGCACACGCGAGCAACGCGCCAAGGAGGCGCTCGAACAAGAGGTACGCGCCGCGCTGCTGGTGCTCGATGCCATTCAGGAACCGCTGCTCACGATCGACGGCGATGGCATCGTCACCCACGCCAGCCGCGCCATTGAAACACTCGTCGGCACGCACCCCGCACGCGCGGTCGGCCAGTCGATCAACCGCCTGCTGCATCTGGTGGAGCACGACAGCGGCCGGCGCGTCATCCCCACGCAGTTGCTGCGCGCGGGCGGCACGCTCTCGGGCAGCCTGCGGCTGGAGCGCCCCGATGGGCGCCGGCACGATGTGGAACTGTCATGGGGCCCACTGCCGGGCACGTCGGGCAGCGGCGTACTGGTGCTGCGCGATGTGTCGGCCACGCGCGAGACCGTGCAGCGCATCGCCTGGGATGCCACCCACGATGTGCTGACCGGGCTGCTGAACCGCCGTGGTTTTGACGCAACCCTGCGCGCGCAGGTCGAAGCCCACCGTGGCGGCAACCCTGTCACGCGCGCCCCACTGGCGCTCATCATGATCGACCTGGACGGTTTCAAGATCATCAACGACCGCTACGGCCATGCCGCCGGCGACGATGTGCTGCGCGGCGTGGCAGAACTCGTCGTGCAGAACACGCGCACGCAAGACTATGTGGCCCGCCTGGGCGGCGACGAGTTTGCGGTCATCCTGCCCAACTGCGACATGCAGGCTGCCGTTACATTTGCCGACCGCATCCGCGCAGCGCTGGCACGGCAGCCGCTGCTGGCCGCCGGTGCGCGGGCGGAGATTGGGCTCTCGCAGGGGGTGGTGGAACTGCAGGCAGATGACACAGACGTCGGTGCCTTCCTGGCACGCGCAGATGCCGCCTGCTACCGAGCCAAGAGCGAAGGCCGCGGCACGATCGCCAGCGACTGAGTTGCCCTACACTCGGCAGGTGCAAAAGAAAAAACCACCGGATAGCGGTATCCGGTGGCTTCAAGAATACGCTTTGAACGGGGAAGTTCAGCGCACTTGAAGCATAGGCAATGACCCCCATCCGGCCAATACCCAGGATAGGGTAATTTGGCAAAAACCCGGCACCAGCAGCGGTTTTGCGCGCACCCCGCCCCTTTTTGTGCCTTCAACGCAACGCCCCTTCCTCCGCGTTAATCCCTCGTCCGAAATAACCATCCCGGCGACCCGGTGCCGCAGCCCGTCACGCTTGATGTTGCGATATAATGAAAACGATTCGCATTTACGTAGTATCAAGTTAACGACTAGGCACGATGCGGCTTTCCGAGCTTTCCCGCCGGGCAACGGCGGTGGTGGATCACGTTGAAGACCGTGAGCCCGCCGATCCCATCAGCCAACGCCTGCGCGAACTCGGGTTCGTCACGGGTGAGGTGGTGCGCGTGGTGGCCGTAGGCCCGTTCGGCGGTGATCCGCTGGTCGTGCAGGTTGGCTTCACGCGCTTTGCGTTGCGCCGCCAAGAGGCTGCGCGCGTTCGTGTACGCGCTGAAGCGGCCACGCAACCCGCCGCTCCGGCTGCGAATGTCACAACAACGGCCACCGAGACGGCCCCGCCCGCGCAGGTGCGCGAGGCGGCGTAGCCCGTCGCCGACACTTTCCGGCCCCGCTTATCCTGCCTTCATGCAGATGCACGCTTCCCCCGCCTCCTCTTCCTCGCCGGCATTGCGCGTTGCCCTGGTCGGCAACCCCAATTGCGGCAAGACCGCGCTGTTCAACCTGCTGACCGGCAGCCGCCAGAAGGTGGCCAACTACGCAGGCGTGACGGTTGAGCGCAAGGAAGGCCGCTTTACCGCGCCGTCGGGCCGGCACGTACAGATCCTGGACCTGCCCGGCGCCTATAGCCTGGTCGCCACCAGCCCGGATGAAGCCATCACGCGCGACATTTGCCTGGGCACGTTCCGCGACGAACAGCGCCCCGACCTGCTGGTCTGCGTGGTCGATGCCACCAACCTGCGCCTGCACCTGCGCTTCGTGCTGGAACTGCAACGCCTGGGGCTGCCGATGGTGCTTGCGATCAATATGGTGGACGCGGCCGAACGGCGCGGCATCCGCATCGATCGCGCCAAGCTGGAAGCGGCGCTTGGCATACCGGTGGTGCAAACCGTGGCCATCAAGCGCAACGGCGCGGCCGACTTGGTGGCGTATATCGATCACGAGAAACTTCCGGCCATGCCGGTGGGGCTGCCGGCCGATGCCGACGTGCACGTTGAAGTGAAGCGCCTGCTTGACGCTGCCGTCACCATGCCGCGCAGCACGGCCGAGCTGGACGACCGGCTCGACCGCATCGTGCTGCATCCGGTGCTGGGCCTGATCTTGCTGGCCGGGATCATGTTCTTCATGTTCCAGGCCGTGTTCTCGTGGGCACAGCCGCTCATGGACGGCATTCAAGGCGCCGTGGAAGCCGTGGGCGTATGGGTTGGCACGGTCATGCCCGACGGCATGCTCAAGAGCCTGCTGGTCAACGGCATCATTGCCGGCACGGGCAGCGTGCTGGTGTTCCTGCCGCAGATCCTGATCCTGTTCCTCTTCATCTTGTCGCTGGAAGAATCCGGCTACCTGCCGCGCGCGGCCTTCCTGCTCGACCGGTTGATGGCGGGCGCCGGGCTGTCGGGGCGTTCGTTCATTCCGCTGCTGTCGAGCTTTGCCTGCGCGATCCCCGGTGTGATGGCCACGCGCACGATCCAGGACCCGCGCGACCGGTTGGTGACGATTCTGGTGGCGCCCTTGATGACGTGCTCGGCACGGCTGCCGGTGTATGCGCTGTTGATCGGCGCGTTCATTCCGGTGCGTGAGGTGTGGGGCCTGTTCAATCTGCAGGGGCTGGTGCTGTTCGGGCTGTACATGGCCGGCATCGTGTCGGCGCTGGTCGTGGCCTACGTACTCAAGTACCTCAAGCGCGATCGCAACGAGCACCCGCTCATTCTGGAGTTGCCGTCGTATCGTCTGCCCAGCGTGCGCAACCTGATCGTCGGCCTGATCGAGCGCGCACGCATCTTCCTGCGCCGCATCGGCACGGTCATCCTGAAGATGATGGTGGTGCTGTGGTTCCTGTCGACCTTCCCGTCGCCGCCCGCCAACGCCACCTTGCCCGCCATCGACTACAGCTTTGCCGGCATGATTGGCCGCGCGCTGGAAGTCGTGTTCGCGCCGATCGGCTTCACGTGGCAGATGTGCGTTGCGCTGATTCCGGGCATGGCCGCACGCGAGGTGGCCGTGGGTGCACTGGCAACGGTGTATTCGCTGTCGGCCACGCATGAGGATGCGGCTGCGCAGCTGGCGCCGATCATCGCCCAGCAATGGTCGTTGGCGACGGCGCTGGCCTTCCTGGCGTGGTACGTGTACGCACCGCAATGCATCTCGACGCTGGCCACCATCCGCCGTGAGACCAACTCGTGGAAGGTCATGGCGGCCACCGCGGGTTATCTGTTTGCGCTGGCCTATCTGGCCGCCTTCGCTACCTACCAGATCGCACGGGTGCTGACATGAGCGTATATCACGTTGTCGAAACCGGCGTCGTTGCCACGGTCGTGGCGCTGAGCGCGCTGTCGATTACTGGCCGCTATGCGCCGATCATGCGTGCGCGCACGATGGCGCGTGTGGCAGGCTGGTGTGATCGCCCATCGCGCCCGGGCTGGATGCGCGCCTTCGGGCAGCGGCTGCTCACGCCGGGCGAGGCACCGTCGTGCCACTCCGATCCGCTCTCTGGCAGCGCCGCATTTGGCACCTGCAGCAGCGGTTGCAGCGGTTGCTCTTCCGGCGAATCGTCATCGGCCGCTGCCGTTGAACAACCGATCCACTTCATGCGCCGCAAATAACCAACGACGCAGCGTCACAACACCTACGGGCTCGCACCATGCGGGCCCGTTTTATTTTTGGCGAACGCAGGCGTAGACTGGTCCAAACCTGAACGGGGGACGCGTCATGACCGAAGAGTTGCTGGTTCAGTTGATTGCGGAAGTCGAGAAGGAAGACCCAGTGGATTTCGCCAACCTGCCCTTTGACGAGCAGATGTTGCGCGACCTGGTCTGCAAGCTGGTCTCGCGCCAGCTCACGCAAATGGAAGATGCCCACTTCAGCCAGGACGAGGTGATCGTCTCGCTCACGGCAAGCATCGCCAAACTGGTGCTGGAAAACCTCGTGTTGAATGCTCGCCTGCTGGCACAGCAGGGCCACGGTGAAAGCGCCCGCGCACTGCTCGAGCGTATCGCCCGGCAAGCAAAGGGCTAGCGCCTGCGCGTTACGCCGCCACGTTGTACTGCGTGCGCGCCCGCGTCAGCAGACGCTTGGCGACCGACAGGCCGCGGATGGCAGCGGCATCGTCATCGCTTGGGAAATCGAATTCGGCGCTCCAGTTGCAGCCAGTGTGATCGGGCCGGTGAATGCACATCGCGCGCAGCTCGCAATTGGCGCATTCCGGATGTTGCTGAACGCAGCGGGCCAGCAAGGTCTTGATTTCATCTTCGGACTTCAGACGGCGTTGCATCGGCATCTCCTGGGTATCACGGTTGTTGGAACCGCCCGTGCCGGATGAGTTTCGCCATGATCCCGCCGATGATGTTTCCAGGCGTTACGGGATCACATCAATGTGAAGCGCGCTCCGAAGCCTGCGGCGCACTTGCACTGGCCTGGCATGCAGGGCACACGCCATACAGCGCCAGCGCGTGATCGCGCAGCACAAAGCCACGCTCACTCGCCACACGCTCCTGACGGGCCTCGATGGCATCGTCGTGAAACTCTTCCACGCGGCCGCACGACATGCAAATCAGGTGATCGTGGTGTGCGCCCTCGTTGATCTCATACACCGCGTGGCCGGCCTCGAACGTATGACGCAGCAGCACACTGGCATCCACCAACTGGTTGAGCACGCGGTAGACCGTTGAGATGCCGATGTCGAGGTCCGACGTCAGCAACTGGCGATAGACATCTTCCGCGCTCAGGTGACGGCCGTGGTCCGTGCCGGCAGCAAGGATTTCCAGAATCTTGACGCGCGGTGATGTGGCTTTGAGCCCGGCACGGCGCAGGTCGTTCGAATTTGGCATGGCGTTGGGGGCGTAAGGCTAGAAGTACAGCGTAGACAACGCAGCAGGGCCGGAAGCCGCATCGCAATCGTGCAGACGGGGGTTCCGAAAAAAGACGGCATGGCTGGCGGCCCGGGAAAGTCGCAGTCGGGAAAGCGGGGTCTGAGTGCTTTCCCGACTGTCGGGCGGCTTGCTACTGCCAAACGCTCTGTGTGTCAGAGCGGTCCCCACAAAAGATCGGTTGCCGGGGCGCCCTGCACTGACTGGCGGGCACGCTCACAGCGGAATTCGGTTTGACGCGTTGTGCCTGGAGGTTTGTCCACCGGCTGCAGCGCTGTCGATGGACAAACTATAAATGCGAATGATTCGCATTACAAGGCTTTTTTGCAAACCGCAGAAACCCCTTGTGGAGACGAGGTCGGGAGGAGGCGCGCAGGGAAGATTAAACGCGCCCCATGGCGCGGGCGTAGCCGGCCGGCGCAAAGCGCAGCGTTGCAACCATGGCAGCGACCACGATGGCGATCAGCAGCAGCCAAGGTACCTGGAAGCCGCCCGTCAACTCGCGCAGCCAGCCCACGGCGTAGGGAATGATCCCCGTGATGATGAAGCCGACACCTTGCACGAACGCTGCCAGATAGCCCGCGGCGCGTGCGTCGGGCAGGTGGTCCAGCGTGAGTGTCAGGCACAGCGAGAACATGGCGCCCAGGCCATAGCCGATCAGCGCAACCCACAGCGCGGTACCGGCCAGCGGCGCAAGCAGCAGACCGCTGAATCCCGCGAGTTGCGCGAGCATCGTCATCATCAGCCACGGGCGGCGATCCGCCGAGCGCCGTGCAAGCAGGGGCGCGCCCAACGCACCAGTCACCTGGAAGATCGTCATTACGCCGATCAGGCTGCCGGCATCCTGCGCGCTCCAGCCAAGCTGGCGATAGAACATCGGCAACCACGCAATCATGCTGGTGTAGCCGCCATTGGCGCCGCCAAAGTAGACGGCCAACAACCACGCGCGGCGGTTGCCGAAGAAATTCAGCACAGGCCCGCGTTGCGTGCTCGGCAACGCTTCGCGCGGGCGGGCAGTCACCCACAGTACCAACCCCGCCAGAGCTGGCAATACCCACACGCCAAGGCCGACATGCCAGTCCGCCACGTGGACGATGCGTGGGCTGAGCGTGGCCGCAATGCCGCCGCCCGCCATGAGCGAGGCGGAGTACAAACCCAGCGTGACCGGCACGCGCTGCGGAAACCAGCGCTTGATGATGCCCGGCACCAGTCCTTGGATGATGGCCACGCCAGTGCCAGCCAACGCGGCGCTGGCGATCAACGCGATGCCGCTACCGGCCCACAGCCTCCACAGGCACGCACCGGCAATCGCCAACAGGCTGCACATCACGCCGCGATGCTCGTTCACCCAGCGCGCAAGCCAAGGCAGGAACAGCGCAATGCTGCCCATGCACAGCACCGGAATCACCGTCAGCAACGACGCGCCTTGCAGACTGAGCCCCGTGCCCGCGCGAATCTCCGCCAGCAGCGGGCCGATGGTCGTGAGAATGGGACGCAGGTTCAGGCCAAGCGCAATCACCACCAGCACGCCGATCCAGCCGGCATCGGCGCGCGTGGGCGATACGGCAGACGCAGCCGGCGCGATCTGCTGTGTGGCAGCCTCGGTCACGATTGATGCGCCTTCCATGCTTCGTACAAGCCCTGCTCGCCTGCTGGGCGCAGTGAGCGCATCTGCAGCGCACGCGCCTGCGGCTCGCGCTTCAGCTCGTCGTAGATCGCTGCGGTGGACATGCCGAACGGCTCGCCATCCTCGTTCGAATAGGCGAAGTACGCCGCGCGGATGCCGCAGCGGTGCATGGCGGCAAAGCACATCGGGCACGGATGGCCGCTGGCGTACATGACCGCGCCGCTCATATCCGGCGTGGCCAGCAGGTGACTGGCCTGGCGGATGGCCTGCATTTCCGCATGGGCGGTCGGGTCGTTGGTGGTGTGCACCTCGTTGACGGCGCGGGCGACGACTTTGCCGTCGCGCACCAGCACGGCGCCGAACGGCGCGCCACCGACGTTGATGTTGGCGCGGGCCAGTTCAACGGCTTCGCGCATGAAGTGTTCGTCGGACATGTGGGGCTTCCTCATTCACGGGATCTGTCAGATCCGGCCGATTATGGTTGCGCCCATAAGCATCTTCAAATTAAATAGTTGAATGACGCTCAGTGGACTCTTGAATGATTGATCTGATCTTGCTGCGCAGCTTCGTGACGGTGGTGGATACCGGCAATTTCACGCGGGCGGCGGAGCACCTGCACCTCACGCAATCGACGGTCAGCCAACAGATCCTGCGGCTGGAGCAGCAACTGAACTGCCGCCTGCTCGATCGCAGCCAGAGGCAGGTACTGCCCACCGAAGAAGGCGACCGCCTGCTCGGCTATGCGCGCCGCCTGCTGCGTCTGGCCGGCGAGGCCAGCGAGGCGCTCAGCCCCCAACACACCGAGGGCGTGCTGCGCCTGGGTGTACCGGAAGACCTGGGCAGCGGCGCCCTGATGCCGCTCATCGCCAGCTTTGCGCGCGAGCGCCCAAAGTTGCGGCTGGAAGTGGAAAGCGGCCTCAGCCACCACCTGCTGCGCCTGTACCGCAATGGCGACCTGGACCTGCTGCTGGTCAAGCAATGGGGCACGGATACCGACAGCCATGCACGCTGGGCGGAGCCAGTGTGCTGGATCGATAGCGTCGAGCGGCCGCACACCCTGCCGCTGGGGCCGGCGCAACCTGCGCTGCCGTTGGTGGTGTTTCCAGTGGGCGCGCTGTATCGGCAGGAGATGCTGCACGCGCTGGAATCGATCGGTCAGGCGTGGCGCATCACGTATTCGAGCCCGAGCCTGGCAAGCCTGTGCGCGGCCGTCAGCGCGGGGTTGGGTGTGAGCCTGCTACCGGCCAGCACCGTGCAGGCGGGACATCGGGTGCTCACCGCGGCCGATGGTTTTCCGGAAATCGGTGGGCTGGAGTTGACGCTCTTCGCGCGACCCGACCTCGACAGCGCTGGCCGGGCACTGCGTGATCGCCTTGTCGAGATGTGCAGTGCGCGTGCGCAAACACTGCTTTCTGCTGCCGGCTGAACAAGCACGCGCCAAAGAAAAAAGCCGGACCCGCTGATCGCGCAGTCCGGCTTCGTACGACGTGCTTTGAACCTTAGGCAGCTTCAGCCAGCGGCACCCGAATCAGGTGGTCGAACGCCGACAGCGCAGCCTTGGCACCATCACCGGTGGCAATGATGATCTGCTTGTACGGCGTCGTGGTCGAATCGCCAGCCGCGAACACGCCGGGCACGTTGGTGTGGCCGCGTGCATCGACAACGATCTCGCCAAAGCGGTTGCGCTCCACCACACCATCCAGCCATTCGGTGTTGGGCACCAGACCGATCTGCACGAACACGCCTTCCAGCACGACGTCATGTTGCGTGCCGTTCGTGCGGTCCGTATAGCGCAGGCCGTTGACCTTCTCACCGTTGCCGGTGATCTCGGTGGTCTGCGCGTTGGTGACGATGGTCGCGTTCCGCAAGCTTTGCAGCTTGCGCACCAGCACGGCATCGGCGCGGAGCTGATCACCGAATTCCAGCAGTGTGACGTGGGCAACCAAGCCGGCCAGATCGATGGCCGCTTCCACGCCCGAGTTGCCACCGCCAATGACTGCCACGCGCTTGCCCTTGAACAGGGGGCCATCGCAGTGCGGGCAATAGGCTACTCCCTTGTTCTTGTATTCCTGCTCACCAGGCACACCCACGTTGCGCCAGCGCGCACCGGTCGACAGGATGATCGAACGGCCCTTGAGCACCGCGCCATTGGCCAGCGTCACCTCAGCAAAGCCGCCCGGCGCATCGGCCGGCGTGAGCTTGACCGCGCGCTGCGCGTTCATGATGTCGACCTCGTACTGGCGCACGTGCTGCTCCAGCGCGGCGGCAAACTTCGGCCCTTCGGTCTCTTGCACGGAGACGAAGTTTTCGATGGCCAGCGTGTCCAGCACCTGACCGCCAAAGCGCTCGGCCACCACGCCGGTGCGCACGCCCTTGCGCGCTGCGTACACGGCTGCAGCCGCGCCAGCGGGGCCACCGCCGACGATCAGCACTTCGTACGGGTCCTTGGCAGCAAGCTTCTCAGCGTCACGCGCAGCGGCACCGGTGTCGATCCTGGCGAGGATTTCTTCCACGCCCATGCGGCCCGACCCAAACGTTTCGCCGTTCAGGAAGACGGTCGGCACGGCCATGATCTTGCGCTGCTCGATCTCGTCCTGATACAGCGCCCCGTCAATGGCGACGTGCTGGATGCGCGGGTTGATCACCGACATCACGTTCAGCGCCTGGACCACGTCCGGGCAGTTCTGGCACGTGAGCGACATGTAGGTCTCGAAGCGGAAATCCCCTTCGATATTGCGAATCTGTTCGATGACGTCGGCTTCAAGCTTGGGCGCATAGCCGCCCACTTGCAGCAGCGCCAGCACGAGCGAGGTGAACTCGTGGCCGGTCGGGATCGCGGCAAAACGCACGCTCACATCGGAGCCGGTGCGGCGGATCAGGAACGACGGCGCGCGTTCCGCAGCGTCGCGTTGTTCGGTCAGCGTGATCATGTTGGACTGCTCGGCCACATCACGCAGCAGGTCCATCATGTCGCCGGAGCCCTCGCTGTCATCGACGTTGGCGACCAGCTCAATGGGCTGCACGAGGCGTTCGAGGTAGGCCTTCAGTTGGGCCTTGACATCAGCATCCAGCATGACGACTTCCTTTGTTCGTTTTTGAATCTGTAACGGGAGGCGACACATGCCGCCGCCCTTAAGCAAACGGCCGGCAGTGCCGGCCGCTGCGGTCAAGCGGCGAAGCCGCTTAGAACCTGTTCACGGTCCGTAGCGAGCGGCCCGAGGCTGGTTCGAGAAGCGCAGCCGTACGTGGGTACGGCGAGCATCGCAGAGCCAAGATCGGGACGCGCAGTAGGACCGTGGGCAGGTTCTCTTAGATCTTGCCGACCAGGTCCAGCGACGGCTTGATGGTCTTCGCGCCTTCGTTCCACTTGGCCGGGCACACGTTGCCCGGGTTGTTGGCGACGAACTGAGCAGCCTTGAGCTTGCGCAGGGTTTCCTTCACGTCACGGGCGATGGCGTTGTCGTGCACTTCCAGCGTCTTGATCGTGCCTTGCGGGTCGATCACGAACGTGCCGCGCAGGGCCAGGCCTTCTTCCGGAATGTGCACGCCGAAAGCGTTGGTCAGGGCGTGGGTCGGATCGCCCACCAGCGGGAACTGGGCCTTGCCCACGGCCGGCGACGTTTCGTGCCACACCTTGTGCGAGAAGTGCGTGTCGGTCGTGACGATGTAGACCTCAGCGCCAGCCTTTTGGAATTCTGCGTAGTTGTCAGCAGCGTCTTCCACTTCGGTCGGGCAGTTGAAGGTGAATGCGGCCGGCATGAAAATCAGCACGGACCACTTGCCCTTGAGCGACTCATCCGAGACTTCGATGAACTTGCCGTTGTGGAAAGCTTGGGCCTTGAACGGTTGGACCTGAGTATTGATCAGCGACATAGTGGTTGGGTTGGTTGGGTTGACGACGGGAGTGATCGTATCGTGACCCGCCATATTGTACAAATTGATTGATACGATCAATTCGATTACTAAATTCTATTATACACCGATGCGGTGACAGCTTGCTGGGCACGCTCTGGCCCAAAAATTACAAACCCGCGAGCAAGCTGCGCACGACGCACCCTGGAGGCGAGCCGCCACCCATGCCGCCCCCCTTGAAATCTGCGGGCTTGGCAGGCCACGCGCGGGCTGCAACCCTGCAGGCACGGCATTTGCACAGGTACTGAATTCGCCAACCCGCCGCGCGCCGACCGCATCACGCTCTCTGGTCGAACGCACGTTCGCCGTCTGGTGCAGCGCCGGCTCATGGAGGATCTCCTGTCATGACGCGCAACCCGACCGCGCTGCTGGTGGATGACCCGCTCTGGTACAAGGACGCCGTCATCTACCAGTTGCACGTCAAGTCGTTCTGCGATTCGGACAACGACGGCATCGGTGACTTCCCTGGCCTGATCTCCAGGCTCGACTACATCGCCGAGTTGGGCGTGGACGTCATTTGGCTGCTGCCGTTCTACCCTTCGCCGCGGCGCGATGACGGCTACGACATCGCCGAGTACCGCGGAGTTCACCCCGACTACGGCAGCATGGCTGACGTGCGCCGCTTCATGACCGAGGCGCACGCACGCGGCCTGCGCGTCATCACCGAGCTGGTCATCAACCACACGTCGGACCAGCACCCGTGGTTCCAGCGTGCACGGCGCGCCAAGCCGGGTTCGGCACTGCGCGACTTCTACGTGTGGTCCGACCACGACAAGAAGTACGCCGGCACGCGCATCATCTTCATCGATAGCGAGCCCTCCAACTGGACGTGGGACCCGGTGGCCAAGGCCTACTACTGGCACCGCTTCTATTCCCACCAGCCCGATCTCAACTTCGACAACCCGCGCGTGCTCAAAGCGGTGATTGGCGTGATGAAGTTCTGGCTGAACCTGGGCGTGGACGGCCTGCGGCTGGATGCCGTGCCCTACCTGGTGGAACGCGAAGGCACCTCCAACGAAAACCTACCCGAAACGCACGAGGTGCTGCGCAAGCTGCGCGCCGCCATGGATGCCGAGTTCAAGCACCGCCTGCTGCTGGCCGAGGCCAACCAGTGGCCCGAAGATACGCAGGAATACTTCGGTGCCGGTGACGAATGCCACATGGCCTTCCACTTTCCGCTGATGCCGCGCATGTACATGGCGATTGCGCGCGAAGACCGCTTCCCGATCACCGACATCATGCGGCAGACGCCGGAGGTGCCCAACACGTGCCAATGGGCGATCTTCCTGCGCAACCATGACGAGCTGACCCTCGAAATGGTGACCGACGCCGAGCGCGACTACCTGTGGGAGGTCTACGCCAGCGACCGCCGCGCACGCCTGAACCTGGGCATCCGCCGCCGCCTGGCGCCACTGCTGGAGCGCGATCGACGCCGGGTCGAGCTGATGAACAGTCTGCTGTTCTCGATGCCCGGCACGCCCGTCATGTACTACGGTGACGAGATCGGCATGGGCGACAACATCCACCTGGGCGACCGCGACGGCGTGCGCACGCCGATGCAGTGGTCGCCTGACCGCAACGGCGGCTTCTCGCGTGCCGACCCGGAGCAGCTCGTGCTGCCGGCCATCATGGGCTCGCTGTATGGGTATGAATCGGTGAACGTCGAGGCGCAAAGCCGCGACGCGCACTCGCTGCTCAACTGGACGCGGCGCCTGCTGGCCACGCGCAAGCAGCATCGCGTGTTCGGGCGCGGCAGCATCCACTTTCTCCAGCCGTCCAACCGCAAGGTGCTGGCCTACATTCGCGCGCTGGAAGATGAACCACCGATGCTGTGCGTGGCGAATCTGTCCCGCGCTTCGCAGGCGGTGGAACTGGATCTGTCGAACTACGCGCAGCGCGTGCCGATCGAGCTGATTGGCGGCACGGCGTTCCCGCCCGTCGGGCAACTGCCGTATCTGCTGACGCTGCAGCCCTATGCCTTCTTCTGGCTGGAGCTGCGTGAAAACGAGCCGGGCCCGAGCTGGGCGCAACCGGCCGCCGAGCAGTTGCCAGAGTTCATCACACTGGTCTTGCGCTCGGGGCTGGATACGCTGTCCGACACGCGCCAGCGCGAAGCCCATCGCCAGTCGATCGAACGCGAGGTGTTGCCCACCTACCTGCCGATGCGCCGCTGGTTTGCCGGCCACGGGAACGCACCGCACGGCGGTGATGTGCTGCATAACGGGGAAGTGCTACGCAGTGCCCAGTTCGCCTGGGGCGCTGCGGTGCCGGTGGATGCGTCGTCCACCAACCGGCCGCTGGCGGGCGCGACACGACCGGAGGTGTTCTTCAACGAAGTCGTCGTCACGCTGGGCGACGCGGATGGCGTGGAGCGCATCGAGCGCTATCTGCTACCCCTGTCGATTGCGTGGGAGTCCACCACCCTGCCCGCGCTGCCGGTGCAACTGGCGCTTGCCCGCGTGCGCCGCGGCCGCCACGTCGGCTACCTGACCGATGCCTTCACCACCGAAACCTTCGCCCGTGCGTTGCTTGCCAACTTGGTGCGTGGTGCCACCCTGCAAGCCAGCGACGGCACGGTGCATTTCCTGCCGGAACCCGGCATTGCCGAATCGGCCGAAACCGCCCCACCCGAGGCCAGCTTGCCGCTGGCACCCGACGCGCACGTGCAGTGGCTGGCCCCGGAGCAGTCTTACAGCACATTGGTGATCGACGATGTGGTGATAGTCAAACTGATGCGGCGCGTCTGCCCGGGCACGCATCCGGAGGCGGAGATGACGCGCCACCTCACCCGCGCCGGCTACACCAACACCGCCGCACTCATCGGCGAGATCACGCACGCGGGCCCCGTGGGCGAACCTGCCACGCTGGCGGTCTTGCAGCGCTACGTGCCCAACCAGGGCAATGCCTGGAACTGGGTGCTCGACTATCTGCGCCGCACGATCGACGAGTTGGCCGTGCAGGCGGAGGCCGTGTCCACCGGCGACGGCGAAGTCGCGCCCGTGGCGCCCATCGCTGCCCTGGAATCGCGCACCGACACCAACGAAGCACTGGCGAGCTACCTCGCGCAGATCGGCGCCATCGGCACGCGCCTGGGCGAGCTGCATGCCTTGCTGGCACAACCGAGCGACGACCCACGCTTCGGAACACGCCCCGCAGATACCGACGATGTACGCAACTGGTCAGCGCGCGTGCGCGAGCACGTCACGCAGGCGCTGAACCACGTGGAGACGTGGCAAGACGCACACGCCCCGCATGAACCCGCCGAGTGGTTGCTGCTGCAACGTGACGCCTTGCCGGCTGCCATCAGCGCATCGGCCCAGGCCGGACTGGGTGCCACACTGTCGCGCCTGCATGGCGATTTCCACCTCGACGAGGTCCTCGTCTCGCAAGGCGACGCATTCCTGGTCAACTTTGGCGGCGACCCGGCATTGCCGGGGGAGGTGCGGCGCCGCAAGGACAGCCCGCTGCGCGACGTGGCCAGCCTGCTCCATTCGCTGGACGATGTCGTGGAGGCCATGCGGCAAGGCCCCGAGCACGTAACGGGGCCAGTGCAGGAGCGTCGCGATCAACTGCTCGAACGCTTTCGCGCCGCCGCTGCGGAGCACTTCCTGCAGACCTACGCGGCTGCCGGCGGATGCCCGATCCACCCGGAACTGCTCAACCTGTTCCTGCTGGAAGACGCGGCCCGCCACCTTGATGCGGACACCGCCAGCCGGCCGGCCTGGCTGCCGGTTCCACTGGTCGGCCTTGTGCGTGCGGCACGGCGCCTGCTTGGGGTAGAACCTGAGCTTGCAAACGACGCCACCACCTCGCTCACCCCTGTCGGCCCTATCGACGATCGCCCGGAACCCACGCCATGAATGCTGCAGTACCCATGTCACAACCCGTACCCCGCGCACGCTTCACGCATGACCTGCCGTTTGGCGCCACCTGCCTCGGGCCGGATCGCACGCGTTTCCGCCTGTGGGCACCCGACGCCACCGAGGCGTGGATCGAAATCGACGCCGGCCATGACCGCAGCGGCGACAACACCATCCGCATGGAGGCTGAACCCGACGGCTGGTACGCGGCCGTCGCACCGATCGGCGCCGGCTTGGGCTACCGATACCGCGTGACCGACCGTAATGGTGTGACCCTCACCGTGCCCGACCCGGCAGCCCGCGCACAATGGCAAGACCTTTACGGCCCCAGCCTGGTGGTCGACCCGGCACGCTACCTTTGGCGCCACGCCGACTGGCAAGGCCGGCCCTGGCACGAGACCGTGCTGTACGAGTTGCACGTCGGCGCCATGGGTGGCTTCAACGGCGTCCGTGCGCGGCTGCCCGAGCTGGCGCGCCTGGGGGTTACGGCCATCGAACTGATGCCGCTGGCGGAGTTTCCGGGCGCACGCAACTGGGGCTACGACGGCGTGCTGCCGTTCGCGCCGGACGCCAGCTACGGCTCGCCCGACGAACTCAAGGCGCTGATCGACACCGCGCATGGCCTCGGGCTGATGGTCTTCCTGGACGTGGTCTACAACCACTTCGGACCTGACGGCAACTACCTGGTGCACTACGCGCGCCGCTTCTTCCACAAAGGCGCACACACGCCCTGGGGCGCCGCGTTCGATTTCCGCCAGCCGACCGTGCGCGAATTCTTCATCCAGAACGCGCTGATGTGGCTGATGGAATACCGCTTCGACGGCCTGCGCCTGGACGCCGTGCAGGCCATTGGTGAACGCGACTGGCTGGGCGAGCTTGCCGCGCGCGTGCGCCAGGCCGTGGAGCCCGGGCGCTACGTGCACCTTGTGCTGGAGAACGAGAACAACGCTGCATCACTACTGCGGGGTACGACAACGTTGGCCACTGCGCCAAGTGGTCAAGCGGTGGATGCGACTGGCCCGTTTGAAGCGCAGTGGAACGACGACGGCCACCACGCGCTGCACGCCCTGCTCACGGGTGAGCATGAAGCGTATTACGCCGCCTATGCAGATGCGCCAGCCAAGCGCTTGGCACGCGTGCTGCAAGAAGGCTTCTGCTACCAGGGCGAGCCATCTCCGTTGCACAACGGCGCGCCTCGTGGCGAGCCCAGTGGCACGCTGCCGCCCACCGCCTTCGTGCTGTATCTGCAGAACCACGATCAGGTCGGCAACCGGCCGCTCGGTGAACGACTCACGCGCCTCGCGCACCCGGAAGCCTTGCACGCCGCGCAAGCGCTGCTACTGCTCTGCCCGCAGATCCCCCTGCTGTTCATGGGCGAGGAGTGGGGCAGTCTGCGGCCGTTCTATTACTTCACCAGCCACCACGGCGCACTGGCAGATGCGGTGCGCGAAGGCCGGCGGCGCGAGTTCGGGCGGTTCTCTGCGTTCTCCGATCCGCTCAAGCGCGAGCGCATTCCCGACCCGAACGACGAGCGCACCTACCAGGCGTCCTGGCCCGGCGAGGCCGAGCTCACCAACCCCGAGCACCTCGCCTGGCTCAACCGCACGCACCGGTTGCTGGCGCTACGCCACGCGCAAATCGTGCCGCGCCTGGTGGGCGCGCGCGCGTTGGATGCCGTACCGCTCGGCATCACAGGTGCGATGGGGCGCTGGCGGCTCGGCGACGGCAGCGTGCTGACACTCGCGGTCAACCTGGGGGCACAGCCGGTGTCGCTGCCGACGGCATTGGCCGGCAACCCATCGGACCTGCTCTATGAATCGCGCGACGGTGCTGCCGCCACGCTGGCCACGCATCAAGTGCCAGCACATGCCTGCATCGCCCTGCTAACGCAGCCCTCGGACTGAGCCCTCGCCATGAACCACGCGCCCTACGCATCCAACGACGCACTGCATGCGCTCGCTGCGCAGGCGGGTCTGCAAGTCGAGTGGGAAGATGCTGCCGGCAACACCATGTCCGTGAGCGACGACGTACTGCGCACCGTGCTGGACTGCCTGGGTCTGCCTGCCACCACCGCTGCAGAGGTCGCAGACAGCCACGCGCATCTGCAGGCCGAAGCCGACAACTTGACCGTGCCGGCGCTGATCACCGGCGTGGTCGGCCAACCCATCGAGCTGGAGACCGCACCAAACCGGCAGGCCGTGCTGGCGGGTCGGCCCTACCGTATCGACTACGAACACGGCAGCGGCATCGTCGAAAGTACCGTCGGGGCCAACCGCAACCGCACCATGCTGCAACTCGCGCCCATCCCCAAAGCCGGCTATCACCGGTTGCGCATCGACACGGGAGCGGGCGGCAGCATCGAGGCCACACTCGCCATTGCGCCACCGCGCTGCTACGCCGTGGCCGATGCGTTGAAAGTGCGTGGACGGGCGCCGGACGCACGCCTGTGGGGCAGCTCAGCACAGCTCTATGGGCTTCGTGCTGCCAGCGAGTTGGCGTCGCTCTCTGCCGGGCTGGGTAGTTACGCAAACGCAGGCGCACTAGCGCGCAGCCTCGCGCAACGCGGCGCCGATGCGCTGGCCTTGAGCCCAGTCCACGCCATGTTCAGCGCAGACCCACATCGCTACTCGCCGTATTCGCCGTCAAGCCGGCTGTTCCTCAACGCGATGATGATCGACCCTGTCGCGCTGTTCGACGAGCAGGCCGTTCGGCACGCCGTCGTGGACTGCGGCCTGACTGACATTTACGCGCGGCTGGAAACCGCAGAGCTGATCGACTGGCCCGTCAGTGCCACGGCTCGACTGACGGTGCTGCGTGCATTGCATCAACAGATGCAGCAACAGATTGCCGCAGGCGATGAAGCCGCCAGGCGGCTGCACCAAGATTTCCAAACGTTCTGCACCGTGCGTGGCCAAAGCCTGCTCGACCACGCGCATTGCGAAGCGCTCGATGCTCACGTGCGCGCACAAGATCCGCAAACGTGGCATTGGAAGCAATGGCCTGCGGCGTACCAATCGCCATCCAACCCAGCGGCGCACGCGTTTGCCCGTGAGCATGCAGATGCCGTCAACTTCCACCTGTTCCTGCAGTGGGTGGCCGCGCGCCAGTTGGCTGCCGCTCAGCGCAGTGCAGAAGACGCCGGCATGGCCATCGGCCTGATTGCCGATTTGGCCATCGGCACCGACAGCGCTGGCAGCCATGTGTGGAGCCGCCAGCAGGACGTGCTGATTGGCGTGACGGTGGGCGCGCCGCCCGACCTCTTCAACACGCAAGGGCAGAACTGGGGCCTCACCACGTTCAGCCCGCGTGCCATGCACGCACAGGGTTTCTCCGCCTTCATCGAGATGCTGCGCGCGGTGATGTCCACGCCCGGTGGCGTACGCATTGACCATGTGCTCGGGCTGATGCGACTGTGGGTGATTCCGGCGGGGGCATCCGCGCTGGATGGTGTGTACCTGCGCTACCCGCTGCAGGACCTGCTGCGGCTGATTGCGTTGGAGTCGTGGCGCAACCGCTGCATCGTCATCGGTGAAGACCTCGGCACCGTGCCGGGCGGACTGCGCGGGCAGTTGGCCGACACCGGCCTGCTCGGCATGCGCATCCTCTGGTTCGAGCGCGAGGAGGATGTGGCCCATCACCCGTTCCGCCCGCCGCAAGACTGGGCGCGCACCTCGGTGGCGATGACCAGCACGCACGATCTTTCCACGCTGGCCGGCTGGTGGGTCGGCCGCGACCTGCAGTGGCAAAGCAAACTCGGGCTGCTGCCCGCCGGCGTGGATGCAGCGCAGGCCCGCGTGCACCGCATGGCGGATCGGCATGCGCTGGTGGAAGCCTTCACGCGCCAGAACCTGGCGACCGCCACCTTGCTGACCGCGCTGGAAGCGGCCAGCACGGCAAACGCCGCTGACGCTGCCGCCATCCTCACCGCCACGGCAGACGATTTCGCCACCGCGGCCACGGCGTATACCGCCGCGGCGCCCCTGCCGCTCACCATCGTGCCGATGGAAGACCTGCTCGGCCTGCCGGAGCAGCCGAACCTGCCGAGCACCATCCACACGCATCCCAACTGGCGCCGCCGGCTGCCGGGGCCGGCAGATGCGGTGCTCGATGATCCGGCCGTGCAAGCCCGCCTTGCGACGTTGGTCCACGCCCGCAACGACATCGCCTAGTTCTTCCGCACGGGTTAACACCAACTGCGTCGCCTCACTGCCAGCCCTAGAATTCCTCTATTCATATAGATGACTAGAGCAATGCGATTTCTGAGCGTTGCCCACGTCACCCGGAGGAGACCGCATGTTCGGCTGGTTCAAAGAGATTTCAAAAGGGGAGAAGCGCACCTTCTGGGCGTGCTTTGGCGGCTGGGCACTCGATGCGCTCGACGTGCAGATGTTCAGCCTCGTCATTCCCACCATCATCGCGGCGTGGCACATCGACAAGACCGAAGCCGGGCTGGTGTCGGGCGTCACGCTGGTGGCATCCGCGCTGGGCGGCTGGATTGCCGGTGCGTTGACCGACCGCTTCGGCCGCGTGCGCACGCTGCAGATCACGGTACTGTGGTTCTCGATCGCCACATTCGCCTCGGCCTTTGCGCAGAACTTTGAGCAATTCCTGGTGCTCAAGGCCATCCAGGGTTTCGGTTTTGGCGGGGAATGGGCCGCGGGCGCCGTGCTGATGGCCGAGAGCATTCGCGCCAGCCACCGCGGCAAAGCCATGGGCACCGTGCAGAGTGCATGGGCCGTGGGCTGGGGCGCGGCAGTGCTGTTGTATGCGCTCACGTACTCCTTCATCGAACCGGACCTTGCCTGGCGCGTGATGTTTGCCGCGGGTCTGCTGCCGGCGCTACTCATCATCTACATCCGCCGGGGCGTGCAGGAGCCCGTGGTTGCCAAAACGGAAGCGAAAGCAGACGCAATGCCGGTGTCACGCTTTCCGCTGCTCGACATCTTCCGCCCGCAGGTGCTGCGCATGACGCTGATCGGTGGGCTGCTCGGCGTGGGCGCGCACGGCGGCTACTACGCGCTGATGACGTGGCTGCCGACCTATCTGAAGACGGAGCGCCACCTGTCGGTGCTCGGCACGGGCGGCTATCTGGCGGTGATCATCTTCGCGTTCTGGTGCGGCTGTGTGGCCAGCGCATGGCTGCTGGACGTGATCGGCCGTCGCGGCAACATCCTGCTGTTCTCGTGCTGCTGCGTGGTCACCGTGCTGGTGTACCTGCTGGTGCCGTTGTCTGACGGCGCAATGCTGGTGCTGGGCTTTCCGCTGGGCTTCTTTGCCGCCGGTATTCCGGCCAGCATGGGCGCGCTGTTCAACGAGCTGTATCCGCACGGCGTGCGCGGCACGGGCGTGGGCTTTTGCTACAACTTCGGCCGCGTGGTGTCCGCCGCGTTTCCGGTGCTGGTAGGCAAGATGAGCGCGTCGATGTCGCTCGGCACCGCCATCGGCATTGATGCGGCCATCGCGTATTCGATCGTCGCGCTGGCCGTGCTGATGCTGCCTGAAACACGTGGCCGCGATCTCGCCGCTGTCACGGCCTGAACACCCATCACAAGATCATGACGACGCTCTTCACCCGTCGCCGCCAGGAGACCCCATGCCCACACGCCGTGCCTTCAACACCGGGTTGCTTGCCATGCTAGGTTCCACCGCCCTCGCCGGATGCGCCGCCACTGGCACGCGCGACGTTTCCACATCGAGCACACCACGCATCACCGGCATCGATACCCACGCGCACGTGTTCGAGCGCGGCCTGCCGCTGGCCAATGCGCGCCGTTATGCGCCGGGCTATGACGCACCGCTGTCGGCGTATCTCGCACAACTCGACGCGCATGGCCTGTCGAACGGCGTGCTGATCCAGCCGAGCTTTCTGGGCACCGACAACAGCTATCTGCTCGCCGCGCTCAAACAGGCACCACAGCGTCTGCGCGGCGTGGCGGTGATCGATCCGACAGCGCCCGAAACCTTGCTCACGCAGATGAATACCGAGGGCATCGTCGGCATCCGTCTGAACCTGATTGGCGCGCCAGACCCGCAGTTGAAATCGCCCGTGTGGCAGGCCGCGTTGGCACGCCTGCATGCGCTCGGCTGGCATGTGGAGCTGCACGTGGAGGCACGCCGCTTGCCCGCACTGCTGCAACCGCTTCTGGAAGCGCAGGTCAACGTGGTGGTCGACCACTTTGGCCGCCCCAACCCCGAGCTGGGTGTGGACGACCCCGGCTTTGGTGCATTGCTCGCTGCCGGCCGCACGCGCCGCGTGTGGGTCAAGATTTCTGGCGCTTACCGCAACGGAACCAACGGGCGCGGAGAAGCCATCGCCCAAGCCGCCATGCCACGCCTGAAAGATGCCCTAGGCCTGGACCGTCTGGTCTGGGGTAGCGACTGGCCGCACACGCAGTTCGAATCGCAGATCAGCTACGACAAGATGTGGGCCTTCCTTGACGTACTGCTGCCCAACGCGGCCGACCGCAAGCAAGTGCTGGTCGATACGCCAGCGCAACTGTTCCGCTTCGTCTAAGGCAATCCGCGCGTTCCCCCGGAGTTCTCGCGCGATACCCCATTTCGCCAATCACGAATTTCGCTGCACGGGTCACGCTCCTACACTGGCCGCTCCTCGTCCCCACAAGAACAAAGGAGCAGCCATGCAGCAGCATCGACTCGTCGACCAGCAATTCGGCCAGGTGGCCCAGGCCTATCTGACCAGCGCCGTACACGCCCAGGGTGCCGACCTGGAGGCGCTGGCTGCGCTGGCGCAATCGATGCCGCATGCCAAGGTGCTCGACCTCGGCTGTGGCGGCGGGCACGTGAGCTTTGCCATGGCACCGCATGTGGCGGCTCTGGTGGCTGCCGATCTGTCAGAAGACATGCTGGCCGTGGTGGCCGCTGAAGCTGCCAAGCACGGCATCAAGCAACTGCATACGCAGGCCGCCCGCGCAGAACACCTGCCTTTCGACGACGGTGCGTTCGACATCGTCGCCACGCGTTTCTCCGCCCACCATTGGTACGACGTACGCGCCGGGCTGGCCGAGGCGCGCCGCGTGCTCAAACCCGGCGGCAAGCTCGTCATCGTCGACATCATTGCGCCGGAAACCCCGCTGCTCGACACCTTGCTGCAAACCGCCGAGGTGCTGCGCGATGCGTCGCACGTGCGTGACTACCGTGTCTCCGAATGGCAAGCCATGCTGACCGAAGCCGGTTTCCAACCGGGCACACCGCGCACCTGGAAGCTGACGATGTCCTTTGATTCGTGGATTGCCCGCATCCGCACGCCGCAGGTGCGCGCCGATGCCATCCGCGACCTGTTCGACCGCGCCGCCGACGAAGCACGCCAGTACTTTGCCGTGGCACCTGATCATTCGTTTGCAATCGACGCGATGCTGATCGAAGCGGTCTAGTACGTTTTGTCCCATCCGTCGGAGGGGTTGTCCTTACTGGGCGCCCTTTTTGGGATTTCATTTAAGCCAGAATGAAAAAGATGTGACATCGGAACCCATGCGCGAAGGCAGGGAAAGCCAGTAATCTTGAGGGTCGCCGACAGTCTGCGTCGGTATTGGCGCCCGGTGCATCGCGCCGGCTTCCGACCAACATGTACGCCCTCTTCCCCGCCTTCGTCTCGTCGCTGTTTTTGTTCTACGGCGTGTATGTGCTGAGCACACGCGGTCGAACACGTGCAAGCCTGGCGTTCTTCAGCATGACTGTCCTCACCAGCCTCTGGCAGGGGCTGTGGGCGTTCCTGTTTCAGACCAGTGATGCCAACGTTGCGCACATCCTGGCGAAACTCGGCTGGATCGCCATCCTGATCGTCCCGACGGCGTTCTACCACTTCATGGCAGAGATCGCGGAGCGGGCGGAAGAGCGCCGCTGGATTCTCGCCTCGTACACGCTGGATGCCGTATTGATCACGCTGTTGCTCGGCACCCATTGGGTGATTGCGGGCGTCTGGCATTTTCCGTTTGGGTTCTATCCGAAAGCTGGCCCGCTGGAAGCCGTTCATATTGGTCAAACAGTGGTGCTGGCGCTGCGCAGCGCATGGCTGCTCTATGCGGCGCAACAGCACGCGACAGCGGAAAAGCGCAAACGCCTGTGGGTGTGCCTGTTCGGTCTTGGGCTCTATACCCTTTCCGCTGCGGACTATGCGGTCAACTATGGCGTCGCGTTCTATCCACCCGGCGTGATCTTCATTGCAGCCAGCCTGGGCATCATTGCGGTGGGCGTCGTGAAGTTCGATCTGATGCATCCGTATGCATTGGCTGCCACGGTGGCCCACGAAGTCCGCACGCCACTCGCGACCATCCGGCTGCAAGCTGGCGAGATCGCACGCGCGTGGCCCGATCTGTTTCGCGGCTACCAACTGGCAGTCGACAATGGCCTGTGCAACGATCGTGAGCCACTTTCGCCAGCCGTTCTTGAACGCGTCTCCAAATTGGCTGGCGCCATCAACGCGGAAGTTGCCAGCGCACACAGCATCATTGAAATGGCGCTTGCGTCGGTCACGCTGGAACGCCTGGACAAACGCACGTTCAGCGCGCACTCACTGCACGATTGTGTTGCCATGACGATGTCGCAGTATCCGTTCCAACCGGGCGAGCGCGAGCGGGTTCATGTCCGTGAATTTGACCCAGACTGGCATTTCGTTGGGTCCGATACGTTGCTGATGTATGTGCTGTTCAACCTCATCAAGAACGCCCTACACGCCATCCAGATCGCCAGGAAAGGCCAGATCGAGATCTCTGTCCGGCGCGATGCCGATGTGTATGTACTGGAAGTTCGAGACAACGCGACCGGCATCCCACCCGAGGTGCTCCGCCGCATCTTCGATCCGTTTTTTTCGACCAAGCATCACGGCAAGGGGGCCGGCGTTGGCCTGATGTTCTGTCGCCGCGTGATGCAGGCGTTCGGTGGCCGCATTCAATGTGAGTCGGTGGTTGGGGAATACACGCTGTTCTCCTTGCGGTTTCCCCAAACCTCAACGGTTCAACACAGCATTACGCAATTGCCAGCGACGCCTCCACTTCCAGCAGCTCGTAGTCCTTCGCACGCTGCATGACGTGCTCGGGCAACCGCTGGATGCTGCGGTCAGCGCCGGCAATCACGATCTGCTGGTAGCCAAGCGATACCAGCCGACCACCAGACATGAAGCGAAACACCAGATAGGCCGAGCACGACCGAATACGAAACGTATTCAGATAGCAATCGACCCGCTGGAAAGGAAAGGTTTCTTCCACGAATTCCTGATGTGCCCGCTTTGTGATGAAAATCACGTTGCCGCCCACCAGGTTTGCATCGACGCACTCGTAAAACCAGCGCTCGCGCGCCACACCCTGCCATTCAAAATAGCGTGAGAAATAGGTGTTGGCGAAAGCGTTGGAGTCTTTCAAATACACATCGAAAGCATGGTGGAAAGTCTGGCGTGCCGAAAATGGGGCGGAAAGATCTGCGTTGCGCAGGTATTGTTCAACCACTGCGTCAATAGATTGGCCTGTCGGCATGGTGTGCTCCGTCAATGGAAATGGCTGCAGGCGGCAGCCACGCATGCGCGGGAAATCCCACACACACTCCCATTCTTGCGATGCGCGTTAGGCTTGGTAACAGATAAATTGATTACCCCACGCGATACACCCTATTTCTGTTTCGACGCACAACACCGCGCGCTAAAGCCTCCTCAAATTCAACTCAAACAGAATATCGACAAAACACACGCGTTTTATCTACTCGCTCCTGCGATTACCGCTACGTTTGAGAATTTCCGACATTTTTCGTCGTGAATCTTGCCTTTCTGAGTGGCCTCAAATTCCATGTACGCGCTGTTACCGATCTTTGTTTCGTCCCTCTTCCTGCTGTGCGGCATCCATGTGCTGATGACACGATGGCGAACGCGAGCGGGCCGGGTATTTTTCTGCCTGACCGTTCTCATCGGTATATGGCAGGGGCTGTGGGCGTTTCTATTTCAGGCGAGCGACATCGGCACCGCACAGATGCTAGCCAAAGCGGGCTGGGTAGCAATTCTCGTGTTGCCCACGACGCTCTATCACTTCGCAACGGACGTGTCGGAGCATCAAGAGGACCACCGCTGGTTGCTGGCTGCGTACGCTCTGGACGTGATGCTCATTGCGCTCTTGCTGAGTAGTGAGCTGGTCATTGCCGGCGTACGGCATTTCCACTTTGGCTTCTATCCAAAGGCCGGTCCGTTGGAGGCGGTGCACATCGCCCAGACCATTGCGTTGGTGTCACGCAGCATGTGGCTGCTGTACGTGGGTCAGCAGAATGCCACGGCTGAAAAACGCAAACGACTGCGAACATGCCTATTTGGCGTTGGGCTGATTTCGCTATCTGCGGTGGACTACGCGACCAACTATGGCGTTGCGATCTACCCGCCCGGCGTGTTGCCGCTTGCCATTGCGCCCGGCACGATTGCTGTGGGCATCATCCTGTTCGACCTGATGCGCCCCTACGCGCTCGCCGCCACCGTCGCACACGAAGTACGAACACCACTGACGACCATCCGCTTGCAGGCCGCAGAGATCGCACACGCGTGGCCCGAACTCTTCCATGGGTACCGACTGGCGGTCGAACACGGTCTATGCCAACCGCCTTCGCATCCAGGCATGCTGGAGCGCGTGTCCAAGCTGGCGGGAACGATCTCGTCCGAGGTGGCTTCGGCGCATGGTGTTATCGACATGGCACTCGCTTCGGTCACCCTGGAACAACTGGATCGCCGCACCTTCGCCACCCACTCGCTGCGCGAATGCGTGGACACAGCGCTGGCGCAGTATCCATTTCAGTCCGGTGAACGAGAGCGCATAGAACTCCACGAGTTCAGCACCGACTGGCGTTTCATCGGCTCCGACACCCTACTCGTCTACGTACTGTTCAACCTTCTGAAGAATGCACTGCACGCCATTCAGATCGCGCGCAAAGGACATATCGAGATTGCGTGCCGGCAAACAGAAGACAGCTACGTACTGGAAGTGCGTGACAGCGCGACGGGCATTCCACCCACGATTCAACGCCGCATCTTCGATCCTTTCTTCTCCACCAAGCAGCACAGCAAGGGCTCGGGAATTGGGCTTACATTTTGCCGACGCGTGATGCAAGCATTTGACGGCAGCATTCAGTGCGAATCCGTGGTGGGGGAGTACACGCTGTTCTCGATGCGCGTTCCTAAGTCACCGCCAGGCTGATCACGGCTGTTGGCTCATTCCCCACCCACAACACTGCGCAACCCCGGCGCAGCATGGTGAAAACGCAACGTATTCCGCCCGCTGCGCTTGGCTTCATAGAGCGCCGTATCCGCGTGCTCGAACAGCACGTCCAGGCGCTCACCGTCCGGGGTCACCGTCACCACGCCGGCTGACAGCGTCACGTATTGCGCCACGGTAGAAGCCGCATGCGGGCGCGCCCGCTCGGCCACTGTGGCCACTACGCATGCCACGGCACCGCGCGCATCGTCCAGGCTCAAGTCAAACAGCATGGCGATGAATTCCTCGCCACCCACGCGGGCGATGAAATCATCGGGGTGACGGCACGCCATGCCCAGCGTGTCGGCCACCATGCGCAGGCAGTCGTCGCCCTGCAGGTGACCGTACGTGTCGTTGTATTGCTTGAAGCAATCGATGTCGAACAGCGCGAGCGTGACGGGGCGATTGTCGCGGCGTGCATGGTCCAGCAGGCGCGGTGCCTGCGTCTCGAAAAAGCGGCGGTTGAACAGGTGCGTGAGCGAGTCACGGTTGACGTCGTTCTCGAGCAGGCTGAGCTTGGCCTGCGTACGTTGCAACTCGCCACGCAGCGCATCTTGGGCGCTGGCCATGCCGGCACGCTGCAATTGTTCGACCGTCACATCGCGCAACAGCAGGAACACGCCGGTGTGCCGGCCACGCGCATCGTTCAGCCCCTCAAGCGTGATCTCCAGCGTGCGACCGGTGTCGTGCAACCAAACCTGGTGGCGATTGGGCAGGCGCGTGCGTTCAAACTCGCGCAGGATGCTCGGCACATTCAGCGCATCGGGCGGCAGCGCATGCAGCTGTGCAGTGGGCAGCAGGTAGCGTGCTGCCGCGTTGATGCTCGCGATAGTGCCGTCGCGCGCCAGAACGATACAGCCATCACGCATGGCTTCGATGATCTTGCCGCGCGCGTAGGCAGCGGTATCGCGCAAGCGCGGACGCAGCACGACCCAGCCGAGCAGCGCGGTGCTGACGGCGAAGGTAGCGGGTGTGAGATCGCCGCCCAGGGCGGTGGTCCAGCGTTGCAGATAGGCAAGGTGCGCAACCAGCGGCAGCAACTGCCCGCCCACAAGCGCCAGCCGCACCTGCGTGCGCGTGGCAGCGTGGGCGTACAGCACGTTGACCGCGTCGCTGGTGGGCAGTGTCAACAGCACCAGGCTCATTGCCAGCAGCACGTAGTTGTAGGCGGTGCCGACCCAGAAGATCGGCCCGTGGGCAAAGACCGCCCGCTGCACGCCGTCGATGAGGACAAAGCGCGCATCAAGCCAGACCAGGTGATGCAGCTCGTTGGTGGCAACCAGCCCCAGGAAGGCCGCGGCCACCAGCAGCGCGAGCACCCAGCCCGCGCGCACGATCGGCAACACGTTCAGCTCGGGCCGTGTGAGGCCGAGCACCAGGCGCAGCCAGGCGGCCGGCACCATCATGATCCCGAGGTAGGCCACCTTGGCCCAGCCCACGCGCACGGACATGTCGAAGGTGACGACCTCCATGAGCCGCGCACCGCTCCACAACGCGGTACCCAGCGCCAGCAGCATGAAGGCGGAGACTTCCGTGTCGTCGCGGCGCGGCCAAGACAGGCCGATCAACGCAATGGAAACGAGGGTGGCACAGGCCAGCGCGGCGATCAGCATGATCCGCGCTCGCGACGCCCACGATGCCCGAGAGAATGCCGGCGGAGGTTGTCGCCAGCCAGTTGGTCCACGTTGCACTCCCCCGTCTGTTTGTGCCTGCTTTTTCTTTTTTCTAGTGTATCGGCTACATCGCTGCGATGGGTAAATCGCGTGGTGCACGCTCGATCACCTGTCAAGCCCTATCGGCGGCAAATGTAAAAACTGAAGCGCTGCGCAAGGTTACGTGCACCAGAATCGGGCGGCACGCATATCGATCTGCCAACGAATTCGTTTGCGCGGTGCAACATCCACTTTACGCTGGGCCCCTCAAAATCTTCAGGGGGTAGTCATGCAAGCAGGATTCTCGGGGCGTTTCTCGTTGCAAGGCTTGGCGCGCGCGTCGCGTCAGGCGGTGGGCGTGGCCATTGGGGCGGCACTGGCGCTGGCCGTGTTGCACGCGCCGGCCGCCCGGGCCGATCGTCTGGATGACATCAAGAAGGCGGGCGTGCTGCGCGTGGGCGTGTTCGACGCCAACCCGCCGTTCGGCTATGCCGATGCCAAGACCGGCCAACCGGTTGGCCTGGATGTCGACTACGCACAGGAGATCGCCAAGAAACTGGGCGTCAAGCTGGAGCTGCGCGCCACCAACCCGGCCAACCGCGTGCCGCTGCTGACCTCGGGCAAGGTCGACCTGATTGCCGCCAATTTCACCATTACCGACGAGCGCAAGAAGCAGATCGACTTCAGCACGCCGTACTTTGCGAGCGGCCTGCAGTTCATTGCCAAGAAGGGCTTCCTCAAGCAGCCGGATGATCTGAAGAAGGATGGCATTCGCCTGGGCGTGGACAAGGGCACCACGCAGGAGACGACGCTGCGCGAGGGTTACCCCAATGCCCGCGTGATTGCCTATGACGACTCCCCCCTGGCGCTCACGGCGCTGCGCAGCGGTGCCATCCAAGCGTTCGCACAGGACGGTGCCAAGCTTGGCGCGCTGCTGGCAACGCTGCCCAATCGCAGCGAGCTGGAGATCTCACCGTTCGTGCTGACGCGCGAGTACATGGGCGTTGGCGTGCCCAAGGGCGAGACGCAACTCACCACCTCCGTCGACCAGATCCTGCAAGGCTTGGAAAAAGACGGCACCGCCGCCCGCATCTATGACCGCTGGTTCGGCCCGAAGAGCACCGCACCGCTGCCGCGTGACTTCGTGATCGGCAGCACCAAGTGAGCTTGAGTCTGCCCGCTTTCCTCCAGCCCCTGCCGCCGCGTTACCTCGGCTGGATGCTGGAGGGCTTCGGGATGACGCTGCTGGTGTCGGCAGCGGCTATCGCCGGTGGCTTGGCGCTTGGCCTGCTGCTGACCGCACTGCGCGCCAGCAACCAACCGTGGCTGACCCTGTCGGCGCGCGGGCTGGTTGCCTTCCTGCGCAAGACGCCGCTGCTGGTGCAGCTGTTCTTCTGGTATTTCGGGGCCGCGCAGTTGCTGGGTGAAAACGTGGTTGGCGCCATTACGGGCTTGAGCGGCATCGCGCTGGGCAACTGGCGGCTGCCAGCGCCATCGTTTGAATTCCTGGCGGCCGCATTTGGCATTGCGCTGTATGCCGGTGCGTTCTTCTCGGAAGAGTTGCGTGCCGGCATCCGGGCGGTGCCGCGCGGCCAACGTGAGGCCGCCTTGTCGCTCGGCTTCACGCCGCGGGCAGCATTCTTGTGCGTGGTGCTGCCGCAGGCGCTGCGCGTGTCGGCGCTGCCGCTGCTCGGGCAATGCGCCAACACCATCAAGAACACCTCGCTGGCCATGGGCATCGGGCTGGCAGAACTTTCCTACAGTGCACGGCAGGTCGAGACCGACACGCTGCTCGCCTTCCAGGCCTTTGCCGTGGCAACAGTGCTGTATGCAGTGGTGATCCTGCTGCTGCAATGGGCAGCGCCGCTAGTGCTGCGGCGGTTGGGCTGGGTATCCACTTCAGCAGTTGGGCTGGCTGGAGCCGCGGCATGACTGCAGAAGCCCTCCTCCTGCATCTACGGTATCTGCTGGTTGGTCCGTATCCGAATGGGCCACTGTCAGGCGCGGCGCTCACTGTGTGGATGGCGCTGCTGGCCTGCGTGGCGGCGACTGCGCTGGGTGTTGGCTGCGCATTGTTGCTGGATCGGCTGGATGCAAGATCGAACCGGCGTTGGCTGGCTCGCACCCTGCGTGGCGTGCTGGCGACGCTGCGGGCCATTCCCGTGCTGATGCTGATGTTCTGGGCGTACTTCCTGATCCCGATGGCGCTGGGCGTGGCCGTGCCGGAAACGGCTACGGTAGTGACCGCGCTGGCAGCCGTGGGTGCCGCCTACATCGCGCAAAGCATGGAAGCCGGCCTGCATGCGGTGGGCGCCGGGCAGCGCAATGCGGCGCTGGCGCTGGGCATGCGGCCCATGCAGGCACTGCTGACGATCGTGCTGCCGCAAGCGTGGCGCATCATGCTGCCGTCGCTGGCCAATCAGTGGGTGTCGACGGTCAAGGACACGTCGCTGGCGTACATCGTGGGCGTGGTGGAGCTGTCCACTGCCGCAGGCCAGGTCAACAGCCGCACGGTAGCGTATCCGGCAGAAGTGTTTGGCGCGGTTGCCGTACTGTACTTCCTGCTGTGCAGCGGGATCGAGGCACTGCCAAATTGGCTGCGCATGGCATCCAACACGCCCACGCCACAGCGGGCTCAAATGTCGACCTGGAAGCGCTTCCTGCGCTGGCGTGCGCGCCCCATCGCCGACGCGGTGACGTAAGCAACACGGCTATCTTGCGTTCACAAAACGTCGGTATCATCGGACTATGACCGATACCCGCGCTACCGCCCATCTCTATCCCGCGCACGACCTGGCGATCTGCACCGACGCCAACACCGCCGTCGAGCGCATCACCGCCATCTACGAGCGCTCCGCGCAGACGATTCGCGACCGCTTCCTCGCCTTCGCACGTGGTGAAGATTGCAGCGAAGACGGCTCCGCCTGCTACCCCTATCTCGGCATCACCGTCGACCCCAAAACGCTGGTGAGTGACGCGCGGCCCGCCTGGGGCACGGTGGCGTATCCGGGCGTGTACGGCACCACGCTCACGCGGCCGGATCTCTTCCGCGAGTATTACCGCGTGCAGATCGAGCGCCTGCTGCACTATCACAACAGCCCGGTGGTGGTGGGGGTGAGCAACCGGCCGATTCCGCTGCCCTTCGTGGTGGAAGCGTCCACGGTGGACATCACGCCCGAGCAGGCACGCGCACTGGGTGGCGCGTTCACGCTGCCCGACCTCGCGCAGATCGACGACTCCATCGCCAACGGCACTTATCGCCCCGAGGGTGACGAACCGCAGCCGCTGTCGATGTTCACCGCCGAACGCGTCGACCTGGCCCTGCAGCGCCTGTACCACTACACCGCCACGCATCCGAAGCACTTCCAGCGCTTCGTGCTGTTCACCAACTACCAGCGCTACGTTGATGAGTTTGCCGCTCTCGGCCGCAAGCTCATGGAAGACGGCAACGACGAGGGCTACATCCGCTTTGTCGAACCCGGCGATACGGTGCACGAACTCGGCACCCCGGCACCCGACGATGCGCACCGCATCAAGGGCCTGCCGCAGATGCCCGCTTACCACCTGGTGCGCGAAGACCGCCTGGGCGTGACGCTGGTCAACATTGGCGTAGGCCCATCCAACGCCAAGACCATCACCGACCACCTGGCCGTGCTGCGTCCGCATTGCTGGATGATGATCGGCCACTGTGGTGGCCTGCGCCGCTCGCAGCAGTTGGGCGATTACGTGCTCGCTCACGCCTATGTGCGTGATGACCACGTGCTCGATCAGGACCTGCCGCCGTGGGTGCCTGTGCCGCCCATCGCAGAAATTCAGGTGGCGCTGCAGGAGTCCGTGGCGCGCATCACGGGGCTGTCTGGAGCCGACATGAAATCGCGCATGCGCACCGGCACCGTGGTCTCCACCGATGACCGCAACTGGGAGCTGAAGTACCAAGCGCTGTACAGCCGCTTCAACCAGTCACGCGCGATTGCCATCGACATGGAAAGCGCCACGATTGCCGCCAACGGCTTCCGCCTGCGCGTGCCCTACGGCACCCTGCTGTGCGTGTCGGACAAGCCGCTGCACGGCGAGCTGAAGCTGCGCGGCATGGCCAACCTGTTCTATCGCCAGCGCGTGAGCCAGCACTTGGCAATCGGCATGGAAACCGTGCGCCTGCTGCGCGAGAACGGCGTTGAGGCGCTGCACTCGCGCAAGCTGCGCAGCTTTGACGAACCCGCTTTCCGATAAGCCCCCGGCGCTACTTCGGCGCCGGCAGCGCCTGACGCAGAAAGTCCAGAAAGACCCGCACCGCCTCGGGCAAGGTGCGGCCGGCCAGCGTCTGCAGTTCAACCGCACGCCCACGCATGCCGCGTTCGCGAATCTCCGCGGCATGCAACTCGCCGCGCTGTACGCGATCGCGCACCGTGGTCTCTCCGGCAATGGCAAGCCCGCCGCCATGCTGCACGAAGCTCAGGAGCCCGTCGAAGCGGTTGCTGACCAGCACTGGCTCGAACACGAGCCCGCGATGGCTGCAACTCATGTCGAATAGCTGGCGCACTGTGTTGTCGGGCCCCGAAAGCGCAATCGGAAACGGGTGCATCTGCGCCAGTGTCACGCTGTGCAGTTTCGCCAGCGCGTGGTCGGGCCGCATGATCGCGAACACCGAAGCCCGCTGCTGGTATTCCACGCGGATGCCCTGAACGGCGGCGCGGCTGTAGGTCAGGCCGATGTCCGCGTCGCCACGCAGCACCGCCTCGGTCACGCGCATGGGCTCTTCGGCGCGGAGGTCGAACTGGATGCCCGGATGCCGCTCGCGAAACGCCACGATGACGCGCGGCACAAACTCAATCGCAAAGCCATCGGAGCACGCAATGCGCACCCGCCCGCGTTGCAGCCCTTGCAAGCCTTGAATATCTGAGACGACACGCTCGGCCTCCAGCGCCCCGCGCAACGCGTGCGCAGCGAGCAGCTCGCCCGCCGCGCTCGGTGTCATGCCGCGCGGCTGGCGCTCGAACAGCGGCACGCCGAGCAGCTCTTCAAGCATCGCGACCTGCCGGCTAATGGCCGACGCACTGACGTGCAAACGCGCCGCCGCCTCCGTCAGCGAGCCGCTGCGAACAACCTCGAGAAAATAGCGTAGGGACGTTTCCTGCAGGCGATGGGACGACATGGGCGATGTAGGCGAGGCGCTTTTTTGCTTTGCAGAAAATGCAAAGATATCCCAAGAAAATTCTAATGGTCAAAAAGGTCACATGTGCTCAGACTGCTACGCACCGTTCGACCAGCTGAGTACGCCCATGCCTCTTCAGTTCGCAGACCGCCAAACTTTCGCGCCCCGCGCGGCGCAACGCCTGCTGGCACTGGTGCCGGCGCTGATGCTCGGTGCCGCCGGCCTGGCCGGCGCCGCGGAACTCTCCGTGGCAGACGCCGAACATCATGCCCAGGCGACCTATCGCGAGTACTTCGAGCTGCTGTCGCTGCCCAATGACGCCATCGTTCCGGAAGACGTCCGCAAGAATGTCGATTGGCTGGAGCAGGCGTTCCGCAAGCGCGGCTTCACGACAAAGCAGTTGGCCAACAACGGCAAGCCGATGCTGTATGCCGAGCTGCCCAACCCGGATGCCGCGCGCAAGACGGTGCTGTTCTATATGCACCTCGACGGCCAGCCGGTGATCCCCACGCAGTGGGCGCAGAAGAGCCCGTGGACACCAGTGCTCAAACGCAAGACGGCGCAGGGTAGCTGGGAAGAGATCGACTCGGCCCAGCTCTTCAGCGGCCCGCTGGACCCGGAATGGCGCGTGTTCGGCCGCTCGTCGGCTGACGACAAGGGCCCGATCATGATGATGCTGGCCGCTATCGACGCGCTGAAGGCCGGTGGTAACCAGCCGGCCGTCAACGTCAAGGTCATCCTCGACAGCGAAGAAGAGAAGGGCTCGCCCTCCATCAGCAAGGTGATGCAGGCAAACCGCGAACTGCTGCGCACCGATGCCATCGTGATCCACGACGGCCCCATGCATGCGAGCAATCTGCCGACGCTGATCTTCGGCAACCGCGGCGTCGCCGAGGCCAGGCTCACCGTGTATGGCGGCAAGGTGCCGCTGCACAGCGGGCACTACGGCAACTACGCCCGCAACCCGGCGCAGCAGATGGCCAGCCTGCTGGCATCGATGAAGAACGATCAGGGCCGCGTGACCGTGCCGGGCTACTACGACCACGTGAAGATCAGCGAGGCCGACCGCAAGATCATGGCGGCCGTGCCTGACGATGAGGCTGCGCTCAACAAGCGCCTGGGCATTGCGCATGCCGACAAGGTCGGCGCCAACTACCAGGAAGCGATGCAGTACCCCTCGTTGAACGTGCGCGGCATGGCGTCCGCAGCCATCGGCGACAAGGTGGCGAACATCGTGCCCGACAAGGCTGTCGCCGAGATGGATCTGCGGACCACGCCAGACTCCAGCGCGGCCTACCTCGGCAAGCAGATCGAGCAGTACATCGTTCGCCAGGGCTATCACCTTGTGAAGGACGCGCCGACCGACGAAGAACGTAGCCGCTACGACAAGCTCGCCAGCTTCTCGTATCAGAGCGAAGGTGCTGACGCTGCCGGCTCACCGATCGACTCGGCAGTAGGCAAATGGGCCTATCAGTCGCTGACCGACAGCTTTGGCACCAGCCCTGCGCCGGTGCGCATCCGCATGATGGGCGGGACGGTGCCCACCGCAGAAATCGTGGGCGTGCTGCAGGTGCCGTTTGCGATCATTCCGCTGGTGAACGCCGATAACAACCAGCACGCCGCCAACGAGAACCTGCGGATGGGCAACTACGTAAGCGGCGTGCGCACGATCTACAGCCTGCTGACCCACCCGCTTTGATGCTGGATGGCCAGGCACGCCCGCTAGGCCGCACGAAACAGCCCATGCAAGCCGAGCGGCGCCACGCCGTTCAGGCTTGCCACGGCCATCGGCCCTGCCGACAGGTTGCGCGCATCGAACGCCGTCAGCTTGGTGCAGCCGGCATCCACATCGAACACTGTGCCGATCAGCCACCCCTCGCCTTCACGCGCGCTGGCCGAGGCCGGTACGAACAGATGTTCCTCCACCATCACGTGCTGCGCGAAGCGGTACTGCTGCACCTGCCCTGAATCCGTATCGAAGCGCAGGATCGTGTCGAACCCGTGCAGTGCCTGCCCGTTGCCGGTTGGCGCCGTGCGGGCCACGGTAAACAACGCACGATGGCGCAATGCCGTGCGGCGCGGGTCGATCTTCGGAAACTCCGCCACGTGCTCGGTCACCGCCTGATCGGCACGACCCGTGCGCAGGTTCAGATGCAGTTGCGTCAAGCGCGCGCCGGGTGCCGGGCGGATCTGCCCGCGCATCAGCTCACGCAGCGTGGTAGTGACGATGGTGGCGTCGTCCGAGCGTACGTAGTCGAGGTGGATTTCCTGCCCATCCGGTGACGACCACGCATTGCCGAGGTGAAACACGAAGCCAGCCGGCAATTGCAACCAGCGCATGCGCGTGACGTCGTTCTTGTCGAGCACCAGCACACGCATCCCCAGCTCGGGCCGCCACACGTGCGCGTCAAGGAAGGACATGCCGGCACGCGAACGCTCCACGTCATAGATGAACGACGGTAGCAGGAACACCAGATGGTGCTGCGTCACGGCAAAGTCATGCACCATCGCCACGTCGGGCACCTTGACGGATTGCACGCGCTTGAGCGCACCATCTGCGCCCACGCAGTACACCGTCAGCAAACCCGCCGCGCTGCTCACGCCAAAGTTCCACAGCGTGCCATCGGGCTCCACCTTGGGGTGGGCGGAGAACGGCATGCCTTTGTAGTCGTCGCGCCAGGTCTGCACGCCCAGCGTGCGCAGTGAATCCGGATCGACGCGCGTGGCCGAGCCGCCCTCCCACAGCGCAAGCATCTCGTCGCCGTGCATCACGAGGCTGGTGTTGGCCACGTTGATGCTGTCGGGCGTGCTGACCGGCTCCATATCGGGGTTGGCGGTACCGAAGGTTGCACGCAGCGGTTTGCCGGCGGCGGTGTCGGCGACGAACTTGTCGGTGCGTACGAATACGCCGCAGTGCGTGACACCCTGTTCGCTGATGTCGTAGCGCTGGATCATGCCGTCGCCGTCGAACAGATGGTGGTAGCGCATGCTGCCAATCTCATGCCGCGCAGGGCCGTTGCGGTAAAACGCGCCGCGCAGCGCGGGCGGGAACGTGCCCTCCACCTTGAGCGCGCTGGTTGGCATGTCCGCACCGGCGCCCTGGTAGCCCGCCAGCCACGGATACTGCATACGGGCGGCAGCAAACCCTGCAGCCCATGGGTCCGCGCTGGCCGCCATCACGTCTTGCAGCGTCAGGCCAAACGGTGCGGCACCCAATGCCGCGAGGAAGGATCGGCGTTGCATGGCAGGCCTCCGGATCAATGGTCAGTGCAGATGGATGGTCACGCGCTGATCGGCTTGCACGTCGATCGCCGCATCGTCAAAGGACGGCGCGCCGAAGCGGCCTTTTGCATCGCGGCTGAAGCCGTAGGGCTCGACAGGAATACCGGCCGGATTGGTGCCGAGCTTGCCGTCGTTGTTGACGTCATGAAACACCGACAGCGCATAGCGTCCCGCCGGCAAGTCGGGATAGACAAAGGTGACGCTATTGCCCGACACGCTGTCGAGCGCGGCAATGTCTGCGCGCACGGCAGCATCGGGCTTGAGCCAACCGGTGGCATCACGAAACACTGCGGCGCGCACCGCGCCCTGGCGGCCCTGCGCGCCTTCAATAACAACCGTCAGCGTGGCGGCGGACGCGCCAGCCGCGGCCAGCATCAGTACCAGCGCGACGCCCGCGCGGGACACCAGCGGCGTTGAGAACACTGCAGTCATGGGAATCTCCTGAATTGGCGTGGCCGGATAGGGTTCCGGCGGTCAGGAGGCAGTCTAGGCAGGGGCCTTGGGGGCGTCGCCCACGGTGCGACGAAAGGCAGGCTGCGGGGTGCAAACGGTCGCCTGCATGCGATGAACGGGTCACGCCGTGGAGCAGACGCTGCCCGAAAAGCGCAGGCACCCGCACAGAAAAACGCCCGCTGCGTGGCGGGCGTTCTTTAATGCGACGACAGGCTGGAGAGGCGGTGCTCGGCCAGCAATACGCTGGCGCTCACGGCAAGCTGGGCAGAGATGAATCCCTCTGGCATCTCAACGTCCTCCCAGTCACACACGACATGGCCTGCGCGGCAGACCTGGAAACGCGCGGTCCATCGGCGGTCGTCACGCTGCAGTGAATCAACGAAGATCACGTGCGCGCCGTGTGTCACTTCCTGAATCGGCATGGTGTTTCCCCCGTTCTGGTCTTTGGAAGTCCACCTTAGCAAAGGCCCGTGACACAAATCTGTCCGCCGCACACCTACAAACGGGGGAAGGCAAACGTTGAACGCTCCCCCACTTCGCCTCAACCGACCAGCGGATCAGGCCGCGCCGAAGACCGCGTGCCCGGCATCGGGTGATTGTCAGGGCCGTAGTACGTAAAGACGGCAGAGAACTTGACCACACCAGTCTGATTGGCCCGCGCCGCGTGGAAGGTGTTGCAGTGGAAGAGCAGCACGTCACCAGGCAGCAGCGGCACGGGGCGGGCAGTGTCGATCAGCTCGCGGTTCTCGGGCAGGTCCTGGCGCAGAAAGAGCTTGGCGTCGAAACGGTCGGCGGGCAGTTCGACCTTGTGGCTGCCGGGGATGACCCACAGGCAACCGTTGTCGACGGTCTCTTCCACCAGTGCCAGCCATGAGGACACCAGCGCATTGCGCGCAAACGACCAGTAGCGGCTGTCGCGATGCCAATTGGTGGCCGTGCCAAAGGCCGGATGCTTGGTCATCACGCAGTTGTGGTGCGCAAGCGAGAGGTGTACCGGGCTGCCGATCAGCTGCGCGATCGGCCCGGCAACACGCGCATCGCGTGCCCATTCTGTGTAAGGTGTGCCGCGCGAATCCGCATCGAGCAGTCGGCGTACGGTCTGGCCGCCTTCCGCCTCGCGCGAGGAGGGTGCCCCGGCGTAGCCGACGTCGGTTTCCAGTTCCACGGGCGGGATGGCGCGCTCCAGCGCGTCCTTGGCAGCCGCCAGCAAGGTGGCGCACTCATGCTGACTGGCCAGACCCCGCAGTACGAGGTAGCCGTGCTCGTTGAAAAAGGCCTGTTGCTCAGTGGAAAGCGAATGCGCGGAGGTGGGCGCTGGTGCGCGCGTGTCGACAGACGCGGTCATGGCGGGAGAATCGTACGGAGACGGCGAAAGAGAAAGAGTGTAGCGCGCCGCCGCACTACCCGCTGACCAACCCGCACACCGCCCTGCCCTGGATCAAATGTTGTGCGGGTCGACCTAGCCGCGCTTTCCGCGCTTTACCAGAAGGCCTGTTGGCCCGAGAGACGAAAATACTTTGCGATCACCATCAAACCGAGCAAGCGCTCCTGATCGCGATTCAGGAATTGCGCCACCCACTGATTGGCATTGCGCACGATCGCCAATGCATCCCCTGGGAATTCTTGGTAATGCGCCATTTTTTCCTGGAGATCAGAGTAATCATCTTTCAGCAGAACGTAGTGAACGTCAGGAATCAGCCGCCCCTCCATGAACCACGTCTCATACCTCGGCCGCCGCATGAAGCACAGCGAATTGGACGACATGATCCATTTCAGGTTGGTGGCAACATCATTCCCCTCAACGCTGACGATGAACTTGTATTGCAGTTGCTCGGCAATGGTCATGGGCGCTTTGTAGGCGGCTTTTCCCAGCTCGGATTTTCGCGTATCGCCGATGTTGACGTGGGGCAAATCGTGGCACCGCTCGACAAACGCCTTGCGATGCTCCTGATGGCACGGACCCCGGAAAACGGCCATCGGCTTCTTATCGGCAAAATCAATCGTGTCGCCGGCAAGCGCAAAATGCCGAATCGCATCGAGCTTCAACAAGATGCCGTTATGCGCAGTGCTCTTGATCGGACGGCTTTTGACGAAAGCCGGCACCTTCGGCTCGGCGGTCACGTCTCCGCAATCGTAGTCAAAGTTGTAGCCCGGACCGAAATAGTCCATCAGATCAACAAGATCGTAGAAGTACGTGCTACCGATTTGACGTTCCTTGTCCACAACGGTGCTCGTTGAGGATTTCAACAGGAACTTGGAATACTCGATTGCATTGCCACTCGGATCGAACGCTTCCGAGATCGAGTTGTAGTAGCTCAGTCGGGTGAATACGTCCTGCAGGCCATCGCGATTGCCGTTTTTCTTCAGGAGCGTCTCAGCCCGGCCATTTTTCGTGGCGCGTGCAAGAAAATGGCTGGAGGCATTCGAAAAGTAGTACCAGAACTTTCTTGCGGAGACCCTACTCAGGCGATATTTGAGATGACGCATGAATCAAACAAGATGTCGCGGAAATTGATGCCAAGGATGGAGCGCTCCGACACGCTTCCTCAAAGAGTGCGATGCGAGGATGTTGTTTTTTGAACGGAAGTCGCTGGCCCACACACGATTATAAGTGGCGCATTAACCACTTTCTTGAGTTCTATGGACGCTCCGCGCCGCCAAGCGCGCTTCCCTTCTTCAGGCAGCGCTTTGACCCCGATTACCACTCGCATCTGCGGCGGGCCTCACTCTACCGTAAGTCGCTTGCGGCGATTCTGTTTCTTAGTGTGAATTCGCCGACTTCGGCGCCGGGCCTGCCCACGGTCAACTAACCGTTGTCATGGCGTCACACTTCTCGGCCAACACGGGCCGCACCAATCACATGAGCAATGCCGGCCCGTGCTCCACTTACCGGTCGCGCTGAAAACATCAACCGGCGCTAGACAACCGCATCAGCCGCAGCAATCGGATGCGGCAGATAAATGGAGAAGCGCGTGCGGCCATCGACACGCGCCACGGTAATGGTGCCGCCGTGCGCCACGACAATCGCTTTGGTAATGGCCAAGCCCAGGCCCGCGCTTTCCGACTCAGGCCGCGCGCGTGACCTGTCTGCGCGAAAGAAGCGCTCAAAGATGAACGGCAGGAACTGCGGCGCGATTTCGTTGCCGTCGTTGTCCACGGCAATCGTCACGCCCTCGCGCGCATCGCTGACCGAAACGACCACCTGGCCGCTGCGTGGGGTATGCCGGATCGCGTTGGACAACAGATTGCTCAGCGCGCGACGCAGCATGAGCCGGTCGCCCGTCACGTGGCCGTCGCCGTGCAGATCAAGCTGGACGGCCTTGTCTTCGGCCAGCGCGTCATAGAACTCGAACAGCGCGCGGATCTCGTCGTCGATGTGGATGGCCTCGGCATTCGGCAGCGTCAGGCTGTGCTCCATCTTGGCGAGGTAGAGCATGTCGGAGACCATCCGCGCCAGACGCTGCAGCTCCTCCGCGTTTGAGGTCAGCACATCGCGATACTGGGTGCTTGCGCGCGGCTGGGCGAGTACGACCTCGGTTTGCGTAAGCAGGTTGGTGATGGGTGTGCGCAGTTCGTGTGCGATATCGGTGGAAAAGTCCGACAACCGGCGGAAATCGTTCTGCAGCCGTTCGAGCATGGCGTTCAGGGTAACGGCCAGATCGGCAACCTCAACCGGCACGGACGCAACCGGCATGCGCTCGTCAAGTTTGTCAGCCGTCACCGTGCGCGCACGCGAGGCCATGGTGCGCAGCGGCGCCAGACCCCGACGCGCGGCCCACCATCCGAACAGGCCGGTCGCCAGCGCCGCCACGGCAATGTAGAACGCCAACGTGCCCCGGAACGTATGCAGGAAGTGCGCGTGGATGTCGGTATTGATGCCAAGCAGGAGATCCAGCGCGCCAGACGATCCATCGTGCAGCGGGATGCTCGCGTGCATGCCCCGGTACTGCTGGCCAGCTTGCTCCCAGACCAGCGCGTCGTTGTTGTGACGTGGCGCCATCAATGCCTGCGTTGCGGCCTGGAAATCGAAGTCCTTGGTCGCGTACAGAATGTTGCCGTCTGGCCCCTGGATGCGCGCAACAAGGTCCGTGCGATGCACGAGCGCTTCGCGGATGCGCTCCGGCACCTGCGGGGCGGGGTTCGACTCAGCGATCTTCTGGATGACGCTGACGTTCTCGCGCAATGCGGTGTAGTCCTCCACCGCAAAGTGGTGGTCCATGGCCAGCGCAATCACCACGCCCAGGCCGAGCAGGACGGCGGTCGAGCACAGCGCGAAATACGCCGTCAGCCGCGTGGTCAGGGAAAGCTGCCCCCGAACTTGCCCCCGATTTTGTTCCATCACGCCGCATCCTCGGGGTCTTCGAGCACATAGCCCATGCCGCGCACGGTGTGGATCAGCTTCGGCTCAAAGTTGTCGTCGATCTTGGCGCGCAGGCGGCGGATGGCAACGTCGATAACGTTGGTGTCGCTGTCGAAGTTCATGTCCCAGACCTGCGAGGCAATCAGCGAACGCGGCAGGACCTCGCCGCTGCGTCGGGCGAGCAGCTCCAGCAAGGAGAACTCCTTGCTCGTCAGCGCAATCTTCTGGCCCGCACGCGATGCACGTCGACGGGCCAGGTCCAGGACGAGATCGGCCACCTGGATCCGATCGGCGGTGACGGCACTGGTCCCCCGGCGCAGCAGCGTACGCACACGCGCCAGCAGTTCGACAAAGGCGAACGGCTTGACGAGGTAATCATCCGCACCGAGTTCGAGCCCTTTGACCCGGTCCGCCACGCTGTCGCGCGCCGTGAGGAACAGCACCGGCACGGCGAGGTCCCTTGCCCGCACCGATTGGACGATCTGCCAGCCGTCCAGATCGGGCAGCATCACGTCCAGGATCAGCAGGTCGTAATCACCGGTCAGGGCCAAGTGCCGGCCGTCGATGCCATTGCGGGCCAGATCCACCACGAAGCCGGCTTCAGTCAGGCCTTGCTGGAGGTATTCGCCGGTTTTGGCTTCGTCTTCGACGACTAGCAGCTTCATATCGCACCCAAATCACATGCCACGCGCTGTGGTTTATCCATGGGCGGTAGAGTACCCCGCCCGAGGCAACCTGACGCGAACATGACCGATTTGTAATGTGTTGGTCAGGTCTGGGTAGCCCGCACCTAAGTAACCTGCACCGGACATTACAAAAGGAAAACCCGACCATGCGCAGTCACCGTCCATCCGGTCCATCAGGCATCGTGCTACCGAACCTGCCGCGCAGGCGATTCGTGCAGGGCCTGGCCGCCGGTGGGGTGATCACCGGACTGGGGCTGGGTGGCTTCACTTCGTCGCTGGCGGCATCCGGCACATCGGCCGCATCCACTGTGCTGGGGTCTGCGCCGGTGCTGCGTGGCACCGAATTCGATCTGGTCATCGACGAGACGCCCGTGAACTACACCGGCAAGCCGATGATGGCCACCACCATCAACGGCATGCTGCCGGGCCCGACGTTGCGCTGGCGCGAAGGCGACACGGTCACCGTGCGCGTGACCAACCGCCTGCGCGAGCACACATCGATCCACTGGCACGGCATCATCCTGCCGTTCCAGATGGACGGCGTACCCGGCATCAGCTTCAACGGCATCCCACCCGGCGAGACCTTTACCTACCGCTTCAAGGTGCAGCAAAGCGGCAGCTACTGGTACCACTCGCACTCGGGCTTTCAGGAGATGACCGGCGTCTATGGCGGCCTCATCATTGACGCCGCCGCCGGCGACCCGATCCGATCGGACCGTGATCACACCGTCCTGCTGTCGGACTGGACGGATGAAGACCCGATGCGGATGATCGCCAAGCTCAAGACGCAGGGTGACTACTACAACTACCACCAGCCCACGGTGGTGGACTTCTTCCGCGATGTCTCCAACGATGGTTGGAAGGCCGCCATGAGCAAACGGAAGATGTGGAACGAGATGCGCATGAGCCCGACCGATCTGGCCGACGTCTCCGGTGCCACGCTCACCTATCTGACCAACGGCGTCACGCCCGCCGGCAACTGGACGGGCCTGTTCTCGCCGGGCGAGACGGTGCGACTGCGCTTCATCAACGGGTCAGGCAATACCTTCTATGACGTCCGCATCCCGGGGCTCAAGCTCAAGGTCGTTCAGGTGGATGGCCAGAACATCGATCCGGTGACGGTGGATGAGTTCCGCTTCGGTCCCGGCGAGACCTGCGATGTGCTGGTCGCGCCCAAGGACGACGCCTATACGATCTTCTCGCAGTCGATGGACCGCAGCGGCTATGCGCGCGGCACGCTGGCGGTACGCCAAGGCTTGCAGGCAGCGGTGCCGGCGCTCGACAAGGTGCAGTGGCTTTCCATGTCGGACATGATGGGAGACATGGGTGCCATGGGGCACAGCGGTATGGACCACGGCAGCATGCCGGGTATGGACCATGGCCAGCATGCCGCGCACGGTGGCTCGCCGGACGACCTGAAAGTGCCGAGCAAGGTCGCACGGCATGCGCGCACGGAGTACGGGCCCAGCACCGACATGCGTGTCGACATGGCGCGTACCAACCTGGACGATCCGGGCATCGGCTTGCGCAACAACGGACGGCGCGTCCTGGTGCTTGCCGATATGCACACCGTCGGCGGCCCGATCGACAAACGTGGTCCAGAGCGTGAAGTGGAGCTGCACCTCACCGGCAACATGGAACGCTACACGTGGTCGATCGACGGCGTGGAGTTCGGCAAGTCAACGCCCGTGCATTTCCGCTATGGCGAACGGCTGCGGGTCATCCTCCACAACGACACGATGATGACGCACCCCATGCACCTGCACGGGATGTGGAGCGATCTCGAGGCACCCGACGGCACGTTCCTGGCACGCCGGCATACGCTCCCAGTTCAACCGGCGCAACGGATCAGCTTTCTTGTCACCGCAGACGCGCTAGGCCGCTGGGCATGGCACTGCCACCTGATGTTGCACATGGACGCGGGCATGTTCCGCGAAGTGGTGGTGGCCTGATGCTCGACTTTCATAGCGGAACACACATGCGCAAGCACGCACGAACACTTCTGACGGTCGCGCTGGCCGCCGCCGGCATCAGTACAGCCTCGGCCCAGGAATATCAACCGATGAGCGCGGAGCCAGCCCCGGCGTCCTCATCAAGCAGTCGCCCATCGCATGAGATAGATCACGGCTCAATGCAGGGCATGGACCATGGCTCGATGCAGGGCATGGACCATGGCTCGATGCAGGGCATGGACCATGGCTCGATGCAGGGCATGGACCATGGCTCGATGCAGGGCATGGATGACAGCTCCATGCAGAGCATGGACGGTGGTTCAATGCAGGGCATGGACCACAGCGCAATGCAGGGCATGGACCACGGCAGCATGAAGATGCAAGGCGGTTCAGCGCCGCCCGACGCCCGTGATCCTGATGCGTATTCAGGCGGGTACCGCGTCGGCGTTGGCACATACGCACTCGACGATAGCCACCACATGATGAAGATGGCGGATCAACACCTGTTTGGTTCTGTGCTGGTAGATCGGCTGGAGTGGGTGCATGCCAACAACGCAAACGCAACCGCCTACGAAATGCAGGCTCGCTACGGCACGACGTACGACAAGGCCGTGCTCAAGGCAGAGGGCGACATCGAAAAGGGGCGCTTTGAAGAGGCGCGCACCGAGCTGCTATGGAGCCATGCTGTATCGACGTTCTGGGATACGCAGCTCGGCGTTCGAAACGATGCAGGCTTTGGCCGCCCGGCGCGCAACTGGGTAGCGTTCGGCGTGCAAGGTCTGGCGCCATACTGGTTTGACGTGGAAGCAACCGCCTATGTAGGCACCAACGGCCGCACGGCCTTGCGCTTGTCCAGCGAATACGAACTGCTGCTGACCCAGCGGCTGATCCTGCAGCCGCGCATTGAAGCCAACTTCTACGGCAAGCGTGATCCGGATCTGGCAATCGGTGCAGGGCTGTCCACCGCAACGGCAGGCCTGCGGCTGCGTTACGAGTTCAGCCGACAGTTTGCCCCGTACATCGGCGTTGAGCGCAGCCAGTCGTTTGGTGCGACGGCCAACATGATTGAAGCCGCCGGCGGCCGCCGTGGCGAAACCCGCGTTGTTGCGGGTGTGCGATTCTGGTTCTAACGTTTTTACCTACCAACCTTGTGAGTGCCCCCATGTTCACGTCTCGTTTCGCTAGCCGCGCCATCATCGGCGCCGCTTTCGCCGTCATGGCTTCGGCGGCGGTTGCGCATCCGAAGCTGGTCTCTTCCACACCGGCGGACAACGCAGAAGTTGCCGCGCCCGCCAAGATCGAGCTGCATTTCTCCGAGACCCTCATGCCGCAGTTCTCGGGCGCGAATCTGCTGATGACCGGCATGCCCGGCATGGCAGACCACGCACCGATGAAGGTCGAGACGAAAGTGTCGAGGGGTGAGGACGACAAGACCATGGTCATCACGCCCGTGCAGCCGCTGCCTGCTGGCACCTACCGCGTGGATTGGCGTGCCGTGTCGGCGGACACCCACAACGTGAAGGGCGCTTTCTCGTTTCAGGTGAAGTAAGCCGTGCCGGAAGATTGGCTCGTTGTCGCGTTGCGGTTTGGGCTTTACGTCGCGTTGACGGTCCCGTTTGGCGTGGCCTTCTTCGGCATCCATGCCATGCAGCCAGACGATCGCAACTCAACGTTGGCACGGCGGTACGTTTGCGTAGTTGGCTTCGCTACCGCTCTCGGCATCGTGCTGTCGCTGGCGAGCATGGTTGTGATGGCCAAGGCGATGGCGGGCGTGGACACGTACGCCGAGCTGACGGCCCATGTCTTCGACATGATCTTGACTGCCACCCCGGTAGGACTGTCCTGGACGGTACGCGTGGTGGCCTTGTTTGCCGTGCTCGCCGCCATCGCCTTGCTGCGCACACATCCTGCGTTGCGCTTTGGCGCGCTGTCCATCCTGGGCGCCATTGCGTTGGCAACGCTCGCCTGGACGGGGCACGGGGCGATGAGCGACGGTGCACTGGGCGCACTGCATCTCGCGTCTGACATCGCCCACCTGCTGGCCGCCGGTGCATGGGTGGGTGCGTTGTTTGCGTTCGTCGTTCTTTCAATACACGCGCGAGGGCCCTCGCCCGCCACTGCCACGCACGCTGCACTGCTTGGCCGTACGGCTGACGGCTTTGCCCGCGTCGGCACGGTAATCGTCGTGACGTTGGTCGTAACAGGGCCGCTCAACTACGGGCTGATCGTCGGCCCCACCGTAGACGGTTTGCTGACCACAGCCTACGGTCGCTTATTGGTCGCGAAGCTGGCGCTGTTTGCGGGGATGCTGGCGCTGGCCGCCGCCAACCGGTATCGATTGAGCCCACGCCTGGCGCTCGCATTGCAAAACGGGGATCACGCCGCGGCCGTGACAACGCTGCGCCGAAGTCTGACGACAGAAACCAGCCTCGCCTTAGCCGTCCTCGCCTTGGTGTCCTGGCTGGGCGTGCTTTCACCCCCCGGGGCCTGACGACCTTCTTGCTCGACAACACCATGCCCACGACATTGCCAACCCAACCACTGTCTCGAACCCGACGCGCTTTCGCCTTCGGGCTGGCGCTCCTGCCTGCCATGGCAATCGCACAGAAAGCGGCATCCAAACCTGTCGTCGAGGTTTGGAAAACCCCCACCTGCGGTTGTTGCAAGGATTGGCTCACACACCTGCACGACAACGGTTTCGACGTGGTTGCGCATGATGTTGAAGACACTGTTGAGGCCAGAAAAGCGACGCGGATGCCCGAGCGCTACGCCTCTTGCCACACCGGCATGGTGCAAGGGTACGCGTTGGAAGGCCATGTGCCGGCACGCGAAATCAAACGGCTGCTGCGCGAGCGGCCAAAAGCAGTTGGCCTGGCCGTACCGAGCATGCCGCTTGGCTCGCCCGGGATGGACGGGCCCGCCTACGGTGGCCGCCGCATGCCCTACGACGTGTTGCTGATCAGCGCCGATGGTCAATCGACCGTGTATCAGGCTTATCGCTGATCTGCGGCGCCCGCTGGTACCAAGAAGCAGCGGAAGGTGACGGACAGCGCGCGCGGCACGGCAGCCGAAATTGCGATCATGGCAGCGCATGTTGTAGCGTGACACCATCAATTTTCGCCCGATGCCGCACAAAATGGCCCGAGCGCGGCACAATGGCACGCCACTGCGTACCCATTTCTGCGCACCGTTTTTCCTCATCCTTCCGGTTTCAACGCCCCATGAACACGCAATCCCACCAGCTCAGCATGACCGTGCTGATGACGCCCGATATGGCCAACTTCTCCGGCAACGTGCACGGCGGCCACATCCTCAAGCTGCTCGATCAGGTGGCTTACGCGTGCGCCAGCCGCTACGCCGGCCGCTACGTCGTCACGCTCTCGGTCGATCAGGTAGTGTTTCGCCAGCCGATCCACGTGGGCGAGCTGGTGACGTTCCTGGCGTCGGTCAACTACACGGGCCGCACGTCCATGGAGATCGGCATCAAGGTGATCACGGAGAACATCCGCAACCAGGTCGTGCGCCATACCAATAGCTGCTACTTCACGATGGTGGCGGTGGACGACGACGGCAAACCGGCAGATGTGCCACCGCTTACGCCCGTCAATGCAGAAGAAAAGGAGCGCTTTGAAGCCGCTCAGCAGCGTCGTGCGCTGCGCCAGGAAATGGAAGCACGGCACAAGGCGATCAAGGCCGCCTACGGCACGCCGGGTACGTCAGACGCGGTCAGCTAAGACAACATCGCCGCGGCTGTCTGCCTACGCAGTCAGCAATGGACTGCAAACCGCATGGCGCCGGGCACTCCCATCGTTATCCACAGGCTTACCCACTGTTTCTGTGGATAACACCCGGCGCCCGATCGGGCTTGCGCAAATGCGCTCAGCTGCGCGCCCACCCTGCCGACATCATCATCTCGGCAGATGGCGTCAGAATCCGCTTCCCAAAGCTGGAAATCGACGACAGCGTCGCGTTGTGATGGCGCCGGATCAACTCGCCGCTGGCATGCGGTTTGTCGTGCGTCGTGTGGGCATCGGCCACCAGCGTAATGGTGTAGCCCAGCGCGGCCGCCTGGCGAACGGTGGTGTCCACGCAGAACTCGGTGGCGTACCCGCAGACGACCAGATGCTCGATACCGAGGCCCGCAAGCAATTCTGTCAACTGAGTGCGTAGAAAGGAATTCGGCGTGGTCTTGCGCACAACCGGATCGGTGGGAAGCACCTGCAAGGTCTGGACGAGGCCCCATGCGGGCGTGCCGTAGGGCAGCTCATCGTCTGCCGTCTCGTGCTGCACGAAGATCACCGGCACCTTCTCTTCACGCGCGCGGATAATCAGTTGGTTAATGGCTGTCAACACGCTCTCGGCCTGGGCCGGCGGCGGCGTAAACAAACCGGTCTGCACGTCAATTACGATCAGGGCGGTCGTCATGCGGTTCTAAATCGGTCGTTGGGAAAGCGGCGCCAGAAAATCCAGCACCGCTTCATTGAACACCGCCGGCCGCTGCAACGGCGCGAAATGGCTCACGCCCGGCAGCATCACCAGCCGCGCGCCAGGAATCGTCCGCGCGAGGTACTGTGCGTGCTCGGGCTGGATGAATTCGTCATGCTCGCTCTGCGCAATGGTTACAGGCACGCGAATCGCAGCCAGTTCCTCAGCCGTGGCGTTCGGCTGTGTCTGCATCATTTCGGTGACGGCGGCGACGAATGCGTCGAAATCGCCAGGGGTGGCTGACAGCGCGGCGTAATCCTGCCGGTGGCGGCTGAAGCAGCGATCGATCACGGGCGTGGGCTGGAAAGGCTTGGCGCCGCTCGGGTCCATGTTGCAGCCAAAGAAGAATACGCCCGCCACGCGCTCGGGCGTTTGCATGGCGAGGATAAGTGCAATGCAGGCGCCATCGCTCCAGCCGACGAAAGCCGCGCACCCAATGCCTAGCGCATCCATGATGGCGCGCACGTCCGACGCCATGCACGCGTACGTATAAGGCCGAGCATCGCGCGTGCTGCGGCCATGTCCACGGCTGTCGATAGCGATGACGCGATAGCCCGCAGCCACCAACGCCGGCACCTGATGGCCCCAATTGCCGCCATGACCGAGCCCGCCATGCAGCAGGATCACCGGTGTGCCCGCACCAAACGTCGCGTACCAGATGCGGGCGCCATCATGTTCGACATGGCCTTGCTCTGCGGCTGCCGGCAAATGCGCCGCGCCCTGCGCTGCAAAGCGCGTCAGGTCGTCGTCGGAAATGTCCACGTCAGGCTCCCTGTAGCAAGACTCCGCGAGCATAGGGAGGCCACCCTCGTCACGCAAGTTGTGTTAAGCGCGTTAACACTAGCGGCCGTCTTCGACGCTGATGCCCAGTTCGCTGAGCACCTCGCGCGCGGAGCGGAAGGCCTCAATGGCCGCGGGCGCCCCCGCATAGATGGCGCTGTGCAACAGCACTTCGCGAATCTCCACGGCCGTTGCGCCGTTGTTGATGGCGCCACGCACGTGGCCCTTGAGCTCCGTACTGCGGCCCAGCGCCGCCAGCATGGCGCAGGTGCACAGGCTGCGTGTCTTGAGGTCGATGCCATCGCGCTGCCACGTGCTGCCCCAGGCGTGCTCGTTGAGCCAATCCTGCAGCGGCGCAGAGAATGCATCGAGCCCGCTCATCGCCCGCTCCACAAACGCCTCGCCCATCACCTGTGCGCGGCGTGCGCGTCCGGCTTCCTTGTCCTGTTCTGCCACGATTCGTCCTCCGTTTTGAACACCCGTGTCAGGCCGATCAAGCCGGCTTGACCAGCAACATCATCAACGCGGTACCCAGCAACACCGCGCAGAACGCCAACCGCAAGCGCAGCGGCGAGAACTTGTGTGCGAGCGTCACACCCCACGACACGCTGACCATGCCGCCAACCGCCAGCGGAATGCCCGTGCCCCAGCTCACATGCTCGGCGTGGGCATACGTGGCCAGCGCGATGAGCGTACCCGGCACGACCAGCGCCAATGCCATGCCTTGCGCGCGCGTCTGCGGCATGCCGAAGAAGGTCACCAGTGCTGGCACGACCACGAGCCCGCCGCCCACGGTGAAGATGCCCGACATCGCACCACTGGCAATCCCCATCAACGGCATGGCAGCAGCAGGTAGGGCGTGCGGGGCAGCGTGCTCAGCATCCTTCGTTGCGTCTGATTTGTCCTTGAGCTGCGAAGCAAAGTACACCGCCAGCACGATCAGGAACACCGCAAACGCCGTGTGCAGATCGTGCGCATCCAACCCCGCCGCGAAGCGCGCCGCCACGTACGTCGCCGCCATGGAGAACACGCAGATCAACGCCACGGAGCGCAGATGCACCGGATGCCGCTGGTGATACCGCAGGAAGCCGATCAGCACGTTGGGCGCAATCATCACCAGCGCAGTGCCTTGCGCCAGGTGCTGATCCATCCCGTACAGATACCCGAGAACGGGAATGGCGATCAGTCCGCCGCCGATGCCCAGCAGCCCGCCCGCCACGCCCAGGCCCATACCGAGCAGGAGATTGAACAGGCCTGTAAGAACAGCGTGAGACGTCATGCGTGCGAAGAAAAAGGGGGGCGGAAAAACAAACGCGGCGACGCGCCATGCAGAACACAGCGCGCCGCCGGAAGTACCAGCCGCAAATTGTAGCGCCGGCCGTCTAAGCGAAGTGTGCGGCAAAGCCTGCTTGATCAGGCGCAATTTCCGCGCGCAGCGTGAGGGCGGGGATCTCGTAGTCCCCCGCATTCTGCCGGCGGAATGGAATTGGCTCGACGGTGAACAGCGTGTCGAGCCGCTCGCCGAGCGCTTGAGTGGTCTGCGCAAAACGCGCGTCGTCCATGCGACCGGCGCGGAAGGTCACGAACGGTGGCACCACGTCAAAGCCGGGGTAGTACAGGATGCCGTGCTGGATCGGGAACAGGACGTCATTGATCGGGCCATTGATGCCGCGCCGGCTGTAGTGCGACTCCCAGCCGCCCGTGGTGACCATCAGCATGGCGCGCTTGCCGGCCAGTGTGCCTTCGCCATAGCGGTCACCCCAGTGGGTATCGGAGTGCTCGCCCACGCCATAGGCAAACGTATTGGCGTAGACGCGCTCGACCCAGCCCTTGAGGATGGCCGGCATCGAGAACCACCACATCGGGAATTGCAGGATCACGGCATCGGCCCAGCGCAGCTTGGCCTGTTCAGCAGCAATGTCGGCAGTCTGAAAACCATTCTGGAAAGCGTGCCTGGAATCGAGCGACGCATCAAAATGCGTGCCGATCGGCGCGACGGTACTGTCGTTGACATCGAGCTGTGCTTTCCATTGCATGGCATACAGGTCGGACACCTGCACGGTGTGGCCGGCGGCCTCCAGGCGCTGGACAGCAAAGTTCTTGAGAGCACCGTTGAGCGACTTGGGTTCGGGGTGGGCGTAGACGATCAGGACATTCATGGCAGCAAATCCAAACTGAGAGAACCTCAGAATGGCGGTCGCCAAGGTATATTGGAAATGAATAATCCGTATTCCAGGCATAGCCATGAATAATCTCCGGCGGTTGGACCTCAACCTGCTGGTCACGCTGGACGTGCTGCTGACCGAGCACAACGTCACACGGGCAGCGGAGCGGCTGAACTTTTCGCAGCCGTCGGTGAGCGTGCATCTGGCCAAGCTGCGCGACATCTTTGGTGATCCGCTGCTGCTGCCCGGCCCACGCGGCATGCGACCCACCGCGCGTGCCGAAGCGCTGCGCGAGCCGTTGCGCCAGGCACTGGAAGCGCTGGAACTGGCGGTCGCGCCCGCCAGCCCGTTTGATCCGGCACACGCTGCCAACACCTGGCGCGTGGCTGCCACCGACTACGGTGAGTCGACCATCGTGCTACCGGCGCTCAACGCACTGCGTAGCGCTGCGCCGGGCGCACGGCTGGCCATTCTCGAACTGGCGCCGCCGCGTATCGAAAAGCAGGCCGAGCAAGGCGAGATCGATCTCGCCTTCCACACCACCGACGGCGCCCCACCCGGCTTGCGCCGTCGTGCGCTGTTTGCCGAGCGCTATGTGTTGGTTGGCCGCGCCGGACACCCGCGCCTGAAACGCAAGCCGACACTGACGCAGTTCTGCACGCTCGATCACGTGATCGTGTCGCCGGATGGCGGGGGGTTCTTCGGTGTGACGGACGAAGCGCTCAAGGCAGCTGGTGCCACGCGGCGCGTGGTGCTGTCGGTGCCGCACTTCCTGTTTGTGATGACGGCGGTGGCAAGCACCGACATGGTGGCGATGCTGCCCGAGCGGCTCGTGCGTGGCGCCGGTGCGCTACAGGTGGTCGAGCCGCCGGTGGACGTGCCGGGGTATGAGATGTCGATGCTGTGGCATGAGCGGGTGCACCGAGACCCCGGGCATCAATGGCTGCGAGACATGATAGCGAGGGCGGTGTAATCCGCCCCGAGGCCAATCAGACCCGCCGTTACAGCCCCGCCTTGGGTGCGGTCAGGATCAGGCGCAGTCCGAGCGCGGCAATCGCAACAGCGGCCACGCGGTCCACCCAGGCCTTGGCACGCAGATACATCTCGCGCGGCACACGGCTCGAAAAGCACAGCGCAACGACCGTGTACCAGCCAAACTCCACCAGGAACACCAGCGGCGGCAGCACGAAATAGCACCACATCGGCGGATGCTGCGGCAGCAGCGCGGCAAAGATACTGCCGTACCAGATGGCAGTCTTCGGGTTGCTCATCTGCGTGGTGATGCCCGTCCAGAACGACTTGCGCGTGCTGCCGGCCTGCGGTGCAACACGCTCATCCATGGCGATGGGGTGCTTGGCGCCGCGCCAGATCTTCCACGCGACATAGGTCAGGTAAGCGCCGCCGGCCACCTTCAGGCCGATATAGAGCCACTCGACGGCTTGCAACAGCGTATAGAGCCCCGCCAGCGCCAGGCCGCCGAAGAAGAGCGCGCCCGCGCCCATCCCCAGTGCCGTGGCCAGGCCATCGCGACGCGACAGGCCGATGGCATTACGCGCAACCAGCACAAAGCTCGGCCCCGGGATCATCGCCCCGAGCAGCAAAGCAACGAGAATGGCGAATACAGCAGCAGATGCGGTCATCGGGGTCTCCTGGTTGGTAATTGCAGCTTGGGGGCGAAATTGTCGCACGCCGCTAGCGCGCCTGCTGGCGCCGGGCACGCGGCTGCGCCGTATCGGCTGGCGCGATTGCACCTGATGCCGCTGCCCGCACAATCCGCTGAAACGTCGGGCATTCCATGTGGCTGGGCGCGGGGCAGACGGCGGCATGCCGCAGGCCGTCGCGCATGGCGGTCAGGCGGCGGATCGTCCGGTCCAGCTCATCAGCCTTGGCGGCAAGCATCTGGCGGTCAACATGCAGTTGCCCTTCTGACACGAACATGTGAGCGATCTCGTCGAGCGAGAAGCCCGCCGCACGCCCCAGCGCGATCAACGCCAGCCGCTCCAGCACATTGGCATGAAACTGGCGGCGCAGCCCGCGCCGTCCGGTCGAGGCAATCAGCCCCTTCTCTTCGTAATACCGCAGCGTTGAGGCGGGCACACCAGCCTGCTGCGTCACTTCGGCAATGTCCAGCGTGCTCACTGCTTGACCTCAAGTCGACTTGAACCTGCACAGTGTAGTGCTCGCGCCCGGATGGCGCGCACAGGACAGCAATCATGAAAACGATGCCCCCAACTGACGATACCCAGGCTGCACTCTGGAACGGCCACAGCGGGCATGCCTGGGTCGACACCCAGGCCGTGCTCGACGCGATGTTCCAGCCCTTCGAAGACCGGCTCGTCGAGGCCGTCAGCACCCACGGCGCCCAGCGCGTGCTGGACGTCGGCTGCGGCACGGGCAGCACCACGCTTGCCATATCGCGGCAGATAGGCGCGGCCGGCCAGTGCACCGGTGTCGACATTTCCGCGCCGATGCTCCGCCTCGCCCAGGCGCGTGCCGAGCGTGAAGCCGCATCGGTGCGCTTCATCCGCGCGGACGCACAAACGCACGCGTTCGAGCCCGCCACGTTCGACATGATCGTCTCCCGCCTGGGTGTGATGTTCTTCAACGACCCGGTTGCGGCCTTCGCAAACCTGCGGCTGGCCGCAAGCGAAGGTGCAGCGCTCTGGTTCATCGCCTGGCGCAGCGGCACTGACAACCCATTCATGACCACCGCAGAGCGTGCGGCGGCGCCGCTGCTGTCCAACCTCCCACAGCGCCAGCCGGGCGCGCCAGGGCAGTTCGCTTTTGCCGATCGCGAACGGGTGGCCAGCATCCTGGCCGCCAGCGGCTGGACCGACATCGACATCCAACCCGCCGACTTCGCATGCACCTTGCCCGAGCGGGAACTCGTGCCCTACCTCAGCCGGTTTGGCCCCGTCGGGCTGGCACTGCAAGCGGTCGACGCACAGACGCGTGTACGCGTTGTCGATGCCATGCGCGCTGCGTCCGAGCCCTACGTGCATGGCGCGGATGTGCGCTTCAGCGCCGCATGCTGGATTGCCCGCGCACGCGCCACGCGATTGGAGGCGGCCCATGCCTGAAACCACGCGCACACTGCTCTGCGCGCTGCTGATCGGTGCAGGCGCTACCGTCATCATCGACATCTGGGCCATCGTCCGGCAGCGGCTGCTTGGCGTGCCGCCGTTGGACTACGGCATGGTCGGGCGCTGGTTTGGCCATCTGCTTCGCGGGCGCGTGCGGCACACCCCTATCAGCGGTTCAGCGCCTATCGCGGGCGAACGGTTGATCGGCTGGACGACCCACTACGTGATCGGCATCGCCTTCGCGGGCGTGTTGCTGGCGGGGTGGGGACTCGATTGGGCGTGTCATCCGACCATCGGGCCCGCGCTCATCGTCGGCATCGGCAGTGTGGCGGCGCCTTTCTTCGTGATGCAGCCGGCCATGGGCGCCGGCATTGCCGCCAGCCGCACGCCACGCCCAGCGGCGGCGCGGCTGCACAGCGTGGTGATGCACACGATGTTCGGTCTGGGGTTATATGTGGCTGCGTTGGTGGTCAGCGTGGCGCCGCACTTTTGCTAACTACCCTCTTCCGCGCTATCGCAAGTCACATCGCATGCACAGCGCCGAGGTGCGCTCCGCGCTGCGGAAGACCAGTGATGCGCGCACTTCTGCCGGCACCTTCTCCGCCGGAAACAGTGAGAAACCCCAGCGCGCGAAATATAACGGTGCGGTCGTCGACAGCAGATACGCTTCACGCGCGCCAGTGCCACGCGCACGCAGCAGCAACGTTTCGATCAGCCGGCTGGCAATGCCGCGATCCCGGTAAATGGGGTCGACCGCGGCGGAGCGGACCACGATGGAGCGGCCGCCCTGCTCCCCCGCCACGCAGCCGATGATGCGGTCTTTATCCAGCGCCACGTGAAAGGCGTCGATGCTGTCTTGGGTGCCATCTGCAGGCAACCCGCAGCGCTGGAGGAGTGCGGCAACGGCGCTCCAATCGTCAAGCGAAGCCTGGCGCAGGTGAATGTCGTCGGTCTGCATGTGAACGTGGTCTCCGGGAGCGCGCTCGCCCGCAATGCAATCGCTGCGGCACGCTTCTGTCGTCATTCGGCAAACTGCGTTGCCGTTCCCTTCATCAAACCCTTTCTTGTAGAAAGGAGGGGGTGAGGCCACCGTCGGTCAGGTGAGCGCCCAGACTAGCACCCGGACCCGGCTGGAATGATGAAACCCGTGCGTAATCTACGGACATCGTTCCGACTCGATCCCGCGACCAGAATGCGCACTGAAGTCACGCAAACGAATGCTTGTTGGCTTTGCAGGCGGATGCCGGGAACGCTGTCGCAGGCAATCCGTGCAATCCCGCCCGCCATCTGGATACCATCGCAGCCGCAACATCACCCTGCGGGAACACGCACCATTCGCCCTGTCCTCTTGACCTGCCCATCACGAAGACGCGACACATCCGCTCGGCCCTCCCGACACTTGCCGCTACGCGACTAACCAGCACCGCAGCCACCCAGGGCACCTGCGGATTGATCAAGTTCACCGGTGCACGAAATTGATGAATCCGCGTACGGCGGCGTCAATGCTCTCTTTCGCGTAAGCGCAGGCTGCGTCGGTTTCCGACAACGCTCCGCGGCAATCCTGCGCATTTGCGCAATCTGTGTTTGCCGGCAGCACGGCGCCCCGGTAGAGTTTTCGGCTAATGGGCAAGTGCCCAGAACTTTGGCAAAACCGGAGTGATCCGGCGACGCAAAGCTATAGGGACTTCCAAGCGGTGAACCGCCGGAAGTCAGCCAGTTGCCCGCTGACCCGCAATGGCAGCGGGCCAATTGACGGATGCAGACCTCTGCACTGTCAGGAGGCACATAATGAAAAAGACACACACGGGGGGGCTCACGCCCGCATTCGCCACGCATGTTGTGGCACGTTCGGTAGCACGTTCGGTAGCACGTTCGGCACGACTCGTCGGATCAGCCATTGCCTTTGCGGCATGCGCGCTGGCAGGTGCGTCGCACGCCAAGGCCGAAGGCCTGCTGGTACCGGCCTACATCTACCCATCCGGCAGCGGTGCGACGCAGTGGAACACGCTCGCAACCACCGCGCAGACGGTGCCGACCACCGTCATCCTCAACCCCAACAGCGGCCCGGGCACCTCGCAAGACCCGAACTATGTTGCAGCGGTGGCCAAGGTGCGTGCGGCAGGCGGCAAGGTGATCGGCTATGTGTCGACTTCATACGCGAACCGGGCATTGTCTGCCGTGGTGCAGGACATCAACACCTATCAGGCGCTCTATCAGGTCGACGGCTTCTTCATCGACGAGATGACCGCCGACGGCGTGACCGCGCACGTGCAGTTCTACCAATCGGTCTACAACTACATCAAGGGCCTGTCGTCCACGTACACGGTCACGGGCAACCCGGGCACCAACGTACCGGAGATCTACGCCAGCCTGCCGGTGGCGGACCAGATCGTCACGTTCGAAGACAGCGCGCGCAACTACACCAAGTACGCGCCGCTGGCCTGGCAGGCCAACTACCCGGCCAGCCGCTTCGCGCACATCGTGTACGCCGCATCGGCCACGCAAATGCAGACCTTCATGCGCGGCGCGTCTGCCAAGGACGCGGGCAGCGTGTATTTCACGTCCAAGACGCTGCCGAATCCGTATGGCGCATTGCCGAGCTATTGGAGCCAGGAAGTTTCGGCTGCGGCCGCGGCAAAGTAATCCAGGCAGGTTGACGCGCTCGGCAGCCATGCTGGGCGTGACTGGGCTGACCATCCTCCAGCGCGTGCCCTGACGGCCAGCGCGCCGGGGGTGGCAGTCACAGGCCGTGACAGGCCTGCAGTGGCGCATGCTATATATTTGGGCCACCCGAATCCGCGCCCTTCGCCGCTTGCCGGCGTTGAGACAACAACAAGGAACCCTCCATGGCCGTCACTTCCAACAAGCTGCCCCCTTGGACAATCGCCGCCCCGCTGCTCGCGTGGGTGGTGCTGGTGGGCGGCACGCTCATGACACCTCCCGGCTGGTTGATCGCGCTGATGGCGCTGGCGCTGGCCGGTGCCGTCTTTGCCGCCGTGCACCACGCCGAGGTAGTCGCGCACAAGGTGGGCGAGCCGTTCGGCACGCTGGTGCTGGCCATTGCCGTGACCGTGATCGAGGTGGCACTGATCGTGTCGGTCATGCTGTCATCCGGGCCCGAGAAAGCCGGGCTGGCGCGCGACACGGTATTCGCGGCGGTCATGATCATCTGTAACGGCATCGTGGGCCTGTGCCTGTTCGTGGGCGGCCTGCGCCACCGCGAGCAGGCCTTCCAGGCACCGGGCGCCAACGCCGCGCTGGCCGTGCTGGCTGCGCTGGTCACGTTGACCATGGTGCTGCCCAACTACACGAGCTCCACACCCGGCCCGATCCTGACCCCATCGCAACTTGGCTTTGCCGGTGTGACGTCGCTGGTGTTGTACGGCTGCTTCGTGATCGTGCAGACGATCCGCCATCGTGACTACTTCCTCGTCGACAGCGCTGACGAAGACGTGCATGCACCGCCGCCCCCGGCGCGCGTGGCCGCAACCAGCGCGGTGCTGCTGATGGTGTGCCTGGTGGCCGTGGTGGGCCTGGCGAAGGTGCTGTCGCCCTCGGTGGAAGCCGCGCTGTTGAGCGCTGGCGCACCTGCAGCGGCTGTGGGTATCGTCATCGCTGCGCTGGTGCTGCTGCCGGAAGGGCTGGCCGCCGTGCGCGCCGCCAACGCCGACCGCATCCAGACCAGTCTGAACCTCGCGCTGGGCTCGGCACTGGCCAGTATCGGGTTGACCATTCCCACGGTGGCCGCCGTGTTCATCTGGATTGGCCGGCCGCTCGAACTGGGCCTGGGGCCGAAGGAGATGGTGTTGCTGTTCCTCACCCTGATCGTGTCGGCGCTCACGCTGGGCAAGGGCCGTACGACGATCCTGCAGGGTGTGGTTCACCTTGCGATCTTTGCGGCCTACCTGTTCCTCTCCATCGTGCCCTGAGCGGCATACGCCGGATCAAGCCGACTACGCAGGCAACGTCAGCGTTGCCTGCAGCCCCCCACCCTGACGATTGGTCAGCGCCAGACGCCCGCCCATGGCCTGCGCCAGTTGCTGCGCAATCGCCAGGCCCAGGCCGGTGCCGCCCGTGCCCCGGTTGCGTGACGTCTCCAGCCGGTAGAACGGCTGCATCACCCGCTCCAATTCCGCCTCGGGAATACCAGGGCCGCGGTCCAGCACCACAATGGCGAGGTTGCCGCCGGGCTCGCGCGACACCATCACCTCGGCATCACCGCCAAACTTGATGGCGTTGTCGATCAGGTTGGTCAGGATGCGCCGCAGCGCTTGCGGGCGGGTTTCAACCGGTGCCCCGACCTTGCCCTCCACCACGATGGGCGTGCCGCCATCCCGATAGTCATAGCTCAAGCTGTCGAGCAACGCGTCGATGTCTACCCGAGCGGGGGCTTCTGCACTGCCGTGCAATGTGCGTGCGTAGGTCACGCCTTCGCGCACAAGATGCTCCATCGCACGCAGGTCCTGCACCAGCCGCTCCTGCGTTTCAGAAGGGTCCATCAGATCCAGCCGCAGGCGCATGCGGGTGATGGGCGTTTGCAGATCATGCGAGATGGCCGCCAGGATCTGCACACGCTCGGCCAGATAGCCGGCAATGCGCTGCTGCATGGCATTGAAGGCCGCCGCAGCATGCGCGACTTCCACCGGACCGTGTTCGGGAATCGCCTCGCTCTTGAGATCGGGGCCGAGGCTTTCTGCGGCGGTCGCCAACTGCTTGAGCGGGCGCGTGACAAGGCGCACGGCCAGCCACGCGCATCCGCCCAACAGCACCAGTTGCACGCCCAACAGCAGCGGCAGCCAGCTCGCCATGGCCGCCGGCGCAGGATGCACGTCGATGGTGAGCGGGCTGCCATCACTCAGGCGCAGGTGTACCTGGTACTGATTACCGCCGCCGGGCACGGCATTGGCGGTGACGTTGTAGCGGCCCTCCAACGCGCGGTCGATGGTGGCAGCCGCCTCGCGAGACAGCGCGTCGCGCGGGGGCGCATCGCTGCGGATACCGGCATCGAGCACGTAGCGGTACGTGCGCCGGCTCAGCCGGTCTGCCCAGACCTCACGCTTGGCTGGGGGCAGCATATCGAGCATGGCGACCGAGCTGGCGACATCCGTTTCCAGGTTGCCGAGCATCAACCGATCGGCCGCGTCGGAACGTTCATGCGCCACGAGGCTGAACGCCAACCCCTGCGCCAGTGCCAACCCCACCAGCAGGATGACCATCAGACGCGCAAACAATGTGCGCGGCCATAGACGCAAGGTGTGCAAGGCAGTCATGCGCGCTCCTCGCGAATCTCCACCGCCGAGGCGAACACGTATCCACCATTGCGCACGGTCTTGATGTACTTCGGCTCGCGCGCGTCGTCACCCAGGCGTTGCCGCAGGCGGCTCACCATCAGGTCGATGGAGCGCTCGAACAGCTCGGCGTCGCGCCCTTGCGTGAGGTTGAGCAGTTGGTCACGGCTGAGCACGCGCTGCGGATGGTCGAGGAACACGCGCAGCAGCTTGTATTCCGCGCCGCTCAGGGCGACGACCACGTCCTGGTCATCCAGCAGATGCCGCGCCGTGGTATCGAGCCGCCAGTCGCCAAAGGCCAGCACCGTAGCGGCCTCGGTGATCTGCAGGTTGGGCGGCAGCATGCGCGTACGACGCAGCACGGAGCGCACGCGGGCCAGTAGTTCACGCGCGGCAAACGGCTTCACGAGGTAGTCGTCGGCGCCCATTTCCAGGCCGAGAATGCGGTCGGCCTCTTCGTTGCGGGCGGTCAGCATGAGGATGGGCAGGTTCTTGCGCGGGCCGGCACGCAGGTCGCGGCACAGGGCCAGGCCGTCTTCGCCGGGCAGCATCAGGTCGAGCACGATCAGGTCGACCGAGCCCTTGTCGAGCGCGGCACGCATCTCACGCCCGTTGGCAGCCAGCGTCACGCGCATCTCGTTGCGTTCAAGATAGGTCCCCACCAGCTCGCGGATCTCGCGGTCGTCATCAACGATGAGGATGTGGTCGGGCTGGCTCATGGTTTGTGCTCGATGGGGGTGGATGGTTGGCTGAACAACGGGTTGGCTTGCCGGCGCCGGTCGGATGTTGTCAGCCGCGTACGCGCAGGCCCAGGCGCCACCCAGCGGCAGACACCCGCGCCGCCCAGCTCGCAGGTCAGCGCAGAGAACGTCATGGTGGCAAGTAGCAGCAGATCCTTCATGGCAGGCATCCTTTCAGCAGTCGCACCGTAACACCGACGGCACGCGATGGGCGCATTGTGCGGCGGCTTCAGGGGTCTTGAGAGGGCCTTTTGTATCGCTCTGTATCTGGGAGGCCGCCAAACAAGAAACATTGCACTTGCGCCTGCTTGCGGAAACAGCCGCGATACGTGGGCGACGCCTAATGCGGTCATCGGCTCAACCAACTAGGAGACCCCCGATGATCGACCTCATTCTTGCCGCGCTGGCCGGCGTACTGACAATTGCATCACCGTGCGTGCTGCCGGTGCTGCCCATGGTGCTGAGTGCTTCCAGCGACGAAGCCAGCGCGCTGCGCCCGGTGGCGATTGCGCTGGGCTTCGTGCTCGCATTCTCGGCGCTTGGCGTGGCATTTGGCGCGCTGTCCAGTTCGTTTGCCTGGGCGCAGGATGCCGTACGCACCGTGGCGATCGTGATCCTGCTCCTGTCGGGGTTGGCCCGCTTGTGGCCCAGCGTGTTCGAGCGGCTCGTGGCCCCCTTTGGCGGCATCATCGATCGCTTTGCGGGTGTCGCATCCCGCACGGGCACCGGCCTGGCGGGCGGCTTTGTGCTGGGCATGACGCTGGGCGTGGTGTGGACACCGTGTGCCGGCCCCACGCTCGCCTCCATCCTGGCGCTGGTGGCCAAGGCGCAGGACCTGGGCCGTGCCGGCGTGCTGCTTGCGCTGTTCTCTGCGGGGGCGGCGATTCCGTTGCTCGTCATCGCGTACGGCGGCCGTTATGTAACCGCACAGGTCCGCAAGGTGTCGCGGTATGCGCAGCGCTTGCAGCAGGTGTTCGGTGCGGCAGTTGTGGTGACGGCCATTGCGATGCTCTTCCAGGTCGACGCGCTGGTGGTGGCGCAGTTGAGCACGGTGTTGCCGTCGATTCACCTGGGCGTTTGAGGCACGCGATATCTGCTTTTGGGCACCGGTGCTACGGCACCGGCTGCATCTCCTGCAGCAGCGTCGGCACCAGTTCCGACACGGTCGGGTGGATGTGCATGGCACGGCTGATGGTGGTGTACGGCGCCTTGGCATACATCACGTCGAGCAGCGAATGCACGACCTCATCCCCCGTCACGCCCAAAATCGCAGCGCCCAGAATCTCGTGACTTTGCGCATCCACCACCACCCGCATGAAGCCCTGGCTCTCGCCCTTCTCCACGGCACGCCCAACGCGTGTCATCGGGCGATTGCCGACCAACAGCTTGCGGCCCGACTGCTTGGCCTCCGCCAACGTCATACCGACGCGGCCGAGCGGTGGGTCGATGTACATGGCGTACGCCTGAATGCGGTCCGACACCTTGCGCGGATCGTCATCCAGCAGGTTGGCCGCGACGATCTCGTAGTCGTTGTAGGACGTATGCGTGAACGCGCCACGCCCATTGCAATCCCCCAGGGCCCAGATGCCGGAGACGTTGGTGCGCAATTGCTCGTCAACACGGATGTTGCCGCGCGCATCGGTTTCGACACCCGCCTTGTCCAGGCCAAGATCATCCGTGTTGGGCACACGCCCGACGGCCAGCAGCAGGTGCGAACCTGACACTTCACGCGCACCGCTCGTGCAATCCAGCCCAACCACGACGTTGCCCGCTTCGCCGCGCACGCTCAAGCAGTTGGCCGCCAATTGCACGTCGATCCCCTCGGCCTCCAGAATCTCGCGCACCGCCTGCGACACATCTTCGTCTTCACGGGCGATCAGGCGCGGGCCCTTCTCCACGATCGTCACACGTGCGCCGAAACGCCGGTACATCTGGCCGAATTCCAGCCCCACGTAACTGCCGCCGATCACGATCAGGTGCTCGGGCAGGAAGTCCACGTCCATCATGGTCGCGTTGGTGAGATAAGGCACCTGGTCCAGCCCCGGCATCGAGGGGATCAACGCGCGTCCGCCAACGTTGATGAAGATGTGCTCGGCCTCCAGCAAATCGTTACCGACGCGCACGGTTTGCGCACTTTCAAAGCGCGCATGGCCCTGGAAGACGGTGCAGTGCTCAAGGCCGCGCAGCCACTGTTCCACGCCCCGACTGGAGCGCCCGGAAATCTCATCCTTGCGCGCCTTCACGCGCGCCATATCGACAGACACCTGTCCGTCGATCATCACACCGTACTCGGCGGCCCGTTGCGCGAGACGCGCGGCGTATGCGCTGGCCACCAGTGTTTTGGTCGGGATACAACCGGTGTTGACGCACGTGCCGCCAAACCGCCCGCGCTCGATGATGGCGACCTTCATGCCCGCGCCGGACAGTCGCGCAGCCAGCGCCGGGCCAGCTTGCCCCGTACCGATGATGATGGCGTCGAAGCGTTGCGTCATGGCGGTCTCCTTCCTGGCGGCATCGATTGCCACGGTATGGTAGACCGCGCTGGCGTCAACGGCGACCCGGCGTCAGGGATATGTCTTGGGGAGGGGCAGCATCAACCAGATCGGCTGATTGCAGGAGGGAAAAGCTGGATAACCGGGAGTGCATGCACCCCCGGTGAACATCACATCAGTCGTGGTGGTGATGCTTGCCGTGACGACGGCGGCCACGATCGTGATCGTGGTCGTAGCGATCGGAATACGAGTTGCGCTGCACGTTGCCGCCCAGCGCCGCGCCCGCGCCGCCACCCAGGCCCGCGCCGACGATGCCGCCCGTGCGGCCGCCCATGGCGTTGCCCGCAGCAGCGCCCACGCCACCGCCCAGTGCACCACCAACGATGGCGCCCTTGCGCTCGCGGCCGTTGGCCGTCAGTGCGCCGCCTGCGCCGCCGCCAATCGCGCCGCCAATCACCGAACCCGTCTGGCCGCCGATTGCGCCGCCCACGGCTGCACCGCCCGCGCCGCCCAGTGCACCACCAAGCGCATTGCGCAAATCATCGGCTGCTGCCGGCAGAGCCGTCAGGCCGGCAAGCGCGGCAACGATCAACGTCGGGGCAATCTTCTTCCACATGCTGGGTTCTCCTTATTCGCAAGTGCGGGAATGCAGGATGCGCCACACCCCCGTTGGCGGGCCGCTCCTGGCTCAATGGATTCGGGGCGCAGAATACCGGGCAGGCGGGGCGTAGGGTTATACATTCGCGTCACACAAGTAACAAAATGTACGCAACCCACGCATCGCTCAGTTGACAGACAGATTCAGGAGACCCTTCCGTCATGCCGACCTATGTCGCCTTCCTGCGGGCCGTGAATGTTGGCGGCACCGGCAAGCTGCCCATGGCCGACCTTCGGGCAATGTGCGAATCCCTTGGCCTGACCAACGTGCGCACCTACATTGCGAGCGGCAATGTGGTCTTTCAGACCCGGCTGTCTGAGGCTTCGGTCAAAGCCAAGCTGGAGCGCTGCCTGGAGGACTACGCCGGCAAGCCCGTGGGTGTGCTCGTGCGCACAGGCGCGGAGCTGGCAGCGGTGCTGGAGAGCAATCCATTCAAAGCCCAGGCAGCCAATCGGACGGTCGCCATCTTTCTCGATACGCCGCCGCCTGCCGATACCTTGGCGGCCCTGAGCGGCCGGCAGGAAGAAGAAGTCGCCCTGGGCGCACGTGAGATCTACGTGCATTACGGCGACGGCATGGCGCATTCCAAACTGAAGATTCCCGCCGCCAAGACAGGGACCGCGCGCAATATGAACACCGTTGCTACGCTGGTGGCGTGGGCGGCGGAATAGTGCCAGGCACTTGCCGGTGTTACTGCGATTCGCGTGGGGTCAGCGCCTGGGGCGGGGCGGGGCGCATCGGATACTCCATCTGCAGCGCAACAAATGCTGCCGTATCGGCGCCGTAGCGCTGAGCAATCTCCTCCAGTGCCCGATCCAGCGCGACCACCGCGCGCGGCGACAGTGGTGTGCTGGATAACGGCGGTATCGCCTGCGCCGCGGCACCCACCCGGTCAGGAAGAAACACCAGGCCGCTGCCCATGCGCACACCGCCCGAGGTGTCAGCTGTTGCCAGCACGCGCGTGAAGTCAGTGCGGGCATGGGCATCCGCCACCAGCGCCAACGCAACGTCATCGCCGCCGGGCTGCAGGGCCGCACCGCGTGTTTCGCGCCGCCACAATGACAGCATGTTGCTGGCCGCCGTGTACAGATGCCGTGGGCTCAGCCGGAAGCCCGCGCTCGCATGGTCGGCAGACCAGTCAGGCGCGCCGATGGCATCGGCCACCGCACGAGCACGCTCCGCTCCGCCAATCGTCTGGATCAACGCCAGCGCAACGGGCACGGAGGCGGTCACGCCCGTCGTGGTCACAACGCGGTCATCGGCCACGTAGCGGCGGCTGGACACCCAGTGCGTTTGCGGAAACTGCCGGACGAGCGCATCGCGCGCATACCAGTGGGAAGTTGCGCTGCGGCCCGCCAGCAAGCCGGCGCGTGCGAGCACCCACGCGCCATCACAAACGCCGATGACCGTTGCGCCCTTCTCCCACTGCTGCCGTACCCAGGCCAGCAGGCGCGGATCATCATCCTCGTGCACGGCGGGCACCACCACGTAGTCCGCGCCATCAGGAAAGCGCGCGTCGAATGCGTCGATGGTGGCGTCGGGTTCCACGCGGAATGCGGGAAACATCTGAATCGCCCCTGGCTGTGTACCGAGTGCAAGCACATCGGCTACCTCCGCGCGCTTGAGCACGCCGTAGGGCACCACGAAGTCGGTCAACTCCGTATTGGCGTTATGCCCGACCACAGCCACGAGCGGCCGCGCACGCCCAGGGTGCGAATGGTTGGCAGGAATCTCCGACTGCGCGGCGGGCGCTCCGGCTTGGCTCGGAGCAGCAGGCACGCCGCCTGGGTCCTGATGCACCTGCAACGCAAAGCAACCGGCCGTGCCAACAGCCATCGCACAGACACTCCAGCCGACAAGCAAAGCGCGCCGCACGATCAACGTCCCTCCTGGGCAAGCAGGCAATCGAGCGTCGAAGAGCGGGCCAGGTTCATGGTTGGACACGTCAGCGTTTTTGGGAAACTCAGCGTAGCTTGACGCTCCCATTGGCAGCAATGACAATGATTTGTCGATTTCTGCCAATGATGGCGCTACCCATGCCACGCGCTTCCACTGCCACTCCCTCCGATGCAAACCGCTGCCCGACGGGCCCGCGCGTGGTCGCGCTGGTCGCCTACCCGGCGGTGCAGATGCTGGACGTGGCGGGCCCAGCCGATGTGTTTGCCATGGCGAATGCCTTCAACGTTGAGCCGGCCTACCGTGTGGTGCCGGTCTCATCGCAGGGCGGGCTGGTGCGTGCCTCGAACGGCATCGCCATCGATACGGAAGCAACGGCCTCGCTGGCACCGGCCACCATCGACACGCTGATCGTTGCCGGCGGCGAACGCGAGGGCTTGCTGGCGACCGGCGCCGATGCATCGCTTGCGCAGTGGGCGCGCGAAGTGTGTGCCTCGGCGCGGCGTTTCGGGTCGGTCTGCACTGGCGCGTTCGTGCTGGCGAACTGGGGCGTGCTCGATGCGCACCGTGCCACCACGCACTGGGCATCGGCACAACTGCTTGCGCAGATCTTCGCGAACGTTGCCGTCGAACCCGATGCGCTGTACGTGCAGGACGGCAAGGCGTGGACATCAGGCGGCGTCACGGCGGGCATCGATATGTGCCTATCGATGGTCGAGCAGGATCTCGGCCGCTGGGTCGCGGCGCGGGTGGCCAAGCAGTTGATTCTTGCCGTGCGGCGGATGGGCAATCAGTCGCAGTACTCGCTGGCGCTGGAAACCCAGTCCGGTCAGTACGCAACACTGGTCGACTGGCTGCGCACGCGCCTGCGCGAACCCATTGATGTCGAGCAGATGGCCGCGGTGGCTGGTGAGGCGCCCCGCACCTTCCACCGCCGCTTCGCGCGCGAAACCGGCATGACGCCGCGCGCCTTTCTGGAGACGCTACGTCTTCAGGCAGCCCGTGCGCACCTGGAGGCGGGCGACTCCGTCAAGCGCGCCGCCCGCGATGCCGGCTTCGGTTCAGAAGCGCATTTGGCAAAAGCATTCCGGCGCCGGTTCGATCTCACGCCATCGCAATATCAAGCGCAGTTCGGGCACTGAAGGCAACGCGCCTCAGCGCGCGGCAGCCGCCTTGTGGTGCGCCATATGGTGGAAGTACGCCAGCAGATCATTGAGCTGGGCTTCAGACAGCGTCTTCTCGTCAATGGACGACATGCGCGCGTTCGGCCACCAGCGCAGCGACTGCGGATCACGAATGAGATGGCGCAGCTTCTCGTCGCCGAGGTATTCCACCGGGCTGTAGGGCACGTTCAGGTCCGGGCCCAGGTTGGCATCGCCCGCACGGTTGAGCGTGTGGCACGAGAAACAGACGCGCTGGAAGGTGGCGAAGCCGCGCATGACCGGACCATCCGCAGGCTGCCCGGCAGCAGGGCGGATGGCCGCGAAGCGCTCTTGCGGCTGCGCGGCCACGTCAATGCGCACGATGTTATAGGTCCACAGGCTTTCGTTCACCACGGAGGCCAAGGCCTGCGGCGCTGTCCAGATCAGTCGGAACGGCCCGATGTCCTGGCCCTTGAGCGTCGGCCACGGGGTGTCCGGGTCTTCCACGGCGAGCCAGGCGCGCGGCCCATCGGGGCGGTCAGCCAGCAGCAAGCCCATCGGCAGATGCGATACGTAGCCATCACTGGCGATGGTGGTGGCGCTGGCGTCCGCGCTGGTCGGCCGGCCCTTGAAGAATTCAGTCACGGGGACCGCCTTGAAGGTCAGGCGGCGCTTCAGGTTTTGGTCTTCCACGGTGACGTCGGTCAGGCGCGGGTTGTGCAGCAGTGCCTCGCGTGTCCACACAAGTGGTTGCGCGCCAACGGCCACGGTCAACGTGGCGAACTCGGCTGCGTGCGCCGCGCCGCTCAGCGTTGCACATGCGCAGATTACCCATCCTGCCAGTGTCTTAAGCCAGTGCTTCATGCGTTCTCCCATCGGCAAAGCATTTGAATGTCGTGTTGGGGTGTGAGTGTAGTCAAGCTGATGGATATGGGGTTGGCCACCTCTATCGGCCAACCTGTTCCCCCACGCGCTGCCTCACGGCGCGCAGCACCGCATGCAACCGGTCGAGCGCGACAGAGCCGAGCGCCAGACGCAATGCGTGCGGTACCTGCTTCGATGTCGCAAACGGCTCTGCCGTCGATACGGAGATGCCGTCTTCCTGCAGCACCGCGGCCACGTGGTCGGCCCGCACTTCCGGCGGCAGGACAAGCCAGACGAAGTACGACGCCGGGTGGCTGATCAGCGTCAGCCCGGCCAGGGCCTTGCGGGCGATGGCTTGGCGCTCCATCGCATCGCGCCGCTTTTCGGCTTCAAGGCGATCGACGGTGCCGTCGTCAAGCCACGCGCACGCCAGCGCCGTGACGATGGCGGGCGTGTTCCAGGTGGTGGCGCGAATGGCGCGTTCGAGTTTGCTCACCCAAGCCGTCGGCGCGGCAACGAAGCCGAAACGCAGGCCCGTGGCCACGCTCTTCGACAGGCCCGACACATAGACCGTTGCTTCCGGGGCCAGCGCGGCCGCCGGCGTGGGTGCATCGCCTGCGAGGAAGGCGTAGGCGGCATCCTCAATCGCCAGCAAGCCATGTTGGCGCACGATGGCCGCCAGCCTGCGCCGCCAGCCAATACCACTGACCCAGCCGAGCGGATTGTGCAGGGTGGGCATGACATAGACGGCGCGCACCCGGCGGCGTGTGCACAGGCGCTCCAGCGCATCGAGATCCATCCCCTGCCCCGCTGCAGGAACCGGCGCCAACTCCAGATGCAGCATCTCGGCCAGCACCTTGAAGCCGGGATAGGTCAACGCATCCACCGCCACCACGTCGCCCGGTTTCAGCAGCGCCGCTACCGTGATCGCCAGCCCGTGCTGCGCACCGTCGACCAGCAATACGTTGTCAGGCTCGACCGCCAGACCCCTGAGCGCCAGGTGCCGCGCAACGCAAGCACGCTCGTGCAGCCGACCGCCGTGCGGGGCGTAGCGCAACAACGCTTCAAGGTCGCCCTGAGTGGCGAGCTGCCGCAGCGCGCGGCTCAGCATCTGGGCCTGCCCTGGTAGCGCCGGATAGTTGAAATTCAGGTCCACCACCCCTGCCGCCACGGCCTGCTGATCGATCCCCAGGCCACGCGGCAGCACGGCTTCGCGCACAAAGGTGCCGCGCCCCACCTCGCCACTCACCAGCCCCATCGCTTCGAGTTCGGCATACACGCGCGTGGCCGTAACCAGCGCAATGCCGTGGCGCTCTGCCAGCCGGCGGTGCGTCGGCAAGCGCGTGCCGGGCGGCAGATCGCCAGAGCGGATCTGCGCAGCCAGTGCATCGACCAACGGCTGATAGCGAGCTTGCGTCATGACAGCGGATACCAGATGTACTAAGGACAATTTTTTGATTGTATTGCCACCACACCCTAGCATGCTCCACACCACACTCGACAGGGCCGCGCCCCAGGACCACCATGCACATCGCCATCCTCACCTTCGACGGATTCAACGAACTGGACTCGCTCATCGCCCTGGGCGTGCTCAACCGCATCAAGAAGCCCGACTGGCGCGTGACGTTGTGTTGCCCGCAGGCGCAGGTCACGTCGATGAACGATGTGACGGTGCATGCGCAGTCGCTGCTGGAAGAGGCACGCACGGCGGATGCCGTCCTCGTTGGCAGTGGCATGCGCACGCGTGAGGTCGTTGCCGATGCGGGGTTGATGGCGCGCTTGGCGCTCGACCCCGCGCGTCAACTGATTGGCGCGCAGTGCTCGGGCACGCTGGTCCTCGCCAAGCTGGGGTTGGTCGGCAACGTGCCTGCGTGTACGGACCTGACCACCAAGCCCTGGGTGCAGGAAGCGGGTGTGGAGGTGCTGAACCAGCCGTTCTATGCGAATGGCAATGTGGCGACAGCTGGCGGGTGTTTTGCTTCACCGTATTTGGCGGCCTGGGTCATTGCGCGCACGGAAGGCCTGGAAGCTGCCACCGCAGCGCTGCATTACGTGGCGCCGGTAGGTGAGAAAGAGGCGTATGTGGAAAACGCTTTGAAGAACCTCCAACCCTATCTGCCGGGCTGACTGCGGTTTCCGCTAAGATCGCGCGGTCATCGTTCAAGGCCTTGTGCCAGCGAGGATCGCGTCATGTTTCGAAACCTGTTTGGCAAGAAATCAGCACCGGTCGAGCCCACAGAAGCGGTTCAGCCCAAAGCAGCAGCCCCTTCGACAACCGGGCCAAATGCACAGCCGGCCGAGGCCGAGCACCCCGCCGTCGCGGCCATGCTCCTGACGATTGCCGACAAGCTCCCTGAAGACCCACTCATCGGTGCCAAAGTCGCGTCCAAAGAGATCTATCACGCGATGATGAAAGCACTGCAGAGCGAGCGCGGCGTGCATGTCGAGACGCTGTTCACAGCGCTGGGCGCATTGGCGGGTTTTGCCTGCCAGATGGGCTTGCGTGCGGAGTACGCTGCGCGCTCGGAGACACCGCCGTTTGTCGTCATCCAGGGGGTGGATGGCCATGCGTTCTTCTTTGGGGATATCCTGAACGCTCCACTGGCCGAAACGCGGTACTCAGTCTGGTCATTGGTAGCGGGTCAGGCCCAGAAGCTGGGCGCCACGCCACTGCCCGATCTGGGCGAAATCTTCACCCATGTCTCAAAAACCTGCGGAACTGAAGCCTTCGGCGTGCCACGCTACCCCGGCGAAGGGCGATCCAATGACTTGCCCGTGCGCCTGCTCCAGGTGTTCTGGCCGTTCCTCCACCCCAGGGTCAGCAAGTTCTGCATGACACCCACCACGTGGCATGTCGCCTATGGGCTGGCAATCCAGGAAGCCATGACGACGGCCAAGTCCGTCATCGCGCCGGCGGCCGCCGCCGCCCAGATCATCATGGAATGCGCCATCCCCATGTCAAAGATCAACGCACAGGAGTTCGGCCTGGCATAACGGTCAGGAGTGACACCTTGAACACGCCAGCGACACTGAAAACACTCGCCCTGTCATTCACCCTCCTTGCCAGCTGCACCGGAGCACTCGCAGCCGAGACCCTGGGCCAGGGCATCAAACGCCGCGCGCCCCAAGGCATCACGACCAGGCTCTATGCGTGCGTCGACAAGGCCGATGCAAACGCCAGCACCAGCGCTATCGCGGCATGCCTGTCCGCCGAAAAAGCGGCACAGGACAACCGGTTGAACAACACGTACAAGACCCTGCTCGGCAAGCTCAACGGCAAGGCGAAAGACGCGCTGGTGAGTTCACAGCAGGCGTGGCTGGACTTCCATGAGAAAACCGACGCCTTTGAGACCACGGTCTACGGCAAGGAGGCGGCGGACGATCTGCAACGGCTCGAGAACGAGATCTTCCGGCTGAGCGAACGCGCCAACGCGCTCGACAAATACCTGGCCATCACAAAGGACCGGTAGCCAGAAGGCCACGCCTCACGCACCGTGCGCGACCGACAGCCATTTGCGCAGAATGGCCACGCTGTAGCGTGAATCCACTTCTGCAATGAACTGTGCAAAATCGACACTGGCCGCGTCGTCTGCGCGGTCGGAAATCGTGCGGATGGCAGCAAACGGCACACCCCATTCATGGCAGACCTGCGCCACTGCGGCGCCTTCCATTTCAACAGCCAGCGCGTCGGGCAATGCCGCCCGCAACGTTGCGCTTTCAGCCGAGGTGGCAACGAAGCGGTCTCCGCTGACGATGAGACCGGCGTATGCCTGCGGCTCGGCAATGCCAAATGCCTCCATGACCGGCTGCCCCAGCAACCCGAGCGGATCAGCCAGCACCGCCCGGGCGCTTTCGAGCAGCCCTTGGGCCAACGCAGCATCGGCCTGAAAGCGCGCCACGCCCGTCAGCGGAATCTCCCAGCGCGGGAACAGCGGCGAGGCATCCACGTCGTGCTGCAGCAGTTCAGACGACACCACCACATCGCCCACCGCCACGCCGGGTGCCAACGCACCGGCCACGCCGGCAAACACCACCGCCCGCACGCCAAACTGCGCAACCAACACGGTTGCCGTGGACGCGGCCGCCACCTTGCCGACGCGCGACAGCACCACCACAACGGCCTGGCCATCCAGCTCGCCTGTCCAGAAATCGCGGTTGCCGATGCGCACGGCGCGTGCGCCGGACAACAGCATCAGCAACTCGCTGATCTCTTCGTGCAGAGCAGCCACGATGCCGATGGGGCCACGGGAGCCATTGGCGTTCAGGTTGGAGGACGGTGTGTTCATGTGAGGTGCGGCGCGCAGAGGTTGGCGGCCATGACATCGTGAAAGGACGCCATTGTCGCCGCAATCTGCGCGCGCGCCTCGCCGTTTCAAAGCAGTTGCGCAGCCTTCTGTACTGCTGCGTGGCGATCTGCGCGCAGGTTATCCAGGCGCGCCTTCACGGCGGTGAGGATTTGCGGCGCAGCCAGCTCGGGCCGCCCGCATTCGAACGGCGGCGCCGGTGCGTACTCGATGCCGAGCTGCACCGACTGCGCATAGTCCGCGCCGGCAATATCAGCCATGACAGTGAGCGCCATGTCGATGCCGGCCGTCACGCCGCCGCCGGTGATGAGGTTGCCATCGCGCGCCACGCGGCTCTCGTCCACGATGGCGCCGAAGGGCGGCAGCAGATCACGCCACGCCCAATGGCAGGCCGCACGCTTGCCTTGCAGCAAACCGGCAGCACCGAGCACGAGCGAACCGCTACACACCGAGGTGACATAGCGGGCGCCGTCCGCCAGCCGGCGCACTTCACGCACGAAGTCGGCATCGGCCATGGCTTCGATCACACCAAAGCCGCCGGGCACGCAGATGAGGTCCGCACGCGGAATGTCAGCCAAACGCTGCACGTTCGTGATGGTGAGGCCGCCGTCAGCACGGATCTCCCCACCACGCGCCGATGCCATCACGCATTGGGCGCCGGGCAGGCGCCAGAACACCTCGTCGGGGCCGGTGAAATCAAGATGCGTGACACGATCGAACAACGCAAACACAACGATAAAGGGGGAAGCACTCATGGCACGAATCTCCTGTTGGGTGAGGTGACGTGGGTTGACGGTTCACAGCATCGCGCTCTATCGTGTTGGCAGCAATGTCATGCCTCCCTCATTTACTGCCATCTGGGTCCACCTGCTGCCATGTCCCACCGCATTGCCGTTCTTGTGTTTCCTGACTTCCAGGTGCTCGACGCTGCCGGGCCGGTGGCGGCATTCGAGGTTGCCAGCCGCTATCGGGATGGCCACTACGCGCTGCGGACCGTGGCCGCACAGCCCGGTCTGGTGCGCAGCTCGTCGGGCGCGCTCTGGGCCACCGAGGCGCTGCCGTCCGCAAGCCAGGTCGACACCTTGCTCGTGGCGGGCGGCGATGGCGTGGATGCCGCCATGCTGGACGCGCGCACGCGCCGCTTCGTACAGCGCTGCGCGGCACGTGGCGCGCGCGTAGCCAGCGTGTGCTCGGGCAGCCTGCTGCTGGCCGCCACAGGGTTGCTGGACGGCCGGCGCGCTACCACGCACTGGTGCCGCAGCGAGCAGTTCGCGCGCGACTTCCCTCAAGTGCAGCTGGAAGCCGACCACATCTACGTCAACGATGGCCGCTTCTGGACCAGCGCAGGCATCAGCGCCGGCATCGACCTCGCACTCGCCGTGATTGCCGAAGACCTGGGCGAGCGCGTGGCACGTGCGGTGGCACGGCAACTCGTCGTCTATTACCGACGCCCCGGCGGGCAATCGCAGTTCTCGGCACTCAACGAGATGGACTCTGCCCGCGGCCGCTTCAAACCGCTGCTGGATCATGTGCGCCGCAACCTGGGCGCGCCCCACCGCGTGGACGATCTGGCCGAACACGCCTGCATGAGCCCGCGCCACTTCGCGCGCGCCTTCCAGGCCGAAACCGGGCTCACCCCCGCCAAGGCCGTCGAGAAGCTGCGCGTGGAAGCGGCCCGCGCCGCGCTGGAGAGCGGCGCCACGTCCCTGCAACGCGTGGCGAACGAATGCGGATTTGGCGATACGGAACGGATGCGCCGCAGCTTTCAGCGCTTGCTCGGCATGCCGCCGTCGGTACTGCGGGCGCGATAGCCCCTCCCCAAACTGGAAGAAAGAACATCGCACATCAGATCTAAGCGTTATTGAATTGAAAACAATCGCAAATCCCCCCTGACTGCAGGGTGTGCGCCATGCATGCCGCTCCCTACGATCCGGTACCAGTCAACATCACCAGCTGTGGCCTCGTCACCCGCCCCAGCAAGCACGGGAAACCGTACGAGTGCCCGCATGCTGATCCCGATCGACCTCCGCACTGTCACCCTCATCGCCGTCATCACGGTCGGCCTGATGGCGGTTGTCCAGTTCTCGGTCTATCGGGGCTTTCCACGCTTCATCCGCGGGCTGGGGGCGTGGGCGTTGGGGTCAGCGGTGCTGTTTGTGGCGGGCTGTCTGCTGATGCTGCGCAGCTATCTGCCGGACTGGGCGTCGCTGGTGGGCGGCAACGCAATGCTGCTTGCGGGCTTCAGCTTATGGATGCTCGGCATCCAGGCGTTCTATGGCCGCCCGCTGCGCTGGCGCCTGCTGTGTGCCACGGTGGTGGCCGGCACTGCGGGCATCGCCTGGTGGTCGCTCGTGCAGCCCGATTACATGGCGCGGCTGGCGTGTATCACGTTCTTCCTGAGCCTGTTCTATGGCGCGCAGCTTGTGCAGGTCGTGCGCCATGGGCAGCGGCATTTCAATACGTGGTTCCTGGCGCTGGCGCTGGTGATTCAGTTGCTGATCGTCGTGGTGCGCTGCGTGACCGCGTTGCTGCCCAACCGGGTGGCCGAAACGGATCTCTACGCCGTCACACCGTTTCAGATTGCCTACCTGGCCAGCTACAGCCTGACGGCGCTAATCCTGACCGTCGGCTTCATCATGGCGGCCACCTGCCGCCTGCAGACCGAGCTGGAGCGGCGCTCCTCCATCGACCCGCTCACCGGCCTGCTTAATCGCCGCGCATTTGCCTGTGTGCATGAACAGCAAGGTGCGATCGCTGCGCGGTCGGGCCAATCGATCGCCCTGCTGCTGATCGACCTGGACCATTTCAAATCGATCAACGACCACTACGGGCACAGCGTGGGCGATCAGGTGCTGCTCGACTTCTGCCGCAGCGCCGCCGGGGCCATTCCGCCCGACACACCACTTGCCCGCATGGGCGGCGAAGAGTTTGCGATTCTGCTGACCGGCGCTGACACGGTTCGCGCGCATGCACAGGCCGAGGCTGTGCGCCGCGCCATCCTGCACCACGTCGGCGCGGGCATTCCGGCCTACACCTGCAGCGTTGGCGTCGCCAGCACTGCAGATCCGGACTGCACGCTCGACGCCCTGATGCTCGCGGCGGACAGGGCGCTCTACGCCGCCAAGAAAGACGGCCGCAACCGTGTGAAGACCGCGCAAGTGGGCGACCACAAGCCCCTCCCGACGCCCCCGCTTCCGACCATTGCGGAAGCGGCCTACGCTGCGCTGCCACCCGTTTGAACATGTGCGGCGTGCATCAGATGAACGGCAAGCGCCTCAAGCTGGCAATCCAGTGGGGCGGCATGGCCGCCGCGTTGGCGGACGGCACCGTGAAGAAACGGCCCGACAAGTGGTTCCATACGGACATCACACCGCAACCGCGCAGGCTGCCGGTTCCCGCGCCCTACGCCAGCACCGCCAGCTTCACCAGATCCACGATCCGGTTGCAGTGCATCTTCCCCTTCATGCTGGTGATGTGCGACCGCACGGTGTGTTCCGACACGCCGCTCTGCGCAGCAAGTGCGGACGGTGCCAGCCCCGCAACCAGCCCTGCCAGCACCTTCGCCTCGGCTTTCGTGATCTGGAACGCGGTGATCAGGTTGTCGGCATCAGCCTGCTTGAGCGCGCTGTTGCGGCGCATCCGCACGAAGACGAGCGGCGCGTCCGACGGAAACATCTGCGGGTTGGCGGGGGCCATGTCCAGGCTCAAGGTCTCGCCCCAGGCAAGCGACACAGTCATCTTGGCGCGGCACCCGGTGTGCAATGTTGTGGCCATCGCCTTGTTCAGGTGCGCCAGCACCGCCTGACTCGGGTGCCAGAGCCGGTCGCTGCGCACCCGCAGGCCGCACCGGCTGTCCAGCAAGGACTTGGCCAGTGCCGATGCATGCACGACCACGCCGCTGCCAGACAACAGCAGCACCGCCTCGTCCATCGCGGAAAACGCCTCTTCCAGCAGGCGGAGCATGTGCGTAACGGGCGGATCAACCCACGCAGGCATCGGCCAACCATTGCGCGGCGGCGCGTGAGTGCTGGGCGTGGCACCGCCTGCCAGCAGATGCAGATCCGTCATGTGGCCTCCCCAGACCCCGTCGTGCGTTCCGTTGTGTATTCCGCTCAGGCTCATGGTGGACGGCGCACCACAAAGATGCATCACCCGATCGGGGTATGCGTTACTTGCCAGGGCCGTGTCATGATCGGCGCTCGGTATGGGCATTGTTCGTGCTGGGTGTTGGTCATGCCACGTGGGAGGAGCCGATGGGCGAGAAAGTGGATATTCCGGCGGAAACGCTCTCCAGACTCATTGGCCTGATCTACGGCGCCGCCAGCGACGACGACCTGTGGCCCAGCTTGCTGCAGGCCATGGCCGACTTTCTGATGCAGACCGGCGCGCACGATGCGCGGCACGTCTCCACTGCAGAGACCGATGCCATCGTCGGCAGCTGGTTTGGCGACACCAGCAACCCGCTGCCCAGCACCGCCAGTGCGGCAGAGCAGCAGGTGTTCCAACTGCTTGCGCCGCATTTCGTGCGCGCGTGGGATATGCGCCAGACCCAGGCCGATGCAGAAACGCATCGCCAGATCAGTGACTCCGTGCTGGACCGTCTGCCCGTTGGCGTGGCGCTGGTGGAAGACACCGGCGCCGTGGTCAGCATGAACCGCGCGCTGCGGCTGATCCTGAACAACAACAACGGGTTGGTGCTCGTTGCCGGGCGAATGGAATCCCGCCCAAGAAAGCTGCTGGAAGAAGCGCTGCGCGACGTGGCTTCGGCTGCCGCACACGCCGGCACCCGCACCGCATTCCGCCTGGAGCAGGGTGCCGGGTCACTCTCCGTGCTCGTCAGCAAGCTGCAGCCGACCAACGAAACGACCCCGCTGGCAATGCTCTGGGTGGCGAGCGCCGATGTGCCGCTGGTGCCGGAGAGCGGCCTGCGTGAACTGTTTGGCCTGACCGCCGCAGAAGCACGGCTTGCCCAGCGGCTGGTGCGCGGGCTGACGCTGGAGGAATCCGCGCAGGACCTGGGCACCACCACGAACACCGCCAAGACGCAGTTGAAGGCCGTCTTTGCCAAGGTGGGCGTCCGCCGCCAACCGGAACTGGTGCAGGCCATCTGGTCAACGCCGCTGTGGCTCGACCAGGCTGGCGGCCACCTCAACCACCTTCCGTTGGGGAAGCCCGCTAGCCCCACGCTGGCGACGCGCGCGTGCGCAGGGGACGGCCGCATGGTCCTGCCCGATGGCCGCGTGCTGGCGTGGTCGGACAGCGGTGACCCAGATGGACTGCCGGTGATCCAGATGCACGGCCTGTCGTGCTCGCGGCACTTGCGGCATCCGGACGATGCATTGCTGCGTGAGGCATCGATCCGCCTCATCATTCCCGAGCGCCCGGGCACGGGCGACTCCGACCCGATGCCCGGCCGCAAAGTGGCCGACTGGCCCGCCGACGTGCAGGCACTGGCCGACCATCTCCAGCTCGATCGCTTTGCCGTGCTAGGGTACTCCGCCGGCATGCCCTATGCGTTTGCCACCGCGCAGGCGCTGCCCGAGCGCGTGAGCGCCGTCTTTATCGTGGCGGCCACGCCCCCGATCGAACGCGTGGACGACATCAAGGCCTATTCCGCGCACTTCCGCATGGCGCTCATGGTGGCGCGCTACATGCCGAACCTGCTGCCGCCGCTGCTGCACGTGGTGGTGCGCAGCATCCGTAAGGATGTCTACCGCTACATTGAATCCATCTTGAAATCCATGCCGGACGTGGACCAGCAAGTCTTCCGGCAAGCCGCGTTTCGCGAGAACTACGCGCAGGAGCTGCTGGCCGGCGTCAAACACGGCGGCCAGCATTTCGTGGTCGAGACCCTGCTGAACGTGCACGGCTGGCAAGTCGATGGCCACCGCTTTGCCATGCCGGTTGAGTTCTTTCATGGCGCGCTGGACTGGCACGTGTCCATCAACGCGGCGCGCGGGCTGGTCCGGCGCATTCCGGGTGCGCAGCTACACGAAGTGGGGGATGGAGGCCACTTTCTGATCTACTCACATTGGCGGAACATCCTGCAGACCATGCGGGAGCGGCTGTCCTGCGTGGCCTGACGCGGCCGCACGGAACATTGGGTGCGGCGCCTATGCGTCTTCCTGCAGCAGCCCGAGGTAACGCGGCAGATCAATGTTGCCGCCCGTCACAATCACGCCAATGCGCGCCCCGTTGATGGGCAATCCGCCATAGCGCGCGGCGGCCAGGCCAAGGCACGCCGTTGGCTCCACCACCAGTTTCATGACCTGCGCAAAGCGGCGCATGCACGCAACCAGCGCCGCGTCTTCCACGGAAACGATCTCCGTCACACCGCGCCGCAACAGCGCGAACGTCAGCGCGCCCAGATGCTGCGCGCGCGCACCGTCCGCAATCGTCTCCGGCGGATCGATATGCACGATGCGGCCGGCCTGCAGTGACTGCCGGCCATGGTTGCCCGCAACCGGTTCGGCCCCATACACCTTGCAGGCCGGCGCCAGCGCAGCCGTCACCAACGTTGCGCCGCCGAGCAGCCCGCCACCGCCCTGGCTCGCAAAGATCGCGTCCAGCGGCCCCACCTCCTCGATCAGCTCGCGCGTGACGGTCGCCTGGCCGGCAATGACGTCGGCATGGTCATACGGCGGGATGAGCGTCAGGCCATGCGCTTCAGACAATTCACGCGTGATGGCTTCCCGGTCGTCGGTGCGCCGGTCGTAAAAGACGATGCGCGCACCGCAACGCCGTGCGGCATCCACCTTGCTGGCCTGGGCGTCGTGCGGCATGACCACGGTGACGGGAATGCCAAGAATCTGCCCGGCCAGGGCCATGCCCAACGCATGGTTGCCGCCAGAGAACGCCACCGCACCGCGCTTGCGCTGCCCGGCATCAAAGCGCGCCAGTGCATTGAACGCACCACGAAACTTGAACGCCCCGGTGCGCTGCAGGTTCTCGCACTTGAAGTAGACCTGTGCCCCAACCCAGGCATCCATCTCGGGGGAGCGCAACACCGGTGTGCGCAGCGCGTGGCCGGCCAAGCGTGCGCTGGCCGCTTCCACGTCGTTCCAATCCGGCAGCGCGGGGGTTGCCGCTGCAATTGCCGTCACTCAACGGCCTCGTCCGACGGGTGCTTCCAGGCGGCCAGCACTTCCGGCGACGGCGTCAAACCCAGGACGATGCCGCGCGCGCCAATCGGCTGCTGGAACCAGCGCTTCTGCAGCGCAAGCACGTCTGGGCTGGCGAACAGCGCGGTCAGTGTCTGGTCGACCAGCGCCTTCCATTGCGCATCGGCCTTGGACAGCATCAGCGCGTTCCGCTCCACCGACAGCGTGGGGCCAACCACCTCGTACTGCTCAGGCGTCTTTGCGTTGGCGCGCAGGCCGTAGAGCACCACATCGTCGAGCACGAACGCCTGCGCGCGTGCCGTGTCGAGCAACAGGAACGATTCAACGTGGTCCTTCGCATAGACCTCGCGATAGCCGTACTGATCCTTGAGACGGCGCACGTGCCGGTCGCTGGTGGAGCCCGCGCTGGTCACCACGGTCTTGCCGCGCATGTCGTCAAACGAGTGGATGCCCGAATCGGTGCGCACCAGCATGCGCACTGCCGAGACGTAATAGGCCAGGCTGAAATCCACCTGCTTCTTGCGCTCGGCCGTGATGGTGTTGGGCGCGCAATCCAGAGCAACCAGGCCATTGACCACTGCCGGTACGCGGCTCTGCGCGGTCAGCGGCAACCAGCGCACCTTCAGCTCCGGCAGATTGAGCCGGCGCTGCGCAGCCTCGGCCACGCGCAGGCACAGGTCCACCGCATAGCCGGCGGGCTGGCCCTTGGCGTCTGAGAACGAGAACGGCACCGCGCCTTCGCGATAACCCAGGGTGACGGTGCCGGACTGGCGGATCTGGTCGAGGATGGGCGTTGGGCTCTGAGCCAGCGCCGGCGTGGCAACTGCCATCGACAGTGGCAGCAGCAGCGCGGCAAGCGCGCGCGAAACGATCGGAAATGCGGGAGACGACATGGTGATCCTTGACGAAAGCGGCAAGGATAGTCACGTGCCCTGCAGGCGCGAACGATCGATTGGCTATATGAGCATCCCGCGGCCAGGCATGTGCATATGCGCCGTTCGCATATGCACGCGGCACTAGCCGCCGGACGACGCAGGTGACAGCGCCATCGCCATGCGCCGTTCGCGCGCCGCGACCCACGTGCCCGCTGCCCCGCATATCGCAATGGCCACGATGCCTGCCACCGACCAGCCATCCGGCACGTGCGAGAAGACCAGCCAGCCGCCGATCATGGCAAAGCCGATCTGCATGTAGAGGTAGGGCGTGAGCATCGCCACCGGCGCGCGGGTGTACGCCAGGATGAGCAGGGCATGGCCTGCTGAACTGACGATTCCCATCAGGATCAGCAGCAGCCACCACGTCCACTCCAGCGTCTGCCAGCCAAACGGCAGCGCAAAGGTCAGAAGCAGCGTGCCGACGGCGCCCGTATAGAAGTGGGTCGTGCCCGCCTCGTCCACGTTGGCCAGGCGGCTGGTCACAACCTGGAAGCCGGTATTGGCGGCCACCAGCCCCAGCGGCAGCAGCATGTTCCAGCCGAAGGTGCCCCCGCCGGGCCGGAGCACCATCATGGCCCCCAGAAAACCGCCCGTCATGAACACCCAACGCACGGCGGAAACCTGCTCGCCCAGCAGCAAGGCTGCCACCAGGGTAATCACCACCGGGGTCAGCATCACGATGGCTGTCACCTCACCCACCGGCATCTGCCGCAGGCTCAGGAACGCAAACAGACTGACCGACAGCAGCAACACCCCACGCAGCACCTGCAGCCCGGGCCGGCGCGTACGCAACAATGCACGCCCCCGGCTGGGCAGCAGCGTGACGCCCGTCGTGACCGTCTGGAACAGGTAGCGGAACCAGAGCGCCATCGCCACCGGCACGGCGGTGCTGACGTATTTGGTGAGCGTGTCGAAGGCAGCAAAGAACGCGACCGCGGCAATCAGAAAGGCGATTCCCTGCAGGGGATGTTGGGCGCGGCTCAAGGTGGTCGGCTCCGGGAGCGGGCTGGGTATGTGTGGCGCGGGTGCGACGCATCTTACCCCCACCCCCAAACGACGTGCGCGTGTGCAACGTTGGGCTTTGACATCGGCCCCCCTCATGACTATCAACGATGGGTGGGAATCGATGACACGCAAGGCTCTTGGGGGACACAGACACCCCGTACAACAACAGCCGTGCGATGCAACAAAACGAGTGACGCAGTCACCGCTGCAAGGGGGCCATTTTGAGATCGGGACATCTTGAAGTGCAGCCGGGCTTGTTGCTGAGCCTGTCTCCGGGGCGCAGGACCTATCTGACGGCACAGGCAGTGGCCTTGCTGTCGCTGGTGGTCTTCATCTCGGCACTGCCATTTGCCAAAGTGCAACTGGCACAGCTTCCCTCGTTCATCCCCACTTACGAATCAGCTCTCATTCTCAATGACCTGATCACGGCCGTCCTGCTGTTCGGGCAATTTTCCATCACGCGTTCACGCGCCATGCTGGCGCTGGCCTGCGGCTACCTGTTTACGGCAACCACGGCCGTTGGGCACCTGCTGTCATTTCCGGGGCTGTTTTCACACGGCGGGCTGCTGGGCGCCGGGCCGCAAAGCACTGCCTGGATCTACATGTTCTGGCACGCAGGCTTTCCGTTGTTCGTCATGGTGTATGCCGTGCTGAAAGTGCGTGAAGACCGGGAGCCCGATCGCTTTGCCGAAACGCCGCTCGCTGGCGGGACGGTGCTGTTCATCATCGCCGCCGTGCTGGCGGCATCCGCTGCGTGCGTGGCGCTGGCCACCGCCGGCGAGCACCTGCTGCCCGCCTTCATGGTCGGCAATCGTTATGGACCAGCACAAATGGCCGTGGCCGGCAGCACATGGCTGTGCTGCATGGTGGCCTTGATCGTGCTGTGGCGTAGCAAGCCGCACCTGACCATCGACGTCTGGTTGATGGTGGTGCTGTGTGTGTGGATTTGCGATGTCGCGCTCAGTGCCGTGTTCAACGCCGGGCGCTACGACCTCGGCTTCTACGTCGGGCGCGCGTTCGGGCTGCTGGGCGCGAGCTTCGTCCTGTTGCTGCTGCTGATCGAGAACAGCGTCCTGCACTCGCGCCTGGCCGCTGCCCGCGCCGAACTCAAACGCCTGGCTGCCACCGACCCGCTCACCGGCATCCCCAACCGCCGCGCGTTTGAAGCGGCCCTGAACGATGCCTGGCGACACGGCGCGCATTGGGAGGCACCGCTGTCACTGCTGACCGTCGACATCGACGTCTTCAAAGACTTCAACGAGCACTACGGCCCGATCCTGGGCGACCAATGCCTGACAACCGTTGCGCAGTGCCTGGCCAAACAGATGCAGCGCGACGCCGACCTCGTCACCCGCTACAACGGCGACGCATTTGCCGTGCTGCTGCCGAACATCGACATGGCAACGGCCGCCAAAACCGCGCAGCGCCTGTGCGATGCCGTGGCCGCGCTGGCCATTCCGCACGCAAGCTCCAGCGTGGCAGACCACGTGACCGTGAGCGTGGGTGTTGCGAGCGGATGGGCACAGGAAGGTGTGCTGCCACAAACACTGACCAAAGTGGCAGAGAGCGCGCTGCAGATGGCCAAGGCGGATGGGGGTAATCGGGTGGTGGTGGTGCCGGTGCCTGCGCAGTTGGGGCGGGGGGTGGTGGCGGTGTAGCTTCACCGCCTTTTGCTGGGTCGTCGAATCCGCTTTGCGGGACCGGTCAGATCGCAGCCGCCGCCAATCAACGCACCGCGACCACGCGCACCGTTGCCCAATCCAAACGCAACAGGTCTACCGATATTGCAGGCCCACCCGCAGGCAGTAAACAGTATTCAGTACCGCCCGGCGCATACCCCAACGCGGTCCAGTCCAGCGACAGCAGCTTGCCCCAATGAAAGTCCTGCGATTTGACCGCCGCCTGTACGGCCTCACTCGTCGCCAATTCCGACCTGGGCGGCTTGCTCTGCAAATACTCGATGACACCCTGTTCCGTGTCGATGCGCGGCGTCACAATGCCGACCCGATACGGGCCTCGCTGCGTAAAACGCCCCGTCAGGCCTGTCACCATTGCCGAACCATCGCTTTGCTCGATCTCGATCTGCTGTTGCGTATCGATCCAGTCGTTGTTAAACCAGTCATAGGTCACGCCATCACGGGGCACCATGACCCGTGCCGATTCAAATTCGAGCTTCAGCGTGCCGAGATCAATCGAATACATGGTTTGACTCACTTCCCCGGTGCAAATGGAGCATTCAGGTTGAAGATGCCCAGCCCGACATAGCCCGCCGGGTCCGCATCCAACTTCAGATCCTGCCCGACCGTCCACTTGAAGGCGACAATCTTCGCCTGTTGAAGCGCGTCGTACGAGAATGCATTTTCGCTGTCTGCGTAGTGCTGCTTTGCGAAGTCATAGCCGTGTGCGGCAGAAACTGACTGCCATGCGTAACCAAGGCGAGCATCCTCCTTGACACCCTTGCCGTCGTAGTACGCCGTGCCCAGGCTGTACTGGGCTTTCACATCGCCGGCAACGGCGGCCAGGCGCAACCATTTGATTGCCGCCGGATAGTCCGCAGGAACGTATTTGCCGCCCAGATATATCCGGCCGGCAATGCTTCTCGCACTCAAATCGCCTTGCTCTGCGGCACTCAGCAGCAAGCGTATGCCCGTGGTGCTGTCCTTGGCTGTTGCACGCCCCATCAGATAAAACACACCCAGATCACGCTGGCCGTCCGCGTTACCGTGTTCGGCGGCCCGCTTGAGCCACTCGAAGGCTTTTGCGTCGTCCTTAGGGACCCCGTGGCCGTACTCGTACAGCATTCCGATGCCCGCCTCTCCGGCTGACACGCCAGCCTGCGCCGCCTTGAGGTACCAGCCCATCGCCACAGCGTAGTCCTGTTTTCCGTCGGCGCCCGTGTACGCCATGTTGCCAAGTTCGACATAGGCGTTCGGGTCCCCCAGGTCAGCGGCCTTGCTCAGCAGCGTCTGCGCTTTCACAACGTCCGCCTGGACGCCTCGCCCGTCCCGGTACATGACACCGATGCGGGTCTGGGCATAGACGATGCCTTGCGCGGCCGCCTTCTCGTACAAGGCAAGCGCACGCCGCGGGTCTGCTGGCACGCTGCGGCCGCTCTCGTACAGCCCCCCCAAGTTGTACCCCGCCAACGCCATGCCGCCGTCGAGCGCCTGCTGATACAGGATCACGGCCCTGGCCCCATCACGCGGAACCCCAAGCCCAGCGTCATACAGATAGGCGAGCCCGCTCAATGCGCAGACGTTGCGCTGATCAGCGGAGCGCTGGTACCAATGCGCTGCCTGAACGTAGTCAACGGGTACGCCATACCCGTACAGGTACATCGTGCCAAGCCCGTACTGCGACATGGCATCGCCCTCCTGAGCGTGTTTGCGGTACAGCGCCAGCGCCTTTGCGTAGCCCTCCGGGCCGGGTTGCCGCAGCACATAGAACCCAGCCAGCCCGTTGTCACCCAATGCAGGGTTCGTTTTCGCCAGCTTGGTGAAGGTCTCCAGTGCAGCCTTGTCGTCTCGTGGCATGCCGAGGCCATACATCATCAGCGTACCCAGGCTTGCCTGCGCTCGCGCATCTCCATGCTGGGCGAGCGGCTTGAGCTCCGCCACGGCTTCGCCATAGCGTTGTTGCCGCATCGCCTGCTCGGCGCTTTTCATATCGGCATTGGCGGACAGGGCCAACCCGCACAGCACGGCTGCAGCAACCACGCCTGTGCCAGACGCAATGAAGGGAGAACGGGGCTTCAGCATAGATTCAGTTCGTGATCCGCGGATGGACGATGTCGCAAGCACATGCGTGCTGCGCTCAGCGGTAGTCAGGCCAGGAAAGCGGCTTCGGCGGCTTCGGCTGTTTTGGTTCGATCGCCTGATCCTTGCGCAGCATCCACACACCAAGCAGACCGAACAGAACCTGCATCGTGTTGATCACCTTGAGATCGATGGCGTATTCGCGGTAGCCCGGCCCGAGGAGGCGGACAAACGGCGACGCATACGGCAGATACCCCAGGACAGTGGCAGCCATGATCACAACGGACACCATCAACCCGATGCCGAAAGCCCAGGCTCGTTTGTCCTTGGGCATCAAGCCCGCCCCCACCACTAGCCCGAGCAGCCCGCCAAGAAACGACACCCCTGGCCGGTGGAACACCGTAAGCATCCACCCGAGCCGCAGCGTGATGCCCTGATAGCTGATGGTGAACACGATGGCGGATACAGCCAGAACGGCCATGGCGAAGAGGGTTCGCTTGGTGGGCGTGGCAGACACGTCAGATGCGTCCGTCAGATAACTGGTACCGAAGCGACTCAGCAAGATTGCGCTTGTCAACGCCAGCACGGGCACGGCGCTCAATGCCAGTATCCAGGGCTGGAGCACAAAGTAGGCAATCACGGCAACAACGGCTGCCGATACGTAGAGCGTGCGCCCCCATGCCAGCCTGCGCAGCAACGCAGCGCCAGAGACCAACGCGGCAAGCGACCATAGCAACGCAACCAACCACAGCCAACGCTGCCGGGCTGAATAGGCAGCAAACACCTCGCCCCATTCGCCTTGGTACCCGATGAGGTAGGTCGCAATCGAAACCAGGGAAAGCGCTGCCGACAAAGTCAGCGCGTAGATGGCAATCCGGACTGTTGTATGGCGCCGCATGGGTGTTTCTCTTGTTGCATGGCTTCGATCATCGGCTTACGCCGGCGTACAGAACTTGCCGTACGGCGTGCGATCTGTATTGGATCGCTTGCTCTGCTTCGCCGCCCGGAGCATTGCCGCGCGATTCACCTGAATCTTCGATTCGACGGCGTTTCCCGCACCCGCCAGGGCTTTGGCGTACTCATCCAGAACATCGGCATAGCCAGCAGGGGCGCTAGAGGCAGCGCCAGCCTTGTCGAGCTCGGGCAACGCGCGCTCAAAGTACGCCACAGACTGCGCGAATTTCTGCTGATCAAGGCTCAGCCTGGCCAGTTCGATCAAGGACAGATACAGCGGTTGACCTGCCTGCTTATCGAGTTCATAGGCGGCATTGAGTTCTTGCTCAGACTGATCAAAGAAGCACGTCACGCCCAGTGAACGCCCGTACTCGTAGTGCAGGATCGCTCTGCGGCCGGCAGGCAACCTAGCCTGATCGGCGTTGACGGTTGCGCGCGCGTAGGCCCGGCGTGCGGTATCCCAGTCGCCACGTGCTTGCGCTGCTGCCCCCTGCACCATGTAGTTGTTCGATACGCGCTCCTCGACAGCGGAGGCGCATCCGGCCAGCAATACGACCATGAGTAATGCGCTGACTGACTTCATCCTGTTTGTTGATCCTCTGTGGGACACAGCGTGAGAAATGGCAACGCTTTTAGCACGGGCGCGCGCCCAGCGTCACCCCCCGATACGTTGGATTCACAACGCGTCGGCATGGATCAATGCAGGCGTGTCTAGCCCCCTCGCCTACTTCAAAAGGCAACGCACCCACCACAACGGCACTTAACACAACCACACACAGAAGCTGAGAGAATCCCAGCCGCATCCGTCACATGACCGGTCCAGCATTCACAGCACAACAACATTGCCGTTTCGAGGGGGCGAAACTTGACGCGAACCATCATCTCTCTGGCCCTGGCCTGCGCCTGCACCTTGAGCCCGGCCGCATTCGGGCAAGCCACCGCCGAGCTGGCCAGCACGGAGCCCGTCGCAAAGACCAACCACGACTACTGGGCACTCGACGGCCTGAGCGCGCGGATGCACCGGGCGACCGCCGTCACGCTGTACCTGACCGACCCGGGTCTCCTACCGCTCAGGGCGATGGATGAAGCGCAGCTCAAGCGATCCGGCTGCGAATACACCACCGAAGACGCGGCGCTCATCACCAAGCTTGTGGAGGCCGTTGACGGTGCCAGCTTGCGTCACGCCACGTTCTCGCCGCAGTTCGAGCCTCGGGAGGCTGTCTACCTGACGCTGGGCAGTGGCGGCGGCGAGATCCGGCTCCTCCTTGAGAAGCCCTACCCGGATCAGGCCGCGCTGCTGGGCCGCGTGGATGACCAGCCGGTGACGGTAAGCAGCAGCTTTGTGGAGACGTTGTATCAGTGGGCTGCAAAGCTGAGCCCGGTGGACAAGTGCGAACCCTTTATCCGGCAGTACCGGCGCTAGCCGTGTGCCTTCGTTTTTTTGGTTAGCGTTCCAGCACGCGCAGGATTTCCCACCGGGACGTATCAACCAGCACGCCCTCCAGCGTGGTCAGCATGTACGCGCCAATCGCATCCAGAAACCCCGCGCCCTAGTCTTGAAGCACCAAACGCCCAAAAACAAACCCCCACACTCCGTGAGACTTATACCTTAACGGTGCATAGTTCGTGAGTGACTAACGCAGAAGCCCCATAAACAGGACTTCCGCATCTCCGAATATTGCGATGTATAAATACATCGCAATACATCGTTACTCGAGCGCCGACGGCCGCGTCGGCGTTTTTCCGTTGGAGCGGTCAGTCGCCTAGCACTTTGCGAATCGCGCGCGCGAACCCCACCTCAAATACCGGTCGGCCGCGCTCAGTAACGATTTCGCCGTGGCTGCCTTCCCTCAACCCCCTCTCTTTGAGGAAGTCGGTCGAAACCGCCTTCTGCAATGCCTCGCGCTCCGAAGGAGTGAGTTGTGCGGCCATAGCGAGTACAGTCACCGGCTGCGAAGCGGGCGTCGCTACGACAGCTGCGCTGAGTGGACGCCGGTCCACGGTCACCTGTGCGTTGGATTTCAACACATTGAGCTGCGCCTTAAGTTTGTCGCGTTCCGCGATAGTGGCCTGCATGATTGAGCGGATTGCCGGGTCCTCGATACGCATCAGATATTCGTGGCTCGCCAGCGTCTTCGGCGGCTTGGGCGCGGGTGGCCCGGAGTAGGCGGCCCACGCTTCAATCAGTGCTTTGTAGTCGACCGACTGGGCGTTATAGAGAGCACGCCCCTTCATGATGCCTTCGGCCTCGGCCAGGCGGCCGATGGCAGGCAGCGAGAAGTCGCGCGAGCCCGCCTCATGCCGCCTGCGGCAAAGGTCGTGCATTTTCGCCAGGTTGGTACGCCGGTCGGCGCGCCCTCCCTTGGCGAGCAACGACTCGAGCACAGCGTCCGGGTGGATGTTCGTCGCGCCGTTCATGCGTCGTTTCCGGCGAGTACCTGGCGTCTGGCTGAATACGGCGGGACGGGATTCGTCGTGGGCAGCAGCGCAGACAGGTCGATATCGAAGTACCGGCTGAGACTCATGCCCGCGTCCATCAAGTGAATCACGCGGCGCTGACCCAGCGCGGGATTCGCTGGGTCCACCTGCTGGGCAAGGCGGCGCATGAAGGCGTTACCCGCGAGCAGTTGCTCCTGTTCGCTCATCAGCATGAAGACGGGCTGCAGGTCCTCGCGGTAGAGCACCGCATCGAGCAACTGGCTGCGGCGAAACACTGCTTTACCCGGTTCTAGGTCGGGATAGATTTCGACGTTTTCGCAGACGCCAGCCAGTTGAAGCAATTCCGACTCCGTTTCCTCGAATGCCACATGCAAGTCGCATATCATGCCGACGGCGACCAGTTGCGTGCCGTCGCCTTGTGACGCATCGAAGGCTGCCTTACAGCGTTCGATGAGACGCCAGCAGGCTACGAGGTCTTCGGCGAGGTCGCTGAAGCGCTTCATGGCGCTTTCCCACATCCGCTCGGCCTGCCGGTAGACGTCCATCCGGGCGAATGGTTGCTTGGCGTCCTCGGCATCCGCCTTCTGCTTCTTCAAGTCCTGAAGCTCGTTTTCACGGGCAAGACAGGCGTTGCGCGCCTCGTCGAAGTGATAGGCGAGCGTGTTGAAGTGGGCCGCCAATGCCGGCAGGTGATGCGGCGCGGTTACGAACCAGCGACAGCGCACGCAGTTCCGGCTACCACCCGGAACAGGTCCGTACTTAAGAGCTGCGGGTGAGCCGATTTTCGGCCCGCCGTTGTAGCAGCCACCTACCGCGCCGTTGTCTTCGGCCTCACTGGTGTTGCCGCCGACGAGGCACAGGCCGTGGTGCATGGGCATCCAGCCTGTCGCGTTGCGCGCCGCCGGATGCTGCGGGATGGCGGCGGCGAGGCTGGGCACGCTGTTGCAAATTGCTTTTCGCAGAAGTTCATCGTGTTCGGTGTCGCACAGGAAGTTCTGGATACTCTCCTCTTTATTCGCCTCTAGCCGCTCCGCGGCGCCAAGGAGCACGCCGCGGACGTGGGTCGCGCCGGGCTTCGTGTAATAGAGGGTCATCAGCAGGCGGCTGTGGCCGACAAGCTTTTGCAGGACGGGGAACGGCACCTGGCCTTCGAGCGCCAGCGCGGTGATGAGCGAGACGCGCAGACTGTGCAAAGGGAAGAGGGTTACTACATATGTCTTCTGCTTACTCATAGCCCTTACTTCTGGTGGCGGCAGGAATCGAATCGGAGCGCCGTTGCGATGGGTTTCTCCCCGGTCAGACAGCCTTAGTTCCAGCGCTCCCAGCAGGCGGAACCATGAGCCCTCCAAGGAATCTATGGTTAGCGGCAGATGATGCTCGCCGTCTCGTGCCTCCGGCCTGCGGAAGAGGAAGCAGGTGTCGGGATAGCCCGCCAGTTGCACCTCGCTCTTCACGTTGATGTGGCGGCCGTCCAGTTCCGACCACGCGGTGCGCCGCGTAACCGGGTTGTATCTCTCCTGCCAGTTGCGCAGCTTCTCCAGCCAATAGAAGACATCCTGATGCACCGGCCCACCGGAGGGCCACGGCAACACATACCCCTTCTCGGGACCGGACGTGGCGCTGTCGGCGGTCTTGTTTGTGTTGATGTAGAGCGCCGTCGAGACCGCCTCGCCGTCGGCGAGCGGGTTGCTGCGGCGAAACACCCCCTGTTGCAGCGGCCGGCGTTCACTGCCCTGCGTGAGCCGGCTCGCATTCAACGCCCAATTCCCCGCCGCATAGCGCCAGGTATCGGCCTCGCCCGAGCCGAGCAGGCGGACCTGGATAGTGCGCAACGGCAGGATGAGTTTCACGAGCAGGGCCATCCAGCGCACCGGGCTCCACATCTCAAGCACCTGCCCACCGCGATAGTTCCTGCTGAGCTTGCGGACCCGCCATACGCAGTCAGGGTCGTTCCGGTCAATCCGATCTTCGGTCACTTCGAACCAGTCAGGCGCTACACGCCCGGATTGGCCGAGTTCGACGCCCAGCGCGCTCTGCGCCCACTGCCAGTCGCGGAAGTGCGGCCCCGCTGCAAGCATTTGCCGCAGTTCGTCGATGTAGCCGTAGGGCAGCGGCGAATGCACGCTCTCATCGCGCTTCGGCTGGCCGCTTTTGGACAGCCGGGGTACGGGATTGTGGAAGGCAGGCGAGACCACTGGCAAGCTGTCGTCACTCGGCTCACTGAATTCATTCAGCAGCACGAATTGCAGGAAGGCGTGCATGGCATTGTTGTACCTGATGCCCGCCGTTGAATCCGGGCAGGCTACCCCGAAGAATTCGGGCAAGACGGTGGTACGTGCCAGGAACACTGCCGGGTCGAGCGGCAGGTTGTGACGGACGAGGTAGCGCTCGAAGAAAGCCACCAAGGCTTGGAGCTTTCCGCTGACACCATTGGTTTCGCCTTTCAACCACCTCACTGCTAGGGTGCGCCAAGCGTCGAGTTGCGGATAGTCCCGCTCGACCCAGCCGAGGGTAGTATCCGATTCCCGCCTCGCACCTATCTCCTTCGTGGTGTCAGCGACAGGCGCCTTGGTTGCAGTCGTCTTCTTCTGGTCCATAAGGATTCCTCAGACGTTGGGTTCGATGCCAAGCAGCGACAGGCCGGACGCGGATGGCGTGCCGGTGTAGCTCTCCTGCAGTCGCTGCGTGGCCGCCTTCAGCGCCACTAGGGCTTCGCGAGTGTTCGCTTGGGTATAAACCTCCTGACTCTCTAGCGAGGCGTGATGCATGAAGCGGCGGATGAGCGCCTTGTCGAGGCCAGCTTTGCGCAGTCGCCGACCATAGGCGTGGCGGTGGCCGTGCGGCGTCGTGCCCAGCTCCTTGCTCACCGTGAGCCCGATCCGCTCGCACGCAGCGGCGTGCGCTTTGTTGTACTGGGCGAGCGTGTACATGGCACCGACAGGTTCGCGGTGCAGATTGATGAAGGCGAACGGGTGGGCGCGTTCATAGCGCGCGACCTGTTCGAGGTAGCGGTGCCAGAGGTGCTGGAACCACTCACCATACTTGGGCAGGAACCAGTACGCCCGCTTGTAATAGGGGCCATCGTGCGTGCCCCCCTTCCAGCCGGCGTGCTGGCGCTCCATCTGTTTGGTGCGAGGCGGGAGGCCGAACTGGTGTGCGAGGTATTCCGCACGGTTGCCTTTACGCGGTCGTCCCCGCTCGTCGCGCCAATCGGCGGGGGCGGCACCATGGCTCGGGTGGTGGATAAGCACCATGGCCTGACCCGGGTTGGTCGGGTCCGGGAAAACATCGGAGATATACAGGTGGAAAGGCTCTGATTCACGGAAGCCCGCGCCGTGCAGCAGCAAGGTAAGGAGCATGCCGCGATAGTCGTAGCGCCCCGCTGCGCGGAATCCCTTGACCAGTAGCTCCTCAAAGCGCTCCTCCGGGAAAGCAGGCGGTTCGCCCTTTTCGACCTTCGGCAGGCGCTGGCCCCGGACGCGGTGCCCGTTCTCGGCGGGCGACGCGTTCGCCGCCCAGGTGTGCCCGAGGAAGGCCTTGCTGCGTCGGTACTGATAGGCCGCCTCGTCGGTCTGCCGGTCGAAGGCGCCACCCGCATAGCGGGGGTTCACCTGGGCCGCCTCGGGGCGCATCTCGCCTAGCCAGTCAAAGAAGTCCGTCAGGTACGTGACGATGTGCGAGGCATCCTGCGGCGAGCGTGGCGCCCAACACAATCCGCTGGGGTCCAACCGAGTCACCCGATCAAAGGTGCCGGTGTAAAGCCTCTGAGCGAAGTTCTGAAAGAGGCAATAAGTGTCGCGCTCAGCCGGATTGGTTTGCAAGTACTCAAGAAACATCCGTACCGACCTAGTTACCTTCGTCATCCAGGCCAAGCTGCGGTCGTGACTACGAGAAAGACAGTAGTCGAGCAACGACTCCAGAACGCCAACAGGCGTTAAGAGCGCTGGGATTTCCGCATATGCGCCCGTTTCATCGCTAAAAACCCGTGCCTTAACACATACAAACATCTCGCGGCCTACATGCTTACCTAGCGCAACAAAACCGTTGCGCCTTTGAAATCAACGTTACGCATAACAAAATCGGCTGCGACGCGCCCGCCTCGCTTGAGTTGCGTGTCATAAGCTTCGAGCTGCACAGCAACAACTCAAAGAGTTGACCTTCTTTGCTGAACAGGTACTCGCATCCTCATTTCATCTGCCAACCGGTTCACCGTTTCGACGGTGTATGGCCAACCACTTCGGATGAGGATCAGCAGGCTCTTTCGTGCCGTTGGGCCTTTGCTTCTCCCGAAGGTTTTTGTCGAAGAGGCGTACGCTTTCAGGTCGACGGGAGCCATCAAGCGGCTCACGAAGCGCAGAGAGCGATTACAAAATTTACCGCATGTTGCAAGAAAAAATCTTTTAAATCAACTCACGCAAAATTATTCTTTCTGTATTATTTATATCTGTTAAGTATAGATTTAATCAAAAGAAGATTATATGAGACTGTAATCGTGGGCGATTGCGGGATTTTTCTTTGATAGAAATCAGCCTTGTGCGGAGCGCGAGGCTGTAAGGCAACGCAGATCGAGTGCGAACGGCCAAGGAGGTACGCTGCCTAGTGAAGAGCAAATTGCAAGGCTGGTATGTGGCCGCGCGTCGTAGGCGACGCCGCCAGTGGCGGATCTGCGCCGGGCGTGACTACGTTGGAAACTGCAGTGGCGAGCGTGCCGCGATTGCTTAGGGCCGTCGCGTGTTGCTTAGGAGGGAACGAACAGAGTTGAGGCTTTGCTTAGGGCTCGATATTCCAAATAAATAGCTCGGAGACCGGCACATCCAACGTTCGTGCAAGGCGCACGATATTGAGCAGCGCGATGTTTCGCTGTCCTCGCTCGATCCCGCCAAGGTAACTACGTGCGATTCCGCTCTCGAGGGAAAGCTTCTCCTGCGACCACCCCTTCTGTTTTCGCAGCGCTGCCACTCTCTTGCCAAAGAGGATCAATGGGTCTCGCATCTCCTTCCCCTAAAGGAAAAAGATGCTATGGAGTGGATCACTATCAGGCCACGCTCTATGAGTGACAAAGGAGACCATCTAGGGCAGAATTGTCACTTATAGTGGTCTGTCGAAGAGCGGTGCGTCGGCGTGTAGCCGTTGCGTATTGCCGCCCGCGGCGCTTTGTTCAAGAAACTGGTTGGGAATGTTGCTTACAGAATTTGGGTGCGAAGAATCGCAGGCTGTTCGACGGCACTTGGTACGCCCCTATCAGCCATGGCGGTACGTAGGCATCACGGGCGAGTCGCCTTGCTTTCTGATCGAGCGAGATCGTCACGATCACGGCGCCAATTCACTATTGAACGCATACCTAGTCCCGTCTGCGGAGGAGCTGCTCCAGATCGTGGAATACGTCGGCCGCGGCGCTTGCCGCGTCTACAGGGTCGCCCTTGCCGGCAACGCGGAAGCACCCAGTCAGTTGGATCCAATCACGGTGCTCCACAGCTACACGGTAGGTGGTGTCCAGTGGTTCGCCTATGAAGGGCAAGACGGCGCGATTCATCCGTGTCTTCCGGGGCAACCCAAGGCAGACACAGGCGCGGTCTGGGTGGCCGAGTGGAGAGCGAGCGTGAGGTCGGTCAGCTAGCTCTCTCATTTCAGCGCTCCTCAAACCAACCACCGAATTGATTGCGAACGAGTCCATGAGAGCTATTGCCGCTTCCCTTCTAGTCTGGTGCATCGCGCTGTCCAGCCACGCGGAGCCATTGGCAATGCGGCAAGCGCTGATTGCTACCCCGGAAATCGAATTGGTCGCACCGATCGGCAAAAGGATGACTCTGATCAGCCCTGGCGAGAGCTCGCTGTTTAGCACCCCGGCGGCATCTGAAGCCACGTTTGAGCAAGCGATCGCCAACCTGTGTAGTTCGAAATGGCTGTTCACTCGCGATGAAGTGGATTCGATGACCGGGAAATCCACAAGGACTGAAGAACTGCTTGATCCCAAGGATGCCGCGAACGAGATCTTTCGTGTCGGGGGAACAGAGTGCTTCAAGCAGTTTCGTGCTATCGGTCGGACGAGGACCAGATTCATGGGCGCCACGTCACTAGTCGCAATTCGTTCCTTTCGGGATGAGGACTTGGTGTGGAAGGGGCGAGCAAAGTCTCTATATGAAGAAGACGCGTTACCAGCAAATGGCGTGCTGACTGGGAAAGCGCTCGGTTTTGCTCGAGCGAAGATTACTGGGGTGGAGAGCTTGGCTTGGGCCTACGCCAAATGCGCGCAGGGGCAAGGGACACTGGCCTTGTATCAGCCGGGGTCCGCCGTGGTTCAAGACGAGGAAAGGATGTTCACCATCTTGGCTAACTCCTATGTAGATCCGTACGAGATCCGGGGTCTGTATTCGGAGGTGCCTTACTTTCTAGGTTGCCGAGGTGCCAGAGCGTTCGTTCTGAAAGTGTCGCGAGACCAAGGAATGTTGTTCGAAGCCGGGCGAACACTCGAATCTTTGAGGTAGACCGCATGCCAATCTCCGCTTGCCCGCGGCTCACAGCGCCGTGACGAGCGTTAAATTAGTGCGGCAACTCAAGAGCATCATGAGTTGAGGCCACCAACTAACGTGCAGTATGAGTGGCAAAGCCTTTCAACACGTCCTCGACAACGCGCCAAGAGGCCAGCCGCTTGACCCGGCGATGTTGCGTGAACTGGGCGTGAGTCCCGCGCTCGCCAGTTACTGGGTGCGAGCTGGATGGCTGCTGCGGTTGTCCAAAGGGGCGTATCTAGCCAGAGGTGACAAACCGACGAGCGGCGGCATCATTGTTTACCTGTCTCGGCGTGTGGGAGGTCTGCACGTTGGTGGAAAAACCGCGCTCGATTGGCAGGGCGTTCGGCACAACGTCGCGTTTCGACCGCGCACCGTGCTATGGGGTCAAACACCATATCGATTTCCCGTATGGGTGTCAGAGCACGTCTTGTACTCCTACCAGACGACGCAGCTATTCCACGACGGCTTTTCCTACATGGCGGGCCTCAAGCCCTTGCCAAATGGGAGCCCTGAGGTTCTCGTGTCAGTGCCTGAACGTGCACTGCTTGAGTTGGCCAGTGACGTAGGGAAACGGCACTCACTCGAGGAGGCCATCAACATCGCGCAAACGCTCCGCAATTTGCGGGTACACGTCCTCGACCAATTTCTGGAGACGTGTTTGCGCGTCAAAGTTGTCAGGCTAGTACGGGACATCGGACTCGCTACTGGCTTCGAGTGGGGAGGCAACCTCCAGAAGCATGTCGATCGACTCGGTGGCAAGCGGTGGTCAAACCAGATTCGTACCGGTGAGCGGCTCGTGCTGAAGCCGTAGCCAGAGAGGGCGGCCCGGCGAAACGATGCTTGGGGGTAGAGCTAGAAGACGTAAGGAGAACTTCCCGCTTGAGGAAATTTGTCCAACTGATCGCTTATGGGTGAGAGCATGCGTAAATTTCCAGGTAGGTCGAACGGCAATCTGAACTCTGGAGCGGGAAACAGAGTCGCTTTCCAAATCGCTGTTACGGCGATCGCAGCGCGTGCTCGTGCGAAGCGCGTCAACCTTCTCGGTACGCCTATGCTGGCGTTCAATGCGAAAACTGCCGCAGTGTTGAACCGTGTTGCGTCTGGCTCGGTTGAGGTGGTGACCCGCGGGCGCCAGCGGTTCGTTGTTCTCGGGCTGGACCAGGTCCTAGCATTGATCCCCGATGCCGGCAGGCGGCGCACGGTGGCGGAGGTCCTTGCTGGACTACCCACTGTTCCACCGTCGATTCCGCATCTGCGCTTCACCTCTGTCGCCGCCCCAAGTCCTTATCGCCTCCGTGACGGAGCACGCGGTACTTAGTTCGTGCGGTTTCGAACGTTTTCCTTTGCCGGCAACTTCCCGCGCATGGGCAAAGTGCACAACCTCACGGCGCACTCGAATTGGGCGACACATACTTCCCAAGAATCACCGTTGCCGCTGCATTTCGCAAGTGCCGTTGAACGGACCGAAGCGATGCAGCCGAAATCATGTCCACACCCTTGTCTGCGACCGCCTCGCTTCCACTAGCAATCAACCTTCAAACGCTAGGTCAACTCGTCGAGAGTCGGCGGGCTACGCTTGGGCTGAACCTCGTCGAAGCAGCTTACGGCGCAAGAGTTTCACCTTCGGTGCTGGTCAGGCTCGAGGCCGGAAAACCCGTCAGAACAGATTCTCTGTTCAAAGTGCTGACAGCACTCGGTCTTCCCATGCTGGTCATGCCGAAAGACCACGCTATCGACGCACTATGGGCATTGGGGCATAAGGTGCACTGGGACTCCGTGGTGCGTACCCTCTCGCCAGCGTCAGAGCGCAAAACATCGCCGGCACTCGTATTGGACCGAACGGCGCCGACCATTTTGCTGGATTACGACGGGACCCTGCACGCTGGTCAGGCACTGCTCGACAACGATGGACGGATAACGTTGGACTCAGGTCGCCGGCTATTCGAATTCGCTCCGCTGCTGGTTGAGATGCTGCGGCCGTATCCATCCGTCGAAATCGTCCTCACAACGTCGTGGCTACAAACACTGCCTGTCGATGTAGTGATTTCCTACCTGCCGAAGGAGCTCGCACAGCGTGTGGTCGATACGACCAAAGATATCAAACCTCGGTTGAGCTATGAGCAAAGCGGCGCAGGTCGGACAGATGTCATCGTCTCCTACACCTACGGGAAGCGCCTGAAGAATTGGCTCGCGCTAGACGATTCTGCGTACGGCACCTCAAAGTTCGGCCGTGAGCCCGGGGAGTTGGCAGATCATTTCCTTCTCCTCGATTCGGCGCGCGGCATCAGTGATGCGCCGGCACAGCAGCGCATCCGGCAGTGGCTGGTTCGCGTTCACGGTACTGAAAGCACATGACTAGGCGCTCGGCGCGGCCTTGGCGGACCGCGATGATCGTACGTCCACTTGGGGCCAGTGCTACAGCCTACTAGCCTTGGGCGGCAGCTCGGCGTCGACTAGCGAAGCTGGCTCCGGCCATTCACTCGCCCTTCGTCTCCAACGTAGCGGCTACGGTCCGCTGTTATGAGTGTGAGCTGGGGCCTGACCTGGAGCGGGGCCGAGCGTTTGGCCCTTAGCCCTCTATGTGCCAGAGCCTATCCAATAAGCTTCAACCCTCTCACACAAACTGGACTGGAATACCGGTCACGTCAGGCCCGAGTGTTCCGCTCCATAGAGCTATTGCGATAAGGACGAGTATCAGCATGTGCGCTGCATTGCAGATCATGGACGATTCCCGCCTGCATCGCAGTCAAAGAAATTACCCCGGCCGTTAGATTGGGCTAAATGCAAATACAATTCGCTGCTTCAGTTCGCGGCTAGCTTGAACGCTTTCACCGCTCCACCGAGCATGCCGGTCTGCTCTTGCATACTCGTCGACGCCGCCGCTGCCTGCTGGACCAAGGTCGCATTCTGCTGGGTCATCTCGTCCAAGTAGGCAATCGCACGATTGATCTCCTCGATCCCGGCGCTTTGCCCGTCGCTGGCACCACTAATCTCGGCCATTAAATGCGTCACGTCCTGAATCGAAGCAACGATCCGTGACATGTTCCGCCCGGTTTGGTCGACGAACTGCGCTCCCGTGTCGATCTTGCTTACCGCCCCTCCGATCAGGCTCTTGATCTCATGCGCTGCGTCCCCACTGCGCTTCGCCAGCATGCGCACTTCCTGTGCAACCACGGCGAAGCCACGGCCCTCGGCTCCCGCACGAGCCGCCTCAACTGCGGCATTCAATGCGAGGATATTGGTCTGGAATGCGATACCCTCGATCGTACTGACTATGTCCGACATCCGGTGCGATGCCTCACGAATCTCACCCATCGTGCCCACCACCTGCTCCATCAAATTGGAACCATCAACTGCCAGCTGGCTTGCTGATTGCGCGGATGCGAGCGCCTGACGCGCGTTTTCGGCATTGTTGCGGACGGTCGAGGTGAGTTCGTCCATGGCCGCTGCCGTCTGTTCCAGCGAGCTGGCCTGCGCATCGGTGCGCCTGGACAGGTTTGCGTTGCCAGCCGCGATCTCGCCTACCGCGGCAGTCAGGCTATTGGTCGATTCGCGTACACGGCCGATCAACGTAGCGAGACCGAGGTTGATGCCATTCTGCGCATCGAGGATACCGCCGATCTCATCACCGCGCTTGACTGGAATCTGCGCGGAAAGATCACCAGAGGCCAATCGCTGAGCGGCTTCTGCAGCCTCTCGCAATGGACGGCCTGCAAACCACTCGATTGCAGCATACACAGCGAGACCTAGCAGGAGGGAGATGCCAAGACTCGTTGCCCACTGCGCTGCTCCAGGTGCTTGCACAGAACCAAGTGCGGTGGCAAGGAAATCCCGCGCGACAAGCAATGCGGTTGTGCCACCTGCCACGCCGAACCCCAGTTTCTCGGCCAGCTTTAGCGTGCGCATGTTGCTGACGTCGAGTCCAACGGCGAAGCAGCCGATAGTCCGCCCGGTGCTATCCAGTATAGGGCGGTAGTCAACGACGAATTTTCGGCCGGCCAAGACTGCATAGCCGTAGTAGGCCCGTCCAGCACGGTTGCACACGTATGCCGGATGCGAACGATCCATGACCACGCCGACTGCACGCACGCCAGCAGCACTCTTGATGTTGGTCGCAATGCGTACCAAATCGTCGCCAGCTAGCACGAAGATTGAGGCAACGGCGCGCGTCTGGTCACCCCACTGATCAAGTGGTGCATGATCTAACGTGACTTGCCGCGAACCGCTCATCAACATCGGCGTTGCGTAGTCACCGACATTGATCCGATGCGACAGATCGAGAGAGAAACCATCACGATAGCGACTCTTCAGGGAAGCGTATAACCGATGTACGCGACCTGAAATCGAGCGAATTCGGATCATCTTGCTTAGCCTTGAGGGTTTTCGCACAGGCGAGCGTTGGCCCCGAGTCCACGTCGCCTCGAATTACAACTACCGATAACCAATAGATGTGCTTGCGCTTACGGCGCAGCTCTCAGGTGCACGCACTGCCGAGCGCCTGCATCTTGCCGATGAGCGCTTCTGTGCCATGCAAAAAGATGGAACCTATGCCTCCGCCGCCTACTACCTACGAGACGTTGATGGTGATGCTCGGATTGTCTCTGCATTGCGGTGTCTCCTAAAAACCAGCTGATAGATGTGATTGGAGCAGCTGGTTGTCGATCTCTTGCATGGAGAGATCGTCTCTCGTGACGTCTTCTTGTTCGACTTCCCAAGGCTTGGCTTTGCACCAGACCTTGTCAGTTAGGTAGTCGCGTCTAACTCTATGAGTTTCAAAGCCCTGCAAATGTCCTCTGCGTGACATTCTCGAAACGCCGGTCTTCTAGGATTGCAGGTGTGTGCCAGCGAGGAAGACTGCTCTATGTAGAAGAGGCTTGGTCGAAGTGATGCTTGTCCGGCACATTCGAATGCCAACATCCGGAGAAAGCAACGATGGCGTCTTCCGCGGAAACCACGTAATGAACAATCACAGAAGTCCGGATCAAGCAGAGCTCGCCAGCAGAAATGATCGGGCGCGTAGTACCCCCTGCGTACGAAATGATCGAAGCAGGCACGAAGCAGTAGTGACTACCAACTGGGCATGGGCGCCTGTCAATCGACACTGCGATTGGATGGACTCGTACTCTCCCCCCAGTGACATTTGGCTAGTCTGACAGTTGTCGCCTGCCCATTCCGACACTCAGCCTAGTGAGCTTATTGCTGAGCAGGGAACACACCTCGGCGACAACCCGCGCTGACGCACTAGCGACACGCCGTTCCCGTTCGAACGGCTAGTCCGGATTGCCCGTCCGGACGACCAACGTTGCCACATCGGACGCCTTGCAGCTCCGCCTCCTATTTTTCCGAGCCTTGACTTCCATGACTTACGTCCCCATCCAATCCCTACTGATTGCTAACCGGTCGGAGATCGCGATCCGCGTGATGCGCGCCGCCGCCGAGATGAACATCCGGACGGTGGCGATTTACTCGAAGGAAGACCGTCTCGCGCTGCATCGCTTCAAGGCCGATGAGAGCTATTTGGTCGGTGATGGTAAGAAACCGCTCGCAGCCTACCTCGACATCGACGACATTCTTCGCGTTGCGCGGCAAGCGAAAGTCGACGCGATCCATCCCGGATACGGCTTTCTCTCCGAAAATCCAGAGTTCGCACAGGCTGTCATCAACGCTGGGATTCGCTGGATCGGTCCCTCGCCCGAGGTCATGCGTACGCTCGGCAACAAGGTCTCAGCCCGCAATGCGGCGGTTGCCGCCGGCGTTCCGGTGATGCCCGCCACCGCACCACTGCCCCACGACCTCGATGAATGTAGGCAACTGGCAGCCGCGGTCGGCTATCCGCTTATGCTCAAGGCGAGCTGGGGCGGCGGCGGCCGCGGCATGCGCGTGTTGGAGAGCGAGCAGGATCTGGGCACCTCTCTCGCGGCGGCACGCCGAGAAGCGCTCGCCGCGTTCGGCAATGATGAGGTCTATGTCGAAAAGCTCGTGCGCAACGCGCGCCACGTCGAGGTTCAGGTACTGGGCGACACGCACGGCAATCTCGTACATCTCTATGAACGCGACTGCACGGTTCAGCGACGCAACCAGAAGGTCGTCGAACGCGCGCCGGCACCGTACCTTGACCGTGCTTCGCGAGATTCGCTGTGCGAAGCAGCCTTGCGGCTAGCGCGCGCAGTGGGTTACAGCCATGCGGGCACCGTCGAGTTCTTGATGGACGCCGACAGTGGCTTGTTCTACTTCATCGAGGTCAACCCGCGCATCCAGGTGGAGCACACCGTCACTGAGATGGTCACGGGCGTCGACATCGTCAAGGCGCAGATTCGCGTCACGGAAGGTGGCACGGTCGGCCTATCCGAAGACGTGCTCGACGCGCAGGGCGCTATCGTAACGCGTGGGGTGGGTGTGCCAGCGCAGTCGGGTATCCCGCTCAACGGCCACGCACTCCAATGTCGCATCACTACCGAGGATCCGGAAAATGGCTTCCTGCCCGACTACGGCCGGTTGACGGCCTACCGCAGCGCGGCAGGCTTTGGTGTGCGCCTCGACGCCGGTACGGCCTACAGCGGTGCTGTCATCACGCCATACTACGATTCGCTGCTGGTCAAGGTGACAACGTGGGCGCCGACGGCACCCGAGTCAATCCGGCGCATGGACCGGGCGCTACGCGAGTTCCGCATTCGCGGCGTGGCATCGAACCTCCAGTTCCTCGAGAACGTCATCAGCCACCCGGCCTTCGGCCGTGGCGACGTCACGACCCGCTTCATCGACCTGACACCTGAGTTGCTCGCCTTCACCAAGCGGCGTGACCGTGCAACCAAGCTGCTACGCTACCTAGGTGACGTAAGTGTCAACGGTCACGCCGAGATGAGCGGTCGCGCACTTCCTGCGCTTCCGCTTCCCAAGCCGGTCCTACCAGCCGTAGACGCCGCAGTACCGCTGCCGATGGGCACACGCGACCGCCTGCGTGAGCTCGGCCCGGAGAAATTCGCGTGCTGGATGTTGGAGCAGAAATCTGTGCTGCTGACAGATACAACAATGCGGGACGCACACCAGTCGCTGTTCGCCACGCGCATGCGCACCGCCGACATGCTGCCGATAGCACCATTCTACGCACGCGAGTTGCCGCAACTGTTCTCGATGGAATGCTGGGGCGGCGCCACGTTTGACGTCGCGCTACGGTTCCTCAAGGAAGACCCATGGCAGCGTCTCGCGCAACTGCGCGAGCGAGTACCCAATATTTTGTTCCAGATGCTACTACGTGGCTCAAACGCGGTGGGCTACACCAACTATGCGGACAACGTAGTGCGCTTCTTTGTTCAGCAGGCGGCCACTACGGGCATCGATCTGTTCCGTGTGTTCGACTCGTTGAACTGGGTACGCAACATGCGCGTCGCGATCGATGCAGTACGCGAAAGTGGCGCGCTATGCGAAGGCGCGATTTGCTACACGGGCAATCTGTTCGACAGCTCGCGTGCCAAATACGACCTCAAGTATTACGTCGGCATCGCACGTGAACTGCAGCAGGCCGGCGTGCACGTGCTCGGCATCAAGGATATGGCGGGCATCTGCCGTCCGCAAGCGGCCGCAGCGCTCGTCAAGGCACTCAAGGAAGAGACTGGCTTACCCGTACACTTCCACACGCACGATACGAGCGGTATTTCGGCAGCATCGGCACTGGCTGCCATCGCTGCCGGTTGCGATGCGGTGGATGGAGCGCTCGATGCGATGAGCGGCCTCACGTCCCAGCCCAACCTATCGAGCATCGCTGCCGCGCTGGTGGGCAGCGAGCGCGATCCGTGCCTCGACATGGATCGCCTACACGAGGCATCAATGTACTGGGAAGGTGTACGCCGCTATTACGCACCGTTCGAATCAGAAATCCGTGCAGGCACTGCCGACGTCTACCGCCACGAGATGCCGGGGGGCCAGTACACCAACCTGCGGGAGCAGGCGCGCTCGCTCGGCATCGAACATCGCTGGACCGAAGTGTCACGTGCGTATGCTGACGTGAATCAGATATTCGGCGACATCGTCAAAGTGACCCCCACCTCAAAGGTGGTCGGTGACATGGCTCTGATGATGGTGGCCAATGATCTGAGTGCCGACGATGTACGCGATCCGACCAAGGAAATCGCGTTTCCAGAATCTGTCGTCTCATTGTTTAAAGGGGAGCTGGGTTTTCCGCCGGACGGATTCCCGGTCGATCTCGCGCACAAAGTGCTCAAGGATGCGCCACCGACTCCCTATCGACCTGGCGACCAGATTCCAGCAGTCGATCTGGAAATGGCTCGCGCGCAAGGCGAGTCCGCTTGCGAGTGCGCGCTTGACGACCGCCAGCTTGCTTCGTATCTGATGTATCCGAGACAGACCGTAGACTATTTCGCGCACGTTCGTGCCTACAGCGATACTTCGATCGTGCCAACGGCCGCCTATCTTTATGGCCTGCTCCCGCAGCAAGAAGTCGCGATCGACATCGCACCCGGGAAAACCTTACTCGTTTCATTGCAGGGTCAGCATGACGATGCCGAGGAAGGAATGGTCAAGGTGCAGTTTGAGTTGAATGGGCAATCTCGCACTGCACTGGTCGAGCAACGTAGCGCTGCGCAGGCAAGTAAAGTGCGACGTAGTCAACCTGTCGCCGACCCGACCAACCCGCTGCATGTTGCGGCACCGATGCCCGGTTCTGTGGTGACGGTAGCAGTTACACCAGGGCAACGGGTATCGGCCGGTACTACGCTGCTTGCGCTTGAAGCCATGAAGATGGAAACGCATATCACGGCAGAGCGCAACTGCGAAATTGCCGCTGTTCACGTTCAGGTTGGCGACCGCGTTGCGGCGAAAGACCTTCTGATTGAGCTAAAAGTCATTCTCTGACGATACCGTTGCAAATACGTCGGAGAAATAGAGCCAGTCCGGCGACACGCATTGTGTCGCCAGAGACCACACCTGTGCACGACTCTTTTGCCGATGTCGACACTTGCACACAGCATGCATATTCATTGAGGCAACAGGTTGCCGTCATCAAGGCTGGCGCCGGCCCGCGCCGTTTGCGGATAGCGCTCGAGATAGAGATGGCGTTGTGCCGTAGCCAGTAAGTGGGTCCGGTTTGTGCGGCATCAACCTTTAGGAGCTGGTAAGTTTCATCCGTAAGCTCCGACATCCAAGCCTCACGCCGACTCAATCCCCTGAGTGCGCAAACCTTCGCAGTGCCTCCAGATCCAGTATCTGAATCGACCCATACTCCGCGGCCACCAACCCAGCATCCTCCAGTTCGCGGATAGCCCGATTCGTGTTCTGCCTTGATAGTCCGGAAAGCCTCCCAATTTCCTCCTGGGAGAAGCCCAATGTCTTGTCTGTCGCGGGGTAGAGCTGCTGATTAAAGAGCTCTGCCAAGCAGAATGCAACCCGTGCGGACGCCTCGTGCAATCGCAGGTTGTGCACCAATCCAACGTAGTAGCCACACCGAGCGTTGAGCTGGTCGATCACGTATCTGCTGAACGAATGATTCTGCTCTAGGAGCCAAAGAAAGGTTGACTTGGGCACGAACGCCAAGCGGCTATCGCGAATCGCGACGACAGAATAGGGCCGTGGCCCATCCTTCAGGACAACGCCTTCACCAAACCAGGAGCCGGCCGGCACGCCTGCGAACGTGATAACGCGCCCCTCCCTCGAGGCGGTATCAACTTTTACGATCCCTTCCATCACCGCGAGCCAGTGGTCAGCAGGGTCGCCCCGATGACATGCAACTGCACCAGCGTCGTAAGACCGGTCAAAGCTGTCACGCATGACTCGCGTCTTCTGCTCCACGGTCAGCGCCGAGTACCAGGGCGATTGCGAAAGAAAACCCTCTAAGGTTAGCTGGCCAGGCCTGTGCAAGTCATCACTGCGGTTGCACAGAGTGGAGCCGATCGAGCCGCGTGCGTCCGAGAGGATTACGGGGGGAACTCGCATCGGTTCCGCTCGCTTGGCCTGCATGCCGTTTGCGTGGTTCATCATTTGGAGCGAGTGTTGGGCAATTGCATGATCAACTTTTGCGCCGAGCATCCTTCGCCGAGGTAACACCGCAGGCATGTGGCAAGCCCTGTGCAGAAGCCCAGTCTTCCGGATTTCAGGCACACATCCGCGCCCAAGGAAGCTGCCGAAATCAAACAATGCTCGGGCTCACCTTAAGTGGAATCCAGATTCACTTTAGACTATGGCCTCAGAGGCAACGTGTCAAGCAAGAGGTCCTAGGTATTTGTACGGGTCGGCCCAAGTTTGCCCAAGCAATCTGCGCCAATCCCAAAGGTGGTCTATATTTCGATAGAGGCTAGATCAGCCCAGTATGAGAGCTGCGTCATAGAATCGCACTTGCCGAGCCAAACATTAACTGAAATGGAAATTCCACATAACTCCCCGCGTACTCGCATTCGTAGGAGAGGCGCCGACAAGCATCCGTTGATCCTCAAAGCTGCACGAGGCTTGGTGGCAGAATCCGGATTCCGAGAGGCACAGATGTCTTCGATTGCCGAGGCAGCCGGCATCGCAATCGGCACGCTGTACCGCTACTTCCCGTCGAAGACGGAGTTGATGGTCGAACTGGTAAGAATGACCGCACAGCGAGAAGTCGATGTGGTGGCTGGCATCGCCATGCATGACGGGACAGCATTCGAACGACTTGGCGCCGCAGCATGGACCTTCGCGAGTCGCGCATTGCGGGGTCGACGCCTAGCCTACGCCCTAGTCGCGGAACCGGTTGAGCCAGACGTCGAGGCAACTCGCCTGATCTATCACCGCGCGCTGGCGAGAGTCTTCAAGACGATCATCGAACAAGGTATGGCGGCTGGGGAATTCCCCGCACAGGATGCCGCAGCATCGGCAGACTGCATAGTCGGTTGCCTTTTCGAAGGCTTGGTTGCGCCGCTCACGAATAGTCCCCCAACCGATGCAGCTCAGACTGACGCTCATGCTTCGGCCATCATCACCTTTTGCCTGCGAGGGGTCTCTGGCTCACAAACACCATACAGAACTCCGACTCAGTAGTTGTCGCCTCTCCATCGTCTTGCCGAGAACAGAGATGACATCTTCAAATTTCCGGGTATCGGCGTTTCGCGGTTGATTTCGTCTTGTGCGTTGCAATGCATGGGCGACGGTAAGTCAGGGGGGACGTCGCAGAGCTGCCGCCGCAACCTGCCGCTTGCCGCGCCGACGCAATTCGACCAGAAGCGAAAGGTCGAGTACGGATTCCGAAGCGCGTGCGCACCTACTAGCGCGACCTCTTAGCGCCAGTTACGGGAACGCAATTCCAAACGACAACGAACGCATGTCGACAGTGCTGTAGCTGATAGCTCAAGGCTGGCCCGGCTAACGCATTCGAGAGGGCAAATCACATGACAAGAGTCGTCTTGGTGCCAGGTGGTTGGCACGGAGGCTGGGCCTTCGATGCTGTCAGCAAGGTGCTATCAAACGAAGGCCACGAAGTGCAGGCGCTTACCCTTTCGGGGCTGGGTGACGAGCTTTCGACCGGGGCCAATCTCGAACGTCATATTCACGAGGTGGTTCAAGCGGTTCGCGGGCGCGATACGCCTGCCGTTCTGGTAGGTCATTCGTATGGGGGAATGGTCATCACTGGCGCCGCGGACAAGGAGCCATCCCGCGTCAAAGCGATCGTCTACGCCGATGCCTATGTGCCGGATAACGGTGCATCGGTTTGGTCGCTCACCACCCCGATTTATCGGGAGCGATTCATCGCGGGCGTGGCTGCGGATGGTTTGACTTGCGTGCCGCCGGCCCATCTCGACAGGCGATGCCGTCCCCATCCAATCGCCACCTTCCTCCAGGCGATCAAGTTGACCGGCAATTGGCGCAATGTCCCCAGCAAAGCCTTCGTCGCCGCGTGCGGCTGGGAAGGAAGTCCGTTCGTTGAGCTGTACGAACGTCTGCGACTGGATCCTGAATGGGCCACACATCGCCTCGACTGCGCACACGATATTCCGCGGCTGGCTCCCGAGGCTCTCGCAGAGATTCTCTTGAAATACGTGTAGGCGAGCCGAAGGCCGCAAATCGACAGACCTTGACTTGGCGCTTCTTTCTGCGGGCATGTATCCGCAACGGAGCGGCCAGTTCTTCTGGTCTGCCGAGATGATGGCACGGCGCTGAACCTAGCGGGCAATGGAATCGGACGCCGCTGTCACGGTTCAACTAGTGACAGCGGTTTGCGAGAGCCCGCTTCCGAGATGGTGGGATAGCCGCGCAGTCGAACTGGAACGGGCGATCCCGTCGCGCAGTCGCAGCTCCGGCTGCTTGATTCTCGCATTGCAGCTGCGAGAGGGATACAACCAAGAATGCGGATGCCCAGATTGCCTTGAGGCTCAAGAGCCCCGCCTCACCACCTCGACTAGCGTACGGCCATGGGAGGAGTTGCTTGGTATCGGCCATCCGCTTTGTGTCTGAGTGCAATTCAGTTGTAGGCGATGCGAATCACAGCAGTGCTCGAAAAGAGAAACGTCCATCAATGGAATTGATAGACGTTTCGAACACCTAGATTGCTTTTAGGGGGATGTACAAGCGAAGCTCGACGCAGCGTTCGGATCCCCCCCAATGTACTTCGGGTACTGCGGGTATCTGCACACCGGGCGACTCTTGTTCGGGGCCATTGTGGACATAGCGATGATCGGCGACGTTCTTGGGGGAATGTCCTTCTCTACCCAATCAAACATCGGACCAACCAGATCGACCTTGTCAGCGCCGTTCCCCTGCCCACAATGACCCACACCCGGGGCTGTGTAGTACTCGAGAAACTCATCCGCAGCAGCCTGTCCGCCACTCTTCTGCACGACTTGCTGGTAGTAGTCAGTCGCATTGTTGGCAGTGATCAGCCAATCGGCCTGACCAGCCCACATCATCAACTTACCGCCTCGGGCCTTGAATGCGCTCAGATCGGGGCTTGTCGCATCAAGCATTGATACAAGCTGATCAATGCGCGCAGTGTACTGAGTGGGATCCAGTTGAAGCGGGTCGATCGTGGCATCACGTGCCACCATGTACTTGATATAACCCGCCATCAAAGACTGTTGGTTGATTACTGCCGCCCATCCGGTGCTGCCGTCCTCGCCGCCCGGTGAAAAGCCAGCCCAGACATAGCGGCCATTGGCGATGTTGGTCGGAGCATAGAAAGTACGAGCTGATTCGACCTGCTGCGGGGTAAGGCAGCTATCGGTTTCAGCCCCGGTGCAGGCGAGTTCGATAGGATCGAAGTTGCAGGCGTTCGGGCGACCAACGATTCCATCCGCCAGCCCGTCAAGCGCGTCACACTTGGCGTACACAGCGTTCGCGACCGCCTTGACCTTTGCAGCGCTCAACGCGCCACCTGGCTGCGCAAGTTGCTTGGCCACCTTCTGATACCACAAGAATTGCGGGTTGAAGGCATTGGCAGGCGCACGCGCGATGATGCCATCAAATAGCTGGGGGTAGCGTTGGGCTTGCATCAGGGCGCGCCGTCCACCGCCCGAGCACCCCTCGAATACAGTCTTAGCAGTCGATGCGCGATCCCCGTAGTAAGACTGGAGAATCTGCTTTGCGGGCGTGAGTACCCGGGGGACAGAGTCCGTCGCATAGTCAGCGAACTCCTGATCGTCGAGTGCCCACGAGGCATCCATTGGAGAGCTATTGTGGCCATGGTTCGATTTGATGGTCACATAGCCATGCTGTCGAAGGCCGGGACTGACGGTGAAATCAAGCATATCTGAAACGCTGCCATCAAAGCCTCCTCCCCCGATGAAGACAGTCCGATGATTCCAGTCCGTCGGCATGCTCACCTCAAAATCGAGCTCCTTAGCCATGTGAGCAAGTGCAACGCAACGCTCTGGTTCTTTACTAGTGGCGGGCGCAAATGTGGCTTTCGTAATTGTCGCGTCGCCGAACGTCATGTTCTGCATTGCCATGCAGCTACCCTGCACTCCTGCGCCGGACCCGTCCGCCCCGCATGCTGCAAGAGCGCCCGCCATGGTTAGTGCCGCCGCTTTACCGACAAGCGCCGTTGCCCCGCTCGCAAAACGGAATCGACCTCTTCGCAACGTAGTGCCCTCGATGGCGTGAGGATGATGCTCGCTTTTTCTCCGCATTGCCGTGCCTCCTACGAACTAGCTGGTGGGGTCATATGGAAATACTGGCTGCTGATCGTTTGCTTGAGCTAGTTGCTATAGCGAGGCATATTCCTCCCGCCCCTCCATTTCAGCCTTTGTGCAACGAAGCTTGTCAGCTATATAGCCGCGTCCAACTCTATGAGTTGGGCCGGTGGAGAAATGTCCTGTGCGAGACATTTTCTGAAAAACGGCGGTGACTAGGATTGCGGCACTGGCATTGGAAGAAGAACCAATGCCATCTGTGCATAGCAAAGTGAGGGTCTATCGAGCTGAAACATGCGGCAAAAAAACCCATCAGCACATCTGATGGGCATTTTCGTTTCGATAAATCGTCAACCACTCTCAGTGGCTTTCTATCCTTACCCACAATCGGGTGCCGCAGCAGTTATTCTTCCTGCGGAGGTGTCAAGGTGATGGAGCAGGGGCACGACTACTGCCCTGGCGCGAGTGGCAGGGACAGAATCCATAAGCCCATCGTCGTGAACACCACCATGAGCGCAAGAACCGGAAGCTGCCCCAGTAATGCACGGGATTGGCTAGCGACACTGCGCACCGCCTCGATGTGGGCAAGGATCACGCCGGCGATGTGGCCCAGTAAAATGATCGCGACTTGCGTGTGCCATATCGTTCCGAGATCGAACATGATTGGCGGCACATCAATCTTAGCGGTCCCAAATAAATTCCAGCCAGCACCAAAAGGATCGGAGATCAACCGCACGATCTGACCGCCTTGCGAGAAGACCATCGTGAAGTAGTGCGCCACATGGTAGACCAGCGCAATGGGCACAAGGGAAGGCGCCAGACGTAGCGTCATTTCCCGCACACTAAACGTTGGGCCGGCAATTCGCGCCACGAGACCAACAACGCCCATGAAGACCAGCAGATAGATGAAAGGCGAAAAGAAAAGCATCGCCCTTTGCCAGAGCAGGTACGCGTTGGCAGAAATGAGCAATTGCTCCCGGGCGGACGCGTGCACCAATCCGGCTATATAGGGATTGATCTTCGCCCAGAAGAAACTCACCCACGGAACGGTTTCATGCAAGCCATCGAATCCCGTGGATGAAAGCATGAAAAGGATGAATACGACGTGAGACGTATCCTCCGCCTTCTCTCGTATGAGGCTCAGCATCGGACGACGAAGGCTGACCTTTACCGCGAAGCTGCCGGCCGACGAATCCTCCTCCCATGCTATTGGCGCGAACTTACCAATCAATTGGAGCATCACACCAAAAAACTCGCCGTGGCGAAGCCACTCTTCTTTTCCAAACAACCACGCGCCGCCGACGTTGATGATGGCATAGACCGTCAGCACCCATGACAAACCAAATGGCGATATCTGCGAAAAAAGCTCGATATAAATCAACGCCATGTACATGATAAGGGCGGGCCAGTACTTCCCTCTTGTGGGCAGAGCGAGCACCCCTCCAAAAGACCGCCCGACCATGAACTCAACGAGATCAACCAGAACCTTCCAAGGATTGATCACAGCGTAGAAGTTGCCGAAGATCGCCACCGTATAGGGGAGCATGACCACACAGATGACCCAGAAGAAGGTCATGCTGAAGTTCTCGTAGTTGCTTTGCGCTCCGGCTAGACCACTTGCAATGCAGAGCAGAAGCAACGCCAAGCTCAGAGCACGCCCCCCCTGCATCACGCGCCCATCTCTGAGTCGGCATAGCGTGCTAGTCCGCTCCGTGCCCAGATTGCTCACCTTGCTTGACGTCGCAAACAAGGCGAGAAGCGCAAACGAAATCACAATGCTGAGTGAAGCACCCCATGCATACATTGCAAAAGGTATGGGGAGTGTGTAGGACACCGAAAAGAAGTGGGCGTTGGCCGAGGGCACCCAAAGGTACCCCAAAGCCAACGACGCAAGGAACCTAGCAGCTCGGCGCGCAAAACTCGAGGAACTGCTCAGGCTGATAGCACTTCGGAGTCCACCCAACTTGCCAGCTCCTTCTCGCAACTGGAGCCCTCACAGGGTCCAGGTATATGGGTTATTGATCGACGGCAGCTACCATGTCGACGAGCCGCCATTCGGAACCGACACGTTCGGCAATCCAACCGACTGTGTCATAAGGCGTGTGCTTCAGCCGCGCGATCGCAATCACTCTAGGTCTAGTGGCATCGTCGCTGGGAATAGTGCGAACAATGTATGGCAATAGCGGCGAAACATACTTCCCCTTGGCGACAAGCGGAACAAATGCGTCTACCGGGGAGCTCGGGCTTACGTAACCATCACCTTTCGCGGTGATCGCACGGACTTTCGCTAGCTGCTTTGCTGAAAAAGGCCGCGGCGCGTGTGCAAGAGACTCTACGGAACCGTGATCACGCATCTTCCAAAGCTTCATCAGGGCAACGAGATCAGCCCTTTCACGCGCGGCCTGCAGGTCGGTTGACTTCTTGCCCCCAGCATTCGTACCAAACGCACTCATTTCGCCAACGACCGTCTCGACGGGCTCGTTGCTCAGCCAGCGCGCAAGTAATCGATCGAAGAATTCCTTTGTGCCGGGAGGTGCGTCATGCTGCTGGGAGGCGAACTGTGTCAGCTGCGGCATCGCATGGTCGAAGGGCTCGAGCGATCCAGCGCTTGGCCCATCCGGCAAACTGATGCCAGCCAGAAAATCTGTCGACTCAAATCCCTGCTCACGGAACCACTTCCGCTTCTCGGTCTTAGTGCGCGCAATGGCGAAGCGCTTGACCTTGTCGACAAGATCAGCCCACTGCGCAGCCGTTCGTGCTTGCCCTTGTATCACGGGGTACTTCAGTAGTTCCGTATATGTGGCATTCGCCATGGCGACCACATCATCGGGTGCGACGAAGGTTACGTTTGCGCCATGGGCCCCTGCCCCCGCCCTTTCCGGCGGCCCAGACGCCAGTGTCGGGTCACAATGAAGCGACGCCGCGAGGACTGGTATGCTCGGCTCACCGGCATGGGACCACGAATCTTGCAGAGGGTGCAACGCTGCACCCAACAAGCCAAGATATTGCGCCTCCTGGCTCGTCGCGCGGCCAACAGTGTCGTCCAGAACGTGGCGCGCAGCCGGGCTGCCCGGCACTACGATGCGATCCCTTGGAAGTGCCGGCAGTGCTTGTGCGGAAGGATAGTGTCGCGCCTGGATCGCTCGTGCTGCATCGGGATAGTGTCCGATACACGCGTACTCAAGCACTACCTCAAGCGTGCTTGGCATACCTGAATCGACACGATTGTCACCTAGTGCAATCGCTTCGGCTTGCCAGTCGGTGTAGCCGGCCTTATGAGCAAGCCATTTGACAAGACCATAGTGCACGTCCGCTTCGTAAGCTCTCGCTGGCGAAAGGAGCGCGCACGCTCCCCAGAACGCCGCGCAGGTCATCAAGGCCTTCAGCATACGTCGGACACGGTCGCGGCCACGCGGTGAGTGTCCTGTTGTGACAAGAGAATGCGTCAGCATTGTTGTTACGTCTCAATAATCCTACAGCCATCGAACGATGACCGTGCAATACCATGAAGCCTCAATGATTCTTGCCAGCAAGCTGTGCGTCTGCGCTCCGCACCTCAACGGCAGCCAGTTCGAAATGAGATCCATCGGTTCCGTGGAAGTGCAACGGGAACCGCCCCGAGTAGATGGCACGCATGGCAATCGTGACGGTCCCGCCAGCCTGAATCGGCGTGATGTCTGACAGTCCATGGACACCGACCGCCCCAGCTCGTGCGCTTGAAACAGTGAATCGAATGACTTCACCCTGCGCCGCCTTGACGGAGCGGAAATCTGCAGCAGAATCGGATGGTACCGAGGGAACTTGGACCACCATCGCATGATCGGCGGCCTCACTTTCCGCCACTTTTGCCGAGGCTGGAATCGGCACGCAGAACGACCGGGCCAGCCCTTCCGGACTCAAGCGTGAGTCCCTCGTGCTGGCCCCAATGGATGCGTGCGACAGCACCCAGCCCAGCGTCGCCAGGAAAAGTGCGGCGCACGTGATCCTGGCTAGGCTGTTTCGTTTCATAGTTGTTTGTCAGCAGGCGTTGTCGATCCAGTGAACGGCCACACCGAGTGCGCAAACTTCAATGACAACACCCCAATTCCACCGCATGCGCTGTAGAGTCTGCCCGTCAACGCATCTAGCGTGGAGATAGCGCCACACCACGGTATCGGCTTGCCGGGACCTGTTACAGAAGGTGGGTTGTAGTACGCAATTTCCTTCAAGTTGGCCGGATCTCGGATGTCGAACACTCGGATCCCCGATAGGAAGTGCGAGCAAACAAGCGTCGTTGCCTCATCGCGATTGTCGACGCTGCACATATGGGAGTCATACGCCAATCCGTAGCCTGAGTCGATCTCGCCCTCGACCAAAGAGCAGTTCTTCGGGTCGTTGGCTTCCAGCACAATCTTCTTAACCAGGGCAGGGTTGCTTTCGTCGTCAAGGTTATAAATTCTGGCAATCCCGAAGGGAGTCAAACCAGCGGCACAGGCCTGCTTCTTCCCCTTTGGGCCCAGTCCCCCAGTCCCCGATTCTCCGGTACTGAGAAGATAGCGATGACCCTTGACCGTAAACGGGATCGTCATCTGTTCGGCCTCGTTATCGTGATAATTCTCTTCATGAATGAGCCGCATTTTTGCGTTCGGGGTGCGGGCTTGGATCTCACTTGTATCGACGACAAGGAACCCGTTATGCCACTCTCCTGTTTGAGGCACCATTGCATCACTGCGAAACGCGATCGCGCCGGTGGTGAAATATGTGCGGGTGCCGTCGTTGCTGACTGAAAGCCCATGCACCACACCCTGCCCGGTCAAAGGATCCTTGAGGCCCGTTGCCGATGGCGGCACGAATGAACTTAACAATACGGGCTTAGTGGGATCGGTGATATCGACGGCGTGATAAGCGTTGTGCGGAAAGTCCCCGATGTAGTAGGTAAGTCCATCCTGAGAGATGGCGCCCTCATGTCCGAATACGGCATCGCTCGCCGGCCAGGGCCCCACACCTGGCCAAGGGAGCGAATCGGCCGTATTGAACATAAGTTCCGTGGTTGTCAGCAACTGTGGGAATCGGCAATCGGTCCCAACATCGTAGACATCGAATCCGTGCGACTCGCTTGTGGTACCGGGGCTAGCGTTGTAGTGTGCTGCAATCAGCAAGCCCCGGCCGGTATGCGTGCGTAGCCCCTCCCCAGGGCTCGTCATGGCCGGGCTCGAGAGCACGGCCGTCTGCACCAGTTGGTCGGGATTTGTCATATCCACCACCATGGTGTTTGAACTGCCAAGCGAAGTGACACCCCCGGCATAACCGCACACATGCCCGCTGCGATCGCGTACGGACACAAACTGGCGATATCCATTATCCGGGGCTGGGACATTGGACGCCTTCGTGAGATTGCACGTGTAGCCCTGGAATCCCGCCGCGCGCTCCGACATCGGGACTTGCCCTTGCAACCCCTTTTCCGGGGTATCGCCGGCACCACATGTCGCTAAGGGTACCGATAGAGATGAGGTAGTAGTCGGCGCAGTGGCTGCCTGAGTCGGTGGGTCATCTCCCCCTCCACATGCCGCCTGTGCCAATGCAAGGCAGCACAGCATCACGCGCGCTGAGATAACTCGTTTGTTCATCGTACGTCTCCACATTTCCTGCTGGTCGAAGTGAAATCGAGCGTTGGAGGGTCTTAACGACCTCAAGCGATTCACTTCTGCTTCGGAACACCACTGACCAACGATTGGTCCGTAGTGGGTCATGCATGAATTGCGAACCTGCGTTCTAGCAGGCTTGCTTACTGGCCGAAATCATGCAGCGGCCCTAGCCAAAGGCTGTGAGCGGCTCTATCGGCGCCGGCTGTGGTCGAGGTCTAGCATGATGTGGTCTCCTGATCTTATGGACGTCGATGACGTGCAGTTTTGTCGATGGTTGGACTGCACCAACACGCTACCGCCCGGAGCCTCACGGGATTGTCACTTTCAAGACTTTTGGGCACGCCGGATCGTCATGCTTGGGACCTCTCCGCAGAAGGGGGTACTTCGCTAGTTTTGAGAGTTGGTCCGGGGGATGAGTCTGAGAGGCGGAATATGCGAACAGGCGCCAAGGAGCTCGACAACCGGAGCACCACGAGGTGCTCGGATACGGTGGCAATAGTGGGACCGCGTCGATTCAGCAGTCACCAATGCCAACGTAAGATGCGCTGATGGCAAGCTAGGGATTGCACGAGCAACAAAGAAATTGGAGTGACGCAGGCTAAGCTCAGCGAGCGCAGTAGACGGAAGATCGCACTCGTGCTGGGTGAGTTCGATCGCAGGAGCTACGCGCTGGAATTCAGACAGAAGAACGCCGCCGTCTCGCTCAGTTGCAGCCCTTGCTCCGGCAAGGACACCGACGACGCAACAGCTTGCTCCATCGGCGCAGCGTTCAGCTGTGTCGCGCCGCCCATCTACGAGACGACCTGGTTCACTTGTCCAACGCTACGACTCTGCTCAGAAGATGCCGCGGCAATCTCACTCATGATGCCGGTGACCTCCGTGAGAGCTCGTTTCACGTGCCTGCCTTGTCTACCAATTGCGAATCGGTTTGGAAACTTTTCACCGCCCAATCAGTTGCCCGATCTCCTATACCACGCTCGACGAGTGATGTACCAGCGTACGAACCTCGCTCACTACCGCAGCGAACCGTCGGGCCACATGCTGTCGGAGGTCGGGGCATTGCCCTTTCGTCAGCGATGTTTGAAACTCGGCGAGCGCTTCGATAGGAAGGCCGACATTCCCTCTTTCTGGTCCGCAAGTGCAAACGTCGAATGAAAAGCACGGCGCTCGAAGAGCAGACCTTCGCTCAAAGAGCTTTCGTATGCCCGATTGATCGACTCCTTGATCATCATGACCACAGGCAGCGAGTAGCTGGCAATGAGCTTGGCCACTTCCAGCGTTTCATCGAGCAGCTGATCGCTTGGATAGACACGCGAGACGATGCCCCATCGTTCCGCCTCGGCCGCGTCGACCATGCGCGAGGTCAAGCACAGATCCATCGCTTTGGCTTTGCCGACTAGTCGCGGTAGACGTTGCGTTCCGCCAGCGCCCGGCATCGTGCCAATCTTGATTTCGGGCTGTCCGAATCGGGCTGTGTCCGAGGCAAAGATGAGATCGCACATCATTGCCAATTCGCATCCACCACCCAGCGCATAGCCCGACACCGCAGCGAGAACAGGCTTTCTCGCCGCCCGAATCCGCTCCCAGTTTCTCGAGATGAAGTTGCCTTTGTAGACTTCTTGGAAGTCGAAATCCTTCATGTAGGCAACGTCCGCACCGGCGGCAAACGCGCGCTCATTGCCGGTCAGGACGATACAACCGATGTTCTCATCCCGCTCGTAAGCGTCGACAGCCGCGCCAATTCCGTCCATTACCTCGTCATTGAGCGCGTTCAGCGCGTCGGGTCGATTGATCTGAATCAGGCCCACCCGCTCGATTGTCTTTCGTAGAACTACGTTACTCACTTTCGGCTCCAACCAACAACTTCGTAACGCCACCGGCCCCGCGTTCGTTGCAAGGCCGGGGCTTTCTTCACAACAGTTCGATCGCCACCGCCGTTGCCTCGCCACCACCGATACAAAGGCTTGCCACGCCACGCTTCTTAGCCGTCTTCCGCAGGGCCCCAAGAAGCGTTACGAGAATCCTCGCGCCCGACGCACCAATGGGGTGACCAAGAGCACAAGCTCCGCCGTGAACGTTGACGGCTTCGGGGTCCAGCCGCAAGTCGTGCATCGCTGCCATGGCGACCACAGCAAACGCCTCGTTGATCTCCCACAGGTCGACATCCGTGGTCGACCATCCGGTCTGACCAAGCAGCTTCTGGATTGCACCCACCGGTGCAGTGGTGAAGTCCGCCGGTGCTTGCGCATGCGTTGCGTGCCCCACGATTCGTGCAAGCGGCTGAACACCCAGCTTCCGAGCAGTCGATTCCCGCGCCAGCACCAGCGCAGCGGCACCGTCAGAAATGGAACTCGAGTTCGCCGGTGTCACGGTTCCCCCCTTTTTGAAAACCGGCTTCAACGTGCGAATTTTTTCAAGATCGGCCTTCAGCGGCTGCTCATCGGTCTGCAGAGTGACCTCGCCAGTTCGAGTCTGGACCGTGGCCGGCGTTGTTTCCCACTCGAAATCGCCGCGCTCGATGGCTGCCTTCGCGCGCTGGGTCGACAGAATTGCCCATTCGTCCTGCGCTTCGCGAGAAAAGCGGTAGCGCTCCGCGCAATCCTCGGCAAAAGTGCCCATCAGCCGGCCACGTGTGTCGTCCCGATAGTGATCTTCCAGTCCATCGAAGAACATGTGGTCCAGCAGCTGCCCATGCCCGAGGCGATACCCTTTCCGCGCCTTGGGAAGCAGATAGGGCGCATTGCTCATCGACTCCATCCCACCTGCAACCATGAGGTTGCTGGTGCTAGCAGCGATGGAGTCGTGCGCGAGCATCACGGCTTTCATGCCAGATCCGCACACCTTACTGATGGTCGTACATGGAACCGATTCAGCGAGGCCGGCGTTCAAGCAAGCTTGACGTGTTGGGGCCTGGCCAACGCCGGCAGGCAGTACGCAACCCATCAGCAGTTCCTGCACCGCGCCAGCGTCCACATTTGCACGCGCAACGGCGGCGCGAATGGCGAACCCGCCAAGTTCAGGCGCGGTGAGACTTGCGAGGTCCCCTTGGAAGCCGCCGATCGGGGTGCGTGCGGCGGACAGAATGACGACTGGATCGTTCGTGCTCATATACGGTTTCCGTTCTAGTGGTTTACTTCGCCGCCATTCGAATGGCGCCATCGAGCCGGATAACTTCGCCATTCAGATAGCGATTCCCAATCACGTGCTCGACCAGACTGGCGAATTCCGTTGCCTTGCCCAAACGCGGAGGAAAGGGAACGGACCGACCCAACGCCTCCTGCACATCTGCAGGCATCTTGAGCAGCATCGGGGTTTCCATGATCCCCGGGGCGATCGTCACCACCCGGATTCCGGACCTGGCCAGTTCTCGAGCGAGCGGCAAAGTCATGGAGACAACGCCGCCTTTCGATGCTGCGTATGCAGCCTGCCCAATCTGGCCATCAAACGCGGCAACTGACGCGGTGTTGACGATCACACCTCGTTCGCCATCGTCGTCAACGGGCTGCTGTTGCATGACCTCAGCCGCCAGCCGAACCATGTTGAACGTGCCGCCCAGGTTGATGTTGAGGGTACGCAAGAAGGATCCCATTGCGTGCGGCCCCTGTTTTCCCACAACCTTCTCCGCAGGTGCGACACCAGCGCAGTTCACTAGGCCACGTAGCGTTCCCAATGCAGTGGCGGCTTTGAATACGTCTTTTGCACCGTCCTCGCTTGTCACGTCGGCGCAGACAAATGCGCAGCCGAGTTCAGCAGCCATGGCCTCGGCCGCAACCAAATCAAGGTCGACAATCACCACCTTGCCCCCCTTCTGGGAGAGCGAGCGGGCGGTTGCGGCCCCCAGTCCTGAGCCGCCGCCGGTTACCACGAATACGTTGTTACTAATCTGCATCGGTTGATTTCCTGAGAGTGATGGTTCAACTGCTTGCTGACGAACGGATGTCGGCGTGTGGGGGAAGCACAGCTGCACCATGTGTGTTGGCTGCGCAGCGGCGATGGTCAATCATCATGACGGCGATGGTGCCCAATACCCCGGCAAGGGCGATAGCCAAGAAGTTCTGCTCCAGAGGCAGCCGCATCGCTACCAGCATGCCGATCAGCACGGGGGCCGCGATCGCTCCAAGGCGACCAATGCCGGATGCAAAGCCCACGCCAGTGGAGCGAATTGCGGCAGGGTAGAACTCACCAGCGTATGCGTACGCCAGGAGCTGCGTCCCGAGGGTGCAGGCGCCGACCACGAACACGACAAGGAACAGCAGCTCTGTCGATTTCGTGTACCCCATCAGCGCTAGTGACACGGCGCCGGTTGCATAGAAGGCGACCAGCACGTGCTTGATGTTGTACCTGTCGCCCAGCCAACCTCCGCCAACGGCACCGATCACAGCGCCAATATTGAAGACGAGTACAAAGGTCAGTGCAGACCCCAGGCTGTAGCCCGACATCGCCATCAACTTCGTGAGCCAAGAGCTCAACGAGTACACCATGAACAGACCCATGAAGAACGCGACCCAGATCATGACGGTGCTGAATCCGCGTCCATCCTGAAACAGCTTGGCCACCGGCGCCTTGGTCACCATAGCCTCTTGCGGCATGACGAACCGATCTCGGCTACTGACCTGAACCTCTGGAGCGATCCTCTTGATCACTTGTACGAGTTTCTCGGTGCGGTTCCGCTGTACCAGAAACGCCAGCGAGTCGGGCATGGTAAGCAAGATGAAGGGAATGACCAGGATGGGCGTGCCGGCGATGAAAAACACCGACTGCCAGCCGTAGGTTTCAATCAGTTGCTTCCCGGTGAGCGCCACAAGGATGCCGCCGATCGAATACCCCGCGAAGACAATGGTGACGAGGCGAGCTCGGATCTTGCGTGGTGCAAACTCACCCATCTGCGCAGTCACGATGGGAAGAACCCCACCGATCCCCAGGCCCGCAAGGAAGCGAGTGACGCTGAAGCTCAATGGATCGTGCGTAAGTCCAGCCGCGGCCGTGAAGAAGCTGAACAGTGCAATGCACACGCAAATCGATACCGGCCGGCCAATCTTGTCGGCCAGTGTGCCAAGGTAGATCGCCCCGAACATCATGCCGAACAGGGCCGAGCTCGCCATGAAACCGGCCTTTGCCGCATCCACCCCCATCTGCTTCATGATCGACGGCAATGCCGCGCCCACAACGGCCAAGTCGTATCCGTCAAGAACGAGGATCAGAACACACCAGAACAGGATCAAGCTATGGAAGCGCGAGAACCTCGCGTTCTGTGCGATCGATTGAACATCAACTTCGTTACTCATGGTCTCCTCCATTTGAGAATGGATATCGTTGTGCTGCTATTGGTCCATCTGTTAGTAAAGCTAGTTGGCGTGATAAACCGTGAAGGCGGACGAAGGCGCTCTCTCTGAGACAAGCGTGTTCTCAACGCGACTCTCGTCGGCGTAGCCCAGACTCATGCCCACCAGGAACATTTCCTCTGTTGGTAAGCCAAGTTCTTGCTCGATGATCTTGTGGTACTTCATGAAGGCGGCCTGAGGGCAGGTGCTCAAACCATAAGTACGGGCGACAACCATGATGTTCTGCAGGAACATCCCGTAGTCGAGAAGGCTGCCACGCTGCATCACGCGGTCGATCGTGAAGAACAGGCCGACCGGCGCATCGAAGAACTGATAGTTCCTGCCGTGCTGCGCGTGCATCCTTGGCTTGTCTCCCTTCTCGATGCCAAGAAGGCCATAGAGCTTCCATCCGATATCACGACGCCTGTCGATGTAGGGTGACACCCACTCGCCTGGGTAGTAGTCCCATTCATCGGTATGCGCTTCCGCCAACGCAGGATCGTTATCAACTTTGGCAATTGCGGCACATACCCGATCCCGGGCGTCGCCGGTGAGCACGTGTACCTTCCAGGGTTGAATGTTCACCCCGGTTGCCGCATAGCGCGCCACATCAAGAATTGCCTTGATGATTGGGGCGGGGACGGGCTTCGGAAGAAAGGCTCGAACGCTACGTCGCGTAGCAATTGCCCATTCAACAGCAGACCGGATCGACAAAAGTTCATCCGGTGGCGGTCCAGCTCGTTCCATCTACTACCTCGCTCAACTGTCATGCGGACCTCGCGTCCACTTGAAATCAGGTTAGCGATCGTTCTCGAGCCCCAATGTCTTGCAGCCGACAATCGGTCCTCTACTTTCAGACACATTGCTTGATCCACAGTCATGCTTGAAAAGTGGCGCTCATCAAGCCGTACTAAGGTTGCTGGACGCCTGGACGTAAGGCCGCGTCTGCTTGACGCGACAAAGAACCTGGGGCAATGCTTAGAGTTGCCCGAGAAGCAACATTGATAGCGTTGCGTTCAGAAATTGGTCGCGCGCAAGCTAGTCCAACGGGAAACAGCCGCAGTTGTTCCGAGCACAGCCCCCCAAAAAAAATGCCGCAATAGCGCGGCACAAGAAGGATCCCGGTGTGGAGAGACAGCGGGGAACCGGGATCTGGATGGAGGGAGCCATCTCTGATCAAGAGGAGTGACCTACTGCGAGGTGACGCTTTTCCTCTCTAACGCAGTCAGAAGAACGTTGGTCTGCTCCAGCAGCGCCGCGTGGTATTCGGCCGGAAGCGCGATGTCGTCAGCGATTGACATCACATCTTCAATGCCTTGCCTAAGGCTCCACGCCGCCTCAGCGCGCTGCGCCACGCTCAGTTGCGGAAGCGCGGCATCGACAAACTTGTAGAGAACAGCGAGTCGTCCACCAAAGCTCGACATTGCCCGTGTGTTTAGCGTCAAAGCATCCCTGAGGTCACTCAGGTCGTCGCTAGAGATATTCATTGCTGCCCTTTCCATCAGAACGCGTAAAAGTACGTGCGAGACGTTCTTTTCTCGCATCAGAGTACGGTTACGGTGGTTGGCAGTGGCGTCTACCGACGTCTACCGATTACCTGTCCGGCCAGCCATAAGACTTGAGCGCTTACAGGGACTCAGGTTAGAGGGCGATGCTGCGTTCCAATGTCTTGCAGCCGACAATCGCTTCTCTCCTGAATGATTTTCTGCCAAACCGTAGGAATGTCTCGGGGATGACATTCCCCCTGTTGGGTCAAAGCTAGATTGTGGTGCGGCCTGAGGAATGGGGAACCCCTCAGGACCAAGCATTCATAACCCGACGTGGAGACATTGCTATGACCGGAAACATCTATCAGAGCGGGCTTGGCCGTACCCCTGCGAACCACCTTCCGCTGACACCGCTCCACTTCCTCGACAGGTGTGCAGAGCAATACCCTGACCACATCGCGATCATTCACGGTCCGTTGCGGCAAACGTGGAAACAAACGCGAGAACGCTGCCTACGGTTGGCCAGTGCCCTCGTCAAGCGAGGGATCAAGCGCGGAGATACGGTTTCCATTCTCGCGCCCAACACTCCGGCCATGGTCGAGGCACATCACGGTATTCCCCTGTCCGGCGCGGTGCTTAACGCGATCAACTGTCGATTGGATGCCGACGGCGTCAGGTTCATCCTGCGTCACGGGGAATGCAAGGTTCTCTTGGTCGACAGGGAATTCTCATCGCTTGCAGCGAAAGCGCTCGAGCAGATTGAAAACAAGCCGTTGGTCATTGACATCGCCGACATCGAAGCATCCAGCGGTGATCTGATCGGCGAGATGGAGTACGAAGCCTTTCTCGCCGAGGGTGACACTGATTTTCCAGGCGTGTGGCCGGAGGACGAATGGGATGCGATCGCCCTGAACTACACGTCCGGAACGACCTCAGACCCGAAAGGCGTTGTGCCGAGTCACCGGGGTACCTATCTGATGAGCATGCTTCAGTTGATGGATTGGGGCATGCCCCGTCGACCGGTGTATCTGTGGACGCTTCCCCTGTTCCACGCGAACGGCTGGTGCTTCGCATGGGCGATCTCCGCCGCTGCCGGCACACACGTCTGCCTGCGAAGAGTGACCGCCGCGAATATCTTTAGCGCCATCGAGCAGCACGGCGTGGATCACTTCTGCGCAGCGCCGATCGTATTGGCATCACTCGCCAGCTCTTCTGATGCTGAGCGTTGCCAACTGCAGAAGACCGTCCGAGTTAGGACGGCTGGCTCGCCTCCGCCAGCAGCAGTATTGAAGGCTGTCATCGAGATGGGCTTCGAAGTCGAGCACGTCTACGGCATCACAGAAGCATCCGGCACCCCGGTGAGCAGCTTCATCAATCCCGCTTGGAGCGATAAGCCGATGGATGAGAAAGCACGCCTCATGGCCCGCCAGGGCAACCGGGCTTCCGGCTTGGAGGGGCTTCGTGTTGCTGACCCGGTCACTTGCGAGCCTGTACCTTGGGATGGAACAACCCAGGGAGAGCTCTTGCTCCGAGGCAACATCGTGATGAAGGGATACCTGAAAAATCCCGAAGCCACTGCCAGCGCGTTTATAGGAGGCTGGTTCCACACCGGTGACATCGCTGTGATGCATCCGGACGGCTATATCCAGATTACAGACCGGTCCAAGGACGTCATCATCTCTGGTGGCGAGAACATTTCCTCTGTTGAGGTCGAGGACGTACTTCATCGACATCCGGCTGTCCTGATCGCCGCAGTGGTCGCCCAGCCGGACCCAAAGTGGGGTGAATCGCCCTGCGCGTTCATTGAATTGAAGCCAGGCGTGACGGCCCCGGACCAAACTGAAATCATCAGCTTCTGTCGTGAACGACTGGCCCACTACAAGTGCCCCGTCAGGGTCATCTACGGAACACTACCAAAGACGGGAACGGGGAAAATCCAAAAATTCAGACTGCGGGAGGTGGCGGGAAGCCGCGAGGCTATTACGGACCTGTCGAACGTCTAGGCCATTGGCGCCACCGGCGCCCCGAACGATTGCGGCTTCCGGGCTTGCCCGACACCTGTGGCGTGTCGGGCATTTTCTCGCTTCGGTCCGTGACGGCACTGCGATTCGCGTGGCATGCGTGTTCTGCGACAACCTTCCAGCGTGGGTGCGAGGCTTGCTGGTTATGTGTGCCACGTATTCGTGAACTGCAAGGCCACCACTATAGATGCACTTGCCAGTCTTACGCACTCGCGACAGAGTGCTCTGTCGTACGGTACGCGTGCAACAGCCGCTCCCTCTTCTGCGCTGCAGCCACGATATTCCGCTCTTTCACGTGACCGAAGCCCCGGATCTCGTCCGCTAAACCAGCTAGCTCCAGAGCCAGTGGAAGACGTCCGGCATCGAGTGTTGCGCAAAGCTCGTCGACCAACGCGATGTAGTCGACGATCAGTTGCCTCTCACCACGCCGTTCAGCCGTCTTGCCGAAGACGTCCAGCGCGGTTCCTCGAAGCCACTTCATTCGGGCAAGCAAGCGAAAAATCGGCAACACCCATGGACCAAAGCGCCGTTTCGTGAGATGCCCCCGCTCGTCGCGTCTCGTAAGCAGCGGTGGGGCAAGGTAGAAGCTGAGTTTGTAGTCTCGGCCCGGCTCCCCCTCGAATTGCTCACGCAGTTTCTCGCGATAAGCTGGCTCCGCGTAAAGTCGGGCGACTTCGTATTCGTCCTTATATGCCATGAGCTTCGCCAAATTGATTGCCACCGCTCGCGTAAGCGGTAGCTTCGTATCTGCAGCGAGCTCTGACTCCCTCAATCGAATACGGTCGACCACCCGACGGTAAGTCAGCGCGTAGGCTTCGTTCTGGTATGTAGTCAACAATGATTCGCGCGTTGCGATCAGCTTATCGAGCGATTCTGGCATCCGCATAACGACCGCTTGCTGCGTGACAGGGCGCTTAGTGAGGTCCATAGCTACGGCGTCGCCATGATGAGCGACATAGCGACCCCAATTGAACGCTTGCTGATTTTTCTCGACCGATACACCGTTGAGCTCGATGGCGCGCAGTAAGCTCGAGAGTTCCAGTGGCAACCACCCCTTCTGCCATGAGAAGCCCAACAGCAGAGGGTTGCTGTAGATCGTGTCGCCCAGGATGCTCAATGCCAGTGCGTTCGCATCGATGCACGTGCATCCATCGCCTATGCTGTTGCGCAGTTCCGCTTCAATCTGCACAGCCGGATAGGTCCACTTCGGATTCTTGACGAAGTCTGCCGTTGGCGTCGCCCCGCTATTGATGGTGGCGAACGTCACACCAGACCGCGTGCGAGACAGCACCTCGCTTGACGCCGAAACGATCGCATCGCAACCGATTACGAGCCGGGCCTCTCCCATCGCAATGCGTGTTGCATGCAGTGCATCGGGTGTAGCCGCGACCTGCACATGGCTGAGAACAGCACCGCCCTTTTGCGCGAGCCCGGCCATGTCGAGCACGATAACGCCCTTGCGCTCGATATGCGCCGCCATGCCGAGCAGGGCTCCAACGGTCACGACGCCCGTACCGCCGACACCGGCAATGAGAATGCCATATGGTTTTTCGAGAGCTGGCAACGATGGTAGAGGTAGGGCGTCGAAATCAGGCTTGTCCGTGCCGCCGCCGCGTAGCACCTGGGGCTTGCGCGGCTGCGCGCCTTCAGCAACCACGAAGCTCGGACAAAAACCCTTCACGCATGAGAAGTCCTTGTTGCACGATGACTGGTTAATCTTTCGTTTTGTGCCCAGCGGAGTGTCCAGTGGCTCGACGGACAAGCAATTCGATTGCACCGAGCAGTCGCCGCAGCCCTCGCAAACCGCGTCGTTGATGAAGGCACGGCGTGCCGGGTCGGGATACGAACCACGCTTTCGACGACGTCGCTTTTCCGTCGCGCAGGTCTGATCGTAAATCAGTACGGTAGTGCCCGGTATGTCGCGTAGTGCACGTTGAACAGTGTCCAACTGGTCGCGATGATGAACGTCGACACCCTGCGGAAGTACGAGGCGCGCATGATATTTTTTGGGCTCATCTGTCACGATGACGATGCGCTTCACGCCTTCCGAATGAACTTGATGTGCGATTTGAGGCACGCTCAGTGTGCCATCGACGGGCTGGCCGCCTGTCATGGCAACTGCGTCGTTATAAAGAATTTTGTAGGTGACGTTCGCGTTCGCGGCAACTGCCGCGCGAATGGCAAGCAGACCCGAATGGAAGTAAGTTCCATCTCCTAAGTTCACAAAGACATGCTTTTCCCTGGTGAAGTGCATCTGGCCTATCCAGGCTGTGCCCTCCCCCCCCATCTGGCTAAATGTCTGTGTACTCCGATCCATCCACATTGCCATGTAGTGACAGCCGATGCCAGCCATCGCGCGGGAACCTTCTGGCACGCGCGTCGATGTGTTGTGGGGGCAGCCGGAGCAAAACCATGGCTTGCGCTCAACCGAGAGTCGCGGCCTCGCCGCCTCGCGTTCCTTGGCTTCGACAAGGCTAATCCGGGCCGTAACGCGATTGCGTATCTGCTCGGGCAGATCGAATTTTTGTAGTCGCTTGGCAATAGCCTTGGCGATCAACGCAGGGGAAAGCTCGTAGTGGGCCGGCAACAGCCACTCGCCCTGAGGGAGGGCCCATTCACCGCCTTGGTTATCGCGCTCGTCAAATTTGCCGTAGATCTTCGGACGCACGTCCTCGCGCCAGTTGTACAACTCTTCCTTGAGTGCATACTCAAGAATTTGGCGTTTTTCCTCCACGACAAGGATCTCTTCCAGACCAGTGGCGAAGGTCCTTGCATGCTGTGCGTCCAATGGCCACACACATCCGACTTTGAGTAGGCGAATGCCTAACTGTCGGCAAGTATCCTCGTCGAGCCCAAGGTCGATCAATGCCTGACGCACGTCAAGGTAGGCCTTGCCGGCAGCCATAATGCCGAATCGCGCACGCTCCGAATCAATAACGATGCGGTTCAAATTGTTTGCCCGAACATACGCGAGTGCCGCGTATAGCTTGTGGTCAAGCAGACGCGCCTCTTGCTCAAGGGGCGCGTCGGGCCAACGAATGCCCAGGCCGTCGGCCGGCATGGCGAAATCACTTGGGATGATCGGTCGAACACGGTCGGGATCGATCTCTACCGACGCAGTGGACTCGACGATGTCAGTTACGCACTTCATAGCCACCCACAGGCCCGTGTAGCGGCTCATAGCCCAGCCGTGCAAGCCGTAATCCAGATATTCCTGAACGTTTGAAGGGTAAAGCACGGGAATGCCCGCCGAAAGCAAAACGTGCTCTGACTGGTGTGCGACGGAAGATGACTTCGCCGCATGGTCGTCGCCAGCCAGTACGAGCACGCCACCGTGCTTAGCGGAACCCGCCGAATTGGCGTGTTTAAGAACGTCCATGGATCGGTCCACCCCTGGGCCTTTTCCGTACCACATCGCAAAGACGCCATCGCGGGTCGCTCCAGGGAACAAGTTCAGCTGTTGCGTACCCCACACAGACGTCGCAGCGAGATCTTCGTTAATGCCAGGCTGGAACACGACATCGCTATCCGCTAGATGCTTCTTCGCCTTCCAGAGCGCCATATCGAGCGATCCGAGCGGAGACCCTCGGTAGCCGGAAATGAAGCCCGCCGTATTCAGTCCGGTCAAAAGGTCACGTTCTTTCTGCAAGAGGGGCAAACGGACCAGCGCTTGCGTCCCACTCATGTACACCCGTCCTCTCGAGAGGGTGTACTTGTCGTCTACCGTGACCGCAGCAGGGCTTTCGGCGCGTACTTGATCTGCACCGTGGGATAGTGGACCGTTCACAGATTGTCTCCGGCGAGAAGCTCACGCGGTGAGCTCTCTCTTGTAGGGTTCTAAGAGGAGTCTAGGGAAGCGCCCCACTATCGTAAAATCACACTTTCAGACACCAGATATCTGATATTCAGATATCTTACTTAGCAATAGCTCGCAATGCTCTGCTCCCGCAGCGCACTCATAGCTTTCATTCCCTCTTACTGGGGAGTAAGAATCGAATGCCGCAAGATTTCACGATGAGGCAGCTTCGCTACTTTGTGGCAGCAGCGGAGAGCGGACAGTTCTCGATGGCCGCCACCAATGAGCACATCTCTCAGTCGGCGGTCACGAATGCAGTTTCTACGTTAGAAGAAATACTGGGAACGCGCCTGTTTGACAGGCTGCCACACGGCGTCTCGCTCACACTAGACGGACATGATTTTTACTATCATGCGCGACACGTCATCGACTCGCTCAGTGATGCCTTGCACAAATCCCGATCTCGATCCCGAGATGCTCAAGGCGTGGTGCGCATAGGTGCGTCATACACGGTGATGGGGTACTTCCTTCCCGAGGTGCTCGCCCGGTTCCGAGCGAGCTATCCGCATATCCATTTCGAGCTTCACGATCTCGATCGGGAGACGCTGGAGCAAGCGGTAGTATCGGGCCGGATCGACATCGGCATCGCGTTGCTCTCGAACGTGACCGCGATCAATCGCTTCGAGCACCGTAGCCTCATTCGCTCTCACCGAAAACTTTGGGTAGCTCCTGCTCACCCGCTCGCTCAGTTGTCCAACCCATCCCTGCGCGACATCGCGGAGCACCCTTACATCATGCTCACGGTAGACGAAGGCGAAGAGTCGACGATGCGGTACTGGAGGAGGCAGAAACAGGCGCCAAAGGTTATTCTTCGCACCGGCTCGATGGAGGCGCTTCGAGGTTTTGTATCACATGGCTTCGGGGTAACGATTCTCTCGGAGATGGTGTTCCGTCCTTGGTCTCTCGAGGGCAAGCGAATTGAAGCGCGGGATGTGGCAACCGCAATTCCGCCGATGGACGTTGGCATGCTCTGGCGTAAAAACACTGCTCCGTCGCCGCCCGCCCGGACTTTCATTGACTTCCTGACATACTCAGGGCAGCGCGGGTAAGTCAAGCTTCGCAGGAGACGACGAAATGTGGCAACCGGATCCGACCTCACTCAGACTGTTCATCGCCATTTGCGAAGAAGGCAGCATCGCGCGCGCGAGCGAACGTGAAGGGATGGCCGCCGCCGCAGTTAGTAAACGCGTCACCGATATGGAGCAGGCGCTCGGCACGGCATTGCTCCTGCGAAAATCTCGCGGGGTAACCGCAACAGCGGCCGGCGAGATTTTTCTACGTCATGCAAGGCAACTGATGCACGGCGTCGAAGCACTTCAAAGCGATCTGAGTGAGTTCTCAACCGGAGTACGGGGCTTGGTTCGCGTATTGGCCAACGTCTCTTCGATCGTTGAGTTCGTGCCCGACGAAATCGCTTCATTCCTCCAAGCGAACGACAAAATCCAGATTGTCCTTGAGGAGCGAGTGAGTGCCGATGTCGTTCGGGCTATCGCAAGCGGTGCGGCCGACATAGGAATTTGTCGAGATTTCGTCGGCGGCACTGAAGTCAGAATGCTACCGTTTCGATCCGACCACTTCGCTGTAGTCGTCAAGAGAAATCATCCGCTCGCAGATAGAGAGACACTCTCCTTTGTTGATACGCTCGACTACGAGCAGATCGGACTATCAGTGAACGCGGCAGTCAACGCGCTGATGAAGCGCACAGCGTCCGAGCACGCGCGGACGATTCGATACCGCGCAAACGTATCAAGCTTTGATGCCGTATTCCGCCTCATTCACTGGAACCTTGGACTCGCGGTGCTGCCGATCGAGGCCGTTGAGAGATATCGCAACCTGTACAACTTGTGTGCGATACCTTTGCTAGACGAGTGGGCCACGAGACGATTCGTCATTTGCGTAGACCATGCTGGTGAACTTTCAGTGGCTGCTCGTCGCTTTCTGGATCACTTGCTGGGTCATCGAACGTCCGAATAAACCCTGACAGGGATAGCCCTGGGCGCTCTACGCCCTTATCTGACAAGGCTTTCCTGCCATCGCCTGTGACGATGGCATCCATCGCGTCCTGACAGTTGTCCCAGCACCACCGCCCTTGCATGCTTGCCACTCAATCGACAAGTCGAGGGCAGTAACGTGCGGCAGCAAAGCAAAAATGTAATCGTTCAGGAGGTTGGACTTCGGGATGGCTTGCAAAGCGTCCCTGTGGTCATGCCGACACACGCCAAGAAGGCGTGGGTCAACGCCGCCTACACCGCCGGAGTTCGGCACATCGAGGTGGCTTCGTTTGTTCCGGCAAAGCTGCTTCCGCAGATGGCTGATGCCGAACAGGTTGTGGCCCATGCCCTAACCTTTCCGGACCTCGTGGTAACAGCGCTGGTACCGAATTTGAAGGGAGCTGAAAACGCTCTGAAGGCGGGAGCACATCGGATCGTCGCTCCAATCTCCGTCAGTGAAAAACACAGCCTGGCAAATGTTCGTAAAACGCCGGATGCGATGATCGCCGAGTTTCAACGGATGCGTGAGCTACGCGACAGCGAGCCCGCTTGGTCCCATACCGCGCTGGTGGCGGGGCTTTCAACTGTTTTCGGCTGCTCATACCAGGGATATGTGCCTGAGCAAGATGTGTGCGACGTTGCACTCAAGGCAATCCAGGCCGGGGCAGATGTCGTCGCGCTGGGCGATACAACGGGCCACGCCACGCCAACTCACGTCAAGCGGCTCCTTGAGCGTCTCCTGCCTATTGCAGACGGAAAGGTCAAGAGCCTTCACTTCCATGACACGCGGGGCCTGGCCTTGGCGAACACCGTCGTTGCACTAGAGCATGGCGTCCGCGAGTTCGACGCCTCCCTCGCTGGCTTGGGGGGATGTCCTCACGCCCCTGGTGCGACTGGCAACGTGGCGACGGAAGACCTCGTCTACTTGCTGCACAGCATGGGCTATGAGACGGGCATTGATCTTCAAGGGTTGATCGGGATAAGGGCGATCTTGACCCGGGAGCTACCGAGCGAGCCGCTTTATGGGCACATCTCCCGCGCGGGCATTCTCGATAGTTCGGTTCCCCAGCAACTGAGTGCGCACGGAGTGCAATGATGAGCCGCCTAGATCTAGAGAACGCAGGGAAAACGGACACCAAACTGCCACTGCACGGCATTCGTGTGGTTGAGCTATCGCACATGGTCATGGGACCAACGTGCGGCATGATCTTGGGTGATCTCGGCGCCGAAGTCATCAAAGTTGAGCCACCCAAAGGAGACAACACGCGTCGCTTGCTAGGAGCTGGTTCCGGTTTCTTCCGTACGTTCAATCGGAACAAGAAAAGCGTGGCGATCGACCTTGGAGAGCCAAGCGGCATTGACGCACTGCTCAAGCTGGTTGATACCGCTGACGTCTTTGTAGAGAACTTCAAGCCAGGCCGGATGAAAGAACTAGGCCTGGACTACGAAGCACTGCGCAAACGCAACCCGAAGATCGTCTATGTCTCCCACAAGGGTTTTCTGAGTGGCCCTTACGACAAACGACTTGCCCTCGATGAGGTCGTCCAAATGATGGCCGGCCTTGCCTATATGACGGGCCCGGTTGGGCGGCCGCTGCGCGCTGGTAGTTCGGTGAACGACATCATGGGCGGCATGTTCGGAGCCATCGGCGTACTAGCCGCCCTCTATGAACGGAACCTCACCGGCATTGGCAAGGAGGTTCAATCTGCATTGTTCGAGAACTGCGTACTGCTGTCCGCACAACACATGCAACAGTTCGTCGTAACGGGGCAACCGGCCGCCCCAATGCCCGAGCGCATTAACGCATGGGCTGTCTACGATGTCTTTGAACTTGCCGACAAGCAACAGATGTTCATTGCCGCCACCGGCGATGCTCAATGGAATTCCCTGTGTGACATCCTTGGGCGACAGGACCTGCAGGGCGATCCGCGGCTCAAGTCCAACAATGATCGCGTTCTGGCGCGCGACTGGATGATCCCATTGCTGTCGGACACGCTTCGCACACTCCAACCGACCGCGCTGGCGGCAGCATTTGAAGCGAACAGTGTGCCATTCGCCGCCATTGCGCGTCCAGAAGACCTATTCAACGACCGCCACCTCAAGGAAAGCGGTGGACTGGTGAAGCTGACGCTTGATGACGGGTCGAACACCGACATTCCGCTGTTACCAATCTCAATAGATGGGGCCCGTCTCCAGCCCCGTCTGGCCATTCCTCGCATTGGCGAGCATACCCGCTCAACCCTCGCTTCACTCGGCTACAAGGCTGATCAGATCGACGAACTTGTTCGCAGCGGAGTTGTGAAGGCAGCTGAGCACCTCGCTGAGCCAGGTCAGATCTCGGACTAGATATCGGCTCATCGCCGGGTTATCGACAAACCAAATCATAGGGAAGCGCACTATGCCTATCTTCCAGTTGGGTGACCAGTCGCCCGCCATCGCTGACTCTGCTTTTGTTGCCGAGGGCTCTACCGTCATCGGTAGAGTGACCATTGGTGCAGGCGCAAGCGTCTGGCCCAATGCCGTCCTTCGCGGAGACAACGAACCGATCTTCATTGGCGAGAACAGCAACGTTCAGGAGGGTGCTGTCCTGCATACCGACCCAGGCTTCCCGCTTGTTGTCGAAGATAACGTAAGCGTTGGTCACCAAGCCATGCTTCACGGGTGCACGATTGGCGCCGGAAGCCTCGTTGGCATACAGGCTGTGATCTTGAACGGCTCAGTGGTCGGGAAGAATTGCCTAGTGGGGGCAGGCGCTCTGATCACTGAAAAGAAGGTATTCCCGGATAACGTCCTCATTATTGGATCACCTGCGAAGGTCGCTAGAGAATTGACTAGCGAAGAAATCAAAAATATCTCGGCAAATGCCGCCGGGTATGCAACCAAAGCCGACCAATATAGGTATCTCCTTAGTCGGGTCGAGTAGACGGTCCACCCCCCTAGCGGTGATCGAAGACCGAGCGCCGCTCCACCCGAAAGAATCGGCTCAGACCGACTATGGGAGACACAGATGAAACTATCCAGAGCGATAGCCTACCCAAATAACGGAGTCGCGCCGCAGGGCTCCCTGCAGTCGGAACCAATCGAAACAGTTGACGCCGTTCAGCACTCAATCGGCCAGATTGGTGCCCGCTTGGACAGGCTTCCGCCAACAAAGTCGGTCTGGATCATGGTCATGATGTTGAGTCTCGGCTATTTTTTCGAGATCTATGACTTGATGTACACAGGCTACATAGCACCAGGACTAGTAAAAAGCGGAGTATTGACACAAACAACTCATGGCCTATTCGGCACCACTGGTGTTGCAAGCTTCATCGCATCGCTGTTCGCTGGATTGTTTCTCGGCACCTTGGTTTGCGGCTTCTTAGCCGATAGATATGGCCGACGTGCGATATTCACCTACGCCCTCCTCCTGTATACCGCTGCAAATACCCTGATGGCGTTCCAGGACACGGCGCTGGGGCTCAATTTCTGGCGGTTTGTAGCCGGCCTTGGCTTGGGGGTCGAGCTCATCACAATTGGCACGTACATCTCCGAGCTGGTTCCCAAGCAAATTCGGGGCCGAGCATTTGCTTGCGGACAAGCCGTTGGTTTCTCGGCCGTGCCGTTGGTCGCGTTCCTTTCTTACCTCCTGGTTCCTCACTCGTTCTTGGGTCTTGAGGGGTGGAGATGGGTAGTTCTTTTGGGCGCGCACGGTGCCATCTTTGTGTGGTGGATACGCCTGCGACTGCCAGAAAGTCCTCGCTGGCTAGCGCAGAAGGGGCGATACCAGGAAGCTGACACAATCCTCAGAAGCCTAGAGGCCAAAGTCGAGCGCGAGTACGGAAAAGCTCTGCCGGCGCCCGCGATTCCCGAACAGACCGGATCCCAGGGAAGTTTCCGAGATATGTGGGTGAAGCCATATCGCAAGCGCACCCTGATGATGGTGATCTTCAACATCTTCCAAACCGTCGGCTACTACGGATTTGCCAGTTGGGTGCCCACTTTGCTCATCAAGCAAGGCGTCACGGTCACACAAAGCCTGATGTACTCCAGCATCATTGCCATAGCTGCACCTGTGGGCCCTTTGATCGGGCTCTTCATTGCCGATCGCCTTGAAAGAAAAACGGTAATCGTTGCGCTAAGTTTTGTGAATGTTATTTGTGGACTCTTGTTTAGCTATTTCCGTGATGCATCACTGGTGGTAGTGATGGGAGTATGCCTAACGCTGGCAGGCAATATTATTTCCTATACGTATCACGCCTATCAAACTGAGCTCTTCCCAACAAGCATTCGCGCTCGTGCCGTCGGCTTCGTCTATTCGTGGAGCCGCCTTTCCGCCATATTCTCCGCCTTCATCATCGCCAATATTCTCAAAGACTTTGGTGTCAGCGGCGTTTTCCTCTTTATTGGCGGGGCAATGACGATTGTCATGTTAGCCATTGGCCTCATGGGCCCGCGCACACGCAATCTTGGGCTCGAAGAGCTATCTCGGTAGCGCAGGAATCTATTCAAAACATCCCGGTTCGCTCCAGGAATATCGAGCCTTCCGGGCTGACTAAAAACAAGAAATAACATCGGCGAGAGACGAAGAGTCTGATGAGGTTGCGCCGAAAGACTTACCTAAACTGCATCTGATCGTCTAGACCTCCAGCATCACGAAGAATAGATTCGCCGTCCGTTGTTGACGGAAAGTCGCCGCACTGAAATCCATCATTTGTATTCAGTAATCTTGAGCCGCCGGCCCAAGTATGGGGCTCTTTTTTTTAAAAAAATTGCGTCGCGACATCACCAAGTTAAACCGATGGCGCAAGACAACAAATGGAGACAGTAAAAATGAAAAGTCCAGTTGTGCTATTGGCATTGTTGGGGACCGCGTCGGGACACGTGTTGGCTCAGCAGAGCGTGACGCTGTATGGCGTGATCGATGCAAACATCGAGTACGTCAACCACCTCTCGGCGATTCCACCTGGCCAAACAGGTTTCCCGGGACCCGCTAAAAGCAGAATCAGCCTGAACTCGGGAGGGCTCAGCGGTTCGCGGTGGGGCATGCGCGGAGTGGAAGACCTCGGTGGTGGGCTCTCCGCCGTATTCGTACTGGAAAGCGGATTCAGCGTTGACGACGGCAAATCGCAGCAAAGCGGCCGCCTATTTGGTCGCCAAGGTTACGTTGGCCTACAAAGCAAAGACATTGGTCAGTTCTCGTTCGGGCGTCAATACACGACGATTTTCCAGTTGCTGGCAAACTTCCAACCCACTTCCTATGCCACGCAGTATGAGCCCGTTACGGTGCTAACCGGCCTCAACTTTCGCTCCGACAATATGGCCGTCTACGCTGGCACATTCGGCCCGCTGACAGCACAGCTTCATTGGACCTTCGGCAATGGTGCGTCCAGCGTCAATCCAAGCGGCGGTGGCAGCGGCGAAGTCGCGGGTCAGTTCCGGCGCGATAGCGGGTACGGGGCTGGTGTTGCATACGCCGCCGGGCCAATCGGAGCAACAGTGGTCTACGACCAATACAATCCGAGCGTGTCGCTCGGCGGCGGCGCATTCGGCACGGGAACCGTGCGCAAGGCCGCCGTGGCGGCCAGCTATACGTACGGTCCAACGAAAATGATGGCGGGCTACCGTTGGGGTCAAAACAAGAACGCCGATAGTTCACTCGCTTTGCGCGATGATTACTACTGGGCCGGCGTCAACTACCAGGCTACGAGCGCTGTGGGTCTCTCCCTCGAATATATCTATCAGAAGATAAAAACGATCAATAGTGCTCCATCGACACTATCGAACCCGTGGCAATTGGCGTTCATCGCCGATTACAGTGCGTCTAAACGGACAGACCTGTATCTGACTGCAGCTTATGCCTGCCACGCCGGACTGGCTCTCGATCAGTCTACGGTAGACGCGAACGCGGCAGGCTACGGACTTCCGGCGCGTGCTCGCAGTATGCTCGGTGCGGCGGCCGGTATCCGTCACAAGTTCTGAACGACTAGCAACCATGAGGGTGAACCATAGGCACACCCTACATTGGTCGGTGCTTGAGGAGGGTGACCTCCTCGCTTTTCTCTGCTCTCAATGCTCAGCAAGAGTCATTCAGTCTCAGGGTCCTCTGGCCGTGATGCGGACATTTCAAAAGCGACTTAGAGGCCTGTAGATATGCGGCGCCCTCCAGAGGGGCCATGTATGCCTCCTGCATTGCTGTTTTAATAGGACGCGAATCACCAAGCCTTCAAGGCGGAGCAAGTGATCGCCTCTTGACCGCTATTCGGTCTTCCTTATTCGTATTGCTGACGCAACTCAGCGAATGATGTGATTCTGCCGACCAGCGCGCTGGCGACTACGGTGGGTGGACTGGCCAGCCAGACTTGCCCTGGCCCAGATCGGCCCGGGAAGTTGCGATTGATCGCGCTGATGGTGACCTGGCTGGCGTCAATGGAGGCACCCGGCCCGCAGTTGGCGCACGCGCCACAAGAAGGTTGCAGGAGGATGGCCCCAACTTGCTCGAATGCTGCGATATAGCCGCGCTGCACGCAGTAGTCCCGCACGTCGGAGGTGCCGAACTGCAGATACAGCTTCACCTCGGCGGGCACCCGGATGCCGCGCTCCGAAGCCCAGGCGAGAACCTCGTGATAGCGATCGAAATCCTCTCGCTTGCCGGCGGTGCACGAACCTCCATAGGCGATATCGACACGCGGACGCACCACCAGATCACACAGCGCGATGCCGTTTCCAGGGTCGCCAGGTGCAGCAAGCATCGGCGAGATATCCGCACAATTGACCTCGATCACCTCGGCGTAGACTGCGTCGGCATCACTGTGCATCCAGGGTTCAATTTCGAAATCGATGCCGCGTCGCTCCTTGAGGAATCGGACAGTCTCATCATCGGGCGCGACGATGCCAGCGAGTCCGCCCAGTTCGGCCGCCATGTTCGTGAGCGTTGTCCGCTCGTCGGTCTTGATCTGTGCAATGGCTGAACCGACAAACTCGAACACCTTGCCCACACCCGCGCCACGGCGAATTCTAGGTTCAGCAAGCAGGTGGAGAACGAGGTCCTTCGCCGTGACGCCTGTCGGAACGGGACCATTAAAAATCACGCGAAGCGACTCGGGCACCGTCATCCGCACCGCACCGGTGACGAACGCATTGGCCATGTCGGTCGTGCCAACGCCAAACGCCAAGCAACCCAGCGCACCACTGTGAGGTGTGTGCGAATCCGTTCCAACAACCAATTGACCTGGCAATGCGTACCGCTCGGCCATCATCGCATGTGAGATCCCCTCGGAGCCTTCAATCAAGGTGCTATCCGCCTCACTCAAATATCCATGATTCCTCACGCCGTAATCGCGGGCGAACTGCCGATGCGCTTCCGACAGCTCCCGAACGTCGGGAAGCAGGCCGCCCCTGACATGCAGGTCGCTTCTGTGGGAGTACGAAAGGTGATCCTCGAAGGCAAGAATGGTCTCAGGCTCATGCAGCGACAGTGGCTCACCGAACGCGGCATGCAGCATATGCGTCGCCATTCCCGTGTAGTACTCGTGAATGAAACGCCAATCCGCTCGCACAAAGGCACCCGCGCCAAGCTGCAGTGATTCGCCCGTGCCTTCGGTGCGCAAGGCGTGCCGCTCTAGGATCTTCTGCACAAGCGTGCGCGGCGTCGGTTTTTCTGCATCGGCGGGGCGAATGTCCCGCATGTGCTGCGCGCCGTATCGCAGAAGGCCACCACTTCTCAAAATTGCCGCTGCGAGGCTATCACGCGAGGCAACGAGTTCCTCGATGTCGATCGCCTCGCCGCGCTGTATGCGCTCGATCAGCCCGAAATCCGTCGATGTGAAGAGCCCCAGATTGTCTGCATTCTGGCGATAGATGCGTTCGAAGCTCTTCGCGATTACGAGCAGAATGCCCGCGCGACGCTCGGCGAGCGGGCTGTGCTCGCGCGACGAACCTTTGCCATATCGGCTGCCTGCGACAGTCACGCAGAAGCGCCCGCTGCGCACGGCGTCAGGGCCAATGGGGTTGCGTCCGCCGGTTCGCAAGCCAAGATAGGGGAATCGGCCCAGACGATCGTCGAAACGGGTAAGCACGCTCATTGGCGTGATCTCGTCCGTCGAAACATCGTCTCTCAATTCCCCTGCATTGACCTGCGTCAGGTCAACGCCGGCAAGCTGCTGCTCAATCCGTTCAGGATCCGTGCAGAGAAACAGAATCCGGCCAGTCAAATCCAGTGAAGCCATCTAAGCTCTCCTTGAAAAGAAATCTAGACGGCGCGGACAGCGGCGACGAAGTGCTGGATTGGCACGGGGGGCATCGCAAACCGCAACGTCCGCGTTAGCCCTGGTTTTGTATCAGCATATCGATGAGTGCCTGAACGGCTTTGAGCCGGGGGGACTTTCTGAGCGCATGAACGCGCAGGCTGCGGCTGGTCGCCCACACCTCATTGAGCGGTCGGTGGACAAGACCAAGCGAGCCGGCAAGCGCGGACGCAGCGCTGGTGGGGATGATGCCGATGCCGAGCCCGGCATCGACCATGCGGCACTGCGCATCAAAACTGTTGACCGTCACAGTCAGCTTGAGCGGCATTTGTGCTGCGTCCGCACGCTCCTTTAGGAGCCGGTCCAGCGAGCCTCCCGCTTGCAGCGCAACCAATGGAAATCGGATGATGTCGTTGAACACTAGGGCATCGACGGAGGCGAGTTCGTGGCCGGGCGGCAACACAACCATCAGCGGATCGTCTGCAAAGTGCCAGGACTCCAAACCGCTCGGCATCTTGCTATTGGCGGATATGCCGACATCGGCCCGATCGTCAATACAAGCACGCACAACCTCATCGCTGATTCGTTCGGTCAACGCGATCTGCACGAGCGGGTATCGGGACTGAAAGGATTTCAGACGCTCCGGTAGAAAACCGACGATCGCCGACGTGTTCGCGCAAAGGCGCACAACACCAGCCACCTCGCCACTGAGTGACCGGACTTCTCGTTCAAGCGACTGCAATTGATCGTGTACCGACACCGCGCGCGAGAATGCGTGACGCCCCGCCTCAGTTAGCTCAACCCCTTTGGAAGAGCGTATTAGCAAGGGAAGACCGATCGCGGCCTCAAAGTCCGCGACACGCCTGCTGAGCGCTGAAGGCGCGATATGGTTACGGCTGGCCGCGCGTGCGATGGAGCCCTCCTCAACCACAGAGATAAACAGCTCCAAGCTATATGGATCAATTCGCATGTTGGACTGCCCCCGATACTACGACACTTGCCAGCCTCACGCCGAGGCCCGCTCAAAGGCACTCAACCCCACGTTTGGTACAGACTTTTTTGTACAGGTGCAGACATTTTTGTGCGCCGTTAGCCGCTGCTGGGGAAAATTTGCCAACAATTTCATCACAGCTCGACTGTTCTGCCCCTCGAAATACATACCGCCAGCAAAGGAGGCCACTGCAAACGTTCCTAACGCCAACGCAGCGGCCGGCATCTGGACCTCATTGCGTTCCGACAAGAGCAGCCATAGCAGTACAAGGGTACCAGCCCGCATAGCGGGGACCAATACGACAATGCGTCCTTCATCATCATGTGCATGTGTGCTCCTGCACTGCACTGGAATGTCTAATTCCTTTTTTAACCGCTTCTGGCTGCGGACGTTGTTCTGTCTTGGTAAAAAAAGCGGTGGCACGTGAGTCAAGGCTGACGCGGTGCATACCGATAGCGGCTGCTCGCATCGACCAGCAGGACCTTTGCGCGCATCGCCTCGCAGCACGCGCCTATACGCGCAAAGTTGTCCCGCGCTTCCCGCAGGGTCAGCCCATGGTTGGCACCCGACCACCGGTCGAGCGCGTCCAACCCGAAGCCGTCGTCTTCCCAGAAGCACACGGGGCAAATCTCCCATTCTCCTTTCGCGTCCAGGGTGAAGTGGTCACAGCAGTCACATTGATTATCGAGGTTCATTGAGGTCTTTCCTTGTAGACACCAGAGTAGCGTTCTTCCTCAATGGCGGCATGGCGTTGAGTACCGTTTGAGTACGCCGTCGAGCCGGTCTACCGGGTAACTAAGGCAAAGCTTCCGCGGTACTCGCCCAAGGTCTTCGCGCACGCCTGGGACCGGTTGCGCCGCGGAGGAGAAGTTAAGGAGAAGTGAGAGCATGGTGTCCCCCATGCTTGGGTACTGGGGGAGTCTTGCGGGGGACCCTGTTAGGGGAAATTTAATCGACATCGTCAATCAACGAACCGCCCCGTGCGGAAAGGAACGCGACGATGCAACCCACCCAGTTCGAAATTGGTCTGCCGTTCGAAATCGAGGCGACTTGGCCCTCGACGAATTCATTGCCAGCCGAGGTGCTGGAGCGCCTGCTGAACGGCGAGCGCCTCACTCAGCCGAAGTTCGGCACCAGCCGCTGGCGCCTCGCCGCGTATATCCGCCGACTGAAGTTCCTCGGCTGGCCGGTGAGCGCGACAAGGGTTCACTATCCGGGGTGCAAACGCCCCATTGCGCAATACTGGCTCACACACGACTTCATCGTGGAAGTACGTGCTCTACGTGAACTCCGGAAATGCTAGCCAGAGTTGGCAACTGTCATTCGACCGCAGACGGGGCAGGCCCTCACGGCCTGCTTCTCGTCCTTCACATAAAGGCACCGACACGAGACTGCATCGAAATGCATACGATGTCACATTAGGGGGAAATCTCGTAGGCAACGGACAAAAAAACACCCCTGCGAGAGGGGTGTGAGACAGCTTCGCTGCCTTCTGTCGTTGCTTAACCCCGCAACTATGTATCCACGGTTGGGGGTAAGAACCGAAAGCGTGGGGGTCCGTCAGCAGGCTAAACCACCGGATGCTCAGTGGCCTTTCGCCATCGACCGCCTGATCACGGCAGCGCCGACCTTACGGCGTCTGCGTAAAGTCAAACGCGTTGGTCAGATCGCCAGTCGCCGAGCGGAAGCCGGCGAGCGGTTTCAGGTTGAAGCGCTTGGTGATGAATTTCAGGATCGACGCCGTATCGTAGTAGGTGTGGTCGACATAGCCCTTCTTCGCGTACGGCGAGATCACGACGGCAGGAATGCGCGAGCCGGGGCCCCAGCGATCACCGGCGGGCGGTGCAACGTGGTCGTAGAAGCCGCCAAACTCATCCGTCGTCACAACGATGGCCATGTGGCCCCATTGCGGGCTCTTCTGCAGCGCAGCCAGCACGTTGGCGAGGTCCACATCGGCGTCTTGCACGTCGGAGTAGCCGGGGTGGCCGTTCACGTTGCCAGCAGGCTTGTAGAACGAGACCGCAGGCAAGGTGCCGTTTGCGGCATCGGCCAGCATGTTGGTCGCATCCTGCAGGTGGTTGGCACGCTCGGCTTGCCCCAGCGTGGTGGTCGGGTCAAAGCGCGAGTAGTAGTTGAACGGTTGATGATGCGGCTCGAAATCCGGCTGGCCCGGGTTTTCCGTCCAGATCAGCTTGTAGTTCTTGCTGTCGCGCACGGTCAGGCCTTCGACCAGCGCGTTGTTCCATTGACCGGCATACCACTTCCAGTTGACGCCTGCCGCGGTGAGCGTGTCGCCGATGGTCGTGAACTTGGTGGAGTCGATCGGGGGCAGCACGGCGGAGCCTTCGTAGGCATCACCAGCGGGGTTGGCCAGGCGCACATCCTGACCTGGTGCTGAAGGCGCAGCGCTCGGCTGATACGGCGGCAGGATCGTGTTGACCGCATAGCCATCTGGCGTGACGGAACCATCCTGAACAAACTTGACCGGCCCCTTGCTGGCGCTGGCGGGCGAGGTCGGATCAATCTTCAACGCTTTGCCCGTGGCATCTACGGTTGCGATCTCGCTGGCCGGTGCGTTGGGGTACGTCGGCGCACAGGCGCAAACCAAGTATTGGTGGTTCAGGAACGAGCCGCCAAACGCGCCCTGGAAGAAGTTGTCGGCCACCGTGTATTGCTGGGCGAGCTTGTACAGGTTCAAGCCCGAACCGTCGTAGTAGCCCATGACGTAGCCGCCACGGTTGGAGTACGCCGCAAACATGTTGTTGGCGCCGCCATTGATCTGCATCTGGTGCTGATAGAAGCGATGCACGAGATCCGGCCCGACCACGCTCATGGTGCTGTTGATGGGCGCGGCATCCAGGCGGAAAGGCGCATTGGGCAAGGCGCTCACTTTGCCAAGCGCAGGATCGGTTTCGCTACCCCAGACGGCGGGCAGGTTTGCCAGCACGGTCTTGCCGTCGAAATCCACTTGCGCGTTGGCCGCCGTGACGTTGCTCAGGCCGTTGGCGCCTGGGAAGTTGCCAAACAGGTTATCGAACGAGCGGTTTTCCAGATAGATGACCACCACGTTCTGGACCTTGCTGATATCCCCCGTGGCAGCGGGCGTGCCCGTGGGCGTGTCATCACTGGACCCGTTACAGCCGGCAAGAGAGACGAGCAGTAGCGAAGCAGCAAAGATGCCGCGAACGGCCACCGTAATCGGCCGCAGATTTTTCTTTTCCATTGTTCAACTCTGATTTTTTTTGAATAGTCGTTTTGCAAGAAGGCTACCGACTCCCCCCAAAAACCAAATGGCGAACGAATGGGTAGCGGCGGCGAGGTTATGCACCGACTGTGACAGTTTCGTCACAGCGTTTAGAACCCGCGCTCATGACTCAAATGCGCCTAAATATGCATCCGACGTGCGCTACAGACGAAAACGATTGCGTGCACATGCTGTTTTCCGCAGCGTGATGCGACATAGAAATATGGCGATATCGGAATTGGCAAATTTCAGAGATGCGCATCGAAAAAACAACGCATCACCTGCAAATTGAGAGACAAATAGCCCGATCCATTCACCATTCGGAAGTGACGCTTCACTTCACGACGTTGGTTGCCGTTAGCGCCCCTCCCCCGAGATCAAAGCTCGGCGGTTGAAGGTCGGCGTGTCAGTTGTGGGATGTTGGGCCAGCCGAACGGCTTCCCGATTGCTCCCCCGCCCGTCTCGGGGTCGCGTTCATTGCGGTTCTTTTATTTCTGTTGATTTGCGCGTTCCAGCACGCGCAGGATTTCCCACCGGTACAGGTCGACCAGCACGCCCTCCAGCGTGGTCAGCATGTACGCGCCAAGTGCGTCCAGAAACCCGGCCTGGTATTCGGCGGGCTTGTCTTGGATGTGGAGCTGGTATTCCCAACGCAGCGTCTTGGGCTCGAACTGCCGATGCAGCTTCAGGCCCGCTTGCGTGCGGCGCAGAAAATCTCGCCCGCTCAGGGCGCCTTGCAGATAGTCGCGCTTGGTTTCAAGGCTCATCGGGCGCCTCCGGACGGAGGATGTTGCGCGATGCGGGTGGGATGCCAGATTGCGGGGCAATGCCCGCGTGGGATGGGTACGGCTTGGGTCGGTTGATCCATTGTCTTGCCCTCTACTGATTGAGTGGGGAGCCACCCACCGGTGAGGGTGGGCGGGCACACGACAAGGTCTGCAATACCGACGAGATAACTAGACGGCAGGGCCGGAGCCCTCCCTGCCGGGCCCGCCCGTAGGGCGAACGACAGCAGCGGAGGAAACTTGAGAAGTTTCTCCGGTTATCTCGTTCGGGATTGCAGTCCCGGCTGCGGTTGTTTTCGCAGCGGGGAGGAGTTTAGCGCCGCAAAGTGATGTACGGCAAGCCAAAGGGCCACCGTCTTGGATCTTCGTATTCACATTCAGGCGCTTCTGCAATCAGTCCCCTGCGATACCGTAAAACCCCCCCAGCCGCTCAACCCACTCAATGCCTCCGGAAGTCTCCAGCATTTCGATCTCCGCTGGATAGAACTCCACAAGTTCGGGGGCGCCCATCTCATAAAATTCATCACCCTGCTCATAAAACTGCTGCGCCAGGATCTTAGTGACACCATATTTATTTGAATTTATATCCAACACTAGCTGCCTCTCTCCAAGCCTTCTCTTACGAATAGCCAGAGTTCGCGCTATCAAATGATCGACATAATCCAGCGACTCCTTCGCCTTTAACAAATCCTTCTCTATATCCTTTGCAACCCTATCGGCTTTCTCATTTTTCTCGCTTCCGAATCTCGCCCTTAGCCTCTGCAACCGATCGGAAGCATCCCTCAATTTTGACGCGTACTCTTCACGAGCCTCATGAAGATGGGCCAATCTATGATCCTCCAGCTCCTCTGTAGCCAGTCGATCCCGAACCTCAGTTACCTCGCTAACGGAGGCTTGTTCAACTGACGTCTTAAAGAAAGCGCTAGCATGCTGCAGAAATTGGTCTGCCTGGTACATATGAAACTCTTGACCAGTTACGCGACGATATTCTTGCCTCAACTGCGGCAACGGCCCTATTATTTTCCCATCCACGCGCAGCCACCAATCTTCCTTTACGTCATCAGTGACAAAAATAACCGGCTTCGAGCTAGCTCGCCCAAGCTGCAGAATATCCCACCATATCTTCGCATCGCCAAATTTCTTTCCGCTTTGTTTTTCGGAATCCGCAAATCCTGGTGGCACCTTCTCTTCAAGTCTCTGCTTCGCCCATTTTTCTATTTCTGGAACCTTATCGACGCTGGGCTCGTCCCGCACCCGACCCTCCAATAGCCTTGCCAGCTTCTCTAGGATTGGATCCGACATAATTTCAATCGGAGGGCGACGCTTTTTAAGATCCATTACTTCCTGCACCGCAGCCTCGAATGATCGATCAAGCTCCGCAATAAGCTTGACGATATTTATCTGTGCGTGACGCTTCATAGACTCAAGGTCACTTCTTGCCTTGTTATGCGCACCCCTCAAAGCTTTTTCGAGCGTTCCACCAATAGCGTTTTGATCAGATATAACTTTGATCCTGTTGTCAAAGAACTCAGCAGCAACCTGAAAAGGTATCCTGACCCTAGCGCCAATCTTCGCGAGAAGACCAAAGTAATCATCTCTAGTCGATTCGCTATATCTGTAGAGATTTAGCAAAACATTTGTATCAAATACAAACCATGCCTCTCTCATCATTGAATCGATATCGCCCTGCTCGACAGGAAAGTGACCGTTAAACTCTTTTCGCATCTGATTTTATGAATTAGTTAATCACTTAGATTTGATTGATGGGGTAGCGTTCTCGGTTAGAGCATCCGCCCCATCTGCAACGTATACCGACACCCCGTCCGAAAATTAGTACACCCCCAAAACACCCCATTCTTCCCATTCCGCGCCACCAGCTTCACCCCACAAGCCGGGCACGAAGGCGTGCGGTAATCCCCCTCAAACACCTTCGCCAGCAGCGCGGCCTGCTTGTCCGCGTCGAGCGCGCGGATGCGCTCAAGCACCGCCGGCCCGTCCAATAGCTGGATACCGGCAAGCTCGGAATAGTCCTGCACCGGGTTCCCGACATAACCGGACAAAGACCAGAACACGCCCCGCTTGACCTTGTGCGCCAGCATGGAGCCGCCCAGCGCCCGCACCTGCTCCACCTTGACGGGCTTGGACCACGCCTTGCACTGGACCACCGCCACGGGCGCATCCAGGCCGGCCTTGTACAGCGTGGCGTCAATGCCGCCGTCCGGGCCGTGCGGCACCGTCTTCACCGTGAACCCCATCAGTTCGTAGTACTGCACGCACAGCAGCTCGAACCGCTTCCACTCAAGCGACTTGATGGCCTCCAGAGTCCAGCTCTGCGGCACGGCAGCTTCAGCCTGCGTGGGGGCTTGCGGAGGTGTGGTGGCGTCGCGCGTGGGATTGGGCGCGTCGGTGCGCGCGGCGTTGCGGGCAGGTTGTGGCTGCACCTTCTGCGGCCGAGACCGCCCTGCCGGTTCAATGCGCGTGATGCCGAGCCGGGCGTCGGCCCGCTGGCGGTGCTCCCGCAAGTACGACAACACGGCAAAGAAGGCGAGCAGCAAGGCGGGCACCCACGCCAGCCCGCGAATCATCACCACGATGATGCCCAGAAACGGATTGGTGGCAAATGCCGCCGGAAGGATGTTGTGGAAGATCAGGTAACTGGCCCCCGAGCCAATCGCCAGCATCCACCACGGCAACGCCAGCAGCACGTCGCTCGTGGAGGGTTGTTTCTTTCTCCTACGCCCCATTGCCTGACCCTTGAAGGTTTTCTTTCTTGGGAACCGCCTTTTAGATATTTAGGATTAGGCGATTATTTATAATCCGAATAAGGTAATTCGATTCGGATTTTGTCGGCAAATAGCATAGCCCACGTTTTGGGGTTGTGAAGCCCTCTGCGGTGGGGGTTTCTGATGATTCGTTAATCAAACTGCGCGCGGACCAGCGCATACTCGCGCAAAAACTCTCAGGTACGATGCGGCACCTAATCCGCACACCGTCATGGCGCACGCATTCCAGACAACAGAACAAGAGGTGATTGCCGGCTACCGGCTTCACTACCTGATGAGCCGCTCAAGGGCTGCGTGGATTGCCGTGTCGTTTGTCGCGGGGGTCGCGGCCTATATGGCGACAAGAAACCCGTATGCGGCCGGGTTGGCCGGAGCAGCAGTGGGTGTTGCGGCACTCCGCATCGCTCTCTATTACCTGATCATTCCAAATCGGGGCCGGCGCCTATATCAGCAGCAGAAGAACCTGCATCTCGAATATCAGTTCTCGTGGGATGACCAAGGCGTCTACGTCCGTACCGAGAACTATCAAGAGAAGCTGCTGTGGGCCGATCTCTCTAAGGCAAAAGAGAACGAGGCGATGGTGTTGCTTTACCGCTCTGACTACAACTTCAGCCTGTTTCCCAAGCGCTGCTTTGCCAGCGCGGAGGAATATGCGCAGTTCCGCTCGCATCTCGTGCCTCGGCTTTTCGCATAAGGCCAAGGCAAACTCCACTCCCTCAAAATCCCCATGAGAATCGCCGCCCTTTCCGATATTCACGGCAACCTGGCCGCGCTGGACGCTGTACTGGAAGACATTCAAAGCCAGGGTGTCGATCTGATCGTGAACCTAGGCGATATTGCGTCTGGCCCGCTGCAGCCGAGCGAGACGGTCGACCGGTTAATGGCACTGAACCTGCCGACCATTCGCGGCAATCATGAAAGGCAGCTTGTTGAGGGTGATCCCGCGCGTATGGGTGCATCAGATCAGTACGCGTTTGCGGAGCTGCGGCCTGACCAGCTCGCGTGGTTTGCCAGCCTGCCGGCGCATCACTACATCAACGCAGACGTGCTGCTCGTCCACGGGTCAATGGAAAGCGATGTGACCTACTTTGTGGAAACGCTTGAGGAAGACGGCTGCCGCGCGGCCACGCACGACGAGGTGCTTTCACGCGCCGGCAATGCCAACGCCAAGCTCGTGCTGTGTGGCCACACCCACCTGCCCCGCGCGGTGAGGCTGGTGGACGGCCGCTTCGTCGTCAACCCGGGCAGCGTCGGGCTGCAAGCGTTTAGCGATGTACACCCTGTCGCCCACCGTATTGAGGCCGGCAGCCCGCATGCGCGCTATGCCATCGTGACCGGGCATGGCGATGATTGGGCCGCCGAGTTTCGCGCGGTTGAATATGCGTGGGATGACGCGGCAGTACTTGCAGAACAGCGCGGGCGGCCAGACTGGGCCATGGCATTGCGCACTGGCCGGGCGAAGGTTTAGGGGGCTGTGCAATGACGCAATCGCCTGCCATCGTCACGCTTCTGGAGCAGCCCTACCAGCATGACTTGCCCGCCGAACAGGTTCGGGCCGCACTGCTAACCGCGCTTGCGTGGCCGACGTCCTATTGGCCAGACTTGGCGGTTGGGTGGATCGAGCACGGGGCGCCTGTCGACATGGAAGTACAAGTTGCGCTCGCCCAAGTGGCAATGAACAAGCACTTTCCGCAGCGCTTGCGGCACAGGGCATTCGCCCTCACGCGCCAGCGCCGCGAGGTCGTTGGCAAGACTGCAAACGTGATGACGTGCCAACTGTCGGCAAACGGCTCGGCCCTCTGGGCCGGCATGGCGGATATCGAGCTGATCACGCCAGACGGCCGCCACCAGATCTATCTGGGCTTTGAAGGCGAACCACCGCGCGGTGATTCCTATCACTCGATCTGGATCAACAACGTTCGGGCGCCGGGGTATGCGTGGGGGTGCTTGTTTGCATGCACGCCAGATTCACGCTTCCTGGCGATGAGCTGGATGGAGACGCTGCCGGAGCGGAAGACGGCGGTATTTGATCTGGAGGAGCGGCGGTATTTCGTGCTGCCGTTCTATCTGTATAGCTTTCGGTTTCGCTGGCCACGCCTGGAGAGCACGACGGTTGAGTCTGACGGGCGTTGGTATGAATTCGATGGCTCAGAAAGTTGGCTTAACCATCAGCCTCTTTAAGCCTGATACTTTGCAGGCCCAGGGGCGACTTCACCCAACAAGAGAAAAATCCGCGCACCGCGCGTCGCACAACATATAAGAACGTTCACAACTCACATGCGGATCTACAGAAAATCGCTCCTGGCACTGCTCTGCTTCTTCTCCGCTGCGGCACATGCCGTCGATACCACGACGTCGACCATGACCCCGGCACCTGCCAACTCGGCGACGAAGAATGGGGCGTTTCCGTGCCAACCCCCAAGCGATGCAGCACTCCGTGAAACATTGCTGGCCACAGGTTTCGTTCCTGATTCTCCGCAAGGAGAAGAGGCGCTGCGGCTTTCCAAAAAGGTATTGAACGACCCGACGTTACGCAAACGGCTATGTGGTTCGGAGAAAAGCGGGTTGCCGCTATGGAGCACGAAACTGTCGCCGTCGGAGCGGCTGCGTTCACTGCAGTTGATGAAGACGATGGTGACTGCGACACCTCGAGACTGCAAAGTGTTCCTACGCACGCGGGACGGAAATGTCTTTCAGTATCTGCCGTTGATGTCGCCTGTGGCGACGCAAAGCTTGCTGGAAGCCGCGAGAATCGCGGCCCTACACAAGCCATCTGATGACGAGACTGGCGAACGCAGCACGATTGCTGGAATGCTTGAGGCCGACAAGCTCCTCAACGCAGCCGTGAAGTCTAGTGAAGTCGACACATTCGACTCACCACTCGAACTCTGTGAACAAATTCGCCTACTTGTTGATCAAGTGACCTCTGCACCGGAGCCCTTGCGGAGTCACGCCTCGCTTGCCCTGCTTCGTCGGATGGAACACCAACCGCCTGCAGCGGATTCTGTCTTGAGCAAACCCGAAACGTACTTGAACGAAGCATTCGACGAACGTCAGTTGCCTCAATTCATTCGCAACAGCCTGCCGGCAGATGGCAGTCGACCGCTTTCATTCAAGCGCGCGGTATTCGATCTGGAATGGACCAGCAAGGGCGCACCGGCAAATTCGCAGCGGATGATCACGACGTTCATCAATCGACGCAACAACGGCGTCATCGCCGAAATCACGACGCCCGCAGATCCGTCAAGGGACGGCAACTGGACCAGCTTCTCCCTGTTCTATGGCATCGCAACGCTACGCCTGCACTTCGTACAGCCTGTCGTCCGTGAAGCGCAGGCCAACCTGCAGGATGCAGCGGCCTTGGTCGCCGCCAATCAGCCGCTCAAAGAGGGCACAACGCTACGCATCCCGCTGCCGCAGCCTGATTTCAAGGGGGCGAAGGAGCGCATCTGTATCGTGGGGCGTGAGCGGCCGGCATCGACAGTCTTCGAGAAACTGACAGGTTCCGCCATCGACCTGCATTGCAAGCAGACATCATCGAAAGGTGTAGTCACGGAGCTTCATAACGTGTGGCTAGCGGACTATCAAACGGAGATGCAGCTCTCGGAGCAGAATCAGTACAGCCGGACCGAGCTTGTGATTCATGGTGTGACAGTCGAATAGTGCGGCAGATGACTCGCCCCTCACGGCCACCCGACATCATCGTCAAGTTCCTACTCACCGCACGTAACTCCGAAGGCAACATCAGAGTCGTGCGATCCGGGTATCGTCCCGCGTACGGCATTCGATCGGACTATTGGTCCAGCGCGCACCACGAGTTTGTTGGCGCTGGCACCGCAATGACAGACGAAGAATGCGAGGCGGAAGTTTGGCTTCTGACACCGGAAGCGTACCCACACACGTTGTGGGTTGGCCGAATAGTTGAAGTTGCAGAGGGGCCGCTCATTGTTGGAACAGGGGAGGTTCTGCAGATACTCAATTCGGTACTGGAAGGAGAAGCTCCCGGCATATAGCGGCAGTCCAAGAACCACATGCTTTTTCAACCCTACCTAGAACAACTCCAACACTGGCCTACTACGGGCCAACACATCATGGCCCAGTACGACGCAGATTCAATCTACGTCTACCAAGCCTACAAACCGTCGATTGCCGAGTACGCCGTCGCCCATCAAGCATTTGGTGGCGATTTCAGCTTTGGCCGCATGAGCTGGATCAAGCCGAATTTCCTCTGGATGATGTTCCGCGCCGGCTGGGCGACGAAGGAAGGGCAGGAGCGCATCCTGGCGATCCGGCTGCCGCGAGCGTTCTTCGATGAGCTGCTGCGCACCGCGGTGGCATCGTCGTTTGCCGCATCCGACTGTGCGACTGAGGACGAGTGGCGCACGCAAGTCACGCACTCCGATGTCCGCCTTCAATGGGACCCAGACCACGATCCGACCGGGCGCCCAATCGAGCGTCGTGCCATCCAGCTCGGCCTGCGCGGCCGCACGCTGGAACGCTTTGGGCGCGAGGTGCTGCTGTCAGTGGAAGACATCACGCCGTTTGTTGTTGCGCAGCGTGAGAAGGCGGTGGGGGATTTTCAAGGGCTGATCGTGCCGGCGGAGGCCCCCTATATTCCAAGCGCTTCTTTGGCAAGCTGATCCCACGCGAACAAAAGTCGGCGCATTCCAGAGTCGCCGCTATCGCTCCAAGGGGGCCAGACAGCCTGCCCCATCACCCAACAAACTTATAATGACGCCCGGCCACGCAAACCCACGTGGTCACCCGCCAGCGCCGCGCACAAAACTTGCGCCGCACCCGCGATGGCATCGCACCGTACATCGCCCGGCCAAGCCCTTTTGACCCACACCATGCCCTACCGCTTCCGCCTGTTGTCCGCCTCGTGTGCAGTTGCCGCCCTGTTGTCGGCATGCAGCTCCGCGCCCACGCCGCTCTATCAGCAAGAGCAGTTTGATGCGGCGGCCAGCCCATATGCGCGCACGTTCCACGCCAAGGCCGATGCCACGTGTGAAGCCGCGCGCCGTGCGCTGCTGAGCCAGGGGTATGTGTCGAGCTCGCCGCGTGCTGACACCATCGACGGCAGCAAGAATTTCCAGCCGAACAATGACTCGCACGTGGTGATTGCCTTCCACGTGGTGTGTGCAGATGCCAATGCAGACGGCACGTCCAGCACGGCGTACGTGAACGCTGTGCAAGACCGCTACTCGCTCAAGAAAACGAGCACGTCGGCCAGCGTGGGGTTGAGCATCCTGGGCTCGGTGTCTTTGCCGATCGGCTCGGGTGACGATTCGATGGTGAAGGTGGCCAGCGAGACGATTCCGGCCGGGGTGTTTTACGAGCGCTACTTCAACCTGGTCGACCACTTCCTGAAAATCGACCCGGTGCGCCGTGACCGTGCGGCTGTGAAGGTGGCGGAGGCGGCAGCAAAAGAACACGTGGCCCCGCTGCCCGAACCCGCACCCACGGCGCAAGGCGAGCCGATGAAGATGACCACGCCCGTGGTGCCGACGCCGCCGGCGCCGCCCGTGCCGGTGGTGGCACCCGCATCGGCTCCGGCTGCTCCGGCGGCAGCGCCAGCCACCACACCTGCACCTGCCTCCGCGCCGGTTGCCACGCCGCCCGCGCCGGAGCCCAACGCGCATGCTGAACCCGCGCCCGCATCTGCGCCGGCAGTTACGGCACCGACGCCAGCACCCGCATCTGCACCCGCGGCGCCGGTCACGGGCGGCGCAAACTGAGCGCGGGCTGGCGCGCTCAGCCAGCCAATCTCAGGCGTCGTGATAGATCACGATGGCGAACGGCACGTCCTCGTGCGATTCAAAGCGCCGGATCTGCTCGATCTGGTGCGCGTTGATGACGCTGTCGCGGCCAATCAGCAGCACGCCCCGGCGGGTCAGCAGATCGTCGGCCAGGCGCATCCCTTCGCGCAGGTCAATCGAGCGGACTTGCCGCACCGGCGGCATGTCTTCCAACTCCTTGAGGACCGCGGCAAAGCGTACGACGACGAGCGGGTCGTAGCGCAAGCCGGACTGGGCCTTGATCATCTCTGCCGCTTGCTCGGCGCTGACGCGCTGCCTGACGAGGCCGCCCATCAGCAGGTCAACATAGTCCCGTGCAAGTGCGACGATGCGCGAGCCGATGGGAATGTCCTCGCCCACGAGCCGGTCCGGTGTGCCGCGGCCGTTGTAGCGCTCGTACTGGTGCCGGATGATCTGCGCCACGTGCGCCAGCTGCGGCACCGCCGTCAGAACCATCTGCGCGCGCAAGGGGTGCTGGTGATACAGCTTGCTTTCTTCCGGGGTGAGCCGGTCGAGCGACCGGTTGAGCAGATTGTCCGGTAACGAAAGCTTGCCAATGCCGTGCAGCAACCCGGCGTGGAAGATGTCCTGCACCGGCATGCCCGTTAGCCCATAGGCAAGCGCGATCCGGCGTGCGAGGTCGCCTACCCGCATGGATTGCCCACCCACGGCGCCGCAACGCAGCTCGATCATGCTGGCGCACACCTGGACCATGTTGGTGAAGTTGCGCTTGAGGTCGCGCTGCGCATCCTCCAGGAACATGAGCGTCTGGCGAATCTCTTCGGTGCGTGCCACCACCTCGGTTTCCAGCCCTGCGTTCATCTGCTGCAACCGTTCGTTCTGCTGCTGCGTGAGGGTGGTGAGCCTGGCGGTCTCGCGGCTCAATGTGCGTTGCTCAAGGGCCTGCTGAATCGTCATCAGCAGGTCTTGGTCGTCCCAGGGCTTGTTGAGGTAGCGATAGACGCCGCCTTCATTGATGGCCCGCACGGCCGAGTCGATCTCGGAATAGCCCGTGAGCAGGATGCGCATCGTGTCCGGATACGCTGCGCGCGCCTTGGACAGAAACTCAGCCCCGTTCATGTTGGGCATGCGCATGTCGGAGATGATGAGATCGGCCGGATTCGCTGCCAGCAGTTCGAGACCGGCGGCGCCGCTTTCCGCGGTCAATACCCGGTAGCCGGTAGGGCGCAGCAGGCGCCGCAGCGCCGACAGTACACCGGGCTCGTCATCAACGAGAAGCACCATCGGCGCCAGCGCGGGGCGCGTAACAGGAGGGCACGGCGCAGCTTGCTGATCGGCTTGGGCGGCTTCGGTGGCTTGGGGCTGTGGCCCCTCCGGCGTGCCCGCATGTTCGTCCCCAACCGTATCGGGGTGCGACGCTTCTGTTTCATAGACAGCCATATCGAACCTCCTTCTGCTGATGCAGTATGGGGATGACCGTGTCGGGCAGCCGCACCGGGGGTGCCATGCTGACCTCGCTACGGTGCGTCGTTCGAGGCGGCGAGCTTCGTGCTCGTCGCGTGTTGTTGGGCGGCGCTGTCGGTGGCTGCGCGACGCTGCGGCAGCGTGACCCGAAAGGTCGTGCCCCGGCCGGGCACGCTGTTCACATCGATATGGCCGCCGTGCGCGCTGACGATCCCGTAGGTCACCGATAGGCCCAGGCCTGTCCCTTGCCCGATCGGCTTGGTGGTGAAGAACGGGTCGAAGATGCGCTTGAGATTTTCCGGTGGGATGCCGCAGCCGGCGTCGATCACTTCAAACCAGATCTGGCCCGCCTCGCCGCCATTGAAGCCGGTACGAATGGTGATGGTGCCCGGCTCGTCCCCGCTCCTGCGGCGGTGCTTGTACGACTGCGCGGCATTGACCACCAGGTTGAGCACCACCTGACTGATCTGCGAGGGAATGCAGTGCAGCAGCGGTACGTCGCCAAATTCACGGATCAGCTCGGCCTGGTATTTGACTTCGTTGTGAGCGATGTTGAGCGTGGATTCAATGCAGCGGTGGAGGTCTGCCTGCTCCCACTGGTGTGCGCTGTCGGCGCGGGAAAAATCGCGCAAATCGACCACGATCTCCCGGACCCGCTGCAGGCCTTCCTTTGATTCGCTCACCAACACCGGCGTATCCATGACGAGGTAATCGAAGTCTGCCGCTTCCGCCAGGTCGGCCAGTTGGGTGCCGAGTGTGGGGTGCGCCGCGACCGCCAACTTCTGCACGTCGCGCGCATAGGTCACCAGCGTCTGCAGATAGCGCTCCAGTGCGTTCAGGTTTGACAGCACAAACCCGACGGGATTATTGATCTCGTGCGCAATCCCGGCGGCCAATTGACCAATGGCCGCCAGTTTTTCAGATTGCAGCAGTTGTTGGTGCGCTTGCGCCAGCTGCTCATTCAGGGCCGACAGTTGCATATTGCGCAGGGTCAGTTCTGCCAGCGCATCGGTGGCGATTTTCTCGCGTTTGCGCAACTCGCCAACGGCAAGGCTGATATCGGTCGCGTCAATCAGCGTCACGCCCACTGCAATCACGGTGCCATTGCCATCGTCAATGGGAATGAAGCTGCAGTTCTGCCGCATCAAATCGATGACGTCCGCCATCGGCGGGGCCGGGCTGAAACGAAATACGTACGGACGGTGCTCCCAGGAGGTATAGGTGGTGACACCCTGGCTAAACACGGCCTCGATTTTCTTGCGCAGCCACTTTTCAGGCAGCTCCGGAAACAGGCTGAACAGACCCTGCCCGATGACCTCTTCGCCGGTGCGGCCGCTGTGCGTTTGCATGAAGCGGTTCCAGCTCAGAACGCGCATGTCGCGATCGACCGAAAACACCCCGCAGTTGACGAGATCAACGATCGCCTCGGACAGTTCCGTTTCGGTGATGTGCGTCATGAGCAGGGAAGAGGTTTATGGACCGGTTTCTGCCTTATGCCTGGGAATCACGCGCTGATAACGTCATTAACGACGGCCCTATACAAAGCATCATACGTATCACCTCCTAGTGCCAGAATATTTTGTGGGAGGAGAACGTCACTTGTTTTCAGGAAGAGGTTTTCAGGAAGAGGTTTTCAGGAAGAGGTTTTCAGACTCCGCAAAACTGAAGAACACCCGCCTTCAGGCCAACACTGGCTTGGCCACACCGGAGCCATCCAGAAAATGGCGCCCCCTAATGAATGACACCGTACATAACCACCTACACCCCCTCACAAAATGGATCTAAGCATTTATCCCCATGCAGAATCGAGGTCCTGCTGACGATATTGGCAATAAGGTGGATGGGATGCGAATCAGGAGGCACATGCGCAGCCTGACGCAACCGCAATGCACGGTGCTGCCTGCGGACGGTGCTGGCACCACGCTCGGTATCCTCGCCTGCGTATCCGGATCGCCCGATCCTTAGCTTGCCGGCCCTGCAACAGGAGCCAACCATGCATGGCACGTATAACGTGTTGCTCGTTTCACTGTCGCTGGTGATTGCGACGTTGGCGTCCTATACGGCGCTGGAACTTGCCAGGCTCATCTCGCCGATGGAAAAGCCCAAGCTCCGGCACATGTGGCTGATCGCAGGTGCCACGGCCATGGGGATCGGCATCTGGTCGATGCACTTCGTGGGCATGCTGGCGTTTTCGCTGCCCGTTCCGCTCGGGTACGACTTCAAGATCACCCTGGCTTCTCTCGTCATCGCCATTCTCGTCTCGTACTTCGCGCTGCGCGTCGTCACGCTGACAAAGCTGACGCTGGCTCGCCTGGCAACCGGCGGGGTGCTGATGGGCCTGGGCATTGCCAGCATGCATTACACGGGCATGGCCGCCATGCATATGCAGCCTGGCATTCAGTACGATCCGGCACTGTTTGCCGCGTCGGTTCTGGTTGCCATCGTGGCGGCGGCGGCGGCGCTGAGCATCGCGCACGCGCTCAGCGCGGTTGAACGCCGGCACCTGATCATCAAACGGATCGTGGCCGCCATCATCATGGGCGGGGCCATCACCGGGATGCACTACACGGGCATGGCGGCCGCCCATTTCGCCCCCGGCGCCATCTGCGGCGCAGCCCACGGCATCAACACACAGTGGCTGGCGACCACCATTGCGATGTTCACGCTCGGCATCCTCACCGTCACGCTGATGGTGTCGCGCTTTGATGCTCGCACCACCCTGTTGCAAGGCATGGCCGTCACGCTGGAGGAACAGGTGCGGGACCGCACCTGCAAACTGGAAGCCACGCTGCGGGAGTACGAGCGCACCACCCATATGCTCGAACTCATGCGCCGCAAGATGGAGCAGGAAATCGAGGAGCGCAAGCAGGCACAGGCACGCCTGGAGCAAGAGAAAGAAGAACAGCGCAAACTGATTCACCAGCTTGAGGAGGCGCACGTGCAACTGCTGCAGTCGGAAAAGCTGGCCTCCATTGGTCAGCTTGCGGCAGGCGTGGCGCATGAGATCAACAATCCGATCGGCTTTGTGCATGCCAATCTCAACACCCTGAAACGATGGGTACAGGGCCTGCTCCAACTCATATCCGCCTACGACCAGGTGCGTGGCCAACTGAACGAAGACGCGCAATCCAGTCTGGCGGCAAGCCGGCAACGCGCAGATTTCGACTACGTGAGCGACGACATCCTCCCGCTGATTGACGACTCGCTGGAAGGCTCCATGCGCGTGCGCCGCATCGTTCAGGATCTGCGGGATTTCTCGCGGCCGGGCAGTGAGGCATGGGAGTCATCAGACCTGCATGCCGGTCTTGAAAGCACGCTGAACGTGATCCACAACGAGATCAAGTACAAGGCAACGGTGGTGCGTGCGTATGGCGAGTTGCCGCATGTGGAGTGCATCCCGTCGCAGCTCAATCAGGTCTTCATGAACCTGTTGTTGAACGCCGTCCAGGCCATTCCGGAGCGCGGTGTGATCACCATTGGCTCACGCAGCGGCAACGGCTGGGTATCGGTCGACATTGCGGATGACGGGATCGGGATGCCGCCCGAAGTGGTCAGCCGGATCTTTGATCCGTTTTTCACCACCAAGCCCGTCGGCCAGGGCACAGGGTTGGGGCTCTCGGTCTCTCACAGCATCGTGAAACGCCATGGCGGCCGCATTGAGGTGATCACCCGCCCCGGGCAGGGGACGACGTTTGTCGTCACCCTTCCTGTATCGCGCAAGATCGACAAGACGGCCGCGCAGACCGCCGATTGCGCAGTCTGAAGCGGCTCACACTGGCATGACGGCGGAGCTGGTATCCGCACCGGCGCCATCTGTCTCGGCGCATGCAGGCGTTTGGTGAGTGGGTGGCAGAGGTGTTGGCGCCCTACCTGGAGCAATGGCCGGCTGCCCCACATCGGCTATCGCGCGAGCCGTGCTTCCAACATGGCCTTCACCTCCGGCCACTCGGTATCGATGATGCTGAAGCGCACCGAGTTGCGCTTTCGGCCGTCGGGCATGATGCGCTCGTGGCGGACGATGCCCTCTTGCTTTGCGCCGATGCGCAGAATCGCCGCGCGGGATTTTTCGTTCAGTTCGTCGGTGGTGAATTGCACGCGCACGCACTGCATGACTTCAAACGCGAACGTCAGGAGCAGCAGCTTGGCTTCCGTGTTGATGCTCGACCGTTGGGCCGACTGGCTCAACCACGTGTGCCCGATTTCGAGCTTCCGGTTGGTGCGGTCGATCTTCCAGAAGCGCGTGCTGCCGATGATGCGGTTGGACTCACGCCGGACAATCACAAACGGCATGACCGTGCCGGCCTGGCGCCCTTGCAGCGCCGTCGCCACGTAGCCGTCCACTGTTTCCGGCCCTGGCACCACTGTCACCTTCAAATTCCACAGCTCGCCATCTGCCGCTGCGGCAACGAGGTCCGCTGCGTGATCGGCTTGAAGGGGGCGGAGTTCGACGTGGGCGCCGATCAACGTAGGCTGCAGGTTGTCGGGGTTGGGACTGGTCATGGTGCGCTCAGAGCAGGCGTGCGTGCAGACTCGACATGATCGCCTATTCGACACCGGCCTCGGAAAACGCCGCGTTTTCTGGGGCAGCCCACGCGGTCTTGAAGCTGTCGGCCAAACGTAGGATGGCCAGCGCGGTCAGACGCCGGAACACGACGTCGTAGTCCTTCTCGTACTTGTGCAGCAGGCGCGTGCAGTTGGCGTCTTCCCACAGCCAATCGAGCTTTTTGCGCGTGGTTTTCATGTGCGCGCGGGCGTCTTCCGGCACCTCGCCAATCGCGTCTTCCCAGTCCCACAAATAGCTGGGCGCGGCCGTTCGGGTGAAAGGCACGCCGAGCATGTTCGCCACCTGCTCGTCATGTCTGGCCGTGAAATCGACAATTTCCAGGCGCATTTGGTTTGGGGCAACCTCGTGCTGCGCTTGAATCCAGCAGTGGTATTCCCTCACCTCCGAGAGCTTTCGCGCGGTGCGTCGCGCAGTTCTGGAAGGATTCAGCACAACGTAGCGGCCGCTGCCGCAGTCGATGAGCTCGCCGCCGGAGACCGCCACATAGGAGTGGCGGGTAAGCAAGGTCAGCACCCGCGCGCCAACGATTGCGTAGTCCCCGCATCGTCCGATCGGCCCTGCCTCAAGTCCGGAACTCGAAGCGGCCTCTTCCAGAATCGAATTGATCGTTTGGTCGATCAGCGACCGCAAGACGGGTGGCACCGGCGTAGGGAGTATCGGTGCGGAAGAAGATGTGGCTTGCATTGACTGATCGACGTAATTGAATGAGATGCAATGCCGCGCGATGGCATGCCCCCTGTTTGAGGGTGCCTCTACCGCGCGAGCAGCTACCGAGAAGCGACGCTCGGCTTAGTCCTGAACGTGCCGACGTGCGGCCGTGTCCGCGGATAGCGACTCCACGGCTTTCCGATCTACCGGTGGAAACGCCACGGTGACGACGAGACCATGCCCTGCCGGGTTGTCGCTCAACACGACGGTGGCCTGGTGGCGCTCGGCTATGTTCTTGACGATGGCGAGGCCCAGACCGCTGCCGACCGTCGTCGCGTCGACCAATCGATAGAAGCGGTCAAATACGCGCAGGCGCTCCTGCCACGGAATTCCGGGGCCGGTATCCACCACGCGCCATGCCAGCGCATCGTCCTGCCACAATGCGGCAACATCCACGCGGCCGCCCGGCGCCGTATAGCGCACCGCGTTGTCGACAACATTACTGAGCAGCGTGCGCAAGCCGTCTTCGTCCCCTTGAACCTTGGCGGGGGCCCCTGCCACTGCATCCAGCGTCAGCGCAATGTCTTTGCTCTCTGCCAGCGGGGCAAGATCGGCCACCACCTGATGCGCAAGCTTGGTCAGATCGACAGGGCGCATGTCTGCGTCTTGCAGGCCGCGCTGGTGACGCGCCAAGGTCAGCAACTGCAAGACCAGATGGGTCGCCCGATCCAGACGGGCGTGCAGCTTGGCGAAGGCTTTCACGCGCTGCTCGTCGGTCTGCACGCGCTCGGCCAACTGCAGTTGCAGCTTCAGCGTAGTCAACGGTGAACGCAGTTCGTGCGCGACCTCTGCCGTGAACTCCTGCCGCCAGGTCAGCTCACGTTCCAGGCGCTTCATCAGGTTGTTCAACGCATCCACGATCGGGCCCATTTCGCGCGGCAGCGCGTGCATCTCCACCGGCTCCAGCGCACTGGGCCCGCGTTGCTCGATGGATTCCGCCGTGCGACGCAACGGGGCCAGGCCGCGATGCACGGCAAACCAGATGATGGCGGCCAGCATCGGGACCAGCACGAGAAACGGTGCCAGCGCCAGCCAGATCAGCCGCAGGCCCAGAGCCTTGCGCACAACGATCGGCTGCGCGACCTGAACGAATTGTCCCGAGCGGGCCTCGCCGTACACCCGCCAGCGCTCGCCACGAAACGGCACGGTCTTCAGTCCGTCGTCGGGGTAGCGGGGCAAGGTGACTGCCGGACGCGACGTGTAGGTCAGCTTGCCGCTGGCGTCCCAGACCTGCACCACGATGCCGTCGTCCGGGTAGTCGCCCTCGTCGGCGTCTGGCTTGCCGGCCTCGGTGGCGAGTGGCGGCAAGTGGATCAGCAACGACCCTGCGATGTGCCTGAGCTGGTTGTTGAACAGTTGGCGGTTCTCTGCCCGCACGACGTTGTACAGCAGGACACCGGCGACGAACGTGCAGAGGAGCATGCCGCCGATCAGCCAGGCCAGGAGGTATCCCCGGATCGTCTTCATGGCGTCTGCGTCAGCTTGTAGCCGACACCCCGTACGTTCTTGATGAAGTCGCGCCCGAGTTTGCGGCGCAACGCATGGATGTAGACCTCGACGGTATTGCTCTCGATTTCCGCATCCCAGTCGTAGAGTTTCTCTTTGAGCAGCTCGCGCGACACGACCTCGCCGCGCGCGTCCATCAACACGAGCAGCAGCGCGAACTCCCGCTTGGAGAGGTTGAGCGGCTGATCTTGAAAACGCGCTTCGTGGGTGCCGGGGTTCAGGCTGAGGCTGCCGTAGGCGATCGTGGCCGACCGTCGGCCAGAACGCCTGCGGAGCAAGGCGCGTATCCGCGCCATGAGCTCGCTGAAATCAAAGGGCTTGATCAGGTAGTCGTCGGCTCCGGCATCCAGCGTGGTCACGCGATCGGCTGGTGTGTCACGCGCAGAGATGATCAGTGCCGGAATATCACCGCCCTGGTCACGGTAGGCCTTCAGGACCTCGCTTCCGGAGCGGCCCGGCAAGCCCAGATCCAACAGCAGCAGGTCATACACCTGCTGGCGCAAGGCAAGCGTTGCGGCTTCGCCGTCGCGCACCCAATCCACCGCATAGTTTTCTTGGCGCAGTCCTTCTTCGAGGTCCTCTCCGATCATCGGATCGTCCTCGACCACCAGCAATCGCATTGCGCCTCTCCCGAAAACCGAATGCGGTCGCGACTGCTCTGGCGCGCACTACATTGCGGTGGCATGGTCAGCCCACGTGTGGGTCTGACCCATTTTTTTAATTTGTTTGCCCCTGGCAATCGCCACATCAGACTTCCAGAGCACACCCCGTAATAAATCGTAACAGTAGGTTCGTTAAGGAAAACTTAAAAACCCGCCCGGCAAGCGTCTTCCGTAAGGAAGCTGAGTAGCGGGAAAGCGGCGATGTGGTTGGGGGTAAAGCGGGTGTGCGGGCAGGTGCCTGCGTGGATGCCTGCTCGCCATTTCCATGGGCGGCAGGCGGGCCGGAGGCGTTAGTCGACTGCCTCCGGCAGTACACCGTTTGTTCGCAACAAGGTCTCGCGAAACGTCTCCACCAGCGGCCGCAGGTTGATCTTGTGCCAGACGGCCCACAACGGAATCCGGTAAGTGAACCAGGACAGCTCGCGCAGCACCACGCCCGCCGGCGCCTGGTGGCGCAAGCTCTGCTGGATCGTGGTCACACCCAGCCCCGCCGCCACAAGCCCGAGGGCCGCCAGCGGCTCTGTGGCCTCCATCGTGATCGTTGGCGTGAAGCCCGCCTTTGCGCACGCCGCGATGAACGTGTCGTGCCGCAGCGCGGTTTCCTGATGCATCACGCCGATCCACTTCTGCGCAGCCAGATCGTCCGGGCTGAGGGACGTTGCCTTGGCGAGCGGGTGATCTTCTGGCAACGCGAGCAGCATGGGGTCATTGAGCACCTGCGCGGCATTGAGATCCGGATCATCCGGTGACGGCGGCTCGCAGACGAGCGCGATGTCGAGGCTGCGCTGGCGCAACCCTTCCAACTGCGCCGCCGACTGCTGGTTGTACAGCGCGATATGCACGGCAGGCCGGCCTTCGCGTAGCTCACGCAGTGCATTGGGCAGCACACCCGAATGCATGGCGTATTCCAGATAGCCAATGCACAGGCCGCCCTCGTCACCCCGTCCAAGCCGGCGCGCCAGCGCTTCGAGCCGGTTGGCGTGGGTGAGAAAGGCGCGCGTTTCGGCCAGGAACGTGCGGCCGTCCCGCGTCAGGCGAATCCGCTGCTGGGAGCGCTCGAACAGCACCAGCCCGAGCTTTTCCTCCAGCTGGGCGATCTGTCGGCTCAGGGGCGATTGCGAGATGTGGAGCCGCTCGGCGGCACGTCCAACGTGCTCATCTTCTGCAACGGCCACGAAATAGTGAAGCTGGCGGATATCCAACATATGAGACCTCGATTGAGACCTTCTAAGACTTAAGTTCAGCAAATTATGTCTTGGACGGACTCAACAGACAACCCTAGACTGCCTTCACCCCAACACATTGTTTGGTTTATCTGGAGCAGTCATGAGCATCAAAGACACACTGGCCGGCAACGTGCTCGGCTTTGGTACCGCACCGCTGGGCAACATGTTCCGCGACATCCCGGAAGCGGAGGCACAGGCCACCGTAGACGCCGCCTGGGCACAAGGCGTGCGCTACTTCGACACGGCGCCCTTCTACGGCGCCGGCCTGTCAGAAATCCGGCTGGGCCAAGCGCTGGCCAAGCACAAACGCGATGAATACGTGCTCAGCACCAAGGTCGGCCGCCTGATCCTGGATGAAGTGGAAGACGCCAGCGCGCGCGCACTGGGCGAAAAGAGCGGCCTGTTTGCCGCCGGCCGCCCCAACAAGCTGGTCAACGACTACTCGGCCGACGCCACGCTGCGCTCCATCGAAGACAGCCTCAAGCGCATGAACGCCGACCGCCTCGATATCGTCTGGGTGCATGACATCGCCCAGGATTTCTACGGCGATGAGTGGCTCTCGTACTTCGAAACCGCCCGCAAAGGCGCATTCCGCGTGCTGACCCGCCTGCGCGAAGAAGGTGTGATCAAGGCCTGGGGCCTGGGCGTGAACCGCGTCGAACCAATCGAACTGACGCTGGACTTGGCTGAAGCGCAGGCCGACGGCTTCCTGCTTGCGGGCCGCTATTCGCTGCTCGATCACGAGCGCGCGCTGCAGCGGGTCTTGCCAAAGGCCTTGGAGCGCAACGCTGAAATCGTGGTGGGCGGCCCCTACAGCTCCGGCATCCTGGCCGGTGGTGCGCACTTCGAATACCAGAAGGCACCGCCCGAGATCATCGCCAAGGTCGAGCGCATCAAGGCGATCGCGCAGCGCCATGGCGTCAGCATCAAGGCGGCGGCATTGCAGTTCGTGCTGGCAAACCCCGCTGTCGCCGCCGTGATTCCGGGCGCGAGCCGGCCGGAGCGCATTGCCGAAGACGTTGCCGCACTTAAGGAAGCCATCCCCGCCGATTTCTGGCGCGAACTGCGCGAGCAGCACCTCGTTGCCGCCAACGCACCGCTGCCGGTCGACCGCGTCTGATCGGCACTCCCTTATCTGATTCAAGGAGCCCACCGTGGCACACGCTTCTGCAACGATCACGCTGCCGGTTGCACCGGACCGCGTATGGCAACTGATTGGCGGCTTCGATTCGCTGCCCGACTGGCTGCCGTATATCCCGAAGAGCGCGTTGAGCGAAGGCGGCCGTGTGCGCCGCCTCGCTAACCCCGATGGCGACGCCATCATCGAACGGCTCGAAGCCTTCGACAACAGCGCGCGCAGCTACACCTACTCGATCCTCGAGGCGCCATTCCCCGTCACCGGTTACCGCTCCACGCTGCGCGTGGTCGGCACGGATGACGATCAGGCCTCGCGCGTCGAATGGTCTGGTCAGTTCACGCCAGCAGGCGTGAGCGACGAGGACGCATCGCGCCTGTTCGAGGGCATTTATCGCGATGGCCTCAAGGCGCTGGAAGCGACACTGACGACCGCATCCTGAGCCTCGCAGCCTGACGCTCTCAAGCCGCGCCGAACCATCGCGATGCGGCTTGCGTCAACGCCTCCTGGTCGGCCGGGCCGTCACCCGCCCAGGCGACGATGCCGTCGGGGCGTATCAGCACGGCGGTCAGGCCAAGACTGTCCTCCGCATCGCTTGCGACATAGGCGATGCGGTCGGGCCAGCGGCCTGCCAGCGTCTGCAGTGGCGCACGCGCGTCGAAGTCCAGCAGCAGGCCTTTGCCGCTGCGCAGGCGCTCGCCGAGCCGGGTGCCATCTGCCAGTGCGAAATCGGGCGCGCTGCGGCCCACCAGCGGGTGATTGCTGTCACCGCCGCCCATCTCATACCGCAGCGACAAACCCCAGATGCGCTCCGCAAAGTAGGTCGCACCATCGCGCGTGTCGATCAGATCGCGAAGGATGGCTTCAAGCGCCCGCGTGCTGCGGCTCGGCCGCATGAGCGCCACCTGCGCGCGCGACCAATCCAGTATCTGTGCACCCAGCGGATGCCGCTCCGCGCCGTAGCTGTCGAGCAGACCATCCGGCGCATCGCTGCGAATGGTTGCGGCGAGCTTCCATCCAAGATTCATGGCGTCGCCCAGCCCGAGGTTCAACCCCTGACCACCCAGCGGCGAGTGAATGTGCGCGGCATCTCCGGCAAGCAGCACACGCCCGTTGCGATACGTCGTCGCCTGGAAGGCGCGGTCTGTCCACGTGGTCGCAAGCTTGAGCGCCCTCACGGTAACGTCGGCGCCGGACACATGGCGCAGCACACGCTGCACATGCTCCAGCGTGATCGGCTGGGTGCGATGGAACGCACCGCCGTCAAAATCCACCATGGCGATGGTGCCCGGCGGTTGATAGGTGAACATACCTGTGGGCGTGTAGTGGCGCCCTGGGGAAAGCATATGCGGCTCTGTCAGTTCTATCGCAGCCGAATAGCCGGTGAACTCCGGTTCCGTACCGGCAAATTCAAAACCAGCCACCTTGCGTACGGCGCTGCGCCCGCCATCGCAACCGACCAGCCAACGTCCGCGGAAGGTCTGGCTGCCGGCGCGCACTGTCACCGTTTCGTCCCCTTGCTCGACACCATCCACGCCGAGGCCGCGCCGGATCTCCACGCCCAGTGCGCCTGCACGCGCGGCCAGGACGGATTCAATGTGCGCCAGCTCGCATGCCATGTTGGTGCCTGCCGGACTGGGCAAGCGATACGGCCACTTTGCATCGTCGATCCTGTCATGGAAGAACTGGATGCCCGCGAAATGGCCTCCAGGGCCGCCACGACGCTGAGGCTGAGGCTGTTGCGACCAATGCGCGGGCGGCACGGCCGCACGTTGCGGCGCGGCGATGTCATCCAGCAAGCCGCGACGGTCAAAGGCCTCAAGGGTGGGCGAAGACAGCCCGCGCATCCCGAACGGGAGCTGCTTCAAGGGCGAATGTGGATCTTCAGCTTGCTCCAGCACCAGCACCGAGAGGTGGGCGAGGCGCAGCTCGCAGGCGAGGAACAAGCCAACCGGGCCTGCGCCGGCAATGACAACGTCGTGGATGGGTAAATCGTGCATGAGCGACTCCGTGATGGTCGTTCGACCGGAGCAGTTCGATATCTTGAGAACCACACGGACGAACAAAAAACAACGCCTGAGCGGCGTCGATGTTCGTCGTGGGACTCATGCACGAGGCATGGACAGAGCTTCCGCTGAACTTCACTCAGGGAAGGACTTGGGCTGGACCACACCAAGTCTGCCTTTTTCGACTGGCGTGAATGTAGCGGCTGGGCCGTCCGACTGCAACACGGGGCGTGATCGTTCTACTGACGATCGCCCCGCCGATCACCCGCGCATGCGCAGCAGATCAGCGTACGAGACCAGTTTGCGTTTTCCTGATCCCAGCGTTTTTCGTTTTGACTTGGATGTAGCGCGGGCGGGCTTGCTGCGCTCGAACTTGGCAGCAGCGCGTGCGTCTTCCTTGGCGTGAATGCTTGCTGCCTTGGCTTCTGCCTTCAGGCGGTCCGCTTCCAGCTTGGCAGCCACGCGTTCTTCCCGGGCAACATCCTGCGCGGCCGACAGGATTTCGGCCTTGAGTAGATCGCGCCGTTGCTTGGCGGCAATCCGGGCCGCGTGCAGTTGCTCTTTCCTTTGCCGCAGCCAGTCTTTCCGGCTCACGGGCGCAGGTCTGGCCTCTGGCGGCACGCTCAGGCGTAACGCCCTGCTGACGGCAGCCTTGTCCGTTTGCAGCGTGCGTCGCGCGTCGTGTTTCGCATCACTCACGGTGCTTCACTCTCCTCAACAGCACATCCATGCTGCCCGTGTACCTGCCGTTGGTGCGTGGCCATGGGCAAACTTCTTTCAACCGTACCATAGGACACCATGCCGCGCCCGGGTGACGGCCGTCGGTTAAATCGATGCAAAAACGCGACGCTTGGTTGCCTGCAATTCGGCGTCAGGGGGCCGTGATAGAGTCGGCCACCACCCACCACCACCCAACGTGACCATGCAGACTCCGACCATTGTGCCGTCGCAAACCGCGCTGTTGGTCATGCACTATCAGACCGACATCATGGAGTTGTTTCCATCGGTCGCGCCCACGTTGCTGTCCAACACACGCACGCTGTGTGATGCCGCGCGGGCCAAGGGCATCCGCGTCTATTTCGCCAAGTTCCACTTCAGCCCCGGCTATCCGGAAGTCAGTCCGTTGAACAAAAACGGGCAAGGGGTCAAGCAGCTTGGTCTGTTCGTCCACGACCGGATCTCGCCAGAACTCGGCCGGCAGGATGATGAACCGATCATCATCGCGCATCGTGCCAGCGTGTTCTATGGCACCGATCTGCAGGTGCGGCTTTCCGCGCAGGGCGTCAATACCTTGCTCATGGTGGGCGTGGCGTCGACGGGCGTGATGCTGTCGTCCATCGCGCACGCGAGCGATGCAGACTTCCGCTTGTTGACCGTCAAGGACTGCTGCTACGACCCGGATCAGGTCGTGCACGATCATCTGTTTGCAACGGCGTTTGAGTCGCGCACGACGGTGTTGTCGCTGGCGGATGCATTGCGGTTGCTGGACTAGGCTTTTTACCCCGCCTGCAGCCGCCGCCACAGCGTCGTCTTGCTGATGCCCAGCGCCGCGCACACGGCGTTGCGATCCCCATCGTGCGCGGCCAGCGCGGCGCGAATTTCCTCAGCTTCCACACCCCGGCTGCGCTCGCGCAGTGTCAACGCAGGCTTCTTGCCGCGCACGGCGTGGGCAAACAGTTCCGGGGCGATCAGCCCCAGCACGTCTTGCGTGATGGTGCCGGCGCCGGTGTCATCGGCGTGGGCCAGTTCCACCGCAATCCGCTCGACCACGCTCTGCAGCTCGCGCACGTTGCCCGCCCAGGCGTAGTGCCGCAGCGGCTCAGCAACCTCGCTCAGGACGTGTGCGGCAACCTCGGTATCGGGAATGCGCAACAGCAGGCGCGGCTCACGGCGTGCGGCTTGCACAAGCAATTCGGCGGCCAGGGGCATCACGTCATCAGGTCGCTCACGCAGTGGCGGCAGCGCAATGCTCAGGATATTCAGGCGGTAGTACAGGTCGGCGCGGAAGGTACCCTCCTCCACCGCGTCGGTCAGCGCGCGGTGCGTGGCGGCCACCACGCGGATGTCCACGCGCGTGGGTTCGGTGGAGCCCAGCCGCACCACTTCGCGCTCCTGCAGCACGCGCAGCAGGCGGCTTTGCAGCGGCAGCGGCATCTCGCCAATCTCGTCGAGAAACAGCGTGCCGCGGTGTGCCGCTTCAATCAGCCCGGTCTTGCCGCCCTTGCGTGCACCGGTGAACGCGCCCTCTTCGTAGCCGAACAGCTCACTCTCCAACAGCGCTTCAGGAAAGGCGCCGCAGTTGATGGCCACAAAGGGGAAGTCACGCCGCGCGCTGAGCTGATGCATGCCCTGCGCCACCATCTCCTTGCCGGTGCCGGATTCGCCCAGCACGAGCACGGTGGCATCGGACTTGGCATAGCGCCGCACCAGCGTACGCACACGTTCGATGGAGGCGGATTCGCCCACCAGGTCATCGATCCGGTAGCGCGCGCTGAACTGCTGCGGGCGCTGACGTGAACGCAGCGTACGGTCCAGCCGCTCCACCGCGCGGGACTCCTGGAAGGTGAACACGGTGCCTTCTGAGGCGCCAGCCCCCGTGCTGGTGAGCGGACCACGATGAATGACGTAGTTCACGCCGTGCACAGTGCCCAGCGTGTCCCCTTCGGCATCCGGCAGCAAGCCCAGCAGGTTGGGCGCGATGCTGAGCAGCGGCTGTCCGGTGGCCTGCTTCGCGTCGATGCCCAGGGCGGTGGCCAGACGCTGGTTGATGGCCTCCACGCGGCCTTGCGCGTCGAGCGCCACCACGCCATCGCGCAGATGCTGCAGCAGGTTGTCGAGCCGTTGGCGGCGCTGCGCTTCGCGGCGGGTGGCCTGCACGACTTCCAGGGCAGTGTCGAAGGCGGCACGTACGGAGTCGCGCGAATACAGAAACACCGCGTTCATGCCGGCCTGCGTAGCCAGGTCCGTCACCAGACCGGGGCCGACCACCACACCCACGCCACGGTCGCGCAGGTCCAACACGCAGCTCTCTGCGCCCTGGCGCGATGTGTAGGAAGCAAACACCACGTCCATGCCATAGGCAGCGACAAAGCGGCGCACTTCGTCGGGCGTGTCGCCGTGGGTGACGAGGGCCACCGACTCCGCATCACGCCGCGCGCGGGCCAGCGCGTGCATCACGTCAAAGCCGGTCGGGTTGATGACGACCACGGGCAGCGACAGACGCGGCTTCAGATACGCGCCATTGGACCCGCCTGCGACCACCACGTCGGGGCGCTCAAGACCCGCCGCATCGATCTCGCGCACGATGTCTTCAAAGCCGCGTGTGATGACGCGCAACTCGGCGCGGTCGTTGTACTCGGCGGCAATGTCGAGGAAGAGATCGCTCAGGCGGCTGATGCCGCAGGCCCAGATGCGCGGGCGGCCAGCCGGGTCAGCAGGGGTGAGGCTCATGGTGCGGTGCGGGGCAACAGAAACGACGGTCCGGTCATTATGCGCCGCGCATTTCCATATTGAAATCTGAAATTCCAGTTTTGAAATGATGTGCGCGAGGGCGGCAACGTCACTTCCATACAAATCAACGGGTTACGCAGGGCCGCCGGGGTGGCCCGCTTCCTGCTGTAAGGGTCCATTCTTTCTGGAGCCCACATGAGCACAACCCAACGACACCCCACCAGCGCCGGCGCCAAGTTCCGCGCTGCCGTTGCCGAGTCCCAACCGCTGCAGGTGGTGGGCACCATTACCGCCTACGCCGCCAAGATGGCCGAGCAAACCGGCTTCAAGGCCGTGTATCTGTCGGGCGGTGGCGTGGCCGCCAACTCGCTGGGCATTCCAGACCTGGGTATCAGCACGATGGAAGACGTGCTGACCGACGCCCGCCGCATTACCGACGCCGTGCAGGTTCCGCTGATGGTCGACATCGACACCGGCTGGGGCGGCGCATTCAACATCGCACGCACCGTCCGCTCATTCATCAAGGCGGGTGTGGCCGCCGTGCACATGGAAGACCAGGTCGGCCAGAAGCGATGCGGCCACCGCCCGGGCAAAGAGGTCGTGCCCATCGACGAAATGGTCGACCGCGTGAAGGCAGCCGTAGATGCCCGCACCGATGATGGCTTCGTCATCATGGCCCGCACGGATGCGGCTGCCTCGGAAGGTGTGGATGCCGCCATCGAGCGCGCCGTGGCCTATGTGGAAGCGGGTGCGGACATGATCTTCCCCGAGGCGATGAAGACGCTGGACGACTACCGCCGCTTCAAGGCCGCGGTGAAGGTGCCCATCCTGGCCAACCTGACCGAGTTTGGCAGCACGCCGTTCTTCACCACCGACGAGCTGCGCAGTGCCAACGTGGATATCGCCCTGTACTGCTGCGGCGCATATCGTGCGATGAACGCCGCTGCACTCAACTTCTACCAGACGGTGATGCGTGACGGCACCCAAAAGGCCGCCGTGGAGACCATGCAATCGCGCGCCGATCTGTACCAATATCTCGGCTACCACGCGTACGAAGACAAGCTCGACGCACTGTTTGCTGCACAGAAATAACACTACACACGAACCGACACAGGAGATCCCCCATGAGCGAAGCTGACAACAGCACCCCGAACGCCGGCGCCTTCAAGCCGAAGAAATCCGTGGCCCTGTCGGGCGTGACGGCAGGCAACACTGCACTGTGTACCGTCGGCCGCACCGGCAACGACCTGCACTACCGCGGCTATGACATCCTCGACCTGGCCGGCGCGTGCGAGTTTGAAGAAGTCGCCCACCTGCTCGTGCACGGCAAGCTGCCCACCAAAGCTGAACTGACCGCCTACAAGGCCAAGCTGAAGGCCCTGCGCGGCCTGCCTGCCAACGTGAAGGCCGCACTGGAATGGGTGCCTGCTTCCGCTCACCCGATGGACGTGATGCGCACGGGCGTGTCGGTGCTCGGCACCGTGCTGCCCGAGAAGGACGATCACAACACCCCCGGCGCACGCGACATTGCCGACCGCCTGATGGCATCGCTGGGCTCGATGCTGCTGTACTGGTACCACTACAGCCACAACGGCAAGCGCATCGAAGTCGAAACGGATGACGACTCCATCGGCGGCCACTTCCTGCACCTGCTGCACGGCGTGGAGCCGTCCAAGTCGTGGGTCGACGCAATGCACGTGTCGCTCAACCTGTATGCGGAACACGAGTTCAACGCCTCGACGTTCACCGGCCGCGTGATTGCCGGCACGGGCTCGGACATCTACTCGGCCATCACCGGTGCCATTGGCGCGCTGCGTGGCCCGAAGCATGGTGGTGCCAATGAAGTCGCCTTCGAAATCCAGAAGCGCTACGACACGCCGGACGAAGCCGAGGCCGACATCCGCCGCCGCGTGGAAGCCAAGGAAGTCGTGATCGGCTTCGGCCACCCGGTGTACACCGTGTCCGACCCGCGCAACAAGGTCATCAAGGAAGTCGCGCGCAAGCTGTCGAAAGAAGCCAGCAACACCAAGATGTTCGACATTGCCGAGCGCCTGGAAACGGTCATGTGGGACATCAAGAAAATGTTCCCGAACCTGGACTGGTTCAGCGCCGTGTCGTACCACATGATGGGCGTGCCGACCGCAATGTTCACGCCGCTGTTCGTGATTGCACGTACGTCGGGCTGGGCTGCGCACATCATCGAGCAGCGCATCGACAACAAGATCATCCGCCCGAGCGCCAACTACACCGGCCCGGACGACCTGAAGTTCGTGCCGATCGCCAAGCGCGCGTAAGAAGACAAGCAAAAAGCAAAAAAGGAACGTCAACCCAAACCCCCAGACGGTTTGGCCGTTGACGTTCCTGCCCTTGATGGCGCCTTGAATTTTCGTAAGCGGGCGGAAACAAGACGGGGAACTGTCTGAGCGCAGCGAGTTTTCCCCGTCTCCGCCCGGTTACGAAAATTCAAGGAGGCTTTCGCCATCTCGGGCACGCCTTTCTTTGCTTACTTTCTTTGGCAAGACAAAGAAAGTGAGTCGCCCCCGGCAGGGGGAGAAACAAGGGATGCACCCACACCATGAACACAGCACACCGCAAACCCCTCCCCGGCACAACGCTGGATTACTTCGACGCGCGTGAGGCCGTAGAAGCCATCCAACCAGGCGCGTACGACAAGCTGCCGTACACCTCGCGCGTACTCGCCGAGAATCTGGTACGCCGCTGCGACCCGGCCACGCTCACCGCCTCGCTCAAGCAACTGATCGAACGCAAGCGCGATCTGGATTTCCCCTGGTTCCCAGCCCGCGTGGTCTGCCACGACATCCTGGGCCAGACCGCATTGGTGGATCTGGCAGGCCTGCGCGACGCCATTGCCGACCAAGGCGGCGACCCCGCCAAGGTCAACCCGGTGGTGCCAGTGCAGCTGATCGTCGACCACTCGCTGGCCGTGGAATGCGGCGGCTTCGACCCCGACGCCTTCGCCAAGAACCGCGCCATTGAAGACCGCCGCAACGAAGACCGCTTCCACTTCATCGACTGGACCAAGCTCGCGTTCAAGAACGTCGACGTGATCCCGGCGGGCAACGGCATCATGCACCAGATCAATCTGGAGAAGATGTCGCCGGTCATCCAGGCGCACGACGGCGTGGCCTACCCCGACACTTGCGTCGGCACCGACAGCCACACGCCGCACGTGGATGCACTGGGCGTGATCGCCATCGGCGTGGGCGGGCTGGAAGCTGAGAACGTGATGCTCGGCCGCGCCTCGTGGATGCGCCTGCCCGACATCGTCGGCGTAGAGCTGACGGGCCAACGCCAGCCCGGCATCACCGCCACCGACATCGTGCTGGCCCTGACCGAATTCCTGCGCAAGCAGAAGGTGGTGGGCGCGTACCTGGAGTTCTACGGCGAAGGTGCCTCGCGCCTGACGCTGGGCGACCGCGCCACCATCTCCAACATGGCACCGGAATACGGCGCCACGGCCGCGATGTTCTCGATTGACGACAACACGCTCGACTACCTGCGCCTGACCGGCCGCACCGACGAGCAGGTCAAGCTGGTAGAGACGTACGCCAAGACAGCGGGCCTGTGGTCCGACACACTGAAGCGCGCCGAATACGAACGCGTGCTGCGCTTCGACCTGTCGAGCGTGGTGCGCAACATGGCCGGCCCCTCGAACCCGCACGCACGTGTGGCTACGACCGACCTCGCCGCCAAGGGCATCGCCGCCAAGTGGGAAGAGACGCCGGGCCAGATGCCGGATGGCGCCGTCGTCATCGCCGCCATCACGAGCTGCACCAACACCAGCAACCCGCGCAACGTGATTGCCGCCGCGCTGCTGGCGCGCAATGCCAACCGCCTGGGCCTGACGCGCAAGCCGTGGGTGAAGAGTTCGCTCGCGCCCGGCTCCAAGGCCGTTGAGCTGTATCTGGAAGACGCCGGCCTGAAGGCAGAGCTGGAGAAGCTCGGCTTCGGCATCGTCGCGTTTGCCTGCACCACCTGCAACGGCATGAGCGGCGCGCTGGACCCGAAGATCCAGCAAGAGATCATCGACCGCGACCTGTACGCCACCGCCGTGCTGTCGGGCAACCGCAACTTTGATGGCCGCATCCACCCGTATGCCAAGCAGGCGTTCCTCGCCTCGCCGCCGCTGGTGGTGGCCTATGCGATTGCCGGCACGGTGCGCTTCGACATCGAGCGCGACAGCTTCGGCACGGACGCCAACGGCAAGCCCATCACGTTGAAAGACCTGTGGCCGACCGATGAAGAGATCGACGCCATCGTGCGCGCCTCGGTCAAGCCGGAGCAGTTCCGCCAGGTGTACATCCCGATGTTCGAGCAGCGCAGTGAGTCCGTTGCCAACGTGAGCCCGCTGTACGACTGGCGCGCGCAGAGCACCTACATCCGCCGCCCCCCTTACTGGGAAGGTGCGCTGGCCGGCGAGCGCACGCTCAAGGGTCTGCGCCCGCTGGCTGTGCTGGGTGACAACATCACGACCGACCACCTCTCGCCATCCAACGCCATCCTGGCGAGCAGCGCCGCTGGTGAATACCTGGCCAAGATGGGCCTGCCGGAAGAGGACTTCAACTCGTACGCCACGCACCGCGGCGACCACTTGACCGCACAGCGCGCGACGTTTGCCAACCCCACGCTCATCAACGAGATGGCCGTGGTGGACGGCGCGGTGAAGAAGGGGTCGCTGGCGCGCATCGAGCCCGAAGGCAAGGTCACGCGCATGTGGGAAGCGATCGAGACCTACATGGACCGCAAGCAGCCGCTGATCGTGATTGCCGGCGCCGACTACGGCCAGGGCAGCTCGCGCGACTGGGCCGCCAAGGGCGTGCGCCTGGCCGGCGTGGAAGTCATCGTGGCCGAAGGCTTCGAGCGCATCCACCGCACCAACCTGATCGGCATGGGCGTGCTGCCGCTGGAGTTCAAGCCGGGCACCACGCGCCTGACGCTGAGCATTGACGGCACCGAAACCTATGACGTGATCGGCGCGCGCCAACCACGTGTAGACCTCACGCTCGTCATCCACCGCAAGAACGGCGAACGTGTGGAAGTGCCCGTCACGTGCCGCCTGGACAGCGACGAGGAAGTCTCGATCTACGAAGCGGGCGGTGTACTGCAGCGCTTCGCGCAAGACTTCCTGGAATCGAACAAGGAGGCGGCATGAGCAGTAAGCAGGGGCCCCGCACAGCGGGGATGCGCACGTGCGCGAATGCAAGCAGCCACCGACACCACTCACGCGAAATGACCGACATGATCAAGGAGGTGGCTGCATGACACATCCGGCTCAGATCAAGGTGCCCGCCACGTACATCCGTGGCGGTACCAGCAAGGGCGTGTTCTTCCGCCTGCAGGATCTGCCGCTAGCCGCGCAGGAACCCGGTGCCGCCCGTGACGCGCTGCTCATGCGTGTGATCGGCAGCCCCGACCCGTACGGCAAGCAGATCGACGGCATGGGCGGCGCCACGTCGAGCACCAGCAAGACGGTGATCCTCGCCAAGAGCACACGCCCGGACCATGACGTGGATTACCTGTTCGGCCAGGTCTCCATCGACAAGCCGTTTGTGGATTGGTCGGGCAACTGCGGCAACCTCTCGGCCGCCGTGGGCCCGTTCGCCATCAGCAACGGGTTGGTGGATGTCAACCGAGTGCCGCAGAACGGCGTGGCCATCGTGCGCATCTGGCAAGCCAACATCGGCAAGACCATCATTGCGCACGTGCCTATCACCAACGGCGCGGTGCAGGAGACGGGCGACTTTGAACTGGACGGGGTGACCTTCCCGGCAGCGGAAGTGCAGCTTGAGTTTCTCGACCCCGCTGCGGACGAAGACGGTGACGGTGGCGGCGCGATGTTCCCCACCGGCAACCTCGTCGACGATCTGGACGTGCCCGGCGTAGGCACGCTCAAGGCAACCATGATCAATGCCGGCATTCCGACCATCTTCGTGAATGCGGAGTCGATCGGCTACACCGGCACCGAGCTGCAGGACGCCATCAACAGCGACGCCAAGGCGCTGGCCATGTTCGAGACGATTCGCGCGCACGGCGCAGTGCGCATGGGCCTCATCAAGAGCATCGACGAAGCGGCTACGCGGCAGCACACGCCCAAGGTGGCCTTCGTCGCACCGCCGAAGGACTACGTCTCCTCGAGCGGCAAGACCGTCGGCACGGGCGATGTGGACCTGCTGGTGCGTGCCATGTCGATGGGCAAGCTGCACCACGCGATGATGGGTACGGCGGCTGTGGCCATCGGCACGGCGGCGGCCATTCCGGGCACGCTGGTCAACCTCGCGGCCGGTGGCGGTGAACGTGGCGCGGTGCGCTTCGGGCATCCGTCCGGCACGCTGCGCGTGGGCGCGGAAGCCAAGCTGGTGGATGGCGAATGGACGGTCACCAAGGCCATCATGAGCCGCAGCGCGCGCGTGTTGATGGAAGGCTGGGTGCGCGTGCCGGGTTGAACCCGGGCTGACACTGCGCCACACGAAAAAAGGGCAGACGCTCGGTGGATGACACCGGGCGCCTGCCCTTTCTTTTTGCGTTGAATGACCCAGACTCAAGCACCCGTTGCAGCGGGTTGCATGCTGCTGGGCAGCGTCACGAAGTCATCCGCATGGCTAATGGCCTGCAGGGCGCGCAGCAACGGCTCTGGCGGGCACGTGAGTTTGCGGCGCGCAAGGTCGAGCCAACCCGCAGTGGAAGTCACTCGCGCCACCAACTTGCCGTCACGCAGAAAGTCATTGCGCAACACCATGCGGCTGCCGTCATCCGACAGGCCGGCCAGCGTCAGGCGGACCGTCATGCGATCGAGCAGGTGCAGTTCGCGAAAGTATTCGATCTCGTCTTTCATCACCACGGGTCCAATGCGCAGCCGCATGAACTCGGCCATCGGAAAACCCTGCTCGGCGAAGTACAGCATCCGTACATCCGCAGACTTGTCCAGATAGGCAGTGTTCTTCATGTGCGAATTGAAGTCCATGTCGCCCCAACCGGCGAACAGCTCCTGCTCGAACATCGTGCGTCTCCTTTTCTCGCGTGCGGTCTCGGTCAGCTTGCGGCGGTGTTCTTCATGCCCAGCACCTCGATCGGCGCAATCTCGGGCGGCGATGCCAGCAACTCGGCCGCGTTGGCCATGAGTGCCTTGGCGATCGGGCCATCCAGATGGGCCTGGCGGCTCTGCTCGCTGGTAAAGGCATCGAAGATGCCAAACACGTTGGGCGCAATGCGCAACGCAAACCAGATCGGGGTGGTGGCTTCCTGATTGGCCATCTCCAGGCCAGCGGCGAGGAAGTCAGCCACGGCCTGTTCCTTGCCCGGTTTGGCAACAAGCCGGGCGAAAAACGCGTACTTGATCATCTTGGGTCTCCTGATGCCGCGCAGGGGTCTGCACGCACAGACGTACTTTACAAAGCCGTCATGGCGGAAAATACTGTCCCGATTGACAACTTTGATATCGATACTGCCATGCGGATTGCCGTGCTCGCGCTGCAAGGCGTGTTCGATACGGGGCTGGCCACGGTGCTCGATGCCTTTGCCACGGCCAACGAACTGGCGCAGGTAGCGGGTATCAACGTGCCGGCGTTCGAGGTGGCGGTGGTCGGCATGCGGCCACAGGTGCACAGCGGGCTGGGCCTGCAAGTGCCTGTGTGCAGCGTGGACGATACGGCTTCCCCAGACTGGGTGATCGTGCCGGCCATCAGCGCGAAGATGCCCGACGTGCTGGTGCCTGCATTGGGCCGTGAAGACGTGATGGACGCGTTGCCCGCCCTGCGTGCATGGTCAGCCGGTGGCGCACGCATGGCGGCTGCCTGCATCGGCACGTTTGTGCTGGCAGAAAGCGGCCTGCTGGATGGTCATGACGCCACCACCACCTGGTGGCTCACGCCGCTGTTCCGCCAGCGCTATCCGCAGGTGCGGCTGGATGCGCATCGCATCATCGTACCCAGCGGCGCGATGCTCACGGCTGGCGCTGCACTCAGCCATATCGACATGGCGCTGTGGGTGATCCGCCAGAGCAGTCCGGAACTGGCCGCGCTGGTGGCGCGCTACCTCGTGTTCGACACACGGCCATCGCAGTCGGCGTACGTGATTGCCGATCACCTCTCGCATGCAGACCCGCTGGTCGAGCGCTTCGACCGCTGGGTGCGCGAGCGGCTCGACACCGCCATCACGCTCGATGCCGCAGCCGATGCGCTGGCGACCAGCAAGCGCACGTTGTCGCGCCGGTTGAACGAGGTGCTCGGCAAAACGCCCATCGCACACATCCAGGATCTGCGCATCGAGCGTGCGGTGCATCTGCTCAAGACCAGCAAGCACAGCGTCGACCAGATTGCCGAGCAGGTCGGCTATGCCGATGGCGTGACGCTGCGCACGCTGTTGCGCAAGCGGCTGGGCAAGGGCATTCGGGAGTTGCGGGCGGCGTAGGCGGTTACAGCACGGCCGGTGCTTCTGCGCCCTGCAGTCTGCGTGCGGGCTCGGTCCTGTGCAGATGCACGGCGTAGGTATCCCACGGCATCTGGAAGTCGGGCCCTGCACTTTCCGCTACCTGCCGCATCACCCGCCCCACCTCACCACGGTGATAGCCGCCGTGGGTGATGACGTGCATCAGCATCTCTTCGCGCGTCATGTAGCCCAGGTCACCATCCGTGAATGTGAAGGGCACAGATTCGGACAGCATGGCCGGCGTGACCGCGCGCACGTAGTCGAGGTACCACTGATCCATCGTCGCAAGCTCTGCGCGCAGGGCTTCCAGCGTGGGCGTCTCAGGCGTGTTGTCAGCCGCAAAGCCGTGTGGCTTGCCGGCCAGATGCGCGGCAAAGATCTTGTTGACCACCAGGCAGTGGTTCATCAAGCGCAGCGCCGTGTGCCGCGCTTCGGCGTGCTGCTCGGAGCGAAGGCCTTGCATCGCCTGCACCATCTCTTCGTTCGCCCATGCCTGATAACGGAACATCCGGAACAACAGTTCGCCTGCGCTCATGCCGGTCACCCCTCGTCCAAATGAAATGTGAGCTTCGGGTGCATTATCAGTAAAAAAAGCCGTCCAGCGCGAAGCATGGACGGCTCATCGGCGTGACGCAGATCAGTGGTGCGGCGTGCCCCCCAGCGCACCGCCCAACGTACCCACTGCACCACCCACTGCACCCGTTACGGGGGCCAGCGGCGTGGCCGCACCGGTTGAGGTGAGCGACGAACCCACCCCCGTCAGCAGCGAGCCGACCGGTGCCGTCGCACCAGCCGCCGGATTGGCACCACCAGCGGCTGCGCCACCCAGCGCGCTCGTCACAGGGGCCAACGGGTTGCTGCCCGTGCCGCCACCTGCTGCGCCGCCCAGCGCCCCGGTCACCGCACCCAGCGGATTGCTGCCGCCCGTGGCACCGCCCAGCGCATTGGTGATTGGCGCCAGCGGGCTGCCCGACGTGCTTCCACCCGGCGTGGAAACCGCGCCACCCAGCGCCGCCACCGTGCTGCCCGTGGCCGAGACCACGCCGCCCACGTTGGACACCACCGGCGCATTCGTGCCGGTCAGCGACGTGCCGACGTTTGCCACCGTACCGCCCACGGTCTGCAGCAAGTTCGTCGCGGGTGCGCCAAGGCCCGTGGCGTTACCCAGCGTCTGCGTGGCGGTGGTGACTTGCGAGGTGAGCGGCACGACGGTCGAGCTGAGCTGTTGCGTGACCTGCTCCACCGGCCCGGTCGACAGGGCCGTACCCAGCGTGCCGCCCGCATTGGCCACCGCCTGCCCCACTTGCGAGACCGCGCCGCCCAACGGCGTGGTCACCGGTGCGAGCGGCTGCAGCGGGCCAGTACCCAGACCGGTCACCAGACCGCCCGTGGCGTTGACGGTATTGCCAACCTGGGTGACAACGTTACCCGTGCTGGACACCGTGGTCCCCACCGGGTTCGGGTTGGTGCCCATGCTGCCCAGGCCGGACTGCACACCTGTGCCCAGCGCAGAGACCGTATTGCCGACGTTGTCGACCACGTTGCCCAGCGCAGACGCACCCGGCGCATTGGAGCCCGCAACAGTCCCGCCCACGCCGCTGATGGCACCGCCCGTGGCCGAGAGCACGCCGCCGCCCTTGTTGGCGACATCGCCCGTGGGCGTGGTCGACGCAGTCGTGGTGGACCCGCCCGTACCACCCGAGGTGCCCGAGCTGCCCGAGCCGCCGCTTCCGTTGTTGGCGGAGGTGCCGCCACCGCTGGTTCCGCTCATGTCGCCCGAACCCGAACTGGCGCAGCCGCCCAGAATCAGCAGCCCTGCCAGCGTGGCCGAAACCAGTGCGCCGCGATGCATTCTCGTCATGTCAGTCTCCCGTTTCAAAAATGCGCTTGATAATGTGCCGCCCCCCTCTGGCCATCCATTTTTCAAATGGATCTGACCATTAACTGCATATCGGCTTGAAATGCAGTCTATGAAGCGACCTCTGTTTGATTGCAAACATTGTCAAACGCCGCCATGCCTTTACCAGGGCCAGAATCGGGCAGCAGCAATCCATGCAAACCCAAGCAGCAAAAGGGTGCAAACGTTCGCGAGAAGTGAGATGAAAGTGGGATTATGTTTCGAACACTGACTCTAAATTACCCAATATGAGTCATGTACCAACTCGGCGCGAAGACAAAATCGCCGCATTGCGCGGCAGGCCGGGACAACGATGGATTACGCTTCCAGGCGCATCACCTTGGTCAGATGGAATGACTGCTGGACGGCAAACCCCAGGCGCTCATACAGCGCGATCGCCGCACGGTTGTGGTCGAACACATGCAGGATCGGCGTTTGCCCGCGCTGCACGATCTCGTGTTGGAGCATGCGGATCAGCCGATGGGCGAGGCCCCTGCCACGGTAGGCATCGTCCACGCACACGGCGCTGATCTCGACGTAGTCATCCAGCTGCATGCGCTCACCCGCCATGGCGATCAGTCGGCCACCAGACTCACCCTCTCGCAAGCCGATGTAGTGACCCGTCTCATGTGTGCGTGTCCGGAACGGGCCAGGCTTGGCGCGCTCCGCCAGCGCCTGCATATCGGCGGCATCGGCGTTGCCCAAGCGCAGAATGCCAGTCGTGTCGACGGGATCATCGGGGGCATGCACCACGATCATCTGCTGCAGGATGCCGGCCCGATCCACTTCAAACTCCGGCGGAACGTCGAGATGCCCCGGCGCAAACAACGACAGTTGTTCGCCTGGGTCGAGCAGCCGATGCAGAGCCTCCCACGCTGCGGACATCTCGTCAGCCGTGGCGGGAGAAAGCGCCGCAAAAGGCGCAACATCGGCAGGGTAGCGACAGGCATGCGGACCGCACTGCCGGAAATGCCGGTGCCCAGTTGCCAGCGACGACCAGATAGGGTTATCGAGCGGGTGCATGTCAGGTTGGCTCATGTCATGGTGCTCCGGTCATGCAGGCACGCGCAGCGCGGCCACGTCTTCCTTCCAACGTGCAAGACGCTGTGCACGCGCTTGCGCATCGCCACCCTCGCGGCCATAGCGCAGCGCGATGTAACCGGCGGCCACGCGGCGCAAGGCTTCCGCCGCCTGCGGGAACTGCGCGGCGGCACGCTCGGCGTAGGCCATCGGCCCTTCTGTCGGGCTGCGCGGACAGCCGTGCCGCGCCAGCTGGTCGCACACGCGCTGCCATTGCACCTGTACCGGATCAGGCTTGGGCTTGCGCTGCTGCCACAGCAGCGGCAATGCAGCGAGCAGGAAGATGGCCGACACCCCCCACAGCACCGCACGCGGGTCCGCCGCATCCAGCCCCAGCCAGGCAAAGAGCTGCGCCTGCCGGTTGCGGTCGTAGCCGAGCACCCAGCGGTTCCAGCCGCTGATGAGGCCATCGAGCCCCCAGCGCGCACTGCGCAGCCACGCGGGCTCTTCCACGCGGCGCGAGCGGAATTCACTGGCGGGCACGGCCGCTGCCAGGCCGCGTTCCACGCGCTGCGGTGCGACGGCGGCAGTCGGGTCCACACGCACCCAACCGCGCCCGGCCAACCACACCTCGGCCCAGGCATGCGCATCGGACTGGCGCACGATGATGTCGCCGCTCACGGCATTCACCTCGCCGCCGAGGTAGCCCACCACCACACGCGCTGGCACACCCGCCGCGCGCATCAGAAAGACGAAGCTGCCGGCGTAGTGCTCGCAGAAGCCGCGGCGCGTGCGGAAGAGGAAGTCGTCGATCTGCTGGCCCTGCAATGGCTCGGGTTGAAGCGTGTACGCAAACGGTGCGCTACCAAACAGCTTGAGCGCGGCCGATACGCGATCCACCGGCGGCAGCGCAGCCCACTGTGCGGCCAGCGCGCGTGCCTGTGGGTTGCCCTGCGGCAACGCCAAGGCAGTCTGCAGCGTGGGGGGGTCGAGCGGCTGTGCGTCGTCCGCGCGATTACGGTCGGGCACACGTGAACGCGCGTGGTAGCGCATGCGCTGGTCGATCGGCTGGCGGCTAATGAACTCCGCGTCAACGCTGCGGCCAATGTCGTCGCGCGCATCGATCGACAGGCCGCGATCGAGCGCAAACAGCCAGCGCTGGTGCGTCGTTTCCAGCGTGATGTTGTAGTCGACCACGCCCGATTGGCCTGCAATTGCGCTCGCAGAATTGGGTACGCTCCCGGGCACAGGGCGTTGCCGCATTGTGGCTGCCGTCCATGCCTGGCCATCAAAACGCCACAGCACCATGCCACGCCAGTAAAGCGTATCGAGCGGTGGCGGCGTACCGGCAAAGTCGGCGCGGAAGGCGAGGTCATCCGACAGGATCAACTGGCCGATGGAGCCGGGCGCCATGCGGTCAGTGATGCCGCTCGTGCCAGTTTCAGCAGAACGCGGCAGGCTCCACAGCGGATGATCGAGACGCGGGAACAGCAGGAACAACACGGCGGCACACGGCAAGCCCATCGCCACCAACCGGATCAGCACGCCCACCGGCGACACCCGCATGCGCGCCTGCGGATGCAACAGCAGCAGCCAGTTGCGCAACAGCAGCGCCACCGTTGCCAGCATGGTGACGGCCAACCAGGGCGGCTGATCAAACAGCGTTTGCGAGAGCAGCAGGAAGCAGCACAGTTGCGTGGCCAGAATGCCGTTGCGCACCGTGTGCGATTCCATCAGTTTGAGCACGAGAAACGCGCCCAGCAACGCGACCGACAGGTCGCGGCCGATGTTGCCGCCGGTGCGCAGAGACAGCGCCAGCGTGACGAACAGCGTAGCCACACCCGTGAGGCCCAGCACCCACTTGCCCGGCAACGGCGCGCGACGCACCCACAGCAGCGTGCGCCAGAGCAACAGCACGCCAAACACAGCACACGTCACCAGCGGCAGCGCACGCAGCAACGGCACCAGCACAACAGCGAGTTGCGCGATCAGCCAGCCGTGCTCGCGGTGCGTGAGGGCCCGGGCGGAGCCGAACGCCGCGGCTTCGGTACCGATGATGGCGGTGCTCATGCTGCCGCCTCCGTATCCTCGGGCATGGCCGGCTTGCCCCACAACGCCAGCGCGCGCAGGCATGCATCACGATGCGCAACGCCCCGCGAAGGGCCCAGCGAGACCCCCGGCAAGATCAGCGTGTATTCGGGCTCGTCACCGGCGGGTGCGTGTTCAGCGGCCAGCACCCACGCGCACAGGCGCGAGAGGCGTTGCTCCGCGTTCATGGAGGTCGGCAGCGCATCCCAGGCGAGCACGCATTGCGCGTGGCGTACCTGCTGGCCGGTGCGGCTCATCCAGGTGTCGAGCCGGGCACTGTGCTTCCAGGCGATGCTGCGCAGTGCGTCGCCCGGGCGATAGGCGCGCAGCTGGTCGGCGGCTTCTTCGACCTGGGTGCGGGCGGCGCGTGGGTTGTCTTCCTCGCCAGGGTCGGGGGCGAAGCTGGCCGGCAACGGCGGCACAGAAGACTCAGGCTCGGGATAGACCAGCAGCGTGAGCGGTGCATCGGCATAGCTCCACGCGCGAAACAGACCGAGCGGGAAACGTGTCGATACCGTCAGGCGCGGCAGTTTGAACCAGCCACGCGGCTGCGCGGCAAACGCCAGCGCCGCTACCGTTGCGTCGTGCGCATCGAGCGCGGCCTCGACCGGCGCAGCAGGAAGCGCAACATCATGCGCGCTCACCTCCACACCCACGCGCGCCCACGCTGTGACATTGGCCAGCGCCACGCTCACGTTGAGCGCGTGCCCGGCAAACACGGCCTCACCCGCCGCGCCGCGCACTTCCAGATCGACCAGGTTGCGGTGCGTCTGCCACATGGCAGCGGCCGCCACGCCGGCCAGCACGAACGTCAGCAGAAAACCCAGGCTCACGTTGTAGTTGAGCGAGGTGATGAGCATGACCACGAGCAGCAGCGCAAAACCCACGCCGGCTGCCGTGGGCAAGATGTAGACGTGGTTGCGATCCAGGCGGATGCGGCCTTCGCGTGGTTTGCGCGGCCGTTGCAGAAAACGCTGCACACGCGCCCGCGCGAAGCGGATGCCCGGCAGTGCGGCCAGACCCGCGAGCAACAGGCGGAACAGCGCACGCAACGGTGCAAGCAGCAGAGAAGTGAAACGCGCCATGGCGCCGTGTGCTTAGGGAATGGCGACCGTATCGAGCAGCCGCTGCGCCAGCGCGGTGGCCGACAACGTACCGCCCGTCGGCAGCAGCCGGTGCGCGGCCACGGCCTTGAACACGGCCTGCACATCTTCGGGCAGCACGGCATCACGACCATCGATGAGCGCCCAGGCGCGTGCCGCCGCCAGCAGTGCCAGACCGGCGCGCGGCGACAAGCCCATCTGCACCTGCGCATCGGTGCGCGTGGCATTCACCAGCGCGAGCACGTAGTCGACCAACGCGGGTGCCACGTGCACAGCATCGGCGGCAACTTGCAATGCGACGACCTGCGCGGCGGTCAGCACAGGCTGGATGTCCTGCGGCGCACCGCCACCCAGATACAGCGCACGCTCCGAACTTTGATCGGGATACCCAAGCGACAGCCGCATTGTGAAGCGGTCCAACTGCGATTCGGGCAGCGGGTGCGTGCCGATCTGATTCAACGGGTTCTGCGTGGCAATCACGAAGAACGGCTCGGGCAGCGGATACGTGGCACCGTCGTGCGTCACCTGCCCTTCGGCCATCGCCTCAAGCAGCGCGCTCTGGGCCTTGGGCGTGGCGCGGTTGATTTCGTCGGCCAGCACCACCTGCGCGAACAACGGACCGGGGTGGAATTCGAACGCGCCCTTCTCTTTCACGTAGATCGACACGCCGATCAGATCTGTCGGCAGCAGATCGCTGGTGAACTGCACGCGCTGGTATTGCAGCCCGAGCGTGCGGGCCAGTGCGTGCGCGAGCGTGGTCTTGCCCACACCGGGCAAGTCTTCCAATAGCAGGTGCCCGCGTGCCAGCAGGCACGCCAGCGCCAGACGGATCTGCAACGGCTTGCCGAGCACGATGCGGTCCAGCGCGCGCTGCGCCTGCGACAGCGCCGCCGGCAAAGACAACGGCTGCACGGGCGCGGTTTGTGTCGGCCGGACAGAAGAGACAGGAGAGAGCGGGACTTGGTTGGGCGTCATCGAATCGGGTGCAGCCGAAGCAACAATGCCAGCGAGTGTAGCGGCATCGTGCAGCACTCGCGCGCCCGTGACGCGACTACAACATCAGTCCGGTTTGCGCACCGGGATATTGGCATCCAGCAGGACACGTGCCGTGCGCGGCAAGCTCTTGATCAACCGCGGCGCATCGGTGCCGAATGTCTGGCTGGCGGTATAGGCCCCCTCGATCAGGAAGGCAAGATCATCGGCCAGCGCATCGGGATCGGTGGCACCGGCAGCTTCGGCACGATCGCGCAAGCGCGAGAGCAGCAGCGCCTTATTGCGCTGGACGAACTGCCGCGCCGCATGCGACAGGTCCGGAAACTCCGCCGCCACGTTCACGAACGGGCAACCACGGTAGCCGGGCTGCGAAGCCCGCCCCGACACATCAATAAAGAACTGCAGCAGTTGCGCGCGCGCGTCGTCCGGGTGCTTGGCCATGCTGGCATTGAAGTAGCCCCAGAAGTTCTGGTCGCTGCGCTCCAGATACGCGAGGACAAGGTCGTCCTTCGACTTGAACTGGCGGTACAGGCTCATCTTGTTGACGCCGGCCTTCTCCACTACCGCCTCAATGCCCACGGCACGCACGCCTTCGTAGTAAAACAATTGACGGGCGGCCTCGAGCAGGCTGGCATGCGCATCCTCACCGCTGATGCGGCGGGGCGGCGGCTTGGGTTGCTCAACGGAAGGAGAAACGGCGCGTGGACCGCGTGCTGCCATGTGATGACTCCTGCAGACGCAGCGGCAGGCAAACCCCCAGCCGCGTCGGTGACATTCGATTGCTGCTTGACATGTTACCGAGCGGTACCTACCATCGCAAGCACGTTGTTACCGGTCGGTAACGAATAGCGCATTGTCGAGCCCACAAGAATCGGACGCCCCTCCCATGCAGAGACTTGCCCGCCTCATTGCCCCACGTTTCCACTACAGCTGGCTCGCCCTGGCCGTGGTGTTCCTGATCCTGCTGTGCGCGGCCGGTACGCGCGCCACGCCCAGCGTGATGATGCTGCCGCTTGAGCACGAATTCGGCTGGAGCCGCGGCACGATCTCGCTGGCCATCTCGATCGGCATTGCGCTGTATGGGCTGACGGGGCCGTTTGCGGCGGCGTCGATGCAGTATTTCGGCATCCGCCCCACGGTGCTGGGCGCGCTGGTGGTGCTGGTCTCGGGCACGGCGCTCTCGGCGATGATGCATGAGCCATGGCAGATGGTGCTGCTGTGGGGCGTGATGGTGGGCGGCGGCACGGGTGTGGCGGCCATCACGCTGGGCGCGACGGTGGTCAACCGCTGGTTCACCACGCACCGCGGGCTGGCGATGGGTATCCTCACGGCCAGCTCGGCCACGGGGCAGCTCGTCTTCCTGCCGATGATGGCGGCGGTGGTCGAGCACTTCGGCTGGCGCCCGGTGGTGCTGATCGTGGCCGGCGCGCTGACGCTGCTGCTGCCGATCGTGTGGCTGCTGCTGCCGGAGTCCCCCAAGAACGTGGGCCTGCGCACCTACGGCGAACCCGCCGATGCACCAGAAGCCGATCAGGGCCCGCGTGCCAACCCGATCGTACTGGCCATGAACACGCTCGCGCAGGCTGCACGCAAGCGCGACTTCTGGCTGCTCTTCTTCAGCTTCTTCATCTGCGGTGCCAGCACCAACGGCTACATCGGCACGCACTTCATTGCCATGTGCGCAGACCACGGCATGACGGAAGTGAAGGGCGCGAGCCTGCTGGCTGCAATGGGGATCTTCGACTTGGTGGGGACCACGCTGTCGGGCTGGCTGTCCGACCGCTACAACAGCCGTGTGCTGCTGTTCTGGTACTACGGCCTGCGCGGGCTGTCGCTGATCTACCTGCCGTATGCGTTCGGCTTCGAGTTCTTCGGCCTGCCGGTGTTTGCGATCTTCTACGGGTTGGATTGGATCGCTACCGTGCCGCCGACCGTGCGCCTGACCAATGATGTGTTCGGCAAGGCCGCAGCGCCCATCGTGTTCGGCTGGATTGTCGCCGGGCACCAGCTGGGCGCGGCGTTTGCCACGCTGGGTGCGGGCATGATGCGCGCCACGCTGGGCAACTACACGCTGTCGTCGATGATCTCGGGCGGGCTGTGCGTGGCGGGCGCCTTCCTGGTGCTGCGCATCCACCGCACGCCCAAGCAGGACGCCGAGCGTGCGGGGCAACCGGCTACCGCGTAATCAGGGTTTCAGGAAACCGTACTTGGCCAGCACTGCCTGGCCAGCCGGCGACATCACAAACGCGACGAAGTCAGCTGCCTGCTGCGGCTGCTTCGTGCCCGACGTCACGGCAATCGGGTACGTGAGCGACACGTTCAGCGGCACGGGGCTCGCCACCTTCACCTTGTCGGCGGCAATGGCAGCATCGGTGGAGAACACGAGGCCGGCCTCGACCTCACCGCGCGACACATAGTCCAGCGCCTGGCGCACGTTCTGCGCCAACACCGCCTTGGCCTCTACCGGCTCCCACAGCTTGGCCGCTTCCAGCGCGCGCTTGGCATAGCGGCCCACCGGCACCGATGCCGGGTTGCCGATCGCCACGCGCTTCACTTCGGGCTTGGTCAAGTCTGTCAGCGCATGCACGGGCACCGTGCCGGTGGTCGGCACGATCAGCACGAGCTGGTTGGCAACAAAGTCATGGCGCGTGTCGGTCTTGATGACCTTCTCTTCCACAGCCTTGTTCATCGCTTCCTGATCGGCGGAGGCAAACACGTCGGCTGGGGCGCCCTTCACGATCTGCTGCATCAGCACATCCGACGCGCCGAAGTTGAGCACGACCTTGGTATCCGGATGCTGCGCTTCGTACTGCTGGGCGATCGTCTTGAAAGCGTTGGTCAGGCTGGCGGCGGCCGAAACGACCAGATCAGCGGCGTGCACGGGCGCAGCCACGCCCAGCGACAGCGCAGCAACCAGACCAATGGCGCGCACCTGCGTGCGAAGCGAGAAACGTTGCATGAGAGACCCAGATGAATGGAGGAATGATCGTCGTAATATACGAGTCGATATAACGACTGGTCAACGCGCCACCGCTCATGCCGGGTATCACGCAGTGGTCATGGGTGTGTCAGGTGCTGCGCGCCGCTTCGTCGATGCAATCGGCCAGGCGGCCGGCAATGGGCTGGCGGCTGTGGCGCGGGCGTTCGATCAGGCCGATCTCGCGGTAGAAGGTGTCGTCGCCCAGGCTGATGGCGCGCACGCCGGGCGGCCAGGTGCCTTGCGCGGCGGTCTGCGGCGCCAGTGCCACGCCCTGCCTGCGCGCCACGAGCAGCGTCATGCCTTGCAGCTCGTCGAGTTCGATCACGTCGTGCGTGGTGATGTGCTGGTCGCGCAGAAACTGGTCGACGCGGCGGCCGCCGAACGAGCGGCGGTCGTAACGGATGAACGGCTGGTGCTCCAGCAAGACACGCCAGTCATCGCCGGGCAGGCTGTCGGACACAAGCAGTACGAAAGGTTCGGCCACCAGCGTGCGCCATTCAAGATCAGCCGGCACGGCAAACGGCGGGCGGATCAGCACGGCCAGGTCGATCTCGCCGGCGTCCACCAGGCCGAGCAGGTCGAGCGACACGCCCGGCAACACGCGCGCACGGCAATGCGGGAATTCGGTCCGGAACTGCACCAGCGCATCCACCAGGAATGACGTCTGCACCGAGGCAATCGCACCAACGCGCACGAGGCCGCGCTGCTCGCTGCCGCTGGCCTGCTCGCCAAGCCGGTCGTACAGCGTGACGATGTGCTCGGCCAGCGCCAGCGCGTCGCGCCCTGCGGCATTGAGCGTGGCCGAACGGCCGGTGCGGTCGAACAACTGGAAGCCGAGCGACTCCTCCAACCGCTGGATCTGCGCGCTTACCGCCGATTGCGTGAGGCCGATGCGCTCACCCGCGCCCGCAAAGGTGCCGTGCCGGGCAACGGCGATGAAAGTCTTGAGTTCTCGAAGCATGGGGCGTCTTTCGGGTCTGCTCGACTAAGAGCGGCTAACAAAACCCAGCGCAGCGGTCCTGGCCAGGCGTGCCGACGCAGACAGTACTTGAGTACGGCAAGGAGGCACAACGACGCCAGGAGGGTTTTGTCAGCTGCTCTCAGCAATACGAGATCGGCCCCAAGCATACTCGTTGGGTTACTGCAGCGCCTCCTGCGCCGTCTCGCGCAATCCCGCGAGTGCCATCAGCGCAACCAGCGCGCCGCCCACCAGCAGGAAGCCGGGCATCAGCAGGTTGCCGGTCTGGCCGATCAGCGCCGTCGCCACATAGGGCGTGATGCCGCCGCCCACAATGGCACCGATGTTGAAGCTGAACGCCATGCCGGTGTAGCGCACGCGGGTGGGGAACTGCTCGGCATAGGTCGGATAGCCGACCGACTGCACGATCGGCAACGGCAGCGCCACCACCATCATCGCGAGGAGGGCCAGACCGATGCTGTGCTGGTCCATCAGCAACATCATCGGCAGCACGAGCACCGCGTAGCCGACAAAGCCTGCCGCCAGCACCTTGCGCCGGCCGATGCGGTCGGACAGCGCGCCGAACACCGGCATCAGAAACGCCATGCTGATGCTCACGAACGCAAGAATCCAATAGACGGTGGTCTTGTCGTACTTGAGGTGCGTGGTGAGGTAGAGGTTCATGAAGACCAGCCCGACCCAGTAGCCGACGTTCTGGCCGAAGGCGAGCAACGTCACGCGCAGCACGCTCCGACCGTGTTCGCGCAGCACCTCGCGCAGCGGCGCCTTGGGCGGCTCGTGGTGCGCCTGGAACTGCTGGAACGACACAGATTCCTCGACACGACGGCGCACCATCGACGACACGATCACCATCGGGATTGCCATCAGAAACGGCACGCGCCAGCCCCACGCCTGCATCTGCTCAGCGCCAAGGACGGAACTCGTCAGGCCACACACCGTGGCCGCAAACGCGCCCCCAATCGCCACACCCACCGGCGTAAACGCGCCGTAGAAACCACGTTGGCCGCGCGGCGCCGATTCCGCCACGTACGCCGCCGCGCCCGTCACCTCGCCGCCGGCAAAGAAGCCCTGCGCCAGGCGGATCGCCAGCAACAGCACCGGCGCGATCAGCCCCGCGCTGGCTGCCGTGGGCAACAATCCAACCAACCCCGTCGCCACGCCCATGCCGATGACGGTCACCAGCAGGATCGCGCGGCGGCCAAGCCGATCGCCCAGGCGCCCCAGCACGATGCCGCCCACTGGCCGCATCAGGAATGCGCTGCCGAACACGGCCAGGATGGCAAGCAACGACGCAGTGGCGTTGTCCCCAGGAAAGAACATCGGGCCAATGGTGCTGGCCAGGTAGCCGTAGACGCCAAACTCGTAGTACTCGATGGCGGTGCCGGCAGCGGCGGCAAGTGCAGCCTTGCGTGCGGTGGTCTTGGCATCAGATACCGCTGGCGCGTCGGCCAACGGCAAAGCAGAAGCGGGGGCGCTGGACATAGTGTGGCTCTTCCTTTGGTTTGATGAACACGACATTCCGGCTTCACGCTCTGTGCAATGGCGGCGTGAATGCCTTGGAATCCGGTATTGGCAAGAGCTATGCCAGCGCAATGGATTCAGTTTTTATTGTTTTTAGCGCAACCGCTCTCCTGGGCAATGGCTGTGCCCATTTTTCAATCCTGCTTGCTGAATCTCGATTCGCCTCTGGTGCATGGCCTGCACCATCCTTGTTTGCCGCGTCATCAAGCCATCTGCAGCGGCATCCAGGTTCTGCGAACACGCAGCGCGAACGCTCCCCTGGGTCTTCAAAGAAAACCCGAATACAAGAAAAATGGGGGAAACTTATTTCGTAAAGAAAGACCACCAATTGATGATCTTTCTTTACGGGCTGCGTTTTAAAAAACGCAGCCCGAGCGATTTACTTGGCAAACAGCGATGCCATATTGGCAAACGCCTTCATCTCCATCGCGTTGCCCGACGGATCAAGGAAGAACATCGTGGCCTGCTCGCCCACCTCGCCCTTGAAGCGGATGTGCGGCTCGATGATGAAGTCGATGCCGGCGGCGCGCAGCTTGTCGGCAGCAGCTTCCCACTCGGCCATGGAGAGCACCACGCCAAAGTGGCGCACGGGCACGTTGTCGCCATCGACGGCGCTGGTCTGGCGATGGCCGACTTCGTCTGGTGCCAGGTGGGCGACGATCTGGTGGCCGTAGAAATTGAAGTCGACCCAGTCCGACGAACTGCGCCCCTCAGGGCAGCCGAGCAGATCGCCGTAAAAGGCGCGCGCCGCAGCAACGTCGTGCACGGGGAAAGCAAGGTGGAACGGGGCAAGCACAGGAGTCACGTCGCTCATGATGTGGGGCACAGGCCAGAGATGGTTGGAATCAGGCGGCACCGGCACGCAGGAGGGGGGGCCACCCACGCACCAGGCCACGTGGAAAAGTCTATGCGCATCCATTCATCCACAAAAGCGATGTTTTTTTGCACTGAGCAACAATATTGTCGATGAATCAGGCAAAAAAGAAGCCGCACAACGGCGGCGAAAGAGACACTCGGTAAGCGCACCTGCATGGGGTGCAGATGCGCGAAGCGGGAACGGTCAGGCGAACACGAACGGCGTGATGGCGGCCTCAACCTGCGCCAGCGGCAGGCGCACGGTGCATACGGTGGCATCACCCGGCACGTTGGCGACGCGGAAGCCCGCATCGCGCGCCAAGCCGATCATGCGGCGGTTAATGGAAAGCACTTCACCGAAGACTTCACGGGCGCCCGAAACACGCGCCGCGCGCACCAGCGTGGCAAACAGGCGCCGACCCACACCCTTGCCCTGCCAGGCATCGGCCACCAGCATGGCGAACTCGGCCCGACCGTCTTCAATGACGAAGCGGCCGTCAGCGATCAGGTCTTCGCCCGTGCCATCCGCGCGGGCCACGCTCACAACCAGCGCCATGTGGTTCACATAGTCGATCTGCGTGTAGGCGGCGAGCATGTCGTCGGACAATCGCCCGCCGCCCACCAGAAAGCGCGCATAGCGCGACTCGGACGACAACCCCTCGACCAGGGCGGCCTCCAGCGGGGCGTCTTGCGGCAGAATCGGGCGCACGGTGGCGATGGAGCCGTCGTGCATGGTCCAGCGGTCGATCCATTCGGCAGGGTAACGGTGGATGGTGTACAGCATGGGGATCTCCTCACGCGATGGATCGTTTTTGTGGTGGCCAGCGCGGGATCACCGCCTGACTTTTCAATTTGAACCTAGATTAGCAGAAACCCTGACTTTTGCAAGTAAAGTCAGAATTGACTATGATTTTGGTATGAGAATCCCGGAACCCTTCCCCGTCCCTGCGGCGTCCGAGTTGGTGACGTCGATGGAAGAGCCCTGTTCGATCGCGGCGGCGGTGTCGATCGTCGGCGAGAAATGGACGCTGCTCGTGCTGCGCGAGGCGTTCTCGGGCGTGACGCGGTTTGATGAGTTCCTGCGCCGCACGGGGTGCTCGACGGCGATCCTGTCGTCGCGGCTCAAGGCACTGGTGGCCTACGGCATCCTGCGTCGCGTGCCATACCAGGAGCCGGGCGACCGCGTGCGCGATGCGTACCGGCTGACGCGTGCGGGCGTCGATCTGCTGCCCGCCATCGTGGCGCTCATGCAATGGGGCGACCGCTACCTCACCCCCGACGGCGAAGGCCCGATGCTGCTGCGCGACCGCGAAAGCGGCACGCCGATCCACGTGGCGCTGGTCAACGCGCTGGGCGAACCGGTGACGCCCAAGAACTCGATGCGCGAGCCGAACCCGCGTTACAGCCATGGCAATAATCCGCCAGCGGATGACGCCGATAAGCCAGCGGCTGACAGGTAACAAGCGGGTAACACACAACTTTACACGGTAGCCAAAACCCCCTATCGTCGCGGATGGACGGGCGTACGCCCTGCTTTTTGCCGTCTTTTTCTAAAGTCATCCCGCGCTTGGTCGTTCTCTCTCCTGACGACCACTCTTTCCGATCTCCACCTCGCCGCACACGCACGGACCCACGACCGCCATGCCCGATGCCGTGGTACCGCTCTACCACCAGATCTACGTTGTCCTGCGTCAGCAGATTCTCGAAGGCAAATTCGGGGATGGGCCGATGCCGGGCGAGATCGAACTCGCCCGTCAGTTTGGCGCGTCGCGCGTCACGATGCGGCGTGTGTTCGATTACCTGGTCAAGGAAGGTCTGGTGCGTCGCCACCGCGGCATGGGCACCTTCGTGGTCAAGCCCGATGATCCGCTGATGATGGGCGGCGGGCAGACGCTGCTGCAGAACATCATCGACGTGGGCGAGCGCACCTCCGCCGTCGTCGTCGAATTTGAAGACGTGCTGGCCCCACCCGACGAGGCCAAATGCCTGGACGTGGCCCCCGGCACACCGATCAAGAAGCTCGTGCGCGTGCGCCATCTGGAAGACACGCCCATGGCGCTCATCACCACATGGCTGCCGCTGGACGTGACCAGCAAGCTCACGCTTGAGCGGCTGGCGAACCAATCGCTGCTGCGGTTGATCGAAGCCTCTGGCGTGCGGATTGATCGCGCGTCGCAGGTGGTTTCGGCGCGGCTGGCGGATGTGGCGACGGCACAGTACCTGGACGTGGCCGTCGGTGCGCCACTGCTCTCAGTACAGCGCATCGTGCGCGAGATGAGCGGTCGCCCGGTGCAACTGCTGCAGGGCCTGTACCGGCCCGACCGCTACGAATACCGCATGGAGCTCTCCCGCGTAGGCGAAGACCGCGCCCGCCTGTGGATCGACAACGCCGGCCACGACGTGCAGGGCGGTCACAGCGAGGACGTGGAAGAAGCCTCGCCACCATCGCCCGCACCGGCCAGCGAGCGCGCCTGACCGCGCAGGGTCGACATCACCGACAGCGGGGTTATTCCGCCGTCAGCAACCTCAAAGGAAAGTTGCTAGGATCGCCGCTTCGCTGCGACGCAGCAATCTTCTCCATGAGGTTCCCATGTCGGCCTCGCCTGCCTCACCCACACCCGCTACACCCGCAACGCCCTCCACAACCACCGCCTCGAGCCATGTGAGCGATCAAAAAGGGCTGATCCGCCTGCTCACGGCCGGTGCTGGCATCAGCGTGGCGTGTATCTACCTGAACCACCCGCTGCTCGGTCTCATCAGCCACGACCTGGCCATCGCGCCGCACGCGCTGGGCGTGTTGCCCACGCTCACGGCAGCCGGCTATGCCAGCGGCATCTTCTTCTTTGGCCCACTGGGCGACCGCTACGACCGCCGCCTCGTCATCCTGTGGAAAGCGGTGCTGCTCACGCTGGCGCTCATCGGCAGCTGCCTGGCGCCCAACCTGCCGCTGCTGGCGGCCTCGGGCTTTGTGATCGGACTGTCGGCCACCATTGCGCAGGACTTCGTGCCCAGCGCCGCCGCCATCAGCACAGACCTGAACCGCAACCGCAACATCGGTACGGTGATGACGGGGCTGCTGATCGGCATCGTCAGCTCACGCGTGTTCAGCGGCATCGTGGCGGACCACTTCGGCTGGCGCGCAGCGTTTGGCGTGTCTGCGGTGGCGATCGTCGGGCTGGCGATTGCCGTGCGTGCGTCCCACTTTGGCGTAGCACCCGCTACGCGACAGCCGTACCTCACGCTGCTGCGCTCGCTGGGCACGCTGTTCATGCAGCATCCGCGGCTGCGGGCGTCGGCGCTCACACAGGCGTTCATCGGCATTGCGTTTTCGGGCTTCTGGTCGACCGTCGCGCTGCATCTGACAAGCTCGCTCGGGCTGTCGACGGGCCAGGCGGGTCTGCTGGGGCTGGCGGGCGCGGCGGGTGCGCTGGGTGCGAGCATTGCCGGGCGTCTGTCCGGCCGCGTGGCACCGGGCCACATCGTCGTGGGCGGTGCATTGCTGATGGCGGTGACGTTTGCTGCGATGACGCTGTTTCCACACTCGCTCATCGCCATCGTGATCGGCACGCTCGTCTTTGACGTGGGTGTGCAGGCGGCACTGGTCTCGCACCAGACCATCATCTATGCGCTTGCGCCAGAAGCGCGCAGCCGCATCAACGCGGTGTTCATGACAATGCTGTTCATTGGCATGTCGGTGGGTGCGTACGGTGCCAGCCTGGCGTGGACCAGCGCGCGCTGGTCGGGGTTGATGACGTTCTGTGCGGTGGCGTCGCTCGTGGCGCTGGTGTTGCGGGTGGTGTTCAACGCGCGGCAAGGGGCGCGCTGAACGGAGTGAAGCGGGCAAAACCAATACGTCGCCAGCAATGAGCGTACCCGTTTCTGCGTCACCCCAAACCGCCGGAAGTGCCCTGTTTTGCGCACTTCCGGCAACGTGCCATGTCCCCATCGGGGCAATTCCGGGGCGCGACAATCCGTCACTTGTCGCTACAATTCCGAGGTCCGGCTTAGCGCCGCTCCACAAGAACATCCACCCGAGACGCTCCCATGGAAATCACAGCCAACCAGCAAGCCGTCGACCCACATGACACCCGACGCCGCATCCTCGCGATCGTCGGCGCATCGTCGGGCAACCTGGTCGAGTGGTTCGACTTCTACGTCTACGCGTTCTGCTCGCTGTACTTCGCGCCGGCGTTCTTCCCCAAAGGGGATCCGACAACGCAGTTGCTGAACACGGCCGGCGTGTTTGCAGCAGGCTTCCTGATGCGACCGATTGGCGGTTGGCTGTTCGGCCGCATTGCCGACAGGCACGGCCGGCGCACCGCGATGATGATCTCGGTGCTGATGATGTGCGGCGGCTCGTTGCTGATCGCGGTCTTGCCCACCTACGCACAGATCGGTGCGCTCGCTCCGTTCCTGCTGCTGGTGGCGCGCCTGTTCCAGGGCCTGTCGGTGGGCGGTGAATACGGCACCAGCGCCACCTACATGAGTGAAGTGGCGCTGGCCGGGCGGCGCGGCTTTTTTGCCTCATTCCAATACGTGACGCTCATCGGCGGTCAGTTGGGCGCGGTGCTCGTACTGGTCATCCTGCAGCAGTTTCTGAGCACCGCTGAAATGGAAGCCTGGGGCTGGCGCATTCCGTTTGTGGTGGGTGCGCTCACGGCGCTGATTGCGCTATACCTGCGCAAGTCACTGCACGAAACGCAGACCACCGCGTCGCGCAAGGCCGAGGACGCGGGCACGATTCGCGGCGCGTGGAAACATAAAGGCGCGTTCCTGCGCGTGATCGGCTTTACCGCCGGCGGCTCGCTGATCTTCTACACGTTCACGACGTACATGCAGAAGTACCTCGTCAACACGGCACACATGGACAAGAAAACCGCCTCCAACGTCATGACGGTGGCGCTGTTCGTGTACATGATGCTGCAGCCGGCGTTTGGCGCGCTGTCTGACCGCATCGGCCGCCGCAATTCCATGCTGCTGTTCGGGGCGCTGTCGGTCATCGGCACGGTGCCGCTGATGAACGCGCTGGCCACGGTGTCGAGTCCGGTCGCCGCATTCGGCCTGATTACGGTGGCATTGGCCATCGTCAGCTTCTATACGTCGATCAGCGGTTTGATCAAAGCCGAGATGTTCCCGCCGGAAGTCCGCGCGATGGGCGTGGGCCTGTCGTATGCGATTGCCAACGCGGTGTTCGGCGGCTCGGCCGAGTATGTGGCGCTGTGGTTCAAGCAGGCCGGCAGCGAATCGACGTTCTACTGGTACGTGACTGCGCTGTGCGCCGTGTCGTTCATCGTGACGTACTTCATGCCCGACCCGAGCAAGGAAGGCTATCTGCGCCACGAGCCGTAAGCGCGGGCTGAATCCTGCATCGATCGACGGTGCTCCGTTCATGATGGAGCACCGTCAGCATCAATCGCTGAGTTGCACCACTTTTTGCTTGCGGTGATTAACCTGCCCCGAACACTGCATTAAGTTTCTCTTGCGACTGCCGGCGCCGATCCATTTTGAAACGGATGTAGCCGCATCCAGTTGCAGCGGCGTACTTCATGCGCCGTCATGTAACCCACCGATTGCACACGCTCCCGCACCGACACTTCCACCAACACCTCAAGCGGGGCGCCAAGTAGGCGCCAAGCGCGGCTTGCCCGGGGAGTCGCGTCCCTGCGTTGACTGATTTTCACGTCACTGAAGCTAGCATCGCGAATATCAGACTTACTAGAAAACAGATTATATAAATATTCACAGCAGATCAAAAATATAATATTCAAATACAATAATCATTATATCTGTTGATTGAATATTGAAAATGTAAAAAATTCGATATCAGCAAAGATTTATATTTTGACAGCCGGTAGACATAATCCTATTCCTAATCATGTTCCCAGCGCGGAACATAATCTCACAGGAGGCAATATGGCTAATGAAGCGCGAGTCATCCGGCTGCGTGCCAACACCACTTTTTTCCTTGGCGTCAGAGATCAAATCGCTTTCTCCCCCGTAGAGCTTAAGCAAACCGGCGATGGCCAAACTACGATCTGGGACATCGAGTGGCATAACAACGCGGTCCTGCTGCGCTCTTCCCAAGGGTGGCTGGCCCTTGACTTCCAGGGCCAACGCGCAGCAAGTGAGGTACCGCTGATCGTGTCGCCTTATAACGGTGCGCCCACGCCCACTCAGCGATGGAGCTTCTTTGTACGGCCGGGTTACATCACGTCCCTCGCCAATCCGTCTTTGGTGGTCGACGTGAAAGACCGGGGGATCAAGGATGGTCAGCCGGTTTGGGGCTATACCTTCAACAGCTCGCCGGCTCAGCAGTGGGTGCTTTCGAGCCCGTTTGAAGTTCTCGCCGAGGCCCTCGAAGAAGCCGAAACTGCCTAACTCCGCATCGGCAAGACTGGGAAGCGGCGGGTTCATCCTGCCGCTTTTCTTGGGGGCGCGCCGTCGCTGCGCTGCTTATGATTGCTCTGGTCGCCAAGCGGGAATCGTCTTGCGGCGTGCAGATAACGACAGACAAAAAAGGCTGTACCAAAATCGCGTGTAAAGCGTTGATTTGGTTCAGCCCCTTTTCAACTGGGTCAGAAAAAAGTCTGTACCAAAGGGACTCATCGATAGACAAACGATGGACACAAAGTCTGGCCAACCGCATGGTGCCTAGCTGGCCAGACTTTTTTCATCAACAGAACAGCGGCCCATGCTGCGAAAGGGTTCTGCTCAGAATGGTCAAGTACAGCGTCTAGCCACAGAACACTGAGCGGCTCGACCAATGCGTGATCCCACGGATCGCCGGAGATGTGTCGGCGGCCAGCATAGCCGGCATTCAACATGCCTGAAGCAACGACGATCCATGTGGGCGGCAAGAAACGCCCTATGCCTCAGCTATGTTTTGCCACTCAGACTGCCCCCAATGGATACAAACCAGCGGGAGACATGTCTCGTGAATGCGCTCAAAACGTCCCAATCCAAGCATTGGCTCAGCAAGGTTCCTGAGGTCACCCTCACATTCTGGGTGATCAAGATCCTGTCCACCACCGTCGGAGAGACCACCGCCGACTTCCTCGCGGTCAACGCCGGTCTGGGCCAAGGGGTCACTCGTTTGGTCATGGGGACATTGCTGGCCGTGGCCCTACTCGTGCAATTGCGCACGAAGCGCTACACCCCGTGGGTGTATTGGTTATCTGTTGTCTTAGTGAGCGTGGTCGGCACCCAGATCACGGATTTACTGACCGACGGTCTAGGCGTCAGCCTCTATCTCAGCACCTCGGTCTTCGCCATCCTGCTTGTCGCCATTTTTGCAGCTTGGTATCGGATGGAGCACACGCTGTCCATACAAGACATCGTCACGCGCAGGCGAGAGGTCTTCTATTGGGGCGCGATCCTCTGCACCTTCGCGCTCGGCACCGCTGCCGGCGACTTGGCAACCGAAGCATTGGGGCTCGGCTTCGCCTGGGGCTCCATAGCGTTCGGCGCATTGATTGCCACCACCTATGTGGCGTGGCGTCTTGGGAGCAACGTTGTGCTGACTTTCTGGGTCGCCTATGTCCTGACTCGCCCCTTCGGTGCAGCGCTCGGTGATTTGCTGACGCAAGCAAAAACCTACGGCGGCCTCGGCATCGGAGCGCTCTGGACCAGTGCTCTGTTCCTAGCCGTGATTGTCATGCTCGTGGCCGCTGCTCAGATCAACGCGAACAGTCTCAGAAGCGCTCAGGCCGCCGAATAACCCAACCCGCACGCTACTCCAAGGAGAAAACTCATGCGCCATCTTCGGTGTTCAATCCCTTGCTCCGCCGCTGTCGCGGCTACCGTGATTTTCGTGTTGCTTGGTACAGGATGCTCAAAGTCAACCGACGCGAACGCGGCGGGCGTGGGCACAACCTCCGCAGCGCACACCGTGTCCAAGCTAGGGGATTTGACCTCGTTCCGAATCATCGCCGCCGACGTAGCCAACCTTGTGGATGAGGGAAACTTGCCAGCGGCTAAGACCCGCATTAAGGATCTCGAGGTTGCCTGGGACTCGGCGGAAGCCGGCCTGAAACCCAGGGCCCCGGATGATTGGCACATGCTGGACAAAGCCATTGACCGAGCATTGGCAGCACTGCGGGCCGACCCGCAGAATTCCAGCGAATGCAATGCAGCCATGGCTGCATTGCTCAAGACCTTCAATTCGCTCGGCTGAACTTGACCATCGGGCCATAGCAAGGCCCGCGTCGATTCCGTGGAGCCCTCGGCGAAATCACGCGCTTTCGCCGAGGGCACATTCTTATACTCCGCAACGTAACGTCGGAGCGGCAATCGCGTGTTTCAGAGCGATCTGACAGCTCGCGCCGAGAACGCGCCGCAAGCCACCCGCGAAAAATCAATACGTTCAGCAATACTCACGTGCGCTAGCAGCGCTTCGTGCAGTCGATCCCACACACCAGCCCGCTGCCACTCACGCAGCCGGCGCCAGCAACTGACCCCCGATCCGCAACCCATTTCTGTTGGCAGTTGGTTCCAACGGATACCGGTCCGGAGCACAAACAGGATTCCCGCCAGGACAATCCGATCCGGAAGCGGTTTGCGCCCCGGATGCCGGAAGCGCCGTGGCTTCGCTGGTGGGAGAAACGACTCGATCGACGCCCACAACTGGTCGTCGATCAGCGGCTTATCCACGCTCTGCTCCGCTTGTTCACCACGCGCTGATTCCGCGCACAGCATCGACCACGTTATCGGGTGATCTGCAGGCCCACGTAGACCAGAAGTTGCTGCCGGTCTTCGGAGGGCGCTCCGAACTCGCGGCCGACTGCACCCAGCAGCGTGTAGGTGTCGTTGATCTTCCAGTGCATGCCGAGGTTCAGCAATGTGTGGTGTGCGCCGGGGGCCTGCGTCCTGCGCACCTCGGCAATGCATTCGCGCCCTTCGCCACAAGCATGTCCGGCCACAATGCCGGCAACCCATTGACTGTCGCCGCCGCCCGAAACGAAGTTGCGGCCAACCTCGGTCGAAACCCCAAAGCCACCGACATCGGTTGCCACCTCAAGCGGCAGGAAGAACTCGTGCCCATCGCCCGCAATGCCACGCCGCGTGGATGAATCCAGCATGCTCCGACTGTACTGCGGATAGGTCGACACCGAGAAGCCCGCCTGCTCCTGATCAATGAAGCGCCATTTCACGCCAAAGTTGCCGGTTCCCAGGCCCGACTTCCAGCGTTGACCATCGTCACGGACAAAGGTCCACGGAATGTCGGCCTTGAGCTGGATGTGGTCGCCCCAGCCGTAGTTGATGTCGGCATCGGGTGCGGCCACCTCCAGGCGGCCGTGCGTACGGGTTGCAATCGCGCCGAGGTTGATCTCCCAATGGCCGTCGCCGGGCGTTTCGGGATCGTCGGTCACCATGGGCGGCCCGCCTTGCGCCAGTACAGGCCCGGCGATTGCGGCACTCGCGATGAGTGCCAACCAGCGTGCTGTGCAGCGCAAACGTACCCTCACGCTGCTCGAAAATGGCTTATGCATAAACGTCTCTTGATGGGTTGGGAAGGAAATGCATGCGTCCGCTCAGGATTGGGGGGAGATCGCGGACATGGGCTTCGGTCGCGCGCGTGACGCGCCAAGCGAATCGAACCCGAGGTACAGCACCGGAGTGATGAACAGCGTGATCAGTTGAGAGAGCAGCAGGCCGCCCACGATCGAGACGCCGAGCGGCTGGCGCAGCTCAGCGCCGGCACCGATACCCAGCGCGATGGGCAGCACGCCCATCAACGCGCACAACGTGGTCATCATGATCGGCCGGAAGCGCAGCAGGCAGGCCTTGCGGATGGCGTCTTCCGCACCAAGCCCTTCGTCACGGCGCGCCCCGATCGCGAAGTCGATCATCATGATTGCGTTCTTCTTCACGATGCCGATCAACAGCAGAATGCCGATCATGGCGATGAAGCTGACCTCCATGCCGGACCATCGCAGGGCAAGCAGCGCACCGAGCGCCGCTGACGGAATGCCGAGCAGGATCGTGACCGGATGCACCCAGCTCTCGTACAGCATGCCCAGGATCACGTAGATGACCGCAACGGCAATCACGATCAGCCACAGCTGCGTCGTCTGTGATTGCTGGAACAGCGCCGCCTGGCCGCCAAAGGCACCGAAGACGGTGGCCGGCATCTTCAGCGTCTGTTGCGCCGATGCGATGGCGGCGGCCGCGTCCGACAACGATTTTCCGGGGGCCAGCTCGAATGACAGCGTCACCGCAGGCAACTGCGCCTGGTGGTTGACGGCAATCACACCTTTTCCGCGCGTGACGGTGGCGAACGCGCTCAACGGCACGGTCCTGACGGTCGCGCTGCGCACCTCGATCGCCAGCAGGTCGTTCTCGTCGCGCCGCTTCTCATCGACGACTTCCAGGATCACCTGATAGCTGTCTTCCGGCGCATAGATGGTCGAGACCTGACGGCTGCCGAACGCGCCATACAGCGTGTTGCGCAGCGTCGCCATGTCGATCCCGAGCTGTGCCGCCTTTTCCCGATCCACCTGCAGCTGCGCTTCGAGACCGTTCTTCTGGTAGTCGCTGTTCACGCCGACCAGCACGTCGGAATGGCGCAGCGCATCGACCAGCTTTCCGGCCCAGACATCAAGCTCGCCCGCGCCGACCGATTGCAGCGTGTACTGATACGTGCTCTTGGACGTGCGCCCACCCACACGCAGGTTCTGCACTGGGCTGAAGTACACACGAATGCTGGGCAGGAACGACGTGGACCGGCGCAGTTGCGCCAGCACATCGTCCAGCGGCGGCCGGTGGCTGCGATCCTTCAGGTCGATCACGAGCTGCGTCGTGTCGTGGTCCACCTTGGTCGCCACGGCAGCCACATTGGCATCGTTGAGCACGACGCGCTCGATCTGCCCCATCACCGCCAGCCGGCCCGCGAATGACATGTCTTCCGGCGCGTCGACGTTCGCGATCAGCTGCCCAATGTCCTCGCGGGGGAAGAACCCCTTTGGCGCGCCAATGTAAAGCCAGGCTGTAACCGCGAAGGTGGCTGCGCCGATGATCAGCACGATGGCGCGGTGCCGCAGCGCTACATCAAGCGCGTGCGCATACCCTGCAGCACAGCGCTCGAACCCGGCCTCGAAGAGACGGCTCCAGCGCCCCGCTTCGCGATGCGCGACCGGCACGCGCATCACCAGCGGCACCAGCAGGGGGATCAACGTCAACGCCACCGCCGCCGACACCAGAATGGCCAGTGACACGACGATGGCGAACTCGTGAAACAGCCGGCCGATCGTGCCCGGCATGAAGAAGATCGGGATGAACACCGCCACCAGCGAGATCGAGATCGACATCACCGTGAAGCCCACTTCCCTCACGCCGGCTGCGGCAGCCTCGCGCGGCGTCATGCCCTCTTCGATGTGGCGGATGATCGCTTCGAGCACGACAATCGCGTCGTCCACGACCAGCCCGACCGCAATGGTCAGCCCCAGCAGCGAGATGTTGTCCAGGCTCAGGCCACACGCCGCCATCAGCCCGAAGGTGCCGAACAGCGACAGCGGCACGCTGAGCGCAGGAACCAGCGTGATCGCGACCCGGCGCAGGAACAGCAGCATCACCATCACAACCAGCGCGATCGTCAACAGCATGGTCAGGTTGACATCGTGGATCGCCTCGCGAATCGAGATCGAGCGATCACCGCGTGTCTCGATCGAGACCGACGCCGGCAGCGCGGCCTGCAGCTTCGGCAGCAGCGTGTGCACGGCATCGACCACCGCCACCGTATTGGCATCGGGTTGACGCTGCACCGACAACAGGATCGATGGTTTGCCGTCAAGCGTGCTGACGTTCTGCACGTTCTCGATGCTGTCACGCACGTCGGCCACGTCGCTCAAACGGAGCACGCGGCCCTGGCGGTTGGCGACCACAATCTGGGCGAAGTCGGCCGCGTGCCGCAGGTTGCCGCTGATCTGCACGGTCAGCATCTGGCGCTGGTTGTCGAGCTGGCCAATGGGCGCGTTGGAGTTCGCGTTCTTCAGCGCGGCCGCCAGTTCCGCCAGCGTCAGATCCAGCGCCGACAGCCGCGCCGGATCGGCCTGGATGCGCACGGCGTAGCGCTTCTGGCCGGTCACCTGCACTTGGGCCACGCCTTTGATGGCGGACAACGCCGGCACCACCACGTTGTCGCTGTAGGCATTGAGGTCTGACAGCGACAGCGCCGGAGAACTCAGGCCGATGAGCAGGATCGGCATGTCGGCCGGGTTCACCTTCTTGTACGAAGGCGGCGCCGGCAGCTCGCTGGGCAGGGAACGCGTGGACCGGAACAGCGCCGCCTGCACGTCGGCGGCCGCCGAGTCGATGTCGCGGCTGGCGTCGAACTCCAGCTGAATCTTGGTTTCGCCCTGGATGCTCGATGACGTGGTCATCACCAGCCCGGGAATCGCCGAAAACTGCTTTTCCAGCGGCGTCGCAATCGAACTGGCCATGTTCTGCGGGCTCGCACCGGGCAGTTTGGCGCTGACTTCCAGCGTGGGCGTGTCGTATTGCGGCAGGGCCGAGATGGGCAATTGCATCCAGCAGACCACGCCTGCGACGAGCACGCTGATCCAGAACAGCATCGTCGCAATGGGGCGTTGCAGGCAGGCCTCGGATAGCTTCATCGCGCGTCCTTGCCCGTGCGTGCCGCGATGCGAACCGCAGCCCCGGGCTTGAGGCCCGCTTGCCCCTCGGCAACCACGCGCTCCCCGCCATTGAGGCCGTCGACCACCGCCATCTGATCTTGCAGGCGAAGCAACGTCACCTGCCGCACCTGCGCTTTGTTGTCGGCATCGAGCACGTAGACGAAGCGGCCCTGCGGCCCCTCAAGCAGTGCCTGCGGTGGCAGCACGATGGCGCCGTGACTCACGCCTGCGTCGATGGCGAGGTCCACATAGGCGCCAGGCCAGAGCGAGCGCGGCGCATTCGGAAACGACGCCTTGAGCGTGATCGTGCCGGTGTCGGTATTGACGGTGTTGTTGACGAAGACGAGCGAGCCGGGCTGCCGATTGCCATCGGGCGTCTGCAATTCAATGCGGACGGTGCCAGCTGCGCGCGCATCCAGCAGCCGCGCCAGTTGCGATTCCGGCAGCGAGAACTCAACACCGATCGGGTCGATCTGCACCACCGTCACGAGCGGCACCGCGGCGGTCGTCTGCGCGAGGCTGCCGGGGTGGACGGTAAGCGCGCCGGTCAGGCCCGCCATGGGGGCAGCTATGTGCGTGCGCTCGACCTGCAAACGGGAACTGGCCACTTCTGCCTGGACGGCCTTGTACTGCGCCTTCAATGATTCGAGCTTGCTGGCGCTGGTGTCGACCGCACTCGTCGAGTAGTAGTGCAACTTCGCCAGTTGCCGGATGCGGGCCAGGTCGCGCTCGGCATCGTCAACCTGCGCCTCGATCTGCGCCGCACTCGCTTGGGCGCGCTCGAGCTGCGCGGTCACGTCGCTCGCGTCGATCGTGAACAGCAGTTGCCCCGCCTTGACGTCATCGCCCTCCCGAAAGTGGATGCCGCGCACCGTGCCGCCCACCTGGGGACGCACGTCAACCTGATTCAGCGGCACCACATGCCCGTGCGCGGACAGCTTGACGGGCAGATCGCGTGCCTCGGCCCGCACAACGCTGATCAGGGGTACTGGCTTGGCCGGCGATTTCGCAGCTTCGGATGGCCGGCCGAAGAGGGTGACCTGCAGCAACGCGATCACCAGCCCCGCGGCTCCAAGCGCGATCGCGCCACGCAGCATGAAAGGCTTGTTCAGCGTCATGGTTCGTTGCTCATTTGGCCGAGCCGAGTGCCGCATTGACTTGCGCCAGGACTGAGTCATCCAGTGCGCCGGCGGAAGCCGCCAGCTGCAGGCGCGCATACAGGTAGTCGGAACGGGCAGACGTGAGGTTGTAGAGCGTCTGGTAGTAGTTCTGCTCGGCGTTGAGCACGTCGATAATGGTGCGCACGCCCACCTCCTGCCCTACCTTGCTCGATCGCACCGATGACTCGCCCGACACACGGGCGCGCTCCAGCGCCCGAATGCGCTGGGCGCCATCTCGAAGGCTGGCAAAGAACTGGCGCGTGGCACGTTGCGCCTCGCGCAGTCCGGCTTCCAGCGCGTAGCGCTGCTGGTCCTGGATCGCCATGGATTGGCGCAACAACGATTGCCGCGTGCCGCCGTCGACGAGCGGGATCGTCAGGCGCAGCCCGATCGTGCCGGCCGTGACAGCATCACGGCCACCCGACGTCGAAATGCTGCCCGCCTCGTATTGCCGCCCCACGCTGGCAACCGCCGTGATGACCGGCGCACCGCGCCAGCTGTACTGGTCGCTGGAAAGCTCCGCGATCTCGACACCCAACTCAAGCTGACGAACGGTAGGATTGCTGCGCCGTGTCTGGTCGAGCCAGATCGCCAGCGTTGCCGGCGGCAACTCGCTCGCCGAAAACCCCGACAGGATGGGGGCCAGCTGCTGCGAGTTCACCCCGGTCAGCACGGCAAACGCATCCGACTTGTTGGTAAGGTCGTTCTGGTTGGCAATCTGTGCGGCTACCACGCCGTCGTGCCGGGCCTGCGCGTCATCGGTATCGCTGGCGCTGCTCAGGCCCAGCGCATACGACTGCCTGGCCAGCGCCAGTTGCTCGCCGATGGCTTGCGCCTGGGTGTCTGCCAGCGCGACGTTCTCACGCGCGACCAGCACGTCGAAGTAGCTGCGCGCGACCCGCAGCATCAGATCCTGCTCGATCTGCTGATATTGAATCCGGGCCTGTTCGGCTTCCCGGTGAAGGCGTTCCCGGGCAAAGTTCGCACTCGCGTCGTACAGCGGCTTGCTCCAGACAACGCTCGTGCCGTAACTCTGGCCGCTTGTGTAAGAGCCTGGGTGTGACGACGTTGCCAACCCCGGGCGATAGTCCTGACCGGCCTGCCCTGCGTTGGCCGTCAGGTCAACGTGCGAGGCCGTCAACGCATCGCCCTGCGCGATCTTTTCTTCTGCGGCACGCAGCGCTGCCTGCGATGCCATGAGCGCGGCATCGTTCGCGCGCGCTGCCTGCCAGGACTCGACCAGATCGACCGCGCGCGCCGAGGAACACGCCGCCCCCAGAGACAGGAGGACGATCTGCGCAAACAGACGGTGAGGACATCGCAGCATTGCGGAGGCTCAAGAACGTGCGAGAAAGGCATGCGGCGGGCGCAGTCCTCCCCGGCGACCACGGAGGCCGCACAGGGATACGCCCGGCACTACCCCGCGCTACTTCGCGTTGCCGGGCAGTACGTCGTACCGCAGCAATCCGGCCTTGGTGTCTGTCGAACCGCCAACGGCCACGTACAACCGGTGGAGCTCGGGCACCAGGAACGCCGTCTTCGCGCCCTTCTCCGACGGCACGCGCGCGATCTCGTCATAGTGATCAGCATCGCGCTGCTGGAACACGGCAACGTAGTCGTCACCGGCAGCGTAGATACGGTGGTTCTTCGCGTCGAACATCATGCCGTTGGTACGGCCCGGCGCATCGAAGCTCGCTACCGACTGCCCGGTCTCCGTGTTGATCACCACGAGCTTGAACGGCTTGCGCGTGATCACGAACAGGCGCTTGTTCTTCTCGTCGAGATCAATCTGCGAGTTGTCCTTCCCCTCCTTGATCTGCCAGGTTGCCAGCGGCTGTCCGGTTTTCTTGTCGAGCACGGCAATCTCACCCTTGCCGGCAACATTGACGAAGACGCGCGAGCCGGCCTGCTCGGCCACGATGCCCTCGGTAAAGTCGGTGTCAAACGTGGTTTCGGCCAGCGTCTTGCCCGAGTCGACATCAACCTGCGTCACCAGCGTCTTCGTCATCTTGGTGGGCGCGTTCTTTCCGCCGGTGACAAACCACAGGCGGCGTGACGAGGGGTCGTAGCTCATCACATCCGCACCCGGTGTCAGCTTGATCGTGCCGGTCACCGCATAACTTTTGCCGTCCAGCACCTTGCTCAGGCTTGCGCCGCTGTTGCTGACAAACAGCCGATTGGTCTTCGGCTCGTAATGGATGGCATGCGGCGTCTCCATGCCTTTGACGGTCTTCAGGTGTGCGCCGCTGCGCAGGTCGAAGACCTCCAATGTTCCGCCGTCTTCGCCGGCCAGGAACAGCCGGTTGCCTTTGATGTCCGCACCAAAATGATCGAAATCACCGTCATACCCGGGCAGATCGGTACGGCTGAGCAAGCGCAATGGCTCGCCCGCCATGGCAACGTTGGACAACAACGTCGATGCTGCGAGCGCCATGGCGGTGGCGACCGTGCGAATGTTCGCTTTCATGGGAGTCTTCACCCTTCGCAAATGCGGCGCGCCGCTTCAGTTGGCCTGCTCGAACAGGGCGTCGTAGCTCGGGATCTTCTTGGCCAGGGCGTCCCGCAGCGCGTTCGACTTCTTCAGGAACGCCAGTTCCTGGCTGCTGGTGTTCGGGTTGGCCGGCGGGTTCTTAAACGCGTAGACAACCAGGCCGATGTTGTTGCCCTTGGCATCGCGCATGGGCATCAGCACGACGAACTTCTTCGGGTTGTCCTTCGTGCGGTTCCAGCGCGGATCGACAATGGTGATGCCCTTCTTACTCACGTCGATGTCATCCGGATCGTCCGCGTTGCCGATACGCTCAGGGTACGAGCCCGCAAACATCGTGTAGACATCAGTCTGGCCCGGCGGTACGCCGTGCAGCGTGATGCTCAGCAGTTCTGGGTGCTTGGACATCGTCTCGTCAGACAGCTTCTGGCCGTAGATCTTGTGGGAAGGCGGCGTCCAGTTCTTGTCCGCCCAGGAGGGCGCACTGCTCAAAGCGGCCATGCCGGTCAGTGCCGTTGCCAGCGCCAGCTTGAAAAACTTGCTCATGGGGTGTCTCCGTTCTTGAGATGTCGTTGGTCGCATCCGATCCGTGGAAGCGTGAACCGAGTCTAGGGGGGGACTCTGTACGCTTCCTGTAGTGATCCTTAAAATTCATTCAGCCAAGCTCGCGCCGGATCGAATAGCATCAACGTGAACGCGCACGCGACCAAACGCGAACCCTCTTCGCCGCGCTATGAGACTGGAGCACCTCGCATGAAGTCGATCGGCAGCCGCATCACCCTTTGGTATGCCATTACCGTTACGGCAACGCTGGCTTGCCTCTTCATCGCGGGCCATTTCCTGCTCGACCGCTATCTCGTCAAGCAGCTCGACGAGCTCAACGAGGCCCAGTTCAAGCATCTCAAGGCCACCCTCGGCAGGGACTACGCCAAGCTGACGCCGCCAGAGATCGACGATCGCATCCGCCAGGCCACCGAATCGGCGTCGTCGCTGTTCTATATCGACATGCACGCTTCGATGGCGAACCGCTTCTTCAAGTCGAGCAACCTGCACGGGCAATCGATTCCCGACATTGCTGGGGAGCGTGCGTATTCGATCGGCATGGACACAATCGGCGAGGTGCGGGTGAGCGAGTTTCAACTCGCGCCGTTCGACGTCATCGTCGCAACGCCGCTAGCGCCGGTGAGGGACCTGATGGCCGGGTATCGACTGGTCTTCCTCGGGCTGCTTGGCACGGCGCTGGTAATCAGCGTGGCGGTGGGCTACGGTCTGAGCCGGTTGATCCTCCACCCCGTGCGCGTGATCCAGGCCACCGCCAACCGCATCCGCTCCGACGATCTCAGTCAACGCATTCCGGTTGGCGATGTGAAGGACGAGATCGCGCAGTTGTCTGCGTTCCTGAATCAGATGTTCGACCGGCTTGAGATGTCGTTTGCCGAGATCCGGCGCTTCGCGGCGGAGGCTTCGCATGAACTCAAGACGCCTATGTCGCTGGTGGCGCTCCACGCCGAGCGGCTGCTGGTCAGTGATGGTTTGACGCAGCAGCAGATGGATTCGGTGGCCGTCATCCTGGAAGAACTCGGCCGCGTGAACCGGATCATCGACGAGCTGCTGTTCCTTTCACGCGCAGACGCCGGCGCCGTACTCATAGAGCTGCGTGAACAGTCTCCAGTCGCGCTTCTGAGTGCATTCGCGCAGGACGCCTCGGCCTTGGCCGAACACGTCGGCAAAGTCTTTGCCTGGTCACACCGGGGCGAGGGGGAAGTCAACATCGACGGGCCACGCATCCGACAGGTCCTGCTCAATCTGCTGACCAATGCCTTGAGAGTGTGCCCTCAGGGCGGTGTGGTGTACCTCGACTCGACGTTGGCGGCCGGCACCTGGCGCATCAGCATGGTGGACGAAGGCCCCGGCCTGACGCCCGACGAATGCGAACGCATTTTTGAACGGTTCGTGCGCCTGCCCTCGCCCGGACAGGATCAGCGCGGCAGCGGCTTGGGCCTGGCCATCTGCCGCAGCATTGTCGCAATGCACAAGGGAAAGATCTGGGCTACCAGCCGCGACGTCGGCCGCGGGCTGCGTGTCGTGATTGAGATTCCCGCCGCGCTCGCTGCGTGATGCGGCCCGCAGGGCATCTGCGGGAATTTGGTCGACTCGAGATCCTCGACTCGACGCAAAGCTTTGCTACGGGCATCTACCGACCTCACGGGAGAGGCGCCCTGTCTCCGGCATCCCACTGCACTGGTCCATCACGGCTGCTTCTGTGCAGCACCCCGCCCGAGGCCATCTGACGCGCTTCTTGCGGCCGGGCCGTCCCCGCGGTTACGCCGGCGGCAAATGGTTGGCACAGCAGGTCTAGGGAAAACCCACCCCAAAATCCAGTGTGACCTGAACGCGCTTTCAGAATCAGTTCACGTTCGAGACAGGCTGGCTGTCTAGTGTGTGGACACGGTTGGAACGAACCAACTACCACGTGATCCCTCGCTACCAAGGACGCATAACGATGAAAACCCGAGACAAACTCCTGCTGTGTTCCGCCATCGCCAGCATGATGGCCGCAGCCCCTGCCGCGCAGGCGGCCGACAAGATCACCCTGATGGTTGGTGGCTACGAGAAGATCATCTATCTGCCCGCCAAGCTGGCCGAAGGCCTGGGCTACTTCAAGGAAGAAGGCCTGAACGTCGAACTGCTCAACGAAGGCGCCGGCGTGGATGCCGAGAACGAGATGCTGGCCGGCGCCGTGCAGGGCGTGGTGGGCTTCTACGACCACTGCGTCGACCTGCAGTCAAAGGGCAAGTACATCGAGTCGGTCGTGCAGCTGGCCCATGCACCGGGCGAGGTCGAGCTCGTGTCGAGCAAGCAGCCCCAGGTCAAGAGCATGGCCGACCTCAAGGGCAAGACGATGGGCGTGACGGGCCTGGGTTCGTCGACCAACTTCTTGACGCAGTACCTGATGGTCAAGGCCGGTGTGCCAATCGGGCAGTTCACCTCGCTGCCAGTGGGCGCCGGTACGACGTTCATCATGGCCATGCAGCAAGACAAGATCCAGGCCGGCATGACGACCGAGCCCACGATCACGCGCCTGCTCAAGACCGGCGAAGCACGCGTCCTGGTAGACCTGCGCACGGCCGAGAAAACCAAGGAAGCGCTGGGCGGCACCTATCCGGCAGCCTCGCTCTACATGCCGACGGACTGGGTCGAGAAGAACAAGCCCACCGTGCAGAAGCTCACCAACGCCTTCGTCAAAACGCTGCGCTACATCAACACGCACAGCGCGGCAGAGATTGCCGAGAAGATGCCCAAGGATTTCTACGTGGGTGACAAGGACGGCTATATCAAAGCGCTGGAAGGCGGCAAGGCGATGTTCACGGCAGACGGCGTGATGCCCAAGGGCGGGCCGGAAACCGTGCTGTCGGTGCTGAGCGCGTTCTCGCCCAACGTGAAGGGCAAGAAGATCGACCTCGCAAAGACGTACACGACCGAGTTCGTCGCGAAGGTGAAGTGATCATGGGTGCAGCAATGGCAACGACCACCTCCAAGCCAGCCATCGAGCTGATCAACGTCAGCCGTCGCTTTCTGACGCCCGACGGCAAGTCAATGACGGCCATCCGGGATTTCACGATGACCGTCGAGCGCGGCGAGTTCGTTGCCGTTGTCGGCCCGACCGGCTGCGGCAAGTCCACCACGCTGAACCTCATCACCGGCCTGGCCAAGCCCTCCGCTGGCGAGGTGCGCCTGTTCGGTGGCCCGATTGACGGCATCGACAGCCGCATCGGGTTCGCCTTCCAGACCGACGCGCTGTTCCCCTGGCGCAGCGTGATCGACAACGTCGTCGCTGGGCCGCTGTTTCGCGGAGTCTCGAAAGAAGAAGCGTATGCCAGCGCTCGCCAATGGCTGGCGCGCGTGAACCTGACCGGGCACGAGACCAAGTTCCCCCATCAGCTCTCGGGCGGCATGCGCAAGCGGGTCTCGCTTGCGCAGACCTTCATCAACGGCCCGCAGATCCTGTTGATGGACGAGCCGTTCTCCGCGCTCGACGTACAGACCCGCGTGCTGATGCACGACGAGCTGCTGCGCCTGTGGTCACAATCAAAGGCGTCGGTGGTGTTCGTCACCCACGACCTCGAAGAGGCCATCACCTTGGCAGACAAGGTGTACGTGCTGACGTCTGGACCTGCCACGGTCAAGTCGGTCTACACGATCGACATCCCGCGCCCGCGCATCGCCAGCGAAATCCGCTACGACGAACAATTCATCGATATCTCGCGCACCATCTGGAATGACCTGCGCGAAGAAGTGCAGCGCGGTGCCTCACAAGAGGAAGCCCGCGTTGCGGAGGCTGCAGCATGAACAATCAAGCCACTCTCAAGCCACCGGTCGGCGTCTCCGTTCCATCCTCGGCAGAGATTGAAGCCGCAGCCGCGCGCAGCGCAAAGCGCCGCAAGCAGACCGTCTACTTCTGGCGTTACTTCATTCTCATCGTCTTTCTGGGCGGGTGGGAAGTGCTGGTCCGCATGAAGCTGATCGACGAGTTCTTCTTCTCCAAGCCGTCGGAGATCGTCTCGCGCCTCTATACCTGGCTGACCGAAGGCACGTCCGATGGACCGCTGTGGTACCACCTGTGGGTGACCATGGAGGAGTCGATGCTGGGCTTCATCACGGGCGCGGTGGCCGGCATCATCGCGGGCATCGCGCTGGGGCGCAATCGCATGCTGTCCGATGTGTTCTCGGTCTACATCAAGGTGATCAACTCGGTGCCCCGCGTGGTGCTGGCACCCATCTTCATCATGATCTTTGGCCTGGGGCTGACCTCCAAGGTGGCGCTGTCGTTCGTGATGGTGTTCTTCGTGGTGTTTGCCAACGCCTTCCAGGGCGTGCGTGAGGCCGACCGCAACCTGCTGGCCAACGCGCAGATCCTGGGCGCCCGCGGCTGGCAACTCACGCGCTCGGTTGTGATTCCGTCGGCCATGAGCTGGATCTTCGCTTCGCTGCACGTCAGCTTCGGCTTTGCCATCGTAGGTGCCATTGTCGGCGAGTTCGTGGGCGCGCGGTATGGCATCGGCCTGCTGATCAACATCGCAAAGGGCTCGTTCGATGCAGCCGGGATGTACGCGGCGATCGTCATCATCATGGTGGTCGCGCTCGCGGCTGAATACCTGATGACGCTGGTCGAAATGCGCCTGGCCAAATGGCGTCCGGCACCGCTGCAAGACACGCACTGAGTCTGGTTGGGTCCGCTGGAGACCAGTGGACCTACCTCCTCGTTCCCGGTCAGCGTCCAACCAACAGACCTCATCATGATGATCGACAAAACAAGAGCCAAGGTCCCGGCCGCGAGGGTCCCGAAATACGCCATCGCTGCCCTGGCGCTCGTTGCAGTATCGGCAGCACAAGCACAGTTTCCGGCGTCGATACCGGTGAAAAGCTACGCCCAGGAACTCGTTGACCGCACGGTCGCGCAGCATCCCGATCTCCGGGCCGTCGTGATGCACGTGACGCCGCCCAACGCGGCTGACAACGTCGTCATTGCCTCGAACATCGGTCGCATCGGGAAACCCGCCGATGCCGATGACCTCGATGTGATCGCCACCGGCAAGGCACACGTCGCAATGGACCAGGGCAACAAGCGCATCGAAATCGAGCTGCCGTTGCACGATGTCGGCGGTCAGACGGTTGGCAGTCTCGGCCTGGTGTGGCGCTATCCGGTCGGAGGCAACCATGCTGAGTTTGAGCGCATTGCCGGCATCATCCGTGACGCACTGTCGCGACGCATCCTCAGTCTCGCAAACCTGATGGACCCCTACCCTTTCGCGCCGCTGGTGACCACCAAATCCAGAGCGCAAACCCTGGTGGAAGAAGCGCTTCAACGCCACCCCGAAGTGACGGTGCTGGCCTTGCGTTCACGGGTTCAACCGAAGGGCGACCTGGTCCTGCTGGGCTCCACCTTCGGACGCCACGGCAAGAAGGCCGACACGGATGACATGAAAGTGTTGGACGCCACCGCGCCGATCACCGGCGTGTATTCGAACGGCAAGCGCTTTGGCGTAGACCTGCCGATCCGCAACCGCAGCGGCGTCGCAATCGGCACACTGAACGTGGGCTACGCCTACGGCAGCGGTCAGGACGCGAAAGCCCTGACAACCCACGCTGTGGCACTGCGCGACGAACTTCAGATCCGCATTGCAGCCACACCGGCGCTTGAGGAGATCGACCCATGATGCCGAGGTTCAGGAGCGCGCTCGGCCCACTGCTGGCGGCAACACTGCTGGCCGGCACGGCCAGCGTGACAGCCGCCGTATCCACACAGCGGACCGACACCACGACGGTGAGCAGCGTCGGCAGCAGCGAGATGGGTCCGTTGATGAACGCATGGCTGCATGCATTGCACCAGCGGCAGCCGGACATCTCCCGCGGCCCGCGTTGGCAGCATGTCAGCGATGCCGCCGCCATCGGCGCACTCATGTTCGAACTCGCAGACGTTGCGCCGATGACGCGCCCGCCCCTGCCGGCCGAGCTCGCGCCCTATGCGCACCAGTTCGCCGGTGACATGATGAAGACCCCGGTGCTCGTGCGCGTGGCGCTGCACAACGGCAAGCCCGTTTTCCTGGCATTCAACAAACGGCCGGACTCCCCGCTGCCCCTGGCCGTCCTGGAATTCGTCGGCCTTGCGTTGAGCCCCGAGGGGCAGCAAATCGCCGCAGGCCAGCCCGGCTTTGCACCGCTGCCCGCCGACCAGATCGCGCAGGAGCTGCCCAAGCTCGACGGCTATCGCGCCACGCTCGACCCCGCGCTGCCCCGCTACGTTGCGGGTGGGCCGGTCAAAGGCGAAATCCGCAGCATCGGCAGCGACGGCATGAAGTCGCTGATGGAACGGTGGATGCATGACTTTCACGCGCTGCAGCCCGGCGTCCGCAAAGGTGACCGCTGGGAGCACCTCGGCACGCTGAACGGCTTCCATGCCCTGATGGCCGGCGAAACCGATCTGGCCCCCATGGGCCGCGAACTCTGGCCCGACGAGACGGCGTCGTTCAAGCAACTGAATGCCGGGCACATGCCGTTCGAGATCCGGGTCGCGCGGGGCGGGTTCGATACCCAACAGCGCACCACTGCACAGGCGGTCTTCGTGAATGCGAGTAACCCGATCGAGCGCCTCACGATGCAGCAGCTGGCCGGCATCTTCGGTAGCTCGCCCACCATCACGCGCTGGGGCCAGCTCGGCCTGACGGGTGAATGGGCCAACCGCCCGATCACCCTCGATGTACCACCCCTCATCACGCCGAATGCCATGTCGATGCAGATCATGGCGCTCAAAGGCGGCGCCTGGAGCAGCACCGTGCACGAGGCGTCCGTGGCCGACACCGCGAAAGCGATCGCGGCCGACACGGCAGCCATGGGCTTCGGCGGCTTCGAAGATGGCGGCCCCGGGCTCAAGACAGTGCCCGTGGCACGCGATGCTGGCAGTCAGGCCGTTGCCGGAACACACGAGACGGCATCGAGCGGCCGCTACCCGCTGACGCGCTACATGTACATCCGCCTGCGACGCAACCCGGGCGAGCCAGTGCCTGCGGTGATCAAGGAATTCTTGCGCTACGTACTCAGTCGCCAGGGCCAGGAGCCCATCCTGTACTCCGGCTACTACCCCCTGACCGCGCAAGAGGTGAAGGAAGAGCTTGCCAAGCTCAGATGAGTTGGAAGGCGAGCACGAACAGACATAGAACGACAACACGAGAGGAGACCCTAACCATGAACCGATCCATCACACTCGCCGCCACGGCGCTGGCCGCCGCTGCATCGCTGGTGATGCTCGCGCCGGCCCATGCCCAGGCGCAGCAGAGCACGACGCCCATGCTGATGTGGGTGACCCCGACAACCGCGACAAACAAGCCGCAGACCGAAGCGCAAGCCAAGGCGGGCGTCGAACACGGCCGCGATCTGCCGGCCCCGGAAGTCCTGCAGCCGACGCTGGACGCGCAGCTCCCATCCTATCAACCGCGGCGTGACATCAAGATCAGCGGCACGTTCAAGGGCGCGGCATCCGATGTGATGGTGGTCCTGGCGCAGAAGTGGATGGAGAAGTTCAAGACCTACTACCCGGACGTCAACCTGTCGATCTCGCCGCCGTATGCGGGCAGCCTGGGGGCCATCGAACTGATCAAGGGCGACCTGGACTTCGTCTTCGTTTCACGCGAACTCAAGCCCGATGACATCAGCAAGTTCAAAGCCAAGTTCGGCTACGACCCGCTCAGCGTGCCGATCACGGGAGGTTCGTACCGGCACTTCGGCGCGCTCGATACGGTCGCCTTCTTCGTCAACAAGGACAACCCGATCGAGCAGATCACCTTCAAGCAGCTCGACCAGATGTACTCGTCCACACATGCCCGCGGCGGTGCAGCCATCACCAAGTGGGGCGATCTTGGCCTGACCGGCGAATGGGCCGACAAGCCGATCAATCTGTATGGCATCCGCCCGTGGAACGGCTTTGAGGAGTTCGTGCGCCAGCGGGTGCTGAGCGCAGACGGCAAGCGTGGCGAATGGCGCGATGGCGTCAAGTTCGAGAAGCTCGTGTTTCCCATGGCCAAGGACGTCGCCGCCGACCGGTACGCCATCGGGTATTCGGGCATGGCCTACATGGATGCCCCCGTCAAGCTCGTGCCGCTGGTCGAGAAGGCGGGTGACACGCCGCAAGCCCCGACTTATGAGAACGTTGCCCTGGCGACGTATCCGCTCAGCCGCCTGACCTACTTCAACACCAACAAGGCGCCGGGCAAGCCGCTGCCCCCGGCCCTGGAGGAATTCCTGAAATTTGTGCTCAGCCGCGAGGGGCAGCAGGTCGTCCTGGACCACGCCCGCTACGTGCCGCTGCGTGCATCACAGGTGAGCACGGCGCGCGGATTGGTGGACGGACGCGCCAACTAACGGAGCCGCGCACTTGCTGAAGCAGGCCAATGCTGCAGCGCCAACCTGAAGGCGTACGGAGAAGAGCGCAAGAGCATTGGTCAGGCAGTACCAGACGCACCAGGCCGATCTGACAGGCCGGGCAAAATAAAGGTGGAGACAATATGAAGCTGGCCAAGACAACCCTGGCCCTGGCCATCCTGTTGGCGATCCCGCAAATGCGGGCGCTGGCTGCGGACGCACAAGCGTCGAGCGCGCAGGACAGTCGGGTCGATCGCAAAGACGGAGCGCAATCCTACGCGCAGTATCTCGTCGACAGTTACGCACGGCTGCATCCGGAACTGATCGGCATCGAACTGCACGCTTCACTGCCCAGCGGGCAGAGCACGATCGTGGCATCGAGAACACCCGCACTCGTGGGCACGCCTTCGAGCCCCGAAGATGTGGCCGTGTTCCGCACCGGCCGCGCACTCGTCGAGATCAACCGCAAGGGTGACCAGAACGTCGAGGTGACGCTGCCACTGTTCGACATCGCCCGGCGGCCCATTGGCATTGCCGAGCTGACATTCCCCTATGCGCCCGGGACCGATGAAGATGCCCTCCTGCGTCAGGCCGCGCAATACCGCAATGACCTCAGCCGCCGCATTCTCGATCCTGAGAGCCTGACGGCGCCGATGCAGCTCGACGAACGCATCCCCACCGAGTCCTATGCGCAGTTCCTGATTGATGACGCGCTCGAACAGTATCCCGGGGTGGAGGTTCTGGCGCTGCACGCGCGCACAGCGAAGGTCTCGGGTTATCCCATCACCGCCTCCAACATTGGCCGATACGGCAAGCCAGCGGAGCCCGGTGACCTTGCCGTCATTGAAAGCGGCACGCCCCACGGAGCCGTCGACGCACGTGGTGCTCGCTATGAATGGAAGGTGCCGGTCAAGGACGCGGTGGGAACCACGATCGGTGTACTGGCTGTCGTGTTTCCGTATTCCTCCCGCACCGACCCGGAGGCGTTGCGCAAGCAGGCCGAGCGCATCGCAAGCGGTTTGCGCGAACGCATTTCGATTGCGTCCGGGCTGGATGCCCCGTACGCTGCCGCGGGCGTGGCCCCGCGCAGCGACGCCATGAAGGAATACAACAAGCCGGAGCTTGCCAACGAGCAGAGCCTGCCGATGACCAAGGAGGTCTCGTCCGGCCACGCACTGAGCCAGACGCAGGAAGGCTATTCGGAGGCCATCAAGAACGTGGCCGGCGTGGTGTCGACCAACTCCGCCGGTAGCGCCAACGATGCCTTCGCCATTCGCGGCATCAAGCTCAACCTGTTCTCCAACTACCGCTTGGATGGTGGCCTGCCGGTCACCGGCGTCATCACAAACCCCACCGAGAACAAGGAGCGCGTTGAAACGCTCAAGGGCGCCAATGCGCTGATGTTCGGGATCGCCAGCCCGGCCGGCATCATCAACTTCGTCACCAAGCGCGCGGGCGAGCAGGACGTCACCACGTTTGGCTTGGCTGGCAATGCATTCGGCCAGTATGGCGCCAGCATCGATATTGGACGGCGCTACGGCCCGCAGAAGCAACTTGGCGTGCGCCTGAATGCATCGGCTACGCACTATGAGAACGGCGTCCGCGACCTGGGTGGCGACGGCGAGTTCGTCAGCCTCGGCCTGGATCTGAAGGCCACGTCCCGGCTCACCTTCCAGAGCGACTTCGAGTACTACCGCCGCCAGGTGCCGGAGCAGGCCGGCATCTCGCTCAAGCCGGCCGTCAACGGCGTTGTGCCGATCACGCCGGTGCCGGACCCTAGAAACCTGCTTTCTGGCCGGTGGGACTTGTACACCCCCGAAACCTTCAACTGGCAAGGCCGCGCCGACTACCAGATCAGTGACGACTGGAAGGTCTTCACCCAGCTCGGTTATTCGGCTTCGCACCGCCACCGCACCACCGTGCGCATCTCCGGCTACGACCTGAACACCGGCGCCAACGGTCTGGTGAACGTACAGCCGGTCACCAACGAATATCGCAATACCTTCATCCGCACCGAGGTGCTCGGCCATTTTGCGACCGGGCCCATCACGCACGATCTCACTCTGGGCGTGTCGCGCACGTCGCGCTATTCGCTGGCCGCGGACGTGCAGAACATGACGCTGCCGCAGCGCCAGAACATCTTTGACCCGATCGTCCTCAACCCGCCGGTCTACACCAAGCCCGGGGTGACCAGCCCGTCGCAGACCAGTACCGACGAGGCCGTGTACGCCTACGACACGATCGCACTCACCAAGCGCCTGAAGCTGCTGGTGGGGGCGCGCCAGGTGCTCGATACGGAGGAATCCGGCTCCGTCACGTCGCAGAACCATGTGTTCTCGCCTGCGTATGGCGTACTGTTCGACGTGCTGCCCACCACCACGCTGTTCGCCAGCTACATGCAGGGTCTCGAAGCTGGCGGCACAGCGCCCGCGAATGCTGCAAACGCGAACGTGATCCTGGCGCCTGCCATCTCGAAGCAGAAGGAATTCGGCATTCGCGATTCGTTCTTCAAAGGGCTGTCGGTCAGTGCGTCGTATTTCGAGATCACGCGCGGTAATGCGGTGACCGACCCGGTCACCAACATCTTTGGCTACAGCGGCGACCTGTCGTACAAGGGTGTCGAGGCCACAGCAACCTATGAGATCAATCGCGCCTGGCGCATCCACGCTGCGGTGCTACGCCTGAAGGCACGCCAGGAGGCCCCGAACCAGCCGTTGATCAACGGCATGACGCCGGAGAACACGCCGGACTGGACCGGCAACATTGGCGTGTCGTACAGCCCCGCCGCAGTGCCCGGCCTGACGTTGCGCGGCGGTATTGCGTTGATCTCCAAACGGCCTGTCAACGCGCAGGACCAGGGCTATATCCCGGGCTACAGCCTGTACAACATCGGTGCCAGCTACACCACGCGCATCCAGGGGCGCCGCACGACGTTCCAGCTTGCGATCGACAACCTTGCCAACAAGCGCTATTGGAACTCCGTGACGACCGGCACCTACGGCATCGGCATGGACCGCACCATCAAATTCAACGTCAAGTTCGACTTGTAATCGCGGAGCCGTGGCAGACGTGCGTACGTTTCACGTTTGCCATGCCCAATCCTGAACGAACTTTCAGGTCACATTCATCCTGCATTCGGGTGGGGCTCCTAAGGTAGAGACGATCACGCCCAACCGAGCGTCGACACCCAAACTAGGAGACATCCATGACAAGGACAGCCACCCTGGCCGTCAGTATCGCAGCCGCAATCTGCGCGCTGAGTGCCGTACCCGCCCATGCACTGAAGTACGCAGCGCCGGAGCATTCGCTGAAGGCCGACCCGTCGATTCCGAAATGGAATCCCGGCCCGGTCGAGAGCAAGCCGGAAGAGGAGCTGAATATCGTCGGCGCCGACATCATGGACGAGATGGTGATGGAGTGGACCAAGATCTATCGCAAGCAGTACCCGCGCCTGTCGCTCACGATGGACCTGCGTGCTTCCGGCGCCGGCGCACCGGGGCTGGTCTCGGGCAAGGGCGAGCTTGCGCCCGTCGGCCGTGAGATGTTCCCCGCCGAGCGCAAGGCCTTCGTCGACAAGTTCGGCTATGAGCCACTGGAGATCAAAGTGGCCACGGGCAGCGTCGGCTCGCTGGGCAAGACCGCGGCCAGCATCATCCTCGTCGACAAGGACAACCCGATCGACTGCCTGAGCCTGCCGCAACTCGACGCCATCTACTCGAAGACGCGCAAGCTCGGCTACAAGGAAGTCAACACCTGGGGCGACCTCGGCGCAACAGGGGATTGGGCTTCCCGCCCGATTCATCTCTACGGCCTGAAGCCCGTCAACGGCATCGAGCAGTATTTCAAAGAGATCGCGATGCACGGTGGCGAATACAAGGACAACATCCAGTTCGTCAAAGGCAAGGGCTTCACGCACGCGTTCACCGTCGCGGCAGAAGATATGGCGACGCATCCGGGCGGCCTGACCTACGCGCTCATGGCAAACGTCACGCCTAACGTGAAGGTCTTGAAGCTCTCATCCACGCAGGGCGGCACCTGCTATGCGCCGACGGTGGAGAGCGTCTATGCGCACAAGTATCCGTTCAGCCGCTACGTCTACATCTACGTCAACAAGGCACCTGGCAAACCGCTTGAACCGAAGGTCAAGGAGTTCCTCAAGCTGGTGCTGAGCCAGGAAGGCCAGCAGGCGGTGGCCAACGAACGCGTCTTTATTCCACTGCAGCCGGAAGTGGTGAAGGAGGAGTTGAAGAAGCTCGATTGAGAAGACACAACCGTAGTCGCTCCGGCGCAGCCGTTGACCACAACGGAGGCGCCGTGAGCGGGCGGACAGGATGGAAGACAACCCCATGCATGCAATTTCCATCCGGCGGATGGTCCGCCAAGTTGGATTCACCATCGCTGTTGGCGCAATCTTCGCGGCATCCGCAGCCCCGGCTGCAAGCGTAGACACACCAGTCGAAACACAGCTGGAAACCGGCAGCGCATTACCGCACTTTCAGCCCGCACGGCTCCAACAACCCATGGGGGCGCCCTATCAAAATTCCGATGGTGTCATCCGGATCATCGGTTACAACGACATGCAGGGCATGCTCGTCAGGATCAATGCGCTCTTTCAGCGGCTCCATCCTGAGTTCAGGTTCGAACTGATTCTCAAAGGCACACGCACTGCGCCAGGCGCACTGGCACGCGGCACATCCCTGCTCGCCCCGATGGGCGCCGAGTTTTCCGACGCAGAGTTGGCGGCCTACATGAAGCAGACCGGAACAGCGCCGGTCATGTTCCGGGTTGCACACGATTCGTTGAATCCCGCTGCGCTGTCGGCGCCGTTGGCCATCTTCGTGGGCGCGCAGAATCCGTTGCCCCACCTCAACATGGAGCAACTGGCCCGCGTGTTCACGGCGTCGCCTCATGGCATGGCTACGTGGGGCCAACTCGGGTTGGATGGTGAATGGGCTTCGCGCCCCATCCATCTCTGCGGGCTTGCACCATCGACAGCGCTGGGCCGGCTCATGCAGCGCCGGCTGGGCGACCAACCATTCGCCAAAGGGTTCACCGCGTTCCAGCAGTCTCGAGATGCGGTGGAGTGCGTCGCCGCGGACCCGCTGGCGATCGGATTCGCCGCCATCAACCGAGGCGTTCCGGCGGTCAGGGTAGTACCGCTGTCGGAGCACGAGGAAGATGCACCCTCCAGCGGAACGCGAGAAGACATCGTCACCAACCGCTACCCGCTGGACCGCTATCTGCTGATCTATTTGCGCACCGACGCGCAGCGGAAGGCTAATCCTGTCGCCCGCGAGTACCTGCGTTTGATGCTGTCTTACGAAGGGCAGCAGGCCATCGCGAATGAAGGGCTCGGATACCTGCCGTTGAATGCCCGCGAGCGTGCGGAAGAACTGCGGCGGCTGTCAGCGCTGGACTGATTTCACCTCACCGGCGCCGCAGGCGACACACCAGCCACCTGTCAGAGGAGCTGGTACCCGACACCGCGTACGGTCTTGAAAAGCGGCTTGCCCGGTACTTCGAGCTTGGCACGCAGCCTGCTCATGTAGACATCCAGCAGATTTGTATCCACGTCGTAGTGTGCCGACCAGATCTTCTCCGAGATCAGCGTGCGCGGCAGAATCCGCCCTTGGTTCTGCATGAAGACTTCGAGCAGCGCGTACTCTCGACTGGTCAGGTCGACCGGCTTGCCATTGAGCGTGACGGTGTGACTGAGCAGATCCAGGCAAATGCCTGCATGCTCGAGCACCACCTGCTTGACGGCAGCGTGGCGGCGGACCAGCGATCGCACGCGCGCAAGCAGTTCTTCCAGACTGAATGGCTTGGCAAGGTAATCGTCGGCACCGATGTCCAGCCCCTTCACGCGGTCCTGTACGCCGTCGCGTGCGCTCAGGATCAGCACCGGCTCCTGGAAACCGCCCTTACGCCAAGTACGGAGCAGGTCAAGGCCATCGCCATCGGGCAACCCAAGATCCAGGATCACGACATCGTAAGAGGACTCAACGATGGCGTCGGTCGCCGCTGCACAGGTCCGGGCCAGCGTGACGGTGTATGAGCACTCCGTCAGCCCTTGCTGAAGGAACCGGCCTAACCGATCTTGATCCTCAACAATCAACGCCTTCATACGCATCCTCTGCAAATTCCATCGGGCATTTCGCGCACCACAAGCGGACGCAACGCCTCATCTCCAAATGATGCTTGCTTAACAGCTGATTGCAATCCGGTCTGGTACGTAGAGAACGATTTCCCCCACGGTTCCAGCGATACCAAACACGCGCAGGGCACGAAAACTGCCTATGAGTAACCTAAGTCTGCAAGAGGAGACTTGCCTACCAGAATCCGACATACCGCTACTTGCATCAGCCTTGGAGAGAACCATGTCAGTCATCCAATCACGCCACTCGACAGAGGCCGCCCTGGCCAAAGTCCCCGAGGTCACGCTCGGGTTCTGGATCATCAAGATCGCCGCGACGACGCTTGGAGAAACCGGCGGCGATGCCGTCTCGATGTCAATGAACCTGGGCTACCTGCTCAGCACCGGCATCTTCGCGGCGATCTTCCTGGCACTGGTGATGGCGCAGATCAAGGCCAAAGCATTCCGTCCCTTTCTGTACTGGACCACCATCATCGCCACCACCACCGTCGGTACCACGCTGGCCGACTTTGCGGACCGATCGCTCGGCATCGGATACGCCGGTGGTTCGGCCCTGCTGCTGGTACTGCTGCTGGGCTCACTCGTCTTCTGGCACCGAACCCTCGGCTCCATCTCGGTCAGCACCGTCAGCACGCCGAAGGTCGAGGCGTTCTACTGGGTGACGATCATGTTCTCCCAAACGCTGGGGACAGCGCTGGGCGACTGGACCGCCGACACGGCAGGCCTGGGATACACCGGTGCAGCCATCGTGTTCGGCGCGCTGCTGGCCTTGATCGTGATGGCCTACTACTGGACCCGCGTATCACGCACCCTGCTGTTCTGGGCCGCGTTCATCCTGACCCGGCCGCTGGGCGCCGTCGTGGGCGACTTCCTGGATAAGCCGCTGAACGCAGGCGGCTTGGCGCTCAGCCGCTATTCCGCATCGGCTGCGCTGGTCGGGTTCATCTTAGTCAGCATGCTGCTCGTTCGACAGAGGGCCGCCAGCACCGCGCACTGAAAACGGCCGGAGCCATACCGGGGCACAGCGACTCTGCGAAACGCTGCGCCCGATGTGGCCCGGATCAATGAAACGGAATCTCGAAAATCCACTTGATCGTCCAGCGGTCCGTCGCACGCGTCAGGCCGCGGCCGATGCCGACGTTGAAGACGAACGGCTTGCGATCTACATCGAATGCCAGGAAGACGGTGTGCTGCTGCTCGTGCAACGGCGCAAGATGGTTGATGCGACCGAGGCCCGCGTAGTACTCCAGCCCCGCACGCACACCGGCCGCCACCGTGCGGGCCACCTTGAAGGCAGGTGCCGCTTCAGGAACGCCGCTGCGGTCGGGCCCGCTCAGATTCCAATCGAGCACCGGGTTGATGGCCCACAACCATTGTTCGTTCTGATAACCATAGATGGGGCGCAACTCCGCCGCCTGCTGAGACTGTTCAAATCGGGATGCCACATGGGCCAGCTCCACGTTGATACCGGCAAAGCGGCCAACGCCGTCCTCCGGCCGCACGGGCATCCACTTCATGCGCACCTTGGGGCCAGTGACGTAGTACGTATTGCCGCGCGTGAGCGCGGTCGGGATGTACAGCCCAAGCTCGATCGAAGGCGTCAAGCCATAGGAGAACTCGGCAGTTGCGCGCCAGCCATGCGGCGTCGTGACCTCGCCGGGATACGACGGCTCGCCGATACCGCTGGGGGTGGTATTGAGGTGCAACTCCAGACCCAATTCGCCCGGTGCGTTGATGTCACCTGTGTAGACCTGGATTTCATCGGGGAGTACGGCATGGGCCGACAGCGTGGACAGGCCCAACATCGCGGCGATCCCGGCGGTACGTGCAACACGCAATAGCGGCATGCATCACTTCCTCGTGTTTTTTCACAGCAAACCATGCATTAGCGCAAGGTCTTCAGTGCTTCGTCGACGAATACATTGGTATAGGTCCGGGCAATCTTCACCGAGCCGTAGCTTGGATTGGCCGCTGCGAGGGTTCGCCACTCCTTCTCTGCGCCGTCCTCCGGCATGCGGCCATCGTTGGCGAACATCGGAATCTCCTGCTTCAGCACCTTCAGATAGGCGGCGCGGTCCTTCCCGCTGATCTCCTGCGGAATGACGGCCAGGATCTGCTCCGGCGTATGGGTGTTGATGTAGTGCAGCGTACGAACGAACGCACCCGCCAGATGCCGGGCGATTTCCGGGTGGGCCTGCACGCGCGCACTCGACATGTAGACCGTGCTCGACGGGAACAGCGCGCCCAGGTTCCGGCGTGTGCCGTCAACCGTGGTCAGGTCGGCAAACACGGTCGCCACGCCGTTCGACTCATAGACGTCTCCATCCGGGGTGGGCGCGACAACGAACTCAGCGCGCCCGTCGCGCAGCGCCTCGATGTTCTTCTCCTTCCCATCCGTCCCGAGACGCATGTAGTCGCCAATGCCGTGCCCGCCTGCCAGTACCAGCGCATTCGCCAGCGTGCTCTTCGACGAACCTGCCCCGCCAGCGATGAAGCGCGCGCCCTTGAGATCGGCCACGCTCTGGTACTTCGCTTTCGCCTGGTTCGCGACCAGCACCTTGGCGCCGGGCGTAACACCTAGCGTGACAACCGCCTCGGTATCGATGCCGCGCGACTGGTTGACCACGTTGTGGTGGTAGTAAGCCATCACGGCATCGACGCGGCCATCCTTGAGCATCTCGGCGGTCGATACGTCGTCACGGATGTTCATGACCGTCACGGTAGTCCGCCCATCGCTCAGATAGCCGAGGCGCTCGGCCAGGACCACCGGGAAGTTGCGGATCGCCTTGATCTCATCGACCAGCAGGACGATGCGCTCCGGCGCGGCAGCGGCATCAGAGACAGCCGGCTCGGCAGCCAGCGCGTGGCCAGCAACCAGGCCAAGGAGGGTCAGGGCAACGATGCGGGTGTTCATTGGAGAGTCCTCAACAGCGTTCTTCATGGGTTCACGGCAATGCGATCGGCGATCACCACTTGCAGCTCGGTACGCACCTCTTTCTTGCCGTCGCTGATCGCCTTCCATTCCGGATTGGCCTTCAGACGCTCACGCACCTTCGCAACCACCGCCTCACGCGTGCTCAGCGCGGCTTCATTCTTGTATTGCAGCACCACCATCGCATTCCACGGGCGGCCGGCCGGAAACCGGCTCGTGTAGAGCGAATACCCCTGCAACACGCCCTCCTCCATCCATCCCTTGAACTGCGGAATGACATAGCCGTCCGCATACTTCTCATAGTCGGGCTCTGACACCAGCGTCTTGTAGGGGATGACCACGTACACGGCATGCGCAGACTTGGCATCCAACGGCGCCAGGCGCTTCATGTCGACCGGTGTCGTGTGGATCGACGTCGTCACCGCAGCGGCCTCTTTTGACAGGCCTGCGGGCCGCAACCGCTCGGTTTCTCGCCACCGATACAGGTCGTCCGGCGTGGCAAACGTCAGCACGGCCATGGCGTCCCAGTTGTCCGAATCGGCGTAGCGGTTGAAGAGCAAGTTGTACTGCTTGATTCGTCCGTCCTGCTTCCAGCGGGCAAGCTCGGGCGCAGTCGACTGCTCCATCGCTTGCCGCAGCACTGGCCGGTTCACGGGGGTAGTCTGGTAGGTGATGATCAATGACTGCGCATCGCTGGCGGCGGGCTCGGCTGCAACGGAAACGCCTGCATGAAGCGCCCCCGTGAGCGCAGCGACGGCAGCGGCGGTGTGCGCGAATGCTCGAATCAAGTTGAATGTCATGCGTATTTCGTCAGGACGACGTCGTAAGAAAACAGAAACTGCGGCCCGCATGGCGCGGGCATCCCCGATGGGTCAGATGTCCAGCACGAGAAGTTCGCCCTTCGCGCGCGAACAGCACGGCGTGAAATGCTCGTTCCGCTGCCGCTGCTCATCTGTGAGCACACAATCGAGATGCTCTACCTCACCTGCGATCACCCGCGTGACACACGTGCCGCAGACGCCCTCCTCGCACGAGGTCGGGATCTTCACACCGTGTTCGGCCAGCAATGCGGTGACCGTCATGTGCTGGGGCACCCGGTAGACCTTACCGGTGCTCGCGAGCTGCACGTCAAAGGCATGCACGATGGTGGGCTTGCCCACGATGGGCCCGAAGCGTTCGCAATGCAGTTGCTGCTCCGGCCAGCCACGCTGCCGTGCAGCAGCTAGTGCCGCGTTGACGAAGCCCGACGGCCCGCACACATACAGATGCGTACCCGCCGGCTGCCGGTCGAGCACCTGTTCAACGTTGATCCGGTGCTGCACACCGGCATCACTGAAGTGATACGCCACCCGGCGTGCAAACGGCGCCTTCGCAAGCCGCTGCAAGAACGCCGCCCGGGGCCGCGAGCGCGCGCAGTAGTGCATTTCGAACTCCGCCGCGCGGCGCGACAGCCGCTCCGCCATGCAGACAATAGGCGTAATGCCGATGCCGCCGGCCAGCAGCAACGAATGCGGTGCAGACTCGTCCAGTGCGAAGCGGTTGCTGGGCTTGCCGATCTCAAGCAAGTCCCCTTCGCGAACGTGCCCATGCATCGCAATCGATCCGCCGCGCGATGGGTCGGTCCGCAGCACCGCAATCACATAGCGATGCCGCTCCTGCGGGTCGTTGCACAGCGAGTACTGGCGCACCATGCCATTGCCCATGTGCACGTCGATATGCGCTCCGGCGGTGAACCGTGGCAGCTTTTTCCCTGCCGGGTGCACCAGCTCGAACGCGCAGACGGCGTCGGCTTCCTTCGTCTTCTTCGCAACACGCACCACCAGGCGTGCGTGGTTCGCCCCACTGCGCCGCACCCGGCGCAGGTAATTGCGGATGCCGGTGTAGGCCAGCACGGGCACGCAGAGCGCACCGAATATCAGGAGCAATTTCCCCAACACGCCGCCCACCAGCCCGGTGTGCCATGACAGCAACCAGAAATACAGTTTGTGCCCGAGACTGCTTTGCGTGTACGGAACGTACTTCAGCACCTTCCCCGAGTACGCATCCATGTACAGCATCGTGCGTGCGTTCGCATGCGGGGCACTACGATCGATCAGGTACATCTCGACCGGCGCCCGTGGTTTTTCCGGGATATGCATCAGCGCATCACGCGGCTCGGGCGACAACGACTGTGCGGTCTGCCAGAAACGCTCAAGCGGCAGGCGTGTCGCGCCGGTTGATTGCACTTCCGACTTTGGCGGCTTTGCAGGCTCGGGCGAGCCCACGAGCGCATAGAGACCGTGCGCATACCAGTCAAACGCCTGTGGCAAGCCGCTCAGTACCATCGACAGGAGGATCAGGCCGCCATAAATGCCAGCCGTCCGATGCAGGCGGTAAGGCGACACCACGCGCGTTGTTCCAGACCTGAGCGAGAACGCATCCCGCCAGCCACCGCGCGTGCGGGGCCACCAGAGCGCAACGCCGCCGCCAATCAGCAACACGCCGAACAAGATCGCGCTTGTCCCAGTGATCAGGCTGCCGTTCTTCATGAAACGGAAGCGGTGGATTTTCTCGATGGTGCCAAGCAGACCACCATAGCGGGCCCGCTCGCCCAGCACCGCTCCGGTACATGGGTTCAGGTAGACGAAATGCTGATCGGTGAACCGGACCATCGCAGACGGCATGCGCACTGCACCAGGTTCGCCCGCAACCATTCGGATGTAATCGAGCTTGGCATCGGCCCGCAACGCGGCTGCATTGGCCGTCAGCGTATCGAGAGGCACGCGGCCCGTGCAAGTCGGCACCGTCAGCAGATCGCTATTGAGCACGGGCTCAAGCTCCGGACGGAATGCGATCGATGCGCCCGTCACCGCCATCAGTAGGATCACGAGCCCGACCGTCAAGCCGGTATAGCGATGCATCTGAAAGAGACGGGAACGAAATGCGGGGCTCATGCGCGGCTCGGATGAAGACGGTTCATGCCGCCATTCTTGGTTCCCGAACCTGAACGGAAACTGAATCCTGGGAGGGAATCAGGGTAAGTCCTAGGGCAACGGCGAAAAGCACGCAATCCGGCCTACATGGCGGCCATCCACCACGACAGACCGTGGTCGCGCACCTTGGCCATCTTGGCATTCGAGTATCCAGCGCAGATGTGGAATGCAGCGACGCTGGGCGAGCGTTGGCAGACAGGCACGCGCCAGATGTGTGCTCCTATTTGTGGAAGGTGAAGCCTTGCATGCGCTGGTGTGCGGGCGCTCTACACTCTGGCCACGTTGGAAGCCAGCGCCATGCCGCCCGCAGATACGCTGGAAATGTCGGAGATGTTGAAGACGCTTGCCCTACAAAGCGGTTTGCGATCCATCAACGCATTGAACGCAGCCTGCGCCAACCTGTTTGGCAGCGAACTCGAGCAGCTGATACCCGCAAACGCAACGACCTCGCACACCGCCGAGCATGCTGGCTCTGCGACCTGGACCGGCTGGGATCAGCCACTAGCGTTGATGGCCTAGTTATCACAATAGAGGTACACGAAGAATCACTGCCAATGCAGGTTAGACATGGGTTGATCGCAACCTTCGATGCTTGCGGTACTGGCAAGCACTTCAGCGAGAACCCGTGCCCCTTCGTGGCGACCAGTTCGGAAAGATCAGCCCTAAACAGCTCAACGCAAGTTCTGGCTCAGCAATCCGCCTTGCGAAACAGATTCGCCCGCATCGGCCGCACAAAGCGCGCGCCGTCCTGGCCCATGTGTCGCTCGAATGCTTCGCGCACACGCCAGATCAGGGCATCGGTCAGTCCGAAATCGCTGTGTGTGACGTGCATTGCCTTGCGCTCAAAATCGGGAAAATCTCGAAACTGCACCGGAACCAAATAGTGAATCTCGCTCGTCTGTGCCCATCTGCCGTCAGCACTGGCGCGCACAAGGGCGTCAAACGCGACCCGTCGCACCACCTGCTCGTCATGGAACAACCGGATGATCTCGTTCAGCTCCCCTGTGAAAACCGGTTCGGCAAACCAGGCGACCCCACCCGGACGTAGTACCCGATGAATCTCGTCGAGGGCTTGATCCAGCAGGTCGATGGGAACATGGTGCAACGACTTGAACATCAGTACCGCATCGCACGACTCTGACTTGCAGGGAATGGCCTGCGCGGACCCGGCTTCGTAACTGATATTGGTATGAAGGTTGCGGGCCTGGTTGCGCTCCAACTGGATGTGGTCGACCTCCAGGGCGCGAATTTGTACCGTCGGCCATGCGTCGGCAATCTTGCGCGTCATGTCGCCCGTTCCGCAGCCGATCTCGAGGATGTCCCGCAGCGGAATGCGCAGGGCGGACGGCTGCAGCGCTTCGCGCAGCACGTCCATTTCTTCGCAGACGGTGTCGCAGCCGGGATCGTGGAGTTGCATCGCAAGCATGCGTCAGAACGACCGCGGCATGCCGAGAATATGCTCGCCCACGTACGACAGGATCAGGTTGGTCGAGATAGGCGCCACCTGATACAAGCGCGTCTCGCGAAATTTGCGCTCCACATCGTACTCCGCCGCAAAACCGAAGCCGCCGTGGTACTGCAGGCACGCGTTGGCCGCTTCCCAAGAAGCATCCGCTGCCAGCAGCTTGGCCATGTTGGCCTCGGCACCGCAAGGCTTGTGCGCATCGAACAGGCCCGCCGCCTTGAAGCGCATCAGGCTCGCCGCCTCAATGTTGACGAACGCCTTGGCGATCGGGAACTGCACACCCTGGTTCTGGCCAATCGGGCGGCCGAACACGACACGCTCGTTGACGTACTTGGTCACCTTGTCGATAAACCAGTAACCGTCGCCGATGCACTCGGCCGCAATCAGGGTGCGCTCCGCGTTCAGGCCGTCGAGGATGTACTTGAAGCCCTTGCCCTCCTCGCCAATCAGGTTCTCGGCAGGAATCTCCAGATTGTCGAAGAACAGCTCGTTGGTCTCATGGTTGACCATGTTCAGAATGGGCTGGACCGACAGGCCGTTACCGATCGCCTGACGCAGGTCGACCAGGAAGATCGACATGCCTTCCGACTTTTTCTTGCACTCGGAAATGGGGGTGGTCCGCGCGAGCAGAATCATCAGGTCAGAATGCTGCACGCGCGAGATCCACACTTTCTGGCCGTTCACCACGTAACGATCGCCTTTCTTAACCGCCACGGTCTTGATTCGCGTAGTGTCCGTGCCGGTGGTCGGCTCGGTCACAGCCATCGACTGCAGGCGCAACTCACCGCTGGCGATCTTGGGCAGATACTCGCGCTTCTGCGCTTCGGAGCCGTGGCGCAGTAGCGTGCCCATGTTGTACATCTGGCCGTGGCACGCACCGGAATTACCACCCGCGCGATTGATCTCTTCCATGATGATCGAGGCCTGTGTCAGTCCGAGGCCAGAACCACCGTACTCCTCGGGGATCAGCGCCGCCAGCCATCCGGCAGCCGTCAGGGCATTGACGAAGTCCTCCGGATATCCGCGCTGCTCGTCGATCTTGCGGAAATACTCCGCCGGAAATTGGCTGCACAGATCGCGGATAGCTTCGCGGATGTCTTGATATTCGTCGACTCGGGTGAGCACGTTGGTCTCCAAATGCGGTCTTAATGAATTTCGGCGGTGGCGGTCATAGCCAGCGCCCCATCTTCCTGGCGCACCCAGAGCGAGATCTGGGTGCCCGTCTTATCGCGCTTGCCGCACACCTGGAATCTCTGGCCTGAAAACGTCGGGCGCACGCCCTTGAACGTGAAACTGCGCACCAGCGCTGTGGGCAGTTCGCGGTGGACCAGATCCAAAAGCAGCGTGGCCAGCAGCGGCCCATGCACAATCAGGCCTGGATAGTGTTCAACATCGCGGCAATAGTCCGGGTCATAGTGAATTCGATGGCCGTTGAACGTAAGCGCCGAATAGCGATACAGCAGAACAGGGTCAGCCTCGATGTTGCGAGACCATTCCTCGTCGGTCGGTGCCAGTACCGCCGCAGGTGGCGCTGCGTCGGGCGCCGCTGCTTCGCGGTACACGATGTCGTGCTGCTCGGTGATGGCGAGGCCGCGAGCGCTCGCATATTGGTGCTCCACCGCCACGAACGCGAGCGAGCCACTCCGACCGCTCTTGGCTGTCACATCCAGAATGCGCGAATGCCGTGACGCCACCTCACCCACGCGCAGCGGCTGGTGGAATTGCAGTCGTCCGCCAGCCCACATACGGCGCGGCAATGGCACAGGCGGGAGAAATCCGCCGCGTTTCGGGTGGCCATCCTCACCGATTTCCGATTGGGGAGCGGGCTGTAGGAAGTACAGCCAATGCCAGAGCGGACGCACGGCATCGCCGCGCACAACCGGCGGCAGGCCGAGGTCCAGCGTTGCACCTAGAGCACGCACCGGAAAAGCGGTGATCTCATCTTCGAACGATTCCGTACGGCCAATCCATTGGCGCAGCGTATCGATGTCCATGGCAGTTTCGAGAGTGAATTGCATCGGACTCGACTATGCGCTCGACTCGCAACCCTTCAAATTCCGAAGTTCGGAACACGCACTTCGCTTGTGCCGAACACGGGCGGTCTCGCGTAGCGCTGAACGGGGCGTTCGGAACTTCCGGATGGTCGCGCCCTCAAGGCTCTGCGACGATAGGGCCATCTGTTTCATCAGTGTTGATTCGGCATGCACGTCCAGCTCCAATGCCGCACGCCCCTCCTGCTGCAGCGGCTTGTACCAGCCTTCCCGGTAACGCTCACTGCGTCGAATACCGGACATAGCATTCGCCAGCGTGGTTACCGGAGGTTGCTGCCGGTGGGCCACCCAGTGCGCGTACCCGCGTTCGAACCCTTCGACCTCCAACTTACCGGCGACACGTTCAATGCAACCGGCTGCGCTATCGAGCTCAACGAAGAAGAAGCCACTTCGCTGGAACCCGCTGCACAGGAGAAGGTATTGCCAGTGCTTGTATCAAGGCTGATTTTCCGAGAGCCGGATACGCCATGGAATGCGAAGTCCACCGCCACGACCCTAGGGATGGAGCCCGAGCGCCTGCGGGCGCTTTTGTTCGCCCGCGGCGCGGCGCTTAGTCAACTCTGCAGAACACAGCGCCTCATGCGCGCATTATTTGAATCGGCGCAGACGGAGATGCCGGTTGGGCATCTGAAGCGCCGCATCGGTTGGCCGGAAGCGCGCGACCTCGAAGTCACCTTCTATGAATGGTTCGGTGTTTCGTTACAAACAGTCGCGCGACTGCGTGAAGGTGGTCTCTGAAGACGGCAACGGGCGACCATGATGGTTAGCCCGCTCCAGAAGCGCGGGATGCAGATCCCCCACGCTACGGACTGTCTTCATGCTGGACGTACGTAGGATGGGAATCTCGTTCGGCGTTCACGGCGCCGATTCGCCCGACTGACGCAACAGTTTTTCCGCACGCTGAATCACTGGGGCATCAACCATCTTTCCGTCGAGTTGGAACGCACCCGGGCTGAATTTCGCCTGTTCAAGCACACGTCGCGCCCACTCGATCTCGACCGGATTGGGGCTGAAAGCCTGGTTGGCCGTACCGACTTGGCTGGGATGAATGCAAAGCTTGGCGCCGAACCCGAGCCGTCGGCTTCGAACACAGGCAGCTCGCAGCACGTCTTCATTTCCAATTTCGAGCGTCACGCCATCAACCGGCGACTGGATCCCTGCCAGAGCAGATGCCAATACAAGCTGTGAACGGAACGTCAGCAGCTCCGCATCGTCGCCGTCAATGCCGAGCTCCGTGCGGAAATCGACGGTACCGAACACGAGCCGGTCCACACCTCGCCCTGCGGCAATCGCGTTGACATTGACCATACCGCGCGCCGTTTCGATCAGGGGCAACAACGGTACTGAGGAGAGGCGCGCACGTACCGCCGCAACGTCATCTTCAGTACTGGTCTTGGGCACGATTACAGCCTGCACCCCCGGCAGCGTACATAGTCTCAAGTCGTCATCGCACCAAGGTGTTTCGAGACTGTTGATGCGAACGATGCCGGCCCCTCCGCCAGCAAGGTAGTCGGCCAGATGGTGCCGGGCCGCGTTCTTGGCTTCCATCGACACCGCATCCTCCAAGTCCAGGATGACCGCATCCGCTCCTGCGGCCTGCGCCTTGGCAAAGCGCTCGGGGCGGTTGGCTGGAACGAAGAGGTAGGACCGGGCTGAGCGTTGATCAGTCATTGCGAGTGATTTCCAGGATGAACTGTGGTGCCGCGAGTCAACGTTGTCAGATCGCGCCAGCTTCCGCGAGTCGATCGATCTCGGTCTTGTCGTAGCCGAGTTCAGCCAGGATGGCCCGGCTTTGCTGGCCAAGAGCTGGCACACCATCCATGCGTGGTGCAAATGCGCCGGGCATGCCGGGCGGGTACAGGGCTGGGATCTCGCCGACGGGAGACGGAACGCTCGTCCACCGCCCGCGCGCCATGAGCTGCGGGTGGTTCCAGACGTCCTGCATATCGTTCATGCGTGCGTTGGCGATCTGTGCCCGCTCAAGCCGTTCGACCACGGCCTCGGCCGTCAGCGAAGCAAACGCCTCATGGATGAGCGCCGTCAGTGCCTCGCGGTTCCTGGCTCTCAGCGAATTCGCTGAGAAGCGCTCGTCGGTAGCCAACGCCGGCTGTTCAAGCACTACGCGGCAGAACACCTCCCATTCGCGCTCGTTCTGCAAGCCAAGGATGACAGTCTTGCCATCGCCGGCCTTGAACGGACCATAGGGAAAAATGGTGGCGTGGGACGCACCGGCACGGGGCGGAGGTGCGGCACCCTCGTAGGCGTAGTACAGCGGGTAGGTCATCCACTCGACCATGCTCTCCAACATCGAGATGTCGATGTGCGCGCCTCGGTTGGTCTGATTGCGCTGCAGAAGTGCGCCCAGGATATTCGTGTAGGCGTACATGCCAGCGGCGATGTCAGCAATCGAGCACCCGGCCTTGGAGGGCTGCTCCGCCGTGCCGGTGATCGACACAAAGCCGGACTCCGCCTGGATCAGCAGGTCATAGGCTTTCTTGTCGCGGTAGGGCCCGTCGTTGCCATAGCCAGAGATGTCACAGACGATCAGGCGTGGGCGAATCTTCGACTGCGTCTCGTAGGACAAACCTAAGCGCTCTGCAGCGCCGGGGGCCAGGTTCTGTACCAGCACATCAGCCTTATCGAGCAGTGAATCCAAAATGGTCTGCGCCTGGGGATGCTTCAAATCCAGCGCAAGGCTTTCCTTCGAGCGATTGGTCCAGGCAAAGTGGGACGACAGGCCGTCCACGCGTTCGTCATACCCGCGCGCAAAGTCACCTACCTTGGGCCGCTCAACCTTAATGACGCGAGCGCCAAGATCAGCCAGCTGGCGCGTACAAAACGGCGCAGCGATTGCATGTTCGAGCGAAACTACAGTGATGCCATCGAGAGGACGCATAGCGGGTATGAAGAGTCGAGCAAGGTCTGCGCGGCGGCGCAAGACTAGTCTCGGTTCATCGCTCGCGCTCGTAAATCTCAAAAATGCGAACCACGCATTCAGCTCTATCGAACATCAGGTGAAGCAAACAGTCCGCACTCTGGTCATTGCCAATTGCGAGCCTTTTCGCAGCTTGCTACAGTGGCGCGCCGAGGAACCCATATGCACTTCGATTTCGCCGACTTACGATTGTTTTCACGTATCGCCGAGGAGCAGAACCTCTCTCGGGGCGCCCGGCGCGCGTTCCTATCACCGGCAGCAGCCAGCGCACGCCTGAAAGCATTGGAAGAACAACTCGGCACACGACTTTTCTACCGCGACAACAAGGGCCTCTCGCTCACGCCCGCCGGGGAAAAGCTACTGCGGCACGCCCGCGTGATCGAGCGCCAGTTCGAGCATGTTCGTAGTGATTTCGAAGAGTTCTCCAAGGACGAGGTCGGGCATATCCGCATCTTCGCCAACACCACGGCGGTCACCGAATTCATGCCGGAGGTTCTGGCCACGTTCATGGCCGAGCGGCCCGCCGTGACGGTTGACCTACAAGAGCGACTGACTCGCGACATCATCCGCGGCGTGCTGGATGGCAGCGCGGACCTTGGCATCATCTCGGGCCCAGTCCAATCCGACGGGCTTGAAGTGGTGCATTTCAGCACTGACAAGCTCGTGCTCTGTACACCGATCGGGCACCCTCTGGCCACAGCCGATCGCGGCGTCGGATTCGCCGACACGCTGGACTATCCGCATGTGGGCCTCCACGAAGGCAGCACGCTACATGCGTTCCTCACAGAACTCGTGCGCGACCAGCGGCGCAAGCTGCAGATCCGTATTCAGGTCCGTAGCTTCGAGGCAATGTGCCGCATGATCGAAACCGGTGTGGGGATCGGTGTGGTGCCACTATCCGCTGCACTGCGGCACCGCAAGACCATGCAACTTGAGCTTGTCGAACTGGCCGACGCCTGGGCCGTCCGAGAGCGTGCGGTCATCGCGCGCGATCTCGAGGGGCTTCCTGGTTGTGCGCGTGCGCTGATCGATGAGTTGATCAAGGTGGCGCAGGCAGCCGGTGGCAGCGCTTCCATACCGTCGGACACCAGTTCGGATTGACACTAGTCAGCGCTTCAATGAATGCGCAGCGTTAGTCCACGCCGTCCACCTGGCACAAAATGCGATGGGCCAGGCGCAAGTGGGGTTGATCGATCATCCTGTCGCCCAGTCGAGCAACGCCAGACGCCCCACCACTTGAGAACGCCGCCACAACGCTGCGCGCCCACTTGACCTCCTCGTCCTGCGGCAGGAACGCGCGATTGATGGCCTCGATGTGGGAAGGATGTGCCGCCGCCTTGGCGGTGAAACCGTCGCGCTTCGCCTGAGCGGCTTCCTGCTCGATCTGCTCGGGCATGGACAGACTCGTACTGACAGCATCGATGGCTTCGATACCTGCCTGTGCCGCCGCCATCAGGCACATGGTTCGTGCCACGGAAAATGGTGCGGCGAGTTCGCGCCCTGTCTGTGACGAGAATGCCCCTAAATCTGCAGCCAGATCATCAACGCACCACATCAGAGCCCGCAAGCGCAACGACGCGTTTCTATAAGACGACAGGCCAAACACGCCTTCCGACGACTCTGTGGCCATCGCGATAATGCTTGTCTGCCACTCGCCGTTCAACATGGCGCACTCGAAGGCGGCCAGAAAATCGCTGAGACGATGGACGTCTTCGACGTTCCTGCATTTCGGTAGAACAATAGCGTTCGGGCGGTAAGGCATCACTGCCTTCAGGTCTTTCAGCAGGTGCCCGGAAGCCAGCCCATTCACACGTACCAGAAGCGCCGCGTGCATTGAGGTTCCGTGCGCGTCCAGGAACGTGGTGAGCTTGTGCCGGGCTTCGTCCTTTCCCCTTTCTGGCACCGAGTCCTCGAGATCGAATATCAGCCCGTCCGCCGGGGACTTCAGAGACGCGGCAAGCTTTCTCTCGCTGTCTGCAGGAACGAATAGCAGCGAGCGAAGGCGGGGTAGTGTGTCTGCGTACATGTCGCTTGTCTCCGGAACTGTCAACGCGGGTCACCTAGTTTCGGGCGGTCACGCGTTCCGGTAAATCTCGAATTTCCGATATAGACATTCACCAGAGCCAAATACGCAGGAGGCTGCTCTGCTGTGGAAGAAGGTGCTTAAGGTGGCTTAGGAAGCCACCCAACCGTCTCACCTGTACTCCTCTGCCTTCCCTTGCTTGCCAATACGTAGCACGCTGAACAGGCTTGAGCATGCCGCAATTGCCGTGGCCATCCACAGTACGCCATGCATGACGGCGTCGCCGTCGAGTCCCAGGCGCTGCGCAGGTATAGCCATTGTTGCCATCATGACAGCGACAATGGCCGCCCCCAACGACTGCCCCAGCACCCGCGCGGTGGACAAGATGCCCGATGCTGCCCCGCTCAGCGACTTGGGCACGCTACTCAGCATCTCCCGGTTATTGGGTGCCTGAAACAGCCCGAAGCCAAGACCGCAGAGGGCGAGCCTCCACAAAATGTCGTGGATGGCCGGCTGCGCACCGAGGAGCGCGGTGGCTGCCAATCCGATGGCGAAGATCGCTGTGCCGATGCTCGATACGACAGTGCCGTCGAATCTATCAGCCAGCCGCCCCGCCAGCGGCGCGGCAAACACCACCGTGAGCGGCCACGGTGTAAACAGCAGTGCCGATGCAATCGCACTGCGCCCATACGTCGCCTGAAACAAGAACGGCAGCGCGACAAACGCAAGCCCTTGCGCCGTGAACGATGCCAGCGAAGTCACGGCTGCCAACGAGAAGCGACTAGACGCGAAGATGGCCAATGGCAGTAAGGGTGCGGATGCCGCCCGCTGCGACCGGTAGAACAGCACCCCCGTCAGCAAACTGACCGCAGCCAGCAAACCGACAACCTGACTGGGCCAGCGCCCCGCTTGGTCGACTGCCGTAACGAGTGCAACCAGTGCGATGGTCGAAAGCACTGCGCCCCTTGCGTCGAACCCGCCGCCAGTTTCGTGATCGGGCGGCAGGTTGCGCCAAGCCAAGCCGATCGCCAACATGCCAAGGGGCAGATTGACAAGGAAGAGCCAGGGCCAGCCCAGCCCGGTCACGATCACACCACCCACCGTCGGCCCGGCTACCGTACCTACCGCCACCACGAGTGCATTGATACCGAGAATCGACCCAAGTAGATGCGCGGGGTAGATCCGCCGATACATACCAATACCGATGCTCACAATCGCGGCATAACAGAGGCCCTGTGCGGCACGAAACGCTACGAGCCACGCTAGCGACCCGGACATGGCGCAACCCAAGGACGTAACGGTGAACACAGCCAGCCCCGCTACATAGACCCTCTTGCGGCCGACTACGCCGCCAAAAGCGGCGAAGCTCATCATGGTTGCCGCGCCGGCAATATGGTACGCATTGGCCACCCAGATCACGGCCGACACCGACACCTCCAGATCGCGGGCGATGGTCGGCAGCGCCACGTTGACGATGGATGCATCCAGCGCCCCCATGAACACCCCCGCTAGGATCGCAAGCGCAGCGAACACCCGCTGGGGGACGGGAAGACCATCGAGGGTTGCATCATGGGTCAGAGCGTTGGGCATCGCTGGCACTCAGATGCCCGCCGGGGCGGCGCGCTTCATGTGGGCGTAGTCCGTCACCAAGCGGCCAAGAACGCCAAGCTTGCCCGTGAAGAAATGATTGGCGCCCGGCACCACGACCACCGGCAGCCCCTGCGGCCGCGCCCAGTCGAATACGGCAGTAGGCGACACGCGCTCATCCTGCTCGCCATGAATCACCAGCGTGTCGGCGGGAACGGGCGGCGTTTCGTAGGTGCGCTGGCCGTCGACCGTGCCCCAAGGCGTGCCAGCCAGTATCAGGCCATCCTGCGTGACGCTTTCGCGCGTCAAGGCAGCCGCGGCGTGTGCCATGACGAAAGCGCCGAAGGAAAACCCCGCCAACAGGAGTTGGCCCGCGTACGCCTGCCGGCAGTACCGAATGACTTCAAGCAGGTCTCCAACCTCGCCTAGCCCGCCATCGTGCACACCTTCTGACCGGCCGACGCCCCGAAAGTTGGGGCGCACCACCACGTAGCCGCAGGCGAGCAGCGCTTTGGCCATCTGATGCGGCACCTTGTGGCTGGCAGACCCGCCCTGCAACGGGTGCGGGTGGGCCACCACAGCAACACCCAGTGGGGTGTACGCCGGGACATCGATCAATACTTCAATGTTTCCTGCCAACCCCGCCAGCAAGGTGGTTTCAGTCATGGATTGAGCTCCGATGCTTGCGCACCGTAGCTTATCGGATCGTGAACGGATTGCCTGTCGCCGCGCCGATGTTCACCCACACGCTCTTCGTTTGCAGATAACTCTGGATAGCGACCATGCCGTTTTCGCGCCCGAGACCCGAATCCTTGTAGCCGCCGAACGGCGACATGAAGCTCACGGCTCGATACGTGTTCACCCAGACGGTGCCCGCCTCGATGCGCTGAGGCACGCGGAATGCGCGGCCAATGTCGGATGTCCACACGCCAGCACCAAGTCCATAGCAACTGTCGTTGGCTATCGCAACAGCTTCATCCTCGTCTTTGAATCGCAGAATGGACAGCACGGGGCCGAACACCTCTTCCTGTGCAATGCGCATCTTGGGCGTGACGCCGGTGAAGATCGTCGGCTCGACAAACCATTTTCCGCTTTCCGGTGCAGGACGGCCACCGCAGACGAGTTGTGCGCCCTCTCCCTGCGCGATGCCGATGTAGGAAAGCACCTTCTCATACTGCGCGGGCGTGGTGATGGGGCCCACCTGCGTGTCGGGCTGCGTCGGATCGCCGCGCTTGGCGGTCTTCGCGAGCGCCAACAAGCGCTCGATGAAGGCGTCATGAATCTCGTCCTGCAGCAGCAGCCGCGATCCCGCAATGCAGGTTTGTCCAGTGGCAGCGAAGATGCCTGACACCGCGCCGTTGACAGCATCATCCAGATTGGCATCGCTGAAGACGATGTTCGGCGACTTGCCGCCGAGCTCAAGGCTGACGTGCTTGAACTGCGCCGCGCACTGCTGATTGATGATGCGGCCTGTGGCATCCGATCCGGTGAACGTGACCTTTTTAACCTTGGGGTGGGTCACAAGTGCAGAGCCGATGTCTGCTCCAAAGCCCGTTACCACGTTGAAGACGCCCGGCGGAAAGCCGGCCTCTTCGAACAGTTTGGCAAGCTCCAACGTCGATGCCGACGTGAACTCGGAAGGCTTGGCCACAACCGTGCACCCGGCTGCCAACGCTGGCGCGATCTTCCAAGCCAACAGCATCAACGGCGAGTTCCATGGCGTGATGGCCGCGACCACACCGAGCGGCTCCGCGCGGGTGTAATTGAAGTAGCCCTTCTTGTCGAGCGGGATGACGGCGCCTTCAATCTTGTCCGCCAGGCCGCCGAAGTAGTAGAACCACTGCGGCAGGTAGTTTACTTGCGCGCGCATTTCGGCCAGCAGCTTGCCGTTGTCACGCACTTCGGTTTGTGCGAGGCGTTCGGCATCGCGCGTGATCAGGTCGCCCAGCTTCCGCAGGAGCGCGCCGCGCTGCGTGCAGGTCAACTCCGCCCACGGACCCGAGCGGAACGCGCGGTCCGCAGCCTCCACAGCGCGTTCGACATCTGCAGGCGTGGCGCGGGCAACCATCGCCCAGGGCTCGCCCGTGTATGGGTTGTGCGTTTCAAACCAGCGCCCATCGCTCGCGGGAGCGTGGGCGCCATCGATGAGCATTGGGTACTGCTGCATGGCGGCGCGGTCCAAAAAAACGATGAACGAATTACAGCGGGGCGAAGCCCAGGTGTTGACGGAAACGGTTCTTCACGAACACGCCATCGCGCGGCGGCAGTGCACGCTGGCATTCCTCTGACGAGATGTACACCTGCGCGAGCGTCATCCCTTGGCGACGCTTGATGACTTCTACCAGTTCACCGACCTGCTCTGCGGATGAAATCTCCAGCGTGTTGGGCACGCCGAATGCCTTGGCAGCCGCAGCCAGGTTCGCACCCAGGCTCGTGTGGCTCTGCTGCATGCCGGTCTCGCCAAAGTGGCCGTTGTCCAGCACGACAACGGCCAGGTTGTCCGGACGCTGAGCAGCCGCGGTGGCGATGCTGCCCACGCCCATCAGTTGCTCGCCATCGCCGGTGATAGCGATGACCTGTTTGTCCGGCTGGGCAACTGCCAAGCCCAGAGCCACCGAAGTCGATCCGCCCATAGCGCCCCACAGGTAGAAATTGCTGGGGCGGTCGCCAGCGGCAAACACGTCGTAGGACGGTGAGCCGAGACCAGTCACAACCAGGGCATCGGGAAACTGCTTGAGCAGCGCCGCCACGAAGGCCCGGCGGTCGATCGTACGTTGTTGAGTCGAGGTCGTCATGATGTTCAGCGAATCCACTTTTTACGGCCAATGAGACTTTGGGAGAGCAGCACAGCCACGCGCTGGCCTGCATCGAATGCGGATACCAAGCCCGCATCAATGATCTCCGCTGCGTCTTCCGGTCGGTCAACGCGATAGACGGTGATACCCATCAGTTCGAGCGCGCGCTGCGTTGCGAGCCCCATGGGGGCTTGCCACGGGTTGAACTCGGCGTACTCACCGCGCATGGTCACGATGGTCATGAACGGAAAGCGGCAGCTATCCAGCAGCGAGAACATGTTCACGCAATTGCCCACCCCACTGCTCTGCATCAGCAGCACAGCGCGCTGACCGCCGAGCCATGCGCCGCTCACAACGCCTACGCCCTCCTCCTCGGTCGTCAGGACGATGTCTCGAATGTCAGGGTCGGCGATCGCACGCTTGATGACATGGGAATGCCCGGCGTCGGGCACATAGGCAACTTGCTCGACGTCGCGCTGCTTCAGTACCTGGAAGATGTCTTCATGCCAGGTCAGATGATCAGATGTGGGGTGATTCATGGCGGTTCAGTGGGTTGATGGAACTGCGGAATGAATCATAGAATTGACTGGCAAGCTTTCTGAAATACAATTATTTGATGGCTCAATCACCGCTTGCGATAAGCCATCAAGAGGCTCACCCAGCATGGACATCAGGCAATTACGCGCGCTTCTGGCCGTAGCGGAAACGGGCAGCGCCACCAAGGCTGCAGAGATGTTGCGCATCGTCCAGCCTGCGGTATCACGGCACATCCGGTTGCTGGAGGAGGAGTTCGGCGTCGAGTTGTTCGGCCGCGAGCGGCACGGCATGGTGCTGACCGAGGCCGGCAAGACACTGGCGGAATATGGGCGGCGTGCGCTGCAGGAACTCGATCGCGCGCGAGCCGAAATCAAGCCGTCGAGCGGCGCGATCACCGGCACCGCGTCGCTAGGCTTGTTACCGAGCACATGCGAGCTGCTGGCGCCAGAACTGGTGGCTGCGATCAAGAACAAGCATCCGGCGTTGGTCGTGCGTCTCACTGCCGGCTATGCCGGCAACCTAGTGCAATGGTTGGAGGCGGGCGATGTGGACGTTGCATTGCTCTACGATGTGAAATCCAGTGCGGGCCTGCACCTGGAGCCGTTGTTGGATGAACGCCTCTATCTGGTTGGCCCGCCGGGCAGCGTGGCGCTGGACGACGTGCATGATGTCGCAGCGCTGCAAAACCTGCCGCTGATCCTGCCAAACGCGCCACATGGCCTGCGAACGGTCGTGGAACACGCCTGTGCCGTGGCCGGTATTACGCCAACGGTCGCGGTCGAGACCAACTCGCTAAATCTGCAGAAATCCCTCGTAGCCGCTGGCTTTGGCTATACCGTCCTACCCACATCCGCCGTGTCAGAGGAAATCGCCAGCGGCGCGCTCGCTGCGGCCCCGCTGGATTCGCCGGACCTTTCGCGCCGCATCGTCTTGGCAAAACTCATGACGCGACGGGTGTCGCCAGCGGCCAACGTCGCCTCGTTGGAGCTTGTGGCGCTTGCGCGGCGACTCGTACTGAGCGGCGCTTGGCCGGGCGCGAGCTGGGTCGGTACGTAGCCCGTCGCGCCGGAAAAGCTGTTCGCTCGACCGTCGGTCAAAACAGCCTGAAACGGGTATTCCGCTCAACCTCGCCCGATCCATCCAGATAACCATGCTTGCCCAGATCAGGCAGCGCCACAGAGGCAAGAAACCCGACTGCGGCAAGGACCGCGACATACACGAAAAAGTACCACTCGATGTGAGCGGAACGCAACGCTAGTGCAACGTACTCCGCGGTGCCGCCAAACGCGGCGTTGGCCAAGGCATAGGGCAAGCCGACGCCCAGCGCGCGCACCGAGGACGGAAACAGATCGGCCTTCACTAGGCCGGCAATCGGCGTGTAGAAGCACGAGATGAGCAGGCCCCCTGTGACCAAGGCAAACGCTGCGTAAGGGTTAGAGACCGACTTGAGCGCAAACAGGATGGGTGCGACCAACACGGATGCCAGCCCTGTAAACAGCAGCATGTGCGCTCGAATGCCAAGACGATCCGCCAGCATGCCGAACAGTGGTTGGCAGAGCATGAAACAGACCAGTGACGCGGTCATCACCACGCTGACGGTCTCGGCGCTCATGCCTGTCGACACCACCAGAAACTTCTGCATGTAGGTTGTGAACGTGTAGAAGTACAGAGAACCACCGCCGGTAAACGCGAGTACCAGCAGAACTGCCCTCTTGTGCTTGAGCAAACCGCGGATGGAGCCCGCCTCCTTGCTTTTCATGCCGGTTCTGGAGGCTGTCTCGATCATGGAACGCCGCAGATAGACCACGACCACCGAACTGATGGCCCCCATGAAGAAGGGGATACGCCAGCCCCACGCCTTCAACTCCGCGATACTCAGTGTGTGCTGCAGCGTCACGACAGTCAGCAACGCCAGCAGTTGGCCAGCAATGATCGTGAAGTATTGGAATGAGCCGAAAAAGCCGCGGTTTCCCCGTGAGGAGGCTTCGCTCAAGTAGGTCGCGCCAGCTCCATACTCCGCGCCAACCGACAACCCTTGGATGAGACGCGCCACCACCAGCAAGATCGGCGCAAGCATGCCAATGGACTGATACGTCGGCAGCACCGCGATCATCATCGACCCGCCGCACATCATGAAGACGGCAATGATCATCGATATCTTGCGGCCGCGCGTGTCGGCAATCCAGCCGAACAGCCAGCCGCCTAGCGGCCGCATGAAGAAGCCCGCAGCGAACACGCCCGCGGTCGAAAGCAGCTGGCTCAGTTGATCACCGCTTGGAAAAAACGCAGACGCGAAGTAGATCGCGGTGTAGGCGTAGACGAAGAAGTCGAACCATTCCACCAAATTGCCGGAGCATGCTCCGATGATTCCGCGAACACGTTGGGATCTTTGGGCGGCGGCTGGGCGAGCAGACGCGCCATCGGCGGTAACGCCGATGTCTTCATGCAACATCACTGTCTCCTGGTCTTTTTTAGTAGGTACCAGTCTCGGGCTATCGCCCTGGCCGGACAATCTCGAAAATGCGAACCGCGCGTTCGGTGCTACCGAACGCGGCATGCCCGGTGCCGATTGCGAGCCCCGCACAGCCTGCTACAGCGGCCGCGGAGGTCACCGAGCGGCAACCTCTGAGCCTGACGCCTGTTCAGTCGAGCGCCTTGTCGTTCGGGTGTTTCAACAGCGCCTTCATGTCGTCGGACATCGGGAAGTCGAGGCTGAACCCTTTTGGTGGAACCGGTTGGGTGAACCACTTCGTATACATCGCCTCGATGGTGCCGTCCTTCATCAACCCGGCGATCACGTCGTCCGCCAGCTTTTTGAACTGCGGATCATTCTGGCGAAGCATGCAGCCATACGCCTCTCTGGACTGAGGCTTACCCACGACAATCCAGTCCGAGGGGTTCTTAGCCTTCGCACGCTCGCCATACACGAGCGCATCGTCGTTCATGAAGGCGACGGCTCGCCCCGTCTCAAGCGTCAAGAATGACTGTGCCTGATCCTTGCTGCTGATGATGTTCATGCCGAGCTTGCGCTCATCATTCATCTTGCGCAGCAACCGCTCCGTTGTGCTGCCGGCATTGACCACCACGTTCTTGCCCTGCAGATCGGACCAATCCTTGATACCGCTGTCCCTCTTGGTCAGCAGGCGCGTTCCGATAATGAAGATGGTGTTGCTGAACGCTACTTGCCTCTGCCGCTCGAGGTTGTTGGTCGTGACGCTGCACTCCAGATCGATGGTGCCGTTCAGCAGCAGCGGAATGCGATTCTGCGCTGTAAGCGGAACCTCCTTCACCTGGAGGTTTGGCAACTTCAACTGCGTCTTGATGGCCTCCACGATCTTGAGGCTGATGTCGTGCGAGTAGCCGACCTGTCGTAGGCCACCCAGGTTGTAGCTAAACGGAACAGAGCTCTCGCGCACGCCGAGCGAAATCACGCCCGTGTCCTTGATCTTCTGCAACGACGGGCCAAGTTCAGCGCCGATGGCCTGCTGCGATACCCAATGCGCCGCAAGTGCGACACAGGTCAGAATGACCTTCTTCATGCTCCCCTCCTCGTGTGGCCAACCCATAAGGTGTCGGTCTTCATGCACTTGCATTCGAGGCGCTGGCGCGGTTGGGCATGCGCCGCTCTGCTTGGCACCGCCTTGCCCCGTGGTGAGTGTGTGATGACCCTTGGCGAGCCATCCTATATGGGGGAAGCCACTGACATGAAATACCATTTTCTGATGCACCTATCTTGAACTTTGATAGGCCATCAAAGTGGCTGCGCAACTCAAGGCAGTAACTTTTGAAAATGGTTTTGGGACGATTGAATGGCTGTCCCCAACCAGCGCCGGCGAGAGTGAGGCAAGCGCGCGTTATTGGCTTACCATGACCTGCAACGAAAAACTTGAGCACCGCAATCGCTTGTGGCGTCGCTCCATATGAACGATCTGCCTTACCTGGATTTCCAGCAACTCGAAAACCTGGCTTCACGCTCCGACAGCGTGCAGATGCCTTGTGAGTGTTCCAAGACGTCGCTGGCAGGCTGGTCCAGCCTCCCCGTCTCTTTCCCTGAAGAACAGTTGCAGCGCATCGGCACGCTCGTCCAGGGCAATGTTGACGAAGCTACCTTTGCAGAGTTCCACCCCGGCGGCACGGGGTATTGGTCTGATGATGCACCGATCGCCCCTCGTTATCTTCCGTACAACCGGAGCGATGTCTGGGAATGCATGGTTTGCGACCGCGTCTTCCTTCGATATACGGAAGGAGGCGGCTATTTTGTCGATCAGCGCATTCGGGCACTGAGCTGTACCCTGTTGGTGGACGCTGCACTGCCCTAGCACTACTCCATGCGCACAGGTTTCTGCCGCGCAGAGCAAAACGGCCCGGACGATCCGGGCCGTTTTCTTTAAAGTGCTGCCAACTCTTCTGTGATGGCGAGAAAGCGCACGATGTCCCTAGGCGTATGGCAATGCAGCGGGGATACCCGCACCGCGCCGGAGAGGTTGAACGACTTCAACATGCGTCCAGAGTAAAGGCTGGAGGCGACCCGTTCGTAGACAATGACCCCGCGCTTCTCATACTCGCGCACCGCTTCGGTGGGCTCAATATTCTGAAAGCCCACGCCAACGATCAGGTCGCGCTGCGTTAGATCAGGATGGTCCCAGTAGACTTCGATGCCACGCATCTGACGCAGACCGCCCTGCCCGCCATAGCCATCCAGCAACGCCGTAAGTAGCGCTCGTTCATGCTGTTCAATCCGGTGCATACCTTCAACGAACAGCGCGCGGCGGTCGGTCTGATCGCTGAAATACCGGCCGATCCACGTCACGTAGTCGACAATCGTGCTGACTACCGCGAATTGCGCCGGCGCAGGGCTGCCCAACTCCCATTCTCCCGGCTGCTTTGCGCTCAGCCGGTGATGAGGAAGCCCCGCCGCGCGCGGCGAGAGCCATGACATGCCGGAACCACGGCAACCAAAGAATTTGTACGGCGCGAAGTTGATGCCGTCGACCGGCGTCTTCTTCAGATCAATCACACCGTGAGGGGCGTGCTGTACCGCATCCACAACGATGAACAGCCCTGGCTTCTTCGCACGTGCTCGCTCCACGATGGTGGCGATATCGAGCTTCGCGCCGGAGATGTTCGAGGCATAGATCACGCTCAACAGTGTCGTGTCTTTGTCGACGAGCGATAGGATCTCGTCCACGTCCACGCCACCTGTCTCCGGGTTGCTCCGTGCAACGCGCAGCGTCTTGCCCGTGCGTTCCGCATAGAACACCATCGCATCGTACGAAGACGGGTGCTCCAGTACGGTGGTCACCGCGTTGGTGCCTGGCACGTTCTCCATGATGGCTCGCACCATGTCGAACATCGCGCCTGATGCCGTTAGTGAAGCATAGATGCTGCCGCCTTCTGCGTTGAGGATGGTCCGGATGTCGCTCTCACCGCGCGCCTGCACGTCCTGGAGATGGCGCGCGCGCTCATGGATACGCTCAGGGCAATCCGGCAGTGCATCGATACCCGCATATGCCTCCAGGGCAGCCTTGAGTCGGAACGAACCGCCGGCGTTATCGAAGAACAGTCGTTCGCGCCCGTCCATGTCGCGTTCGACATGGTGAAACCGCGCGACGATCTCTCGCATCAACGCTTCGGAAAAGAATTCGCCTTTGCTGGCATCCATCTGAATAACTCCGCTGTCTGACTGATGTCTGATCGCTGCTTGGCGGCGTGCGATCTTGCTGTTCATGCTTCGAGCGAGGCGAGATAGGCCTCGCCCTTCTTGGCGTCATATTGGCGTTCCCACTTGGCGATCACGAGCGGTGCCAGTGCATTGCCGACAACGTTGAGTGCTGTGCGGCCCATGTCCATGATGCGGTCCACACCCGCGATGAACGCGAGCCCTTCCAGCGGCAGACCGGCACTGGCGAGCGTGGCGAGCAGGATCACGAACATGAAGCCGGGTACGCCCGCCGCGCCTTTCGAGGTGACCACCATCGTGAGTGTCAGGACAAGCTGCTCCTGCCAGCCAAGATGGATGCCGTACAGCTGCGCGACAAACAGCGTGCCGATGCCGAGATAGATGGATGCGCCGTCCAGGTTGAACGTGTAGCCCGTAGGGACAACAAAGGCCGTCACGCTCTTCGGTACGCCGTAGTCCTCCATCTTCTTCATGAGCTGCGGCAGCACCGTAGCTGAGCTACACGTGGAAAACGCGATGATCAGTTCGTCCTTGATGACACGCAACAACGTGAGAATGCGGAAGCCGAATAGACGGGCAGTCACGCCCAGCACCGCAATGACGAACACCGCAATCGCCAGATAGGTCACGGCAACAAGCTTGAGCAGCGGCAGCAGCGATGCAAAGCCGAAATTGGCCACCGTAACGGCAATCAGTGCACAGACCCCGATGGGGGCATAGTGCATCACCATGCCCGTCACCTTGAACATCGCCTCGGCGATACCTTTAAGCGTGGCGACCACCGGCTTGCGGAACTCCTCGGGCACGGACTGCAGGCCCAAACCGAACAGCACAGAGAAGAAGATCACGGGCAGCAGGTCACCCTTGGCCATCGAAGCCAGAATGTTGTCGGGAACGATGCTCAGCACCAGCGCCATGAACCCGTGGTGGCCCTGCACTTGCTGCGTGACCTGCTGGTAACGCGAAATGTCGGTATGCGCTAGTTGTGCCATATCTGTGCCCGCACCAGGCTGGAACACGTTCCCGATAACGAGGCCCAACACGATCGCTATGGTCGTGATGACTTCGAAATACACCAGCGTCTTCAAGCCGATCCGGCCCAGCGTCTTGCCGTCGCCCACACCCGCGATGCCGATCACCATGCTTGTGAAGACGATCGGCACCACGATCATCCGGATCAGCTTGATGAACATGTCGCCAGCCGGCTGGAGCAGCCCGGCAACCACGCCTTCCCGGATCTGCGGGAAGTGATTCAGAGCGAGCCCGACCGCAATGCCGACGGCCAAGCCAATAACGATCTGCCATGCGAGGCCGATGCGAGGCTTGGGGGATACGCCCTGCAGGGGCGGACTTTCGACTGCGGATTCCATGGTTGTCTCCTCTTGTAGTCATATCCGTCTGCTCAAAGCAGGCGGCTGGACACAACCATAAGCGTCTTAAATTAGAACAAAAAGCGATTTTTTTGTATGATGAATAATCGCTTTTTTTCATATATTGGAGCTAACGATGCTGACGTTCAAGCAGATGGAGGCGCTGTATTGGATTGTTCAGTTGGGCTCTTTCGAAGCCGCAGCGAGTCGGCTTCATGCTACGCAGTCGGCAGTCTCGAAGCGCGTGCAGGAGTTGGAACGCATCTTCGACATTGAGGTGTTCGACCGCACGCACCGCAGCGCACGGCTCACCGAGAAAGGCTCGGAGATCTTCGAATATGCAAAGGAACTGCTGGAGCGGCGCGATCAGATTGTCGAGCAGATCAGCTCAAAGGATGTACTGGTCAAGCAGGTGCGAATTGGCGTCACCGAACTGACGGCGCTCACGTGGCTTCCTCGCCTGATCTCCGCGATACAGGCCGAATACCCGAAGGCCAAGGTGGAAGCCGAGGTGGATCTGACAGCGACACTCCGTGAGCGCCTGGCAGCCGACACCATCGATCTCATCGTGGTTCCGCAGACCCACGGCACGGAATCGTTCGCCACGACTCAGGTTGGCGAGGTGGAAAACGCCTGGATGTGTTCACCGGCGCTTGGGCGCAAGAAGGCGAGCATCGCGCTAGCCGAGATTACGCAGTTTCCGCTGATCTTGCAGGGCACGCAGTCTGGAACGGGCTACCTGTACATGCGCTTTCTTCAGGAACAAGGCATCGGTACGCCGCGCATTCTGGCAAGCAACAGCTTGATCGCGCAATTGGGCCTGACACTCTCAGGTCTTGGCGTCAGCTATCTTCCGAAGGCGTGTCTGGGTCATATGGTTGCGCGTGGCGCACTTTCGATCATCCGTACACAACCTGCCTTACCGCCGGTTCGGTACGTTGCCCTGCACCGCCCCAGCACGCCGCAGGCATTGGTTGCCGTGATTGCCCGGTTGGCAGCACAGACATGCGATTTCAGCTCGAACCTTCTCGACCCAGGCAGCGACTAAAACGCTCTTGCGGAAGGTTTCAACGCGTACCCGCGTGAAACGCGGCAATCGCCTTCCACATCAGCACCGGATTCGAATACATAGGAAAGTGTCCGCACTCCGGAATCTCAGCCAACACGACGCCCTGCTCGCGGATGTGGCTCAGGTATGAAAGCGAAGCGTTCTGCGCCCCATACATGAACATGCGCGGGAATGGCAGGCCGAGAAACTTGCGCATCAGATCGCCGTTGTCGGACAGGTCGACCATCGAGCGGAAGATACCGCCCACTGCCCCGGCCCGGACCTTGTGACGCAGGCTCGCGGCGTATAGCGCGCTTGCATAGGCCGGTGCATGCCGGGTGCGCTCGATGAAATCGTCGAAGAACCGCTCGGCGTCTTCCCGCGGGTGGTCGACGATCTGCCGGCTGAGAAAACAATCCTCGGGCGCAATGTTGCCTTCAATATCAACAAAGCTGAGCACCCGCTCGGGATGCCGGTGCGCGAGCATCAACGCGGTCAGGCCGCCCATCGAGTGTCCGATCAGATGAAAACGCTCGAAGCCGATGCGCTCCAGTACAGCCAGCGCCGTGTCGACCAGGAACTGGATGCTGATTCTCGACAGATCGGCACAGCGGGTTTCGCCGCAGCCGGGCGCGTCATACGCAACGAAAGGATGGCCGGCGAATTCCGCATGGCGAAGGATATCGGCGTAGTCCTCTTTGGTGGAACCGAAGCCGTGCAGAAACACGATCGGCGCCTTTTCACCATCGCGATGGATGGCAGCGATGTCCACCGCCGCACCATCGATGATGAAAGCAAACTGCGATTTGACGAACTCCTGAGGCATTGAACTCACGCTCCCGAGTGCACTCATGCAATGAGCGCGCGACAGAAATCCTGAATGGCTGTGCACGCTTGCCGCAAGGACGCATCATCAAGCGCATAGGCAATGCGAATGTACGACCCAAGCCCAAACGCACTGCCGTGCACGGTCGCCACACCTGCTTCGTCGAGCAACGCGTTGACCACAGCCTCGTCGCTGTCCAGGCGTGTACCCGCCAAGGTCGTCTTGCCGATCAGGCCTTGGCAGGATGCGAAGGCGTAGAACGCGCCTTGTGGCACTACGCAGTGCAAGCCCTGCGCCTGATTGAGCAGTTCGACCACCATATCGCGTCGGCGCTGGAACACCGCGCGAGACTGCTCAATGAAGTCCTGCGGCCCCGTCAACGCTGCCAAGGCCGCGTGCTGGGAGATCGTGCCTGCACCCGAAGTCTGCTGGCCCTGCAGCTTCTCCATTGCCTCAATCAGCCAGCTAGGCCCAGTGCCAAAGCCGATACGCCAGCCCGTCATCGCATAGGCTTTGGAGACACCGTTCATCGTCAGCACGCGCTCGCGCAGCCGGGGCTCGACCTGGGCGATGGTGAAGAACGCCAGATCGTCGAAGATCAGGTGCTCGTAAATGTCATCGGACAACACCAGCACGTCAGGATGATCAAGCAGGACACCCGCCAGCGCGAGAAGCTCCTCGCGCGTGTACACCGCCCCGGTCGGGTTGGAAGGCGAGTTCAGGATCAGCCAACGCGTTTTGCGCGTCAGTGCCTGCTCCAGCGCCTGCGGGGTCAGCTTGAAACCTGTCTCCGCACCGCACTCCACGATCACCGGGCGTGCGCCACAGAGTTGCACGATCTCGGGGTAGCTCACCCAGTACGGCGCTGGGACGATGACTTCGTCGCCTTCATTGAGCGTGGCCGCCAGCGCATTGAAAATCACCTGCTTGCCGCCGCTGCACACGAGCGTGTTACGCCAGTCGACGTCCAGGCCATTCTCGCGCTGGAACTTGGCAGCGATCGCCTCGCGCAGCGCGCGCAGCCCTGCCACCTGCGTATAGCGGGTGTGGCCGGCACGGATGGCCGAGATACCGGCCTCACGCACGTGCTCGGGTGTATCGAAGTCCGGCTCCCCGGCACTCAGCGAGATGACGCTGGCACCGCTGGCACGCCGTGCCGCCACGCGATCCATCACGCGGTACGTGGCCGACGGTCGTGCGGCAGCCAGGAAGCGGTTCAATCCGTAGGCGGGATCGGTCATTGCGCTGTCCTCCAGCTCGTGAGGCCCATCAGTTCCAGCGTGCTCTTGCCTTGCTGCAAGGCACTCATCATCTTTGCCTCCTTGTCGGCGCGGACCTGACCTTGGGTGAGCGTCTGCGCGACGTGATCTGCGGGAATGACGAGCACGCCATCGTCGTCTGCCACCACCAAGTCACCGACGGCGACCGGTGTGCCAGTAAAGCTGATCGGCTGGCCGACTGACGGTGCGCTGGCCTTGATCGTGCCGCGCATGGAGATGCCACGGCTAAACACTGGAAAGCGTCGCGCGGTAAGTGCAGCGATGTCGCGCACGCCGCCATCAATGACGAGGCCAACCACGCCGGCCGCCTCTGCTGCAACCGTCAGCACTTCGCCCCAATAGCCCGCGACGAAGCCGCCAGTCGAAATGACGAGCACGCTGCCGCGCGATACGCGCTCCATGGCAATGTGGATGGACAAGTTGTCGCCCGGCGAACATTCCAACGGGTAGGCCGGGCCAGCAATCGATGCGCCAGGCCATACCGTACGGACGGCCGGATCGACCGCGCTCGTAGACAAGCCTGACGCTTCGAACAGCGTCGAGGTGCCGAGTTTGCGCGCCCGCTCCAGCAGCGCCGCGTCGTAGGTCTTGATCGTGCTCATGGTTCAGGCCTTGGATTGCAGCGTGTGATAACCCAGCGCAGCGCGGGCCTCGCCCAGCGCTTTGCCCTGTGCGATCTGCTCGCGGATGTGCGATTCGACTTCCTCAATCTGGCGGGCGATCTGCGCGACTTCGCGGGCACGGGCGCGCGGCACGATGACAACGCCGTTTGCGTCCGCAACTACGATGTCGCGCGACGCGACACGCACGGTGCCGATACCGACCGTTGCGTTCACCGACTCGACCTGCACGCGGTCCTTACCGGTACGCATGAAGCGGCCTGCCGTGAACAGCGGGTAGTGATCGCCCAGCGCCTTGTTCACGTCGCGGCAGACGCCGTCAATCACCGTGCCGGCAATGCCGCGCAGCCCTGCGTACTGGGTCATGATGTCGCCCCAGACCGTGCAGTCGGTGCGGCCGTCGTTGTCGATCACGACGACATCGCCCTCGGCCACGTCGTCGATGAAATCACCGACGGTGCCCGCCGGGACGCTGGCCGGCACGTACTTGACCGTGAAGGCCGGCCCGACCACGACCTGCGTGTAGTCGGCCAGCGGCATGATGCCCAGCGCCTGACCATGCAAGCCGAGCTTGTCCATGGCGTCCGAGACGCCGGGTGTGTCGAGGCCAGCAAACAGCGCGACCAGTTCCTGGTCCTCCGCGCGGGCCTTCTGTGGATTCGTCATGTGCAACTCTCCAATCGAAGCATGTCTGTTGTCTGATCAGCGGACCGCGATGGCCTCGAATTCCTTGTCGTGCATGACCTCGGCCACGGAGCGGCCGGCACGCACGGCGGCCACCATGCCGTCCTGACGGCGCGCAATGCGCTCACCAAGGTCGAGCACCTCTTCGATGCGGACAGCAGGTACGAAGACCGTGCCGCAGCGGTCAGCGATCACGTAGTCGTTTTCGTGCACGGTGACGCCGGCCATCTGCACCGGCTTGCCGGAGTCGATCTGGATCACCCGGTTACGCGCGCTGATCATCGTGATGCCGCGGCCATAGACCGGGTAGCCGATCGATTCGCTGCCCTCGATGTCGCGGCTCAGGCCATCGATGACCGAGCCGCGAACCTTCCTGGCAGTGGCCGCGTTGGCCAGGATGTCGCCCCAGCAGGAAATGCCATCCGCACCGCCGGCGATCACCAGTACGCGGTCGTCTGTCTCGATGGCATCAATGACAGGCGAAATCAGGTGCACCGTGGGCTTGGCATCCGCCTTGGGGCCGAGTTGGATGGTGCTCGCACGGCCGACGATCTTCGGGCAGTCCCACAGCGGGCGCAGGCCAACCGTTGCGCCCGGCAGGCCAAGAAAATCGAGCGCATCCGACACCGTGTTGGTATCGAGCGATGCGAGGCGTTCAAGGAGGGAGGTCTGGGTCATCACGCTGGTTTCCGATCGCAGTGAGGCAATCGTGGTCTCAGCGGTCTGATATGTAAATTTCTCATTACGTATCTGTCTGATACGATTTCCAGAACAGAGAGAACACACCGCCATCCAGCAAGGAGACACATCCCAGATGAGCAACGCGATTGACTTCAGGCTGATACGGCAGTTGTGGATGTTTCTCGTCGTGGCCGAGGAGCAGCACTTTGGGCGGGCGGCGAAGCGTCTGAACATGTCGCAACCGCCGCTCACCGAGCAGATCAAGGTGCTGGAGCAGTCGCTCAAGCTGCAACTGTTCTATCGCTCCCGACGCGGGACCCAGCTCAGCCCTGCAGGCGCGGCCATCCTGCCTGCAGTCCGCCAGTTCGTGGGCCAGGTCGAGCGCCTGGAGCGCGTCGTGCGGGAAGTGGCCGCCGGCCAGTCCGGCGTGCTGCACGTCGGGGCCATTACGTCTGCGATGCTGGATACCGTCCCGCCCCTGCTGAACGCACTCAAGCGCGCGCATCCGAACCTGACGGTATTCGTGAGCGAAATCGATAGCGTCGAGGCCATTCCCGCCCTGGAAGCGGGCGAACTGGATATCGCCTTCGTCCGCCTGGATGGTGAGCTAGGGAGCGGCATGGCGACGATGCCGCTGGCTGAAGACCGCCTCGCCGTGGCGCTGCCCAAGGACCATGCGCTGGCCGCGCTGCCAAGGGTGCGCCTGCAGTCGCTTGCTGATGAGCAACTGGTGATGTCGTCCCGACAGGTCAGCCCGGTCTACTTCGACATGCTGACCTCCATCTGCCGCTCGCACGGCTTGACGCCTCGCGTGATGCGCGAAGTGCGTTCGGTCACATCGCAGATTGCCTACGTCGGTTGCGGCCAGGGCGTCGCGCTGGTACCGGCGTCCATGCGCAAGCTGGCACCGGAGAACGTCGTCATTCGGCCATTGAAAGAGAAGGTGATGGTGCTGACAGCCGCGGCTGTCTGGAATACGAACCGCCACCATCCCATGGTCGATGAAGCGGTTTCGTGGTTGAAGCAACAGCACGGATGCTGAGGCGTGAACAGTTTGGTTGGGGTACCGAAAGGGGGCGCCTAGGACAAAGTGCTAAGCGTCGCTCGCGCAACGTCCGCGCACCACCAAAGCCGCTCTGAAGAAGCGATAGACTGCAGCGACGAGGTCGATGAACAGGACGTGACTTCCTGACGGCGAGGTTCCACATTCGTGCCCTTGCGACATCTGATTGAGTGGAGTGTTCAACGGGTAGGCATCCGCGCAAGCAAAGCCTTTTGCTGTGGCGGATCACGCCAGGAAATCATGCGCCGTGCCACTCGCACAAGGCTTTGTTGACAAGTTCCTTCGGCAAGAACTCTTGTTCCAGGCGCCCCCTCTCTTGCGTCAGGAGATAAGCAAAGAAGGCTCCCTCGTCCAGAGTGAGCCCGTCGGGTATCCCGCCATCCACCGGAACCGGCTCGCACACCGCCAATTCCGGCGCGTATTGGTCAAAACAATCCTGGTCCATGAGCAATGCTGTCACGGATGGGATCGCCAGGCGCACCCTTGCAAGCATGCTCAGGCCCCAGGTGTCCATATCACCCCAATACGCTACCCGCTTACTGGTCAGCCACGCATCATGCACCCACCCCAGGCTCAATCCGGCGCCCAGAATCGCTACCGCGCCGGACAACTCCGGTAGCTGATGAAGAGATCGCTCGTTCTCGACAATGACAACATGACTTGCAACCGCGGCAAGCTGAAACAGTTCACTCGCCCTCACGCGCTGCTGGCGAAACGGCAACAACGCATCGCGCTGCTTGCGCGCAATCTCCAACTCCTGTCGGATCTGGGCGAGCGTATCGAACTCGGATGCAACCTCCAAAGCCCGCTGGAAGGCCGACCGATCGTCGAGCACCAGATCGCGGAACAGATCATCGATGCTGTTGAGCTGCTTCAGGCCCGCAGCGCGATTGAGCAGCGTAAAAGCATTCTCACCGACTTCAAAGAGGCGGCGCAGCTCGCCGATAAACGCCAAGCGTAAGCCGAAGCTTATCTGGATTCATCACAATAGCGAGATAGTCGACCCGTTCAACGGCGACGAGACCCAAGAACCGAATGTTACGTGGGGATCGGCATTTGGTGGTAGGTGGAATCTGTGTGGTCCGACACGAGAATTTCGTCTTCTGCAGGTGGTCGATCGACTTGTCGATTTCATCGATCGCTGTCTGGAAGCGCCTGGAGGCAAGGTCGCCCGCATTGCACTTGCAAGCATGAGGTCAATCTTCAGCTTCTGGATTGGCTCACGGAGATTGCTTAACAAGCTGTGGGCTTCTTCGAGCTTCTTCAGGGCTGGTCGGATACGAGGCAGTACTCGGTATCCATCGTTGGTACCAGCTTGCTCCAACAATGCTTTCGCGTGCTTCTGCTGATGGCGGTCAGCCGTTTGCAGGTTTGCGTTGGCTTGCTCCAGCGCCTCCTGTGCAAAGACGGGAATATGCCTAGCCCTGGTCCGGCGGCGCGCCGGCACGACTTCTGTCGCCGCGACCGTAGGTTGTTCTGCCGACCGGGATTCGGGCTCGTCCTCCCTGACCTCAGCAAGGTCCACTTTGGCGTGTTCGGCAGCATCAAGGGCCGTATACGTGGTCGACGGGACGAGTAGCTCCCATGATGCCGGACTGCGCAGTACGGCAAGCTCCCTCAAAGGAACAAATCCAGGTGGGTACTCCGGTGGCTTTCGGGGAGCGGTCAAGATGTTTCTCCATACGCGAACTGGCGGCGTGTCGCCGCAGATGTCAGACCGGGTAAAGCCGGGACAAATAGGGGCTGGGAATCAGCGCGCTATTCGCGTACGAGTTCGTCCAGACGGAACGAACGTGCGGCTGCCGAAACCGACCGCTAGGGTCGATTGGTGACGGCGAATGTCCTTGGCAGCCATGGAGATATGAGCGGTTGAGTCGATTCGTGCTATTACACAGTCAAACCATACACCATCGGGCGTTTGTGTGGTCCGCCGAAGATGTGCAAAACTGAGAAAACCGAAGAGTTCGCGATGCATGCCTACCGAAGATCATCCCACGCGCGGCAGCGCTCTCCGACGGCTGGCTGGTACATGAACTCGTGGTCGCGCTCTTCCGGAAGCAGGCGCACCGCGTAGAACTTCGCACTCTCGAAGTCGCACCTAATGCTGATCGTGCTTCCGTGATGTAGTGAAACTTCCAGCTTCTTGGCCGCTTCATGGAAGAGCAGCCCTTTCACCTCACCTTGATCGAGCACAAAGTCAAAGCCACTCTGCACGGCCCGAAAAACGATCTTGCCGCCCTCGAATCCGATCCGCAACTCGCAAGCACTACACCCAGACTTACCGGTCGATCGATTCCGGCCACGAGACTTCACTGTACTCCCCCAAACTAACCGTAGCTATTGAGGCTCGACATCTTGCATGCCGAATGGATATGCCAATCATAGTATGTAGAATCATAGTGTGCAACGGCCGACATTTGCCGCATGTCCGTTGCGCCACAGAACTGCCGTCTCGTCACCATATTCGCCGACAATGTTCGGCGCGAACGTCTTGCGCTCGGGCTGTCTCAAGAGGAACTTGCCGAGAGGGCCGGAATACATCGGACCTACGTTGGCATGCTTGAGCGCGCAGAAAAGAATGTGACCATCTACAACATTGAGCGCATCGCCGTCGCACTGAAAGTCGAGCCCTCGACTCTCCTGCAAAAACACCGGCTATAGCATCTGGTATGCCGCGCCGCAGGTGTGCGCTGCTTCACCCTAGTTCTGAGTTGCTGCCGGCAAGGCAGCCTTAACAAGTAGCCCCGTCGTTTCTCCCCCCTCTCGCCAACCGTCCCTTTCCCAAGGGCAGCCAATTGATGTTGGAACACCCCAACGTCAGTCGACGGTTCATCGACAACTCTGTAAGTAAACAACCCAACACCGCTCTTCACTTCAATAGTGATACTCAGTCCAAGAGAAGCGGCCATCCGCATCAACGGTTGATACCATCCCTCCGCGCTTAGGTGTCACATGGAGAGACATTGGCACCAGATTTGGAGAGCAGACTGGTGCCGACAGCCCTCCAATCCGCGGTTGGTACAGACATTTTTGTACAGGTACAAACTTTTTTGTATTGGTATGGACTTTTTTGTACAGGTCCAGACTTTTTTGTACTCCGTCAGCAGAGATCATCGGCTAGTCCGGCACGACAGCCGTCACTTCAATCTCCACCTTCGCCCGATCCTCCACCAGCGCCGCCACCTCCACCGCCGTCATCGCAATGCTGAAACTGCCGATCAAGTCGCGGAAGGCCCGGCCGATTTCCGGATAGGCCTCAACGTAGGCCTTCTTATCGGTCACGTACCACGTCATGCGCACGATGTGCTCGGGCTTGGCACCGCCTTCGGCCAGCACCTCGACGATGTTCTGCAGCGCCTGGCGTACCTGGCCGCCAAGGTCATCGGTATGGAACACGCCCTGCGCATCCCAACCGATCATGCCTGCGACGAAGACCATGCGCCCGCGCGCGGATACGCCATTGGCGTAGCCTTTCGGGCGCGGCCAGCCGGGAGGAAGCAGTACTTGCATGATTGGGTTCCTTTTATTGTTGAACGCACTCGCCCAGCGCCTGCCGCACATCCGGCGGCACCGCAATGGCGCGATGCGTATTGAGATCGGTAAACACCAGCACCTGCTGCGAGCGCACGCGCTGTTCATCCCCCGCCCAGCAGTCGAGCGACAGTGACAGCGATTTGCCACCCAGCCGGTCCAGCCTCAGCTTGAACTGCACGTCGTCGCCCATGCGGCTGATGGCGCTGAACTCGCAGCCCAGCTTGACGATGGGCAGGCCGATGCGGCGCGGCCCCAGCATCTGCGCATATGAGATGCCCAGGCCATCGGTAAACCAGTCTTCGACCAGCCCGTTGAACAGCACGAGGTACTGCGGAAAGTACACAATGCCGGCCGGGTCGCAGTGAGCAAAGCGGATGCGCGTCGTGCGCTCAAAGTGATACGTCATGGTTTGGTGTTCTCGCGCAGGCGGTAGCGCAGCAGCTTGCCGACTTCACTGCGCGGCAGGGCCGAGCGAAACTCGATGGCACGCGGGTACTTGTACGGCGCCACCGTCTGCTTGACGAAATCCTGCAGCATCTTGACCATCTCCGGCCCTGGCTCATGGCCCGGATGCAACACCACGAACGCCTTGACGATCTGGCCGCGCTCTTCATCCGGCACGCCGATCACACCGCACTCGGCCACGGCCGGATGCTGCATCAGCGCGTCTTCCACTTCCGGCGAGGCGATGTTGTAGCCCGACGAGATGATCATGTCGTCGGTGCGCGAGTGGTAGTGAAAATAGCCCTCGTCGTCCATCACGTAGGCGTCGCCCGTGAGGTTCCAGCCGTCGCGCACGTAGGCGCGCTGGCGGTCGTCGGCAAGGTAGCGGCAGCCGGTCGGGCCCTGCACCGCCAGACGGCCCACCGTGCCCGGCGGCACAGGGTTGCCTTGGTCATCCACCACGCGCGCAACGTAGCCGGGGACGGCCTTGCCGGTGGCGCCGGGGCGCACATCGGCATCGGCGGCGGAGATGAAGATGTGCAGCATCTCCGTCGCACCAATACCGTCGATCAACTCGATGCCAGTGGCGTGCTTCCACAGCGTGCGCGTGGCCACGGGCAGCGCTTCGCCCGCCGACACACAGCGTCGCAGCGGCGTGGCGCGCAGTTCTTCACCACGCGCGGCGATGGTGCGGTACGTGGTAGGCGCGGTGAACAGCACGGTGGCACCAAAGGTACGGATACCTTCCACCAGTTCATTGGGCGAGGCCTTCTCCAGCAGTACCGTCGACGCCCCCACGCTCATCGGAAACAGCAGCAGGCCGCCCAGTCCGAACGTGAACGCCATCGGCGGACTGCCGATGAAGATGTCGTCGGCACGCGGCTGCAGCACATGCGGAGGCCAGCACGCGCAGATGGCCAGGATGTCACGGTGGAAATGCATCGTCGCCTTCGGCACACCGGTCGTGCCCGAGGTGAAGGCAAGCAGGCAGGTGTCATCGGCGGCCGTGTCGACATTGGTGAACGTGGTTGGCTGGCGCGCCATCGCGGCCTCCAACCCTTCTGGCGTGTCATCGTGAAAGTGCAGAACCCGCACCGGCTTGGCCGCCTGCATATCGGTCGCATTAAGCGCATCGTTCAGCTCGTCGATCAGCCGTGCATCGCACAGTGCAAAGCCGATCTCGCCCTTGGCAATGATCTGCCCCAGCTCCTTGGCGCGCAGCAGCGGCATGGTCGCCACGGCAATCGCGCCCACCTTCATCACCGCAAACCAGCATGCCGCCAGCATCGGGCTGTTGGGCGAGCGCAGCAGCACGCGGTTGCCCGGCACCACGCCCATCTCGTTCACCAGTACGTTGGCGATGCGGTTGGCGTGCTCCTGCAAATCCGCATACGTCCAACGGATGCCGGGGGCCTGGATGCAGAGACGGCCGCCCTCGCCTGCCGCTACGCGACGGTCGAGCAGTTGGGTTGCGCAGTTGAGCTGCGCCGGAAACTGCAATGCCGGCAAGTCGAAGCGATACACCGGTTGCAGCTCCGCCGGCGGCAGCCGGTCGCGGGCGAAGGTGTCGATATGGGCGCTGGGCATGGAGAGCTCTCCGTCTCTGGCGTAGGGCGTGTTCAGGGCTTGGCGGGTGCCGCCGGGCTGACGTTCCGCAACAACTCGCGCGCGATGATGAGTTGCTGCACTTCGGTCGCACCTTCGTAGATACGCAGCGCGCGAATCTCGCGGTACAGGCGCTCCACAGGTTGCTCGCTCACCACGCCCAGGCCACCCCACATCTGCACGGCGGCGTCGATCACCTGCTGCGCGTTCTCGGTGGCGGTCATCTTGGCCATGGCGGCTTCGCGCGTCACGTTGCGGCCCTGGTCACGCTGCCACGCGGCGCGGTAGGTCAGCAGCGCGGCGCTGTCGATGGCGGTGGCCATCTGCGCGAGCTTGGCCTGCGTGAGCTGGAAGTCAGCCAGCAAGCCGTTGAACATCTTGCGGGTGGTGGCGCGTGTCAGTGCTTCGTCCAGTGCGCGGCGCGCGAAGCCCAGCGCTGCGGCAGCCACGGAGGTGCGGAACACATCGAGCGTGCGCATCGCCACCTTGAAGCCCTCGCCCGCCGCGCCCACGCGTTGGCTGGCCGGGATGCGGCAGTTGGTGAAGCGCAGGCGCGCAAGCGGGTGCGGCGCAATCACGTCGATGCGCTCGGCAATCTCGAAGCCCGGCGTACCGGCCTCGACGATGAACGCGCTGATGCCGCGCGCGCCCGGTGCCTCGCCCGTGCGCGCAAACACCACGTAGAAATCCGCAATGCCGCCGTTGGAGATCCACGTCTTCTCGCCGTCGAGCACGTAGTCGGTACCGTCTTCGCGCGCGGCGCAGGCCATGGCGGCCACGTCGGAACCGGCTTCGGGTTCAGACAGCGCAAAAGCGGAGATCGCCTCACCGCGCGCCACCTTCGTCAGATAGCGCTCACGCTGCTCCGGCGTGCCGTGCAGCGAGATGGCGCCCGAGCCCAGCCCCTGCATCGCAAAGGCGAAGTCAGCCAGGCCGGAATGGCGCGCCAGCGTCTCGCGGATCAGGCAGATGGCGCGTGTGTCGATGGTCTCGCCCGCGCCACCGTGCGCCGTGCCGCCCACTGCGTGGCGCAGCCAGCCGCCTTGGCCGAGCAGCTTCACCAGCGCGCGGCATTCGGCATCCACATCGGGGCCGTGGTCGTGCGGGATGTGCTTCGTGGCCCAGGCATCCAGCTCGGCTTCGAGTTGGCGGTGCTTGTCGTCAAAGAACGGCCACTGCAGGTAGTCCTTGTCGCTCATGTCAGTTGCCCTCGAATACCGGTTTTTGCTTGGCGACGAACGCGTGGTACGCACGCGAGAAGTCTTCGGTCAGCATGCAGATGGCCTGCGCTTGCGCCTCGGCCTCGATTGCCTGGTCGATCGTCATCGTCCATTCCTGATGCAGCATCGTTTTGGTGATGCCATTGGCGAAGGTCGGGCCGGCGGCCACGTCGGCGGCCAGCGCTTGCGCCTGCGCCAGCACCTCGGCCGGTTCGCACAGGCGGTTGAAGAAGCCCCAGCGCTCACCCTCTTCGCCGCTCATCGAACGGCCGGTGTAGAGCAATTCGCTCGCGCGGCCCTGGCCGATGATGCGCGGCAGGATGGCGCACGCGCCCATGTCGCAGCCCGCCAGGCCGACGCGGTTGAAGAGGAAGGCCGTCTTGCTGCGCACGGTGCCCAGGCGCAAGTCCGATGCCATCGCCAGGATGGCCCCAGCGCCAGCACACACGCCATCAATGGCAGCAATGATCGGCTGCGGACACGCGCGCATCGTTTTCACCAGCTCGCCCGTCATGCGCGTGAACATCAGCAGCTCGGGCGCCTTCAGTTGCACCAACGGGCCGATGATCTCGTGCACATCACCGCCGGAGCAGAAGTTGTCGCCCGCGCCCACCAGCACGATAGCGTTCACGTCATCTGCCCATTTGAGCTGGTGGAACAGGTCGCGCAGCTCGGCATACGAATCAAACGTGAGCGGGTTCTTGCGCTCGGGCCGGTTGAGTGTGATGGTGGCAACGCCGCCTTCCACGCTCCACTTGAAATGCGTCGCTTTGTAGCCCGCGAGCGGGCGGCGGTTGCCGGCCAACAGGGCCGGGTCAATGCGGTCGGTCATGATTTGGTCGTGTTCGTTTGAAGTTGATCGTCGCGGGCGTCCAGCTCGGCCTCGCGCTGTGCGAGATGCACGCGCAGGTGGCCGAGCTGCGCATACAGCGCGTCTTTGTTGGTCATACCCAGGCCTTCGAACATTTCGATCAGCCAACGTTCATGTTCGGCAGCCATCTCGGCGAAATGGCTACGGCCCGCCTCTGTCAGCAGCACGCGGAAGGAGCGGCGGTCATCCGGGTCCGACTCGCGTTTGACCAGACCTTCCTTCTCCAACTGATCAGTCAGGCCGGTGACGTTGCCGCCGGTCACCATCAGGTAGCGCGACAGCACGTTCATGCGCAGGCCATCCGGGTGGCGATCAAGCTGCGCCAGATAGTCGAAGCGCGGCAGCGTGGTGTTGAAGCGCGTGCGCAGGCGCTGGCGGATCTGCTGTTCGATCTGCGTGCTGCAGGCCAAGAGGCGCAACCAGATCTTCACGTCCACGTGGTCATCCACATGCGCTCGGGCTTCCAGGCCGATGTGTTCATCGCCCAGCGCTTGTGCGACGGCGTGGTAGCCAGACACGCGCGTGGCGAGTGCGGTCTTGCGCGGCTTGCTCACATCACCTCCCCACCGGAGACCGAGATGGCCTGCCCAGTGATGGACGATGCGCCATCCGAGCACAGCCACACCACGGCATTCGCCACTTCATCGGGCGTGATCAACCGGCCTTGCGGATTGCCCTTCACCAGCTCGGCCAGCGCTTCTTCTGTGCTGCGGCCGGTGCGGGCGACGATGCGGTCGATGCTCTCGCGCACGATGTCGGTTTCGGTATAGCCGGGGCACACGGCATTGACGGTGACGCCGCGTGCGGCCAGCTCCAGCGCCAATGAGCGCGTGAGGCCGATCACCCCATGCTTGGCCGCCACATACGCTGACACATATGCATAACCGCGCTGTCCCGCCGTGCTGGCAATGTTGACGATGCGGCCGTGGCCTGCTGCCTGCACATCCGCCAACGCCGCCTGCGTGCACAGGAACGTGCCCGTCAGGTTCACGGCCAGCATGCGCTGCCATTGGTCGAGCGTGGTCTTGGCAAACGGTGCGCTCTCGGCCTGGCCCGCGTTGTTGACGAGGATGGAGATCGGGCCAAGGCCGGCGCGCGCCGATTCGAATGCCGCCGACACACTCGCCGCATCCGCCACATCGCATGTGACGACCTGCGCGCGGGCGCTATCCGGCAACGTCTTGGCGGTCGCCTCCAACACAGCAGCGTTTCGCCCCATCAGCGTGAGCGTGGCGCCTTGCGCCGCGAGTTGCGCGGCAATCGCAGCGCCAATCCCCCGGCCTGCGCCGGTGACGACGGCATGGCGGCCCGCGAGCATCGCTGGTGTCGGCATCTCAAACCCCTTGCATGCGGTTGGCCTGCTCCAGCGGAGACAACCCCGCCGCCTGCGCCGCCATGGCGCGCTCGCGCTCCAGGTTGCGTTCGAGCTGCAGCTTGCCCGCGCGGTACTGCTTGGGCCACGCCACGTCGAGGTAACCGATGCGCGCGGCTTCGTTCAGCGTCCAGGCCGGGTTGGCCAGGTGCGGGCGCGCTACGGCGCACAGGTCGGCACGGCCGGCAGCGATGATGCTGTTGACGTGGTCCGCCTCGGAGATGGCACCCACGGCAATCGTGGCGATGCCTGCCTCGTTGCGCACCCGGTCGGCAAACGGCGTCTGGAACATGCGGCCATACACCGGCTGCTCCTTCTTGCTGACTTGGCCCGACGAGCAGTCGATCATGTCTGCGCCCGCCGCCTTGAAGACGCGCGCGATTTCCACCGCATCGTCCGGCGTGATGCCGCCTTCCACCCAGTCGTGCGCGGAAATGCGCACCGACATCGGCTTGCTTTGCGGCCACACCTCGCGCACCGCATGGAAGACTTCGAGCGGGAAGCGCAGCCGGTTTTCCAGCGAGCCACCGTACGCGTCATTGCGCTGGTTCGTCAGCGGCGAGATGAACGACGACAGCAGATAGCCGTGCGCGCAGTGCAGTTCCAGCCAATCGAAACCCGCCTCCGCAGCCATGCGCGCCGAGTTGACGAAGTCGTCGCGCACGCGGTCCATGTCGTCACGCGTCATGGCGTGCGACCACTGGCTCACGCCATCCAAATACTGCTGCGGGGATGCGGAGATCAGCGGCCAGTTGTGGCCGTCTTCCAGCGGCAGATCAATGCCGTCCCACGCCGCGCGGGTCGAGCCCTTGGCGCCTGCGTGGCCGAGCTGGATGCCGAGCTTCGCATCGCTGTTGGCATGCACGAACTGCACGATGCGCGCCCAGCCGTCGCGGTGTTCGGTGTTCCACAAACCCGGGCATGCCGGGGTGATGCGCGCATCTGGCGACACGCAGGTCATCTCGGCCATCACGAGGCCCGCGCCGCCCATGGCGCGCGCGCCCAGGTGCACGAGGTGGTAATCCGCGGGCTGACCGTCTTCGCACGAGTACTGCGCCATGGGCGACACCACCACGCGGTTTTTGAGCGTGACGCCGCGCACGGTAAAGGGCGTGAACATCGGCGGCACCGGGCCGTAGTCAGGTGCGCGGCTTCTGCTGGGTAGACCGGCCTGCTCAGCAATCCAGTCTTCAAACGATTCGAGATACCGCTTGTCGCGCTGGCGCAGGTTTTCGTGGCTGATGCGCTGGCTGCGCGTGAGCAGCGAATACGCAAACTGCTCGGTCGGCAGGTTGGCGTAGCGCGACACGTTTTCGAACCACTCGGTCGAGTTGCGCGCCGCGTTCTGAATGCGCAGCACTTCCACACTGCGCACAGACTCATAGTGTTCCAGCGCACCGCGCAGATCGCCGGGGTACTGGCTGATGCTGCGTGCGAGTTCAATCGAATCTTCCAGCGCCAGCTTGGTGCCCGAGCCGATCGAGAAGTGCGCCGTGTGCGCAGCATCGCCCATCAACACCACCGGCGTGTTGTGTTCATTGGTATGCACCCAATGCCCGCACACCACGCGCGGGAAGCGAATCCACTGCGCCGAGCCCCGCAGGTGCGTGGCGTTGGAGATCAGCTTGTTGCCGTCGAGGTACTTGGCGAACAGGCGCTCGCAGTAGGCGATGGCGTCTTCCTTCTCCATCGTCTCCAGCCCTGCCGCGCGCCACACCTCTTCGGGCGCCTCGACGATGAAGGTGGAGGTCTCATCATCAAAGCGGTACGCATGCGCCTGAAACCAGCCGTGCTCGGTTTCTTCAAACGCAAAGGTGAAGGCCTCGAACAGCTTGTGCGTGCCGAGCCAGACAAAGCGGCAGCGGCGCGTGTCGATATCGGGTTGATACGTGGCGGCGTACTTGGTGCGGATGCGGCTGTTCAGGCCGTCGCTGGCGATGACGAGGTCGGCGTCGGCATAGGCCGTGTCATCTTGCACATCGGTTTCGAAGACAAGCTTGACGCCCTCTTCCTCGCAGCGCGCCTGCAGGATGTTCAGCAGGCGCTTGCGCCCGATGCCGCAGAAGCCGTGGCCGCCCGAGCGCACCACCTGGCCGCGGATGTGGACTTCAATGTCGTCCCAGTGGTTGAAGGCGTCGAGGATCTGCGCGGCGCTCTTGGCATCCGCCCGCTGCAGGTTGCCCAGCGTCTGGTCTGAGAAGACCACGCCCCAGCCGAAGGTGTCATACGGCCGGTTGCGCTCCACGACCGTGATGTCGTGCGACGGGTCCTGCAGCTTCATCAGCAGGGCAAAGTACAGGCCAGCCGGCCCACCACCAATACAGACGATCTTCATGACAACGGCTCCGCGTTCGATGCGGTATTACATTAGTCATGAATAGTTTAGTTGTAAAGTAATTTGCTCGGATGGAGGCCCCGGGGTTTACACCAGACGAGCGGCGCCGGGCGCACAGCAGTAGGTGAGTCCCCACTCAGGCCAGGCGCTGTTGGAAGAACGCCAGAATCTCGTCGCGGGCCGCCAGCGTGGGTTCCCCGGCTGCGTCGATCAGGTGGGCAGTGACGACGCTGTGCGGGCAAGGCACATGCTGGGCAAAGAACGACGGCGGGTTCGGGTGCGCGGCGCTGTCGGGCAGCACTCGCGCCACGAACCGATCACCCAGCGCCTCGGCATAGGCCGCGAAGCGCTGGGCGCGGCAGAAGCGGTCGCCCTCAAACCGATAAGCCAGCACGGTCAGGTCTTCGCGCTCCAGCCGCTGGCGCACGGCGGCCACCTCCTCCGGCGCAATCTCGATCCCGCCCGGTGCGTTCAACGGTAACGACGGCTGGCACAGCACCGGCGCCAGCATGGCCGGCTCCAACATCATCGTCAGCGCAAAATTGCCGGTGAAGCACATGCCGATGGCGCCCACGCCGGGACCACCGCACTCCGCATTGGCCAGCCGCGCCAGCGTGCGCAGCCACTGCGTGACCGGGCTCGACTGGTTGGCCGCAAACGCGCGGAACTCCGCACTCACGCACGCGTGCCGGAAGACCTCCGCACCGGCGTCCGCCTCGGGCACCGCGCCGTCGCGGCCGAACAAGGACGGCATGTAGACCGTCAGCCCCGCATCGCGCACCCAGCGCGCGAACCGCGCCACGTGCGGGCTGATGCCGGGCATCTCGGCCATGACGATCACGCCCGGGCCAGTGCCGGCCACGTACACGGTTTTGGTCGTGCCATCCAACGTGATCTGGCGGCGCGCGAAGTCTTCCAGGCGGTCGTCTTGAGGGCTGGGCGGTGTCATGCGGGCGGCCTTGCGTGTGGTGGGCATGCCTGCATTGAACGCCCGCGGCCGCTACACTTCGAGTGTCGATTTCGACATCTTTCAGGCAAATTTGGCCATGGCGGATTTCACCATCCTCGTACTCTCCGGCGCGTATGCCACCAGCGTAGCAGCCACGTTGGATGTACTGCAGGCAGCGTCGACACTGGCGCCGCGCGTAAAGGCGGCACGCCCCACGTGGCGTGTGCTGTCAGCCGACGCACCCAGCGTACGGTTGAGCAGCGGCATGCAGGTTGACGCAACCGCCTTGCCCAAGCGACCCCGCCCCGATGGCAGCACGTGGGTTGTGCCTGGGCTCGGCATTGATGATGTGGGCGCCCTTGCCGCACGCCTGGCGCGTGAGGATGCGCAGCGGGCAGCGCGCACCCTTGCCGCGCAGGTGGCAGCGGGTGGGCAGGTGGCGGCATCGTGCTCGGCAGTCTTTCTGTTGCAGGCAGCGGGGCTGCTGCCAGAGCGCCGGGTGACGACCTCGTGGTGGCTGGCTGCCACGCTGCAGCAGCGGGAACCTACCTGCACGGTCGACGCCGATCGCATGGTCTGCGCAGACGGCCCGGTCAGCACGGCAGGCGCCGCCTTTGCACAAACCGATTTGATGCTGCATCTGCTACGCACGCGCTTTGGCGTGGCGCTTGCCGATGCCGTCGGGCGCGTGTTGCTGATCGACGGGCGCCACGCGCAGGCACCGTTTGTCGTGCCCGCCATGCTGGCCAACGGCAACGCATTGATCGGCCGCCTGGTGGCGCATATCGAAGCCGCACTACCCAACCCGCCCAGCGTGCAGGCACTGGCCGATGCGTTTGCGATGTCGCAACGCACGCTGTCGCGGCACGTGCAGGAAGCCACCGGCAGAAGCACCCTGGCACTGGTGCAGAGCGTGCGCCTGAACCGCGCCCGCATGCTGATCGAATCCAGCCGCATGACCATCGACCGCGTGGCCGAAGCCGTGGGTTATGAAGATGCCACCGCGCTGCGGCGCCTGATGCGCAAGGTGTCGGGCACCAACCCCAGTCAGTACCGCCCCGCTGCCTAGGGTTACAGGCCGTTACACAAGAACCTGCCCGGCTTTAATTTTCGTTTAAGACTTCGCCCCTAACTTGGTCACATCGCACCCACCCCAATAGGAAACCGCGCCATGTCCCCGCAAGAACAGCAAGCCCTGGAAAACTTCCTGGCCCAACTGACGCAAGCACGCGCCGGGGCAAAAGACCCGCAGGCCGAAGCCCGCATTCTGGAAGCCGCCGCCCGCCAGCCGGATGCCGCTTACCTGCTCGTGCAGCGCGCCATGCTGCTCGACCAGGCGCTGGCATCGGCCCAAACGCAGATCACATCGCTACAGAGCCAGTTGCAGGCGGCACAAGCCAGCCGCAGCACGTCGTTCATGGATTCGGCCAACAACTGGGGCGGCCACGGCACCAGCGCCGCGCCCAACCCCGCATACGCTCCGCAGCAGGCCGCCCCCATGCAGATGCCGCCGCAGGCCCAATCGCCCCAACAGGCCCCGGCGCAACCCGTGCGCTCGGGCTTCTTTAGCGGCGGCCTGGGCAGCACGCTCGGCAGCGTTGCCACCACAGCGGCGGGCGTGGCAGGCGGTGCACTCCTGTTCCAGGGCATCGAGAACATGTTCCACCACAACAGTGGCGGTGGCGGCTTCTTTGGTCAGCAGCCGTTGATGGGCGGCACCACGGAAACGGTGATCAACAACTACTACGACGGCGACAGCGGCAATCGCAACACGGCCTCGCGTGACGATAGCCTTGGCCTGATCGATGACAGCGACTTGGGCGGCAGCGATTATTCGGATGATGATTCGACCCTGATCTAATCAGGGCGAGGGCACAACATACCGAAGCGCCTCAACAATCAACGCAAAGGCCGGTGACGTTTGCCGCCGGCCTGCGTAGTACAGGTGATAGCCGGGCACTGTCGGGCACCATTCTTCGAGCACGCTCGACAGTCGCCCCTTGGCCAGATGCGGTGCAGCCAGGTCGTGCGGCACATAGGCCAGTCCGTATCCTTCCAGCGCTGCCTCAAGCATCTGAGGCGTTGTGTTGAAGATCAGTTGACCGTGCACGTTCACGTGCAAGGCTTGACGCTTCTTGGCGAACTCCCAGGCGTACAAACCACCGCGCGTGGGAAGCCGCAGGTTGATGCACTGATGCGCCGCCAGATCACGCGGCGTGGCCGGCCTACCGTTCGACACCAGATAGTCGGGTGAACCCACCACCGCCATTTTGAAATCCGGACCGATACGCGTGGCAATCATGTCTTGCGCGATCAGGTCGCCGCTGCGCACACCAGCGTCGAAGCGCTCCGCGACGATGTCGACCATGCCGTAGTTGATGTTGATCTCGACCGAGATGTCGGGGTAGTTCCGCAGCACCGCCTTGAGCTTTGGCCAGAGGATGGTATCGGCCGCATGATCGTGGGCCGAGATGCGGATCAACCCGGCCGGCTTGTCCCGCAGCACACTCAGCGACTCCAGCTCCGCCTCGATCCCCTCGTAGTACGGCCCGACGTTCAACAACAGACGTTCGCCGGCCTCGGTCGGGGAAACGCCACGGGTCGTCCGCGTCAGCAATCGCAACCCGATCCTCTCCTCCAGACCCCGCATCGAATGACTCAGCGCGGATTGCGACACGCCAAGCTGCGCCGCCGCCCGGGTGAAGCTGCGCTCGCGCGCGACCACAAAAAATGCCCGCAAAACGTTCAGATCAATGGTCGACATCATGAATCTGGCTCATATCGGTTTGCGAAGTATAGCGACTACCAGGGGGACCGATCTGTCCGTAAAGTTCACCCATCGGTTGCGTTGCACACGTCAAAACAGGAGCCAGAAATGGAAATCGAAATCAAGCGTTGCGGGAGCGTGTCTTCCATCAAGGGACCGGGCGATTGGTTCACGGGCAGCGTTCGGGTGGACCCACTGTTCCCGGCCAACGACACGGCGCGCGCCTCGGGTGGCAGCGTGACATTCGAGCCGGGTGCACGCACCGCGTGGCATGAACACCCGCTCGGCCAGACGTTGATCGTCACCGCCGGCTGCGGCTTTGTGCAGCGTTGGGGCGGCCCGCTCGAAGCAATCCGCCCGGGCGATGTGGTGTGGATTCCCGCTGGCGTCAAGCATTGGCACGGCGCGTCTGCCGACACATCCATGACCCATCTCGCGATCCAGGAAGCGCTCGACGGCAAGGTTGTCGACTGGCTTGAACACGTCAGCGACGCGCAGTACCCCGGCGCGATTGCATCGCACTGATCACGACAGGAAGCAACGATGCCGCACGTCATCGTGAAGTGTTGGCCGGGCAAGTCGGAGCAGCAGAAGCAGCAGCTTTCCGACGAGATCACGCAGGCCGTCACCCGCACCCTCGGCTATGGAACAGCGTCTGTTTCCGTGGACATTGAAGTCGTCCAGCCGTCCGCCTGGGTCAAGGATGTGTATCAACCCGACATCCTCGACAAGTGGGACACGCTGTACCAAAAGCCGGGCTACGACCCGTCACACCTTTAGGAAATTGGAGCGATTGCCAAAATGGACAACATCAAAGACAACGTGGTCGTCATCACCGGGGCGAGCAGCGGCCTCGGTGAGGCGGCTGCCAGACAGCTTGCGGCGCTCGGCGCCAAGCTCGTGTTGGGTGCAAGGCGTGTAGACAGGCTGGAAAACCTGGCACGCGACATCGGCCCCAGCAACGCAGCCATCGTCCAAACCGATGTCACGCGCCGCGCTGATGTTCAGCGCCTCGTCGATCACGCCGTGAAACTGCACGGCCGCATCGACGTCCTGATCAACAACGCGGGGCTCATGCCGAGCTCCATGCTGGAGAAGCTTCACGTCGATGAATGGGATCGCATGATCGATGTGAATATCAAAGGCGTGCTCTATGGCATTGCAGCCGCGCTGCCGCACATGATTCGGCAAAAGCACGGGCACATCATCAATGTGTCGTCGGTTGCCGGCCACAAGGTCGGCCCAGGGGGTGCGGTCTACGCGGCAACGAAACACGCTGTCCGGGCGATTTCCGAAGGACTGCGCCAGGAAGTGAAACCGCACAATATCCGCACGACCATTGTTTCCCCCGGCGCCGTGGCAACCGAACTCACGCAGACGATCACCGACCCCGACGTCGCGGCCGGCGTGCATGCGGTGTACGAACGGGCCATTTCACCCGATTCGTTTGCACGCGTGGTGGTGTTTGCGATGAGCCAACCTGAGGCCGTTGACATCAACGAGGTGCTGTTTCGGCCGACCAGTCAGGTGTACTGATGCTGCGTTGATCGACGCTTTGACGTTGATCGAGGCCATTGCAAAGCCAAGCCGCCCACCGCAGGCGACTTCGCGCCTGCCGCGTGGCCGTTCTCACGAGCGATTCAAACACCTGACTTCACACCTCATCCCTAGGGCATATGGATGAGACGTAGACGTCTCAAGGTTGCGCGCACCAGACCGATAAACCCCGAGAGAACACAAAACACGAACGGGGTTTCAAATGAAGGTTGTCGGTCTGATCAGCGCGGCGTGCGCCGCACTTCTGCTATTTGGTTGCGGAGGAGGCGACGGAGCCGCGACCACGGGCAGCTCCACGCCTGCCGCCACCACCCCAACGTCCGCCAAAACCACCGCGGCGGCGCCCAAGGTATTGCTTGGGTTCGCGCTCGGCAGCACCACTTCGATGGCATCGGCCATGAGTGCCGCCACGCCCGTCAACGCCATTTCGGTGGACGTGATTCGCGTTGATGTCAACGGTGGCTTGACCGGCACACTGCCCGCGACACTGCTCTCGAACAACCAGGCAGCCGGCAAACTTTCGTATGCCTGCATCACCAACTTCGGCACAGACTTCGATCCGGCCATCGCACACGGCGCACTCGTCACCAACCGGGCGGCAACGTTGCAGAACATCATTGCGCTGGCCAAGACGCAAAACTTGGCCGGCATCAACCTCGACTTTGAAGGCCTATACACAACGGATCGTGACGCCTACACCAGCTTCGTCGCGGATCTGGCTGCGCAACTGCATGCCAACCATTCCACGCTCATGTTGAGCCTGCCAGCCAAGACCGCAGACTCCATCGGCAACACCTGGACGTGGCCGTACGACTACGCCGCACTTGGTCAGAGTGCCGACTTCATCCAGGTCATGACCTACGACGAGCACGTGCCGAGCGGTCACCCCGGCCCGGTTGCCGGCAGCGACTGGATGCTCGCTTCGCTGCAATACGCCGTGGGCGTCGTGCCTGCAACCAAGCTGCTGCTTGGCCTACCCGCTTATGGTTATGACTGGAATCGCACACGGAACACTGGCACCTCGGTTGCGTTCAAAGACATCCCTGCGTTGATCACCACCACGGGTGCGACAACCCAGTGGGATGCCACCACGCAATCGGCCCACTTCAACTACACCGCCGCCGACGGCAGCGCGCACGAAGTCTGGTACGAAAGCGCGCAAGGTCTGCAGACCAAGGCCGCCATGGCCAACACGCTGAACCTGGCTGGTGTATCGATGTGGGTGCTGGGCGCGGAGAACGCCAGCTTCTGGAGCGCCATCACGGCTGTGATCCACTGAGTGGACGGCTGCCCCCTGCCGCACTTGGCGTAAAGCGGAACGCCCGCACCATGAATTCCACCGGTTGCCCGTTCTGCGGCGGCTTGCCTTGGAACAGCCACAGGTTCAGTTGGATGCGCGCGTCGCCCACCTCGGGCACTCCCGCTGTGCGGGACCAGTGCTGCAGTACCGTGCCATCGGCTGCGGTGGCACTGAACTCCGCCAGCCCCCGCTCCCAACGGATGCGATACGTCACCCGCCCGTGATTGACGTTGAACCGACGCAAGGTGTCCGGGCTGCCAGAAGGCTGCACGACAAACTGGGCGTTGTTTGATTCGCCTTCGCGGCCCCAGTACGACAGCTCGACGTCCAGCTCGCGATGCGCCTGCTCCGGCGCACTGCTGTAGCTGAAAAAGCCGAACACCACCTGACGGTCCATGCCGAACGGATTGGTCTCCACATCCAGCGCATAGGTGCCGTAGCCCAACGGTCGGGAAAGCGTCACCTCGGCGGAATGCCAGCCCTGCGCAGCTTTGACGATCGCCATGTGCAAGCGCCCTTGCTCATCAACACGCACGGCATCCAGACCATCCGAGAACACGTTGGGACCCGGCCCGCTCAGTTGCCCGCCTGACGAGCGCACCACCCAGCGTTGGCCGGAAAACTCGATCTCCCGGGCGGTGGCTACCGTACATGCGCATGCGAGGCAGGCCAACAAGCAAAACAGACGACGTAGCATGGCGGGCCTCACAGAAGCAGCGGTTTGCGGCCGAAGAAGACCACGCGGCTGGTGCTCGACGCCGGATCGTTAAAGATCACCTCCACCAGCTTGCCCTTGAGGTCGTAGCGGAACAGCGGGTGCTTGGCATATTCCTCGGCTTCGTAGGTGGCGGCGACCTTGCCCACCTGCTTGCACAGGAAGATCTGCAGGACGCAGTCATAGACCGGCTCACCCGCCTTGGCACGCTCCATGTTTTCGTACGGCACAAAGGCCACCGACACCGGTTGCGTGAGCGCCTTGTAGTACGGCGAGCGCATCGCCACCGTCAGAATGCGCTCCGACTCTTTGATGCTCGCCCCCAGCACGACCAGGTTTGCCTGGGCCGAATCAATCTCGGCCTTGAGCTGCATGCGCGAGAAGATCATCTGTTGTGTCTGCGCCAGCGTGGTCATGGTTTGCAGATCATCCGCCGCGCCGCCCAACGTCGACATCACCGCGCGGCTCTGCGTCGAGTTCACGCCCACTTGCACCGCGGCGATCTTCGAATCCGTTAGCGCGTTGGCGGAAGACTGCAGCGTCACCATGCGCGCCGCTGCGTCTTCTTTAGAGATCAGGCCCGCACGCAGCTCTGCGTCGGTCGAGGCCATCATGCTCCTGAGCTGCGTGTGCGCGCGCTCGCTGTCAGCAATGTCGACAGACTTGAGGCTCACCAGGCGCCCGAGATTTTTCGACACATGCGACATGTTCTCGATCTGGCGTTGCTGCGCCTCAGTGGTGCGGGCAATCAGTGCATCAAGCGCCTGCAACCCCTCCTTCTTGACCGCGAGCTGCGCTGTAAGGTCAGCCAGATCGGCACGTTGCTTGTCGAGCTGCGCCCGCAGTTGCGCCACCTGCGGTTGATAGGAGAGCACGCGCTCCTGGGCGGGCGAGATCACCAGCGGCGCGCCCCAGCTTGTGCTCTGCAAGTAGAAGAACAGCAGCGCGATGTAGCCGAAGATGCCGCCAATGATGGCAATCAGCACGAAGAAGGAGGCCAGCCGATAGACAACAAGCATCTTCGACTGAAAGTAGTTGGAGAAGGCGGCAATCATCTGAGGTGCCCCGCAGGTTGGTGAAGTCGGAATCAGTTGAAGTCGGGATTGGCCTTGAGCCAGGCGTCGATGTCATGAATGCGCGCATTGCTGGCGGCAAGCTCTGCCGAGGTCGTCAGGCTCTCTACCGACATGTTGCGCAGCAGGCGGCGCGAGGCGTTGGTATCGACGTCCTGGGTACGTTCGATCATGGTGTGGATGGCCGTGTTGCGCTGTTCCAGGCTGCGCTGACGCAGCATCTCGGCATGCAGCACGCCTTCCAGCGACTGCCGCATGCGCTGGACCTGCTGGTACGCGCCGTCGCGCTGCTCTGCAACCAGCTTGGCTGTGAGCTCACCCACGCGATCGGACGCGCGCACCGAAGCGTCATAGCCAAAGCTGCGTGACGCCGTGAGCCCGACGAACGGTGACTGCGATCCCGACGTGAAATCGTGGCGCATGCCGGCCAGGATCGTCACATCCCAGCCTAGCGTGGCACTCACGCGCGAAGCCAGTTGCGCGGCACGCGCCTGGGCGGTGGCGTTCTGGCTCACCAGCTCGCGCAACGGCTGCCGTGCCGGCTCGGCGGCGGTGGCAAGTTCTGCCTCACGCTGGCGCAGTGCAGCCAAGTCCATCGCAATACCGTCGCGCAGGCGCAGCGCAGTGGTGAAATCGGCCAGCGTGGCGTCGTTGCTCGCCAGCAGGGTCTGCTCCGTGGCAAGGTTGCGCTCGGCAGATTGCAGCGCTTGCGCCAACCCCTGCTGCCGCGCTGCTAGCGAGCGCAGTTCAATCTTCGCGGGCACACCGTCCACCGATTCCTTGAGCGCCAGGCCCGAGCGATAGGCCTCGCATTCAGCCGCCGCCCGCTCGTGCACCAACCCCGCACGGCGTGCCTGCGACAGGCTCTTGCTCACGCCGGCTGACACAACCTTGTTCGAGATGGACGGGTTGCCCACGTTGACAAACGCATAGGGGGCGTCAAGCACCTTCGATTCCGCATCGGCCTGCACGCCCGATAGCTCGCAGAACAGATCGGCCTCGCCCGCCGAGGCGAGCATCGGCAACACCGATAGCGCAAGCAACACCGCGCCCTTCCAGCGCATTGAACGATGAGACATGGTCTGAGCTCCCCCGGGCCGCCTCTCTCGTGAGGTCGGTCCGTTCGATTTGTTTTTGTATGTGTCAGCCCTGCTGCGGCTGCATGCCTTCAATTGCGGCGCCGTCCTCCGCGGTACCTGCAGGTTCTTCCGGTTGCTTGGAAACGCGTGTGCCCCAACTGCTTGAGTCCATCGTGAAAATGGCCATCATTGCGCAGGTGACGGTGCCCGCCAGCGCCCACGCCGCGATGAACGGCAGCAATGGCAGCGGACCACCCTCCACCGCCTGATCGGGCGCACACCGCTTGGCCCAGAAATGCACACCCATCAAGAACGGGGCGAACACGGTGTACGTGAACACCTGGTGCGACACGATCCACTCCAGCGCGTTGCCCGATGCCAGCGCAAAGACGAAGGTGAACAGCATCAGGTAGTTCACGGTCTCGGGCAGGATCAGGTTCATGGCTGAAAGCGGATGCACGTTGCGCGCGTGCCGACCCAGCGAACGCAGCGTCAGCAGGTAGTCCTGCGTGCCACTGCGGCGCCAGCGCCATTGCTGTGTGAAGAACTTGCGGAAGGTGGTCGGCACCTCGGTCCAGCAGATGGCATCGAGGTTCACCGCGGTCTGGTACCCGCGCAGCATCAGCAGGTGCGTCATGTAGCGGTCTTCGCCGGCAGAGAACTTGGCGCCGAGGAAGTTGCAGGCCTTGACGTCTTCCTCGATCTCGAAGAACGCATCACGCCGGATGGCAAACAGGCAACCGCTGATGCACGTCACGTTGCGCAGGCGGTTCTGGAACATCTTCATCACCTTGTAGGCGTAGAAGTACACCGTTGCCTGGGTCTTGGTGACGAGGTTCTCGTTGACGTTGCTCACGCGCACATGCCCGCCCACGGCGGCAATCCTGTCCGAGGTGAACGACGCCACCAACTCGCGCACCGCATCCTGGTGGAAGGTGCAATCGCTGTCGATGCAGATGAAGATCTCTGCATCGGCTGCGATGTTGGCCGCACGGTTCAGCGCCTCGTACTTGCCTTTGTTCACGGGCTGCCGATAGGCGGCGATATTCACTGCGCCAGAGAAGTCGCGCTGCGCTTTCTGAATCCACTCCCAACTGTCGTCGGTGGAGTGGTCATCCACGGCAACGATCTCCAGCAATCCGGCGGGATAGTTCGACTCGCTGATGCTCTTAATCGTGTCGTAGGCGTGCGGGCCTTCGTTAAAGCAAGGCAGCAGCACCGACACGCGGCGCTGCACGGCGTAATCCGTCGCAAGAAACGTCTCCTTGCGCCAAAAAATCACGCACAGCAGCGGAACCAGATACAACAGGGCCGACAGCACCCAGCCGAGCGAAAGCGTCAGCAGCAGATAGGCATCCATGACAGGCGAACCACGAAAGGAAGAAACGAAAGACCGAAGTCAGGGACGCCACAGCACTGCGCGATCCGGGCACGTATCCCGGTCGAGCACGGCCTTGAGATCGCTCACCACGAATGGCGCACCAGGCCTGGCGAGCGATTCCACCAGCGCCCACCCGCCCTCGCGGTACTCCGTGTGTGGCACGGCCAGCACGATGGCATCGGCCGGCTTAGCATCGGCCAGTCGCGTGAGGCGGAAGCCGTATTCGTGCGCCACCTCGTCGCTGTTGGCAAAGGGGTCGACAACCTGCGCGCGAATGCCCAGCGCGCCGAGCTTCTTCACGATGTCGGCCACCTTGGAATTGCGGATGTCCGGCACGTCTTCCTTGAAGGTGGTGCCGAGGATGGTGACGACGGTCTGCGGCCCGAGCAGATGACATTGCGTCATGCGCCGCATGAGCTGGTCGACCACGAACTGCGACATGCTGTCGTTGGTTTCACGTGCGGCCAGGATCAGGCTCGCATTAAAGCCGCACGACGCCGCCTTGTGCGTCAGGTAATACGGATCGACCGAGATGCAATGCCCACCCACCAGACCCGGGCGGAAGTCGAGAAAATTCCATTTGCTGCGCGCAGCAGCCAGCACGTCGTGCGTGTCCACGCCCAGCGCCGCCAGCAATTGCGATACCTCGTTCATCAACGCGATGTTGACGTCGCGCTGCGTGTTTTCCAGCACCTTGGCGGCCTCCGCCACCTTGATGCTCTTGGCCGGATGCACCTGCGTCACCGCGCCATATAGGCGCACCAGCGCGTCAAGCGTCTCGGGTGTGTCGCCGGCCACGATCTTGGTCATCGTGGTCAGGGTGTGCACGCGGTCCCCAGGGTTGATGCGCTCGGGCGAATAACCGACGTGGAAATCCTTCAGATGCTTCAGGCCACTGTGGCGCTCCAGCAGCGGAATGCAGATCTCCTCCGTCACGCCAGGGTAGACCGTGCTTTCGTAGACGACGAGCGCACCACGCTTCATGTGCTTGCCCACCGAAATGGACGCCTGCATCACGGGGTTGAGGTCGGGCACGCGGGCGTGGTCCACCGGCGTGGGCACCGTCACGACAATCACGTCGGCCTGGCCCAGCACAGTGGCATCCGTGGTGAAGCGCGCAGCAGCTTCCAGCAGTTCGTTGCTGGTCAGCTCATTGGTGCGGTCGTGTCCTTCGCCCAGCTCGGCCACGCGTGCGGCATCGATATCGAGCCCGGACACCGCAAAGTGCCGCGAGAACGCCACCGCCAGCGGTGCACCGACATAGCCCAGACCCACCACCGCGATCTTGACCCTTGCCAGCTCTATCGCCGGCGCAACCGGTTCCGGCCAGCGTGGTGCCGGCTTGATGAACAGGCTCTCCCCAAACGTCGACTCGCCACGCAGTGACATCGTCTGCTCCCCTCGTAGATCCAGACCGGCTACCCGAAGGCCGTTCCGTTGTGATGGTTCACGCAGACGCAGTTCCGGCAGCGGCTGGTGACCATTTTTATGGGGAGCAATTCTGCAAAGAGCGTGCCACGGACGATGGCAACATCATCTAAATCAGATGTAACCGTTGTCGCATAAGGCGTTGCGGGTCGCCAAATCTGACAAGATTGTCACGAAAAAGCGCTGTATCAAGCGCTTGAAAACGTTTCGCGTTACGTAACGTCCGGCCGGCAAAACATGCGCTCCGTGAAGAAGATCACGAAATTCGCATAATTAAGAAGAGACGACGAGCGGGCAGAAATGGTGAAAACAGGGGAGCCCAACAGGTAACCGCAAGCGTCTCTCTGCTCAGTGGTCGAAGAAACGCGCGGGCGCTACGATCTATCCTCACAGTCCGTTTCTTCGCTGTCGAAGCCCTCCTCAATGCCACGTCACCACCACCACGTCTACGTCGTCGAACTCTCGCGGCAAGTGCTGACCGAAGCGCGCTTCAGGAAGGCCAATCCCGATTACCTCGGCGACAAGCCTTGCGTTTATGTCGGCATGACAGGACAGTCACCGGACGTGCGCTTTGACAAACACAAGGCGGGGCTGAAAGCGAACCGGTTTGTACGGGAGTACGGTTTGCGGCTGGTACCGGAGCTGTACGAGTGCTTCAACCCGATGCCTTACGAGGCGGCGCGGGAAATGGAAGTGGAACTGGCGATCGGATTGCGCGAGGAAGGGTATGCGGTGTGGCAAGCGTAAGTCAGTGACGGGTGGTGCTGTGTACGCCTATGGCCATCGCGCAAACCAGCACTGACGTCCGCGCACGGCGCATGACAATTGCAAATGGCTCGACGAGCAGGGAGGAATGTCCATGTTTCGCAAACTCGTGATTGGCGCGCTAGGCGCCATGGCTGCCTTGTCCTCGACTACGGCATTTGCGCAAGGTACTGCGGCGGACGCTCAGGTCATGCTTAAGAAGACGGTTGCGGCCATCAAAGCCGATCCGGCCAAGACGCTCGACCAGATCAACAAGGGCGAAAACGGCTTCCTTGTTGGTGACCTCTATCCGTTCTGCTTCAACCTCAGCGACGGTCTCCTCGTCGCGGTCGGCAATCCCAACGTTAAGGGGTTGCTCGGCAAGGATGTGAGGACATTCAAGGACCCCACGGGCGACGTGTACGGCCCAAGGCTCTATGACGCGGCGAAAGAGGGCCAGGTCAGTGAAGTCAGCTACATGTCTCCCAAGGCCGGCGCTGAAAAGACGTGGGTGCCGAAGGCGAGCTTCGTTACCGCGGTCGCCGGCCTGGGATGCGGCGTCGGTTACTACAAGTAGTCTTTAGCGTACGTTGAGGCCTACCGTAGTTGCTGAGAGAAATCAGCCCAGCATCGCATGTCCGCTTCCGGCCAAGAGCGGCCGTTCGACATACCGCCGAGAATCGTCACAATCGGGGCAAACGCCTTCGCCTACAACGGGAAATAGCAGGCGGATGGCAACATTCAAAAAATGTCCGGCTGATCAGGCCGAGCGGGTCAAGCAAGTAATCAGCAATGATTTTCCGCCTAAGGTGGTCGTGCAGAGCTTGGACGAACTTTCGGCGCTGACCAAAGGTGATCTCGAGAAGGTCTATCAGGCCTGGGGGGCAGTTACAGCAGCACTTTTCTTGGGCTGCTCGACGGAGGCTTCGCTTGAGGAAATTAAGCTATATCTCGATCGACAAGGCTGGGTCTCATCGACTGACTAGTGCATCGGCGTGGTCGCTTTGAGTCGTTCCCGCCAATTGCATCCGACTGCGCTCGGACAGAAACGGCCGGCCGAATCCCGGGCCAATCCAAACACCGTGCTCGACCGAGGATGCGTTACAGTGCCCAATGCCATGTGTGGACATAGCCGCGAATCCAAATGAACAGTAACAGTGCGCCCCTTACGGCCAAAGAGAGAATAGCGCCGACGTTCTGGCGCGATGAAACGCTGCCGTTTATCGAGGCTCGTTCAATACAAGGCGGTCACCAGATTTGCTACGCTAAACACGCGCATGACACGTTCTCAATCGGTGCGATCACGGGTGGCCACAGTACATATCTCAACGGGCGAGTCCAGGAGCAGGTTGGGGCCGGCGCGGTGGTTGTCATTAACCCGGAAGATGTCCACGCCTGCAATCCAATCGATCATCAGCCATGGTCATATCGCATGTTCTATGTGGACGCTTCTTGGCTGATGGATCTTCAGCATGAACTCGGCTTCAGTCATGGCTGCGGTTTTCGTGCGTTCTCGACCACCATGACGACGCGGCCTGACCTGTATGCTGGGTTGAATCGCCTATACGCCATCTGCACCGACGAGCGCGCAGATCATCTGAGAAAACATAGTGCAGCGCTCACCTTCTTTTCGGAAGTGCAGCAAACGCTGGACCCGGCCCCTGCAGTGGCTGGGAGCCCAAATAGAAAGCTCGTCCGGGCGGCGGACTACATCCGAGAAAACTGCACGCGCTCGCTGAAGCTGGCGGAGATTTGTGCAGCAGCAGATCTCTCTGCTTCCTATCTGATCCGCTCGTTTAAAGATCGCTACGGCATGACGCCTCACGCGTACCTGATCAATTGCCGTATCGAATACAGCCGGTCAGAGCTCAGGCGGGGGCGAGCTATTGCCGACGTCGCCATTGAAGCGGGATTCTCTGATCAGGCCCATCTGCAACGAACTTTCCGGCAATTTGTTGCGGCTACGCCTCGCCAGTATCGTGGTTGAGCCTCAGGGCATGGCCGAGCCTGCCGCCTACGCCAGAAGTAGGTACACGGCGCTGCCCACAAGCAACAGCGCCATCAGGCGATTGAATAGCCGGACCCGCTTGGGGTCGCTCAAGTACTGACGCAAAAATGATCCTGCGTATGCCCAGCAGGCAATCGATCCATAGCAGATCACGAAATAGACTACCGTGAACTGCCAGACCAATATGCGGTCGCCGTTTGCTGCGTATGCCCCCATGCCCGCAACGGACGCTAGCCATGCTTTCGGATTCAGCCACTGCATCGCTGCTCCGGAGATCAACGACGGACCATCTGTCGCCTCCTCCGCTCCGAGTCGCCCGTCATCGACAGCGAGCTTGTAGGCCATGTAAAACAGAAACGCTACCCCGGCCAACTGAATTAACTTCGTCAGATTTGGCCAATGACTTTGGATTTCGTGTAATCCCAACCCTGTCAGCAAGAGCAACAACGTAAAACCCAAGGTCGCGCCAGTAACATGCCGCATGCTGGCACGCAGTCCATGCTGAGCGCCTGTACTCAACGCAACGATGTTGACGGGTCCGGGAGAAATCGATGCAGCCAGGGCAAAGGCGCTCATGGAAAGAAGATGGCTCATCTATTGCCTTCGATACGCTCGTTGGGAAATCACAGCGCTCGAAGGTATAGCGTGATGGGACCGCACGTATTGAAGGAAATTACCCTTTGCTTTCCGTTGATCGCCCGCTTTTTGCAACTCTGGCAGCCTGTTTCGGGTCGGAAGCGGTCGTTGATCTCCTGCCTCACGAGTAGCAGCTACCGGCCAGAAGCGGCCGTTCGATAACATAGGGATACCCATCGGGTTCTGTTTGGGAGGCTGCACCGTATGCTTTCACTCGACGAGATGGCTCGGCAGCACAACGTTTCCATAGATCGCTTGCGAGCACTTGAGGTCGCGACTATTCCAGTCGAGTGCACCAAGCGAGTCGACGTGGGGTTCTACGCAAAAGAGAAAGCGCGACTGATAAACCCGCTGTCCTTTCTTACGAAGGTAGAAATCCGCCCCGGGCTCTTCGCGTATGGCAAACAAGCACCCAGCCTTGCGCAAGCCGTCGCGGCGGACGGCGAACTTTGCCGTGCTCTGGATACGTTGCTTAAGAACTATGCATGGGCGCTCGAATGGAATGATGGGGCCCTGCAGGCGCGCGTGAATCTCTGGAAAGCAACGATTGACGGCGACTCGACTGGCGGCGAAAGATTTTTGTCCAATCTCGAAACTGTTGCCAGACGCCTCGGTGACATCAGCAACGGACGCAGTCAGGTAGTGGCAAATCTTTCACCAGTGGCATTCGGCCCAACTTGGTTCCGCAACCGGAAAATGTTCGGAGGATTCTTGGCGGGGCTGGTCATTGTCGTCCTGCTCCTCTTCGTGATTGGCCGTGTTCGCTAGTTGCTAGTCAGCGCTCTGCCTCCTCCCGGCCAGAAGCGGTCATCGGGGTTCGGCATTTGGCCTGTCGCTTCCGGCCGCAAACGGCCCTTGCGACTTCAATCCGCTTTTTTCCGTGGGCGGACGCGCATTCTTCTTGTGCGCTCGGATGCAGACAGTATGTTTATGCTATCGAGCCAGGCATCTCAGATCTGCTGCCCCGGTGCCTCCACCGAGGACACCTTTCCTGTTTGGAGCATTCGCGATGACCAAAGACACATCCACGCTTGAGCCAATCACAATTGGTGGCCTGACAGTGCGCTATCTCATAGACGGTTCCGCCACGCAGGGCATGGGCGTCTTCGAGTTGACGATCGCCCCGGGAGCAAACGTTCCGCCGCCACATAGCCACACCCACAATGAAGAATGCATATACGCCTTGGAGGGGCTCATCCGCTATTCGGTTGACGGCGTTGTCAGGGATCTGGCGCCGGGGCAGTGGATGCATACCCCCAAAGGCTCCATCCATGCGTTCAGCAACCCTCATCAAGCCACAGCCAAGGCACTAATCGTCCTTACCCCTGACCTGGGTGCGCAGTATTTTTTGGATGTACAGGGCGTGGTGAATGCCGGCGGGCCACCAGACCGCCAGAAGTTGTTGGCAGTCATGTCCCGCTACGGGCTCGTTCCTAGCGCCCCGATTCCAGCAGTCGCCCAACAATCGATTGAAGAGGATGTGCCCGAGTCGGGGCGCCCTTTGACCTAAGCGCTGAAAGGCAGTTTAGGGTTGGAAGCTGCCGTTCGAAAACGGCCGCATTCGGCCAGTTTGAGACGTTCGACAAAGCCGCATAGATTGCCAACCATGCAACTCCTTCCCGAGCGCGCCTATTGCGCTCGGCCTGAAGTCACCGATCGCGTCGTTGATTGCCTTCGATGTCGATACAGGATTCACGTATGTCCCGCGCCGAACGCCTCCTCCAGCTCCTGCAAGTGCTACGTCGTTATCGACGTCCCGTGAGCGGCAAGGCCCTCGCTGATGAGCTCGGCGTAAGCATCCGCACGCTATACCGGGACATCGCCAGTTTGCAGGCGCAAGGCGCGATGATCGAGGGGGAGCCAGGCATTGGCTACATGATGAAGCCGGGCTTCATGCTGCCGCCCATCATGTTCCGCTCAGAGGAACTCGATGCCTTGGTGCTCGGCATGCGCTGGGTGGTCGATCGCGGCGACAAGACGCTGTCGGCCGGCGCGCTCAGCACACTTGCGAAGATCGCCGCCGTACTGCCCACTGAGTTGCGTCGCGAACTGGAGGAGTCTTCGCTGCTGGTCGGCGCGCCATTGAAGAGGCCTACCCACATCGTCTCGCCAGACCTTCTGCGTGCCGCGGTGCGTGCGGAGCAAAAGCTCGATATGACTTACGTGGACGGCAACGGTATTCAATCGCGGCGTGTCGTCTGGCCCTTTGCCCTGGTGTATTTCGACCAGGCGCGTGTGCTGATGTGCTGGTGCGAGCTTCGCGCTGATTTTCGAAACTTCCGTTCGGATCGGATCTTGAGCGTCGAGCAACTGGAGGAGCGCTACCCAAAGCGGCGTTCCACACTGCTTCGTGAGTGGCGCAAGCTCAATCAGGTCGACGGTCGCACGATACTGCCAGAATCTGACAGTATCGACCAATAGACTGAAGCTCCTTTCTTAACGAGGAGCTCAAAATGAAGTTCGCATCGGTTCGTGTTGTGACCCCGGATGTCGACAGGCTGGTCATGTTCTATCAGAAGCTTTCCGGCATCGATGCGGTACGGCTGGCCGATGGCTTTGCCGAAGTACGATTCGAGTGCGCGACGCTTGCGATTTCATCTGAGCGCCTGATCAAGCTTTTCAATGTGGGTGCTGCCACTGCTGCTGCCAATCAATCGGCAATCCTGGAGTTCGAGGTGGACGACGTTGACGCGGTGTTCGAACGGATGAATGCATCCGGAACCAACATCGTGATGCCGACGACAGTGATGCCTTGGGGCAATCGCTCGCTCCTGCTGCGCGACCCGGATGGGAATCTCGTCAACGTGTTTTCTCGACCTGGGCGTTGAGAAAGCCCGCCGCCACGGTGCTCGGCCCTTCCCTGTTCGTTCATTCTTGAATGGCCGCTTCGGGAAGACGCGAATGTCTCGTGAGGCTCGGGAGCGTACGCTGATCACTGAAGTGTCCGCTGCCCAAGCGGGTATCGCTCTTGGTCCGGAACTCGCCAATGTGAGCACCTAGAGCGCGTCTTTCTTCATCTTCTCGGTTTCCATGGCGGCGACCATCCACTATGACCAGCCGCATGTTTGACGCGCGCACGACCATGCGCGGAAGACGAAAAAAAAAACCCCGCGTGGCGGGGTTTCTTCCTGGCGGGCGCGATTGATCAGATGGCTTGAATCTTGGTCGCGACCGGGCCTTTCTGGCCTACGCCTGACACAAAGCTGACCTTCTGCCCCTCTTGAAGCGACTTGAACCCATTGCCCTGAACCTCAGAGAAATGCGCGAACAGATCGTTGCCGCCTGCGTCAGGGGTGATGAAGCCGAAGCCCTTGGAGTCGTTGAACCACTTGACGATACCGGTTTCCATGTTGGATTCCTTAAAACGTTCTGGATGAGCCCATGCTCACCAGGCATGACGATCAAGGAAGGAACAAAGAGAAAAAGGTGTCGCTTGGTATGACAACCCAAAACATCGGAGTAACTGCTTGAAAAGCCTGCGGCGCAAGGTGTACCGGCATCGCAAGGTTCTGTCAATCAAAAGGGCGATAAACCCAGAAATAACCCATGAATGTGGATGCAGCCTCTCTTTGCGGTCGCTCCATGTCGTCCATACATCGCAACCGCTGCATATCAAAGCAGGCCAGCACGAAACAGCGGTTGCGAGAAGCTGTTACCATGCGCCACCTTTGCCCGTTGTCGAATCGATCGGGCCGGGTGCCGAGCAAGTCAACACGAGACGCGCCGGCCACCCATCGGGCGTACACCCGCATCATCCTGGGCCATGCAGCCCATCACTTACCTGACCGGCGGGTTCGTCCGCTCCGTATCCGACACGCATGTACTAGGCGTGCCAGCCTACGCAAGTACGGTCACCTCGTCGCCAATGGCTTGCGCCATGCACCTACATGCATGACACACAGGCATCGGCCTTATCCATCGCGGCGCACCTCATCTGCAGGAAGTGGCTTGCCTAGCCGCACCATGCCTGTGATCAGCCTTCGCCCGAAACCTAGTAGTGTATTGAACCAACTCGACTCCCCCTACACAGTGTCCGTGTACCCGATTCAGCAAGAACCAGGCGTCTGGTTTGCCACCTATCTCATCAGTGAGTACAGGGAAGGCGCAGAACGCATCCTCGCCAACGTCTCGATGCGCCACAACGTACATGGCACGGAAGCACTTGCAAAGAATGCGGCCCGGCTCGCTGGAAGAGTGGCCATTGCACGTCTGGTGCATCGTCACAAGAACTGAACCGCGCAAGCCGCCTGGCGCGGCTTTCCCGCGCGCTGCAACGGCGCGCGCCACCCCAAATTCAACGAGAAGGAAATCGTCATGTCTGTTTGCGATGAATGGGAAGAACTGCATCTGACGCCCGAAGGCTGGAAGGATGGCAGCTACCGGCATGAGCCGGGTGATGCCGTCATCATCGAACCGCCGGCCAATGACGTGCTGACGGTGCGCAGGCATGTGGCTGCTGTGTATGGTGGTCCGTCACGCGTGATAGAAGACCGGACGCCGCGCACCGATGACATGGGTCAGATCGAGCAGTTGCTGTTGAAGTTTGGCGCGCCCGTCTTTGGCGTCTAGACCGAAGACGATCCGGACGAGCGCATCGTTACCCAGCACGGGTCCACGTTACTTGAGAAAGGAATTGGCATGACACTCTGCAGCGCTTGCCTTGCCATTGAAGTCCATCGACTTGGTGCGTCAGGCCATCCCCTCTTAAGAATCACCGACACGCAACGCATCAAACGATCCAAGGCCGCGGCCGCCACGGTGAGTACGTTTACATGCCGCACATGCGGCGCGCACTGGACCTACCGCGAAGAGAAAAATGTGCCCAATCAAGGATGGTCGCTTGATCAATAGGCGCCCTCGTTGCCAGAGCCTTATCCGATCGCCGCATTGCCGTGGCTGTACGCAAGGCTTGCGATAGACAGCGGTAGTATTGGCACGCTCACCATGTCGCTCGTGCTGTCGGTTTCCCGTGCCGGCGGCTGAGCGTGTCAGTCAGGTGTTGTCGGTCAAGTGACTTGTTTTGATTGGGGGCTCCCGGCCAGGAAGCGACGTTCGGATGCGTGGCTCAATCAAGATAGCGTCTTCCGGCCAAGACCCGCGTTTCAACGCGTCGAAGTCTTCCGGCGCTAGCCTGAGGGGGGCTGTCTCAGACTGCGCTAACCGCAGGCGTCTCTCTGCACAGTGGTCGAAGAAACGCGCGAGCGCTACGATCTATCCTCACAGTCCGTCCGCCTCTTCGCTGTCGAAGACTTCTTCAATGCCACGTCACCACCACGTCTACGTCGTCGAACTCTCGCGGCAAGTGCTGACCGAAGCGCGCTTCAGGAAGGCCAATCCCGATTACCTCGGCAACAAGCCTTGCGTTTATGTCGGCATGACAGGACAGTCACCGGACGTGCGCTTTGACAAACACAAGGCGGGGCTGAAAGCGAACCGGTTTGTGCGGGAGTATGGTTTGCGTCTGGTACCGGAGCTGTACGAGTGCTTCAACCCGATGCCTTACGAGGCGGCACGGGAGATGGAAGTGGAACTGGCGATCGGATTGCGCGAGGACGGGTATGCGGTGTGGCAAGCGTGAATCAGTGAAGGATGAGGTCACCGCCAGCAGCGTCGCCAACAGTCCCCTCTCTTGTAGTCGAGTCCGTGACGTTTCACCGTCGATACACTCTCCAAAAAATAAATAGTTGGGGGGTAACGAGCCGTGCCTTATTTCTCCGTCATGCTAGATGTTACGGGTTTATCGCTCAATGACGCTGCATCGGGAAGCGGCAAGTACTACGGCTGTTTTTGCACAAGATTTGTGGTCGCCGAAGATACTGCGACAGCCGTTAGCTCAGCAAAGCTTTTGGTTCTCGACGAGCTACACCGCAAGGGTATTGCCTGCTTGATCGAACAGTTGGCAACTGAGTCTGTAGAGCAGATTTCTGATTCGATGTACGCACGTCGCACACCTGGCACCGGCTTCACCTTCTATCCGATGGAGACGAGGTGAATGTCCGCTACCGGCCAGAAGCGGTCGTTCCGGTATCCCTCTTGTTGAGTCCCGCGACTGAGCATGCGCTAGACTGAGCTACCCCAAACCGCTCTCATCAATCATGCAATGCACCGCCAGAAGGCTGGCTATGATCGGCATGCTCTTGTTGTCGGGCGCTGCATTGGCTCATCAGCCGTCGCAGGCAGACAAGCCCAGCGAATCATCGCATCGGGCGGGGCCGAATGGTCTTGAAGGTTGGACGGTGATCTATCCGTCTCCGGACGGTCGGGGCTACCCCACCACCTTGGTTATCGCCCAGTGGGGGCACGTTATCCGTCGAATCCAAGGAGATCCATTGGTGTGGAAATGGATGTTTTGGGAAAGCGGAAACCAGGTCGCCTATCAGACTGGATCGTTGCACTTCAACATGGGGTGCGTGCTAGTCGATATCGCCAGTGGTCGACAACTGGCGAATCTTGATTGCTATCGCGAACTTGCCGAGGATGCCCCTGCATGGATGAAAGCCTTGCAGGGCGCGCAGTAAATTGGCGGTCAATGCAACGTACTGATGGAATCGTTCCGCTGGCGTATCGAAGTTTAGAGTCTTGCGCGGACGTTCGTTGAGCCGTCTGGCGACGGCATTGAGCTTAGCCTGCGAACTGAGTCCGTCGCTTTGCGTTGAATCGCCTCTAGCATGGCGTGGTCCTCGTCTCCGACTACAGCAATATCCCAGCCCGGATGGTTCGATACGCTCGAAATGGCCCGCCGCCCCTCAGTCTTTCAGACCGTCAGCTAAACTTGCGCGCCGCATCGCGCGCCAGGCCAGAACCGATCCCTCCGAACAGGTCGCCTTCGACGCGCTGCGCCGACGGCAGCACTTGCGCCAGTTGCTCGCGCAGCAACGGCACCCCGCTGGAGCCGCCGGCGAAGAGAATGGTATCGACCGATTCCGCTGCGACGCCCGCGGTCTTCAGCATCGCCTGTACCGTCGAGACCGTCTTGCCGACCAGCTTCCCAATCGACTGGTCGAAGTCCTCGCGCGTGACGGGCTGCTTCAACTCGGGCGCGATGCGCTGCAGGTCGATCTCCGCCACCGGAGCGTCCGACAGCGCGATCTTCGCGCCTTCCACCTGGATGGCCAGCCAGTGGCCGGCGCGCTCGCGGATCAGGCGGATTAGGCGGTCGAGTTTTTCGGTGTCGGCGACATCTCGGTAATTGTCCATCACCACCGCCCACGCCTTGCGCGTGTACACGTGGTTGATGGTGTGCCAGCTCGCCAGGTCGAAATACTGGCCGGACGGCATCGCCTTGCCGTTGCGCAGCGTGCTGTTCAGGCCCAGTAGCGGCATCACGCTGGCCAGGCTCAATGCGCGGTCGAAGTCGGTGCCACCGATGTGAACGCCGCCGTTGGCAAGGATGTCATCGCGGCGGTCAGGGCGTTTCGCGCGGTCGGGCGACAGGCGCACCAGCGAGAAGTCCGACGTACCACCGCCAATGTCTGCCACCAGCACAAGTTCTTCACCGCTGATGCCGGCCTCGTAGTCGAACGCGGCGGCGATGGGCTCGTACTGGAAGGCGATCTCGTCGAAGCCGGCGTCGCGCGCGATTTCCGACAGCGTGTCTTCAGCGAGCTGGTCGGCCTTGGGATCTTCGTCGATGAAGAACACCGGGCGGCCCAGCACGGCGCGGCGGAATTCATGGCCGGCGGCGCGCTCGGCGCGCCTCTTGAGTTCGCCGATGAAATGCGCCAGCAGCTTGCGGAAGGGCATGGCCTGGCCCATGACCTCGGTGCTGTCGTCCATCATCGACGTGCCGAGCAGGCTCTTGAGCGAGCGCATCAGGCGGCCCTCGTAGCCGGCAAGATAGTCGGTCAGCGCGGCACGGCCATAGCTGACCAACGGGTCTTCGGCGTGAAAGAAGATGACGGAAGGCAGCGTAACCTTGCCGTCTTCGAGCGGCAGCAGGGTGGGTGCGTCCGAGCGCAGCCAGCCGACGGTGGAGTTGGACGTGCCGAAATCGACGCCGCAAGCGTTTGACATCATAGGATTGTGGCTTCTCGAGTGCAGCGGGAGGCATGCGCCTGCAGGGGATATCAGGAGCGGGCGCCACCAGCGAAGGGGCGCTATTGTAGTGGCTTTGTGCGACGGATCCCCTCACGGCGCCCGCTGTTATGCGCCGTCATGCGTCAGCGGGCTCGCGACCTGTGATGCTAGTGGGGCAAAGAGAGGCAGGACCGCGAAATGAAACGCAGAGTTCAGCTCGATGCTGGGCTCCGCGTTCCAATGTGAAAGGCTAAGGGCAAGCACGACGTTGGTATGTGAAGAAGGTTAGTCCGCTCCCGGCCAAAAGCAGTCACTGACATAACGGCGGCATGCCATGCCGTCGGCTACCCTCGAACAGATCGTCACGTCGTATGAGAAATATTTTGAAGGGGGGGGGGGGGGA
>NZ_JSZO01000009.1 GCF_000801955.1 Ralstonia sp. A12
GCCTTTCTTTGCTTACTTTCTTTGGCAAGACAAAGAAAGTGAGTCGGGCCCGGCAGGGCGCGAAACAGGGGATGCACCACCGGGGCCCGACTCAAAACCTCACTTCAAATCATCCAACGCCAAGTTCAACTCCAGCACGTTGACGACCGGCTCCCCAAACAGCCCCAGCATTGGCCCCTTGGTGTTCTCATCCACCAACTTGCGCACCATCTCCACCGGCAGGTGCCGAGCCCGCGCAACACGCTCAACCTGATACGCAGCCGCAGCCGGACTGATATGCGGGTCCAGCCCACTCCCCGAAGCCGTGACGAGGTCAGCCGGAATTGGCGCCGTGTTCGTCGGGTCCGCTTCCTTGAGCGCGGCAATCCGCGCCTTGGCTTGCTCCGTCAACGCCGGGTTGCTTGGCCCCAGGTTGGAGCCCCCCGAAGCCTGCGCGTTATACGGGTTGGGCGAGGTGGCCGAGATACGCCCCCAGAAATACTGCGGCGTATCAAAGTTCTGCCCGATCAGCGACGAGCCAACGGGCTTGCCGTTGCGCTCAATGATCGAGCCCCCGGCCTGCGCCGGAAACACCGCTTTACCGATGCCCGTCACCACCACCGGATACAGCACGCCGGTAATCAGCGACAGGCCAACGAAGATCACCAGCGCCGCGCGCAGCAGGCTGCCTTGTTGCGGCACATCGGCCTGCACGGGTTGAGTTGTGGTTGCCATGAAAACGCTCCTTGCTTAAACCCAGCCCATTGCGGCCAGGAACATGTCGATGATCTTGATGCCCGGGAACGGCAGCAGCAGGCCGCCCAGACCGTAGATCAGCAGGTTGCGACGCAGCAGCGTGGCCGCGCCCAGCGCGCGGTACTTCACGCCCTTCAGCGCCAGCGGAATCAGGAACACGATGATCAGCGCGTTGAAGATCACCGCGCTCATCACCGCCGAGGCGGGCGTCGCCAGATGCATCACGTTCAGCGCCGCCAGTTGCGGATACGTCGTTGCAAACGCGGCCGGGATGATGGCGAAGTACTTCGCCACGTCATTGGCGATCGAGAACGTGGTCAGCGAGCCGCGCGTCATCAGCATCTGCTTGCCGATCTCGACAATCTGGATCAACTTGGTCGGGCTGGAATCCAGGTCGACCATGTTGCCGGCCTCCTTGGCGGCCTGCGTGCCGCTGTTCATGGCGACGGCCACGTCCGCTTGCGCAAGCGCAGGGGCATCGTTGGTGCCGTCACCGGTCATGGCGACGAGGCGGCCTTGTGCCTGCTGCTCGCGGATGAGCGCGAGCTTGGTCTCGGGCGTGGCTTCGGCGATGAAGTCGTCGACACCCGCTTCAGCGGCGATGGACGCGGCAGTGAGGCGGTTGTCGCCGGTGATCATCACCGTCTTGATGCCCATCTGGCGCAGCTCGGCAAAGCGCTCGCGGATGCCGGCCTTGACGATGTCCTTCAACTCCACCACGCCGAGCACGCGGTCGTTGTCGCTCACCACCAGCGGTGTGCCGCCTGCGCGGGCCACGTCGTCCACCGCAGTCGACACGGCTTCCGGAAACTTGCCTGCCAGCAGCGTGACATGCGTGCGGATGGCATCGGCGGCGCCCTTGCGGATCTGGCGCGCCTCGCCGTTCTGCCCCACGTTGATACCGCTCATACGCGTCTGCGCAGAGAAGGCGACGTACACGGGCTGCGTCTTGGCCAGCGCCGCTTCATCGATGGACGCTTCGCCCAGGTTGCGTGCGAGCGTGACGATGCTGCGGCCTTCCGGCGTTTCATCGGCCAGCGACGACAGCCATGCGGCTTCGGCCAATGCCTTGGCGGTCACGCCCGGCGCCGGAATGAAGCGCGACGCCTGACGGTTACCGTGCGTGATCGTGCCGGTCTTGTCGAGCAGCAGCACGTCCACGTCACCGGCGGCTTCCACGGCACGGCCCGAGGTGGCGATCACGTTGGCCTGCATCATGCGGCTCATGCCCGCCACGCCAATGGCCGACAGCAACCCACCGATGGTGGTCGGGATCAGGCACACCAGCAGCGCAACCAGCACGGTGATGGTGATAGGGCTGCCTGCCTTCATTGCCTCAACGGAGAACAGCGAGTACGGCAGCAGCGTGACCGTGGCCAGCATCAGGATGATGGTCAGGCTCACCAGCAGAATGGTCAGTGCCAGCTCGTTGGGGGTCTTCTGGCGCTTGGCGCCTTCCACCATCGAGATCATCCGATCCAGGAAGCTCTCGCCCGGGTTGGCGGTGATGCGCACGATGATCCAGTCCGACAGCACGCGCGTGCCGCCCGTGACGGACGAGAAGTCACCGCCCGATTCACGGATGACGGGTGCGGATTCGCCGGTGATGGCGCTTTCATCCACCGAGGCCACGCCTTCGATCACCTCGCCGTCGCCCGGGACCATGTCACCGGCTTCAATGAGGACGACATCACCACGGCGCAGTGCGGTGGCGGCACGGGCTTCCACGCGGTCACGACGGTGCGCATCCGACAGCACCTTCGCCTGCACGGTGGTCTTGATACCGCGCAGCGATGCCGCCTGCTGCTTGCTGCGGCCCTCGGCCAGCGCCTCAGCAAAGTTGGCGAACAGCACGGTGAACCACAGCCACACCGACACCGCCAGGATGAAGCCCGCTGGGGCTTCGGCCTGGCCGCGCAGGGCCATGATCCACAGGATGGTGGTGAGAATGCTGCCGATGTAGACAACGAACATCACCGGGTTCTTGGCCTGCGCACGCGGTGACAGCTTGCGGAAGCTATCGACAATGGCGGGCTTGACCAGCGCCGACGAGAACATCGACAGCTTGCGCACTTCCTTGGCCGATAGCGGTTGATGACCGCCATGGTGCGTGGTGGTGGTGCGCGCTTGCGTACCGGCATGGGCCGCAGCGTCTGTGCTGTCGAGCCGATGCTGAACGGTGCGCACCACGGGGTCTGAATCTGGGTAACGGATAGCCATAAGGCACCTGTTGATATGAGTGGACTGCGCGCCTTAGCGTGCGAGATGTTCCGCAATGGGGCCGAGCGCCAGCGCCGGGATGTAGGTGAGCGCCCCCACCAGCAGCACCGAGCCGATCAGCAACACGACAAAGAGGGGCCCGTGCGTGGGCAGCGTGCCGACGGTCACCGGCAGGCGCTTCTTGGCGGCAAAGGTGCCGGCCATCGCCAACACCGGCACGATGATCCAGAAGCGGCCCAGCCACATGGCAATGCCCAGCGCCACGTTGTAGAACGGCGTGTTGGCAGACAGGCCCGCAAACGCGCTGCCGTTGTTGTTGGCGGCCGAAGAGAAGGCGTACAGCACCTCAGAGAAACCATGCGTGCCGGGGTTGAAGATGCCTGCCTTGCCCTGCGCCATCACCACCGCCACAGCCGTGCCCACGAGCACCAGCAGCGGCGTGACGAGGATGGCGATGGAAGTCATCTTCATCTCGAACACCTCGATCTTCTTGCCGAGGTATTCCGGCGTGCGGCCGATCATCAGGCCCGCAATGAACACGGCCAGGATGGCGTACACCAGCATGCCGTACAGGCCCGAGCCCACGCCGCCAAACACCACTTCACCCAACTGCATCAGGAACATCGGCACGAAGCCGCCCAGCGCGGTCAACGAGTCATGCATGGCATTGACCGCACCGCACGACGCCGCCGTGGTGATGGTGGCAAACAGCGACGACGCCACGATGCCGAAGCGCGTTTCCTTGCCCTCCATGTTGCCCACGGCCTGGTCGATGCCGAGGTTGGCGAGCATGGGGTTGGCATGCAGCTCCGACCATGCCAGGAAGACTGCCAGCACGGCGAACAGCACCGTCATGGCGGCCAGCACCGCCCAGCCCTGACGACCGTCACCCACCATGCGCCCGAACGTGAAGCACAGCGCCGCCGGGATGATGAAGATCGCCAGCATCTGCACGAAGTTGGTCAGCGCGTTGGCGTTCTCATACGGGTGTGCCGAGTTGGCGTTGAAGAAGCCGCCGCCGTTGGTGCCCAGCATCTTGATCGCCTCTTGCGAAGCAACCGGGCCCATCGGCAGCGTCTGCGTTTGCGTGGTGGCTTTTTCCGTCACGGGGTTGCCTTGGGCATCCTTGAGCGGATTGCCTTGTGCATCCATCTTCGGGTTGTCGTACGTGGTGGCGGTGACGGTGGTCACCTCCTTGTACGCATCGAAGTTCTGGATCACGCCCTGGCTCACGAAGAACACCGACACGATGATCGACAGCGGCAGCAGCACGTACACCGTGGCGCGCGTGAAATCGACCCAGAAGTTGCCGATGGTGTTGGCCGAATGGCGTGCAAAGCCGCGGATGAGCGCAATCACCACCGCAATACCGGTGGCCGCCGACAGAAAGTTCTGCACCGCCAGCCCGAGCATCTGCGTGAGATAGCTCATCGTGCTTTCGCCCGAATAGCCCTGCCAGTTGGTGTTGGTGACAAAGCTGACCGCCGTGTTGAACGACGAATCGGGCGTGATGGCACCAAAGGCCTGCGGGTTGAGCGGCAGCCACTGCTGCGCGCGCTGCAACGCATACACCGCCAGCGCGCCCAGCACGTTGACGACGATAACCGCCACCGCATAGCGCTTCCAGCCCATCTCGGCCTGGGTGTTGACGCCCGCAATGCGATAGAACAAGCGCTCGATGGGGCCGAGCCAGTGCACGCGCGAAGGCTTGTCGCCAAACACGCCGGCCATGTACGAGCCCAGCGGTTTGGCCAGAACCAGCAGCACGACCAGATAGATCGCCAGCTGGAGGAGGAACGCATTCATGGTGTGCCTCGCTTATGTTTTTAGAAACGTTCCGGCCACAGCAGGGCCACGAACAGATAGACGAGCAGGACCGCCGTGATGGCCCCGGACAAGACATAGAGCCAGGTCATTGCTTTTTCTCCGTGGCGTGCGTGGTGGGCTGATCACGCGTGGCAAGCCGGGCAGTCAGGGCGAGCAACCCGCCCACTGCCAAGGCCAGCACCGCGAGGCCGGCGAGATAAACGAAGTCCATGTGCGCTCCCCTTTCTCTTTCAGGTTGTGATGATCAGAACGTCTTGGTGACGGCGAGCAGGGCGGTGGCCTTGCCCATATAGCTGCCGCGCGTGTTGGTGTAGGCCAGGCGCGAAGCGTTGGTGTCGATGTAGGACAAGGAAGCTGTCCAGCCCGAACCAAAATCCTTCGTCACGCCCACTTTCCAGTCGGCATACGACGTGCGCACCGCCTGATGCGGCACCTGTTGGTAGCCCACGTGCAGGTTGAGCGTCAGGCCCCAGAAGCCGGTGTCGAAGTTGCCCGACAGGTCGAAGTACTGGCTGTGGTGGCTATCCGCAAAACCGAACAGGTTGGAGAACGCGTGCGAGTACTTGAACGCGACCGGGCCATAGCCGATCTGTGCATAGCCCTCGGTGGTATGCGGGCGGGTGTACCCGTCGGGATAGCTGCCGGGGTAGTAGTACTGCAGCACGCCCACGTCGATGGGGACGTCCTTCATCAGCTCGGTCTTGTAGCCGCCGTAGAAATCCATCTCGATGGGGGCAGACACGTTGGGGTTGGAATCCCCCAGCCAACTGATCGACGAGTTCCAGTTGCCGACGTAGAAACCGTTGGGCAGTGCGTAGTCAACGCCGCCCTGGATGGCCGGCTTGTTGTTGGTCTGCATGATCCCGCGATAGCGGTACTGGCTGGCCAGCGTCAGGTTGGCCGTGAGCGGGCTGGCGGGCGCGGCGGCCGGTGCCGGCGCGGCGTCCGTGGACTGCGCAAATGCGGCCGCGCTGGAGAGTGCTGCGGCACAGAAGACAACGCCACCGATGACGGTGGCGTGCAAAGAAACCTTGGCTTGCATGGACCTTTCCCTTGTTGTTTTAGGTGCCGCCCGGCCCGGCGCTCAAGCGCCCGACTGGAGCCGAATGCGGCGTGCACGCGGGCTCCCGTCAGTGGGCCGGCGTGCAGTGCAACATTAGGGAAAGGGGGGTAAAAACGGGGTAAAGGTTGGGGGGAGGAGTGTAAACGCCGTGTAAAAACCCGGGAAGTACCCTCGATAGAGGTGTGGTCGTCTTCTATACCCCCATCCGCTTGCGAATCTCACGGACTAGGCCGTCGAATTCGTCAGCAGCCTCTGCCACTTGAGCGTTGTAGCCAGAATTAACCATACCCCTCAGTTTGCCAATTGCGACGCCATACTCTTGTGCCTGTGGGGCAAGGCTATGGAAGTCCTTGATAGATGCGAGTTTGTTGCTGTGATACGGGACAATGGCAGGATCTATTGCGCGCAGGACGTCAACTACTCGATCTCTCACTCGGGGTGCGATTTTGCTCTCCCAAAATTCATGCGGGCGTGTTGAGTTACGGCCAGACGAGACTTTATAGGCTGACGTGACGTATCCCAAGTAAATAGGGCTTCCATGAAGCAGATCATCGCGCGCATCAGGAGCTGCCAGTCCCCGAACGGTTTTCCAATCGTTGATCCAACGGGCGAGCGATCGCCCAACCGTTGTCAATGCGCGCAGAGAAAACAAATCTGCGGCTACGGGGGTTGTAAAGAAATCTGAATCGAGCAGAACAGCTCGATTCAACGGACCCACATTCGGTCCAATATCGTAGATCACCACATCGACGTCATATCGCTGGCCCATATCTCGGACTGCCCGCGAAAGAGCGCACATGACGTCGTAGTCGCGCCCTTTGCGGGCAAACGACCCCGTCCAGGCCGAAGGCAACTCCTCCTCATAGTCCGCCAACAGTACATCTCCTGGACAGAGGAATAGGCCTTCCTTGATTTGATACGCATCCACCTCCTTAATCGGGCCTTTGCCGTCCACCACCGGTTTGATGGCAGACCAAATCGTGCCCCCGTTCACGTCATCTGACTCACCAAGCAACGCGTCGAGTGTTTTCTCTTCCAGATAGAACGACGTCAAGTTGCACTGCGGATCTGCATCGACCATCAGTACACGGACACCCATGTCCACAAGCGTGTCTGCGACGTTTACCGTCAAAGTTGTCTTGCCAACGCCCCCTTTATGGTTGAAGAAAGTTAGCGTGCGCATGGTTTTCCCTCCCTTTCAATGGTTAATGTGCCAAAGGCTACCAGTACTGTTGCATAAATTGTTATTCCAAAGTATTCCAGCTAACGTGGGGTACCCCGAATATGGAAACAAAAAGCCGCCTATGGCGGCTTTGTCTACATTCGGCGGCTATAAATCAATTCACTCCACCGCCGCCTCTCCCTCCTTCCTCTTCGCCCCCTTAGCAAACCGCACCGACAACGCCTTCCGCGCCGTATCCAACCCTTCGCCCTTGCCCGCCACCTTGAGGAACGCATACCCCTCCAGCACAGCGGTCATCACATCGCTGCCCAGTGCCAACTGCGAATCCGATAGCCGTTCCTGGATGCGATTCACACGTACCAAACGGCTGCGCAGTTGATCGAAGGCGGCCAGATCGCGGCGGACTTCTGCGAGATTGAAGTTGCCCGGCAGCACGTTGGGGTTGTTACCCAGCACCTCCACCGCCTTGCGAGCAAAGGCTTCGGATTTATCGCCCATCTTGGTCAGGAAGCGGCGCTGCTCGATGGACAGGTCGATCAGGCCGGTGAGCCTGTCTTCCAGGGTTTTCAGCGCACCGTCGATTGCGGCCAGATCGGTTGTCGTGAGTTGAAACGAAATCAGATTCTGTGACATTGCATTCCTCTTCTTGGGGTCGCTCAGTCGTGCAGGCGAGCACGAGCGCGGGAGGTTCGCCAGCGCAGCGCCCCCGATCAATAGGAAATGGCCGCTAGGTGGCCGTTTTGGCTGCAAGTCGAGGCGGATTCTTATGCCGATGGCGTTCGGAACCCCGCAGATGGGGTTCTGAACTCGGGTATGTGACGTTCCGAACGTCATGCATGAGGTTCCGAACCTCTCGGCTGGAGTCCGGAACACGAAGCGCGGCGTTCTGAACTCCATGTATCGGGGTTCTGAACGCCGACATGCGGGGTTCGGAACGCCATGCATAGGGTTCTGAACGGCAACGTTGGGGTTCTGAACCCCACGGGTCGGGTTCGAAACACCAAACGCGTTGTTCTGAACACTGCGGCTGCTGTCCAGAACGGCTTCCGAGAATCGGCGTGCTCCGCGAGCCAAGGGAAATGCTTCTACATAGCCGACCGCTAAGGCTTGAACGTAAGAACAAGCGTCCTGCTGCCAACCTGCCCAGGCTTCTCCAAGGGCAACGGAGACGAGCGCTCTATCGCCTTAAGCACCGCGTCATCATAGGTCTTCACGCCGCTGGATTTTTGGAGCGTGGTGCGCAGCACTGCACCATCTGGACCGAGCAATACTCTGACAACGGCGCTGATGTCACCCGAGAGGGTGTCGTCCGCGATCACAAGGTTTGACCTCACCTTGGTACGGATCTGTTCAGCGTAAGCAGACGTTGCTGCAGACAAGCCTGGGGACGAAGCCTTCATACGCGTGGAGGCTTCGTCCACGCCGAAGATATAGTGCTTCGAGAAGGAAACGCGCTTCGCTTTACCCGTTTCAAGGTCTTTAACCGGTGCGCACTTCATCGACTGAACCGCACGCAGTGCGGCTCCATCAAGCAGGGCACTCCCAGAAGACTCGCTGATCTCCGCTTCGGTGATTGTCCCGTCTACCTCTATGACGGCAGAGACAACGACCCGGCCTTCGGCCCGCGCTCGTCGAGCCTCAGCCGGATAGACCGGTGGAGCCTCGTTGCATCCGCTGGCAGGCACCTTGACGTCCGCCTGCGGTGGCGTCGGTGTGGCGCATGCCGTCAGCAGTGCAAACGGCACGATGCAAGCTAGTCGCTGCATGTGATACGACATGAATCCCCCAGTTTTTTTGCCCGGCATTTGTCTGATTGCTTTGCACTGCGCCTGGAATCCTAGCCGAAGCGTGTGACGGAGCTACTCAGTCGACTCTTCGCCCGCAGGTACATCAATCCCATCCCAAACCGTCAACGCTGTATAAGCCCCTTCCGCATAATCCAAACACGTCCACAGATACTCCGCCTGCCGCACCTCATCCATCGCACGGAAATGCTCGAAGCCACTCGCATGCAGCATGCTCAAAAACGCCCGCAGCTTTGAGAGCTTGTCGAACAAATCAGCATGCGCCTGATAGCGGCGAATATCGGGAACGGCTTGGGGGTCTGTCATGGCGATGTCTCCGTCGAATTGAGGAAACTCGCCACCCGGGGGGAGGGTGGGCGAGCACTGACAAGGTTGGAACCCGAGTACCGTCACTCGATCGGCGCGAAGCCGTCCCTGCCAGGCTCGCCCATAAAGGGGGAGCGGCCACGGGAGATTGACGACAAGGACCTATGCTCGGTCCCTGCCGGACGATACCGAGGGTTCCAATCCTCGGCCGCTTTCTCTCATGGCACGAAAGCGGCACCGGGAGCATAGGGTGCCGCCTTCGATGAAGGCAATGCTTAACGGGACATTTCAGAATGCGCTGATACGGCTATCGCGCCGTGTCCCCCGCAGCATGAGGGGCGCATTATCGCGCAGCGGCAGACCACTGCTCAACGCGCCGGGTAGGGCACGCCAAGATCCCATCGCGACTGCCAATGCGCGACGTACTCGCGCGCGACCTCCGGCATATCTCGAATCACGACCACGTTCTCGGAGTTGGCCGTCTCGGCAGACGGCGCGAAATTGAAGGAGCCTGTTTCGACAGTACTGCCGTCAACGATGATCGTCTTGTCGTGATGAATATGAAAATGGTCGTTGGTGCGCAGCTCCACGCCATTGCGGGTTACGAAGTCCATCGCGGCCTTGCTGGCTTTGCCCTGGTTGCGCCTCTTGTCGATCACGATGCGCACGTCCACGCCACGTTGCTTGGCATCGACCAGCGCTTGCATGATGTCAGGCGCCTGAAACGCATAGGCGAGCATCTGGATGCTGTGCTTCGCGCTACCAATCGTCTCCAATACCAGCGTGCGCGCCGAGCCTTCTGGAGAAAAACCCACCTGCACATTGGGTTCGGCATGCGATAGGGACGAGATGCTGAGCAGCGCCGCCAGTGCCATGCATCGGATGGTTGTCATGCTTCCGGGTCTTATGCGTTCACAAGACCTTGAGGATAGCGGCAATTGATTCTTCTGCTCGCGTGCTCAGTGCCCAAGCCCACTCTTGGCAATCTGCTGCTCGACAAACTGAGCGAACAGGGCATGCAAGTGTGTCGACGGGTGAAGGACGTCGGCAAACATGTACGTCTGATCGGCGTTGGCCGTCACGTAGGTTGCCGGCGAGCAGAACAACGCTGTCGCATGCGGCGTTTTCGCGGGGTCGCAGGCGAAGCTGGTGTTGGACACGACAAAGCCGTTGGCCTGAAAGCTCGCGATGATCTGGTTCTCCCAGGTGTAGGAATCCACCTGGATGACCTTGCCCTGCACACCATTGGTCTGCAGGGCGGCGTTCAGGCTGGTGTTGAACATCTGCGACAACTGCGTCAGGTTGGCCCCGCCATCGGCCGAGGCAACGGCTTCGGGCGCGAGCCCGACGTTCGGCACATTGACCACCACGACATGCGTGGCGCCGTTCTGGATGATCTGCGCAATGACTTGCGCGAGGGTGGTGGCTGCCGTCTGCACGATGGGCGCCGCGGCCGGCAACGCCCCGGCGCGCAGCACGTCATTCGCGCCCGCCCACACGAGCACCAGTTGATTGGCGTTGAAGCTTCCGTAGGTGGACAGATAGCTGGAGACCTGCTGATTGACCGGCATTTCGACGTTGCCGATCACGTCGGTCAGAAAGTCGTACAGGTTTGCCGGCGTTGCTACCGTCGCGCCCCCCTCCGCGTAGCCGAGTCCGCCGTGCGCGGTCAATGCATGCGTGATGTCGATCGTGAACGCCGCGCTAAGCGTATCGCCGTAATACTGCGCGACGTCTTGCGTCCACACTTGCCCCGGGTTGGTCGTGAAACGCCCGCCGCCCACTGCGCTTGCGATTGGCGCGAACGTGCCGACATCTGACAGGCTGTCGCCAAACGACACCACCTGCAGATGAACGCCGCCTGCCGGAGTTGGTGTGCCACTGCTGTTGCTCGAACTCTCGCCCCCGCCGCCGCATGCCGTCAGCACTGCAGCCATTACGGCAAGCATGGCGGCATACACCTTGTGATTGATTGCTTGCATGGCGCCTCCCTTGTTGGTCGGCTGGGTCGTTGCGATGGGCATCTTCGTCCAGCATAGAAGATGCCCGCAACCCTGTGGCGCTGCGCTCCCGCGTGCACATTCTGAGCGCATGAACATGAAGAAAACGCGGCCGCGCTAGTTGTCTTCTCGCATCGATGGCGTCAAGGTCAGCCCCACCAATAACCCTTCCGGCCCGATGAAGCGACTGACCGTCTGCCCCCACGGCTCTCGCTTGTTCTTGACCAGCATTCGATACCCCTGCGATTCAAGCGCTGCCGTAGCCCGTTCAACGTTGTCGACGTCAAACTCGATCCAGGCTTGCGGTATAGGAACGTCATCAGGCCACGCATCCTTGCCATAGCAAGACTGCGCTGCCTCAGAGAGCGGCCACAGGGCGAAATGCTTTGCCCCGTTCAGCGCCTCGGTGTGAAGGTAGCCGCCCGTCTCTTCCTTGAAGGGGATACCGAGCGCCTGGCAATACAGGCTGCGGCTTGCCGCCGTGTCACGAACAATCGGGCCAAAGCCTGCGATGAATAAAACGGTCGTGCTTGGGGTCGCTTCCATGATGGCTCCTTTGCCCAGAACGCGCGGTTTGGCTCAGTCGCCAGCCATCGCCATGCATGTCGGCACGCCCCCGGGCAGCACATGCAGTGGGGGTATTTTTTGTCCACACCCGCAATCGCCGTGCCTAAAATTGTGCTGTCACAAGCGTGGGCCACACAGAGCCTAGGCAACGAGGCGCACTGACGCACGGCAGCCGTTGTTTCTGTCACGCCACCGTGATTGATGGCTCGGATACCTGTCCGATGCGCGTGGAAGGGAGGCTGCCATGCAAGCGCAACCGAATCCGAAGCAGAACCATCTGCTGTCTGTGCTCCCGGCCGAGGAATGGTCAAGAATCGCGCCGGGGCTTGTGTTGGTCGACATGCCGCTGGGGCATGTTCTCTACGAGTCCGGCGATCGGCCTGACTACGTTTACTTCCCCGTCACCTGCATCGTGTCCCTGCTCTATGTCATGGAGAATGGTTCGTCGGGAGAAATCGCGATTGTCGGGAACGAGGGGCTGATCGGCATTGCCATCTTCATGGGCGGCGAAACGACGCCCAGCCGTGCCGTGGTCCAAAGCGCGGGCGCTGCGTATCGCATGAGCTCCCACGCACTCAAACGGGAGTTCAACCGCGCCGGCGCCATGCAGCGCCTGTTGTTGCGCTACACCCAGGCACTCATTACGCAGATGGCACAAACGGCAGTCTGCAATCGCCACCACTCGATCGACCAGCAATTGTGCCGTTGGCTGCTGCTGAGCCTGGACCGCCTGCAGTCCAATGAGTTACGGATGACGCAGGAGCTGATCGCCAACATGCTCGGTGTGCGCAGATCCGGCGTCACCGAGGCTGCGTTGAAGCTGCAGGACGCAGGATTGATCCGCTATAGCCACGGGACGATTGAAGTACTCGACCGGCCCGGTCTCGAGCTTCGCGTCTGTGAATGCTATGCCGTGGTCAAGCGAGAGTTTGACCGTCTCCTGCCTGACCTCCAGGCGATTTAACCAACGGCATCGCGGGCACCATTGCCCTCCACATCGATCTGCGTGCACGCAAGCCGTTTGATTTGAACGAAAGCGTACAGACACGGCCACCGGCAGATCGGATCGTCTCCATGTGATTGGCGCATCAACGCGCCATGCGTTGGACGCCTTGTGAGGAGAACATCATGCGCGCAGTGATCTCGATGTGTCTTGGGCTGCTGGTCGCCACCGTGGCGGGTTGTATATGGGTTCCGGATGGCGGCTATCACGGGGGTGAACGGCACGGCGGTTATGAAGGCGACCACTCAGAATCCCGCGATCACGATCGTGATCACCGCTATTAGCCCGCTTGGCATCGGCCTTTGATTCACCCAAGCAGCACACCTGGGCGTAACAACGGCCCGCGTTATGTACGGTACCGCGCTGACAAGGGCTCACCAGCACACTACGGTGGGGCCAGGAATGACTGCGCACCTGCACATTTCCGCATCCCGAGGCAACCGCACGAGGGTTTCCATGTTCAGTTCGTTCAACTTGGCAAACGGAAGGCTTGAAATACGCACCACGCAGCAAGACGACCGACGATGGTTTGCCGAATATCGCTTCACACCCAATGGTGGACACGCCACCGGCTGGGCCAAGGCTGCAATCCCGGAAGGGTTCATCTCCGCTGAACTCGCATTCAGCGCTGGAATACTGTTAGGGCAACAACGCGCTGAACTCGCGAACTGAAGTTGCTTGGCGACATCAGACTTTGTTGATGCGCGTGCAGCGCTGTGTGCCTTGGAGTGCGTGCGGTGGCGCACGAGGGCTGCATGTTCGCGCAGCCGAACAGCCGTCATGCTGAACACGGCCTAGCCCACATTCATCGGCAGCAACACCATCTGCTTGCCCTGCGTATGCAAGCGCGTCTGAATTTCCAACGGCGTCTGGTTGTGCAGCCACGCCGTCAGGAAGTTGACCTGCCGGAAAATCAGCTTGCTGGCAAAGCACACGCTGTTCGGAAACTCCTCCATGGTGGTCTCTGCCAGCTTGGTGAACTGCGCTACCGGATTGGTGCCGAAGGCGATCCGGCAATCGGCTGCGTCGCCATGCCGGCGGCATTGCGCCACGTAGTAGTCGAGCGAGGTAGTGATGGTCTGGCGCAGGCGTTCCAAATGCTCGGCGCCGTCGTAGCTCTTGGCGTCGACCTCGCCCACGGCCAGGAAGATGAAGTTCTTGAAGTGCCCCGGAAAAAGCCGGTTCACCCACAGCAGCGCATGCATGCTGGCGCCCCGGTGCTTGCCGACCAGCAGGATGGCGGTGGGCAGGTTGGGGTCGAGTTTGGCGGGTGCTGAGGCGTCGTTCATCGCAGGCGCCTCTCCTGGGAACAGGGCATCCTCCTTGGCGATTTGCGCTCGGATCTCGTCGTAGTGGCGCTTGATCAGGAAGCACAGCGCAATGACGGCGCTGGTGACCAGCACGGTCAGCCAGCCGCCCGCAGTGAACTTCTCAACCAGGGTGATGACCAGCACCGTGCTCGTCACCGACAGGCCCAAGGCAGACAGCGCAAAGTGCGCCCACCAACGTTCTCCACTCTTGCGCCGGCGCCACCAGTAGGTGCACAGACCCAGCAGCGACAGGCTGAAGGTCAGGAACACGTTGATGCTGTACAGCACCACCAGCACCGACACGTCGCCATGTGTCCAGAACAGGATGAACAGGCTCGCCACGCCCATCACGATGATGCCGTTCTGCCGCACTAACCGTGCGGATAGATCACGGAAGTGACGCGGCACCCAGGAGTCGTGCGCCATGTTGGCCAGCACGGCGGGGCCGTCGAGAAAACCTGTCTGTGCGCCGACCAGCAGCAGCCCCGCCTCGAAGGCCAGCACGGCAGCCAGCAGCGCACTGCGCGCAAACGACGAGCCCAGCCCCATGTGGTCAATCACGCTGCCGAACACCACGGCGTTGAGCGTCTGGCCCTCCACCGGCTTGGCGTGCCACAGCATGTAAAGCAGGATGATGCCGCCCGCAGTAAAGGCCAGCGACGTCGACATGTAGAGCATGGTGCGTTTGCCATGCGGCGTACGCGGTTCGGCCAGCATGTTGACGTTGTTCGACACCGCTTCCAGGCCGGTGTACGTACCGCCACCCAGCGAGAACGCGCGCATCAGCAAGGCCAGCATGACCAGCGGCCCGAGCGTTTGCGACATGGTGTGTGCCTCGCCCACGGCATCCGGCACCACGGCGGCCAGCCCGCTGCCATGGACCGCCACACCATAGACGATCAACCCGAAATGCAGCACCACAAAGCCGAGGAAGATGGGCAGCAGCACCAGAATCGATTCACGCATGCCCCGGAAGTTGAGCCCGGTCATCAGCACGATCAGCACCATCTCCGTGCCGAGCTTGAACGCCTGCGCGCTGACCGGCAGCAGGCTGAAGAAGGCATCGACCCCGCTGGCCAGCGACGTCGCCACCGTCAGCACATAGTCGACCAACAGCGCCGCGCCCGATACCAGCCCAGGCCGCGGCCCCAACAATGCCGTGGCAACGCGGTAGCCGCCGCCCCCGGTGGGGAACAGCTCAATGACCTGGTTGTAGCCGATTGCGATGATGAACACCGTTGCCGCCGTAGCCAGCGCCAGGAACAGCGCAAGCGGCGTGTGCTGCCCGAGTGCAAGAAAGGCCTCTTCCGGTCCATAGCAGGATGACGACAGGCCGTCTGCCCCAAGCCCCACCCAGGCGAGCAGCGGCGTGACCGCAATAGCGTGCCGCGTGCGCGGGTCCATTGGGTCGAGCGGCTTACCGACCAGTAGTTGCCACACGTTGGTCAAGCTGGCCATGGTGTCTCCCCGCTGCGGGTGGTGGCAGCGTGATCGGGCGGCTCTATCTACCCTGCGATGGGCAGCCCGTCTCGTGGTGCCGAGTAACCTCTTTTGCACAATCTAGTGCAACCCTGCGATCTATTCCACTCACAGATGATGACGCTGCCATGGCAATGCAGGTACGCGTCGAATCGGCACCGTTACCTGTCGCGACACTGTCCGTTTACGGGAATTTTGCAGCGCGGGCCTGCGTCTCTACGCGGTTTTGATGCCTGGCTGGCTACCCTTGAGTTGTCACCCACTACGCACGCGCAATGTGTCCACATCATGATGACTCTACTTGCCAGATGGCTGATGGGCCTGGGCGCCGTGGTCGCCATCGCTGGACTGTTCGTCACGCTCTATGTTGGTGAACGGCGCGCATCGGGGCGCGATGGCCGCACGCTGGAGCACGGCAAGGATGCGGCAGAAGGGTCGAGTTCAGCGGACCTCTCCTGAGGGTGTTTGCCCGGCGTAGACAAAGACCACCTCGCGCTGTTCCTCCAGTGAGGGGCCACAAAGCGAAATGCTTTATGCCCTTCAGTGCCTCGGTATGAAGGTAGCCACCGTTCTCTTCCCTGAAAGGGATACCGAGCGCCTGGCAATACAGCCTGTGGCTTGCCGCCGCGTCACGAACAATCGGGCCAAAGCCAGCGATGAAGAGGACGGTCGTGCTTGTGGTCGCTCTGCGGTGCGATGCAATGTGATCAGGGGGATTCAGCGCGCATCGAACATGTCGGCGAGCAACGCCCACCGCTCATGATCTCTCCACTCTCCGTTGATCCGAAGATAGCGCGGTGAAAAGCCTTCCTTCTGGAATCCGACCCGGCGCACCAGGCCGATCGACGCTTCGTTCTCGGGCTGTATGTTTGCTTCCAGTCGATGTAGCCCAAGGTCATTGAAGGCATAGAGCACAGCCGCCCGCAGCGCCTCGGTCATCGACCCTTTCCGACTGAAGTTCGACATTCCGTAGTACCCGAGGTAAGCGCTTTGGAATGCGCCAGCAACGATCTCGTTGAGATTGACGACACCAACGATCTGCCCGGAAACCCGTTCTCTGGCAATCAGTCCGACGTTTGGCCCTGCCTCGCAACGAGTGAACCACGCATCGAATCCTGTCTGATCCGTGAGCGAGGTGACCCACGGGAGGTGGTAGTCCTGATTCGCGCGATTGGCGGAGATCAAGTCAGTGGCATCGGCGCGGGTTGCGCGAGTGAGTTGGATCGAACTCATGGGTGCGTTGGTGGGTGCTGATGGAAAGGTAACGCCTGTTCTGCGGCTTGAATGATGAGAGCCCGATGTGCCTGCTGCGGAGCCGAACACGGCTTCTCGACACCATCGTGACGTCTCGTGCGGTCTCGGGGCAGTGGTGCGCCCAGTCTCCCTTCACTCGACGTGCTCTTCAAATTGGTTGAGCCGCCTCATAACAGCGGGATTGGCTTTATACCGTCGCTTCAACGCGGCAAGACGCTTGTCGGTGCCGGCACAGTAAATGTCAAAGCTGTCCAGAAGAAATTCCCTTCGCTCAACCTGTTCCGGGCTGTCTCCCTCGGCTGGCTCCCCACGGAAGTGGTCGCAGGTGTTCCGCTCCTGAATGAACGCTCTGACCTCCGACGGGACGCGCTGTGGGGTTAGTGCGCTTGCGTGCGACGACGCCGACAGGAGGATGAGGCAGCCGGAAAACTTCAATGCCATGTTCATGTGAGTACCAGTTGCGTTGAGCACTTCTCGTGACAGCCATACGGCTTCAATGTGTAATCCGCCGAAGCGCAGTGAGCCCGACCATAGCCCCCGACAAGGCCTCAAACCTTCGACACGGGCTGCAGCTCCCACATCGGCTGGTAGTTCATGATCGGCCGCTCGAACATGCCGCCCTTGTCGATAAAGGGCTTGCCCGAATCCAGCATCGGCTGGAACGTGTCCAGTTGCTTCGCCGCGTCCAGGTCAGTCCACAGGCTCACGTTTGACAGCGACGATGTCGCTTCATCCTCGCCCACATAGAAGGCGATCAATCCGCGCATTGCCTCGATACCGGGCCGAAGCAGCGTTTCGAGATCGTTCATCATCTGCCGCATTTCGGCAAACTGGTCCGGCGGGCACCGGAGAATCGAGACTCTGACGACTGGTTGCATTGGAAGGTCCTCTCATCAGCGTGCGTTGAAGGGTAGATCGAGTTGCCCACGCCCGGAGTTCAGCATCTGACATGCCCTGCTCTGAACGCGGAGGGTTAAACCTAGGAACACCGCGCCCGAAGTCCCAACGCATCAAGAATGTTTCGCTCATACGTTGGCCACGCTTGCGCAGAGTTCTCAATGGCGAGTTTGGCTCCGGGGAGTTGCTGAAAAAGCTGATCGGTTAGTGCACGGTAGTCGCGATACAGCGCGATAAGCCCTTCCAATCCTGTCAGGCGTCTGCGCACGCAGTAAGGTGCCGCAAGCTTCCAGTTCACTTGGTACTCGACCCATTCCTGACCACGCTCTGCGCAAACAGTGCGAATGGCACGGTCAACCTCTTCCTGCCACAGATACAAAACAAAGGGATTCAGCGGGGCAATGATCTTCGTCAACGCCCGCACATAGTTGGCGATCAGCTCGGTCTCCGCCTCCATCAACAGCAGGTGTGTGAGATCGCCATGGAACAGTTGGCCGTCCATCACCGGAATGCGGCGCTCGGCCTGCACGTCCTGCACGAAGGCGCTCCATCTCGCCAAAGCACGCTCTGCGAGATGCCGCGGTGTTGCATCACGCCACGGTTCGAACCAGTGTTCAAGTTCATCCGTCGCCCGGACTGGATGTGGTTCTGTTCGCTCGTGAATTGGGAGTGCCTGCTGCCCCGCGTCATACAAACGCTGTGCAATCAAACGCATCGTTGTCGACTTACCCGAGCCCATGATGCCCTCGACAATGACCAGCCCATACGGGCACTCAACCTTCTTTCCAGAGGAGGAATGACCATCGTAGTCGGTCGGCATTGAGGCGATGTGATGTGTCAAAGCGAGGTACCTGCCTGACGAACAAAACGCGCCATGGAGAGATCCGCAATATATGACCCGTCTGGCAGTCGTATGCGCCGCTCGAACCGGCCCTCTTCTACGAACCCAAAGCGTTGGTACAAGGCAATGGCGCGGGCGTTGGTTGCCCTGACTCGAAGCTCCACCTTTTCCACGCGCGGCTGGCTTTCCGCCCATTCCATGAGTGCGGTCATGAGCGCCGTACCGATTCCGCAGCCCAGGTGACCAGGATGGACAACGATCGTGAGGCTAAAGACATGAGAGAGCGCGGTGAGCGTCATCGGCTCCAGAAGCGCGTGGCCAACCGGCGCTCCACCACTTTCTGCAACGAGATACACCCCGTCTTGCTCAAGCAGTTCGATCTTTCGTTCGAATGCCTCAACCTGCAGTTCGTGAGGCCGTGACACCAGCAGCCCTGGAGTGAGTGCGGTGGCTTGTTCTGCGGCGCACAGCATTGCGGCATCACCTTTAACTACGCTTCGAATCGTGGTTGGTTTCTTCATGTCGGCGTGGAGTGGAAGGCTGATACCACCACATCATTAGCGCGGCAATCGCTGCTGTACACACCGCAGCAACGACATTCCATCGAGGGGCCAAGGCGAGCAAACCGGGCAATTCGTGGGTGGAACCGCTGAGAAGACAAACGGCCAAGGCTAGGCCCAACGGGATCGGGACAAGCATGATGGTTGCAGGCGCCAGAATCGGGGTGAAGACGGTCGTGAAGAGTGCTGTTCCTGCAAGCACCCGCACGCCGCGCGCAAATCTGGATGCGGATGCGGCAGCCGCCGCCCCCACAGAATAGGCGACGAGCACAACGTCGAGGATTAACTCAACGGCTTCCAATTGCGCGCACCCAACGCTACTGCGCGAGGAATTTGACGATGGCACTCACCGTGGCCTGCGTCTGCTCCTCCATCAACCAATGCCCGGCATTGGGAACGACCAACTCTTGCACGTTGGTGGCGGCATTGCGCATGACGATGGCCTCGTTCGCGCCGAAGGACTTTTCACCGCCAATGGCCAGCACCGGCATGGTCAGCTTGGTGGCAAGGGATTTCTGGTTGTCCTCGGCGTCCTGCGGAATCGACAGGAACTGCGCAAACGCGGAATGCATGGCGCCCGGCTTTGCATAGAGGCGGGCATAGTGCACCCGGGTTGCCTCGTCGATCTTCGAGCGGTCTCCGGCAAACTCATTCCAGAACCGATCCAGGTAGATCCGCTCGCGGCCTTTCACCAGCCGTTCCGCATCGGGGCCGCCGAACGAGAAGTGCCACAGCGCAGGCGAGCGGACAATCTGCTCCCACGGTGGGACGCCCGGCACCGGCGCGTCCATCACAACCAGCCGCGTTGTCTTGTCCGGATAGCGCGCTGCATAGGCAAAGGCGACCATGGTGCCAATATCGTGGCCAACCACGTCGGCCTGATCGATGTTCAGGTGCGTTAGCACGGCCCGAATGTCACCCGCCTGCGTGCGCTTGTCATAGCCACCGTCCGGGTGCGACGACAACCCCATGCCGCGCAGATCAGGAACCACCACGGTATGCGTGCGCGCCAACTCGGTGGCTAGCGGCGCCCACATATCACCCGTGTCGCCAAACCCGTGCAGCAACACCACCGCCGGCCCGCTGCCACCGACGCGTACGTACAAGGTCGCGCCGTCGGTCTGGATGTTCTGGTGGTGAAAGCCCGGCGGATACGGCTTCACCTGCGCTTGCACAGGGTGCGTGAGGGCGAGCATGAGCGCAACGGCTGCAAACAGTTTTCGCATGGGGTTCTCTCTTGGGGGCGGAGTGGCCGGGGTCGATGGGGAAACGGCACGCTGACGCTGAGCGGGCCGCGTGACAACGCGCTACGCAAACCTCGTCAAGAGTAGTACGCGCCACGCTGGGTGCAAGCGTGGTGGAGAGGGGGGCATCGGCCGTACACAACGGCTAACTTGCCTTGCCATCCAATACAACTGCACGCAGTGATGCAGCAAAACACCCACACCAACTTTCGATCGACTGTTCCATGCGCGTGGAACCATGGAAAATCGCCGTCAAATCCCGCCCGCGAACCTGCAGCTTAGGCATGACAGAAAAAACCCCCTCGGAGACCGCTCGGCACGCCCTCAAGCTGCTGGCCTCACGCAGGTTGACCCCCACGCCGGACAACTTTGCCTCGATCTACTATGAAATCTCCGGCAACAAGCCCAACGGCCACACCCTGGACGCGGAGCGGATGGCTCTGGTGCGGGAGTTGTGCGAACAGCTCGCACGCACGGTTGAGTACTGTCTGCCTGCGCTGGGCGATGACAACACCACGATCGGTCCCACGGCCCGGGTGCTGATCAAGGCCTGCCGCTCAGAATCGGAGACCATTGGCAGCCTGAACACCAAGCTGGCGACGTTCAACCACCGGCTATCCCTGGCGGCGGCAGATCAGAGCGAGATCCGCAAGTCGTTGCTGAATCTGCTGCAGCTCGTGTTTGAGAACATTGGCGAGCTGTCGCTGGATGACCGCTGGCTGCGCGGGCAGATCGATGCCCTGATGAAGGCCAGCGAGCCCCCCGTGAGCCTGCGCCGGCTTGAAGACGTGCGGCGGCGCCTCAAGGAGGTGATCCAAAAGCAGGGCGCGTTGAAGGCGAAGTCGCTCGAAGCGCAGGAAGAAATGAAGTGGCTGCTGGCCTCGTTCATGGAGCGGCTGTCTTCAGCAGCGGAAAGCTCCGGCGAGCACCACCGCCAGATGGAGGCGTGCGCCAAGAAGATCGAATCGGCCAAGACCATCGCCGACATTGCGCCTGTGATCCAAGACGCGCTAGCGGCCACGCGCTGGATGTCCCTCGTCTCAGCGCGCCATCACGAAGAACTGTCGGCGATGAGGAAACGCGCCGAAGATGCCGCCGCCGAGGTGGCGAGGCTCCATCAGGCGCTCGACCTGGCATCGGCATCGGCGCGTCATGACCTGCTGACCGGCGCGCTCAACCGCAAGGGCCTGGAAGAAGCGCTGGCGCGCGAGGTGGCCCGCGCCGCGCATCTGAAATCGGCGCTTTCCATCGCGTTCCTGGACATCGACAACTTCAAGTCGATCAACGACGCGCATGGGCATAGCTTTGGCGACGATGCCCTGTCGCATCTGGCCCAGGTGGCGCGCGAGGCGATGCGCCCCCAAGACACGCTCGCACGCTTTGGCGGCGAGGAGTTCGTCATCCTGATGCCCGACACGTGCCTGGAAGACGGCGTGCAAGCCATCGTCCGGCTGCAGCGTGCGCTGACCCAGCGCTTCTTTGTGGCGGGCAGTACGCGGCTCTTCATTACGTTCTCGGCGGGGGTTGCAGAACTTGCGAAGGATGAAGCGCCCATGGACGCGATCCAGCGGGCTGACCGAGGCATGTATCAGGCCAAGCGTACGGGGAAGAACAAGGTGGTTGGTGCGTGAGGTGCAAGCCGTGATCACTGAGACTTCTGTCCACGCCGGATCAAGCTGCGGTTCCTGCGACAGATAGCAAAGGCCCAGGAGCAGAAGCAGAAGCAGGGCGCACCCACCGGCATTGCTGCAACGCACGTCCATACAACCATTTCAAACGCCACGTGTCGCGCCAGGTGGCGTGTAGAGTCATCGCATCTCCGCCCCAGGATCTATGCGATACACCATGAATACAGTGCGCCTCCCCGCTGCGCCCAGCCAACTGGTGCTTGAACACGGTCTGCCGGCGTTCGGCATGTATGAGGGGATCGTGGAACAGGTGGACTGGCTGCCGCTGAAAACAACGCTCTACCAGCGGCTGACCCGCAAGCTGCATCACAAGCGTTGGCAATATGCCGCCATTGCGCATCCTGATTACTTCATCGGCGCGGCGATTGTTGATGTGGGGTGGACTGGCACGGCGTTCGCCTACCTGTTCGACCGGCAACGCCGGGAAGTTGTCGGTGCGACAAGCGCAAATGGATTGCCGGGTCTGTCCGCAAAGATGGAAGACCGCGCCTTTGGTAACGCGTCTTTCACGGCCGGGAGTTGCCGCATGGCCTTCCAGCGCAAACGCGATCACCTGACCCTGAGCATTCAGTCACCCAAGCTGCGGCTGACTGCAGACATCCAACTGGCTGGCATGCCGCCCGTGCTGGCATCCATTGCCCCCGCTAACTGGCTCGCGCACTCGACGCACAAGAGCGGCGGGCTGAAGGTCAGTGGCACTGCCGATTGCCCGCACAAACGCTATGCGCTGGATGGCGCCGTGGCATCGCTGGACTACTCGAACGGCCTGCTGGCAAGGGAAACGCATTGGCGCTGGGCGAGCGCGCACAGTCGTGAAATGGGCTTCAACCTGCAGCAGGGGTATATGGGGGATGCCGAAAACGCCGTATGGCTGCATGGCAAGTTGATCCGCGTCGGCGCGGTTGAATTTGATTTCGATGCGAAGCAGCCGCTGCAACCGTGGCACATCCGCAGTGCCAATCGTCAGGTCGACCTGACATTCACACCGGAAGGCGCGCGCAGCGAAAACAAAAACCTGCTCATTGCAGCGAGCCGTTATATCCAGCCGATCGGCCATTTTGATGGCGAGATTGTGGATCCGGACACGGGCATCCGGCATGTCGTGCAGGGGCTGCCCGGCGTGACGGAAGACCACACCTCGCGCTGGTAACTTGGACGGGGTTGTCACGCGTCGGTCACCCGCGCAACTCAGCCAGAATCTGCTCCGCGAGAAAATCGCAAGGCGGCCGCCCAGACCGGGCACTGCGGGCGAGAACCACCTCCAGATCATCCAGCGGCGGCAGCCCTTCGTTCTGCGATAGCTGAACCAGGTGTGCCGGCACGCTGCATCTGGCGAGCGGCGCGATGGCAAGCCCGGCCTCAACCATGCTGATCAGGCCGAGCAGGCTGGGGCTTTCGTACGACATCCGATATTTGATGCTCTCCCGCTGCAGCGCGCTGATGGCATAGGCGCGTGCCGTACTGCCCTGCGCAAACACGGCGATGGGGAGCGGGCGCTCCTGCCACACCTTCCGTGCGGGCGACCCGGCCCACACCATCGGCTCGTAGCGGACGAATTCGCCGGCAATGCCTTTCGTTTTCGTCATGCAGGCCAGGTCCAGCGTGTTGTCTTTGAGCAGTGGAGCGAGCGCGCTGCTGGGCAAGCCGATCACCCGAATCTCGACACGCGGATGCGCCACCGCAAACTTGCGCAGCACCTGCGGCAGCAACGACGAGGCGTAGTCGTCCGGCACGCCGATCGTGACGCGGCCCTTGATCTCGGGGCGCACAACGGAGGCCCACGCCTCATCCCGCATCGCGAGCATGCGGCGGCCATAGTCCAACAGCGTTTTGCCTTCTGCGGTAATCACCACGCTGCGGGTGCTACGCACGAAAAGCGGCTTGCCCAGCGCGTCTTCCAGCGCCTTGATCTGCATGCTCACCGCCGACGGCGACCGATGCACGGACTCCGCGCCGCGCACAAATGATCCCGTCTCGGCAACGGCCACCAGCATCTCAAGCACATCCAGATCGAGCTTCTTCATGTTCGTCAGAAAAGCTGAGGAATCGATTCAGTTTAATTCGTTTTACTGGATCAAATGCGAATCCGATACTACGACCCATAGGCACTTGGAGGAGCCCACGAACATGCAGGGTGCGGGGTCGATTTACGGCTTTCTGGCAGTTGGCGGCATGCTTGCCGTCACACCGGGGCCGAACATGGTCTACGTGATGTCGCGCTCGATTGCGCAAGGGCGCACGGCGGGGTTGATCTCGCTCGCGGGCGTCATGCTTGGCTACCTCTTCTACATGTTTGGGGCGGCGTTCGGCATTACGGCGTTCTTCCTGAGCGTGCCGTATGCGGGCAGCGTTCTGGGGGCGGTAGGCGCGGTCTATCTGTTCTATCTGGCCTGGCAGGCAGTGCGGCCGGGCGGCCGCTCGCCGCTGGAGGTTCGCGATCTGCCTCGCGAGCGGCCGCGCCGGCTGCTGGTGATGGGCGCAACAACCAGCCTGTTGAATCCCAAGCTCGCGATGATCTTTCTGTCACTGCTGCCGCAGTTCATCGATTATCAGAACGGCAGCGTTCTCAAACAATCGCTCGCGCTTGGCGCGTCGCTGATCATCGCGTTCGCTACGGTCAACGGCTTGGTAGCGATCTGCTCCGGCAGCATGGCGACGCTGCTGGCGCGCCGCCCCGGGCTGTTGCTGGCGCAACGCTGGGCGATGGGCGTTGTGCTGAGTGTGCTGGGGGCACACATGGGGGTTGATGCGTTGAGGCTGGCGGGAGTTTATTGAGCAGCGTGTGGCGGTAGGCTGAGCGTGGCCGGCCAGAGCCCAAAGCAGGCATCACGCTAGGTCTGCCGCCGCTTCCAGTCGAAAGACGGAATATTGATTCGCGTCGCGACCGATCCATCCCACGACACCCCGAACCCCGCGAGCGAAAGTGCTTCTGCAACACGATGGCCCACGGCTGAGCCACGCGCCTTGTCGTCGGCCAGATCACCAAAGGCGATCATGATGCCGTGTCCGTCCAAGGCCCTGTCCACGTCCTGTCCGTGATAGAAGCAGTATCCGTGGTAGTGGCCCTCTGGAGCGTCGTCCACGGCTTCTGATACATCGGCATGGCCGTCTGACATGGTGTATCCAGCGTTGGACAAAGCGCAGATGCCGTCTTCGTGCAGATGGTAGAAAACGCGATCAAGGCGGTCGCAATCTGTCTCTGAAGGCCAGGACGCTTCTGCAGCCACCTTGCGCTCAAATTCCGACGCAATAAAGGCTTCCAACCGGCTCACATCGCAGTCGGGCTCCAGGATGTCATCCATCATGTCTCGGACGTCAGCAGGCTCATAGAAACCCGACCACACCCATTTGGTGATGCATTCCATTACGTGAGTTTCGGTGTCTGTCACGTGATCGCCTCGTCGAGAAAGTTATTCGCGTTTGAAACTCAGAACACCCCTTCCGATTGGATTGCCGGGAACCAGCGGATTCGGCATCCAGGCCGTACTGACGACGAGCGTGTCTCCATCGAGCGTGTAGAAGCGCTCCTGCTCAGTGCCATTCCAGGCTTCATTCCAGGATGCGTCAATCTTGGTGATGAACCTGTCCTCATCAATCCGATACCGCCCCGTATAGGCCATTACCGTACGGAAAAGCGCCGCCAGTTTCTCGTCGGTATTCCCGGGCTCCCGCGCCTTTGCGGTGACCAGCACCATCATGCGCCCATCCGCGCCGAACATCAGGTACCCATTGGGGTCGGCGTCCCACGGTTGCGTGCGCGCCTTTGAATCCTGAAGCTCCGTCTCAAAAGACACCAACCGCCAGGAACCGTGGAGCTTTGCGTCGCGCTCAGACATATCCCACCTTGTAGTCGTTCGACTCAACGTATTCACCTATCGGATATCGGGTACGTTGCCATGCCAATTGCAATCGCACCATCCACTTCAAGGCCCCCCACAGAGGGTTTATAGGTTTACTTCTTTATGTATACAGATAGTAGTAATAGATAACGGTGGATAAGTTCTGTGGATAAGCGGGAAAACCGCTTTCAGTTCAATGGTTTGCAGAACGGACAACCCACCGGACAGCGTGTGCGGTTGCGTGGATGAGTCCGGTGGATCGCATCGCACCCTGTCGACACGGTTGGAAGTTGTTCCTGCGTTGTGGATACGCCAACCCCGGAGAGCCAACACGCTTGTCCCTGGAGTTGTTCACAGGGGAAGGTGGAGTTATCCACATTGGGGGTTGTGTAGAAGATGGCTCTACGGATGACCGTTTTTGAGAAGCGGTTGGTATCCTCGCAGAACCGTTCCGGAGGGGGCGTTGTCGTCAAGCGCAACGCTGACCGGCGACCACAATCGACCCAAGCCGGCATTGAAAAACCATTCTGAAGCCGCCGCAAGCGCTGGTGTGGGCTACTAAATGACGAATGACGATGACACCAAGGTAGTTCGAGGGCGCACGCCCGAATCTGCAAAGATGGTCACCAATGTCAGAAGGGCGGGAACAATCATCGCCGCACTGAACCGGCTAACGTTCAACGACGCGGACGAAGTTCGCGCCATATTCAGCGAACTCATTGGTCAGCCTGTAGACCCGAGCTTCACGCTGATTCCTCCCTTCTATACCGCCGGCGGGGACGAGATTCGCGTAGGACGGAATGTCTTCATCAATCAGAACTGCACCTTCTACGACCTGGGTGGCCTCCATATCGCTGACGACGTGATGATCGGGCCGAATGTCAGCATCATCACGACGGGTCACCCCCTGGAACCTTCGCAGCGTCGCTCCATCACCATCGGAAAGCGCATCGTGATTGAGCGGAACGTGTGGATCGCGGCGGGCGCAACGATCATCGGTGGAGTGACGGTGGGCGAGAACTCGGTTGTTGCGGCGGGCTCAGTCGTCACCAAGGACGTTCCTCCGAATAGCTTTGTCGGAGGCAATCCAGCGCGATTCATTCGCTCCGTCGAAAGCTGACCGCCATAGAAGCGCCGCGATCGCAGTGCAAGAATGAAAAAAGCCGCCTTCACAGGCGGCTTTCTTTGACCTCTCGGCACTAGCCGGAGAGGATCAGTGCTCGATCACCGGCGCATGCACCGGCGCGATCGATTCGTGCGTGGTCGCTGTACGCTGTGCAGCCTTGTGCACCATCGTGTAGGCATAGTCGATGCCCATGCCGTAGGCGCCGGAGTGCTCCTTGGCCACTGCCATCACGGCGTCGTACGTGTCGCGGTTCTTCCAGTCGCGTTGCCATTCGAGCAGAACCTGCTGCCACGTCACCGGCACCACGCCGGCCTGGATCATGCGCTGCATCGCATAGTCATGCGCTTCCTTGGTGGTGCCACCCGAGGCGTCGGCCACCATGTAGATCTCGTAGTCGCCTTCCTGCATCGCACTCAGGGCGAAGGTCGTGTTGCAGACCTCGGTCCACAGGCCGGCCACGATGATTTTCTTGCGGCCGTTGGCGGCCAGGGCGTCGCGCACCTTCTGGTCGTCCCACGAGTTCATCGACGAGCGTTCGAGCGTTTGCTTGCCCGGGAAGACGTCGAGCACTTCGGGGTAGGTGTAGCCGGAGAACGATTCGGACTCGACCGTGGTGATGGTGGTCGGCACGTCGAAAATCTTGGCTGCCTTGGCCAGGCCCACGACGTTGTTCTTCATGGTCTGACGGTCCATCGACTGCACACCAAAGGCCATCTGCGGCTGGTGGTCGATGATGATCAGTTGGCTGTTGTGCGGGGTCAGGACTTGCAGCTTGGCGTTCGACATGGTGTTCTCCGGAATAATTTGTTCAATCAATTTGAGTGTTGCTGGTCAGCGTTTCTTCGCTTTTTTGCGTTGCTGAGCTGTCCATGTGCTGAACTATAGCGATCGATTGCCCACAAATAGCAGGCTATCGTTGTCATAGTTATTCAAATTAATTGAATGAATATTTGTCCAGCAGGAACGTGCGTGTCGTTCTCGACCATCACCCGCCCATACTTGCCCCGCACCCAGCGGCCAACGCGTGCGACAGGGGGCGCAACCCCGTCGGGGAAGGACTGGTGTGCAATCCGCATACGCCAGCCTTTTTCGTTGTCTACCTCTAGCGTGCTGTTTGCTGATCGACCTGAAGATATCCACAAGCGTTATCCACAGCAGCTATCCACAACGGTTGCCCACAGGGGGTGTTTCAGATCTGCAAAGGTTTTGGCGCGAAACACGCGCCGCTTGCCGGCACGCTGCTCCGAAGACTTTGATGCGCAACCCGTGGCGCGACTTTTGCAACGCGCACGGCGGCTTTGCCAATTCCCGTTTTGAATGTGCGACATCGGGTTCACCCGTTTGGGGTGGCACCCGCTCTCTGCGTTTCCTGCAACGCGAGCTGCAGCCATTTGGGGTCGCGCATGTTCCGGTCATCCTGCGTTCGCGCCGGGACGCTTCAAGGCGCCGTTTCAGTCCACGACTCAAAGGGGCGCAACATGCCATTCACATCCACGCCATCGAACAGGGCGTATTCCCTTTGCCGCGCGCTGCTGGTCACCGCGTTGCTGGCGCTTGCCGCTGTCCAGCCTGCCATCGGGCAGGGCTACACCATCACGGATCTGGGTACGCTGCCCGGCGGCCAGTTCAGCTCAGCCAACGGCATCAATGACCGGGGGCAGGTGGTGGGGTACTCATCCACCACCAGCGGGGCCAACCATGCCTTTCTGTTTGAGAAGGGCGTCATGACCGATCTCGGCACGCTGGGCGGCACCTACAGCACGGCGCTCGCCATCAACCGGCACGGCCAGGTGGTCGGCTATTCGGCAACGTCCATCGGGGGTGTGCACGCCTTCCTGTTTGCCAATGGGGTGATGTCCGATCTCGGCACGCTGCCGGGTGGCAGCTTCAGTTATGCAACCGCCATCAACGATCGTGGTGATGTGGTGGGCTACTCCAATACTTCGACCGGGGCGTATCACGCGTTTCTGCTCAAGAACGGTGTGATGACGGATCTCGGAACGCTGCCGGGCGGCGTCTATTTCAGTGGCGCTTACGGAATCAACAACAGCGGCAAGATCGTTGGCGTGTCCAACACCAGTACGTATGACAGCGCATTCTTGTTTGACGACGGTGTGATGACCAACCTCGGCACGCTTGCGGGAGGTCAGGCCAGTAACGCCAACGCCATCAACGATCACGGCCGGATCGTCGGCGCCGCCTACGATATGAGCGGAAACCATCACGCCGTCTTGTGGAAGAACGGTGTGATCACCGATCTCGGCACGCTGCCGGGTGGGCTCTACAGCATCGCCTACGCGATCAACCAGCAAGGCCATGTCGTCGGTACGGCCGGCACCGCTGGAGGCAACTATCACGGCTTCCTGTTCGAGGATGGCGTGATGATCGACCTCGGCACGCTACCCACAGATCAATACGGCACGGCGACCGGGATCAACGATCGCGGCCAGGTGGTCGGCAGTTCAGGTCTGCACGCGGTGCTGTGGAATCGACGTGAACCCAACGAGGAGTGAAACCATGCGCATGCTCATCAACGTGCGGATTCCGCACGAACCGTTCAACACCTACGTACGCGACGGCTCCATCGCCGAGCTGATCCCGCGCGTGATGGAGGCCATCAAACCGGAGGCCGCGTACTTTACCGAGCAGGCCGGCGGGCGCGGTGCCGTGCTCATCGTCAACCTGGATGACCCTTCGCAGATTCCCGCACTGGCCGAGCCGTGGTTCCTGCTGTTCAACGCCGATTGCGAGTTCCGTGTGGTGATGAGTGCGGAGGACTTGCAGAAGGCGGGGTTGGCGGGGATTGGGCAGAAGTGGAAGTAGCGGCATGGCGTGCACGTGCCCAAACCTCGCGGCGAGGGCGCTGCCGCACAGTGCTAGCTTGTCGAATCCGGTGCCGTGATCACGAAGCCGCGTTCGCGATCGCCGTCGAACCCGACGGATGCGTAAAGCCGATGTGCTTCGTCGCGCTGCTGACCGTCAACAATGCCGGCACGTCTAAACCGGTCTGAATGGTGAACGCGCGGCAAGCGCTGCTTGTGTCGCAGTCGCTGGCATCGCCACGATCACCCCCTCAACGCAGCAACGGTGTGACGATGCGCTCAAGACGTTCTGTCGTCCACGCAGGTTCACGCGAGTCCCAGCCGTTGTCGGCCAGCAAGCCATTGCGGTCGATCGTGAAGTTGACCGGAATGCGCCAGACGCGGCCATAGCCGCCGGCATACGCGCTGCCGAGCAGCCCCACCGGAAAGCTCCAGTCCGCCGCCATCTTCCGAACCTCAGGAAGCGAGGCCGGCTCATCCAGGCTGAAGCCGAGAACACGCAGGCCCCGATCGGCATGCTTCGCTGCGTAGTCGGAGAGCAGCGGCAGCTCTTGGTGGCACGGGCCACACCATGTCGCCCAGAAGGTCAGGATCACAACGTGACCGCGCAGGTCTTCGGTGGAGATGCTGCGCCCGTCGATCGTGCGAAGCACCAGCGCAGGCGCCGGCCACCCGACTTCAAGGCTGGCAGCCCGCGCATCGTGAGATGGACTACCCAGCCCGGCACCCAGCGCCACCGCGCCGGTTGTCTGTAACCAGGCACGCCTTGACCATGCGCGCGGTGAACGGCCCTCCGTATCAGAACGCATAGCTGGCTCCGACCGTGCCCGACCAGCGCGGGAAGAGTTGATACCCCTGCAGGTTGCTGTACAGCGCCTTCTGCAGGAACGCATAGATCTGCACGTTGTGCGCCACGCTCACCGTCACACCCGGCGACAGGTAGACCACCGTACCGGCCGTGTTGGTCGTATCCGCCAGTGCACCCTTGTCGGCGTTCTTGCGCGTCACGTTGAACTGCAGCTGCGGCACGACGTGCGGATTGGCTTCGTAGCGCACGCCAACGCTCATGGTGGCGAGGTTGCCGGGGCGGAAGTCCGCACCCGTCTCGTTCAGCCGTTGGTGCACGGCGGCCTGGAATTGGCCGTTGATGAAGGCATCGAAATCCTGGCTGACAGGCTGGTAGTAGTAGGCACCCAGGATCACGTCGGTGCTACCCGTGCCGGGCTGCAGACTGGTATCCAGTGCTTGCCCACCTGCCGCGTTCGGGCCGCTGTTGAAGAACACCGGGTTGCGCCCGACGGTGTTGCCGGTCAGCACGTTCTGCCCACCGTAGCGGCCGGTCGGCAGCTTCACGCCGAGTTGTACGCCCAGGTTGTGCGTGGGCAGGAAGCCCTGGTAGCTGGTGATCAGCTTGATGTCGCCCAGGCCGCTGGCACTGGCGCCGCTGATGTTGTCCGACGTGAGCTGGTCGGACGTGGCTGCGCCATAGGTCGTATGGCTGCGGTCCACGTACGGCACGATCGCGCTGATGTTCCAGCTGCTGTTTGGGCTGTAGCTGATGCCAAGGTTGATGTAGCGGTTGATGGTCTGCCGCTCAACCTCCTGGTTACCGCCCGCATCATTCATGGCCGCAGCCTGTGCCGGCGTGACCGCGCGCGTGCCGCTGCGCAACTGGTTCTGTGGGAGGTAGGTGTAGTCGACGCTGAAGCGCCAGCCTGGGATGGCCGAATAGCCCATTGCGGCATCGGTGCTGAGCGAACAGCCGCACGTGGCACACGCCTGCGCTACAACGGGTGCAAACACGCCGGTGGCGCACACAAGCAGTGCGGCGCGCCGAACGAAGTTGGATGGCGTTGTCATGGAGATTCCTCACTCTGATCGGTGCGTGCGCGCCCCAGCGGTCATGGGTGCGTCGCACGGTGTCTTGTCTGAAACGGTGCTGGCCGAGTGCGATGTGCGCTCGTTGCCCCGGTCAACGTGGTCAGAGGAGGAAGGGGGAGTCGCGTGGCCGCCCGGCATGGCGCGCATTGTGCGCAGCCAAACGGCCGGGCTCCGGGGTCCATGCGATTGCATGAACGGGGGCCGGCGTCGCCATCGGGGGGATGATGGTCGGCACCACCACGTGTTCTGCCAGCAGATCGCAATAGCCGCATGCGGCCTGGTGGCCGGCGGGCATGTCGTGCCCGGTCGACCCGATGGGCAGCTCCGCGCCCACGGAGGCAGACGTCTTCGCCTCGCACAGCGGCATGCTTTGCTCAAACACCCGCAGTTCGTGCCGCTCCAGCGCCTGGCTCACCATCGGCGCAAACAGCACGAGCGCCATCGCCACCAGGCCAAGCCAGGCAGTCAATGTCTTGCGGGTGCGGGCGAAATGCATGGCGGGCTGTGGGCGCTGCCGGACGGCGTCAGCATGTGCAGATGCGCGGTATTACACCGCAAAAATGCATCAACATCCAGGCCAGCGCGAGGGCGATGTTGCCCTCGGTTTGAGCGCATGCCGGTTGATGTGACTTCTCCGCAGCGTTATCTGCCAGGGCAGGCTTTCGCGTCTTGCCGTGCGGCAGCAACGGACCATGCCGCCGAAGCCCACCCCAGGCAAGGCGGGGCACTTCGGCGTTCTCATGTGGAGGCGCCTTCCGAGCGTGCTCGGTGTTTCAGCTGGCGGATTGTTCGGCCGCAGTGAGCGTATGACCGATCAGCGTAGAGATGGTCATCGGGCCCACGCCACCGGGCACCGGTGTCACAGCAGCACAACGTCCGACCAGGCCGCTGTGGTCTATGTCTCCGATGCCGCCGTTGTGATAGCCCGCATCGATGACGATAGTGTTGTCGGCAATCCAATCGCCCTGCACGAACTTCGGCTTACCAACCGCCGCGACAACGATGTCGGCTCGACGTACCTCGTCCGCCAGATTCAGGGTTCTGGAATGGCAGAGCGTGACGGTGGCATTCGCATTCGACAGCATGAACGCCATCGGCTTACCGAGAATGGCGCTGCGGCCAATGACAACCGCGCGCTTGCCGGCAACATCGATGTTGTAGTGCGCCAGCAAGCGCATGATGCCCGCCGGCGTTGCCGAACCAAAGGCGGGCTCCCCCAATGCCATCCGGCCGAAGCCATGGCTCGTCACACCATCCACGTCTTTGGTCACGTGGATGCGGTCAAAACACAGGCGCTCGTTAACGTGCTTGGGCACCGGGTGCTGCAGCAGGATGCCTTGCACGTGCGGGTCAGCATTCAGTGCGTCGATGGCGGCAAGCACATCGGACGTTGTGGAAGCTTCCGGCAGCTCGATCGCCTTGGACGCCATGCCAACGCGTCGACAGGCGTTGCCCTTCATCTTCACGTAGGTTGCCGACGATGGGTCGGCGCCGACCAGAATGGTGGCGAGCACCGGCACGTAGCCGTGTCGCGTTTTGAATGCGCTGACGCGCGCTGAGAGCACATCTTCAACATGTGCTGCTACGGACTTTCCATCGAGAATGATTGTCATGACTGTGCTCGCGTTGGTTCGCGCACCCTCCATCGCAATCTCCTTGCGCATGGCAAATGCACAACGGCTGCGGCAAGGGCAGCCTGCTGTGCGTGGAGAGATCGATGAAGAATGTCGGGCGAAGATTGGTGAGGCTCGTGCAAACGAATACCAATGTGCCCAGGCGAACGGCGGCGCAGCTACTACGCTTCCCGATGGTGGCCCATCCTGTCTCGCCAGTTGCGTAGCTCGGCAATTATCTGGCTTTGTGCGGCGCGTGCCAATGCCTGTTCGGGACCGGCTTGGCGGGTAGCAGACTAGCCGCCACCCGCGCGAAAGAACTGCGGTGGGATTTCCACAGCAAACCACTCGTCAAACTCGACGACAAATGTCTTCTTCAGGAACCCCTGCTTGGTGATGCGGTAGGGGCCATAGAAGAAGCGAGAGTATCCCTCTGCCTCTACGTGCACGCGCACGCCATCGGGGGCACTCGGCGAGTATTCCGGCGGGATGTTGACGTTCGCGGCCAGCGCTGTGGCCAACACATTGCCGTTGAGAGCATCCGCCTTGAAGGCCTGAGCGAGCAACGTGTAGATCTCCAGCGGTTTCGGTCGTTCTTCCCCGTTATGGCCGCCGGCCGCTCCAAGCGTACCGTCCTTCGATAGGGTGGCACCAAACGGATAGAAATCTCCGGCACGTTCGAGCATCGTCCGCGAGAAGTCGGTGCAATAGGTCAACAACGCGCTCAGTTGTTCGGGAGATACCGCCATGCTTGTTCCTTCTTGTTTGAGCTTGAGGATGAGGGGCATGCTGCCGAGAACCGGCGCCACCGTTTGAACAGAAAAGAGCCGCATCGCGCGGCTCTTTCTTGGGAGAACAACCGGCGGGCGCCGCCTTACGCCCCAGCCGCCCCGTCTCCACCTTCCTGCGCTTCACGCTCTTCGCGTTCCTCGCGCTCTTCACGGGGCAGGGTCAGCATGCCGGTGTTGTACACGTATTCGTACACCTCGCCATAGCGGCCCCATTCAATGCCGATCTTGAGCACGCGCTCGGCTTCTTCGGGCTTGAGGTAGGCCTCCAGCTCGCGCAGCACCTGCTCTTCCCGGATCTCGCCGTCTTCGTTGGCGTCCAGCTCGGCACGGATGTGCGAAGCCAGGGCCACCTGTTCGAGCAGCTTCTGCCCGAACAGCACCTTGCGCTCGGGCGGCTCGGTTTCCATGTAGGTCTTGCCGAACGGGGTAACGATGATGTCGCCGCGCTCGATGGTGGCGAGCTGCAGCAGGGCCAGCGCTTCGCAGGCGGGCAGCAGGTCGTCGTCGGTCACGCCGGCTTCTTCGGCCAGGTGCGGCAAGTCGGCGCGGCCGTTGAACGGCGCTTCGACCAGCAGGTCCAGGATGGCCTCCATCTGGCCGATCTCGGCTTCCGGCAGGCGGTAGGCCAGTTGCTGCGCGGCAGACTCGGCGCCCACGTGCACACCCACGCGCTCCGGCGAGGTCATCAGGCCATACACCTCGTCGATGAGGTTGCGCACGGCAGCAGAATCACGGTTACGCGGGCGGGGGAAGGGCACACGCACTTCCGCACGGATGCGCCCCGGATCGCTGGAGAGGATGACGATGCGGTCGGCCATCATCACGGCCTCTTCGATATTGTGCGAGACGATCAGGATGGCCTTGATCTTGGTGCGGCGGTCTTCCCACAGGTCGAGCATTTCGTCGCGCAGGTTCTCGCCGGTCAGCACGTCCAGCGCGGAGAACGCTTCGTCCATCAGCAGCAGGTCGGGCTCGGTCACCAGGGCGCGCGCAATGCCCACGCGCTGGCGCATACCGCCCGAGAGTTCACGCGGCAGAGCGCTGTTGAAGCCCGACAGGCCGATCAGGTCGATGGCCTGCTCGGCGCGCTCTTCGCGCTCGGCCTTGGGCACGCCTTGCGCTTCCAGGCCCAGCTCTACGTTCTGCTGCACCGTCAGCCACGGGAACAGCGCGAACGACTGGAACACCATCGCAATGCCCTGCACCGGGCCGGAATATTCGCGCCCGCGGAACAGCACCTGGCCGCGGTCCGCACGCACCAGGCCCGCCATGATGCGCAGCAGGGTCGACTTGCCCGAACCGGATTTGCCCAGCATGGCGACGATCTCGCCCTCGCGGATGTTGATATCCAGACCCTCGAGCACCGAGCGGTCGGTGTGGTCTGCGGTGCGGAAAATTTTCGAGACGCCGCGCAGCTCGATGACGGATTCTGCGGTGTTAGCCATGTTCTGTTCTCTACAAAAATCGTCTTACAGGCGGGTGCGCTCTTGCGCGATCTCGTACAGCCGGTTCCACAGCAGCCGGTTGAAGCCGACCACGAACAGGCTCATCACCACGATGCCCAGCGCAATGCGCGGGAAATCACCCTTCGATGTCATCTCGGCGATGTAGCTGCCCAGGCCCGTGGCCACCAGCGTGCGGTCGCCCCACGTCACGTATTCGGAGACGATGCTGGCGTTCCATGAACCGCCGGCGGCGGTCACCAGGCCCGTGAGCAGGTTGGGGAACACCGCCGGGATCAGGAAGCGCTTCCACAGCAGCCAGCCGCGCAGGCCGAAGTTGCGCGCGGCCAGTCGCAGCTCGGTCGGGATGCCCGTCGCACCGGCAATCACGTTGAACAGGATGTACCACTGCGTGCCGAAAATCATCAGCGGGCTCAACCAGATTTCCGGGTTGAGCGAGAAGCGCGCGATGAGCATCACCGCCAGCGGGAACATCAGGTTGGCCGGGAAGGCCGCCAGGAACTGCGCCACCGGCTGCGCGATGCGCGCCACGTTCGGGTTCAGGCCGATCCGGATGCCGATCGGCACCCAGATCAGCGCGGCCAGGGCGATCAGCAAAATCACGCGCGTCATGGTCAGGAAGCCGAGCCACAGCACGTGGCCCACTTCCGCCCAGCCCACCTCGGAGCGCACGAACTGCAGGATGTGCACAACGGCAGCCAATGCGGCCAGGATGATGATCACGTCGGCCACGCGGTTCCACCACGGGAAGCGCGGGAGAAAACCATTGCCGCCCGAGGCCGTGGGCCGGGTGCGCTCAGCGCCCCAGGAAAGCGTGCGCTCGGCCAGGGCGGCGGTGCGCTCCAGCAGCGCCTTGACCCACTCGGAGCGGCGCAGCAGGTCCAGCAGCCACGATTGCGGCTCGCGCTCGGACGACATCGCATCGAAGCGGAAGCGGTCCGCCCAGGCAACCAGCGGGCGGAACAGGAACTGGTCGTACAGCAGAATGCCAATCAGCATCGTCAGAATCGCCCAGCCGATGGCGGGCAGGTTCTGATGCTGGATCGCCAGCGAGATGTACGAGCCGATACCCGGCAGCTTGATGTCATGGCCCGATACCGAGATGGCCTCGGAGGCCACCACGAAGAACCAGCCGCCCGACATCGACATCATCATGTTCCACAGCAGGCCCGGCATGGCGAACGGCACTTCCAGGCGCCAGAAGCGCTGCCACTTCGACAGGCGGAACACCGTGGCCGCCTCTTCCAGGTCGGTCGGGATGGTGCGAAACGATTGGTACAGCGAGAACGCCATGTTCCACGCCTGCGACGTGAAGATGGCGAAGATGGCCGCGCATTCCACGCCCACCAGGTTGCCCGGGAACAGCGCAATGAAGCCCGTGACGGTAATCGACAGGAAACCCAGCACCGGAATCGATTGCAGGATGTCCAGCGCCGGCACCATCACCTTCTCGGCCGTGCGGTTCTTGGACGCAATGGCCGCAAACGCAAACGAGAACGCCAGCGACGCACCCAGCGCCAGCAGCATGCGGATACTCGTACGCAGCAGGTAGTAGGGCAGTTGCGCCACGTCCAGGCTCACGTCCAACTGCGTTTCGCCAGGCGTGTACGGCACGTTCATCTGCTTGGCGGCAAAGGCCACGAGCACGATGGCCGCCAGGATGATGGGCAGCAGCGCCAGGTCAAAGCGGTTGGGCGGCGCCGTCAACAGGTTGCCGAAGTTGACGCCAAAGGGGCCCCGGATGGTGGTTTCGTTGTCGTTTTGCTGCATCTTGAATAACCGGGACGAAATTCGCTGACGAACATCGTGCTGCACAACCTCTGCCTGGGTTGCGGCGCGATACGTGGCGTGGGTGGCGGAAAGCGGCGCCAGAACGTCATGTTCGGCATCGCTTGGCATCCGGCGGCAAGCCGCCTAGTTTACCTTGCGTAACGCCGGACCTTGCCGTGCGGTTGTCAGTCTGCCTACGTCACATTCCAGAAATGTGACAGAGATGCGACAACGTTGGTTTGTCATCTTTCTCCCAACAACCTGCCTGCCGTCTGCCCTGGAGCCGCCGCATGTCCGCCATCGCACAAGTGATCGTTACCGTACAGGGCCGCGTGCAGGGTGTGGGCTACCGGGCAGCCTGTGCCGACATGGCCCGGACGCTCGGCCTGCGGGGCTGGGTGCGCAACCGCCGCAGTGGTGCGGTCGAAGCCTTCCTGGCCGGCCCGGAGGCCAATGTGCTGCGCATGCGCGAATGGATGTGGGAGGGCCCCGCCGGCGCCCAGGTCACCGAGCTGGACGTCGCTCCGGGCACCAACGAGGCACTGGTGCCAGGGTTCGAGATCCGGCCAACGGTGTAGACCCTATCGCCAGGTCCTTGCCGCGCCAGTCCATACATCGGCAATCAACGGAAACAAACGCGACACGAAACCGTCACCCAAGGCCCCTGGGCGGCTCCTAGAATCGATCACTCTCCCAGCCCCCGCCTCGGTGATCCCCATGTCGCATCCGCTTTCCGTGCAACCCGGTGCTGTGCCCGCGCGCTTTCGCAATGTCGGCATTGCGCTGTTCCTGCTGATCCTGGCGGCCGGCGCCGCCTATGTGGTCAGCCACCTGGTATCCGACCTGGAGAACGTGGCCAGCAGTTCGGTGCTGCCGTTCGTTCTGCTCGGTGTTGCGCTGGCGATCGCGCTGGGCTTTGAGTTCGTCAACGGCTTTCATGACACGGCCAATGCGGTCGCCACGGTCATCTACACGCATTCGTTGTCGCCGCACCTGGCGGTGGTGTGGTCAGGCATGTGGAATTTTGCAGGCGTGCTGACCTCCAGCGGCGCGGTGGCCTTCGGCATCCTGCAACTGCTGCCGGTGGAGCTGATCCTGCAGGTGGGCAGCCACTCGGGCTTTGCGATGGTGTTTGCGCTGCTGATTGCGGCCATCATCTGGAACCTGGCGACGTGGTACCTGGGGCTGCCGTCGTCCAGCTCGCACACGCTCATCGGCTCGATCATCGGCGTGGGCCTGATGAACCAGCTCCTGCGCGGCGCCAACGGCACCAGTGGGGTGGATTGGAGCCAGGCGCTGGGGGTGGGCAAGTCGCTGCTGTTCTCGCCCATCGTCGGCTTTCTGCTGGCGGCGCTGCTTCTGCTGGTGCTCAAGGCGCTGGTGCGCGTGCCGGCGCTCTATGCCGAGCCCGAGGGCAACCAGCCGCCGCCGTTCTGGATTCGCGCGCTGCTCATCCTTACCTGCACAGGCGTGTCGTTCGCGCACGGCTCCAATGACGGGCAGAAGGGCATGGGCCTGATCATGCTGATCCTGATCGGCACGGTGCCGACGGTGTACGCACTCAACCGCGCCGTCACGCCTGCTGAGACGCAAACCTTCCTGGCCGTGTCGCACCAGGCGTCGGCCGCGCTCGGCAAGTACGCCAACGGGGTGGCGCCTTCCGCCAACCCGCGTGCGGATGTGCAGGCCTACGTGCAGACGCGCACGCTCACGCCGACCACGCTGCCCGCCGTGCAGGCGCTGACGGAAACCGTCGCCGCACAGGTCGGCCAGACAGGCTCGATGGCCACCGTGCCGCAGAACGAGGTGGATAACATCCGCAACAACATGTACCTCGCCTCCGAGGCCATCCGCCTGCTCAAGAAGAGCGGGCAGCCCGCCATCGCCAAGGACGACCAGGCCGTCATCGACAACTACAAGCAGCAGCTCGACCACGCCACCAAGTTCATCCCCACGTGGGTGAAGGTGGCTGTGGCGATTGCGCTAGGCCTGGGCACGATGGTGGGCTGGAAGCGCATCGTGGTGACGGTGGGCGAGAAGATTGGCAAGCAGCACCTGACCTATGGGCAGGGGGCCTCGGCCGAACTGGTGGCGATGGCCACCATTGGCGCGGCCGATGCGTATGGCCTGCCGGTGTCGACCACGCACGTGCTGTCTTCCGGTGTGGCGGGCACCATGGCCGCCAACGGCTCGGGGCTGCAGTGGAATACCGTGCGCAGCCTGCTGCTGGCATGGGTGCTGACGCTGCCGGCGTCGATCGTGCTGGCAGGCGCGCTGTACTGGGCGTTCAAAGCGGTGTTCTGACCCCCCGCACAGCGCGCGGGTACCGGTGCCTCAGTAGACGTTCGGGACGATCATTTCTTGCGGCACCGGGTGGCGGATGTATTCCGCGTGGTGCACGCGATCGGGCAGCAGCACCGGCGGATGCGGCACCGGGTGGTACGGCACCTGGGTGAGCAGGTGGTCGATGCAGTTCAGGCGCGCGCGCTTCTTGTCATCGGCCAGCACCACCCACCATGGCGACTCTGGAATGTGCGAGCGTTCCAGCATCGCCTCCTTGGTGCGCGTGTAGTCTTCCCAGCGGCGGCGGCTTTCCAGGTCCATCGGGCTCAACTTCCACTGCTTGAGCGGATCGTCGATGCGGCTCTGGAATCGCACTTCCTGCTCTTCGTCCGTCACCGAGAACCAGTACTTGATGATCTGGATGCCGGAGCGCACGAGCATCTTTTCGAACTCGGGCACGGAGCGGAAGAACTCTTCGTATTCCTCATCGGTGCAGAAGCCCATCACGCGCTCGACACCGGCGCGGTTGTACCAACTGCGGTCGAACAGGACGATCTCGCCAGCGGCGGGCAGGTGCGCGACGTAGCGCTGGAAGTACCACTGCGTGCGTTCACGGTTGGTGGGGGCGGGCAGGGCGGCCACGCGGCACACGCGCGGGTTCAGGCGCTGCGTGATGCGCTTGATGGCGCCGCCCTTGCCGGCAGCATCGCGTCCTTCGAAGATCACCACCAGCCGATGGCCGGTTTCGATCACCCAGTCCTGCAGCTTGACCAGTTCGCCCTGCAGGCGGAACAGCTCGCGGAAGTACATGCGCCGCGTTTCGCGGGCTTCGTCGCTGATGCCCTCGCCGCCGAGCAGGTGGTCGTCGATTTCCATTTCCAGCTCCTCGTCCAGGGTGTCGAGGAGGTCTTCCTGCAGTCGCGCCTCTCGCGCTGCGTCGCGTTCGCTCATGATGTCCTGCTCCTGCCGTCCTACCGAATGGGGCACGCCGCCCGGGGGCGGCGCATGTTCAAGCATACGCCTGAGTAGGTAGCACGCCCATGTGGCATGGCAGTGACATGAGGCCGCGGCAGGCGCCGCCCGGCTCAGCTTGCCTGGGCTTCGAGTGTGAACTTGGCGGCGCTGTCCTGGCCGAGCAGGCGGACCAGCGTGGGCATGGCCTCTTCCAGTTGCGCCTTGAGCGTCCATGGCGGGTTAACGATGAACATGCCGCTGCCGTGCAGGCCCAGGCCGCCGGCCACCGGTTGCTTGACCGTCAACGTCACGTGCAGCCAGTCGCTTCCGCCCAGCCGCTTCAGCTGTGCCGGCAGTTGCACCGATTCACGCCGCTGCACCTGCGGATACCAGACTGCGTACATGCCAGTGGCAAAGCGCTGCAGGCTGTCCTGCAGGGCCTGCACGGTGCGCGCGTAGTCCCGCTTGTCTTCAAACGACGGGTCGATCAGCACCACGGCGCGGCGCGGCGGCGGAGGCAGGATCGCCTTGACGCCGCCAAAGCCGTCGCCGTCATACAGCATGACCCGGCGGCCGGCACCACGGAAGTTGTTGGACAGCACCTTGATCTCGGTGCTGTGCAGCTCGAACAGACGCAGGCGATCGGCATCGCGCAGCATCTGCCACGCCAGCCAGGGTGATCCGGGGTAGTGCTTGAGGTCGCCTTTCGGGTTCAGCTCGCGCACCTGGTCGAGGTAGGTCTCAAGCAGCGCGGGCATCGGCTCGCCAGCCGCGGCGGCGCGCCACAAGGGGCCGATGCCGGTGTCGAACTCGGCCTTCTTCTGCGCCCATTCGTGGTCCAGCGCGTAGAGGCCGGCGCCTGCATGCGTGTCGATGTACCAGAACGGCTTGTCCTTCTGCGTCAGGTAGTCGAGCACCTGCGCCACGACGGCGTGCTTGAGGACATCGGCGTGGTTGCCGGCGTGAAAGGCGTGGCGATAGCTAAGCATGGGCGAACCAAGTGCGCCTGAAAGCTCAGGCGCACGGGCGGCGGAAACAAGGGTAAGGCGCGAATGCTACCACCGCGGCGCATGCGTCCCCAGCGGCACGGTGGGCAGCGCCCAGTACGGTGGCGTGTCGGAAAGCTGCCCTGCGTGGCGCATGGCCGTGAGCGTGCCGAAGCCGGAGGGCGTGGTCTCCAGGTACGCGCCGATATCTTCGTAGCGCGGGTCCGGCACGTCGAAGCCGTTGGCCACGCGGCCAAAGCTGCGCAGCCAGTGCGCCGTCTGCGCGAGCGACACGCGTACGTGCCAGCTTCCGCCTTCGGTCATGCGGCGTGCGAGTGCGGTCATGGCACCGGCGGCCATCAGGTAACCCGCCCCATGGTCGAGCGCCTGGGCGGGCAGCGGGTGCGGCTTGTCCACACCGGCGGCTTCCGCTTCCGCCCAGTTGAAGCCGCTGGCCGTCTGCACGAGCGAATCGAACCCGCGCCGATTGGCCCACGGCCCGTCATAGCCGTACGCGCACAGGCTCACGTAGACAATGCCTGGGCACAATGCCGCAGCTTGCTCGGGGCTGAAACTGAGCCCAGCCACGCCACCGGGTCGATAGCCTTGCACAAAGATGTCGGCGTCGCGCAGCAGCGTGCGCAGTTGCTCAGCATCGGCGGCCTGGCGCAAGTCGAGTTGGGCCGAGCGCTTGCCGCGCCCGGTGTCGATCACCAGCGGCGGAATCGCGGGCAGGTGCGGTGCGGTGATCAACAACACATCCGCCCCGTGCGCAGCAAGCGTACGTCCGCTCACCGGGCCGGCAATCACGCGCGTGAGGTCCAGCACGCGCACGCCAGAAAGCGGCCGACCCTCGGCGTGGTGCGGCAGTGGTTCGGGCGCTGCATCACCAATGCGTTCGATGGTCATCAACGGTTGGCCGGCTACAGCAATGCCTTGCGGATGGCGATCCCATTCGTCGAAGGTGCGTGCAGCGGTCACAACCATGCCGGCTTGCGCAGCGGCCTCTTCAAACGCTTCTGCCTTCCATTGGCTCAGTGCGGCGGCCACCGCTTCACGGTCGTACGCGCAGCCGAGCAGTTTGAGCACGCCGTCCCGGTGATGCGGGAAGTTGGTGTGCAGGCGCACCCAGCGGCCATCGCCGCAGCGGTACAGCCCGGCGATCTTGTCCCACGGCTCGGGCGGCAGTTGGCCATCCACGCGGAAGTAGCGCTCGGAACGGAACTCCAGCGCAGCGTGGTGCATGTCCACAGACACCGTCTGCTGGCGGCCGGTGCGTAGCGTATCGACCTGCGCAGCAGCCAGCGCTGTGGCGGCGATGGTGCTCTGCGCCAGCGTGCCCACCGCAAAGGACGAAGGCAATGCCGGGTCCGTTCCCGTGAGCGCGACGCGCGACAGCGCATCGGCGGGCTGGCCGAGCACGGTCCACAGTTGGGCAAGGGCTTCAGTCGAGGTAATGGTTTGGGTCTGCCTGGAAGGATCAACCACATCAACAGCAGGTGACGACATGACAGGACTCCGCAGAAAGGGTGTGCACGCATTACAGTCCTGCGGTGGTCGTAGCGTCAACATTGACTAGACTGATCAACCTCGATCGCCCAATCACGCATCCGATGACCCAGTACCTCGATGCCGCCGAAGCTGCCCAGCGCCTGAACATCTCGCGCCCAACACTGTACGCCTACGTAAGCCGTGGGCTGCTGGCGGCCTACCCCTCGCCCGATGGACGCGGCAGCCGCTACCGCGAAGCCGATGTGACGCGCCTGGCGGATCAACGCGCCGGTGGTCGCCGCCCGCGCCAGGTAGTCCGGCATGCGCTGGACTGGGGGCTACCGGTGATGGAATCCGCCATTACGCTCATCGACCATGGGCGGCTGTTCTATCGCGGCACGCCTGCGTTGGAGCTGGCCGAACACGCCACGCTGGAAGCCGTGGCCGCGCGGCTCTGGCAATGCGATGAGGCAGCAGCCTTCAGTGCACCGGCACCGGTGTTGCCCAAGAGCTGGTACGCCGTGCTGGCTTCCTTGGCAGACGCCGACATCCGCCAGCGCTGCATGGCGCTGTGCACGCTCGCACTGCCGGCGTTGGACGAAGCCGCGTGGCGTCAGGACAGCGCCCGCACTGCACGCGATGCCGGCGCGCTGCTGCGCCTGGTGTTTGCCGCCATGCTGGGCCGCGCGCCTGATGCTGCGCCCGTGCATCTGCAATGCCAGCAGGCGTGGGGCGTCGATGCGCAAGCCGCCGAGGCGATTCGCGTGGCGCTGGTGCTGTGCGCCGATCACGAACTCAATGCATCGAGCTTTGCGGCACGTGTAGTGGCGTCAACCGGGGCAGGCCTGGGTGCAGCGGTCAGTGCAGGGCTGGCTGCGCTCACCGGTGGCCGGCACGGCGGCACCACGGCGCGCGTGGAAGCCCTACTGAGCGAACTGGAAGGGGAGCGTTCCGTGGCAACGGCGTTGCGCCGTCGGCTGGATCGTGGGGATGCGTTGCCGGGCTTTGGTCATCCGCTGTATCGGGAAGCCGATCCGCGCGCGAATGCCATCCTGGCGCGGCTGCCGAAAACGGGTGCCGTACGCAAGCGGCTGCAATCCGTGATCGATGCTGTGAACAACCTGACCGGCGATGGGCCGTCAGTGGATTTCGCACTGGTCGCCACGCGGCGTGTGCTGGGGCTGGCAGAGGGCTCAGCGTTCGGCTTGTTTGCAGCGGGCCGCACGGCCGGCTGGATTGCGCACGCGCTGGAGCAGCGCGCGGCAGGGCAGTTGATCCGCCCGCGCGCGGCCTACGTGGGGCCGATGCCGACCGCGCCGGAGGCACCGGCGGGCCGCATCATTCGCGTGCGCTAGCGGAGAAAGACCGTCGCAAAACGAAGCGAAGCGGTTCTGGCGGTTCAGCGCCGACGCAGACAGTACTTGGGTACGGCTAGTCGGCACTGGGCCGCCAGAATCGTTTTTCGGCGGTCTAGGCCTGCGGAATCTCGATCTTCACCTCCAGCACTTCCAGGTTGTCCTGGCGCTCGAGGTTGACCTTGATGTCGTCGTTGCCGATCTTCACGTACTTCGAGATCACGGCCACCAGCTCGCGCTGCAGCGCGGGCAGGTAGTCGGCGGGCGCACCGGTGGCGGTGCGTTCATGCGCGAGGATGATCTGCAGGCGTTCCTTGGCGACGCTTGCAGTCTTCTTCTTCTCGCCCAGCAGGAAAGACAGAATCGACATGGGTGTGCGTCCTCCTTATTTGCCGCCGCCGAACAGGCGTTGCAGAAAGCCCGGCTTGTTGTATTCGACGTAGCGCAGTTCCTTTTCCTTGCCCAGGAAACGGTCGATCACGTCGTGGTAGGCGTTGGCCACGTCGGAGCCTTCCAGGTGGATGGCGGGCAGGCCCTGGTTGGACGCCTGCAGCACGGCTTCCGATTCCGGAATCACGCCGATCAGCTTGATGCGCAGAATCTCTTGGATGTCGGACAGCGACAGCATCTCGCCCTCGGACACCCGCTTCGGGTTGTAGCGCGTGAGCAGCAGGTGTTCCTTGATCGGCTCCTTGCTTTGCTCCGCACGGCGCGACTTGGACGACAGGATGCCCAGGATGCGATCCGAATCGCGCACCGACGACACTTCCGGGTTCGTCACGACGATGGCTTCATCGGCAAAGTACATCGCCATCAGCGCGCCCGATTCGATACCGGCCGGCGAATCGCAGACGATGTATTCGAAGCCCATTTCCTTCAGGCCTTCGATCACCTTCTCGACGCCGTCACGCGTGAGCGCGTCTTTGTCGCGCGTTTGCGAGGCGGGGAGGATGAACAGGTTCTCGCACTTCTTGTCCTTGATGAGGGCCTGGTTCAGGTTGGCCTCGCCGTGGATCACGTTGATCAGGTCATACACCACGCGGCGCTCGCAGCCCATGATGAGGTCGAGGTTGCGCAGGCCAACGTCAAAGTCGATGACGGCGGTCTTGTGGCCGCGCAGCGCGAGGCCCGCGGAAAACGCCGCGCTGGTGGTCGTCTTGCCGACGCCGCCCTTGCCGGAAGTGACAACGATGATCTTGGTCATGGCTCGTATATCAAAAAGTTAAATCGCTCGGCGCACGGGGTGCGTCACTTCATCCGCAACGGTTCGAAAACCAGCGTGTTGTCCGTGAGCCGGACCTGCGCAGGCTTGCTGGCGTAGGCGTCCGGCCACGGGGTTTCGCCGGTGCGGTAGATGCCGGCGATGGAAATCAGTTGGGGCTCCAGGCACGTGCAGAAGATGCGCGCATCCAGGTTGCCCTTGACGCCTGCCAGCGCGCGGCCGCGCAGCGAGGCATACACGTAGATATTGCCCTCGGCGATCACCTCGGCGCCATCGCTCACGATATCCAGCACCACCAGGTCGCCACGCGCATAGATGCGCTGGCCGGAACGCAGCGGGCGGTCAATGACCATGGTGCCGGGCTGCATGGCCACGGCATCGACAGGGGGAGCGGAAGGGGCGGGTGCAGCAGCAGGCGACGGCGCTTCGGCGGCCTGGGCGTGCTCGGGCGCGTCCTGACCGTCCTTGGCATCTGCATCTTTGGCGTCATTCCCGCCGCGCGGGCGACGGCCGTGGCTGTCGAGCAGCGGCAAGCCAAAGGCCTGTGCCCATTCGGCCTGCTCGGGGCTGGCGACCACGCCGATCGCGCGGGCGCGCAGCGTGGTCAGGGTCTCCACCAAACGGTCGATGGGAAGGCGCTCGTCCTCGGCCAGGCGGCGCACGTCGACGGCGATCACGTCGTTGGAGAAGAACTCCGGCGTGTCGGCAAAGCGGCGCGTGAGTTCGGCGGCCAGGGCGTCCATGTCGGCGGTGCGCGGCGACAGCAGCAGGGCATCGACGGAGCCGCTGCGGATCTCGAACAGCGGCGCTTTCTTCTGGGACATAGAACGGCTACGCGGAAAAATGGGCTCATTCTAACGTTGTTGACGAAACGCCTTGGATTTTTTGACCCCGCCGATCCCCCATCCGGTGGAGAGCCGCGGCTGGTGCACGTCTTCGGCCGTAAGGTTCACACGGAAATGTCACCGGCCGGTCACAACTTCGTCACGCCCCCTTCCGATACTCGCCGCTTCTGCGCCCCCCGGCCCAGTCAGCAGTTCTCTCGCATTGCGCAAACGATCGCGCAAGCGCCTCGGCAGTTCGTAGTCCGCAGTCTGTAGTCCGCATACCAAAAAAAGATCTTCAGGGAGAAGTTCATGCGAGTCCGACCGTTGTACTCGGCGGCGTTGCCGCTTGCTGCGTTTTTGTCGCTGTCACTGGCCGCCTGCGGTGGCGGTGACGACAACCCCACCGCCAGCAATGGCGGCAACCCCACGCCGGCTGCCGCTGCCCCCACCGGCACCAAGGCCACGCTGGCCGTGCTGGAAACCACCGACCTGCACACCAATGTGCTGTCGTACGACTACTTCAAGCTGGCCGCTGACAGCTCGCTCGGCTTCGAGCGTGTGTCGACGCTCATCAGCCAGGCGCGCACGCAGTTCCCGAACACGCTGCTGCTGGACAACGGCGACACCATCCAGGGCACCGCGCTGTCGGACTACCAGGCCATGGTGAGCCCGGTCACCTGCAACCAGACGCTGGCGATCTACAAGGTGATGAATGCGGCCAAATACGACGGCGGCGGCATCGGCAACCATGAGTTCAACTACGGCCTGCCGTACCTGTCGCAAGTCACTGGCAATACGTTCAATGTGAGCGGCATGCCCGACCCGTCTGCGCAGACCAAATGCGCGGGCCCGAACTTCCCGCAGGTGCTGGCCAACGTGATGAGCGCGAAGACCAACGCGCCGCTGTTCCAGCCGTACACCATCATCACCAAGACGGTGACGGCCACGGCACCGGATGGCAGCACCGTCAGCGCACCGGTCAAGGTCGGCATCATCAGCTTTACGCCGCCGGCCATCACGAGCTGGGACAAGCGCTGGCTGGACGGCAAGGTCTATACCGTCGGCATCAAGGAAACGGCCGCCAAGTACATCCCGGAAATGCGCGCGAAGGGTGCCGACCTGGTGGTCGCCATCTCGCACGGCGGGCTGGACAACTCGACGTACTCGCCGACGATGGAAAACGGCAGCTGGTGGCTCTCCACCGTGCCGGGCATCGACGCGATGCTGATCGGCCACTCGCACCAACTCTTCCCGGATGCGAACAGCACGGTCTACCAGTTCAACCTGCCGGGCGTGGACAAGGCCAAGGGCACGGTGAACGGCGTGCCGACCGTGATGGCCAACTACTGGGGCAAGCACCTGGGTGTGATCAAACTGGGCCTGACCTACAACGGCACGAACTGGGCCGTCGACAAGACGCAGACCACGGTGGAAGCGCGTTCGATCCAGAACGCCGACAAGACCTACGTGGCTGCGGACCCGGCTGTCTCCGCTGCGATTGCCACCGAACACCAGGCAACGATCAACTACGTGAAGACGCCGGTGGGCAGCACGGACTACCACATGAGCACGTTCTTTGCCGATGTGGGTGACCCGGGCGCAATCGAGATCGTCAACCAGGCGCAAGCCCAGTACGTATCGGACTACGTTCAGGCGAACCTGCCGCAGTACGCGACGCTGCCGGTGCTGTCGGTCAGCGCGCCGTTCAAGAGCGGCTTTGGTGGCGGCACGGACTTCACCGACGTGGCAGCCGGCCCGCTGGCGATCAACAACGCAGCCGACCTGTACCTGTATCCGAACACGGTCTACGCCGTGAAGGTGGCGGGCTCCGACATCAAGAACTGGCTGGAAACCGCGGCCAAGCGCTTCAACACCATCGACCCGACCAAGGCGACGGTGCAGAAGCTGGTGAGCACGTTCCCGGGCTACAACTTCGACATGTTCACCGACCCGAACCTGACGTACGAGATTGACGTCACGCAAGCCTTGGGCAGCCGCATCAAGAACCTGCAGTACAAGGGGGTGGCAATTGACCCGAATGCGCAGTTCATCGTGGCGACCAACAACTACCGTGCAAGCGGTGGCGGCAACTTCCCGGGCCTGGATGGCAGCAAGACGATCTACGCCTCGCCGGATGCCAACCGCGATGTGCTGATCAGCTACATCAAGAAGATCGGCAGCGTGAAGCGCGCAACCAACGGGTCGCAACGCAGCTGGCGCTTTACGAAGCTGGCGACGTCGGTGGCGCAGGTGCAGTTCTCGTCCGCTCCGGGCCGCATTGCTGACGCCACGGCAGCCGGCATCAACAACGTCACGCAGGTGGCGGCAGATGACGGCACCAACAAGGGCCTGGCGGTGTACCAGATCGATCTGACGCAGTAAGCAGCCATCAACAGGAACAAGCCATGCCTTCTCTTCGTTCCGCATGGGCCGCGTGGCCCAATACGCCGGCCGCAGAACCGACGCACCAGTCGACGCGCCAATCGGTGCCGATGCTGACGGTGGCTGCCGCATTGGCAGTCATCGTGGCGGTTGGTGGCTGGTTGTCGCACGCACGCCAGGCACCGGCCGTGGATGCCACGCAGCTGGAATCGTGGCGCGCGATGGTCGTGCAGGCGATGGAGCCCGAAGCGCTGCGGCAGTTGCGGCAGCTGGCACGCAGCGGTTCGGTACCCGCGCAGTCGGCACTGGGTGAAGCCTTGCTCAGCGCGCACGACGGCTCATTGCGTAACGAAGGGATGCGCTGGCTGGAGACAGCCGCCGAACCGGTCAACGGCGCAACACATGGTGCATCCGGCGATGTGTATGCGCAGCTCTCGCTCGGCAAGGCGCTGCTGCTGGGCACGGGTGGTGTGACGCGCGACTATCCGCGTGCGCTGCATCTGCTGCGCCAAGCAGCTGATAAGGACGATGCGGCGGCCGCGTACTACCTCGGCGTGATGTATCGCAGCGGTTACGGCACGGGCATCGACACGGTACAGGCGGCGCACTGGTTCGACCGCGCGGCACAGCACGGCATTCCGGCCGCGATGTTCATGCTGGCGAATGCGTACCGTGACGGCGACGGCGTACCGCACGACGAGGCACGCGCACTGGCGTTGTATCAGGACGCGGCTGAGCATGAACTGCCCGAAGCCGTGCAAGCCTTGGCGATGGCGTACCAAAACGGCGAACTCGGCCTCAAGCGCGATGACGCCGCGTATCACCAGCAGTGGATCGAAACGGCGCACGCGCTGAAACACCCGGCGCTGGCACCGTAACGCAACAGCAGTTTCAGTAAAGCCCTCGGGTCTGGGCGTGCAAGCGCACCAGACCCAGCAGGGCATCAATCTGCGGCGTCGGCACACCCACGTGCTGACCAATCTCCCGCACCGACGCCACCAGCGCATCGATCTCCAGCGGGCCGCGTCCAGCTTCCGCGTCCTGCAACATTGACGTTTTGAACGCACCCAACTGGCGTGTCACCGCGCTGCGTTCTTCACCGCTTTGCGCGATCGGGCAACCAATGCGCGCGCCAATGGCTTTGGCCTCTTCCATGATGGCCAGGCAGAAGGCGCTGACCTGCGGATCATCGAGAATCCGGTCGCACGTGGCACCTGTGAGCACCGACACCGGGTTCATCGTCATGTTGCCCCACAGCTTGAACCAGATATCGTGCTGGATGGCTTCGCTGCGTTCGATCTGCAAGCCGGCGCGCTCGAACAATGCGCTGGTCGCTTCCAGCCGCGGTGATGGGCCGCCTGCCGGCTCGCCCAGAATCAACCGCTTGCCGAAACCATGACGAACATGGCCCGGTGCAGACGTTGAGCAGGTCAGGTGCACGACGCAGCCGAGCACATTCCCTGTCGGAATCGCTTCGGCAATCCGGCCATGCGGATCAACCGATTGCAAACGCTGGCCTTCCAGCGGACCCGGCCGGTCAAAGAACCACCATGGCAGACCGTTCATGGCGACCACCACGCAAGTGTCCGGACCGATGAGCGGGGCGATGGTTTGCGCGACGCTTTCCATCGCCGGTGCCTTGACGGCGACGATCACGACATCCTGCACGCCGAGTGCCGTTGCATCGTTGCTCGCGTGAACGGGCACGGTGTGTGTGGTGCCGTCTTCGGTCAATCGCAGGCCCTCTGTGCGCAACGCCTCCAATGTCGCGCTGCGCGCCAGTACGTTGATCGATTCACCAGCCAGCGCGAGCTTCGCGCCCAGATACCCGCCGACAGCGCCGGCGCCCACGATGCAGATGCGTGTCATGTGCTTGGAAACAAATCAGGAGCGGTAAGAAGGATCGATGCGATCGATGGTGCGGGTCAGCGCCGCAAACACATCTTCGCCTGCACCGAAGCTCGGGTTGAACTGCAATGAGTCGCGCGTGCAGTTGCGCGCAACGGCATCGGGAATCTCAAGCACCGCGCCCATCGATGTGGAAGCCAGCTGGATCTCGCAGGCGCGGTTGAGCAGCCACAGCACGGCAAATGCTCGCGCAATCGAATCACCCCACGCAAGCAGCCCGTGGTTGCGCAGGATCACCGCCGGCTTGTCGCCGATGTTCTGTACCAGGCGCGGGCCTTCATCGGCATGCACGGTGATGCCCTCGAAGTCGTGATACGCCACCTTGCCGTGCAGTTGTGCCGCATAGAAGTTGCTGATCGACAGACCGTCACGCGCGCAGGCCACGGCCATGCCAGCGGTGGTGTGGGTGTGCATGACGCAATGCGCGCCGGGAATGCCGGCGTGGATGGCCGCATGCACCGTAAAACCCGCCGGGTTGACTGGCCAATCCGGTTGGCCTGCTGCGCGCTGTACGTTGCCCTGCAGGTCGATCTTCACGAGGTTCGACGCGCAGACCTCGGCATACGTCAGACCAAATGGATTGATGAGGAAGTGGGGGCCGCCATCGTCGGGGGTGCCGTCTTCAGGCGGCAGGCGCAGCGTGATGTGGTTGTAGATCAGCTCGGTCCAGCCGAGGTGCGCAAAGATGCGGTAGCACGCCGCCAGCTTCACGCGCGCGGCCCATTCACGCGGGCCGCACCATGCGGGGCGATGGGCCTGGATGTCCGATCCGGCATCGGGATTGAGCGAAAGCACCGTCATGACCTGTCTCCTGGTCGTGGCGCCGGTCGAGTGACCAGCGCCTGGCTGCTTCACATGTTAATGAAATTGCGCCGAACGTCAAACCACGTTACACCCATTCGCTGCTAGGGCAGTTGGTTGCGCAGAATCACCAGCCACTGCATGACGGAGTTGGTGTACGGATCCACCTGGTTGGCGTCGTTCAACTCGGTGATGCTCATCGCCGCCGATTGCTGCACGTTGCCGCCGATCGATTTGACCTCATGACGAACCGGATCGAGTTCGACCACGAGATCGCAGTGCATGGGGGTCATGCCAGAACGGATCTCGGCCGGGTCGGTCATGAACCGGTCGGCTCCGCGTGCGGTGCAGATCAGGTCGCCAGGGCGCGGCACAGCCGGTGTGCGTTCCAGCACGAAGGCCGGATGCCTGAGCAGGTGGTCACGCGCATCGGTCACGTATTCGGCATGCGTGGCACCGGTGAGGAACTGGTCGTTCTGCAGACCGGCCTTGCGCATGATCCATGAGATGAACACCGCAGACCACGCCCAACCGCCGGTGGTCAGCTGCTGGCAGGTCGGTGTCTTGCCGACGATGGCCCAGTAGCGCTTGGCCAGTACGCAGCCGCGTGCGGTGGCTTCACCACCGGTACCGTCGGGGTAACGCAGGCAGGGCGCGGGCGGTGGTGCCGCTACAGCGGTAGCTTGCGGCTTCGACAATGGCATGTCGGTGCCAGCCTCTTCATCAAGAGGCGGGGGCATTGGGTCGTCTGGCGTCAACCAACGGCCTTGCGGCTGGTCAGGGAAACCGCCACCCGTCACGCAGTACGTATCGTCGCGTCCCACACGCACCACTTGGCGTCCCCAACGATCCCATTCAGTCAGCGCAATCTCGATCATCTTCTGGCGCGATGTAGCACCGGGCGTGGTCTGCACGACTTCGTTATCGGGCAGCGGCTCTGCTTGCGGGCGCGCAGGCGGCGTCGTACAGCCTGCAAGCCAGACGGCAGGTGCAATCAGAAGAACCGGAAGAGCGAGGCGCAGAACGCGCTGGAGGGGGCGGGGCATGTGTGGGAGGGTCATATCAGGCCTGATGGGGAGACAGGCCCTCCGACGTGGTACGCCAGCGCTGCGGGCTGGTCACGCATGCATTGGCATGCCACGTCGTTGGCGAGAGACCAGACAGGCTGGTTCACGCCAAGGTCGTCATCACCTTAGGCGTTGACGGCGTCCTTGAACTTCTGGCCGGCCTTGAACTTGACGGTCTTGGCGGCTTCAACCTTGATTTCTTCGCCGGTGCGCGGGTTACGCGCCATACGCTCGGCACGCTCGCCCTGGCTGAAGGTACCAAAGCCGATCAGGCTGACCGCGTCACCCTTGCCAACGGATTCCATGATGGCCGCGAGCGTCACGTTCAGTGCTTGCTCGGCCTTGGCCTTGGTCAGACCGTCTACGCCGCTGGCGATGGCGTCGATCAGTTCGGTTTTCGTCATTGCTTGACTCCCTTCAAGAGTAGATAAAACAAACATCGGAGCCTCCGGGGGGCGGCTCCAAGGGCGACATGATACCGGCATGCGCTTGTCGCGGGCATGTGTGCTTTGTAACGGCGCATGGCGCTCAGGTTCCGCAAACCCGCATGGTGCTTGCCTTGCGAGGCGGGGCCATCACATCGGATTCACACATTGTGTTTGGCTTTTGGGTCTCGTCTGTTCTTGATGGATAGAAGCGACGCAAGTCGATCGATGGGTTTACCTTTTTCTTTATGTATACAGATAGTAGTAGTAGATAACGGTGGATATCTTCTGTGGATAACCACAAAAAGCGCTTTGCGTTCAATGACTTGCGGCAAGCAAAACCACTTGCACAGTGTGTGCCCTGACGTGGATGACTTGCGGGTTTCGCCAAACCCCCTGTCGGCAACCGCTTCACTTGTGCCCACACCATCGACAGGGCAGCCACAGACAGCCCACATCCTTTACCGGTAGTTATCCACAGCGGCAGGCCGGGTTATCCACACGACTTATCCACATCGGTTATCCACATGGGATGGGTTGCATGGGGTTGCAGCACGTGTCGAGTCGCCATGCTTTTGGTGTAGGCTCACGGCTTCGCTGATCGACGTTTTTTGCTTTTGCCCCAACGCCTTATGACACGTACGTCCCCTGATGCCACGCCGGCTCTGGTTGAGTCTTCGCCTGCGCCGGAAGCCCCGGCCAAACTGCGCCGCCGTGATCGCATCGAGGTGCGTGAGTCGGGCGTGCACGGGCGTGGCGTGTATGCCGTCGCACCGATCGCCAAGAACAAGAAGATCATCGAATACAAGGGCGAGCACATCTCGTGGAAGGAGGCGCTGCGCCGCCATCCGCACGACCCGACCGACCCGAACCACACGTTCTACTTCAGCCTGGAAGACGGCAGCGTGATTGACGCCAAGTTTGGCGGCAACCGGGCGCGCTGGATCAACCACGCCTGCAAGCCGAACTGCGAGGCGCGCGAGAAGGACGGCCGCGTCTTCATTCACGCGTTGCGTGACATCGAACCCGGCGAAGAGCTGTTCTACGACTACGGCCTTGTCATCGAAGGCCGCCAGACCAAAGCGCTGAAGGAACAGTTCGCGTGTCGCTGCGGCGCGAAGAAGTGCCGCGGCACGATGCTGGCGCGGCCCGAGAAGAGCAAGCAGAAGTAAGTCGAGGGTCCGTCGCTCAGACGGACTCGCTCACCAGGGGCAGGCGCAAGACGAAGCGCATCACGCGGTGACCTTCGCGCGCCACGGCATCATCAATGGCGACCGTGCCGCCATGCAGGCGCACGATGTCATGCACGATGGCCAGGCCCAGGCCGCTGCCTTGCGGTTGACCGGGCAGATGGTCCGCATCGCCACGGAAGAAGCGCTGGAACACGTCGCCACGGCGCTCGGGCGGAATGCCCGGGCCATTGTCTTCTACGCTCACCACGCCCCACCAGCGCGAAGCTGCATCGGCTTCGATGCCGGCGCGCAGGGTGACACGCCCACCCGTCGGCACGTACTTGATCGCGTTGTCGAGCAAGTTGTTGATGGCTTCGCGCAGCAGCACGGCATTGGCTAACACTGGTGCTTGCAATGACCCTGGCGAGGCGGCTTCCTGTGGCCAGGCCTCGAAACCCAGATCCAACCCGCGCGCCAGCGCACGCGGCACCCATTGCGCGCCGGTATCGAAAGCAAGGGACACCAGGTCGACCCGCGTCGGCGGCCCAAGTTGATCGAGTGTCATGCCCGGCTCGGCGCGCGCCAGTGTCAGCAACTGGTTCGACAACCGTACCGCGCGGTTGGCACCCGACTGCAGTTCCAGCAACGCGGGCCGGGCATCTTCCAATGTCTTGGCGTCGACAGCGCGATCTGCGTGCAGCTTCAATGCCGTGAGCGGCGTGCGTAGCTGGTGCGCGGCATCGGCGATGAAGGTGCGCTGCGCTTCCAGGGCATCGCGCAGGCGGGCCAGCAGCGCATTCATCGCGTTGATGAGCGGTTGCAGTTCAGCCGGCACGCGCCGCGCAGAATCGGGCGGCAAGGGCGTCACCGATTGCGCGCTCTGCTTGTTGAGCGTGTCGGCCAGCGTTTGCAGCGGCTGCAGCTCTTCCTTGAGCACCAGCGAGAGGATCAGGCCGCCAACCGCCAGTAGCACGATTAGCGGAATGGATACCGACAGCAGCACTTCCTTGGCCGCGGTATCGCGGTGGTCGAGCAGTTCCGCCACTTCCACGACGATGCCGTTCTCCGGTTGGCCGGCATAGGGCGGTGTGACTGGGTTCAGCGCGGGGGCAGTCTGTGCCTGTGTAGGGGCGAGGGCAGGGCGCGTGACGTCGTCTTCCGGGTCGGGCGGTGCGGGCTGGCGCGGTGAACGCGGCTTGGGGATTTCAGCGCTGACGCTTGGCACCAGCAGATGCACGGCACGCACCTGTTTGCCGTCGACCCAGCTATAGAACACACGCGCTTCCCCAATACGAACCTGACCCGAGCCATAGCCGAGTACCGTGTCGCGTCCGGCCAGGGTGCCGCTGGGTCCGGCAATGCGCCAGAAGACACGGTCTTCGCCGCCGTTCTGCACGAGCGTCTGTGCAGTCAACTCGATGTCGTACAGCTTGGCGGCCGGCACATGCGGCCCCGCAATGCGGATTTGTTCCGCCAACGTATTGGCCACGCCTACCAATGCGCGGTCGAACACCTGTGTGGTGTAGTGCGCCGCCAGCCAATACGACAGTGCACCGGTACCGACTACCAGGCCGAACAGCGGGGTCGCCAGCGCGCGCAGCAGGTGCAGGCGCAGGCTGACGGCAATGTCGGCAGATGCCCCCGTTGCTGGAGCAGCCGAATCGCGCGAGGCAGTGGGCCGGTGGCGCTTGAACATGAGAGAAAGGCTAGGCCGCCGCGCCGCGTGCCTGCAGCAGATAACCGAAACCGCGCACGGTGACGATCTCGGCGTTGGAATGTTCGATCTTGCGGCGCACGCGATGCACATACACCTCGATCGCCGTGTCGCCCACGACGTCGTGGCTGGCCTCACCAATGGCGTGGCCAAAGCTGGCAAGGTGGTCCTGCAATTGCACCTTGCTGACCACACGGCCCTGTCGCAGCATCAACAGCTCCAGCACCGCGAACTCGCGCGGCGACAGTTCCAGCGGTGCCGCTTCGACGAAGATGCGCCGCTCGCTGCCGCTCATGCGCAACCTGCCAACCAGGATGTCAGGGCGCGCCATCGGTTCGGTCGGGTCACTGCGCCGGCGCAGCAGCGCCTGCACGCGGGCCACCAGTTCGAGCATTTCGAACGGCTTGAGCAGGTAATCATCTGCACCGGCGTTTAGGCCGCTTACCTTGTCGAGCAGGCCATCGCGTGCGGTCAGGATCAGCACTGGCGTGGCGCGGTCGCGCGCCCGGAACTGCGACAGCAGCGTCATGCCGTCGATGCCCGGCAGCCCGAGGTCGAGAATCACCAGATCGTGCGTTTGTTTGGCGAGTTGCTCGGCGGCAAATACACCGTCGTGCACCGCATGCACGCGATGCCCGGCCTGGGTGAGCCCAGCGTGGATGCCGCTGGCAATGGCGCAGTCGTCTTCAATCAGCAGGATGCGCATGGAATGCGGTCCCTAAATCGGAATGAGGTGGAGGCAAGAAAAGGGCAATCGGCACCGATGGCGCAGCGCTACAATGCGCGGATGACCGATGCCCTGCTCACCATCACCGACCTGGAGGCCGCCATCAACTTCTGGCGCGCCCGTTCGCCCGCCGAGGGCGAGGAATTGCGGCTGTGTGCCGAGGCGTCGGCGCTGGCCAAGCCGTATGCGCTGATGATTGTACAAGGCGCCACCCGCATCGCACCTGAGCAACTGGGCGACAAGGCGCGGGCGGCGTATGAGGCGTGGCGCGCCGCAGTGGGCGCGTAGCTCGGTACTCGGCTGGGGTTACTTCGCGCCGGTGTTCTTCGCGGCCTGCTCGATGAAGCGCGCGAGATCGGCGTCACGGTGCGTGAGCCCGTTCGCATCATGCGTGGACAAGGTGATGTCCACGCGATTCCACACGTTGAACCACTCCGGGTGGTGATTCATCTGCTCGGCTTTCATCGCCACGCGCGTCATGAAGCCGAACGCGGCGTTGAAATCGGCAAAGGTGAAGGTCTTCTGGATGGCGTCGCGGTCGCTCTGCAGCGTCCAGCCTGGCACTTCGGCAAACAGGGCCTTGCGTTGGTCTTCGTTCAGGGTAGGCATCATGGTTTCCAGCGGAATGTGGGTGTGAATGCGCGCAGTATAGTCAGCGCTCAAATATCCGCCGTGTCTGCCCAACCTTCGCGGTTGCCAACGTTCAGTACCAGATCCCCGTCCACCACATCGCCGGCACCAATGGTCGGCAGCGCAGCAAGTTCTTCATACAGCGGCGTGAAGTCCGGGCGCGTGGCGTCGAACAACTGCTCGAAGCTGTCGATGGTGAAGTAGGTCTTCTGGAAGGTGTCGATGCGATAGCGCGTGCGCATGATGCGGCGCACGTCAAAGCCGATGCGGTTCGGGCTGGCGGAATCCAGCGCGTACACCGATTCACTCTTGCTCGACACGATGCCCGCACCGTAGATGCGCAGACCGGCCGGCGTGCGGATCAGACCGAACTCCACCGTGTACCAGTACAGGCGCGCCAGCATGTCGAGCTGCCCGAGGCGTGCCGCTTTCAGGCCGCCCTTGCCGTAGGCTTCCATGTAGTCGGCAAAGATCGGGTTAATCAGCAGCGGTACGTGGCCGAAGATGTCGTGAAAGCAATCCGGCTCTTGCAGGTAGTCGAGTTGGTCCGGGCGGCGCATCCACCAGCTGGCAGGGAAGCGGCGGTTGGCCAGGTGGTCAAAGAACACTTCGTCCGGCACCAGGCCCGGCACAGCGACGATCTGCCAGCCGGTGGCGCGCATCAGCGTTTCATTGAGCTGGTCGAACGACGGCACGCCTTCGCGGCTCATGCCCAGCGTCGACAGGCCTTGCATGAATTCATCGCACACACGGCCCGGCAACAGGGCTTCCTGGCGGTCGTACAGGGTGCGCCAGGTGGCGTGGTCGGCGGCGGTGTAGCGGTGCACCGGCTGCTGCATGGTGAAGTCAGCACGCAGCGTCTGGCCGTCCAGGCCGTCAGCAAATTGTTCGCGCAGCTTGTCGGTCAGGGTGCCGTTGAAGCCGGCCGGGGCCGCGTTTTGGGCAGCGTCGGGGGCGGTGGTTGCGATGTCCATGGGTAATGTCGATCGGGTGGAATCAGAGTCCGGCCAGTGTATTGGCGAGGCCACGCGGATTGGCCGCAAAACGATCGCGCGTTGCACGTCATTTGCAGATTTCATGCAAAATTGAGGCCATCAACGCAGGAGATTTGCATGATTTCTCTGGATAGCTTCGATCTGGCCCTGCTGGCGGCCCTTCAGCGCGATGGCCGTGCGACCCACCAGCAGCTTTCGGAACAGGTGCATCTGTCGGCCAGTCAGGTTGGGCGGCGCCTGGCGCGCCTTGAATCCGAAGGGGTGATCGAAGGGTATCGGGTGGTGCTCTCGCCGACGGGGCTGGGGCTGGGGGTGACGGTGTTCGCCAGCGTCAAGCTCGCCCACCACGGCGATGCCATCGTCGAGCGCTTTCACGAAGAAATCAGCCTGCTCGACGCCGTGCAGGAGTGCTATTCGGTGGCTGGCGATGCGGACTACATGCTGCGCGTGGTGGTGCCGGATCTGCCGGCGCTGTCGGAGTTTGTGATGCGCAAGCTGATGCGCGTGCCGGGTGTGGACAATGTCCGTTCCAACATCGTGCTGACCGCGCTTAAGCGCGATGGTGCGTTGCCACTATCCCACCTTGGTGGGTAGGAATTTGACCTTCGCGCGCCTTGCGCCAGGGTGCGCGGCGTGTCACGCTGCAAGCCGACGATCACTTTGCTGCAGTTGAATAGCCTGTCTTGGGCGGGAGACCACGATGGTTGAAGGACGCACCACGCATCCGGCGCACGCGCTGGCGCATCTTGCGGGCGGCTACGGCATGCCGGCACGGGTTCGTGCGTGGTGGGTGGCCGCAGCCATCGCGGGTGTGACTTATGGCGGCATGCTGACCATGGTGGCCGTGGAAGTGCCGCCTGGCACGCCGCTGGCCGGCCGCATCGCCTTGCAGCCGTTGTGGAAGATGCTGATGGCGCTGCTGCTGGCACGTGCCGCGGCGCTGCACGAGGTGCCGCGCGAGCGTCGTTGGCTGATCGGCGCGATGATCTTCTCCGCGCTGGGTGACCTGTGGCTGGCGCTGCCGGGTATTTCGTTCTCGTTCATCGCCGGCCTGGGCAGCTTCCTGGTGGCACACCTGTGCTATCTGCGCGTACTGGTCGGGCTGCGCGGGGCCTCGTCGCCCATCCGCCTGATCGGGGTGGGCGCCATGATCGGCGTGGCCATCGGCATGCTGCTCTGGTACTGGCCGGGCCTGGGCGAGATGAAGGGGCCGGTCATTGTCTATATGGTGGTGCTGTCGTCGATGGTGTGCGCGGCCTTGCTGGCGCGCTTGCCTGGACCGCTCACGGCATGGGGGGCGCTCGCGTTTGCTGCCTCGGATGCGATGATCGGCATCAGCATGTTCGTCTTTCCGTTCACCGACCATGAGCTGGCGATCTGGTGGAGTTACGCCGGTGCCCAGCTTCTCATCAGTGCCGGGCTGCTGACGCGTCGCTCGCCGCCGCCGCGCCGGGTTGTTCCGGCGTAATTGGCGCAACCGGCGCAGCAGGCCCATCCCCCCGTTTCCATCCGCTGCAGGAGCCCCCGATGCTGCAGACTCTCGACGCCGCCGCCACGGCGGTTCGCCTGCCTTACGCTGCGCTGGCCGATGCCATCGCCCAGGTGTTGCGCGATGCGCGTGCGGGCCGGGCCCAGGCGCCCGCGCGATTGGTGATGCCGGTGCCTGGTCCGGGCAGCCTGCTGCTGATGCCCGCGTCCAACGCCGACATCGCCATTACCAAGATGATCACCGTGCATCCGCACAACCCGGCACGCAGCCTGCCAGCCATCCACGGCGAGGTGGTGGTGATGGATGCACAGACCGGCGTACGCCGCCTACTGCTCGACGGCCCGACCGTGACCGCGCACCGCACCGCAGCCGTGTCACTGCTGGCCGCGCGCCTGCTGGCACCGGAGCCGGCGGGCGATTTGCTGCTCATTGGCGCAGGCGCCCAGGCACGCGCGCACTTGGAGGCGTTCCGCTTCGGGCTGGGCACACGGCGTGTGACCATCATTGCGCGCACGGCGGACAATGCCGAGGCACTCACTGCCCATGCACGCCAACTCGGCATGGACGCGACGGCACTGGCCGGTGGCGATGCAGCGGGCGTAGCGCAGGCCGCCCGCGCGGTGCTGCCGCAAACATCGCTGGTCATTACCGCGACGCCGTCGGCGCAACCGGTATTGCCGGATCTGGCCGGCCCAGATCACCCGGATGGCTACGCCTGGAGCCCGCATCACTTCATCGCGGCGGTGGGTGCGTTTCGGCCCGACATGGCGGAATTGCCGCCGCGCCTGTGCGTGCAGGCGGCAGCGGGCAATCGGCTCTACGCCGATACGCTGGTCGACCTGGAAGTCGAAGCCGGCGACTTGCTGCAGGCGGGGGTGCCGTGGTCACGTGTGCGGCCGCTACAACAGTGCGTCGATGCGCCGCAAGACACACTTGTGCAGGCAGCGCCGGTGTTGCCGGTGGTGTTCAAGAGCGTCGGCAGTGCGTTGTGGGATCTGGCCGCGTGCGTGCTGGCGCTGTCCAAATCCAAGCCTGTTTAAAAACTGGGTATGTGCCCGAGACGCCCGCAGCAGGCCATTCGAGCGTGGCGCTTATAACAGGAAAACTCTAGAAAAAGGGTTCTAGCCAAGGCAATCACACGGGATAATGGCCGTCCCTTCCGCCTGGGAGGAGACTTAGAACGCACCAGCAAACGTTCAAATCGCGTTTGCGCCGGATGCGTCTCAACAGGAGCACATACAGAGATGGCCTATAAAAAAGCACTGGCGGCCGCCGCCGGGATGATCCTCGCCACCGCCGCGCACGCACAGGCTGCCGGCAGCAACATCGTCAGCGCTGGCTGGTTCCGCGTCATGCCGAACAGCTCGAGCGACCCGCTCTTCGTGAAGAGCTTCAACGGCGCGCCGATCAACCAATCGCAACCGGGCACCGGCGCCAAGATCCAGGAAGCCGATACCCTCGGTCTGGCCTTCACGCACTTCTTCACCGACAACTTCGCTGTCGAACTCGTGGGTGGCATTCCGCCGCGCCATAAGATCGAAGGCACGGGCTCGCTCTCGGGTTACGGTGAAATCGGTTCGGCCAAGCAGTGGAGCCCGGCCGTGCTGGCCAAGTGGTACTTCTTCAACGCTGACACCAAGCTGCGCCCGTACGTTGGCGTGGGCTTGAACTACACGTGGTTCAGCGATGCCAAGATCACCAACAGCGCATTCCAGAACCAAGTGCTGGGCCGCGGCACGCCGGGCAGCACGAGCAGCGTGTCGACCGACAGCTCGCTCAACCCGGTGCTGAACGTGGGCGCAACCTACGCCATCACCAAGGACTGGTTCGTTGGCCTGTCGGTGTCGTATCTGCCGCTGAAGACCACGGCGACGATCGACACGACGCTGATCAACGGCGCGCGTATCCAGAGCGAAGCGAAGATCAAGATCAACCCGGTCGTGACCTTCCTGAGCGTCGGCTACCGCTTCTAAGCCGGTTCAGCGCAAACAAAAAGGCGTGCCACTGCGGCACGCCTTTTTTGTTGCCTGTGCGGCTCGGCTCAGGAAGCGGCGGCGGCGATGGACTTGACGCCCGAGGCGGTCTTCGGGCCGGGAAAGCGCTGCAGTACGCCCAGCAACAGCACGTCGACCAGCAGTTCGAGATGCGGGCCGGCATCGATGCGCGGGATCCACGGGTCGTCGCCCGTGGCGATGCGCAGTGAGGTCATGCCGTGCAGGCCTTCCCACAGCAGTTGCGTGACGAGGTGCAGGGCGTCTTCATCCGCCTGGATGAAGCCTTCGGCTACCAGCTCGGCAGCCATGCCGTAGACAAAGCAATACGGGTCTTTGTCGGGGTTGCCGAATTCGAGCGTGGACGTTTCGATCGGCGCGGCCGGGCGCTGCTCCATGAATACCAGCGCGTAGTGCACGGGGTGCTTCAGGCCGTAGCCGACATAGGCGCGGGCCACCCGGCGCATGCGTTCGAGCGCGTTGCCGCCCTCGGCTGCAGCCTGCTGCATCAGCTTGTTGAGCTTGAGCAGGTCTTCGTCCATGGCCTGGGCGATCAGCGTGGCCTTGTCGCCAAAGAGGGCGTAGACCACGGTGGTTGAGAATCCGGCTTCTTCGGCCACTTTGCGCATCGTCAGTTCACGCGCGCCGCCGCGCAGCACGAGCTTGCGCACCACCTTGAGGATGTCCTTGCGCCGCTGGTCAAGCTCGCGCTGCTTGCGCTCGTGCAGGTTGCTGCTGCTGGCCATGTGTTTGAAGCCTGTCTCCCAATAGTGGGCTGATTCTAACCCGCCGACCGCCGCTGCCGGCTTGCTCCGGGCCGTCTCCTCCGTTTGAAACGCGTGCACGTCAGGGTGATCCCTGATTCAAGAACGTCGTTTTCTGTACAGAATTGCGTTACTAAAAAAAACAATGTTATTTCCACAAGGAGAAGACCACCGTGAAGAGGACGACGCAGATCGCCTGCATGGCGCTGCCGCTGGTTGCGGGCAGCGCATGGGCACAGACTTCGGTGCAGTTGTACGGGTTGGTGGATGCTGGTGTCCGCTATGAGACCCATGGTGTGTCGTACGGCGATGACGGCACGCCCATCGGCACCGGATCGAAGCTCGGCATGACCAAGGGCGGCGGCATGACCGAGAGCTATTGGGGCATCAAGGGCAACGAGCAGATCGGCAGCGGCCTGAAGGGCATCTTCCAGCTGGAGAGCCACTTCGATCCGTCCAGCGGCCGGACCTGGCCCAAGGGCGCGGCGGAGTTCTTCCAGATTGCGTATGTGGGGGTCGAATCGTCGTCGCTCGGGCAACTCACCTTGGGCCGGCAGTACAACGTGGTGATGGAGGGCATCACCATGGTCTACGGCTCCAACCTGTGGGCCGGTGGAGACCAGGACCAGTACGCCAACCTCTTCAAGCCCGAACACACCATGATGGCGGGCAGCAAGACCAACAACATGGTCCACTATGGCGCGCAGCTTGGCGATGTGGTGGTGCTGGCCCAGTACGCGTTTGGCGAGCAGGCCGGTGCCGCGAGCCAGGGCAGCCAGTTCGGCGCCTCGGTGGCGTACATACCGGAGGCGGGGCCGGTCAAGCTCAGTGCATCGTTCCTGCGCACCAAGGACGATTTCACCAACGCGACCTTCAACGTCTACACCGCTGGCGGGCAACTGGCACTGGGCGGCCTGACCGTCAACGCCGGGTACATCGAGAACCGGCGCGGCAACAGCTTCACCTCGTTCTCGGCGGGGCCGTTCAGCCCGACTGATCTGGCGGGGCTGGGCATCATCTCCGCCGATCAGACCGTCGACCCAACGCTGCCCGGCGGCTTCAGCAAGCGGCGCATGACTTTCGGCGGCGTGAGCTATCGCATCTCGCCGGCCTTTACGGTGGCGGCCAACGCGTGGTTCACGCGCCAATCCGGCTACACGCCGGCGTTTGACGGCTCGGCCAACCAGTATCAGTTGATCGGTGGCTACTTCCTCTCCAAGCGGACGATGCTCTATGCGGAGGTCGACTACTCGCACTACAAGGGCGGGCTGGTCGGTGCGCAACTGGTTGGGCTGAACGCGCAGGGTCCAACGCTTTCCAGCTCGCAGATCGGCACGATGATCGGCATGCGGCATACGTTCTGATGAAGCGAATTCTTTTCTCTCTCGTTGGGTTGGCTGCCGCGTTGTGCTTATCAGCATGCGGCAGCGATGCACCCGCGGTGCCTGACGCCGCAGCGGTGCAGCGTGCCGAATCACTGCGCCCAGCCAATACGGCGCTGGCCGCGCAGTACGAACGCGCGTGCATGACCTGCCATGCGGTGCCCGGCAGCGGCGCACCGCTCACGGGCTTCACTGAGCACTGGAAACCGCGCATGAAGCAAGGCATGGGCACGCTCGTGCACCACGCTATCGACGGCTATCAGGCCATGCCCGCGCGTGGCCTGTGTGCAGACTGCACCGAGCAGGACATGCGCGCGCTCATTGGTTTCATGGCAAACGGCAAGGACACATCGCATGACTGATACGCAATCGCCGCGGCGGCAGGATCGCCGCACGGTGCTCAAGGCGGGGGCGGGCGTGGCAGCTGCGCTCGCGCTGGGGGGACAGGGCCGGCTGGTGCGCGCCGCCAGTACACCTGTGGCGACATCGCCGTCCACCGCCTCCACGCCTGCTGCCAGCCCGACGGGTTCGCGTCAGCGTTGGCAGAACTGGTCGGGCATCCACACCTGTCAGCCGTCGGCCATCGACACGCCGGCAGACGAAGGTGAGTTGGCATCCCTGCTGCGTGGCGCTGGCCCGGGCGTGCGCTGCGTGGGGGCGGGGCATTCGTTCACGGGGCTGGTGCCGACCGACAGCACACTCATCTCACTGGACCGCATGTCGGGCGTGATCTCGGCGGATGCCGCGCGTAACACCGCCACGCTGCATGCCGGTACGCGCCTGGCACTGCTGTCGCGTCAACTGGATGCGCAAGGCGTGGCGATGCGCAACCTGCCCGACATTGATGCGCAGTCCTTTGCTGGTGCCATTGCCACGGCCACGCACGGTACGGGCCGCACGCTGCAAGCGCTGCATGCCGATGTGATTGGCATGCGCCTGATGACACCCGACGGCAACGTGATCGAATGCAGCGAGCAGCGCAATCCGGAACTGCTGTCGGCCGCGCGGGTTTCGCTGGGCTCGCTCGGTGTTGTCACCCAGGTCACGCTGCGCACGGTGCCGTCGTTCAACCTGCACCGTCGCGTGTTTCTCAAGCCGTTGCAGGCGATGCTGGATGAGGCCCCCACACTGGCCAAGCAGCATCGCAACTTCGAGTTCTACTACCTGCCGTTTACCGGCTACGCAGCGGGCATCACGCACGACCTTTACGAAGCCGGCGATGTGCTGACACCGCACTCTGCCGATGAAGACATGCTGCGCGACCTGCGCCGCCTGCGCGACTGGCTCGGGCGCTTCCCGCAACTGCGCCGCTGGGTGGCCGCCAAGCTGATCGACGTGAACCAGACGGAAGACGCGAAGAACCGTTCATGGAAGCTGCTTTCCACGCAACGCCCGACGCGCTTCAACGAGACCGAGTGCCACGTGCCGCAGGAGCAGGGCATTGCCTGCGTGCGTGACGTCATCGCCAAGCTGGAGACGCGCAACGAGGTGTTCTTCCCGCTGGAGTTCCGCTTCGTGAAAGCCGATGACGCGTGGCTCAGCCCGTTCCACGGGCGCGATAGCTGCTCGATTGCCGTGCACGCGGCGCAGGGCGAGCCGTTCGACTACCTGCTCTCCGAGATCGGCCCGATCTACCGCAAGTACGCGGGGCGGCCGCACTGGGGCAAGTTGCACGACGTGAGCCCGGCACAACTGGCGGCACTGTATCCGCGCTGGGGGGACTTCCAGGCGCTGCGCCGCTCGCTTGATCCGCAGGGGAAGATGCTCAACCCGTATCTGCGCAAGCTGTTCGGGGTGGAGCATGGCTAACCGGCGGCGGTTTCTTCTGGCGGCGGGCGTGGTGGCCGTGGGCGGTGCGGTGGCGCTGCGCCCGGGCGATCACGGTGGGCCGCATGGGCCGTACTTCGCAAGCTTGTCGGCGGCGCTCGCGCGTGCGGGCATCGCCGTGCCGGTCATGGTGATTGATCGGGCGCGCATGCGTGCCAACGCCGCGCGTGTCGTGCGCAACATCAACGGGAAGATGGCGCTGCGGCTGGTGGCCAAGTCGCTGCCGTCGTTGCCGTTGCTCGATGCGCTGATGCAGCTGACGCACACGCGGCGGCTGATGGTGTTCAACCTGCCATATCTGCAGTTGCTCGCGGAGCAGCGCCCGGATACCGATCTGCTGCTCGGCAAGCCGATGCCCGCACGCGCCGCACACACGTTCTATGCCGAGTTCAAGGGCGGTGCGTTTGATCCGGCGCGGCAACTGCAATGGCTGGTCGATACGCCAGCGCGCCTGGCCGAGTACCGCGAACTGGCGCGCGCCGGCGGGCACCCCGTGCGCGTGAACATCGAGATCGATGTGGGCCTGCATCGCGGTGGCGTGCGTGAAGACCACGTCTTGGTCGACATGCTCAACATGATCGCCGCCGAGCCCTTGCTCGTGTTCGGCGGGATGATGGGCTACGACCCGCACCTGGTGAAGATTCCCGATCTGCCCGGCGCACGCGCGGGGGCCGAGCGCGATGCCAAGGCGATCTACACGCGCTTTCGCGAGATGGCGCTGCGCACGCTCAGGCCGGCATCGCCCGAGACGCTGTGCTTCAACGCGGCGGGCTCGCCAACGTACCGCATGCATGACGGCAGTGGGGCAGCCAACGAAGTGTCGGTTGGCTCGGCCATGGTCAAGCCGAGCGACTTCGATACGCCCCTGCTCGATGACCTGCAGCCCGCTTCGTTCATTGCCACGCCGGTGTTGAAGTCCGGCGGTTTCCTGCTGCCTGACGGTGCGGAAGGCATTGGCCGCGCCGCCACCGCGTGGGACGTCAACCAGCGCCACGGCTACTTCATCTACGGCGGCAACTGGCTGGCCGATCCGATATCACCGCCGGGACTGTCGGCCAGCGGGCTGTATGGCAATTCGTCGAATCAGCAGGTGCTGGTGGGGTCGGGCACACAAGGTCTGCAGCCGAACGATTTCATCTTCTTGCGGCCGCGCCAGAGCGAGGCGGTGTTGCAGCAATTCGGCGAACTCGTCGTCGTGGAGGAAGGCAACACACTGCACCGCTGGCCGGTGATGCCCGCGATGCCCTGAACGTTCAACGCGTCAACTGTCGGAGGCCATCATGATCGATCGCAGGACATGGAAGCAGGGGGCGGTGTTGTCAGCCGCATTGCTGGTGTTGGGCGGATGTGGTGATGATGGCGGAGGGGGCGCGGCGCCGGTGGCGGCGGCAGCCACGCGGTCCGTGCAGAGCGTGGCGCAGGCCGCGTCGCCTGCGGCCTACAACATCGGCACGGGCATCAGCGACATCACGGGCGAGGCAGCCGAGGCCGGCATGTTCGGCTACTCGAAGATCGATCAGAAGACTGGCGGCATCCACCTGCGGCAGCATGCCCGCGCCTTCATCATCGAAGACCCGAGCAGCAAGCAGCGCGTGGCGATTGTGGTGACGGAAACCGGCGCTGTCATGCAGGGTGTGCAGCAAGCGGTGCTGGCCCGCCTGAAGGCACGCTACGGGGCGCTCTACACCGATGCCAACGTGCTGCTCACCGCCACCCACACGCATGCGGGGCCCGGCGGTTTCTCGCACTACGCGCTGTACAACCTGAATGCGCTGGGCTACCTGCCGCAGACCTTCAACGCTATCGTCGACGGCATGGTTGAAGCCATCGTGCAGGCGCACGACGACGTGAAGCCCGGTGAGATCGACTTCAACCAGAGCGAGCTGCACAACGCCAGCCGCAACCGCTCGGCACCGGCGTTCCGCGCGAACCCGGCGGCGGATCGTGCGGTGTTTCCGGAAGAGATTGATCCGCTGGTCACGCAACTGACCTTCCGCCGCGCGGGTCAGGCCGTGGGGGTGCTGAACCTGTTTGCCACGCACGGCACCAGCATGACCAACAACAACACGTTGATCAGCGCAGACAACAAGGGCTACGCCGCCTACCACTTCGAGCACGACGTGATGGGCGTGCGCTACCTCGAAGGCAAGGGCTTCGTGGCCGCATTCGCGCAGACCAACGCGGGCGACATGACGCCTAACCTCAATCTCAAGCCCGGCAGCGGGCCGACCGAGAACGAGTTCGACAACACGCGCATCATCGGCGAGCGTCAGTTTGGCGTGGCGAGTGCATTGCTGAATGCGCCGCCGACGCCGCTGGCGGGCGGGCTGGATGTGCGGCAGCGCTATGTCGAGATGGGTAACGTTACGGTGGAGCCCACCTATACCGGCGATGGCCAGCGGCACACCACATGCACGGCGGCCATCGGCACCACGCTGGCAGCCGGTAGCACGGAGGATGGGCCCGGCCCCGGCGTCGCGCTGGAAGGGCAGAGCAACCCGTTCCTGGCCGCGCTTGGCGGCTTGCTGTTCACGATTCCGGATGACCTGCGCAAGTGCCATGCGCCCAAGGAGCTGTTCGTACCCACCGGCCTGATGCGGCCCGTGCCCTGGACGCCGCCGGTGCTGCCGGTGCAGTTGGTACGCATCGGCCCGCTGTACCTGGCGGCGGTGCCGGCCGAGCTGACGATCATGTCGGGCTACCGCATCCGCCGCCAGTTGGCGCGCACGCTCAGCACGGATATCCACAACGTGCTCGCGGTCAGCTATGCCAATGCGTACTCGCAGTACGTGACCACGCCCGAGGAATACGACGTGCAGGACTACGAGGGCGGCAGCACGCTGTTCGGCAAATGGACGCAGCCGGCTTACATGCAGGAGCTGGATCGCCTGGCGCAGGACATGGTGCAAGGCCGCCCCACGACGAACACGCTCACGCCCGCAGACCTGAGCCGGCAGCAGATGACGTTCCAGACCGGTGTGGTGCTCGATGCGCCGCCGTTGCTCCACCAGTTTGGCGACGTGAAGACCGATGCCGCCGCGCAGTACACGGCAGGCCAGACGGTGAACGTGGTCTTCGTGACCGGCCATCCGAAGAACAACCTGCACCGCAACGACACCTTCGTGCGGGTGCAGCGTCTGGTGGAGGGTGCGTGGAAGACAGTGGCGGTGGATGGCGACTGGTCGACGCAATACCGCTGGAAGCGCGTGTTCGGGGCCGAGTCTGAAGCGCAGATCAGTTGGGCGATTCCGCCGGGCACGCCGGCCGGGACCTACCGCATCGTGCATCAGGGCGATGCCAAGAACCTGCTGGGGACCATCACGTCCTTCACAGGCACATCGCGGTCGTTTGAGGTGAACTGAGGGGGCGTTGGGCGGCGCATCGGCCGCCCATTGCTTTGCCTTAGGCGACGGCCTTGACCGGATAGCCGGCCTGCTCGATGGCGGTCTTTACCGCATCGGTGCTGGCGCTGCTCGTTACAGCCACGGTCTGCTTGGACAGATCCACCTGCACGCTGGCCGCGGCATCCACCTGTTGCACCGCGCGGGTGACGGCAGAAACACAATGGCCGCAGCTCATACCTTCAACAGAAAACGTCGTCATGGTTCGGGCTCCTGAATCGAAAGAGAAGAGGGGAGAGGGACACACGGTCGGAGTATGAACCTTCCCACCATGGGAAGCGCAAGCGTAAAATGAGGGCTTGACCTTGCCAAGATGGGAAGGTCTAGGCTGATGCCATCTTCCTCAGAACGGACGCTTCCATGACTGCCGCCAGCCTTGCCGACGACGTTTCAACTGACCTCGACATCAGCGGGATGACCTGCGCCGCCTGTGCCGGCCGGGTCGAACGTGCCCTGCGCGCGGTGCCCGGCGTGACGGAGGCCAGCGTGAACCTCGCCACCGAACGCGCTCGCGTGCAAGGTGGTGTGGCGGGCGACGCACTGGTTGCGGCAGTGAGCGCCGCCGGCTACGAAGCGCGCATCGCCTCGGATGACACCGCCGCGCCCGCTGCGGCCGAGCCCGATTTCTGGGATGGCGCCGGCCCCGTGTGGATTGCCGCGGCCCTGTCCGTGCCGCTGGTGCTGCCCATGATTGCCGGCTGGTTCGGCAGCGACTGGATGCTGCCCGCGTGGGTGCAATGGCTGCTGGCGACGCCGGTGCAGTTCGTGATCGGTGCGCGCTTCTACAAGTCTGGCTGGAAGGCCGCACGTGCGGGTGCCGGCAATATGGACTTGCTGGTTGCGCTTGGCACGTCGGCAGCGTATGGCCTGTCGCTGTGGCTCTGGTGGCGCGCGGGTGCGGACGAGATGCCGCATCTCTACTTCGAAAGCGCCGCCGTGGTCATCACGCTGGTGCGCCTGGGCAAGTGGCTGGAAGTGCGCGCCAAGCGCCAGACCGCGCAGGCCATTCGCGCGCTGCAGGCGTTGCGTCCCGACACTGCCCGCGTGCGCGGCGCCGATGGCACGCTGCGCGACACGCCCGTCACCCGCGTGCGTGTCGGCGACGTGGTGTCGGTGCGTGCAGGGGAGCGCATCCCCGTGGATGCCGTGGTGCTCGAAGGCGCCAGCCACGTCGATGAATCCATGCTGACCGGCGAAAGCCTGCCCGTGCCCAAGCGCGAAGGCGATCGCGTGACCGCCGGCGCCATCGCCACGGATGGTGTGCTGCTGGTGCGCACCACGGCCATCGGCGCGGACACCATGCTCTCGCGCATCATCCGCCTCGTTGAAGACGCGCAGGCCGCCAAGCCGCCGATCCAGCAACTGGTGGACCGCGTGAGCGCGATCTTCGTGCCGGCCGTGCTGGTGGCGGCACTGCTCACGCTGGCCGGTTGGGTGATCGCCGGGGCGGGGTGGGAGACGGCTATCGTCAACGCGGTGGCGGTGCTGGTGATTGCCTGCCCGTGCGCGCTGGGGTTGGCGACGCCGTCGGCCATCATGGCGGGCACTGGCGCGGGCGCGCGGCGCGGCATTCTGATTGCCGATGCGCAGGCGCTGGAGCGTGCACAGCAAGTGGACTTCGTCATCTTCGACAAGACGGGCACGCTCACCGTCGGCCAGCCGCGTGTGACGGCAGTGGAGGCTGCACCGGGTACGGATGCGGATGCACTGCTTGATCAGCTCGCCGCGCTGCAGGCTGAAAACACGCACCCGCTGGCACACGCCACGCGTGAGTATGCGGTGGAGCAAGGCCGCACGATCGCGCCCGCGCAATCGCCCGAAGTGCTGGCCGGACGCGGCACACGTGGCGTCGTGAATGGTGCGTCGCTGCAACTGGGCAATGCGCGCTGGATGGATGAGCTGGGGCTCGACCGCGGCGCATTGCAGGCCCGTGCCGATGCGCTGGAAGCCCAGGGCAACACCGTCTCATGGCTTGCACAAAACGGCGAAGGTGGGGTGCAGCTGCGTGGTCTGATTGCCTTTGGCGATGCGCTCAAGCCCGGTGCCAAGGAAGCGGTGGCTGCACTGCAAGCTCGCGGCGTTCGCACAGCGCTGGTGACTGGCGACAACGCCGGTGCTGCGCGCACGGTGGCCGATGCACTCGGCATCGATGAAGTGGCCGCGCAGGTGTTGCCGCAGGACAAGGCCGCACGCGTAACCGCCTGGCAGAAGGGCGGGCATGTGGTCGCGATGGTCGGTGACGGCATCAACGATGCGCCAGCGTTGGCTGCCGCTGACGTCGGTATCGCCATGGCTACCGGCACGGATGTCGCCATGCAGGCCGCCGGCATCACGCTCATGCGTGGTGAGCCGCGCCTGGTGAGCGATGCGCTTGACCTCTCGCGCCGCACCGTCGCCAAAATCCGCCAGAACCTGTTCTGGGCCTTCATCTATAACGTGGTGGGCATTCCACTGGCAGCCTTCGGCCTGCTGAGCCCCACTTTTGCTGGTGCAGCGATGGCGTTCTCCAGCGTGAGCGTCGTCACCAACGCGCTGATGCTGCGCCGCTGGCAAGCTTCCGGAGACCGTGCATGACCCGAACCGATCTCAACGCAACCCAAGGCCCCGTCAACATTGGCGAGGCCGCCAAGGCCAGCGGCGTGTCGGCCAAGATGATCCGCTACTACGAGAGCATCGGCCTGCTGCCGCCCAGCCCGCGCACCGAGGGCAACTACCGCATGTACGACGCGCGGGCGTTGCACGTGCTGCGCTTTATCCACAGGTCGCGCTCGCTCGGGTTCGCGCTGGAGGAGATCCGCACGCTGCTCTCGCTCTGGCATGACCGTGAGCGTGCCAGCGCCGATGTGAAGGCCATCACGATGCGTCACGTGGCTGACCTGGACGCGCGCATCCGCGAGCTGCAAGGCATGCGCGACACCCTCATGACGCTGGCCAACGCATGCCACGGCGACGACCGGCCCGACTGCCCGATCCTCGAAGGTGTGGCCGGAGACGAAGGGGCCTGCTGCCACTGAGGGCGCCCTCGATTGGGCGGGGCGGCGTCTATGCCACAATCGGGCAACCCAACGAGGAGACGCCGATGACGCAAGCCCCCGCCCAGGTTGCTGAGCAGGAAACCCGCCAGCGTATGAAGGACGGCACTGAGCTGCTAGTCCGGACCTGGTTTCCCGGCCCGCAAGCCGGTACACCGCGCGGCACCGTCATCCTCGTGCATGGCATGGCCGAGCACAGCGGGCGCTATCCACATGTGGCCAAGGTCCTCACCGAGCTTGGTCTGCGTGTGCGGGCCTTCGACCTGCGCGGTCACGGCAAGAGCGGCGGTCCGCGCATGGCGCTCGACGCGCAAGACAACTACCTCACCGACCTCGCAGAGATCATCGATACGGCCGTCGCTGAATGGAAGGAGATGCCTTTCGTGCTGGGGCACAGCATGGGCGGACTGATCGTTGCGCGCTTTACTACGGCGCGTATTCGGCCGGTGCGCGGCGTGCTGCTGTCGTCGCCTGCGCTGCGGGTGAAGCTGCCGCCGGGGGCGGGCATTGTGCGCGGCATTCTGTCTGCGCTGGCGCCGCGGTTGGCGGTGCCCAACCCGGTCGATCCGGCCAAGCTGTCGCACGATCCCAGCATCGCTCCCGCATATCGCGCAGATGCGTTGGTACAGAGCACGATCAGTGCTTCGCTGCTTGAGTTCATGCTCAATGCGATCACGCAGGCGCAGCAGGATGCGCCGCGCCTGGAGGCGCCAATGTTGCTGATGGCAGGTGGGTCGGACACCATCGTCGATCCTTCAGGCAGTCGGGATTTTTATGCGCATGCGCCAGAAGAGTTGCGCACGCTGGCTTGGTTTGAATCCGGGTATCACGAGATCTTCAACGAAGCCGAGCCGATGCGTGGTGAGGTGTTTGGGAAGATGACGGAGTGGTTGGCTTCTCGGATTTGATGTGGGGTTGACCTTGCACCACCAGTAAAAGAACAAAAACCAAAGGCAAAGAGCAGGAGACATGGAAACCTACGACTACATCATCATCGGCGCAGGCTCCGCGGGCTGCGTTCTCGCCAACCGCCTGACGCAAGACCCTGACGTCTCCGTGCTGCTGCTGGAAGCTGGCGGCAAGGACGATTACCACTGGATCCACATCCCCGTCGGCTATCTGTATTGCATCGGCAACCCGCGCACCGACTGGCTCTACCGCACGCGTGAAGAACCCGGCCTGAACGGCCGCTCGCTCGGCTATCCGCGCGGTCGCGTACTGGGTGGCTGCTCATCCATCAACGGCATGATCTACATGCGCGGCCAGCGCGAAGACTACGACGGTTGGGCCGCCACGACCGGCGATGCTTCGTGGAAGTGGGATGCCGTGCTGCCGCTCTTCAAGGCCAGCGAGAACTACCACGGCGGTGCGAACGAATGGCACGGCGCCAACGGCGAATGGCGCGTCGAAGCGCAACGTCTGCAGTGGCAGGTGCTGGAGACCTTTATCGAGGCCGCCGTGCAGGCTGGCATCCCACGCACGAGCGACTTCAACCGTGGGGACAACTTCGGCGTCGGCTATTTCGAGGTCAACCAGAAGCACGGCATCCGCTGGAACACGGCCAAGGGTTTTCTGCGTCCGGCATCGCAGCGGCCCAATCTGACGATCGTCACCGGCGCGCAGGTGCGCGCGCTCACGTTTGACGGCAAGCGCTGCACGGGCGTGACGTATCGCGGGGCAGGGCAGGACTACACGGTGGCCGCGCGTGAGGAGGTGATCCTCTCGGCCGGGGCGATCAACTCGCCGCAGTTGCTGGAGCTGGCGGGCATCGGCCAGCCGGAGCGGCTGCAGGCGCTGGGCATCAACGTGCGTCAGGCGCTGTCCGGCGTGGGCGAGAACCTGCAAGACCATCTGCAACTGCGCAGCGTGGTCAAGGTGCACGGTGTGCCGACGCTCAACACGCGTGCGGCCAACTGGTGGGGCAAGGCGCTCATCGGCATGGAATACGCCTTCAACCGGAGCGGCCCGATGAGCATGGCGCCGTCGCAGTTGGGGGTGTTTGCGCGCTCGAACCCGCACGTGGCGCGGCCGGATGTGGAGTACCACGTGCAGCCGCTTTCGCTCGACAAGTTTGGCGATCCGCTGCACGCGTTCAATGCATTTACCGCCAGCGTGTGCAACCTGCGGCCGACCTCGCGCGGCACGGTGCACGTCACCTCGGCGGATCCGTTTGCGGCGCCGGCCATCGCGCCCAACTACCTGTCGACCGAGGAAGACCGCAAGGTCGCGGCTGACTCGCTGCGCCTCACGCGCCGCATCGTCGCGCAGCCGGCGCTGGCGAAGTATCGGCCGGAGGAATACCTGCCCGGCCCCAGCTATCAGACCGACGAAGACCTCGCCCGCGCTGCCGGCGATATCGGCACAACCATCTTCCACCCGGTCGGCACATGCCGCATGGGGCGGGCGGATGATGCGGGCGCGGTGGTCGATGCGCAGTTGCGCGTGCACGGCATCGAGGGCCTGCGCGTGGTGGATGCGTCCGTCATGCCGACCATCACGTCGGGCAATACCAACTCGCCGACGATCATGATTGCGGAGAAGGCGAGCGAGATGATTCGTGCGGCGCGCAAGGCGCGGGTGCGGGGTGAGGCGATGGCGGTGTGATGGTGGCGAGTTTACTGAGCCACCGGAAGTCGTAGACAACAAAAGGGGGCTGTGAATACGGTATTGGCGGTTAGGGGGCGGCCCAGAAGTCGAGGGTCTTTTGGCCGATCCACTGACCTTCAAGCTTGCCGCCCTTGATCGTTGCGCGGATCAGCGGTTTGAGCGTATCAGCGCTCTCGGATTCGGTGAGTTCGATGACGTTGCCGTTCACCTTGCCATTCAGCGCAATGGGCTTTCGATACTTGTCATAGAAGTAGCTACCGGACAGCGAGCCGTCGCTATAGCGCTCGGACAATTGCAGTGTGATGGCCGCCTGTCCCACGCGGCCTTGTAGGATCTGCCGATATGGTTCAGCTGGCCGTGCTGCCTGTGTGCCGCCTAATAGCAGGTACTTCCCATAAGCGGTGAAATACGGCGCGAGATCGTCGATCTTGTAAGCGACTTTCTGCTCATCCACGTCGTCTAGCGCACGCATGGCGTGATTGCTACAGCGGCCATACAGAAAGGTGATGGACTTGCCGTCGATTCTCAGCGAAGTATTCGCTAACGTGAAGTACTTGTCGTAATCGGGCGAGAGCATTGATTCTATGCAATGCTCGTACATGTCGATGGTTTCCGAGATGCGCTCTTCTTCGTCTTGTTTGCCTTCAAACTTGCGCTGTGGCCAAGGCGTGGCGATGCCTTCCTTTTTGCGGTTCGCTATGGCTTCTTTGTTGAGGCCAGCGATGGCTCGCCGGTATTCGACTAGGCGTTTCGTGAGGTTCTGCTTCAAGAGCGTTGCGCCGCCCGCCGGTGTGAATATGTCCGACGCCAGAATCATTCGTCCGTCGGCTGTGGCGAAGTTGTACCGCATCCGGCCGTGCTCGCAATAGGCGCCGCAGTATTCGGCGTCGACTTCGAGCGCCAACACCCGGTCGTCATTGCGTAGCACCGAAAAGCTGAAGTCTGAGCTGCCTCGAAGTCCGTCCTGCTCCTTGGGCACTTTGATTCCATTGGAGTACTTGACGGGGGCCGGCTGCTCGGCCATGTCGAGGAAGATGCGATGGTTGATGCGGGCGTCGCGTCTGGCATCACCCGATTCGACGTAGGGCAAAGAGCCCTTATATGCAATTATTTTAACTGTGATCGGCGTGGATGGTGACGCGGTAACGAAGACTGGTAGCGCGGCAACGATGCAGGCGAAGGAGATGTGAGTGAGCATGATGAGTGGTTGGAGGGGTTGAGAATGCACCGATATCGCCAACCGGACATTGGCGTGCTTACTTTGTGACGGATTCCTTTGTGGAGAGATGTTTGTTGGAGTCAATGAGTTTCATGTAGACGGCATGAGATGAGTCGAAAATGCTCTTGCATTTTGGGTTGTTGTCACATTTCTTGGGCTTGTTATCAATAAATGGCTTAATTTCATCAATGGCATTGCTTTCCTCGTCGAGCGAGTTTGTCGCGTCTTGGGAAATTAGATCTAAGAAGTAGATGAAGGTGCTTATGTAGCTGAGACTGTTTTTGTTGATTTCGGCATAATTTCCATAAAAATCGATTCCGTCTGGGCAGATTCCAGATGTGTCTATGCCGCCAACGCGCACTTTGTTTTTTAGTACGTATAATCCACCAAGTTTTCCATCGATATCTGATCTATCCAGGCGAGATATGGAGTTATTTGTTGATGCTAGATGTCCCTCGAAGTAGTTTGGGGGGCGGTTTTTTGTCAGCTTTATTTTTGCTAAACAGTCGGCGGCAGTTGCTGTGCCACGTGGTAGTGCTCCGCCAGAGATGACAAATGTGCGTCGTCCGTCAGATTCGAGAAGCATCGCAACTCCATTTTTCCCCTGGTACGCATTCAAACTGGTGTCGGATAGGGCTGATGTACTGGCGATAGTTGTGATGGCCGCAAATGAGCTATTGATAATCCATTTCACTTTCAAGTTCTTTGAGTGCTTTTTCATTTTCTGAAATGAATCTGTTGGTGATTCCATTTTGTATGGCGGTAGTCGAGTTGATGAAGCGAATGAGTTTTCCTTCTGGGTTCTTCTTTCCGCGCTCCCGGTAGATTTGATCTATGAGAAGTTTGTCGTACTGCTTTGTTTCCGTGGGGTTGATGCCCAATGATTGAATTGATTTAACGATGACATCGGTGGTTGGTCCGTGATGAACGGATGTGGACCACGTAACATCATTCAATGCGTGCGAGTGATATCGAATATCCACTTGAGTGCTTTGTAGAACCTTTGCAACCAAGATATCGAAATGCGTTCTGCGGATGAATTCGTGTTCAACCCTTGTGAATAATTCTGCGTTGTTTTTTACAAGGGATTTCCATTTTTCAGAAAACGTGGCGGTGCCTGGTGTTAGGCCAATAAAATCATCTGTCCAAGGGAAATCTGGTGATGTAACAAATTTTTGGACTGTACCGCCAATGATGAAAGTCCCATTTGGCTGTCTTGTCTTGCTCGTCATCTGATATGACCCATAGGAGACCCCGCCCGGATCGCCTTGGCCGCCAGAGACTGTAATTGGCCCTTTTCCTCCAGTTTCGTAGTGGCTTGATAGCTTCCCAAGGTTGTAATCCCTCCTTCTGCGTTGCCCCAGTGCTGCAATAAAATTCCCCACCAACGCAATCGGATGGATATGAAACACCTCCGGGCTGCTTGGAAACGGCGGCCCAACTTTTGCGGCCACCTCCTTCCACCACACCAGCTGCCTCATTCGCTCGATTTCCGCCTCGTGATACGGCTCCTCATCAATACGTTGCAGCACCGTGTCGAAGAAGCTCTCGTACTCGCTTTGGCTGGCCCATTCGCTGCGGTGCTTCGGCATCAGGCGCGATGCGCGGAAGCGCAGCCACTTGTTGTCTTTGAGCGCACGCAACTCGTCGGCGGCGCGCGCTTCGTTGCGCATGGGCGATAGGGCGCGGTAGAAGTTGCACGCCAGCGGCTTGAGCTTGTTGACGTCGCCCGTGGCTGGTTTGTCCTCGTCCAGCGCGTAATCCAGATAGCCGTCCACGGTGCGACACATGGTGGGGTTGCCCCCATCGTCACCGGTGATGGTTTCAAAATCGGCCCAGGCATGCGGGGATACGCGCGTAACGCCCCCGTCGGGCGGCATCAGGCGGTTGCGCACCCAACCACTGATGTCGACATGTCGGCTATTGGCGCTGGTGACGTACCACCAGGGCTGGTTCTGGCCGCCAATGTTGAGCGTGTCCTTGGGGGCTTTGTATTCATCAGGGAACGCATCAAGCGCGGCCTGGTTGTAAATTTGAACAACGGCGGTTTGCGGAGCCTCCGCGCCTTCCTCGTAAACCGGTTGCCCCTGCGCATTCGTCTTCTTGACCTGGAAGAGCTTGACGCCCTTGTCGATGCGCAGCAGGGGCAGTTTGTCGAAGTCGAAGATGTCTCGGGCTGCCGCGCGTGTGTTTGCGAGGAAGTCAGTCAGGTCGCTCCCACAGAACACTTCGATGTGCACCATCCGGTGCTCTTGCTCAGGGTTATCCGACAGCCAGTAATGCCCCAGATGCCCGATCAGATCGCCCGCGTTGATGCGAATCGGGGTGGCGGGCACAACCACCTGATCGCTCAGCGCCTGCGAAATGATGGGCTTGAGTAGCAAGTGACCATGTTCCTTGCCGAGGTACACCCAGCCCTTGTCTGCGCCCTGGGGGATAAAACTCGCCACCTCGGGCGGCTGGATCGTGCCGGATTCGATGGCTTCGATTTTTCCCCAGAGCCATTTCTTGCACTTCTCCCCGATGCGCACTTGCGCACCTCGGGGCAGGATGCCCAGCATCGTGGTGCTGCCCGGTTCGGCGTGGATGTTCAAGCCGACATGCTCGGCTGGGGTGGGGATATGTGCGGTGGCTTTGGGCTTGTCCGAAGCGGACTCGGTCACCTCGTAGGCGCAGGCCCAATAGGCGGGCGGTTGCATGCCCTTCTGCTCGTACTCGGCAACGCTTTGCAGGTGCATGTACAGGCTGAAGAAGGTCAGCCGATTGTCCGCGGGATATTCAAGCGTGTGCCGTACCAGGGTGAAGGCGGAGCTGTAGTGGCCAGTTGTGACGGTGGAACTGTCGCGATCTGTTTGAGCGGGCTCGTCGTCTTCGTCTGCAATCTGGCTGGTCAGCGCAACACGGTTCATGCGATAGGCGATGATTTCACCCGCAGCGATGCTGCGCACGCCGTGCGCCAGATCAAGATGCCCGCCCGCACCATCCGCCGTGATGTGAATGCCACCGTGCCACATGCCGGTGCTGCTGACGGCAAAGTTGCCGGTGTTCTCGTCGGCGAGCCATTCGTAGAAGGCGTGTTCATCCACAAGCGCTTTACCGTTCGCGGCTCGGAAGGGGAAGGCGATGCTTAGGGGCTGTGATTCGGGAGTCGCTGGAGGAGTGGGTGGATTCGACATGAACGCGCTGTCTGAATACTGCGGGTTGAACAACCAAATTCAGTAAAACGGTGCGTCAAATCATCACCGCAACCCAATGCGGCTCGCTGTCAAATTGTGTTGTTGCATAATCGCGCCGAAGCGCGCGCGGTGTGAGATGCAAAGGCGTGGAGCCTTACGAGAATGCGGATTTCCTTAGTGATCCTGGGCGGCAGCGCTGATGTCTGCGTGCTTGCCTCTCGCAAGGTCCGCCCACTAAACTCCCCGTGCCGCTTTCGTGCCATGAGGGAAAGCGGCCGAGGCGTGGAACCCTCGGTCTTGCCGGGCGAGAACCTGAGCATAGGGTCTCGTCCTCAATCTCCCATGGCCGCTCTCCCTTCTGGGCGAGCCGGCAGGGACGGCTTCGGCCGTGCCGGAGGTAAGACCGGTGTTCCAACCTTGCCCGTGCTCGCCCACCCGCCTTTCGCAGGTGGCGCGTTTCATCACGTTTCACGTTGACTGGAACCCGCTATGAAAGAACCCCCAACATTCCCCGATCTCCGCCGCTATCAGGCGCATGCTGATCTGTTCGACAAGCTTTCCAAGCTGCGAGCATTCCTGAGCATGCTGCACGCAGGCGGCTTCGAGCATTTCCGCGCGCTGGAAGAGGCGCGCCAGGCAGAAATCTTGTGGACCTGTCTGGACTATGCGGAGGGGGCCTACACAGCGCTCACCATCTGGGATGGCATCGACACGCAAGAAGGCGCAGATCTTCACTGACTCGTATGCGCGCCGAGCGGGTCGGCGGCGTATTCCACAGGCTCATGTCACTCCCTTGACACGCCGCCCGTGTCATATCGATAGGCAATCGGTATTGCTCCGATACGTAACTCTACGTAACCCTCGCCGACAAACCGCAAAACCAATCCCGGCGCGGGTTTCCGGGCCGTAAGCGACGCGTAATCGTCTTGGTACAAACCCCGATGTTTTGCGACGCAACAGCCGTTGACAATCGTCCGCACCAAAAAAGAGGCGGGAGACAAGAGGGAATCATGGCGCAGGACATCATTCTCGAAACGCGCGGACTCACGAAGGCCTTCAAAGGCTTTACCGCCGTGTCCGACGTCAACCTGCGCGTACAGCGTGGGTCGATCCATGCGCTCATCGGCCCGAACGGTGCCGGCAAGACGACCTGCTTCAACCTGCTGACCAAATTCCTGGTGCCCACGCGCGGCACCATCCTGTTCAACGGCATCGACATCACGTCGGAAAAGCCGGCACAGATTGCCCGCCGCGGCGTGATCCGTTCGTTCCAGATCTCCGCCGTGTTTCCGCATCTGACCGTGATGGAAAACGTTCGCGTGGGGCTGCAGCGCCAGCTCGGCACGGCGTATGCGTTCTGGCGCAGCGAGCAATCGCTGAACGTGCTCAATGAGCGCGCAATGGCGCTGCTCGAGCAGGTGGGCCTGACGCAGTTCGCGCACACCGTGACGGTGGAACTGCCCTATGGCCGCAAGCGCGCACTGGAGATTGCCACCACGCTGGCGATGGAGCCCGAGCTGATGCTGCTCGACGAGCCCACGCAGGGCATGGGCCACGAAGATGTGGACCGCGTGACCGAGCTGATCAAGCGCGTGTCCGAGGGCCGCACGATCCTGATGGTGGAGCACAACATGAACGTGGTGTCCTCCATCGCCGACAAGATCACGGTGTTGCAGCGTGGCCAGATTCTGGCCGAAGGCCCGTACGAAGACGTCTCGAAGAATCCGCAGGTGATGGAAGCCTATATGGGCACCGCCGATGCGGCGCTGGAAGGCCATTGAGGCCACTGATCAGCTCGGACTGATCTGCGATGCGGCTGCGCGCTGCATCACCGAACGCTTGACCCGAACACACGAGAACACTGCATGAGCACGCCCGCGCTCCAGATCAAGGACTTGCACGCCTGGTACGGTGAATCGCACATCCTGCATGGTGTCGACCTGACCGTGAACCGCGGCGAGGTCGTCACGCTGCTCGGCCGCAACGGCGCGGGCCGCACCACCACGCTGCGCGCGATCATGGGCCTGGTGGGGTCGCGCAAGGGTTCCATCGTCGTGCATGACGCCGGTGGCCAAGGCGTGGAGACCATCGACCTGCCCACGCACAAGATTGCTCACTGCGGCATTGGCTACTGCCCGGAAGAGCGCGGCATCTTCTCCAGCCTGTCGTGCGAAGAGAACCTGATGCTGCCGCCGGTGCTCAAGGACCAGGTGGCCAAGAGCGGCAATCCTGGCATGAGCATCGACGAGATCTACGAGATGTTCCCCAACCTGAAGGAGCGTCGCCAGAGTCAAGGCACGCGCCTGTCGGGCGGCGAACAGCAGATGCTGGCGGTCGGACGCATCCTGCGCACGGGCGCGAACCTGCTGCTGCTCGATGAGATTTCCGAAGGCTTGGCCCCGGTGATCGTGCAGGCGCTGGCCCGCATGATCCTGATGCTCAAGAAGCGCGGCTATACGGTGGTGATGGTGGAGCAGAATTTCCGCTTTGCCGCACCGCTGGCCGATCGCTTCTATGTGATGGAACACGGCCGCATCGTCGAGCGTTTCGAGGCGGCGCAGTTGCAGGACAAGATGCCGGTGCTGCACGAATTGCTCGGCGTTTAGGACGGTTTCCCCATCGATTTGCATGACCCATGCGCCAGCGTGATTCGCGGCGCGCACGACACAGGAGACAAGACCATGACACTCAAGAAGCTGGCTGGTGCACTGATGGCGGTAGGACTGGGCGCAGCAGCATTCGGCGCACACGCACAGGTAAGCGGCGACAAGGTGAAGATCGGCTATATCACCGATCTCTCGGGCCTGTATGCCGACATCGACGGCCAAGGCGGCGTCGAGGCGGTCAAGATGGCGATTGAGGATGCGGGCGGCAAGGTGCTCGGCAAGCCGATCGAGCTTGTGACCGCTGACCACCAGAACAAGGCCGACATCGCTGCCTCCAAGGCGCGCGAGTGGATGGACCAGCAGGGCGTGGACATGCTGCTGGGCGGCACCAACTCCGCTACCTCGCTGGCGATGGCCAAGGTGGCCGCCGAGAAGAAGCGCCCGTTCATTGCCATTGGTGCAGGTACGGCACGCCTGACGAACGAAGAGTGCACGCCGTACACGATTCACTACGCATATGACACGGTGGCGCTGGCCAAGGGCACCGGCAGCGCGGTGGTCAAACAGGGCGGCAAGTCGTGGTTCTTCCTGACCGCCGACTACGCTTTCGGCCACTCGCTGGAGAACGACACCGCAGCCGTGGTCAAGGCCAACGGTGGCACGGTGGTGGGCTCGGTCAAGCACCCGCTGTCGGCATCGGACTTCTCGTCGTACCTGCTGCAGGCGCAGTCGTCCAAGGCGCAGATCCTGGGCCTGGCGAATGCTGGCGGCGACACGATCAACTCGATCAAGGCGGCCAAGGAATTCGGCATCACCAAGTCGATGAAGATCGCTGGCCTGCTGATGTTCATCAACGACGTGCACAGCCTGGGCCTGCAAACGGCCGAAGGCCTGTTGATGACCGACAGCTGGTACTGGGACATGAACGACGCCACGCGCAAGTTTGCCAACCGCTACTTCATGAAGATGAAGAAGATGCCGAGCAGCCTGCAAGCGGCTGACTACTCGGCGGTGTCGAACTACATCAAGGCCGTGGCCGCTGCTGGTACGGATGATCCGGACAAGGTGATCGCCCAACTGAAGAAGACCGAGCTCAACGACTTCTTCGCCAAGGGCAAGATCCGCGCCGATGGCCGCTACGTGCACGACATGTACCTGATGCAGGTGAAGACCCCGGCTGAATCGAAGAAGCCGTGGGACTACATGAAGATCGTGACGGACATTCCGGGCGACCAGGCGTTCACCACCCCGGCCGAGTCGAAGTGCTCGCTGATGAAGAAATAAGCAGGTAAGCAATCTGGCGCTGCTGCCCACGTGGGTGGCAGTGCCGTCTATGTTGTGTTGGTGTTCTTTCCCTGACCGCGATGGAAATCTTCGGCGTTCCGCTACCGGCCATGCTCAGCCAGCTGCTGCTGGGTCTGGTCAACGGTTCCTTCTATGCGATGTTGAGCCTGGGCCTTGCGGTCATCTTCGGGCTGCTCAACGTCATCAATTTTGCGCACGGTGCGCTGTTCATGCTGGGCGCGGTGCTCACGTGGATGGGCTTCTCGTACCTGGGCCTGCCGTACTGGGCCATGCTGGTGCTCTCGCCGCTGGCGATCGGCGTGCTGGGCATGGTGATCGAGCGCACGCTGTTGCGCTTCATCTACAAGCTTGACCACCTGTACGGCCTGCTGCTCACGCTGGGTGTGACGCTCGTCCTGGAGGGGGTGTTCCGCGCCATCTACGGGGTGTCGGGCCTGCCGTATGACACGCCCGAACTGCTGCAGGGTGCGACGGATCTCGGCTTCATGATGCTGCCCAACTATCGCGCTTGGGTGGTGGTGGCCTCGCTGGCGGTGTGCTTCGCCACCTGGTTCATGATCGAGAAGACGAAGCTGGGCGCGTACCTGCGTGCTGGCACGGAGAACCCGAAGCTGGTCGAAGCCTTTGGTGTGAACGTGCCGCTGATGGTCACGCTCACCTACGGCTTTGGTGTGGCGCTCGCGGCGTTTGCCGGCGTGCTGGCGGCACCGGTCATCCAGATTTCGCCGCTGATGGGGCAGAGCATGATCATCACCGTGTTTGCGGTGGTGGTGATCGGCGGCATGGGCTCGATCCTCGGTTCGATCATCACCGGGTTGGGCCTGGGTGTGATCGAGGGGCTGACCAAGGTGTTTTATCCACAGGCGTCGGCCACCGTGGTGTTCGTGATCATGGTGCTGGTGCTGCTGGTGCGTCCGGCCGGCCTGTTCGGTAAAGAGAAATAATGCGAAGCGGCACTATGCAAAACACCTCTTCCCTCAAATACGTCCTGTACGGCCTGCTGTTGGTGGCGCTGATTGCGGCGCCGCTGGTGGGCGCGTACCCGGTGTTCGTCGCCAAGCTGCTGTGCTTTGCGCTGTTTGCGTCGGCCTTCAACCTGCTGCTGGGCTATACGGGGCTGCTCTCGTTCGGGCACGCGGCGTTCTTTGGCGGTGCGGGCTACGTGGCCGGTTACATGATGCGTGACCTGCATGTCACGCCGGAGCTGGGCCTGCTGGCTGGCACGGCGGCGGGCGCCTTCATCGGGCTGATCGTCGGTCTGCTGGCCATCCGCCGCCAGGGCATCTACTTCGCGATGATCACGCTGGCGCTGGCGCAGATGCTGTACTTCTTCTGCCTGCAGGTGCCGTTCACCGGCGGTGAGGATGGCCTGCAGGGCGTGCCGCGCGGCAAGCTGTTCGGCGTGCTGGACCTGGCGGATGACCGGACGCTGTATTACGTGGTGCTGGTGATCGTGGCGGCAGCCTTCCTGCTGATCGTGCGCACCATCCACTCGCCGTTCGGGCAGATCCTCAAGGCCATCAAGGAGAACGAGCCGCGCGCCACGTCCCTCGGCTATGACACCGACCGCTTCAAGCTGCTGGCCTTCGTGCTGTCGGCGGCGCTGACGGGTCTGGCCGGCTCGCTCAAGACGCTGGTGCTCGGCTTCGAGACGTTAACCGATGTGCACTGGTCGATGTCGGGTTCGGTCATCCTGATGACGCTGGTGGGTGGCCTGGGTATCCTGTCGGGCCCGCTGCTGGGCGCGGCGCTGGTGATTGCGCTGGAAAACAAGCTCGGCGACATCGGTACCTTCCTGGCGGGCGCCACCGGCTTCGACGGCTTTAACGTGCTGGGCGAGTCGGTCACGACGGTCACGGGTGCGATCTTCGTGATCTGCGTGCTGACCTTCCGCCGCGGCATCATGGGCGAAATTGCTGCACGTGTACCTTGGTTGCGGCGCTAGGGTCACAATAGCGGGAAATGGCGTCGTATCCCCCCCCGAAAGGGTGATCTCGGAGCTTATTTGGTGCTTAGTGCACCGTAAGGGTTTGCTCTAGTTGTTGCGTTGCGGTGCATTCTTTACAGTCTCGTTACGGTTTTCGCACGAGATAAATGAGGCGGGAGCGAGGAGACGACAGCACACACCGCACGTACGGTGGAGATGCAAAATAGATAAAGGCCCTGCCTGGTGATCCCCGGCAGGGCCTTTTAGTTTGTGCCTTCAGTGCACGGCGCTTGCCGCCAACAGGGCCCGGCCCCGGGCGCTGACTGTCACCAGATGCAGTTCTGGTGGAAACCCGGGTGCGCAGTCCACCAGCCCATCGATGCACGCATCTTCCCAGATTGACAAGCGCGGACACGACGTTCGCCAGGTTTCCAGCACCTCTGCGTAAGGCCTGGGCCGCTCGGCAAGCGACTGCAGCAATTGCAGCGTGAGAGCACGGGTCGGGTCGGGCATGCTGGGGCTCCTTGGGATCACCCACCCATTCTGGTCGGCGCCGATGCACAAGAGAAATGCATTCGGAGTCGACGCCTATGCGGGCGCTGCATGACAATGGCGCCTTCGCTGTGAGCCGCCCATGACCCTGTCCACCCGCCTTGCCACGCCCGATGACCGATCGCGCCTGTTGGCCGCCATCGCATCGAGCGCTTCGCCTCTGCAATTAGCACACGCCGTTGACACGCTGCTGGCCCAGCCGAGTGTGCATCCGTGCTTTCTTGTCGAGGCGGATGGAGCACTGGTTGGTGTTGCGCCGATCACGCTGGTGCCGCACGTGGCGCTGGGCGGGTTAGTGGCGTGGCTGCCGGTCGGCGTGATGCTGTTTTCCGATGACGTGGCCACGCGGGACGCGGCGCTGGCTGCCGTCGGTGAGTACGCTCGCGCACATGGCATACTCCATGTCCTGCTGCCGCCCGCGGCGCTTGCCGCGTATGACGCCACCGCGCTGGGCTTTGCGCCGGATGCGTCCGGCTGCTGGCGCCGCAGCGCGCGCCCGTCGCCCAAGTCGCTGGGCTAATCCGTACCGATCACCCGCCTGTTTCTGTTTCCCTGATGGAATTCGTTTTGCTCGCCGCAGCCGGCTTTCTGGCTGGCCTGATCGATGCCGTGGCCGGTGGTGGCGGCCTCGTGCAGATTCCCGCGCTGTTCTCGGCATACCCGAACATCGCGCCGGCCACGCTGATCGGCACCAACAAGGTCGCGTCGATGTCGGGTACGGCCACGGCGGCAGTGCGCTATGGCCGCACGGTGCGCATCTATTGGGGGGCGACGGCACCGGCGGTGGTCACGGCGTTTGCGTTCTCGCTGCTGGGCGCGTGGGCGCTCATGCATATCCCCGCCGAACCGCTGCGCCGCGCGCTGCCGTTCGTGCTGGCAGTGCTGCTGATCTATACGGTGGCCAAAAAGAACCTGGGTGCGGAACACGCTCCCAGCCTCGCCGGTTGGCGCGAGCGCGCGGCCGCGTTGTTGGCCGGTGCCGTCATCGGCTTCTACGACGGTGTGTTTGGCCCAGGCACCGGCAGCTTCCTGATGATCGTGTTTGTGCGCGTGTTCGGGTACGACTTCCTGCACGCGTCGGCTTCCACCAAGATCGTCAACCTGGCGACCAACGTGGCGGCCTTGCTGCTGCTGGCCTCCAAGGGCCACGTGTGGTGGCAGCTCGGCCTGGTGATGGCCGTGGCCAACGTAGCCGGCAATCAGGTGGGCAGCCACCTTGCGCTGCGGCACGGCAGCCGCTTCGTGCGCAAGGTGTTCATCGTGGTGGTGCTGGCGCTGATTCTGAAGACGGCCTACGACGCGTTTATCCGTTGAGCTGGGTGTCGAGCGCCACCGTGCGCTCGGTAATCACATCGCCCGTGTGCTGCGTGGTCACGGTCTCAATCAGCATGATCCCGCATTCCTCGTCAGCAACAGGGCAGTGGCGCACGCCGCGCGGCACCACGCAGAACTCGCCGGGGCCGAGGTGCACGTCGGCACGGTCTTCGAAGGCGATCTTCAGGCGGCCGTAGACCACGAAGAACAGTTCGTCTTCGTTCGGGTGGTCGTGCCAGACGAACTCGCCCTTGAGCTTGGCGACCTTGATGTACTGGTCATTGACCTGGCCGACGATGCGCGGCGACCAATAGTCCGTCACCTGTTCCAGTGCGTGCGCGACCTGCACGGTGTGTCCTGCGAGCATGATGGGCTCCAGTGTGGGGAGGCCCTGAAGATAGGGGCGCACCCTGCGCATTCCCAACCAATCTTTCTAATTGCACGGATCACGCGGGCTAATGCCGGGGTGCACGGGGATGGTGCTGTCACTGGATTGACGCATGCACACACTAGGCTGCAAGGTTCCGCCTTCTTCTGTGCAGCAGTGCCATGGCCCTGAGCCTCGACGATATCCAAACGCTATTTGACCGCCACGGCGACATCGCCTACAGCGGCGAGCCCGTCACCCAGCTGGAACACGCGCTGCAGACCGCAACGCTGGCGGAACAGGCGGGAGCGTCGGATGCACTGGTGACCGCCGCGCTGCTGCATGACCTCGGCCACTTGCTGAACCTGCAGGGCGACACGCCCACCGCCCACGGCATCGACGATCAGCATCAGTACTTTGCGCTGCCGTTCCTGCGTGCGACGTTTCCCGACGCGGTGCTGGAGCCGATCCGTCTGCACGTGGACGCCAAGCGCTGCCTGTGCGCGATGGATGCGCATTACTACGCGCGTCTGTCGGCCGATTCCGTGCGCAGCCTGGCGTTGCAGGGCGGGGTGTTTTCCGCCGAAGAGGCTGAAGCCTTCATGCAACGCCCCTACGCGGTAGATGCGCTGCAACTGCGCCGCTGGGACGATCTTGCCAAGGTGGAAGGCATGTCGACGCCGGATCTCACACACTTTCTGGCGACGGCCGCACGTGTTTCAAAAACGGCGTCAAACGCAGCGTAGGCTGCGCAGCGTCGTGCCCACGGCTTCATCCCACGGCGTGTGCGGCTCAGTGCCCAGCGCCTGCACGAGCTTGGCGTTGTCCATGCGCACGGGGTGCTGCCACAGGTAACGCATCTCGCGCATCTCGCGCAGCATCTCCGAGAACGGCGCCAGCAGGGGCAGCACCCACCACGGGAAGGGACGCGTTTTGACGCGGTGGCCCACCACGCGGCCGATCGATGCGGTCATCTGCGTGCCGTCGGCATCCCAGTGGCCACGCATGTGATAGACGGCAAAGTCGGGCAGGCGGTCGCCCAGTTCGATCAGGCGCAGCATCGTTTCGGCCACGTCTGGCAGATACGCCCACTGGTGCCCCACGCCGCGTTCGCCCGGGTAATTGAGGGTGCCCACCGCTTTGCCGGGCCGTACCAACGCGCTGGCAAACCAGGTGTTGCCGGTTTGCGGTCCGAAGAAATCCCCCGCCCGCACGATCAGGCTGCGCACGCCGTTGGCGCTGGCGGCCTGCATGCGTCGCTCCAGCTCTGCGCGGATCTTGCCCTTGCGCGTGAGCGGCGCTTGCGCGGTGGTTTCGCGCAACACCGGAAAGGTCTCCGGCGCGAAGTTGTACACCGTGCCCGGCAGCACGATGCGTGCGCCTGATGCGCGGGCCGCGGCGATGGTGTTGTCGATCATCGGCAGTACCTGGCCGGCCCAGTTCTTGTAGCCCGGCGGGTTGACGGCGTGGATGATCAGCTCCGCGCCTTGCGCTGCGCCCACCACGTCCTCGCGCACCATCGCATCCCCGCGCACCCATTCGAAGTCGGTGTTGCGATCCGTCAGCGCATCCGGATTGCGCTGCAGTGCGCGCACATGCCAGCTGCGTGCCACCAGCCGCCGTGCCACCTCGCCGCCGATGCCGCCGGTGGCGCCCAGTACCAATGCGATGCGCTTTGCTTGTGTTGCCTGTTCCATGACCCTGCTCCCGAGTGAATGAGCGTTGCGATGGAGGCATTCTGGTCGCGCTTGTGCTTCAATGGAATTGTTGATGATGAGCGTGCAACTATACAAATTTGTATGATGGAATCCGGGTCCTACACAGAACCAGGCTGGGAGCTGTATCGGACGTTTCTTGCCGTCGTGCGGGAGGGTTCGCTCTCGGGCGCGGCGCGTGCGCTGGGGCTGACACAGCCCACGGCGGGGCGGCATGTCGATGCGCTGGAACAGGCGCTGGGCCTGTCGCTGTTCGTCCGCACGCAGCAGGGCCTGAGCCCGACCGAGGCCGCGTTGTCGCTACGGCCTTTTGCGGAATCGCTCGAAGCCACCAGCGCCGCGTTGCTGCGCGCCGCCTCCAGTCAGGGCGAGGGTGTACGCGGCACCGTGCGCATCACCGCGAGCGAGGTGGTGGCGGTGGAAGTGCTGCCGCCGATCCTCGCGGATCTGCACGCTGCGTATCCGGAGTTGACCCTCGAACTCGTGCCGTCCAACCGGTTGGAGGATCTGCTGCGCCGCGAAGCCGACATCGCCGTGCGCATGCAACCGCCGAGCCAAGGTGTGCTGGTCGCTCGCCACATCGGCGGTATCGAGTTGGGTGTGTACGGGCACCGACGCTATCTGGAGCGGCGCGGTGTGCCCGCCACGCTGGGCGATCTCACCGGTCATACGCTGATCGGCTACGACAAGGAGAACGCTTTCCTGCGCAGCGTGCGCGCGCAGTTGCCGTGGATTCAACGCAATCGGTTTGCGCTACGTACCGACAGCGATCTCGCCGCGATTGCCGCATTGCGTGCGGGCTTCGGTATCGGCTTCTGCCAGGTGGGGTTGGCGCAGCGCAATCCGGAGCTGGTGCGCCTGTTTGCTGACGAGGTTTCGATCACGCTCGACACGTGGCTCGCCATGCATGAAGACCTGCGTGACAGCCCGCGGTGCCGCGCCGTGTTTGATGCGTTGGCGGTGGGGCTGCAACGCTACATCCATGGCGATTGAGCGATCGCGCTATCGCTATCTGCCCTGACGCAGCGGATCGAGCAGGCCTTTCAGGCCGTTGTGATCCAGCTCCTGCATCAGCGCCAGCAAGCGGCCGATCTGCCCCGGCGGAAAGCCCTCACGCGCAAACCAGTTCAGGTAATGGCCCGGCAGGTCGGCAATGAGCCGGCCCTTGTACTTGCCGAAGGGCATTTGAGTGGTGACGAGGCGTTGGAGGTCTTCGGGGTTCATGGGCGTTATTGTGCCGTGTCAGCGCGAGGCGGCCGCCACAATCAACCCCGCCAACACCACACACAACGGCGAATACACCCACGTATCCCGCTGCGCAAACACGCTGCCCCTCACACGCTTGAAGAAGCCAACGTAGCGGAAGTCGCCCACCGCACGCAGCGCGAAGATGGCGGCCAGCAAGAAGGCGCCAACGCGCAGTACCTCATGCGGAACCGGTGCTGTGAGGATGCCGGACGCAGCAGCCACCCAGGCCGCCATGACCAGCAGGATCAGCGCGATCACCGCCGTGCCGATTGCGCTGGGCTTGAACACCGGTACACCACCCACCGACGGCAACGCGGCCTGTTTGCCAGCGGCGCCGCCTGCCGCCCAGTACAGATGCGTCAAGCCAAGGAAGGTGAGCACTGCGCAAGCGATACGGCCGGCGACGAGGGCGAGGAACATGATGGTGGCTCAGAGGAAGATGGCCCGAGTGTAATCAGCCATGCAGCGTGCTGCGACAGCTACGGTGTCGCACCCTAAACCGGCACGCGCGCTGCCACCTGCTCCAACACATGTGTCACGAAGCTTGTGAGCTTCGGCAGCGGCCGGCGATCCTGCCGGTACACGAGGTGGATTGGCCGAGGCTCGGGTGCATACGCCTGCAGCACGCGCACCAGCCGGCCATTCGCCAGGTCCTCAGCCACCAGCACCTCCGGCTGCAGCAATAGACCGGCCCCCGCAATCGCCGCCATGCGCAGGCCGTGCCCGTCATTGCAGGTGAAGGCCGGATCATCACGCCACGGTGTGCCGCCGTCCCAGCCCGCAAGCTGCCACGCATTGCGGTTGTTCCACACCATGTGCGAGAGGCAGCGATGCTGCGGCAGGTCTGCCGGCGTCTCGGGGCGGCCATGCCGTGCGAGGTAATCCGGTGATGCGCAGATGACCATGCGATACACGCACAGCGGCTTGGCCACCAGATCGGCATCGCCCAGTGCGCCGATGCGGATGGCGAGCTCGAACCCCTCGTCGACGAGGTCGACCATGCTGTTGCTGAGGTTCAGCTCCACGCGCACCTGCGGATGGGCCTGCTGGAACGTTGCCGCCAGCGGGGCGATGACGCACGCGCCGAAGGTGGTGGGCGCGCTCACCCGCAGCGTGCCCGACGGTGAGGCGCGCAGTCGTTCAACTGAGGTCTCCGCCCAGCGCACCTGCTCCAGCACGCGCTTGGCATCTTCATAGAACACGCGGCCCGCGTCGGTCAGGCTCTGGCGGCGCGTGCTGCGCTGAAGCAGGCGGGCGCCCAGCCGCGTCTCCAGTTCCTGCACATACTTGCCGACCATCACCGCCGACATCTCTAACTGCGCCGCTGCCTCGGTGAAGTTGCCGCCTTCTACTACGGCGACGAAGGTTTCCATGCTGCGCAGCTTGTCCATATTCCGAATCTACGGTTAGAGATGGCCGAAGGTATCACGGCTTTATCGCATTTGGAGTTCGGCAAACAATGGCGTCATTCCAACCGAATCAGCAAAGGAGCACAGCATGAAGATCGTCGTAATTGGCGCCAGCGGCACGCTTGGCCGCGCCGTGGTGGCGGAACTGGAGCAGGGCGGGACGCACGAGATCATCCGCGTGGGCCGCGTGCAGGGTGACCACCAGGTCGACATCACCAACGCCGACAGCGTCGCTGCGCTGTTCGACAAGCTCGGCCGCGTGGATGCCATCGTCTCCACCGCCGGCAACCTGTTCTTCGGGCCGTTGACCGAGATGTCGGCGGCGGATTTCAATATCGGCCTGCAGGACAAGCTGCTCGGGCAGGTGCGTCTGGCGCTGGTTGGCCAGCACTATCTGAACGACGGCGGATCGATCACGCTCACCACCGGCATCGTCGGGCAGGAGCCGATTGCGCAGGGTGCCAACGCAACGGCGGTGAATTCGGCTGTCGAGGGGTTCGTGCGCGCTGCTGCGTGCGAGTTGCCACGCGGTATCCGCATCAATGCAGTGAGCCCGACCGTCCTGGCCGAATCGATGGGCGCGTACGGACCGTTCTTCCCCGGCTTCGAACCGGTGCCGGCGGCGCGTGCGGCGTTGGCATATCGCCGCAGCGTGGAAGGGGTGCAGAGCGGGCGGGTGTATCAGGTGGGGGGCTGACCCCGCGCGAGTCGTGAACACGTTAAGGACAAGGGAATCTCCCCCTTGCCCGCGCGGCGTGACTCCTTCTAGACTCCTTCATCCCCGACCCAGCGGTCGGCCAATTTCCAGACAGGGCGGGCGCAGAACCCGCCAGCACACTTCAGGAGACGGCATGAAGGTTTCGCGCGCATCCCGCATTGCACTCGCCGCCACGGCGCTCTTGGCCGGCACTGCGTTCGCCCAGGTGAAGGTCGGCATCACGGTGTCGGCCACCGGGCCGGCGGCTTCGCTGGGGATTCCAGAGAAGAACACGGTGGCGCTGCTGCCCAAGGAAATCGCGGGCAAGAAGATCGAGTACATCGTGCTCGACGATGCGTCCGACACCACCACCGCCGTCAAGAACACGCGCAAGCTCATCACCGAAGACAAGGTGGACCTGGTGATCGGTTCGACCGTCACGCCCAATTCGCTGGCGATGGTGGACGTGGTGGGCGAGAGCGAAACGCCGATGATCACGCTGGCTGCATCGGCACGCATCATCGAGCCGATGGATGCCAAACGCGCGTGGGTGTTCAAGACGCCGCAGAACGATTCGCACATGGCCACCGCCATTGCCGAGCACATGGCCAACCACGGCGTGAAGACCGTTGCGCTGATCGGCTTTGCCGATGCCTATGGCGATTCGTGGGCGCAGGAGTTCGACAAGGTGGCCGGGCTGCGCAAGCTGCAGGTAGTTGCCAACGAGCGCTTTGCGCGCACCGATACGTCGGTGACGGGGCAGGTGCTGAAGATCATGAATGCGAAGCCGGATGCCGTGCTGATCGCAGGCTCGGGTACGCCGGCTGCGCTGCCGGAGCGCGCGCTCAAGGAGCGGGGCTACAAGGGCAAGCTGTATCAGACGCACGGCGTGGCGAATGCCGACTTCCTGCGCGTGTGCGGCAAGGACTGCGAAGGCACGTTCCTGCCGGCGGGCCCGATCCTCGTCGCCGAGCAACTGCCCGATAGCAACCCGGTGAAGAAGCCGGCACTGGCGTACAAGACGGCGTACGAGAAGATGTATGGCGGTCAGGTTTCGACCTTTGGCGGTCACATGTGGGATGCCAGTCTGCTGTTCGCGCATGCGATGCCTGAGGCGCTGAAGAAGGGGCAACCGGGGACGCCGGCCTTCCGCAAGGGCTTGCGCGACGCGATGGAGACGACGACCAATCTGGCGATCTCGCACGGTGTGATGAACATGAACGCCAAGGATCACCTGGGGCTGGATCAGCGCTCACGTGTGATGGTTGAGATCGAAGGCGGCAAGTGGAAGCTGCAGAACTGACGACGTAGCCAGCGGTATCGCCCCACGCAAAACGCACGGTTCGCGCCGTGCGTTTTGCTTTCTGGGGCTCAAGCGTTGACCAGGCTTTGCGGGACTGGCGATGCCGTGGTCTCGGGCAGCGCGGCCTGGATCTCGGCGAGGTCCGCGTCAGTCAGCTTCAGGTCCGCCGCACCGAGCAGGCCGTCGAGCTGATCCGGCCGTCGTACGCCGACGATGGCGCCGGTCACCACCGGGTTGCGCAGCGTCCACGCGATGGCGACTTCGGCGGGCGTCCGCCCATGCCGTGCGCCCACGCCACGCAGCACTTCCACCAATGCCAGGTTGTGCGTCAGGTTCGGCTCCTGAAACTCCGGGCTGCGCTGTGCGCGCCAGTCGTTGGCCGGCAGCGCGGCGATGCGCTCGCGCGTCATGCGCCCCGACAGCAGCCCCGATTGCAGCGGCGAATAGACGATGTTGCCGATGCCATGTGCTGCCGTGTACGGCAGGATCGACTCCTCGATGCCGCGCATCAGCAGCGAGTAGGGCGGCTGCAGCGCGGTAATCGGCGCGACGGACTGCGCGCGCGCCATCTGCGTCGCATCGAAGTTCGACACACCGATGTGGCGGATCTTGCCGGCTAGCCGTGCCTTGTCGAGCGCCGCGACGGCCGCCTCGATCGACTGTTCCGCCGCGCCCGGCGGAAAGGCTGGCCAGTGGAGCTGGTACAGATCGATCGCCTCCACCTTCAGCCGGTACAGGCTGTCGTCGATTTCACGTGAAAGCGATGCTGGATCGAGCGAATGCGAAAACCGCCCCTGCGCATCCCACACCAGCGAGCCCTTGGTGAACACATACGGCCGGCGGCTGGCGGGCAGTTCGCGCAGTGCGCGGCCGACCACGCTTTCGGCGTGGCCCAGCCCGTAGGCGGCGGCCGTGTCGATCCAGTTGATGCCGGCGTCGGCCGCCGCGGCAATGGCGGCGATGGTATCGCGGTCATCCTGGACGCCCCAGCCGTATTCCCAGTTACCGCCACCCGAGGCCCAGGTACCGAAGCCGAGCGGGGAGATGAACAGGTTCGATTGACCAAGTTGTTGCGTCTGCATGGCGATGTCCTTGTCGGAGGAGGAGAGGAGTCGCCAGTCTAGGCAGCGTGATCGCGCCGATTAAGTGGATAGAATCGGATGCACTATGAAGACAGAATTCACAATCGATCCGGACCTGCTGCCTGCGCTCGATGCGCTGCGCCGCGTGGCCGAGGCGGGGAGCTTCACGCACGCAGCGGCGGCGCTGGAAGTCTCGACCTCTGCACTGTCGCAGACGATCCGGCGGCTGGAGTCTGCGCTCGGCGCGCAACTGCTGGCGCGGACGACGCGGCAGGTCAGCGCAACGGAAGCGGGGGAGGCCTTGCTCGCTGTCGCGCGGCCGAGTCTCGACGCGCTGTACGGCGCGATGGCGGAAGTGGGCGAGCGCGCGACGGAGCCGCGCGGTACGTTGCGCGTGACGGCCTCACGCGTGGCGTATCAGTCGGTGCTGCAGCCGGTGCTCGGTGATTTCCTCTCGCGCTATCCACGCATCGAACTGGAGGTTTCAGTTGGCGACGGTTTGTCGGCCATCGTCGCAGACCGCTTTGACGTCGGCATCCGCTTTGGCGAGCGTGTCGAGCGCGACATGGTCGGCGTGCCGATCGGGCCGGCGCGGCGCATTGCGGTGGTGGGCAGCCCAGCGTATCTGCAAGCATATGGCACGCCCGATTCACCGGACGCACTGCGCGGGCATCGCTGCATCCGCTACCGCTTTCCGAGCAGCGGCGCCTTGTACGACTGGGAGTTTGTCGAACCCGGCCAGGGCAGCGCCATTCAGTCGGTCGATGTGGCGGGCGGTTTCATCGCAAATGATGTGCTGGCGATGGTCGGGGCGGCGAAGCAGGGCGTTGGTCTGGCGCACGTGCTGGAAGACCTCGTCGCCGAAGATGTGGCGGCCGGGCGCCTGGTCCGGGTGCTTGAGGCATGGTGCCCGCCGATGTATCGCTTCCATCTCTATTTCCCACGCACGCCACAGATGCCGGGCAAGCTGCGTGTCTTCATCGACTTCTTGCGCGCTCGGTCGGGCAGCGAGGGCAGTGAGCCAGCCGACTGATGTGTTTCACGTGAAACACAAACGCGGTGAAACAAGCGATGCATGTTTCACGTGAAACACGAAAAGCGGCTGAATTTCGTCTCGATTGCCGCATCGTCGAACAGCGGGGTAGGTGGACGACTTATAATTCCGCTTCTCCAAATTTCCGATGCCTCCATGCGAGGAGGAAGCCATGCTGTATCCAATTGAATTCGATGTGATCGTGGTGGGCGGCGGACACGCCGGCACCGAGGCCGCCCTGGCGGCGGCGCGCATGGGTTGCCAGACCCTGCTGCTGACGCACAACATCGAGACACTGGGGCAGATGAGCTGCAACCCGTCCATCGGGGGCATTGGCAAAGGCCATCTGGTCAAGGAAGTGGATGCGCTGGGCGGCGCCATGGCTATCGCCACGGACGAGGGCGGGATCCAGTTCCGCATCCTCAATTCGAGCAAGGGCCCGGCCGTGCGCGCCACCCGTGCCCAGGCGGATCGTGTGCTGTACAAGGCGGCCATCCGTCACCGCTTGGAAAACCAGCCGAACCTGATGCTGTTCCAGCAGGCAGTCGAAGACCTGCTGGTGGAAGGCGATCGTGTGGTCGGTGCGGTGACACAGGTGGGCGTGCAGTTCCGTGCACGTGCGGTGGTGCTGACGGCGGGGACGTTCCTCGACGGCAAGATCCACGTGGGCCTGAACAACTACACCGGTGGCCGCGCGGGTGACCCGGCGGCGGTGTCGTTGTCGGCGCGTCTGAAGGAATTGAAGCTGCCGCAAGGGCGCTTGAAGACCGGCACGCCTCCTCGGATTGACGGCCGATCGATCAATTTTTCGGTGCTGGAAGAGCAGCCGGGCGATCTCGATCCGGTGCCGGTGTTCTCGTTCATGGGCCGTGCGGACATGCATCCGCGCCAAGTACCGTGCTGGGTCACGCACACCAACGAGCGCACGCACGACATCATCCGTGCCGGGCTGGACCGCTCGCCGATGTACACCGGCGTGATCGAAGGGGTAGGGCCGCGCTACTGCCCGAGTATCGAAGACAAGATCCACCGCTTCGCCAGCAAGGACAGCCACCAGATTTTCCTGGAGCCGGAAGGCTTGGCGACCAACGAGTTCTACCCGAACGGCGTGTCGACCAGTCTGCCGTTTGACGTGCAGCTGGACCTGATCCACTCGATGCGCGGCCTGGAAAATGCCCATATCCTGCGCCCCGGTTACGCCATCGAGTACGACTACTTCGATCCGCGCGGGCTGAAGGCTTCGCTGGAATCGAAGGCGATTTCCGGGCTGTTCTTCGCCGGGCAAATCAACGGCACGACCGGCTATGAAGAGGCTGCCGCTCAAGGTCTGCTCGCCGGCATCAACGCCGGCCTGCAGGTGCAGGGCAAGGATGCCTGGACGCCGCGCCGCGACCAGGCCTACCTGGGTGTGCTCGTCGACGACCTCATCACCCGCGGTGTGACCGAGCCGTACCGCATGTTCACCAGCCGCGCCGAATTCCGCCTGAGCCTGCGTGAAGACAACGCTGACATGCGCCTGACCGAAGTCGGTCGCACGTTGGGCGTGGTCGACGATGCCCGTTGGGACGCATTCAACCGCAAGCGGGACGCTGTTTCACGTGAAACAGAGCGCCTGAAATCGACCTGGGTGAACCCGGCAACGCTCCCGCTGGAGGATGCCGAACCGGTGCTGGGGAAGGGCATCGAGCGCGAATATGCGCTGGCCGATCTGCTGCGCCGCCCGAACGTGACGTATGAATCGCTGATGGGCATGCAGGGCGGCAAGTACGCCCTCGAAGCGCCGCTGGCCGAAGACCCGCTGCTGGCCGAGCAGATCCGCGAGCAGGTCGAGATCGGTATCAAGTACCACGGCTACATCGCCCGCCAGGCCGATGAAGTGGAGCGTCTGGGCGCGAACGAGAACACCCGTTTGCCAGCCGATTTCGACTACTCGCAGGTGCGCGGGCTGTCGATCGAGGTGCAGCAGAAGCTGGCCAAGCACAAGCCCGAGACCATCGGGCAAGCCTCGCGTATCTCCGGCATCACGCCGGCGGCGGTGTCGCTGCTGCTGGTGCACCTGAAGAAGGGCGTGCTGCGCGGCCAGGTTGGCCCCCGCACGGATGCCGAAGGCGAGGCCGCCTGATGGCAAATGCGCTGACCGACGCTCGATCGGAGCTGGAAGCGGGCGCCCGTGCGCTCGGCCTGTTGCTGGACGAGACGCAACTGGATCGCCTGCTGGCATACCAGGGGCTGCTCGCCAAATGGAACCGCGTCTACAACCTGACCGCCATCCGTGATGCGGGCGACATGCTTACGCATCACCTGCTGGATTCGCTCTCGGCCGTGTCGCGCATTGCCGAGCTGGCGCGCCGTGCGCAGCCGGATGCCCCGCGTGTGCTGGACGTCGGCTCGGGCGGCGGTCTGCCTGGCATCCCGCTCGCCATCGCTTTTCCGGACGTGAGCGTCACGATGGTCGACATCGTGCAGAAGAAGACCGCTTTCCTGACGCAGTGCCGCGCCGAGCTTGGCCTGACCAATGCCCAGTCGCATTGGGGCCACGTAGAAAAGCTGGCCGATGCCACTGGCTACGGCGTCATCACTTCGCGGGCATTTGCCGAGCTGGTTGATTTCGTGAACCTGGCCGGCCATCTGCTGGCACCGGGCGGCCGCATGGTTGCCATGAAGGGTGTGCATCCGGATGCGGAAATCGCACGCCTGCCCGCCGGCTGGACTGTCGAAGCCATCGAACGCCTGACCGTGCCCGGGCTGCCGGCCGAGCGTCACCTGGTCATCCTCGCGCCGTCGGCGTGAGTCATTCACCGCAGAGGAGTCATGTCGAATATTTTCGTGATCGCCAATCAGAAGGGCGGGGTCGGCAAGACCACCACCACGGTGAACCTCGCGGCTGGGCTGGCCGCACAAGGGCAGCGTGTGCTGCTGGTCGACCTGGACCCGCAGGGCAACGCCTCGATGGGATCGGGGATCGACAAGCACGCGCTGGAGTCAAGCGTGTACCAAGTGCTGCTCGGCCTGGCGACGGTTGCCGAGGCGCGCAAGCGTTCCGAGGCCGGCCGCTACGATGTGTTGCCCGCCAACCGCGATCTGGCCGGTGCCGAAGTGGAACTGGTCGATCTGGAGCATCGAGAAAACCGCCTCAAGCACGCACTGGCCGAGGTGGATGCCGACTATGACTTCGTCTTGATCGATTGCCCGCCCGCGCTGTCGCTGCTCACGCTGAATGGCCTGTGTGCCGCGCACGGTGTGGTCGTGCCGATGCAGTGCGAGTATTTCGCCCTCGAAGGGCTGTCGGATCTGGTCAACACCATCAAGCAGGTGCACGCCAACCTGAACCGTGATCTGAAGGTGATCGGCTTGCTGCGCGTGATGTTCGACCCGCGCGTGACACTGCAGCAGCAGGTGTCGGCGCAGCTCGAGTCGCATTTTGGCGACAAGGTCTTCAAGACGGTGATCCCGCGCAACGTGCGCTTGGCCGAAGCGCCGTCATACGGCATGCCGGGCGTGGCATTCGATGCGGCATCGAAGGGCGCCAAGGCCTACCTGGATTTCGGCGCCGAGATGATCGCACGTGTGCGGCAGATGGCCGACATGCCGGCCTGAGCGGGGAAGAGGAACAACATGAGCACGATGAAGAAAAAGGGACTGGGCCGCGGCCTCGAAGCGCTACTGGGCAGTCCCGCAGAGATTGTCGAGACCGCCAAGCAAGAGGGCGCACCGACGGTGCTGAAGCTCGAGCAGATGCAGCCCGGCAAGTACCAGCCGCGCACGCGCATGGACGAGGGCGCGTTGCAGGAGTTGGCCGCGAGCATCCGCGCGCAAGGCCTGATGCAGCCGATCCTGGTGCGCAAGGTCGAGTCCGACGGCCCGCAACAGAAGTACGAAATCATCGCGGGTGAGCGTCGCTTCCGCGCCTCACGCCTGGCCGGCCTGACCGAAGTGCCGGTGCTGGTGAAGGACGTGCCGGACGAAGCGGCCGCCGCCATGGCGCTCATCGAAAACATCCAGCGCGAAGACCTGAACCCACTGGAAGAAGCGCAGGGCATCGCGCGTCTGGTGCGTGAATTCCAGTTCACGCACGAGCAGGCGGCGGAATCGGTGGGGCGTTCGCGCAGTGCCGTGTCGAACCTGCTGCGCCTGCTGAATCTTGCCCAGCCGGTGCAGACCATGCTGATGGCTGGCGACATCGACATGGGCCATGCCCGTGCGCTGCTCGCAGTGGATAGCGCGACACAAATCCTGTTGGCCAACCAGATCGTCAACAAGCGCCTGTCAGTGCGCGAGACGGAAAAGCTGGTGGCATTGACGCTCAAGCCGTTCGAGCTGAAGTCGCTCAAGCAGAAGGGCGGTCACCAGGGTGGCCGCGATGTTGCACGCCTGGAAGAAGAACTGGCTGACCAATTGGGCTTGGGTGTGCAGATCAAGCTGGCGGCCAAGGGCCGTGGTCAATTAACTGTGCAGTTCAGCAGCCTCGATGAGTTTGACGGCTTGCTGGCGCGCCTGCGTCCGGACGGCGACGAAGAGGCGGCCTGAGTTGTATTGCTGCGACAGTTTGACGCAGTTGGCGTAACTCGCGCCACTGCGCCATTTGCGGGTATTCACCGGCACCGAATCAGTGCAATTACCTCGCACGTCATCGACGCTGTGTGCAGGGCACACCATCATGGAATCAACAGGGCGCCGCTTCATCAGGCGGATTCGGTGCCCTGGCAGCAGCGCATCATTGCGCGTGGAGTGTGGAACGCAGCCGCTCCAAGTGCTGTCGAAGGCGCCCGCACGACCGGTCGCTTGCGCGTTGACTGGTGAACGCCATGTCCCGTAAAATCGTGCGGTTTTAAATCCGCCTGACCCAAAGCGGTGCGGCATGATGAAAGACCATTCTTCCATGCAGCCAGCCGAGCGGCAACGGCCCGATTCTTACGCTTCGTTGGAAGCCGCCCGACCTCAATCGGCGCAGGCTCCGGGGCGCGATGATTGGGATGATGACGCAGAGAAGGCGGAACCGCCGGTACATGTGCTCTCACATGACGAAGCGGTCGCCATGTTCGGCGAGCAGGCCCTGCGGGCTTCGCGTATCACGCCCTTCTCCATCGTGCTCGGCCAGGTGGCCATCACACTGTTGTGTGCGCTCGGGTGGTATGTCGGTAGCTGGTTCGCAGGCACGGGTGCTGCGTCGGCGGGACAAGCTGCACTGTCGGCCCTGTTGGGGGGTGGCGTGTGCGTAGTGCCTTCGGCATGGTTCGCGATGCGGCTGTCGACGGCCAAGGGGTTCGAGTCCATTGCCCGTCTGGTGGTGGGCGAAGCGATCAAGGTGCTCGGCACGGTCGCGCTGCTGGTGGTCGTGGTGGTGGTGTTCAAGGGCCTGCATTGGCCGCCCTTGCTGATCACCCTGATCCTGGCGCTCAAGATGTACTGGGTCGGTCTCGCACTGCGATGATGGACCTTAGCCTGCAGCATTGCGGCAGGCGCACGGGACGTGTCGGGAAACGGCAGGAACAGGTGGCAGGAGAGGCCCCGGTTCATTGCTCTGACACTCCGCAAGAATAAGGTGGCGCGTTCAAGCCGCGTGCAGTCCGCGATCTCCAGGGAGACCTGTTGAGCATCGGGCGCGAGCTGGAACGGGTCACGAAGAATGTTTCGCAATATTGGACTGAATCATCATGGCAACTGAAGTCGCAGAAGCCGCCGGCCACGCCGCCGAGCACGCTCTTACGCCTTCCGCGTATATCGCGGAGCATTTGCAGAATTTCAATAGCATCGGTGGCAAACAGGCCTCCGTCGTCGACTTCTCCGTCATCAACTGGGACACGATGTTCTGGTCCATTTTGATGGGCCTGATCGGCATCATCTTCCTGGGCATCGCCGCACGTCGCGTCACCGCAGGCGTTCCGGGCCGCTTCCAAGCGTTCGTTGAACTGGTTGTCGAGATGGTCGACGACCAGGCCAAGGGCATCATCCACGGTGATCGCTCCTGGATCGCTCCGCTGGCCTTGATGGTCTTCGTGTGGGTCACGCTGATGAACGCGGTCGACTTGATTCCGGTGGACTGGGTCACGGGCGTCAACCACCTCCTCGGTACCTTCGGCGTGCACGTGCCGCACCACCGCGCAGTGGCCACGGCCGACCTGAACGGCACCTTCGGCATGTCGTTCGCTGTGCTGATCCTGATGATTTACTACAGCTTCAAGATCAAGGGCGCTGGCGGCTTTGCGCACGAACTGCTGTCGGCCCCGTTCGGCGCCAAGTGGTACCTCGCGCCGTTCAACCTGGTCCTCAACATCATTGAATTCCTCGCTAAGGCCGTGTCGCTGGGCATGCGGTTGTTCGGCAACATGTACGCGGGCGAGCTGGTGTTCCTGTTGATCGCGCTGCTTGGCTCGGTCTGGACGTTCGGTGCTGACACGTCGGCGCTGGGTTTCGTGGGTCACGTGGTGGCTGGTGCAGTGTGGGCGATCTTCCACATCCTGATCGTGCTGCTGCAAGCCTTCATCTTCATGATGCTGACGCTGGTGTACATCGGCCAGGCACATGAACACCACTAAGTAGTTGCGGTTCAGGTTCTCCGGTTCCGTTTGATTTTTCCAAGTTCTCAAGTTCTTAGTCTTTCACGTAAAAGGGAGTCATCATGCAAGCATTTCTCGCCAACATCCAAGGTCTGACCGCCATCGGTATCGGCATCATCATCGGCCTGGGTGCCATCGGCGCCTGCCTCGGCATCGCACTGATGGGCGGCAAGTACATCGAAGCCTGCGCACGTCAGCCTGAACTGATGAACCCGCTGCAAACCAAGATGTTCCTGCTGGCTGGCCTGATCGACGCGGCATTCCTGATCGGCGTTGGTGTGGCCATGCTGTTCGCGTTCGCCAACCCGCTGCTGTCGGTCATCAAGTAATTCTTTTCGGTCTGCATGATGCCGGAGGCGGCCTGGGTAAACGCACCGCGTAACCCTCGCCGCTTCGTGCATTGATCCGTAGTCTCAATACCGAAAGGAACACACCATGAATCTGAACGCCACACTCGTCGCGCAGATGGTCGTGTTCTTCATCCTGTGGTGGGTTGTTGCCAAGTTCATTTGGCCGCCCCTGGTGAAGGCGCTCGACGAACGCGCGAAGAAAATCGCTGATGGCCTGGCCGCTGCCGACAAGGGCAAGGCTGAGCTGGAGCTGGCTAACAAGCGGGTCGAGCAGGCACTGACCGAAGCGCGCAACGAAGGCGCACAGCGCATCCAGGACGCCGAAAAGCGTGCCCAGATGAGCGCCGACGAGATCAAGCAAAACGCCCAAGCTGAAGCCGCGCGCATCATCGCGCAAGCCAAGGCAGAAGCCGAGCAGCAAACCGTGCGCGCGCGTGAATCGCTGCGTGACCAGGTTGCAACGCTGGCCGTCAAGGGTGCCGAGCAGATCCTCAAGCGTGAAGTCAATGCGCAGGTCCACTCTGATCTGCTCAATCAACTCAAGGCTGAGCTGTAATCATGGCAGAACTCGCAACCGTTGCCCGTCCGTACGCAGAGGCGCTGTTTCGCGTAGCGAAGGCCGGCAATCTGGGTGCATGGTCTGAGCTCGTGTCGGAAATGGGGCAAATTGCCGCCGTGCCCGACATGAAGGCAGTCGCCGATGATCCGAAGCTCTCCAAAGCCGATGTGGCGGGGATCTTCCTGTCGGCGCTGAAATCTCCGGTATCGCACGAAGCGAAGGAACTGGTTGGCCTGCTGGTGGCCAACAAGCGCCTGTCGCTGCTGCCGGAAATTGCCGCGCAATTCCATGTGCTGCGGAATGCCAGCGAAGGCGCCGCCGACGTCGAGATCACCAGTGCGTTCCCGCTTGAGGGCGCGCCCCTGACCGAACTGGTCGCCACGCTCGAACGCAAGTTCGGCAAGAAGCTGCAGGCTCACGTGAGCGTCGATCCTTCGTTGATCGGCGGCGTGCGTGTGCAGATTGGCGACGAAGTGCTCGACACCTCGGTGCGCGCGCGCCTGACGCAGATGCAGTCTGCGCTGACCGCCGCGTAATGCTGTTCGTCGCGGCGCTGGAAAGCAGCCCGCGAACAGATTGAAGAATTAGGAGCATTCGATGCAACTGAACCCCTCCGAGATCAGCGACCTGATCAAGACCCGTATCGAGGGCTTGAAGGCTGGCGCTGACGCAAAGAACACCGGCACAGTCATCTCCGTGACGGACGGTATCTGCCGCATTCATGGCCTGTCGGGCGTGATGCAAGGCGAAATGCTGGAATTCCCGGGCAACACGTTCGGCCTCGCGCTGAACCTCGAGCGCGACTCCGTCGGCGCTGTGATCCTGGGTGAGTACGAGCACATTTCCGAAGGCCAGGAAGTCAAGTGCACGGGCCGTATTCTGGAAGTGCCGGTTGGTCCGGAACTGCTGGGCCGTGTGGTCAACGCGCTGGGCCAGCCGATCGACGGCAAGGGCCCGATCAACGCCAAGAAGACCGACGTGATCGAGAAGGTCGCTCCGGGCGTGATCGCACGTCAGTCGGTGAGCCAGCCGGTGCAGACCGGCCTGAAGTCGATCGACGCAATGGTGCCGATCGGCCGTGGCCAGCGTGAGCTGATCATTGGCGACCGCCAGACCGGCAAGACCGCCGTGGCCGTCGACGCCATCATCAACCAGAAGGGCAAGGGCATCTTCTGCGTGTACGTGGCAATCGGCCAGAAGGCTTCGACGATCGCCAACGTGGTGCGCAAGCTCGAAGAGCACGGCGCGCTGGAATACACGATCGTGGTGGCTGCTGCTGCTTCGGATTCGGCTGCTATGCAGTACCTGTCGGCCTACGCCGGCTGCACGATGGGCGAATACTTCCGCGACCGCGGTGAAGACGCCCTGATCGTGTATGACGATCTGACCAAGCAAGCTTGGGCCTACCGTCAAGTGTCGCTGCTGCTGCGCCGTCCGCCTGGCCGTGAAGCCTACCCGGGCGACGTGTTCTACCTGCACTCGCGCCTGCTGGAGCGTGCTGCCCGTGTGAACGCTGACCACATCGAAAAGATCACCAACGGTGAAGTCAAGGGCAAGACCGGTTCGCTGACCGCACTGCCCGTGATCGAAACGCAGGCCGGCGACGTGTCCGCGTTCGTTCCGACCAACGTGATCTCGATTACCGACGGCCAGATCTTCCTGGAAACCGACCTGTTCAACGCCGGTGTGCGCCCCGCAATTAACGCCGGTATCTCGGTGTCGCGTGTGGGTGGTGCTGCGCAGACCAAGGTCGTCAAGAAGCTGTCCGGTGGTATCCGTACCGACTTGGCCCAGTACCGTGAACTGGCTGCGTTCGCGCAGTTCGCCTCGGATCTGGACGAAGCGACCCGCAAGCAGCTCGAGCGCGGCCGCCGCGTGACCGAACTGCTCAAGCAGCCGCAATACCAGCCGCTGCAAGTGTGGCAGCTGGCCGCGTCGCTGTACGCAGCCAACAACGGCTTCCTCGACAACGTGGACGTGAAGGACATCCTGGCTTTCGAAAAGGGCCTGCACGACACGCTGAAGACGAAGTACGCCGATCTCATCAACCGCATCGAAGATACGAAGGATCTGTCGAAGGACGATGAGGCCGCCCTGCGTGCCGCGATCGAGGATTTCAAGAAGTCCGCCGCGTTCTAACCGCGTCATTCCCGGAACTGGCCGCAGCTGGCTTATTCATTAGCCTGCGTGGCCAGGTCTGAACGGAGAGGAAGAAATGGCCGGAACAAAAGAAATCCGCACCAAGATCAAGAGCGTGCAAAACACGCGCAAGATCACCAAGGCGATGGAAATGGTCGCCGCGTCCAAGATGCGCAAGGCGCAGGAACGGATGCGTGCTGCCCGCCCGTACGCTGAGAAGATCCGCAACGTGGCTGCGCACATGGCGCTGGCCAATCCGGAGTACAAGCACCCGTTCATGGTTGCGCGCGACATCAAGCGTGCCGGCCTGATCGTGGTGACGACGGACAAGGGCCTGTGCGGTGGCTTGAACACCAACGTGTTGCGTGCCGTCACCAACCAGCTGCGCGAGCAGCAGGGCAAGGGCATTGAGACGCAGACCACTGCCATTGGTACCAAGGGCATGCAGTTCCTGGGCCGTATCGGTGCAAAGGTCGTCTCGAATGTCGTGCACCTGGGTGACACGCCGCATCTGGAAAAGCTGATCGGCGCGATCAAGGTTCAGCTGGACGCGTTCAACGCTGGCGAGATCGATGCCGTGTACCTCGCGTACACCCGCTTCATCAACACGATGAAGCAGGAGCCGGTGGTTGAGCAGCTGCTGCCGCTCACGGCCGACAAGCTGACGCAGACCGACGCCGAGAAGCAAGCCTACTCGTGGGACTACATCTACGAGCCGGACGCGCAAACGGTGGTCGATGAGCTGCTGATCCGCTACGTCGAGGCGCTGGTGTACCAGGCGGTGGCCGAGAACATGGCCTCCGAGCAATCGGCCCGGATGGTGGCGATGAAGGCGGCTTCGGACAACGCGAAGAACGTGATCGGCGAACTGCAACTGGTCTACAACAAGACCCGTCAGGCAGCGATCACGAAGGAACTGTCCGAAATCGTCAGCGGCGCAGCGGCAGTCTGATAGCCACGGCAAAGAATTAAGTTATTTGGAGATACAAATGAGTATCGCAAACGGAAATATCGTGCAGTGCATCGGCGCCGTGGTGGACATTCAGTTCCCGCGCGACGCGATGCCGAAGGTTTACGACGCTCTGGTGCTGGATGACAGCAACGAAGCCTCGTTCGCCGAGAAGGGCCTGACCTTCGAAGTGCAACAACAGCTGGGCGACGGCGTGGTGCGTACCATTGCGCTGGGTTCGTCCGACGGTCTGCGCCGCGGCATGCGCGTGGCCACCACCGGTGCGCCGATCTCGGTGCCGGTCGGTCACGGCACGCTGGGCCGCATCATGGACGTGCTGGGTCGTCCGATTGACGAAGCCGGCCCGATCGCCTGCGACGAAAAGCGCGCGATTCACCAGAAGGCCCCGAAGTTCGACGAGCTGTCGCCGTCGGTGGACCTGCTGGAAACCGGCATCAAGGTGATCGACTTGGTCTGCCCGTTCGCCAAGGGCGGTAAGGTGGGTCTGTTCGGTGGCGCCGGCGTCGGCAAGACCGTGAACATGATGGAGCTGATCAACAACATCGCCAAGCAGCACTCGGGCTTGTCGGTGTTTGCTGGCGTGGGCGAGCGTACCCGTGAGGGCAACGACTTCTACCACGAAATGAAGGACTCCAACGTGCTCGACAAGGTGGCCATGGTGTTCGGCCAGATGAACGAGCCGCCGGGCAACCGTCTGCGCGTGGCGCTGACCGGCCTGACGATGGCCGAGCGCTTCCGTGACGAAGGCCGTGACATCCTGTTCTTCGTCGACAACATCTACCGCTACACGCTGGCCGGTACCGAAGTGTCGGCACTGCTGGGCCGTATGCCTTCCGCCGTGGGCTATCAGCCGACGCTGGCTGAAGAAATGGGCAAGCTGCAAGAGCGTATTACGTCGACCAAGACCGGCTCGATCACGTCGATCCAGGCCGTGTACGTGCCTGCCGATGACTTGACCGACCCGTCGCCGGCTACGACCTTCCTGCACCTGGACTCGACCGTCGTGCTGTCGCGTGACATCGCTGCACTGGGTATCTACCCCGCCGTGGATCCGCTGGACTCGACCTCGCGCCAGCTCGACCCGCAAGTGGTCGGCACCGAGCACTACGAAGTCGCCGACCGCGTGAAGAAGACGCTGCAGCGCTACAAGGAACTGCGCGACATCATCGCGATTCTGGGTATGGACGAACTGTCGCCCGAAGACAAGCTGGCTGTGGGCCGCGCCCGTAAGATCCAGCGTTTCCTGTCGCAGCCGTTCCACGTTGCAGAAGTGTTCACGGGTTCGCCGGGCAAGTACGTGCCGCTGAAGGAAACCATTCGCGGCTTCAAGATGCTGGTGGACGGCGAGTGCGATCACCTGCCGGAACAGGCGTTCTACATGGTCGGCTCGATCGACGAAGCCTTCGAGAAGGCCAAGAAGCTCCAGTAAGAGCGACGTCTGGCCCTGCGCGTAAGCCAGGGTCAGTACTGGCTTCCTGAAGTCCATTCAGGAAGCGGCTTTTCTGAGCAAAGGAATCGAGATGGCAACCATTCATGTAGACGTCGTCAGTGCTGAGCACGAGATCTTCTCCGGCAATGCCAAGTTTGTGGCACTGCCTGGTGAAGCCGGCGAGCTGGGCATTCTGCCCGGCCACACGCCGCTGATCACGCGCATCAAGCCGGGCGCCGTGCGCATCGAGAAGGAAGACGGCGGCGAAGAGTTCGTGTTCGTTGCCGGTGGCATTCTCGAAGTGCAGCCGAAGAAGGTGACCGTGCTGGCCGATACCGCAATCCGCGGTCACGATCTGGACGAAGCCAAGGCGAACGAAGCCAAGCGTGCGGCCGAAGAGGCGCTGCAGAACCAAAGCAGCGACCTGGATCTGGCCCGTGCGCAAGGTGAACTGGCCGTGGCCGCTGCGCAGTTGGCAGCGATCGCGCGCCTGCGTCGCAAGCGCTGAAGCGGGTTTTACCGATCTGCTTGACAGGTCGGCATGACCAAAGAAAAAGCAGCCCAGTTGGGCTGCTTTTTTGTTGCCTGTCGCACTGGCTCAGCGGTGCTCTTCTTCACGGTGTTGCTCGTTGTGGCCGCCGCCTTGGCCTTGCGGGTGCGGTTGGGCGGGGGCGGCTTCATGATGCTCAACGTGCGGCGGTTGAGGTTGCGGCTGGGGTTGCGGACGCGGCGGTTCCGGGCGAGGTTCGGGCCGTGGCAGCGGTTGCGATGGATGAATCTCCACCGGGCGCGGCGGCTGTACCGACGGGCGCGGGGCCTCGAAGTGCGGCTCAGGACGCGGTTGCATCTGCGGCTCTGGGCGTGGGCGCTCCTGCGGTGCAGGTGCGGTCGGCCGGATGACCTCAGCGGGGCGCGGTTGCGGCTGCTGGGCTTGCACCGGGCGATGTTCCTCGCGCTGGGCATCACCGCGCATGCCTTCCTGTGGCTGCGGGCGTGCCGTCATACCTGCTGGCGATTGTGCTGGCAGCGCCGGCTTCGGCAAGATGGCGCGTTCTTCACTGCGACGTTCTTGCGGAGGCTGTCCGCCGGGTTGCTGCCCGGGGCGGGTGGTCATGCCCGGCGCCATCAGCGCCTGCGGTGCCGGCGGCTGTGCGCCATGAGGGGCTTGCGCATTCTCCGGCATCGGTGCGTTGTTGGGGCCGCGCGGGCCATTGGGCTCGTTGCCTGGGTGCGGTACGCCTTCACCGTGCGGCATGTTGGCCGGCGTGGCGCGCGTCAGGCGCAGACCCGCCGCCTGTGCACCGGCTGGCATCGGTTGCGCGCCAGCGTTGGCAGGCCCACGTACGGGGGCGATGTGTGCTGGGGCGTGGCCGCCCGTCCATGCAGGGCCGGCACCTGGCAGCGTGCCGCCCTGGGAGTGGAAGCGCTCGGCCAGTGCATCATGTCCGCCCACCGGAGCCTGCGGCGCGCGCACCGCAATGGCTTGCCGCGAGAACACCTGTGCCGGCGGCAACGGGTGCGCGCCACTTGCAGCGGCCGCGCCAACCAGGCTCGCCTTCACCGGCGCTAGCGCAGGCGTCGACACAATCTGCGCATGCGCCATCTGCGCGCGCATCTGTTCAGGGCGCAGCGTCGTCATTGCGGGGCCGACTGCTTGCCCGCTCACGAAGGTCTTGGCCGGCACCGCGGTCAGCGCGGCTGGGTTGTTGGCATTGGCGTACGTGACCCGATTCACATTGGTGATGTTGGTTACGTTGTTGTTGATGATGGTTTTGTTGACCGTGACGTTGTTCACCACCACTGTGCGGTTGATGTTGGTCACGTAGGTCGGGCTGGCCGCATAGACCGGCCGATACGCCTCACCCGGGGCCAGCGGGAACCACGCCACCCCCGGCGAGCCGATCGAGATGTTGATACCCCAGCTCACACCGCCGCCGCCACCTCCGCCCACGAAGCCGACCAGCGCCGGTGCGTACACCGGACGCGGCACCACCGGCCCAGGCACCCAGCACCAGGTCGTGCCGACGTAGGCCCAGCGGCCATAGTGGAAGGGCGCGAAGCCCCACGGCTCATCGTCGACCCAGGTCCAGCCCCACGGCGCGACCCAGGCCCAGTGACCGGTGCGATACGGCGCCCAGCCAACTGGCACCGCGCGCGGCACCCACACAGCGCCGTAGCCGTCTTCTTCACGCCACGTACCGTTGTCGTCCAGGGCTTCGTAGCCGGTCATTTCGCGGCCGACGTAGCGCGCGGAGACGGAGGCATCTTCGCGTGCGTCGCGCGATTCGGCCCAGTGGTCGAAGGCGTCTCGGTTCGGGTTGTCCATGCCACCGGCTTCGGCCAGGTCGGTACCGCCGAAGCGGACTTGCTGGCCCGCGCCCAGCGGCACGGAGCGGTCGTCGCCGTAGGCGGTGCCATCGCCGTGCCAGACGGTGACGGTGGTGCTGGAGCCATCCGGCGCGACATCCAGGCGATATTCACCCGGTGCCTGCGGGGTGAACGCCAGATTGGGCGTATCGATCTCTATGGTCTGGTCCGGCGGCAACGCACGCACGCGCACCGACAGCGCGCCCTGCGTCAGCTTGACCTGTGTGTTGCGGTCGTCCAGGTCGACCAGCGTGGCGCCAGTGTTCTGGCCGAGGCGCAGCGCTGTCGAGCCCACGTGCAGTTCGCTACGGCTGCCCTGGTCGGACCAGAGACGGTCGCCGGTGGTGAACGGGCGGTTGAGCGTTGCGCCGGCCCAATCATCGGAGCCCGCAGGCGCGAAGCTCACCGCGCCGGAGAAATCAGACAGCCGCGCAACACGCGAAGCCGGGTCAGCGGCTAGTGCTGCGCGCGACCCGCAGACCAGCAACACGGCGGCGATACCCACGGCGCGCAACACGTGCGGCAGCCGCACACCGGAGAGACGGAGAGAACGGCGGGATGGAGTGGACATGATGAGCCCTCGTTTTTGTGGCGGCACGCGCCGCGTGGATGCCTCCATTAAACGCAGCAGGCGGCGAAGGGTCGACTTGGCTTTGTAAGGACGTGTATCGGTGCGGCCATGCGGCGGCACGGACCGTGCTCACCCGAGAGGGGCGCTGCGCAGATTGCGCAGGCAAAAAAAAAGCGCGCGGGCCGGGGAGCACCGCGCGGACGGGAAATCCCTTCGAGGGGTCAATTCGAAAGGAGGGGTAACCTTGCACCGCAACCGCGTCGGGTGTGCGCCGCATGACTGGGAGGAGGGCCCAGCTGGCGCACAACAATTGGACACAAAGATGTCGCGTGCCGAGGCATTGTGGGCGACGGGGGCACCCCAAGGCGTAACAAAGTGTGTCGGATTGCAATCGAATGCAAGTGCTGTAAGAACTCACTCGGCGTGATGCAAAAAGCGCTTGAAAACCCGCCTTGGGGAACGTCTGCTGCACCCGCACAGTCCCATGGCTTTACCCGCGCAGGGGCGCGGGGCTTGAGGATAGGCGGGCCCGTGATGTGTGGCTTGGTCTAGGATGTTGGGTCATAGGAGAGAAGCATGCACAGGCAGGCGGTGCATTGTGGGACGTGTTCGGCAACGCGAAAATCGGCCGGGGGCGGCGTTTTTGTTACCTTGATGGCGGCACTCTGCGCGGCAGGTTCGGCACATGCCGCCGTGGAAGCGGCTTCTGCGCCACTCGCAACGCCTGCCAGTGCGCCCGCAGCCTCTGCGCCTGTTGCTTCTGCACCAACAACACCGCTTGCAAAACCGCAGGAGCCACGCGAACGCCACGCCGGTGCGTTCTGGCAAGGCACGGTGGGCAAGGGTGCCGACAACGCGGGCTGGAACGTCTGGCTCAGTGTGTATGACCCGCCTCCCAAGGCACGGGATCAGGACAAGGATCCCGTCGCCGACACGCTCACTGGAGACGCCTACGACGATCGTCCTCAAGGCCGCACCATGTGGACCATCGAAGGCCGCAACGCCCCTGAACGCCGCTTCGTGTGGCGCGAGCGTGCCGATGCACTCGACGCCAGCGGCCAGCCCATGGTGCGCGAGGGCGGCACGCTCTCCGGCGCGCTGTCGGCCGACGGCACCGCAGCCACCGGCACTTGGAGCGACGGCGGCCGCAGCCAGCCCTTCACGCTCAAGCGCGCGGCACGTTACCGAGAAGTCACCGGCACCGCCGGGCAGGCCACCATTACCGAGCGTTACCCCGTGACTGGCGATGCGGCCGTTGATGCGCTGGTGCAATCGCTGCGCATCAACCGCTGCGACCAGTACGACACCGAATGTGTCATCCGCATCAGCGCCGTCGGCCTGGGCGACACTGTCAGCCTGCTGCGCATGGTGTGGGCGTACAGCGGCGGCGCGCACGGCAACTACGGCTTCACGGCCGGCAACTGGCGGCGCGGCGCACAAGGCTTCCAACCGATCACCCTGGCCGATGTGCTGAACCCCACGCCCGCGTGCCTTCAGAGCTTCAACACGCAGATTGTCGATGCGCTCAAGCGCGAAGGCGCGCCCGAAGCCACGCGCGGCACGCTCAAAGAGAAGGATCTGCGTAACGCGGCGTTTCCGTTTACGCTGCAAGGAGACCGCATCGTCGTGCACTACGGGCCGTATGAAGTGGGCCCATATTCGTCGGGCGCCTTCCGTGCCGCTGTGCGGGTCGATGATTTGAGTGCCGCGTGCAAGCGGCCCACCACCTGAACACGCATTCCATCGCCATGTCCGCCAATCCTTCCTACGTCGACGAACAAGCCACCATGCGTCGGCTGCTGTCTGCCAAGACCATTGCCGTGGTTGGCCTCTCGCCGCGTCCCACGCGGCCGAGCTACGACGTGGCGCGCTATCTGCAGCAGGCCGGCTACCGCATCGTCCCGGTCAACCCGCAGCATGCCGGTGAAGACGTGCTCGGTGAGCCGTGCTACGGCACGCTGGCGGAAGCCGCGACGACACTCGCGGCCGCCGGCCAGCGCATCGACCTGGTCGACATCTTCCGCCGCGCAGAGCAGGTGCTGCCGGTTGTGCAGGAAGCGATTGCCGTGGGCGTGGGCGGCATCTGGGTGCAGCTCGGCATCGTCAACGACGAGGCGATGGCCGCCGCGCGCGCCGCGGGCATTCCAGCCGTGCAAGACCGCTGTACCAAGATCGAGCACTGGCGACTCGGTATCGGCGAGCGCGCCTGAGTGCGTCACGACTTGTGACGGTCGGCCGTAGGCCTTCCTCCTAGGCTTTGGGCTCCAACTTTCAAGGAGCCCCCATGCCTTTCCGACACTGGGTCACGGCCGTTGCGTTGACCGTCGCATCCTCTCTGGCCGTTGCTGGTGACGGCCACCTGAGCGTGCACGTGCTCGATCAGCAAACTGGCACACCCGCCGCCGAGATGCGCGTCACGCTCGATGCGCGCACCGATGGCGCCTGGCACACCATCGCCCACGGCACGACCGACGCTGATGGCCGCATCAAGACGCTGCTGCAGGCCGGCCAGCCGCTCACCGCCGGCGACTATCGCGTGACCTTCCACACCGGCGATGACTTCCGCGCGCACCACACGGCCACGTTCTTCCCCGAGGTGCCGGTCGTCTTCCACGTGCCGGACGCGGCGCAGCACTATCACATTCCGCTGCTGCTCAGCCCGTTCGGCTTCTCGACATATCGCGGGAGCTGAGGCGAGAGCCGAAGCCTACGCGCTACACTTCGACGGTCATCGAAACTTGCACGAAGCACTCGCACCATGGCCGTCGATCCGCAAATCCTGCAACTCTATCAACGCATTGCCGAACGTTTTGGCGCCTTGCCTGCGCCGGAAGATGCCTCCGCCCAGCGTGAGCGTTTCGAGGCGATTGCCGCGCTCTCGGATCGGCCCGATCCGGACGGCGTTGAAACGTCGGACCTGAGCCTGCCGCTGCCGGGCCGCACGCTGGATGCGATCGTCTTTCGCCCGAAGCACGTGGCCAGGCCGCGCATGCTGGTGTGGTTTCACGGTGGCGGCTGGGTGGTAGGCGCACCGCGTACGACGCACCGCATGCTGGCTGCGTTGCTGGCGCAGGACACCGGTTGTGCGGTCGTCAGCGTCGACTATCGCCTCGCGCCCGAGCACCCGTTTCCCACACCCGCCGACGATGCGCGTGATGCGCTCGCGTATCTGGCAGAACAGCGTTCGGACCTCGGGTTCGATACCGACTTTCTGGCTGTCGGCGGGGATAGCGCGGGCGGGCATCTCGCTGCTCAGGCCACGGCAAGCGTGCGCCCAGATCTCGTCAATGCGCAGTTGCTGGTCTACCCCGTGACCACGCCAGCCTTCGGCAGCGAGAGCTACAACGCCTTCGCACAAGGCCCCGGCCTCACACGCGACGAGATGCGCTGGTACTGGGAGAAATTTATCGGTGCGCAGGCGCTGGCCAAGCCGCTGGTCGAGCAGGACGCGCGCATCTACCTGATGGCGCAACCGCCGAAGACCACGCCGCCCGACACGGTCGTCATCGTGGCGGCGCACGATGTGCTGCGCGACGACGGTTTGAACTACGCCGATTACCTCGTGCAACACGGCGCGCAGGTCATCACCATCGAAGCGTCGGGTATGACGCACGCCTTTGCGCGCATCCAACCCGACGTCGAGCGCGCACGCGAATGGATGCGCCGCGCGGCGCACGCCTTCGTTGGAATGATCAGTGAGGAATAAGCGCTGGGACTAGCGCGGCGGTGTACGGCGCGGGCGGAACGCCGCCAGCACGCGCCGGGTGACGAACAGCGAGAGGTAGTCGTGCACGCTGGCGTCAGCCGCCAGGGTGCGCATGGTTTCCTGATACTGGGCGCGGACGAGATCGGCGGGTGCGCCGGTGTCCTGTGCGATCTTGTCGATCTGTTCGTCCTGGTCTGCGATGGCGGTGCCCATTGCGGTTCCCCGTCGTTGCTGTGGCAGTGACATGCGCGGCTGGTTCGCGCGACGAGTGACCACTATAGATAACGCACTAGAACAATCCAGCCCTGTTGCAAAGCTTTCAGCGCGCTGTCTGCGCTGCGTCAAAACAGTGCAGTTGCCGGTGCAAATGCTGCACCGGCAAGCATCATTTGCCCCAGTTTGCGGGCATGCTCTGCAGGCCGATGGCGGCGCCGGAAGCATCGGTCACGCGCGCCAGCTCACGATACGCACTCGCCTGCACGCGCTCGGGCAGCGGTACGAACTTGGCACGCGTGGCCAGCTCGTCCCCGTGGAAGTAGCCCCACGTCACGAACTTCAGCGCGGCCAGCGTGCGCGGGCCCGACGGGCTCACAGCCGGCACCACGATGAAGGTACCCATGGTGATCGGCCACGTATCCGCGCCCGGCAGGTTCACCAGCGGCGCGGTGAAATCCCCCTTGCGGTTCCAGGCGCTCTGCACCACGGCTTCGCGGAAGCCGCCCACCTGCGCGCTCACGAAACGGCCGGACGCGTTGCGCAACTGCACTGCGTTCAGGTCGTTGTCGAGGATGTAGTTGTAGTCGACATAACCGATGGCGCCCGAGGTGGCCTGCACGGCTTTGACCACATCGCCGCTGCCCTTGGCGGCAAGGTAGTCCGCCGGCCAGGCAATGGTCGACTTGGTGCCGTAGGTGGACTTCCAGTCCGCGCTGACGGCGCTCAGGTAATCGGTGAAGTGGTACGTCGTGCCCGAACCATCGGCACGCACTACGAGGCGGATCTTCAGCTTGGGCAACGCCACGCCGGGGTTCAGCGTGCGCAGCTCAGGCGCGTCCCAGCTGTCGATCTTGCCGAGGAAGATCTGGGCGAGCACTTCGCCCGTCAGCTTGAGCTGACCGCGCGACACGCCCGGCACGTTGATGAACGGCACCGCACCGGTCACCACGGACGGCACGCACACCAGACCCGCCTTGGCCGCATCGGCCGAAGACAGCGGCACGTCTGATGCACCGAAATCCACCGAACCCGCGCGGATACGCTTGATGCCTTCGCCTGAGCCCACCGCGTCATAGCTGAGCGTGACGCCGGACGAGGCGGCATACCCCGCCGACCAGATGCGATACACCGGCGCAGCGGCCGTCGACCCGGCGCCACGCACTTCAGCGTGCGCGAGAACGGGGGCGCCCGTGGCGACAACAGCCAGGGCCAGAACAACGTGCTTGAACATGAGGCGACCTGCAGACAGCGGAGTGCGAAGCCTGAAATTGTAGCGATGCGCGTGCTGCAGCGCGGCATGCTGCGCTGATAGAACACATCTACGACATGGGCATCTGTTGTAAGACGTTCCGCAAACGTTAGGCGGAGTAGGGTGTTGATTAGGCCTTTTTGATTAGACCGTGTTGGGGCCAGACATCGCTAAACGCAAAGCGCCGGACCTGTAGTCCAGCGCTCTGGAATCACCGCGACTGCGTGGTGCGCGTTACTTCACCAACCCTTCCGCTTTCATCGCGTCCAGCGCAGCAGCGCGTGCACTCACGCGCGCCATATACGCCTGCACGTTCGGATACGCCCCCATCGGCAGCGCCAGGAAGTTGGCCCAGTTCAGCACGGTGAAAGCGTAGGCGTCGGCCACGCTGTAGCTGTCGGCCAGATACGGCTGCTTGGCAAAGCGGGCATCCAGCTCGGCAAAGCGCTTGGCCAGTTTGTCCTTGGCGCCCTGGCGCGTGGCTTCGGGCGTGTCCTTGTACCAGAGCGGGCCGAATCCTTTGTGCAGCTCGGTGCTGACAAAGGTCAGCCACTCGATCACGGCCAGCCGGTGCGCGCTGCCAGCCTTGCCGATGAGCGCCTGTGTTGGGTCCAGGTCCGCCACGTATTGCAGCAGCGCAGCGGCTTCGGTGTGGCGCGAGCCGTCGGACAGCTCCAGCAGCGGCACGTAGCCGCGCGGGGAGATCGTATAGAAGTCGGTGCCGTCCGCAGTGAGGTGCTTGGTCAGGTCCACCGAGGTCAGGTCAAACTTCGCGCCCACTTCACGCAGGGCGATATGTACGGCCAGCGAGCAGGCGCCGGCGGAGTAGTAGAGCTTCATGGTCGTTATCTCATTGAACACGTTGGGAGCCGCCGGAGGTCGTTGCCAACGGCGGCGGTGTCGACACTGTAGGATTGCGCACATGCCAATGAAATAGGCGGAACAGAAAACCATGCATGCACAAACGCAATACCGGCTCAGCGCCGCCGACCTGGAGGTCGTGTTGGCGATGGTGCGCACCGGCACGCTGGCGGCAGCGGGTGAGCGGCTGGGGGTGGATGCGTCCACCGTATTCCGGTCGTTGCAGCGGATTGAGCGCGGGCTCGGGCAATCGCTCTTTGTGCGCTCGCGCACGGGGTATCTGGCGAACGAGTTGGCGCAGTCGTTGGCCGAGCGTGCGGAGCAGGTGGAGGCCGCGCTGGAGGAGGCGCGGTCCGCAGTGCATGCTGCGCCGGATCAGGTCTCGGGCACCGTGCGCATCACCACCACGGACACCATCCTGGTCGGCCTGGTGGCGCCGGCGCTGAAGGCACTGCAGGTGCAGCACCCGAACCTGAGCTACGACCTGCAGGTCAGCAATGAGTTGGCGAGCCTGACCCGGCGCGACGCCGACATTGCCGTGCGCGCCACGCGCCGTCCGCCGCAGCATCTGGTCGGCAAGCACCTGGGCTCGATTCGCGTGGGGCTGTATGCGGGGCGCGGCTGCGGTATTACGTACGCCGATGTGGAAGCGGGCCGTGCACCGTGGATTGCCATTGACGATGCGATTCCGGAGCACCCCTCCGTGGCTTGGCGCAAGCGGCATTTTCCCAAGGTGGTGCCCACGTACTTCGTCAACAGCCTGCAGATCGCGGCGGAGATGGCGGCGATGGGGGCGGGTATCTCGATCCTGCCCGTGGTGATGGCGCAGGCGCGCAGCGATCTGGTGTCGCTGCGGGATTTGCAGGATGCCAACCAGTCGGAGCTATGGCTGCTGACACATCCGGAGTCGCGTCATCTGCGGCGGATCGCGACGGTGTACGGGCATCTGGCGCAGGTGTTGCGCATGCCGTAAGACGCAAGCATGGAGCGGCGCATTGCGCCGCTCGGCTTACTTGATGAAGAAGATGGTTTCGACCTCGTCGTTGTTCAGAATGAAGGTCGTCGTCGTGATGTCGTCGAAGTAATACGTGTAGGTGGTCTTGGTGCCGAACGTTCCGGTTTTGACCGGGTTGCCCAGTGCCTTTGTAAGCGTGACCACGTCGTCGCCGACATGTACGCCACCCACACCGCCTCGGAACGGCGCGTCCACACGATAGGACGTAACGCGGTCTTTCTCGAAAAACACCCAGATGCCTTTCGTCTTCAGCCGCAGTTGTTTCTTCTTGGGCAGGGTGGGCGTGGGGATCGGCTGATCGATCTGCTCGGGGTCGAGCGAGGTACCCAGCGCGCGCTTGACGTCATCGATGGAGTCACCCAGCTTGATCGGTAGATCCGTCACTGTCGGTGCAGCAAATGCCGCGCCCTGGAGGGCGAGCAGCAGGGTGGCCATGGCTGTGGCAAGGCGCCACGCGCGTCGGGAAGCAGTCAGCATGGTGCGGGTAAGCGTGGGAGACGTTGATGAGGCATCGCGGTCGAGGCTAGCAGAAACCCATGCAGCTGCCTCGTGGGCTGAAGGAGGGTATGTCACGAAGACGCAACGGCAGGTGCACTCGGCTCGGACTCGCTGGCGCGCGATAAGTCACCGTCGAGCGCAGCGCGGCGGCGCAAATCTTCCGTGGTCTCGCCGTTGCCGTCCGGCCGCCAGCCCGGCGGGCGGAACAGGTAGCCGAGCACGTCGCGCGTTGAGCGGGCCGTCTTCAGGTCTTGCCACAGTCCGCGCCATTGGCTGAACTCGATGGTCAGCAGGTTGTACGTGTACATCGGATGCACGAGGCCGTAGCGGCAGGGCACCTCTTTGCGCTCGGGGATGTAGGTGCCGAACAGGCGATCGAAGATGATCAGCACGCCGCCGTAGTTGCCGTCCAGATATTCGAGGTTGGATGCGTGGTGCACGCGGTGCGCCGACGGGGTGTTCAGAAACCACTCCAGCGGACCAAGGCGCGGAATCCACGTGGCGTGAATCCAGAACTGGTACAGCAGGTTCAGCGACAGCAGCATCAGCACGATGCGCGGCGGCATGCCCAGCAGCGGCGCCAGCGAGAAGAAGAGCAGGGTGCCGGTCAGTTTGCCCGTCCACCCGAAGCGGTAGGCGGCCGACAGGTTCAGGTCGTTGGGCGAGTGGTGGATGGCGTGGGTGCACCAGAACCAGCGCACGCGGTGCGCCGCACGGTGGTACCAGTAGTAGCAGAACTCCTGGCCGAGAAAGCATGCTGCCCAGCCGGTCCAGTGGTCCATCGGCAGGGTCCACAGGCGGTGCTGGTAGACCCAGTCCAGGCCGTGCACCCAGAACGCCATCGGCACCAGCCAGCGTAGTGGGTACTCGCGTACCAGGAAATCGACCACCGACACGCCGGCGGCTTTCCAGTCGTAGTTGCCCCAGCCGCGCAGGAACGACAGCGCAAGCGCCTCGGCCAGTGACGACACCAGCACGATCACGACAGCAATCTTCAGGATGGTGAGCAGCACGTCCATGGCGCTCGGCTCCCGGCTCCGTGGGGAATGCCAGCGACGGTACTGCAACCGCACCGGGGCGGCAATTGGGGCTGACGCAGGCGTCTCTTACAACCTGTTCAGCGTGCCCAGGTGTTGTTCCGATTGTGCAGATAGATATGCACACCGCCGCTCTTGTCCTGCGCCACGCCCGCGCTGCCCCAGGGGAACGTGGCCATGGCGCCCGGGTCCTTGCCGAGTTTCTTGGCGATCCACTTGCGGTGGCGCTGCTCGGTGGTGGCGATGTCGTCGTAGGTGGCAGGCTGGGCCAGCTCAAAGAACGTGCTCACCAGCACGCCGGACTCAAAGCGCAGGCTGATCGTGACGGGGGTGGTGTCGTCCAGCGCGGCGGCGGTGGCGAACCGGCAGGGCACGGCCTTGCCCTCGACCTGTACCGGCCGCTGCGGCCCGACAACGAAACGTGCGGGCAGGCCGTCGGGCTGGGCCTGCGGGGTCACGCTGAAGCCGCCCAGGGTGACTTCACCCGTGGCGGGGTTGATACGGATGACGTCGTTCATGCGGATCGTGAAGAGAGCGTGCAGGCTCGGCATCGTCGTGCCGATCGTGTCTGGGTAACCAGGCGGACGGATCTCGTGAATGGTCCAGCGAATCGTCCAGCGAATCGTCCAGTTATAGCAGCCGCCCCCTCGGATGGGCGGCACGGCGTGCCCTCAAGTTCGCGCGCGCCGTGCCGTAGCTTGCTCAGTGGCCCTTGATAGCCGGAAGTACTAGGCGTTCTGGAGGGCGCAACGGTAGCACCGAGCGCTGTACGTCGTACGCAGTCGTCTGATTCACGCAGGACATTCCACCTAGAAGAATCATGATCTCCTCTCTTCGGACCCGCATTCTCCTCATCTCGTCGGCCACCGTGATCGGTGCCCTGGCGCTGTCCGGCGCCGCCACGTACTCCATCGTGCGCAGCAATACGATGGAATCCATCGACCAGAACCTGGCCGCCATCACCAGTGCCAACACGCTCGTCATCGACAAGTGGGTGGCCGCCAAGGCGCGCGCCGTGAAGACGACCGCCGAGGCCGTCGAGCATGGCGACCCGCGCGGCCTGGTCAAGCACATGGGCGACGCCGATGGCTTCCCCATCACCACCATCGGCTGGACCGACAAATCCTTCCTGTCCACCAGCACCACCACGCCCAAGGACTACGACCCCACCATCCGCCCCTGGTACAAGCAGGCCATTGCCGCCGGCAAGCTGCTCGTCACCAAGCCCTACGGTGACGTGTCGACCGGCGTGCAGTATGTGTCGTTTTCCGCCCCGCTGATCCGCAATGGCGAAGCCACCGGCGCGGTGAGCGGCGCCGTGCCGCTGGATCGCGTACGCGAGGTGGTGGCCGCCGTGCACCCGACACCGTCGAGCCTGGCGTTTGTGGTTGCCAAGGACGGCCAGGTCATCGCCCACCCCGACGCCAAGCTGATGCTCAAGCCGGTGACGGACGTGTCCTCTGCGCTCAATGCCGATGTGCTGGCGACGCTGGCCAAAGCCAGCGCACCGCTTGAGGTTGAGCTTGCCGGTGTACCAAAGCTGCTCAAGGCACAGGCCGTGCAGGGCACCGACTGGAGCCTGGTGATCGCGCTGGACAAGGCCGAGGCCACCGCCGGTTTGCGTAACGTCGTGCGTGCGCTGGCCGTGGCGATCGTGCTGCTGACACTGGCAGCCCTGGGCATCGCCGCGTTCTTTACCTCGCAATCGTTCCGCCGCCTGTCGCAGGTGCGTGATGCGATGGACACCATCGGCTCCGGCGGCGGTGACTTGACGCACCGCCTGCCCGTGGTCGGCAACGACGAGGTGGCGCAGATCAGCGCGTCGTTCAACACCTTCATCGACAAGATTGGCGAGGTGCTGCTGGAAGTGCGCGCCAGCGTCGACAGCATGAAGTCGGCCACCGGCGAGATCGAGATGGGCAACCGCGATCTTTCCAACCGCACCGAAGTCTCGGCCAGCAACCTGCAGGAAACCTCCGCCGCGCTGACCGAGCTGACCACCAGCGTGAAGAACTCCGCCGACGCGGCCGTGCAGGCCACGCGCCTGGCGAGCGACGCCAGCCAGGCCGCCACGCGCGGCGGCGAAGTGGTGTCGAGCGCCGTGAGCACGATGGACGAGATTGCCAAGTCGTCGGCGCGCATCACCGAGATCATCGGCGTGATCGACAGCATTGCGTTCCAGACCAACATCCTGGCGCTCAACGCCGCCGTGGAAGCCGCCCGCGCTGGCGAGAACGGCCGCGGCTTTGCCGTGGTGGCCGGCGAGGTGCGCACGCTGGCACAACGCAGCGCCACCGCCGCGCGCGAGATCAAGGACCTGATCCAGGCCTCGGAAGCCAGCGTCAAGACCGGTGCGCAGCGCGTGCAGGCGGCCGGCTCGACCATGCAGGAAATCGTGGCCGGTATCGAGCGCGTGTCGCGCATCATCGGCGAGATCGACGGCGCGATGCACGAGCAGAGCAGCGGCATCAGCCAGATCGACCGCAGCGTCGCCGAGATGGACCAGGCCACGCAGCAGAATGCCGCGCTGGTCGAGCAATCGACGGCCGCATCGGCGATGCTCAACGAGCAGGCACAGGGCCTGGCGCGTACGGTGGGGTTGTTCAAGCTGCGTGCGGGCTGAGCCTGCTGTTGTGCGGTGTCGGGCGACGCGCCCGTCGCTCGCTACGGAATCGCCCTAAGTCTCCTCACGCGCGCGCCGGTGCGACAATCGGCGCAGCGTTGCCCCGGACCACCGCATCCTGACGGCGGCCGTGACATGAGGAGGCGTCATGCATCGTCATCACCGTTCTGTCGCTGGCATCCGGATGGCGTTCGCCACCGTTGCATTGATCGGATGCGCCGGCGCGTTTGCACAGGCTTCAGCACCTGCCGCGGCGCCATCCACGCCACCGCTCATTCCGCAGATCATCAACATGGGCGGCATGACGGCCGAAGAGATCGGCCCGGTCATCGCCGAGATGGGCACGCTGCGCACCAAGGGGCTGGTAAGCACGCCCAACGGCACGGTGGGCATCCAGGTGGGTACGGTGGCCAAGCACACGCATACGTACTCGGACGAGATCCAGTACGTGATGTCCGGCACGGCCACGTTCTGGCTCGACGACGCGCCGAGTGAGGTGCGGGCGGGCGACCTGATCGTCATTCCGCGCGGGGTCGTGCACGGAACGTCGACCACCAGCCCGGATTTCAAGGCCATGGCGATCAAGCTGCCGCCGCAGCGTGCCGGAGATACGCACAAGGTGCCTTGATTGTCTGGCCGCGGTTCTGGGCCCCGGTGATGATTCCAGTGTTTCATCCCTTGTTTGAGGCTTGATCGGGAGCGGGGCGATACACTCGCTTCGCTCAGACAGTGCCCCTGACTTTTTCCGCTCGAGCCTGAAAAGCGAGGCGCCGCGCAAGGCTGGAACGGCCATGGCGAGCGCCGAGGCTCGCGCTACGGCAGCAGCTCGCGCGGTGTCACACCAAGCAGGCGCCGCATCCAGCGCGCCATGTGGCTCTGGTTTGCGAAGCCCACGGCCAGCGCGATCTCGCTGGCGGGCAGTGATCGCTTGATCAACAGCAGGCGTGCCCGCTCGACGCGCCGTTCCACAACGTACCGGTGCAGCGATGTGCCTTTGCTCGACCGGAAGGCGCGCTGCAAATACGAACGGCTGACCCCGGCGACGCTGGCCAACGCGTCGAGCGAGAGATCAACGTCCAGATTGGCTTCGATAAAGTCGACCACGCGCTGAACCTGCCGTGCCGAAAGCGCTTCACCCTGCCGCCCTGCCACCGCGTAGCCAGCCAGCAACTGCACCGCGAGCGCGACGCCCAGGCTGTCCGTGTACAGCCGTCCACCCGGCGCGCCTGAGCAATGATCAGCCTCAATGGCCAGCATCAGGTGACACAGGCGAGCCTCCTCGATCAGGTGCCGCGCTTGCAGCCCCGCGTGTGCTGGGCGCATCTGCATCTCTTGCGCCACGCGCTGGAGAAACCCACAAGGTATCTGCACGTCCAGCGCGGCGTAGTCTTCATCGGCATCGAAAGCGCCGCTGCAATCGGCGGGCGTGAGATCGACGTGGCCGTGTCGGCGCAGGAAGCGCTGCCCGGACTCCCGGCACGTCGTGATCGTGCGTGCGCTCAGGTGCAGGCTCACGCGGTGGTCCGCGATCATTGGCAAATCGATGCGTCCCGGCGGGTTGAACCGGCGGGCGACCTGGATACCTGCAGGGGGCCAGAGAGCAGAGGGTTCGAGCATGCGGTGCATTCTAGCGTTGAGGATTTCTCTCTGTCGGCAAGGGGTTTTAGCGGTTTGCGAAGCCGAACGTGCCAAATTCCGAAGCCGAACGTGCGCGATTGCGGCTGACAAACACCCTAGAGTGCTGCTCAGCGCAACTTTGTTCCCTCACCATGAAACAGGCGACAAAACTCGTTATCGGCGCCGGCCCCACCGGCATGCAGACTGCCAAGCTACTTGCAGACGCGGGCGATCATGTGATCGTCGTCTCGCGCCGTGGCACCGGCCCGAATCTTTCCGGTGTCCGTCATGTCGCGCTGGACGTGACCGATGCCGACGCGCTGGCCGGGCTCGCCGCTGGCGCATCGGCCCTCTTCAATTGCGCGATGCCGCGCTATGACCGGTGGCCCGAAGAATTTCCGCCGATCGCCGCATCGGTGCTGAACGCGGCGGAGCGCGCCGGCGCCGATCTCATCACGCTGAGCAACGTCTACGGATATGGCAATGTTGGCGGCGCGATGTCCGAATCGCTGCCGATGGCGCCGAGCACTGTCAAGGGCCGCGTGCGGGCGGCCATGTGGAACGCCGCGCTGGCGAGCCGGGTGCGCGTGACCGAGGTGCGAGCGAGCGACTACCTTGGCCAGGGCGCGGCGTCGCTCTTTACCTTGATGACGCTCCCCGCCATCGTGCAGGGCCAGCCGGCCAGCTTCCCGGGGGATCTCGATGCGCTGCATAGCTGGACCTTCACGCACGATGTGGCGAAGACCCTGGTTGCCGCCTCTCGCTACGAAGGCGCCTGGGGGCGTGCGTGGCACGTTCCGTCGAGTGATCTGTCAGTGCGGGCGTTGTGCGCGCGCATCGCTGAACTTGCAGCGGCACCGGCACCAGTCTTGGTGCGTATGCCGGCGGCGGAATTCGAGGCGCTCGGCGCCGGCGATTCCATCCTGCGCGAGGTGATCGAGATGGCCTACCTCTACGACGGGCCTTGCTGCCTGGATACCACCGCGACCCAGCGGGCGTTGGGTGTGATCGCAACGCCGATCGACGCAGTGCTGCGCGATACGCTCGGTGGATGAGTGCTGCTGGTGAGCGGACGGCCTTGAGCGCTACAACGGGAGCAGGGCGGTCCGGAGGCGGGGCATCCGGCGGGGGCTCCCCGCCTGCCACCCGCCCCCCATCCCTTACAATGGCGCCCTCATAAAGAGTCCAACGCCATGTCCGCTCCGCTCGCCAACGACACCTTCCTGCGCGCCCTGCGCCGCCAGCCCACCGACTACACGCCGCTGTGGCTGATGCGCCAGGCAGGCCGCTACCTGCCGGAGTACAACGCCACGCGTGCCCGCGCCGGCAGCTTCCTGGGCTTGGCCAAGTCGCCGGCATATGCAACGGAAGTGACGCTGCAGCCGCTGGATCGCTATCCGCTGGACGCGGCCATCCTCTTCTCCGACATCCTGACCGTGCCCGACGCCATGGGCCTGGGCCTGTCGTTCGCACAGGGCGAGGGCCCGCGCTTTGCCAAGCCGGTGCGCTCGGAAGCCGACGTGGCCGCGCTGTCGGTGCCGGACATGTCGTCACTGCAGTACGTGTTTGACGCCGTGGCGGAAATCCGCCGCGCGCTCGTGCAGGACGGCCGCCAGCGCGTGCCGCTCATCGGCTTCTCGGGCAGCCCGTGGACGCTTGCCTGCTACATGGTCGAAGGCGGCGGCTCGGACGACTTCCGCACCGTCAAGTCGATGCTCTATGCGCGCCCGGACCTGATGCACCGCATCCTGGAGATCAACGCGCAGGCCGTGATCGACTATCTGAATGCACAGATCGAAGCCGGCGCCCAAGCTGTGCAGGTGTTCGATACCTGGGGCGGCGCCCTGGCCGACGGCATCTATCACGAGTTCTCGCTGGCCTACATGCAGCGTGTGGTGGAAGGCATTCGCCCCGGGGCCGATGGCCAGCGTGTGCCGGTCATCCTGTTCACCAAGGGTGGTGGCCTGTGGCTTGAAGCCATGGCCGAGACCGGCGCCGATGCCCTCGGCGTGGACTGGACGGTCAACCTGCAGCTCGCCCGCCAACGCACCGGCGGCCGCGTCGCCCTGCAAGGCAATCTGGACCCGACCGTCCTGTTTGCCGAGCCTGACGCCATCCGCGCCCAGGTGCGCCGCGTGTTGGAAGACTACGCCGCCGGCGGCGACAGCGACGGCCACATCTTCAACCTGGGCCACGGCATCTCGCAGTTCACGCCGCCCGAGGCTGTGACGGTGCTGGTGGACGAGGTGCACAGCTTCAGTCGTGCACTGCGCAAAAAAGCCGCGTAACAGATGCATGCTGCGGTGCGATAGCGTTTGAATTGAGCCATCGCGGTGCGTGCAGCCGAGCGCATGAGTGGGTCGCTCGCCGCTTTGGTGCAAAGAGGGTGAGCGTCTACTCGCATGCCTGGGCGCGCAGATTGGCCCCAAAGGGGTGTCAAGCGATTTATTTCGCGCACTTTGGTGCGTAACCTGACTGTCAAGACTTGACTTATGCACAAAGCTGTCGCGGCTGGTTTTTATCGCGGCGCAACAGGGGGCGCTACGTGCAGCCATCGCATAAGTGTTTGATTTTTTTGAGGGAATGGCGTGTGCGTGGAAATCGTGCAGGCCAGAAAAACGGCGGATTCATCGGCCTTCGCGGGCGCTACGGGCGACTTTTCAACAAAGTTATCCACAGCCTGTGTGGATAGACCCAAAAACCGGTCACCGATCAGGGCGCCACTGCACAAACCTCAAGTGATACTTGAACATTGAGCCGGGCACGGCAATCACTGTGCTGGCAAGGTGAGACGGGCGCCACGCTTTTGCTGGGTGCACACGGGTGCACGATAGGCCGCTGCACCGCAACAATTCCTTTGCAATTCAACCGTTTGCCCTTCGGATGACCACCGCACAAGCCGATACCGTGTTGCCTGAAGCCGGGGCGGTGGCCGCCTTTGCGCGGGTGGTGATTGATACGCCGCTCGACGCGGTGTTCGATTACCGATGTGCCCAGCCGGTGCTGCCGGGGCAACTGGTGGTCGTGCCGTTCGGCAACCGCCGCGTGGTGGCATTGGTGGTGGAAACCGCCGCGACCACCGACGTGCCGCAAGACAAACTGCGCGATGTGGAACGCGTACTCGACTGGGTACCGCCGCTCGATGCCGAATGGCGCGCGCTGGCCGAATTCGCCGCCGGCTACTACCACCGTGCGCTGGGCGAGGTGACGTTGCCGGCACTGCCGCCACTGTGGCGTACGCCCGGTAGCTGGGACAACCTCGCGCGCCAGGCCACCGAAACCGTCTATGTGATGTTTGAACCGGCGCGTGCGGCACTGCTCGACAGCGTGCCCAAGCGCGCCACCGGGGCAATGCGCCTGGCCGAGGCATTGACCGGCGACGGTGAGTTGTCCACCAGCGCCGCCGTCGATCTGCACGGCCAGGCGGTCGCCAAGCTGCGCGATTGGGCTGCGGTTGGCTGGCTGCGTGCAGAACTGCGCCCGAAGGCGCTGCTGCCGCAGCCCTTGGAATTGCCTGCGCCTTCCGCCGCCCCTGCACTGAATGCGGAACAGGCCACCGCCGTGGCCGCCATCGCACAGGGTGGGGCGAGCGGCACCTTCAGCCCGTTCCTGCTCTACGGCGTAACGGGCAGCGGGAAGACCGAGGTCTACCTGCACGCCATCGCCGACGCCCTGGCGCGCGATCCGACCGCGCAGGTGCTGATGCTGGTGCCCGAGATCAACCTGACGCCGCAACTCGAGGCGCGCATCGCCGCGCGCTTTCCCGGGGTGCCCATGGCAGCGCTGCACAGCGGGCTGGCCGAGCTGCCGCGCGCACTGAACTGGCTGGCCGCCCATCGTGGCGAGGCGCGCATCGTGCTCGGCACGCGGCTGGCGATGCTGGCGTCGCTGCCCAACCTGGCGCTCATCCTCGTCGACGAAGAGCACGACACGTCTTACAAGCAGCAGGAAGGCCTGCGCTATTCGGCGCGCGATCTGGCGCTGTGGCGGGCCAAGCAGCGCAACATCCCGGTCGTGCTGGGCTCGGCCACGCCGTCGCTGGAAACCTGGTGGCGCGCGGAGCAGAGCGCGACCACGCGCCTGACGCTGTCGCAGCGTGCGCAGGCCGAGGCGGTGCTGCCGCGCGTGTCGCTCATCGATCTGAATCTGGAGCGGCGCGCCGGGCGGGAGATCCGCGACGGGCTGTCCAAACCGTTGGTCGATGCGATTGCCGATCGCCTCGCGCGTGGCGAGCAGAGCCTGCTGTTCCTCAACCGCCGGGGCTATGCGCCGGTGCTGTCTTGTGATGCGTGCGGCTGGCTGTCGGGCTGCCCGCGGTGCTCGGCGTACCTCGTGCTGCACAAGCCGGAGCGCCGTTTGCGTTGCCACCACTGCGGCTACGAATCGCGCATTCCGCATCACTGCCCGGACTGCGGCAACGTCGATATCGCCCCGCTCGGGCGCGGCACGCAGCGTATCGAAGAGACACTCGGCGAGCTGTTTCCGCAAGCGCGCGTGGCACGCATCGACGCTGATTCCACGCGCCGCAAGGGCAGTGCGGAAGCGTTGTTCGACACCGTGCACGAAGGCAGCGTCGACATCCTGATCGGCACGCAGATGGTCGCCAAGGGGCACGACTTCCAGCGTGTGACGTTGGTGGGGGTGGTGGCGCCGGATCCCTCGTTGTTCTCCCATGACTTCCGGGCTGGGGAGCATCTGTTTGCCTCGCTGATGCAGGTGGCGGGGCGTGCTGGCCGCGCGGGGCTGGCGGGGGAAGTGCTGATCCAGACGCGTTATCCAGATGCGCCCGCGCTGCAAGCGCTGGTGCGGCACGACTATGGCGGGTTCGCTCGTCAGCTGCTGCGCGAGCGCAAGCAGGCGGGGTTGCCGCCGTTTGCCTATCAGGCGTTGCTGACCACCGAGCATAAGGAGGTGGCGCGTGCGCTGGAATTCCTCGGCGCCGCGCGGGAGGTTGGGGAAGCTCTGGTGGCTGAACTCGCCGCGCCCGTCTTCCTGCATGACCCCGTGCCGATGACCATGGTGCGGTTGGCCAATCGCGAGCGGGCGCAGCTGCTCGTGGAAAGTGCCTCGCGCGGCGCGTTGCAGAAATTCCTGACGGCCTGGACTGAGCGGTTTGCTGAAATCGGCAAGACAGTTAAAGGCGTGCGTTGGCAGTTGGAGATTGATCCGTTGCGGATTTAGCTGCGGGGTTGGGTTTGTTGTTTTGGCCCCGGTAGTCCATCCCTTATTGCAGCCCCGGCAGGGGGTGAAAGGGAGGTGGACCACCAGCGTCCAAGCAAAGCAACAAGCACAAAAACAGCAACCTCATTGTGCGGTTGCACCAAACCTACCCAATTCGATGCAAGGGGTTTTACTAGGTTGCACCCTCTAAGTCACCGGGCGTAACATCCGCTCCGATTTGCCGGCCACAAGCTTTGGCAATGGCAGCTACGGATAGGAACCCACATGGCTACAACCACCCTCGGGGTCAAACTGGACGACGCTTCGCGTGAACGCCTCAAGCGCGTTGCGCAGTCCATTGACCGCACGCCGCACTGGCTGATCAAGCAGGCGATCTTCACGTATCTGGATCAAGTGGAGCGGGGGCAGCTGCCAACTGATGCAAACGGCACGGCGGCGGATGGCCTCCCGTCCGCCGCCGCAGCCGTCTCGGACGTGCACGAGGGTGATGAGCCCGCGGTGCAACCGTTCCTCGAATTCGCACAGAGCGTGCAACCGCAATCGGTGCTGCGCGCCGCCATTACGGCCGCGTACCGCCGGCCGGAAACCGAAGCCATTCCGATGCTGCTGGAGCAGGCCCGCTTGCCGGCCGCGCTCGCCTCGGAAGCCAAGCAACTGGCCCGCGACCTTGCCGGCAAGCTCCGCACGCAAAAGGTCGGCACCGGCCGCGAAGGCCTGGTGCAGGGCCTGATCCAAGAATTCTCCCTGTCGAGCCAGGAAGGCGTGGCGCTGATGTGCTTGGCCGAAGCGCTGCTGCGCATCCCCGACAAGGCCACGCGCGACGCGCTCATCCGCGACAAGATCAGCAACGGCAACTGGCACTCGCACCTGGGCCAGAGCCCGTCGCTGTTCGTGAATGCCGCCACCTGGGGCCTGCTGCTGACGGGCAAGCTGGTCGCCACGCACAACGAAGCGGGCTTGTCGAAGGCGCTCACGCGCATCATCGGCAAGAGCGGCGAGCCGCTGATCCGCAAGGGCGTGGACATGGCGATGCGCCTGATGGGCGAGCAGTTCGTCACCGGCGAGACCATTTCCGAAGCGCTGGCCAACGCGCGCAAGTTTGAAGCCGAAGGCTTCCGCTACTCCTACGACATGCTCGGCGAGGCCGCCATGACGGAGGAAGACGCGCAGCGCTACCTGGCGTCGTACGAGCAGGCCATCCGCGCGATCGGGCAGGCCTCGGGCGGTCGCGGCATCTATGAAGGGCCGGGCATCTCGATCAAGCTGTCGGCGCTGCACCCGCGTTACAGCCGCGCGCAGTACGACCGCACGATCAACGAGCTGTACCCGCGCGTGAAGGCGCTGGCTGTGCTGGCGCGTGAATACGACATCGGCATCAACATCGACGCGGAAGAGGCGGACCGCCTGGAGCTGTCGCTCGACCTGCTGGAGCGCCTGTGCTTCGCGCCTGAGCTGGCCGGCTGGAACGGCATCGGCTTCGTGGTGCAGGGCTATCAGAAGCGCTGCCCGTTCGTGCTCGACTACATCATCGATCTGGCCCGCCGCAGCAAGCACCGCCTGATGATCCGCCTGGTGAAGGGCGCCTACTGGGACAGCGAGGTCAAGCGTGCCCAGGTGGAAGGCCTGGAGGGCTATCCGGTCTACACCCGCAAGGTCTATACGGATGTGTCGTACCTGGCGTGCGCCCGCAAGCTGCTGGCCGCACCGGAAGCGATCTTCCCGCAGTTCGCCACGCACAACGCGCACACGCTGGCCGCGATCTACCAGATGGCTGGCCAGAATTATTACCCTGGCCAGTACGAATTCCAGTGCCTGCACGGCATGGGCGAGCCGCTGTACGAACAGGTCGTCGGCAACAAGCCGGGCAAGCTCAATCGCCCGTGCCGCATCTACGCGCCGGTCGGCACGCACGAAACACTGCTGGCTTATCTGGTGCGCCGTCTGCTGGAAAACGGCGCCAACACCTCGTTCGTGAACCGCATTGCGGACGAGTCGATTTCTTTGGACGACCTCGTCGCCGATCCGGTGGCGGTGGTGGAACGGATGCACGCCGATGAAGGGACGCTCGGCATGCCGCATCCGAGAATTCCGCTGCCACGCCACCTCTACGGTGACGTTCGCGCAAACTCGTCAGGCATTGACCTGGCGAACGAGCAGCGCCTGGCGTCGTTGTCGTCCGCCCTTTTGTCTGGCACCAGCACGGTCTGGGCTGCTGAGCCGACCATCGGTGATGCGCCATACGTCGGTGGCACCGCTCAACCGGTGCGCAATCCGTCGGACCTGCGCGATGTGGTCGGCCACGTGACGGAAGCCACCGAGGCCGACGTGGATGCCGCACTCGCTGCCGCCGCTGCCGCTGCCCCGATCTGGCAAGCCACGCCGCCCGAGGCGCGTGCCGCGCTGCTCGATCGCGCCGCTGACCTGATGGAAGGCGAGATGCAGCACCTGATGGGGCTGATCATTCGCGAGGCCGGTAAGACGCTGTCCAACGCCATCGCTGAAGTGCGTGAGGCCGTGGACTTCCTGCGCTATTACGCGGCGCAAGTGCGCGGCGGGTTCTCGAATGACACGCACCGCCCGCTGGGCCCGGTGGTCTGCATCAGCCCGTGGAATTTCCCGCTGGCCATCTTCACCGGCCAGGTGAGCGCTGCGCTCGCTGCCGGTAACCCGGTGCTGGCCAAGCCCGCCGAGCAGACCCCGTTGATTGCCGCGCAAGCCGTGCGCATCCTGCGCGAAGCCGGCGTGCCGGCCGGTGCGGTGCAACTGCTGCCGGGCCGCGGCGAGACGGTTGGCGCCGCGCTGGTGAAAGACTCGCGTACCAAGGGTGTGATGTTCACCGGCTCGACTGAAGTGGCGCGCATTCTGCAGCGCACGCTGGCCGGCCGCCTGGACGCCAACGGCGCACCGATCCCGCTGATCGCCGAAACCGGCGGCCAGAACGCGATGATCGTGGATTCGTCCGCACTGGCCGAGCAGGTGGTGGCCGATGTGCTGTCCTCCGCGTTTGATTCGGCGGGCCAGCGTTGCTCGGCACTGCGCGTGCTGTGCGTGCAGGACGATGTGGCCGACCGCGTGCTCACGATGCTCAAGGGCGGTATGGCCGAGCTGGCGATGGGCAACTCAGATCGCCTGTCCACCGACGTGGGCCCGGTGATCGACGCCGAGGCGCGCGACAACATCGTCGGCCATATCGAAGGCATGCGTGCCAAGGGCCGTCGCGTGCATCAGGCACCGGTGCCGGCTGCCTGCGCGCATGGCACCTTCGTGCCGCCAACGGTGATCGAACTCGACAGCCTGTCGGACCTGACGCGCGAGATCTTCGGCCCGGTGCTGCACGTGGTGCGCTGGAAGCGCTCGGCAGACAACGCCGGCCTGACCAAGCTGATCGAGCAGATCAACGGTACAGGCTACGGCCTGACGCTGGGCATCCACACGCGTATCGACGAGACCATCGCGCACGTGGTCGACCGCGCCCATGTCGGCAACCTGTATGTGAACCGCAATATCGTCGGCGCCGTGGTGGGTGTGCAGCCGTTCGGCGGTGAGGGCCTGTCGGGCACCGGCCCGAAGGCGGGCGGGCCGCTGTATTTGTTGCGTTTGCTGTCGACGTGCCCGCAGGACGGCATGCGTACCGCGCTGTCGCTCACGGCTGGCGCCGGCACGGAAGTCGAAACCGATGCGCGCCGTGCGCTGCTGGCACCGTTCGATGCCCTGGCAGCATGGGCGGGCAAGCAGTCGCCGGTGGCGCAGTCCGCCAACCTGACGGCGCTGTGCGAACGCCTGGCGGCGGCCTCAGCCGCCGGTGCCACACTCACGCTGCCGGGCCCGACCGGCGAGCGCAACACCTACACGCTGCTGCCGCGCGAAGCGGTGCTGTGCGTGGCAGTGGATCCGGCTGACTGGCTGCGCCAACTGGCCGCTGTGCTGGCGGTCGGTAGCACGGCCGTGGTGCTGGAAAACCCTGCTGTGGAAGCCGTGTTGCGAGAGCTACCAGCGGCAGTACAATCGCGCGTCCGCGTGGTGCCGGCCCTCGATGGGGCCGAGTTCGACGCGGTGCTGCATCACGGCGATTCGGACCATCTACGCGCCATCTGCGAAGGGCTGGCACGACGCGCCGGCCCGATCGTGGGGGTGCAAGGCCTGCCGCACGGCGGGGAAGGGCTGGCGCTGGAGCGCCTGCTGATCGAGCGTTCGCTAGCGGTCAATACGGCCGCAGCGGGTGGCAACGCCAGCCTGATGACCATCGGCTGACGGGGAGCACAAGCAGGATTCGCACTTCCATCCGCGCGACACGTACGGATGGGAGGCGAAGCGGGAGGAGGGCGATGGTGATCCCGTCGCGCTATTGATCCAAATTGCGTTTGAACTAGGAGACGCACAAATGAAAATGAAGCAACTGTGGGTGGCGGCAGCGCTGTGTGTACTGGGTAGCGCTGCATCGGCCCAGGAAGTCATCAAGCTGGGCTTTGCTGCCCCGATGTCGGGTCCGCAAGCGCAATACGGCACGGACATGAAGAACGGCGCGACCCTGGCCGTTGAAGAGTTCAACGCCACGCACCCAAAGATCGCCGGTAAGGAAGTCAAGTTCCAGCTCATGGCCGAAGACGACCAGGCTGACCCGAAGACGGGCACTGCCGTCGCACAGAAGCTGGTGGATGGCGGCATCAAGGGCATGCTCGGCCACTTCAACTCGGGCACCAGCATCCCGGCGTCGCGCGTGTACAACCAGGCCGGCATCGCGCAGATCGCCATGGCGACTGCACCGGAGTACACCAAGCAAGGCTACAAGACGACCTTCCGCATGATGACCTCCGACACCCAGCAGGGTTCGGTGGTCGGCACGTTTGCCGTCAAGAAGCTGGGCTACAAGAACATCGCCATCGTGGATGACCGCACGGCCTACGGCCAAGGTCTGGCCGACGAGTTCGAGAAGGCTGCCAAGGCTGCCGGCGCCACCATCGTGCGTCGCGAATTCACCAACGACAAGGCCAGCGACTTCAAGGCCATCCTGACGCAGATCAAGAGCAAGAACCCGGACGCCGTGTTCTACGGCGGCGCGGAAGGCCAATCGGCACCGCTGCTCAAGCAGATGCGCGAGCTGGGCATGAAGTCCACGCTGATGTCGGGCGAAATGTCCAAGACCGACGACTTCATCAAGCTGGCCGGCCCGCAAGCGGCCGAAGGCATGGTGGCATCGCTGGCTGGCCTGCCGCTGGAGCAGATGCCGGGCGGCGCTGGGTACAAGCAGCGCTATGAGAAGCGCTTCGGCACGCCGGTGCAGACGTACTCGCCGTACGCCTATGACGGCGCGATGTCGCTGATGAAGGCGATGGTTGCGGCCGGCTCGTCCGACCCGAGCAAGTACCTGCCGATCCTGGCAGCGACCAACGCGCAAGGCGTGACCGCCAAGCACTACGCCTACGACGACAAGGGCGACCTGAAGGACGGCGGTATCACCGTCTACAAGGTCACCAACGGCAAGTGGGCACCGCTGGAAAGCGTGGGCGGCAAGTAAGCCAACCCAACGGCTCTGCGCCGTTTGCAGCATGAAAAACCGCCCTCCGGGGCGGTTTTTCTTTGCCCGGCATCAGCTGGCGCAAACACGTGAACTCCTTGATCTTCTGCAAACCTCTTTTATCTGATGTCAAATATCGTGTAACGCGATCTCATCGCGTGTCAGTGCTTGGCTGACTTTTCCGTTTGGGTGCTTCGGGTACCATGTGGCCCATGACAGGACTTCACGATCTCTTCCCTTCGTGGCCCCCCGCTCCGGGCGGCCTGTTCTGGATCGGGCTGGCGCTGGTGGGCGCGGCGCTGTGCGGCGAGTTTGCGCGCGTGGCGCTCAAACTGCCGCGCATTGTCGGCTACGCCATTGCGGGGCTGGCGGCGGGCGTGCTCGGCCGCCCGCTGATCGACGCCGACATGCTCGACCAGACCCACATCCTGATCGAGATGGCGCTCGCACTCGCGCTGTTCGAGCTGGGGCACCGGCTCTCGTTCGAGTGGCTGCGCGCCAACCGCTGGCTGCTGCTCACCAGCGGCTTTGAGAGTCTGCTGACCTGGGGCCTCGTCACCTGGGTCCTGCAACTGTTTGGCGTGGCAACGCCGGTGGCGGTGGCGGCCGGCGCAATTGCGGTGGCGACCTCGCCCACCGTGCTGCTACAACTGAAGAACGAACTGCGCGCCGAAGGCCAGGTGACCGAACGGCTGCTCTCGCTGGGCGCGCTCAACAGCATTTACGCCAGCGTGCTGGTGCCGCTCACCGCCGGCTGGCTGCACTCCGAATACGGTCACTGGGCCGCCGCGCTGATTCACCCGCTCTACCTGCTGGCAGGCTCCGTGCTACTGGCCTGGATAGTCGGCAAGGTGGGCCACGCGTTGTATCACCGCATGGCGGGTGACGATCACTACGCGTTCCTGGTGCTGGTGGGCCTGGTGCTGTTTGCACTGGCGATGGCCAAGCTGCTCAAGCTGTCGGTGCCGCTCACGCTGTTGCTGGCGGGCGTGGTGTTCAAGCACCAGGATGCACACCCGCGCGTGTGGCCGTCGCACTTCGGCAGCGCGGGCAGCATCTTGATCGTGGTGATGATTGTGTCGCTTGGGCTGCCGATCACCGCGGCAGACTGGGCGATCGGCGGGGTGGCGGCGGTCGCACTCGTACTGGCGCGCTTCGTCGCCAAGCTGGCCGGTACGACGGCGCTGGGTTCGTTCTCAGGGCTGTCGATGCGCCAGAGCGTGGCCCTGGGCCTGGCGCTGGGGCCGATGTCAGGATTGTCATGGTTGCTGATGCACGATACGGCAGCGCTGTATCCCCAGACCGGCGCGCCGCTGGCGGCCATCATTCTATGCACGCTGGCGATCCAGCAGATTGCAGCACCCATCCTGACCGCGCGTTCGCTGCGCTGGGCCGGTGAGGTGCGCCAAGATGAAGGGAGGCGATAAGCCATGTCGCTTGAACCGTTTGCCAAATCCGAGGCGCTGACGTTCGGCGTTGAACTGGAGCTGCAGCTCGTCAATCGTCACGACTACGACCTGGCCTCGGCGTCGCCCGATCTGCTGCGCATGCTCAAGGGCAAGGAGCATCCCGGCGACATCAAGCCGGAGATCACCGATTCGATGATCGAGATCTCCACCGGCATCTGCCATAGCCACGATGAAGCGCTATGGCAGTTGCGCGAGATGCGCGACCGCATGGCCGATGCCGCTACGGCGCTGAACATCGGCATCTGCGGTGGCGGCACGCATCCGTTCCAGCAGTGGAGCCAGCGCACGATTTCGCAATCGCCGCGCTACCAATACATCTCGGAGCTGTACGGCTATCTCGCCAAGCAGTTCACCGTGTTCGGCCAGCACGTGCACCTGGGCTGCTCCAGCCCCGACGATGCGCTGTACCTGCTGCACGCCATGTCGCGCTACGTGCCGCACTTCATTGCGCTGGCGGCGTCGTCACCGTTCGTGCAAGGGGTGGATACGGGGTTTGCCTCGGCGCGCATGAACTCGGTCAGCGCTTTCCCGATGTCGGGTCGTGCGCCCTTCGTGCTCACGTGGGACGCCTTCAACGCCTACTTCGACAAGATGCACGCCACCGGCGTGATCGACAGCATGAAGGACTTCTACTGGGACATCCGCCCCAGCCCCAGGTACGGCACGATCGAAGTCCGCGTGATGGACACGCCGTTGACGGTGGAGCGCGCCGCCGCCATTGCCGCCTACATCCAAGCGCTGGGCCGCTGGCTGCTGCTCGATCGCCCATTCACGCCGGTGGAGGACGACTACCTCGTCTACACCTTCAACCGCTTCCAGGCGTGCCGCTTCGGGCTGGCGGGCGAATACGTCGACCCGGCCACCGGCAACCGTGGAGCCTTGGCCGATCACATCCTGGAAACCAGCAAGGTGCTGTCCCACCACGCCGAGGCGTTGTCGTCCGAAGGCGCACTCGACATGGTGCGAGAAGTGGTGGAAGCGCGTGACACGGATGCCGAGTGGATCCGCCGTGCCCAAAACGAAACCCGCAACCTGCACGAGACCGTGCGACGGGGTTGCGGGCGTTGGACGCAGGCGGCAACCCAGCCTGCGTAATCGGCAGTCGATCAGTGAGCGGGGCGCACCGCCAGCACGCGGCGCGCAAATGCCCAGCAGATCAGGGCGAATACGATCAGCCCCAGCCATTGCGCGGCACCTTCAAACGAAGCGCCGACGACGGCCAGCGGCGCATCGCTACCTGTGGCGCCAATGATGGCCGCCATCAGCACGCCCACCAGGCTTTCCCCCACGATCAGGCCCGAGGCGAGCAGCACGCCGTGGCGGTTCGGGACTTCTGCATAGCGCTCGTATGGCACACCGGCAGCTTGTGCGCGCTTGACGAGAATCTTCTCGATAACCCATGCCAGCACGGCACCGATCACCAGCGGCGCACTCACCGTCGGCGGCAGGTAGATACCGATGCCCACGGCCAGCACTGGCAGTCGTGCCGCGCCGCCGCGCCGCTTAAGCACCCAGTCGATGGCGATGAGGATGGCGCCGACGATGGTGCCGGTGATCACCATGTTCCATTCCAGCTTGTGCGTGAAGATGCCGGTGGCGATGGCCGTCATCAGCGTCGCTTGCGGTGCGGACAGCGCCTGCGCGGCATCCATGCCTGCGCGCGGCAATGCACCCGGGAAGCCGTATGCGTTGTAGAGCAGCTCCAGCACCGGCGAGATGACCGCCGCGCCCGCCACGCAGCCCACCAGCAGCGCGACCTGCTGGCGCCACGGTGTGGCCCCGACCAGCCAGCCGGTCTTCAGATCCTGCAGGTTGTCGTTGGAGATGGTCGCCACGGCCACCACGGCCGACGTCGTGAAGATCGCCAGCGCAATCCCCAGCTTGCTGGCCTCGGGCGAACCCACGAGGCCGTTGTCCGCACCCACGGCCAACAGCAGCAGCGACACCAGCGTGACGGCGATCATGCCGATCCCCGAAATCGGGCTGGAGGACGAACCGATCAGCCCGGCCATGTAGCCGCACGCCGCCGCCACCAGAAAACCGAACACCACCGCAAACACCACCGCGCAGGCGATCAGCGTCCAGCGCGAGCCGGCCGACAGCATGGTCGGCGCCAGGAAGGCCGCGAAGGTGATGACCAGCACCACCACCATCGCCAGCGTGACCAGCAGAATCCAGCGCGGCGCCATGTCTTGCTCGGTGCGCTGCCGGTCATCGCCTTGCGGGCGCAGGCTGCCGAACGAGCGCTTGACGCCTTGCACTACCGGGCCGATCAGCGTGCCGAGCGTCCACACGGCGGCCACCGCAATCACACCTGCACCGATGAAGCGCACCTGCGTGCGCCAGACGTCTGCGCCGAACGCGGCCAGCGCCTTGCCTTCCGGCATTGGCGTGATGGCGGTCAGGTACGGCACGGCGATGCCCCAGGCGATCACCAGACCCACCAGCATGGCCAACCCGCCCATCAGGCCAATCAGGTAACCCGCGCCCAGCAGCGCCGTCGAGAAGCCCAGCGGCAGGCGCACCACCGAGGCCCCCGCCGCAAACCACCAGCTCGCCCCTTCGCCCAGCACGCGCAGGCCGTTGGTCGCAAATGCAACGATGGCCGCGACGATGCCGCCCGCAGCAAGATCGCGCATGCCGGTGGCCGCAGGCACGGCATCGCCATTGTCGGCCTGTGTGCCGTCAGCGGAGTGGCCGCTGCCCACGCGCAGGATTTCTGCCGCGGCCACGCCTTCGGGATAGGGCAGATCGCTCTGCACCACCATCGCGTGACGCAGCGGGATCGTGAACACCACGCCCAGCATGCCGCCGGCCATGCACACACCAAACGTCTGCCAGAACGGAAAGCCCTGCCAGTGTCCGATCATCACGAGGCCCGGCAAGACAAAGATGATGGAAGACAGCGTGCCGGCCGCAGAGGCCTGCGTCTGCACCATGTTGTTCTCGAGGATGTTGGTGCTGCCGAGCATGCGCAGCACGGCCATCGAGATCACGGCAGCGGGAATCGCTGAAGAAAACGTGAGGCCCACTTTCAGGCCGAGGTACACGTTCGAGGCGGTGAAGATCACGGTGATGATGGCACCGAGGATCATGCCGCGCAGCGTCAGCTCCGGCAGGGTGGCTGCTGGAATGTGCTTGAGAGAATGAGGAGATTGCATCCTGCGGGTCTCCGATGAGGGTTTTTGTGGCCCGGATTATAGGAGGGCAGGGATGCGACAGGACGAATGATTTTGTTTTGAGCTTCCTCTAAATTCCGGCCGTTTTCTTGCTGGTGAGGTGGCGGATCTGCAGAGGCGTGCCGGACTGCGGCGACGGGCTAAACCGCTTCGTGCATTCGACGCGCGAGCTGTCTACCGGTTTCCGAAAGGACGGGGCGCCAGCGCGCGAGGCAGCATGCTTCTGGGGCACGATCATGGCTGTGGCCCGCTGACGGGTATCGGCGTGGTGGGTTCGCTGGCCTCCTCAGCTTCGGAGGGTGTCTTTTGCGCGGCCCCGCGTGTGCCCCATTCGCCGACATCCTGCGTGCACAGCGCGAGCAGCGATAGGAAGAACATGTCGAGCGCCATCCAGAAGCCCAAGAGCGCCACGCCATGGAGGTGCCATACTGCACAGGCGCTTGCGAAACGCCAACGTTACTTTCTGGAAAATGCCGGTGGGTCCATCCTATGGACCCACGCTAGCCAGATTCTTCAGTCTTTGTGATTAGCGATATAGGCAGAAACATGCAGGTCATCGTGCGAGAGTTTGTTGAGGCCGATCGGGAGGCCCTTCGCAAGTTATTTGTTGTATCGCGCGATGCCGCTTTCTCGTGGGCTACCGTTGGCACCCATAAGCTTGAAGACTTTGATCTGAGCACCGCAGGTGAGAGGATTCTGGTAGCCGTGCATTCATCCCATCCCATCGGCTTTGCGTCTGTATGGCAGGATGACAGCTTCTTACACAATCTATTTGTTCACCCTCGGCATCAGGGGCTGGGTGTAGGAACGATGTTATTGGCCGGCTGCGACAAGTACTTTTCCAGCGTACCTACACTGAAATGCCTCAAAGCTAATGAGCGTGCCAAGCAGTTCTACCAGTCTCAGGGGTGGCGTGTACGCAGCGAGGCTGACGGTCCGGAAGGCTCGTATGTCCTTATGGAGAGGGCCAGTCCTAACAATTCATTCAAGCCGAACCTGCTACGCGGGTCGGCTTAATGCACGCGTCGAGCGACTGCTTTCTCTTGTTGAATCGCGCCGGATCTCCTAGGCATCTCTGAGCCTCAAACGCTGGCGCGTGCCGGTTTGAGGCCCTTAATTTACCCTCAGCACTCAACGATATTGACGGCCAGTCCGCCGCGCGCGGTTTCCTTGTACTTGGTCTTCATATCCGCCCCCGTCTCCCGCATCGTCTTGATCACGGAGTCGAGCGAAACATAGTGCGTGCCGTCGCCGCGCAGCGCCATGCGTGCCGCATTCACCGCCTTCACCGACGCCATCGCATTGCGCTCGATACACGGAATCTGCACCAGCCCGCCCACTGGGTCGCAGGTGAGCCCCAGGTTGTGCTCCATACCGATTTCCGCAGCATTCTCGACCTGCGCAGGCGTGCCCCCCAGCACTGCCGCCAGCGCACCCGCCGCCATCGAACACGCAACACCCACTTCGCCCTGGCACCCGACCTCCGCGCCCGAGATGGACGCGTTCATCTTGTAAAGCATGCCGATCGCACCCGCGGTGAGCAGGAAATCCACAATGCCGTTGTCATTCGCACCAGGTACGAAGCGATCGTAGTAATGCATCACCGCCGGGATGATGCCCGCCGCGCCGTTGGTCGGTGCTGTCACGACACGTCCGCCTGCAGCGTTCTCTTCGTTCACGGCAATCGCATACAGGTTCACCCAGTCGATCACCGACAGCGGATCGGACAACGTCCGCTCCGCCTGTCCTGTGAGCCGTGAATACAACTCAGCCGCACGGCGACGCACGTGGAACGGGCCGGGCAGTTCACCTTCCGTGCGGCAGCCGCGTGCCACGCATGCCTGCATCACGTGCCAGATGTTGAGCAGGCCGGCGCGCACTTCGGCTTCGGTGCGCCAGGTCAGTTCGTTCTCCAGCATCAGGCGAGCGATGGATTTGCCCGTCGATTCGCACATCGTCAGCAGGTCCTTGCCGCTGCGGAACGGATGCGGCAACTGGTCATGCGCAGACAGTACTTGCGTATTCGCTGCACCGGCCGTGACGACAAAGCCACCGCCCACTGACAGGTAGCGCGCCTCGCGCAGCCGCTCACCCGCCGCATCGAAAGCGTGGAACTTCATGCCGTTCGGGTGCTCGGCCATCGCCTCGCGGCGGTAGAAGGCGATGTGCTCCTTCTCGGTAAAGCGCACCGCGTGACGGCCCAGCAGTGACAGCGACTGCGATTTGCGCAGTTCCGCCAGCTTGGCGTCGATGGTGTCGGGGTCGATGGTGTCCGGCGCCTCGCCCATCAGGCCGAGGATCACACCGCGATCCGTACCGTGGCCCTTGCCGGTAGCACCCAGCGAGCCGTACAACTCCACACGCACGCTGGCCACTTGCGGCATTAGTCCATCGGCTTCGAGGGCCGAGGCGAACATCAGCGCGGCGCGCATCGGGCCGACGGTGTGCGAGCTGGACGGGCCGATGCCGATCTTGAAGAGGTCGAAAACAGAAACAGCCATGGGGTAGGGCTCCGGGGGCGTTAGTGAGGGCAAGTCGGCTTGTGGCCACTTGCGCCGGGTTGTTGCGTGCCCGCTGTTACAGCAATGATGCGCCGATCAGCGTGCCGCGCACAGCGCCAGCCAATCGGGCGCGGTGGCGGCCAGCTGTTCGGCCAGCGGGCGGTACTTCGGGTCCAGCCGCGCGGCCTGCCAGTAGAGCGTGCCGGCGCTCTTGGGCTCCCACATGCCGGAGAAACCGGGTAGACCTGCATCGGCACGTTTCTTGTCGAACGCGACGTGCGAGTGGACGTATTCCTCATGCGTGCGGCTGCCATCGGCATACGGCACGAGCCAGTCGATGGCAGCGGCCAGCGTGGCGCCATTGCTCGCACGCTCGCGCAGCCAGTGCTGGCCAAACGGCTGCACGGCAATCGCGGCCATCGTTAGCGGCTCCAGGTCGTAGACGACGTAGTGCAGCGCATCGCGGTCTTCAAAGTCTTCCACCAAGCCGTCGGGGCGCACGTTGTTGGCGAGTTGCTGCAGGAACAGACGATGCACCTGCGCGATCAGCGCGTGGTCGCCCAGTGCAGCGGCCGACATCGCCATGAGCTTGATGCGGTGGCTTTGCCAGTTGTTGACCCACGTGTGCGACAGCGGTTGCTTGGCAGTCTCCGTGCGGGCGATGTAGCCCTCAGCCAGCGTGCGCAGGAAGCGTTGCGTTTCTTCCCGCGTGCCCGGCGTCAGGCCGTCGCGTGCGAGCGTGTAAGCCTGGATCAGCGCATCAAACTTGGTTTCGTCGATCGGATTGAAGCTCGGCACATACGTGCCGACCCACGCGTGCAGGAAGGTGTCGACCTGCTCGGCGAAGCGCTTGTCACTGGTCAGGCGCCAGGCCAATGCGGCGTCGCGCATGATGGGGAAGTCGCGCGCGGCAACAACGGATTCGTCGTAGATGCCCTGGTGCGGCAGCGTGCCTTCGGTATGCAGGCGCGGCAGCGGATGCGGGGTCTGCCCAAGATGTTGGGTCGCGCGGGCGATCAGCTTGACTGCGGACGGGTCACCGGACTGCGCGGGCGACACGCTGCACCAGTCGCGCGTCGGGCCAGCCGGGCTGTGCACCCCAGCGTACATGGACGCTGCCGCTCCGGCTTGTGTCGGCGAGCACGCACTGCACACCGCAACGGCGGCAGCACAGGCAAGCAGGCGGAGGAGCGGGGCGCGGTGGGGCATCGGCATGGAAGGGTCTCGTCGATCAGGTGAACTGTCGTCACCTTAAACGGCGACACGCCGGAAAGCATCGGTTGTCACAACGGGTTACAGCGCGGTTTGCGACGATCCTGCCAGGTTACATGTGACGCGGCGGCGGAGCAGGGTGCCCGCCGCCGCGTCATGCATGTCACATCAGGCCGATCAATCCTGCGCGTACTCGCTCATCGGCACGCAGGCGCAGAACAGGTTGCGGTCGCCGTACACGTTGTCCGCACGGCCAACCGGCGGCCAGTACTTCTGCTTGCGCAGCGACGCCACCGGGTAGGCGGCCTGCTCGCGCGTGTACTTGTGTTGCCAGTCATCGGCCATCACCACCTGCGCGGTGTGCGGGGCGTGCTTGAGCGGGTTGTCCTCGCGGTCGAATTCGCTCGAGATCACCTTGTCGACTTCGCCACGGATGGCAATCATCGCGTCGATGAAGCGGTCGAGTTCCACCTTCGGCTCGCTCTCGGTCGGTTCGATCATCAGCGTGCCCGGCACCGGGAAGCTCATTGTCGGCGCGTGGAAGCCGAAGTCCATCAGGCGCTTGGCGATGTCTTCGTTGCTGATGCCCGATTCCTTCTGCAGCGGGCGGATGTCGAGAATGCACTCGTGCGCCACCAGGTCGTGCGCGCCGGTGTATAGCACCGGGTAATACGGTGCCAAGCGCTTGGCCACGTAGTTGGCCGACAGGATGGCCGTTTCGGTGGCGGCGGTCAGGCCGGCCGCGCCCATCATGGCGATGTACATCCACGAGATCGGCAGGATCGACGCCGAGCCGAAAGCCGCCGCCGACACGTTGCCGATGTTCTGGCTGGCGTCTTCACCCGACGCCGCGCGCCCCGGGAGGAACGGCGCGAGATGCGCGCCCACGGCCACCGGACCAACGCCCGGGCCGCCACCGCCGTGCGGAATGCAGAACGTCTTGTGCAGGTTCAGGTGCGAAACGTCGCCGCCGAAGTGGCCCGGCGCGGCGGTGCCGACCATGGCGTTCATGTTGGCGCCGTCCACGTACACCTGGCCACCGTGGCTGTGCACGATTTCGCAGACGCGCTTCACGCCTTCCTCGAACACGCCGTGCGTGGACGGGTAGGTGATCATGATCGCCGCGAGGTTCTTGCTGTGCTCGGCGGCCTTCTTCTCCAGGTCAGCCAGATCGACGTTGCCGCGCTCATCGCAAGCAACCACGACGACCTGCATGCCGGCCATCTGCGCCGATGCCGGGTTCGTGCCGTGCGCCGACGACGGGATCAGGCACACGTTGCGGTGGCCTTCGCCACGGCTGGCGTGGTACGCATGGATGATCAGCAGGCCGGCGTATTCGCCCTGCGAGCCGGCGTTCGGCTGCAGGCTCACAGCAGCGTAGCCAGTGGCGGCACACAGCATCTGTTCGAGCTGGTCGATCATCTCGCGGTAGCCCACGGTCTGGTCGGCCGGCGCGAACGGGTGGATGTTCGAGAACTCGGGCCACGTCACCGGCAGCATCTCGGCGGTGGCGTTGAGCTTCATCGTGCACGAGCCCAGCGGGATCATCGTGCGGTCGAGCGCCAGGTCCTTGTCGGCCAGGCTGCGCAGGTAGCGCAGCATTTCGTGCTCGGAGTGGTGCGCGTTGAACACCGGGTGCGTGAGGTACGCGCTCTGGCGAACGAGCGATGCCGGATACGCATCGGCAACGCTGGCTTCGGTCTTGTCGAAGTCCGGTGCCGTTGCGTGAGCAGCGTGGGCGAAGACTTCCCACAGAGCAACGACGTCGGCGCGCGTGACGGTCTCGTCCAGCGAGATGCCCAGGCGCGCCTCATCGATCTGGCGCAGGTTGATGCCGTGCGCCTGCGCGGCGATATGCAGGTTGGCGGTGCGCGGGCCGGTGGCGACCGTCAGCGTGTCGAAGAAGGCGTCCGATTCCAGCGTGTAGCCGATCGCGCGCAGGCCGGCGGCCAGCGTGGCGGTCAGGCGGTGCACGCGCTGGGCGATGCGCTTCAAGCCTTGCGGGCCGTGGTAGACGGCGTACATCGACGCCATCACGCCCAGCAGCACCTGTGCGGTACAGATGTTCGAGGTGGCCTTCTCGCGGCGGATGTGTTGCTCGCGCGTTTGCAGTGCGAGGCGGTAGGCCGAGTTGCCTTGCGCATCGATCGTCACGCCGACGAGGCGACCGGGCATCGAGCGCTTGAACGCATCGCGGACGGCCATGTAGCCGGCGTGCGGGCCGCCGAAACCGAACGGCACGCCAAAGCGCTGCGTGTTGCCGATCACCACGTCGGCGCCCCATTCGCCCGGCGCGGCCAGCAGCGTGAGCGCCAGCAGATCAGCCGCAGCGACAACGAGGCCGCCGGCAGCGTGCACGGCATCGGTCAGTGCCTGGTACGTCGACAGATCGCCCAGCAGCGCACCGTTGGCGCCTGGGTATTGCAGCAGCACGCCAAAGGCATCGTGCTTGGCGGCGTCCGCCGCCGGGCCGGTCACGACTTGCACGCCGATCGGCTCGGCGCGCGTGCGCACGACTTCCAGCGTTTGCGGCAGCACATCGTCGGCGACAAAGAACACGGTCGACTTCGACTTGCCGATGCGTTGCAGCAGCGTCATCGCTTCAGCCGCGGCAGTGGCTTCGTCCAGCATCGACGCGTTGGCGATGTCCATCGCCGTCAGGTCGATCACCATCTGCTGGAAGTTCAGCATCGCTTCCAGGCGGCCTTGCGAGATTTCCGGTTGGTACGGCGTATAGGCCGTGTACCAGGCCGGGTTCTCGAGGATGTTGCGCAGGATCACGCCCGGCGTGTGCGTGCCGTAGTAGCCCTGGCCGATCAGGCTCTTGACCACGCGGTTCTGCCCGGCGATGCCGCGCAGCTTGGCCAGTGCGGCCTCTTCGGTCAGCGGCTGCGTGAATTCACCCAGCGGCATGCCGTCCTGGCGGCGGATGGCAGGCGGGATCACGGCGTCGATCAGCGCGGCGCGGCTGGCATAGCCGAGCGTGCTGAGCATCTGGGCCTGCTCGTCGGCAGACGGGCCGATGTGGCGGTGCGCGAAGGCGTCGCGCGCCTCCAGGTCAGCCAACGTGGGACGTTCGGCGGACAGCGCCGAGGAAGCGGGGTGCGGAGCGTTCATGGCAAGGGCTCGAAATTCTGGCAAAAGCCAATGCGCGGCGCAGGTCAGAGCGCGCGCATCGGCCGGAGGACCGGCTTAGCCGATCTTGGCGGTGTACGCGGCGGCGTCCATCAGGGCGTTCACGTCGTCGGCGTTGGTCGGCTTGATCTTGAACAGCCAGGCCTCGTAGGCACCGGCGTTGACCGACTCGGGCGCGCCCGCAGCGTCACCGTTGTTGGCGATGATCTCGCCCGACACCGGGGCGTAGATGTCGGAGGCGGCCTTGACCGATTCCACCACGGCAATCGCTTCGTCCTTGGCGATGGTGCGGCCGGCTTCCGGCAGCTCCAGGAAGACGATGTCGCCGAGCTGCTCTTGCGCGAAGTCGGTAATGCCGATGGTCAGCGTGCCGTCGGCTTCAACGCGGATCCACTCGTCGTGTTCGGTGTACTTCAGATCGGCGGGGACGTTGCTCATGAAAGGTTTCTCCGAAAGATTGGTATTGGGGGATGCAGATTCGGTCGGTGACTAGCTGACCAGCGCCTTGCCATTGCGCACGAACGGCAGTTTAACCACAGTCGCGGTCAACTTGCGGTCGCGAATTTCCACCTGCACGTCGGTGCCGATGGCAACGTCCTTGGGCAGGCGTGCCAGCGCGATGGAGAGCGACAGGCTCGGGCTGAAGGTGCCGCTGGTGATCTCGCCGTCACCGGCGGGGGTGATGACTTTCTGGTGGGCGCGCAGCACGCCGCCCTTGTCACGCAGGATCAGGCCGACGAACTGTTCACGCTGGCCGCCGGCTTGCAGCGCGGCCTTGCCGGTGAAGTCGCGTTCGCTTTGCAGGTCGACCGTCCAGGCCAGGCCGGCGTCGAGCGGCGAGACGTGGTCGTCCATGTCCTGGCCGTAGAGGTTCATGCCGGCTTCCAAGCGCAGCGTGTCGCGTGCCCCCAGGCCAGCCGGGCGCACGCCGGCTTGCTGCAGGCGCTCCCACACGCCAGCAATCTGCGAGGCGGGCACCACCAGCTCGAAGCCATCTTCACCGGTGTAGCCGGTGCGCGCGACCATGATCTCGCCCACACCGTCGACGGTGACAAAGCCTGCGTTGAACGGCTTGAGCGCTTCGCCCACGGCCTGCGTGCCGGGCAGCGCGGCGTAGGTCTTGGCACGCGCGTTCGGGCCTTGCACGGCGAGGATGCCCAGCGGCTCGGCGCCAGCGTTGTTGTCCGAGCGGCGCGGCGTGATGGTCACGTTGGTGCCGGCGGCGGCGTTCTGCGCGACGATCCACTCTAGGTCGGTCGGCGCGGTGCCGGCGTTGACCACCAGGCGGAACCAGTCTTCGCGGAAGAAGTAGACGATCAGATCGTCGATCACGCCGCCCTTGGGGTTCAGCATGCAGCTGTAGAGCGCCTTGCCCGGGGTCTGCAGCTTGTCGACGTTGTTGGCCAGCAGCCCGCGCAGGAAGTCGCGCACGTGCGCACCGGTGAGGTCGACGACGCACATGTGCGAGACGTCGAAGATGCCGGCGTCTTGGCGCACGGCGTGGTGTTCTTCGATCTGGGAGCCGTAGTTGACCGGCATGTCCCAGCCGCCAAAGTCGACCATGCGGGCGCCCAGCGAGCGGTGGATGGCGTTGAGCGGCGTGTGTTGGAGCGTCATGGAATCTCTCGGCTGAAGCGCCGCCACTGAGGCCTGGGCGCGGCGCGTTATTCGGGACCAGAAAAGCAAAAAGGCCACCCGCGCAGCCTGATGCCTCATGGTGACGCCATGAAGATGCAAGCTGCGCAGATGGCCCCTCTGTCCTTGGTACCTGAGAGATTGCAAAGCGGGGCGCATAGCGGTGCGCGCCGGTTCGTGAGCCCCTTCGGTGGGCGCCCGCAGTGGTCGTGCGGCGCCAGCTCTCCAGAGTGCGGTCGGACGCATGTCCAGCCGATCCGCCCGGTCCTTGGTGCCTGAGAGTTTTTGGGTGCTACCCCTTCGGCGGTGCCTTGCCGTGTGCGGCGGGCACGCTCTCCCGGATGGATGAGCGGAATTTACGGAAGGGGGCTGGGATTGTCAATTGGGGATGAGGGAGGTCTTAGGGCTGGGTTCTATTGTTGGTGGTCCATCTTCTGTTTCAGCCCCGGCAGGGTGCGAAACCGGAATGGACCACCACGGCCAAGAACAATCAGGAAACCACGGGCTTTTTAGCCGACAACAACCCCTTCAACGCCCCCAACCGATCCTTGGGCGACATGGCCGGCATGGAATCCTCCGGGGTAGGCCCCGCGTCATCCCCCAACTTCATCTCAGCGATATAGCGGGACGGCTCACACACCACCGTCTCTCGCGCCCGCTTGCGCTTCTTGCACCAGCTGATATGCAGGCTGCGTTGCGCCCGCGTAATCCCCACATACATCAGCCGCCGCTCTTCTTCGATCTTCTCGTCGGTCAGGTCGTCGTCTTCGCGGCAGTGCGGGAGGATGCCCTCTTCCACGCCCACGAGGAACACGTGCGGATACTCCAGCCCCTTGCTCGCATGCAGCGTGGACAAGCGCACCGCATCCGGGTCCTCTTCCTTGCCTTCAAGCATGCTGATCAGCGCGATGGTCTGCGTGAGTTCCAGCAGGTTCTTGCCGGTATCCATCAAGCCATCGGCATTGTCGAAACCGGTGGCCTCTTCGTCATTTTCTTTCTCGGGCTTGGTGCCCTTGCGCTTGAGCCACTCCGTGAACTCGAGCACGTTGGTCCACTTGTTCTGGGCCTGGCGCTCGTCATAGGTGTCGTACAGGTAGGCCTCGTAGTGGATGCCTTCCATCATCTCGTCGAGCAGCGTGCTGGCGGGCTCTTTCGCGGCGCGGTCTGAGAGGCGCACGATGAACTCGCAGAACACACGCAGCGGCTCCAGTTGACGGGAGCCAAGTTGCGCCTCGATGCCGCCCATCATCGCCGCCTCAAACAATGACACCTTGGCCTGCCCCGCGAACGCGCCCAGCACTTCCAGCGTTGCATTGCCCACGCCGCGCTTGGGCGTGGTGATGGCGCGGATGAAGGCGGGGTCGTCATCGGCGTTGGCGATCAGGCGCAGGTACGCGCACAGGTCCTTGATCTCGGCCTTGTCGAAAAAGCTCTGACCGCCGGAAAGCACGTACGGAATGCGCTCGCGGCGCAGGATCTGCTCGAACAGCCGCGCCTGGAAATTGCCGCGATACAGGATCGCGTAGTCCCGGAACTGCGCGCGGCGCTCGAACTTGTGCGCGGAGAGCTTGAAGACCACGCTCTCGGCCTCGTGCTCTTCGTCATTGGCGCCCGTCACGTTGATGCTGTCGCCCATGCCGTGCTCGCTCCACAGCGTCTTCTCGAACAGCTTCGGATTCTGCGCAATCACCGCGTTGGCGGCGTTCAGGATGCGCACCGTGGAGCGGTAGTTCTGCTCCAGCTTGATCACCTTCAGGTTCGGGAAATCCGTCTGCAGCAGCTTGAGGTTGTCGAGCGTGGCGCCGCGCCAGCCGTAAATGGCCTGGTCGTCGTCGCCCACCGCCGTGAAGGCCGGCGCACGCAGGTGCGAGCCGCCCGCCAGCAGCTTCAGGAGCTGGTACTGGCAGGCGTTGGTGTCTTGGTATTCATCGACGAGGAAGTAGCGCAGGCGGTTCTGCCACTTCAGACGCACGTCTTCATTGCGCGCGAACAGCTCGGCGGGAATGCGGATCAGATCGTCAAAGTCCACCGCCTGATAGGCGTGCAGCGTGGCGACGTAGTTGCGGTAGACCAGCGCGGCTTGGTGATCATCAACGTTGTTGTTGGCGAGCGCTTCGGCAATCGCGGTTTCCGGGTCGACGAGACCGTTCTTCCACAACGAGATCGTGCTCTGTACGCGGCGGATCAGTTGCTTGTCGGTGGTCGCCAGCTGCTCCTGGATCATGCCGAAGCAGTCGTCTGAATCCATGATCGAGAAGCGCGGCTTGAGGCCCACGTGCTCGGCTTCGGCCCGCAGGATCTGCACGCCCAGCGAGTGGAACGTACACACCGTCAACTGCTTGATGGGGATGCGCTTGCCGTCTTCGCGCGTCTTGCCGTCCATCAGCTTGGCCACGCGCTCCTGCATTTCCTTGGCCGCCTTGTTGGTGAACGTGACGGCGGCGATGTGCTTGGGCTCGAACCCCTTGTCGAGGATCAGGTGCGCGATCTTCTGCGTGATCACACGCGTCTTGCCGGAGCCTGCCCCGGCCAGCACCAGGCACGGGCCGTCGAGGTAGTGCACACCTTCGGATTGGGCAGCATTGAGCCCGTGGGCGAGACCGGAAGACATGGGGGCAAACAGGCGGGAATTGCAGGCGGACGGCGATGGTAGCACGCGTGGGCGACAGGGCTTGGCGCCCCTTCTGGCGTGGCGCGCACATGGTCGAGCGCCGTGCCGGACAGGCATTTTCTGAGGTGCTGATGAAGGCGATTTTCACGTACCGGACGGGCGCCCTGTCTTGCTGAAACTCTCAGCAGCCAACCCAACGTCGATGGATGGATCGCCGTCAAATAGAAAAATAAGAATTTGCCGATCTTTGGGACTTTTCGTGATGCCGAAGAAAGGTCTTCTGCCACGTCACATCGTTTCAGCGTTGTCACGAGCAACAACACGACACACAGGATGCAGCGTGTTATCAGCGCATTCTGATTCTTCAATTTCCGCAATTCATTGCGATTGACACACAAATCGACGGAACTGATTCCGTGATTTCCCCAGACTCTGCGGCCGCCGATACAGCGTTTGAATCGGCACCGAATTCGACTTTCATTTCCGCAGAGGGATTGACATGAACAAGGCATATCGCGTCGTTCGCAACAAAGCGACCGGCACATGGACAGCGGTTTCGGAAATCGCGCGCGGGCACGGCAAGGGGCGCGCCGCAGTGCGCGCGGTCAGTTCTGTATTGGTGGCGGGTGCAACTGCTATCTGGGCACCAAGCGCAATGGCCCAGTTGGTGGAGCAGGACCCCTTCAGCGGAACGATCAATATTGGCAGCGGTACTGATGGGACCATTGTCAACATTGCAAATGAACTCGGTGAAAACCGTCGCTTGATGGGCGTCGCCAATGGCCGGGACACAACCGATGCCATCAACTATGGTCAGTTCTCATCCGTCAACGCCGGAATCGCCAGAGCGCTGGGCGGCGGGGCAGCAGTCAACTCCGTCACTGGCGCGGTCACTGCGCCAACCTACAGCCTCTACGCAGATCCGACGGACCCCGCCGGTACAACCGTATACCGCGACGTCGGCAGCGCGCTGGGCAACCTGAACAACCGTATCAAAGCCAACGGCGACAGCATCACCAGCCTGAACCAGCAAATCGTCAACGGCGCGATCGGCCTCGTGCAACAGGTGGATGCCTCGTCCGAGATCACCATCGCCAAGGACACCGCGGGCGACAGCGTGAACTTTGCCGGCAAGGATGCCGAGGGCAACGCCATCACCCGCAGGCTAGCCAATGTCACGGCGGGCGAGGCTGATACCGATGCTGCCAACGTCGGCCAGCTCAAAGCGGTCGGCAAGCAGGTAGCGGATCTGGACGCCAGTGCCGTCAAGTACGACGCCAGCGGCAACGTTGATCTGGCACGTAACGGCAAGCCGGCGCAGATCAAGAACGTGGCAGATGGCACGGAAGACGGCGATGCGGTCAACCTGGGGCAGTTGAAGCAGTCCGGTCTGGTCAAGGACGACGGTTCCCTCGCCAACGTCGTGACGTATGACGACGACACCAGGTCGAAAGTCTCGCTCGGCGGCGCCAATGGCACCACGTTGACCAACGTGGCGGCAGGTGCCGTGGCGGCGGATAGCATGGACGCCATCAATGGTGCTCAGCTGTACGCGACCAATCAGGCGGTTGCCTCGGCATTGGGCACCTCGCTCAGCGCAAGCGGCACCATCATCTCGCCGACCTATACAGTGGGTGGCGCCACCTACAACAACGTTGGCGATGTCTTCAAGAACCTGGACGGCCGGCTCACCGGTCTGGAGCAGGGCGACGGCGGCAGTGGCAATGGCGGCCCGACCGACCAAAGGTTCATCGGCAGCGGCAGCGGCAACGCCGGCAGCGGTGATAAGGAAAACGCGCAGGCGACCGGCACCAACGCGACTGCAGCCGGCGCCAAGGCGTCAGCCTCGGCGGATAACAGCGTGGCGCTCGGCGCCGGTTCCTCGGCCTCGAAGCAAAATAGCGTGGCGCTGGGCGCGGGCTCGGTCGCGGACCGTGAGAACACGGTGTCGGTGGGCTCCGCTGGCAACGAACGCGTCATCACCAACGTGATGGCCGGTACACAAGACACCGATGCCGTGAACGTTCAGCAGCTCAAGGGCGAGACGGCCAAGATCCAGCAAAGCGTCGACACGCTGCAAAGCCAGGTCAACCAGCGCTTCGACCAGCTCGACAGCCGCGTCAATCGCGTCGGTGCGATGAACGCCGCCATGACGACGATGGTCGCCAGCGCCGCCGGCCTGCAGACCGATAACCGTATTGCCATCGGCACCGGCCTGTACCGCGGCCAGACCGCCCTGGCAGTCGGCTACCAGCGCAAAGTCGGCTCGCGCGCGACGGTCACGATCGGCGGTTCCACAGCGGGCGGCTCCGAGTACAACGTGGGCGTTGGCGCAGGCTACGGTTGGTAAGCCGTTGCTGCATTGAACGTGTGGCGACAGGCGCATTGGCTTTGGCCGATGCGCCTTTTTTCTTGGTAAGCACATCGGCGGAGGTGCCGGCTGGGCGACCGCACTCGTTTGCGCCCCTCGCTTTCCCCGCAGCCGTTACACCGCTTACGCGCGGTTACACGACGGCAGTAAGCCTGCGGCAGAAGCGGGTCGTTATAGGCAGGACAGCGGCTGAATGGATCGGCCGCCCGATCACCACCCTGGAGAGAACACCATGAACCGCATCGTCCAAATCCTGGCTGTGTCCGCCGTCGCCCTGTCTGCTACCACCGGCGCCTTCGCACAAACGCAATGGCAGAAGGATCACCCGCGCCGCGCCGAGGTGAACCACCGCCTTGCCAACCAAGACAAGCGCATCCACAACGAAGTGAAGGAAGGCGAAATCACCAAGGGCCAAGCCCGCCAGTTGCACAAGGACGATCGCAAGATCCGCCAGGAAGAGCGCGATATGGCTTCGCAAAATGGCGGCCACATCACCAAGCAAGAACAGCGCACCCTGAACCAACAGGAAAACCAGGTCAGCGGCAAGATCGGCAACTAAGACGCCGCATAACCAACGACCCGCACTCCGGCCACACCCAGGGCATGGCGATACCGCCAGCGTCCTGAGGGTGTGGCCGTTGTCCTTTGTCTTTCCGGTTTTTAGTCTTTAGTGAGACAGAGAATGTGAGCTGGCCCCGGCAGGGGGCGAAAGGGAAGTGGACCGCCAACCGCTAATTCCCATTCCCCTGGATGTAGTTCAAGTCCACAAACTCACTCCCACGATTCCCGCGCGTGAAGTCCAACGTAAATCCCCCCACATCCACCCGCGTCTGCAGCGCCCGCCGCAATTCGGCCCCGGCCACCTTGCCACCCGCCGCATTCATCGACTGCAGTAGATACGTCGCCGCGATATAGCCCGACAACGTCGCTCCTGATGGCGGCTCATCCAGAAACTGCTTCATGCGCGCGATGTGCTCGCGCGTGATTTTCGTGTTGCCGACCGCAGGATTGGGCACGGTCTGCGCGAGCAGCATGCCGCCGCTGTAGCCGGTGCCGAGAATTTCTCGCGCCACCTGCGGGTTGACTGACGAGAGCCCGACCAAGAAGCCGTACCAACCGTGCTGCGCCAGCGCGCGGCCAACGCTGGCATAGGCGAGGGTATCGCCAGCGACGATAACGGCGGTCGGCTTGGTTGGGGCGATGCGCGCTGCCAATTCGCCCGGATCTCCCGCCAGCGTATAGAGGTCGAGCGCTTCTGCCGCCTCGCCTTTCGCCGGCGTTGTGCTGGCGAGGGTGTTGCGCAGGCGCGTGCCGATCTGCGGATCGAACCCCGCGGTGGTGACCAACGCGATACGCCGCATGCCGAACTGGCGCAGCCGGTTGTGCGCGGCGATGATCTCGTGGTCGTAGTCGGGGCGGATGAACCAGACGTTGTCAGAGGTGGACGTGGCGCCCGAAAGCGGCGCCAGCAGCGGCACATTGCGCCGCGCGATTTCCGGAGAGGCCGTTAACGCGGGCAACAGGCGCTCACTCACGCCAAAGAGCACCTCCACGTGATCGCGTTCGACCATGTCGAGGGCTTGTGGCACCGCCTCGGCCTGTTCGACTTCGCGGCGGATCAGGCTGATGCGCCGGCCCTTGATGCCGCCGCTCAGGTTGGCCGCATCAAACGCGACCTTGGCGCCCGCCATGAAGTCGCGCGCGTAGTCGGCCTGGGCGCCGCCACGCTCGATCAACTGTCCGACGACGAAGGTGGTGTTGCCCTGCGCATGCGCCGTCAGTGTCACAACGGCGGCCGCGCAAACCAGTGCACACGCGCAGCGGTGTGCCAGTGTCTGCCAGATCATGCTTCCCCCAAAGGCGAATCGACGGCGCGTTGTTTTTGTTGTGACCGGCCAGGCAGGCGGGCGCGCGCCAATCGTCGATGTTAGGCGGCGGAACGTGACAGATCCGTGAAGTTAAGCCCCTCCCGACGGAGGGATCGACGCGTTTGAACCCGTATTGACCGACGTTGACACATATCAACGCGCCGCCGGGAGCACAGGCATAGCATCAACCATCGCCCTCGCACCCCACGCCCCATGTTCCCCTTTGCCCAACCGGCCGCCGAGGATGCGGCCGCCAATGACGCCGCCTTCCGCTGGTCTGCATCGCAGGTGCGCGCGCTGGCGCAGCGCTTCGATACGCACGGCCCGCGCTATACGTCGTACCCGACGGCGGACCGCTTCCACGCCGGGTTCAACAACGCCGACTACCTCGACGCGCTGCACCGCCGCGCCGCGATTGCACCGGCGCTGCATGCGCCGCTGTCGCTGTATATGCATCTGCCGTTCTGCGCGAACCTCTGCTACTACTGCGGCTGCAACAAGGTCATCACCAAGGATCATTCGCGCAGTGCGCGCTACATCCGCGCCCTGGCGCAGGAGATGGCGCTCGTGGCCAGGCACATCGGCCCGCTGCGCCGCGTGACGCAACTGCACTGGGGCGGTGGCACGCCCACCTTCCTCACGCACGATGAGATGCGCGCCGTGATGGCCGCCACACGCGAGCATTTCGACCTGACGCCGGACGCGGAAATCTCCGTCGAACTCGACCCGCGCCACGCCGACGACGCCACGCTGGAGGTGCTGGCCGATCTTGGCTTCAACCGTGCCAGCCTTGGCATTCAAGACTTTGACCCAGATGTGCAGCGCGCCGTCCACCGCATCCAGAGCGTGGAAGACACGCGCCGCGTGGTGGAGAGTGCGCGCCGCCTCGGCTTCGAGTCGATCAGCTTCGACCTGATCTACGGTCTGCCGCATCAGCGTACGGAGACCTTCAACGCCACGCTGGACCGCGTGCTGGAGATGGCGCCGGACAGGCTGTCGGTCTACAGCTATGCGCATCTGCCGCATCTGTTCAAGCCGCAGCGCCGCATCGATCTCCTCACGCTGCCCACGGCCGACGAGAAGCTCGACCTGCTGGCAATGACGGTGGAGCGTCTGGTTGACGCGGGCTATGTCTATATCGGCATGGACCACTTCGCGCGGCCGGATGATGCGTTGGCGATTGCACAGCGCGAAGGGCGGCTGCAGCGCAACTTCCAGGGCTACTCCACGCATGCCGATTGCGACCTGCTGGCCTTTGGCGTGTCCGCCATCAGCCGCGTGGGCGACGTGTATGCGCAGAACGAAAAGGAGCTCGACGCGTACTACGCGCGCATCGATGCCAACGCGCTGCCGGTGCTGCGCGGCCTGTCGCTCACGCCGGACGACCACGTGCGACGCGCGCTGATTGGCGAGCTGATGTGCGGGTTTGAGCTGGACATGCGCGCGTTTGGCGCCACGCATGGGTTGGACTTCAAGCGCACCTTTGCCGATGAGCTGGAAGCGCTGGCGCCGCTCGAAGACGCGGGTCTGGTGAAGGTGGGCGATGAACGCATTCTCATCACCCCGCAAGGACGGCTGCTGGTGCGGCGCATTGCGATGGTGTTCGACGCGCACCTGCGCGCCGCGGGTACCGAGCGCGCGGTCGAGGCGGAGGGCAAGCCCGTCGCCTTTGTCCCGCGCTACTCCAAGGTGGTCTGACCCACGTTAGGCTGTTGCCGGCTCCTGCGCATTCACTTCCGTTTGCGCAGTGACGACGGTCTGCGGCCAGATCTCGGCCAGGCGTAGCAGGTTGGTCGAACCGGCCTGACCAAACGGCATGCCCGCCGTGATGGCGATCTGGTCGCCCGACACGGCAAAGCCTTCGCGTGCGGCAGCGCGGCACGCCGCATCCACCATTTCATCCACGCTGTGCACGTCGGCGCTCACGGTGCTGTGCACGCCCCAGGTGATTGCCAGACGGCGCGCCGTATCCAGGCGCGGCGTGATGCTCACGATGGGCGCCAGCGGCCGTTCGCGTGCGGCGCGCAGGCTGGTCTTGCCGCTGGACGTGTAGGTGACCGTGGCCACCGCGCCCAGGATGTGCGTCACGTCGCGCAGGGCCGCGCAGATGGCGTCCTGACGCGTCGGCAGCGGGGCCTGGTGTTGTGCGTCGATCAGGTTGCGGTACAGCGGGTCACGCTCGGTCTCGGCAATGATGCGGTTCATGATGCTGACCGCCGCCACCGGGTGCTTGCCGCTGGCCGATTCGGCCGACAGCATGACTGCATCGGTGCCGTCGTACACGGCGGTGGCCACGTCGGAGGCTTCCGCACGCGTCGGCACCGGCGCTTCGATCATCGATTCCAACATCTGCGTGGCCACGACCACCGGCTTGCCGTGCTGACGCGCGATGCGCAGGATGCGCTTCTGCACGCCGGGCACGCGCTCAGGTGGCAGTTCCACGCCCAGGTCGCCACGCGCCACCATCAGCGCGTCGGAGGCCTGCACGATGTCTTCCAAGTGCAGCAGTGCTGCGGGCTTTTCGATCTTGGAGAGCAGGCCGGCGCGGTCACCGATGATCTCGCGTGCGGCGATCACGTCTTCGGCGCGCTGCACGAACGACAGTGCAATCCAGTCCACACCCAGCGACAGGGCGAACTCGAGGTCGCGCAGGTCTTTCTCGGTGAGTGCGGGGATGGGGATCACGGCGTCCGGCACGTTCACGCCCTTGCGGTCCGACAGCGGGCCGCCGTCGACCACACGGGTGACGATGGCGGTCGGGTCAGCGGCTTCCACGGCCAGGCGGATCTTGCCGTCATCGAGCAACAGCGATTGGCCCGGTGCGGCAGCGGCGTACAGCTCCGGGTGCGGCAGGTGCACGCGCGTGACATCGCCCGGTGTCGGGTCGCGGTCGAGTACGAAACGATCGCCGTTCTTGAGCACGACGCGGCCTTCGGCAAACGTGCCGATGCGCAGCTTGGGACCTTGCATGTCGGCCAGGATGCCGATGGGGCGGCCGGTCTCGGCTTCCACTGCGCGTACGGCGTCGTAGCGCTTGCGGTGGTCTTCGTGCGAGCCGTGGCTGAAGTTCAGGCGGAAGACGTCCGCGCCGGCGTCGAACAGCGCGCGGATGGTGTCTTTGTCGCTGCTGGCGGGGCCGAGGGTGGCGAGGATTTTGGTGTTGCGGAAGCGGCGCACTTTGGATTGCTCCGGTGGGTTTGTGTTTGGACCTGAGTGGTCCATCCCTTGATTTCATCCCCTGCCGGGGCTGACTCACTTTCTTTGTCTTGCCAAAGAAAGTAAGCAAAGAAAGGCGCGCCCGAGATGGCGACACCCTCCTTGAATTTGTGTAACCGGGCGGAGACGGGGAAAACTCGCTGCGCTCAAACAGTTCCCCGTCTTTTCTCCGCCCGCTTACACAAATTCAAGGCGCCATCTAGGGCAGGGCAAAGACACACAATCGGTGCGCTGCCCCTTCAGGCTCTTGTTTGCTGCTGTGCTGCTTATTGCTTGTTGCTACTGCGCTTGTGGACCGATTGTTTGGCCGTCCCTTGCCCTATGCGGCGCCTTGAATTTCTGTTGCAGGGAGGAAAAAGAGGGGAGGCTTGTCTGAGCGAAGCGAGTTTGCCTCTCCTCCCTCCCTGCGACATAAATTCAAGGAGTCTTTCGCCGCTTGGGCGCGCCTTTCTTTGCTTACTTTCTTTGGCAAGACAAAGAAAGTGAGTCAGCCCCGGCAGGGGATGAAACGG